>NZ_MDKB01000009.1 GCF_001715295.1 Streptomyces griseus | reverse complement strand
GCTGACCGGCGTCGGCTCGCAGTACCTGTTCTCGTTCGCCGACCGGGAGGGCCGGACCCTCGACGGCGGTGGGTACTACCGGCTGGTGCTGCCGCCGGACATTCCCGCCGCCCGGTTCTGGTCGGTCACCGTCTACGACAACCAGACGCGGTCGATGCTCGACACCCCGCAACGGTTCCCACGGGCCGGCAGCCAGGCGTATCCCACCCCGGCTGCGGTTCCCGACGGGGACGGCACGACCACGGTGCACTTCGGGCCCGATCGGCCCGACGGTGTGCCGGACGGCAACTGGATCCGAACCACACCCGGCCGGGGGTGGTTCGTGGTCCTGCGGCTCTACAGCCCGCTGCAGCCGTTCTTCGACAAGACCTGGCGGCCGGGCGAGATCGAGTCGGTGGACTGACCT
>NZ_MDKB01000008.1:2461-2854 GCF_001715295.1 Streptomyces griseus | reverse complement strand
GGGGCGGTTGGGGCCGGTTGGGGGAGGGCGCGTTTGTCGATCTTCCCGTTGGGGGTGAGGGGGAGTCGGTCGAGCGGGGTGAGGTAGGTGGGGACGAGGTGCTCGGGGAGCCGCGCGACGAGGTGGCGGCGGACGTCCTCCATGGCAACGGCGTCGGTGTCGGTGACGAGGTGGGCGGAGAGTTGGTCGTGGTGTGNGGGGCGGTTGGGGCCGGTTGGGGGAGGGCGCGTTTGTCGATCTTCCCGTTGGGGGTGAGGGGGAGTCGGTCGAGCGGGGTGAGGTAGGCGGGGACGAGGTGCTCGGGAAGCCGCGCGACGAGGTGGCGGCGGACGTCCTCCATGGCAACGGCGTCGGTGTCGGTGACGAGGTGGGCGGAGAGTTGGTCGTGGTGTG
>NZ_MDKB01000008.1:0-2133 GCF_001715295.1 Streptomyces griseus | reverse complement strand
TGCGGTAGAGGCGGGTGCCGGGGGGTCCGTAGGGGTTGGGGATGAAGTGGGTGGCGGTGAGGTCGGGGCGGTTGAGGTAGCCGTGGGCGAGGCCGTGGCCGGTGAGGTAGAGGTGGCCGGTGGTGCCGGGTGGGGTGGGTTGGAGGGTGGTGTCGAGGATGTAGGCGGCTTTGTTGGTGAGGGGGGTGCCGATGGGGATGGTGGTGTGGGGTTGGGGGGTGGGTGTGATGGTGTGGGTGGTGGTGAATCCCATGGATTCGGCGGGGCCGTATCCGTTGATGACGGTGGTGTGGGGTGAGGTGTGGTGGAGTTGGTGGATGTGGGTGGGTGAGGCGGTTTCGCCGCCGGTGTAGGTGGTGGTGACGGTGGTGAAGGTTTCGGGGTGTTGGTCGGTGAGGTAGTTGAAGAGGCTTGCTGAGAGTTGGAGCATGGTGACGTGGTGGTGGCGGGAGAGTTGGGAGATGAGTGCGGGTTCGGGTTTTTGTCCGGGTTGGAGGACGGTGGTGCCGCCGTGGAGGAGGGCGCCCCAGAATTCGAGGCTGAAGGCGTCCCAGGAGACGGGTGAGCATTGGAGGAAGACTTCGTCGGGTCCGAAGGGTGCGTAGGTTTGTGCGGTGAGGGTGGAGACGAGGTTGCGGTGTGAGGAGAGGATGCCTTTGGGGCGTCCGGTGGAGCCGGAGGTGAACATCACGCAGGCCACGTCGTCACCCAGCAGCGACAGCTTCAGATCCGCGTCCGACGCGTCGGCGGCGGTCCCCGAGGAACAGGAGACCACGGTCCAGGGACCTTCCAGGCGCGGGCGGAGGATGTCGTCGGTGAGGAGCAGAGTGATCCCCGCGTCGCCGGCGGCGGCACGCAGACGCTCGTCCGGGAAGTCCGGGTCGAGCAGGGTGTAGCCGGCACCGGCTTTGACCACCGCGATCACCGCGGTGGCGAAGGTGGCTCCGCGTTCGAGGAGGACGCCGGCCAGGTCGCCCCGGCCAAGCCCCTGTGCGCGCAGGTGGTGGGCCCAGCGGTTGGCGGACGCGTTCAGCTCCGCGTAGGTGATCCGACGGTCGCCGTCGATCAGCGCCACGGCTTCCGGTGAGCGAGCAACCTGCGCCTCGAACAGTTCCGCCAGCGAGCCTTCGTCCCCGTCGACGACGGAGCCGGCCCATGGACCGAGGAGCAACTCTCGGTGTTCCGGGGTGAGTACGTCGAATTCCGTGAGGTGTGTGTCCGGGGCGGTGAGTGCTTGCCGTAGCACGTTGCCGAGAACGGTTGCCATGCGCTGGACGGTGGTGTGGTCGTAGAGGTCCTGGGCGTAGAGGATCGTGCCGTGCAGGCCTTGGCTGGCGTCGGTGCGGAGGAGGAATTCGAGGTCGAATTTGGCGGAGCCGTTGGTCAGGCCTGTCACTTCGGCCGAGTGGTCGGGGCTGAGGTTGAGGGTGGGTGTTTCTCCTGTTTCGAGGGTGAGGCAGATCTGGAAGAGGGGGTGGCGGGAGAGGGTGCGGGTGGGGTTGAGGGTGTCGAGGACGAGGTCGAAGGGTGCGTCCTGGTGGGCGAAGGCGTCGAGGTCGGTGGTGCGGACGTGTTGGAGGAGTTCGCGGAAGGTGGGGTTGTTGTCGGTGTGGGTGCGTAGGACGAGGGTGTTGACGAAGAATCCGACGAGGTTGCGTAGTGTTTCGTCGGTGCGGCCGGCGACGGGGGTTCCGATGGTGAGGTCGGTGCCGGCTCCGAGGCGGGTCAGGGTGGCGGCGAGTGCGGCGTGGACCACCATGAACGGTGTGCAGCCTTCGGTGCGGGCGAGGGTGGTGATCTGTTCGAAGATTCCGTGTCCCAGCTCGACGTCGATCTGTCCGCCGCGGTGCGAGGCCTGTGCGGGTCGGGGGCGGTCCGTGTTGAGCCGGTGTTCCTCGGGGAGTCCTTCCAGGGTCTTGTGCCAGAAGGCGAGTTCCTGGGCCAGCACACTGTTCGTGTCGTCGGCGGAGCCGAGGACCCGTTGCTGCCAGACGGCGTAGTCGGTGTACTGCACCGGCAGTGGTTCCAGGACCGGTCCCTCGGTACCGGCGATACGTGCCTGGTAGGCCCGGGAGAGGTCGTCGAAGAAGACGCCGGTGGACCGGCCGTCCGTCGCGATGTGATGCACCAGGA
>NZ_MDKB01000007.1 GCF_001715295.1 Streptomyces griseus | reverse complement strand
GCGGAGCGGGGGACGGCCACGGCGACGGTGTCACCGCGGCGCACGCCGCGGGCCACCAGGAGTGCGGCCAGCGCGGCGGAGCGCTCGTCCAGCTCCGTGTAGCTGAGCCGCACGTCACCGGCCACCACCGCGAGCCCGTCCGGGGTCCGGGCGACCTGGGCCGCGAACAGCCCGGGGATCGTCTCCGGCTCGGGGCCCGAGATCGTCGCCGCGGGCAGTTCCAGTACCCGTGCGGTGTCGTTCCAGCCGGTCAGCAGCTGCTGCCATTCACGGGACTCGAGCAGATCCAGCTGGCTGAGCGGCATGGCCGGGTCGGCGGCACCCAGGGAGAGCAGGCGCAGCAGTCGCCGGCCCAGATCGGTGACCGTCCCCTCGTCGAACAGGTCGGAGCTGTACTCCACCGTGACGTCGATGCCCGCCGGGGCGCCCTCGGCATCCGTCCGCTCGACGAAGTTGAAGCCGAGGTCGAACTTGGCCGCACCACCCTCACCGTCCACCGGCGCCGCCACCAGACCCGGCAGATCCAGCGACGCCACCGCGTTGTTCTGCAACACGATCATCACCTGGAACAACGGATGCCGCGCCAACGACCGCGACGGCTGCAACGCATGCACCAACTGCTCGAACGGCACATCCTGATGCGCATACGCCGCCAGATCCGTCACCCGGACCCGCTCGACCAACTCACCGAACCCCGGATCCCCCGACACATCCGCACGCAACACCAGCGTATTGACGAAGAACCCCACCAACTCGTCCAACGCCGCATCCGTACGACCCGCGATCGCCGTCCCCAGAGGAATATCCACACCACCCCCCAACCGCGACAACAACCCCGACACACCCGCCTGCAACACCATGAACAAACTCGCACGCGACGAACGCGCCAACCCCACCAGATCCCGGTGCAACCGCGCACCCAACCCCACCGAAACCGTCCCGCCCCGATAACTCGACACCACAGGACGAACCCGATCCACCGGCAGACTCAACTCATCCGGCAACCCCTCCAGCACCCCACGCCAATAACCCAACTGACGCGAAATCGCCGAACCCTCATCACCCTCATCACCCAAAACCTCACGCTGCCACAACGCATAATCCGCATACTGCACCGGCAACGCATCCCAACCAGGCGCCACACCCCCCACCCGCGCCCGGTACGCCACACCCAGATCCCGCGCCAACGGAGCCTGCGACCAACCATCACCAGCAATGTGATGCACCACCACACACAACACATGCTCGACCGCCGACACCCGGAACAACCACACCCGCACCGGCAGATCCACCGACAGATCGAACCCCACCGACGCCACACCCGCCAACGCCGCGTCCACACCACCGGCCGACACCTCGACCACCTCGAACGGCACCACCACATCCCCCGCCGCGACCACCTCCTGCCACGGCTCACCACCCACATCAGGGAACACCGTCCGCAACGACTCGTGCCGCCCCACCACATCCACCAGCGCCGCACGCAACGCCACCACATCCAGCACACCCGACAACCGCACACCCAACGGAATGTTGTACGTCCCGCTCGGCCCCTCCATACGATTCAGGAACCACAACCGCCGCTGAGCGAACGACAACGGCACCCGATCAGGACGCACCATCGGCACCAACGCCACACGCCCACCCACCGACGAACCCACCACACGCTCCGCCAACGCCACCACCGACTGCGCATCGAAGATGTCCCGGAAGGGGAGCTCGATGCCGAAGGTGGCGCGGACCCGGCTCACCAGCCGGGTCGCGAGCAGCGAGTGCCCGCCCAGGTCGAAGAAGCTGTCGTCGATCGAGACCGACGGCACACCGAGCAGGTCGCAGAACAGGTCGCAGAGCGTGCGCTCGACGTCGTTGCGGGGCGCGCGGGCCGTGCTGTGCCGCGGCTCGGGCAGCGCGGCGCGGTCGATCCGGCCGTCCGCGGCGTACGGGAGCGCGTCGAGCTCGACGTAGTGCGCGGGCACGGCGTGGCCCGGGAGCAGCGCCGCGGCGTGGTCCCGCAGGGTCCCGGCGTCCGCGGGAGCCGCCGGGTCGGCGGGCACGTGGTACGCCACCAGGGCGGGCTCGCCGGAGGGACCCGGCCGTACGGTCACGGCGGCGGCCGCCACCGCGGTGTGCCCGATCAGCACCCGCTCGACCAGCCCGGGTTCGACACTCCTGCCGTCGAGGGTGAGCCGCTCGTCGGTGCGCCCGAGGAGCTGGACCGTGCCGTCGCGCGTGATCCTGGCCAGGTCGCCGGTGCGGTGGAGCCGTGATCCGGGCGGGCCGTAGGGGTCGGCCACGAACCGCTCGGAGGTCAGCGCCGCACGGCCCCGGTAGCCGTGCGCCAGCTGGACGCCGCCCAGGTACAGCTCACCGGCGCTCCCCGGCGGCAGGGGCATGAGACCGGCGTCGAGCACGAGGGCGCGGGTGTTCCAGACGGGCCGGCCGGCGACCGGGTACGCGTCCGGGTCCCCGGTCCCGCTCCCGGCGGTCCACGCGAGGGCGTCGAACGCGGCCTCCACCGGGCCGTGCAGGACGTGGAGTGCCGCGCCGGGGAGCCGCGAGCCGAACCGTTCGGCCAGTCCGGCGGGCAGCGGCTCGCCGCCGCACAGCACGCGGAGCAGTCCGGTGCACTGCGCGGCCTCCGGTTCGGCGAGGAACGCGTCGAGGACGGAGGGCGCGAAGTGGGCCGTGGTCACCGCTTCGCGCCGGATCAGCCGGGCCAGGCCGACCATGTCGCGGTGGCCGCCGGGCGGGGCGGTCACCTGGGCGGCGCCCAGGACCAGCGGTGCGAGCAGTTCCCAGACCGCCGGGCCGAGGTCGGTGGGGGTCTGGAGCAGGACCCGGTCGTCGGCGCCGAGCCGGCAGGTGTCCCGCATCCACAGGAGCCGGTTCACCAGGGCCCGGTGCGGCAGGAGCACCCCACGCGGCTCGCCCTCCGTCCCCACGGTGTGGATCAGGTAGGCGGGGGAGTCCGGCAGGGGCCCCGGCAGGTCGGCGAAGCCGGCGTCACCGTCGCAGTCGCCGTCGGAGTGGAGCAGGAGGACCTGGCCGGCGCTCGTCCCGAGAAGGGTCTCGCGGTCCGGCGTGGTGATGACCGCGGTGGGCCCCGCGCCGTCCAGGAGGGCAGCGGTCCACGCGGCCGGGTGCTCCGGCTCGACGGGCAGGCAGACCGCACCGGCCCTCAGCACGGCGAGGTGAGCGACGGTCAGCGCCGCGGAGCGGGGGACGGCCACGGCGACGGTGTCACCGCGGCGCACGCCGCGGGCCACCAGGAGTGCGGCCAGCGCGGCGGAGCGCTCGT
>NZ_MDKB01000006.1:299041-306274 GCF_001715295.1 Streptomyces griseus | reverse complement strand
CAGGGGGGACCCTGTGGGAGAGTAGGACGCCGCCGAACAATTTTTCCGGGAAAGCCCCGTGCCGTTGGCACGGGGCTTTTCTGCGTTCCGGGCGTCCACAGGCCGTCCCGTCCTCCCGATGGATCGGTGCTCCGCGCACCGATCCATCGGGAGGACGGGACATCCGCATTCTGAACGTATGAAGATGTCGGACAACGCGGCCAGGTGCCGTAGTTGCGGTCGCGCGCCCGCCGGGAGCCGCGGTACAGCCCGTAGGGTCGAACCATGCGCTACGAACTCGTCATCTTCGACAACGACGGTGTGCTCGTCGACAGCGAGCCGCTCTCCAACACCGTCCTCGCCGGCTATCTCACCGAGCTCGGACACCCCACGTCGTACGAGGAGTCGATCCGCGACTACATGGGGTCCGCCGTCCACCGGGTGCACGACCTGGTCGAGGAGCGGACCGGCCAGAAGCTTCCCGACGATTTCGACGAGGAGCTCCACCGGCGCACCCTCGCCGCCTTCCAGGACGAACTGGTCGTCGTCGAAGGTGTCGAGAAGCTCCTCGGCACCCTGGTCGCCGACGGGGTCGCCTACTGCGTCGCCTCGTCCGGCAGTCACCGGAAGATCGCGGCCGGCCACCGCAGAACCGGCCTCGACCAGTGGTTCGAGGACGAGTGGATCTTCAGCTCGGAGGATGTCGGGCGCGGCAAGCCGGCCCCCGACCTCTTCCTGCACGCCGCCGCCGCGATGGGCGTCGCCCCCGACCGGTGCGCCGTCATCGAGGACAGCCCGCTCGGCGTGGAGGCCGCCCGCGCTGCGGGGATGGACGTGTACGGATTCACCTCGATGATGCCGGCGGACCGCCTCCCCGGAGTGACCAGGCACTTCTCCGACATGTCGCAGCTTCCCGAACTGCTTGCCTGACCGATCTACCCAGCGGTAGCGCGTGGCTCTACGCTCGCCGCCATGACGGATGCGCGGTTGCGTTACGGCAGAGGCTCCCTGGCCCTCAGCTTCCTGGTGCAAGGAGTGGCCTTCGCGCTGCTCGTGACACGCATCCCAGCCATCCAGGACCGGTACGGGATATCCGACGGCCTGCTGCCCGTCTTCCTGGCCGCGGTGCCGGTCCTCGCGGGGACCGCCAGCGTCGCCACCGAGAAGCTCGTCGCAGGGGTCCGCCCCGGGACCGTGCTCAGGTGGGCGCAGCCCGTCGTACTGCTGGCGCTCCTCGGCGTCGGTGCCGGCAGCGAGATGTGGCAGGCCGCCGTCGCGCTCGGGGTGTTCGGGCTGGCCGTCGGGGCGCTGGACGCCTCGATGAACATGATGGGCGTCAGTCTTCAGCGGGCGTACGGCCGGAGCATCATGCTCGGGTTCCACGCCGCGTACAGCCTCGGCGGGATCGCGGGTGCGTCGATGGCGTGGGCGGGCGCCCACGGGGACCTGCCGCTGCTCGTCTCCTACCTGCCGGCCGTACTGGTGCTGCTGCCCGCGGCGCTCCTGGGGAGCCGGTGGTACACGGACGGCCGGGAGCTCACGGCTGAGGGGCCCCATGAGGCGACGGGGGCCGGCGCGGGGGCCTCCGTCCCCTTCAGGATGCTGCTGCCGCTCTGCCTGGTGATGGCGTTCGCGTACATCGGGGACTCCACGGTCTCCAACTGGAGCGCGAAGTACCTCCAGGACGTGCTGGGCAGTTCGGAGCAGCTGGCGACCGTCCCCTACAACGTCTACATGGTGACCACGCTGCTGGGGCGGGCCGTCGGGGACCTCGGGGTGCGGCGGTTCGGGGCGGTGGCCGTCGTACGGGGCGGGAGCGTCCTGGCGGCCTCGGGGTTCGCGGTGGTCGCCGTCGCGCCGGGGGCCTGGTGGGGGATGCTCGGGTTCACCCTGCTCGGGCTCGGGCTCTGTGTGATCGTGCCGCAGACGTTCGCCGCCGCGGGGCGCATGTTCCCCGGTGCGAGCGATGTGGCCGTCGCCCGACTCAACGTCTTCAACTACGTGGGATTCCTGGTCGGGTCGCCGTTGGTGGGGGCGCTCGGTGACGCGTGGAGCTACCGGGGCGCGATGGCCGTGCCGATGGCGCTGGTTCTCGCGACGCTCCTGTACGCCAGGTCGTTCGGCGGGGAGTCCGCCCGATACGGTGGCGGGCATGAGCGGGCGCGCGCGGCTGATGTGGGATGAGGCAGTAACGGGGTACGACTTCGGGGCCGGTCATCCCATGGACCCCGTCAGGCTGGCCCTGACGATGGAGCTTGTACGGGCGTTCGGACTCGACGGCGCGGTGGACGTGCGGTCGGCCCAGGCCGCGGGGGAGTCCACACTGCGGCTGGTGCACCGCGAGGACTACGTCGCCGCCGTCCGGGAGGCTTCCGCGGAGCCGCGGGCCGCCGACCAGGCGTACGGACTCGGGACGGTCGACGATCCCGCGTTCGCCGGGATGCACGAGGCGTCGGCGCTCATCTCGGGGCTCTCGGTGGGGGCCGCGGAAGCGGTGTGGCGCGGGGAGACCGCGCACGCCGTGAACTTCACGGGCGGACTGCACCACGCGATGCCCGGCGGCGCCTCGGGCTTCTGCATCTACAACGACCCGGCGCTCGCCATCGCCCGCCTCCTGGAGCTGGGGGCGGAGAGGGTGGCGTACGTCGATGTGGACGTCCACCACGGGGACGGCGTGCAGGCGGCGTTCTGGGAGGACCCGCGGGTCCTGACCGTCTCCCTGCACGAGCACCCGCGCACGCTGTTCCCGCAGACCGGCTGGCCGGAGGAGACCGGCTCCGGGGCGGGCGAGGGCGGGGCGGTGAACGTGGCGCTGCCGGCCGGTACGGGGGACGCGGGGTGGCTGCGGGCCTTCCACGCGGTGGTGCCGGAACTACTGGCGGACTTCCGGCCGCAGGTGCTGGTGACCCAGCACGGCGCCGACACGCACGTCGAGGACCCGTTGGCCCACCTCGCCGTGTCCCTGGACGCGCAGCGCGCCGTCATGACGGCCTGTCACGACCTCGCCCACTCCTTCGCGCAGGACGGGCGCTGGGTGGCGCTGGGCGGCGGCGGTTACGCGGTGGTGGACGTGGTGCCCCGGTCGTGGACCCATCTGGTGGGCATCGCCGCGCACGCGCCGGTGGACCCCGAGTCGGTGGTCCCGTCCTCGTGGCGGGACGAGGTCTACGCCCGTACGCGGCAGTTGGGGCCGGGCCGGATGACGGACGGCCTTACGCCGTCGTGGCAGGCGTGGGAGGACGGGTACGACCCCGCGGACCGGCTGGACCAGGCGGTGCTGGCGACCAGGCGCTCGGCGTTCCCGCTGCGGGGGCTGCTCCCCTGAGGGAGGCCGTCGCACGGGCGGACCGGTGCGGATGGCTCCCGCCCGAGTGGGGCCGCGGCCCCGCGCGCAAGTCCGGTTAGCCCAACGGTGGGGGTCTTCCACGGTTCCCGTGCCCGGCGGGCCCCGCTGCGGCACCATCGGGCGGGTGTTGAGCACCGGAGCGCTGCGCGCTCATCTGCTGGCGGCCCGGCTGGCCGGGCCCGTTGCCACCTCGCGGGAGAAAAGCCTGCGGAGCTATCGGCTCTTCGCCGCGCGGGATCCGCGGGTGACGCTGGGGCTCCATCCCGACCGGGCCTGGGGGGAGGGGGACCTGCTGCGGCTGATGGCCGACAGGTGCGGGGTCTCGGCCGACCCCGGTCACGTGTCCGGGCCCGATGTGATCGACCCGGAGCGGACCCTGGCCGCTCTGGATGCCTTCGCGGAACGGCTGGCGAGCGCCGCGCGGAGGCGGGCCCCCGTCCTCCTGGGGACAGGGCACCCGCACCGGCTGCTCGGGTTCTACGCCGGACTGGCAGACGCCCTCTCGGCGGCGGGATGTACCGTCCTCACCCCCGCGCAGGGGCGATGTGTCGACATAACGACCCGGTTCGGCGTACGCACGTACCACCTCGACTACGTACGGGGAGTCGCGCTGGTGCGCGAACCGGGCGTGCGGGGCCCGGGGAGTGACACCGGCGCACATACCCATTCACCGCTGCCGGTCCGGGCTGTGCTGGAGCGGCTCGCCGAGACGCGGGAGGTGCTGCCCGAGTTGGTGATCGGGGACCACGGGTGGGTCTGCGGGGCAGGTCAACTGGGCATCGAGGCCATCGGTCCGGCCGACACGGACGACCCCGCGCTCTTCGTGGGGGAGGCCGAGGGGCGGGTGTCCGTGGCCGTTCCCGTGGACGACGGTGTGCGCGCGGAGTACTACCGGCCCCTCGTTCGGTATGTGCTCAATAGGGCGCATCTGTCATGGTAGGCGGCCGATCGTCTCACCTCTTCCCCACTCGCATCACCCGCACCTAATCTGGGGAGTGAGCGCACAACGACGAAGAGTCACCGGAGGGGAAGCCGGTGCGCGTCTCGTGCGGAAGGTACAGGTGGGTCATGGCTGCTGGCAGCGAGAGGCCTCTCAACGAGGTCAAGTTTCTGACCGTGGCGGAAGTCGCCTCGGTCATGAGGGTGTCGAAGATGACCGTGTACCGCTTGGTGCACAGCGGTCATCTGCCGGCGATCAGGGTGGGAAGGTCCTTCCGGGTCCCGGAGCAAGCGGTTCACGAGTATCTCCGCGACTCCCTCGTGGGGGTGGAGTCGGCCTGACGCCGCCCTCGGATTACGTCCCTCACCCGGTGGCGGGTAGGCTAGGCCGACGTAGGTCGTGTGGGCCCAGACGCCCCGCACCAGTGAAGAAGAAGTGAGCGAGGGTAGTCGTGGGCTCTGTTATCAAGAAGCGGCGCAAGCGGATGGCCAAGAAGAAGCACCGCAAGCTGCTCAAGCGCACGCGCGTTCAGCGTCGCAACAAGAAGTAAGCGAACGCGGTTCGTGAGTTCGAGGCCCTCCCGCCGTCCTGGTGGGAGGGCCTCGGCGTTTCTCCGGCGGGGTGCCACGAGGTCGTCCACGGAGCCGGCGACCGGCCCTGTCGCCGGGGTGCCCGCAGGTTCTTCGCCCGGCACGCACGGTTCCCGCCCGCCCGTCCTCCTCCTCCTCCTCCTCCTCCGGCGTCGGTGTGTTTCCCGCCATCGGTTCGGTAAAGCCGGTCATGGGGCCGTCACAGGCCGGTGCCCAGCGGCTACGGTGACGGCCAGGGGAAGACCCCGATCGAGGAACGACCGACGGAAGGCGCTGATCTTGGGGAAGATCGTGCTCGTCACAGGCGCGGCCCGGCAGCTGGCAGGCCGCTTCGTCCGGCGTGTCCAGCGCGATCCCGGGGTGGACCGGGTGATCGCCGTCGACGCGGTCGCACCCGGGCACCGGCTGGGTGACGCCACGTTCGTCATGGCGGACATCCGGCAGCCCGCGATCGCCAGGGTCCTGGCCGAGCACTCCGTCGACACCGTCGTCCATCTGGACGTCTCCGCCAGGGTGCTCGGCGCGGGCGGCCGGACGACGGTCAAGGAGACCAACGTCATCGGCACCATGCAGTTGCTCGGTGCGTGCCAGAAATCCCCGACCGTCCAGCGGCTCGTGGTGAAGTCCACGACGAGTGTCTACGGCTCCGCGCCCAGGGATCCCGCGGTCTTCACCGAGACGACCCCGCCCAAGTCCCTGCCCAGCGGCGGCTTCGCGAAGGACGCCGTGGAGGTCGAGGGATACGTGCGCGGCTTCGCGCGCCGCAGGCCGGACGTGGCCGTGTGTGTCCTCCGGTTCGCGAACATCCTGGGCCCCCGACCGGATTCGCCGCTGGCCGACTACCTGTCACTGCCGGTCCTGCCGACGGTCTTCGGCTACGACCCCAGGCTCCAGTTCATCCACGAGGACGACGTCGTCGACGTCCTGGAGATCGCGTCCCGTGAGCCACGGCGGGGGACGCTGAACAGCGGCACGTTCAACATCGCCGGGGACGGGGTGCTGCTGCTCTCCCAGTGCTCGCGGCGGCTCGGCCGCCCGACCGTACCGGTTCCGCTGCCCGCCGTCACCTGGGTGGGATCGGCGTTCCGTACGATCGGGATGACCGACTTCTCGCCCGAGCAGATCCGGCTGCTCACCCACGGCAGGGTCGTCTCGACCGTCCAGATGCGCGAAACGCTGGGTTTCCGGCCGGCGTTCACCACTGCGGAAACGTTCACGGAGTTCGCGCGGAGCCGGGGCCCCGGGCTGCTGCCCCCGGAGAGGATGAGCAGAGCCGTCGGCCGGCTGGCCGGGCTCCCGCTCGCCGGGAGCGCGGCCGACACGACACATTCGACTGACGGCGCCAGGTAGAGGAGCGCGACCGACGATGGCGGACGCCAAGGTGATTCCGTTCGACGACGACCGTTCACGCGCGGGGACGGGGCGGCGCAGAGGTGCGCTGCCGGGCACCGGCCGGGACCGGACGCCCGCGCAGACGGGTACGGCGCCCGTCAGCGCCCTCCCGGGCGGCCAGGTGCCGGAGGGCGACGCCGTCCGGGCGGCGGCGCCCCAGGAGCCGCAGGAGGGCTCCGGACCCGGGGGATGGGAGCGGCGGATCGCGGGCGGGCTCGCGTTCCTGCGGCGGCGGGTCACGGGTGACTACGGCGTCGACGAGTTCGGCTACGACAAGGACCTGACCGACCAGGTCCTCATGTCGGTGCTGCGGCCGCTTGCGGACACGTACTTCCGGGTCGAGGTCAAGGGTGTCGAGAACATCCCGTCGGACGGTGGGGCGCTCGTCGTGGCCAACCACTCGGGGACCCTGCCGCTGGACGGGCTGATGCTCCAGGTCGCGGTGCACGACCACCACCCGGCGGAGCGGCACCTGCGGCTGCTGGCGGCGGATCTGGTCTTCATGCTCCCGGTGGTCAACGAGCTTGCCAGGAAGGCCGGTCACACGCTGGCGTGCACGGAGGACGCGGAACGGCTGCTGCAGCGCGGCGAGGTGGTCGGTGTGATGCCGGAGGGCTTCAAGGGCCTCGGCAAGCCGTTCGGGGAGCGGTACAAGCTCCAGCGTTTCGGGCGGGGCGGCTTCGTGTCCACGGCGCTGCGGGCCGGGGTGCCGATCGTGCCGTGCTCGATCGTGGGCGCGGAGGAGATCTACCCGATGATCGGCAACTCGAAGACGCTGGCGCGGGTGCTGGGGGTCCCCTACTTCCCGATCACGCCGACGTTCCCGTGGCTGGGCCCGCTGGGCGCGGTGCCGTTGCCGACGAAGTGGACGATCCAGTTCGGTGAGCCGATCGAGACGGACGGCTATCCGCCGGAGGCGGCGGAGGACCCGATGCTGATGTTCAACCTGACCGACCAGGTGCGGGAGCAGATCCAGCACACGCTGT
>NZ_MDKB01000006.1:178561-299031 GCF_001715295.1 Streptomyces griseus | reverse complement strand
GGGATCGGCCTCGTCGCCGGGGGCGGACGGGGTGGCGCCTCCGGTGGGAAGGTCGTCGAGCAGGCCGTCGGTGCCGCCGTTGATCAGGCCCTCGGCCGGGCCGCCTCCGGAGCCGGACGGCTCGGGGGCCGTGCTGCCGTCCTTGCCGTGCGGCGCCGCCGGCGAGGAGGGCGCCGCGCCGGCCGGCCCCGAGGGGTTGCCGCCGGGATCCGGGGCGGCGGGCCGCTCTGCCTCGTCTCCGCTGTCCGGGGTGGGCGGCAGCAGGGCCTGGAGCGGTGCGACCTCCTGGTCCATGGCCTCGAACACGGAGCTGACCTTCTCGCCGATGTCGGTCAGCTGCACGGGCAGCCGGTCGCGGAGGCTGCTCCAGCTCGCGCGGTGCGAACGGGAGAAGGAGTCCAGCGTCCTGATCGGTCCGATGGCCCCGTCCCGGCGGTAGGCGGAGTGGAGCAGGCGGTGGCCCTCGGTGGCGTCCCGCGTCATGCGGTCGAGGGTGCGTCTGACCTCGCCGAGCGACTCGTGGTCCAGCTCGCCGGCGCGGGCACGCTCCATCAGCCGGCGGGCCTCGCTCAGGCGGGTCGACGCCTGGTCCAGGTAGGCCTCACCGCGGTCGGCGTCGCCGTCGGCCATGCCGAGCTGGAGGTCCTCCATGCCGCGCTTGAGCCCGTACAGCGAATCACCCGGCAGGGCGTCGGAACTGGCAGCGGCCACTCCGCCGAAGGCTCCCGCGGCCACTCCGACCGTGAGTCCGCCGGCGGTGAGGCCCTTCGCCCAGCGGGAGCGCGGACGCAGCTTCCGGAGCGGGGAGGCACGGTGTGCTCCCTTGCTCCGCTGTTCGGGCACCGTAGGGCCCGTGGACGCACCACCTTCGGCGAACATGGTTTCCATGGCGGCGACGAGCTGGGCTCGCTGCACCACTTTGACCTCGGGATCCAATTCCGGTCCCGGTAGCTCGCCGAGGCCGTTCGCCAGGGCCAACAGCGGTCCGTGGTCGGCCTGTTCGGCCGGCTCCTCGGGCTGTACGGCCGCCGCACCCTGGGGCGACTGCTCCTCCAGGGCCTGGGCGAAGGCGTTCGCCCGCCGGTGTGCCGAAACGTTTGCGATCACTGGCGGCACCTCCTCTCGTCATGACGGTCGACTCCCCTGAGGGTCCGGAAGGTTGCCCACCGGATGTTTTCCCACACGATCGAGCGAGTGGGTCCGGTCCGGGTGGTGACAGGGGGCCTGCATCCGGCACAACGAGGGGCGCGGCAGTTGGGTTACGGACGGAGAGCGATCCTGCGGTGTGTCACGAGCACGTCACTGGAGGTGACGAGAGGTCCCCTGGAGGGACCCCGCCGAGCGTGTCCGGGGGTCGGGAGGAGGATGGGCCGTGGGTGCGGTGGCCTCAGCGTGCGTCGTCGGGCAGGAGGCGGGCAAGGGTGCGGACGGCGCGGTACTGCAACGTCTTGATGGCGCCCTCGTTCTTTCCCATGACCCGGGCGGTCTCGGCGACCGAGAGGCCCTGCAGGAACCTCAGCGTGACGCACTCCTGCTGTTGCGGGTTGAGCCGCCGTACGGCCTGCAGCAGTGCGGCGTTGGAGAGGGACTCCAGGACGGAGTCCTCGGGGCTCCGCGCGACCTCGTTGGCGTCGAGCATCTCGCCGGTGGTCACTTCCAGTCGGAAACGACTGGATTTGAAGTGGTCGGCGACCAGGTTCCGGGCGATCGTGACCAGCCAGGCGCCGAAGTCCCGCCCCTGCCAGGTGAAGGTGGAGATGCGGCGGAGTGCGCGCAGGAACGTCTCGCTGGTGAGGTCCTCCGCTGTGGCCTTCCCTCCCACGCGGTAGTAGATGTACCGGTACACGGTGTCGCTGTACTGGTCGTACAGGCGGCCGAAGGCCTCGGCCTCACCGGCCTGCGCGCGCTCGACGAGGTCCATCATGCGCGCGCTGTCGCTGTCGGCTGTCGGACGGCGGACGGCGGACGTAGCCGTGGCCGTGGCGCCGCGGTTGCTGCGTCTTCCGACCGCCGCGCTGCGCTCGGCCAGCGCGTAGCAGGGGCCGGCAGGTGCAGGGGTGGCAAATGCGGGGGCGGCGTACGCGGTGGGGACGAAGCCGCGCAAGAGGTCGAGGACCGTTGCGCGCAGCGTAGCCAGGCCCGAGGTGTCAACCCCGACGTGTGGGTACACGGGACTCCCAGAGGCAGAGCTTCCATCACGTGCAGTTCGAAAACCGTCACCCGTGGTAGTGGGGGGCGGGCTCCTTGTGCGTCTGAGGAGAATAACGCTTCGTACAGGCGGTGCTACACCCAGTTGCTTAAATCACCGGTTACGTCGCTTCGGTAACCTCTAAGTGACGGTTCGGGCAGCAGATAGTGATCGATAATTGATCGATTTGCTTCGTCAACTGTCTGCGGAGGCGACGGGTTGTGGTCGTGCGTACGCAACGCGACTGGCCGGAGCGGTGGGTGCCGGAGACGGGCGAACCGCTCACGATCGGCTGTACGGCCCGGGCGTGGCCCGGCGGTCGTGCCTGCCGGGCGGCGCGTTCCGCCCGGCAGGGAGCGGTGGCCGGTGCGGATCGCCGGCGCGGGCGGCGGGCCGCCCCGGTTCAGCGGCGGCGGCGGTGCAGGGCGACCGCGGCGGCGGTGCCGCCGGCCAGCGCGCCGACTCCCGCGGCCGCCGGGATGCCGACCTTGGCGGCCTTGCGGCCCGTGCGGTAGTCGCGCAGCCGCCAGTCCAGGGCCCGGGCGTGCTTGCGCAGTTTGGAGTCGGGGTTGATCGCGTACGGGTGGCCGACCAGGGAGAGCATCGGGATGTCGTTGTGCGAGTCGCTGTAGGCGGCGCAGCGGTCCAGGTCGAGTCCCTCCGCCGCAGCCAGGGCGCGCACCGCCTCGGCCTTTGCCGGACCGTGCAGCGGTTCGCCGACCAGGCGGCCGGTGTAGACGCCGTCGACCGATTCGGCGACGGTGCCCAGGGCGCCGGTCAGGCCGAGGCGGCGGGCGATGATCGTGGCGGTCTCCACGGGGGCTGCCGTGACCAGCCAGACCTTCTGGCCCGCGTCGAGGTGGGCCTCGGCGAGGGCGCGGGTGCCGGGCCAGATGCGGTCGGCCATGTACTCGTCGTAGATCTCCTCGCCGATGGACATCAACTCGGAGACGCGGTGGCCCTTGACGATGGACAGGGCGCTGTCGCGGGCGTCCTGCATGTGTTCCGGGTCCTCGACGCCGGCCAGCCGGAACCACGCCTGCTGCCAGGCGAACCGGGTCAGTTCGCGGCGCTGGAAGAACTTCCGTTTGTACAGGCCCCTGCCGAAGTGGAAGAGCGCGGCGCCCTGCATCACGGTGTTGTCGAGGTCGAAGAAGGCGGCCGCCCGCTCGTCCCCGGCCACCGGGAAGGCCGGCTCGGCGGTCTCCTCGACGGCGGTCAGCAGTTCCAGGGCGTCGGCGGGGAGAGGGGACTCGTCGGCGGGGAGCGTCGCCTTCTGCGCGGCCTCGGCCGCGGCCTCGCCGGCCAGCACGCTCCGTGCCGTGGCGGGGCGCCTGCGGGGTGTGAGCCATCCAAGAGCGGCCATGGCGTGAGCATAACCATTCCGTTCGGCCGTTCCGGACCCGGCGGGATGCCGCGGTGTGAACTCTTCGGGGGCGTCATGTCGAACGGGTGACGGAGTCGGTGCCCGGTGGGCGCAGAATGGGGGCATGAGTGCCCTGTTGCGTCGTGCCAGGAAGAAGCCCGCGGACCGGGTGGTGACCCTCGTGGGGAAGCCCGGCTGCCATCTGTGTGACGAGGCGCGGACGGTGGTGAGCGCGGTCTGCGAGGAGACCGGCGCCTCGTGGACGGAGAAGGACATCACCCGGGACGAGGCCTTGCACAAGGAGTACTGGGAGCAGATTCCGGTGGTGCTGATCGATGGCGTACAGCACACGTTCTGGCGGGTGGACCCGGCGAGGCTGCGGGCGGCGCTGGGTGCGTAGCCCGCGTGGCGGTGCGCGGCGGGCGCTTCCCTGGCGGAACCCGGCTACCATTGTGGGCGTTTTGAGTGGTCTCGGGGGCGTGGACATGAGGAGTGTGTACCGCCTTGCCCCCTTCAGGCCTGCAACGGGCTGACGAGGTTCCTGGTTCCGGGTTCGCCCGAGGAATACGCGTGACCCCGGTCACTTTGACCGGACAAAACGGACACTATCTTTGTGCACGCGTTCACAAAGACATAGCCTGCTGTGGACGGGGCGGTCTTTGGACATACGGCCGCCTGCAGCCCCGCTCATCCCGCAGGAGCACCGTGGCAACTGGCCGAACTCACCGACCGGCGACCCGTAGCCGAGGAATTCCCGAGGCCACCGTCGCCCGGCTACCGCTGTATCTACGCGCACTGACGGCGCTCTCCGAGCGCTCGGTTCCCACGGTCTCCTCCGAGGAACTCGCCGCGGCGGCGGGAGTCAACTCCGCCAAGCTGCGCAAGGACTTCAGCTACCTGGGCTCCTACGGCACCCGCGGTGTCGGGTACGACGTCGAGTATCTCGTCTACCAGATCTCCCGCGAACTCGGGCTCACCCAGGACTGGCCCGTCGCCATCGTCGGCATCGGTAACCTCGGCGCCGCCCTCGCCAACTACGGGGGGTTCGCCTCCCGTGGGTTCCGCGTCGCCGCCCTGATCGACGCGGACCCCGCCATGACGGGTACGCCCGTCGCCGGGATCGCCGTCCAGCACACCGACGACCTGGACCGGATCATCAGTGACAACGGTGTGTCCATCGGCGTCATCACCACCCCGCCCGGTGCGGCCCAGCAGGTCTGCGACCGGCTCGTCGCGGCCGGGGTGACGTCCATCCTGAACTTCGCGCCCACGGTGCTCTCCGTGCCCGACGGCGTCGACGTGCGCAAGGTGGACCTCTCCATCGAACTCCAGATCCTCGCCTTCCACGAGCAGCGCAAGGCCGGCGAGGAAGCCGCTGCCGAAGGTGTCGCGGTCGTGGACGCCGACGCCGGAGCCGGGCAGGCGCCGCCCGTGCGCGCCACCCCCACCGGCCGGAAGGGACCCGACGGGGACATGCCCGCCGTGATGCCGGCATGAGCCTCCTGGTCGTAGGACTCAGCCACCGCAGCGCCCCCGTCTCCGTGCTGGAGCGGGCCTCGCTGCCGGCCGACGTCCAGATGAAGCTGCTGCAGGACACCCTCGCCGCGGAGCCCGCGACCGAGGCGGCCGTGCTGGCCACCTGCAACCGCATCGAGCTGTACGCGGACGTGGACAAGTTCCACGCCGGCGTGGCCGAGCTGTCCACGCTGCTCGCGCAGCACAGCGGGGTCGGGCTGGACGAGCTCACTCCGTATCTCTACGTGCACTACGAGGACCGTGCGGTCCACCACCTCTTCTCGGTGGCGTGCGGACTGGACTCGATGGTCGTCGGCGAGGGACAGATCCTCGGCCAGATCAAGGACGCGCTCGCCCTGGGCCAGGAGCTCCACACCGCGGGACGCCTGCTGAACGACCTCTTCCAGCAGGCCCTACGGGTCGGCAAGCGCGCCCACAGCGAGACCGGGATCGACCGGGCCGGGCAGTCGCTCGTCACGTTCGGCCTGGAGCAGCTCGCGGACGGCGCCGAGGTGACCGGGTGGGCCGCGGGCAAACGCGCCCTGGTGATCGGCGCCGGCTCGATGTCCTCCCTCGCCGCCGCCACCCTGGTGCGTGCCGGTGTCGCCGAGGTCGTCGTCGCCAACCGGACCCGGGCCCGTGCCGACCGGCTCGTCGAGATCCTCGGCCAGAGCGGTCGGAGCCGGGCGCGCGCCGTGGAGATGGGCGCGGTGGCGGGCGAACTGACACGTGCCGACGTCGTCGTCTCGTGCACCGGCGCGACCGGTCTCGTGCTGACCGCCGAGGCCGTCGCCGAGGCGCTCGGTGTCAGCTTCGACACCGCGGACCGGCCGGCCACGGCCCCGGCCGCCGTGCCCGCCGAGCTGGACCGGCACGCCGCCTGGGTGGAGAACGGAAGCGCTGCCGCGGCCGGCCCGGCGCGGCCCGTGCGCCGGGCACCCGCGCCGCCCCCGGCCACCGGTCCCGTACGGCTTCACCTCCTCGACCTCGCCATGCCGCGTGACATCGACGGAGCGGCCCACCGCGTCGACGGTGTGCGCCTCGTCGACATCGAGTCGCTCGCGGAGGCGTCCGCGGACGCCCCGATGGCCGCCGATGTGGACCGGGTGCGCACGCTCGTCGCCGAGGAGGTCGCCGCGTTCGGAGCCGCCCAGCGGGCCGCCCACATCACGCCGACCGTGGTCGCCCTGCGCACCATGGCCGCCGATGTGGTGGCCGGCGAGATCGCGCGGCTCGACGGACGCCTCCCCGACCTGGACGAGAAGCAGCGCGCCGAGATCACACAGACCGTGCGCCGCGTCGTCGACAAGCTCCTGCACGCGCCCACCGTGCGGGTCAAGCAGCTCGCCAGTGAGCCCGGCGGCGCCGGGTACGCCGACGCGCTGCGGGAACTCTTCGACCTCGACCCGCAGACGGTGGCCGCCGTCTCCCGGGCAGACCTGAACGACCCGAATAGAGGGCGGTCATGACCGACAACTCACCCCTGGGCGGGGAGACCACCGAGCCGCTCCGGCTCGGCACCCGGCGCAGCAAGCTCGCCATGGCGCAGTCCGGCATCGTCGCCGAGGCCGTCGGCGAGGTGACCGGGCGCGCCGTCGAACTGGTCGAGATCACGACGTACGGCGACATCTCCCGGGAGCACCTGGCGCAGATCGGCGGGACCGGCGTGTTCGTCGCCGCCCTGCGCGAGGCGCTGCTGCGCGGCGAGGTGGACTTCGCCGTCCACTCGCTCAAGGATCTGCCGACCGCACAGCCGGAGGGCCTCGTCCTGGCCGCCGTACCGCAGCGCGAGGACCCGCGCGACGTACTGGTGGCGCGGGACGGGCTGACCCTCGGGCAGCTGCCGTCCGGTGCCCGCGTCGGCACCGGTTCGCCGCGCCGGATGGCGCAGCTCAACGCGTACGCCCGGTCGCACGGCCTCGACATCGAGACCGTGGCGATCCGTGGCAACGTCGACACGCGTATCGGTTTCGTACGAAGCGGTGAGCTGGACGCGGTGGTTCTCGCCGCCGCCGGGCTCAGCCGTCTCGGACGGACCGGTGAGGTGACCGACTTCCTGCCGGTCGCCACCGTCCTGCCCGCTCCCGGTCAGGGAGCACTGGCGATCGAGTGCGCTGCGAGCAGCGCCGACCTCGCCGCAGCTCTCGCCGAGCTCGACGACCCGCACACCCGGGCCGCCGTGACCGCCGAGCGCGCCCTGCTCGCCGCCCTGGAGGCCGGCTGCTCCGCACCTGTGGGTGCGCTGGCCGACCTCCTGGTCGACGGGCAGACTGTCAACGAACTGCGCCTGCGCGGTGTCGTCGGTTCCCCCGACGGCACCAGCATGGTCCAGCTGTCCATCACCGGTTCCGTCCCCACGTCGCACGACGACGCGGCGGCCCTCGGTCGCGAACTCGCGGCCGAGATGCTTGCCAAGGGTGCGGCCGGTCTTATGGGGGAGCGAGCACTTTGAGCCCCACCGGCCCCGTCGTATCCGACTTCCCTGTCCTGCCCGCAGGGCACGTCACCTTCCTCGGCGCCGGTCCCGGCGACCCGGGACTGCTGACTCTTCGCGCTGTCGAGGCGCTCGCGAGCGCGGACGTCCTTGTGGCGGAACCCGACGTTCTCGACGTCGTTCGCTGCCATGCGCGGGCAGGGGTGAGCACGCCTGAGATGACGGTTGTTGACATGGCGTCAGCAGCCGCCGGGGTCCCCGTCCTCAGGGATGCCGCCAATCTTGTCATGGAGGCCGCCAAGGGCGGCAGGCGGGTCGTCCGTGCTGTCGCCGGCGACCCCGGTATGGACGGCGACACGGGTGCGGAGATGCTCGCCTGCGCCGCCGCGGGTGTGCCCTTCGAGGTGGTTCCCGGTGTGGCGAACGCCGTCGGCGTGCCCGCGTACGCCGGGGTGCCGCTGCGGGACGCGCAGGGCGCCGATGTGCGCTTCGTCGACGCCCGTAACGCCTCGGACCGCTGCTGGGCCGAGGTCGGCGCGAGCGACGCGACGGCCGTCGTGTCGGCGTCGCTCGACTCGGTGGGCGCGGCCGCCGGTGAGCTGGTCTCGGCGGGCCGCAAGCCCGACACCCCGCTCACGGTCACGATCGCGGGCACCACGACGCGCCAGCGGACCTGGACGGCGACCCTCGGGACGATCGCCCAGGTGCTGAAGCAGGCGAAGGTCCTTCCGTCGCCGGACGGGCACCAGCCGGTCATAGCCGTGGTCGGGGAGCGCAGCTCCGCCGCCCGGCGCGACCAGCTGGCGTGGTTCGAGTCCAAGCCGCTGTTCGGCTGGAAGGTGCTCGTGCCGCGTACGAAGGAGCAGGCGGCGTCGCTCTCCGACCAGCTGCGTTCGTACGGTGCGGTGCCCCACGAGGTGCCGACGATCGCCGTGGAGCCGCCGCGTACGCCCCAGCAGATGGAGCGCGCGGTCAAGGGCCTGGTGACGGGCCGCTACGAGTGGATCGCCTTCACCTCGGTGAACGCGGTGAAGGCCGTGCGGGAGAAGTTCGAGGAGTACGGGCTCGACGCCCGTGCCTTCGCCGGGATCAAGGTCGCGGCCGTGGGTGAGCAGACGGCGGCCGCGCTGATCGACTTCGGTGTGAAGCCGGACCTGGTTCCGTCGGGTGAGCAGTCGGCCGCCGGTCTGCTGGAGGACTGGCCGCCGTACGACCCGGTCTTCGACCCGATCGACCGGGTGTTCCTGCCGCGGGCGGACATCGCCACGGAGACGCTGGTGGCCGGGCTCATCGAGCTGGGCTGGGAGGTCGACGACGTCACCGCGTACCGCACGGTCCGCGCCTCGCCGCCGCCGGCCGACACCCGGGAGGCGATCAAGGGCGGCGGGTTCGACGCGGTGCTCTTCACCTCGTCCTCGACGGTGCGCAACCTGGTGGGCATCGCGGGCAAGCCGCACAACGTGACGGTGATCGCGTGCATCGGTCCGGCCACGGCGAAGACCGCGGAGGAGCACGGCCTGCGGGTCGACGTGCTGTCCCCGGAGCCTTCGGTGCACAAGCTGGCCCAGGCGCTGGCGGACTTCGGCGCGCAGCGCCGGGACGCGGCGAAGGAGGCCGGTGACCCGGTGACGCGGCCGAGCGAGCGCCGTCCTGGTGCGAGACGGCGCCGGACGACGACCTGACCGGCCGGAGCGGATGTGCGGGGCCCGGTCGCTTCCTTGCGGAGCGGCCGGCCCCCGCTGCTTTTTCCGGCCGGGCTGTCGGTAAACCGGTGATGTGTGCGGGTCTAGTCTCGAAGGATGACTGAGTACGGTAACTTCCCCGGCTCGCGGCCCCGCCGGCTGCGGACCACCCCCGTCATGCGCCGTATGGTCGCCGAGACCCGGCTCGACCCGGCGAACCTGATCCTGCCCGCGTTCGTACGCGAGGGTATCGACGCCCCGGTCGCCATCTCGGCCATGCCCGGCGTGCAGCAGCACACCCTGGACACGCTGCGGAAGGCCGCCGTCGACGCGGTCGCGGCCGGGGTCTCGGGGATCATGCTCTTCGGCGTACCGCTGGACGGGAAGAAGGACGCCCGGGGCACGGCGGGAACCGATCCGGAGGGCATCCTCCAGGCCGGCCTGCGAGCGGTCCGCAAGGAGGTGGGCGACGATCTCGTGGTCATGTCCGACCTGTGTCTGGACGAGTACACCGACCACGGCCACTGCGGGGTGCTGACCGAGGACGGTCGCGTCGACAACGACGCCACGCTGGAGCGGTACGCCGAGATGGCCCAGGTCCAGGCGGACGCGGGTGCCCACGTGGTGGGTCCGAGCGGGATGATGGACGGCCAGGTCGGCGTGATCCGCGACGCACTGGACCAGACGGGCCACGAGGACGTGTCGATCCTCGCCTACACCGCGAAGTACTCCTCCGCCTTCTACGGCCCGTTCCGTGAGGCGGTCGGCTCCTCGCTCAAGGGCGACCGCAAGACCTACCAGCAGGACCCGGCGAACATCCGTGAGTCGCTGCGCGAGCTGGCGCTCGACCTGGAGGAGGGCGCCGACATGGTCATGGTCAAGCCCGCCGGCCCGTACCTCGACATCCTGGCCAAGGTCGCCGAGTCGGTGGACGTGCCGGTCGCGGCGTACCAGATCAGCGGCGAGTACGCGATGATCGAGGCCGCCGCCGAGAAGGGCTGGATCGACCGCGATGCGGCGATCATGGAGAGCCTGCTGGGCATCCGGCGGGCGGGCGCGCGGATGATTCTGACGTACTGGGCGACGGAGGTCGCGCAGCGGCTCGGGCGCTGAGGCCGGGCGTCTCCGGGCATCCGGCCACCGCGGGCCTGACGACGACGTCCTGGCCGGGCCGGTGGTGCCCGACGAGCGGACCGGGCGGCGGGGGAGCGCGGCGTTCGTCGGTCCGGGTGCGGCCGAACGTGATGCCGAGGGCTGCCGGCCGCGGGGTGGTTCGCGCGTGGTGCGGACGCAGCCCGTCTCGTCGGTGCCCTGGTCGCAGGGCTGCCCGCCCAGGGCGGCTCACCGGTCGGCTTCGTCCGCCGCCGTCGCACGGACGGGAGCCCGCCCCAGGCGCCCGCCGCCCCGCCGCCGCCCCGCTGCCGCCCGGTGCCGGTCGGCCCGCCGGGCGAGCGACGGGGGGATGCGCCGGGCGCGGGGCACCCGGTCGGGCCGAGGTCCTGCGGCGGTCTCCGCCGCACCTGCCGGCCGTCTGAGCGCGGGGGCCGGAGGCCTCCGTCGCACTGCCCGCCGAACGGGATGTCCGTGCGCACGCCGGGGGACTCCGCGGCCTGCTCGACGCTCCCTGACGCCCGGTCAGGGCCAGTCGACGAGGCCCATGAAGGCGACGAAGGCGCACAGCACGACGGCGGGGGCGGCGCACGCGAGCAACACGCGGGCCGGATCGCGCCGTCGGCGCCAGGGCAGGGCCCAGCTCGCCACCAGCACGACCAGGGACAGCAGCAGGCCCACGCGGAGGACACCCCAGCCCACGGCGAACGAGTCGGTGAAGCGGTCGGCGGCGGCGCCGTTGCACGCGTCGCAGGCCATGGGGGAGAGCGCACCGTAGAAGAGCGCCGTCCCCGCTGCGGGCAGGGTGAGAAGTGTCGAGAGCAGGGGTGCGATCCAGGCGTGAGGGCTACGGGGATCGAGCAGGTCGTCGGGCATGTGTACGAGTCAACCGGGGTGGGCGAGCGGGCACATGGGCGCTCCTACTCAGTCCCACCGGAACGACCACGTCTCCTGGCCCACGAGGCACTTCTGGGCCCGCCGCCGTCGCTTCCGCCGGACGTGCCCCGTTCGTGTGGCTGCTCATCGTCGTCCTGGCGTGCGACGGACGCTCAGCGTCTCGTCTCGTACCTGGTGAGGATCACGCCGCAGGGAAGCGTCCGCGTCTCCACCAGGTTCAGGTTCACCCAGCTGTCCAGCACGGGGAAGAACGGTGTGCCGCCGCCCACCAGGACCGGCGCGGTGGCCAGCACGTACTCGTCGATCAGCCCGGCCCGCACGGCCGCTCCGGCGAGCGTCGCGCCGCCGATGTCCATCGGGCCGCCGTCCTCGGACTTGAGCCGGGCGATCTCGGCGACCGCGTCGCCGGTGACCAGGCGGGTGTTCCAGTCGACCTCGTCGGTCGTCGAGGAGAACACCACCTTCTCCCTGTCCCGCCAGCGGCGCGCGAACTCGATCTCCTGCGGGGTGGCGTCGGGCCGCTGGTCGCCGGTCGGCCAGTGGGAGCTCATCGTCTGCCACAGCTTGCGTCCGTACAGCGACAGGCCGGTCGCCTGCAACCGGTCGGACCAGAACTGGAACAGCTCGTCGCTCGGCACGCTCCATCCGATGTCGTCGCCGGGCGCGGCGATGTAGCCGTCCAGGGACAGGTTCATGCCGTAGGTCAGTTTCCGCATGGGCTCCAGCCTTCCGCACCCCGGTCTCACGCGTACGGACCGGCGCGCGGGAAGCCACCGCCGTCGGCAGAGGGCGGTGGCACAGGAGGTGGTCCGGACGCGCGTGCGGTGCACGAGCCGGTGGCCGTCCGGGTTCTCCATGGCGACCCCGAGGCGTTCTCGTTTTCCGTACGGATGCGGGGACAGGGCCGGGGGCGTGCCGCCGTGAACGCCCGCAGCCACGCCGGGATCGGTCACCAGGCGTGGCTGCGCGGAGGACGGGGCTCCCGGGGGTGGGATCAGTACATCAGGGCGTCGTCCATCTCCGTCTGCCAGTAGGTGACGGCCAGGGTGCTGTCGACGTAGACCGGCTTGGCGAGCGGGACGCGCGCCGAAGTGCCGGTGGAACCGGAGCCCTCACGGCCCTGGAAGCTGACCGTCAGGTCCTTCGTGGAGTAGCCGCCCGTGCCGCTTCCGTCGGCGGAGGAGGTCATGACGCCGGAGTAGGCGGACTCCCCGGGGCTGAGGGTGACCACGGCCTGCGGCTTGCTGTCCTCGAAGACGTCGGGGACGGCCTGTGCCTCGCCGAACCGCAGGAACGGGTAGTAGTAGGCGTTGCAGGCCTTCGAGCCGGTGTTCGTCACGGTGAGCAGCATGTGGTTGACGGGGCGGGTGACCGCGGTGAGCGTCACCTTGGTGTTCCCGCCGTGACACGCGAGGGTGACGGGACCGCTGTCGCTGCCGGTGCCCTTCGGCCTGCTCGCGACGGGCTGGGCGTGGGCCGATCCGGAACCGGATCCCGAGCCCGAACCGGAACCCGAGTCGGAGCTCGCGGCGGAGTCCTGACCGGCGTTGCCCGAAGCCGAACCGGTGGAACCCTTGCCCTGGTCGGCAGGCGCCTCGCGGCCGGCCGGCGGCTGCTCGGACGGGGCGGCGGCCGCCGGGGCGGAGCTGTCCGCCGCCTGGCCGTCCTGCTGACAGGCGGTCAGTGTGACCGCGGCCAGCAGTGCGGCGGTGGCGAGGGCGGAGGTGCGGGCGGCGCGGCGGACGTGACGGTTGCGCATGAGGTGGTTCTCCCCGTTCAGAAGGTCGGTCGTGCCCGGGGCGCCGCTTTGGCGCACCGGGCCGTGCTGGATGTACTGGACAATGACGAGTGGTCAGAGGTGGCACAGGAGCGTGACGACGGTCGCTGTGGAGGCGATCAGCACTCCTGTGGCGACCGCGTCCGTCAGGCTCAGTCCGAAGCGGGTACGCACTGCGTCTCCCGGGGTGGACGAGGGTGGGGCCGGCGGTGTGCCCCCATCCTGTCCGGCGCTGGAAGCCGGGGGCAACGGCTCCTGGCCGGCATGGGACGGTGGAACGGCGAAACACCCTCTGACCTGCGCAGACAAGTCCTCCCTGGAACGCGTTCCCGGGACGGATCAGAGGGAGGAACGGTCGGGGTGGGTACCGAGATCCAGGATTTCGCGGCAGAGCTGAGTGGGCTCAAGGAGCGTTCCGGGCTGAGTTACGGAGCGCTCGCCCGGAAGCTGCACATGAGCACGTCGACGGTCCACCGGTACTGCAACGGCGACGCCGTGCCGCCTGACTACGCGCCGGTCGAACGCTTCGCCCGGGTGTGCCGGGCGACTCCCGACGAACTCGTCGGACTGCACCGGAAATGGATCCTGGCCGACGAAGCGAAGCGGCGGGGGGCGCGGAAGGCGGGGGCAGGTGCCGCGGCCGAGCCCGCCGCCGCAGCGGAGCCCGGCCCCGGCCCGTCGGAGAGCGTCACCCGCCACGAGGAACCGGAGCCCGAACCGGAGCCCGAACCGGAGTCCACGCCGGAACCAGAACCGGAACCGGTCCCGGAAGGGGCGCAGGACGCGGGGCGGGGTGCGGTACGGGAATCCGGTCCCCGGCCGGTCGAGGGTCCGGTCTCAGGGCCCGCACCCGGGGACGTCGAGGCTGCCGAGGAGTCGCGCGCGCCGGCCGGGGCGGAGCCCGCCCGGCGGCCCTCCCGGCGCCGGCGTGTTCTGCTCGCCGCGGTGGCCCTCGTCGCGCTCACCGTGCCCGCCGCCCTCGTCGTCCGCGGCCTGACGCACGACGTCGACGGCTTGGGACGTACCGAGGCCGCGGACGTGACCGTCCCGGTCGTCCCGAGCGTCAGTGGGAACGGGAGCCGTACCGCCGGCGTGTCCGCGACGCCCAGCCCGCCGGTCTCCCCGTCGGCCGGCGACAGCCCTTCCGCCTTTCCCTCGTCCCCTTCCTCCGCCTCCGCCGGAGCCCCGGCGCGGCAGGGCGGCGGGGCGGACGGGCGGGGCGTCCCCGTGAGCGCCGTCATCAGCTCGTACAACTGGGAGTCGCCCTGCGGGCAGTACTACCTGCTCGACCGTGACCCCGGCACCGTGCCGCCACCGCCCGCGCCCCAGGACACCCGCAGCTGGGCGAGGGCGCTCGGCGGTGTGGACGGGGGCGACATGCTGCTCGAACTCACCCTCCAGGGGACGTCGCGGGAAGCGGTGGTGCTCAAGGACCTGCATGTGCGGGTCGTGGGGCGCGAACCGGCGCTCACCTGGCCCGCGTTCTCGATGGGGGACGGCTGCGGCAGCGGTATCACGCCGCAGACCTTCGACATCGACCTGGACGAGAACCTGCCGCGCTCACGGCCGGTCGCGGGGCAGCACGGCGACGTCGTCGTACCGGCCAAGGACTTCCCGTACCGGGTGAGCTCCACGGACGTGGAGGTGTTCGACCTCGACGCCCATGTGGAGGGCCACGACGTGACCTGGTACCTGGAGCTGGAGTGGAGCAGTGGCGGCCGCAGCGGGACCCTGCGCATCGACGACAACGGCAAGCCGTTCCGTACGAGCAGCCTCACGGGCCGGCCGGAGTACCGCTACCGGCCGGACACGGCCCGCTGGGAGGAGCCCGAACTCTGATCGGCTGCGGAGGGGTGCGGAGTACAGTCGGAGAACTCCCATTTTCTCCCTTCGGCAGGTGCCCCATGTTCAGTGACACAGACCACAGACCGGAATCCGGTTACCCCGAGCGCATCCTGCGGTTGCGGCGACGGCTGGAGCGGCTGATCGGTATCGCCGCCACGGAGGGCAACGCTCTGCTCCCGCTCCACAACGGGGACGAGATATTCGCCGCGATGCTCGGCGCGATCCGTGACGCCGAGCACACCGTGGACATGATGACGTTCGTGTACTGGCGCGGTGACATAGCCCGCGAATTCGCCGAGGCGCTGTCGGAGCGGGCCCGCGCCGGGGTGCGGGTGCGGCTGCTTCTGGACGGCTTCGGCAGCCGGCTGATCGAGAAGGACCAGTTGGCGACGATGGACGCGGCCGGCGTGGAGGTGGCGTGGTTCCGCAAGCCGCTGTACCTGTCGCCGCTCAAGCAGAACCACCGCTGCCACCGCAAGGTGCTCATCACCGACGAGGAGACGGCGTTCACCGGCGGGGTGGGAATCGCCGAGGAATGGTGCGGCGACGCCCGGAACGAGCACGAGTGGCGCGACACCCACGTGCAGGTGCGCGGCCCCGCGGTGGACGGTCTCGCCGCCGCGTTCGCCCAGAACTGGGCCGAGTGCCACGCGGAGCTGTTCACCGAGCGTGACCGGTTCATCGAGCTGCGTCCGCAGGGCGATGCGATCGTGCAGGTGGTGCGTGGTTCGGCCAGCTTCGGGTGGCAGGACATGCAGACCCTGCTCAGGGTGGTCATGGAATCCGCCGAGGAGCGGGTGCGGCTCACCACGGCGTACTTCGCACCCGACGACTACTTCGTGGAACTCCTCTGTGCCACGGCGGGGCGGGGGGTGACCGTGGAGATCCTGCTGCCCGGCCCGCACACGGACAAGCGGGTGTGCCAGCTGGCGGGCCAGCACCACTACGAGGAGCTCATCGGCTGCGGTGTGAAGATCTACGAATACCAGCCGACGATGATGCACACGAAGTCACTGACGGTGGACCGGGTGGCCTCGCTGATCGGCTCGACGAACTTCAACCGGCGCTCGCTCGACCACGACGAGGAAGTGATGCTCGCCGTGCTGGACCAGGAGTTCACCGCGGTCCTGGACGGTCACTTCGAGGAGGACCTGACGAGGAGCGAGCTGATCGAGGGCGGCCGGTGGAAGCGCCGCTCCCCGGTGCAGCGGGCGCGCGAGGCCGCCGTCCTGCCGATCCGCCGCTGGCTGTGACGGACGCGTCCCGGCGCTTCGGGTGTGCCGGCCCCGGCGGGGGGCATACGGGCCTTCACCTGCCGTCCGTCAGGTGAAGGGAGTGCGCCATGAGCGAGTCCGTCCAGGCACCACCGGAAGCGGCTGCGGTGATCACGGAGCCGGTGCCCGACCTGCAGCTGCAACTGCTGATCCAGCTGCTGGACAGAGAGCTGCGGTCCAGTCTGCCGATCACCCTGACCCTCACCGGCGGTGTGCTCCACGGGGACGTGATCGGTCACGAGGCGTGGAAGGCCGACTGGGCGAGGAGTCTGCGCCAGGTCGAGGGCGAGGGCGCCAACCTGATCGCGGAGTTCCCCGAGAGCGTGGACCAGGGAATCCGGGAGCTGGTCGCGGGTGAGGGAGCGGGGCACCTGCCGCGCTGGATCCACCTGAGGGACGTCACGCTCCTCCTCGGCGGCACGGGAACGCTGCACCTGCCCCTGTGGCGCGGGCGGCTGGCGGACGTGTCGGGATGGGCGCTGGGCCGGCCCCAGTAGGACGTCGGGCCGCCGGGTGCGGGGCCCGGCACGCGAGGTGCCGGGCCGCAGGCCGACGGACGGCGCGTCAGAGGCGCTCGGGCGTCCTGATGCCGAGGAGCCGCATGCCCTGGTGCAGGGTGCGGGCGGTGAGTTCGACGAGGAACAGCCGGTTCTCGACGACCTCCGCCGGATTGTCCTCGCTCAGGACCTGGCACTGGTCGTAGAACGTGGTGAGGTGCGAGGCCAGCTGGTACAGGTACGCCGCGAGCTTGTGCGGCTCGTACCCCTGGGCGACGTCGGCGAGGACCTCGCCGAACTGATCCAGGTGCAGGCCCAGCGCGCGCTCGGCCTGTGCCAGTTCCAGCTCCGGGTGCGCGGCCGGCCTCGCCTCGCCCGCCTTGCGCAGGATGGAGCGGATCCGGGCGTAGGCGTACTGGAGGTACACCGAGGTGTCGCCGTTCAGCGACACCATCTGGTCCAGGTCGAACTTGTAGTCCCGCACGGCCGAGGTCGAGAGGTCCGCGTACTTCACGGCGCCGACGCCGACGTACCGGCCGTTCTCGGCGATCTCCTCCTCGGAGAGGCCCACCTTCCCGGCCTTCTCGCGCACCACGGCGGTGGCCCGCTCGACGGCCTCGTCCAGCAGGTCCTCCAGCCGGACGGTGGTGCCCTCACGGGTCTTGAACGGCTTGCCGTCCTTGCCGAGGACGGTGCCGAAGGCCAGCTGGTGCGCCTTCACGTCCTCGTTCAGCCAGCCGGCGCGGCGGGCCGTCTCGAAGACCATCTTGAAGTGCAGGGACTGCCGGGCGTCCACCACGTAGAGCAGGGTGTCGGCCCCGAGGTTCCGGACGCGGTCCCGGATCGCGGAGAGGTCGGTGGCGGCGTAGCCGTAGCCGCCGTTCGACTTCTTGACGATGAGGGGGACCGGGTTGCCGTCCGGGCCCTTCACGTCGTCGAAGAAGACGCACAGCGCACCCTCGGAACGGACGGCGACGCCCGTCTCCTCCAGGATCCGGCAGGTCTCCTCGAGCATGTCGTTGTAGCCCGACTCGCCGACGATGTCGGGGTCGTCGATCTCCATGTCGAGCTTGTCGAAGACGGAGTAGAAGTAGATCTTCGACTCGTCGACGAAGCGCTGCCAGTGCGCCAGGGTCTCGGGGTCGCCGGCCTGGAGGGCCACCACACGGTCACGGGAGCGGGCCTTGAACTCCTCGTCGGAGTCGAAGAGGACCCGCGACGCCTTGTAGACGCGGTTGAGGGACGACATCGCCGCCTCGCCGTCCGCCTCGTCACCCTCGTGCTTCAGCTCGCCCGGGTGCTCGAAGAGGTACTGGATGAGCATGCCGAACTGCGTGCCCCAGTCGCCGATGTGGTGGCGCCTGATCACCTTCTCGCCGGTGAACTCCAGGATCTGGACCATGGCGTCACCGATGACGGCCGACCGGAGGTGGCCGACGTGCATCTCCTTGGCCACGTTCGGCTGGGCGTAGTCGATCACGGTCGTGCCCGGGGCGGACTTCTCCGGGACGCCGAGCCGGTCGCCGTCGGCGGCACGTGCGGCGAGCGTCGTGGTGATCGCCCGGTCGGTGAGCGTCACGTTGAGGAAGCCGGGGCCGGAGACCTCGATGTCCTTGATGAGCTCACCCGCCGGGAGGGCGACCGTGACCTGGGCGGCCAGCTCCCGCGGGTTGCCCTTGAGCTTCTTGGCGAGCGCGAGGATGCCGTTGGCCTGGAAGTCGGCCCGCTCGCTTCGTCGCAGCAGCGGGTCCGCGGCGCCGGCCTCCGGCAGAGCTGCCGTCAGGGCGTCCGCGAGCTGCTGCTGGAGCGTGGAAGCGAGGGAGGGGACCGAAGCCATGAGCGGCTGCCGTTTCCGTAGGGGGCGAAGGATCACCCCAGTATCCCACGGGGTGCAAAGCCGTTTTCGCGCTGCGGGTGGCACCTGGGAGAATGGGGGTGCCCCTGACGGGGTGCCCCTACGAGTCCTACACGAGAGAAGGACGTGCCGACCGTGGCTTCGAGTCAGAGCAGCACCGAGACCGACTGGGTCTCCCGCTTCGCGGACGATGTCATCGCCGAATCGGAGCGACGTGCGCCTGGCAAACCGGTCGTCGTCGCGTCCGGCCTCTCCCCCTCGGGCCCGATCCACCTGGGCAACCTCCGCGAGGTCATGACGCCGCACCTGGTCGCCGACGAGATCCGCCGTCGCGGCCACACCGTGCGTCACCTGATCTCCTGGGACGACTACGACCGCTACCGCAAGGTGCCGAACGGCGTCGCGGGCGTCGACGGGTCCTGGGCCGAGCACATCGGCAAGCCGCTGACCTCGGTGCCCGCGCCGGCCGGGTCGGCGTACCCGAACTGGGCGGAGCACTTCAAGGCCGCCATGACCGAGGCGCTGGACGAGCTCGGCGTGGAGTACGACGGCATCAGCCAGACCGAGCAGTACCTGGCGGGCACGTACCGCGAGCAGATCCTCCACGCGATGCGGCACCGCGCCGACATCGACGCCGTCCTGGACCGCTACCGCACCAAGAAGGACGGGCCCGCGGGCGGAGGGAAGAAGCAGCAGAAGAAGGTGGACGAGGCCGAGCTGGAGGCCGCCGAGGGCTCCGGCGCGGCGAGCGAGGACGACGGCAGCTCGAACACGGCCGGCTACTTCCCGTACAAGCCCTACTGCGGCAACTGCGAGAAGGACCTCACGGTCGTCACCGCCTACGACGACGACACGACCGAGCTGAACTACACCTGCTCGGCCTGCGGCTTCGCCGAGACGGTCCGGCTGAACGAGTTCAACCGCGGCAAGCTCGTCTGGAAGGTCGACTGGCCGATGCGGTGGGCCTACGAGGGCGTGATCTTCGAGCCCAGCGGGGTGGACCACTCCTCGCCCGGTTCCTCGTTCGTCGTCGGCGGACAGATCGTGCGGGAGGTGTTCGGCGGTGTCCAGCCGATCGGCCCGATGTACGCCTTCGTCGGTATCTCCGGCATGGCGAAGATGTCCTCCAGCAAGGGCGGTGTGCCGACCCCGGCCGACGCGCTGAAGATCATGGAGGCGCCGCTGTTGCGCTGGCTCTACGCGCGCCGCAAGCCCAACCAGTCCTTCAAGATCGCCTTCGACCAGGAGATCCAGCGGCTCTACGACGAGTGGGACTCGCTGGGCCGCAAGGTGGCCGACGGCTCGGTGCTGCCCGCCGACGCCGCCGCCTACGCCCGTGCCGTCGGTACGGCCGCCGGTGAGCTGCCCGCCACGCCGCGCCCGCTGCCGTACCGGACGCTCGCGTCCGTCGTGGACATCACGGCCGGTGCCGAGGACCAGACGCTGCGGATCCTGAGCGAGCTGGACCCGGAGAACCCGCTGACCTCGCTCGACGAGGTACGGCCCCGGCTGGACCGCGCCGAGAACTGGATCTCCACCCAGGTCCCGGCGGAGGCCCGCACGATCGTCCGTGACGAGCCGGACAAGGAGCTGCTCGGCTCCCTGGACGAGCAGGGCCGCGAGTCGCTGCGGCTGCTCCTGGAAGGACTCGACGCGCACTGGTCGCTGGACGGGCTGACCACGCTCGTCTACGGCGTGCCGAAGGTGCTGGAGGGCCTGGAGCCCGATGCCGGTCCCACGCCCGAACTGAAGGTCGCCCAGCGGTCCTTCTTCGCGCTGCTGTACCGGCTGCTCGTCGGCCGGGACACCGGGCCGCGGCTGCCCACACTGCTGCTCGCGGTGGGTGCGGACCGGGTCCGCAGGCTCCTCGGCGCGTAACCCGCAGCCCGGGACACCGCCGGGCGGGCCGTTCGACGGCCCGCCCGGTTCTCCTTGTCCGCGTACCGCGCTCCCCCCGCGCGCTGCGTCACGCGATGTGGTCGGCGGACATCTCGTTGTCGAACCGCTGCCGGAAGCCCGGCAGCAGGCGGCGCAGGAGGGCGCCGCTGCGGGGGTGGCGGACGTTGTGGCCGTCGGCGAGGTGGATGTCGAGCACCGCGGCATTGGGATAGGCCTGGTGCTGGTGGGTGTAGGCGGCGAACACCTCGTAGGCGATCTCGCCGAACTCGGCCTCCGCCGCGGCCCATTCCGCCTCCTGCTGGGCGTCCCGGGGCTGCTCCGGCTCCGGAGGGGCCTGCTGCTCCGGAGCCGGACGGGCCGGCTGCGCCGTCTCGGCCCGCTGCTCCCGCGGGTCCTGCTCCGCGGCCGGGCCGGGCTGCGGTTCGGCGGCCCGGGGGTGCGGGAACGCGCCGATGGTGCCCACGTTGCCGAGCGGGCGGGTACGCCCGGGCCCGGACGGGATCTGTACCGGGGTGGGCTCCAGGCCCTCGACGTACGTCGGGTTGTACGCACTCTCGTAGGCGTCGTCCGGCACCTGGGGAGCCGCGAACCACGGGCTGTCGTGGGAGCCGGGGCCCTCCTCGGGCCGCTCCCCCTCGTGCGCCCGGTCCTGCTGGTCGGCCGGCCGGCTCTGCTGGTGCTGCTCGTCGAGCAGGGGCTGCCGCCGGTGGTGTTCCGGCTGCGGTCCTCCGTCCCCCTGCTGCGGGGCGTACGCGAGCTGCGGCGCCTCCTGCCGGGGCTCCACCGCGGGCGCGGGCGGCAGGAGGGCGGGCTCGATGCCCGCGGCGGCGAGGCCCGCCGGAGCGGTCTCGGCGAGCGGGACGCCGTACTTCGCCAGGCGCAGCGGCATCATCGACTCGACGGGCGCCTTGCGGCGCCAGTTGCGGCCGAACCGGGCCTGCAGACGGGCCTGGTAGATCAGCCGGTCCTGTTCGAGCTTGATGACCTGCTCGTAACTGCGCAGCTCCCACAGCTTCATGCGCCGCCACAGCTTGAAGGTGGGGACGGGGGAGAGGAGCCACCGGGTGAGGCGGACGCCCTCCATGTGCTTGTCCGCCGTGATGTCCGCGATCCGGCCCACGGCGTGGCGGGCGGCCTCGACCGAGACGACGAACAGCACGGGGATCACCGCGTGCATGCCGGTGCCCAGCGGGTCGGGCCAGGCGGCGGCGCCGTTGAAGGCGATCGTCGCCGCCGTCAGCAGCCACGCCGTCTGGCGCAGCAGCGGGAACGGGATGCGCATCCAGGTCAGCAGGAGGTCCAGCGCGAGCAGGACGCAGATACCCGCGTCGATGCCGATCGGGAAGACCAGCGAGAACTGGCCGAACCCCTTCTCCTCCGCCAGTTCGCGCACGGCGGCGTACGAGCCCGCGAATCCGATCGCGGCGATGAGTACCGCACCGGCGACCACGACCCCGATGAGTACTCGGTGTGTGCGTGTCAGCTGCATCGCGGCCACCCGCTGTCCCCTCCCGACTTCGTTGGACCGGCCCCCGTTTCGGCATCCGGCGCGCCACAGCCTGGCACATGCATGCGAGGCGTGGTGCGTGGGGAGGGGGCGGAGCCCGGGCCGCCAGGGCGGTCCGGGCTCCGTGGAAGTGCCGCTGCGCAGGGGTGTTCGCGTCCCTGCGGTCTCCGGTCTACGACTTCGCGGTCGCCCTGACGGACGTCTTGCCCGTCGACTTCGCCGTCGTCCTGCCGGACGACGTGGCCGGCGTCCTGCCGGCGGCGGTGTCCGACTCCTTCGCCGACGACGTGGGGGAGGCCGGGGCCGAAGGCGTGCCGGCGGAGGGCGCACCGGCGGCGTCCACCGCCGCGACGGCTTCCTCGGCGGCCTTCCGGGCGTCCTTCAGGATGTCTCCGGCGTCGGGGGTCTTCGCTCCGGCGTAGCCGGCACCGTTGTAGGTGAGGCTGACGACGACGTTGCCCGTACGGGCCAGGACGGTCGCGTACTTGAAGTCCTCACCCGTCTTGGTGAGGTCGTAGGTGACGGTCGTGGCCTGCTCGCCGATGCCGGGGGTGGCGGTGGCGGCCACCTTCTTGGCGCCCTCGGCCGCCTGCGCCTTCGCGACCTGCTTGGTGTACTCCTCCGTCGCCCGCCGGGCACCGCTGCCCAGGGACTGGTCGGACTCGAACCGGGTGAAGCCGACGTCCAGCCAGCGGTACTGCGAGCCCTTGACGCCGTTGTCGTCCAGGCCGTTCCAGGAGCAGCTGCCGCGGGTCGCGGTGTCGCTCGACTTGCCGGGCGTGCCGCCCTTGTTCTTCGTCTTCGGGACCAGGGACTCGACCGTCTTCCGGCCGATCGACGTGCAGGCGTCCGGGAGGCGGGCGTACTTGGCGGCCTCGACGGTCGGTTCCGTCTTCGTCGCGCTCGGCGCGGGGGAGGAGGCCGAGTCCTTGGCGTCGCCGGAGTCCGACGAACAGCCGGCGACGACGAGTATCACCGGTACGGCGGCGCAGGCGAGTATGCGGGACAGTCGCGGGGCTGATCGGTGCATGGTTCCTTCACTCGGGCGGTACGGCGGTCTCGGTCGTGCGGGCGGTCGGCTGTGCGTCGTTCCGGCTGCGGGGCACTCCCGCCGGGGGAGCTCCTGCTGCGGATCGGCCGGTGTGGCCGTCGTGTCGTAGGTCGGTCGGCGTGTCTGATCTCGTCGGGCTTCGGTCGGCCGGAGCGGCCGGGACCCGGTGCTCCGGACGGCCACGGTACGACGGACGGTGGCGGCGCGGCGCCCCGGGCAGGGGTCCGGGGTGTGTGACGGATCCCCTGCCGGGGCCGGTTCCGTGCCGGTCACTCGTTGAGGGTGTCCGCCAGTCTCCGGGCCAGGGCCTGGGCCTTGTCCTGCAGTTCCCTGCTGTCGGGCACCTTGGCGACGACGGCGGGCTGCTCGCTGTACAGGACGGTGACGATGACGTTCGATGTGCGGAATACCACGCTCACGGTGCGGTGCTGGGCCGTCGATCCGGCCCGGGTGAGTACGTCGTCGAGGAACGCGGCGTCCCCGAGACCGTCGAGCAGCCGGGGCCGGAGTTCCTCGTCCGGACCGGTGCCGGTGGCGTCGCCGGGGTCGGTGCTGCTGTCGGAGCCCGCGTCGTTCCCGGCGTCACCGGACGGTTTCGCGGAGGGGGTGGCGGAGGCCGGGCCGCCCGGAGAGCCGGAGGCGGGCGGGCCGGGGGTGCCGGAGGCGACGTCCGTGGTGCCGGACGCCGCCGGCAGGTCTGCGGCGTCCTCCTGGGCGGCGTACACCTCGCGGGCGCGGTCGTCGTCGCTCACCGCGGGGTCGTAGGACACCACACGCTCGAAGTCGATGGAGAGGTTCCGGGAGGCGTCCGGGGCGTCCGACTTCCAGCGGCAGCCGACCTTGCGGTCGGTGTCGTAGGTGACGGTGGCGGTGCCCTCGTACACCTTCTCCTGCTGTTCCTCGGGCAGTTCGGCGGCGCCCGGCAGCAGGTCCCTGAGGGTGGAGCGGGGCACGGCGCGGCAGGATTCGGGCAGTGTCCGGTACTTGCCGGGAGGTGCGGCCGAGACCGTCGGGCTGCCGGCTTTGCTGTCGGCGCGGGTGTCGTCGGCGTCGGAACCGGCGCTGCAGCCGGCGACGAGCGCTGCGAGCAGCGCGACGCCGGGTACGTACGCCATGTGTCGCACGATCCCAGGCTCCCTTCGGTACGGAAAACAGGTTGCCGCCCGATGGCGGCCGATGGACACAATGTGTATCGCACGCGCCGCTGTGAATGCCGGTCGGCCGACCGATATGCCGACCTTGGCACCGGTTTTGCGCTTCAGTCTTTTCCGGGGGAATCGGGGAGTTATGTCGTATGTAGAGGTGCCGGGCGCGAACGTACCCATCCGTATGTGGGCGGACCCGGCCTCGGTGGAGGACGCCGCGATGGGGCAGCTGCGGAACGTGGCCACGCTGCCCTGGATCAAGGGCCTCGCCGTCATGCCGGACGTCCACTTCGGCAAGGGCGCGACGGTCGGCTCGGTGATCGCCATGCACGGCGCCGTCTGCCCGGCGGCGGTGGGTGTGGACATCGGGTGCGGGATGTCGGCGGTGAAGACGTCGCTGACGGCGAACGACCTGCCGGGTGATCTGTCGCGGCTCCGGTCGAAGATCGAGCAGGCGATCCCGGTGGGCCGCGGGATGCACGACGACATGGTGGATCCGGGCAGGCTGCACGGGTTTCCGACCTCCGGCTGGGACGACTTCTGGTCGCGGTTCGACGGAGTCGCCGACGCGGTCAAATTCCGGCAGGAGCGCGCCACGAAGCAGATGGGGACGCTCGGAAGCGGTAATCACTTCATCGAGTTCTGCCTCGACGAGGCGGGGGCCGTGTGGCTGATGCTGCACTCCGGGTCCCGGAACATCGGCAAGGAACTCGCCGACTTCCACATCGGGCAGGCTCAGAAGCTCCCCCACAACCAGGGCCTCGTCGACCGCGATCTGGCGGTGTTCATCGCCGACACCCCCCAGATGGCGGCGTACCGCAACGACCTCTTCTGGGCACAGGAGTACGCCAGGTACAACCGGTCGATCATGATGGGTCTCTTCCAGGACGTGGTCCGCAAGGAGTTCAGGAAGGCGAAGGTCACCTTCGAGCCGGTCATCTCCTGCCACCACAACTACGTCGCGGAGGAGCGCTACGACGGCATGGACCTGCTGGTCACCCGGAAGGGGGCGATCCGGGCGGGTTCCGGGGACCTCGGCATCATCCCGGGCTCCATGGGGACCGGTTCGTACATCGTGAAGGGCCTGGGGAACGCGAAGTCGTTCAACTCCGCCTCGCACGGGGCCGGGCGCCGGATGAGCCGGAACGCCGCGAAGCGGAGGTTCTCGACCAAGGACCTGGAGGAGCAGACCCGGGGTGTGGAGTGCCGCAAGGACTCGGGTGTGGTGGACGAGATCCCGGCCGCGTACAAGCCGATCGAGCAGGTCATCGACCAGCAGCGGGACCTGGTCGAGGTCGTCGCCAAGCTCAGGCAGGTCGTCTGCGTGAAGGGCTGAGACCGCCCGCCGCCCCGTCCGCCCCGTCCCGTCCGGCCCCGGACCGCATGCGGTCCGGGGCCGGACGCCGTCGGAGGTCAGAGGGTGCGGTGGACCTTGGAGTTGGAGGCCTGGGCGCGGGGGCGGACGACCAGCAGGTCGATGTTGACGTGGCTGGGACGGGTGACGGCCCAGCGGATCGTGTCGGCCACGTCGTCGGCGGTGAGCGGGGCGTCGACGCCCGCGTAGACCTGGGCCGCCTTCTCGGTGTCACCGCGGAAGCGGGTCGTGGCGAACTCCTCGGTCCGGACCATGCCGGGGGCGACCTCGATCACCCGGACCGGGGTGCCGACGATCTCCAGGCGCAGGGTCTCGGCCAGGACGTGCTCTCCGTGCTTCGCGGCGACGTAGCCGCCGCCGCCCTCGTACGTGGAGAGCGCGGCGGTGGAGGAGAGGATCACGACCGTGCCGTCGCCGCTCGCGGTGAGGGCGGGGAGCAGCGCCTGGGTGACGTGGAGGGTGCCGATGACGTTGGTCTCGTACATCCGGCGCCAGTCGGCGGGATCCCCGCTCGCCACCGGATCGGCGCCCAGCGCACCGCCCGCGTTGTTGACGAGGACGGCCAGGGAGCGGAACGCGGTGGCGAACTCGTCGACGGCCGCGCGGTCGGTGACGTCCAGCGCGTAGGCCGTCGCCTGGTGGCCCGCCTCGGTGAGCTCGGCGGCCAGCGCCTCGATGCGGTCCTTGCGGCGGGCGGTGAGCACCACGCGGTAACCGGCGGCGGCCAGCTGCCGGGCGGTGGCGGCACCGATGCCGCTGCTCGCGCCGGTGACGACGGCGATGGGGGTGGCGGCCATGGCGAACTCCTCGGACAGCTGATCGGTACGGGCCAAGGATAGGCAGGCCGTCCGGACGCGGGGCCGTCGGCCGGTGACGTCCGGCCGGGTCTCAGTGGTTGCGGGGCGCGTACATGATGAGTGCCATGCCGGCCAGGCAGACCAGCGCGCCGATGACGTCCCACCGGTCCGGGCGGTAACCGTCGGCGGCCATGCCCCAGGCGATCGACCCGGCGACGAACACCCCGCCGTACGCGGCGAGGATGCGGCCGAACTCGCCGTCCGGCTGGAGCGTGGCCACGAAGCCGTACGCGCCGAGCGCGAGGACGCCCGCGCCGATCCAGATCCAGCCGCGGTGCTCGCGGACGCCCTGCCACACGAGCCAGGCACCCCCGATCTCGAAGAGCGCGGCGACGGCGAACAGGGCGACGGAGCGGGCTACGAGCATGGGACCAGCGTTTCACGTGGAACCGGAGCCGGATCGTGGGCCGTGCGCGTGTGACGGCAGGGCGGCGTGACCACTCCGCCCGGGTCCGGGCCTCAGAGGGCGGGCCCGGCCCCGCTCCCCGTGCCGCCGAACTCGCGCACCGCCTCCGCCACGATGGTCTCCAGACGGCTGTGGTGGGCGCCCCGCCAGTAGACCCGGCCGCAGGCGGTGCACTGCGCGAACACGTCGTAGGTCCGCTGGGTGCCCTGCTCCAGCAGGCCGCTCACGGAGTCCTTGTCCGCCTCCGTGAGCTCCCCGTTGCAGGCGGTGCAGCGGGTCCAGGGAGCGAGCGGCGGGGCGAAGCGGCTCAGCACGTCGCGCAGCTGCTCCTCGGGACGGTCGCTGTAGAGGTAGGCCCCCGCCCAGATCTCCCTGCGCCGGAGCAGTCCCCGGTCGCGGGAGAGCAGCACCCGCCGCTCCTTCGCCGAGAGGGCCGCGAGCGCGGGGTCTCCGATGTCCGTGCTCCCGTACGCCGCGTCCACGCCGAGCAGGCGCAACCGGCGGGCCAGCGTGCCCAGATGGACGTCGAGCAGAAAGCGCAGGGGCGCGCCGGGGACTTCCTGCGGGCGCCGCACGGCGCGCACCTCGATCCGCTCGCCCGCCTGCGGGATGTGGGAGGCGGGGACCGGCATGCCGTCGACGAGGAGCTGCCCGGCCTCGGTGAGCGGGATCCCGAGGGACTCCACGACGTGTCCCAGGGTCGAGGATCCGTCGGTGACGACGGTGGTGCGCCCCCGGCGGCGCTCGTGGGCGACGAAGAGCCGCAGTTCGGGGGCCACTTCGAAGGCGATCTCGGGTCCGTTCACCCGGTCAGGATGCCACTGCGCGGGCTGGGGGGAGAGGCCGGGGACGCGCTCCGCCCCGGCGGAGAGAGGACGTTCGGAGCCGGCCGTCGCCACGGGGCCCGAGGGTTGTCCCGCAGCCCCGGTGGATCAGCGCGCCGCGTCGGATGCGGTGCGTCGCACGGCGGAGGGGCGACGGCATACGGACGTATGTGGACGTGAACGGGATGTATGGGGATGTTCCGACAGGGCGGCGAGGTGCCGTAGCTGTCGTCGCGCGCCCGCCGTGCAGCGCGGGACGCCCCTCGGGCGCGGACGGGCGTGGCCGCCGGGGCCAGGGGCCGGTGCGGGATCCGGGCTACGCGCTGTGCCGGCGTTCGTACGGCCGGTCCACCGTCCGCGGCGGACCGCCGATCGCGGCGCAGAACGCCGAGAGACCGACGGCCAGCGCGCGGCGGTCGGCCGGGGTCATGCCGTCCATGGTCAGCCGCAGGAACTCCGCGCGGCGGAGCCGGAGCGTGCGCAGGTGGACCGCGCCCGCCTCGGTGAGCCGCAGCTGTATCTCGCGGCGGTCCTCGGCCCGCGGCGACCGATGGAGGAATCCGGCGGCCTGGAGCCGGTCGCACAGCCGGCTCACCGAGGGTGCGGCCATCGCGAGGTGCCGTCCCAGGCTGCGCATGTTGATGCCCGGTTCCCGTTCGACGGCGTACAGCACGCGGGTCTGGGTCGGTGACACGGGTGCGGTGTCGAAGGCGTCCCTGCCGCGCTCCCAGGCGATCTCGATCATTTCCAGAAGCATGACGGCCTCCGGAGCGCCGGCAGATACGTCCCGGGCCGCGGGGATGGAATCCTCACACATGTGACACTCCCGAGTGAGCCTCTGCCGACCGTGGTGGCCGACCGGTGCGAGCAGTCGCAGATTCGACGATAAGCCAACGAAAGCAGGACGTGTACAAGTGGAGAGACCCAGCGCGGTCGAACGCGAGCTGCGTGAGGCCGCGCCGCACCAGATCCTCGAGGCGCTCCGGACCCATCTCGGGCTGCGGTTCCAGGCGGTGGCCGTGGAGCTGCTCATGGCCGACTACGCGATGTCCCGGTTGCAGCCCATAAGTGATCTGCCGCACACCCGCGACGCGTTGCCGGTGCGCGTCGGCGCGCCGGGCCGGGCCTTCGGGGCCCAGCGCGCGCACTGCGAGCGCGACCCGGCGGGCGCGACCACGACCGTCTACCTGCCGGTCAGTGTCCGCGGCGACCGGATGGGTGTGCTGAGTGTCACCCTCCCCGACCGGGGGGACGAGGGCCCCGGCGCCCGGGAGCTGGACGAGCTGCAGGCCTGCGCGGACGCGCTCGCCCACGAGGTCGTCGTCGCGGAGCGGGACACCGACGTCTTCCTCCGGGCCCGGAGGGTGGAACGGCTGACCCTCGCCGCCGAGATGCAGTGGCAGCTCCTGCCGGGGCGGTCGTGCTCCCGCCCGGAGTACGCCATCGGTGCTCAGCTGGAGCCCGCCTACGACATCCACGGCGACAGCTTCGACTGGTCCGCGTCGGCCGACGAACTCATCCTCACCGTCAACAACGGGATGGGCGAGGGCATAGACGCGGCGATGCTCACCAACCTGGCCGTGAGCGCACTGCGCAACGCCCGCCGGGCCGGGCTGAGCCTGGCCGACCAGGCGTACCTGGCCGACCAGGCGGTCTTCGGCCAGCACCACGGGGAGCGGTTCCTGGCCGCGCTGCTGCTCCGCTTCCATCTGCCCACCGGGCATGTGCAGATCATCGACGCGGGATCGCCCCGCATCTGGAGGCTGCGGGCAGGGGCCGTCGAGGCCGTCGAACTGGAGGCCCAGATGCCCCTGGGGATGTTCCAGGACACGGTGTACACGGTGCAGGACTTCACCGTCGAGCCCGGCGACCGGCTGCTCTTCCTGAGTGACGGGGTGTACGACGTGCTGTCACCGGCGGGGGAGAGGTACAGCCTGCGCGCGCTGTCCAGGGTGATGACCGACACACGGCTGCTGCCGGCGTCCCAGGTTCCGACCGTGGTGCTGGACACGTTGCTGGGGCATCGCGGCAGCAGTCCGGCGCTGGACGACGCCCTGGTCCTGTGCCTGGACTGGCACGGCCGCCCCGGGGCCGGCTGAGCAGGGCGTCCGCCGGGTCGGCGCATCCGGCACACCGCACCGGCGGGCAGTGGGAGCCGCAGCCCACCGGTGCGGTGTGTTTTATGGTTGTTTTCCGGGCGAAGAGGGCGTGGACGCCCGGCTTGCACCCTTCCCCGCGCGGGAGGCGGGTTGCCATTCGGGCCCCGGTTGGGCAATGGTTGCCGACGGGAAAGTATTTTTCGTCCACTGGGAAGGTGGTGCGACCCGCTCCCGGCGGGTCCCCCCTCATGGCTCCTCCGAAGGAACACATCGCTGCGAAAGCTCGCCGGCCCTCCGCTGCACAGTGGGGCCCGGCCCCGTACCCGGTGATCGTCGCCGACAGGTCCGGAACACTCATCGACGTCAATCCTGCCGCGGCGGCGTTGCTGGAAGGCGCTGCCCCGGGGGCCCCGCTGGCGCGGGCTGTGCCGTCCTGGCTGGTACGGGCCCACGAGGAGACGGTGCGTGAGGCTGCCGGCCAGGAGGGCGGACCCCAGCGCAGCGGTTTCCGGGGAGAGATCGGAGCCCTGAGTTTCGAGGCCCATCCGAGCCGGGGCCTGGAGGGGCACGTGGTGTGGTGGCTGGTGGACGACACCGACCGCCGCCTCGCCGAGGAGCAACTGGCCACGGAACGGCAGCGCACCACCTTCCTCGCCGAAGCGTCGAACGTGCTGCTGGCGTCGCTGAACGCCGATCGCTGCATGCGGGTGACCGCCCAGCTGGCCTCCCAGCACCTGGCCGAGGCGGCGATCGTCATCGCACCCGCCTCGGGCCGGAAGCTGCCCATGGCGGTCGCCGTGGAGGGCCGCGCGGCGACTCACGGCACGGTGACGGCCGACCCGGCGGAGGTTCCCGGTCTGAGCGAGGCGCTGCAGGGCTTCCCGCCCGTCCCCTCCCGGTGGATCGACCCCGGCCTGCTGCCCACGTGGCTCATCCCGGAGGACTTCACCGGCCCCGTGGGGTCGGCCGCCGTCACGCCCCTGCCGGGGCACGGTGTTCCGGCCGGTGTCCTGGTGCTGCTGCGCAGTGCCGGTTCCGCCGAGTTCAAGGAGCACGAGGAGGTGTTCGCCCGCCTCTTCGCGGCCCGGGCCGGCGCGGCGCTGTCCGCCGCGCGGCTGTACGCGGAACAGAGCGACATCACCCGTACCCTGATGCGCGACCTGCTGCCGCCGCAGCTGTCCCGGGTGAACGGGGTCGAGTTCGCCGGCGGCTACCAGCCCGCCGCGGCCCGGGACCGGGTGGGCGGTGACTTCTACGACGTCCACCCGGGCGGCGCCCCCGGCGAGCCGTCCCTGGCGGTCCTGGGCGACGTGTGCGGGAAGGGCCTGGACGCGGCCGTACTCACCGGCAAGATCCGCAACACGCTCCAGGCGCTGACGCCGATGGCGGACGACCACGAGCGGATGCTGCGGCTGCTCAACGGAGCGCTCCTCAACTCCCACCACACCCGCTTCGCCACCCTGGTGCTGGCTACGGTGCGGCGCACGGAACACCGGGTGCGCCTGCGCCTGACGTCGGCGGGCCACCCCGCCCCGCTGGTGATCCGCAACGACGGCCGGGTCGAGGAGGTCGACACCCAGGGGACCCTGGTGGGGGCGCTGCCCCACATCGAGGCCCGCACCGTGGAGACCGATCTCCAGCCGGGCGAGACCTGCCTCCTCTACACCGACGGCGTCACCGAGGCGCGCGGTGGGCCCCTCGGCGACGAGCTGTTCGGCGAGGAGCGTCTGAGGCGGGCCCTGGCCGAGTGCGTGGGCATGCCGGGCGCGGCCGTGGTCGAGCGGATCCAGATGCTCGCCTCCCAGTGGCTGCACGACGGCCGGCACGACGACATGGCGCTCGTCGCCATCACCGCCCCGCCGACCAACCATCTCAGTGCGGTGGACGGCCACACACGGGGCAGGTACACGGCATGACTTCGCACGTATCCGCCACGCCCCTGGTGCGCGGCCTGCAGGACCGGTTGTGGACGGCGGTGATCGCCCGGGACGAACACGCCGCCGCCGAGGTGGTGTTCACCGCCATCGAGAACGGGATCGACGCGGAGACCGCGTTGCTGGACGTCATCGCCCCCGTACAGGCGCGGGTCGGCGCGGAGTGGGCGGCCAACCGCCTCGGTGTGGCGCAGGAACACGCGGCGAGCGCCATAGCCGAGCGGGTCATCGCCGCGCTGGCCCACCACCCCGCGGTACGCACCGCCCCGCGACTGGGCCGCATCGCCGTGGCCTGCGTGGACCAGGAGTGGCATGTGCTGCCGGCCCGGCTGCTCGCCGAGGTCCTCACGCTGCGCGGGTGGCAGGTCGACTTCCTGGGCGCCCAGGTGCCCACGCCGCACCTGATCAGCCATCTGCACACCTACGGCGCGGACATGGTGGCCCTGTCCTCCTCGATCCCCACCCGGCTGCCCGCGGCACACGCGGCGATCACCGCCTGCCAGGCCGTGGGGGTGCCCGTACTGGCGGGCGGGGCGGCCTTCGCGTCCGACGGCAGGTACGCGCGCCTGCTGGGCGCCGACGCCTGGGCGCCCGACGCGCGTTCCGCGGCGCGCCTCCTGGAGGACGGCATCGAGACTCCCGTGCTGACCGCCGGCCGCCAGCAGATCGACGATCTGCCGCACCTCGGTGACCAGGAGTACACGCTCGTCGTCCGTAGCCGGCCTCAGCTCGTGCGGGAGGTGCTCGCACAGCTCGAGAACCGTTTTCCCGAGGCGGCGGCCTACACGGAACAGCAGCGCGAGCACACGGCCCAGGACATCGCCCACATCGTCGACTACCTGGGCGTGGCCCTCTACATGGACGACGCCGAGCTCTTCACCGGCTTCCTGACCTGGACCGCGGGCGTACTCGAGGCCCGGCGGGTGCCGGGCCGGTCGCTGCGGCCGGTCCTCGACGTCCTGAAGGCAGAGCTCAAGGACTTCCCCCGTTCCACCCTGCTGCTCGACCGGGGGCGTTCCGTGCTGGACGCTCTCCTGGTGTCCGGCGGCCCCGACACCGGAGATTCGGATGACCGACTTTCCCAGTTCGCCCTTCACCCTGACAGCTGAGGCCGGTCCACAGACCGTACGCCTCCGTCTCGCCGGTGACCTGGACTACGACACCAGCGAGCGGCTGGTGGAGCGTGCCGTCGGCTGCCTCGCCGCCGACCCCGGCCCGCGTGAGCTCCTCCTGGACTGCTCCCGGCTGCGGCTGTGCGACTCCATGGGGATCTCCGCCCTCCTGATGGTCCACCGCGCCACGAGCTCCCGCGGGGTGGGGCTGCGCCTGGAGAGCCCGCCCGACTTCCTCCGCAGGATCCTGGAGATCACCGGGATACGGGAGCTCTTCGGCTCCGATGCCACCGGCCGGCAGTCCGAGCACCCGGAGGACGCCACCGTCCCCGCCGGTGCCCAGCAGCAGCCCGTTCCGCCGCCCACCCCCTCCGGCTGAGGGCTGAGGCGCCGTGCGGCGCCGACCGGGTCAGGAAGCGCCCAGGGCGGCGTCGAGCGTCGGGTAGGTCCTGAGGACCCGCTCGACCCCCGCGGTGCGCAGCAGTCGCGTCAGGATCGGTCCGGGGGCGGCGATGCGCAGGTCCGTCTCCTGGTGCACTCCGAGGAGAAGGCTGAGGAAGGACGAGTCCGCGAAGGTGACCGCGGAGGCGTCCAGTACGACGACCTTGTGCCCGCCCACGGCCTGCCACATGGCCAGGAAGAGCGGATCTATGGTGTCGGTGTCGAGGTCGCCCTGAGCCCTGATGACCCAGTGGCCGTTGATCTCGCGTTCGCCGGTCACCACCTGCGGGCCGGCGGGCGCGGAATCGTCGAGCGGCTCATGGACCATGTGGTCAATTATGCCGCCTTCCGGGGTCCCGCCGCGTACCCGCCCCACCCGGGGTGGCGGACGTCGGGACCCGGCGTGCGACCGCCGTGCCCGCCGCACGGATTCAGGGGGGACGTCTCCGTTCAGGTGAGGGCGATCAGGGCGGCGATGCTCTTACCGCCGGGCCGGTAGGTGACGGACACCCGCTTCGTCAGACGGCGCACCAGGAGCCATCCGTAGCCCCCCACCGAGGCCACGGCGGGATCGCGCTCCGTGGTGATCGGTGGCTGCGTACTCGCGTCCTCGACGGTGACGAGGAGACCGCCGTCGACGATCTCCGCGGTGAAGCCGGTGAGCCCGCCGCCGTGCTTGACGGCGTTGGTCACCAGCTCCGAGGTCACCAGCAGCGCGTCGGCCACCACGACGTCGGCCGGGCCCTCCCCGGACAGCCCGCAGAACTGCGCTTCCAGGAGCCGGGTGACGATGTCACGCGCGGCGGCGGCGTTCCGCGGCACGCCGCGTGCCGGGCCCGCGCCCGGCGGTTTCTCCGGCCGGGACGGGACGGCGGCCTTCTCCGGCTCATCGCCCGGGCCCCTGGCGTCCCACGGCACTTCTCGTTCCCCGTTCATTACCTCTTGCGCCTGCCCGGCCGCTTCCCGGTCACACGTACCGCTGGACGGCGGGCCTGTGTCCGGTGCGGCCCGGAGGCGGTCAGCATGTCAGCGCCGCGTCCACGCTCTCCGCGAAGCGGAAGGCGCCCGTGGTGCCCGACACCTCGAAGAGCCGGCGCACTTCCGTCCGGAGCGGTCCGGCGAGCACCAGCCGCACCCCGGCCTCGGTGTGCCCGCGCTGGGCGTCCAGCAGCACGTGCAGCCCCGTCGAGTCGGCGAACGCCAGTCCCGACAGGTCGGCCACGGTCAGCCTCCCGCCCGTGCTCGCGGCCCCTTCCAGCGCCTCCACCAGCAGGGTAGGACCCGACCATGCGTCGAGCGTTCCCCGGACCCGGATCAGGACGACACCGTCGTCCGTCGTCTCCACGACCACACGCAGTTCATCAGCCGCCATACGTCCTATGCTCCACCACCGCGGACCGAGCGGAACACGGGGTGGGGCCATCAGGCCCGCCCCGCCGCACCACCGGTCCTCGTGGTCCCTCTTCTCGCTCGTCGCATCAGCGCGGCCGGCACGCCGGCCGGCGCGGGATCCGGCCGCCCGCCCGCCTGGTGTGGCCCCGGATCAGGGCCACACCAGGCAGTACGCCTGATGTCCCGCGTCGTGCAGCCGGTAGGAGAAGTCCTGCCACTCGTGGAGCAGCTGGTAGACGTTGAACGCGTCACGGGGGCCGCCGCGGTCCGGGACCGTCGACCAGATGAAGGCGGCCGCGCCGACGGACTCCTCGCCGACGTCCCGCAGCGGGTCGACGACCGTCATCGGGAGCTTGACCACCGCGTAGTCGGGGTGGAGCACGACCAGCTCCAGCGGGGGGACCTTGTGCAGGGGTATGCCCTGTATACCGGTGAGGACCATGGCGGCCACCGTCTCCGGCTTGATCTTGCTGAACATGCCCCCCATGCCCAGCTCGTCCCCGCCGAGCTCCTCGGGCCGCATGGAGATGGGCACGCGTGCGGCAGTGGCCCCGTCGGGGGCGCCGAAGTACTTGTAGGTCACCCCCACCCTTCCGCTGCTCCTGCTCCCCGGTTCCCCGGCACCGGCCGCCCGGTCGTTCCGGGCCCGCTCGGCCCCGCGCCGGTGCCGCCCTCGCCGGGCAGGCTCGGGCCCCAGGTCGTCGGTCCCTTCGCCCACTCCGCCACCGCGATGCATATCTCATCCACCCGACTACTTCTTAGGAGACACAGCCTCGCCGCGCAACCCGATCACCGTCTCAGTGACCTCCCCAGCGAACGTGCGGTGAAACACCTGTCCGCAGGACCGCGTGTGCCTCTGACACCATGGCATGTGTGAGCTTTCCCTATGACGCCCCAGTTTCGCAGACGCGAGGAGACTGACGCCCTTTCGTTGTACGAGCCTCATACGGGGAGAGTGCGCTCCCTGCTCACCGGTGGCCGGAGGTTCCGGCCCTGCCCCGAACCCCCGAATCGCAGATCAGGACCAAAGTGGCGTATTCATACGAAGCACCAGTTTCACAGTCGCTGTTCGACCGCGCGTCCCTCGTGACGCCCGGCGGCGTGAACTCCCCCGTACGCGCGTTCCGGGCCGTGGGCGGCACGCCCCGGTTCATGGTGTCCGGTACGGGGCCCTACCTCACCGACGCCGACGGCCGTGAGTACGTCGACCTCGTGTGTTCCTGGGGGCCGATGATCCTCGGACACGCCCACCCGGAGGTCGTCGCCGCCGTACAGGAGGCCGTGGGACGCGGTACCTCCTTCGGTACGCCGGGGGAGGGCGAGGTCGCGCTCGCCGAGGAGATCGTGGCGCGGATCGAGCCCGTCGAGCAGGTGCGGCTGGTGTCCTCCGGCACCGAGGCGACCATGTCCGCGATCCGCCTCGCCCGTGGTTTCACGGGCCGGGCGAAGGTCGTGAAGTTCGCCGGGTGCTACCACGGGCACGTCGACGCGCTGCTGGCCGCCGCGGGCTCCGGGGTCGCCACCTTCGGGCTTCCCGACACTCCCGGTGTGACCGGCGCCCAGGCCGGTGACACGATCGTGCTGCCGTACAACGACCTGGAGGCCGTGCGCGCCGCGTTCGCCGCGCAGCCGGGCGAGATCGCGTGCGTGATCACCGAGGCGTCCCCCGGGAACATGGGTGTCGTGCCGCCCGGGGACGGTTTCAACGCCGGGCTGAAGGAGATCTGCGCCGCCGAGGGCGCGCTGTACATCTCCGACGAGGTGATGACCGGTTTCCGTACCTCCAAGGCCGGCTGGTACGGCATCGACGGGGTGCGGCCCGACCTGATGACCTTCGGCAAGGTCATGGGCGGCGGCTTCCCCGCCGCGGCCTTCGGGGGGCGCGCCGACGTGATGGCGCACCTGGCCCCCGCCGGTCCCGTCTACCAGGCGGGCACCCTGTCCGGGAACCCCGTCGCCACCGCCGCCGGCCTCGCCCAGCTGCGGCTGCTCGACGACGCGGCGTACGCGAAGGTCGACGCGGTCTCCGCCGAACTGCGGGCCCTGGTGAGCGAGGCGTTCACCAAGGAGGGTGTCGCGCACACGGTGTCGGCGGCGAGCAACATGTTCTCCGTCTTCTTCACCGACCGCCCCGTCCGCGACTACGAGGACGCGAAGAAGCAGGAGGCCTTCCGCTTCACCGCCTTCTTCCACTCGATGCTGGAACAGGGCGTCTACCTGCCGCCCTCCGCGTTCGAGTCCTGGTTCGTCTCCACCGCCCACGACACGCAGGCCGTCGAGCGGGTCGCCGCCGCCCTGCCCGCGGCGGCGCGCGCCGCATCGGAGGCCACCGCATGAGCGCGAACAGCACGGACCCGGCGAAGGACATCACCGTCGTCCACCTGATGCGCCACGGTGAGGTGCACAACCCGGACGGCGTGCTCTACGGGCGCCGCGCCGGCTACAGCCTCTCCGAGCTGGGGCGGCGGATGGCCGACCGGGTCGCGGAGCACCTGGAGAAGCGCGACATCACGTACGTCGTCGCCTCCCCGCTGGAGCGTGCCCAGGAGACGGCCACCCCGATCGCCACGTCCCACGGCCTGGACCTGGCCACCGACGAGCGGCTCATCGAGGCTGCCAACGTCTTCGAGGGCAAGACCTTCGGGGTGGGCGACGGCGCGCTGCGCAAGCCGGAGAACTGGCGTCACCTCACCAACCCGTTCAAGCCGTCCTGGGGCGAGCCGTACATCGAGCAGGTCGTACGGATGATGGGTGCCCTGGACGCCGCGCGCGACGCCGCCCGCGGCCACGAGGCGGTCTGCGTCAGCCACCAGCTGCCGATCTGGATCGTGCGCAGCTTCGTGGAGCGGCGACGGCTGTGGCACGACCCGCGCAAGCGGCAGTGCACGCTGGCCTCGCTGACGAGCTTCACCTATCAGGGCGACAAGATCGTGTCGGTCGGGTACACGGAGCCGGCCAGGGATCTGGTGCCCGCGCACCTGCTGGCCGGGGCGAAGCCTGTCAAGGGGAAGTCGAAGGCGTTCGGGGCGTAGGACCCCTGCGCCCGGCGTCCCGGCCGCCGTTGTGTGGAGGACCCGTAAGGGTTACATCGCGTAACAACTTTTATGATTATCAGCGGAACCGTCGTGTTGGTTGCCTCATCTAAGCCTTCGCCAGTTTGTATGGCAATGAGGTAAAACGACCGTAGATGGGGACGCTATGCGCGACATCAACCGAAGGGGCCTGCTCGGGGCGGGACTCGGGGCCGCAGCCGCACTCTCGATGGCCGGCTGCGGCTCCTTCGGCTCGTCGGACAACGGACGGCCGGGACCCGAGAAGAGCCCCAAGGGGGACAAGGGGACCCACGGGAACGGCGGGGGCCCTCCCAAGAAGAACGTCAGGCTCATCGGTGACGGCTCCACGGCCGACACCGGAAAGCAGCCGAATCAGCCCACCGCGCCGGTTCCGCTGGAACCCGGCCAGAAGCCGCCGCAGTTCGTGATCTTTTCCTGGGACGGGGCCGGAGAGGTCGGCAACGGCCTCTTCCCGCGCTTCCTGGAACTCGCGAAGGAACACGATGCGGCGATGACCTTCTTCCTCTCCGGGCTGTACGTGCTGCCCGAGTCGAAGAAGTCGCTCTACCGCCCGCCCAACAACCCCCGGGGCGCGTCCGACATCGGCTACCTCAGCGACGACCACGTCAAGCAGACCCTCACCCACGTGCGGCAGGCCTGGCTCGACGGGCACGAGATCGGCACCCACTTCAACGGGCATTTCTGCGGCGGTTCCGGATCCGTGGGGAACTGGACGCCCGCGCAATGGCAGAGCGAGATCGAGCAGGCGGTCTCCTTCGTCACCGAATGGCGGACGAACACCGGCTGGCAGGACGTCGAGCCGCTGCCCTTCGACTACCGCAAGGAACTCGTCGGCGGACGCACTCCCTGTCTGCTCGGCCAGGAGAATCTCCTGCCCACCGCGAAGCAGCTGGGCTGGCGCTACGACGCCAGCTCACCCGGCGGCCTGCAGGTGTGGCCCGAGAAGCGCGACGGGATCTGGGACCTCCCCCTGCAGGGCGTGCCCTTCCCCGGCCACTCCTTCGAAGTCCTTTCCATGGACTACAACATCCTCGCCAACCAGTCGAACAATTCGACCAACGGCATGCCCTCGCGTTATCCCGGCTGGCGTACCCAGGCCACCGACGCCTACCTCGCGGGTTTCGACCGCGCCTACGAGACGAATCGCGCCCCTTTCTACGTCGGCAACCATTTCGAGGAGTGGAACGGCGGTATCTACATGGACGCCGTCGAGGAAGTGATCAAAAGGATCGCGGGCAAGCCGGATGTGCGCCTCGTCTCATTCCGGCAGTTCGTCGACTGGCTCGACGTCCAGGATCCGGCGGTACTCGCGAAACTGCGTACGCTCGAGGTCGGTCAGGCCCCCGCCGGCGGTTGGAACGCCTTCTTTAAACAGGCTTGACAAGGGGCTTTACGGGCATCGAGGGGGGTGCGGAAGATCCCCGGAACTGCCATGCGAAACTTTTCACATGAGCTCTGGACGCCGCGCACCCCGACGCCGCTTCACCCTGCTCGCCGCCACCGCGGTGGCCGGTGCCCTGACGCTGTCCGCGTGCGGCGGGGACGACATCAAGTCCGGCGGCGGCGGTAACACGAACTTCGTCACCGGCAGCGGCGGCATCTCCACGGTGGCCAAGGGCGAGCGCACCGCCGCGCCGAAGCTCGACGGCACCACTCTGGACGGCAAGGCCCTCGACGTCGCCGACTACAAGGGCAAGGTCGTCGTCCTGAACGTCTGGGGCTCCTGGTGCGGGCCCTGCCGCCTGGAGGCCAAGCACTTCACCAAGGTCGCCGCGGAGACCGAGGGCCAGGGCGTGCAGTTCGTCGGCATCAACACCCGGGACACCCAGAAGTCCCTGGCGGTCAACTTCGAGAAGGACTTCGGCGTCACCTACCCGAGTCTGTACGACCCGACCGGAAAGCTCATCCTCCGCTTCCCCAAGGGGACCCTGAACCTGCAGACCATCCCCTCGACCGTGGTCATCGACCGCCAGGGGAAGGTCGCCGCCCGCAAGCTGGGCGGCCTCGACGCGGAGAAGCTGCACGAGATGATCGACCCGCTGATCGCGGAGAAGTGATCCGGTGTTCCAGCTCGCCGCGTACACGGGGGACAACGAGACCGTCCTCAGCGGGGCCCTCCTGGTCGCCCTGCCCATCGCCCTGCTCGCCGGCCTCGTCTCCTTCTTCTCGCCCTGCGTCCTGCCCCTCGTGCCCGGCTATCTGAGTTACGTCACCGGCGTCAGCGGCACCGACCTGGCGGAGGCCCGGCGCGGCCGGATGGTCGCGGGCGCCTCGCTGTTCGTGCTCGGCTTCACCGTCGTCTTCGTCTCCGGCGGCGCGCTGTTCGGCTACTTCGGCCAGAACTTCCTGGAGCACAGCGCGCTCCTCACCAAGGTCCTGGGCGTGCTGATGGTCCTCATGGGGATCTTCTTCATGGGCCTGATGCCCTGGATGACGCAGCGTGAGTTCCGTATCCACAAGAAGCCCGTGACCGGTCTGCTGGGAGCCCCGATACTCGGCGCGCTCTTCGGGATCGGGTGGACGCCCTGCCTCGGGCCGACCCTCTCCTCCGTCACGGCCCTGGCCATGCAGCAGGGGACCGCCGGACGCGGGGCCGTCCTGTCCGTGGCGTACTGCGTCGGTCTCGGCCTCCCCTTCGTCCTGGCGGCGGTCGCCTTCCGTAAGGCACTCGGCGCGTTCGGCTGGGTCAAGCGCCACTACGCCTGGGTCATGCGGATCGGCGGCGGCATGATGATCGTGACCGGGGTGCTCCTGCTGACGGGCGCCTGGGACACGCTCATCCAGGAGATGCGAGTCTGGTCCGACGGCTTCACGGTGGGGATCTGAGTTTTCATGAGCAACCTGAACACCACGGACGAGCGCGACCTCGGCGGGGCCGGAGAACAGCTCTCCACCGCCCCGCGTGAGGAATCCGCCGCCACGGTCCCCGCGATGGGCGTCATCGGCTGGGCCCGCTGGTTCTGGCGCCAGCTCACCTCGATGCGGGTCGCCCTGATCCTGCTCTTCCTGCTGTCGCTGGGTGCCGTCCCGGGATCGCTGATCCCGCAGAACAGCGTGGACGAGATGAAGGTGCAGACCTTCAAGGAGGCCCACACCACCGTCAGCCCGCTCTACGAGAAGCTGCAGTTCTTCGACGTCTACAGCTCGGTGTGGTTCTCCGCGATCTACATCCTGCTGTTCGTCTCGCTGATCGGCTGCATCGTCCCGCGCACCGGCCAGTTCGTCGGCCAGCTGCGCGCCCGGCCGCCCGCCGCCCCGAAGAAGCTGACCCGGCTGCCCGCCTACGCCACCTGGCGCACCGAGGCGGACCCCGAGCGGGTCCATGAGGCCGCGCTCGCCGTCCTGCGCGGACGGCGCTTCCGCTCGCATGTCGCCGGGGACGCCGTCGCCGCGGAGAAGGGCTACCTCCGCGAGGCCGGCAACCTCCTCTTCCACGTCGCCCTGATCGTCATGCTGGTCGCCTTCGCGAGCGGGCAGCTGTTCAAGTCGGAGGGCGGCAAGCTGGTCGTCGAGGGTGACGGGTTCTCCAACACCCTCACCCAGTACGACGACTTCAAGTCCGGTTCGCTCTTCGACACCGAGGACCTGACCCCCTTCAGCTTCACCCTGGACGACTTCGTCGGGACGTACGAGCGCAGCGGCCCGCAGCGTGGCACGCCCCGCACCTACGAGGCCCGGGTGACGTACTCCGAGGGCGCGGACGGCAAGGAGCGGAAGAAGGTCATCCGGGTCAACCAGCCGCTCGTCGTCGACGGCACGAAGGTCTACCTCAACGCCCACGGCTACGCCCCCGTCCTCTCCGTCAAGGACGGCAAGGGCAAGGAGGTCTACCGGACCGCCGTCCCCCTGCTGCCCATCGACAACAACGTCACCTCCACGGGTGCGGTCAAGGTGATGGACGGCTACCGCGACAGGAACGGCAGGAAGACCCAACTGGGCTTCCAGGCCTTCTTCGTCCCGACCTTCGCCGGTGACGGCCAGGGGACGATGTTCTCGCAGTTCCCCGGAGCCGACTACCCGGTCCTCGCGCTCAACGGCTACCACGGCAGCCTGGGCGTCGACTCCGGACTGCCGCAGAACGTGTACCAGCTCGACACGTCCAAGATGACGGAGTTCAAGGACAGCAACGGCGACAAGCTCAAGAAGCGGCTGCGCCCCGGCGAGACCATGAAGCTGCCCGACGGCGCCGGTTCCATCACCTTCGAGGGTGTCGAGGAGTGGGCCAGCTTCCAGATCTCCCGCCAGCCGGCCAGCGGCTGGGCGCTCGCGGGTGCCGTCGCCGCGATCGCCGGTCTCGCCGGTTCGCTCTTCATCCAGCGCCGCCGGGTCTGGGTCAGGGCCGTGCGGGGCGCGGACGGTGTCACCGTCGTCGAGATGGCGGGCCTGGGCCGCAGCGAGTCCGCGAAGCTCCCCGAGGAGCTGGGCGACCTCGCGCTCGCACTCCACACCGAAGCGCCCACCGCTCCCGGACCCGAGCCCGAGCCCGGGTCCGGATCCGATCAACCTTCCGAAGAACCTGCCGAAGGGGCTGAGAAGTGAATCTCGCCGCCGCAACCAACGAGAATCTGGCGCACACCAGCAATGTGCTGATCTACTCGTCGATGGCCGTCTACACCCTGGCCTTCTTCGCGCACATCGCGGAGTGGGTCTTCGGCAGCCGCAGCAAGGTCGGCCGTACGGCCGCCGCGCTGAACGCCCCGGCCGCCGCCGCTTCCCCGGTGAAGGTGCGGGTCGCCCGGCGCGGAGGCACCGCGGTGCTGGACCGCCCCGAGGTCATCACCCGTTCCGCAGCCGGGACCCGGGACGTCCCGGACGGCCCGGGTGCCGCGGGCGGCACGTTCAAGGGTGACCTGTGGGGGCGTATCGCGGTCTCCCTGACGGTACTGGCCTTCGCGGTCGAGGCGGGCGGGGTCCTCACCCGCGCCCTGTCGGTGCAGCGCGCCCCCTGGGGCAACATGTACGAGTTCTCGATCACCTTCTCCACGGTGGCCGTCGGCGCCTACCTCGTCCTCCTGGCGCTGAAGAAGAACGTGCGGTGGCTGGGGCTGATGCTGGTCACCACGGTCCTGCTGGACCTGGGCATCGCCACCACCACGCTCTACACCGCCAGTGACCAGCTGGTACCCGCCCTGGACTCCTACTGGCTGTGGATCCACGTCTCCACCGCCATCATCTGCGGCGCGGTCTTCTACCTCGGCGCGGTCGGCACGCTGCTCTACCTGTTCCGCGACAGCTACGAGAACAAGCTCGCCAACGGCGGTACGCCCGGCACCTTCGCCCGGTCCGTCCTGGAGCGGCTGCCCGCCGCGGCGACGCTCGACAAGTTCGCGTACCGGGTCAACGCGGCCGTCTTCCCGCTGTGGACGTTCACGATCATCGCGGGCGCGATCTGGGCCGGCGACGCCTGGGGCCGCTACTGGGGCTGGGACCCCAAGGAGGTCTGGTCCTTCATCACGTGGGTCGCGTACGCCAGTTACCTGCACGCCCGCGCGACGGCCGGCTGGAAGGGCCGCAAGGCGGCCTACCTGGCGCTGCTCGCCTTCGGCTGCTGGCTCTTCAACTACTACGGCGTGAACATCTTCGTCACCGGAAAGCACTCCTACGCCGGGGTGTGACCGGGACGTACACGCCGCGAGGGCGCGACCGCACACCTGCGGTCGCGCCCTCGCGGCGTCGTATCGGGCTCAGCCCAGTGGCGTGTCCAGGACCGCCTTGCGGTGGCTGAACGTCTCCAGCGAGTACCTGCCGTGGTAATTGCCCATGCCGCTCTCACCGACCCCGCCGAACGGCAGGTCCGAAACGGTCAGGTGGGCCAGCGGCAGACCCATGCCCACCCCGCCCGACGAGGTCTCGGTCAGCAGCCGGTCGCGTACGGCGGGGGAGTGCGTGAACGCGTACAGCGCCAGCGGCTTGTCCCGGTCGTTGATGAAGCCGATGGCCTCGTCGAGGCCGTCCACCGTGATGATCGGCAGTACCGGGCCGAAGATCTCCTCGCGCATGACGGGGGCGTCGGGGGAGACGTCGGCCAGCACGGTGGGCGCGATGTACTTCCCGGAGCGGTCGTGGGCGCCGCCCGTCACCGTCCGGCCGGAGTCCAGCAGTCCCACCAGCCGGTCGAAGTGACGCCCGTTCACGATGCGGCCGTACTCGGGGGACGCGGAGGGGTCGGGGCCGAACCGCTCCTCGACCGCCGCGGCGAGCGCCTCGGCCAGAGGGGCGGCGGTCTCCGGATCCGTCAGCACGTAGTCGGGGGCCACACACGTCTGGCCGGCGTTGAGGAACTTCCCGGAGACGAGCCGGGAGGCCACGGTCCTCAGATCCGTGTCACGGTCCACGAAGGCGGGCGACTTGCCGCCCAGCTCCAGCGTCACCGGCGTCAGGTGCTTCGCCGCGGCGGCCATGACGATCCGGCCGACCGTGCCGTTGCCCGTGTAGAAGATGTGGTCGAAGCGCTCGGCGAGCAGCGCGGTGGTCTCCGGAACCGCACCCTCCACCACGGCGACCGTCTCCGTGTCCAGGTACTCCGGCAGCAGCCGGGCCACGGCCGCCGAGGTCGTGGGAGCCAGCTCGCTGGGCTTCACGACCACGGCGTTCCCCGCCGCGAGCGCTCCGACGAGGGGCGCCAGCAGCAGCTGCACCGGGTAGTTCCAGGGAGCGATGACGAGGACGACGCCGAGCGGGTCCTGGACCGTGTGGGCGGTGGCCCCGGCGAGGGCCGCCGGTACGGGGGCCGGCTCGGGCTCCAGCCAGCCCGCGAGGCGCTCCAGGGTGTGGTCGATCTCGCGCACCGTGAAGTCGATCTCCGTCCGGTACGCCTCCTTGCGGCTCTTGCCCAGGTCGGCGTGGAGCGCCTCGGCGAGCTCGTCGCCGTGCTCGGTGAGCAGGGCGCGCAACCGGGTCAGCTGCGTGGTGCGCCAGTCGAGGTCCCTGGTGCGGCCGGTGCGGAAGGCCGCGCGCAGGCGGGCGACGAGACCGGCCGCGGACCCGGAGGTGCCGACGGTCACAGGGCCTCCAGGATCTCGCGGGCCAGCTGTTCGGAGGAGGCCGGGTTCTGGCCGGTGTGCAGGTTGCGGTCGTGCACGGTGTGCGGTCCCCAGGCCTCCCCGGCGGAGTAGCGGGCACCCAGCTCGGTCAGCCGGTCCTCCAGCAACCAGGGCGCCTTGTCCGCGAGGCCGGCCTGGGTCTCCTCGACGTTGCTGAAACCGGTCATGCGGTAGTCGGCGAAGGGCCAGCTGCCGTCCTCGCGACGGGCGGGCAGCAGGGCGGCGGGGGCGTGGCACAGGACGCCCACCTGGATCCCCGAGTCCAGCGCCGAGGTCAGGAGCCGGCCGGAGGCCTCGTTGACGGCCAGGTCCTCCATGGGGCCGTGGCCGCCGGGGTAGAAGACGACGTCGTACGAGGTGGGGACGGTGTCCTCCAGCCGGGCGGGGATGCGGAGTGTCTCGTCGATCGAGGCGAGGTAGGAGGCGACGGCGTCGGCCTGCTCCTGGCCGCCGTTGACCTCGGCGGCCAGGCTGGAGGCGTCCACGGTCGGGGCGACGCCGCCCGGGGTGGCGATGGTGATGTCGAAGCCCGCCTGGGCGAAGACGCGGTGCGGGGCGGCCAGCTCCTCGGCCCAGAAGCCGGTGGGGTGGGCGGTTCCGTCCTTGAGGGTCCAGTGGTCGGCGCCGGTGAGGACGAAGAGTACGGAGGGCATGGGGGGTGCTCCCTACGACAAAGAAGGTGGTGCTCGGGGGAAGCTTGATATGCTCAAGCAACAGGAGCCAGGTAACTGCCAAAAGTTGGGCATGTCAAATGAATGCGGCTGCGTGGCGTCTCTTCCAGGCTTCCGGACCACGCGTACCGATCGAAGGATGACCGACCATGACGACGGAACCGGCACCCCGCGCCGTCCCTACCCCGGACGAGCTGCTGGAACCCCTCGCGCTCGTCGTCCGCGGTCATCACGACGACCTCACCGCGGTCGCGGCCCGGCACGGTCTGAGCACCTCGCAGGCGCGCGCGCTGATCGCGCTCGGAGAGCCCATGCCCATGAGCGCCCTGGCCCGGCACCTGGTGTGCGACGCCTCGAACGCCACCGGGCTGATCGGGCGGATGGAGAGCCGCGGCCTGGTCACCCGGGCACCCGCACCGGGCGACCGCCGCTCCAAGGTGGCCGCCCGCACCCCGGAGGGGACCGAGCTGGCGCACCGCATCCGAGCCGAGATGCGGGTGGTACACGGTGCCCTGGAGGCCCTCACCCCCCAGGAGCGGACGGCGCTGCTGCCCCTGCTCGACCGGCTGGGCCGGCTGCTGTCCCCGTGAAGCGTCTGCCGGCCGCCGTGCCCGCGTGCCGTGCGCTGCGGCCGGACCGGCCCGCGCGGAAGTGGGAGGGCCCGGGCGGCGGGAGCGGCGCGGGCCCGGGCGGTGTGGGACGGCCCTCAGGAGGTGGCGGGCGGAGCGGACTCCCCCGGTCCCGCGTTGCCCTCACGGCGCCTGATCTCCTCTTCGCGGCGGCGCAGGTCCGCCTCCCAGTCCTTGAGGAGGGACTCGTCCTTCTTGTTCTCCTCCTGCAGCGCCTTCAGGAATTCCGGATTGTCGTCGGGTGCCACCCAGGTGGTGCGGTGGTGGCGGTGCCACTCGGACGGCGTACGGCCCCCGGCGGGCACGTGGCGCACTTTGCCCGCGGCGAACCAGACGATCGGACCCACGATCCAGAACAGCAGGATGATGAAGACCCAGGCCAGTTTCGGCAGGTGCCTGGCCTCGTCCTCAGGGGTGTTCAGGCAGTCGATGAACGCGTAGATCGTCAGTGCCAGCGGCAGAAGGTAGATCAGGGCCCGCAGCATGGTGGAAGGATCCCCCGAGATGAGGTGAGGGGGCGCACTGTCCCGCCCCGGTGACGGGCCCAGGGTAGCGGGTGGCCGATACTGGACAGCATGGCTTACGACGATCTTCGCTCCCTGCTCCGGGCCCTGGAGCGCGAGGGCGATCTCAAGCGCATCAAGGCCGAGGTCGACCCGCATCTGGAGGTCGGCGAGATCGTCGACCGCGTCAACAAGGCGGGTGGCCCGGCGCTGCTCTTCGAGAACGTCAAGGGGTCGTCCATGCCCTTGGCCATGAACGTCTTCGGGACGGACCGCCGACTGCTCAAGGCTCTCGGCCTGAAGTCCTACGCGGACATCGGCGACAAGATCGGCGGACTGCTCAAACCCGAACTGCCGCACGGCTTCGTGGGGGTACGGGAGGCGTTCGGCAAGCTCGGCTCGATGGCCCATGTGCCGCCGAAGAAGGTGAAGTCCGACAACGCCCCCGTCCAGGAGGTCGTCCTCACCGGCGAGGACGTCGACCTGGACCGGCTCCCCGCGCTCTTCACCTGGCCCGAGGACGGCGGCTCCTTCTTCAACCTCGGCCTCACGCACACCAAGGACCCCGAGACCGGCGTGCGCAACCTGGGGCTCTACCGGCTCCAGCGCCACGACAAACGCACCATCGGGATGCACTGGCAGATCCACAAGGACAGCCGCAACCACTACCAGGTCGCCGCCAGGCGCGGTGAACGGCTGCCCGTGGCCATCGCGTTCGGGGCGCCGCCGGCCGTGACGTACGCCTCCACGGCGCCGCTGCCCGGGGACATCGACGAGTACCTCTTCGCCGGCTTCATCCAGGGCAAGCGGATCGAGATGGTCGACTGCAAGACCGTCCCCCTCCAGGTCCCCGCCCAGGCGGAGGTCGTCATCGAGGGGTGGCTGGAGCCGGGGGAGATGCTGCCCGAGGGGCCTTTCGGCGACCACACCGGCTTCTACACACCGCAGGAACCGTTCCCCGCCCTGAAGATCGACTGCGTCACCATGCGCAGGCGGCCGCTGCTGCAGTCGATCGTCGTGGGCCGGCCCCCGACCGAGGACGGACCGCTGGGGCGGGCCACCGAGCGGTTCTTCCTGCCGCTCCTGAAGGTGATCGTGCCGGACATCGTGGACTACCACCTTCCGGAGTCGGGCGGCTTCCACAACTGCGCGATCGTCTCCATCGACAAGAAGTACCCCAAGCACGCCCAGAAGGTGATGAGCGCGGTCTGGGGCGCGCACATGATGTCGCTGACCAAGCTGATCGTGGTCGTGGACTCCGACTGCGACGTCCATGACCTGCACGAGGTCTCCTGGCGTGCGCTCGGCAACACCGACTACGCCCGCGACCTCACGGTCGTCGAGGGCCCGGTCGACCATCTCGACCACGCCTCCTACCAGCAGTTCTGGGGCGGCAAGGCGGGCATCGACGCCACCCGCAAGTGGCCCGAGGAGGGATACACCCGGGACGGCGGCTGGCCGGCCATGGTCGAGTCGGACCCGGATACGGCGGCGAAGGTCGACCGCCGCTGGAAGGAGTACGGACTGTGAGCGCTTCCGCCTCCGCCGCCGTGCCGCAGCCGCGCAGCACGCCGCGGGCGTTCCTGCGGCTGGTGATGATCGAGCACTCGGTCTTCGCCCTGCCCTTCGCGTACATCGCCGCGCTCACCGCGATGTTCCGGCTGGACAAGGAGATCCACTGGGGCACGCTGCTGCTCGTGACGGTGGCGATGGTCGGACTGCGGACCTTCGCCATGGCCGCCAACCGGATCATCGACCGGGAGATCGACGCCCGTAACCCGCGGACCGCGGGACGCGAGCTGGTGACCGGCGCGGTCACGGTGAAGTCGGCGTGGACGGGCGCGATCGTCGCCGTCGTCGTCTTCCTCGGAGCGGCGGCCCTGCTCAACCCGCTCTGCCTGGCTCTGGCCCCGGTCGCCGTCGTCCCCATGGTCGTCTACCCGTACGGCAAGCGGTTCACGAACTTCCCGCACGCGATCCTCGGACTGGCCCAGGCCATGGGGCCGGTCGGCGCCTGGCTGGCGGTCACCGGGAGCTGGTCGTGGGACGCGGTGATCCTGGGGCTGGCCGTCGGCATCTGGATCGGCGGCTTCGACCTGATCTTCGCCTGCCAGGACGTGCAGGCCGATCGGGCGCACGGCGTGCTCTCCTTCCCCGCACGCTTCGGGATCCCGGCCGCGCTCTGGGGCGCCCGGGTGTGCCACGCGGTGACGACCGGTCTGCTCGTCTGGTTCGGCCTGGCGACGGGCGCGGAACTTTTCTACTGGGTCGGCATGGTGATCGTCGCCGTGGCCTTCGTGTACGAGCACCGGGTGGTGCGGCCGCACGATCTGTCCCGGCTGAACCGGGCGTTCTTCTCGGTCAACGGCTTCATCGGCATCGCCCTGTTCGCCTGTGCGCTGCTGGACCTGCTGGTGCGCGGCCTCACCCCGTGACGGCCGGCCACCCGCCGGGCGGCGGGGCTCAGGCCGTGAGGTACCCCTCAGGCCGCTGGATGCGGCGGGGGCGGCGGAAGGCGAACGCGGACACGACCCCGCCGATGAGCCCGAAGAGGTGGCCCTGCCAGCTGATGCCGGAGTCGGTCGGCAGCACGCCCCAGAGCAGCGAGCCGTAGACCCCGGCGATGATCACGCCGACCACGATGTCGAGCGGGCGCCGGTCCACGAAGCCCCGGACCAGCAGGTAGCCGAAGAGCCCGAAGACGACACCGGACGCGCCCAGCGTGATCGTGTTCGGCGGGGCCGTCAGCCAGACGCCGAGGCCGCCGGTCACGACGACCACGAGCACGACGCCGGCCAGTCTGCGTATCCCGGCGAGCGCGGCGATGAAGCCGAGGACCAGCAGCGGGACGCTGTTGGAGGCGACGTGCTGCCAGCCGTCGTGCAGGAACGCGGAGGGCACTATGTCGGCCAGCTCGGCCGGTTCGCGCGGACTGATGCCGTAGGTGTCCAGGGAGTGGCCGGTCAGCGCGTCCACGCCTTCCAGGACCCACAGCAGCGCGATCCAGGCGAGCATGACCGCTCCGGCCGTGACGGCGCGTGCGGTGGCCCCGGTGCGTGGCTCCGGCATGCTCACCCCCTGCTCATGACTGTTCTCCTGTCCGTTGCAACGTACGGAGCCCTGCCTCGGTTCCTGGAGCCGGACGGCGGCTAGGCTCGGACGTGTGGAATCCAGGACTTCAGTGACTCAGCAGCGGCGCAGGCCTTGGATTGTCGGGGTGTCGGGCGCATCGGGTACCCCCTTCGCGGCCTCTGTCCTGCGAGGACTGCTGGCCGCGGGGGAGAGCGTGGACCTGGTGGTGAGCCGTGCCTCACGGCTCACCCTGCTGGACGAGACGGGCATCCCGTTCCGCGACGCCCACTGGCGGGAGGACCTGGGGAGCTGGCTGGCCCGGGGCGCGGACGGGAAGCCGGACACCTTCCGGCCGGACGTCCGTGACGTGCGGCACTGGGCGGCGGGTGACCTGGCGGCCGGGCCGTCCTCGGGGTCGTACCCGGCCAAGGGGATGCTGATCGTCCCGGCGTCCACGGCCTGCGTCGCCGGGGTGGCGCTCGGACTCTCGAAGGACCTGCTGCAGCGGGCGGCGAGCGTGACGCTCAAGGAGCGGCGGACGCTGGTCGTCGCGGTGCGCGAGACGCCGCTGAGCGGCTCGACACTCAAGCAGATGGTGGCGCTCGACGAGGCGGGCGCCGTGGTGCTGCCCGCCTCTCCGGCGTTCTACGCGGGGGCGAAGCACATCCAGGATCTGGTGGACTTCGTCGCCGGGCGGGTGCTGGACGCGGCAGGCGTGCCGCACCAGCTGTACCGCCGGTGGGAGGGGGAGCTCGGTGGCGGCTCCCGCGACTGAACCGGTGGGGTCAGCGCTTCTTGGCCGCGCGGCGGGCGCGGGTCCGGGTCCGGTCGACGCGGTGGGCGGCGGCGGGCTCGTGGGCACGCGAGCGGTTGGCCAGGTCCTGCAGCTCGCGCATTCGGGCGTAGGCCATCTCGATCGAGTACACGGTGTCGTTCACTCCTGAAGATTCGAAAGCGTTTCTTGGATGATCTGGAAGATTTATAGGGCCTGGACCCTGTTGTGCCTTAGATTCTACACGTAAACTCGCGGTACTGCTGAACAATGGAAGGTTTCAGTCATATGGACGCGGTGGACAGGCAGCTCATCCAGGCCCTCAGAGAGAACGGCAGGGCCTCGTACGCCGAGCTGGGGCGGCTCGTCGGGCTCTCCGGCCCCAGCGTCACCGATCGCATCAACCGGCTGGAAACCGCCGGTGTCATCACCGGCTACCGCGCCACCGTCGACTCCGCGTCGCTCGGGCTGGGGGTCACCGCGCTGATCGGGATCTCCCTGTCCGACGCGGCCGACCACGAGGACGTCGCGCACCGGCTGAAGGACCTCGCCGAGATCGAGGACTGCTGGTTCATCGCGGGCGACGACTCCTACATGCTCAAGGTGCGGGTCGGTGACGTGGACGGCCTGGAGAGGACGATCCGCAGACTGAGCGGGACGAAGGGCGTCTCGCGGACCCGCACCACGATCGTGCTGTCGACCAAGTGGGAGAACCGGGTCGGGGAACTCCCGGGCGAGTCCTGACGCCGGACGCTGGTGCCTCCGGCGGGAAGGCGGAGGAGTACGGTGGGCCGAAGTCTGTTACGTAGAGGTATGGGAGGCCACTGGTGGACGCGGGACTCAAGCGCGAGCTGGAGGAGAAGGTCCGGGCCGGCGAGCGGCTGACCCGCGAGGACGGGATCGCGCTCTACGAGTCCGACGACCTGGCGTGGCTCGGCGGTCTGGCGCACGAGGTGCGTACGAGGAAGAACGGCGACGTCGTCCACTTCAACGTCAACCGCCACCTCAACATGACCAACGTGTGCACCGCGTCCTGCGCCTACTGCTCGTTCCAGCGCAAGCCGGGCGAGAAGGACGCGTACACGATGCGCATCGAGGAGGCCGTCCGCCTCGCCAAGGCGATGCAGGGCGAGAACCTCACCGAGCTGCACATCGTCAACGGCCTCCACCCCACCCTTCCCTGGCGCTACTACCCCCGCTCGCTCAGCGCGCTGAAGGAGGCCCTTCCCGAGGTGGCGCTCAAGGCGTTCACCGCGACGGAGATCCACCACTTCGAGACGATCTCGGGGCTGTCGGCGTCCGAGATCCTCGACGAGCTGATCGAGGCCGGTCTGGAGTCGCTCACCGGCGGCGGGGCGGAGATCTTCGACTGGGAGGTCCGCCAGCACATCGTCGACCACAACACCCACTGGGAGGACTGGTCGCGCATCCACCGCCTCGCGCACGAGAAGGGTCTCAAGACCCCGGCGACGATGCTGTACGGGCACATCGAGGAGCCCCGTCACCGCGTCGACCACGTGCTGCGGCTGCGGGAGATGCAGGACGAGACCGGCGGCTTCCAGGTCTTCATCCCGCTGCGCTACCAGCACGACTTCGTGGACATGAAGGACGGCAAGGTCCGCAACACGCTCCAGGCGCGCACGACGATGGCGACCGGCGCCGAGGCGCTGAAGACCTTCGCGGTCTCCCGGCTGCTGTTCGACAACGTCCCGCACGTCAAGGTCTTCTGGGTGATGCACGGGGTGCAGACCGCCCAGCTCGCCCTCCAGCACGGTGCGGACGACATGGACGGGTCGGTCGTCGAGTACAAGATCACGCACGACGCGGACGACTACGGCACGCCGAACAAGCTCGGCCGTGAGGACCTGCTGGAACTGATCCGGGACGCCGGCTTCCGTCCCGTCGAGCGCAACACCCGGTACGAGATCCTCCGTGAGTACCCGGGCCCGGACGAGGGGCGGCGCGAGTCGCCGCAGCCGATGCGCGTCTGACGCACGGGGACCGCCCCACGCCCGTGCCCGGTGCGGAGGTCCCGCTCCGCGCCGAAGGCCCCGGCCCGCCGTCCCCGGGCCGGGGCCTTCTCGCGTGGTGGACAGGCGCGAACGCCGGCAGGAGTAAGGGTTAATCTTCCATCATGGCACTTACTTTCGACGTGGATCCCGCGGTCGACCGGGGGTTGCGGGACGGCATTGCCGCGCTCTGGGCCGATGTCAGCAACGCCGGCGGGGCGGTCGGCTTCGTCCCGCCCGTCACCGTGGAAGAAGTGCGGCCCGAGCTGGTCAGGCATCTGTGCGGCATGGCCGAGGGGCGGACCACCCTGGTGGTGGGCCGGGACGAGGACGGCAGGGTTGCCGCCACCGCGTTCCTCACACGCAACACCCACCAGCTGATGCGCCACTGGATCGGCGTGTACACCGTGATGGTCCACCCGCGCCTGCAGGGCAGGGGCCACGGCCGCGAGCTGATGGCGGCCGTGGCGGACGCCGCCCGCGCGGCCGACGGCATCGAGGCCGTCCGGCTCACCTGCCGCGGGGGCACCGGTGCCGACCGCTTCTACGCGTCCTGCGGGTACAAGGAGGTCGGCCGCGTCCCGGACGCCATCCGGGTGGCCGAGGACGACTACCGCGACGACGTCATCATGCTGCTCCCGCTCCTCGGGGGACAGGGCGCGGTGCGCCGTGGAAGCAACCCTGCGAACTGATCGCATTCGGGGCATGCTTCACTGGTCGGGCAGGATTCGCAGACTGCACGACCGCAGGAACGTCGGACGTAGAGAGAAGGCCAGCCGTGTCCGCTGCCAAGCCCAGCGCAACGATCCGGTACACCGCGCTGCGTGTGCTGATCTTCGTCGGTTGCTTCTTCGTCGCCGGTGTCGCGGTCCACTTCGGCCTGCTGCCTTCCGGAGCCGGCGGCTCCAACGCGGTCTGGGTCGTCCTGCTGGGTCTGCTGCTCTCCGCGCCGCTCAGTTACGTGCTGCTGCGCAGGCAGCGCGACGAGATGTCCGCGCAGCTGATCTCCACGGTCGACCGCACCAAGGCCCGGCTCGAGGCCAACCGCACCCGCGAGGACAGCGTCACCCGGTAGGCGCCGCCTACGCTTCCCCACGCCCGTACGCCGTACGGACCGGACCCCGGTACCGGAGCATCAGCTCCCGTGCCGGGGTTCCGGCGTGTACGGGGGCGGTACCGCGAAGGCGGAGGGAGGGCACGGTCAAAGGGGAGCTTTGAGGTTCCCAAAGTTCAAGTGTTAACGTATTCGACGTGAACGCTGCAGCGCGCCCCCGCTACGCCATGAGCCCTCCGCTCGTGGCGCGCCTGCATGTCGATCTCTGCCGCTGTATGTCCGCGGTCTGTTGCCGCAACGTCTGAACCGGCATCATGCAGCGGCGCCGCTCCTGGCGCGGGCGCCGCACCCCGTCCCCGTCCGACCGCACGGCCGTACGTCTCGTACGCTCCGTTGCGCCTCCTCAGGAGTGTGTTCGTGTCCGCGAATTCCGCGCCCCCCGCCGCGAGCGGCGCCGGTGAGCCGTCCGGCTCCGGCTTCCGCATACCCAGCGTCCCCTTCTGGGCCCAGATCGTCGCCGGTCTCGTCCTCGGTGTCCTGCTCGGCTGGCTCACCCGCAGCCAGGACATCGGCTGGCTCTACACCACGCTCGACAAGATCGGCCACATCTTCGTCCAGCTGCTGAAGCTGGCCGTCGCACCGCTCGTCTTCTTCGCGATCATGGTGTCGATCACCAACCTGCGCAAGGTCAACAACGCCGCCAGGCTGGCCTCCCGCACCCTGCTCTGGTTCATGATCACCTCGTTGATCGCGGTCGCCATCGGCCTCGCGATCGGCCTGATCACCAACCCTGGCTCCGGCACCGGCCTCACCCCCAAGGACGGCGCCAAGCCCGAGAACGCCGGCTCCTGGCTCGACTTCCTCACGGGCATCATCCCGACGGACGTCATCACCCCGTTCACCGAGCTGAACGTCCTGCAGATCGTCTTCATGGCCGCCGTCGCCGGTATCGCCGCGCTCCAGCTCGGCGAGAAGGCCAAGCCCATCCTCACCCTCAGCGAGTCCGTCCTGGAGCTCCTCCAGAAGGCCCTGTGGTGGGTCATCCGCCTCGCCCCCCTCGGCACCGTCGGTCTCATCGGCTACGCCATCGCCGACTACGGCTGGGACCTGATCGGCAAGTACGCCACGTTCACCGCCGACGTCTACATCGGCTGCGCCCTGGTGCTGTTCGGCGTCTATCCGCTGCTGCTGGCCACGGTCGCCAAGGTCAGCCCGCTGCAGTTCTTCAAGGGCGCCTGGCCCGCGATCCAGCTGGCCTTCGTCTCCCGTTCCTCGGTCGGCACCATGCCGGTCACCCAGCAGGTCACGGAGCGTCTCGGCGTTCCTAAGGAGTACGCCTCCTTCGCCGTCCCGTTCGGCGCCACCACCAAGATGGATGGCTGCGCCGCGATCTACCCGGCGCTGGCCGCGATCTTCATCGCGCAGATCTTCGACGTCCAGCTGGGCATCGGTGACTACATCCTGATCGCGTTCGTCTCGGTGATCGGCTCGGCGGCCACCGCCGGTCTCACCGGCGCCACGGTCATGCTGACCCTCACCCTGTCGACCCTGGGCCTCCCGCTGGAGGGTGTGGGTCTGCTGCTCGCGATCGACCCGATCCTGGACATGATGCGCACCGCCACGAACGTGGCGGGCCAGGCGCTGGTCCCGGTGATCGTCGCTGCCCGCGAGAAGATCCTCGACCACGACGCGTACAACTCGGCGTCCGCCTCCCCGGTCGACGAGGCCGGCCCGCGCGACGCGGAACCGAAGGGCGTTCCGGTCACCGCCTGAGGGCCGGCCCGCGCCGTAGCCGTCGTCGCGCGCCCGCCGTGCACCGCGGGCCGGCCCGTGGCGGCGATCGCGCCATGCGCCCCGTCCTCACCGAGGACGGGGCGCACGCGTCTGTGCGCGCCCGTTGGGGGAGGTCCGTGGGGAGCGCGGCGAGCGGGGTGGGGCGACAACCGGCCACCGGGGCCGGGGAGCGACGCGGGAACAGGACGGGGTCGGAGCGGCGCCGTAGTCTTGCCGAGGAGCAGGGCAGCGGGGGCGGGAGGAAAGTCCGACGTGAGTGCAGTGAAGAGCAAACGCATGCCACGCGCGGTGCGGGAGCAGCAGATGATGGACGCCGCGGTGCGGACCTTCGGGCAGCGCGGGTACCGCGCCGCCTCGATGGACGAGATCGCGGAGCTGGCCGGAGTGTCCAAGCCACTGGTCTACCTGTACCTGAATTCCAAGGAAGAACTCTTCACCGCCTGCATCCGCCGCGAGGCGAAGGCGCTGATGGAAGCCGTGCGGGCCGCGGTGGAGCCGGGACTGCCGGCCGACCGGCAACTGTGGGCCGGGCTGCGCGGGTTCTTCACGCACACGGCGGAGAACCCGGACGGCTGGGCGGTGCTGCACCAGCAGGCGCGTGCGCAGGGCGAGCCGTTCGTCAGCGAGGTCGGTGTGCTGCGCGAAGAGATCGTTGCGTTCGTGACGGGTCTGATCGGGGCGGCGGCGCGTGAGTCGCACTACGATCCGGCCCTGCCCGACCGGGATGTCGCCGGGCTCGCGCAGGCGCTCGTCGGGGCCGCGGAGGCGCTCGCGGGGTGGGCGAACGTCACGCCGGGCGTCTCGGCCAAGGAGGCCGCGGCCACGCTGATGAACTTCTCCTGGGCGGGCCTGGAGAACCTCATGCACGGCCGTGGCTGGCAGCCCCGGGCGGACTGACCGCGAGACCGGGGCCCGGTCAGCCCTCCCGCGTCACCCGGCCCGTGAGGTGGACGCGTCCGGCGCCGCGCACCTCGAAGGCGGGGCCGGCGGCGGCGTACGTCACGGTCGCCGGCAGCAGGACGGGGGCCCTGAACTCGGCGCGTACGGTACGGATCCGGCCGGACCCGGACGCCTCGGCCTCGGCCAAGCAGCGGGCGACGGTCCACATGCCGTGCGCGATGTGCCGGGGGAAGCCGAACAGCCGTGCTGTCAGGGGGTGGAGGTGGATGGGGTTGCGGTCGCCCGACGCGGCGCCGTACCGCCGTCCGAGGTCGCCGGGCAGCCTCCACTCGGCGACTGCCGGCAGCGCGTCGCGGGCCGGGCCGGTGGGGGAATCGCCGGCCGGATCGATGGCGGGATCTCCGGCCCGGACGGCCGCGTTCGCTTCCGCCTCCACCTCCGCCGCTGCCGCTGCCTCCGCCTCCGCGACCGGTCCGCCGGCCGCGGGCGAGGACGGTGCGGGACCTCGCGGGGTGGCCGTCGCGGGTGCTCTCCCGGTGGAGTACCGCGACAGATAGCCGCTGCGCGACTCCCAGACGAGCTCGCCGGACAGCCGCGCCTGCGTCACCACCGTGACCTCGGTCCCCCGGCGATGGGGCGTCAGCTCCTCGGCGTACACGGTGAGTTCGGGGGCGTCCGCCGGGTGGAGCGCCCGGTGTCCGGTGATCTCGATCCGGGTGTGGACGAGCCCCAGCACCGGCAGGGGGAAGGCCCGGCCCGTCATGATGCGCATGGCCAGCGGGAACCCCAGGACGTGTGGGTAGGTGAGCGGCAGCACGTCCCGTTCGGTGAAGCCGCAGATCCCGCGGTACGAGGCGAGGCGGCCGGGGACGATCCGCGCGGCCGGGAGCACCGCACGGGCCGGGGGGAGCGCGGCGCCGGAACGCCCCGCCGACTTGAACGGCGAGGTCACGGCACCGCGTACGAGGGACACGAGCAGGCCGGTCACGGCGTCACGCACCCAGCAGGCTCTGGCCGCAGACCCGGACGACCTGGCCGTTCACGGCGCTGGAGGCGGGCTGGGCGAACCAGGCGGTGGTCTCGGCCACGTCGACCGGAAGCCCGCCCTGGGCCAGGGAGTTCATCCTGCGGCCCGCCTCGCGGATGAGGAGCGGGACGGCGGCCGTCATCTTCGTCTCGATGAAGCCCGGGGCGACCGCGTTGACGGTGACACCGTGGGCGGCGGCGGCGCGCGGGGCCAGGGAGCGGACGAGGCCGATGATGCCCGCCTTGCTGGCGGCGTAGTTGGTCTGGCCGGTGTTGCCCGCGATCCCGGCGATGGACGCGGTGGCCACCACACGCCCGCCGCGCCGGACGGTCCCCGTGTCCAGGAGGGTGTCCGTGGTGCGCAGGACGCTGTCCAGGTTGACCTCCAGGACCGAGTCCCAGCGGTCGGCCGGCATGTTGGCGAGCCTGCGGTCCCGGGTGATGCCCGCGTTGTGGACGAGGATGTCGAGGCCGTCCGGTGCGGCCGCGGCGATCAGGCCGGCGGCGTCGGGGGCGGTGATGTCCAGCTCCAGCGCGCTCGCGCCGAGGCGGTCGGCGGTACGGACGAGGTCCTCCCGGGCCTGGGGCACGTCCAGGCAGATGACCCGGGCGCCGTCCCTGGCCAGCACGGAGGCGACGGCGGCACCGATGCCCCGGGCGGCCCCGGTGACCAGCGCCGTGCGGCCGGCCAGCGGCGCGGCCCAGTCGGGGACCGGGTCCGGTGCGGCGTCGGTGAGCTCGACCACCTGGCCGCTGACGTACGCGGAGCGCGGGGACAGCAGGAAGCGGAGCGTGGACTCGGCCGAGGCGGCGGCCCCCGGGGCGATGCGGAGCAACTGGACGGTGGCGCCCTTGCCGATCTCCTTGCCCAGGGAGCGTACGAACCCTTCGAGGGCCTGCTGGGCCGCCGCCTGATGGTGGTCGTCGGCGGACGGCGGCGTGCCGAGGACGACGACACGTCCGCCGGGGGCCAGTGACCGGACGACGGGGTGGAGGGCGGCGTGCACGCCGCCGAGCCCGGCGACGGTGGTGATGCCGGTCGCGTCCAGGACGACGGCCGCCGGGCGCTCCGCCTGCGCGGTGACCTCCAGGCCGCTCGCGGCGAGTACCGGACCGAGCGTCTCCGGGTGGGCCGTCGTACCGGCCGTGAGGTGCAGCAACGCCCCCTCCAGCGCGGGTGTCGCCACCGTCCACCGGCGGAGCGGGGTGGGTCGGGGCAGTCCGAGCCCCCGGGTCAGGAAGCGTCCGGGCGCTGTGCCGGTGAAGCGGAGATAGCGGTCGGCCATTGTCCGGACTCCCTGCTGGTCGTAGATTTACTCCGGAGTAAGGTTACTCAAGGGTCAGGATCTGGTCGAGATGAGTTGGTCGAGTTGATTCCCCTCGCACTTCCGCAGCCGCGCCGGGTCGCGGTCATCGGCGGCACCCGCATTCCCTTCGCCCGCTCCGACGGCCCGTACGCCCGGGCCTCCAACCAGGAGATGCTCACGGCCGCGCTGGACGGACTGGCCGAGCGCTTCGGCCTGCGCGGGCAGCGGGTCGGCGAGTTCGTGGCCGGAGCGGTCCTCAAGCACAGCAGGGACTTCAACCTGGCCCGTGAGACGGTCCTGGGGTCGTCCCTGGATCCGCGCACCCCGGCCTACGACGTGCAGCAGGCCTGCGGAACCGGTCTTCAGGCGGTCGTCGCGGCCGCGAACAAGATCGCGCTGGGTGCCGTCGACTCGGCGGTCGCGGGCGGCGCGGACACCACGAGCGACGCCCCCCTGGGCGTGAACGACCAGTTGCGCAGGATCCTGCTGGAAGCCCGCCGGGCGAGGTCGGCGGCGGGCCGGATCAAGGCGCTGGCGGCCGTACGCCCCCGCCACCTGATCCCGGACATCCCCCGCAACTCCGAGCCGCGCACCGGGCTGTCGATGGGCGAGCACGCCGCGGTCACCGCCCGGAAGTGGGGCATCGGCCGCGAGGAGCAGGACCTGCTGGCGGCCACCAGTCACCAGCGGCTCGCCGCGGCGTACGAACGCGGCTTCTTCGACGGCCTCGTCGTCCCGTACCTCGGCCTGGAGCGCGACCAGAACCTGCGCCCCGGCTCCACGCCCCGGAAACTCGCCACGCTGAAACCGGTGTTCGGCACCGACCACCCCGACGCGACGATGACCGCGGGCAATTCGACCCCGCTCTCCGACGGGGCCGCCACCGTGCTCCTGTCCAGCGAGGAGTGGGCGGCGGAACGCGGCCTGGAGCCGCTGGCGTACCTCTCGCTCCACGAGACGGGTGCCGTGGACCACGTGAACGGCGAGGACGGGCTGCTGATGGCGCCCGCGTACGCGGTACCGCGCCTGCTGGAGCGGGCCGGTCTCACGATGGCGGACTTCGACCTCTTCGAGATCCACGAGGCCTTCGCCTCCCAGGTCCTCGCCACGCTGGCGGCCTGGGAGAAGCAGGGTCTGGCACCCGTCGACAGGGCGAAGCTGAACGTGGCGGGCTCGTCCCTCGCCACCGGCCACCCGTTCGCCGCGACCGGCGCCCGGATCGTGGCGACCCTGGCCGCGCTCCTCGCCGAGCGCGGCGGGCCGGGCCGTGGCCTGATCTCCCTCTGCGCGGCGGGCGGCCAAGGGGTCACGGCCATCCTGGAACGCCCGTGAGGGGAGTAGTTCCGGGGCGGATCAGGGCCGGCCGGGAACACCCCGGACGGCCCTGACCACCGGGCACCCGCCGCACGGATCCGCCCGCGTACGAAGCGCAGCCCGCAGACCCGCAGACCCGCAGACCCGCAGACCGCAGACCGCAGCCCCGCAGACCCGCAGCCCGGCAGTCCGCACTCCGTAGACCCGCAGTCCGGCAGCCCGTAGACCCGCAGTCCGGCAGCCCGCAGCCCGTAGATCCGCCGGCACACAGCCCGTGTACGACCCCGCGCACCCAGCAGCCGCACCGGCGCCGGACCCAGGGACGGGACCGGCGCCCGCCCCGATGTCGAGGAGTCGCCCGTGTCCACGCCCAGCTCTGCCGCCGTACCCGGTGTTCCCGTCCTCGTCGAGCCGACCAGGGTCAGAGGGGCGGACGGCACCGTACGGGAAGCGTCCGTGCCCCGGTTCGCGCCGATCGTCCGGAGCGGTTCGCTCGCCGAGATCCCGTTCGACAACGCACGCGAGGCCCCGTCCGAAGCCGTCCTCAGCCGCAAGCGCGCCGACGGCAGCTGGCAGGACGTCAGCGCCGCCGACTTCGCCGCGGAGGTCCTGGCCGTCGCCAAGGGTCTCGTCGCGGAAGGTCTCCAGCCCGGCGACCGGGTCGCGATCATGGCCCCGACGACCTACGAGTGGACGCTGCTCGACTTCGCCTCCTGGGTGGCCGGACTGGTCACCGTTCCCGTCTATCCCACCTCGTCCGCCTTCCAGACCCGCTGGATACTCCAGGACTCCGGAGCCGCCGCCTGCGCGGTGGAGGGCAAGGAGCTGGGGCGGATGGTCAGTCTCGAGCGGCAGCAGCTCGGGGACCTGACCCACCTCTGGCAGTTGGACACCGGTGTCATCGGGCGGCTGAAGAAGCTGGGCAGGCACATCCCCGACGCCGTCATCGCAGCCCGCCGCGCCACCCTGGGGCCCGACACCCCCGCCACCCTCATCTACACCTCGGGCACCACAGGCCGCCCCAAGGGCTGCGTACTGACCCACGGCAACTTCTTCGCCGAGGTCGACAACGCCATCGCGCTGCTCCACCCGGTCTTCACGTCGGTGTCCAAGCGCCCCGCCTCCACCTTGCTGTTCCTGCCCCTCTCGCACGTCTTCGGCCGGATGGTCGCCATCGGCTGCATGCGGGCCCGGGTCCGGCTCGGGCACGCCCCCTCCATCAGGACCGAGGACCTGCTGGCGGACCTGGCCGGATTCAGGCCCTCCTTCCTGCTGGCCATCCCGTACGTGCTGGAGAAGGTCTACAACACGGGCCGGGCCACCGCCGAGAAGATGGGCCGCGTCTCCTCCTTCGACCGCGCCGCCCGCGTCGCGGAGCGCTACGGCGAGGCGGTCGAGGCAGCCGAACACGGCACGGGCCCCGGCCCCGGACTCGGGCTGCGCGCTGCCCGCGCCCTCTACGACCCGCTGGTCTACCGGCGCATCCGGGCAGCGCTGGGCGGACAGGTCCGGTACGTGATCTGCGGCGGCTCCCCGCTGGGGAGCCGGCTCGCCGCCTTCTACGCGGGAGCGGGCATCCAGATCTTCGAGGGCTACGGCCTCACGGAGACCACCGCCGCCGCCACGGTCACCCCGCCGCTCAAACCCCGGCTGGGCACGGTGGGCTGGCCGCTGCCCGGTACCGCCGTGCGGATCGCCGACGACGGGGAGGTCCTGCTCAGGGGCGGCCAGGTCTTCCGGGGCTACTGGGACACCGCCCGCAACGAGGCCGTCCCGGACCGGGACGACGGCTGGTTCGCGACCGGCGACCTGGGCGCGCTCGACGAGGAGGGCTACCTCACGATCACCGGCCGGAAGAAGGACATCCTCATCACGTCCGGCGGCAAGAACGTCATCCCGGCGCCCCTGGAGGACTGGCTGCGGGCGCACCCGCTGGTGAGCCAGTGCATCGTGGTCGGCGACAACCGCCCGTTCGTGAGCGCCCTGATCACCTTGGAGCCCGACGGGCTGGCCCACTGGCGCAGGATGCGGAAGAAGGAAGGCGTTCCGCTGTCCGAGCTCGTCCGTGACGAGGAACTGCGCTCGACGCTCCAGCGCGCGGTCGACGAGGCCAACCGGCTGGTGTCGCGCGCCGAGTCGATCCGTACGTTCACCGTCCTGCCGAAGGACTTCACCGAGGAGAGCGGGCATCTCACCCCCTCCCTCAAGCTGAAGCGGGACGCGATCACCCGGGACTTCGCGGAGGAGATCGAGGCTCTGTACCGGGGATGAAACCGGGGGAGGCCGGAGCCGGGCGGCGCGGGCCGAAGGGAACCGGGAGGAAAGGGAGGGTGGCCGAAAAGTAGCGCCGGAAAATTTTGAATGGGGCCAAAACGGACAGGGGTGCGATTACCGTACGGCGCCCTGCAAGGCTGCGGCCTGTCAAACGGCAGGCGTGAGCCGTCGGTGACCTTCGATAGGCCGGGTAGCGAGCTGCGTACGGTTTCCAACTCAAGGGTGAGACAGGGGAGTCTCACCCTCCGGATGTGGATATCGCAGCGCATAGCGTCCTCTCCATGACTCAGCTGGACGCGCGGCCACAGGCCGGAGACACGGTAAGGGGAAGCGCCCCGGCCGACGGCGGCGTACGCGGAAAGGGCCTCGGCGGGAACTCCGTCGGCCTGATGGGCAGCGCCGTCATCGGCGTCTCCACGGTCGCCCCCGTGTACTGCCTGACCTCCACGCTCGGCTCCACCGCCGGCGAGGTCGGGGTCCAGATGCCCGCCGTGTTCCTGGCCGGATTCCTTCCCATGCTGCTGGTCGCCTTCGCCTACCGGGAACTCAACAAGGTCATGCCGGACTGCGGCACCTCGTTCACCTGGACGGTGAAGGCCTTCGGGCCGCGCCTGGGCTGGATGTGCGGCTGGGGCCTGGTCATCGCGACGATCATCGTTTTGTCCAACCTGGCGGGCGTCGCCACCTCGTACTTCTGGCTGCTGGCCGGCGAGGTCTCGGGCAGCGCCGAGATCGCCGCCCTGGACGACGACAAGGCCGTGCACATCCTGACCTGCCTCGTGCTCATCGCGGTGGCGACGGCGATCAGCTACCGGGGGATGACGGCCACGAAGGGCGTCCAGTACGCCCTGGTCGGCCTGCAGCTCGTCGTCCTCGCCGTGTTCGTGGTCATGGCCGTGCGGAAGGCGGGCAGCGGCGACTTCGCCGCCACCTCGGTGGACTTCTCCTGGTCCTGGCTGAATCCGTTCGCCGTCCAGTCCTTCGCCGCCTTCACGGCCGGCCTCTCCCTCTCGATCTTCATGTTCTGGGGCTGGGACGCCTGTCTCACCGCCAACGAGGAGACCACCGGCAGCGAGAAGACCCCGGGCCGCGCCGCGCTCATCGCGATGGTCGTCCTGGTGGGCTCCTACCTCGCCACCGGCATCGCCGCCCAGATGGCCGTCGGCTCCGGGGGTTCCGGGCTCGGGCTCGCCAACCCGGACACCTCCGACAACGTCTTCGCCGCCCTCGCGGGCCCGGTCATGGGCCCCGGCCTCGGCATCCTGCTCTTCCTGGCGGTGCTGGCCTCGGCGGCGGCGAGCCTGCAGACCACGTTCATCCCGGTGGCGCGCACGGTGCTGGCGATGTCGGCCTACGAAGCCCTCCCCGCCTCCTACGCCCGCGTCCACCCGCGCTTCCGGACCCCGGGCAGGGCCACCGTCGTGGCCGGCATCGCCACGGGTGTCTTCTACACGGTGATGACCCTCGTCAGTGAGCACGTCCTGGTCGACACGATCTACGCCCTCGGCCTGATGATCTGCTTCTACTACGCGCTGACGGCTTTCGCCTGCGCCTGGTACTTCCGGGCCGAACTGACCCGCTCGGCCCGCGATCTGGTCCTCAAGGGCCTCTTCCCCGTCGTCGGCGGCATCCTGCTCACCGCCGTCTTCGGCAAGACCCTGTACGACATGTGGGACCCGGCCTACGGCTCCGGCTCCTCCGTCCTCGGCGTCGGCTCCGTCTTCGTGATCGGCGTCGGGCTGCTCCTGCTCGGTGTGGTGCTGATGGCCGCGATGCGGCGCCGCAGCCCGGCGTTCTTCCGCGGCGAGGTGCTCACGAAGGAGACCCCCGCCCTGGTCGTGCAGGACTGAATCACCCCCGGAATACGCCGAATTACCGGCAGGAGGCTCCGATCCGCCCACCTCACGGCATACGTTGGGACCGCCACGGACGACGACGGAGGTGCCTTCCATGCGGATCGCCACAACGATCTTCCTCACCGACGGGACGATCACGCCGGTACGGCTCGCGCGCGAGCTGGAACAGCGGGGCTTCGCCGGGCTGTACCTGCCCGAGCACACCCACATTCCGGTGAGCCGGGAGACCCCCTATCCGGCGGGCGGCGAGCTGCCGGAGGAGTACGGCCGCACCCTCGACCCCTTCGTCGCCCTGGGGCAGGCCGCGGCGGTCACCGAACGGCTGGAGCTCGGCACCGGCATCACGCTGGTCGCCCAGCACGACCCCATCGACCTGGCGAAGCAGGCCGCCACGCTCGACCACCTCTCGGGCGGCCGCTTCACGCTCGGCGTCGGCCTGGGGTGGAACGTGGAGGAGGCGGCGGACCACGGCGTCCACTGGCCGACCCGGCGGGCGCTCGTCCGTGAGCGGCTGGCCCTGATGCGGGCGCTGTGGGCGCAGGAGCCGACGGCGTACGAAGGCGAGTTCGGCTCCGTCCGGGCGAGCCACGCCCACCCGAAGCCGGTGCGGAAGCCGCGTGGTCCGGTGAACGGCCCGCGCACCCTCGTCGGCGGGGCGGCGGGTCCCAAGCTGTTCGAACAGATCGCCCAGGACGCCGACGGCTGGCTGCCCATCGGCGGGCGCGGACTCGCGGAGTCCGTGCCGCGGCTGCGTACCGCCTGGGAGGCGGCCGGCCGGAACCCCGACCACCTCCAGGTGGTGCCGTACGCCGTCGTGCCCAGCCCGGGCAAGCTGGCGCACTACGCCGGTCTGGGCATCTCGGAAGTCGTCCTCCAACTGCCCCCGGCCCCCGAGACGGAGGTGCTGCGGGCACTGGACGCGTATGCGGCGTATCTGTGAGGGAGCCGGGCCGGTGACCTGACGGGGGTGATCCCCGGCCGTGGGGGGCGGCGCTAAAATCGCCTCATCACCTCCGGACATCGATGGTGCGGCCCGTGTGCGTGTGTGCCCGGCTGCCTGGGAGCGGGAGCACGATGAACAGGCCGTTGCGGCACATAGCCGTCTTCTGTGGACTGCTGATGCTGGCTCTGCTGATACGGGCCAACTGGCTCCAGTACGCCGAGAGCGAGGAACTCGCGACCCACGAGCACAACCGGCGTGTCAAGATCACCCAGTTCGCCACCCCGCGCGGCGACATCATCGTCGGCGGCAAGGCGATCACCGGGTCGAAGGCGGTCGAGGGGACCGACTTCAAGTACCGGCGGACGTTCAAGCAGGGCGCGATGTACGCCCCGGTCACCGGCTACGCCTCCCAGGCGCAGGGCATGTCCCTCCTGGAGAAGACGTACGACAGCATCCTCAGCGGCCAGGACGAGCGCTTCGCCTTCCGCCACGCCAAGGACATCCTCACCGGTGAGGAGCGGCGCGGCGGTGATGTGATCACGACCATCGACCCGAAGGCCCAGGAGGCGGCCTACAAGGGCCTGACCGATCTGGGCGCCCGGGGCGCGGTCGTCGCCCTCGACCCGGCGACCGGAAAGGTCCTCGCCCTGGTCTCCACCCCCTCGTACGACCCCACGGTCTTCGCCGGCAACTCCTTCAAGGAAGGCGACAAGTTCCAGGCGCTGGTCGACGACAAGGGCAAGCCGCTGGCCAACCGCCCGCTGCGCGAGACCTTCCCGCCCGGCTCCACCTTCAAGATCCTCACCGCCGCCGCCGCCCTGGAGCACGGTGTCGTCACGGACGTCGACGCCCGGACCGACGCGGTCTCCCCGTACCCGCTGCCGCTGTCCAGCAGCCGGATCAGCAGCGAGGCGGGGGACGCGACCTGCAGCAAGGCGTCGATGAAGACGGCCATGCAGTACTCCTGCAACAACGTCTTCCTGGACGCCGCACTGAAGGTGGGCGACGAGGGGATGCGCGAGACGGCCGAGAAGTTCGGCTTCAACGCGGACGTGTACTCCGACGCCTTCGGCGACATGCTCGCCACGAAGAGCCTCTACCCCGGGCAGCTGGACAAGCCCGGCACCGCCCTCACCGGCATGGGCCAGGGCAGCCTCACGAGCACCCCGATGCAGATGGCCATGGTCACGGCGGCCCTCGCCAACGACGGCAAGCTCATGCAGCCGTACATCGTCGACGAGTTGCGCGGCCCGGACCTGTCCACCCTGGAGAAGAACGAGCCGCAGCTCAAGAGCCAGGCGGTCTCCCCGGAGACGGCCAGGAAGGTCCAGGAGATGATGGAGTTCACCGCCAAGGAGGGCAGCGCGCAGCGTGCCCTCATCGACGGCGTGACGGTGGGCGGCAAGACGGGCACGGCTCAGCGCGGTAACGACGTGAGCAAGGAGGTCCCGTACGGCTGGTTCGTCTCGTACGGGAAGAAGGCCGACGGCCAGTCGGTCGCGGTCGCGGTGTTCATCGACCCGACGGCGATGGACATCTCCCGCTCGGACATCTCCGGCGGCGGCCTCGGCGGTCCCATCGCGAAGAAGGTCATGACGGCGGTCCTCACCAAGTAACGGCCCCGGGCCCGCCGTCGTGAGGCAGGGGACGCGGGAAGCGGGCCCGGCGCCCGCGTCCCCTGCCTCACGAGGGCAGGGGGCTCCCGGCGGGGCGGGCCAGCAGGGCGGGCAGGTCCGTGAGGGAGTCGATCAGCCAGTCCGCCGTCTCCGTGACGTCCGCGTGGCCGGCCCACCAGTGACCGTACGGGCCACGGCGGATGTGGGCCGCCCGCAGCCCCGAGGACTTCGCCGGGAACAGGTCCTCGGCCGGATGGTCACCGACGTACAGGGTGGCGTGCGGGGGAGCGTGCGAGACGTCCAGCACCCTGGCGAAGAACTCCGGGTCCGGTTTGGTCACGCCCCACTCCTCGGAGGTGACCACGAGATCCGCTGGCAGGTCCAGCGCCCGCAGCAACTCCCCGGCGCGGCGGCTGCGGTCACCCGCCACGACGACCCGCAGACCGCGTGCGCGCAGCTCCGCCAGTGCCGGGCGGACGTCCGGATAGAGGTCCGTCTCGTCCAGGTACTCGCCTCGGCCGGCCGCCACGCGGGCGTGGTACGCCTCGGTCGCGTCCATGCCGGGGCGCAGGACGGCCAGTGCCTCGGTGGCGTCCCGGCCCTGGATCACCGCCGCGCCCACCAGAGCGCTCACGGTGTGCGGCGGGACGCCGAGCCAGTCGGCCCAGGAGGCCCAGTGGCGGTCGTCGCGAACGAGGGTCTCACCGATGTCGAAGACGATCGTTTCCATCACTTGTCCGACCTTACGGTGCAAACGACGCACAACGCCCGAGGCGCCGCGGCGCCCCGGCCGGCCGGGGCAGGAAGAGGTGCTGGTCCGGGAGGGGGAAGGCGCTCGTATGCTCGCTCCATGACCGATCCTCAGCGCGGACGCCCGACCACCAACTCCATGCGGCGGGCCCTCAAGCGGGCCCGTGACGGAGTCGCACTCGATGTGACCGAGGCCGCCGTCCTGCTCCAGGCGCGCGGCGAGGACCTGACGGATCTCGCCGGCTCCGCGGCCCGGGTGCGGGACGCGGGACTCGACGCCGCGGGCCGGCCGGGAGTGATCACGTACTCCCGCAAGGTCTTCATCCCCCTGACCCGGCTCTGCCGCGACACCTGCCACTACTGCACCTTCGTCACCGTCCCCGGGAAGCTCAGGAGCGCCGGGCACGGGATGTTCCTGTCACCCGACGAGGTCCTCGACATCGCCCGCAGGGGTGCGGAGACGGGCTGCAAGGAGGCGCTGTTCACACTCGGCGACCGGCCCGAGGACCGGTGGCCCGAGGCGCGCGCCTGGCTGGAGGCCGAGGGGTACGACGACACCCTGGCGTACGTACGGGCCATGGCGATCCGGGTGCTGGAGGAGACGGGTCTGCTCCCGCACCTCAACCCCGGGGTGCTGACCTGGACCGACCTTCAGCGGCTGAAGCCCGTGGCTCCGTCCATGGGCATGATGCTGGAGACGACGGCGACCCGGCTGTGGTCCACGCGGGGCGGCCCCCACTACGGGTCCCCGGACAAGGAGCCGGCCGTCCGGCTGCGCGTGCTGGAGGACGCCGGGCGGTCCAACGTCCCCTTCACCACCGGGATCCTCATCGGGATCGGCGAGTCGTACGAGGAGCGCGCCGACTCCCTGTTCGAGCTCCGGAAGACGGCCCGCGCCTATCACGGCATCCAGGAGGTCATCGTCCAGAACTTCCGCGCCAAGCCGGACACCGCGATGCGCGGGATGCCGGACGCCGAGCTGGAGGAACTGGCCGCCGCGGTCGCCGTCGCCCGTCACATCCTGGGCCCCTCGGCCCGTATCCAGGCCCCGCCCAACCTCGTCGACGCCGAGTACGCCCTGCTGATCGGCGCGGGCATCGACGACTGGGGCGGCGTCTCGCCCCTCACCCCGGACCATGTGAACCCCGAGCGGCCCTGGCCGCACATCGAGGAACTGGCCGCGCGAACCGCCGAGTCCGGCTTCGAGCTGCGGGAACGCCTCACCGTCTACCCCGAGTTCATCCGGCGCGGCGAGCCGTGGCTCGACCCGCGCCTCCTCCCGCACGTACGGGCGCTCGCCGACCCGGAGACGGGCCTCGCGAAGGAGGGCGCGATCCCTGCCGGGCTGCCCTGGCAGGAGCCCGACGAGGGCTTCAGCTCCTCCGGCCGGACCGACCTGCACCGCAGCATCGACACCGAGGGCCGCACCGGCGACCGGCGCGACGACTTCGACGAGGTGTACGGCGACTGGGAAGCCCTGCGTGAGGCCGCCGCCCCCGGCATGGTCCCCTCCCGCATCGACGCCGACGTACGGCAGGCCCTGAGCCAGGCCGCCGACGACCCCACGAAGCTCACCGACGACCAGGCCCTCGCCCTGCTCCACGCGGACGGTCCCGCGCTGGACGAGCTGTGCCGGATCGCCGACACGCTGCGCCGTGACGTGGTCGGGGACGACGTCACCTACATCGTGACCCGGAACATCAACTTCACCAACGTCTGCTACACGGGCTGCCGTTTCTGCGCCTTCGCCCAGCGGCGCACGGACGCCGACGCGTACACCCTCTCCCTGGACCAGGTCGCCGACCGTGCCGCCCAGGCCTGGGACGTCGGTGCGGTCGAGGTGTGCATGCAGGGCGGCATCCACCCGGACCTGCCCGGTACCGCGTACTTCGACATCGCCCGCGCGGTGAAGGAACGCGTCCCCGGGATGCACGTCCACGCCTTCTCGCCGATGGAGGTCGTCAACGGCGCGTCCCGCACCGGCATGTCCGTACGCGACTGGCTGGCCACCGCGAAGGAGGCCGGTCTCGACTCCGTCCCCGGCACGGCGGCGGAGATCCTCGACGACGAGGTCCGCTGGATCCTCACCAAGGGCAAACTGCCCACCGCCACCTGGCTGGACGTCATCAGGACGGCGCACGAGACGGGCCTGCGGTCGTCCTCGACGATGATGTACGGCCACGTCGACCAGCCCCGTCACTGGCTCGGCCACCTCCGGACGCTGGCCCGCCTCCAGCAGGAGACCGGCGGCTTCACGGAGTTCGTCACCCTCCCCTTCATCCACACCAACGCCCCCGTGTACCTGGCGGGCATCGCCCGCCCCGGACCCACCGACCGCGACAACCGGGCCGTCACCGCGATGGCCCGGCTCCTGCTCCACCCGCACATCACCAACATCCAGACGAGCTGGGTCAAGCTCGGCACGGAGGGCGCGGCGGAGATGTTGCGGTCGGGCGCCAACGATCTGGGCGGCACGCTCATGGAGGAGACCATCTCCCGTATGGCGGGGTCCGGTTACGGCTCGTACCGCTCGGTCCAGGACCTCGTCGCCATCGCCGAGCTCGCGGGCCGGCCGGCGAAGCCGCGTACGACGCTGTACGGCGAGGTGCCCGCGGAGCGCGTCGCGGCCGCGGCGGCCTCGGACGGGCACCTTCCGGACCTGCTGCCGGTGCTGGAGGGCTGACGCACCCGGGGCCGGCCGGGGTCGGACAGGGCGGGCGGAGGAGCTCGCGGGGGCTGTCCCGGCCCCGCCTTCTCCGGGCGGGGCCCCCTCGCCGACCCCGACCCGATCCACCGCGCAGGGGTACGGGGACGCCGGTGGCTCCGCCCGGGGGCGTACCCGAGGGACGGTGCGGGGAGACGGGCTGCGCGGACTGCCCGACCGGGGGAGAGACCGGGGTCACAATTCCCGATGTCACATCGCGGGGGGCCCGTTCCGTCGAAGAGGTGTCAGCAACGGCGACGGCACGGGAGTGCACCATGGACGCACGGATCAACCTCTTCGGCAACCGGCTCGCGGCCGAGTTCGGGAAGCACATCAACGCGGCGGGCAGGGCGGTCGGCGGCTCGACCCTGCCGGCCGCGACGCAGGAACTCGTGAAGATCCGCGCCAGCCAGATCAACGGCTGCGGTTTCTGCACCGATATGCACACCAAGGAGGCGGCCCACGCGGGCGAGACCTCGACGCGCCTCCACCTCGTCGCGGCGTGGCGCGAGGCCACCGTGTTCACGGACGCGGAGCGCGCCGCGCTGGAGCTCACGGAGCAGGGCACCCGCATCGCGGACGCGGCCGGGGGAGTCCCGGACGAGGCCTGGGCGGCCGCCGCCAAGCACTACGACGAGGACCAGCTCGCCGCTCTGGTGGCCCTCATCGCCCTCATCAACGCCTACAACCGCCTGAACGTCATCGTCCAGCAGCCCGCCGGCGACTACCAGCCCGGCCAGTTCGGCTGACGACCGTGCCGCGCCGGAGCCGCGGACGCGGTCCCGGCGCGGGCGGTCGTGCTCCGTCCAGGCGGCCCTCGGCCTGAGGAGGAATGTGCGCAATCCCTGCCGCACCTGCTCGGAAGGCCCGTCCGGAAACCGTGAGGAATGCCGTTCGGAGTGCTCTCGCACGCTAGTCCGTACATACTGTTCCGGCCCTGATCCGGCCCTTCCCGTTCGATTACAGTGCTTGCGCAGTCGTGCACGGCAGGCCGGACGGAAGGGGCACGGTGAGCACAGGGACCACAGGATCCACAGCTGTCTGGGGCCGTGCCGAGCAACAGGACTTCCGCAGCCGGGTACGCGGCTCCCTGCTCGGCGGCGCCATCGGTGACGCGCTCGGGGCCGGCGTCGCCCCGCTCACCCTGGAGGAGATACGGGCCGCCCACGGCGTGGACGGCGTCGCCGACTTCGTCGCCTCCCCCGCCGGGCGCGGGTCCGTCACCGCCGTCACCCAGCTCACCCTGTTCACCGTGGACGGGCTGATACGGGCCCAGGTGCGGCGGGACACGGGCGCCTGGCACCCGCCCACCGACGTGCACCGCGCCCATCTGCGGTGGGCGGCCACGCAGAGCGCCTGGGGCCCCGACGAGCGCCGGGCTGACAACGGCTGGCTGGCCTGCGAGGAGTGGCTGTACGCCCGGCGGGCCCCCACCCGGGAATGCCTGGTCGGCTTCGGTGACGCCACGATGGGCACCCTCGCCGTGCCCAAGAACCCGGCCGCACGCGACTCCGCCGCACTGACCCGCTCCGCGCCCTTCGGGCTCCTCGTCGGCTGGGATCCTCAGCTCGTCCTCCAGCTGGCCGTCGAATGCGCCGCCCACACCCACGGCCACGCCACCGCCCAGCTGGCGGCGGGCGCCTTCGCCCTCCTGGTGCACGGGCTCCTACGCGGCGAGAGCCTGGACGGTTCGGTGCAGCGCACCCTCGCGCTCCTCGCGGAACGCCCGGGCAACGAGCAGGTCACCGACGCGCTGCGGCAGGCCCTCGGCTCCGTACGCCAGGGCATTCCCGGGCCCGCGCTCATCGAGGCACTCGGCGACACGGATTCCGCCGAGGAGGTCCTGGCCGTGGCGCTGTACTGCGCCCTGGTCGGGGAGGACGTACGGCACGGCCTCCGGCTCGCCGTGAACCACTCGGGTCCCTCCGCGGCCACCGGGGCCGTATGCGGGACCCTGCTGGGGGCGCTGCACGGCGAGACGGCGCTGCCCCCCGCGTGGCTCGCCGAGCTGGAGGGGCGCTCCACCCTCCTCGAGCTGTCCGACGACTTCGCGATGGAGATGACCCAGGGCCCGGCCCTGCACAGCCCGACCGCGGTCGCCCCCGGCTGGCTGGCCCGCTACCCACGGGGGTGAGGGCCCTGGGGCCGGGCTCACGGTCCGGGACGGGCGGCGGACGGACAAGGGCGGCGCGGCCGACGGACACGGACGGCGGACCGACAGGGGCGGGCACCGTCGCGCCCGCCTCTGTCCGAGTCCCCCGTACCAGCCTGCCTCGCGCCCGCCGGACTCCCTCGCGCGGCGCACGGCGTGTGTCCCTCGAACGGCACGCAGGTCAGTCCTTGGCCCCCTCGGGAACCACCGTGCCCTCCGGGCCCGTCTGCTGCGCCGGGACCGCGGCGGTGGCCGCCCCCACAGGACTGCCGTCGTCCGAGTTGATCCTCTCGATGAGCGCGTCCCGCTCCGGGGTGTCCTCCGGCTTGATGTAACCGATCACGATGTACAGCACCAGGGAGATCGCCAGGGGCAGCGCCACCTGGTACTGCAGGGCCACGTCCGTCTTCACCGAACCGTCGAAGTCGTAGTTGGTGAAGTAGAAGGCGAGCAGGCCGGCCGCCCAGCTGGTGAGCGCAGCCGTCGGCCCCGACCTGCGGAACCTGCGCAGCAGGCCCAGCATGAACGGGATCGCGATGGGCCCCATCAGACCGGCCACCCACTTGATGACGACCGAGATGATGTCCTTGAACGTCGGTGAGTTGATCTGGGTCGCCAGCGCCATCGACAGCCCGAGGAAGGCGAGCGTGGACAGCCGTGCGGCCAGCAGACCGCTGCGGTTGCTCCAGGTGCGGGCCGTCTTGGAGAAGACCGGGGCGATGTCCCGGGTGAAGACGGCCGAGATCGCGTTGGCGTCGGAGGAGCACATGGCCATCGTGTGCGAGAAGAAGCCGACGACGACCAGACCCAGCAGACCGTGCGGCAGCAGCTGCTCGGTCATCAGCGCGTAACTGTCCGAGGCGTCCGGCTTCTTCGCCTCGACGAGCAGGGGGGCGACCCACATCGGGAAGAAGAGGACCGTCGGCCAGACCAGCCACAGAAGGGCGGAGAGCCGCGCCGAACGGGTGGCGGAGCGCGGGGAGTCCGTTGCCATGTAGCGCTGGGCCTGGTTCCACATGCCGCCGTTGTACTCGAAGGTCTTGATGAAGAGGTACGCGAGCAGGAAGGTCACCGTGTAGGGCCCGGCCGTCGGGCTCGTGTGGCCCTCCGGCAGCTTGTCCCACACCGTCCACAGCGAACTGAAGCCGCCCAGTTTGCTCATCGCGATGAACAACATGGCGAGGCCCGCGAAGAGCTGGATGACGAACTGCCCCAACTCGGTGAGCGCGTCGGCCCACAGCCCGCCGACCGTGCAGTACACCGCGGTGATGGCGCCCGTGATGAAGATGCCCTGGGTGAGGGTGATGCCCGTGAAGACGGAGAGCAACGTGGCGATGGCCGCCCACTTGGCGCCGACGTCCACGATCTTCAACAGCAGTCCGGACCAGGCCAGCGCCTGCTGCGTCTGGATGTTGTAGCGGTTCTTCAGGTACTCGAGCGGTGAGGCGACGTGCAACCGCGAGCGCAGCCGGTTGAGCCGGGGCGCGAAGAGCTTCGCACCGATACCGATGCCGATGGCGATCGGCAGCGACCAGGTCACGAAGGACGTGACGCCGTACTGGTACGCGATACCGGCGTAGCCGGTGAACATCACCGCGCTGTAGCCGGACATGTGGTGCGAGATGCCCGACAGCCACCACGGCATCTTGCCGCCGGCCGTGAAGAAGTCGCTGACGTCGTCCACGCGTCTGTGCGACCAGAGTCCGATCGCGACCATCACACCGAAGTAGCCGATGAGCACGGCCCAGTCGAGACTGTTCATGCCCCCTCCAGGGGTCCGCCTTGTGAACGGGAACGCACTTCGCCTGTACGGCCGTTCAGCGGCGCCCCGCGCGGGAACGGGACGTGGGGATTGAACCGCCTGTCCGGTCCGCCGGTCAAGGTTTTCTCGGTCAGGGATGTGAACGCAGATCAGCAAGGCGAACGATTTTACGCTTTCTTGACCTGGGTGGGCGTTGTCGTGAACGTGACCGCGGCCACACGATGAGCGGGCACTTCGTCAGGCTGTGCAGAGCTGGAAGCAACTCAGGACATGCCCGAGAACGCAGAACGACCGCACGGGATGCGGGTCCCGTGCGGTCGAGGACAAGGGGGGAGCTGAGCAACTGGAGTCCGGGATGCCGGACTGCTGTCCGGCCTCCGGTGAGCGGGGCGGACGTCGTGTTGCTGGATCCCGCGGCGGGCCGGGCCCCCTCGGCCAGGACGGCGGACCGGTCGAGAGGGCTCCTGCTGCGGTGCGCGGCGGCCGGCGTGCGCGGCCGGGGTCCGTGGGTCAGGCCGTGGCGGTGCCCGTTGCCACATCCCGCACGAAAGCGTTCCACGCCCCGGGTACGAAGGTGAGCGAAGGGCCTTCGGGGGCCTTCGAGTCGCGTACGGCGATGGCCTGCGTGACGGGGGACTTGACCTCGACGCACGCCCCGTTGCCGCCGGAGTACGACGACTTCGTCCAGTTATCCGTCGCGCCCTGAAGAATAGCCATGTTCACTCCGGTTCAGAGAGGTGTGTGGATCGGCGCCAACCTCGTTCCCGTCGGCGTGATCGACGCTACTCGCCAACCTCACAGCGTGGGTGCGTCGTTCACTCGACCGGATGGCATATCCCATGGGCCTCTTCCGTCCCGAGATGGTGACGGTGTATCTTCCTGCCCCGCATTGCTGACATCACGGCAAAGCGCGCAGAAGTACCCCTTTCCGAACCCGTACTTCCTGTGGCGGTCACCCCGGGCGTCCGGCGGCCGTCCGGGTGTACTGCCCCCTGCTGCACGGGCGCTGCCCCGGCTGCTCCCGCATCGATGTTCCGGGGCTCCCCGGCGGACGTCTCACCGTGTGTAGCTCTTGGCGATCTCACCGATGAAGAGACGGGTCTGGTCCGCGTTCAGTGCCTGCGCCCGGAGATGCTCGTACATGACGCTGTACCGCTGCACGTCGTTCGCCTTCTCGAGATAGAGGTCGCTGGTGACGCCCTCGATGTACACCACGCTGGAATCCGCGGCGTCGGGGAACTCGAGGACCGCGTACTGGCCGTTGATGCCCGGGTGCGCGCCCATCTCGAACGGCAGTACCTGCACGGTCACGTGGGGCAGCAGCGACTGCTCGACGAGGTGCTCGAGCTGTTCGCGCATGACCTGCTTGCCGCCGACCAGCCGGCGCAGGGCGGACTCGTCGATGACGGCCCACAGCCGCAGGGGGTGGTCGGGTGCGTTGACGCGGTCCTGGCGGCGTGCCCGGACGTTGACGCGCTTCTCGATCTCGGACGGCGGCGCCTCCGGCAGTGCGCCGGTGATCAGCGCCTCCGCGTAACTCCGCGTCTGGAGCAGGCCCGGAACCATCTGGGGCTCGTACACGCGCAGGGACTCCGCGTCCGTCTCCAGTCCGATGTAGACGCTGTACGGGATGTCCCCGAAGGCGTGCCACCAGCCCTGCTGGCGGGAGTCCTTCGCCATCTGCATGAGCGAGTCGACGATCCGGTGGTCCTCGACCTCGTACACCCCGCACAGATCGCGGACGTCGCGCTGGCTGATGGACCGCCGGCCGTTCTCCAGGCGGCTGATCTTCGACTGGGAGACCAGCAGGCGCTCCGCCACCTCCTCCGCCGTCATGCCCTTGATCTCGCGCAGGCGGCGCAGTTCCTGGCCCAGCCGGCGTCGTCGGACGGTGGGGTTGACGTTGGTCGGCACGGAAACGGCACCTCCGGCTATGCAGCTGTGGTAGCTGTGCGTATCTACTGCTCAGCAGATTGCCACCCCTTGCCCCGGGCGCGCTGGGAAACGGCCACACGCAAGCGCGCGGGGCAGTCGGTGGATCCGGCTGCCCCGCGCGTGGTGCGGCTCCCGAACCGGGTCATGGGGACGTCGGTGCGGCGGTGTGCGGTGTTCCGCGCAGGGGTGCGCGCGGTCAGTGGACGGAGGTGTGCGCCATGCTGCCGCGACGCGACTGAGGTTGCGGCTGCAACGGCACGCCTGCCGTCTGCTGGTTACGGCGCGGCTGGACGGCCACACCGTTCTGGACGTCCATCACGGCATGTGCCACGAGGCCGCCCATCGGGTCGTGCCTGATCAGATCCCGGAGCCGGGAGCGCGATGAACGCCCCTCGTTGCCGGGGTACAGGTGCTTGCCGAGTCCGACCGCGTGGGCCAGTGCGGCGAGCGCCGCGGTCCGCGGGTCCGGCGGTACGCCGGTGCGGATCGCACTGTCCAGCCGGGCTCTGATGTCCCGGCTGATCGCCGTGTCCGTCGCCTGGTAGCGAGTCGTCGGCAGCACTCCGCACATCTGGCCCGCCACGGCATGCACCATGCCGCACCGCTCCAGATGGGCGAGGTAGATCTGGCGAAGTCCCAGTCGGGGCCCGCCGATCCAGTGGACGGCCCGAACCGGGCTGCCGCGACGGCGCAGCAGTTCCAGTGCGGAGTCCAGAGTCGGATCTCCTGTCGGCCGTGGCATCACCACGGCGATACGATCCCCGTCAGGGGCTATCCGTCCTGCCAGAGCCAGCTCCACTAGCTGTGCCCCGGCCAGGCCGAGGTCGAGCGACTGCGGCTGCGCTGTGGTACCCGTGGTCGGGTCCAGAGCGAGCAGCAGAAGCTCCTCCGGAATTGTTCTGCGGCTCCTGCCCATCCATGCCTCCCCGCGTGGATGAGTGACAGGGTGACCCCTCTCACATTGGTCTGTCGAGAGTGCCTGGGTGCTTTGTGAGGGAACCGTTAGGTATGTCGTTCTCGTCTAGCAGCCCGGCCAAGGGTTCACACAGGACACTGGTAGATGGTTCGGACAGTGCGGGCATGTCCCCGCGGCGCATGAAGGAGGCATCGGTGGCGGGCGAGTCCCCCGACAGGTCGGAGCAGCGGAAGTCGTCGGGGACGGCTGAGGAACGCGATCCGCGTTTCGCCGTGTTCCGCGAACCGGCCACCGCTGCGGACAGCGGGAGCGGGAGTACGACGGGCAGGACGCCGGACACCGCGACGGATACGGCGACGGCGGTCTTCCGCACGCCGCATCCCGCGGACGCCGCGGGCGACACTCCGGACGGCGGGGTGGCCGGGGAGAGCGGAGCGGAGAGCGCCTCGCGTCCTGCGGCCGACACCGCGGACGGCGTGGAGGCCCGCAAGGGCTCCTCCGCGGGCCGTACGGAGGACGGGGTGCCCGCGGATGCCTCCGAGGCTTCGGCGGACGCCTCCGGGGCGCCTGCTGCCGCATCCGGGGCGTCCGGCGACGCTTCCGGGGCGAAGGGGCCGGACGTCGACGAGCGCGCGGACGGTGGCGAGCGCGCGGACGGTGGCGAGCGCGCGGACGGTGGTGCGGACGACGCGGAGTCGGGCACGAGCGCATCCCGTTCCGCGGAGCCGGCGGTGGACGGCGCTCCGGTGGACAGCGCGCCGGCCGGGAAGCCCGGGCCCGTTTCCGGGCCCGGGTCGGAGCGTACGGCGGGCTCCGAACCCGAGCCCGAGCCCGTTGCAGGTTCCGTGCCCGGTGGGAAGCCGGACGCGGAGACCGCGGCGGACGACGCCCGGACCGCTCCGGGCTCCGCGACGGACACCCGGACCGAGCCCGTGTCCGAGGCCGGCTCCGGGGATGACACCGGCGTCGGGACGGGCACGTCGACCGCGCCGACCGATGCCCGGCTGCGTGCCGCCGTGGCCGCCTGGGTCGCGGAGGACGACGGCAAGGACGCCGCCGCGCCGCAGGCCGCCACGGCCACGGACGAGGACGCCGACCGGGCGGACGCGGAGGACTCCGCAGCGCGTCCGGACGCGGCGGAGAGCCCGAAGAGCGACGCGAAGGCCGAGGGCCCGAAGGCCGCCGGCGCCGCCCGGGTGCCGAAGACCCGCGGTGAGGCCGCCGTCGAGGCCGGTGCCGCGGCGAGGACCGGGACCGAGGCCGGTACCGGGGCGAAGACGAAGCCCGAGGCGAAGCCCGGGGGGCAGGCGAAGCCCGAGCAGCAGGCGAAGCCCGAGGCGGAGGACGCTCCTGGGGCCGAGGAGCCGGCCGGGTCCGCCGGGGACGAGCGAGGTATCGATCAGCCGACGGCCGTCTTCAAGGCGCTGCGTACGGAGCGGGTCGACCAGCCGACGACCGCGCTGAAACTCCCCGTCTCCCAGGGCGAGAAGTCCGAGCCGGCCCCCGAGGCTCCCGCGGAGCGGACGAGTACGTTCGTACCGCTGCGTTCGGACGACGCGAAACCGGCCCCCGCGCCCCGCCGGCCGGGATCGGGCCTGCCCCCGGCCACCCCGGACCTCACCGCCGGGCCCGGCACCCCGGCAGGACCGGCGGCCGGGCTCACCGAGGCCGAGCGGACCAGGCAGCAGCCCATGCCGCCCAAGCCGCCCCTCGACCTGCTCGCCGAGCTGACCAACACACCGCCGCCCCCGGAGACTCCGGTCCGTACGGCGGTGCGGCGGGTCAAGATCTGGACGCCCCTGGTCCTGCTCGTGCTGGTCATCTTTGCGATCGCGCAGGCCGTCCGGCCGCTTCCGGAACCCGTGCTCTCGCTCACCGCGAAGTCGTCGTACGCCTTCGAGGGGGCCAAGCCCACGCTGCCGTGGCCCGACGAGGGCCAGGGCTACATGGCGGCCACGGGCCTCGGCACGGTCGACTCGTTCGGCGAGCAGAAGCCGGTGCCGATCGGCAGCGTCGCCAAGGCGATGACGGCCTACCTCGTGCTCAAGAGCCATCCCATGAAGAAGGGCGAGGACGGGGCGGACATCCCGGTCGACGCCAAGGCGGAGCAGGAGGGCGGACTGAGCTCCGTCGGCGAGTCCACGCTCGACACGGTGAAGGCCGGTGACACCCTCACCGAGCAGGAGGCCATCGCCGCCGTCATGATCCCCTCCGCGAACAACATCGCGAGGCTGCTGGCCCGCTGGGAAGCCGGTTCGGAGAAGGCGTTCGTCGCGAAGATGAACGACACCGCCGAGGAACTCGGCATGAAGAACACCACGTACACCGACCCGTCCGGCCTCGACGCGACGACGGTCAGCACGGCCGAGGACCAGGTGAAGCTGGGCCAGAAGCTCGTCGAGATCCCCGCGCTGATGGAGATCACCAAGCTGTCCTCGTGGACGGACCCGTCCGGGAAGCAGTGGCGCAACTACAACACCCTCGTCCCGTACGACGGCGCCCTCGGCATCAAGACCGGCACCACGACCAAGGCCGGCGGCAACCTGCTCTTCGCCGCGCACAAGATGGTCGGCGACACCGACCAGCTGATCGTCGGCGCGGTGCTCGGGCAGCACAAGCCGCCGATCATCGACACGGTCAACGCGGTGAGCAAGGAGGTCATGGTCGCCACGCAGGGGCTGCTGGAGAGCCGGGCGATCGTGAAGAAGGGGCAGGTCGTCGGTACCGTCGACGACGGCTTCGGCCACACCACGGACGTGGTCGCGGCCGAGGACGTGAAGGCGGTCGGGTGGCCGGGTCTCACGGTCGAGCTCGAACTGACCGACGACGGCAGGACGATCCCGAATGCGGCAGCCGCCGGCACCCGCGTCGGCACCATGACGGTCGGTGAGGGAGCCAGTCAGGTGAAGGTCCCGGTGGTGCTCGACGGCGCACTCTCCGACCCGACCTTCGGCGACAAGCTGACGCGGATCAACTGACGCGGATCAGCCGACGGGCACCCGTCACGTCCCGCACCCCCGCCGCGCCCGCCGCGCGGCGGGGGTGTCCCCTTTCCGAGGGGCACGGGACCGGGGTGTCCGGTCCCGCGAAGGAGCGCGCGGTCCGGGCGCCGTCGGCGCGGGCGGCGAGGAACAGCGCGGAGGGACGGGTGATACAGCGCGTGCTAGCGTCCCGGGAACAACGTGTGGACGCTCGGAGGCGTCCTTTCGAGGTACGTGAGCCCGTGCAGCACATCGTCGGTTCGGCAGGGCCCGGGCGAGGACGGGGAGAGTCGAAGTGACCACCGCTGAGCCGACGCGGGCGAACGGGGACGTCGTTCCCGCGACCGTGTCCGGCAGGATGCCGGCACCCCGTGACGGCAACGAGGAAAGGCCGCCCGGCCCCGTCGGACCTGACGGGACACGCCGCACCGCCCGCCACCGCCCGTGGCGCCGCACCGTCCTGGTGACGGCCGCGGTGGCGGCGGCCGTGCACCTGTTGTGGTTCTTCTTCTTCGCCAACAGCGGCGGTGACATCGCCGCCCAGGACGCCTGGGCGGAGTTCGTCGGCCGGCACCCCGGGACGGCGTACAACCTCGCCTGGTACGGCGGGATGCACCCCGTCTCGTACAGCGTGGTGTCGCCCTATCTGATGTCGCTGCTCGGCGTCCGCACGACGATGATGGTCGTCGGCACGGTCTCGTCCGTGCTCACCGCGCTGATCCTGGTCAGGGTGCCCGCCGTCCGGAACCCCCTCGCCTGCTCGCTGGCCGGCGTCTTCGCCTACCTCTGCAACGCCCTGTCCGGGCGGGTGACCTTCGGCCTCGGCATGATGTTCGCCCTGGGGGCCGTCGCGGCGGTCTTCTGCTGGCCGTACCGCTGGCGCTACAAACGGTGGGCGAAGGCGGCGGTCGCCGCACCGCTGGCCGGGCTCGCGACTGCGGGGAGCCCGGTCGCGGGGCTCTTCCTCGGCGTGGTCGCGGCGGCGCTCTTCCTGAACAAACGACGCCCCGGGGCGTACGCCCTCGGTCTCGCGCCGGTCGCGGTCGTGGTCCTGTCCGCATGGCTGTTCCCCTTCTCGGGTACGCAGCCGATGTCGCTCGGGACCTTGTCGATGCCGTTCCTCTTCTCCGTCCTGATCTTCTTCCTGGTGCCCCGGGACTGGCGCACCGTGCGCACGGCCGCCGCGGTGTACGGGGTCGGGACGCTGCTGACGTACGTCGTCGACTCGCAGATCGGGTCGAACGTCTCCCGGATGGCGATGCTGTTCGCCGGGGTCGTCCTGCTGGCTGCCTTGCCGTACACGGCCCCCCGCACCCGCCGCTGGTACGCGCTCGTCATCGCGTTCGCCGGGCTGAACTTCTGGATCTGCTACAAGGGCGTCGACGACATAGTGCGCACCGCCCCCACCGCGTCCTGGAACCGTGAGCTGGCCCCCTTGGTCCACCAGCTCCAGAAGGCCGGGGCGCAGCGGGGCCGCGTCGAGGTCGTGCCCGCCAGCAGCCACCGGGAGGCCTCGGCCCTCGCGCCGTACGTGAATCTGGCCCGCGGCTGGAACCGGCAGGCGGACATGAAGCGCAACCCGCTGTTCTACGACGACACCCTGAACGCCGTGAACTACCGCGAGTGGCTCGACCGCTGGGCCGTGCACTACGTGGTGCTGCCGACCGGGAAGCCGGACTCCAGCGGGGCGGTGCAGGAGGCGGCGCTCGTCGAGAAGGGCCAGCCGTACCTGAGGGCCGTCTGGAGCAACGCCAACTGGAAGCTCTTCCGGGTACTGGACCCGGTGCCGCTCGCCGACCCGCCGGCGACCGTGGAGCGGGCCGGTGCGGACGAACTGACGATCCGGGTGCGGTCGGCGGGCAGGGTGCTGATCCGGATTCCGTACTCGCGGTGGCTCGCCCTCGTGGACGACGAGGGCAAGAGCGTGGAGCGGCCGCAGGAGACGGAGGCCTCCAGGAAGCGTGCGGAGGAGGACGCCGACGCCCCGAAGGACTTCACCAACGAGCACGGCTGCCTGATCAAGGTGGAGGAGGACCCCGACGGCGACGAGTGGACGGAACTGCTCGCCCCGCGCCCGGGCGTCTACCGGCTCGCGGCGCCGTACCAGTTGCAGCCGGGGACTCCGTGTCCCGAGGAACTGCGCTGAGGAGGGCGGCGTACGCCGACGGCAGCCGGGGTACGCCGCCCTGGGGCGGAGTGTGCGGGGGCGGGCCCCACTCCTACTTCGGGTCGCTGTTGAACCTCGCGGTGGACCAGAGGTAGCCGAGCACCGCCAGGCCCAGGCACCAGATGACGGTGAGCCAGCCGTTGTGACCGATCTCGCTGCCGAGCAGCAGGCCGCGCAGGGTTTCGATGGCGGGGGTGAACGGCTGGTAGGCGGCGACCGGCTGGAACCAGCCCGGCATGGAGTCGACGGGGACGAAGGCGCTGGAGAGAAGCGGCAGGAGGATCAGGGGCAGCGCGTTGTTGCTGGCGGCTTCGGCGTTGGGGCTGACCAGGCCCATGCCGACCGCGATCCAGGTGAGTGCCGTCGCGAAGAGGACGAGGAGCGCGAGGGCCGCGAGCCATTCCAGGGGGGTGGCGCCGGTGGAGCGGAAACCGATGGCCACGGCGACGGCGCCGACGAGGACGACGCTGAGGACGGACTGGAGCACGCTGCCGATGACATGTCCGACGATCACGGAGCCACGGTGGATGGCCATGGTGCGGAAGCGGGCGGTGATCCCTTCGGTCATGTCGTTGGAGACGGAGACCGCGGTGCCGACCACGGTGCTGCCGACGGTCATCAGGAGCAGGCCGGGGACGATGTAGGCGATGTAGTCGGAGCGGTCGGCAGGGCCGTCCCCGAGCCCGGCGGCCATGGTGTCGCCGAAGATGTAGACGAAGAGCAGGAGCAGCATGACGGGGGTGAGCAGCAGGTTGAGGGTGAGCGACGGGTAGCGGCGGGCGTGCAGGAGATTACGCCGCAGCATGGTGGTGGAGTCGCGTACGGCGAGGGGGAGGGAGCTCATCGTGCGGTCTCCTCGGGCTGGGAGGGGAGGGCGGGGGCGCTGGTCAGGGCGAAGAAGACGTCGTCGAGGTCGGGGGTGTGGACGGTGAGTTCGTCGGCTTCGACGCCCGCGCTGTCCAACCGGTCGAGGAGGCGCCGCAGGTCGCGTGAGGTACCGGAGCTCGGGACCTGGAGCGTGAGGGTCTCGTCGTTCGCGGAGGCGCCGTGCAGCGCGGAGGCTGCGGCGCGGTAGGCGGTGGGGTCGGTGAAGCGGAGTCGGACGTGCCCGCCCGGGACGAGCCGCTTGAGTTCTTCGGCGGTGCCGTGGGCGGCGATCCTGCCGTTGTGGAGTACGGCGATGCGGTCGGCGAGTTCGTCGGCCTCCTCCAGGTACTGGGTGGTGAGGAAGACGGTGACGCCGTCGGAGACGAGTTCCCGGACGATCTGCCACATGGCGTGCCGCGAGCGTGGGTCGAGGCCGGTGGTGGGTTCGTCGAGGAAGATGACGCGCGGGTTGCCGACCAGGGTCATCGCGATGTCGAGGCGGCGCTTCATCCCGCCGGAGTAGGTGGAGGCCGGCTTCTTCGCCGCCTGTGTGAGGTCGAAGCGCTCCAGCAGTTCGGCGGTGACCCGACGCCCCTCGCGCTTGGAGAGGTGGTGCAGGTCGGCCATGAGGAGCATGTTCTCCTCGCCGGTGATCAGCCCGTCGACCGCCGAGAACTGGCCGGTGACACCGATCGCGGCACGCACGGCCTGCGGGGCGGCGGCGAGGTCGTGGCCCGCGACCTGGGCCTGCCCGCCGTCGGCGGTGAGGAGGGTGGACAGGATCTGCACGGTGGTGGTCTTGCCGGCGCCGTTGGGTCCGAGGAGCGCGAAGACGGACCCGGCCGGGATGTGCAGGTCGATGCCGTCGAGGACGGTCCTGTCGCCGTAGGACTTGCGCAGGCCGAGGGCGGAGACGGCCGCAGGCGAGGTGCGATCACGAGCAGTACTGGACGTGGGCATGACAGGTATCGGCATGGGTGCTTCCTGTTCGAAGGGTGAGGTGACCGGGGCGGGCCGGCTGGAGGACGTTCGGTGCCGGAGGGCGTTCAGGCCTTGGCGCGGAAGATGTTGATGTTGCCCCAGTTGGTCCGTGCGCGGACCTTCACGGTGTCCTCGGTCCGCTCGGGAGCTTCGGAGGCGGCGAGCGTATTGCGTACCTGCCCGCGGTTGGAGCTGACGTCGAGCCAGGCGGCGGTGCCTTCGCGGACACCGACCTCGACGGGCCCGTTGGACGTCTCCAGTTGGACGTCGCCGCGGACGACCTCGGCGATGCGGAGACCCCCGTTGGTCGTGGTACCCGAGACCGAGGACTCGGCCCGCGCGACGTCGACGGCGCCGTTGGCGCCGCTCACCCGGAGGTCGCCGGTCACGGCTCCGACGGTCGTGGCACCGTGCGAGTTCTTCAGGACGGCGGGACCGTCGACGAGGCCGACGCGGACGTTGCCGGTGTTGGTGGTGATCTCGGCCAGGCCCTGGACCCGGTCCACGGTGATGGAGCCGTGCGACGCCTTCAGGTGGAGCGGGCCGGTGGTGTCGAGGCGGACGTCACCGGCCGACGTCTTCACCCGGACCTCGCCGAGCCGGCCCTCGCCGATCACGTTGGCCGCGGCCCCGGTCGTGTCGATGCGTGAGCCCGTGGGCAGTTCGACCGTCACGTCCACGGTGCCGCCACGCCCGAGCAGGCCGGCCTTGGGCGTACTGACCGTCAGGACACCGTGGGTGAAGGCGACTTCGGTCTGGTCGGCCGCACGCGCGTCCATGTCCTTCTTCGGGTCGCGGGGCCGCACCTCGACGACGGTCCCGGAGCGCTCGCCCGCGGTGAACTGGATGGAACCGGAGTACACGTACGCGATGACCGAGATCGCGTCAGGAGTCTCGAAAGAAGGCATGGCTGTCCCGTCCTCTTGGCTCGTCAGGACGTCCCGGCTGAGGGGACGCGTCATAGGTGAAGTGGGGGTGGGCGGGGCGAGGTGCGGTTAACGCACCCACCCCCTGAAGCTCTGTCCGAGGGTCTGACTCTTCTCGGTCGCACGCGGCCGGGTGCCGCCCTCGACCGCCCCCGCCACGGCGCGCACCAGCCACGCGTTGACCGACAGACCCTCACGGGCCGCGGCCTCCTCGGCCCGCGCCTTGAGGTGGGCCGGCAGGCGTAGGTTGACGCGGGCGGTGCCGCCCTCGTCGCCGTCGGCCGGGGGCGGGGACCTGAACGGCTCGGCGGCCGGGGCCGGTTCGGCGGGGGCGCCGGCCTCGGTGGGCGGCGGGGTCACCACGAAGTCGGGGTCGAGCCCCCGCAGCCGAACGTCGACCGAGCCCGGGGCGAGATCACGGGTGACCTCGTCCATCGCGGCGGAGAGCACGTTCAGCATGGTCAGCCGCGCCGCCGACTCCAGGGGAGCGGTGAGCCTCTCGGCCAGCTCACGTGCTTCGTCACCGCCGGCTTCGGCGGCCACCGCGAGTTCGCGGCGGAGGGTGTCGACATACGGGGTGAGATCCATGACGCCATAGTGGCACCAAGATGGCGCCATGCGCAAGTCCGTGGAGCGTCTTTTCCGGTCGGGCGCGGTAGGGGCGTCCGTCGCCTGCGGAAATGCGGTGCGTGGGTGGCGCTTTCCGTCGGGGCGGGCGCGGGGAGGGGCTCGTATGGGGCCGTTGCGGCACTGGGTGGCACCATTTTGGCGCACGGCTGTGTCAGGTGGTGCCGGGTGGCGCCATGTGGGGCCCATGGGTGGCGGGCTCGCACCGGGTGGTGCACGAGTGGGTCGGTCGGGGCGCGACCGTACTCCTGGGTCGCCGCCCTGGTACCCGTCAGTGCTCGATCACCGGATCGCGACCGTGTACCGGGCCGATCGTGCGATGTGCCGAACCGCACGTGACAGGGAGACGCCGAACCGGGGCATGCTCGCCCGGGTCGGACGGGGCATGCGAAAGGGCCGGATCGGAGAGGGTGAAGCCGCCCCGAGCTGGCCCCTTGTGTGGTGCCCTCGGCAGGATTCGAATCTGCGACACCCGCTTCGGAAGTTCGGTCCGGCCGCTTGTCCACCAGTCCCGTGCGGGGCGGCTGTGGCCGCGTCAGAACGCACCGTGCCGCCGCTGTCCGCTGGCGTTGATGCCAGCGATGGACGTCACCTCACATCCTCCGGGGTCACTTGCGACGCTTGCGTGTTTTCGCCTTGCGTTCGGCTTCCTTGCGCTTCTTGATGGTGTACGACGACCACTCGCCACGGTGCAGGTTGCATCGTGACGCGCCGATCATCGCCAGGCGCTCACACCGAGTGCCCTTCTCCGTGAGCGCTCCACACCTGGACTGCGTACGAGCCACGTCTCCCACCCCCGGTCTCGACCGTCGTACGGACCAGTGCAGGATCGCCGGGCACCTCTTCTTCGCGGAAGGCGCACTGCGGCGCGCAGCGGGGCACGACGGACCGAGGAGGTTGCTCGGGGGCGCACGCTTTCCGACTGTGGTGGTGGCGCAGAGGTCCTCGTACGGGGCCGTGCACCTGCGTTCATGGGTGGCCGCTTGAGCTACCGGCTACTGGCTCCGGTCTCATCCGAACGTCCGCGAACGACACTGAAGGAGACGGAGACTGAGACGGGAGAGTGCCGAAACTCGCTCCTGACGCCGTGACTGTCCCGCGTGCCATCATCTGCACGTGCTCAAGATCCCCGGATACGAAGGCGGCCCCCTGGTCCGGGGCGACGCCTACCTGGACGACCCGTTGTTCTGGCCTGTGCACCTCGGCTCTTGTCTGGGCGGGGAGGACGCATAACGAGCCGCGTTCGGCGCCGACTGGGATGCCGCCATGGAGCTGTACCGCACACTGTCCTCGGAGCATGAGTGGCCCGTGTTCAGCGTGCCGCTGCGCTCAGGTCACATCATCTACGTCGTCTACCGCAACTTCGTGGACGAATGGGGCGTGGACTATTTGATCCATCAGTCGGCCTGGCCCGCAGCGGAAACCCTTGCTGTGGACGACGGGCACTTCATGGGGCCCGGCATGGCCTGGCCTGAGCTGCTGTCCGCTGCTCGGCAGTCGGCAACAGAAGGCGTTGGTGATGCTGACGCCCGTCTGTTGCTCCTTTTTCCCACACTCGGCGACGCGCTGCTTCCCGACGATGCAGCACCGGCTCTCACCAATGCGCTCGATGCTCTCACCCTGATCGAGGAGCCCGCCGAGGTAGCAAGGATGCTCCTTGCAAACCAAGGCCAATGGGCTCCCGCCCGGTGGAGGCCGGCAGGCGGCGTCTGGATCAACGACGGTGAGCACTCCTACCGAAACCCGGGCAACGCATTCGCTTTGCCCGAGGGGCGCCTTCTGGAGATCAGTAACGCACTGAACGGCATGAGATGAGCACCAGCAGGAGCGAGGTGGGCGTGTTGCCGCCTGACCTGCAGGATGCAGATGCGGCGGCTGCTGGTTGTGGTCCCCGCCCTCAGCCGCAGTCCCGTGATTCCCCCATGAATTGGAAAGCCAGCGCTTCGGCTGCGCTGCTTGCCAGGAGGGGCCATGAGCAGAGGAGCAGTGGGAATGCGAGAAGTACGCGGAACCGGACCACGTCCATACGTTTGTGGGCCGCGACCGCTCGGCGTCGAAGGTGGTCGGGATGGGAGCCCAGAACGCTCACCACGAATCCGCCAGCACCCGCGAAGGGCGCCCCTCCCACCCCGGAGCCTGAGCGCCCCCGCCGGAAGCAAGTCTTGAAGCCGCGGGCTTGGTACTCGTCTCATGCCCCGTGGGCCCATCCGTCGCGGACGCGCGTCGGTGGCGGCAGCGCCGAGCGGGCCGAAGGCAGGAGCGCAGGCGCAGCCAGAGCCGGGTGCCTTGATGAGGTAGTGAAACGGGTAGCAGCTCTCGATGGCCGGAAACGGCACCTTGGCACCTACGTCGGCCGGCGCGGCTCCTCGCGTCGTGATGGAGATCCTCGGGCACAGCCAGATCAGCATCACGATGGACGTCTGCACGCACGTTGTCCAGGACACGCAGCGTGAGGCGATCAGCAACATGGACCGGCTGCTCAAGAGGCGGCCAGGCCGTGAGTGACCGTGGCCGTTGATGCCAGGCGTGGATGTCAAAGACCCCGGACCATGATCGGTCCGGGGCCTTTTGGCTGGTGCCCCCGGCAGGATTCGAACCTGCGACACCCGCTTTAGGAGAGCGGTGCTCTATCCCCTGAGCTACGAAGGCGGGGCGGGCCCGTGACGAGCTGATCCGTCGATGCATTGTGGCGATCTTCGGGTCTGCTGGACAAACGCCCTGGTCACACCAGTTCCGGGAGAGCTATCGGCGGGACTCCGTGAGGGGAGCTTCCGTCGCGTGCCGTTCCGTGGCTGTGCGGCCAACGACAGGGTACCGGATCGAGTGGGGCGGAGCCCTGGGGATGGACGGTCGCTCGACGTGGATCTTGAGGAGTGCGGCTCCAGGTCACCTTCTGTGATCTGGATCGCAGGAGCCGGCCGGCGTGGGCGGGTGCGTCGGAAGGTGAAGTACTCGATGCATACCCGCACCCGTGCAGGGAACCCGGAGGCGGCCCGGGAGTTGGTCCGTGACCGTCCTCAGCTTGTCCGCCGGCATGCTGTGCGGACGACTGAGATCGGGGACGCGGCACGCATCCGGACAGGGGAAGCAGGGGAGCGATCCGGACAGGGCCGGGAAGCGGGGGAGCACCAAGGCGATGATCGAGCCCACGAGTCCGGACAGCCGAGGAGAGCCATGGGGCCGGAGCATCGGCCGGATACCGGTTCTTGACCGGGGCCAGGCTCGGGCATAGCGTCGCCGGGTTGCTGAGCCAGCGCTTGGAGAGGTCGTTCGTGCCCCCCACCGATTCCGACCCCGTACCTTCCCCTTCGTCGTCTTCGTCGTCCTCTTCCTCGACGGAGGACGCCGCTTCCCCTGAGGCCTCCGCCGCCGATCAGGCCGTCACGGCGCGCATCGAGGCGGTGCTGACCGCGCCGGGTGCTCCGTTCGCCGTGGTCCGCGCCGATCACGGTCCGCTGGTGTACGCGAACGGCCCGCGCACGCTCCGCGAGTTCGTGGAGGCGACCTGGGCGTTCGGGGACCAGCCGTTCCTCGTCGCGGGAGAACGCGTCTGCTCGTACGGGGAGTTCTTCGCCGCGGCGTCCGCGCTGGCGCGTCGGCTCACCGGGACGTACGGGCTGCGGCCGGGGGACCGGGCGGTGGTGGCGATGCGTAACTGCCCTGAGTGGCAGATCGCCTTCTGGGCAGCCCAGTTGGCCGGCCTGATCGCCGTACCGCTCAACACCTGGTGGACGGAGGCCGAGTGCAGCTTCGCTCTCGACGACTGCGCGCCCCGCGTCCTGCTGGTCGACGGGGAGCAGTTGCCGAAGGTGGAGGCGTGGGGGGTGAATGCCGGGGCACGCTTCGTCATCTTCGAGGACGCTGCAACCGGGGCGGAGCGACCCGGGGACGGAGCAGCCGGGGGAGTGGGTGGCGACGTCCGCCTTCCGGAGAAGGCCGAGCGGTACGCGGACTTCCCGGAACCCGATCCGCTGGAAGCTCCTCCCGAGGTCGACGTACGCCCGGAGGACGACGCGACGATCATCTACACCTCCGGCACCACGGGGCGGCCCAAGGGGGCCGTGGCCACTCAGCTCGCTCAGACGGGCGCGGCTCTGAATCCCCGTTTCCAGGCAGCGGCCTCCGCCCTCGGCCGGGGCGTCGTCCCGGGTCAGGGGCCGGCCCCGGTCACGTTGATGACCTTCCCGTTCTTCCATGTCGCGGCGTTCACCGGCCTCTACGGGGCCATGGCGACGGGAGGCACTCTCGTCCTGATGCGCGAATGGGATGCCGACCAGGCCGTGCGGCTCATTCGCGAGCACCAGGTCACCCACTACGCCGGTGTGCCGGCCACCGCGCTTCAGCTACTGGCCTCAGCTGACCGGGCGGGTGACGGGTTGGAGAGCCTGACCAGCCTGAGCACAGGCGGGGCGGCGGCTCCCCCGCACCTCGTCGCCCGGCTCACCGACAGGCACGGCGAGCGGATCGAGCCGCGCAACGGTTACGGCCTCACGGAGACCAGCGGCGGGGTCCTGGCCAACTTCGGTGCCGCGTACCGGGCCCACCCGGAGTGTGTCGGTACCCCGACGCCCGTCACGGAGGTGCGGATCGCCGGAGCGGAGGGGGAGCCGCTTCCGGAGGGGGAGGTCGGGGAGCTGTGGCTGCGGGGCCAGTCCCTGGTGCGTGGGTACTGGCGTGACGAGGCGGCGACAGCGGCGGCGTTCGTCGGAGGGTGGTTCCGCACGGGGGACCTCGCCGTGGTCCGGGACGGGCGGGTAGCCGTGGTGGACCGGATCAAGGACGTGGTGATCAGGGGCGGCGAGAACGTCTACTGCATGGAGGTCGAGGCCGCTCTGCAGGAGCACCCGGACGTCGAGGAGGCGACGGTGCTCGGTATTCCGCATCCGGTCCTGGGCGAGGAGGTCGCGGCGGTCGTGAGGCGGCGCCCGGAGGCCGGGGTCACGGCGGAAGAACTGCAGGCGCACGTGGGCAGGACGCTGGCCGCGTTCAAGGTTCCGGAGCACGTGCTGCTCACTCACGAACCGCTGCCTCGCAACCCGACGGGGAAGGTCCTCAAGCGGACTCTGCGCGGTCCGCTGCGGGAGCACCTGGGGGGCGGGGGCACGGGCGGGTGACGCGTTGTGTTCCCGACCGGGGCCGGGACGCGTTGTGTCCCCGACCGGGGCCGCGCGGAACGCAGCCGAGAGGTACGCAGTCGGAAGGGGCACGTAGCCGGGCGGCGCCGGGCGGAACGCGGCCGGGCAGAAGGGGGCGGCCGTGGCCGGTGCGGGGATGGGGAGCGCTCACGGCCGGGTGATCCGGACCCGGTAGTTTCCGTCCGCGTCCTGCGACAGTACGGATATGCGTATGCCGCTGGACCGGTCCGTGAACGTCTCGCCGGGCTCGAAGGGTGCGTCGGAAAGTTCGGCGTGGACGTTGGGCCGCCGGGTGCAGCCGCCGCTGTCCTCGGTGCTGTCCGCGACGGATATCGGCCCCTGGCCGGTGTCGACGTCGCTGCTCACCTTGTATATGAGGACTCCGGGCCGGCAGATCGCGTCGTCGTTGCCCGCTGCGGTCCGCACCTCGACCGCGTAGCCGGACTGGCCGCTCAGCGGTACGAAGGCGAGTTTCGGGCCCCCTGGGGTGGCCAGCGGGCCGATCGTGTGTTCGCTGGTGCCGGGCATGGCGGCACAGCTGATCTGGTCGTCGTCGAGCCAGCCGAGCTTCCACTTGTGCCAGCCCAGGAGGTCGTTGTTGGCCCCCCAGTCCTCGGACATGATGTCCCAGTGGCCCACGGAGCCGCCGCCCTCCAGCGTGTAGAGGTCCGGCAGCCCGAAGACGTGGCCGTTCTCGTGGGGCAGGACCCGGTAGCCGGTCTCCGCGTACGACCCCGACCCGTCGTCCTGGCGGCTGTAGATGAAGGACGTGTTGGAGAGTGGTACCCCGTCGGCGAAGGGGGCGTCTTCGTTGCCGGAGAAGGTCACCGAGAGCACCGTGTCCAGAGCCGACGGGCCGGCGTTCGGAGTGACCAAGACGTTGACCAGGTCGTACCCGGAGAAGTCGACCTTCGGGTCGGCGACCCGCACGAGGTCCTTGACGAGCTTGCGGTAGCCGGGTTCGTACGGGGAGCCGCGTTCTATCCCGTACTCGGAGAACGGCAGCGGCATCCGCAGCCAGTCCTTCAGGGGTGCCTGGGGCTCGTAGGTGAGACGGCCGTAGGAGCTGGTGCGGAACCATTCGGCGGTCTGGGGGAAGAATTCGGCGAACCGGTCCGCAGCCGGTTCGGTCGCCTCCGCGTCCGGGAAGTCGATCATCAGGTTGAGCGCTTTGAGCTTGCCGGTCGAGCGCGCGTACCCGGGTGGTGTCGGCAGGCCCTCCGACATCTGCACGCCCATGGTCGCGGGGATCCGGCACGGGCCGAGGCCGGTTCCCTGAGGTGCGGCCACGGGGCCGGCGGCGGCGCGGCCGGGCAGGTGCAGCGTGGAGCTGGCCGACGCCATGGTCGCGACGACCAGGGCCGTCGCCCCGGCGAGTGCGAGGGGGCGACGGCATCGGCGTATCCGGTGGCGGGGTTTCTCCATGGGCGTCGCCTTCGGGTCCGCGGCAGCCGGCCGGCCCTGGCTGCTCTCTGGCGATCAGCCTGTGCCGGACGGTGGAGGTCCGCTCGCTGGGTGCGCCGATGGAGGGGTTCCACCCCGGAGAATATGTGACTCAGGTCACAATTGAGCGGGAAATAACCGGGGATCCTTTCCCCGTTTGAACCTGTGTCCCCGGAAGCGGGGAAACGGTCCCCGGTTGTACCGGCCGAGGGGTCGTCCGTAGTCAGCAAGCCGGCAAGTCAGTCAGCAACTCAGCAACGAAAGGTCGCAGTCGTGGAGACCGTCGCCGACACCGTCGCCTGTGCCGCGCACCGCCGTATGCCCCGTCCGCGGGCCGACGCGCTGCGCAACCGCGAGCGCATCGTGACGGCTGCCCGCGAGATGTTCGTCGAGTTCGGGCCGGACGTGCCGCTCGACGAGGTCGCCCGCCGGGCGGGAGTCGGCAATGCCACGCTGTACCGGAACTTTCCCGACCGGGCGGCCCTGACCCACGAGGTCGTCCTCGCGGTGACCTCCCGCACCACGGAACGTGCGGAGGAGGCCGTGGCCGCGGAGTCCGATCCTTTCGCCGCTCTCAGTCGCTTCGTGCACGCCGCGGCCGACGAGCGGATCGGCGCCCTGTGCCCGATGCTGTCGGGCGGCTTCGACAAGGACCATCCCGACCTGCTCGCCGAGCGCCGACGCCTCGAAGAGGCCGTCGAGGGGCTCGTGGAGCGCGCCATGTCCGCGGGGCGTCTGCGTACCGACATCGCCGTCGGTGACGTGCTCGTCGCCCTCTCCCAGCTCACCCGGCCGCTGCCCGGCATCGCCTGCCCGGACATCGACCAGTTCACCCACCGTCATCTGCAGCTCTTCCTGGACGGCCTGGAAACCCCGGCCCGCTCGAGGCTGCCCGGATCGGCGGCGACTTTGGAGGTTCTGCGCCGCGGGCACTGACGCCCGTAGCACCGGATACCCGACACCTCACCGGCCCGAAGCGGCCCGCAATCCCTTGTGAACGACAGGCCCGTACCTGACCGGCAGGTGCGGCCACGAACCCGTACGCCCTGTGCCGGGACGGCCCGGTACCGGTGCGTCCGTTCGAGGCCGGATGCGTCGGCTCGCCGACGAAGCCGAGCTCACGACCTCTCCGGGTCCGTCCCGTCCCGTCTCGCGAAGCAGACCCCCTGTCCCACGGTCTGCTCGATCACCTCGACCTCTCCGCACTGCTCCCGACTCCGACTCCTCGCGGCTCTTCACGCCCACGCGCGCCCTTAGGTGGCTACTTCCATGTCGAAAACAGCCGACACCCGGCTTCCGGACCCCAGTCGCTGGAAAGCGCTGGCCTTCATAGCCCTCGCTCAGCTGATGGTCGTGCTCGACGCGACCATCGTGAACATCGCCCTGCCCTCGGCCCAGACGGACCTCGGTATCTCCGAGGGCAACAAGCAGTGGGTCATCACCGCCTACGCGCTCGCGTTCGGCGGACTCCTGCTCTTCGGTGGACGCATCGCCGACCTCTGGGGCCGTAAGCGCACCTTCGTGGTCGGCCTGCTCGGCTTCGCGGCGGCCTCCGCGCTCGGTGGTGCCGCGCAGGGCGAGGCGATGATGTTCGGTTCCCGGGCTCTGCAGGGTGCCTTCGGCGCACTGCTCGCCCCGGCCGCCCTGTCGCTGCTCGCGGTGATGTTCACCGACGCCAAGGAGCGGGCCAAGGCCTTCGGTATCTACGGGGCCATCGCCGGTGGAGGGGGTGCGGTCGGCCTGATCCTGGGCGGCTTCCTCACCGAGTACCTGAACTGGCGCTGGACGTTCTTCGTCAACATCCCGTTCGCCGTCGTCGCGGCCGCGGGTGCCTACTTCGTCATCCGTGAGCCGGCCGGTGGCCGTAACCGTTCGCCGCTCGACGTGCCCGGCGTCGTCCTCTCCACGCTCGGCCTGGTCGCGCTGGTCTACGGCTTCACCCGCGCCGAATCGGCCGGCTGGTCCGACGCGCTGACCGTCGGCATGTTCATCGCCGCCGCCGTGCTGCTCCTGGCCTTCGTCGTGACCGAGTCACGCGTGTCCTCGCCGCTGCTGCCCCTGCGCGTCCTGACCGAGCGCAATCGTGGAGGCGTGTACCTGTCACTGGGCTTCGCCATCATCGCGATGTTCGGGCTCTTCCTCTTCCTGACGTACTACCTGCAGGTCGCCAAGGGCTACTCGCCGGTCAAGACCGGCTTCGCCTTCCTCCCGATGATCGCGGGAATGATCACCGGGTCCACGCAGATCGGCGCCCGGCTGATGACCCGCGTTCCGCCGCGGCTGCTGATGGGCCCCGGTTTCCTGGTGGCCGCGATCGGCATGCTGCTCCTGACCCAGCTGGAGGTCGACACCTCGTACGCGAGCGTCATCCTGCCGGGGCAGCTGCTGCTCGGTCTGGGCATGGGCACGGCGTTCATGCCGGCCATGTCGCTGGCCACGCACGGCATCGAACCGCGTGACGCGGGCGTGGCCTCCGCGATGGTGAACACCTCGCAGCAGGTCGGTGGCGCCATCGGCACGGCTCTGCTCAACACCATCGCCGCCGGTGCCACCACCGCCTACATCGCCGACCACGCCGCCGGCGCCACCGACCCGAAGCTGCTCCAGCTCCAGGCCATGGTCAGCGGCTTCGCCAGCGCCATCTGGTGGGCCGTCGGCATCCTCGTCGCCGCCTCGGTGATCGCGGCCACGCTGATCAACACCGGACGTCCGGGTACCGGAGCGACCGGCCGGTCCGACGGCTCCGGCGATCACGCGGACGGCGTCGAGGACGAGTTCATGATCCCTGTCGTCGCGCACTGAGCCGCGCCTCGTGTGAAGCCTGACCGCGGTAACGGGCGTGAAGCCCGACCGCGGTGCCGGGCGTGAAGCCTGACCGCGATCTGCCCTGGTTCCGCTCAGCGGAGCCAGGGCAGATCCGCGTCCGCGCCCTCCGGCTGCAGCCCGCCCGCGATGACCTGCATGATCTCGCCGAGGCTGCGCACCTGTTCGGGGGTGAGCCGGGAGAACATCACCTGGCGGACCGCGGCGACGTGCCCCGGCGCCGACCGTGCGAGGACATCGAAGCCCTCGTCGGTGAGGACCGCGTTCTGGCCGCGCTTGTCCGAGGGGCAGTCCTCGCGCCGGACCCAGCCGTTCTTCTCCAGCCGGGCGACGGCGTGCGAGAGCCGCGACCGGGTGATCTTGGCGTCCCTGGCGAGCGCGGTCATCCGTTTCCGGCGCCGGGGTGCCCGGGAGAGCTGGACGAGCAGCCCGTAATAGATGTGCGGCATGCCGGCGTCACGCTGCAACTGGCGGTCGAGGTGATCCTCCATGAGGGTCGTGGCGTGCAGGTACGACCGCCAGACGCTCTGCTCTTCGTCGGTGAGCCATCGCGTCTCACCGGTGGGTGCCGTGGTCATGGACTCCACTGTACGACCTTTCCTTGAAAGTTGAACTAGATGGAGCTAAGGTCTCTGGAAGTAGGAACTTGAAGGTTCAAAGAGATGATCTGCCGCATCCCGGTGCTCGCCTCGCTCCCCCAGGTGCCCGTGAAGAACACGTACCTCGATCGGCAGAGGAATGGGAGTGCCATGACCGCCGCCACCGAGCGCATGCCGGCCCTCTACCTGTCCCACGGGGCCCCGCCCCTGGCCGACGACCCGGTCTGGCCCGGAGAGCTCGCCGCCTGGTCCGCCGGCCTGCCCCGCCCGAAGGCCGTCCTGATGGTCTCCGCGCACTGGGAGGAGGCCCCGCTCGCACTCGGCGCCACCGGGCCCGTGCCGCTCGTGTACGACTTCTGGGGCTTCCCCGAGCACTACTACCAGGTGCGGTACGCCGCCCCGGGTGCCCCGAAGCTCGCGGAGGACGTCCGTAAACTCCTGCGTGGCGCCGGTACGCCGGTCCAGGACATCCCGGACCGCGGCCTCGACCACGGGGCGTACGTCCCCCTGGTCGAGATGTTCCCGGCCGCCGACATCCCCGTCCTCCAGATCTCGATGCCCACGCTCGACCCGCAGAAGCTCATGGACATCGGCCGCAAGCTCGCTCCGCTCCGTGACGAGGGCGTGCTGATCGTCGGCAGCGGCTTCTTCACGCACAACCTGGCCGCGCTGCGCCACGCCGGCGGCGGAACCCCCGGCTGGTCGGCGGAGTTCGACGACTGGGGGAACCGCGCCCTGCAGGCGCAGGACATCGACTCCCTGCTGGATTTCGAGCACACCTCGCCCGCCGGCCGGCTGGCCCACCCCCGTACCGAGCACTTCGCACCGCTCTTCGTGACCCTGGGAGCGGCCGAGGGGGAGCTCGGTCAGGGGCGCAGTGTCATCGAGGGCTTCTGGATGGGCCTGGCCAAGCGGTCGCTCCAGTTCGGCTGAGCATCGGCTTCTCGTACCAGGCGACGTCCCGGTACCGGCCGAACTTGCGGCCGACCTCCCCGTACGTACCGACGTGGCGGAAGCCGAAGGCCTCGTGCAGCCGGGCCGACGCCTCGTTGGGCTGCGCGATCGCGGCGTAGGCGCGGTGGACGTCCTCGTCGGCCAGGGCCTCGAAGAGCTCTTTGTGGAGAAGCGTGCCGACGCCGAGGCCGGTGGCGCCCGGCGCGCAGTAGACGCTCACCTCCACCGACGTGCTGTACGCCGCCTTGGGGCGGTACGGGCTGCTGGTGGCGTAACCGAGGATCGTGGGCGCGTGGCGGGGGGTGGGCGTGCCCTGGGCAACCAGAAGGCGGTGCGGACCGTCTACCGGGTGGGAGCGCAACCAGGGCAGGCGCTCCCGGGTGGTGAAGCAGGCCGTGTCGAATGTGAGCGCTGTCTCACGGACGTCATGGTTGTAGATGTCCGTCAGCGCCTCCAGATCGGCCTCGGTGCCAGGCCTGACCTGCGCTTCTGTGGGTATCCGCACCATCTGTCCTCCCGCTGGGGCGGACAGGGTACTGCATGATCTCGGAAGTGACCGGCCGTCGCGGGAATTCTGTCCGGATTCCAGTCGTTGTTTCCATCGGATGCAGGGCACCCGGAAGGGTGTCGCAACCTACTCAGCAAGGGAGCACGCATGGCAACCCGTGCCGTCGCCCGTCGTTCGTCCGCCACCGGCGGGACCGACCGGGCCAGCAGTGTTCGCGCCGGGGGCGGGGAGATCGCCGACCGCGACCTGGTCGGCATGTACCTGGACGAGATCGCTCGCACACCGCTGCTCGACGCCGCCAAGGAGGTCGAGCTGTCGCAGACGATCGAGGCGGGTGTCTACGCCCAGCAGATCCTCGACGGTGAGGTGGAGAGCGAGGCCGGTGGAGCGACGCGTGAGGAGCTGGAGGCGCTGGTCGCCGAGAGCGAGCGCGCGAAGGACGTCTTCATCCGTTCCAACCTCCGGCTCGTCGTCGCCGTGGCCCGGCGCTACCCGCGGGCGGGGCTGCCGCTGCTCGACCTGATCCAGGAGGGCAACGCCGGCCTGGTGCGCGCGGTCGAGAAGTTCGACTACGCCAAGGGGTTCAAGTTCTCCACGTACGCGACGTGGTGGATCCGTCAGGCCATCACCCGTTCCATCGCCGACCAGTCCCGCACCATCCGGCTCCCCGTCCACCTGGTGGAGGAGCTGGGCCGGATCCGGCGTGTGCAGCGCGAGTTCAACCGTGAGCACGGGCGCGACCCGGAGCACGCGGAGATCGCCGCCGAGCTGGACTCCAACCCGGAGCGCGTCGGCAACGTCCTGGACTGGGCGCGTGACCCCGTCAGCCTCAACATGTCGGTGGACGACGACGGCGACACGCAGTTCGGTGATCTGCTGGAGGACACCTCCGCCGTATCCCCCGAGCAGTCCGTGATGACGCTGCTGCGCAGCGAGGAGCTCGAGGACCTGATCGGCAAGCTCGACAACCGGACCGCCTCCATCATCCGCATGCGTTACGGCATCGAGGACGGGCGCGAGCGGACCCTCACCGAGGTGGGCAAGCAGCACGGTCTGACGCGGGAGCGGATCCGCCAGATCGAGAAGCACGCACTGCTCGAATTGAAGCGAATGGCTCACGACACGGGCTTTGACGCTGCGGCGTGAGCCGATAACCCGTAATCTCCACATCAGGCCGGTTCGCACCGGTCCCACGACCGGTCTCCTTCCGGTCCCCTGAGCTGAGTCCCGGCGCCCACCCCCCCCCCGGCGCCGGGGCTCATTCATTTCCGCGCGGCCCCGTCGCGGCAGGCGGGGCGGCAGCAGGCCCGGAAGGGGAGGAAGCGGCACGGGTCAGGCGGGCGCCCAGGTCGCGCAGGTGCTCCACCAACCGGGCGGGGCCGTGTACCTCGAACTCGCAGTCCAGGAGGGCCAGCCGCAGCGCCACCCATTCCAGCGAGTCGGAGGAGGCCGCGCGCAGCCGGCAGCTCTGCTCGCCGGTGGGCTCCACGGTGCCGAGAATCGAGGGCAGCCGTGCGGCCACGAAGCCCGCGGGCGCCCGGAACGTCACGTCGAGGTGGAACTCGGGCTGTGCGCGCGACATCGACCGGGCGAAGAACTCCGCCGCGTCCCCGCTCTCGGCCGGCAGGTCACGCGGGGTGAAGCGGGACCCCGTGGCGAAGGGCTCGCTCACCCGGTCCACCCGGAACGTGCGCCAGTCCTCACGGTCCATGTCGTACGCCACGAGATACCAGCGGCTCCCCGTGCTCACCAGCCGGTACGGCTCGGTCTGCCGTCTGGAGGCGGTGCCGTCCCCCGAGCGGTAGGCGAAGCGGAGCCGTTCCCGGCCGGTGACCGCCGAGGCGATCGCCGTGAGCGTACGGGGATCGATGGTCGAGCCGTCCCCACGGGTGAGCGGCACAGTGGCTCTCTGGAGGGTCGAGACCCGGCGGCGCAGCCGGGCCGGAAGGACCTGTTCCAGCTTGGCCAGAGCCCTTACGGACGCCTCGTCGACACCCTCGATGGCATGACCGGCCCCGGCTCGCAGTCCCACGGCGATGGCCACCGCCTCCTCGTCGTCCAGGAGGAGCGGCGGCATGGCGCTGCCCGCGACCAGGCGGTAGCCGCCGATCGAACCGCGCGTGGCCTCGACCGGATAGCCCAGGTCGCGGAGCCGGCCGATGTCGCGGCGGATGGTGCGCGGGGTGACGCCGAGCCGCTCGGCGAGTTCGCTGCCCGGCCACTCGCGCGGTGTCTGGAGGAGCGACAGCAGATTCAGCAGCCGTGCCGGGGTATCGGTCATGGCCCAAGGATGCCCGTCCATCAGGTCAATATCTGACCTGTTGCCCCTCTAGCTTCACCGCATGACTTCTTCCCCACCTTCGCCGGCCTCGGCAGCCGACCGCACTCCTTCGCCAGGGACGGCCGCCTCGCAGGGCCCGGCGGACCGGCGCCGCTGGTTCGCGCTCGCGATCGTGATGACCGCGGCCTTCATGGACCTGGTCGACGTCACGATCGTCAACATCGCCATCCCGAGCATCACGCGGGACACCGGAGCCTCGTTCACGTCGATCCAGTGGATCACCGCCGGATACGCGTTGGCCTTCGCGGCCGGTCTGATCACAGGCGGCCGGCTCGGTGACATCTACGGTCGCAAGCGGCTCTTCCTGATCGGCATCGGCGGCTTCACGATCGCCTCCGCCCTCTGCGGCTTCGCCGTGAACCCGGAGATGCTGGTCGCCTCGCGCATCCTCCAGGGCGGCATGGCCGCGCTGATGGTGCCGCAGGTGCTGTCGATCGTGCACGCGACCTTCCCGGCGCACGAGCGAGGCAAGGTCTTCGGCCTCTTCGGCGCGATCGTGGGGCTCGGCGCGGTGTCCGGGCCGCTGCTGGGCGCCCTGCTCACCGAGTGGAACCTCTTCGGTCTCGAGTGGCGGCCGATCTTTCTGATCAACCTGCCGGTCGGCATCGCCGGGCTGCTCCTCGGGCGCGCGTTCATCAGCGAGTCCAAGGCGCCGAAGGCCCTGCGGCTGGACCTCGCCGGAGTGGCACTGGTGACCCTCGGCCTCCTCATGCTGCTCTACCCGCTGACCCGGGGGCGCGAGCTGGGCTGGCCGCTGTGGGGACACGTGTCGATGGCTGCCAGTCTCCTGGTGTTCGCGGCTCTGGTCGTGTTCGAGCGCCGCAAGGCACAGCGGGACGGCTCGCCGCTCATCGAACTGTCACTGTTCCGGGTGAAGAGCTTCGCGGCGGGCACCGCGGTGCAGTTGACGTTCGGGGTCGCTCTAGGGATCTTCTTCCTGGTCTGGACGCTGTACCTGCAGATGGGACTCGGCTGGAGCCCCTTGCGAGCCGGGTCGACGGGGATCCCGTTCTCGGTCGCGGTCTCGTGCGCCGCCGGTGTCTCCGTACAGAAGCTGGTGCCCCGTTTCGGCCGCAAGGTACTGCAGGCGGGCGCGCTGCTGATGATCACCGGGCTGCTCCTCTACATCGGGGAGGCCGGGCGTCACGGATTGGACATCACCCCGTGGCAGATGACTCCTCCGCTCGTCGTCATGGGCGTGGGCATGGGGCTGATCGTGGCCCCGCTGACGGACGCGGTGCTCTCGGAGGTGCCGAAGCAGCACTCCGGGTCGGCGTCGGGGCTCATCAACACCGTCCAGCAGATGGGTACGGCGCTGGGGCTCGGCCTCGTGTCGGTCATCTTCTTCGGTTCGGTCGGCGACAGCCTTCCGCCGGAAGCGGCCGGTCCGGCGTTCGTGGACGCGTTCCAGCGGTCGTTGTGGTGGGTGGCCGGGGTACTCGCGGTGATCTTCCTCGTCATGTTCGCGCTGCCGGCCAGACCCCGGACGCACCTGGAGGGCGGAGAGGACGACGCCGCTCCGGCCGTGGCCGGGAAGACCGCGAAGGAGCTGTCGCCGGCGGGCTGAAGGGCGCCGCGCGCGGACGTCACGCCCCCGGCTCGGCCTGCTCACCGTGCGGCCCGCCTCGTCCCTGAACCTCGGGACGAGGCGGGCCGCACGGTTCGTGTGCGCCTGGACGGTCAGCAGATCCGGGTGCGGTTCTCCATGGCCCGGCGGGCGGTCTGCTCGTCGCCGTAGACCTCGCACATGTGGCGGCCGTCGGGCGTCGCCGTGTGCTCGACCTCCCACAGGCTCGTCTCGCTGCCGTCCAGGAGGAGGAAGGCGTGCTCGTAGAGCGTGAATCCCGCGTCCCGGCCGTCGATACGGCACTGGCGCCCGAAGACCTGGGTGATGTGGTGGGCGAAGGCGGCTCTCAGCAGCCGTGCCGTCTCCGCACCCGGCCGGTCGCCGTTCTCCGCCCGGCGCAGGACCCGGCGGGCGTGGTCCGCGGACTTGTCCTGGGCGTACATGCGGGGCACCGGGGCCGGGGGGAAGGCGCTCAGCAGCGTGAGGACCTCCAGGTCCGCCTGAGAGGCGTCCTCGGAGAGCGCCCGGGTCTCCAGGAAGCCGCCGGCCAGCCGGGCCGCGGCGATCTGGGCATCGCCCTCGATGTCGTACAGCTCGTGGCGGCGGGGCGCGTCGGCGTCCCGGCCGCTGCCGTGCACCAACTCCCACAGGGTCAGGGCGGAACCGTCGGCCAGCAGGAAGGTGTGCCGGTACGTCTCGCGGTGGAGCGCGGAGCTGTGGTGGGAGGAGTGCAGCGAGCTGCTGTGCGTCAGTGCCGTCCCCAGCCGCTCCATGGTGGTGTCGGACAGATCGAAGGAGTTGAGGGCGCATCGCAGGAGTCGCTCGAGGTGCTGCTCGGTTGTCTCGTACGGATCGCTCAAGGTGCTGTCTCCAGGCCGTCGCCGCGCGTTACTCGATGCGTGCATAACGTAGTCCCTGGGTCGGACATCGTGACCGGGGTTCGCGAAAAACGAACCGCCCGGGTGAAAAGTTCCGGGACCTCAGGACGCCCCGCCGTGATCCTTGTCCGGGGTGCCGTAGAGGTCGCCGTACGAGGGAAAGGTGCCGCCGGGGCCGTCGACCCCCCGGGCGGCCCTGACGGCTTTCACGACGGCCCGGGCCAGCGCGTCCGCTCCGGCGGCCAGAATGCCGTTCAGCGCGGCGGTGGGCTCGGGCGGCAACGGCAGCCGGCCGGTGGCCAGGGTGAAGACCGTGTCGCCGTCGGTCAGTAGATGCACCGGCCGGACGGCGCGCGCCAGACCGTCGTGCGCCGTGCCCGCGAGCTTCTGCGCCTGGGCGCGCGTGAGGGCGGCGTCGGTGGCGACGACGGCGATCGTGGTGTTGAAGGGCCCCGCACCGCGCCTCCGCCGGATCTCCGTCAGGCGCCTGCGGGCCGCCTCGTGCGTCGCGGGTGAGGGCCGGAGGGGCGGCTCGGCGGCCCCGTACTCGCCGTACAGGATCCCGGTCCGCGGGTCGAGGACGGAGCCGGCCGCGTTCACGACGGCCAGTGCGGCGACCGTGGTCCCGGACCGCAGCCGTACGCTCGCCGTGCCCACTCCGCCCTTGAGTTCCCCGGCGACGGCGCCCGTGCCCGCGCCCACCGAGCCCTGGGCGACCGGCGAGCCGGGCTCGGTGGCGGCGGCGGCCTCGACCGCGGCCCGGCCGGTCGAGGAGTCGGGGCGGGCCCGCCAGTCACCGCCCCGCCCGAGATCGAAGAGGCAGGCCGCCGGCACCACCGGCACCACCTGGCCGGGACCGGTGCCGACCACGACGCCGCGGCCCCGCTCCTCCAGCCAGGCCATCACACCGGAAGCGGCGTCCAGCCCGTACGCGCTGCCACCGGTGAGGACGATCGCGTCGACCCGCTGCACGAGATTGCGCGGATCGAGGGCGTCCGTCTCCCTGGTACCGGGCCCGCCACCCCGGACGTCGACGGCTGCCACGGCGCCACCGGTGGGTGAGAGGACGACGGTGGTTCCGCTCAGGCTCCCCTCCCCGTGCACGCGGGCATGGCCGACGCGGATTCCGGCCACGTCCGTCAACGCGTCCAGCGGCCCGGGAAGGGGCTCGTCCTCGGACATGGGGTTCCTCCGGGTGTGGGGCGGTCCGGCGGACCGGGGGTGGCGCGTGCCGTCTCCCGGCGAACGTACAGCGGACCGTGCCGGGACCGGGAGGCTGCCGGCGCCGTCGCCTGGCTCCGGCACCGGTCACCCCGGCCCGCCTCACCGCGGTCTCGGGGGTCGCTGTACCGCTGGGCCGACGGCGCCCGGAGCACGGCCCTGCCCGTGCGGCCGCCGCCGTACCCTGGAAGTATGAGTACCGCCCCCGCCCCCGGACCGCGAGAATCGAAGCCGCCGCAGCCGCAGCAGCAGCCGCGGGAGCCGAGGCCGGCTCTGGTCTTCGACGATCCGCTGGACCGGCAGTCCGCGGACGATACGGACCAGGGGTGGGGCGAGCGGGCTCCGGGCGGCGGTGGCGCAGCCGACCTGGCACGCTTCCTCGACGAGAAGCCGCCGCACCACATCTGACCTGATCCGGACCGGTCGGCGCGGTACGGGCTACCGGGCACGGGACACCGCCACGACGAGCCTTCCCGACGCACCCGCGCCCGCCAGTGCCGCCGCCGTGTCGCGCCCCACGGCCAGGACGACCAGAGCGCCGCTCCCCGGGTCCGTCAAGCCGCCGAATGCTGCGGCCCGGTCCGGTCCCGGGCGGTCCTGACCACCGGGACCACCCGGCACGTCCGTGACCCGTACGTCCTTCGCCACCAGCCGCGCCTTCGTGCCGGTCCCGTCCTCGTGCGCGGCGATCACGTCGACCCGGTCTCCCGGCCGCAGCAGCCCGACCGTGGCCGCGTCGGCGATCCGCACGGGCGCGGACACCAGCCGCACGGGCCGCCCGTCCTGCTTGGAGGCCGGCCGTACGTCACCCCGGACGCCGGCTCTTCCCTCGCTCCCTGCCTGGACCTCACCGCCCGGGCCGGAACCGCCGAGCCCCGACACGGCGAGCACCGCCGAGGACACGGCGAAACCGGCCGCCATCGCGCGGCGGTGTCCTCGCAGCATGCGGCGCAGCCGTCCGGAACCGCCACCGCGCACCCGCAGAGGGGCGAAGGACGGGATCCCGCAGGGCGCGGGAGGCGCGGGACGTGTTTCGGGCACCGACGGGAACATGGCCAACACCACCAACCGTGAGGGCGTGCGCAACGGACTCCGTCACCCTGCCCCGGCGGAGGAGATCGCGCTGGGACCTGTGGACGGCCGACGCGTTGTGGACAACTCGGCCACCCGTAAGGGGCGCCCCTGCCGGAGTTGCCCCTGCCCGAGACGTCATCGCGCGAGCCGCCCGGCCGAGTCGCCGCTGCCCTCGTCCTCGCGCGAGTTTTCCCCGCGCGAGCTGGCCCCGTCCGAGTCGCCTCCGCCCGAGTCGGCTCCCGCGCGGGACGACTCGATGCGACCTGACCGGCCGACCTGACCGGCCGACCTGACCGGCCGACCTGACCGGCCGACCTGACCCGGCCGCCCCGAGCGACCGACCAACTCGGCGGACCCGACCAACCCGACCAACCCGGCCGACCGCCCCGGCCGCCCCCACGACTCCAGTGGCGTGTCCACGGGGCCCGGACTTCCCCCCGGACGTGGCCCCCCGGGCCTTAAGGGAGCTCGAGCCCCGTATCGATTCCGTCCAGGCCGTGGGCGCACACGCAGTCGCGGTCCTCCCCGGAGGGCAGCGCGGCCACGGCGTCGAACAGCACCGACCGCAGCCGGTCCACATTGGCCGCGAACACCTTCAGGACGTCCCCGTGATTGACACCCTCGCCCGCCTCGGCCCCCGCGTCGAGGTCCGTCACCAGGGTCAGCGTCGTGTAGCACAGGCTCAGTTCGCGGGCGAGCACGGCTTCCGGATGTCCTGTCATCCCGACCACCGACCATCCCATGGCCGCATGCCAGCGTGACTCCGCGCGGGTCGAGAAGCGAGGCCCTTCGACCACGACCAGCGTTCCGCCGTCCACCGGCTCCCAACCCCGTCCGCGGGCCGCTGAGAGGGAGACCTTGCGCCCCACGGGGCAGTACGGGTCGCCGAATCCGAGGTGCACGACGTTCGGCTGCACTCCGTCGCTCCGTGTCTCGCCGTCGTAGAACGTCTGGACACGGGCCTTCGTGCGGTCCACCAACTGGTCCGGTACGAGCAGGGTGCCCGGTCCGTACTCCGGACGCAGGCCGCCGACGGCGCACGGGCCCAGCACCTGGCGAACGCCCACGGAACGCAGGGCCCAGAGGTTGGCCCGGTAGTTGATGCGGTGGGGCGGCAGATGGTGGCCGCGCCCGTGACGCGGGAGGAAGGCCACCCGGCGCCCCGCGAGCTCGCCCAGGAAGAGGGAGTCGCTCGGCGGCCCGTAGGGGGTCTCCACCCGGATCTCGGTCACGTCCTCCAGGAAGGAGTAGAAGCCCGATCCACCGATGACACCGATTTCCGCTGCAGCTGCTTCTGCGTTCACCATGCGGTCACACTAACCGGGCGACGGAAACCGTCCGGCGGGTGAGCGGCACCCCGGCCGGCAGGCCCCGTCCGAGCGGTCGGGCCTACCGGGTGGCGGCACGCCAGGGACCCCGCCGAGTGGATCGACGGGGTCCCGGTGAAGCGTGTGAGGTGTGCGGTCTCAGGCGGCCGACGTGCTGCTCGTCGACGAAGCCGAGGACGACGAAGACGTCGTGGACGAGGTGGAAGCCGAAGCCGCAGGCTTCGAGTCCGACCCCGACGAGGACGGCGTGGTGGACGAACCGGACGCCTTCGGGGTCGACGGCGTACTGCTCGAAGACGAGCCGCGGCTGTCGTTCCGGTAGAAACCGGAACCCTTGAAGACGATGCCGACCGCCGAGAACACCTTCTTGAGGCGTCCCTCGCAGTTCGGGCACACGGTCAGGGCATCATCGGTGAACTTCTGCACCGCCTCGAGGCCCTCGCCGCACTCGGTGCACTGGTACTGATAGGTCGGCACTTGCTCCTCCTGGCACTCTCACTCAATGAGTGCTAACGACGCTCCATACTGACGTATTCCGAGCCGTCAGTCCACTGTGACCGGCTCGCGGTGACCGATCCCACGCGCCACCGTCCGTCCCCGGTACCGCGGTGCCAGCCGTGAGCGCAGGGTCAGAAGGGTCGCCAGGGCCATCGCGGTCCCGGCCAGGGGGACCAGGAATCCGGTGCTCGCCCCGTGGGCGTCCGCGAGCTGTCCGGCCACGGTGACGGCAACCGCCTGGCCGAGTGCCACCGCGCCCGTCAGCCAGGTGAAGGCCTCGGTCCGGGCGGACGCCGGGACCAGGGCCTCCACCAGTGTGTAGCCGCTGATCAGCGCGGGAGCGATGCAGAGGCCGACCAGTAGCCCGAGTCCGGCCAGGAGCGGTACGGAGTGGACCGCCCAGAGCCCGGACGCCGTCAGGGTCAGGGCCACGTAGCCGACGATCAGCCGGCGGCGCGGGCTGCTCTTCCAGGCGATGGCGCCACAGGCGATCCCGGCCAGCATGTTGCCCGCCGCGAAGACGCCGTACAGCACGCCGTTCACGCCCGGGCGGCCGACCTCTTCGGAGAACGCGGTCAGGGAGACCTGCATGCCCCCGAAGACGGCGCCGATGCCCAGGAAGGTGACCGCCAGGACGCGGACGCCCGGCACGGAGAGCGCCGAACGGTGCGGCCCGGCGGTGGCCACCGTGCCCCGGACGGCGGGTTCGGTGGAGCGCCGGGCGGCGAACAGGACGCCGCCGGCGAGCGTCAGCCCCGCCTCCGCGATCAGTCCGGCCGCCGGGTGCACGCCGGTGCACAGCGCGGTGGCGAGAACGGGGCCGATGACGAAGGTGAACTCGTCCGTCACGGACTCGAAGGCGGCGGCCGTGGCCATCAGAGGGGAGGCCGGGCGCCCCTCGGTGGCGCCGAGCCGGGCCGCCCAGCGTGCGCGGACCATCGGCCCTATCTGCGGGATGGAGGCCCCCGTCGGCACGGCCGCCAGGAACAGCGCCCACAGCGGCGCGTGAGCCAGGGCGAGCGCCGTCAGCGTGACGACGGAGACGGCGTGCACCAGGACGCCCGGCAGCAGCACCGCGCGCTGGCCGAACCGGTCGGCGAGCCTGCCGGTCTGCGGGGCGAACAGGGCCATCGAGACGCCGGAGACGGCGGCCACGGCGCCCGCACTGCCGTACGAGCCGGTGGTGTGCTGCACGAGGAGCACGATGCTGATGGTCAGCATCGCGAAGGGCTGCCGGGCGGCGAAGCCCGGGAGGAGGAAGGTCCACGCACCCGGGGTGCGCAGCAACTGCCCGTAACCGGGGCGGTCGGAGACCGTGGACGCCACGGTCCTTGCCTTTCTGCCGCCTGGTGGCCGTGCTCCCTGCCGGGGCCGGCACCGGGGTGCGAGGGCCTGCGGGAACTGCCGAGAGCTGTCCTCTTCGCGCGGGACTGCGGTAGATGCCGGGCGCTCGCTCCAGAGGCGAAAGGACGCCACGACCGCCATACGGTCGCGCCAGCTCTGCATCAGGCAGAGTTGGTCGATCAGATTGAATCGGGTGGATCAGGGGGGGTAGCAGTCCTTCATGGTACAGGCCGGGTGCCCTGTGTACCTGTGGTGTCGTGCACGAGGGCCCCGTCCGTCCCCGGTTCACCGGCGGTCAGTGAGGGGCCTTCGTGTCGTCCGCGGCCCTGCCCGACCCGTCCGCAGTCCTGTCCGCCCCGCCCGCCCCGCCGACCGGGACGCCGCTGCCCGGCGAGCGCACCGCCGCCGCACCGCCGCCCCGGCGGCCCTCACCGCTCTTTCCCAGTCTCCTGGCCCGCTGCACGACGTGCGGCAGATCCAGGGAGCCGTCCTCCTGCCGGGTGGTCCCGCCGGTTCCGAGCCAGCCGGCCAGCTTGCCTCCGCGGCCGACCGCCCGCAGGCGCGCCTCGGCGGCGTCGCGCACCGGGTCGGTGGCGACGACCAGGAGTTCGTCCCCGTGCCGCAGCACGGTGGACGGTGCGGGGACGAAGCTCGTGCCGTCCCGGACGACCAGAGTGACGGCGGCCCCGGCCGGGAGCCGCAGCTCGCCGACCTCCACGCCGTGCATCTTCGACTTGCCGGGGACCGCGACGGACAGCAGGTGCCCGCGCAGTCGCTCCAGGGGTGCCGACTCTATGCCCAGATCCGCGGTCTCCGAGGGGTCGTCGGCGATCTTCAGGGCTTTGGCGAGCCAGGGCAGGGTGGGCCCCTGGATCAGCGTGTAGACGATGACGAGCACGAAGACGATGTTGAAGACCCGGGTGCTGCCGTCGATCCCGGACACCATCGGAATGGTCGCGAGGATGATGGGGACGGCCCCGCGCAGCCCCGCCCAGGACATGAGGGCCTTCTCGCGCCGGGGCAGCCGGAAGGGCACCAGGCTGAGGAAGACCGACAGCGGCCGTGCCACGGCGGTCAGCACCAGGCCCACCACGACGGCGGGCCAGAAGTCGTCGATCAGGTCGTGCGGGGTGACCAGCAGACCGAGAAGGACGAACATGCCGATCTGGGCCAGCCAGCCGAGCCCGTCCGCGAAGCCCCGGGTGGCCGGCCAGTGCGGCAGCTTGGAGTTGCCGAGGATCATCGCGGCCAGGTAGACGGCGAGGAATCCGCTGCCGTGGGCCATGGCGCCCGCCGCGTACGCGGACACGGCGATGGCCATGACGGCGATCGGGTAGAGCCCGGACGCGGGCAGTGCCACATGGCGCAGCCCGAAGGATCCGAGCCAGCCCACGGCGAGACCGATGGCCGTGCCGATGGCCAGCTCCAGGGCTATCTCGCCGATGAGCACGTACCAGTGCTCCACGGGGCCGACCGTGGAGAACGCGACCACCAGGATGACCACGGGGGCGTCGTTGAACCCGGACTCCGCCTCCAGCACGCCCGTGATCCGGGACGGGAGAGGGACCTTGCGCAGGACGGAGAAGACGGCTGCCGCGTCGGTGGACGAGACGACGGCGCCGATGATCAGGGCCTGCCGCCAATCGAGGCCGACGAGATAGTGCGCCGCGCTCGCGGTGACGCCCACGCTGACACCCACGCCGACGGTCGAGAGGACGGCCGCCGCAGGGAGGGCGGGCCGGACCTCTTTCCACTTCGTGCCCAGGCCGCCCTCGGCGAGGATGACGACCAGGGCGGCGTAGCCGATCACCTGGGTCAGCTCGGCGTTGTCGAACTTGACGTCGAAGAAGCCGTCCTGCCCCATGGCGATACCGATGCCGAGGTACAGGAGCAGGCTGGGGAGCCCGCTGCGGGACGAGATGCGGACGGCCGCCACGGCCACCAGCAGGACGAGTGAGCAGACGAGCAGAAGTTCGTTGAGCGCGTGGACAGTCAGGGTCCGTTCCTTCCCTGCGTACGCCTTCCGGATCGGCCTCCGGCGGCCAGTACTTCGTTACCTTACCTAATCTTTAACGTTTTCTTGACGCTTCGAGTGTTCATGCGAGTGCTGCGCAAATGGAGGCATCTCCGTACCGCGTCCGAGTGGCTTCGGCGGGGCGCCTATGGTTGCTCCTGCACTCCCAGGACCACCCTGCCCCTCGAAGGACAGCGATGCCCGCCAATACAACCGCCCCTTCCGGTTCTTCCGATGCGAAGAAGTCCGGCAGGAAGAAGGGGCGACGTGCCCGCCTGCTCGTGATCGTCCTGGTGCTGGCGCTCGTCGCGGGTATCGGGTACGGCGCGTTCTGGTCCGTATCCACGGTGCGGGCCTCGTATCCGCAGACCACCGGCTCGATCGAGGTCAAGGGCCTCACCGGCAACGTTGACGTCGCACGTGACGCCTACGGGATCCCGCAGATCTACGCCGACTCCGACAGCGACCTCTTCCGGGCCCAGGGCTTCGTCCAGGCCCAGGACCGCTTCTGGGAGATGGACGTCCGCCGTCACATGACGTCGGGCCGCCTCTCCGAGATGTTCGGCTCCGATCAGGTGGCGACCGACGCCTTCCTGCGGACGCTGGGCTGGCGTCAGGTCGCGCAGAAGGAGTACGACGAGGTCCTGGACGAGGACACCAGGAAGAACCTCCAGGCTTACGCGGAGGGGGTGAACGCGTACCTGGACGGCAAGGACGGCAAGGACATCTCCGTCGAGTACGCGGCACTCGGCCTGACCAACGACTACAAGCCCGCCGAGTGGACCCCGGTCGACTCGGTCGCCTGGCTCAAGGCGATGGCCTGGGACCTGCGCGGCAACATGCAGGACGAGATCGACCGCTCGCTCATGACCAGCAGGCTCGACGAGAAGCAGATCGAGGACCTGTACCCGGCCTACCCGTACAAGAAGAACAAGCCGATCGTCGAGAAGGGCGCGGTCGACGCCGCGACCGGGAAGTTCGCCCAGGACGCCGAGCCCTCGGACGGCATCGGATCCGGAACCGTCCAGGGGGCGACCGAGGGCGTGACCACACAGCTCTCCGCGCTCTCCGACACCCTCGACGAGATCCCCGCACTGCTGGGCCCCAACGGCAACGGCATCGGCTCGAACTCCTGGGTCGTCTCCGGCGACTACACGACCACGGGCAAGCCGCTGCTCGCCAACGACCCGCACCTGGCACCGCAGTTGCCCTCGCTCTGGTACCAGATGGGGCTGCACTGCCGTCAGCTCTCGGACACCTGCCGGTACGACACGGCCGGTTACACGTTCTCCGGGATGCCCGGTGTGATCATCGGTCACAACCAGGACATCGCCTGGGGCTTCACCAACCTCGGCGCCGACGTCACTGACCTCTTCCTGGAGAAGGTCTCGGCCGACGGCTACCAGTACGACGGCAAGACCGAGCCCTTCGTCACCCGCGAGGAGACCATCAAGATCGCGGGTGGCGGGAGCCGCAAGATCACCGTGCGCGAGACCAACAACGGTCCGCTGGTCTCCGACCGCAGCGACGAACTGGAGAAGGTGGGCAAGAAGGCCCCCGTCACCAACTCGGCACCCGACCGCGCGGACGGCTACGCGGTCGCGCTGAAGTGGACCGCACTGGAGCCCGGCAAGTCGATGGACGCGGTCTTCGAGCTCAACCGGGCCAAGGACTTCACGTCCTTCCGGGCGGCGGCCGAGCACTTCGAGGTGCCCTCCCAGAACCTCGTCTACGCGGACACCGAGGGCCACATCGGCTACCAGGCCCCGGGGAAGATCCCGGTCCGTCTCAAGGGCGACGGAACCCTGCCGAGTCCCGGCTGGACCTCCGACTACGGGTGGAAGAAGGACCCGGTCCCGTTCGACAAGCTGCCGTACGAGTACGACCCGGAGCGCGGCTACATCGTCACCGCCAACCAGGCCGTCATCGACGAGAAGAACTACGGCCCGCTGTTGACCAAGGACTGGGGCTACGGCACCCGCAGCCAGCGGATCAACGACCTCATCGAGTCGAAGATCAAGGGCGGCGGCAAGGTCTCGACCGACGACATGCAGCAGCTGCAGATGGACAACCACAGCGCGATCGCCGCCGAACTGGTGCCCAAGCTGCTGAAGATCGGGATCTCCGACAAGAGCGTCCGTGAGGCGCAGAAGCTGCTGGAGGGCTGGGACTACACCCAGGAGCCCGACTCGGCCGCGGCCGCGTACTTCAACGGCGTCTGGCGCAACATCCTCAAGCTCGCCTTCGGCAACAAGCTGCCCAAGGAGATGCGCGCCAAGGGCGACTGCCTGTACGTGCGGCGCGCCGCCGGCACCGGTCCGGTGGACGAGCAGCACAAGCTCGTACGGGAGTGCGGCCAGCGCGACCCCGACACGGCCCAGCCGGACGGTGGCGACCGCTGGTACGAGGTGGTCGACAGCATCCTCGACGACACGGACAACGAGTGGTGGAAGGTTCCGGCCAAGGGGCGTGAGGAGTCGATCGACAGCCGTGACGAACTCTTCGGCCGCGCCATGGAGGACGCCCGCTGGGAGCTCACCGCCGAGCTCGGCAAGGACATCAGCACCTGGAGCTGGGGGCGGCTGCACCAGCTGACCCTGCGCAACCAGACCCTCGGCACCGAGGGCCCCGACCTCCTGCAGCGGGCCCTCAACCGGGGCCCCTGGCACCTCGGCGGCGGCGAGGCCGCGGTCAACGCGACCGGCTGGAACGCGGCGGGCGGCTACGACGTCATCTGGGTCCCGTCGATGCGGATGGTCGTCAACGTGGGGGACTGGGACAAGTCCCGCTGGATCAACCTCACCGGGGCCTCCGGGCACGCCTTCAGCGCGCACTACACGGATCAGACCGACAAGTGGGTCGACGGTGAGCTCCTCGACTGGTCCTTCGGGACCGAGGCGGTGCGGCGGTCCACGGTCGACACCCTGACGCTGAAGAAACCGTCCTGACGCCCGACAGGCCGGAGTCCGGCGTCAGCGCGTGAAGCGCACCACCCGGACCGGCGTGATCACGGCATCCACGGGGTGGTCGTGCGGTTCCTCGGGAACCCGCGCGACCACCTCGTCGTCGTACAGCAGGACGACCAGGGCCGGACGGGCGCCGGCCGCCGCCAGTCTGGCCAGCACCCGGTCGTAGCTGCCCCCGCCGCGGCCGAGCCGCATACCGCGCCGGTCCACGGAGAGTCCGGGCAGCAGGACCACGTCCGCCGCGAGGACCGCGTCCGGCCCCAGCCGGGCGCCGTCCGGCTCCAGCAGGCCCCGCCCCGCGGGTATGAGGTGGCCCGCTCCCCGGTACGCGGCCCAGTCCAGGTCGTTGTCCGCCAGCAGTACCGGAAGCAGCACCCGGACGCCCCGGGTGTGCAGGGCGTCCAGGAGTGCGTGCGTTCCCGGCTCACGCCCCACGGAGACGTACGCGGCCACCGTCCGGGCGGCGGCCAGCTCGGGGAGGGCCGTCGCGGAGGCGGCGAGGAGTTCCGCGGCGTCCGTGACGTCCCGGGAGGTCAGGAGGCGTCGACCGGCCAGCAGTTCGCGCCGCAGAAGTGCCTTTCGGGACATGTCATCGTTCAACGGGTTCTCACCTACCTCGTGCGGTGGCTCATATGAGGACGAAGTTAACCGGACGCTCATCTTCCGCCCATGCTGACCGGTTAGAGTTCGCGCATGACTCAGTCGCGCCCCAGGATCAGCAAAGCTGTCATCCCAGCTGCGGGTCTTGGCACCCGGTTCCTGCCGGCGACCAAGGCCACTCCCAAGGAGATGCTGCCTGTCGTCGACAAGCCCGCCATCCAGTATGTCGTCGAAGAGGCGGTCACAGCAGGCCTGTCCGACGTGCTGATGATCACCGGGCGCAACAAGCGTCCCCTGGAGGACCACTTCGACCGGAACTACGAGCTGGAGTCGGCCCTGACCCGCAAGGGGGACGACGAGCGGCTCTCCAGGGTGCAGGAGTCGAGCGACCTGGCCACCATGCACTACGTCCGCCAGGGCGACCCGCGCGGCCTGGGGCACGCCGTCCTCTGCGCGGCACCCCACGTGGGGGACCAGCCCTTCGCCGTCCTCCTCGGTGACGACCTGATCGACCCGCGCGACCCGCTGCTCGCCCGGATGGTCGACGTCCAGGAGCGCGAGGGCGGCAGCGTCGTCGCGCTCATGGAGGTCGACCCGTCGCAGATCCACCTCTACGGCTGCGCGGCCACCGACGCCACGACGGACGGCGACGTCGTACGGGTCACGGGGCTGGTGGAGAAGCCCGACCCGGCCGAGGCGCCCAGCAACCTGGCCATCATCGGCCGCTACGTCCTGGATCCCGCGATCTTCGGCATACTGCGCCGGACCGAGCCCGGCCGGGGCGGCGAGATCCAGCTCACCGACGCGCTGCAACTGCTGGCCGAGGACGAGGAGATCGGCGGCCCCGTGCACGGTGTCGTCTTCAAGGGCCGCCGCTACGACACCGGGGACCGCGGCGACTATCTGCGCGCCATTGTCAGACTCGCGTGCGAACGTGAGGACCTGGGACCGGACTTCCGTACCTGGCTGCGCAGGTACGTCAACGAGGAGTTGTAACAGCTTGAGCGGCACGATCTGGTCGGTTGACGAGCACCTGGACGACATCCTCGCGGCGGTGAGGCCACTCGAGCCGATCGAGCTGCAACTGTCCGAGGCCCAGGGCTGCGTCCTCGTCGAGGACATCGTGGCGGAGATCGCCCTGCCGCCGTTCGACAACAGCTCGATGGACGGATACGCCGTCCGGGTCTCCGATCTCGAGGGCGCCGACGAGGAGTTCCCCGCCGTCCTCACCGTCGTCGGAGACGTGGCGGCGGGCGACGGAGGACTGGCCGGCGGCCGGTCCGTCGGCCCGGGCGAGGCGGCCCGCATCATGACCGGTGCGCCGCTGCCCGCAGGTGCCGAGGCGATCGTCCCGGTGGAGTGGACGGACGGCGGTACGGGCGGCGGTCCGGCGGCCGCGATGCGGGCCCACAGCGAAGCGCCGGAAGGCGCGGGCGGTGAGGTGCGCGTCCACCGTTCCGTCGAGGCCCGCGCCCATGTCCGGGCGCGGGGCAGCGACGTCCGGCCCGGGGACCTCGCGCTCCGCGCGGGCGCGGTCGTCGGACCGGCGCAGATCGGCCTGCTCGCCGCCATCGGGCGCTCCACGGTGAAGGTGCGGCCCCGTCCGCGGGTCGTCGTGGTCTCGACCGGCAGCGAGCTGGCGCAGCCCGGCGAGGAGCTGACCGGCGGCCGGATCTACGACTCCAACAGCTTCGCGCTGACGGCCGCCGCCCGGGACGCCGGGGCCATCGCCTACCGGGTCCCGGCCGTGGCCGACGACGCGGCCACGCTGCGCGCCACGATCGAGGACCAGCTGATCCGCGCCGACATCGTCGTCACGACCGGGGGCGTGAGCGTCGGCGCGTACGACGTGGTCAAGGAGGCACTGTCCTACGCCGACGACGCGGCCGAGCCGGGCAGCGGCATCGAGTTCCGGAAGCTCGCCATGCAGCCGGGCAAGCCGCAGGGCTTCGGGTCGATCGGCCCGGACCACACACCGCTGCTGGCCCTGCCGGGCAATCCGGTCTCCTCGTACGTCTCCTTCGAACTCTTCGTACGGCCGGCCATCCGGGCCCTGATGGGTCTCCCGGATGTCCACCGGCCGACGGTCCGGGCGAAGCTGAGCGCCGGCAAGGCGCTGACGTCACCGGCCGGCAAGCGGCAGTTCCTGCGGGGCACGTACGACGCGGCGGCGGGCGTCGTCACCCCGGTGGGCGGCGCCGGCTCGCATCTGATCGCCGCTCTCGCGCAGGCGGACGCGCTGATCGTGCTGCCCGAGGACGTCACCTCCGCCGAGCCCGGCACGGAGACCGAGGTGATCCTCCTCCGCTGACTTGCGCCCCGTGGCGGTACGGTATCTGGCGCTGTGCCTTACCGGGGGAGGCCCCCGGACCCCCGGCCCACCCCGTGTGCGGGCCGAGCGGGCATCGGCGCCCTACCGCTAGGCGGAGTGAGTTGAGTACGCAGAACAGACTGACGCACATCGACGAGGCGGGCGCGGCCCGCATGGTCGACGTGTCGGACAAGGACGTGACGGCACGCGTCGCCCGGGCGAGCGGCCGGGTCCTGGTGTCGCCGCGTGTCGTCGAGCTCCTCAGGGGCGAGGGCGTCCCCAAGGGCGACGCCCTGGCCACCGCGCGGATCGCCGGGATCATGGGGGCCAAGCGGACCCCGGAGCTGATCCCGCTCTGCCATCCGCTCGCCGTGTCGGGAGTGAAGGTCGACCTGAGCGTCGCCGACGACGCGGTGGAGATCCTGGCCACCGTGAAGACCACGGACCGTACCGGGGTCGAGATGGAGGCCCTGACCGCTGTCTCGGTCGCCGCCCTGACGGTGATCGACATGGTCAAGGCCGTCGACAAGGGTGCCGTCATCACGGACGTCCGGGTCGAGGCGAAGTCCGGCGGCGCCTCCGGGGACTACCGGCGCCCGGCGCCGGAGGGGGCGGAGGCATGAGCGCGCCCGGCAGTACACCGGCGCCGGGCGGATACCGCGCCCTCGTCGTGACCGCCTCGAACCGCGCGTCGGCCGGCGTCTACGCGGACCGGGGTGGTCCGGTCATCGCCGAGGCGCTCACCGGCCTCGGGTTCGCGGTCGACGGTCCCCAGGTCGTGCCCGACGGAGACCCCGTGCAGGCGGCGCTGCGGGCGGGCGTGGCCGCCGGGTACGACGTGATCGTCACCACCGGCGGTACGGGCATCTCACCCACCGACCGCACCCCGGAGGCCACGCGCCGCGTCCTGGACCGGGAGATTCCGGGCATCGCCGAGGCGATCCGCGCCGAGGGCCGGGACAAGGTGCCCACCGCGGCGCTCTCCCGTGGCCTCGCGGGTGTCGCGGACCGCACCCTCCTCGTGAACCTGCCCGGGTCCACCGGCGGCGTACGCGACGGTCTGGCGGTCCTGAGCAGGCTCCTGGTGCACGCCGTCGACCAGCTCCGCGGCGGCGACCACCCCCGACCCGGGAGCCCGAGCTGAACGTCCCGACCTGGCCGGTGATCCTGACGGACGGCGAAGTCACCCTCCGCCCGATAAAGCTGCGGGACCAGCGCGCCTGGCGTGAGGTCAACCGGCGCAACCGCGACTGGCTCCGCCCCTGGGAGGCGACCGTCCCGCCACCCGCGCCCGGCGGTCCGCCGGTCCAGCGTCCCACCTACCGTCAGATGGTCAGGCACCTGCGCGCCGAGGCGAACGCGGGCCGGATGCTGCCCTTCGCCATCGAGTACGAGGGGCGTCTCGTCGGACAGTTGACGGTCGCCGGGATCACCTGGGGTTCGATGTGCTCCGGCCATATCGGGTACTGGGTCGACCGCGGCGTGGCAGGCCGCGGGGTCGTTCCCACGGCGGTGGCGCTCGCCGTCGACCACTGTTTCCGTACGGTAGGGCTGCACCGGATCGAGGTGTGCATCCGGCCCGAGAACGGCCCGAGCCGGAGGGTCGTGGAGAAACTCGGATTCCGTGAGGAAGGACTCCGCCCGCGCTATCTGCACATCGACGGCGCGTGGCGCGACCATCTGATCTACGCCCTCACCGCCGAGGAAGTGCCGGACGGACTTCTGCGGCGTTGGCGCAGGGTGCGGCCGGGTGCACCCCCGGCATCCGGTGAAATGACATAGGTGTTCGAATTTGATCGCTCTCCGACCGTTGAACCACTCACTCGTGTCACGTGCTGATCCGATCAAGCACAAAAAAAGTCCGTGATATCAGCTGGATCGTGCGACACACCGGGCCAATTGGCGGATGCTGCCGTGCAAACCCCTCTACGGTGTGAGCGTGAGCAGCAGCGGCCTCATCTACGCAGTCATCGTCGGGGCTTGGGCCGCCTACCTGGTGCCGATGTGGCTCCGCAGGCAGGACGAGCTCAATGAGGCCCGTCCGACGGAACGCTTCAGTACCGCCATCCGGCTGCTGTCCGGACGGGCGGCCATGGAGCGCCGATACGCCAGGGAGTTGCAGGAGCGCGGTGCCGAGGAGGCGTCCGCCGACGTGGACCCGGAAGCCGTCACGGACCGATTGGACTCCGTGGACGTCCGGGCCTTCGCCGCGCCTCCGGCGCATACGGAAGCCCGGTTGCGCGACCCGGCCCAGGAGCGTCCGCCGACGCAGCCCGAGCGACCCGCGCCCGTCCGGCGGTCGCGGGTGCCCGGCGGGGAGGCGGAGCGCGAGCGCCGCGCCCGGCGCTCCCAGGTCCTGGCGCGTCGACGGCGCACGACCACCGTCCTCTTCCTGGCCTTCACGCTGGGCGCCGTCGTCGCGGCGGTCGGCGGTCTGCGTTTCCTGTGGGCGCCCGCCGTGCCGGCCGTGCTGCTGAGCGCGTACATCGTCCACCTGCGCTCGCAGGAGCGGCGTCGCTTCGTGTTCACCATGGACCGGCGCCGGGCCGAGGACGCCGCGCAGCGGCTCCGCGAGAACCGCCCGCGCAGGCACCAGCCCACCGCGACGGCTCCCGCCGAGCCCGACGAGGAGCCCGAAGCACCGGCCCCCACTCCCACGGTCTCCCCGCAGGAGGCCGGCCGCCGCGCCCTGGTCGAGCAGACGGACCACGCCGAGTGGGTCGACCAGCAGCGCGAGCGCGGCCCGGCCCAGGGCGACAGCTGGGAGCCGGTCCCGGTCCCGCTGCCGACCTACGTCACCGCACCCGTCGCCCCGCGCGCCACGGGCGGGGTGGAGGTCGGCGACCCGGAGACCTGGAGCGCGGCCCGCTCCAGCACGGCCGAGCCCACCCAGACGGGCACCTCGCACCCCACGGCCCCCGAAGCGGAACCGGCGCCACGCCGGCGCGTCAACCAGCCCCGGCGCACCCGCGAACGCGGCCGCACTCCGCTCTTCGACCAGTACGACGAAGAGGACCGGCCGCGCGCGGCCAACGAGTGACACGTCGGCGGGGTCGGCTCGGCTGACCTGCGGGGTACGGATTTCCGAGCACCCCGATGAGGATGCTAGAGTTTCACTCGTTGCAAGGGCCTGTGGCGCAGTCTGGTAGCGCACCTCGTTCGCATCGAGGGGGTCTGGGGTTCAAATCCCCACAGGTCCACCGCACACACGAGATCCCGTCCGATCGCAAGATCGGGCGGGATCTCGTCGTTTCGCTCGGCCGACGTCCGCGTCGGCCCCGGTGTGGTACGGACCAGGGTGAGCACCCGGTAATCTGGGCCGTCCTCGCTCACCCGCCCTTCCGGTGAACGCCGTTGAGGCGTGCGCAGGTCGGTGCCGGGTCGCCTGCTCGTGGCTTCGTATGGAGGGCCCTGTGACAGCCGGTATACCCAGCGTCCGTATCGACACCAGCAAGCCCCATCCGGCGCGCGTGTACGACTGGCTGCTCGGCGGCAAGGACAACTACCCGGTCGACCAGGAGGTCGCGGAGAGACTGCCCGCCGAGGCGCGGGCCAACGCGGCGCGCAACCGGGCGTTCATGCATCGGGCGTCCGCCTGGCTGGCCCGTCAGGGCGTGGATCAGTTCCTCGACATCGGAACGGGCATCCCCACGTCGCCGAATCTCCATCAGGTCGTACAGGGCGTCCTGCCGCAGGCCCGGGTCGTCTACGCGGACAACGATCCGATCGTGCTGCGCCACGCGGAAGCGCTGCTGGTGAGCCGTCCCGAGGGGGCGACCGACTACATCCACGCGGATGTGCGGCAGCCGGAGATGATTCTCGAACGCGCGGCGGAGCTGCTGGACTTCGCGCGGCCCGTCGCGCTGTCCCTCATCGCGCTCATGCATTTCCTGCCCGACGAGCAGGACCCGTACGGCATCACCCGCGCCCTGGTCGACGCGCTGCCCTCGGGCAGCTATCTCGTGCTGTCGCACGGGACCGCCGATCAGCACCCCGAGCTGAAGCAGGAGACGGAGTCCGCTTACAAGGACGGCCGCATAGGGCTCCGCATGCGTACGCGCGCGGAGGTCGAGCCGTTCTTCGAGGGCCTGGAGCTCGTCAGCCCCGGGCTGGTGACGGCACCCGAGTGGTACCGGGAAGAGCCTGCGCCGGTGTACGAGCGGAGCGGGTTCTACGTGGGGGTGGCGCGGGTTCCGTAGGGTCGGGCGCCGGCCCTACAGCCGCTTGGCCATGCAGATGCTGCTCTCGTACTCGCGGTAGTGGCCGAACTTGGAGCAGACCGTGTAGCCGCTGGAGGTGTACAGCGCGATGGCCTCGGGCTGCCGGTCGCCCGTCTCCAGGACCATGCGGGTGCGGCCGGCCGCCCGGGCGTCGGCCTCCAGGGCGGCGAGGATGCGGCGGGCCAGACCCCGCCCACGGCCCTCGGGGATCACGAACATGCGCTTTATCTCGGCGTCGCCGTCGGAGTAGCCCTCGGCGTTCTGCTCCTGGCTGCGCCAGCCGCCGGTGGCCAGGGGCCTGCCCTGCTCGTCGTAGGCGAGCAGATACAGTCCGCGAGGCGGGTCGAACATGGTGGCGTCGAGGGGTGTGACATCGCCCTCGTCCCCGTAACGCTCGGCGTATTCGAGCTGCACCTGGTCGTTGAGTTTCACGGCATCGGGGTGGTCGAACGGCCGAGGTTGAATAAGCATGCGTGACATAGTACAGGTATGCAGTGGGTGGGTGTAGGTACTGTGCCCGCATGCTGACCGTTACCACCGTAAACGTGAATGGGCTCCGTGCCGCCGCGAAGAAGGGCTTCGTCGAGTGGCTGGCGCAGACCGACGCGGATGTCGTCTGCCTCCAGGAGGTCCGCGCCGAACCGCATCAGCTCCCCGAGCAGGTGCGGGACCCCGAGGGCTGGCACGCCGTGCACGCCCCGGCCTCGGCCAAGGGGCGTGCGGGGGTGTCCGTCTACACGCGGCACGCGCCGGAGCGCGTGCAGATCGGGTTCGGTGGATTCGGCGTCGTCGGGAGCGAGGAGTTCGACACGAGCGGGCGTTACGCCGAGGTCGACCTCCCCGGGGTGACGGTCGCCAGCCTGTACCTGCCTTCCGGTGAGGTCGGCACGGAGCGGCAGGAGGAGAAGGAGCGCTTCATGGCGGCCTTCCTCCCCTATCTGGTGGGTCTGAAGGTGCGGGCCGCCGCCGAGGGGCGGGAGGTGGTGGTGTGCGGTGACTGGAACATCGCCCACGCCGAGGCCGACCTCAAGAACTGGAAGGCCAACAGGAGGAGTTCCGGCTTCCTCCCCGAGGAGCGGCAGTGGCTCACCCGGGTGTTCGACGAGGCGGCCTACGTGGACGTGGTCCGCGCGCTCCACCCGGACCAGGAGGGCCCGTACTCCTGGTGGTCCTACCGCGGGAGGGCCTTCGACAACGACTCGGGCTGGCGGATCGACTACCACGTGGCGACCGCGGGACTGGCGGCCCGTGCGGTGAAGGGCTGGGTGGAGCGGGCTGCCACCCACGGGGAGCGGTGGAGCGACCACGCGCCCGTGACGGTCACCTACGAGCGGTAGGGCGCCGCCTCCGACTGGGGCATGCCGGACCGGGTTTCCCGTCGGGCCCACCGGGGAGCGGGGTGCGGGCCGGGCTTCTACGGGCGGTGCCTTTCGCGGCCGGGCCCGTCTCCTTGGGGTCCGTTCCCCCGGGGCTCGTCTCCTTGGGTCCCGTCCTCCTGGGGTCCGTTCCCCCGGGGCTCGTCTCCTTGGGTCCCGTCCT
>NZ_MDKB01000006.1:145384-178467 GCF_001715295.1 Streptomyces griseus | reverse complement strand
CCGTCCTCCTGGGGTCCGTTCCCCCGGGGCTCGTCTCCTTGGGTCCCGTCCTCCTGGGGTCCGTTCCCCCGGGGCTCGTCTCCTTGGGGTCCGTCCCCCCGACGCCCGTCCCCCTGGGACCCGCCCCCCTCTGCGTGCTGTTCCTGCCCGGGGTGCTCTTCGGGCACCTGTGCGTGCGCGCGGAGCCGCCGGTCCAGGGCCATGGACAGTTCCGCGTCCAGCACCGCGTGCGCCAGCGTCCGCAGGTGGCCGTCGGCCGCGCTCGCGGTGTGGTCGCTCAGGGTGCGGACGAAGAGATCGGCCAAAGCGTCGGCGTGCTCGCGGACCAGCCGGCCGGAGGAGAGCACCGCGGAGAGCGGCACCCCTTCCCGGACGAGTTCGGCCGAGACCTCCAGCAGACGTCGGCTGATGTGGACGATCTCGTCGCCGTCGGTGCCGAGGTAGCCGAGGTCCAGGGCGGCGGCGAGGTTCTCCGCCGTGGCCTGGTCCCCGAAGTAGTCGGCGAGCTGCTCGGGGGTCAGCCGGACCGGTACCTCCTCGGTCGGTTCGCCCAGGCCCAGCACCTCGGCGACGTCCCGGCCGCTGTCGAAGGTCGTGGCGAGGTCGGCGATACCGTTGAGGGTGTGCCCGCGCTCCAGCAGGCCCGTGATGGTGCGCAGCCGGGCCAGGTGGTGGTCGTCGTACCAGGCGATGCGGCCCTCGCGGCGGGGCGGCTGGATCAGTCCGCGCTCGCGGTAGAAGCGCAGGGTGCGCACGGTTATCCCGGCCTCCCGGGCCAGCTCCTCCATGCGGTATTCGCGGTGCTCGCGTCCGTCAGCCACACCCGCAGCCTATGTTGTACCGCCGGTAACTTTCTTTGTCCGGCCCCCTACCCATCAGTACGGAGCTGCTCTACCCTCCCAACCATGCCAGTGATTGCTGGCAGAGTCGTGTGACGTACCGCGGGGAGGCGGCAGCATGTCCCAGCACGAGCACGTACGAGTGGCGGTGATCGGAACCGGATTCGGGGGCCTCGGCGCCGCGGTCCGGCTGCGCCGCGAGGGGATCACCGACTTCCTGGTCCTGGAGCGGGCCGGGTCCGTCGGTGGCACCTGGCGCGACAACAGCTATCCGGGCTGCGCCTGCGACGTGCCGTCCCACCTGTACTCGTTCTCGTTCGCCCCCAACCCCGACTGGCCCCGCACCTTCTCCGGGCAGGAGCACATCCGCGCCTACCTGGAGAACGTGGCCGACACCTTCGGACTGCGCCCGCACCTCAGGCTCGACCACGAGGTCACCGTCATGCGCTGGGACAACGACGAACTGCACTGGGTGATCGAGTGCGCGAACGGCACGACCGTGGTCGCCGATGTCGTCGTGTCCGCGACCGGCCCGCTCTCCGACCCGAAACTGCCCGACATCCCCGGGCTCGCCGACTTCCCCGGCAAGGTCTTCCACTCCGCCCGCTGGGACCACGACTACGACCTGCGCGGCAAGCGGGTCGCCGTCGTCGGTACCGGCGCCTCCGCCATCCAGATCGTGCCGGAGGTGCAGCGCCGGGCGGCCAGGCTCACGTTGTTCCAGCGGACGCCGCCGTGGGTGATGCCCCGCATGGACCGCGCCATCAGCGGCGTCGAGAAATGGCTGCACCGCGCGCTCCCGTTCACCGGTACGGCCCGCCGCGGACTGCTCTGGGGCATCCGTGAACTGCAGGTGGGCGCCTTCACCAAGCACCCCGACCAGCTGGGTCTCGTCGAGTCGATAGCCAAGGCGAACATGGCGCGCGCGATCAAGGACCCTGAGCTGCGGGCCAAGCTGACCCCCTCGTACCGCATCGGCTGCAAGCGCATCCTGCTCTCCAGCGCCTACTACCCGGCGCTCGCACAGCCGAACGTGGACGTGGTCGCCTCCGGTCTGTCCGAGGTGCGGGGCTCCACGGTGGTCGCCGCGGACGGCACGGAGGCGGAGGCCGACGTGATCATCCTCGGTACCGGATTCCATGTGACGGACATGCCGATCGCGGAGCGGGTCGTCGGCGCGGAGGGCGTCACGCTCGCCGAGTCCTGGAAGGACGGCATGCAGGCGCTGCGCGGAGCGACGGCCGCCGGCTTCCCGAACTGGATGACCATCATCGGCCCCAACACGGGGCTCGGGAACTCCTCCATGATCCTCATGATCGAGTCGCAGCTGAACTACATGGCCGACTACCTGCGCCAGTTGGACGTGCTGGGCGGACGGGCCGCGCTCGGGGCGCGGACCTCGGCCGTCGGGGTGTGGAACCGGCGTGTCCAGCAGCGGATGAAGCGGACCGTGTGGAACACGGGCGGCTGCACCAGCTGGTACCTGGACGCCGCCGGGCGCAACACGACCGTCTGGCCCGGCACGACGGCCGAGTTCCGCAGAGCCACGCGGACGGTCGACCTCGGGGAGTACGAGGTGATCCGGCCCCCGGCCACCTGCGGCCGGGCGCAGGTTCTCACCGAGGAGGCCGCACGATGAGCCGGCACCTGCGCCAGGTGGACGCCCCGCCCGTCCCCGTACGGGAACTGACCGTCACCTCGGCCGACGGCGCGCGCGTCCACGTCGAGCTGTACGGACCCGAGGACGCCCCGGCCGTGGTGCTGGCACACGGCTGGACCTGCAGCACCCGCTTCTGGGCCGACCAGATACGGGACCTGGCGGCCGACCACCGGGTCGTCGTCTACGACCAGCGGGGGCATGGCCGTTCGCCGGAGGCGGGCCCGGGTGGATACAGCACGGACGCGCTGGCCGACGACCTGGAGGCGGTGCTCAGGGCCACGCTCGAGCCCGGGCGCAAGGCCGTGCTCGCCGGGCACTCCATGGGCGGGATGACGGTGATGGCGGCCGCCGGGCGGGCCGCCGTGCGCGAGCACGGGGCGGCCGTGCTGCTGTGCAGCACGGGGAGCTCCCGGCTGACCGCCGAATCGCTGGTGCTGCCGATACGGGCCGGCGCCTTCCGAACCCGGCTGACCCGGGCGGTCCTCGCCGCGCGGGCCCCGCTGGGGCCGGTCACGGGCGCCTCGAAGGCGGTCCTCAAGTACGCGACGATGGGACGAGGTTCCGCCCCGGAACGGGTCGACGCCTGTGCCAGGATCGTGCACGCGTGTCCCCGCAGGGCCCGCGTTGCCTGGGGGCACGTGCTCGCCGAGCTCGACGTCGAGGCGGGCATACAGGAGCTGCGGCTCCCTACCGCGGTGATCGCGGGCACGGAGGACCGGCTGACGCCGCCCGTGCACGCGCGGGCCATAGAGGCGGCGCTGCCGCAGAGCCTCGGCCTCACGGAGCTGGTGGGTATGGGTCACATGACGCCGGTCGAGGCGCCCGAGGTGGTCACGGCGAAACTACGGGAACTGGTCGCCCTGTACGTCACTGTGGACGGTGCGGCACAGGCCGTGAGCGAGGAGGAGGTCGCATGAGCGGCAGGCGGAGTCTGGACGGACAGGTCGTCGTCGTCACGGGCGCGGCGCGCGGTGTCGGCGAATTGCTGGCGCGCAAGCTCTCCGCGCGGGGTGCGAAGCTCGCACTGGTGGGACTGGAACCGGACGAACTGAAGAAGGTCGCGGAGCGGCTGCACGGGGAGAGCGGCCACTGGTTCGCGGACGTCACCGACCATGTGGCCATGGCGGAGGTCGCCCGCGAGGTGAAGGAACGCTTCGGGAAGATCGACACCGTGGTCGCCAACGCCGGTGTCGCCACGGGCGGCCCGCTCGTGGACTCCGATCCGGAGGCGTGGCGGCGGGTCATCGAGGTGAACCTCATCGGTGGGGCGGTCACGGGCCGGGCGTTCCTGCCCGTCCTCATGGAGAGCCGCGGCTACTTCCTCCAGATAGCGTCGCTGGCCGCGATCACCCCCGCGCCGATGATGACCGCGTACTGCGCGTCCAAGTCGGGCGTGGAGGCGTTCGCGCACAGCCTGCGGGCCGAGGTCGGTTACCGGGGGGTGAAGGTCGGGGTCGGCTATCTGTCGTGGACCGACACCGACATGGTGCGCGGCGCCGACGAGGACGACGTCATGCGGGAGTTGAGGCAGCGGCTGCCGTGGCCGACGAACCGTACGTACCCGCTGGGACCGGCGGTGGACCGCATCGTGGCCGGGATCGAACGGCGGTCCACGCATGTGTACGCCCAGTGGTGGCTGCGCGGGATGCAGTCGATACGGGGATACCTGCCGATGGTGATCGGGTCCGTCGGACAGCGGGAGATGAGGCGGTTCGGGCCGCGGCTCGACGGCGTGAGCAAGGGGCTCGTGGGGGCCGGCGGCAAGGCGGACCGAGAGGCGCGGGCTCAGCACCATTGATCGAAATGCGACGCATGTCCGTATGTGTAAGTCTGGGCGAGGTCCTTACGGGGGCCGCCCCCACGCACCCACATAGGAGTGAACAGCATGGGCCTCGCAGACCAGTTCAAGGACAAGGCGCAGCAGCTTGCCGACCAGGCCAAGCAGAAGAAGCAGGGCGGCAAGCAGGAGGGGGCGCGGGAGCGCTCCTCGTCCCCCTCCTCCGGCGCTGCCGACCGGGCCGCCGACAAGGCTTCGGGCCGTGCGTCCGGGATGCAGGACAGCGCGCAGGACGCGGCCGACCGGACGCGTGAGCGTTTCGACCGCTGACGCGGCGGGGTGGGGCGGCGTTCGACGCGGTGGTGCGTCTGCGTTGCGTGAGGGGCGCATCCGGCTTCTGCCGGGTGCGCCCCTTCTTGTGCGGGGTGGGCCGGGGGCCGCGGGGAAGTTGCGCGGGCCGGGCCGAGGGCGGTGCCGGGGTGGGGTCGGGCCGCTGCGCGGGGCCTGTTCCCCTACCCGCCCCTTCCCGAAGCGGGGGCTCTGCCCCCCGGCCCCCGGTCCTCAAGCGCCGGACGGGCTGGCAAGAGTTGCCGTCGGGCGTGGGGCATGGGGCGTGGGGGTGGGGCGGTGCGGCCCCCGGTCCTCAAGCGCCGGACGGGCTAGGACGGGTTGCCGTCGGGCGTGGGGCATGGGGCGTGGGGGTGGGGCGGTGCGGCCCCCGGTCCTCAAGCGCCGGACGGGCTGGGACGGATTGCCGTCGGGCGTGGGCGGGGTGGAGGGTGTCCGGTCCTCGAGCATCGGACGGGCTGGACGGGTTGCCGTCGGGCGCCGGGCGGGCTGGAAGGGTTCCGGTTCTGGAGCGCCGGGCGGGCTGGAAGGGTTGCCGGGAGGGGGGAGGCCGGCCCGCTGTGTTCACCTCGGGGGGAGTGGGGGCCTCCGCAGGGTCGGGGCCGTGGCGTAGGTGGGGGGTGTTGCCGCCGGGTGGCCGGCGAGGAGGTCCAGGGCGAGGCGGACCGCGTCGTCCAGGACCGCGTGGCGGCCCTCCGCCCAGTCCAGGGGGGTGCGCAAGGCCTCCAGGTCCGGTTCCACACCGTGGTTCTCGACGGACCAGCCGTACGTGTCGAACCAGGCCGCGTTCATCGGCACCGTGATCACCGTGCCGTCGCCGAGGCGGTGGCGGCCGGTCATGCCGACCACCCCGCCCCAGGTGCGCTGGCCCACCACGGGGCCGAGCTTCAGCAGCCGGAAGGCGGCGGTGATCATGTCGCCGTCGGAGGACGTGGCCTCGTCGGCCAGGGCCACCACCGGGCCCCGGGGCGCGTTGGACGCGTACGACACCGCTTGGGCGTTGCGGGTCAGGTCCCAGCCGAGGATCGTGCGCGTGAGCTTCTCGATGACCAGCTCGCTGATGTGGCCCCCGGCGTTGCCGCGTACGTCCACGATCAGTGCGGGGCGCGACACCTCCAGGCGCAGGTCGCGGTTGAACTGCGCCCATCCGGAACCGCCCATGTCGGGGATGTGCAGGTACCCGCACCTGCCGTCGCTCAGCTCCCGTACGACTTCGCGGCGTTTGGCCACCCAGTCCTGGTAGCGCAGAGGGCGTTCGTCGACCAGGGGGACGACCGCGATGCGGCGGGAGCGGCCTCCGCACTCGCCCCCGGGGGGACGGAAGGTGAGCTCGACCGTGGTGCCGCCGGCTGCCGCGAGCAGCGGGTAGGGGCCCGCCACCGGGTCGACCGGCCGGCCGTCGACATGGGTGAGGACCGAGCCCGCCCGGATGCCCGTGCCGGCGAGCGGGGAACGGGCCTTGGAGTCCGAGGAGTCGCCCGGCAGGATGCGCCGTACCGTCCAGTCGCCGTCCCGGCACACGAGGTTGGCGCCCAGCAGGCCGATCGCCCGCTGGTAGTGCGGGGGCCCCTCGTTGCGGCGGGCGGGGGAGACGTAGGCGTGGGAGGTGCCCAGTTCGCCCAGGACCTCGCGCAGGAGGTCGGCGAACTCGTCGGGTGTGGCGACCCGTTCGACGAGCGGCCGGTACTGGTCCAGGACGCCGTCCCAGTCGATGCCGCACATGTCCGGCTCCCAGAAGTAGGAGCGGATGATGCGTCCCGCCTCCCCGTACGCCTGCCGCCACTCGGCCGCCGGGTCGACGTCGTGCAGGATGCGGCGCAGGTCGAGGAAGACCGTCGAGTCGCTGTCACCGGGCTCGCCGGACGGGACGGCCCGCAGTTCGCCGTCGTCCATGACGACCAGCCGCGATCCGTCGCCGCTGACCGCGAACCAGTCGAGGTGGCCTACGAGTTCGGTCTTGCGGGCCTTGGTGATGGTGAAGTGCTCCAGGGTGGGCCGGCCCGACATGTCCGCGGGGTTGGCGAACGTCTCGCCCAGGGCGCCGGAGATCGGCCAGCGCAGCCAGACCAGCCCGCCGCCGCTGACCGGGTGCAGCGCCGAGTACTTCGACGCGGAGACCGGGAAGGGTGTCACGCGGCTCTCCAGGCCCTCGAACTCCACGGTCACCGTGGTGCCCTCGGGGGGCGCGCCCTCGGCGACGTCCACCGGGTCGAGCCCGCCTGCTGCCGGACGGCCGTCCGGCAGCAGGGCGAAGGGGGACGGGGTCGCGGAGGAGAGCGGGACCAGGTACGGACGGCAGCCGAGCGGGAAGGAGAGGTCACCGGTGTGGACGTCGTACACCGGGTCGAAGCCGCGCCAGGAGAGGAAGGCGAGGTAGCGGCCGTCCCCGGTGAAGACGGGGTTCTCGTCCTCGAAGCGGCCGTTGGTCACGTCCACGGTCACCGGGGCGTCGGGCCCGGTGATCCTGGCCAGCTTGATCTGCCGGAGCGACCGGCCGACGCCCGGGTGCGACCAGGTCAGCCAGGCGCCGTCGGGGGAGAACGCCAGATCCCGGACCGGGCCGTTGGTGGAGCGGATGAGCTCGGTGACCTCGCACTCCGGGGAGGTGCGGGGCGGCTGGGCGTCCACCTGTCCGGCGGTCTCGTCCAGGAGCGCCACCGTCGCCTCCGCGTCTTCCTCCTCCGCCGTGTCGAGCAGCAGGAGACGGCCGTCGTTCGAGGCGATGGCCAGCCGCTCGCCCTGCGGGTCCGAGATCATCTCGTGAACCCGGCCCAGGCGTCCGGAGGCCAGCCGGCGGGGCCGGCGGTCGCCGCTGGCCCGGGGGAGGTGGGCGATCTCGACGGCGTCGTCGCCGTCCGCGTCGGTGACGTACGCGATCCGGCCGCTGCTGCCGAGCATCTCCGGCAGCCGGACCCGCACCCCCGGGGAGTCGTGGATCGTGCGGGCGGGGCCGTCCCGGTGCGTGAGCCAGTACAGGCTGCCCCGCACGGAGACGGCACTGGCCCGGCCCGTCTCGTCCACGGACAGCGAGTCGACGTGGCTCGCGGCCGGCACCTGGTACGTACGCCGTCCCGCCCGCGGCCCGCCGAGCCGGACCTCCAGCTTCCGCGGTCCGGCATCCGGCGACTCCAGGTCGTCGACCAGCCAGAGGTCGCCCGCGCACTGGTAGACGACCCGGCTCCCGTCGCTGGAGGCGTGCCGGGCGTAGAACGCGTCGTGGTCGGTGTGGCGGCGCAGGTCGGTGCCGTCCGTCCGGCACGAGTACAGGTTGCCGACCCCCTCGTGGTCCGAGAGGAAGGCGATCCGCCGGCCGACGAACATCGGCGCGTCCAGGTGCCCGCCGATGTCCGGGAGCAGCCGCTCGCCGTGCAGCCAGAGCCGCCCGGTCGCCCCGCCCCGGTACCGCTTCCAGGCCGCCGGCTCGTGCGGCGGCTTGCCGGTGAGCAGCAGGGTGCGCCGCTCCCCGTCGATGTCGGCGACGGCGATGTCGGAGACGGGGCCCCAGGGGAGTTTTCCGCCGGGGCCGCCGTCGGTGGGGACGCTGTAGGCCCACGAGAAGTAGGAGAACGGCTGGTTGTGCGAGGACACGGCAAGGATCTGGGAGGCGTCGCCGGGGTCGGGGCTCCAGCCGCAGACCCGGGCATCGGTCGAACCCCAGTACGTGAGTCTGCGGGCGGGGCCGCCCGCGACGGGGGCCAGGTGGATCTCGGGGTCGAGCGTGCGCCAGGTCGTGTAGGCGATGCGGCTGCCGTCGGGCGAGAAGCGTGGATGACTGACCCTGGTCCGGTCGACGGTCACCCGCCACGCCCGGCCGGGCCGCTGCCCCGCCGGGGCGAGGGGGGAGACCCAGAGGTCGTCCTCGGCCGCGAAACAGAGCAGATCCTGGTGGAGGTGCGGGAAGCGGAGATACGCGACGTCGTCACTCACCCTCCCATGCTTTCCGCGCGGAGGGCCCGGGGCAACTTGTGGTGCAGGACACAGCGAAACGGTTGGGTTTCGCTCAGGGAAGCGGGTACCTTCGAAGTGTACGAAACAGTTTCGTTCGCCTTGTTGATCACCGACTGGCGTACGATCCGCAGGCGCGACGGAAAGAGGAGGTCGGCCCATGGCACGCACCCGGCTCACGCCCGAACGTGAGGGTGAGCTGTACGCCGCCGTGCTCGATCTGCTGGGCGAGGTCGGCTACGAAGCCCTGACCATGGACGCCGTCGCCGCCCGCACCCGCTCCAGCAAGGCGACCCTCTACCGCCAGTGGGGGAGCAAGGCCGAGCTGGTCGTCAGGGCGCTCCGGAACAACAAGCCGGTCCACCTTGCCGAGATCGACACCGGTTCGCTGCGCGGCGACATCCAGGCCGTGCTCCTGCGTACCGACGACTGTCAGATGGAGAAGAACTCCGCGCTGATGCGGGGTCTGACCCATGCCGTCCACGACAACCCCGATCTTTTCCAGGCTCTGCGCGAGCTGCTCGTCGAGCCGGAGATGAACGGCCTGCAGGCGCTGCTCCAGCGGGCCGTGGACCGGGGTGAGGTGCGTCCGGACAATCCGGCGCTCGCCTACGTACCGCACATGATGATCGGCGCCCTCGCCGCCCGCGAACTGGTCGAGCAACGCCCCGTCGACCAGGCGTTCCTCGTCGACTACGTCGAAGCCGTGGTGTTCCCCGCCCTCGGCGTCTGACGCCCGCACTCCGCACGACCTCTCCCCGACGCCCCACCTGACACGCCGCTCTCGTCGTCGGGCTGGTTCCTCACGCCCTTTTCCACTCAACGACCTGACCGGGAGTACCCCTCCGTGGCCACATTCCTCTACAAGCTGGGGCGGCTCGCCTTCCGGCGCCGCCGCTACGTCGCCCTCGTCTGGGTCGCCCTGCTGGCACTCGCCGGCTTCGGTGCCGCCTCCGCGTCCACCGCCACCTCCAGTTCCTTCTCGATCCCCGGCACCGAGGCCCAGCGCGCCTTCGACCTGCTGGAACAGCGCTTCCCCGGAGGCAGCGCCGACGGCGCGACCGCCCGGGTCGTCTTCAAGGCCCCCGAGGGCGGGAAGGTGACCGACGCGGGCAACAAGGCCGAGGTCGAGGAGATCGTCGGCGAGCTGAAGTCCGGCTCCGACCAGGTCGCCTCGGTCGCCGACCCGTACGTCGCGAACGCCGTCAGCAAGGACGGTTCGACGGCGTACATCTCCGTCTCCTACGAGGTCAGCTCCATGGAACTGACGGACGGGACGCGGGACTCCCTGGAGCACGCGGCCGAGTCCGCGCGGAGCAGCGGGATGACCGTGGAGATCGGCGGTGACGCGCTCCAGGTGATGCCGGAGACCGGGGCCACCGAGATCATCGGGGTCTCCGTCGCCGCGGTGGTGCTGGTCATCACCTTCGGATCGCTGATCGCCGCGGGGCTCCCCCTGCTCACCGCGCTCATCGGCGTCGGCATCGGGGTCTCGCTCATCACGGCGCTGGCGAACGTGCTCGACCTGGGGTCCACCACCTCCACGCTCGCCATGATGATCGGCCTGGCGGTCGGCATCGACTACGCGCTCTTCATCGTCTCCCGCTACCGCGCCGAACTGGCCGAGGGCCGGGAACGGGAGGAAGCCGCCGGGCGGGCCGTCGGGACCGCCGGTTCCGCGGTCGTCTTCGCCGGCCTGACCGTCGTCATCGCGCTGGTCGGCCTCGCCGTCGTCAACATCCCGATGCTGTCGAAGATGGGCTTCGCCGCCGCGGCTACGGTCGCGATCGCCGTCCTCATCGCCCTCACCCTCGTCCCGGCGATGCTGGGCTTCGCGGGCAAGCGGGTCCTGGGGCGCAGGGCCCGCAGGGCCGCCGAGGCGGAGGACCGGCCCGAGGTGAAGCCGAACATGGGCACCCGCTGGGCGCGGTTCGTGCTGCGCAGGCCCGTGTGGGTCCTGCTCGCCGGAGTCATCGGTCTCGGCACCGTCGCCGTACCGGCCGCCTCGCTCGAGATGGGTCTGCCGGACGACGGCTCCCAGCCGAGGAGCACCACGCAGCGCCAGGCCTACGACCTGCTCTCCGACGGCTTCGGTCCCGGGTTCAACGGTCCCCTGCTGGTCGTCGTGGACACCAGGGGCAGCTCGGACGGCAGGACCGCGGTCAGCCAGGTCTCCCAGGAGATCGAGGGCATCGCCCACGTCGAGGCCGTCACCCCCGCCACCTTCAACAAGGCGGGCGACGCCGCGACCATCACGGTCATCCCGAAGGACAGGCCCAGCTCCACCGAAACGGAGCAGGTCGTCCACGCGATCCGCGACGCAGGCGCCGGCATCAACGACGAGACGGGCGCCGAGGTGCTGGTCACCGGTGCCACGGCGATGAACATCGACTTCTCGCAGAAGATGAACGACGCGCTGCTTCCCTACCTGGCGCTCGTCGTGGGGTTGGCCTTCCTGCTGCTGATGGTGGTCTTCCGTTCGCTGCTGGTGCCCTTGAAGGCGGCTCTCGGCTTCCTGCTCTCGGTCGTCGCGGCCCTGGGCGCCGTCGTCGCGGTCTTCCAGTGGGGCTGGCTCGCCTCCCTCTTCGGGGTCGAGCAGACGGGCCCGATCATGAGCATGATGCCGATCTTCATGGTCGGCGTGGTCTTCGGTCTCGCCATGGACTACGAGGTCTTCCTCGTCACCCGGATGCGTGAGGCGTACGTCCACGGCGAGACGCCCGGTCAGGCCGTCGTCACCGGATTCCGGCACGGGGCCCGTGTGGTCACCGCCGCGGCGGTCATCATGATGGCGGTCTTCGCCGGCTTCATCGGCTCCAGCGAGTCGATGATCAAGATGGTCGGCTTCTCGCTGGCCGTCGCCGTCCTCTTCGACGCCTTCGTGGTGCGCATGGCCATCGTGCCGGCGGTTCTCGCCCTGCTGGGCGAGCGCGCCTGGTGGCTGCCGCGCCGGCTGGACCGCCTGCTGCCGAACGTCGACGTGGAGGGTGAGGGACTGCGGGGGGAACCCGCCGGCCCGGCGGCCGGCGGGGGCGGTCCACGCGAGACGGTCCGCGTCTGAGCCACCCCGGACCCCGGGGCCGCGTCCGGGCGGAGTGCGGCCCCGGTGCGCCGGTCAGCCGCGGGGCCGGAGGCCGGAAGGCCGTCCCGCGGCCCCGGGCCCGGGCGCGGCGTCGGGACACAGGGCGTACGGCGGGGACGGACGTCCGCCTACCGGATGGAGGGGGACGTCCCGGCGGCGCGGCGCAGTGCCGTAGCCGTCGTGGCGCGCCCGCCGGGAGCGGCGGCCGCCCGATGGCGGAAGGACCCCGTGCACGCCGCACGGGGTCCTTCGTCGCGCGGGGGCCACGTCATGTGGCGGGGCCGGTGACCGAGGCGGACGGGCGGGCGGGGGAGGCGTCCCGGGCGGGGTTCTCGGGCCGCGTGCGCGCCAGGAAGCGGATCAGCGGGGCGACGTCGAACTGCAGCACGGCCACGCCGTCCGCCGAGTGCAGTTCGAGGACCAGTTGCGCCCGGCCGCACGGCCAGACGCGTAGGTCGCCGCGCGTGACGGGGGCGCGCAGTCCGCGTTCCAGGAGGTCGCGGCCGACCGGCCGGTGGACGCCACCGGGAAGCCGGAGGTGGATGGTCCGCGGGTCCTCGGGATCGCAGCGCAGGTCCACGGGGACCGTACGGGGCTCGGGGCCGTCCGTGATGAGCCGGGCTCGGACGTGCTGGTGGGGCGAGAGGGACATGGCCGGCTCCTCCTGTGCGGCAATCTCTCTCATAAATGTCCCATATGTTCCGAATAGGGCATATCGAGAGCGGGTGTGATCCGGGGGTGTGCTACTTGGGCCTCCTGCGCTCTTGCGAGCTGTTTGCAACTGGGTCCTATCATTGAGCGGTTCCCGACCCCGCCCGCAGCATCGCCCGGAACCCGAAAAGCGGAGCCACTCCATGCATGTACCCGACGGTTTCATCAACGCACCCGTCTCCGCCGTCGCCGGGGTCGTCGCCGCCGGCGCGGTCGCGGTCAGCCTGCGCGGTGCCCGGCGCGAACTGGGAGGAGAGCGCACCGCCCCGCTGGCGGGGCTCGTCGCCGCTTTCATCTTCGCCGTCCAGATGCTGAACTTCCCGGTCGCCGCCGGTACGAGCGGGCACCTGCTGGGCGGGGCGCTGGCGGCGATCCTGGTCGGACCCTTCACCGGGGTGCTCTGCATCGCGGTCGTCCTCCTCATGCAGGGCATCCTCTTCGCCGACGGGGGCCTCACCGCGCTCGGCGTGAACATCACCGTCATGGGCGTCGTCACCACCCTCGTCGCGTACGCCCTCTTCCGTGGCCTGACCGGGGTCCTGCCCCGCACCCGCCGTTCGACGACAGCGGCGGCCTTCGTGGCCGCGCTGGTCTCCGTACCGGCCGCAGCCGCCGCCTTCACCCTGATCTACGCCGTGGGCGGGACCACCGACGTCCCCCTCGGCAAGGTCCTCACCGCCATGGTCGGCGTCCACGTCCTGATCGGCATCGGTGAGGCCGCGATCACCGCACTGACCGTGGGCGCGGTCCTCGCCGTCCGGCCGGACCTCGTCCACGGGGCCCGGGGGCTCGCCGCCCCGCTGAAGCTCCGCGTCCACGGGGAACTCGTCGACGTCCCGGCCCCCGCGGCGGCCCCCGCCGCCCCGCGCTCCACCCGCAAGGTCTGGGCGACCGGCCTGGCCGCCGCGCTGCTCCTGGCGGGCTTCGTCTCCTTCTACGCCTCCGCGAGCCCCGACGGCCTGGAGAAGGTGGCGGCCGACAAGGGCATCGACGAGAAGACCCAGGAGCACGGCGCGGCCGACTCCCCGCTCGCCGACTACGGCGTCAAGGACGTGGACGACGCGCGCCTGTCCGGCGGGCTCGCCGGAGTGATCGGCGTCGGCGCGACCGTGGTGGTCGGCAGCGGCGTCTTCTGGGCCGTACGCAGGCGCAGTACGCCGCAGGCCCCCGTCACCCGCACCACGGAGTCGGTCTGACATGGGCGCCGGCCACGCGCACAAGCTCTACCGGCACGGGCACTCGCCGGTCCACGCGCTTCCCCCGCACTGCAAGCTCGCCGCCGTCCTCTGCTTCGTCCTGGTCGTCGTCTCGACCCCGCGCGAGGCCGTGTGGGCCTTCGCGCTGTACGCGGTGCTGCTCGCCGCCGTGGCCGCCGTCGCCCGGATCCCCGCCGGCTTCCTGCTGAAGCGGCTGCTCATCGAGGTGCCCTTCGTCGCCTTCGCGCTCCTCATGCCGTTCGTGGTGCCGGGGGAGCAGACGGAACTGCTCGGCGTGTCCGTCAGCGTCCCGGGCCTCTGGGGCGCCTGGAACGTCCTCGCCAAGGGCACCCTCGGCGTGGCCGCGTCCGTGATCCTGGCCTCCACCACCGAACTGCGCTCCCTGCTGCTCGGCCTCCAGCGGCTCCGGATGCCCCCGCTGCTCGTCCAGATCGCGTCCTTCATGATCCGGTACGGGGACGTGATCACCGACGAGCTGCGCCGGATGTCGATCGCCCGCCGCTCCCGCGGGTTCGAGGCGAGCGGCGTACGGCACTGGGGTGTCCTCGCCAAGACGGCGGGCGCCCTGTTCATCCGCTCCTACGAGCGTGGCGAGCGGGTCCACCTCGCGATGGTCAGCCGCGGCTACACCGGCGCCATGCCCGTGATCGACGAGATGACCGCCTCCCGCACCCAGTGGGCGTACGCCGGCGCACTCCCCCTGACGGCGCTCGCCGTGTGTCTGCTGGGATGGACCGTATGAGCCTGCCCTCCGCCCCCGTTCCGTCCCTCGAGGTCAGCGGCCTCGCCTACGCCTACCCGGACGGCCACCAGGCCCTCTTCGGCGTCGACCTGACCGTGTCCCGCGGCGAACGCGTCGCGCTCCTCGGCCCCAACGGCGCGGGCAAGACCACCCTCGTCCTCCACCTCAACGGCATCCTCGACGCGGGAGCCGGCACCGTCCGGGTCGCCGGGCTGCCCGTCGGGAAGCGCGACCTCGCCGAGATCCGCCGACGGGTCGGCATCGTCTTCCAGGACCCCGACGACCAGCTCTTCATGCCGACCGTCCGGGAGGACGTCGCCTTCGGGCCCGCGTCGGCCGGACTGCGCGGCGCCGAACTGGAGGAGCGGGTCACCGCCGCCCTCCGGCAGGTCGGCATGGAGGAGTTCGCGGCCCGGCCGCCGCACCACCTCTCCTTCGGCCAGCGCCGCCGGGTCGCCGTGGCCACCGTCCTCGCCATGCGGCCGGAGATCCTCGTCCTGGACGAGCCCTCCTCCAACCTGGACCCGGCCTCCCGCCGTGAACTCGCGGACATACTGCGGTCCCTGGACGTCACCGTCCTGATGGTCACCCACGACCTGCCGTACGCCCTCGAGCTCTGCCCGCGCTCCGTCATCCTCAGCGACGGGGTGATCGCCGCCGACGGCCGCACGCAGGACCTCCTGTGCGACGAGGAACTGATGCACGCGCACCGGCTGGAACTGCCCTTCGGCTTCGACCCCCGGTCCGTGGCCGTTCCGCGTCCGTGAACGGATGGTGAGACCCGCCACCCGACCGGCCTGCGGCGCGATGCACCATGGGGGGATGAGCGGGAGCGCGGGAGCAGGCGTGGATGTACGGGGCACGGTGACACCGGGGTTCGAGGCGGTACGGGACGCCTTCGTCCGTAACTTCGAACAACGCGGGGAACGGGGCGCGGCCGTGGCCGTCTACCGTCACGGCCGCAAGGTCGTGGACCTGTGGGCCGGTACGAGGGACGTCGACGGCAGCGAACCGTGGGCCGTCGACACCGTCCAAGTCGTCCGCTCGGCCGGCAAGGGCGTCGCCGCCGCCGTGCTCCTGCTGCTGTACCAGCGCGGGCAGGTGGACCTGGACGCGCCGGTCGGCACGTACTGGCCGGAGTTCAAGGCCAACGGCAAGGAGCGTGTCCTCGTACGCCACCTGCTCGCCCACCGTGCCGGACTGGCCGCACTGGACCGGACCCTGACGCCCGGTGAGGCGGTGGACGGGGTCACCGGGCCGCAGGCGGTCGCCGCCCAGCGGCCCGGGTGGGAGCCCGGCACCGACCACGGCTACCACGCCCAGACCTTCAGCTGGCTCATCGGCGAGCTGGTGCGCAGGGTCACCGGGCGCACCATCGGCCGCTGGGTCGCCGAGGAGATCGCCCGCCCGCTCGGCCTGGACTTCTGGTTCGGCCTCCCGGCGGACGAGGCGCACCGGATCGGGCGGATCGGCCCCGTCGAACCCCCGCCGGCCGAGACCGGCGGTGCCCTGCGCATGCGCCCCAAGCGGTCCGTCGTCGAGGCCTACCGCGACCCCGCCTCGCTCACCCGCCGCGCCTTCGGGGCGATCGACCCCTTCCCCGACGAGAACGACCCCGCCTACCGCGCGGCCGAACTGCCCGCCTCCAACGGGGTCGCCACGGCCCGGGGCCTCGCCCGCTGCTACGCCGCCATGATCGGCGAGGTGGACGGCCACCGGCTGTTCGCCCCCGCCACCCTCACCCTGGCCCGCACCGAGGAGTCCGCGGGGCCGGACCGGGTCCTGGTCGTCTCCACCCGCTTCGGCCTCGGGTACATGCTGCACGGGCCGGCCGCCCCGCTCCTGGCCACCGGGTCCTTCGGCCATCCCGGCCGCGGCGGCTCGCTGGGCTTCGCCGACCCCGAATCGGGCGTCGCCCTGGGTTATGTGACGAACGGTCTGCAGAAGGGAGTCACCGCCGACCCCCGTGCCCAGGCCCTGGTCAGGGCAGTACGGTCGGCGCTATGACACCTCCTGCACGCTTCCACGGGCACGTCGCACTCCTCACCGGCGCGGGCCGGGGCATCGGCGCCGCCACCGCCCGCAGACTGGCCGCCGAGGGCGCGGCCGTCCTCGTCACGGACCTGGACGCGGCCCGCGCCGACCGCACCGCGGAGGAGATACGGGGCCAGGGCGGGACGGCCGCGTCCCTGGGCTGCGACGTCGGCGACCGGGCTTCGGTCGAGGCGGCGGTGGCGCACGCCGTCACCGCCTTCGGGCGGCTCGACGTCCTCGTCAACAACGCCTACGCCAACCACGAGGACGCCGCCCTCTTCGAGGACGAGGCGGACGAGCCCTGGGCCCACACCCTCGACATCACCCTGAGCGGCCCCTACCGCTGCTCCCGCGCCGCGCTGCCGCACCTCGTCGCCTCCGGCCGGGGCGCGATCGTCAACATCGGCTCGGTCAACGGCGAGCAGGACTTCGGCGGTCACGCCTACAGCGCCGCCAAGGCGGGTCTCGCCAGCCTGACCCGTACGCTCGCGGGCCACGCCGGCCCGCGCGGCGTCCGCGTCAACCTGATCGCCCCCGGCACCATCCGCACGGACGCCTGGACGGGCCGCGACGCCGACCTGGAGCGCGCCAGCGCCCTCTACCCGCTGGGGCGGATCGGCGAACCGGACGACATCGCGGCGGCCGTCGCCTTCCTGGCGTCACGGGACGCCGCCTGGATCACCGGCACGACCCTGCGGGTGGACGGCGGGCTGCTCGGCGTCAACGCGGGGTTCCGGAACGCGATGCGGGGCGACGGCGAGGACGGGACCCGGTAGCGGTCCGCGGCCACCCGTCCGCCGGGCGACACGCAGGGCGGAAGGCCGCCGAGTCGGGCGGGCGGGGCACTGCCGGGCGTGCCCGGTGCCCCCGTCCGGCACCGGCGGGGGGCCGCCGTCGCGGCTGCACGGGCGCGCGCCCCGGTGCCGTACGGCCGGGCGCACCCCGGGGGATGCCGGGGCTGCCCGCCGTCGGCGGCGGGAGGCCCGGTCAGGGACCGGCGCGCAGGACCTGGGCGACCACCGGGCCGGCCGCGTCACCGCCGTGGCCGCCGGACTGGACGACGGCCGCCGCCGCGAGGTCGTTGCTGAAGCCGGTGAACCAGCTGTTGGAGGTGGGCTGGCCGTCGACCTCGGCGGAGCCTGTCTTGGCGCCCTTGTCACCGCCGACCGTGGCCATGGCGGGGGCACCGGTGCCGCTCGCGCTCGTGGCGGTGTAGCGCATCATTTCGCGCAGTTGCTGCGCCGTGCCGGCGGGAAGGGCCCGGGCGGTGGCGAACGGCCGGTCGTCCACGTCGCGGGCGACGATGTGGGGCTGCTCGAAGGCGCCGTTCTTCACGGTCGCGGTGACCGACGCCATGTTCAGCGGGCTCATGAGGATCTTGCCCTGGCCGATGTACGAGGCGGCGGTCTCGGCCCCCGACGACTCGGGGACGCTGCCGTCGAAGGAGGGTATGCCGGTCTGCCAGGTCTGCCCGAGGCCGAAGTAGTCGCGGGCCTCCTGGCCGAGCGCCGTGCCGGCCCGGTCACCGAGAGGCTTGACCGGCTTGATGAAGGCGGTGTTGCAGGACCGGGCGAACGCTTCCCTGAGCGGGCCGTCGGCGAGGGAGAAGTCCTCGAGGTTGTGGAAGGTCACGCCTTCCCAGGACACGGTGGACGGGCACTCCACCGTCCCGTCCATGGATCCGAGACCGTTCTGGATGATCATCGCGGCCGTCACGATCTTCATCGTGGAGCCGGGGGCCAGCCGGCCCAGCATGGCCGCGTCGAAGGCGTCCCTCCGGTTGTTGGCGATCGCCTGTATCGCCCCCGTCGAGGGCTGGATCGCCACGACGGAGGATTCCCCGAACCGCTCGACCGCCTTCTCCGCGGCAGCCTGCACGGTGGCGTCGAGGGTGGTCCGCAGTTTGCCGGGCTTCCCCTCGGCGAGCGTCAGCAGGGTGGTGCCGGGCAGCTGCTCGTCGGCGGGCTCGATCCGGGTCTCGATGCCGGGCGAGCCGCCCGCGCCGTCCCCGTACTTCTTGCGCAGGGTGTCCAGGACCGGGCCCAGCGACGGGTACGTCTCCTTGTCGAGCACCGTGCCGTGGCGGTCGACGGCCTCGATCGCCGCCCCCGACGACGCGCCGGTCCTCAGCGTCGCGCCCTCGGTCAGCCGCGGGTGGACCACTGCGGGCTGCCAGTCGACGAGCGCCCTGCCGGTGGTCAGGCCGCGCACCACGGTCAGTTCGGAGGCGTACGACCAGGGTTTCGTCGTTCCCTCGTACGACACGGTCGCCTTCACCGTGAACGGCACCTTCGCACCGACCGCCGGGCCCGGGGTGATCACCGCCTCGGTGACGTGGGCCTCCTCGGCGTAGCCGGTCAGCAGCGGCTCGGCGCCGGTCTCGTCGTTCGTGAGCAGGGCGGCGGCGGCCGCGTCGCCGGCCGCCCAGGCCGAGAGGAAGCTCTTCGCGGTCTCCTCGATCTCCTCGCCGGTGGGCGGCCCGGTCCGCACCTCGGTGGAGGCCGCCCGGGTGCCCGTCCCGTCACCGCCGCTCCCACCGCCCCCGACCACGCTGTACGCGCCGTAACCGATCCCCCCGGCCGCCAGCACGAACACCCCGCCGACCAGGGCGATCTTCGCTCCGCTGCGCATTCCGACGCTCTCCTCCCCCGGAACCCCTCGAACGTGTGTGCAGGACCAGGGGATTTCCGGGGGACTGTACGGGACGGCGGCGGCCGGTGAGACGTTCGTTACCGGACCGGAACGCACTCCGTCCGTGGGAGCGCTCACCGGCCCCGGGTCATACCCAACTGTCCAGCCACATCCGGTCGCGCCAGGAGTTCTCCGGGAGGGACGTCCCCGTGTAGAGCGGCCAGAAGTACACGAAGTTCCAGACGATCAGCAGCACCAGCACGCCCGCCGCGATCGCCCCCAGAGTGCGTCTGCGCTCGCCCGTGGGGTCGGCGGAGCCCCGGCCCGCCGGGAGCCGGGCACCCGCACCGGCCGCGGGGCCCAGCAGGGCGCCGATCATCATCGTCACCGCCAGGCACAGGAACGGCACGAACACGACCGCGTAGAAGAGGAAGATCGTGCGCTCCTGGTAGAAGAACCAGGGCACCCAGCCCGCCGCGACACCGCAGGCGATCGCGCCCGCCCGCCAGTCGCGGCGGAAGAACCAGCGCCACAGCACGTACAGCAGCGCCACGCACCCCGCCCACCACAGCAGCGGGGTACCGATGGCCAGGACCTCACGCGCGCACGTGCCGGTCGCCGAGGTGGTGCAGCCCGCCTTCTCCTCGTAGAAGTAGGAGACGGGGCGGCCCATCACGATCCAGCTCCACGGATTGGACTGGTAGGTGTGGCCGGAGGTCAGGCCGACGTGGAACTCGTACACCTGGTTCTCGTAGTGCCACAGGCTGCGCAGCCAGTCGGGCAGCCAGGTCCAGCTGCCCCCCTTGCCCTCGGTGGCCGCCCAGTTGCGGTAGTAGCCCTTGCCCGTGAAGATCCAGCCGGTCCACGAGACGAGGTACGTACCGATCGCCACCGGCACCGTCGAGACGAAAGCGGGCAGCAGGTCCCGCAGGATCACGGCCCGGTAGGGCCGCAGCGCTCCCGCCGTACGCCGCGCGCCCACGTCCCAGAGCACCGACATCACGCCGAAGGCCGCCAGGATGTACAGCCCGTTCCACTTCGTCGCGAAGGCCAGGCCGAGCATCAGGCCCGCAGCGATCCGCCACGGGCGCGGCCCCAGCCGCAGCCCCTCGGCGACGTGCCGGTCCGGGCGCAGCACCCCCTCCTCGTCGACCGGCAGCGCGGCGGCCAGCCTGCGGCGGGCACGGTCCCGGTCGACGAGCAGGCAGCCGAAGGCGGCCAGCACGAAGAACATGAGCACCAGGTCGAGCAGGGCGGTGCGGCTCATCACGAAGTGCAGCCCGTCCACGGCCAGCAGCGTGCCCGCCAGACAGCCGAGGAACGTCGAGCGGAAGAGCCGCCGGCCGATCCGGCACAGCATCAGCACGGAGACCGTGCCCAGCAGCGCCACCATGAAGCGCCAGCCGAACGGTGTGAATCCGAAGAGCTGCTCGCCGAGCCCGATGACCCACTTGCCGACCGGCGGATGGACGACGTAACCCGGGTCCACCGGTACGTCCACCGAGGACGGGTCCTTGAGGATCAGCTTGTCGACGTCCTTGGGCCAGGAACCCTCGTACCCCTGGTTGATCAGCGCCCAGGCGTCCTTGGCGTAGTACGTCTCGTCGAATATCACCGCCTTCGGGCTGCCCAGGTTCCAGAACCGCAGCACGCCGGCGACCAGGGCCACCACGAGCGGCCCGCCCCAGGCGGCCCAGCGCACCAGGTGGTGCGCGAGGGCCGGCGGTACGGCGAGCACGTCCCAGAACTGGCGTCCCGGGCTGGTGTACGGCGGATCCAGGCGCTCGCGCAGCCCCGTCTCCGGCCGGGGGGAATGGCCGAAGCGGCGCAGCCGCTGCTGCCAGGAAGGCGGCTGGTCGCCGGTGTGATCCCCGGCGTCGTTGCCCTGCCGGGCATCGGGCGCAGTACTCGTCACCGCGCCATCGTAGGGAACGCGTCTGTGCGAAGGGCGCCGCCCGGGCTGGGAGGATGGCCGATGTGACTGGAACGACTGGAACGCTCGTACTCGCAGGGACCCCCATCGGCGACGTGGCGGACGCCCCGCCGCGCCTCGCCGCCGAGTTGGAGACGGCCGACGTCGTGGCGGCCGAGGACACCCGGCGGCTGCGCCGGCTCACCCAGGCGCTGGGCATCCACACGACGGGGCGTGTCGTCTCCTACTTCGAGGGGAACGAGTCGGCGCGCACCCCGGAACTCGTGGAGGCGCTGACGGGCGGGGCGCGTGTCCTGCTCGTCACCGACGCGGGGATGCCGTCCGTCTCCGACCCCGGCTACCGGCTGGTCGCCGCCGCGGTGGAGATGGACATCAAGGTCACCGCCGTGCCCGGCCCGTCCGCCGTCCTGACCGCGCTCGCCCTGTCCGCCCTGCCCGTGGACCGCTTCTGCTTCGAGGGTTTCCTGCCGCGCAAGGCGGGCGAGCGGCTCGGGAAGCTGCGGGAGGTCGCGGACGAACGGCGCACGATGGTCTTCTTCGAGGCGCCGCACCGGCTGGACCACACCCTGGCCGCGATGGCCGAGGTGTTCGGCGCGGACCGCCGGGCCGCCGTGTGCCGGGAGCTGACCAAGACCTACGAGGAGGTCAAGCGCGGCCCGCTGGCCGAGCTCGCCACCTGGGCGGCCGAGGGCGTGCGCGGGGAGATCACCGTCGTGGTCGAGGGCGCCACCGCCTCCGGGAACGAGGACCTGGACGCCGCCGAGCTGGTACGCAGGGTGCAGGTGCGCGAGGAGGCGGGGGAGCGGCGCAAGGAGGCCATCGCGGCCGTCGCCGCCGAGGCCGGACTTCCCAAGCGCGAGGTCTTCGATGCGGTGGTCGCGGCAAAGAACGCGGCTCGGACCGGCCCCTCGCAGGGCAAAGGACTAACCTGAAACGTAAAGCGCGAGCCGCGTACCGGGCCCTTGGGCCATGGATCGGTTAAGAGCGTTCCAACACTCGGCAGACCTGGTGCGTTGCCGCCGGGAAGAGCGTCCACTTGACGATGGAAGGCATTCCCGGAGTGCTTGTCCGGAGTGCTTGTCCGCGGACAAGAGGAGCAGGCATGAGTGACACCGCAGCGACCACCGTCCACGAGGCCTACGCGTTCGCCTGCATGAGATGCGGGCACGGCTGGGAACAGGCCTACGAGATAGAACACCACGTCGACGGCTCCGGCCAGGCGTTCGTGGTGTACAAGGCGGACGGCGAGCGCGTGCCCTCGCCGCTGTCCACCCCGACCTGCGCGAACTGTGGCGCGCACGTCGTGCGGATCATGCGGTCCGGACGGGTCTCCACCGTCCAGCAGCTGCTCCGGCAGCAGCAGGCCGCCCGGGAGCGGGGCAACGCGGAGGAAGCCGCCGTGCCCGCCGCCGCGGAGGCGTCGCACCACTGGCAGCTGTCCGATCTGCTGCATCCCTTCCACCGGCGGTGATGCCGGTGGCCGTGCCCTCGTAGAGTCGGGGGCATGAGCCGTACCGACGCCCCGCCGCTGCCCGAACCCCTCCGGGTCCCGGTCGCCGATTCGCACACCCACCTGGACATGCAGGAGTCGACCGTCGAGGAGGGGCTCGCCCGGGCCGCGGCGGTCAACGTGACCGCCGTCGTCCAGGTGGGCTGCGACGTGGAGGGTTCCCGCTGGGCCGCGGAGACGGCGGCCGCGCACCCGGCCGTGCACGCCTCCGTCGCCCTCCACCCCAACGAAGCGCCCCGCATCGTGCACGGGGACCCGGAGGGCAGGCCGGGCCACGAGGCGAGGGAACCGGGTGGGAAGGCGGCGCTGTACGAGGCGCTCGCCGAGATCGACGCCCTGGCCGCCCTCGGCCACGTACGGGGGGTCGGCGAGACCGGCCTGGACCACTTCCGCACGGGGGCCGGGGGGATGGCCGCCCAGGAGGAGTCCTTCCGGGCCCACATCGAGATCGCCAAACGGCACGGCAAGGCCCTCGTCATCCACGACCGCGATGCCCACGCCGACGTCCTGCGCGTCCTCGCCGACGCGGGCGCCCCGGAGCGGACCGTCTTCCACTGCTACTCCGGGGACGCCGAGATGGCCCGGGTCTGCGCGGCGGCCGGGTACTTCATGTCGTTCGCGGGCAACGTGACGTTCAAGAACGCCCAGCCGCTGCGCGACGCGCTGGCCGTCGTGCCCACCGAGCTGCTCCTCGTCGAGACGGACGCCCCCTTCCTCACCCCCGCGCCGTTCCGCGGACGGCCCAACGCCCCCTACCTCATCCCGGTGACGCTCCGCGCCATGGCCGAGGTGCGGGGCACCGACGAGGACGCGCTGGCCGGCGCGATCTACGACAACACCGCGCGGGCGTTCGACTTCTGAGCCCGCGCCCGTGCCCGCGTTCCGCGCCCGTGACGGGCCGGGACCGCGCCGTTCCGTACGGTACGGGCGGTCCACGTGCGTGGCGGCGCGAAGGGGTGCGGCGGCCCGGACCTTGGGGAGCGTCAGGCAGGCAGGCCGTCGAGCGGTGCCGTGCGGCTTGGGCACGCGGCGCGTGACAGTGTGCGCGACCCGCGACCCGCGACCCGCGACCCGCGACCCGCGGAGCCCGCCGGTCCTCGCACCCGAGGACCGGTCCCCGGGCCCGCAGCGGGCCGTGGTCCCCGGGTCCCGCGGCGGCCGTAGGCTTAACGGGTGAGCACCACAGAGCCCGACGCCCTCCTGGGCCCCGCAGACATCCGCGAGCTGGCCGCAGCGCTGGGCGTACGCCCCACGAAGCAGCGCGGCCAGAACTTCGTCATCGACGCCAACACGGTCCGCAGGATCGTACGGACCGCCGAGGTGCGGCCCGACGACGTGGTGGTCGAGGTCGGGCCCGGACTCGGCTCGCTGACCCTGGCGCTGCTGGAGGCGGCCGACCGGGTCGTCGCCGTGGAGATCGACGACGTCCTCGCGGGCGCCCTGCCGGCCACGGTCGCCGCCCGCCTGCCGGAGCGCGCCGACCGCTTCGCCCTGGTCCACTCGGACGCGATGCTGGTGACCGAGCTGCCCGGTCCGGCGCCGACCGCGCTGGTCGCCAACCTTCCGTACAACGTCGCCGTGCCGGTCCTGCTGACCATGCTGGAGCGCTTCCCCACCATCGAGCGGACGCTCGTGATGGTGCAGGCCGAGGTCGCCGACCGGCTGGCCGCCAAGCCGGGCAACAAGGTCTACGGAGTGCCGTCGGTCAAGGCCAACTGGTACGCGGACGTGAAGCGCGCGGGCTCCATCGGCCGCACGGTCTTCTGGCCCGCCCCGAACGTCGACTCGGGCCTGGTGTCCCTGGTACGGCGTACGGAACCCCTCCGCACCACCGCCGACCGGACCCAGGTCTTCGCCGTCGTCGACGCCGCCTTCGCCCAGCGGCGCAAGACGCTGCGCGCGGCCCTCGCAGGCTGGGCCGGCTCGGCTCCCGCCGCGGAGGCTGCGCTGGTCGCGGCCGGGATCTCGCCGCAGGCCCGCGGCGAGTCGCTGACCGTCGAGGAGTTCGCCGCCATCGCCGAGAACAAGCCGGAGCCCTCCGCATGACCCACAGCGTCACCGTCCGCGTCCCCGCCAAGGTCAACGTGCAGCTCGCGGTCGGAGCCCCGCGCCCGGACGGCTTCCACGACCTGGCCAACGTCTTCCTCGCCGTCGGACTGTACGACGAGGTCACCGTCACGCCCGCCGACGAGCTGCGCGTCACCTGCTCGGGCCCCGACGCCGCCCAGGTCCCGCTGGACGCCACCAACCTCGCGGCCCGCGCCGCGATCGCGCTGGCCGGACGGCACGGCATCGCACCCGACGTGCACCTCCACATCGCCAAGGACATCCCCGTCGCGGGCGGCATGGCGGGCGGCAGCGCCGACGGCGCCGCCGCCCTCCTGGCCTGCGACGCCCTGTGGAACACCGGGTCGAGCCGGGACGAACTGCTCGCCATCTGCGCGGAGCTGGGCAGCGACGTGCCGTTCAGCCTGATCGGCGGGGCCGCGCTCGGTACCGGCCGCGGCGAGCAGCTGACTCCGGTCGAGGTCGGCGGCGCCTTCCACTGGGTCTTCGCCGTCGCCGACGGCGGGCTCTCCACCCCCGCGGTGTACGGCGAGTTCGACCGGCTCACCGCCGGCACGCGGGTACCCGAGCCGGCCGCGTCCCCCGTACTCCTGGCCGCGCTGCGCGCCGGGAACACCGCCGTGCTCGCGGACAGCCTGAGCAACGACCTCCAGGCCGCCGCCCTCTCCCTGCGCCCCTCGCTGGCCGGTACCCTCGCGGCGGGCACCACGGCCGGGGCGCTGGCCGCACTCGTCTCGGGTTCCGGGCCGACCACGGCGTTCCTGGTGGCCGACGCGGAGTCGGCGCACAAGGTCGCGGACGCGCTGCTCACGTCCGGCACGTGCCGGAACGCCCGTACGGCGGTGTCCCCGGCGCCGGGCGCCACCGTCGTCTGACGACCCCCTCGTCCGACAACAGCCGTTGTCCGGACGGGAACCGAATGCGGCAGCGCTACCGCCCTCCGGGGCCCGGTGCGACCGTACGCGCACGTGCGTGAACGGCCCGAGGTCACACCCGTCACCCGGTACTTCGCCGGTCGGCTGCTGGTGGAGCGCGCCGGGCGCTGGACCGCGGGTCCGGTCAGGGGCCGTAGTGGTACCGGCAGGCCGCGACACGCACCTCGTCGTCGGCGACCTTGTAGATCAGGCGGCGTACCTCGGTGATCCGGCGGTACCAGAACCCCTGGAAACCGTGCTTCAAGGGCTCGGGCTTGCCGATGCCCTCGTTGCCGTTGCGGGCGACGTCATGGAGCAGACTGCTGATCCGCCTGAGGATCTTCCGGTCCTGTGCCTGCCACCAGACGTAGTCGTCCCAAGCCGCCTCGTCCCGGACGAACTTCACTCCGCCAACTCCCGAACGGTGCCTCCGCCGCCTCCAGACGGTCTGTCGAAGCCAGCAGGCGGCGCGCGTTCTCAGGGCTCCGCAGCAGACAGGCCGTCTCCTTGAGGGACTCGTACTCGTCGAGTGCCACTATCACCACGGGGTCGTGGCCCGCCCGCGTGACGATCACTTCCTCGCGATCGTCGACGACCGCGTTGAGGGTCTCGGCGTACCTGGCCCGCGACTCGGTATAGGTCATGGTCCGCACGGGTGCCTCCCCTGTACGTGTTGTGGGTGCTCGTCAGCCCGCCTTCAGGCTCTTCTTCGCCAGCTCGTACGCCGGCAGCATCGCCGTGTGCTCCTCGGAGTCCAGACCGCCCAGGTGCACCACGACCGGGCCGTCCGGAGTGGCGACGGCGAAGGCCCGCTCCGTCTTCCGCTCGTCCAGCAGCTCGACGTCCACCGTGTACGTGACCTCCGCGGCCGCCACCGATCCCGCCGCGGTGTCGCTGTACGAGGCCTTCCCGGCGTTCGGGTCGCCGGCCACGAAGTCCTCCAGCGCCGCCCGCGGGGTCGTACCCGCCCCCTTGCCCTGCCAGACCCGGAGGTAGCCGATGTTCCCGGCCGGCTTGGCGTCGATCTCGCAGACCATCGTGGCCGAGCCCTGTTGCCCCAGCTCCGCGAGCTCGGAGCCGGGCTCCACCTTCACGGCCTGCGGCTTCCAGTCCGCCGCCAGGTCGAAGGTCACCGGCAGTGCGCACGCCGAACCCGGACCGCCGAGCGTGCCGCCCTTCTCCGGGAGCGTGCCGCCCCTCTCCGCGGACGGCGCCGTACCGGACGCCGCGGGAGCGCCGGACGCGTCCCCGCCCGCCTCCGCACCGCCGCCGGACGCCGGCGAGCAGCCGGCCAGCGCCGCCGTCGCCAGAACCGCCGGGAACAGAGCCCGTATCGCGTAGCGCACCATGAAATCCCACTCCCCCGGAGAGTCCCGTACCGCTGTGAAACCGCTGTGACCAGGGGGTACTCCCCGCGATCGATCGCCGCACGCTATCGCACCCCGCGCGGCGACTACGCTGGTACGTCGAGAGCGCACGTCGTGCGGCCCCGGAACCGGGGCCCCCGAGGCAGGAGTGAAATGGCCGTCAATCTGGTCAATGTCGAGCAGGTCAGCAAGGTGTACGGCACCCGTGCCCTGCTCGACGGTGTATCCCTCGGGGTGTCCGAGGGCGACCGGATCGGTGTCGTCGGCCGCAACGGCGACGGCAAGACGACGCTCATCCGGATGCTCGCGAAGCTGGAGGAGGCCGACACCGGCCGGGTCACCCACAACGGCGGGCTGCGCCTCGGTGTCCTCACCCAGCACGACTCGCTCGACCCGCAGGCCACCATCCGCCACGAGGTCATCGGCGATCTCGCCGACCACGAGTGGGCGGGCAGCGCCAAGATCCGCGACGTGCTGACGGGTCTCTTCGGCGGCCTCGCCCTGCCGGGCTTCGAACACGGCCTGGACACCGTCATCGCCCCGCTCTCCGGCGGCGAGCGGCGCCGCATCGCGCTGGCCAAACTGCTCATCGCCGAACAGGACCTGATCGTCCTCGACGAGCCCACCAACCACCTCGACGTGGAAGGCATCTCCTGGCTCGCCGGGCACCTGCGGACCCGGCGTTCCGCGCTCGTCTGCGTGACGCATGACCGGTGGTTCCTCGACCAGGTGTGCACCCGCATGTGGGACGTCCAGCGGGGCACCGTCCACGAGTACGAGGGCGGCTACAGCGACTACGTCTTCGCCCGGGCCGAGCGGGAGCGGATCGCCGCGACCGAGGAGTCCAAGCGCCAGAACCTGATGCGCAAGGAGCTGGCCTGGCTGCGGCGCGGCGCCCCCGCCCGTACGTCCAAGCCGCGCTACCGCATCGAGGCCGCCAACGAACTCATCGCCGACGTGCCGCCGCCGCGCGACACGAGCGAGCTGATGAAGTTCGCCAACGCCCGGCTCGGCAAGACCGTCTTCGACCTGGAGGACGTGACCGTCCAGGCCGGGCCCAAGACGCTGCTCACGCACCTCACCTGGCAGCTCGGCCCCGGCGACCGCATCGGCCTGGTCGGGGTGAACGGCGCGGGCAAGACCTCGCTGCTGCGGGCGCTCGCGGAGGCGGCCCGCACGCAGGGCGACGTACAGCCCGCGGCGGGGAAGGTCGTCGTCGGCAAGACGGTCAAGCTGGCCTACCTCTCCCAGGAGGTCGCCGAACTCAGCCCCGCCCTGCGGGTGCTCGAAGCCGTCCAGCAGGTACGCGACCGGGTCGACCTCGGCAAGGGCCGCGAGATGACCGCAGGCCAGCTCTGCGAGCAGTTCGGCTTCTCCAAGGAGAAGCAGTGGACCCCGGTCGGTGACCTGTCCGGTGGCGAGCGCCGGCGGCTGCAGATCCTGCGGCTGCTGATGGACGAGCCCAACGTCCTCTTCCTCGACGAGCCGACCAACGACCTGGACATCGAGACCCTCACCCAGCTGGAGGACCTCCTCGACGGCTGGCCGGGGTCGATGATCGTGATCTCGCACGACCGGTTCTTCATCGAGCGGACCACGGACCGGGTGATGGCGCTCCTGGGCGACCGGTCGCTGCGGATGCTGCCGCGTGGCATCGACGAGTACCTGGAGCGCAGGCAGCGGATGGAGGAGGCGGCCACGCCCGCGTCCGCCCACGCCTCCGCGGCGCCGAAGGCCGCACCGGCCGACGGGGTCTCCTCGCAGGTGGCGCGTGCCGCGAAGAAGGAGCTGAAGAAGGTCGAGCGGCAGCTCGACAAGGTCTCGACCAGGGAGACGGAGCTGCACGCGCAGATCGCCGCCCACGCGACGGACTTCGAGAAGGTGGCCGAGCTCGACGCCGAGCTGCGCGAACTGGTCACCGCGCGCGATGAGTTGGAGATGCGCTGGCTGGAGCTGGCCGAGGACGCCTGACACCCTGGGGGCCGGTGGCGCGGCCCTCGGTGTGCGGGCCGGTGCCTGTGGGGCGGGTGGTAGAAAGAAACCCTGCCCGGACCAGGACCGGACCGGGCAGGACGCACCGAGGGGGACGTGCCGCATGACCCGACCGCCAGGTGGGCAACCGCCGCAGGGAAGCTTCGGGGCTCCGTACGACCCGTCCACGGGGAGCCCGGTGCCGGCACAGCCCGGTTACGGCTACCCTGCCGCACCCGGCCCGTACGGCCAACAGCCGGGTCCCTACGGGCAACAGCCCGGCCCGTACGCCCAACAGCCGGGTCCCTACGGGCAACAGCCGGGCCCGTACGCGCAACAACCGGCGTGGCAGCAGCCTGCGGGCGGCCCCGTGGGGTCCGGCGGCGGCCGTTCCGGGCGCCGGACCGGCTTCGTCGTCTGCGTCGTTCTCGCCGTGCTGCTGACCGGCGGTGGCATCTGGTGGGCGACGAGCGGTGACGGCACCGGCACGGGGCGGCCCGTCACCGGGACGTCCGGGAACCCGTCCGGCGGCGGCCGGGGCGAGGGGAAGACCGGCGGTGACGACGGTGACCGGGACGGGGCGAAGAAGCCGGGGCCGACCGCCGCCGAACTCAACGCCGGGCGCAAGCCGGGTGAGGCCCAAGTCGCCTGGCTGCGGGAGAACGGCGTCGACCTCCCGCAGTACGGGGAGGAGACCTACGGCCCGTGGTTCGCCGGTGACATCGTCGCCAAGGGGATGTACCGCAAGGTGTCCGGCTATTCCGTGGCCGACGGGGCCGAGAGGTGGAGCCTGCGGCTGCCCACCGACCTGTGCGCCGCGCCGTCCCGGCCCACGGCGGACGGCAGGATCGTCGTCGCCGTCGAGGACAACGTCTCGGAGAGCGAGGCGGAGTGCTCGGTCCTCCAGATGATCGACCTGCGCACCGGCAAGGCCGGCTGGAAGAAGACGGTCGACCGGTCCGGCATGCAGGACGGGCTGTCGCACGTCGCCATGTCGGTCAACGGGGACACGGTGACCTTCGGCCGCACCAGCAACTCCACCGCCTACCGGATCAGCGACGGCAAGGAGCTCTTCGGCAGGCGGGAGGGCGTCTGCCAGCCGTACGCCTTCACCAGCGGCCCCCGGATGCTCGCCGCCGTCAGCTGCCAGGCGGAGCCCGTGGACCCGGTGCGCCAGCAGGTCCAGGAGGTCGACCCGGTCAGCGGTGCGGCGAAGTGGACGTACGCGCTGAAGCCCGGCTGGCACGTCGCGCACATCTACTCCACGAGCCCGGTCGTCATCTCGCTGAAGCAGGACGACAAGTGGGCCATCGTGATCCTGAACGAGAACGGCACCTACCGGTCCCAACTGGCGGGCGACGGCGAGAACTACGCCGTGCGCTGCACCGAGGACTCGGTGGACGCCGGCGGCAACCTCGACGACTGCGCCGGTGCCGCGGCCGACGCGAGCAGGTTCTACCTCTCCACCCGGTCCGAGGACGACCTGAAGTCCTCGACCAACAAGGTCATCGCCTTCGACCTCGCCACCGGCAAGCCGGTGTGGAAGGCCCCCGCACCGTCCGGCCGGACCATGTGGCCGCTGCGCATGGACGGCGGGCGCGTCCTGGTCCACGTGGAGGCCGGGTACCGGAAGGGCGGCGCGATCGCCGCCCTCGACCCGTCCCGGGGGACGCTCACGACACTGCTGCGGCACCCCGATGCGGCGGCCGGCACCGAGGCGTCGCTCTGGTCACCGAGGGTCGCCTACGTGGACGGCCGCTCCTTCGTCCTGCCGCTGCGGATCAGTGAGGACGACGACGCGGACGAGATGGCGGCGACCGCCGTGATGGTCTTCACCCCGTAGGTGGGTCCGCAACTCCGTTGATAACGGCACGTAAGGTGCACGTGGAGTCGGCGCTTCGGTGCCGGCCGGGTAAGGGCGCCTGCCTGAGGCGCAGTTGACGTCCCGTCGGCCAGGTGGCGGGCCCACCGCCCCCACGCGTGCGTAACGAGGGCATCACGGGCCGGTCCTCCCTTGGGAACAGGGGGTGGACCGATCCGGTGTTCGATGTGTTGCGGGTGGTACAAAGAAGCCCCGCTCGACTGCCGTGACACCGCGGAAGCCATGCCCGATTCGCTCCTTTCCGGGGGGTACTTCAGAGAGTTCGCGTTTCCGCTCCTCTCTGAGACCCCCGGAATCGCGGGGGAGACCGGAACGGGCACCGGACCGCACGAAGGGGGACGTGCTGATGACCCAGCCGCCCAGCCAGCAACCGCCGCAGGGGGGCTTCGGGGCTCCCCAGGAACCGCAGCCCCCCCAGGGACCGCCTCCGCAGACGCCGCCCCCGGCGGCCCCGCCGCAGATGCCGCCCACGCCCCCGCAGACCCCGCCGCCCGCCCAGCCCGGCTACGGCTACCCGCAGGCACCGGCCGGACAGCCGGGGTACGGCTACCCGCAGGCCTCCGGCCCGTACGCGCAGCAGCCCGGCCCCTACGGCGCGCAGCCCGGCCCTTACGGCGCCCAGTCCGGCCCCTACGGCACCCAGCCCGGTCCGTACGGTCAGCAGCCCGGCCCCTACGGCCAGCCCACGCAGCCGGCCGGTTACGGCTACCCGCAGCAGCAGTACCCCGGCGCACCCGTGCCGGCAGGCTCCGGCGGCGGCGGCCCCTTCAAGGGCAAGCCCGCGGTCGTCATCGGCGCGGCACTCGCCGCGCTGCTCGTGGTCGGCGGTGGCATCCTCTTCGCCACGAGCGGGGACGACGGCGACGACAAGAAGCCGGTCGCCGGGTCCAGCACCGGGGGGGTGGAGCCCAGCGCCTCGCCCACGGTCGACGAGGGGGACGGCACCGGCGGTGGCCGTGAGGCGAACGACGACCTCAACGCCGGGCGCAAGGCCGGCGAGGCCAAGGTCCTCTGGCTCGCGAAGAACGACATCGACCTGCCGCGCAACGGTGCGGACGTCTACGGTCCGTGGATCGTGGGCGACACGCTCGTCAAGGGCATGTACCGCTCGGTCGTCGGCTACTCCGTGGCGGACGGCAAGCAGAAGTGGTCCCTCCCGCTGCCCGCCGACATGTGCGCGGCTCCCGGCACCGCCACTCCCGACGGCAAGCTCGTCATCGGTGTGAAGAACGGGACGACGAGCAAGGCCGACTGCTCCGAACTGCAGATGATCGACCTCAGGACGGGGAAGGCCGGCTGGAAGAAGGCGGTCAAGAAGACCGGCACCTGGGACCTGATGTCCGACATCGGCCTGGCGATCAGCGGCGACACCGTGACCGTCGGCCGGACCGGCAACTCCAACGCCTACCGGGTCAGCGACGGCACGGAACTGTTCGGCAAGCCGTCGGGCAACTGCCAGCCCTTCGCCTTCGCCGGCGGGACCAAGCTCATCGCCGCGTCCAACTGCCGTACCGCCGGCGCGGACAACCCGCAGCACCAGATCCAGGAGGTCGACCCCACCACCGGGAAGGCCAGGTGGACGTACACGCCCAAGCGGGGATGGGAGGTCGACAAGGTCTACTCCGTCAGCCCCCTGGTCGTCTCGCTGACCCAGCCCGAGGAGAAGAAGTGGTCCATCCTCGCCCTCAGGGAGAACGGCACGCTCCGCTCCCAGCTGGTCGGTGACAAGGAGGACAAGTTCTCCGTCGACTGCGGTCACGACTTCGCGATCTTCGGCCAGCAGCTGGAGGGCTGCACCGGCGTCGCCGCCGACGCCAACACCTTCTACATGATGACCGAGGACGACACGAGCGGCACCGGCCGCACGAACAAGGTCATCGCCTTCGACCTGAACACCGGCAAGCCCAAGTGGAAGGCCGCCGCACCCGCCGAGCGCACCATGAAGCCGCTGCGCATGGAGGGCGGCAACGTCCTCGTCTACCTGGAGCCCTCCTACGACAAGGGCGGGGCGATCGCGACGATCGCTCCCACCGGCGGGGCCCCCGAGGTCCTGCTGCAGCACCCGGACTCGACGACGCGGATCGAGAACTTCTTCAGCGCCAAGACCGTCTACGAGGGCGGTCGTTCCTTCATCATCAGCACGCGCGTCAGCGCGAGCAACGACGAGGAGGAGAAGGAACAGGCCACCATGATGGCCTTCGGCAAGTGACCGCCCACGCCGGCACCCGCAGCCCCTTCCCCCCGAGCACCCCAGAGGTTCGCACGCCATGACTCAGCCGACCGACGAGCCGCCCCAGGGCGGATTCGGCGCCCCGCAGGACCCGCCCCCCGGCGGCTTCGGCGCACCCACCCCGCCGCCTTCCGACCCGCTCGCGAAACAGCCTCCGGCCGCGCCCCCCACCCCGCCCGCCGGCGGATACGGCAGCCCGCCGCCCCCGCCCCCCGGCGGATAC
>NZ_MDKB01000006.1:0-145374 GCF_001715295.1 Streptomyces griseus | reverse complement strand
GACGCCGCCGCCCGGCGGTCCGCCGCAGGACCCCGCCTACGGCTACCCGCAGACGCTGCCGGCCCAGCCCGGGTACGGCTTCCCGCAGGGACCGCCGCCCGGACAGCCCGGCACGTACCCGCAGCAGGGGTACGGCTACCCGACCGCGCCGATGCAGCCGCAGTACGTTCCCCCGCAGGGCGGGAGCGGCGGCCGGTTCACCACCCAGATGAAGATCATCGTCGCCGCGGCCGTCGCCGTGGTGCTGATCGTCGGCGGCGGGGTCATCTACGCCACCGGCAGTGGTGACGACGGCGGCAAGGAGACCGAGGCGTCCTCGGCCGGTCCCACCGGCGGCGAGGGCGGCGAGGACGAGGGCGGCAAGGGCGGCGGCAGCGAGAAGGCGCCGGCCGACACCAAGTCGAAGGTCGGCTTCCAGCTCCCCCAGCCGGAGGTCACCGACACCACCACCGTCGACGGCTCCTGGGTCACCGACAAGGCGTACGTGAAGACCGGCGTCTACGAGATCACCGGCTACGACCTCGCCAAGGGCACCAAGCTCTGGTCGATCCCGCTCAAGGGCCAGCTCTGCGCCGCTTCCCGGCACATGAGCAAGGACTTCAGGACGGCGATCGCGTTCGAGGACGCCAAGCCGAGCGCGCAGGACAAGTACCCCTCCTGCACCCAGGTCGGAGCCCTGGACCTGGCCACCGGCAAGCTGATGTGGAGCAAGTCGGTCACCTCCGCCGCCAGTGGTGACGAGCCCGTACGGTTCGGCGAGGTCACCCTCAGCGGCACCACGGTCGCCGCCGGCGGCACCGGCGGCGGCGCCGCCTTCAACCTCGCGGACGGCGCCGAGCTGTGGAAGCCGAAGGCCGACACCAACGGCTGCTACGACATGGGGTACGGCGGCGGCGAGGCCCTCGCCGTGGTCCGCAAGTGCGGCACCTACGACGACCCGCAGCTCACGGTGCAGTCGCTGAACCCGACCACGGGCGCACCGCTGTCCTCGTACGACATGCCGGCCGGCGTCGAGTTCGCGAGCATCGTCTCCACCAAGCCGCTCGTGGTCGCCGCCGACGTCGGCGACACCGCCGGTGACGGCAGCGGCATCTCGGACTTCTTCTCGATCGACGCAGCCAACGGCAAGCTGATCGTGCGCATCTCGGCCGACGCGGAGAAGTACGGAGCGCGCTGCGGCTCCACCGAGGTCGAGACCTGCCAGTCCCTGGCCGTCGGCAACAACCGGCTGTACCTGCCGACCGAGGAGCACGAGGGCGGCGGGGAGTACGGCGACACCAACGAGATCGTCGCCTTCGACCTGACGACCGGCAAGCTCGTCGGCGGCAGGGCGGACGCGGGCGACCGCTACACGCTGAGGCCGCTGCGCATGGACGGCACCGACGTCATCGCGTACAAGGAGCCCCCGTACGACAAGGGCGGCCAGATCGTCTCCATCGACGGCTCCACGTTCGAGGAGACCGTGCTGATGGAGAACCCGGACGAGAAGGCGGTCCGGGACGCGGAGACCAGCTTCTCCGGTGACTACGCCGAGTACATCTACGAGAAGGGGCGGCTGTTCATCTCCGAGAAGATGGTCAGCAAGCCCAGCAAGAGCGGACTGGGCGACAAGCGCTACCTCGTCGTCTCCTTCACCACCGGCTGACCCGTGCGCGGGTGAACCGCGACGGTGTGCAGCGTCGGCCCTGCCGGTTGATCATTCGACCGGCAGGGCCGATCGTTTTCCGCCCGGCACGTGGACCTGAGGGAACAGAATCCGGCATTCCGAGTGGCTTCTGCCCGGTACAGGGCGCGGCACGTCGAACAAGCGTGTAACTTGCCGGGGCAGAGGGCCGGGGGGCCTGTTCCGGGGTCACACAGCGGTACGGCGCTGTACACAGGGGGGCTGTCTCGATGGGCGTGCGGCTCATGGTGGTCGACGACCACCGCCTGCTCGCCGAGGCGCTCGCCTCGGCGCTCAGACTGCGGGGTCACCGGGTGCTCGCGGCGGCCGCGCCGACCGCTGGATCGGCCGAACTCGTGGTCAGCCGGGCGCCGGAGGTCTGTCTGTTCGGTACGGCGGCCCCGGCCGAACCGGGGGCCTTCGACCCGATCGTACGGATCGGGCGGGAGCGCCCGCAGGTGGCCGTCGTGGTGCTCGGGCCGGTACCCAGCCCGCTCGGTATCGCCGCCGCCTTCGCGGCGGGGGCCGCCGGCTACGTGCGTCACGACGAGCGCATGGAGGGCGTCGAACGCGCGATGACCAGAGCGCGGGCCGGAGAGGTCGCGGTCGCCCCGCAGTTGCTGCGGGGCGCGTTCGCGGAGCTCCTCCACCCGGTCGTCCGGCCGGACGACGAGGGCGAGCGGCTGCTGGGCATGCTGACCCCGCGCGAGGTCGAGGTGCTGGTCCGGGTCGCCGAGGGGGAGGACACCCGGCGGATCGCCGCCGCAATGGCCATCGCACCCAGCACCGCCCGTACGCACGTGCAGCGCGTCCTGATGAAGCTGGGCGTCGGATCCCGCCTCGAGGCCGCGGCCCTGGCCGCCCGTACGGGCCTGCTGGACCGTGCCTCGGCCCGGCCGCCGCAGGAGCGGGACGGCCGCTGCTGAACGCGTGACCCGCCCCGCCGGCCGGTCAGCTCTCCGGCCCCGCGTCCTCGTCCGGTCGCGGCCGCGCAGGACGAGGACGGCAGAGCCGCCCCCGGGGTCCGCGTGATCCGGCCGGCCATCCCTCGCGCTCCCGGCGCATGCCCCGTTCGGCGGCCGGATGCCGCAGCGTCGCGCGGCCCGGCGCCCCGAGGGAGCCCCGCCCGGCCGCCCACCGGCGCAACCGTGCGTATGGGCCTTTCTGTTCGCTCGCGGCCCCGTGGTCGCGTGTGGCCAGGGGGGCGAAACAGCCGTACCGGTCCCCCCGCTCGCCGTACGGAGCCCGCGGGGTGGGCTCCTCATTGACTGGCGTGTTTGCTTGTGCTTTGTTATGTGCGCTTATGTTGGAGGGTGGTCACATGGAGGAGCCTGGTGAAGAAGACGGTCACAACTCTCGCCGACGGCCGTGAGCTGATCTACTACGACGCCGCGGACGACACCGTCCGCGACGCGGTCGACCGGCGGCCGCTCGACGCCGTCTCGACGTCCTCGGAGATCCGCCGCGACCCGCTGCTGGGCGACTCGGTGGCCGTCGCCTCGCACCGGCAGGGGCGGACCTACCACCCGCCGGCCGACGAATGCCCGCTCTGCCCCTCGCGGGACGGCCGGCTCAGCGAGATCCCCGACGCGCACTACGACGTCGCCGTCTTCGAGAACCGCTTCCCCTCCCTCGCCGGTGACTCGGGCCGCTGCGAGGTCGTCTGCTTCACCTCCGACCACGACGTCTCCTTCGCCGGGCTCACCGAGGAGCAGGCCGCCCTCGTCCTGGAGGCCTGGACCGACCGCACGGCCGACCTCGCCGAACACCCGCAGGTCACCCAGGTGTTCTGCTTCGAGAACCGCGGTGCGGAGATCGGCGTCACGCTGGGCCACCCGCACGGGCAGATCTACGGCTACCCCTTCGTCACCCCGCGCACCGAGCTGATGATGCGCTCGGCCGGGGCCCACCGTGAGGAGACCGGCCGCAACCTCTTCGACGACGTCGTCGCCCGCGAACTGGCCGACGGATCGCGCGTCGTCCTGGAGGGTGAGCACTGGGTGGCGTTCGTGCCGTACGCGGCGCACTGGCCCTACGAGGTCCACCTGTACCCGCGCCGCCGCGTCCCCGACCTGCGGGAACTCGACGACGCGGCGCGCACGGAGTTTCCACAGGTCTATCTGGAACTGTTGAGGCGGTTCGACCGGATCTTCGGTCCCGGGGAGCCGCCGACCCCGTACATCTCCGCCTGGCACCAGGCGCCGTTCGCGGTTCCCGGCCGGGAGGAGTTCGGGCTCCACCTGGAGCTTTTCACCATCCGGCGCACCTCGGGCAAGCTGAAGTTCCTCGCGGGCTCCGAGTCCGGCATGGGTGTGTTCATCAACGACGTGCCGCCGGAGGCCGCGGCCCGGCGACTGCGAGAGGTAGCGAGCGAGTGAGTAACCCCGGTAAGAAGTACCTGGTCACAGGTGGTGCGGGATACGTCGGGGGCGTGGTCGCCGCCCATCTGCTGGAGGCCGGTCACACCGTGACCGTGCTGGACGACCTCTCGACCGGATTCCGTGAGGGGGTCCCCGCGGGGGCCGAGTTCATCGAGGGCCGCATCCAGGACGCCGCCACGTGGCTCGACCCCTCCTACGACGGGGTCCTGCACTTCGCCGCCTCCTCCCAGGTCGGGGAGTCCGTGGCGAACCCGGAGAAGTACTGGGTGAACAACGTCGGCGGGACGACCGCCCTGCTCGCCGCGATGCGCGACGCCGGGGTGCGGACCCTGGTCTTCTCCTCCACCGCCGCCACGTACGGGGAGCCGGTCTCCACCCCCGTCACCGAGTCCGATCCCACCGCGCCCACCAACCCGTACGGGGCCACCAAGCTCGCCGTCGACCACATGATCACCGGGGAGGCCGCCGCACACGGCCTGGCCGCGGTCTCCCTGCGCTACTTCAACGTCGCCGGCGCCTACGGCAGCCACGGCGAACGCCACGACCCCGAGTCGCACCTGATCCCCCTCGTGCTCCAGGTCGCACTCGGCCGGCGCGAGTCGATCTCCGTGTACGGCGACGACTACCCGACACCGGACGGCACCTGCGTACGCGACTACATCCACGTCGCCGACCTCGCCGAGGCCCACCTGCTGGCCCTGGACGCCGCCACCGCGGGAGAGCACCTGATCTGCAACCTCGGCAACGGCAACGGCTTCTCCGTACGGGAGGTCATCGAGACCGTCCGCCAGGTCACCGGCCGCCCCGTACCCGAGATCACCGCCCCCCGCCGCGGCGGCGACCCGGCCGTACTCGTCGCCTCCGCCGCCACCGCCAGGAAGCGGCTCGGCTGGCAGCCGTCCCGCGCCGACCTGGCCGGAATCGTCGCGGACGCCTGGACGTTCGCCCGCCGAGAGGAACGCACCACCCCATGACCGAGTCCCTGAGCGACACCGCTCTGACCACCGCCTTCACCGAGCTGTACGGGAACGAACCCGAAGGGATCTGGTCAGCGCCCGGACGGGTGAACCTGATCGGTGAGTACACCGACTTCAACGACGGCTTCGTCCTGCCGCTCGCCCTCCCGCACAGCGCCCGCGCGGCCGTCGCCCGCCGCACCGACGGCGTACTGCGCCTGCACTCCACCGACGTGCCGGGCGGGGTCGTGTCCCTGCGCGTCGAGGAGCTGGCACCGCACCAGGGCCACGGCTGGGCGGCCTACCCGGCCGGTGTCGTCTGGGCGCTGCGCGAGGCGGGCCACCCCGTCACCGGCGCGGACGTCGTACTCACCTCCACCGTCCCCGTGGGCGCGGGACTCTCCTCGTCCGCCGCCCTGGAGGTCGTCACCGCACTCGCCCTGAACGACCTCTTCCGGCTGGGCCTGAGCGCCCCGGAGCTCGCGGTCCTCGGCCAGCGCGCCGAGAACGCGTTCGTCGGTGTGCCGTGCGGAGTCATGGACCAGATGGCATCGGCCTGCTGCACGCAGGGGCACGCCCTCCACCTCGACACCCGCGACCTCACCCAGCGCCAGGTCCCCTTCGACCTGGCCGCACACGGGCTGCGGCTCCTGGTCGTCGACACCCGCGTCAAACACGCCCTGGGTGACGGCGCCTACGCCGAGCGCCGGGCCGGCTGCGAGGCGGGGGCCCGCGCCCTGGGCATAGGAACCCTGCGCGAGCTTCCGTACGAGGGGCTGGAGGCCGCGCTCGGCATCCTGGCGGCGGCGGGCGAGGACGAGTCCGTCGTCCGCTACGTCCGCCACGTCGTGAGCGAAAACCACCGGGTGGAGCAGGTCATCGCGCTGCTCGACGCGGGTGAGGTACGGGCGGCCGGCCCGGTGCTCACCGAGGGACACGTCTCCCTCCGCGACGATCTGCGGGTCTCCTGCCCCGAACTCGACCTCGTGGTCCGCGCGGCGAACGCGGCGGGGGCGCTCGGCGCGCGGATGACGGGCGGCGGCTTCGGCGGCTCGGCCGTCGTGCTCGTGGAGGAGGCCGCCGCGGACACGGTCGCCGCGTCCGTGGCGGAGGCCTTCACCTCGGCCGGCTACGCCACCCCCGGAATCTTCCCCGCGGTTCCCTCGGCGGGGGCCCGGCGGATCGCTCCAACCGCTTGACGAGGATGTACTCGGCGACGCCGGGCGGGTAGTCGGCGACCTCGCCGACCACCTCGTACCCCTGCTTCCGGTAGAAGGCGGGGGCCTGGAAGTCCCAGGTCTCCAGCCGGGAGCGGGTACAGGCCCGGTCGTCGCGGGCGAGGCGCTCCGCCTCGCCCAGCAGGCGCGAACCCAGCCCGCCGCCGCGGTGGCGGGGATCCACCCAGAGCAGGTCCACGTGGAGCCAGTACGCCCAGGTCCGCCCGGCCAGCCCGCCGGCGAGCGCCCCCTCCTCGTCCAGGAGCCAGACCTCCAGCGGGAGTTCCCGCTCGGCCACGGTGGTGTGCAGGGCGCGCAGCTGCGGTGATCCGTCCCAGTTGTCCTCGTGCAGCCGACGACCCAGCAGGACACGACGTTCCTTGTCCACTTCTGTCTCAAGACGGAACATGAATCACACCCTCAACACCGTCAACTGTCAGTTCCGTGAATCGGCTTCCGCGGTCCCCTACCCGCCGTACGCTGATGCACAGCACCGGTGGGGGCCGGTGCTGTTTCAGGGGACGAGACAGTCGGACACGGCGCCGGGACGGGCGGCGGTCGGCACACGGCGGCGGTCGTGGACGGCGGTGGCCCAGCGGGCGCCGTGTCCGCAGCGGTCCGTCCCCGGCGGGGCAGGCCGTACGGGGCGCCCCGGGAGCTCACGCAGCATGGGGGTGTCTGTGGCTCGTATCCGGGTTCTGGTGGTCGACGACCACCGCATCTTTGCCGAATCCCTCGCGGCGGCCCTCGCCGCGGAACCGGACGTCGACGTGTCGGCGGCCGGCAGCGGTCCCGCCGCGCTGCGCTGTCTGGAGCGCGCGGGCACCGAGGGGCGCCCCTACGACGTGATGCTGGTCGACGCCGAGCTGGGCGTCGTGCCCGCGGGTGGCGCTCCCCTGGTGCCCGCGCCGCGGGCGCCGGACGGACAGGGCCCGGAGGACGGGATCTCGCTGGTCGCCGAGGCGCGTGCGGGCCGGCCGTCGATGCGTACCGTGGTGCTCGCCGAGAGGGACGACCCGCACCGGGCCGCGCTGGCGCTGCAGGCGGGCGCGTCGGGGTGGGTCGCCAAGGACTGCTCGCTTCAGCGGCTGCTGACGGTCGTCCGGGGTGTGCTGCGCGACGAGACCCATCTGCCGGCCGCCCTGCTCACCGGTGTCCTGCGGGAGCTGACCGCCGCGCGCAGGCACCGCACGGAGAGCGAGCAGCTCGTGGAGTCGCTGACGCCGCGCGAGCTGGAGGTGCTGCGCTGCATGGTGGCGGGCCTGGGCCGCAAGGCGGTCGCCGAGCGGCTGTTCCTCTCCCCGCACACGGTGCGTACGCACATGCAGAACGTGCTGGGGAAGCTGGGTGTGCATTCGACGCTGGCCGCGGTGGCGCTGGCCCGGCGGGCGGGTGTGGGGCCGGCCGCCCTAACCGGGGATGTTGTCGAACGGGGCAGTCAACTGGCGTAGCAGTCCGGCCAGTTCGGCGCGCTGCCGGGAGGAGAGCTCGCCGAGGATGGTGCGCTCCTGGGCGAGCAGCCCGGCCAGCGACTGGTCGGCCTTGTCGCGGCCCAGGTCCGTCAGCCGTACGAGGACGCCGCGGCGGTCGCTCGGGTCGGGCAGCCGCTCGACGAGGTGCTTCTTGGTGAGCCGGTCGATGCGGTTCGTCATCGTGCCCGAGGTGACGAGCGTCTGGGTGAGGAGCTGGCCGGGGGAGAGCTGGTAGGGTGCGCCGGCGCGGCGCAGTGACGTCAGGACGTCGAACTCCCACGGCTCCAGACTGTGCTCGGCGAAGGCGATCCTGCGGGCCCGGTCGAGGTGGCGGGCCAGGCGGGAGACGCGGCTCAGGACCTCGAGTGGTTCCACGTCGAGGTCGGGGCGCTCGCGGCGCCATGCAGCGACCAGTCGGTCGACCTCGTCCTCCATGTCGATCAGTGTAGAGGGTCCCTCGACATGAAGTCTCTTGAATTCAAGTGTCTTGACATCAAGATAACCTGCCGGTGATCCTGGGAACATGAGCGCACCGACCTGGGACCCGCAGCAGTACCTGCGCCACGCGGACCACCGCACCCGGCCCTTCCACGACCTCCTGGCCCGGATCGGGCCGCTCCCCCACGATCCCGCCCCCCGGATCGCCGACCTGGGCTGCGGCGCCGGCAACGTCACGGCCCTCCTCGCCGAGCGGTGGCCGGAGGCCCGCGTCACCGGGTACGACACCTCCCCCCGGATGCTGGAGCGGGCCCGCGCCCACGCGGCACCCCGCCTCGACTTCACCGAGGCCGACGCCGCCACCTGGATCCCGGACGAACCCTACGACCTCATCCTCTCCAACGCCCTGCTCCAGTGGATCCCCGGCCACGCCGACCGCTTCCCCGTCTGGCTGGACGCCCTCACCCCCGGCGGCGTCCTCGCCTTCCAGGTCCCCGGCAACTTCGGCGCCCCCAGCCACACCCTCATGCGCCAACTGGCCGAGTCCCCGGCCTGGCACGACCGGCTCGGCAGCCTGCTGCGCCACGACGACGCGGTCCTCACCCCCGCGGAGTACCTGCGCCACCTCACCGCCCCCGGCCGCACGGCCGACGTCTGGGAGACCACCTACCTGCACCTGCTCCAGGGCGAGGACGCCGTCCTGGACTGGGTGAAGGGAACCGGCCTGCGCCCCGTCCTCACCGCCCTCGCCGACGACCCGGACGCCCGCGACTCCTTCGTCACCGCCTACCGCGACCTGCTGCGCACCGCCTACCCGGCGGGCCCGCACGGCACGGTCTTCCCGTTCCGCCGCATCTTCGCCGTGGTCCGCACGGCGCAGTGACCGGCCGGAGCCGGCCTGGCGTCACAGCCGGTCGAGTGCGTCCGACGAGATGTCGATGTCGACGGGGAACGGGACGCCGGCCTTCAGCCGGTCGTGATGGATGCCCGTCAGTGCGTACGTCCTGGTCACGGGGTCCAGCTCGTAGACCCGCACGACCGGGTGGTGGTCGCTGCCCACCATCTCGACCAGCCAGAAGTTGGGAATGCCGGCTGCCGCGTACTTCTGCGGCTTGGTGTCCCGGTCCCGGGCCTCTGAGTCGGGGGAGACGACCTCGACGGCGAGGAGGACGTCGGCGGCCCGGAACCGGGTCAGCTCGCGTCCTGTGACGGCCTCGGCCCGGACCACCGAGATGTCCGGCTCGGGGCCGTTGCGCCGGTCGAGGACCACGGTCATCTCGCGGCGTGCCTTCAGCCCCGGCGGCGCGCTGTGACGGAGTCCGCTCATCAGCAGGTCGATCATCGTGCTGTGGAAATCTCGCTGCGGACTCACGAATACCAGGCTCCCGTCGAGCAATTCCGTGTGCGGCGGGAGATCGGGCAGGGTGAACAGGTCGTCCACCGTGTATCCGTCCTGCGGCGGCACCGGCCAGCGGCTGCTGTGCCCGGCGATCGGCTCGGCGGTCATGATTCCTCCCATGGGCGGGATTCTGGTCCTGCACGACCACAGTAAGGGCAGCTTCGATCTCGCGTCATCACAACGAGTGACAAGACGCCGGGGGTGATGAGCGGGATCAGCTCTTCCGGTGCCCGATCAGCCGCGGCTTCGCCTCCAGGTTCTCCAGGCCGTGCCAGCAGAGGTTCACCAGGTGCGCCGCGACCTCCGCCTTCTTGGGCTTGCGGACGTCCAGCCACCACTGACCGGTCAGTGCCACCATGCCGACCAGCGCCTGCGCGTACAGCGGCGCCAGCTTCGGGTCGAAGCCGCGGGCCTTGAACTCCAGGCCGAGGATGTCCTCGACCTGGGTCGCGATGTCGCTGATCAGCGAGGCGAACGTGCCCGTGGACTGTGCGACCGGCGAGTCCCGGACCAGGATCCGGAACCCGTCCGTGTACGTCTCGATGTAGTCGAGGAGCGCGAACGCCGCCTGCTCCAGGAGCTCACGCGGATGGCCCGCCGTGAGGGCGCCGGTCACCAGGTCCAGGAGCTGGCGCATCTCGCGGTCGACGACCACCGCGTACAGCCCCTCCTTGCCGCCGAAGTGCTCGTACACCACCGGCTTGGACACGCCGGCGCGCGCCGCGATCTCCTCGACCGAGGTGCCCTCGAACCCCTTGTCGGCGAACAGGGCGCGGCCGATGTCCAGCAGTTGCTCGCGGCGCTCCTTGCCCGTCATCCGGACCCGCCTGGTCCGGCGCGCAGGGGCAGTTCTGCTCTTCTCGCCGCTGGTGCTTCCGTCGGTCGCCACGTCGTCAATCATGCAGGGTCGGCCGTCGTGGCCGTGCGCCGGGCGGCGATACGCGAGGCCTCGGGCCAGCGCACGTCGTGCGCCCAGCCCAGCTTCTCGAACCAGCGGATCAGCCGGGCGCTCGAATCGAGCTGCCCCTTCAGCACTCCGTGCCGTGCGCTGGTCGGGTCGGCGTGGTGCAGGTTGTGCCAGGACTCGCCGCACGAGAGGACCGCCAGCCACCAGACGTTCCCCGACCGGTCGCGGGACTTGAAGGGCCGCTTGCCGACGGCGTGGCAGATCGAGTTGATCGACCACGTCACGTGGTGCAGCAGGGCCACCCGGACCAGCGAACCCCAGAAGAACGCGGTGAACGCCCCCCACCACGACATGGTCACCAGGCCGCCGACCAGCGGCGGAATGGCCAGCGAGGCGATGGTGAAGGAGAGGAAGTGGCGCGAGATGGCCCGCATCGCCGGGTCCCGGACCAGGTCCGGGGCGTACTTCTGCTGCGGTGTCTGCTCCTCGTTGAACATCCAGCCGATGTGCGCCCACCACAAGCCCTTCAGCAGGGCCGGCAGGTTCTCGCCGAACCGCCACGGCGAGTGCGGATCGCCCTCCGCGTCGGAGAACCGGTGGTGCTTGCGGTGATCGGCCACCCAGCGCACCAGCGGCCCCTCGACCGCCATCGACCCCGCGACGGCCAGGGCGATGCGCAGCGGCCGGGCGGCTTTGAAGGAGCCGTGCGTGAAGTAGCGGTGGAACCCGATCGTCACGCCGTGACAGCCCCAGTAGTACATGACGACCAGCAGCCCCAGGTCGAGCCAGCTGACCCCGCGCCCCCACGCCAGCGGCACCGCCGCGACCAGGGCCGCGAAGGGCACCACGATGAACAGCAGCAGCGCGATCTGCTCGATGGAGCGCTTCTTGTCGCCGCCGAGTGTGGCGGAGGGGGAGGCGGGTACGGTCCCGGCGGCCGCCGTCGGCAGGCCGTCTTCGATCACATCGGGGCGGGTAGGCATCGGCAGTCCCCCGTGGGGTGAGGAAATATTACGAAATGACCGGGCTACGCTTCCGTAACCTACGGCAACGTAAGTATGGCAGCGAAGTGGCCCACAACACGAGAGCGCCGCCACGCGAACCCCGAGCGGCACCGGCCCGCCACCGATACCCCCCGGGGCAGCGAGCACGCCGAAGCCCCGGACACCTATCCTGGACGGGTCGGACAGCGCGGTCCGCACTCTGCTTTCCCGGGTGACGTCAGAACCGCGACGACCCCGGACCCCCTGTGACAGAAGTGCTCAACCACTGCAAGGAGCCGCACACTGTGAGCAGTGCCGACCAGACCCCCGCCGCCAGCACCGAACTGCGCGCGGACATCCGCCGCCTCGGCGACCTGCTGGGTGAGACCCTCGTACGCCAGGAAGGGCAGGAACTCCTCGACCTCGTCGAGCGCGTCCGCGCCCTGACCCGCACCGACGGCGAAGCCGCCGCCGAGCTCCTCGGCGACACGGACCTGGAGACCGCCGCACAACTCGTCCGCGCCTTCTCCACCTACTTCCACCTCGCCAACGTCACCGAGCAGGTCCACCGCGCCCACGAGATGCGCGACCGCCGGGCCGCCGAAGGCGGCCTCCTCGCCCGCACCGCCGACCGCCTCAAGGACGCCGACCCCGACCACCTGCGCGAGACCGTCAAGAACCTCAACGTACGGCCCGTCTTCACCGCCCACCCCACCGAAGCCGCCCGCCGCTCCGTACTCAACAAGCTCCGCCGCATCGCCGCACTCCTCGAAACCCCCGTCATCGAGGCCGACCGCCGCCGCCAGGACCTGCGACTCGCCGAGAACATCGACCTCATCTGGCAGACGGACGAACTCCGCGTCGTACGCCCCGAACCCGCCGACGAGGCCCGCAACGCCATCTACTACCTCGACGAACTCCACGCCGACGCCGTCGGCGACGTCCTCGAGGACCTCGCCGCCGAACTCGAGCGCGTCGGCGTCGAACTCCCCGCAGGCACCCGCCCCCTCACCTTCGGCACCTGGATCGGCGGCGACCGCGACGGCAACCCCAACGTGACCCCCGCCGTCACCTGGGACGTCCTCATCCTCCAGCACGAGCACGGCATCACCGACGCCCTCGAACTCATCGACCACCTGCGCGGACTGCTCTCCAACTCCATCCGCTACACCGGAGCCACCGACGAGCTCCTCACCTCCCTCCAGACCGACCTCGAACGCCTCCCCGAGATCAGCCCCCGCTACAAGCGGCTCAACGCCGAGGAGCCCTACCGGCTCAAGGCCACCTGCATCCGCCAGAAGCTCGTGAACACCCGCGAGCGCCTCGCCTCCGGCACCCCCCACCGCCCCGGCTGCGACTACCTCGGCACCGCGGAACTCATCGCCGACCTCGTCCTCATCCAGACCTCCCTCCGCGAACACCGCGGCGGACTCTTCGCGGACGGCCGCATGGACCGCACCATCCGCACCCTCGCCGCCTTCGGCCTCCAGCTCGCCACCATGGACGTACGCGAACACGCCGACGCCCACCACCACGCCCTCGGCCAGCTCTTCGACCGGCTCGGCGAGGAATCCTGGCGCTACGCCGACATGCCCCGCGACTACCGGCAGAAGCTCCTCGCCAAGGAACTCCGCTCCCGCCGCCCCCTCGCCCCCACCCCGGCCCCGCTCGACGCCGCCGGAGAGAAGACCCTCGGCGTCTTCCACACCATCAAGCAGGCCTTCGAACGCTTCGGCCCCGAGGTCATCGAGTCCTACATCATCTCCATGTGCCAGGGCGCCGACGACGTCTTCGCCGCCGCCGTCCTCGCCCGGGAAGCCGGACTCATCGACCTCCACGGAGGCTGGGCCAAGATCGGCATCGTCCCCCTCCTGGAGACCACCGACGAGCTCAAGGCCGCCGACGTCATCCTCGACGCCATGCTCGCCGACCCCTCCTACCGGCGCCTCGTATCACTCCGCGGCGACGTCCAGGAGGTCATGCTCGGCTACTCCGACTCCTCCAAGTTCGGCGGCATCACCACCTCCCAGTGGGAGATCCACCGCGCCCAGCGCCGGCTCCGCGACGTCGCCCACCGCTACGGCGTACGCCTGCGCCTCTTCCACGGCCGCGGCGGCACCGTCGGCCGCGGCGGCGGCCCCTCCCACGACGCGATCCTCGCCCAGCCCTGGGGCACCCTCGAAGGCGAGATCAAGGTCACCGAACAGGGCGAGGTCATCTCCGACAAGTACCTCATCCCCGCCCTCGCCCGCGAGAACCTCGAACTCACCGTCGCGGCCACCCTCCAGGCCTCCGCCCTGCACACCGCACCCCGCCAGTCCCACGAAGCCCTGGCCCGCTGGGACGCCGCCATGGACACCGTCTCCGACGCCGCCCACCACGCCTACCGCAAGCTCGTCGAAGACCCCGACCTGCCCGCGTACTTCCTCGCCTCCACCCCCGTCGACCAGCTCGCCGACCTGCACCTCGGCTCCCGGCCCTCCCGCCGCCCCGGCTCCGGCGTCTCCCTCGACGGCCTGCGCGCCATCCCCTGGGTCTTCGGCTGGACCCAGTCCCGCCAGATCGTCCCCGGCTGGTTCGGCGTCGGCTCCGGCCTCAAGGCACTGCGCGAAGCCGGCCTCGACACCGTCCTGGAAGAAATGCACGAACAGTGGCACTTCTTCCGCAACTTCATCTCCAACGTCGAGATGACCCTCGCCAAGACCGACCTGCGCATCGCCCGGCACTACGTCGACACCCTCGTCCCCGACGAGCTCAAGCACGTCTTCGACGTCATCCAGGCCGAACACGACCTCACCGTGCAGGAAGTCCTCAAGGTCACCGGCGGCACGGAACTCCTCGACACCAGCCCCGTACTCCAGCAGACCTTCGCCATCCGCGACGCCTACCTGGACCCGATCTCCTACCTCCAGGTGTCCCTCCTCGCCCGCCAGCGCCAGGCGGCCGAACGCGGCGAAGAACCCGACCCCCTCCTCGCCCGCGCCCTCCTGCTCACCGTCAACGGAGTCGCGGCGGGCCTCCGCAACACCGGCTGACCCACCCCGGGCACCCGCGGCGCACCGGCGCGCACGCGAGCGGGTGCGGTCCAGTCACAGGGCGAAGAACGTCGCCCCCAGCAGGACCGCACCCGCCAACCCCGCACCCCACGCCGTACGCGTCATCCGCAGCCCGCCACCGATCAGGAACGCCGCCAGCACCAGAGCCCCGCCGAACGGCACCCACGCGTGCAGAAGCCCCGCCGTCCCCGTCCGCACCACCTCGCCGGTCCCCGGCTTCACCACCACGGGGAACCGATCACCCGTGCGCACCGCGACGGACCGCGCGATCGTCACCCCGGCCCGCTCCCGCGACTCCGCGTCCGGCGCGAACGACCCCGAACACACGTCCTCACCACAACCCGTCACAGCCATCGTGCCGTGCTCACGACCCGCCGCCAGCACGACGTGATGCGCCGTGTCCCACGACGTCCAGGCGCCCGCGACCAGCAACAGGACCACCACACAGCCCGCGACGAACGAACGGCCGTGGGCCAACAGCCGGTGGGAGGAACTCCGCTTCATGGGCGCCGATCCTCGGGTAGAGCCGCACCCCCGGTCAACCCACCGCCGGAAAACGCCCAGGAACCAGCAGGAAAGTCAGGAGTTGTAGGTCGACTGGGCCCGCTCCAGCCCCTCCGCCAGCAACGACTCCACCGCATCGGCCGCCCGGTCCACCAGATACGCCAACTCCTTGCGCTCCGAGCCCGAGAAGTCCTTCAACACGAAGTCCGCGACCTGCATCCGCCCCGGCGGCCGGCCGATACCGAACCGCACCCGGTGATAATCCGGACCCATCGCCTTCGTCATCGACTTCAACCCGTTGTGCCCGTTGTCACCGCCACCCAGCTTCAGCCGCAACGACCCGAAATCGATGTCCAACTCGTCGTGCACAGCCACGACATGGTCCAAGGGCACCTTGTAGAAATCCCGCAACGCGGTCACCGGCCCCCCGGACAGGTTCATGAACGACATCGGCTTCGCCAGCACCACACGCCGACTCGCCGGCCCCGGCGGACCCATCCGGCCCTCCACGACCTGCGCCTGCGCCTTCTGCGCACGCTTGAACCTCCCACCCACCCGCTCCGCCAGCAGATCGGCGACCATGAACCCCACGTTGTGCCGGTTCGCCGCGTACTCGGGGCCGGGGTTCCCGAGGCCCACGATCAGCCAGGGGTCGGTGGCGTCGGACATCTCTGCTCGGTCTCCTCGCGGTACGGACATCAGATGCGGATACTGCGGATACAGGAAGTACACAGGGCACACGCACGCGCCCCCGCCTACGGCGAACCGGACACGCACCCGCGCCCCCGTACGGCAAACGGGGCGGCAGGCCCCCGAAGGGAACCGCCACCCCGTCAGTGAAGCAGGTGGGGCGAGGCTCAGGCCTCCGCGCCCTCGCCCTCGGCACCCTCGCCGGCCGGCTCCTCGACCTGCGCCGAGACGACCTGGAGCACAACGGCGTCCTCGTCACCGGCCAGCACCGAACCCGACGGCAGCGGAATGTCCTTCGCCAGGATCGAGTCACCGGCGTCCAGGCCCGCGACGGAGACCGTCACGGACTCGGGGATGTGGGTCGCCTCGGCCTCGACCAGCAGCGTGTTCTGGACGTACTCGAGCAGGTTGCCACCGGGAGCCAGGTCACCCTCCACGTGCACCGCGACCTCGACCTCGACCTTCTCGCCGCGCGTCACGGTCAGCAGGTCGACGTGCTCGATGTTGCCCTTGATCGCGTTGCGCTGAACGGCCTTCGGAATGACCAGCGCGTTCTTGCCGTCGATCTCCAGACCGATCAGCACGTTGGCCGTACGGAGCGCCAGAAGCAGCTCGTGACCCGGCAGCGTGATGTGGACCGGCTCCGCACCGTGACCGTAGACGACCGCGGGAACCAGGTTGGCACGACGGGTACGGCGGGCAGCGCCCTTGCCGAACTCGGTACGGATCTCTGCGGCGAGCTTGATCTCGGCCATGATGCACTCCTCGTAAGGTGAAAAGACGACTGACGGTCACCCGGCCCACGACAGGCCTGCTACGAAGAGCGCGTCGATAACGGACCACCGCACCCACAGGTACGGCCTCCCTCGCCGAGCAACTCACTGAGTCTACCCGCCGGGGAGGCCGCACCCAAAGTCGATCACCCGCAGGCGACCGCCACCGCGCTACGCGCCGTCGCCCTGCTCCTCGAAGAGACTCGTCACCGAGCCGTCCTCGAAGACCTCACGCACCGCGCGCGCGATCGTCGGCGCGATCGACAGCACCGTGATCTTGTCGATCTCCAGCTCACCCGGCGTCGGCAGGGTGTCCGTGAAGACGAACTCGCTCACCTTGGAGTTCTTCAGACGGTCCGCGGCGGGCCCGGACAGCACCCCGTGCGTCGCGGTCACGATGACATCCGCCGCACCGTGCGCGAACAGGGCGTCGGCGGCGGCGCAGATCGTGCCACCGGTGTCGATCATGTCGTCCACCAGGACGCACACCCGGCCCTCGACGTTACCGACGACCTCGTGGACGCTGACCTGATTCGGCACGTCCTTGTCGCGGCGCTTGTGGACGATCGCCAGCGGCGCGTCCAGACGGTCGCACCAACGGTCGGCCACCCGCACCCGGCCCGCGTCCGGCGACACGACCGTCAGCTTCGAGCGATCGACCTTGGCCCCCACGTAATCGGCCAGTATCGGCAGCGCGAACAGGTGGTCCACCGGGCCGTCGAAGAAGCCCTGGATCTGGTCCGTGTGCAGGTCGACGGTGAGAATGCGGTCCGCACCAGCCGTCTTCATCAGATCCGCGATCAGCCGCGCCGAGATCGGCTCCCGGCCACGGTGCTTCTTGTCCTGGCGGGCGTAGCCGTAGAACGGCACGATCACCGTGATCGACCGGGCGGACGCACGCTTCAGCGCGTCCAGCATGATGAGCTGCTCCATGATCCACTTGTTGATCGGAGCCGTGTGGCTCTGGATCAGGAAGCAGTCGGCACCACGGGCGGACTCCTGGAACCGCACGTAGATCTCACCGTTGGCGAAATCGAAGGCCTTCGTCGGCACGAGGCCGACACCCAGCTGATGTGCGACCTCCTCGGCCAGCTCGGGGTGGGCGCGGCCGGAGAAGAGCATCAGTTTCTTCTCGCCGGTCGTCTTGATCCCGGTCACAGCACAGTCTCCTCAGACGTGTATCTGGCCCCACGCGCAGGAGTCCCGATCTGCGACGAGCCAGCCGAAATGGGTGAGCATCTATCACGGTACGCCGCTTGGGGCGCGCCTGTTTCCGGTCAGCTTTCGCCGCCGGCCTCCTCGACGGCCGCCTGAGCCGCCTGAGCAGCCGCGCTGCCGGGACGCTTCCGCGCCACCCAGCCCTCGATATTCCGCTGCTGGCCCCGCGCCACGGCCAGTGAGCCGGCCGGCACGTCCTTGGTGATCACCGACCCGGCAGCCGTGTACACGCCGTCCCCGACCGTGACAGGCGCCACAAACATATTGTCGGAGCCCGTCCGGCAGTGCGACCCGATCGTCGTGTGGTGCTTGGCCACCCCGTCGTAGTTGACGAAGACGCTCGCCGCACCGATGTTCGTGTGGTCGCCGATCGTCGCGTCGCCGACGTAACTCAGATGCGGAACCTTGGTGCCCTCCCCGATCGTGGCGTTCTTCATCTCCACGTACGTCCCCGCCTTCGACCCCGCGCCAAGCCGCGTCCCCGGCCGCAGATAGGCGAACGGGCCGACCGTCGCCCCGGGCCCCACCTCGGCCCCGTCCGCGACCGTGTTGTCCACCCGGGCACCCGCCCGCACCACCGTGTCTCTCAGCCGCGCGTTCGGCCCGACCTCGGCGTCCTCCGCCAGGTGCGTCGCGCCCAGCAACTGCGTCCCCGGGTGCACGACCGCGTCACGCTCGTACGTCACCGTCACGTCGATCAGCGTGGAGGCCGGATCCACCACCGTCACACCCGCCAGCATCGCGCGCTCCAGCAGACGCTCGTTGAGCAGCCGCCGCGCCTCGGCCAGCTGGAGCCGGTTGTTGATGCCGAGGATCTCCCGGTGGTCACCGGCGACCGAGGCACCCACCCGGTGACCCGCCTCCCGCAGGATCGACAGCACGTCCGTGAGGTACTCCTCGCCCTGACTGTTGTCGGTGCGCACCTTGCCGAGCGCATCGCTCAGCAGGCGCCCGTCGAAGGCGAACACCCCGGAATTGATCTCCCGGATCCCGCGCTGCGCGACGGTCGCGTCCTTGTGCTCGACGATCTGGGTGACCGCCCCGGTGGCCGCGTCCCGGACGATCCGGCCGTAGCCGGTGGCGTCCGGAACCTCGGCGGTCAGCACGGTGACGGCGTTGGAGTCCGCGGTGTGGGTGGCGGCGAGCGCGGCGAGGGTCTCGCCGGAGAGCAGCGGGGTGTCCCCGCAGACGACGACGACGGTGCCCTCGACGACGCCGCCGAGCTCCTCCAGCCCCATGCGTACGGCGTGCCCGGTGCCGTTCTGCTCGGCCTGGTAGGCGGTGCGCACGGGCACGTCCCCACCGGAGAGGTGGGCGGTGACCTGCTCGCTCGCGTGACCGACCACCACGACGAGGTGCTGGGGGTCCAGCTCGCGGGCGGCGGCGACGACATGTCCGACGAGCGAGCGCCCGGAGATCTCGTGGAGGACCTTGGGGGTCTTCGACTTCATGCGGGTGCCCTCACCCGCTGCGAGGACGACGACGGCGGCCGGGGAGGGGACGCTCACGGATATGCCCTTCGGCTTCGGGTGATGGACATCCGCAGGATACCGGGGGCGTTTACGGCCGAAACGCGTGCGGGCCCCGACCGGTGAGGTCGGGGCCCGGATGCATGGGCTCCGCCGGCTGGATTCGAACCAGCGTCTCAAGGCTCCAAAGGCCTGCGGGATGCCGCTACCCCACGGCGGACCAACGCGTCAGACCCTACCTGAGCCGGAGTTGGGCCTCATCCACGATGCCGTGCCACCAACCCTCGATTCGACGATACAACTCGGCGCCCTGGGACACGCGGATGATGAGACATCCCCGGTAGCCGTCCCCCACGTTCTTCCGTACAGTCTTCGGGCTGTGCTTCTTCAGTGTCGTCCTCTGGAAGGCCGAGGGGTCCACGCCGACCAGGTCCGCCCAGTAGCGCTCGGCGGCTCGGACATCTGCGGTCTCATGAATCATCAGCCGGTAGCGCAGGCGGTCCGGATCGACTCCGACGAGCGCCAGCCACGCGAGGTAGACCTCGATCACCCCTGGATCACTGTTGATGAAAGTGACCGTTTCGCGCCGGTCATACGATTTGTCTTTGGAGCCCTCCGCCCAGTAGAGGGTCGCGCCGAGGAGGAGGAGGTCCCGGTCTGTCATGGCGCCGACATCCTTCTGGGCGGCTGCCTTCGTCCGCTGTCGTTCCGCATCACGCACCGCAAGCTCATGGTCCCAGCGAAGTCGGCCTGCGATGCGTGCCTGCTCCACCGCCGACCGGCTGCGCTCGGGCTTCGGCAGATCCCTCACCCACAGTGAGATCGAACTCTTCGAGCACCCCAGCTCCACCTGGATCTGGTCGTAGGTCATCCCCTGGAGCCGGAGCTCCCGGGCCTTCGCGCGCAGGTCGTCCTTGGCGTTCGGGCGCTTCGTCCACTCCGGAGCGGGCTCGCCCTGGAGGAGCCGGTTCAGGATGTCGTTGTTGTCGACGAAGAGCCGGTCGCGGATCTGTCGTCGGCTCAACCCCTCCCGTCGGAGCGTGAGCGCCTTCTCGCGGAGACCCTCGAAATCCGCGTACTTGCCTGTGGCATGCGTCATGCGAACACGATGACCCGCAATGCGGACGGCTGTGGGGGAACCTCACCCCGTTCACCGGATCGTGGGATCTCGCGCTTCTGCGCGGATGCCGTCGTCTTCCGTGCTGCCGGACTCTCCGGAAAACGGGATGCGCCCGCCCGTAGGCTGGATGCCATGACCGCAACGGGGGCAGACCGGGAGGCGGCGGGATCGACCACCCGCGGCTACTGGTGGTGGGAGCGGCGGCGCAGTGTCGCCCTGGACGTGGGACTGGCGCTCTTCTCGGCGCTGGAGTGCGCGCTGGAGGGGGTGGAGTTCGCCGGGGACACCGGGCTGCCGGTGCCGCTCGGGGTGCTCTTCGGGCTGGTGGCCGGATCGGTGCTGCTGCTGCGCAGGCGCTGGCCGATCGCCGTGGTGCTGGTCTCGATAGCGACGACGCCCGCCGAGATGGGCTTCCTGATGGCGCTCGTCGGCCTGTACACACTCGCCGCGTCCGACGTGCCGCGCAGGATCACCGTCGCGCTGGCGGGGATGACGCTCGTCGGGACGTTCCTCGTCAGTTACGTCCGGCTGCGGCAGAGCCTCGACGCCCATGCCGACTTCGGGCCGGGTGTCTGGTACGTCCCGGTCGTGTCCCTCCTCATGTCGCTGGGGCTGACGGCGCCGTCCGTGCTCCTGGGCCTGTACATCGGCGCCAGGCGCAGGCTCATGGAGAGCCTGCGGGAGCGGGCGGACTCGCTGGAGCGGGAGCTGTCGCTGCTCGCCGACCGGGCCGAGGAGCGGGCCGAGTGGGCGCGCACGGAGGAGCGGACCCGGATCGCCCGGGAGATGCACGACGTGGTCGCGCACCGGGTCAGCCTGATGGTGGTGCACGCGGCGGCGCTTCAGGCGGTGGCGCCGAAGGATCCGGCCAAGGCGGTGCGTAATGCCGCCCTGGTGGGTGACATGGGGCGGCAGGCGCTGACGGAGCTGCGGGAGATGCTCGGGGTGCTGCGGAGCGGGGACGCGGCGGTGGTGCCGGGGGCGGGGCGGGTGCCGCTGGCTTCGGTGGGGCGGGTGGCGGCTGCGGCGGTGGTGGCGTCGGAGGACGGTCCCCGCCTGTGTGAGGTGGAGGCGTTGGTGGCGCAGTCCCGTGAGGCCGGGATGACGGTGGAGTTGTCCGTGGTCGGCGAGTTGCGCCCGTACGCGCCCGAGGTGGAGCAGACGGCGTACCGGGTGGTGCAGGAGGCGTTGACCAACGTGCACAAGCATGCGGCGGGTGCCAGGACGTGGGTGCGGCTGGCGCACCGGGGTGCGGAGGTCGCGATGCAGGTGGAGAACGGGCCGACGGACGGGGTCACGGCGGATGCGGGTCTGCCGAGCGGGGGGAACGGGCTGGTGGGGATGCGGGAGCGGGTTCTGGGGCTCGGGGGTGTGTTCGTGTCGGGGCCCACGGAGGCGGGTGGTTTCCGGGTGTCGGCGGTGCTGCCGGATGCTGGGGTGGCGGCGTGAGGGGGGTGGCCGGCGTCGGGTGAGCGGCCCGGTGGTGCTGGGGGTGTGCGGGGGTGGGGTGGGGGCGTTGTTCAGGCGGAGGTGAGGCGCTCCGGTTGTACTCCGGTGAGGAGTGTCTCCAGGGCGCGGTCGATGTCGGATCCGAGGTACCAGTCGCCGGTGTGGTCGATGGAGTAGACGCGTCCTTGGATGTCGATGGCGAGGACGGCCTGTCCGTTTCCTTCTTTGCCGAGTGGTGCCACTTCGGTCTCGAGTGCGCGTCCGAGGTCGCGGAGTGTGCGTGCGAGGTGGAGGCCGTTCAGGGGGTCGATGTGTACGGCGGCCGGGGCGATCTGCCGGCCCGGGGTGGAGGCGGTGATGTGCAGGCCGCCGAATTCGGCCCAGGCTTCGACGGCTGCGGGGAAGACGGCGTGCTGGTGGCCGGCGGGTGAGGTGTGGCCGCGTAGGGCGTCGGCCCATTCCTCGGCCTGGCGGATGTCCCAGCGTCCTGGTTGCCAGCCGGCTTCGCGCAGGGCGGCGTCGAGGGGTGCGGGGAACCGGGGGGCGGTGTGGTCCTGCTGGGCGGGTACGGCGGCTCGGTCGTGCATGGCGTGGTGCTCAGCCCTTCTCGGCGGTGGTCGACGCACCGGGGGTGGTGAGGTCGACGGGGCGTACGCCGAAGTGGGAGAGCATCGCCGTACAGGAGCGGCAGGGGGGTGCGTAGCTGCCGTGGAGCGGGTCGCCGTCCTCGCGGATGTGGCGGGCGGTGAGCCGGGAGTGTTTGAGGGCGCGGCGGGCTTCGCCGTTGGTCAGTGGTTTGCGCCGGGCGCGTTTGGAGCGGCTGCTGTCGGCGGAGGTGAGGTGCCGGGAGAGCAGTATGGCTTCGGGGCAGCGGCCGGTGAAGCGTTCGCGTTGGCTGCTGGTGAGGGTGTCGAGGAAGTCCTGGACGAGGGGGTGGAGGACGGGTGGCTGGTCGCCCTTGCCTGCGGTGCAGGTGAGTGTCTCGCCGCGTACGGACAGTGCTGCGGCCACGGCCGGCAGGATGCCGTCGCGGCGGTGGTGGAGCCGGGGCGTGGGGCTGAGCTCGGTGGCGCGCCAGCTGAGACGTGGGTCTCCGGACGTGACTGTTTGTGCAGTGTGCATGGTGCTGACTTCCCTCCCTGCAATCCCCCGAGTTGCGGGGGACAGCCTGCCAAACGTGCAGGGTGGTGGGGAAGCTGGGGCGGGGAAAGTGTGTCTGCGTGTCGCGGTTCGGCGGTCGGGTCGTCGTGTGCCCGTCACGTGGTGGTGACGTTGTGTGAGGGGTGGTGCGGGGGCGGGGGTCGTTGGTGCGGCACCGCATAGGCTGTGCGGAACACCGGACGCAGCAGGGGGCAACCGCCATGACGACAGGTCGGCTCGGGCAGCACGTCGCGCCACCGAACGCGGCCTACGCCGGGCAGGTCGTGCATTTCCCGGATCCGGTCCGGGCGTCCCGTCACCCGAGGGGTGTGCGGGTGGACGGGGATGGTTATCCGGATTTTTCGCCGTACGCGCGTGCCGCTGCGGAGATCGCCGATCCTCCTCCGGGGTTCGGGGTCGACGAGTTGCGGTTGACGGATTACGTGTCGGCCAATGCTGCCTTGGCGGCGAGCGGTCATGAGTTGTGGGACACGATTCCGGCGGTGGCGACTCCGCACGGCTGGACGTGGCATCACGTGGCCGGTGGCCGGCGGATGGAGTTGGTGCCCGTGGGGGTGAAGGCGTTGCTGCGTCACCACGGTGGGTTGGCGACGGCCTCCGTGGACCAGGATCGGCGGGGTACGCGGCCGTTGCAGGAGACGCGGCCGGCGCATTTCCGGTTGCCGAAGGGTGCTGTGGCGGTGGGCGAGGAGCAGGTCCAGGGGGTCGAGGAGGATCTGGGTTATCGGTTGCCGGGTGCGTACCGCTCGTTCCTGAAGGCGGCCGGCGGGTCGGCTCCGGTGGGGGCGGCTCTGGATGCGGAGCTCGGTCTTCTGGTCGACCAGCCGTTCTTCACGGTGCGCGAGGAGGCCGCTGTGAACGACCTGGTGTATGTGAACAAGTGTTTGCGGGATCACTTCACCAAGGACTATCTGGGCGTGGCTTTCGTCCAGGGCGGCATTGTCGCGGTGAAGGTGCGGGGTGCCGGTGTGGGGTCGGTGTGGTTCTGTGCGTACGACGACGCGCGGGACCGGGACGGCTGGGGTGTGCAGGAGCGTGTGGAGCGGCTGATGCTGCCGTGCGGTGAGGACTTCGATGCTTTCCTCCTGCGTCTCGCGGGCAATCCGCCGGAGCTGGAGACGGTGGCGAACCTGATGGTGGACGGTGGCTTCGCGCGTGCCGTCCCGGTGGAGGGGTGAGCGCGTTGGTGACCTTCGCGCAGGCGCAGGAGCGGGCGGACGAGTGGGTCAACGGTGACGTGCCCGCGTATCAGCACCGTGAGGTGCGGGTCCGTGAATTCGATCTCGGTTTCGTGGTGTGGGCCGAGGACCGGGCGGAGGGACCTGTTTCGGACGGGGGCCGCCAGCGGCTGGTGATCGCCCGTGACAGCGGTGAGGCGACGTTGTGGCCGGGATTGCCGGTGGGTGAGGTGGTCCGGCGGTACGAGGAGGAGTACGGGTCCTCGGTTGCCGTGGCGTCGGCTGCGGCGGAGCCGCCGGAGCGTATCGATCTGCATCAGACGTCGTTCCTGCTGAGTCCGCCGGAGTGGCTTCAGGAGGCGGCGGACAAGCTGGGGCTTCCGGATGGCAGCGGGGAGGCGGATGCGCCGTCGGGCCGGGTTCCGGCTCCCGGTCCGGCGCCGGCCGCCGCCCCGGAGTCTGCTTCTTCGGCGGCTTCCGGGTCCGGCCCGGCCTCCGGAGCGACTCCGTGGCCGGCTGCGGGCGGGCAGCCCGGTCATGAGCCCACGGCGTCGGACGGTGTGCCCGCGGACGCGACGCCGTGGGCGGGTACGGACACCAACGCGGGAACGGACGACGGCGGTGTGCCGCTGCCGGCGACGGTGTTCGCGCCGCCGCTGTCCGGGTCGGACGACGACGAGGCCCCGCCGCCGGTCGTGTCGGCGGAGGCGCCCACGGCGTTGATGTCGGGGGGCAGTCAGCTGCCGCGCACCGCCGTGGTCCCCGGGCTGGACGCCCGGCCCGGTGGACCGGGCGCGCCCGCCGCGGCCGGGGGCTCCGGTACGCCCGCATCGGGCACGCCCGCCGGTGACGGTGCCGCTTCCGGGGCGCAGGACCTCGCGGACGCCGCCACGAGCAAGGCCACCGTGCCGCCGCGTGGCGCGCGCGGGGGCGGTCCGGCCACTCCGCCGCCGCCGGGTGCGCCGGGCACGCCGGGTCTCCGGCCGGGTGCGACCCCGCCGCCTTCGGGTCCGGGCGCGCCCGGTTCTCCGGCGGGCGGGTACCTCCCGACGCAGCTCGTCTCGCAGCTCGGGTCTCCGGACGCTCCGGGTGCTTCGCAGCCCCCGGGCCCGCCCGCGCCTCCCGGTCCGCCCGCGCCTCCCGGTGGCACGCCGCCTCCGGGCGGCGGGATGCACCAGGCGGCGACGATGTTCGCCGACGCGAGCATCGGTGGCCCGAACGCGCCGCGCCCTCCGGGTCCGCCCGGCGCCCCGGGCGCCCCGCAGCCTCCGGGTCCGCCCGGCCCGCCCGCTCCTCCCGGTCCGCCCGGTCCGCCCGGGAGTCCTGGGGCCCCACCGCCTCCCGGCCCGCCGGCCCCTCCGGGTCCGCCCGGTTCTCCGCCGCCGCCCGGTGGCGGGGTGCACCATGCCGCCACGATGCTGGCGGGTCCGGCGCAGGGCGGCCCGGGTGCGCACCGGCCGCCCGGCCCTCCGGGTCCTCCCGGGATGCCGGGACCGCACACGCCGCCGCCTCCCGCGTACGGCTACCCGCAGCAGCCGTCGGGGCTGCCGATGGTGGGTCCGGGGTACCAGGCCGTGCTGCGCTTCCGTGCTCCCGACGGCAGCGAGCAGCAGCTGATCCGCCGTTCGGCGCCGGGTACTCCGCATCCGGAGTGGCAGATGCTGCACGAGTTGCGGGCGATGAACGTGCCGCCGCAGCAGGTCATCGAGCTGCACACGGAGCTCGAGTCGTGCGAGCTGCCCGGCGGTTACTGCGCGCGCATGATCCGGGAGACCTGGCCGCAGGTGCGGATCACGAGCGTCGCTCCGTACGGCACCGACCATGCGAGCAGGCAGCAGGGCATGCAGCACCTGCTGGCGCACCAGGGTGAGCTGCACCAGGTCGCCGACGGTCCGGCGCGTCCGGCGCCGGTGCGGGCGCCGCTGCCGCAGGTGCCGCCGGCGCCGGCGTTGCCGCCGGAGGCCCTGGCGGAGGAGATGCTGGGGGCTTTCGGTCCTCAGGGCGTGCTGCGGTTCGACCAGCGGGCGGTGTCGCGGCAGGGTGTGCCGGAGTCCGTGGCGCGGACGTTGGTGTGGGCGGGGTTGCCGGCCGACTTCGGGCCGTTCTTCTGGGCGCAGCCGGGTCATCCCGTGGTGCCGACGCTGGCCGAGTTGGCGGCCCAGCGTCAGGTGCAGCCGGCCTCGGACGCGGGTTCGTACCTCGTGATGGGGTCCGACTTCGGCCGGGCGGTCTGTGTGCAGTACGGCACGGCGAACATCGTGGCCGTTCCGGTGGAGGCGGGGCCGGGTGGGCAGCCGGTGCCGCCGCAGTTCGTGAACACGGGTCTGCCGGAGTTCGTGCGGTCGATGGCGCTGCTGGGCCGGATGTGGCGGCTGAGGTTCGGGCTGAATCCGGAGCAGGCGGGTCGCTGGACGGTTGATTTCCAGGCGCAGTTGGCGGCGCTCGACCCGGCGGCGCTGGCGTCCCCGGAGAGCTGGTGGTCGGTCCTGCTGGAGCAGATGTGGGACGGGCTGCTCTGATCCGGCCGCGTGGTGCGTAAGAGGCCGTGATCCGTACGAGGTTGTCGGGGGGACCTTCGGCCGGTACCGGACGCGGCACGGGGGCGCGCTTCCGGCGTCGGGCCTGCCCTGGTGGCGGAGCTGCCGGGGCAGGCCGGCAACGCCGGACGTGTGCGTGCCAGGGCGTGGCCGTCCCGTGAGAGGTCGCCCGACAGGTTCTGAGACGCCCGGTCCCGGGAAGGGGCCGGGCGTCGGCGTGTGACGCCGGTCGCTTCCGTCCTGAAAGCGGCTGATCGATTCCGACTTCCGGGCCAATTGCCGCATCCTTGGCGTATTGCTCGATGGTCGGGTGGTCGGAGAGCGGGAGAAGAGGGCTTCAGGGATGAGTGGTGGACCGTTGTCCCGGCACGGTTTCGTCGGCGTACGGGGGCGTGGTTACCGTCCTGAGCAGGTGGACCGTGCGGTGGCCGCGCTGACGGCGGAGCGGGAGGAGGCCGGGGAGCGGCTGTCCCGGCTGACGGCCCTGGCGGAGGAGCTGACGGCGGAGGCGGCGCGGCTGCGTGAGGTGGTGGCCTCACTCGCACCGCAGACGTTCGTCTCGCTGGGGGAGCGGGCGCGGGAGATCCTGGCGCTCGCGGAGGCGGAGGCCGAGGCGGCCCGGGCTGCGGCACTGGAGGACGCGCAGGCGCTGCGGGACGCGGCGGACGCGGCGGGCCGGGCGGCGCGTGACGCGGCGAGGGAGCAGGCGGGGGCCGTACGGGCGGCTGCCGAGGCGCAGGCGGAGGAGGTCCTGGCCGAGGCGCGGGACGCGGCCGGGGCGTTGGTGGCCGAGGCGCGCCGGGAGGCCGACGGGGTGCGCGCGGAGGCGGAGGAGCAGTGGGCGCAGACGCGTCGGCGTACGGCGGGTGTGCTGGCCCATCAGGAGCAGGAGCACGCCGAGCGGGCGAAGGCCGCGGACACGGAGATCGCGGCGGCCGAGGCCGCGGTGGCGGCGCGTGAGGCGGAGCTGACGGCTCGGGGTGAGGCGTTGCTGGCGGGTGCGAGGCGGGAGCTCGCGGACGCGGAGGAGGCGGCCCGGCACGGTCAGGAGGACGCCGAGGCGCGGGCGGCGGAGCTGCTCGCGGGTGCCGGGGTGGCCGAGGAGCGGGTGGTCCGGGAGACGGAGCGGATCCTGCGGGAGCACGAGGAGGGTCGCGAGGAGGTGCAGGCGCACATGGCGCACGTGCGCAACTCGCTGGCGGCGCTGACGGGGCGCCCGGTGCCGGACCGGGAGCCGGCGGGGGACTGACGGCCTTGCGGGGCGTCGGCGGACCTGGGGGGAGCGGGTGGGGCCGGCGGGGTGGACGGCGGGTGCCCGGGGGAGGCGGTGGGGTGCCCGCGCGCGGTGCGCGGGGCCCGGGGGGTTCTGGCGGGTGTACTCCGGGGGGCGGCTCCCGGTGGCGTGCGGTGCCGGGGCGTGTCAGGGGCGGGGCCAGGGCCGCATGGAGAGGTGCTCGATGTCGGTGTTGAAGCGCTTGAGGTAGCCGGCGAAGGCGGCGATGTCCTCGTCCGGCCAGTGCCGCATGACCCGGTCCAGCGACCGGACCACGCGCTCGCGTTCCTCGTCGAGCAGGTGGGCGCCCTTCTCGGTGATGCGGAACTTGCGGGCCATGCCTCCCTCGGGGTCGGCGATCCGCTCGGCGAGTCCGGCGCGCATCGCGGCGGCGGTCTGCCGGTTGAGGGTGGAGGCGTCGAGGCCGAAGGCGTCGCTCAGTTCGCCGATGGACATCGGCCCCTGGACCCGTATGCGGCTGAGCAGGATGTAGGTGCTCCGTTCCAGCAGGTGGCTCCTGTGGCGTCCGCCCCGGTGGTAGGCGAGTTCGTGCCGCCCGAGCAGCATCTGTTCGTACTCGACCTCGTAGGTGGGCCTGGCCATGGGGTGTCGCCTCCTGCTCTCGGACGGGGCCGGCTCGCTTCCGATGCCGGGGGTCCCGTCCCATGATCCCACAGAGTATGTAAGGAACACATCGCATGCATGATGCAATGGACATGTACGATGCACAGCGCCGTTCGGTTTTATGAACAGACGATCTTCTAGGAGCCCCCTTCATGGATGACCCTCAGCCGACAGCCCGATCAGGTGGTGTGGTCGCCACCCTGGCCTTCGCCGGCACCGTGGCAGCGATCATGCAGACCCTGGTCACCCCGCTCATCGCGGAGCTGCCGCAGATCCTGCACACGTCGTCCTCGAACGCCGCCTGGGTGATCACCGTCACGCTGCTGGTCGCGGCGGTGTGCGTACCGATCTCCGGACGCCTCGGCGACCTGCTGGGCAAGCGCCGGATGCTGCTCGTGTGCTCGGTCCCGCTGGTCGTGGGCTCGGTGGTGTGCGCCCTGTCGTCCTCCGTGGTCCCGATGATCGTCGGCCGCGGACTGCAGGGCATGGGCATGGGCATGGTCCCGCTCGGCATCTCCCTGCTGCGTGACGTCGTACCGAAGGAGAAGCTGAGCTCCTCCATCGCCCTGGTCAGCGCCTCCATGGGCATCGGCGGCGCACTCGGCCTGCCGATCGCCTCGGCGGTCGCCCAGTACGCGAACTGGCGGGTGCTGTTCTGGGGCTCCGCCGCCCTCGCCCTCACCATCTGCGCGCTGATCCGGTTCCTCGTCCCGGAGGTTCCGGCCGGAGCCCGGGGCCAGCGCTTCGACGTTCCCGGCGCCCTCGGTCTCGCCGTGGGCCTGGTCTGTCTGCTGCTCGCCGTCTCCAAGGGCGCCGACTGGGGCTGGGCCTCCACGACGACGATCGGTCTGTTCGTCGCCTCCGTCGTGGTGCTGCTCGTCTGGGGACTCTGGGAACTGCGTACCGAGGACCCGCTGGTCGATCTGCGCACCACGGCCCGTCCCCGGGTGCTCATCACCAACATCGCGTCGCTCTTCGTCGGCTTCGGCATGTACGCGGGCATGCTGATCGCCCCGCAGCTGCTGCAGTTCCCGGAGGCGACCGGTTACGGTCTGGGCCAGTCCATGCTCGCCGCGGGCCTCTGGATGGCACCCGGCGGCGTCATGATGATGCTGATCTCCCCGCTCGGCGGGAAGCTCACCGACGCCCGGGGCCCCAAGTTCACCCTGGTCTGCGGGGTACTGGTCATCGCCGCCGCCTACGGACTCGGGATCGTACTCATGGGCAGCGCCTGGGGCCTGATGCTCTTCCTCATGGTCAGCAGCAGCGGCGTCGGCCTCGCCTACGGGGCGATGCCCGCCCTGATCATGAGCTCGGTACCGGCGTCCGAGACGTCCGCGGCCAACGGGTTCAACACCCTCATGCGCTCGCTCGGTACCTCGGTCGGCGCCGCCGTGATCGGCGCGGTCCTCTCCCGGATGACCACCACGACGGGCGGCTTCACCCTCACCTCCGAGGACGGGTTCCGTACCGGCCTGATGTTCGGCTGCGGTGTCGCCCTCGTCGCCGCGCTGATCGCTTCGTTCATCCCGGCCGTCCGCACGTCCCTGACAGCCGGCGGGAAGGCGGACGAGCCCGCCGCCCCGGAGGTGGCCACCGCCACGAGCTGACAGCCGCCCGTCCCCGCACGGCGCGTCCGGCCGTCCGGCTCCGGCCCCGCGAGGGGCGGGACGCCGGACGGCCTGCTGTCAGGACGGGCCGGAGCCCCCGCGCCCCCGCACGTGCCTCTCGAAGCGGACGGCTACCGGTCGGGACGGAAGCGGAGGTCCTGCTTCAACTCGCCTATGAACGAGGTCCAGGAGGTCGCGGTGAAAGCCAGCGCAGGGCCGTCGGCCCTCTTGCTGTCACGGACGGGGACGACGCCGGGGAATCCGTCCGCTACTTGTACGCAGTCGCCCCCCTCCTGATTGCTGTAGCTGCTTTTGCGCCAGGCTGCGTCGGTCAGATCGAGACGGGACACTCGCTTCACGGTGGTTGTCCTCCATCGCGGATCGGATCATGTCGAGTGACATGCGAGGGGGCAGCGCAGCCGCCCGGAGCCGATCGTAAGTCACTGTGAAGCGTCTGACTTCCTCCGGATCCTCGATCAACTGGCCGTAGTGGGCACCCTCCGTGTAGCTGACTTCTGTGCCGTCCGGCAGGACGAGAACGGTCAGGGAGCCGCCCAGGGCATCGTGCTCACCCTGCGCGAACGGCAGCACCTGCACGGTGATGTGGGGTTCCTCCGCCGTGGCCAGCAGCCGGGCCAGTTGGGCTCGCATGACAGCCGGGCCACCCACCGGGCGCCGGAGCACCGCCTCGTCGAGGACCACCCACAACTCGGGGCGGTCGGCGGCGTGCAGGCGTTTCTGGCGGTCCAGTCGTGCCGCGAGTCTCTCCTCCAGATGTTCTTCGTTCTTGAGGGTGCGGCCGACGCCCAGGACCGCCCGCGCGTAAGCCTCGGTCTGCAACAACCCCGGCACCACGTGGGCCGCGTACTGCCTGATCGCCACCGCCCGCGCCGAATGGGCCATGAACGCCCGTGCCCAGTCGGGGAACGCCTCCCGGTAGACGTACGGCCACAGGTCGATCAGCAGGTTGTCCGCCACCAGAGCGGCGTCCAGGGCGTGTGCCAGTTCCAGTGTCGGCCTGGCTCCGGAGGACCGCTCGATCTGGGTGATCCGGGTGCTCACGACGTGCGTCATCCGGCCCAGTTCCGCCTGCGTCAGCCCGGCCGCCGTGCGGAGCCTGCGCACGCGTGATCCGAACAGTGCGGCCATCGAGTCCTGGGGGTCGATCGCTTTGACCATGGCGTCGCTTTCTCTGCTTACGACCGGGAAGGTAATGCTTCATCACCTTCCAAGCGTAGGCGCGACCGTCGACTCTTGATTGCGGAACGTAGTGGATTCCGCACTCTGCGGGATGAGTGAGGAACGGCAGGACGGATGGACCGCACCATGCTCGAGACGGGGAACGTGCCGGACGACGGCTCGGACCGGGAGTCCGACGGCACGTGGAGGGAGGGGCAGGTCGCGGCGGGACTCCCGGAAGGGCGACGGCGTTTCTTCTCCATGCAGTTCACGTCCACCGCGCGCGGTGCCCGGTCCGCGCGGCGGACAGCCGTGAGGCACCTTGAGGAATGGGGGTTTCCGCCGGCGGAGGACGTCTCCTGCACCGTCGCTCTGGTGGTGGCCGAGCTCGCGGCCAACGCGGTTCGTCACGGCGGGGCCCATGGCCGGAACTTTCTCCTCAGCGTGATCCACGAGGTGGACGTCCGGCACATCCGGGTCGAGGTCTCCGACACCTCCCCCGAACTGCCGCCGCTCGCTCCCGCCGGGGCCGCCGACGACGAGGAGTCGGGGCGGGGACTGGTCCTCGTCGGAGTGCTCGCCGCGCGTTGGGGGGCCGACCCCCGGCCGCCCGCGGGGAAGACGGTGTGGGCCGAGTGCCTGGTGGGTCCGCCCGTACGCACGCGTGAAACCGCTGATCAGGTACGCGCAGAGGGTGGTGGGGTCGTCGCGGTATGCGCCCCGGGCGGCTGGGTCGCGGCCGGTGACGTGGTGCCACCGCCCTGCTGACCGCGTGGCTTCCGCGGCCCGTCGCCGGGAGCGGTCTCCGGCCCGTACCGGGGACCGTTCGGGACGCACATCGGCTGCCGAGGTGAACGGCAAGGAATCCGGCGCATACCGTTCTCCGGCCGTGCCGCGTGAACCCGGAGGGGGAACAACGCCGGCGGCGCCCCGAGCGGTCGGACATGGCCGATGCCCGTCCCGACCGGGTCGCTCCGCCGATCCGGGCAGTCCTGCCGGAAACCGCAGCGTTCGAAGAGCCGCTCCACCACCCAGTGGCTCGATCACGACGGGAAATCGCTGACTCCGGCGTTCCCGGTCACGATGTCGACCGCCCATTCCTGGCTGTGCTCCGTGCTCGACGAGGCCTTATCGGGACCGGTGGTGACCCGGCTCCCGGCGAGGCCGGGCACGTCGGTGAAGGTCGTATGCGGCGGGCCGCCTCAGGCGCGATCAGTCAGGAGGCCGTTGTACGGAAAACGGCCATCGGGCGCCATTCGTGGCGTGATTTCCGACGTAGGTGATCCGAAGTCCCCGCAAAGAGCGCAGTCGCCCGCCCTTTCCACTCGTCATCTCATGCCGGGTGCTTCGCCCGATCGACGCGCCGGGTCCATCGGCCGCCCCTTGGCAGGTCGGCCGTCACCTTCGGGGGCCTGGTGCGCACCTTTCCGTGCTCCGCCGTCCCCGCATGTGCAGTGCTGAGGCGACGGCACGTCTGCGAACTCGTCCTCCCCGTGCTGCCCGCACCCGTCGTACGTCAGCTTTCGGCAGGTCGGGCAGACGGTGCGTCGGCGCGTCGTTCCCCTCCTGGGGGCTGTCCCGCACTTCCCGGCGGGCGCGCGGCGTCAGCTATGGCACCTCGCCGCGTTGTCGGAACGTCCCCATACATCCAGTATGCGGACGTTCCTCCGCCTTGCGATGCCCCGCATCCGACGCCGCACGCTGATCCACCGGGAAATGCGGGACAGCCCTTAGGCATCTTCATTTCACGTCTGCAACATTCATGTCATCGCCACAACTCATTTCAACATTCGCACCCTCTTCACACGTGCTGGAATCGCGTTGCTCTACGGATCGCATCGACGGATCGTGACCGGGGCGGCCTCTCCGCCGGTCGTGATTATCCGGACATGGGAGACAGTGGGCCCGACCCGGCATGGCATATCTGGCCGGAAACTGACGGGGCCGGTTTTAGCGACACCGTGCGTCTTGCGGGGGATTGAGCGATTTCCTGAGTTGCTTCGGGCGTCGGAAAAATGATTGCATCACGCCTGACCGTGTGGCGGAAAGTCGCAATGTGACGCCGCGCCCGCATTTCCCTCGACGCTCGGATCGTCAACGAGGCGCGGCCAGGCCCTGTTTCGAAACTGGCGTCGTCTGCCCGAAGGGCAGGTCCGGGGGGCGTCCGGTGCGTGCGATCGCAAGGCGGCCCAGGCCGGAACCAAAGGACGGCAACCGCTTACCCCCATGGGCAGAGCACGCCGATCGGAAGGGAGTAACGTGGGTTGCTCGCATGCCGCAACATGTCCCCTTTTCCCCCTACTCAAGGCGAGTTTACAAGGCTGGCGGGACTACTACTGCGACAGCTCGAGTCAGTGGCAGGACTGTGCGCGCTACAAGATGTCACTCACCGGGGAGCGGGTGCCCATCAGTCTGCTGCCCAACGGAGCCCGCGCGCGGCATCTGGAAAGCGACGGCGTCGGGGACCGGTCCGTCGGGGCCGACCCGAGTCGGACGCCCCGTCAGGCACAGCGGCAGGCGCCGCGGTCCGAACCGTGGTCGCCGGAGCCCGCCTCCTGGGACCGGCCGGCGGAGGCCAGACCGCCTGAGCCGGCGGAAGCCTGGACCGCGGCACCGCGGGCCGCGGCCTGGCACGACGTACCACCCTCGCCGAGTCCCGCCTGGCAGCACCAGCCGCATCAGCCGGCACCCACGCACGCTTCACCGCCGCCCACCGGCCGGTCGGCCCGACGCACGCAGCAGACGACGAAGCTCGGCTGGTGGGCCCGGCTCGCGAACTGGATGAGAGGTCCCGCATGAGTTCCTACTGGCCCTGGTGGGCGGGCGCCGTCGGGCTCGCTCTGGTCACCATCGTCTACACCCTCATCACCGACCGGTCCTTCGGGGTCTCGTCGGCCTGGGACCGGGTGCTGCACTGGCGCAGAGAACGCCGACTCGAGCAGATGGACGAGGAGTTCGGCGACGATCGTGCGCTCGCCGAGGCGCTCGCCGCCGCCACCGCCGAGCACTTCGGGCCGGCCCCCGGCGCGTTCCCCCCGCCGCAGGCGCCGTACGGTGCGGCGCAGCCGCCGTCCCCGCGCGTCGAGCCGGTGGCGGACGGGGACCTCCCGGTCACCGGCCGGCGTCCGGCCCCGCTGGTCACGCAGGCCGCCCTGCTGGTGTCGATATTCCTCGGCGGACTGGTCGCCGCGCTCGTCTCCGGGCGGTTCCAGCTCCGCTACGACATGGGACCGGGCTTCCGGGACCTGGTCACCGCCGATCAGCCGACCATGATCGCCCTGCTGTTCCTGGGAGGGATACTGGTCGGCTTCGGTACCCGACTGGCCGGTGGCTGCAGTTCGGGCCACGGGCTCAGCGGCTGCGGCCGGCTCCAGCCGGTCAGCATCGTCGCGACCGCCGTGTTCTTCGGTACCGCCGTCGCGGTGTCGTTCCTGCTGTGGAAGGTGATCTGATGCGTACCCGGGGCGCAATCCTTTTGGCCAACATCCTCACGGGACTGGCCCTCGGCTTCACCGTCACCAACATCGGCTTCGGCGACTACGCCGAGCTGAACCGCATGTTCACCTTCCAGGACCTGCGCATGTTTCTCGCCTTCGCGGGCGCGGTCGTGATCATCGTGTGTGTGTTCGCTCTGCTGCGGGTCCGCCGTACCCCTGGGCGCATCCACGCCGGCGTGATCCCGGGCGCGGTGTTGTTCGGTACGGGCTGGGCGATCTCCGGCGGGTGCCCGGCGATCCCGATCATCCAGGTCGCCAGCGGGTACCTGCCCGCCGTGGTCACCATCCTGGGCATCGCCCTCGGTATGCGGCTGTGCCGCTGGGCCGGCTCCCGGTACTTCCCTCTGGACAGCGGCTCCTGCGGCATGTGAGCCGGCACGCCCCGCCGGCCCCGGGTGCTCCGTCGAGGCCCTCCGGCCGGGCGCGGACGGTGGCCGGCCGGTTTCCCGGGGCATGGTCTCCGCGACCGGCGCTCACGGTGTCCCTCGACGAACATCCCGTCCGCTTCGGCGGTGCAAGGCGATCCGTGGTCGCGCTCACCGAGCACGACCACGGATGGCCTTTTCCGTGTTCCGTGCGGGGGCGTCCCGCCCACGGCGCGGAAGGCCCGGCGCGGGTTGCGCCTCCGGGGCCCTGCCGCGGGCCGTCCGGGAGGACGCGCGTCCGCCGTCGGCCGGCCCCGTCCCGTACGTGACGGGATCGGGCCGGGCGACGGCGGGTGAGGGTGTTACTTGGTGCCGAGGAGTTGTTCCAGCGGGTCGATGGCGAAGTACACGAGGAAGAGCGCCGCGGTACCCCAGAGCAGCCAGTGCACCTCGCGGGCCTTGCCCAGGCACGCCTTGATGATGACGTAGGCGATGAAGCCGGCGCCGATGCCGTTGGTGATCGAGTAGGTGAACGGCATCACGACGATGGTGAGGAAGGCAGGCACCGCGAACTCGTAGCGGTCCCAGTCGATGTGCTTGACCTGCGTCATCATCAGGAACCCGACGGCGACGAGGGCGGGCGACGCGGCCTGCATGGGCACAATGGTCAGGATGGGCGTGAAGAAGAGGGCGAGGGCGAACAGGCCGCCCGTGATCAGGTTGGCGAAACCGGTGCGGGCGCCTTCTCCGACGCCTGCGGCCGACTCGATGTAGGTGGTGGCGGACGAGGCGGAGGCGGCGCCTCCGGCGACCGCGGCGGCACCGTCGATGAGGAGGACCCGACCGAGGCCCGGCACCTGTCCCCGCTCGTCGAGCAGTCCGGCTTCGGCAGTGACGCCGACGACGGTGCCCATCGTGTCGAAGAAGTCCGACAGGATGAGCGTGAAGATGAGCAGGACGACGGTCAGGACGCTGATCTGCCCGAACGAGCCGAGCAGGTCGAACTGGCCGAGGAGTCCGAAGTCGGGTGCGGCGACGGGGTTGTCGGGCAGCGCGGGGGCGGTCAGACCCCAGGACGTGATGTCGGCGAGCGAGTCGAGGACGATGGCGAGGACGGTCATCACCACGATGCTGATGAGGATGGCGCCCTTGACCTTGCGCGCCAGCAGGACGACCGTGAGGATCACGCCCAGGCAGAAGACGAGCATCGGCCAGCCGGTGAGGGTGCCGGTGCCGAGCTGTACGGGGACCGTGGAGCCCGCGGCGTCCGGGATGCGGGTGACGAACCCGGCGTCCACGAAACCGATGAAGGCGATGAACAGGCCGATCCCGACGCTGATCGCCTGCTTGAGGGCCTGCGGGATGGCGTACATGATCGCCTCGCGCAGCCCGGTCATCACCAGGACACAGATCAGCAGGCCCTCGAGCACGATGAGACCCATGGCGTCGTCCCAGGCCATCAGGGGGGCGACCTGATAGGCGACGACGGCGTTGAGGCCCAGACCCGCGGCCAGGGCGAGCGGCAGGTTTCCGCCCACACCCATGATCAGGGTCATCACCGCGGCCACGAGGGCCGTCGCGGTCACCAGTTGGACGGTGTCCAGCTGCTCGCCGAACTTGTCCTTCGCGCCACCGAGAATGATCGGGTTGAGTACGAGGATGTACGCCATGGTGAAGAAGGTGGCGAAACCACCGCGTACCTCACGGGCGTAGTTCGATCCGCGCTCGGTGATGTGGAAGAACCGGTCGAGGCCACCGCCGGATCTGGTCGGTGGTGTCTCGGCCGTCTCGGCCGTGTCGGCCGTCTGGGTCTCGCTGGGATGCATCACGGTGTCTCCTGGACCTGCAACGAATGGGGACGGGGAAGGACGCCGCTGCCCGAAACAGGGGAGGGCAGTTGTGCGAACACACATGCGGCGCCTTGCGAGCGGATCATACGTGCGAGTGTGCGAGCAGCAAGTGCCTTTGCAGGAGCCTGAGTTAATGGCTCCCGGGGCGTTTGTCGAATCCTCTGGAATCGCCGGTGATCTATTGCGCCAAACCGTGATGCAGAGGACAGGGGCCATGGATTTCCCGGTGACGCTCCCCTTACGTTCTGTGCGTGCACCCTCCACTTCCCTTCAACGCGCGCGCTGCCCAGGCCCTGCGCGAAAAGCTCGGGATGGCTCACGGCCACGTCGCCTACGGCATGCGGTCCTCCTTCGGGACGGCTCACGTCACGCCCGAGCACGTGGCTGCCTGGGAACGCGGCACAGCCATGCCCGACGCCGTCGAACTCGCCGCACTGGCAGGTGCGTTGTGGTGTCATCCCCGCGAACTCATGGGGAGGCCCCGCACGTTGCGCGAACACCGCATCGCCCGGGGGATCGCCCCCGAGGACGTCGCACGCGGTACGGGCCTGCCTCTCGACGTCTACGTCCGTATGGAGGAGACGGGCTGGTGGGCCGGGGACAAGCGGCAGTCCGCGAAACTCGGCACGCTGCTCAGCCTCCCCCCGCGCGACTTCATCGCCATCACCGGGCTGGAGGGCGAACTCGCCCGTCTGCTCACCGAAGCCGTCTCCACCCGGTGGCAGGCGCACGTCCGCGCCATCGCCAAGCTCATCTCCGTCGACCGCAAGGAACTGCACGAGCCGCTGGACGCCATGTACCACGAGTACCAGGCCCTCATGGCCGCCACGCTCAGCCGGGCCGGTGGCAGCACCGCCTCCGGTGAGGACGGGCGGCGCTACCTCGAGGAGATCGTCGACCACTTCTGGGCCTACCTGCCGGAGTAGCCGCCCCGCCTGCGCCCTGGGGTGACAGACGTGGCCGGCGGGGCGGCGCCCGGCGGGATCATCCCGGCGCCGGAGGCGCGCAGCCGGTCCTGGGCGGGGAGCCCGCTTCCCCTGGGACGCGGGGGAGCCCCCGTGTTCGCCCGGACGCGCGCAACGGCACGGCGCCAGCCGCCCGCGCCACCCGCCCGCGCCGGTCGTGCCCGCGCCGGTCGCGCCCCCCTTGCTGCGCCGGGGCAGCGCACCTGAGCCGGTGACACCCGTACCGGAGCCGCCACCGCCATGGCGGTGGTACCCCTACCTGCGCCGGCCGTGTCCGTGGTGCCGCCCGCTGTGCCGGTGGCACCCGCACCCGCCCCGCTCGCGCCCGTACCGGAGCCGCCACCCGCCCTGGCGGTGGGACCCGTACCTGCGCCCGCAGCGCCCGCCGCGAACGCAGTGCCCACGGTGCCCCCGCCGTGCCCGACGCGAACGCAGCGCCCGCCGCGCCGCCCGCTGTGCCGGTGGCACCCGTAGGCGCGGGGGTGCCCGGTGGGCCCGCGCCGTCCGGTCCTGCGCTCACGCCGTCCGGTCCCGCACCCGCGCCGTCCACAGGTCTGCCTTCCCTGTGCGTGTGTCTTCCGGGGGCCGGGCTCTCGGCGTGTGCGGCGCCCGGCAGGAGAAGGCGGGGGCGCAGGGGGTGGGACCCCTACCCAGGTCTCATCCCCAGGGCCCGTTCCCCTAGGGGCAGCTCCGTAGTTCCGCCCAGGGGCCGTTCCTCCCGCCGGAGGACGTGGGATGCCGCGGTCGCTCCTTACCGTGTACTTACACCGCGATCACAGACCGGACGCGGGCGGACCGCAGCAGCCGTGGTGGGGAAAACCCCACCCGAAGACTGCGCTGCGCACCAGCGCGCCGGACCCCTCCCGCACACGAGACTCGGAACGTACACAGGGACGTCCGCGCATCCACCGACATAGGAGATTTACCGTGACAACGGCTGTAACCATTCCCAGGCACGGGGGCACTGGAGAGCGTACGGCCGTCGCCGCGCGAGCGCGCCAGGTCGTCAAGGCGTACGGCACCGGGGAGACCCGGGTCGTCGCGCTCGACCATGTCGACGTGGACATCGCCCGCGGGCAGTTCACGGCGATCATGGGCCCGTCCGGCTCCGGCAAGTCGACGCTGATGCACTGCCTGGCCGGGCTGGACACCGTCACCTCGGGGGAGATCCACCTCGCCGACACCGAGATCACGAAGCTCAAGGACAAGAAGCTCACGCAGCTGCGCCGGGACCGGATCGGCTTCATCTTCCAGGCGTTCAACCTGCTCCCGACGCTCAACGCGCTGGAGAACATCACCCTGCCCATGGACATCGCGGGCCGTAAGCCCGACGCGGGCTGGCTGCGTCAGGTCGTGGAGACCGTCGGACTCGCCGAGCGGCTGAAGCACCGGCCCACCCAGCTCTCCGGCGGCCAACAGCAGCGCGTCGCGGTGGCCAGGGCACTCGCCGCCCGGCCCGACATCATCTTCGGTGACGAGCCCACCGGAAACCTCGACTCGCGGGCCGGCGCCGAAGTGCTGTCCTTCCTGCGCAAGTCCGTCGACGAACTGGGCCAGACCATCGTCATGGTCACCCACGACCCGGTCGCCGCCTCCTACGCGGACCGGGTGCTGTACCTCGCGGACGGCTCCATCGTCGACGAGATGCACAACCCCACGGCCGACCAGGTCCTGGACCGTATGAAGGACTTCGACGCACGCGGGCGGACGTCATGACCGTCTGGAAGACCTCTCTGCGCAACTTCTTCGCGCACAAGGGACGGATGGCGCTCTCCGCCGTCGCGGTCCTGCTGTCGGTGGCGTTCGTCTGCGGCACGCTCGTCTTCACCGACACGATGAACACCACGTTCGACAAGCTGTTCGCGGCCTCGTCCGCCGACGTGACCGTCAGCCCCAAGGCCGCGGGCCGGGCCGACGACATGCCGGAGAACGGCAGGCCCGAAGCGCTGCCCGCCTCCACCGTCGCCCTGGTCGAGAAGGCCGACGGGGTGAAGTCGGCCGAGGGTGGCGTGACCAGCATGTCCGTCACGGTCGTCGACAGGCACGACAAGAACATGGGATCCGAGACCGGGGCGCCCACGATCGCCGGCAACTGGACACGCAACGACCTGCGTTCCATGGAGATCGTCTCCGGCCACGCCCCGCGTGGCCCGACCGAGGTCATGATCGACTCCGACACCGCCGACAAGCACCACCTGAAGATCGGTGACGAGCTGCGCACCATCGCGGTCACCGGCGACATCAGGGCGAAGATCAGCGGCATCGCCGGCTTCACCGTGACCAACCCCGGTGCGGCCGTCGTCTTCTTCGACACCGCCACCGCACAGCGGAAGCTGCTCGGGGCGCCCGGTGTCTTCAGCCACATCTCGGTCACGGCCGACTCCGGTGTCAGTGACACCCAGTTGAAGAAGAACGTCGCCGCGACCCTGGGCACGACCGCCGCGTACAAGCTGCAGACCCAGGACGAGGCCGCGGCGTCGAACAAGGACTCCATGGGCTCCTTCCTCGACGTCATGAAGTACGCGATGCTGGGCTTCGCCGGGATCGCCTTCCTCGTCGGCATCTTCCTCATCGTCAACACGTTCTCGATGCTCGTGGCCCAGCGCACCCGCGAGATCGGCCTGATGCGGGCCATCGGCTCCAGCCGCAAGCAGGTCAACCGGTCGGTCCTCGTCGAAGCGGTACTCCTCGGCATCGTCGGGTCCGTCCTCGGCGTCGGTGCCGGGATCGGCCTCGCCGTCGGGCTGATGAAGCTCATGGGCTCCCTGGGCATGGAGCTGTCCACCGAGGACCTCACCATCGCCTGGACGACCCCCGTCGTCGGGCTGGCGCTCGGCGTGATCGTGACCGTCCTCGCCGCCTACGTCCCGGCCCGCCGGGCAGGCAAGGTGTCGCCGATGGCCGCCCTGCGGGACGCCGGGACCCCGGCGGACGCGACGTCGGGCCGGGTCCGTGCCGGGCTCGGACTGGTCCTCACCGCCGCCGGCGCCGCGGCCCTGTGGGCGACGACGCGGGCGGACGAGGCGGCCGACGGCTCGCTCCTCCTGGCCCTGGGCGTGGTCCTCACCCTGATCGGTTTCGTCGTCATCGGCCCGCTGCTCGCCGGTGTGGTGGTCCGGGCGCTCAGCGCGGTCCTGCTGCGGTTCTTCGGCCCGGTCGGCCGGCTGGCCGAGCGCAACGCCCTGCGCAATCCGCGGCGTACCGGAGCGACCGGCGCCGCACTGATGATCGGTCTGGCCCTGGTGGCCTGTCTTTCCGTCGTCGGCTCCTCCATGGTCGCCTCCGCCACCGAGGAGCTGGACAGGTCGGTCGGCACCGACTTCATCGTCCAGTCGTCCACCGGCCAGCTCATCGTGCCGCAGGCCGCCGAGGCCGTGGAGAAGGCGCCGGGCCTCGAGCACGTCACGAACTACAAGGTCCTCGCCGCGAAGCTCACCAACCCCGACGGTTCGACGGTGGACGAGCACGTCACCGCCGCCGACCCGACGTACCCGCGGGACCTCCGTCGCGAGACGGTCTCCGGCGACCTGGCGAAGGCGTACGGCAAGGATTCCATGTCGGTCGGCTCGGACTACGCCACCCTGCACGGGATCGAGGTCGGCGACGAGATCGCGGTCGCCTTCAAGACCGGCGGGACGGCCGGGCTGAAGGTCGCGGCGATCACCTCGGACGACACGAACGTCGACCAGGGGGCCATGTACCTCAGCACCGCGACCGCGCAGGCGTACGTGTCCGACGAGCGCATGCCGACGAACACGATCATGTTCGCCTCGGCGCAGGACGGCAAGGAGAAGGAGGCGTACGCCGCCCTCAAGGACGCGCTGGCCGGGTACCCCCAGTACAAGGTCCAGAACCAGGCCGACTTCAAGCAGGACCTGAAGGACCAGATCGGCCAGCTGCTGAACATCGTGTACGGGCTGCTCGCCCTGGCGATCATCGTCGCCGTGCTGGGAGTCGTGAACACCCTCGCCCTGTCGGTCGTCGAGCGCACGCGGGAGATCGGCCTGATGCGGGCGATCGGACTCTCCCGCCGCCAGCTGCGCCGCATGATCCGGCTGGAGTCCGTGGTCATCGCCCTCTTCGGTGCCCTCCTCGGCCTCGGCCTGGGCATGGGCTGGGGGACCTCGGCCCAGAGGCTGCTCGCCCTGGAGGGGCTCGGCGTCCTGGAGATCCCGTGGCCGACGATCCTCACGGTGTTCGTCGCCTCGGCCTTCGTCGGACTGTTCGCCGCGCTGGTACCGGCCTTCCGGGCCGGCCGGATGAACGTCCTGAACGCCATCGCCACCGACGGGTGACGGCGCGCGCCGTAGCATGACGGCCTGATCCGGCCCCGGGGCGTCCTTCCAGGCGCCCCGGGGCCGCACCGCGTCCCGGCCCGGTCGCCGTCAGGCGGACAGGACCCGCACCTCGTACTGGGGGATCCACTTGTCCCGCGTGACGACGGTCAGGTCCTCCGTCTGCGCCTGGGCGACGATGATGCGGTCGAAGGGGTCCCGGTGGAGCGGGGGGAGGCGCCCGGCGCGTACGCCGTGTTCGGCTGTGACGGGGAGCTCTCTGAACTGCAGGTCCCGGGCGCGTCCGGCGAGGTCGACGCTGCCTTCCAGCTTCCCGAGGTTCTGCTTGATCGCGATCTCCCAGGGACTCGCGGCGCTGACGTAGACGTCCGCCTCGGTGCGCAGCAGGTCCCTCAGGTCGTCCGGCAGTTCCGGTGAGGCATTCAGCCACCACAGGACGACATGGGTGTCGAGAAGGAGCTTCATCCGCGCATCCCGAACGCCTCGGCGATGTCGTCGGGCAGTTCGTCGAAGTCCTCCGGGATGTGGATCTGTCCGCGAAGGGCCCCGTAGTCGGTCCGGTTGACCTTGGACCGCAGCGGCACGACCTTCGCGATGGGCTCGCCGGCCCTGCTGATCACGACCTCCTCACCGGTCTCGACCTGCTGCAGTATCCGCGAGAAGTGGGTCTTGGCCTCGTGCACGTTGTACTGCCGGGCTGCTTCCATGGACGCCTCACGGATGACGATCGGGCTAAGTAATGGACTAAGGCTAGTCCGCCGCGTCGGCGCGCGCCATGGCGTTCCCTCGCGCGAGGGACACACCGGCGTCGTACGCTGGAGCCCCCGGCCCGTCCCACGTGTCGGGTCCTTCGCGTTGCTCACACCTCGCCCCACCGGACGGAATCCCTTCATGAGCCTGCACGGTCTGCTGGATGTGGTCGTCACCGACCCGGCGCTCTCCGGAGCGGTGAAGGCCGCCTCTGACGGTCACCGGGCCCACGTCGACCTGGTCGGCCCGCCCGCCGCCCGCCCCTTCGCGGTGGCCGCCCTGGCCCGCGAGGCCGGGCGGACCGTGCTCGCCGTCACCGCCACCGGCCGGGAGGCCGAGGACCTGGCGGCGGCCCTGCGGACCTTGCTGCCCCCCGACACCGTCGCCGAGTTCCCGTCCTGGGAGACCCTGCCCCACGAGCGGCTCTCGCCCCGCTCGGACACCGTGGGCCGGCGGCTCGCCGTGCTGCGCCGGCTCGCGCACCCCCGGCAGGACGACCCCGAGACCGGCCCGGTCTCCGTGGTGGTCGCCCCGATCCGTTCCGTGCTCCAGCCGCAGGTCAAGGGGCTCGGCGACCTGGAGCCCGTGGCGCTGAGCAGCGGGCAGACCGCCGATCTGGGCGAGGTCGTGGACGCCCTCGCCGCAGCCGCGTACGCACGGGTGGAGCTGGTCGAGAAGCGCGGCGAGTTCGCCGTGCGCGGTGGCATCCTGGACGTCTTCCCGCCGACCGAGGAGCACCCCCTCCGGGTGGAGTTCTGGGGCGACGACGTCGAGGAGATCCGCTACTTCAAGATCGCCGACCAGCGGTCCCTGGAGGTGGCCGCCCACGGCCTGTGGGCGCCGCCCTGCCGTGAGCTGCTCCTCACGGACGAGGTGCGGTCGAGGGCCGCCACCCTGGCCGAGGCCCACCCCGAGCTGGGCGAACTGCTCGGCAGGATCGCCGAGGGGATCGCCGTCGAGGGCATGGAGTCCCTGGCGCCGGTGCTCGTGGACGAGATGGAACTGCTGCTCGACGTCCTGCCGGCCGGGTCGATGACGCTGGTCTGCGACCCGGAACGGGTCCGGACCCGGGCCGCCGACCTCGTCGCCACCAGCCAGGAGTTCCTCCAGGCGTCCTGGGCGGCCACCGCGGGCGGCGGCGAGGCCCCGATCGATGTGGGCGCGGCCTCCCTGTGGGGCATCGCGGACGTCCGGGACCGGGCCCGTGAGCTGGGCATGATGTGGTGGTCGATCTCCCCGTTCGCGGCGGACGACGAGCTCGACGCGGACACCGTGAAGCTCGGGATGCGCGCCCCGGAGGCGTACCGGGGCGACACCGCACGGGCGCTCGCCGACACGAAGGGCTGGATCGCCGGCGGGTGGCGCACGGTGTATGTCACCGAGGGGCAGGGGCCCGCCTCGCGTACCGTCGAGGTGCTCGGCGGCGAGGGCATCGCGGCCCGGCTGGACCAGCACCTGGCGGAGCTGACGCCCTCGCTCGTCCACGTCTCGTGCGGGGCCGTCGAGCACGGCTTCGTCGACCCGGGCCTCAAGCTCGCCGTGCTGACCGAGACGGACCTGACCGGCCAGCGCACGGCCACCAAGGACCTGGGCCGCATGCCGGCCCGCCGCCGTAAGTCCATCGACCCGCTGACCCTCCAGGCCGGCGACTACATCGTCCATGAGCAGCACGGCGTGGGCCGGTACATCGAGATGGTGCAGCGCACCGTCCAGGGCGCGACCCGTGAGTACCTCCTCGTCGAGTACGCCCCCGCCAAGCGGGGCCAGCCCGGCGACCGCCTCTACATCCCCACCGACCAGCTGGAGCAGGTCACCAAGTACGTCGGCGGCGAGGCACCCACCCTGCACAGGCTGGGCGGCGCCGACTGGACGAAGACGAAGCAGCGCGCCAAGAAGGCCGTCAAGGAGATCGCGGCCGACCTGATCAAGCTGTACTCGGCGCGGATGGCGGCCCCGGGCCACGCGTTCGGCCCGGACACCCCGTGGCAGCGCGAGCTGGAGGACGCGTTCCCGTACGCGGAGACGCCCGACCAGCTCTCCACGATCGCCGAGGTCAAGGAGGACATGGAGAAGTCCGTCCCGATGGACCGGCTGATCTGCGGCGACGTCGGTTACGGCAAGACGGAGATCGCGGTGCGCGCGGCCTTCAAGGCCGTCCAGGACGGCAAGCAGGTCGCCGTCCTCGTCCCGACGACACTCCTCGTCCAGCAGCACTACGGCACGTTCACCGAGCGGTACGCCCAGTTCCCCGTCAACGTACGGGCGCTGAGCCGCTTCCAGTCGGACGCGGAGTCCAAGGCGACGCTGGAGGGGCTGCGCGACGGCTCCGTCGACCTGGTGATCGGCACGCACCGGCTGTTCTCGTCGGAGACGAAGTTCAAGGACCTGGGCCTCGTCATCGTCGACGAGGAGCAGCGCTTCGGCGTCGAGCACAAGGAACAGCTCAAGAAGCTCCGCGCCAACGTGGACGTCCTCACCATGTCCGCGACGCCGATCCCCCGCACGCTCGAGATGGCCGTGACCGGCATCCGCGAGATGTCGACGATCACGACACCCCCGGAGGAGCGGCACCCCGTCCTCACCTTCGTCGGCCCGTACGAGGAGAAGCAGATCGGCGCGGCCGTCCGGCGCGAACTCCTGCGGGAGGGCCAGGTGTTCTACATCCACAACCGGGTGGAGTCGATCGACCGGGCGGCGGCGCGGCTGCGCGAGATCGTGCCCGAGGCGCGGATCGCCACGGCGCACGGGCAGATGGGGGAGAGCCAGCTGGAGCAGGTCGTCGTCGACTTCTGGGAGAAGAGGTTCGACGTGCTGGTCTCCACGACGATCGTCGAGTCCGGCATCGACATCTCCAACGCCAACACACTCATCGTGGAGCGCGGGGACAACTTCGGCCTCTCCCAGCTGCACCAGCTGCGCGGCCGGGTCGGCCGGGGCCGGGACCGCGGCTACTCGTACTTCCTGTATCCGCCGGAGAAGCCCCTCACCGAGACCGCGCACGAGCGTCTGGCGACGATCGCCCAGCACACCGAGATGGGCGCGGGCATGTACGTGGCGATGAAGGACCTGGAGATCCGCGGGGCGGGCAACCTGCTGGGCGGCGAGCAGTCCGGCCACATCGCCGGGGTCGGCTTCGACCTGTACATCCGGATGGTCGGTGAGGCGGTGGCCGACTACCGGGCGGCGGTGGACGGCGGTGTCGAGGAGGAGCCGCCGCTGGAGGTCAAGATCGAGCTCCCGGTCGACGCGCACGTCCCGCACGACTACGCCCCCGGCGAGCGGCTGCGCCTCCAGGCGTACCGGGCGATCGCCTCGGCCACCTCGGAGGACGACATCAGGGCCGTGCGGGAGGAGCTGACCGACCGTTACGGCAAGCTGCCCGAGCCGGTGGAGAACCTCCTGCTGGTGGCGGGACTGCGGATGCTGGCGCGGGCCTGCGGCGTGGGTGAGGTCGTGCTCCAGGGGCCGAACATCCGGTTCGCTCCGGTGGAGTTGCGCGAGTCGCAGGAGCTTCGGCTGAAGCGGCTGCACCCGAAGGCGGTCGTGAAGCAGTCCGCCCACCAGATCCTCGTCCCGCGTCCGGCGGCCGGGCGGATCGGCGGCAAGCCGGTGGTGGGACGCGAACTGCTCTCCTGGACCGGGGAGTTCCTCACGACGATCCTGGGCTCGTAGGCCTGGCGGCTGCCCGGCCGCCCGTGGGCTCAGGCACCGGGTGGCCGGCAGCGGCCGGTCGTTCGCCGTCGTGGCCGGGGACGGTCCGGGGACGGTCCGGGGCCGTCGGTCAGTCGCCGTCGCGGGTGTCGCGGCCGTCGGGGGCGAAGACCAGCTCGGCGATGACCCGGAAGACCTCACCCGGGTCACGGCCGCCCACCGGCGCGTCCAGGTTGCCGCTCAGCAGCAGGGTCGAGAAACCGTGCGCCAGTGACCAGGCGGCGATGCCCGCGAGCCGGTCGTCGTCGCCCCGGCTCGTCGCGGGCAGGCCGCTGATCCCGGCGCGCAGCGCGTCGGTGGCGCGGGCCCTGGCGGCGAGCAGGGCGGGGTCGTCGGGGTGGTGGAGCTCCGGGCGGAACATCACCTGGAAGTGGGCGGGGTGGCCGAGGGCGAACCGGACGTAGGCCACGCCCCGTTCCCGCAGGTCCGGGGCGTCGGCCAGGGCGTCGGCGAAGAGGTCGTACCCCTCGGCCGCGACGGCGGTCAGCAGTCCGGTGCGGTCCTTGAAGTGGTGGGCCGGCGCCGCGTGCGAGACACCCGCACGGCGGGCCAGGCCGCGCAGGGACAGTGCGTCGGGGCCGTCCGCGGCGATGACGTCGAGTGCCGCGGTGAGCACGGCACGCCGCAGGTCACCGTGGTGATAGGTGCGCTCACTGGTCATGGGACGTACCGTACGCCGAATCTAGGCATTGACAAGTTCTCCGGCCGGGCGCACGCTGAATCTGGTCAGTGACAAGATGTACCGCTGCGGGGGAGGCCGGGCATGACCGACGAGCTGGGGCACGTACGGCAGATGTGGCACCTGCTGGAGCCGTTGCACGCCGTTTTCTACTACGCGCCGGAGGTGTTCGAGGAGGCCGCCGCGCTGGGGTACGCCACGGACGAGCGCTGGCCGAGCTATTTCGCGTGGCGGGCGGCGCCGCTCGGGCAGGCCGGGCCGGACCGGGTGGCCGGGACGTTCTACAGCTTCAGCCCGGCCATGGTCCGTACGTACGTCCCGGCAGGGCCGCCGGTGGCACCCGCGCAGGTGGTGCTCGGGGCGCGGACGCGGGCGGTCGACCGGGCGTACCGCGCGCTGTTCGGCGACCTGGTGCACGGCCCGGAGTTCGCCGAGGCCGCCGCGCTGACGCGGCGTGCGGCGCGGGCCGCGGACGTCACCGACCGCCCGCTCGCCGAGGCCAACGCGGCCCTGCCGTGGCCAAAGGCACCGCACCTGACGCTGTGGCAGGCGGCGACGGTCCTGCGCGAGCACCGTGGCGACGGGCATGTCGCGGCGCTGGTCGCGGCGGGCCTCGACCCGGTGGAGTCGCTGGTCTCCTTCGCGGCCGTCGGCGCCGCCCGCCCCGAGGTGTTCGGGAGCCGCGGCTGGAGCGCGGACGAGTGGGAGGCGGCCCGGCGCCGGCTCACCGACCGGGGGCTGTTGGAGGCCGACGGTACGGCCACGGACGCCGGACGGGCGCTGCGCGCGGAGGTCGAACGGCGGACGGACGAGGCCGCGTCCGGCCCGTGGAGGGCGCTCGCCGCCGAGGAGCGCGAGCGGCTCGTGGAGCTGCTGGGGCCCCTGTGGGTGGCGGCCATCGGGTCGGGGCTGCTGCCGGCCGAGACGACGCTGGGCATCGGGAAGGTGTGAGGCCGGGCGGGGCAATGGTGACGGGAGGCAGAGGCTGCCGGGTGGGGGCGGGCGTCCGGCGGCGGTAGGCCCGCCCCCTTCCCGGCCGTTTTCCCCGGGGCCTACCCTGGTCCACTGTGACGCCTCCCGCCGCACGTCCCCGCCCCCGTCCCCGCCTGCTCCCTGTGCTGACACTGGCTCTGACGAGCGCGTTCGGCCTGACCGCGTGTGAGGGGGTGGGTAATCCCCTGGAGTCCTCGCCGACCCCGGCGGGCACGGTGGCCGCCGGCTCGGCGGCCCAGGCCGTCACCACGCTGACGGTGAAGGGCCGGGCGCCGAAGACCGGTTACGACCGGGACGAGTTCGGGTCCGCCTGGGCGGACACCGACCGGAACGGCTGCGGCACCCGCGACGACATACTCGCCGGCCAGCTCGACGACGTCTCCCGGGCCGCCGACGGCTGCAAGGTGCTCAGCGGCGTCCTGGACCCGGACCCGTACACCGGGACCCGCATCACGTTCGAACGCGGCCGCAGCAAGGTGGACATAGACCACCTCGTCGCCCTGTCCGACGCGTGGCAGAAGGGCGCGCAGCAGTGGAGCGACGGCAAACGGCGGGCTTTCGCGAACGACCCGCTCAACCTCGTGGCCGCCGACTCGTCCACCAACCGCCGCAAGGGGGACGGGGACACGGCGACCTGGCTGCCGCCCAACACCTCCTACCGCTGCGCGTACGTGGCGGGGCAGGTCGCGGTCAAGAAGAAGTACGGGCTGTGGGTGACCGCCGCCGAGCGGGACGCCATGACGAAGGTTCTGTCCGGCTGCCCCGGCCAGAAGCTTCCGGCGGGCGGCAACCCGACCGACACGCCGACCCGTTGAGCGGCGCGGGGGCGTCCGCCGCCTGAGCGGCGGAGCGCGGTCCGGGCGGCCGGGGATCGGTGCGGCGGCCGTGTGGATACGTTCCCCGCCTTCGTGACCACAGCCACCGGCCGGGAAGGTGCCGGTGTCGCACAGGCGTGGAGCGGCGGTGTCTTCACGCGTGAGCGGGGTCGGAACGCGCGCCCTCCGTGGTGCCACGGCGGAATCGCCATGTACCGTTCAGCGTCGTCCAGATCGCCCCGTGGGCCCGAGCGCCGGCGTCCACGACGACGTGGTGGGCCAGTTCACCGCAGGCGGTGAGGCGCTGGCCGGCTCGTCGACGTACTCCCCGTTCGGGAAGGTCGAGCAGTCGCAGGGCATGGTCGGCCACCTCGGTTACCAGTCGGGGTGGACGGACCCGGAGACCGCAAAGGTCAACATGGCGGCGCGCTGGTACTCACCGCAGACCGGCCAGTTCAACAGTCGGGACACGGTGGGCATGAACCCGCTGCCGACCTCGGTGTCCGCGAACCGGTATGCCTACGCGGACCAGAACCCGATGACGGCCACCGACCCGACCGGTCATTGGCCGAGCTTCATCGACAAGGCCATCAAGAAGGTCAAGAAGACCGTCAAGTCGGCCTGGAAGAAGACCAAGTCGGCGGTCAAGAAGGCCGCGAAGACGGTCAAGCGCGCCGCCAAGACGATCAAGAAGGCGGTCAAGAAGGTCGTCCGCAGGGTCAAGCGGGTGGTCCGCAAGGCCGTGCGCTACGTGGCGGACAGCGTCAAGAGGGTCAAGAGATACGTCAAACGCACGTACAAGCGGGTCAGGAAGTACGTCCACAAGGTCGTCAAGCAGGTCAAGAAGACGGTTCGGAAGGTCGCGAAGGCCGTCAAACACGTGGCGAAGAAGGTGGTGAAGGCCGCCAGGAAGGTCGGCAGAGCCGTCAAGAAGGCGGCGAAGGCCACAGCCAACTTCGTGAAGCAGCACGCCTCGACGATTGTCTCGGTGGCAGTAGGCGTGGCGGTCTTCGCGGGTTGTACGGCGGCGAGCTTCGGCGCGGGAGTGGTCGCCTGCGGAATGCTCGCGGGAGCCGCGGCAAACGCCGTCGGCTACGCCATGAGCGACGGCCCCAAGTCCCTGGCCGGTTTCGCGACTGCGGTCGGCGTGGGAGCCCTGACGGGCGCTCTCGGCGGCGCGGCGGGCGGCATGGTCTCCGGTGCGGTGGGCCGGCTGCTCGCCGGTGCCGGTGGCAAGGCGCTGAACGGCGCGGCGATGGGTGCTGCGGGTGGCGGCGCGGAGGGCGCGGTCGGTTACGGCATTTCCTGCGTGACCAGTGGGGAAGGCTGCAGCGTCAGCGGCGCCGCGAAGGCCACCGCGATGGGTGCGGCGTCGGGTGGTGTGTTCGGGGCGGCGGCAAGCGGGTTCGGCCGCAAGTCGACGGCGAAGCCGGAGCCGGACAGGCAGCCGTCCTCTCCGGGTGGCAGTTGCCCGATTCCCCACAGCTTCACCGGCCTGACCGGAGTCCTGCTGGCGGATGCCACGACCAAGCCGATCTCCGAGGTCAAGGTCGGCGACTACGTCCTGACGGCCGAACCCGGCAAGAAGAAGCAGGAGAAGCACAAGGTCAAGGAGGTCATCGTCACCAAGACGGACCGCGAGTTCGTGGACGTGGTCGTGTCCACGAAGTCCGGCCCGAAGACGATCCAGACCACCAAGCACCACCAGTTCTACGAGTCCACGAAGGACGCCTGGACGCAGGCCGCCGACCTCAAGGCCGGCCAGAAGCTCCAGAACGACACCGGCGGACCCACGGTCATCCTCGGCACCAAGGCCTACACAGCGCAGCGCGTCACGTACGACCTGAGCGTCGAGGGCCTCCACACGTATCACGTGGGTGTGGGCGACACGGCGGTGCTGGTTCACAACACGGATGGAGAAGCACGACTGGCCGGTCATGCGCTGTGGCTGCGGCCGAGGCGCGCGGCATGTTCCGTACAGTTTCGCCGCGCTGGTCGCGGCACGGACGGAGGAGGAGGCCGCAAAGGTCGACCTGGCCGGTGACATCGAGACGGGCTCGATGCTGTTCGAGGCTGCCGTCCCGGTTGCATCGATGATCGTCGCTGCACTCCGCGAGGAGGACGTGGCTGTTCCGGCGAGGCTGGCCATGCTCGACCTGCTCCTTGGTCTCGTCACGGGAGAGTCCGAAAGCAGTGAGGTCGCACTCGACAGGCCGTTCCTGGAGGTCGAGTGCCGTGAAGCCGTCCGTGGCAGCATTCCCGCGCTGAAGAGAGAGTTGACGCGCGAGGGTGTTCCAGGGGCAGCCGACCTCGTCCTTGAGATCCTGGAGAGTCTCGGTGAGGACACGGGAGAGTCGGCTGGGTAGCTTCCCCCTGTAGCCCGGGAACCGTTGCGAGTTGGCCTGACCGGACTCAAGGAAAATGTGCGCGCGCCCGGCTGGAGACCTCAAGCCGGGCGTTTCGCATGGGAGCTCGTAACACGATCAGGAGCGGGCCTTCTTGAGGCGTTTCCAGCAGATGAGGCTGCAGGCAAGGGAGACGAAAGCGTCGTGGAGTTCGGTGCGGCGTTCCCAGCGGACAGCTGCTGTGCTGGGTGCATCGTCGGCGCCCCTCTCGGCTGCGCTGAGCGCGTTGCTGAGGGTGCTGATGGCTTGGCGTCGGAAGGCAGAGTCGGACGTGGGCGTAGACGCCGGCGGGGACGCCGATGTGGGCGTGGCCTAGGATTTTCTTGATGACGACGAGGTCGACGCCCTGTTCCAGGAGCAGGGCCGCGGTTGAGTGGGGTAGGTCGTGGAAGCGGATACGGCGAAGTCCATGCGCTATCCGGGCGAGGTGGCACCCTTCGGGTCGTATCAGAAAGGCGCCACCCAGTGGAACCGCAGAAGTACATTGTTCATGACGACCCGGCGATCATGTCCACCGATCAGTACATCACTATGGTGGATCTTGCTCCGTTCGGTTTCGCTCAGCACATGGAGCAAATATGGCTAGGCGTGAACGAGGACGGGACCTACGAAGTCCTTTGTATTCCGTTCAGGGTCTACGGGATGTCGCTGCACGACGTTGTGGAACTTGACGGCGACGATGTAGTGGCGCGCATTGTCCGCTCCGGACGTCACCGCACAATGAGAGGGCTGATCGCTCCCGCCGTTTCCGCAGAGGGCATCTCCGAAATCTTCGCGTCGGTCAATCAGCTGGTCGAGACCTCGGGATTCCTCTGCGAGTGGAGCGGCCATCGCCATGTCGCCATCGACATTCCGCCAGGGTCCGATTCGCAGGTTATCCAGAAATTTTTCGCTTCGCAGCGGGAGGCGGAGCGCGTGTACTGGGAATGGAGCGACGCCAGGCCCTTCACCCGGTAGCGGAAGCGTGGGAGCACCGAAGATGGCTATTCTGATCGACCATTTCGAATCACGTCTGGGTCAGCTTGTCGGCGCGTGGTCGGTCAGGGATGGCGCTCCCGAAGGTGCCGCACAGGTGGGATATTTCACCGGCGGCGTCTTCGATGGCGTTCAGTCCTTTGCCACCACCACCCTGCACCAGACGCACCTGGTCTCTCCCACGACGGGAGAATCTCAGCACCTGGAGTTGCTCGGATGTACTCGCCCTGTCGCCGGAGATGAGTACGGGCCGTTTCCCGGAGTGCTGGAGTGGGTGGCTGAGCGCTTGGCGACGACCGGGAAAGCGGTTCTTCGCGGGGATGTCGTGTCCTTGCCGATGCCGCTGCGTCCGGGTAGTTCCCTGACTGCGCTGTATGCGGCCATGCCGGTCTACTTCGACGACGCCTTCTTCTCCGTCACGCTGGAGAACGGGACGTATGTGTCCGTGGTGTGGCTGGTGCCGCTTCACGGCGCCGAGGCGGAGTACGTGCAGAAGCACGGCTGGCCGGCCTTCGAGTCCGAACTCACGAAGCAGAACCTTGATCTGTTCGACCTCGAACGCCTGCAGGTAATGCTGTAGACCGTCTGTCAGTTGAGCGCGGGCTGCCGGAATCCAGCAGCCAGGCAGCAGATCGTGCATCTGCCGGATTACACGCCCATCCCGGTCAACATTCAGGGGCCCTAATGATCACAGAAGAATTCAGGAAGAGCCTTGCCAGGGCTCGTGAGGCCATCGACTCCAGCGAGGAGTGGAGCATCTTCAACTCCGTTCCGGCAGGGGTTTCCCGGCGGCCGGACCTGGATGCTCCGGAGGAGTACCTGGACTTTCTGATGGCTGCGGACGGGGCCACCATGGGGTCCGTGGTGATTCTCGACAGGAAGTACGCCGCGAAGTCGCAGGCGCTGATCTCTCCTGGCAGGGGCGAGGTCCCCGAGGGCCCGGACGACTGGTTCGTCGTCGGAAAGATCAACGAGAATCCGGTGCTGGTCAAACGCCGGGACGGCTCGGTCTGGACCTACCCGGACATGTTGACTTCCTGGTGGGCGAGCCCTCGATTCGAGCGAGTGGCGGACAGCCTCGCCGAGTTCGTGTCGGAGCAGGCGCTCGGCTCGGGGTACATGCGCAGTACGGGTTGCACGGAGACCGATGAGTGGTGGCAGTTGCTGCGTCATCTTGGAAACGTGTAGAGAACAACGCCCGGGGTGGGACCCCGCGCCGCGGCCTTCGGACCGCGCTCTGCGCCCGCGCCGTCGGGCCGCCCTCGGGACGCCGGTGCCCGACCTCGGCTCCTGATCCCTACGCCCGCGCGGCCGCCGGCGGCCTCAGGGGCGCGTCCGAGCGCCGCCTGCCCGTGCTGTCGTAGGCCCCGGCCACGCCCACATCCCCATCTCCTGCCGAATCGTTGGTCGAATCGGTGGCCTCCGCCACCTCCACTGCCTAACATCGATCACCGCAAGGCTTTGTGCACTGATGCACAAACTCTCCCCGGGAGGCTCCTTTGCACCGCCGTCGTCGCACCGCACTCGCCCTGTCCGCCGCCACGCTCGTCGCGGCGCCGCTCCTGACCGCGTGCGGCAGCGAAGCCCACCCCGGCGCCGCGGCCGTGGTCGGCGGGGACCGCATCGCGGTGTCCACCGTCCAGGCGCAGACGGCGGACGTGCGCGGGGCGCAGCAGGCCTCGGCCCGGTCCGCGGAGCTGGAGAAGTCCTCCGGGCAGCTCACCCGCGTCAAACTGTCGAGTCTGATCTTCGGCCGGGTCCTGGACCGCGCCGCGCAGGACGCCGGAGTGAGCGTCAGCCGCAAGGAGATCCAGCAGACCCGCACGGCGGCGGCCGCGCAGTCCGGCGGGGACGCGGCCCTGCGGACGATGATGCTCGAGCAGCGGTGGGTCGCCCCCGGCCAGATCGACGACAGTCTCCGCCAGGAGGTCCAGCTCCCGAAGCTGGCGCAGGCCCTCGGCGCCGACCTGCAGAGTCCGGCCGGGGTGCAGGCGGTCGGGCAGGCGCTCACCAAGGCGTCCAAGGCCCTGCACATCGACGTCAATCCGCGCTTCGGTACCTGGGACGACACGAAGGTACAGCTCAGCACGGTCAAGGTCCCGTGGATCAAACAGGTCACCACCGTCCCGGGTCAGCAGCCCGAGGCCGGCGCCTGATCCCGCGGCAGGGCCGCACCCGGTTCCGCCCGGGGTAGGTTCGAAGGGTGAACGCTGAAGCCCCCGGCCGTATCGTCCTGCTCACCGCCAGCCACCGGGTCGCGCCGGGACTGCTGTCCTGGCCGGCCTGGCAGACGCTGCACGCCGCCGACCGCGTGCTGTGCGCCGAGGCCGACCATCCGCAGCTGCCGTATCTGAGGGAGGCCGGGGTCGCCGTCGAGCACGCGGCGCCCTCGGCCGAGGAGCTCGTGGACGCCTGTGCGGGCGGGCGGACGGTCGTGGTCCTGGTGGGCGGCGAGGGCAACCAGCCGCTCACCGACGGACTGGCCCGGCTCGGCGGATCGGGCAGGGTGCACATGCCGGACCTGGAGCTCCTGCCCGGCTCCTACGACCTGCCGGGCGCCCGGCTCCTCGACCTGGTGCAGGTCATGGACCGGATCAGGCTCGCATGCCCGTGGAGCTCGCAGAAGACGCACGAGGGCCTCGCGAAGTACGCCATCGAGGAGGCGTACGAACTGGTCGAGGCCATCGAGGACGGCGACCGGGACGAGCTGCGCGAGGAGCTCGGGGACGTCCTGCTCCAGGTGGTCTTCCATGCCCGGATCGCCCAGGAGGACCCGGACGAACCGTTCGCGATCGACGACGTCGCCGGCACCATCGTGGAGAAGCTGATCCACCGCCACCCGCACGTCTTCGGTGACGAGACCGCCGAGACCCCGGACGACGTGCGCGCCCACTGGCTGCGGACCAAGGCGATCGAGAAGCAGCGCGATTCGGTCACGGACGGGGTGCCGCTCGGCCAGCCCGGCCTGGCGCTCACCGCGAAGCTGGCCGGCCGGGTCCGTACCGCCGGACTGGACGTGGTCCTCCCCGAGGGCGACGGCATCGGCTACCGGCTCCTCGCCCTCGCCGTACGCGCCGAGCAGGACGGCACCGACCCGGAGGCCGCGCTGCGGGCCGCAGCCCGTGCGTACCGGGACGCGATCCGGGCGGCCGAGGGCCACGGGGCGGCGCCGGATACCGTCGAGGAGTGAACGACAGCCCCGCCGACAACCCAGCGGACCCCCCGGCCGGCGATCCCGCGGGCCTTTCGGCCGACCACCCGGCGGACGCCCCGGCCGACGCGGACCTTTCGGCCGACAGCCCGGCGGACGCCCCGGCCGACGCGGACCTTTCGGCCGACAGCCCGGCGGACGCCCCGGCCGACGATCCCGCGGACCTTTCGGCCGACCACCCGGCAGACCCCCCGGCCGACGATCCCGCGGACCTTTCGGCCGACCCCTCGGCCGGCAGCCCCGGAGTGCCTGCGGCCGCCGCCTCCGGGGGGCCCACGGCCGCCGCCTCCGCGTCCCCCGGGAACCCCCGCGGCGAGGCCCCCGGTGGTACCCCGGCCGGGCCTCCCACCGGCTGCCCCGTCGGTCACCCCGCCCCCGGCGGCGGCGTCCCCACACTCTTCACCTGGGAGTTCGCGACCGACCCGTACCCCGCGTACGCCTGGCTCCGCGAGCACAGCCCCGTCCACCGCACCGCGCTGCCCAGCGGCGTCGAGGCCTGGCTGGTGACCCGGTACGACGATGCCAGGCAGGCCCTCGCCGACGCCCGCCTCTCCAAGAACCCCATGCACCACGCCGGGTCGGCGCAGGCCAAGGGGAGGACCGGCATCCCGGGCGAGCGCAAGGCGGAGCTGATGACGCACCTGCTCAACATCGACCCGCCGGACCACACCCGGCTGCGCCGGCTCGTCTCCAAGGCGTTCACCCCGCGCCGGGTCGCCGAGTTCGCGCCCCGCGTGCAGGAGCTGACGGACCGGCTGATCGACTCCTTCGCCGAGGACGGCAAGGCGGACCTCATCCACGACTTCGCCTTCCCGCTCCCCATCTACGCGATCTGCGACCTGCTGGGCGTCCCCCCGGAGGACCAGGACGACTTCCGGGACTGGGCGGGCATGATGATCCGCCACGGCGGCGGCCCGCGCGGCGGGGTGGCCAGGTCGGTCAAGAAGATGCGCGGCTACCTCGCCGAACTCATCCACCGCAAGAGGGAGAACCCCGGCGACGACCTGATCTCGGGACTGATCCGGGCGAGCGACCACGGTGAGCACCTCACCGAGAACGAGGCCGCGGCGATGGCGTTCATCCTTCTCTTCGCCGGTTTCGAGACGACCGTCAACCTCATCGGCAACGGCACCTACGCGCTGCTGCGGAATCCGGACCAGCGCGTACGGCTGCAGCGCTCCCTCGCCGACGGGGAGAGCGGGCTGCTGGACACGGGCATCGAGGAACTCCTGCGGTACGACGGTCCCGTCGAGATGGCGACCTGGCGCTACGCCACCGAGCCCGTGACGCTCGGAGGGCAGGCCGTCGCGGCCGGGGACCCCGTGCTCGTGGTCCTGGCCGCCGCGGACCGCGACCCGGAGCGGTTCCGGGATGCGGACACCCTGGACCTTGCGCGGAGTGACAATCAGCACCTCGGGTACGGGCACGGCATCCACTACTGCCTGGGAGCCCCCCTGGCCCGCCTGGAGGGTCGGACGGCGCTGGCCACGCTGCTGAGGCGCCTTCCTGACCTGCGACTCTCTCCGGAAGCGGCCGACGTGCGGTGGCGTGGCGGGCTCATCATGCGCGGACTGCGCACTCTTCCCGTGGAGTTCGATCCCGGACATCGGATCGTCAGGAGTGACGCACCGTCAAGGCCGTGACGTTCACGTGATCTCCGCTGCATCGACTTGTGACACACGTTCGAGTCCGGCTAGGTTCACCGTTCGACTCACCAGCCACACGTCGGTCACACGGAAGGCAATCCCATGGGCTCCGCGAACGGCAGACACCGTCGCCCTCGTCAGGCACCCGCCATCGTCGTCGCCGCGGGCGTGACGGGATCGGCCATCGCCATCCCGCTGCTCGGTGCGGGCGGCGCACACGCCGCCGAGGCGTCGACCTGGGACCGGGTCGCCGAGTGTGAGAGCGGTGGCATGTGGAGCGCCGATCTCGGCAACGGCCACTACGGCGGCCTGCAGTTCTCGCAGGAGACCTGGTCGGCCTACGGTGGTACGGCGTACGCGGCGCGGGCCGACCTCGCCAGCCGCTCGCAGCAGATAGCGATCGCCGAGAAGGTCCTGGACGCCAAGGGCCCGCAGGCCTGGCCCAGTTGCGCGGTGATCTCCGGGCTCGCCCTGGACGGCACGCTGCCGGGCGTCGACCCGGGCGGGGACCCGGCCGCCGACCCGTCGGCCTCCGCGAGTCCCTCGGGCACCTCCTCGCCGGAGGCGTCGGACGGTAGCGGCGAGGCGGACGCGAAGGGCGGCACCGCCACGGACGAGCAGGACCGGCCGAGCGGCACGACCGGCAAGCAGGACGAGCAGGGCGGGAGCGACAAGGCGGGAACCGGCGCGTCCGATCCGTCCTCGCCTTCCGCCACCCCCACGCCCGAAGCATCCGAAGGCTCCGGTCCCGCGCGGGGCGAGAGCGCCACGGGTGGCAAGCACCGCGGTGCGCCGGCCCCCGAGGCGAGCGCCGAGGCGGACGCCGGGAGCGTCCGCGAGTCCGGCCGGCACGCCTCGCGTGGCGACGCCGGGGCGCGCAAGGGCGCGGAGGCGGGCACGGACGCCTCGTACACCGTCCGTGAGGGCGACAACCTCTGGGCGATCGCGGACGCGCAGCAGCTGCCCGGCGGCTGGACGGCGCTGTACGAGGCGAACAAGGACGAGCTGGGTTCCGATCCCGACCTGATCCTCCCGGGCCAGGACCTCGACCTGAGCCTCAAGGGCGCCTCCGGTTCCGCGGGTGCGGATGCCGGCACGGGCGCGGAGACCGGCGCGGAAGCCGCTGCCGGCAACTGATCGAAAACGGGAAAACGCCCCGAAAGCGGGGGTAGTTCAGAGGCCTATGTCCACTTATGTGTAAGTGAGACATGGGTCTCTTTGCTTCAACTCGCCGTCCGCGCCCACCCGGTCCGCCCATATCGGCTCCGACCTGCGGAAATGACCCACCCCCCGGAGGTGGTACGGGCTGATTGGTCGTTATGTCCATCTTTGAATGTCGGGCTTGCCTGTGTTTACGGTCGGAACCGCTCGCACCGCGGGCACCTTCGACCGTCACGCCGAATCCTGCCGTCGGCCGAAGGGGACAGACGCGTCAAGCGCCGTAGGCAGGAGCGGGGGACCCAGGTAAGTGCCGGGCCCGGCCGTCGAGAGACGGGCGAGGAACGGCTCGGGGTGAAGTCGTCAGCGAGAGCGGGCGACCGGGCGACTCACCGCCCGAACCCGACAGCTCACCTCGTAGGCGTCGGTGAGGAGAACCATGCTGCTTTCCAGCAAGGGCAAGCACCGTCGCCCGTCCAAGGCCGTCCGTGTCGCCACCCTGGCGGGCGTTGCCGGTGCCGCCGTCGCCGTCCCCCTGATGGGTGCGACGGGCGCCTCCGCCGCCTCTGTCTCCACGTGGGAGGCCGTCGCGCAGTGCGAGTCCGGTGGCAACTGGTCGATCAACACCGGCAACGGTTACTACGGCGGCCTCCAGTTCTCGGCGTCCAGCTGGGCCGCCGCCGGCGGCACGCAGTACGCCGCCCGGGCCGACCTGGCCACCAAGGACCAGCAGATAGCCACCGCCGAGAAGCTTCTCGCCCTGCAGGGCCCGGGCGCCTGGGCCTGCGCCGGTGCCGGCGGCCTGACGAACGACGGTGTGGACCCGGGTGTCGACACCGGCTCCGCGAAGAACGGCGACACGGCCCCGCAGGCCGCGCCGGAGCGCAAGGCCGAGCAGCCCACCACCCGCAGCGAGACCCGCAAGGCCCCGGAGGCGGCGAAGACCGTCACCACCCCGACCGGCGACAAGGTCAAGAAGGGTGACGGGGAGTACAAGGTCAAGGCCGGTGACACCCTCAGCAAGATCGCCGATGCCGAGCACGTCAAGGGCGGGTGGCACAAGCTGTTCACGCTGAACGACGACATCGTCGAGAACGCCGACCTCATCTTCCCGGGTCAGCAGCTCCACCTGAAGTAGTCCCGGGGCTCTCCTCCCTCCCGGCGCGCGGGGTGCCCGGCCGCACCCCGCGCGTTCCCGGCCCGGTGCGCACTCCCCCCGTGCGCGCCGGGCCGGGAGTGTGTCCGGGGGCCGGTGGTACGGGTGACCGTTCGACCTTTGTGGTTACTGGTCAGTATTTTCTGGAGCTTTGCCCGGAATGCAGGCTCTTGGGTCCTTTTTCGTCCCAGGAGGCGGGCGGTCGGCCGACGGAGCGGGCCGGGCCGGTTAGGCTCGTGTCGCAAGGCCACAGTGACCCTGCACAACCAGCGTCATATCCCAGAAGGAGATGCCTCGTGCCGTCCATCGACGTCGTCGTAGCCAGGGAAATCCTCGACTCCCGGGGCAACCCCACGGTCGAGGTCGAGGTCGGCCTCGACGACGGCAGCACGGGACGTGCTGCCGTTCCGTCCGGCGCCTCCACCGGTGCGTTCGAGGCCATCGAGCTTCGCGACGGTGACCCCAACCGCTACCAGGGCAAGGGCGTCGAGAAGGCCGTCCTGGCCGTGATCGAGCAGATCGGCCCGGAGCTCGTCGGGTACGACGCCACCGAGCAGCGCCTCATCGACCAGGCGATGTTCGACCTGGACGCCACCGAGAACAAGGGCTCGCTCGGCGCCAACGCCATCCTCGGCGTCTCGCTCGCCGTGGCCCACGCCGCGTCCGAGGCCTCCGACCTCCCGCTGTTCCGCTACCTCGGCGGCCCGAACGCGCACCTGCTGCCCGTTCCGATGATGAACATCCTGAACGGCGGCTCGCACGCCGACTCCAACGTGGACATCCAGGAGTTCATGATCGCGCCGATCGGCGCCGAGTCCTTCTCCGAGGCCCTGCGCTGGGGTGCGGAGATCTACCACACGCTGAAGAAGGTCCTCAAGACCAAGGGCCTGTCCACCGGTCTCGGCGACGAGGGGGGCTTCGCGCCGAACCTCGAGTCCAACCGCGCCGCCCTCGACCTCATCCTCGAGGCCGTCAAGGAGGCCGGTTACGTCCCCGGCCGCGACATCGCGCTCGCGCTGGACGTCGCCGCGTCCGAGTTCTACAAGGACGGCGTCTACGAGTTCGAGGGCAAGTCCCGTACGGCCGCCGAGATGACCGAGTACTACGAGGAGCTCGTCTCCGCGTACCCGCTGGTCTCCATCGAGGATCCGCTGTACGAGGACGACTGGGACGGCTGGAAGGTCATCACCGAGAAGCTCGGCTCCAAGGTGCAGATCGTCGGTGACGACCTCTTCGTCACCAACCCCGAGCGCCTCGCCCGCGGCATCGAGGAGGGCTCGGCCAACGCCCTGCTCGTGAAGGTCAACCAGATCGGTTCGCTGACCGAGACCCTGGACGCCGTCGAGCTCGCGCAGCGCAACGGCTTCAAGTGCATGATGTCCCACCGCTCCGGCGAGACCGAGGACGTCACCATCGCCGACCTCGCCGTCGCGGTGAACTGCGGTCAGATCAAGACCGGTGCCCCGGCCCGCTCGGACCGTGTCGCCAAGTACAACCAGCTGCTGCGCATCGAGGAGATCCTCGACGACGCCGCGGTGTACGCGGGCCGTTCGGCCTTCCCGCGGTTCCGCTTCGAGGGCTGACAGCCCCCCGGCAGGACCCCGGCGCACCAGCCTCCGTCCGTCCCCCCACTCGGTCCCGTACCGTGTGCGGGGACGGACGTGCGTAACGGGGAGGCGTGAGAGATGGCCGGGAAGGACCGCGACCGGTTCTCCACCACGACCAGGCTGCGGCTGCTCGGTGAGCAGACGGCGGCCCGCGTCTACCGGTCCCAGAACCGCCGTCAGGCCCGCCGCTCCCGGCTCACCGGCCGGGCGGCGTTCCTGGCGCTGATCGTCTGCTCCCTGGTTGTCGCCCTCGCGTACCCGATGCGGCAGTACATCTCCCAGCGCGACCAGATCGCCGAGCAGGAGAGGTTGTCCAGGGAGGCGCACGCGCGGACCGAGGAGCTGCGGGACGAGAAGGCGCGGCTCAAGGACGACGCGTACATCCGCCGCCTGGCGCGCGAGCACCTCCACTACGTCATGCCCGGGGAGACCGGTTACACGGTGATCGACCCGGACGCGGCCGAGGTCCGCCGCGGGGACCGGGGTGCGACGGGCCGGCCCTGGCACACCAACCTCTGGGACGGCGTCGACAGCGCGGACCGCGGGTGACCCCGTCCCGTCACGGGGCCGGGCGTCCGCCTCCGTATCCGCCCGTCACGCCCCCGTACCGATCCATACAGACCCACCGATGACATTCAAGGCAGGCATGGACACGCCCCCTCCGCAGACCGAATCCACCCCGCCCACCGCCGCGGACATCGCCGCGTTCGAGCAGCAGCTCGGCCGGCCGCCGCGCGGGCTGCGCGCCATCGCGCACCGGTGCCCGTGCGGCAACCCGGACGTGGTGGAGACGCAGCCCCGTCTGGAGGACGGCACGCCGTTCCCCACGACGTACTACCTGACCTGCCCGCGTGCCGCGTCCGCGATCGGCACGCTGGAGGCCAACGGGGTCATGAAGGAGATGACCGAGCGGCTCACGACGGACCCGGAGCTGGCCGCCGCGTACCGCGCGGCGCACGAGGACTACATCGCGCGCCGCGACGCCATCGAGGTCCTGGAGGGTTTCCCGAGCGCGGGCGGCATGCCGGACCGCGTGAAGTGCCTGCACGTCCTGGTCGGGCACTCGCTGGCGGCGGGGCCCGGGGTGAACCCGCTGGGCGACGAGGCGATCGCGATGCTGCCCGAGTGGTGGGCGAAGGGCCCCTGTGTGACGCCGTGTGCCGTTCCGGGCGCGGACGGGGGCGCGAGCGGGGGCGCCGGCGAGCCCGGCGAGGGGACGGGCCGGTGACCCGCGTCGCCGCCGTCGACTGCGGTACCAACTCCATCCGCCTGCTCGTCGCCGACCTGGACCCCGCCACCGGGGCGATGACCGAGCTCGACCGCCGGATGCGGGTCGTCCGGCTCGGCCAGGGCGTCGACCGCACGGGACGGCTGGACCCCGAGGCGCTGGAGCGCACCTTCGCCGCCTGCCGCGAGTACGCGGAGGTGATCAGGGAACTCGGCGCGGAGAAGATCCGGTTCGTCGCCACCTCCGCCTCCCGGGACGCCGAGAACAGCGAGACCTTCGTCCAGGGTGTCGTGGACATCCTGGGTGTCGAACCGGAGGTCGTCAGCGGCGATCAGGAGGCACAGCTCTCCTTCGACGGGGCCACCAAGGAACTCGAGGGAAGCGACCACCTGGAGAAGCCGTACCTCGTCGTGGACATCGGCGGCGGCTCCACCGAGTTCGTCCTCGGCGACGACGAGGTCCGGGCGGCCCGTTCCGTGGACATCGGCTGTGTGCGCATGACGGAACGTCATCTGGTGCGGGACGGCGTGGTCGTCGACCCGCCCACGCCCGACCGGGTCGCCGCGATCCGCGCGGACGTCGAGGCCGCGCTGGACCTGGCGCAGGAGGCCGTGCCGCTCGCCGGGGCGGCCACCCTCGTCGGGCTGGCCGGCACGGTCACCACGGTCGCCGCGATCGCGCTCGGCCTGCCGGAGTACGACTCCGAGGCGATCCACCACTCCAGGGTCTCGTTGACCCAGGTGCGGGAGATCACCGCGCGGCTGCTCGCCTCGACGCACGAGGAGCGTGCGGCGATCCCCGCGATGCACCCGGGGCGGGTCGATGTGATCACCGCCGGGGCGCTCGTGCTGCTCGCGGTCATGGAGCGGACCGGAGCCCATGAGGTGGTCGTCAGCGAGCACGACATCCTCGACGGCATAGCTCACAGCTGCGCCGCCGAGGCCCGCTGAGGAGCACTGTCAGGAGATGCCGGCACCGGGCGGGGCGTCACAGGTTGCGGTAGACGTCCCGCCGGTCGCCCACCTTGACCACGAGGACGACGAGTTCACCCTCGTTGATCTGACAGGCGACTCTGCAGCTTCCGACCTGGAGCCGGTAGAGCCCGGACGGGCCGGTGAGCTTCTTGACGTCGGCGTCCCGGCGGTACGGGGCGTCGCCGAGTGCGGTCAGGGCGGTCAGGATGCGCATGGCGTCGGGCCGGCTGACGGCCCGGAGCTGCCGCTGCGCTGCCGTGGTGAACCGGAAGGCGTACTTCACCCCGCCTCGCCGTCCTGCTCGGTGAACAGATCCGCCAGCAGTTCCGCCATCGTCACGGTGGGACCGCCCTCGGCCAGCACCGCTTCCGCCTCGCGTGCCAGCATCACGTCGGCCGCTTCCTCCAGCGCCTCGAAGTCCGCGATCGGCACCACGGCCGCCACCGGGGCGCCGTTGCGCGTGATGACGGTCGGAACGCCTTCCTCGGCCCGGTTGATGTGGTCGGCGAGGTGCGCGCGGGCTTCCCGTACGGTCACGGTGTTCTCAGTCATGAGAGCAGTGTACGCATTCGCGTGTACACGCGCCCGGCGAAGGAGGCCGCGTTCGTGAGTGATCCTCGACGGCATCGCCTGGTCCGGCGTCTGATCACGGCGAGGGTGTGCCGTGCAGTGAGGGGTGCTCAGAAGCGTTCCCGCCTGCCCCTTTGAGCTTTCCGGGGCCCCTCGGGGCCGGTCCGGAGGGGCCTTTCGCGGGGTGCCGCGACGAAGTTCGTGAACTTCTTCACAAGGAATTCGGCCCCCGTGGGTGAAGTTCTTCCGTCCGGGGGCCGTCCCGGTCGCTCCCGCGGCTGCGGGAGGGGGGCGCACCGGAGTTTCGGGGGTGTGGCGCGCGGGTGTCGTGGGCGGCCGGTCCGCCGCGCCCGGAGCCTCAAGGGCCAGCTCACAGGTGGTGAACAACGTCCGCGCGTACATGGTGGTTCCCCGTCGGCGGCATGACCTGGGTCACGTGGGCGGCGAAGTGTAGCAGAGGGTGGCGCAGACCTTGTGAAGGGGCTCACGAGCCTGCCCCCCGAGGGGGGTGGATACTCGATGGCATGAGCACCACGGAGCGTCCCAGGATCCTCGTTGTAGGCGGTGGGTACGTAGGCCTGTACGCAGCTCGTCGCATTCTGAAGAAGATGCGGTACGGGGAGGCGACCGTCACGGTCGTCGACCCTCGCTCGTACATGACGTACCAGCCCTTCCTCCCCGAAGCTGCTGCCGGCAGCATCTCGCCTCGGCATGTCGTCGTCCCGCTGCGACGCGTCCTGCCCAAGGCGGAGGTGCTCACCGGCCGCGTCACGACCATCGATCAGGACCGCAAGGTCGCCACGGTCGCGCCGCTCGTCGGCGAGGCCTACGAGCTGCCCTTCGACTACCTGGTCATCGCGATGGGCGCGGTCTCCCGCACCTTCCCGATCCCCGGCCTCGCCGAGCAGGGCATCGGCATGAAGGGCATCGAGGAGTCCATCGGCCTGCGCAACCACGTCCTCGAGCAGCTGGACAAGGCCGACTCGACGACCGATGAGGAGGTCCGCCGCAAGGCGCTGACCTTCGTCTTCGTGGGCGGCGGCTTCGCCGGTGCGGAGACCATCGGCGAGGTCGAGGACATGGCGCGCGACGCCGCCAAGTACTACACGAGCGTGAAGCGCGAGGACATGCGCTTCATCCTGGTCGACGCCGCCGACAAGATCCTTCCCGAGGTCGGCCCGAAGCTGGGCGCGTACGGCAAGGAGCACCTGGAGAGCCGCGGTGTGGAGATCTACCTCTCCACCTCGATGGACTCCTGCGTCGACGGTCACGTGGTGCTGAAGAACGGCCTCGAGGTCGACTCCAGCACGATCGTGTGGACGGCCGGCGTGAAGCCGAACCCGGCGCTGGCCCGCTTCGGCCTGCCGCTGGGCCCCCGCGGCCACGTGGACACCTCCGAGAAGCTCCAGGTCCAGGGCACCGACTACGTCTGGGCCGCGGGCGACAACGCCCAGGTGCCGGACATGGTCGGCCGCCGGGCCGGCAACCCCAACGCCTGGTGCCCGCCGAACGCCCAGCACGCGCTGCGTCAGGCCAAGGTCCTCGGTGACAACGTCATCTCCGGCATGCGGGGCTTCCCGCAGAAGGAGTACAGCCACGCCAACAAGGGTGCGGTCGCCGGTCTCGGCCTGCACAAGGGCGTCGCGATGATCGTCATGGGCAAGGTGAAGATCAAGCTCAAGGGCCGTCTCGCCTGGTACATGCACCGTGGCTACCACGGCATGGCGATGCCGACCTGGAACCGCAAGATCCGGATCTTCGCCGACTGGACGCTGGCCATGTTCCTCAAGCGCGAGGTCGTCTCGCTCGGCGCCATGGAGACGCCGCGCGAGGAGTTCTACGAGGCCGCCAAGCCGAGCCCCGCGCCCGTCGCCGCCAAGGCCGAGGGCGAGAAGGCGAAGGCCTCCTAGCCACCCGCACGTCACCGAAGGGACCGTCCGCCATCCGTGGTGCGGACGGTCCCTTCGGCGTTCCTGCCGGCCGGGGCAACTGCGTGGCGCATGCAGGTATTTTGCCGTTCCGTTGCGCCGTTGCGGGAAGGCCCCCGATCCGGGTGGCGTTGGGTCAGGTGTACCTCGCCGTCGCCCCGAGGTGTCGCGGCCCGGTTCGGGTGCGTATATGCGAATTTAGGCACGTTGGGAAACACCACCACGGAGGTGTACGCCATGGCAGACGCCGCCTCGCGGCTGACCGCTCTCGCCGAAGAGTTGCTGGGAGAACCGCTGCCGGTCCGGATCCGGGCCTGGGACGGCAGCGAAGCAGGGCCGCCGGGCGCCCCGGCCCTCGTCCTGCGCCACCGTCGTGCCCTGCGCCGGCTGCTCTGGAAGCCGGGCGAACTCGGTCTGGCCCGCGCCTGGGTGGCCGGTGAGATCGATGTCGACGGCGACCTCTACGAGGCCCTGGGCCATCTGGCGGCGCTCCTGTGGGAGCGCGGCGCCGACGCGAAGGACGCCGTCCACCCGGTACGGGATCCGAAGGTACGGGCCTTCGCCCGCGGCCTCGCGCGGCTGGCCGGCCCCTGGCCGCCCCCGCCCCCGCCCGCCGAGGAGGTGCGCCGCCGCTCGGGAGCGCTGCACACCAAGCGCCGCGACAAGGAGGCCATCAGCCACCACTACGACGTGGGGAACGACTTCTACGCTCTGGTGCTCGGCCCCTCCATGGTCTACTCCTGCGCCTACTGGCAGGACGGCGGCACGCTCGAGGACGCCCAGCGCGACAAGCTCGACCTCGTCTGCCGCAAGCTCGCGCTGAAGGAAGGCGACCGCCTCCTCGACGTCGGCTGCGGCTGGGGGTCCATGGCGATCCACGCCGCCCGCGAGTACGGCGCCCTCGTCACCGGGGTCACCCTCTCCGCCGAGCAGGCGGCCTTCGCCCGTAAGCGCATCGCCGAGGAGGGCCTCACCGACCGGATCGAGATCCGCGTCCAGGACTACCGGGACGTCAGGGACGGCCCGTACGACGCGATCTCCTCCATCGGCATGGCCGAACACGTCGGCTCGGTCCGCTTCCGCGAGTACGCCGACGCCCTCCACGCCCTGCTGAAGCCCGGCGGCCGACTGCTGAACCACCAGATCGCCCGCCGTCCCGAGAAGGACGAATCGGCCTACCGCATCGACGAGTTCATCGACGCCTACGTCTTCCCGGACGGGGAGCTCGCCCCCCTCGGCCGCACCGTGGCCACCCTGGAGGAGGCCGGATTCGAGGCACGTGACGTCGAAGCCATCCGTGAGCACTACGCCCTGACCCTGCGCCGGTGGGTGGCCAACCTGGAGGAGAACTGGAAGGAGGCCGTCCGGGCCACCTCGCCCGGACGCGCCAGGGTCTGGCGGCTCTACATGGCCGCCTCCGCGCTCTCCTTCGAACGCAACAGGATCGGTGTCAACCAGATCCTCGCGGTGCGTCCGCGGGAGGACGGCCCGGCGGGTATGCCCCTGCGTGCCCGCGCCTGGACGGCCTCGGCGGCCGGCTGATCCCCGACGTGGGAGGGCCGGCACCCGTGGTACGGATGCCGGCCCTCACGTCTGTCGTCCCCGGGGGTCCCGAGGTCCCCGGCGGCCGGGCGGGACCTCGGGCGCCTCGCCGCGCTGCCGGGACGTCCCCGTTCCTCGCGCACGCGGACGTCCGCCCGCCGTGCGGTGCGCCGGGAACCGCGGGCCGGGCCCTACTCCGTCTTGATGGCGGTCAGCATGTTCAGCTTCGCGCCGCTGCGGGCCGGCCACAGTGAGGCCAGCACACCCACGAGTCCCGCCAGCGCCAGGAAGAGGGCGATCCGGCCCCACGGGATGACCAGGGCGTACTCCGGGACGGAGGAGGACAGGGCCTCCCCGATCGCCCAGCCGAGGAACATACCGAGGGCGACGCCGACCACCGCTCCGAAGAGCGAGATGACCACGGCCTCCAGGCGGATCATGCGCTTGACCCTGCGGCGGTCCAGGCCGATCGCCCGCAGCATGCCGATCTCCTGCTGACGTTCGAACACGGACATCGCGAGGGTGTTGACGACCCCGAGGACCGCGATGACCAGGGCCATCGCCAGCAGCCCGTACATGATGTTCATCGCCGTGTTCACGAATCCGCCGAACATGTCACGGATGCCCTGGCGGTCCATGATGCTCATCGCCGGGTTGTCGCCGAGCGCGTCGACCAGCGCCTGCTCGTTGGCCGCGCTCCGGCCGCCGTCCATGGTCAGCCACACCTCACGGATCTCCGCGAGGCTCTCGTGCGGGGCGATGACCTTCTCGGACACCAGGACCGGGGAGAGGAACTCGTTGCCCTCGTAGAGAGCCCCGACCTTCAGGGTCTCCTTCTTGTCGTCCAGGAAGGTCACCGGAACGCTGTCACCGGTCTTCCAGCCGTGCGACGCCGCGGTCTTGCGGTCGACGGCCATCTCGCCGTCCTTCAGCGACGAGAGCGAGCCGGAGACCGTCTTCAGGGCGAAGACCTTCTCGACCTCGCCGGGGGTGACGGCGGAGGCCGAGACCCCCGCCTCGCCGAGGGTGAGCCAGGTCGCCCTCTGGGGGGAGGCGGCGGTGACGCCGTCGGCCTTGCGCAGCGCGGCCAGGGCGGACTCGTCGAGCGAGTCCCCGCTGGCCATCGAGACCATGTAGTCGGCCCGGATGTTGTCCGTCGTCGTCTTGTCCACGGCCTGGCCGAGCGTGACGCCCAGCACCGAGATCCCGGTGACCAGGGTGAGGCCGATCGCCAGCGCCGACGCGGTGGCGCCGGTGCGCCGCGGGTTGCGGACGGCGTTCTGCGCGGCGAGCTTGCCGGATACCCCGAAGAGCTTGCGCAGCAGCGGACGCACCAGGGCGATCACCGGGCGGGAGAGCAGGGGAATGAGCACGATGACACCGGTCAGGGCGAAGAACGCTCCGACACCGATGACCACCTTGCCGTCCGCGCCCTGGGAGGAGCCGAGGACGATCGCCGCGGACCCGAGCAGGGTGAGGACCCCGCCGACCGAGTTCCGCAGGACCAGGGACTTGGTGCTGGCCACCGCGTGCACACTGCTCATCGCCGCGACCGGCGGGATCTTGGCGGCGCGGCGGGCCGGCAGCCAGGCGGCGAACACGGTGATCAGGATGCCGACGGCGAACGCCGAGACCACCGCGGTGGGCGAGACGACCAGGGGCCCGGCCGGGATCTTCCCCCCGAACGCGCCCATGGCGGAGCGCAGGCCCGTCGCGAGGCCGACACCGAGGAGCAGGCCGATCACCGAGGCGATCAGGCCGACCACCCCGGCTTCGGACAGGACGGCCCACTTGACCTGCCGGCGGGAGGCGCCGACGGCGCGCATCAGGGCGAGCTCCTTGGTGCGCTGGGCGACGAGCATGGTGAACGTGTTGGCGATCAGGAAGACGCCGACGAAGAGCGCGATGGCCGCGAAGGCCAGCAGCAGCTGGTTGAGGTTCTTGAGGCCGTTCTCGGTCTGCTCGGCCTCCTCGGCCGCGAGGGCCGCACCGGTCCTGGCCTCGGCGGCCTCCGGGAGGAGGGGCTTCACGGCGTCCAGCAGCCGCTGGTCGGATGCGCCGGCCGCGGCGGTCACGGTGACGTCCGTGAACTGGCCCGGCCGCAGGTAGAGCCGCTGGGCGACCTCGGTGTCGAAGAGAACCAGGCTGCCACCCGCGTTCACCGCGCCGTCCTCGGTCGTGAAGACACCGGAGAGGGTGTACTCCTTGACCGGGCCGTTCGTGGCGACCCGCACCGGGTCGCCCACGCGGTACTCGCCCTTGCGCGCGGTTTCCTTGTCGAGGGCGACCTGGCCGGCCTTCACCGGTCCGGTGCCCTCGGTGAACGCGTACTGCGCGTCCTTGCCGCCGGCGCCGGGGGAGAAGTTGGATCCGGTGTTGGACCAGCCGTTGCCGATCAGTTTGCCGTCCGGGTCGGCGACCCCGGCGAACCCGGAGACCCGGCCGGTGGCCTCGGCGACGCCGTCCAGGGCCCGGATCTTCGCGAGGGTGGCCTCGTCGACGGCCGGGGTCTCCTCGTCGCCGCGCTCGGCCCAGGTGGTGACGGCGACGGCCACCCTGTCGTAGTTCTTGGTGGACTGGTTGCGGAAGGCGTTGCCGAGGGTGTCGGTGAAGACCAGCGTGCCGGAGACGAAGGCGACGCCGAGCATCACGGCGAGCACGGTCATCAGCAGCCTGGCCTTGTGCGCGAGGACGTTGCGCACAGCGGTACGGAACATGTCGTGGATTCCCGGGGAGTTCGGTAGGGGGTGGCGGGGGCGTCCAGCAGCCGTCAGCTGGTGCGGCCCTTCGCGTCGAACGCCTTCATCCGGTCGAGGACACCGTCGGCGGTGGGGTGCATCATCTGGTCGACGACCGCCCCGTCGGCGAGGAAGAGCACGCGGTCCGCGTAGGAGGCGGCGACCGGGTCGTGGGTCACCATCACCACGGTCTGGCCGAGTTCGCGCACCGAGTTGCGCAGGAAGCCGAGCACCTCCGCGCCCGAGCGTGAGTCCAGGTTCCCGGTCGGCTCGTCGCCGAAGATGATCTCGGGTTGGGATGCCAGGGCGCGGGCCACGGCGACGCGCTGCTGCTGACCGCCGGAGAGCTCGGTGGGCCGGTGACCGAGGCGGTCGGAGAGGCCGACCATGTCGATGACCTTCTGCAGCCACGCGGCGTCCGGCTTGCGGCCGGCGATGTCCATCGGCAGGGTGATGTTCTCCAGCGCGGACAGGGTCGGCAGGAGGTTGAAGGCCTGGAAGATGAAGCCGATCTTGTCCCGGCGGAGCTGGGTGAGCTGCTTGTCCTTCAACGTGCCGAGCTCGGTCTCGCCGATGCGCACGGAGCCGCTGCTGAAGCTGTCGAGGCCGGCCACGCAGTGCATCAGGGTGGACTTGCCGGAGCCCGAGGGCCCCATGATCGCGGTGAACTCGCCCTGCGGGAAGTCCACGGTCACCCGGTCCAGGGCGACCACCTGGGTCTCACCCTGTCCGTAGACCTTCGACAGCTCCGTGGCGCGGGCGGCGACCGCGGTGGTGCGGTGAACGGCGGTGGTGGTCACAGGGGTACTCCTGGTTCGGGTGGTGCGGGACCTGCTCGGGGACCCCTCCATCCTCATCGCCGTTCTCCGCCCGGTCGTCAGTCCCCGTACCCGTTCCGGGAACCGTCTTGAGTCGCACCGGCGGGGTCCCGGAGTACCTCTCGGGTATGACACCGACCCTGAGGACGCCCGTCCTGGGCAGGGCGGGGCGGTCGAGCCGCGGGGCACCGGCCGGGCCGCCGCGGCCTCGCGGCCGGTGTTCCGGGAGCGGGGCGCCCCGGCTGCCGCGGTGGACGGCACGCTCGTTACGCTGCTGCCCGGCGTGAGTGCCGTGTTGCGTGTCGGCGGGGCGGTGCCGAAGGGCCCGGAGACACGCGGAGCCGACCGGCCCGGCGGCGCGTCGACGACGCTGCCGGCCGGTGGGGTGGCGAAGCACTGGCGAAAGGTGGCGTTCCCATGGCGCTTGACCCGACCGGGTGGGGCGAGTTTCCGTCATTCCCGTTCGCCGGGCTCCCGACCCCTCCACCCACGGGGGCATGCCCTGACGCCGGTCACGTGTCTGACGGTCCATCAAACAGTCAATAAAATAAGACAACATCGAGCAGATGTTCCGCTGTCCGAGCGAAGCCCCCCGATAGGGTCTTGTGCCAACGCGGAGCCGCGCGCCCACGCCCGGGTGGTGGAATGCAGACACGGCGAGCTTAAACCTCGCTGCCTCCTCGGGGGCGTGCCGGTTCGAGTCCGGCTCCGGGCACTCAACCCGCCGTGCGGGTCGAGAGGGCACCGAAGTCCGGCGGACTCCGGATACACGCGGTGGGGGTGGACCGAGCGGCAGGCGTTCCCCGGCGCAGGCGGGAACCGGGCGGCCGCCCGGTGGCCCAGTGGTCAACTTCTCCGAAAGATCCTCCTCCGGTAGTGGACGGATTGTTTTGCCTACCCATTACTCTTGTGGGAAGGCCACGCTGGGTGGCCATGGAGGAGTGAGATGAGGAGCAGCAACCCGGTCTTCTCGCGACGGGGGTTCAGCCGCGACAACGGCTACGCGGGCTTCAACGCGGCGCCGCAGGCCGGGGCCCCCGCAGTGGGTGCCAACCCGTACGCGCAGGGCGCCGCCGCCAACCCGTACGCCACCAACCCCTACGCCCAGCAGGACACCCGGTACGGCGCCCCGCAGGCGCCGGCGCGCCCCGACGTGATGACGATCGACGACGTCGTCACCCGTACGGCCATGACGTTGGGCACCGTGGTGCTCACCGCGGCGCTCTCCTGGGCCCTGCTGCCGGTGGACGAGGCCAATCTCGGCAAGTCCTACGGCATCGCCGTCGGCGCCGCCCTGGTGGCCTTCGTCTTCGCGATCATCCAGTCGTTCAAGCGCAAGGCGTCCCCGGCGCTGATCATCGCGTACGCGGCCTTCGAGGGTGTCTTCCTCGGGGTGATCTCCAGCACGGTCAGCACCTACATCAGCCCCGGCACCGTGATGCAGGCGGTGATGGGCACCATGTGCGTCTTCGCCGGTGTGCTCATCGCGTACAAGATGCGCTGGATCCGCGTCACCCGCCGTTTCTACGGCTTCGTGATGGCCGCCGCCGTGGGCTTCGTGCTCCTGATGATGGTCAACATGCTGTTCAGCGTGTTCGGCGGCGGTGACGGCCTGGGCTTCCGCAGCGGCGGCCTCGGCATCCTCTTCGGAGTCATCGGGATCATCCTCGGCGCCTGCTTCCTGGCCCTGGACTTCAAGCAGGTCGAGGACGGCATCAACTACGGCGCCCCGCGCGAGGAGTCCTGGCTGGCCGCCTTCGGCCTGACCCTGACCCTGGTCTGGATCTACCTGGAGATGCTGCGCCTGCTCTCCATCCTCAACGGGGACGACTGACCCCCGCAGGCACACCGCACACGGAACGGCCCGCAGGCATCCGAGCCTGCGGGCCGTTCCGTCGTGCCCGGGTCCGGAGGCGCTCGGAGAGCAGCGTCCGGGCCGCCCGCCTCAGGTCGTCCTCGGGGGTGCTCGCCCCGGTGCGGCGGGGGACGAGGCCGTGTTCGCCCCGCGGCCGGCCGCCGTGCTCCGAGGCGTACCGGAGAGGGCAACCTCCTCCACGACGAGGAGCCGTCGGCGACGGGGCGAGCGGTCGCGACGCGGGAACCGGACGGCGGACCGTGGCGTGCGGGGGGTTCCCCCGGAGGAGGCCTGGGACCTCGGCGCTTCCGCCGCCGTGCGCGTTGCCGGTCCTTCCCGGCACCCTGCGCGAGCGGAGGCCCCGTTCGGCAACCGTCCGGTGGGGCGCGTAGGGTCGCGGCGTGCTCGATACGACACCTCTGATCACCGCTGTGGACCGATTCGCCGACCGTCTGCGCAGCGCCCCGCAGAGCAGACTGCAGCGCGGGGCCGCCGCGGAGGCGCTCGCCGTGGCGAGGGAACTGTCCGCGCGCGCCCAGCGCGTGGAGGCGCCGGAGCGGGAGCCGCGCGTCATGCCGGACGCCGGGATATTCGCGGTGGGCGATCAGCTCGCCGTCGCCGGACGTGATCTCGCCGTGGCACTGGAAACGGCCTCGTCCCAGGAGCTGGACGAGGCCGTGCGCTGTGTCAGGGCGGCGGCGGAGCGGGCCTTCCCTTCCGGAACCGGCTGACCGGTCGCCGCCGGGCGGTGTCAGAACGAGGCGATGACGCGGTCCGCGAGGATGTAGACGTTCTCCTCGCCGCAGGAGAACGTCAGCGCGTAGGCGCCGGAGACACCGGACCCGCCCAGCAGTACGGGCTGCTCACCCGCGCGCAGCGAGTCGGCGAGCCGCTCGGCGGTCTCGCGGTGGCCGGGGGTCATGCACAGCGTGGTGCCGTCGGCGAAGACGTACACGTCCAGCGTGCCGAGCGGGCCCGGGCGCACGTCGGTGAGCTGGGTCCCGGTGTTCGCGAGCCGCTCCAGCCGGTTCACGGTACGCTCATGGTCGGTGACGACCGGTGTCTGCGTGGGCACGAAGTCCGGGTGCGACGGGTGGCGGCGGCGGGCCGCGGCCAGCTCCGGTGAGTCCTCGGCGAATTCGGTGACCTCCGTGACCTCGGACAGGTCGGTCAGCTCCACCAGCTCTTCGAGAGCCTCGGCGGCTTCGAGGTCCATCGCCTCGAGACCGGCGAAGTCGGCCTGGCGGGGCATGAAGAACGGGACGTCCTCACCGAGACCGGCCATTCCGCCGAGCAGGGACGGGGCGTCGGCGGCGTCACGCGCCTCCTGTGCGGCCCAGAAGGCGCGGGCCTCGGCGAGCTCGCGCTCCCGCTCCTCGGCGAGTGCTTCGGCCACTGCCGTGCGTATCTCGTCGGCCGTGGTGGCGGTGTTCCGGTTCTGCTGCTCGGGGACGGAAGCATGACGGTCCCGGCCCTCCGCAAGCTCCGTCCGTAGGGCCGTGACCTGCTTGCGCAGCCCGTGAGCAGCGTGCAGAGCGGCGGCGCCGACGGCCGTGGCAGCGGCGGTGGTCAGCAACAGGGCAAATGACATGGCGCTCACTGACATACTCCCGGTTTCAATCGACACCCCCCGACTTCTTACCTCAGCTTGTCCTGTGCCCGCTCCTGCTGTCAGTGCATTACGTCACGAAATGGACAGGTCTTTGGGCCCGGTGTTCACCCCTGTGGTGGGTGTGACCTGGGGAAACGATTCTCCCCCGGGACGCAGGTCACATCCTGGGGGAGATTCGGTCACGTTCGAGGCTCGGCCTGATTCAAACAGGCCCCCACGCGGGACAGGGAGACCCGCCGGGCGCCGGCCGGCCGCCGCCGCACCGGATCGGCTCGGCCGCGTGGTGTCGGTGGTCGCGTTCGCTTCGCCGGTGCTGGGGGCAGGTGCCGCCTGCGGCGACCCTTAGCCTCCCCACCGGCTCAGCTCAGCCGCGCGGTGTGGGTGGTCGCGTTCGCTTCGCCGGTGCTGCGGGCAGGTGCCGCCTGCGGCGACCCCTACCCTCCGCACCGGATCGGCTCGGCCGCGCGGTGTGGGTGGTCGCGTTCGCTTCGCCGGTGCTGCGGGCAGGTGCCGCCTGCGGCGACCCCTACCCTCCGCACCGGCTCAGCTCAGCCGCTCGATGACCATCGCCATGCCCTGGCCGCCGCCCACGCACATCGTCTCGAGGCCGAACTGCTTGTCGTGGAACTGCAGGCTGTTGATCAGCGTGCCGGTGATGCGGGCGCCCGTCATGCCGAAGGGGTGGCCGACGGCGATCGCGCCGCCGTTGACGTTCACCTTGTCGAGCGGCAGGCCGAGGTCCCGGTAGGACGGGATGACCTGGGCGGCGAAAGCCTCGTTGATCTCGGCCAGGTCGATGTCGTCGATCGTCAGCCCGGCCCGCCTCAGCGCCTGCTTGCTGGCCTCGACCGGCCCGTATCCCATGATCTCGGGGGAGAGGCCGGACACGCCCGTCGAGACGATCCGGGCCAGCGGGGTCAGGCCCAGCTCCCGCGCCTTGGTGTCGGACATGATCACGAGGGCGGCGGCGCCGTCGTTGAGGGGGCAGCAGTTGCCCGCGGTGACCAGCCCGTCGGGGCGGAACACCGGCTTCAGGCCCCGCACGCCCTCCAGGGAGACGCCCGCGCGCGGACCGTCGTCCTTGGCGACGACCGTGCCGTCCGGCGTCGTCACGGGGGTGATCTCGCGCTCCCAGAAGCCCTTCGCGAGGGCTTCCTCGGCGAGGTTCTGCGACCGTACGCCGAACTCGTCCATGTCCTGACGCGTGACGCCCTTGATCCGGGCGAGGTTCTCGGCGGTCTGCCCCATCGCGATGTACGCGTCCGGGACCAGGCCCTCCTCGCGCGGGTCGGTCCAGCCCGCGCCGGACTCCTCGGCGCGGGCCGCGGTACGCGCCTCGGCCTCCGCGAAGAGCGGGTTGTGCGTGTCCGGCAGGCTGTCGGAGTTGCCCTTCACGAAGCGGGACACCATCTCGACGCCTGCGGAGATGAAGACGTCCCCCTCGCCCGCCTTGATCGCGTGCAGTGCCATGCGGCTGGTCTGCAGCGAGGACGAGCAGTAGCGGGTGACCGTACATCCGGGGAGGTGGTCCATCCCCATCTGGACGGCGATGATGCGGCCCAGGTTGTTGCCCTGCTCCCCGCCCGGAAGGCCGCAGCCGAGCATCAGGTCGTCGATGTCCTTCGGATCCAGCTCCGGGACCTTGTCCAGCGCGGTCCGGATGATGGTCGCGGTCAGGTCGTCCGCGCGCAGGTCCTTGAGAGATCCCTTGAAGGCCCGGCCGATGGGCGAACGGGCAGCAGAGACGATCACGGCTTCGGGCATCACGCGGCTCCATGAGGGCTGGAAGGCAGGAAGGCTGGACTGACTTGGAAGTTACCCGTACGTACAGCTGAGGTCACCCGGCAGCCGATGTGACGCCGACCTCTTTTCTAAGCAACCGCTCAGTCGCCTCGGTTGTTCCCGCCCGGCCCGCTCCTGAACCGTCCCGCCCCGTACCTGACGCGGGCCGCCATGTCCTCCCGGAACCCCGGCGAGGCGGGCTGCCGGTCCTCGCCGGCCTCCTCGTGCGGCACCGGTTCGGTGTGCGCGGGCAGCCTCCTGCGCCGCCGGTGCTTGAGCAGGGCCCACGGCGCCCGCGCCGCCGTGACCTCCGTACCGGCCTCACGGGCCGCCTGGGACGCCGCCTTGGCCACCGGCAGGATGTCCTCGCGCCGCGACCCGTCCAGGTGGTCGGACTCGGGCCACAGGCCCAGGGCCGCGCACAGCGTCGGCAGCATCGCCATCGCCGCCGTCGCGTACCCCTCGGCGGAGGGGTGGTAGTTGTCGGGGCCGAACAGCTCCCGCGGGTTCGCCTCGAACTCGGGCCCCAGCAGGTCGCCGAGCGACACCGTCCGCCCGCCCTGCTCCACCGCGCCGATCGTCTGCGCCGCCGCCAGCTGCCTGCTCACCCGCCGGGCGAGCCACCGCAGCGGCTGGTACACCGGCTCGATCGTGCCGAGGTCGGGACAGGTGCCGACGACCACCTCGGCCCCGGCCGTCCGCAGCCTCCGGACGGCCGTGGTCAGGTAGCGCACCGATTGCGTGGCCGGCATGCGGTGCGTCACGTCGTTCGCCCCGATCATGACCGCGCAGACGTCCGGCATCCCCGACGGATCCGCCAGGACCAGCGACACCTGGCGTTCCAGATCGTCGGAGCGCGCCCCCGGCAACGCCACGTTCCGCAGATCGACCGGGCGCTCGGCCACCGCGGCCAGCCCGGACGCCAGCAGCGCCCCCGGTGTCTGACCGGCCCTGCGCACCCCTTGACCGGCCGCCGTCGAGTCGCCGAGCAGCACGAGGCGCAACGGGTCGGAGGGACCGGCGAACGCCACCCCGTACCGTCCGTCCGCACTCGGCGGAACCGGTGCCGTACCCCCGCCCACCTGCCGTTTCGCCAGCTGTACCTCGGCCAGCAGCAGGCCCACCGCCGCGGCGCCGATCAGCCCGACGCTGCCGCCGCCGTAGGCCGCGCCCGCCGCGATACGCCGTGCCACCCTCGCTCTCGACACAGTCCGGTCCACCTCCTCCATGCCGTACGCCGTACACAGCACTACCTGCCCCGTGGGAGGCATTGCCCAATCGCACCGCCCGATCCGGTGCGCCTGCGCATAGTCTTGCCTGACCATCTCGGAGATCCCGGAGTACACGGTGCAATTCCACGATTCGATGATCAGTCTTGTCGGCAACACCCCGCTGGTGAGGCTGCGCAATGTGTCGGCAGGCATTCAGGCGACGGTCCTGGCCAAGGTCGAGTACTTCAACCCCGGCGGGTCGGTGAAGGACCGCATCGCGCTGCGCATGATCGAGGCGGCCGAGCAGAGCGGCGAGCTGAAGCCCGGCGGCACGATCGTCGAGCCGACCAGCGGCAACACGGGCGTCGGCCTGGCCATCGTCGCCCAGCAGAAGGGCTACAAGTGCATCTTCGTCTGCCCGGACAAGGTGTCCACGGACAAGATCAACGTCCTGCGTGCCTACGGCGCCGAGGTCGTCGTCTGCCCGACGGCCGTCGACCCCGAGCACCCGGACTCGTACTACAACGTCTCGGACCGCCTGGTCCGTGAGACGCCTGGCGCCTGGAAGCCCGACCAGTACTCCAACCCGAACAATCCGCGCTCCCACTACGAGACCACGGGCCCGGAGCTCTGGGAGCAGACGGAGGGGCGGATCACCCACTTCGTCGCGGGCGTCGGCACCGGCGGCACGATCACGGGGACCGGCCGCTATCTCAAGGAGATCAGCGGGAACCGCGTGCGGATCGTCGGCGCCGACCCCGAGGGCTCCGTCTACTCCGGAGGCTCCGGCCGGCCCTACCTCGTCGAGGGCGTCGGTGAGGACTTCTGGCCGAGCGCCTACGACCGTACGGTCACCGACGAGATCGTCGCCGTCTCCGACAAGGACTCGTTCCGGATGACGCGCCGCCTCGCCAAGGAGGAAGGGCTGCTCGTCGGCGGTTCCTGCGGCATGGCGGTGGTCGCCGCGCTGGAGGTGGCCAAGGGGCTCGGCCCCGACGACGTGGTGGTCGTCCTGCTGCCGGACAGCGGCCGCGGCTACATGAGCAAGATCTTCAACGACGAGTGGATGGCCGACTACGGCTTCCTGGAGGACACCGGCCCGTCCGCACGGGTCGGCGCCGTCCTGGACTTCAAGGAGGGCCCGCTCCCCTCGCTCGTCCACATGCACCCGGAGGAGACGGTCGGCGAGGCCATCGAGGTACTGCGCGAGTACGGCGTCTCCCAGATGCCGATCGTGAAGCCGGGCGCCGGGCACCCGGACGTGATGGCCGCGGAGGTCGTCGGTTCCGTCGTCGAGCGGCAGCTCCTGGACGCCCTGTTCACCCAGCGCGCCTCGCTCACCGACGCCCTGGAGAAGCACATGTCGGCCCCGCTGCCGCAGGTCGGTTCGGGTGAGCCGGTCGAGGACCTGATGGCCGTCCTCAGCGGTACGGACGGGGCCGATGCGGCGATCGTCCTCGTCGAGGGCAAGCCCAAGGGGGTCGTGAGCAGGCAGGACCTGCTGGCCTTCCTCGCCAAGGGCGCCGCGCCGAAGCTGTGACGCCCCGGTTTCCGGGCTTCGCGCAAACGGTACGAGCGCGACACGTACGCGCAGCACCGGCTTAACACGGCTCCGGCAGAGTACTCGGTGTCGGCAGGGAGACCCGCCGGCACCGAGTACGGCGACACGGACTACGGAGCGGCTCCCGGACCTCCACCGTCGCCCGGACGCGACACCCGGCCCTGACCCGGGACCGCGTCCCTCGTGGGGACCGCCGTCGTCCCGCCCCCCGGGTGACCGGGGGTGCGGCGGTCCCCACGACAGCTCGCCGCCCCGGGACCCTTCCGTCCCGCCCGCCGGCTCCCGGCTCCTCGACCCGGTCCTTCCGGTCCTCGGCTGCCCTCCGCGGGCGCCGCCGGCGTCCGGTCTGCCGGGCCCGCCCGTCCTCGCGGCGTTCGCGCTCCACGGCCGGGATGCCCGGCAGCCGCGCCGTCACGCCGGGCTGCCGCGTCCCCCGCCGCCTCAGACCGCCACTTCGGCCAGGAACGCCTCCGGGGTGACCGCGTAGCCCAGGGAGTTGATGACCGCGACCGGGGTGCGGTCGATCAGTACGGTCGGGGTGGAGCGGACGCCGCTCGTGCCGAAGGCGAGCGAGACCTGCGCGGCCCACGGCAGGTAGGTGCCCTCCTGGACCTTCCGGCGGAAGCCGTCCGTGTGCAGCGCCTCGACCTCCTCGGCCAGCCGCAGCAGACCGGCCCGGTCGGCGAAGGCGTCGTCGTCCTCGCCGGGCTGACCGGCGTACAGGGCCCGCAGGTAGTGGAGGAAGGGCTTCTGCCCCTCGTCCGCCGCGGCTCCCAGCGCGGCCAGCGCCTCCATGGAGCCGGTGCCGCCCGCCGAGTCGTCGAGGAAGGTGGCGAAGTGGTGGTCGATCGCGAACCGCCCGTCGTCCGACGCCCGTTCCATCACGGCCCCCAGGTCCAGCTCCATGCGCTTGCAGTAGGGGCAGCGCAGGTCGGCGTAGACGCTCAGCACGTGTGCGGCGTTCTCGCTCCCGTAGCGGACGACGACGCCGCCGGGGCCTCTCGTATTGGCTGGGATCATGGTTCCAGGGTCGGCAGGGGGAAGCCGTCCCGCAATGCGAGCGGCGGCGGCTGTATATGGACATTCAGTTCGCGTGCTGGCTGAATGGATTCGGCGGTGCCGATCCGGTGCGCCGGATCTCTGGAGGGACAGCATGAGCGGGAGCAGCCCGGCCGCGCGGTTGCAGGGCCTCTTCGAGGGGCGCCGGCTCACGCCCACCCAGCGGCGGATCGCGCACTCCATGGTGCGGCGGGCCGCCGACGCCCCGTTCCTCTCCAGCGTGGAGCTCGCCGAACTGGCCGGGGTGAGTCAGCCCTCGGTCACCCGGTTCGCCGTGGCGCTCGGCTTCGACGGGTATCCGGCTCTCCGCAGGCACCTGCGGGAGGTCGCCCCGGACGGCGCGGCGCACGGCGCGGACGGGGGCGAGGGCGGGGGCCCCAACGAGTACCAGCAGGCCGTGCGGGCCGAGATCGAGAACCTGCGCCACCTGGCCGACCTGCTCGCCGACCCGGCGCCGGTGGAGCGGGCGGGACGGCTGCTCGCCGGATCGCGGCCCCTGCTCGTGCTGGGCCTGCGGGCCGCGTCGTCGCAGGCACGGGGCTTCGGGTACTTCGCCGCCAAGGTGCATCCGGACGTACGGGTGCTCGACGAGGGCGGCAGCATGGTCCACGACCGGATCGACGCGGCCCGCCGCGCGGGGGCGAGCGTGCTGCTGTGCTTCGCGCTGCCGCGCCACCCCCGCGAGGTCGTGGACGCTCTGGCGTACGCACGGGAGCAGGGGCTGACGGTCGTGACCGTCGCCGACTCGGCGTTCGCCCCGGTGGCCGTCCACAGCGACCTGCTGATTCCGGCGGCCGTGGGGACCGGGCTCGCCTTCGACACCGCGTGCGCGCCGATGCTGCTGGGGCGGGTGCTGCTGGAAGCCATGTGCGACGGGCTGCCCGAGGCGCAGGCCCGGCTGGAGGAGTTCGACGCGAAGGCCGTCGCGAGGGGCTTGTTCGTCGAGTAGGGAACCGGCCGAGCGCCCGCCCCCGGTTCGCCGGACGGACCTCCGCCGATTCTCAGGAACCACTCATCCGGACCCGTTAACCTCCGCGCCCAGAAGGTCCACAGGGAGCTGCGGAAGGGGTAGGGACGTGGGGCGCGGAGCGCAGTCGTTGGCGAGGGTGGCCGTGATCGTGAGGGCCGGGGCCGCGCCGCTGTGGTGGCCGGGTCTGCTGGCGGCGGCGGTCGGCGCGTTCGTTCCGGGGCTGACCGGCCGGCGTATCGGGCTGCTGGCCGGAGCGGCGCTGTTCCTGGTGACAGCGGCCGCGGTGGCCACGGTGCGGACGGGGCGGTACGCGGAGCTCGCCCGGGCGGCCGCACGGGCGGGACGCGGTGACTTCCTGCAGGACCGGGCGGTGACCGTACGCACCTGGCGCCGGCGGAACCGGTGGTGGCTGCTGGGCGCCTTCCTGGCGGCCGTGTGCAGCGCCTGGCTGCTGCCGGGCGCCGGGGGGCTCCTGCTCGCCGGAGCCGGTGCCGGGCTCTGGGCGAAGGCCGTACGGCTCGGGCAGCGGGAGCGCCGCGACGACGTCCTGTACTGGGTGCGGACCGACCGGGTCGGGCGGGGCGGGGCCGCGGGCCGGCAGGTGGAGGAGTACCGGACCACCGGACCGATGGCGGGCGACGCCGCGCCCGGCGGGGCACGGCGTCGCCGGTGAGCGGGGCGGGGCGGGCCGGACGCGGGTGAGCGCCCGGCGCGGCGGGGCGGGCCGGGGACCGGACTGCTGGCGGCGGTCCCGCCCGGGGTCCGGCCCGCCGTCCGGCCCCCGCCGGAGCCCGTGGGCCCGGCGGGTCAGACCTCCAGCTCCGCCTCGATCTTCCTCAGCTGGTGACGGGCCATCGCGAGGTTGGCGCGGCCGGAGTCCAGGACGAGGTAGAGGAACAGGCCGTTGCTGCCGCGCGTCTTGAGCAGCCGGATCAGGTGGTACTGCGCGCCGAGGGTGATGAGGATGTCCTCGATCTCGTCCTTGATGCCCAGGTGTTCCATGGTGCGGAGCTTGGCGCGTACGACGTCGGTGTTGCCCGCCGCCGCGACCTCCAGGTTGAACTCCTTGCCACCGCCGAGGGTGCCCAGCGCCATGCCGCTGGTGTAGTCGACGAGTGCGACGCCGAGGGTTCCCTCGATCGACGTCATCGCTTCCTTCAGTGACGCTTCGGTGTTGGCCATGGGTGCTCTCTTCCTTTCCCTGGCCGGCCCAGGTGGCCGGTCCGTCTTCCGGTGGGTGGTGCGGTGCTGTGTCACGAGGGGTCCGGCGTGGCGCGGCGCGGGAGGGCCCGTTCCTGCGGGGGCCGTACGGGAGGCGCCGGACGGTCGGCGCGTTCGAGCGCGGCGTCCACCACCTCGCCGATGCGCGCACCGGACCTGCGGCCCTCCAGGTGCAGTCGGCCGACGTTGATGCGGTCCTCGGCCAGCAGGGTCAGTACGGCGGAGGAGCCCGCCGCGTACGTCGCGATGTAGCCGCTCCCGCCGCGGATCAGGAGTTCGCGGAAGCCGCCGCGTCCGGTGGCGTCGGTCATCCGGACCGATACGCCGAGCGCGGCGGCGGTCAGCGCGGCGACGCCTTCCGCCTCGATGCCCGGGGTGTCGTGGGCCACCACCAGGCCGTCCGTACTGGCGGCGAGGGCACCCGCCAGGAGCGGTACCCGGGCCCGTAACCGCTGGAGCTCGTCGAGGACATCCTGCGCTTCGGCCTCGGGCACCATCAGCTGTCTCCTCCCGGCACGCTGTCTGAGCGCGCGTATCACAGGGCCTCCAATGCGTCTCTGAGCCGGCGCAACAGGGCTACGTCGGGGTCGGCCGTGACCTCGGGCAGCTCGATCCGGCCGGGCGCGGAGGCGGGCCCGGCCGCGGCCGGGCGGACCGTTGCGACCATTCCGGCGGCCGCGAGCCGCCGCAGGTCGACCAGGATGTGGAAGGCCGAACGCCCCAGCTCCCGGGCGATGTCCGTGGCCGTCCGCGCACCGTCGACGAGGTCGAGGACGCGGCGCTGACGCGGCGGGACCGGTGCGTCGAGCGGGTGCGCCGCGCGGACGAGCGGGGCGCTGTCGGTGAGCGCGTCCGGCCAGATCCGGTCCAGCAGTTCCCGGCGCCGGAGTGTCTCGCGCTGCACGGCGTCCACGGGTACGGGGCGGACCGGGCCGATCCAGTGGGAGACCCCGTAACGGAACCGGGCCGGCGTGTGCGTCGGGGCCAGGGCGAAGAACGCGGCGTCGTACAGCGCTCCCAGGTGGCACAGCTCCAGCGCACCGCCCGGCACCCTGCCGCTGTCCACGAGGTAACGGCCGACCCGCTGACCGGCACCGGCCTGGGCGACCGCGTCCCACCAGCCCTCGCTGCGCAGGGTGCCGCCCGTGGTGAGCAGGATGTCGATGCCCGGGGTGGCGGGGCTCTCGGCGTGGACGACCTGACCCTCGGCGAGGTAGAGCGTGCCGCGGTCACGCATCAGCGCGCCGGTGGCGCGCTCGGCCGCGAGCCGCTGGAGCATGGGGGAGAGAGCGGGGTGCCCGGGTATGCCGGACGGGGCGGTGGCGGCCGGGCTCATGCCAGGACCAGCCGCTCCGCGATGTCGCCGAGCCGCATGCGTGCGAGGGCGAGATTGCCTTCGGCGCGGTCCAGCCAGAGGTGGAGGAAGACGCTGCTGTCGAAGGACGTCTCGACGAAACGGAGGATGTGGTAGCCGGGCGCGGTGGTGATGATGACGTCCTCGACGGCGAGGCCGGGTAACCCGGGTGGGTGGGGCGGGACCGCCCCCGGGGTGCGGGTCCCGGGGCCGGCCACCGCGGCGTCGCCCGCGAAGACCGGCTGTTCGGCCGCCATCCGGGCCACTTCGGCGGTCTCCGCGGCCGTCGCCTCGTGGTCGCCGTTGGGCGATTCGCCGATGGTGCCGAGGGCGAGGCCGCTCGTCCAGTCGACCACCGCGGCGCCCCGGGCGCCGGGCAGCCTCATGACCTCGAGCAGGCACTCGTCGATTCCGGGCACCGCGGACTCCCCTCCCGACGTGGCGTACGGCTGTAGTGCAGAGGCTACGCAACGTGCTCGCGGCTGGTGGGAGTTCTGGCATTTTCCATTGGTACATGCGAGAGGTCGTGACAAGGGTGCAGGTCGGCGCCCTGCGACGGGCCGGGATCGCGCCGGTCCGGCTGCCCGGTGGTCCGGCCCGGGGAGCGCGGGGGCGGGACCACCGTCCGGGTGTGCGGCCCCGGCCCGCCCGGGCGGCGGGGTCCCGCCCTGTTGACTAGGAGTATTCAGGCCGTCAGGATGTGAATAGAACAGTCACAGTGCTCGGTCTTCAGTCATGACGGTCGCAGTCGCGAGGAGGCATCCCCCATGTCAGGACCCCGCCCCGTACGGGCACCGCGCGGTACGGAACTGAGCGCCCTGGGATGGCAGCAGGAAGCCGCCCTCCGCATGCTGCAGAACAACCTCGACCCCGAGGTCGCCGAGCACCCCGACAAGCTCGTCGTCTACGGCGGCACCGGCAAGGCGGCCCGCGACTGGCGGTCGTTCGACGCGATGGTCCGTACGCTGCGGACGCTCAAGCAGGACGAGACGATGCTCGTCCAGTCCGGGCGGCCGGTGGGGGTCATGCAGACGCACGAGTGGGCGCCGCGGGTCCTGATCGCCAACTCCAACCTGGTCGGCGACTGGGCCAACTGGGAGGAGTTCCGCCGGCTGGAGTCCCTCGGGCTCACCATGTACGGCCAGATGACCGCCGGCTCCTGGATCTACATCGGGACGCAGGGCATCCTCCAGGGCACCTACGAGACGTTCGCCGCCGTCGCCGCCAAGCGGTTCGGCGGAACGCTGGCGGGCACCATCACGCTGACCGCCGGCCTCGGCGGCATGGGCGGCGCCCAGCCGCTGGCCGTGACGATGAACGACGGTGTCGCCCTCTGCATCGACTGCGACCCCCGCGCCATCGAGCGGCGGATCGAGCACCGCTTCCTGGACGTACGGGCCGACTCCCTCGAACACGCCCTCCAGCTGGCGGTCGAGGCGCGGGACGCGCGGCGTCCGCTCTCCATCGGCCTGCTGGGCAACGCGGCGGAACTGCTGCCCCGCATGCTCGCCGAAGGCGCCCCCGTCGACATCGTCACCGACCAGACCAGTGCCCACGACCCGCTCGCCTATCTGCCGGTCGGCGTCGACTTCGACGACATGGCGGCGTACGCGGCCGAGAAGCCGGCCGACTTCACGAGGCGCGCCCGCGAGTCGATGGCCGCGCACGTCGAGGCCATGGTCGGCTTCATGGACGCCGGGGCGGAGGTCTTCGACTACGGCAACTCGATCCGGGGGGAGGCCCAGCTCGCCGGCTACGCGCGGGCGTTCGACTTCCCGGGATTCGTGCCCGCCTACATCCGGCCGCTCTTCTGCGAGGGCAAGGGTCCCTTCCGCTGGGCCGCGCTGTCGGGTGAGGCCTCGGACATCCACAAGACCGACAAGGCGATGCTCGAACTCTTCCCGGAGAACGAGTCGCTGCACCGCTGGATCAGGATGGCCGGTGAGCGGGTCCACTTCCAGGGACTGCCCGCCCGGATCTGCTGGCTCGGGTACGGGGAGCGCGACAGGGCCGGTGAGCGGTTCAACGACATGGTGGCGAGCGGCGAGCTCGCCGCGCCGCTGGCCATCGGGCGCGACCACCTGGACTGCGGGTCCGTCGCCTCGCCGTACCGCGAGACCGAGGCCATGCTCGACGGCTCCGACGCCATCGCGGACTGGCCGCTGCTGAACGCCATGGTCAACGTGGCGTCGGGGGCGTCCTGGGTGTCCCTGCACCACGGCGGCGGGGTGGGGATGGGGCGCTCCATCCACGCGGGGCAGGTCACCGTCGCCGACGGCACGGAGCTGGCCGGCGAGAAGATCCGGCGGGTCCTCACGAACGACCCGGGCATGGGCGTCATCCGGCATGTCGACGCGGGGTACGACATCGCCGGGTCCGTCGCCTCGGCCAAGGGCGTACGGGTCCCCATGGCGGAGGGTGACGGCCGGTGACCGGGACCGCCGGCGGCCGGCCGCACGGCACGGAGCCCCGCCGGGGAGCCCCGGCAGAGGCGGCGGGCGCAGCGCCCGGCGCCGGGCCCGGACCGCACGAGCCGGCCGGGCGCCCGCTCTCCGAGCCGCAGTCGTTCCACTCGATGTGGCGCTCACTCGCGCCCATCGGCCGCCACTCCGGCAGCGGCGGATACCGGCGGTACGCGTGGACCGGGGCCGACCTGGACTGCCGTGCGTGGTTCCGTGCCCAGGCGGAGTCCCGGGGCCTCGCCCTCGAGACCGACCGGAACGGCAACCAGTGGGCCTGGTCCGGCGACCCGCTGGCCGGGGACGCCGTCGTCACCGGCTCGCACCTGGACTCCGTGCCGGACGGCGGAGCCTTCGACGGACCTCTCGGTGTGGTCTCCGCCTTCGCCGCTTTCGACGAACTCCGCCGCAGGGGAGCGGAGTTCGCGAAGCCCTTCGCCATCACCAACTTCGGTGACGAGGAAGGGGCCCGCTTCGGGCTCGCCTGCGTCGGCTCCCGGCTTACCGCCGGACAGCTGACTCCCGGGAAGGCGCGCCTGCTCCGCGACGGGGACGGTGTGCCGCTGCCCCGGGCCATGGAGGCGGCCGGACACGACCCGGACGCCATCGGCCCCGACCCCGAACGGCTCGCCCGCATCGGTGCCTTCGTCGAACTGCACGTCGAGCAGGGGCGGGCCCTCGACCTCGACGGGTACCCGGTCGGCGTCGCCTCGGCCATCTGGCCGCACGGCCGCTGGAGGTTCGACTTCCGGGGCGAGGCCAACCACGCGGGCACCACCCGCCTCGCCGATCGCCGCGACCCGATGCTCACGTACGCCGAGACCGTGCTCGCGGCCCGGCGCGAGGCGGAACTCGCCGGTGGTCTGGCGACCTTCGGGAAGGTCGCCGTCGAGCCCAACGGGGTCAACGCCATCCCCTCCCTCGTGCGGGGCTGGCTCGACTCGCGCGCCGCCGACCAGGCCACCCTCGACGCCGTCGTCGGGGGGATCGAGCGGGCCGCCCGGGAGCACGCGGAGCGGGCCGGGATCGACCTCGACGTCGTACGCGAGTCCTTCACGCCCGTCGTGGAGTTCCAGCACGTCCTGCGGGACGAGATCCGCCGGCTGCTGGGGAAGCGGGGCCCGGACGGCACGGGGCGCGACGTGCCCGTGCTGGGGACCGGGGCAGGACACGATGCGGGTATTTTGTCCGCTTCCGTGCCGACCGCCATGCTGTTCGTGCGGAACCCGACCGGGATCTCGCACTCGCCGGCCGAACACGCCCGTGAGGACGACTGCGTGGCCGGGGTGACGGCACTCGCCGACGTACTGGAAGGTCTCGCGTGCAGCTGACGACCCGACCGGCGGGCCCGCCGGTCACCGCCACCTACTGGATGTCCCACGCCTGGCTCGGTACCCATGTGGAACCGGGGGTCGCCCTGGACGTGGCCGGAGGCCGCATCGCCGGTGTGCGTACGGGCGCCAGGACGCCGCCGTCCGGTGCGACCGTCCTGCGCGGTCTGACCCTTCCCGGGCTGGCCAACACCCACTCGCACGCCTTCCACCGGGCTCTGCGCTCCACCGTCCAGGTGGGTTCGGGGACCTTCTGGACCTGGCGTGACCTGATGTACCGGACGGCCTCCCGGCTCACCCCCGACTCCTACTTCGCGCTGGCCCGTGCGACGTACGCCGAGATGGCGCTGGCCGGCATCACCTGCGTCGGCGAATTCCACTACCTTCACCACGCGCCGGGCGGCACCCCGTACGACAATCCGAACGCGATGGGTGAGGCGCTGATCGCGGCGGCGGCCGAAGCGGGCATCCGCATCACGCTGCTCGACACCGCCTACCTCGCCGCCGGCTTCGGCCGGAAGCCCGACCGGCACCAGCTCCGCTTCTCCGACACCACCGCCGAGGCCTGGGCCGAGCGCGCCTCCCTCCTCAAGGCCGACGGCCAGGCGCTGATCGGCGCGGCCATCCACTCCGTGCGCGCCGTCCCGGCCGCGGAGCTGGCCACCGTCACACGATGGGCGCGGGAGCGCGGCGCCCCGCTCCACGTGCACCTGTCCGAGCAGACCGCGGAGAACGAGGCCTGTCTCGCCGCGCACGGGCGCACCCCCACCCGGCTCCTCGCGGACCACGGGGTCCTCGGGCCGCACACCACGGGCATCCACAACACGCACCTCACGCCCGGGGACATCGAGCTGCTGGGCTCCTCCCGGACCGGCACCTGCATGTGCCCCACCACGGAACGCGACCTCGCCGACGGCATCGGCCCCGCCGCCGCGCTCCAGCGGGCGGGTTCCCCGCTCTCGCTGGGCAGCGACAGCCACGCGGTGATCGACCTCTTCGAGGAGGCCCGGGCGATGGAACTCAACGAACGGCTCCGCACCCACGCCCGGGGCCACTGGACCGCGGCCGCCCTGCTCAGGGCGGCCTCCGCCGACGGTCACGCCGCCCTGGGCCGTCCGGACGCGGGCACGCTCGAACCCGGAGCTCCGGCCGACCTCACGACCATCGCACTGGACTCCGTCAGGACAGCGGGACCGGCGCCCCGGCTGGCAGCCGAAGCGGCTGTATTCGCCGCCTCCGCGGCGGATGTCCGGCACACCGTCGTAGGAGGCAGGCACATCGTCCGGGACGGTCACCACACCCTGGTCGAGGACGTGCCCGGAGCGCTCGCTTCGGCCGTCGCTGCCCTGCGGGCCTGACCGGCCACACGTACCGTGCGAGCCCGCACGCCCTCGTGGGGCTGATCCGCCCCACGCCTCCGACCCGCCCCTCGCGACCGGCCGAACCCGCCGGCACGGCCCGCCCGTCGGGCCGTACGATCCGCCCCGGGACCCGTCCGGCATCTCGGCCGAGGGCCCCCACCCACGACGAAAGCAGCGCCCGGATGACGACGACCGCGGTCACCGACATCGCCGTACTGGTCACCAACGACCCCTCCCTCGACACCGGAACCCCCCTGGGCCTGATCCGCGACGCGGCCGTCGTCATCGAGGGCGAGCGCATCGTCTGGACCGGTGAATCCAGCAAAGCACCCGCCACCGACAACGCCGTCGACGCGGGCGGCCGGGCCATGATCCCCGGCTTCGTCGACTCGCACTCCCACCTGGTCTTCGCGGGAGACCGCACCGACGAGTTCAACGCGCGGATGTCGGGCCGCCCCTACTCCGCGGGCGGCATCCGCACGACCGTGGCCGCCACCCGCGCCGCCTCCGACGAGGAGCTCTCCGCCAACGTCGCCCGCTACCTCGCCGAGGCGCTCCGCCAGGGCACCACCACCCTGGAGACCAAGTCCGGTTACGGCCTCACCGTCGAGGACGAGGCACGCTCCCTGCGCGTCGCCGCCCGCCACACGGACGAGGTGACCTACCTCGGCGCCCACATCGTGTCCCCCGACTACGCCGACGACCCCGCCGGGTACGTCGACCTGGTCACCGGGCCGATGCTGGACGCCTGTGCCCCGTACGCCCGCTGGATCGACGTGTTCTGCGAGCGGGGCGCCTTCGACGGCGACCAGGCCCGCGCGATCCTGACCGCCGGCCTCGCCCGGGGGCTGAGCCCGCGCGTCCACGCCAACCAGCTCGGCCACGGCCCCGGGGTCCAGCTGGCCGTGGAGCTGGGCGCGGCCTCAGCCGACCACTGCACCCACCTCACGGACGCCGACCTCGACGCGCTCGGCCAGGGCGACACGGTCGCCACCCTCCTGCCCGGCGCGGAGTTCTCCACCCGCGCCGACTGGCCCGACGCCCGGCGCCTGCTGGACGCGGGCGCCACGGTCGCCCTGTCCACGGACTGCAACCCGGGCTCCTCCTTCACCTCCTCCATGCCCTTCTGCGTGGCCCTCGCGGTACGGGACATGGGGATGACCCCGGACGAGGCCCTCTGGTCGGCCACCGCCGGGGGCGCCGCCGCCCTGCGCCGTACCGACGTCGGCCGCATCGCCCCGGGCGCCCGCGCCGACCTCGTCCTCCTGGACGCGCCGAGCCACGTCCACCTCGCCTACCGGCCGGGGGTCCCGCTGGTCCACTCCGTGTGGCGGTGCGGCGAGCGGGTCCCGGGAGGCCGGTGACGGCGATCCGCGGCGCGGCGCGGGGGCGGGGCGTACGCGTCGCGCACGGCCCCGCGGCATCGGTGGCGGCGGGGCCCGCCCCTTCCCGAGGAGCGCTCGGACACGCGGAAGGACCCGCCCTTTGCCGGGCGGGTCCTTCCGCGTGGCGCGCCTGTGTGTCCGGGCGCCGGGTCACTCCTCGACGGTGAGACCCTTCCTGAGCTTGACGAGCGTCCGGGAGAGCAGCCGGGACACGTGCATCTGCGAGATGCCGAGCTCCTCGCCGATCTCCGACTGCGTCATGTTGTCCACGAACCGCAGCGAGAGGATCGTGCGGTCGCGCAGCGGCAGGGAGGCGATGAGCGGCTTGAGGGACTCGACGTACTCGATGCCCTCGATGCCGTGGTCCTCGTAGCCCATACGGTCCGCGAGCGCGCCCTCGTGGTCGTCGCTCTCGGACGTGGCGTCCAGTGAGCTCGCGGTGTACGCGTTGCTCGCCGTCATGCCCTCCACGACCTCGTCCTCGCCGATGCCGAGGCGCTCGGCCAACTCGCCCACGGTGGGCGTGCGGTCCAGCCGCTGGGCCAGCTCGTCGCCCGCCTTGGCGAGGTCGAGCCGCAGCTCCTGGAGCCGGCGCGGGACGCGCACGGACCAACTGGTGTCCCGGAAGAACCGCTTGATCTCACCGATGACGGTGGGCATCGCGAACGTCGGGAACTCCACGCCCCGGCTGAGCTGGAAGCGGTCGATCGCCTTGATCAGGCCGATGGTGCCGACCTGGACGATGTCCTCCATCGGCTCGCTGCGGGTGCGGAACCGGGAAGCGGCGAACTTGACCAGGGCGAGGTTGAGTTCGACCAGCGTGTTACGGACGTACGCGTACTCGGGGGTGCCTTCCTCGAGCACCTCGAGCCGCGCGAAGAGCGTCTTCGACAGCGCCCTGGCGTCGACGGCGCCGATGTCGGCGTAGGGCGGGATCTCGGGGAGATCGCCGAGGCCCTGGTCCGGAAGGCCGGCGGTGGTGGCACCGGCCGTGGGGCCGGTGCGGTGGCCGGTGCGCGCGCCGGGTGCGGCGCTCGCAGCGGGAAAGTCTGAATCGGTCGGTCCCTGAGGACATGCCGACGTCGCGAGGTGGGTACGCGATACGTCGAGCCGGGGTGACATGGTCTCCTCCATCGTTCTCGGCATATGGCTGCCGATGCCCCTACGTGTTCCTGCGGTGAAGCGGCGCCTCCGAAGCCGATCGAGCGTCCAGGTGATGTGGTGCCCTCTACCCTTACCCGGTTCCGGGCGCGAGTTACAAGCACCAATTCACCCTGTATGTCCGGTTTGTTGAGTTCTTCGACTACCGTGTGGTGAGGGAAACGCGTAATGTTTCATGGACGTCGGCGGAAGCCACGGAGACGGTCGCGGCAAACGGCGCGGACGGTGTCGGACGGCGAAGAGGGACGGGCATGGACCGCGGGACGGTCGGCAGTGCGAACCGGGGTCGACTACAGGTCGAGGTCCGCACCGAAGGGCTGAGCGAAGTCGTGACGCCGGTGGGTGAGCTCGATCACCACACCGCGGATCTGCTGCGCGAGCCGCTGGAGAGCGCGGTCGAGCAAGGGCGCGTGCGCCTGGTGGTCGACTGCTCGCGCCTCGAATTCTGTGACTCCACAGGGCTCAACGTCCTGCTCGGTGCCCGCCTCCAGGCCGAGGCGGCCGGGGGAGCGGTTCACCTCGCGGGCATGCAGCCCATGGTGGCCCGCGTCTTCGAGATCACGGGTGCGGAGGCGGTCTTCACCGTCCACGCCTCGCTCGAAGACGCCCTGGGTTCCTGACGGCGGGTCTCATGCGCTGCTCCGGTGACCGACGGCTGCCGATCGGCCCGCGTCACGCTTTCGGCGTAGCCGAAGTGGGTGTCGTCGTCGTGCGACAGGGCAGGAGACACCCCGGTGGCGTCCTGGACGCCTCACACTCTGCAACTGACCAGAATCTGTTCGATGGCAACACGGTGAATCGGTGAGGTGAAGCGCTGATGAGCACCACCCGGCAGCATCCGCCGGGCGGCCTCGGCCGCGAGCCGGACGGTACGGGCGCCGCCTCAGCCGTGCCGGCCGACCGGCAGTGGCGCTCCCTCTCGCTGCGGGAGGCGACGGGCATCGTGCCGATGGCCCGGGACTTCGCCCGGCAGGCCCTGCACGACTGGGGCTGGCTCCCCGCGTCCGGGGCCGACCGCAGAGCGGCCGCCGAGGACGTACTGCTGGTCGTCTCCGAGCTCGTGACCAACGCCTGCCTGCACGCCGGCGGGCCCGAGGAGCTCCGTATCGCCTGCTCGCCCAAGGCCCTCCGGGTCGAGGTCGTAGACGGCGGCACCGGCCAGCCCGCGCCCCGTACCCCGCACCGCGCGGGACGGCCCGGGGGGCACGGCATGTTCATCGTGCAGCGGCTCTGCCTGGACTGGGGCGTCTCCCGTACGCCGGACACGCCGGGCAAGACCGTCTGGGCGGAGATCGCGGCGCCCGCCTGACCCCCCGCTCCACCCTAGGCGCGCCGGAACACACCCGGCGCGCTTTTCGCGTGCCCGCTCCGGGCGGCCCCCCCGTACGGCTCCCGCCGGATACGGCCAGGGGCCGCCGCACCCGATCGGTACGACGGCCCCCGGCCGCGAGAAGGCCCACGAAGGGCTCCGCGTCAGCGGACGTTGCCCATGAGCGTCTTGACCTTGCCGCGGTACATGAAGATCGCGACACCCGCGAGGACCGCCAGGGTGGCCTGGAGCGCCACCACCCCGGTGCCGTTGAGCTCCACACCCGCGATGGACAGCAGCCCGGTGGTGCAGTCGCCCGCGGTGACCGCGAGGAACCACACCCCCATCATCTGGCTCGCGTACTTGGCCGGAGCCATCTTCGTGGTGACCGAGAGGCCCACGGGAGAGAGCGTCAGCTCCGCGACGGTCTGCACGAAGTAGATCGCCACCAGCCACATCGCGGCGGCCTTGTGGCCGTCGCCGGCGATCGTCAGCGGCAGCAGGAAGAGGAAGAACGACGCACCGACCAGCACCAGACCGGAGCTGAACTTCACGATCGTGCTCGGCTCCTTGCCCCGCCGGTTCAGCGCCATCCAGAAGGCGGCGAAGACCGGGGCCAGCGCCATGATCAGTACCGGGTTGACCGACTGGTACCACGAGACCGGGAAGTTCCAGCCGAGCACCGAGTTCTCCGCCGAGGAGTCGGCGAAGATCGCCAGGGTCGAGCCGCCCTGGTCGTAGATCATCCAGAAGATGGCGGCGGCCACGAAGAACCAGATGTAGCCGGACATCTTGGCCTGCTCGGTGGCGCTGAGCTCCTTGTCCCGCTTGATGCGGGCCAGGACCATCACCGGGATGACCAGACCGGCCACGGTGATCGGGACCAGCAGCCAGTTCAGCGTGTAGACGCCGGTGACCACCGTGCCGATGTAGAAGACCGCGGCGATGCCCATCCAGATCATGGCCTTGCGCAGCGTGGACGCGCGCTCGTCCGCGGACAGCGGCTTCGGCACGACGAGACTGCGCGGGTCGAGGTGGCGGGTGCCGAGCAGGAACTGGGCGACACCCAGACCCATGCCGAGTGCGGCGAGGGCGAAGCCCAGGTGCCAGTTGACACTCTCGCCCACGGTGCCGATGACCAGCGGCGCGGCGAAGGCACCCATGTTGATGCCCATGTAGAAGATCGTGAAGCCACCGTCACGGCGCGGGTCGTCCGGGCCGTCGTAGAGGTGGCCGACCATCGTGGAGATGTTGGACTTCAGCAGACCGGAGCCGATCGCCACCAGGCCGAGGCCGGCGAAGAAGGTGCCCTCGGTGGGCAGTGCCAGCGTCAGGTGGCCGAGCATGATGACGCCGCCCGCGATGGCGACGGTCTTGCGGGGGCCCCAGACGCGGTCGCCGAACCAGCCGCCGGGCATGGCGAGCAGGTACACCAGCGACAGGTAGACCGAGTAGATCGCCGTGGCCGTGGCGGGGTTCAGGTGAAGCCCGTTGGGAGCGATCAGGTAGAGCGGGAGGAGCGCGCGCATACCGTAGTAGCTGAAGCGCTCCCACATCTCCGTCATGAAGAGAGTGGCCAGGCCGCGGGGGTGGCCGAAGAAGGTCTTCTCGCTACCGGCAGTGCCGGCCGATTCCTTCGTCAGGCTGGACGCCATGGTCGATCCTTGCTGGTCGGGACGCGTCGCCTTGTGAGCGGTGGGCGCCCGGTGGGGGGTAGCCGGCACCGGGACGGTCGCGCCCCACCCCCGACGCCTCGAGGGAATTCGATCCGGCCACCGGCTCCGGAGGGAGCGGGGGCGGAGTCGGGGACCGGCCGTACCGGGATCCACGCCCGGGGCGCGTCCTCGCGCTCCGGGCCCGGCCCATAGGTCATTCACTGGTCGGAGCCGGCGGGAACCGGCCCGCACACAAAAGTGACCCTTGGCGCGAATAGCTGCCCAAAGGTCCTCAGGTGGTGCAACAGGCGTCGAGCCACCATACGACATGACACTCAGGGATATGGAAGGACTTGAGACACGGATCACAGGTCCTGAAGGAACCGAACCCCCCTGTTCAAAGGTGCATGACCGTTTCGTGTCCCTGGCTCGCAGGCCTTGACGAGTACCTCACCCCGAGGCCCCGGTGCGGACTACCATCACCCTCATGACCCGTGTACTGCTCGCCGAGGACGACGCATCCATCTCGGAGCCACTGGCCCGCGCCCTGCGTCGTGAGGGTTACGAGGTCGAGGTCCGCCAGGACGGTCCGACCGCGCTCGACGCCGGACTCCAGGGGGGCATAGACCTGGTCGTGCTCGACCTGGGGCTGCCCGGGATGGACGGCCTGGAGGTCGCCAGACGGCTGCGGGCGGACGGCCACGCCGTGCCGATCCTGGTGCTGACCGCCCGCGCCGACGAGGTCGACACCGTGGTCGGCCTCGACGCCGGAGCCGACGACTACGTCACGAAGCCCTTCCGCCTCGCCGAGCTGCTCGCCCGGGTCCGCGCCCTCCTGCGCCGCGGCGCCGCGGAGACCGCGCCGCAGCCCGCCACGCACGGCGTCAGGATCGACGTCGAGTCGCACCGCGCCTGGATGGGCGAGGAGGAACTCCAGCTCACCGCCAAGGAGTTCGACCTGCTCCGGGTCCTCGTCCGCGACGCCGGCCGGGTCGTCACCCGCGACCAGCTGATGCGCGAGGTCTGGGACACCACCTGGTGGTCCTCCACGAAGACGCTCGACATGCACATCTCCTGGCTCCGCAAGAAGCTCGGGGACGACGCGGCCAACCCCCGTTACATCGCCACCGTGCGGGGCGTCGGCTTCCGGTTCGAGAAGAGCTGACGTACAGAGACAGTCATGCGCCGCCGACTGATCAACTCCACGCTCGCCGTGGTCCTCGTCGTGATCGCCGTCTTCGGCGTCTCCCTCGTCATCGTCGAGACCCGCACCATCAGCAACAGTGCCCAGGAGAGCGTCGACTCCGAGGCGCTGCGGCTGATCAGCGTCGTGGAGAGCCGCCTGCTCGGTGCGGAGCGGATCACCCCCGACGTCCTGTCCGAACAGGTCGACCCGAGCCGCTACGCACGCGTCGAGATCCCCGGACGCGCCCCCATCGAGGTCGGCGAACGCCCCACGGACAGCGTCCTGCGCAGTACGGAGACGGGGGAGGACGGGGAGAAGGTCACCGTCGAGGAGTCCCGCTCGGCCGTGACCCGTGAGGTCGGCCGGACCCTGTTGATCATCGGGGCGGTGGCGCTCCTCGCGATCGTCTCCGCCGTGCTCCTCGCCGTACGCCAGGCCAACCGGCTGACCTCGCCGCTCACCGACCTCGCCGAGACCGCCGAGCGCCTCGGCTCCGGCGACCCCCGCCCCCGGCACAAGCGGTACGGCGTGGCGGAGCTGGACCGGGTGGCCGATGTCCTGGACGCCTCCGCCGAGCGGATCGCCCGGATGCTCACCGCCGAGCGACGTCTCGCCGCCGACGCCTCGCACCAGCTCCGTACCCCGCTGACCGCCCTGTCGATGCGGATCGAGGAGATCTCGGCCACCGACGACCCGGACACGGTGAAGGAGGAGGCGAACATCGCCCTCACCCAGGTCGAGCGGCTCACGGACGTGGTGGAGCGCCTGCTGACCAACTCCCGCGACCCGCGTACCGGCTCCGCGGTCTTCTTCGACCTCGACGAGGTCGTCAAGCAGCAGATCGAGGAGTGGCGCCCCGCCTACCGCAGCGCGGGCCGCGCGGTCGTCTGCTCCGGCAAGCACGGGCTGCGGGCCGTGGGCACCCCGGGTGCCGTCGCCCAGGTGCTCGCCGCGCTGATCGAGAACTCACTGATGCACGGCGGGGGCACGGTCGCGCTGCGCACGCGGGTCACGGGGAACCAGGCCGTCATCGAGGTCACGGACGAGGGCCCCGGCGTACCGGCCGATCTCGGGGCGCGGATCTTCGAGCGGACCATCAGCGGCCGCAACTCCACCGGCATCGGGCTCGCGGTCGCCCGGGACCTCGCGGAGGCGGACGGCGGCCGGCTCGAACTGCTCCAGCAGCAGCCCCCCGTCTTCGCGCTCTTCCTCAGCCGGGTCGCGCCGTCCCACGAGGAAGCCGAACGCCCGGTGCGCTGAGGGTCCGGGGCGTCACCCGTCAGCGGGGCACGGGGCCGTGCGCTACGTCGTCGGCGGGTCGTCGCTGTTCCAGAAATCGTTCCGCTGTGAGCACGGCCTCCTTGGCGGGAAGGGCCTTGAACACCCAGGTGCGGTACGACCAGAAGCGGAACAGGGTCGCGAGGGAGATGCCGACGATCTTGAAGACGTTGCTCTGGACGGGGCTGTTCCAGCCGAAGCCGTAGGTCGCGAGGTACAGCACACCCGTCTCGATCACCGCCCCGACGGCGCTGAACAGCAGGAACAGCGCCAGTTCGCGGGCCCGGCCGGTCTTGTCGCGCTCCCGGTAGGTCCAGTAGCGGAAGCCGACGTAGTTGAACAGGATGGCGACGACCGTCCCCATCAGGCCGGCCCGCACCACCGGAGTGTCCGTGGTGCGCCAGATCAGGTTCGAGACGGCGATGTTCACGACCAGCCCGAAGGCGCCGACCGCGCCGAACTTGGCGACCTCCCGGGCCAGCAGATCAAGCCGGGTCCGCAGTGCGCCCCGTTCGCTCATGTGGTCGCTCAGCCCCGTCCGGTCGGTTTCGTCAACGCGGCCATGCTAACGGCCACCCGCCCGGCGAAGGGCGTGCTCCCCGCCGGGCGGGTGGCCGCGGCCCCCGCCCGCGCGCTGTCCGCCCGCCGCCCGTACGGCCCGGCGACGCCGCCGCCCGCCGGCGGTCCGCAGCCCGTCCCGGGTACGGGAGGACTCCCCGCCGCGGGACGGTCGAAGGACGTTGCGCACGCCGGATACCCTGGAGCCGTGACGTTCCCGGTAGTCGGTATGGTCGGCGGCGGTCAGCTCGCCCGTATGACCCACGAGGCGGGCATCCCCCTCGGGCTGAAGTTCAAGCTGCTCAGTGACACTCCTCAGGATTCGGCCGCCCAGGTGGTGAGCGAAGTCGTCGTCGGCGACTACCGCGACCTGGAGACGCTGCGCGCCTTCGCGCGCGGCTGCGACGTGATCACCTTCGATCACGAGCACGTGCCGACCGAGCACCTGCGCGCACTGGAGGCGGACGGCATCCCCGTCCGCCCCGGCCCCGACGCCCTGGTGCACGCCCAGGACAAGGGGGTGATGCGCGCGAAGCTCACCGAGATCGGCGCACCCTGCCCCCGCCACCGCCTCGTGAAGGACCCGGCCGACGCCGCTGCCTTCGCCGAGGAGACCGGCGGCTTCCCCGTCATACTGAAGACGGTCCGCGGCGGCTACGACGGCAAGGGCGTCTGGGTGGTCCGCTCCGAGGCGGACGCCGCCGAGCCCTTCCGGGCCGGTGTCCCCGTGCTCGCCGAGGAGAAGGTCGACTTCGTACGGGAGCTGGCGGCGAACATCGTCCGCTCGCCGCACGGCCAGGCCGTGGCCTACCCGGTCGTCGAGTCCGTCCAGGTCGACGGCGTCTGCGACACGGTCGTCGCCCCGGCGCCCGAGCTGGACGAGCGGCTGGCCGGCGAGGCCCAGCAGCTCGCCCTGCGGATCGCCGCCGAGCTCGGTGTGGTCGGCCACCTCGCGGTCGAGCTGTTCGAGACCCGTGACGCCGACGGGACCCCCGGCATTCTCGTCAACGAGCTGGCGATGCGCCCCCACAACTCCGGGCACTGGACCCAGGACGGCGCGGTCACCTCGCAGTTCGCCAACCACGTCCGGGCCGTCCTGGACCTGCCGCTCGGCGACCCGCGGCCCCGCGCAACCTGGACGGTCATGTGCAACGTCCTGGGCGGCGACTACCCGGACATGTACCAGGCGTACCTGCACTGCATGGCCCGCGACCCGCAGCTCAAGATCCACATGTACGGCAAGGACGTGAAGCCCGGCCGCAAGGTCGGCCATGTCAACACCTACGGCGACGACCTGGCGGACGTGCGGGAGCGCGCCCGGCACGCGGCCGACTACCTGCGAGGGACGATCACCGAATGACCTCTTCCGGTACCGCACCCAGCCCCGTCATCGGCATCGTCATGGGATCGGACTCCGACTGGCCCGTCATGGAGGCCGCCGCCGAGGCCCTCGACGAGTTCGAGATCCCCTACGAGGTCGACGTCGTCTCCGCCCACCGCATGCCCCGCGAGATGATCGCGTACGGCGAGTCCGCGGCGGACCGCGGGCTCAAGGCGGTCATCGCCGGGGCGGGCGGGGCGGCGCACCTGCCGGGCATGCTGGCCTCGGTGACCCCGCTCCCCGTGATCGGCGTACCGGTGCCGCTGAAGTACCTCGACGGCATGGACAGCCTGCTCTCCATCGTGCAGATGCCCGCCGGAGTCCCCGTCGCCACCGTCTCGGTCGGCGGCGCGCGCAACGCGGGGCTGCTCGCCGCCCGCATCCTCGCCGCGCACGACACGGAGCTGCTGGCGCGGATGAAGGACTTCCAGCAGGAGCTCAACGACCAGGCCACGGAGAAGGGCAAGCGGCTGCGCGCCAAGGTCGAGGGCGCCGACTCGTTCGGCTTCGGGAAGTAGGGAACCGATGAGCAGCGAGTACCACCTGGACCGGGCACGCCGCCTCCTCGCCGACCACCCGGTCGTCGACGGCCACAACGACCTCCCCTGGGCGCTGCGCGAACAGGTCGGTTACGACCTGGACGCCCGGGACATCGCCACCGACCAGAGCGGCGTCCTGCACACCGACATCCCGCGGCTGCGGGCCGGCGGCGTCGGCGCGCAGTTCTGGTCCGTCTACGTCTCCACCCACCTCACCGGGGACGACGCGGTCAGCGCCACGCTGGAACAGATCGACGTGGTCGCCGAGCTGCTGGACCGCCACCCGGCGGACCTGCGGCGCGCGCTGACCGCCGACGACATGGAGAAGGCCCGAGCCGAAGGCCGCATCGCCTCCCTGATGGGCGCCGAGGGCGGCCACTCCATCAACAACTCCCTGGGCACCCTGCGGGCGCTGCACACCCTCGGCGTCCGGTACATGACGCTGACGCACAACGACAACACCGACTGGGCGGACTCGGCGACGGACTCCCCGCGCAGCGGTGGCCTGACGGAGTTCGGCCGCGAGGTCGTACGGGAGATGAACCGCATCGGCATGCTGGTCGACCTCTCCCACGTGGCGGCCACCACCATGCGGGACGCGCTCGCCGTCTCGGTCGCGCCCGTGATCTTCTCGCACTCCTCCGCCCGCGCCGTCTGCGACCACCCGCGCAACGTCCCCGACGACGTGCTGCGGATGCTCGCGGCCAACGGCGGGGTGGCCATGGCCACCTTCGTGCCGAAGTTCGTCCTCCCCGCGGCCGTCGAGTGGACGCTGGCCGCCGACCGCAACATGCGGGAGCACGGCCTGCACCACCTGGACACCACACCGGCCGCCATGCGGGTCCACGCGGACTTCGAGGCGGTCCACCCCCGCCCGCCGGCCACCGTGGCGACGATCGCCGACCACCTCGACCACATGCGCGAGATCGTCGGTGTCGACCACATCGGGATCGGCGGTGACTACGACGGCACGGCGTTCCTCCCGCAGGGCCTGGAGGACGTCTCCGGCTACCCGCGCCTGATCGCGGAACTGCTCGCCCGCGGCTGGTCGGACCAGGACATCGCCAAGCTGACGTGGCAGAACGCGGTACGGGTCCTGCGCGACGCGGAAGCGGTGGCCCGGGACCTGAGCGTCCGGCTGGGCCCGTCCCACGCGACGATCGAGCAGCTGGACGGCCCGCTGCGCTGACCGTGCGGTCCGGACGCGGGGCGGGCGCCCGGCCCGTCGGGCGGTCCTGCAGCGGTGCTCGTGCCGCGACGTTCGTGCTGCGGTGACCGCCCGGCCCGGACGCCTGGCGGGCGTGGGCCCCTCGGTGGTCCCGCCGCGGGGCCTGCCCGGTTCCGGTGCCCGCCCCGGTGGGACCGGGGGACCGGGGGACCGCCCGTCGGCTCAGGCCGTCGGCCGGCCCATCGCCCGGTACGTCCACCCGGCCTCGCGCCACACCAGGGGGTCGAGCGCGTTGCGCCCGTCCAGGACGGTGCGCCGCGCGGCCACCTCGCCCAGCGCCACGACGTCCAGCTCGCGGAACTCGCGCCACTCCGTCAGGTGCAGGACCACGTCCGCCCCGCGCACGGCGTCCAGCGCCGTGTCCGCGTAGCCGAGCGTCGGGAACAGCCGCCGGGCGTTGTCCATCCCCTTGGGGTCGAAGACGGTGACCTGCCCGCCCTGCAGGTGGATCTGGCCGGCCACGTTCAGGGCCGGCGAGTCGCGTACGTCGTCCGAATCCGGCTTGAAGGTCGCGCCCAGCACCGCGACGCGGGTACCCAGGAACGATCCGCCGCCCACGGCCTCCCGGGCGAGCTCCACCATGTGGCCGCGGCGGCGCATGTTGATGGAGTCGACCTCCCGAAGGAAGGTCAGCGCCTGGTCGGCGCCCAGTTCACCGGCGCGCGCCATGAAGGCGCGGATGTCCTTGGGCAGGCAGCCTCCGCCGAAACCGACCCCGGCCCGCAGGAACTTCTTGCCGATCCGCTCGTCGTGGCCGAGGGCCTCCGCGAGCTTCACCACATCGCCGTCGGCGGCCTCGCAGACCTCCGCCATCGCGTTGATGAACGAGATCTTGGTCGCCAGGAAGGAGTTCGCCGAGGTCTTGACCAGCTCCGCCGTCGGGAAGTCGGTCACCACGAACGGCGAGCCCTCACCGACCGGTCCGGCGTACACCTCGCGCAGCAGCTTCTCGGCCCGCTCGCTCTCCACGCCGACGACGATCCGGTCCGGGTGCAGCGTGTCGTTCACCGCGAAGCCCTCGCGCAGGAACTCCGGGTTCCAGGCCAGCTCCACGTCCGTACCCGCGGGGGCGAGTTCGGCCAGCCGCGCGGCCAGCCGGGCCGCGGAGCCCACCGGCACGGTGGACTTGCCCACCACCAGCGCCGGCCGGGTGAGCCGGGGGGCCAGGGATTCGAAGGCGCTGTCCACATAGCTCATGTCGCAGGCGTACTCGCCGTGCTTCTGGGGAGTGTTCACGCAGACGAAGTGCACATCGCCGAAGGCGCCGATCTCCTCCCAGGAGGTGGTGAACCGCAGCCGCCCGGTCGACCCCTCGATGCCGGCCACGTGCTTCCGCAGCATCTCCTCGAGGCCCGGCTCGTACATCGGGACCTTGCCCGCCGAGAGCATCTCGATCTTCTCCGGCACGACGTCGAGGCCGAGGACCTCGAAGCCGAGCTCCGCCATGGCCGCGGCATGGGTGGCCCCGAGGTAGCCGGTGCCGATCACGGTGATCCTGAGGGCCATGGGTGCTCCTGAACGATGCGGACAGACGTGCGGAGCCGAGCATATCCGGGCCGTCCGGGGACCGGTTTTCCGGCGGCCCCGGGGCTGTCGGCAAGCTCACGTGTCCCGCCGGTATGCCGGAGTGAGGACCTGGAACTAAAATTGGGTTACTTAACGGTAGTTAGCATCCCTGGGGAGTGAACGTCTTGGCGGGTTCGACCGACTTCGATCTGTACCGTCCGGCCGAGGAGCACGACATGCTCCGCGAGACGATCCGTTCGCTGGCCGAGGCGAAGATCGCCCCGCACGCCGCCGCGGTCGACGAGGAGGGCCACTTCCCGCAGGAGGCCCTGGACGCCCTGGTCGCCTCGGACCTGCACGCGGTCCACGTCCCGGAGGAGTACGGCGGCGCGGGCGCCGACGCCCTGGCCACGGTCATCGTGATCGAGGAGGTGGCCCGCGCCTGCGCGTCCTCCTCCCTCATCCCGGCCGTGAACAAGCTGGGCTCCCTCCCGGTGATCCTCTCCGGCTCCGAGGAGCTGAAGAAGAAGTACCTGGGCCCGCTCGCCAAGGGCGACGCGATGTTCTCGTACGCCCTCTCCGAGCCGGACGCCGGTTCCGACGCGGCGGGCATGAAGACCAAGGCCGTGCGGGACGGGGACTTCTGGGTCCTCAACGGTGTGAAGCGCTGGATCACGAACGCGGGCGTCTCCGAGTACTACACGGTGATGGCCGTGACCGACCCGGAGAAGCGCTCGAAGGGCATCTCGGCGTTCGTCGTCGAGAAGTCCGACCCGGGTGTCTCCTTCGGCGCCCCGGAGAAGAAGCTCGGCATCAAGGGCTCCCCGACACGGGAGGTCTACCTCGACAACGTCCGCATCCCTGCCGACCGCATGATCGGCGAGGAGGGCACCGGCTTCGCCACGGCGATGAAGACCCTGGACCACACCCGCATCACCATCGCGGCGCAGGCCATCGGCATCGCCCAGGGTGCCCTCGACTACGCCAAGGGCTACGTCCAGGAGCGCAAGCAGTTCGGCAAGCCGATCGCCGACTTCCAGGGCATCCAGTTCATGCTCGCCGACATGGCGATGAAGCTGGAGGCGGCCCGCCAGCTCACCTACGCGGCGGCGGCCAAGTCCGAGCGCCTCGACGGAGACCTCACCTTCTTCGGGGCCGCGGCCAAGTGCTTCGCCTCCGACGTCGCCATGGAGGTCACCACCGACGCCGTCCAGCTCCTCGGCGGCTACGGCTACACCCGCGACTACCCGGTGGAGCGCATGATGCGCGACGCCAAGATCACCCAGATCTACGAGGGCACCAACCAGGTCCAGCGGATCGTCATGGCCCGCAACCTGCCGTAACGGCCCGCGATGCACCGCACTGTGGCCCCCGGTGAATGATGCCGGGGGCCACAGTGCGACCCGTCAGCGTGCGGGCGTCCCCGCCCGGTGACGCGGCCCGTCACGAACGGGGTGTCAGCAGGGGGCGGTCGCCCCGTTGTCGTTCAGGTTGCCGTCCCAGATCCAGCCGTTGATCTGGGTGCCGTCGATGCGCGCGTGCGTCCAGGTGTTGCCCGCGGAGTTGACCACGTAGCAGTGGTAGTACAGCTTCGCGCCGTACACCGTGGCCGTCGTGGCGCAGCCCTCGTTCGGACCCGTGCGCAGCGGCGCGGAACTGCCGGACACGTAGCCGGAGCCGGCGTCCTTGTTCGACCAGGCCGGGTGCGTGCACGCGTCGGCACCGGCGACCGCGGCGCCCGCTGTCGGAGCGGAGACGAGGGTGGCCGAGGCGGCCAGGAGGGGCAGGGCGAGGGCGGTCCACATCTTGCGTCTCATCGTGTTCCCCGTTCGGTGATCGACCGCCCGATTGCGGCCTTCGGTTTCGGACAGGATGTGACGCTAAGTGCTTGAGGGGTTACGGCGGCAGGTCCATATCGGTCATTGGATTGCCGACGGCTGAACGCGGCAGAAAACCGGCGCAACCTTCGAGCCCACATGCCTGTGGCGCGCATGCATCTGTACGGCGGGTGTGCGCGGTCCGACCGGATCGAGCCCCCGTCGGTCACCTGTATGAGGGGGGAAGATCACCTTCCGCCGAGGATTGCGGCCGATCTCGCCGCATGTCGCAAGCGGAGTGCAAAGTTCAGAGGTGCCGGGCCGAGGGCCGCGGTCAGGCGGCCGTGGGCAGGTCCGTTCGGCAGTCGCGGCAGTCGTGGCAGTCGTGGCAGTGGCGGCCGTGGCGGCAGTGGCCGGCGCGGCGGGAGCGGAAGGTGTGGTCGCGGTTCTGGAGCGGAACGAGGATCAGGCCGGGCGCTGCCGCTCGCGACACGATCGTCAGGGAATCCGTCGCGGTGGGCCGTGTGGCTCGGCCGAAAATTCCTGCCGGTTGCACCCGTGGAGCATGGCGTTCCTGGCCGGCTCGGTGAGGGATGCGCGCGGCCGACTCCGGGGGAGATTTCGGTCGCCCCGGATGTGCCGTGGCCGGCAGGTGGGCGGGTCGGGCACCTCGACGGGTGGGGGGCCGCCAGATCAAGGCGTGGCGGGAGGCGGCGGGTATGCGGGCCGGCGAGTTCGGGGCCGCGATCGGATACGGGGAGTACCTGGTCTACAAGGTGGAGGGCGGGCGCCGCATCCCTCGGCCGGAGTTCCTGGACAGGGCGGACGAGGTACTGGGGGCCGGCGGGAAGCTCGCCATGATGAAGGGGGATGTGGCGGAGGTTCGGTACCCCAAGAAGGTGCGGGATCTGGCGGGCGTGGAGGCACGGGCCGTTGAGCTCGCGGCCTACGTGGCACACGGTCTGCACGGCCTACTGCAGACTCCTGGCCATGCGCGGGCGCTGTTCGAGGCCCGGCAACCTCCGTACTCGCAGGACGAGGTGGAACGGATGGTCGCCGCGCGCATGGCTCGGCAGACGATTTTCGACCGGTCACCCGCACCGGCCCTTGGATTCGTGCAGGAAGAGTCGGCCCTCAGACGTCCCATCGGAGGCGTGACGGAGTGGCGGCGACAGCTCGAACGCTTGCTGGAGATCGGGCGGTTGCGCCATGTGACCCTTCAGGTGATGCCTACGTGCCGCGAGGCACACCCCGGTATGCACGGTGACATCACCGTGCTGAAGTTCAAGGACGGTACGGCTGTGGGGCGTTCGCAAGGCGCGTTCAACGGGTGCTCCGTGACCGACGCGAAGCAACTGCGTATCCTCGAACTGAGGTATGGCATCATCCGGGCCGAGGCTCTCACCCCCCGGGAGACTCTGGTCCTCGTCGAGCAAGTGCTGGGAGAGACATGATGCGCAGGACTTCCGCACAAGACGTTTCTGAGCCGGCCTGGTTCAAGAGCAGCTACAGCAGCAACGGCAACGAAGGCGACTGCGTCGAGGTCGCGGCCAACTTCGGCTCCATCCATGTACGCGACTCCAAGAACCTTTCGGTGCCCCCTCTCACCATCGAGTCAGGCGCGTGGGCGGACTTCGTCTCGTCCATGCAGGGAAGCTGAGCGCTCGCGCCCCGAGCCCGTTACTCCTGGCATCGGGACGCGCTGTCGTCGCAAGAGCCCGCTGAGGTGGCCGAACAGCCCGTCCTGCCCCGCGGCGGAGTGGCCGTTTCCTGTCAAGGTGCTGCACGGCACTCCCGTCGGAGCCCACACACTTGTAGCGTCGCGCGGAGATGGTGATCCGCCTGCTCGACCGGCAACGGCACGGTCTCGTGAGCTTCGTCGGCCGTTGTCATGCGATGCCGGTGCGGCCCCCACTGCTCGGAACAGACCGCCGGCATCGGCTGTCCGTGATCACGCCTGTGGGCGGTCGGCCGCTCACGCAGACAACGAGGTGAATGTGAAGAAGTACGCCTTGCGCCTGATCGGCGCATGCGCAGGACTTGTCATGTGCATTGCTACTGCAACGACCGCCACCGCGCACTCCAGTTCCTCCCCGGCGCCGAACGGTGTGTCCCCCTGGCACTACTCGGAATCGTGGACCCTCAGCGGCTCGTGGTACGGCGAGGGCCTGCACGTCGACTACTACAACGGCTCCCACTACAGCGACTACTACGGTCTGGACTTCTCCCTGAAGGGTTCGCCGTGCGGCAAGCGGCTCTACCCCATCTGGGACGGCATGACGGTCGACACCGTCGACCGTACGATCGGCCGCCTCACCATGACCAAGTACATCAACGGGGTGAAGTGGCGCCTCAAGTACATGCACATGGACTCGATCAACGTGAACGTCGGACAGTCGGTCGGCTCGGCCTCACTGCTCGGGTACACCGGCAACAAGGGGCAGTCCTCCGGCTGTCACCTGCACCTGTCCACCCAGCACTGGTCGGGAAGCGCGTGGGTCTCCCACCCGCCGACCTTCTGCGGCCGTACCTACCCGCACGACCACACAACGGCCTGGAAGGGCTGCTGACGCGCAGCCGGTGGTGGGCCGGAGCGCACGGGCGCACAACGCCGCCCGTGCGCTCCGGCCCGGGTGACGGGGCCCCTCGGTCGAGCGGGCCCGCGGTTCAGGGGCCCGTGCGCCTCCCGCCCCGCTTCCGGCGCCACCCCGCTACGGTCTCCCCACCCAAGCCGTTGACCAGGCACGACATCAACGTCCGGCTGGAGTGCCAGGGGGCATCAGGGCCGTGCAAGCCTGACCAGGCGGCCGGCCTGATCCCTACCGCACCAGGAACGGTTCACGGTGTGCTCCTGAGGGGGACGCCGGGCTCAGCACGGGCCCCGTCTTGCGAGTGCACCACCAGACGATCGCGGTGATGACGACGACGGCGAGGGCCGGAAGGAGCAGGGTGGGGGAACCGACTCCGGAAGACCGGTCGGAGAGTTGCCCGCCCAGGTCGACGCGCAGCAGCGACGCGCCGAGCAGGGCGCCCGTATTGAGGATGGCGTGGAGGACGATCGCGATCTCCAGGCCCCCGGTGCGCCAGGTGATGACCGCCAGACAGGTCCACAGGACGAAGTACCAGATGTTGATGTAGAGGTCGGTGGAACCGTGCACAGCCGTGAACAGCACACTCGACACGAGTACCCCGGCGACGAGTCCCGCTCGTGAGCTGCGGGTCCAGCTGCCGATGACGCGGAAGATCAACCCGCGGACACCGTATTCCTCTCCCGTTGTCTGCAGTGGTGTGAGGAGGAGCGTGGCGACGAACATGCCGACGAGGTCGGAGTGCGTCCAGGCCACCTCGGTACTCGGGGCCAGCAGACTGATCAGGTTCACGGCCGCCCAGACGGGGCCGAACACGAGAAGGGCCTTGCCGAACAGGTCGAACCGGAACCGGGAGGTCACCGAGTGCAGTGCGGCGCCGGGCACACCGTAGAGCCAGCGCTGGATGAGCATGCTCCACGGGATGAGCAGGGCGAGTGAGATCATCGAGCCGGCGTGGAAGAGCGGGGTGTAGTCGTCGCCGCCGATGATGGGCGGGGTGTCGCCCATCCGCTGGTCGATGGGGGCGAGCGCCCTGCCGATGACGGTGGGGAAGATGACGAGTCCGGCCAGCAGCAGGACGATCGCGAGAATGCCGCGTCCGATGCGGCGCTTCTCGCCGGCGAGGACGCGGTGGTAGGGCACTCCGCCGGGTACGGCGCGCACGTCGCGCGGCGGGGCGGGCGTGAGGAGCCAGCTGGGTGTGGTCATCGAGTTCATGTGCCTTTCTCCTGGACGGATCAGCGGCCGGCGGCGTCGAGCAGGGGGAGCAGCGCAGCCGGTGGGCGCGCTCCGCGCTTGTCGGCACGGCTCCGGTGCCAGGGTGTTGTTCGGTCACAGCGGCAGGTGGACGGGCGCTCGGAACCACTAGTAGTACACCGTGCTAGTAAGACGCTAGCACGGTGTACTAGTTGTTGCGTAGGGCCCGAGGATCAGGAGAAGTGCGGGGCAAGGGCTCGCGCGAGAGGATCGTGCGCGGGCGTCGGGCCTGCGCAGCGCGGCTGGTTCGGCAGGTGCGGGGTGACGTCCCGGCCCGTTGAACAGGCAAAACAGCAAATTCCGGCCGGAGTGCCAGCTCCTGTTTCGAAGGTGGCGTCGTCTGCCCGAAGGGAAGGTCCGGGGGGGTCCGGTGCGTGCGAGCGCAAGCCGGAGGGCCGTCCCGATATTCGATGTACCGGGATGGTCCCGACGAAGCGGTGAGTGCGCGTGCCAGGCGTCGCCGGGCGGACGGGACTTTCGCAGCGCGGCCTTGGGGAGGGCCCCGGCAGCAGTCACCCCGCGCAGGGCCGCCCGCCCGGATCAGGTACACCGGCCCGTGAAGACGTCTCGGAAAGGGGCAGGGTGCCGGGGAGACGGCGGTGACGGCGCGGCTGAATCCGTCGCCCATGCCACGGGGCCCGGACGGCGAACCGTCCGGGCCCCGTGGCATGGGCGATGTCAGCTTCCCTTGACCGTGACCTTCTCGTCGTTCTTCAGCTGCTCCACGAGCTGCTTGACCTTGGCCTTGTCCCAGATCAGGTTGCCGTTCACGCTCTGACCGGAGAGCGGGATGTTCATCGACGTGCCCTCGCCGCCCGTGACGCCCTTCATCGCGAAGAACATGTTGCCGAGCGACCAGAGGGACATGTCCTTGTCGACGATCAGCGTGTCCAGGCCCGCGCCCATCGTGGGGTAGAGCTTGAACGGGTTGAGGATGGTGGACGGGGTCGCCGTCTGGGAGGCCAGCGCAGCGAGGAACTTCTGCTGGTTCTTCGTGCGGTCCAGGTCGCTGCCCGCGAAGGCGTACCGGGTACGGACGAAGGCGAGCGACTGCTCACCGTCCAGGGTCTGCTTCCCGGCCTGGAAGTCGGCACCGGACTTCTTGTCCTTGAACGCCTTGGGGATGTCCAGCTCCACCCCGCCGATCGCGTCCACGATCTTGGCGAAGCCGGCGAAGCCGATCTCGACGTAGTGGTCGATGCGCAGGCCGGTGTTGAACTCGACCGTGCGGACCAGCAGCTCCGGGCCGTCCTCCGCGTACGCGGCGTTCAGCTTCGTCGTGCGGCCGGTCCCCGCGAACTTCTTGCCGGACTCGGAACCGACGAACGAGGGGATCTCGACGTTCGAGTCACGCGGCAGGGAGACCAGCGTCGGGCCGTTGGAGCCGTCGTGCAGGATCATCATCGAGTCGGTCCGCTTGCCCTCGGCGGAGCCGGTGTGCAGCTTCTTCTTGTCGTCGGCCGTCATGCCCTCGCGGCTGTCGGAGCCGACGATGAGGTAGTTCGTGCCGTCGCCCTCGCCGGGGCGCTCGATGACCTTGGAGAGGTCGACCTCGCGCTTGAGCTTGCCGTCGGCCCAGAAGTACGTGCCGATCGAGACGGCGAGCAGCACCACCACGAGGGAGAGCGTGCCGACCTTGATCCGCCGGCCCCAGTCGGCGGGCGGACGGGGCTGGACGTAACCGCTGTCACCGCCACCGCGGCGCCCGCCGCCGTAACCGCCGCCGCCGTTGCCGCCGTGGCCCTGTCCGCCGCCGTAGACCTGCCCCGTGTTGTAACCGCTGTCGTAACCGGGGGCTTCGTCATACCCCTGCCCCTGCTGCGGGGGGATGCGGGGCGGGGACTGCGGCGGAGCGGAGGGACGCCGGACATGCGGCATCGCGCGGGCGCTCTCGGGATGGGGGCTCGCACTGCCCTGTCCGTAGCGCTCGCCGGGTACGCCGTTCCGCCCATCGGGCCAATCGCTCATGCGCACCAGTGTGCCGTCTCGGCCCACAGCTCTTACAGGGTGTACCGGATTTCGGGCCGGGGCTGTTGCCAAGCTGATGCAATGCAACCGCGGGCGAGCCCCGCACCGAGGCCGCGCACAGGCGTGGGAGGGGGGAGGAGCGGGCGAGGGGCAAGCCTGGCGGGGCGGGGGAAGGAGGCGACGCGGCGCGTCGCCCGCCCGACGACGACGCCGGGCGCCGCCCGTGGGCACGCGACGTCGCCTCGCCCCTGTGCGCGGCCTTTAAGGTGGAGAACATGACAGATCAGGCCCAGCAGCCGGAGGGCGAGGTCCCGGACAAGCCGACCTCGGCCTCCCGGACCACCCTCAGCCACATCATGACCGGCAGTGACACCAACCTCCTGGGCACCGTCCACGGCGGCGTGATCATGAAGCTGGTCGACGACGCGGCGGGTGCCGTCGCCGGCCGGCACTCGGGCGGCCCCGCGGTGACGGCCTCGATGGACGAGATGGTCTTCCTGGAGCCGGTCCGCGTCGGTGACCTTGTTCACGTCCGCGCCCAGGTGAACTGGACCGGCCGCTCCTCGATGGAGGTCGGGGTCCGGGTCATGGCGGAACGCTGGAACGAGTCGACCCCCGCCCAGCAGGTCGGCAGCGCGTACCTGGTGTTCGCCGCGGTCGACGAGGAGGGCAAGCCGCGCCGCGTCCCGCAGGTGGTGCCGGAGACGGAACGCGACAAGCGGCGCTACCAGGAGGCGCAGATCCGCCGCACGCACCGCCTGGCCCGCCGCCGCGCGATCAAGGACCTCCGCGAGAAGCGCGCCGCCGAGGGCATCGACGACTGAGCACCAGGACAACGGGGGCGCCGCGGTGCGGCCGGCGACGGGCAGTACGGCGCACAGCACTTCGCCGAGGGCCGTCCCCGACCTCGCGACGGCGCGGCGCCGTCCTCACGGGCAGACCACCTGGTCGCCCGTCACCGCGTCGAACTCGCCCCGCTGCGGGTCCTCACCCTTCACCCGCCGTACCTCGGTGAAGTCGGCGCCGGCCGTGACCTTCATCGTCCCGCCCTGCCCCTTCACCGCCTTCAGTTCGCAGCCCGGCAGCGCCGCGGCCAGCGACCTCGCGGACCGGTCCCACCGAGGGTCGTACCGGACCAGCGTCCGCTTCACCAGGTCCGGGCCGCCGTTCAGCGGCAGGCGGGTGGTGTCGAAACCGGTGCCGCGCAGGGCCGCGTCCACCTCCTGGCCGAGGCCGTCCCGCGGTGTCCCGTTGTAGACCTGCACCCGGATCTGCTGCGGGGCGACGGCCACGAGGGTGGCCTTGGGCTGCTTCGGCAGGTGCGCGGTGAGCGGCTTGTCCTCCCGCAGTGCCCGGAACAGCTTCCTGGCCTTGGCCGCGTCCCACTTCACCGTGGCGCCGATGCCCTTGACCTGGTAACCGTCCTCCTCCAGCGGCACGGAGGTGAACTCGGACGAGGCGGGCGTGAAGCGGCGCATGGCCTTGCCGAGTTCCAGCATCTGCTCGGTACCGAAACCGCTGTCGGCGCGGACCGAGTCGAGCATCGACGAGGCGACCTGCTGGAACTTCACGGGGTTCATCAGTACGCCACTGCTGGTCACCTGCTTGATCAGCGCGGCCATGAACTTCTGCTGGCGCTGCATGCGGGCCAGGTCCGCGGCTCCGTCGATGTGCCGGGAGCGCACGTACTGCAGCGCCTGGCCGCCGTCCAGCTTGTGGGGGCCCGCGCTCAGGTCGAGACCGGTGTAGGAGTCCTTGAGCGGCTTGGCGGTGCAGATCTCCACCCCGCCCACGGTGTCGACCGTCTTCATGAAGCTGGTGAAGTCCACCTCGAGGTAGTGGTCGATCTTGATGTCCGTCATCTGCTCCACCGTGCGCACGGTCAGCTGCGGGCCGCCCTCGGCGTAGGCGGCGTTGAGCTTCACCGGATGGGGGGAGTGCTGCTTGCCCGTGGTGCGGTCGGTGTGCGCCGGGATCTCGGCGTAGCTGTCGCGCGGCAGGCTGACGACGCTCGCCCGCTGCTTGTCGGCCGAGAGGTGCACGAGCATGAGGGTGTCGGTGCAGTGGCAGGGCGCGCCGCCCAGCCGGTACTTCCTCTTCTCGTCCTCGCTGATCTTGTCGCGGCCGTCGGTTCCGACGAGCAGGAGATTCATGCCGTGGCCGCCCTGGGGGCGGTTCTTCATGTCCTTGAACGGGTCGACCCGGTCGATCCCCGTCTCCAGGCCGCTCACCACCGCATGGCCGATGCCGCCGGCGCCCAGCACCAGCACGGAGAGCCCGGTGGCCACCCGCATGCCCCAGCGGGGTGGCACCTTCCGGCCGCCCGGGAGGCCCGCCCGGCCGGTTCCCCGGCTGCTGCCACGGCCGCCGCCACGGCCGGTGGCCCCCGGCTGCCGAGCGGTTCTGCGCGGCGCGGGGGCGGTGCGGGGACGAGGTGGACGGGGCGATCGGTGCGGCGTGGGCACGAGGGACACCTCCGCGGTTCGAGTGGGACTTTCGCACGGTAGGCCCATACGACTTGCAGACCGGGACGAGACCCGGCGGCGCGCGCCCGTGTCCCCCGTTCGCGGTAACGTGGCGGCCGAATCACGCCGCCTTCCGGGGTGCGAAGCCCCCCGGAGCCTCCGGCACCCCCCGAGGACCCCCCGAGGACCACATGTCTGCCGCGCAGTACCCCGCCGTCTCCGTGATCATGCCGGTGCTCAACGAGGAACGCCATCTCAGGAACTCGGTCCGGCACATCCTGGAACAGGAGTACCCCGGTGAGATGGAGGTCGTGATCGCCCTCGGTCCCTCGGCCGACCGCACCGACGAGATCGCCGCCGAGCTGGTACGGGAGGACTCCCGGGTCCACACCGTGCCCAATCCGACCGGCCGCACCCCCGCCGCGCTCAACGCCGCGATCAAGGCTTCACGTCACCCGATCGTGGTACGGGTCGACGGCCACGGCATGCTTTCGCCGAACTACATCGCCACCGCGGTCCGTCTCCTGGAGGAGACCGGCGCGCAGAACGTCGGCGGCATCATGCACGCCGAGGGGGAGAACGCCTGGGAGGACGCCGTCGCGGCCGCGATGACGTCGAAGATCGGCGTGGGCAACGCCGCCTTCCACACCGGTGGGGAGGCGGGCCCGGCCGAGACCGTGTACCTGGGGGTCTTCCGCCGCGAGGCGCTGGAGCGGGCGGACGGCTACAACGTGGAGTTCATCCGGGCCCAGGACTGGGAGCTGAACTTCCGCATCCGCGAGGCGGGGGGCGTCGTCTGGTTCTCCCCGGAACTGAAGGTGCAGTACCGCCCGCGCCCCAGCGTGCGCGCGCTCGCCAAGCAGTACAAGGACTACGGCCGCTGGCGCCATGTCGTCGCCCGGTACCACGCCGGCTCGATCAACCTCCGGTACCTGGCTCCGCCGACCGCCGTCTGCGCGATAGCCGCGGGCGTCGTCGTCGGTGCCGCCGTGACCCCGTGGGCGTTCCTCGTCCCCGCCGGGTACGTCGCCGCCATCGTGGCCGGGTCCCTGCCCGCGGGCAAGGGCCTTCCGCTGAAGGCGCGGGCGCAGATCCCGGTGGCGCTGGCCACCATGCACATGTCGTGGGGGTACGGCTTCCTGACCAGTCCGCGCTCGCTGGCGAAGAAGGTCATCGCGAGCCGTCGCCCGGCGGTGCGGGAACAGACCGTCTGACGGCCTCCGTACGCAGGAGGGCCCCGCCGGTCGTCGGCGGGGCCCTCCTGCGTACCGGCTCTACCAGGTGTAGCCCGGGTTGACGTGCATGCACGCCTCCTCGTCCTCGCCGTTGAGCGCCTTGGCGGTGTCGGGGGTCTTCTCCTCGGCGCTGGGCGCGGGATAGCTGCCGTCCTCGCGCCAGTCGGCGCCCACGGCCAGCACGATGCCCGAGACGTCGGTCGACTTCTTCACCTGGGACAACGGGATACCGAGGGCCTTGGCGACGGCCTGCGCGTCACCCTCCAGGTCCGCGGAGGGGTAGAACAGGCCGGTACGGGCGGCGGGTTCGACGTCCTGCGCGTCGGTCGTGGCCCGGGCGAAGCCCGCGTCCGTCAGGAGGTCCCTGACGGACGTCGCACGGCCCTTGGCCGGGGCGAGGGAGTCCGTGCCGGTCGCGTTGCGCACGCTGACCGCGATCTCGCCGGTCGGCGCGGCCTGGTCCTTGACGACGGGGGCCTTCCGCTTGGACGCCTTGCCGTCCAGGGGGATGTCCTCCCGGACCATCCGGAACAGCTGCTCGGCGTCGCCCGGCTTGGGGAACACCCTGCCGCTGAGGTTGCCCGTGCCGTAGACGTTCGGCATGGTCGTCATCGTGATGCGCGCGGTCGGGGCCTTCTTGAGCTCCTCGGCGAGGTCGTACAGCTTCTTGACCGTGTCCAGGCCCTTGTCGACCGTCAGCGCGCTGGTGGCCGCCTCGGCGAGGTCCATCAGCTTCCCCGGGTCGGTGAGCTTGGTGCCCTTGCGCAGCTCGCGCACCATCGAGTTCAGGTACTGGTGCTGGGCCTGGGCCCGTCCCAGGTCGGTGTTGTCCTCGAAGCCGTAGCGGGTGCGCAGCCACTGCAGGGCCTGCTTGCCCTTGACGGGCGTGGTGCCCTTCTCCAGCTTCAGACCGGAACCCTTGCCGTCGCTGCTGTGCGAGTAGATGTTGGCGTCGACGCAGACCGGCACACCGCCGACCGCGTCGGCCATCGACACCACCCCCGAGAAGTCGATCATCATGAAGTGGTCGATCGTGATGCCGGTGAGTTCGTACCAGGTGGCCACGGTGCAGCCAGGGCCGCCCCTGCCGAGGCTCTGGTTGGTCTGTACGTTCCCGGTGCTGGCCGCATACACCTTGCCCGTCTCGGGGTCGGTGCACTTCGGCATCTTCAGCATGGTGTCGCGCGGCATGCTGACGACCGAGATGTTGCTGCGGTCGGCGGAGAGGTGGAGCAGCATCTGCACGTCCGCGAGCGGCGCGGCACCGAACGTCTCCTTGGCGCCGCCCAGCTTCTGGTTCTCCTTGGAGTCCCGGGCGTCCGAGCCGATGATCAGGATGTTCAGCGGGGTCTGCCCGGCGGCGTTGGCCTTGTGGTCGGCCATCTTCTTGTCGCCGAGCGTCAGGTCCTCCTTGCGGAGGTTTCCGTTGAGGTGCCTGTAGTAGAGGTAACCGGCGGCGCCGGTGCCGAGTATCAGGAGGGCGAGCACGGAGGCCGTCCAGCGCAGTATGCGTCGCTTGCCGCTCCTGGGAGCACGTCTCGAGCGGCGGACCGGTCCTCCCTGGCGATGCCCGCCCTCCGGCCCGTCCGCCCCTCCACGCCGGCCGTGACCGCCGCGCCCCTCCCCCTCTCCGCCCTCCGGGGCCTCGTCGGCCGGGCCGTCGTGACGGACACGCGACCGCGTCCCCTCCCCGCGCGTACTGCTTCGTCCCACCAGGACCCCCCTGCTGCTCAGACTTTCGCTGTTGCGCCGCGACGCGTCGTCACTTCGCGCACTCCGCCTTGTCGGCGCTGGCCTTCTGTATGTCGTCCGGCGCCTTGGCCGGACCCGCGACGGGTACCCCCGCGCCCTTGAAGTCGGCTCCCAGGGTCAGGACCATCGCCTGACGCCCCTCGGCATCGGCCGTCCCCCGCTTCAGTGCTGTGGCGGGCAGCCCCATCATCGCCGCGAGGGCGCGGGCCTGGTCCGCCTGGTTCGGCGCGTACGCCAGTGTCGTCCGGTCGGTCTTCGACGGGGCGTTCGCCTTGTTGGTGGACCTCGGCACGCCCTGCTCGTTCTGCAGCCAGGTGACCGTCGCCTGGGCGGCCCCCGGGATGTCGCCGCCGTTGAGGACGTCGACGCGTACGTCGGCCGGCGCGGCCTTCGGGCCGTCGAGTGCGGCCGCCTGCTCGGTCCGGGCCGCCTTCTCCTTCTTCTTCACCTCGGTCAGCGAGGTGTCGGAGCGCATCACCGCGAACAGCTGCTGCGACTTCTGCGGGTCCACGACGACGGTGACCGGGGTGGGCTCGGCCGGGTTGTCGATCACGGGCAGCGTCACGAAGGTGATGTTCTTCGTGTCGATCCTGCCGAGCTCCTTGGCGAGCGAGGTCAGCTTCTTGATCGATCCGATGCCGGAATCGACGGTGAGCGCCTTGGTCGCCGCGTCGGCGAGGCGGAAGAGCTTGGACGGATCGGTCAGCGTGTCGTCGGACTTCATCTGCCGGATCATCGAGCCGATGAACTGCTGCTGGACCTTGATGCGGTCGAGGTCGCTCTCGTTGCCGAAGCTGTGCCGGGTGCGGACGAAGGCCAGTGCGTCCTCACCCTCGACGGTGGATTCGCCCGCCGGCAGGTCGAGGTGCGAGTCCTTGTCCTTCACCGCCTTGGCCAGGCAGACCTTGACGCCGCCGACGGCCGTGGAGAGCGTCTTGACGGCGTTGAAGTCGACCATCATGAAGTGGTCGACCGAGAGACCGGTGAGCTCCTTGACCGTACGCATCGTGCAGCCGGGGTCGCGCCCCTCCTGGCCGAGGCTCACGTTGAAGCGGACGTTGCGCGAGCCGGGTATGAGCTTCTCGGAACCGTCCGGCTGCTTGGTGGTGCAGTCCGGGACGTCCGTCATGAGGTCGCGGGGGATGCTCATCGCCGTGGCGTTGGTGCGGTCCGCGGAGACGTGGAAGAGGATGTTGGTGTCGGCGTGGCCGCTACTGCCCTTGTCGCCGTAGCCCTCGTTCCCCTCGCCGGTGCGCTTGTCCGTGCCGATGATCAGGATGTTGAGCGGGCCGTCGGCGGCGACGCTCCTGCTGCCGGCGTCACCGACGTCGACGGTGGCGAGGTTGCCGTTGAACTTCTGGTAGAGCGCGTACGCTCCGGCCGAACCGGCGACGATCACGAAGGCCATGACCCCGCCGGTCCACAGCAGGGCCTTCTTCCGCCGTGACCTGGGGACCGGGCGCTTGCGGCGGCCGGCCGGGGGCGCCGGGGCGCGGCTGCTCCGCGCCGAGCGGCGGTCTCGCTGAGCAGGCACCTCGCTGCCGGAGCCGGAGCGGTCCGTCGTGGGGGGAGATTCGGGCGACTGCCTTCCGGAGTGGTTCAGTCGCAGTTCGTAGTGGCCCGTCCGCGGGTTGAGCACCCACTGGTCGGCGGGATCGATTTCACCCGCCTGTCCACGGCTTTGCGCGTCCACGTCTTCCTGAATCCTTCGTCGGTGTCACGCGAGGCGCCTCCCCCGGCAAGCGCTCGGTCGCTCCCCCCGGTGGTGCGTGGCCTGACGGCCGCAAGCACCGGATCGCGTCACACTATCCGGCCGATTCGGCCATCGGAGACACGCGTGAGCTATTCCACGCCCCTTACAACTGGGCATTCCGCCTATTTCCGCTCCGTTTACCTCTCCTTACTTGAATATCGCTTTACGCATCACACAGGTCGTCGGCCGCATTCGATCCCGAGTAGGTGGGGGACGGCGTCGGGCTCCCGCTCGCGGGAGGCGACGGGACGGCGGACGGGCTCTCGCCGGAGCTGTGACCTGCCTGTGAGTCCCCTGTGCGGATCTCGTCGGCGGGGACCACGGTGACGGGTTCGTCCTCGCGCAGCTGCTCGAACAGCCGGCCGGCGTCGGGCTGGACAAGTTCGTCCCGGCTCGCGTTCCCGCGGTAGGGCTGCCGGGGCACGGTCAGGAACTGCACCTTGTCCGTCGGTACGTTCCGCATTCCGCGCACCAGGTCGTACAGGTCCCGCAGGGAACTCAGCCCCGGGTCGGTGGTGAGTGACTTGGTCGCCGCGTCCAGCACCGGATAGAGCCGCGCCGGGTTCAGCAACACCCCGTTGCTCTGCATCTTGTGGACGAGGGCCCCCAGGAAGCGCTGCTGGCGTTCCATCCGCTCGGTGTCACTGCCGTCGCCGATCGACTTGCGGGCCCGCACGTATCCGAGCGCCTGCTCCCCGTCGAGCCGCTGGCGCCCGGCCGGGAGCCGGAGGTGTGCGTCGGCGTCGTCGACCGGCTTCCTGAGGCAGATGTCCACGCCGTCCACGGCGTCCACCATGTCCTTGAACCCGTTGAAGTCGACGACCATGTGGTGGTCGACGCGAATGCCCGTCATCTTCTCGACGGTGCGGATGGTGCAGGCCGTGCCGCCGAGCTCGAAGGCCCAGTTGAACTGGGCGAACTGCTTCTTCGTGGCCTTCTTGCCGGCCGTGTGGCAGTCGGGGATCTCGACCATCAGGTCGCGCGGCAGCGAGACCGCGGTCGCACTCCTGCGGTCGGCGGCGAGGTGCAGCAGGATCGTGGTGTCCGAGCGCTGGCTGCCGCCGTCGTCGCGGCCGTACCGGCGGTTGTCGCCCGCCCGGGAGTCGGACCCGATGAGCAGGATGTTCTGCGCGTCCCGGGCGATCGGCCTCGGCCGTTCCTTCTCGTACGCCCTGAGCTCGGCGGCGGCGCCCGTGTCGGCCGTGATGTTGCCGTCGAGCTTCTTGTACAGCCACCAGCCGGTCCCGGCGGCCACCAGGACCAGGAACGACGCGGCGAGTGCCGCCCAGCGCACCCAGTGGCTCCTGCGGCCCGGAGGCCCGGCCTGCGGCCGCGCGGCCCAGGTGCCGGTTCCGTCGCCGCCCGCCCCGGCGGGCGGGCCGCCCTGTCCGGCGGCCCCCGACGCGTCCTGCGTCCCGTCCGTGGGCTCGTCCCCGGACGAGTGGTCCGGGCGGTCCGGAGAGCCGGCACTGTCGGTCACGTCTGCGTCCATCCTTCACGTTCGGCGGCGCGCTGGGCCGCCGGTCGCAGAAGTAGACGGCTGAACCTCACGCTTGGTTGTGCCTTCGGGTGGAGTGGTAGGTACCGCCCGATCATGTACCGCCGTGCGTGCTCAGTCCCGGGGGCTCGGCCCGCCGTGGGCCGGACGGGTGGCCCTGGGAGCGCTTGTCATACCGCGCTGCCGGTGATCCGCTCGCTCTCCACACGCCGGGCGAGACCCTCCTCGTCCAGCCGGTCCAGGTGACGGCACAGGACCACCGAGGCCCCCGCGGCCAGCGGAGCGAACAGCCCCGCGGAGAGCCCGTCCCAGGTGTCGTACGTACGGCCTGTCAGCAGCCTCGACCCCGGGGCGAGTCCGAGCTCCGCCGCGTCCTGCCGGGCCCGGGCCACCAGCTGGTCCGCCGTCAGTTCGGTGCCGTCCACGGCCAGAGCGGGAGCGGCGGGATCCACCGGCGCGTACGGGGCGAAGCGGTCTCCCTGGCCCGGTACCTCCACCGCGTAGTCCGCGAACCCGTCCGGTGCCTGCGGGAAACGGCCGCCCAGGGGGCGCAGGGCCAGCGCGACCCGCTCCCCGCGGCACGCGCGCGCCCGTTCCAGCGTGTCCGGCCCGCTGACGACCAGGTCCGCGCCGGCGGGGTCGCCCTGGACATCGGCGACGACGCCGACCGAGGAGCAGGCGAGCAGCCAGACCGCGGACTGCCAGTGGGCCGGGAGCAGCAGGGCGAGCCGGTCACCGGGCTCCGCGGCCAGGTCGCCCTGCAGCAGATTGGCCGTCTTGGCCACCCAATTGGCGAACGTCGCCACCGACAGTTCGACCCGTTCTCCGGTTGCGTCATCGTAGAAAGTGACGAGGGGGCGGGCGGGATCCGCGGCGAGCGCGGATCGCAGCAGGTCGGCGGGGGTGCGATCACTGGCGTTCATCCGGACAAGGGTACGCCGGGCGCGCCGCCGCGGAGGGGCGGGCGGGTGACGCGTACACCGGTTCGGCAGACGGGCCGTCAGGTTCCTTCCGATGCACTCCAGTAGCCGGGGATGCCTGACTCCGCCAAGGATTTCCGGTATGCGTGCACTTCTCTCCACTTCCATCGGCGTCACCTGCGCGGCGGCACTCACCCTCCCGCTCGCCGCGCCCGCGCCGGCCGTCCCCGCTTCCGCCCCGGTCGCCCACGCGCCCGCGGCCACCGCCGCCGAGCCCCTGGGCTCGACGCAGTCCCTGCCCCTGCGACCGCTCACCGGCGCCGCCTCCCGGGCCGCCGGTGAGCCCACCGGCTCCGCGTCACCCTCGTCACCCGCCGGGCAGGGGCTGCGGCGGCTCGACGCCCACCGCTTCTCCCTCGTCGGCGTGGTCTGGGACGACGCCGACACCGAACTGCACGGCACCGTCCAGGTCCGCACCCGGGATGCGGATACCGGCCGGTGGTCCGGCTGGCAGGACCTGGAGACGCACAACGCCGACCACGCCGCCGACGCAGGCAGTCCCGAACGCGAGTCGGGCACGGTCCGCGGCTCCACCGCCCCGCTCTGGGTCGGGGAATCGGACGGTGTCGAGGTACGCGTGCACGGCGAGACCGGCGGGCCGCGCACCGGAGCGGGCGACACCGCGGCGCTCCCCGCAGGCCTGCGGGTGGAGCTCGTCGACCCCGGTGACGACCCGCAGCAGCCGCCGGCCGCCGGCGCCACGACGGCCGTGGCGACCCCCTCCGGCTCAGCCGCCACACCCGCCGTCGCCCCGCAGCAGGGCTCGCTCCCCGAGTCCGCGGGCCTCACGGTGGCCGCGGCCGAGAGCTCCGCGGTCAACGCGGACCTCGCCCCGCTCGGCGCCGCCGAGATCCCTGCCCTGAGCAAGGCCGAGTCCGAGGAGCAGGCCGTCGTCGCGGCGGGTGCCAAACCGTTCGTCGGCCCCCGCCCCCGCATCGTCACCCGCAAGGGCTGGGGCGCCGACGAGAGCCTGCGCGAACGCGCCTTCGCCTACACGAGCACGGTCAAGGCCGCCTTCGTCCACCACAGTGCCACCGGCAACAACTACACCTGCTCCCAGGCGCCCTCGGTCCTGCGCAGCATCTACCGCTACCACGTCAAGAGCAGCGGCTGGCGGGACTTCGGCTACAACTTCGCCGTCGACAAGTGCGGGAACATCTACGAAGGGCGAGCCGGAGGGGTGACGAAGGCGGTCCTCGGGGCGCACACCCTCGGGTTCAACACCAACAGCATGGGCATCGCGGTACTCGGCACGTACAGCTCGAAGAACCCACCCGCCGCCGCGGTGAACGCCATCGCCAAGCTCACCGCCTGGAAGCTCGGACTGTTCGGCCGCAACCCCAAGGGCAAGGTCACGCTCGTCTCCGGCGGCAGCGGCAAGTACAAGAAGGGCGCGAAGGCCAAGCTCAACGTCATCGCCGGCCATCGCGACGGTTTCGCAACCGAATGCCCCGGAAGCCGTCTCTACAAGAAGCTCGGCACGGCCCGGACCGCTTCGGCCGCCCTGCAGGGCCGCTGACCGGGAAAGCTCCGACCGGTCTGCATACACTGGCCAGCCGATACGAGGCCCGGCCCCAGCAGGAAGCAGAGACGGTGCTGTGACAGAGGCAAGAGAAGCGATCCTCCTGGTCGGGGGCAAAGGCACCCGGCTGCGTCCGCTCACGGTGCACACCCCGAAGCCGATGGTGCCGGCGGCGGGCGTCCCGTTCCTCACGCACCAACTGGCGCGCGCCAGGGCGGCGGGGGTGGAGCACATCGTGCTCGCGACCTCCTACCTGGCGGAGGTGTTCGAACCGCACTTCGGTGACGGTTCGTCGCTCGGCCTCTCCATCGAGTACGTCACCGAGCACGAACCGCTCGGTACGGGCGGAGCCATCCGCAACGTGGCGGAGCGGCTGACCTCGGGCCCGGACGACCCCGTACTCATCTTCAACGGGGACATCCTCACCGGCCTCGACATCCGGGCCCTGGTCGCGTCGCACGCCACCTCCGGGGCGGACGTCTCCCTCCACCTCACCAGGGTGGAGGACCCGCGCGCCTTCGGCCTCGTGCCGACGGACGCGACGGGCAGGGTGACGGCCTTCCTGGAGAAGCCGCAGACGCCCGAGGAGATAGTCACCGACCAGATCAACGCGGGGGCGTACATCTTCCGCCGGTCCGTCATCGACACCATCCCGGCCGGCCGGCCCGTCTCGGTGGAGCGTGAGACGTTCCCCGGACTCCTCGCCTCCGGAGCCCACCTCCAGGGCATGGTCGACTCCACGTACTGGCTCGACCTCGGCACCCCGCAGGCGTTCGTACGCGGCTCGGCCGACCTGGTCCTGGGGCGCGCACCCTCCCCCGCGGTGCCCGGCCGCTGCGGCGACCGGCTCGTCCTGCCCACCGCCTCCGTGGCGGTCGACGCCAAGCTCACCGGCGGTACGGTCGTCGGCGAGGGCGCCGTCGTCGGCGAGGGCGCCAGGATCACGGGCTCCACCGTGCTGGCCGGAGCCGTCGTCGAACCCGGCGCTGTGATCAGCGACTCACTGATCGGGTCCGGTGCCCGGATCGGCAGCCGCACGGTCCTCGCGGGCGCCGTGATCGGGGACGGCGCGCAGGTCGGCGCGGACAACGAACTGCGGGACGGCGTACGCGTCTGGTGCGGCGCGGTCCTCCCGGACGCCTCGGTCCGCTTCTCGTCCGACCAGTGAGCGGCCCCGGCCCGTGTCCCGTCCGGACGGCGGACCGGCCCTTCGCCGGGGTCCCCCGCGGCCGGTGAGCGGTTCCCGCCGGCCGTACCCTCGACACAGGCTGTCCCGTTCGTTCCCGCAGGCGCGCGACGACGGGCCGGGCTGTGTTCCGGAAGTGGCGTCGTCCGCCCGGAGGGCAGATCCCGGCGCGTCCGGTGCCTGCGATCGTACGGCGGAGGGTCGCCCCGATACCGGATGGACCGGGACGATCCGGCAGCGCGGCGAGTGCGCGGGCCGGACGCCTCCGGGCGGGGGGACTTCCGACACGCGGCCCACGGCACGTCGCCGCGCTGCCGGCTCGTCCCCGTGCATCCGGTGTGCGGACGATCCTCCGCCGTACGACGCACCGCGTCCGACGCCGCCCGCCGATCCACCGGGAGCGGCGGGACAGCCCCAGGCACCCCCGACGACCGAGGACCGAGGACCGTGGCAGGACGCTTCGCAGCCCGTACCACCGCCGTACCCCGCCGGCAGCCGGCGGCCGCGGCCACGGCCGCGTCCGTCCCGCAGCTGACCCGGACGTGGACGCCCCCGTGGCCGCTGGACGTGCGACTGGTCCTCGGACCGCTGCGGCGGGGCCCCGCCGACCCCGCCTACCGGGCGCTGTCCGACGGCTCGTTCTGGCGGGCCACCCGCACCCCGGCAGGCCCCGGAACCCTCCGCGTCTCGGCGGCCCCGGACGGCCGGATCTCGGCGGCGGCCTGGGGCCCCGGGGCGCAGTGGCTCCTCGACGGACTGCCCGCGCTGCTCGGCGAGGGCGATGCGCCCGACGCCTTCCGCCCGTGCCACCGGCTGCTCGCCGTGACCCACCACCGGCGGCCCGGCCTGCGCCTGCTGCGCACCGGGCTGGTGATGGAGTCGCTGATCCCCTCGATCCTGGAACAGAAGGTCACCACCGACGAGGCCTACCGCGCCTGGCGCCTGCTCGTCCGCACCTACGGCACCCCGGCCCCCGGCCCGGCGGACCCGGCCTTCGGCACGTACGGGCTGTACGTCATGCCGGACGCGCGCACCTGGGCGACGATCCCGTCCTGGGAGTGGCACCGCGCGGGCGTGGACTCCAAGCGGTCGGCGACGATCCTGCGCGCGGTGCGGGTCGCCCGCCGTATGGAGGAGGCGGCGTCGATGGAGCTCCCGGAGGCCATGGCACGGCTGCAGCTGATCCCGGGCATCGGGCCCTGGACCGCGGCGGAGACCCTGCAGCGCTCGAACGGCGCGGCCGACGCGGTCACGGTCGGGGACCTCCACCTGCCGGGGATCGTCGGCCACGCCCTGGCGGGCGACCGGAACGCCGACGACGAGGCCATGCTGGCCCTGCTGGAGCCGTACGCGGGCCAGCGCCACCGCGCGACTCGCCTGATCCTTCTCTCCGGCCGGATCCCGCCCCGCCGGGCCCCCCGCATGACGCCGCGGGACATCGCCCGTCTCTGACGGCCCTCCCGCGGCTCCCGGCGGGCGCGCGGCGACGGCCACGACCCCTCGCCGCGCCGTCGGAAAGCCCTACCGGTCCAGCACGCGGAGAAACCCCCGCCGTGCGACACACCGCGGTCCGGCGCGCGCGGCGGATCCACCGGGACGGGAGCCCGCGGGGCCTCCTTCCGGAGCAGCCCCGTCCGCCCCTCCGGGCAGGCGGGGTTTCCGCACCCGTCCCGGCGTGGCGGCGGGGCCCGTACGTCCTGCCTACCGGACGGTGATGAACGCCCCCGCGTCCCGGGCACCCCGGGCCGGCGGAGCCGTCTTCGCGTGGCCCACGGCCACCGCGCCCAGCGGGTCCCAGCCGGCCGGCAGGTCGAGCACCTCACGCACCACGTCCCGGCAGAACATCGTCGAGGACACCCATGCCGACCCGAGCCGCTCACCCGCGAGTGCGACCAGGAAGTTCTGTACGCCGGCGCCCGCGGCGACCACGAACATCTCGCGCTCCGCGGTGTCCCGGCGCTCGTCCCCGTAGGTGTGCGAGCCGTCCATCACCAGGCAGGGCACCGCGAGGTACGGGGCGTTGCGCAGGACGTCGCCGCGACGCACCCGCCTGGCGATCGACTCCTCGCTCCGGCCGTCGCGGCGCAGGTCCGCGATCCACGCGTCCCGCATGGCGTCGAGGAGCCGGGTACGCGACCGTGCGGACTCCAGCAGGACGAACCGCCATGGCGTCGTGTGGTGCGGTGCCGGGGCCGTCACCGCGGCCGCGACCGCCCGCCGGACGGCGCCGGGATCCACCGGTTCGTCCGTGAACTCCCGCACGGTACGGCGCAGGTGCAGCGCCTCACGGACCGCCTCGGAGGTCCCCAGCCGGAACATGTCGTCGGCCGCGACCCGCACCATCGCCCTGGCGCCGTCCTCCGGGCCGTCCTCGGGGCCGGGGCCGGCCACCACGTGGGCGAGTCCGCGCACCACGGCGACCGGCAGGCCGGCCGCCTTGCCCTTCACCAGGTCACCGGCCGAGGCCAGTTCGTCGGCCGTGGCGACGACGGTGGCGCTCAGCGGATTGCCGTACGTGTCCGTGCCGCCCCGCAGGTCGTCCAGTACCCGGACTCCTGCGGCACCGATGGCCACGTCGGTCAGCCCGTTGCGCCACGGGCGCCCGAAGGTGTCGGTGACGACGACCCCGACCTCGACGCCGAGCGCGTCCCGGAGCCCGTCCCGGATCGACCGGGCCGAGGCGTCCGGGTCCTCGGGGAGCAGCAGTACCGTCCCGGCCGGGGTGTTCGACGCGTCGACGCCCGCGGCGGCCATGACGAGCCCCTGCCGGTTCTCCACGATCCGCAGTGCCCCGCGCCGGGCGACCACCCGGACGGTCTCGGCGTCGATCGCGGCCTCACGGTCGGTGGCCTCGACGATCCGGCCCTCCGCCTTGGAGACGATCTTCGAGGTGACCAGCAGGACGTCCCCGTCGACGAGGCCGGGTTCGGTGGCGGCGATGAGTTTGGCCAGGTCGTCGCCCTCCCGGACCTCGGGCATCCCCGGCAGGGCCCACACGCGGTACGAGGGTGTTCCGTCGCTCATGCCCGGACCTCCTCGGCCAGGGCGAGGGCCTGCCGTGCCATCTCGGCGGTGGCGTCCACGTCCGTCATCATCAGCGGAACGGCACGGCAGCGGATGCCGGCGGCCTCCACCTCGTCGACGGCTCCGGCGTCCACGGTGTCGACGAGCCAGCCGTCCAGCAGCCCGGACCCGTAATGCCGGGCGACGGCCGAGGCCGTCGCCTCGACGCCGACCGCGGCCAGCACCTTGTCGGCCATGCCGCGCACGGGGGCGTTCCCGACGATGGGGGAGAGCCCGACGACGGGCACCCCGGCGTCGGCGATGGCTTCCCGGACGCCGGGTACGGCGAGGATGGTCCCGACGGACACGACCGGGTTGGACGGCGGGAAGACGATGACGTCGGATCCGGCGATGGCGTCGAGGACGCCGGGGGCGGGCTCGGCCTGCTCCGCGCCGACGGGGACGACGGCGTGCGCCGGGACGGAGGCGCGCAGCTTCACCCAGTACTCCTGGAAGTGGATGGCCTTGCGCTCGCCGTCGACATCGACCGCCACATGGGTCTCCACGCGGTCGTCGGACATGGGGAGGAGCCTGACGCCCGGCTTCCACCTGGCGCAAAGCGCCTCGGTGACGGCGCTCAGCGGGTAGCCCGCGGCGAGCATCTGCGTACGGACGATGTGGGTCGCGAAGTCACGGTCGCCGAGCCCGAACCAGTCGGGCCCCACGCCGTACGCCGCGAGTTCGTCCTTGACGTGGAAGCTCTCGTCGGTGCGCCCCCAGCCCTGCTCCTCGTTGATGCCACCGCCGAGGGTGTACATCACGGTGTCCAGGTCGGGGCAGACCTTCAGCCCGAACAGATGAATGTCGTCACCGGTGTTGCCGATGACGGTGATGTCCGCGTCCGGGGCGGCCTGCTTGAGGCCACGCAGAAAACGAGCACCACCGATACCGCCGGCCAGAACCACAATGCGCATACAGACAGTCTGTCAGGCGAAGCCTGGCGTTGTCGGGGTGGTGGTGGGTGACGGGTGGGGCTGTCAGGCGAAGCCTGGCGTTGTCGGGGTGGTGGTGGGTGACGGGTGGGGCTGTCGGGCGGTCAGGGTGTGCTGGGCGCAGCGGGCCGTGTGCATGGGCATGTCGGTGAGGCCCGGGTGGTAGATGTGGAGGCTGACGGCCGGTTCGAGGGAGCTGTTGACGATGTCGTGGGCGTAGCCGGGGGCGAAGACGCGCTGCGAGCCGGAGTGGAGCGCGCGTGTCCCGCGCTCGGTGTGTTCCGTCAACTCGCCCTCCAGGACCGTCAGTACTCCGGAGGACGGGCCGTGGTCGTGGAGTCCGGTGCCCTGACCGGGGACCCAGCTGAGCAGCCACACCTCGTAGCCGAGCGGGGTCGCCTCTGCCGGGTCGGCACCGGGGGCCGGGGGGACCGATTTCAGCCGGTGGTACCAGCGGGTGGTGGCGTCGTACCGGACGAGTGGGGCCCAGCGGGCGCGGTCGGCCGCGATGGTGCGGGCGAGTCCGGCGAACTCGGCCACGGTGGACGGGTGGCGGCGCGGCGGCTGCAGGAGGTGCTGGACCTCGAGGATGTCGCCGGCGATCTGGAGATCGCTGTCGCTGTTCATGGGTGCGGGGGTTCCTCGGCGTGGGGAGGCGCGTGCGGGGGAGGCGTCGCGGGTGCCTGCCGTGCCGCGTGGACGCGGGTGGCGGGCGGGACCGTGGGTGTCGCGGGGACCGGAGGGCTCGGCGAGGAGCCGGGTCGCAGGGAGAACCGGGTCGGATCAGAGCTGGAGCGCCGGGCTCAACAGCTGTGACAGCTCGAACAGCAACAGCGGGCCTGGACAGCCGTACGGAACCCACGGACGTGGGCCGGGTACATCGCTGCGGTCGCTGGCATACGGCCTAGGAGACCGGTTGGGCGGGTGTCCTGTCAACCCGATGCCCGCCGGAGCGGCACTCTTTCACCTCATCCGGTCGGCGAGCAAGAAGAAAGGTTTCAGCGGGCCAGGGGAGGCAAGGTGGCGCAACAACCGGCTTTCCCAACGAGGCAGGACGGCCGTGACCCGAATGTGATCTTGGTCGCTTCGGTGATCGAATCGAAACACCGAGGTGACGCGGGTCGTCTCGCACGGTGAGAGGCCGCATCCGAGGGGACCGGCGGCAGATGTCAGGTTTTTGGTGATTTGCACACTTTCCGCATACGCTTGGTTCCGCAGGGTGAATACCGAGGCCAATAGCAGATCTTCGCTTGACTGGCTCAGAGATACACACTTGTAATTTCACTCGTGTTGTTCCGGCCTCACGTAACGGCCGCATCACGGGGACGCAAGAGACAGACGAGGGGCGCAGATGACCGAGCTGTTCCAGCAACTGCTGGTCGAGGACGCGGACGAAGAACTCGGCTGGCAGGAGCGCGCGCTGTGCGCCCAGACCGACCCCGAGTCCTTCTTTCCCGAGAAGGGCGGGTCGACCCGCGAGGCCAAGAAGGTCTGTCTCGCCTGCGAGGTCCGTTCCGAGTGCCTCGAGTACGCCCTCAACAACGACGAACGCTTCGGTATCTGGGGCGGTCTGTCCGAGCGTGAGCGGCGGCGCCTGAAGAAGGCCGCCATCTGACGCACCACGCGCCCGGCCGCCCGGGCGCCTTCCCTCCCCGCCGGTCAACCGCTCGGCGCGGGGCGCACATTCGTACCGTTAGTGTGGGGCCCCGTCCGAGAGACGCGCCAACGCCCCGCCGGGGCGCGCGTGTACACCGATGCAGCCCCCGGGGGGACGCCCCTCCGGACCCGGCCGGAGGGCCCGTACCTCGATGTCCGTGCACAGCCACCCGGCGGCGCCGAATCCGGCCGCCGCCGCCCCAGAGTTCCCCCGGCACGTCGTCACCGCCGTGCTCGTCTCCCACGACGGCGCACGCTGGCTGCCCGACGTGCTGACCGGGCTGCTCGGGCAGGAACGCCCCGTACAGAACGTCGTCGCCGCCGACACGGGAAGCGCCGACGACTCCGCGCGCCTGGTCTCGGAGGCGCTCGGCGGTGAGCGCGTCCTGCACCTCGCACGCCGTACGAGCTTCGGCACCGCCGTCGACGAGGCGACCCGCACGGCCGGCGTCCTCACCCCCGACGACCTGCCGTACCTCAAGCGCCCCAGCGGCTGGGACCCGGTCAGCAGGAGCTGGCGCGACGACGCCTACGACCTGCCGGACCTCCCGCACGGTGAGCCCGTCCAGTGGCTCTGGCTGCTCCACGACGACAGCGCGCCCGAGCCGGACGCGCTCGCCGAGATGCTCCGCGTCGTCGACACCGACAAGCACGCCGCGATCGTCGGACCCAAACTGCGTGGCTGGTACGACCGCAAGCAGCTCCTCGAGGTCGGCGTCTCCATCGCCAACAGCGGACGCCGCTGGACCGGACTCGACCGGCGCGAGCAGGACCAGGGACAGCACGACCAGGTACGCACCGTGCTCTCCGTCTCCTCCGCCGGCATGCTCGTGCGCCGCGACGTCTGGGAGGAACTCGGCGGCTTCGACCGCAGGCTGCCGCTCATGCGTGACGACGTGGATCTCTGCTGGCGGGCCCACATGGCCGGCCACCGCGTGCTCGTGGCGCCCGACGCGGTTCTGCGGCACGCCGAGGCCTCCGCCAGGGAACGCCGCCCCATCGACTGCGCCGGACGCTCCGTCGCCAGTCCGCACCGCGTCGACAAGGCCGGCGCCGTCTACGCGATGCTCGCCAACGCACGGGGCAGGCAGCTGCCCTGGGCGTTGCTCCGCATCGTCCTCGGCACCCTGCTCCGCACGCTCGCCTACCTCGTCGGCAAGGCACCCGGGCAAGCGCTCGACGAGGTCGCCGGGCTCTTCGGCACCCTGCTGCGCCCCGGGCGGATCCTCGCCGCGCGCCGCGCACGCGGCAAGGGCGGGGTGGACGCCGCCGAGCTGCGGTCCCTCTTCCCGCCGCCCGGCGCGACCGTCCGGGCCACCGTCGAACAGGTCGCGGGCAACTTCGGCAGCCGCACCGACTCCGACTCCGGCGGTTCACGGCACGGAGCCGTGGAATCCGGACCCGGCGGCGACGACGCCGACTTCCTGGAGATCGAGCAGTTCGCCCGGGTCAAGCGCATCGTGCGCAAGCCCGGCCCCGTGCTCTTCGCGCTCCTCCTCCTGGTCTCCCTGGTCGCCTGCCGCGGCCTCCTCAGCGGCGGTGCCCTCGCGGGCGGCGCACTGCTGCCGGCCCCGGCGGACGTCTCCGACCTCTGGGGGCGGTACGCGGACGCCTGGCACACGGTCGGCACCGGTGGCACCCAGACCGCTCCGCCCTACCTCGCGATGGTCGCCGCCCTGTCGGCCCTGTTCCTCGGCTCCACGGGCTTCGCGCTCACCGTGCTGCTGGTCTGCTCCGTCCCGCTCGCCGGGCTCACCGCGTACTTCGCCTCCCGGCCGCTGCTGGAATCCCGGCTGCTGCGAGCCTGGGCGAGCGTCGCCTACGCCTTCCTGCCCGCCGCGACGGGGGCGCTGGCCACAGGCCGCATCGGCACCGCCGTGCTGGCCGTGCTGCTGCCCCTGATCGCCCGCGCCGCCGTCGCGGCGCACGGGATGCGCGGCGACGGCACCACCCGCGGCAGCTGGCGCGCCACCTGGGCGTACACCCTGCTGCTCACCGTCTCCATGGCCTTCACACCGGTCGTCTGGCCGCTCGCGGTCGTCCTCGGGCTCGGGGTCCTGGTCCTGCGCCGCGGTGACATCACCGCGTACGCGCTGCGCTTCCTGGCCACGGTGGGAACGCCGCTGCTGGTCCTCGCGCCCTGGTCGCTGTCGCTGCTGACCGGCCCGTCCGGCTTCCTGAGGGAAGCCGGACGGGACCTGGGCGCGGGAACGGCGACCGCCGTGGACCTGCTCGGCATCAGCCCCGGTGGGCCCAAGGCCGTCGGCGGTGTCCTGCTCCTGGGTGTGGTCCTGGCCGCGCTGGCCGCGCTCCTGCGCGGTGAGCGGCAGTTCGCCGTCCGTGCCGCCTGGGCCACCGCGCTCGTCGGTCTGTTCTTCGCGGGGCTCTCCAACGGGTCCACCTGGGCGGGTCCCGCGACCCTCGTCTACGGCAGCGCGCTGATCGCCGCCGCGCTCGTCGGCGCCGACGGTGCCCGGGTGCGGGTCGCGGAGCTCAGCTTCGGCTGGCGCCAGCCGGTCGCCGCACTGATCGCGCTGGCCGCCGGTATCGCTCCCGTACTGGCCGCGGCGGGCTGGATGATCGGCGGTGCCGCCGGTCCGCTGGAGCGCCGCGACCCGGTCCAGGTGCCCGCCTTCGTCGCGGAGGAGAGCACCACCCGGGACCAGCCGCGGACCTTGGTCCTCGCGGGCTCGTCGCCCGCGGCCGTCTCGTACAGCCTGGTCCGGGGCTCGGGCGCCCGGCTCGGTGACGCCGAGCTCACCGAGGCGGGCGGCGGCAACGCCCACCTGGACAAGGTCGTCGCCAACCTCGTCGCGGGTTCCGGCGCGGACCAGGGCAGCCAGCTCAGCGGCTTCGCGATCCGGTACGTCCTCGTACGCGACGGGGCGCCCCGGGAGATGAACCGGGTGCTGGACGCGACCCCGGGCCTGAGCCGGCTCAGCCAGCTGGACGGCAGCGCCCTGTGGCGGGTCGACCGTCAGGTCTCCCGCGTCATGATCGTGCCTGCCGGTGAGGGCGCAGAGCCGGTGACCGTCGGTTCGCAGCCCGTCGAGGCGCACTCCGAGATCCCCGCAGGCGAGGCCGGCCGGGTGCTGCGGATCGCCGACGGCGCCGATCCGGGCTGGCAGGCCACGCTGGACGGCCGGACGCTCGAGCCCAGGACGCTGGACGGCTGGGCGCAGGGCTTCGCGCTCCCCGCCGAGGGCGGCAGGCTGGACCTCACCTACGAGACCCCGCTCACGCACACCGCCTGGGTCTGGGCCCAGGTCGCGCTCGGCGTCGTGCTGGTGGTCCTGGCCCTGCCGGGCCGTCGCCGGGAGATCGACGACGACCTGCCGGAGGAGACCGAGGCCGTCGCGGCCGAACCGGTCGCGGGCGAGGGACGCCGGGCGCGCAGGCTGCGGGCCGCCGCCCAGGCGGAGGCCGCCACGGCCGGGGAGAACGGTGAGGCCGGCGAGTCCGGTCCACGCGGCGAGACCGATGGGGCGGCCGTCGCGTACGGGGCGTCGCAGGACCCGCGGGGCGAGACCGCCCCGGACGCGGCCGAGCCGGCCCAGGAGGGCTACATCCCGGCGCAGCAGAGCAGCGATCCGTACCCCGCGGGGCCGGACGCGGCCGGCCAGGACGGTACCGACGTGTACGCGGCGGCCGGGCAGACCGGCTACGGGGACGGCGGGTGGGAGGCCCAGCAGTACCAGGGCGCCGGCTACGACCCGTACCAGGCCGCCCAGGAAGCCGGCCAGTACCAGGCCGAGCCCTACTACCGGACCGATCAGTACCAGCAGGGGGCGTACCCCCAGGATCCGTACCAGCAGGACGCCTACCAGCAGCAAGGCGCCTACGATCCGTACGGCTACGCCCAGCAGCAGCCCTACGCCCCGGGAACGGGCGGCGAGGGCGCCCCGTACGACGGGCAGCAGAACACCGCCCCGTACGACGGGCACGACGAGAACCAAGCCCCGGGCCAGGGCCCCTGGCCGCACGGCAACGCATCGCGAGGCGAGTCCGAGTGAAGTCCACCCCCCTGTCCCTCATCGCGGGAGCCGTCGCCCTCGCCGCCGTCACCGGGTTCGCCGCGCTCAACGCGCCCGGCGACACGGGCGCACCGGAGGCGAAGGCCGCAGCCCGGCTGCCCGTGGAGCGCTCCAGCCTGCTCTGCCCGGCTCCCAGCAGTTCGGAGCTGGCGGACACCACGTACACGTCGTTCACCCCCGCGGGGGAGGGCGGCGGGGAGGCCGGCACGGCCGCGCTGACCCGGTCGGTGCCGCCGCCGGCGGACGAGGAGGAGAAGCCGGCGGACAAGGACGAGGAGAAGGACTCCGAGAAGGCGAAGAAGGAGGCGGGCAAGCCCGTCGTAGCCCTGGAGGAGTCCGGCAAGCCGGTCACCGCCGAGACCTCCGCGTCCGACGCCCCCGCCCTGATCGGCACGGCCACCGGCCGGCTGGCCCCGGGCTGGACCGCCCAGCAGACGACCATGACCTCGGCGGGCGACGCACGCGGTCTCCTCGGCGTCAGCTGCACCGCCCCGGACACGGACTTCTGGTTCCCGGGCGCGAGCACGTCGGAGGGCCGCCAGGACTACGTCCACCTGACCAACCCGGACGACACCGCCGCCGTGGCCGACATCGAGCTGTACGGACCCGAGGGCCCTCTCAAGTCCGATGCCGCCGAAGGCATCACGGTCCCGCCCGGGGGGAGCGTCCCGCTGCTCGTCTCCACGCTCACCACCGAGGCCGTGGACGACGTGACGGTCCACGTGACCACCCGGGCCGGCCGCGTCGGCGCGGTCGTCAGGGTCGGCGACGAGAAGGCGGGCAGTGACTGGCTGGCCGCCTCCGCCGATCCGGCGGGCGCCCTGGTCCTGCCCGGCATCCCCGCCGACGCCACCTCCGTACGCCTGGTGGCCTTCGCGCCGGGTGAGGCCGACGCCGATGTGAAGGTCCAACTCCTTGGCAAGAACGCGACGTTCTCACCGGCCGGCAACGACACCCTGCACATCAAGTCGCAGATGACCGCGAGCGTCGACCTCAAGGACGTCACCCGGAAGGAGCCCGGCTCGCTCCGGCTGACCCCCGAGACCGGCAGCGGCACACCGATCGTCGCCGCGCTGCGCGTGGTGCGCGGCACCGGTGCGAAGCAGGAGATCGCGTACATTCCGGCGACCGGGCCCGTGGGCCCGCGGGCGAGCGTCGCCGACAACCGGGCGAAGGGTTCGGTGCTGTCCCTGACCGCGCCGGGTGCGACGGCGAAGGTCAAGGTGACGGCGTCCGCGGGCAGCGAGGGCGGGGAGAGCACCGTCACGTCGTACACGGTCAAGGGCGGGACGACCCTCGAAGTCGTCCCCGAGGCCCCGTCCGGGCTCAAGGGCGCCTACGCGCTGACCGTGGAGCCGGAGTCGGGCGGTCCCGTCCACGCGGCCCGCACGCTCACCGTCCCGGAGAACGGCATCGACATGTTCACGGTGCAGACGATGCCGGACGACAGGGGCACGGTCGCGGTACCCGCCGCGGAGCAGGATCTGTCGGTCCTCGACCGCTGAGGCGTCCCGGGCGCTCCGGACAGGTGCGGGACGGCGCTCAGGGTCCGCGGGCGGTCGCGGCCTGCGGCCGGGCCGGTCCCGGTGGCTGACCCCTCGCCCGCAGCGGGCGGGGGGTCAGTCCTGCCCGTACCGCGGGTCGACCGACTCGGGGGAGAGGCCGAGCAGCTCGGCGACCTGCTCCACCACGACCTCGTGCACGAGCAGGGCGCGCTCGTCGCGGCCCTTCGCGCGGATCTCGACGGGGCGCCGGTAGACGACGATCTGCGCGGGCCGCCCCTTCACGGCGGACACCGCACGGCCGAGCGGTACCGTCTCCTCCAGCGACCCCGGCACGTCCAGCACCAGGAAGTCGACGTCCGTCAGCTGGGGCCAGCGCCGCTCCAGCCGCTCCACGGAATCCTGGACCAGGTCGCGGAAGCTCTCCGCCCTGCTGACGGACAGCGGCACCTGGGGCGGGGCGACCGGTCCGCGCATGCCGCGGCCGTGACGGTCGCGGCGGCGGGGGCGTGGCTCGGACGGGTGGGAAGGTACGGGACTGTCCATCACCGACGCAGCGTAACTCTCCTACGGTCCTGCGGATCACGGCTGCTCCGGGTGCCGTTCCCGTGTCCACATCTGAACATTCCGGCCAGCGAAGAGTCCGGATCCGGACTCTCGTCCGATCGCCGACTCCTCGCCGAACGCCCGCTCATGTTCCCCCGGCGGTAGGCACGGACGCGTTCCACCTCCGCGCGGACCGGCTGCCACGCAGGTCGGGGCGGCCGTGCAGAAACGATTCGGGCTGTGCGTCACCGGGCGACACGTTCAGGCAACCTGGGGGAGAGTCGTCGCAGCCCGCTCAAGAGTGCGGTACCGTCCAACATCGTGAGCCCTGTACGTCGCTGTTCGCGAACCGCGTGCGGCCGTCCCGCCGTCGCGACACTGACGTACGTCTATGCCGACTCGACCGCGGTCCTCGGCCCGCTCGCCACCTATGCCGAGCCCCATTGCTACGACCTCTGTGCCGAGCACGGTGAGCGGCTCACGGCGCCCCGGGGCTGGGAGGTCGTCCGGCTCACCGACCCCTCCGGGCCCACGCATCCCAGCGGTGACGACCTGGAGGCCCTCGCCAACGCCGTACGGGAAGCGGCCCGGCCTCACGACCGCGCGCCTCAGGCGGGTGGGCGGGGGCCCCGTGCGGCCGACCCGGTGGAGGTCGCGCGCCGTGGCCATCTCCGGGTGCTGCGCTCTCCGGAACCCTGACACCCGCCGGGGCCACCGCTGTCTCCCACCCGGCCGCCGAGACCGGGATCCCCTCCGCCGTTCCCGCGCGGGCGCACCACCGACCCGTCGTCCGGGGCACGGCGCCGGATGCTCCCCCGGCGGATGCCGCAGGGCCGACGGGTAGTTTGGGCGGTCCGTAAAGACCCCAGGAGGACCGGCCGTGGTTGCTGACCTGTCGCAGCTCGTGAAGGCGTACGACGTGCGCGGAGTGGTGCCCGACCAGTGGGACGAGCCGCTCGCCGAACTGTTCGGCGCCGCTTTCGTCCAGGTCACGGACGCGGACGCCCTCGTCGTCGGCCACGACATGCGGCCCTCCTCGCCCGGTCTGGCCGCGGCCTTCGCCCGCGGTGCGACGGCACGCGGAGCCGACGTGACCCTCATCGGACTCTGCTCGACCGACCAGCTGTACTACGCCTCGGGGGCGCTGGACCTCCCCGGGGCGATGTTCACCGCCTCGCACAACCCGGCGCAGTACAACGGCATCAAGATGTGCCGCGCCGGAGCCGCCCCCGTCGGCCAGGACACCGGCCTGACCGAGATCCGCACGCTCGTCGAGGACTGGTCGCAGCACGGCGCCCCGGAGACGGCCGCCGCCCCGGGCGTGGTCACCGAGCGCGACACCCTCGCCGACTACGCGGCGCATCTGCTGGGCCTCGTCGACCTCGCCGGGATCCGCCCCCTCAAGGTCGTCGTGGACGCGGGCAACGGCATGGGCGGGCACACCGTCCCGACCGTGTTCGCCGGTCTCCCGCTCGACCTCGTCCCGATGTACTTCGAACTGGACGGCACCTTCCCCCACCACGAGGCCAACCCGCTCGACCCCAGGAACATCGTCGACCTCCAGGCCCGCGTCCTCGCCGAGGGTGCCGACCTCGGTCTCGCCTTCGACGGCGACGCCGACCGCTGTTTCGTCGTCGACGAGCGCGGCGAGGGCGTCTCGCCCTCGGCGATCACCGCTCTGGTCGCCGCGCGGGAGCTCGCGCGCAACGGCGGCACGGGCACGGTCATCCACAACCTGATCACCTCCTGGTCGGTCCCCGAGGTCGTCCGCGAGAGCGGCGGCAAGCCCGTCCGTACCCGCGTCGGCCACTCCTTCATCAAGGCGGAGATGGCCGAGCACGGGGCGATCTTCGGCGGTGAGCACTCCGCTCACTACTACTTCCGCGACTTCTGGAACGCCGACACGGGCATGCTGGCCGCCCTCCACGTCCTGGCCGCACTCGGTGGCCAGGAGGGACCCCTTTCCGGGCTCGTCGACCGCTACGACCGCTACGCGGGCTCCGGCGAGATCAACTCCACCGTCGCCGACCAGGTGGGCCGGCTGGAGGCGATCAGGGAGGCGTACGGGAGCCGCGACGACGTGAGCCTCGACGACCTCGACGGCCTCACGGTGACGAGCACCGACTGGTGGTTCAACCTCCGCGCTTCGAACACGGAACCGCTGCTGCGTCTGAACGTCGAGGCCCGCGACCCCAGGACGATGACGGCGGTACGCGACGAGGTCCTGGCCCTGGTCCGCGCCTGAGGGCTGTCCTTCGCACGGGGGCGGTGCCGCGGCGGGTGCTCCCGGGGGCGGTGGCAGTGGTTCTCCGGTGGTGCGGGTGGCGGGTGCTCCTGGGGGTCGGTGGTTCATCGGCGGCCCGCGGCCCGCAAGCCGTGCCGGCCGGAGGCGTGGCGCTCCGGAGTGCGCCCCGGCGCGGGCTCCTGGGTGCCGTCCGGTCCTCGAGGCACCCGGGAGCCGCCCGCCGCGCCGCCCCCGCCCTGCCCGCACCGGCGTATACGCGGCCGGCCAGGACCTGCCGGGCCGCATCCCTCCCGGCCCGGCGGTAGGCTGACGACGCCCCAGCGCGCGGACCCCGACCGGTCCGCACCCGATCCGTACCGGCGCCGCGGACCTCGCACGGCCCGCGCCGATCCGTACCGCATGCTCGAAGGGACCCACCCCATGCCGCTCGAAGCCGGCCTCCTGGAGATCCTCGCCTGCCCGGCCTGCCACGCCGCGCTCGACGACCGGTCCGCAGCCGACGACCCCGAGCTGGTCTGCACCGGCGCGGACTGCGGCCTGGCCTACCCGGTACGGGACGGCATCCCGGTCCTGCTCGTCGACGAGGCCCGCCGCCCCGCGTGACGACGGGACGCGCGTACGTCCGTACCTGATCAGCACGGTGATCGGAGGCCCACCGCCATGCTCGACGAGTCGTTGCTCGACGCCCCGGACGCCCTGGCCCGGGCCGACCGGCGCGGTCTGCTCCGCGGAGCGGCCGAGGCCGGTGCCCGGGTCCGCACCGCCGCCCGGCACGCCTCCGAGGCGGGCATCGGGGGCCTCGCTCCGGAGGGGCGGCCGCGCGCCGTCCTCGTCGCGGGGCCGGGTACCGCCGCACGCGGTGTCGCCGACCTGATCGGCGCCCTCGCGGGCGCCGCCGCGCCCGTCACCCGGGTCCGCCCCACCGGAGTCGCCGCCGCCGCCGGAGCCCTGCGCTGGGCGCTGCCCGGCTGGGCAGGGCCGGTGGACCTGCTGCTCATCGCCACGGCGGACGGCTCGGAGCCCGGCCTCTCCCTCCTCGCCGAGCAGGCGTACCGCCGCGGCTGCACGGTCGTCGCCGTCGCCCCCGTCCGTTCGCCGCTGCGCGAGGCCGTCGACGGCGTCCACGGACTGGTCGTGCCGATGGCCGCCGCTCCGTACGGGGAGTACGACGCCGAGACCTCGGCCGCCGGCCCCGGCACGCTCTGGGCCCTGCTCACACCGCTGCTGGCCCTGCTGGACCGGGTGGGCCTGGTCGACGCGTCCGCCGAGGAGCTGCAGAAGGTCGCCGACCGGCTCGACCGCACCGCCGAACGCTGCGGCCCGGCCATCGCCACGTACAGCAACCCGGCCAAGACCCTGGCCGCGGAACTGGCCGACAGCCTGCCGCTCGTCTGGACCGAGGGCGAGACCGCCGGACCGGCCGGGCGCCGCTTCGCCGCGGTCCTGGCCGAGCTGGCCGGCCGCCCGGCACTGGTGGCGGAGCTTCCCGAGGCACTTCCCTCCCACGGGGCCCTGCTCGCGGGAGCGTTCGCGGCGGGGGCCGATCCCGACGACTTCTTCCGTGACCGTGTGGACGAGCCCGAAGCGATGCGGGCCCGCGTCGTCCTGCTCCGCGACCGGCCGGCCGGTGGGCTCACCGCGGCGCCCGCGGCACGGGAGCTGGCTCTCGGCCACGAGACGGCCATCAGCGAGATCGAACCCGAGGAGGGCGGTGTGCTCGAAGCCTTCGCCGAACTCCTCGCCATCACCGACTTCGCCGCCGTCTACCTCGCCCTCGCCTCGGACAACCGGGTGTGACGGGCTCCCCCGGGGGCGTCACCGCCGTACGCGAGCGGGTCCCCGGCGCCTGCCGAGCCCCTCGGCCTGTGCCGCACCTCCGGGCCGGCCGGGAGGTGCCGGCCGTTCCCGCTGCTGTGCCCGACCCGCCCGCCCCCCTACCTCCCACGCACCGTTCGGGGCACCCTCCGGCCCCGTCACCCACACATCCGACGAGGACGAATCTCCATGGACCGGCTCTCCAACACCGTGCGCCCCTACGCCTGGGGCTCCACCACGGCCCTTCCTGAGCTGCTCGGCAAGGCCCCCACCGGCGAACCGCAGGCCGAGATGTGGATGGGCGCCCACCCGGGAGCACCCTCCCGCCTCACCCGCCCCTCGGGTGGCGCGGAACAGGCCCTCACCGAGGTCATCGCGGCCGATCCCGAACGTGAACTCGGCCCGGCGGCCGTGCGCGCCTTCGGCCCACGCCTCCCCTTCCTGCTCAAGCTGCTCGCGGCCGGGGCCCCGCTCTCCCTCCAGGTCCACCCCGACCTCGCGCAGGCTCAGGAGGGATACGCCGACGAGGAGCGCCGGGGCGTTCCGATCGACGCGCCGCAGCGCACGTACAAGGACGCCAACCACAAGCCCGAACTGATCTGCGCGCTCACCCCGTTCGACGGGCTCTGCGGCTTCCGCAGGCCGGCCGAGGCCGCGGACCTGATGGCCGCACTCGGCGTCGACTCCCTGAAGCCGTACGTCGACCTGCTCCGTGCCCGCCCGGAGGAGGCGGCGCTCCGCGAGGTGCTGACCGCGGTGCTCACGGCCGATCCGGTGGAGATGGCCGGCACGGTCGGCGAGGCGGCGGAAGCCGCCGGACGGCTCGGCGGTGCCCACGCCCCGTACGCGCAGATCGCCCACCACTACCCCGGGGACCCGGGCGTCATCGCGGCCATGCTCCTCAACTACGTACAACTGCAGCCCGGTGAGGCGATGTTCCTCGGGGCCGGTGTGCCCCACGCGTATCTGGGTGGCCTCGGGGTCGAGATCATGGCCAACTCCGACAACGTGCTGCGCTGCGGCCTGACGCCCAAGCACGTGGACGTGAGCGAACTCCTGCGCATCGTCCGCTTCGAGCCGACCGAGCCCGGCATCCTGCGGCCCGAGGCGGCGCCCTCCGGGGAGGAGCTGTACGAGACACCGGTCGACGAGTTCCGCCTCTCGCGCTACGTCCTGCCCGCGGGTGGGGCTCCCGTCGACCTGACGGCGGCCGCCCCGCAGATCCTGTTGTGCACGGCGGGCGCGCCGTCGGTGGGCGAGCTGACGCTCGCGGCCGGGGAATCGGTCTTCGTCCCGGCGGACGAAACGGTCGAAGTGTCCGGTAACGGAACGCTGTTCCGCGCGACCGTGGTGGTCTGACGTACCGTCCGCACCAGCGGCTGCAACAATGTCGGGCCGTACCGCGGCGCCCGTGCCGCAGCAACCGATGAAGGGACACCAGGCACCCATGAGCGCGTCAGGCGGAACCAAGGCGATCGTGGCGGCACTCGCCGCCAACCTCGCGATCGCGGTGGCCAAATTCGTGGCGTTCCTGTTCAGTGGCTCGTCGTCGATGCTCGCGGAGAGCGTCCACTCGCTCGCGGACTCGGGCAACCAGGGGCTCCTGCTGCTCGGCGGCAAGAAGGCACAGCGCGAGGCGACTCCCCAGCACCCCTTCGGTTACGGGCGCGAGCGGTACATCTACGCCTTCCTCGTCTCGATCGTGCTGTTCTCGGTCGGTGGCATGTTCGCCATCTACGAGGGCTACGAGAAGATCAAGCACCCGCACGAGATCGAGGCCTGGTACTGGCCGGTCGGCGTGCTCGTCTTCGCGATCATCGCGGAGGGCTTCTCCTTCCGTACGGCCATCGCCGAGTCCAACCTGACCCGTGGCACGCTGTCCTGGACGCAGTTCGTCCGCCGCGCCAAGGCTCCCGAGCTCCCGGTGGTCCTCCTCGAGGACCTCGGCGCGCTCGTCGGTCTGCTGCTGGCCCTCGGGGGCGTCGGCCTGGCCCTGGGCACCGGCAACGGCGTGTGGGACGGGATCGGCACCCTCTGCATCGGTGTCCTGCTGATCGTCATCGCCGTCGTGCTGGCCGCCGAGACGAAGTCGCTGCTGCTCGGTGAGGCGGCCGGTGTCGAGGACGTCGAGAAGATCAAGGCCGCCGTCGTCGACGAGGACACCGTCACCCGCATCATCCACATGCGGACGCTCCACCTCGGCCCGGAGGAACTGCTGGTCGCCGCCAAGATCGCGGTACGGCACGACGAGTCCGCCGCCGAGGTCGCAGAGGCCATCAACGCCGCGGAGGCCCGCATCCGGGCGGCCGTCCCGATCGCCCGGGTCATCTACCTCGAGCCCGACATCTACAGCGAGGAAGCGGCCGCCGCGGGAGTCAACCCGGGTAAGGCCCCGGGCGGGCCGGCCCCGGACGGCCCGGACGCCGCGGCCTCTCCCTCTGCTCCTTCCGAACCGACGGAATCCGGCCACTGACCCGTCGGAGATGAGCCCCGGACGGCCCCGAGACGCTTCCCGATGCCCGCATGGGCTGGGGCTCGCTGGGCCGTTCGGTGTAGATTCGTCTCAGTACCAGACGTCGCTGCTGATGGCGGTCGATCGGCCCGCGGGTGCGGGCCGGCCGAGGGAGAGAGGGCCTCCGACGGTCTGCACTGTGATCGCCCGGGCATTCGTATGCCCGTGGCTCCGCAGCCAGCCAGCCCACCCTCGACCCATCACGAGGAGCAGCCCGTTATGACGACGGCAGCCAACCGCCAGGACTTCAAGGTCGCCGACCTCTCCCTCGCCGCCTTCGGCCGCAAGGAGATCACCCTCGCCGAGCACGAGATGCCCGGCCTGATGTCGATCCGCAAGGAGTACGCCGCCACGCAGCCGCTGGCCGGCGCCCGCATCACCGGTTCGCTGCACATGACGGTGCAGACCGCCGTGCTCATCGAGACCCTCGTCGCCCTGGGCGCCGAGGTCCGCTGGGCGTCCTGCAACATCTTCTCCACGCAGGACCACGCCGCGGCCGCTATCGCGGTCGGACCGAACGGCACCCCGGAGGCCCCCGCCGGAGTCCCGGTCTTCGCCTGGAAGGGCGAGTCCCTGGAGGAGTACTGGTGGTGCACGGAGCAGGCTCTGACCTGGCCCAACACCCCCACCGGTGGTCCGAACATGATTCTCGACGACGGTGGCGACGCCACCCTCCTCGTCCACAAGGGCGTCGAGTTCGAGAAGGCCGGTTCCGCCCCGGACCCGTCGACCGCGGACAGCGAGGAGTACGCCCACATCCTCACCCTGCTGAACCGGACCCTCGGTGAGTCCCCGCAGAAGTGGACCCAGCTGGCGTCCGAGATCCGCGGTGTGACCGAGGAGACGACGACCGGTGTGCACCGGCTGTACGAGATGCACCGCGACGGCACCCTCCTTTTCCCGGCGATCAACGTCAACGACGCGGTCACCAAGTCGAAGTTCGACAACAAGTACGGCTGCCGCCACTCGCTGATCGACGGCATCAACCGCGCCACCGACGTCCTGATCGGCGGCAAGACCGCCGTCGTCTGCGGCTACGGAGACGTGGGCAAGGGCTGCGCGGAGTCCCTGCGCGGCCAGGGCGCCCGGGTGATCATCACGGAGATCGACCCGATCTGCGCCCTGCAGGCCGCGATGGACGGATACCAGGTCACCACCCTCGACGACGTCGTGGAGACCGCGGACATCTTCGTCACGACGACGGGCAACAAGGACATCATCATGGCCAGTGACATGGCCCGGATGAAGCACCAGGCCATCGTCGGGAACATCGGCCACTTCGACAACGAGATCGACATGGCCGGCCTGGCCAAGATCGACGGCATCGTCAAGGACGAGGTCAAGCCGCAGGTGCACACCTGGACGTTCCCTGAAGGCAAGGTCCTCATCGTGCTGTCCGAGGGCCGCCTGCTGAACCTCGGCAACGCCACCGGTCACCCCTCGTTCGTCATGTCCAACTCGTTCGCGGACCAGACCCTGGCCCAGATCGAGCTGTACACCAAGCCCGAGGCGTACCCCACCGACGTCTACGTGCTGCCGAAGCACCTGGACGAGAAGGTCGCCCGCCTGCACCTGGACGCGCTGGGCGTGAAGCTCACGACTCTGCGTCCCGAGCAGGCCGACTACATCGGTGTCCCCGTGGACGGCCCGTACAAGTCCGACCTCTACCGCTACTGAGCCGCCCGCCGGCCACCGGCCGGCGCGCCCTCACAGCGGCAGATCCGAGCGCAGGCCCCCGCACCCCCGTGCCGGGGGCCTGCCCCGTTATCGCACCCGCACAGCGCGAGGAACCCGAAGGACCCCATGCCCCGCGGCCGTTATTCGCTCCATGATCTCCATGACCACACCCCCCTCGGCGAAGAACACTTCCAGTGCGCCCCCGGCCCGTCCGGCTGGCGCTACGTCTCCCGGTCCACCACCCCCGCCGGAGACCATCTCGGCTCCGTCGATCTGGCCCTGGACGAACTCGGCCGCCCCATCCGCCTCGAACTGCACGCCGCGAGCTGGCAGATCCGCGGCGCCGCCCTGGACGGGGTCACCTGGGTACGCACCGATCCGACCGGCGTCCACGCCACCGAGGGCAACGTCCGCGCCCACACCTTCTCCGGCACCTCCCCCGCCTTCCTCGTCGCCACGGCCCGGCTCCTGCGCCTCACCCCCGGTTCCCCCGCGACCCGGATCCGGCTGGTCACCTTCACCGACCCGGTGCTCGCCCCCCGTACCGTCGACCAGTCCTGGGCCCTGGTGAACAGTGAAGCGCACGCCACTGACAACGGCCCCCTGATCGTGGACGAGTACCAGGTCGACACGTTGGACACGGGCGATCGGCACACCGTCCACATCGCCGGTGACGTGGTCCTGGCCGCCCCCGGGATCGAGCTCGAGGATTTGGAGTCCCCGCCGTCGGACGCAGGGCGTTAGGCAGGCGGAACGAACCCGGTCCCGGCCGTGGCGGAGCTGTCCCGCGTGGCCCGCGGCGCGTGCGCGGGCGGCCCGGCCACCGGAGTCGCCGGCGCGGCGGGGGCGAGCGTGGCCGGACCGGCAGGGAAGCCGGCGGGCACCGCCCCGGTCCGCTGTACCGGAGGCGTCCCGCCGGAGGCGGCCGCGCTCCCGGGCGTGGGTGCGCCGCGGCCCGCGGCAGCGGCCACGCGCCGGACATCCCGCGCCTGCCGCTCGTTCACCACGGCCGCGAGATAGGCCGGCGCGGGCACCCCCTGCGGCACCGGGGTGCCCGTACCGGCGGCGAGGTCCGAGGACAGCCGCTCGGCCATCGCCCGCCCCACTTCGGCATCGAGCTCGCGCATCCGCGTCAGGTACTGCCGTATCGCCAGCCAGAGGCCGTCCGGGACGGCCGACAGGTCCAGCTGCGCGAAGCGGCCCACGAGCCAGGGCGGGGGCGGGGGCACGGCGGCGGCCCGCCCGGCCGGTACGCGTTCCCGTATGACGACCGTGCCCGCGAACACGTCACCGAGCCGCCGCCCGCGTGCCGACACCAGGGACGAGACGCAGGCGACGGCGCCGAACGTCCCCAGGATCTCCACCACCCCCATCGCCCCGCGGACCAGCGAGTGCCGGAACCTGATCGGTCCGCCGTCGTCCCGCACCACGCGCAGACCGCAGGCCATCTTCCCCAGGGAACGGCCGTGGCTGAGCGTCTCGACCGCGATCGGCCCTCCCACGAGCACCAGGAGGAACGTGGCGACCGCGACGGCCGCGGTCGCCGCCTCGTCGAGCGTCACGCTCGCCACCGCCAGCCCGACCGACACGAGTACGAACGTGGTCAGGAGCACCGCGAGATCGATGGCGATCGCCAACGCCCGGCTCGGCAGCCTGGCCGGCTGCAGTCCCAGTACGACCGCGTCTCCGGTCACGAGCTCATCCATGGCCACCCCACCCATCGCCGGCCTTACCTGCCCCTCGGACCCATCAGTCTGCCAAGCTGACCGGCAGCGCGCCGTAGTAGGGACCCGTACGCACCCAGGCCTGGAGCAGCAGCCGACCATGGATCTCGACGTCTTCGTGACCACCCACCGCACCGAGTGGGACCGCCTCGACCACCTCCTGCACCGCGGCCGCAGTCTGACCGGCGCAGAGGCGGACGAACTCGTCGACCTGTACCAGCGCACCGCCACGCATCTGTCGTTGATCCGGTCCAGCGCCCCGGATCCGTCGTTGACCGTCCGTCTCACGCAGCTGGTGGCGCGGGCCCGTTCCACGGTGACGGGCACCCGACGTGCTTCGTGGCGCGACGTGGCCCGCTTCCTGAGCGCGGGGTTTCCCGCGGCTGTCTACCGTTCGCGCCACTGGTGGGTTCCCACGGCCGTCCTCTCCACCCTGCTGGCAGCCGTCATCGGCGGGTGGATCGGCACGCATCCGGAGGTCCAGGCAGCGATCGGAGCCCCCGACGACCTCCGCAGCATGACGCGGCCCGGCGGGGAGTACGAGACCTACTACTCCAGTCATCCCGCTGCCTCGTTCGCAGCCCAGGTCTGGACGAACAACGCCCAGGCGGCCGCGATGTGCCTGGTCCTGGGCGCCTTCCTCTGTGTTCCGGTGATCTGGATCCTCTTCGTCAACGTCCTCAACCTCGGTGTGGGCATCGGTCTGATGTCGTCGGCGGGCCGCCTCGACACCTTCCTCGGGCTGGTCCTGCCGCACGGCCTGCTCGAACTCACCGCCGTCTTCGTCGCGGCGGGCACCGGTCTCCGCCTCGGCTGGACGGTCGTCGACCCGGGGCCACGGACGCGCAGGGACGCACTGGCACGGGAGGGCCGCGCTGCCCTGGGTATGGCCATCGGTCTGGCCCTGGTCCTGTTCGTCTCCGGTGTCATAGAAGGCTTCGTCACCCCGTCCGGCCTTCCCACCTGGGGCCGGATCACCATCGGCGTCGTCGCCGAGCTGGCCTTCCTCGGGTATGTCTACGTCCTGGGCGGGCGGGCGGCCCGGGCCGGCGAGACGGGCGACATCGACCCGGCCGAACGGAGCGCGGAGCTGCCCTCCGCGAGCTGACGACCCGGCCGCCGCTGACGGACCGCCCCCCTCCCCACGACGGATGTGCGTCGGGCGTCGCTGACCTGCTAGTCTCACCACGCCCACAAAAAACTGTTGACACGGTTCGTGTGGGGAGGTAGATTTTAACGGTTCCAACGAACTGGACATGTCCAGCAAGGAACGGCTAAAGTTCATTTCGCTCACGCCGAGGGCAAGATCCTCGCGGAGCCGATCGATTCTTCATCTTTCAAGCAGTGAGCCGATTAGGTTCGGTGAAATTGCTTCTGATAAAGTCGAGTCAGCCGAAAGGCAAAGGCCCTCCGCAGGCCACTGGAATCGAATTCGAACCGGAAACGGAACGGAAAAGAGTCTGGTAGAGTCGGAATCGCCGGAAAGGGAAACGCGAAAGCGAGGAACTGGAAAGCAGCCCGCTTCGACCGGGAATCGGACACGAAAGAGTCT
>NZ_MDKB01000005.1:63644-673900 GCF_001715295.1 Streptomyces griseus | reverse complement strand
CTGTGGGAGAGTAGGACGCCGCCGAACAATTTTTCCGGGAAAGCCCCGTGCCGTTGGCACGGGGCTTTCCTGCGTTCACGGCCCGATCGGTACCCGAAAGCCCCTGACAGCCGGCCCCCGCCTCCGCCCTACCCCCGTGCACCTGGCCCCGGTGGCTGCGGGTAAGGTCGGGGGGCATCATCGGCACATTCTTCACAGGAGGCCCCCGGGTGGAGGTCCAGGAGACTCGAGTTCAGACGGACCGAGTACTCACCATCCCCAACATCCTCAGCATGGCTCGCCTCGTCGGTGTGCCGCTCTTCCTGTGGCTGATCCTCCGCCCCGTGTTCGGTGGGCCCAACAGTGACGGCTGGGCCCTGCTGGTCCTGATGCTGAGCGGTGTCAGCGACTACCTCGACGGCAAGCTGGCCCGCCGGTGGAACCAGATCAGCAGCCTCGGCCGGCTCCTGGACCCCGCTGCCGACCGCCTCTACATCCTCTCCACGCTCGTCGGACTCACCTGGCGGGAGATCCTCCCCCTCTGGCTCACCGCGGCCCTGCTCGCCCGTGAACTGATGCTCCTCGTCATGGTCGGAATCCTGCGCCGGCACGGATACCCGCCCCCGCAGGTCAACTTCCTCGGGAAAGCTGCAACGTTCAACCTGATGTACGCCTTCCCCTTGTTGCTGCTCAGCGACGGAAGTGGTTGGCTTGCTTCGTTGGGCGCCATTTTCGGATGGGCGTTCGCTGGGTGGGGTACAACCCTCTATTGGTGGGCAGGGATCCTCTACGTGGTCCAAGTCCGCCGACTCGTCAAGGCGGATGTAGTAGCCGATTAGCCCGTTGATGCGGTGCCGTGCAGAGTCGCCGGTCCGCAGCGGATGCTGTTCAGTCGCCCCGACGGGTGAAGTCGGCTAGACCGTCGTCTCTCAAGGAGGACGTTTCCGACATGAAGGCCGTTGTGATGGCAGGCGGTGAAGGCACCCGCCTTCGCCCCATGACCTCGAGCATGCCCAAGCCACTTCTCCCCGTGGCCAACCGCCCCATCATGGAGCATGTGCTGCGGCTGCTCAAACGGCATGGGCTCAATGAGACCGTCGTGACCGTTCAGTTCCTCGCGTCCCTCGTCAAGAATTACTTCGGCGACGGCGAAGAACTCGGAATGGATCTCAGCTATGCCAACGAGGAGAAGCCGCTCGGTACAGCGGGAAGCGTCAAGAACGCCGAAGAGGCTTTGAAGGACGACACCTTCCTGGTGATCTCCGGTGACGCCCTCACCGACTTCGACCTCACGGATCTCATCGCCTTCCACAAGGAGAAGGGCGCCCTCGTCACGGTCTGTCTGACCCGGGTCCCGAACCCCCTGGAATTCGGGATCACGATTGTCGACGAAGAAGGCAAGGTGGAGCGCTTCCTGGAGAAGCCGACATGGGGCCAGGTCTTCTCCGACACGGTCAACACGGGTATCTACGTCATGGAGCCCGAGGTATTCGACTACGTCCAGGCCGATACCTCCGTGGACTGGTCGGGGGACGTGTTCCCGCAGCTCATGAAGGACGGCAAGCCGATCTACGGCTACATCGCCGAGGGCTACTGGGAAGACGTGGGCACCCACGAGAGCTATGTCAAGGCCCAGGCCGACGTCCTCGAACGCAAGGTCGACGTCGAGGTGGACGGCTTCGAGATCTCGCCCGGAGTCTGGGTGGCAGAGGGCGCGGAGGTCCACCCCGACGCCGTACTCCGCGGGCCGCTGTACATCGGGGACTACGCGAAGATCGAAGCCGGTGCCGAGATTCGCGAGCACACCGTCGTGGGGTCGAACGTCGTCGTGAAGTCCGGCGCGTTCCTGCACCGCGCGGTCGTGCACGACAACGTGTACATCGGTCAGCACAGCAACCTGCGTGGCTGTGTGATCGGCAAGAACACCGACATCATGAGGGCCGCCCGCATCGAGGACGGCGCCGTCATCGGCGACGAATGCCTGGTCGGTGAAGAATCGATCATTCAGGGCAACGTCCGGGTCTATCCCTTCAAGACCATCGAAGCCGGTGCCTTCGTCAACACCTCGGTGATCTGGGAGTCGCGCGGACAGGCGCACCTCTTCGGAGCCCGGGGCGTCTCCGGGATCCTGAACGTGGAGATCACCCCCGAACTCGCGGTCCGGCTCGCCGGCGCCTACGCGACGACCCTGAAGAAGGGCGCGACGGTCACCACCGCCCGTGACCACTCCCGCGGCGCCCGCGCCCTGAAGAGAGCGGTCATCTCGGCCCTGCAGGCCAGTGCCATCGACGTCCGCGACCTGGAGAACGTCCCGCTGCCGGTGGCCCGGCAGCAGACCGCTCGCGGCAGCGCGGGCGGCATCATGATCCGGACCTCTCCGGGCGTTCCGGACTCGGTCGACATCATGTTCTTCGACGAGCGGGGAGCCGACCTCTCCCAGGCGAGCCAGCGCAAACTGGACCGCGTCTACGCCCGCCAGGAGTACCGCAGGGCCTTCCCCGGCGAGATCGGTGACCTGCACTTCCCGTCGAGCGTCTTCGACTCGTACACGGGCTCCCTGTTGCGCAACGTCGACACCACCGGCATCGCGGACGCCGGCCTCAAGGTCGTCGTCGACGCGTCCAACGGCAGCGCCGGCCTCGTGCTGCCCAGCCTCCTCGGACGGCTCGGCGTCGACGCCCTGACCATCAACCCCGGACTCGACGAGTCGCGGCCCACCGAGTCCGCCGAGACCCGCCGGGCCGGACTGGTGCGCCTCGGCGAGATCGTGTCGTCGGCCCGCGCCGCCTTCGGCGTGCGGTTCGACCCGGTCGGTGAACGGCTCTCGCTCGTCGACGAGCGTGGGCGGATCATCGAGGACGACCGGGCGCTGCTGGTCATGCTCGACCTCGTGGCGGCGGAGAGGCGGAGCGGCCGGGTCGCCCTGCCGGTGACGACGACACGCGTGGCCGAGCAGGTGGCGGCCTACCACGGCACGCAGGTGGAGTGGACGACCACATCGCCCGACGACCTGACACGGGTCGGACGGGAGGACACCACCATCTTCGGCGGCGACGGCCGCGGCGGATTCATCGTCCCCGAGTTCAGCAGTGTCTTCGACGGAGCGGCGGCCTTCGTGAGGCTGATCGGGCTGGTCGCCCGGACGCAGCTCACCCTGAGCCAGATCGACGCCCGCATCCCGCGCGCCCACGTACTGCGCCGCGATCTCGCCACCCCCTGGGCGGTCAAGGGACTCGTCATGCGACGGGTCGTGGAAGCCGCCGGGGAGCGCAGCGTGGACACCACCGACGGCGTCCGGGTGGTCGAGGCGGACGGGCGCTGGGTGATGGTGCTGCCCGACCCGGCCGAGGCCGTGACCCACCTGTGGGCCGAAGGCCCCGACGACGCCTCCGCTCAGGCCCTCCTGGACGAGTGGGCGGCGATCGTGGAGAGCACCGGGGACTGAGCCGAGCCCCCGTGACCCGGAAGCCACGCCCCCCGGCTTCCGGGTCACGGTGGGGCCGTTCGGCGGCAGTCGGCATGACGTGCGACGATGTGCGGCATGTCGCAGCCGCCCCCCGATCGGAGTAGCGCTCAGCCGCCTCCACGCCCCGACGCGTCCATGTCGCTGCTGACCACGGTGATGGAGCACAGCCTGGACGAGGGGTACGCCGAGGCCTCGGCACGCCGCCGGGCCGACGGGACCGCCGGGCTGCCCCGCACCCTCACCGCGAAGCTGGGTCTGGCGGCCTGCCTCGTGCTGGCCGCACTCGTGGTGACCCTGGGTGCCGCCGAGGCGCGGGTGGCGGCGCCGGTCGTGGCCAAGGAGCGCGAGGAGCTCATCGACCGGGTCAACGCCGAGACCGCGACCGCGGACGCCCTCGGGGCCGACGTCGAGGAACTACGCAAGGACGTCGGTGAGCGGCAGCGCAAGGCGCTGGAACGCCACGGCGGTGACCAGGGCGGCCTTGTCGCGCTGCTTTCCGGGGCAACTCCGGTCCAGGGCCCGGGAGTCAGGTTGGTCGTCGACGACGCGAAGGACACCGACCAGGGCGGCGGCGGCCCCCGGGAGTCGACAGGTTTCTCCGACACCGGCCGGGTACGCGACCGCGACCTGCAGCGGGTCGTCAACGGTCTGTGGCAGTCCGGGGCCGAGGCCGTGGCCATCAACGGTCAGCGGCTGACCGCCCTGTCGGCCATCCGTGCCGCGGGCGACGCCATACTGGTCGACAACAGGCCGCTCGTACCGCCCTACACGGTGCTCGCGGTGGGCGACGGGCCGAAGCTCGCCGCGGCGTTCCGGGACAGCGCGGACGGCCAGTACCTCCAGGCGCTGCACGAGAGCTTCGACATCCGTACCGGCATCTCCGAGCAGGAGAAGGTGCGCCTGCCGGCCGCGCCGAGCCTGATCGTACGCACAGCAGTGCCCCAGACCGCGAAGACGGGCCGTGGGGCGGCAGACACAGGGAAGGGCACATCGTGATCGCCGTACTGGGCCTCGTCGTGGGAGTCGTGGTCGGACTGTTGGTCCGGCCCGAAGTGCCGGCGGTGGTCGAGCCCTACCTGCCCATCGCCGTGGTGGCGGCGCTCGACGCGGTCTTCGGAGGACTGCGGGCCATGCTCGACGGGATCTTCGTGGACAAGGTCTTCGTCGTGTCGTTCCTGTCGAACGTCGTGGTGGCCGCCCTGATCGTGTTCCTCGGCGACAAACTGGGCGTCGGGGCCCAGCTCTCCACCGGTGTGGTCGTCGTGCTCGGCATCCGCATCTTCTCCAACGCCGCGGCGATCCGCCGGCACGTCTTCCGGGCATGAGGCCGATGACCGACGACAAGCACCAGCACCGCAGGGACCCCCGCGCACTGCCGCCCGAGGTACCCGCTCCCGTACCGGCCCCCGGCACGGCGCCCGAGGAGAGCTCCGGACGTCAGCGGCTGCTGGCCGGACTCTGGCCACCGAGGGTGAGCCGGGCCCAACTGATCGTGGCCCTCCTCCTGTTCGTCCTCGGCCTGGGCCTGGCCATCCAGGTCAGGTCGAACAGTGACAACAGCGCCCTGCGCGGCGCCCGGCAGGAGGACCTGGTCCGCATCCTGGACGAGCTCGACAACAGGACCCAGCGCCTCGAGGACGAGAAGCAGCGCCTCGACGACCAGCGCACGGAACTGGAGAACAGCTCCGACCAGGCGGAGGAGGCCCGCAAGCAGACCCTCGAGAAGGAACGGCAGCTGGGCGTCCTCGCAGGCACCGTCGCGGCTCACGGCCCCGGGATCACCCTGACCATCAGCGACCCCGGCGGCGCGGTCGAGCCCGACATGCTCCTGGACGCCATCCAGGAGCTGCGCGCCGCCGGCGCCGAGGCCATCGAGGTCAACGGTGTGCGGGTGGTCGCCAACACCTACTTCTCCGGCGACGCGGGAGATCTGAAGGTCGACGGCCGTACGATCAGGGCTCCCTACGAGTTCAAGGTCATCGGCAGGCCGCAGGACCTCGAGCCGGCGCTCAACATCCCAGGCGGAGTGGTGCAGACGCTCGAGAAGGAGCAGGCCACGGCGGAAGTGGCGCGCTCCGAGGACATCGTCGTCGACGCCTTGCGACCGGCGAAGCAGCCTGACTACGCTCGGTCGTCCTCCCCGTGAGGCCGCGGCGTGCGGGGCTCGGAGGACACGGGGACGAGGTTGCGGGGGGTCGGCGCATCGGATCGGTGGCGTGTGGTGGAAACTGTCGGGTGGATACGGACGTTGTGAAGATGTCCGGGTCGGCAGGTGTGTTCGTTCGAGGTTCGTCCTGCCCCACGGGCGGGTCTATTTCGGTCAAGGGGAAACGCCCGTGAAGTTGTTTGCGAAGTGGTTCGGAAAGAGTGCACGCGAGGACGGCAACAGCGCCGCCCGGCACCGTGCTCCGCGTCAGGGCCAGGGTGCCGAGGAGCAGGGCGCGGAGCGCCCCCTCTTCCGCGACGAGCGGCCGGACCGGCCGGGGGGCGGCGCCGGTGTGTCGTCCGTTGACCCCGCCGGTGCCGGACGCATAGGTTTCGGGGAATCGTCGACCTCGAGTACGGGTGGAGGGTTTCCCCCCGCCCCGGAGGGTTCGTCCATGCCGGTGTGTTCCAGGTGCGGGCACCGAAACGCCGAGGCCAGCCGTTTCTGCTCCAACTGCGGCGCGCCGCTGAGGGGCGGAGTGCCCGAGCGTGCCTCGGAGACGACCTCCACCATCTCGATCTCCGGCATCGAGGCGTACGAGGCGGAGGTCACGGGGCAGACAGCCCTCCCTTCCCTGTCGCCGGAGGCCCAGGCCGCCGTCGACGCCCTCCCCGCCGGTTCCGCGCTCCTGGTGGTGCGCCGCGGCCCCAACTCCGGCAGCCGTTTCCTTCTCGACGGCGATCTGACGACGGCCGGACGTCACCCGCAGAGTGACATCTTCCTCGACGACGTGACCGTGTCGCGGCGTCATGTGGAGTTCCACCGGAATCCGGACGGTAGTTTCACCGTGGGTGACGTCGGCAGTCTCAACGGCACCTACGTCAATCGCGAGCGCATCGATTCCGTCGCGCTGACCAACGGTGACGAAGTCCAGATCGGGAAGTACCGTCTGGTCTTCTACCCGAGCCAGCGGGGCGTGTGACCCGTCCCCCGGACCCTGTCCGGGGGACCACCAGGAAGGTCCATGCTGCGAACAACGACAGGCGGTGCCGGTCACGGCACCGCCTCCCCGGACGAGCGCCCCATGAGCATCGGTACGGTGCTCCTGCGGCTACGTGACGAGTTCCCCGACGTCACGATCTCCAAGATCCGCTTCCTGGAGGCGGAAGGACTCGTCGAGCCGCAGCGCACCCCTTCCGGATACCGGAAGTTCCGCCGGTCCGACGTCGAGCGGCTGGCCCAGGTGCTGCGCATGCAGCGGGACCACTACCTGCCGCTCAAGGTCATCCGTGAGCATCTGGACGCCCTCGCCCGTGGTGAGAGGGTCACCCTGCCTCCTGGCGCGGAACAGGGCGAGCTTCCGGACGGCGGCCCGCAGCAGGACGCGGGGCAGGTGACGGCGACCCGTATCGGGCGCCAGGAGCTCCTGGCCGCCACCGAGGCCACCGAGGAGCAGCTCGACGACTGGGAGTCGTACGGCCTGATCGTGCCCACGCCGGAGGGGAGCTACGAGGCCGAGGCCGTCACCGTGGCGCGACTGGTGGCGGATCTGGGGCGATTCGGTCTGGAACCGCGGCATCTGAGGGCCGTGAGAGCGGCCGCGGAGCGTGAGGCGGGACTGGTCGAACAGGTGGTGGCCCCCCTGCGCCGGCACCGGAACCCGCAGACCAGGGCGCATGCGGAGACCACGGCCAGAGAGCTGGCGGAGCTGTCGGTCCGGCTCCACGCGACACTCGTGCAGAGTGCCCTGAACGTGCGTTTCCACTGACTGCGCAGGAGCCCGACTATCCAAACATGCCGGGCACGTCCTAGGGTTGCTGTGTGAACGAGCTCGACGTTGTGGGTGTCCGGGTGGAAATGCCCTCCAACCAACCGATCGTGCTCCTGCGTGAAGTGGGAGGCGACCGGTACCTCCCTATCTGGATCGGCCCTGGGGAAGCGACCGCGATCGCCTTCGCCCAGCAGGGCATGGCTCCGGCCAGGCCGCTGACCCATGATCTCTTCAAGGATGTGCTCGAGGCCCTCGGCCAGGAGCTCACCGAGGTCCGGATCACGGACCTGCGGGAAGGGGTCTTCTACGCGGAGCTGGTCTTCGCCAGCGGTGTCGAGGTGAGCGCGCGGCCGTCCGACGCCATAGCGCTCGCCCTGCGCACCGGCACGCCGATCTACGGCAGTGACGGGGTGCTCGACGACGCGGGGATCGCCATCCCGGACGAGCAGGAGGACGAGGTGGAGAAGTTCCGCGAGTTCCTCGACCAGATCTCTCCGGAGGACTTCGGGACCAACAGCCAATGACCGTCCGGTAGGGGCTCCGTCAGCGCATCCGAGAAGCCGTTCCCGTGTTCCGGTCACGGGAAACCACCCTCAGGGTGATTATCACTCGGCGTGCCGAGTGTGGCGATCGTTGACGCACCCCTGGTGACTGCCTACCTTCGAGAGGGCAGGTCAAGGACGGAGGTCGGCGTGAGAAGCAGCGGCGACGGTACGGCTGCGGGTGGGCCGTACCGGCAGCACGGCAGTGCGGCCGACCAGACCATCAGACAGCCGGCCGTACGGCCGGCGATGATGGCGGCGGACGGTGTGGCAGTGGGAGACGACATCGGCTATCGGGGGCCCACGGCATGCGCGGCGGCCGGGATCACCTACCGGCAGCTCGACTACTGGGCGCGTACGGGACTGGTGGAGCCGAGTGTCCGTCCGGCCTACGGGTCGGGGACGCAGCGCCTCTACAGTTTCCGGGACGTGGTCCTCCTCAAGATCGTCAAGAGATTCCTGGACACGGGGGTCGCGCTCCAGAACATCCGCTCCACGGTCCAGCACCTGCGAGCCCGCGGGTTCACCGATCTCGAGCGCATGACGCTCATGAGCGACGGCGCCACGGTCTACGAGTGCTCCTCGCCGGACGAGGTCGTGAATCTGCTGCAGGGTGGCCAGGGCGTCTTCGGCATCGCCGTGGGGGTGGTCTGGCGGGACGTGGACGCGGCTCTGTCGCAACTGCACGGAGAGCGGGTCGACACGGGCGAGACCCTCGTCGGCAACAACCCCACCGACGAACTGGCCCGCCGCCGCAACCGCGCGGGCTGAGGACGCCCGGGGCCGCATGCGGGCCGGACGAGCCGGTTGTCAGTGGCGTAGGGCAGCATCGGTGGTGTGAGAGCCGCGCCCACCATCCTGCATCTGGACATGGATGCTTTCTACGCCTCCGCGGAGCAGGCGGCCAAGCCCAGCCTGCGCGGCAAGCCGGTCGTGGTGGGCGGGCTGGGGATGCGGGGGGTGGTCGCCACCGCTTCGTACGAGGCTCGTCGCTTCGGGGTGCATTCGGCGATGCCGATGGCGCAGGCCCGGCGGCTGGCTCCGAACGCCGCCTATCTGGTGCCACGCTTCGCGCTCTACCGCGCCGTGAGCGACCAGGTGATGGAGCTCCTGGGGCGGCTCTCCCCGCTCGTGGAGCCACTCAGCCTGGACGAGGCGTTCGTCGATCTCGAGGCCGGGGGAGTCGCCGACGACTCGGCGTCCGCCCGCCTGATCGGTGAGCAGTTGCGGACGGTCATCAGGGGCGTCACCGGGCTCAGCGGTTCCGTGGGCCTGGCGGGCTCCAAGATGCTGGCGAAGATCGCTTCCGAGGAGGCCAAGCCGGACGGCCTCATGCTGATCGAGCCCGGCACCGAACGCGAACTCCTGGCACCGATGCCTGTACGGATCCTTCCGGGGGTGGGGCCGGCCACCGGTGACCATCTGCGCCGCGCCGGCATGACGGTGGTGCGGGACCTGGCGGAGGCGGGGGAGGCGGAGCTGGTGAGGCTGCTGGGCAAGGCGCACGGTGTCGCCCTGCACCGCATGGCCCTGGGCCACGACGACCGGCCCGTCGTCGCGGAACGGGACGCGAAGTCCGTGTCGGTCGAGGACACGTTCGACGTGGACCTGCACGACCGGGTGCGGGTGCGCACGGAGGTGGAGCGTCTGGCGGACCGGTGTGTCCGGCGGCTGCGCGGCGCGGGGAGGTCCGGACGGACCGTCGTCCTCAAGGTGCGGCGCTACGACTTCTCCACGCTGACCCGGTCCGAGACCCTGCGCGGTCCCACCGACGACCCCACGGTGGTCAGGGAGGCCGCCGCGCGGCTTCTGGAGTCCGTCGACACCACGGGCGGCGTACGGCTCCTCGGCGTCGGGGTCACCGGCCTCGCCGACTTCACCCAGGAGGATCTGTTCGCGCAGGCCGCGGACGCCCGGCAGGCGGCCTCCGGGGGCCACGTGCCGGGGGGTGCGCCGGAGGAGGCGGATACGGAGGAGCCGCCGGGCGAGCCCGGCACCGCGGCCGAGGAGCAGGCGCGGTACGACGCCGTGCAGGCGTCCGCCCGGCAGTGGCCCGCGGGCCACGACGTACGGCACGGGACGTACGGACACGGCTGGGTGCAGGGCAGTGGCGTGGGCCGCGTCACGGTGCGCTTCGAGGAGCCCGGGGCGCCTCCCGGCCGGGTGCGTACGTTCCGCGTCGACGACCCGGAGCTGCACGCGGCCGATCCGCTGCCCCTGGTCCGGGACCCGGTGGACTACTCCTCGTGGCCGGCCAGCCTCCCGAAGTCCCTGTCGGGGCCCACGCCGCCGGACGGGGCGGCGTCGAGGCCGTAGTGACGGTAGAGCTGCAGTTCCTGCTCCGGCGAGAGGTGGCGGCCGACACCGAAGTCGGGCGCGTCCTTGATCAGGGACCGGTCGAAGGGGATGTGCAGCGAGCCGTCGACGAACTCGCTCGGCTCCAGGGGGACGAACGCGTCCCGGGTGAAGAGCCCCGTACGGACGGCCGCCCATTCGGGCACACCGGTGGCGTCGTCGAGATAGACCTCGTCCACCGTCCCGATCTTGGTGCCCTTACGGTCGAAGGCCTTGCGGCCGATCAGGCTGCGCGGATCGATGTCGGTCTGCACGGTGCCTCCCACTGCTCGCCACTGCGTCAGGGTGGTCGCGACTGCACCACACCCCTACGAAAGGCCACATCCGGAACTCCGGCCACTCGAGACGGCCGGTGCCGGCCCGCTGGTAGGCTGGAAGCGGCTGCCGACCCCGTGCGGGAGAGTCCTCCGGAACCCTCGGAGGCGCCGAAGGAGCAACTCCTCCCCGGAATCTCTCAGGCACCCGTACCGCACGGACGAGGTCACTCTGGAAAGCAGGACGGTACCCGCACGGCTTCAGGCCGGGAGGGGCCCGCCCTCACCGACGGTGAAAGCCGGTGCGCCCCGTGCCGCCGGTGAAGCTCTCAGGTCGAGATGACAGAGGGGGAGGCCGTTCGGGCCGCCACGCCGTGGTGCCCCTCGCAGGTCGTGACAGACCAGGAGGCCTCCATCATGACCACCCGCCGCACTCCGCTCTCCCAGCTGGAGCAGGGCATTCCTTTCGAGCAGCGCCACATCGGCCCTGACGCCGGGGCACAGGCCAAAATGCTCGCCCAGGTCGGATACGGCTCCCTCGACGAGCTCACCGCCGCCGCGGTCCTCGACGTGATCAGGAGTGCCGAGGCGCTGAACCTCCCGGCCGCCCGCACCGAGGCAGAGGTCCTCGACGAGCTGCGCCGTCTGGCCGACCGCAACCAGGTGCTCGCCCCGATGATCGGGCTGGGTTACTACGGCACGTTCACCCCGCCGGTGATCCTGCGGAACGTCATGGAGAACCCCGCCTGGTACACGGCGTACACCCCGTACCAGCCGGAGATCTCGCAGGGGCGGCTCGAAGCCCTGCTGAACTTCCAGACGATGGTGGCCGACCTGACCGGCCTGCCCACCTCCGGCGCCTCCCTCCTCGACGAGGGAACGGCGGCCGCCGAGGCCATGGCCCTGGCCCGGCGCGTGGGCAAGGTCAGGGACGGTGTCTTCCTGGTCGACGCGGACACCCTGCCGCAGACCGTCGCGGTGATCCGGACCCGCGCCGAACCGACCGGCGTGGAGGTGGTCGTCGCCGACCTGAGCGAGGGCATTCCCGCCGACGTCGCGGAGCGCGGTGTCTTCGGCGTGCTGCTGCAGTACCCCGGCGCCTCCGGAGCCGTGCGTGACCTCGGTCCGGTGATCGACCGGGCCCACGAGCTCGGTGCGATCGTGACCGTCGCCGCCGATCTGCTGGCGCTGACCCTGCTCACCTCGCCCGGTGAGCTGGGCGCGGACATCGCCGTCGGTACCACCCAGCGCTTCGGCGTCCCGATGGGCTTCGGCGGGCCGCACGCCGGCTACATGGCCGTACGGGAGAAGTTCGCCCGCAGCCTGCCCGGCCGCCTCGTCGGCGTCTCGGTCGACGCGGACGGCGACAAGGCCTACCGCCTCGCCCTGCAGACCCGGGAGCAGCACATCCGCCGTGAGAAGGCCACCAGCAACATCTGCACCGCGCAGGTACTGCTCGCCGTCATGGCCGGCATGTACGCCGTCTACCACGGGCCCGAGGGGCTGCGGACGATCGCCCGGCGCACCCACCGGTTCGCCGCGATCCTCGCCCAGGGCCTGCGCGCCGCCGGGGTCGAGGTCGTGCACGACTCCTACTTCGACACCCTCACCGTCCGTGTACCGGGCGGTGCGGCCGCCGTGGTCGCGGGCGCCCGGGAACGCGGGGTCAACCTGCGGCTCGTGGACGCCGACCGGGTCTCCGTCGCCTGCGACGAGACGACCACCCGGACCCGCATCGCCGCCGTCTGGGCGGCCTTCGGCACCGACGGCGACGTCGAGGCACTGGATGCCGAGACCGCGGACGCGCTGCCCGGGAACCTGCTGCGCACCGACGACGTCCTCACCCACCCGGTCTTCCACCAGCACCGCTCCGAGACGGCGATGCTGCGCTACCTGCGCCGGCTCGCCGACCGCGACTACGCGCTGGACCGGGGCATGATCCCGCTCGGCTCCTGCACCATGAAGCTCAACGCGACCGCCGAGATGGAGTCGATCACCTGGCCCGAGTTCGGCGCGCTGCACCCCTTCGCGCCGGCCGAGCAGGCCCAGGGCTTCCTGACCCTCATCCGCGAACTCGAGGAGCGGCTCGCCGAGGTCACCGGTTACGACGCCGTCTCCCTCCAGCCCAACGCCGGCTCGCAGGGTGAGTTCGCCGGTCTGCTGGCGGTGCGCGCCTACCACCGGGCCAACGGTGACGACCAGCGCACCGTCTGCCTCATCCCGTCCTCCGCGCACGGCACCAACGCCGCCAGCGCCGTCATGGCCGGCATGAAGGTGGTGGTGGTGAAGACCGCCGACGACGGCGAGGTGGACATAGAGGACCTGCGCGCGAAGATCGAGAAGCACCGTGACGAGCTCGCCGTGCTCATGATCACCTATCCCTCCACGCACGGTGTCTTCGAGGAGCACGTCGCCGACATCTGCGGCGAGGTGCACGACGCGGGCGGCCAGGTGTACGTGGACGGTGCCAACCTCAACGCGCTGGTCGGTCTCGCCAAGCCCGGCAAGTTCGGCGGCGACGTCTCCCACCTCAACCTGCACAAGACCTTCTGCATCCCGCACGGTGGCGGCGGCCCGGGCGTCGGCCCGGTCGGTGTGCGAGCCCACCTCGCGCCGTACCTCCCGAACCACCCGCTGCAGTCCGCCGCGGGCCCCGAGACGGGCGTCGGCCCGATCTCGGCAGCCCCGTGGGGTTCGGCGGGCATCCTGCCCATCTCCTGGGCGTACGTCCGCCTCATGGGAGGCGAGGGACTCAAGCGCGCCACCCAGGTGGCGGTGCTGGCGGCCAACTACATCGCCAAGCGCCTGGAGCCGCACTTCCCGATCCTGTACAACGGCCCGGCGGGACTGGTCGCCCATGAGTGCATCGTCGACCTGCGGCCGATCTCCAAGGCGACCGGCGTCAGCATCGACGACATCGCCAAGCGGCTGATCGACTACGGCTTCCACTCGCCGACGATGTCGTTCCCGGTGGCCGGGACGCTCATGATCGAGCCGACCGAGAGCGAGGACCTCGCGGAGCTGGACCGGTTCTGCGACACGATGATCGCCATTCGCGGCGAGATCGAGAAGGTCGCGTCGGGTGCCTGGAGCGCGGACGACAACCCGCTGCGCAACGCACCGCACACCGCGGCCGCGCTCGGCGGGGAGTGGACCCACGCCTACAGTCGCGAGGAGGCCGTCTTCCCGGCGGGCGTCGCGCCCTCGGACAAGTACTGGCCGCCGGTGCGCCGGATCGACGGCGCGTTCGGTGACCGCAACCTGGTCTGCTCCTGCCCGCCGCTGGACGCGTACGACCAGTAGGAAGCGGAGCGAGGCGCGCCACGCTTCGGGGCCGGTGCGGAGACCACTCCGGGCCGGCCCCTGCTGCTCCGTCCCGCCGGGTCAGGCGGCTTTCATCACGTGACCCGTACGCAGGGGACGGTGCGGGGCGATGATCTGCCCGTCCGGGAGCAGCTCACCGGTGTCCTCGAAGAGCAGGACGCCGTTGCACAGCAGGCTCCAGCCCTGTTCCGGGTGGTGCGCCGTCAGGCGCGCGGCTTCCCGGTCGTTGGAGTCCGCGGTCGGGCAGGGTGGCTGGTGCTGGCACATGGATGGGTTCTTTCGCTGCGGTGAGTCGAGTGTCCTGCGGCGTGACGATGTGTTCATGGCCGCCCCCGTGTCAAGTCGGTCCGCTCCCAGTGTTGCCCCACGGGCGTCGGTCCGCAGGGATTTCGCGAGAGCTCACGTTCTCCTTGCACGACGCATCACCCGGCCGGGCGGTTCGATCCAACTGCACTGCCTCTTCGGGTGGTTCGGGGTGGCCCGTCCGGACTAGTCCGGACGGGTACGCAGAGGCGCCCCCGCCGGGAGTGCGGCGGGGGCGCGTGGGGCCGGGTGGTCAGGCGGGCGACCCGAGGAGTCCCGGCAGGCCGGGGAGCTCCGGTGCGGGGGCCGGGGTGACACGCAGTGTCATGACCGGAAGCAGGTCGGCGACCCGGTGCGGGAGGTACGGGGTGATGCCGGGAGGCGCCGGCGCCAGGGGAACCAGCAGATCCGCCGGATCGAGCGGGCCGGCGCCGGCGTCGGCCTCCGTGTCGTTGTGCAGCCAGAGTGTGAGCATGTACAGCTCCGGTACCGAGAGCAGCCGCGGCTGGTAGTGTCCGGCCGCCGACTCAGCCTGCCGTACGGCGCGTTCGGTGGAGACGAGGTACGGGCCCTCGAAGAAGTGCGAGAAGGACCAGCCGTCCGGGGTGACCATGGTGTCGGCGGCGGCGACGGCGCGGTCGCCGCTGCGGACGAGGAAGCGCCAGCCCGCGAGGCGGGTGCGCGGCGCGGCCTCGTCGGGCACGATCCGGTCCAGTACGTGGACGGGCAGCGGTAGTTCGGGGCTCAGCGGTCCCTGGACGGACCGGAGAGCTGGGGTGTGGCCCTTGCGGACTGCGGTGGGAGAACCGAGTGCCGCGAGAACGCTGCGCAGTGCGGGCGCGGGGGCCGGGGAGACATGCAGCGGCATAGTGGGTCGCCTCTCACTTCGGAGACACGGTGATGCGTGGGCGGGTGCAGACAGCGCTGTCGGCATGCGGGGCAAGAGGAAGGCCGGTGACGGGCGGGCGGGCCGGTGCGTCAACTCTCTGCCCCGTGCGCAGAGTTTATACGACACATGTTCACACGATGTTTCGGCTACCTGTTCCGCGTATTGCGCGCAAGGCGGATTCCGGTCCGCATATTGTGGAGTTTCTGTTGGTTCGGACCGCCCCGCACGCCCTCCGCCAGGTATTTCCCCGGCGTAACGGTAGGCTGAAACCCGTCGATCATTCAGCCGGACCTCGCCGACGGTACTGCGCCGTCTGCATGCCGTAGGAATGTGCCTCCGGCGTTCAACGACAGAATACTGGGTAGACGGGGCCCGTGGGGGGAGTTACGGATCTCCTCCCCGGGGCATTATCGATCGTGATACGAGCGGCCTGTGCCGCGGGCCGCCCACTCGAGGAGGGACCCTTCGATGGGCGAGAAGGTCGTGGCAGGTACCTTTGACCTGTCCGATCGGCAGACATACCGCGAAAAGCTCACCCGGTGCCTGACGGGACTGGAGAGGCTCCTGGCGGAGGGGAGGTTCGACCGGCCACGTAACCTCATGGGCCTGGAGATCGAGCTGAATCTCGCGGGCGCGGACGGCATGCCGAGGATGCGGAATGCGGAGGTGCTCCAGCGCATCGCCAGCCGGGATTTCCAGACCGAACTGGGGATGTTCAACCTGGAAGTCAATATTCTTCCGCACCGGCTCAGCGGGCGGGTATTCGATCAGCTCGCCGAGGAGCTCAGGACGGGGCTCGCCTACGCGCACCGCAAGGCCGCGGAAGTGGACGCGGGCATCGTGATGATCGGTATCCTGCCGACGCTCGGCGGTGATGACGTCGTCTCGGCGAACCTGTCGGACGTGGAGCGGTACACGTTGCTCAACGACCAAATGGCAGCGGCACGGGGTGAGGATTTCCGCCTCGATATCGAAGGCGTCGAGCGCCTGGTCCGTACTTCTGCCTCCATCGCGCCGGAATCGGCCTGCACCTCGGTGCAACTGCACCTTCAGGTGACGCCTGCCCGCTTCGCGGACGTGTGGAACGCGGCGCAGGCCATCGCGCCGGTGCAGATCGCGCTGGGCGCCAACTCCCCCTTCCTGTTCGGCAAGGAGCTGTGGCGCGAGTCGCGGCCCCCACTGTTCCAGCAGGCCACCGACGTACGCCCGCCGGAACTGAGGAACCAGGGCGTACGGCCCAGGACGTGGTTCGGGGAGCGCTGGGTCGGGTCCGCGTACGAGCTCTTCGAGGAGAACCTGCGCTACTTCCCGCCCCTCCTGCCGATCTGCGACGACGAGGAACCGCTGGAGGTGCTCGACGAGGGCGGAGTGCCCGCACTGGCCGAACTCGTCCTGCACAACGGCACGGTCTACCGGTGGAACCGGCCGGTGTACGGGCTGGCCGACGGCGTTCCCCACCTCAGGGTCGAGAACCGGGTGCTGCCCGCCGGGCCCACGGTCGTGGACGTGATCGCGAACGCGGCGTTCTACTACGGCCTGGTGCGCGCGCTGGCCGACGAGTCCCGGCCCGTCTGGACCAGGCTCCCCTTCGAGGCGGCCGCCGAGAACTTCGACGCCGCCTGCCGCCACGGAATCGAGGCCGAGCTGCTCTGGCCGCGGCCGGGCCGGTCGGGAGGCGTGGCGAAGGTGCCCGCCACGAAGCTCGTACGGGACGAGCTGCTGCCGCTCGCCGCGGCCGGGCTCGACGCCTGGAACATCGAGCCCGCCGACCGGGACCTGTACCTCGGTGTCATCGAGGAGCGCTGCCGGCTCCGGGTGAACGGTGCCTCCTGGCAGGTCGACACCTACCACCGCGCCCAGGAGGCAGGCCTGGACCGGAAGGGGGCGCTGGCCGCCACCACCCGGCGTTACGGCGAACTGATGCAGGAGGGCGAGCCGGTGCACACCTGGCCGGTCGGCTTCCCCGCGCCCTGAGGGAGTGGCTGCGGCCCGCTCGGGCCGCAGCCACTCCCTCCCCTGTCACCCCTCCCCGCACCGCACCCGTAGCCGAGCCGGTGTGCCCGTGCCCCGGTGCCGTCGGGCAAGCTAAGACGCACGGCTGGAGGCAGGAGTACAGGTGGAGGCGGGACGCGTGGCTGAATCCATTCCTCATGAGGAGGTGTCCCCGCGGATCCTCCGCTCGGAGACACTCCTCGTGCTGGCCCTCTCGCTGGGGGCCAGCGGGGTGTCCGCCCTCATCAGTTTCATCGGCTCGCTGACCAAACCGGGCGGTCTCAAGGACCAGGCGGCGACGCTGAACGGTTCGTACGCCCCCGGCCGGCCGTGGCTGGACCTCGCCTGGCAGCTGTTCGGCATCGCCACGGCGCTCGTGCCGGTGGCGCTCGTGGCCCACCTGCTCGTCCGGGAAGGGGCTGGTCTGCGGGCCCTCGGGGCCGACCGGACCAAGCCGTGGCCCGACCTCGGCCGGGGGACCCTGCTCGCGGCCGTGATCGGGAGCGCGGGGCTGGCGTTCTACCTGGCCGCGCGGGCAGGGGGCTTCAACCTGACGGTGGTGCCGGAGTCCCTCCCCGAGGTGTGGTGGAAGTTCCCGGTACTGATCCTCTCCGCGATCCAGAACTCCGTCCTCGAGGAAGTCATCGTCGTCGGCTACCTGTTGCGCCGGCTGGGCCAGCTGGGATGGACGCCCATGGCGGCCCTGGTGGCGAGCTCCGTGCTCCGCGGCTCCTACCACCTGTACCAGGGGATCGGCGGCTTCATCGGGAACGTGGTCATGGGGGTCGTCTTCGTGCTGCTGTACCGGCGCTGGGGGCGCGTCGGGCCTCTGATCGTCGCGCACGCCCTGCTCGACATCGGAGCCTTCGTCGGATACGCGCTGCTCGCGGGCGAGGTGGGCTGGCTGCCCACGCCATGAGGCGGCGAGGGGTTCCGGCCGTCTCAGACGGCGGGCAGCAGTTCCCCCTCGATGACGGTGACGGCGCTGCCGGTCAGCAGGGTCCGGTCACCGCGCAGCGCGGTGCGGACCAGCCCCGAACGGGCTGAGGCCTGCAGGCCCGTGAGGTCCGTCCGGCCCCGCCGGGCCGACCAGAAGGGGGCCAGGGCGGTGTGAGCGCTGCCGGTCACAGGGTCCTCGTCGATCCCCACGCCGGGGAAGAAGCCGCGCGACACGAAGTCGTAGCCGGACCCGGGTTTCCCGGCGGCCGCCGTCGCGATGACGCCGCGCGGGGAGCAGGCGGTGAGGCGGGCGAAGTCCGGCCGGAGCGCCCGGACGGTCGCCTCGTCCGCCAGTTCCACCAGCAGGTCTCCGAGGTGTTCACCCGTGTCATGGACGGAGAGCGGGTCCGCGCCGAGCGCCTCCGCCAGGCCGGGCGGTGCCGTGGTGGGTGTCAGGGGCGCCGTCGGGAAGTCCAGGGTCAGGGTGCCGTCCGGGTGCGCGGTCGTGCCCAGGATTCCGGCACGCGTCGAGAAGCGCACCGGGCCGCTCGCGGTTCCCGTGGTGTGCAGGACGTGTGCGACGGCGAGTGTGGCGTGCCCGCAGAGGTCCACCTCGGTGGCCGGGGTGAACCAGCGCAGGGCCCAGTCCGCGCCGCCGCCGGGCGGCAGCGGGTGGGCGAAGGCTGTCTCGGAGAGGTTGACCTCCGAAGCGATCCGCTGGAGCAGCGCCGCCTCGGGGAAGGGCCCCGAGTCCAGGAGCACCACTCCGGCGGGGTTGCCGGCGAAGGGCCGGTCGGTGAACGCGTCGACGATGCGGATCTTCATGCGGCGACCGTAGGCGGCGGATGCCGCACGGTCCACGGCCGATCGCGGGTCGGTGGCCCTTTCGGAGCCTCCCGCTTGCCGGGACCGGACGCGGTCAGCGCGAGTGGCCTGCTCCGCACGGCCGGGCCGGGCCGTCGGGATGACCTGTGCCGGGAGCGCCGGCCGAACAGCACGGGCGGGTCGACCACCCGCGCCGGTGCGGGCGGAGGCCGCGGTGCCTCCACGCCCCTCTCCTCCGCAGGGATGAGGGACTCCGGCGGTGCACGCCTTCGGTGGGATGTGTGGATGGGCCGTACCGGGGATGTCTGCGCGTCTCGGGAGTGATGGGGTGAGACGTGTGCACAACCGGACAGCAGGGATATCCGAACAGACCTCGCCGACACCCCCCGGAACCGGCTTCGGGCTCACCGCCGAGATGACCGCGGTGGCCACCGGCGCGCGGCGGCGCGCCGTGCGTGGCGGGGACCGCCACATCGATACGGCCCACCTCCTGCACTCCCTGATCGAGGCCGACCCCGCCGTGCGGGAGACCTTCGACGGCGGCCCGCAGCTTGCCAGGGTGCTGGGCTATCTCGTGCAGCGCAGCATCGGATACGGCCTTCGCTGGCAGGGAAAGCAGGAGGACTCGGGAACCTTCCGCGCGGTGCGCGGGGCGGGGACCGCAGGATGGTCGCCCTCGGCAGCGGCCGCGGTCGGCCGCGCCGCCCGGAGCGCCGCCCTGCGGGGCGACGCGCACGCCGGAGGGCTCGATCTCCTTTCCGCGCTGGTCGCCGACCCGCGGTGCCGAGCCGTCGAGGTGCTGGAGCAGGCGGGCGTCGACGCGGCACGGCTCGCGGAGCGGGCGACCGGCCGGCAGGCCGGGGCCGGTTCGCGGACGTGATCACGGGCGCTTCCCCGAGATTCATGACAGGCGTGACAGGGGTGGCGCTGCTGACGGCGGCTGTCATGATGTGCCGATGCACGCGTCTCACGGCAGAAGTACGGGCCTGGGCCTCGCCCTCGTCTCGGCCTTCGCATTCGGTGGTTCAGGGGTGGCGGCCAAGCCGCTGATCGAGGCCGGGCTCGACCCGCTGCACGTGGTCTGGCTGCGGGTGACCGGGGCTGCCCTCGTCATGCTGCCGGTCGCCTGGCGGCACCGGCGCCTGGTCAGGGAACGGCCCGCGCTGCTGGCCGGCTTCGGGCTCTTCGCCGTGGCGGGTGTGCAGGCCTGTTACTTCGCCGCCCTCTCGCGCATCCCCGTCGGGGTCGCTCTCCTCGTCGAGTATCTGGCGCCCGCCCTGGTTCTCGGCTGGGTGCGGTTCGTCCAGCGCAGGCCCGTGACCCGGGCCGCCGCGCTCGGCGTCGTCCTGGCGGTCTGCGGGCTCGCCTGCGTCGTCGAGGTGTGGGCCGGTCTGTCGTTCGACGCCGTGGGGCTGCTGCTGGCCTTCGGGGCGGCGTGCTGCCAGGTGGGCTACTTCGTCCTGTCCGACCAGGGCAGCGGGGACACGGGGAGCACCGCCACGCCCGAGCCGTCCGCGGACGTCCGGCACGAGGGCGACGCGCCGCCTGCCGACGGTGAGCTCCGGACGCCGCGGGTCACCTCCTCCGGGGGGACGGGGGGACCGGGCGGAGCCGGCCCGGCGGAGGCCGATCCTCCGCATCCGTTCGGGGTGATCGCGTACGGACTGCTGGTGGGTGCGGCCGTCCTCACCGTGGTGGCCAGGCCGTGGGGCATGGACCGGTCGGTTCTCGCCGGGAGCGCCGGCATGAACGGGCACGAGGTGCCCGCGTGGCTGCTGCTCGGCTGGATCGTCCTCCTCGCGACCGTGCTCGCCTACGTCACCGGGGTGGTGTCGGTGCGGCTGCTCTCACCGGCGGTGGCGGGCGTCGTCGCGTGCCTGGAGGCGGTCATCGCGACCGTGCTCGCCTGGGTGCTCCTGGGCGAACACCTCTCGGCACCCCAGCTCGTGGGAGGAGGCGTGGTGCTGATCGGGGCCCTCATCGCCCAGTCGACCGCCCCGAGACCGCCGTCGGGGCCGGTCGCGACCGGGGCGGGCGGGCCGGAACCGGCAGGCGCCCGCGGGTCCGCAGAGGCGGAAGGTGAGTTGTCCGGGCGTCCGGCGGCCCCTTAGACGGTGTTTCGACAGTCCCGTCCGCCCGGCGACGCCGGGGCGGCGAAGCGCGCCCGGGTCGGTCCGGATGCGGCCGACACCGCGCGCGGCGGGCGACGCGGGTGACCAGGACAGCGCCTCTCGGCCACGCCACCCGCTCCTGACACCGATGCGCGTGCCGGTCGAGCGGGTTCACCCCGCGAAGCGCGCCCCGAGGCCCCCGTCGACCGGGATCTCGGCGCCGGTGATGCCGCGGGCGCCCGGTCCGAGCAGGAAGGCGACGACCTCGGCCACGTCCCGCGGTTCGCACATCCGCCCCATCGGGTGCACGTTCACCACCTCGGCCTCGGCTGCCGCGGGATCGGGCTGGGCGGCGAAGTAGTCGCGGACCAGGGCTGTTCGGGTCCAGCCCGGGCTGACCGCGTTGACCCTCACCCCGTGCGGCGCGAGTTCGAGGGCCAGGCTGCGGGTCAGTCCCAGCAGACCGGACTTGGCCGCCGCGTAGGGGAAGTACCCGGCGGAGGTGAGGCGGGCATGCAGGGACGCGACGTTGACGATCGAGCCCGCCCCACCCTCGCGCATGGCGGGGATGAGCTGTTTGGCGACGAGCCAGGCGCCTTTGAGGTCGACCGCGAAGACGCGGTCCCATTCGTCGGAGGTCATCGACGCGGGATCGAAGTACGCGTTGATCCCGGCGTTGTTGACCAGGAGTGTCGCCGGGCCGAACCGTTCGGCGACGGATGCGGTGGCTGCGGCGACACCTGCCTCGTCGGTGATGTCGACGGCCAGCGGCAGCAACCGGTCCGCCTGGGCGGCGCGGCGGTCGGCGGCGCGTCCGAGTGCGTTCTCGTCGCGGTCGAGCACGGCGACGGCGGCACCTGACGCCAGCAGGACGTCGACGACGGCCTCGCCGATGCCCTGCGCACCGCCGGTGACGACGGCGGTGCGGTCCTGGAACGGGTACGGGTTCACGGTGCCTCCCTGGGGGCGCCGCCGCACGGACGTGCGGCGGCGGCGTTGGACGGGACCCCGGGGACTCCGGGGTGCAGGACGGCCGGGTAGGCGGGTGGTGCCGTTGCTCCGACGTCGGCGGCCAGCACTCGCCCGTCGTGCGGGGACCCGCTGCCGGGCCGCGTCCCGTCGGAGACGGCGCCCGGCGGAGGAGGGAGACCGATCGCCGCGGTGGCCACGAACAGGGTGCCGTCCACGAGCGCGGGGCTGGTGGGCTGGACGGCGGGGAGCGGCAGGAGCGCGGTGAGGGTGCCGTCGGGTGCGTAGCGGTGGACCGCGCCGGCACCCCAGACCGCTACCCACAGGTGACCGTCGTCGTCCACGGTCATGCCGTCCGGACTGCCGGTGTCCGGGGCGAACACCACATGGGTGGTCCGGTCGAGCAGCCGCCCGTCGGCGGGATCCACCCGGAAGCGGTCGATGCGGCCCTCACCGCTGTCGGCGAGGTACATCACCGTCCCGTCGGCCGTGAAAGCCGGACCGTTGGGAATGGTGAGACCGTCGAGCACGGTGGTGAGTGATCCGTCGTGGTCCACCCGGTGGAGCCGGCCGAGGCCGCGCTCGGGCCCGTAGGGCATGGTGCCGAACCAGAAGCGTCCCGACGGGTCGCAGCATCCGTCGTTGACGCGGCCGGGTACGGGAGCACCGGCCTCGGGGCGGGCCAGCGGGGTGACGCTGCCGTCGGGGGCCAGGACGACGGCGCCGGTACCGGCCGCCGCCAGCCAGTGTCCGGGCAGGCCGGCGAGCGGGCCCACGGCCCCCAGCGGGACGTCCAGGCGCAGCAGGACCGTCCCGTCGCCCGGCGTGGCGGGGGCGAGGGCGGTGAGGGTGCCGTCGAGGATGTCGACGGTCACCAGGTGGTCTCCGGTGTGACGCAGGCCCTCGCCGAGGTTGCGCCGGTGGGTGGTCCAGGGGCGGAACGCCGGTGGGTCGGTCGCCCGTCGCGGGTGGCGGGTCACGGTCTCTCTCCTTCCGGTCCACCGCACCTTCAGGAAGTCCGGGACGGTGGGGTGGGGCACGGCGGGACGGTCAGCGCAGCGTGGCGCCGTCCTCCTGGTCCAGCAGGGCGAGTTCACGGCGTTCGGGCAGCCCCTGCCAGTCGCCCACGGAGCCGACGGCGAAAGCGCCCACGGTGTTGGCGCGCTCGAGGCGGTCACGCGTGCCGAGGCCGTCGAGCAGACCCGACAGCAGGCCGGCGGTGAAGGCGTCTCCGGCGCCCACGGTGTCGCGGACGCGGACGCGGCGGGCGGGCGCGTGTTCCCGGCCCTCCGCCGTGTGCAGTTCAGCGCCGTCGCCGCCGAGCTTGACGGCCACCTCCCGGGTGTGGCCGCCTGACAGCAGGGACCGGACGCGGTCGGGGGTGGTGCGGGCCGAGGGGTCGGCGGCCAGGGCGAGTTCGTCGTCCGAGGCGATGACGAGGTCGGCGTCGCGGGCCAGCGGGCGCAGTACGTCGGCGGCCTCGGACGTGCTCCAGAGCCGGGGGCGGTGGTTCACGTCCAGGCTGACCAGGAGTCCGGCCGCCCGGGCGGCCTGGACCGCTGCGCGCACGGCGGCCAGCGGCCGCGGCCCCAAGGCGCAGGTGATGCCGGAGACGTGCAGGATCCGGGCGCCGTCGAGCAGGGCGGGCGGCACGTCCTCGGGGCCCAGCCGGGAGCCCGCCGAGCCCGCCCGGTAGTACTGGATGCGTGTGAGGTCGGCGATCCGCGGTTCGGACAGCAGCAGCCCGGTCGGGGCGTCGTGGTCGGTACGGGCCCCCGTGGTGTCCACGGACTCGGCACGCAGCGTGCGCAGGACCAGAGTGCCCAGTTCGTCGTCACCGACGCGGCCGATCCAGCGCGCGCGGTGTCCGAGCCGGGTCAGGCCGATGGCCACGTTGGACTCGGCTCCGGCCACCGAGAGCCGCAGGTCGCCGCCCATCCGGAGCGGGCCGGATGCCCGCAGGACGGCCATCGTCTCCCCCAGAGTGACGACGTCGGGGGTGGTCCCGGTGCTCACGGCCCCTCCCGGTGACCGTGGAGGGCGGCGAGGAAGATGCGGCACCGCTCCCGCAGCGCGTCCAGGTCACCGCCGTGCGGGGCGTCCCCCACGATGGGTGATCCGACGCCGACCGCAAGGGCGCCCGCCTCCAGGTAGGCGCGGGCGGCCTCGGCGTCCACGCCCCCGGTGGGCACGAACGGGACCTCGGGCAGCGGATCGCGCAGGGAGCGCAGGTAGGCCGGACCGCCGACGGAGGCGGGGAAGAGCTTGACGGCGGTGGCGCCCTCGCCGACCGCCCGGACGATCTCGGTCGGGGTCAGCGCGCCGGCGACGACGGGGAGTCCGAGGGCGTGCGCGGTGACACTCCCCTCGGAGAGCGCGGGCGTGACGACGAAGGCGGCTCCGGCCTGCTGGACGGCACGGGCGTCCTCGCCGGTGAGCACGGTGCCGGCGCCGATGAGGGCGTCACCGGCCTCCCGGGCGCAGCGCGCGATGATCCCGGCCGCGTCAGGGGTCGTCAGCGACACCTCGATCAGCGCGACGCCCTCCTCCCGGAGGGTGTGCACGGTCTGCTCGGAGGCCTTCGGGTCGGTGCCGCGGACGATGGCGATCACGCGTTCACGGCGGAGTCGGTCGGTGAAGCTCATACTGGGTCAGTCCTCGGGGCTGCGGTACGGATGCGGGGTCGGGGCCACGGAGGGAGCCGGCGCGGCCGGCGTCACCACTCGGCGAACGAGCCGTCGGGATGACGCCACAGCGGGCTGCGCCAGGGAGCGCCCGCCGCGGCATCGGCCCGGCGGACCGCGTCCTCGTCGACGGTGATGCCCAGCCCCGGCCCCGTGGGACGGGCGACGTGGCCGTCGGTGAAGCGGAAGACCTCCGGGTCGACGACGTAGTCGAGGAGTTCGGCACCGTCGTTGTAGTGGATGCCGATGCTCTGTTCCTGGATCAGGAAGTTCGGTGTGGCGAAGACGACCTGGAGCGAGGCGGCGAGCGCGATCGGCCCCAGGGGGCAGTGCGGTGCAAGCTGGGCATCGAAGGTCTCGGCGAGGGCGGCGATCCGGCGCAGTTCGGAGATGCCCCCGGCGTGCGAGGGGTCGGGCTGGGCGACGGCGATCCCGGCGGTCAGCGCGGGCAGGAAGTCCCAGCGCGAGTAGAGGCGTTCGCCGGTGGCGATGGGCACGGTGGTGGAGCGGACGAGCGGCTCCAGCAGCCGGGTGTGCTCCGGGGTGACGGGCTCCTCGGCGAACAGCGGGTGCAGTTCCTCCAGCGCCGCGAGCAGACGTCGCGCGCCGGCGGGCCCGAGGCGGCCGTGCAGGTCCACCGCGACGTCCCGGCCGGGGCCGAGCACCTCACGCGCGGTGGCCACGCGGGCGTGTGCGGCGGCGATCCCGGCCGCGTCGCCCAGGCGTCCGGTGAGCCCGGTGGCGTTCATCTTGACGGCGGTGAACCCGGCCTCGACCTGGGCGCTGACGGCGTCCGCGATCTCGGCCGGTTCGTCGCCGCCGACCCAGCAGTAGACGCGGGCGCGGTCGCGGACGGCACCGCCGAGCAGATCGTGCACGGGGACGCCGAGCGCCTGGCCCCGGATGTCCCACAGGGCCTGGTCGATGCCTGCGACGGCGCTGGAGAACACCGGTCCGCCGCGGTAGAAGGTGCCGCGGGTCATCACCTGCCAGTGGTCCTCGATGTTCCGGGGGTCCAGCCCGACGAGGTACTCGGCCAGTTCGCCGACGGCCGTACGGACGGTGTCGGCGCGGCCCTCGACCACGGGCTCTCCCCAGCCGACGATCCCCTCGTCCGTCTCGACACGGCAGAAGAGCCAGCGGGGCGGTACCCGGAAGGTCTCGATGCGGGTGATCTTCATGGGGCTTCTCGGTCCTCCGGTTCGGTGCCGTGCCCGCTGTTCCGGCCGGCGCGGTCGTCGTCCGCGCCGGCCTCGGTGGGGGTACGGGAGGGGTCCGCGGTGCGGGCGAGATCGGCGTCCGCGCGGGCGAGCAGCGCGCGCATGGCCTGCTCGGCGGCGGACGGGTCCGCGTCGCGCACGGCGCGCAGGACGGGTTCGTGGGCGGGGACGGGGTTGTCGGCCTCGGCGGAGTGGACGAGGCGGTCGCGTTCGGCCAGAGCCGGTCCGATGAAGACGTCCATGCGCTGGAGCAGTTCGTTGTGGGTGGCCCGGAGCAGGGCACGGTGCCAGGCGAGGTCGGCCTCGGCGGCCTCGGCCGGATCGCCGGAGGTCTCACCCATGCGGGCGAGGGCGGCCTCCAGCGCGGTCAGGTCTTCCTCGGTGCGCCGTTCGGCGGCCAGACGGGCGGCGGCGGGTTCGACGACGAGGCGGACCTCGGCGAGGTCCCGCAGGACCAGCTCCGGAACGTCCGCGGCGAACTGCCAGCGGATGACGTCGGCGTCGAGCAGGTTCCAGTCCTCGCGGGGGCGGACGAACGTGCCGCGTTTCTGCCGCGCGTCGACCAGGCCCTTGGCGGTGAGGACCTTGACGGCCTCCCGCAGCACCGTCTGGCTTATGCCGAGCTCGTCGATGAGGGAGGACATGTCCAAGGTCTCGCCCACCCGCAGGCGCCCCTGCACGATGCGCGTGCCGACCGTCTCCACGATCTGCCCGTGCAGGCCCCTGCCCACGTACTCGGCCATGTGTCGTTCCTCCTCCGCCTGTGCGCCGTGCGCGGCACACGCATCCACCCTATATTATTTATGAATTAAAAGTGGGGCGTTTTCCGTCCTCCTCCGCAGTGACAAGGGCCACCCGGGCCGTGCCGCCGTCGGCCAGTGCGGCCGTCAACTCCAGTACGGGCGACCGGTTCTGATCGCTCGGCAGCCGCACACGGCACGCCCGGCCCGGCTCCAGCGCGCCCAGCACGAGCGGCTGTGCCCAGGCCGGGCCGCGGGCCTCCAGCCGACCTGCGGCGTAGGGGACGAAGATGCCCTCCAGCCGTCCGTCCGCCCCGCCGGGGGGCGGTCCCGCCCAGTAACCGGCCGGGGTCACGGCCTCGACCGGTCCGACGGAGGGGCCGACCCCGAACTCCACCTCCAGCAGGGCCGACGCCCCCGGCGCGAGTGTCGTCAGCGGTCCCAGCGCCTCACATTCGACGACGTGGTCGAGCGGCCGCAGACCGCCCAGGTGAGGCAGCCCCTCCGCGAGCGGATACTCCAACCACACCTCGGCACGCGACCCCTCGTCGGGGTAGGGGACCTCCTGGACGGTGAAGCGCTGCGTCAGGGTGCGTTCCGGCCCGACGTGCGCCAGCCATCCCGCGGAGTCGGGAAAGCCCACCTTCCCGACGACGTCCTGGTGCGGTACGTGCAGGACGCCCGGAGCGGCCTCCCGCACCCGCGGCCGGCCCGTGCCGGCGACCAGCGGTACGGTGGCCGGTCGCCCGGACCCGGCGCGGCCGAGATAGACGCCCTCGGCGCCCGCCGGACCCGCCGACGGAGCCCCTGCGATCTGGGTGACGTTCCACAGGGCCCAACGGCGTTCCGTGGCACTGGTATTGGTCATCCTCAGATGCAGGCCGAAGGCCGTGCTGCGCGGGCGAAGCGCGATCCGGCGCTCCAGCCGCAGGCCGGTGCGCGGGTCGTCACCACTGGTCAGCACGAGTGCCACTGTCCCGTTTCGCTGTTCGACCCGCGCGGTGTAGGGGCCCGAGTCCAGCACCGGGTCCGGTGGACCCGCCCACCGGCCGGGGCCGTCCCAGCCCTGCGGCGCGGGCCAGGTCTTGTCACCGCCCCAGTTCAGCCAGTCGGCCATCGAACCGTCGTGCGGGCCGGGCCGCACGCCCGGCAGCGGTGCGAGGTCGTCGCCCAGGAGGCGCGGGTTGCGGTACAGGAACTCCGCGCCGTCCAGCGTCACCGAGAGCAGCCGGCCGCCCAGCCCGGGCGCGGCGGTGACCGTCAGGGCGCCGGCGTCCAGCGTGATCAGCTCTCCGTGCGCGGCCGGTGTGCGGCGCACCCGCACCGCGTCGTTCGTCTCGGTCACCACTCAGCCGTCCAGACCGGGTTCCAGCACGACCTTGCCCCGGGCCGCGCCCGCGGCGAGCGCGAACGCCTCGTCCGCCCGCGCGAGACCGAAGCGGTCGCTGACGATCCGCTCGGGCCGGACGCCCCAACGCACGAGATTGCGGGCCAGCTCCGCCATCACCGGCACCGAGGTGACCCAGGAGGCGTACAGGGTGACCTGCTTGTGCAGGAGGGCGTCGGAGACCTCGGTCTCCAGAGTCCCGCCCTCGCCCACCAGGGAGATCCGTCCCCACTCGGCGATGTGCGCGATGGCGGTGGACCTGCCGGGGCGGGTGCCCGAACAGTCGATCGCGGTGGAGGCCCCGCGCCCGCCGGTGAGCGCCGCCACGGTGTCGGCCGCCTCCTCAGGGGTGACCGTCGCGTCGAAGACGTCGAGCCCGTCGGCCCACGCGCGGCGCTCCGGTGAGACCTCCACCCCGATCACCCGCCGCGCGCCACGGCCCCGGCCGGTCATCGCCGCGGCCAGGCCCACCGGGCCCAGCCCGACCACGAGCAGGTCGTCGTCGCCGTTCACGCCGATCCGCCGGATGCCCTCGTACGCCGTACCGAAGCCACAGGCGACGAGCGCCCCGTCGACGAAGCTCAGCTCGTCGGGCAGCGGCACCAGGGTGTGCTCGTCGGCGAGCAGGTAGTCGGCCGCTCCGCCGTCGCGCTGCCAGCCGTAGGCCGCGCGGGAGGGGGCGGCGCAGCTGATCTGGTAGCCGCGGGCGCAGTTGTCGCAGAGTCCGCATCCGGCGATGTGGTAGACCACCACCCGGTCGCCCGGCCGGTGGCGCCGCACCCCGGGGCCCGTCGCCACCACGGTGCCACTCGGCTCGTGGCCGGCGACGACGCCCCGGTAGGCGGGGCCGTCCACCCCGCGGTGGGTCTTGTGCTCGCGGTAGATGTAGCCGATGTCACTGCCGCAGATACCGGCCGCGCCCACGCGCAGGAGTACCTGTCCCGGGCCGGGCTCCGGAACGGGTAGCTCCCGTGTCTCGGCGGTGCTGTTCCCCGGCAGGTACACGCCGCGCATGGTGGCGGGCAGCGGGGTGGTGGTCTCGCTCATGGGGTGTCCTTCGTGCGGGTCGGGCGGGTCGTGGCGGACGGGTCACGTGGTGCGCGTCGTGAGGCTCTTGCGGGAGATGACGACGTTGATGAGTACGGCCCCGACGATGATCAGGCCGCGCACGACGTCCTGGAGGAAGGAGTTGACCCCCAGCAGGACCAGCCCGTTGGCGATCACCGAGATGAACACCACGCCCAGCATCGTCCCGACCAGGCTTCCGCGGCCTCCGGCCAGCGCGGTGCCGCCGATGACGACGGCGGCGATCACGTCGAACTCCAGGCCCGCGGCCGCGCCGCCGTTGCCCGAGCCCAGTCGGGCCGCCATCAGGATGCCGGTGAGGGCGGAGAGCAGTCCCGTGGTGGCGAAGAGCACGACGCGCACACGGCTGATGGGGATGCCCGCCAGCTGCGCGGCCGCCGCGTTGCCGCCCACCGCGTAGACCGACCGCCCGTAGGCCGTCCGGCGGGCGACGTACCAGAACACCAGGAACAGCAGCACCAGGACGATCGCGGGGGTCGGGATACCGAGGACCTTGCCGCCGAGCGCGTCCATGAAACCGCCGCCGGGGGTGGCCACGGGCAGCGCGTTGGTGGTGTAGAGGGCGAGGCCGCCCAGCGCGCTCCAGAGACCGAGCGTCGCGATGAAGGACGGCACCCCGAACCGGGCGCGCAGCCAGCCGGCCGCCGATCCCCAGAGCGCACCGGCCACCAGGGTGAGCAGCAGTGCGAGGGGCAGCCCCAGGTCCCATTCGGTGGCGCCCTTGGCGAAGAGCACCGAGGCGAACGCCACGGCCGGGCCGATGCTGATGTCGATCTCCCCGGCGATGATCACCAGGGTGACGCCGAGGGCGGGGATGCCGACGGTCGCGGCGTCCCGCAGGATGCCGAGCTGATTGTCGGTGCTGAGGAATCCGCCGGCGGTGACGCCGAGCGCGATGTACAGCACCACCACCGCGGCCAGCAGCCCCATTTCGTTGAGGTGGCGCAGCCGGCGGACGCGGACGGTGCCGGGGGACGGAGACGGGGGGCCGGACGTCTTGCCGGCCACGAGGGTCGAGGACATGGTTGTCTGCCTCACACTTCCACCGCCATGGTGGCGGCCATGATGTCGTCGAGAGTGATGTCGGGAGCGAGGAACTCGCGGGTGAACCGGCCGTTCTGCAGTGTCAGGACCCGGTCGCAGACGAGCGGCAGCTCCTCCAGCTCGCCGGAGACGAAGACCACGGCGGCACCTTCGTCGGCCAGGGACCGGATCAGGCGGTAGATCTGCTGCTTGGCCTCGACGTCCACACCCCGGGTGGGTTCGTCCAGGAGCAGAACCCGGCTGCGGGCGTGCAGCCAGCGGCCGATGACGGCCTTCTGCTGGTTGCCGCCGCTGAGGTTGACGATGGGGGTGTCCAGGCCCGGAGTCTTGACCGCGAGGCGGCGCACCAGGTCCTCGCCGGCCTCCCCGGCCCGGCGGGGGGAGAGTCCGGTCCGGCCGCTGATCCCGGCGAACCAGGACATCGTCATGTTCTCGCCGACGCCCAGCAGCGGGACGATCCCCTCGCCCTTGCGGTCCTCGGGGGTCATGCCCACTCCGAGCCGCTTCATCGCCGCCGCGGTGGGGCGGGGAACCGGCCGCCCCTCGAAGGTGACCGTGCGCTCGGCGGCGGGCTCGAACCCGGCGACCGCTCGGAGGAGTTCGCTGCGCCCCGAGCCCAGCAGCCCGCCGATGCCCAGCACCTCACCGGCGTACAGGTCGAAGCCGGCGTCCTCCAGCTTCGGCGCCAGCGTCAGGTTCCGCACGGACAGCAGCGGGGTGCCGGAGCGGTCCACGGCCCGCGGCGCGAACGGTTCCTGCTCGCGGGCCGCCTGACCGAGCATGAGGGCGACGATCTGCGCGGTCGTCGCCTCCCGCACGTCCACCGTGTCCACCACGTTGCCGTCACGGACGACGGTCACGCTGCGCGCCACCTGCCGGATCTCGTCCAGCCGGTGGCTCACGTAGATCACCGCGACGCCGGTGGCGGAGATACGGCCGACCGCCTCCAGGACGGTACGCGCCTCACCGGCGGCCAGCGCGCTCGTCGGCTCGTCGAGGATCAGCAGCCGAGGCCGACGGCGTACCGCGCGGGCGATCTCGACGAGCTGCTGCTCGGCCAGCGGCAGGGAGCCGACCGTGTCCTCCGGATCGACCCGTACGTCGAGTTCGGCCAGCACCTCGGCGGCCTCCCGGCGCATCCGCGGGAAGTCCACCCCGGATGCGCCGCGGCGGGGCCACTCGCCGAGGAAGAGGTTCTCGGCGACCGTCATCTCGGGTACCAGGCTCAGTTCCTGGTGGACCGTGGCCGCACCCAGCTCGGCAGCCCGTCGCACGCCGCCGTCACCGAGGGTCTCGCCGCCGATGCGGACCTCGCCGCTGTCGGGGACCTCGACACCGGACAGCATCCGGATCAGCGTGGACTTGCCCGCTCCATTGCGTCCGAGGAGGGCGCGGACTTCGCCCGGCTCGATCCGGAAGTCGACGTCGACCAGCGCGCGGACACCCGGGTACTGCTTGTTCAGGCCGCTTGCCTCCGCGGCCGGCACGGGGCCGGACCGGTCGGGCGGCGGTGGGGAGGTCGTCATACTCGCTCCAGGGGAACCGGAGGGACGGGAAAGGGGTCGGGAAGGGCCCTGACGGCGCCGGCCGCGGACCGGGCGGCCGTCACGGCAGGCCGTCGGGGTGGGCGCGCAGCCAGTCGCGGGCCTGTTCGGGCGTCGAGTAGAGCCTCACCGGGGCGGGCACGACGGGATCGTCCAGCTTCTCGCCGGCGATGACCCGGGCGGTGGTGCGGGTGGCCAGCTCACCGACCTCGATGCCGGAGATGTCCACATCGGCCTTGAGGACCCGGTGGTCGGCCAGCTCGCGTGCCAGGTCGGCCGTCATGTCGCTGCCGAAGACCACCGTCCGGCCGACGAAGCCGCGCTGGCGCACGGCGCGCACCGCGCCCATCGTCGCGCCGCCCGACTCGCCGTAGAAGGCGTCGACCCGAGGCTGCGCGCTCAGGATGCGATCGGCCACCTCGACGGCCTGGTCGATCGTGGTGCCCTGCTGGTTGCTGACCGTCCTCGCCTTGGGGAGTTCGGCGAACAGCGCCTTCTCGAAGCCCACCCGGCGCTGGATGCACACCTCGACCGTCTCGCAGTTGAGCACGGCGATCCGGGGGTCTTCGATGCCCTCCGACTTGAAGTACTTCGCCGCCTCCGCCCCGGCCAGCTCCCCGAACTTCACCGGATCGCCCAGTACCCAGGCGCTCACGTACTCCCGCGTCGCCTCCTCGGTCAGGCAGGTGTTGTAACAGACGACCTTGACGCCGCTCTCGTGCGCCAGACGGACGGCCGGGATGGAGGCCGTGGTGGAGACGGGCGAGAGCACCAGAGCCTCCACGCCCGCGGCGCTCACGGTGTCGACGAAGGTGCTCTCCTTGGAGGCGTCGCCCTGGGCGTTCAGCTCGAGCAACTGCACCCCGTCCCCGAGGCGGCCGACCGAGTCCTGCATGCCCTTTCGGACACCGGCGTAGTAGCCCTGGGCGTCCATGTAGACCAGCCCGACCCGGCCCCCGTCCCCGGCCCGCGGTATACACCCGGTGAGCGTGACCATGGTCAGCGCAAGACCGAGGCACACGGCGAACGCGGTGCGATGCCGCTTCCTGCCGTTCCTCATGACATCACTCCGAATCACGTACAAAAGCTGCGTACGACCGCATGAAGGTGCGGATCGCCGCTGCGGCGTCCTCCGAGTATGGGAGGCACACCCGAGAACGGTCAAGATTAATTGCTAATTAATGATTTGATCGGGTCCGCCGCTCACGTTTCCCCCGGGTGACACGCTGCCGCAAGAAGCGATCCGCAGGCGTCACGCGGCGGCGCACCGCCGGGAGAGCGAGGCGCTCACCTCGGGACGCGGGACCGGTGCGATCCACCGCGCACTCGACCTCGGCGTCACGCATCCGGACACCGCGGATGCGTACGGGCCCGCGCGGGCCGGGAGTTGGTGGGGAGGCGAAGGGGCGCCCGTGTCGACCGCCCGCACGGCGGAGGGGACGACGCCGCCGGACACGAGAAGGGCGGCGAGGGTGGCGGTGCGACCGGTCGGCGTGACCAGGCCGGCCAGGGCACACACCCCGCTCGGGTGTGTCTGTCGCAGCCGGTCGGTGACCGGGGCCGCACGGCGGTCGAGCTGGGCGGCACCCATGTCCGTGGTGACGGACGCCGCGTCCGGTCCGGCCGTCGCCATCACGGTGGCACCGCGCGGCGCGGCCGGTGGGGGCACGGCCTGGACGGAACCGCCGGTGGCGCCGGCCACGAGCTGCCTCGCGTCCACCCCCGCCGTGTCCGGCAGGATGCCGCGGTGGTCGCGGCCGGGCGCCCCTGCGAGCGCGTCCTGCACGTCGTCCGGCCCCCGGAGGAACGGTCGGCCGTCTCCGACTTCCGCGGCTGCCCGTTCGTGGCCGCCGCCGTGGAACTCCGGTGCCCCGGCCACCCGGTGCGTCGCGTCGCCCGGCGTCACGAGGATGCGCTCACCGCATACTTCCGGGAAGAGCCGCTGAGGTGAGAGGGCGTCAATCCGACCTGCCCGCAGCGCTTCCGGCGGGGCGAGCGCCCGGGCCATGGTCCAGGAACAGGATCTCCCTCGCCGTCGCCACCGCACGGACCCTGCTCGACGCGTACGGGGTGTAACAGCGACGGCAGGCCTGACGAAGCCCCTTCAGGTGACCCCGGGAGCTTGCGGTGGACCCTGAGCGGCCATGCCCGCGCATCGCCCCACCACTCCCGCACGCACCGCTGCCATGGCCTGCGGGCGCTTGCCCGGCCGACGAGCGGTGCTCTCCGGCCCGGATGCCGGCCGTACGGCCCGGCCGCACTCACGGCATCCCCGCCACCCGCCGCGACTCCGTCCCGGCCCACCCGCGCGCCGCCGGTCTCGAGGGACTGGCCGGCCGTGACGACTCCGGGGGCGATCCCGCCCCCGGAACGGCCTCACCGGGCCGGGACCGGCTGGGTGAGGTTCACCGGATTGCCGTCGGGGTCCTGGATGTGGGCGACGCGCTGTCCCCACGGCATGTCGTCGGGGCCGCCGCGGACCGAGCCGCCCAGCGCCACCACCCGGCCGAGCGTCTCGTCGACGTCGTCGACATCGATGCTGAGCAGGATCCGCGGTGACTCCCGGTTCCCCGCGTTCTCGTCGGCCACCAGCCCGAGGTCGCTGTCGCCGATGCGCAAGCCGACGTAGAAGGCCGGGCCTTCCGCCGGTACGCGGGAGACCTCCTCGGCGCCGAACAGTTTCGTGTAGAAGCCGAGCAGGACGTCCTGATCGGCCGTGATGATCACTGGCTGGATGGTGGACATGGCACTCCTGTCGAGAACGGTCGTGTCGCCGGGTAGACCGTGCGTGGACGGTGAACTCATCGGCAGGACCCTGCCCCGGGGCAGCCCGGCGCCGCAGCCGATCCGTACGGCCCGGGCGGTTCTCCATCGGGCCGGGCCATTTCGACGGGTCAGAGCGCGGACAGGTAGTCCGGCACCGGGACGGCGGGGTCGAGGTCCCCGGACGGCACCGGCGCGGCGTACCGGGGGGCCAGTGGCACCACGCCCGCCCAGTACGGCAGGGCCAGGTCCTCCGGCTCGTCGTGCGGACCGCCGGTGCGGATCTTGGCGGAGACCTCGTCGAGGTCCAGCCGCACGACCGCCGTCGCGGCGAGCTCCTTCGCGTCGGCCGGCCGCGAGTCCGTGGAACGGCCGGGGACGACCTGGTCGACGATGGCGTCCAGCGCGATGCGGCGCTCCTCCGGGTCGGTCACCGTCCGGGCTGTGCCGTGGACGACGACGGAGCGGTAGTTCATCGAATGGTGGAAGGCTGAGCGGGCCAGAACGAGGCCGTCGACGTGCGTGACCGTCAGGCAGACGGCTATACCCGGGTCCGCCTGTCCCGCAGTGCGCAGCGGGCGCGACCCGGTCGAGCCGTGTACGTACAGTCGCTCGCCGACCCTGCCGAAGAGCGTGGGCAGGACGACCGGCGCGCCGTCGCGAACGAATCCGAGATGGCAGAGGTACGCCTCGTCGAGGATCGCGTGGACCACCTCGCGGTCGTACGACGCCCGATCCCTGGACCTGCTCGGGACCGTGCGGCCGGTGGGCTCGTAAGGATCGAGGCTGTCCGGGCCGGTGCTGTCCGGGGTTGCGGTGTCCGGCATTGCGTCCTCAATTGCACTAGTGCATAATGATGTTTGTGCTAGGAGAGTATCGGATCAGTGGGCGCCGCGCATCGGAGATCGCCGCGAGCGTGGAGTACGGAGTCGGTGCCGGCGAGTTCCCGCCGGGGCATCCGCTGCCTCCCATGCGGGAGTTGGCGGCGCGGCTGGGGGTCAACCCGAACACCGTGGCGGCCGCGTACCGGACCCTGCGGGAGCGAGGGGTGATCGAGACGGCGGGACGCAGGGGGAGCAGGGTGCGGTCGCGTCCGGCCAGCACGGCGCGCAACTCGCTGCGCATCGAGCCGCCCCCGGGCGGCCGGGACCTCGGCTCCGGCAACCCTGATCCGGCGCTGCTCCCCGACCTCCGCGAGGCGCTGTCGGCGGCCGCGGCCGCGTACGCCCGACGTCCGGGCCTGTACGGGGACGCCGCGGTGCTCCCCGAGCTGGCGGCGTACGCCCGGACCGCCATGGATGCCGACGGTGTGCCCGCCGGGCCGTTGGCGGTCGCCTCCGGGTCCCTCGACGCGATCGAGCGGGTGCTGTCGGCCCACCTCAGGCCCGGAGACGCGGTCGCCCTCGAGGATCCGGGATGGGGTGGGCTCCTGGATCTGATTCCCGCGCTGGGGCTGCGCGCGGTGCCGGTGGCGATGGACGAGGACGGCCCGCTGCCCGGCGACGTGGACCGGGCGCTGCGGGCGGGGGCCCGGGCCGTGGTGGTCACCGGCCGGGCGCAGAACCCGACCGGTGCCGTCGTGGGGAGCGGCCGGGCGCGGGAGTTGCGTTCCGTGCTCGCCGGTCACCCCGGCGTCCTCCTGATCGAGGACGACCACGGTCACGCCATCGTCGATCTTCCCCTTCACCCCCTCGCCGGCAGCACGGATCGCTGGGCCTTCGTGCGCTCGGTGGCCAAGGCGTACGGGCCCGACCTGCGGCTCGCCGTTCTCACCGGCGACCAGCTGACCGTGGACCGGGTGACGGGGCGGCAGCAGCTGGGGCCCGGCTGGGTCAGCGGTGTCCTCCAGCGGGCCGTCGTCCACCTGTGGACGACGGGGGCCGTCGACACGTCGGCGATCGCCCGTTCCTACGGGGAGCGCCGGGACGCGCTCGTGCGCGCACTGGCCGAACGGGGGGTGACGGCCCACGGGCGCAGCGGGATGAACGTGTGGGTCCCGGTGGGTGACGAGACGGGAGCGGTGGCCAGGCTGCTGCGGGCGGGCTGGGCGGTCGCGCCCGGGGCGCGCTTCCGGATGGCCTCGCCGCCGGGCGTGCGCCTGACCGTGTCACCGCTGGACGCCACCGACATCGCGCCGCTGGCGGACGCGGTGGCGGAGGCGGCCGGGCCGGTGCGCCCTGTCAGCCACGGGTGAGCGGGCCGCGGCCGGCCACCCGGCGGGACGGGCCGGCCGCGGTGCCTGCCCTGCTCTGGGTGAGGGCGGCCCCTGCCAGGACCACCAGGGCGCCGACCGGGGTGTTCCAGCTCAGTTGCTCGCCGAGCACGGCCACTCCCGCGGCCGTGGCGATGACGGGGATGAAGTAGGTGACCATCTGCGCCGTCGTCGGGCCGACCTCGTCGACGAGACCGTACTGGAGGAGGACGGCGAGCCCGGTTCCGAGCGCCCCGAGGGCGCATACGGCGAGTGTCGGGGTCAGCGGGAAACGGTCGGGGGCCGAGGTGAAAATAGGCGTGACGACGGCCAGTTGGATCGTCGCGACGAAAAGCTGGCTACCCGTCAGCGCCAGAGTGGAGGAACCCGATCCCGCCAGTGTGCGGCGGACGTAGATCCAGCCGACGGGATAGCTGAGCGAGGCCAGCAGCGCCATCGAGGTCCCGGTGAGGTCCAGCCCGGAGAAGCCCTGCCAGGCGCCCAGCACGGTCAGGACACCGATGAATCCCAGCCCGAGGCCGGCGACACGGCGGCGGGTCGGCCGGTCCTCGGAGAGCGCGACGAGTGAGAGGGCCATCCCCCATAGGGGAGAGGTCGCGTTGCAGATCCCCGCCAGCGTGGACGGGACGGTCAGTTCGGCGTAGGCGAACAGCGAGAACGGCAGCGCGTTGAGGAAGAACGCGGCGACGAAGAGGTGCCCCCACGTCCGGCCGGAGCGCGGCAGCCGCTCACGGCGTACGGCCATGGCGACGGCCAGGACCGCCGTGCCGGACAGCAACCGTCCGAAGGTCACCTGGAACGGGGCGTACCCCTCGGTGCCGACCTTGATGAGAAGGAAGCTGAACCCCCAGATGAGCGACAGCGCCACGAAGCGGAGGCGCCAGTCCACGGAGCGGCGCGGGGCGGGAACGGAGCCCGGTGCCGGAGGTGTGCCGGCCGGAGTGAGGGTTATCGGTGCGGAGGGGACGCTCATGGGTCAACCATGGCCGTCCCCACTGCTTAGAACAAGCGAGATTTCCTCGCCCCTTTCGCGTAGCATCGCTTACATGTTGAATCTGGAGCGCCTCCGCACGCTGGACGCCCTCGCCCGGCACGGGTCGGTGAGCGGTGCCGCCGACGGTCTGCACGTCACGACGTCGGCGGTCTCCCAGCAACTGGCCAAGCTGGAGCGAGAAGTGGGCCAACAGCTCCTCGCCAAGAACGGGCGGGGTGTTCGGCTCACCGACGCCGGACGGCTCCTCGCCGACCACGCGGCCCGCATCCTGTCGCAGGTGGAGATGGCGCAGTCCGACATCGAGGCGCAGCGCGGCCAGGTGGTGGGCGAGGTACGCCTCGCCGCTTTCCCGACCGCCGCCCGCGGACTGTTCCCCACTGCCCTCGCCGCACTGCGCGCGGGCCACCCCGACCTCGTGGTGCGGACCACGGAGCTGGAGCCGGAGGCCGGGATGCGAGCGGTGCTGCGCGGCGACGCCGACCTCGCGGTGGTTCTCGACTGGAGCAACAAGCGGCTGCCCGTCCCGGCCGGTCTCGCCAGGGCCGGACTCCTCGACGACGTACCGGACATCGCCATGCCCGCCGGCCACCCCCTCGCGGACCGGGCGGAGGTCGACCTCGCGGACTTCGCCGACGACGACTGGGTGTCCTGGCCGGCCGGAGAGTTCTGCCACGAATGGCTTACCTCCACCCTCAGGTCCGAGGGTATCGAGCCCCGCATCGCCCACCTCGCGGCCGAACACCACACGCAACTCGCCCTCATCGCAGCCGGGTTCGGGGTCTGTGTAGCTCCGCGCCTCGGGCGGGGGCCGGTGCCGGAGGGTGTGCGGCTCGTGCCGGTACGGCCGTTGATGCGACGGCACATCCACGCCGTCTGGCGCACGGACGCGGATCGCAGGCCGTCGATCAGAGCGGCCGTCGGGGCGCTGCGTGAGGCGGGGCGGGCGCTGGATGCTCCGCTGCCGCAGGGGAGCTGACACCCCGGCGCCGCAGGGGAGCTGACACCCCGGCGCCGCAGGGGAGCTGACACCCCGGCGCCGCAGGGGAGCTGACACCCCGGCGCCGCACGGGTCGACGGGCCGGGGCGGCCGGGCGGCGGCACCCTCACCGGCGACCCCGACCGTGTGCGTGGCATCCGGGCCGATCGCCGTACGCACCTGCTCAAGGCCGACAACCCCGTGGCCGACAGGCCCGGACGGCCGGCCCGGTCTCGGTGTCGGCCTTCCCCTCGCCGGAGGACGGGACGCCGAAGGGGATTCGGCCTGAGCCCCGCATGCGGTCGACGGCCGGTGACGCGCCTCCCGGCTCCGCCGGCCTCGCCCGAGGCCGGCGGAGCCGGGTGCCGTGCGGGGGACCGGGCGTCAGGCGGTGGAGCAGGAGACGGTGGGCCAGGTCCAGTTGCCGTTGGTCTGGATGGTGACGCCGAAGGTGTTTCCGTTGCCGTTGGGTTTGGCGGTCATGACCTGGGAGCTGGGGTAGGTGGCGGTGGTGTTCCAGGTGGAGAGGATCCTGGCGGGGGAGGGGACGTTCATGGTGACGGTCCAGTTGCCGGTGCCGGAGACGGCCACGTCGAGGTTGTAGCGGTCCCCCCACTTCTGACCGGCGGACAGGGTCGCCGTGCAGCCACCCGTACCACCACCGTCACCGCCGCCTCCGCCGGGGGCCACGGCGCGGCCCGTCTGCGGAGAGATCATCCCCGCGCACAGCCCACGGGCCGCCAGCCCCTGGGCGATGCGCGGAATCGCGGCGAGCGTGTTGGCCGGACCGTCGTGCATGAGGATGATCTGGCCGTCGGTGAGCCTGGCATTGGCCTGCACGATGGCGTCGGCGCCGGCGCCGTTCCAGTCCTGGGAGTCGACGTCCCAGATGATCTGGGTGAGACCGTACTTCGCCGCCACCGCCTGCAGCGTGGCGTTGGACTCGCCGTACGGAGGGCGGAACAGCCTGGGTGTGCCGCCGCCCGCGCCGGCGATGGCCTGCTGGGTGCGGGAGAGTTCCGAGTCCATCTGCGACTGGCTCTGCTGGATCAGGTGCGGGTGGGTGTAGCTGTGGTTACCGACCCACATGCCCGCGTCGACCTGTGCACGTACCAGCGACGGGTTGGCAGCGGCCTTCTGGCCCTCGTTGAACATCGTGGCGCGCAGGCCGTTCTGCTTGAGCGCGCTGAGCAGGGCCGGTGTGTTGCCGGAGGGGCCGTCGTCGAAGGTGAGCCCGACGTACCCGTTGCAGGTGGCGGCCTGGGCGGCGGTGTCGTGCAGGCCGACGGTGCCGGCCACGGCCAGTGCGGCGGCGGCGAGCCCCGTGAGCAGGGAGCGTAGCGCCGGAGAGGGCTTGGTTCGCATGCGGGTGGGTCCTCCTCGTGCTGGTGGGACGACGGTGGTCACGGAGGGGGCGGAGTGGGGGAGCGGCGGTTGCGGACGGCCGCCGCCCTGCGCCTCGGTGGCGCGCACCCGGCCGGAGGAGCGGTCGCCGTGCGCTCGGCGACCGGCTGGAGTGACCGGGTCAGGGTGGGGCCCGGATCGACAGTGGCCGAGGCCTGTCGACGGCGAACAGTGTTGAACCGGGCCCGTCGCCTGTCAATGGTTTCGGCATCGGTCACGAAAGAGTCGGCGTCATGTCGCCGGTGAGATAGGAGCTTTTGTCACAATAAGAGCGCCGTTCCGTGCGGCCGGGATCCGCCCCGCCCCTCCCGGCATCCCCTTCGTCCGCGCGGAGATCGAAGACGCATGCTCCGAAACTTTCGAGCACTCTCGAGGTCGCTTACGGCTTCGCGGGGTCCGGCGCCGGAGCGCGCGGACCCGGCCCACTCGAGGGGCGGCGTGGCGGGTGGGGCGTCGGGAGAGGACCTCGCAGGGTCGCGAGGTGCCGGGACCCCGGCGCCCGGCTGCCGGGTGCGGACGAAGCGCACGAACGGCAGCGGACCGCACGGGAACAGCATGGCGCCGCGCGGCAGTTCGGCGCTGTCGAGGTTCATCGGCCGCTCACCGGCGGGGGGTTGCTCCAGGCATCCGTGGCGGTACGCGGGCGCCGGTCCACGGGCGCCGTGCGGGGCCTGCCCCGGCCTCCGGTCAGGCGCCCGGCCCATGACCGGTCCGCCCCTTGCGCAGGAAGCGCCGCAGGCGGGTCTCCGGCCAGGTGTTGATCACCTCGTCCTTGGTGAGCCAGCCGCGCTGGGCCGTCCCCACGCCGTAGCGCATGTTGGCCAGGTGGAGCACGGAATGGGCGTCGCTGTCGACGGCGAACCTCACTCCGTGCCGACGGGCCCGCAGGATGTCCTCGTCGCGCAGGTCCAGCCGGTCGGGGTGGCTGTTGATCTCCAGAGCCGTGCCGGTCCGCGCACAGGCGGCGAAGATCTCGTCGAGGTCGGCGTCGACGGGCGGTCGCCGGCCGATGCGACGGGCGGTGGGATGGCCGATGATGTTGACGTACGGGTTCTCGCAGGCACGCAGGATCCGCCGCGTCATCTCCTCTCGCCCCTGCGTGAAGTGTGAGTGCACCGAGGCCACGCACAGGTCGAAGCCCGCCAGGAACTCCCCGGGCCAGTCGACCTCCCCGTCCGGGCCGATGTTGAGTTCCACCCCGTGCAGGATCCGCATGCCGTCCCGCCCGCCCCGCCTGCCGTACGTGCCGTCCATCTCCCGCAGCCGCTCGCGCTGGGCCAGGATCCGCTCCTCGGTCATCTGCTGCATGTACAGGTCCGGTCCGTGATCGGTGATCGCGTAGTAGGCGTAGCCGCGCTCGGCGGCCGCCTCCGCCATCTCCTCCGCCGGCGCGAGGCCGTCGGTCAGGTCGGTGTGCGTGTGCAGGTCGCCCCGCAGGTCCGACTCCGTGACCGGATCCGGGAGTTCGCCGCGGAGGCCCGCCTCGATCTCGCCCCGGTCCTCGCGGAGCGTCGGGGGGATCCAGGGCAGGCCGAGCCGCGCGTACACCTCCTCCTCCGTCCCGGACACGATCTTCTCGCCGCTCTCCGCGTCGAACAGGCCGTACTCGGACAACTTCAGCTTCTGGTGCACGGCCCGTTCCCGGGTGCGGATGTTGTGCGCCTTCGACCCGGTGAAGTACTGCAGCGCCGCACCCCAGGAGTCCGGCGGTACCACCCGCAGATCGACGGCCACGCCCCTGCGGGTCCGTACCGAGGTCTTCGACGCACCCTGCGCGACGACTTCGGTGACGTCCGGCAGCGCGACGAACGCGTCCATGAGCGGCGCCGACTCCTCGGCCGCGGCGAGGACGTCGATGTCGCCGATCGTCTCCCGCACGCGGCGCAGCGATCCGGCGTACGTGCAGCGGAGGCAGCCCGTCACCTGGGACAGAGCCTCGACGATGTCGTCGGCGAGGTCCGTCGCCAGGTCGAGCTGGAAGCGGCCGGCCGAGGAGCGCAGGAGATCCACGCCGTGGAGGATGTTCTGCTCGGTCCTGGGGCCGAAGCCCTTCAGGTCGCGCAGCCGCTCGGCACGGATCGCGGCGACCAGATCGTCGATCGAGGCGACGCCCAGTTCCTCGTAGAGGACCAGTGCCTTCCTGGGGCCCAGCCCGGGAACGGCCGTCAGCCGCCGGACCCCGTCCGGGATCCTCGCGCGCAGCTCCTCCACCGCGGCCACGCTGCCGGTACGGAAGTACTCGGAGATCTTCTCGGCGATGGACCTGCCGACCCCCGGGATGTCCCGCAACCCCTTGGCGTCGAGCGTGGACACGTCGGCGTGGTAACCACCGGTGGCACGGGCGGCCTTCTCGTAGACGCGTGCTCTGTACGCGTCTCCTCCGGTGATCGAGATCAGATCCGCGTACTCCTGCAGGAGCGCCGCGACGTCGTCGTTGGACCGGACCATGGTGTCGGGTGGGCGCTCACGCCCCCGTCACACCTCCTTCCGGGCTTCGGCTGGTCCGGCCGGCCCGTCAGCCGGCCGGCTGGAGCAGAAGGTCGCGGATGTCGTGCGGGAGCTGTTCCAGCGCCGCCTCCAGGTGTCCGGGCGAGACGTGGTCGCGTACGACGACAGTGACCGCGGCGGCGATCCGGGGAACGTCGCCGGCGTCGACCTTCGCCTGCTGGACGAACCGGCCGACATACCCCTCGCGGTCGTACCGCACGGGTACGACACTGGGGTCCCATCCGTCGTAGTAGACGCCCCGCAGCAGCTCCGGCAGCTGCGCCGCGAAGTGGGCGGCGACATCCACGGTGAGCCGGTCGCGGAACGTGTGCAGCCAGGTGCGCAGCACCCGGTGGGCGAAATGGCGGTCCGGGGTGTCCAGAGCTTCCGCCACCCCTTTCAGCCAGATGTTCGCGGTGTGGATGGCGTGCTCGAAATCGATCGGGTGTGTTGCGGGCATGGGCCTTCCCTTCCGACTGTGCGCGTCTTCACGACGGTCGGCGTATCCATGTGCCTTCCACGTACTGCGCCGAGTAGCGACCCCGTCCGCATGCGTGAGGCCGATGTGCGCGGGGGCAGGGGCCCGGTGGCGTCCCGCACGGAGCCGGTGGCTCCGCCGCGGCCGCTCGTTCTCACCTGCCCTGGGCTCCATGCTAGGGCGGGCGGCGCAGGTCGGCAGCCGCAGTCTCCACAGCGGCCGGAGCCGTCGGCAGTGCTCGGGCGTCGACCGTCGGGTGCGGTGCCCGCGGAGGTGTCGGGAGCCGTGTCCCGGTCTCGTTCGTGTCATGACGTGGGCGTGTCTGCGCCCGTTCCGCGCGTGATGCGAAGACGATCTCCTCGCACCCGCGCGCCGCGCGGGGAGTCGTTCCCGTGTGTAAGGAGAGCACCATGGCCACCGGCACCGTGAAGTGGTTCAACCCGGAGAAGGGCTTCGGATTCATCGAGCAGGACGGCGGCGGCCCCGACGTGTTCGTGCACTACTCGGCCATCGCCAGTACCGGATTCCGCGAGCTCTTCGAGGGGCAGAAGGTCCAGTTCGACGTCACGCAGGGGCCGAAGGGGCCCCAGGCCGAGAACGTCACACCCGGCTGACGCCGGCCGTCGCCCGCACCCGCAGGCCGCTGCGGCGGCGGGCCTGGCCCGCCCGCCGCCCACCGGCGGCACCGGAGCCGTTCCGGGCAGGGGTGCGGCCCGGCCCGCCGCCCCGCCGGGGGCCCGGCCTGCCCGGTGACGGCGGGTTCCGCCCCCGCCCGCCGTTTCACCGGGCGGTCAGCGTCATCTCGAAGGAGTAGCGGGAAGCGCGGTAGAGATGCGATCCGAACTCCACCGGGCAGCCCGCGTCGCCATGGACCGTGCGCTGCATGGTGAGCAGGGTGCTGCTGCGGCCTTCGCCCAGCAGCCGGGCCTCCGGCGCCGTGGCCCGGCGCGCCCCGATCGTCTGACGGGCGGTGCGCAGGGATACACCTGCCCGCTCGAGCAGTTCGTAGAGCCCGTGCCTGGTGAGATCGTCCTCGGTCGGCGACAGCAGACTCGCCGGCACGTGGTTCTCCATGACGGCGATGGGCTCGTCATCCGCGTAACGGAGCCTGCGCAGCGCCACGGTGGGCGTCCCGGGTTCGAGTGCAAGGGCGACCGCGATGCCGCCCGCGGCGGGCACGGTCTCCAGGGACAGCACCTCGGTGCGAGGCCGGCGGCCCTCCCGCTTGAGGTCCTCGAAGAGGCTGGTCAGTTCTATCTGCCTGCGCACCTTGTCGGTGACGACCTGGGTGCCCACGCCGCGCTTGCGCGCGAGCAGTCCCTTGTCGACGAGGTGCTGCATGGCCTGTCGCATCGTCGGCCGGGAGAGCCCGAACTTGTCCGCCAGGGCGATCTCGTTCTCCAGCCGGGTGCCGGGCGCCAATCTGCCCGACTCGATCAGCTGCTGGAGCTGCTGGGCGACCTGGAAGTACAGCGGGACCGGGCTGCTGCGGTCGATGCTTATCAGCTCGGTGATCGACTCCATGGGGACTCCTCGAAGCGTGGAACCGGGCGTTCAGTATGCCGTACCGCCCACCACCAGCTCTGTACATATGTATGTCAGGACAAACGCCCCGTGTGACGGAGCGGGGAAGGGCGTCCACCTTCCTCGAAGCGGTGGTCCGTCACGAGGGGACATCGGCAGGTGCGCTCCGGGCCGGTACCACCCTTGATCTCCTTCTCGGACCGGACCTAAAGTTGCCGACGGTTCGTCAGGCATGGGCAACGGGGGGCACCATGGCACAGATCGGGGACATGCAGCTCGGGGACGGCACAGCAGTCCGGGTCGAGGTGGACGGACCGGGAACCGAGGAGAGCGGGATCGGCAGGGTGGGCCGCGGCTCCGAGTTGGCGCGGGCGTCCGCCGAGACCCTTCAGGAAGCTCTGGCCCACGTGCGCCCCGCCGTCGAGGCGGTCGCGCGCAGTGTGCGGGACATGGTCCAGCCTCCCGACACGGTGAGCGTCGAGTTCGGGATCAAGCTTTCCGCCGAGGCCGGAGTGGTGGTGGCCAGGACGGCGGGCGAGGCGAACTTCGCGGTGACCCTGGAGTGGAATCGCGATCGTTCCGCATGAAGGGTGCCTCGCGTGCGCGCGGAGCGGGGGCGGTCGAATCCGGCCTGGTGCGCTTACGGGCAGCACCGTCTGCGCACCCGTCGGCGGACGGACCGTCGAGTTCACCGGCCGACGGCCCGGTGGCCGGGGCAGGCTTCCTTGTCGCCCCGGACGTCGTCTGCACCTGCGCGCATGTGGTGGCCGACGCTCTCGGCCTGCCCCGGGATACCGGGAACGCCCCGGAGGACGTGGTGCGCGTCGAGTTCCCGCTGCTCCGCGACGACGAAGGTCGCATTCCGGCGGTCGGCGCGACGGTCGTCTCCTGGCAGCCCACCCGCGAGGAGGACGACAGCGGAGACGTGGCGCTGCTGCGGCTCCACCAGCCGGTCGCAGGCGCGCGTCCGGTGCCGCTGGTCGACGGAACTGCCGTCTGGGGTCACGAGTTCCGGGCGTACGGCTTCCCCGCCGGCGGCGACCACGGGGCATGGGCCTCCGGCTCACTGCGTGGCGTGCAGGGGTCGGGCTGGCTCCAGATGGACGCGGGCCCGGGGGGAGTGCCGATCCAGCCGGGCTTCAGCGGATCGGCCGTCTGGGACGACGCGCAGGGCGGTGTCATCGGTATGACGGTGGCCGCCGGACGCGGCGGGCTGAACGGCACCGCGTACTTGGTTCCGTCCCGTGACCTGGTGGACGAGGACGTCGTGGCGCCGCAGTGCCCCTTCCGTGGGCTGGCAGCGTTCGACGAGGACGACGCCGCGTTCTTCCACGGCCGCGAAGCGGACGTCGAACGGCTTCGCCGTGCGGTCCGGAGCCGTCCGGTCACCGTGGTGGCGGGGCCTTCCGGGTGTGGCAAATCGTCGTTGATCCGGGCCGGACTGCTGCCCGGGGTGCGGGCGGACGGCCTGACCGTCTCCCTGATGCGTCCCGTCGCGGGACTTCGGCCGGAGGCCGTGCTGGCCCAGGCGCTGGTGGCCGTGCTGGAACCGGACGAAGGGGAGACGGGCCGGCTGCGCCGGGCGGCGGAGCTGACCGCGTCACTGAGCGAGGCCCCGGACGGCCCCGCGACGGCAGAGGCTGCCTCCGGCCTGCGTGCCGCGTTACGCAGACAGGGCGGCCGGGCAGGCCACCTCCTCGTCGTCGACCAGTTGGAGGAGTACGCGGGTGCCGCACCGGACGCCGCGCGCAGACTGCTCCATCTGCTGTTCCACCTGTGCGGCGCCGTCGGCGGGGAGGCCGACCACGCCCCCCGGGCCGTGGTCACGGCGCGCCCGGACTCCATCGAAGCCCTGATGACGGCCGAGACGTCGTCGGCGCTCAGCGACGCGGTGATGCTCCTCGCCCCGCTCGGCCCCGACGGTCTGAGGGACGCGATCACCCGGCCCGTCGACGGGGTGCCCGGACTGTGGCTGGAGCCGGGGCTCGCCGACCGGATCGTGCGTGACGCGGCCGACGAGCCGGGACGCATGCCGCTCGTGGAGTTCGCGCTGACCCGTCTGTGGGACCGGCGCGAGCGGTCGATGCTGACCCACGCGGTGTACGAGGACCTCGGCGGAATCGCCGGCGCTCTCGCCGGGTACGCGGAGGACTCCTTCCGTGCCGTGGTCCGGGACGCCGAACTCCCCCTCGCCCAAGCACTCTTCGTCCAGCTGGCACGACCGGCGGACCACGGCGGCTACACCCGTCGTCCCACCCCGGTCGCCGACATGGACCCCGCCACGTCGGCGCTCGCGCGCCGTCTCGCACCCGGCAAGCTGATCGTTTTCGGCCACACCGACGAGGGCACGGAGATCGTGGACCTCGCGCACGAGGCCCTGACCCGCCACTGGCAGCGGCTGGGGGACTGGCTGGACGACAGCCGCGCATTCCGGACCTGGCAGGAGGAGCTGCGCCGGGACCTGACGCGCTGGGAACAGACGGGCAGGGAGACGGGAGCCCTGCTGCACGGCAGCGTGCTCGAGGTGGCCGTCGAGCACGCCGCCCTCCGGCCGGCAGAGATCACCGCACTCGAGCGCGCGTACATCGGTGCGAGCCGGAAGTTCGCACGGCGGGCACTCCGGCGCTGGCAGGCGCTGGTAGCAACGCTTCTGGCCCTCCTGGTGGGCGCCGGCGTGCTCGCCGACATGGCTCGCGACAGCAGCCGGAAGGCCGAACGGCAGCTGCGCACCCTCGCGTCCCGCGCGCTCGCCGACGAGGCGAGCGAGAGGGCCACCCGTGATCCCGGGAGCTCGATCCAGCTGGCGCTGGCGGCCTGGAACGCGGATGACACACCGCAGGCACAGGAGGCGCTGCTGCGCAGCCATGTCACCGGGGAGTACCTGCGCGGCAGTCATGTCGGCCTCTGGCCCGGGCGGGCGACGCGTCTCGACACCACACCGGACGGCCGCACCCTGGTGGTGTGGTCCAAGCCGGCGGGCGCCGCTCCCGTGGTGGTCTCCGTGGTGACAGGGGCGCTGGGCGGCTCTCCCCGGTCCTACGCGCTGCGCGGGGCGCCCGCCGGCGACGTCAGCTCCGAGATCAGCCCCGACGGCCGGCACTACGCGGCGGCGACACCCGACGGCCGGGTGTTCCTGTGGCGGCTCGACGGAGAACCGCGCGATCCCCTGCGCCTGAAGGCCGCCGACACGGCCGATCGAGTCGTGTACGCAGCCGATCTCGACTTCAGCGAAGACGGGACGCGCCTTCTTCGGCTGCTGGGCGGCACGGAAATCCTCCCGCGGGATCAGGACCGGCAGGGGTTCGTCGAGGCCTGGGACGTGGCCGACGGCGCTTCCCTGCCGGTGGCCGAGGATCTCGTTCCGAGAGGGGTGGAGCCGAACGAGGCCGCGTTCGGTGAGGACCCCGACACCGTGGTACTCCTCTGGACGCGCAAAGACCTGTCGAGTGTGGTGGAGCTGCGGCAGCTGGGGTCCGGTCGCATCGTGCGGCGGATCGTCACCGGTGTCCCGCGGGGCAATCTACGGCTCCACGGAGGCGGTGACTACGCCGTCGAGCAGCGCGGTACGGACCTCCGATCCCGCGTATACGTGCACGACACCACCACCGGCGCGTCCCGGCCCCTGCCCGGCAGCGCGCTGCTGCCGGACGACACGGGCGGATACGTCATGCAGGACGCGGAAGCCGGTGCGTTCGCGGAGGTCGCCCTCACCCGGCTGCCCACCGGGGAGACCTTCAGGACCCGGGTACCGCGCATCGAGGACGAGGACACCGTGACCGCCGCGATCGCCGCTGTGCAGAAGGAAGGCGACCCGGTGACCGTGCTGGCCACCGTCGGGGGCACGCTGATGACGCTGGCGACGGAGCCCGGGGCTCCGTCGGCGGAGGAGGAGTTCAACCCCAGCAGTGTGCCGGACGCGCTGTCCCCCGACGGGCGGGCCGTCGCCTGGGCGACCGACCTGCGGTTGCACGTCCGCGACACCGTCGACGGCCGGGGCGACTCCGTCGAACTCCCCGCGATCGGTTCCGGCAGCCCGCGATGGCGGGTGGCGTGGACGCCGGAGAACAGCCGACTCGTGGTGTGGCAGTCGAACGGCACAGGGCTGCTCGTCCACGAAGCCGGCGACCTGGAGCGCTGGAAGGCCGTGGAACTCGACGTCGGCACGGATTCCGGAAATCCGCTCGGCGCGTTGGACCGGGTCGCGCCTCTGGAGGGCGGCGACATTGCTGTTCTGACGGTGGGAGGCACGCTCCTGCGGGTGGACTCGGTCACCGGCCGGCAGGTGGGACTCCCCGTGTCGGTCGAGCGCACGGACGGTGCGCTCGTCTCGTCCCTCCGCTCGACCGGACAGCTGGTGCCACGACCGGACCACCCGCACCAGGTCGCGGTCGTCACCAGGGCGGGTGTTTCCCGGGGCACCATCCAGCTCTGGGACCTCCTCGCCGGCCGACGGATCGGGGTCCTGTCGGGTGACCGGATCGGCCCCGTCTTCGACGACTTCATGCAATGCCGCCTCGCCTTCTCCGCCGACGGGCGAAGTCTGCTGGTGCAGAGCGCGGACGGTACCGTCCGCCGGTGGACGGTGGACCGGCGGGAGACCGCGGGGCACCCCATGGCCGTGGACCGCCTGGACGACCTGGTCTCTCTGACCTCGGACGGCACGGCGATCACGGAATCCTCCGACGGCTACGACCTGTGGGCAACCGACACAGGCCGGCATATCGGCGCCATCCCCACCGTGCTCGACACCAGGCGGACAGCGATCGTCCACGAGGACCGCTTGGTCGCCTACGCCAAGGGCTGGCGGCAGACCTACGACCTTCTTCGCGCGAACTGGTTCCCCCGCCTCTGCTCGTCGGCCGGGCGTGACTACACCGAGGAGGAGCGCGAGCGCTTCGTGCCCGTCGGCACTCCCCCCGGTCCCCCGTGCAGGAACGCGGACCCCTGGCCCACCGCACCGACCGCCGACTGATTGCCCGAGACACCCGCCCGGTCACCTGCGACGGCCCTGAGCAGCGGTCTCCTCCCCGTACACGGGAGGAGACCACGGAGGCCGGTCCGGAACACTTCGGCGCGCCCGGCGGTACCCCGAAGCCCGGCGGGAGCCGCGCACACCTGGCGACCTGGACCCGGAAGCCGGCCTCGTGGACCGGATGACCAGCACCGCGAGGGGAGTAGCGCGCACCCGGTCGGGCGGCGCGCTTCTTCGCCCTGCAGAAGGGCGGAGGGGGCGTCGTGCAGTCGTGCTCGGTGAGCACGGGCAGATCGGCTCGACACGCCGAAGCGGCCCCGGTGCTCGCCGACGAACGCCACGAACAGGTCGACTCCGGACACCGGCGCCGGGGCCGGCCGCTCCCCGCTCCGGGTCCTTCCCGGCAGCCCCGGAAGCGGATACACCGGGGTCTACCGGCCGTCCGCCGAACCCGACACAATCACCTCCATGACGGCCACCACAGGCGCCGGCGCCGCGCCTCCCGCGCGGAACACGCCCCTCGCTCTCGCCCGGGGGCTCCTGACCGGCGGTGTGATCGGGGCGTCGCCGACCATGCTCGTCGTCGGAGCCGTCATCGAGAGCGTGCCGCTGTTCGTCACCGGAGTGGCTTTACCCGCTATCTACGGCCTGCTCCTCTTCCTCTCCGGCGCGCCGGGACGTGCCCGGGAAGCGGCGACCGCCCCCTGTACGGCACTTGCGGTGATCGAGAGCCGGGAGCTCCTCGGGGACGAGGCGGCCGGCGACGTGGCGGTGCGGTTCGTGTCGACGGTCGCGCCGGACACCGCACCGGCGTACCGCGTCGCGTTCACCCAGCCCGTCCACCCCGCGGACCTGCCCGACCACCGGCCGGGCGGCGTCGTGGTGGTCCAGTACCCGCCGGACAGACCGTGGCGGGTGAGGATCGTGAAGAGGCCGACGCCTCGGTGGGAGGAACGGGCGGCCGGTGCCCACCTCGACGCGGCGCCCGGGCCGGTCCTGGAGAGCGAACCCGACGAGACCGGTGCCGTCGGCTACGTCAGGCTGCTCGCCCTGCTGCTCGCCGCGGCCGGTGTGGTCCTGCTGTTCCGCGCCGACCTGTTCGACGAGGGCGCCACGGCACAGCCGCCGTCCCCCACCCGGCCGTCGGTCTCCTCCTCATCCTCCTCGTCGACCACGGTGGTGTCGGCGGCCTCCGGCACGGTCACCCTCGGCCCGCACCAGTCCTTCCTCGACAAGGCCGCGCTGCGCAGAGCCGTCGCCTCACTCTCCACCGGCACGGACGCGCGCGCGGCGCTCACCGTCGTCGTACAGGACCGGCTGCTGTCGGTCGTGTACGCGCCCACCGTCTCGCAGGCCCCGGCGTTCGACCCCGACTCCCTGCCCTACGAACGCTTCCCCTCCCTCGTCGGGGAGGCGAAGCGCAGTCTGGGCGTCGGTGCCCCGCAGACCTGGCAGCTCACCGTCGAACGCCTCACCGGCTCACTCACCGTCAGGGTCGGTGTGACGGGGGCGGGGGGAACCGCCTCGCTGGAGGCGGACGGGGACGGCACGGTGGTCCGGCGCACCCCGGCGCACTGAGGGGCGCCGCACCGGACGCGTCCCACCGCGTCGGGCGATCTCATCGAGGAAGAGCGAGGAAGGGGAAGCCATGGGCCTGCGGGGATATCTGGCGCTGTGGTGCGCGCTGTTCGGCACCGTCGCGCTGGTCGGCTACGTCCGGTCGCTGGCCGGAGTGACCGCGGCGCAGCGTGCGGTGAGGGTGCCGGGGCGGATCGAGCGGGTCCGCGAGCCCCGGCACGGGAGCTCGCAGCGCGACGGGATACCCGTGGTCGTCTCCTTCCAGGATCCCTCCACCGGTGAGGAGTTCACCGTGACGAACGACCGGGACCACGGGGAAAGGATCGCCGTGGCCTGGACGGGCCGGGACATAGGGGTCCACTACCCGCCCGGACGACCGCACGCCTACCGGTTCACCGGCGACCTGGAGGCAGCACCGCGCGGACTCGGGTGGCCGAACTTCGCGGTCTTCCTGATCTACGTCGGACTGGTGGTCTTCGCGGCGATCGACCGGGGCTGGCCGTGGGCCCTGGTCGGCTTCGGCCTGCCCTGGACCCTGTCCGGCCTGTGGTACGTACCCCAGAACGCACGCGCGGTACGGCGCCGCATCGCCGCCCTGACCTCCCAGCCCCCTGTCCCCGGCCGTGTCGTCGCCGTACTCACGGACACGAGCACCGACAGCGAGGGCGTCACCTTCCTCAGCCACATGCCTGTCATCGCCTTCACCACGCACACGGGGACGGCCGTCACCGCCTACTGCACGGAGGACCTGCCTGACCCCGCCCACTCCCACGGCCGCGACGTCATGATCCACTACGACCCCGACGACCCCGCCCTCTTCACCCCGGACCTCGCGGCCCAGGACCGTTCCCGCCTGTTCGACCTCACCTGCGGCACCGTGGCGCTGCTCCTCGGAGCGGCCGCGACCGTCGCCGGGGTGGTGCTGCTGTGACCCCCCACAGGCGAGGGCACACACCCTGGGCTTTTCCCTCATGCATCGTCGTGCCGGAAGCCGGAGAGCCTGTCATGGATTCGGCTTGGTGGCTCGGGCACTCCTCCCCAGGAAGTACCGTTGCCGCGGACATGGTGGCTCGGAAGGCCACGCCGGCGGATTCGCTGCCGAGGAGGCGTCGAGTGCCTGCGAGGGCGGGGCAGAGCAGCGGCACGCGTGTACGCAGTAGATGCTCCACAACGCCCGACGCTTCCACCGACCATCGGGCCGGGCGGACACCCGAGTGCGCCGGAAGAGCGCACCGGGGTAGGCCGTTCGCGTTGCGTCGGAAACGTATCTCGCGCGCGAACTCCCGTCCGTCGACCCCCTGAGGTACTGCGGACACGACGGAAATGGGCAGCCTCGGGGGATCTCCTGATCGTCGGCGGCCGATCGAGGACGGATTCCGCAGTGGGAGAAGAAGAACAGTCGGCGTGTGTGAGCGGTCCCGGCTCCCGGAGGTCGCGGACCGTTCCGTGGGCGTACGTCCTCTGTCTCTTTCCCCTGGGCCTCCTCGCGTCGGCCTCGGCCTCGGCGTCGGCCCGTTGGGTGCGGCCGAGCGGCGATGAGTGGTGCTTTCTGCCGGTCATTCGTGATCACGGATTCTCCGGGATGCTCTACAGACAGAACCTGCGGCTTTGCGCCGCCTGGCAGCGCACGGGACTGGCGAGGTGATGGTCGACGGGCGACGCCGGACTTCCCGGCAGCTTTCGGGTGCGTGGATATGCCGAAGACCGTGGACTCGTCAACGATGGCGACAAGAGCACAGCCCGCATCACGTACGCAGGGCGGGGCTGTGTACGTCTCTTCGAACGGTGCACGGACGGAATGGGTGGAATGGACGGAGATGCGGACCACATCGAGAGCGCAACCGACAGCCCCGGGACCGGGCTGAGTCGCAGACGTTTCCTGGGAGCCGTCACCGTGGCAGGTGCCGGCGCCACCGGTACGGCCCTGAGCGGCTGCGCGGCACCAGCGGGCGGAGAACCTGGACCTTCGACCGAGCCGTCCGAGCGTGCTCGGGAAGGCGATTCCGACTGGCGTCTGCGTGCGATGGGCCGGCCCGGGAGCGTCGTCGGCTACACCGACAAGTCGAGTGTCCTGCCGGGGGAGAGATTCGGGCTGTACGTCTCCACCACCTCACCCGGATTCCGCGTTTCGGCCTACCGGGTCGGCTGGTACGGCGGTGCACAGGCCAGGCTGGTCTGGCGCTCCGGAACGCTGGACGGCCGGGTCCAGGGACCGTCGCACCTGATTCCCGCGACGCGCACGGTGCGAGCCGGATGGGAGCGAACGGTCGAAGTGCGCACGGACGGGTGGCCGGAGGGCGCCTACCTGCTGCGGCTGGACGCATCGGCCGGCCCGCAGCGCTACATTCCCCTGATCGTCCGTTCCCGCAGCGCCGCAGGGAAGACCTTGCTGATCCACGCGCCGGCCACGTGGCAGGCGTACAACCTCTGGGGCGGATACAGCCTTTACGCGGGTGCCGACGGCCAGTATGCGACGCGTGCGCTCGCAGTCTCCTTCGACCGGCCCTACGACGGTGACGGCGCCGAGAAGTTCCTGGTGTACGAGCGAGCCGCGGTGGTCCTGGCCGAACGGTTGGGCATCCCCCTGGCGTACACCACCGGTCTCGACATCCACTCCGACCCCTCGGTGCTGGAGGGCGCCACAGCGGCCGTATCTCTCGGTCACGACGAGTACTGGACGCCGGAGCAGCGGCAGTACCTGTCCCGGGCCCGTGACGCCGGAACGAATCTCGCCTTCCTCGGCGCCAACACCTGTTTCCGCCGTATCAGACTGGAGAGCGGCCCCGGGGGAGAGGGGCGCACGGTGGTTTGCTACAAGTCCGACTATCAGGACGATCCCCTCTACCCTCGTCGTCCCGCACTGGTGACCACCGATTTCCGCAGCGCCCCCGCCGCCGCGCCCGAATCCCTCGTGACCGGGGTCCTCTACGAGGGCTATCCCACGGATGCCCCCTACGTCGTCCACAACGCAGAGCACTGGCTCTTCGCGGGTACCGGCGTCAAGCGGGGCGACTCCTTTCCTCACCTGGTCGGCGTGGAGTACGACCGAGTCGTCCCGGAAGCGCTCCCGCGGGCGCCGATCGAGATCGTCGCCCACTCCCCACTCACGTGCAACGGCAAGGAGAGTTACTCCGATTCGGCGTACTACGCCGTGTCCAGCGGTGCTGGGGTGTTCGCTTCGGGGACTATGCGGTGGGTCGAAGCGCTGATGGCCGGGTCCGGCGACAACGGGACTGACCATGGCATGGACGCACGTACCGGAGCATTCGTGACCCGGACGACCGAGAACCTGCTCCGTGCCTTTGCCGAGGGACCGGCAGTGAAGACTAGGTCCGCGCCCAAGGACAACGTTCGGGAGGTTTACGGCCCGGCGGTGAATACCGGGACCTGGTCGCATGCAGCGTCGAAGACGACGACATAGTTCCCGAACCGCTCCCGTGCGAGGCCGTGGACCTGCTGCGGCGGCCTTCCCCGCAGGCCGAGTGGGAGCCCTTGTTCATGTGTGCTCCCGCTGCTGTTTCAGTTCTGCCGCCGCCCGCCGGGTTTGAGGCCGTTGGCCAGGGCGGGCAGGACGGGCATGGTTCGCAGAGCGCGTACGGGGGAGGCCGGCAGCAGGAGGACCGGCACGCCCTGGAGGAGAGCGCCGACGGCGAGGACGGTCGGCACGTCGGGGACGAGTGCGAGTGCACCGGCGGTCGCGGCGGCCAGGGGGCGGCTTCCGGAGGTCACGGTGGTGCTGACCGCCCGCATCCGGCCCTGAAGGGCCGGGTCGCACAGGATCTGCCGCAAGGACTTCACCGCGCTCCGCATGTCTCATGAGACAGCCTCCCCTCGCTTCGTCAGCCGCTACGGGGCTTTGAGGATGCCGGTTGCCTCCACGAGGCGAGGGGAGAATGAGACAGGCGGTACCCGAAGGTGGTTGAGCGGTAGTTCACTCAGGTGAGTGACCGCGCGCGAAAGCGAATGCCACATCCGCGGTCGGGCCGGACTAGGCGCAGTGTGACGGCCCCTCGACGGTTCTCCATAGCCGGGTGGCAGCCGGCCTCGGGTTGTGCGGTCCGCTGCGCGTGCGCGGCACGTACAACATTGCGGAGGCGAGGCACGGCGCGTGGGAAGCGCTGGCGTGGTGATCTCTACGCCACAGCGATCACAGCCCATGACCGAGCGCCGTGATGCAGGACATGTCTGGCCTGATCATGAGCAGCCGCCTCCTCCACCCCCTGGGAGAATGATCAACTGGCAGGTCGGGAGTCGCAGGTAGGGAGGCATCGGTGGCGCGCGCGAGGCTGCGGACTCGGTTTCGATATTGGTTCGACGGGACGATGGACCGGGGGACGCCGGCCCTGATCATCTGGCTGGCGCTGGCGTCGGTGCTGCTCATCGCGCTGGCCTCGACCTTGGTGGTGCTGTTCACGGACACCGACTCCGAGGACAACGGCGGCTGGCTCGGGGTGGCGTGGATGAGTCTGCTGCGCACCCTCGACCCCGGCACCATGGGCGGAGACACCGGCGGACCGGCCTTCCTCGGGCTGATGCTGACGGTGACGATCGGCGGGATCTTCATCGTCAGCGCCCTGATCGGTGTGCTCACGACCGGCCTCAACCAGAAGATCCACGAACTGCGTAAGGGCCGCACGCAGTTGATCGAGCACGGGCACACCATCGTTCTCGGCTGGTCGGACCAGGTCTTCACGGTGATCGCCGAGCTCGTCGAGGCGAACCAGAGTGAGCGGCGCTTGTGTGTGGTGATCCTCGCCGACCGCGACAAGGTCGCCATGGAGGACGCGATCCGCGCCCGGGTGCCCGACACCGGCAGCACCCGCGTCATCTGCCGGTCCGGAAGTCCCCTCGTGCGGCCCGACCTGGATCTGGTCAGCCCGGACAGTGCGAAGGCGATCATGGTGCTGCCCCCGGTGGGCCAGGATCGTGACGTCGACGTGATAAAGGTCCTGCTGCTCCTGCACAGCCGTGCGTGGCGGGGCGCCCGCCCGCACATCGTGGCCGCCGTGCACGACTCGGAGAACCTCGCGGCGGCCCGGCTCGCCGCGGGCGAGGGCGCGCTCGTCATCGACGCCGAGGACATCGCCGTGCGCCTCATCGCCCAGGCCCACCGGCAGACCGGCCTGTCCGGCGTCTTCAACGAGCTGCTCAGCTTCGTCGGCAACGAGTTCTACCTCCGCGAAGAACCCGCCCTCGTCGGCCGGACGTACGGGGAGGCCCTGCACGCCTTCGAGGCCGGGGCACCGGCCGGGCTGCGCCGGAGCGACGGGGAGGTGCTGGTCAATCCGGCCATGGACACCGTCGTCCACGCCGGCGACCAGCTCCTCGTGATCGCCGAGGACGACCTGCTGATCCGTCCCGCCCGCACCCGCCCCCAGGTCGTCGAGGAGGCCATCACCTCGACGCCCGCCCAGCCGCCCACCCTCGACCGCACGCTGCTCATCGGCGAGAACTCCCGCACGGCCAAGCTCGTCACCTTGCTCGACAGCTTCGTGCAGCCCGGCTCCACGCTCGACATAGCGGCGCCGCGCCGGCCGGAAACCGCGCTCGACCGGGAAGTGGCGAACCTGACGGTGGGCTACACATACTGCGAGCCGACCCGGCGGTCGTCGCTGGAAGCCCTGGACCTGGGCAGCTATCAGCACATCGTCGTCCTCTCCGACGACACGGTCGCCCCCGGACCGGCCGACGACCGGACGCTCGTGACGCTGCTGCACCTGCGCGACATCGAGGACACGCTCGGCGACCCGTACTCCATCGTCACGGAGATGAACGACGACGCCAACCGCGAGGTCGCCCAGGTCACCAAGGCCGACGACTTCATCGTCAGCACCAAGGTGATCAGCCTGCTGCTCACCCAGCTGACCGAGAACCGCGCCCTGTACGACGTCTTCACCGACCTTTTCAACCCGGAGGGCTCCGAGATCTACCTCAAGCCGACGTCCGACTACGTCGTCCCCGGCGCGGAGGCCAACTTCGCCACCGTGGTCGAGGCGGCACGACGCGTGGGCGAGACGGCGATCGGTTACCGGCTCGCCCGGCACAGCGAGGAGCCGCCCACGTACGGAATTTTCCTCAACCCGTCGAAAACCGCCCCGCTGCTTCTCGAACCGCAGGACTCGGTCGTCGTCCTTGCCGAGGGAGAGGCCGGGCGCGCGGATGTCCCTCCGCAGCTCACTTCATGTGGTCGGACAGTACGGCCGGTCCCACGACCAGGCCGACGGCCGCGCCCATGACGAGCAAGGCGTACAGGGCACACAGCCGGCTGGTGACGATCGCGGCCGGCGCCCACCCCGGCAGTCCCCGGCGTCCGGCGCGGCGACGGGCCGTGTGTCCGGCGACGATCGCGGTCGGACACGAGAGTTCGACCAGCGCGAACCAGCCGAGCGTGAGGGGTACGTAGAAGCTGGCCGCGGATGCCCAGAGGCTGCCGCTGGCCACGATGACCGCGAACAGGGCGGCGCCGACGCCGACGGATGCCGCTCGGTTCTCCGGTCATGCCTGAGTCGTCTCCCCTGTGTCAACCATGGCGGAAACCCTGGCAACGGGGTACGTCGCGGGGAGCGGGGGACCGCTTCGGGAACGGCTCTAGACTGGGGTCTTCGGCGTACTCGGGACGGGAGAACAGCGGTGGCGGCAGACGCGGGCGAGTTCGCGGATCCTCCTGCCGGGGTTCTCGCGGAGGCCGCGGCTGCCTTTGGGCTGCTCTCCTCGCCCGCGCGGCTGCACATCGTGTGGGCGCTCGCGCAGGGGGAAAGCGACGTGACCGGGCTCGCGGAACGGGTGGGTGGCGCGCTGCCGGCGGTCAGCCAGCACCTGACCAAGCTGAAGCTCGCGGGATTGGTGCGGTCACGGCGCGAAGGGCGGCGCCAGGTCTACTTCGTCGGCGACCCCGATGTGGTGGCGGTGGTCCGGGCGATGGTCGGGCAGCTCTCCACCCGTGCCGAGGAGCCCCGGACTCTCGCGCGCCGTCGCGGCTTCGGTGCCTGAGACGGCGGCCCCGGACCCGAGGGTCCCGGACGCCGGTGACAGGCCGGCGCCAACCGGTCAGAGGGCGCCGGTCGCACTCACCGCGCTGCAGGTACTGCGGCGCCTCGACAGCGGACCACGTGGCCTGACGGACGCGGAGGCCGAGCTGCGACTGGCCCGGCACGGCGAGAACGTACTGCCTGCCTGGCGGCCGGTCTCCTGGCCCCGGCGTTTTCTGCGCGGTCTGCGTGATCCTTTCACCGCCGTGTTGCTGTGCCTCGGCCTGGTGTCGGTGATCGTCGCCGCCTGGGGCACCGGGGGTGTGATCCTCTCGCTGGTCGCCGTCAGCTGCCTCCTGCGCTCGTCCGGGGAGCACCGGGCCGACCGTGCGATGGCCGCGCTGCGTGAGTCGGTGGCCACCACGGCGACCGTGCTGCGCCGTGCCGGTTCCGAAGAGTCGGCGGCCCGGCCCCGGGAGATCCCGGCGACGGAACTCGTTCCGGGCGATGTCGTCCGGCTCGGCCCCGGCGATCTGGTGCCTGCCGACGTACGGCTCCTTCGCGCCAGTGGTCTGCGCGTCCACGAGGCGGCTCTCACCGGCGAGTCGACGCCGGTGCGCAAGTACCCGCTCGACACCCCCAGCGGCACGGACGTCGGCCCCTTCGCTCAGCCGCACATGTGTTTCCTGGGCAGCAGTGTGGCGTACGGCAGCGCGACCGCGGTCGTCGTCGCCACCGGCGCCCGCACGCGCTTCGCCGCCGTCCACGGGACGACGGGCCGGCGCGAGGGCAGCGCTTTCGACCAGGCGGTCCATGGCATCTCCTGGACGCTCATCCGGTTCATGCTGCTGACTCCGCCGCTGGTGCTCACGGCAGGGGCCGCGCTGCACGGGCGCGGCCTGGAGACGCTGCCCTTCGCCGTCGCTGTGGCGGTCGGCCTGACTCCCGAGATGCTGCCCGTGGTCGTGACGACGGTGCTGGCCCGGGGAGCCGCCCGGCTGGCCCGCGACCACAAGGTGATCGTCAAACGACTGCCGGCGCTGCACGACCTCGGTGCCGTCGACGTGCTGTGCCTGGACAAGACCGGCACCCTCACCCAGGACCGGCCCGTGGTCACCCGCTCGGTGGATGCACAGGGCCAGAACGATCCCGAGGTGCTGCGCTGGGCCGGTGTCAACGCCTGGTGGACCCTGCAGCTCGCCGAGCTGCCGACGCCCGACGCCCTGGACGAGGCGATCCTCGACGCCACCGGCGAGGACGAACTCCTGGACTGCGACGGCGTGGCCGCGCTGCCCTTCGACCCGGTACGCCGCCTGGCGACCGCCGTCGTACGCTGCTCGGGCCGCCTCGGCACGCACACCCTGGTCGTCAAGGGCGCCGTGGAGAACGTACTCGAACGGTGTGCTCTGGAGGACGCAGAGCACGGACGGCTCCTGGCCCTGGCCGCGCGCGAAGCGGAGACGGGTGCACGGCTGCTGGCCGTGGCCCTCGCCGAGCGTCCCGCCCGCCACCGGGACTACACCCCGGCCGACGAACGCGGGCTCGACTTCCGCGGATTCGTCGTCCTGCGTGACGCCCTCGCGCCCACCGCGGCCGCGGCCCTCGGCACGCTCGCCGAGCGCGGTGTCGCAGTCAAAATCCTCACGGGCGACCACCCGGGCACCGCCGCCCACACCTGCCACGAGCTCGGCCTCGACCCCGGCCGCGTGCTCACCGCAGAGGACATCGACCGCCTCGACGACACGGAACTCGCCGAGGCCGCCCGCCGCACCACCGTCTTCGCGCGCTGCGCGCCCGAACACAAGGCCCGCCTCGTCACAGCTCTCCGCGACGCAGGCCGCGTCACCGGCTTCCTCGGCGACGGCGTCAACGACGTGCCCGCCCTGCACGCGGCCGACGTCGGCATCTGTCCGAAGAGCGCGGTCGATGTCGTCCGGGAGACCGTCGACGTCGTCCTCGCGGAGAAGGACCTCGCGGCGGTCGACCACGCGATCACCGTCGGCCGGATCAGCGGCGTCAACATCGCCACGTATCTGCACATCACGTTGTCGTCGAACCTGGGCAACGTCATCGCCATGCTCGCCGCGGCGCTCCTGCTGCCCTTCCTGCCGATGCTGCCCGCACAGGTCCTGGTGCAGAACCTGTGCTTCGACGCCGCCCAGCTCGCCTTCGCCTACAGCCGCCCCGCCACGGACGCACTTCGCGCTCCCACCCGGCTGCGGCCCAGCGGTTTCCTGCGCTCGATCACCGGCTTCGGGCTCCTCAACGCCACCGCCGACGTGGCCACCTTCGCCGTACTCCTCCTCACCACGAGGGCAGCGGCCGACGCCCAGGACATCTTCCACTCGGGCTGGTTCACCGAGAACCTCCTCACCCAGGCCCTGGTGATGATCCTGCTGCGAGGCACCCGGCAAGGAGCCGGTAACAGCGCTGCCGGCCCGGTCCGGTTCGCGGCCGCCGCTCTCGCCGCCATCGGCATCGTGCTGCCCCTGACCCCACTCGGGCCGATGCTCGCCATGGGCCCGCTGCCCCCGCTGTACTACCTGCTGCTCGCCACCGTCCTCGCCCTCTACGCGACAGCTCTCAGGGCGACGAAGTCCCGTTACGACGGGCAGCAAGCGGAACGTTGACGCCTGGTGCGCGGCTCACAGTGACAGGGCAGGATTCCGGCGAGTGCAGCCCCGCAGTCGACCGACCGCCACGATCCTCGGCCGGTGAGCCGGGAAGCCTGGTCGGCACTGTCCTCCGCCTGCCCTGAAGGACCTTGCCGTGCCGCTCGACTTGAACCTTTGCCGGATGTCGACGACTCGGCGTGCGGTCGGGTGCGTGTCCAGGACTGTGTCCTCGGGCCGCGCTTCGCCTCGCGGTCCTGGTGTCCGGGCAGCGCCCTGGACACCAGGACCCGCTCAGGCCCGGTCTGTCAGCTCCTCCGCGAAGACCTGCCACAGGGGCTGCGGGCCCACGTACTGCTGGCAGTTGCACCGACCCGCCTCGTACCGCACGGGCTTCTTGTTCTCGTCCCAGGCCGTCGGCACCTCGACTCGCTCGTGGCAGCGGCCCTGTTTGTCGTGCTTGGCCAGGTGGTGCGTGCAGCCGCACACCGGCTCCGGCGTCTTGTGGGCCGCCTCCAGCGCCAGACGTGCCTGCTTCTGTGCCTCCAGGACTTCCATCCTGCGCTCGTGGCGGTGGCGCAGGGCGGTGCGGATGGTGTCCGCCGCCCACGCGAAGCCGCCCGTCCAGAACAGGATGAGAACCCACCAGAACCAGTCCACTTACTGTCCCTTCCCCCGTAATCGCTCATCAGGATAGGGCAACCGCTCAGCCGTACGAGAGGTTGGAGCAGGGGTCATCGTCCGCGGAGCGGGTGTCCTTGGTGGGCGCCACCGCGGGCGTGTTCGGGAGCGTGGCGGTGGGATGGTCCGCGTAGGACTGCCCAAGGATCACGTTGATGCCGGCGGCGGATACGGAGAGCAGGTCCGTGGTGGCGAAGAGCCGGGCGACCGTCTCGGCCTGGTCCTTCCGGCCCGGGCCGTATTCGATCACGGTGGCCGTGTGGTTCTGGGTGGCGGCCGTGGCCGTGCCGGTCACGGTGAAGTCCGCTTCTTTCAAAGTCTCGGCGGCGCGGGCGGCCAGGCCGGTGGTGCGGGTCCCGTTGTAGACGGCCACGGCGATGCCCTGTCCGGAGACCGGCGTGGGGGTGGCGGTGGCTGCCGTCTCGGTGGCGTCGTTGTTCTTGCCGTCGAGGGTGCGGTCGGCCTTGAGGGCGGCCCACAGCGCGTCGGCCTCGGGTTCGACGATCGCGACGCGCGCGCCCTGGTAGCGCCAGGGGATGGTGACGAACTTGGTGTTGTGCAGGTCGATGTCCTTCAGGGACATCGCGAAGGAGATGAGCTTGTCGGCGGAGCCGAGGCCGGGGTCCACGGTCAGGGACTTCGTCGCGGCGTTCGCGAGCGGCAGCAGCCTGGTGGGGGTGAGTCCGTCGCTCTTGACCTTCTTGAGCAGGCTCGCCACGAACGCCTGCTGGCGCTTGATCCGGCCTATGTCGGAACCGTCGCCGATGCCGTGCCGCAGCCGCACGTAGTCCAGGGCCTCCTGCCCGGACACGATCTGCTCACCCTTGGCGAAGATGCGCTCGCCCCGGGTCGCTCGCTTCGGGTTGAGGTCCTTCCGGTAGACGTCGTCGGGCAGGCACACCCGTACGCCGTCCACGACGTCCGTCAGGGCGGCGAAGCCCTTGAAGTCGACGACCACGGTGTGGTCGACGCGCAGCCCGGTGAGCTTCTCCACGGTGTTCTGTGTGCACGCCGGGTTGCCCTCGGCGGTCTGGCCCACGGTGTACGCCGAGTTGAACATGACGTTGCTCTGCGGCTTGGTCCATGTGCCGTCGGGCAGCCGGCAAGGCGGAATGTCCACGAGGGTGTCGCGGGGAAAGGACACGGCCACCGCGTGGCGCTGGTCCGCGTACACGTGGAAGAGGAAGGCGGTGTCGGAGCGCCCGATGTCGTGCTTGTCCCCGCCGCCGAACTCCTCGTTCCCGCCGGTCCGCGCATCCGAGCCGATGACCAGGACGTTCTGCCCCTTCGTGCTGGCGGCCGGCCGGTTGTCGGAGAGCCCGTCCGCGCCGAAGGTGGAGATGTCGCCGTTCAGCTCGACATAGAGCCAGCCCACTCCGGCCGTCACGAGCACGAGCAGCGCCACCGCTGTCGCCACCAGCCGCCCGCCGCGCCCCCGCTTGCGGCGCCGACCGGGAGCAGCGTCACGGTGCGCACGTGCGGTGCGGTGTCTGCCTTCCATGCCCCTGCTCTCCTTCATCCCGGCTCGTACACAGGGGACGAACGGCCCCACCCGAAGGTTGTACAGTTGCGCAATCTAGCAATAATCGTTGCCGCGTGACGCCACTGGTGATCCCGCGACGACGAGTGGACGGAAGGACGGCGGCCGTGTTCGCGAACGCCCTGCACCCCTGGCACCTGCTGCTCGTGGCACTTGCCTTCATCCTGCTGTTCGGATCGAAGAAGCTTCCGGACGCCGCCCGCGCGCTGGGCACGTCGATGAGGATCCTCAAGAGCGAGGCGGAAGCCATGAAGGCGGAAGGCGTCCAGCAGCGCGACACCCCTTCGACTCCTCCGGCCTCGGGGCCTCGCGACTTCACCGGCTGAGGGCGCGCTCGCTGCCCTACGGGCCGGCCGGGTCGTACCCGTACCGGAGCCGTTCGTCCTGGACGGGTGAGACGGGCCGGTGGACGTGGAGCGCCTCCACCTTCACCCCGCCGCCGGGCTCGCCGACGACGCAGGGGTACGTCGCCCGGAGTGTTGCGGGCCGGTCGGTCACTGTCACCCGCAGCCCGTCCGCCGGCCCCCCGACGAGCAGCGCGCTCTCCCGGGACGTCGTGCCATTCGTTCCCAGGCGTAACTTTAAACCTTGCGCAAGTTTTGAAGTATCGTGAGGTGCGTCACGCCTCGTCGCCCCCCGCCCGCCGGGAAGCCGACCGTCGCGTCGCATCAGGGTCGTACGAGCGGGATGCGGCCTGCGCGGCCGCGGTGCGCTCGGTCAGGTCGACGCGGGGTGACGGTGAAGCACTCTCGGTCTGCGGATCGGCTGCCCCGCGGACCGCGTCGGCGATCCGCGTCAGTGCCTGGACGTGGATCCAGGGCGTCACGGAGCGCGGTGAGCCCGAAGGCGTCGCCTTCGCCGTCCAGGATGTGCTTGCGCACGAACGTCTTCGGGTGCGGGTCCTCGAACGCGAAGTCCTCGAACTCCGGACCCAGCTCGGAACGGATTTCCCGCGTGGCGTTCTCGGAGGACGCACGCACCTTGCGCAGGAATCCCGTCACGTCCTGGATCACCTCGGGAAGCTTGTCGGGTCCGAAGAGCGGCACGCCGATGATTCCCGGCATGAGGATCCCCACCCCGCCATCACGCCTACGTCACTGAACACCGGATCCGCCCCTCCCTCACTCACTTCTCCCTCGACACGCCGCCGTCCGGCTCGGTGCCGTCCCGGCTGCCCACCGAAAATACTTTAGGAGTTGCGCAAGTGGGGAACTCGGACGGTAGCCTCGGCGTTGTCACCAGTCGAGAAGCCGCCGACGCGGCGCGAACCGGAACAGTGGAGGAAGAGCAGTGGGAGTTTCCCTGGCCAAGGGCGGCAACGTGTCTCTGAGCAAGGAGGCCCCCGGGCTGACAGCGGTCCTGGTGGGCCTGGGCTGGGACGTGCGGACCACCAGCGGTGCCGCCTACGACCTGGACGCGTCCGCCCTGCTCTGCAACGCGTCGGGCAAAGTCGTCTCGGACCGGCACTTCGTCTTCTACAACAACCTCACCAGCCCGGACGGCTCCGTCGAGCACACCGGCGACAACCTCACCGGCGAGGGAGAGGGCGACGACGAGACGATCAAGGTGAACCTCGCCGCCGTACCTGTCGACATCGACAAGGTCGTCTTCCCGGTCTCCATCCACGACGCCGAGAACCGCGGCCAGAGCTTCGGCCAGGTCCGCAACGCCTTCATCCGGGTCGTCGACCAGGCCGACGGTCGGGAGATCGCCCGCTACGATCTCTCCGAGGACGCCTCCACCGAGACCGCGATGGTCTTCGGAGAGCTCTACCGCCACGCCGGCGAATGGAAGTTCCGCGCCGTCGGCCAGGGGTACGCCTCCGGGCTGCGCGGAATCGCGATGGACTTCGGCGTCAACGTCTGACCGCATCCCCCAGCTCCCGCCGTCCGGCAGTCCCTCACACACCCTTCCCGGGCGTCCGGACGGCGGGCCTGTCCGATCCACCGCGCGACACCCCGCCCGGCCTCTCCATCCAGCCGAAGCAAGCCGCCATGCCGTGTCCGTGAACATGAGCGACGGCCGTCGGATCACCCTGGCCACAGCGGACGGCACCCTCGCGGTGGTGCGCGTCGGGCTGGGCCGGCGGGCCGCCCGCACAGGGCTCCTCGGCCGGGTCGCCGCCCGGGACCTGGGGATGCGCGCGTCCGCCCTGCTCTTCTCGGGGCCGCCAGTTCGCCGACGTCGTGTTCCCTCGGAACCAGCTCGGCCTCGACGGCTCAGTCGGCGACACCAGCGGTTACGGGCGGGGCGATGACGAAACGTTCGCTGTCGCCCTACGGGCCGTACCTGGCCACGTAGACCGGATCGTCTTCTTTGCGAACTCCTTCACCGGCCGGACCTTCGAAGCGGTGCGGGGCGTCTCCTTCCGGTTTCACGACGAGGCCACCGGCCAGCAGCTGGGCCACGAACGCAACCGTCCACGGCCCGTTGGCGTCGTTCTTGCTGTGCACTACAGTTGCGCAACTGCGCAATGCAAGGTCGCCGAGACCAGACCGACCCCGGCCTCGCCCTCGGCGCAGGAGAAGAGGACAACGACGTGGGCTTCATCAGCTGGATCATCCTTGGGCTCGTGGCCGGAGCCCTCGCCAAGTTCCTGCTTCCCGGACGGGACCCGGGCGGCCTGATCATCACCACCCTGATCGGTATCGCCGGAGCGTTCGTCGGCGGCTGGCTGTCTGCCCGCTTCCTGGACCGGCCGGTGGCGAACGAGTTCTTCGACCTGGCCACATGGGGCGCGGCCATCGGTGGTTCCTTCGTCCTGCTCCTCGGGTACCGGCTCGTGTTCGGCAACTCGCGCGACTGAACCCGGCCGGCGGCGGAGCGCTCCGCACGGGAAGAAGAACGGCTCATGATCCGGGCGCACTCCGCGTCCCGCGATCCCACCATGAAGAGGATGCTCCACGCATGATCACGCTCACCAAGGAAGACGGCCCGGCGGACCTGGACGGGGTCACCCACATGTCCATCGGTGTGTCCTGGGACCCCACGGCCGGCAGCAGCGGCGGGGTGATGGGCAAGTTCCGCCGCAAGAAGGGCACCGACCTCGACCTGATCGCCATCGCCATGCACAACGGGGACCCGGTGCGCCTGGCCGGCCTCGACTCCCTGGACCCCATGGGCAACGGTTCGCTGATCCACAGCGGCGACAACCAGACCGGGCACGGCGACGGCGACGACGAGACCGTCACCGTCGAGTTCGCGCGGATCCCGGCCCACGTCACCTCGATCGTGTTCATCGCCACCGCCTACAAGAAGGGCAGCTCCTTCCAGCAGGCACGCAACATCAGCTTCAAGGTGTACGACGCGACCGGCGGCAGCTCCCAGCAGGTCGCCGACATCTGGCCCAGCCTGCTCACCTCGGACAACGGCTGCGCCGTGGCCAAGGCCATGCGCGCGGGCGACAGCTGGAAGCTCGAAGTGATCAACCAGACGGGCAAGATCAAGCAGGGCGACGAGCACGCCCTGATGCGCTTCGCTGCGAGCAAGTGACCCGAGACCCTTCCGGCCGCAGTCCCGTGCGCGATGCGGGACAGGCCGGGGCTGCTACTCGTCGACACGTACGGGGACGGAGACCGCGGCTGCGGCGGGTGTCCCGCTCAGCTTCGTGCCGGGGATCGTGAAGTCGATGCCCGCTCCCGTCGCCCGGTGCTCATCGTGGCCGCGGCTCCGGCTCGGTGTTCCTCCGCGTACTCGAAGGTCCCGGTGCCCAGCAGGCGGCCGTCGGCGCGGTAGAAGGCGGCGCGCAGTTGCGGGGCGATGACGTCGCTGACGCCGGACGTGACCGCGAGGTGCCCGGTGACGGCCGGTGTGCCGGTCAGGGCAAGGCGGTTCAGGTGCACGCGGTCGGTGACATCCCGGCCAACAGCCTCCGCCCGTGCCGGCCTGCTCGGTGCGGCTGACTTCGCTGGACCCGCCGGCGTAGACGTCCTCCCCGCCGACGCGGGGGTGTCCCGCGCATGTGTGCGCACAGCATCGCGGACCCAAGTCCTCGCCGCCGATCACCCTCGGTTACTATGCTCACTTCATGCCGGAAGCTGGTAGCAAGGGGCGTGGCACCCTCGACGGTCTGCTCGGGGCGGGGGGAGACCGACCTGCCGGCCGAAACTCCCCAGATTCACGCCGGCGCCGTTGGCCGGTGACTCCTGGCTTCACGCTCGGGAGAGGCCGTCCGTGGATTGTAAGGGTGAAAAGATGGGTGGCCTGGGAAAGTGCTGGAAGAAGTAGTAGCGACCCGCTATGTCACGCCTCTGCGGGAGGGTGGATCGCTGCCAGGGATCGTCGAGGCCGACGATCTGGGCACGTACGTCATGAAGTTCACCGGAGCGGGGCAAGGGCGCAAGACCCTCGTCGCGGAGGTCATCTGCGGGGAGCTCGGCCGGAGTCTCGGGCTACGCGTGCCCGAACTGGTGACCATCCAGCTCGACCCGGTGATCGGGCTCGCGGAGCCGGATCAGGAGGTGCAGGAACTCCTCAAGGCGAGCGGGGGGCTCAACCTCGGGATGGACTACCTGCCCGGCTCGCTCGGGTTCGACCCCCTCGCCTACCAGGTGGACGCGGCGGAGGCCGGGCGGATCGTGTGGTTCGACGCGCTGATCAACAACGTCGACCGGTCCTGGCGCAACCCCAACATGCTGGTGTGGCACGGTGACACCTGGCTGATCGACCACGGCGCCACGATGATCTGGCACCACAACTGGCCCGGCGCACAGGCCTCGGCCGCCAAGCCGTACAACGCCTCCGACCATGTGCTCGCCCCCTTCGCGCCGGACATCGCGGCCGCCGCCGCCGACCTCGCCCCGCTCGTCACCGACGAGCTGCTCACCGAGGTCACGGCCGCCGTGCCGGACGAGTGGCTGGCCGGCGAGCCCGGCTTCGACACCACGGACCAGCTGCGACGGGCCTACGTGGAACCGCTCCTCGCCCGTGCCGGGACGATCCAGGAGCGAATCCTCCTGGGGGAACCCACGAGGGCGAGGCCGTCCCAGGCGCCGGGCTGGCTGACCGACCGACTGGCCCCGCGGCGGCACGCCGCCGAGAAGGACCGTGCCTCCCAGGCCGGCACCGCACGCGACAGCGAGGACGACGACCGATGACGCAGCGCGATGTCTTCGAGTACGCGGTGGTGCGCGTCGTCCCGCGGGTCGAGCGCGGCGAGTGCTTCAACGCGGGCGTGCTGGTGTACTGCCGGGCCAGATCCTTCGTCGCGGCGCGGACGCATCTCGACGAGCGCAAGCTCATGGCACTGGACCCGAACGCCGACGTGACAGGCGTGCGGGCGGCGCTGCGCGCGGTCGAAGGTGTGTGCGGCGGTGGGGACGGGGCCGGTCAGGCGGCCGGCGACGACGCGGGGCGGCGCTTCCGCTGGCTGATCGCCCCGCGCTCCACGGTCGTCCAGCCCGGCGCGGTGCACAGCGGGCTCACCGCGGATCCGGCCGCCGAGGTGGAGCGGCTGCTCGACCTCCTGGTGCGCTGATCGCGCAGCCGGCTCCGCCGTCCGCGACGTACGGCCGCGGCGCCGTCCGGTGTGACATGCGCCCGTGGCCCCGTGGGCCGTTGACACTGGGTGCCAGGGCTTCTAGCGTCTCGTCTGCTGAAGGTACTAAGCGGTTGCTCAGTTATCGGGAACTTCCTGACGTCCGCTGAGCCGCGATCCAAGGGCGAGGAGAACCAAGCATGTCCACCACCGAGCAGCGTGTCGCCATCGTGACGGGAGCGGCGCGGGGCATCGGCGCCGCCACCGCGGTACGCCTGGCGGCCGAGGGCCGCGCCGTCGCCGTACTCGACCTCGACGAGGCGGCGTGCAAGGACACCGTCGAGAAGATCACTGCCGCCGGGGGCTCCGCCCTCGCCGTCGGGTGTGACGTCTCGGACAGCGCCCAGGTGGAGGCCGCCGTCGCGCGCGTGGCCGCCGAGCTGGGGGCCCCGACGATCCTCGTCAACAACGCGGGCGTACTCCGCGACAACCTGCTCTTCAAGATGGACGAGGCGGACTGGGACCTGGTCATGAACGTGCACCTCAAGGGCGCGTTCCTGATGGCGAAGGCCGTCCAGTCGCACATGGTCGAGGCCAAGTTCGGCCGTATCGTCTCGCTGTCCTCCTCCTCGGCGCTCGGCAACCGCGGGCAGGCCAACTACTCCGCGGTCAAGGCCGGCCTCCAGGGCTTCACCAAGACGCTGGCCAAGGAGCTGGGCAAGTTCGGGGTCACCGCCAACGCCGTCGCGCCCGGCTTCATCGTCACCGAGATGACCGCGCAGACCGCGGCGCGGGTCGGCATGGGCTTCGAGGAGTTCCAGGCCGCGGCCGCCACCCAGATCCCCGTGCAGCGGGTGGGCCGCCCCGAGGACGTCGCCAACGCCATCGCCTTCTTCACGGGGGACGACGCGGGCTTCGTGTCCGGACAGGTCATGTACGTCGCCGGCGGACCGCTCAACTGATCCCGGAAGGGCGACGGACATCATGACTGTGCAGGACAGCGGCAAGGTCGCGCTCATCACGGGTGCGAGCCGCGGTATCGGCTACGGCATCGCGGAGGCGCTCGTCGCCCGGGGCGACCGGGTGTGCATCACGGGCCGCGGCGAGGAAGCGCTCAAGGAGGCCGTCGAGAGGCTCGGTGCCGGCCGGGCGATCGGGGTCGTCGGCAAGGCGCACGACGAGGCGCACCAGGCGGTCGCCGTGGAGCGCGCCATGGAGGCCTTCGGCCGGGTCGACTTCCTGGTCAACAACGCAGGCACGAACCCCGTCTTCGGGCCCATGGCGGAGCTCGACCTGGGGGTGGCGCGCAAGGTCTACGAGACCAACGTGATCTCGGCGCTCGGATTCGCCCAGCAGACCTGGAAGGCCTGGCAGAAGGAGAACGGCGGGGCGATCGTCAACATCGCCTCCGTCGCCGGGGTCTCGGCGTCGCCGTTCATCGGGGCCTACGGCATGAGCAAGGCGGCCATGGTCAACCTGACCCTCCAGCTGGCGCACGAGTTCGCGCCGGGCGTCCGGGTCAACGCGATCGCACCGGCCGTGGTGAAGACGAAATTCGCCGAGGCCCTGTACGAGGGCCGCGAGGCCGAGGCGGCTGCGGCCTACCCGCTCGGGCGGCTCGGTGTTCCGCGGGACATCGGCGGCGCGGCCGCGTTCCTCACATCCGAGCAATCGGACTGGATCACAGGGCAGACACTCGTGGTCGACGGCGGGATCTTCCTGAATGCCGGCGTGGCCTGAGGGAAAAACTGGGACCAGTTGCGTCCTGATTGGCTCAAGTGCCCCGCCGGGACCGGAGGTTGACCCGGCGGGGCGCTGCGGTACGGTCTGCCGACCCCGAGCCTGATCGAGGAGCGTGCGCGTGTTCTACCGGGCCGGTCTGCAGTCTGCTGCAGCCTTCGCTTCCCTTTCTCTGCTGGCCGGCTGCGGACTCCTGCCCGACAGCAGTGCGCAGCCGAATCGGCGGATAACGGTGGGCACGACGAGTTCGCCCTCCACCCTGGATCCGGCGGCGGCCTGGGACGGTTCCTGGGAGCTGATGCGGAACGTCTTCCAGACTCTGGTGAGCTTCCCGGCGGGCAGCTCGAGCCCCGAGCCCGACGCGGCACGGTCCTGCCGGTTCACCGACGCCACGAGCACGGTCTACCGCTGCACCCTGCGTGAGGGCCTGACGTTCTCCAACGGGGAGAAGGTCGACGCCCGGGCCGTGAAGTACTCCGTCGACCGGATCAGGAAGATCAAGGTGAAGGGCGGCCCCGTCGGGCTTCTCGGCTCCCTCGACCGGGTGGACACCGAGGGTACGGACACGGTCCTCTTCCACCTGGTCAAGGCGGACGCGACCTTCCCCTTCGTCCTGGCGACGCCCGCGATGTCGCTCGTGGCCCCCGGCGAGTACCCCGCGGACAGGATCCGGGACGGCGGCAAGGTCACCGGTTCGGGGCCGTACGTCCTGGACGTCTACCAGCCCGGGAAGAGGGCCGAACTCACCAGGAACCCCGACTACGAGGGATTCGCCGACCGGAAGAACAGCGCGGTCACCATCCGCTACTTCGACCACTCCGCCCCCATGGTGGCGGCCCTGAAGAAGAAGCAGATCGACGCGACGTACCGCGGTCTGACCGCCGAGGAGGTCGTCAGCCTCGAGGACGACCAGCAGGACCACAACGGTCTGCAGCTCGTCGAGACGGTCGGTGCCGACATCCGCTTCCTGGTCTTCGATCCCGAGGACCCGGCCGCCGGCAAGCTCGCCGTCCGGCGCGCCATCGCCCAGCTGGTCGACCGTGACGCCCTCGTCGCCGAGGTCTACCGGGGCACCGCGGAGCCGCTGTACTCCATGGTGCCCAAGGGTATCGCCGGCCACACGACGAGCTTCTTCGACGCCTTCGGCGACCCGGACCCGGCCGAGGCGAAACGCATCCTCACCCGGGCGGGGATCGACGAGCCGGTCGAGATGACCTTCTGGTACACCACGGACCGCTACGGCTCGTCGACCGCTCCCGAGTTCGCGGAGATCAAGCGCCAGCTCGAGGCGTCCGGCCTGTTCAGGATCACGCTGAGGAGCGCGCCGTGGAAGACCTTCCAGGAGGGCTTCACCAGGGGCGACTACCCGGTCTTCGGCCGCGGCTGGTTCCCCGACTTCCCGGACCCGGACAACTTCATCGCCCCGTTCGTCGGCGAGGAGAGCGTCACCGGGACGCCGTACCCGGCCGACGAGATCACCCGGGACCTGCTGCCGTCCTCCCGTGAGGAGAGCGACCGCGGAGCCGTCTCCAAGCAGTTCAGACGGGCTCAGGAGATCCTCGTCGAGGACGTCCGGCTGCTGCCGCTCTGGCAAAGCAAACTCTATGTGGCGGCCGGCGAGGACATCGGTGGCGGCGAGCGCGCGCTGGACCCGCAGACGGTCATGCAGATGGGGGAGCTGTACCGCAAGACCAGCTGGTAGGAGGCGGGCGGCGCGGCGTTGTCAGTGCCGCCCGGTAGGTTCGGGGATCAAGAACCGATTGCTTACCGGAGGTTGTGGACGTGACCGACACCGACCTGCTGCCCGAGTCCTGGCGCGGCGTCCTCGGCGAAGAGCTTCAGAAGCCGTACTTCAAGGAGCTCACCGAATTCGTCGAGGAGGAGCGGGCCCGCGGGCCGGTGTATCCGCCGCGCGAGCAGGTCTTCGCCGCCCTGGAGGCCACGCCCTACGACCAGGTGAAGGTGCTCATCCTGGGCCAGGATCCGTACCACGGCGAGGGCCAGGGCCACGGGCTCTGCTTCTCGGTCCGGCCCGGTGTCAGGACACCGCCGTCGCTCCGCAACGTCTACAAGGAGATGAACGACGAGCTCGGCCTGCCCGTCCCCGACAACGGGTACCTGATGCCGTGGGCCGAGCAGGGCGTCCTGCTGCTCAACGCGGTGCTGACCGTCCGGGGCGGCGAAGCCAACTCGCACAAGGCCAAGGGCTGGGAGAAGGTCACGGACGCGGTGATCCGCGCGGTGGCGGACCGGCCTGATCCGGCGGTCTTCGTGCTCTGGGGCAATTACGCGCAGAAGAAGATACCGCTGATCGACCAGGAGCGTCACGTCGTGGTGAAGGGGGCCCACCCCTCGCCGCTCTCCGCGAAGAAGTGGTTCGGCTCCCGCCCCTTCACCCAGATCAACGCGGCTGTCGCCGCCCAGGGCCACCAGCCCATCGACTGGCGGATCCCGAACCTGGGGTGACGGGCGACCCGGCGGCGGAGCGGCCTGCCCCGAGCGGCATGGCCGCGGGCTGCGGCTGAGGGCTGTCCCGGCGCTTCCCGTCGGGCGAGCGGCGTCGGGATGTCCCCCGTGTCCGGTATGTGGACGTTCCTTCGCCTCACGGTGCGGCGCATCCGATGCCGCGCGCTGATCCACCGGGAAGTGCGGGACAGCCCTTAGCGTCGGACCCGCAGGAACAGGCCGGACGGTAATCAGGGAGACCTCTGTCGTGGAGCAGCGTGAAGCGTCCGGTGACGCCGTCATGACCAGGATCGGCCAGGCGGTCATGCTGCTGCACGGTGGGGACCGGGAGGAGGCCCGGAACAGGTTCCGGCTCATCTGGTCGGAGATCGGGGAGCGGGGCCAGGCCCTGCACCGCTGCACCCTCGCGCACTACATGGCCGACACCCAGGACGATCCCGGGGACGAACTCGCCTGGGACCTGAGGGCGCTGGCCGCAGCCGAGGGGCTGACCGGCGAGGAGACCGCGGACCGCCGGGACGCGTCCGCGGTGCGGGCCTTCTTCCCCTCCCTGCACCTCAACCTCGCGGCCGACTACCTGGAACTGCAGCGCTTCGAGGCCGCCCGGCTCCATCTGGACCGGGCGTGGAAGGCCCTCGGCGCACTCGGCGACGACGGGTACGGCGCGGGGGTGCGCGCTGCCCTCGGGCGCCTGGAACGGCGGCTGCGGGGGAGCGGGGCGGGCGCATGACGCCCGGGGCGCGGCAAGCGGACCGAAGCCACGCCGGAGCCGTCGTTCTCCGGGGCTCGTCCGTCGCGCGTTCGACGGCATCGCCGACCGGGAGCGCCCGCAGCGCACGTATGCTGCCGGAACCAGTGACGGGCAGAGGACGCGACCGTGAGGCCGTGGTCGTGGCGACAGGGAGAACTCCGTGAAGGTCGGCTGCATCGGGCTCGGCGACATCGCGCAGAAGGCGTACCTGCCGGTACTGACGACGGTGCCCGGGGTCGTACCGCATCTGCAGACCCGCACCCCGGCCACCCTGGAAGCCGTGGCGGCCACCCACCGCATCCCCGGCCGGCAGTGCCACACGGATCTCGACTCGCTCCTGGCCGAGGGCCTGGACGCCGCCTTCGTGCACGCCCCGACCCCGGCCCACCCGGAGATCGTCGGGCGGCTGATCGAGGCGGGCGTCCCGACGTATGTGGACAAGCCGCTGGCCTACGAACTCGCGGACTCCGAGCGGCTGGTGACCCTCGCCGAGGAGCGCGGCACCGCACTCGCCGTCGGGTTCAACCGCAGACTCGCCCCCTCGTACGCGCAGTGCGCCGAGCACCCGCGCGAGCTGATCCTCCTGCAGAAGAACCGTGCGGGACTCCCCGAGGACCCGCGCACCATGGTGCTCGACGACTTCATCCACGTCGTGGACACCCTGCGCTTCCTCGCTCCCGGCCCGGTCGGCAACGTCGTCGTGAGGGCCCGGATCGCCGACGGCCTCATGCACCACGTGGTCCTGCAGCTGTCCGGTGACGGATTCACGGCCATCGGCATGATGAACCGGCTCAACGGATCCACCGAGGAGATCCTCGAAGTGTCCGGCCAGGACAGCAAACGGCAGGTTCTCAACCTCTCGGACGTCATCGACCACAAAGGTCAGCCCACCCTGCGGCGACGGGGCGACTGGGTGCCGGTCGCCCGTCAGCGGGGCATCGAGCAGAGCGTGCTCTCGTTCCTGGACGCGGTGCGGGACGGACAGGTGCTCAGTGCCCGGGACGCGTTGGAGACCCACCGGCTGTGTGAGCGGGTGGTGAAGGACGCGCTGGAACAGGCGTCCTGAGCCTGCGGATCCCCGCCCCGCCCAGGTACACGGCCAGCGCGGCCAGCGCGCCGTACACGGGCCAGGCGCCCAGCCGCACGAAGAGCGTGGTGCCCCGGGCGAGCGGTACGTCGAACACGGCAGCCCTGCTCGCGTCCGTACCGAGGGGGGAGCCCACCCGCTCGCCCCGCGGACCGTACACCGCGCTCACGCCCGTCAGGGTCGCGTGCACCATCGGGCGGCCCGTCTCGGCGGCCCGCAGAGCCCCCAGCGAGGCGTGCTGCTCGGGGGCCCAGCTGTTCTGGAACGTCGAGGTGGAGGACTGGGCGACGAGGACCTGCGCACCGTCCTGCGCCAGCTTCCTGCTCATGTCGGGGAACGCGGTCTCGAAGCACACCAGAGGCCCCAGCCGCAGCCCGTCCGCGTTCTGCAGACGCATCACCACAGGGCCCCGGCCGCGCAGCCGGTCCTCCCCGGCCGCCTTACCCACCGAGGTGGCCCAGCCGAGCACCGCGCGCGCCGGCACGTACTCACCGAAGGGCACGAGCCGCATCTTGTCGTACCGGTCACCGGTCGGCCCGTCCGGGCCCACCAGGACGGCGGACTTGTAGATCCCGGAAGGGCTTGCGCCGTCCGCACGCCTGGCGTCCATGTTGACCAGCACGTCGGCCCCGACGAGACGCGAGAGCGCCGCGAGCCGCGACGCCGTGCCCGGACTGCGCGCCAGGTCCACCCCGACACTGCTCTCGCCCCACACCACCAGGTCCACGTTGCGGCCCGCCAGGCCGCGGGTCAGCTCCTCGCCGCGCGCGAACCGGCGCTGGACACTGCCCGGGCCCTCGACGACGCCCGGCTGGACCACGGCGATCCTGGCCGTACCCGCGCTTCGGGGCTGCGGCGCCCAGGCCACCGCGGCGCCCACCGACAGCGCGCAGACCGCCAGGCACGAGACCGCGGCCGTGCGAACCGACGGCACGGCGAGCAGCAGCGTGACCGCCGTGTTCACGGCGACCACGAGCAGGCTGACCAGCCATACGCCGCCGACCGAGGCCACCCGCAGCGCGGGGGCCACCTCCCACTGGCTGGCACCCAGCAGGCCCCACGGACCTCCCAGCCCCTCCCAGGAGCGGACCAGTTCGATCATCAACCAGCCGGACGGCACCACGACGACGGCGGCCACGGACCGCCCCGGGGGCGGCGACCCGCCGAGCAGCCGGGCCACCAGCAGACCCCAGGGCGCCCACAGAAGGCCCAGCAGGGCGGCGAGGACCACGATGAACACGTGCAGGCTCGGCATCAGCCAGTGATGCACGGCGAGCATGAAGCCGATCCCGCCGAGCCAGCCGTCGAGGGCCGCTCGGCGCCCGGTCCGCGCCGAGCGGATCAGCAGCATCCACGGCACCAGGGCGACGTACGCGAACCACCAGAGCGAGGGGGCGGGGAACGACAGGGCCGGCAGGGCGCCGGCGAGCACGGCGGCGGCCCCACGCCCCGTACGCGAACGGAGCACACGACCGTACGGCCGGCCGCCGTCGGCGTCCGGCCCCCGCTCGGCCCGGTCCGCCGGAACACCTGCTCCCCGCATCGGCATGCAGTGTCCTCCTCGCCGGTCCTCCGTCTGCTTCCAGTGTGGGGCAGAAGATCGGCAGCGCACAGGGGGCGTGCCGTGGCCGGCGCCCCGCACGCCGTGCCGTCCGCGAGCCGCCGACGGCGCCGGACCCGGGTACGCACCGCACTTCCTCCGCCCCGCGGGGTACGGATCCGCCGACCCCGTTCCGGACGCACCGGGGTGACGGCGTACCGCCCGACGGACAGGGCGAGGGCGCCGCCGCGCACCCGCCGGCGCGCACGGGGTCAGCAGGGGACGACGGCCACCGGACCGAGGGCGTGCGTCACCGTCGTCTGCGCCACGGGAGAGAGCCCGAGGCCGAGGGACTCCCCGCCCCTGCGCCGCCCCACCACGGTCAGGGCCGCCGTGGCCGAGGCCGTGACCAGCGTCCGGGACGCGGAGCCGCTCACCGGCTCCCGCACGACGTCCACCTGCGGGTACTTCTCGATCCAGCCGGAGGTGAGCTCGGCCAGGGTGCGCTGTGCCGCCTCAGCGGCGGCCTCGCGGTCGAAGATGGGGCCGCCCGACAGCATCGACGAGAACATCGTCCAGCCGTGCACCAGCCGCAGCCGCGCCCCCGGCCTCGACGCAGCGGCCTCGAACGCGAACTCCAGGACCGCCTCGCTGCTCTCGTCGGCGGCCACCCCCGCGACGACGTCCGGGAAGGGGCCGGCGGCCTCCTGCTCGTCCTCCTCGGCGTGCCCGCCGTTGACGACGACCACCGGGCACCGGGACATCGACGCGGTGGCCAGACTGTTCGAGCCGATCATGAGTGAGCGGAACCCCCCGAGACCGCGCGAGCCGACCACCACCATCGACGCGTCACCGCTCAGGGACGTCAGCGCGGCCGAGGGGAAGTCCTGAGGGGTCAGCGTCGACGTCGGCAGCTCGGGCGCGAGCCGGGAGGTGCGGCGCAGCGCCTGTCCGAGGAGTTCCTCGGCCTCCCGTACCTGCTCCTCCTCGCTGCCCCGCCGGGTATGCGGACGGACGTGCACGATCAGCAGCGGCCAGCTGTGGCGCAGGGCCTCCTGAGTGGCCCATTCGAGTGCCTCCCAGCCGTGCGAGGAGCCGTCGACTGCGGCGATCACGGGACGGTCGTCGGCGGTCATGAGTTCCTCCGGGAGCGGTGGGAGATCTTCGAGGGGCGGCCGGGCCCTCGTTCCGGTACCGGGCCCGGCACGTTCCGCCCGATTATCGCCCGAGGCCGGCCGGCCGGAACGCGGCGGCCCGCCTCGGAGCGCCGTAAGGCCCGGGCGCGCGCACGGTGGACGCCTCACCCGCAGGTGAGGCGTCCCGTCCGCCGCGGCAGCCGCCGCGAGGCCGGGCCGGGTGCCCGGCTCAGCCGGCGGACTCGCCCGCGTGCGGGCTGAGCACGCCGGCTGCCACCAGGGCGAACAGGGCGATGCCCAGGAGCACGCGGTAGATCACGAACGGCATGAAGCTCTTGGTCGTGATGAACTTCATGAACCAGGCGATGACCGCGTAGCCCACGGCGAAAGCGATGATCGTCGCGAAGATCGTGGGCCCCCAGGAGACGTGCCCCTCGCCCGCGTCCTTCAGCTCGAACACCCCGGAGGCCAGAACCGCGGGAACCGCCAGCAGGAACGAATAGCGTGCCGCGGCCTCACGGGAGTAGCCCATCAGCAGACCGCCGCTGATCGTGGCGCCCGAACGCGAGACGCCGGGGACCAGTGCCATCGCCTGGCAGAAGCCGAAGATCAGACCGTCCCTGACACCCAGCTCCTTCAGGGACTTGCGCTCCCTGATCGCACGGTGCTTGCCGCCGGCCTCGTCACGCGCCGCGAGACGGTCCGCTATCCCGAGGATGATGCCCATACCGATCAGCGTGGTGGCGATCAGGCGCAGATCGCGGAACGGCCCCTCGATCTGGTCCTTGAACACCAGCCCCAGCACGCCGATGGGGAGCGAGCCGACGATCACCAGCCAGCCCATCTTCGCGTCGTGATCGCCGCGCATGGCCGGGTTGACGAGCGACCGGAACCACGCCGAGAGGATCCGGGCGATGTCCTTGCGGAAGTAGATGAGGACCGCCGCCTCCGTGCCGATCTGCGTGATCGCGGTGAACGCCGCACCCGGGTCGTGCCAGCCCGCGAAGGCCGCGGTCAGCCGCAGGTGGGCGCTGGAGGAGATCGGCAGGAACTCGGTCAGTCCCTGAACGAGTCCCAGGACGAATGATTCGAACCAGCTCATGGGGCTTAGGCCATCCCGGAGGTGTTCATGCGACGGCCGACGGCCTGGAGGGCCGTCGGCCGCGAGCGGGTGTGGTCAGGAGATGAAGGGGACGGCGCGTCACTGCCCCGGACCTCCTGTGTCGGTCGCGCGCAGCGTATCGCCTGGAGGTGAACAGCTCCCCGGCTGCCCCCGGCTAACGGCCCACTATCAGGGAATCAGGACCACCGCCCGCCGGGCGGTCGATATCCCCGCAACGGCTGGGCCGTACGGGGCGCGCGCTGTCCACCGCGCGGGTGAGCTCGGCACGGGAACCGGCGTCGCGGCCGCGACACGGCGCCGGCGCCGCCAGTCTGGTCGAGCCTTCCGCCGGGAGGCTTCACCGACCTCGGCAAGAAAGATCTTCCACGATGTCTACCTTCACGCGTCTGATCCGGTGCGCGGGTGCCACCCTGGCCCTCACCGGCATGTCCATGTCCGTATCGCAGGCCGCGGTGGCGCAGGCCCTCGCGCTGAGCACGGTCCAGGACACGCGGGCCGCGATGCGGGGCGAGGGCTTCGCCCACGCCTCCTACCTCTTCTTCGCCGACCAGGCCGACCGCGAAGGGCGCCGCTCCACCGCCGAACTGTTCCGCCGGGTGGCCGGGGTGGAGCTCAACGACCACTTCACCCAGGAAGCCGCTCTCATCAACTTCGTGGGCAGCGACGAGGCCAACCTCCGCCACGCCATCGAGGGGGAGCGTTACGAGGCGTCTTCGATGTACCCCACGTACGCGGAGGAGGCCCGGCAGGACGGGGACTTCGAGGCCGCCGAGCGGTTCACGGAGATCGCCGCGGACGAGGACGAACACCGCCGCCTGCTGACGCAGGCCCTGCGCGCGCTCACCCTCGGGAAGGGCACCGTCCCCGCGCCCCCGCCGGTCGACCGGGTCGAGGTGCCCGCCGGTCCGCCCCAGGTCGCCTCCGCCCGCACCCGCGCCAACCTCGAGGACGCCATGCACGGAGAGGGGGAGGCCAACGCCGCCTACACCCTCTTCGCACGGCACGCGGAACGGACCGGCCAGGAGAGGCTCGCGGAGCTGTTCCACGGACTGGCGGATGTGGAACTGCACGAGCACTTCGCCGCCGAAGCACGCCTGGACGGTCTGGTCTCGGACACCGACACCAACCTCCGCACCTCCATCGCGGGCGAGACCTACGAGTCCGAGGTCATGTACCCCACGTTCGCCCGGCGAGCCGAGAAGGCGGGTGACACGCGCGCAGCCGCGTTGTTCACCGAGATCGCCGACGACGAAGGGGACCACGCCGCGGCCTTCCGCCGCGCCCTCGGCGAGTCCCGGACCGGGGAGGCCCCCGCTCGCAACTCGGCGTCCTGACCGCCTGAGGGGTCCGGTGCCGCGGGAACGGCCCGCGGCTCAGACCGGGGGCCGCGCGGTCCCCAGCCGGTGGCGTTTGCGCCACGCGACCAGCGCGGCACCCACACCCGAGAGCACGATGAAACCCATCGCCGCGAGGAAGACCGGGGACGTCGGGGACGACGCCTCGCTGCCCGCGACGACGTACGCCGCCGTGTTGGGGATCGAGCCGAGCCCGGTGGCCAGCAGGAACGGCGGATACCCCATCCGGGAGGTCGCCGCGCAGTAGTTGGCAGCGGCGAACGGCACGCCGGGGAACAGCCGGATCGCCAGCATGGAGCGGAAGCCGTGACGGCTCAACAGCCCGTCTGCAGCCTTCAGCCACTTCCCGCGCAGCAGCGTACGGAGGGCGTCCTGCCCGAGCACGCGGCCGAGCAGGAAGGAGACACCCGCGCCGAGCACAGTCCCGGCCAGCGCCGCCGCCAGCCCGGCCTGGGCACCGAAGAGCGCACCGGCGGCGAGGTTGAGCAGCGGCCGGGGCACGAAGGCCACCGTGCACACCCCGTACGCCAGGCCGAACACCATGGCCGCCGCCGAGCCCGTGAGATGGGGTGGCCAGCCGGACGCCAGCAGCCGCTGTGGCTCGAACAGCAGCATGGCGGTGGCGGCAGCCAGCAGCATCGCCACCAGCAGGGACAGACGGGACCAGGGGGAGAGCAGCACCTTCGCACAACGCGCTGCGGGACCGCCGGCGGGCCGGGCGGCGGGGACGGGGGCGAACATCTGGGGAGCGTAACCGAAACGCGTGTGCGACCGCCGTACTGCGCGCCCCATGAGTTCCCCGGCGCGGTGCGGCCCCGCCGTACCGGACAGCGGGCTCGCCGACATCGTCGTGCGCCGTCTCACCCGCGCGTTTCCCGAGGCGGCCGACTCCGAACGGGCGGTGGGGGACAGCCGCTTACATGAGGAACGTCACGCCCTCCCTCGGGACAGCCACCCCTCCGGCGCCGGGCCCGGTCCCGGACCGTACTCGCGGTACCGCACCACCGGACGAAGCGGACTGCACCGCGACCGCCGTGCGCCGCCGGGAGTTGCCCGAGCGCGCGTACCGGTACGTTGCCGCCGGCCACCCGCGCCGTCACAACGGCCGCCGTTCGCCGGATTTCCTTCCCGTCCTGCGCCGTCCCGTGACCACGGACCCGCGGTAGGACACCGTCGACGTGCTCGCCGCCCATGGGGCCGGACCGCTCGTCGCGGCCGATCCGGTGCTGAATCGCGCGAGGGGCCGGTGGGCCGAGGACGACGACCGCTGGATCGTCCGCACCGCGCTGATCCACCAACTCCGGTACCGGGAGCGGACCGACACCGGCCCGCTGTGCGGATACTGCCTGCTCCGCGCCGATCCCACCTCTCCGCAAGGCGATCGGCTGGTGCCTGCGCGCCTACGCCAGGACGGACACCGAGGCCGTCCGCGACGTCGTCGACGGTGCCCGGGACCGCCGCTCGCCGCTCTCCGTACGTGAGGCCCTCAAGAACATCGGCTGAGGCCCGCCCGAAATCCGTTCGACGCGGTCCCGCCGCTCCGCCATGATCAGGGGCATGGTCCGGCACGCCTTCCTCGCAGCGCGGTCCGCAGTCGCGGACACGCCGAAGGCTGCCGTGAGCCCTGCGACGGCAGTCGCAGCAGCAGTCGCAGCGGCGTGCACCGCTGCCGCAGCGTTCCTCGGCGGCGCCCGAAGCTGACCCTCCCCCGACAGTCCGGCGGACCCCGCAAGGGGAGGGTCGGCAGGGCCCTGGGGTCTTCTCCACACTCAGCTCGCACACCAAGGAACGAGCCATGCCCAAGACGGCATACGTGCGCACCAAGCCACACCTCAACATCGGCACCATGGGCCACGTCGACCACGGCAAGACCACCCTGACCGCGGCCATCACCAAGGTTCTCAGCGACCGCGGCAGCGGCACCTTCGTGCCGTTCGACCGCATCGACCGGGCGCCCGAGGAGGCGCAGCGCGGCATCACCATCAACATCTCGCACGTCGAGTACGAGACCGACACCCGGCACTACGCCCACATCGACATGCCCGGACACGCCGACTACATCAAGAACATGGTGACGGGAGCGGCACAGCTCGACGGGGCGATCCTGGTCGTCTCCGCGCTCGACGGCATCATGCCGCAGACCGCGGAACACGTCCTGCTGGCCCGGCAGGTCGGCGTCGACCACATCGTCGTCGCCCTCAACAAGGCCGACGCCGTCGACGACGGCGAGGACTCGATGCTGACCGACCTGGTCGAGCTGGAGGTCCGCGAGCTGCTCTCCGCCCACGGATACGGCGGGGACACCGTGCCCGTCGTCCGGGTGTCGGGACTGAAGGCCCTCCAGGGCGACCCGCAGTGGACGGCCTCCATCGAGGCACTGCTGGACGCCGTCGACACGTACGTACCGATGCCGGTGCGCTACACCGACGCGCCGTTCCTCCTGCCGGTGGAGAACGTCCTCACCATCACGGGGCGCGGCACCGTCGTCACCGGCGCCGTCGAGCGCGGCACGGTGCGCGTCGGGGACCGGGTGTCGGTGCTCGGCGCGGACGTCGAGACGGTCGTCACCGGCCTGGAGACCTTCGGGAAGCCGATGGAGTCCGCGCAGGCCGGCGACAACGTCGCGCTGCTGCTGCGCGGAGTGGAGCGCGACCGGGTCCGCCGCGGCCATGTGGTCGCGGCGCCGGGCAGCGTCACACCCCGCCGGCGCTTCACCGCGCAGGTGTACGTCCTGTCCGCGCGGGAGGGCGGCCGGGCCACGCCGGTCACCACCGGATACCGGCCGCAGTTCTACATCCGTACGGCGGACGTCGTCGGGGACGTCGATCTGGGGGAGGCCGCGGTGGCACGGCCGGGTGACACCGTCACCATGACGATCGAACTGGGCCGTGACATCCCGCTGGAGCCCGGTCTCGGCTTCGCCGTCCGCGAGGGCGGCAGGACCGTCGGCGCCGGGACGGTCACCGGTCTCCTCTGAGACCGGCACCGGGCGGGAGCCCGTCCCCTCCCCACCGAGGGGACGGGCTCCGTGTCCGGAGCACGCCCGTGACGGGGAACAATGGGGGAGTGAACGAGCCCATACCCGTCCTCCGCGCCACCGACTTCGGGACCGCCCGGCTGATGCCCGACGTGGACCGCGCACGGGCCTGGCTGCTCACGGTCGACGGGGCCCCTCAGTCGTACGTCGACCTCGACGCACCGGAGCACCTGGAGTTCGAGTACGTTCGGCGGCTCGCCCACGTCGTGGACGCGGTGGCGGACCCCGGCGCCCCCCTGGACGCCGTGCACCTCGGCGGCGGGGCGCTCACTCTGCCCCGCTACCTCGCCGCGACCCGCCCCGGTTCACGTCAGCACGTCGCCGAGGCGGACCGGGAGCTGTCCGCCCTGGTCGGTGAGCACCTCCCGCTGCCCGAAGGGGCCGGGATCACGGTGCACGGCGCCGACGCCCGTACCTGGCTGGAGCGGGCACCGGCGGACTCCGCGGACCTCGTGATCGCCGACGTCTTCGGCGGGGCCCGGGTGCCCGCCCACCTCACGTCCGTCGAGTACGCGCACGCCGCGGGACGGGTCCTGCGTGCCGGGGGGACCTACGCCGCCAACCTGGCCGACAGCGCGCCCTTCAGCTTCCTGCGCCCGCAACTGGCCAACTTCGCCACGGTCTTCGGCGAGATGGCACTGATCGCCGAACCGGCGGTCCTGCGGGGCCGGCGGTTCGGCAACGTGGTGCTCGTGGCCTCGCGGGCGCCCCTGGACATCGCGGCACTGACCAGGCGGTGCGCCGCCGACGCGTTCCCCGCCCGGGTGGAGCACGGTACGGCGCTCGCCCGGCTCATCGGTCCCGCCCGGCCCGTACCGGACAGCGAGGCGGTCGCCTCACCCGAGCCCCCCGACGGGGCTTTCGGTATCGGCTGACACCCCGGCGGGCCGGCCGGGCAGGGCGGTGCCCCCGCCCTTCACGACCGTGCTGCGGCGGGTCAGATTCCGTACGTCCGGGACGCACAGCACCCCCGCCGTCACCAGCACGATCAGCGCGGCGCAGCCCCACAGCGCCTGGCTGCGGCCGACCAGCGACTCCACCGGGCCGGCCGCGGCCGTGGCGAGCGGCACCATCGCCACGGAGCCGAACCAGTCGTACGCCGAGACCCGGGACAGCTTCTCCTCCGGTATCTCCTGGTGCAGCGCAGTCATCCAGGAGACACCGAACACCTCGATGGCGACCCCGGTCACGAACATCACGCCGCAGAGCGCGCCGACCGGCAAGGGGATCGCCAGGCCTGCCGACGGCAGGGCCAGGGGGAAGACACAGAGCGTGCCTGCCAGCAGGAGCCGACGCGGTTTCCAGCGCATCATCAGGAGCGCCCCGCCCAGCGTGCCGATCCCGAAGGCCGCGAGCGCGAACCCCCACGGGCGGGCCCCGCCCAGCTCGTCCCTCGCCACCAGCGGCCCGTACACCGCCTCGGCGGCCCCGACGACGGCCACGACCACCGAGAACTGCAGGACCACGGCCCACAGCCAGGGCCGGCCCACGACCTCCCGCCAGCCGTCGCGCATGTCGGCGAGCAGCCCGCCGCCCGGCGCGCGCTCGGGGATGTGGCGGACGTCGAGGAACGCGCGCAGCGTACCGGCGACGGCGAACGCCGCCGCGTCGACCGCGAGCACCCAGCCCGGGTCCATCGCCGCGATCATGGCACCGCCCAGCGCCGCGCCGCCGATCGCGGCACCGTGCATGGCCATCCGGAAGAAGGCGAAGGCGCGGGCGGCCTGTTCCCCGCTGACGCTGGACAGGAGCATGCCCTCGGCCGCCGGGTTGAAGAAGGCCTGGCCGGTACCGCACAGGGCGGTGAGCAGCATCATCTGCCAGAGCCTGGCGTCGCCCGTCAGGACCAGCCAGGCGAGGACCGCCTGGGAGACGCCGTTGAGGGCGTTCGCCGCCACCATCACCCGATGACGCGGCAGCCGGTCCGCGATCGCTCCGCCGACCAGCAGGAAGAGCACCAGCGGCAGGGTGCGTGCGGCGGCGACCAGGCCCACGTCACCCGCGTCGCCGCCGGCCTCCAGAACCGCGAAAGCCGCCGCGATCAGCGCGCCGTGGGTACCCAGGCTCGTGATGATCGCGGCGGCGGTCAGCAGACCGTAGTTGCGGCCGGCCCGAGGGGTGCGGGACGCGGCGGGCGGGGTGGGGGCGGCGGAAGTCACCCGGGGACTATCCCCGCCCGGACCCCGCTCTGCCAAATGGATATGACCGGACGGACCGTCAGGGGATCAGGACGCGCTCTCCGCGAGCCGTACCGTGCTGAGGATCTTCTGGACGGTCGCGTCGGGCAGCTCGTCGTCCACACCGGCGTTGGCGTAGAGGACCCAGGTCGCGTACTCGCCCTTGGCGTTCTTGAAACTGAACGCCGTCGACTTGCCGTCGGTGTCGCACTTGTTCTTCTTGGCCAGCCCCGTGGCGGTGGCCGACACGACACTGCCGGAGAGACCCGACTTCGTGGTGTACGGAGCGGCCTTGCCGACCTTGACCTTCTCCTTGGGGTCCTCCTGGGCGTAGGCGGCCCACACCCAGTTGGCGGCCTCGTTGGTGGCCGCCTCGTCCGTGGTCTTGGCGCCCTGTGCCCCCTTGGTGCCGACGCCCGCCAGGCCGGTGTCCTCCTTGCGGCCGTCCTTGTCGACGTCGTCGACGCACCACTTGCTCTTGTAGTAGGCGGGGGCGGTGAAGCCTGCGGCCGGCGGGCCGGTCGGGTCCTTCACGTCCTCGAAGCCGGAGAACACGCCCGTACCGGCGACCTCCCAGTCACCGGGCACGTCGAACTGCGTCCCCCACTTCGGGTTGGTCACCACCTTCCAGCCGGGTACGGACGGCGCGGCCTCCTCCCCGCCGCGCGGGTTCGGCACCGGGGAGGAAGGGGCGTCGGAGGCCTTCGCGGAGGGCGAGGTCTTCTTGCCGTCCGCGACGTCGGAGCCGCCCTTGTCGTCGTCCTTGTTCATGACGACGACTCCGGTGACGACCGCCGCCACGACGACCGCGGTGGCCGCGAGGACGGCGACGACCGTCGTCTTCTTCCTGTCACCGGGCTGCGGCCCGCCGGGCGGGCCCGGCACGGCGTACTGCGGCGCGGTCGGCTGCTGGTACGGGTTGGGCTGCGGGTAACCCGGCTGCTGCCCCTGCGGATAACCCGGCTGCTGGGCCCCGGTCTGCTGGTACCCCGGCTGCTGGTACGGATTCGGCTGGTGGTACCCCGGCTGCTGGTACGGGTTCTGGTTCTGGTCCTGCGGGTTCTGCTCGCCCCCGGGCGGCTGCTGTCCTGGCCACATGGCCAGTAACCATAGAGGGACCGGACGCCGGCTGCCACGGCCGCCCCTGTGAGGGGATGGTCAAGGGATGCTACTCACTAGTAACGTCGCGGTCATGAGCACTGAAGAGATGACGGTCGGCGACATGCTGTCCGCGAGCGTTCCGATGGTCCGCACCCTCAACCTCGCCTACCTGGAAACCACCGCCGAGCGTGCTGTCCTCTCGCTCCCGGACCAGGCCGCGTTCCACAACCACCTCGGCGGACCGCACGCCGGAGCGATGTTCACGCTGGCCGAGTCGGCGAGCGGGGCCGTCGTCCTCGCCGCGTTCGGCGACCAGCTGGCGCGCGCCGTCCCGCTGCCCGTGACCACGGAGATGGCCTTCAGGAAGGTGGCCATGGGCGCGCTCACCGCGACCGCCACGCTCGGCCGCCCGGCCGCCGAGGTCGTCGCCGAACTCGACGAGGGCAAGCGGCCCGAGTTCCCCGTACAGGTCGAGATCCGGCGGGCCGACGGCGCCGTGACGAGCGAGATGAGCGTGGTCTGGACGCTGCGCCCGAACCGCTGACCGCGTCGGCCCGGTAGGCTGCCCGCCGTGCGCCACCCGTGGTGCGCGGCGGCAGATTCTTTACGGGAGGAACCGGCTTTGCACGTCCAGGAATGGCTCGAGACCATCCCCGCGGTCAGTATCTACCTGCTGGTGGGGGTCGTCATCGGGCTGGAGAGCCTGGGCATCCCGCTGCCCGGCGAGATCATCCTCGTGAGCTCTGCGCTCCTCGCCTCCCAGCACGGCGAGGTCGATCCCGTGGTGCTCGGCGTGTGTGCGTCCGCCGGAGCGATCATCGGCGACTCGATCGGCTACGCCATCGGCCGCAAGGGCGGGCGGCCCCTGCTGGCGTGGCTCGGCGGCAGATTCCCCAAGCACTTCGGGGAGGCCCAGATCGCCATGGCGGAGCGGTCCTTCGAGAAGTGGGGCATGTGGGCGGTCTTCTTCGGCCGCTTCGTCGCGCTGCTGCGGATCTTCGCCGGGCCGCTGGCCGGGGTCCTGCGCATGCCGTACTGGAAGTTCCTCGTCGCCAACGTGCTCGGCGGCATCGTCTGGGCAGGCGGTACGACGGCTGTCGTCTACTCGGTGGGAGTCGTCGCCGAGGCGTGGCTCAAGCGCTTCTCCTGGCTGGGCCTGCTCGTCGCCGTCCTGATGGGCCTGACGTCGATGCTGGTCCTCAGGAACCGGGCCAAGAAGGCCGCGGAGCGGTCGGAGGGGCTGCCGGTGGCCACCTCCGAGCCCGGCTCCGTGCCCGCCGCCGACTGACCCGGCTCCGGCCGGAGGCCGTGGAGGCCGGCGGGGCAGGACGTGTCCGGGTCGGCCGGCCCCGGTGCTGCTCCTGCGCCGCGGGGCGCCGTGCGACGTCAGCTGCCGCGGGGCGCCGTGCGACGTCAGCCTCCGTGCGCCCGGCGGTGGGCCTTCGCCAGTTCCACGTAGCCGGCCGCGTTGAGGGCGATGCCCTCCCGCTCCTCGTCGGTCAGCCGGCGCTTGACCTTGGCGGGTACACCGGCGACGAGGGAGCCCGGGGGTACCCGCATCCCCTGCGGTACGAGGGCTTGCGCGGCCACCAGCGAACCCGCTCCGATGTGCGCCCCGTTGAGCACGGTGGCGCCCATGCCGACCAGTACGTCGTCCTCGATGACGCAGCCGTGCAGGACGGCGTTGTGGCCGACGGAGACCCTGGCACCCACGGTCAGCGGGAAGCCCGGGTCGGTGTGGACGCTGCAGTTGTCCTGGATGTTGCTGTCCGGGCCGAGCGAGATCGGCCCACAGTCGGCCCGCAGCACCGCCTGGTACCAGACGCTGGAGCCCGGGGCCAGCGAGACCTCGCCGACCACGACGGATGTCGGGGCCACGAAGGCGTCCGGGTCGACGTGCGGCTCCTTGCCGCCGATACCGGTGACCAACGCCTGCTCTGCCATCGCCTGCTCCTCCGCCTCGGGTGTGGTGCGGGTCGTGCTCGTGCGCCCGTCGCGCCGGGGGAACCGTAATCGACGGCCCTGCCACCCCCGGAGGGTGGGGTGAACATCACAGGCGGGGGCGGGATCGGTACCGCCCCGGCGGACTACCGTGAGCGGGTGGCGAACAACCGCGAGCGGGAGCCGAAGAGCAGAGGTACGGCCGCGTCCCTGGCGCGCCGGCGACGTCGGCTCCTGGCCGGTGCGGTCCACCGGGGCTGGGCCTGGCTGCAGCGGACCGGCGCCGTCACCGCGGAGCACCCGGGGAAGCTGAGGTTCGGCCGCATCGGTCCGGGGACGCGGCTCGCCTTCCCGCAGGGCACCGTGTTCGGCGAGCGGTGGATCGAGCTCGGCGACCACTGCATCATCGCCGAACAGGTGACGCTCACGGCAGGACTGATGCCCGATCTGGACCTGGGGCCGGAGACCGTGCTGACGCTGGGCAACGGGGTCGTGCTGGGCCGGGGGAGCCATGTCGTCGCCGACACCACCGTGTCCATCGGATCCGACACGTACTGCGGTCCGTACGTCTACATCACGTCGACCAACCACAGTTACGACGATCCCGACGAGCCGGTGGGCAGGCAGTGGCCGCGCATGGAGCCCGTCGTGATCGGTCCGGGCTGCTGGATCGGCACCGGAGCGGTGATCCTTCCGGGGTCCAGGCTCGGCCGCAACGTCGTGGTCGCGGCGGGCGCCGTCGTCCGCGGAGAGGTCCCCGACCACGCGGTGGTGGCGGGTGCCCCCGCCCGCGTCGTCCGCAGCTGGGACCCCGACAGGGGCTGGCAGCCGCCGTTGCGTACGCCCGCACCGGTACCGATTCCCGAGGGGGTCACCTCCGAGCAGCTGCAGGCCGTGGCGGAGCTGCTGGAGGACACGGAACCGGACACCCCCGCTCCGGCGTCGGCCCCCGCTCCGGCGTCGGCCCCCGCTCCCGTGTCGGCCCCCGCTCCGGTTCCGGACGCCGACGGGGGGCCGGCGCCCGAACCTCGGCGGCCCCGGGCGTGATCCCACGCCCGGACCGGGCGCGACGGGGACCGTCGCCCGGGGGGATCCGAGCGGGGGCCCTCCCGTCGGGCGACGTTCGGTGTACGGCCCGGCCGCGGCCACTCATCCACCGGGGGAGCGGTGGTCTTCCAGCCAGCCGGTGGCGAAGTCCACCGCCGCGCGGAGCCGGAAGAGACGGCTGGGCGCCGCACCCACCCTCCCGCGGCGCACCTCCCCGGCGGCAACCGACTGTTCGAAATCCGCGCCCAGGGACGGGAAGTCGCTGTCGTCCAGCTCGATGTCCTCGTACTCCCACCACCGGCGACCGCCGTCCGACGCGATGACACAGCGGTACAGGCGCCGGGGCGGCGCCGGGAGCCGGTACTCGGCGAGATGGAAGGCGGTGCAGGTGCCGAATTCCGTCCCGAGCAGCAGGACGCGGGCATCGGCCTCGTAGAGCCGGGCGAGCGGGGAGTCCTCGCCCAGATGACAGTCCGGGCGGTGATGCCCGAGCAGCCTCGCCGCCTCCGGGCCGACCGCGGCGAACGACGTCTGCGGGTGCGCGCTGCGGACCGCCCCCCGCGTCAGCCGCACCGACTCGGCCAGCCGCCCCATGGAGGGCGCGGGTGAGGAGGCCCGGTCGAAGGGCGGCATCTCCGCCAGCACGGCCGCGCGCTCCTCCCGGCCCAGGCCGCGGACGCGGTCCAGGTGGAGGGCGGACGTGTCGGAGTTCTCCGGGGTGAAGGAAGGGACCACCAGGGTGCCCCGCGGACCCAGCGCCACGCGAAGGGCCCTGGCCATCGCTCCGGCGTCCCCTCCGGCGGCACGCATGGACGCGTGCACCAGCAGGACGCCTCCCCGCTCCACACCGAGCGCCCGGAGCTGGGCCGCGATCCGGTCGGCGGGGACGGGATGCCGGGGATGCCGTGTCACGGCACGCATTCTCCCCGCCGCGGGCCGCGCCCGGCACCCCGCCTGTCAGGAGCGGCGGCCCAGGCGGGGTATCTCGATGGCGGGGCAGCGGTCCATCACCATGTCCAGGCCGGCGGCGCGCGTGCGCGCGTACGCCTCCTCGTCGATCACGCCGAGCTGGAACCAGACCGCCTTCGCGCCCGCGGTGACCGCCTCGTCGGCCACCGCGCCGGCCAGGTCGCTGTTGACGAAGACGTCCACCACATCGACGGGGAAGGGGATGTCCGCCAGCGAGGCGTAGCCCTGCTCGCCGTGGACCGGCTCGGCCTTGGGATGCACCGGGACCACTCTCTTGCCGAAGCGCTGGAGGACCTCGGCCACCCCGTAGGCCGCCCGGGAGCGGTTGGACGACAGGCCGACCACCGCCCAGGTGTCGCCCGAGTCCTGAAGGATCCTGCTGACCGTCTCGTCGTCTGCGTACATGCCCCGACAACGGACGGTCCGGCCCGGTCATTCCCCACGAACGGGTGAACGGCTTGTCGGATCGGCCCCCCGCGGGAGGGTTAACGGCGCCGGCGAACGGGCGCATAGGGTGGCCTGATGCAGGAGCAGTACCGGACCGTCGCCCGCGCGGGCGTCCACGAGACCGAGGTGAACCGGTCGCGCTTCCTCTGTGCGCTCGCCCCCGCCGCCACGGAGGAGGAGGCGCAGGCGTTCGTCGCACGCGTCCGCAAGGAGCATCCCACCGCGACGCACAACTGCTTCGCGTACGTGATCGGCGCCGACGCCTCCGTGCAGAAGGCCGCAGACGACGGGGAGCCCGGCGGTACCGCGGGCGTACCCATGCTCCAGATGCTCATGCGCCGCGAGACGCGCTACGTCGTCGCCGTCGTCACCCGCTACTACGGCGGTGTGAAGCTCGGCGCCGGCGGGCTGATCCGGGCCTACGGCGGGGCGGTGGGGGAGGCGCTGGACGCGCTGGGCACGGTCACCCGGCGGCGCTACCGGCTCGCCACCGTCACCGTCGACCACCAGCGGGCGGGCAAGCTGGAGAACGACCTCCGCGCCACCGGCCGGAGCGTGCACGACGTGCGGTACGCGGAGGCGGTGACCATCGGTGTCGGGCTGCCCGACGCCGACATCGAGGGATTCCGGGCCTGGCTCGCCGACGTCACGGCCGGCTCCGCCACGCTCGAACTGGGTGGCGAGGCGTACGGGGACGTCCGACCCGGATGACAGGGAAGGGACCGCACGGCGTTAGCGTGGCCCGGGTCCGCGGCGGAGATCCGCGCGGGCCGGACGGCGGGCCGGAGCGGCCCAGGGGGCGGAGGAGACGGCACATGAGGGTCGGAGCGGGTTCGGAGTGACGGCATGAGGATCCTGCACACCTCGGACTGGCACCTGGGGCGGTCGTTCCACCGCGTCCCGATGCTCGACGCCCAGGCCGTCTTCCTCGACCACCTCGTGCGGACGGCACGGGACCGTGAGGCCGACGTGGTCGTGGTGTCGGGCGACATCTACGACCGGGCGGTACCCCCCCTCCCGGCCGTTCAGCTCTTCGACGACGTGCTCCACCGGCTGGCCGCCGCCGGCGTGCCGACGATCATGATCTCCGGCAACCACGACTCGGCCCGCAGGCTCGGCGTGGGTGCCGGGCTGATCGCCGGGGCGGGCATCCACCTGCGCACCGACCCCGGCGCGTGCGCCACCCCCGTCGTGCTGCCCGACGCGCACGGCGACGTGGCGTTCTACGGCCTCCCCTACCTGGAACCCGCCCTGGTCCGCGACACGCTGGGCGCCACGAGGACGGGACACGAAGCGGTCCTCGCGGCCGCCATGGACCAGGTACGCGCCGATCTCGCGGCCCGCCCGGACACCACCCGCTCCGTGGTCCTCGCTCACGCGTTCGTCGCGGGCGGCGAACCGAGTGACAGCGAACGCGACATCACCGTCGGCGGAGTCGCCGCCGTCCCCGCAGGTGTCTTCGACGGCGTCGACTACGTCGCGCTCGGGCACCTGCACGGCTGCCAGACCGTGACGGAGCGGATCCGCTACTCGGGCTCCCCGCTCCCGTACTCCTTCTCCGAACACACCCACCGCAAGACGATGTGGCTGACCGACATCGGGGCCGGCGGGGAGATCACCGCCGAACGCGTCGACTGCCCCGTCCCGCGCCCGCTCGCGCGCCTGCGCGGGCGCCTGTCCACGCTGCTCGACGATCCCGCACTCGAACGGCACCAGGAGTCGTGGGTGGAGGCCACCCTCACCGACCCCACGCGGCCGGACGAGCCGATGGCCCGCCTCCTGGAGCGCTACCCGCACACGCTCAGCCTCGTCCTCGAACCGGAGCGGTCCGCCGGGGACCCGCTCGCCTCGTACGCGCAACGGCTCAAGGGACGCGACGACCAGCAGATCACGGAGGACTTCGTGGCCCATGTGCGCGGCGGCGACGGCCCCAGCGAGCCGGAACGCGCGGTGCTGCGGGGGGTCCTCGACGACGTACGGGTGCACGACGGTGTGAACGAGGTGGCGCGTTGAGACTCCACAAGCTCACCCTCACGGCCTTCGGCCCTTTCGGCGCCACCCAGGAGGTCGACTTCGACGCCCTGGCGTCGGCCGGCCTCTTCCTGCTGCACGGCCCGACGGGTGCGGGCAAGACATCGGTGCTCGACGCCGTCTGCTACGGGCTCTACGGGGCCGTGCCAGGCGCCCGGCAGAGCCCCGGCACCTCCCTGCGCAGCGACCACGCCCCGGTCGACCTCCCCACCGAGGTCCGGCTGGAGCTGACCGTCGGAGGGCGCCGGCTGGAGGTCACCAGGTCACCCGCCCAGCTCCGTCCCAAGAGGAGGGGCGGCGGCTTCACGACGGAGAAGGCGCAGAGCGGACTGCGAGAGTACGACCCCGAGAAGGGCTGGCAGGCGCTGAGCCGTTCCCACCAGGAGATCGGCGAGGAGATCGGCGGCCTCGTCGGGATGAGCCGAGACCAGTTCTGCCAGGTCGTGCTGCTGCCGCAGGGCGACTTCGCCCGCTTCCTGCGGGCGGACGCGGAGGCCCGTGGCAAGCTGCTCGGCAGACTCTTCGACACCCGCAGGTTCGCAGCCGTGGAGGAGCGGCTGGCCGAGCTCCGCCGCGCCGCCGAGGCCCGGGTCCGGTCCGGCGACGAGCAGATCCTTGCCCTCGCCCAGCGCATCGCCCAGGCGGCCGGGCCCGCGGCGGGCGACACGGCACTGCCCGGGACCGGACCGGGCGAGCCCGGGCTCGCCGAAGGCGTACTGGAGTGGGCCGCGATCGCACGCACCGGCGCGCGTGAACGGCTCGACATCGCCCGGTCCGTCGTGTCCCGCGCGGAGAGCCGGAACACCACCGCACGCCTCGCGCTCGAGGCGGAGCGCGAACTCGCCCGTCTCCAGCAGCGGTACGAGGAGACCCGTCGCCGCTCCGCGGCACTGGAGGAGCGCCGGGCGGAGCACGACCGCTGTGCTGAACAGCTGGCACACGCCCGCAGGGCGGACCGGGTCGCCCCGGCGCTCGAACTCCGCGACGAGGCCGAGCGGGCCCACGGGATCGCCGAGGAGGCCCGGGAGCGGTCCCGTGCCGCACTGCCCCCGGAACTGGCCGACGCGGGAGCCGAGCAACTGGCCGGCACCGAGCGCCGCCTCAGGGCGGAACTGGGCGCCCTCGACGCCGCCCGCCGTGCCGAGCGGCGCAGCAGCGAGATCGACGCCGAACTGGCCGACCTCGACAGGCAGTCCCGGGCCGACGACGAGCTGATCCAGGAAGCGGCCGACTGGACGGCCGGGTGGGAAGCCACCCGCCAGGAGCTGACCGCACGCGTCCAGACCGCCCAGGAGGCCGCCACCCGGGCCGAACGGCTGGCGGGCCTGCTGGCACCGGCGCGCCGGAGACTGGACGCGGCACGCCGGCGCGACGCCCTCGCGGAGCGGGAGACGCCGGCCCTGGAAGCCCTGACGGCGGCCCGTGAACGTGCGGTGACGGCGCACGAGACCTGGCTGGGGCTCCGCGAGCAGCGGTTGCGGGGCATCGCGGCCGAGCTGGCCGCACACCTGGTCGACGGCGAGCCCTGCGGAGTGTGCGGCTCGGCCGAGCACCCGGAGCCCGCCCGCCCGGGCGACGGCCACGTGGACCGGGCGACGGAGGAAGCCGCTCTCGCGGACCACCGGCGCGCCGACCGGGCCCGCGCGGAGGCGGAGCGCGACCTGGAACTGCTCCGGGAACGCCTGGCCGCAGCTCGGGCGGAAGTGGGGACGGAACGGGCGGACGCCGCGGACGGGACGCGCCCCGCCGACGAGGCGATCGCACCCCACGCGGCGGGCGCGGACGCCTCCGTGACGGTCCTCGAGGCGGCCGTCGCCGTACTGACCCGGGAACACGAGGAGGCACACCGCCTGGCCGCAGGCACGCACGCGGCCAGGGAGGCCCTGGCCGCTGCCGAGCGTGAGCACCTCGGACGGCTGGACGACCGGCAGCGGGCCGAGCGGCGTGCCGCGGCCCGAACCTCACGGCGCGAAGTGCTCGACCGGGAACGTTCGGTCCTGGAGGCCGAACTCCTGCACGCCCGCGGCGCTTCGGACTCCGTCGCCGCGCACGCGGCCGTGCTCGAACGGCAGGTCGCGCTGCTCGCCGGGGCCACCGAGGCACTACGCGCCGAACAACGGGCCGCCGAACAACGCAAGGAAGCGGACGGGCGCCTCGCCGACGCCGCCTTCCGCGCCGGATTCGACACCCCGCAGGCCGCCGCGGCGAAGGTCCTGAGCGAGACCGCCCAGCGGGAGCTGCAGCACCGCGTCGACGCCTGGCAGGCGGAGTCCGCAGGCGTCGCCGACCGGCTCGCCGAGGAGGACGCACGGGCGGCCGCCGGGCGGCCGCCCGCCGACCCGGCCGCCGCCGGGAAGGAGTACGACGCGTCGGCACGGCTGCTGCGCGACAGCGCCGCCGGGCTCGCCGCCGCCGAGGAGCGCTGCGGCGAGCTCGACCGGCTCTCGGCGCGCGTGGCGCAGGAGGTGCGCGCTCTGGGGCCGCTGCGCCGGGAGCACGAACGGGTGGCCCGTCTCGCGGGGCTCACCGCGGGCACCTCCGCCGACAACGAACGCAGGATGCGGCTGGAGTCGTACGTCCTCGCGGCCCGCCTCGAACAGGTCGCCGCCGCGGCGACGGCCCGCCTCCGCCGGATGTCGTCCGGCCGCTACACCCTGGTCCACTCCGACGCGCGCAGCGGTGGCCGCAGGGCCGGTCTGGGCCTGCACGTCGTGGACGCGTGGACGGGCCGGGAGCGCGACACCGCCACCCTGTCAGGCGGCGAGACCTTCTTCGCCTCACTCGCCCTGGCTCTCGGCCTCGCCGACGTCGTGACCGACGAGGCGGGCGGCGTACGGCTGGACACGCTCTTCATCGACGAGGGATTCGGCAGCCTCGACGACCAGACGCTGGACGAGGTGCTCGACGTCCTGGACTCCTTGCGCGAACGGGACCGGAGCGTCGGCATCGTCAGCCATGTGGCCGACCTGCGCCGCCGGATCCCCGCCCAGCTCGAGGTGGTGAAGGAGCGGCACGGGTCGACGGTGCGCCACCAGGTGTCCGGCGCGCCCGGCGGCTGATCGCCGGCGGGCCGAGGACCGAGCCCGCCGCCGGAGGTCACCGCGCCGAGGACGCCGTGCGCCGAGCCCTGCCGGACAGCGAACAGCCGGACACGGAACGGCCGGACACCGAGCCGCCGGACACCGGCAGGCACGGCACCTCGCTCCGGTGCCGCGGGGTGCCCGGCTCAGGCGCCGAGGAGGGCGGCGAACAGGTCCTCGCCGTCCTCGCCGGCGGGCAGCCCGCTGACCTGTCCGTCCCCGACCTCCACCACCCGCCACACCCCGTCCTTCCGCAACGCCAGGTCCGTCGTCACCCAGCGGCAGCCGAGACGGCGCACCGCCTCGCCGACCGCGTCGAGGGCCGGTGCCGGCACCTGGCCGGGCGTGTCCGGGTGGGCCGTGACCAGGACCGGCGAGCCGTCCACCCACCACGCGCGTGCCTCACCGCCGGCCAGGAACGGTTCGTAGGCCCGCAGCACCACTCCACCGGTCAGGTACGCGCCTTGCAGGTCGACGAAGCGGCCGACGACGGAGGTGAGCCGGTCCGTGTCCGACAGCTCCGGCACGAAGCACGCCTCCTCCCACTCGTGCTTGCGGGACTTCACGAAGTCCTTCACCACGCCGGGCCCGGAGCCCAGCCGCGCGGCGAGCCGGGACCAGACCGCCGGTTCCGGCAGGGTGGCGCCCTCGGGCAGGGCGCGCCAGACGCTGCGGGGGGTCAGTTCCGCGAACGTGTCGTACCAGCCCGGGAGTTCGTGGGCGGCGCGGTAGGCGGAGGCGCACGTGAGGAGGGTGCAGCCACGTGCGGCGAGCGCCTGCTCCATTTCCTCGTAACGGCCGGCCGGAACCATCCAGCCCCGGTACCAGTAGGCCCCCGAGTCCGGCCGTACGGCCCGGCCCAGCGCCTCCTCCGGGTCACCGGAGAGCAGCGCGTCGTGATCGATCAGCACGATCCGCGCGCCGGTCCCGCGCACCGCGGCCGCCTCCCGGGCGAACGCCGGGTCCGGACGGCCCGGGCGCAACGGGTCACGGCAGAACAGGAAAGCGGGCGGCACCATCGATGACTCATTCCTCGAGCCGCCCCGCGGACAGGGAGAAGCCGGGGGGGGGAGAGACGGGAGGGAGGGAAGGGCGGGCGACGGGTCGCGGGCCGGACCGGAGTGCGCACCCCGGTCCGGCCCGCGACCGCCGCGATCAGAGCTGGGACAGTTCGTCCACCAGGTCGTCCAGCCCCAGCGAACCCTGCGAGAGGGCCGCCATGTGCCAGGCCTTGAGATCGAACGCGTCGCCGTGCGCCTTGCGGGCGTTCTCGCGTCCCAGCAGCCAGGCACGCTCGCCCAGCTTGTAACCGATGGCCTGCCCCGGCATCGACAGATAGCGGGTCAGCTCGCTCTCCACGAAGTCGGCCGGACGGCCGCTGTGGTTGCCGAAGAACTCCTGCGCCAGGTCCGGTGTCCACCGCTCACCCGGGTGGAACGGCGAGTCCGCGGGGATCTCCAGTTCCAGGTGCATGCCGATGTCCACGATCACCCGGCAGGACCGCATCATCTGCGCGTCCAGGTAGCCGAGCCGGCGCTCCGCGTCCGGCAGGAAGCCCAGTTCGTCCATCAGCCGCTCCGCGTACAGCGCCCAGCCCTCGGCGTTCGCACTGACCAGACCGACGGACGCCTGGTAGCGCGAGAGGCTGTCGGCGACGTGCGTCCACTGCGCGATCTGCAGATGGTGGCCCGGCACTCCCTCGTGGTACCAGGTGGACACCAGGTCGTACACCGGGAAGCGCGTCTGTCCCATGGTGGGCAGCCAGGTGCGTCCCGGGCGGGAGAAGTCCTCGGACGGGCCGGAGTAGTAGGGCGCGGCCGCTCCTCCGGGCGGAGCGATCCGGGACTCCACCGTACGTACGCGCTCGGCGAGTTCGAAGTGGGTACCGTCCAGGGCCTCGATCGCCTCGTCCATGAGGTTCTGCAGCCAGACCCTGACCTCCTCCACACCCTCGATGTGCTTGCCGTGCACATCCAGATGCGCGAGCGCCTCCCACGGGCCCGCGCCCGGCAGGATCCTGTCGGCCTCGGTCCTCATCTCGGCCAGCAGGCGGTGATATTCGGACCAGCCGTACGCGTACGCCTCGTCCAGGTCCAGATCCGTGCCGTTGAAGTAGCGCGACCAGCGGGCGTAGCGCTCACGGCCCACAATCTCGGGGGCGCCCTCGATCGCGGGGGCGTACACCTCGCGCATCCAGTCGCGCAGCGCGACGAGCCCCTCGGCGGCCTGCCCGGCGGCCTCGTCCAGCTCCGTCCGCAGCGAGTCCGGTCCTCCGGACACGAAGTCCTGGAAGAACCCCGGGCCGTCCTCCCCGGCCCAGGCGCCCAGCTGACCGATGAAGGTGGCGGTGGGACGCGGACCCGCGTACAGCTTGCGCTCCAGACCGAGCGCCAGTGAGGAGCGGTACCCCTCGAGCGCGCCGGGGACCGCCCGCAGGCGTTCCACCACGGCCGCCCAGTCCTCCTCGGTGGCGGTCGGCGTCGCGGTGAACACCTCGCGGATGCTGTGCGCGGGTGACTGGATGTTGGAGACGGCCCGCAGGCCCTCGTCCGCCTCGTGGACGGCGAGTTCGGCCGTCAGCCGCTCGCGCAGCAGCCGGGCGCAGCGCCGCTCGGCCTCGGTGTCCGCGCCGGGGACCCGCTCCGCCGCGTCGAGCTCCGCCAGGGTGCTGCGGATGAGCCCGGCCATGGCCTCCTGGCCCGCAGGCGAGAAGTCGGGTAGCCGGGGGGAGCTTTCCGCGACCCCGAGATAGGTACCGGTGATCGGGTCGAGTTCGATGAATGCGTCGACGTAGGCGTCGGCGACCTGGCGGGGCAGCGCGCTGCCGGGTGTGTCTGACATGAGGTCATCCTCGTACGGCGAAGGGCTTCGCGTCACGTGGATAGGACGTCCGCCCGGAAGGACCTGCACGCCGCACCGGTGTCCGCGCACGAAGTTCCTGTCAGAAGGGCCCCTGCGGACGTTCTTCCGGTGGCGCCGAGGAGATGCCCGTGGCGGTGGGGGAGCGGCCTACGGTCCCGGGGCATCCGGTTGTGGCGGTGGACCGGCCGCCGTCCGCGCGTCCCGCACGGGCGGCAGCAGCGGGCCGCACTCCCACTGCTGGAAGATCAGTCTGGTCTCCACCCGCGCCACCTCCCGGCGTGCGGTGAACTCGTCCAGCACCAGCCGCTGGAGATCCGCGGTACCGGCGACGGCGACATGGACCAGGTAGTCGTCGGGACCCGTCAGGTGGAACAGGGCGCGGGACTCCGGGAGCGCCCGGATCCGTTCGACGAACGGACCGATGAGCTCACGCCGGTGCGGGCGGACCTGCACCAGGAGCAGCGCCTCCAGACCCCGGCCGAGCCGCGCCGGGTCCAGCCGCAGTCGATGGCCGAGGATCACCCCGGCGCGGCGAAGCCGGGCCACCCGGTCCAGGCAGGTCGACGGGGCCACCCCGACCTCGGCGGCCAGTTCCCGGTACGTCGTCCGGGCATCGTTCTGCAGGAGTCGCAGAATGTGGAGGTCGACCGGGTCGAGAGCGACGGATTCGGACATCGGGCGAACGTAGCACGGGACTTCGCCCCCTGTGGCCGTCCTCTGTTCAGATTGGCGCCATGGACACCGAACCCTCCGCGCTGACATCCCCGGCCACCTTCCGGTCCAGGGCGCTCGCCACCGAAGCCGTGCACGCCGGACGCGACGATCTCGCCTCCCTCGGCCTGCACGCCGCGCCCATCGATCTGTCCACCACCTACCCCTCCTACGACTCCCGGGGCGAGGCCGAGCGCATCGACGCCTTCGCCGCCACCGGGGCGCAGCCCGACGGGCCGCCGGTCTACGCCCGTCTGGACAACCCGACGACGGCCCGGTTCGAGACCGCGCTGGCCCGGTTGGAGGGGGCCGAGAGCGCCGTGGCGTTCGCCAGCGGAATGGCGGCGCTGACCGCCGTGCTGCTGGCCCGCGCGAGCGTGGGCCTGCGCCACGTCGTCGCGGTGCGCCCGCTCTACGGCTGCAGCGACCACCTGCTGGGCGCGGGGCTGCTCGGTACCGAGGTCACCTGGACCGATCCGGCGGGTATCACCGACGCGATCCGCCCGGACACGGGTCTGGTCATGATCGAGACCCCCGCCAACCCGACGCTCGCCGAGATCGACATCCGGGCGGTGGCCCATTCCTGCGGTTCCGTGCCGCTGCTCGTCGACAACACCTTCGCCACTCCCGTACTGCAGCGGCCGGTCGAGCACGGAGCCCGGATCGTGCTGCACAGCGCCACCAAGTACCTGGGTGGCCACGGGGACGTGATGGGCGGCGTCGTCGCCTGCGACGAGGAGTTCGCGGCGACGCTGCGACAGGTCCGGTTCGCCACGGGTGGTGTGCTGCACCCGCTGGCCGGCTATCTGCTGCTGCGCGGTCTGTCCACGCTGCCGGTGCGTGTCCGCGCCGCCTCCGCGGGCGCCGCAGAACTCGCCCGCAGGCTCTCCGCCGACCCCCGCGTCGCCCGGGTGCACTACCCGGCGCTGGGCGGGGCCATGGTGTCGTTCGAGGTGTACGGCGATCCGCACCGGGTGATCGCGGGGGTACGGCTCATCACTCCGGCCGTGAGCCTCGGCAGCGTGGACACCCTGATCCAGCACCCGGCCTCCATCAGCCACCGCATCGTGGACGAGGGAGACCGGCAGTCCGCGGGCGTCGGCGACCGGCTGCTGCGCATGTCGGTCGGGCTCGAGGACGTGGAGGACCTCTGGGCCGACCTCTGTCAGGCGCTCAGTGACGGATCCGAGGCGGCTGCTCCGGCCACTCGTGCGGGGAGGACGGACGTGCCGGAGACGGAGCCGGCGCGGTCAGCCGGGCGGTGATCACGAGGGTGCCCTCCTCGATCTGGTAGTCGAGGGGCAGCGAGAGCGCGCGCATGGCCGCGACCATGCCCGTGTTGTGGGCCTGGGTGACGGCGTAGACGCTCTCGCAGCCGGCCTCGACGGCCAGCGCCACCAGCCGGGCGAGGAGTTCGGAACCGATCCCGCGGCGCTGCCAGGCGTCCTCGACGAGGAGGGCGACCTCCGTCTCGTCACCGTCCCAGAGCAGATGGCCGAGCCCCACCAGCCGGCCGGAAGCCGTCTGCACGGCCAGCGTGCGGCCGAAACGAGGGCTCAGCAGGTGGTCGAGGTAACGGTCGGCGTCTGCGACCGGGCCGTGGTAGCGCAGACCGAGGGTGTGCTCGGAGCAGCGGTCGTGCATCGCGCGGGCCGCGGCGAGGTCGCTCCGGTCCGCGCGGCGCACGGTGATCTCGTCGCCCTCGGGAAGGGTGAGGACGTCCTCGCTGCGCGGTACCCGCGGGCCCAGCCGGGCGTCCAGCTCCACCAGGGCACGCGCGCGGGCGAACTCGGTCGGCGTGAAGGGCAGGTACGGGCGCTCCACGGTGATCGCCCCGCCCGACGGGTCACGCAGCCGCATCACGGTCTCCTCCAGCACGCCCTCCACGGGCGCGCTCTCCCCCGTGGGGCGCCCGGTGGCCGACAGGGCGGGCAGCGAGTGGATGGTGCACCGGCCGAGGAGCTGCCGCAGCGCGAGCGGCAGTTCCGCCGCGTCCAGGGCCGTGCGGGTGGCCAGGCCCAGGACCCGGGTGGGCGTGTCGACCAGATCGTGCGCGTCCGCCCGCTCGATCCAGGTGGACGAGCCGCCTGCCGCGGAGACCTCCCGGACGAGATGCCGGGCCGGCAGCGCCGCCGGGGCGCGCAGCAGGAATTCGTCCACCGTGCCCCGGGCGAGAGGGTGGGTCTGCAAGGTGAGGATGTCGATCCGGTGGCGGGCGAGCGCGGTGCAGAGCGCGGCCAGGGTTCCGGGAGCGTCCTGCACCGTGGTCCGCATCCGCCACAGCACCGTCTCGCCCGTCTCCGCGGTGTCGTTGTCGGTGCCGGCGGAGGGCGACGCCGGGTGCCCGTCGGTGGCCGGGGGCGGGGCGTGACTGTGCCGCCGCGCCCACCACGTGTGGAACGCGGCCGTGGCGGCCAGGGCCACGGCCGAGACGATGAGCAGATACGGGCCCCCCGGCTGGTGCCCGATCAGGTTGGCGATCGCGTCGGCCACCGCCACCGCCGTGAAGAGAGCGGCGAGTTCGATCAGGTCCCGCCGCCAGTGGTGCGGGCGGCGGGCACTCTTCCCGGATGTCACATCAGTCATGCCACCACTGTGGCCGACCGGTGTTGCCTGACCACGAACGCACTGTGACCGATGGGTTACGCGTGAGTCCAGGGGGGGCGTCGGTGCCCTCCGTACGTACCCGGCAGGGGCGTTGGCGCCGGGGAACCGCAGGTGGGGCATGGTGCGGAGGACGGCCGGCTCAGCCGGGCAGGCGTACGGGACGCGCCTGCCGGACGACTCGCCGGGCGCGCGGGCCTGCCGACGCGGGAGCAGCCGGTCCCGGCTGCCCGGGTGAGGGCGCCGGGGATGGCCGATTTCCGCTGGACACCGCTCGGTGTGTCGGCTGGGATGGGGAAGTGACTGCCGACACCGTGACGGATCTCTTCGAGGAGCACCGGCCTCTCCTCACCGGGGTCGCCTATCGCATGCTCGGGCGCGTCGTCGACGCCGAGGACGTGGTGCAGGAGGCGTGGCTGCGGTGGTCCTCAGCGGACCGTGACGCCGTGCGTGAGCCCCGGGCGTTCCTGGTGCGGATCACGACCCGGCTGGCCATCGACCGGATCCGCCATCTGCAGTCCAGGCGAGAGACCTACGTAGGCCCCTGGCTGCCCGAACCCGTGATCACCGAGTTCGGGCCCGCCGCCTCCGACACGTCGGAACAGGCACTCCTCGCCGATTCCGTCTCACTCGCGGTGCTGGTCGTCCTCGAATCCCTCTCTCCCCTGGAGCGGGCGGTCTTCGTGCTGCGTGAGGCCTTCGGCTTCCCGTACGCGGAGATCGCCGCCACCCTCGACCGGTCCGAGGCGGCGGTACGGCAGCTCTCGGGACGGGCCAAGCGGCACGTGGAGGAGCGCAGACCGCGGTTCGACGTCGACCCTGCCGTGCGCCGCGACCTCACCGAACGGTTCCTGGCCGCTTCGTCCGGCGGGGACCTCGGCGCGCTTCTCGCCCTGCTGGCTCCCGATGTGCGGTTGGTCAGCGACAGCGGGGGCAAGGCGAAGGCGCCTCGCCGGATCATCGAGACCGCCGACAAGGTCGGCCGCTTCCTCCACGCCGTGGCCCAGGCCAGGCCCGCGGGTATGGAATTCTCGATCGTCGAGCTCAACGGCGGTCCCGCTCTGCTGACCCTCGTCGACGGGAAGCCGGACACCGTCCTCCAGGTGGAGGTGAGGGAGGGACGCATCCAGCACGCCTACGTCATGCGCAATCCGGACAAACTGGCTGGACTGCTCGGCCGGCGGTGACCGGGTGGCCTGAGGGCTGTCCCGCACGTCGCACGCTGATCCACCAGGAATTGCGGGACACCCCTTGGGCGCACGAGGAGGTGTTCGGAAGGAAGCCGGTCCGAACGCCCCGAAGCGTCATCCGCTGTGCAACTCGCCCCACGGACCCGCGCGGACGTGGGGCTTCTCGCTGTCCTGGACCGCGGCTGCGCGAACGTCGCGTGAACGCTCTACGCCATGGCGCCCTTCCGCTCCGTTACCGCGAGACGATTGGTCTTGACCAAGGGGGTGCGCGGTTCTAAGGTCGGAGCGTTAAGACAAGAACCTTTAATAAATAACGTCGCGGAAAAGCCGCTCGGCGATTGCGGAGGACAGGGTGGGGACCACGCAGCTGGAATCGGTGCAGGAGCCGAAGTACTGGCACCTCAAGACCGTGCTCAGTGAGGCGCTCGACTCGGACTTCGCGGTGGGAGAGGTTCTGCCCAACGAACGGGAGCTGGCGGCGCGTTTCGGTGTCGCCAGGGCAACGCTCCGCCAGGCACTGGAGCAGCTCGAGCTCGAAGGCAGGCTGCAGCGGCGCCGCGGGGTGGGCACCACGGTCGCCCCGCCGCGCGTCGGCGTGGCCGTCGCCGCGGCGCAGCACGACTGGGCGGACGGGGGGACGGACGAGGCGTGGCAGCCCGTCGCCTGCGTCACCGCGCCCGCCCCGGCCGCTGTCGCATCCGTGCTCGACATCGATGTCGACGAAGCCGTGTACGTGGTGCGCCGCATACGCGTCAGCCGCGGCCAGGCCGTAGCGGCCGAGCTGCTCTACGTCCCCGTGTCGTCCGTGCCCGACCTCTCGGCGATCGACGCCCCGTCCGGCCCGGCCCGGGCACGGGGTGTCCTGCGCGAGCTGCACCGCCTCGGCCTGGACGGCCAGGACCGCTCCGTCGAGCTCGGGTCGGCTCGCGCGGACGACGCGAAGGAGCTCGACCGCCTCCCGGGCGCACCGGTGCTGGTGGTCACGACACGCTACTTCGCCGCCTCCGGGACTGCGGCCGTCTCCGTGGCCACGTACCGCGCCGACACGTGCCGGCTGACCTTCGGGGACTCAGGAGCCGTGGAGATCAGCCACGAGCGTCAGGAGCGGCAGGCCTCCTGACGCTCCGGCGTACCGGCCGTCCGGCCGTTCCTCCGGGCCGCAACAGGGCACCCGCGGTGGCGCGTGCCCGTGTTCCCGTTTCCGCGGACGGGCTCCGCAGTGCGGCTTCCGCCGATCCCCCCTGCAGAAGGGCGTGCGCTGCCTCGGAGTCCGAGCGGCAGACGGATCCCGCCGGTGCGGCCCTCCCGATCACCTGGGGGAGCGGAAGCCCCTCGTGGGTCAACGGCGGGCCGCCGCGCTCCCGTCCACCGCGAAGAGCTGCTCCTCGACGTGGTCCAGAGCGAGCCGCAGAGCGCCGGTGGCGACGGCCGCCTCGCCCAGGAGGGAGAGGGCCACCCGGGGTGGGCGGAGGCAGTAACGGGCCAGTTCGTCACGGAGCGGGCCCAGTACGCCGTCGAGTCCGGCTGCCCAGCCGCCGATCACCACGAGTTCGGGATCGAGGGCCAGGACCAGGGCCGCCACGTCGTGGACGAGCCGCTGGATGAAGCGCTCGACAGCGGCCCGCGCTCCGGTGTCCCCTTGCCGGGCCTGGGCGAACACGGCGGCGACGGCCCGCTCGTCCAGCGGGTCCAGCGGGGTGTCCGTCGTCGACAGCAGGTGTTCCGGAGTGACATCGCGCCCCAGAAGGTGCAGGGCCCCGATCTCGCCCGCCGCGCCGCCGAACCCCCGGTGCAGCCTTCCGCCGATCAGCGAACCCGCGCCCGGGCTCAGACCGGCCAGCACGAAGACGATGTCGTCGGACTCGGTCGCCGCTCCCTTCCAGTGTTCGGCCACCGCAGCGGCGTTGGCGTCGTTCTCCACCAGCACGGGGCAGCGGAAGGAGCGGCGCAGCCGTTCACCGAGCGCAAGGCCGGTCCAGTCCGGCAGCGCCGTCCCCAGCCGCACGGTGCCATCGGCTTCGACGATGCCGGGACTGCCCACACCGACCGCGCGCAGACTGCTCCGAGCGACCCCCGTGCGCCGCAGGACCTCTGCAATCACGATGCGGACCTGTTCGAGCCTGTCGTCCGCGCAGGCCGTCTCGGAGACCTCGCGGGAACCTGCGCCGACGATGCGTCCGTCGAGGCCCGAGAGCAGTGCGGACACCCGGTGCGAGCCGATCTCGATGCCCAGCAGGTAACCGGCCTCGGCTCGGAACCTGAACCGCCTGGCAGGACGGCCTTGCCGCCGTGCCGCGCTCTCGTCGGGCCCTTCCTCGACGACCAGCCCCGCCGCGAAGAGCCCCTCGACGACGCCTTCGACCGTGGGGCGGGACAGTCCCGTGATGCGGGTCAGGTCCGTGAGTGTCGGTGATTCGGACCCGCGCAGGGCGTGCAGTACCACCGCGGAGTTGATCCGCCGCAGCAGAGACGGGTCTCCACCAGTCAGCCGGCCCACGGTGTGTCCTCCCAGGTCGTGCGCGTGTCTGCCGGATCGTACTCGGTGGTCCGGGCTGCGACGACCGGTCCCCGGAGTCGGTACCGAGAGGTGACCTGGGCCGCACCGCCCCCGGCGGGGTCGGCTCCGGCAGCCCGTGACGACTGCCCCGCCGCCCGTGAGCCCGGAGCGGGGCCCGGGACGCCATGTGTCGGTGCGGGCAGGTTTACTGACGGCATGACCACCGCACACCATCTCCGTCTCGTCGACGGAATGCGCGCCCGGGAATTCCCCGCGGAGCGCGTCGTATCGGGTTCGGGAGTCAGCGGGCCGGGCTTCCACACCGCCTACTTGTACGCGGAGGAAGAGCAAGGGGGCGAAGAGTACGAGGGTTTCGGACACGGAGAGGGCGATGCGGCGGAGGAGGTAGGGCGCCGGTCGCAGGGCCTGGCGGCACACGACGCCCTCCTCACCCTGCTCACTCTGCGATGGGGTCCACCCCAGGCCGTCAGCCTGTGGAGCGCGCAGGAACGGATGGCGGCGGGCGAGGTGATGGCCGAGCCCTGGGCCGGCCCCGTGGCGAGTGGTGAGTATCTCCAACTGTGGCGTGTCCAGGACCGGTGGGTGGCTCTGGTCCTCCACGAGCAGGTCGAGGGGCCGGGCTGTGAGCTGAGCGTCCTGGTGACGGAGATAGATCCCCCGTGAGCCTCACCCTCCGGCCGAGCGCCGGGGAGCTGCGGGAAAGCACGGGCGAGGTCAATCCCGCCACGGACCGCCTTCGCCACAACCCGCTTGCGACCACCGTCCCACAAGGTCAGTCCGCGGGAGGCAGCAGAGTTCCGAGCGGACCGAGATCCAGATTCAGGTCCCGCATGGAGAGGTCGTAGCGAGCGCAGAGCTCGGTCATCCGGTCGTGCAGGATCATCAGCGCCGCTCCCAGACGCTCCTCCTGTTCTTCCGTGAGGTCCCCGGCGTCGACCCTCTGCAGCGCCTGGCGTTCCATGAGCTGTCGCAGCAGTTCCACCAGGGTGAGGACGAGCTTGATCAGATCCCGTTCCACCGTGTCGGGGTCGGTGGCGATCCGATGGGCCGGGGGCCGGGGCGCACTGTTCCCCCGGGGTGGGGCCGGCAGCAGCCGGAAGGCGCGGGCGGCGGCTTCGGCGACTTCGTCCAGGCGGTTGCCCGGCGGGTGTTCCTCATCTGTCATGGCCGTCTCCTACGGACGCCGGGGGCGCTTGCCACGGGGAGGGATTCCGTTCGCTGATGGAGACGATCAGCGCGCGGAGGGATATGCGCACGAGATCGACATCGGCGATCGACAGCACGATGTCACCGGTCAGCACGACCCCACCGCTGAGCAGCCGGTCCAGCAGGTCGATCAACGCCACCTGGCGTTCCGGAAGCGGTTCCTCCGCCACGCTCGGTGCCCTGTCCGGCGGTGTCACGGCCCTGACCTCCCCGGCGGTTCCGGAGCTGCGGGTGCGGCGAAGGAGTAGGGGGCCCACGGCCCGGTGACCTCGACACGCACGCCGGGAAGTCCGTTCGCCGACCGCGCGACGTCGGCCCGGAAGTCCTCGGCGTGCCGCAGCGGCACGAGGTAGGCGTCGTTGACGAGGTTCTCCCCCCGCTCGGAGGCCGGCCCGCCCTGCTGCGCCCGGTGCCGGACGCGGTCGACCGCGTAGGCGCTCGCCGCGGACTCGACGCGCCCGGCCGCCTCGTCGGCGTGCCGGTAGGAGGCCTCGCGAGCGTGTCGCTGTGCCCGGCGATGACTGAGATACGCCCGCCCCGGGCTCAGACCCGCACCCGGGTCCGGGGCGGGCGTGGCCTCGGCCGCGGGCTCCTCGACGTAGATCTTGACCCCCCACTCGACCTGCGCGGCCAGGTCTTCGAGCCGGGAGACGAATGCGCCGCAACGGGTCACGAGCATGGCGCGCACCCGCTCCTCGTCGCGGTACATCGTCACCAGACGCAGGGGCAGGACGGTGGTGCGGGCGGCGAGCGCGTCCACCACACGGTGATGGGCGCGGGCCGTGGCCTCCAGCCAGTCGAGGTCCTCCAGACGCACACGGAGTGCCGCCTCGTCGAAGTCCTGCTCGGGAACCTGACTCACGGCGGCCACCAGGCCCTCGCAGGCCTCCGCCCGCACCAGACCGACCGGGGCCCCCACCACTCCCACGAGTCCGGACACGACTTCCCGCAGCGATCCGTCGTCACGCGCGACGGCGTACGCGTAGGTGAGGGAGCCGGTCATGACTCGTCCCGCTTCCTGCCGCGCGGGGCGCTCCGGCGGGCAGGTGACGTCCTCCTGGGAGCCGGTACCTCACTCTCCTCGTCCCCGGCCGTGAGCGCCTCGCCGCCCTCCCGCAACGCCTCGACCTCGGCGCGCAGCCGCTTGTTCTCGTCGGTGAGTGAGCGGTAACCGTCGTCGGCGCGGGAGGACAGCGAGGGGTCGTGCTCCCACCAGTCGATGCCCATCTCCTTCGCCTTGTCCACCGACGCGACCAGCAGACGCAGCTTGATGGTCAGAAGTTCGATGTCCAGAAGATTGATCTGGATGTCGCCCGCGATGACGATGCCCTTGTCCAGGACCCGTTCCAATATGTCCGCGAGATTGGCCGAGGAACCCTGTCCGTACGGGGTGCCCCGGGACGGAAGGTCTCCCATCCTCCTGGCGGGGGGTTCGGTCACGGCCACTGCACCTCGATTCCCTGGTCTCCCGCTTCACCGGCGGGAGGACTTCACCGCGTTCCCGCCGGTGCGGCGGGAACCGCGATCACCTGTCGGCGCCCTGGGCGTGGGCCCGTATCTCGTCCAGCCGGTCCAGCAGTTCGTCCTCCCGCCGGTCGAAGGTCTCCTCGTCGATCTCCCCGGCCAGCAGCCGCCGTTCGAGCTCGGCGAGTTCCTGCTGGATGGGGCCGGGGTCGTAGTACTCGTTCTCCGCCGCCTCGACGACGTGCTCGACGACCCAAGCCGCTCCGCGTACGGGCGCCAACGGAAGGGTGGCGAGCTGGGTCAGCAGTCCCATGGGGTCTCCTAGACGAAGCTGTACGGGGCGAGCGGCCCGTACAGCCGAAGGTCGAAATCGGGTCCCAGCCGCTCGGCCAGACCGTGTTCGGCGGAGAGGAAGGCCTCCTGCTTCTCCCGGTCCACGAGGAAGGAGATGTTCAGGAAGTCGTCTCCCGACGGCTGCGACCGCTGCTGTTCCTGTGCGAACTCCGTGAGGGGTTCCGCGACCGCGTCGGCCATCCGCTCCTGCCGCACCCGCACTTCCCGGGAGACGAGCTCTCCGAGCGCGAGCGGTGCTTCCGGGCCGCCCCGGCCGCTCCTGATCTCCTCGTTGAGCTGTCTCGCCTCCTCGGAATCCCGGAGGATCTGACGCAGGAGAGCACTCTCCTCGTGAGCGGCCTTCAGGTTGTACTCGACGCATCCGTCGAGCGCCCGCAGCCGTTCGAGGAACTCCTCGGTGCGCTCGTCCAGCACCGCGCGTACAGCGTCGTCGTCCGTGGTGGTGAAGCCGAACTGCAACGGAAGGATCGTGCCGTCCGCCATCAGGCTCTCCTGCACGGCCTGGTGGGCGCCGAGATCCCGGCGTTTGGGCCGTAGCCCCTCGGGGGCGTCGCTCACGACAGCGGACAGTTCCGCCGCGTGCACCGCGCGCAGTGCGGTGGGCGGGTCCCCGACTCCGGCCAGGCCGTCCAGTTCCAGGGGATGCGTTCTGGCGACGATGCTGTAGACGTAGACGGCCATGGCTCACTCCTTCCGGCGCCGCGCGGCAGGCCGGCGCTTCGGCCGCTCCCGCCTCTCCTCGACTTCCTCGTCGCCCTCCCGGCCTCCGGTGACCGCATCGGTCAGCGCCTCGGCCGCCCCGCTGATCGCACCCTTGGCCTTGCCCTGGGAGCCGCCCTCGGTCACTTCCCCCACCAGGTCGGTCAGCTGGGAGGGTGCCTTGCGGCCCTCCTCCAGGTCGAGGCGGTTGCACGCCTCCGCGAAACGCAGGTAGGTGTCCACGCTCGCCACGACGACACGGGCGTCGATCTTGAGGATCTCGATGCCCACCAAGGACACACGGACGAAGACGTCGATCACCAAGCCGCGGTCAAGAATCAGATCGAGGACGTCGTAGAGGCTTCCGGACCCTCCTCCGCCGGTCGCGACCGCTCCTCCGCCTTGCGGCACCACAGTCATGGTGCCTCCCTTCAGTGACCGATCCCGGCCCCGGTGTGCCCGGGCTCAGCGTCGGTCGGTCTGTCCCCGGGTGTACCGGCGGGTGCGCTCGTACGACACGATCTCGCCCACCTCGTCCAGCGTCACCCGGTAGCTCGCCATCACGCTCGTGGTGCTGGGGACGCGTTCCAGCTCCACGACCTCCAGATCCGCCTGCCAGCCGTCGTCGGTCGGCCTGACCGCCGACACGCCCTCGGGCGCCCGGCCCAGGAGTTCTCTCAGCTGCTCGACCGCGTGCCGCATGGCTTGCGCCGCCGAGACACCGCGCGCCGAGTGCTTCGTGTCCGCGCTGCCGCTTCCGCTGCGCCCGCCGCTCGTCTTCTTCGCGGTCGTCCTCCCGGCCGGACGCCGGGGCCGGTCCGTCGCGTCTTCTTCGCCTGCGGCCATGTTCCCTCCTCCGCCGTCGGAGGCGACTCACCGCCCGCGCCACACTCGCGCAGGCCAATTACATGATAAAACGCCCGAAAAGTGCTGTCCCGTGCTTTTCCGGGCGCGTGGCCGAGTCGCACAGCTCTGCACGCCCACCTCGGGGGCCCGTGGGTCAGGACTCGGAACGTCCGGTTTCGGGGAGCTGCCTGCGGCTGGGTCCGGGCATGGCGGATGCCCGCAGCCGGGCGTACTCCTCCGCCATCGTCCTCACGGTCCAGTGGGCGTTGAGGCCGCTGGGGTTGGGCAGGACCCAGACGCGTGCCCCGCCGACGAGCCGCTCCTGCGGGCCCGTACGTGCCGTGCGCTCGCCGAAGGCCTTGCGATACGCGGTGACGCCGACGACGGCCAGCCACCGCGGGGACAACTCCTCCACTCTGCCCGCGAGCAGCTTCCCGCCCTCGCGGAACTCCTCGGTGCTCAGCTCGTCCGCCCGGGCGGTGGCCCGGGCCACCACGTTGGTGATGCCCAGCCCGTAGTGCGGCAGTTCGTCCTGTTCCGAGGGGGTCAGCTGTCTCGGGGTGAAGCCCGACCGGTGCAGCACCGGCCAGAACCGATTGCCCGGGTGGGCGAAGTGATGGCCGGTGGCGGCCGACGTGAGGCTCGGGTTGATCCCGCAGAACAGCACGAGAAGACCGCCCGCGACCACGTCGGGTACGACGCGGTCGCGGGCGGCGAGACGTTCCTCGGGAGTCATCCGGCGTCAGGCGCGGACGGCCGTCAGAGGATGGAGCCGGGAGCGTAGCCCGCGGCCTCCGGGTGCTGCGCGGCGATCTCCTCGATCCGGGAGACCAGCGCGCTGACCTGATCCCCCGCCGCGCCGGTGAAGGAGAGCTTGTCGGCCATCAGGGCGTCGAGCTGCCCGCGGTCCAGCGGAATGCGGTCGTCGGCGGCCAGCTTGGCCAGCAGTTCGTTGCGCTCGGCCCCCTGCTCGCGCATGGCCAGGGCCGAAGCCACCGCGTTCTCCTTGATGGCCTCGTGGGCGACCTCGCGGCCGACCCCGGCCCGTACCGCGCCCATCAGCACCTTGGTGGTGGCCAGGAACGGCAGGTAGCGGTCCAGTTCCCGTGCCACGACGGCGGGGAACGCGCCGAACTCGTCCAGCACGGTGAGGAACGTCTCCAGCAGACCGTCGAACGCGAAGAAGGCGTCCGGCAGGGCCACCCGGCGCACCACGGAACAGGAGACATCGCCCTCGTTCCACTGGTCGCCCGCGAGCTCACCCGTCATCGACGCGTACCCCCGCAGGATCACCATGAGCCCGTTGACGCGCTCACAGGAGCGGGTGTTCATCTTGTGCGGCATGGCGGACGAACCGACCTGACCCGGCTTGAAGCCCTCGGTCACCAGCTCGTGCCCGGCCATCAGCCGAATGGTCTTGGCCAGCGAGGAGGGGGCCGCGGCCAGCTGTACCAGCGCGGTCACCACGTCGTAGTCGAGTGACCGCGGGTAGACCTGGCCGACCGAGGTGAAGGCATGCGCGAAGCCGAGGTGGCCCGCGATCCGCTGCTCCAGGTCGGCGAGCTTGCCGGCGTCACCCCCCAGCAGGTCCAGCATGTCCTGGGCCGTGCCCACGGGCCCCTTGATGCCGCGCAGCGGGTACCGGCCCAGCAGGTCCTCCAGCCGCCCGTACGCCACCAGGAGTTCGTCGGCGGCGGTCGCGAAGCGCTTGCCCAGCGTCGTCGCCTGAGCGGCGACGTTGTGGGAGCGCCCCGCGATGACCAGCTCCTGGTGTTCTGCCGCCAGCTTGCCGAGCCGGACCAGAACCGCGACCGTGCGGTCGCGCATCAGCTCGAGCGAGAGCCGGATCTGCAGCTGTTCGACGTTCTCGGTGAGGTCCCGGGACGTCATTCCCTTGTGGATCTGCTCATGGCCGGCGAGGGCGTTGAACTCTTCGATCCGCGCCTTCACGTCGTGGCGGGTGATCTTCTCGCGCTCGGCGATCGAGGCGAGGTCGACCTGGTCGAGCACTCGCTCGTAGTCGGCCGGCGCCGCGTCGGGGACCTCGACCCCGAGGTCCTTCTGAGCGCGCAGCACCGCCAGCCACAGCTGACGTTCCAGCTTCACCTTCTGCTCGGGGGACCAGAGGACGGCCAGCTCCGTGGAGGCATAGCGGCCGGCCAGGACATTGGGGATGCGAGGCTTCGCAGACACAGCAGTCACGTGTCCGGATTCTACTGGCGGTTTCTGCAGGCCGGAGCCGCGGGCCGGTGTGTGCGTTCCTACGAAGGCGTGCCCACCGCAGGGGCCGCTGCCGCGTCCCGCGCGCCGGCAACGGAACCGGAGGAGCCGGTCAGCCGTCCAGCCGTCGCCAGCCCGTGACCTGGCCGGGCGCCGCGCCGTCCCCGGGCGTGACCCAGAAGGCCTGCCCGACTCCCGCGTCGAAATGGGCGCCGGCCCGGCCGTCCCCGGACGACCGCCCGGTGAGCCGGCGGCCGATCCACGGCATCAGATGCTGCCGGGCGAACCGCACGTCGTCGACCCGCCGACTGACCCAGCGGACCGGCGGAGAGACCGGCATCGGCGTCTTCCAGTCGCTCTCCGCCGGGAGTCCCAGCGTCTGCCAGACCGCTTCGGCGACCCTGCGGTGTCCCTCGGCCGTGAGGTGCAGCCGGTCGACGTCCCACATCCGGGGATCACCGAGCGACGGAGCACCGTACAGATCGGTGACCAGTGCGCCGTGGCGTGCCGCGAGCTCGTCGACCAGGGAGAACAGCTCTTCCATGCGCGGGCGGAAGCGTTCCATCACCGGACCGTTGCGTCCGGGACTGCGCATGAGCACCAGCACCCTGCACGCCGGTGCGAGGCGCTCCACGGCCTCCTCCAGGCGGCCACGGACCATTCCCATGTCGCACTTCGGCCGCAGGGTGTCGTTGAGCCCTCCGACAAGGGTGATCACATCAGGCCGCAGGGCCGCGGCGACCTGCACCTGCTCCTCGACGATCTGCCCGATGAGCTTGCCGCGTACGGCGAGGTTGGCGTACCTGAACCCCGGAGTGCGGGCCGCGAGCCGGGCGGCGAGGACGTCGGCCCAGCCGCGGTACGAGCCGTCGGGCAGCAGGTCCGACATGCCCTCGGTGAAGGAGTCGCCGAGGGCGACGAGACTGGTGTAAGGGGCATTCGGTTCCATGGCGATGCGATCGTACCGCGCGACGCCGGGCGGGCAGCCGGGCCTCGTGAGCCGGAGCCGGCAGCCGCAGGCGCGCGGTCGGCTCCCGGGGAACGGCCCGGGTGGAGGCCGGGCGCGAGGGCGCGGGAGAGAGGCGACGACCCGGCCGTGCATCCGGCCGCGGCCCCGTAGTCCACGCAGCAGGGAGGGGTGCGGCCGCAGGCAGCCGCACCCCTCCCTCACGTCACCGGTCGCCGGCGTCAGCGGGCCTGGGCCCTGCCCACCAGCTCACGCAGTACGTCCTCCATCGTGACCATTCCGGCCAGCCGGCCGTCCTCGTCCAGCACCGCCGCCAGATGCGTACGGCTCCGGCGGAGTGCGGTGAGGACGTCGTCGAGCGGGGTCGCGGCCCGTACCCGGGCGATCGGCCGCAGCGCCGACACGGGGAACGGAAGATCCCGTGGCGCGGCGTCCAGAGCGTCCTTCACGTGCAGATACCCGATGATCCGCTGTTCGCTGTCCATGACGGGGAAGCGCGAGAACCCCGACTCGGAGGAGAGCCGCTCCAGTTCCTCCGGAGTCGTCCCGACCCTCGTGTACAGCACCCGGTCGACGGGCAGCAGCACGTCCTGGACCGGGCGACGGCCCAGTTCGAGCGCGTGGCGCAGCCGCTCCGCCGAGCGGTCGTCGACCAGTCCGGCGTCCCCCGCGTCCTGGACGAGCCGCGCCAGCTCGTCGTCCGAGAAGGTCGCGGACACCTCGTCCTTGGTCTCGACCCTCAGGAGGGTGAGCAGGGCGTTGGCGAAGGCGTTGATCGTGAAGATCACCGGTCGCAGCGCCCGCGCGAGGGTCACCAGCGGCGGCCCGAGGAGCAGCGCCGTACGGGCGGGCTCGGCCAGCGCGACGTTCTTCGGCACCATCTCGCCCAGCAGCATGTGCAGGTACGTCGCCACGGACAGGGCGATGACGAACGAGATCGGGTGCACCAGCCCGTGCGGCACGCCCACCGCGTCGAAGACCGGTTCCAGCAGATGGGCGATGGCGGGTTCGGCGACGATACCCAGGACCAGTGTGCAGAGCGTGATGCCCAGCTGCGCTGCGGCGAGGAGGGCCGAGACGTGCTCGAGCCCCCAGATCACGCTCCGCGCCCGCCGGTCACCGGCCTCGGCCGCCGGTTCGATCTGGCTGCGCCGTACGGAGATCAGGGCGAATTCGGCGCCGACGAAGAAGGCGTTGACGACCAGGGTCAGCAGGCCGATGAAGAGCTGGATCGCGGTCATCGTTCGTCCTCCGCCGGCTCGTCGGTACCGGGGAGCGGCGCATGCAGCAGCGCCCGGGCGGCACGGTGGCCCGTGGCGTCCACCACGTCGATCCGCCAGCCGGTCAGCTCGACGGTGTCGCCGACCACCGGGATGCGGCCGACGCGCGTGGCCAGCAGACCCGCCAGCGTTTCGTAGGGCCCGTCCGGTACACGCAGTCCGATGGTCCGGAGCTGATCGGTGCGGGCCGCGCCGTCGGCGGACCAGAGGGTGCGCCCGTCGGCGTCCTCGCCGGCGGGCGCCAGGTCGGGCGTCTCGTGCGGATCGTGTTCGTCGCGCACCTCGCCGACGACCTCCTCCACGATGTCCTCCAGGGTCACGACACCTGCCGTGCCGCCGTACTCGTCGATGACGACGGCCATGGCCGTCTTGCCGGACAGCCGGTCCAGCAACCGGTCCACGGTGAGGGTCTCCGGTACGAGCAGCGGCTCGCGCAGCATGTCGGCGATCCGCTTGCGGGGCCGCTGCTCGGCGGGAACGGCCAGGACGTCCTTGATATGGGCCACACCGACGACCGAGTCCAGGTTGCCCCGGTACACGGGGAAGCGTGAGAGCCCGGTGGCCCGCGTGGCGTTCGCCACGTCCTCGGCGGTGGCCTGGACGTCGAGGGCGGTGACCTGGACCCGCGGCGTCATGACGTTCTCCGCCGTCAGCTCGGAGAGGTTGAGGGTGCGCACGAACAGCTCGGCCGTGTCGGCCTCCAGCGCGCCCTCCTTCGCCGAGTGGCGTGCCAGGGCCACCAGCTCCTGCGGGCTGCGCGCCGAGGCAAGCTCCTCGGCCGGTTCGAGACCGAAACGGCGCACGATCCGGTTGGCGGTGTTGTTGAGGTGGCTGATGAACGGCCGGAAGACCGCCGTGAAGACGCGCTGCGGGGTGGCGACCGCCTTGGCCACGGCCAGCGGCGACGAAATGGCCCAGTTCTTCGGGACCAGCTCGCCGACCACCATCAGGACCACGGTGGACAGGGCGGTGCCGATCACGAGGGCCAGCGACGAGGAAGCCCCGGGCGACAGCCCGGTCGCTTCCACCGGCCCACGGATCAGTTTGGCGATGGACGGTTCGGAGAGCATGCCGACCACCAGGTTGGTGACGGTGATGCCGAGCTGCGCGCCGGAGAGCTGGAAGGTGAGGCCGCGTACGGCCTTGAGCGCACCCGCCGCACCCCGCTCTCCCCTCTCGACGGCGCGTTCGAGATCGCCGCGCTCCACCGTGGTCAGAGAGAATTCCGCCGCCACGAAGGCACCGCAGGCGAGGGAGAGCAGCACCGCCACGACGAGCAGGAGCACTTCGGTCATCGGTTCACCTCCGTCCCATGATCAGGCAGGGTGCGGAGGTTTGCTCGACGTCGGTGGTATCGACTACTGGGAGGCTCGCCCATGGGCGGACGCTCACACCTTTCAACGGAACGGACGGTTGGCGACCCATGGTAAAGGATCGGCAAAGCGAGTGACGTGCCGGGCGGTTCCACCGCGGCACCCGTAGCCATGGTCTCAGCAACGGGCGGACCGCACCGTGCCGCCGCTGCGTGAGCGGGCGCTGGCCGTGGGGCGCAGGGGCGAAAGAGGCGCCGGATACGCGGCGCGGTTCCGAGGGCAGGGCCCCCGCGCCCTGCTCACCGTCGACGGCGGTTCGGCCGCACCTTCCTGTGAAAAGGCCCACCCGTGGAAGGCACGGTCGCGAGAAGGCACGGCCGACCGGAGGGCCCTCGCCGACGCACTGCGCCGGTGGACCCGGTGACTGACCCCGTCACGGCTCCGGTGCCTCGGCCGGGGAGCCGGAAGCGCGCACGGCACGTACCACCGCGCACCGGCGTGAAGCCACGCGCCGCCGCGTGAGACCGCGCGCCGCCGCACGCCACGCCACCGAACCGCCGGCCACGGTGCCCTCGACTACCCGCGTCGGAACAGTCTCAGTCCGCGAAGGGCCGGTGGGCGACCCCGAGCACGCACGGCGTGGTCGGCAACTGCACACCCTTGTCAGGAATCCGCAGTCGGCGGTAGGTCACCGGTTCGAAGCCGGCCGCCTCGATCGCCCCGACCGTGTCCCGTGCCGTGTGGCAGCCCCCGAAGAGCAAGGGCCAGACGGTGCGGTCGGCCACTCGCTGAGCCGCGGCCAGCGCCCGACCGGGAGCGAGCGTGTGCTCGAAGAAGCGCAGCTCGCCGCCCGGTCTCAGCACGCGCCTGATCTGGGTGAGTGCCCGCGGCAGATCCCGCACGGTGCACAGGACCAGCGAGGCGACGGCCGCGTCGAAGGCCTCACTCTTGACCGGCAGCGCCTCGGCCGTCCCCGGGACCACGTCGACGGGCACCGGGGCCCGCAGCCCCGCGCCGACCGCGAGCCGCCGCAGACCGCGCTCGGGCTCGATCGCGACGACCTCGGAGACGGCCCCCGGGTAGTGAGCGAAGTTGAGGCCGTTGCCCGCGCCGATCTCGATGACCCGGCCCGAGAGGCCGGACAGGAGCTCCTCGCGACAGGCGGCGACCCCGCCCCTGAGGTCGGCGGTCACGCTCATCCGGGCGTAGAACCGCGAGAAGATCGGGTGGTGCACCGTGTCCGGCGGGATCTTCGTGCTGCGCAGACGCATGACGAACCTCCTTCGCCGGGCAAGGTGCGGCTACCTCGATTGTCCCCCGTCCGGAGCCGCTCAGCCGCTCGCCGGGCCTGCCGGTTCCCGCCGGTTCCCGCCGAGTTCCGGTGCCAGCCAACTCGTCGCCCGCGTACGGAACTCGGTGGGGGGCAGCGAACCGGCCCCGGCCGGGACCACGCCCAGCAGCGGGGCGCCCGCCGCCACCGGGAGGTCGTCGATGTTGCACCGGGCGGCCAGGTCCGGTGCGGCGGGCATGCTGCCCACCACCACGCCGGTGCATACGAGGCCGCGCGTGCGGAGGGCCTCCGTCGTCAGTGCCGTGGCGTTGAGCGTCCCCAGACCGGCGGGGGCGACGACGAGCACGGGGGAGGACATCAGCCGGGCCGCGTCGGCGAGTGTGGAGCCCTCGCCGTCGAAGCGCACGAGCAGCCCGCCCGCACCCTCGACCAGGACCAGCTCGTGGTCCGTCGCCAGCTTCTGCGCCGCTTCGGCGACCTCGTACGGGCGTACGGGCGCGAGCCCGGCCCGGCGGGCGGCCGTCCCGGGAGCCAACGGCTCGGGGAAGCGCGCCAGTTCGACGGCCGTCACGTGGCCGCCGGCCAGCCTGGCCACCTCCGCCGCGTCGCCCGGCACCCCGGGCGCCAGGCCGGTCTGGGCGGGCTTGAGCACGGCCACCCGCCGGTCCCGGAACGCCGCGGCCACCGCCGCCGTCACGATCGTCTTGCCGATCTCCGTGCCCGTGCCGGACACCACCAGAATCGTCATCTCACCCTTCCCTCGCCGCCGCGCACACGGCCCGGCAGATCCGCGCCACGTCGTCGTCGCCCGTCACGTACGGCGGCATCGTGTACACGAGGTCGCGGAACGGCCGCAGCCACACCCCTTCGCGTACCGCGGCACGCGTCGCCGCCTCCATGTCCACCTCATGACCGAGCTGTACGACGCCGATGGCGCCCAGCACCCGTACGTCCCGCACCCCCGGCACCGCGGCGGCCTCGGCGAGCCCCTCCCGGAGCCCGGTACCGATCCGCTTCACCTCCTGCTCCCAGTCCTGGCCGAGCAGCAGGTCCACGGACGCGCCGGCCACCGCGGTGGCCAGCGGATTGCCCATGAACGTGGGTCCGTGCGCCAGCACCGGCACCTCCCCGCCGGAGATGCCCTCCGCCACGCGTGACGTGCACAGGGTCGCGGCCAGTGTCAGGTACCCGCCGGTCAGCGCCTTGCCCACACACATGACGTCCGGGGAGACCCCCGCGTGACCGGCCGCGAACAACTGCCCCGTACGGCCGAATCCCGTCGCGATCTCGTCGAACACGAGCAGCACGTCGTTCGCGTCGCACGCCTCCCGCAGCACCCGCAGATAGGCGGGGGAATGGAACCGCATCCCGCCGGCACCCTGCACCACCGGTTCCACGATGACCGCGGCCAGTTCGTCGGCGTGGTCCGCGACGAGTTCCCTCAGGTGGCGCACGTACGCCTCGTCGGGCTCCGCGTCGAAGCCGTCCGGCGGCGCGTCCGCGAAGACCTGGCGGGGAAGAGCACCCGCCCACAACTCGTGCATCCCGCCCTCGGGATCACACACCGACATGGGCTGCCAGGTGTCCCCGTGGTAGCCGCCCCGCCAGGTCAGCAGCCGGTGTTTGCCCGGACGCCCGGCCGAGCGCCAGTACTGCAGGCACATCTTCACCGCGACCTCGACCGACACCGACCCCGAGTCGGCGAGGAAGACGTGCTGGAGCGGCTCGGGAGTGATCTCCACCAGCCGGACCGCCAGCCGGACGGCGGGCTCGTGCGTGAGCCCGCCGAACATCACATGGCTCATCCGGTCCAGCTGGCTCCGCGCCGCCTCGTTGAGCACCGGGTGGTTGTAACCGTGCACAGCCGACCACCAGGACGACATCCCGTCCACCAACTCGCGCTGTCCGTGCGCGGGTTCGGCCAGGCGCAGCCGTACTCCGGAGGCGGACTCCACGACCAGCGGCTCCTGCCTGCCGGGCATCGGGCCGTAGGGGTGCCAGACGTGTGCCCGGTCCAGCGCACGCAGATCCGCCGGCGCGAGGGGGTCAGGCATTGGGCGCGAGGTCCGTCCCGGCACCGCGCCGGCGTACCGACACGAGGTCCGTGCGCACCCCCGACGGGGTCCCGGTCGCGTCCGGTGTCCGGGCGTCGTCCTCGGTGGCGGAGACCGGGGAGTCCCCGCACGGGGCGCACCCGCCCTCGTGGGAACCGCAGCCCCCGCCGGCCTGTGCGCGGTGTCCGGGCAGCGTCGTCGTGTCCGCCCCCTCGACCTCGAACCCGGCGTCGGCGATCATGTCGAGGTCGGTCTTCCCCGACTGGCCCTCGCTGGTCAGGTAGTCGCCCAGGAAGATCGAGTTGACCAGGCTCAGGGCGAGCGGCTGCATCGAGCGCAGGTGGACCTCGCGCCCGCCCGCGAGCCGCACCTCGACGTCCGGGCAGACGAACCTGACCATGGCCAGGATGCGCAGGCACCGCTGCGGTGTGAGGTGCCACTCCTCGGCGAGCGGGGTCCCCTCCATCGGAATCAGGAAGTTCACCGGAACCGAGTCGGGGTCCAGTTCGCGCAGGGAGAAAACGACGTCCACCAGGTCGGCGTCGGTCTCGCCCATCCCTGCGATCAGACCGGAGCAGGCGGACAGCCCGGCGGCCTGGGCCTGCTGCACCGTGTCCACCCGGTCGGCGTACGTGTGCGTGGTCGTGATCTCTCCGTACGTCCCCTCCGAGGTGTTGAGGTTGTGGTTGTACGCGTCGGCGCCCGCCGACTTCAGGCGGTCGGCCTGCCCCTGGGAGAGCAGTCCGAGGCAGGCGCACACCTCGACGTCCTCGTGCTGCTCCTTGATGGCCTCGATGGTGCGGGAGACCCGGTCGACGTCCCGGTCGGTCGGCCCGCGCCCGCTCGCCACCAGGCACACCCGTTTGGCCCCGCCGGCCACACCCGCCTTGGCGGCCTTCGTCGCCTCCTCCGGCTTCAGCCAGGTGTACTTGAGGATGTCCGCCTTGGAGCCCAGCCGCTGCGAGCAGTACGAACAGTCCTCCGGGCAGAGCCCGGACTTGAGGTTCACCAGGTAGTTCAGCTTCACGCGCCGGCCGAACCACTGGCGGCGCACCTTTCCGGCCGCGGCCACCACATCGAGCAGGTCGTCGTCAGAGGTCGCCAGCACGGCGAGCGCTTCGTCACGGGTCGGCAGTTCGCGCCGCAGTCCCTTGTCCACCAGCGTGTTCAGGAGGTCCATGGCCCTGATCCTGACGCACGGCACCGGCATCGGCCAAGGAGGAACCGGACAGGAGAGGTGGTGGAGGGTGTGTGTATTGCCACACCCTGACCCGCTGCGCACCCCGCTAGGGTCTGTGAGCTGCCTACAAAAGGGACCGACTCCATGTCCTACGCCCCGTTCGCCTGGATCGACGACGAGGCGCGCCGTCGCGCGGACGCCGGCCTTGTCCGGACCCTCCGTCCCCGGCCCGCCGTCGCCGCTGTGCTGGATCTCGCGAGCAACGACTACCTCGGACTCTCCCGCCATCCCGCGGTCACCGAGGGGGCCGCGGAGGCGGCCCGTACGTGGGGCGGGGGTGCCACCGGCTCCCGGCTCGTCACGGGCACCACCGCCCTGCACGCCGAACTCGAAGGCGCACTGGCGGAGTTCTGCGGCTTCGAGGCCGCTCTCGTGCTGTCCTCCGGCTACGCGGCCAATCTCGCCGCCCTGACGGCGCTCGGCGGGCACGGCTCATTGATCGTGTCCGACGCGCGGAACCACGCCTCCATCGTCGACGGCTGCCGGCTCTCCCGTGCCGACACCGAGGTCGTGCCCCACGCGGACCCGGAGGCGGTGGGCAAGGCGCTTCGGGCGCACCGCGAGCGGGCGCTGGCCGTCACCGACTCGGTGTTCTCGGTGGACGGCAACGCCGCCCCGCTGGGCAGGCTCGCCGAGGTGTGCCGGGAAGAGGGCGCGGCCCTCGTCGTGGACGACGCGCACGGCCTGGGAGTACTGGGCGACGGCGGCCGGGGAGCGCCGGCAGCCGCCGGTCTCGCCGGGGGCGACGGCATCGTCGCCACGCTCACCCTCTCCAAGTCCCTGGGCAGTCAGGGCGGAGCCGTCCTGGGACCGGCCCGGGTCATCGACCACCTGGTCAACACCGCCCGTACGTTCATCTTCGACACCGGTCTCGCCCCTGCGGCGGTCGGCGCGGCGCTGGGCGGCCTGGAGCTCCTTCGCCGCGAGCCGGAGCGGGCGGGCAGGGCGCGCGCCGTCGCCGCCGAACTGTACGGACGGCTGACCGCGGCCGGGCTGACCGCCGTCCGCCCCGACGCCGCCGTCGTGTCCGTCCGCGCACCGTCCGCCCACGCGGCGGTGCGCTGGGCGGCCGACTGCCGGGCGGCCGGAGTCGCGGTCGGGTGTTTCCGCCCGCCGTCGGTCCCGGACGGGGTCTCCCGCCTGCGGCTGACGGCACGGGCGGACCTGACGCCCCAACAGATCGAGACGGCCGTGGCGACGGTGGTGCGCACCGCCCCCTCTCCGTTCGGGAGTGGGCACGGAGTGGGAGAGGACAGCACGTCAGGCAAGTGAGCGCCGACGCGGCTGCCGCCGGTCACGGGGCCCGACGGGGCCCGCGTGCCCGAGAGTTGAGCAACGCACGCCGAGGACACGGCCGTTCCTCACGTCCCGGGAGCCACCGGTCCCGCTCCGCGGTCATCCACCGACCGTGTGAGGAGCGGTCCTACCGGCGGGACTGCTCGAAGGCCGAAAGGGCCGGTGTCGCGACCGTGGCCGGCCGTTGGGGGCCGCTCCGCGATTCCCCGTGGATCGGCGTGCGGCGTCGGACGTGGTGCGTCGCACGGCGCAGGGACGTCCGCACACGGGACGTACAGGGACAGCCCTCAGCTGCCGTCGCGCACTCCGCGCGAACTGCGGGACAGCCGCCAGGACAAGCAGAGTTCACCGGATCGGGCGACAGATACATGCATATCCTGGTGGATCCTCGTAACGAGCGGCACCATCGGTGGCAGTCTGGCGCGAAGCGCAATCCAGGCCGATCGTGCGTCGGTCCGGGCGGAAAGGGGCGGCGTCGCCATGGCAGACCAGCAAGAAGCATCCGTCACTCTGCCGAGCGATCCGGGTTCGGTCTCCGCAGCCCGGCGGTATGTCGCCCGCGTCCTTGCCGAATGGGGTCTGCCGGACGACACGGAGACCGCCGACGCCATCCGGCTGGTCGTCTCCGAACTCGCCACGAACGCCGTCCAGCACACGCTCGGACAGTCACCCTTCTTCACGGTGGACCTCCGCCTCGACCGGGACGTCGAGCTGTACCTGGGAGTGACGGACAGCCATCCCGGCAGGCCCCGTCGACTGCCCGCGGCCGTCCAGCAGGACAACGGCCGGGGCTTGGTCATCGTCCGCTCCCTGGCCAAGGAGTACGGCGGCCGGATCGGCGTCAGCCCGACCCGGGACGGTGGCAAGACCGTCCATATCACCCTTCCCTGGGTCGCCTCCGCGCCGACCGTGGCCTGACCGCAGGTCACGGGCCGGCGACCGGGGACCGGAATTCCGGCGTCCGTGCGGACGGGCGGGCGGTCGTGCGGACGGGTCCCGGCGAGCGGCGGCGCATCCGGAACCGCTGCGCAGCAGAGTCCTCGGCGTGGCCGCCGCGGCGGCGTTCCGCTCCCTCCGGTGCGCCACGGAGACCGTCCGGCGGACCTCCGCGCGGTCCGGCCGCCGTACGGCCGAGGGCGCCGGAGACGTCGCCGCGACCGTCTCCGGCACCACCGCCACGCCGGGCCCCGCGCTGACCGGCGCGCACACCAGGGCGTACCCCGGGGCCCGCACACCACGGCCGGTGCGGCTCCCGCCTCGGCCGGTGCCCGCTCCCCCCGCCGTCGAGGATGCAGAGGCGCGCTGCCGACCAGGGGACGACCCGCCCCAGGGCGCCTGCGCTCTTCCTCGGCCTGCTGCCGCAGTTCGTCCCCGACGGGCAGCCGCCCCTTGCCAGGACTCTGCTGCCGGCCGCCGTGGTCGTCCTGCCGCCCGTGTGGTTCCCGGCCGCGGCCCCGCTGGTCGACCGCCTCGGCCGGTGGCGGCGCCGGCCGCGCACCACCCGCGCGGTCGAGGGCGGCAGGGGCGCGGCGCTCACCGTGCCGGGGCTCGTCCTGGTCACCGCGTCCCGGCTGCTCCGACCCGGCCACGGTGCGGCCGGGCCCGCGACGGTCCGCGAGTGCCTTGCGCGGGTGTGCATGCGTACACGGGTGCGGGTGAACGCATGCGGCGGCGCGTGTCGGCCCACGTATCGGCCCATGGGGGAACAGGAGGATGCCTAGGCGTACAGGTGTACGGGTGTACGGGTGTACGGGCGTACGGGCGTACGGGCGTCAGCGGACCCTTCCGTACCAGACACTCTTCGACCAGATCTTCTCCAGCCTGACCACTGCCCCGGTCTTCGGCGAGTGCCAGATCCTGCCTCCGCCGGCGTAGATGCCCACGTGGTACACGCTGCGGCCCGTATGGAAGAAGACCAGGTCGCCGCGTTGCCGCTGCGACCTGGTGATGTGGCGTGTGGTGTTGTACTGCTGCTGGGCCGTCCGGGGGAGTTTCTTGCCCGCCTTCTTGAAGGCGTAGAGCGTGAGGCCCGAACAGTCGAAGCGGTGAGGGCCCGTGGCGCCCCACCGGTAGGGCGCCCCCTTCTTGGAGGCGGCCACCTTCAGCGCTTTCGTCGAGTTGGTCGCGGCCTCGGCCTCGTCGACGATGCCGGGCGCCAGCATGGTGGTGCCGACCGCGAGTGTGAGGACCGAGGCCGTGCCGACCCGGGCGAACAGAGACGGGACATGAACCTGCGCAGTCATGCGCAACCCTTCGTCAGCCGCCTGTGAAGGATGACCTGTCGGGTTCGGGCTGGCGAAGTTGCCCGGCCGCTCTCGGCGGCTTCACCCCGAGGGCTGTCCGGACGGGTGTCCGGGCGGCCCGTTGTGCTCGGGTCCTCCACTCCTGCCGATCCACTCCTGTCGACCAGGCATCCGGACGGCGGCAGGACTCGGCGTCCGCCCGGACCGCCCCGCCGTGGTGGCGGGGGCTTGTCGTCCCACGGATCTTTACTCACCTGGTGCCTGATTTCCGAGCTGAAAAGGCGTTATGTGAGAGTCGTCACGGCTGACCCGTTCGGGTGGGAAGGGTGAGCGCCCCTCCCGGCAGGCCCTCCCTGGCCAGCTCCGTACCAGTGGCGGAACAGGGCGTTTCGCTCAGTGTCCGCGAGCGACGCGCAAGTGGGACCGTCCCTCCTGAGGGCTGCTGTCTGAGCCGAACGGGGGAGGAAGATTCCCCGGGCCGCCGGGCGTGTCGTGGCGTGTGCGCCGAGAGGTGGAAAAGAGGCGGTAGTCGGCGGGTCGGGGGCTCAACTCGTGGCATTCGGACGCATGGTGACCGCCCGGCGGGCCGTCCCCACCCGGCAGGTGCGGGGAGCGGGCCGGTGCTCCCGCGTGGATCGGCGTCTCGTCCGCTCACGCATGAGCGCCGGAGTCGTCCCGCAGGGCGTCGGCGACGGGAGGCCGGCGCCGCGCCGCCCGGCACGGTCCGCAGGCATCACCGCGGCGCCGCCGGATCGGTCCGGCCGGCCTGGTCGCGCTCCTCGGGGCAGCGGTGGACACGTGCGCCTTCGGGGCGGACGGGGCGGAAGCGTAGGGCGACCGGGCGCACCCTGGGGTACGGCCCCGCGCGGGTGGCGGCCGGCCGCCACCCTGGAGGAGTGACGGCCCCGGTGGAGGCGCCACCCGGGCGATCCTCCCCCGCACGGGACACGCACCGCGTGGGGGTGTTGCACGGACGGCCGGGCGTGGGTACGCCCGAGGGCGGGCCGTGCGGCCCTGATGTGCATGGGCCGGCAAAGGGTCAGTTAACGCGCCGGAAAAACTTCCGCCCTAACGTGCAATACCTGGCCGCGAAGCGCTCTCCGATCTTAAACAAACTGTTGAAGGTCGATAGGGTCCCGCTGCGCCCGGAGCCGGTACCGGGCGGAAGACGACGAGGTGGAACCGTGCAACTGACTCCGCACGAACAGGAACGCCTGCTCATCCACGTGGCGGCCGATGTGGCCGAGAAGCGCAGGGCCCGGGGCCTGCGGCTGAATCATCCCGAGGCGGTCGCCCTGATCACCTCGCACCTCCTCGAAGGGGCCCGTGACGGCCGGACCGTCGCCGAACTGATGGCCTCGGGAAGGAAGGTGCTCACCCGGGAGGACGTCATGGACGGCATCCCGGAGATGATCCCCGACGTCCAGGTGGAGGCCACCTTCCCGGACGGCACCAAGCTGGTCACCGTCCACGAACCGATCGTCTGACGGGAGCACTCCGATGATTCCCGGAGAGATCTTCTACGCGGACGGCCCGGTGCCGATCAACGAGGGGCGCCCCGTCACCCGCCTCACCGTGCTGAACGCCGCGGACCGTCCCGTCCAGGTCGGCTCGCACTACCACTTCGCCGAGGCCAACCCGGGCCTGGAGTTCGACCGCCCCGCCGCCCACGGACTGCGCCTCGATATCGCGGCGGGGACCGCCGTGCGCTTCGAACCCGGCATCCCGGTCGACGTCGAACTCGTACCGCTCGCAGGTCTGCGCGTCGTTCCCGGACTGCGTGGCGACACCGGAGGTTCCCTCGATGCCTGAACTCAGCCGTGCCGTGTACGCGGACCTGTTCGGCCCCACCACCGGCGACCGCATCCGGCTCGCCGACACCGACCTCGTCGTCGAGATCGAGGAGGACCGCTGCGGGGGGCCCGGACGGGCCGGTGACGAAGCCGTGTTCGGCGGTGGCAAGGTGATCCGGGAGTCCATGGGCCAGGCGCGCACCACCCGCGCCGAGGGTGCACCCGACACCGTCGTCACCGGTGCCGTCATCATCGACCACTGGGGCGTCGTCAAGGCCGACATCGGCATCCGTGGCGGACGGATCACCGGCATCGGCAAGGCCGGCAACCCGGACACCATGGACGGGGTCCACCCCGACCTCGTCATCGGCCCGGAGACGGAGATCATCGCGGGCAACGGCACGTTCGTCACGGCGGGAGCCGTCGACGCACACGTCCACTTCATCTCGCCGACCCTCGTCGACCAGGCGCTCTCCGCCGGCATCACGACCCTCGTCGGGGGTGGGACCGGACCGGCGGAGGGCACCAAGGCCACCACCGTCACGCCTGGGCCCTGGCACCTCGCCCGGATGTTCGAGGCCCTGGAGGGGTACCCCGTCAACATCGGCCTGCTCGGCAAGGGCAACACCATGTCCCGTGAGGCCATGCACTCCCAACTCCGGGCCGGGGCACTGGGCTTCAAGATCCATGAGGACTGGGGTGCGACCCCCGCCGTCATCGACGCCTGTCTGGGCGTGTGCGAGGAGACCGGAGCCCAGCTCGCCATCCATACGGACACGCTCAACGAGGCCGGCTTCGTCGCCGACACGCTGGCCGCCATCGCCGGGCGCACCATTCACTCGTACCACACCGAAGGCGCGGGAGGCGGGCACGCACCCGACATCATCACCGTGGTCTCGGAGCCGTACGTCCTGCCCAGCTCCACCAACCCCACGCGTCCGCACACCGTCAACACCATCGAGGAACACCTCGACATGCTGATGGTCTGTCATCACCTCAACCCGGCGGTCCCGGAGGACCTCGCCTTCGCCGAGTCCCGGATCCGGCCCTCGACCGTCGCGGCCGAGGACATCCTCCACGACCTGGGCGCCATCTCGATCATCTCCTCGGACTCCCAGGCGATGGGGCGCATCGGCGAAGTGGTCCTGAGGACCTGGCAGACGGCCCATGTGATGAAACGGCGGCGCGGCTCCCTGCCCGGCGACGGCCCCGCCGACAACCACCGGGCGCGTCGCTACGTCGCCAAATACACGATCAATCCGGCCGTCGCCCAGGGGCTCGACCGGGAGATCGGCTCGGTCGAGACGGGCAAGCTCGCCGACCTCGTGCTGTGGGACCCGGCGTTCTTCGGCGTCAAGCCCCGGACGGTGATCAAGGGCGGCCAGATCGCCTACGCGCAGATGGGAGACGCCAACGCCTCCATCCCCACACCCCAGCCGGTTCTGCCTCGCCCGATGTTCGGTGCCGTCGGCCGGGCGCCCGCCGCCACCTCCGTCAACTTCGTCGCCGAAGCGGCGCTGGCGGACGGGCTGCCGGAACGGCTTGCCCTCGGCAAGCGGTTCGTTCCGATCAGCAGCACCCGGGGAGTCACGAAGGCGGACATGCGGGAGAACGACGCCCTGCCCCAGGTCCACGTGGAACCCGACAGTTTCGCCGTCACCATCGACGGGGAACGGGTCGAGCCCGCACCGGCCGCTGAACTGCCCATGGCCCAGCGTTACTTCCTCTTCTGACCGGACGGCACCCCATGACGACACGCGCGGCCCTCCTCGTCCTCGCCGACGGCCGCTTCCCCGCCGGAGGCCACGCCCATTCGGGAGGAGCCGAGCCGGCCGTCACGGCGGGCCGCATCCGCGACCCCCGGAGCCTCGCGGACTTCTGCCTGGGCCGACTGCACACCACCGGCCTCACCGCCGCGGCACTCGCGGCCGCGGCGGCCCACGGGCTCGACCCGCTCGCCCTCGACGAGGCAGCCGACGCCCGGACCCCGTCGCCCGCGCTGCGGGCCGTGGCACGCAAGCTCGGCCGCCAGCTCATGCGGGCGGCGCGGGCCACCTGGCCCGGCCCCGAGCTGGACGCACTCGCCACGGCCCGGCCGCGCGGTGCGCACCAGCCCGTCGTCCTCGGCCTCACCGCCCGCGTGGCCGGCCTGGGTCCCGAGGACGCCGCACACTGCGTCGCGTACGAAACCGTCAGCGGACCGGCCACCGCGGTGGTCCGGCTGCTCTCCCTGGACCCCTTCGAGGCCACCGCCGTCCTCGCCCGCCTCGCGCCCGCGCTCGACCGCGTCGCCGAACAGGCGGCCGCGGCCGCGCGGGAAGGCATCGACGCGCTGCCCGCCGCCTCCGCCCCGCTCCTCGACATCGCCGCCGAGGCGCACGCGGCCCGGCCCGTCCGGCTCTTCGCGTCCTGACTCCACCCTTTCCGATTCCCGATCGCCGACCCTCTCAGGAGCCGCACCCATGCACCGCGACCCCGCCCACGACGGACCTGCGGCCATCAGCGCCGACGCCGCCCGCCCCGACGGAACCCGGCGCGCCCTGCGCATCGGCCTCGGAGGACCCGTCGGTTCCGGGAAGACCGCGACCGTGGCCGCCCTCTGCCGTGTCCTGCGCGACCGGCTGTCCATCGCCGTGGTCACCAACGACATCTACACCCAGGAGGACGCCGCCTTCCTGCTCCGCAACGCGGTACTGCCCCCCGAACGCATCCAGGCCGTGGAGACCGGCGCCTGCCCCCACACCGCCATCCGGGACGACATCTCCGCGAACCTCGAAGCAGTCGAGGACCTCGAGGACTCCGTGGGTCCGCTCGACCTCATCCTCGTCGAGTCCGGGGGCGACAACCTCACCGCCACCTTCTCCAGAGGACTGGTCGACGCCCAGATCTTCGTGATCGACGTGGCGGGCGGCGACGACATCCCGCGCAAGGGCGGACCCGGCGTCACCACCGCCGACCTCCTCGTCATCAACAAGACCGACCTCGCCCCCTACGTCGGCTCCGACCTGGAGCGGATGGCCCTCGACGCCGCCGCTCAGCGCGGCGACCTCCCGGTCCTGTTCACCTCGCTGACCGCCGAGGACGGCGTCGCGCCCGTGGCCGGCTGGGTGCGGGAGCGACTCGCCGCCTGGGCCGCATGAGCGTCAGCGCCACCGCACGCATCACGGCGGTCGCCGACGGCCGCGGCTCCACCCTGCTGCCCGTACTGGAGAGCGACGGGCCACTCGCCGTGCGCCGCACCAGATCCCCGGAGGCCGGTTGCGCGCGCGTCACCGTGGTCGGTGCCATGAGCGCGCCCCTGGGCGGCGACCGGCTCTCCATCGAGGCGCGGGCCGAGGCAGGGGCGCGGCTGTCGGTGGACTCCGCCGCGGCCACCGTGGCACTCCCGGGCGCGGGGCCGGAGGCGGGCGCAGCGTCGTACACCATCAGGCTGAGCGTGGGGGAGGGGGCGGTGCTGCGCTGGCTTCCCGACCAGCTCGTCTCCGCTTACGGCAGCGAACTGGACATGGTCACGCAGGTCGAACTCGCAGCCGGCGCACGCCTGGTGCTGCGGGAGGAGCAGATCCTCGGCCGGCACGGTGAGCAGACGGGCAGTCTCTCCACCCGGCTGACCGTCCGGCTGGCCGGCCGGCCGCTGCTGGACCAGCAGGTGGCGTACGGGCCGACGGCGCCGGGCGGCTGGGACGGTGCGGCAGTCCTCGGCGGTCACCGGGCCATCGGCCAACTACTCGTCGTCCATCCCTTGTTCGAGGACGCTCCGGCGGCGCCGAGGCTTCTCGGTACCGACGCGGTACTCACCCCGCTGGCAGGTCCGGCGGTGCTCGTGACCGCGCTCGCCGCGGACGCCCGGCTCCTGCGAGGCATCCTGGACGAGGCGCTGAGCGGGCTGCCGAACGGAGCCTGAGCGGCCCGGGGACGGCAACCGAACAGGGTGGGCGCGGCGCGCCGACGGCGGCCCGCACCCGGGGACGGCCTCCGGTCCTGGGCGAGGAGTCCGGGCGGTACCTCGTCCAGGGCGTGCCCCCCGGCCGGCCGAGGGGCGCGGCACACCCTCGTGGACGGAGCCGGGGCGCTCGCTCGGCGGACCACGGCATCGCGTCGTCGGCCGCGGACCGGGTCCCGGTCCGCGGCCGACGCAGACCGCGTACGGCTGAACCGGGTGGGCACCGTACCGCGACCACGTTCCACCGAGCGGAGCAGCCTCCGCCCCGGGGCGGGTCTCGCTCGGCTCGGCCGGTCCGCGGCATCCGAGGCGTGGCATCCGGTCCCTGGCATCCGGGGCGTTGCGTCGGGGCATTGCGGCGTACGCGAGTACGCAGGATGCCGCGAATGGCCTGATTTCGATCCACCGACCCTGCCCCGGTCCGCTGAGCGGGACCCGTAGCACCGGTTATTGGTTCGGTAAAGAAACACGTGTACGCCCTGTTCTCAGCAACCTCACAGACGAAAGGATCCGCTGGACACACGAACGAGTGCGCCGCTACGGGCGGCGCATCACGTAGGGGGAGGTTCCACTTGAGACGCACCGCAGTGCTCGGCTCGGCCGGCACTCTGATCGCGGGCACGCTCATAGCGGGCGCGATAGCCGCACCGGCAGCCAACGCCGACGGCCGGCACCACGGCAACCCGGAGGCGCGTGGCGTCCAACTCGCTGCGGAGCGGGCGGAGAAGGCCGGCGTCGACTGGGCGGCCTGCCCGGCGGACTGGGCGATCTCCGCACCCATCCAGTGCGGGTGGGTCACCGTGCCGCTCGACTACGCGAAGCCGAACGGCAAGCAGATCAAGCTCGCCGTCGACCGTCACGTCAGCACCGGCACGAAGGCAGAACACCAGGGCGCGCTCCTCTACAACCCCGGCGGGCCCGGCGCCTCGGGCATGGCGTTCCCGAAGCGCATCCTCAACAAGAGCCCCCTGTGGGTGAACGCGGCCAAGGCGTACGACTTCGTCGGCTTCGACCCCCGCGGAGTGGGCCACTCGGCACCGATCTCCTGCGTCGACCCGCAGGAGTTCGTCAAGGCGCCGAAGGCGGACCCGGTCCCCGACAGCGAGGCCGACAAGCGCGCGCAGCGCAAGCTCGCGGCCGAGTACGCGGACGGCTGCGCCGAGCGCAGCGGCGAGATGCTGCCGCACATGACGACGCCCAACAGCGCTCGCGACCTGGACGTCATCCGTGCCGCGCTCGGTGAGGAGAAGCTCAACTTCCTGGGCGTCTCCTACGGCACCTACCTGGGTGCGGTCTACGGAACGCTCTTCCCGGGCCACGTGCGTCGCATGGTCGTCGACAGCGTGGTCAACCCCGAGAAGGACAACATCTGGTACGAGGCCAACCTCAACCAGGACATCGCCTTCCAGACCCGCTGGGACGACTGGAAGGCGTGGGTCGCCAAGAACGACGCCACGTACCACATCGGCGACACCCCGGAGAAGGTCGAGCAGGCGTGGCTGACGCTGCGCGCGGCCGCCAAGAAGAACCCGATCGGTGGCCTCGTGGGACCGGCCGAACTCATCGGCTTCTTCCAGAGCGCGCCGTACTACGACTCGGCCTGGGCGCCCGTCGCCCGGACGTGGAGCGCCTACCTGGCCGGGGACACCCAGGCGCTGATCGACGCGGCGGCACCCGACCTCTCGGACACCGCGGGCAACGCGTCCTCGGAGAACGGCAACGCCGTGTACACGGCGGTGGAGTGCGCTGACGCCAAGTGGCCCACGAGCTGGCAGAAGTGGGACCGCGACAACACCCGGCTGCACCAGGACAACCCGTTCATGACCTGGGCCAACGCCTGGATGAACCTCCCCTGTGCGACCTGGCCGGCCAAGCAGCAGACCCCGCTGGACGTCCGCACCGGCAAGGGACTGCCGCCGGTGCTGATCGTGCAGTCCACCCGTGACGCCGCCACTCCGTACGAGGGCGCCGTCGAGCTGCACAAGCGCTTCGCGGGCTCCCGCCTCATCACCGAGGAGGGCGCCGGTTCCCACGGTGTCACCGGCCTGGTCAACCCCTGCATCAACGAGCGGGTGGATGCCTACCTGCTCACCGGGAAGACCGACCGGTACGACGTGACGTGCACCCCGCACGCCACGCCGAAGCCGTAACCGGCACCGGCTGTCCAGGGGCGGTCGGACTCCGGTCCGGCCGCCCTCCCCGGTCCTTGACCCGGGCCGACGGGTCGGCGGCTTGTCCGGCCCACCTGAGGGCCTCTCACCTCCGGTTACCCGACGGGCGGCCCCGCCCCCTCCCTCCCGTCTCCTCGCCTCTCCGTCCACCCGACCGCGGTGTCCGCGGCTTCTGTTGCCGCGACTTCCGTCCTCCCTGACATTCTTTTCCCTCCGCCCTCCTCCTCAGCGCGGTCCGGCCTCGACGCTCTCCAGCCAGGCGTCCTCCGCCGCATAGTCGAAGAGGTCGCCGTGCGGGTCGTACGCCGCGGCCATCGAAGGGAACGCGGCACGCCAGTCACCGGCACTCCGCTGCAGCCGCTCGGTGAGCCACTCGACGGTCGCCGGTAGCGACTCGGCGTAGCCTGTTACCGGTACGTATCCCAACTCCCGCCCGGCTGCGGTCATGTCGTAGACGACAGGGTGTTCCGCGCTCCAGGGCGTGCGGCCCAGGGCTGCCTGCGGGGCGGCCGTCTCCATCAGCACCGTCTCGCTCCGCCACCCCATGACCGCGTCGACCGCCTCGCCCATCTCGGCGACGGTCGGGGCGTAGGGATCCGCAGCGTTCAGTATCCGGGTACCGGGGCGCAGGGCGGCGAGCCGCACCAGCTCGGCGATGTTGGAGACGTGCGCCGGGCCGAACCTGCTTCTCCCGCCGTGGGCGAGCACCCGGCGACGACGGCCGTCCAGCACCCGTTTGACGAAGTACAGCTCGCGAGGGGTACGGCAGTGCGGCCCGTGGACCGCGCCGGCACGAAGGACGGTCACCGGCAGTCGGCGGGCCGCTGCCAGGAGAGCCCGCTCCAGCGCGATCTTGCGGGTGCCGTAGGTCTGTGGCCCGGGCGCGACCGTCGGGCAGCTCTCCGGGATCGGCACCGGGTAGCGCGGGAACCCGTCCGGCTCGTCCTGCGTGTCGAAGCTGCGGCCACGATCGTCCGCGTACACGGCGCCGCTGGATATGACGACCGCCGAACCGATCCGGTCCGAGAGATCCGTCAGCTGGGTTGCGTGGTCCTCGCCGAAAGCGACCATGTCGACCAGTACGTCGCAGCCGTCGCCCAACGCGGCCGCGAGCGCGCCGTCCTCCTCGCGGTCGAGCACCACGTCGCGCACCTCCGGGCCCCAGGCACTGTCACGCCGGCCCTCACGCGAGGCGGCTGTCACCTCCCACCCGTCCTGCGCCAGGGCCCGCACCGCGGCCCGCCCGATCTGCCCGGTGGCGCCCAGCACGAACGCCCGTCCTCTGCTCATGACGGGGACGCTACGGCCCCGGCGTACCGGAGGGCCAGAGCGATCGGCCGAGAGCAGATTCCCCGCTCAGCTCGGCCGGCGCGGGAACTTCCTGGGCTGCTCGGCGGTCTGTGACGCCTTCACCTTGACCGCGTACTCGTCGACGTACTCCTGCTCGGAGAGTCCGAGGATCGCGTACATGATCTCGTCCGTGACCGCCCGGATCGCTGCCTTCCGGTCCTCGAGGCCGGCGTAGCGGGAGAAGTCCAGCGGCTCTCCGAAGCGGATGGTGACCCGCTTGATCCGGGGCACGGTCTGGCCCGGCGGCTGGATCTCGAAGGTTCCGACCATCGCACAGGGAATGACCGGGACCCCCGCCTTGATCGCCATGACGGCGACCCCGACCTTTCCCTTGTACAGCCGCCCGTCAGGGGAACGGGTGCCCTCCGGGTAGATGCCGAGCAGCTCACCCCTGCGCAGCACGCCCAGCCCCTCACGGATGGCGGCCTTGCCCGCTTCCTTGCCCGACCGGTCCACGGGAATCTGCCCGATGCTGTGGAAGAACGCAGCGGTCAGCCGCCCCTTGATGCCCGGACCGGTGAAGTACTCCGCCTTGGCGAGAAAGGTGATCCGGCGCTTGATGATCGCGGGCATCAGGAAGTGGTCGGAGAACGACAGGTGATTGCCCGCGACGATGGCCGCACCGTCCTCGGGGATGTGCTCGATCCCTTCGATGCGTGGCCGGAACAGCAGCCGCAGCAGGGGGCCCAGCAGGACGTACTTGAGTACGTAGTAGAACACGGGCGGCTCCTCGCTCTGCCTGATCGGCTCCAGGACTGCGTTCCTACCAGGTCGGTGGCGATCCCGGAAGAACACGGTCCGGGAGTTGCACCTCGCCCGCTCGCCGCCCCCGACCGGCGCGGGACGCCACGGGGCCGACCCTGCTGCCGGCCCACGATCCCCACTCCGACGCCGACCCTCGTTCCGGGTAACCGGGGAACGCGTTATGCCTCACCGGCACCTCCGGCCTCCCTCGGTAGGACGGTGTCGGCGGGCACGTCCGACGCGCGGTCCCCTCCTCCCTCCGGTCGAGTCCGCCCGTGCTCCGGCGGCCCGGCAGGTTGCGCGTGCCCGGCGACGGAACGCGGAAACGCAGCGGGGAAACGGAGGGGAGAAAGGGAACCGGAGAAACGGAGCCGGGAACACGCGAAAGGAAATTATTGGTTCATTTAGAATTGAAGTCGACATTCCCGGCTCGCTTCCCAGGAGCACGGGTACGGGCGATCATGACGCATACAGGAGGAAGAGGTGGGCCGGTGCCGGGACGGAGCGGCGAAGGCGCCGACGAGGCGGCTTCCGGCTTCCGGGCAACATCTGTACGACGCTGCCGAGCGGCCCGGAGCCGAAGGATGCTGCTGACGTGGGCACCCACCCGAACGGTTCGAAGCGCTGCGCGAGGTGAACCGGTCGAAGGCCTGGCAGGCGAGTAGCTGAACCCTCGGCCCCGAGCGCCGCACGCACCGCCGGTGACCCGCCTCGACGGCGCAACGGCCGGGTGCGACGCCACGACGGGCCGCCGCGCCGCCCCGTGACACCGAGGAGGAATCGTGTCCCTGCCCTCACCGCCCCCCGGCCGCCACCGCAGGAGGTCGGGAACGGAGCCACTCACCGCGCGCAGCGCCCTCGGCCTGCGCCTCATCCTGTCCATCGGCGGAGTGACGCTGTTCATCGCCCTCACGGTGCTGCTCGCCTTCTGGTCCGCGTCGTCCGGAGCGAAGGACTCGCCGGGCCCCACCTCGCTGGCGGTGCTCGCCGGGCTGTGCGGCCTGTTCGCGGTGATCGCCGCCGTGGATCTCGTCGTCGTCCTGCGCAGACGCTCTCAGGAGCGCCCCTGACCCGGCAGCGGCTCGCCATGCCGGGCGCCTCACACAGGTGGACGGCTCACGCACACCGGGGTCGAAGTGGGGCATCCCGTCCCGGGCGGCGGCGGACCGCGCCGGCGCGGCACGGAGCCGGGGCGCGGTCGGCGAAGTCCCCGCCCTCCCGTCCGTACGGGGCACGCGCCGCTCTCCGCCCCGGAAGGCGTGGACGACCGGACGATCACCCGCTGAGGCCCCAGGCTGTTCCGCACCCGGACCCCGATCGGATCGTTCGGTGCGCCCCGGCCCCGGCCGGACGCGGCGCGTGAGCCTCGGACGCGGTCAGACGTCGCGGCTGGCGAGCATCCCCACGGTGGCCAGCCCCAGCACCACCCAGCCGAACCAGAGCCAGCCGTTGCTCCCCAGAGCCACCGTGTACGCCGTCACCGCGACGAGCGTGCCCACGGTGAGCACTCCCATGGTCTTCGTGGATCCAGGCATGAGCGCACGCTCCTCACCGGCCGCACGGCCGTTGCAGCCATGGTCACCCGGCGGGGCCCTCCACCGCTACTGCCGGGCCTGCAGCGAGGCCAGATACGCGTTGTACGCGTTCAGTTCCTGGTCGCCGTCCCGGTCCGCGGCACGGTCGGAACGCTTGGCCGTCCGCTGGTCGGAGCGGTACCACTGGAAGACCAGGGCGATCAGCACCAGCACGGACGGGATCTCGCTGAAGGCCCAGGCGATCCCCCCGGCGGCGGACTGATCGCCCAGCGCGTCGATCCCGAGGGAGGCCGGCGGATTCTCGTACGCCTTCACCATCGGCTGGCTCGCCATCATCAGCGCGATTCCGAAGAAGGCGTGGAACGGCATACCGGCGAAGAGCTCCAGCATCCTCATCACGTACCCGGGCCGGTGCGGTCCGGGGTCGACGCCCATGATCGGCCAGAAGAACACCAGGCCCACCGCGAGGAAGTGCACCATCATCACGACGTGACCGGTCTTCGAGCCCATCAGGAAATCGAAGAGCGGGGTGAAGTACAGGCCGTACAGGCTCGCGATGAAGAGCGGGATCGTGAACACCGGATGCGTGATGATCTTCATGTAGCGGCTGTGGAGCAGCTTGAGCAGCAGCTCGCGCGGACCGGTGCGGCCCCGTCCCGCCACCGGCAGCGCCCGCAGCGCCAGCGTCACCGGGGCGCCCAGGAGCAGCAGGATCGGCGACACCATGCTGATGATCATGTGCTGCACCATATGGACGCTGAACATGACCATGCCGTAGTCGTTCAGGCCGGTGCACATCACCAGGGCGATGGACAGCACGCCGACGACGAAGAACACGAGCCGGTTGACCGGCCACCCGTCGCCCCGCCTGCGCAGGCGGAGTACCCCGTAGCCGTACAGGGCCAGGGCGGCCACGCAGCCGATCAGGAAAAAGGGGTCCGCGGAGAATCCGAGCCCACGTCCCAGCGTGAACGGCGGCAGATCCATGTTCATGCCGTGCCCGCTGTGATCCATCTGTTCACTCCCGCTGGGGACGTCCCCGTTTCGTGCCGGTTGTCCGGTCCAGAGTAGAACCGCCCCCGGCCGCTGACGCGGCCGGGGGCGGTTCGTGGGGCTCCGTGTCCGTCAGAGCACGCATTCCGCCTCGGCGTAACGCTCGGCCGGTACCGTCTTCAGGGTCTCCACCGCCACGGCGAGCGGGACCATCGTGATGTCCGTACCGCGCAGCGCCGTCATCATGCCGAACTCGCCGCGGTGCGCCGCCTCCACCGCGTGCCAGCCGAACCGGGTGGCGAGGACCCGGTCGTACGCGGTCGGGGTCCCGCCGCGCTGCACGTGCCCCAGGATCACCGGGCGGGCCTCCTTGCCGAGACGGTGCTCCAGCGCGCCGGAGAGCTGGGTCGCCACGCCGGCGAAGCGCTCGTGCCCGTAGATGTCCGTCTTGCCCTGGTCGAACTCCATGGAGCCCTCCCTCGGCTTGGCGCCCTCCGCGACGACGACGATCGCGAACTTCTTGCCGTCCGAGAACCGCCGGCCCACGAGCGAGGTCAGCTCGTCGATGTCGAAGGGCCGCTCGGGGACGACGATGGCGTGCGCGCCCGCCGCCATACCCGAGTGCAGTGCGATCCAGCCGGTGTGCCGACCCATGACCTCGACGATCAGTACCCGCTGGTGCGACTCGGCGGTCGTCTTCAGCCGGTCGAGCGCGTCGGTGGCCACCCCGACGGCCGTGTCGAAGCCGAACGTCACATCGGTGGAGGCGATGTCGTTGTCGATGGTCTTGGGCACGCCGACTATGGGCAGCCCCGCCTCGGAGAGCAGATTGGCCGCCTTCAGCGTGCCCTCGCCGCCGATGGGGATGATCGCGTCGAGGCCGAGGTCCGCGACGTGGCCGCGGGCCCGCTCCACACCGTCACGCAGGTGAGCGGGCTGGACCCGGGAGGAACCGAGGATCGTGCCGCCGCGGGCGAGGATGCCGCCGACCGCGTCGAGGTCGAGCTTGCGGTAGTCGCACTCGAGGAGGCCCTTCCAGCCGTCGTGGAAGCCGATGACCTCGTCGCCGTGGTCGACCACCGCGCGGTGCACGACGGAACGGATGACGGCGTTGAGGCCGGGGCAGTCGCCGCCGGAGGTGAGCACACCAATTCGCATTGCCCGGGGAACCTTTGCAACGTGGGCCGACGACCGGACCACGTCGTCCGGTTGGATCCCCGCCACCCTACCGGCGCGAGGTGGCGGGGCCGAACCCACCGTCCGACTGCTGGACGCCCACCGGACGTCCACGCACCCTCCCGGGCAGGGACGGCGTGCGCACCGGCGGGGCCGCCCGTGGGTGGCCCCGCCGGTGCACGGGCGCCGTCAGGCGGGCTGCGTCGCCGCGGCGATCCGCTCGGCGCGCAGCGCCTCGTACCACCGGTCGTCGGCCGGCGGCAGCGCGTTCACGTCGAGCGCCAGCTTCAGCAGGTGGTCCGCGATCAGCGGATTGCGCGCCAGCACGGGACCGTGCATGTACGTCCCGAACACCGTGTCGTTGTACGCGCCTTCGGTGCCGTCGCCCGTCCCGTTGCCCCGGCCGATCCGCGTGCGGGCGAAGGGCCTGGCGGTCGGGCCGAGATGGGTGACGCCCTGATGGTTCTCGAATCCCGTCAGCGGCGGGAGCCCGAGGTTCGGGTCGATGTCACCGAGCACGTCCCCGACGCAGCGCGCGCCCTCGCCGCGTGTGGAGACCACGTCGAGCAGTCCGAGGCCGGGCTCACGCTCGCCGAGGTCGTTGATGAACTCGTGGCCGAGGATCTGGTAGCCCGCGCAGACCGAGAAGATGATCGCGCCGTTGGACGCGGCCCTGCTCAGCCCGCCGTCGCGGCGCAGTCGCTCCGCGGCCAGCCGCTGCGGCCGGTCCTCGCCGCCGCCGATCAGGTAGATGTCGCCCGACGTCGGGATCGGCTGGTCGCTGCGCACGTCCACGCGCGCCACGTCGAGACCGCGCTGCCGCGCCCGGCGCTCGACCACCAGGGCGTTGCCCTGGTCGCCGTAGGTGCTGAGGAGGTCGGGATAGACCCACACCAGCCGCAGGCCGTTGTTGCTCATGCTTCGTCCTCTCCGGGGGTGGCCCGCGCGGGGGTCAGTTGCCGACACGACGGCGCAGATCCTGGAAGGCGGTGTAGTTGGCGATGACCTCGATGCGGCCGGGCGGGGCCATCTGGACGGCTTCGTCCAGGGTCTCGCAGACGCGGAAGTCGAGTCCCGCGACCTCGAGCCGGACCGCGAGGTCCAGCTTGCGGTCACCCAGCACGAAGATCGGGTGCCCGTACAGCTGCGTGTAGTCGACGTCCCACAGCCACGAGGTGTCCGTGCCGTCCGCGCCACGGGCGTTCACCGACAGGATCACCGGGGTCGGGGGCGGATCGATGAGGGAGAACGTCTCCAGCCAGCCCGCCGGGTTCTTCGCCAGCAGCAGCCGCAGCTCGCGGTTGAGGAAGGAGACCACGTCGTAGCGGCCCGCCACGGCCTGCACCTGATACATGCGCTCCAGGGCGACCTGCGGCGGTACGCCGAAGACGGCGGCCACGGCGGCCGAACTGGTCGCGTTGGCCTTGTTGGCCCGGCCCGGGAGCTGCAGGTGGATCGGCCACGCCGAACCGTGCGGGTCCAGGACGTAGTCGCCGTTGAGCGCCCAGCTCGGGGCGGGGCGACGGAAACCGCACTCGCCGCAGAACCAGTCGTCGCCCGGGCGCTGCATCACGCCGCCGCACGACGGGCACGACCAGGCGTCGTCCTTCCACGCCTGTCCCGCCGCGACCCACACCACGTTGGGCGAGGAGGAAGCGGCCCAGACGATCAGCGGATCGTCCGCGTTGGCCACGATCACGGCCTTCGAGCCGGAGAGGCCCTCACGCCACTGCTCGGCCAGCATCCGGGTCTCGGCCGCGCGGTCCAGCTGGTCGCGGGAGAGGTTGAGCAGCGCGATCACCTTGGGCGTGGTGTCCCGGGCCACCCCGGCGAGGTACTTCTCGTCCACCTCTATCACGCCGTACTTCGCGTCCGAACCGCCCGCCAGCGCGGAGGTGATCCCCGCCGGCATGTTGGCGCCGAGGGCGTTCGACACGACGGGGCCGGCGGCGCGGAGCGCCTCGGCGATCAACCGTGTGGTGGTCGTCTTCCCGTTCGTCGCGGACACGAGGATCACGTCCAAGTGCTGCGCCAGCCGCCCCAGCAGGTCGGGGTCGAGCTTGAGCGCCACCCGGCCGCCGATCACCGATCCGCTGCCGCGCCCCGCAGCGCGCGACACCGCCGCCGCGGCCTTGCCCGCCGTCACGGCGAGCTTGGCCCGCGGCGACAACGGCTCCGTGTTGCCTGCCATCGTCCTAGATCCTCCTTGCATCGGTCCGCGCCCAGCCTATCGATGTCCGGGACGACGGCCGCACCGCGGCACCGCGCGGAACGTGGAGGTCACGTGGAACGTACGCTTCTGCCCATGCGAAACCGCCCGATCCCCGGCAGTTCCGGACTCGTGCACGCCGTCAGCGTGTTCGGCGACCCGGTGCTCCACAGCCCGTGCGAGGACGTCACCGACTTCGGTCCACCGCTCGTCCGGCTGGTGGAGGACATGTACGCCACCATGTACGCCGCCCAGGGTGTCGGGCTCGCCGCCAACCAGATCGGCGTGCCGCTCAGGGTGTTCGTCTACGACTGTCCGGACGACGACGAGGTGAGACACCTGGGACATGTGGTCAACCCGGTCCTCGTGGAGGCGGACGGGATCACCGTGCGCGGCCCGGAGGGGTGTCTCTCGCTTCCGGGCCTCGAAGCGGGTACCCCGCGCTTCGACCGTGCCGTGGTCGAGGGCAGGACCGTGACGGGGGAGCCCGTGCGGATCACGGGTACGGGGTGGTTCGCCCGCTGTCTCCAGCACGAGTGCGACCACCTCGACGGCCGGGTCTACACGGACAGGCTCACCGGGCTGCGCCGCTCCCGGGCGCTGCGCGCGGCCCGGCGGGCGCCGTGGGCGCGTACCGGCTGAGACCCGCCCCGCCTCAGAAACCCGGACCGCCCGGCAGGTCGCCCGCCCCGGCCAGCCTGCCCCAGAGGAGGTCGGCGAGACTGCGCACCAACTCCGCGCGCGTGCACGGGCGGTCGCCCAGCCACCAGTCGCCTGCCGCGTGCATCATGCCGACGATGCCGTGGCCCCAGATGCGGGCCATCCGCTCGCTGTCCGGGCCGAGGTCGACCCGTTCGGCGATCACCTTGCCGAGTTCTTCTCCGAGGCGGCGCAGCAGGGGCGCGGAGTGCCGGCCGACGTCGAAGCCCTGCTCGGTGGCGGGGGCCGCGTCGTCCGAGGGGTGCATCAGGAAGCGGTAGACCTGCGGACGGGTCTCGATCGCGGCGAGGTAGGTGTCCAGGGTCGCCTCCACGCGTTCGCGTCGCTCCGCGGGGGCGTCGAGCGCGGCACGCAGGGCGCTGAGCAGGGCGTCGGTGTGCCGCTCGGCGAGCGCGCGGTACAGGCCGCCCTTGTCGCCGAAGTGGCGGTAGAGGATGGGTTTGGTGATCCCCGCCTCGGCGGCGATCGCGTTCATGGACGCCTGCGGGCCGTCCCTCAGTACCACCCGGTCAGCGGCCTCGAGCAGTTCCCGGCGCCGGCGCTCGGCCGCCGTACGCTGCCGTTCCGCCCCTCGTGTGGTCTCCATGGTGTGTTCTCCCGCCCCGGCTGTCCCGCGATCGCTCCTGACGCCCGGGAAACGTAACACCCCGCCCGGCGGTGCGCGGATCGGCGGGCGACCGGTTGACAGTGTCTACTTGCTGGTAACAGACTGGTGTTACCGTCAGTAACGCACGGTTGATCCGGAAGTGCATGGAGGGAACATGGCCGAGTTCACGCTCGAACTCAACGATGACCAGAAGCAGGTCCGCGACTGGCTCCACGGCTTCGCCGCCGACGTGATCCGCCCGGCCGCCGCGGAGTGGGACGAGCGTGAGGAAACGCCCTGGCCCGTCATCCAGGAGGCGGCCAAGGTGGGCATCTACTCCCTCGACTTCTACGCCCAGCAGTTCTTCGACCCTACGGGGCTCGGCATCCCCCTGGCCATGGAAGAGCTCTTCTGGGGTGACGCCGGCATCGCCCTGTCCATCGTCGGTACGGGTCTGGCCGCCGTCGGCGTCCTCGCCAACGGCACCGAGGAGCAGATCGGCACCTGGATCCCGCAGATGTACGGAGACGCCGAGGACGTGAAGGTCGCAGCCTTCTGCTCCTCCGAGCCGGACGCGGGCTCCGACGTCGGCTCGATGCGCACCCGCGCGGTGTACGACGCCGCCACGGACGAGTGGGTTTTGAACGGCACCAAGACATGGGCGACCAACGGCGGTATCGCCAACGTGCACGTCGTCGTCGCGGTCGTCGATCCGGAGCTGGGGACCAAGGGACACGCCTCCTTCATCGTCCCGCCGGCCACGCCGGGCCTCTCCCAGGGGCAGAAGTTCAAGAAGCACGGCATCCGCGCGTCCCACACCGCCGAGGTCGTCCTCGAGGACGTCCGGGTCCCCGGCCACTGCCTGCTGGGCGGCAAGGAGAAGCTGGACGAGCGCCTGGCCCGCGCCCGCGAGCGCGCCGGGGCCGGCGGCGAGCGTGTCAAGAACGCGGCCATGGCGACGTTCGAGGCCTCCCGCCCGGCCGTCGGCGCGATGGCCGTCGGGACCGCCCGCGCCGCCTACGAGGTCGCCCTCGACTACGCGAGTACCAGGACCCAGTTCGGCCGCCCCATCATCGACAACCAGGGGATCGCCTTCCAGCTGGCCGACATGCGTACGCGGATCGACGCGGCCCGGCTGCTGGTGTGGCGCGCGTCCTGGATGGCGAGCGCCGGCAAGCCCTTCACGGCGGCGGAGGGATCGATGTCCAAGCTCTACGCCAGCGAGACGGCGAAGACCGTCACCGCCCAGGCCGTGCAGATCCTCGGCGGCAACGGCTACACCCGGGAGTACCCCGTGGAGCGCATGCACCGGGACGCGGCGATCTACACCATCTTCGAGGGCACGAGCGAGATCCAGCGCCTGGTGATCGCCCGCACCCTTTCGGGGATGCCGATCCGCTGAGGGCCGTGCCACGGGTACGGGGAAGGGCCGTGCCGGTCCGGTCCTTCCCCGCCCGTCACCGCTGCGGCAGATGCGCCTCGACGGCCGCGACGACCTCGGGGGCCTCCGGCTCGGTCCGCGGGCGGATCCGGGCGACCGGCTCGCCGGCCGGGGAGATCAGGAACTTCTCGAAGTTCCACTGGACGTCGCCGGCCGTGCCCTCCGCGTCCGCGAGCTTCGTCAGCTCCGCGTACAGCGGGTGCCGGTCCTCGCCGTTGACGTCGGTCTTCTCCAGGAGCGGGAAGCTGACCCCGTAGGTGGTCGAGCAGAAGGTCCGGATGTCCTCGGCGGTGCCGGGCTCCTGGCCCGCGAACTGGTTGCAGGGCACCCCGAGCACGGTGAAGCCGCGGTCCCCGTATTCCTTCTGCAGCCGCTCCAGGCCCGCGTACTGAGGGGTGAGACCGCACCGGGAGGCCACGTTGACCACCAGCACCGCGGAACCCTCGTAGGCGCCCAGGGTGGTCGGCTCACCGGTGAGGGTGCGGAGCGGGATGTCGTGCAGGGACATGGAGGTCCTCCTCGTAGGCGTGGCGTCGCTGTTCATTGTGACGGCTCGGGCGCCACGGGACCGACGGCCTTGTAGTAGAACGTGGTCGACCTGAGGACACCCGCCGGGTCGCCCGCGTACTCCGGGACGGACCCGCATTCCGTCCAGCCTGCGGCGCGGTACAGCTTCTCGGCCGGGCTCCCCGTCTCGGTGTCCAGGATCAGCAGGGTCAGCCCCTCCTCGGCCGCCGACCGTTCGGCCGCCGAGAGCAGACTCCGGCCGATGCCGTGACCGCGGGCCGCGGGCCGCACCATCAGCTTGGCGACCTCGGCCCGGTGGCGGGCGTTCGGCAGAGCGGGTTTGACCAGTCCGATCGTGCCGACGACCTGTCCGCCGTCCCGGGCGATCCACACCTGGTGCCGTCCCGCCTCCACGGAGGCGGCACGCTCCCGCCACCACGCGGCGGCGGTGGCACGGTCGAGCGGTGCGAGGAATCCCACCGAGGAGCCCCCCTCGACGGTCTCGATCAGCAGGGCGGCCAACTCGTCCGAGTAGGTGACCAGTTCGGGGCCGGAAACGGGGACGATCTCGGTCATGGAGCGGGCCTTTCGTGTGCACGGCCGGTGAGGTCGCGGCAGGGCGGGGTCATGGCAGGGCGATCAGCGGGGCGTGGCGGGCCGGGTCGGGGCCGGGGCAGTGGAAGGGCGAGGGCCGCGGAGCCGGTAGCGCGGGCAACCGCCGGGGCGCGGGGTGTGCACGGTGGCATCCACGGAGGCCTCCGGTACCCGGATGTGCTGCCCGCGCCGGGCACGGAGGCGTTCCCGCAGACGAGATGGGCACGCGGGCCGGGTGGATCTCGGCGGCGCACGCAGCCGGACCGCTCGTCGCGCGGCACCGGCTGCCGCCCGGCCCGTACCGGACCGGGCGGCTCCGCCTCCACCTGCGTCGGCGAGCGCGACCTCGTCCGCCCGTACGCGGTGCACAGCCGTCCGGGCGGGACGGCCCTGGGACGCGGCTCGCCGTGCTCCGGCCGGGGGCAGGGCCGACCGGCCCAGGCCGGCCCGGGCGGGCGGCCCGTCGAGCGGCGAGCCGCGTGCGGAGCGGAGCGGGCCCGGCCGCGTCGCCGGCCTCCGGCAATCCCTCGTCCCTCATGATCGGGAGCGTATCCCTGCGGGGAGACCGGGCGCGTGGCGGTCCGTGTGCCGATGAGGTGAGGGCGTGCCAGTCTGGTAAGGCGTACAAGATGCGCATATCGGATATTGCGGCGTCCGAGACGGGCGCTGCGGCACCGAGGAGGCCGTTATGTCTGGAAGTGTGACCGGGGCGCGAAGGGGCAGTGACGCCGAGGGAGGCCGGGCGTCGTTCGCCGCCTCCGGCTGGACCGTCTTCGCGGGCGTGATGATGATCTTCGGCGGGGCCATGGCGATACTCCAGGGGATCGCCGCCATCGCCAAGGACGACGTGTTCGTCAAGACGCAGAACTACGCGTTCCAGTTCAGCCTGACGGGCTGGGGCTGGGTCCACCTCATCCTGGGGATCGTCGTTCTTCTGGCCGGCTGCGCGCTCTTCACCGGTGCCCTCTGGGCGCGCGCCGTCGGTGTTCTCCTGGCCGGGCTCCTGGTCGTCGCCAACTTCCTGTGGCTCCCGTACTACCCGTTCTGGTCCCTCGTCCTCATCGCGATCAACATCTTCGTCATCTGGGCGCTGTGCTCGCCGCGGCAGTACGGTCGAGCCTGAGCGCGAGGACGAAGGACACCGCCACGGAGACGATCACGAGCGGCATGACGGTGATGCCCTCGGAACCCAGGAGCAGCGTGGCCAGCAGCACCGACGTCATCGGAAGTTCGAGCACCGCCACGCACATCGCTCCGATGCCCATCGCGAACCCCGAGGTCGTGTCGAGGCCGGGCAGATGGGACAGCACCAGCCCACCCGCCGCTCCCAGGGACATCGACGGGAAGACGGGGCCGCCCCTGAAGGCGCTGAGCGAGGCGGAGTAGGCGAGCGCTTTGCAGGCGAGCAGCACGAGGAGCGTTCCGGCCGTATAGGTGGCGTCCTCGCTGAGCAGGCCGCCGAGAGCCTCCTGGCCCGAGTAGAGCACCTCGGACGCGTCCCTGCCCGTGCTCTGCGCGTAGAGGAGCGCGAGTGCGCCGACCGTGAGGCCCATCGCCGCCGTCGCGGGGACCAGCCGCTGTTCGACCCGCTCCTGGAGGATCCGCGCGAGCTTCCTGATGCCGGTGCCCGCGAGGGCCGCCGCGACGCCGATGGCGACGGCCCAGCCGAACTCGGCGACGGTGGGCTGGGAGGCGTGCGGCACGTGGGGGAGGGTCAGGGAGTACGTCCCCAGGCCGGTCCATGAACCGAGACCGGTGAACAGGAGCGCCCCGATGCCTGACGCGAGCAGCCCCGGCACGAGCACGAGACGGAGCATCACTCCCGCGACACCGGAGGCCTCCATCAGCAGGAAGGCGCCGAGCAGCGGCGACCCGAGCAGGGCGCTGACGGCGGCGAAGCTCCCCGACGCCGCCACCATGGCACTCGCGTTCGGCTCGATGCCCGGCCTGAGCCGGCGCACCGCGTACGCGGCCAGCCCGCCGCCGAGGGCGATGAGGGGGGCCTCGGGCCCGACGACCGCACCGAGGCCGAGGGAGGCGAGCGCGGCGAGCGCGATCCCGGGGAGCTCCGCACCCGTCGGCGGCCCCGTGCGCACTCCCGTGCGTTCGGCCGGCTTGTGGCCGCCCGTACCGGGAAGGTGACGGATGGCCAGCCCGGTCAGCAGACCCGCCACGGCGACCAGCGGCACCGGCCACCACGGCGGAGTGCCGTCGAAACCGAGTGCGCGGGGAAGGTCCTTGTACGTCAGGGACTGGAGCTCGTGGACCAGCGCCAGAAAGCCGAACGCCACCGCCGAGACGGGGACTCCCAGCACCGCCACGACGACCAGCAGCACCGTGTAGTTCCGGGTGCCGACCACCGCGAGGGGGTCCGGGGGTTCCGTGGCCGGCGTTCCGACCGGTTCAGCCGACATGCCCCTGCCTCCTCAGTGTCCGGCCCCGCCGGAACACGGCGCCCCGCAGGCTCCCCACGGTGATACCACGATGTGGTGATCTGTCCGTGATGTACCCGCTGGGGAGGCGCGGCGAGTCCGCGTGCGGCGGGCACCCACGGAGGCTGAGAGGATCCGCGGATGGAGTCGTCCCCGCCACTGCCCGGGCTCTTCCCCGAGCCACCGCCCGAACTGCGCCCGGCCGCCCCCCGCCGACCGGTGCGCTGCGCCCTGTGCGGGCGCCCCCTCACCGGCACGCAATCACGGCGCACCGGCCTCGGACCCGCCTGCGACGCCAAACTGCACCCCGCCGGGCCGGACATCCGCACCCGCCGGCACAAGGTGGAGCAGGACCCGCTCCCGGGCACCTGACCCCGGGCACCTGACCCCGGGCACCTGACCCCGGGCCGGGCCCTACACGCCGTCGAGCCGCCGGAACAGGCCCTCCTGCACCACGGACACCAGCAGCCGCCCCTCGCGGTCGTAGATGCGGCCCCGGGCCAGCCCCCGGCCGCCCGTGGCGATCGGCGACTCCTGGTCGTACAGGAACCACTCGTCGGCACGGAACGGCCGGTGGAACCACATCGCGTGGTCCAGCGAGGCCATGTCGAAGCCGCGCGGTCCCCACAGCGGCTCCACCGGGATCCGGACCGCGTCCAGCAGCGTCATGTCGCTCGCGTACGTCAGCGCACAGGTGTGCACCAGCGGGTCGTCCCCGAGCGGGCCGACCGCGCGCATCCACACCGCGCTGCGTGGATCGGCGTCCCTGGTCTCCTCCCGCGTCCAGCGCAGCCGGTCGACGTAGCGGATGTCGAAGGGCTGCCGCCGTGCCATGCGCTCCAGCGCCTCCGGCAGCGTGCCCAGGTGCTCGCGCACCTCGTCGGCGACCGTGGGCAGCTCCTCGGGACCGGGGACCGTACGGGCGGGTGGCAACTGGTGCTCGAAGCCCGCCTCCTCCGGCCGGTGGAACGATGCCGTGAGGTCGAAGATCGTCCGTCCCTGCTGCACGGCCGTCACCCGGCGCGTGGTGAACGACCGGCCGTCCCGCACCCGCTCGACGTCGTACACGATCGGCACGCCCGGACGGCCGGGCCGAAGGAAGTAGGCGTGCAGCGAGTGCACGGGGCGGTCCCCGTCGGTCGTACGGCCGGCCGCGACCAGCGCCTGTCCCGCGACCTGCCCGCCGAAGACCCGCTGCAGGGACTCCTCGGGGCTGCGGCCGCGGAAGATGTTGACCTCGATCTGTTCGAGGTCGAGGAGATCGACCAGGCGCTCGGCCGGGTTCGTCATGCGGTGTGTCTCCATTTCTCCTCCTTCGGGCCGGTGCGCGGTCACAGCTGACCCACGGCCGTGACCCGGACGACCGCCCGCCCCTCCTCGTCGGAAGCCGCCAGATCGACCTCCGCACGGATGCCCCAGTCGTGGTCACCGGCCGGATCGGCGAAGGCCTGCCACACCCGCCACAGACCGTGCTCCGGGTCCTCGTCGATCTTCAGCAGCTTCGGTCCACGGGCGTCCGGGCCGGTGCCGAGGTCGTCGTGCGCGTCCCAGTAGCCGTCCATCGCCTCGCCCCAGGCGTCCTCGTCCCAGCCCGAATCGGCGTCCAGCTCGCCCAGGTCGCGGACCCGGTCCAGCGCGGCCAGCTCCACCCGGCGGAACATCGCGTTGCGCACCAGGACCCGGAAGGCGCGGGCGTTGGCCGTGACGGGCTTGACCTCGTCCGCCCTCTCCTGTGCCTGCTCGGCGGTCTCCACCTCCGGGTTGGCCAGCTGCTCCCACTCGTCGAGCAGGCTGGAGTCCACCTGGCGCACCATCTCGCCCAGCCAGGCGATCAGGTCCTCCAGGTCCTCCGACTTGAGGTCGTCCGGAATGGTGTGCTCGAGGGCCTTGTACGCGCTCGCCAGATAGCGCAGCACGATCCCCTCGGTCCGGGCCAGCTCGTAGTTCGAGGTGAACTCCGTGAACGTCATCGCACGTTCGTACATGTCCCGGATGACCGACTTCGGCGACACCGGATGGTCGTTCACCCACGGGTGGCTGGTGCGGTACACGTCGTACGCGTGCCACAGCAGCTCGCTCAGCGGCTTGGGGTAGGTGACCTCCTGGAGCCGTTCCATCCGCTCCTCGTACTCGACGCCGTCGGCCTTCATCTGGCCGACGGCCTCGCCCCGCGCCTTGTTCTGCTGGGCGGCGAGGATCTGCCGCGGATCGTCGAGGGTCGACTCGACCACGGAGACCATGTCCAGCGCGTACGAGGGGGATTCTGCGTCCAGCAGGTCGAACGCGGCCAGCGCGAACGTGGACAGCGGCTGGTTGAGCGCGAAGTCCTGCTGCAGATCGACGGTGAGCCGCACGATCCGGCCCTCGGCGTCCGGCGTGGCGAGCTGCTCCACCACACCGCCGTCCAGCAGCGACCGGTAGATGGCGATGGCCCGCCGGATGTGCCGCAGCTGCGCCCTGCGCGGTTCGTGGTTGTCCTCCAGCAGATGCCGCATCGCGTCGAAGGCGTTCCCCGGGCGGGCGATCACCGAGAGCAGCATCGTGTGGGTGACCCGGAAACGGGAGGTCAGCGGCTCGGGCTCGGACTGGATCAGCTTGTCGAAGGTGGTCTCCGACCAGGCGACGAATCCCTCGGGGGCCTTCTTGCGGACCACCTTGCGCTTCTTCTTGGGATCGTCCCCCGCCTTCTTGACGGCCTTCTCGTTCTCGATGACGTGCTCCGGCGCCTGCGCGACGACGAAACCCGCCGTGTCGAACCCCGCGCGGCCCGCACGGCCGGCGATCTGGTGGAACTCCCGCGCCCGCAGCGTGCGCACCCGGGTGCCGTCGTACTTGGTGAGGGCGGTGAACAGCACCGTGCGGATCGGCACGTTGACACCGACGCCCAGGGTGTCCGTACCGCAGATCACCTTCAGCAGGCCGGCCTGCGCCAGCTTCTCGACGAGTCGGCGGTACTTGGGGAGCATCCCCGCGTGGTGCACGCCGATCCCGTGGCGCACGTAGCGGGAGAGGTTCTGGCCGAACTTGGTGGTGAAGCGGAAACTGCCGATCAGGTCGGCGATCTTCTCCTTCTCCTCCTTCGTGCACATGTTGATGCTCATCAGCGACTGCGCCCGCTCCACGGCCGCGGCCTGGGTGAAGTGCACGATGTAGACGGGCGCCTGGCGGGTGTCCAGCAGCTCCGTCAGCGTCTCCGTGATCGGGGTCAGCCGGTACTCGTAGCTCAGCGGCACCGGCCGCGTCGCCGAACGCACCACGGAGGTCGGCCGCCCGGTACGGCGGGTCAGGTCCTCCTCGAACATCGAGACGTCGCCGAGCGTCGCCGACATGAGGACGAACTGCGCCTGCGGAAGTTCCAGCAGCGGGATCTGCCAGGCCCAGCCCCGGTCCGGCTCCGCGTAGAAGTGGAACTCGTCCATCACCACCTGGCCGATGTCGGCGTACCTGCCGTCACGCAGCGCGATGGAGGCGAGCACCTCCGCCGTACAGCAGATGACCGGGGCGTCGGCGTTGACCGAGGCGTCACCGGTCAGCATGCCGACGTTCTCCGTGCCGAAGAGCTTGCAGAGGTCGAAGAACTTCTCCGAGACCAGCGCCTTGATCGGAGCGGTGTAGAACGTCACCTTGTCCTGGGCCAGCGCCGTGAAGTGGGCACCCGCCGCCACCAGGCTCTTCCCGGAGCCGGTGGGGGTGGAGAGGATCAGGTTCGCGCCGGAGACCACCTCGATCAGCGCCTCCTCCTGAGCCGGATAGAGGGTGATGCCCTGCGATTCGGTCCATGACGAGAAGGCCTCGAAGAGGGCGTCCGGGTCGGCGGTCGGGGGCAGCTGATCGATAAGGGTCACACCCCCATCTTGCCTGCCCGGTGTCCGGATGAGGGAACCGGAGGACGACGCGATGATCACGGACGATACGCTGCCCACTCAACTCGGCCGCCCTGCCCCGGCAGTGGCGGCCCGGCCGCGCACGGGGCCGGATCACGATGGGGGCGGGAACAGCCATGATGGGACCGGCACACTCACTGTCAGGGGCGGCAGCCTGGCTGGGCGTGGGCGCCGCGGCGGCCGCCGCGGGCCACACGATGCCCTGGCCCGTCCTCGCCGTGGGGGCGCTGATATGCGCCGGCGCCGCGCTCGCCCCGGACCTGGACCACAAGTCGGCCACCATCTCGCGGGCCTTCGGACCGGTCTCCAAGACCATGTGCGAGGTGGTCGACAAGCTCTCGTACGCCGTCTACAAGGCGACGCGGGGCCCCGGTGACCCCCGCAGGAACGGCGGCCACCGCACCCTCACCCACACCTGGCTGTGGGCGGTGCTGATAGGCGCCGGAGCCTCCGCCGCCGCCGTCTTCGGCGGCCGGTGGGCGGTCCTGGGCATCCTCTTCGTCCACCTCGTGCTCGCCGTCGAGGGACTGCTGTGGCGGGCGGCCAGGGTCTCCAGCGACGTCCTCGTGTGGCTGCTGGGCGCGACCAGCGCGTGGATCCTCGCGGGCGTGCTCGACCAGCCGGGCAACGGTGCGGGCTGGCTGTTCGAGGCGCCCGGCCAGGAGTACCTCTGGCTGGGGCTCCCGATCGTCCTCGGCGCCCTCGTCCACGACATCGGCGACGCACTGACCGTCTCCGGCTGCCCGATCCTGTGGCCCATCCCGCTGGGCCGCAAGCGCTGGTACCCGGTCGGCCCCCCGAAAGCCATGCGGTTCCGGGCCGGGAGCTGGGTGGAGATCAAGGTGCTGACGCCCGCTTTCATGGTGCTCGGGGGATTGGGCGGGGCCGCGGCCCTCAACCTCATCTGACCGCCCGCTCGGCTCTCCGGCGCACGGTGCGCCCGCAGCCACGAGCGGCCGCGGTGTAGCACCATGGACCCATGCTGCTCGCCCGGCTCGCCCACGTGTCCCTGGAGGTCGCCGCGGCGTCGGCGCGGACCCGGAAGACCGGTCTGCTGGCCGGGCTCTTCCGGGAGACCGGGCCCGACGACGTCCCGATCGTCATCCCCTACCTCGCCGGACGCCTCCCCCAGGGGCGGCTCGGCATCGGGTGGAGCGCCCTGGGCGATCCGGTGGCACCCGCGGACACGCCCTCGCTGACCGTGGCCGGGACCGACGCGGAACTCTCGGCGATCGGGGCACTCACCGGACCGGGCTCCCAGGCCGCCCGCAGGGAACGCCTCCAGCGGCTCCTGGCGGCCGCCACCGCGGAGGAACAGCACTTCCTCCGGAGCCTGCTCACCGGCGAGGTACGCCAGGGAGCGCTGGACGCCGTGGCGGTCGACGCCCTGGCCGCCGCCACCGGGGCGCTCCCCGCCGACGTGCGGCGCGCCGTGATGCTGGGCGGCTCGTTGCAGGCCGTCGCCCGGGCGCTGCTCGCGGACGGCCCGGGAGCGCTCGCCGCCTTCCGGCTCACCGTCGGCCGGCCGGTCCTGCCGATGCTGGCGCACACCGCACGCTCCGTGACCGAGGCCCTCGACAAGCTGGGTCCCTGCGCCGTCGAGGAGAAGCTGGACGGCGTCCGGGTGCAGGTGCACCGGGACGGCCCCAGGGTGCGGGTCTACACCCGGACGCTCGACGACATCACCGACCGGCTGCCCGAACTGGTCACCACGGCCGCCGGTTTCCGCGCCGCCAGCTTCGTCCTGGACGGCGAGGTCCTCGCTCTCGACGAGGACGGCAGACCTCGCCCGTTCCAGGAGACCGCCTCGCGGGTGGGGTCGCGCCGCGACGTGGCGGCCGCCGCCGCGGCGATCCCCGTCAGCCCCGTCTTCTTCGACGTCCTCGCCGTGGACGGACGCGAACTCCTGGACCTCCCCTCCGCCGAGCGGCACGCCGAACTGGCCGCGCTGGTGCCCGCACCGATGCGGGTGCGGCGCGTCACCGTGACGGACCCCTCGGACGGTGCGGCGCGCGAGGCCGCCGTGGCGTTCTTCCAGGAGACCCTGGCCCGGGGACACGAGGGCGTGGTGGTCAAGGGGGAGTCCGCGCCCTACAGCGCGGGCCGGCGCGGTGCGTCCTGGCTGAAGGTGAAACCCGTGCACACCCTGGATCTCGTGGTACTCGCCGCCGAGTGGGGCCACGGCAGGCGCACCGGGAAACTGTCCAACCTGCACCTGGGGGCGCGGCGGGAGGACGGCTCGTTCGTGATGCTCGGCAAGACCTTCAAGGGGCTGACGGACACCATGCTCGCCTGGCAGACCGAACGGCTCCAGGAGCTGTCCACCGGCGACGACGGGCACGTGGTGACCGTGCGTCCGGAACTCGTCGTGGAGATCGCCTACGACGGGCTGCAGCGCTCCACCCGCTACCCGGCGGGGGTCACCCTGCGCTTCGCCCGGGTGCTGAGCTACCGCGAGGACAAGCCGTCGCAGGAGGCGGACACCGTCGAGACGGTGCTGTCACGGCAGACATGACGGCGGCCCCCGCCCGGGGGCGGGGGCCGGAGCCGCGGCACGGACCGAGGACGACCGGCCGGTTCAGCCGTGCCCGCCCGCAGACGCGGTGCGCGCGTGGATCTGTTCCGCGGTGAGGTAGGCGTCCGTGTACTCGAAGTCCCGCAGGGTCGCGGGCTGCCGGGCCTGGAAGCCCGTCCGCACGAAGTCGTCCCCGGCGATCGCGTTCAGCATCCAGTTGGTCAGCACCCGGGTCTTGGCCACGTTGGTCCGGAGCGCCGACCAGTGGTAGCCCCGCGCCACGGCCTGCGCGGGCAGCCCCTTCAGCTCGATGCCCAGCGGCTTGGAGACGGCGTCCTTGCCACCGAGGTCCACCACGAGGCCCAGATCCTTGTGGACGTAGGGCTGCAGCGTCGTGCCGCGCAGGGAGGCGATGATGTTGCCGGCCAGCGCCCGCCCCTGGCGCATCGCGTGCTGCGCGGTGGGCGGGCAGATCGCTCCGTCGCCCTTGGCCAGGTCCGGGACCGCCGCCGCGTCGCCGAGCGCGAACACGCCGTCCGCGCCGGGCAGCGACATCTCGGGGGTGACCGCCAGCCGGCCGCGCACCGTCTCGGCGTCGAGCGTGGCGACGAGCGGACTGGCCGCCACCCCCGCGGTCCAGATCAGCGTGCGGCAGGGCAGCACCCGGCCGTCCGTGAAGGTCACCTTGTCGGGCCCCGCCTCGGCGACCGAGACCCCCAGCGACACCTCGATGCCCCGCTTGCGCAGGATCTCCAGTGCGCTGAGCCCGAGCTTGTCGCCCAGCTCGGGCATGAGCTTGGGCGCGATGTCGATCAGATGCCACTTGATCAGCTTCGGATCCAGCCGCGGGTAGTGCCGGACGGCGCTGGTGGTGAGCCGCTGCAGACACGCGGCCGTCTCGGTGCCCGCGTAACCGCCGCCGACCACGACGAACTGGAGCCGCGAGGTCCGCTCGGCCTCGTCGTGACTGGCATCCGCCAGGTCGAGCTGGGAGATGACGTGGTCGCGGATGTACGCCGCCTCGGCCAGCGTCTTCATGCCACGGGCGTTCTCCACGAGACCGGGGATGTCGAACGTCCGTGTGACGCTGCCCGCGGCCAGCACGAGGTAGTCGTACGGCTCGTTCACGATCTCGTCGGTGATCTTGCGGATGACGCAGACCTTCGCCTTGGTGTCCACCCCGATGGCCCCGCCCGGCACGATCCGGGTGCGGTGACGACGGCTCCGGCGCAGGGAGACGGCGACCGACTGCGGGGTCAGGACGCCGGAGGCGACCTGCGGGAGCAGCGGCAGGTAGAGCTGGTACGAGAACGGCGTGACGAGCGTGATGTCCGCCTCTCCGGGGGCGAGACTGCGTTCCAGCCGGCGTACGCACTCGATCCCGGCAAAGCCGGCGCCGACAACGAGAATCCTGGGTCGTGCCACGGTGTGCGTCCCTTCTCGGGCTTACGCGGTCATCGCTCGCCTGCCCCGGATCCGGGGCCAGTCACTCCTCATCCTCACCGGAGGGCGTGGACTTCGCCTCTTGTACGGCGGCGGCGGTGCCCGGTCCCCGCACCGGCCCGGCGGTATCCTCCGGGCCGGTGCGGGGGGCGCTCATCCGTGCCAGGACCGCCAGAGGGCCGCGTACGCGCCGTCCGCGGAGACCAACTCGTCGTGGCTGCCCAGCTCGCTGATCCTGCCGTCCTCGACGACCGCGATCACGTCCGCGTCGTGCGCCGTGTGCAGCCGGTGCGCGATCGCGATCACCGTACGGCCGTCGAGCACCCGGGCCAGCGAGCGCTCCAGGTGCCGGGCCGCCCGGGGGTCGAGCAGCGAGGTGGCCTCGTCGAGGACCAGCGTGTGAGGATCCGCCAGGACCAGCCTGGCCAGAGCGATCTGCTGTGCCTGCGCCGGGGTGAGCGTCTGCCCGCCCGATCCGACCTCCGTGTCCAGACCGTCCGCGAAGGCCCTGGCCCAGCCGTCGGCGTCGACCGCCGCGAGGGACGCCCACAGCTCCGCGTCTCCGGCGCCCGTACGGGCCAGCAGTAGATTGTCCCGGAGCGAACCGACGAACACGTGGTGCTCCTGGTTGACCAGGGCCACGTGCGTCCGCACCCGCTCCGCCGTCATCCGGGACAGCTCGGCCCCGCCGAGCGTGACCTCACCCGTACGGGGGGCGTAGATCCCGGCCAGCAGCCGTCCCAGGGTGGACTTGCCCGCGCCCGACGGGCCGACCAGCGCCAGGCGCGTACCCGGGGCGACGTCCAGCGACACCTCGTGCAGGACGTCCACACCGGCGCGGTAGCCGAAGCGCACGTCGTCCGCCCGCACCTGCCGGCCCTCGGGGCCCACCAGGTCGTCACCCGCGTCCGGCTCGATCTCCCGCACGCCGACGAGCCTGGCCAGCGACACCTGGGCCACCTGCAGCTCGTCGTACCAGCGCAGGATCAGGCCGATCGGGTCGACCATCATCTGCGCCAGCAGCGCGCCCGTCGTCAGCTGCCCGACCGTCAGCCAGCCCTCCAGCACGAACCAGCCGCCGATGAGCAGCACGGCGCCCAGGATCGTCACGTACGTGGCGTTGATGACGGGGAAGAGCACCGAGCGCAGGAACAGGGTGTACCGCTCCCAGGCCGTCCACTCCCTGACCCTGCGGTCCGAGAGCGCGATCCTGCGGGCACCCAGCCGGTGCGCCTCCACCGTCCGCCCGGCGTCCACGGTCTCGGCCAGCACCGCCGCCACCGCCGCGTACCCGGCGGCCTCCGAGCGGTACGCGGACGGTGCCCGCCGGAAGTACCAGCGGCAGCCGATGATCAGCACCGGCAGCGCGATCAGCACCGCCAGGGCCAGGGGCGGGGCCGTGACCGTGAGCGCGCCGAGCAGCAGCCCGACCCACACCACGCCGATCGCCAGCTGCGGCACCGCCTCACGCATCGCGTTGGCCAGCCGGTCGATGTCCGTCGTGATCCTGGACAGCAGGTCCCCCGTACCCGCCCGTTCCAGCACACCCGGCGGCAGCCCCACCGACCGCACGAGGAAGTCCTCGCGCAGATCGGCCAGCATCTCCTCGCCGAGCATCGCGCCACGCAGCCGCATCGTCCGCGTGAACACGGTCTGCACGACCAGCGCCACCGCGAACACGGCCGCGGTGCGCTCCAGATGGAGGTCGGTGACCCCGTTCGACAGGTCCTCCACCAGCCCGCCCAGCAGATACGGACCGGTGATCGAGGCGATCACCGCGATCGCGTTGACGGAGACGAGGACCGTGAACGGCTTCCGGTGACGCCGCAGCAGGGAGCGGACGTACGTCCGCACGGTCGCCGGTGTGCCCACCGGCAGGGTCGTCGCCGACTGCGGCGCGGCCGGGTCGTACTCGGGGCGTGCGACGCCGATCATGCCGATCATGCCCTCTCCTCGATTTCCTCGATCGCCTCGGCCGACCGCAGCGCGTCGATCCCGGCGAGATCCCCGGACGCGGCGCGAGCCGCCGCCTCGTCATCCGTCTCCCGGGTCACCACCGCCCGGTAGCGCGGCTCCCGCCGCAGCAGTTCGCGATGGGTTCCGACCGCCACGACCGTTCCCCCGTGGACCAGCACCACACGGTCGGCGCAGTCCAGCAGCAACGGGGACGAGGCGAACGCCACCGTCGTGCGCCCCGTGCGCAGCTGCTTGATGCCGACGGCGACCTGGGCCTCCGTGTGCGAGTCGACGGCCGACGTCGGCTCGTCCAGGACCAGCGCCTCCGGGTCGGTGACCAGGGAACGGGCCAGCGCCAGCCGCTGGCGCTGCCCGCCGGACAGGGACCGGCCGCGTTCGGTGATCCGGGTACGCATGGGGTCGCCGTCCGTGTCGACGGACGCCTGGGCCAGCGCACTCAGCACGTCCCCGCATCGGGCGGCGGCCAGCGCGTCCTCGGCGGTGACCGCCCCGGAGGACGGTACGTCGAGCAGCTCCCGCAGCGTGCCGGAGAGCAGCACGGGGTCCTTGTCCTGGACCAGCACCGCGGCCCGCGCGGACGCGAGCGGCAACTCGTCCAGCGGTACGCCGCCGAGCAGCACCGACGGGACCGGCTGCGGCGCGTCACCCGCCCCGGCGTCGGAGGTCTGCTCCGGGCCGGCGTGTGCCGCTTTCTCGGCCTCGGTGGGGGACGGGGCCTCGGCCTCGGTGGAGGGCCCGTCCTCTGTGTCGGCGTGCCCGCCGAGACGTTCGGCCAGCCGTCCCGCCTCGTCCGGGTCACCGCAGACCACGGCGGTGAACAGGCCCCGAGGAGCCATCAGCCCGGTCACCGGGTCGTACAGATCACCCTCGGGCGCCGCGTCCATCGTCGGGGGCCGGGCGCTGCGCCGCAGCGACAGCACCCGGACCGCGCGCTGCGCGGAGGGCCGGGAGAAGGAGTACGCCATGGCGATCTCCTCGAAGTGCCGCAAGGGGAAGAGCATCAGGGTGGCCGCGCTGTACACGGTGACCAGCTGGCCCACCTCGATCCGGCCGTCGCGGGCCAGCGTCGCCCCGTACCAGACCAGGGAGATCAGCAGGACGCCGGGAAGGAAGACCTGGACCGCCGAGATGAGCGCCCACATCCGCGCGCTGCGCACGGCTGCCTCGCGTACCTCCTGGGAGGCACGCCGGTAGCGGCCCAGGAACAGTTCCTCCCCGCCGATGCCGCGCAGCACCCGAAGCCCGGCGACGGTGTCGGACGCGAGTTCGGTGGCCCGGCCCGCCTTCTCGCGCTGCAGGTCGGCACGGTGGGTGGCCCGGGGGAGCAGCGGCAGGACGGCCAGGGCGAGGAGGGGCACGGCGATGGCCACCAGTACCCCGAGCGAGGGCAGGTAGAGGACGAGCCCGACGCAGATCAGGACGAGCGCGGCGGCGGCGGCCACGAAACGCGACAGCGCCTCGACGAACCACCCGATCTTCTCGACATCACCCGTGGAGACGGCGACGACCTCGCCCGCCGCGACGCGCCGGGTCAGTACCGAGCCGAGCTCGGCGGTCTTGCGGGCCAGCAACTGCTGGACACGCGCCGCGGCGGTGATCCAGTTGGTGACCGCCGTGCGGTGGAGCATCGTGTCACCCACCGCGATGAGGATGCCCAGGAGCACGATGAGCGCTCCGGCGAGGGCCAGGCCCCGGCCGGAGCGTTCGACGACGGCCTGGACCGCGAGGCCGACGGCGAGCGGCAGGCCGGCGATCGAGCACTGGTGCAGCAGTCCCCAGGAGAGGGACTTGAGCTGGCCGGTGAGCTGACCACGCCCGAGCCAGAGGAGGAAGCGCGGGCCTGAACGGACATCGGGGTCGCCGGGATCCGAGTACGGAAGATCGCGAATCTGCATGACGTCCCAAGGATCGGAAGGGCGGAGGTCTGTGGCAGGCCTCGTGGAACAGGGGGTGCAAACCGTGCAAGGTTGGCGTCCCGCACCCGTCCGGGGCAAGTGATTAATCGGCGCCGGGGCGGCGGAGGTCCCCGACGGCGGGCAGGCCGAACGGCGCCGTTCCGTGAAGCCTTGCGCCGATCCGTGAAGCCGTCGCCCTCGCGCGGCCGACGTGCCCGTGGCCCGGGCCGATCTCCGCCGTCCCCGTGGTCGTTCTGGACGATTCGACGGTCCCGTCGTCTTGGCCGATCTCCGTGGCTCCGTGGTCCTTCGGGGAAGCCTCCGTGATCCCCGCCGATCCTTCGGGGGCCGTCGCCCCGTGGCCTTGGCCGATCCGACGTCGCCTGGTCGTCCTGGCCGATCTCCGCCGTCCCCGTGGTCCCCTGGCCTATCCGACGTCCTTGTGGTCTTGGTCGGTCTCCGCCGTCCCCGTGGTCGTTCTGGACGATTCGACGGTCCCGTCATCCCCGCCGATCCTTCGGGCTGCCGTCACCGGGCATCCATCGACCCCGTGGAGCCCGTCATGGTGGGGAGGGCTCCACGGGGTCGGTGACGCGGATGCTTCTACGGCGACCGGCGGTGCCGTCGGGTGGCGCTAGGGCGTGTGTCGAAAGTAGCGCCGTCTGCCCGCAGGGCAGGCTCGGCGGTGTCCGGTGCGTGCGATCGCAAGGCGGAGGGTCGCCCCGATACTGGATGTATCGGGGCGATCCCGACAACGCGGCGAGTGTGCGTGCCGGGCGCCGCCGGGCAGGCGGGACTTTCGATACACGCCCTAGGGGGCGCCGCCGGTTGCGGATACCTCACGGCCCTACTCCGCGGGCTTGACGGAGTCCATGCCCGAGCGCGCCTTCCTCCACTCGCCGCGGGTGAAGTCCGGGATCGGCTGCGGCGCGCCCTTGGCCTTGATGGAGAGGTGGCTCAACGGCACCGGAGCGGTCCAGGTGGCCGCGTCGTACACGTCGAAGTCCGGCGCGAGCCCGAGGCGTATGCACTGCATGAGCCGGAAGACCAGCATGTAGTCCATTCCGCCGTGGCCACCGGGCGGGTTGGCGTGCTCCTTCCACAGCCAGTGGTCCCAGTCCGCGTACGCGGAGAAGTCCGCCCACTGGTCGTTCGTGTGATCGGGCTCGAGGTAGATCCGCGCCGGGTAGTCCTCGAACACGCCCTTCGTACCGCCGAGACTGTTGATGCGTGAGTACGGGTGAGGCGTCGACACGTCGTGTTCGAGGCGGATCACCCGGCCCTTGGCCGTCTGGACGAGACTGATCGTCCGGTCGCTCTCGATGTACGTCTCCTTCCAGCTCGGGTCCCCGGCCGGCATGTGCTTCCGGCGGTACTCGGCCAGGCCGAGGGCGGGGGAGCCGACGCTCGTGATGCTCACCGCTCGGTCCCCCCGGTTGACGTCCATGTAGTTGGCCACCGGCCCGAACCCGTGGTTGGGGTACAGATCCCCGCGCAGCCGGGTGTGCCACAACCGCCGCCAGGGGCCTTCGTAATAGTCGGGATCGAACATCAGGCCGCGTAGATCGTGGTTGTACGCGCCCGCGCCGTGCAGCAGGTCGCCGAAGAGACCCGCGTGTGCCATGCGCAGCACCCGCATCTCGTTGCGGCCGTAGCAGCAGTTCTCCAACTGCATGCAGTGCCGCCGCGTCCGCTCCGAAAGATCGACCAGCTCCCAGAGCTGGTCGAGCCGCAGGGCGATCGGGCACTCGACGCCGACGTGCTTGCCGTTGAGCATGGCGGTCTTCGCCATCTCGAAGTGGAAGTCCCAGGGCGTCGCCACGTAGACGAAGTCGATGTCCCCGCGCTTGCACAGGTTCTCGTAGTCGTCCTCCCCCTTGGTGTACACGGCGGGCGCCGGTTGCCCTGCCGCCGTCACCTTCGCGGCCGCCCGCTCGGCCTTGGTCTTCACGGGGTCGCAGACGGCCACGACCCGGACGCCGGGAACGGCGAGGAACAGATCGATCATGCTGCCGCCGCGATTGCCGAGCCCGACGATGCCGACCCGAACGGTGGAGCGCCGGTCGAAGGGCACCCCGGCCATCGTCGCGCCCTGGCGGGCGGGGGCTGATTCGGGGGCGGGCTCTACGGCGTCGGCCGGACGGCGGTCAGCCGCCGACGCCGTACCGCTTCCGAGTCCGCCGAGACCGAGACCGGTTCCGGCGATCCCGGCCGCACCGGCCGCTCCGGCCGTGGTGCGAAGCACCGAACGGCGGCTCAGCGAGCCGTCGTCCGGGGTGTGGTGGTCCTGGTCCGGGGCATGGGTGCGGTCCTGGGCCTGTGAAGCGTCGTCATTCATCGAGCCTCCTGGAAGGGGGATCCGACGGTGCGCGTACGGTCCGGGATGCGCGAGGGCGTGGCGGTTCCCGAACCTCGGTAAGGACCTTGGACGTGGGGACTGCTGGTGTGCAAGGGATGCGATTGGACTCTCGTGCCCAAACCATGGACTTTCCGGAGGCGGAGGCGGAGGCCGGGCTGCGGGCAGTGCTCCAAGGACGACGGACCACGGGTGACGGGCAACTGGCCAACGGCCGATGTCCACACGTGCAACGGTCAGCGCGTCAGCGTGTGCACCTGGTAACGAGCCGAGAGGTAAGAAGCCCCGAGGCGTCCGAGACGTGTCGGAGCGGCCCCGGAGAGCGCACCCGTGCGGCGCGGCCGCGAAGGGGCTGTGGGCATCGAGGGGGGCGGCAGGGTCGCCAGTCAGCCAGTCAGCCAGTCAGCCATCCATCCAGCCGGTCGGTGGGCGACCCGGCCCGAAGGGTGGACGGTGCGTCGGCCCGATGGGCCACCTCAACAGCGGCGGCGCTCGGGCATCCCGTTGACGAGAGCGGTCATCAGGCCGCTCAGTACTTCTCGCTGATCGGCCGTCAGCGGAGCCAGGATCTCCTCCGCTGCCGCCTTGCGCGCGTCGCGCAGCGAGCGGAGCACGGCCCGCCCCTCCTCGGTCATCTCGATACGGACCACCCGTCGATTGGTCGGATCGGGCACGCGGCGCACCCGCCCGCTCGCCTCCAGGCCGTCCACCAGGCTGGTCACCGCCCTCGGCACCACGTCCAGCCGCGCTGCCAGGTCGGCCATCCGTGGCGGGCCGTCGTAGTGCGCGACCGTGCGCAGCAGGCGGAACTGCGCGGGCGTGATGCCTATCGGCTCCAGCTGGCGGCTCTGAATGCGCTGGAGCTGGCGCGTGAGCCGAAGCAGCTGTTCGGCCAGGAGGCCGTCGGAGTCGGGGGAGTCCATGCGGGAACAATATCAGGACCCGGCTCATTGTGAATAGAGGTAACAATTAGCTAAGCTCTCAAAGCCCCGCATCAATCGCCGCCGCAGTCCCGCGCCTGCCGGCCTCACGCCGTCGAAGGAGCCCATGAAACCCGACGAACCTCTGTGGACACCTCCCGACAGCGGCGTACGGCAGCAGCCCGCCGAGCTCGGCCGCATCTTCCGCCTCTTCCGTCCCTATCGGGGCAGACTCGCGGTGGTCGGGCTGCTGGTCGGTGCCTCGTCGCTGGTGTCGGTCGCCTCCCCGTTCCTGCTCCGCGAGATCCTGGACACCGCGATCCCCCAGGGGCGTACGGGACTGCTCACCCTGCTCGCCCTGGGCATGATCCTGACCGCCGTGATGAACAGCGTCTTCGGCGTCCTGCAGACCCTGATCTCGACGACGGTCGGCCAGCGCGTCATGCACGACCTGCGCACCGCCGTCTACACACAGCTGCAGCGGATGCCGCTCGCGTTCTTCACCCGCACCCGTACGGGCGAGGTCCAGTCACGCATCGCCAACGACATCGGCGGTATGCAGGCGACGGTCACCTCCACCGCGACCTCCCTGGTCTCCAACCTCACCGCGGTCATCGCCACCGTCGTCGCCATGCTGGCGCTCGACTGGCGTCTCACCGTGGTCTCGTTGCTGCTGCTCCCGGTCTTCGTATGGATCAGCCGCAGGGTCGGGCGGGAGCGCAAGAAGATCACCACGCAGCGCCAGAAGCAGATGGCCGCCATGGCGGCCACGGTCACCGAGTCGCTGTCCGTCAGCGGAATCCTGCTCGGCCGCACCATGGGCCGCTCGGACTCGCTCACCCAGGGATTCGCCGAGGAGTCGGAGCGCCTGGTCGACCTGGAAGTGCGCTCCAACATGGCCGGACGCTGGCGGATGTCCACGATCGGCATCGTGATGGCCGCCATGCCCGCGGTGATCTACTGGGCCGCCGGGCTCACGCTCCAGGCGGGTGCCACCGCCGTCTCCCTCGGCACCCTCGTCGCCTTCGTCTCGCTCCAGCAGGGCCTGTTCCGGCCCGCGGTGAGCCTGCTCTCCACCGGCGTACAGATGCAGACGTCCCTGGCGCTCTTCCAGCGGATCTTCGAGTATCTCGACCTCGAGGTGGACATCACGGAGCCCGCGCAGCCCGTCCGGCTGGAGAAGATCCGCGGTGAGGTCGCCTTCGAGGACGTCACCTTCAGCTACGACGAGAAGAGCGGCCCGACCCTGAGCGGCATCGACGTGACGGTGCCCGCCGGCACGAGTCTGGCCGTCGTCGGCCCGACCGGTTCAGGCAAATCGACACTCAGCTATCTGGTGCCGCGACTGTACGACGTGACGGGCGGCAGGGTCACGATCGACGGCGTCGACGTGCGGGACCTCGACTTCGACACCCTCGCCCGGGCTGTCGGCGTCGTCTCCCAGGAGACGTACCTCTTCCACGCCTCGGTCGCCGAGAACCTCCGCTTCGCCAAGCCCGACGCCACCGAGGAGGAGATCGTGGCAGCGGCCCGCACGGCCCAGATCCACGACCACATCGCCTCCCTGCCCGACGGCTACGACACCCTCGTCGGTGAGCGGGGCTACCGCTTCTCCGGCGGTGAGAAGCAGCGCCTCGCGATCGCCCGCACGATTCTCCGGGACCCGCCCGTGCTCATCCTCGACGAGGCGACCAGCGCCCTCGACACCCGTACGGAACACGCCGTGCAGCAGGCGATCGACGCCCTGTCGAAGGGCCGCACCACTCTCACCATCGCCCACCGCCTCTCGACCGTCCGGGACGCGGACCAGATCGTCGTCCTGGACGGCGGCCGCGCGGCCGAGCGCGGTACGCACGAGGAACTGCTCCGGCAGGACGGCCGATACGCCGCCCTGATCCGCCGAGACAGCCGTCTGACCCCGACGGCGACCTGACCCCGACGGCGACCTGACCCCGACGGTGACCTGGCCCCGTCCGGGCGGACCCTCCGCCCCCGGCCGACCATCCGAGCCCCAAGGTGCACGGGGACGGCAGGCACCAGGGGCGGTCGGCCCCTCCGGCCCGCGTGACCGTCGCCCATGAGAGCACTGCGCCCATGAGAAGACGCATCAGACATGCAGGCATCAGCCTTCGTGCTGCGGTGAGGCGACGAAATGCAGAACGATCACCGTTCGCGTGAACCCATGATCCCGTGTGCGTCTGTTCCAACCTCGACCCCGAGCCTCAGGCCGTTCGGATGTACGTCGACGTCAGGCCGGGACACGGTCCAGTAGCCGCGTGATCGAGCGGACCGCCGCCCGCCCGGCCCGGTTGGCGCCGATCGTGCTGGCGGAGGGGCCGTAGCCGACCAGATGGACGCGGGGGTCCCGCACGGCCTGGGTGTCCTCGACCCGTATGCCCCCGCCCGGCTCCCGCAGCCGCAACGGAGCCAGATGATCGACGGCGGCCCGGAAGCCGGTGGCCCACAGGATCACATCGGCCTCGACGGTACGGCCGTCGGCCCAGGCCACGCCGCTGGGCGTGATCCGGTCGAACATGGCGAGCCGCTCGAGTACGCCCTCCGCGCGTGCGCGCCGGATGGCGTCGTTCAGCGGCAGCCCGGTCACACTCACCACGCTCTGCGGGGGGAGACCGCGCCGCACGCGTTCCTCCACCATGGCCACGGCCGCCCGCCCTTCCATCTCGCCGAAGGGCCCTTCGCGGAACACGGGGGGCCGCCGCGTCACCCAGTGCGTGGCCGCTGCCACCTCGGCGATCTCCATCAGGTGCTGGGTACCGGAGGCGCCACCGCCGACGACGATCACCCGCAGCCCGGCGAACTCCGCCGGGCCCGGGTAGTCGGCGGTGTGCAACTGCCGCCCGCGGAACGTCTCCTGGCCCGGGTAACGTGGCCAGAACGGCCGGTCCCAGGTGCCCGTCGCGTTGATCAGCGTTCGCGTCGCGTACCCGCCTTCGGACGTCTCGACGAGCAGCCGGCCGTCCTCACCCCCGCGTACGGCGCTCACCTCGACCGGCCGGTGCACCCGCAGGCCGAAGCGGCTCTCGTACGCGTCGAAGTAGGCGCCGATCACCTCGGAGGACGGGCGGTCGTCGTCGGCACCCGTGAGCTCCATGCCGGGCAGGGAGTGCATGCCGTGCACCTTGCCGTACGTCAGCGAGGGCCAGCGGAACTGCCAGGCTCCCCCCGGCCCGGGGGCGTGGTCGAACACGACGAAGTCCCGGTCCGGCGCGAGACCGGCGCGCCGTAGGTGGTAGGCGGCGGACAGGCCCGCCTGGCCCGCACCGATCACGGCCACATCCAGATCGCGCACCCCAGAATCGTTCACGCTTCTACCAACTCTGGGTGGGTCCTGGATCTTCCCGGCGCCGCGTCCCGTCGGCGTCGACCGTCCCACCGGCGTCAGAATGGTGCCATGCCCGATTCCTTCGCCACCCACATCCTGGACATCACCACGGGACGGACCGAGACGGTCACCGACCTGACGGCCGACTGCGAACGCTTCCTCACGGACGCGGCCCACGGCCGGGACGGCCTGCTCAACGTCTTCGTGCCCCACGCCACGGCCGGCATCGCCGTGCTGGAGACCGGAGCCGGCAGCGACGACGACCTCCTCGCCACCCTGCAGACCCTGCTCCCCGCCGACGACCGCTGGCGCCACCGCCACGGCACCCCGGGCCACGGCCGCGACCACGTGCTGCCCGCCCTCGTACCCCCGCATGCCACGTTGCCGGTGATCGGGGGGCGACTCGAACTCGGGACGTGGCAGTCGGTGTGCCTGGTGGACACAAATCGCGACAATGCGAACCGTCACGTCCGTCTGAGCTTCCTGGGCTGACCACGATCGCTCCCGCTCCCAGGGGCGAGGTGTCGATTCTCCCTACCATGTGTGGGCGAATGGAGAGACTTGCGCGGTTCGGACCTACGTGCGACCGGGCGTCCCTATGACGGATGCGGCACATGCCTGCTCGGAGTGAGGCGACTGTCGCCCGTGAAGCTGGCGACGTCGTCCCCTGAACGTCAGCGGAAGAACGTCCTACGGAGCGCTTGAGCGCGCAGGGGCGCACCCATGAGTGCGGTCGGTTCCAGCACGGCTCACCAGGCTCTGTTTCGCGCCGGTGCGCACGGAGTCATACGCGTGCGCACACGCGCCGCCCGGGGACTCCGCACGCCCTACCGGTGCGCGCGAGCAATGGAAATGATGAGCACACCGCGCATGAACCAGATGATCCGCGGTTCCCCGTGCCCCGGCCGGGCGGACTCGCGGCGGAAGGAGTTCACGGTGTTGCTTCTCATCTCCCCGGACGGCGTCGAGGAAGCGCTCGCCTGCGCGAAGGCGGCGGAGCACCTCGACATCGTCGACGTCAAGAAGCCCGATGAGGGCTCTCTCGGCGCCAACTTCCCCTGGGTCATCCGGGAGATACGCGACGCGGTACCGGCCGACAAACCGGTGTCCGCCACCGTGGGCGACGTGCCGTACAAGCCGGGCAGCGTGGCGCAGGCCGCGCTCGGCGCGGCCGTCTCCGGTGCCACGTACATCAAGGTGGGCCTGTACGGATGCACGACTCCCGAGCAGGGCGTCGAGGTCATGCAGGCGGTTGTCCGGGCGGTGAAGGACCACCGCCCGGACGCGCTCGTCGTCGCCTCGGGCTACGCCGACGCCCACCGCGTCGGCTGCGTCAATCCGCTCGCCCTGCCCGACATCGCAGCCCGCGCAGGTGCCGACGCGGCGATGCTGGACACCGCGATCAAAGACGGGACGCGGCTGTTCGACCACGTTCCGCCGGAAGTCTGCGCTGATTTCGTCCGCCGCGCCCACGCCTCCGGTCTGCTCGCCGCCCTTGCGGGCAGCGTCAAGCAGGCCGACGTCGGTCCGCTGACCCGTATCGGCACGGACATCGTGGGCGTGCGGGGAGCGGTCTGCTCGGGCGGTGACCGCAATGCCGGACGGATCCAGCCGCACCTGGTGGCCGCCTTCCGGGCGGAGATGGACCGGCAGGCCCGGGAGTACGCCGCCGACGTCCCGGCCCTGAACTGACGACCGGGATGCCGACACCGGATGCCGGCCGTGCCCCCGGACACCGACACCGCGCCCCATGCCTCACTGTCATCGACCCGGCCACCGGGGAGACCTTCGACGAGACCCCCGACCAGCAGCCGGACGAACTGGACGACGCGATCGACCGGGCCCGGCGCGCCTGGACCGGATGGTGCGCCGACCCGGCCGCCCGCACTACTGGGCTGAACGCCGCCGCCGACGCCGTGGAGGCTGCCGGAGACGACCTCGCGCCGTTGCTCACCCGGGAACAGGGCAAGCCCCTGGCCGAGTCGTACGCCGAGGTCGCCCGTACTGCGGCCCGGCTGCGGTACTTCGCCGATCTGGCTCCCCGCACCCGCCGGATCGACGACGGGCGACCCGTACACAGCGAGATCCGCTGGCGTCCTCTCGGACCGGTTGCCGCGGTCGTGCCGTGGAACTTCCCCCTCCAGCTGGCGTCGGCGAAGTTCGCGCCCGCACTCGCGGCCGGCAACACCGTGGTCCTCAAACCTTCCCCGTACACCCCCCTCGCCACCCGGCTGCTCGGTGCCGTCCTCGCCACAGCCCTGCCCGAGGATGTCTTGACCGTCATCACCGGCCGGGAACCCCTCGGCGCCCACCTCGTCTCCCACCCGGGTATCCGCCACGTCACCTTCACCGGCTCGGTGCCGACCGGGCGGGCCGTCGCCGCAGCGGCGGCGGCCTCCCTCGCCCGGGTCACCCTGGAACTGGGCGGCAACGACGCGGCCGTCCTCCTGGACGACGTCGATGTGGACCGGATCGCGGACCGGCTGTTCTGGGCCGCCTTCCGCAACTGCGGGCAGGTCTGCATGGCGGTCAAACGCGTCTACGCACCGGCCCGGCTCCACGCCGAGGTGGTCGAGGCCCTCGCACACCGCGCGAAGTCCGTCGTCGTCGGACCCGGCCTGCACCCGGACACCCGGCTCGGGCCGGTCAACAACGCCCCCCAGCTGGCCCGGGTCGAGCGGGTCACGCAACGGGCCCTGGCGGCCGGAGCCCGGGCGGCGACCGGCGGTCACCGGCTCAACGGACCGGGCTACTTCTTCGCTCCCACGATCCTCACGGACGTCCCTCCCGACGATCCGGTGGTGACCGAGGAACAGTTCGGACCGGTCCTGCCGGTGCTGCCGTACCGAAATCTCGACGAAGCCGTCGAAGCGGCCAACGGCACCGGCTTCGGGCTGGGCGGCTCCGTATGGGGCACCGACCTCGACCGGGCGGCGGCGACAGCCGACCGGCTCGAATGCGGCACGGCCTGGATCAACCACCACGCCGAACTCTCCCTCGCCCAGCCCTTCGCAGGCGTCAAGGACAGCGGGGTCGGTGTCGCGGGTGGACCGTGGGGTCTCTACGCCAACCTCCGTCCGTTCGTCGTGCACCGGCCGCAGGAGGAAGAGCGATGAGGTTCCGAGCCGCGGTGCTGCGCTCGTACGAGACCCCGTTCGCGATAGAGGAAGTCGCCCTGAGCACCGGTCCGGCCACCGGTGAGATCCTTGTCGAGATCGCGGGATGCGGAATGTGCCGGACCGATCTCGCGGTCCGGCGATCAGCCGGCCGCACCCCGCTGCCGGCGGTCCTCGGCCACGAGGGGGCCGGGATCGTGGTGGCGTCGGGCGATGGCCCGGACAGCGCGGTCGGCGTCGGTGACCACGTCGTGCTGAGCTTCGATTCCTGCGGAGACTGCCGGAACTGCCGCGGCGCCGCCCCCGCCTACTGCGACTCCTTCGCCTCACTCAACCTCTTCGGGGGACGCGAGGAGGACGCCTCCCGGCTCACCGACGCCGCCGGAGGAGCGCTGGCTTTCCGGTGGTTCGGCCAGTCCTCCTTCGCCGAATACGCCCTCGTCCCGGCGCGCAACGCCGTTCGGGTCGACCCTGCCCTGCCGCTCGAACTGCTCGGTCCGCTCGGCTGCGGCGCCCTCACCGGCGCCGGAGCCGTGCTGAACACCTTCCGGGCCGGTCCCGGTGACACCCTCGTCGTACTCGGCGCGGGAGCGGTGGGGCTGGCCGCGGTGATGGCGGCCACCGCCGCCGGCGTACGGACCGTGGCCGTCGACCGGCATCCGGGGCGTCTGGACCTGGCCGAGCGGTTCGGCGCGCTCCCGCTGCCCGCCGTGACGGCCGGACTGGCCGAGCGCATCCGACGGCACACCGGCGGCGGCGCGCAGTACGCGTTGGACACCACGGCCTCCGCCCCGCTCATCAACGACGCGCTCCGCGCGCTGCGCCCCACCGGCACCCTGGGCCTCGTGGCACGCCTTCACACCGCACTGCCGCTCGAACCCGGCACGCTCGACGGGGGCCGCAGCATCCGGCACATCTGCGAGGGGGACGCCGTACCCGGACTACTGATACCCCGGCTGATCGGTCTGTGGCAGGCCGGACGCTTCCCCTTCGACCAACTGATCCGCACCTACCCCTTGGCCGACATCAACAAGGCCGAACGCGACTGTGACGCCGGACGCGTGATCAAGCCCGTCCTGCTGCCGGAAGGAAGAGACCGATGAGTGAAACGTCCACCACCGGAGACCCCCGCCATCCCACCGGCGACCCTTCCATGTTCTTCGCTCCCACAGAAGGGGAGACGATCACGACGGCGACGCGGCGGACCGGCGCGGAGGGCGTGGAAGGCGTGGACGCGGGCGTGGGACTGACCGCCCTCCTGGTCGCCGCCGCGCGCGCGATCGAGACCCACCGCCACGACAGCCTGGCCCGGGACGTCTACGCGGAGCACTTCGTGCGCGCTGCCCCCGCGTGCACGGACTGGCCGCTGAGCATCCAACAGGTCCCGGACGGGGACGACAACCCGTTGTGGGGGAGGTTCGCCCGCTACTTCGGTCTGCGGACCAGAGTCCTCGACGAGTTCCTCCACCGGTCGGTCGGTACGGGAGTCCGCCAAGTGGTCCTGCTCGGGGCGGGATTGGACACGCGCGCCTTCCGGCTGGACCTGCCGGCCGACTGCGTCGTCTTCGAGATCGACAGGGAGGGTGTGCTGGCCTTCAAGCAACAGGTGCTCACGGGCCTGTCGGCCGCCCCGAAGACGAAGCGGGTCCCGGTACCGGTCGACCTGCGCGCCGACTGGGTCACCGCGCTGACCTCTGTCGGCTTCGACCCGGCCGCCCCGAGCGTCTGGCTGGCAGAGGGCCTGCTCTTCTACCTGCCCGGCCCCGCCGAGACGTACCTCATCGACACGGTGGACCGGCTCACCACCGGGGGCAGCGCCCTCGCATTCGAGGCCAAGCTGGAGAAGGACCTGCTGGCGTACCGCGACAGCCCGATCTACACGGCGACGCGGGAACACATCGGCATCGATCTGCTCGACCTCTTCGACAGGGGGCCGCGCCCCGACTCCGCGGGCGATCTGGCGGCCAAGGGTTGGTCCACCTCGATGCACACGCCCTTCGAATTCACCCGCCTGCTGGGACGTGGTCCCCTTCCCGAGCCGAACGACGCGCTGCAGGGGAACCGGTGGGTCTTCGCGCACAAGCCCCAGCCCTGACGTCCGCTCACGACGACGTCCGCACGGGCCGTGCACCGCCGTGACCGCACGGGGGCCGACGCCCGCGCACGTGGGGCCCGGGGCGTGCTGACCGGCGGCGTCCCGGGACGGCTCTCGCCGCCCCGGAACGCTCAGGTCCGGGCCGTGTCAGACGGCCCGGACAGTCACCAGCTGGTCAGCCGGAATCCCGCCCAGATCCGGGGCGTAGTAGTCCACGATGCCCCTGGCCCACGTGGTCACGGTGATGCGGTCCTCGGCGTCCGGGCCGAAGGCGTCGAACAGCGCGTGGATGTTCGCCTCCGCGAAGCCGATCGCCGTCATCAGCGATACGAAGAGAGGGCGCTCGATCAGGCCGTCCCCGTCAGGGTCGCCGAGTACGGCGAGTGCCTCGGCGAACTCGGTGATCGTGGGACCGAATCGCTCGGGATCGAGCACGAACGGACGGAACTCGTCGACGGAGATCACACCGTCGCCGTTGGCGTCCAGCTCCGTGGCCAGCGTGGTCCAGTAACGGCGGAACGCGGCCCGGATGGCCTCCTTGGCGCCGTCGTCCGATGCGACCGCCGCTTCCAGAACACGTCCCGTCATGAGGTCGAAGTCGCCGGAGTCGAGGACCCCGTTGCCGTTGGCGTCGAAGAGGGAGAAGATCAGCTCGACCCTCTTGGTGGCCTCGGTTCGCATGTCCGTCACCTGTCTCGTGCGGTCCGTCGATCCCCGGACTCGGCTCAATGAGTGCTCCTACGTAACCACGTAGCGGGAGAGGCGCGACGGTGAGGAGACGACCGCTACCAGAAGGAGTGAGTTCGCCGACACCAGTTCGTACGGTCAGGCCCGGCCTGCGGGATCCGGGCGAGGCGTAATCCTGCGTGACACCCTGCCATCCCGAGAAGGAGGGCCCTGGAAGACGGGCCCGGTGTGCGCAGCGGCGGAACAGCCTGGGTCGCCTCAGCGGAGTTCGGTGGACACGGACAGGAGCAACACCAACCGTCAGGTCAGGTTGTCGTTCTCGGGTGGCGTCGGCAAGGCCTGACCGTACGGGTCTTGTCCGGCCGCACCAAGTGCCAGGGGCCGTCGTGCGCGGCCCCATCGTGTACTCACGCTCCCCCGGCTCTGGCGCCGATGTGCGGTCTTGGTGCGGCCTGTTGATCATGGCGTGCAGGGCCCGCCCGGATGACGAACCACCGCCTCGAGTCGCTCGCAGGCGACGTGGGCCACTGGGCTCGGTTCACCGGTACGACCACCCACACCAAGTACCTGCTGATCGAGGGTTCGTACAAGGGCGTGAGGGATCAGAAGCTGGTCTTCACGGGCAGTCACACCTACACCGGCCTGGCGCTCACCGCCAACGACGAGACACTCTTGAAGTACGCCGGTCCCGAGATGCACGACGCCTATGTGACGAACTTCCGCGACCAGCGCGCCGCCGCTCTCGCGGAGTCCCAGTACGGCGGCGTCTTCTGACCGAGTTGGACGCGCTCGGGGACCCACGTCAGGACCGGCCAGGGAGTGCGGGCAGCCACAAGGGCGAGGAGCCACCCTGCCCAGGTGGACGTGCAAAGAAGGGACTGCCAGGACGTGGGGCAGGTCATCGGGGTTATGCAGCCAGGGCTGCGGGTGGGGTCATGATGGCTTCGTACCCGATGAGGGTCAATCGGGCCAGGGTGCGGACGCCGGTCCGCAAGGGCCGGCCGTGGAGTCTGCCGCCGGAGGACCGGGCCCAGCCGGTCGCGGCCAATGGTCACGGAGCGTGGATGCTTTACAGAAATCGGGCCAGAACCGAAACTCAAAGACATCACTCTCGCGGGGAACCGGGCGATCCCCGCGCTGAGCAACAGACGTTCCTGGAACGCGTGAACAAGGCCGGACCTCGTCCTGCCGGGGCCCGCTGGGCTGTCAGCGGAGTCAGTCGCCGGCCAGTAGCTGCTCGCGCAGGATGTCGGCGTGCCCGCAGTGGTGGGCCAGCTCGCGGAGGACCTGCAAGTACACCCAGCGCAGCGTGCGTGGGCCGGCACGGTGGCCGGTCACGACGGTGTCCAGTGGCAGGTCGGCGACCACCGCCCGGGCCGTCGCGCAGGCCTCCCGGTGGGCCGCCGTGACGGAGGCGACGGTGTCGTCGTCGGCGAGCCGGAAGGACTCGTCCGGGCTCTGAACCAAGCCGAGCTCTCGACGGGACGTGCCGCCGACGCACTCCTCGAACCACACCCGCTGCATCCACGTGACGTGCTTGAGCAGTCCGAGCAATGTTGTCGCCGACGGGACGAGCCGGCGGCGGGCCTGCTCCTCGGTGAGACCGTCGAGGGTTACCTCGAGGGCGCTCCGATACTCCGTGACGAACGCATCGAGCTGGGTGCGTTCGTCATCCAACGGCACATCGAACGAGCCCATCAGAGTCTCCCATCACGGGCGCTGAGCAGGGGATCGCCGTACGCGCGTACCGGTTCCCCCACCATCTTCGCGGGCAGACAACCGTAAACGATCACTAAACCCTTCGGTGAGAAAACCTAGCGGTCACCAACCTTCGATGACAACTGTCCGGTTTCGGATAAGTCCGACTGAGGCGGTCCCCGTCAGGGGCATCGACCAAGCGCCGGAGAGGACGGTGAACTGAGGCGGCGCGCCGACGTGGTGACTGCTTCCCCCTGCGGACCGGCCCCGCGAGCGTCGGGCGAAGGCCCACCGGCACGCACTGGTCAAACAGGATGTGATGGGGGAGACTGCCGCGGCGCGACGCCACTCCCCCCGGGTTCTGGAGGAACGATGCCCCATCCCATCAACCGCCGGCTGTTCAGGGCCTCGATCGGCGTCCTGGCGGCGGCCGCCGTTCTCGGACCGCAGATTCCCGCCTCGGCCGCACAGGACCCCTCGGCCCGGGTCTTCATGGTCAACCCGGTTCAGGCTACCGGTGACCAGGGCCTGACCGACGACAAGGACGCGGCCACCGCCGTGCCGGCGTCGGCCTACGCCACTGCGGCGCTGCGCAACCTCGACGGCAGCGGCTCCCTCAGCGGCGCCTGGGTGACGGTCCGGTCGGAGACCGGCTCAGCGGCGCGCCCGATCGACGGTGCGTACGTCTACGACCGCCACAGCGACCAGTTCGAGCAGGTCATGGCCTACTTCTGGGTCAACGAGTCGCAGGAGTACCTGCAGAGCCTCGGTTTCGGCAGCGAACTGCCCGCCGCCAACGCGCGGCAGCAGCCGGTACGCATCAACCAGTGGGGCGCGGACAACTCCTTCTTCACCGACAAGAAGGCCGAGATCCGCTTCGGCAAGGGCGGTGTGGACGACGCCGAGGACGCCGAGGTCATCGTCCACGAGTACGGTCACGCCGTGCACAACGCCCAAGTCCCCGGCTTCGGCACGTCCGAGGAGGCCGGCTCCATCGGGGAGGCGTTCGGTGACTACCTGGCAGTCTCCGTGGGCGACCACGCCGACGCGAAGTACGGCTGGCCTCGCGACACCGATCTCGCCTGCGTCGGCGACTGGGACTCCGTCAGCTACACGTCGAGTCTGCCGCACTGTCTGCGCAGGGTGGATGGTGACAAGACCTACGCGGACAAGGTGGGTGAGGTACACGCGGACGGGGAGATCTGGTCCCGCGCCCTCTTCGACATCCGCACGGCACTGGGGGCGCGCACCGCGGACCGGATCATCGTCAACGCCCAGTTCGGCTTCGCGCCGGACACCAGCTTCGAGGACGCGGCGCTGAAGACGATCGCTACCGCCCAGGACATGTACGGGGCCCATGAGGCCGACGCGGTCCGCCAGGCATTCGCTGCCCGGGGCATACCCGGCGTTTGACGCTCTCCGCCCCGCCAGGTCCGGGGCCTGGACCCGGCGGGGCGGCGGCTGCTCCGTGACGGCTGTCGCCATCCGCTCTCTTCGAGGTGCTGCGCACGAACCTGCGGGGAAGCGTCCTCGAGGTGACCGGAATCGACGCGCATCGCAACGACTTGACGCCTCAAGACCGTATCCGGAGTCGTGGAGGGCCGTTGGCGGACCGGTCACCGCCTCTTGTGTCCGGAGCCGCCGCGCCCGACACTCCCAAGTGGGTGCTTGTCAGGGGCACGCCATTACGACGGGAACGCCTGACGGGTCTGTACCCCTTTCCCGGCAGCGTGCTCACACGCCCGTCCGGGTGTCGAGGAGCTCGGCGCGGACGGTCTTGCCGCCGGGTGGGCGGGGGGCGGTAGTCCAGTGGTCGGCGAGGGTGGCGACGAGCAGCAGGCCTCGTCCGCCGGTGCGCAGCCCCTCGGGTGCGGTGTCCGCCGTGCAGGGCTGCGGGTACACATCCCCGCGGGCGTCGGTGACCTCGATGCGGAGACGTCCGGCCGCCGGGTCGAAGGCGAGCGTGAGCCGGAAGCAGTGACCCGGTACGAGGCCGTGGAGGACGGCCTTGGCGGCGAGCTCCGCGACCACGAGTTCGGCGCGCTCCGTGAGGTCGTGCGGGGCGCCCCAGGTGCGCAGCTCGGTCACGGCGAGCAGTCTGGCCAGCCGTGCGCCGCGCCGCGTGGACGACAGGAGCTGGGAGAAGGTGCGGGTGGGGGTCGGCCGAGGTGGGACAGCGCGTGGTTCACGCGCAAGAGTGACGGCCGGAAGCGCCTGGGGGGCGAGAGCCGCACCCCGTACGCGGAGTCAGCGTACGGGCACGAAGAGTGGACGGTACGATGCCCGGCCCGTCACGCTGAGTGGTGAGCCCGGGGCGGTGTCAGGAGCCGTCGCGGTGCGGTGCTGCGAGAGGCAGGCGCGGATGGACAGCGGTGTGGGGGAGGCGGCCGGGTGCGGTGGCGCTCAGGGGGTTTCGGTGGGGGACTGGGAGCGGGAGCCTCATCCGTCGGACAGCATGCGGACGTTCGGCGCGGTGGTCCAGGCGCTACGTGAACACGCCGGCCTCAGCCGGACCGAGTTCGGCGAGCGGGTCCGGTACTCCAAACACACGGTGGAGTCGGTGGAGTTGGGGCGCCGGATGGCGGACGAGGTGTTCGTGGAGCATGCGGAGGAGGCGACCGGGAACACGGGGGCGCTGCGGAAGGCCGCCCGGCATCTCACCCGGGGCGAGGCCGGACTCGCGGCGTGGTTCCGGCGGTGGGCACGGCTGGAGCGGGAAGCGGTGAGCCTGTCCACGTACGAGTGCCGGCTGGTGCCGGGGTTGTTGCAGTCGGAGGGCTATGCGCGGGCACTCTTCGAGAACCGGATTCCGCTGCTGACGGATGAGCAGTTGGAGGCTCAGGTCGCGGCGAGGATGGAGCGGCAGCGAATGCTGTCCGAGCGTCCGACAGTTCCGTTCCACTTCATCATTGAGGAAGCGGTCCTGCGACGCAGGCTGGGCGGGGCCGAGGTTTGGCGGGAGCAGCTGAGCTACGTTCTGGAGCGCACGTTGCCTCGCAATGTGGCGTTGCAGATCATGCCCTTGGAAGCCGAGTACCACTCGTGCATGGATGGGCCCTTGCGTCTGCTGGAGACCCTGGAAGGGCGTCGACTCGCGTACTCCGAGGGCCAGGAAAGCGGGCGGCTGATTGGTGACTCGAAAGAGGTGAGAGTCCTCCAGCAGCGCTATGACACACTGCGGTCGCAGGCCCTGCACCCCAAAGACTCCCGGGCCTTGCTGGAGCGACTGCGAGGAGAGACATGGGCATGACGGAACTCGCCTGGTTCAAGTCGAGCTACAGCGGTAGCTCGGGCGACGACTGCGTAGAGGTCGCCGTCACCGAGCAGGCCATCCACGTACGGGACTCCAAGGACGTGACCCGTCCAGCCCTCGCGATGGACCGCGAAGGCTGGGGACGGTTCGTGCGGTTCGCGTCGGAGTGCTGAGCAACTTGAGGGCGTGCCGACTGCGGGAGCGGCAGGCGGCACGCCTTCGCCGTGCTCAGGGTCCTTTTGTCTTGCCCGTGGGGGCGTAACCGAGGGCCGCACGGTCGATGAAACGGTCACCGAGATCGCGGACGGGCCCGGGCTTATGATTCTGCGCTGCCTTCTTCGCCGTGGACTTCTTCGGGGCGGGGTTCTTCCCGCCCGCACGCTTGGTCGGCGCCGCCTTCGCCTGCCTGGCGTTCTTCGCGGCCGGTGTGTTGCGCGCCGCGTACTTCTTGCGGGGCGCCGAGAGCTTCTCGCGTTCCTGGACGGCCACGTTGGTGGGGAGGGCGTTGGTGAGCGCCCGAGCCCGGCTGAGCGCGTAGCGCGCCTCGTGCCAGCGCTTCCTTTTGATGGCCGAGCCGGCCACCCCGATGGTCTGCTGCAACGCCTTGATCTTCGCGGGCTGCCGCTTGGGTATGGGGGACTCGGCGCCGCTGTTCCGCCGCTGCACTGCGGCACGGGCGCCCCAGTCCGTGCCCGAGGTCTGGACGACGACCGAACGAGGGTTGCTGGACTGGTTGAGGCGTACCACGTGCGTTGGTTCCTTGGATGAGCGAGGGGCACGCCTGGGTGACCGCAGGTGCGGCCACCCAGGAGCAGGTCACCCGTGGCGGGGCCCTGGCCGGAGGCGGGGTGAGGGTGGACCGTTAGGTGCCGGACTCGCCCTCGGTGAGAGGGGTTTCCAGGGTCCGGGACGTCTCACCATCGTAGCCAGAGGCAACAAGGGTTTCAGCTTCACCCCTTACGAAGGCGGTGGCACCACCAACCTCGTCACTATCCTGCACGTCCCCAAACGGATCCAGGCCAACAGCGGAAGAAGCCCGGACATGCACCCAGCGGTGGAGCGCCTCGTCGAACTGATCCCCTCGTCCCAGCCTCGCCACCCACGTGACTGGCAGGCAGTCGAGCAGGAGCTCGGGACACCCGTGCCCACCGATTACCGACAACTCGTCGAAACGTATGGAGGGTCTCTTCGACGAGTCCGTCCGGCTCCTCGACCCCGCATGTCCCGACGAGGACTACAACCTCCTCGCCGCGGCCGCGGAACGCGCCGAGGTCCTCGCCGCCCTCTGGGAGACCGGGCCCGTCCCCGACCAGATTCGAACCAGTGGTGTCCGGGTGATCCCCTGGGCCTCCATCGAGGGCAGCGGTGCCTACCTGTACTGGCTTGCCGAACCCGAACAGAAGCCCGACGAGTGGACAGTGATGTTCAACGAAGGCCGCGGGCCGCTTCGGGAACACCACGACACCCAGTGCTCGACCTTCTTGTCGGCAGTCCTCACCGGGCAGACGGAAACCGAATACTTCCCGCAGCTTCCCGCTGACGAGCACTCCTTCGCATCCAACGACGACATCCTGGAGTAGGTCCACGTGACCACAAGGCGGTCCTGATCCAGGCGGTTCGGGTCCGGCAGTCTTCCACTCGTCACGAACGGTCCGGCTAGGAAACCTGTCGCCGGACGACCAGGGCCTGCCGGGCCCGGCGTAGTCGGACACCTGCATGACGGGGTGCCAGTTCACATCGCTCGGCGCATGTACTGACGACTTCGGGCCGATGGTCGTACTCCAGCCCTCCTGAGCGGTGTGGTCAGCGGGTGAGACCGGGTCCACGATCCGACGCAAACTATGTGCGCAAGTTGCCCCCGCTCAACCGGTGACATCCGGGCCGATCGGGGGTTACGGTGCCATCGAACAGAGTGACAACGTTGTCAGTGTGTCAGGACTCGAAGGGAAATACCCCATGCGGTTTGCTTTCAGACCGTTCCGTCCCCGTGCTTCCGGTATGACAGCCGGTCTGATGGCCGCCGTGCTCGTGAGTGGGGGAGTGGTCGGTATCGCCCAGCCCGCCGCCGCCTCGGACGCGGAACCGATCGATCTGGTCAATCCGTTCGTCGGAACCCAGAACTTCGGCAACACCTTCCCCGGGGCGAGCGCGCCGTTCGGCATGGTCCAGGTCAGTCCGGACACCGGCGGCCAGGGCGGCTACGACTACAAGCAGGACTCGATCTACGGATTCAGCCAGACGCACCTGTCCGGCGTCGGCTGCGGCGTCATGGGCGAGCTGCCCATCATGCCGACCACGGGCGCGGTCGACTCCGTGGACCCGAACGCCTACCGCTCCCCGTACAGCCACGACGACGAGCAGGCCGGTCCCGGTTATTACCGGGTGGGGCTGAAGAAGTACGACGTCGACGCGGAACTCACCGCCACCGAGCGCACCGGGTGGCAGCGCTACACCTTCCCCTCCACCGGTTCGGCCAACGTCCTGTTCAACACCGGCAAGGCCAACCAGTCCGTGCTGGACTCCGAGGTGCACGTCGTCGGTGACCGCACCGTGGAGGGCCGGGTGCACGCCGGGGGCTTCTGCGCCGGGCACGACGAGCACACGGTGTACTTCAGCGCCACCTTCGACCGGCCCTTCAAGGCCTACGGCACGTGGGACGGCGCAGACCCCGAGCCCGGCACCCGCGACGCGCAGGGAGGCGGCCGTAAGGGCGCCTGGGTGACCTTCGACGCGACCACCGACCGGGACGCCGTCCTCAAGGTGGGGCTGTCCTACACCGGTGTGGAGGGCGCCCGTAAGAACCTCGCCGCGGAGACCGAGGAGTCCTTCGACTTCGACGGCACGCGCAAGGCGCTGCAGGACACCTGGAAGAAGCAGCTGGATTCCGTCCGGGTCGGCGGAGGCGCGGCGGACCGGCAGAAGGCCTTCTACACCGCGCTCTACCACAGCCAGTTGCACCCGAACCTCGCCGGTGACGTCGACGGCAGGTACCAGGGGTTCGACAACAAGACGCACACGGCGAAGGACTACACGCCGTACCAGAACTTCTCGCTCTGGGACACCTACCGGCCGCAGAACCAGCTTCTGCAGATGCTGGAGCCGAAGGTCGCCCGGGACGTCGCGCTGTCGGTCGTCGCGGCCGGCCGGGACGGCGGCTGGCTGCCCCGCTGGGCACTCGCCAACAGCGAGACCAACATCATGACCGGTGACCCGGTCACCCCCTTCCTCGTGGAGGCCTGGTCGAAGGGTCTGCTCGCCGGACACGAGGCGGAGACCTACGCGTTGCTGAAGAAGAACGCGACCAGCACCCCGCCCGCCGACTCGCCGTACAACGGACGCTCGGGATCGGACCACTACACCGAGCGCGGCTACATCCCGTCAGGACTCGAGCTCGGCAAGGACTGCGCGGACAAGGGCGGCGACAACGACTGCAAGCACCCGGCGTCGGCGACGATGGAGTACTCCGCCGCCGATGCGTCGCTCGCGCTGATGGCCGACCGGCTGGGACACACGTCGGACGCCCGGATGTTCGCCGCGCGCGGGCAGTGGTACCGGAACCTGTGGGACTCCTCGATCCAGCAGTTCCGGCCGCGGACGGCCGACGGCACCTGGCTCACGCCGTACGACCCGGTCGAGGCGGCGCACCAGTTCCACGAGGGCGGCGCGTACCAGTACCAGTGGCTGGTACCGCAGGACCCGGCTGGTCTCGTCAGCCTGATGGGCGGCCGGAGCGCCACCGAGAAGCGGCTCGACTCCTTCTTCGTCCACGACAAGCTGCTCACCGACCCGGCGGGCACCGCTCGGAACGACTGGATCTCGCAGCCGTACGACTACTACGGCAAGCCGACGTACAACCCGAACAACGAGCCGGACCTGCACGCCCCGTACATGTACAACTGGGTCGGCGCACCGGCGAAGACCGCGACCGTGGTGCGTGCGGCGATGACGCTGTTCACCGACGGGCCGGACGGGATGACGGGCAACGACGACCTGGGCACCATGTCGGCCTGGTACGTCTTCTCCTCCCTCGGCCTCTACCCGACGATGAGCGGCGGCGACTTCCTGGCCGTGTCCAGCCCGCAGTTCGACTCGGCGACCGTCCGGATCGGCGGCTACCCCAAGGCGTCCGGCACCAAGGGCCAAGGCGGCACGCTCACGATCCAGGCCCCCGGAGCGAGCGACACGAAGCGGTACGTGCAGAGCGTGGCCCTGAACGGCCGGGACGTACCCCAGACCTGGCTGAGCTGGAACAAGCTCGCGCACGGCGGAACCCTTGCCCACCGGCTCGGGACCTCCCCCTCCTCCTGGGGCACGGGCAAGGGCGCCCAGCCGCCCTCCGTCAACCAGGCGTCCCCCGACAGCCGCAAGCACGTCGACGCGTCGCTGCGTCCCACCTCGGCGGTCGTCCCCACGGGTGACGCCGCACAGATCGCGACGTTCACGCTGGACGTCCTCGGGCAGGCACCCGGCAAGCTGAACGTGTCGGTCACGGCGAAGGTGCCCAGTGGCTGGAAGGCCACGACGGCACAGCGTTCGCCCCTGGTGATCGATTCCGGTCATCTTCCGGTGCAGAAGAAGGTGTCGCTCGACATCACCGTGCCGCCGGGCGTCGCGGCCGGGTCCTACCCCGTGGAGGTGAAGGTCGCGGGCCGAGGGGCGAACTCGGTCACCCGCAAGGCCACCGTCGCGGTGGGAGCCGCCACGACCTGCGCGAGTGAGGTGAACGGGCAGTGCGCAGTGGACCTGCGCGCGGACCTCGACCACGACGGCACGGCTACGGTGGCGAAATCCGACGAGGGCGACTTCGACGGGCACGGCTGGAGCTATGACGGCGACCTGCTGCCCAAGGCGGGGCCGGTCACGTGGGGCGGGGTGACGTACCACGCGCCGGACCCCACCGGCACGGCGAACAACTTCATGGAAGCGAGCGGGCAGGCCCTCCTGCTGCCCGCCGGACAGCACAGTGCGCTGCGGCTGGTCGGATCGGCGCACAACGGTCCTGTGACCACCCCACTGACCGTGCACTACACGGACGGCAGCAGCACGGAGACGTCGGTGACGTTCGGCGACTGGGCGGGCTCCGCGCCGGACGGCGGCACGGTCGTCCTCGACATGCCGCACCGCATCAAGCGGGGCAGCGGTGTCGACGGGCCGTCCGTGCGGCTCTTCGGTACGGCCGCCGAGCTCGACGGGGGCAGGACGGTCCGTTCGGTCTCGCTGCCGGACGACTCCCGCGTCGAGATCTACGCGATGACGCTCGTCTAGAGAGGGACGGCGGACCGCCGAAACCCAGCCTGCGGTGTGCCGTTCCGGATCGGCGCACCCCTCTCGTCAGGGCCCCGGCGCGAAAGCGCCGGGGCCCTTCGCGTGCTCGCCCACCCCGACATCCGGCCCACCGTCCAACCGTGGCCGCCGTCGTACCCGGACGGGACGGCCACGGCTGCCGTGCCGTCGGCATGTCCGGGTACGACGGCGGCCACGGACACCGTGACGACCTTCCGGTCCTCCTCACCATGACAGGAGCCGCCCGGGTGAACGCGGTGAGCGGCCCCCGGCAGTACGGGCACGGCCGGTCGAGCGCGGTGGGCCGCCCCTCACGGCCGAAGACCCGCTCGGCGCCGGCGCGGGCGCGGAGGGTGGTCGCGGCGATCTTGTCGGAGAGCAGTGGCCGGATCGCGGTGAACAGGTCTCCGTCGCCTCTCAGATGCTCAGGATCCAGTGTCGCGTGTGCCCGACAGCCGGGAGCGACGCCCCCTGGCTGCGCGACGAGCGGGGTCCATGCGACGGTCTCGTCGCGGCCGCGTGGACCGGCGGGGCCGCAACGTCGCCGACTGCCGGAACACCGGAACACCGGACCAGCGGAACACCGGACCAGCGGACCAGCGGACCGGCAGGCGGAGCCACCTGCGGCGCCCGGGGCTGCCGGGCGGCGGTGGCGGACATCCGGCGTCGGCTCCGTCCCGGCTCCCGGTGGCGGACAGCACCGGCGGGTGCGAGCGAGCATCGGCACGCTACTCGGTGTCACGCTGACGGCGCGCACGCTCGAACTCGGCGTTGTCCGACATCCAGGAGCCGTACGGTTCGAGTGCGGCGCAGCCGCCGCGGACGAAGGCGCTCACCAGGTGCCGGTACCCGCCGATCCCGTCGACCAGGCTGTACTCGACCCGGTACTCCGGATCCGACCCGCCTTCGGCCCGGCGCGCCGTCGTGATCCGGGCGATGGAGTCCGCGTAGAAGTGGAGCTGGATCCCTTCGCCCCTCTCCTCGTCCTCGATGGTGAACACGTCGTTGTCCGCAGCGGAGCGGTCGCCGACGAACTCCCAGAACTCCGCAGAGGCGGTGCGGGGACCGTCCTGCGACCACTTCTTCTCGACGCCCTTGTCGTCGGTGAACAGCAGGGCCGTCTTCGGTGCGTTCTCGCTGAAGCCGGCGCCGTCGCCGGCAGGCTCCTCGTCATCCTCCATGGGTGCGCTCCTGGTGCGGTCCGTGGCCTCCGAGCACATGAGGAAGCTCACGGTCCGCACCGCGTCGTCGACGAGCTGAGGGTGTGCACGGCGCACGGCCCCGTCGACCGTCATCGCCATCCGGTCCCAGTCACGTTTGTCCGTGGCGCGCTTTCCCCGTCGCGGATCGCGACCGATCCGCATCCCGGCGCTTGCCCGCTCCGCGGTGGCGATCACACGCATCACCTCGGGCAGCAGCTCTGGGTCCACGGCATCGGGAATCCGCCTCGGAACCGTCGCGCCGTGCAGGTACTGGCCCGTGTACCTCAGTATCGCGGTGTCAAGGGGGCCGAGTACTGTTCCGCGCTCGGCGCGACGGCGGTCCGCGTGGTATTCCTGAGCTCGTTTTCCGTTCGACGTCTCTGTCGCCGTGCGCATCGCCGCGTAGACCTGACCGTGTTCGAGCAGATCGATGTCAGCTCCATGGGCGATGAGCCGCCCCCTGTCCCACTGGATGCGCCGGAAGAGCGCGTCGACGTCGGCGGGGGCTGAGAGGAGAATCGGGTCCAGAAGCGCGGCGGCGGCGTTCTCGTCGAGCGGTCCTCGCGTCCCCGCCGCGGCGCACAGTGGAAGGACCGCGCTCCACAGCAACAGGTGTCTGGCCAGGTCCTCCCGGATCACCGCAAGATGGGCGGCCTTGATCGGGAACGTGAACGTGCGGGGCTCATGGTTGGCGTCCGCCCCGGCGCCGAGCATCAGCTTCAGCTCACCGGCCTCGTCGATCACGTTCGGGATCCAGCCGCTCGCGCGCGTGAAGATCATGTCTGCCATGGGTTCAGTCTTCCCCATCGGAAGAGACCAGCGAGTCCTGCCCGCACCGAGCTGACCGGCTGCTTTCGGGTACACCCCACGCGGCCCGGGAAGCCGGGCCACCTCCACCCGGCCCCTGCGGCCAGGGCCTCATGCGGCGCACGGTGATCGCAGCCCGCTGTCCCGGGGCGCGCCCGGCCGGTCAGCCGCCCAGCAGCCCGTCCATCTCTTTCCGTGCCCTGCGCGTGTCCCGGTGTTCCTCGCCCAGGACCCGCGCACGGTCGGCGACGACCTCGCGGAGCAGGTCCACCGCAGAGTCGACCTCCCCCAGGCGCGCCAGGGTCAGGGCGCGACCGAACCTCGTCGTGATGACCTCCGGGTGCTCGGGCTCGGCGTAGCGCGCCAGCCGCTGCTCCAGCAGGACGTCCAGTTCGGCGAGCGCGGTGACCGGGTCGCCGAGCTCGGCCCTGAGCATGGCGATGTTGTAGCGGGTGATCATGACGGCCGGGTGGGTGTCGCCGAGCACCTCCCGCTGGTCGCGGAGCACCTCCTCGTGCAGCGGCAGCGCGCCCGCGGCGTCACCCAGCTCCCACGTGAACCGCGCGGTGTTCAGCCGGACCAGGAAGGTGTTCGGGTGGTACGCACCGCGGACCCGGATGACGAGCGGCAGCAGCTCCCTGTAGCCGTCCAGCGCCTCCTGGAGGCGCCCCGACTCACCCAGGAACTTGCAGATGTTCATCCGGCTGAACACCACCTGCGCGTGCTCCTCGCCGAACGCCTCGATCCGGTCCCGCAGGAGCTCGGCGTGCAGTTCCAGGGCCTGCTCGTAGCGGCCCAGGATGCCGTGCCAGTACGCGATGTAGTGACGTTCCTCCAGGACGGCCGCGTCCGTCGGGCTCAGCACGCGTTCCAGGTCGGGCAGCAGCTCCTCGTGCAGTCGCAGCGCCTCCTCCCGGGCGCCGCTGCGCCCCGTCCAGTACGCGATGTGGTGCCGGGTGTCGAGGGTGCGCGGGTCGTCGGGGCCGAGGAGGCGCTCCTGGTCGGCGAGCACCTCCCGGTGCAGGGCCACGGCCTCGGCGAAGTCGCCCGTCTCGCCGGTCGCGTACGCGATGCGGGAGCGGGTCTCGAGCAGCTCGGGATCGTCCGCGTCGAGCACCCGGAGCTGGTCCGGCAGCAGCTCCCGGTAGAGCTCGCGGGCCCGCCCGTACGCCCCCGACTTGCTCGTCCAGTACGCCGTGCGGGCCCGGGCGCGCAGGGTCGCGGGCGCGTCGGCGCCGAGGCGTTCACCGAGGCGCTCGGCCCAGCTCGCCCAGCGGGTCCGGTTCACCGTCGCCTCCGGTGCGGCGCGCAGTTCGAGGCTTGCCAGGAGCCGCTCGTACAGCTTCGCGGCGGTGTTCTCGTCGGGTGTGGCGAGAGCCACCTGCCACAGGTGCTCGGGCTCGGCCTGTTCGGCATAGCGGTGCAGAGACTCGTCAGGTGTGTGCTGTTCCATGGGAGCCATGATCTCCAGCGCGTCGCAGAGCGCGCGATGCCCCTCCACCAGGTCCTGCTCCACCGCCACGTACTCGAGGAGGGACGGGTGGTACACGCCGAGCAGTTCGGTGCCCGACGGATCGGGCGAACGGACCAGGAGGCCACCGAGGAGACGGAGCACCAGTCCGACCGCCTCCTCGTCGGCCGGGCCGCCCAGTTCCCCCGCCGCCCGGGCGAGCAGAGGCCGGGGCAGGGTCATGCCGGGGCCGGATGCGGCGACGACGAGAAGGACCGGGTTGAGCCAGGCGGAGGCGCCGAACGAGGACGCCTCGTTCCGCAGCGGGATCAGCGCCTGGAAGTAGGCGTCCGCCAGTCCCTCACCGACCTCGGCTGCCTCGGACGGTTCGAAATCGGCAAGGACCTTGGTGACCTGCCAGTTCCCGTCCCGCCGGGCGAGGATCACCCGCCGGGCGTCCTCCGGTACCCGCCGAGCCCCGAGATAGGTGCGCAGGGTTTGCTCGTCGGGCGCCGGGACCGGCAACTGATGCCAGTCCTGGGGCAGTGCCACCCACTCCTGGACGGTGGTCACCACGCCGAACCATTTTGGTGCCGCGTCCCGCAGCGCCGTGAGCTCCGTGAGCAGCGCGGAGCGGCTCGTGGGGTCCTTCACCTGGTCGAGGCCGTCCACGACGACGCGCACCGCCTCGCGCGCATCCATCAGTCCGAGCGGTCCTGCCACCTCCGCGACCATGCTCGGCAGCAGCGTGCGCTTCGCCTCGGGAACCCGTGCCTGGTACGCCGTACGCGCGGTGCCGAAACCCGGCAGATACGTGCGCAACTGACGGGCCATCTGCTCGACGGCCGTCCCGGACGCCCACGCCGCGTCGCTGAGCCGCACGACGGCGCAGACCGTCGCGGCGGTGTCCGCCTCGTCCTCGGGCAGCAACTCGGGACGGGCGAGCGCGGTCGTGATCGTCGTCTTGCCCGTGCCCATGGCGCCGACCACCGCCACGAGCCGGTGCAGGCGGACGTGCCGGGCGATCCGGGCCAGTTCGGCGGGCGGCTGGAAGTGACGCAGGGCGGGCACCAGGATCTGCCGGTCGGGAGAACCGGCCAGCACGCTCAGCTTGTGGTCGTGCGCCACGTTGCGGGTGATCCAGGCCTGCGACGGGGCTCTGCGCGGACCCGTGCCCCCGTCGAACGAGACCGCTTGCGGAATCTGACGCCGGAGCAGTGTCTGGACCCGCAGGCGTACCGCCTTCGTCTCCAGGAACGAGTCGAGGCGGATGTCGCCGTGGCGGACGAGCCGGTTGAGGTGGCGCGAGAACTGCAGGTCGTAGGAGACCCGGTCGTCGGAGGAGGTCAGCACCTCCACCGTGCGGCCGGCCTGCATGGCGGACCTGAGCCAGCCCTCGGCCGCGGCGAGGAGGGCGTGGCCGGAGAAGCACCCGTCGACCAGGAGGGTCAGGTCGGGCACGCCCCCGTACCGCCGGGTCATCCGGCCGACCTCGCCGGGCAGGTCGAAGGCCGTCTCGGGGCCGGGCGCGGCCGGGGTGGAGCTGATCGGAAAGAGGAACTCGCCCCCCTCGGGGTGAAACCCGTGGCCGAGGAACCCGAGCAGCAGGGAGGCACGCGCTGCCTGCGCCTCCCGGAACGCCTCCTCCACGGCGTCGGTCACCTCGGACACCGTTCGTGGGTTCATCAGCAGCCCTTCGCCGTGCGCGGGCGCGTACGAACCACGCTTCGGGTCCAGTAATAACGCCGTCAACTCGCTTGCGTAGGAGTCCAGTCGGGCCAGCCGGTCCTCCTCCTTCCTCTCGCGGACGTCCCAGTGGGAGGCGATCACCAGCGTTCTGCGCTCAGCTGCCATGCGCGCATTATGTATGTGCGCGTGCACGGGGAACCATCGTTCAGGGCCCATGCGTTGGGGTGGCGAACGACGACAGCGCGGGCGGCAGGGGGAGGCATGGCAGAGCTGGTCATGGTGCACGGCATCGGACCCGAGTACGAGACCGAGCAGCTGCTGCGGGAGGCCTGGACGAGGACCCTCGCGCGCACGCTGCGGGACAACGGCCACGCCGAGGCGGCCGACCGCATCGAGAGCGAGGTGGTGACAGCCGACATGGCCTACTATCGCCACCTCTACCAGGGCTATGCGCCCCACGGTGACTCCGACGTACGGCTGCCCGCCCCTGTCGCGGCCACCGGCGGGGAGGTCGCCCGGGACATCATCGACAACATCCGCCGACACGCCTCCGACCCCGACGACAGGGAAGAGGCCGCCGAGGCCCTGGAGGAACTGACCTACGAGGTCGGCCCGGAGCAGGGGCCGTTGGAGCCGCTGCGCATGTTCGTCTCGATGATGGGACGGCTCGGCCCCATCGCCCGCTCCGGATTCGCCGCGCTGAGCAGCACCGGCGCGTTCCACCTCGGACAGGTGGCCGCCTACCTGGACGACGAGTGGGTCCGGGAAGGCGCGATCGATGCCGTGCTGTCCCGAGTGACCCCCGACACCAAGGCGGTCCTGGCCCACTCGCTCGGCACCGTCGTCGCCTACGAGGCGCTGCACCGGCTCGACCGGCCGCTGCCGCTGCTCGTCACCTTCGGATCGCCGCTCGGGCTGCGCTCGATCATCCGCGGGCGGCTGCGCCCGCAGCCGCTGCGCTCGCCGGCCCACCTCAAGCGCTGGGTGAACGTCGCCGACCGGGACGACTTCATCGTCGCCACGCTGAAGCTGCGGAAGCTCCTTCCCGAGGACGACGCCGTGCTCGAACGCACCCGGCGGGTCAGCAACCGCGACTTCGACCCGCACGCGGCGACGGAGTACCTCAGCCGCTGGGAGACGGTGGAGCCACTCGCCGAGCTGCTCTGAGCCGTCGCGCGCCGGTCCGACAGGGCCGGAGCCTCAGGGCCTGATCCAGGAGAACGGTGGTGGCCCCGCACCGGACCTGACGCCGGAAGGCTCCGCCCGGGCCAGAGCCCGTGTCAGGGCCGGGGGCGGGGGATTCCGGCACTGGTGGTCGGACGACGCTGCCGGTCGAGTGCTTGACCGGTGCCGCGACACCACTGCCCGTGCCGGTGACGGTGAACAGGGAGCCGATGCGCCGGCCGTGTGCCGTCGTCCCGGAGCGGTAGAGGACGCCGAACGAAGCCGCGCCCTCGTATCCCTCCCCGACGAAGTGGTTCGGTGCCCACCTTCCCGACGCTTGACATGCACGCGTTCATTGCTTGGAATGCGCACTGTCGCGTCCTCCATGGAAGGAAGCCCCCCATGCGCCTCCGCCTACCCCGCTCGCGCCGGGCAGTGATCGCGCCCCTCCTGCTCGCCTGCCTGGCGGCTCCGCTCGCCCCCACCCCCGCGGAAGCAGCCGGTGATCCGGTGTGCAACACGTACTGCGACGTCCGGGACCCGCAGTACGCCACGGGAGATCGCAGCCCCGTGACCGCGTCGATCCACTCCCGCGCGATCGTTCTGCACCTCTCCGACAACGATGTGATGGGCTGGGCGTCGATCGGCAACGGAAGCTCCGGCGACGAGGTGTGGCTCGACCGCTCCTTCGACGGCGGCAGGACGTGGTCCTCGGGCAGCAAACTCGGCCGCACCACGATTCCGCAGGGAGCCGGCGGCTGGCGCACTCAGATGTACAACGTCGACGACTGGGCGAACGCCGGCATCGGTGCCCTGCGGGCCTGCGGCAAGGCGGGCGACCGGGCGGAGATCGCCTGCACCGGCTGGGCGCGCGTGAACTGGAACGCCTGGAGCAGGAGCACCGCAGCGGCGACCGCGCTGATGATGGGCTACACCAAGGCGACCGGCCGGTTCGCCGACGGTTGGTGGACCTCGGCCACCGCCCTGACCTCGCTGATCGACAACATCCGGGTCAGCGGCATGCCGAGCTACACGTACGCCATCTCCAACACCTACGACAGACTCCGCGGCGCCGAGGGCGGCAACTTCACCAACAACTACCTGGACGACACCGGCTGGTGGGGCCTGGCGTGGGTGGCCGCCTACGATCTCACACGCGAGCAACGGTACTTGGACACTGCCCGCGTCGACGCCGACCACATGCACGCCTACTGGTCCTCGGCGTGCGGCGGCGGCGTCCAGTGGGCGACCGACAAGCCGTACAAGAACGCGATCACGAACGAGCTCTACCTGCACCTGAACGCGGCCTTGCACAACAGGATCGCTGGTGACACCACCTATCTGCGTCGGGCCAACGACGAGTGGGCCTGGTTCAGGAACAGCGGGATGATCAACTCGGGCAACCTGATCAACGACGGACTGACCGGCGCCTGTGTCAACAACGGCGACGTCACCTGGACCTACAACCAGGGAGTGATCCTCGCCGGACTTGCCGAACTGCACCGTGCCACGGGCGACAGCCGCCTTCTGGACAGCGCACGCACCCTCGCCGAGGCATCCACCTCCTCCACCTACCTCAACCCCGGCGGCACCCTGCGCGAGCCGTACGAACCCGACGGCACCGGCTGCACTTCCGACGGCGACTCCTTCAAGGGCGCCTACGCCAGGGGCCTCGGCATCCTGAACAAGGCACTCGGCGACCACCCCTACAGCGCCTATCTCGACCGCCAGGCCGGCACCGCCTACACCCAGGACCGCAACTCCCTCGACCAGTACGGGCCCCATTGGGCCGGACGCTTCACCGTGAGCGGCAACGGCTGCCAGCACAGCGCCCTCGATCTGCTCAACGCGGCTGCCGGCAGCTGAGTTGCCGGAGGAACAAGCGGGAAACCGAAACGGGTGCGTCCGATCGCCGGCCGGAGGGATCGCCTCACCACACAGCACTCGCTGCCTGCCCTCCACCGCTGTGGGCGCTCGGCACCGCCCTGGGAGACGTAACGCTTTCCTGCCCCGCCTTCTCCGGCTACGGGATGTCCGCCACCGCCGGAACCGTGTATCCCTACGAGTTCGCCGACGTCGGACCGGCCGGCTTCCGGCGTCCGGGCAACGAAGCCGACGTCGGCGCCCCGCCAGCTTCCGAGATGGCCTACGTCTGCCAGCGGGTCATGGGTCCGGGCCGCTCCCTGATTTCACCCCCCCCCGGGGCCCGGCTGTGCGGGACAGGCGGCGCCCAGCCGTTCGTCGGGCTTCGCCGGGGCGGTCGCCGCGCCGGAGTCGCCGGCGTCCTCCTGACGTGTTGTCGTGCGACGGCGCTCGGTCGTGGCGCCCGGGGATCGGCCGGGGGACGTGGTCCGCTGGACCCGTGGTCGCGACCGTGTCGTTCGCCGGTGGGCGGTCTCGACTTTCGCGCCACGTTCCGGCACGGGTCTGTGCCGGCTGATTCGGGGTACGGGCGAGGCGGAGAGGCCGAGCGGAGAGCCTGAGCTTCCGGGTGCCACACGGGGTACGGCGTTGATCGAGGGTGGACATGAGCATGGAACATCGCCGGACACACGACGTGGTGGTCGTCGGAGGGGGCCTGTCCGGCCTGGCCTGCGCGCTGGACCTGTGCCGTGCCGGACGGCGGGTGGTCCTGCTGGAGGCGTCCGACGGCGTGGGCGGGCGCATGCGTACGGACCGGCGCGACGGATTCCTGCTGGACCGTGGGTTCCAGGTGTTCAACACCTCCTATCCGCAGGTGAAGCGGCGCCTGGACCTGAGGAGCCTGCGACTGCGACCGTTCATCGCGGGCGTCGTCGCCCACACGCCGAACGGACCGGTCCGCCTCGCCGACCCGACGAGGGAGCCCGGTGCGGCAAAAGCCCTGCTGCCGGGGCGTGTCTTCTCGGCGCGCGACCTGGCCGCGCTGGCGGCACTCACCGTACGGGACGCCGCTCTGCCGGCATCCGCCGCCAGACGGCACAGGGACGGCTCCACCTCAGCAGCCCTGAGGCGGGCGGGAGTGTCGGACGCCGCGATCGACGACATCCTGCGACCGTTCCTGTCGGGCGTCTTCCTGGAGGACCGGCTGGAGACCTCCGCACGCTTCTTCCACCTGGTCTGGCGGAGCATGGCCCGAGGGTCCCTGTGTCTGCCGGCCCGGGGCATCGGCGCCGTACCGGCCCAGCTCGCCGACGGCCTGCCCGAGGGCGTCCTGCGGCTCGGCGCGCCCGTCGCAGAGGTCACCGACGCCGGGGTGCTGCTGGAGGACGGGAGCGAGGTGCCGGCCCGGACCGTCGTGGTGGCGACGGACCCGGCGACCGCCGCCCGCCTGCTGCCGGACCTGACCGTGCCGGACACACGCACCGTCACCACCTACTACCACGCCACGGACGGCACGCCGAGGGCGGAACCGATCCTGATGGTGGACAGCACCGGAGCGATCCTGAACACCTGCGTACTCAGCGAGGTCGCTCCCACCTACGCGCCCCCCGGCACCGCGCTGATCTCCACCTCCGTACTGGGGGCCGACCTCCCCGGCAGGGCACAGGCGGTGCTCCGGCGTCTGGCCGAGCTGTACGGCACCGACACGACCGGCTGGCAGCAGGTCGCCGCCCGCACGGTCGAGGGTGCGCTGCCGGCGATGCTCCCTCCGTGGCCGCTGAGCCGTACGACCCGCCTCCACCCGGGCAAGTACGTGTGCGGGGACCACCGGGCTACCGGCTCCGTGCAGGGCGCTCTGGCGTCGGGCGCGCGCGCCGCGCGAGAGGTGCTGGCCGACCTGGGGCCGTAGGGGTGCCTTCTGGGCGCGAGTGGAGTCCCTGTGCGGTCAGTCGGTTTTGTCGATCACGCTGCGGGCGGCGAGGCGGAAGTCCTTGACTGCTCGGTAGAGGATGCGCTCTCGTTCGGCGGCGAGGGCAGTGTCTTCTGCCTTGTGGGTGGTATCTCCCACGTGGGCGTTCCGGGCCAGACGTCGCATGACGTGCGAGAGATCTTTCGAGGCGTCGGTGACGCGTTCCACGACTTCCGTGAGCGGTGCCGGCCCTTCGAGAATGACGACCTCGCAGGCGCGATGGACCTCGCGAGCCAGGGTGATGAAGCGGCCTATCTTCTCGTCGATGTCGGGGAGATCGGGATGGTCCGAACGCAGCGCGTCCAGGACGGCGTCCATGGCGATGTCGCGGTCATGGAGCGCACCGAGGTAGTCGGCGTAGGCGTCGCGGCGGCGCTGACGGTTCCATTGGGCGTGCTGGGACCGTGCCTGAGCGCGGCCGTTGACGATCGCGGCCCCGAGTGTGGTGGCGGAACCGACAGCGGCGCCCAGCAGTGCGGCAAGCCCTGAGTCCATGGGCCTCACTCTGCCGCTCCCGCTGTTCATTCAGTCCATCGGGGTTCGTTCCGCTTTTCGTGGTGAGCGGGTCGGCATGCTACAGCCGTCCCACTCCTGGGTGATGGCTTTCCAAGAGCCGGTGTCCACGGCGGTCGCTGCCGCACAAGGTTGTCGGCCGGCAGGCGAATCGTGGTCGGGGCGCGTCCGATGACCTCGGCATCAGCCTCGCGTATGACGGGAGGCCGGCCGACATGCGGGTGGGTCAGCGACATGGGCCCACTCCCTCGAGCGCGCAATGGCGGCGTCACGTGGGGATCAGGCCGCGAAGAGAAGTGCGGCCGAGACAAGGACTGCGACTGCCGTGGCCAGGTGGATTCCGAAGGCCACCGCCCTCGTTCCGCCGTTACGCAGGACGATCACCGTGTCTCCCAGCGGAGTCAGCGCGATCACCAGCATGAACCAGGCAGCCGCGTCGGCGTCCGAAAAGGCCAGCAGGGCGAGCCCGAGAAGGCCCGAGACGAGGTCACGCAGACCTTTGACGGTCAGGTACGCGGAATCGCCGTTCTCCTTGGCCGGCACACCGTAGCCGGCGGCAGCGGCCCGCGGCTGCAAGAAGAACCGGAGCCCGATGAAGACGACCAGGAGGTCGAGCACCACGGCCAAGCCGTACGCGAGCGGTGTGAGCACGTCATCTCCCTGCGTCTGCGCCGAGTACCGAGGGGATGCCCTCGGAGAGGACGTGACCCAGGATGCAGCGCGGAAAACGCGCGAACAATGCCTGGCTGCACATGGTCTGATAACCCAGGAGTTATCACTGAAGGCGGGGGCCAATGGAACTACGGGACATCGAGATCTTCCTGACGCTGGCCGAGGAACTGCACTTCGGCCGGACCGCGGACCGGCTGCACGTGTCACAGGCGCGAGTGAGCCAGTCGATCGCCAAACAGGAACGGCAGATCGGCGCGCGCCTCTTCGCCCGCAACAGCCGCCAGGTCGAGCTCACTGCCATCGGAACACAACTGCGGCAAGACCTCAGCGCGGGCTACCAGCAGATACTCGAAGGCACCCGCACGGCCACCGCTGCCGCCCGTGGCACCACCAGCACACTGACCCTCGGGCTGCACGGCCCCCAGGCACACGACCACGTACGCGTACTCGACCTGTTCCGGAGTCGGCACCCCGAGGTCGACCTCCGCATTCAGGAGATCACCTTCACGGACCCCTTCGGTCCCCTGAGGAACGGCTCCGTCGACGTGGCGACCGCCTGGCTGCCCGTCCGGGAACCAGATCTCACCGTAGGCCCGATCGTCATCACCGAACCCCTGCTTCTCATGGTCGCCACCGACCACCCCCTCACCCGCCGGGAAACCGTCAGCATGGAGGACCTGGCCGCCTGGCCCCTGCCTCACTCCGCCACACCTGTCCCCGACTACTGGTTGCAGACGCTCGTCCCCACCCACACCCCCGGCGGCCGGCCTATCCGGCGCGGCCCGAAGGTCTCCTCGTTCCAAGAGCTCGCCGCCGTGGTCGCGGCAGGCGAGGCGATCAGCCTCGTCCACGGTGATGCCGCACGCTACTACCAGTGGCCCGGCCTGCTTTATCTCCATCCGCACGACGCTCCGATGGCGAGCTGGGCCCTGATCTGGCCGACGGCCGGAGAGACGGAACTGGTCCGTGCACTCGCAAGGGCAGCGCGGGACACGGGACCACTCGGATGAGGGGCCGCCCCAACGACGCAGGAGACGGGCCTGGCTTACGGTCGGCGACCGGGGCCTGTCCGGTGGAAGGGGACGAAGCCTCGGCACTCTGCCTGGGTCGAAGGCCTGCTCAGTATCCCCAGCTGGCGTAGACGGTGACTTTCTCGCCGTTGTCCTCTGCTCCGACGCACACGTCACGCCAGTCGAGCAGCCAGCCGCTTGGGCGGCAGCTCTCCTGCTGGAGGCCGAGCTTGCGGATGATCTCCGGGCGGGACAGGCCGTCCCCGCTGGTGACCGTCGCAGCGCGCCAGCAGCCGCCGGAACCGCAGCTGATGCCTTCGTCAGCCATGCTGATGCCTGGCGGCAACGAGGGGAGGGCCTTGGACGGCGGGGCGTCCGAGCCTTCGCTGATCAGCAGCGCGTACAGGAGGCCGACCACCAGGGTGAGGGCGAACTGCGTCCCCAGGAAGCCGATCGCTCCGTTGCGGCGGGGAATCCATTCCGGGGGAGGGGAGTTCCCGTGCCGGCTTTCCAGTCCCGCACCGCAGGCGATGAGCAGAGGCGCCAGGGCCGTGAACACGAGATGGGCGTCGGGTCGGGGGGCGTCGATCCAGCCCTGCTGGACACTGATCAGCAGACCGGCTCCGGCGAGCAGCATGCCGCCGATCGCGAAGCCGACAGGGCGGGTGCGGGCGATCGTCGTCCAGACGACGGTGGGCGCGACGGCGAAGAGTATCCCCAGAACGGTCAGCATGTAAGGGGGGACGTGCGGCCCCGAGCGCCCGGTTCCGTGCGGCCGGGTCTCACAGTGGTCGGCGAGGGCGGCGACGAGCAGCAGGCCGCGCGTCCGCCGGGGTGCAGCGCCTCGGGGTCGGCGTCCGCCGGAGGCGGCTGCGGGTACACCTCCCCGCAGGCGTCGGTGACCTCGATGCGGAGATGTCCGGCCGCAGGGGCGAAGGCGAGCGTGAGCCGTAAGCAGCGACCGGTAAGACGACGCCGTGCAGGACGGCGTTGGCGGCGAGCCCCGCGGCCACGAGTTCGGCACGCTCCGTGAGGTCGTGCGGGGCGCCCCAGGTGCGCGGCTCGGTCACGGCGAGCAGCCTGGCCAGGCGGGCGCCGCGCCGTGTGGAGGACAGGAGCTGGGTGAAGGTGCGGGTCGGGCGGCCGACGTGGGTCAGGGCGTGGTTCACGGCGTCAGAGTGACGGCCGGAAGCGCCTGAGGTCGAGCACCGCACCCCGTACGCGGAGTAGGTGTACGGTCACGAAGAGTGGACAGTACGATGCCCGGCCCGTCACGCTGAGTGGTGAGCGCGGGGCGGTGTCAGGAGCCGTCGCGGTGCGGTGCGGCGAGAGGCGGGGCGGATGGACAGCGGTGCGGGGGAGGCGGCCGGGTGCGGAGGCGCTCAGGGGGTTCCGGTGGGGGAGCGGGAACCCCATCCGTCGGACAGTATGCGTACGTTCGGCGCGGTGGTCCAGGCGCTACGCGAACACGCGGGGCTCAGCCGGACCGAGTTCGGCGAGCGGGTCCGGTACTCCAAACACACGGTGGAGTCGGTGGAGTTGGGTCGCCGGATGGCGGACGAGGTGTTCGTGGAGCACGCGGAGGAGGCGACCGGCAACACCGGGGCGTTGCGTAAGGCCGCCCGGCATCTCACCCGGGGCGAGGCGGGACTCGCGGCGTGGTTCCGGCGGTGGGCGAGGCTGGAGCGGGAAGCGGTGAGCCTGTCCACGTACGAATGTCGGCTGGTGCCGGGGTTGTTGCAGTCGGAGAGGTATGCGCGCGCAGTGTTCGAGGGCACGATCCCGCTGCGTACGGACGGCGAGCTGGAGGAGCAGCTCGCGGCACGGATGGAACGGCAGGCCATGATGCGGGAGCGGCCCACCGTGCCGTTCAGTTTCATCGTCGAGGAGCACGTGTTCCGGCGGCGGTTCGGTGACGCGGAGGCGATGCGGGGGCCCTTCGACCATGTCCTGGAGCGCAGCGCGCCGCGCAATGTGACGTTGCAGGTGGTGCCGGTGGAGGCTGGGTTGCATACGTGTCTGGACGGGCCGGTGCAGGTGTTGGAGACCCCGGAGGGGCGGCGGTTGGGTTACTCGGAGGGGCAGAAGAACGGGCGGCTGATCTCCGACCGCAAAGAGGTGAGTGTGCTCTACCAGCGCTATGACACACTGCGCTCGCAGGCCCTGAGCCCCAACGACACCCGGGCCTTGCTGGAGCGACTTCGAGGAGAGCTATGAACAGTGGTACGACGGAACTCGCCTGGTCCAAGTCCAGCTACAGCGGGAGCGAGGGCGACAGCTGTGTGGAGGTCGCGGTCGCCGAACAGGCCGTGCACGTACGGGACTCCAAGGACGTGACCCGTCCGGCCTTCGCGGTGGGGCGGGAAGGCTGGGGACAGTTCGTACGGTTCGCGTCGGAGCGCTGAGCGACATAGGGCGTGCCGTCGGCCGAGCGGTGGGCGGCACGTGGTCGCCGCACCCAGGAACTCCAGCGCGGTCCGGTGGGGCGGGGAGGACCAGGGGGTAAGTGGCCGAGTCATGGCCCGGATCTGTTGCCGCGATCATTCCGTTCATCGCTCGCTCGGCGGATGTCCCGTCGGCCGAGGAACCACTGCCTGTTCCAGCCCTGCGACACCGAACGACTGCGGGCGTCGGACTCCGTGGTGGGCTTGCCGGTCTGTGGACCTCACCGGTGGGAACGGCCTGTTCCGGCAACCGGTAACGAGGCAGCGGCACGGCGGAGTCGGCCTGCTCCGGTTCCACAGCAGGACGAAGCAGTCCGCCCCTGCCTGAGCAAAGAATCAGCTGCCCTCACGTGGGGGGACAGCGTGCCCCGCCTCCTCAGGAGCGCCGGGTCCAGGCCGAACCGGTCAAGCCGGGCCGGCTCCGGCGGGCCCGCCCGCGACCGTGATCAGGTCCACGACGAAAACCAGCGTCGAGCCCGCCGGGATCAACGGCGAGGGTGACTGCTTGCCGTAACCGAGACGCGGGGGGACGATGATCTCGCGCCGGCCGCCGACCTTCATTCCCCTCACTCCCCGGTCCCAGCCCTTGATGACCTTGCCGCCGCCCACGGCGAACTTGAACGGCCGGTCCCGCTCCCAGGAGGAGTCGAACTCCCTTCCGGACGCGAACGTGACCCCTACGTAGTGGACCTGGACGACCCTGCCCGGTTGCGCCTCGGGTCCGTCCCCGACCACGAGGTCCCGGATCGTCAGCTCGGTGGGTGCGTCACCCTCCGGAACCTCGATGGTGGGCTTCGTTAGTTCGCTCATCACTGTTCCCTCGTTCGCCGCCGGACTCCCCCCGCGCAGGCCCGGGGCGGACACATGGACGTTCCATGCGGCAGGCGATCACGCTACCCGCTGGGCCACCAAACGTGGTCAAGGGGCGTCCTGTATTCCCTGGCGGGCGCACGACGACAGCTACGGCACCTCGCTGCGTGGTCGGAACGTCCGCATGCATCCTGCATGCGGACGCGCCTCCGCCTCGCGATGCACTGCATCTGACGCAGCGCGCTGATCCCCCAGGGACTACGGGACAGCCCTGAGATGTTGTCCCACGGGGCAAGAAGCGATCCGGAACGGAACGCTGGCAAGGGCGCTGACGGTGAAGGCAGCGAGAACGACGATGGTGGGACTCACCCATGCGGGCACCGGACCGATCTGCTCGTTGCATGCGTTGGCCAACAGGAAGAACGATGTGGCGTCCGCACCCGTGCGGTCACGCCACGCCTGGTCGTAGGTGGTGTGATGGGTGAGCCGGCAGGTTTCCCGACCGTCCAGCCCTCCTGCGAAGACGCCGGTCCCCCATACAACGACCGCGAAACCGGCGGCCAGGTCGGCACCGATGAGCCCGATGCATCCTGAAGTTGCTGATCGCGGGGAGGGTGTGAGTGCGGTGGCCGGTTCTCCTGCGGGGCGTGAGCGGTTTCCGAGCATCGTGATCCTCCGACAACGAGGCCGGGAGGCTTCCGTGGTCCGGCCGGCGGCGTGCGCGAAGGATCGAGACCCGGCCGTTCAGGTCTTCCGTCGCGGGTCAGGCTTTGCGGATGCTGAGCAGGTCGCCGGGCTGGCAGTCCAGTTCGCGGCAGATCGCGGTGAGGGTGGAGAAGCGGATCGCCTTTGCCCGGTCATTCTTGAGAATGGAGAGGTTGACCACTGTCACCCCGACCCTGGTCGCCAGTTCGGACAGGGTCATGCCGCGCTCGGCCAGCAGTCGGTCCAGGTGGACCTGGACCCGGTGCTCCTCTTCCGGTGGCATCAGACCAACCCCTCGGTATCGGCGCGCAGCTTCGTTCCGCGCCGGAAGACTTCTCCCAGCGCCAGGATGAGGAAGGCGAGCAGTACGTACTCGCCGGTGAAGGTGACCGAGAACGGGACCTGTTCGGCCATGGGGGTATCGCTCACCAGTATTTCTGTGGCGAGTGCCGGCAGTACCGGGGCGAGGAGGGCCTGGACCAGAACCGCGAGTCCTACGACGCTCAGGCGTCGGGCGTTCACCGGCACGAAGACGTCGCCGCTGCGCAGGGTCCGGGCCATCCTGAAAAGGAGGGCCAGGATGAGGAGCAGGAGCAGGCTGCCGACGATCTCCGGCAGGGCGAGCAGCAGGCGCTGACCCAGGTCGGGGTCGGCGAAGACGAGATCCGCCCGGTGTGTGCCGGTGAGGGTCGTGCCGTGGCCCGTCACGGCGTCGGTCACGGTTCCCGGTACCCGGGTCGCCGTCTCGGCCTCAACCTCGCGGGTGTCCATCGGATCCATCAGACCGGCCACCCCGAGGGCCGGAAGTAGCGCTCCGAAGACGCCGACCAGCAGAACAGCCAGGCCCAGAGCTGCCTCCAGCAACCGGCTGTCGGTCCGGCTCCACCAGGACTTGCCACCCATGTTTTCCCCCTGTCCACCGGCAATGTGCATATCGTTTAGCAATACCATCGGTAAACGATACGCTTTGTCAAGGGAATGTACTGCACAGGAGCCTGTCCACCCTGGCGATCTCGTCCGTGAGGACGAGCAGGCCGCAGGGGCATGGTCGCCGTGCCGGGCGTGGAGGTTGACCCGCTCGTGCTGGTCTCGGACGTGATCATTAGCAGGTGATCGTCTGCCACGGGCCGGTTCGCCGGTTCCGGGGCGGTCCTTCCGCCGTCCCCCGCCGGTCTCCCCGCCCACCGTGGGCGCGGCGGAGAGACCGGTGGGGGAGGGGATGCCCACCTCACCGTCGGGTCCGTACCGGATACTCAGCCCGTGCAGGTCACCTTCACCGCGGAGATCGCGTGGTGCTCGTTGTCGCCGTCCTGACCCCGGTCGTGCAGTCGCACGGAGAGCTTCTTGGCGTCGACGGGGAAGGTGCCCGGCACGTTGTACCACGTGCCGCGCCGCTTCTGCTGGTCGACGTAGTAGGAGCCGACCAGGTTGCTGGTCCTGGGCAGGAAGCGGTCGTACACGGTGTAGTAGCTGGGGTGGCCACCGACCCGCACGACGTTGGAACTACCCGGCACGTGTACGGAGATGCTGCACTTGCGGGCGCTGTCGGGTAGGTCGAACAGCCAGGTCGCCGATCCGTCTGAGTCCTTGGAGGAAGAGCCGGACATGGGCATGGACAGGTACTTCCCCGCACAGCCGTAGCCGCCGAAGCCGCCGCTGTGCGTGCCCCAGCCCTCGTCACCGTCGCTGTAGTAGGCCGACCTCTGGAAACGCTGCGTGGGGCAGTCAGGTCCGGACACCCCGCTGTACACGACGGTGGTCGTCGACTTGGGTACCGTGCCGGACGACGGGGTCGCGGCGGGGGCGGTCGGGCCCGTGCCCACCGGGGTCCTGGCGACGGCATCGCCCTTCTCCGTGGTGCCCCCGGTTCCCTCGGCTGCGCCCTTGCCGTCCTTGGCACCCGCCTCGGCCGACCCGTTCGCGGGCTTCCGTCCGACCTTCACGTCCGCGGGCGCCGGCCCGTCGCCGACGTCCGCGCGCACGTGGTTGACGGAGCCCTTGTCACCCCGGGCCGGCGTGCCGCCCGGCTTGTCGCCGCCGGCGGCCGGTACGCCCTGGGGAGAGTCGGGGTCGGTGCCCGGCACATAGCCGCCGTCCTGATCGGCCTCTTTCCACGCCGCCGCCGCTTCCCTGCGCTGGGGCTCGGCCTCGTCCTTCTGGGCGCCCGCCACGACGAACGGCGCGCCGAGAAGCAGCGCACCGGCGAAGGCAGCCGCCACCACCATCGGGCGCGACACCCGGCCGGGGCGTTCCGGAGCGCCGCCTTCCGTGGCTGAGGCACTGCCGGGAGGGGTGGACGACGCGGTGGCCACGGTGGCCGTGGCGGCCGAGGTGGCACCGGACGTCGAGGTGTCGGCTGCCCCCTCCGCGACGGCCTCTGCGGAAGCCGGAGTCGCAGGAGCCGTACCCGCGGAAGCCGTAGCTGTGCAACCCGCCTCCGCGGAAGCCGTCTCCTCGGACACGGCCGACGGGGACGTACTCGTCCCGGCGGTGCCCTCCGCGCCGCCGCCCACCGAGGCCGTGGGACCGACGCCCGCCGCACCGGCAACTGTGGTGGTGGCAGCCGAGGCCGTACCTGCCACCGGCGCCGCCGCCTCGGGGGAGACCGCCGCTTCCTCACCGCCCGGATGCCCCTCCGGCCCTGACCTGGTCCTGCCGATGGAGATCCCGGCCGTGTGCGCCACCGCCGGTGCCTGGGCCTCCGACTCCCCGGTCTCCTCCGGACCGGACGCCGACGAGGTCGACGTCCGCGCGAGGCCGCCGACCGTGCCACCGGGGACCGCAGCGTCCCCGTCCTCGGTCTCCGTACGGGGACCAGGCGCCGACGGGGCGCCGATGCTCCCCGGAACCGCGCCCTGCGAACTGTCCGGAGTCGTTCCGCCCGAGGCCCCGCTCCGGCCGTTGCCGGACTCACTCTCCTCGCTGGACCGCTCTCGCTTCACAGGTCGCCCCTCTTTCCCCATCATTGATTCCCTTCATTCTCTTGCTTGCTGATGAGAGCACTCGGTACCCGCCCCTGCCAGGCAATGTGACAGACTGTCACATCCTCCTGTAACCCTGGTTCTCGGCCTCGGCCTCGGCTGCCAGCCAGTCCATGGCGTCGTGCACGCGCCTTCCCTGGCGCCGTAACCGCGGGAACCCGCCGCGTACGTGCTTCATCAGCACGAACGCATCACGCAGGGGGACAGTGAGCACCCGGAGCAGGGGGTTCGGCCCCGAGGACGCCGGGCCCGACAACTTCCTGGCCCGCAGGGTATCGAGCATTTCGATGGTGTCGATGATCTCCGGTTGGCTCCCGAGCCACGATCCACGCACCGCGGTGCCGTGCGACGGGGACCGCGAGCAGACCCGGCACACCCGTGGCACCGTCGTAGCCGTTCGACGGGTGCGGCGTGGCCGACCTCGGTGTCGGGTGCGCAACGGAGACGTCCGGGTAGGGCATGTGCGCGTCCATCGCCACGTTCCGGCCGTCGTCATTGCGGATCTGCGCCTGTGACGCGTGGCCCGGCGTCCGGCCGTCGGTGTCACGCATCACCTTCAGGCCTCCGCAGAGCCGGCCGAAGGCGACCTGGCATCCGTCCGTGGAGTTGGTACTGGGCCCCCGAGCCCGTGGTACATCCGCATGACCTCGGGCGGGAACGGCTTCCCGTACACCAGCCCGGTGAAGACCTCCGCCACGAACTCGCGGGGGTTGCCGGCGGCGTAGGCGCTCACCCCAAGGGCGAGAGCCTGATGGGGTACGGCGTCGCCGCCCTGCCCGCTGCGGCCGGTGAACTGTGTGAAGGCCAGATCGTGGTACTGGGCGCGGGCGTTGACGTAGTGCAGGAAGTGTCCCAGTTCATGCACCATCGTGCCGACGCCGGAGGGGTCGAGCTCGGTCGAGAGGTAGCGGTACCGATCGCCGGCGAGCTTGTTGGTCAACGGATTGCCGACGACATCGGGCGAGGCGATCACCGCGTTGGGTGCGAGGTACTCGGCGCGCTGTAGCCGGCCCCCGCTCCGCTCGGCGACAAGGTCGTTGTGGACTTCCAGGAACCGGCCGTACTTGGGCAGGTGCAGTTCGACATCGGGAACGTGGAAGCCGGCCTCCTGCACCGCGCTCACGGCCTTGCGGAAGTTGTCGATCCGAGCGTCGCGGAGGCTGTCCGTGGGGTCCCCGTGGACGGTGACCCGCGTGCCGTGGACATCCTCGAGCACGGGCGTCAGCTTCCCGAGGTGGGAACCGGTGTCGAGAGCCTCGGCCTGGTCGGCCCGGTCGAGATAGGAGGTGAGTTCCGGGTAGAGCGTGGAGTGGGTCAGGTCGTTGCGGGTGCTGTCCATCAACTCCCGTACGCGATCGGCGGACACACCCGCGTCGACGGTCACGCCACCAGCCGCTGCCTGATCCCGCTTGGCCGCCAACTGCTGACGCGAGAGCTCATCGGCAGCATCGAGCGCATCGTCCGACAATGCGCCGTGGTGGGTGCGGTCGCCGGTGAAGATGTTGTGCGCGGGGTTGTTCGCCGGATCGACCCGATCCGGCAACCGTCGGCCCGCGAAGTCGCTCACCTCAGGATGGATACGGGCGTACCGGTCGACAAGTTGTGCCTGGTGCGCCCGCTCGGCGATGCGCTGGTGCAGATCGTCCAACTCGGACCGGACGTGTGCGGTCAGGCGGTCGACCGCCCCGGCGCGGTCGCTGGGGCCCTTCTTGCCTGCCCTCCACGCTTCCACGGCATCGAGGATGGCCTCCAGCTGACGCTGGTTGGTGTCATGGGCGCCAGGCAGCTGCCGGCCTCCGTTCGCCCACTCGTGGACAGCCGTATCGATGTGCTGCAGAGCGTTGGAGCGCCGCGCCCGCGGCACCGTCGACAGAGCCCGCCAACTGTCGATGATCTCGCTGTCCCCGCGGCCATCGGCCGTGCGCGCGCCCGGCGTTGTCGTCGTCGGAGCGTCAGCGGAGTTACCGGGTGCACGTGACGTGGGCGAGCGGTCAGGAGTCGGGCCGGTGGTGGAGCGGTGGTCGCGCTGGACTGCGGGGTTCTCGCCTGGGGCGGTGAGGGGGTGGTCGTGGAGGACGGTGCTGAGGTCGACGGTCTCCCGCGGGGCGGCGTTGAGGGTGTGGAAGATCAGGTCCGAGAACGTGGGGGTGGGCGGCACCGGATCCTCCCGCGGGGCGGGGACGAAAGCCGGACCGGTCTCGAGTGACTCTCCCGCCACGACCCACGCACCGCGGCGCTGTGCGACTGGATCCGCGAGCAGACCCAGCACCCCCGTGACGCGGTCGGAGTCGTGCGTCGGTCCGGCGTGGCCGACCTCGGTGTCGGGCGCGTACCAGAGACGTCCGGGTAGGGTACGGGCCGCGTCCGTCGCCACGCTCCCGCCGTCGCCACTCCGGATCTTCGCCGTCTCGCACGCGACCAGTACGACCGGAGCCGGGGGCTGCGCCGGGTCCCTGAGCGTCTCCATGAAACGCGCGAACCGGGCACCGTCGACGACCAGCGGCTCCTTGCCCACCACATGGAGTTCGATGCCGTTCTCGGTGCCGTGCGCGTCGAAGAACAGCGGCCTGACCGGCTCCTTCGCATCCCGCGCGGATGCGTCGGCCTGCCACGGCACCTTGCCGGCCGGTGACTCCGTGCCGCTGCCGGTGCCGAGTACGAACCCCCCTTCCTCCGTGGGCCGGTAGTGGGCGAACAGGACCTCGTCCGAGCGGTAGGTGGCGTAGAAGTCCTTCCGGGGGGCCCAGTCCCGCACGGTGTGCGACGCGTAGCCCAGCGACCTGCCGTCGACGTCACGAATCACCTCGAGGCCTTCGTAGACCTGGCCGAAGGAGACCTGACGTCCGTCCGTGCCCGTGAGCACGGCGTCCGGTGTCAGGTTGCCGGGCGCGGGCGGGAACAGGGGGCCGGCCGAGGGCGGCAGTTCGATTCCGTCGCCGGCCGAGGACACGGTCCGGCTGTTGGAGAGGAACCCCTGGGAGCCGGAGAACGAACCGGTGCCGTCGCCGTCCCGGTGACCGCTCCTGAACGTGCCGGTGAACTTCCTCAGCCTCTCCCGCACGGTGGCGGAACGCGGGACCGGCTCCGTTGCCGGTTCACGCGCATCGGTCAGTGACGCGGTCTCCTGGTTGGCGCTCTCCGGCGTCACCCAGGCCAGGTCGATCCAGACGTCCCTGGCCGCGTCCGAGGGCCTGAACCGGTCCGCTCCCCTCAGCTGCTCCTTCTTCTCGGCAGGATGCTCCCTCTCCCACAGCCGGTTGTACTCGTTCATCTGTGCGTCGATGAAGCCGGGCCCCGAGATGCCTGCCACGTTCCGAGCCTTGATCTCCCCTTCCTTCGCCCCCCGCTCCAGGGGCGTCAGGGACTTCATGTCGACCAGGTTCCGCAACAGATGCTTCAGGAACGGGTTGTGCTGATGGGCCGCGATCAGCTGATTGCCGTACTCGCCCCGCCGGTAACGGTCCACGGCCGCAGCGCGGATGACCTCGGGGGTGAGTACCTGCTCCGGATCCGGTGCCTCACCGCGGGCCGACCGTCCGAACACACTGGTCTCGTCGCGCAGACCGGGCCCGAACATGGGGAGGTTGTCGCCCGTCGGCATCTGAACGCCTTCGGCCGGCAGGACGAACTCCCCAGGTGCCAGGTCCACATCGAGGTACACCCCACCCTGCTTGTAGAGGAGGGCGTACCGGGCGGCGTCCGAGGCCATCGCGAAGCTCCGGCGCTCCTGGCCCGACGTGTACAGGCGCCGGGCCCTCGACAGCACGTCGTTGGACAACGGGTTCGTCCACGTCTTCTCGAACAGGGACGTGACCGGCCGATTCGTCACCGGGCCGCTCGCCGCGAGGTCGTCCAGGAACTGCCGGTTGGCGGTGCCGCCGCCCTCGTCCGTCCAGATCCGCATGTTCCAGCCGGCCTCTTCGGCTTTGGCCGCCCAGCTCCGAAGATTCGCACGGGCGGCGGACGTCATCTCTCCGCCCAGCCAGACGAAGTTCAGTTCCTTGGGGATCGCCCGCGGCTCGCCCGTGCCGCCGCCCAGGCTCAGGCCGACGGATGCGGCGGACGACGTGTCCGCGGGCGGGAAGTTCGGCAACAGCTCGTCCGCGTCGTGGCGCAGGCGCGGACCGTCCAGGAGTCCCGCCCTGCCGTCGGCGATCTCGCCGGTCCGTCCTCCCTGCCGTGTGAGCGGGGTCTCCGGTTCGGTGGGCCCGCCGGCGGTCACCCACCGGCCCTGGCGCCCGGTCGTGCGGTCCTGGAGAAGGGCCAGCACCCCGGTTGCCCCGCCCGCGGCGGCTCCGGCCCGCGGTCCCACGTGGCCGACCGCGACATCGGGGGCGTACCAGCGGCGTCCGGGTACCGCCCGTGCCGCGTCCCGCAGGACGCTTCCACCGTCGGTGGAGCGGACGTTCGCGGTGTCACAGGCCACCAGCACCACCGGAGCCGGAGGCCGGTCGGGGTCCGCCAGGGTTTCCATGAAGCGCGCGAACTGGGCGCCGTCGACCTCGAGCGGAAGACCCTCGCCGATGTGGAGCTTGACGCCGTCCTGCGAGCCGTGCGCGTCGAAGAAGACCGGGCGGGGTGCCCGCTGCCCGGCCGGGGTGTCCGTGCCGGTGTGCCACGGAACCGTGCGAGGCGAGGCCTGGTCCTCGGCCACGGGGACGAACGTGCCGGCGTCCGTCGTCCGGTAGGCCTTGAAGGACGTCTCGTCGGCGCGGTAGTGCGCGTAGAAGTCCTTGCGCGGAGCCCAGTCCCGGTCACTGTGCGAGGCGTATCCGATGACCTCGCCCGCGGCGTCCCGGATCGTCCGGAGGCTCTGGCGCGCCTGCTCGAAGGAGGCCTTCCGGCCGTCCTTGCCGACGAGTTCGTCCCTCGACGTCCCGCTGCCCCGCTCGAGCCGCTCCGGTGCGGGGTCGAGGCCGCTCAGCAGGGTTCCGTCGTTCGGCAGCGGTGCGGTGCCCGACCCGGACCTGCCGCTGCCCCATCGTACGGAGCCCTTGATCGACCTGACGGTGTCGCCGAGGCGCTTGGCCAGCGTCTTGTTCCGGGTGGGCGCGGACGTGCTCCGGGGGGCCTCCTGGTTCTCGCTCTCGTCGGTCAGCCAGTCCAGACGGGTCCAGTCCGTCCACTCGGCTGCCCGGACACGGAACTCGGCCGGCGGCCCGAATCTGGCGCTGGGGGACTGTGTGGTGTCAAGGGACTTGATGTGCTCGTTGAACTGCCGCAGGAGGAAGATCGGTCCGGTACTGGCGCCCACGTTCTTCGACTTCATGGCCAGCTCAAGAACACCCCTGGCGTAGGCGTCCTTGTTGTTGATGTCCGGCAGATGGTCCAGAACCTGTTTCATGAAGCGGCTCCGGGCGTGGGTGACGATGAACTGGTTCCCGAAGCGGCCTTCCCGGTAGGCGACTTCGGCGGCCTGGTGGATGTGGTCCGCGGTCACGGGTGCGTTCTCCGCGAGTCCGAGCAGCCTCCGGACGCTGTGGGGGTCGCGGAGCATGGGACCGAACATCGGCAGGGTGTCGTCGCCCCTGGGCATCGTGACGCCCTCGGGGCGCAGTACGACCTCTCCGGGGCCCAGGTCCACATCGAGATACACCCCGCCGTGCTTGTGGAGGAGGGCGTACCTGGCGATGTCGGAGGCCATCGCGAAGCTGTTCTGCTTGCGCGCGGCCTCGTACAGCTTGGACACCTTGGAGGGCAGCTTCTCCCCGCCGGGGGTCTTGTCCTTCTTGAACAGGTCCTCGACCCGGCCTTGATGAACGGTGCCGGAATCGGCCAGGCCCTTGAGGAACTCCTTGTTGGTGCGCCGGCCGCCTTCATCCGCCCAGATCGTCAGCTTCCACTGTGCTTCTTCCGCCTTGGCCGCCCACGTCCGGAGGTTGGCGCGGGCGCCGTCGGTCAGTTCGCCGCCCAGCCAGACGAAATGGAGTTCCCTGGGGACCACGGCCGACGGACCGAGACCGGCGCCCACGTAGTGGACCGGACCGGCAGGAGCATCGCCGGCCGGCGCGGTCGCGGTGCTCCGGGACGAAGCCGGGCCGGCCGGTTGCTGAGTGATCTCCGAGTCGGCGTTGAGCAGCAGGTCGTCGGCCGCGAGAGGCACGGCGGGCCGGTACAGGTCGTCCGCCACGTGCAGGACCACGCCGGACCGGGTGTCGCCTCCCGGGTCCGTTCCGGGAGCGCCGAACGTCAGATGGTTCAGGTCCGACAGGACCACGGTCACCGGGACCCCGAGCACCCGGGCCGCCAGCAGCGCGGCCAGGTCACCCGCGGAGTGGTTCCAGCCGGCGTCCTTGCGGTCGCCGATCTGCCCGTCGCCCGACCGCAGCAGAGTCGTACGCGCCAGTTCCAGGCGCTGGCCGGGGGACAGCCGGGCGGCCACGCCGTCCGGGAGGCGGTGGCGCGAGGCGGTGTGCTCGGCGGCTTCCGCCGGGCTGAGCACGATGCCCGCGTCGGCCAGTTCCCGAGCGGTGAACCGCTCCTGCGGGTCGATCGCGAGGAACTCGGTGAGTTCGTCGCGGTCCGCCGTCAGGCGGTCGGCCAGGCGCTGCCTCAGGTGCTGGACATCGTCGGCGGAGAGGTCTCTGCCCCGCGCACGGAGCCCCAGTTCGGAGAGGAGCCCCGGATGGGCGCGCTCGACCGCGTCGAGGAGGGACCGGTGGAAACTCGTCCCGATTCCGAGCTGCGCGGGCCCCGTGGAAGGGGGGTCCACGAGCTCGAGGACACGGCCGTCCGGCGCCTTCAGGGTGACAGGCCGGCCCTCGGCGTCCTTGCCCTGCGCGGTGTACGGCTCGGGGACGGACGCCGCGTCGGCGGGACGGACATAGCCCTCGGGTTCCGGCACGGGGTGCCAGGGTGTGACGACGAGGGGGTCGCTTCCTTCGGGCCGCGGCGCCAGGAGGCGGCGCGTGGCCGCGTCCACCGTCGTCCAGTTCGTCTGCGTGAGGCCGAGTTCCCGGTAGTGGGCCCTCAGGTGCGCGACCGCCGTGTCGTACGCCGACCGGGTGGTCCGTACACCGGCCTCGGCCGCCTCCAGCCTGCCCGCGGTGTCCGGCCGATCCGGCGTCTTGCCGGCCCGGGCCTCCCGCAGCCGGGCGGCCTCCATGGCGTGCCGGGCGTCCAGGACTGCCTCCAGCGACGACCGGAAGGCGGCGTCCGCCGTCCGCAGGCGCTGCGCCCAGCCCGCCGCCTTGGTCTCCTCGCGGCGTACGGCGTCCGTGTCCGACCGCGGCCCGGCGTCGCCGAGCCAGAACTCCGTACGGGCGAGAACGTCCTCCCGGGTGACGAGGTGCGGCACTCCGGTCAGGTCCGCGGCCGGGCCCGCGTAAGGCCCCGTGCCTTCGAGGAGGTCGGCGAGCGGGGGATAGCCGGTGACCGTCGCGGGAGCCTCTTCGGCGGTCGCTGCCGCGGTCGGCTCCTTCCAGGCGACGGGCGGCGTGCCGGAGGGGCGGGTGCCGGTGATCGCGTAGTGCTCGACCGCCTGCCAGGCGGCCTCGGACGCGCCGGCGAGGTGCTGCTCGGCCGTCGTGACGTCCCGGCGGTGGTTGACCAGGTCCTGCTGGGACGCGGCGTACCGGGTGAGGGCCGTGGCCAGCCGTTCGCGCGCGGCGGCCACGTCCGCGCCGGTGGGAGCCGGTGCCTCCAGGAGGTGCCGCAGTTCCGTCCGGAGGGAGGCGACCTCGCTGCCGAGGGTGCGCAGACGCCGTTCGGACGTCTCCACCGTCTTCGCCGCCTCGGTGTACTTCTTGGTCTGCGCCTTGACGGTGTCCGCGGCGGCCTCGACCTCGGGGGGCAGCAGTCCGTGTTCCCGGGCGACGTCGAACGACACCCACATCGTCACCCCGTCCTGGACCGTGTGCTCCACGGTGACAGGCGGCCGGGTGCCGCGACCGAGCACCGAGGCGACCCCCGGAAGGTCCGCGACGCGGTGGGAGGCCTTCGCCGTCTGGACCACGTGCACGGGCGCCTGGATCAGCACGGCCCCGCCGGCGAAGGGCTTGAGCGTGGTCAGCGCGGAGGTCCGGCGGTCGGCGGCACCGCCCGCCGCGTCCGAGTCCGCCCAGCCCGGCACGGCGGCCGTGGTCTGGACGACGGGCTGCGACTCGAAGCCCGGACCCGCGGTCATCGCGGGCATGTGGGCATCGGTGGTGTCACCCGTGTACGTGTCGTTGTCCATGGTCCGCCGGCTGCCGCCGAGTCCCGCCTGCGGGTCCACGGCCAGCAGGCGGGCCCGGGACAGGTCCACGTCCGCGGAGATCCGCAGGGTCGCGTCCGTCCCGCCGACCGTCGAGCTGGTGTCGTGCAGCGTGACGCTCAGGTTGTCGCGGACCAACTGCGGCAGGTAGGCGCTCAGTACGTCGGTACTGAGGGCACCCTTGAGGACTTCACCGGCCGGGGTGCCGGGCCGCGTCAGCGCCGTCGTACGCACGTAACGGCCCTCGACGGTGGGCATGGCCGTCGCCGTGTCGCTCCTCGCACCGCGTCCCCTGACGGCGACGTCGACGGCGTACGCAGCGGCCTCCCGGAGGGTGGCGATGCCGCCGACCGTGATGACGACGACGCTCTCCGGACCGGTGGCGAACAACCTCCTGCCCGCGGTGCCGCGCTCCCGCAACGCCATGGCCTGCCGGTCCGGCGGAAGCAGCATCGGAGGAGCGGGCGTCCCCGTCGGTCCGGCGGTCCGCACCGCCGTGCCCGGCTGTTCGGTCCTGCCCGGGCGGACGGGGCTCGGGGGCGGTACGGCTCCGGCGTCACCGACCGGATCCGTGTCCGTCACCGGTGCCGTGCCCGGCTCTTCGGTCCCGCCCGGGCGGGCGAGGCTCAGGGGCAGCACCACCTCGGCGTCACCGACCGGATAGGTGCCCGTCACCGTCTTCCCGCCGGGCAGCTCCAGCGTGAAGGTGACGTGGAACGCCGTCCGGCCGGTCACCACCGGTCCCTCGAAGGCCACTTGAGCGCTGACAGCGTCGGTGACCGCGTGGGCGAGGGAGGACGAACGGCTGGACCCGACCCGGTCGTCGAGCGTGAAGCCGCCGTTGCGCAGGGCCGGTGCGTCCAGGACGGTGGGCATCTCGCCGAGCCGGTAGCCGGCCTCGTACCCGCGCGCCAGCTTCTCCGTGACGGTCTCCGCCGTGGACGTGGGCCGGGTGATCGTGGGCTTGACGTCGTGGCGCAGCGCGCCGGAGGTGAAGCCGGACCGCCTCAGCGTCACGGTGAGACTGGCGTCCTTGGCCGGCCCGATCTTGTTCCGGGCCAGTCGCAGCGAGAGGCCGCCGTTCTCCATACCTGTCTGGAGGGCGCGCACACCGGACGGAGACAGTGCGGTCATCTGCCGCTGCAGACCGCCTAGTTGGTCGGCGAGCAGGCTCTTGGGCCCGAGCCAGCTCTTGTGCTTGGGGAGAGTTGCCAGCAGGAGATCCGTGAAATCGCGGATCGCCGGGGCCATGTCGATGCGGCCGACCGTGAGCGTGCCGTGGACGGCCGCATCGGCGGCGGTGAAGAGCGGGGAGGGCGGCGGAGGGGTGAGGCCGTCGTCGAAGATCCCGGCCCGCCTCGCCTCCGCGAGGGGCATCCATACGAGCACGCCGTCGGGGATCTCCACGACCCTGCCCTGCGGCGGTCGCCCGGCGACCAGCTCCGCGGGAGCCCGGAGCAGACCCGACGGCTGGGAGCGGGCCGCGAGGTGCCAGGCCACATCGGCGCTGACCAGGGCCATCGGTCCGGTGTACTGAACCGTGTGGGCCGGGTTCGCGGAGAAGGTCGCGGCCTCGGTCGCGGTGCTGGTGCGCTGGTACGGCGACCAGGTGAGGCCGTAGGTGCCGGCGGTCCGGAACGCGTCGGTGTGCTTGGCCCGGAACGCGCCCAGGAGGGAGACGGCATGGCTGCTGGTACGGGCGACCGAGTGCCCCGCCCCGCTGGTTCCCGAGCCGATGTGGGAGAGGGCCAGGTCGCCGGAGTCGACGACGGCGACCACGCGGGGCCGGAGCACCTGCGGCCAGGCGCTGACCGAGGCGGTGATGTCGGTGACGGCCGTCCGTCCGAACAGGTCGCTGACGTGCTTGCCCGTCTGCGCCGCGTCGCTGAAGTCCGCCTCGTTGCGGCCGACGGCGAACGCCTCCGCCAGAGCGCCGGACGCGGGCGTCCCGTCGGTTCCGTAGACCCAGGAGTTGCCGGAGACGGAGGCGAGCAGGTCCTTGAGGTGGTGCTGCACGATCTCGGGCGAGTGGACGCTCTGCACGGAGTGCAGGCCGCCGAAGAGGGCGTGGGGCGTCCAGCCGTCCGGGGGGACGGGCTTCCCGGAGGAGAGCAGTTCCGCCCTGGCCCGGTCCATCGGCACGAAGTCCGGGACCGTCCCGGGCCGGCTGACGGGCAGGGCGGACGGGACGGACAGCGACGCGGGGACGGCGAGGGTGACACGACCGGTGACGGGGGCCTGCGCGGCCGCTCCGCCGATCTGCCCGGCCGCTCCGTCGGCCTGCCCGGCACGCAGGAGGTCGACGCTCCCGGCTGCCTGCTTCACGAACCAGCGAGTGCTGAGCAGTTCGCCCGTCAGGGTCCTCGCGGTCTGGCGCGGCCGGGTGAAACTGGTGGCCTCCGCGGTGAAGGTGAGGTCGTACGACCACAGGTGCTGCGACCCGGAACTGGTGATGCCGCCGTCCGGGGTCAGCGTAGGACCGTACGTCATGCCGTAGGCGGTCTGCCTGCCGTACCGGTAGCCGATGCTGCCGGTGCCGCCGAAGCGTTCGATGCCGGTCAGTCCCGCGTCGACGCCGACCGACCAGCCGTGCGTCCGTGTGGTCGCGCTGTCCGCGCGGCGGGTCGACAGGACGTTGTTGGCCAGACCCAGGTCGTGGTGGGTCCCCACGAACCGGCGGTCCGTCGCCTGCGCGCGCACGGTGAGCACGACGTACCGCTTGTCGACGGAGCCCAACTGCTCCAGCTGGATGCGCAGTCCGGTGCTCGTGAGGCGGTCGAGCGAGCCCTCCAGCACCGTGCGCGAGAGCGCCTGGCGCAGCAGATGGGTGTTGCGCACCGCTCTGTCGTACATCCGGTCGCTGCCACGGGGACGCTCACCGGTGACCGCGGTCTCCGGCCGGGGCGGCAGCACCAGGTCGCGGTAGGCGTGGTGCAGGCCTGCCTGGATGCGCTCGGCCAGTTCGTCCGCCAGCGATGACGGGGGCGGGCCCGACAGGGGGTCGCGGGTCGCCGCCAGGTCCAGGACCGCGTGCAGGCCGAACGTCGCCGGGTTCGACGGTGACAGGTACGCGGGAGCGGGGGGAGCTTCGGCGTCCGGGACGGGCGCGGTGCCGTCGTCCCACCCGGCCAGCCTGCGGGCGTCGGCCCGCGGCAGCTGCACGGTGGCCGTCAGGAAGGCGCCGTCCCCGGCCGGGTCGTTCCCGCCCGTCCGGCCGGTCGGTCCCACCGGTACGGGTGACTCCCAGGTGCCACCCTGCCGGCGCAGCTCCAGACGGAAGCGGATGTCGTACAGCCCGGAGTGGCCGCGGCTGTTGAGGGTCCGCACGGACTCGGCCGTGTTGCCGCTGTAACTGCTCTCCGCACGCTGGGTCGTCAGACCGGCCGATGCCGCGACCTGGAGGTTCAGGGTGCCCGCGGGCTGGAGCAGCGAGAACTGGGGACCGGCCGACAGCCCGATCGCGGCCCCCTGGGTGTTCTTCTTCTCCGTGGTGGCGGTGACGCGCTGTGCGTCGGCCTTCTTGACCTCGGTCGAGTCGGACGCCTGGAGCAGCGTGGCATCGACCGGGACCAGCCGCAGTTCCACGGAGCCCAGCGAGCGGTTGCCCGGGGTGGCGAAGAGCGGGGCGGTGACCACCGTCTCCCCGGAGCTCTGCGCGATCATGGTGCGCAGGCTCTCCTCGCCGAACAGATCGGCCAGTTGGCGGCGGAGGAAGCTGCCGGGGGCCGCGTCGGGGAAGTTCCTGAGCGCCCAGTCCAGCACCCGGGTCTCCGTGGTGACGCTCAGCGGTGCGAGCAGGTGCGGCCGGGCGCCGGGCGCGAACACGAACGCGGGGGGAAGCCGGTCCGGGATCGCCGGGTCGGTGACGCTGTCCGGGACCCGCCAGGTGACGCCGTCCTGGATGCGGTAGCGCATCCGGTCGGTGGCCTCGGTCCGCTGCGGGTCCGCGTGCTGCTCCCGCCCCTTCTTGTCCCAGGCACGGGAGGACTCGACGACGATGTGCAGGTCGCTCACGTGGAGGTGACTGCCGTCCTTGCCGACCGCGGTCACGCTGCTCTGGGCGCGGCTCTCCTGGGTGTAGGTGTAGGCGGCCTCCATACGCCGCCCGCTGAGCGACACCGAGCCCAGCGCGCCGATGGTTCCGGCGGAGGGACCGAGTGGGACCGCCAGTCCGAAGGCACGGGAGGTGCCGAGGGTCTTGGTCTCGGTCGCACCGGGGCGGGTGCGGAGTTCGGTCTCGACCTTCACGGGGGCGTCGGCGGTCTTGGCCGCGGCGGCCTCGGCAGCCTTGGTCCCGGCGGCTTCGGCGCTCTTTGCCCCGGCGGCCTCGGCCCCGTCGGTCCCCGACGCGTCCGTCTTCGGCGCGGCGGTCGTCGTGGACCCCTCCGTCCGCGGCTCCGTCGCCACCGGCGTGGTCGCGCCGCCCTCGTTCCGGGCTCCGTCCCCGACCGGTGCGGGGGCGGTTGCGTCTTTCGCGGCGGCCGGCGCCGACGGTTCGGCATGGCGCCGCCAGTTCCCGTAGCTCTCCACCGAGAGGGAGATCTCCCGGTGGCCTCCGCCCACGGTCGGCAGGACGAAGGTCCGGGGGGCTAGCAGCGTATGCGGACTCTGAGTGAGCACGAGCTTCAACGCCTCGAGCCCGTCCGGGTCCAGACCCCACCGCGTCATGAGGGAAGCGGCCAGCTGGTCGGTACCCCGGAGGGTGAACCGCCCGTGCCCGTGGCCCTTCATCGACGTGGGCAGCATCGCGTTGTCGTCGAACGTGACGAACTCACCGGCCCGCCCCGCCAGGAGCGGCTCCACGCCCTTGCTCAGCAGGGGAGGGGCGAGGGTCCCCGCCTGCTCCACCTTCACGCCGGGGTTCTCGATCCGGCGGTACACCTCGTCGCGCAGGGCCTCGTCGGTCGTCAGGTCCGGGCGGTCGCGGCGCGCCCGGTACATCCGCTGCTCGAACTCGTCCGCCGAGAGGGCGTTCAGGGCCTTGTCGCGGGCCGAGAGCTGCTGCACGCCCGACTGGCCGGCCGGTGAGGAGCCGTCCCTGCCGGGGCCGCCGGGCGGCTCCTCGTTCTCCTTCAGCGGCCTCTCGGAGTCCTCGGGGACGGAGGCCACGGAATCGGCGTCGTCGCTGTCCGAGGTCTTACCGGACGGCTCCCCTCCCTCACGGTCGGCATCGGCATCGCGGTCGGCATCGCGGTCCGCATCACGATCGCCCTCGTGATCGGCCGTGTCGTCGGCCGTGAGTTCGGACGTATCAGCCTTCGGGCCCGGCATGTCGTCGGCCTTGAGCCCGGACGTGTCGTCGGAGGTGAGAGAGACGTCGTTGGCCGCATCGGAGTCCGAAGCGGTCCGCGTGTCGGTGAGGGACCGCGCGTCGTCCTCGGTCTGCGTACGTATCCGACGGGTGTCCGACGAGGGCAGGTCGTCCCGCTCCCGCGAGCGAAGCCTGTCGCCGTCCGACTCCCCGGACTCCGACGCGTCACCCCGCTGCCGCTGAGCTTCCATCAGCTGCTCGCCCGGCACTGCCGGAGCGCGCCGATCCTGTTCGGAGCCGCCCGGCCGCGGGGACTTCCCCGGGCTTCCGGAACCCTCGTCGACATTTGTCCGGGAGACCGGATTGCGTACGGTCGCCGACGGTCCGGCACCGGAGGGGCCCGGCGCGTCCGTCAGCTCCGTGTCCTGGCCGTCCGTGCCCTTCTCCGGCACGGCGTCGTCCACCTTGGGCGCAGCCGGCCCCTCGCCGGGGGCGGCCAGGTTCCGCAGACGCTCCACCAGCGTGCGGGCGTCGTGGGCGGCCTGTTCCCGTATCTCTCCGGGCAGCTTGTCGAGCGAGCGGTCGATACGCCGGTCGAGGTCTCGCAGGCGGTCCGGAGCACGCAATTCCTGTTCCAGGCGCTCCCGCCCCTCACGCCTCAGCTCCGTCGTCTCCGCGTCGTAGCCGTCGAGGACCCGGTCGACGGCCTGCGGGTCGTCCGCCGCCTCGGCCAGCCTGTCCCGCCATGCGGCACTGCGCTCGGGGCTGCGCCGCGCCCCCTCGGGACCGCCGTCCACGATGTCCCTCAGCCGCCGGTCACGCTCCAGCTGCGCCATCCGGTCGAGCTGCTCCCGCTCGACGGCCTGCCTCGCCGTGTCGTCCTCGGCGTTCGCATGCCGCTCCGCCCACTGCTGCCGCTCCTCGCGCGACATCCCGGGGTCGTCCGTACCCTCGCGCAGCCGGTCGAGCCGCTCCTCCAGGATCCGGTCGTTCTCCGCCCGGGAGTCCCCGGCCAGGTCCCGGGCGGGGGCGCCGTCCCCGACGTCGCCGCCGGGACCGTCCTGCGGCGGGGACGGCGGTTCCGGGGACTCCTGCTGGTGGCCGCCCTCACCCAGGGCGTCCAGCCGTGCCTGGAAGGACGCCAGTTCTGCTTCCCCGCCGAGGGTGACCGTACGACGTTCGTACTGCGCGTCGAGGTCGCCGCCCCGCTCCGGTCCTTCGAACCGGCTCTTCCAGGCGGCCAGCTCACTCTCGGACGCGCCGAGATCCCGCAGGGTCGTGAGCCGCCGCGAGGTCTTCAGCTCGGCGTCGTAGTCGGCCTGCACCCTGCGAAGATCCTCGGGGGTCGCCGCCTGCTCCCGGCGGTCCTCCCAGGCGAGGAACCGCTCGCGGTCCATGCCCGCCTCTTCGGCGTCGGCCCGCCGGTTGTCGGCCAATCGCTTCTCGAGCGCCTCGGGGGTGTTGTCGACGCGGGCTCCCAGCTCGGACCCGAGGGTGCCGAGACGGTTCTCGAACTCGTCCAGCAACTGGGTCGTGCGACGCGGATCGCCGCCCAGGGCCGACTGCTCGATGTCGAGGGCATGGCGCAGCCACTCCGTACGGCGCATGCCCAACTGTGCGGCGCGCGTCTCGTATCCGCGGTCCACATGACGGCGGAACTGCTGGAGGCGTTCACCGAGACCGTGCTCGGCGACGAGGTCGCCGAGTTCCCGCAGGCCGCCGGCGGCATCGGCGTACCTGCCCGCCCGGGCGTCCTCCCGGATGCGCTCGCTCAGCCGCTGCCGGGTCTCCCTGTCGACGCCCACCCGCCGCGCATCCGCCAGCAGGGAGCCGGTCTCCCGCTCCACGTCCCTGGCCAGCCTGCGCTGCTCGGAGCGGGTCAGGCCCTCGGGCGCGGCCGGCAGCTGCTCCAGCCGGGTCACCGGGTCGTCGCCGGGGCCGCCCAGTGCGTCGAGTTGCGTGATCAGCGCATCGACATCGCCGTCGTCGTGTACGTCGAAGCCGTCGCGGAAGGGCAGCTCGTCCTGCGACTCCGTTCGGACAGGATGCGGTGAGCCATCCGTGGCCGGCTCCGTACCGTCGCTGTCGCTTCCGGTCCGCTCCGTCTCCGCCCGACTCCCGGCCGGGGACTCGGTGCCGGGCGGGGCCTCGGGAACGTCCGGGAACACGAGGTCCGGCTCGTCCCCCGCGAAGGGTTGGGCACCGGGTTCGTTCTGCGGGACCTCGGGGAACAGCGCGTCGAACCCGTCCGGGGACGGGCCTGGGGGTGTCTGACGACGCGCTCCGCCGGGGGAGGCGCCGGCCCCCGGCGTCGTGGAAGGGGTCGGTACGGGGCGCGGCGTCGCCGCGATGCCGCCCGCACCGTTGTACGGGAGCGCGCCGGTGCCTTCGGGTCCTGTCGTCGTCCCGTCGGGATCCCATCCGTCGGCGCCCTCCTCCTCCAGGGCCGCGCGGTACTGCTCACGGAGTTCGTCCACCCGTGCGGGGCGGCCGAGCTCGTCGGAGCCGCCCTCGCGCAGCTTCTCCAGTCGTGCCGCCAGGTCGGAGGCCGAGGGGTCGGGGGTCTGCCGCTCCTTGAGCCGGTCCAGGCGCTCCTTGAGCCGGTCGACTTCGTCAGCGGTCCGGCTTCCCGTCCCGGAGTCGCCGGACCGGTTGGACGACGCCGCGCCTGAGCCGTCGTCGGACGTCCGCGGAAGGTCGTTCCGCGGTGCGTCGGGCACGTCCGCCAGGAGCCGCTCCGCCTCCGCCGACAGCACCGTGCCGAGCGTGGTGCCCGGTGCGTCCGGGAGGCTGTCCAGAAGCGCGTGCGCGTCCGTGGGGTCCGGTGTCACGTTCCCGTCAAGCGCATGGTCCTGGGAGGGCGGCGTCCCGGGTACGTCCGGGAGGCCGTTCAGCAGGAGGTCCAGCTCGGGCACCGAGTCCGGCGGTACGGGCGGCTCGGGCGTGCGGGAGTCGGCGGGCGAGTCGCCGGAGTCGTTCGCGGGGTCGGTGGCGCGAGGGGTGGAGGTGTCGTTCGAGCTGGTGGTCTCGTTCGTGTGGTCCCTGAAGGTGGCTTCGGGCGCGCTGTTCCTGAAGTCCGTGTCGTTCGGACTGGTGGCGAAGGAGGGAGCGGGTGCCTCGGACAGACCGTACGGTGCGCCGCTCCCGTCGTCGTCGCCCGAGTACAGCGTCCGGCTGTCCGAGAGGCCGTCCACGTCCAGGTAGTACAGGCTGTCGCCGTCCGAGGTGCTGTCGTCGCCGCTCCGCGTGGGCGATGCGCTGTCCGAACCGGACTCCGAGGCCGAATCGGTGAGCGTGTGGTTGTCCGCGTCGCTCCTTGTGCCGGAGCCGTCCCGCACCGTCGCGCTCGACTCGGTGCTCGGCCGCGGCGTCGCGGACGGTGGGGTCGTGGACGGGGGGGTCGGCGAGTCGGAAGAGAAGACCGGAGGGCGCGGCGGCGGAGCGGCCGGCGGGCCCTGTACCGCGTGGTGCAGGGATTGGAAGCCATGGGCCACCCCCCGGCCCATCACCCCGCCCGCCGCGCCTGCGGCCGCCGTCCAGCCGCTGACCGTGAACTTGTGCTCGGGACCGAAGAGCAGGTTGTACATGCCCTCGGTGACCACGGCGTGGCTCGATTCGCCGGCGATCTCGCCGACGAAGTTGCCGATCCGGAAGCCGATGTTTCCTTCGATGTTCTTGCTGATGGTCTGGACGAACGAGCCGGGCAGGTCGTGGGAGAGCGCTCGTACCCCGCTTTCGCCCAGGTCCTTCACGTACGGCTTGAGCGCGTCGTCCAGCGAGTGGGTCAGCCCCTGCCAGTCCGCCTTGCCGCCCCAGCCCTTGACCAGCGCCTCGCCGTACTCGCGGCCCAGATTCCGGGCGGTCTCGTTGCCGAGGGAGTCCCCGAGGTTCTTCTCGAAGGCGTTCGCGAAGTCCTTGACGACCTCCCTGCCGACCGCGCCCGCGGCCGCCCCCCTCGCGCCGTCCGCCCCCAGGTGGTTCAGGGATTCGTTGGTCCGGCCCATGATGGTGCCCAGGCGCTCGCCGAGCTTGCGGGCGGACTCCTCCGAGATCGTCTGGCCCGCGGCCCCCGCTCCGGCCCTTCCGCCGGCTTCCGCCGCGCCGTCGCCCGCCGCGCCCGCGCCCTTGCCCGCGCCCGCCCCGGCGCTCCCGGCTTCCTTTCCGGCACCGGCGCCTGCGCCACCGGCTCCCTTGCCCGCACCGGCTCCCGCGCCACCGGCTCCCTTGCCGGCACCCGCGCCTGCGCCGCCAGCGCCCTTTCCGGCACCCGCGCCCGCACCGGCCGCGCCCTTGCCTGCGGCACCCGCCCCCGCGCCCCCCGCGCCCTTGCCGAGACCACCCGCGGCCTTGCCCGCACCCCCGGCGGCGCCCCCCGCGCCCTTGCCGCCTCCGCCCAGCCCCTTGCCCAGCACGTTCGCCGCGTCATTGCCGAGGATCTTGCCCAGTCCCTTGCCGCCCAGGTTGCCGAGCAGCTTGCCGAGCCCACCGCCCAGCAGGGCGAACGGCCCGCCGAGCGCACCGCCGATGGCGGCGAACTTCGCGGCGTCCGCGGTGAAGTCCTTGTTCCATTCCGTACGGTCGCCGCGGCCCATCTGGGTGAGCTGGAGGATGGAGTCGAGCAGCAGGCCGCCGACGAGGCCGGTGACGGTCTGCATGATGATCTGGGCCAGCAGGAACTTGAGGATGAGCAACGCCATGGAGCGGAACGCGGCGATCGCGGCGGCGGCCCAGATCTCGGACAGCCCGGCCGTCACCGGCATCAGGGCCTGGGCCAGGGCTATCTGCACGACCAGCAGGGCGAGCTGGCCGAAGATCATCCACTTGGTGTACTCGATGTCGGCGGCGGTCGTGTGGGCGTTCTTCGACAGCTTGAGGGCATCCTCGTAGGCGCGCTCGAGGATGCTCTCGTTGCCGTTCGTCCTCTCGACGAACTGCCGGGCGTACGCGACGAAACGCGTCGCGGTCTCGCCCTCGAAGTCCTCGTCGACGCGGCTGACGACCTGCCGCAGAAGCTCCTCGACCTCGCGGAACTTCTCGGCCATCTGGCGATACTCGTCGCTGACCACCCGCAGGGTGTCCTCGTTCGCCTGCGGGAAGGGCATGCCGGTCAGAGTCTTGAGGAGGGTCGCCCACCCCTCGGAAACCTCAATCGCCATCGTGTGGTGCCGCGTCTTCGGAGTTCGGCCGGCTCAGCCGGCGGCGATGTGGTTGGCGTCGTCCTCGGCGTCGTTCAGGATGATCGAGGCGTTGTTGCCGCTGATGCCGACCATCTCGAGCAGGTCGGAGAGACCTTCGAGGCCGTAGGTGAGACCCTTGCCCGTCGCGAGGACGAACTTGTGGTACTCCTTCGCGTACACGTCGTCCCGGCCGCCCGCCGTCAGGTTCTCGGCATTGATGTTGTCGTTGAGGACGCCCAGTTCACCGACGATCCGCGCGATGGCACCGAACTGGGTGAACCGTCGCGGAAGGTCCCCGGGAACGCTCAGGGTTCCGTCAGCCATAGAACTCGTCCTCCTCGCCACGGTTCGCGGACGGCTTGCGCCCGCCACCCAGTACCGTCTCCGTCAGCCCCTCGGGCTGCATCGCGCGCAGCGGAGCGAGCAGATCCTCCAGCTCGCCACCGCCGAACATGCCGCGTGCAAGCTCCTCCTGGCTGCCCATCAACGGCCGGACCGTGCCGCTGACCTTGGAACTCATCTCCGTACGGGCCGCGTTGACCGTGGTCTTCAGCACCTCGGCCAACTGGGCCGGCGGCATCGTGCGGTAGCCCTCGGTGTGGAATTTGAACGAGAGGACCTCACCGTGCGCGTTGACCGAGGCGGTCACCATCCGGTCCTTGGAGGTCACCGAGGCGGACGCCCTGGCCAGCTCCTCCTGGACCTGCTGGATCTTCTTCGTCTGTTCCGCGAGGCCGGCCATGGCCTCCGCGAGCTGTTCCTGGAACGACACCATCAGTCCTGCTTCTCCTTGCGTTCGGCCGCCGCTTCCAGCACGTCGACCGCGCGGGACAGGTCGTCCGCGGACAACCGCAGGGCGACGGGTCCCGTCGGGTTGAGGTAGAGGTCCTGCCCTTCGGGTACGAGCGCGAACGCCTCGGAGACGGGCAGGACCCGATGGGCGAGCGCGCCCGCCCGCTCCAGATGGGCGGGCGCGGTGAACACCGGCACCACCGGATAGCCGTCCGGCGTGCAGACGCTGACCGCGCCGCCGTCCGGAGCCGTCAGCACGGCCAGTTCGGCCGTGACCACGGCCAGGGCGACGCCCTCGACCGGACCGTAACCGGTCGCCGCGAGCTGCATGGCGGCGTCCACGTCGTCGGTCGGTTCCGGCCAGCCGAGCATGCCGGGGGACGGCCGGTACTGCTCGTTCCGCTGCCATTCGGCGATCTCGCCGTCGGCGTCGGAGCGCCACTGCCCGATCACCGCCCACAGCGGCGGTTCGCCTTCTCCGCTCCATGCGGGGTCCACCGTGCCGAACCAGTGCCCGGGCGCGGTGCGCGCGGCCGCGCGGATGTCGTCCGGCACCGGGGGCATGGCGGAATTCTCGCTTCCGGCGGGTGTTCGGCCCGCTTCCGCCTCTGCGGAACTCATCGCCCGATCACACCCGTCCCGGCACCGGGCTCGGTGCCCCACACCTCTTCGTCCTCCGAGAGCCATACGGTGCGCTGCCGGTCGCCACCGTTGCCTCCCGGGCTCCCCGGGGCGCCGCCGCCCATACCCATCGGTGGCATGAAGGGCGTGCCGGTTCCCGCTCCGCCCCCCGCACCTCCCCGCCCGAGGGCGCCGAGCGACTGGGTGGACACAGTGCCCTGCGTCGGAGGGGCGCCCGGGGGCAGCGCGGCCAGGCGCATGGCGGCACGGGCGCGGTCGCTGAGTCCGGACACCATGGAGGTCGGCTCGCGGACCGGGTTGCCGTGGCTGTCGATCATCTTGCGGAGATTCCCGGAGTCCCCCTTCGAGCCGCCGAAGAGGTCACCGCCCGACGTCGGCGGGCGGCGCTGACCGTTCAGCAGCTCGTCGAGCGTCTTGGGAGCGCGGGTCCTGAGGTTGTTGCTGCTCTCGGTGATGTGCTTGCCCTGCGGATCGCTGATGGTTCCGTCGGCGTTGATCCGGGAGCCGGGCGGAACGGTGAGCTTCCCGCCGTACACGTTGGTCAGTGGCTTGCCGTCCGCGCCGATCAGGTTTCCCTGAGCATCCACCTTGGTGCCCTTGGGGACGATGACGTTGCCCTCGGCGTCGACCCTGAAGCCCCGCGTCAGGTCCCCCGAGGTGGAGCCGCTCGGAAGCGTCGGCGGCTTCGGGCCACCGGTCGCGGGCGGGATGATCTTCCCCCCGGAGCCGATGGTGGAACCGGGCGGCACGACCAGGGGCCTGCCGTCCGCGCCGAGGACCGGTTTGCCCTTGGAGTCGGTCACGGCGCCGGTCTTGGGGTCGATGCGCGATCCGGACGGTAGCGTCAGGGGCCCGCCACCGCCCAGAGGATTGGTGGTGCCCGAGGTGCCGCCCTGGGGGCCGGTGACCGGATTCGGGCCGAGGCTGAGGTTCTTGGTGTTCGGGAGACCGGTGCCGGACGTGCCGCCGCTCGGCCCGGTGACCGGAGGCGGGGCTCCGAGGCCGAGATCGCCGCCGTCCTTACCGCCCGTACCGTCCCCGCCGATTCCGCCCCCGTCACCGCCCGCACCGTCTCCGCCGGCGCCGTTGCCGAACATCTCCTTGAACTTGTTGAGGATGTCGTCGGCGCTGCCCGTGCCACCGTCACCGCCCGCACCCGCGGAGCCGTAGAAGGTGTTCTGCTCCTCGGGCGTCAGCGAGATGGTGAACGTAGGCTTCACGATGGAGTTCGCGTCGGAGAGCTTCATGCTCGCCTTGTCGTAGACCGTCGCCAGGTCGAGCATCGTCTGGGAGGACTTCTCGTCGAGTTCGGACTGGACGGCCGCGAGCCAGCTCGCCTTCGCGCGGTGCTCGATGCCGGCCCAGTCAGGCCCGCTGACAGTCGGATCGTGGTCCGACATCGGGTTCTGGGTGGCCATGGCCTTCAGGAACTCCGCACGCAGGTGGGTGTAGGCCATGGAGATGGGACCGGGTTCTCGTTTCTCGATGCCCGTGCCCACGGTTTCCCGCTTCTCGAACCATTCCCAGAAGTTCTTCTTCAGTATTCCGACGGTAGTCGTCAGTTGATCGCTCACCGCTTGGAGATCATCCTTGATCGCGCCACCCAGGTAAAAGGACTGGGTCTCCTGGAGTGAACGCTTCACCGCCTGAAGAGCGGCTTGGAAGAGGGCGGCGGACTCCCCTTGCAGCTCCTCCGTGCCGTCGCCCACCTTCTCGGCCCATTCGTTGAACGTGGCCGCCCATCCGCCCGTCCAGACGTCCATGGTGTTGAGGACCTCGGACGCCTTCTTCGACGACAGGGGATTGGCGTCCTTGTTCGTCCCGGACGTGACCGATCCAAGAATCGGATCGGTCGCTCCGGTGAACTCCACCAGCGCACCCGCTTCATTGCCGAAATTGGTCCAGTCGTAGCCGAACCCGAACATCAGCCATTGTTCCTTCGGCCGGGTGGGAAAGGCGAAGGCGTAGTATCCGTCCAGCCCCCACTCCACCGCCTTCAGGCTCGGAGTACCGTCGAACCAGGCGCCGTTCACCTCTTTGGTGATCCACCGCTTGGACCCCTCGCCCGCCACCAGGTTCCGGTCCGGAAGCTTGGTGGTGCCGTCGTGAAACATGGCGAGGATGTCCTCCCACCTGGCCGGCATCCCGGGAGGCACCTCGGCCATGGCGTCACTTTCCCTTCGGGGTCAGGATCTCGGAGAACTCGTCGGCGAGGGCACCACCCATGCCCGTGGAGTCGTCCTCGGCATCCCTGTGCTTGGTCTCCACGTCCCGCAGACTGGCCGAGAAGTTGTTCATGAAGGTGAGCGCCGTTTCGTACCGGGTACGCATGCCGGCGCGGTACGTCTCCATCTGGCCCTCGAGCGCCTTCGCCTGCGGGCACTTCTCGGGGTTTCCGAGGCCGAGAGGAAGCTTCGATCCCAGGCTCACATACTCCGGCTTGACCGTGAGGTCACGACGGAACGTGGGGATCTCCTGGTTCGCGTACCTGAGATAGACGCCCTCGGTCGACTGGAAGATGTCGCCCGGGTTCACTTCACCAGCCATGCTCACACCTCACACGTAAATTCCGGCGGTCGGGTCAGCTGCCCTGGAGATTGCTCAGCCCGCGGCCACCGTCGAGGTCACCGTCGATCTGCCGGGCGTGCATCCGCTGGAGGGTCGTCCGGGCGACCCCGTACTGCTCGTCGAGCTGCAACTTGATCCGGCCGAGCTCCGCCTGGAAGTCCTCCCAGGAGGCACGGGTCTGACCGCTGAGGGTGTCGCGCAGCGCGCCGAAGTTCTTCTCCATCCAGGCGAGCGCCTCCTTCATCTCCTGCTGGGCCGCGTCCATGTTCTTGATGGCGTCCAGGACCCCTTGGTGGCTGATCTTGACGGACATGAAGGAACTCCTCGTGAGGCGGTTAAGAGAGCGGGAGAAGGAAGGCGGTGAGAGAGCCGGTGAAGGAAGGCGGTGAGAGAGCCGGTGAAGGAAAGCGGTGAGAGAGCCGGGGAAGGTCACCCGGGGTTGATCGCCCCGGCGATACCGGCGGCGTAGCTGTTCGCCTCGTGCTCGGCGTCCGTGAGGAGCCGGTTGGCCATCGCGGTGCCCTCGCGGAAGAACTGGGTGCGCTCCATGACGCGGGCGTGCGCCCTGAGCCACTCGTCGATGCCCGCCGCGTGCGTCTCCGAGGAGACGGCCTGGTAGGCACCCCGCACCTGGCCCTGGATGGTCCTGACCTTGCGGCCCGCTTCGTCCATGTCGCGCAGATGCTGGTCCAGCGTCTTCAGCGTATCGAGCATCGCCGTTTCGTCGTTGGACAGTCCGTCGGCCGAGTTGACGTTGAAACCGGAGACATCAGACATGGGGGTCCTCCTGGACACTGCGGGAACACGGTGGCACCACGGGTGCACGGCGGGCCGACCACACCGGGAATCCCGACCTCCGGCAGTCGACGGATCATCAGGTTATACGGCGTAGGGGATCTTGGCAGCAAAGTGCCCCGCTGATCTGACTGTTCATCTGCGCTATGGGTCTGAGCTGCGAAGACGCCGGAGAACACACGGTCTCTCGACCGTCCTGTCCTCAGGAGAACCTCAATTCCCCTGAGGTCGGCGTCGGCCGGTCGTCAGGGTGTGTCGTTCTCCGGCGCTTCCACCAGTCCTCGCGTGAGCAGGAGCGTGTCGTCCAGGGCGGGTCCCGACGCGAGCATGCCGAGCACGCCCGACGGTACGGGCACGGCCTGGTCCGCCCGGTACCCGAGCCGCTGGAGGCCCTTCTCACCGCCCGGCACGGGGTACTTGGCACCCGACCCGGTGACCAGGTGGTAGGCCGTGCCCGTGCCCGCCGAGGAGAGTGCCGTGACGAGGGCACCACCCTCCGGGCGCGCCGCGAACATGTCGGCGGTCCCCGGTCCCGCGGTGATTCCGGGCTGGTTGGACACCGGCCGGCCCCCCACCCCGTCCGCGCGAGGCAGGACGACCGAGACCGTCGGCCTTCCGTCCGCGGTACCGATGACGGCACATACGCCCTCGTCCGCACCGACCGCGGTGGGCCGGGGGAGGCCGGTCGGGACCGTCCCCCCTCCGGCCCCCACGAACCGGACCGCCTTCGGGTCCCGGTGGCGCGCCAGGTCGTCGGGACCGATCTTCCGCAGGACGACGGCCCCTCCGGCGTACGCGGTGCGCTGGGTGCGCGGGTCGCCCTTCAGCAGAGCCTCCTCGAGCGCGGTGATCTCCGTCAGCCCGCCCTCCGTCAGCACGTAGTGGCCGCCGGAGCCCTCGAAGAGCTGCCCGATCCGTGACGGCCGGCCGGCCAGCGAGGGGCCCGCCTTGCCGCGTCCGGCCACGTCCGGCACCGCCAGGTCCGGGCCCGGCGGCAGGGCGTTGAGGAACGCGTCCGGGACCGGGTGGGCTCCGTCCGCGTCGTAACCCAGCGACTGCACGGCGTAGTTCGCGGTGTCCACCCGCATCCGGGTCCCGTGCCACAGGAGGTACGTGGTGCCGCCCTGGACGGTACGGACCAGGGTGGCACCGGTCGACGTCACGGGCCTGCCCTCGGCGGTCAGGCCGACGGCCAGGGTGAGGACCGGATCCGCGCCGGCGTCGGGCCGGGTGGCGCACACCGACCAGGCGTCGCGGCTCAGCGCACTCGCCTGCGGCAGCGGGTCCGGAGCGCCGACGATGCCCAGGGTCGCGCCGCGCGGGGCGTCCTTGATCGAGGCGGGCTCGACGCTCACCACCTTCATCCGGTCACCGGCCAGCAGTCTGGCCGAGGTCTCGTTGAGGACCGGGTGGAGGACTCCGTCGAGCGTGAGGTAGCGGGCCCCCGAGCGTTCGTCGAGCACCAGCGTTCCGGTGGCCTTCCACGCGTTCGAGCCACCGGGCACCACCAGCCCGTACACGGCGACGACGAGTGCCGCCAGGGCAGCGACCACGAGACCGATCACGAACCCCTTCGTGGTCCGCCGATGTGCGGACTCGGGCGCGTCCGGGTCGTCCCGGAGCATCCCCAGTGACAACCGGCTCATGACGAACATGTGCGCGTGGACCTGGTCCCGCCTGGACTGCATTCCTTGCCTTTCCGACCGGGCGTCGGCCCGGCGCGCGAGACCCGGGGTGCCAGGGCCTCGGGCCGCCGGACGCCGGGATCCGTCCGCAGTCCGGCGGCGGCCGCCGGAGAGCGGGTCAGCTGTTGAGGCCCCGCAGGTACTGGTAGAGACCGGCGACGATCAGGGCCAGCGGTACGAGGACGACGGCGAAGAGCAGATGAAGCAGGTCGACCGCGCGCCCCCAGTAGGGCACCAGGCGCCGTCCGGGGAGTGTCCAGCCCGTGACGGCGAGCACGGCCCCGGCGGCCAGCAGGGCGGCGAGCACCAGCGGCCGGGACGCGTCGTCGGTCCGCAGGACGGACTGCACCGTCAGGAGCACGGAACCGTAGGCGGCGGGCAGGAGGACGGCCAGCCGCTGCCAGGCGCCGCCGATCGCCCGTGCGTGCGTGAACAGCAGCGCGCACAGGACTGCGGCCAGCGTGAGCGGCGCCCAGGACGCCTCGAACGCCAGCACCGTGAGACAGCCCGCCGCCACCAGCCCGGTGGCGCCGTAGAGGCCCGTGAGGTAGCCGTCGGCGACGGCGCCCCGGGTGGCGATCCGCTCGTCCGGGGTGGGATCGATGCCCTCCTGGAGCTGGCCCGCGTTGGTGGGCAGCAGTGGCACCTTCAGTCCGGACAGCCGGAACGCCAGGGACGGCAGGAAGTGCCCCAGCAGGACCACCGCCAGGATCAGCGGGGCGGCCGCACCGGTGGCCGGGACGCCGCCGAGTACCAGGGCTCCGCCGATCGCTCCGAGGACCGCGGCCAGGGCGGCGGCCAGGAACAGCGGGGCGCACGCACCCACCGCGGCCAGCGCGAGCACGGCGGCGCCGGCCGCCGCACAGCAGCCCGCGAGCAGCCGGGCACCCAGCTCCACGTCGGGTGCGGCTCCCTGGGGCACCAGGGCTCCGGCCAGCGCCAGGTAGGGGACGGCCGCCGCGCCGAGCGCGGCCCCCGCGCCGACGTCGCCGACCGCGCGCGAGGCAGCCGCCGCGCCGGCCAGCAGGAGTGCCGCGGTCGCCGCCGCGCAGACCGCCCTGATCCCCGCGGGGCCGGGCAGCAGCAGGAGCAGCAGGCCGACGGCGAGGGCGCTCAGGGCGAGCGCGGTCATGAGGTGGTGCGACCACACCGGCTTCCAGGAGTCGGGGCGTTCGCGCAGCCGGCTGGAGAGCCCGTCGACGAGGTCGTCGTAGTGGATCTCCGGGAGGGCGTCCCCCCGCAGGCGCAGATGGACCGTCTCACCGTCGCGCAGGCCGAGTTCGCCGAGGGTGTTCTCGTCGTCGAGGGGTTCCTGCCCGAGGCGCTGGAGCACCCAGCCGCCGGCCTGCGCCCCACGCTCGTAGAGGTCGGTGCCCCCGTGGTCGACGAGGGTCGGCAGCAGATCGGCGAGCACGATGTCGGAAGGCACGGCGAGTTCGACGGAGCGGTCGGGCGTCAGCACCGTGAGGCGGCACAGAGGTGCCGCGGATATGTCGGTCAAGCGCGTTTCATCGCCTTCCAGGACAGTGGTCGACGCGGTCAGATTGATCACATTAACTTGTGCGTGCAGTCTGTACGTTGCGGGGTTCGGTCAAGATCGACTGACCCGTTCCGTCCACCGCCCGGCCTGCGCTCCCGCACCGTCGGCCGTACCGCCGGCGTTTCGCGTCCTGTCATCCGAAAGACGCGTCACGGCAACCGCCGGCACCCCTCAGGAAGGCGATCCCCTTTGAGCGTGGTGCTCTTCAAGAGGCCTCCCCGGCGTCTTGGACCCGAGATGCCCCATGGTGAACTGAGCCTCCAGGAGCCGCCCACGGTGCCGGAGACACAGAGCGCCATGGGCAACATGATCACGTACATGCCGATGGCGCTCAGCTCGCTCGGCATGGTGCTCATCTTCCTGCGGCCCGGCAGTGGCGGCGGCCCCATGATGTACGTCGCCATCGGCCTGATGGCACTGTCGGCCGTCGGCATGCTGGTCTCGCAGATCGTCCGGGCGTCCGGGGACCGCAAGCGGGCACTGCTCGGAGAGCGGCGCGACTACATGCGGTACCTGTCGATCAGCCGCCGGCGCATACGCAAGGTGATCAACCAGCAGCGGGAGGCGCAGGCGTGGTCGCACCCGGACCCGGCGTCCCTGTGGAGCCTGGTGCCCACGGCCAGGCTGTGGGAGCGGCGGGCGGCGCACGCGGACTACGCCGAGGTGCGGATCGCGGTGGGGGAGCAGCAGTTGGCGACGAAGCTGTCACCGCTGAGCACCAAGCCGGTGGAGGACCTGGAACCGCTGTCCGCGCACGCCCTGCGGCGGTTCATCAAGGCGTACGGCACCGTGCCCGACCAGCCGGTCGCGCTCTACCTGCGCACCTACGCGCGCGTCCTGCTCCGGTCCGCCGACGAGGAGGCCGCACGGGCGATGGTGCGCGCCGTGCTGGCCCAGCTGAGCGTGTTCCACGCACCCCAGGACCTGTGGATCGTCGTGCTGGCGGACCATGACCGCCGGGAGGCCTGGGAGTGGGTGAAGTGGCTGCCGCACAACCAGCATCCGACGGACGTCGACGGTGGCGGGCCCGTGCGGCTGGTCACCGACTCGGTCCTCGGCCTGGAGACACTGCTCGGCGACGAACTGACCGGGCGGCCCGCGTTCGAGACGGACGCCGTTCCCAGCGCCGAGGAGCCCTACTGCCTCGTGGTCCTGGACAGCGTCCGGACACCAACCGACTCCCGGCTGGCCACCGACGGCTACCGCAACACGGTGACGCTGGACGTGTCCGGCTCCCTGCCCTGGCGCCCGTCCCGCCACACCCTGCGCCTGCGGATCACCGAGCGGCGGCTGGAACTGGTCGGCACCGACCGGTCGGGCAAGGAGACCACGTCCGTGCTCGGCAGGCCCGACGCGCTGGGTCCCCGGCGGGCCAAAGCCCTGGCCACCCTGATGACCCCCTACCGGATGGGTGGCACCACGGACAACGGCGAGGCGCTCACCACGGACGTGCAGCTGACCTCCCTGCTCGGTCTGCCCGACCTGCACACCGTCGATCTCGACGCCGTGCGCGCCGAACGCAGCGAGCGGGCCCGGCTGCGGGTGCCGCTGGGCCTCGCCGGCGACGGCACCCCGGTCGAACTGGACATCAAGGAGGCCGCCCAGGGCGGCATGGGCCCGCACGGCGTGCTGATCGGCGCGACCGGATCCGGCAAGTCCGAGCTGCTGCGGACCCTGGTCCTGGCGCTCGCGCTCACCCACTCCTCGGAGAAGCTGAACTTCGTCCTGGTCGACTTCAAGGGCGGCGCCACGTTCCTCGGCCTGGAGGACCTGCCGCACACCTCCGCCGTGATCACCAATCTCGCCGACGAGTCCTCCCTGGTGGACCGCATGCAGGACGCCCTGCACGGCGAACTGATGCGCCGTCAGGAACTGCTGCGCGGTGCGGGGAACTACACGTCGGCGTACGAGTACGAGACGGCGCGGGCGGCGGGGGCCGATCTGGAACCGCTGCCGACGCTCTTCGTGGTGGTCGACGAGTTCAGCGAACTGCTCTCCGCACACCGCGACTTCATGGACCTGTTCGTGATGGTGGGGCGGCTGGGCCGCAGCCTCGGTGTGCATCTGCTGCTCGCCTCGCAGCGGCTGGACGAGGGCCGGATGACCCAGCTGGAGTCCCACCTGTCGTACCGGATCGCCCTGCGCACGTTCTCCTCGATGGAGAGCCGCGGCGTCCTCGGTGTGCCGGACGCCTACCAACTGCCCTCGGTACCCGGCAGCGCCATTCTGAAGAAGGACACCGGGACCCTGGTCCGCTTCAAGGCGGCCTACGTCTCCGGTCCGTACCAGGGCGTCCGCAGGGTCGGCCCGTCGGCCGTCGCCGGCCAGGTCGTCCCCTACCGCACGGAGTGGACCGCGCCCCGGCTCCCCGCGCCCGACCCGGAGCCTCAGCCGGCGGCGGAGGAGGCGAGCGAGGAGACCCTGCTCGCGCTTGCCGTGACCCGCATGCGGGAGGGCGGCAGGCCCGCACACCAGGTCTGGCTGCCGCCGCTGGACCGCCCGCTCCCGCTGGACGTCCTGCTGATGGGCGTGGCGCCGCACGCCGAGCGGGGCCTCACCACCCTCGACCCCGGACTGCACGGCACGCTGACGGTGCCGGTGGGCGTCATCGACCGGCCCTTCGACCAGACCCGCGAACCCCTGATCGCCGAGCTGTCCGGCGCGGGCGGGCACGTCGGCATCGCGGGCGGCCCGCAGAGCGGCAAGTCCACCCTCGTACGCGACCTCATCATGTCGCTGGCGCTCACCCACACCCCTCGCGAAGTCCAGTTCTACTGCCTGGACTTCGGCGGCGGCTCGCTCGGCGCACTCCGCGACCTGCCACATGTGGGCGGGGTGACGGGCCGGCTGGACCTGGAACGGGTGCAACGCACCCTGGCCGAGGTGCAGTCGCTGGTGGCCAGGCGCGAGAAGCAGTTCGCCGAGCTGGGCATCGACTCCATGGCGACGCTGCGCGCCCGCCGGACCGCCGGTGAGCTGGCGGACGAACCGTACGGCGACGTGTTCCTCGTCGTCGACGGCTGGGGCACGATCCGCCAGGACTTCATGGACCTCATGGACACCTTCACGGCGCTGGCGGCGCGGGGCCTCAACTACGGGGTGCACCTGATCCTGGCGGCGAGCCGCTGGTCGGAGATCCCCACCGCGCTGCGGGACCAGCTCGGCACCCGCTTCGAGCTGCGGCTCGGCGACAGCATGGACTCCATGATCAACATGCGGTCCGCCGCGACCATCCCCAAGTCGCCGGGCCGCGGCATGACCGAGACCAAGCACCACTTCCTCACCGCCCTGCCCCGGCTGGACGGCGGCGAGAGTGCGGCGGACCTCGCGGCGGGTGTCACCGACGCGGTGGCGCGGGTGACCGCGCACTGGCAGGGCCCGCCCGCGCCCGCGGTCCGTACCCTGCCCTCGGTCCTGGATCCCGCCGAACTGCCCGACGCCGAGGTCGGCCCGGACGGTGATCTGCGCCTGCCGCTGGGCCTGGAGGGGAACCACCTCGACGTCCTGTGGCACGACTTCGCCCAGACCGCCCACCTGGTCGTGGTGGGCGACGCGGAGACCGGGAAGACCAACCTGCTGCGCTCGGTCTGCCGGGCGATCACCGACCGCTACACCCCCGCCGAGGCGCGGATCCTGCTGATCGACTACCGCCGCGGACTGCTGGAGAGCGTCCCCGAGTCGCACCGGCTGGGGTACGCGGTCTCCGTCGACCTGCTCAAGCAGGCGGTGGACGGCGTCGCCCGGGCCATGAAGGAACGCCTGCCCGGCGCCGACATCTCGCCCGCCCGGCTGAAGCGGCGGGACTGGTGGAGCGGCCCGCGGGTCTTCCTCGTCGTGGACGACTACGACATGGTGTCCAGCGGCACCATGAGCAACCATTTCGGGCCGCTGCTCGACTACCTCGCCCAGGGCGCGGAGATCGGTCTGCACCTGATCGTGGCCCGCAGCGCCAACGGCGCGTCCCGCGCGATGAACGACTCACTGCTGCGCTGGCTGATCGAGGTCAACACGCCCGCCGCGCTGCTCTCCTGCCCGCCCTCGGAGGGCTACCTGTTCAATGACACCAAGCCGAAGCAACTTCCGTGCGGACGGGCGCAGTTGATTACGCGCAGGGGTGTGGTGCAGGTGCAGACCCCGCTGCTGTCCGAACCGGCGGGCGACGCGTAGGCGCAGGCGTGGGGCCGGGGCGCCTGCCCCGACCCCGCACAGCCGCCCCGCACAGCCGCCCCCGCACAGCCGCCCCCGCCCGGACCCGCCGGGCGGGGGCGGCTGTCCGCGGACCGCGTCATGACCGGTCCGCGCGCGGCCCGGCGGCTTCCCCGGCTCGGCCTCCGCGCGCCGCGTGTGGTCCCGGTGGGAAGGACCGCGTCGCCTGCTCCCGGCCGCCGGCCGTACGTCGCAGGTGTCCGCGGCGAGACTCGTCGGGGCGACCTGGGGAGCGAGCCGGGTCACCGGACGCGTATGCGGCGGGTCAACGCATGCTGCCCTGGCCTCGCGGTCACGGCGCGGGGATCACCCCACCTCCGCGGCCGCCCGCCCGGCCCGCCATCCCCGGCGGCGCCCCCGGGGCAGCACGAACGCGAGGAAGGCGACGAGCAGGGTGACCCCGACCGCCCCGCCCGCCACCGCGAGCGCCTGGTCACGTGCCTTCGGCGGGTCGAGCGGCGGCACGGCCGGGGCCGCGGCCCCGCGCGTTCCGGACGGGGTCTGCGCACGCTCCTCGGGAAGTACGGCGGAGAGTGCCCGCACCGGATCGACGATCCCCCGCCCCACCCCGGGGTCCGGCGTGTCACCCACGGCCCCGTAGGCGGTGGCCTCCAGCCGGTGCGCGACCTGCTCGGCGGTCAGCCGCGGGTGGTAGGAGAGGACCAGGGCCGCCGTACCGGCCACGAAGGCACCGGCCACCGCGTCGCCGCGGCCGGTGAACCGCCCGCCGCCGCCCGGTCCCGGCCCCGTCACCGACACTCCGGGAGCGCCGAGTGCCGGCTGTGAGCGCCGCCCCTTCTCCGTGTCCGGCACTTCCGGCTCACCGCCCGGCCCCACCGAGGAGACTGCGAGGACTCCGGGTAGCGCCGCCGGGTAGGCGGGTCCGTTCTCCGCCTGAGCCGCGCCCGCGCCGCCCTCCCATTCGCGCGCCGAGGCGGGCGCCACCACGAGCGCACCGGCCTTCTGCGCGGCGAGGACGGCGTCCTTCAAGGGCCGCGGTGCGGAGGGGACGGCCAGGGCCGCGTGGATGATCCGGGCCCCCGACGCGGTGGCCGCCCGGATGCCCTCGGCCAGCGCCTCCGGTGTGGTCGCGCCCTGCCGGTCGGTGGCCCGGACCGCGATGACCTCGGCCTCCGGCGCGACCCCGGCCGCGCGCAGCCCCTGCTGCTGCCTGCCCGCGACGATCCCGGCGAGGAACGTGCCGTATCCGACGCAGTCGTCCCGCACCGTGCCGCCGGCCACCGTGTCCGGACCACCAGCGACCCGCCCCTCCAGCGCCGGCACCCGGCGCAGATCCGCACCGGTGCTGACGACGGCGACCTTCACCCCCGCACCCCGGGTGAGCTCCCAGGCCCTCTCGATCCCCAGGAAGCTCTGCGCCCAGGGAACCCGGGCCGACTTCTTGGCGGACGCCGCAGTGCACGGGCGGCCGTCGGCGACCATGGCACGCATCCCCGGCAACGAGGGGCTGTCCGTGCCGTCCGCGGCACCCGCGGGGGCCGCGGCTCCGGGTATCAGGAGCAGGGCGGCCAGTGCCGCCGGTCCGAGGGCGAAGGACACCGGGGACCTCGAAGATCGCATGCGCCGATGCTATCGACGCCACCGGGCCGCCGGCACCGGCCCCCGGCCCCTGACGGCTGGACGCCGACGGTGCCGGAACACCACGACCACCATGGCGGGCGACCTGCGTCAACAGGCATGATGAGCCCGGTAGTTTCCCCTCGCCCACATGTCGCGCGTCTCCGCCCCGTACCCACGGCGCAGGGGGTCCGGGAGGTCAGAACGTGTCACGCCAGATGCTCATCGTCGCCGCCGACGGGACGGGCGACCATCGCACCGTCGGGGAGGCCGTGGCACGGGCCCGCGCCGGAGCGGTCGTCAGTATCGCTCCGGGACGGTACGAGGAGCGTCTGACGATCTCGGCGGCGATCACCCTGATCGCCTCCGAGGGCACGGGAACGGTCGAACTGGCGCCCCGGCGCGGGACGGCGCTGACGCTCACCGGGGACGCGGTGATGGTCAGGGACCTCGTGCTGCGCGGGCATGACGACGAACTGCCCGTGGTCGACGCGCCGCGCGGCGAGCTCGCGATGGACCGTTGCGACATCCACGGCGCGGCCTGGTCGGCGCTTTTCGCGCGGGAGGGCGGAGCGCTGGTGCTGCGGCAGTGCCGGATCAGCAACCCGGCGGGCGCCGGTGTGGTGTCCACCTCGACGGCCGAGAGCTTCCTCGAGAAGTGCGTCGTCGAACACCTCGGCACCTCCGCCGTGGTGGCCGGCGAACGCGGCAGGATCACCGCACGCTCCAGCCGGCTCAGGGACACCCAGGGCAACGGCGTCCTCACCAACGGGCAGGCGCACATCCTCCTGGAGGAGTGCGCCATATCGGCGACCGGCAAGCCGGGCGTCGCCGTCGAGGAGGAGAGCTCGGTGAGAATGGTGCGCGGCACCGTCCGCAAGGCCCCCGTCGGCGTGTTCGTGAACAGCACCGGACCGGTCGCCCTGGAGGACGTCGCCGTGAGCGACACCACCGGGCACGGGTTCGTGCTCGGCGGCGGCAGCTCACCGACGCTGCACCGGTGCACCACGGAACGGACGGGTGGGCACGGCCTGTTGGTGGCCGAGCGCAGCCGCGGCACGTTCGATGGATGCGCGTTCGCCACCGCCGGGGAAGCCGCCGTACGCATCACCGGTTTCTCCTCGCCGACGCTGACGGACACCGTCGTCCAGGACGCGAAGGAGACCGGCGTGCTACTCGACGAGGACTCGTCCGCCGAGTTCGACCGGCTCGAGGTGCGCGACAGCGGCGGGTCCGGAATCCTCATCCGCAGCGGCGCCAACCCCCTGCTGCTGCGCGCCGCGGTCACCGGGGCGGGAGCGCACGGCGTGGAGGTCCTCAAGGACGGCAGGGGGCGGCTGGAGGAGTGCGTCGTCGAGCGTTCGGGCGGCTCAGCGGTCCACGTCTCGGGCCACGGCAACGTGTTCCTGGGCAAGAGCCGCCTGCGCTCCTCCGCCGGATCCGGAATTCACGTCGGGACGCTCGGCACGCTCACCCTGCGGGACACCGAGGTGGAGGAGTCCGGCAAGGCGGGGATCCACATCGAGGCCGAGGGCGACCTGGCGGCCGTGCGTGCCGTGCTGACCGGCGCCACCGAGTGCGGCGTACTGGTGGCCGCGGGCGCCCGCGCCTCCCTCAGCGGCTGCGAGGTGACGGCTTCCGGCGCCGACGGCATACGGGTGGAGGGCGGCGACGCCGTGTCGCTGACCGACTGCACCGTCCGCGCCAACCGGGGCGGTGGAGTGCGCCAGACGGTGCCCGGCGACCGGCTCGCCGTCCAGGGGCTGGTCAGCGCGGACAACGGCGCCCCGGACGCCTGGGGTACCGCCGAGGAGGCGAAGGCGGCGGGCGAGGGGCGGCTGCCCGGCGGAGCGGCCCCGGCGGCGGCCGACCCCCGCTCCGGTACGGGCCCGGTGGCCGAACTCGAGTCACTGATCGGCCTCGACGAGGTCAAACAGCAGGTACTGACGCTGATCAACCTCAACCGCATGGCCCAGCGCAGGGCGAGCATCGGAATGCCCGCTCCGCCGATGAGCCGCCACCTGGTCTTCGCGGGCCCACCCGGAACCGGCAAGACGACCGTCGCCCGGCTGTACGGCTCCATCCTCGCCTCGCTCGGCGTGCTGCGCTCCGGGCACCTGGTGGAGGTGTCGCGCGCTGACCTGGTGGCCCAGATCATCGGCGGGACGGCCATCAAGACCACCGAGGCCTTCACCCGGGCGCTGGGCGGCGTGCTGTTCGTCGACGAGGCGTACACCCTGCTCTCCGACAGTGGCGGCAACGGTGCCGACTTCGGGCGCGAGGCGATCGACACCCTGGTCAAGCTGATGGAGGACCACCGCGAGGACGTGGTGGTGGTGGCGGCCGGTTATCCCAAGGAGATGACGGACTTCCTGGCGTCCAATCCGGGTCTCGCCTCGCGTTTCACCCGCAGTGTCGAGTTCGCCGACTACACCTCGGAGGAACTGGTCACGATCGTGGAGCGGATGTGCACGGGCCACCGCTACGAACTGGACCCGGCCGCGCGGACCGCGCTGCTCACCCGCTTCGAGCAGATTCCCCGCGACGCCGGCTTCGGCAACGGGCGTACCGCCCGCAAGGTCTTCGAGGAGACGGTGGACCGGCAGGCGTCCCGGCTGGCCGCCCTGCCGGAGGCCGGCGAGCGGCAGCTGGCCGTGCTCACCGCGGACGACGTGGGCGGGCCGGCCGCGGGCGCGCCGAAGGACGGCCAGGACGACGACCCGCTGCTCAGACTGGAGTCCCTGGTGGGCCTCGCGTCCGTCAAGCGCGAGGTGAGCGACCTCGTCAGCCTGCTCGCCGCCGCGCGCCGGAGGAAGGCGGCCGGCCTGCCCGCGCCTCGGATCAGCAACCACATGGTCTTCGCCGGCCCGCCCGGCACCGGCAAGACCACCGTGGCCCGGCTCTACGGCGAACTGCTGGCCTCCCTCGGCGTACTGCCGCGCGGCCAACTCGTCGAGGTCTCCCGCGCGGACCTGGTGGGCCGCTACGTCGGACACACCGCGCAGTTGACCCGCGAGGCGTTCCAGCGGGCCCTGGGCGGGGTGTTGTTCATCGACGAGGCCTACACCCTGACGCCACGCTCGGGCCCCGGCTCGGCGGACTACGGGCAGGAGGCCGTGGACACGCTGCTGAAGCTGATGGAGGACCACCGCGACGAGGTGGTGGTGATCGCCGCGGGCTACACCGCGGAGATGAACCGGTTCCTGGGCTCGAATCCGGGCCTCGAATCACGCTTCCCGCGGCGCATCGAGTTCCCCGACTACTCCTCGGACGAACTGGTCACGATCGTCTCCCTGCACGCGGCCGACAACGGCTACGAGTGCGCACCCGGCACGGCCGACGCACTGCGGGCCCACTTCGCGTCCCTCCCCAGGGGGGAGACGTTCGGCAACGCCCGCCTGGCCCGGCAGACGCTGGAGCAGATGATGACCCGGCAGGCGGGACGGCTGAACGACGTCGCCGTGCCCAGCCTGGACGACCTGCGGCTGCTCCTGCCCGAGGACCTCGTCCCGCGCTGAGTAGGCCCGTTCTGCCTGCACGTCCAGGCCGATGACGCTATGTTCGTGGGGACCGGCGGACCGGCCGGGAGGCGTGTCACACGGTGGACCGGGAGACTGGTGGGGGAGCGGATGAGCGCACAGGCGGTGCGGCCCGTCGGCGGGCGGATCCAGGGCCGCAGGATCGTGAGCGGCATGGCGCTGCGGCTGCTGGGTGCGATGGTCGTCGGCACGCTCACGGGACTGGCGGTCTTCAGTCTCACCCAGGTGACGAGCCGTAGCCTGTTCGCCATCACGGGTGGTGTCGCGGGCGCGGCAGCGGTGCTCGTCGTCCACTGGTATCAGCGCACCGCTCGCCTCACCGAAGTGAAGGTCACGGTCCCGCAGTTGAGCGAGCTGACCTTCGCCGTCAACAACGACTCCCGCCAGGTGGCCTGGCAGATGTTCGTCGAGACCGTGACGCGGGTGTCCACCCAGCCGCTCGCCAGTGACCAGGGTGTGGTCCGGGAGGCGCTCACGTCGATGTACGGGTTATTCGCCACGACCCGCGAGACGCTCAAGGCCAGCCGCCCCTCCGCCGCGATCCCGGGAGGACAGACGGTGGAGTACCTGGCGATCACCATGCTCAACCAGGCGCTCAGGCCGTTCCTGTCCCAGTGGCACCCGCGCCTCCAGGAATTCGAGAGGGGCCGGCCCGACAGCCAGGAATCCGACTGGCCGGAGAACGCCGCCTGCCGCGCCGCACTGCGGGAGGTGCAACGCGAGATCCACGACTACGCCGTCGGCTTCGCCCGCCTGGCGGGGGTGCGGGAGGTCGAGACGCTGATCGGAGTCGTCCCCGCCCCCCGCGCTCCTGACGACGGGCGCGACGACAGCGCCGGGCGCGCGGCAGGCAGCGCGCAGACACGGCACTGAGCACCGCGTCATGGGGGCCGGGATGAGTGGGCAGCCCGACTACGACGCGTTCATCTCGTACAGCCACGCCTGGGACAAGGACATCGCGAAGGCCTTCCACAACCAGCTGCAGTCCTTCGACCGGCCCTGGTACCGGCCGCGCAACCTGAAGCTGTTCCGGGACGAGACCAACCTGGCGGCCAGCCCCCATCTGTGGAGCGAGATCGAACGCGGGCTCTCCCGGTCCCGGTGGCTGGTGGTGATGGCCAGCCCGCCCGCCGCCGCGTCCCCCTGGGTGCGGAAGGAGATCCGCTGGTGGCTCACCCATCGGTCGGCGGACACCGTGCTCATCGCCCTGACGGACGGCACGCTCGCCTGGGACGGGGCCCGGGCGTCCTTCGACTGGTCACGGACCGACGCCCTCCCCCGGGAGGAGACAGACGGGGCGTTCGCCGAGGAGCCCCGCTGGGTGGACCTGCGCTGGTTACGCAGCTCGGATCAGGCCAGTTCGGCGGATCCCCGGCTGCTCGAATGCGTGGCGGAGTTCATCGCCCCACTCACCGGCAAGTCCAAGGACGAGCTCATCGGTGACCACGTGCGCCAGCACCGCCGTACCATCCGCTGGGTCCAGGCGACCGTCGGCGTACTCGCCCTCCTGCTGCTCATCGCCGTGGCCGGCGGGATCATGGCCAACAGCCAGCGCAACAGCGCACGCGCGCAGACCCTCCTGGCCCAGTCCCGGCAACTTGTCGCGGAAGCGTCGCCGATCCGGGACGCCCAGCCCGGACTCGCGAGCCAACTGCTGGTCCAGGCCTATCGGCTCGCCCCCACAGCCGAAGCGGTGGGGGCGCTCGTCGAAAGCTCCTCCCTGCCCAGACTCATCCGGGGAAGCGGGTCCGTGCGCGCCTCCGCGTACAGCAGCCAGGGGCTGCTGGCAGTGACCGACGAAAGCCTCCGGTTGTTCCGGCCGGATCCCTTGCGCCTCTCTGCCACTCTCGCCCTGGACAGCCCTGCCGACGCGGTGGCCTTCAGCCCCGACGGACGACTGCTCGCCACCCGCAGCCCCGGCGGAACAGTGCGGCTGCTGGATGTGCCGGCCGGTGGTCGCCCCGCGATTCTGTCGGTGGCAGCCACCGGGGCCGGTTCGACGGAGGCCCTGGCATTCACCAGGGACGGAAGGCTGATCGTGATCGCGGAGACGGGTGGCGCCGTCTTCGACCTTCGGGAACCGGCGCATCCGAGCCTTGTCGGAGAGCTTCCGGATGCCGCGGTGGCGGTAAGTCCTCAGGGAGATCTGATCGTCACGGACGAGCCCGAAGAGGCGAGCCTGAAGGTGTGGCGCCTTTCCGGGACCGCTCGGCTGAGCCACCTCTCGACAGTCGACGCACCGGCCCACGTGTACTTCAGCCTGGCGAACAACGTGGCGTTCAGCCCGAACGGCCGGATGCTGGCCGCCGGCGGCGGAGACAACCGGGTGCGGGTGTGGGACATCGCGGATCCCTCCCGGCCTTCCCCGCGGCCGGAACTCTTCACCCGGAGCCGTGACGGAGTCGACACGGTGTGCTTCTCCCCGGACGGGCACACACTGGCCACCGGTTACAGCGACGGTTCGGTCGAACTGTGGGATGTCGCCGATCCGCTCCGGCCGCGTTCCGGTGCCCGGCTGACCGGCCACACATCGACCGTAGGCGGCCTCGCCTTCAGCCCGGACGGGCAGACCCTGGCCTCCGTCGCCGGAGCCCCGCGGGGGAGCGACGGCAGCGGGCCCGAAGACACCACGGTCCGTCTGTGGGCCGTGGCGGGCAGTGAACGGTCCTCCGTACTCACCACCCTGCCGACCCATGGAACCTTCCCACCCTCCTTCAGCCCCGACAGCGTGTTACTGGCCACCGGGGGTGAGCCCACCACGGTGTGGAAGGTGGGCGGTGAGGAGGCACCACGTCTCATGTCCACCGTCGAGACGTACGACTCCCAGGGACAGGCCGCGGCTTTCGGCCCGGAAGGCCGTACTTTGTTCACCGGCCTGCCGATGGCGGCCTGGGACATGGCCGATGCGGCGCATCCGCGCCGCCTGACCCCTGAGGTGGGTCGCCCGGGCGGCACCCAGAGCATCAGCGTCAACCCCGCCCTTCCCTTGCTGGCCGCGGGAGGTGAGTTCGGACGCCCGGTGCGCCTGTGGGACGTCAGTGAGCGGAGGCGGCACAAGGTACTCGGCACACTCGACGGAGTCGCTACCGAAGCCCAGGCACTCGCCTTCAGCCCGGACGGCGCCCTGCTCGCCGCACGAACCCGTAAGGGCACTGTTCAGCTCTGGCAGGTCGCACCGGGCACCCGCCCCCAGCCCTCGGGGACCATCGGAACGGGGAGGGGAAAGGCCACCGCCCTGGCCTTCAGCCCGCACGGGCGCACCTTGCTCGTCGGCGACGGCTCGGGAGCCCTGGCCACGTGGGATGTCTCGCGCCCCGGGCGACCGAAGCTCGAGGGCACCTCCGACCGGCATTCCGACGCCATCAGGGGCCTCGCCGTTCACCCCGGTGGCACGCTCGCTGCCACCGCGGGTGTGGAGGGACTCATTCGCCTCTGGGACATCGCCGACCCCGGCCACCCGCTGGAGGTGACCTCCCTCAGCAGCGGTGGCCTCTACCCCTTCGCGACTCTGGGCTTCAGCCCTGACGGACGTCTCCTCGCGGCCGCCGGTGAGCTGGGCACGCGGCTGTGGACGGTCGACCGGAAGGCCATCCTCCAGCGGCTGTGTGCGGAGTCCCCCCGGATCACCCCCGACCAGTGGTCCCAGTACCTCCCCGATCGGCCCTACGACCCCCCCTGCGCCTGAGGCGCACGAGACAGGAGGACATCGTGCCAACCGGCCTGCACCGTATCGCCCCACTCCCCGCGCTGCTGGCTCTGCTCCTGGTGACCGGTGCGTGCGACTCGCCCCGTCCGGCGCCGCCTGTCGAGCGTGCGTCCCGGGCGCCGGCCGACGCGGCACCCGTCCCCTCCCCCACGATCACGTCGATGACGGGCCCGGCGGCCATCGGACCCGCACCGGCGGACCTGCGCGACACGGACTGGGCCCACGTCCCCGTCCCGGGCGCCTTCTGCGACGTGCCCGGACTCGTCCGACTCGACGCCGCGGGCGAGGCCACGGCCACGTCCCGGACGTGGGGGCCCGTGCGCATCATGCGCGGACGGACCGCGTACTACGGCGACTCCGTCGGCGACACACGCGACGAGGCCGCCATCTACCTCGCATGCGATGACGGTGGGCGCACCCAGAACCAGGGGATCGCCGTCGGTTACGCGGTGTTCGGCCATGCGGGCGGGAATCTCACCGTGGTCGGCACGATCACCCCGCAGCAGGTGAGCTCGTCCTACGGCACCGCCCTCACGGATGTGGAGTTCGCGCGGGGCCGGATCACCGTGCGGGAGAAGTTCTACCGCACCGGGGACGCGCACTGCTGTCCCGGCGGCGACGCCACCACCGTGTGGACCCAGGTCGGTCGCCAGCTGACACCCGGCGACCCCCGCATCACTTCATGACGGTGCGTCAGCCCTTCTCCCGTCATCGGAGCTCCGCTCGCCCCCGGGCGGGGGCGCGCGTACGTGAGCGCCCTGCACGAGAGCTTCCTGCCGCGCGTCTGCTCGGTGACCTGATCCACGGGCCCGCTCACCAGAGGAGGAATGCCATGCTTTCCCGAGGAACCGTGTGTGCGCGTCGGCAGTCCTTCCGGCGCCTCGCCGGATCGGCGGCGGCTCGTACGGCGCTGCTGGCCTCCGCTCTGGCGATGGTGGTGGCCGGCGGGTGCGACGACGGAGGAGGCGGCACAGAACGGGCGGCGCCCTCGCCCGCTTCGTTCCCGGCGAGCCCGCCGGCTGCCGCGCGGTGTACCGGCAAGGTGCTCGATCACCGGGACATCCGGCATCCCCATCTGGGGCCGGTCCGCGTCTACCTGGTCCGGCGGTCGTCCTCCGATGTGGCCCCCGGGTGCGTCGCGGCCGTCACCGGCAGCGGTCGCACGCTGGCGACCACCGACGTGGACATCTACGAGGACTCCCTGCACTTCGCCCAGCCTGCGACCGATGCCACCGAGAACACCTTCGTGATCTACAATCCCGGGCGCTACGACGGAGTGCTGGTCCTCGTCCCCGACACGGACGGCTTCAAGGACGTCGGCTGGAGCGACACGACAACTCACTACGTGGGCGGGAGATTCGCCTATTACAACGCACGGCTCGCCGGTCCCGGCGAAGACGGCCGGTACACCATCATCAGTTCGGAGAACTCGTGTGTGCCGAGTTGCGCCGAAGGCGTCATCGCGAAGATGACCCTGCGGTGGAACGGACGCGACTACCTGCAGGCCGAATGATGCGGAAGACGCGTCCGCGCCGGGTGGGGAGGCTTCCCATGGCGTTCGCAAGGCTGCGGTTCCTCCTGGTCAACCGCAGACGCCTCAGGACCGAACTCGGGTACGGCGTCTTCCTCTCCTACAGCGGTGACCGCGACCGGACATGGCTGCCGCATCTGCGGCGTGTGATCGAGACGCAGTCCCGCCCCTGGTACAAGCCGCCGCGCATCAAGGTGTTCCTCGACGACAGCGGCGTGTCGATCGGGCCGCAGCTCTGGGGCAAGATCGAAGCCGGTCTTGCCCGCTCCGACTGGCTCGTGGTCCTCGCCTCGCCGGAGTCGAGGGCCTCCGCATGGGTCGACCGGGAGATCACGTGGTGGCTGCGGAACAAGGCGGCACAGACCATCCTGCTCGTGGTCACCGCCGGACAGCTCGTGTGGGACGAGCGGCGGGGCGACTGGGATCCGGAACTGTCCACGGCGCTGCCCGCCGCGTTGTCAGGGACATTCGATCAGCAACCGGTCTGGAAGACCGTGGACCTTAGCTGCCTCGACGCGGACGGCAAGGGTGTCTCGCCCGCCGTCGACGCCGTCGCGATCGGCATCGCGTCCGTCGTCCGCGGCCTTTCCGAGGACGAGCTCAGGTCGGAAGGTCTCCGCGACACCAGACGCAACCTGCGGACAGCCAAGATCATCGCGGCCGTTCTGGGCCTGCTGTTCCTGATCGCCAGCACGGTGTCGGTGATCGCGGTGCTCGCGCGTGCCGAAGCCGATCGACAGCGTGATCACGCTGTCGCGCAACAACTGATCACCGAGAGTTCCCAACTCGGGAACCGGGACCCGTTCGGCTCCCGGGTGAAGGCGCTGGCGGCATGGCGTATCGACCCCTCTCCGGACACTCGCCTCGCGGTGCTCAACGCCTCGGTCAATCCCGGATCCGGCCTGCTTCCCCACACTTGGCCCGTGGGCTCGGTGGCTTTCGGTCCTGACGGCAGGACGATCGCTTCCGGCGGTGGCGACGGTGTCGTGCGGATCTGGAACACGGCGGAACAGCGGACGGCGGGGCAGCCCCTCCTCGGGCACAACAGAAGCGTGACGGCGGTGGTCTTCGGCCCGGGTGGCAGGACGCTGGCGAGCTCGAGCTTCGACGGCACCGTCCGGCTCTGGAACGTCGCCCGCCGCACACAGATCGGTGCACCGCTCGCCCCCCGGGCCGGGATGATCAGCACACTCGCCTACAGTCCTGATGGCACCACGCTCGTCGCAGCCACCGGCGACCCCGGGTCCTTACGGCTATGGGACGTGGCGACCCGCCGCCAGATCGGCGAACTCGCCAGCGGCGGCGCCCACGCCACGGCAGTGGGTTTCAGCCCTGACGGCAGGATTTTCGCCTCCGCGTCCAGCGACGGTGTACAGCTCTGGGACACCGCCCACCGCACTCCGATCGGGAAACCGTTCGCTCCCGCTTCCACCGGGGGCACGTCGTCGGTGGTCTTCAGCCCTGACGGGAGGACTCTCGCCTCCACGTCCAGCGACGGCGTACAGCTCTGGAAGGTCGCCGACCGCGCCCCGGTCGGCAAGCCGTTCGCGGCTGCCTCCAGCGGGGTCGCGTCGGTGGCGTTCAGTCCTGACGGCACGGTGCTCGCCGCCGGGCACGCCGACGGCACCGTGCAGCTCGGGGACGTGCTGCGAGGCAGCCCGGTGGGTGCGCCGTTCCTCGGCCACACCGGTGAGGTAGGGGCCGTCGCCTTCAGCCCGGACGGTTCGGTCCTGGCCAGTTCGAGTGACGACACCACCGTGCGACTCTGGGACGTCCGCACCCAACGGCAGGTCGGGTCACCGATCGCTATCGGTAACCACATGGGCACGACGCTCAGCCCGGACGGCCGGACCCTCGCTGTCGTGACCTTCGATGACACCGTGCGCTTCTGGGACGTCGCCGGAGACCGCCGGACCGGCGACCCGCTGGCCCATGGTGAGAACACGCTGATATACAGCGTTTCCTTCAGTCCGGACAGTTCCGTACTCGCCATCGCCGCGAAGGGACGGATACGGCTCTGGGACGGCGCCGCCCGCCGTCCCCTCGGCAAGCCACTGCTCCACACCGGCGACGTCCGCGCGCTTGCATTCAGCCCCGACGGCAAGGCGCTCGCCGTCGCCGAGCAGGGCTCGGTACACCTATGGGATCTCACGGCACGTCGCCGCACCGGCACAGCACTCGCAGTCGCCTCTGTGAACGTCGCGTTCAGCCCCGACGGCCGTACCCTTGCGACCGACACGGCGGACGACACCGTAGTGCTCTGGGACGTCGCCACACAGCGTCGTATCGGTGAAACCCCGGCTGGTCACACCGCGCAGATCACGTCCGTGGTGTTCAGCCGGGACGGCAGGACCCTCGCGACCGCGAGCCGCGACACGACCATCCGGCTGTGGGACACGGCAACACGACAGCAGATCGGGGATCCGCTGGCCGGCCATCGCAGCGGTGTGAGTGCCGTGGTGTTCAGCCCCGACGGGCGCGTGCTCGCGTCCGGCAGCATGGACCACACGGTCAGGCTCTGGGACGTCGCCACCCGGCGTCAGATCGGCGATCCGCTCTACGGGCACGACGCCGGGGTCTCCGGCCTGGCCTTCGAGCCCGACGGCAGAACAGTGGTCAGTTGGGGCAAGGACGACACGGCCCGACTGTGGAACGTCGAAGCGACGGTTGACCCCGTGCGGTCGCTCTGCAGAGGGGCGAAGGGCGCCTTCACCGCCGAGCGGTGGCGTGACGACGTGCCGCCCGGCCCGGCTTCTCGCCCACTCTGCCCGAAGTAAGCACGGAACGGCTCCGCCGAGGTGAGGCGGAGCCGTTTCGCGGTGGGGCGTACGGGTCAGGCGTGGCGGCGGTTGCCCGCGATGACCCGGTACAGCACGAGGAGGATGAGCGAGCCGACGATGGCGGCGATCCAGGTCGAGAGGTCGAAGAATCCGTCGATGGAGTCGACGCCGAAGATGACCTTGCCGAGCCAGCCACCGAGCAGACCGCCCGCGATGCCGATCAGCATCGTGATGATGATGCCGCCCGGGTCCTTGCCCGGCATCAGCGCCTTCGCGATGAGGCCCGCGAGCAAGCCGATGAAGATCCACGCAATGATGCCCATGTTGCCTCTCCTACCTGGTCGTATAAGAACCGTGTCAACAACCGTCTGCGCCGTGCCGGGACTTTCAAACATGGAGCATTCGGTGTCCCGTCCGGAGGACGACCGTGGCGCCGGTCGGGGCCGGCCGGGCGTGGAGGGCCGGGTCCGTGGAGTCGTTGCGCCGCGGGCGTGAAAGACGCGGAACCCTGGGATGAGTGCCGGGGACGCGTGGAACCTATGCGGTTCCCGAGGGCAGCGGACAGAAGACACGAGCCGAGCCGTTTCCCGTTCTACCGATCGGATATCCGCCACTCATGAGTGACATCTCTGAACCCGGCCGATCCGCCCCGCCCACGCCGCTTCGGGCGGTGAGGCGCCGTCTCCCGTCGCGTTCGGGGCCCGGAAGGGTGCTGCGGGCCATGGACCGCCTGGAGCATTCCACCGCCCTCGACGGTGCCGTCGACGTCGTCCGGGACAGAGTCCGGTCGCTGCCGCTCGGGCCCTTGCGCGACGGGTTGCACGGCCGGTGGCTGGGGCACCCGGTCCATCCGCTGATGGTGCAGCTCCCGATGGGCGCCTGGCTCTCCTCCGCGGTGCTGGACTGTCTGCCCGGGCAGCGACGGGCGTCGTCGGTGCTGATCGGAGTCGGCCTCGTGACGGCCGGCCCGGCAGCCGTCGCGGGCTGGGTCGACTGGGCGGAGCTGAAGCCCCGGCAGCAGCGGCCGGGGCTCGTGCACGCGGCGGCGAACATCACGGGGGTCGCCTTGTACGCCGCCTCGCTCGCGGCACGTATGCGGGGGCGTGCGGGGCTCGGCAAGGCCCTGGCACTCGCAGGTCTGTCGGCGGTGGGTGCCGGCGGCGCGATCGGTGGCCATCTCGCCTACCGGCAGGCCTCGGGAGCCAACCACGCCGAAGCGGTGCCGGACCTGGTGGAGCCCGGGTGGCACGAGATCGGCCCCGTGGCGGACCTCCCCGTCGGCGAGGCCGTGCGCCGGAACGTCGGTACGCTCCCCGTGGTCGTGGTGCGGGAGAGCGGCGAGCAGGTACACGTGCTCGCGGACACCTGCAGCCACCAGGGCGGCCCCCTGTCGGAGGGCGAGGTCGTCGACGGTTGTGTGCGCTGCCCCTGGCACGGCAGCGCCTTCCGCCTGTCCGACGGCTGGAACGTCCAGGGTCCCGCCACCGCACCGCAGCCGTCCTTCGAGACCCGGATCATCGCCGGACGCGCCGAGGCACGGCTGCGGGAGAACTGATCACTCACGACGCGTCTCTGCGGCCGGAAGGCCGTGGTGCCGGCCGGTGGACGCCGGCTCTGCCGTACCTGGTCCACCGGCCGGCCCGCGGGTGCCACGCGTCCCCTCCCGGGGGTGTGCGGGCGGCGGAAGGTCAGACGCGATCCGCTGCGATCAGGAGGTACTGGAAGGACCCGTCCTTGTACGAGTTGATGAACGCGTCCTCGATCCCCGTGACCAGTGAGGACGTGGCCCGCAGCTCCCAGTAGGGCAGCGTGTCGGGGGTGAGGTCGACGACGGCCTGCGGTACGAGGCGGTTGTCCGCCATCGCGCGCAGGTACTCCCGGCGCGAGTGGATGTTGCACTCGAAGTGCGCGTTGATCTGCGAGACCCATTTCGAGGGCTGGCCGTACCGCGGGTTCCAGCAGCCGGTGATGGTCACGTAGCGGCCGCCGACCGCCAGGATGCGGGCGTGCTCGGCGAAGAGGTCGTGCAGGTCGACGTACATGCTCGACTCGTTGTTCCACGAGCCCGCGGCCGACCCGGTCCCGAAGGGCGTGGCCAGCATGTTGCAGACACGGGCGCGGACGTGGTCCTGGAGACCGAGTTCCCGGGCACGGTTGTTGGCGAAGTCGGCCTGCTTGGCCGACAGGGTGACTCCCTCGACCTTGCATCCGAAGCGCTGGTGCGCCATCACCATCGAGCCGCCCCGGCCGCAGCCGGCGTCCACCAGGGTGTTGTCGCGCCCGATGTCACCGAGGTGCCCCAGAAGGAACTCGGCCTGGGCCGACTCCAGGCGGTGCAGCTCGGTGATCAACTTCGCCTCGTCCGTACCGTCGTCGGCGCCGCCGAGTGCCGAGTGGTCCACCTCCCCGATGCCGTAGTGGTGGTGGTAGAGGCCGTCGACGTCGCCGAGACGCAGGTTCACCGGCCGCGCCTCCCCGTCCCAGTACCGGGCGATGTCGCCCTGGTAGGGCGTCGCGGGGCGGGGGATGCGCACGGAGGCGGGGGCGGTGGTGAGTTCGGTGTCGGTCACAGATGAGTCCATTCTTTTACCAGAAGTCGGGCAGGCTGTAGCGATAGGTGTTGGACCGGTGCCAGTCGTGGTTGCCGTCGACCCACGCGGCCACGCCGCGCAGGAAGCGCTGCACCGACGGGGCGGGGCAGGCGGCGGCCAGGGCCGACGCCTCGGTCTCGAAGTCGCGCATGAGGTCGTTGTGGATCTCGACCGACTTCAGATAGGCCTCCCGTTCGGAGAGGCCCTCACGCTCGGCGATCACGACGGGCAGGTTCAGATGCCGGCCGGGAGCGGCGAGTTCCTTGGTGTACGAGTACAGGTCGTTCACGATCGTCGTCGCGTTTCCCGCGAGGGCGATGACCCGCTGCACGGCGGCCTGGGCGTGCAGGTCCGCGGGCAGTTCGTAGCCGCCGACGGTGTCGGTGATGGTCGGGCAGGGGCGGAAGTTGTTGAACTGGCGCATCGCCAGGTACTCCCACACCTCGGGGACGTGGTCCAGCTGTGCCCAGGCCGCTTCGGCGAGGTACCCCATGTGCAGCCGGGCCATGTCGTGCCGCAACCGGTCCGCCTGTGAGGGGCTGGCCGCTCGGACGAAGTACTCCATCGCGGAGCGGTAGGCGCGCCGGGGCGCGTCCGCGTGGAGCGACTCCTCCCACCGCGGCTGGTACTCCTGCGTCGTGTGCAGGGGATCGAGGGCGGTGTGGGCCAGGAGCAGGCGCTCGCCGAGGCCGACGGGCGACCCGCCGTGGTCCTCGCAGTAGCAGTCGTCCACGGCGTTCTCGGCCACCATCAGGCGTGTGGCGAGCATCAGGTGGTCGATGCTGGGCGCGTCGGGATGGCAGCCGACCATGTAACGGCCCACGGAGAAGCCGTCGAACTCCTCCTCCCAGTCCTCGGGATACAGGTGGACCTCCTCCAGCGCCCAGGCCTTGATCCTTCGGCCGACCTCCTCGACCCGCACCGGGTCGGGTACGGGCACCGGGTGGTGGTAAAGGCCCGGGACGGCGCCCTCCGCCGTGCCCGCCGGAGTACCCGGGGGTTCCGGCGGCTCGTTACGCGGCGTCAGGCGCAGTCCCGCGGTGCCCAGGCCGCTGGGACCACGCAGGATGCGTGCCAGGCCGACGCTCGGTGCCGGTGCCTCCCCTCCGGGGACGTCCACCGCCGGGACGCCGAGGAGGTGCGGGGCGGGTGCGGGCACCGAGGGCGGGGCTGGGGAGAACGGCGCGGAGGGCGGGCCGCCGGTGCCGGCCCCGATGTCGAAGGCGCGGGCCGAGGTGGCGGGGCGTGCGTACGTACCGACGTGGGCGGCCTCCGGCGGACTCGACCGCGGCGGTGGCAGCTCAGGCGCTGGCATCCATGGCTCCTTGCTCGGTGGGTGGCTGTTGCGAAGCCCTCGGGGCATGCGCGAACGGCCCCGGGTGGTACGGGGTTCGCACCGCCCTTCCCGGGCGGTGCCCGCTACTCGGGCCGACGGGCGATCTGCACGTTCTCCAGTACGCCGACCGCGTCCGGGACGAGGATGGCGGCGGAGTAGTAGGTGCTGACGAGGTACGAGGTGATCGCCTTCTCGTCGATGCTCATGAAGCGGACGGACAGACCGGGTTCGTACTCGTCCGGCAGCCCGGTCTGGTGCAGGCCGATGACTCCCTGGTTCTCCTCGCCGGTGCGCATGGCGAGGATCGAGCTGGTCCTCTCCGGAGTGACGGGGATCTTGTTGCAGGGAAGGAGCGGCACCCCTCGCCAGGCCGGGACCCGCTGGCCGCCGAGGTCGACGTGGTCCGGGTAGATTCCGCGGGAGTTCCACTCCCGCCCGATCGCCGCGATCGCCCGGGGATGAGCGAGGAAGAACGCGGTGCCGCGGCGCCGGCAGAGCAGCTCGTCCATGTCGTCCGGGGTCGGAGGGCCGGAGTGCGTCTGGATGCGCTGCTTGAAGTCGGCGTTGTGGAGCAGACCGAACTCCCTGTTGTTGATCAGCTCGTGCTCCTGGCGCTCGCGCAACGCCTCGACGGTGAGCCTGAGCTGCTCCTCGGTCTGGTTCATCGGCCCGTTGTAGAGGTCGGCGACCCTCGTGTGGATCCGCAGGATGGTCTGGGCGACCGAGAGTTCGTACTCACGCGGGTTCAGCTCGTAGTCGACGAACGCACCGGGCAGCTCGTGCTCGCCGACGTGGCCGGCCGACAGGGCGATCTCCGCCTCGCCGCGATGGTTCTGCCGTCGGTGGGAGAGCGACAGGAACGTGTCGATGTGGGCGCGGAGGGCCGGCGTCGTGGACAGAAGCGCCGCGAAGTCGGAGCGGGACAGCGTGAGCAGCGTGCCGGGGGTCTCCGCGATCGCGGTCTGCTCCCACCGGGCGTCCTCGTCCAGGAGGGCGTGCTCCCCGAACCGGTCGCCGTCGGCGAGTACGTCCAGAGCGACCTCGTCGCCGTACCGGCCGGCGGACGTCCGGCTGATACGGCCGTGGGCGATCAGGTGCAGCCTGTCCGCGGGCGCCCCGCGCTCCACGAGCGTCTCGCCGGCGCGGAAGTCGCGCTGCACGCACCGGTCGGCGACGGCCGTCAGCACCTCCACGTCGTCGAAGCCGCGCAGCAGGGCCAGTTCCCCCAGCTCACGGGGGATCACCCGTACTGCGGCGCCGTCCTGGACGAACTCGACGGTCCCGTCGCCGACGGTGTAGGACAGGCGGCGATTCACCCGGTAGGCCCCGCCCCGGGTCTCCACCCAGGGGAGCATGCGCAGCAGCCAACGAGAGGTGATCTCCTGCATCTGGGGGGCGGACTTGGACGTCGTGGCGAGGTTACGGGCGGCCGCCGTGCCCAGGCTGGACTGCCGGGGCAGTTCCAGGCGCGCTTCCGGGCGCGAGTCAACAGTCATCGGGCAGGCTTCTCCTCGGTCAGGGTGGTTGGTGACCCGCGCACATGGGGCGTCCCAGGGCAACGGGAGCGAAAGGGGGTAGGTGATCGGGAACCCGTCCAGATCACTAGGGACACTAAGGGGGGCTCCACCCTTCGGACCAAGGAAAGCCGCCGACATTAACTCGATACGATGATCGCGGCCGCATGATGTTTGTCCGCGTGCGCAATTGTTTCGGCCACGGCCGGGGACTCGTTCCGGCCCTCCCCAGGTCGGGACCGCTGCCCGCCGCCCGCCTCCGTGCCGGGTGTATCTCCCTGCGCGTCGTCCGAGCCGTGCGTGCCGGTGCCGGTGCCGGTGTCGGTGCCTGTCCGGCCCGGCTCCTGGAGGCAGGCGGTCCCGCCGGAGACCATCCGGATTCTCCTGCCGTCGCCGGACGCGTCGTGGCCGCCGGTGGCGCGTCCGGCCGCCTCGGCTTCGCTCCGCCCCGGGTTCCGTCCGGCCGCCCGGGGCGGCAGCCGTCCCCGCAGCCCGCCGCTCCGGGAAGCTGCTCGGCGCCGGCTCCCCGGCGTCCGCAGTGACCCGAGGTGCCGGCGAGGCGGGACGGCTCGCCGTACGGAGCTCCGCCGCGGTCGTGCCGTCCGTGTGTGCGCGGACCGTGACCGGGGACGGTCCGCTGCTGCGTAGGGGCATATATGACACGAAAGATGGACACGCAGCGCGTGTTCGGTGTCGCCTCGCTGGGTAGGGGCTCCGTGATCACCGGGTGTGCCGACCCGGTGGATGACGCACAGAAACGACAGAGAGGGGTTTTCGATGTCTTCCAAGCGACGCCGCAAGAAGAGGGCCCGTCGTAAGAACGGTGCGAATCACGGCAGTCGTCCGCAGAGCTGAGGAAGCGCGCGGCGCAACGGGGGGCGGCACACGTGCCGCCCCCCGCACGACTGTCCGGGTGCCCGCGAGACAGCGCCGATCACCGAGTGCCTCACCGGACCGGTGACACAGCCGAAATGCGTCTCACCGTCCTCCCACGGTCCACCCGGTGGGACGACCGTTCTCAGCAAGGGTTCGGAGTACTCCCGGTACCGGTCGGAGACGACGAGCCGAAGAAGCGGACGGGTTCCCGGCGGGAACGCCGCGCAGGTCCCGCGCCTTTCCTCAGCGCACCAGGCTCGGGCGCTTGGGGTCGAAGGTCCAGCCCGGTACGAGGAACCTCATGCCGGCCGCGTCGTCACGTGCCCCCGGACCCTTCTTCCGGTAGAGCTCGTGCGCCGCCAGGAGGCGGTCCATGTCGAGCTGGACGCCCAGGCCGGGGGAGTCGGGTACGGCGATCTCGCCGTCGACGATCCGGGGCGGGGTGACCGTGAGCCGCTCCAGGCCCTCCTGCCAGATCCAGTGCGTGTCCAGGGCGTTGTACGCGCCGGGGGCCGCCGCACCGCAGTGCGTGACCATGGCGAGCGAGATGTCGAAGTGGTTGTTGGAGTGGCAACCCCAGGTCAGCCCCATCGCGTTGCACAACTGGGCCACTCGGACGGAGCCCTGCATCGTCCAGAAGTGCGGGTCGGCCAAGGGGATGGAGACCGACTGCAGGGCCAGGGCATGGGTCAGCTGGCGCCAGTCGGTGGCGATCATGTTGGTCGCCACCGGCAGCCCCGTGGCGCGGCGGAACTCGGCGAGGATCTCCCGGCCCGAGTAGCCGTTCTCCGCCCCGCAGGGGTCCTCGGCGTAGGCGAGCGTGCCCCTCAGTGGTGTACACAGGTCCACGGCCTCGCGCAGGGACCATGCGCCGTTCGGATCCAGGGTGATCCGGGCGTCGGGGAAGCGGTCCTTGAGCGCTCGTACGGCCTCGACCTCCTCACTGCCCGCCAGCACTCCGCCCTTGAGCTTGAAGTCCCGGAAACCGTACAGGTCGTACGCCGCCTCCGCCTGGTGGACGATCGCCCCCGGGGTGAGGGCCTCCTCGTGCCGGACGCGGTACCAGGCGACGTCCGCATCGGGCTCCCGGACGTACTCCAGGTCGGTGCGGTCGGGATCGCCGACGTGGAAGAGGTAGCCCAGCACCCGCACGGAGTCCCGCTGCTGACCGTCCCCGAGCAGGGCCGCGACCGGTACGTCGAGGTGCTGTCCGAGCAGGTCGAGCAGTGCGGACTCGACGGCCGTGACCGCGTGCACGGTGGTCCGCAGGTCGTAGGTCTGGGCGCCTCGCCCGCCCGAGTCGCGGTCGGCGAACCGGTTGCCGATCTCGCGCAGGACGCTCCTGTAGGCGCCCACCTTCGCTCCGACGACCAAGGACTCCGCGTCCCGCAGCGTCTGTGTGATCTTCTCCCCGCCGGGCACCTCTCCGAGTCCCGTACGCCCTTCGGAGTCGTGGAGGACGAGGACGTTACGGGTGAAGAAGGGGCCGTGCGCGCCGGAGAGATTCAGTTCCATGCAGTCGCGGCCGGCGACGGGATACACCGCGAAGCGGGTGACGGTCGGCTGGCTCATGGTGTCCGACTCCTTGGGTGCGGCCCGGGCGACGCGGGGGAAGGAAGGTGGGGCCGGCATGGCCTCGCCCCGCATCCTATCTCTGTATGCAGACGGCGTATATGTATGAGAACTGGAGTCGGTGCCCCGGGCTGGACCCGACTGCGGTGGGAGCGCACGGCGAAAGTGCCGTCGGTGCGCGTGTGACCTGCTGGGATGTGAGATTTCCTGGACGCGGGGCGGGTTCGTCTGTGACGCTCGGCGGGTCGCAGTTCCCCCAGGACGGTCCGAGGCGCCCCCCACCCCGTGAAAGAGGTGGCACGGTCCGGCCGGACCGATGAAAGGATTCAGCGTGTCGAGCGCGCCCGAGACGGGTAACACCGTCCCCAATCCCGTGATCCCCGGGTTCCACCCCGACCCCAGCGTCTGCCGCGTGGGGGAGGACTACTACCTCGCCTGCTCCAGCTTCGAGTACTTTCCCGGCGTCCCCCTCTTCCACAGCCGTGACCTGGTCCACTGGACCCTGATAGGCAATGCCCTGGACCGGCCGTCGCAACTGCGCCTGCTGCCCGGGACTGCCTCGTCCAAGGGGATCTACGCTCCCACCCTGCGCCACCACGACGGCCGCTTCTGGCTGATCACCACGAACGTGAGTGACGGCGGCAACCTGCTCTTCCACACCGAGGACCCGGCCGGTCCCTGGTCCGAGCCGGTCCCGCTGCCCGGGGTCAAGGGCATCGATCCGGATCTCGCCTGGGACGAGGACGGCACCTGCTGGTGCACCACTGCGGGTGTCGAACAGGTCCGCATCGACCCGTACACCGGGGAGACCTTCGGGCCGCCGCACCGGATCTGGTCCGGTACCCCGGGCGCCAAGGCGCCGGAGGCGCCGCACCTGTACCGGATCGGCGCCTACTGGTACCTGCTGATCGCCGAGGGCGGGACCGAGCGGTGCCACGGCGTCTCGATCGCCCGGGGACGCACCCCCGACGGCCCGTTCGAGCCTTGTCCGGCCAACCCGGTCCTCACCCACCGTGGTACCGATCTGCCGGTCCAGAACACCGGCCACGGCGACCTGGTCCAGGGCCCCGACGGATCGTGGTGGATGGTCCTGCTCGGGGTGCGGCCGCTCGGCGGCACCCCCGGCTGGCACGTACTCGGCAGGGAGACGTTCCTGGCCCCGGTGAGCTGGGTGGACGACTGGCCGGTCGTCGGTGAGGTGGCACCCGCCATGCCCGCGCCCCCGTGGCCCCTCGTACCGGCGGCCCCCGCCCCTGTCCGGGACGACTTCGACCTGCCCGAACTCGCCCCGCACTGGATCTCCTTGCGGGACCGCCCGGCCGGCTCCTGCACCACCGGCGGCGACCCCGGCCGGCTGACCCTCCGTGCCCGGGGCGCCTCGCCCGACGCCACCGACGTGACGTTCGTCGGGCGGCGTCAGCAGCACCTGTCGTGCCGGGCCCGCACCCTGGTCGACCCGTCGGAAGGCACCGGCGGTCTGACCGTACGCCTCGACGAGAGCCACCACTACGACATCGAGGTGGCGTCCGGGGAGGTCCGTGCGATCGCCCGTATCGGTCCGCTGCGTACCGTCGTGGCGACGCGGCCGCTCCCCGCGGGTCCCCAGGTCCTTCGGGTGGAGACCGCCGCCACCCCGGTCCCGGCCGACGCGCGGAGCGGTCCTGACACCCTTGTCCTCGGTGTCGAGGAAACGGACGGCACCTTCGCCGAACTCGCCCGGCTCGACGGGCGGTACCTGTCCACCGAGGTGGCCGGCGGCTTCACCGGCCGGGTCATCGGGATGTACGCCGCCACCGGCACCGTCCGCTTCGACTGGTTCGACTACGAGCCTCTGGACGAGCCGGTCGGATAGGCGACCGCGGACCGGGCCGGACGGGCCCGGTCCGCCCGCCGCGCCGGACCCCCGCCTGGCGTGTGCGCGGGGGAGGGGCGACCGGGCGATCTACGGTGGGCGGATGCGACCCGTTCCCAAGTGGGCCCTGCTCTCGTCGGTATGCGCGCCTGTCCTGTTGGTCGCGGGCTGGACGATCGCGGCACTGCTGGAGGGGCCCGCCTACGATCCCGTCACGCAGACGATCAGCGTGCTCGCGGCCTACGGCGCCGCGGGCTCCTGGGTGATGAACGGGGCCTTCGTCGCCCTGGGGATCTGTCATCTGCTCACCGCCTGGGGGCTGCGGGCAGCCGCGCCCGCGGGCCGGGTGGCGCTCGCCGGCGGGGGAGTGGCGGCCCTGGGGGTGGCGCTGCTCCCCGTGCCCAGCAGCGGTGGGTCCCTCCACCACGGGTCGGTCGTCGTGGCCGGCTTCACCCTTCTCGCGGTGTGGCCGGTCCTGGCCGCCGACCGCGGCGCAGCCGCGCCCTGGGGGCTGCGCCCGGTGACCTCGGTGACGGTGACCGCGCTGATAGGTGCCGGGGCGGCCTGGTTCCTGGTCGAGATGAGCCGGAACGGTGCCATCGGGGTCGTCGAACGGCTCCTGACGGTCTTTCAGTCCGTCTGGCCCTTGGTGGTGGTCGCTTCCTGCCTGTGCCACCCGGGCAACGCCCGGCCGCCCGAGTGACCGCACCGGCAGGACATCAGGCGGGGGCCGACGGTGCCGCCGGCCCCCGCCCCTCACTGCTCCCGGCAGAGGCAGAACGGGTGCCCGGCCGGGTCCGCGTACACCCGGAAGCCGCGTTCACCGCCGCGGTCGTCGAGGTCCAGCGGTGTCGCCCCGAGCGCCAGGACCTGCTCCTGGGACCGGTCGAGGTCCTCCACGTCGAGGTCCAGGTGGGCCTGCTGGGAGTTGCGGTCCCCGCGGGGCCACTCCGGCGGCGTGTGGCCGGTCGCCCGCTGGAAGGCGATGCGGGCACCGCCCGGCACATCGAGCGTGTACCAGTCGTCGCTGTACGTGCCGATCTCGCCTCCGAGTACGCCCTGGTAGAACTCCGCGAGCACCTGGGGGTCGGGGCAGTCGAGGGCGACGAGGGAATAGGTGGCGACGGGCATGTCGGATCCTTCCGTCCGTGTGCTTCTTCTCCAGTGGCCCTGTTCGCGGGGGGAACCGGGCGAAGTCCGGGTGGGGCCGCAGGCCGTTCAGGGGCCTTCACCGTCGGCGCAGACGCGGACGGTACCCAGGGTGGGATCGGCCGGGTCGGGCACGTTCATACCGGCCTCGATGCCCGAGCGCAGATAGCGCAGCAGCGGTTCGGTGATCCGTTCACCGGGCAGGACAGCGGGGATCCCCGGCGGGTACGGAGTCATCATCTCGGCGGCCACCCGGCCCACGGCCTTCTCGGCCGGTACGTCCTCGGTCGCGGAGAAGTAAGGGGCAAGTAAGCGGCCAGGGCGTCGAGCACGGGCGCTTCATGATGGTTCGTCTGCATAAGTAACGCCTTCCCGACGACGTCCCGGCCAATCACCGCTCCCGGCTCCTCGGGGGCCCCGGCCCCGGCGGGCGGCCCGCGACCGGACGGTCAGGGCAGCGGAGTGCCACCGGTCGCGTTCATGATCTCGCCGGTGATGAAGGTCGCGTTCGACGAGGCGAGGAAGACGTAGGCCGGTGCCATCTCGGCGGGCTGCGCAGGACGCCCCAGAGGGCTCTGCTTCCCGAACTCCGTGGTGTCCGGCATGGTCGCCGGGATGAGCGGGGTCCAGACGGGTCCCGGGGCCACGGCGTTGACGCGGATGCCGTCCGAGGCGAGCATCTGCGCGAGGCCCTGGGTGAAGGTGACGATCGCCCCCTTCGTCATGGCGTAGTCCAGCAGGTGCGGGCTGGGCTTGTAGGCCTGGACCGACGTGGTGTTGATGATGGATCCACCGGCCGGGATGTGGGGCAGTGCCGTCTTGCACAGCCAGAACATCCCGTAGAGGTTGGTCCGCACCACACGGTCGAACTGGGCGGTCGAGATGGCGGCGATGCCGTCGGGCTGCGACATCTGGTACGCCGCGTTGTTCACCAGGATGTCGATGCGGCCGAACTCCGACACGGCCCGCTCGATGAGCGCCCGGCACTGCTTCTCGTCGCGGATGTCGCACGGCACCGGCACCGCCTTGCGGCCCGACTGTTCGACCAGCCGCGCGGTCTCCTGTGCCTCCTGCTCCTCGGACGGCAGGTAGGTCAGCAGGACGTCCGCGCCCTCCCGCCCGAAGGCGAGGGCCACCGCGCGGCCGATGCCCGAATCGCCTCCCGTGATGACGGCCTTCCGGTCGAGCAGGAGCCCATGACCGGTGTAGGAGTGCTCACCGTGGTCCGGCGGCGGATCCATCGGTCCCGTCCAGCCCGGATGCTCCTGGTCCTGCTGAGGGAAGTCGGGCCGCGGATGCCGGCGTGTGGGGTCCTGCGGCTGTTCGGCGTCGCTCATGGTGTCGTACTTCCTTCCCCGGTGCCCGGCAGGTGCGGGCGGCTGAAGACGTGCCGTCACGGGTTCCCCCGGGGCGGCGGAACAATCGGCCCCGGTCGGGTGAAGGCGGGCCGGCCGGGCGGCGGTGTCCCGGACACGGTGGGCGAGGTGCAGGAGCCGTACGGCGCCGGACGGTGCACCTCCCTGACGCCGGAAGGAGCGGTACGTGAGGTCCTCCCCGGGCAGCGGGCCCCGTTGTCCGGGTCGCCTCCGCCGTGCCGATCCGATCGTCGCGCGCACGGGCGGTGACCGCCTCGCCCCGGAACCGGCGGATCGAACGTACGGGGTCGTGCGGCGGTCGTCGCGGGCCCTCCCGGTTCAGCCCGTCCCGGTCTCGCCGGTCCTGCCGCGGCGGGCGAGCAGCCGCTGGGCCGAGCTCAGTACGGCGGTGGTTCCCCGCGTGGCACGGAGCGCTGCCCGCGCCGCGTTGGCGCCCGGGGCGCCGTGCACCCCTCCGCCCGGATGCGCCGAGGCGGAGGCCAGATACAGGCGCTTGACCGGTGTCTCGGGCCGGCCCGTGCCCGGTACCGGCCGGAAGACCAGCTGCTGGTGCATACCCGCGGTGCCCCCGTTGATCGCCCCGTTGTGCAGATTGCCGTCGGCGGCCTGGAGTGCGGTGGGGGACAGGACACGCCGCGCGCGGACCAGCGCGCGGAACCCGGGGGCGTACCGCTCGACCTGCTCCTCCACCCGGTCCGCCATCGCCCGCTCCTCCGCCGGGTCCCACCGCCCGGACAGGCCGTCCGGCCCGGCGTCCGCCTTCACCCGGTGCGGCACGTGGGTGTAGGCCCACGCCGACTCCGTACCGGCCGGCGAACGGGTCGCGTCGGCGGTCGTCATCTGGCCCATCAGGAGGAAGGGCCGGTCGGGTACGAGCCCGCGGGCGATCTGCGACGCGAACCGGGTCAGCTCGTCGACGCCCTCGGCGATGTGCACGGTGCCCGCCGCCGCGGCCCGCGGGCTGGTCCACGGCACCGGCCCGTCCAGGGCCCAGTCGACCTTGAACGTGGCGAAGTCCCACTGGAACCGGCGCAGATCGTCCAGGAGCCGGGGCGGCAGATGCCGCGGGGGGACCAGCTCGCCGTACAGGCTGGGCGCCGACACGTCGGCCAGGACGGCTCTGGCCGCGGGGATCGCTTCCCGGGCCGCCGTGCGGACGCCCTCGGCACGGCCCCGGCGGACCACGACCTCGGTCACCCGCTGCCCGCACCGAACGGCGCCGCCGCGTGAGCGGAGCCGGTGTACGAGGGCCGCGGTGAGCGCACCGGCGCCGCCCGCCGGAACGGGGAATCCGAAGGACTGGCCCAGCATGGCCATCAGCCAGCCGAACCCACCGCTGCCGGCCGCCTCGGGAGCCAGGTCCGCGTGCAGCGCGTTGCCCGCCAGCAGCAGCCGGCCGCCCTCGCCGGCGAACTCCTCCTCGCCGAACCGCCGCACGGGCAGGATCAGGCTGCGGGCCAGCCGCAGCCCGCCCGCCGCCCGTAGCCGTGCCGCCAGCACCGCTCCGGCCCGGACGGGCGGGAACGGGGAGAACAGGGCGTGGACGACGTCGTCGCCGAGCCGGTCCCAGACGTGGCACAGGTCCAGCCAGCTGCCCCCGTCCCCGGCGGCGAACTCCTCGAGCCCCGCCGCCGTCACCGCTCTGTCACGGTCCAGCACGGCGCAGCTGCCGTCGAGCAGCGGGTGCGCCAGTACGTGCGGGGCGTGACTCCAGCGCAGCCCGTGGCTGCCCAGGTCGAGCCCCGAGAGGATCGGCGAGGCGGCGGCCAGCGGATAGAACGAGCTGAACAGGTCGTTCACGAAACCGGGGTGGACCCCCGTGTCGCTGCGTACCGCGCCGCCCGGCGTGTCCTCGGCCTCCAGGACCTCCACGGACCAGCCGGCGTCGGCGAGCAGGTTGGCCGCGACCAGGCCGTTGGGGCCGCTTCCGATCACCACTGCGTCGACCATCGTGTTGCCCTTCGCCGGGGGAGACAGCAGGAACCGGACGGCCCCGGCGTGCGGGGCCGTCCGGGGAGCTCAGGACGTGCCGAGCGGGGAGGCGTCCCGCTCGTCCGCCGCCCCCTCGACCACCTTGGCGAGCCGCGCCAGCATGGAGCGGTGCCGGATCTGGAGGAGACCGTCCAGGAGCGCGTTGTGCAGGATGCCCCCGAAGCCGCTCAACGGATGCTCGTCGAGGATCACGAGCGTCCTGTCCTCGCCCCAGGGCCTGATGTCGAAGGCGATGCGAGCCGTTCCCAGGCTTCCGCTCTCCGCCTCGAGTTCCAGCGCGCCCGGGCGCTCGATGCGCCGGACGGTGGTGCGTCCGCTGAGCTCCTTGGGGCCCAGGTGCAAGGTGTAGGAGATCGACGAGCCGAGCTCCGGCCACCGGCCCTCCGCCGGGCGGGAGCCGCTGGTCCCCACGACCCATCTTCCGTACTGCTTCTCGTCCTCCAGGACCGCCCACAGGGCGGACGGCGGACGGTCGATGAGGTGATGCCGGACAGCCATGGATCCTCCCGGACACGTGCACGCGCGGTCAGTGATGCGACGGGACGGGCCCCGTCTCAGGGGCGGCGCCAGTCGCCGGAGCGCAGATGGGAACCGGCCTGTGGCCCCATGCGGAGCATGCCGCCGTCCACGACCCATGACGCACCCGTCGTGTAGGACGAGTCGGGTCCCGCCAGGAAAGCGACGACCGCGGCGACCTCACGGGCGTCCCCCGGGCGGCCCAGCGGGATGCCGGGCCGGTCGGAGCTCATCACGTCGGTGTCCTCCTGCCCCGTCATGGGCGTGGCGATCTCGCCCGGAGCCACCGCGTTCACCGTGATGCCGTACTCGGCCAGTTCCAGGGCCATGACCTGGGTCAGCAGGCCCAGACCGCCCTTGGCGGCACAGTACGGAGCCGCCCCGACACGGGGCTGGTGCTCGTGGACGGAAGTGATGTTGACGATGCGGCCGCCGCCGCCCTGCCCGATCATCCGGCCGGCCGCCCGCTGGGAGCAGAGGAAGGGCCCCACCAGGTCGACGTCGAGCACCTCGCGTACCGTCGCGAGCTCCAGGTCGAGGAAGGGGGCCGACGTCCCCGTGCCCGCGCAGTTGACCAGGACGTCGACGCGGCCCAGCTCGTCGGCGAGTGTCTCCACGGCCTCCGCGGCCTCGGGCAGCGCGGTGAGGTCCATCGGGGCCGTCGCGGCGCGGCCGCCCGCCTCCCTGACCTCGGCGGCCGTGGCCTCGGCCCCTTCCCTGTCCGTGTGCCAGGTGATGCCGACGTCCATGTGCTGCTGCGCCAGCGCCACGGCCACGGCCCGTCCGATGCCGGAATCCGCCCCCGTCACCAGCGCGACAGGGGCGAGGGGACGGCTGGTCTCGCTCATCGGTTCCTCCTCCGCCGGGGGACGGCCGGGCGCGGCGCGCACACGTCCGGGACCGGGTACCACCGTGGCCGGGTGCCAAACCTCACCGCCCCGCGCCGCCGGGCCGGTCTCACAGGGGGCCGTCGGCGTCCCCGCCGCCGAGCAGCCGGGCCCTGCGCCGGACCGCGGTCATCCCGCCGGCCGGCGAGAGACACCAGGACCACCACCTGTCCAGGGCCGGTACGGACAGGTCCTCGCAGGGGAGCAGGGCCGGCCAGCCGAGGACATCCGCCTGCGCCGAGACCTTCGCCCCGCCCCACACCGGATCCACGACCAGCGCGGGAACCCCGGCGCGCAGCGCCAGCACCATGCCGTGCAGCCGGTCGGTGACCACGACGTCGAGCCTGGCGACCAGCGCCATGTACTGGTCCGCGGTCCCGCACAGACGCGGGTCCTCGCGGGCCAGCCGCGTGTCCGCGTCGACCCGTGCGCAGTCCTTGCCGGAAAGCCAGGGCAGCAGGACGCCGGCCACCTCGTCGTGGGCGCGCCGGGCCCCGTACTCGCCCTGGCCGTACGTCAGGGCGATCCCGGCCACGGGAGGCGCGGGCCTGACCGGGGCGGAGGCCGCCAGATCCGGCAGGTCCGTGCCGGTGCCGTCACGTGCCACGATCCGGTGGAAGCCCCGCGCCGCCGGCCCGTCCGGGTCCACCACGCTCACCCCGACGGCCAGCCGCCTGCACCCGGCGTACCGCCGGTGCAGCGCGGCGATCTGCTCCCCGTGCACGGGCCCGCACACGAACAGCAGATGCCCGTAGTCCTCGGGGCGGGCCGCGTCCAGGGTGAGCCCACCGGGTTCGAAGACGGGGCTCCACGCGGTGTCGTGAGCGATGCCGAGCCGGCCGAGCGCCTGCGACACCGCCCGCTGGGCGAGCGCGTCCCCCGCGGTGACCTCCCCGTCCCGGAAGCTGAACCAGCCGGTGACCAGCACGCGGCCCACCGGGCCCCGGGGGGCGAGGAGGGCGTCCAGAGTCTCCGTCAGGCGCTGCCGCGTCATCGGCTCACTCTCTTCGGGTCCGGCTCGTCGGCGCCGCCCGGCTCGTCGGCGGGTGTCAGGTCGTCGAGCAGGGCCTGGGTGTCGGCCAGCAGGCTGCCGACCGACGCCGTGACCCCGGGCTCCGCGCCGGACAGCGTGGCGTGCAGGTCGGTATGGGCCTCGTACGCCCGCGCCAGGTGTTCGCCGCGCTGCCGTTCGAGTTCCCCGTCGCCACCGCGCTCCATGACCGTCCGGTCGATGTCGCAGACCTCGGCGGCGGCCGTGAGCAGCACGCCGAGTCCGCTGAGGGCGCGCGCGGGCGGCCGGGGGAGGCGGCGCCGGTCGGACGCGGTCTCCAGGAGGGTCAGCGTCAGGGTCAGGAGCCGGTCGCTGACCCGTGTCCACACCGAGTCCCACGTCTCCGGCGGCGCCGGGCGGACGCCGCGCCGGAAGCGGAGCCCCGGGTTGAGCCGGAGACTCTCCGAAGCCCATCCACGGGCGGTGCGCAGCTCGGCCAGGGCGCGGTAGAGGGCGAGCGCACCCTCGTACCAGCCGGTGGCCCGGGCCTCGTCGTAGTCGTCGGTACCCTCCGCCATGTCCCGGAGGAGATCCGCGCAGGCGCGGGGCAGGGCGCACGCCAGCCGGTGGACCTGCACGGAATGGACGGGCGGCAGCACGAGAGCGTTGACACCGATTCCCACCAGGGCCCCCACCGCCGTCTCCAGCAGGCGGTGCCCCACGGCGAACGGCGAGTACGAGCCGTAGGCGAGCACGAACAACGCGGTGGTGGGCGCGTACAGCCCCTGCTCGCCGACCGGGGCGCAGGTGCCGAGGAGCACGGTCACCGGGAGCACGATGACCATCGCGAGCATCGTGTCCCCGGTCAGGGCAGCCGCACCGGCGGCGAGCAGGGTCCCGGACGCGATCATGACGACCAGCTGGACGGCCGTCCGCACCGACCGGTAGACGGTGCCCTGAACCAGCGCCACCGCGGCCCACGGTGCCATCAGCGCCATGGGCGCCTTCAGCCACCAGCCCGTCAGCGCCCAGGCGAGCGCCGCCGCCCCGGCGGCCTTCAGCGCCTGGACCACCTGGTACCGGTCGGGCCTGGTCACACCCCACGCCGGTGGGCCGGTACGCAGCCTCACAGCGGGCGCGGGGTCGCGGGCGTACGGCGTGGGAAGGAGGCGGCGGCCGTCCCGGCAACGGCGGCCGGTCCGGCACAGGGGGTCACCGCACCTCCTGGAGGGTCTGGATGCGCAGCTGTTCGCAGCACTGGCTGAGCAGACGGGAGACGTGCATCTGCGAGATGCCCAGCGCCTCGGCGATGCTGACCTGCGTCATGTCCCGGAAGTAGCGCAGGTACAGGATGGTCCGTTCGCGTTCGGGCAGCCGGCGCAGACCCGGTTTGACGGCTTCGCGGTCCACGGCGACGTCGAGGGCCGGGTCGCACCGGCCGAGCGTGTCGCCGAGCGAGTAGCCGTCGTCCGTCCCGGGCAGTTCGGCGTCGAGGGACAGGGTGCTGTAACTCTCCAGGGCCTCCAGGCCCAGCAGCACGTCCTCCTCGCTGAGACCGGTCTCGGCCGCCATCTCCGCGCAGGTGGGCGCGCGCCCTTCCCGGGACTGGGAGAGGTCGCGGCGGGCCACGCGCACGCGGTTGCGCAGGTCCTGCACCCGCCGGGGGACGTGCACGTCCCAGGTGTGGTCGCGGAAGTGCCGCTTGAGCTCGCCGGTCACGGTGGGCACGGCGTACGTCTCGAACGCCTTGCCGCGGAACGGGTCGTAGCGGTCGACGGCCTTGACGAGGCCCATCGCCGCCACCTGACGCAGGTCGTCCATGGATTCACCGCGGTTGCGGAAGCGGGATGCCAGACGGTGGGCCATCGGAAGCCAGGCACAGATCGTCTCGCGCCTCAACTCGCCCCGCTCCGGTCCGTCCGGCAACGTGCGCAGCCGCCGGAAGGCGAAGTCGGTCGACGGACTGTCTGCGTGCGGACGCGATGCCGCGGGGGACGACTCGGCCATGCTGCTCACTCCCTCGACGGTGCGGATGCCGGTCACCGTGGGAGCGCATCGAATCGGACGGGTCCCGCCCGGAGTCGAACTCCCACGGGCGTACCTCTGGTCCGAAGCACAAATACCACCTTACCCGACGAAAACTAGGCCAAACGCGTGTGTCGACTTTGCCGGTCCCCGGCCGCTTCAGGACGCTCCGAAGGGGCTGTCGTCCAGATGGGCGAGCAGGTCCGCCGCGTCCTCGTACACCGTGTGCGCACCCGCCTCCACCAGGTCCTCGCGCGGGAGGCCGCCCGAGAGCAGTGCCACGGCCCGTACGCCCGCCCGGACCGCCGTACGCATGTCCCACACGGTGTCGCCGACGAACACCGCGTCCGCCGCGTCCACCACCGCCAGCTCCAGCGCGTGCCGGACCGGCTCCGGAGCCGGTTTGCCCTCGGCCACGTCGTCCGAGCTGGCGGTGTCCAGGATGGCGCTGTCGGCGTCGACGGCCGACCTCAGCGCGTCGAGTTCGCCGCCGCTCGCGGAGGTGACGAGTACGACGCGCCAGCCCCGTCCGGCGACCGCCCGCAGCAGGTCGCCGGCGCCCCTGAAGGCGGGGAGCCGGTCGAAGTAGGTGCCGTAGAGGGTCTTGTGAGCGGCGCTGAGGGCCGCGTCCCCCTCCCGGTCGCGGTCCTCGCCGAGCAGACGCTCGATCAGGTCCTCCGAGCCGAGGCCGACCGCCCGGTGGATCGCCGGCATCGGCACGGTGTGTCCCGCCTGCCGGAACGCCTCCCACCAGGTGACCACGTGCAGATGGTTGGTGTCGGCGAGAGTGCCGTCCACGTCGAAGAGTGCAGCCCGTGCCATGTCCTACCGCTTTCCTCGCTGTGTGCCGACGGCCGCGCGCCGACGGCTCCGTGCGGAGCGCGGGTCCCCGGGGTCGCGCCCGTACGGGTACCCACCCCGCGCCCCGCCTCGGCGGCGGGTACCCGGGCGGCGCGGTGCCATGTCCTTCTCAGAGCCCCTCGTCCTCCTCGTCGGCGATGTGCACGGCGGCTTCCTCGGCCGAAGCGGCCCCGCCGTCGACGCCGACGTCCTCGGCGAACACATCGGTGTGCCGTCCCGCGTCGTCCGAGGCGGTCAGCCTGCCCGCGCGCACGTCACCGGCGATGTCCTCCTGCGGCTCGCCCTCTCCCTGTGCGAGGTCCCCGATGCCGTCACCCTCGGACGGCTGCGGCTCCGTGACCTCCTGGGCGAGGCGCTGATCGAGCGATTCGCCCTCACGCTCCTCCGCGCCCGTCGTGCCGTACTTGTCCACACCCAGCGGCCGCTCGGGAGGCGAGTACCCCTCCTCCATCTGGTCGTCCAGATCGCGTTCGCCCAGGGCGTTCTCCATGTCGAGCTCGTCACTCGGCCGGTTCTGCACACCGTCGTTGGGCGGCTGGTAGACGTCGTCGCCGCGTGCCTCTTCGGACATGGCTCGCTCCTCTTCCCGTTCCTGCCGTGCGTCGCGGGCGCGGCCTCTCAGCGGCCGAGCGCCCGGCGCAGTTCGTCCTTGTTCATCGAGGACCGGCCGTCGATGTTCTTCTTCTTCGCCTCGGCGTAGAGCTGGTCCCGGGTGGGTCCCTGCGCACCCTGGTGGGAACGCTCGCCGCCACGCTGCGCGGCGGACTTGCGGTCCCGGGTGGAGGTGCTGCTCGCGGACTTCGACTCACCGGACCTCGCGCGTTCCTTGTTGACGGTCCTGGCGGCGATCTCCTTCGCCCGGCCCTCGGAGGCGCCGCGCTCCTCCTGGCTCTCCTTGATGTGCTCGTACTGCCGCTCGCGCTTCGGACTGGATCCCGCAGGCATGGCGTGCTCCTCACCTCGTCCGGTCCGCGGCCCGGGTGCCCGGCTTCCGCGGTTTCGTGCTGGGGGCCTGTAACGGCCTCACGGACGCGTTTCCCCTGTGCGGACGGCTAAACGGGGCCGTCGGCGGCCGGCTCTCCGGGAGAGCGGCGGGCGGCGCCCGGCACGGGCACCGCCGGGGCGGCGTCAGGAGCTGTGTTCCCAACTTCCCGACGCCTGAGTTCCCGCGTACGCCGGGAACCTGCTGCTAGGGGTACCCGTCAAAACGGGGCCGAACCGGCTCAGAGGCTCGTCAGGATCTGCGGGGCCAGGTTCTTCACCATGGTGTCGGCCCAGCGCATCTGACGCAGAGTCCGCGGGTGGCAGGTGTCGACCAGCTCCAGCAGGCCGGAATCCCTCGACGCCTGGGCGGCCTGGGCCGGCATCTCCCAGTGGAGGGAGTTCTCCGCCGCGTCCAGGTGCAGGTCCCGCAGGTCACGCAGCAGGAGCAGGCCCGGTTCGGGCCGCCGCCCGACCGTCTCCGCCATCTTCTCCCGCAGCCTCGGCACCAGCCCCGGGCCCGGCTCCGCGGGCCCGGCCAGGTCGAGTCCGCGGGCGCCCGCAGTGTCCGCCACCCGCCGGACGTGCTCGCGCGACCAGCCGGCGAGATCGGCGCAGACGTGGTACACCTCGTGCTCGGTCCGGTGGCGCTCGCCCACCGCCATGAGCTGCCGGGCGAGGTGGTTCTCGCCGTGGTGCACCGCGCGCAGGACGAGCCCCGTCCCCTTCACCGGGTGCCTCCCGGAGCTGCCGGCCACGGCTGCGCCGGGCCCTGTACGACGCGGACGCCGGAGCCGCCCCGGGTCGCGCGGACCCGGGCGGTGTCCACCGGCGCGGACGCGGGCGGCCCGGGTCCCGCCCCGCCGACACGACCCCGCGCTCGCGACGCCGGGGGCGTCGCGCCGGGTACGTTCGCTGACGCGTCAGTCACCGGCCGGCGGCCGCCCGGCGCACGCCCACGCACGCCGAGGGCTGTCCCGCATTCCCGGCGCGCGCGACGACAGCTACGGCACCTCGCCGCGTTGTCGACACGTCCACATGCATCCGGTGTGCGGACGTCCCTCCGCCTTGCGATGCACCGCATCTGACGCCGCGCGCTGACAGACCGGACATCGCGGGCCGACCCTTGGGGAGCGGATGCCGATGTCGGTCGAGGAGAACGCCCTGCCGGTCCAGGGGGCCCCGTGCTGGATGCAGCTGATGGTGCGCGACCTGGCGGGCGCGGAGGCCTTCTACGCCTCCGTGCTCGGGTGGAGCTTCGGGCGCAGCACCCTGGGCGAGGGCTACTCCACGGCACTCGTCGACGGCCGGCCGGTGGCCGGGCTCGGCGTCCACGCACGGGACCGGGGCCCCGCCACCGTATGGACTCCGTACTTCGCCGTCAGGGACGCCGACCTGACCGCCGCGAAGGTGCGCGAGCGCGGGGCCACCGTCGCCGTCGGGCCGCTACGCAAGGGCCACGGACGCGCTGCGCTCGCCTCGGACCGTGACGGTGCCGTGTTCGGCTTCTGGGAGGGCCCCACCCCGGCATGGGCGGTGGGGGAGGGCAGCGCCCCAGCCCGGCTGGAACTCCTGACCAGGGACGTGTTCGAGGCGGCCATCTTCTACGGCGAGGTCCTCTCCTGGTCAGGCGCGGACGCCGGCGACGGCGTGGAGATCGTCTACCAGGAGGAACGGATCATCGTCCGGTCCGACGGCCGGCCCCTGGCCCTCCTGCACGGCGGGGCCGTCGAGCAGGACCCCGACCCGAGGGTCCGGCCCCGGTGGGTGGTCCACTTCGACGTCACCGACGCCGAACGGGCCGCCTCCGCCGCGGTCGACGCGGGCGGGACGGCCACACCCGCCGCCCCGGGGCCCGGTGTCCAGGGCCCCGGATACGTCATCCGCGACCCGGAGGGCGGACTGTTCACCGTCTCCTGCCGCGCCGACGGCTGAGCGCCCGCCCGGGTCCGGGGAACGCCGGTGAAGAAGGGCCGGGGTGTTCCGGCCGCGCGCGGGCAGGAGGCGGTCCGGTAGGAGGACGAGGAGAATGAGAGGGACCGCCGCGCGTGAAGCCCCCGCCCCGCCGAACGGGCCGGGCCATGGGCTTCCTCGGGCGGGCGGCCCGTGAGAGGGGTGCTCCGTTGCGTTACGTCGGTGTCGAGGAGGAACTCCTGCTGGTGGACACGGACACCTACGAGCCGTGTGCGGTGTCGGCCGCGGTGCTCGCCATGGCCGACCGGGCGGGTGCGGACGACGACATCTTCCAGAAGGAACTGCAGGGACAGCAGTTGGAGTTCGCCACCCGCCCGCAGTCCGACATGGGGGCGCTCGAGGCGGAGATCAGGAGCAGACGGAGGGAGTCCGCGGAGCACGCCGGCAGGCTGGGCGCCTCCGTGGCCGCGCTCGCGACCTCTCCGCTGCCGGTCAGCCCGGCCATCAGCGCGGACGAGCGGTACCGCTGGATGCGGCGGGAGTTCGGGCTCACCGCGCTGGAACAGCTGACGTGCGGGTGCCATGTGCACGTGTCGGTGGAGTCCGACGAGGAAGGAGTGGCCGTCGTCGACCGGATCAGGCCGTGGCTGTCCCCCCTGCTCGCCATGAGCGCCAACTCCCCGTTCTGGCAGGGGATCGACACGGGCTACCGGAGCTACCGGAGCCGGGTCTGGGGGCGATGGCCGTCGGCCGGGCCCACGGACGTGTTCGGGTCGGCGCAGCGGTACCACGACCACGTGGCCGCGATGATCGCCACCGGCGTCGTACGCGACCGGGGCATGGTCTACTTCGACGCCCGGCTGGCGCAGAACCATCCGACGGTCGAGGTGCGGGTGGCCGACGTGTGCCTGGACGCGTCGACCACCGTCCTGCTGGCCCTCCTGGTGCGGGGCCTCGTGGAGACGGCCGCGCGGGAGTGGCGGGAGGGCGTGCCGCCCCTGCCGGTCGGTGCGGGGCTGCTGCGCCTGGCGTCGTGGAGAGCGGGCCGCTCCGGCCTGGACGACATCCTGATCCACCCGCACACCATGACGCCCGGCCCCGCCGAAGCAGCTCTGGAGGCGCTGCTGGACCACGTGAGCGACGCACTCGAGGACATGGGCGATCTGCCGCTCGCCCGCGAGGGCATGAGCCGCCTCCTGCGGACCGGCAACGGCGCACGCCGGCAGCGGGAGCTGCTGCGGCGCACCGGGGACCTGAAAGCGGTGATCGCGGACTGCGTGCACCGCACCCAGGAGTGACCGGGGCGGCGAAGGCCCCCGGCCTCCGGCGCGCGCCGGAGGCCGGGGGCGCGGCGGGCCGACTCCGCGCCCCGCCCGGATCCTGCCTGGTTTGCCGCCCGGTCACAGCCCTGGTTCGCTGGTAGCGGGGGCAGCGGGCGGAGAGCCGCCCGCCGGGCGGGGCGGAGGAAGGGACGACGTCATGTGCCGATGGCTCGCCTACGCGGGTTCACCCGTCCTGCTGGACGACATCCTCTACAAGCCGGCGCACTCGGTGATCGACCAGAGCCTGCACGCGAAGATGGGCGTCGAGACGACCAACGGCGACGGATTCGGCATCGGCTGGTACGAACCGGGGTCCGGCCGCGCCGCCCCGGCGGTCGTGCGCGACACCGGCCCCGCGTGGAACAACCGCAATCTCCGGGAGATCGCCGGGCACGTCCGGTCACCCCTCTTCTTCGCCCATGTGCGGGCGTCGACGGGGACCGCCGTACAGCAGTCCAACTGCCATCCGTTCCGGCGCGGGCGGTGGATGTGGATGCACAACGGCGCCGTGAAGGACTTCGACCGGCTCCGCCGGGAGATGTGCCTGGCGGTCGATCCGGCCCTCTTCGCCTCCATCGAGGGGTCGACCGACTCCGAGGTGATGTTCTACCTGGCCCTCACGTTCGGCCTGGACCAGGACGTCCCCGGTGCTGTGGCGCGCATGGCCGGGTTCGTGGAAGGACTGGGCCGGGACCACGGCATCGAGAACCCGCTCCAGATGACGATCGCCGTGGCGGACGGCCGGCAGCTGTGGGCCTTCCGGTACTCGAGCCGGGGCAGGTCGCGCTCGCTCTTCTACAGCAACCGGGTGGACAGCGTGCGCACCCTGCACCCGAATCTGGCGCTCATGCGCGAACTGTCCGACGACACCCGCATGGTGGTCTCCGAGCCCGTGGGCGACCTCCCCGGGGTGTGGAACGAGATGCCGGAGGCCACGTACACGGTCGTGCCCTCTCAGGACGGCGACTACGCGCCCTTCACCCCGGTGCCGGCCTGACACCCGGCGGGCCGCTCCGCGATCAGGGCCTTGACGGGCCGTACGCGGGGTAGGCGTGGGGTCGACGGGCCCCTCGTCGCCGTCACCCGGCGTCCCCCGCAGGCGCCGGGCCCCGCCCCGCCGGTCCGCTCCGGGTGCGGAGGGCGGTGCGGGAACCGAGGATGCGAGGGGTGGCGGGCCGCACCGGCCGGCACCGTCGTACCGAGAAGCGATATCCCGAGGGAGACGAACACCATGGCGCCCGAGCGATCCTCTTCCGGCAGCACAGCCTCGCGCGACCCCGGCCTCGCCCGGCCGGTGGCCGGACGGGCGGGGTGGAGCGAGGTGGACCTGCGGGCGGTGGACACCGTCCGGGTGCTCGCCGCGGACGCCGTCCAGAAGGCGGGCAACGGGCACCCCGGCACGGCCATGAGCCTGGCACCGCTCGCCTACCTGCTGTTCCAGCAGGTCATGCGGCACGACCCGGCCGACGACCAGTGGCTCGGCCGGGACCGCTTCGTCCTCTCCTGCGGCCACACCAGCCTCACGCTGTACATCCAGCTGTACCTGGCGGGCTACGGACTGGAGATGAAGGATCTCCAGGCGCTGCGCACCTGGGGATCGGCGACCCCCGGACACCCCGAGTACCGCCACACCCGGGGCGTCGAGATCACCACCGGTCCGCTGGGCCAGGGGATGGGCGCGGCCGTCGGCATGGCGATGGCGGCCCGCAGGGAACGCGGACTGCTCGACCCGGACGCCGCCCCCGGCACCAGCCCGTTCGACCACCACGTGTACGTGGTCGCGTCGGACGGCGACATGATGGAAGGCGTCGCCTCCGAGGCCTCCTCGCTCGCCGGACACCAGCGGCTGGGCAACCTCATCGCCTTCTACGACTCGAACCACATCTCGATCGAGGACGACACCGACATCTCCTTCAGCGAGGACGTCCCCGCCCGTTACGCCTCCTACGGCTGGCACGTGCAGACGGTGGACTGGACGCGTACGGGTGACTACGTCGAGGACGTGGACGCGCTGCTGGCCGCGATCGAGGCGGCGCAGGAGGAGCGGGACCGGCCGTCCCTGATCATGCTCCGCACCGTCATCGGCTGGCCCGCCCCCACGAAACGGAACAGCGGCAAGGCCCACGGCTCCGCGCTGGGTGACGACGAGGTCGCCGCCACCAAACGCCTCCTGGGCTTCGACCCCGACGCCCGCTTCGCGATCGAGGACGAGGTCCTCGCCCATGCCCGGGCGGTCGGGGAGCGGGGCAAGGAGGCGCACGCGCTGTGGGACAACGGCTACCAGGAGTGGAGGACCGCGAACCCGGACCGCGCGGCCCTGCTGGACCGCCTGCGGGACCAGAAGCTCCCCCAGGGCTGGACCGACGCGCTGCCGGTCTTCCCTGCCGACCCCAAGGGCATGGCCACCCGCAAGGCGTCGGGTCTCGTGCTCACCGCGCTCGCGCCGGTCCTGCCCGAGCTGTGGGGCGGCTCCGCGGACCTGGCCGGCAGCAACAACACCACCATGGACGGCGAGCCGTCCTTCGTCCCGGCCGAGCGGCAGACCGACGAGTTCCCGGGCGGGCCCTACGGGCGGACCCTGCACTTCGGCATCCGGGAACACGCGATGGGCGCCGTACTCAACGGCATCGCCCTGCAGAGCCTCACCCGTCCCTACGGCGGTACGTTCCTGACGTTCAGCGACTACATGAGGCCGGCGGTCCGCCTCGCCGCCCTGATGAAGCTCCCCGCCACCTACGTGTGGACCCACGACTCGATCGGTCTGGGGGAGGACGGCCCGACGCACCAGCCGGTCGAACACCTCGCGGCCCTGCGCGCGATCCCGGGCCTGGACGTCGTACGCCCGGCCGACGCCAACGAGACCACGGTCTGCTGGCGGACGATCCTGGAGCACCCGGACCGGCCCGCCGGCCTGGTGCTGACCCGGCAGAACCTGCCCGTGCTGGACCGCGGCGACGGGAACCTCGCCCCGGCGCAGGGAGCGGCGCGCGGCGCCTACGTCCTCGCCGAGGAGCCCGGGGACGGCGCCCCGGACGTCATCCTGGTTGCCACGGGTTCCGAGGTGCACATCGCCCTCGAGGCGCGTGCGCTCCTCGCCACGGAGGGCCTGCGCGTCCGTGTGGTGTCGATGCCCAGCCGTGAGTGGTTCGCCGCGCAGCCCGCCGCCTACCAGGACGAGGTTCTGCCGTCGGCCGTACGCGCCCGCGTGAGTGTCGAGGCCGCCGTCGGCCAGGGCTGGCGGGAGGTGGTCGGCGACGCCGGCCGGATCGTGAGCCTCGAGCACTACGGCGAGTCCGCCGACTACCGGCGGCTGTACGAGGAGTTCGGCTTCACCCCGGAGGTGGTCGCCGCGGCCGCCCGCGAGAGCATCGGCGACGCGGCCGCCGCCCCCGTGCCCGGCGGCCGGCGCGGAACCTCCGGCTGAGGATCGGCGAACCCGACGCCGCACCGGCGGCGCGTGGAGCCGCCCGCCCCCGTCCGCCCGACGGTTGGGCGGGCGGCACCGGCCGGACCACGCGCCCCGGGCCGTCACCTCCGCGCGCGGGCGAGCCACCGAGCGGGAGGGCGAGCCCATACATCCGATGAAACGTTCGCACCACCCTTCTCTCGGGTGACGTGCGGCGCTACCATCGGGGTGCTTTTGGGAGCGCTCCCACTCTGTGTCATCCCCGTACCGCCGCCGTGCGGCGGTCCAGCCCGGAGAGGACGTGCCTGTGCGCCCCAGCGCAAGACCCTTCGCCGCCCTACTGGCGGCCCTCGCCCTGACCGCAGGGTTGTCGATCACCGGCAACCCGGCTGCGGCACAGCCCGACGTGGCGCCCACCGTGACCGAGGCATCCGATGTGTCCACCGCAGCGGACACCTACACCTGGAAGAACGCACGGATCGACGGCGGCGGCTTCGTACCGGGCATCGTCTTCAGCCGGTCCGAGAAGAACCTCGCCTACGCCCGCACCGACATCGGCGGCGCCTACCGCTGGGACCAGGCGGGCAGAGAGTGGAAGCCACTGCTGGACTGGGTGGACTGGGACCGGTGGGGCTGGTCCGGTGTGGTCAGCCTCGCCTCCGACACCGCGGATCCCGACAACGTGTACGCGGCCGTCGGCACCTACACCAACAGCTGGGACCCGACGAACGGCGCGGTCCTGCGCTCCTCCGACCGCGGCGCCTCCTGGAAGGCCACCACACTCCCCTTCAAGCTCGGCGGCAACATGCCGGGGCGCGGCATGGGCGAGCGGCTCGCGGTCGACCCCCACAAGAACTCCGTGCTCTATCTGGGCGCGCCCAGCGGCAACGGGCTGTGGCGCTCCACCGACGCGGGCGTCACCTGGTCCCAGGTGAAGGCCTTCCCGAACCCGGGGAACTACGTCCAGGACCCCTCCGACAGCAGCGGGTACGGCAGCGACAACCAGGGCATCGTATGGGTGACCTTCGACGAGCGCTCGGGCAGCGCCGGCAACGCCACCCGGAACATCTACGTCGGTGTCGCCGACAAGGACAACACCGTCTACCGCTCCACGGACGGCGGCGGCACCTGGTCGCGGATCGCCGGCCAGCCGACCGGATACCTCGCACACAAGGGGGTGCTCGATCCGGGTACGGGCTACCTGTACCTGACGACGAGTGACACGGGCGGCCCGTACGACGGCGCCAAGGGCCGCGTCTGGCGCTACGACACGGCGACCGGCCGGTGGACGGACGTCAGCCCTGCCGCGGAGGCCGACACCTACTACGGCTTCAGCGGTCTCTCCGTGGACCGGCAGAAACCCGGCACCCTGATGGCCACGGCCTACAGCTCGTGGTGGCCCGACACGCAGATATTCCGGTCCACGGACAGTGGCGCGACCTGGACGCGGGCCTGGGACTACACCAGCTACCCCGACCGCTCGAACCGCTACACCCAGGACATCTCCTCCGTCCCCTGGCTCAGCTGGGGCGCCAGTCCCGCGCCGCCCGAGACCGCGCCCAAGCTGGGCTGGATGACGGAGTCGCTGGAGATCGACCCGTTCGACTCCGACCGGATGATGTACGGCACCGGGGCGACGGTCTACGGGACCGAGAACCTCACCTCGTGGGACTCCGGCGGCCGGTTCTCCGTCACTCCCATGGTGAAGGGGCTGGAGGAGACGGCGGTCAACGACCTGGCGAGCCCGCCCTCCGGGGCGCCCCTGCTGAGCGCGCTCGGTGACATCGGGGGCTTCCGGCACACGGACCTCGACACGGTGCCCCGCATGATGTTCACCTCGCCCACCCTCGATACGACCACCAGCCTCGACTTCGCGGAGTCGTCCCCGGACACGGTCGTACGCGTCGGCAACGCCGACGCCGCCCCGCACATCGGCTTCTCCACCGACAACGGGGCCAACTGGTTCCAGGGGTCCGAGCCCTCCGGGGTCACCGGTGGAGGCACGGTCGCCGCCGCCGCGGACGGCAGCGGATTCGTGTGGAGTCCCGACGGCGCGGGCGTCCAACGCACCACCGGGTACGGCTCCTCCTGGACCCCGTCCACCGGGATTCCCGCCGGGGCGGTCGTCGAGTCGGACCGGAAGAACCCGAAGAAGTTCTACGGGTTCAAGGCCGGCACCTTCTACGTGTCGTCCGACGGTGGCTCCACCTTCACCGCCAGGGCGAGCGGACTGCCCGCCGAGGGCAACGTCCGTTTCAAGGCGCTGCCGGGAGCCGAGGGTGACATCTGGCTCGCGGGCGGAACGGCTACGGGCGCGTACGGGCTGTGGCGCTCCACCGACTCCGGGACGCGCTTCACCGCACTCCCGGGTGTGGAGCAGGCCGACAGTGTGGGCTTCGGTAAGGCCGCCGCCGGTGCCTCCTACCCGACGGTCTTCGTCAGCGCGAAGATCGGAGGGGTGCGCGGCATCTACCGGTCGACGGACACGGGCGCGCACTGGACCCGGATCAACGACGACGCGCACCAGTGGGGCTGGACCGGAGCCGCGATCACCGGCGACCCGCGCGTGTACGGACGGGTGTACGTCTCCACCAACGGCCGCGGCATCCAGGTCGGGGAGTCCTCCGACACCGACGGCGGCACGGACCCCGGCACCGGGGAGCCTCCGGCGGGCGCCGGCTGTGCGGTGTCGTACACGGTCACCAACCAGTGGCCCGGCGGTTTTCAGGCCGAGGTGAAGGTCACCAACACCGGCAGTTCGCCCTACGACGGCTGGGAACTGGGCTGGTCCTTCGGGGACGGGCAGAGGATCACGCAGATGTGGAACGCGGTGCACCGCCAGGACGGCGCCCGTGTGGCGGCGGCAGACGCCGGGTGGAACGGGAAGGTGGACGCCGGTTCCTCCGCCGGCTTCGGCTTCTCGGGCACCTGGACGGGCCGGAACGCCGAACCGGACGCGTTCACGCTCGGCGGCAAGGCCTGCACGGTCACCTGACGCGCGGAGCGGTGCGGGGCGCTCCACCCGCCCCGCACCGGCACCTCGTCTGACCGGAGGACGAGAGATCACCTCCCGGATCCCGGCAGCCTCCGGAACGCTTCCCCGGGACGTGACGCGGGGCCCGGCAGCGTCCGCCGGGCCCCGCGCCGAACGCCGCACCTCACCCGGCGCCTCTCGTCCCGCCTCAGGGAAAGGACACCACCTGGGACGGGACGGTCGACGTCCCGGAGGTGGGGGACCCGGTGTTGTTGATGACGTGCTCGTACTGGCCCTGCCCGCCCAGCGACACCACCAGCAGGTCGTGGAAGCGCACGCCGGGCCTCACCGGCGCCTGGAAACCGTGCTGCTGACGGATGGTCGGGTTGACGTTGTAGTAGCAGTAGCTGCCCATGCCCCAACCCTCGTGGGTGGTGACGGCGTCGCCGACCTTGTAGGCGGCGTACCCCTTGATGTCCCCGTTCTGGACGGCGGCCTGGTCGGGTGCGTCGTACGCCTTCTCGTTCTGGAAGAAGACGGTCTTCCCCCGCTCGCCGTACCACTGGACGTCGTACTTGTTGAAGTGCTCGACGAACAGGCCGGTGGCCAGGACGTCGTCACCGTTCACCCGTAGACCGTAGTCGGACCGGTTGGTCTCCCACCCGACGCCGTCGCCGTGGTCGGCGCGCCAGAGCCAGGTGTGGTCGACGACGGTGTCGTCGCTGTTGACCACCATGCCGGTGGTGGCCTTGCCGGCGCCCGCGCCGCCGACCCGGACGAAGACGTCCTGGACGGTGGTCGGGTCGGCCGCGTGGTCGGCCGAGGCGCCCTCGGGTCCCACCTCGACGAGGACCTGGGAGTTCTGCGTACCGGCATCGATCAGCAGGCCGGCCAGTCTCACCCCGTCGACGTCACCGACCTTCACGGCGGTCACCCCGTTGTCCGGGATGATCGTCGCGAGGCCGAGGCCGAGCGCGACGGTGCCGGCGCGGTTGATCTCGATGGGCTCGTCCACGTGGTAGATGCCCGGGGTGAAGAGCAGGTGCAGTCCCTGGCGCACCGCCGCGTTGATGGTTTGGGCGGTGGCGCCCGGCTTGACGACGTAGAACCGGTCCAGCGGGACGGACTCGCCCTGCGGCGTGCCGCTCCACGAGACGCCTCGCGCGCCGGTGCGCTTGGCCGGGACGAAGACCTTGTAGTCGTTGCCGTCCAGGTAGAGGAACGGCTTCTCGCGCGAGACCGGGGTGCTGTCCAGCGTGGTGTACGGAGGCTCGGGGAAGCTCTGTGCGGGAGCGCCTTCGACACCGGAGAAGGTCATGTTCCACACCCCGTTGCCCCAGCCGCCGACGGAGCTGTCACGGGTGTACCACTGCTGCTGGGAGTAGGGGCTCACCTGGCCGTCGATCTTGCTGTCGGCGATGTAGCCGCCGCTGGCCCAGCCGTAGCCGTCGGGTGCGAGATTGAGCCCGCCCCTGACGTGCATCCGGCGGAAGGGAGCGGCCTGGGAGACGGCCCAGCGGTCGGTGCCGTTGACGGGGTTGAGCGCGAGGTTCTCGGCCGAACGCCAGAAGTTCTGCGTGGCGTTGCCGTTGAACCAGCCGGCGTCGACGGTCACGTCACCGTTGAAGGTCGTGTCGTCGGGCTTGAGGCCGAGGCCCGCGATCGAGGTGTAGAAGCCGATCTGGGCGTTGATGTTGTCGTACGTCCCCGGCTTGAACATCAGGGCGTACCGTCCGGTGCCGAACTGCGCCGACTCCTGCCGCTTGAAGATCTCGTCGACCTTGCCCTGGATGTTCGGTGTCGAGGGGTCGAACACCAGGACGTTGGGCCCGAGATCGCCGCCGCCGGGAATCTGCGGGTCCACCCCGCCGCCGGCCGTGCCGAACACCTGGAACTCCCAGAGGGAGTACCCGTACGCGGTGGCGCGGGTGGTGCCGGTCAGCCGGACGTAGCGGGCGGTGCCGGAGACGTCGAGGGTCTCCGTGCCGCCCGGACCCGTCGTGGTGGAGTAGGCCGTGCTCCAGGTGCTGTCGTCGGACGAGAACTCGACCCGGTAACCGGTGGCGTAGGCGGCCTCCCAGCGCAGCACGATCTGGCTCACGGAGGCGGCGGACCCCAGATCGACCTTGATCCACTGCGGGTCGGAGAAGGCGCTCGACCAGCGGGTCCCGTTGTCGCCGTCGACCGCGGAGGCGGCGGGGGTCCCGCCGTTCTCCTGACTCGAGGAGGTGACCGCCCTGCCCTGGGAGAGCAGTGCCGGCGCCGCGCTCGCGGGGGTCTGCGGGACGAAGGCGAGGAGGGAGAGGACGAGGCCGGCGACCGCGGCGAGCGCGCTGCCGCGCCGTCGGCTCGGGGCCGGCAGGAGGGTGCGGAGTGTGGGGGGTGCGTGCATGGGGTCTCCTGAGTCGTGGGGCGGGTACACGACGCGCACAGCCGGAGAGCGCTCTCTCCGGCTGGGCGAGATACTTCTCTCTTGTTGCGAACGCGTCAAGAGTTGGCGCCCGGTTGATGCGACAGGGCCCGTGGGCGACAAGAACTGACGGCACGACATCGGCAGCGGCCCCGCCGGCTCACCCCTCCTCGGTGACGGTGATGGTGACGAACCGAGTGGAGACCCGTTCGGGACGTGGCCGACGTGGCCGACGTGGCCGACGTGGCCGACGTGGCCGACGTGGCCGACGTGGCCGACGTGGCCGAGGTGGCCGAGGTGGCCGAGGTGGCCGAGGTGGCCGAGGTGGCCGCCCGCATGCCGGGCCGCTTCCGTCCGCACGTGGCCGACGTGCGCGCGAGCGCCCGAGCGGTGTGGCGAGAGGAGACCGGCTCGCGTCCCGCCCGTACCGGCAGGGTCACCTCGCTGTCCGTGGCCCCGTCGGCGCCGGTGCACCGTCATGGCCGGCGGTGAAGAGCACCGGGGCGTCCACGAGGGATGCCTGGTCGTCGAAGTCCCTTACCGAGCGGCTCGGTTCACCCGCGTGCAGGCCCTCCGGTGCCACCGGCCGGCCGTCGCCGACGGCCCGTCGGCCGCCAGGCCGGGTTCCTCGGAACTCCGGCGGAAGGGACGGCGAGGCCCCGCCTCCTCCGTGACCGGCAGGAAGGCGTGCACCCAAGCAGGCCGGACCGAGGGCTCCGCACCGCCTGCCATCCCCTGCACCGGTGATCATCCGCTACTCAAACCCCCTACCGGCGTGGCGTGCCCTCCAACGGGTGACATCTGGCTCCCCGTCACACGTTGAGCCCACTCCGTAGCTCGAATGCGGGGTCCCCGAGTGGTGCGCCCCCGGGTTTCGGCTGACGGTGGATCACGTCGCCCCCGCGATCCGATGAGCCGGCAACCGGCCGGCCTGCGCGGGGATGGCGAAAGGACTGTGTATCCATGCGCTCTGCCCGCACCCTGTTCGCATCGGCCGCCGTCACGGCGGTCCTCGCGGTCACCGCCCCCGCCGCATACGCCGTGACCTCGGCCGATGGCTGGGACAAGGACAGCGGCTCCTCCTCCAGCAGCGACGACGGCCGTGAGAAGCCGGACTCGTGGAAGCACGAGAAGCCCGAGGGCGGTATGCACGCCGGTGGTGGCGCGCTGGCCGGCGTCTCGTCGGACGACTGGGAGAAGGACAAGGAGAAGGACAAGGAGAAGGAGAAGGGCTCCGAGGCCGGTAGCGACGACGGCCGTGAGAAGCCGGACTCGTGGAAGCACGAGAAGCCCGAGGGCGGTATGCACGCCGGTGGCGGTGCGCTGGCCGGCGTCTCGTCGGACGACTGGGAGAAGGACAAGGAGAAGGACAAGGAGAAGGAGAAGGGCTCCGAGGCCGGTAGCGACGACGGCCGTGAGAAGCCGGACTCGTGGAAGCACGAGAAGCCCGAGGGCGGTATGCACGCCGGTGGCGGTGCGCTGGCCGGCGTCTCGTCCGACGACTGGCAGAAGGACAAGGAAGAGGGTTCCGAGGCCGGCGGCGACGGCCGTGAGAAGCCGGAGAGCTGGAAGCACGAGAAGCCCGAGGGCGGAATGCACACCGGTGGTGGAGCCATGGCTCTGTCCGGCGGCAGCCTGGCCGCGGGTTCGGTCCTGATGCTCGGTGGCATCGGTGCCGCCGCGTACCGGCTGCGCCGCCGCAACGCCTCGGGTGCCGCGGCGGTCTGACGGACCCCCGGGCACCACTGACCGAACGCTGTCGTGGCCGCCGCCCTTCCCGGGCGGTGGCCGCGCCGATTTCCCCCTCCGGCCGGGCAGCACCCAGCTGACCCCGCCGCTTCCCCGTACCCCGTACGCGAAAGGCAGTACCCGTATGGCCGCCCAGCAGCCGTCCGAACCGGATTCAGCCTCCCCTGCCCTCGGCCGTTCCCTGCTGTGGCCCGCCGTGGCGGTGGGGCTGGGCTTCCTCCTCGTCTACAACTCCTTCGACGCCTCCGCGGGAGTCCCGCCCGCCCCCTCCGCCCCGGTCCTGGCAGCTCCTGCCGCCACGGCTCCCGCTCCCTCCGCCTCACCCTCCGCGTCCGCAGCCGTCGACGGACTGCCCAGGTCGGAGCCCACGCGTATCTCGATCGGGGAGATCGCGGTCGACGCGCCCTTCACGCCGCTGGCCATCGGCCCGACCGGACAGCTGAACGCGCCGCCCGCGGACGACGCCAACCTGGTCGGCTGGTTCGAGGACGGGGCCACCCCGGGTGAGCGCGGTACCTCGGTGGTGGCCGGGCACGTCGACACGAAGACGGGTCCGGCCGTGTTCCTGCTGCTCAGTACCCTGAAGGCGGGCAGCACGGTGGACATCACCCGGAAGGACGGCGTCGTGGCCACCTTCAAGGTGGATTCGGTCGAGACGTTCAGCAAGACCGACTTCCCCAACGACCGTGTGTACGCCGACAACGACAGCGCCCAGTTGCGGCTGATCACCTGCGGCGGTGAGTACGACAAGAAGGCGAAGGACTACAAGGACAACGTCGTGGTGTTCGCCCATCTGAACTCCGCCAAGAAGTCCTGACACCGGCCCGGCGTCCGCTCGTACCCCTACGGGCGGCGTCGGGTCACCCCTCACCGCGACGGCGGCCGCCCGGCGCACGGCGCGATGCCGTCGCCGTCGCTGCCCGCCCGCCGGACAGGCCCTTGGCCCGGGGAGGCGCAAAGCTCACCGGCTGCGCCGACGGGCGGGCCGCGCCCGGAGCGTTCAGCGGGTGCTCTGCCGCTCCGCGGCGGCGACCTGGTGCAGGGTCCGGCCGGTGCGGGCCGAGCGGGCGTGGTACGGATCGGGCGTGCCCGGCCGGTCGTGGACGGCCTGCCGATCGTTCGCCTTGATCAGCAGCCACGCCTCAGGGCCCTCGGTGCCGCCCTCCTCGCCCACGTGGAAGCGGGTGAGGGCGAACTCCCCGTGCAGCTTGGTCCCGGCGAGCCGGAAGGTGGCGTGCCCGCGCTCCAGGGCCTCGCTGAGCGGAACGGGGGCGCCGGAGGGATCGTGGCTGAGCGACTGGTACGTGCCCTGGTCCCAGACGATGACCGTGCCGCTGCCCTGTTCGTCCTGCGGGATGACGCCCTCGAACGCGCCGTACTCCAGCGGATGGTCCTCCGTCGGGACGGCCAGCCGTTTGTCCCGGGGGTTGTCCGAGGGCCCGCGCGGCACGGCCCACGACCTGAGTACGCCGTCGACCTCGAGCCGGAAGTCGAAATGCATGCGCCGGGCGTCATGGATCTGCACCACGAAACGCCGTGTGCCTTCGGTGTCCATGACCGTGTCCTTCCGACGGGGAGCGGTCGGACGGTGCGTACCCCGCCCGCTCCTCGGGGCCGTGCGGGTCCAGCACAGTCCGTTATCTCCACTGTGCCGCCGTCGGCCGCGTACCGCACGGCGCGCCCGTACGGCCCGCACCTCACGGCCCCGGCCGCACGCCACGGGGCCGCACGGCCGTCGGTCGGTCTGTGTACCGCTCCGGTGCCGCGTCGGCCGCGGCCCGCGAACCGTGCCACCGGGTGGTGACCGGTTCCCGGACCCGAATCTCCTCCGGCATCCCCAGGGAGCAGGCGTCGGAGGTCCGTCCGCGGTGCGCCGGGTCCCCGGCGACCGCAGCAGGTCCACCACCCGCAGGTCCGAGGCCGACGGGTCCAGGGCGCGGCCCGCCGCGTACGCCGTGCGGCCGGCCGGGACGCGGTACGGTGCGCTCGCGCTGTCGGGCACCGGCAGCGCGCGGCCGTCCAGGTCCCCGAAGACCACCGTGGGGGCGCGGTCGACGACGCAGGCGTGACCGCCGCGGTCGGTGACGCTGATCCGCAGGGTCTCCGGAGGACCGGAGGCCGCGGCGGCGACCTCCATGTCGCCCTCCCGGCAGAGCGGGGGAGCAGCGCTCGCGGGCGGTGCGGCCGCCGAGGCACCCGCCGGGGCGGCGAGGGCGAGGGTGGAGAGAACGGCGGGCACGGTGAGTACGTGGCGGATACGCATGAGGGGTCCGTTCCCCCGCCGGCTCGCTCCTCCCCGTGGTCACCGGCGCCGGCCCGCACCCGCCGACGTAGCATGATCGGCATGGAGCATCGCACACTCGGCAGGACAGACCGTGACGTATCGGTCGTAGGACAGGGTACCTGGCAGCTCGGTGGGGACTGGGGGGAGGTGGCGGAGGCCGACGCCTTCGCAGTCCTGGACGCCGCCGTCGAATCGGGGGTCACCTTCTTCGACACCGCGGACGTGTACGGCGACGGGCGCAGCGAACAGCTCATCGGCCGCTACCTCAAGGACCGCCCGGACGCGGACGTCTTCGTGGCCACGAAGATGGGCCGACGCGCCGATCAGGTCCCGGAGAACTTCGTACTCGACAACTTCCGTGCCTGGAACGACCGTTCGCGCGCCAACCTCGGCGTCGACACGCTCGATCTCGTACAGCTGCACTGCCCGCCCACGAGCGTCTACTCCTCGGACGCGGTCTACGACGCTCTCGACACGCTCGTCGCCGAGCAGCGGACCGCCGCCTACGCGGTGAGCGTCGAGACGTGCGCCGAGGCGCTGAAGGCCATCGCCAGGCCCGGGGTCGCCAGTGTCCAGATCATCCTCAACCCGTTCCGCCTCAAGCCGCTCGACGAGGTGCTCCCGGCCGCCGTGGAAGCAGGCGTCGGCATCATCGCGCGGGTGCCGCTGGCGTCCGGGCTGCTGTCGGGGAAGTACACGGCGGACACGGTCTTCGCTCCCGAGGATCACCGCACGTACAACCGACACGGCGAGGCGTTCGACCAGGGCGAGACCTTCTCCGGTGTCGACTACGCGACCGGCGTGGCCGCGGCGAAGGAGTTCGCCGCCCTGTCGCCCGAGGGCGCCACACCCGCGCAGACCGCGCTGCGCTGGATCATCCAGCAGCCGGGCGTCACGAGCGTCATCCCCGGAGCGCGTTCACCGGAGCAGGCCCGCGCGAACGCCGCGGCCGCCGCGCTTGCGCCGTTGCCGCAGAGCACCCTGGACGCGGTGCGTGACCTGTACGACCGCCGGATCCGCGCGGAGGTCCACTCCCGCTGGTGACCGCGCGGGCTCAGTCCTCGTCGTCCCGGTCCTCGTGGTTGCTTCCGCCGTCCTGCCCGGGGTTCCCCCCGGTGGGGCCGGCCGGGGCGTCGGGCGTCGGCGCCCCCGCGGTCGGGGAGACCGCGGGGTCCGGGGTGTCCGCCGCACCGGAGTCCGGTGAGAACAGGACGGTTCCCAGATACACCGCGGCCACGAAGGCGATCGTCCCCGCGACGGCGCTCGCCACACGGGGGCGGCGGCGGATGGCCTCGCCCGTGCTCATCCGGGTCGTGGTCGCCGACCGGGTCCCCCGGGGGGCGGGAGCCGCCCGTCTTCGGCCGGTGGCCTGGGGCAGCCGGTACGTCGGGGCGGGCTGAGCGGCCGGTGCGGCGGCCGCCGGAGGCGTCGCGACGGGCGGAGCGGTGGGGATGTGGTGCGGCAGTGGCTCGGGGCGCCCGCGCCAGGCGTCCGTCCGGAACCAGTCGGAGACCTGCTGCGCACTCGGCCGGTCCTCGGGCTTCTTCGCCAGCAGTCCCAGCAGATACGAATCGAAGGCGGGGGAGATGTCGACCCCCCGCTGCCTGACGGGCACCGGGGGAGTGTCCACGTGCTGGTAGAGCGTCGCCGTCGCCGTGTCCGAGCGGAACGGCGGGTCTCCCACCAGCAGTTGGTAGATGACACAGCCCAGGGAGTACATGTCCGACGCCGAGTCGGCGGTACGCCCGAGGGCCCGCTCCGGAGCCAGGTACAGGCTGGTGCCGACGATGTGGCCGGCCGTGGTCAACGCCGTCGAGGGATCGTCGACGAACTGGGCTATGCCGAAGTCCCCGATCTTCACGGACCCTTCGGCGTCCAGCATCAGGTTGCCCGGCTTGATGTCACGGTGGACGATGCCCTGCCGGTGCGCCGCGGCCAGACCGGCCGCGGCCTCCCCGGCGATCCGGGCCACCTGTTCCGGCCGGATCCGGTCCTCGGCCTCCAGCAGGTCCCCGAGGCTCCTGCCCTCGACCAGCTCCATCACCAGGAAGAAGCGGTCCTCCCAGGAGCCGAAGTCGAAGACGGCGACCAGGTGGGGATGGCTGAGTCGCGCCGCGGTCTGCGCCTCCAGGCGGAACCGCGCGGTCGACGAGGCGTCGGCGTGGTCGCCCAGCAGCAGCTTCACGGCCACGGCACGGCCCAGCACTTCGTCCGTGGCACGCCACACCTCGCCCATACCGCCACGGCCGATGGGGGATATCAACCGGTACCGTCCAGCTACCAGCACCTGTGCACACCAATCTCGAACTGTGGCCCGCTCCGACTGCCGCGGCGGTGACCCGGTCGGCCTCGTGGGCTCGGTTCGGTGCGTGGGGCACGCGGCATGATCAGGATATCCGGCCCGGGGACCACTCCTCGCCCGGTCGGCCGCAGTCCTTCAGGTTCCGGCCATTCACCGGGCCGGAACCTGAAGGACTGCGGCCGGAATCAGCCGCCCGTGAGCCGGTCGAGTACGGCGGCCGCCTCGAACTCGGCCTGTCCGCCCGGAAAGAGGAGTTCCGCGGACCTGAACACCGCCTCGTCCGCGGCGGACCGGACGGAGGGGACCGCGATACAGCGCATGCCCGCCGCGTGCGCCGCTTCCACACCCGGCACGGCGTCCTCGACCACCACGCAGGCGGACGGTTCCACACCGAGCCGCCGGGCGGCCTCCAGGAACACGTCGGGCGCGGGCTTGCCGCGCGCCACCTCCTCGGCGGACACGCACACGGGGAAGTACGCGTCCAGCCCCGTGACCGCGAGCGTGGCCTCGATCGCGGCCCGCGACGAACCCGACGCCACCGCCATCACGACCCCGTCGCCGTGGAGACGCTCCACGAGCGTGCGCATCTCGGGGAAGACCTCGGTGCGGGCTCCGGCGAGCTCCAGGTAGCGGGCGTTCTTGCCGGCCAGGAGTTCGTCGACCGACGCGTCGATCCCGTACTCCGCGCGCAGGACGGTGAGCGTCTCGCGCGTGCCGACCCCGATGAAACGGGAGTGGTTCTCCCAGCTGAAGTCCGTCACGCCGTAGCGGGAGAGGAGACGGCGCCCCGCCTCGTAGTAGTTCGGCTCGCTGTCGACGAGGGTCCCGTCGAGGTCGAAGAGGACACACGGAGCCGAAGGGCGCGGAGAACTCATGGACCCCAGCATGCCGGACGCCGATCAGCCCGGACCGCCCACCGCCCGCCCCACCGCTTCGACCAGCGGCAGGACACGGTGCGCCACCCGCTCGCGCAGGGCCACCTCGGTCCGCGTCCGCACCACGCCCGGGAGCTGGATCAGCTGCTGGATCACGTCCTCCAGGTGGCCGTTGTCCCGGGCCACGACCCGCGTCAGCAGATCGCCTCCGCCGGTGGTGGAGAACGCCTCGATGATCTCGGGGACGCCCGCGAGGGCCTCGCCCACCTCGTCCAGGTGTCCCTGGGTCACTTCCAGGTGGACGAAGGCGAGAACCGGGTGGCCGAGCGCCGCCGGGGAGAGGGCCGGTCCGGTACCGGTGATCACCCGGTCCCGTTCGAGTCGGTCCAGACGGGCCTGCAGGGTGCCGCGGGCCACGCCCAGGAGACGCGCGTACTCGCGCACGCTGGTGCGCGGCTGCTCGAGGAGCAGGCGCAGGATGCGGGTGTCGAGGGCGTCCACCGCCATGTCCGGCTGCTCTCCTCCTGGCTCGGTGATCCGACGCCCGACTCTACCCAGCGGCCCCGTCCGCCGCGTCCGCCACCGTCCCGACGGGGTCCCGGTCCCGGCCGGGCACCCGCGTCCACCGGCGGCTGCGGCCCGTCAGTACAGTGGGCGGATGGTGAACCTACGGGAGCAGATCCTCGCCGAACTCGGCGTCAAGGCGGCCGTCGTCCCCCAGGCCGAGATTCGGGAGCGGGTCGACTTCCTCAAGGACTACCTGCGGTCGACGCCGGCCACGGGCTTCGTGCTCGGGATCAGCGGTGGCCAGGACAGCACGCTGGCCGGCCGGCTGTGCCAGCTCGCGGTCGAGGAGTTGCGGGCCGAGGGGCACGAGGCCACCTTCGTCGCCGTGCGGCTGCCGTACGGAGTGCAGGCCGACGAGCACGACGCGCAGATCGCGCTGGAGTTCATACGGCCGGACCGCTCGGTCGCGGTGAACGTCAAGCCGAGCGCGGACGCCGTCGCCGCGGAGTCGGCCCTCGGCCTGCGGGAGCTGCTGGGCACCGAACCCGCCCTGCGGGACTTCGTACGCGGCAACATCAAGGCCCGCGAGCGCATGGTGATCCAGTACTCGATCGCCGGACAGCTCGGCCTCCTCGTCGTGGGCACCGACCACGCGGCCGAGGCGGTCACCGGCTTCTTCACGAAGTACGGCGACGGCGGTGCCGACGTGACCCCGCTGACCGGGCTGACCAAGCGGCAGGGCGCGGCTCTGCTGCGGGAGCTGGGTGCGCCGGCGAGCACCTGGGAGAAGGTACCGACCGCGGACCTCGAGGACGACCGGCCCGCGCTGCCCGACGAGGTCGCGCTGGGCCTGACGTACGCCGAGATCGACGACTACCTGGAAGGCGCCGAGGCCGCGCCGGAGCTGGCGGCCCGGGTGGAGGCGGTCTACCTCGCGACCCGCCACAAGCGGACCGTCCCGGTCAGCCCGCTCGACGACTGGTGGCGGAACTGATCCCGTCCGGCAGCTCGACCGGGGCCGGCAGGACCGATCCGCTCAGAGGCCGCTTCGTGGGGGAGCCGATCCGGCCCCGGACCCCACGCGACGGATGCCGGCGGAGCGGATCCGCCCCCCTTCACCCGCGGCGAACCCACCCGCGCCCCGCCTCCCGGCCGTAGTCGGCAGCAGGCTCGGCCATTGGCCGACCTGTGGTCAGGAATACCGCGGGCAGGTGTGCCAATGGCACAGTGCTTCGGTCTCGTGTTGAGCCACCCGTCGCAGCCGTGGTGTGATGGCACCGTCGATGGCGCTGCGGATTCCGTGGCGCCCTTTTTCGTGCGAAGGGGCGGGAAACTGTGCTGAAGAGGGTGTTCGTGGCTCCGGACCCGGGTCGGCTGCGCCTGCGCAGCGGTGTCCGGGCCGTCCTCGGCATCGGGCTGGCCGTCGTCGTGTGCGGCCTGGCCGGCCACTCGCTCGTCGGAGCCGTGACCGGGGGACTCGCGGCGCTGCTGGCCCTCTTCACGGTCACCGACACCACGGTGCGCGGTCAGGCCCTCACCACGGCTCTGCTCCCCGCCGCCGGGCTCCCCGTGCTCGCCCTCGCGGCCGCGCTGCACGACCTGCCGGTAGCGCGTGACCTGGCCTTTCTCGCGGTCATGGGGGCCGGGGTCTACGCCCGCCGATGGGGGCCCCGGGGGCACTCGCTCGGCGTGTTCGCGTTCATGGCCTTCTTCGTCACGCAGTTCCTGCACACCCTTCCCGGCCAGCTCCCCGAGCTGTACGCGGCCGTGCTGCTCTCCCTGCTCACCTCGTCGGCCGTCCGCTTCGGCCTGTGGTGCTACGAGCGGCGGCAGCCCGTGGCCGCCGTGCCGTATCCGGTGGCGGGCCGGGGCCTGACCCGGGCCACCACACGCCAGGCGGTCCAGGCGACCGTGGGCGGGGCCCTCGCGCTCCTGGTGGGCCAGGTGCTCTCCGACGAACGCTGGTACTGGGCCGTGGGCGCCACCTGGTGGGTGTTCGTGAACACGACATCGCGCGGCGAGACGCTCGTGCGCGGCTTCCGGCGGGTGCTCGGGACACTGATCGGCATTCCGGTCGGCCTGCTCGTCGTCGTACCGCTGCACGGGGCCGCCGTCCCCACCGCCGTCCTGGTGGCGGCCGGCGTCTTCGGGATCTTCTACTCGGCGGCCGTCTCGTACACGTGGATGATGTTCTCGGTGACGGTCACGGCGGGTGCGCTCTACGGGCTGCTCGGCGTCCTGGACCCCGCGCTGCTCACGCTGCGCCTGGTGGAGACCGGGGTCGGCGCGCTCGGCGCGATGGTGGCGGTACTCCTCGTCCTGCCGGTCACCACGCACGCCACCACGGACGCGTGGATCCAGCGGGCCCTCCGGTGTGTGCACGCCTGCACCGAGGAGGCCGCCGCCCGGCTGGCCGGCTCCGCGACCGCCGACCCGGCCCCCCGCGTCGCCGAACTGGAGGCGCTCCTCGGCCGGGTGCGGTTGTCGCTCGGCCCGCTGGTGCACCCTCTGAGCCCGCTGCGCGCCCGTAAGGCACGGGCCCGGCAGGTGCTCGGCCTGCTCGACGTCTGCGCCCGTGAGATCCGAGGCCTGGCGTCCGTCGCGGCGGACCCCGAGGCGTCCCACGACGCCCGTCTCGCCGCGGCCTGCTGGCGTGTCGAGGCTTCGGTCGAGGCGCTGACCACGGCGGAGCGCGGGCCGCTCCGCGACGGTGAGCCGGCCTCGTCCGCCGCGCTGTCGTCCGCCGCCGTCACGGTTCCGGAACACGGGATCGTGCAGCCCGCCCTCGCCCACCTGCACAGCCTCGAACGGGCGCTCGCCGAACTCGCGGCCCCGCTGCACAGCTCTCCGCGCGCGCCGCTGATCGGAGCCTGACCGCCAGGGCCGCCCGTCCTGCCCTTCCTGCTCCTTCCCGCCGGCCCGGCCGGGATTGGTCCGTACCAAAAACGGCTGCCTGCTACGGTCGGAAGGGAAGATCGCGACAGATGCGAAGAGGGGTAGCGCGATGGGCAGCAGCAACGCCGGGCGGGCGTTCATAGGGTCGTTCACCTCGGCGGGCGGACTCGGGATCACCGCCGTCGCCGTCGACCGGGACACCGGGGCCCTCACCGTGCTCGCCCGTACGGACGCCGTCGCGGACCCGTCCTTCCTCGTGACCGGTCACGCCCCCGGGACGGGCGACGCGATGCTGTACGCGGTCAGCGAGACGCCTGACGGCGCTTCCGCGGCGTTCGCCGTGACCGGCGACGACGCACCCCGGCTCATCGGCGAGATACGGCCCGTGGACGGCGGCAGCCCCACACACCTCTGCCTTGCCGCAGGTCACCTCCTCACCGCCAACTACGGCTCCGGCAGCGTCACCGCCCTGCCCGTGAGGCCCGACGGCTCCCTCGGCCCGGCCGCCTCCCAGCTGCGGCACGAAGGCGGCGGCCCGGACGCGGGCCGCCAGGCCGAACCGCACGCACACCAGGTGCTCGCCGACCCCACGGGCCGATGGGTGCTCAGCGTCGACCTCGGCACGGACTCCGTACGCGTCTGCGCCCTCGACCCCGCCACAGGGGAGCTGCGGCTGCACACCGAGACGGCCCTGCGTCCGGGCACGGGCCCACGGCACCTGGCATTTCACCCGTCCGGGGGACACGTCTACATCCTGAACGAACTCGAACCGACCCTCACCGTGTGCCGCTGGGACAGCGCCGAAGGGCGGCTCGACCCGGTCGGCGAGACGCCGGTGCTGCCCTTCGACGCGGAGGACGCGGGCACGGAGGGCGGGACGCGCACGTACCCCTCCGAAGTGGTGGTGTCGCACCACGGGCGGTTCCTGTGGACGGCCAACCGCGGCCACGACAGCATCTCCGTCCTCACGCTGGACGAGACGGCCGAGAAGCCGGTTCTGGCAGCGACCGTGGGCTGCGGCGGGCACTGGCCCCGCGACCTCACCCTCGACCCCGGCGGGCAGTGGCTGTACGCCGCCAACGAGCGGTCCGGCAACGTCAGCTGGTTCGCCGTCGACGCCGAGACCGGGATCCCTGCCCACACGGGCTCCCTCGACGCCCCGGCCGCGTCCTGCGTCGTGTTCGCCTGAGGCCCTGGCTCCCTGGGCCCCACTCCCTCGGGCGTACGCCGCGGACTCAGGCGTCAGGCGTGCGGGCGTTCGGGGGCAGGCGCCGGTCCTGAAGGCTCGGGCCCCGGGGCTTGCGGCGCCTGCCCCTCCCGACAACCCTGACGCCCCCGCAGCCCGCGCCAGGCACTTCGCCGCAGGCCCGGCCGCTGCGCTCCGGAGTCGCCGCGTCGGCCGTGTCCGCCCGCGGCCGGAAACGCGGGAGGCGGCACGGACCGGTACTCCGGTCCGTGCCGCCTCCCAGGGCGGTACGGGTGCTGATCAGTGCGCGTGCGCCGCTCCCTGCGGCGTCGCCGGCGTGATGCCGAGCGTCGTCGCGTACAGCGAGAGCACGAGCTTGCCGATGGCCGGGTACGCGCCGAGCGGCTCCGCGGTCGCGCAGCCGACCTCCTTCGCGGCGGCTTCCAGCAGCTCGGCGTCGATCTCCGGGCCCACCAGGTACGGCGCGAGCGCGAGCTGCGCGGAACCGGAGCTCTGCAGCTGCTCGGCGATCGAGGCGACCGAGCCGTCCACGTCCAGTGCGGCGGCCATCACCGGCACGGCGAGGCGGGCGGCCAGCAGCATGCCGGTGATACCGGCGGCCCGCACCGCCTCCTCACCGCCGACCGTGGCGAGCACGATCCCGTCGGCCGCGGTCGCCACGGTGAACAGCCTGGCGCGGTCGGCCCGCGCCAGCCCGGCTTCCGAGAGACGCACGTGCAGCGCCTCGGCGAGCAGCGGGTGCGGTCCGAGCACATCCGTCAGCTCGGCCTGGGTGCCGCTGTCCATGACCGCCTGCCGTATGCGCCGGAGCAGGGCGCTGTCCGGCCCTGCCAGCAGGGGGACGACGACGGCGGACGGCCCCTCGGGCTCGGCGACCTCACGGCCCGCGGCGACGGCCTGCTCGTAGCGCGCCGTGCGCTCGGCGGCGGCGTCGGATAGTACGGAGGCGAGCGCGGGATGCTCGGCGTCGTCACCGTCGAGGAAGCCGATGCGGGCATTCAGGCCGGGCAGCTCGGAGCGGGCGATGCTGATGACTTCCTCGGCGAGGCCGCGCGTGGCCGAGGAGGGGGTACCGGGAACGGCGAGGACGAGCGCGGCGGCGCCCTCGGGTGCGACCACGGGCTCCGGGCGGCGGTGCCGTCCGGACTGGCGAGGTCGCGGCATTCGTACAGGCAGGCCGGAAGCGGGCCCAGTGGGGGTGCTCATGGCGTCGCATGCTACTGGCTTTGCCCGCAGCCCGGTTCGGGGAGGGGGCAGTCAGGCGTCATCTGTCCGTTTATGCCTGTTGGGTGGCATACCGGGGAACTGCCCTGCTCTGTCCGGACGCATCGCCGATCGGGACGCCTATGCTACTCCGGGTACGCAGAGCAGGGTCGGATGGGCCGGCAGCCGCAGCGCCGAGCCGGCGAGCGCCCGGGCGATCTCCAGGGAGCCGTGCAGCGGATCGCCCGCCGCGGGCACCACCCGTGCCTGCGGAACCTGTCGCGCCAACTCCTGGCGCACCGGCCCCAGGAGCGGCTCTCCCATCCGGAACAGCCCGCCGGTCAGAGCGACTTCGTACGCCTCGCTGCCGGGGGTTCTCGGGTACCCGGCTCGGGGGCACGCCGCCGCGGCCGCTTCGGCGATATGCGCGGCGGCCTCCCGGAGGATTCCGGCGGCCACGGCGTCGCGATCGGCGCACGCCGCGACCTCGGGAGCGAAGGAGGCGAGCAGCGCGGGCCGGTCCGGCCGCGGATAGAGCAGGCCGGGGAGACCCGGCGCGGCCCCGAACAGCGCCTCGAGACGGGACAGCAACGCCGGGGAACCGCCGCTCCGGCCGTCGTGGGCGCGCATCGCCGCCTCCAGCCCGGCGCGGCCGATCCAGGCGCCGCCCCCGCTGTCACCCAGGAGATGACCCCAGCCGTCGGCCCTGCGCCAGGTGCTGAGGTCCGTGCCGAGCGCGATCATGCCGGTACCGGCCGCGACGATCGCCCCGGGCCGCTGCCCCAGCGCCCCCGCGTACGCCGTCACCGCGTCGGCCGCCAGCGCCACCTGCCGTACTCCCAGGGCGTCGGCGAGCGCGCCGGGCAGCCGCGCGCGCAGCTCATCGCCGAGCGTCGCCATCCCGGCGGCCCCCACCGCGGCGGCGACGACCGTCGCACCCGGGCCGGCCCGGTCCCTCAGTTCCCGGGCGACGGGCAGGAGCTGGTCCAGCAGATGGCCCGCGTCGATGCCGCCCGGTCCCGTACGCACCGGTTCGGCACAGTCGGCGGTGGAGACCGGACACCCGGTCTCCACCCTGCCGAGTGCCACCCGCAGTCCGGATCCGCCCGAGTCGACCCCGAGGACGAACGGACCCGCCGGGGTCACGGCAGCTGCCAGTCGACCGGCTGCGCCCCCTGGCGTTCCAGCAGTTCGTTGGTCCGGCTGAACGGCCGCGATCCGAAGAAGCCGCGGTCCGCGGACATGGGTGAGGGGTGCGAGGACTCGATCGCCGGGTAGTCGCCGAGGAGCGGGCGCAGATTGCGGGCGTCGCGCCCCCACAGGATCGACACCAGCGGAGTACCGCGGGCGACCAGCGCCTTGATGGCCTGCTCGGTGACCTCCTCCCAGCCCTTGCCCCGGTGCGCCGCCGGTCGCCTGGGCGCCGTGGTCAGGGCCCTGTTGAGCAGGAGCACCCCCTGGCGCGTCCAGGGCGTCAGATCGCCGTTGGAGGGCCGGGGGACTCCCAGATCCGCCTGGAGCTCCCGGAAGATGTTCTCCAGGCTTCCCGGCAGCGGGCGGACCTCGGGTGCCACCGCGAAGCTCAGGCCGATCGCGTGCCCCGGAGTCGGGTAGGGATCCTGCCCGACGATCAGGACGCGCACCTCCTCGAACGGCTGCTGGAACGCCCGGAGGACGTTCGGCCCCGAGGGCAGGTAGGTGCGCCCCGCGGCGATCTCCGTGCGCAGGAAGTCGCCCATGCCGGCGATGCGTTCGGCCACGGGCTCCAGGGCTTGCGCCCACCCCGGCTCGACGATTTCTTTCAACGGTCGTGCTGCCACGGGGCGCACTCTACTGGTGCTCCACCGGTGTGACGACCACACCGGTCACCTGCCGGTCAGCGGAGTACCACCGCCCGCACGCACAGGACATCGGGCAGATGCGAGGCGAGCTGCTGCCAGGTGTCGCCGTCGTCGGCGCTCGCGTACACCTCGCCGTTGCGATTGCCGAAGTAGACGCCGGCCGGGTCGGCGTCGTCCGTGCACAGCGCGTCCCGCAGCACCGTGCCGTAGTGGTCGCCGTCCGGGAGGCCGCGCGTGAGCGGTTCCCAGGTCTCTCCGGCGTCCTGGGTGCGGAAGATCCGGCAGCGGCGGCCGGCGGGGACCCTGTCCGTGTCTGCGTTGATCGGGAAGACGTAGAACGTGTCCGCGCGGTGCGGGTGGGCCGCGGCCGCGAAGCCGAAGTCCGAGGGCAGGCCCGCGCCGATGCCGGTCCAGCTGTCCCCGGAATCGTCGCTGCGGAAGACGCCCCAGTGGTTCTGCAGATAGAGCCGGTCGGGATCGACGGCGTCCCGGGTCACCTTGTGCACGCACTGGCCGAACTCGGGGTCCGGGTCGGGCAGGAACACCGCCGACACCCCCTTGTTGGCGGGTGTCCACCGCTCGCCGCCGTCCTCGGTACGGAACACACCCGCCGTGGAGACCGCGACCGTCACCGCCCCCGCGTCCCGTGGGTCGGTCAGAATGGTGTGCAGGCCCTCACCGCCCCCGCCGGGCACCCACCGGGACCTCGTCGGGTGCTCCCACAGCGACCGGACCAGCTCGAAGGACTCACCGCCGTCCTCCGAGCGGAAGAGCGCGGCGGGTTCGGTGCCCGCGTACACGACACCCGGTGCTTCGGGTCCGGCGGGCTGCAGCTGCCAGACCCGCTCCAGGGAGGTCCCGGTGAACTGCGGGAATTTCACGGCCGGTCGCTCGGGTTCGACCCAGGTCGCGCCCAGGTCGTCGGAGTGGAACACCGACGGACCCCAGTGCGCGCTGTCGCCACCGGCCAGCAACCGGGGCGACGGTCCGCGGGTGTCGATCGCGATCGAGTAGATCGCCTGCGCGTTGAACTGCGGCTCACCGAACTCCCATGTGCCGCCGCGTCTACGGCCGATGAAGAGCCCCTTGCGGGTGCCTACGGTGAGCAGTACGTCGGTCATGACAGAGCCTCCCGAAACGCCGTTGTGCCGGACACGGGTCAGTCTGCACCCGACCACTGACAAGGGCCCGCAGTTCCGGCATCCGTCCAGGTCACGGGGGCGGAGGCAGAGGTCATGGCTCGCCGGCGGTGAACGCCCGGCGGTTCCGCGCCCTGCGGGACGGCAGGGGACACCGCTCCGGCGGCCGGCCGCCGGACACCAGGCCCCGGCCGACGAGCCGCCCCTCTGCCCGCCGGCCGGGTGTCCGGTCGTGGCGGGCCACGGGCCCCCGGGCCGCCGAACACCCGGTCAGGCGTCAGCGCTTCCGCCCCCACGGGCGTGTCGTCAGCATGCGTGCACCCACGCGGAGCGTCTCGCCGGAGCCGGTGGGGCACCGTTGCCGGACCCTCCCGCCCTTGCCCCCACCGGCGCGTCGTCGGAACCCGCGCCCGCGCGGAGGGTGCGAGCGCCCCACCGGGTGCCGGCGACCGCCGGCCCCGCACCTGCCGGACCGCGCGGAGTTCAGCGCGCCGGCGGTGCCGTGCTGCTGCGGACCACCAGGCTCGTCGCCAGGTCGACCCGGGTCGTCGCGGGCTGTCGCCCTCTGCCGAGGTCGAGGACCAGGCGTGCGGCCGTCTCCGCCATCTCGATGAGCGGCTGCCGCACCGTCGTGAGCGGCGGGCCGATCCAGCGGGTCAGCGGCAGGTCGTCGAACCCGACGACGCTGAGGTCCTCCGGGATCCGCAGCCCCAGTTCGCGCGCCGCCTCGTACACGCCCAGCGCCTGGAGGTCGTTGCCTGCGAAGATCGCGGTGGGCGGTTGCGGCAGGTGCAGCAGCTCCAGGGCCGCCGTGTAACCGTCCTCGTGGTTGAACTCGCCCTCCCGGACGAGATCGGCGTCCATCGGCAGGCCCGAGGTCTCCAGGGCGGCGCGGTAACCGTCGAGGCGTGCGCGGCTGCACATCATCCGCGCCGGTCCGCCGATGATGCCGATCCGCCGGTGGCCCAGACCCGTCAGGTGGCGGGTGGCGGCCAGGCCGCCCTGCCAGTTGGCCGCTCCGACCGACGGGATGTCGTCGCCCGGGTCACCGGCCGGATCGACCACGACGAACGGGATGGAACGGCTGTTCAACTGGGCGCGCTGACCCGCGTCGAGGTCCGACAGCACCAGGATGACCCCGGCGGGGCGGCGCGCCAGGACGCCGTCCACCCACGTCTGCCCCGGGGTGAGCCGGCCGGCGCTCTCCGAGAGCACCAGGCTGAGCCCCTCCTCCCGGGCGACGTTCTCGACACCCCGGACGACCTCCATCGCCCAGGCGCTGTCCAGCTCGTGGAAGACCAGGTCGATCAGCTGGGACTGCTGGGAGGCACCGCGCCTGCGGCGGTAGCCGTGCAGCAGCAGCAGCTCCTCCACCTTCGAGCGCGTGCCCGGGGCGACGTCGGCACGCCCGTTCAGCACTTTCGAAACTGTCGGAGCCGAAACTCCGGCCGCTCGGGCGATCTCTGCCAGCGTGGCGGTGCTCTCCGACGTCTCGCCGACGGACACCTTCTCCGGTTGGGGCTGGACCTTTGCGGGGCTCATGCATGAATCGTAGCCTCCCGGCGCCTCGCACAGGCGCGTGCGCAGGATCGTAAATCCTTGCTCCCGCCCTCTTGACGGTCCCGAAACACGACCGTACGGTTCCGGCAACATTCGAAAGGCACGCCGAAACATTCGATTGAGGTGCGGTCATGCGGTCGGGTATTTTCAGTCAGGGCACACGTACGACGAGATGGGCCGCGGCGGGTGCCGCGCTGGCCCTGGCCGGGATCCTGGCGGGCTGCGGCTCCGGAGCCGGCGGGTCGGGCGACGGCACCCTCACCGCTTACGTCTACGGCGACGACGCGGTCAAGGTGCAGCAGGCGGCGGTGGACACGTTCAACAAGACGTCCGACGTCAAGGTGAAGCTGGTGTCGGTCCCCGGCACCGACTACGTGAACAAGCTGCGCAGCGCCATGGGATCCCCCGGCGCCCCGGACATCTTCTTCAACTGGGGCGGCGGCTCGATCAAGCCGTACGTCGACTCCGACGACCTCCTGGACCTGACCTCGACGGTCAACGAGGACCCGGCCCTCAAGGACGGCTTCCTGCCGTCGGTCATGACCGCGGGCGGCCTCGACGGAAAGATCTACGGGGTGCCGATGCGCGGCATGCAGCCCGTGATGCTCTTCTACAACAAGGCCCTCTTCACCGAGCACAAGATCGAGCCGCCCAAGACCTGGGAGGACCTGCAGAAGGCCATCACCACCTTCAAGAACGCGGGCATCACCCCCTTCGCCCTCGGTGGCTCCGACAAGTGGCCCGAGCTGATGTGGATGGAGTACCTGCTGGACCGCATCGGCGGGCCCGAGGTCTTCCGGAGGATCCAGAACGGTGACACCGACGGCTGGGGCGACCCCGCGGTGCTCAAGACGGCCCGGACGGTCGAGCAGCTGATCGACGACGGCGCCTTCGGCAAGAACTTCAACTCGGTCGACTACGGCAACGGCGGAGCCCCGACCCTGCTGAACAAGGGCAAGGCCGCGATGCACCTCATGGGCTCGTGGGAGTACTCCACCCAGCTGGGCAAGGCACCCGAGTTCGCCGCGAAGGACCTCGGATGGACCGCCTTCCCGACCGTGGCCGGAGGCGTCGGCGACCCGGCGAACGTGGTGGGCAACCCCACCAACTACTGGTCCGTCAACGCCCGCACCAAGCACAAGGACGCCGCCCTCGCGTTCCTGAGGACGATGGCCTCCGAGAGCTACTCCAAGGCGCTCGTCGACAACGGTGACATCCCCACCACCTCCGACGCCGCCTCGATGCTGAGCACCTCACCCAACCCCGCGTTCGCGAACGACCAGTACGAGATGGTGCAGAAGGCCCCGAGCTTCACCCTCTCGTGGGACCAGGCGCTGGAGTCCCGGTACGCCACCCCCCTGCTCACCGAGATCAGCAAGCTGTTCGCGGGCAAGAGCACGCCCGAGCAGTTCGTCGAAGCGATGAAGGCCGCCAAGTAGCGATGTCAGTCCACACTCCGCATGCCGAGCGCGGCGGAGACAGGAAGGCGGCCGTCGGCAGCGTCGGCCGCCCCCCGGTCGGCTGGGCCGTGCCCGGCATCCTGTTCTTCGCCCTCTTCGCGATCGTCCCCCTGGCGATCGCCGTCTACCTCTCCTTCACCACGTGGGACGGGCTCGACTCCCCGGCCCTGACGGGTCTCGACAACTGGACCCGGCTGTTCAAGGACTCCGAATTCGGCCAGGCCGCCTGGCTGACCCTCCTGCTCACGACCATCAGCTGGGCCTTCCAGACCCCGGTCGCCCTCCTGCTGGGCGTCTGGGCGGCGGGCCGTCAGCGCAGCCGGGCCGTGCTGTCGGCGGTCTTCTTCATCCCGCTGCTGCTGTCCACCACCGCGATCGCCGTGCTCTTCCACGCCCTGCTGGACCCCAACTTCGGTGTCGTCAAGGAGATCGGGCCCTGGATCGGCGTCGACCCGAACGTCATGGGCTCGTCCACCGGGGCGCTGCTCGTCGTGGCGTTCGTGGGCGGCTGGCAGTTCATGCCCTTCCACACGCTGATCTACCAGGGCGGCGCCCGGCAGATCCCCGAAGTCCTCTACCAGGCGGCGTCCATCGACGGCGCGGGCATGATCCGGCAGTTCTTCCACATCACACTGCCGCAGCTCCGCCACACCATGACGACCTCGTCGGTCCTGATGATCGTCGGATCGCTGACCTACTTCGACACCGTGCTCATCATGACCAAGGGCGGTCCCGGCACGGACACCACGATTCTGCCCTACCTGATGTACCGGACCGGCTTCCAGACCTACGACCTCGGCTACGCGGCGGCCATCGCCACGGCCCTCGTCGTCGTGGCCACCGGTCTGTCGCTGCTGCTGGTCCGCTTCAGCGGCTTCGGTTCCATGCGGTCCACCCGGGAAGGTATGTGACGGCATGTCCATCGACACCCGACCCGCCGCACCGCAGCGCACCTCGTCCGTCCCGCGGCGTATGAGGAGCGTGCCCCGCCCCCGGCGCGGAACGGGCAACCCGGTGGCCGGTATCGGCTCGCTGATCTGGCTCGTCATCGTCCTCGTACCGCTCTACACGCTGCTCTCCTCGTCCCTCATGCACCAGGACGAGGCGCTGAACGGCGATCCGCTGGCATTCCCGACGGACCCGACGCTCGACAACTACACCACCGTGCTGGACAGCGGCTTCCTCTCGCTGCTCGGCAACACCGCGGTCGTCGCGGTGGCCACGGTCGTCCTCGTCCTCGTCCTCTCCGTCCCGGTGGCCTACGTGGCCGTGCGCACCCGCAGCCGGCTCTCCTCGCTCGCCTTCCGGACCTTCCTGCTCGGTGTCGCGATCCCGGCGCAGGCGGTGATCGTTCCCCTGTACCTGCTCATCGGCAAGATGGGTCTCTACGACAGCCTGTGGGCGATCATCCTGCCCACCGCCGCCTTCGCGATGCCCGTCGCCGTCCTGGTGCTCAGCGGCACGATGCGCGACGTCTCCGAGGAGATGTACGAGGCGATGGCGCTGGACGGCGCCTCGCCCCTGCGGATGCTCTGGCAGCTGGCCGTCCCGCTCTCCAAGGGCGGCATCAGCACCGTGGCGATCTTCTCCGCCCTTCAGGCCTGGAACGGCTTCCTGTTCCCCCTGATCCTCACGCAGTCGGAGGAGAACCGCGTCCTGACACTGGGGCTGTTCACCTTCATGACCCAGTTCGGAGTGAACATCCCCGCGGTCCTCGCGGCGATCGTCCTCTCCGTCGTACCCATCTTCGCCGTGTACCTCGTGGCCCGGCGGGCGCTCGTCGACGGACTGATGGGGGTGGGCGGCAAATAGGAGACCCCTGCCGCCCCGGACCACCGCACTCATGAGAGGAACCCCTGCCGCCATGGCAATCCCCCCTGCCCCGCACGCCCGTGAAGCCGGACCGGTACCCGCCGTCGACGGTCCGTGGCGCGACCCTTCGCTCAGCCCCGAGGCACGCGTGGCCGACCTGGCCGCCCGGATGACCCTCGAGGAGAAGGCCGCCCAGCTGTACGGCATCTGGGTGGGCGCCGACGCCGACGGCGACGGAGTCGCACCGCACCAGAACGACATGGTCGACCCGGTCGACTTCGAGGAGCTCAGCACCCGCGGGCTCGGTCAGCTCACCCGGCCGTTCGGCACCGCCCCGGTGGACCCGGGGGTCGGCGCCGTCGCGCTGGCCAGGGCCCAGGCCAGGATCGTCGCGGCGGGGCGGTTCGGCATCCCGGCGGTCGCCCACGAGGAGTGCCTGGCCGGGTTCACCGCCTGGGGGGCCACCGCCTACCCCGTCCCGCTGGCCTGGGGCGCGGCCTGGGACCCGGAGCTGGTCGCCGAGATGGCGGGGCGGATCGGCGAGGACATGCGGTCGGTCGGCGTCCACCAGGGGCTCGCCCCCGTCCTGGACGTCGTACGGGACCTGCGCTGGGGTCGCGTGGAGGAGACCATCGGCGAGGACCCCTACCTGGTCGCGACCATCGCCACGGCGTACGTCCGGGGCCTGGAGTCCTCCGGAATCGTCGCCACGCTCAAGCACTTCGCCGGGTACTCCGCCTCGGCCGGCGCGCGCAACCTCGCCCCGGTCAGGGCCGGCGGCCGGGAGATGGCCGACGTGATCCTGCCGCCGTTCGAGATGGCGATCCGCGAGGGCGGCGCCCGGTCGGTGATGCACTCGTACGCCGAGATCGACGGGGTCCCGGTGGCCGCCGACCCGGCTCTGCTCACCGGACTCCTCAGGGACACCTGGGGATTCACCGGAACGGTGGTCGCCGACTACTTCGGTATCGGCTTCCTGGAGACCCTGCACAGGATCGCGTCCGACCGTCCGGACGCGGCCCGGCTGGCCCTCACGGCCGGTGTCGACGTGGAACTGCCCACCGTGCGCAGCTACGGTGACGCGTTGGTCGCCGCCGTACGCGACGGAGCCGTCCCCGAGGAACTGGTGGACCGCGCCCTGTACCGCGTCCTGCTCCAGAAGTGCGAACTCGGCCTGCTCGACCCGGACCTCACCGTCCGTCCGGCCGTCCTGGAGGGCCGGGAACCGGAGGACGCGCGCGGAACGGTGGACCTCGACCCGCCGCGGAACCGTGCTCTGGCCCGCCTGCTCGCCGAGCGGTCCTGCGTCCTGCTGGCCAACCCCGAGGGGGCCCTGCCGCTGAGGGGCACCGGCCGGATCGCGGTCGTCGGACCGCGCGCCGACGACCCGCTGGCGATGCTCGGCTGCTACTCCTTCCCGAGCCACGTCGGTGTCCAGCACCCCGGATCCCCGATGGGCATCGCCGTGCCGACCCTGCTGGAGGCGCTCCGCGAGGAGTTCCCGGGCGCCGGCATCGACTACGCGCAGGGCTGCGACGTGGACGGTCCGGACGCCTCCGGGATCGAGGGCGCCGCGGCGCTCGCGGCCGGAGCCGACGTCTGTGTCGCCGTACTCGGCGACCGGGCCGGGCTGTTCGGCCGCGGCACCTCCGGCGAGGGCTGCGACGCGGCGGACCTGGCACTCCCCGGTCACCAGGCCGGGCTCCTCGACGCGCTGCTCGCGACGGGCACCCCCGTCGTCCTGGTCCTGCTGACGGGACGTACGTACGCACTCGGCGGCCGGGCGGACCGGCTGGCCGGCTGCGTGCAGGCCTTCTTCCCGGGGGAGGAAGGCGGCTCCGCTCTGGCGGGGGTCCTCTCGGGGCGGGTCAATCCCTCGGGGCGGCTGCCGATCGGCGTCCCCGACGGTCCCGGCGGGCAGCCGTGGACCTACCTGCAGCCCCCGCTGGGCCTGGCCAACGGGGTCAGCAACCTCGACCCCACGCCGCTCTACCCCTTCGGTCACGGGCTCTCGTACACCTCCTTCACCTGGGAGCCCGGCCCCGAGGTGCCCACGGAGCTGCCCACGGACGGCGCCACGGACCTGGACCTGACGGTCCGCAACACCGGTGACCGGGACGGGGCCGAGGTGGTCCAGCTCTACGTCCACGACCCCGTCGCCCAGACCACGCGCCCGGAATCCCGGCTCATCGGCTACGCACGCGTGCCGCTCGCGGCAGGGGAGGCCCGCCGGGTGCGCTTCCGCTTCCACGCCGACCTGGTGTCGTTCACCGGGGCCGGCGGACACCGGATCGTCGAACCGGGTGAGCTGGAACTACGCTTCGCGTCCTCCAGCGACCCCGCGGACGTCCGGCACACGGTGCGGCTGCGGCTGGTCGGGCCGGAGCGCGCGGTGGACCACCGGCGCCAGATGGTCTGCACGACTTCCGTGGAGCCGGTACCCGCCGAGGCGGAGGGGTCCGCGTAACGGCGGGAATGCGGGGAGGGGGTCGAAACTTTCGAAGGCCGGGCGCGTCGCCCTTCTCCGTACCGATGGACTCCCCGGACGCGTCCCCGCAACCCGAACCGGCCCGTCACGTGCAGCGCGTCGGCCGCCCCGGGGGCGCATGTGCTGGAATTCCGGAGGGCCGACCCCATGGTGGTGTCGCAGCACCCCGTGGTGGACCCCGGCGGCCTCAAGCCCAGCCCTCTGGGCCCGCCGGAAGGCCTCCGGCTCGGCCGAGCCGGAGCGGGACGGCAGTACGAGGAGGCGCGGGATGGGTATCGGGTTCCAGGACACCGAGGGGAGTGGCGGGACGCTGGAGGTGGTCCCCGCCCCGGCGGAGGGGGCGCCCGGGGTCGGCATCCTGGTCGAGGGCCCGTCGGTCCGTGCCGCCTGGTCCTGCTCCCCGGCCGCGGCCAGAGAACTCGCCGCCGCGCTTCTCCGGGCGGCCGCCGAGGCGGAGAGCGCCGGCACGGCGGAGCCCGTCACGGTCCAGGCGCGCGATCTGGAGCCCGGTGACGTGCGGGACGCGGACCGCTTCATGACGGTGGAGGCCGTCCGGACGGACGGGGAGAACGTCCAGGTGACCTGGAGCTCCGGCGGCGGGCGCAGCTGGAGTCAGCTGTACGCGGGGGACGCGGGGATCAGCCTGCGCCGGCGGGGGCGCCCCGGGGGCGGCTGAGCCGGGGCGGCCCGCCGCGTCGGGTTCGTACGAGAGGCTTCGTAATTCGAGGACCGCCGTAGTACGGTGATTCTCGTAGTACGATGAATCTCGTACGAAGCGGTGGTCCGGCGTGTTCCGGACGACCCACCCTGCCCGCCGTCGCGCCCCGAGGAAGCGGAGACCCCCGTGAGTTCACTTTTCGACCCCTACGCCCTGCGCTCGCTGTCCGTGCCCAACCGCATCTGGATGGCGCCCATGTGCCAGTACAGCGCGGAGACGTCCGGGCCGGAGGCCGGCGTGCCCAACGACTGGCACTTCACGCACTACGCAGCCCGCGCGGCGGGCGGAACCGGCCTCGTCCTCGTGGAGGCGACCGCGGTGAGCCCCGAGGGCAGGATCAGCCCTGCCGACCTGGGGATCTGGAACGACCGGCAGAGGGACGCCTTCCGCCGTGTCACCAACTTCCTCACCCGGCAGGGCACCGTCCCCGGCATCCAGCTCGCGCACGCCGGCCGCAAGGCCTCGACCGACCGCCCCTGGCGCGGCGGAGGCCCCCTCCCTGCCGGGGCCCAGGGAGGCGAGGGCTGGCAGCCGGTCGCCCCGAGCCCCCTCCCGTACGACGAGGGCCACCCCGTCCCCGCCGAGCTGACCGTGGAGGGCATCCAGGAGATCGTCGGCCACTTCGCCGACGCCGCCCGCCGCGCACTCGCGGCCGGTTTCCAGGTCGCGGAGATCCACGGCGCCCACGGCTATCTCATCGGCCAGTTCCTCTCCCCGCACAGCAACCACCGCACGGACGCCTACGGCGGCTCCTTCGAGAACCGGATCCGCTTCGCCCTGGAGGTCGTGGACGCCGTACGGGCCGTGTGGCCCGAGGAGCTGCCGCTGTTCTTCCGCGTCTCCGCCACTGACTGGCTGACCGAGAACGCGGACGACGAGCGTGAGGGATGGACCGCCGACGACACGGTCCGCCTCGCACGTGAACTGCGCGCCCACGGCGTCGACCTGCTGGACGTCTCGACCGGAGGACTCGCCCCCAAGGCGCGGATCCCCGTGGAGCCGGGCTACCAGGTGCCGTTCGCCGCCCGGGTGCGCGCGGAGACCGGCCTCCCGGTGGCCGCGGTCGGGCTCATCACCGACCCCGTCCAGGCCGAGAAGATCCTCGCCGACGGCAGCGCGGACGCCGTGCTGCTCGGCAGGGAACTGCTGCGCGACCCGTACTTCGCCCGCAGTGCGGCGCGTGCGCTCGGAGGTGACGTGCGGGCTCCCGAACAGTACGGCTACGCCGTCTGACGGAGGGCCGGCCGGTACCCTGGGGCCCGATGTCCACTCCACAGGGCCCCACCTTCCGCGAACTGGCCGTACAGGCGCTCTCCTCGACGATGCGCGGGTACGACCTGCTCGCCCCGAAGTTCGACCGGTCGCCCTACCGGACCCCCGACAGGGTGCTCGAAGCGGTCGCCCGGGCGGTGCGCCCGCTCGGGCCGTTCGACCGCGGCCTGGACGTCTGCTGCGGCACCGGAGCGGGGGTGGGGGTCCTGCGCGGCCTGTGCCGGGAGCGTGTCACCGGTGTCGACTTCAGTGCGGGCATGCTCGCCGTGGCACGGTCGGCGCGTACCGGGGACGCCGGGGGACCCGCCGTCGATTGGGTGCGGGCCGACGCGCGGGCGCTGCCCTTCGCCCCCGTCTTCGACCTCGCCCTGAGCTTCGGGGCGTTCGGGCACTTCCTGCCGCAGCAGCGTCCCGGCCTCTTCGCCCAGGTGCGTGCGTCGCTGCGGCCGGGCGGCACGTTCGCCTTCCCGGTCGGCGCGCCGCCCCAGGTGGGCTCGCGGGCCTACTGGTCGCTGCTCGGCTTCGACGCGGCCATGCGGGTGCGCAACGCGCTGTGGAGCCCCCGGTTCGTCATGTACTACCGCACGTTCCCGCTCACCGAGGTGACGGGCGATCTCGAACGGACCGGATTCTCGGTACGGCTGCTCCCGCTGGAGGAGCTGGGCCGCACACCCGACGGCAGCCCCCGCGCCCGCCTCGTCGTGGCCACCCGGCAGTAGAATTACGACAGCTCTCGTACAATGGGTCTACCTGGACGAACTGGAGCCACTGTGACGTCGAACGCCGGCCGTGCGCTCGCCCATCCCTCGCGCGAGGAGATCCGCGTCGAAGGTGTACTGCACGCGCTCTCCGACCCGATACGGCTGCGCATCGTGCGCCAGCTCGCCCACGACGCCGACGAGCTGGCCTGCTCCCGCTTCGACCTCCCGGTGTCCAAGTCCACCAGCACGCACCACTTCCGGGTGCTGCGCGAGAGCGGTGTCATCCAGCAGTTCTACCGCGGCACGGCGAAGCTGAGCGGACTGCGCACGGACGACCTCGACACCCTCTTCCCCGGCCTCCTGGACAGTGTCCTCGGGGCGGCCGACCTGCAGGCGAAGCGTCTGGCGGCGGACGCGCGGACAGACGCCCCCGAGACGGCCGGCCTCCAGGGCTGAGATCAGTCCCGCGGCCGCGGGACGACGGCCGCGGCCCTCGCCGCGTCGCCGGGGTCGTCCCGGCCGCTGGTCCACCGGGGCGGCGCTCCGCCCGGCGATCGCCCGCACCGGGGCCGCCCGGCCTGCCCTCCGGCCGGACGACGCTCCTTCCGGAACACGCCCTGGCGACCGGTCAGCGGCACGGCTTCGGCGTCAGGCCCCGCCCGTGGGCGGGAAACCGCGCCTGGAACGCTCCCGCTCCTTCACGGCCGGTTCTCGCCCCAGGTTCCGGCGGAACGGGGCCGGGGGCGCCGTCAGGACATCAGTCCCCGCATCCGGTCGATCTCCACCGTCTGCTGGGCCATCACGTCGTTGGCCATCTCCTCGACCAGGACGTTGTTGCCGTCCGCGAGTGCCTCGGCCGCCATGGTGACCGCCCCCTGGTGGTGGGTGATCATCAGCTCCAGGAACAGCTGGTCGAACGCCTTGCCCCGCGCCGCACGCAAACGGTCCAGCTGGGCCTCGGTCGCCATGCCCGGCATCGTGGAGTGGTCGTGGGTCTCCGCACGGCCCTCGCCGCCGTTGTTCTTCAGCCACCCCTCCATAGCGCCTATCTCCGGCTTCTGGCCCCCCGAGATGCGCTCCGCGAGCCGTTCGACGGAAGGCGAGGCCGCCCGGCCGGGGACGAGGGAGGTGAGCACGAGTGCCTGCTCGTGATGCGCGATCATCATCCGGGCGTACCGGAAATCGGCGGAGTTGGGGGTGTCGTCCCCCGCGGCCTTCGCCGCGTCCTCGGCCGTCAGTGTCCTGGCCGGCTCGCCGGGCTTCCCGGGGGCCACCACCGTGAGCTCCTTGTCAGGCCCGGCCTTCGCCCCGTCCCCGGAGCCGCCGTCGTCGCAGGCGCCCACGGCCAGTACGGCGGCGACGAGCACCGTCGCCAGAGAGGTTGCGCGCACGCGCGTGGTCCGACGGGGCATCAACACGGCGACCTCCAGTGCCACATGGGTGTGTCGGGAACCGTCCTAACACCTTCCGCTGGCCGTTGATCAAAAACTTTCATTACGTCTCTGTTGCACTCTGTTGGTGTGTACATGAGAGGGACGATACTGCCGGAGTCCAGGAACCGTCCGCCTACGGACGGAGACAAGGGAGGACGCAGTGACCTCGTTGCACACCACCAGCGTGCGGCGCAGACGTCTGGGTGTGGCGGCAGCCGCGGCCGGGCTCATCGCCACTCTGCTGACGGCCGGCCCCGCGGCCGCGACACCCGACCCCGGAGACACCGCCACCACGCGCGGCGGTGTCTCCGTGAGCCAGCAGGCCGAGGCCCGAGCCGCCATCGAGAGCGGCGAGATACCCGGCGTGGACGAGATCGTCCACAGCGACAACATCGAGCACCTCGCCAACGTCCCCAAGGACGCGCTGCGGGGGCTGAACACGGACCTCGCCTTCCAGGGGAAGTACGCCTACGCCGGGAACTACGACGGCTTCCGCATCTTCGACATCAGCGACCCCCGGAGCCCGAGGACGGTCGCTCAGGTCCTCTGCCCCGGATCGCAGAACGACATCTCGGTCTCCGGGAACCTGCTCTTCCTGTCGACCGACTCCTCGCGCAGCGACAACTCGTGTGCGAGCACGACACAGCCCGCCACGGAGAAGTCCTCCTGGGAGGGCATGAAGGTCTTCGACATCAGCGACAAGCGCAACCCGAAGTACGTCGCCGCCGTCGAGACCGCGTGCGGGTCGCACACCCACACGATCGTCCCCGAGCGCAAGAACGTGTACGTGTACGTCTCCTCGTACTCGCCCAACGAGGCGTTCCCCGACTGCCAGCCCCCGCACGACGGGATCTCCGTCATCAAGGTGCCGCGCAGCGCGCCCGAGAAGGCCCGGATCGTGAACTTCCCGGTGCTCTTCCCGGACGGCGGCAACCCGGGCGCGCCGACCAACCCCGGCGTCTCCAGGACCACCGGGTGCCACGACATCACCGTGCTGCCGTCGAAGAACCTGGCGGCCGGTGCGTGCATGGGCGACGGTCTGCTGTTCTCCATCGAGGACCCGGAGAACCCGAAGATCATCGACCGGGTGCAGGACAACGTGAACTTCGCCTTCTGGCACTCCGCGACCTTCAACCAGAAGGCCGACAAGGTCGTCTTCACCGATGAGCTCGGCGGCGGCGGCGCGGCCACCTGCAACGACGAGATCGGTCCCCACCGCGGGGCCGACGGCATCTACGACATCACCGGCCGGGGCGACCACCGCAAGCTGGTCTTCCGCAGCTACTTCAAGATCGACCGCCCGCAGGCCGACACCGAGGTCTGTGTCGCGCACAACGGGTCGATCATCCCGGTCAAGGGCAAGGACCTGATGGTCCAGGCCTGGTACCAGGGCGGGGTCTCGGTGTGGGACTTCACCAACTCCTCGGCGCCGAAGGAGATCGCGTACTTCGAGCGCGGTCCGGTCTCGACGGACGCGGTCACCACGGCCGGCCCCTGGTCGGCGTACTACTACAACGGCTACATCTACTCCAACGACATCGCCAAGGGCTTCGACGTCCTGAAGCTCGACGACCGGCGGACGGACCCGGCCGCGAAGGTGCGGCTTCCGGAACTCAACGTCCAGACGCAGCCGGACTACTTCGACCGCTGACCCGCCCGCACCACCCACCCGGAGAGAAAGCGGGCGGCCCGCCGGACGGTCTCCGTCCGGCGGGCCGCGTCCCCGCCGCTGCCGGTCGCGGCGGGCGGAGCCGTTAATTCATTGACCGACGACCCCCGCGGGGACATGCTGTAGCTCTGGTTCCGGCGACGCGGGGGATCGCCGGAATCAGCGCGGGGGCGCCCGCCCCTGCCCCGGGGATCATCGCTCCGGCTCGGCGGAACGCCGGGAGGTCAGACGGCCGGCCGCACGCTCGTACCCGCCGCGGCCGCCCACTCCGCCAGCAGGCGCTGGTACTCCTTCTCCTCGTCCGGGGACAGCAGTCCGCCCGAGCGCTGCCACAGGGCGCGGATCTCCTCGTTGACCACGGAGACAGGACGCACGGAGACGGACGTGTTCGGATACGGGGACATGTATCCCAGGTTAGGGCCCAGGTCCGCCCCTTCACCCACCTCGGCGCAGGGATATCCCTCACACCGTCTCCCGGAATCCTTCACGGCGGGTGCGGGTGCGGGTCGCCGCACGGCCGGTGGGTGTCCTGCGCGTCACACCAGTCCGAGGGCCCGGAGCCCTTCCGGGCGTTGCGCCACGGGCAGGTGGTCCACGAAGCGCACGTCACAGCCCAGTGCCGCCGCCCCGCCGTCCGCACGCCGGTCGTCGCCGACCATGACCACGTCCGCCGGATCACGTCCCAGCAGCGCGCACGCCGTCCGGAAGAGCAGGGGATCCGGCTTCTGGACGCCGTGCTCGAAGGAGAGGACGTACGCGTCCACCAGCTCGTCCAGCCCGTGCGCCCGGAACACGGGCCGCAGGTCCCAGCCGATGTTGCTCACCACGCCGACCGGGGTCCCGTCGCGCCGCAGGTCCCGCAGCACTTCTGCGGCGTCGGGGTACGGCTGCCAGGCCTCCGGGCTCATGTGGCGCTCGTACAGCGCGCCGTAGAGGTCCTCGTCCGGCAGGTCGGCCTGGCGGGCGAGGGCCGTGTACGCCTCCCGGTGCAGCGGGGCGCTGCGGTCACGCGAGGCGTACAGAGCGGCGAGATGCGGGGGGATCCGCCGCGGGGGCGGGCCGCCGGGCAGTGCCCCGGCGGCCGTCAGGCGCCGCGCGTACCGTTCGAGGTCCTGCTCCTCCATCGCCGTGCCGCGCGCGTCGAGTACCGCGCGGAGCCAGGAACCGGCGTCCTCGATGCGGAAGAGAGTCCCGGAGAAATCGAAAAGCACGCCCTTGATCTGCATGGACCGATCATCGCCGCCGGGCGGGGGGCTCCACAACGCCGTCCTCCTCGCCATCTTCGCCACCGGCCGTCCGGCGCGCTCCGTACGCGGCAGCCCAGAGGGCCGTCACGGCCCCGCCCAGCAGCAGCCCGCCCACGACGTCCGACAGCCAGTGCACCCCCAGGTAGAGACGGGTGAAGGCCACACCCAGGACGGAGACGGCGGCCACGACGACCGCCGTCCGCCACAGCAGCGGCGAGACGCCGTACAGGCGCAGCAGCCACAGCAGCAGCCCGCAGGTCACGATCGCCGTCATGGCGTGGCCCGACGGGAAGGCGGCGTAGTGCGCCGAGTCCACCGGATCCGGCCACCGCGGACGCTCCCGTCCCACCGCGGACTTCAGCGCCTGCTGCAGGACCGTCGCGAGCACACTGGTCGCCGCCACCCCTACGGCGAGCGGACGCGCCCCGCGCCACCACAGGGCGATCACCACCACGGCGGTCAGGGCGCGCATCGTCCACGGATCCCACACCCAGTCCGTGAGGACCCGGTTGAGGTGGACCAGCCCCGGCTGGGTCACGGCGCTGCGGTGCAGCGTCCTTGCCACTGTGCCGTCCAGGGACATCAGCGGTGGCCATCGCACCACGACCAGAGCGGTCAGCGCGGCGGAGAGAAGGGCGCAGACGACGCCCGCGCCCAGCAGGAGCGAAGGGCGGTGCGAGGCGCGTGGGGGGGAGAGTGGAGGGGAGTGCATGGGAGCGATCCTCGCGGACGCCCCCCGGATCCGGCTATCCGAGGGCGCGGAGTCCCGGCACGACCGCCACCAGGAGCGGCACGACCGGCACGAGCGCGGCAGCGGCCGTCAGCCGCAGCCGGCGTCCCGCGGTGAGCCGCTCCACCGGGGCGAGCAGCCGGTTCACCCGGAGCGGTACCTGCGCGTCCGGCGGCGGACAGGGGCCGAACACCCCCCGGTCCTCGTTGAGTCCGACCAGGGCGAGCGCGGTCGTGAGCCGGCCGAAGCGCCGTGACGCCACGTCGTCCGCGGCCAGTTCGACGAGGCGGTGCATCTCGTCGCGGAACGCGGCGAACACCGGGATCTGCGGGAAGCCGGTCGCGAGCGCGGCCGAGCAGTGCAGGAGCCAGTCGTGGCGGGCCTGCGCGTGGCCCTGCTCGTGCGCGAGCACCGCATCGAGCTGACGGCCCTTCAGCCGCCCGAGAGCGGCGGTGGTGATGACCAGCCGGGGGGCCGTACCGGGCAGCCACCAGGCATCCGGGCGCTGCCCCTCCAGCACCACGAGACGGCGGCCCCCCGGTTCCTCACCGGGCAGCAGCGGGGAACGCACCAGGAGTTCCGTGCGGCGTCGCCTGCGGCGCAGCCGGGCCCGGTGGACCTCCCGTACGAGCATCGCGGCGGTCCACAGCCCGCCGAGTGCCAGCAGGACCGCGATGACCGCCGACCAGGGGCCGTACGCGCCGAGCGCGTAGGCCTCGACCACGGCGTGCGGGGCGGGCGCGAACACGTGCCCGCGGACCGCCTGCCAGGCGGCTGCCGCGCTGAACGTCATCGCGAGCCCGAACGACAGCAGGACCCCGGCCACGACGCACTGCCAGACCCACAGGGCCACCACGGGCTCGCGCTCGGGCCACCGGGCCCGCGCCATCAGGCCCGGGGCGACGACGGCAGCCAGTGCACCGAGCAACAGCAGCGTGCAGGAGACCCACATGGGTGTCAGCCTATGAGCGATGCGGCACCCAGGGGTACGGCCTCGCGTGGCAAGTGACGTACGACACGGTTTGCCGGGGCCGTCGTCTCACAGTGTGAGCAGCATGGCGAACATGGCGATGCCCATCGTCAGTCTGCACGCCGAGGTGAACTCGGGCCGCGCGCCCCGGGCGAAGCCGACCGCCCCGGCTCCGCCCGGGACCCCGGGGGCGCTCGCCGTGGGGGCCGCCGGTATCAGCCGGCCCGCGGAGCCCAGTACGTAGAGCGCGTAGTAGGCCAGCAGGGCGCCCGTCAGCAGGGGCACGCCTCCCGCGGCCCCGGAGGGGCCCGTGCCGCCGTGCGCGAGGTGGCCGCCCCCGGCCGCCCCGGGGGCCATCGCGAGGGCCATGTAGACCATGGCCAGCGACCCCACCAGGTGGTGCAGGTGGTGGGCATCGTGCCGGGCGGCCACGAGCGCGCGCAGGGCCGCGACGCCGAACACCACCGCGTACACCGCCCAGGTCCGGTCCGGGAGGGTGAGCAGCGCCGCCGGCACCGCCATCAGGGCCATCCCGAACCCCATCAGCGCCTCGGCGCGCGCCGTCCTGCTCTCCCCCTTCGTGCCGCTGCGGGTCCGCAGCAGGCAGTACGTGCCCGTGATCCCGCACAACACCATCAGCAGCCCGCCGGACAGCGCCGGTCCGTGCACGGTGCACCCCCTGGAGCGAATGACGCGGTTGTCGCCCCATCGATGCCCCGCCGGGAACCGTCCTACCGGGGCGCATTGGGTTACTGGGGGAGCGTGACCCGGCCTGCGGGGGCGGTCGCGGCCGGGCCGCTCCCCGCAGGCCGGGCCGTTAGGCTCGGACGGCACCGTCGGCAGCACACGACCGGAGAACGCCACCATGGACACCGCACAGGCCCCTGCCCAGTCACAGCCGACCTTCCGTGACGCGACCGAGGACGACATACCGGTCCTGGTACGGCTCGTCGAATCCGCCTACCGGGGGGATGCCAGCCGCGCCGGCTGGACCACGGAGGCGGACATCCTCGACGGGCAGCGCACCGACGCGCAGGGGGTGCGCGAGGTGGTCGAGGCCCCGGCCGGGCGGATGCTCCTCGCCGAGCTGGACGGGGAGCCGGTGGCCTGCTGCCAGCTCGAGCACCGCGGCACGGCCGCCTACTTCGGCATGTTCGCCGTCAAGCCGGAACTGCAGGGCGCCGGCCTCGGCAAGGTGATCATCGCCGAGGCGGAGCGCGCCGCCCGCGCGAGCTGGGGCGTGCGCGAGATGCACATGACGGTGATCACCGTCCGCGAGGAACTGATCGCCTGGTACGAGCGCCGGGGCTACCGCCGTACGGGAGAGCTGACCCCCTTCCCGTACGACGACGAGCGCTTCGGCATCCCCCGGCGCGAGGGCCTCGCCCTCGAGCTGCTGGTCAAGGAGCTGTAGCCGCCGTCAGACGGTGAGACCACCGGCGCGGCGGATCTCCGGGTGGTCCGTCGTCGCGCCGTCCAGGCCGAGCGCCCTCGCCAGCCTCAGCTGGTCCACCGTGTTCACCACCCAGCCGATCACCTCCAGACCCCGCGCGTGCGCCTCCTCGACGACCTCAGCCGTCAGGCGCCGGATGTTCAGGGCGAGTGTCGCCGCGCCCACCGCCGCCGCCCGGTCCACCACGTCGCCGCCCCAGCGGCCGGCGATGAGGACCGTCCGCACCCCCGGGACCAGCTGCGCGATCTCGGCCACCGCCTCGTCGTGGAACGAGGACACCTCGACCCGGCCGGCCAGCTTCCGCCGCTGCATCACCTCGGCCAGTGCGCGGGCCGCCGCCACGTCCTTGATCTCGGCCTGCAGGGGCGAGCCGATCGCGTCCAGCACCTCCTCGAAGACGGGGACCCGCTCGCCCTCGCCCGCGTCGAGCCGGCGCAGCTCGTCCAGGGTCTTGTCGGCGATCGGTCCCGTGCCGTCCGTCGTGCGGTCCACGTCGGCGTCGTGCATGACGATGAGCGCGCTGTCCTTGCTCAGGTGCAGATCCAGCTCGACGGCGTCCATGCCCGCCTGCTCCGCGCACCTGAACGAGCGCAGTGTGTTCTCCGGCGCGACGCCCATCAGGCCCCGATGGCCGATGGTGAGAAAAGTCAAGGCACTCCTGCTTCCGTCGGTCGTCCGTGCTTCGTCCGCTGCTGCTGCCTCCAGGGAACCAGTTCCGGGGGTCGGGGCGCCCGTCGTCCCTCGCCACCGGCGGAAGAAGTTGTCCATCTCATGTGTGGCAGGAAAAATAGCGGTGACAAAGAGGAGTGGCAGGATATTTTCCAGCCCTCCACTTGTCCGAGGAGATGAGCCGTGGATAGGCTGGCTTGACGCGAGGTTCTCCCGTGAAGGAAGTGTTATGACGGAAATTCTTGAGCAAGCTCCAGTATCCGGCGCGATAGCTGCTGCCCAGCGGGTCGTCGAGCACCCGGCCTGGTCCGTGCTCAAGAGTGCCGTGGAAGAGTTGCGTCCCTGGCAGTCGAACGACGGCTCCATCGACTTCTCGGCCGACGGCGCGCCGTCCCGGGACACGGCTGCGGCGACCCTGGCCCGCGTGACCGGAGCGATCGAGGAGCTCTCCCCGCTGCTGCCGCACGACGCCGACTACCACCGCGCGCTCGTCGGCGACCTCGGCCGCTGGGCCGCGGACGGCTTCGGCGTCCCCGACTTCCTCGACTCGCTGCTCGCCTTCCAGCCGGCCAGGAACCGCGCCGACGGCCTCCAGCACCTGGTCGTGTTCGCGATGTACACGCAGAACGGCAACCCCGACCGCAACCTCGAAGCCGTCGTGCTGCGGATGGTGTGGCCCGAGTGGCTCGCGGACCTCGAGGCCACGCGCTACGACAACCCGCTCTTCTGCGGCATCACCTTCGAGGACTTCACCTCGGGCTACGACACCAACTCGGCCGTCCTCTTCCCCGAGACCATCGCCGTGCGCGAGGCACCGGAGCGCTTCAGCTGGGGCGGCATCTTCTGCGACCGCGAGGCCGCCCGATTCCGCCGGGTGACCGAGGCCGCCGTCGACCTCCTGGGCCTCGAACTGCCGGACGACATTCGCGAGATGATCGGCGACCAGAAGCGCTGCGAGCAGGCCTTCGTCCTCTGGGACATGGTCCACGACCGCACCCACAGCCACGGTGACCTGCCGTTCGACCCCTTCATGATCAAGCAGCGCCAGCCGTTCTGGATGTACGGCCTCGAAGAACTGCGCTGCGACCTCACCGCCTTCAAGGAGGCCGTGAAGCTGGAGGCCGACGGGTTCGGCCAGGGCCGTGACGTGCAGTTCGCGGTGCTGTTCGACCGGATGTTCCGCTTCCCCGTCACCGGCGAGCGCGTACGCAACTACGACGGTCTCGGCGGCCAGCTCCTCTTCGCCTACCTCCACAAGCACGACGTCGTGCGCTGGACCGACAACACGCTGAAGATCGACTGGGCCCGCGCCCCCCAGGTCACCAACCAGCTCTGCGGCGAGATCGAGAAGCTCTACCGCGACGGCATCGACCGCCCCAAGCTGGTGCACTGGTTCGCCGCGTACGACCTGGTCGCGACCTACCTCTCCCCGCACCCGGGATCGCGCTGGGCCAAGGGGCCCGACGCCCTGGACGTGACACAGCCGCCGCGCAGGCTCGTCGACGACGTGCTTCCCGACGAGTTTCCCCTGAGCATGTTCTATGAGGCGCTCGCCAAGAAACTGAAGCACGTGATCGCCTCCACCAAGGGCATCACCGCGTCGGACGCAGGGCGGGCAGCCGCGTGAACGCAGGTTCTGAGGAGGCGGTGGCCATGAACGCGACAAGCATGGGCGACAGGGACGGCGGGCTCGAGGGTGCGGTGATCGCGGTGGCCGGAGCGGCCGGGCCGGCGGGCCGGGCCACCCTCCTGCGGCTGGCCGAGGCGGGGGCGACCGTGGTCGCCTCCGACGCCAACCCCGAACGGCTCGCCGAGGCGGTGGACGCCGCGCGGTACGCCCACGGCGGAGCGACCGTCACCGGTGACACCGTGGACCTGCTCGATCCGGGCGCCGCCCGGGAATGGGCCGTCCGGACCGAGAAGGAGTTCGGCCGGATCGACGGCCTGGTGCACCTCGTCGGCGGCTGGCGCGGCAGCGCGGGCTTCGCGGAGACCAGTCTCGCCGACTGGGACTTCCTGGAGAAGCTGCTGATCCGGACCGTCCAGTCCACCACCCTCGCCTTCCAGGAGCCGCTCCAGCGCAGCGACCGTGGCAGGTACGTGCTCATCAGCGCCGCCGGGGCGAGCAACCCCACCGCGGGCAACGCGGCCTACGCGGCGTCCAAGGCAGCCGCGGAGGCGTGGACCCTCGCCCTGAGTGACGCCTTCCGCAAGGCGGGGGGCGACGACGGCCCCGCGGCGGCTGCTGCGATCCTGGTGGTCAAGGCACTGGTGCACGACGCGATGCGCGCCGAGCGCCCGCATGCGAAGTTCGCGGGTTTCACCGACGTCGAGGAGCTGGCCGAGGCCATCGCCGGCGTCTGGGACAAGCCCGCCGGAGAAGTGAACGGAAAGCGCCTGTGGCTGACCCCGCAACCCTGAGGACCGACGCGCGACGGCACCACGATCCGCAGGTACGCGGGTTCGCCAGCGACAACTACGCGGGCGCGCATCCGGAGATCCTCGCGGCCCTCGCCCTCGCCAACGGCGGCCACCAGGTCGCCTACGGCGAGGACGACTACACAGGACACCTCCAGCGGGTCATGCACAGCCACTTCGGCCCCACCGCGGAGGCGTTCCCGGTCTTCAACGGCACGGGAGCCAACGTCCTCGCCCTCCAGGCGCTCACCGACCGCTGGGGGGCGGTGATCTGCGCGGAGTCCGCCCACATCAACGTGGACGAGGGCGGCGCCCCGGAGCGGATGGGCGGGCTGAAGCTGCTCACCGTGCCGACCCCCGACGGCAAGCTGACGCCGGAACTCATCGACCGCCAGGCGTACGGCTGGGACGACGAGCACCGGGCGATGCCGCAGGTCGTGTCCGTGACGCAGAACACCGAGCTCGGCACCGTCTACACCCCCGACGAGATCCGGGCGATCTGCGACCACGCCCACGAACGGGGCATGAAGGTGCACCTGGACGGTGCCCGGATAGCCAACGCGGCCGCGTCGCTGGACGTGCCGATGCGCACGTTCACCAACACGGTCGGCGTGGACGTGCTCAGCTTCGGCGGTACGAAGAACGGCGCGCTGTTCGGCGAGGCCGTCGTGGTCCTGCGGCCGGAGGCCGTCCGGGCGATGAAGCACCTGCGCAAGATGTCGATGCAGCTGGCCTCGAAGATGCGTTTCGTCTCCGTCCAGCTCGAGGCGCTCCTCGCGCGCGACCTCTGGCTGCGCAACGCCCGGCACGCCAACGCCATGGCACAGCGGCTCGCCGAGGGGGTGCGCGCCGTGGACGGCGTGGAGATCCTGCACCCCGTCCAGGCCAACGCGGTCTTCGCCCGGCTCCCGCACGAGGTGACCGAGCGGCTGCAGAAGCGCTTCCGGTTCTACTTCTGGGACGAGAAGGCCGGTGACGTCCGCTGGATGTGCGCCTACGACACACGGGAGGAAGACGTCGACGCCTTCGTCCTGGCGCTCAAGGAGGAGATGGCCCGCTGACGGGGCCGTCCCGTACCCGTACGAGGCAGCGGCCGACCGGTTCGTCCGGCCGGCCGCTTCGCCGTGCTGTGCCCCGTGCGGGGCCGTGGTGTGTCCGCCACGGCCCCGCACGCCGGTCAGCCGCGCTCGCGGGCCTCGGCGGGCGTCGGAGCCGTACCACCGAGGTGCGCCGGTACCCACCAGGTGTCGCTCGCGTCCTTCGGGCGTACCGGGTAGGCGCGCTGGGCCGCCTCGAGCAGTTCCTGCACCCGCTCGCGCAGCCGGCGGGTGATGGCGCCGGCGTACTGGTCGGCGGGTGCCTCCAGGGGTTCGCCGACCCGGATGGTGATCGGTGTGTGGCTGCGCCGGAAGTTGCGCGGCCGTCCCTTGGTCCACAGACGCTGGGTGCCCCACAGCGCCATCGGGATCAGCGGGACGCCGGCCTCCTGCGCCAGCCGGGCGGCCCCCGACTTGAAGCTCTTCAGGGTGAACGACTGGGAGATGGTCGCCTCGGGGAAGACCCCGACGATCTCCCCGGCGCGCAGCGAGGCGAGGGCGTGCGCGTAGGCGTCCTCGCCCTGGTCGCGGTCGACGGGAATGTGCTTCATGCCGCGCATCAGCGGACCGGAGATCTTGTGCCGGAAGACCGACTCCTTGGCCATGAAGCGGACGAGCCGCTTCTGCGGCAGCGCGCCGAGCCCGGTGAAGATGAAGTCCAGATAGCTGATGTGGTTGCTGACCAGTACCGCACCACCGGTCTTCGGGATGTGCTCCGAACCCTGTGTGTCGATCTTCAGGTCGAGCGCCTTGAACAGCGTGCGAGCGGCGCCGATGACCGGCCGATAGACGAGTTCTGCCATCTGGATGAAGACCCTTCTTCAATGCCTGGGGAGGGTTCTCCCGGCGGAAGTTACGCAGCCGTAGGTTTTCGGCATTGGGGCGATCGTGCCCCATGTGCGACGCCGTGGCCAGCCCCGAAGGCCCCGGAGCGAGAGATTCTCGTCACGTGAAACCTCCGGGAATGTAACGCGGAGGCCCGGTGCTGACCCTCTGCGGAGAGCTCTGAGGAGGAGACGGGTATGGACGGGCGTACGATCGGCGGCACCCTGGACGCCGTGCAACTCGGGGCACCGCTGGGCGAGCGGGCCACTCTCGTGCAGTTCTCGAGCGCCTTCTGCAGGCCCTGCGGCGCCACCCGGCGCGTCCTGACGGAGGTGGCCGCGATGGTCGACGGCGTCGCCCACATCGAGATCGACGCCGAGGCGCACCTCGCCCTGGTCCGCAGCCTCCGTATCAGCAGGACGCCCACCGTCCTCGTCCTCGACGCGGCCGGCCGTGTCGTGCGGCGGGCCGCCGGTCAGCCTCGTACCGCCGATGTCGTCGCGGCGCTGGGGGAGGCGATATGAGAGGCCGTGACACATCTCCCACATGACCGACCGCACTTGACTGCACACACCACTCATCGTCAGTCTGACGCTATGCCGCCTGAACTGCTTCTCTTCGGCCGGGTGCACGGGGATCCCCTGCGCCCGGCCCGTGCGCGCTGTCCGGGTGCCTGACGACCCCACGGCCACGCACGCCCCCTCCCCGAAGGACCCGCCGATGACGGCCTCGCCCGACCTCGACTCCCCTCGAACGGCCTCGCCCGAGCTCCTGCGCTCCGTCTTCCGGCAGCACGCCGCCGGGGTCGCGGTCATCACCGCGGCTGGGGAGCGCCCGGTCGGTTTCACGGCGACCTCCCTCACCTCCGTCGCCGCCGAGCCGCCCCTCGTCTCCTTCGGCGTGGGCACCTCCTCCTCCAGCTGGCCCGTCCTGGCGGAGGCCGGGCACATCGGCGTACACCTGCTCGGGGAGGACCAGCCGGAGCTCGCCGCCACCTTCGCGCGCAGCGGCGCCGACCGCTTCGGGCCGTCCACCGACTGGCGCCGCGGGCCCGAGGGGGTGCCGCTGCTCGGTGGCGTGGTGGCGTGGCTGGTCTGCCGGGTGGTGGCCCGTGTGCCCGCCGGGGACCACCGCATCGTGATCGCCGAGGTGGTGCACGGGGACCCGTCGGGCGGCGGTCGGCCGCTGGTCTACCACCAGGGCCGTTTCACCGCTCTGCGAGACTGACGGCACGCAGGTGGCGCGGGGGCGGTCCGCGTTGGCAAGGTCACAGTTCCAAGCGCTTGCTCACGGGGAACGCTCTGGGTGTACTGGCGAGTAATATTTGCTGCGGAGCCCCGGTCGACCCGACCGGAAGCCGCCCCACAAGGCGCCTATGCTGCGTGCAACAAGGCAGCCCAGAAATGACGATGCAGTAGGAGAGCCGGCGTGAGCTTGAGGATCGTTGTCTGTGTGAAGTACGTACCCGACGCCACCGGCGACCGGCACTTCGCCGATGACCTGACGCTGGACCGCGACGACGTCGACGGTCTGCTGTCGGAGCTCGACGAGTACGCGGTCGAGCAGGCGCTGCAGATCGCCGACGAGGCGGACGACGCGGAGATCACCGTGCTGACGGTGGGTCCGGAGGACGCCAAGGACGCCCTGCGCAAGGCGCTGTCGATGGGCGCCGACAAGGCCGTCCACGTCGAGGACGACGACCTGCACGGCACCGACGTCATCGGCACCTCCCTGGTGCTGGCCAAGGCCGTCGAGAAGACCGGTTACGACCTGGTCATCTGCGGTATGGCGTCGACGGACGGCACCATGGGTGTCCTTCCGGCGCTGCTCGCGGAGCGCCTCGGCGTCCCGCAGGTCACGCTCCTGTCCGAGGTCGCCGTCCAGGACGGCACGGTCAAGGGCCGCCGTGACGGCGACGCCGCGAGCGAGCAGCTCGAGGCCTCCCTCCCGGCCGTGGTCTCCGTGACCGACCAGTCGGGCGAGGCCCGCTACCCGTCCTTCAAGGGCATCATGGCGGCCAAGAAGAAGCCGGTCGAGTCGCTGGACCTCGAGGACCTCGAGATCGAGGCGGACGAGGTCGGTCTCGGCGGCTCGTGGACCGCTGTCGACTCCGCGGCCGAGCGCCCGGCCCGCACGGCGGGCACGATCGTCAAGGACGAGGGCGAGGGCGGCAAGCAGCTGGCCGAGTTCCTTGCGGGCCAGAAGTTCATCTGAGTCCCGCCCGTTCCACCGCCGCCCCGCACTCCCTCGCACGCAGGAGATTGAAGTCCCATGGCTGAAGTACTCGTCTATGTCGACCACGTGGACGGTGCCGTCCGCAAGCCCACCCTGGAGCTGCTGACGCTCGCCCGCCGTATCGGCGAGCCCGTCGCCGTCGCCCTCGGCAACGGGGCCGGCGACACCGCCGCCGCGCTCGCCGAGCACGGCGCGGTCAAGGTCCTCACCGCCGACGCCCCGGAGTTCGCCGACTACCTCGTCGTACCGAAGGTGGACGCGCTCCAGGCCGCCTACGACGCCGTGTCGCCCGCCGCGGTGCTGCTGCCCTCCTCCGCCGAGGCCAAGGAGATCGCCGCCCGCCTCGCGCTGCGCATCGGCTCCGGCATCATCACCGACGCCGTGGACCTGGAGGCCGGCGCCGAGGGCCCGGTCGCGACGCAGTCCGCGTTCGCCGCCTCCTACACGACCAAGTCCCGTGTCTCCAAGGGCACGCCGGTCATCACGGTCAAGCCGAACTCGGCCGCCGTGGAGGCCGCCCCGGCCGCGGGCGCCGTGGAGGCCCTCACGGTCTCGTTCTCCGAGCACGCCACCGGTACGAAGGTCCTCTCCCGCACGCCGCGCGAGTCGACCGGCCGTCCGGAGCTGACCGAGGCCGCGATCGTCGTCTCCGGCGGCCGTGGCGTCAACGGCGCGGAGAACTTCGCGATCATCGAGGCGCTGGCGGACTCCCTGGGCGCGGCCGTCGGCGCGTCCCGTGCCGCGGTCGACGCCGGCTGGTACCCGCACACCAACCAGGTCGGCCAGACCGGTAAGTCGGTCTCGCCGCAGCTGTACATCGCCTCCGGCATCTCCGGCGCGATCCAGCACCGGGCCGGCATGCAGACCTCCAAGACGATCGTCGCGATCAACAAGGACGCCGAGGCGCCCATCTTCGACCTCGTCGACTACGGCGTCGTCGGCGACCTGTTCCAGGTCGTCCCGCAGCTGACCGACGAGATCAAGGCCCGCAAGGGCTGATCCCGCGGGGGCTGTACCGGTACGGCGGCCCGGGGCCGTGTGGTGTTCGCACCGCGCGGCCCCGGGCCGTTCCCGGTTGCCGTTGACGCGGGAGCCGAGGACTTATAACTTCACTATGCGGATGACGAATTCCGGCAAGCGGAAGTATTGAGTCTGGAGGGTGCGGTCATGGGGCAGCAGGAGAAGGTGGCGACGAGCCTCGCCGGGGCGGTCGGTGAGCGGATCAGCGCCTCCCTCCGGGCGGTTGACGCCGAACTCGCCCGCCGCTACCCGGGCGACCCCGGCACCCGCCAGCCCGTCCACACCGTCTACGTCCCCGCCGACGCCTTCTCCGCCACCACCGTCCGCTCCTGGGGCGACCGCGCGCTGGAGGCCCTCGACGAGCACGCCCCGGATGCCGCCGCGCTCGCCCGGATCCTCGGCATCCCCCAGGAGCTCGCGGAACCCGTCCACGACCGCGTACGCGCCAAGCTGGAGCGCGAGCCCGTGGAAGACCTGCGCATCGACTTCGAGGACGGCTACGGGCCCCGGCCGGACGCCGAGGAGGACGAGGCCGCCGCCCGGGCGGCCCGGCTCGTCGCCGACGCGTACGCCGACGGGACCGCCGCACCGTACACGGGCATCCGGACGAAGTGCATGGAAGCCCCCGTCCGTGACCGCGGGATCCGCACCACGGACGTCTTCCTCACCGGCCTCGTGCGGGCCGGCGGCCTCCCCGACGGGCTCGTACTGACGCTGCCCAAGGTGACGTACCCGGAACAGGTCGCCGCCTTCGTCCGGCTGCTCGAGGCATTCGAGGAGACCCACGGCCTGCGGACCGGGCGGCTCGGGTTCGAGATCCAGATCGAGACGAGCCAGTCCATCCTCGCCGCCGACGGCACCGCGGCCGTCGCCCGCATGATCGACGCCGCCGGGGGCCGCGCCACCGGCCTGCACTACGGCACCTTCGACTACAGCGCCTGTGTCGGCGTCAGCCCCGCCTACCAGGCGAGCGACCACCCCGCGGCCGACCACGCCAAGGCGGTCATGCAGGTCGCCGCGGCGGGCACCGGGGTGCGCGTCTGCGACGGCTCCACCAACGTGCTGCCCGTCGGCCCCGCCGAGCAGGTCCACGACGCCTGGCGCCTGCACTACGGGCTCACCCGCCGCGCCCTGGCGCGCGCCTACTACCAGGGCTGGGACATGCACCCCGGCCACCTGCCCACCCGTTACGCCGCCGTCTACACCTTCTACCGCGAGGGCATGACTGCGGCCGCGTCCCGTCTCGCGGCCTACGTCGCCAAGGCCGGCGGTGACGTGATGGACGAGCCCGCCACCGCCAAGGCGCTGAGCGGCTACCTGCTGCGCGGTATCGACTGCGGCGCCCTGGACACCGCCGAGGTCGCGGAGCTGACCGGCCTGACCCGTGCGGACCTGGACGCCTTCGCGTCGCCCCGCCGGGGCGGACTGACGGTGACGGCCCCGTAGGCCACCGGGCGGTGCCGGGGCCTTCCGGACCCGTGCTCAGGGCCTCAGGCGGCCGGCGGAAGCTCCCCCGACCCCCGGGGGACGAGCCGGGTCGCAAGCTCCACCCTCGCCGGGGCGTGGTCGGCCCCGTCCAGACGACGGAAGAGGTGCTCCGCCGCTGTGCGGCCGACCGCCGCGGCGTCCTGCGAGATCACCGTGATGCCGAGCAGGTCGGCCAGTTCGATGTCGTCGAAGCCCACCAGGGCGATCCTGCGGTCGCACTCGGCGAGGACGCGTACGACGGTGACGGTCACACGGTTGTTGCCGGCGAAGAGCGCGGTGACCGGCTCAGGGCCCCGCAGCATGGTCTCCGCGGCCGCCCTGACCCGCGCGGGGTCGGTGGAGCCGAGGGAGACCCAGGAGTCCTCGACCGTGATGCCGGCGTCGGTCATCGCCGTGTGGTAGCCGCGCAGCCGCTCCTTGGCCGTGTGGATGCGCGGCTGGTCACCGATGAAGCCGATCCTGCGGTGACCATGGGCCACCAGGTGGGCCACGCCCTCGCGCGCGCCGCCGAAACTGTCCGAGAGCACCATGTCGGCGTCGACCCGGCCGGCCGGACGGTCGACGAACACCGTGGCGATGCCCGCCTTTATCTCCGGCTCCAGATAGCGGTGGTCGTCGCCCGCCGGGATCACGATGAGACCGTCCACGCGGCGGGCGCAGAGCGCCAGTACGAGTTCCTGCTCGCGCTCCGGGTCCTCCGCGCTGGACCCGTTGATCAGCAGGGCTCCGTGGGCCCGGGCCACCTCCTCCACGGCCCGGCTCAGCGGCCCGTAGAAGGGGTCCGCGAGATCCTCCAGCACGAGACCGATCGACGAGGTGCGGCCCTTGCGCAGCACGCGGGCGCTGTCGTTGCGCCGGAAGCCGAGGGCCTCGATCGCCTCCTGGACGCGGCGTTCGGTGTCGGGGGTGACCCCGGGTTCGCCGTTCACCACCCGGGAGACCGTCTTGAGGCCGACTCCGGCACGGGCCGCCACATCCTTCATGGTCGGCCTGTTGCCGTAGCGGGACTCGGAATGGCGGGCGGTCATGGCCACGGTGCGCTGTCCTGTCGTCGGATGCGGGCGGTTTCGGTGGGCCTGCGGGGGGCCGGGGGCCGAGGCCTCGAGCATAGGCCCTGGACAACGTTGTCATATCCGAGGAGACTGAGCAGACCCATTGACGGAAGCCGCAGGTCCGGCGCCATCACCCTCCGGAGAGACGACACCGATGCATACCGACCTCGTCGCCGCGCTCGACATCGGCGGCACCAAGATCGCCGGCGCGCTGGTGGACGGCGACGGAGCGCTTCTCGTACGGGCGCGGCGGCCGACGCCGGCCCGCGAGGACGCGGAGGCGGTGATGGGGGCGGTGAACGAGGTCCTGGCCGAGCTCATGGCGTCCCCGCTGTGGCACCGGGCGGGCCGGTGCGGCATCGGCAGCGCCGGGCCGGTGGACGCGTCGGCGGGCACGGTCAGCCCGGTGAACGTTCCGGGCTGGCGGGACTTCCCGCTCGTGGAGAGGGTCGGCAGGACGATCGGCGGGCTGCCCGTCGTCCTGGTCGGCGACGGGGTCGCGGTGGCGGCTGCCGAGCACTGGCTGGGTGCCGCCCGCGGATACGACAACGCGCTGTGCATGGTGGTCTCCACGGGCGTCGGCGGCGGACTCGTCCTCGGCGGCAAGCTCCACCCGGGCCCCACCGGCAACGCCGGGCACATCGGCCACATCAGCGTCGACCTGGACGGTGACCTCTGCCCGTGCGGCGCCCGCGGCTGCGTCGAACGTCTCGCCAGCGGCCCGAACATCGCCCGGCGGGCGCTGGAGAACGGCTGGCTCCCCGGCCGGGACGGCGATGCCACGGCAGCGGCCGTGGCTGCCGCCGCCCGGGCCGGGGACCCGGTCGCCCTCGCCTCGTACGAACGGGCCGCCCGGGCGCTCGCGGCCGGTATCGCCGCCACCGCCACCCTGGTCGAGATCGACATCGCGGTGATCGGCGGGGGAGTGGCCGGGGCGGCGGACGTGCTGTTCGCGCCGCTGCGGCGGTCCCTGCGTGACTACGCCACGCTCTCCTTCGTCCGGGGCCTCACGGTGACCCCCGCGGTCATGGGGACCGACGCGGGGCTGGTGGGAGCGGCGGCCGCCGCTGCGGCGGTCCCCCCGGGGGCCGTCGGCGCCGTGCGGCCCGTGGTCGCGCAGTAGTGCGGGCCGGGGGCCGGGTCGCATGGGCGTCACGCCCGTTCACCGGCGTCACGCCGGGTCCGGCCGACGTCCTGCCGAGGTAGTCACCGGAGCACCGCGCACCATCCCGTGCCGTCCTCCCACCCGCGCCCGGCTGTCCGTCCGGACGGCTCCACGGCGGGCACCCGTCGCGTCCGGACGGCCCTCCGGTCCCGTGCCGTCGCACGCCCCCGGCGGGCGTCGGGGCGTCCGGGCGCACAAGGGCATCGCCCCGGTGGGGTTTCCGCAGAGGGGTGTTGCGGGCAAGCCACAGGGGGCTACGGAAGAGGGGGACCCGTGATCGTCTGGATCAACGGTGCGTCCGGCGCGGGAAAGACCAGCGCCGCGAACGAACTGATCGATCTGATCCCGAACAGCACCTTCTACGACCCCGAACTGATCGGACGGGGACTGCGCCACCTGCTGCCGCAGAAGAAGCTCGCCGAGGTGGCCGACCTCCAGGACCTCCCGATCTGGCGGCGTCTGGTGGTGGACACGGCCGCCGCCCTGCTCGCCGAGCTGCCCGGGGTTCTCGTGGTGCCCATGACGCTCCTGCGGCAGGAGCATCGCGACGAGATCTTCGGAGGGCTCGCCTCCCGGCGCATTCCGGTGCGACATGTGCTCCTTGCGCCTGACGAAACGATCCTGCGAAGACGGATGGCCGGCCGTGCGGAGTTCGCGGACGATCCGGAGCAGGACGGGCGCGCACGGCAGGGGGCGTACGAGCACCTCCGGCACTACCGGGCGGCGCTCGACTGGATCACCCAGGACGCCCACCTGATAGACACCGGCACGCTCACCCCGCGTGCGACGGCCGAACGCATCGCAGAGGCGCTGCGCACGGGGGTGGCCAAGGACTGCGGAATAGTCCAGACGCCGGAACCGCGCGGGGAGACCGTCGCCTCCGGGGTTCTGCTCTTCGACGAACGGGACCGCGTCCTGCTCGTCGACCCGACCTACAAGCCCGGCTGGGAGTTCCCCGGCGGGGTGGTGGAGTCCGGGGAGGCGCCGGCCCGGGCCGGGACGAGAGAGGTCGCCGAGGAACTCGGCCTCCACCTCGGAACGGCGCCGGAGCTCCTGGTGGTCGACTGGGAGGCCCCGAAACCGCCCGGATACGGAGGGCTGCGCTTCCTGTTCGACGGCGGGCTGCTGCGCGGTGAGGACGCCTCCCGGCTGCTGCTGCCCGGCGAGGAACTGCGCGGCTGGCGGTTCGTCACCGAGGAGGAGGCGGCGTCCCTGCTGCCGCCCACCCGCTACGAACGGCTGCGCTGGGCCCTGCGGGCCCGGGAGCGGTCCGTCGTGCTGAACCTGGAAGCGGGGGTACCGGTGGGCGGTCAGCCCACCGGGGGTGACTTCCGGCCATGACGCGCCAGAGGTGGCAGGTTCCGGTCAATGATGCGGAGGATGGCACATACCGGCCGTGACCCGGTCGGCGATGGCAGGTTCCGGTCAACGTGTGACGGCTCCGGGGCCGTGCCCGCCTGTCAGGTCGTGTCCGAGGGAACGCCCGCGCCGTCAGGTCACGCCTTCACGGCGGGACCGGCCCGACGCCGCCCGGAGTGCAAGGCCCCGGGCGGCGTCGCCGTGGTGCGTGCGGGGGTGGGCGGTGCCGGTCCCGCCCGCCGTCCTCAAGCCGTCCTGGACTCCGCGTAGTTGCGCAGGAACAGCGCCTCCGCGACCGACAGCCGCTCCAGCTCCTGGGGCGACACGCTCTCGTTCACCGCGTGGATCTGCGCCTCCGGCTCGCTCAGCCCTATCAGGAGGATCTCCGCCTCGGGGTAGAGCTCCGCGAGGGTGTTGCACAGCGGGATCGAGCCGCCCATGCCGGAGACCTGCATCTCCTCACCCGGGTAGGCGACCCGCATGGCGTCCGCCATCGCCGTGTACGCGGGGCTTCCGGTGTCGGCGCGGAACGGCTGCCCATGACCGACCCGTTCCACCGAGATCCGGGCACCCCACGGGACGTGCGACTCGAGGTGGGCGATCAGCAGGTCGGTCGCCTCGCCCGCGTCCTGACCCGGCGGCACCCGCAGGCTCACCTGCGCCTGGGCGCTCGCCTGCAGCGACGGTGTGGCGCCGATCACCGGCGGGCAGTCGATGCCGATGACGGTCACCGCGGGGCGTGCCCAGATACGGTCCGCGACCGTACCCGTGCCGATCAGCTCCACCCCCTCCAGCACCTTGGCATCCTGGCGGAACTCGCCCTCCGGGTACTGCAGTCCGTCCCACACCGCGTCCGAGGCCAGCCCGTCGACCGTCGTCGTACCGTCCGCGGAGCGCAGCGTCGACAGCAGCTGGATCATCGCGGCCAGCGCGTCCGGGGCGGCTCCGCCGAACTGCCCGGAGTGCAGGTTGCCTTCGAGGGTTTCCAGCCGTACGCGCAGCATGGTCATGCCCCGCAGCGTGGACGTGACGGTGGGCAGGCCGACCCGGAAGTTGCCGGTGTCGCCGATGACGACGGTGTCGGCGGCGAGCAGCTCCGGGTGCGCCTGCGCGTACTGTTCGAGACCACCCGTCCCCTGCTCCTCGGAACCCTCCGCGATCACCTTGACGGTGACGGGGACGCCGCCGTTCGCCTTGAGGGCGCGCAGCGCGAGCAGGTGCATGAGGAAGCCGCCCTTGCAGTCGGCGGCCCCCCGGCCGAACCAGCGGCCGTCGCGCTCGGTCAGCTCGAAGGGCGGGGAGGCCCAGGCCGACTCGTCCAGCGGCGGCTGCACGTCGTAGTGCGCGTACAGCAGGACGGTCGGCGCGCCTGCCGGGCCGGGCAGCCGGCCGTACACGGACCGGGTGCCGTCGGGGGTGTCGAGCAGGGCGACGTCCTGGAAGTCCTCGGCGCGCAGCGCGTCGGCGACCCAGTCGGCTGCCGCGTCGCACTCGCTCTTCGGGAACTGCGCGGGGTCCGCCACCGACCGGAAGGCCACCAGCTCGGCCAGTTCCGTCTTCGCGCGGGGCATCAGCGAGGCGACGGTCTCGGTGATCGGACGGGCGGTCATGGGCACGCTCCTCGTGGGTGCGACGTCGGGTCCGCGGCGCGCCGTGTGCGCGTCCGGGGCGACGCCGGGGTGGCGGCGTCGCATGTACGACGAAATCATGGCTGATCCTCCCACAGCGAGGCCGGGCCGCCGCGCGCCGTAGGATGCCGTGAGCAGTTGGGGCCACTGGTCGGGATCGGGAGCAGAAGCACATCGTGAGCAGCGAGAACGCAGACGCCGGACGTGAGGCGGAAGAGACGTCGTCGGTACCGCAGGAGTCGTCGGTGTGGGACGTCGTCGTGGTCGGCGCGGGCCCGGCCGGAGCTTCCGCGGCGTACGCGGCAGCTGTCGCAGGCCGTCGGGTGCTGCTGCTGGAGAAGGCGGAACTGCCGCGGTACAAGACGTGCGGCGGCGGGATCATCGGATTCTCCCGGGACTCGCTGCCCCCGGGGTTCGAACTCCCCCTGAAGGACCGGATCCACGCGGTGACGTTCTCGCTGAACGGGAAGCTGTCCCGTACCCGCAGGTCCAAGCGCATGCTCTTCGGGCTGATCAACCGGCCGGAGTTCGATGCGGGACTGGTCGAGGAGGCGCAGAAGGCGGGTGCCGAACTGCGCACCGGTGTGTCGGTGACGCGGGTGGAGCAGCACGGTCCCGCGGTCCCGGACCGGCGCACGGTAGCCGTGGTGCTGGCCGGCGGTGAGACGGTCCTCGCCCGGGCGGTCGTCGGCGCGGACGGCAGCGCCGGCCGCATAGGAGCCCATGTCGGGGTGAAGCTCGACCAGGTGGACCTCGGCCTCGAGGCCGAGATCCCGGTCCCCGCCACGGTCGCCGAGGACTGGGCGGGACGGGTGCTGATCGACTGGGGGCCGATTCCGGGGAGTTACGGCTGGGTCTTTCCCAAGGGGGACACGCTGACCGTCGGAGTGATCGCGGCGCGCGGCGACGGCGCGGGTACCAAGCGCTATCTGGAGGACTTCATCGGCCGGCTGGGCCTCGCCGGATTCGAACCGACCATCTCCTCCGGACATCTGACACGGTGCCGTAGCGAGGACTCGCCGCTCTCCCGCGGCCGGGTGGTCGTCTGCGGTGACGCGGCGGGGCTCCTGGAGCCGTGGACCAGGGAAGGCATCTCCTTCGCCCTGCGGTCCGGCCGGCTCGCGGGGGAGTGGGCGGTACGGATCGCGGAAGCGCACGATGCCGTCGACGCCCGGCGCCAGGCGCTCAACTACGCCTTCGCGATCAAGGCGGGGCTGGGCGTCGAGATGGGCGTCGGCCGCCGCATGCTCAAGCTCTTCGAGCGGCGCCCCGGAATGCTGCACGCGGTGCTGACCGGATTCCGCCCCGCCTGGAAGGCGTTCGCCGGGATCACCCGGGGAACCACGTCGCTGGCCGAACTCGTCCGGACGCATCCGCTGGCGCAGCGGGCCATGTCGGCTCTGGACCGCTGAGGCCGTACCGTGTCCTGATCCGGGCGGAGCCCACCCGGGCCCGCCCGGTTCGTGATCGAGGCGCCGGGTGCTCGCTACGCGGCGGCGTCACCGGGGCCGTACGCCGAGGGCGCACAAGTCCCGGCCGCCGGCACCGGACCGACCTGTCTCCGGGCGTTCGTTGCCGTGGTCCGGGCGGCCGCGGCGAGTGAACGGCCCTCCGCCTGAGGGACGTTCGTGTCCCCCGGGAGGGATCTGCGCGGACGGGATTCCGCCCGGTGCGTCAAGCGCCCTGAGGGCGGGTGGAGCGACCGTGGCCGACGCCGCGCAGCAGCCGCGAGAACCAGCCCAGCGCACACGCCTGCACGAGCACCGACACGATCAGGCCGAGGTAGACGAACCAGGCGGGGCCGCCCGTCTCCGCGCCGGCCAGGGATGTGCCCACGAAGAAGACGAACACGGTGGGCGCGGCCAGGAAGAACAGCCAGACACCGGCGAACGAGGCATCCTCGTGCGCCACGAACAGGGTGTCGACGGTGACGAACAACGCGACCGCCACGACGAGGCCGAGATAGACGCGTGACGCCGTGTTGCCGAAGGTCAGCCGGGCCAGGGTCCGCAGCCGCGCGTTCTTCATCAGGTCGTTCATGTCCAGCTCCCGTAGGTCGGATCGGTACCTCCAGGGTGCGCGGGGGGAGCCGCCCGCGCCTGAGTACGGCTACTCAATCGCTCACGTGTGCGTAGCCGTGCGGGCCGTGCAGCCCAGCACGGCGGCCACCGCGGCGAACAGGGTGACCGTCGTGAGCGCCACGGGCAGGGAGATCCAGTCGGCCAGGAAGCCGATCAGCGGCGGTCCCAGGAGCATCCCGCCGTATCCGAGCGTCGAGGCGGCGGCGACGCCGGCCGGTCCGGCCAGCGCCCCCGCACGGCTGACCGCGACCGGAAAGATGTTGGCCAGCCCCAGGCCGGCCACGGCGAAGCCCAGCAGGGCGAGCCACAGGACCGGCGCGAGGGCACCCAGCAGCATTCCCGACGCGGCGGTCACCCCTCCCGCCACCAGCGTCCGCGTCTGTCCGAACCGCTCCAGGAGACTCGTGCCGCCGAGCCTGCCGACGGCCATGGTCAGGGCGAAGAGGGAGTATCCGGCGGCGGCCGGACCGGGCCCGGCGTGCAGGTCCTGCGTGAGGTGCAGCGCCCCCCACTCGGCCAGCGCGCCCTCGCCGTACGCGGTGCAGAGCGCGATGACGCCGAACAGTACGACGACCCGGCGTACGCGGCCGGTCATGCCACGCGGCTGCTCCCGTGCCTCCCCCGGAGGCCGTGCCCCGGCAGCCGGTCGAGGTGCGGTCGGCTCCGTGGCCCCCGGTCCGGGGGCCACCCGGTTCCGGAGCAGGGCAGGGCCGGTGACCGCGGTGACCAGAAGTCCGACGCCGGCCAGGCCGAAGAGGTGCGCCGAGGGGGAGAGCCCGCCGGCGACCAGTCCACCGAGGCCGGCCCCGGCCATCCCGCCGATACTGAACGCCGCGTGGAAGCTCGGCATCACGGGACGCCGGAGCGAGGCCACCAGGTCCACGGCCGCGCTGTTCATCGCCACGTTCATACCGCCGTACGCGGCGCCGAACAGCAGCAGGACCAGCCCCAGGGCGAGGGGCGTGTGCGTCTGCGCGGGAAGGGTGATGCTCAACGAGAGCAGCACACCGCAGACCACGGTGACGGCGTGGCTCCCGTAGCGCCGGCACAGCCTGCCGGTGAGCATCATGGTGACGACCGCACCCGCGGAGACGCCCAGCAGCGCCAGTCCCAGGGCGGAGGCGGTGGCTCCCGTCTGATGCTTGACGGCCGGGATACGGACCACCCAGCCGGCGAACAGGAAGCCGTCCAGGGCGAAGAAGACGGTCAGCGCGGTACGGAGGCGGGCCGGAGGGAGGGGGGCGGTGTCTCCGCCGAGTCCCCCGGGCAGGGCCGTCCGCATTTTGTTCACTGGCGGCACAAAGTGAGCATAGGGTGGCGGCGCGAACGTACGCAAGACCGTCGGCGCCCGTGACCGGCCGGTGGACGGTACGGGGCGCCGGAGCGTCGGCAGCGGCTGCGGATCATGGGAGACTCGCCCCCATGAACGGCAAGGCGACCACCACGCGGACGAAGTTGGAGAGGGGCCGCAGCGCGCTCGGGCCCGCCCTGGAGCTGGTGCACACCGGCCGGGCGCCCACCCGCGCCGTCCTGACCTCCGAACTCGGCGTCACCCGTGCCACCGCGGGTGCCGTGGCCGCGGAACTGGAAGCGCTCGGGCTGATCAGGGTCGACTCCAGTCCACGCTCCGCGGCCGGTTCGCAGGGCCGCCCCTCGCACCGGCTGTCCGTCCGGGACGGTGGCCCGGTCGCCCTCGCCGCCCAGGTGCACTCCGACGGCTTCCGTGCCGCGCTCGTGGGACTCGGGGGCAGGATCGTGGCCACCGCGCCCGGCTGCGTGACCGTCATGGCCGATCCCGCCCAGGTGCTCGGCGAGGTGGTCGAGGCGGGCGCCCTGCTGCTGCGTGAGAGCGGACTTCGCTGCGTGGGCGCCGGCCTGGCCGTCCCCTCCGCGGTCGCCGAACCGGAGGGCACCGCCCTCAACCCGATGCACCTTGCCTGGCCGGCGGGTGCCCCCGTCAGGGAGATCTTCTCCGCCCGCGTGCGCGCGGCCGGTATCGCCGGTCCGGCGTTCACCGGCAACGACGTCAACCTCGCGGCCCTCGCCGAGCACCGGCACGGTGCGGGCCGCGGGGCCCAGCACCTGCTGTGCGTGGCCACCGGCCACCGGGGTGTGGGAGGCGCCCTCGTCCTCGACGGCCGCCTGCACACGGGGAGTTCGGGGCTCGCCCTGGAAGTGGGACATCTCACGGTGAACCCCGAGGGGCGCCCCTGCCACTGCGGGGGACGCGGCTGTCTGGACGTCGAGACCGACCCGCTCGCCTTCCTCACCTCGGCGCGCAGGGACCCCGGCCCCGAGGAGTCGCTCCTCAAGCAGGCGGGCGACCTCCTGCGCACGGAGTACGACGACCCCTGTGTCCGGGCCGCCGCCGAGGAGCTGATCGACCGCCTCGGCCTCGGCCTGGCGGGCCTCGTCAACATCCTCAACCCGGACCGCATCATCCTCGGCGGGCTGCACCGCGACCTCCTGGAGGCCGATCCCGAGCGCCTCCGGGCGGTGGTGGCCGACCGGAGCCTGTGGGGCCGCAGCGGCAGTGTGCCGATCCTGTCCTGCACCCTGGCCCACAACAGCCTGGTGGGCGCCGCCGAACTGGCCTGGCAGCCCGTGCTGGACGACCCGCTGGCCGCACTGGCCTGATCAGGCCCCGGCGCCCACCCGGGCCAACCCCTCGCGCTCCGGGGCCGACAGATGCAGCACCTGGTAGCGGTCGCCGGGCGCCGACTCGGGAGGCTCGTCCTCCCAGAGCGTGAAATGGAGCAGTTCCCAGTGCCGCGGGTCGAGGGCGAGCGCCGTGGCGACGGCCTCCGGCGTGGTGGCCTGCGCGCGGTGCTCCGCCAGCGCCGCGTCCACCGCCTCACCCGGCCGCACCGTGTCCGCGATCCGGACACGGTGGCGGAGCGCCGTACGGGGGACCGCGCCCGCCGCGCGCCCCTCCAGGTACGAGAGCCCCGACCAGTGCTGGACCTCGGGGCGCCCGAAGTCGTCGACCACCCCCTGGAAGCCGGGGCCCCGCAGGAAGGTGTTCATACCCTCGTGGGACGACCACAGGTACAGCGGGGCGTACTGATGGACCGGCGACGACTCACCGCGTTCCCGGACCAGGTACGCCTTGAGGCCCAGCCCGGGGAAGTCGTCCAGGAAGTGACCCCGGCTCGCGACACGCCTGCGGATGATCTCCATGTCGTAGTCGGCGGGCAGGGTGATCTCGTACTGCATCGCATGCACGGCGTACTCCTCAGGTCGTCGGTGTACCAGGGGCGAGCAGGGCGAGCAGACCCCGTACCGCGGAGTCGAACGCGGCGGGTGAGCCGGAGGCGCGGGCCAGGACGTAGCCGCCCTGGACAGTTGCGACGACGGTGGCCGCGATCTCCTCGGGAACCAGTCCCGGCCTGAACTCACCGGCGTCCAGGCCCTCCTGGACGATCCCGGTGAGCCGCGCCCGCAGCCAGGCGATCGTCTCCTCCACCGGTGCGCGCAGTTCGCCGCTCTTCACGATCTCCGGATCCATCGTCAGCCGCCCCACCGGGCAGCCCCGCAGCACATCGCGCTCGCGCAACAGGTAGGCGGAGATCCGCTCGTACGCCGACCCGGGGCCGTCCAGCACGCTTCCGGCCGCCTCCCGCAGCTCCGCGGCCGTACGGACGAGGGCGGCGAGCGCCAGGTCCGGCTTGCCCGCGAAGTGGTGGTACATGCTGCCCTGGCCCACGCCCGCCTGCTGCTGGATGGCCCGGGGGCTGGTGCCCACGTAGCCGCGCTCCCACAGCAGCTCCCGCGTGGCCTCGACGAGACGGTCCGGAGTGCTCATGCGCCCACTGTACATACCAGTAGGTACAGTGGGCGCCCGTGGCGGCGAACCCGGCCGGAAACAGAGGTCGACGGGGCCGTACTCCCCCAGGGCGAGCCGCGGGGGAGTACGGCCGGGGCGAGCCGGCGTGACCGTGGCCGTCCGGGGCACGGAGCCCCGGCAGGGGGAGCGTGCCGGTCACCCCCTGCCGCCGCGTCCCCGCGCGGTGGCAGGGGGGTGGGCCCCGCCGTGGTCGTCAGCCGACGACGGTCGGCCGGGGCTGCGTGCGGGCCGCCGCCGGTTCCGTGAGGACCCCGGGGCCGGAGCCGAAGGGACCGTCGGTCGTCGAGCCGTACACCGGCAGCGGCGGCAGCGCGGAGGAGAAGGAAGGGGCCTGGAGGGTGAACCAGACGACCTTCCCCGCGCCGTCGCCCGGCCGTACGCCCCAGTTCTCGCTGACCGCGGCGATCAGTGCCAGCCCACGTCCGGAGGTCGCGGACGCGTCGGCGTCGTGCACGGTCGGTACGCGGGGGTCGCGGTCGTGGACGGAGACGGTCAGACGGTCGAGCAGCAGCTCGATCGTGACGGTGCATGACTTGTCCGGCTGTGCGTGCCGGTGGACATTGGTCAGCAGCTCGGTGACGCCGAGCGCCGCGTGGTCGATCAGAGGATCGAGATGCCAGTACCGCAACTGCGCCGAGATGATTCTGCGGATCTGGCCGATCCGCGACGGCAGGGCCTGGAGCTCCACCGTGCAGTGCCTGCTTGGCTCGCTGATCACGGCTGCGACTCCCCGAAGTAGGTCCGGAAGAAGACGAAGGAACGGATCCAGCAGATGGCTGACTGCTGTGTGTGGATCTGGTCGTGCGTGGTCCGCCCTGGACGGTCCCGGCGGAGCGGCTCACGCGGTCACCACCGGTACACCTTCAGTGACGTGTGACCAGCGTGACTCAGGGGGTTGGGCTCCGCAACTCGCGGTGTGCGTACGGCACCGCTGGGTCGGTTCCCGCCGGCCGGGCCGCCCGCAGCGCCTCCAGGAACCTGCGGACCGGGGCCGCGCCGCCCGGCCTGCGGTTGCGCTGGCCCATGGTCAGCCGGTAGCGCACCCCGTCGATCCGCGCGACCGCCGCGTCGGCCGCCAGGAACCACCGCTGCCCGGCCCTCACCCTGGCCACCGGCGCGCTGACGATCTCCCGGCCGTTACTGGTCAGCAGAGCCACCCGGCCGTCCTTGACGATGACCTGGCCCGCCCTGGTGAGGGAGCGGGGCCATCTCTCGATCCTGACGTCGCTCGCGCTGAACTCTGCCTCGGCCATGACGACTCAGCCCCCCTCGCGCCGGTATCTCCTGAGAAGTGTGCCCTGTACCGGTGCCGCCCGGCCAGGGCCTGTCGGCCCCGGATCGGCGTGACCTCCCCACCGGGGGGCGCGCACCGGGAGCGCGGACGCCAAGGAGGGACTATGGGGCATCAAAGTGAAGGTTTGTGCAGGTGGGGGGAATACCGTGGGCGGTACCGGAGACCGCCGTCGTGAGAAGGAGACCCCGTGATGGACGCGAGCGAGCACAGAGGTGACAGCGGGGCCGAGGCGACGGTCGACGTCGACCGCAGCGACCCGGAATACCGGGCCTGGCTCAAGGAGGCCGTGCGCAAGGTCCAGGCGGACGCCAACCGTTCCGCGGACACCCACCTCCTGCGCTTCCCGCTGCCCGAGGAATGGGGCATCGATCTCTACCTCAAGGACGAATCGACGCATCCCACCGGCAGCCTCAAGCACCGGCTGGCGCGCTCGCTCTTCCTCTACGGCCTCTGCAACGGCTGGATCCGCCCGGACAAGCCGGTCATCGAGGCGTCCAGCGGCTCGACCGCCGTCTCGGAGGCGTACTTCGCCAAGCTGATCGGCGTTCCGTTCATCGCGGTCATGCCCCGCACCACCAGCCCCGAGAAGTGCCGGCTGATCGAATTCCACGGCGGGCAGTGCCACTTCGTCGACGACGCCCGCAGGATCTACGAGGAGTCCGCTGTTCTCGCGGCCGAGACCGGCGGTCACTTCATGGACCAGTTCACCTACGCGGAGCGGGCCACCGACTGGCGGGGCAACAACAACATCGCGGAGTCCATCTACCAGCAGCTCACGCTGGAGCGGTATCCGGAGCCGGCCTGGATCGTCGCCACGGCCGGAACCGGCGGCACCTCCGCGACCATCGGGCGCTACGTCCGCTACATGCAGCACGACACGCTGATCTGCGTACCCGACCCGGAGAACTCCTGTTTCTTCGACGGTTGGACCCGCCACGACCCGCTGGCGACCAGCGACTGCGGCTCCCGCATCGAGGGCATCGGCCGGCCCCGCATGGAGCCGAGCTTCGTGCCCGGCGCCATCGACCGGATGATGAAGGTGCCCGACGCGGCGACCATCGCCGCGGTACGCGTACTGGAGCGCGCCATCGGCCGCAGGGCGGGCGGCTCGACGGGCACGGGCCTGTGGAGCGCGCTGAGGCTGGTGGCAGAGATGGTGGAGCAGGGCCGTACCGGCAGCATCGTCACGCTGTTCTGCGATCCGGGCGACCGCTACCTCGACAAGTACTACTCCGACGCCTGGCTGAACGAGCAGAACCTGGACATCCGGCCGTACACGGAGACGATCGAGCGCTTCCTCGCCACCGGGGTCTGGGCCGGCTGAAGCCCCACGGTCCGGCGACGTGTTCCGGACGGGCCCCGGCCCGTCCGGAACAGGCCGGCCTCAGTCCCCGAGGAGGGTGTCGAGCACGCGGCCGAAGACGCGCCGCCCCGCTGCCGAGAGCAGCGGATCACCCCACCGCGGCAGCAGCCGCACCCGCACCTCCTCGACCCAGATGACGTGCGATCCCGAGCCGGTCGGGCGGACGTCGATCGACGCCCGGCCCAGCACCACGGAACCGCGCTTCTCCAGCTCGCACAGACCTGCCCGCCCCGCGGCGGGCGGCGACCACCGCACCACCTCCATCGGGTCGTCGACGGCGAGCGGCCCCACTCCCGTACGCGCGACGAAAACCGTGCCCGTCCGGGTGGGCGGGTCCGTCCGGACGCCGACCGAGGTGAGCGGAACCGCCCCGGCGTGCCGCTCCCAGTCGGTCACCCGGCGCCATGCCTCGGCGGCGGGGAGGGGAGTGAAACGCTCGATCCGGAAGATGGCCACGCTCCGATAGTAGGACGTCCGAGGCCCCCAGGCCGCTGAGCGGAACGCCCGGACCAGGGCGCGTTTCGAAAGTCCCGTCTGCCCGGCCACGCCTGGCACGCACACTCGCCGCGTTGTCGGGATTGCCCCGATACACCGGTATCGAGGCGACCCTCCGCCTTGCGATCGCACGCACCGGACGCCGCCGGGCCTGCCCTCCGGGCAGACGACGCTACTTTCGAACACGCCCTACTCGTCCACCGCACCGCCCGCCACGACCAGGCCGGGCAGCTGCTCCTCGATCTCCTGGCGCACGCCGGCCGGCAGCCCCGCGTCCGTGACGAACGTGTCCACCTGGTCGAGGGAGGCGAACGAACTCAGCCCGACCGTGCCCCACTTGGTGTGATCGGCGACCACGACGACGCGGCGGGCGGCGCGGACCAGACGGCGATTCGTCTCGGCCTCGGCGAGGTTCGGGGTCGAGAGGCCGGCCTCGACCGAGATCCCGTGCACCCCGAGGAAGAGCAGGTCGAAATGGAGGGAGCCGATCGCCCGGTCCGCGACCGGCCCGACGAGCGAGTCCGACGGCGTACGGACCCCGCCGGTCAGCACCACCGTCGCCGCCCCCGGCCGCAGACCGCCGGACGCCTGGGGACGCTGCGCGTCGTGGAACACATCGGCGACCCGCACCGAATTCGTCACCACCGTCAGCCCCGGTACGTCCACCAGGTGCCGGGCCAGCGCGAACGTGGTCGTACCACCGGAGAGCGCGATCGCGCTGCCGGGCACCGCCATCACGGCCGCAGCCCGGGCGATCTCCTCCTTGGCACCGAGCTCCATCGTCGACTTCGCCTCGAAACCCGGCTCGTGCGTGCTCGCGTCGACGACCGGGACCGCACCGCCGTGCACCTTCTCGACGACCCCCTGGCGTGCCAGCGCGTCCAGGTCCCGGCGGATGGTCATGTCCGAGACGTTCAGCTTCCGGGTCAGCTCGTTGACCCGGACCCCGCCGCGCTTGCGCACCTCGTCGAGAATGAGGGCACGCCGCTGCTCGGCGAGCAGGTTCTGGTTCTCGCTCAACGCCGGCCCGGCCCTTCCCTCTGTCCGCACGGTCCGGCAGCGGCCTGCAGGACGACGTCATCCTCCCACGCACCCCCGCCGGCCGTGCCACTGGGGAGATTCGGTGAGAGCGGTGCGCCGGGGCCCTCCGTCCGGGACAGTGGTGACTGCGCATCAGCCCGGAGCCCGGCCCGGCGCGGACCCGTCTCCCGGCCGGTCCCCGCCCGCGGAGCCGGACGGACCAGAGAGCGAGACACCTCAATTGCCCCCTGCCTCCCAGGCCCCGCAGAGCACCGGGCCCGCCCTGGAACTCCTCGTCCACGGCGTCGGCGGAACGACCCCTTCGGAGATGCTCGGCGACTGCCGCACCACCAGGGTCAGCGGTGACACCACGGCCGCCATTTACCGGCGCACGGAGGACATCGCGGCCGAGCAGCACCCGGACCGGCGACGGGAAGGACCCGTCGCCGAGGCCTACTGCTGGTCCAACCTCACCTCGGGCAACGGTTCCCGCGCCCTGTGGCTCCTCCTCCTCCCCTTCATGGTCGTCAACCTCGCCCACTGGATGCGGCCCACCGCCCGGGAGCGCACCGCCGCAGTCCGCCTGTACGGGACGGTCGTACGGCTCGTCGCCCTCAGCCTCACCGTGCTGCTGACCGCCGCGGCCTGCGAGGTGGCCCTCGACCTGGTGGCCTGGCAGTGCGCGGGAGTGGACCGGTGCGCGGGGGAGTACTCCTGGCTGGGCTTCCTCTCCAGCCGGCAGGACGGCTGGTGGTCCCAGCCCGGCCGCCGGCTCGCGCTCGCCTCCCTCGTACCCGCCGCGCTGGTGGGGCTCCTGTGGTACCTCTCCAACCGCACCTGGAGCGCCTACGAGTCGCAGCGCCCGCTGAGCTGGGACGAACCCGACGAGGACCCGGCGCCGCAGCCCGCACCGCCCGGCGCCCCCCTTGTCCGGCCCGCGCTGGGACGGCCCGGCTTCTGGTACGGCCGGCGGCTCGTGGCCCGGCTGCGCGCAGCGCACACCGCGGCGGGGTTCCTCACGATCGCGGCCTCCGTCGGGGGAGCCGCAGCCCGGCACGACCGGGCCGCCGACGGGCCCGTGCCCGCGGTGGCCGGCGGACTGTTCGAGGCGGCCCTGATCCTGTGCGGACTCGTCGTGGTCGCGGTGGTGTGCCGCCGCGGACGCAGCGAGCGGCGCCTCGACAACCGGCTCGACCGCGCCGCCGTCTCCTTCCTGCCCGGGGCCGCGCTGGCCCTGCTGCTCCTCGCCGCGGTGTACGCCGCCTGGTCACGTCCGGGATGGGCCTCCGCCGGCGCCCTGCCAGGAGAGACGGCGTTCCGTCTCCTCGCACTGGGGCAGGGCGTCCTCGTGGTGGTACTCGCCGTCGTGGCGCTGAACCTGTACCGCAGTGCCCCCGAGCCGCGCACCACCCTCCACGGCCTCGGCGGACCCGCGGTCGCGATGCTCGCCTGCGCCCTCGGCGGGGTGATGACCGGCGGGATCGCCCAGCGCGTCGCCGACTGGCTCGACGGTCCCGGCACCCCCGGCATGGGCAGCGGCTCCGCCATACCCGGCCCGCCCGTACTCCTCAGCTGGCAGGCGTCCGTCATCCCCCTCCTCCTGCTGCTCCTGCTCGTCCCCGTCACCTGGCTCGCGGTGCGCACCGCGCGGCGCGCCCGCCGGCTGGGCCCCCGCATCGAGGCGGAGTACGGCGAGAAACACCCCGACCAGGCCCGTACCCGGCACATCGCCCGCATCAGGGCCACGGCCGCGCTCACCGACTCCGCGCCCAGGATCGTGGGCCTGCTCTCCGGTGCCACCCTGCTGCTCGGTGCCGTGGCCGTGGCCGGCTCATGGCTCAGCGGCCAGGTGCCCGGTCTGGCGATGGAGGGTGCGGGACCGCTCGTCGAATCGCTCGCCGACGCCGCGCAATCGACCGGGTCGTGGATGATCGGCTTCGGTTTCATACTGTTCGTCACCTGGGGGCGCAGGGCCTACCGTGACGTCTCCGCCCGCCGTACCATCGGCATCCTCTGGGACGTGGGCACGTTCTGGCCGCGCGCCGCACATCCCTTCGCACCTCCCTGCTACGCCGAGCGCGCCGTTCCCGACCTCTCGTCCCGGATGTGCGCCTGGACGGCCCGCACCCGCGGCAGGCTCGTCATCTCCGGTCACTCACAGGGCAGTGTGCTCGCCGCCGCCGCGGTCTGGCAGCTGCCCGCCACGGCACGCCGACGCGTCGCGCTCCTCACCTACGGCTCGCCCATCGAGCGGCTGTACGGGCGCTGGTTCCCCGCCTACTTCGGGCCGGTTCCCTTGGACGGGCTGCACCGTTCCGTGCACTGCTGGCGCAACCTGTGGCGCGCGACGGACCCGATCGGCGGCCCGGTCCTGATCGACGAGGGCCAGGGACCGGAGGTGGACCGGGGCCCGCTGAAGGACCCGCTGGTCTACGGCCGCACCCCCGAACACCCCCTGCCGGAACCGGTGCTGGGGCACTCGGACTACCAGGCGGACCCCGTGTTCGCCGTGGAGCGCGCCGCTCTCCTGGAACGCCTCGGGCCGCCCGTGCTGCCGCAGCAGGCGGGTGCCGGCGCCGGACAGGCCGGGGAGGCGGCCCGGCTGCCCGGAGAGGAGTCTCAGGAGAACCCGGGGAGGTCCTCCGGATAGAGCATGGTGAGGTCGTCCGTGCTCGGCTCCGGAAGCTGGGCGACCCGGCCCGCGTGCCGCTCGACCATCGACTCGAAGGTCTGCCGGGCCGTCCGGCCGTTGCCGAAGGCCGGGCCCTTGGGAAGCGCGGTGAAGTACGTGAGCAGCGCTTCCCCCGTCCCCTCCGCCAGACGGTACTCGTGCTCCTGGGACTGCTGCTCGACGATCCGCAGCAGTTCCTCGGGCAGGTAGTCGCTGAACGTGATCGTGCGTGAGAAACGGGAGGCGACACCGGGGTTGACGGTGAGGAAGCGCTCCATCTCGTGCGTGTACCCGGCCACGATCACCACCACCGCGTCCCGGTGGTCCTCCATCAGCTTGACCAGCGTGTCGATGGCCTCACGGCCGAAATCACGTCCGGAGTCCTCGGGCGACAGCGCGTACGCCTCGTCGACGAACAGCACCCCGCCGCGCGCCCGGTCGAACGCCTCCTGGGTCCGGATGGCTGTGGAACCGATGTGCTCACCGACCAGGTCGACCCGGGAGACCTCCACGAGATGGCCGTGCTCCAGCACCCCGAGCGAGGCCAGGATCTCGCCGTACAGCCGGGCCACCGTGGTCTTGCCGGTGCCGGGCGATCCGGTGAAGACGAGGTGCCGGCGCACCGAGGCCGCCTTCAGCCCCGCCAGCCGGCGGCGCCGGCCGACCTCGATCATGTCGGTCAGCGCCCGGACCTCGCGCTTGACGCTGTCCAGGCCGACCAGCGCGTCCAGTTCGCCGAGTACGGCACTGGAATCGCGCACCGGTTCGGTCGCAGGGGCGGGGACGGGGGCCGGGGTGGTGGTCCGCTGTTCCGGCATCGAGCCCAGCAGACCGGGTGCGGTCTGCGTCGCCGTCAGGACGGCGGGGGCCGGGGGAGCGGTGCGCAGCCCGCTCTCGTCGCTCGTGCACTCCTCCACCACCGGACCGCCGGGGTGTCCCTCACCGTGCAGCGTGGTGCCGTCGGCGAACTCGTAGCCACCGCGGGCGCATCGCTCGGTGCGGCAGCGGGTGAGGGTGGAGCGGCAGCCGTCCATCACATGGAAGCCGTAGCCTTCGCTGCCCGTGACACGGCAGCTGTGGAACGTTCCCCGGCCCTCGGCGGAGACGTAGAAACCGGCTTCGGCCGGTGAGGTGACCGTGCACCGTTCGATGGTCGGATCGGCGCCCTTGGTGACGATGACGCCGGTCTGCGCGGCGTCGATGGTGCAGTTGTTCAGGGTGCCGCCGCTTCCGTGGTCCCGGAACCACGCCCCGGTGGACGCCTCGCGGATCCGGCAGTCGTCGAGCTGGGCGGTGGCCCCGTCGCTCACGGAGACGGCGGTGTTGCGGATCTGGGAGAGGTCGCTGTCCACGACGTCGGCGCGCGAGCCGCGGTCGAGGACGAAGAGGGCGTCCGGGACGTCGTGGACGCGGCAGGAGTCGAGTATCACCGTGGCGCCGTCGCTGACCCAGACCGCCGGGTAGTCGCCCGTACTGTCGTGTATCTCGCACTGGTTGGCGTCGACCCGGGTGCCCGGGTCCCACACCGAGAGGCCGTTGCGGCCGAACCTGCGGACGGTGGAACGGGTCAGGGTGAGGACGGAACGCGACCGCAGATCGACCGCGTTCTCCGGGATGTCGTGGATGTCGCAGTCGGCGAGGGTGAGGACCGCGTCGGTGTCCAGCGTGATCCCGTCCGCGGACGTGCGGTGCACCGTGCACTCGGTGAGGTGCGCGGCGCCGCGGGCGGTGACCTGCACCCCGCTGCCCTTGATCTCGTAGATCTCGCAGCCGACGGCCTCCAGGCCGCTGCCCTCCCCGGTCACGCTCAGGCCCGCTCCGGACGCGTGGTGCACGCGGCACCGCTCCAGCCTCGGGTGGGCGCCGTCGCGTACGGAGACGCCCGACTGCCCGGCCGAGACGATCTCGCACTCCTCGAACACGCCCCCGGCGCCGTCGAGTACGGCGATACCCACGCCGGCCGGATTGTCCACGGTGCAGCGGCGCACGGTGGGCCGGGCGGCGCCCCGTACCTCCACGCCCACGGCCGACCTCGTCACGATGCGCAGGTCCGACAGCTCGGGAGCGCCGTCCTCGACGAGGAGGGCCGGTGCCGCGGAGTCCTGGCCCTCCAGGTGGAGGTCCTGGACGACGGCGGAGGCCCGGACGGTCAGGGGTACACCGTCGACCGGTGCGATCCGCACCGAACCGACGGACCCCTCGGGACCGCGCAGGGTCACCGCGCGGTGGAGGACGAGGTTCTCCCGGTAGGTGCCGGGCGCGACGGTCAGGACGTCACCGTCCGCCGCGGCCTCCAGGGCTGCGGTGAGGGAAGCGTATTCGCCCGTGCGGCGCCGCCATCGCGATGTGCCGGTGTGCGTCACCTGGACCGTGCCCTGTGCCATGGTGCTGATGTGCCCCCGCCTCGTGCCGTGTGCGCTGCCTCGTGCCCGCCCGCATGCCGATGCCGCCGTGTGCCGCCGGTTCCGGGTCCGCCTGCCGAGGAGTCGGGCGGGCCGGTCCACCGTAGCGCGCGTGAGGGACGAGGGTTGACGGGGCGGCCGTCGTCGCGTCCGCTTCGGACGGTTCGTGAGGATGATGCCGGGGATACGTCCGCCGCCTACCCCGGTGTCAGCCGCCCGTCCCCGTCCTGCCCCAGTCGGGCCCCGCCGCGGCCCACGCCCTGTCGAGCCGGACGTACCGCAGCCGCGTCATGCGCCGGACGGTCAGTCTGCGGGCCGTTTCCACCAGACCGGCGGCGAGCAGCGTGACGCCGATGCCCGCCAGCACCGCGTGGGTGCGGGCGGTGGACGCGTCCATGGGGCGCAGCGCGGGGCGGCCCCGGTCGTCGGTCCAGATCCGTATCCGGTCGCCGGGCGCGGTGGCCCGGGAGGCCGTCGAGACCCTGCCCGTACGGCCGGAACCGTCCGGGGCCTTCCAGGCGGCCGTCAGGGAGGTGTGCGTGACGTCTCCCGCGACGGCGGACTCCTGGTCCTGGGTGAAGCGCGACGCCCCGGAGGGCTCGCGCAGCACGACGGCCGTGGTGAGGTGGCGGTGTGCGCGCTGCGCGCGTGCCGCCTGCTGGAGGGCGCCGTCGGCGAACGATCCGCAGAGCAACCCGAGAGCGGGCGCCCCCAGAACCATCAGGAGCAGAGCGGCCAGCGCCGCCCATGCCTCGTGGCGGTCGGTGGGCCTGCACAGGGGATTGTGCCGCCACCGCCGGATCCCCAGAAGCGCTCGCACGGCCACGCGCCCCCTTCCGTATCCGTCATGACCCGGTTCGGCTCCGGCGTGCCCGCGTGAGCGGTGAGGAGAGAGCAACCTCACGAGGCCGGAACCCTCACGCACTCCAACGCCCCGCCCCCGCCCGCCGGTTCCCGGGGCGGGTGGCGCACCGGCCCGGCTTCGCAGGGGCTGCCGTGGGTGCCCGTGCCCGTGCCCGCGCCGGTGTGCAGGTGCCGGTGTCGTACGTGCCGGTGTCGTGTGCGGACGCGGCCGTCAGTCCAGGACGCGCACCGCGTCCCCCACCCGGATCACGCCCGTGGTGTCGGGAACGAGGTTCTGACCGAACAGCGGGCCCTGGCCCGACCGCCGGTGACGGGCGAGCGTACGCAGGGGTTCCCTGCCCCGCTCCGCCGTCCGCTGGTCGGTCGTGGTGACGACACAGCGACCGCACGGCTTCACCACGCGGAACACGACCTCCCCGATGGCGATCCGCCGCCACGTGTCCTCGGCCCACGGCGCCGTGCCGTCCACGACCACGTTCGGCCGGAAGCGGTTCATCGGAAGCGGGCCCTCCGCCGGGTGATCGCCCTGCGCCACCAGCTCGTTCAGGGCGTCCAGCGATGCGCGCGTGGTGAGCAGCAGGGGGAAACCGTCGGCGAGCGAGACGGTTTCGCCCGGGCGCGCGAAGGCCGGATCGATGGGCCTGCGACGGGCCGGCGCGTCGAGATGGACCAGCCGGACCTCTGCCCCCAGACGGGCGCCGAACCAGGCGTGCGCGGCCTCGGCGGCCTCCACGACCTCGACCTTGCTCCTGAACAGCTCCGTGACCACCGTGCGGACCGGATCGGGCACGTCCACCACCAGCGACGCGCTGCCGGGCGCCGACAACGTGACTCCGCCGCCCGGCAGCGGCCGGGCCGACAACAGGGCCAGCCGCGGCTCCTGACGTTGCGTCACCGCCGTGCCGTCGCGGTCGATCAGCATCCACCGCCGGTCACCGCCGAGTCCCCATGGCTCGACGGCGGCCTCGTCGACCGCGCACGCCGCCAGCGCCTTCACCGGGTGGACGCAGACGTCCCTGACCACGGGAGAGATCATGCGCCCATTGTGCCAGTCACCTCCGGTGACGGGCCGTCGTGCCCGCTCAGTACCCCCGGCCCTGGTACGGGCGGTTGTACGGGTCCTCGTAGGCGGAGGGCGCCGGGGCGGGCCTCGGCGCGGCGGGACGCATCGCCTCGTACCCCGTGCCGGGCCGCGGCTGCTGGGGCTGCGGCTGGTAACCGCGGGGCGCGGCGGGCTGCTGCGGGATGTACGGCGCCGGTGCGTGCTGCAGCTGTGCGGGCTGCATCATCGGTGCCTGCTGCATCCCCGCGTTCTGGTACTGCGGCTGCGCCGTCTGCTGCGGGTAGCCGTAGGACCCGGTGGGCTGGGACGGGGCGGCGGGCAGTGCCGGGAGCGCCGACGGCAGGGCCGGCAGGTAGCTGTTGCCGGTGTCGTAGGCGGCGGGGACTCGGATCGGTGCGATCTGAGGGGTACCCCGCTCGGCGACCAGGGAGTCGTAGATCGGGGTGTCGGGGAACGACGGCGCGGCGTAGTAGCCGCCGCCGTAGGTGGAGCGGGGGGAGGTCATGACACATAAGTTAAGCCCACGATGTGCTGATTGGGGAGTCCCAGTTTTGGGGTTATCCGTTTTATGCTGGTTCTGTCTGTCCGACCTCCAGAAACACGGTTAAAGCCCCTGTTAACAACGGCTGGCTTTTCCGTCGACGGCTGTCCTCGGCTGACGGGAAGTGGCGGAGAGGCTACAAAGGGCCACATTCACGTGTCACCCGCTGTAGGGGACAGCTTCGCCGCCGGGCGCGGGCGACCACAGGCCGCAGGATCTTCACGAGAACACCTCGTGTCACGGCTACTTGCCGCCCCGGGCGCCCCGCCGGGCGGCCCGGTCGCCACGCCCCGGCGCATACGATCACCCATGGCCGGCGGGCGGTGCCGTGCACCTGTTTCCGGGAAGTATCCACCGTGTTTCGGGAAAGCGGCCTCCCCTTACGCCGCCACTCCCGGCCGGCCGCTGGACGATCACTCCCCTTCTTTCTGCCGAGGGCCCGCCATGCCATTGCGGGGGTCGCAAAACGTTTCGGGGGCGCCGGGAGTTCCATGAACAGGCTCCGGACGCACCGAACCGGCCCGCCCGCCCGGAGGTTTCGGACAGGCACTGCCGTCCCTCCACGGAAAGCGGCTCGTGCAAGCGGCACGAGAGAGTACGGCCGCACCGGAGAGGGGGCCGGGCGGGGACGGGCGGAGCCCGTAGGCCCCCACGGTGAACGCGGCGCCCGGAAGAGGACCCGGCGGACGTGGTGGAGTCCGGACCGGCCGGGACCGGCCTGCCCTATCGGTGCAGTGGCCCGCGCGGGAAGACGTGAGCCTGATCACCTGAGCCACCGGTCGACACCGACGCCTCCCGGCGGCCACGCGCCCTGCCCCCGAACAGCCCGCGCAAAAGACCTTGTTGACCGGTCCCCGCCCCGTCGGCGCCGGCGACGTCCCTGTCACGCCGCCTCCGGCAGGAAGTGCCACGGACGCCCGGAGGTACGCGGCCCGACCGCACCCGGCGGCGAGGACGGAAAAGCACTCGACCGGCCCGGCCCGGGCCGTCATGATCCGGACTCGTGACAGATCCAGAGCAGTTCATGGTGCAGGCCGCCGCCCACAACAACGCCGAGTGGTGCGCGGCGATGAGCCGGTCGCACGGCGTGGAGGGCGCGTTCGGGCCCCAGATCTGGGCGGCTCCTTCGCGCACGCCGCTCTTCCACCCCGACGCGGTGACGCTCGTGCCGGGCGCCGACGGGACGGCGTTGGCGGCCCGCATCGACACCACCCGGCCCGGCGCCTCGGTCAAGGACAGCTTCGCCGATCTCGACCTGAGGGCGGCCGGTTTCCACCTCCTCTTCGAGGCACAGTGGATCCACCGGCCGCCACGTGCACCCTCGGCGCCGCCCAAGCTCCACTGGACGGTCGCGGACGACCCGGACACACTGCGCGCCTGGGCGCTCGCCTGGGACGACGGGGAGGGGAACGCGGACCTCTTCCGGCCCGAACTGCTCGACGACCCGGCCACGTTCGTGCTCGCCGGACACACCGCCGACGGCCGAGTGGCCGCCGGCGCGGTGGCGAGCCGCAGCCGCCGGGTGGTCGGCGTCTCGAACGTCTTCGCGCGGGGCGGCGACCCCGACGTGGCCTGGCCGGTCGTACTGGACGCGCTGCACACGCTGTTCCCCGCCCTGCCGGTGGTCGGCTACGAACAGGGAGAGGACCTGGCGGCAGCCGTCCGGCACGGCTTCGAGCCGGTCGGCCCGCTGCGGATCTGGCTGCACGGCCGGTAACCCCGCCACTTCCGGTGCCGCCGACGGCCGACCGTCCTCGTCGTCGTCCGGACGCCGACGGCCGGCCACGGCGCGGGCACGCCCGGGGAACCGGCGGACACCCCCGGCCGTCGTCCGGCCGTCGACGGACAGGCACGAGTACCGGCGCCCTCGGGGCGGTCGACGCGTCGCGTCCGGTGCGACGGCACCGCACTGCGGACCGGCACGGAGAGCGCGCGCGACCTCCGGAGAACGGGCACCGACCGCCCCTATGATCGAGTGAGGAGCGAGTGCGCGAGTCTCATCGGCCGCCCGGTGCCGGCCGCCGCACTCCTGACCGTGAGCCGCTGGAACCAGGTCACACGCGTGGCGGGAGACTCTCCGGGAAGCCGGACTCGAGATGGGGGCGATCATGATCATGCACAAGGGCACCAACGTCCCGGTACCGGCTCGGGCCGTCCGGGTCGAACTGGGCTGGCACGCTGCTCCGGGTGCCCCGGACGTGGACGCCTCCGCGCTCCTTCTCGTCTCGGGCAAGGTACGCGACGACGCGGACTTCGTCTTCTACAACCAGCCGGCCCACTCGTCCGGAGCGGTGCGCCACGAAGGTAAGCGGTCCGCTGCGGACAGGGTGACGGACACCCTCACCGTCGACTTCTCCCGCATGGAACCCGTGATCGACCGTGTCGTCGTCGCCGCCTCGGCGGACGGCGGCGCCTTCGGCCGGGTCGCCGGCCTGTACGTGCGGATCGTGGACACGGCGGACGGCTCGGAGATCGCGCGCTTCGAGAGCACGGACGCCACGGTCGAGACCGCCTTCATCCTCGGCGAGCTGTACCTGCGTCAGGGCGCCTGGAAGTTCCGGGCCGTGGGGCAGGGATACGACACCGGGCTCGAAGGCCTGGCCACGGACTTCGGCATCTCCGTCGACGAACCCCAGCGACCGCCCCGGCAGCCTGCGCCGAGGCAACCGGCCCCGCAGCGCCCGGCCCCGGCGTCCCACCCCGCACCCCCGACGGCTCCCCCCGCCGCCCCACCGGTGAGGCTGACCAAGGTCACTCTCACGAAGGAGACCCCTTCCGTCTCGCTGACGAAACAGGGCGGCACGTCCGGAGCGTTGCGCGTCAATCTCAACTGGGAGGTGCGCAAGCAGTTCAAGGGCTGGGGCGCGAAACTCGGCCGGGCCGTCGCCATGCACGCCGACCTCGACCTCGATCTCTGCGCTCTCTACGAACTCACCGACGGGAGCAAGGGGGTGGTGCAGGCCCTGGGGAACGCCTTCGGCTCGCTCAGCCGGCCCCCCTACATCCACCTCGACGGGGACGACCGCACCGGCGCTCTCACCACGGGCGAGAACCTCACGGTCAACCTCGACCACCAGGACCGGCTGCGCCGCGTCCTGATCTTCGTGACCATCTACGAAGGCGCCCGGAGTTTCGCCGACCTGCACGCCTCCGTGACGCTGCAACCGCAGAACGGCGCGGCGATCGACTTCTCGCTCGACGAGTGCACGGTGCCCTCCACCGTCTGCGCACTCGCGCTGATCACCAACGACGGCCACGACCTCACCGTGCAGCGCGAGGCCCGTTACCTCGTCCCCCAGCGCGGAGTGAGCCCTCAGCGCACCGTCGACACCGCCTACGGCTGGGGCATGAACTGGACTCCCGGCCGCAAGTGACCCCGCCTTCCGTCCGCCTCAGGGCTCCGGCGCTGCCTCGGGACGGGCGTACGTACGCCCCTTCCAGGCCGCCCCGCGCCCCCGGTGGTGCCGGACGGCGGAATCCACCGTCATCAGGAGGTAGAGCACCGCGGTGAACGGCAGCAGCGGCGCCAGCCAGAGCGACTGCCGGTAGTACCCGAGCATCGGCATGTACGTCCCCGCCATCACCGCCCACGCCGCCCCGCCCGCCCACGCCGCGGGCGCGTCCCCCGTCAGCAGCCCGGTGACCAGGGTGACGGGCGGCACCACGTAGACCAGGACCAGTCCCAGGACCGTGCCCGCCAGCAGCCCGGGACTGTGCCGCAACTGGGTGTACGCACTGCGCGAGATCATCCGCCACAGGTCGCCCAGCCCGGGATAGGGCCGGACACTGTCCACACGGTCCGCGAGTCCCAGCCAGATCCGCCCGCCGCCGCGCCGCACCTCGCGCGCCAGTGACACGTCGTCGATCACCGCCTGCCGGATGGACTCGGGGATCCGCGCGCGCTCGGCCGCCCCGGCCCGCAGGAGGACGCAGCCGCCCGCCGCCGCAGCCGTCCGGGACCTCGCGCTGTTGACCCGGCGGAACGGGTACAACTGGGCGAAGAAGTAGACGAAGGCCGGCACGACCAGCCGCTCCCAGGTGCTCGTCACCCTCAGCCGCGCCATCTGCGACACCAGGTCGAAGCCTCCTGCTCCGGGGCTCCCGGCCGCTGCCACCAGCTCCCGCAGACTGTCCGGCTCATGGGCGATGTCGGCGTCCGTCAGCAGCAGGAACTCGGGCTTCCGCCGCCGGGCCAGCGCGATGCCGTGCCGCAGGGCCCAGAGTTTGCCCGTCCAGCCGGGTTCGGGCGCTCCCGGCGTCACCACGGTCAGCGGCAGCCCTCCGAGCCGTACGGACATCGCGCGGGCGAGGTCCCCGGTGCCGTCGGTGCTGCAGTCGTCGACGAGGACGATCTCCGCCTTCCCCGGGTAGTCCTGGGCGAGCAGCGACGGAAGGCTCACCGGCAGCACCTCGGCCTCATCCCGAGCGGGCACGATCACGGCCACCGACGGCCAGCGCACCGGGTCGGCACGGCGCGGCAGCCGCTGGTCGGTCCGCCAGAAGAACCCCTGCCCCAGCAGCAGCCACACCCACACGACCAGCGAACCCACGGCGATCCAGGCAACGTCGCTCATCCGCCGAAGTCTGCACCACTGCGGCGGGAGCGCAAGGGTGGTCGACTATGGTGACCGGGTGAAGATCGCACTCATGGACTCGGGAATCGGCCTCCTGGCGGCCGCGGCCGCCGTACGCCGCCTGCGGCCCGACGCCGATCTGGTGCTGTCGTCCGACCCGGGGTCGATGCCCTGGGGTCCGCGTACGCCCGAGGACCTGACCCACCGCGCCCTCGCCGTGGCCCGCGCCGCCGCGGACCACCGCCCGCAGGCCCTGATCGTCGCGTGCAACACCGCCTCCGTCCACGCCCTGCCCGCCCTGCGGGCCGAGCTGGAGCCGGACCTGCCGGTCATCGGCACGGTCCCCGCGATCAAGCCCGCCGCCGCGGGCGGCGGTCCCCTCGCCATCTGGGCGACCCCGGCCACCACGGGGAGTCCCTACCAGCGGGGGCTGATCCGCGACTTCGCCGGCTCCGTGGGCGTGACCGAGGTGCCCTGCCCCGGGCTCGCCGACGCCGTGGAGCACGCCGACGAAGCGGCGATCGACCGTGCCGTCGCCGCAGCCGCCGCCCTGACCCCGCACGACGTGGAGCACATCGTCCTCGGCTGCACCCACTACGAACTGGTCGCCGAACGGATCCGGGCCGCCGTACGGCGGCCCGGCCGCGCGCCGGTCCTCCTGTACGGCTCCGCCGAGGCGGTCGCCGCTCAGGCGCTGCGCCGCATCGGTGCCGTACCCGCTCCGTCGGCCCAACCCGGCGGCAGTCTCGCCGTCCTCCACGGCGGGCAGGCCACCGTCCTGCCGGAAGCCGCTCTGACCTACGCCGAAGGCCTCCTCCTGAAGGCCGTCAGTCCGGCGCACCGGCCCGCCCCGGCGATCCGGTGCGCCCCCGGACACCCCGCCGCGAGCCGCGAACGTGGGTACGCTGCTGGGCATGGAGGACCACCCCGGTAACGCACGGCACGGTTCGAGCCAGGCCCCGCCCACGGTCTGGACGGGCCGGGCCACCAACCGCTTCCAGTGGCTGCTCGCCGCCGCGGGGGCGGGCTGCCTGGCGCTCGGTGTCACGCTCGCCGTCGAGTCGGCGTGGACCACGGGGATCGCCCCGCTGCTCATGGCCGTCATCGGCTGTCTCGCCGCCGGGCTCCTGATCCTCTTCGGCACCCTCGCCTTCGTCCATGTGGCGGTCAAGGTCGACGGCGACGCCCTGGAGGTGCGCTGCGGCCACGTGGGGCTGCCCCGGCGCCGGATCCTGCTCACCCATGTCGTGGGCGCGGATTTCGTTCCCAGGGTCACCCCGCGCCAGTGGGGCGGCTGGGGGTACCGCTGGCGTCCCGAGCAGGGCACCGCGGTCGTCGTACGCCGGGGAGAGGCCCTCGTGCTGAGGCTGGGGGACGGCCGGACCTTCACCGTGACGGTCGACGACGCCGAGGCTGCCGTGCGGTTCATCCGCGACCGGCTGCACCTGCCGGCCGCCACCCGGAAGTCCACCGGCGGAGCCGGCGCCTGAACGGCGGCCCGCCGGGCACGGCCCGCGACGGAGCGGCTGCCACCCACACAGCCGGCCGCCGTAGACTCCGGCAGGTGAGCGCCACCATCACCACCGTCGAGCCGTCGTCCGCCCCCGCGCCGCGCGGCAGCAAGCCGTGGCAGCGGTTCGTCCGGCCGGCCGCGGCCGTCCTGTCCGGCGTGCTGCTCTACGCGAGCTTCCCGCCCCGCCCCCTGTGGTGGCTGGTCCTGCCCGGCTTCGCCCTGCTGGGCTGGGTCCTGTCCGCCCGGGGACTGCGGGCCGCGCTGGGCCTCGGCCTCCTCGCGGGCCTCGGGTTCATGCTCCCGCTGCTCCACTGGACGGGGGAGGAGGTCGGCCCGGTCCCGTGGCTCGCGCTCGCCTTCGCCGAGGCCCTGTTCGTCGCCGTGGGCTGCGTCGGGATCGCCGCGGTGTCCCGCCTCGCGTACTGGCCCGTCTGGGCCGCCGCCGTCTGGACCCTGGACGAAGCGGTCCGCGCCCGTGTCCCGTTCGGCGGCTTCCCCTGGGGCAAGATCGCCTTCGGCCAGGCCGAGAGCCCGTTCCTGCCCGTCGCCGCGCTCGGCGGCACGCCCCTGCTCTCCTTCGCCGTGGTGCTGTGCGGCTTCGGTCTCCTCGCCGTCCTGCGCCAGATCCGCGCGTACCGGGCCGACGGCACCGTCGTACGCACCGCTGCCGTGGTGGCCGTCGTCACCGTCGCCGCCCCCGTCGCCGCCGCGCTCGCCACCCTCCCGCTCGTCGACGACTCGGCCGAGGACGGCACCGCCACCGTGGCCGCGATCCAGGGCAACGTGCCGCGCCTGGGGCTCGACTTCAACTCCCAGCGCCGGGCCGTACTGGACAACCACGCCGGCCGTACGGAACAGCTCGCCCAGGACGTCGAGGCGGGCAAGGTGCCCCGGCCCGACTTCGTCCTGTGGCCCGAGAACTCCTCCGACCTCGATCCGTACCGCAATCCCGACGCCCGCGAGGCGATCGACCGGGCCGTCCGCGCCATCGGCGTCCCCACCGTGGTCGGCGCCGTCCTGACGCCCGACACCGGGCCCCTCCGCAACACCCTGATCCAGTGGGACCCCGAGAACGGCCCCGTCGACACCTACGACAAGCGGCACATCCAGCCGTTCGGCGAGTACATGCCGATGCGGTCGTTCGTACGCCTCTTCAGCAAGGACGTCGACCGGGTCCAGCGGGACTTCGGATCCGGGAGCAAGGTCGGCGTGTTCGATCTCGCGGGCACGAAGGTCGGCTTCGTCACCTGTTACGAGGCGGCGTTCGACGACGCCGTACGGGACACCGTCGAGCACGGCGGCCGGCTGATCGCCGTACCGAGCAACAACGCGACCTTCGGGCGCAGCGAGATGACCTACCAGCAGCTCGCGATGTCCCAGGTCCGGGCGGTCGAACACGGGCGCTCCGTCGTCGTGCCCGTCACCAGCGGAGTGAGCGCGGTCATCCGGCCGGACGGCACGATCGTGCGGAAGACCAGGATGTTCACCCCGGACGCCCTGGTCGACGAGGTGCCGCTGCGTTCCTCGCTCACGCCCGCCACCCGGATGGGGGCGCTTCCCGAGGGACTCCTCGCGCTGGTCGCCGTCGCCGGGCTCGGCCGGGCGGCCGCCCGGGCGGTGCGCGCCGGGAAGGACCGGCGGACAGGGCCGCGTGAGGTCCCGGCGGCCACGTAGGCTCGTCGCATGGCTACTCCCGACTTCATCCGCGCCATCCGCGCGACCGCCGGACATCAGCTGCTCCTGCTGCCGGGCGTCACCGCGGTCGTGTTCGACGACGAAGGGCGGGTCCTCCTCGGCCGCCGGTCCGACACCGGCAAGTGGTCGGTGATCGGCGGCATCTCCGAGCCCGGGGAGGAACCCGCGGCGACGGCGGAGCGAGAGGTGTACGAGGAGACGGCCGTGCGCTGCGTCGCCGAGCGGGTCGTGCTCACCCAGGCCCTGAAGCCGGTGCAGTACGCCAACGGGGACCGGTGCCAGTACCTTGACGTCACCTTCCGCTGCCGGGCGACCGGCGGCGAGGCGCGGGTGAACGACGACGAGTCGCTGGAGGTCGCGTGGTTCTCCGTCGACGCGCTGCCGCCGCTCAGCGAGTTCTCACTGTTCCGGATCAAGCAGTCACTCACCGACGGGCCCACCTGGTTCGAGCCGACGCCCCGCGGGTGAGCGACGGGCCTGCCTCCGCCCGTACGGCGGACGCAGGCCCGTCGGTTGTCGGCGTCCGGTGTCAGACCGGGCGCGCGTCGGTGGGCAGCGCCGTCCGGTCCCCGGAATCCGCGGGCGCTCCGGTGCCTGCCTCCAGGTCCTCGAGGTCCCGGTTCCTGGTCTCCTTGGCGCACACGATCGCCAGGACGGTGATCAGCGCGGCCGCGATCACGTACAGCGCGATCGGCGTCGAACTGTCGAACTCGGCGAGGAGCGCGGTGGCGATGAGGGGTGCCGGGGCCCCGGCCGCGACCGAAGAGAACTGGGCGCCGATCGACGCGCCCGAGTAGCGCATCCGCGTCGCGAACATCTCCGCGAAGAACGCCGCCTGCGGTGCGTACATCGCGCCGTGGAAGACCAGCCCCACGGTGACGGCGAGCAGCAGGCTGCCGAAACTCCGGCTGTCGATCAGCGCGAAGAACGGGAACATCCACAGCCCCACGCCGACCGCCCCGATCAGATAGACGGGCCGGCGCCCCACCCGGTCGGACAGCGCGCCCCACAGCGGGATCACGGCGAAGTGCACGGCGGAGGCGACGAGTACGGCGTTGAGCGCCGTCTGCTTGCTCAGATCGGCGGCTGTCGTCGCGTACACGAGGATGAACGCGGTGATCACGTAGTAGCTGATGTTCTCGGCCATGCGCGCGCCCATGGCGATCAGCACATCACGCCAGTGGTGCCGCAGCACGGCCACCAGCGGCATCTTCTCGGCGGGCGCGGCGTCGGCCTTGCGCTGCGCGGCCTGGGCCAGCGCGGCCTTGAAGACAGGTGATTCATCGACGGAGAGACGGATCCACAGGCCGAGGATCACCAGCACCCCGGAGAGCAGGAAGGGGATGCGCCAGCCCCACGACTCGAAGGCGGACTCGGACATGAGCGCGGTGAGGGCGGAGAGCACCCCGGTGGCGAGCAACTGACCGGCGGGCGCGCCCGTCTGAGGCCACGACGCCCAGAACCCGCGCCGCCGGGCGTCCCCGTGTTCGGACACCAGCAGCACGGCGCCGCCCCACTCGCCCCCGAGGGCGAACCCCTGAACCAGTCGCAGGACGGTGAGCAGGACGGGGGCGGCGGAGCCGACGGTGGCGTGCGTCGGCAGGAGCCCGATGGCGAACGTCGCGCCGCCCATCATCAGCAGGCTGAGCACCAGCAGCTTCTTGCGCCCGAGCCGGTCCCCGTAATGCCCGAACACCAGGGCTCCGAGGGGGCGGGCGGCGAAGCCGACCGCGTAGGTGAGGAAGGAGAGGAGGGTGCCGACGAGCGGGTCGGAGTCGGGGAAGAACAACTTGTTGAAGACCAGCGCGGCGGCCGATCCGTAGAGGAAGAAGTCGTACCACTCGACGGTGGTGCCGATGAGGGACGCGGCGACGATGCGCTTGAGGTTGTTCGGGGCTGGTGGAGCGGCTGCGGGCGACGACATCGGCACCACTTCCTGGGGTGTAACGGGGACGGTTGCGTGTCGCCACACCGTAGGAATCCGCAGGTCAGGCGCACATGTGGCGGGACAACATAGTTGGAGGGCCGGGTGTGCGTGCGGCCACCATGCCGGCTCGTGGAAAGGCGTCTCAGGGCATCGGTGGTGGTCGAAACGAGTGCCGTCCGGGACGCGTAGTTCAGCACGATTTGACGGTGCCGTGCTGACTCCCGTGCTGGTTTGGTGCTGACTAAAATCCCACGTCATCATCCGTCCTCACCTGTCCCGTGCTGACATGGTGCTGACTACGCTCCGTTGAACTCGGGCATCTGGGATTGATCGACTCAGAGTCGTTGCGTGGCAGGTGACCGGACTGAGAGACCGAGTCCGGCCTTGCCGCTCAGACGCTGTCGGCACGGGCAAGGCGCTGCGTCTGGTCACGATGCATCAACCCCCGCACGGGAGACACTCATGCTGTTCGTCATCGCCATCATCGGAATCTGCATACTCGGCTTCACCCTGTGGTACTCGGTGCGCGTCGCCGGAATGCGCGGCCTGCCCGCGTGGCGCAGGTTCCTCCCCATCAGCCTTCTTGTGCTGTCCATCGCAGCAAGCCTGCTGCGAGCCGCCGACATCCCCCAGGTCGCGAACGCGGTCGCCTTCCCCCTGCTCCTGGCCGCGATCGCGGTGTCCCTGATCGAAGTGCGGGCCGAGAGAAACCGGCGCACACCAACGCTGACGCAGTAGAAGAACCCCACCCTTCGGGTACCCCGTTCCCCGCGAGCACGCAGCAGCCGTGGCAGTAGTGATCCGGCCGAGGCGCGCACAGCGCTCGGCGGTGGGGCGTGGCCCCTCCCGTGCCGGTGGGCGGCGCCGTGCCCGGGAATCGCTCGTGCCGCACGTCGGCCACCACCGTGGTTGCCGGTCTTGACCGGGGTGACGCGGTCCGGATAATGCGACAACACATCCCGCTGTCCTCACGCCGCATGATCGGGCGTCAGTTGCTGCATGTATCAGGAGTACGTCCCGGCCGCCGGAGTCCGGCGGCCGGGTTGTTGTGCGGTACGGCATCACACGACCCGGCCGCGTAACCGCCGCCCGGAGGCATCTGGACATCTGACTCCCCGCTCGCCGCACCGCCCGCACCCACCATGGAACGGACTCCCTGATGACCACCTTCCGCATCGACGCCGCCGTCGCGGACGCCTTTCCCGACACCCTGATCGCCGTCCTCACCGCCACCGGCCTGCGGGGCCGGGAGCCCTGGCCTGCCACCACCGCCGCGCAGCAGGAACTGGAGCAGCAACTCGCGGACGGCACCTGGCAGCCCGCGGACGAGACCGACCCCCGCATCGAGGCGTGGCACACCGCCTACCGCTCCTTCGGTACCAACCCCCGCCGCATCCGGCCCAGCGTCGACGCCCTGGGACGCCGTCTGACGAAGAAGGGCACCCTGCCGCGTATCAGCCCCGCCGTCGACTCCTACAACGTCGTCTCCGTCCGCCACGGGCTGCCCGTCGGCGCCTTCGACCTCGGCCAGGTCACGGGGGACGTCGACATCCGCTACGCCGACGGCGGTGAGACCTTCACCCCCCTCGGGGAACCCGACGCCGTCGAGCACCCCAAGGCGGGCGAGATCATCTGCACCGACAGCACCGACGTCCTCACCCGGCACTGGAACCACCGCGACGCGCACCGCACCCGCGTCACCGAGGACTCCACCCAGGTCGCCTTCGTCCTCGAGACACTCCGCGCCACTGCGGACGGACACCTCCTCAAGGCCGCCGTCGGCGAACTGCAGGAACTGCTCGACGGACACTGCGCGCAGAGCGCCGTCCACTACCTCAGCCCGACGCACCCGCAGGCCGCCATCTGCTGAGCCGCGTCCCCGCACCGGGCCGGTCGACCACCGCGCCGGGCGTGTACCCCCGGCAGCGGGACCGCCTCGGACGCGAAGCGATCGAGGCGGGCGACGGTGCGTGCGGAGGCGGGCGCACCGGCCGGTGGCCGGCGCTCACGCCTGGCCGGCCGGAGACAGGGGCCGGAGACAGGGGCCGGGGGCACCGCGGCGCGGACCGGAGCCTCCGCGCGTCTGAGGGGCACACGCCGGCGGAGGCCCGACCGGGAGCCCGGACGTGCTGACGGCCCCTCCTCCCGCCCGGCGAAAGCACCGTGCGGGAGGAGGGGCCGGACAAGCCTGCCGAGGAATGCTGACCACCTCTCCGCAGGCCTTCCTGTCAGGCCAGGGCGAGGAAGAGCTTCTCCAGTTCCTCCTGCGTCATGGGCGGAGCGTCGGAGCCTTCGGCGAGGCACTGCCGCATCCCGCTCGCCACGATCTTGAACCCGGCCCGGTCCAGGGCCCGGGAGACGGCGGCCAGTTGGGTGACGACGTCCTTGCAGTCGCGGCCGCTCTCGACCGCAGTGATCACTGCTGCCAGCTGTCCCTGCGCCCGGCGTAGACGGTTCAGTACAGGCCTGACCGATTCTTCGTCCACCTGCATGACAGTTCCTCCTTCACCCCCCCTGAACAAAGATACCCGAAGGGGTATGAATCAGGACTTCACCGAGGTGTGCTCGTGTCCTTGCGCGGTGACGGCCGGATCAGGTTCACCGCCCTTGGAGGTCCGCCGTACCCGGGCCGTCACCGCGGCGGCCAGCACGGTACCGAGCCCCACCCAGGTGGCCGGGTGGGTCCAGACGCCGGTGTCGAGTTGCTGGGCGAGGACGAAGACGCCCATGACCACGACGAACCAGCCGAAGGCCTTGCGGAGCGTCTCCTGGGGGATACGGCCCGCCACCCTGCCGCCGATCAGACTGCCCACCACCGCGACGGCCGTCACGGTCAGAGCCAGGCGCCAGTCGATCTCGACGCCCGAGAGGTGGCCGGCCAGGCCCGCGAAGGACTTCATCGCGATGACCAGGAGCGAGGTGCCGACCGCGATGCTCATCGGGAGCCCACCGAGTATGGCCAGGGCCGGGACGACGAGGAATCCGCCGCCGGAGCCCACCAGGCCCGTCACCGCGCCGACGACCAGACCCTCCACCGCGATGTGCTTCACCGGCAGGTCGTGGTGGGCGGGCCGCGTCCTGCTCCGGCCCTCGCGTGGCTTGCGGAGCATCGCGACCGCGGTGGCCAGCATCATCAGGGCGAAGGCGACGAGGAGTACCGTGCCCGGGATGTACTCCGCGACACGTCCGCCGCCGTACGCGCCGACCATGCTGAACCCGCCGAAGAGCAGACCGGTCCGCCAGCGGATCCGGCGGGCCCGGGCGTGGGGGACCAGCGCGGCCAGGCTCGTGACCCCGACCACGAACAGCGAGGTGGCGATCGCCTCCTTGGTGCCCTGCCCGGCCAGGTAGACCAGGATCGGCACTGTCAGGATCGACCCGCCGCCGCCGAGCACACCGAGGCTGACGCCGACGAGCAGGGAAGCGGCCAGGACCAGGGCGGTCACGGCGTACTCCGCAGCTCCGCGATCACCGTACGGATGTCAGCTCGCGGGCCGCGGTTGTAGGGGAGCTTCGACAACAGGACGCCCATGGCGCAGGAGTTGCTGAGCGCGGCGTACGTCAGGCCGGCACCGACCGCGGTACCGATCAGGTGTGCGCCCGGGACGAAGATCCCGACGAGGCCGGTGGTCAGGACGATCGACCCGGCGACGAGGCGGACCTGACGCTCCATGTCCCAGCGCTCGGGCCCTCGGTTGAGGGGCGCACCGGCGGTCTCCCAGGCGACGATCCCGCCCTCCAGCACCCGCAGGTTCGGCAGACCGGCCTCGGACAGCGCCTTCTCGGCCTGGGCGGCACGCTGGCCCGAGCGGCAGACGAGCACGACATCCTCGTCGAGGTGGTCCAGCAGCTCCGCACGGTGCTCGCGCAGCGTGTTCAGGGGCACGTTGTACGAGCCGGGGATGTGCGCCGTACGGAACTCGCCGGGCGTGCGCACGTCCAGCAGGCGCGGCGCCCGTCCTTCCTGGGTGAGCCGATGGAGCACGGCGGGGCCGATCGAGAGGGCAGGGGCGGGGGTGTTGTTCATGGGATTCCGTTTCAGGTCGTCCCGCGTACGGGGGGTACGCGTGGCGTGTGGGGTGCCGAGGCCGGTCGCGGCCTCGGGCTCCGGTGAGCAGGCCCCGAGGGGCCGGGGTGCTGCGGTCAGACCGTGTCGGCCGACTGCCTGGAGAGCGCCCAGGCCGCGTAGCCGCCGAGGATGTCCGACACGTCCTGCACGCCGCGGCTGCGCAGCAGGCTGGCCGCGATGGACGAGCGGTGGCCGCCCGCGCAGTGCAGGACCAGGGGCCGGTCCGCGGGCAGTTCGGCGGTGCGCGCGGTCAGTTCGCTCAGAGGGATGTGCAGGGCCTCGGGGATGAAGCCGTTGGCCTCGCGCTCGCCGCAGGTGCGGACGTCCACGACGACGGGCGGGTTGTCTCCGGTGAGGGCGGCCTTCAGCTGGGCGGCGGTCAGGCGGCTGGCGGGGACGACCTCGCTCTCCATCACCCTGAGGGCGTCCTCGGGGTTGCGCAGGTAGCCCACCACCCGGTCGAAGCCGATGCGGGCGAGGCGGGTCACGACCTCCTCCTCGCGGTTCTGCGCGGCCATGACGACGAGCTCGTCGGCCGGGTCCAGGACGGTGCCGGCCTGTTCGGCGAACCGGCCGTCGGCGGGTACGTTGACCGCGCCGCCCAGGTGCCCGGCGGCGAACTCCTGCGGGTCGCGGGCGTCGACGACGACCGCACCCGTCTCCCTCAGCCCGGTGAACTCCTCGAGCGTCAGCGGCCTGGCCGTCGCCGTCGCGTCGTAGCGGACGCGGTCCTTGCGGTTGAGTTCCGCGTCGTAGGCGAAGTAGCCGGGCGCGGAGGACTGGCCGGCGGTGACCAGTGCGACGAACTCCTCGCGGCTCATCGGGGCGCAGGCGTAGTTGGTGGCACGCTGCTCGCCGATGGTCGACTGCTTCTCCGTGGAGAGGTTCTTGCCGCAGGCCGATCCGGCGCCGTGGGCGGGGAAGACCCGGACCTCGTCCGGCAGCCCCATCAGCTTGCGCTGCACGCTGTCGTGGAGCATCCCGCCCAGTTCCTCGGCGGTCACGCCCACCGAGGCGAGCAGGTCGGGCCGGCCCACGTCGCCGATGAAGAGCGCGTCGCCGGTCAGGACGCCGTACGGGACGGTGTCATCGGCCTTCTCGTACACCAGGACGCTGATCGACTCCGGGGTGTGGCCCGGGGTCTCCATGATCTCCAGGGTCACGTCGCCCAGCGAGAGCCGCTCGCCCTCGGCCAGCTTGCGGATCGGGTACTCGGTCTCGGCGCGGCGGCCGTAGCCGATCCACGCGCCGGTCGCGTCCGCCATCTCCAGGTGACCGGCGACGAAGTCGGCGTGGAAGTGGGTGTTGATCACGCCGACCACGGTGAGCCCACGGGCGCGGGCGTCGGCCAGGTACTCGGAGACGTCCCGGCGCGGGTCGACGACCACCGCCTTCCCCGTCGTCTCGTCGGCGATCATGTACGAGGCCTGGGAGAGGCAGTCGAGGTAGTACTGGGTGAAGAACACGGCGAATTCCTCCTGGTGGAAGGTGCACCCCGCGATCGCGGGTGCGTAAGGGGGCGGGGCGGTCGTGTGCCCGGCGGGCCGGGGCCGGCCTGCCGGGCCGGTGGTCAGGCGGGCGAGCCGCCCGCCAGGGGCCGGCCGGTGCGGGCCCAGCCCGCGGTGCCGCCCGTGACGGAGAGCGCGTCCACGCCGCGGGCCGCGAGGTGCTCGGCGGCCCGGAGGCTCCGGTTGCCGCTCGCGCAGATCACGTACACCGGCCGGCGGGCAGGACGTCGAGAGCGGAGCCGAACGCGGACAGCGGTGCGCTGTGGACGCCCGGTACATGACCGGCCGCGTACTCGTCGGGCTCGCGGACGTCGATGGCGAACGCACCGCCGGCCAGTGCGGCGGCGAAGACGTCCACGTCTACTTCGTGCATGGGAGCTCCCTCACCTCGCGGTACCCCGGGGGGTATTTACGTACTCGACCGTAAGGTTGCTCCGACCGCGAAGTCAAATACCCCCCTGGGTATCCTGGATCACAGGTGGACCGCGCTGTCCCGAGGTTCGTGAAAATACGGGTGGGGGTATGTTGGAGTGCATGTATGCGGACCGCGCCGCTGGACGGTGCGGTTCTCTGCGGACCGGACACCCGGCCGCTCACCGCCGCTGCTCCGACCCAGGCTGCGAGGACCCCCGCCCGTGAGAAGCACCCCCACCGCGGCCGCCGCACCGGCCGGCGCGTCCCTCCGTCCGGTACGGCTGGGTCTGCGCGAGAACCGGCTCCAGTTCACCCTGCTGGTCGTCGTGACCGCGGCTGTGGGCGCTCTGGTCGGCTCGGAACGCACGACCGTGCCGCTGATCGGCTCCGAGACGTTCGGCCTGACCAGTGATCTGGCCGTCTTCTCCTTCATCATCGCTTTCGGACTCACCAAGGCCCTGACCAACCTCGCGGCCGGGGCGCTCACCGCCCGCTACCGCCGCAAACAGCTGCTCGTGACGGGCTGGCTGATCGGCGTACCCGTCCCCTTCGCTCTCGCGTACGCGCCCTCGTGGGGCTGGATCGTCGCCGCCAACGTCCTGCTCGGCCTGAACCAGGGCCTCACCTGGTCGATGACCGTCACCATGAAGATCGACCTCGTGGGCCCCGCCCGCCGGGGACTGGCCACCGGCCTGAACGAGGCCGCCGGATACACCGCCCTCGGGGTGACCGCCCTGGTCACCGGCTACCTCGCCACCGGCTACGGCCTGCGCCCTCTCCCCGAGCTCGTCGGCGTCGTCTTCGTCGTCGCCGGCCTCGCTCTCGCCCTCCTGGTCCGCGACACCGCCGCACACGTCGCCCTCGAACTCGCCCACCACTCCACACCGCCGGACACCGGCGAGGACACCGGCTGGAAGGCCACCTTCACCCGCACCTCCTGGCGGGACCGCTCCCTGCGGGGTGCCGGTCAGGCGGGGCTGGTCAACAACCTCAACGACGGCCTCACCTGGGGCGTCTTCCCCCTGCTCTTCACCGACCACGGTCTGGGGCTGGCCGCCGTGGGCCTGATCAAGGGGCTTCACCCCCTCCTGTGGGGCATCGGCCAGATCCCGGCCGGCCACCTCGCGGACCGCGTCGGCCGCAAGCCCCTCATCGTGACCGGCATGCTCGTCCAGGCAGGCGGCTTCGTCGTGGCCCTCGCCCTCCTGGACCGCCCCCTGCTCGCCGGAGTCCTCTCGGCGGTCCTCCTGGGCCTGGGCACCGCCATGGTCTACCCGGCCCTCCTCGCGACCGTCTCCGACCACGCGCACCCCGCGTGGCGCGCCAATGCCCTGGGCACCTACCGCTTCTGGCGTGACATCGGCTACGCCGCCGGTGCCCTGGTCGCCGGAGTCCTCGCCGACCGGCTCGGTCTGAACGCCACCGTGATCGCCGCGGCCGTCCTCACCGCGGGATCGGGACTCCTCGCCGCCCGCTGGATCACCGAGCGTCGGCCCGCCACCCCGGTGAGACGGGCCGAGGGGCACCTGGGGGACGGGGACGGCTCGGCGGGGTGAACGCCCGCACGAGGCCGGTCCGCCGAACCGGCCTCGTGCGGCCCCCGCCCGGCGGCGCCAGGGCGGACCGCACTCGGCGCGCACGGCACGCAGGAGCGGACACCGACGGTGTCAGCGGGGGAGGGTGAGGCGGAAAGCCGTCCGTCCGGGGCTGCTCGTGACGGTCGCCGTCCCCCCGTGGGCGGTGACGACGGCGTGGACGATGGCCAGGCCGAGCCCCGTGCTGCCGGTGGCGCGGGAGCGGGCGTGGTCGGCACGCACGAAGCGGCCGAAGACCTCGGGGAGGATCTCCTCGGGGATACCGGGGCCGTTGTCGCTCACCTCCACGGTCACGCCGGTCCGGTCGGTCGTCAGGGCGACGGTGACGTCGGTGCCGGGCGGGGTGTGGGTGCGGGCGTTGGCGAGGAGGTTCCCGACGGCCTGCTGGAGGCGGTGCGCGTCGCCGGTCACCGTGACGGGTTCCCGGGGCAGGTCGAGAAGCCAGTGGTGCCGGGGGCCCGCCGCCCGTGCGTCGTCCGTCGCGTTCAGGATCAGCAGGGTCAGGTCCACCGGCTCGTGCTCCAGGGGGCGCCCGGCGTCCAGGCGGGCGAGGAGCAGCAGGTCGTCGACGAGGCGGGTCATGCGCCGTGACTCGCCGTCGATGCGTTCCAGCGCGTGGCGCACGGCGGCGGGGACGGGGCCGTGCCGGCGCAGGGCGAGTTCGGCGTGGCCGCGGATGTTGGCGACGGGGGTGCGCAGTTCGTGGCTGGCGTCCGCGGCGAAGTGCCGCAGCCGTTCCTCGCTGGCCTGGCGGCTCGTGAGGGCGTTCTCGACGTGGCCGAGCATGTGGTTGAGGGCGGCGCCGACCTGGCCGACCTCGGTGCGGGGGTCGGTGTCCGGCAGCGGCCCGGGCATGGCGATCTCCCCGCTGGCGAGCGGCAGGCCGGCCACCTCGGTGGCCCGGGCGGCGACTCTGCGGAGCGGGCGCAGGGAGACCCTGACCCAGAGGGCCCCGGCGAAGCCCGTGGCCACGAGGGCCGCGCCGAACAGCGCCGCCTCGACCGCCGCGAGCCGGTGGACCGTCTCTTCCACCGGGTGCAGGGGCAGGCCGGTGATCAGGGTGTCCCGGTCGTCGCCCCGGACAGCCGAGACGCGGTACGTCCCCAGACGGGAGAGGTGGATGCTGTACCCGTTCCCGTCCACCGGCACTCCGGCCAGCGCGTGCCGGTCCTCGGAGGTGAGACGAACGGGGCGGTCCGCGGCGTCGTCGACGACGGCGGCCTGGGTGACGACGCCGTTCAGCAGCCGGGCGCCGAAGGTCGACTCGGCCTGGCCCCGGGTGTCGGAGCTGTTGTCGGCATCGCGCTCGCTCTCGTGCTCCAGGCTCGCGGCGAACCGGCCGCCGGAGGCGGCGAGCTGTTCGTCCAGGCGTCCCATGAGGAAGCCGCGAAGCGCGAGGGCCGTGCTGATGCCGACGGCGACACAGGCCAGGGCGAGCAGGGTGACGAGTCCCGCGGTGAGCTGGCCACGAAGGGTGCGGGGTGGCGGCCGCCTCACGGGGTGTCCGGCTTGAGGACGTAACCGACACCGCGCACCGTGTGGATCATCGGGTTCCGTCCGGCGTCGATCTTCTTGCGCAGATAGCTGATGTAGAGCTCGACCACGTGGGCGCGGCCACCGAAGTCGTACGCCCAGACCCGGTCGAGGATCTGCTCCTTGGACAGGACACGGCGCGGATTGCGCATCAGGAACCGCAGAAGTTCGAACTCGGTACGGGACAGCTCGACGGTGACTCCGCCGCGCCGGACCTCCCTGGCCTCCTCGTCCATGGCGAGGTCACCGACGGTGAGCCAGTTCGCGCCCGGCTCCGCCGTCATGCCGGCCCGCCGGAGCAGTCCGCGCAGCCGGGCCAGGACCTCCTCCAGACTGTAGGGCTTGACGACGTAGTCGTCGCCGCCCGCGGTGATGCCCGCCACCCGGTCCTCGACCGCGTCGCGTGCGGTCAGGAACAGCACGCACACGCCGGGTGCCTCACGCCGCAGGGCACGCAGGACCTGCAGGCCGTCGAGGTCGGGCAGCATCCAGTCCAGGACCACGGCGTCCGGCCGGAAGTCACGGGCCTCGGCGAGCGCGGTCGCACCGTCGGCGGCCGTGCGGACCCGCCACCCCTCGCCGCCCATGACTCCGGACAGGACATCGGTGACGTCGGGTTCGTCGTCCACGACCAGGACCCGCACGGGTTCTCCGTCGGGGCGGTGCAGAGATGAGGGCGCAGGTGACTCGTCCATGGTTCCTCCAGCATCCCCCGGCGCGGGTCCGGGCCGTGCGAGCCACGTCTCTGAGTTTCCTCTGAATCCGCTCTCGGACCGCCCCGCGGAGCGACTTTCAGAGGGTACTCAGAGGCGGGACTGTGAGGCTGGCCGCTCGTCACCGGAAGTGAGCCCCCATCCGGAGGAGTCCTATGACCAGCACGTACACCACCACCGCGGACGCAGGCCGGAGCGTGCGCCACCGGCGCCCCCGCCGCAACGCCGTGCCCCTCGTGGCCCAGCTGGTGATCTGGGGTGGTGCCGCCGGAGTACTGGCCCTCTGGTGGAGCGACACGGCCTCGGTGGTCGGCCCGGCGGGCTGGCTCACCGGAGCGGGACGCATCACCGGTCTCCTGGCCGGCTACGCCTGCGCGATCCTGCTGGCCCTGATGGCCCGCGTCCCGCTCCTGGACCACACCGTCGGGACCGACCGTCTCGCCCGCTGGCACGCCTGGGGCGGCCGCTGCACCGTATCCCTCGCGCTCGCCCACACCCTGCTGATCATCTGGGGCTACTCGCTGACCTCGCACACGAACGTGGTGAGCCAGACCTCCACGCTCGTCCTGCACTACCCCGACCTCCTCAAGGGCACGGCCGGCTTCCTGCTGTTCCTGGCCACCGGCATCCTCTCCGCCCGCGCGGCCCGCCGCAGGATGAGTTACGAGACCTGGCACTACCTGCACTTCGCCACCTACCTCGCGGTCTTCCTCGCCTTCGGGCACCAGCTCTCCAACGGAGCCGACTTCGTCGGCAACCGTCCCGCGCAGGCGGCCTGGTACACGCTGTACCTCGGCGTCGCGGCGCTGGTGGCCTGGTACCGGTTCGCCGTACCCGTCCGGCGCGGCCTGCGCCACCGCCTCCGCGTCACCGCGGTCCATCCCGAGGCGCCGGGCGTGGTCTCCGTCCACCTCACCGGCGAGCACCTGGAAGATCTGGGAGGTGAGCCGGGACAGTTCCTGCGCTGGCGTTTCCTGGCCCGCGGCCTGTGGTGGACCGCCAACCCCTACTCCCTGTCCGCCCCCGCCCGGCCCGGGCACCTGCGCATCACGGTGAAGGCGGCCGGCGGCCACAGCACGGCACTCGCCCGCCTGAAACCCGGCACCAGGGTGTGGGCCGAGGGCCCCTACGGTGGGTTCACCGCGAACCGGCGTACCGCCCCCAAGGTGCTCCTGCTGGCCGGCGGAGTCGGCATCACGCCCCTGCGCGCCCTGTTCGAGACGCTGCCCGGCCAGGTCACCCTCGTCTACCGGGCGCGCCGCGCCGACGACCTCGCGCTGCGCGGTGAGATCGACGCGATAGCCGCCCGGCGGCGTGCCACCGTGCACTACGTCGTCGACGAGCCGGCCGGTTACTCCTCCCCCCTCACCGCCCAGGCGCTGAGCGCCCTCGTGCCGGACCTGGCCGCGCACGACGTCTACCTCTGCGGGCCGTCCGGCATGACGCGGGCCGCGATCACCGCCCTGCGCGACGCCGGGGTCCCGGCACGGCGTATCCACCACGAGTCGTTCGCGTTCTGAGGAGTACCCCCATGCGCCGAGCTGTCATCACCACCACCGGGGCCAGCGCCCTGGTCCTCGCCCTGCTCGCCCTCAAACCCCACCACCTCGCCTCCCTCGCGGAGGCTCCCCGTCCCCCCGCGGCGTCGCACTCCGCGGGCACCGCGCCGGGGTCCTCCGCCGGGACGGGCACGTTCACCGGGAGTCCCGTCGACACCGAGTACGGGACGGTGCAGGTGGCCGCCACCCTGGTCAAGGGGAAGATCACCGACGTCAGGGTCCTCCAGGCCCCTGACCAGAACGGCCGCGACCGGGAGATCGCCTCGTACGCCCTGCCCCGCCTCACCCAGGAGGCGCTGGCGGCCCAGAACGCGCACATCGACGCCGTCTCCGGAGCGAGCTACACCAGCCAGGGCTACATGCAGTCCCTGCAGAGCGCCCTGGACCAGGCCCATGTCTGACACCGGATCCGGACTGCGCCACGTCGAGCACGTCATGGGCACCGTCTTCTCCTTCGACATCCGCGACCGGCCCACCCCCGCCGTCCGCCACGCCCTCGCCGAGGCGGTGCGGCACCTTCACCACGTCGACGCCGTCTTCTCCACCTACCGGCACGACAGCCACATCAGCCGCCTCGGCCGCGGCGAGATCCGCCTCAAGGACTGTCCCCCGGAGGTCGGGGAAGTGCTGTCGCTGTGCGCACGGGCCACCCGTGACAGCGACGGCTGGTTCAGTGCCGCCCCCGCGGGAAGCCTGGATCCCTCCGGGCTCGTCAAGGGCTGGGCCACCGAGGCCGCGTCCCGGATCCTCCACGAGGCGGGCGCGTTCGACACCTGCGTCAACGGCGGTGGTGACCTGCAGCTCCGCGGCCGGCCGGGCCCGGGCACCCCATGGCGCATCGGTATCGCCCACCCCCTGCGCCCCGGCGCACTGGTCACCGTCGTCACCGCCGCCGACGGCCTGGCCGTCGCCACCTCCGGCACCGCCGAACGCGGGGCCCACATCATCGACCCGCACACCGGCACCCCCACCGCCCCCTTCGCCTCGCTCACCCTCGTCGGACCCCGGCTGACACCCACCGACACCTACGCCACCGCCGCGTTCGCCCGAGGCGACGGCGCGCGGGAATGGATCGAAGCACTCGACGGCTACGAGGCGCTGGCCGTCCTGCCCGACGGCCGCGAATGGCGGACACGGGGATTCCACCACTACGGCTCGTGAGGGCTCAGGACTCCTGAGGGAACACGGAGCCGGCCGCGCTCGACGGCGAAGCTCCCACCGCGCCACGGCGAGCGGCCCGGCGGCCCCGGCGCTCGGCGGGACCACCAGGCCCGGGGATCATCACGCCGTGCGGGAGCCGAGCTCGCCGACCGCCTCGAAGGGGGAGTGCACTTCACGGCCCCGGGGCGCGTCGGTCACGGCAGCCCACGTGCCCCCGGGGCATATTTCCCTGGTGGCAGCCGCCACGTGCGTAGCGCGCCCGCCGACGCGGGCCGTGGGAGAGATGAGGTGGGAGACCGTGCCGTACGACCGCACCGTGATTCTGGGGGTACCGTTCGAGCGGGCGCAGCCGGCCGTCCGGCAGGCCCTGGCCGACCAGGGATTCGGGGTCCTGACCGAGATCGACGTGCGGGCGACCCTCAAGGCCAAGCTCGACCACGACATGGAGCCGTACCTGATCCTCGGCGCCTGCAATCCGCCCCTGGCCCGCCGGGCACTGGACGCCGACCGTTCCATCGGCCTGCTGCTGCCCTGCAACGTCGTCGTCCGCGCCGAGGGTGACCGGACCGTCGTGCAGGCCCTCGACCCCGGGACCATGGTCACGCTCACCGGGCTCGACGCGCTGGCACCCGTCGCCGAGGAAGCCACCCGTCGCCTCGACGCCGCTCTCGCGTCCCTCACGGACGCCCCCGTGTGACACCGGAGGGCCGGGCGCCGCGGCGGCCCCGTGCCGTGCGGAACGTACCGGCACCTCGGACCGGCGCGGGACCGGTGCCGCGCGACGGCGCCCTGGCCGGACGCGTCGGAGGGCCATCGAGTCCCCGGTCGGATACCGAACGGCCCAAGCGCCACGGTTCGCACCTTGCGACTCTGGTGCCAGGCACTCGGACACCGGAGAGGACGCGTCATGAAGGCACTGGTCTTCCACGGCAAGGGGCAGAAGTCCTGGCAGGACGTCCCGGACCCCGGCATCCAGGAGGCGGGCGACGCGGTGATCCGCGTCGATGCCGTCACGATCTGCGGAACGGACCTGCACATCCTCAAGGGAGACGTACCCGAGGTGCGGCCGGGCACCGTTCTCGGGCACGAGGCGGTGGGCGAAGTCGTCGAGACGGGAGGCGACGTACGGACCGTCCGGCCCGGCGACCGCGTGCTGATCTCATGCATCACGGCCTGTGGCCGCTGCCGGTTCTGCCGCGAGAACCGCCAGGGCCAGTGCCTCGGGGGCGGAGGCTGGATCCTGGGCCACACCATCGACGGCACCCAGGCCGAATACGTCCGGGTGCCGTTCGCCGACCTCTCCGTCCACCCACTGCCCAACGCGGTGACCAGCGAGGACGCCGTCCTGCTGGCGGACATCCTCCCGACGGCGTACGAGGTGGGTGTACTGAACGGGCGCGTGGGGCCGGGGGACACGGTGGCCGTGGTCGGGGCGGGGCCCATCGGGCTCGCCACCGTCGCGACGGCCTGCCTGTACACCCCGCGCAGGGTGATCGCCGTCGACTTCGCGCCGCAGCGGCTGGAGGCGGCGCGAGGCGTCGGCGCGGACGTGACCGTCGGCGCGGACGAGGACCCCGAGACGCTGGTCGCCGACCTCACCGGTGGTCTGGGCGCGGACGTCGTGGTCGAGGCGGTCGGTGTCCCGGAGGCCTTCGAGCAGTGCACGCGGATGGTCCGGCCGGGCGGCCGGGTCGCGAACGTAGGGGTGCACGGCGCCCCGGCGGCACTCCATCTCGAGAGCCTCTGGTCGAAGGACGTGACCATCACGACCGGGCTGGTCGACACCTTCTCGACGCCGTTGCTGCTGGAGATGATGGCGGCCGGGCGGCTGCCGGCCGCGTCCGCGATGGTCACCCACCGCTTCGCCCTGTCGCAGATGGAGGAGGCGTACGACACCTTCTCGCGCGCCGCCGGCACAGGTGCCCTGAAGGTGGTCCTCGGGGAGCCCACGCACGACGTGGTGTCGCTGCCCACCTGACGCCCCGCGCCCGCCGCGGGGACCGACCCTGCGCGGTCGCGGGCGTCAGCGGCCCGGCTGCTGCCGGTCGTGCGCCTGGGTTGCGATGACCGCCGCCTGGACCCGGCGCTCCACTCCCAGCTTCGCCAGGACACGGGAGATGTGGTTCTTGACCGTCTTCTCGGAGAGATAGAGCTTCTTGCTGATCTGCCGGTTCGTGAAACCCTCGCCCACGAGGTCCAGTACGGCCCGCTCCCGATCGGACAGCAGGGCCAGCTCGCCGTCCCCCTGGGAGGGCGCCGGACCGGGCACACGCAGCGAGTGCATGAGCCGGGCCGTGGTCGCCGGGTCCAGCATCGACTGCCCGGTGGCCACCGTCCGCACCGCTGCCACGAGGTCGGCGCCCTTGACCTCCTTGAGCACATAGCCCGCCGCTCCCGCCATGATGGAGTCGAGCAGGGCCTCCTCCTCGTCGAACGAGGTCAGCATGAGGCAGGCAAGCCCCGGCATGCGCGCACGCAGCTCCCTGCAGACGGTGATCCCGTCACCGTCCCGCAGCCGGACGTCGAGGACGGCGACGTCGGGCCGCAACGCCGGGCCACGCGCCAGGGCCTGTTCCGCGGATTCCGCCTCCCCCACCACCGTGAGGTCCGGTTCGGCGTCCAGCAGGTCCCGGAGACCGCAGCGGACGACCTCGTGATCGTCCAGTACGAAGACCCGGGTGGGCCCCTTCCCGGTAGCAGTGCTGAGGGCTGTCTCAGTCATCGCCGCCCCTGTTCCGATCGAGGCACCGCCACACACCAGGTGTGACCGCTTACAGGGGCAGTATCCCCCCACCCCGTCCTTCCGGCTCGGCGCGTGGGGCGCGGGGCCCGGCCGCCGGGACGAGCGGGCCGCCGACGGCGGCCATACCGTGGAGGCAGGCCTGTGCGCGCCGTGACAGAAGGGTGTCTCTCGTGAGCGAAGGCGATACGGGGGCCGAGCCGAGGACGTACGAGCTGCCGAGCAGGCCCCGCACGCCCGGCTCCCGGGACCGGGTCCGCGGTCTCCTCGAGGCGGTTCTGTCCGTCGACCGCGAACTCGAACTCTCCCGGGTGCTGCGGCGCACGGTCGAGGAGGCCACCGCGCTCGTGGACGCCCGGTACGGCGCTCTCGCCGTGGTCGGCGAGGATCACCGGCTCTCGGAGTTCATAACGGTGGGTGCGCGCGACGAGCAGGAGCCCCCCACCGGCACCCTCCCCGCGCGACTCGGGCCCCTGGAGGATCTGATACGCCGCTCCGGGCCGCCTCGGACCGCCGAGCTGTCCGGACACGCGGCGGCGCACGGTACGTCACCGGGTCGTTCCCGGACGGGTTCCCTCGTGGGTGTCCCCGTCCGGGTGCGGGGACACCTCTTCGGCACCCTCTATCTCACGGAGAAGCGCGGCGCTGCCGAGTTCGACGCGGAGGACGAGTCCGTTCTGGTGACCCTGGCCGGGGCCGCGGGCATCGCCATCGAGAAGTCACGACTCTACGAGGAGTCCCGTCGCCGTGGCCGCTGGCTGGCAGCGGGCACCGAGGTCACGAACAGTCTGCTGTCCGGCAGCCCTCGCGCCGAGGTGCTCGCCCTGATCCTCGAACGCGCCCGTGCCAACGTCTCCGCGGACCTGGGCATGATCGCGGTACCCGTGGAGGGGTCCGGCAAGCTGCGTGTCGCCCTGGCGACCGGCGACGGGGCGGAACGGCATCACGGGGCGATCGTGCCCAGGCACGGGGGGTATCTCGGCTCCGCCTTCACGCACGCCGGGCTCTCCGAAAGCCCCGACATCGAGAACGATCCGCGAAGCGCGCAGGACGCGCGGTGGTGTGGATACGGGCCCGCCGTGGCGGTCCCCGTCGGCTCGGGGGACGTCGCGCGAGGCGTCCTGCTGCTCACCAGGAAGAAGGGGGGCAGCACGTTCTCCTCCGACGAGGCCCAGCCCCTGCGGGCGTTCGCCCGTCAGGCCTCGCTGGCCATGGAACTGGCCGAACGCCGGAGGGAAGCGGAGCGTACGGTGCTGCTGGAGGAACGGGACCGCATAGCCCGGGATCTGCACGACCTGGCGATCCAGAGGCTGTTCGCCACCGGCATGACGCTCCAGAGCGCACAGCGGTTCGTGACCCATCCGCAGGCGGAGCAGCGGCTCCGCAGGGCGGTGGACGACCTGGACACCACCATCAAGATCATCAGGTCGACCATCTTCGGCCTCCGCGCCCACGACACCGCCGATGCGGGCCCGCAGGGTCTGCGCACCCGCTTCGCGCAGACGGCCGAAGCGTCCGCCGCCCCCCTGGGCTTCGCGCCCGCGCTGCGGGTCGAGGGGCTCGCCGACACCCGCGTCCCGGCGGCCACGGCCGACCACGCGGTGGCCGTACTGGCCGAGGCGCTGAGCAACACCGCACGTCACGCGCGGGCGGACCGGGTCGACGTACATCTGTCCGTCACCCCTGACCGGCTCACGCTGACGGTCACCGACGACGGTGTGGGCATCCCGGTAGGCGCGGTGTTCAGCGGGCTGCACAACATCGAGGAGCGTGCCCGGGCGGCTGGGGGAACCCTGGAGAGGGAAGTCCCCGAGGGCGGTGGCACGCGGCTGACCTGGTCCGTGCCGCTGGCCTCGGAAGGCGCCCGTCCCCGCACCGCAGGTGACCCTCCCGATGCCGCGCCCGGGAGATGACCGCCAAGGCGGCCCTCGGCGCCCTCCACCGGTCGGGCGGCACGCCGGGCAACGCGCGCGGATCCGGACGCCGTCGCGGCTGCGCCCTGGCCGGCGGTGTCGCCGGGGGCGGTCCGTCAGCGGCGAGCGGGGCGGTCGCAACCGCCGTCCGGCCTCCGGTACGAGGCCGACCGGGCACCGGAGGGGTCCGGTCGGCCCTGGGACGGGCGCGACACCGGTGGGACGGTGGTGAAAGCGGACACCGTGCCCGGAAAGGACGATGAGGACCATGGCTTTTCCTCCCCTGGTTGTCGGTGTGGACGGGAGTGAGCCCAGCATCGCCGCCGCCGAGTGGGCTGCGGACGAAGCGCTGCTCCACGGTCTGCCCCTGCGCGTGGTGTACGCCGCTCTGTGGCAGCGCTACGAGGGAGCAGCGCTCGCGACCCGGCTGTCCCGTCCGGACGGGCAGGTGATGGCCGAGAACATCGTCGGCTCCATCCAGGAACGCATCCGCCTGCGCACGCCGGAGGTGCACGTGACGACGGAGGTACCTCATGAGGACGCCGTCGACGCGCTGCTCAGAGAAGGCGACGACGCGTTCGCACTGGTGACCGGCTCCCGTGGGCGGGGCGAGTTCACCGGGATGCTCCTGGGTTCGGTCGGTTTCGCCGTCGCGGCGAGGGCCCGCTGCCCCGCCGTCGTCGTGCGGGGCGACAAGGCCGGCCTGGAAAGGGCGCACGAACGGATTCTGCTCGGCGTCGGGGAGGACGACATCGACTCCGAGGCCGTGCGGTTCGCCTTCGAGGAGGCTCGGCTGCGGGGGTGCGGGCTGGACGTGGTGCACGCGTGGCGCTGTCCGTCCCACGAGACGGCCGACCATCCGCTCCTGGCCGGCGAACCCGCACATCGTCACGAGGAGAAGGCGTCCGCCCTGCTCGACGAGGCTCTGGCCGCGGCGGTGTCCGCCCACCCCGGGGTACGGGTGCGGCGGGTCACCGCGGAGGGGCCCGCGCGCAAGGTACTCCTCAAACGATCCGCGGTGGCCGACCTGCTGGTCGTCGGAGCACAGCGGCGGCACAGCCGGATGGGCATGCAGCTCGGCAGGGTCGCTCACACCGTCCTGCACCATTCAGCCTGCCCCGTGGCCGTCGTCCCGCGCAGCGGTCCGAGCGCACCGGAAGGGACAGGGCCATGAGTCACCGGTCGCCCCACCGGGTGGATGACGTGATGACCCGGACGGTCGTCGCGGTCGGTCTCGACGCACTCTTCAAGGAGATCGTGACCACCATCGAACAGTGGCAGGTCACCGCCGTGCCCGTGCTGGAGGGTGAGGGCCGGGTGGTGGGGGTGGTGTCCGAGGCCGATCTCCTGGTGAAGGAGGAACTGCGGGGCCAGGACTCGACCATGATCGGCCAGAAACAGCGCCTGGCGGATTACGCCAAGGCCGGAGCCGTCACCGCGCGGGATCTGATGTCGTCCCCCGCCGTCACCGTCCCCGTGGACGCCACTCTTCCCGAAGCCGCCCGCCTCATGGCGCAGCACACGCTCAAGCGGCTACCGGTCGTCGACGAGCACGGCATTCTCAAGGGCATCGTGAGCCGGGCCGACCTGCTGAAGGTGTTCCTGCGGACCGACGAGGACCTTGCCGGAGAAGTGCGGCAGGAAGTCGTTCAGCGGCTCTTCCCCGTCTCGCACCGGGGCATCCGCGTCGAGGTGACCGAGGGCCGCGTGTCCCTCACGGGGGACGTGCGCGACGCCACCCTGATCCCCGTCGCCGAACGGCTGGCGAGGGCGGTGGAGGGCGTGGTGGACGTGCAGTGCCACCTCACCGGACCGGAGCCCACCGCCACGGCGGCACCATGACCCCCGGGTCCGGATGACGCCCGTGGTCCGGCCGCGGCGGCGTCAGCGGTGCTCCGTGGGCCTGGCCCGTACCACGACCACGGGGCACTTGGCGTGCTGAGCACATCGCTGGCTGACGGAGCCCAGCATGGCCCGGGCGAAGCCGCCGCGCCCCCTGTTTCCGACCACGAGCAGGTCCGCTCCCTCCGACGCCCTCACCAGGACTTCGGAGGGATCACCCTGGACCAGCATCCGGCGCAGCCGGGCGGGCTCGTTGTCGCCGAACACCTCGCGGATCCCCTCGGCGTAGCGCAGTCGGGCGCGCTCCAGGTCGAAACCGGTTTCCGTGGCCGGCCCGGCCCACCCGATCTCGGACGGGGTGTCCCAGGCGCACACCGCTTCCACCGCAGCGCCGGTCAGCTCGGCGTGGCGCACCGCCCAGCGCAGCGCCTCCCGGGACGCTTCGGAGCCGTCGACACCCACCACGACACGAGGGGTGGTTTCCCTGTTGCTGTCCATGACCGCCTCACCGTTCGCTCGGGACCCCGCTCGACCACAGTGCCCGCGCCCGGAGGGCCGCGCCAGTCAGGCGGGCTCCGTCCTGCCGGGGCGGCCGGGAGCACGCCGCGCGGGCGACCCGGCGGCGCACGCCGGACCGGACACCGGGCCGGTGTGCGCAGGCCGTCCGGGGCCGACCGGTCCGTGCCTGTGCCCTTCCGGCCCCTTCCGGGGGCCGCCGGGTCCGGTACACCCTGAGGAAGGAACCGTTCTCGTGAGGAGCGCACCATGTCCCGCACCGTCACGGCCGGAATCGACGGATCCCGCGAGGGTCTCGCGGCTGCAGACTGGGCAGCCGGCGAGGCCCTGATCCGCGGCTGCCCCCTCCGCCTCGTACACGTGTGGAGGGACGACGACCCCTCTGCGGCCCACTACGCCGACCTCGAGACGAGGCGGCGCTCGGCCGAAGGGCTGCTGCACGAGGCGGCCGGGCAGTTGCGCCGCGACCATCCGGAGCTGCGGATCGAGACGGAGCAGAAGGCCGGCGCGCCCGTGGAGGAGCTCAGGGCGGTCGGGGACCGTTCGGAGATCCTGGTCCTCGGTTCCCGCGGACTCGGCAGCGTCAAGGGGTTCGTCGTCGGCTCCGTCTCCCTGGCGGTGCTGGCCCGGGTGCGCTGTCCCCTCGTCCTCGTCCGGGCCGGAGCCCCGGACGGCTCCGCCCCGCCGCCCTCGGCCGGTGACGTGATCGTGGGGCTGGACCTTCCGGGGACGGGCCGGGAGGACCACCTGGCTTTCGCCTTCGCCGCCGCCGAGCGGTACGGATGCGGACTGCGCGCGGTCCACAGCTGGTCCCTGCCACCGATGTACGGGCCGGGTACGACCGATGTGGTGCCCGTGCTCATGCAGGAGACGGCGGAGGCACGACGGAAGGAGATGGACGCGGCACTGACACCGTGGACCGCGGCCCATCCGGGGGTGCGCGTGAGCCGTGAGTGCGTCCAGGGGCATCCGGCGCAGATCCTGGTCGACTCGTCGCCCGGAGCGCGACTGGTCGTCGTGGGCCTGCGGCAACGTGCCTCACGTCTGGGCGGCCATGTAGGTCCGGTCGTCCACTCCGTACTGCACCACACGGCGGCGCCGGTGGCGGTCGTGCCGCACGGATGACCGGCACGCGCGGATGTCCGGCGGCGGCCGTGACCACCTCGAGAGACGGCGGGTGCGCTCCATGACCAGGTACGTGTACGACTTCGCCGAGGGCGGCAAGGACATGGCCGGTCTCCTCGGTGGCAAGGGGGCCAACCTGGCCGAGATGGTCCGGATGGGGTTGCCCGTGCCCCCCGGTTTCACGGTGACCACCGACGCCTGCCGGGAGTATCTGGAGACGGGCCGGGTGCCCGGTGAACTCGACCGTCAGGTGCACGAGCACCTGACGGCGCTCGAACGGGCCGCCGGCCGGCGCCTCGGGCAGGAATCCGACCCCCTGCTGCTCTCCGTCCGCTCCGGAGCCCGGTACTCCATGCCGGGCATGATGGAGACCATCCTCGACATCGGGCTGAACGATCAGTCCGTGCTCGGACTCGCCCGGGCGACCGGCAGCGAACGGTTCGCCTGGGACTCCTATCGACGCCTCGTGCAGATGTTCGGGAGCACGGTCATGGGCGTCGACGGCACCCTTTTCGAGGACGCCCTCGCCCGCCTCAAGGAGGAGTGCGGCGCGGCCGACGACACCCGTCTGGACGCACCCGAACTCGTCAGCCTCGTCCGGCAGTACAAGGACCTGACGGAGGAGAGCACCGGAGAGGCGTTCCCGCAGGAACCCGCCGAACAGCTCCGTCGTGCGATCCTGGCCGTCTTCGCCTCCTGGAACGGCGACAGAGCGCGCATCTACCGGCGCCGTGAACACATTCCCGGCCACCTGGGCACGGCGGTCACCGTCCAGACGATGGTGTTCGGGAACCTCGGCCCCGACTCCGGCAGCGGTGTGGCCTTCACCCGTGACCCGGCCTCCGGGCGGCCCGGGGCCTACGGCGACTACCTGGCGAACGCCCAGGGCGAGGACGTCGTGTCCGGTGTGCGGGACGCCGTGCCCGTACAGGAGCTGGAGCGGACCGACCCCGGCTCCTTCGCCCTGCTGCTCGACCACATGCGGCGGCTGGAAGCCCGCTACCGGGATCTGTGCGACATCGAATTCACCGTCGAGCGCGGAACGCTGTGGCTCCTGCAGACCCGCGTCGGAAAGCGCACCTCCCGCGCGGCCTTCGCCATAGCCGCGCAGTTGGCACAGGAGGGCCTGATCACCATGGAGGAGGCGCTGCTCCGGGTGGACGGGGAGGGACTGTCCCGGCTGATGTTCCCCCGGTTCGCCGCGTCCGCCACCACCGAGGTGCTGGCGCGGGGCATCCCGGCCTCGCCGGGAGCCGCGGTGGGAGCCGCGGTGTTCGACTCCGCGGAGGCCGTCCGCCGGTCCGCCGAGGGCGAGAAGGTGGTACTGGTCCGCCAGGAGACGAGCCCCGACGACCTGCCGGGCATGATGGCGGCCGAGGCGGTACTGACGAGCCGCGGAGGAAAGACCAGCCACGCCGCCGTGGTGGCGCGCGGCATGGGAAAGGTCTGTGTCTGCGGGGCCGACGGCATCACGGTGGAGGAGCACCTGTTCCTGACGGCGAGCGACACGGTGCGTGAGGGGACGGTCATCTCCGTCGACGGATCGGAGGGCTTCGTCTACCTCGGCGCGGCACCGCTGGCGGATTCCGCCGTCATGAACCACCTCGAGTCGGGCTCACCGGAGCCCGGCGACGACTCCCCGCAGGTGGTCCGGGATGTGCACCGGATGCTCACGCAGGCGGACGCCGCTCGGCGGCTGGAGGTGCGGGCCAACGCCGACACGCCCGAGGAAGCTGCCCGGGCCCGCCGGTTCGGGGCGCAGGGCATCGGACTGTGCCGCACCGAGCACATGTTCCTGGGGGAGAGGCGCCCCCTGGTGGAAGCGATGATCCTCGCGCAGACCGACGGGGAACGGGAGACCGCGCTGGCAGCGCTGCTGCCTCACCAGCGGCTGGACTTCACCGCGATATTCGAGGCGATGGACGGTGCTCCGGTGACCATTCGCCTTCTCGACCCGCCCCTGCACGAGTTCCTGCCCGACCGCGCGGAGGTGGCGGTGAAGGCCGCACGGCGGGAGGAACGAGGGGAGCCGCTCGGGGAGTACGACAGGAAGCTGCTGGCGGCGGTCACCCGGATGGACGAGAGCAACCCCATGCTGGGTCTGCGTGGCGTACGGCTCGGCCTGGTGGTTCCCGGACTGGTGGAGATGCAGACCCGTGCCGTGGCCGAGGCGGTGGTGGCGCGCGTACGGGCCGGCGGAGATCCACGGCCCGAGATCATGGTTCCCCTGGTGGGAACGGTGGAGGAGCTCGTCCTCGTGCGCGAGGAGGTCGAGCGGGTGTGGGGCCTGGTGATGTCCGAGGCCGGGATGAACGTGGCCTGTCCGGTCGGCACGATGATCGAACTGCCGAGGGCGGCTCTCACCGCCGGGCGGATCGCGCGGAGCGCCGCGTTCTTCTCCTTCGGGACGAACGACCTGACCCAGACCACCTGGGGCTTCTCCAGGGACGACGTCGAGGCCGCGTTCTTCTCCGCCTACCTGGACAAGGGTATCTTCGACGTCTCGCCGTTCGAGACGATCGACCGTGAGGGAGTGGGGCGTCTGATCGAGATCGCCGTGTCCGAGGGCCGAAGGGCGAGGCCCGGCCTCACGGTCGGCGTGTGCGGAGAGCACGGCGGAGACCCCCGGTCCGTGCACTACTTCCACCGTGCCGGCCTGGACTACGTGTCCTGCTCGCCCTTCCGCGTCCCCGTCGCACGACTGGAGGCGGGACGCGCCGCGCTCCGCCCCGCTCCGGAGGGCGAGGGCGACTGAATGCTGCCACGCGATGCGGTGCCCCCGTCCACGGCCCGGGCTGTTCCGGCCGCGTCGCCGGACCGTCCACCTCCGTCCGGTGCGCGGCCTTCCCTCCGCATCGGGACGTGCCGTGTCCGACGCCGCGCGCTGATCCGCCGGGAAGCGCGGGACAGCCCTTAGCGTGAACGCGTACCGGCGCGCCCGCTCCCGATCCCCGCCCCTCCAGGTGGGGAAGCCGCCACGACCGCCCCCCGACCAGGAAGGTGAACCGTCATGGCCGACAGGTCACGCAAGGAGCCCCCCGAGCCCGAGGCCGGAGCGGTGGGGGACATCGGCAGACGTGTCGCCGCGCGCCGCGAGCAACTCGGACTGACCAGAGCGGACGTCGCACTCCGCACCGGCTCCGCACCCGGCTACATCGAGTACGTGGAGACGCAGCCGGGCACGCACGGGACGGGCTTCATGCTGCGCCTGGCCAACGCCCTCGAGACGACCGTGGACGAACTCGCCGGCGGCACGGTCGACCTTCCTCCCGGTGTGGGCAGAGCCGCCTACCACCCCGAGTTGGTCGAGCTCGGCCAGGAGGAGTGCTGGAGACTGCTCGGCAGCCACGGAGTGGGCCGCGTGGTCGTCACCGGCGAGCGGGGGCCCGCTGTCTTCCCCGTCAACTACGTCACCACCGAGGGGACGATCGCCTACCGGACCGCGCCGGACTCCGGCCCGCTGCACGCGGCGGGGCACGAGACGGCCTTCGAGGTGGACCACATCGACGAGGCGTTCAGCCGCGGGTGGAGCGTCCTGCTCGTGGGTCCGGCACGCACGGTCACCGACCCGGAGGAGGTCCGACGGCTCGAGACGATGCCGCGTCCCGCCACGCCGTGGGCCGGCGGGCGACGGGACAGCTGGATCGTGGTGACACCCAGCAGGGTGACGGGCCGCCGCATCGTCGTGCGCGACAACTGACCGACCTCCCGCTGACATGACCGCCGTCCACACCGGACCGACCGCCGTCCACGGACACCGGCCGTGACACCGGCAGACGTCCGCACGGCAGTTCAGACGTCCGCACGACAGTTCACGCAACAGGGGAGCCCGGGCCACCCGGCCGGCGTATCAGCCCGGCTGCGAAGGCTGTTCGATCTCGAGCACGTCGCTCACCGCCCGGCGCGGGGTCGGCGGGACCGGGGGGCCGTATCCCAGCCTGAGCAGCATCTGGGGGAACGCCGTGAGGGAAGGAGACACCGGATCCCTCAACAGCCAGCGCAGTTCGGCTCGTTCGATGGCCTGTGAGTTGAGCGAGGTGGACAGTCCGTCCAGGGTGGCCTGGAGCAGAAGACGTTCCAGGGCCTGGCCGGCGAGCAGCCAGTCCTGAGGGCGGTCGTCCGAGGTTCCGAGCACGACGAGGCGGGGGGACTGCTCGAAGACCGCCGACTCGCGGCCGGGGACCGGACGGCCCATCGCGAAGTCCCTCACCGGCGCCCGGCCGTCGTGCCGTGCAGGCCCGAAGGCGTAGTCGGGGATCCCCTCGGACACCTCGGCGCCGCCCCCCGTCCACCGGGCGATCTCGCGCCGGACGGCAGGGGACAGGGATTCGTCCTCCTCGGCCTCCTTCACCACGTCGAGCACCGCGTCGACCTGCCACTCGCTCAGCACGGCCATGCCCGCGCCCTCGGACCGCGCAGCGCCCTGGAGCCGGTCGAGTACGGCGTCGGGGATCGCCTCGTCCGTGAAGGGGTGACGGCTGCTGCGCCGACGGGTGATCGCCGGGTACAGGCCGGCCGTGGCGCCGAGACCGTCGGACTCGGCGAACACGGCCGTGGCGAGCAGTTCGGCATCGGCGGGATCGGGCAGCAGGCGGACGTCCGCAGCCCACCCGGCGTGGGCGGCGGCCACACGGAGATTGAACAGGGCCGCCCCGCAGCTGATGTGCATGCCGCGGGTGGTGGGATCGGTCTCCGGCATGTAGCGCGCCGTGTCCATCCGCAGATCGAGCGTCCCCACCGCCGATGCGTACCGGAAACGCCAGGGCTGCGCGTTGTGCATGGAGGGCGCCATCGTGGCGTCCCGGACCCACGCGGTCACCGCCGCCACCTCAGGGTGTCGAGTCATCAGTGTTCCTTCCCGGACGAGGGGGCACTCGCGGGGACGACCGCCACGGGGCAGGCGGCATGATGGATGACGGCGTGCGCCACGTGCCCGAGCCGGGGACCGGCCAGGTGCCGTCGCGGACGCCGGCCCACCACCAGCAGCCCGGCATGGGGCGAGGCGTAGACGAGCTCGGCACCGGGCGTGCCCACGACGGCCTTCGTCTCGACGGTCACGTCGGGAAACCGCGTCCGCCACGGAGCGACGGCCCGCTCCAGATCGCGCGTGACATGACCGGCGAGTTCGTTCCCCAGTCCCGGGTCGGCGGTCTGTGCGTACGAGTACATCGCCGGCAGGGACCACGCGTGCACCACCCGCAGGCGGCTGTGCCGCAGGGCGGCCTCGGTGAAACCGAACTCCAGTACCTCCTGGTCGCACCCCTCCTTCAGTTCGACGCCGATGAGCACGTCGTCGGTGTCGACGGGGGCGTTCCGCTCCTCCTCCCGTGGCGTCAGGGGGCGGACCAGTACGACCGGCCGCTCGGACGCCGCGGCGAGCGGCAACGACGTGGAACCGACGAGGAAGCCGGCGAAACTGAGCCCGCGCGAACCGAGCACCAGCAGATCCACCCGCCCCGGCGCGTCGACCTCGGCCATGAGCACCTGGGTGGGGCGGTGCCCCGACAGGTTGTCCGTGGTCACGGCCAGGCCCGGCTGGTCCAGTTCCGCCAGCCGGGCCGCCTCCGCGAGCGTGTCCTCGTCCTCGTCCGTCCGCTCGGTGGGTACGGGGACCTCCGGCGTGAAGGGCCACTCCCGGACATGCACGATCCGCAGGGGCAGCTGCCGGAGAGCGGCCTCCCGCGCAGCCCATCTCACGGCTGCGAGGCTCTCCGGCGTTCCGTTGAGTCCTACCGTCACGTTGCCTGCCATGGTGGTCTCCTCGCGTTGCCGCGTATCGGTCCGGGCCGGAGAGTCGAGCCTCAGCGTGCTCCTCGGCGGCCCCATGCCGCCCGTCGTTCCCCGACGTCCCGCTCCAGGCGGCGACGGACCTCGGACGTCAGGTCCGCGAGGCGGGGGGAGACGGCCGGCACGGGTGGTTCCGGATCGCGTATCTCGCGGGCGGAGCGGGGGAGGGCGGCCAGATCGCCGACGAACCGCTCGTGCGCCGCGGCCAGAGTGTCGGGCGCACCGGTACGGCGTCCTTCGGCCATGACCGTCCGCAGGAGGGGTTCCTGGTCCGCCCGTACGTCCTCGTCCGCCAGCGCTATCACGTCTCCCACACCCCGGGAGCGAAGGATCTGCTTGCGTCCGGGCGCGGTCACCTTGGCGGCGGAGAGCTTCATCATCGGCCGGCCGTCGTACTCCACCAGTTTGTAGGCGGTGTCGAGGTAAGGGGCGTCGGCAGCGGTCCCGACCCTGGTGCCCACGGCGTACACGTCGATGGGGGCGCCGGAACGCACCAGGCGGTCGATGCGGTACTCGTCGAGACCGCCACTCGCGATGATGGCGACGTCACGCAGCCCCGCGTCGTCCAGGATGCCGCGCGACTGCCGTGCGAGCGCCGCGAGATCGCCGCTGTCGAGTCTGATCGCGGACCCCGGTCCGCGCCGCAGGTCGTTGAGCACGTCCGCGGCAGTGGTGACACCGTCAGCGGTGTCGTACGTGTCGACCAGGAAGGTGACCGGTCCGGCCCGGCTGCGTGCGAACGCCTCGAACGCGGCCCGCTCGTCGCCGAAGGCCTCGACGTACGAGTGCGCCATGGTGCCGGAGGCGGTCATGTTCCACCGGAGGGCCGCGGCGACGTTACTGGTGCCTGCGAAGCCGACCATCGCCCCCACCCTGGCCGCCTGCATCCCCGCCGCCGGGCCGTGTCCGCGGCGCAGGGAGAAGTCGATGACGGGACGGCCGGCCGCGGCTGTCACACATCGTGCCGCCTTGGACGCGACGGCCGTCTGGTGGCTGACCTGGCTCAGCAGCCAGGTCTCCACGAGCTGGGCCTGGGGCAGCGGAGCGGTGACCTCGAGCAGGGGCTCACCGGGCAGAATCGTCCGCCCCTCCGGTACGGCTCTCACCTCGCCGTCGAAGCCCATACCGACAAGCGGCCGCACTTCGTGGGGTGAGCAGCCGAGGGCCACGGCGAAGTCCCGCGCGTCGTCCGGGGTGACGCGGAAATCGGTCAGGAAGTCGAGGACCGGTTCCAGGCCCGCGCTCACGAGGAAGCCGCGTCCCGGAGGCAGATCGCGTACGAACAGGCTGAACGTGGCGTCGGCGGTCATGCCTTCCCGCAGGTAGGAGAGAGCCATCGACGCCTCGTACAGATCCGTGGTCGTGACGTGCGACACGGCGCTCATCACCTCTTCTCGCCGGGGTCACGGAGTGCGGTCCGGATCGGCGCCCCGTGCACGCTTAACAGGGTTCCGTGGGGCTACGGTCGCGTAAAGGGCCGAGTGGGGCACCTTCGGGAGTCGAGCCGTGCGGGTCCCGGGGACCTTCGGCCCCCGGGTGGGGCCGCCGTGCCCCTTCCGCCCGCGGCACCGCGGACAGGAGCGTGGAGACGCAGCGTACGCGGCCCGGGGAGCGTGTCCGGTGCGGATGCCCCCGGTGCTCGGTTGAGGAGGAACGATGACGCACCCCTTCGCGGATCAGCACATCGTGGTAGGCGTCGATCCGGCCGATCCCTCGGTGCCCACGCTCGCCTGGGCGGCTGACGAGGCCGACCGCAGGAACCTGCCGCTGCGGCTCGTACTGGCGGTCCCGTTCCTGCACGACACCCAGCACGTGGACTCGACGCCGCACCACATGTTCCTCCAGGCGCAGGGGCGGGAGGCGCTCGCCGCCGCCGGTGAGACGATCCTCCGGCTCAGCCCCCACGCCCACGTGGTGACCGAACTCGTCGACGGCCAGCCGGCGGTGGTGCTCGGCCGGCGCGCGACCGATCGCACCCCCATGATCGTGGTCGGCTCCCGGCGGCTCAGCCGCCCGGCGGAACTGCTCAGCACCCGCTCGGTGGCAGCGCCGCTCAGCGCCCAGGCGAGCTGCCCCGTGGTCGTCGTGCGGGCACCCGAGCACACGGCGGAGCATCCTCCCCACCTGGTCGTAGGGGTGGACGGCAGCGCTTCCTCGCACGAGGCCGTGAGGTTCGCGTTCGAGGAGGCAGACGTCCGCAAGGCGGTCGTTCACGCGGTGTGGGTGTGGCCCCGGCCCACCGTCTTCGGCGGGACCCGGCCCACCGTCCAGCTCGGCGAAGGGGGAGCCGAGCTGGAGGAGCGTACGCGCCTTCTCGCCGAGGTGCTTGCCGGATGGTCCGACAGGTACCCGGACGTGCGGTTGACGCAGGAGGTGCGCCGGGGGCATCCGGTGGAGGAGCTCGCCCGAGCGTCGTCCACCGCGCACGCGGTCGTCGTCGGACGGCGCGGGCGCGGTGGGTACACGGGCATGCGGCTCGGGTCGGTGGTCCACGGACTCCTGCACCGGGCCGAGTGTCCGGTGATCACCGTTCCCGGCGAGGCGCCCTGAGCGGAACGGGTTACGGGAAGGGCCGGGGGCAGCGCCCGAGCCGGGGACGGCGGAGGGGACGGCGGCCGCGCCGTCCCGAGGCAGGCCCGAGGCGCCGGCTTCCGCCCTGCGCCCTCACGCTTCGGCTCGCCCGCCCCGCTCACCCCGCCGGCGGATCCTCACGGTGGCCGAGAAGGTCGAGGCGTATGTCCACGACGCCTTCCACCGCCCGCACGGCGCGGGCGATCAGCGGGACCAGGGCCCGGTCGGACAGACTCCCGCCCAGGGTGACCACCCCGTCGTCGACGTGGACGGCCATGTCGGCGGCCGCCGGGAGTCCGCCCAGAACGGCGAGTGTCTCGTCGGCGATGTCCTCGTCCGACCGCAGGAAGACCTTGAGGAGGTCAGCTCTGCTGATGATCCCCTGCAGCAGTCCGCCGCTGTCGACCACCGGCAGGCGCTTCACCTGCCGTCGTGCCATGATCCGGGCCGCCTCGGCCACGGTCGCGTCCGCGTGGACCGTGACGGCAGGGCTGGACATGAGCTGTTCCGCGTAGAGGGCCTCGGCCTTGGAGGCGTCCGCGAACGGGCGGTCGCCGGGTGCGGAGGTCTCGTCGGGGCGGTTCTCCTCCTTGGGCAGGAGATCCGCCTCCGACACCACCCCTATGACGCGCCCTTCGCCGGCGAGCACCGGCAGGGCGCTCACCTTCCACTCGTCCAGAAGCCTGACGATGTCCTTGTACGAGGCCCGGCTGCCCACGGCAACGGCGGTATGCGTCATGAGGTCGCTCACGGTGTGGGGCGAGGTCGTCATCTTGGGATCCTCCTGTAGAGCACATGGGCTGGTTCCCGCGTCGTCCGGGCCGCGGGAGGCGCTTCAGACACGGCGGCTCCACTCGGGCTCCACTCTGCTCCACTCGGTCTCCCAGTGGACCGCACGGAACCGGTTGCACACCTTGCGCAGACCGATACCGGCCACGGCTCCGGCGCCCGCCACGACGGCGACGCCGCTCAGCCCCTCCGTCAGCGCGCCGGACCACACGTCCCGGCTCCCCGGCGGGGCGGAGGTGGTGTCTCCTCGCCGGTCCACCCAGAGAGTCGTGTGCTCCCCCCGTTCGGTGCCCGGGGCCACCAGGGCCTTTCCCGTGACATGGGCACCGGACGGGCCGGTCCAGCGGACCGGTACCACCACCTTCTCCGTGCGGCCCGACTCGTCCGCCCACGGCTTGGACCCCGGGGCGTCCCGCAGGACCAGGGCGCGGACGGGATGCCGCGCGGCGCGCTGTTCCGCGGCCACCGACCGTTCGTGGTCGTAGGCCGCCCAGCCCTTCGTCACGCCGAACACCGAGGCACATCCGATCACCAGGAGACACAGGACGAGCAGCAGCCGTGCCTCGAGGACGTCGACGCGCCGGCGCAAGGGGTGGGTGTTCCGTCCGCAGTGCCACATCGTTCCGCGCATGGGCTCACAGTCCTTCTGGCCGCGCTGTGATCGCTGAACTGACGCCTGGAACCCGACGGTGCCGGTGGCGTCCGTCGGACCCGTCCTCTCCGGGGACCGCGTCTTCCGTCCGTTCTCCGCGGGGGTGCCGGGCTCCGCTGTCCAGTGTGGGCGTCCACCGGGAGACGACGAAGGGCCGTCCGATGCATCCGAGGGGGCCGAACGGTCCCCGGACGCATCGGACGGCCGGGTCGTCGTCCGGGTGGGGACCGAACGTCCCCGCCGGTTACCCCGTATGTCTCTCGCACGGGACAGGACGCGTCCCAAGACTGGATGTCCGGGGCCGACGACGGCGGTGCGGCGGTGAGTCCCCACGGCCGGGCCCGAGGCAGCCGGTCCTACGGCGACGGCAGCTCGGGGCCGGTGCGGGCCTGACGACGGAAGTCCGGAGGTGGCGCATGGCGCACGGCAGGGAGCCGAGCCCTATCGCGGAGAAGGAGCCTGACCCCCGCGAGTCCCTGCCCAGGCTCCGCGAGGAGCTGGGCACCGGTGACCGGGGGCTGTCCGGCAGGGAGGCGGCTCGGCGGCTGGCCGTGTACGGAGCCAACGAGGTCCCGGTCAAGGCGGAGTCGTCCATCGGTCGGGAGCTCGTCCGGCAGCTTGCCCATCCGCTCGCCCTGTTGCTCTGGGCGGCCGCCCTCCTGGCCTTCCTGGCCGGGATCGCGGTCCTGGGCTGGGCCATCATCGCCGTGATCATGGTGAACGCGGGCTTCGCCCTGATGCAGGAGCGGCAGGCCGAACGGGCGGTGGAGACGCTCGCCCGCTACCTGCCCGACCGCGCCGAGGTGGTCCGGGACGGCCAGGAGCAGAGCGTCGAGGCGCGCACCCTCGTACCGGGAGACCTCGTCATCCTCGACGAGGGGAACAAGGTCCCCGCCGACGCCCGGTTGACCGAGGGCGGCATACAAGCCGATCTGTCGATGCTCACGGGGGAGTCGGCCCCCGCCGAAAGGGTGGCGGGCCCCGCGGTCCAGGACGTGCCGCTGCTGCAGGAGCCGGATCTGGTGTTCAGCGGTACGACCTGCACCGGTGGCCGGGCCCGGGGCATCGTCTACGCCACCGGAAGCCGTACCGAACTGGGCCGTATCGCAGCGCTCAGCCAGCGCACGCGCCGGGAGCAGAGCCCGCTGGAGCGCCAGGTCAAGAGGGTGGCCTGGTTCATCGCCGCGGCGGCCGTCGTGATGGGCGCGGTCTTCCTCGTCGTCGGCGTCGCGGTGGGGCTGCCCCTCTCCGACGCGCTCACGTTCGCCATCGGACTGCTCGTGGCGAACGTACCCGAGGGGCTCCTGCCCATCATCACCCTGGCTCTGGCGGTGGGTGTACGCGCACTGGCCCGGCAGGGCGCCGTCGTCAAACGGCTCAGCGCGGTGGAGACCCTGGGGTCCACCAACGTCATCTGCACGGACAAGACGGGCACCCTGACCCGGAACAGAATGCGGATGCAGCGCCTGTGGACCCCGCAGGCCGGGACGGGGACGGGAGCGGAGGCGCGGAACCTGATGCGCCTGACGGCGGACTGCACGACGGTCAGCCGGGACGCCGAAGGCGTCCTGCACGGCGACGGTACGGAAACCGCGCTGGTCGACGGAGCCACGGCCCTGGGGGTCGGCCCCGACCTCGGCGAGCGGGACGAGCGCAGGCGGGCGTTGTACCGGTTCGATCCACGGATCCGGCTGATGAGCGTCCTCACCTCGCCGCCCGGTCCGGGTGACCGATCCCTCCTCATCACCAAGGGCGCGCCCGAAGCCGTGCTGGCGCGAGTCGCCGGCAGCGGGGGTGCACGTTCCGAAGAGGTCGTCCGCACCACACGCGCGGCGGAGGACATGGCGCGCGAGGGCATGCGCGTCCTGGCGGTCGCCACCCGCGCGTTCCCGTCCGGCTCCTTGCCGCTCGGCCGGGAGGAGGCGGAATCCGATCTGGAGATCCTGGGGCTGGTCGGACTGTACGACCCTCCCCGCCCGGAGGTGGCCGCGGCGGTGGGCCGGTGCCACGACGCCGGACTCCGGGTCCACATCGTGACGGGGGACAACGGCTCGACCGCGGCAGCGGTGGCCCGGCAGGTAGGCATCGGCCGGCCGGAACTACGGGTGGTGGCGGCGGCGGAAGGACTCACCGAGCAGCAACTCGACGAACTGCTGGGACCGGAGAGCAGCGCGGAGACGGTCTTCGCCCGCTCGTCGCCCGAGACCAAGCTGAGGATCGCGGACACCCTCCGTCATCACGGCCGGATCGTCGCGATGACAGGCGACGGTGTCAACGACGCTCCCGCACTCCACCGCGCCCACATCGGCGTCGCCATGGGGCTCTCAGGAACCGACGTGGCCCGTGAGGCCGCCACCATGGTGCTCACGGACGACAACTTCGCCACCATCGTCACGGCGATCGAGTCGGGCCGGCGCGTGTACGACAACGTCCGCAAGTTCATCGTCTACATCTTCGCCCACCTGGTGCCCGAGGTCGTGCCCTTCGCCGTCTTCGCTCTGTCCGGCGGGGCCGTTCCGCTGCCCCTGACCGTGCTCCAGATCCTCGCCGTGGACCTGGGGACCGAGACGTTGCCCGCCCTGGCGCTGGGACGGGAGAAGGCCGAGCCCGGAGTCATGAGCAGACCGCCGCGGGAGAGCACGCAGAGCGTCATCTCCCGGGACATGCTGATCCGCAGCTGGGGTTACCTGGGCGTGGTCTCCGCAGCCCTCTCCACGGGGGCCTTCTTCTACGTCCTGTGGCGCGCCGGCTGGCATCCCGGCAGTCCCACAGCCTCGGGAAGCGAACTGCACGGAGCGTACGTGACGGCCACCACCGCGACCTTCGCGGGCATCGTGATGTGCCAGGTGGGCACGGCTTTCGCCGCCCGGACGGACCATGCGTCCCTGCGGGCCATCGGCCTGTGGACCAACCCGCTCCTGCTGTGGGGCATCGCCTTCGAGCTCGCCTTCACCGGCGCCCTGATCTACCTGACGCCGCTGCAGGGCCTGTTCGGTACCGCCGCGCTGTCCCCCGACGTGCTTCTGATCATCGTGTTCTTCCCCTTCGTGGTGTGGGGGACCGACGAACTGCGCCGCGCGCGGCGACGGAGGGTCCGCGGTCAACAGGCTTCAGAGAGGTGAGTACGGTGCACGCATTCGTTTACCACGGTCCTGGCCGAGGCCGCTGGGAGTCCATCGGCGATCCGGTCATCGAGCAGCCGACCGACGCACTCGTGCGGGTGACGGCGACCTCCGTGTGCACGGGTGATCTCCACACGTTGCGTGGAGACACCGCAGACGTGAAGCCCGGCACGGTCCTGGGGCACGAAGCCGTCGGCGAGATCGTCGAGGTCGGACCGGAAGTGCATGCCGTGGCCCCGGGGGACGAGGTGATCGTGTCGTCCATTTCCGCCTGCGGTCACTGCGTACCGTGCAAGGAAGGGACGTACGGCCGGTGCGCACACGGAGGAGGGTGGCTCCTCGGACACGAAGTGAACGGCACCCAGGCGGAGTTCGCCCGGATCCCCTTCGCCGACCACTCGACGCACAAACTGCCCTACGCCATGGCGGAGAGCACCGCGGTCCTGTTCTCCGAAGTCCTTCCCGCCGCCTTCGAGCTCGGGGTGCGCAACGGGAAGGTCGGGCCCGGAACCACGGTCGCCGTGGTCGGGGCCGGGCCCGTCGGTGTGGCCGCTCTGATCATCGCGGGGCTCTACACCCCGGCCAGGGTCATAGCGGTCGACCTGTCGCCCCGCCGGCTGGAGATCGCCGCCGGCCTCGGCGCCGACGCCGCGGAACTCCCCGGCCAGCTGATCGCGGACCTCTCGGACGGGCCCGGAGCCGATGTGGTCATCGAGGCGGCGGGGACTCCCGACAGCTTCACCCTGTGCACGCGGGCCGTGCGTTCGGGTGGGCACATCGCGAACATCGGTATGCACGGCACGTCGGTCACCCTGCATCTGGAAGAGCTGTGGCACAAGAACGTCACGATCAGTATCGGCCAGGTCGACACGTCCTCCACGCACTGGCTCCTGGAGTCCCTGGCCCCCGGCCAGCTGGAGCGCCTGTCGCGGATCGTCACCCGGAAACTCGATCTCGCCGAAACCGGCCGGGCCTACGAGCTTCTCTCCACCGCCGTGGACGACGGAGCGCTGAAGACTCTTCTGCAGCCCGCGTAGACGGGTGCCGAGACAACCGCCCGGCGAACGGGGGACGGGGGACGGGGGACGGGGGAGGACACGGCTGCGGAGAAGTGATCACGCCTCGCCGCCCCGCGAGCGGGTGGAGGCACGTCCGCAGTGGCTTCCGCCGACTCGGAGGCGGGCGACCGCGCCGGTGCGTGCGAGGACATCCGCTGCCGGTCCTCGCGGGCCCGCCGGGCACCGGGGGCCGACTGGCCCAGGCGCGCCGGACGGCCGATGGTGGAAAGGGGCGGTGCGGGTCGAGGGACGGGCGGTGAGCGAGTGAGGACGCCAGCGACCACCGGCCGGTGGTCACCGGAGCCGGTACTGCTCGCGGTGACCGCCGCGGCCCTCACAGCGGGCGGCGCGTCCTGGCTGGCCGGTGCACAGACGCTCGCCGACGTGTTCTGGGCGGTGGGCACCGGCGTGGCGATCGTGCCGTCCGTGGTCTGGATGATCGGTGCGCTGCGCCGTGGGCGGGCCGGGGTGGACCTGATCGCCGTACTCGCGCTGGCCGGCACCCTGGCCACCGGCGAATACCTGGCCGGGGCGTTGATCGGCCTGATGCTCGCCACCGGCCGCTGGCTGGACGCCACAGCCGAACGGCGTGCCTCGCACGACCTGAGTCACCTCCTGGAACACGCCCCGCGAACCGCCCGCCGCCGCGCCGCGGGCGAGGTCCGCCTCGTGCCGCTCTCCGAGGTCCGGGTGGGCGACCTGCTGATCGTCGGCCCCGGCGAGGTCGTACCGGTCGACGGGCGCGTCGAAGGCGGCACGGCCGTTCTCGACGAGTCCGTACTGACCGGCGAGTCCCAGCAGGTCGAACGCACTGCGGGTCGGACGGTCCGCAGCGGTGGTGTCAACGCCGGCACCGCCTTCGAACTGCGGGCCGGTGCGACCGAGCAGGACAGCACGTACGCGGAGATCGTCCGCCTGGCGCGCCAGGCCGGTGCGGAGAGCGCCCCGGTGATCCGCCTGGCCGACCGCTATGCCGCCTGGTTCCTGCCCCTGTCGCTGGCCGTGGCGGGTCTCGCCTGGCTGGCCAGCGGGTCGGCCGTGCGGGCGGTGGCCGTCCTGGTGGTGGCCACCCCCTGCCCCCTCCTGCTCGCGGCACCGGTGGCGATCGTCTCCGGCCTTTCGCGTGCCGCCCGCCAGGGCGTGGTGATCCGCGACGGTGCCGCGCTGGAGACCCTCGGACGCGCCCGCACCCTGGTGCTCGACAAGACCGGCACCCTGACGACCGGCCGCCCCCGCGTCATCGACATCGCCACCGCGCCCGGCCACACCCCCGACGAGATGCTGGCCCTGGCCGCCTCCGTCGACCAGTACTCCCCGCACGTCCTCGCGCGTGCCATCACCGACGAGGCACACGCGCGCCACCTGACCCTCCACGCGGTGCACGACGTGGCCGAGGAGCCGGGGCGGGGGGCGACCGGACGGATCGGCACCCGCGTGGTCGGCGTCGGCAAGCACGAGGACACGGCTCTGCCGGACTGGGCGAGCGCAGCCGACAACCGGGCCACCCTGGACGGCGCCGCCGTGGCCTGGATCACCGTGGACGGCGCGCTCGTCGGGGCGGTCCTGCTGCGCGACCCGTTGCGCACCGACGCCCCGCGCGCCCTGCGACGCCTGCGCGGGGTGGGTTTCCGGCGTCTGCTCATGCTCACCGGGGACCGGCCCGAGCCCGCCCGTGAGGTCGCGGCCGTCCTCGGCCTGGACGACGTGTTCTCCCGCCAGAGTCCGGCCGACAAGGTCGCCGCCGTCCGCGGCGAGGGCGAGAAGGCGGTCACCGTCATGGTCGGCGACGGTGTCAACGACGCCCCCGCCCTCGCCGCCGCCGATGTCGGCGTCGCCATGGGGGCGCACGGCTCCAGCGCCTCCTCCGAGGCCGCGGACATCGTTCTCACCACCGACCGTGTCGACCGGCTTGCCGACGCGGCCGCCATAGCCGTCCGCGCGCGTGCCATCGCCGTCCAGAGCGCGCTGAGCGGCATGGCGATGTCCCTGGCGGCGATGGGCGTCGCGGCGTTCGGCCTGTTGCCTCCGGCCGCGGGCGCCCTGCTCCAGGAAGCCATCGACGTCGCCGTCATCCTCAACGCACTGCGCGCTCTCCGGCTCGGCCGCACTGCTCAGGTCGCCGTCGGGTCGGCCACCGAACAGATGATCCAGCGCTTCGCCGCGGAGCACACCGACCTGCGGGAGGTCCTCGAAGCCATCCACGAAGCCGCCGACCGGCTCACCAGCACCACCGACCCGGCGGCTCTGGAAACGGTGCGACACGTCGACCGGCTCCTCACCGAACGCCTGCTGCCGCACGAACGCGCCGAGGAGGAGCAGCTCTACCCCGCCTTGGCCCACGCGCTCGGCGGCCCCGAAGCCACCGCCACCATGAGCCGCGCGCACACCGAGATCCACCGCCTCGCCCGCCGCATCAGCACCCATCTCGAACTCGTCGACAGCGAGGGGCGCCTCCGCCCGGAACAGATCGACGACCTGCGCGCCTGCCTCTACGGTCTGCACAGCGTCCTGCGGCTGCACTTCATCCAGGAGGAGGAGAACTACTTCTCGCTCGCTCCGTGAGGCACGGCCCCGACGTTCCGGACGGCGGGGGCGCGGGCACCGGCCCGCACGGCCGAGCCCCCGTCAGTCGCCGAGGAGCCGCTCCCACAGCAGGCCGTCGCGCCAGCTCCCGTCGAGAAGGATCGAGGAGTGAGCGACGCCGTACGGGCTGAACCCGTTACGGCGCAGGACCCGCTGCGACGGCAGGTTCTCCGGGCCGGTGGAGGCTTCGACACGGTGCAGCCCGAGGTCCTCCTCCATCACCCGCAGGGCCAGAGCGACGGCGCGCCCGGCGTGCCCCTGGTTCTGGGCGAGGCCCGTGATCCAGTACCCGACGGAGGCGCGGCGCAGGTGCGGCTGGGGCAGTATGCCTCCGACGGTGACCTGCCCGACCACCTGGTCGTCGGCGAGCACCACGCCCGGCCAGGCCGTACCGGCGCGGTGTCCGGCCAGCAGGCCGTCGATCCGCTTCGCCTGGCCCTCGGGGGTGAAGAACTCGGCAGGCTGCGCCGGTTCCCACCGTCGGAAGGCCTCGAAGTCCCGCACCCTGTGCGCGGCGATCGTCGCGGCGTCGGTGGGCTCGATCAGGCGGATCCCGGTGGTGGCGCTGCGCATGGCTGGTCCTCGTCGCGGGGCGTGGGCGTGGACGGCCAGCCTACGCAGGCAGGCAGGGTGCGCGGCGAGCAACCGGAGGCTGCCCACGCACCGGCCGTCACGCGGCCCGGAGGGACAGGGTGACTCCCCGCGCGTCGTGCGGGCCAGCCACGTCGCACGGCCCGAATCCCACGGCGAGCCGGTCCAGGAGCATCCGCAGCCATCGGGAGTCCGTGGCCGAGGCGTGGGACAGACGCATGCGGCGGGCCTGGAAGGGAGCGATGCGGACCTCGGCGAGGCGGCCGGTGTCGGGTTCGAGCGAGACGAGGTAAAGGAGCCGCAGGTCGTCGCGGTAGTACGCGTAACCGGTGATGCCTTCGTAGTCGTTGATCAGGTCGCCGCAGCCGTGCAGGACGAGTTTGCCGCGGTACGTCTCCAGGGGGCGGGGATGGTGGGAGGAGTGGCCGTGGACGACGTCCGCTCCGGCATCGATCAGAGCGTGGGCGAGGGCGACCTGCTCCTGCGGCAGGCGGTAACCCCAGTTGGTGCCCCAGTGGACCGAGACCACCGCGATGTCGCCCTCGCGCTTCGTCCCCCGGACGCGTTCCGCCAGGGCGGCCGCGCTGGCATCGCGAGGGCCGGACACGAAGCTCACCCCGCTCCGGTCCTCGGTCGCCGCCCAGTCCCGTGGGACGCCGCTGGACGGCATACCGAAGGCGAAGACCAGCAGCCGGCGGTCTCCGGCGAGGGGAACGACCGCGGGGAGGTGTGCCGTGGTGGCGTCCCGTCCCGCCCCGGCCGTCCGCAGCCGGGCGGCGGAGAGCGAGTCGAGGGTCTCCGCCAGACCGGGGCGGGCGAAGTCCAGCGTGTGGTTGTTGGCCAGGACGCACACGTCGGGGCGGGCGGCGGCGAGGCAGGGAAGGTTGGCGGGATGCATCCGGTAGTGGATCTCCTTGCCGGGTGCGAACCGGTCGCTGCGGGTGACGGCGGTCTCCAGGTTGATGACACGGGCGTCGGGTGCTGCCGCGTCCAGGACATCCAACGCGTCCCCCCAGGGCCATCGGAAGCCCGCGGGTTGCGGGACAGGCCCGTTCTCCCCCTCGGCGAGGCGGACGTAGTCCCGGGCGTCGCGTACGTAACTCTCCTGGAGCTCTGGGTCGTTGGGGTGCGGAAGGATCTGGTCCACGCCACGGCCGAGCATGACGTCCCCGCAGAAGGCCAGTGTGATCACGCCGGCCCTCCGGAAGGTTCCGGCCCGTCGGACAGGCTGCTCGCGTTGTCGATGACGTCGATCAGGGCCAGGGTGATGTTGTCGGGGCCGCCCGCGTCGATGGCGGACTTCCACAGCCGGAAGGCCGCATGGCCGCCGTCGTGGGCGCGCAGCACGGTGTCGAGCGTGTGCTCGGGCACCGGGTCGGTCAGGCCGTCGGTGCACACGAGGTAGCGCTCTCCGGTGGTGAGCGGTTCCGTCCTGACATGCGGTGTGATCGCGCTGAACCGGGAGGCACCGCCGAGCGCCTGGGTGACGACCGGCGTGGTGCGCCGGCCCGGAGCCGGCGGCGGGCTGTCGTCGACACTGACCCTGCGCAGCGCCGCGTGCGTGGCGGGAGCGTCGAGCACCCGGCTGTCACCGACGTTGAACACGATGACGTCCCGGCCCAGGATGACGACACCCGCCACCGTCGTCCCCATGCCGGTGAGGTCGGGGTCGCGCTCGGCGTCCGCGTACACCGCCCGGTTGCAGACGTCCAGCGCGTCCCGGACGGCCTGCTCGCTGTCGAGTGCGGGGCTCAGCGCTGCCAGCCGGCGGACCACGAGGCTGCTCGCCACCTCACCGGCGGGCTGCCCTCCCAGGCCGTCGGCGACCGCGACGACGAGCGGGGAACCGAGGGGGAACCCGAGTGTCTGCGGGTTCTCGGTCACCGTTCCGCACAGTGTCCACGGTCCCGCTGCCAGGCTGTCCTCGTTGTGATCGCGCACGAGCCCCGGGTGGCTCAGGGCCGTGACCGTGATGAACGGCATGTTCGGCCGCCTCTCCGCACGGCGGGCGTGTTCCGTACCTCCATTCTCGCGCGGCGCGCGGCATCCGGCCCGGTCGGAGCCCGTGGCCCGTGACGTTCCTGCCCGCCGCCGGGAAGCGGCCGAGGAGGGCCGCGGCCGTTCCGGCGCGGTGACGGACACCGGATGACGGGGAACCGTGCGTACCGGACGGGCCCGCCTGCGCCGTCGGTCGTCCCCGTCGGGTCGTCCTCCCGCCGTCTCCATGTACCCGCGGCTGCTCGCGGCGCGTGTGTCACGCGCGTTCCCGACGCGCCGGCGGGCCGGTTAGCCCGGCGGCGCCGAATGGCGCCGGGCTCACGGGGCACCCGATGATTGATCCGAACAGAAACCCCGCACCCCTGACCACCTGTTGGTCGTCCTTGGAGGCAGCGCCATGAGTCTTCTGCGTTTCGCCGGCCGTCCCATGCTCGCCTCGATGTTCGTCGCGGGCGGCATGAACTCCCTGCGCAGTCCGGAGGCCGTGGCCCCGGCGGCGGAACCGGTGGTCCGGCCGGTCGCCGACCGCGTGGCCGTGCTGCCGGACCGCACCGAACACCTCGTACGGATCAACGGCGCCGTCCAGGTGGTGGGCGGTGTCCTGCTCGGGCTCGGCCGATGGCCCCGGCTGTCCGCACTCGCCCTCGCCGTGACGCTGGTGCCGACCACGCTGGCGGGCCATCGCTTCTGGGAGGCGGAGGAGCCCTCCGACCGGGTCCAGCAGCGCATCCACTTCCTCAAGAACGTGTCCATGCTGGGCGGTCTGCTGATCGCGGCCGGTGACACCGGCGGCGCCCCGTCGCTGCTGTGGCGCGGCCGTCACGCCGCCCGGGGCCTGCGGCACGACGCGCGCGTGGTACGCCGTTCGGTCCGGGCGACCGCACGTCCCGCGGCGGTGGCCGGCGGTGTCCGGGCCAAGCTGGGTGTCTGAAACGGGACCGTCACCGCGGGGCACGGGACCGTGCCGCGTCGGACGTGGGTGTGTTCCCGGGCGCACCCACGTCCGACGCGTGGGCGCGCCCGGGCGTGTGCGGCAGCGCTCCGGGTGCGCAGGCCGCGGCGCGGCGTCTCCTGCCTGCTCCGCCGGGCCGTGCGGGCACCGGAGGCCACGGGTCCCGGGGCCGGCGCAGTCGTCGGCGGTGAGCGGGGAGTCGCCCACGCCCACGCCCGGGCACGGAGGGCGGTGCGCCGTCCGGGTTTCCGGCTGACGCCATGTCTCCCGGGCGGGGACGGGGAGACGTGGCGTCAGAAGATGAACGCAACTCCGGTCCAGACCAAAGCCTTGACAGGCCAGGCGTTCATTCCTTAAATCACGTAATGAAGTAACGGTCAGGTCCGCCCCCCTCGCTCACCCGTCCACCCTGTCCGACTCGCCCGTATGTGACATGTGCGCGTCAATCTGGGTGTGCGCCCCCCACGCTCCCCGAAGGGAGAAGGAATGAGTTCCACGCGTCATCCCCGACGTCTGGTCCTGTCCCTCGTCATGGCGCTCGGCCTCGCGTCGCTGTCCACCGGACTCGCGCAGAGCGCGCCCGCACCGGTGCGTACGGCCGCCGCGGCCGCACCGGCCGCCGTCACGTTCTCCGACGAGTTCGACGGCCCCGCCGGCTCGGCCGTCGACGGCGGCAAGTGGCAGACCGAGACCGGCGACAACGTCAACAACCACGAACGGCAGTACTACACCGCCGGAAACAGCAACGCCGCGCTCGACGGACAGGGCCACCTGGTCGTCACCGCGCGGAAGGAGAACCCGGGCAACTACCAGTGCTGGTACGGGCGGTGCGAGTACACCTCCGCCCGGCTGAACACGGCGGGCAGGTTCACCACCACGTACGGCCGGGTCGAGGCGCGGATGAAAGTCCCGCGCGGGCAGGGCATGTGGCCGGCCTTCTGGATGCTGGGCGACGACATCGGCCAGGTGGGCTGGCCTGCCTCCGGCGAGATCGACGTCATGGAGAACGTCGGCTTCGAGCCGTCCACCGTGCACGGCACCCTGCACGGCCCCGGCTACTCCGGCAGCGGTGGCATTGGCGCGGGCTACACCCTGCCCGGCGGGCAGGCGTTCGCCGACGCGTTCCACACGTTCGCGGTCGACTGGAGCCCGAACTCCATCACGTGGTCCGTGGACGGGACGGTCTACCAGCGGCGTACCCCCGCCGACCTCGGCGGCAAGCAGTGGGTCTTCGACAAGCCGTTCTTCGTGATCCTCAACCTGGCGGTCGGCGGCTACTGGCCGGGCGACCCCGACGGGAGCACGGTGTTCCCGCAGCAACTCCTCGTCGACTACGTCCGGGTGAGCTCCGGCAGCGGTCAGCAGGGCGGTGGCGGTCCCATCACCGGCCTCGCGGGCAAATGCGTGGACGTGGCCGGCGGCGCGGTGGCCAACGGTACGGCGGTGCAGCTGTACGACTGCAACGGGACGGCCGCGCAGCAGTGGACCGTGGGCGCCGACGGAACGATACGGGCACTGGGCAAGTGCCTGGACGTCGCCTCCGGCGGTACGGCGGACGGTACCCGGGTGCAGTTGTGGGACTGCAACGGGACGGCGGCGCAGCAGTGGGCGACGCCGGCTGCCCGGGACATCGTCAACCCGCAGGCGAACAAGTGCCTCGACGTGAGCGGGAGCAGCAGCGCCAACGGCACCCGGCTTCAGATCTGGACCTGCACCGGCGCCGCCAACCAGAAGTGGACGGTGACCCGGTGACCGCGACGCCGGGCTGACATCCGCCCGGACCTGACGGAGGCCGTGAGTACACGCGCGGTCCAGGACGCCTGACGGGCGGCCCCTGCCCACGCCCGGGCAGGGGCCGCCGCCTCCGCGGGCCGCACCCGGTCCCGGCGGGCCCGGGGCGGCCCTTGGGGCGCGTGTCGGAAGTGCCTTTCCAGGGCTCCCACGGTCCGTCCGGCTCTCCGTGTGGAAATGGCGGACCGGGGCCATCGCCCTGTACGAACGACTCGGCTTCACTGTCACCAACTCGTGGGATGAGCGGGATCAGCTGGTGTGCACGCAACGCGCTGCCCGAGTGGTCACAACCATTCGTTGATGGCCGCGATGAGAACGGTTGCCTCGTAGCGGACCGCGAGCTTGTCGTATCGCGTGGCTACGGCACGGTTCCTCTTGAGGCGGTTGATCCCGCACTCGACCGCATGACGGAATGAAGCCGGTTGAGTGACAGTAAATGGTTCGGTGTAACTCCCGATCATGGAAGATGCATCGATGACCAGACACAACGTGACCGAGGCCGGGACCGTCGAGCCGTCCGAGGCTGTGGTGCCGACGCCCATGGACGACCGGCTGATGGGACAGTCCTTAGGGCCTGCAGCTGACCGGCGAGGGCGGCCTGCTCCAGCAGCTGACCAAGCGGCTCCTGGAGTCCGCTGTCGAGGGGGAGATCACCGACCACCTCGGCTATGACAAGCACGATCCCGCCGGGAAGAACAGGGACGGTCCGGACCGACTGCTCCGCGCCTGTTCCCGACGCCGAAGCACGGGCCGCCGGCTCGGCACGACGATCACTCGCCGGCTCCCCGGCCCCTGATCACCCTCCGTTCCCCGGGCCGCGCGGGGCCGGAGTCCAGGACTCCGGCCGTGAAGTCCGCCAACTGCTCCCGCATCCTCTCGCGTGGCACACACTCGTGCCCGGCCAGATGCTCGACCAGATCGGCTCGGATGGCTGCCAGCAGGGCGTGTGCCGTGAAATCGCTGTCGGCCAGACCGGGGATCTGCCGCAGCACGGTGGCGAGCAGGCCGTGCCAGCGCGCGTAGTGATCCGCCTGGTACGGGCTGCTGCTCCCCCCCTCTTCCAGAGCAAGCATCAGGGGGCGGTTGTCCAGTTTGAAACACAGGAGGGTGTCGAGCAGGGCGGGTACGCGCTGCCGCGGCGGAGTCGCGGGTCCCAAGGGCGGAGGTCCGGTTTCCACGGCCTCCCTGACCGGGTCCAGCCGCGCTTCGTACAGGGCGCGCAGCAGTCCGGGGCGATCGCCGAAGGCCCGGAAGAGCGTGCCTTTGCCGACGCCGGCCGCCGCTGCGACGGCGGCCAGGGTCACGCCCTCCGGGCTCTCGTCCCGGGCGAAGAGAGCGTCTGCGGCCTCGAGGACGGCCTGCCGGTTGCGGACGGCGTCCTTACGGGGTTTGCGCTCGGGCATGCTGCGCCTTCCGATTGCTAAACGGACCCGGGGTCCGTATCGTTAAAGCGGACCCCGGGTCCATATTATGTGATGGAGGATACCCATGTCTGCACCGACTTCTCCGGCGGACCTCTACCGCCACAGTCTGCGTCTGCTGCTGGACAAGGACATGTCCGCGTGGGTCGCCCTGTGGGCCGAGGACGGCCTCATGGAGTTCCCCTTCGCCCCTGACGGCTGGCCGAAGCGCCTGGAGAGCAGGGAGGCCATCGCCGCGTACATGCGCCGCTATCCGGACCACGTCGATCTGCACGACTTCCCCGACGTGAGGATCCACCTGACCGACGATCCGGAGACCATCGTGGTCGAGATGCGAGGCGTCGGCCGCCTGGTGGAGTCGGATCACCCCTTCGAGATGACCTACATCGCCGTCGTAACGGTCCGGGGCGGGCGCATCACCTCCTACCGCGACTACTGGAACCCGCTCGCGGTCCTCGAACCCGGCATCGACTTCACCGGGAGCGGCCGATGACGGCCACCGGTACCACGTTGGTCATCGGCGCCACCGGCACCACCGGGAGCCGCACCGCGGCGCAGCTGTCAGCCGCCGGCCACCGGGTCAAAGCCGCCAGCCGCAAAGCCGTCGGCGTCCCCGGCGCGGAGCCGGTCGCATTCGACTGGTACGACCCCGCCACCCACGCCGCGGCCCTCGACGGAACCGACCGCGTCTACCTGGTACCGCCCGTGGGCGACGCGGACCCGGCGGCGGTCATGGTGCCGTTCCTCCGGCAGGCTCGTACGGCCGGCGTGCACCGTGCGGTGCTCCTCAGTTCCTCGGCCGTCCCCGAGGGCGGCCCGGCGGTGGGCGCAGTCCACCGGGCGCTGCCCGATCTGTTCGAACAGTGGGCGGTGTTGCGGCCTTCGTGGTTCATGCAGAACTTCACCGGAACCCATGCACATGCCTTGAGCATCCGCGAAGAAGGGGTCGTCCGGAGCGCGACCGGGAGTGGCCGGGTCGGCTTCGTCGACGTCGAGGACATCGCGGCCGTGGCCGTCCGTGCGCTGACCGGCGAACCCGCCCCCAACGCCGATCTCGTCCTCACCGGGCCGGAGGCGCTCAGCTACGACGACATCGCCGCCGCCCTCACCCGGGCCACCGGCCGGCCCGTGAAGCACCACCGCTTGTCCTACGAACAGATGCGCGACCGTCTCGCGGCGCACGTGCCGAAGGAGTTCGCCTCACTGCTGGCCGGCATGGACCGTGCCATCGCCGAGGGGGCGGAGGACCGCGTCACCGACACCGTCCAGCGCCTCACGGGGCGACCCGCAGGCACCTTCGAGGCCCTCCTCGAACGGGAGAGGAGGTGAGGCGGCTCGGCATCGGCATCGTCACCTCCTCACCGCCCGCCGCCCATCGGGCCGACGAGTGTCGGTAGACGCACGGGTCCCGCCGAGCTCCGTACTCGGCGAACGTCGCCCGGCGGGCAGGACGGCCTTCGCGGCCGGACATCGGCAGCAGGCCGTCCGCGCGATCCGGCCCGTGCGAGTGACCGTCCGAAGCGCCTTGGCCCGTGCACGCCAGGTCGGCTTACGGCCCGTCTTGCGCGGACGCGTGGTGCGGGAGAGCGCGGCGGCCACCGGCGTGGTCGCACGGCGGCCACGCCACGCATGGGTGAGTACGCCGACCGCCTGCGCAGCAGTGATGCGCTGAACGTCGGAGCTCGCCATCCGTCTCCGACCGGGCCGGCGCTCGACCGATGGTCGGGTGGCCGGTTCACCCTCGGTGTGGGGCGCGGCTTCCCACCTGAGGGCTGTCCCGCACGTCCCGGCGGGCGCGCGACGACAGCTACGGCCCCTCGCCGCCTTGTCGGAACGTCGTCCCCATACATCCCGTATGCGGACGTCCCTCCGCCGTGCGATGCCCCGCATCCGACGCCGCACGCCGATTCACCGGGAATCGCGGGACAGCCCTCAGGTCAGGGACGGCCGGTCAGATAGCCGCCCATGGAGGTGAAGTACTCCGTCGCGGGCATCTCCCGGCCGTCCTCGGTCCGTACCCGGGTGACGGCCAGCCCCCGGTTGCGGCCGGTGCGGGCGTCGGCCCCGGCGACGATCACCACGCCGTCGCCCTCCCGGTAGAAGATCCGGCCGGGCGTTCCGCCGTAGCGACCCTCGGACACCACCGAGTTCAGGATCTCCAGCCGCCTGCCCCGGTGGAACGTGAAGGCACTGGGGTACGGCTCCGACTGGGCGCGGACCAGGCGTTCGAGGTCCTCGGCCGGCCAGGTCCAGTCGATGCGGACGTCCTCGGCGGACCGCTTGTGGAAGAAGGTGGCCCGGGAGCGGTCCTGCGGGGTGAACTGCGTCTGCCCGGCGGCGATGAGACCCAGTGCGCCGAGGGTGACCGGGGCGATCAGGTCGACGGTCTTGTGGAAGAGGTCGGTGGCGGTGTCCGTCGGTCCGACCGGAACCGCCTCCTGACGGACGATGTCACCCGCGTCGAGTTCGTCGTTCATCATGTGCGCGGTGACGCCCACTTCGGACTCCCCGTTGATCAAGGCCCAGATCAGCGGGGAGAAGCCGGCGTACTTCGGCAGCAGCGAGTCGTGGATGTTCAGGGTGCCGTGGCGCGGGAGGGCGAAGATCCGGCGGGGGATCCAGGTCCGCCAGTTGTTGGCCACGATGACGTCCGGCTCGGCCTCCTGAAGACGCGCGAACAGCTCCTCGTCGTCGGGGCGGTTGCGGATGAGCACCGGGACGTCGTGCCGGTCGGCCAGGTCGGCGACGGAGTCGCTCCAGATCTTCTCGTACGCGTGCTCGCTCCGAGGGTGGGTCACGACGAGCGCCACGTCGTGTTCGGAGTCCAGGAGGGCTCGCAGGGTGCGGTGGCCCCAGGTCTGGTATCCGAACATGACGACCCGCATGGGGTTCCTCCTCAGAGCAGGGAATGGCCCGCTCAGTAAAGCAAGGCTTACCTTACTATGCAACGCGGCGACTCCTGGCGGCAGTTGAGGGGTGCTCGACGGCCGGCCGTGAGGTTGTCCTATCGACAGCTCCCCGTGATTAGCTTAGGCTCACCTAAGTTCAGCGGGCCGCTCCGCCTGCGTGCTCCGTTCCCGTACCTCTCCGCCTTCTGCGCGCCTGACAGGCGGCTTCCCCGCACGATGGGAGTGACATGTCACCGGTTCATCCTGGCGACGTACCCGTCCACGACCTCATTGGCATCGGCTTCGGGCCGTCCAACGTGGCCCTGGCGATCGCGATCAGCGAGCACAACGCCCGTACCGGCGCCCAGGGCGGTGCTCGGAACGGCCCACCGGAGCCGGTCAGCGCCCACTTCTTCGAGCAGCAGCCGCGCTTCGGCTGGCACCGCGGCATGCTGATCGACGACGCGACCATGCAGGTGTCCTTCCTCAAGGACCTGGTGACGCTGCGGAACCCGACCAGCGACTACAGCTTCCTCTGCTACCTCAAAGGCAAGGACCGGCTGGTCGACTTCATCAACCACAAGAACCTCTTCCCGCTGCGGGTGGAGTTCCACGACTACCTGGAGTGGGCCGCGGCCAAGGTCGGGGCGATGGTCTCCTACGGTCACGAGGTCGTCGGCGTCACGCCCGTCGTCGGCGACGGAACCGTGGAGTACCTGGACGTCACCGTCCGCTCCGGGGACGGGCTCGCGGTCCACCGGGCCCGCAACCTCGCCATCGGGACCGGGCTGCGCCCTCTCCTGCCGGAGGGCGTGGAGCGCGGCGACCGCGTCTGGCACACCTCCGAACTGCTGGCGAAGGTCGACAGCCTCGAAGGCACCTCGCCCTCCCGGTTCGTCGTCGTGGGCGCCGGTCAGAGCGCCGCGGAGAACGTCGCCTACCTGCACCGGCGCTTCCCCCGGGCCGAGATCTGCGCCGTCTTCTCCCGCTACGGCTACAGCCCCGCCGACGACAGCGGATTCGCCAACCGGATCTTCGACCCGGGCGCCGTCGACGAGTACTTCGCCGCGCCCGAGAGCGTCAAACGCCGGCTGATGGACTACCACGGCAACACCAACTACTCCGTGGTGGACATCGACCTGATCGACGACCTGTACCGGCTGATGTACCAGGAGAAGGTCCTGGGCACCGAACGGCTGCGCTTCCTCAACGTGTCGCGGCTCGCCGACCTCGAGGAGACCCCGGACAAGGTCCGGGCCACCGTGACGTCCCTCGTCACGGGGGAGGAGACGCTCCTCGACGCCGACGTCGTGGTACTCGCCACGGGCTACAGCCCCGTCGACCCCCTCGGCCTCCTCGGTGAGGTCGGGGACCGCTGCCTGCGCGACGCGGAGGGCCGCCTCCGTGTCGAGCGCGACTACCGCATCGCTACCGACCCCGCCCTGCGCTGCGGCCTGTACCTCCAGGGGGGAACGGAGCACACGCACGGCATCACGTCGGCGCTGCTCTCCAACACGGCGGTCCGGGTGGGGGAGATCCTGGACTCGCTGCTGGACCGGGCCGTCACGGCCGCGTCCGACGAGGCCCCGCCGGTCGCCGGCCCGGCCCACCGCACCGCTGCGCCGCCTCGCCCTCCCCGGGCGTGAGCACCCCGCACCGGCGCCTTCGCCCATGGACCACGAGGGACTGCGTACGCCGACATGAGCACAGCTGTGGTTGAACGTCCGGCACCGGGGGCCGTGGTGGAGGCCCGCCGAGGGCGGGTCGTGGGCCTCGGCGTCCTGGTGGTGGTCCTCGCCGCCACCGGGGCGGTGTCGCTGGCCGTCGGCGCGCGCGCCCTGAGCCCCGCCGAGGTGTGGCACGGGCTGTTCGCGGCACCCGATCCCGATCAGGGGCTCACCGGGATCAGGCTCATCGTGCGGACCGTGCGGCTGCCCCGCACGGTGCTCGCGGTCGTGGCGGGTATCGCCCTGGGCGTCGGCGGGGCGCTGATCCAGGGGTTCACCCGCAATCCCGTCGCGGACACGGGCCTGCTCGGCGTGAACAGCGGGGCCTCGTTCGCCGTGGTGACCGTGATCGCCGTGTTCGGCGTCACCGACCCCTTCCGGTACGTCTGGTTCGCCTTCCTGGGGGCGGCGGTCGCCGGTGTGGTCGTCTTCGGGCTGTCGAGCATCGGGCGGGGGGCCGGCAATCCGCTGACCCTCGCGCTGGCGGGGCAGGGAGTCACGGTGTTCCTCGCCGCGATGACCACCGCCGTCGCACTGTCGGACCAGAAGTCGCTGAACGCGCTGAGGTTCTGGAACGCGGGATCCCCGGCCGGTGTCGGCTTCGACGTGATCCGGCCGGTGGCGGCGTTCGTCGCCGTCGGTCTGCTTCTGGCGCTGACCACGCTGCCCTCCCTCAACCTGCTCGACCTGGGTGCCGACGTGGCACGGGGGCTCGGGGTCAACCTCGCGCTGAGCCGGACCGTCGGCATCGCCGCCGTCACCCTGCTGGCGGGCGCGGCGACGGCGGCGTGCGGCCCCATCGCCTTCCTCGGCCTGATGGTGGCCCACGTGGCCCGGTATCTGACCGGGCCCGACCACCGCTGGCTGGTGCCCTACGCGGGGTTGCTCGGAGCGCTGGTCCTGCTGGTCTGCGACATCGTGGGCCGACTGGTGGTACGGCCCGGCGAGTTGGACGCCGGTGTCGTCGTCGCCCTCCTCGGCGCACCCTTCTTCGCGGTGCTGGTGTGGCGGGGAAGGATCAGGAGCGCGTGAACGGGACCGAAGTGACACCACCGATGGTGCCCGGCGTGCGGGTCGGACCCCTGTCCTTCGTATGGCGGCCCTGGCCGGTGTGCGTCACGCTGCTGCTGCTGGCGGCGACCTTCCTGGTGTTCTGCCTGTCCATCGGCATCGGGGACTTCCCCGTGGGTCTGACCCGGGTGATCGCCACGCTCCTCGGCCGGGGGGAGCGGGTCGACGCGTTCGTCATCATGGACCTGCGGATGCCGCGGGCCCTGGCCGGACTCGTCGTCGGGGTCGCGCTCGGGGTGTCGGGGGCCGTCACGCAGTCCGTCGCGCGCAATCCGCTGGCCAGCCCCGACGTCCTGGGGATCACCGTGGGCGCCGGCGCGGTGGCGGTCTTCCTGGTGACGGTGTCGGGCGGGACCGCCGCCGCGGTCGCCGGCTCGGTCGGCCTGTCCGCGGCGGCGCTCGCCGGAGGGCTCGGTACGGGACTGCTGGTGTACTTCCTGGCGTGGCGCCGCGGGATCGACGGCTTCCGGCTCATCCTCATCGGCATCTCCGTGAGCGCCGTGATGGAGGCGATCACGACCTGGCTGCTGGTCACCGCGGACATCAGGGACGTGACCCGGGCCCAGGCGTGGCTGGTCGGCTCGCTGGACAACCGGTCGTGGGACGAGGTCGGAACGGCACTCCGGGGCACCCTCGTCCTGCTGGCCGTCGTGGCCTGTGCCGCGTTCCAGTTCAAGCCCCTGCACCTCGGCGACGACGTGGCGGCCGGCCTGGGCGTCCGCTACGCCGGGGTGCGGGCGCTCCTGCTGCTGTGCGCGGTGCTGCTGGCCGCGCTGGCGGTGAGCGCGGCGGGCCCCGTGCCGTTCGTCGCGCTGGTGGCCCCGCAGGTGGCGATGCGGCTCACGAGGTACCCGACCCCGCCCATGGTGGCCTCCGGCCTGGTGGGCGCGCTGCTGCTGACCGGCTCCGACGTGGTGGCGCGTACAGCGCTGCCCGTCACCCTCCCGGTCGGCGTGATCACCGCCGCGATCGGCGGCCCCTTCCTCGTGTACCTGCTGGTGAGGGCGAACCTGCGGTGAAGCGACCGAACAGCCGGACAACCGACACGGAGGGGGGCCCATGACCGCTCAGCACATCACCGGGACCCGATCAGGGACCGACGGCACGGCGCGACTGGCGGCCAGGTCCGTCACGGTCGGGTACGGCGGCCGGACCGTCATCGAGGGACTCGACGTGGTGATCCCGCCGGGGGTGGTCACCACGATCATCGGCCCCAACGGCTGCGGGAAGTCGACCCTGCTGCGGACCCTGACGCGGCTGCTCAAGCCGGACGAGGGGACGGTCGTGCTCGACGGCGAGGACATCGGCAGACTCAGGACGCGGGAGGTGGCCAGGAAACTCGGGCTGCTGCCGCAGGCGCCGGTCGCGCCCGACGGGCTGACGGTCGCCGACCTGGTCGCCCGGGGCCGCCATCCGCACCAGAGCTGGCTGCGGCAGTGGTCGTCGGACGACGCGTCCGTGGTGGAGCGGGCGCTGGCCATGACCGGGGTGTCCGAACTGGCGGACCGTCCGGTCGACTCGCTGTCGGGCGGGCAGCGCCAGCGGGTCTGGATCTCCATGACCCTCGCCCAGGGCACCGACCTGCTGCTCCTGGACGAGCCGACCACCTATCTCGATCTGGCGCACGCCATCGACGTACTCGACCTCGTGGACGACCTGCACGAGTCGGGACGCACCGTGGTCATGGTCCTGCACGACCTCAACCTGGCCACGCGCTACAGCGACAACCTCGTCGTGATGCGGGCGGGGGAGATCCTCGCGCAGGGGCACCCGCGCGACGTGATCACCGCCGAACTGCTGCAGGAGGCCTTCGGGCTGCGCGCCCGGGTGGTCGAGGACCCGGTCGGTGACCGGCCGCTCATCGTGCCCATCGGCCGGACCCATGTACAGCCCAACTGGGCTTCCCCGCAACGCTGATGATGTGATTAGGTTAGGCTAACCTCACTTCATCGGGCGAGGGTGCCCGCCCTGAGTCCGGGGCGTCGCGGACAGCGTGAAAGCAAGGGATGCCCTGATGCTCCTCCACAGAACGACCCACAGCCGGCCGTGGAGGCCGGCAGCGGCACTGTCGGCGGTGCTCCTCGCCGTCGGCCTCCTCGCGGGATGCGGTTCCGGCTCCCCGGACCCGACGGACGCCGGAGCCCCCGCCGCCGCGGGCGCGTTCCCGGTCACGGTGGAGCACGCCTTCGGCCGCACGGAGATCACGAAGGCCCCCCGACGGATCGTCTCCGTCGGCTACACCGACGACCAGACCGTCCTCGCGCTCGGCATCAAGCCGGTCGGCATGGTCGACCAGTACCCGAACCCGGCGGGCAGGTCCCCCGACGTCAACACCCAGTGGCCCTGGGTCAAGGACAAGTGGGGCGGCACCCGCCCCGAGGTCGTCATGAGCAACGGCGACGCGGGCCCCAACTACGAGAAGATCGCGGCCCTGCGGCCCGACCTCATCGTCGCGGTCTACTCCGAGATCGACCAGGACGCCTACGGCAAGCTCACGGCCATCGCTCCGACGGTGGGCCGCACCGAGGCCGAGAAGGAACCGTTCAGCGCCCCGTGGCAGGACAACGCGCTCCACATCGCCAAGGCGCTCGGCAAGGAGCCCGAAGGCGCCGCACTGGTCAAGGGCGTCCAGGACAAGCTCGACGCGGTCCGTGAGGCCCACCCGGAGTTCGCGGACCGGACCGCCGTCGCGCTGTCCTGGTACGAGAACTCGGTCGCGCCCTTCACCACCACCGACGTGCGCGGACGTCTGGTCACCGGCATCGGCTTCAAGGGCGCGACGAAGATCGACGAGATCGCGGGCGGCTCGTTCTACACCCGGCTCTCACCGGAGCGCGTCGACCTGGTCGACGTCGACCACATCTTCGTCATCAACGACAAGGCCGACCAGGAAGCGCTGAAGAAGTTCGAACTGTTCGCCAACCTGTCGGCGGCCAGGAACGGGAAGGTGTCCTACCTGCTGGACAGCGAGGGCCCCGCCGTCGGCGCCGCCATGTCCCAGAGCACCCTGCTCTCGCTGCCGTACGCGATCGACGAACTCGTCCGGTCGGTCGGCCGGTGACCGCGCCCGTACCCTCCCGCCCCGCCCGGGCCCGCGTGTGAGTGCCACCGGCACGCGCGCCGCCCCCGCGGTCCTGCGCACGGCGACGGGACGCGTGGCCACCGGCTGGGTCGCGGCACACTGCCGCGAGGTGCCCTGGCTGACGGCCACCACCCTGCTCACCACGGTGGCCGGGGCCGTTCTCCAGGTGCTTCCGGTGCTCCTCCTCGGCCAGGTGGTCGACGCGGTGGCCGAGGGCACGTCGCGCTCGGTCCTGGTCACGGTCGGCGTCCAGCTGGTGGCGGCCGCGCTGCTCGGTGCGGCGGCCACCGCCGTGTCGACGTACCTGATCGGGCGGCTCGGCGCGGATCTGCTCGCCCGGCTGCGGGAGAACGCCGTCCGTGCGGTCCTCGGGATGCCGAGCGCGCGGATCGAACAGGTCGGCCGGGGCGACGTGCTCTCCCGGGTCGGCGACGACGTGGCCGTGCTGTCCCGGGGTATCCGGACGGCAGTCCCCACGGTGTTCACGGCAGGGGTCCTGGTCGCCGTCGCGACGATCGGCATGTTCGGACTCGACTGGCGGCTCGGCCTGGCGGGCGCCGGCGCGCTGCCGGCGTACGGCCTGGCCCTGCGCTGGTACCTCCCCCGGTCCGCCCCGCTCTACCGGAAGCAGCGGGCGGCGCAGGCCGACCGGGCCCAGGCGCTGATCAGCGGGCTGAACGGGATCGACACCGTCCGGGCCTACCGCCTGGAGAACGCCTTCCGCGAGAAGGTCACGGCCGAGTCGTGGCGGGTACGGGATCTCGGCATCGAGGTCTTCCGGTTCTTCGGCCGGTTCGTCGGCCGGGAGAACCGCGCGGAGTTCATCGGGCTCGTCCTGATCCTCGTGGTGGGGTACCTCCTGCTGGAGGCCGGCGCGGCCACTCTCGGTGAGGTGTCGGCGGCCCCGCTGATGTTCCACCGGCTGTTCACCCCGCTGGGCGCCATCATGTTCACCTTCGACGAGGCGCAGAAGTCGGGAGCGAGCCTGACCCGCCTGGTCGGGGTGCTGGGGGAGGCCGCGGACGAGCGGCTGGTGGGGGACACGTCCGTCCCGCCGGCGGACGCTGCGCCGTACCCGGTGCGGGTGGAGGGGGTGACGTTCAGTTATCCCGACGCCGAGGAGCCGGTCCTGCGGGACGTCAGCCTGACCATCCCGGCGGGGGGTTCGCTCGCCCTGGTGGGGGCGACGGGCGCGGGCAAGTCCACCCTGGCCGCGCTGATCGCGGGCATCGGAACGCCGCAGGCGGGTTCGGTGCGCATCGGTGCGCAGGACCTCGCCGGTCTCGACGAGGCCGGGGCGCGGGCGCTGGTGAGCATCCTGACGCAGGAGACACACGTGTTCTCCGGCTCGCTCGGCGACGACCTGCGGCTGGCCGCGCCGGAGGCGGACGACGCCGAACTGATGGACGCGTTGCGCGTCGTCGGTGCCGGCGGATGGGCCGAGGCCCTGCCCGACGGGCTGGACACCATGGTCGGCGAGGGCGGCGAGCGGCTCGACGTCACCAAGGTCGCCCAGACAGCCCTGGCCCGGCTGGTGCTGGGCCGGGCGCCCGTGGTGGTGCTCGACGAGTCGACCGCCGAGGCGGGCAGCGAGGGCGCCGCCGCGCTGGAGCGGGCCGTGCTCGCGGCGTGCGCCGGCCGTACCACGCTGTTCGTGGCCCACCGGCTGACCCAGGCGATGGCGGCGGACCGGATCGCCGTGCTGGACGCGGGGCGTGTGGCCGAGGAGGGGACCCACGAGGAACTGGTCTCCCTCGGCGGCCGGTACGCGCGACTGTGGCAGGCCTGGCGCGAGGGTAGTTAGGTCACCCTTACTTAGGTTAGGCTAACCATTCACTTCGGAAAGGCGAGGGGTCTTCGATGACGACGGAACCGAGTGCCCGTCAGGTGCGGCTCTCCCCGGCGGGCCTGGCAGGCGTACGCCGGCGGATCGGTGACTACTCCGACAGGACCATCGCCGAGGCGTGTGCCATCGGACTGGCCTACTGGGCGGCAGGTCTGAGCCCCGCCGGACTGGACCTGAACCCCCGCACCCTGTTCGCCGATGTCCTCGGCTGGGCCGGCAACGGCGGCCGCGCGCCCGGAGGCTGGGAGACCGGCGGGGACGGGCGGAGCATCACCGTCCCCGCGGGGGTCGTACCCGCAGAGGCGCAGCTCGCCCTCGACGACCTCGCGGACTTCCCCGACCGGCCGCTCGGCACCCTCGGCCCGGCCGGTGCGGCCGCGAGAGCCGGGCTGCCGGCCGAGCGGAACGACACGTACGCCGAGCGGGTCCGCCCGACCCTGATGGAGATGTTCCGCGCACAGGCGCGGGCGAGGCCGGACGCCGTCGCCGTCGTGGACGAGCGACGGATTCTGACCTACCGTCAGGTGGACGAGCTCTCCGCCCAGCTGGCTCACCACCTGCTACGCCGCGGACTCACACCCGAACAGGTCGTCGGCATCTCCCTGGCCCGCTCCGCCGACATGGTGGTCGGACTCCTCGGCGTACTCCGGGCGGGGTGCGCCTTCGTGCCGCTCGATCCGCAATGGCCCGCCGCGCGACGGACCGTCGTCGTCGAGGACGCCGGCGCCGTGCTGCAGCTCAACGACTCCGGCGCGCACGCGCAGGACGAACCGGAGGCCGTGGCCGTCGACCTCGACGACTGGCGCTTCGGCTCCTATCCCGTGGAAGGGCCCGAGGTCACCGTCCCCGGTGCCGCCCTGGCCTACGTCATCTTCACCTCCGGCTCCACCGGCCGGCCCAAGGGCGCGATGATCCGGCACGAGGCGATCAGCGAACGCCTGCTCTGGCAGTCCCGGGAGATCCTCGGCTTCGGAACCGACGACGCGTCACTCTTCAAGGCTCCGCTGTCCTTCGACATCTCCGTCAACGAGATATTCCTCCCCCTGGTCCGCGGCGGCCGGCTGGTGGTCCTGCGGCCCGGCGGCGAACGCGACCCGCACCACCTGCTGAGCGTCATCGCCGCACAACGCGTCACCTTCACCTACCTCGTCCCGTCCATGCTGGACGTGCTCCTGGAGATCACCGGCGACTCCGGGCAGCTGGACAGCCTGCGACACGTCTGGTGCGGCGGCGAGGTGCTGACCCCCGAGCTCTACGAGCGCTTCCGCACCCGGCTCGACATCCCCCTGTACCACGGATACGGCCCCGCCGAGACGACGATCGGGGTCTCGCACGTCATCTACCGGGGCGCGGCCGAACGCCTGTCGACCTCGATCGGCAGGGCCAACCCCCACACGCGCCTGTACGTGCTGGACGACGAGCTGCGCCAGGTCCCCGTCGGGGTGGGCGGCGAACTGTACGTCGGAGGCTTCCTCCTCGGACGCGGGTACGTCAACGCGCCGGGTCTGACGGCGTCCCGGTTCGTGGCCGACCCCTTCGCCGGGGACGGCTCCCGGCTGTACCGGACCGGCGACCTCGCGCGCTTCGCCCCCGACGGGACGCTGGACTTCCTCGGCCGGGCCGACAACCAGGTCAAGATCCGCGGCATGCGGCTGGAGATCGAGGACGTCGAGGCCGCACTCGCGGAGCACCCGGGGCTGCGCCACACCTGCGTCGTCGCGAAGAAGAACACCGCGGGCGGCACCTACCTGGTGGGCTACGCCATCCCGGCCGCCGGGAGCGAGCATCTGAGCGCGGACGAGATCAGGGCATGGGCCGTCGCCCACATGGTGGAGTACATGGTGCCCACCCACCTCGTCGTCATGCGGGAGTTCCCGCTCACCGCCAACGGCAAGCTCGACCGGGCAGCACTGCCGGAGCCCGGGACCGGCACGGGACCGCTCGTCGCGCCCGCCACCGAGAACGAGCGCCTCGTGTGCGCGGCGGTGGCCGAGGTGCTGCGGCTGGACGCGGTCGGGGCGGACCAGGACTTCTTCCGGCTCGGTGGAGACAGCATTCTGGCGATCTCGCTGCTGAGCGCGTTGCGCGACGCGGGCCTCCACGTCACGGCACGGCAGATCTTCACCCACAGCGTCGTGGGCGCCCTCGCCGCGGTGGCGAGCCGCGAGGAGCCGCCCCCGGCGGACCACGGCGACGCGGCGACCGGACCGGTCGCCGGATCCCCCGTCGTGCGGTGGCTCGGCGAGACCACGGACACCATCGACGGCTTCGTGCAGTCGGTGGTGCTGAACACCCCGGCGGAGCTGACTCCCGCCGCTCTGGACGCGGTCCTCACCGCCGTGGTCCACCGGCACGACATGCTGCGCGCCAGGCTGGTGCGGGGCGACCGCTGGGGCTTCGACATCCCCGAGGCCGACGGCGCCCGCGCGCGGTGGCAGGAGAGCGAGCTGGAACCGGACGCGTGTGCCGCGCTCGCCGCCGGCGAGCTCGACCCGGACGACGGCGTGATGCTGCACGCCGTCTGGCGGCGCGCAGCACGGCAGCTGGTCGTCGTCGTCCACCACGTGGTGATCGACGGCGTGTCCTGGCGGATCCTGGCGGAGGACCTGGCCACCGCGTGGCGTCAGTTCGCCGCGGGCGAGCCGATCGGCCTTCCCCCCGTGGGCACCTCTTTCCGGCGCTGGACGCAGCTGCTGGAGCGCACGGACTTCAGCGCCGACCGTGCCTGCTTCCGGCGCCCGCTGCCCGGCCCCGACGCACCGCTGGGCAGGCGCGCCCTGTCCGCCGCCGACACCGTCGCCCGGGAACGGGTCAGGACCGTCACGGTCGGCCCCGAGGTCACGGCCGCGCTGCTCGGCGAGATCCCCGCGAAGTTCCACGCGGGCGTCAACGACGTGCTGCTGACGGCGCTCGCGGTCACTCTCGCGCGATGGCGACGCCACCTCGGGCAGGACCAGACCTTCGCCCACGTCGAACTGGAGGGCCACGGCCGCGAAGGGCGTTCCGTGGCGGACACCGCCGGCTTCGAACCGGAGCTGTCGCGGACCGTGGGCTGGTTCACCACCCTCTTCCCGGTGACCGTGGACCCCGGCCCGGCGGCCGATCCCACCGCACCCGAGTACCTCGCCGCCGCCCTCAAGGCGGTCAAGGACGACCTCGCGCGGGTACCGGGCAACGGTGTCTCCTACGGCGCACTGCGCTACCTGGCCGGCACCGCCTTCGACGTACCCGCACCGCAGGTGCTCTTCAACTACCTGGGCCGTTTCGGCCCGTACACCTCCGGGGACTGGCAGTTCGCCGGTTCCACGGGACAGCTGGGGGAGAAGCGCGACCCGAGGATGCGCCTGCCGCGCGCCCTGGAGTTCAACGCGATCGCCGAACCCGCACCCACCGGCGGCCACGAGCTCGTCACCGCGATCTCCTGGCCCGACGGCATGTTCACCGACGAGGACATCACCGCCGTCGGCGCGTACTTCCAGGAGGCACTGGCGGGGCTGGCCGCACTGGAGCGGGGCGGCCACTCGCCCGGCGACTTCCTTCCGGTGCGGCTCACCCAGGCCGACGTCGACGCCCTGGACGGCCCCGGACTGCGTGACATCCTGCCGCTGACCCCCTTGCAGGAGGGCCTGTACTTCCACTCCGTCTTCGACGACGACGCGTCCGGCAGCTACGTCGAGCAGCAGGTGATGACGCTGGAGGGCGAGGTGGACGCCGACCGCCTCGCGGCGGCGGCCACCCGGCTCCTCACGCTGTACCCGAACCTGGCCGCGCGCTTCGCCGTCCTCGCCGACGGCCGTGTGGTCTCCGTGCTGGAGAGCGGCGTCCGCGCGCCCTTCACCACCCTCGAACGCCCCGGCATCACCGACGCCGAGGTCCGCGAACTCGCCGAGCGGGACCGCCGCGCCGGGTTCGACCTGGCCACCGGCCCGCTGATGCGGTACACGCTCGTCCGCGGGGGCCCGGGGCGCGACGTGCTGGTGCAGACCGTGCACCACCTCGTCGCCGACGGCTGGTCGGTGCCGCCGATGCTCCGCGCGCTGCTGACCGAGTACCACGCACCGGGAACCCTGCACCCGCTCGGCGGCGGCTTCCCCGACTACGTGCGCCGGCTCGCCGGCCGCGACCACGACGAGAGCGACCGGGTGTGGCGGGACCAGCTCGCCGGGCTTCCCGGCCCGTCGCTGGTCGCCGAGGGCCACACCCCGTCCGAGCGGTTCGCCGACACGGCCGTGGACCCCTCGGACGACATCGACGCGGCCGCCCGCGCGGCCGGCGTGCCGCTGAGCGTGGCCGTGCACAGCGCCTGGGCGGTGACCCTGGGCGGCCTCCTGCACACCCACGACGTGGTGTTCGGCTCGACCGTGTCCGGGCGCGACGCCGAGGTGCCCGGCATCGAGGACATGGTGGGCCTGTTCATCAACACGATTCCCGTGCGCGCCCGGTGGGACGGCTCCACCACGGCGGGCGGCCTGCTGGCCTCGGTACGGGAACATCAGAGCGCGGTGCTGCCGCACCAGCACGTCTCCCTGGCCCGGACCGGCCGCCTGGCAGGCGCCGGCGGCCTCTTCGACACCCTGGTGGTGTTCGACATCCCCACCGATGTGGAGGAGCTGCGCGGGACCGGCGACGAGCTGGTCGTGACCGGCATCGCGAACGAGGGCGCCCCGCACTACCCGCTGACGCTGGTGGTCGAGCGCACAGCCGGCAAGGCCCCGCGCTTCCGCCTGATCCACGACGGGGAGATCCTGCGGGAGGCGGGCGCCCGGGCGATCCTGCGCACGTTCACCCGTACCCTCACCGGTCTGCTCACCCGGCCCGACACCCCGCTCGGCGACCTGGTGCCCGAGGAGAGCCCGCGCCCCGGACCGGTCGCACCGACGACCCTGGACCGCCTGTTCGACTCCGCGGCCGACCGGGACCCGGCCGCCACCGCCGTCACCCTGTGCCGCCTCGACGGCGGGACCAGGTCGCTGACCTACGGCGCACTCGCCCGGTCGAAGAACGCGCTGGCCTCGGTCCTGCGCGCCGCCGGTGCCGGACCGGGCGGACGGGTCGCGGTGGCGGTCCCCCGCTCGACGGAACAGGTGGTGGCCCTCGTCGCCGTCGTCACCGCCGGAGCCGCGTACGTCCCGCTCGACCCGGCGTACCCGGACGAACGGCTCGCGTACGTCCTCGCCGACGCCGCCCCGCAGGTCGTCCTCGTGGCCCGTGAGCAGCGGGACCGCTTCACGCGGCTGCTGAGCGGCCTGGACGGCGCGCCGGCCCGCGTGCTCGTGCTGGGAGAGGAACGACCGCACGCGGAGGAGCAGCCGCAGGCGGCCGAGCTCCCGCGGGGCGACCGGCCCTCGTCGCAGGCCGCCCCGCACGACCCCGCGTACGTGATCTACACCTCCGGATCGACCGGCCGTCCCAAGGGCGTCGTCGTCCCGCACTCCGCCGTGGTGTCGCTCCTCGCGCACACCCGGCCGGACATGGACTTCGGCCCGCACGACGTGTGGGTGCAGTTCCACTCGTACTCCTTCGACTTCGCGGTCTGGGAGCTGTGGGGAGCACTGACGCACGGTGCGGAGCTGCTGGTGCCGGAGTACGGACTGACCCGCTCCCCGGTGGACTTCCACCGGCTGGTGCGCGAACGGGGAGTGACCGTACTGAACCAGACCCCGTCGGCCTTCTACCAGTTCGTCGAGGCCGACCGGCAGGCCGGTGTGCCGCTCCCCGCCCTGCGCCGGATCATCTTCGGCGGCGAGGCCCTCGACCCGGGCCGGCTGCGCCCCTGGGCCGAGCGGCACGGCACCGCCTCCCCCCAGCTGGTCAACATGTACGGCATCACCGAGACCACCGTCCACGTCACCCACCGGGTCCTCACCGAGGAGGACCTGGGCCACGACGCCAGCCCGATCGGCGGGCCCATCCCCGGCCTGACGACCCGTCTGCTCGACGACCGGCTCCGGCCGGTGCCGCCGGGCCGGGTGGGCGCGGTCTACGTCGCCGGTGACCAGCTCTCCCTCGGCTACCTCGGCAGGCACGGGCTCACCGCCGCCCGGTTCGTGGCCGACCCCTTCGCCGGTGACGGATCCCGCATGTACCACACGGGCGACCTCGCCCGCCGTACGCTCGACGGCGAGCTGGAGTTCGCCGGCCGCGCCGACGACCAGGTACAGCTCAAGGGTTTCCGCGTCGAGCTCGGCGAGGTGGAGTCCGCCGTCAGGGCGGTCGACGGGGTGACCGACGCCGCGGTCACCGTCTCCGCCGACGGCGACCACCTGGTCGCGCACGTCGTGGGCGAGCTGCCGGACGGCCTCACCGGCCTCCTGTCCGCGCGCCTGCCCGCGCACATGGTGCCGGGCCGGGTGCTGCGCACCGACGCCCTGCCGCTGACGGTCAACGGCAAGCTGGACCGCAAGGCCCTGACCGAGCGTGCCGCCGAGGACGGGACCCCGGCGGCCCCCGCCGGCTCCGCGCTCGCCGCACTCGTCGGCATCTTCGCCGGCACCCTGCCCGGCTCCGTCACCGTCGACGCCGACACCGACTTCTTCGTGGCCGGCGGCGACAGCATCGTCGCCATCACCGTGATCAACCGGGCCAGGGCGCTCGGACTGCCGATCGCACCCCGGGACGTGTTCCTCCTCAGGACGCCGCGTGCGCTCGCCGCGCACCTGGCGGCGCACACCGCGCCGCACGCCCCGGCACCCGCCGCCGCCCCCGCCGGGGACGGTCCACTGGCACCGACGCCCATCATCCTGCGCCGACGGGAACTGGGCGGCTCGCTCGCCCGGTTCGCCCAGGCCAGAACCGTGACGGCGCCGGAGGGTACCGGCTTCGCCGATGCCCGGCGCGCCGCCGACGCCGTCGTCGCCACGCACCCCGTCCTGCGGCTGCGGCTGCACGTCGAGCACGGCGTGTGGTCCCTGCGTACCGGGCCCGCGCGCGTGGCGACCGTGGTCCGGTCGGACGTGGCCGATCCGACGGCCGCCGCGGAGGAGGCCGCCGGCCGCCTCGATCCCGAGGCCGGCGACGTCATCGCCTTCTCCTGGCTGGAGGCGAGCCGCACCCTGGTGGTCACCGCGCACCACCTCGCGGTCGACGCGGTGTCCTGGCTGATCCTGCTCGACGACCTGGCCGCCGCCCTGCGCGGCACCGCCCCCGCACCCCCGACCACGCCGTACGCCGAGTACGCCGAGGCCCTGCACGCCCGGTCCGTCCTGGTGACCGACCGTCTCGGACACTGGACGGACACCCTCGATGCCCCCGCCCTGCTGCCCGGCGACGAACCCGGCCCGCTGCGCACGACCACCGTCGTTCTCCCGCCCGGCGTGAGCACACAGGTGACGCGTACCGCGCCGGCCGCACTCGGGCTCGGCCTCACCGAGCTGCTGTGCGGCGCGCTGCGGACCGCTCTGACACACGTCCAGACCTCACCCACCGACCTCGCGGTCGAGCTGGAACGGCACGGCCGGGTCCCCGTACGGGAACACCACGACTACACCCGCACGGTCGGCTGGTTCACCTCCATCGCCCCGGTACGGCTCACCGCGCACACCGACCCCGTGGCCGCGGCACGCGAAGTCACCGCACGCCAGCCGGACGAACGCGGGCACGTCGCCTACGGTCAGCTCCGCTACCTCAACCCGCAGACGGCCCCGCTGCTGCGCACCCGTCCGCAGGTACTGTTCAACTACCTCGGCCGGGGCGGCGAGTCCCGGGCACCACGCCTGACCGGCGGGGACGGGAACAGCCCCTACGCCGTCGAGGTCAACGCGTGGACCGACGACGCCACCGGAAGCCTGCACGCCGACTTCACCCTCGCGGACGGCATCCCCGACGCGATCACCGCGCACTGGCGGAACGCGCTGGAACGCATCGCGGACGCCTCCACGACCGCCGAACGCACCGCCCCGGTCACCCCGCTCCAGCGGGGCCTGTACTTCCAGGCCCAGATCGCGGGGGCGGCCGGACACTACGTCGCGCAGAGCTACTTCACCTTCGACCGGCGCCTGGACACCGACGCGCTGGCCGAGGCGATGGCGTACGTGACCGGGCGCCACCCGGCCGTCGGCGCCGGCTTCACCACGGACGACGACGGAAACCCGGTGCAGCTCCTCGCAGCCGGCCGGCGGGTGCCCGTGCGCACGACCGTCCCACGGACGGAGGCGGACGTCGAGGCCCTGCGCGCCCGGGACCGCGACACCGGATTCGACCTCGGCGCACCGCCCCTGATCCGGCTGACCGTGCTGCGGCGGCCCGACGGCCGCGACGGCCTGCTGCTCAGCTACCACCTGCTGCTGTGGGACGGCTGGTCCCGCGAGATCGTGCTGCGGGACCTGTTCGACGCCTACCGGGCAGCCGTGGCGGGCGAGCCGCTGGTCCCGGTCCCGCTCACCCCGGGCTTCGAGGACTACGCCCGTGCGCTCGCCTCCAAGGACGCCGCCGCGGCGGAACGCTTCTGGGCCGGGCACCTGGCCGGCCTCACCGGCCCCACGCTGCTCGCCGGACCGGAGCCGGCCCTCACGGACGACCTGCCACGCGCCCTCGTGCACACCCTCTCCGCCGGGCGGTCGAGGCTCCTGAGGGACGCGGCCAAGGCGCACGGCGTCACGCTGAACACCGTACTGACCGGCGCGTTCGGGCTGCTGCTCGGCGCGCACACCGGCCGCGGCGACGCCGTGTTCGGTGTGACGGTCTCCGGCCGGGAGGGCGAGGGCCTGTCCGGCATCGTCGGTGTGCTCCTGAACACCGTGCCCCTGTGGACCCGGCCGCGGCCGGGCGACACGGTGGGGGAGTACCTGTCCGCCGTCCAGGCGGCCCGGGTCGAGGCGATGGAGCACGAGCACCTGGGACTCGGGGAGATCCAGCGGGCCGGTGGCCACGACAGCCTGTTCGACAACCTCTTCGTCCTCCAGAACTTCCTGAACCCGGACGCCTTCGCCGAGATGAACGCCCGTCACGGCATCACCTCGGTGACGGCGGACGACTCGACGCACTACCCCTTCACCTGGGTCGTCACCCCCGGCGAGCGGCTCACCGTCACACTCGAGTACCGCGACGACGACACCGCCCGTGCCCGCCGTCTCCTCGACGACTACCTGCGCGTCCTCGACGACGTGGCCCGCTCGACCGGGCCGGTGGGAGCGCTGAAGGGGCTGGGGCCCGAGCCCGGGCCCGCGGGGCGCACCGGCATCGGCACGGACACGGTCGTCGACCGGTTCGACCGGGCCGCGGACCGCGACCCGCACCGGATCGCCCTCGTCGCCCACGGATCGACGCTGACGTTCGCCGGGCTCCGGGACCGCAGCCGGGCGCTGGCGGGGGTACTCGCCGGCCGCGGTCTCGGGCCGGAGACGACGGTGGGCCTCGCGATCCCCCGCTCGCTCGACTCCATCGTGGCGCTGTTCGCCGTGCTGCGCGTCGGCGCCGCGTACGTGCCGCTGGAGCTGGACCACCCGGACGAGCGGATCGCCGCCGTCGTCGGCCACGCACGGCCGCACGTGATCCTCACCGTCAGCGCCGTGTCCCCCCGGCTGACCGGCGAACTGATCGAGCTCGACCGCCCGCTGCCCGAGGCCCGGCCGTACGTGACGTTCGCGCCGGACGACCCGGACCGCCTGCGGCACCCGGCGTACACGATCTACACCTCCGGCTCCACCGGGGAGCCCAAGGGCGTGGTAACCGAGTACGCGGGACTCACCAACATGCTGGTCAACCACCGGCGCCGGATCTTCGGGCCGGTGCTGGCCGAGCACGGTGACCGCGTCTTCCGGATCGCCCACACCGTGTCGTTCGCGTTCGACATGTCGTGGGAGGAACTGCTGTGGCTCGCCGACGGCCACGAGGTGCACATCTGCGACGAGGAACTGCGCCGCGACGCGCCCCGGCTGGTCGAGTACTGCGTGGAACACGGGATCGACGTCGTCAACGTGACTCCGACCTACGCGCAGCACCTGGTGGCCGAGGGGCTGCTCGACGACCCCGCGCGCCGGCCCGCGCTGGTGCTGCTCGGCGGCGAGGCCGTACCCCCGGCGCTGTGGCGGAGACTCGCCGAGACGGAGGGGACGGCCGGTTACAACCTCTACGGGCCCACCGAATACACCATCAACACCCTCGGTGCCGGCACCTTCGAGTGCGCGGACCCGGTGGTGGGCGTGCCCATCGACAACACCGACGTCTACCTGCTGGACCCGTGGCTGCGGCCGCTGCCCGACGGGGTCCCCGGTGAGCTGTACGTCTCGGGGACCGGTATCGCGCGGGGCTACCTCGGTCGGCCCGGCCTGACCGCCGAGCGGTTCGTCGCCTGCCCCTTCGGCGGGCCGGGCGAGCGCATGTACCGCACGGGGGACCTGATGGTCCGGCGCCCCGACGGACACCTGATGTACCTGGGCCGCACCGATCAGCAGGTGAAGATCCGGGGTCACCGGGTCGAACCCGGCGAGGTCGAGGCCGCGTTCGCGGCGCATCCGGCGGTACGGTTCGCCGCCGCCGTCGCACAGCCCGACCCGCGCGTCGACGGGGCGTACCGGCTGGCCGCCTACCTCGTGCTGGACGGCGCCCCCCTGGCGGCGGTCGCTGCCGAAGTGGGCGCCCGGCTCCCGGACTTCCTGCGCCCGACGCACTACGCCCAGGTCGACGGCATCCCGCTGACCGTGAACGGCAAGGCCGACACCAAGGCCCTGCCGGAGGCCAGACCGCTGGGCGTGCTGACCACGGGAGGCGAGCGCGGGCCCGCGACCGGTACCGAGAGCGCGGTCTGCGCGTTCTTCGCCGAGGCGCTGGACCTGGACGACGAGGAGGTGAGCGCGGTGAGCGACTTCGTGCTGCTCGGCGGACACTCGATGCCGGCGGTGCGGCTGATCGGCCTGCTCCGCCGGGAGTTCGGCCCCGTGATCACGATCCGCGACGTGCTCACCCTGCGGACCCCGGAAGCGATTGCCCGCCACCTCGATGACCACTGACCCGCGAGGGCTCCGCACGGGCTCCGACATCCTGCGGACCGCCCTGCGCCGGAACCTCGGCGCCATGACGTCGGGTACCGCCCTCATGGGCCTGTACCAGGCGGGCGAGACCGCCTTCCCCATCGCCCTCGGCCTCATCGTCGAGCACACGATGCAGGACCGCGACCCCGGCTCGCTCGGTCTCTCGATCGCGGCGCTGGCCGTGATCATCACGACCGTGTCGCTCTCCTGGCGGTTCGGGATGCGCATCCTGCAGAAGGCCAACACGACCGAGGCACACCGCTGGCGGGTACGGGTCGCGGCCTGCGGGCTCCAGCCGGTGCCCAGGGACGTCGGCCTGAAGTCCGGCGAGGTGCTGACCGTCGCCACCGAGGACGCGGACCAGACCGCCGACATCATCGAGGTGGTCCCCCTGCTGATCAGTTCCCTGGTCGCGGTGCTGGTCGCGGCGGTCGCGCTGGGCCTGGCCGACGTCCGGCTCGGCCTGCTGGTGATCGTGGGGACCGTCGCGATCCTCTCGGTCCTGAGCGTCATGTCACGGCGGATCGGCTCCGGCACCCGCGAACAGCAGGCCCGGGTCGCACGGGCGGGCGCCAAGGTCGCCGACCTGATCACCGGCCTGCGCCCGCTGCACGGCTTCGGCGGCAACCACGCGGCGTTCCGCTCCTACCGGGCCCTCAGCACCGAGGCGAAGCAGCAGGCGGTCACCGTCGCCCGGGTGAACGGCGTGTACGCGGGGACGGCCCTGGCGCTCAACGCGGTGCTGGCCGCCGCCGTGACCCTGACCGCGGGCCTGCTGGCGTTCGAGGGCCGGATCACCATCGGAGAGCTCGTGACGGCCGTCGGCCTGGCGCAGTTCATCATGGAGCCGCTCAGACTGTTCTCGGAGATGCCGAAGTACGTGATGACGGCGCGCGCGTCGGCCGACCGCATGGCCCTCGTGCTGGCCGCACCACCGGTGACCACCCCGGGCCGGGAGCACCCGGCCCCCGGGGGAGACCTGGAGATCGACGGCGTCCGGTACGGCTCCCTGCGCGGGCTGAAGTTCCAGGTGCACGGGGGGGAGTTCGTGGCGATCACCGCCTACCAGCCGCGCGCGGCGGCCGACCTGGCGTCGATTCTGGCCGTGAACACCCCGCCCGAGGCGTACGAGGGGGTGGTGCGGGTGAGCGGGCGGGAGATCGGGGACCTGTCGGCCGAGGCGGTCCGCGCGCACATGCTCGTCAACCCGTACGACGGTGAGATCTTCGCGGGGACGTTCCGTACGAACATCGACCCGTCGGGCACCAGCCGGACGGTTCCCGAGGCCGTGGAGGCGTCCATGCTCACCGATGTCGTCGCCCTCCACCGCGACGGGCTCGACCACGTCGTCCGCGACCGCGGCGCCAACCTGTCCGGTGGCCAGCGCCAGCGCCTGTCCCTGGCCCGTGCCCTCGCCGCCGACACCGACGTCCTGGTCCTGCACGACCCGACGACGGCGGTCGACGCCGTGACCGAGCAGATCGTCGCGCGCAACATCGCCGGTCTGCGCCGGGGCCGCACCACCGTGGTGATCACCAGCAGCCCCGCGCTCCTGGACGCCGCCGACCGTGTCCTGGTCCTGGACGAGGGGGCCGTCACCGCGGAGGACACCCATCGCAACCTCCTTGCCAAGGACGAGGGTTACTGCCTGGCCGTGGCCCGCTGAGCCCCGGCGGCCGGCCCGGCTGGAAGCGTCGTCCGGCGGCGGCCAGGAGGGGCACCGAGCCCCCGGCCGGTGGCCCCGAAGGGAGGAACCCTTCGGGGCCACCCGGCCGTCCCCCTCCGGCCGGTCGGCGCGCCCGCCGGGTTGCCCGGAACCGCCCTCAGGCCAGCGCCCAGGCGACATCCCTCAGCAGGGCGTGCCGCCAGCCCGCCCGGTCGTGCCCCGACGGGGACCGGGACACCCGTACGGTCGCACCGGCGCGCCCGGCCAGATCCTCGGCCAGCTCGCAGTGGGGCAGCATCCTCGTCTCGTGTTCCCCGACGTCGAACGCGACCCGCAGACCGGACAGATCGGGACGCTCCCGCAGGCGTGCGGCGACGGCGCCGCCGACCGGGCCGGCCAGGGGATCGGCCGTTCCCCCGGACGTGGGGGTCCACCAGAACGACGGCGACTGGCAGGCGACCCGGGACACCAGGTCCGGGAACTCCAGTGCCGCGTACATCGCGCTCAGCCCGCCGAGGCTCTGCCCGGCGACCACGAGCCTGTCCCGGCCGGCGGGTACTCCGGACTCGGCGACCAGCGGCAGCAGTTCGTCCCGGATCGCCTCCCACAGCGCGGGCTCGCACCCGAACTCGGCCGCCCTGTCCCGGGCCGGTACGAAGACGAGGGTGACGGGCGGCATCTCGCCGCAGGCGACGGCCGAGTCGAACGCGGTCATGGCCGGGTGCAGATACAGCCAGTCGTCCCCGTCGAGGAGGAGGACCACCGGCCCACCGCCTCCCGCCGGGTGGACGCGCACGGTGCGGCGCCCGCCGAGCCGGCCGCCGGCCCAGCGGACGCGGATGCGCGGGACGGGCAGGACGTCGCCGGGGCCGACGGCCGGCCAGTGCGGATGGGCCGGGGCGTCCGGGGGCGCGGCGATGGACCGGTCACCGCCCGCCCCGACCGGGTTCAACGGGTCGGCGTACGCCTGGCCGTCCGCCAGGAACCGGTAGGTCACCCGCAGCCGCGCGGGCATGCGGACCTCGGCGTACCAGCAGTCCGTACCGCCCCACCGCCGCAGGGGTACGGGCTCCGACCAGCTCTCGAAGGCGATGCTCGCGGCGGACCCCCGCCGGAGGAACAGGGTGACCCAGCCGCCGCCCTCGGTGGGCACCGACGCGGGTGACCGGGCGGACGCCCAGAACGCGTCGGTCCCCGGTTCGCCGGGCAGCCCGTACGCGGCGAAAGCGTGCTTCCCGTCGGCCCGGAGGCCGGAGGCGGGGCCCGTCATCGCCGGCCCCTGACGAGGCCGTCGGCCACGGTCCACCTGCCTGCCCGGGCGGGCACCGCCATGTCGGGTGTGCGGGGGGCGCGTTCGTTCACCTGGCGCATGAACGTCTCCTTGTGAGGGGGAAATCGACAGGTTAAGCTCATTGCTTGTTAGGTGAGCCTAACCTAAGAAGGTTGTGGCTGGGTGTGCTTCCGGGTGCCCGCCATGTTCCTTGCCGAGTGCGACGTACACGGAGATGACGACCCATGAGCACCAACCCTTTCGACGACCCCGACGGCCGTTTCCTGGTCCTGGTGAACGACGAGGGCCAGCACTCCCTCTGGCCGTCCTTCGCCGAGGTGCCCGGGGGGTGGACGACCGTTCTCGAGGAGACCACCCGTCAGGCGTGCCTGGACTTCGTCGAGGCCCACTGGACCGACCTGCGCCCCCGTTCCCTCGCGGAGTCCGTGGACGCCTGAGCCGCCCCGGGTGCGCTTCCGCCCCGGACCGCCCGTGGCCCGGGCCGGGGGGACACCCCGGCGAGCCGTCCCCGACCACCGACCGACGAAAGGCACTCCTTGTCCACGGCCGCGCCTGCTCCGCTGCCGCCCGCGCCCCTCTTCCCGGCGCCACGCGTGCGGCGCGCCCGCGAGGAGGACGCCGACGCCCTCGCCGGCCTCTCCCGGCCCTTCGTCCACTCCGGGGCGCTGCGGGAGCGCCCGGTGTCCCTCTACGCCACCCGGGCCGGCGACTTCCTCGTGGCGCAGACGTCCGGAGGCCGGATCGACGGCTGCGTGGGGGTGCGGGCGTACCCGTCCGGGCCGGGGGAGCACTCCGGGCCGGCGGGCGTGCTGTACAACTTCTGCGTGGCCGCGCACAGTCAGGGGCGCGGAGTGGGAGCGGCACTGCTGCGCGCGGCCCTGGCCGACGCGCGCGCCCGGTCGCTCGTCGCCCTGTTCGCCGCGACGACGGGCGAGGGCGGCCTGTTCCTCCGCTACGGCTTCACCCCCTCGGCCGCTCTCCCGGCGCCCCGGTCCTGGACGGAGTCACTGGACCCGCGGCGCAACGCCCGGGTTCTCGCCAGGCTCCTGTGACCATCCGTCCGGGCTCCGGGGCAGCGGTCCCGACGCTGCCGCCGGCCGTCCGGCGCCAGGGAGGGTGCCCTCCCGCCGCGGTCATCCCGGGCCGGTCCCGCGGTCCGCCGCCGTGCCGGCCACCACCGTGGTGCCGTAGCCGGTCTCGGCGAGGGCGCCTCGCAGTACCGCGTGCGGCCTGCGGCCGTCGAGTACGCGGGCGCTGCGCACGCCGCCGCGGACGGCCCGTATGCAGCCCTCCATCTTCGGCAGCATCCCGCCGTCGAGCCCCGGCAGCAGGGCGTCCAGCGCGTCGGCCGTGAGGCGCTCGACGACCTCGGTGCTGTGCGGCCAGTTCGCGTACAGCCCCTCGACGTCGGTGAGCACCACCAGACGCTCGGCGTCGAGGGCCACGGCCAGGGCCGAGGCCGCGAGATCGGCGTTGACGTTGTAGACCTGCCCGTCCTCGCCGCGGGCCACGGGGGAGACCACGGGTATGCGCCCCTGGTCGAGGAGCGTCCGCACCGTGTCCGGGTTGACGTCCACGACGTCGCCGACGAGCCCGATGTCCACCGGCCGCCCGTCCACCACGGCCGGCCGCCGTACGGCCGTCATCGTGTGCGCGTCCTCACCCGTCATCCCCACCGCGTACGGACCGTGGGCGTTGATGTGACCGACCAGCTCCCGCTGGACCCGGCCGGTCAGCACCATGCGCACGACGTCCATGGTCTCCCGTGTGGTGACCCGCAGGCCCGCCTCGAACCGCGTCTCCAGGCCCAGGCGGTCGAGCGTCGCGTCGATCTGCGGGCCGCCGCCGTGCACGACGACCGGGCGCAGGCCGGCCTGCCGCAACTCCACGACGTCCCGGGCGAAGGCCCGCAGAAGGGACGCGTCCACCATGGCGTTCCCGCCGAACTTGACGACGACCGTACCGGCACGCCGCCGCCCCGGCCGCGCGAGTGGCCCGCCGGCCGGATCCGTCTCCGCGCGCTCCGTGACGACCGGTCCCATCGCTGCCCCCACCTCCGGACGGACCGGCAGCAGCACGCCCCCTGCCGGATTGTTAGCTAAGCCTAACCTAATAAGCCGTATGGGGGGGGTGGGCTCCGGAACGGAAGGCCGGTATCAGCCCCGGGACGGGCGCCGCCGGCCCGCGCGCCGTCCCGTCCCCTTCCGGCCGCGGCCATGGACCAGGAGCGAGGCAGGCCTCAGGGGAGCCGGGTCGAGTAGGTGACGCGTTCGAGGTGGTAGTAGTCGGCCACGCACCCGGCGGGCCACGGGTTGCGCCCCTGCCGCCCGAACGGCTCCAGCATCCCGCTGACCGTCACCGCCTTGTACGGCAGCACCTCGGCGCCGGCCGCCGATCGCTCGCGCAGCCACCGGTCCTGGTGGTCCCACCGCTGGGCCCGGGCTTCCATGCTGCTCCCGAGGCGGCTGAGCGAGACGGCCGGCCCGACGCACACCAGCAGGCAGAGCGCGGCACAGAGGGCCGTGGCCGGTCCGGTGTGCCGGGTGCGCAGCCGGATCGCCTGCCCGAGGAGGAAACCGGCGCCGACGAGCAGGGCGATGTACAGCAACAGGTAGTCGTTCCACAGCCGGTTGGTGGTCCCCACGCGCGCACCGAAGGCCGGATAGGTGATGACCGTGCAGAGGTAACCGGAGAGGAGCAGCGCGAGCACGCCCGCGGCGGCGATCAGGAGGCGGTGCGCCGGCGGACCCGGCGGGTGTCCGTCGGCGCGGCGGGCGGTCAGGCCGAGCAGGAGTCCGACGGCCAGCGCTCCGACGTACTGCCAGGTCGAGGCCACCGTGACGACGACCTCTCCGAACCCGCGCAGCGACCCGATGAGCGAGTCGGGGGCGAGGAGGGCGGCGTCCTGCGCACCGTACCGCTCCCGCCGGGCCCGGGAGCCGGGTGAGGTGAGCAGGACGAGCGCCCCGATCCCCGTCCCTGCGATGCCGGCCGCGCACCACGCCCACCCGAAACGCCGGACAGGGGCCGGGAAGACGCGGCGGCCGACCAGCACGGCGGTGCACAGGACGACCAGGACGACGACCGCGCTCTCCTCGGACAGGGTGCCGATGAACAGGCCGGCCAGCAGGGCCACGGCCAGGGCGACACCCCTGCCCCGGCGCGAACGGGCCCGCAGGAGCGGGAGCGTCGCCGCGCAGGCGAGCACGGGAGGCAGGGTGTGGGAGACCGAGGCCGCGGGCCAGTAGAAGGTCTTGTAGGTGTTGGCCGTCACGAAGAGGAAGAGCACGGTGACCACGGACGCGGTCAGCAGGGCCGTGCCACGCGGCACCGTGAGGGCCGCCCCGCGCAGCACGGAGGCGGTCACCGCCCACAGGACACCCAGCGTCAGCACCCCGCTGACCAGGGCGAACCACTGGTGACCCGCGACCCCGAACACCGCGTACGCGCCCACCAGCAGTCCGTTCGCGATCCTGCCGTTGTCCTCGAGATAGAACGTGCCGACGATACCGGCGAGGCCCTCGTCCCGTACGACGGGCAGGAAGCACCAGTCGTCGGCGCCGGGGCGGACCCAGCGCCCGAACCAGGAGGCGGCGCCGAGCAGCACGAGGAACGGCACCGCGAGCGCCGGCACCCACAGGTCCGTCCACGGCCGTGCGTCCGCACGTCCACAGCGCCGTTCCGGGGGGAGGCGCTCCTCACCGCCCGCACACCCCGCCCCGTCCGGCCGCCCCCGCTCCTCCGGCTGTTCGGGAACGGCGGTTCCCGGGACGCTGCCACCCATGTGCGCGACCGCCTTTCGTCACCGGAGGGGGTACGGAGCCGTCGTTCAGAGGCTGTCGGACCGGCTCATCGACCGCTCGGGCCGGGCACCGGCCGGCCGGTTCTGCGGGGCGCCGGCTGCCCGGCCCGACGTGATCGCCCACCGGGCCAGCAGGAAGGAGACCGGTGTGACCAGCACCCCGGCGGCCAGGGCGGCGAGGTTCTTGTCCATGCCGAGACCGGTGACCGCGAGATAGAGCAGGACACCCGAGGCCACCAGGTTCACCGCGCTGGAGAGGGGATAGCGCACGAAGGCCCGCCAGGTCGGCCTCGTGCCCACCGTGATGTAGGAGTTGAGCAGGAACGAGCCGATGACGCTCACCGTGAAGCCCACCACATGGGCGGCCAGGTACGGCATCCATCGGTTCAGCGTGTAGTAGACGCCCAGGTACACCGCCGTGTTCACGCAGCCGATCAGCAGGAACGAGGCGAACTGCCGCACGGTGCGCGACCGTCCGGCCGCGCGCTCGCCCAGGGCTTCCTGGCCGGCCGGCGGCGGCCCGGCCGGCGGCGTACGGCACGTCTCGCTGGTCTCCCGCACCACGTAGGGCGGGCGGTGCTTCGCCTCGTGGTAGATCCGGCCGACGTACTCGCCGATGACCCCGAGCGTCATCAGCTGGATTCCGCTCAGCGCCACGACGGCGGTGAGGAGGGTGGCGTAGCCGGGTGTCTCGGCGCCGTTGAGCGCCACGTTCACGACCGTCCACAGGGCGTAGGCGAGCGCTGAGAAGAAGACCCAGAATCCCGTGTAGATGGCAAGGCGCAAGGGGCGGTTGTTGAAGGAGAGCAATCCGTCGATGCCGTAGTTCAGCAGGCGTCTGCTGCCCCACTTCGACTGTCCGGCCGCGCGCTCGCTGTTGCGGTACCTGAAGCTGACCGTGTCGAAGCCGATCCAGGAGAAGATCCCCTTCGAGAAGCGGTTGCTCTCCGGCAGCAGGAGCACACTGTCCACCGCCCGTCGCGACAGCAGCCGGAAGTCCCCGGAGCCGTCGATGACCTCCACGTCCATGCAGCGTCGGACCAGGGCGTAGTAGGTGTGGGTGAGGGCGTTGCGCAGTACCCCGTCGCCCCGCCGGTCGCGCCGCGGAATCACCTGGTCGTATCCGTGCCGGTGCAGTTCCAGCATGCGGGGGATGAGCTCGGGCGGGTGCTGGAGGTCCGCGTCCATGAGCACCACCGCGGCACCCCTGGACATCCGGAGTCCGGCCAGCATGGCCGCCTCCTTGCCGAAGTTCCGGCTGAACGCGGTGTACCGGACGCGTGCGTCCGCCGCTGCGAAACCGTGCAGCAGCAGCCGTGTCCCGTCACTGCTGCCGTCGTCCACGTAGCAGATCTCCAGGCCGTCCCCGAGGGGTTCGAGGACGGAGAGCAGGGTGGCGTGAAAGGTCTCGATCGCCTCGGCCTCGTTGAAACACGGCACCACGACCGACAGCTGAAAGGCAGTCATTCCACGCTCTCCGACATCGGCTGACACCCGTCCCGGGCGACGGGCAGCGTCCCGGGCCCCCGACCACTGTGGCGGTCGCCGCCGGTGCGTACCGCCGGCTCGGGTGCCGGACGCGGCGAACGCCGCCCTCTTTCACGCGAACGGCGGACACACGCGCTCCGGGCGTGCGCGTCGTCCGCACGCGCCGGCGGACCGCCCCGGCGGGCCGGACCGCTGCTCCGCGGTCACGACCCCGTCGGCGCGGGACCGGGAAGGCGCCCGGTGATCCGGGCGACGGGCCCGCGGACCCGGCGAGCGGCGCGGCGAACGGCGTGGGGTGGGACGCGCGCGGTCACGGTGGTGGGGGAGGGCCGCTCGTCCCCCGCGGGGCCGGACCGCTCGGTGTCGGCGGCGGCACGGCCGGGGCGGTGTGCCGTGGTGCCCCTGGTCGCCCAGGCGTACGGGGATGTGGTGGGCGGTCCGGGCGCGCCGGTGGCGGGAAGCGGGCGGCCCCTGCCGGTCCGGGGACGGGCAGGGTCCGCCGGGCGGGGACGGGCCCCGGGACAGGAGCTACCGCGGTGCGAACGCCTCGACCTCCAGGATGCGTGAGTAGTCGCTGCTGTTGGACGCGTGCACGACCACTCTGATCGAGTCGGTGGTGACCGGATCGAACGTGGTCACGACACGTTCACGGGTGTTGGCACGGTAGGAGCCCACGGTCAGCCAGTCACCGCCGGTCCTCACCTGGACGTCGAAGTCCTTGACGCCCTGGAGGGCCGCGGGCCGCGACGGGGTGCCGTAGGTGACGACCTCGATCCGCCCGAGCTGAACCGGCTCGGGCCAGGTGACCGCCAGCCAGTCCGGGAAGACCCCCTTGTCGGCGTCGTTCCACCCGCTCCCGGTCGACCAGTTGCGGTAGTCGCTGTCGCCGTCCACCGCCCCGCAGGTACGGAAGTTGCCATGCGTGGAGGACGCGGTCGCCAGCCGGCCGAACGCCAGATTCGTTCCGGGGGCGGGCTCCGGTACGGCCTCGACGGTGAGGGGCACGACGACGCGCTGCTTGCCGGCGGTCACGGTCAGGTCGTACGTGCCCGGCGCCGTGCCGTGCGGCACCCGGACGCCCACGGAGCGGGTCACCGGCTGGTCGGGGTCGGTGGCCGGGAGGTAGGTCGAGAAGACCTCGTCCGTCAGGACGATCGGCGCGTCGGCGGCCAGCGTGGCGTCGGCGAAGACGGGCTCGTTCCCCGTGTTGGTCATGCTGACGGCGAGCCTGGTGGGCAGACAGGGGAGCTCGCTCGCGGTCAGGCTCCCCGGCGCGACCGAGAGGGTGACAGTGGACCGCGGACTCTTCGCCCCCGGCCGGCTCGTGACGGCACGCGCCTCGTCCGAGGGGAGGCCGGCCGCCACGGCGGCGGCGGCCATGCCCACGACGGCCGTGAGAGGGAGGATCTTCTTCACCGGTGGTCTCCTCAAGCCTGCTGAACGGCGGCGACACCGTTCTCGACGGCGAACACGGCACGGCTGCTGACGGTGCCGTCAGGGACGGTGACCTTGTCGCACACGCGGAAGTCGGACAGCCACAGTTCCGGAGTGATCTCACAGCTGACGTAACCGCGCTTGAAGTTGCCGAACCTCATGTGCGGATTCTCGTCGAGGAGCACCTGCCCTCCGGCGTCGAGGTCCTGCCCGTCCCGTCCTGACGTGATCGACGTCCCGACGAACTCGGTCGCCACGACCCGGGAGTCCGGGTCGTGGAAGTCCAGGGCGAGGTCGCTGACCACGCTGCGGTGCAGGTCCCCGGCGAGACTGACGACGTTGCGGATCCCGCGCGCGGCGATGCCGCCGAGCAGGCGGTCGCGGGAGGCGCTGTAGCCGTCCCAGGTGTCCATCGGCACGGCCACGTCCGGCCCGGACACGGTGTCGAGCAGGGTGATGGCGGTCTGGTGGCCCAGGACGTTCCAGCGGGCCGGTGAGGCGGTGAGCCCGTCGAGCAGCCAGCGCTCCTGGGGGAAGCCGAGGAGCGAGCGTGCCGGATCGGCGGTCGCCGCGTTCGGCGCCTTCGTCCCGTCACCGTTGGCCTGGTCGTCGCGGTACTGGCGGGTGTCGAGCATCGAGAACTCGGCGAGCCGTCCGTACCGCAGCCGCCGGTGGAGCCGCATGTCAGGGCCTTGCGGCAACTGGGGCGCGCGGAGCGGCATGTGCTCCCAGTAGGCGCGCAGGGCATTGGCCCTGCGCACCAGGAACTCGGCCGGCGGGGTGCTTCCCGCGTGGGGACCCGCCCAGTTGTCGACGACCTCGTGGTCGTCGAGGACCACGATCCAGGGGGCGGACGCGTGGGCGGCCTGGAGGTCCGGGTCGAGCTTGTAGGTGGCGTAGCGCCGGCGGTAGTCGTCCAGCGTGACCGCCTGACGGGTGTTGTGCTCCTCGCCGTCGCCCGGGCGGATCCCCCGGTCGTTGCCGAACTCGTAGATGTAGTCGCCGAGGAAGAGCACGACGTCGTGCCGGCGCGAGGCCAGGTCCCGGTGTGCGGTGTACCAGCCCTCCCAGATCGCCTGGCACGAGGCGAACGCGAGCGACATGCGGGGCACGAGCTGCTCGGGGGAGGGCGCGGTTCTCGTCCGCCCCACCGGGCTGATGAATCCTCCGCAGCGGAACCGGTAGAAGTACTCACGCCACGGCTTCAGACCGCGGACGTCCACATGGGCGGTGTGCCCGAACTCGGGGCCGACCCGGGTCGTGCCGCGCCTGACGACCCTGCCGAACCGCTCGTCGGTGGCCACTTCCCACTGCACCGGGTACGTCCGCCGGTCCATCCCGCCGAACGGGTCCAGGGGGTCGGGAGCCAGGCGCGTCCACAGGACGACACCGTCGGGGAGCGGGTCACCGGAGGCGACGCCGAGGGTGAACGGGTCGTCCACGGGGCGTGCCGTGGTCAGGGCGGAGGCCGGTCCGGTTCCGGGCAGGGCGCCGGAGAGGGCGAGGGCGGCGGCAGCGCCCGTGACGGTCAGGAACCGTCGGCGTGTGGCTGCCGTGAACGCTGGGGGCGGAGCGGGTCTGGAAGTCACCCGCACACAGAATCAAAGGGCGATGAACGAAGGGCGTACCACACCGATCCGCGGGCGGGCGGCTGGACAACGTCCGTGCCACCCCGAGGGCCTCCCGGTATCCCCGTGGCCCGGGCCGGCGCATCGAGGAAGCGATCCGGTCCGGTCCCGCGGGGCCGCCGGCCTTCGTTCCGCGCGCCCTCGGTGCGCGACGGCCGCCTCCCGGACGGCCGGGGCGGTGGCCGCCCGGGTGCCGGGGCGCACGCACGCCGGGCCGCCGCCCGGCAGGTGAGCGGAGATCAGAGCTGGAATTCCCCCGGGGAGAGGTTGAGTGCCACGCACACCTCCCGCAGGACCGACTGCTCGGCGGGGGAGAAGTCCCCGTCCGCGCCGGCGATGACGATGCCCGTCTGGATCACCGCCCGTGCCTCCGTCGGCTTCTTGAGGGTCTTCGCGATGTCCTGCATCGCCTCGGCCTTCCCCTGCGGGAAGTCGCGCGTCAGTGCGTCCACGTGCTTGTCGAAGCGCTGACGCAACTGCTCGGGCGGGAAGTTCCGCAGCACGTCGTTGCTGACGATCAGGGACTCGACGTGCTGCCGCTCGGCCGGGTCCACCTGCCCGTCGGCCGCCGCCACCAGCGCGCACATCGCCATGCTCGCGTCCCGGTACGCACCGCTCTTCAGCTCGGTCTTGAGGGAACCGAGCTGTGTCTTCAGCGTGCTCACGAGCTGGGCGCGCGAACCACCGCCCGAGCCCGGCGCCCCGCTCCGCCCGCTTTCGCCCCGGGAGGACTGCTGCAGCGTCCTGGCCTGGTCCTTGAGCCGGTCCCACACCGCCATGTGACGTCACCTCGGTAGTCGTCCGGTACACCGGTCGCGCGTCCGCGCGTCCGCATCCGTCCAACGGCCCGCTCCGGGTAAAGGTTCCGCAAAGCCGGGAGCCGTCGCAGGCGCCCTTCCGGCTCACCGGCCCCTCCCCGGCGGGGACGGCCGCCGGGGAGGCGGCGGGCTTCGCGCCCCGTCAGCGCAGTGCTTCGGGCAGCGGCTCCCGGTGGACGATGCCGAGACGCTGTGTGGCCCGGGTCAGCGCCACGTACAGGTCGCTTGTCCCGTACCGGGCCGGCTCCACGACGAGCACGTTGTCGAACTCCAGCCCCTTGGCCTCGCGCGGGTCGAGCAGCACCACCGGCAGGGTGAGGTCCGGCGCGGCCCCGGCCGTGACGCCGGCGAGCGGGGCGGCGATCTCCTCGTGGAGGGCGCGCGGGGCGATCACCGCGAGGCGCCCCTCCCCGGGCGTCAGCTCCTCGACCGCGCGCGCCACCGCGTCCGCCAGGTCCGCTCCCGCGTCCCGCGTCCACGGCACCTCGCCGGTGGACCGCACCGAGCCCGGCGGCTCGAAGGAGGGATCGGCGGCCCGGACGACCTTCGCGGCCAGTTCCATGATCTCGGCGGGTGTGCGGTAGTTGACCGCGAGCCGGACGTGCTCGAAGCGGTCACCGACGTACGGCTCCAGGATGCGCTCCCACGAGCCGACACCGGCCTCCTCGGAGGTCTGCGCGGGGTCGCCGACCAGGGTCAGCGAGCGGGTGGGCGACCGGCGCATCAGCAGCCGCCACGCCATCGGGGACAGCTCCTGGGCCTCGTCGACGATGATGTGCCCGAAGGCCCACGTCCGGTCGGCGGCGGCGCGCTCGGCCGCGCTGCGGTGATCGGCCTCCTCGTGCCGCTCCGCCATCCGTTCCGCGTCGACGATGTCGTGGGCGGAGAGGATCTCGGACTCCTCGTCCTCGAACTCGTACGTCTCCGACCCCCGCGACAGCTCCAGCACCCCCTGCGCGTAGGCGATCCGCTCCTGGCGCTCGGCCTCGGCGGCCGCCCGTTCGGCGCTGTCGTCCACGCCGAGCAGTTCGGCCACCTCGTCGAGGAGCGGCACGTCGGCGGGGGTCCACCGGGTGTCCCCGGCCGTGCGCCGGATCGCGGCGGCGTCCTCCTCCGGTACGTACACGGGCTCGGCCAGGTAGTCGCCGAGGAATCCCTCCGGGGTGAGCGTGGGCCACAGGTCGGCGACACAGGCATGCACCTCCTCGCTCGCGGCGACGGCCTTGCCCAGCTGGGCGATGTCGTCGGGGCCGAGGAAGTTGGGGCCCCCGTACGGGTCGGCCCCGATGCGCTCGGCGAGCTGCGCGGTGAGGGCGTCGATGACGTGGAAGGCGAAGTACGGGCGGGCGAGGTTGTGCGGCAGGTGCGTGTCGCGGGCCGCCTGCCGGGCCTCGTAGGCGATCTCCCAGTCCAGGACGAGATCCCCGTCGTCGTGCGGGACGACCAGCGGGGCACCGGGCTCGGGCAGCCGCTGCCGGTCGCGTACGGCGAGGGCGAGGGCCTCCGCCATGTGCGCGCCGCCCTTGACGGCGGCGGCGCGGGGCGTGTCGGTGCCGCGGGCGTGGACCCCGGGGAAGAGCTCGGCCTGTGTGGCCAGCATGACGCCGGTCTCGCCGAGCGACGGCAGGACCTCGCCGATGTAGCGCAGGAAGGCCGGGTTGGGGCCCACCACCAGGACGGCACGCTTGGCGAGCAGTTCACGGTGCTCGTAGAGCAGGAAGGCGGCACGGTGGAGCGCCACGGCCGTCTTGCCCGTGCCGGGGCCGCCCTCGACGACGAGCACACCGCGGTGCGGGGCGCGGATGACGCGGTCCTGCTCCGCCTGGATGGTGCGCACGATATCGCCCATGCGGCCCGTGCGGGCGGCGCCGAGCGCGGCGAGCAGGACGGCGTCGCCGCTCGGGTCCTCGAAGCCGCTGCGCTCGCGGTCACCGAGGTCGAGGATCTCGTCGTGCAACTCGGTCACCCGACGGCCCTCGGTGGTGATGTGCCGACGCCGGCGCAGACCCATGGGCGTGTACCCGGTCGCGAGATAGAAGGGGCGGGCGACCGGCGCCCGCCAGTCGATCAGAAGAGGCGTGTGCGCGGTGTCGTCCTCCCGAATTCCCACCCTGCCGATATGGTGCGTGGTGCCGTCGGAGAGGTCGATCCGGCCGAAACACAACGAGCCGTCCACCGCGTCGAGCGCGGCCAGCAGCCCCGAACGTTCGGCGACGAGCACATCGCGTTCCAGGCGCGCCTGCGCACCGGTCCCGACCGGTGCCAACGCGTCCTGGACGTGCTGCGCGGCGGCACCGCGCAGCACGTCCACGCGATCGTGGAGCCGCCGGACGAATTCCTGCTCCGCCTGCAGGTCGGCATTTTCGCGGGTTGACAAAGTGGCTCCCTGACCGATATTGTAAACCTTGTTGACCCCCGTTATGGGGGTATATTTGTGTGCGCACAGAAACAACAAATATACGCGAGGAAATCCCCGACCCGCAATTGCGGACCGGGGATTTCCGCTGTCCGGCGCGGTCGCGTGTTCGACGCCGCACGCCGGGTGGCGCACCGGGCGAACGAGTGAAAGGCTCCCCTCCGTGGACCGTGATCAGGTGGGCAAGCAGCTGCTGGACGGTCTGACCGTCGACACGAGCAGACCGGAGCAGCCGATCCTCCTCGACGAGGCGGGCAGGCCGATCAAGACCTGGCGTGAGAACTACCCCTACGCGCGCAAGGTCGGCCGCAGGGAGTACGAGCGGGTCAAGCGCGTGCTCCAGATCGAGATGCTCAAGCTGCAGCGCTGGACGAAGGACACCGGCGCGCGGATCGTCGTGGTGTGCGAGGGGCGGGACGCGGCCGGCAAGGGCGGCACCATCCAGCGGTTCACGGAACGCCTCAACCCGCGCGGCGCCCGCATCGTGGCCCTGGACAAGCCCACGGACCGCGAGCGCGGCCAGTGGTACTTCCAGCGTTACGTCTCCCATCTTCCGGCGCCGGGCGAGATAGTCTTCTTCGACCGCTCCTGGTACAACCGGGCCGGTGTCGAACGCGTGATGGGGTTCTGCACCCAGGCCGAGTACGAACTGTTCCTCCGTCAGGCGCCTGACTTCGAGCAGATGCTCGTCGACGACGGCATCATCCTGGTGAAGTTCTGGTTCTCCGTCTCCCGGGCCGAGCAGCGCACCCGCTTCGCCATCCGCCAGGTCGATCCGGTACGTCAGTGGAAACTCTCGCCGACCGACATCGACTCCCTCGACCGCTGGGACGACTACACCACGGCGAAGATCGACATGTTCCGCGCCACCGACACCCCGCACGCGCCGTGGACGGTGGTGAAGAGCAACGACAAGCGCCGTGCCCGTCTCGAAGCGATGCGCAGCATCCTCGCCCGGATCGACTACGCGGCGAAGGATCCGGAGGCGGTCGGCAGGCCGGACCCGCTGATCGTGGGGGCCGCCGCCACGCTGCTGGAGCCGGGGGAGGAGGACACCGCGCTCTCGCCGACCCGCCTCGCCTCCCATGCCGAGGGCCCGGGCGAGCACCCCTGAGCCTTGTCCCGGCATGAGGGCGCCCGGTGGCCGTACGGCCACCGGGCGCCCTCATGCCGGGTGTGGTCGGCGTCGCCCTCGGTTCCCCGAGGGCGTACGGGACGCCGGACCGGGTCAGTCGGTGCCGAACTCCATCGCGGCGCGGTCGAGCATCTGGTCGGCGTCGCCCTCGGCCGGGCCGCGCGAGGCGATGACCTCGGCGCCGCCTTCCGGCATCTCGCCGATCAGCTTCGTCGAGTCGGTCTTGGCGGCACCGAGAAGCGCCGCGTGGGTGGTGCCGACGATGCCGAGACCGGCGTACTGCTCCAGCTTCGCCCGGGAGTCGGCGATGTCGAGGTTGCGCATGGTGAGCTGGCCGATCCGGTCGACCGGCCCGAAGGCCGAGTTGTCGGTCCGCTCCATGGACAGCTTGTCCGGGTGGTAGCTGAACGCCGGGCCGGAGGTGTTCATGACCGAGTAGTCCTCACCGCGCCGCAGGCGCAGCGTCACCTCCCCGGTGACGGCCGCGCCCACCCACCGCTGCAGCGACTCGCGGACCATCAGGGCCTGCGGGTCGAGCCAGCGGCCCTCGTACATGAGCCGGCCGAGGCGCCGGCCCTCGTTGTGGTACTGCGCGACCGTGTCCTCGTTGTGGATGGCGTTGACGAGGCGCTCGTACACGGCGTGCAGCAGTGCCATGCCCGGTGCCTCGTAGATGCCGCGGCTCTTGGCCTCGATGATCCGGTTCTCGATCTGGTCGGACATGCCCATGCCGTGCCGGCCGCCGATGGCGTTGGCCTCCATCACCAGGTCGACCGGCGTGGCGAACTCCTTGCCGTTGATGGTGACCGGGCGGCCCTGGTCGAAGCCGATCGTCACGTCCTCGGCGGCGATCTCGACCGAGGGGTCCCAGAACCGCACTCCCATGATCGGGTCGACCGTCTCGACGCCGGTGTCGAGGTGCTCCAGCGTCTTCGCCTCGTGCGTGGCGCCCCAGATGTTGGCGTCGGTGGAGTACGCCTTCTCCGTGCTGTCCCGGTAGGGGAGGCCGTGGGCGAGCAGCCACTCCGACATCTCCTTGCGGCCACCGAGTTCGGAGACGAAGTCGGCGTCGAGCCACGGCTTGTAGATGCGCAGGTGCGGGTTGGCGAGCAGCCCGTAGCGGTAGAACCGCTCGATGTCGTTGCCCTTGAACGTCGATCCGTCACCCCAGATCTGCACGTCGTCCTCGAGCATGGCCCGCACCAGCAGGGTGCCCGTGACGGCCCGGCCCAGCGGAGTCGTGTTGAAGTACGCGCGTCCGCCCGAGCGGATGTGGAACGCGCCGCAGGTGAGCGCGGCCAGGCCCTCCTCGACGAGCGCCGTGCGGCAGTCGACCAGGCGCGCGATCTCGGCTCCGTACGCCGTCGCGCGGCCGGGCACCGACGCGATGTCGGGCTCGTCGTACTGGCCGATGTCGGCGGTGTAGGTGCACGGGACGGCGCCCTTGTCGCGCATCCACGCGACCGCGACGGAGGTGTCGAGGCCGCCGGAGAAAGCGATGCCGACGCGCTCGCCGGTGGGCAGGGAGGTGAGAACCTTAGACATAGGAAGAGTATGCGCCAGATCGCATGATCATGCAAAGTCGCCTCGTGCGGCGGTGCGGGCCGAAGGGCGTCTGCGGACGGGGCGCGCAGGGGTAGGAAGGTCATATGCAGACTTTCCTCCCCTTCGCGTGCTTCGCGGAATCGGCGGTGACCCTGGACCCGCGACGGCTCGGCAAGCAGCGGGTGGAGGCGCTCCAGGTGCTGCGCGGGCTGACCGTCCCGGGATACGGCTGGCGCAGGCACCCGGCCGTGCGCATGTGGACCGGCTACGAGGAAGCGCTCGTGCGGTACGGGCTGGACATCTGTGCGGCGTGGACGGGGGAGGGGCGCTCCGACACCTGTGCGGCCACCCTGACCCGGGACTACGGCGCCTGGCGCCCGGGCGCGGCCGTCCGGAGTCAGGAGGAGCTGGCCACGGCGGGGGAGCTCCCGCCCTGGCTCGGCCTCCCGGAGTTCCATCGCAGTCACCGGTCGGCACTGCTGCGGAAGGACCCGGACTTCTACCGCGGCCGCTTTCCCGACGTCCCCGACGACATGCCCTACGTCTGGCCCGGATCGGACCGCGACCCCGAGCAGGGACCCGGCTGACCCGTACCCGTGAGGGGGAAGGTGCTCCCGTGCGGCCGGACATCCCACCCCGCCGAAGGGCCGACGCCCGGTAAAGGGGCGGAACGCGGTGCCCGGGTCGTCATGGACCCCGCCCGGTCCGCGTACCGGCTCCTTCGAGTCACCGGGGCCTGTTTCCGGGCCTCGCGACCACCCGCTGTCCGGACTCCCGGCCCGGCCGGTGACGCCTCGGGCTCCGCACACCCGTCCTCGCGGGTGGTGCGGGCAATTCGGCCGACACCCGTTCCCCGCGTTCACGCTGCCGGGCGACCACCGGAAAGGCCCGCGAACGATCTCCGGGGGACGGTGCGGGCCGCTGGCGATCGCGGGGGTCCTGGCGGTGGCGGGTTGCGGGTCCGGCGCCGGTCCACCGGGGACGGGCGGGCGCGCCACGCGTGGCCGCCCCGGTCCGGCTCGGGCGGTGCGGGTCAGTGGGCGACGCCGGAGTCCTGGCCGAGCCGGTCGAGGAGGCCGGCCCCGTGGAGGGCCGCTATCGGCTGCAGAAGATCGGGGTGGCGCAGCAGGGCCGCCGCTTCGAGGTCGTGGACGTCCGGTGAGACCAGGCGCCGGAAGTCCACCGGCCCGCCGCCCGTGTGCTCGCCGTCGGCGAGCGCCGCCACCGCGGTCTCGGCCAGCGCCGGACGGGCGAGCAGGCAGGCGGCCCAGCTGGCCACGACCTCGTCCACCCAGGAACACCACGGGTGGGCCTCTTCCGGGCCCGGAGCACCGGTCACCCGGTCGAGCCGGGCGGAGCCGCCCGGCCCGGCCAGGGCGACCAGAGCGGCGTCCATCGCGCTCGGGTACCGCAGCCACGCGGCGACCGTGACGGCCTGCCGCGCCTGCGCCTGCGACAGCGCCGAGGAGAAGGCCCCGCGGGCCGGGTAGGCACGCGTGAGCCACTGCGTCGTCGCGGAAATCAGCGGGGAGAGATCAACGTGCACTGCCGGCCACCCGTTTAGTCGCCACGGAGTCAGGGGGGCCGACGCTACGCCCGGGACGTCCGTACCCCGCATGACGCAGACCACAGACGAGCGGTGTCGTACGCCACTGCCGGACCGCTGTGCGGTCCGGCAGTGGCCGCTGACGAGGTGACAGCAGGGAGCCCACACCGCACGGCGGCACGCGGACCCTGCCGGCCGACCACCGGGCCGGCAAGGTCCGCGAGCGGGCTCAGGGAGCGGGCGCCGGGTAGGTGGGGTACTCGACGCCCGAGACGTGCTGGACGACCCGGATGACCTGGCAGGAGTAGCCGAACTCGTTGTCGTACCAGAGGTACAGGATCGCGTTGTCACCCTCGACCTTGGTGGCGCCGGCGTCGACGATCGAGGCGTGGCGCGAGCCGATGAAGTCGCTCGACACGGCGTCGGGGGCGCTGATGAAGTCGATCTGCCGCTTGAGCGGCGAGGTCAGGGACACGTTGCGCAGGTAGTCGAGGACGTCCTCGCGGGTGGTCTCCCGGCCGAGCTGCAGATTGAGGATCGCGATCGAGACGTCCGGCACGGGTACGCGGATGGAGCTGCCGGTGATCTTCGCGTCGAGGTCGGGCAGCGCCTTCGCGACGGCGGAGGCGGCGCCGGTCTCGGTGATGACCATGTTCAGCGGTGCCGAACGGCCCCGGCGGTCGGACGCGTGGTAATTGTCCAGCAGGTTCTGGTCGTTGGTGAACGAGTGGACGGTCTCCACGTGGCCCCGCAGGACGCCGTACTCGTCGTCCATCGCCTTCAGCGGCGGCACGATGGCATTGGTCGTGCAGGACGCGCAGGACAGGATCTGCTCGTCCGGCTTGATCGTGTCGTGGTTGACACCGTGCACGATGTTGGGGACGTCGCCCTTGCCCGGCGCGGTGAGGACGACCTTGGCGATCCCGGGACGCAGGTGCTGGGACAGGCCCTCGCGGTCGCGCCACCGGCCGGTGTTGTCGATGAGGATGGCGTCCTTGATCCCGTGCTCCGTGTAGTCCAGCGAGGCCGGGTCGTCGGAGTAGATCACCTTGATCTCGTTGCCGTTGGCGACGATCCGGCTGTTCGCCTCGTCGACCGTGATCGTCCCCTGGAACTGGCCGTGGATGGAGTCGCGCCGCAGCAGCGAGGCGCGCTTGACCAGGTCCTGTCCGGCCGCCCTGCGGACGACGATGGCACGCAGCCGCAGGCCGTTGCCGGAACCGGCCTTCTCGATCAGCAGACGGGCGACGAGGCGGCCGATGCGGCCGAATCCGTAGAGCACGACATCGCGCGGCTCGCGGCGCTCGATCTTGTTGGCGCCCGTCGCGCCGGCGACCGCCTCGGCGGTGAACTCGGCGACGGACAGGCCGTGACCGTCGGACCGGTAGGTGGCGGCGAGCATGCCGATGTCGATCTGGGCCGGGCCGAGGTCCAGGGTGGTGAGCGCCTGCAGGAAAGGCATCGTCTCCGTGACCGAGAGTTCCTCGCCGGCTATCTGGCGGGCGAACCGGTGGATCTTCAGGAGGCTGACCACCGACCTGTTCACCAGGGAGCGGCTGTGGAGGAGGACCGTGACGTCCCGCTCCCGGTGCAGCTTCCCGATGATCGGGATCATCGACTCCGCGATCTCCTCGCGGGTCTTCCAGTTCGTGAACGCGTCTTCGTTGACAGTCACAGGTCCATCTTTCGAGCTAGGCGGTGCTCATATGTTAGCCCCTCGATTTTCTGATCATCCGGACGGTCCCGCCGAGCGGTTCCCCTGCCCGGCCGAGGGCGCCCGGAGCGGGATCCGGAGCCGGGCGGGGCAGGGGTCACGCGAGTCGGCCGCGCCGCAGGGCGGGCGGGAACGGACAGGTCAGGCGTGGGAGAGCGCGAAGGACACCAGGAAGCCGCTGACGATGATCAGACCCATGGCGAGGTGCGTGTCCTCGAAGGCCTCGGGGATCATCGTGTCCGCGATCATGGCGAGTACGGCGCCTGCGGCGACGGCGGTGACCGCGGCGATCACGGCCGGTGAGAAACCGCCGACGACGGTGTAGCCGAGGACCGCGGACACGGCGCACGTCGCGGCGATCGCCCCCCAGACGCCGAAGACGTACGTCTTGCCGCGGCCGGCCTTCCGCATACCCGCCGCGCTCGACAATCCCTCCGGGACGTTGCTGATGAACACGGCAGCCACCGTCACCAGACTCACCGCACCGCCGTCGAGGAGGCTCACCCCGATGACCGCGGACTCCGGCACGCCGTCGAGCAGCGCCCCCCCCGGGCGAGCGCCAGCCCGGAACCGCCCTGCTCGGCCTCGGACGGCTGAACCTGCCCCTACCCGGACCTCTTGCGGTGCCGCGCCCCGCGGCGGGCCGGCCACAGGTTCCCCACCGTGTAGGCGACGGCCCCGCCGAGCGTCCCCACGGCGGCGGGTGCCAGCCCTGCCTGGTCGTACGCCTCCCCGACCAGTTCGAAGGAGACGGCGGAGATCAGGACCCCCGCGCCGAAGGCCATGACGGTCGCGATCACCCGCTGCGGTACCCGCACGCCGTAACCGGCCGCCGCGCCGAGGAGCAGTGCCGAACCGGCCACCAGCCCCCACAGACCTGCCTGTGCCACTTCGTCCACGCAGTCCCCGTACCCCGGACGGCCGTGATCACAGCCCGGCCGGCAGGTCCCGGCCGCACGGCCGGCGCGGTGCCCCGCAATCGTCCGCCGCGGGAGGAGGGGCTGTCCGCTTCTGCTCGGGCCCGGAACTCCCCGGGCGCCGGCCCGGCGCGCCCGCCGCGTTCAGCCGGTCGGGGCGGCGGGCCGGAGCCGGATCAGGCCGTCAGCGGGTGAGTCGCAAGCGGCCGCGCTTCGACGCCGCCACCAGCTCCGCCACCGTCGCGAACTTCACCCGGGGCCGTCCTTCCAGGCGCCCCCTGGCCAGCTCGGCCCGGTCGATCTCCGCCAGCCCACGGGCGTCGACGACCGCGCGCGTGCGACCCCGCACCAGCCGCCGGAAGGCCCTCGGTGCGTGCCGGGGCGCGGGCAGCGCGCCCTCCACCGCGTCGGCCAGCAGCGTGCCGACGGTCTCGGCCGCGCAGACCCGGTTGGCGCCGATCCCGCCGGAGGGGCCCCGCTTGATCCATCCCACGACGTACGTGCCGGGCCGGCCCGCCACGCGGCCGCCCTCGTGCGGGACGGTGCCCGTCGACTCGTCGAACGGCAGCCCCGCGACCGGTACCCCGCGGTAGCCGACGGCCCGCAGCACCATTCCCGCCGCGATCTCCGGGCCGTCGGGGCCGCCCGTGACCCGTACGGCACGCACGCCGTCCTCGCCCAGCATCTCCACCGCCTCCGAGTGGAAGCGGAACACGATGCGCCGGCCCGCCCCCGGGGCGAGCGACCAGTCCACCTGCTCGCGGGTGACTCCCCGCAGGACCGCCGCCTTGTCGTCCTCGCCGGCCGCGTCGACGGCCGCGCCGATCCGCGGGTCGTGGTCGTCGACGACCAGCTCGACGCCCGGCAGGTGTGTGAGGGCCAGCAGTTCCGAGCGGGTGTACGCCGCGTCCTGCGGGCCCCGCCGGCCGAGCACCACCACCTCGCGCACCCCGCCGGAGCGCAGGGCGTCGAGTGCGTGGTCGGCGATGTCGCTGCCGGCCAGCGCGTCCGGGTCCGACACCAGGATGCGGGCCGCGTCCAGGGCGACGTTGCCGTTACCGACCACGACCACCCGGTCCGTGGCGGGAGCGACGGTGTCCGCAGGGGTCTCGGGGTGGGCGTTGTACCAGGACACGAACGTCGTCGCGCAGAGGCTGCCGGCCAGGTCCTCGCCCGGGATCCCGAGCCGGCGACCGGTGGAGGCGCCGACGGCGTAGACGACCGCGTCGTGGTGCTCGGCGAGTTCCTCCGGCGTGATGTCCTCTCCCACGTCGAGGCCGAGGTACATGCGCACGCGCGGATGGGTGTGGAACCTGGCGAAGGCGTCGCCCGCCTTCTTGGTCGACAGGTGGTCGGGCGCCACGCCGTAGCGCAGGAGCCCGCCCGCGACGGGCAGCCGGTCGATCAGCGTCACCTCGGCACCGGTGTGCAGCAGCAGGTCCTCCGCGGCGTACATCCCGGCCGGGCCCGTACCGACCACCGCGACCCGGATCGGCGGGAAGTCGGAGGGGAGGCTGCGGGCGAAGGCGGGTGCGCCCCAGGCGTGGAAGTTCGGGCCCTCGTCGACCGGTGCGGGCTCCCGGCCGGCGAAGTACGCCGCGTTGATCGGCCCGTACTCCTTCTGCGCCCCGGACAGCGTGTCCACGGGGAAGACCGCGTCGACCGGGCAGGCGTCGGCGCAGGCCCCGCAGTCGATGCAGGACCTCGGGTCGATGTACAGCATCTCCGTGCTGCCGAAGTCCTCCTCCCCGGGCGCCGGATGGATGCAGTTGACGGGGCACACCGCGACGCAGGCGGCGTCGCTGCAGCACGTCTGGGTGATGGCGTAGGTCATGTCGTCCGCTCAGATCAGGTGGGCGCGCTTGTAGAAGAACAGCGCCGGCTTGGTGAGCAGGCGGGCCGAGGCGAGGAAGTCCATGAGCCCCGCACAGCTCGAACGCATCATCGACTTGTGGTGCTCGTTGGCCTTCGCCTCGGCGATGGCCCGCTTCCCGTCGAGTCCGGCGTCGGCGTACACGTTCTTGTTGACCATGCTGGTCACGATGACGTACGAGGCGATCGCGATCACGAGCGCGTGGATCCGGCGGCGCACCCGTCCGGCCCCGCTCAGGTGCCGGCGCGTCTCGGCGCGGGCGAACTTCATGTGCCGGGACTCCTCGACGACATGGATGTTGTTGATGGTCCGTACGAACGGCACGACCCGCTCGTCGCGCATCCAGTCGCGCTGCATGACGTCGAGGACCTCCTCCGCGACCAGGATGGCCGCGTAGGCCGCCTCGCCGAACGCGACCGTCTTGAAGGCCCGCCCGAGCTCGATCGCGAGCCGGTGCGGCCGGTAGGCGGGCGCGCCCAGCTTCCGCGCCCCGCGGGCGAACATGATCGAGTGCCGGCACTCCTCGGCTATCTCGGTCAGCGCCCACTGCACGTCGGCCCCCGCCGGGTCCTTCGCGTAGATGTCGCGGAGCACCATCTGCTGCAGGATCATCTCGAACCAGATGCCCGTGCTGGCCACCGACGCCGCCTCGTGGCGGGTCAGTTCCCTGCGCTGGGCCTCGCTCATCTCCTGCCAGTACGCCGTGCCGTACAGGGTGCTCCACTCGGGGCTGGCGCCGTGGAAGGCCTTGTCCAGCGGGGTCTCCCAGTCGACCTCCGTGGCGGGGTCGTACGCCAGCGTGGCCGCCGAGTCGAGCAGGCGGCGGGCGACTTCGTGGTCTTCGGGCCGGTCCTGGGCTTCCGGCCGGACGGTGCTGCTTGCCATGGTGCGGCTCCTCGGTTCGCGTGCGGTCGAACGGCTGCGGGGGCGGGCGCCGGAAGGCGTGCGGGGCACGAGAGTGCGACCGCCGCCCTCGGGGCGCCGTGCGGGGGCCGGAGCGCGGGCGTGGCCTGCGGTGGAGGGGGCGCGGTGGGCGGGCGGTCAACCCCGGCTTTCCGTGCCTCTGCCGCCGGTGGCGTGCCGCGGTCGTGTTCCTCCGACCGCCATGACCGACACCTCCGGTGGATCACTGTGAGGCAGCGCCCTGCCCCGGCTTATTAGACGCAAGGTATAGCAAGGAGGCCGACGGGCCTACCCCTCGGTAGGAAATGCGCGCACTCCTTCGCGGTTTCTCCGCTTTCCGGTCGCCTCCGGAGGGGTGCCGGATGCCCCGGCGAAGGCAAAGGGAAGGGGGCCGACGGTCCACACGCCTCCCGGCCGGCCGTCCTCGAGGGTGCGCCACGCGCGGATCACGGTCTCGCCGGTGGCCGCGGGGCATGGTCCTCCCGCTCGCCGCTCTCCCCGCGCCGGACCGTGCACGGCATTCCCGGTCGTCCGGGAGCCGGGCGCGCCCCCGCCCCGTACGGCCGGACCCGCTCTGCCATGCTGGTGAGGTGCCGTCACCGCCCCGTGCGCCCCAGGAGATCGTCCCGGACCCGCCCCACCCCGGGCTGAGCCCCCTGATGACCCAGTCCTGGCTGGACCTGGCGTTCCTCCACTGGGCGGCCGACCCCGCCGACGTGGCTCCGCTCCTTCCCGCCGGTACGGTGCCCGACACCCTGGACGGCGTCACCTACGTCGGCCTCGTCGCCTTCCGCATGCACCGGGTCGGCTGGTTCCGCCTCCCCGGCGTCCCCTATCTCGGTACCTTTCCCGAGACGAACGTCCGCCTGTACTCGCGGGACTCCCACGGGCGGCGCGGAGTGGTCTTCCGCTCGCTGGACGCCTCCCGGCTGATACCCGTGGCCGTGGCCCGCACGGTGTTCCGGCTGCCCTACGTGTGGTCCCGCATGTCGATCCGGCACGACGCCGGCACCGTCACCTACTCCAGCAGCCGGCGTCTGCCCGGGCCGCGCGGCGCCCACAGCCGGATCGTGCTGCGGATCGGCGACCCGGTCGTCGCCCCCGGTCCGCTCGACCACTTCCTGACCGCCCGCTGGGGCATGCACAGCACCTTCTTCGGGCGGCCGATGTACCTGCCGAACACCCACCCCCGCTGGCCGCTGCACCGGGCTCAACTCCTGGAGTGCGACGAGAACCTGGTCAGTGCCGCGGGCCTCGCCGCGCCCGTGGGCGAGCCGGTGAGCGTCCTGTACTCCCCGGGAGTACCCGTACGCTTCGGCCGCCCCGCCCGCCCCGCGGGTATCCCGACCCCGTGAGCCGGCGCACCGGCCCGAACCGGCCCCGGGACGAGGGACGCACCGGCTCGCCCGCCGTAGGGGGAGGGTGTAGAAAGGGGGGCATGGCCGGACGCTACGGCCGCCCGCGCTCGTTTCTCCCGATGAGAACCGTCGCTGGTCAGGTCTTTCTCCTGCAGGTGGCGATCGTGGTGCTGCTCGTGGCCGCCGCCATGGCCGCGCTTGTGCTCCAGTCCAGGGCCGACAGCGAGCGGGAGGCTCGCAACCGGTCGGTCGCCGTGGCCGAGACCTTCGCCAACGCCCCCGGCATGGAAGCGGCGTTCAGGAGCCGCGATCCCAGTGCCGTCCTCCAGCCGAAGGCCGAAGCCGCCCGTCGGGGGTCCGGCGTCGACTTCATCGTCGTGGTCAACCGGAACGCCATCCGCTACACCCATCCCCTGCCCGACCGCATCGGGAAGAGATTCGTCGGTGACGTGCAGCCCGCGCTCCAGGGGCACGTCGTCACGGAGAAGATCACCGGGACGATCGGGCCGCTGATCCAGGCGGTGGTGCCCGTCCGCGACACGAACGGCCGAGTCATCGGAGCGGTGTCCGCCGGGATCACCATCGCCAGCGTGAGCGGGGTCGTCGAACAGCAGTTCCCCCTTCTGCTCGGCTCCGCCGCCGGGGTCCTGGTCCTCACCACCGCCGGTACCGCGCTCGTCAGCAGACGCCTGCGACGCCAGACGCGCGGCCTGGGGCCGGCCGAGATGACCCGGATGTACGAGCACCACGACGCCGTCCTGCACTCCGTGCGCGAAGGGGTGCTCATCGTGGGCGGCGACGGCCGGCTGCTGCTCGCCAACGACGAGGCGCGCCGCCTCCTGAGTCTGCCCGCCGACGTCGAGGGGCGGTCCGTCACCGACCTGAGGCTCGATCCCGTCACCACCGGGCTGCTGTCCTCGGGACGCATCGCGACCGACGAGGTGCTCTCCGTGGGCGACCGGCTGCTGGCCGTCAGCCAGCGCACCACGGACCAGGACGGCGGGCCGCCGGGCACCGTGACCACCCTGCGCGACACGACGGAACTCCAGGCCCTCACCGGCAAGGCCGCCGTGGCGCGGGGCCGGCTGCGACTGCTGTACGACGCGGGAACCGAGATCGGCACCGCCCTCGACGTCGTACAGACCTGCGAGGAACTGGCCCGCTTCGCCACGGACAGATTCGCCGACTACGCCACCGTGGACCTGGCCGAGACGGTGCTGCGCGGCGAGGAGCCGACGGCCTCCCGCAAGGTCACCGACATGCGGCGCACGGCCTTCAGCGGCGACCGCGACGACACCGGGCTCTACCCGCTGGGCTCGGTGATCCGCTTCCTGCCCACCGCAGCCGTCGGCGCCGGCCTGCAGAGGGGGCAGGCCGTGCTCGATCCCGAGCTGGCGCGGTTCTCCGGGTGGCAGCAGCAGCACCCCGAACGCGCCCGGCAGCTCGTCGACCACGGCTTCCACTCGATGATCGCGGTGCCCGTGAGGGCCCGGGGCGTCATCCTCGGGGTGGCCATGTTCTGGCGCGCGCAGAGGCCCGACCGCTTCGAGGAGGAGGACCTCTCGGTGGCCGAGGAACTCGTCGCCCGCGCAGCGGTGAGCATCGACAACGCCCGCCGCTACTCCCGCGAGCACACCGTGGCCGTCACGCTGCAGCGGAGTCTCCTGCCGCGCGGCCTGCCCGAGCAGAGCGCCATCGACGCCGCCTACCGCTACCTGCCCGCCCAGGCCGGGCTCGGCGGCCTCGGCGGCGTGGGCGGGGACTGGTTCGACATCATCCCCCTGCCGGGCGCCAGGGTCGCGCTCGTGGTCGGTGACGTCGTGGGCCACGGCCTCCACGCGGCCGCCACCATGGGGCGCCTGCGCACCGCGGTCCACAACTTCTCCACCCTGGACCTGCCGCCCGACGAACTGCTGTGGCACCTGGACGAACTCGTCGCCCGCATCGACCAGGACGAGGCGGCCGAGGGCTCCGGGAGCGGCGTCACCGGGGCGACCTGTCTCTACGCGATCTACGACCCGGTGTCCGGGCGCTGCACCATGGCGCGGGCCGGCCACCTCCAGCCGGTGATCATCGGCCCCGGGGGCGGCGCCGAGTTCGCCGACGTACCCGGCGGTCCGCCGCTGGGGCTCGGCGGCCTTCCCTTCGAGACCCTGGACGTGCAGCTGCCGAAGGACAGCCGTCTGGTCCTCTACACGGACGGGCTCGTCGAGGACCGCCACCGGGACATCGACGAGGGACTGCAGATGCTGCGCGGCACCCTTGCCGAGCACGCGGACGGGACACCCGAGGAGATCTGCGAAGCCGTCCTGCGTGTCCTCGTCCCGGCGCGTGCCCGCGACGACATCGCCCTGCTCGTCGGCCGCACCCGCCTGCTGGCCGCCGAGAACGTCGCCGACTGGGACGTGCCCTCCGACCCCGCTGCGGTCTCCCGGGTCCGCGCCGACGTGTCCCGCAAGCTGGTCGAGTGGGGCCTGGTCGAGGAGGCTTTCACGACCGAGCTGATCCTGAGCGAACTGGTCACCAACTCCATCCGCTACGCCACCGGGCCCATCCGCGTACGCCTGATCCGGGACCGCACCCTGATCTGCGAGGTGTCCGACCGCAGCAGCACCTCGCCCCACCTCCGCCAGGCGGCCACCACGGACGAGGGCGGGCGAGGCCTCTTCCTCGTCGCCCAGCTGGCGGAACGCTGGGGCACCCGCTACACGGACGACGGCGGCAAGGTCATCTGGACGGAGCAGATGCTCCAGACCACCGCGGATCCGGAGCCGTCGGCCCCCTGAAGCCCGTCCCGCGATTCACGGCGGGCGCGCGACGACAGCTACGGCACCTGGTACGACGGCCGTGCCCGTCACGCCCTCCAGGCCGGGGGCAGGTCGCGAGTGACGCCGTAGGTGACGCAGCAGACACCGCCGGCGTTCCTCGCGACCTTTCCTCCGACTCACAGGGGACGGAACGAGAGCTGCGGCATCCCGGCTCACCGGGCGCGGCAGGTCCTGAGGTAGCTGAGGAACGAAGCCTGCAGCCCGGTCACATGCGTCTCGTGCAGGAGGGCGCTGGTGACGGATCCGCCGTGTGAGGGGAGGCGGTGAAGGAACGTGGCCGCGTTCTTCGCGAGATTCCGGTAGACCGCCAGGTCTCCCAGCAGCTCCTGCTCGTTGAAGGTCACGTGCAGCCGGGTGTCCGGCAGGGTGGCGCCCATGGCTTCGAGCCGATCGAAGACCTGACTGTCCGTGGTGGCGATGCCGGGGCTGCCCGCGCCGATGCTCTCGAAGAAGGTGCTCCTGGTGAGCCAGGCGTAGAGACTGAAGAGTCCGCCGTAGGAGTAGCCGAAGAGGCCGTGACCGCTCGGGGCCGTGCCGTAGTCGCGTGCGACCCGCGGGTGCAGGTCGTCGGTGAGGAAGTCGAGGAACATGTCTCCGCGGCTGTCGCTCAGTGCGGCGAGGTAGCCGTCGGCCTGCTCGCGCGTCGTCGTGCCCCGTTCGACCCCCATCTCCACCGCGTCGACGTACTCCTTCGCGACGGGTTCGCCGGGGGGCACGAGGTCGCGGTTGCGCAACCGCTCCCAGTGCTCCGCTTCCTCGCCCGCGTAACCCACGCTGACCTGGACGTAGGGCCGAATCGCCTGCATGGGGTCCAGTTGCGTGACGATGAGAGGGGCGGTCATACCCACGGCCCAGTTGCCGTCGAGCACGTACACGACAGGCACCGGCGCCGCCGCAGGGTCGTAGTGCGGTGGCGTGGTGACCCAGACGCCGTAGTCGCGCCCACCGCCGGAGCGCAGCTCGAAGTAGTCGGTGTGGGGGAGGCAGCCCTGCCACATGGAGTTCATCTGAGGTCCTTCACGATCTGGCCGGCCTGGATGACCAGGACGGCGTTGGTGGGGTCGGAGAACAGTTCCGGGTCTTCCAGCGGGTTACCGCTCCACAGCACGAGGTCTGCCCGCGCGCCGGGAGCGATGACACCCACCTGGCCGGCCAGACCGAGGATCTCGGCGTTGGTCCGGGTCGCCGCGACGAGCGCCTCCATCGGCGACTCGAGGGCCGCGCGCAGGCTGAGTTCCTTGCCGCGACGGTCCTGGGCCGGACCGATGAGATCGGAACCCAGCCCGATCCGTACTCCCGCGCGCCTGGCGACAGCGAGCGCACGCGCCATCCGCTCGCGTGTGCCCTCGGCCCGGTCGCGGAGACTCGGCGAGGCCGGCTCCGGCGGTGTCGTGCAGCAGTTGCTCGACGACGGCGAACGTGGGCACGAGGGCAACCTCGCGATCGGCCATGAGAGCCGCTGTGGACTCGTCGAGGCCGGTGCCGTGCTCGACGCAGCGCACCCCGGCCTCGACCGCACGGCGTATGCCCTCGTTGTTGTGGGCGTGGACGGTCAAACACAGGTGTTCCGCGCCGCGGCTTCCTGAACTGCGACAGCGATCTCTTCGACGGTGAACTGGGTGTCGGACAGGCGGTCATGTCCGCCCACCACTCCGCCTGTCACGCAGAGCTTCAGGAAGGAGGCTCCGCGACGGAAGGCTTCGCGGACGTTGTGCCGCAGCTCGTCCGCGTTGCCCGCCATCATCGACAGGACGCACAGCCCCGGGATGTGGTGGCTGCTCCACAGCTCGGTGGGTTCCCATGCGGCTCCGTAGTAGCCGTGCCCACCGATCTGGCACTGGACAGGTCCGCACGACAGGACGCGCGGCCCTCTGACCTTGCCCTTCGCGATCGCGGTGACGACACCGCCGTCGATCCCGCCGGTGTCGCGCTCGGTGGTGAAGCCGGCGTCGAGTGTCGCGCCGGCCGTGGCGAAGACGTCCGCCGCGATCTCGGCGGCGCTGATCCGGAACGAGAAGTGCGGCTGGATCGGGCTCGACAGGCCCAGGTGGACGTGGGCGTCGATCAGGCCGGGCGTCATCGTCAGCCCCTCGGCATCGAGACGCTCGCCGTGCGCGCCGGAGGCACCGAGGCGGGTGATGCGTCCGTTCTCGATCGTGACGCCGAACTTGCCGGGGTCGCACCCTGATCCGTCGACGACCGTCGCGCCGACCACATGAGCAGGTCCCATCATCGCTCCTCGCCGTTGCGCATCTTCTTTTCCAATGGATAAACTCCGGGAGTGATCCTGTCAACCTCCCAACGCAACGGCAGCGCGCGCGAGCGGCTCCTGGCACGGCTTCTCGACGCCTTCGGCGAAGCCCTTCCCCCGCCGGAGATGTCGCTCCGTGAGATCGCCGCCCGGATCGAGACCAGCCACGCCCTGCTGCGCTACCACTTCGGGTCGCTCCCGGGCGTCCTGGCCGCCCTGCTCACCGCCCAGCGATCCCGTGACAACGAGGCACTTCTGGAGGCCGCCCAGCAGGGCACCTTCGACGATTTCGTCCGGGCGATCTGGCGTGCTTACACCCGGCCGGAGCAGCTGTCGCGTGTCCGCGGCTTCTTCCACGTCGTCGGACTGGCCGCGTACGCCCCCGAGGACTTCCGTGAGTTCGTGGAGTCGATCGACGACCTGACCGTGATGCTGTCCTCACTCGCGGAACGCGAAGGACTCGAGGCGAAGGACGCGCGCGAGGTGGCCACCGTCACCGTTGCCGCGATGCGCGGCCTCCTCCTGCGGGAAGTCCTGACTCCCGGAACCCGCTCGGAGGACGCGGTCACCTTGATCTTGCGCATGAGCGAGGGCCGACCCGCTCCACGACCACGTCCAGAATGTTGAGCGGCCTTCCGCCTCCACGACGGCGGAGGGCGGCGACCCGCCGCCCCCCCGCGCCAACCGTCCGGTCCCGCGACAGGAAGGCGAGTCGAAACACGACGGAGAACACAGACGCAGTCGTCGTCGGGGCCGGGGCCATCGGGTCCTCCGTCGCTCTCGAACTGGCGCGGAGCGGCCTGCGGGTGGTCGTCGTCGACAAGTTCGGCGGCGCAGGCAACGGCTCCACCGGTGCCTCGAGCGCCGTGGTCCGCTTCACCTATCCCACGATCGCGGGGGTCGACGCCGCGTGGGAGTCCCGTTACTGATCGGCATGCGGCCGGGGCCCGCCGGCGGGGCGACAGGGCGTACTCCTCCCGCAGACGCCTCCCAGTGCCGCCGCGGAATCCGCCGCACCGTCCCGGCTGTCAGCAGGGCGGGCGAACGGCCGCCGCCCCGACCGCGGTGGGCGCAGTGCGCCGGCCCGTACGCCACATCTCGATGAGCGGCTTCCGCCACAGCGCCGACGCGCCGAACAGCAGGGTCCCGTCCTCACCGACGATGATCTGACCGCCGCCGAAACCGACCTGCCACACGTACACCGCGCGTTCCTCAGTGAGTGCCTCCACACCGAACTCCATGCCCCGCGTCAGCATGCCGAGGCAGTGCCGGCCCACCTCGGCCAGCTGCTCCTGGTGCGGGGTCAGTGCTCCGGCGCCGCTCATACGCCCGTCCCCGGATCCCGGCGGCAGTGCAGGAACACATGGGGCTCCGGCGCCGCCCCGGGGTCGTCCGGGGTGAAGAGGACGTCCTCCCGTGACAGGAGGGAGAGCCCCGCACCGGCTGCGAGGGCCGCGAAGGCGTCAGGTCCGAAACTGGTCACGCGCACCTCCTGCCCCATGAAGACCGCGCTCACGCCCTCCACGTCCAGCGGCACCGTCGCCAGGACCAGGTGCCCGCCCGGCCGCAGGGCTCCCGCGAGCCGGTGGACGAGGGTGGTCTGCTCCGCCCGGGACATCTGCAGGAGGGAGAAGTAGACGCACACCGCGTCGAAACTCTCCCCGTCGAGCGGCAGCCCACGGATGTCGGCGCAGCGGAACGAGGCTTCCGGGACCTGCCGGGACGCCAGCTCCACCATCACGGGCGAGACGTCGACACCCAGCACCTCGTGCCCGGCGTCGGCCAGGACGCGGGCCGTCGGCCTGCCCGTACCGCTGCCGACGTCCAGCACACGGCTGTGCGGCGCGAGGTGCTCCAGCAGCCGGGCCAGCGAGGCCCGGTGGGCGGCCGAGCCGGCGAAGGCCCGCTCGTAGGCACCTCCGATGGCGTCGAACACCTCGGCTGCCGCACGCTCGTGGTTCCCGGTCATCCCGGCGTCCTCTCCGTGGCCTCGGCACAGCCTCACACGGTCCGGGCCACTCCGACGTACAGACCGCTGAACTCCGGCCGGGGAGCGGGTGCGGTGCGGAACCACTCGGGCGCCGTGACGAGACCCGGGTCCACGATGTCCATGCCCTCGAAGAACCGGGCGAACTCGGCACGGGAGCGCAGCGCGAGCCGGATGCCGCCCTTGCGGTACTCGGCCGCGCCCTGCTCACCCCGCTCGGGGTTCACGTCCGACGCGCCCTGCGACAGCACCACGTAACTGCCGGGGTGCAGGACCGCCGCCAGGGTGCGGACGATGGCGAACGGGTCCTCGTCGTCGGGCAGGAAGTGGAGGAGGCCCAGGAGCGAGAGCGCGACGGGACGGTCGAAGTCCAGGACCCGGCGGGCGGCATCGATGATCGTGTCCGGCTCGCGTACGTCCGCCGGCACGTACTCCGTCGCCCCCTCGGGCCGGCTGACCAGCAGGGCCTCGGCGTGCCGCAGGACGATCGGGTCGTTGTCGCAGTACACGACGCGCGACGCCGGATTGATCTCCTGGGCGATCTGGTGCAGATTCGGCGCGGTCGGGATACCCGTGCCGATGTCGAGGAACTGGTCCACGCCCTCGCCGGCCAGCCACGCCGTCGCGCGGTTCATGAACGCGCGGTTCTGGACGGCCCCGGTCCGGGCCTCGGCCGGCAGCTGCTCGGCCACCGCCTGGTCCACGGGGTAGTTGTCCTTGCCGCCGAGGAGCGCGTCGTAGACGCGTGCCGACTGCGGGCGGCTGGTGTCGATCGGGGGCTGAGGTGTCCCAGTCGTCATGACGAACTCCGTCGAGGATGGCGGTACGCGTGGGGCGCGGGCGTGGTGAGCGGCTCCGCGGGCGAAGTCTGCCACACCAATTCCCCTTCGATCAGCGGAGGTCGACACTCCGGACGACGGGAGCGGGCTCCCGGGAGGAACCCGGGAGCCCGCGGGGAAGGAGGTGTCAGTTGCCGGTGACCAGGCCGTGCGCCGGCACGGTCACCGTACGGGCGCCGGGCCTGCCGCCCAGGACGACCTTGCGCAGCGCGCTGTTGTTGCCGAGGTCGGTCTCCTTGAGCCGCTTCGCCGGGTTGGCCAGTACCTGGATGTAGTAGGTGCCGTTCGCCAGCCCGGTGATGTCGAAGGACTGTCCCGGGAGGTCCTGCGTGTAGGTGTCACCCGAACCGACGTCCAGCACCTCGCGGACGGAGATGGAGTTCTCCTGGCCGCAGGCGGTGGACAGATCGGTGTTGTCCGGGTGCCAGTTGGCGTTCTTGACGGTGTAGTCGACCGCGTCGGTGTTGGCGAGGCAGAAGGCCTCCTTGCCGCTGCGCACGGTCTCCTTCTTGTCCGCCTTCAGGAGCCGGTAGCTCGCGAAGTCGGTGAAGTGCCAGTGCTCGTGACCCGGCCGGGGGTCCCACTCCATCGTGCCGGTCGGGGTGTAGCCGACCTGCTTGCCGGAGGCGTCGTAGAAGTACTGGTAGGCGTCCATCAGCGCCTTGCCGGGGCTACGGAACCCGTCGACCACCAGCTGCGCCGGGCCCGCGTTCCACACGTTGGCGCTGAAGGCCAGGTAGTCCTTGCCCGGCGCCTTCGTGCCGCCGTCGCTGATCGTGATCCCGTAGGCGGGCAGCGACCGCAGGTCGGGCTTGGGCACGTCCGGCACGGCCGCCTTCCCCGTGGGACGCCGCCGCGCGGGCTGCGCCGCGGGCGCCTGCCGGGAGCCGTCGGTGTACCCGGGGCCGTCGCCCGCCGTGGCGGCGCGGAGTCCCTGGCGCTTGACCGCCCACGGCACGGCGGCCGGCGCGGGGGCGTACGGGCCGTGGCCCACGTTGTACGACGGGCCCGCACCACTGGTCGCGGCCGCCGGCGCGGGGGTACGCGCGGGGGCGTGCCCCGTGTGCCCGGAGGCCGCCGTCGTGTGTCCGGCGTGCCCGGCGGCACCGGACGTGTGGCCCGCCGCAGAGTGCTCCGCGTGCCCGGCCGCCGAACGGAGACCGGGCGACTCCTCCTCCCAACTGCGTTCGCGCACCGTCACCTTCACCGTCTGCGGCTTGTCCGCGATCTTGAACAGGTCGCGGTAGCGCTTGGTCACCGACACCTTGGCGGTGTACTTCCCGGCGGGGAGGGCCACGGGCGCGGAGTAGTAACCCGCGTAGGTGTTGGACGCCCAGCCGTTCTCGACCCCCCACACGGAGCCGAGGGTGAACGGGTTCACGGGACAGCTCTCGGGATACTTGGACGTCGCCGGGGCGTCGGGACGGATCCGGCCCGACGCGTTGTTCGGGCAGAACGACTCCGTACGGCTGAGCACCTTCTTGCCCGCGGCGTCCGTGAGCGTGACGGTGACGAAGCCGGGCAGGCCCGTGAAGTCCTTCACCAGGCCCGCGGGCAGGGCCCTGGTCCGGGTCTTGCCCTTCTCGCGGATGATCTGGGTGGCGACGACGGGGTCCTTGTAGGACTTCCGGGTCACCCTCAGTTCGAGCGGGGACCCGCCCGCGGTGAGGTAGGTGCCCAGGTCCAGATAGACGCCCGGGTCCTCCTTCCACGAGTCGAGCGTGACCGTCGTCGAGGCCGCGATCAGGCTGAGCTGCGGGGTCGTCGCCTTGCTGTCCTGCGGGGTGGCGGCGACGACACCTGCGGTCACGGTGATCGCCGCGGCGGCGGCGATCACCGGACGCCACAGGCGGGTGCGGGGGGTTCTGGTGGTCATCGTTCCTCGATTTCCGAGTGCCCGGTGGGGCAGTGGAGTCGCTTCTGCCTCTCAGAGCCGAGGAGGGCGCTCCAGGTTGTCCGGGGCCCGGTGAGTCAGGAATCGTTGTCCGAAAACGGTGTTTCGAGGGCGGAATGAGCCGTTGTCATGTTGTTTCTCTCCGAAGACGGGCGCGGCTGTGCTATTGGCGGCCCGGCCTGCGGGCCTCCCGTGACCGCCGACGGGCACGATCCGGGCGTGGAGGGCGGGCGAAGCGGGCAGTGATCGCTTCGCCCCCGGTCCCGGGCGACGGGACGACCAGTGCGGGGCCTCCCACCGAAACGGGCGCGAACGGGCACAGTGCATGGCGTGAAGACGCTGGTCGAACGGCCGCGTCTGCTTGTACAAACAGTGCGTGGGCCCGAACGGACGCCGGACCCACGCAGATCCGCACCTAGCGCAGGGATGGTGACGTGGGCACCGAGGAACGCCGACGGGGAATTCTCGAGACGGCCCGACGGGACGGATCGGTCGAGGTGAACCGGCTGGCCGAACAGTTCCGGGTCGCCAAGGAGACCATCCGGCGCGATCTGCACACCCTCGAGGAGCACGGACTCGTCCGGCGGACCCACGGGGGCGCGTGCCCGGTGGAGAGCGCCGGGTTCGAGACCACACTCGCCATGCGGACCACGCACCACGTACCGCAGAAGTCACGGATCGCGGCAGCCGCCGCCGACCTGCTCGGCGACGCCGAGACGGTCTTCGTCGACGAGGGCTTCACCCCCCAGCTGATCGCCGAAGCGCTGCCCAGGGACCGGCCGCTGACGGTGGTCACCGCCTCCCTGGCCGTCGCGACGGTTCTCGCCGACTCGGAGAAGACCGCCGTGCTGCTGCTCGGCGGCCGCGTACGCGGCGGCACCATGGCGACGGTCGGCCACTGGGCCGCCGGGATGCTCGCCGGCTTCGTCATCGACCTCGCCTACATCGGTGCCAACGGCATCTCCCGCCAGTACGGGCTGACCACCCCGGACCCGGCGGTGTGCGAGGTCAAGGCCCAGGCCATGCGCAGCGCCCGGCGCAGGGTGTTCACCGGCGTCCACACGAAGTTCGGGGCGGTGAGCTTCTGCCGTTTCGCCGGCGTCGGCGACTTCGAGGCCGTCGTCACGGACACCGGGCTGCCCGCCGCGGAAGCCCAGCGCTACTCCCTCCTGGGCCCCCAGGTCATCCGCGTCTGACCTGTCCGCACCACCCTCGCACCACCCTCGCAGGACCCCGTCCCCGCCCCTCACCGGGCCGCGGGGCGGAACCGCCGCGCCCCGACCCGGGACCCCCCGGCTGTGGCCCGGCACCCGAGCCGCTACAACCGATCAGGAGAACTCATGCCCCACCAGCAACGACGCCGTGGGATGCGCGTGCGGGCCGTCGCGGGCGCGGCGGCGATGGCGCTCCTCGCCGCCGGGTGCGCCGGAGCCGGCGGCACCTCCTTCGGAGGGGGCGACGCGCTGAACGTGCTCATGGTGAACAACCCGCAGATGCTGGAGCTGCAGAAACTCACGGCGGACCACTTCACCGCGGAGACCGGCATCAAGGTCAACTTCACGGTGCTCCCCGAGAACGACGTCCGCGACAAGATCAGCCAGGACTTCTCCAACCAGGCCGGCCAGTACGACGTCGGCACCATCAGCAACTTCGAGGTGCCGTTCTTCGCGAAGAACGACTGGCTGCACCCGCTCGACGCGTACGCCGCGAAGGACACGGCCTTCGACCAGAACGACATCCTCGAACCCCTGCGGGAATCGCTCACCGTCGACGGCGAGCTCTTCGCCGAGCCCTTCTACGGCGAGTCGTCCTTCCTCATGTACCGCAAGGACGTCTTCGAGGCGGAGGGCCTGACGATGCCCGAGAACCCCACCTGGCGGCAGGTGGCGGACCTCGCGGCCAAGGCCGACGGGGCCGGCGACGGGATGAAGGGCATATGCCTGCGCGGGCTGCCCGGCTGGGGCGAGCTGATGGCCCCGCTCACCACGGTCGTCAACACCATGGGCGGCACGTGGTTCACCGAGGACTGGGAAGCACGGCTCACCTCCCCCGAGTTCAAGGAGGCCACCCGCTTCTACGTCGATCTCGTACGCAAACACGGGGAGCGCGGCGCCTCCCAGGCCGGGTACGCCGAGTGCCTCAACAACATGACGCAGGGCAAGACCGCCATGTGGTACGACGCCACCGCGGGCGCCGGATCACTGGAAGCGGCCGGCTCCCCGGTCAAGGGAAAGATCGGCTATGTGTCCGCCCCCGTCGAGCGGACCAGGAGTTCGGGGTGGCTCTACACCTGGGCCTGGGGTGTCCAGAAGGCCTCCAGGAAGGCCGACGACGCCTGGAAGTTCGTGTCCTGGGCGTCGGGCAAGGAGTACGAGGAACTCGTCGGCTCGACCAGCGGCTGGTCCAACGTACCCGCCGGCAAACGGGCCTCGACCTACGACAACCCCCGGTACCGCGAAGCGGCGGGCGCCTTCGCGGACGTCACGGAGCGGGCCATCGCCGGCGCCGACCCGCTGAACCCCGGCACCCAGCCACGCCCCACGGCCGGCATCCAGTTCGTCGGCATCCCCGAGTTCACCGATCTCGGCACCAGGGTCGCGCAGGAGATCAGCGCCGCCATCGCCGGCCGCCAGTCCGTCGACAAGGCGCTGGCCGCCTCCCAGAAGCTGGCCGAGCAGGTCGCCAAGGAGTACCGATGACCACGACAGTCTCCGCCTCACCCCAGTCCCCGCCCGAGCGGCTCGCTCCCGCCCGCCCGAAGACCGGTCCGCGGGCCTGGGCCACCCGGGCGCCGCTCCTGCCCGCGCTGGTCTTCCTGATCGCCGTGACCCAGCTGCCGTTCGTGGCGACGCTCGTCATCTCCCTGTTCGACTGGAACTCCCTCAATCCCGACAAGCGGAGTTTCAACGGCCTGGGCAACTACGCCTCCGTCTTCACCGACGCCGCATTGCGCGAATCCGTCGTCACCACCGTGCTGCTCACCGCGAGCGTCGTCCTGGCGACCGTCGTCCTCGGACTCGGTCTGGCGCTGCTCCTGGACCGTACGTTCTTCGGCCGGGGCCTGGTCCGCACGCTGCTCATCACCCCGTTCCTCATCGTGCCCGTCTCGGCCGCCCTGCTGTGGAAGCACGCGCTCTACAACCCCGAGTACGGGCTGTTCAACGGCGTGCTGAGCTGGATCGGCGACCTCTTCGGCGACACCTCCCCGAGCCGGCCGGACTGGATCGCGGAGATGCCGCTGCTCGCGGTCGTCGCCGCACTCGTGTGGCAGTGGACGCCCTTCATGATGCTGATCCTGCTCGCCGGGCTCCAGAGCCGGCCCGCCGAGGTGGTCGAGGCCGCCCGCCTCGACGGGGCGAGCGCCTGGCAGACCTTCCGCTACCTGACCCTGCCGCACCTGCGCCGGTACCTCGAACTCGGGATCCTGCTCGGCGCCGTCTACATCGTGCAGAACTTCGACGCCGTGTTCACCATCACGGCCGGCGGACTCGGCACCGCCAACCTCCCGTACACCATCTACCAGACCTTCTACCAAGCCCACGAATACGGACTGGCGTCCGCCGCGGGAGTCGTCGTCGTGATCGGCACGATCATCATCGCCACCTTCGCGCTCCGGGTCGTCTCGTCCCTCTTCAACGAGGAGGCGAACCGCGCATGACCACCACCACCGCCCCCGTGCCCACCCCGTCCCCGCCCCGCGCGCTGCGCAGGGCCAGGCGCCGCTCGACCGCGCTGGGCCTGCTGGCCTGGGTGGCGGGACTGCTGTTCTGCCTGCCCGCGCTGTGGATGCTCCTCACTTCGCTGCACGCCGAGTCGGACGCCGCAACCAACCCGCCCTCCCTCTTCGCCCCACTGACGCTCGACGGCTACCGGGCATTCTTCGGGGCCGACACCGGAGTGACCCCCTGGCCGCCCCTGCTCAACTCCCTGGGAGCGTCGTTCTTCTCCACGCTCCTGGTCCTCCTGCTGGCGCTCCCGGCGGCCTACGCGCTCTCCATCCGGCGCGTACGCAAGTGGACCGACGTCATGTTCTTCTTCCTGTCGACGAAGATGCTGCCCGTCGTCGCCGGCCTCCTGCCCGTCTACCTGTTCGCCAGGAACACCGGGATGCTGGACAACATCTGGCTCCTCGTCCTGCTCTACACCTCGATGAATCTGCCGATCGCGGTCTGGATGATGCAGTCCTTCCTCGCGGACGTACCGGTGTCGGTCATCGAGGCCGCCCAGGTCGACGGCGCCCGGCTGCCCACCGTCCTGGCGCGGGTCGTCGCACCCATGGCCGCGCCCGGGATCGCGGCCACCGCGCTGATCTGCTTCATCTTCAGCTGGAACGAACTGCTCTTCGCCCGGGTGCTCACCGGCGTCGTGGCCCAGACCGCCCCCGTCTTCCTGACCGGATTCGTCACCAGCCAGGGGCTCTTCCTGGCCCAGTTGTGTGCCGCGTCCGTCGTCGTGTCCCTGCCGGTGCTCGCCGCCGGCTACGCCGCCCAGGACAAACTCGTCCAGGGCCTCTCCCTTGGAGCAGTGAAATAATGCGGGCAGCGATCGTCGAAGCCCCCGGCAAGGTCTCCGTCAGCTCCGTCCCCGACCCCACCCCCGGCCCGCGCGACGTCGTCGTCTCCGTCGCCTCGTGCGGCCTGTGCGGAACCGATCTGCACATCCTGCAGGGCGAGTTCGCCCCGAGCCTGCCGCTCGTCCCGGGCCACGAGTTCGCCGGGGAGATCGTGGGCGTCGGACGTGACGTCACGGAACTGGCCGTAGGCGACCGGGTCGCCGTCGACCCCTCCCTGCACTGCCACGAGTGCCGCTACTGCCGCACCGGACGCGGCAACCTCTGCGAGCGCTGGGCAGCCATCGGTGTCACGGTTCCGGGCGGCGCCGCCGAGTACGCCGTCGCCCCCGTCGCCAACTGCGTCAAGCTCCCCGAACACATCGACGTGAAGGACGCGGCGCTGATCGAGCCGCTGTCCTGCGCGGTCCGCGGCTACGACGTACTGCGCGGGACGCTCGGCGCCGAGGTGCTGATCTACGGCTCCGGGACGATGGGCCTGATGATGCTGGAGCTCGCCAAGCGCACCGGCGCCGCCGGCGTCGACGTCCTCGACGTCAACCCGGACCGCCTCGCCACGGCCGGGCGTCTCGGCTGCTCCCGGACGGCCGCCGGGGCCGACGAACTGGACCGGCCCGGCGGCTGGGACGTCGTCATCGACGCGACCGGTAACGCGGCCGCCATCCAGGACGGCCTGGGGCGCGTCGCCAAGGGCGGCACCTTCCTGCAGTTCGGGGTGGCCGACTACGCCACCACGGCGGTCATCGAGCCGTACCGCATCTACAACCAGGAGATCACCATCACCGGGTCGATGGCGGTCCTGCACAGCTACGAACGCGCCGCCGCGCTCTTCGCCACCGGGGTGCTCGACCCGGCCGTCTTCATCAGCGACCGGCTGCCGCTCGACCGGTACCCGCAGGCCATCGACCGTTTCCAGGCCGGACTGGGCCGCAAGATCGTCGTGGAGCCCTGAGGAACGGGCCCGCCCCGCCCCGGGGCGGGCCCCCGTGTCCGTCATCCGGACGGTGACCGGCACGGCGCCCCGGCCAGGTCTCCGTAAGGCATCCTCTGCTGGTTGAGTAGGACGGACCCGTGGCGGGTCGTGTGTGGCCGCCACGGTCCGTGACGGCGAAGGATACGGAACCAGATGGCAGACAACTCGGACCTGTTGGCTTTCGTGCGGGCGCGCCTGGCGGACGAGGAGAGCATCGCGCAGGCGGCGGGCGGGGACGGATGGCGGTGCCCCGCCGAGGCACCCGGCGAGGTGCACGACCGCACGAGCGGTATCGCGTTCGTCGTACGGTCCCGCGGGTACGACCGGCACATCGCCTTCCAGGACCCGGCGCGCACCCTGCGCCGCATCGAGACCAATCGGGTCCTGCTGGACGAGTACGAGGAGATCGCCTCCCTCGACACGGACCGCCCGGCCCAGGACTTCGCCTCCGGCCGGGCGGTCGGGCTGGGATTCGTGGTCCGCCAGATGGCAGCCGAACACGCCGGGCACCCCGACTACCGGGTGAAGTGGCTGCCCCGGTTCTCCCACTGGGGCCCGTCGGGCGCACCCGACCAGCCGTGACAGGGGCCACGTGCCGGCCGTGCGGCGTCCGGACGGCCCGCGCATGAGTACGGGGGAGGGGCGGGACTGAGTAGTCCGCCCGATCACAGGCAGCCCCGCCGCCGGTCGGATGGTTCCATGCTCTCCGACCCACAGCGGCACCCCCGCATCCGGCACCTCACCACCGCGGGCACGGCGCTCGCCGTGACCCTGCTCCCGCTCGCCGCCGGTGTGCTGCTGGCCAGGACGACGGCCCTGGACCCGATGGCGCCCGTGAACGCCTTCGTGGCAGGTGGGGGACAGCGGGCCCGGATCGCGCCCTCGCGGTGGCTGGTCACCGCGAGGGCGCGCACGCTGCTCTCCCGGCGGTGAGGGAGCCGCTGTCCGGGGAAGCGCTTTTGCCCCTGCCGCCGCACGGCAGGCCCCGCACGGGGGCTCCGGCCGGGCGGCAGCGGAGCCTGCGCGGGGCCCGCTGACCGGCGCAGCGGCCGTTCCCCCCCGGGATGGGGGGCTCAGTGGTCGGCAGGTGTACGACGACAGGTGCCGGCGTGCGGCCGTCGCCCCCGCACGGGCCACGCCCGGAACACGACGTCGCCGCAGGACGAGCGCGGGGGCGGGGCCGGCTCCGAGCCCTGGGGCCCGGACCGCAGGGGCGGGCGGTGACCCGGCGCAGGTGACCGCCGGACGCCCCGGCCGCCCGGTCCGACCGCCCCGGGGCGGTCGGACGGCCTGACCACCGGGCGACCGTACGAAGGGTGCGGCGCGCCACGGCCTCACCACCGTGGCGCGCCGCACCCGTGTACGGCCGGACACGCCGGGCGTCCGGCCGGGGGAGCCGCGCCGGGCGGGGGCTGTGCGCGCGCGGCCGGCCGGTGATGTCAGGATGGCCTCATGACCATCAAGACGTATTTCGACATCACCATCGACGACCAGCCCGCCGGGCGGATCGTGTTCAACCTCTTCGACGACGTGGCGCCCAAGACCGCGGAGAACTTCCGCGCCCTGGCCACCGGGGAGAAGGGCTTCGGATACGCCGGCTCGCCGTTCCACCGCGTCATCCCCGACTTCATGCTGCAGGGCGGTGACTTCACCCGCGGTGACGGCACCGGCGGCAAGAGCATCTACGGCGAGAAGTTCGCCGACGAGAACTTCACCCTGAAGCACAACAAGCCCGGTCTGCTCTCGATGGCCAACGCCGGACCGAACACCAACGGTTCGCAGTTCTTCATCACCACCGTCGTCACCCCGTGGCTCGACGGCAAGCACGTCGTGTTCGGCGAGGTTGCCGACGAGTCCAGCATGGAGCTCGTCCGCAAGATCGAGTCCTACGGCTCCTCGAACGGCCGCACCAAGGCGCGCATCGCCGTCTCGGAGTCCGGCGTACTCTGACGTCCGCGCGGGCCCCGGCCGGCTGTTCCGGCGAGCCGGGGCCCCGCACGCGTCCGCGGACATCTCGCCGGCGCCGTGCCGAGGGCGGCACGCCTCCCGTGGGGCCGCAGCGTGACCTGCCAGGATGGAGGCGCTCGCTCACCGGACGTACATGAGGCGGAAGGACCGTGGAGTGCGTATCGATCTCTCCGGCCGGACAGCGGTCGTCACCGGCTCCTCGCAGGGCATCGGCCTCGCCATCGCCAAGGGCCTGGCCGAGGCGGGAGCCGCCGTCGTCCTGACCGGACGGAGCAGTGAACGGCTGGACACGGCGGCGGGGGGCCTCCACGCCACCGTGCGGGGCGCGGCCGTCCGCGCGGTCGCCTGCGACCTGTCCACGGAGCAGGGCGCGGCGGAGCTGCAGGAAGCCGTTCCCGCGGCCGACGTCCTCGTCAACAATCTCGGCATCTTCGGCACCCGGCCGCCGCTGGAGATCACCGACGACGAGTGGCGCGCCTACTTCGACACCAACGTCCTCAGTGCCGTCCGGCTGATCCGCCACTACCTGCCCGGCATGACCGAGCGGGGGTGGGGCAGGGTGCAGAACATCGCGAGCGACTCGGCGATCGCCATCCCCGCGGAGATGATCCACTACGGCATGTCGAAGACGGCCCTGCTGGCCGTCTCCCGGGGCTTCGCCAAGGAGGCCGCGGGCACCGGGGTCACCGTGAACTCCGTGATCGCCGGCCCCACCCACACCGGCGGGGTCGAGGACTTCGTCTACGAGCTCGTGGACCGGAACCTGCCGTGGGACGAGGCCCAGCGCGCGTTCATGCGCCTGCACCGGCCGCAGTCCCTGCTCCAGCGGCTGATCGAGCCGCAGGAGATCGCGAACCTCGTCGTCTACCTCAGTTCCCCGCAGGCCTCGGCCACCACGGGCGCGGCGGTGCGGGTGGACGGGGGATACGTCGACTCGATCGTGCCCTGAACCCGGGTGCTGGCATGATCGGGGACATGGACGAGCGCATCATCGCCGCGTGTGACGGGGCATCCAAGGGAAATCCGGGACCTGCTGCCTGGGCGTGGGTCACGGCCGATGCCGCGGGGCGCCCGCAGCGGTGGGAGGCCGGCCCGCTGGGGACCGCCACCAACAACGTCGCCGAGCTCACCGCGCTGCGGGAACTGCTGGCCACCACGGATCCGGGCGTGCCGCTCGAGGTCCGCATGGACTCGCAGTACGCCATGAACGCGGTGACCAAGTGGCTGCCGGGCTGGAAGCGCAACGGGTGGAAGACATCGGCGGGGAAGCCGGTCGCCAACCGCGAACTGGTGGTCGCGATCGACGAGCTGCTGGGCGGGCGTGACGTGAGCTTCCGCTACGTGCCGGCGCACCAGGTCGACGGCGACCCGCTCAACGCGCTCGCCGACCAGGCCGCCAGCGAGGCCGCCGTCGCGCAGCGGCCGGCGGGGACCCGGCACGGCGCCGCGGAACTGCCGGTCCCGGCTCCCGCCCGTTCGACGAAGACCCGGGCCGGCGGGGCCGGCGCCGCTGCCGGTCCCGGTGCCGTGGGGAGGACGCCACGGACCGGCGGGACGATCCGGGCGAAGTTCGCGGGGCGGTGCCCCTGCGGGAAGCCCTACGCCGTGAAGGACATGATCGCGAAGACCCCGCAGGGATGGGGACACCCCGAGTGCCGGACGGCGCTCGCGGAGGCCTGACCGGGTGCCGTCGGGAGTGGCCGCCTTCCGGCGGGTGCCGGGGTGGCGGCGAGGGACGGCCGGGGCTCCTGGGCGGCCGTAGCGGTTCACCGGGCCGGGCCTCCACGACCAGGTCCCGGCCGCGTCCGGGACGGCCCGCTGCGGGCCTTCAGATGTCGGCCCAGACGAGGCGGCCCGAGAGGCCCGTGCGCGTGCCCCAGCGCACGGCCAGGGCGTCCACGAGCATCAGCCCCCGGCCGCCCTCGGCGAGAGACGCCAGGTCGAAGCCGTCGAGACCCTCGAATCCGTCGGGACAGCCGAGGGAGCCGAGGCCGCCCACGCCGTCCGGCGGGTCCACGGAGTGCGACGCGTCCACGGCGTCCGTGCCGTCGGGGACGTCCGGGCCGTCCGGCGCAAGGTCCGAAGGCGCGTTCCGGTCGGCGGCACCGGGGCGGTGCGGGCGGTGGTGGCCCTCCCCGGCGGGGTGGGAGGGCTCCGGGCGGCGCGGCTGCGGGGCCCGGGGACCGCGCGGTCCCGCGCCCGGTTCCGCCGGGCGGGACGGCACGGCCACGCGCCCCCGACCGCGGTTCCAGACGCAGATGCGCACCCGGCCGGAGATGCGCAGGACGCGGCACCGGATCCGCCGGCCGGCCGCGTGCTGTACCGCGTTGGTGACCAGTTCGGTCACCACCAGGGCCGCTGTCTCGACCCGGTCCGCGGGTTCGCCCCAGGCGCGCAGCGCCTCCTGCACGCGGCGCCTGGTTTCCGGGACGCCCTTGGAGTGACGCGGAATCCACCAGCTCTGTGCACTCCGCCCGCCCGGGTCCGCCTGGTCGAGACGAGTACAGGTGTGTATTTCCGACATGTACGTACTCTCGGCGCAAAGTGCATACTTTGCAAGCGACAGAATGTCCGGGCGGTTGCTCTGTGCCCGAGCACCACGAGGAAGGTACGCGCATGAGGCCCCGATCCGGCCCCACGGTCGAGCACCGCGTCCTTGCGGCACGCCTGCGGATGCTGCGGGAACGAGCGGGCGTCAGTCTCCAGGCCGCGGCCCAGGCCCTGGACGCCCACCCCGCCACCGTGCGGCGCATCGAGCGCGCGGAGACCGGCCTCGACGCCCGCCAGGTCCGTCTGCTGCTGGACCGCTACGAGGTACCGGCCGTCGAGGCCCAGTCGATCATGGCCGGTCTGGGCGCCGCGAACCTGCCCGGATGGTGGCACCGGTGGCGTGATGTCATGGAGCCGTGGCAGCAGGAGGTCATCGGCATCGAGTCCTCGTCCACCCTCGTACGGACCTGGCACCCCGCGCTGGTGCCCGAACTGCTGCGTACCCCGGCCTACGAAGCGGCGCTGCGCCGGACCATGAGCCCCGACGACACGCCCGGGAAGGCCGAGCGGTGCGTCGAACTCCTGGAGGAACGGCAGCGGCGGCTGAGGGAGCGCGGCACGAGGCTCTGGGCGCTCTTCCCGGCCGCCGCCCTGCACACGCGCGTCGGCGGGCCCGAGGTGATGGCCGGGCAACGGGCGCGGCTGGCTGAGAGCGCGAGCCGGCCGGGGGTCACCGTGCAGGTGGTGCCCCTCGACTTCCCGCCGCACCCCATGACCGGCATGCCGCCGCTGCACCTGCTGCGCGTGCCCACCCGGGAGATCGGTGACCGGGCGGTCGTGGAGCTACCGGGCGCCCGCGTGGACATCATCGACGACCCGGACACGGTGATGAGGCACCGCATCCGGCTGGACAGCGCGTGCGCCGCCGCGCCGCAGCCGGGCACACCCCTTCCGGAGGCCGGGTAACTCCCGGGGAACGCCGGGCCGTACGCGCTTCGGGGCCGGAAGGCGGGTGCACCCGGCTGCGCGCCGGGGGGTCTTGGGGCCCGGAGCCGGCACCCGCGGGCCTGTCGGGGTTTCGGACGCCCGATGCCGGTCACCCGCAGAAGAACGCACCATGCCGGACCCCCGGAGACGAAGGAGTGACAGACATGGACAACTGGCGCACCCACGCGGCCTGCCGCGAGGAGGACCCCGACCTGTTCTTCCCCATCGGCAGCACCGGCCCGGCGCTGGTGCAGACCGAGGAGGCCAAGGCGGTCTGCAGGCAGTGCCCCGTACGGGAGAAGTGCCTGGACTGGGCTCTGGAGAACGGGCAGGACTCCGGAGTCTGGGGAGGCCTGGACGAGAACGAACGACGTGCCCTCAAGCGCCGGCGCGCCCGGGCACAGGCCAGGAGCCACGGGTGAGTGCTGCCGGTCGGGGCGCCCTTCCGGGGAGACGATGAGCCATGGACATCTCCGTCTGGCTGGTCGTGGGCGCACTCGTCGCCCTGCTCACGGCCGCTGCCGCCGCCGTGCTGCTCGTACGCGTGTTCCGGGCCAGACGGCTCCTCGTCGAGGCGGGGATCCCCCTGCGCGACAAGGCGCTCGTCTGGGCCGCGGTGATCTACACCGTGTCGCCCGTCGATCTGCTGCCGGACCCCGTCTACCTCGACGACATCGGCGTCCTGCTCCTCGCCCTGCGCTCCTTGCACGCCGCGGCGCGCGCGGCGGGGGCAGGAACGCGAGGAGCCCACGTCCGGGAGGTGGCGGGAACGAGCGGGGGGGGAAACACGGAAAGCCGCGGGAAAGGCGGAGCCGGGCGGCAACCTTTCGGTACCCGGGAGCAACTGACGGGGTGAAAGCCACCCCCGTCCCCCCGAGAAGGTGCCTTCCGTGGAGCTTCCGCACCCCCACAACCACCGCCACCCCGGACCACGTGTGCGCCGCCGCCGGACCGGCCGCCGCGCCCTGCTCGGCTCGCTGACGTCAGGGCTGCTCGCGGTCACCGGTCTCCTGGCCCTCGGGCCGGCCTCGCACGCCGCCACCGCCCGCCAGGCGGAGGCGCTCGACCGCGGAGTCGTCAGCGTGCACACCGACAGCGGCAACCTGGTCAGCTGGCGCTGGCTCGGGACCGACCCCGACGGCGTGTCCTTCAACGTCTACCGGGCCGGCACGAAGGTCAACGCCTCACCCGTCACCGCCTCGACGAACTACTTCCACCCCGGAGCCCCCGCCACCGCCGACTACACGGTACGGGCGGTGGTGAACGGCGTGGAGCAGAGCGACTCGGTGCACGCGATCCAGTTCCGGGCCGGGTACAAGGACGTGCCCGTCAGCCCGCCCGCAGGCGGTACGACCCCCGACGGTGTCGCCTACACCTACGAGGCGAACGACGCGTCCGTGGGCGACCTGGACGGCGACGGCGCCCTCGACTTCGTCCTCAAGTGGCAGCCGACCAACGCGAAGGACAACTCCCAGTCCGGCTACACCGGCAACACCGTCGTCGACGGCATCCGCCTCGACGGCACCCGGCTCTGGCGGATCGACCTCGGCCGCAACATCCGCTCCGGAGCGCACTACACCCAGTTCCAGGTGTACGACTACGACGGCGACGGCCGGGCCGAGATCGCCATGAAGACCGCCGACGGCACTGTGGACGGGACGGGCAGGGCCATCGGCAGTTCCTCCGCCGACCACCGCAACTCCGCCGGCTACATCCTGTCCGGGCCGGAGTACCTGACGATGTTCGACGGCCGCACCGGTGCGGCGATGGGCACCGTCGACTACGTCCCGGCGCGCGGTACGGTCTCCTCGTGGGGCGACTCGTACGGCAACCGCGTCGACCGCTTCCTGGCCGGTACGGCCTACCTCGACGGCGCCAGGCCCTCATTGATCACGGCGCGCGGCTACTACACCCGCAGCGTCATCGCCGCCTGGGACTGGCGCAACGGTGCCTTCACCCGGCGGTGGACGTTCGACACCACCAGCTCCACCAACTCCGGCAAGGGATACGACGGCCAGGGCAACCACCAGCTCTCCATCGCCGACGTCGACGCCGACGGCAGGGACGAGATCGTGTACGGCGCCATGGCCGTGGACGACAACGGCTCGGGACTCTGGACGACGAGGAACGGGCACGGGGACGCCATGCACGTCGGTGACCTCGACCCCTCCCGGGCGGGTCTGGAGGAGTTCAAGGTCGACGAGGACGGTGCGAAGCCCTCCTCCTGGATGGCGGACGCCCGGACCGGCGCGATCCTGTGGTCCACCCCCGCCACGGGTGACAACGGCCGCGGGGTGTCCGCGGACATCTGGGCGGGCAGCCCCGGAGCCGAGTCCTGGTCCTCCGCCGTCTCCGGAGTGCGCGGACCGCAGGGCGCCGTCGTCTCCGGCCGGAAGCCCTCCAGCGCGAACTTCCTGGCCTGGTGGGACGGTGACACGACGCGCGAACTCCTCGACGGCACCCACATCGACAAGTACGGCACCTCCGGGGACACCCGTCAGCTGACCGGCGCCTCGGTCCACTCCAACAACGGCACCAAGGCCACCCCGTCGCTCTCCGGCGACCTCTTCGGCGACTGGCGCGAGGAGGTCGTCTGGCCGACCACGGACAACACCGCGCTGCGGATCTACTCCACGCCGTACGAGACCGGCACGAGGATCACCACGCTGCTCCACGACACCATGTACCGGACGGCGCTGGCGTGGCAGAACACGGCGTACAACCAGCCTCCGCACCCCGGGTTCGCCCTCGGCAGCGGTATGCCGACCGCGCCCCGGCCGAGCATCACGACGCCGTAGGGCGCGTCCCGGAAGTCCTGCCGCCCGGCGACACCGGGACCCGGCCGGACCCCGCGCGGACCCCGCGCGGACCGCCGGAGGTGCCCGAAAGGGCGGCGGCGGTCCCGCCGGAGGCACGCCCAGCCCTTACTCGCCCGTGAGCGGGTCACGCCCCGTCAGGCAGTAGAGGCCGCCCGCCGGGTCCCGCATGACCGTCCATCCGTCACCGTGCCGGACGAACTCGGCGCCGTACCGTTCGTGCCGGGCCTGCCCGGCTTCCAGGTCGGAGCACGCCACGTCCAGGTGCCCGGAGGCGGGGCGGGGCTCCTCCAGCCGCTGGACCAGCAGGTGCACGGGCAGATCCAGCCGCGGGCGCAGGACATGGAACTCCGTGTGGTCACCCGGCCGTGAGTCCCAGCCGGTCAGCGCCGTCCAGAAGGCCACCTCGGTCGCGAACGCGTCCGGAGCCACGTCCAGGCAGAGCTGGTCCGCCCGGCTCCGGAACCCTCCGGGGCCGGGGACGACGGGCGGCCGGGTCCGCTGACCGCGCCAGGGCACCAGGCAGAAGGGCATGCCGCCGGGGGAGCGCAGCACGATCAGTCCCGGCTTCCGGGACTCGACCACCGCGCCCAGCCCGCACGCCTGCGCGGTGGAGGCCGCCAGATCCTCCACGGCCAGGTCCGGGTGCGCGCCACCCGCCCCGCCCACGGCCTGCATGGCGAGGCAGGCGTCGGCCCCGTCCGGGAGCAGGGTGGTGAACTCGCCCCGCTCGCCCCACGGGCCGGAGGCGTCGGTGCCGGTGACCTCCGTCCAGAAGGCGGTCGCACGGGCGGCGACGGCGGCAGGCCGGTCGATGAAGGCGTACGTCCAGCGGATCACGTGGCTCCTCTGCGGATTCTCGGGGCGGACGACGGCCTCCATGCTCCCAGGAAGGCTTCCCGGCGCTCCCCGGAGGGCTTCCTGGGGCGCCCGTTCACCACTCGTTCACCGCCGGCCTTCGTCCGCGGCATTCCCCCGCACGCTGCCGGCACCTACGCTCGGCCCCGTAGCGATCACCACCCGGCGGAACGGTCCGCCCGGTGCTGACAACGTTGTCCGCAACCGTCGGAGGTACCCGAGACATGCCGTCCAGACCGTCCCGCGCGGCCCGGCGCCTCGCCGCGCGCGCCGCCGCGCTCCTGCTCACCGGTGCGCTCGCCGGCGCCGTCGTACCACCGGCGGCCCAGGCCGGCACGCCCGGCGAGGCCGTCACGCGCCCCACCGCCTACGTCGACCCGCTGATCGGCACGGCGAACGGCGGCAACACCTATCCGGGCGCGGTCCGCCCGTACGGCATGATCGCCTGGTCGCCGACCAGTACCACAGGTGACCAGACCAGTACCGGAGCGGCCAACGGCTACGAGTACGGGGTCACCCGGATGCGGGGGCTGAGCCTCACCCACGTCAACGGCGCCGGTTGCAACCCGGGGGCCGCGGGGGACGTGCCGATCATGCCGTTCGCCGGCGACGTGACCTCCTCCCCGTCGGCCGACACCAAGGACGCCGTCTACGCGTCCGGCTTCTCGCACGCCGACGAGCGTGCCGTACCCGGCCGTTACACGGTCGGACTGGACTCCGGCGTCACCGCCGACCTGGCGGTGAGCGAGCGCGCGGGTGTGGCCGACTTCGGCTTCCCGGCCGGCAAGCCCGCCAACCTGCTCTTCCGGGTGTCCAACTCCCTCAACGGCAGCGAGGACGCCGCGATAGAGATCGACACCGCACACCGCAAGGTGACGGGCTCGGTGCTCACGGGCGCCTTCTGCGGCCGGCGCGCCAACGGCGGTACCAACAACCGCAAGAGCTACTACCGCCTCTACTTCAGCGCCTCCTTCGACCGTGACTTCGCCTCGACCGGCACCTGGCGCGACGGCACGATCGCGCCGGGGGCGACCACGGGCGGCGGAGGCGAGGGGTACGCCACCGGCGCCGCCCGCGCCGGGAAGGGCTCCGGCGGCTGGGTCGGCTTCGACACCAGCACCGACACCGACGTCCGCATGCGCATCGGCATCTCCTACGTGAGCCAGGAGGGGGCCGAGGCGAACCTCCGCCAGGAGATCGCGCCCCGGGCGAGCGTGGACGACGTGGCCCGGGCCGCCTCCCGCGCCTGGGACCGTGAGCTCGGCGCCGTACGGATCGGCGGCGGGAGCCAGGACCGGCGCACCACCTTCTACACCGCGCTGTACCACGCCCTGATGCAGCCGAACCTGATCAGCGACACCGACGGCCGCTATCCGGGCATGGACGGCGCGGCGCACCGCGTGGAGCGGGGGCAGAAGGCCCAGTACAGCAACTTCTCCGGCTGGGACCAGTACCGGGCCCAGATCCAGCTCCTCGCCCTGCTCAAGCCCCGCGTCGCGGGGGACTTCGCGCAGTCGCTGTACAACTTCGCCCGGCAGAACGGCGGCGTCTGGGACCGGTGGGTGCACGTCAACGGCGCCACGCACGTGATGACGGGTGACCCCTCGGCGGCCACCCTCGCCACGTTCTACGCGATGGGTGTGCGCAACTTCGACTACGAGGGGGCCTTCCGGTCCCTGGCCCGCCAGGCCACGGTGCCCCACCCGGACGGGCTGGTGGACGCCGGATGCCCCGGCCAGTGCACCGGGCAGCGGCCTAACCTGGCACAGTACCTGGAGTCCCACTACGCGACCCAGGACGCCTGCCACTGCTGGGGAGGCGCGGCCGAGACCCTGGAGGACGCGGTCGCCGACGACGCCCTCGGACGCTGGGCCCGCCTGCTCGGCAAGGACGAGGAGGCCAAGACCTTCGAGGAGCGCGGACGCTGGTGGCGGAACGTCTTCAACCCGCAGGCGGGCGACGGGGCGGGGACGACCGGCTACATCCAGGCCCGCAACCTCGACGGTTCCTGGCTGACCCCGTTCGCGCCGGGCAGCGACCGCGGATTCGCCCAGGGCACCAGCGCCACGTACACCTGGATGGTGCCGCAGGACGTGCAGGGGCTCGCCGAGGCCATGGGGGGACGGGACATCGCGGCGAAGCGGCTCGACGCCTTCTTCCACAAGGCGGACGGCTCCTGGTCGGTCAAGGGCGGAGACGCCCTGCGCTACGACCCGACCAACGAGCCGGGCATCCACGCCCCGTGGCTCTACAACGCGCTGGGGCAGCCCTGGAAGACCCAGGAGACCGTCCGCGAGATCGTGGACACGGTGTACGGGACCGGGCCGCGCGGCCTGCCCGGAAACGACGACCTGGGCACCATGTCGGCCTGGTACGTCTTCTCGGCCCTGGGCCTCTACCCGCGCACGCCCGGCAGCGCGACCATGCTGCTCGGTACGCCGCTCTTCCCGTCCGCCGTGCTGGACCGGCCGCAGGGCAGGGACATCACGATCAGCGCCCCGCAGGCCGATGACACACATCCGTACATCGACGCGGTGAAGGTCGACGGGCGGACGAGCGGCCGGTCCTGGACGGACGACCGGCTGGTCACCCGGGGAGGGTCGCTCACCTACCGGCTCGCCGACCGGCCGAACACCTCCTGGGCCGTACGACCTGCGGATCTTCCGCAGTAGGACATCGACGGGCCGTGACCCGGGGCCCGGCGGACGGTACGGCACCGTTCGCCGGCTCCGGCGGGCCCGGCGGGGCGGGCGGGCACGGTCTCGTTTTTCTATCGTTGAAAAATCTGCGTGCACAACCGTTGTCAGGTGTTCGGTGCTGTGGCTCAATGTTCGACTATGTGCAGTGCTCCGCAGTGCGGGGCACTTCGGCTTCTTCGACGAGGACGACGCCTTGAGACGACAACCAGCCCGCCCCCGCACGCTCTTCAGATCACTCGCCTGTACGGCGGCACTGCTGCTCCCCCTGGGGGCCGTCCTGGTGCCGGCCGCCACCGCGGCCCCCGCCGCGGGCGCCGCCTCCGCCCCGGCGTTCGCGTCGGAGGCCCCCTCCACCGAGGTGCACGGACTCAAGGGCGAGTACTTCGCCATGTCCGCCCCGGGCGCCCGGGACTTCGCCGAGCTCGGCGCCGTGGCGCTCGACCCGGACATCAACTTCCCCGGCCTGACCGGCGCCTTCGAATCGGCGACCGGGAGGACCGAGCACACCACCGCCCGCTGGACGGGCCAGATCGCGGCCCCCGAGACCGGCGACTACACCTTCAGCGCGATCGGTGACAACGGCTTCCGGCTCTTCATCGACGACAAGCCCGTGATCGACCACTGGGTGCCGGACTGGGACAAGGAGCAGACCAGCACCCCGGTCGCCCTGAAGGGCGGTGAGCAGCACTCCTTCCGGCTGGAGATGTTCCAGGACACCGGCGGGGCCAACATGTTCCTGCGCTGGTCGAGCCCGAAGCTCACCAAGCAGATCGTCCCCGAGTCCGCGTTCACCCCGCCCGCCGACTTCGAGGTCTACCCGATCGGGCTCGGCGTCGCCGAGGACGGACTGAAGCTGCAGGCGACCTTCGACCACGAGGTCAGCGGCATCGAGGACGTGAAGAACCACCTCAGGATCGAGGCGGACACCACGCCGATGCCCGTGAAGTCCGTCGCCAGGGCGTCGGACGACCCCCACGCGCTCATCGTCACCCTGGGCGCGGCCGTCCAGAAGAACCAGCAGGTCACGTTCGTCTACGACGGCGAGGGCGGGCTGAAGGCCGGCGACGAGACCGTCCCGGCGATCAGCCGCAGGGCGAAGAACCACTCCACGCACCGCCTGCTCACCCCGTGGGGCGAGAAGCTGGACGCGAAGAACCCCCTGCCCGAATACCCCCGTCCGCAGCAGGTGCGCGACGACTGGAAGAACCTCAACGGCCCCTGGGAGTTCGCCGGAGCCGCCGCCGGGGAGAAGCCGGTCTTCGGCAAGCCGCTCGGCGAGCGCATCACCGTGCCCTTCCCCGCCGAATCCCAGCTCTCCGGGATCGAGCGCCACGAGGACCACATGTTCTACCGCAAGCTGGTCACCGTGCCCAAGAGCTGGTCGGTCGGCAAGCGGGGCGGTGACGACCGCCTGAAGCTCAACTTCGGCGCCGTCGACTACCAGGCGCGGGTCTGGGTCAACGGCAAGCCGGTCGCCGAACACACCGGTGGCTACACCGCCTTCAGCGCCGACATCACCGACGCGCTCAAGGGCAGCGGCCCCCAGGAGATCGTGGTCGCGGTGACCGACACCACCGGGGCCGACCAGCCCACGGGCAAGCAGTCCGCCAACCCGAGCGGCATCTTCTACACCGCCACCTCGGGCATCTGGCAGACCGTCTGGATGGAGCCGGTCGCGCCCGCCGCCGTCGACTCCCTCACCACCACGCCCGACATCGACAAGGGCAGGCTCGCCCTGACGGTCAACTCCGAGGACGCCTCGTCGTCGGCGCGGATCACCGCGGTCGCCCGTGACAGGAAGGGGAAGGTCGTCGGCAGGGTCAGCGGACCGGCCAACCGCGAGCTGAGCCTCCCGGTCGCCGAACAGCACCTGTGGACCCCGGACGACCCGTACCTGTACGACCTGGAGGTCACCCTCAAGGACGGCCGCTCCCGGGACACCGTGGACAGCTACTTCGGCATGCGCTCCTTCGGGGTCGCCGAAGTCGGCGGCTACCAGAAGCTGGTGCTCAACGGAAAGCCGTTCTTCTCCCTCGCCATGCTCGACCAGGGCTTCTACCCCGACGGCCTGAACACGGCGCCCAGCGACGCGGCCCTCGTCTTCGACCTGAAGGCGCAGAAGGACCTCGGCTTCAACTCCGTACGCAAGCACATCAAGGTCGAGCCGGCACGCTGGTACTACCACGCCGACCAGCTCGGGCTGCTGGTCTGGCAGGACTTCGTCTCGGGCGACATCACCGGCGAGAAGGGGCAGAAGGCCTTCCTCGGCCAGGGCGCCGAGATGATGGAGCAGCTTCACAACTACCCCTCCATCGGCGCCTGGATCGTCTTCAACGAGGGCTGGGGCGAGTGGGACCGCACCGAGACCGGAAAGATCACCGAGAAGGTCCAGGCCGCCGACCCCTCCCGGGTCGTCAACGCCCACAGCGGTGTCAACTGCTGCAACTCCAAGGGAGATTCCGGCAAGGGCGACATCATCGACCACCACGACTACAACAACACCGACCCGGCCTTCCCGGACGGGAACCGTGCCGCGATGGACGGTGAGCACGGCGGCTTCACCCTGCGGATGCCCGGACACATGTGGCCGGGTGCCCCCACCGCGATCTACAGCGGTGTCGCCGACAAGGACGCCCTGACCGCCAAGTACGTCGACAACACGCGGACGTACTACCTCGACGCGGCCCGGGCGGAGCTCTCCGGCTCCATCTACACCCAGGTGACCGACCTGGAGAACGAGCTCAACGGCCTCTGGACGTACGACCGCCGCGAGATCAAGGTCGACCCCGCCAAGGTGCGGCGGATCAACCAGGAGGTCATCGCGGCCGGTGCGGCGGCGGGCGAGCGGGACGAGCTCAAGGGCGGCGGCGCCTGGTCCCTCGACGAGAACAAGGGGACCAAGGCCGCCGACAGCGGCCCCAACCACAAGGACCTCACCCTCTCCGAGGGAACGTCCTGGACCCCGGGTGTCCGGGGATCGGCACTGAAGTTCGACGGTGCGGGCCAGTACGCCGAGACGGACGGCCCGGTCGTCGACACCACCGGTGACTACACCGTGTCCGCCTGGGCGTCCCTGGACGCCCTCCCGGGCAACTACGGCACGGTCGTCAGCCAGGACGGCCGCCGCCAGGAGAACCCGTTCTACCTCCAGTACGGGCAGGGCGCGTTCGCCTTCTCCACCCCGGGCGCGCACCGGGCCAGGCTCGAGGTGACGCCCGAACTGGGCCGGTGGTACCACCTCGTCGGGGTACGCAGCGGCGACCGGATCAAGCTGTACGTCGACGGGAAGCTCGCGGCCACGGCCGAGGCCGGTTCCGCCGACGTCAGCAGCGGCGCGCTCTCCGTGGGCCGTGCCAAGTGGTCCGGCGGCAACACCGACTTCTGGAACGGGTCCGTCGACCAGGTGCGCGTGTACGACAAGGCGCTCACCGACCAGGAGGTGGCCGCCCTCCACGACGGCGAACAGCCGTAGGGCCCTGCCCCGCAGGACCGCTTCCGGCAGCGCGCGCGATCACCGCGCTGCCGGGAGCGCAGGCCCGTCCGGGACGGGGTGGGCGGGAGCGCCCGCAGCGGGGCCGAGCCCCGCCCCCCGTCCCTCCGCCCTCCCATGCAAAGGACCACAGACATGCACGACCCGGCGACCGATTCCCTTCCCCCGGCCGACCGTGAGGCAGCGGTCCGGGACCTCTACGACGCCGGCATCACCGCGTGCCCCGGAGCGTTCGCACCGCAGTGGGCCGACCGGATGCGCGAGGACATCGACGCCGCCTTCGCCGAGGCGCGCGGACGCGAGGGCGGAGCGGTCGGCCGGGGGCCCCACAGGTACTACGTCGAGATTCACCCGGAACAGCTCCGGGGCTTCGTCGACCTCGTGGACCACCCCTGGGTGCGTGGGGTCTGCGAGGCGGTCCTGGGGCCCGACTACCGCATCGTCGAGCTCGGGTTCGACGTGCCGCTGGCCGGCGCCGTGAACCAGCCCTGGCACCGGGACTTCCCCATGCCCGACGCCACCCGCCGTGAACGCAGGCTCACCTCGCTCGCGTTCAACGTCACCGCCGTCGACACCCGCGAGGACATGGGACCCTTCGAGATCGCGCCCGGCACCCAGTGGGACGACGACACCCGCTTCGGCCACGCGATGTTCCCCCACCGCGAGGACTACCCCCGCTACGCCGCACTGGCCCTCCGCAAGTACCCCCAGCGAGGCGACATCTCGGCCCGCTCCGCCCTGACGATCCACCGGGGCACGGCCAACCACTCGCCCGACGCCCGGCCCGTCCTGGTGCTGGGCGTCGACGCCCCGGGTGCGGGGAACGACGCGCAGCACGACATGGCGGTGACCCGCGCGTACTGGGCCGCGCTGCCCGGCCGGGTCCGGGCGCACCTGGCCTGTCCGGTCGTGGAGGAGCTCACCCCCATCGTGCAGAAGCACACGATCGAGGGACTGGTCATGGGCGATGCCTGACGGAGCCGGGGTCCGCGAACGGCCGGACCCCGGCACGCACCTCACGGCGCCCAGGGGTCCCCACCGCCCACGCCCGTGTCCCGGGTGAAGGGTGCGCGGTGTACCCCGCGTGCCCGCCGCCGGGGTGGCCGGCCGGCCCCGGTGCCGGGTCGACCGGCCGCCTGCGCCCCGGTCGGCCGCATCCCGTCGATGCCGGCGATCGTGCGCCTGGGGGCGGCCGCACCGGGTGGCGGCCCGCCCCCGAGTGCCCGGTCGTCGTCCGCCTCCCGGCGGGCCCGGTCGTAGCGTCCTCACCCCGTCGTTGCGGGCCGGCCCCACGACCACCGTCGGCGCGCCGCGCGGTGGGGGCGCCGGCGGGCGCCGTAACGGCCGACGGCGGACGCACCACGCTGCGCTGCGCGTGGCCGGGCGACACGTTTTGGAAACGCAACGACAACTCTCTTGCCGCCCCTGCCACCCCGCCTATATAACGTTGTAAACCGAGCCGCCGAGAGGCCGCACAGGCTCTTACGACCACCGTTCTCCCAGCTCGTAGCGGGGTCGTGAGGATTGCAGTGCCATCTGCCGCCGAGCGGCCGATGATCGTCCAGCCACGCCCGACCGCGCGCCGAACGGCGTGCCGTCATCCCGCCAAGGAGCGTCCCGCGCATGATGACCCAGCGTCGATCCCGTACCCTCGCCGCGGCTTGCCTGCTCGCCGCGACCGCCACGCTGGCCGCCGCCGGCTGCTCGAAGTCGGAGACCACGAACAGCGCGGGTGGTGACAGCAGCCAGGGCGCCCAGGCGGCCAAGACCCCCGAGTCCGGCTCCGGTCCCGGCTGTTCGCTGCAGACCTACGGCGCGCCGAAGCTCGACCTGAAGAACGCGGTGGTCGGCTTCTCGCAGTCGGAGAAGGAGGCCAACCCGTTCCGGATCGCCGAGACCCAGTCCATCAAGGACGAGGCGAAGAAGGTCGGCGTGAAAAAGCTCCTCACCACCAACGCGCAGTCGCAGCTGTCCAAGCAGATCAGCGACATCCAGGACATGCTCTCCCAGGGCGCGCAGTTCCTCATCATCGCGCCGCTCAACTCCGACGGGCTCGAACCGGCGCTCAAGGCCGCCGCGGCGAAGAAGGTGCCCGTCCTCACCATCGACCGCAAGGTCAACTCCACGGCGTGCAAGGACTACGTGGCCTTCCTCGGCTCCGACTTCGTCGAGCAGGGCAAGCGCGCCGCCGACGCGATGATCAAGGCCACCGGCGGCAAGGGGAAGGTCGCCATCCTCCTCGGCGCTTCCGGGAACAACGTGACCACCGACCGCACCAAGGGCTTCGTCGACCGGATCAAGGCCGAGGCCCCCGGCATCGAGATCGTCGCCCAGCAGACCGGCGAGTTCGCCCGTGACAAGGGCCAGCAGGTCATGGAGCAGCTCATCCAGTCCAAGCCGGACATCACCGCCGTCTACGCGGAGAACGACGAGATGGGTCTCGGCGCGGTGACCGCGCTGAAGGCGGCCGGCAAGAAGCCCGGCAAGGACGTCAAGATCGTCTCGGTCGACGGCACCCGCAACGCCGTCCAGGCCCTGGTCAACGGCGAGTACAACGCCGTCATCGAGTCCAACCCGCGCTTCGGCCCGCTCGCCTTCGCGACCGCCCAGAAGTTCTACGGCGGCGAGGAGATCCCCGAGAACGTCATCATCACCGACCGCGCCTACGACGAGACCAACGCCAAGGAATCGCTCGGCGGGGCGTACTGACCCCCTCCGGTCCCCGAAGGCCCCGGCCGCCGCGGCGCAGACCACGCCACGGCGGCCCCCGGCCCCCACCCTTGGAACAGCGGAAGGCCAGGACCACCCATGGCACCACCCGAAGCAGTACCCCAGGCGCCGGAGCGGGTCGCGCACGCCGCCCCCGCCGTGCTCGAAGCCCGCTCGGTGAGCAAACGGTTCCCCGGGGTCGTCGCCCTCGACGACGTCTCCTTCTCCCTGCGCGCCGGGGAGACCCACGCGCTGGTGGGCGAGAACGGCGCGGGCAAGTCCACCCTCATCAAGGTACTGACCGGGGTGTACCGGCCCGACGGCGGCGAACTGCGGCTGGCGGGCGCACCGGTCGGATTCGCCCGGCCGTCCGAGGCCCAGCAGTCCGGCATCTCCACGATCTACCAGGAGGTCAACCTCGTCCCCCTGATGAGCGTGGCGCGCAACATCTTCCTCGGCCGTGAACCACGCAACCGCTTCGGCCTGATCGACTTCCCGCGTATGCACCGCGAGACGAGCGGCCTGCTCGACGGATTCGGGGTACGGGTCGACCCCCGCCGCCCGCTGCACACCCTGGGCATCGGCACCCAGCAGATGGTCGCCCTGGCCCGGGCCGTCTCGGTCGACGCCCAGGTCGTCATCATGGACGAACCCACCTCCTCGCTCGAACCGCGTGAGGTGGAGACCCTCTTCCGCGTCATCGAGGAGCTGCGCGGCCAGGGGATCGCCGTGCTCTACGTCAGCCACCGCATGGACGAGCTCTACCGGATCTGCGACCGCGTCACCGTGCTGCGCGACGGCCGCCACATCCACACCGGCGACCTCGCCGGCCTCGACCGGATGCAGCTCGTGTCGATGATGCTCGGCCGCGATGTGGCCGAGGTCCGCCGCGCCGGGGTCACCAACTTCGCCGCCGAGGGCCACGAGGCCGCCCGTACCCCGGTACTGACCGCCACGGGCCTGAACAGCCGCCTCCAGCTCCACGACATATCCCTGTCGCTGTACGGGGGCGAGGTGCTGGGGCTCGGCGGCCTCCTGGGCTCGGGCCGAAGCGAGACGGCGAAGGCCCTCTCCGGCGCCCTCCCGCTGGACTCGGGTGAACTCACCGTGGACGGAACCCCGTTGAAGCGGCTCACCCCGGCGGCCGCCATCCGGGCCGGGATCAGTCTGCTGCCGGAGGACCGCAAGGCCGAGGGCATCGTGCCCGGCCTCTCGGTCCGCGAGAACATCGTGCTGGCCGCCATGCCGCGCCTGTCGCGGGCCGGTGTCGTCTCCCGCGCCAGGCAGGACCGGATCGTCGACATCTTCATGAAACGCCTGAGGATCAAGGCGTCGAGCCCCGAGCAGAAGGTGGGCGAACTCTCCGGCGGAAACCAGCAGAAGGTCCTCCTGGCCCGATGGCTCTGCCTGGAACCCAAGGTCCTGCTGCTCGACGAACCCACCCGCGGGATCGACGTCGGGGCCAAGGCCGAGGTCCAGAGCCTCATCGACGACCTCGCCCGCGAGGGGCTGGCCGTCCTGCTCATCTCCTCCGACATCGAGGAGCTCATCGAGGGCGCCGACCGGATCGTCGTCCTGCGGGGCGGAGCCGTCGCCGGTGAGCTGGCGGGCGAGGACGTGGCCGAGGACCGGCTGCTCGAAGTGCTCGCCGACCACGCACCGGCACCGGGGGACAAGGCCCCGGCCGCTGAGGAGGACCACCGATGACCCCGACCGCCGCACCCGCGCCCACGAAGTCCGCACGGCCCGGCCGGCCCACACCCTCCCTGGCCCGGCTGCGCGACCCCGCCTGGTACCAGGAGTACGGCGTGTACGGCGCCGTGGCGGTGGTGCTGCTCTTCAACGCGGTGTTCACCGACCACTTCATGACCGCGGACAACTTCCGCACCCAGCTCGTCCAGGTCGCCCCCATCGTCATCGTCGCCCTGGGCATGGCCCTGGTCATCGGCACCGAGGGCGTCGACCTGTCCGTCGGCTCGACCATGGCCCTCGCCGCCGCCTTCCTGCCGCTCTACCTCGGCTACGGGCTCGTGCCCGCGCTCGTCGTCTCGCTCCTGGCGGGCGCGGTCGTCGGTGCCGTCAACGGCAGCCTGGTCTCCCTCGTCGGCCTGCAGCCCATCGTGGCCACGCTCGCCCTCTTCGTCGGCGGCCGCGGACTCGCCCTCGTCATGGCGGACGGTCAGCTCAAGCAGATCGTCAACCCCGACCTGCTGTCGCTGGGAACCGGCTCCTTCCTCGGCATCCCGCCGGTCGTCCTGATCGCCGGAATCCTCGCCGTCGCCGTGGCCTTCCTGGTCCGGCGCACGACCTTCGGCCGGCAGATCGTCGCCGTCGGCGGCAACCGCTCCGCCGCCGCCCTCGCCGGCCTTCCCGTCAAGCGGGTCCTCATCGGCGTGTACGTGATCTGCGGCGTCCTCGCCGCCCTCGCCGGCATCCTCGCCACGGCCCGGCTCACCGCGAGCGACCCGTCCTCGCTGGGCACCCTCATGGAACTCTCCGCCATCACGGCCGTCGTGGTCGGCGGCACGCCCCTGAACGGCGGTTCCGTCCGGGTGCTGGGCACCGTGGCAGGCGCCCTCCTGATGCAGCTCCTGCGCGCCACGCTCGTCAAGCACGACCTGCCCGACTCCACCGCACAGATCGCCCAGGCGGCCATCATCATCGCCGCCGTCTACGTCGCCCGGGAGCGTCGGTCCCGATGAACCACACCCCACCCGTATCCACCGCCACGGCCCCCGCCCCCGCGCCGCGGAAGCCGGCCGAGGCCCACCCCGTGCCCGGCACCGGGCCGACAGGCCGGCAGCGCGCCGCCGAACTCCTCCAGCGGCAGGGCGTCCTCGTGGTCCTGCTCACCGTGGTGATCGCCGCCTCCTTCATCTACCCGAGCTTCGCCTCCTTGGACAACGCCCGCGGCATCACCATCCAGGCCTCCTTCCTCGCCGTCGTCGCGCTCGGCATGACGATGGTCATCATCACCGGCGGAATCGACCTGTCCGTCGGATCGGTCTTCGCCCTGGGCGGAGTCCTCGCAGCCTGGGCCTCGCAGTACGGATTCCTCGCCGCCCTGCTCCTCCCCCTCGCCGTGTGCGGCGCGATCGGCCTGCTCAACGGGCTCCTGATAGCCCGGGGGAACATGGCCCCCTTCATCGTCACCCTCGCCACCCTGCTGGGAGCCCGGGGCGTCCTGCTCGCCTTCACCGACGAGGGGGCCACCACTTACCTGGTGCCCAAGGACTCCGCCTTCGGTGACCTCGGCCAGGGCGCCGTCTGGGGATTCGGCCACCCGATCCTGATCGCCCTGGTCCTCTTCGGCGCCGGCGGACTCGTCCTGCAGCGCACCTCGTTCGGGCAGACGCTCTTCGCCGTCGGCGGCAGCAGCGACGCCGCCACCCTGATGGGCCTCCCCGTCGCGCGGACCAAGATCCTCGTCTACACGCTCAGCGGTCTGCTGGCCGGACTCGCCGGCGCGCTGAACGCGGCCAGACTGTCCTCCGGCGTCACCATCGTCGGCGTCGGCATGGAGCTCGACGCGATCTCCGCCGTCGTCATCGGCGGCACGCTGCTCATCGGCGGCGCGGGCTCGATCAGCGGCACGCTCTGGGGCGTCCTGCTCCTCGCCGTCATCCAGAACCTGATCAACCAGATCGGTTCGCTCAACTCCTCGTACCAGTCCGTGGTCAGCGGGGGTTTCCTTATCGTTGTCGTGGTGGCCCAGCGTTACCTGGCACGCAGTCGCAGAAGCACCTGACCGCGGACCAGCCGTGGACGAGCTGTATCCACCGATCCGAAGAGCCGAGTCGAGCCGAGGAGTGCCGTGGGCGTCAGCCTCAAGGACGTTGCGCAACGGGCGGGCGTGTCCATCAAGACCGTGTCGAACGTGGTGAACAACTATCAGCACGTCACACCCGGCATGCGCGCCAAGGTGCAGCAGGCGATCGACGAGCTCGGCTACCGGCCGAACCTCACCGCACGTCATCTGCGCAAGGGCCGCACCGGCATCATCGCCCTCGCCGTCCCCGAGTTCGGCAACCCGTACTTCGCGGAGCTCGCCGGGGCGGTGGTGGACGCGGCCGCCCGCCACGACTACACCGTCCTGGTCGACCACACGGCGGGGCTGCGGGAGAAGGAGCTCCTGGTCAGCCAGGGATTCCGGTCGCACGTCATCGACGGGCTCATCCTCAGCCCCATCCACCTGGAGACCGAGGACCTCATGGCACGCACCGAGACGGCGCCGCTGGTCCTGCTCGGCGAGCGCGAGTACGAGGCACCGTACGACCACATCGCCATCGACAACGTGGCAGCGGCCCGCGACGCCGTGCGCCACCTTCTCGGCCTGGGCCATCGCCGGATCGCCTTCCTCGGATCGCGCACCGGCCGCGAACGTCAGCCCGCCCATCTGCGCCTGCGGGGCTGGCGCGAGGAACTCGCCGCCGCCGGGATCATCCCCGACGAGAAGCTCGTCGTGGTCACCGACGGCTACGGCCGCGAGGACGGTGCCGCCGGCATGGCGGCCCTCCTGGACCGGGGGGAGCGGCCCGACGCCGTGTTCGCCTACAACGACCTGATCGCCATCGGCGCCATGCGGACCATCACGGCGCGAGGGCTGCGCATCCCCGCCGACATCGCCGTCGTCGGCTTCGACGACATCGAGGAGAGCAGTTACGGCACCACCACGCTCACCACCATCGCCCCGGACAAGGAGGCCATCGCCCGCCTGGCCGTCGACAGCCTCGTCGAACGGCTCTCCGGCGCGCCGGTGGCCGAACCTCGCCGGCCACGCCCCGGCTACCGGCTCGTCGTGCGGGAGTCCACCGCGCCCCGGCCCGCCGCCGCTCTTCCCGAGGACCTCTGATGCCGCGCCCCACCGTGCACAGCACCCCGTTCGGCTCCGCCCACGGCACCCCCACCCATCTGTGGACCCTCGACTGCGGTACGGGGGTCACGGCCGGGATACTGACCTACGGCGCCTCCCTGCACCGTCTCACCGTGCCGGACACCACGGGCGCCTCCGCCTCGGTCGTCCGTTCGCTGGCCGCCGTCGACGACTACACGGCCGGGCACCCGTACTTCGGCGCCGTCGTCGGGCGGTACGCCAACCGCATCGCGCACGGCCGATTCACCCTCGACGGCACGACCCACCACGTCCCCGCCAACGACCGCGGCCACGCGCTGCACGGCGGCCCCCAGGGCTTCCACACCAAGGTGTGGGACGCGAGCGCGGACACCACCGGCGACACCGCGTCCCTGCGGCTCACCCTGCGCAGCCCCGACGGCGACATGGGCTTCCCCGGGACGCTCGACGCCACCGTCACGTACACCCTCGACGGGGCCGGCACCCTGGCCGTCGACTACGCGTCGGTCACCGACCGCCCCACCGTCGTCAGCCTCACCAACCACGCCTACTTCGACCTGGCCGGCCGGGACGACGTCCTCGGCCACCACCTGGAGGTCGACGCCGACACCTACCTGCCGGTGGACGCCGACGGCATCCCCCAGGGCCCTCCGGCCGAGGTCCGGGGCACCCCCTTCGACCTCACCGTGCCCCGCGTCCTGGCCGAACGGCTCGGCCACGACGACGGACAGCTGAGGGCCGCGGGTGGCTTCGACCACTGCTGGGTGCTGCGCGCCGGCGACGGCGGCCTGCGCCGCGCGGCACGCCTCATCGCCCCGGACGCCCGCCGCGTCATGGAGATATGGACCACCGAGCCCGGCCTCCAGGTCTACACCGCCAACCAGCTCGACGGGGAGTTCACCGACGCCACCGGCCGCCGTCACGAACGCCACGGCGCGATCTGCCTGGAGACCCAGCACCTGCCCGACTCGCCCAACCGGCCCGAGTTCCCCACCGCCGTCCTGCGCCCCGGCGACACCGCGCGCAGCCGCACGGAACTGCGCTTCCCGCATCTGACGTCCAGCGCGGCGCGGTGACCGGTGCCTCCGGCCCGCCCGCGTCACTTCGGACAGGTCCCGGCCTTCCGGGGTGGAGCGTCCGCTCGAGGAGCGTGGGGGACAGCGGGCGCACGTCGACCCTGCCGACCGAGCCCCGGCACTCCGGGTGCATCCGGAACGGGTACGCGGCTCAGCCCGGCTCGTCCTCCGCCGCCAGCTTCGCCATTGTCCGCGCGAGCCGGGCGGCCCTCCCTTCCGGCGTTCTGGCCCACAGGAGGTCGACGATGACGAGATATCTGTCCGTCCTGCCGAGCTGCTCGAAGCGACGTGCCGCGCGGGCGTCTGTGGCCAGCGCGGCGGCGAGGTCGCCGGGCACGGTGGCCTCCCTCTGCGAGGGGTACGCGGCCGCCCACCGCCCGTCCGTCTGCGCGGCCCGGACGTGGGCCAGGCCGGGCTCCCGCATGCGTCCGGCGGCCGTCAGTGCCTCGACCTTGCGGACGTTGACCTGTGACCACCGGCTTCCCCGGCGGCGCGGTGAGATCCGCTGGAGGTAATACGTCCCGTCGAGCGACTTGCGCTGCCCGTCGATCCAGCCGTAGCAGAGGACGACGTCGATGACCTCGGTCGCCGTGACCGACTCGACGCCGGAGCCCTTCTTCGCCATCTTCAGCCAGAGGTGCGGGCGCACCGCGTGGTGGTCCGCCAGCCACGACTCCAGGGCATCGGCACACGCGAAGGCCAGCGGTTCGAGGTCCGCTCCGTCCGCACGGCCGGATGTCGGTTCCACGGCCATGGCCGCACCGCCTTCTCCAGTTCGACCGGGTGAGAATCCGTACGCTAAGCGACTGACAGGACAGGGAGTGTCCTGAATACCGGTCAGCTTGGGGTCAGCGGCGGATCCGCACCTGACGCAGCGTTGCGCCGTCCGGCTGACGCGGCTCAGGCCCGCCCGGCAGGTGGACGAAAGGTCAGGTGTTCGCACCTCGCGGATCTTCCCGGTCCGCGAGCCGCTCCTCCACCTCAAGGGAGAACGCATGCGCCTGCGCGCCCGCTGGGTCCCAGCCGCTCTGCTGCTGATCACCCCCCTGATCGGCACCGGTCAGGCCACGGCCGACACCGGGGAGACACTCGTTCCGGTACAGCAGTCGGCCCGGGCCGTACCCGGGCAGTACATCGTCACCCTGTCGGCCGGTCGGACGCCGGGTGCCACGGCCGAGCAGCTCGGGGTCAGCCCCCTGTTCACGTACAGCAAGGTCCTGCGCGGCTTCGCGGCCTCACTCACGGCGGACCAGCTGGAGAAGGTGCGCGGCGCGGCCGGTGTCCAGGCCGTCGAGGAGAACAGCGAGGCCTCCGTCTCGCCGCCCGCCGTGAAAACGGCTTCGGCGAGGCCGGCTCCGGCGGGGACGGTGCCGGCCAGGACACCCGCGGCGGGGGCGGCGGGGAGTCTGGTCGCGGCCGGGAGCTGGGGACTGGACCGCATCGACCAGCGGAGCCTGCCGCTCGACGGCGCCTACGAGACGGCCGGTACGGGCCGGGGTGTGACCGCCTACATCCTCGACACCGGCATCGAGTCCGCGCACAGCGAGTTCGGCGGCCGGGTGCGTGCCGGCTACGACGCGATCGGCGACGGCCGCGACGGCGAGGACTGCAACGGCCACGGCACGCACGTGGCCGGGACGGTGGCCGGTGAGACGTACGGTGTCGCCCGCTCCGCGTCGCTCGTGCCGGTGCGGGTGCTCGACTGCGAGGGCTCGGGCACGTGGGCCGGGATCATCGCAGGCCTTGACTGGATCGCCCGGAACGCCGAGCAGCCGGCCGTGGTCAACGCCTCGCTCGGCGGCCCCGCCTCGTCGGCCGTGGACGACGCGTTCGACGCACTCGCCGAGCAGGGCACCCTGCCCGTCGTCGCCGCGGGCAACGAGAACCAGGACGCCTGCGACGTCTCCCCGGCCCGCGCCGGACGTACGGTCGCCGTCGGTGCCTCCGACACACAGGACCGTCAGACGGCGTTCAGCAACTGGGGCACCTGTGTGTGGATGTACGCCCCCGGACTGGACATCGTCTCCGCCAAGCTCGGCGGCGGTTCCACGAAGCTGAGCGGTACGTCCATGGCCAGCCCGCACGCCGCCGGCGCCGCCGCCCTCTACCTGGAGCAGCACCCGGACGCCACGCCGCAGCAGGTCGCCGACGGGCTCGCCGCGAAGGCCACCCCGGACGTCCTGACGGGCCTGGGCACCGGCTCGCCCGACCGGCTGCTCCACACCGGCGGTCTCTGACCCCGGGCAGGTCCCACGGGAGCGGGGTCCACGACGCGGGGACCCCGCTCTTCGCCGTGCCGTGGAACAGGCGCTCACCGGCGTTCTCCGCTCGCACACGAGAAGGGACACCGTCCTCGGACTTCCTCGCACCGGCATGGGCCCCGCGCACACATACCCGGCCGTGGCGCGCGCCCCCGTTCCAGCCCGGCCGTCACTCCAGCAGTCCTCCGCGGCTCTCCGAGCGCAGCACCCGCACCACGACCTGTCCCGTGCACGCACGCCTCGACGCTGTTCCGGCAGAGCGCCCCGCGACGCCGCAACGGAAGCGGGAGCGCGGGACGTCCTCGCCCTCGCCGGGACCGACGGACCGGGCCGCACCGGCGATCCGTCCGCCGCTCCGGCCGCCCGGCGGTGCTGCTCACCGGCGGTCCGCCGCGCCCCCGGCACCCTTCGGGGGCGCCCACCCCGGTGGATAGCGGGGGAGTGGGGGCTGCGGCACAGTGGTCGTATGAATGATCTCAACGCTCTCGCCGACGAGCACCTGGCCGCGGCCCGCGCCGATGCCCACGGCCGCAGCGCCCACCTCCTGCTCCGCCAGGAGCCGCTGCGCCAGACGGTGATCGCGCTCACCGAGGGCTCGGCCCTCGACGAGCACAACGCGCCGCCCGCCGCCTCTCTCCAGGTGCTGCGGGGCTCGGTCCGGATCACCGCCGCCTCCGGCGACATCGACATGTCGGCGGGCGCCCTCCGCGCCACCCCGCGGGAACGGCACGGGGTGCTGGCCCTGTCGGACGCCGTCGTGCTGCTGACCGCCGTGAACGACTGAGCCCACCGGGAGTACACCCGCCGGGGCGAGGCATGAGAGAAAGGGGGGCAGCCCGCCCGCCGGACCGTCCGGCGACACCATCCGGGCCGCCGACCCTTCCTACGGCCTCCGGAGAGACAGCGTGCCCAGCGAGACCGCCCCCGCGACGGAACGAATCACGCCCGCGGCCGCCGTCGGGAGGAAAGCACGCTGGCGGACGGCGCTGCGGCGCACCCCCGTCTCGCTGTGGAACGACGACATCTCCGACTGGGCTGCAGCCCTCACCTACTACGCCATCCTCGCGTTGCTCCCCGCCCTCCTGGTCACCGTCTCCGTCATCGGCCTGTCCAACCCCGAGGCCACCACGGCCCTGATCGCGGACATCACCGCCTACGCGCCCGCCGAGTCCGGGGCCGCGCTGCGCCGCCCCCTGGAGGAGGCCACCCACGAGCGGACCGCCGTCCGGCTCCTGGTGGCCACCGGCAGCGTCAGCGCCGTATGGTCCGCCTGCAGCTATCTCGCGGTCTTCCGCCGGGCCCTGCACGCGATGCACCACGTGGAGGACACCCGTCCCGCCCTGCGCAGGGCGCACCTCATCGTGGTCTCCGCCGTCGGGCTGCTCGTCCTGCTGATGACGAGCGCGTTCGCCCTCGTACTCAGCGGGCCCCTGGCCCGGTGGCTCGGCCGCCGCGTGGGCCTCGCGCACGCCGGGGACGCCTTGTGGACCGGCCTCAAGTGGCCCGTGCTGCTCTGTCTGGTCGCCTGTCTGATCCTGGTCCTCTTCCGTACCGGCCCGGCCTCCGCCCGGGGGGTGCGGCGCGGGCTGCCGGGCGGGGTGCTCGCGGCGTTCCTCTGGTTGTTCGCCTCGGCCGGCTTCACCCTGTACGCCACCCACATCGGCAGCTACGGCCGGCTGTACGGCTCGCTGGCCGGCCTGGTGGTGTTCCTGATCTGGATCTGGTTCGCGAACCTGGCACTCCTGGCGGGCGCCCAGTTCAACGTCGAACTCGCCCGTACGGAGACGGCCGGTGAGCGGCACGTGGGGCCGGGCCGGGACTGACCGCCCCGGGCCCGCACGGCCGTGGCGGAACCACGTGGCCGGAGGAAGCGCGCGACTCTTGTGGGAGCGCTCCCATGAGTGCAGGATGGGGCGATGACGACCGAGGCCCCGCACATCCGCCCGTACCGGCCGGCCGACCAGGAGGCGCTGGCGGACATCTGCGTCCGCACGGCCGACAACGGTGGCGACTCCCGGCACCTGTATCCCGATCCCTGGCTGATGCCGGCCCTGTTCGCCGCGCCCTACGCCCACCTCGAACCCGAACTCGCCTTCGTCCTCGACGACGGGTCGGGGCGTGCGGCCGGCTACGTCCTGGGCACCGCGGACACGGAACGGTTCGCGCAGGCCTTCCGCGAGGTCTGGCTCCCGCTGGTGACGGATCGTTTCCCCGCGCCGGCCGGCCCGCCCCGCACCCTCGCCGACGAGATGACGGCCCTCCTGTACCGCCCCGAGCGCATGGTCCTCCCCGAGCTGGGCGCGTACCCCGCCCATCTGCACATCGACCTGCTGCCCGCATGGCAGCGCAAGGGGTTCGGCAGGGAGCTGATGCGGCGGTTCCTGGAAGCGCTGCGGGCGGGGGGGCGTACCGGCCGTCCACCTGTCGATGCTCACGGCGAACACCCCGGCCAGGGTGTTCTACGACCGGCTCGGCTTCGGCGAACTCGCGGTGCCCGACCCCGGGCCCCTCACCTATCTGGGGCGTTCCACCGAGGGGTGCGGGGGTGGCCGGCTGGGCAGGTAGTCGGATGCGGGAGCCGGGTGAGGGGCCGGGCGCGGGTGCGGAGGGGCGAGGGGACATGGCTGAGCGGGGCGCGTGGACGTTCACGGACGACCGGGGGCGACGGGCGACGGCGGACCGCCGTCCGTCCAGGGTGCTCGCGTACGTCCAGGCGGGAGCCACCCTGTGGGATCTCGGGGTGCAGCCGGAGGGGATCTTCGGCTCCGGTCACGACGGGTCGGCGCCCGACCCGGCGAAGACCGGCACACTCCCGCTCGATTCCGTCGACTACCGGGGCGCGGGCGGCGGCCTGGACCTGGACACCCTCCTGCGCGGCGCGCCGGACCTGGTCGTGGCCGTCAGCTACGGCCACGGACAGGTCTACGGGCTGGAGCCGGACATCGCCGAGCACCTGGAGGAGCGCGTTCCGGTCGTCGTGATCGACGTGGGCCAGGCGCGGGCCCTGGATCGCACGGCCGCACGCTTCACCGAGCTGGCGCGCTCGCTCGGGGCCGAGCCCGCGGAGGACCTGGCGCACGGCCTGGACGCCGCCCGGGAGCGGCTCCGTGGCGCCGCGGACGCCGTCCCGGACGGCCTTCGTGTGGTGGCTCTGTCGCCGGCCGGCCGGGAACAGGCGCACGTCGCCCGCCCCGCCATGTGGCCGGAGCTGAGGGTGCTGGCCGGGCTCGGGGTCGCCCTGGTGGGCCCGGGGGAGGGTGCCGGGGTCAACTGGTCCACCCTCGGCTGGGCGGACGTCGCGGCCCTGCGTCCCGATGTGGTCCTGACGGACATCCGGTCGAACGCGGCTCCGCTCGGGGAGGCCGGAGCCCCGGAGTGGCGGGAGGTCGTCCGGCGGGCGACGGCCGTGCCGTGGAACCCGGAGCCGCTGTTCAGCCCACGGGCGCAGGCCCGGTTCCTCGACCTCGTGGCGGACGCGCTGGAGGGGGTGCGGCGGGACTGACTCCTGCCGCACGGAGCGCGGCGAGATTCCCAGAATAAATTTTGCAAAAATACTTTTGGAGAAGTCGGGACCGCTCTAGGCTGCCGTCATGGACAGCGACCCGTCATCGCGTGTACTCGACCCCGAGCAGGACTCGGCGGCCCTGAAGGCGCTCACCCACCCGCTGCGGCTGACGCTGCTCGGACTCCTGCGGCAGCACGGCCCGGCCACCGCGAGCGAACTGGCCGTCAGGACGGGGGAGTCGTCGGCCTCCACCAGTTACCACCTGCGGGTACTCGCCAAGTACGCCTTCGTCGCGGAGGCCGAGCACCGCGACGGGCGCGAGCGCCGCTGGAAGCCCGTCCACTCCGTCACCTCGTGGAGCAACGCGGCGATGTACGCCGCGCCAGGGGGCCGCGCAGCCCTCGAGGTGAGCAGACGCCGGCAGACCGAGCACCTGCTGGCCACCGTGGCCCAGCACGAGGACGACGTCGCGCAGGGCCGCCTCGGCGAGGAGTGGCAGGCGCACTCCGGCATCGACGACCTGATGCCCCGGCTGACCCCGGAATCCCTCGCTGAACTCCGGGAGACGTTCCGCGCCAAGACAGCCGAGCTCACCGCGCGGGACGCGGACGACCCCCGGGCCGAACAGGTCGTGGTGCTCCTCGCCGGGCTCCCGCTCGCCCCGGGCACCCCACCCGTCGCTGACGCGGCCGCACCTGACGCCCGTGCGGGCGGCCCCACCGCGGCCGGCCCCGACCTGCCCGAGGCCGTGGCGGGTGCCCGTGCCGAGGGTGGCCCCGCCGCATCGGACGAGGGCGGCCGGTGACGCCGCCGCCCCGGGCCGCACTCTCCGGCGGGCTCGGGGAACGCGCCGCGCGCCGCCGCTTCGTGGCCGCGTCGTTCCTCTTCTGGCTCCCCGTCGGTCTGACCATGGCCCCCATGGTGCTGCTCTTCACCGAACGCGGCCTGGGCCTCACCGCCGTCGCCGCGGTCCTGGCCGCGCACTCGCTGACCGCCGCCGCGCTGGAACTCCCCACCGGAGGCCTCTCCGACGTCATCGGGCGGCGCACCGTCCTGGCCTGCGCCGGCGTCGTCGACGTGGGCGCCCTCCTGCTCATCGGGCTGGGTACGACCGCATGGGTCCTCGCCCTCGGCATGGCGCTCATGGGCGCGGCCCGCGCGCTCTCCAGCGGACCGGCCGAAGCCTGGTACGTCGACACGGTGCAGGCGCACTCCGGTCCCGACGCCGACCTCCGTACGGGACTGGCGCGCGGCAGCGCCGCCCAGGCGGCGGCGCTCGCCCTCGGCACGCTGGCCGGGGGCGCGCTGCCGTGGCTGCTGGGCCTCGGCCCGGACACGGCCGCCCGGCTGGGTGCGTACACCGCCGAACTGGTCCTTCCGCTCTCCGTCCCCGTGCTCGTCGGCGTTCTCGTCGAGATCGCCTTCGTCGTCCACGTCCTGGCGGCGCTGCGTGAACCGCCCCGTCCGACCGCCACGCTGCGCGGCGTCCTGAGGGGTGTCCCGGGGGCCATCGGCGCGGGGATGCGCCTGGGCGCCCGGGACACCCTGATCCGCCGCATCCTGCTGACCGCCGCCGCCGCGGGGACGGCACTCGCGGCCGTCGAACTGCTCAGCCCCGGTCGTGCCGCCGGACTGGCGGGCACCCCGGAGTCCGGCGCTGTGCTGTTCGCGGGCCTGGCCACCGCCGGCTTCGTCTGCTCGGCGCTCGGCAGCCACGCTGCGCCGCTCCTCGCCCGGCTCGCGGGGAGCAGCGAGCGCGCGGTCCTGGCCGGCCTCGCGACCGGCGGCACCGGCCTGCTGCTCCTCGCCGTCACCGTGTTCTCCACCGGCGCGCCCGCCCTCACCGCGGCGGCCACCGGCTACGCCCTGGTCCACCTGGGACTCGGCGCCGCGGGCCCCAGCGAGAACGACCTGCTGCACCGCCGCGTCGACTCCGCGGGCCGCGCCACCGCGCTGTCCGTCCAGTCCCTCGCCCTGCAACTCGTCGCGGCGACCGGCGGACTGCTCATCGGCGCGCTGCCCGCCGGCCCGCTGCCCTGGCTGCTCGGCGCGGCGGCGCTGCTCGCGGGAGCGGCCCTGTGGACCCGCCGTACCGCCCCGGCCCCCGGCATCCAGGCGGCGGCCGGCCCGGCGGCTCCGGTGGCCACGGGAGCCACCGGCCACGGCGGCGGGGTGCCCGGGTGACCACTGCTCCGTACGGACGTGCCGGATCGCGGCGGTCCCCGGCGTTCGCGAGGCTGGCCCGAAGCCGGGACGTGAGATCCCCGTACCTCCAGGAGCAGCCATGCAGAAGGACAAGCACCCGTCGTACCGCCCCGTGGTCTTCCGGGACCGTTCCGCCGGCTACGCCTTCCTGACCCGGTCCACCGCCTCCAGTGAGCAGACCATCGACTGGGACGACGGCAACAGCTACCCCGTGATCGACGTGGAGATCTCCGCCGAGAGCCACCCGTTCTTCACCGGCAAGGCGCGGGTGGTCGACACCGAGGGGCAGGTCGCCAAGTTCGAGCGGAGGTACGGGGAGGAAGGGGACAAGGGCGCCTCCTGACGGCGGACGGTACGCGAGGTCTTCCGGGGACCCGTCCCCACGGGGCAGAATCGGCGGCAGTGTGTGCCATGGCGGCGTGAGCCGCCGGACTCTTTCGCCGGCGTTCCCAGGAGACCCACCCCATGCTCGACAGACTCGCCCTGCTGGTCATCGGCGAATGCGTGGCCGACATCGTCCGCCTCCCCGGCGCGGCCGACCGGATCCACCCCGGGGGGAGCCCCGCGAACGTCGCCTACGGCCTGGCGCGGCTGGGCCGCGACATCACGCTGCTCACCCAGCTGGGCCCGGACGCGAACGGACGGCTGATCAGGGATCACCTCGTCTCGGCCGGCGTCAGGGTGCGCACCGACGGCGCGGACGCACCCACCCCGGCCGCCGCGGTCACCCTCGACGACGCCGGGGGAGCCACGTACACCTTCGACATCACCTGGACCCTGGCCGCCGCGGCGACCGGAGGGCCGCACCAGCACGTTCATACGGGTTCCATCGCCACGGCCGTGGAGCCCGGGGCCGGCACCGTGCTGGAGACCGTCGAAGCGCTCCGCCCGGCCGCGACCGTCAGCTACGACCCCAACGTGCGGCCCGACCTGATGGGGGACCGTACCGAGGCCGTACGCCGGGCCGAGAGGTGCGTGGCCCTCAGCGACGTCGTCAAGGCCAGCGACGAGGACCTGCGCTGGCTGTACCCGGACGAGGCCCCCGAGAAGGCGGCGGAGCGATGGCTGCGCGCCGGTCCGGCCGCCGTGTTCGTCACGCGCGGAGCGGACGGGGCGACGGCGTTCCTCCCCGGCGCGACGGTGAGCGCCGGTGCGGCCGACGTCCCGGTGGTGGACACCGTGGGGGCGGGAGACGCGTTCATGTCGGGCGCGCTGCACGCCCTCGCCTCGTACGGTCTGCTAGGCGAACAGGGCCGCGCGCGCCTGCGCTCCCTCGACGCGAGCACCGTCGGGGACGTGCTGCGCCACGCGGTGGCGTCGTCCGGTGTGACCGTCGGCCGGGCCGGCGCCCTGCCCCCCGACGAGAAGGAGCTCGCCGCAGCGCTGACCAGCGCGCCTGTCCCGGAACGGTGAGGGTGTCCTCCTCCCCGTCCGGTCGTTCAGTTCTGTATGACCGTGACCCTTACCGACACCGTCCCACCGTCCACCGCCGAACAGCTGACCGGCGTCCTCCTGGGGCCGGAATTCGCCTCCGAACACGGCTTCTGGCAGCGGCTGATCAGCACAGAACCGTTCCGCCGCCCCGCCGGTGGCACCCCCGAGGAGAGGCTGGATCTCGCCTATGAACGACTGCGGATCCTCAACCGGTCGATCGACAGCGGAGCCCGCCTCGCCGCCGACCCCCGGGGCCTGGCCGCCCTGCACGAATGGCTCGGAGCGGTCGACCCCGCACTCACCACCGTCGCGGGCATCCACTACAACCTCTTCCTCGGGAGCCTCCTGGACCACGACGCGGCCCGCCGCGACCTGTCGGACTACCTGGCCGTGCGCCGGATCGGGACCTACCTCTGCACGGAGGTGGCGCACGGGAACGACGCCGCGGCCATGGAGACCACCGCGACGTACGACCGGGCCCGGGACGGCTTCGTCCTGCACACCCCGCACGCCGGGGCGCAGAAGTTCATGCCCAACACCAGTCCGGCGGGCGGGCCCAAGTCCGGACTGGTCGCGGCCCGGCTGACGGCCGACGGCACGGACCACGGGGTCCGCCTCTTCCTGGTCCCGCTCACCGACGACCACCAGGCCCTGCCCGGCGTACGGATCCGCCGGCTGCCCGCCAGGATGGGCAGCCCGGTGGACCACTGCCTCACCTCCTTCGACCACCTGTTCGTGGCTCGGGACGCGCTGCTGGAGACGCCCGAGGAGGACGGCCCGGCGGAGAGTCTCACCACCTCCCCGGCCGGGCTGCGGAGCCGCTTCCTGACCTCCATCGGCAGGGTCACCTCCGGCAGGGTCTCCATGAGCGCCTGCGCGGCGGGTACGGCCCGCGCGACCCTCGCGGTCGCCGTCCGCTACGGCGATCACCGGGTGATCTCCGGCTCCCGGGGCACGGGCCCCGTGCCGGTCAACGCCCACCGCACCCATCACGGGCCCCTCGCCTCGGCCATGGCGACGGTCTTCGCCATGAGCCTGCTCCACCGCCGGGTGCTCGACCGGTGGGAGGGCTGCGACGAGGAGGGCAGGGAGGAGGCGGAGCGGCTGGTCGCCGTCGCCAAGGGATGGATCACCTGGCAGGCCCGTTCCGTCATCGTCCAGTGCCGCGAACGCTGCGGCGCCCAGGCGCTGTTGGAGAACAACGGCATGACGGAGCTCGTCACGGGCGTGGAGGGCGCCATCACGGCCGAGGGCGACAACATCGCCCTGTACGCCAAGGCCGCGGCCGACATGCTCCTGGCAGGCGCCGCGGCCGACGGGCCGCCGGGCGCCCGGCGGCCCGGTCCCGGCCCGGACGCCCCTCGCGGCCCCGGCGACCTGGCCGACCCGCGCTTCCTCGGGGCGCTGTGTGCCGCGGTGGAGGACATCTGGTACGGCCGGGCCGAACGGCGCATGTTGCGGGCCACCGGCGCCGACCGGCTCGAGCGGTGGAACGCGGCCGCCGGTCCCGCCCTGCGCGCGGTCGAGGCCCGCGCGTACCGGGAAGCCGCCGCGGCGTACGCCGAAGCCCGTGCCACTCTCCCCGAAGGAGCCGCCCGGGAGCGGCTGGCGGAGCTGGAACGGCTGTTCGCCGTCGAGTGGGTGGCCCGCAACAGCGGCGACCTGCTGGCCGCCGGACTGCTGACCCGCGATCAGGTCGACGCCCTGCCCGAGATCACCGAGGAACTGATCACGTCGGTCGCCGCGCACGCCCGTGAACTGGCCGACTCCTTCGCACTGCCCGCCGAACTGCTCGCCGACTGGCCGATCGCCGGGCCGGGTTACGCCGACGCCTACGACGACCCCGAGGCCCCCTGGCACGATCGTCCGGCCGGCTCCCCGCAGGGAGCCCGGTGAACGCCGCGCGGGGCACGCGTGCACGACCGGGTGCCGGCGGCTGCGGACCGTGCCGTGCCGTACGCGAGTCCCTGGAGATCCTCGGCCTGCGGGCCCTCCTGCTGGCGTACTGGGGCACGGTCCACGTCCTCGCCCGCCGGTACCGGAGGCCGAGGACGGCCACCGGCGAATCGGTTCGCCCCGAGCGGTGACCGGCGGACGGCCGGTACGACGGGAAGCCTCCCCGTCGTACCGGCCGCAGGGCCACCGGGGCCGCCGAGCCGCGTGATAGCTTGCAGGCGCCAGTCGAACTCCACGTGGAGTCAGGGAATCCGGTGCGAATCCGGAGCTGACGCGCAGCGGTGAGGGGGACGGGCGGGGCCACGGCCACTGGGACACCCTCGGGTGCCCCGGGAAGGCGCCCCGTCCGGACGAACCCGAGTCCGAAGACCTGCTGGCACCCGTCCCCCGACCGGGGGCGGACTCCGTACGGGCTCCGCGCATGAGCCCCGAGACGCAGAGGGACTCCGTGCCGCCCATATCCCGCACCGTACGCCGAACCGCCCTGTCCACCGCCGGACTCGTCCTGCTGACCGCCTGCGGCGGCAGCGGCGGGGCGCCCGACGGGGCCGGCCGGGACAGCGGCGCCGGTTATCCGGTGACACTGAGGAACTGCGGCCGGACGGTGACGGTCGACAGGGCGCCGAGCAGGGCCGTCTCCCTGGACCAGGGATCGACGGAGATCCTGCTCTCCCTCGGGCTCGGTGACCGGCTGGCCGGTACCTCCACCTGGACCGACCCGGTGATGAAGGGTCTGGAGAAGGCCGACGCGAAGGTGCCCCGCATCGCGGAGAACCGGCCCTCCTCCGAGAAGGTCCTGGACACGGAACCCGATTTCGTCAGCGCCTCCTTCGAGTCGACGCTCGCCACCGGAGGCGTCGCGCCCCGCGCACAGTTCGAGGAACTCGGAGTACCGACGTACGTCTCGCCCGCGGACTGCACGGCCAAGGACAACAGCGGCAGTGGTGACGGCTCCCGTACGAAGCCCCTGACCATGGAGAGCGTCTACGCCGAAGTGCACGACCTGGCCCGGGTGTTCGGGGTGAAGGAGCGGGGCGACGAGCTCGTCGCCGGCCTCCGCGAGCGGGTCCGGACGGCGACCGCCGGCATCGACGCCTCCCACACCACGCTGCTCTACTGGTTCTCCGACTCCGACGCCCCCTACCTCGCCGGGTGCTGCGGAGCGCCCGGCATCATCACCGGGGAACTCGGGGCGAAGAACGTCTTCGACGACACCCACGAGGAGTGGCCCCGGATCAACTGGGAGACCGTCGCCGACCGGAACCCCGACGTCCTGGTCATCGGCGACCTCACCCGCCGCGCGCAGAGCGCGGAGAGCGCCGAGCAGAAGATCCGGTTCCTGGAGTCCAACCCCGCCACGAAGAACATGGACGCGGTGCGGCACAAGCGGTACGTCCTCCTCAGCGGCCAGGCCATGAACCCGACCGTCCGGACCGTCGAGGGTGTGGAGCGCGTCGCCGCCGGCCTGCGCTCCTTCGGGCTCGCGGGGTGACGGAGACCGAACGGGCCCCGGACCCGGGCGGGGAGCCGGGCCCCGCCCGCCACGCGAGCACCCCCGCCCCGCGTGGGGCCGGCACTGCGTCCGTCCCTGCCGCCCGTACGCCCGCACCTGCCGCCCGTACGCCCGCACCTGACGCCCGCGCGTCCCGCCCGGCTCCCGTGCCCGGCAGCCGTACGCCGGGTGTCCGGGTCCTGCGGGGCGGTCTCCTGTGGAGCGGCGGGGCCGTCCTGCTGGTCCTGTCGGTCGCGGCCGCCGTCACCGTCGGGCCCGCCCGGATCTCCGTACCGGACGTCTGGTCCGCGGTGGCCGCCCATCTGGGGGCCGGCGACTCACGGCTGTCCCCGATCAGGGACGGCATCATCTGGAACCTGCGCATGCCCCGCACCCTCCTCGCGGCGGTGTGCGGGGCCGGACTCGCGGTGTGCGGCACCGTGATGCAGTCCCTGCTGCGCAACCCGCTCGCCGACCCCTTCGTCCTCGGCGTCTCCTCCGGGGCGTCCACCGGCGCGGTCGCGGTCGTCGTCCTCGGTGCGGGCGGCGGCGCGGTGTCCGTCCAGGCCGGGGCCTTCGCCGGGGCCCTCTGCTCGTTCGCCCTGGTCCTGCTGCTCAGCCACACGCTCGGCGGGACCACCGACCGGGTCGTCCTCGCCGGGGTGGCGGCCATGCAGCTCTTCTCCGCGCTCACCTCCTTCGTCGTCATGACCGCGGCCGACGCCGAGCAGACCCGGGGCGTCCTGTTCTGGCTGCTCGGCTCCCTCAGCGGGGTGGGGTGGAGCGATGTGTGGGCCTGCTCCGCGGTCCTCGCCGTGACGCTCCTGGTCTGCCTCGGGCACGCCCGTACGCTCGACGCCTTCGCGTTCGGCCAGGACGCGGCCGCCGCGCTGGGTGTCCACGTGACCCGTACCCGGGTCCTGCTGCTGTGCACGACGGCGCTGCTCACCGCCGCGCTCGTCAGTTCGGCGGGCGCCATCGGCTTCGTGGGCCTGGTCCTGCCGCACGCGGCCCGCGCACTGACCGGTTCGGGGCACCGGCGCCTGCTGCCCGTCACCGCGCTCGCCGGTGCCGTCTTCCTGGTCTGGGTGGACACCCTGGCCCGGACCGTCCTGGATCCGCAGGAGGTGCCGGTCGGGGTGGTCACCGCCCTCATCGGGGTCCCGGCTTTCGTCGCAGTCCTCCACCGCACCCGGAGAGCCACATGACGGGCACCCCGGGCCGGAGCCAGGGGCTGCGGGCCGCGCGCGTGAGCCGGGAGGCGGGCGGCCGCATCGTCCTGGACGGCGTGAGCATGGCACCGCCGCCCGGGGCCACGGTCGGGCTCCTGGGCCCCAACGGCTCCGGGAAGTCCACGCTGCTGCGCGTGATGGCCGGCATCCTCGCCCCGGGCGCCGGCGTCGTCACCCTCGACGGCCGCACCCTCGCCGACACCGGCCGCCGTACCGTCGCCCGGCGGGTCGCCGTCGTCGACCAGCACGCGGTCACCCAGGTGGAGCTCAGCGTCCTGGACGTCGTACGCCTCGGCCGCATCCCGCACCGCAGGGCCTGGTCCGCCCCGGCCCAGGAGGACGAGGACGCCGTACGCGAGGCGCTGGAGCGCACCGGGCTCACCGACAGGTCCGCGCAGTCCTGGCACACCCTGTCGGGAGGCGAACGCCAGCGCGTGCAGATCGCGCGCGCCCTCGCCCAGCAGCCGCGCGAACTCCTGCTGGACGAGCCGACGAACCACCTGGACATCCAGCACCAGCTGGAGCTGCTCTCCCTGGTCGCCGCGCTGCCCGTGACCGCGGTGATCGCGCTCCACGACCTCAACCTGGCCGCGATGTTCTGCGACCGGGTCACCGTTCTGGCGGAGGGCCGGGTGGTGGCGGCCGGCACGCCCTCCGAGGTGATCACCGAGAAACTCGTCCGCGAGGTGTACGGCGTGCGGGCGGTGGTGACGCCGGACGGGGCCGACGGGCGGCCCTGGGTGCGCTTCCTGCCCGGGCGCCCGGCGGGCGGGGCTCCGCTGCCGCCCGGGTGAGAGCAGATGCCTCACCCCCGCGGAAGGGCGGGCCCGCACGCCGTCCGGGTCCGCCCTCGCTTCTGACGCGGCCCGTCGCCGCCGGGTGAGGGGTCAGCGGCGACGTCCCCGGCCGAACTCGCCGCCGGTGTCCTTGCCGCTGCCCATGTCCGTACCCTCCCCGTAGTCGATCTTCTCCTTGCGGAGTTCGGCGGAGACTTCCTTCTGCTCGGTGACCTTGCTGGTTTCCAGACGGACCCGTTCCACCGGGACCGTGTCCTTGCGGACGGTGGCGCGCTCCGCGTGCAGGGTGACTTCGACGTCCTGTTCGCCGATGCTCGTCGGCCCCGTCGTCTTCTCGCCGGGCTGCAGAGGCTCGCGGACCACGCGTACTTCCTCGTGGGACACGGGCACGGTACGGGTGACGTTCTCCGTCACGACGTACTTGTGCAGATGTGCCTTTCCGCTCTCGTACTCCTCCGTGCCGACGAGGAGCTGCTCCTCGGAACGCACCATCTCGTCCCGGCCTCCGGCACCGGCGGCCGACCGTTCGGCCCCGGCTCCGGCGAGCGGGCGTGACGTGGAGGAGGCCTCCGTGTCGCGGTGCCGGCCCGTGCCCGCACCGGCGGCGGCGCCGCCGGCCGTGGTCGCCTTCCCCTTCGCGTCCGTGGTGCCCGCCGTTCCTGCCGCGTCCGCCGTTCCGGCCCCGGCGGCGCCCACGGCTCCCGTCCCGGTCCCGGACGTGGTGCGGCCTTCACCGCGCGCACCGGCGTTGCCGCCGGCCTTTCTGGTCAGGCCGTAGTGGCGGTAGAGCTCCTCCTCCTCGGATACGGAGAGATGCGCGTCGGCGTCCACCCGGGGGGCTTCCTTGACGCGGTCCTTCGGATGCGAGACGTGCAGGTCGGAGCCTGCGCGGCGGGCCCCCGCCAGCGGGACGAAGCTCTCCTTCATACCGAACATGCCGGTCTTGACCGTGATCCAGTCGGGCTTGCCGGTGTCGTCGTCGACGTACACCCGTCCCACGGTGCCGACCTTCTCGCCGTCACTGTCGTAGACGGTCAGACCGTCGAGTTCGCCGGAATCCGTGAAACCGTCAGCGGCTCCCATGGCCGATCCCTCCTCGCCCGGGCGCGTCCTGTGGGTGGGTCCACCAGGGGTGGCGCGTCCGAATTCCATCGCGCCTCACCCGGTTGGACGCTGCAACCGCCCGGGCCGGGCCCCGAGCGGTCCCGGACACCGCGACCGGGCCGTGGCGCCGCATCAGGTGGCTGTCGGCTGTCTCGGCGAATTACGCCGTTCGGGTGAGAGGGGCTCGTGGGCGCGGCCTCGGTCCGCACGTATGATCAATGCGCCGTAGCCGACCGTCGGCCGGAAGCCGCCGGGGGTGCGCCATCGATTCCGTACGCATCCGACTGCCCGGACCGCGCGGCGAGCTGCTGGCCCTGTACGAGGAAGGTCCGGGTCTGCACCAGCTGGTGTGGCGGCTGGGGCCCGGCTGGCGCGTGTGCAGCAGTGCCGTGCTCGGCGGTGGCATCGGGCCGCGCGCCTGGATCCTCAACGCGCAGGTGCCCGGCGGTTACCCCCGGCTCGACCCCGACCGCCACCTCGCCGAGATCGCCGCCGCCGCCGGGCTGAGCGGTCCCGGAGCGGGACTGATGACGGCCGCCGACGTCGCCGCGTACACCGTGGCGGCCGACGGCGGGGTGACCGCCACCGTCACCAGCGGGCTCGGGGTGCGGGGCTGGGCCGCCGTTCCGGCCGAGGGCACCGACGGCCCGCCCCCACCGGGCACCGTTAACATCGTGGTGACCCTGCCCGTGGCCCTTACGGACGCGGCCCTGGTCAACGCGGTGGCGACCGCCACCGAGGCGAAGGTCCAGGCACTCCTGGAGGCCGGACTCGACTGCTCGGGCACCCCCACGGACGCGGTCTGCGTCGCCACGCCCGCCCCGGGGCCCGACCCCGGTGAGCCGTTCGCCGGGCCACGGTCGCGGTGGGGATCGCGACTCGCCAGAGCCGTGCACCACGCGGTACTCGAGGGTGCGCTGCGGCAGTCTTGAGGCGGGCCGGCCTCGGAGCGCCCGGTGTCACGGGCCACCGACCCGCCCCGCACCGCCGCCGCGCCCCCGCCGGGCGCACCGACGAAGGGAATCCCCGTCATGACCACCTCCTCCTCTGCGGGTGCCACACCCGGCAGGCCGTCCGTCGCGGTCCTGGGTACCGGCATCATGGGTTCGGGGATGACACGCAGTCTGCTGAGGGCGGGGCTCCCCGTACGCGCCTGGAACCGCACCCGGGCCAAGGCCGACCCGCTGGCCGTCGACGGCGCCACCGTCACGGACACGGCCCAGGAGGCGGTGCTCGGCGCCGATGTCGTCCTGACCGCGCTGAACGACGGACCGTCCGTCGTCGAGACCCTCACCGCCGCAGCCCCGGGCCTGCGCCCCGGTCAGGTCTGGCTCCAGAGCGCCACCGTCGGGCTCGACGCCACCTGCGACCTGGCCCACCGGGCCGCGGACCTCGGCCTCCTCTACCTCGACGCCCCGGTCTCCGGCACGCGGCAACCCGCCGAGCAGGGCACGCTCACGGTGTTCGTCTCCGGCCCCTCCGGCGCACGGACGACGGCGCTGCCGGTCCTGGAGGCGATCGGGCAGCGCACCCTGTGGGTCGGTGAGGAGCCGGGAGCGGCCACCCGGCTCAAACTGGTCGCCAACACCTGGGTGATCAACTTGGTCAGCAGTGTGGCGGAATGCCTCAATCTCGCCGAGGGGCTCGGGCTGGACCCGCAGCTCTTCCTGGACGCCATGAAGGGCGGCCCGCTGGACACGCCGTATCTGCGGGGCAAGTCCGCCGCGGTGCTGTCCGGCGACCTCACCCCGAGCTTCGCGCTCTCCACGGCGCTCAAGGACGCCCGGCTGATTCTCGACGCGGCAGGGACCGCCGGAGTGACGCTGGACCTCGTCGCAGCCGCCGCCGAGCGGTTCGCCCGCGCGGAGGCGGCCGGACACGGTGACCAGGACATGATCGCCACCTACTACGCGGGTCGCGCCGAATAGCCGCACAGAGCCGTCCGGCAGCCGGAGACAGCCCGCGGCGGGTTCCTCAAGCCCCCGGGGGACGGCGTCGCCCCCTGGACGACGGGGGAGGGGCGCGCCGTCCCCGCGCCCACGGCGAGGGCTTCGGGCGAGCTCCTCCCGCGGAGTAAGGGGGGCAGGGCGCGCGGTCACGAGCGCCGGGAGGTGAGCAACTCCCGTACGAGCGCTCCGACGTGTGCGGTCTCGACGAGAAATCCGTCGTGCCCGTGCGGTGAGGGGATGACCCGCAGGCGCCCGGCGCCCGGCAGCAGCTCCGCCAGCTCCGCCTGCTGCGCCGGCGGATACAGCCGGTCCGAGTCGATGCCCGCGATCAGGGCGGGCATCCCCGCCCCGCGCAGGGCGCGGGCCGCCCCACCACGGCCGCGGCCCACGTCGTGACCGTTCATCGCCTCGGTGAGCGTCACGTAGCTGCCGGCGTCGAAGCGGCGCACCAGCTTGGCAGCGTGGTGGTCCAGATACGATTCCACCTGGTAGCGCCCGCCCTGGGAGGGAACTTCCCCGGCCTGGGCCGCCCGGCCGAACCGCGACGCGAGCTCCGCCTCGCTGCGGTAGGTGACATGGGCGATCCGCCTGGCCTGTCCGAGACCCCGGTGCGGACCGGAACCCGGCGGCGCGTCGTGGTAATCGCCTTCCCGCCATCCGGGGTCGTCGCGGATCGCCGCGATCTGGAGGCTTCCCCAGGCGATCTGCTCCGCCGAGGAAGCGGCCGGGGCGGCGAGCACCAGGAGCGACCCCGTGCGGTCCGGGAGGCACACCGCCCATTCGAGGGCACGCATGCCGCCCATCGAGCCCCCGATCACCGCGGCCCACCGGCCGATCCCGAGGGCATCGGCCAGCCCGGCCTCGGCCGCCACCTGGTCACGGATCGTCAGGCGGGGGAAGCCGGCGCCCCAGCGGGTTCCGTCGGGCCGCCGGGAGGACGGGCCGGTGCTGCCCTGGCAGCCGCCCAGGACGTTCGGGGCGACGACGAACCACCGGTCGGTGTCCAGGGCCCTGCCCGGTCCGATGAGCGCGTCCCACCAGCCCGCCGTCGGATGCCCCGGGCCCGCGGGGCCCGCAGCGTGGCTGTCACCCGTCAGCGCGTGCAGGACGAGCACCGCGTTGCTGCCGTCCGGGGCGAGCCTGCCCCAGGTCTCGTACGCCATCCGCACCTCCGGCAGCGCGGTACCGGACTCGAGCGGCAGAGCGTCCGTGAGCGTCACCCAGCGACGGCGTCCCGGCGGGTCCCCGTCCCGCCGGCCGCCGGAGGCCGGCGGGACGGGGAACGCGGGTGGCGCGGTGACGCTGTTCAGGACGCCGCCTTCGCGGCCCGGAACCCGGCCTCCAGATCGGCTTTCAGGTCGGCCACGTTCTCCAGCCCCACCGAGAGCCGCACCAGCCCGGCGGTGGCGCCCGTGGCGGCGAGCTCCTCCTCGGTCAGCTGGCTGTGCGTGGTGGACGCGGGGTGGATGATCAGGCTCCGTACATCACCGATGTTGGCGAGATGGCTGAACAGCTCGACCGCGTCCACGAACCGCTTGCCTGCCTCCACCCCGTCCCGCAGTTCGAAGGCGAGTACGGCTCCGGCGCCGCGCGGCAGGTAGCGCCGGCCGGTCTCGTACCACGGGCTGGACTCCAGTCCCGCGTAGTGCACCGCGGCCACCTCGTCGCGGCCCTCGAGCCACCGGGCCAGTGCCAGCGCGTTGGACGTGTGCCGCTCCAGGCGCAGGCTGAGCGTCTCGACACCTTGCAGGAGCAGGAACGCCGAATGCGGGGAGAGCGCCGGTCCCAGGTCGCGCAGCAACTGCACCCGCAGCTTCGCCGCGAACGCGCCGTGACCCAGGTCGGGCCAGTACCTCAGGCCGTGGTAGCTGGGGTCGGGGGCGTGGAAGTCCGCGAAGCGCTCCGCGTGCGTGCCGAAGTCGAAGGTGCCGCCGTCCACCACCACACCGCCGACGGTCGTGCCGTGCCCGCCGAGGAACTTCGTCGCCGAGTGGACCACGATGTCGGCGCCGTGCTCGAGGGGCCGCAGCAGGTAGGGGGTCGGCACGGTGTTGTCGACGATCAGCGGGACGCCCGCCTCGTGCGCGGCGCCCGCGACGCCGCGGATGTCGAGGACGTCCCCGCGCGGGTTGCCCAGCGTCTCCGCGAACAGCGCCTTCGTCCGGGGGCGGACCGCCGCCCGCCACGCCTCGATGTCCGAGGGGTCCTCGACGAACGACACCTCGATGCCGAAGCGGGGGAGGGTGTGCCGGAACAGGTTGTACGTACCGCCGTAGAGGGAGGCTGAGGAGACGATGTGATCCCCCGCACCCGCCAGGGTGAGGATCGCCAGTGTCTCGGCCGCCTGCCCCGACGCCAGGGCGACCGCGGCGACCCCACCCTCCAGCGCGGCGATCCGCTGTTCCAGGACGTCCTGGGTGGGGTTGTGGATCCTGGTGTAGATGTTGCCCGGCTCGGCCAGGGAGAAGAGGTCGGCGGCGTGCTGGGTGTCGCGGAAGACGAACGAGGTCGACTGGTAGATCGGGACCGCGCGTGCACCGGTCGTCGGATCCGGGACCGCGCCGGAGTGGATCTGCTTGGTCTCGAAGGACCAGGCGGGCCCGCTGTCCTGGGGGTCGTGGCCCTCGGTGGTGTGCCCAGCGGTGACGGAGTCGAGCGGCTGGCTCATGTCTTTCCTCGCACGGTGGTTCAGTGGCGGACGTACGCGCGGGCCCGGATGGCGACGCGGCGGCGACGGACTGGTTACGGACCGTAGAGGGCGCCTGCGGGGCCGGGGAAGTGGAGCGCGTGAGTGGCCATGAAGTTGCAATACCGCGGCAACAGAAGCAGCCGCCCTGACGCGCGCGAGGTGGAGACGGCGAGGCGGACCACACGGGAGCCGGCCGGCGTCCCGTCGGCGAGGGCGGTGCAACGGCTGCCGGGCAGGCGGGGCGAATCGCCGGCGGAGTGCCGGGACGGGCGGTGTCACCGATGGGGCGCCCGGGGGCGGGCGACATCACCGAGGGGGCGGGTCGAGTACGGGGTGAGCAGGGCGGTCACGCGTGAGGAGGTCAGTCCCGCGTGAGCATTCCGCTACGCAGCTTGCCGAGGATCCGGGTGAGCAGCCGGGAGACGTGCATCTGGGAGATGCCCAGCTCGTCACCGATCTGAGCCTGGGTCATCTCCTGGCCGAACCGCATCTCGATGATGCGCCGCTCACGCGTGTTCAGTTCGTCCAGCAGCGGCGCCAGCGTGTGGAGGTTCTCCACCGTCTCCATGGCGGGGTCCGGCTCGCCCAGCACATCGGCGAACGTGCGGCCGTTCGTCCGGCCCCCCGCGTCCACGGCGTCGGCGGGCAGGTCGAGCGAGCCCGCCGTGTACCCGTTGGCGGCCACAATCCCCTCGGTGACCTCGCTCTCGTCGAGCCCGAGATGGACGGCGAGTTCCCGGACCGTGGGGTCACGGTCCAGATCGGCCGCCAGGGCCTCCTTCGCCTTGGCCAGATCGACCCGCAGCTCCTGCAGACGCCGCGGCACATGCACCGACCAGGTGGTGTCCCGGAAGAAGCGCTTGATCTCGCCGACGATGTACGGGACGGCGAACGAGGTGAACTCGACCTCGCGGGAGAGGTCGAAGCGGTCGATGGCCTTGATCAGGCCGATCGTGCCGACCTGGATGATGTCCTCCATGTCGCCGCTGCCCCGGTTACGGAAGCGGGTGGCCGCGAACCGTACGAGGGAGAGGTTCATCTCGATGAGCGTGTTGCGCGCGTACTGGTGCTCCGGCGTGCCCTCGTCGAGGGACTGGAGCCGGTCGAAGAAGAGCTTCGACAGCGTGCGTGCGTCCTGAGGCGCGATCTTCCCGGCGTCCTCTATCCACGGAAGGCCGTCCGTGGCTTCCGCTCGGTCCACGCCGGCGGTCTGTGCCATGTGCGTCGTCATCTCGTCACGCTCCCCGGCTCGATGGACTTGAGATCCAGGCGCCTGCCCGCACTGCGGCAACCCATGCCTTTACCAACGGATCTGAGCCGAAATCACCGTACTGCCGGCCCCTGGCAGCGCCGTCACCCGCACCGCGACCCGTGTGACGTCCGGCTCCGACAGGCGTGGGAGCACGCGGAACCGCCCCACCGGTACGGGGGAGCCCGGTGGGGCGGCCGTACCCAGAGTGCCACAGCCGAGGGCCCGTTGGGGGCGGATCCGCGCAGCCGATGCGATCCGCCCGCTCCGCCCCGTGGTCCGGACCGCGGGACCCACCGCCACACGGTGCGCGCGGCACGGGGTGCGGTACGTGACACGTGCTCGTGAACATCCCGGCGCGCCCGGCCGTACCCGCAGGCCGCTGTGCCCGGTGCCGCAGGCGGCGACCGCGTACGCACCGCGGTCCGCCGGCTCCCCGGCCGGCCGGGCGGGGAGGACCACGCGCCCGCCCCGGGCCGGCGACAATCCTGGGACAGCCGGCGGGGAACGCCCGGCCGAGCCACGGCCCGGCCCGTGTCCACCGCACGCCGGCGCCGCCGGACCTGCTTCCTGTCCGCGTCCGTCCCGGCGGGACCCGGCACGCAGGACGGCGGCAGGACCCCGCGCCAGGGGGCGGGTAGCGTGGAACACAGGGGCGTGAAGCGACGAGCGCGCGGGAGGCGGTGCCGTGGCCATGGGACTGCGGCGCCGGGCGGCGGCACGCAGGAAGCCGTTGCCCGGGACGGATCCGGACGAGTCGGAGGCGGGTGCCTCTCGGATCGGTAACGGGACGCTCGCGCTGTCGGTCGGCTCGCTGACGGCCGGGCTCGTCGCGCTGGACGCACTCACCGGACGCGAACTGCCGCTCATCCCGCTGCTGATCATCGTGCCCGCGCTGGCCTCGGTCTTCTGCTCGGTCCGGCAGACCGTCGCCGTGGCGTCCTGGGTCACCCTCGTGGTCGTCGGCTCCCAGCTCGCGGTGACGGGAGCTTTCTGGGACGTCGTCTTCCTCATCGGCTTCACCACCCTCGGCAGCGCCCTGGGGGTGGTGGCCTGCGCCGCGCGCATCCGGCACGCGACCGAGATGGCCCGGCTCCGCTCGGCCACGGTCGCCCTGCAACGGCAGATCCTGCGTCCCCTTCCGATCGTCACCCGGCAGATCCTGGCGCAGGGCTTCTACGAGCCCGTCGAGGAGGACCGGTACGTCGGCGGGGACATCTACGAGGTCGTCCAGTCGCCGTTCGGGACACGGGTGATCATCGGCGATGTGCAGGGCAAAGGACTGCCGGCGATCGGCGCCGGGTTCGCCGCGCTCGGCGCGTTCCGGGAAGCGGCCGTGCGGGAGCCCGACCTCACCGCGGTCGCCGACGCCGTGGAGAACGCCGTCTCCCGGCACAACGCCTTCTCCGCCGAGACGGGAGAGACCGAGCGCTTCGTCACGGCCCTGCTGCTCTGCTTCGACGGCGGAGACCGGGTACGGGCCGTGAACTGCGGTCATGTGCCGCCCCGCCTGCTCCACGACGGATCGGTGTCCCCGGTGCGCCTGCGCCGGACGTCCCTGCCCCTGGGGCTGGGGGACCTCTGCGGAGAGGCGCGTGCCGCGGAGACGTTCCCCTTCCCGCCCGGCGCCGCCCTGCTGGCCTGCACGGACGGCGTGACCGAGGCGCGCGACGCCGCGGGATCGTTCTACCCGCTCGACGAGCGGATCGGCGGCTGGGCGGAGCGCGGACCGCGCGAGGTGGCGGAGGCATTGCGGACCGACCTGCGGACGTACGCCGCCGGGGTGCGCAGCGACGACGTCGCGGTACTCCTCCTCAGCCGTCCGGACGAAGCCGCCGGCCCCACGCCGGAACGCGAACGCGAGACGGCCGTGACCGGCCGCGGTGCGTCGCGGGCCGCCGGTGGACGGGAAGCGGGCGCGCGGGCCGGCCCGCCGGGCGACCGGCCGCTCCGGAAGTGACGGTCGCACAACTCTTGACGCATACATGGTCATCCGAAACGCTCATGGGAGCGCTCCCGCGCGTATGAGTGGGAGCGCTCCCGCACGTTCCTCGTGCATCGCCGCGACAGAGGGATGGACACTCATGCGCACCAGAACGACGCTGTTCACAGCCGTGCCGCTCGCCTGCGCGGCCGCTCTGCTGCTGACCGTGCAGACAGCCGCGGCCGGCCCCGCGGACGAGGGCGCGCGCTCCGGCTCCGGAGCATCCGCCGCCCGGACCGCCGGCCAGGAGGGCACGCGGTTGTACGCGCCCGAGGCCAACCCCGGCGCGTACAGCCAGGTTCACGACCTCGTCCGGCAGGGACGGCTGGGCGACGCGGCGGGCGTCGTCGCCATGGCCCGCACTCCGCACGCCGTCTGGTACGGCGACCAGAGCCCCGCCGAGGTCGAGAGCCGGGCGAGGGGCGTCGTCCAGGAGGCGGGGAAGCAGCGGTCCGTCCCGGTGTTCGCCCTGTACAACGTCCCGGGCCGGGACTGCGCCAACTACTCGGGCGGCGGTGCGTCCACGACCGCCGAGTACCGCGCGTGGATCGACGCCGTCGCCCGCGGTATCGGTGGCCACGAGGCCATGGTCGTGCTGGAGCCGGACTCGCTCGCCCTGCTCCCGGCCGACTGCGGCCAGGACGACGCCGAAGGCACCAGGACGGCGGCCCGCTACACGGAGGTGAACTACGCGGTCGACACCCTGGAGCCGCTCGCCCGTACGAAGGTGTACCTCGACACCGGGCACCAGGGCTGGCACTCGGTCAACAGCATCGTGCCGCGCCTGCTGAAGGGCGGCGTCGAGCGGGCCACCGGCTTCTACACCAACGCGTCGAACTACCAGAGCGAGGACGCCAACGCCTGGTACGGCAAGCTGATCTCGTCCTGCCTCGCCTACGCGGACGCCGGCGGCGACAGCGCCGACTGCCCGGACCAGTGGTGGCCGCGCACCGACGCCCAGGCCTGGCTGGACGCGCACGTCGACGCCGATCCCGCGCGGATGAAGCACTTCGTCACCGATTCCAGCCGCAACGGCCGGGGCGCCTGGACCCCGCCCGCGGGGAAGTACACCGACCCGCAGGAGTGGTGCAACCCGCCGGACCGCGGGCTGGGTGCCCGCCCCACCACCCGTACGGGCGACCCGCTGCACGACGCCAGGCTGTGGATCAAGATCCCCGGGGAGTCCGACGGGCTCTGCCTGCGCGGTACCGACGGGCCCGAGGACCCGGAGCGCGGGACCGTCGACCCGGCCGCCGGCGCCTGGTTCCCGCAGCAGGCGCTCGAACTGGTGCGGTTCGCGCAGCCACCGCTGTCCTGACGACTCCTGCGGGGAGGGAGCCGACGGCTTGCGCGACGGCGTACGCTCCCGTCGTCCGTCAGGCCTGCCCCCGCCACCTGCGCGGCGGGCCGGCCCGGATCCACCGGCGAGTTGCCGGCACCCGGCCTGTGCCGCCCCGAGGACCTGTCCGTCCTTGTCGCCGCGCCCTCCGCCGGACAGCAGCGTTCGCTCGCACCGCCCGGCCGGCAGCCCGGCCGGTCTGCCGGCCGTGGACGAACCGACGAACCACCTCGCCCAGCCTGGGCGAGGACCTGGAGACCGCGCTCGCCCGGTATCCCGGGGCCGTCGGCGGCGTCCCGCACTACCGGAGCTTCCGCAGCCGGTTCCCGCGTGACCGCCTCAACGTCCCGGCCGCCGGTGCGGGCAGGAGAGCCTACGGCCGCGGGGGGAGTCGCCCGTCCCGCACGTAACGCCGCAGCCGGTCCACGAAGACCCGCTGGCCCACCACCAGGCGTTCCGCGGCCTCCTCCGGCGTGCACCAGGCGAACCGGTCCATCTCCGGGAACTCCCGCTGCACGCCGGAGCCCCGCGGCCACTCCATCGTGAAGGTCCCGGGGACCGCGCGCGCAGGGTCCAGGTCGCCCTCCACCGCCCACACGGTCACCCGTTTACGGCTCGGCTGCCGCACCTCTCCCAGCGGCACCCACGTGCCGTCCGGGACGGGCAGCCCCAGCTCCTCCTCGAACTCCCGGCGGGCCGCCGCGGCGGGCTCCTCATCGGGCTCGTACTCACCCTTGGGCACCGACCAGGACGCCGTCTCGCGGCCCGCCCAGAACGGACCGCCCATGTGCCCGATCAGCACCTCGGCGTCCTGCCCGTCGTCCCCGCGGGGGACGACGCGGAAGAGCAGGATCCCGGCACTGCGCTTGGCTGTCGGCATGCCGTCAAGTGTGCGGGGCGCGGACGCCCGTGACCACCGGACCGGGCCGGCGCCCGTGGAGCCCGCCCACCGGTCACCCGGGGGGCGCCGGCCGGGTGTGCCGCCGTGCCGGAACGGCGCACCGGGGCCCGCTCGGCCGCCCGTACCGACGCCACCGGGGGCACGCTCGGCGGAAAGGGAACACGCGGTGGGCCGGCCAGCCCTCCGGCCGCTCCCCGCGTGAGGGGGCGGCCGGAGGGTGGCCGGCCCTGCCTTCACGTCTTGCGGTAGCCGTACGCCTCCGTGGCGGCCGCCTCCACCGCCGCGAGGTCACCGCCCGCCGACGCGGTCACCAGGGCGGCGACCGCCCCCTCGACGAACGGGGCGTCCACCAGCCGGGAGCCCTCGGGCAGTTCGCCGCCTTCGGCCAGCATGGCCTTCACCGTCAGCACCGCACTGCCCAGGTCGACGAGCAGCGCCACCCCGGCGCCCCCGTCGACCGCCCTGGCCGCCTCCGAGATCAGCTCCGCACTCGTGCCCAGGCCTCCTGCGGACGTCCCCCCGGCCGCGGCGACCGGAGCCGTCGCACCACCGGCCGCCAGCCCCCTGGCCAGCTCGGCGACGGCCTCCGCGACCGGCCCGCTGTGCGAGACCAGGACTATTCCGACCTGCCGATCCCCGGTGTTCACGCGCCGCCTCCACCGCTCGCCCCGGCCGCCTCCACGAGTGCCCCGACCAGCAGGGCCGAAGAGGCCGCCCCCGGATCCTCGTGCCCGATGCTGCGCTCACCCAGATAACTGGCCCTGCCCTTGCGTGCCAGCAGGGGCACGGTCGCCGCCGCGCCGGCCAGCGCCGCGTCCCGGGCGGCCTCGGCCGAGGTCCCCAGCGCCTGGACGGCCGGCAGCAGCGCGTCGAGCATCGTCTTGTCACCGGCCTGCGCCCCGCCCAGCTGGGCCACCGCCGCGACGCCCTCCCCGAGTGCCTCGGCCAGCTGCCCGGTGCTCACCTCGGGTGCCTCGCCCAGTGCCCGGCCGGTGCGGCGCAGCAGGGTCCCGTACAGCGGCCCCGACGCACCGCCGACCGTCGAGATGAGCTGCCGTCCCGCCAGCGTCAGCACGGCCCCCGGAGTCGCGGGGGACTCCCCGCCGAGGGCGGCGGTCACCGCGGTGAAGCCGCGCTGCAGGTTGGTCCCGTGATCGGCGTCGCCGATCGCGGCGTCCAGGTCGGTCAGCCTGTCGGCCTCACGGTCGACGGCCGCCGCGGTGGCGGTCATCCAGCGACGGAAGAAATCGGTGTCGAGCACACCCTCTCCTGTTCCTCGCGCACGTCACGGGCGGTCCGTTCACCGGCCCCAGCGGAGCGCGGGCGTCTGTACCGGCGCGTCCCAGAGCCGCAGCAACTCCTCGTCCACCTGGCAGACGGTCACCGAGCAGCCCGCCATGTCGAGCGACGTCACGTAATTCCCCACCAGCGTACGAGCCACCGGTACACCGCGCTCGGACAGCACCCGCCGCACCTCGGCGTTGAACCCGTAGAGCTCCAGCAGGGGCGTTGCGCCCATCCCGTTGACCAGCACCAGCACCGGCCCGCTCGGGCGCAGGTCCTCCAGCACCGCGTGCACCGCGAAGTCGGCGATCTCGCCGGACGTCATCATCGGGCGCCGCTCCCGGCCCGGCTCGCCGTGGATACCGATGCCCAACTCGAGTTCCCCTGAGGGAAGGTCGAACGTCGGGCTCCCCTTGGCGGGGGTGGTGACGGCGCTGAGCGCCACCCCGAAGCTGCGTGCCGACGCGTTCACCTGCCGGGCCACGGCCTCCACCCGCTCCAGCGACGCGCCCTCGTCCGCGAGGGCGCCGGCGATCTTCTCGACGAACAGGGTCGCGCCCGTGCCCCGCCGGCCCGCCGTGAAGGTGCTGTCGGTCACCGCCACGTCGTCGTCGACCAGGACCCGGGCGACCCGGACGCCCTCCTCCTCGGCGAGTTCGGCCGCCATGTCGAAGTTCAGTACGTCCCCGGTGTAGTTCTTCACCACGAACAGGACGCCCGCGCCGCTGTCGACGGCGGCGGCGGCCTTCACCATCTGGTCGGGCACCGGGGAGGTGAAGATCTCACCGGGACACGCCGCGGACAGCATGCCGGGCCCGACGAATCCCGCGTGCAGCGGCTCGTGCCCGGATCCGCCGCCGGAGACGAGGCCCACCTTGCCGGCCACGGGCGCGTCGCGCCTGAGGACCAGACGGTTCTCGACGTCCACGGTGAGTTCGGGGTGGGCGGCGGCCATGCCGCGCAGTCCGTCGGCGACGACGGTCTCAGGGACGTTGATGAGCATGCGCAACGGAGCCTCCTGGGAAGGGTGCCTGCCGGGCCGCGGAGCCGGATCGGACCGGACACCAGTATCGAAGACGAGCATCTGATCGGCCACCGGCGCGGTGAGGCGGACGCGGTCAGCTCGCTCCCGTCACCGATATCTCGCACCAGACGGTCTTGCCGTCCCCCCGCGGTTCGACGCCCCAGTCCGTGGCCAGTTCCTCGAGGAGCATGAGCCCGCGGCCCGAGGTCGACTGCTCGGTTGCGGCCCTCCGTCTGGGGGAGGCCGTCGAGGTGTCGGTGACGGCCAGGCGCACCGCGCGCCCCTCCTCGCTGACGACGCTGGCCGTGAGCGTGGCGCTGCCGCGGGTGTGCAGCAGGGCGTTGGTAGCCAGTTCGCACGCGAGCAGTTCCGCCGTGTCGGCCATCGCGTCCAGGGACCAGCGGCCGAGCGCTGTGCGCAGGGCGCGGCGTGCGGCCTTGAGGGAACCGGCGTCCGCGGGGGTGACGGTGACCTCCATCCGGGGGTCGGCCGCGTGCTCCCCGGGGAAGCGCCGCATCACCAGCAGGGCCACGTCGTCCTCGCCTCCCGTGTAGCCGCCCATCGTGCGCAGCAGGTGGTCGGCGAGGGTGTCGGGATCGCGGGGACCGGTCCGGAGTTCGCCGAGGAGGCGGGCGCGCCCCCGGTCGATGTCCTCGCTGCGCGCCTCGACGAGGCCGTCCGTGCACAGGAGCAGGGTCGAACCGGGTTCCAGGACGGTCTCGAGGGCCGGATAGGCGGGCTGGGCTCCCGGGGCGGTGAGGCCGAGCGGCAGTCCTCCCGGGGCGTCGAGCCAGTCGCAGGTGCCGTCCGGCCGGCGCAGTACGGCGTCGAGGTGCCCGGCGCGGACGAGTACGGTCAGACCGGTGGCGGGGTCGAGGAGGGCGAACAGGCAGGTGGCGAACCGGTCCGTGTCCAGCTCGGCGAGGAAGGCGGAGGCCCGGGCCACGACCGTCGTGGGCGGATGCCCCTCGGCGGCGTACGCCCGCAGGGCGATGCGGAGTTGGCCCATGACGGCCGCGGCGGTCACGTCGTGGCCCTGGACGTCCCCGACGACGGCGGCCATGCGGCCGTCGGGCAGGGGGAGCGCGTCGTACCAGTCGCCGCCGATCCCGCTCTGGGCCCTGGCCGGCCGGTAACGGGTCGCGAGTCCCAGTCCGGGTACGTGCGGCAGGTGGCCGGGGAGCATGGCCGTCTGGAGGCCGGCGGCCAGCTCGTGCTCGCGGTCGTACAGCAGGGCCCGTTGGAGGGACTGGGCGATGACCTTGCCCAGCGCCGTCAGCACCGTCCGCTCGTCGTGCGTGAAGGGCGCCCGGCCGTCGTAGGTGAGGCCCAGCGCGCCGATGGCGTCGTCGTGGGCGATCAGCGGCAGGTACACGGCGGCCGTGGCGTCGGAGAACATCCTGAGGTACGGGCCCATGGCCGGGTAGCGCGCCGCGTACTCCCTGCGGCTGGTGATGAAGACCGTCTCCCGGGTGCGGGCGGCGTCGGTGAGCGGCAGGTGCTCGCCGAGGCGTGCCAGGTGGAAGTCGCGGACCAGATCCGGATGCACGCCGTTCGATCCGGCCAGCCGCATCCGGGCGTTGTCCACCAGGCCGAGGATGATGCTGGCGGCGCCGAGCTGTTCCATCAGCAGCGTCGTGGTGAGCGCGTCGGCGACGTCGTCGACCGTGACGGTGGGGGCGAGCGCGTCGCTGACGTGCCCGACGATGTCCGCCTGCCGTCTGCGGTCGAGCCGGGCCTGGCGCAGTTGTTCGGTCTGTTCGAGCGCCCGCAGCTCCTGGCTGGCGTCCCGGATGATTCCGATGACCCGTACGGGGCGCCCCTGCTGGTCACAGACCACATGGCCCTGGGTGTGCGTCCAGCGCAGCCAGCCGTCGCGGTGCCGTACGCGGAAGTACAGGCTGAAGCCCGTGCGGGTCCGCAGCGCCCGGTCGACCTGGTCCTGGACCGCGCTCAGCTCGCCCGGCACCATCCGCTCGCCCAGGGTGCTCAGGCGGCCGTCGTACTCGCCCGGGCGGAACCCCATCACGGTGAGGCCCGCCTCGTCGTACCGCATCGTGCCGCTCGCCAGGTCCCAGGTGAAGCTGCCCATGCCGTTGGCGGCCAGGGCCACGTGCGCGGCGACCGGGCGCTGCCGCCCCTGGTCGGGCCCGTTGTCGCGTCGGCCGAATCGATGCATCCAGCACCTCCTGCTCGCACGGCCGCCCGGCCCCGTCCGGAGGGTGGCACAGGCGCCCGTTCGGGGCGCGAGCACACGCCCATTCTGCGCGGGTGCGGCGGCGCACGCCCGTCCTGCCGCCCGGCCCCCGGTCGACCAGGGCGCCGAGAGACCTTCAAGCTCATGCCACTTGCCTAAAGCTATTAGGTAAATGCATAATGGAGTCCGCTGAAGGAGGACGGGCATGGTGCGCGCAGGACTGACCACGGAGCGGCTGACACGGGCGGGGGCGGAGCTGGCCGACGAGGTCGGCTTCGACCAGGTGACCGTCTCTGCACTCGCCAGACGGTTCGACGTCAAGGTCGCGAGCCTGTACTCGCACCTGAAGAGCTCCCAGGACCTCCGCACCAGGATCGCCCTCCTGGCCCTGGAGGAACTGGCCGACCTCGCGGCGGCCGCCCTGGCCGGGCGGGCGGGCAAGGACGCCCTGACGGCCTTCGCCGACGCCTACCGCGACTACGCCCGGGAGCACCCCGGGCGCTACGACGCCGCGCGGTACCGGCTCGACCCCGAGGCCGCCGCGGCGAGCGCCGGGGGCCGGCACGCGCAGATGATGCGGGCGATCCTGCGCGGCTACGACCTCGCGGAACCCGACAGCACCCACGCCGTACGGCTGCTGGGCAGTGTCTTCCACGGCTACGTGAGCCTGGAGGCGGCCGGGGGCTTCAGTCACAGCGCCCCGGACGCGCAGGAGAGCTGGGAGTGGACCCTGGACCGCCTCGACGCGATGCTCCGCAACTGGCCCATGCGCTGACCCCGGCGTGACGGCCGGCCCCGGCAGCGGCCGGGCGGCCGTCACCACCGGCCTCCGGCGCCCCGGTCCGAGGCCGGCCGTCACCGGTCCTGGCCTCCCGGCGCGTCGGGCCGCCCCGGCAGCCGCCGGCCGTCCATCACCACCGGCCCTGGGCTCCCCGCTCCGAGGCCCGGCCACCACCGCCCGGAGACTTCCGGTCGGCCGGCCGTCCCCCGCCGCCGGCCCGGTCTTCCGGCCGCCTGCCTGCGGCCCCGGTCTTCCGGCTGCCCGCCACCGGCCCCGGCCTTCCCCTACGCCGTCAGGCCCGCCCGGTGCGCCGGCCTGACGGCGTACCCGAACGGCCCCCACCCCGACCCACTGACAGCCCGACCCACTGACAGGACGAGATCATGAACCACCCGGACCACTGGATCACCACACCCGTCACCGCGGACCTCCTGCGAGGCGCACTCGATCTGGAGCGGACCGCGCACGGTGTCCTGCCGCACCGGCTCCCCGCGTGGGCCCGCGCCCAGAACACCGACCCGCAACTCGCCATGGCGGAGTCCCAGCCCTCCGGCGTCCGGCTGGTCTTCCGCACCCGGGCCACCCGCATCGAGATGGACACACGCCCCACCAAGCGGGTGTACGTGGGGGCCCCGCCCCGCCCGGACGGCCTGTACGAGCTGCTGGTAGACGGCCGGCCGGCCGGCAGCGCCCACGTGGACGGCGGCAGCACCCTGACCATCGACATGACGGCCGGGACGGCCGAGCACCGGGACGGCCCGGCCGGCACTCTCCGCTTCACCGGCCTCCCGGACCGGGTCAAGGACGTCGAGATCTGGCTGCCGCACAACGAGACCACCGAGATCGTCGCCCTGCGCACCGACGCCCCCGTCGAGCCCGGGCCCGACTCGGACCGCAGGGTGTGGCTGCATCACGGCAGCTCCATCAGCCACGGCTCGGACGCGGCGGGCCCCACGACCACCTGGCCCGCACTGGCCGCCTCGCTCGGCGGCGTGGACCTCGTCAACCTGGGGCTGGGCGGCAGTGCGCTGCTCGATCCCTTCATCGCCCGCGTCATGCGGGACACCCCCGCCGACCTCCTCAGCGTCAAGATCGGCATCAACATCGTCAACGCCGACCTGATGCGGCTGCGCGCCTTCACGCCCGCCGTCCACGGCTTCCTCGACACCCTGCGTGAGGGGCACCCCACCGCCCCGCTGCTGGTCGTCTCACCCCTCCTGTGCCCGATCCACGAGGACACTCCCGGGCCCAGCGTCCCCGACCTCACGGGGCTCGGCACCGGACGCCTGCGGTTCCGGGCCGCGGGGGACCCCGCGGAGCGGGTGAGCGGCAAGCTGACCCTGCGCGTCATCCGCGACGAACTGGCCCGGATCGTCGAGCAGCGGGCGGCCGAGGATCCCCACCTCCACTACCTCGACGGCCGGGCCCTGTACGGGGAGTCCGACGCGGAGGAACTGCCGCTGCCCGACGCGCTCCACCCGGACGCCGCCACCCACCGGCGTGTCGGCGAACGCTTCGCCGAGCTGGTCCTCGCCCCCGGCGGCCCCTTCGCTGCGGGCGGTGCCTGAGCGTCCCCGCACCGGCGCGGAGGAACGGGGGCCGCGGCGGCCCGTCAGGGAGCGGACTGGTTGAGGGCCGGCCGCCACAGGCGCATTCTGGGACGAGAGCCGCGACCGCGGTCCGCGGACGACGGGCCGGTCAGCGGCGGAGGGCGAGTGGTGGCGCATGGAAGAGCGTGACCAGCAGGCCGACGGGACCCCTACCCGAGCGCCCACGGCCCGGACGAGGGCGCGCATCCTCGACCAGCTGCCCGTCGCAGTGACGTTCTTCGGCCGCGACCAGCGGCTGTCGATGGCCAACACGGCCGCCGCGGCGGCCGTCGCCCGGACGGAGGCGTCCTTGTTCGGGCTGTCACCGGGCGAGATCGACGCCGGGGTCCTGGTACGCGGCGGGGAACGGCTCGCCGAGGCGATCGACCGGGTGATGGGGACCGGCGAGGCGGAGTCCTACGAGACGCACCTGGTCCTCGCCGACAGCGAGGTCGTCCGGGAGGCCGTGCTCACCCCGGTGAGGGACGCCGCCGGAGCGGTCCTGGGCGTCTCCGTGGTGACCCTCGACACCACCGCCCAGTTCTGGGCACGCCGGCGCATGGCCGTCCTCGACCGGGCGAACACGCGCATCGGCAGCACCCTGGACGTGGGCCGCACCGCCGAGGAACTCGCGCAGATGGCCACCGAGGACTTCGCCGACTTCGTCACGGTCGACCTGTTCGCCGAGGTACTGACCGGCGACGAGGCGCGGTCCCCCTCCCGGGGGAACGAGATCGCGTTTCTCCGCGTGGCGCAGAGTTCCGTCCTCGACGGTTGCCCCGAGTCGGTCGTCGGGGTGGGCGAGGCGCACACCTACGACCGCGAGTCCCCGGTAGGCCGCACGCTCGCCTCCGGCGGGGTCTCCCGGTTCGCGGTCGACGACCTGGCCCTGCGCCGGTGGGCAGGGGGAGACCCCGCGCGGGTGCGCAGCATGAGAGCCCACAAGATCCACTCGGTGATCGTCGCCCCGCTGAGAGCCCGCGGTGTCACGCTCGGCATGGCCACGTTCTGCCGTCACCGCACGCCCGACCCGTTCGAGGACGGTGATCTCTCCCTCTGCGGCGAACTCGTCTCGCGCGCCGCCGTCTGCGTGGACAACGCCCGCCGCTACACCCGGGAACGGGCCACCGCCCTGGCCCTGCAGCGCAGCCTCCTGCCCAGCCGGTACGCCCCGCAGAACGCCGTCGAGGTGACCTCCCGGTACGTACCGTCCACGGTCGGCGCGGGCATCGGCGGGGACTGGTTCGACGTCGTCCCGCTCTCCGGTGCCAGGGTCGCCCTCGTGGTGGGCGACGTCGTCGGCCACGGTATCCACGCCTCGGCCACCATGGGCAGACTGCGCACCGCCGTACGCGCCCTCGCCGAGGTCGACCTCGCCCCGGAGGAACTGCTGACCCAGCTCGACGACCTGGTGATGAAACTCGACCACGAGGAGGAGTCGGGGGCGGCCGGCACGGCCCCGGTCGCCGGCGCGACCTGCCTGTACGCGGTGTACGACCCGATCACCGGCCGCTGCACGATGGCCAGGGCCGGCCATCCCGAGCCGGTCCTCGTCCGCCCGCACGAGAGGCCCGAGAAACTGCGGCTGCCCCCCGGGCCGCCCCTCGGGGTCGGGGGGGTCTCTTTCGAGGCGGCCAGGTTCGACCTGCCGGAAGGCAGCCGGCTCGCCCTCTACACCGACGGCCTGGTGGCGGTGCCGGGCCGGGACGCCGACGCGTCCCTCGCCGAACTCTGCCGCCTGCTCGCGCGGCCCGAGACCTCCCTCGAACGCACCTGCGACACCGTGATGAGCACCCTGGTGGCCGAGCGGCCGGAGGACGACGTCGCCTTCGTGCTGGCCCGCACCCGCCGGCTCGGCGAGGAGAACTACGCCTCCTGGGACCTGGCCGCCGACCCGGCCGTCGTCGTGGACGCGAGGAAGCACGCCGCCGCCCAACTCGAGACGTGGGGCCTGGACGACGCCGTCCTGACCACCGAACTCGTCGTCAGCGAACTGGTCACCAACGCCATCCGCCACGGCGGGCCGCCCATCACCCTGCGCCTCATCCGCGACATGTCACTCGTCTGTGAGGTGTCGGACGGCAGCAGTACGGCCCCGCACCTGCGTCGAGCCCGGATGTTCGACGAGGGCGGCCGGGGCCTTCTGCTGGTGGCGAGTGTCACCGAACGCTGGGGCACCCGGTACAGCGGCACCGGCAAGACCATCTGGGCCCAGCAGCCGCTGCCCGGGGCGCCGGGCACGGACGGCTCCTGAATCGGCGACCGGCCCGCTGCTGTGCCGGTCCGCACCCGCAGGCGACCGGCCCCGGCCTACTGCGGGTGCAGAGCGGTGTCCGCGGGCCCGCTCGTGAAGCCGGTGAAGCGCACACGCAGCCCCTCGCGCTGCGGAGAGCAGCAGAACGGACCGGCGAAGGCGGCCGCGTCCGGGTCCAGGGGTGCCAGGCGCACCAGGCGCCACGGCAGGTCGTCGCACCGGGCCCGGACCGTGACGGCGTCACCCGAACGGCTCACCCGTACGGTGACGTGGCGCCCGGCCCACTCCGGGACGGGTGAGAGGGACCAGTCGGACACCCCGCGGGTGACGACGGCGCCGAGGTGCGGAACGCCGTCGGACATCTCGACGCCCGCCTTGATCCAGGTGCGTTCGTCCACCCGCACCATGACCCCGGCCTGGTCGTACAGCTCCTCGAAGCGTGCGAGGAAGGTGACCTCGACGGCGGTCCCGGAAGGGAAGCCGGTGAGCAGGGCGTGCCCGTCGTCACGCACGAAGCCGTAACTCGTGGTGCGCCAGAAGTCGCTCCGCCCCCGGGCGGTCACCTCGAGGCCGTCACCGTCGTCGACCGCGTCCAGGGGCGGGTTGAGCCAGGAGGCCCGCGCCCGGTCCACTGCCGTCTGCTGCCCGTCCATACGTCTCCTCGGTCGCCGGCGAGTGATTCTACGGGCCGTCAGGAGGCCGCTCGCGGGGAGCCGGGGCGGGGCCGTCCCGGCATTCATTCCCGGCACGCCGCACGCGTACGGGAGCGAGTGCGGCTCGCAGTGGAAGAGTTGCGGCGGTCGGGTTCGGCGGTTCCAGAGGTGCGGAGGGCGTATGACAGCGGTGCGGGACGCGGCCCAGGAGGCACCTCCGGATCACGGCACCACCCGTCGCACGGGCCAGGGCGCCACGGTGCTGCGCTGGCTGTCGACCACGGACCACAAGGTGATCGGGTACATGTACCTCGTCACCTCCTTCGTCTTCTTCCTCTTCGCCGGAGTGCTGGCGATGCTGATGCGGGCCGAGCTCGCCCGGCCCGGCCTGCAGGTCATGTCGAACCAGCAGTACAACGAGCTGTTCACCGTGCACGGAACGATCATGATGCTGCTGTTCGCGACCCCCACCTTCACGGGGTTCGCCAACGCGGTGATGCCCCTTCAGATCGGGGCGCCGGACGTGGCCTTCCCGAGGCTGAACGCCTTCACCTACTGGGTCTACCTCTTCGGCGGCCTGATGGTCGTCGCCGGCTTCCTGACGGCCGACGGGGCGGCGCCCTTCGGCTGGTTCGCCTACGCGCCGCTGAACGGCTCCCGGTTCTCGCCGGGCAGCGGCGCCGACCTCTGGGTGATGGGCCTGGTGGTGGCCGGACTGAGCACGATCCTCGGATCCGTCAACTTCATCACCACCGTCGTCTGCCTGCGCGCGCCCGGCATGACCCTGTTCCGCATGCCGATCTTCACCTGGAACGTCCTGTTCACGTCGATCCTCGCGCTCCTGGCCTTCCCGGTCCTCACCGCGGCCCTGCTGGCCCTGGAGGCGGACCGGAAGTTCGGCGCGCACATCTTCGACGCGGCCAACGGCGGCGCACTGCTGTGGCAGCACCTCTTCTGGTTCTTCGGCCACCCCGAGGTCTACATCGTCGCCCTGCCCTTCTTCGGGGTGATCACCGAGATCATTCCCGTCTTCAGCCGGAAACCGATCTTCGGCTACGTCTCCCTGGTGGGCGCCACGATCGCGATCACCGGGCTCTCCGCCACGGTGTGGGCCCACCACATGTTCGCCACGGGCGCCGTCCTGCTGCCCTTCTTCTCCCTGATGTCCTTCCTGATCGCGGTACCCACCGGGGTGAAGTTCTTCAACTGGATCGGCACCATGTGGAGAGGGTCGCTCTCCTTCGAGACGCCCATGCTGTGGTCGGTCGGGTTCCTCGTGACCTTCCTCCTGGGGGGCCTGACCGGTGTGCTGGTGGCATCCCCACCGCTCGACTTCCACCTGACGGACAGTTACTTCGTCGTCGCCCACCTGCACTACGTGCTCTTCGGCACCATCGTGTTCGCCACCTTCGCCGGCTTCTACTTCTGGTGGCCGAAGTTCACCGGGCGCATGCTGGACGAACGGCTCGGCAGGATCCACTTCTGGGTGCTGTTCACGGGGTTCCAGCTCACCTTCCTCGTCCAGCACTGGCTCGGCGAGCAGGGGATGCCGCGCCGCTACGCCGACTACCTGGCGGCCGACGGATTCACGGTCCTCAACACCCTCTCCTCGATCGGGGCCTTCCTGCTCGGCCTGTCCACCCTCCCCTTCCTCTACAACGTGTGGAAGACGGCCAGGTACGGCGAGAAGGTGACCGTCGACGACCCCTGGGGCTGGGGGCGCTCACTGGAGTGGGCGACCAGCTGCCCTCCGCCCCGGCACAACTTCCACGCGCTTCCGCGGGTCCGCTCCGAGTCCCCGGCCTTCGACCTTCACCACCCGGAGGTGCCCTCATGAGAACAGAGGCCTGGCTCTTCACGGGCACCGCGGTGTTCTTCGGCGTGACCGGATCCCTCTACGCCGTGTTCGCCCAGGAGCCGGCCGGCATCGCGGCCCTCCTCGTGTCCTTCCTCATGTCCGGGCTCATCGCCGTCTTCCTGTGGCGGCAGTACAGGCGGGACGGGCGGCGGCCGGAGGACCGCGGGGGAGCGGAGGTGCGGTCCGTCGGCGGCCGGAGCGCCTTCTTCCCCGCCCGGAGCTACTTCCCCGTGGTCGCCGCCGCCGGATGCGCGCTGACCGGCCTCGGAGTGGTCGAGGGCCTGTGGCTGACGCTCATCGGTGTGGGCGTCCTGCTCCCCGGCGTCTTCGGGTTCGTCTTCCAGAACCTCGGCCACCCGGAGTAGCGGGGGTCCGGGCCGGCCCGTCCGGCTCCGGTGCCGGACCCGTACGCACGTGATCCGGTCCGGCGAGCGACCTGCCGCTGCTCCTGTTCACGCCCGCTCACCCGCTCTCTGCGCGGCGGGTCGTGAAGGCGCCCGCGGCAGCCGCGACCGCTGCCGCCGCCGCGGCCCGCTCCGGGAGCCGGGGATCGGGATCGGTGCGCAGGAGTACCAGCTCGTGGTAGAGCGGCGCCGTGGCGGCGACCAGCAGGCTCCGGGCGTCCGTGTGCCCCGCGGGGAGTTCACCGCGTCCGACGGCGCGCTCCACGAGGATCTCGCACTGGGCGTACCGGTCGGCCCACAGCCCCGTCTGGGCCCGCGCCGCCTGTTCGGAGTGGAACGCGGCGGCCATCAGGGCGAGGGCGAAGGACGGCTTCACGACCAGGGACTCCTGGATCTGTTCGTTGAGGGCCGTCAGATCACCGCGCAGGGAGCCGGTGTCCGGGGGCTGCCAGTCGATCTCGCCGGCGGCCTCGACGAGGTCGACGAGCAGGCCGCCGACATCGCGCCAGCGCCGGTAGACCGTCGTCCGGTGCACTCCCGCACGGGTCGCGACCCCTTCGATCGTGAGGCCTTCGTGACCGCTCTCGGAGAGTTCGGCGCGCACCGCGTCGAGGACCCGGGCGCGGACGTGGGCGGTGCGACCGCCCGGGCGGCGGCGGCCCTGCGTGAGGGCCGGAGGGTCTGTCATCGGGGATCCGTTATCCGGTTGATCGTCGTGCCTGGACTGTGTCAGCATCTTAACGCAACAGCTGTCGCAGTAATGGCCCCCGCCTTCCCCGAGAGGAACCGCCCTCCCGATGCCGCCCGTCCTCCCCGACCCCGCCGTGCTCCACCCGATGCCCGGGCACCCGCGCGTCGTGCTGCTCAAGCCACTGGTGAAGTCCCCGCTGATCCAGGTGGGCGGCTACTCGTACTACGACGATCCGGACGACCCCACCGCGTTCGAGACCCGTAACGTGCTGTACCACTACGGGCCCGAGCGGCTTGTCATCGGCAAGTACTGCGCGCTGGGTACCGGCACGCGGTTCATCATGAACGGCGCCAACCACCGTATGGACGGCCCCTCCACCTTTCCCTTCCCCATCATGGGCGGCTCCTGGGCCGAGCACGTCGACCTGATCACCGGCCTGCCGGGCCGGGGCGACACCGTCGTCGGCAACGACGTCTGGTTCGGGCACGGAGCCATGGTCATGCCCGGCGTGCGGATCGGCCACGGCGCGATCGTCGCCGCCGGTGCCGTGGTCACCGCCGACGTCCCCGACTACGGCGTCGTCGGCGGCAACCCGGCCCGCCTCATCCGTACCCGTCACGACCCCGCCGACGTCGCCCGGCTCCTCGCCGTGGCGTGGTGGGACTGGCCCGTGGAGCTGATCACCGCACACGTCCGCACGATCATGTCCGGGACCGTCGCCGAGCTCGAAGAGGCTGCCGCCCAGGCAGTTCTGCCCTGAGGCCCCGGCCTCCTCGCACCGCCCACCTCCGTTCCACGCCAGAAACGAGTGATCGCCCATGTCCCGTCCCCGCGCCCACATCGCGATGGTCGGCGTCCCCCTCGTCAGCCACGTCCTGCCCAGCCTCGCGATCGTCCGGGAGCTGGTGGCCCGGGGGCACCGGGTCACCTACGCCAACGACCCGTACGTGGCCGACCGGATCGAGTCCGCCGGCGCGGAACTGGTGCCCTGCGCCTCCACGCTGCCCTTCGCCGACAACGACTGGCCGGCCGACCCCATCGCCGCGGCGGGCCTCTTCCTCGACGACGCCGTCCAGGTGCTCCCGCACCTGCGCGCCTTCTACGACGACGATCCTGCCGACCTGTACCTCTACGACATCGGCGCCTATGCCGCGCGCGCCCTCGCCGAGGCGCAGGGCCGTCCGCTCCTCCAGCTGTCCCCGACGTTCGTCGGCTGGGACGGCTACGAGGAGGACGTCGCTGCCCACCTGCGGAAGCTGCCGGGCGCCGACGCCTACCGGGAGCGGTTCGCGCGGTGGCTGCTGGAGTGCGGGGCGGCCACCACGGACGTGGACGCCTTCTCAGGGCCGCCCGCCCGGGCCCTCGCCCTGATCCCCCGGGCGATGCAGCCGAACGCCGACCGGGTCGACACCGACAGGGTGACCTTCGTCGGCCCCTGCTACGACGACCGCACGGACACGGACGGCTGGACGCGCCCGGAAGGCGCGGAACGGGTGCTGCTGATCTCGCTGGGCTCCGCTTACACACGTCAACCGGAGTTCTACCGACGGTGCGTCGCCGCCTTCGGTGACCTGCCCGGCTGGCACGTGGTCCTCCAGATCGGCCGGTACACCGACCCCGCGGAGCTCGGCGCCCTCCCGCCCGGCGTCGAGGTGCACTCCTGGGTCCCGCAGCGGGCGATCCTGGAGAAGAGCGACGCCTTCGTCACCCACGCCGGTATGGGCGGCTGCGGTGAAGGACTCCTGGCAGGCGTTCCCATGATCGCCGTCCCGCAGGGAGCGGAGCAGTTCATGAACGCCGACAAGCTCGTGGAACTCGGCGTCGCACGCCGCGTCGACACCGCGGACGCCACCGTCGAGACCCTTCGCGCCGCGCTGGACGGCCTGCTCGCCGACCCGGAGCGCGTCGCCCGGTCGGAGCGTCTGCGGGCCGCCGCCCGGGCCGAGGGCGGTACCCCACGCGCCGCCGACCTCATCGAGGACATGCTGGCCGCCGGGAGCCCCGCGCCCGGGCTGTGACCGCCACGGTTCGGGGCGGCTGCGCAGGTCAGCCCGGCCCACGCCCGGCGGGGCGGAGTCCGGCCCTTTCCGGCCGAGGCCGCCCCGGAGCCTTCACTCCGCGCCGGACGTGTGCCCGCGCTCCGGTCCTTCGAGGGCCGACGCGATGCTCCGGCGCTCGCCGGCGGTGGCCGGAAGGTCGGTGGTGTCCCGGTAGTACCAGCGGCTGAGTGAGGTCCGCACCCGCTCCACGGCGTGCTTCCGGGCACCGCTGTCCGCAGGGGTGTCCGGCTGCCGGGGACGCGGCGTCTCCTGGGCCAGGATCACGTACCGCCGGTCCGCCGGCAGCCGGGCGTGCCCCGGCTCGAAGCCGCCCTGCACCGACTGGCGCACCAGGCCCGAGGGTTCGCCCTCCGCGACCAGTTCCCGTTCGTGCGCGCGCAGCGCCAGGCAGAGCCGGTGGGTGAGCAGGAACGCGGCGACGGGCACCGCGAACACGGCGACCCGCAGGATCCAGGTCAGGGTGTGCACCGGCACCTCGGAGACGAACGCGAGGATGTCCTGTGCGCCGGCGACGAGCAGCACCGTGTAGCACGAGAGGGCCGCCACGCCGAGGGCCGTGCGCACGGGACGGTTCCGCGGACGGTCGCAGAGGTGTTTCTCGCCCGTGTCCCCGGTGATCCAGCGTTCGAAGAAGGGATAGGCGTACAGGATCAGGAAGAGCAGCCCCGGCAGGAGGACGCCCGGCACCAGGGGATTCCACATGAGGGTGTGCCCCCACAGCCGCGTCTCGACGCCCGGCATCAGCCGCAGCGCGCCCTCCAGGAAGCCGACGTACCAGTCGGGCTGGGAGCCCGAGGACACCTGGTCGGTGCGGTAGGGACCGTAGTCCCAGATCGGGTTGATCTGGGCGACGGCGCCCATGAGGGCGAGCACGCCGAACACGAGGAAGAACAGCCCGGCCGACTTGGCGGCGTACTGGGGGAACAGGGGCTTGCCCACCACGTTGCGGGCGGTCCTGCCCGGCGCCGACCACTGCGTGTGCTTGAGGTGGACGACGAGCAGCAGGTGCAGCGAGACCAGCGCCAGCAGGAGACCGGGGACGAGCAGGATGTGCACCGGATAGAGCCGGGCCACGATGTCCTCGCCGGGGAACTCGCCGCCGAAGACGAAAAAACTGAGGTAGGTGCCGGCGACGGGCACCGACAGCATGATGCCCTGGGCCGTGCGCAGCCCGGTCCCCGACAGCAGGTCGTCGGGGAGCGAGTAGCCGGCGAAACCTTCGAGGAGGGCCAGCAGGAACATGGTCACCCCCACCGTCCAGTTGACCTCGCGCGGACGGCGGAAGGCGCCGGTGAAGAAGACGCGCAGCATGTGGACGCCGATGGACGCGACGAAGAGGAGGGCGGCCCAGTGATGGATCTGACGGACCAGCAGACCGCCGCGCACGTCGAAGCTGATCCGCAGGGTGGAGGCGTACGCCTGTGAGACGCGCACGCCCCGCAGCGGTCCGTAGGAGCCCTGGTAGACCGACTCCGCCAGGGACGGCTGGAAGAAGAACGTCAGGTACACACCGGTCAGCAGCAGGACGACGAAGCTGTAGAGCGCGAGCTCGCCCAGCAGGAAGGACCAGTGGTCGGGAAAGGCCTTGCGCAGCCCCGAGCGCGCCACCTCGCTCAGCGGCAGACGGGCGTCGAGGTCCTGCGCGCCCCTCGCCGCCGCCCGCCCCGCCCTGTCCTTCAGCCGGGCCTTGCGCTTCGACATCAGCATCCGCCTGGGTCTCCGTCCGCTTCCCCCGCCCCAGTCTGTCCGAGGGCTCCCCCACCTCCCGGGTAATGCCCGCGCGGCGCGGCGCCGTGTCCCGCGCGTTCGTGTGACCCGCCGCTACCTGCGGGCGCGGCGGCGCCGCGTCAGCAGAGCGGCGGCCCCCGCCAGTGCGGCGGAGCCGACGGCGGCCGTCCACCGCGGGTGGAACGAGAGGACCAGCTCGGGAGCGTGCCGGTGGGACCGGTCGTCGAAGGAGCCGTGGGCGCCGTGGTCGTGCCCGTCCGTGTCGTCCAGCGGCTGCCAGAGGTTGTGGGGGCGGTCCGGGGAGTCGGGCTCGTCGGTCTGCTGGGAACGGAATCCGGTCCTGGCCAGGTAGCGGTCGAGGAGCCCGGGCGCGATCTTGTCGGCGAGGACCGTGACGGCGGTGCTCGCGCCGACGTAGTACTGCTTGCGCCGCGGGTGGTCGGCGGCCCGGACGACGGCCCGGGCCGCGACCTCCGGCTGGTAGATCGGCGCCACCGGCTGGGGCTTCCTGGGGAGGCGGGACAGGACCCAGGAGAACTGCGGCGTGTTGACGGCCGGCATCTGCACGACGGTGAGCTGTACCTCGCTGCCCTCGTGCATGAGTTCCGTGCGCACCGACGAGGTGAAGCCGTTGATGGCGTGCTTGGCCCCGCAGTAGGCGGACTGCAGGGGGATGGAGCGGTCCCCGAGCGCGGACCCGACCTGCACGATGACGCCGTGGTCCTGCGGCAGCATGCGGCTGAGGGCGGCCCGGGTGCCGTTCACGAAGCCGAGATAGGTCACCTCCGTCGTGCGGACGTACTCCGCCGGGGTGATGTCGGTGAACCGGGCGAAGACCGAACTGAACGCGGTGTTGACCCAGACGTCCAGCCTGCCGAACTCCGCCTCGGCGGCCTCGGCTGCGGCCTCCACCTGCGCCGGGTCCGCGACGTCCGTGGGGATCGGCAGGGCCCGCCCGCCGGCCGCCTCGACCTCGCGCGCCGCCGCCTCGAGCCCCGCCCGCCCCCGGGCGAGCAGCGCCACGTTCGCTCCACGCGCGGCGAATGCCCGGGCGGCGGCCCGGCCGATGCCCGCGCTGGCACCGGTGATGACGACAGTCTGTGGCATGCTCACTTCTCTCCTCGGGGCTGTCCCGGCGGTGCGGTCAGCCGGGTGGCGGTCTCCAGCAGCAGCGCGTGGACGAACGCCTGGGGCAGGTTGCCCCGCAGCTGGCGCTGGGTGATGTCGTACTCCTCCGCGAACAGTCCGGGCGGTCCGCAGGCCGAGCGGTTGCGTTCGAACCAGCGCAGGGCTTCCTCCTGGTGCCCCTGCTGGTGCTCGGCCTGGGCCATCACGTACCCGCACAGCAGGAACGCTCCCTCCGCCTCCTCCAGCGGACGCCCGTCGTGCCGGAAGCGGTAGGCGAAGTGATCGCGGGTCAGCTCGGCCGTGTAGGCACGCAGGGTCGCGACCGTCCGCGGATCCCCGGCCGGCAGGGCGCCGCGCAGCGGTGGCAGGAGCAGCGAGGCGTCGAGCCCCGGATCGCCGGGGGAGCGCTGCCAGCGTCCGGTGGGGTGCAGACACGTGGCGGCCGTCCGCGCGATCAGGGAGTCGGCGAGGGCGGCCCACCGCGCGGCCCTGCCCGGTGAGGAGGTCGCGCCGGCCACGGCGCGCAGCCCCGCCGCGCAGATGAGCCGGCTGTGGGTCCACCGCCGGTCGTCCAGTTCCCAGATGCCGGCGTCCGGCTCGTCGCCGCGCAGGGCCACGGCACCGGCCGCGATGTCCACGGCCCGCCACCCGTCGGCGTCCAGTCGTCCCCGTGCGTGGGCGGCGGCGAAGAGCAGGAGCGCCTCACCGAAGGCGTCGAGCTGGAACTGGCGGTTGACCCAGTTGCCGACCCGGTCGTAACCGCCCGGGTAGCCGGGCAGACCCAGTGTCCGCTGGTCGGGGACCGGGCCGCCGGTGACGGTGTACGCGGGCGCCATACGGGCCCCGTCCTCGTGCAGGCGCTCCGACACGAAGCGCACCGCGGCGTCGAGCAGCGCGTGGTCCCCGGCGGCGGCGACGGCCTGCCCCGCGTAGCACTGGTCGCGGATCCACACGTACCGGTAGTCGTAGTTGCGCCCCGCCTCCGCACGTTCGGGGAGGCTCGTGGTGGCGGCCCCCACCATGCCACCGGTGGCCGCGGTGAGTCCGCGCAGCACGGTGTAGGAGTGCCGGGCGTCCTCGGGGGCCAGGGTGATGTCGAGGCCGGGCACCGCCCGGGCCCACGCCGCCGCCGTCGCGCTCCACAGGTGCCCGGCCTCCGGCCTCGCCGGCAGGGGCCGGTCGGAGAGCTCCAGCACCAGGTCGTGGTGGTCCCCGGCCTCCAGGCGCAGGTCCATGGCCAGAGCCGTCGTCCGGCGACCGCCGCGGACCGGACGGGCGGCGCCGGCCCCGCCCAGGCGCAGGTGCAGGGAGCCGCTCCGCGACACCCAGTCCCCGTTCTCGCGGCGCAGCCGGCCGGGCCCCTCGGCCCCGAAACCCGGGGCGGGCTCCAGACGCGCGGAGACGTGTGCGGCCCCCTCCACGGCGATGACCCGGCGCAGCAGTACGGCTCGGTGGGTGTCGCCAGGGAAGGCGAGCGCCTCGCGGCACTCGACGACGCCCCCCTCGGTGATCCAGCGGCTACGCCAGATGAGGGAGCCGCTCTCGTAGTAGCCGCCCCAGACGTAGCGCCCCACCGGAGCGACGGTGAAGTGGCCGGCGCCGCCGATGAGTCCGGAGAAGACGGCGTCGGAGTCCCAGCGGGGGGCGCACATCCAGGAGACGTCGCCGTGCGGTCCGATCAGCGCGCCGCGCTCGCCGTCGGCGATCAGCGCGTAGTCCCGCAGACTCTGCGGCATCGGCATCGGCGCCGGCGGCCCGGTGGGGTGTCTGCCGCTCACCATGCTCTCCCCTTCTCCCTCGTCCTCATGCCACGCGGTACGCTTCCGCGTCCCCCCGGCGCAGTGTCAGGCCGTGCCCGGCGGTACCCGCCGCCGTGGGCCGGACGCTTCCGCCCTGCGGATCGAGGACGCCGTCGAACAGCATCCGTTCGATCCGCACGTGGTCGTGGAACCACTCGAGGTGACGGAGGTTGGGCACGGACGCGGCCACATGGGCGTGGACGTGCGGGGCGCAGTGCCCCGAGATCCCGATCCCCGCCGCCTCGGCCAGTGCGGCGGCGCGCAGCCATACGGTGATGCCGCCGCAGCGCGTCACATCGGCCTGGAGGCAGTCCACGGCCCCGGCCGCCAGCATGTGATGGAAGTAGGGCAGGGAGTAGCCGTACTCCCCGGCCGCCACGTCCGTCGCCACGGCGGCCCGGACCGCGGCCAGCCCCGCCAGGTCGTCCGAGGAGACCGGCTCCTCGAACCAGGTCACCCCGTGGGCGTCGAGGTGGCGGGCCATCCGGACGGCCTGCTTGGGCCCGTAGGCGCCGTTGGCGTCGACGTACAGCTCCGTACGGTCGCCGACGCTGCGCCGCGCCCGGGCGACGCGCTCCCGGTCGCGGTCCTCCGCCGCACCCCAGGACTCACCGATCTTGATCTTGACCCGGGGGATGCCCTGGTCCTCGGCCCAGGTGCGCAACTGACGGTCCTGGGCCGCTTCGTCATACGTCGTGAACCCGCCGCTGCCGTAGACCGGCACCTCGCTGCGGCTCGCCCCCAGGAGAGCGGCCAGCGGCAGGTCCAGCAGCCTGGCCTTGAGGTCCCACAGCGCCAGGTCGACGGCGGAGAGGGCACCGGCGACCAGACCGGGCCGGCCCGCGTTGCGCACCGCCCGGGCCATCGCCTCGTTGGCCGCGGGCACGTCCCAGGCGCACCGGCCCCGCACGCGCGGCGCGAGGAGCGCGTCGACCACCCCTGTGGTGGGCGCGGCCCCGTAGGTGTAGCCGAGCCCCGTCGTCGAGCCGGAGCGCACCCGCACCACCACGAGCGTCGTCGCCTTCCACGCGAGGGTGCCGTCGGCCTCCGGCGCGCCGGTGGGGACGGTGTACGCCGCCGCACCGACCTCCTCCACGACGGGGCCGGTGCCACCGCCCGTACGAGCCGTCACCTCCCGCCCTTGTCTTCCCCGCCACCGGCACCCGGCCCCTCGGTCCGGTGCCGGTGGCCGGGCAGCATCTCCTGGACCTTCGCCTTCAGCCCCTGGCGGACCACCGCTTCCCGGTCGCTGTCCCCCTTGAGGATGGCGGTGGCGGCCGCCTCGATCTGGTCGAGGCTGGCGTGCGGCGGGATCGGGGGGACGGCCGGGTCGGTACGGAAGTCGATGACGAACGGGCGGTCGGCGCCCAGGCCACGGTGCCAGGCCGCCTCCACCTCCCCGGGCTTCTCCACCCGGACCCCGTCGAGCCCGATCGACCGTGCGAAGTCCGCGTAGGGCACGTCCGGGATCGACTGGGAGGGCAGGAACTGCGGGGCACCCGACATCGCGCGCATCTCCCAGGTGACCTGGTTGAGGTCCTGGTTGTTCAGCACCGCCACGATCAGCCGGGGATCGCCCCACGAGGGCCAGTACTTGGCCGCCGTGATCAGCTCCGCCATCCCGTTCATCTGCATCGCGCCGTCCCCGACGAGGGCGATCGCCGGGCGGTCCGGGTGGGCGAACTTCGCCCCGATCGCATAGGGCACCCCCGGGCCCATGGTGGCCAGCGTGCCCGAGAGCGATCCGCGCATCTGCCCGCGCAGCCGCAGGTGCCGGGCGTACCAGTTGGCGGCCGATCCGGAGTCGGCGGCCAGGATGACGTCGTCCGGCAGCAGCGCGTCCAGGGCGTGCACGACGTACTCCGGGTTGACGGGGTCGGCCTCGACCGCGGCACGCCGCTGCATGACCTTCCACCAGCGGGCGGTGTCCTTCTCGATCTTCTTGCGCCAGGCACCGTGCTTCTTGCGCTTCAGCCGGGGCAGCAGCGCCTTCAGCGTCTCCTTGGCATCCCCGACCAGGTTCACCTCGAAGGGGTAGCGCAACCCGACCATGAACGGGTCGATGTCGATCTGTACCGCCCGCGCCTGGTCCAGCTCGGGCAGGAACTGGGTGTACGGGAAACTCGAACCGATGACCAGGAGCGTGTCGCAGTCCTGCATCAGCTCGTAGGACGGCCGGGTACCGAGCAGCCCGATGGAACCGGTGACGTACGGCAGGTCGTCGGGTAGCGCGTCCTTGCCGAGCAGGGCCTTGGCGACGCCCGCGCCCAGCAGTTCCGCGAGCTGCTCGACCTCCGCCCGGGCACCGGTCGCACCCTGCCCGATCAGGACCGCCACCTTCTCCCCGGCGTTGAGCACCTCGGCGGCGCGGGCGATCTCGTCCGGCGCGGGGACGGGCGCGTACTTCGCCAGGCCGAGGCTGGAGGGGACCATCTTGAACGCGTGGGTCGGCGGGGAGTAGTCCAGCTCCTGCACGTCGGCGGGGATCACGACGGCCGTCACCGTGCGCTTGGCGTACGCGGTCCGCATGGCCCGGTCGATGACGTTGGGCAACTGCTCGGGGACGGTCACCATCTCGCAGAACTCGGAGGCGACGTCCTTGTACAGGCTCAGCAGGTCGACCTCCTGCTGGTAGGAACCGCCCATGGCGCTGCGGTTGGTCTGCCCGACGATCGCCACCACCGGCACGTGGTCCAGCTTCGCGTCGTAGAGACCGTTGAGCAGGTGGATGGCGCCCGGCCCCGAGGTGGCGGCGCACACCCCGACCTTGCCGGAGAACTTGGCGTACCCCACCGCTTCGAAGGCGGCCATCTCCTCGTGGCGTGCCTGGACGAAGCGGGGGTTGTCGTCGGCACGGCCCCACGCGGCCAGGAGGCCGTTGATGCCGTCCCCGGCGTACGCGAAGACGTGGTCGACGTCCCATTCGCGCAGCCGCTGCAGGATGAAGTCGGACACCTTGATGGACACGCGATCTGCCTTTCTCGGGGCGGAGGTGGTGTGGTCGGTGGAGGCGGCCCGGGGGTCAGCGGCCGTGGGTGCGGACGCGGGCCGGGCAGCGCCACCGGGCCCGGGCGGCCGCTGCCGCGAGCAGGGCGGCGGCCAGCAGCACGGCGGCGGTGGCGCGCCGGACCCCGCGCCGGGGGAGGAGGGGACGTTCGGCCGCCTTCTCCGGATGGTCGGCGGGCGCGACGCCGAAGCCGAGTGCGAGCGCCTCGGCCAGGTGCACGGCACGCCGTCCGGTGCCGCCCTGCTCGATCTGGGTGCGGCAGCTGAAACCGTCGGCGAGGATCAGCGCCGCGGGGGAAGCGTCCCGCACGGCGGGCAGGACACCCTGCTCGGCGATCTTCATGGAGAGGTCGTGGTGCCCGCGTTCGAAGCCGAAGTTGCCGGCGAGCCCGCAGCAGCCCTCGTCCAGCACCTCGGCGTCGATGCCGGCGCGGCGCATCAGTTCCCGGTCCGCGTCGAACTTCATGACGGCGTGCTGGTGGCAGTGGGTCTGCACGGTGGCGGTGCGGGCGAGCGAGGGCGGCCGCCAGTCCCCGGGGGCGTCGTCGACCAGCAGCTCGGAGAAGGTGCGGACCTGCCGGGCGAGCCTCTGCACGTCCTGGTTCTCCGGCATCAGTTCCGGGGCGTCCGCGCGGAACACCGCCGTGCACGAGGGTTCGAGACCGACCACGGGGGTGCCCGCCTCGATCCAGGGCCGCAGCGCCTCCACCGTCCGGGACAGGACCCGCTTCGCGGTGGCCAGCTGGCCCGTGGAGATCAGCGTCAGCGAGCAGCACACGGCCCGGTCCGGAACCGCCACCTGGAAGCCCGCGTCCTCCAGGACCCGGACGGCCGCCTTCGCGATGCCGGGATGGAAGTAGTTGCTGAACGTGTCCGGCCACAGCACCACCGTCCGGGGGCCCTGCGGATCGGGTACGGGCGTCCCGCGCCTCGCCCACCACTGCACGAACGACTCCTCGGCGAGCACCGGCGCGTCCCGCTCCGCCGCGACCCCGGCGAGGCGTTTGGCGAGCGGAGCCACGCCGGGCGTGTGCAGGGCCGCGTTGGTCAGGCGGGGGGCGAGGCGCGAGGCACGGGCCCACAGGGGGAGCCACCCCAGCGCGTAGTGCGCGGCCGGGCGCAGACGTCCCTCGTAGTGGTGGGAGAGGAACTCCGCCTTGTACGTGGCCATGTCGACCCCGGTGGGGCAGTCGGACTTGCAGCCCTTGCAGGCCAGGCACAGATCCAGCGCGTCCTTGACCGCCTCCGAGCGCCAGCCGTCGGTGACGGCGGAGTCGCGGTGCCCGCCCAGCATCTCGAAGAGCAGCCGGGACCGGCCGCGCGTGGAGTGTTCCTCCTCACCGGTCGCCCGGTAGGACGGGCACATCACGCCGCCCTCGTGACTGCGGCAGTTGCCGATGCCCACGCACCGCATGACCGCCCGGGTGAACGAATGACCGTCGTCCGGATAGCCGAAGTGCGTGTCATGGGCGGCGGGCCGCCACCGCGGCCCCAGCCGGAGGTTCTCGTCCACCCGCCCGGGCAGGACCACCTTTCCGGGATTCATCCGGTTGTCCGGGTCGAACAGCGCCTTGACCTCACCGAACGCCTCCACGAGCCGCTCCCCGAACATCCGCGTCAGCAGCTCGCCCCGCGCCTGACCGTCCCCGTGCTCGCCGGACAGCGAGCCGCCGTACGAGTGGACGAGGTCCGCCGCGCGCTCGACGAAGGCGCGGAACGACGCGACCCCGTCGGCGGTCTTCAGGCCGAAGGGGATCCGGGTGTGCACGCAGCCCTGGCCGAAGTGGCCGTACAGCGAGGGGTGGTCGTATCCGAACTCCGCGAAGAGGTCCTTCAGGTCGCGAAGGTAGTCTCCGAGCCGCTCCGGAGGCACCGCGGAGTCCTCCCACCCCTCCCAGGTCTCCCGTCCGTCCGGCGGCCGGGCGGTGACGCCGAGGCCGGCCTCGCGGGCGCTCAGCAGCTTCCGCTCGCGCCGCGGATCGTCGGAGAAGGCGACGGACGGGTCGTCCTCACCCCGGCCCAGCGCGCGCAGCAGGTCGCGGGCCTGGGCGTCGGCCTCCTCCCGGGTGCCGCCGCTGAACTGCACCAGCAGCCAGCTGTCACCCGCGGGGAACCGGTCGAGGGAGTCGAGGTGGGAGTGCTCCTCCCGCATCAGCTGCGCCATGCGCCCGTCCAGGGCCTCCAGCATCTCGGGGCTGCTGTGCTCCAGCAGTGCCGGTACGTCGTCGGCCGCGGCGCAGATGTCCGGGTACCCCAGGACGACCATGGCCTCGTACGCGGGGACCGGCACCAGCTCCAGTTCGGCGCGCAGGACGGTGACCAGGGTGCTCTCGCTGCCCACCAGGGCACGGGCCAGGTCGAAGCCCTTCTCCGGGAGCAGTGAGTCGAGGTTGTAGCCGGACACCCGGCGAGGGATGTCCGGGTAACCGCGGCGGATGTCGGCCAGATACCGGTCGGTGACGCCCCGCAGTCCCTCGTACAGTGCGGCCCGGCGGCCGCCCTCGGCGACCACCGCCTCGAACTCCTCGTCCGAGGTGGGGCCGACCCAGCAGCGCAGTCCGTCGTAGGTGAGGATCTCCAGGCGCCGCACGTTGTCGACGGTCTTCCCGTACGCCTGGGCCGAAGCACCGCACGAGTTGTTGCCGATCATCCCGCCCAGCGTGCAGTGGCTGTGGGTGGACGGCTTCGGCCCGAACTTCAGTCCCTGCCCGGCCAGCTGCCGGTTGAGCTCGTCGAGCACGATGCCCGGCTCGACGACGCAGGTCCTCGCGTCGGCGTCGACCGAGAGCAGGTGGTGGCAGTACTTCGACCAGTCGATCACGACCGCGCTGTTGGTGCACTGGCCGGCCAGGCTGGTCCCGCCGCCGCGGGAGAGCACCGGCGCACCGAACCGCGCACAGACGGCGACCGCTTCGGCGCCCGCCTCGAGGTCGTGCGGCACGACGACGCCGATCGGGACCTGCCGGTAGTTCGAACCGTCCGTCGCGTAGGCCCCGCGGCTGCCCGCGTCGAACCGCACCTCCCCGCGGACCCGGTCGCGCAGCGCCCTCTCCAGGGCGGCGGCGTCCACGGCCGTCCCGGGCCCCGGGGGTTCCCGCCGCCCGGCCGGATCCGCTGCCGACTCCGTGTGCATGGTCCCGCTCCTTTCCTGACTTCACCGCGAGTGCGGGCCCGGGACCCCCACGATGCGGGCGCCCGGGTGCTCCGTCGGGCCGACGCGGCGACGTCCACTCGCCTCACCACGCCCGCAGATGAGAAACCGTCACCCCAGGTAAAAACGGGGCCAAAAGGCCTGGCTCCCCGTCCGCCGTGACGGCGGACGGGGTGGCCGCGTCACCGCGGCGGCGCGCCCGGCGGGCCGGCGGTGAACCCCTTCGGGGCCGGTGACGACGTGTGCGTACGGTCGATCACGAGGGCTTTCATGCCGGTGGGGTACCCGTTCGGCGTGCGTCCTCACGGGGCATTCGGATGACAGAGGCTCACCGTGCGGTGGCAGCCAGTTCCTCCAAGGTCGGGACGGCGCCGGGGTGGCCGGTGAACAGGGCCTTTCCCGCGGCGACCCGGGCCTCCCGCCGTGGACCCGGCGCGCTCAGGGCGTCCAGCGAGCGGACCAGTGCCCATGGATCGCGCGCATGACGGGCGAGACCGTGCTCGGCCATCAGGCGGACGCCCTGCACGCCGTGGCCCGGGATCGGCCGGTAGCCCACGACCGGGAGTCCCGCGGCCAGGGCCTCCAGCGCCGTCTGGCCGGCCGCGTTGTCCACGAGGACCCGGGAGGCGGCCATCAGGCCCGGCATGTCCTGCACCCACCCCGTGGCCAGTACCCCCGGTGTCCGCGAGAGGCTGCGGCGCAGCGCCTCGTTCCTGCCGCAGAGCACGACGGCCCGGTACCCGGCGGCGGCCACCAACCGTGCCGTGCGCGAGAAGTGCGTACCCGCGCCCCACGCCCCCGCCGAGATCAGCACCGTGGGCACGTCGTCGCCGAGGCGCCGTGACCACCTCCCGGCGCCCGGCGCGGGTCCGAGGAAGCACTCCGGTACCAGCGGACCGCAGGCCACGGAGGGCAGCCCCACCATCCGGTGCACCTCGTCCGCGGTCCTCCGCGTGAGGCACAGGTAGAGGTCGTTGCCCGGATGGAGCCACTGGCGGTGGACGGCGAAGTCGGTGACGAGGACGCCGCTCGGGACGCCCAGTGCCCCTCGCCCGCGCAGCCGCCCCGTGAGCTGCGCGGCGAGGTGGAACACCGGGACCACCGCGTCCGGCCGCTCCCCTTCCACAAGACCGAGCAGTCTCTTCTCGGCGAGTGCGGCCAGCGGGGTACTGCCGGGGCGCGGTCCGCCGCCGGTACGGAAGAAGGCGGCGTACAGGCCCGCGTACAGTGCCGGCGCGTGGCGGACGGCGTTCCGGTAGAAGCCGCGCAGCCCCGGCCCGACACCCGGTGGCAGCAGGTCGAGTACGTCGATCAGGAGGGCGCTGTCACCCGCGGCCCGGAGGCGGCGTATCAGCTCCGACGCCACCGCGTCGTGGCCGGCGCCCATGCTCGCGCTGAGGACGAGGAAACGTCCGGCCATGCGGACCCTCCAGATGGTGTGCGACGATCGCCGTACGTTTTGTCATTTCTCGTCATGGTATGACCTATTACTGATGCTGTGCCGTGCACCTGGCGAGACGCGCTGAGAGAGGAAGCCGCACATGGGGCGAGCCCTTCCCGGCACGGGTCACCGCCGGCCGGCCGCTCCTGGCCGCTCCGACCCCCGCGTGGCGGCGAAGCGCGTCGCCCTGGTGACCGGCGCCTCCTCCGGCATCGGAGCCGCCATCTCACGGCGGATCGCCGCCGAGGGCGGCTGGGAGCTCCTGGTCGGCGGACGGGATCCCGGGCGCCTGCGGGAGGTGGCCGCGCACACCTCCGGCCGGGCTCTTCTCGCGGACCTGTCCGCCCCGCAGGGCGCCGAAGGGCTGGTACGGGACGCTCTGGACGCCGCGGGGCACATCGATCTGCTCGTGGCGGGTGCCGGGGTCGGCTGGGCCGGGCCCCTGCACACGATGCCCGCGACGGCCGCGGACGAGGTACTCGCGGTGGACCTGGTCTCCGTCGTCCATCTGGTGCGCCTCGTCCTGCCCCACATGCTGGCCCGGAACAGGGGACAGCTCGTCCTGGTCGGATCGGTCGCCGGCACGCTCGGGGTCCGGGACGAGGCCGTCTACTCCGCCGCGAAGGCCGCGGTCGCCGTCCTCGCGGACGCCCTGCGCCTCGAACTGGCCGGTACCGGGGTACGCGTCCTGCACGTGGTCCCCGGCGTCGTCACCACCCCCTTCTTCGAACGCCGCGGCACTCCGTACACCCGTTCGTGGCCCCGCCCCGTTCCGGCCGAACGGGTCGCCGACGCGGTATGGAACGCACTGCTCCACAGGCGCGAGGACGTGTTCGTCCCCGGCTGGCTGCGGCTGCCCGGACGGGTGCACGGCATCGCGCCCGCCCTCTACCGGCGGCTCGCCGAGCGGTTCGGATAAGGATGAACGTCGTCACCGTGGTCCTGGCGCTCCTCTCGGCCTGCGCCAACGCCGCGGCGTCCGTCCTGCAGCGCCGGGCCGCGGTGGAGTGGGCCGACCGGGCACCGGAGCCCACGGGTTCCCGGGTGAGGCGGGTGGGTGGCCGGTGGGCCGGACTGCTGCGCCGCCCGTTCTGGATCGCGGGGGCCGCCGCGCTGGTGCTGTCCGCCGTGTTCCAGGCCGGCGCCCTCGCGTTCGGCAGACTGTCGGTGGTCCAGCCCCTGCTCGCCAGCGAACTGCTGTTCACCCTGGTCGTGGGCAGCGTCGTGTTCCACCGCCGCCCGGAGCCCAGGACCTGGCTGTCCTTCCTGGCACTCGCCGTGGGCCTGGCCCTCTTCCTGCTGGCCGTCAGCCCGTCCGGAGGGCAGGAGACGGGGGAGGCGACGGGCTGGCTCCCGGTGTCGGCGCTGCTCGCCGCCACCGTGTCGGCCCTCCTCCTGGTCGCCCGTACGCTCCACGGCGCCGCGCGTGCCGCGGTGCTGGGCTGCGCCACGGCCGTCTGCTTCTCCTGTACGGCCGCTCTCGTCAAGGAGGTCACCGGGCGGGTCGGGGACGGCTTCGTGGCCGTGTTCGCGAACGGCTACCTGTACGCGGCGGCCGCCGTCGGGCTGCTGAGTTTCCTGCTGCTGCAGAGCACGCTGGGCGCCGGGACGCTGGCCGCCTCCCAGCCCGCTCTCACGCTGGGGGACGCCCTGGTCAGTGTCGGCCTGGGATGGGCGCTCTTCGGCGAGCGGATCCCCCTGGGACTCAACCTCCTGACCGGGGCGTTCGGAGCGTTCCTCGTCGCGGTCGGTACCGCGTTCCTCGCCCAGTCCCTCCCCGGCTCCGGTTCCTTCGACGCGGCCGTCGGCCCGAAGCGGCGCCGGGCGCACAAAAGGCCGGCCGGACCCGGAGGAACGGCCGGATGAGCGCCCGTCGTCCGGTCCTCCCGTCCGCCGCCCGGCCTCCGCTGGCCCTCGCGGCGACGGCACTCGGCGCCCAGGTGCTCCCCGCCGGTACCTGGCTTCCCGCCGTGCGCAGGACGCTCTTCCCCGCTCTCGCCGGCCTCGGGCGCGGTGATCACGTCGCCCTGACCTTCGACGACGGCCCCGACCCGTGCTCCACCCCGCTCTTCCTCGACGCACTGGAACGGGCGGGCGCCTACGCCACCTTCTTCGTACTCGGCGAGAGTCTGGTGAGGTACCCGGAGACCGGCCGCGAGATCGTGGGCCGGGGCCACGAACTCGCGGTGCACGGATGGACGCACAGCCGGCCCTGGTTCTCGTCGTGCGCCCGGGACACGCGCGAACTCGCGCGGGCGGCCGAGGCGGTGCGCGGGACGGCGGGCGCCGCCCCGCTGTGGTACCGGCCGCCGTACGGCATCCTGACGGCCGGCCGATGGGCCGCGGCGCTGCGGGTGGGGCTGCGGCCGGTCCTGTGGTCCGCGTGGGGGCGCGACTGGACCGCCGACGCCACCGGCGCCTCCGTGCTGGCCACCGTACGCCGCGACGTGCGCGGCGGCGGCACCGTCCTGCTGCACGACACCGACCGGGTGGCGGCGCCCGGGTGCTGGCGGGCGACGCTGGAGATGCTCCCCGGGCTGGTCGACGGCCTCCGTGACGCCGGCCTGACCGTAGGCCCGCTCGCCGGGCACGGCATCCGCGCCGGGTGGACCGGCCGGCGGGCAGTGCCCCGGACATGAGGCGGATTCAGGCGTCCCGCGGCCGGTCCGGCGCCGGCGGAGGACTCATCGCCCAGCGGATGGACCGGGTGAGGACCTGCCCGGTCGGCCGCACGCAGTGGCTCTCGAAGCGGGGGAGCAGAGGCAGGCGCAGCGGCTTGCGGGCCCAGGAGGGCAGCATGGCGACCGCGTTGGCGGCCAGCACGGTGTAGGGGGCCCAGGCGAACGCGGGAAGCGGCGGCCGGATGAGCAGGAAGCGCGCGGCCTCCCGCGCCTGCGGGGTCGCGCGCAACTCCGGCCGGTAGGACGCGATGCACGCGGCGAGTTCCGCCCGGTTCCTGGGCGGGTCCGCCACCCCCAGGGCGCGCGCCACGCGCGCCGTGTCGGCTATGTACCCGTCACAGCCCGGGCCGTCGAGAGGCTGCCGCCCGAAGCGCTGGTGGGCCCGCAGGAAACTGTCGGTCTCGGTCGCGTGGACCCAGGCGAGCAGATGCGGGTCGGAGGCGTGGTACCGCTCGCCGGCCGAGGTGACACCCTCCACCCGCTCGTGCACGCTCCGCACCCGCCGCACCACCTCCTCGGCGTCCGCCGCCGTGCCGAAGGTGGTCACCGCGAGGAACGTGCTCGTCCGCTGGAGCCGGCCCCACGGGTCGCTCCGGTAGCCGGAATGGGCCGCCACCGCCGCCATGGCCAGCGGGTGCAGGGACTGCAGGAGCAGGGCCCGCAGTCCACCGATGAACATGGACGCGTCCCCGTGCACCCGGCGGATCGGCCGGTCCGGGCCGAACCAGCGCGGCCCCGGGGCCTGGTGGATGCGCTCCCGCGCGGCGGGACCACCCGGACCGGCCACACGGCTGAACAGGCCGGTGCCGATCCGCCGGCGGATCGTACGGGGTCGGAACGCGACAGGACCCATGCGGCCATTATCCGCCTCCCGAAGTGACGCGCCAGGGCACAGGGGAGCGCGTCCGGCCGCGCACGGCCCGGGAGCTCACCCCTTACGCTCCGGTGACGTGAGCGTGCCGCACCGGCCGGGGCCGCCGCCGTCGGCCTAGCGTGGCGGCCATGCGCGTACTGGTCACCGGCGGAGCCGGGTTCATCGGGTCCCACATCGTCCGGGCCCTCACCGCCCGCGGGCACGAGGCGGTGGTCCTCGACGCCCTGCTCACCTCGGCCCACGGCGGATCACGGCCCGGCGCGTTCCCCGGGGTGCGGACCGTCGTCGCGGACGTACGCGACAGGGAGGCGGTGGCCGCGGCGCTGTCCGGGATCGACGCCGTGTGCCACCAGGCGGCGATGGTCGGCCTGGGGAAGGACTTCGCCGACGCCCCGGAGTACGTCGGCTGCAACGACCTGGGCACCGCGGTCCTGCTCGCCGCGATGGCGGCGGCCGGGGTCCGGGACCTGGTGCTGGCCGGCTCCATGGTGGTCTACGGCGAGGGCAGGTACGACTGCCCCCGGCACGGTCCGGTCCGCCCCGGGCCCAGGGCGGTGGCCGATCTGGACGCCGGCCGGTTCGAGCCGCGCTGCCCCGCCTGCGGTGCGGAACTGCTGCCCGGTCTGGTCACCGAGCAGGCCGGCACCGACCCCCGTAACGTGTACGCGGCCACCAAACTCGCCCAGGAACACCTCGCATCGGCCTGGGCCCGCGCGACGGGCGGCCGGGCCGTGGCCCTGCGCTACCACAACGTGTACGGCCCCGGGATGCCGCGCGACACCCCGTACGCGGGAGTGGCGTCGTTCTTCCGCTCCGCGCTGGCGCGGGGCGAGGCCCCCCGTGTCTTCGAGGACGGCGGCCAGCGGCGGGACTTCGTGCACGTTCGGGACGTGGCGGCGGCCAACGCCGTCGCCCTGGCCGCCGTGCGGGAGCGGCGGCCCGGCACGTTCGACGCGTACAACACCGGGAGCGGCCGACCGCACACGATCGGCGAGATGGCCCGGGCCCTGTCCGCGGCGCACGGCGGCCCGGCGCCGGTGATCACCGGCGAGTACCGCCTCGGAGACGTCCGGCACGTGACGGCGGACTCGCGCCGGCTGCGCGAGGAGCTCGGCTGGAAGCCCGAGACGGAGTTCGCCGCGGGGATGCGGGAGTTCGCGGCCGCCCCCTTGAGGGGGACGGGGTGACGGGCCGGGCCGCCCTCGGCCGCGCGCCGCGGGAAGGAGGACGCCGCCGTGCGCCGCCCTCAGCCGCGCGCCGCGGGAAGGGTGACCTCGAAGCAGCAGCCGCCCGTCACGTTCCGTACGCCCGCCGTGCCCGCGTGGGCCTCGACGATCCCCCGGACGATGGCGAGCCCGAGGCCCGCGCCCGCCGGGGGAGTACGCGCATGGCTGCCCCGCCATCCCGTGTCGAACACCCGGGTGAGGTCCTCCTCGGGGATCCCGCCGCAGCCGTCGGTCACCGAGAGCACGACGCCGCCCTGCGAGCGCTGCGCGGCCACCGCGACCGTACCGTCGGCGGGCGTGCGGCGGATCGCGTTGATCAGCAGATTGCCCAGGACCCGGCTCATCTCCTTGCCGTCGACCTCGACGGGCACCGCGTCGATCCGGTCGCCGACGAGCCGGACCCCGTGTGCGCGGGCGAGCGGGTGCGCACCGGCCAGGGCGTCCCCGACCAGGTCCTCGACCGAGATCCGGGTGGGGGCCAGGGTGAGCGAGCCCGCGTGGATCCGCGAGAGCTCGAAGAGATCGCCCACCATGTCGTTCATCCGCTCCACCTCGGTACGGATCTGCCGCAGGTAGCGGCCGGCGTCGGCGGCCATCCCGTCCTCCAGCGCCTCGGACATCGCGCGCAGCCCCGTCAGCGGGGTCCGCAGGTCGTGCGAGATCCAGGCGACGAGCTCGCGGCGGGACGCCTCCAGCGCGCGCTCCCGTTCCCGGGAGCCCTCGAGCTTGGCGCTGGTGGCCGCCAGTTCCCTTGTCAGCGTCGCCAGTTCGGCGGCCACCTGGCCCTCGGGGGCCGCGAACGTGCCGCCGTCACCGAAGGAACGGGCCGCCGCCGCCAGGTCCCGGCTCCCGGCGGCCACCCACCGGCCCAGAACCAGCGCGGTCACGAGGGACACCACGGCGGCCATGGCCACCACGGTCGTCACGACGGACAGGTCGTGCGGCGAGAGGAACATCGCCCAGGCCACGGTCAGGGTCCCCGCCAGCATGGCCGTCACGGCCACCGCGGCGACGACCGCCACCGACACGACGAGGGAGCGGTGCCGCAGCAGCCGCAGGGCGAGAGCACCGAGCACTCCGGCGGCGGCGGCTCCGAGGAACGCCAGGAGAGCGATGAGCAGGGTGTCGGACACGGCGGTCAGCTCCCCGTGGTGACGTCGGGCAGGTCCAGGCGGTAGCCCACCCCCCACACCGTCCGGATGAGGCCGGGGCGCGCCGGGTCCGCCTCGACCTTGCCGCGCAGGCGGCGTACGTGGACGGTCACCGTCGACAGGTCCCCGAAGTCCCAGCCCCACACCTCCCGCATCAGCTCCTCGCGGCCGAAGGCCTGTCCCGGATGGGCCAGGAAGAATGCCAGCAGGTCGAACTCGCGCAGCGTCAGATCGAGTTCACGTCCCTCCCGGGTCGCCCGGCGGGCCACCGGGTCGAGGACCAGTCCGGCGCCGCTCAGCACGGCGGGGGAGTGCTGCGCCCTGTCCCGGCCGCGGCGCAGGACGGAACCGACGCGCAGCACGAGTTCACGCGGGCTGAACGGTTTGGTGACGTAGTCGTCCGCGCCCGTCTCCAGACCGAGGATGCGGTCGTCCTCGTCGCCCCGCGCCGTCAGCATGATGACCGGCACCGGTCCGTACGCGCGCATCCGGCGGCAGACCTCGAAGCCGTCCATGCCCGGCAGCATCAGGTCGAGCACCACCAGGTCCGGCCGCCGGCCGGCGAACCGCGCCAGGGCCCCGGGACCGTCGTCCGCCCGGTCGACGGCGTAGCCGGCACGCTCCAGGTACCCGGTGGCCACCTCCGCGACCGTCGGGTCGTCGTCCACGAGGAGGATGCGTCCCTGCGGCACGCCGTCACCCGGACCGGGGCGCGGCTCGGGGCCCGGCGGGACCGGAATGTTCTGCATGCGGACACTGTGGCACCTCGCACGGCGGGGCGGAGCGGCGGTGGGCCGCCACCCGGCCGACGTCCATGTTTCGTAAGAACCTGAAGCCCGAAATGCCCGTTTGTGCTCCGTAGGGTGAACCGTGTGACCGACTTCTCACCGGCTGTTCCCCATGTCCCCGTCCACGCCGACGTCGTCCTGCCCTGTCTCGACGAGGCAGCCGCCCTGCCCCAGGTGCTGGCCCGCGTCCCGGACGGCTGGCGTGCCATCGTCGTCGACAACGGCTCCACCGACGGGTCGGCGGAGCTCGCGCGCTCGCTCGGGGCGACCGTGGTGCACGAACCGCGGCGCGGTTTCGGCGCCGCCTGCCACGCGGGACTGCTCGCCGCCGAGACGGAGTACGTCTGTTTCTGCGACTGCGACGGCTCCCTCGACCCGGCTCTGCTGCCCGGCCTCGTCCGCCGTGTCGCGGCGGGGGAGAGCGACCTGCTCCTCGGCCGCCGCCGCCCCGAGGGCCGCGGTGCCTGGCCGCCGCACGCCCGCGCGGGCAACATCGCCCTCGCCCGGATGCTCCGCGCCCGCACCGGCCTGCGGCTGCACGACCTCGGGCCGATGCGGGCCGCGCGCCGGGACATGCTGCTCGCCCTGGACCTCACCGACCGCCGCAGCGGATACCCGCTGCAGATGGTGGTCCGCGCCTCCGACGCCGGACTGCGCGTCACCGAGACCGATGTGCCGTACCGCCCGCGTACCGGGAAATCCAAGGTCACCGGCACCTGGCGGGGCACCTGGCACGCGGTGCGCGACATGCGGGCCGTGCTGCGGCAGCCGCCGCAGCGGCCGGCGGGCACCGCCCCGTCGCGGGCCGCCCGGTGAGCGGCGCCCCGGCCACCGGGCCGACGACGCTGCTCGTCATCGCCAAGGAACCGGTGCCCGGCCGGGTCAAGACCCGGCTCACACCGCCCTTCCGCCCGGACGAGGCCGCCGAGATCGCCGCCGCCGCCCTCGAGGACACCCTGCGGACCGTGCTCACCCTGCCCGCCCGGCGCCGCGTCGTCGTCCTGGACGGGCGGCCCGGACCGTGGCTGCCGCCGGGCATCGAGGTGCGTCCGCAGTGCGAAGGCACCCTCGACGAACGCATCGCGGTGGCACTCGGATCCTGCGCCGGCCCCGCTCTGCTCATCGGCATGGACACCCCTCAGCTCTCCGCCGCCCATCTGGCGCCCGCGCTCGCCCCGGGCGCCTGGGAGGACGGCGGCGCCTGGTTCGGACCCGCCGAGGACGGCGGCTTCTGGGCCCTCGGCATGGCTGTGCCGGACCCCGCTCTCGTACGCGGTGTCCCGATGTCCCTCCCGCGGACGGGCCGCCTCCAGAGGGCGCGTCTGACCGATGCCGGGCTCACCGTGCGCGACCTCCCTCCGCTGCGCGACGTGGACACCGCGCTCGACGCGGCCGAGGTGGCGGCGGAGGCGCCGTACGGCCGGTTCGCGGCGACCTTGGCCCGGCTGACCCCTCAAAAGGCGGTCCGATGAGCACGACACTCCCGCCCCCGGGCCCCGGCGTCCCCTCCTGGACCGGCGACCCGTACGCCGACGCGCTGCGCAACGGCCGCGGCCCGCTCTTCCTGCGCCGCACCGACGGCCGGTTGCTGCCGCTGGACGTCGAACGCTGGTGCGCGGGTGCCGACGCCGCGGATCTGTCGGCCCTGCGCCGCTGCGAAGGACCGGTCATCGACATAGGATGCGGCCCCGGCCGGCTCGTCGCGGCACTCGCCGCCCGCGGACACCGCGCCCTGGGCATCGACGTCAGTCAGGCGGCCGTCGAGCACACCCAGCGGTCGGGCGGTTCCGCGCTGCGCCGCAGCGTCTTCGAACCGCTGCCCGGAGAGGGCCGCTGGGGCACCGCCCTGCTCATCGACGGCAACATCGGCATCGGCGGCGACCCCAGGGCCCTGCTCCGCCGGACCGCCGCCCTGCTGGCCCCGGGCGGCCTGCTCGTGGTCGAGACCGCGCCGCAGGACGTCGACGAGCGGGTCCGGGTCCAGCTCGACGACGGCCGCGGCCCGGCCCCCGGCCACTTCCCCTGGGCCCGGGTCGGCGCCCCCGCGCTGCTCCGGTACGCGCGGGCGAGCGGCTGGCGGCCCGCCGGTCGGTGGGAGGCGGACGGCCGCCCCTTCGTGGCCCTGCGCCGGGCCCGCTCGGACCCCGCCACGAGCCGGAGCGCCGACGCGGCCAAGAGCGGCGCCGTGATCGGCAGCCGGTCGCCGAGGAACCTGTCGGGCGACCTCCCGCTCGCCGGCTCGTAGCGCTCCGGCCCCGCGATGGGGGTGGAATCGCACCCGCGGGAGCCGGCCGGACGGGCAGGCCGGCACCCGCGCCGCTCCAACCGGTCCCGAGCGCCGCACCGGGCCCGTCCGCAGGGCCGTCACGGCGCTCGGTCCGGAGTGCCACATCGCCGGATCTGACGGTTGTGTGACGCGCCTGCGTCGCACCGCCCGCCGCGCCTTCCGTGTGCGTAGCGTGCCCGCGTGACGACGGAGCAGCGCAGCGAACGCACCCGACCGGGCGGGCAGTCCGGTCCCGCGGCCCCCAGCCGACCGATGGCCCCCCGGGGACGGCGCCCGGACCTGGCCGCCGCCGCGGGAGGCGTCCTGCTCGTGGCCGTGGCCGTTCTCGCCGGGTGGATGATCGAGAACGCGAACGGCAGCCTGCGGGTGCGCTGGCCTCCTCTCCTGGCCACCTGGGACCCGCACCTCGGCCCCGGCACCCCGGCCGCGGTGGCCGTGGCTGCCGCCGTGATCGCCTACGGGCCCGCGCTCGCCGACCGGCTCCCCTGGCGGCGCCTGCTGCTCACCGGCTGGGCGGCGTCCCTCGCCTGGATCTTCTCCCTGGCGATGGCCGACGGCTGGCACCGGGGCATCGCGCGCAGGCTGACCACCGAGCACGAGTACCTCCGCGCGATCGACCGCTTCGACGACATCGGGGCCGCCCTGCGCGGCTTCACCGACCACATCGTCATCGGGCCGCCCGGCAACTGGCCGACCCACGTCGCCGGGCATCCGCCGGGCGCCACGCTCACCTTCGTCGGCCTCGACCGGGCCGGGCTGGCGGGCGGCGCCTGGGCAGGTGTCTGGTGCATCGTGCTCGGCGGGTCCGCGGCGGTCGCCGTCCTGATCACCCTGCGCGCGCTGACGGACGAAGGCCTCGCGCGCCGCGCCGCGCCCTTCCTCGTCCTCGCCCCCCTCGCCGTGTGGACCGGCACCTCGGCCGACGGTTACTTCGCCGCCGTCGCGGCGTGGTCCGTCGCCCTGCTGGCCCTCGCCGCGACCCGCAGGACACGGTTCCCGGCAGCCGCCGCGCTCGGTTCCGGCCTGCTGTTCGGGGTGACCTGCTACCTCAGCTACGGTCTGACGCTCATCGCCGTACCCCTGCTCGCGGTCCTCGTCCTCGCCCGGACGGCCCGCCCGGTCCCGGCCCTCCTCCTCGGCGCGCTGGTGGCCCCCGCGGCCTTCACCCTGGCGGGCTTCGACTGGTGGGAGGGGTACCGGCAGCTGGTGGAACGCTACTACCAGGGGGCGGGCGGGGTCCGCCCGTACTCCTACTGGATCTGGGCGAACCTCGCGTGCACCACCCTCGCCGTGGGCCTCGGCACCGTGGCCGGACTGCGCCGGGCGGGCGCCATCGCCCCCGCGGCCCTGCGCGCGGTGGGCCGGGGCTCCGCCGCCGGTGCGCAGCGGCTGGCGGTCCTCGTCCTGGCCGCCCTCCTGGCCCTCCTGGTCGCCGACCTCTCCGGCATGAGCAAGGCCGAGACGGAACGCATCTGGTTGCCCTTCACGGTCTGGCTCCTGCCCGCCGCAGCGCTCCTGCCCGCCGGGGACCGGAGGGGCTGGCTCGCCGCCCACGCGGTGGTCGCCCTGCTGATCAACCATCTGCTGTGGACGGGGTGGTGAACTGCCGGAACGCCCACGGCGGGACGGCGGATCCGTCAGGACGGTGTGCCGGCCGGCTCCCGGGGCTGCGCCTCACGAGGTTCGGCCAGCTGCTCGCGCAGGTAGTTCCAGACCACGCCGATCAGCGCGGCGACGGGGACGGCGAGCAGGCTGCCCACGATCCCGGCCAGGCTGCCGCCCAGCGTCACGGCCAGCAGGACCACCGCGGCGTGCAGGCCGAGCCCGCGGCTCTGGATCATCGGCTGGAACACGTTCCCCTCGAGCTGCTGCACCGCGACGATGATCGCCAGCACGATCAGGGCGTCCGCCGGGCCGTTGGACACCAGGGCGATGAGGACCGCGACGAAGCCCGCGAACAGGGCACCCACGATCGGCACGAACGCGGCCACGAAGGTCAGCACCGCCAGCGGAAGGACCAGCGGCACCCCCACGATCCACAGGCCGATGCCGATGAGCACGGCGTCGAGCAGGCCGACGTACGCCTGTGAACGCACGAACTCGCCCAGGGTCTCCCAGCCGCGCGCGGCCACGGTCGGGACGTCGGTGGCGAGCCGTCCGGGGAGCTGGCGTCCGAGCCACGGCAGGAACCGGGGACCGTCCTTGAGGAAGAAGAACATCAGGAAGACCGCCAGGACGGCCGTGACCACACCGTCCACCACGGTGCTCACGCCCGAGACGGCGGTGGTCACCAGGCTGCCGGCACTGTCCTGGACGCGGGCGGTCGCGGAGTCGAAGGCGCCGGTGATCTGGTCGTCGCCGATGTTCAGCGGCGGACCGGAGGCCCATTCCCGCAGCCTCTGGATCCCCTCGACCACGCCGTCGGCCAGTTCGCCGGACTGCGAGGCCACCGGCACGGCGATGAGCGCCACCACTCCTGCGGTCACCAGGAGGAACAGCACGGTCACGGCAGAGGCCGCGAGGGCGGGGGACCACCCGTGCCGCCGCAGGTAACGCGTCAGGGGCCAGGTCAGTGTGGTGAGCAGCAGCCCGATCACGAGGGGCCAGACGACCGACCACATGCGGCCCAGTACCCACAGGGCCACCGCGGCCAGGGCGAGGACGAGCAGCGTCTCACCCGATATACGCGCCGAAGCGCGGAGGGCGGCGCGGGTTCTGGCGGTACTCAGCGGAGCAGACATGGGGCCACCCTATGGGCCGTCCTGGTGGCTCCCCGGCCCGGCCCCGGCGAGTCCCGCACCGCCCCGGGCCGTCCGTGCCCGTGGACGACGACCGTGCCGGCGGCGGAGGAGGGGATTCCCCGGCCCCGGGGCCGGTCCGTCGCGTTCCGTCCTCGGCGTCCCCGTCCCGGCGGCGCTCCGCGCGGCCGTCCTCCCGTCGACGCCGAGGACGCGCGCGACGGAGCCGCCCGGTGCCGCGGGCGCGGGCCGCTCCGCGCCGCCGGCCGTCGCGGAGCCGTACGAGGGTCCCCCGCCGGGCCCCGTCGTCCCCGACCGCCCGTTTCGGTGGCCGGAGCCCGTGTCAGGGCCCCGGGGGCCTCCACGGGTGGTCGGGGCGGAACGCTCGCGCACGGGCGGCTGCCCGCAGGCGGTCGTTCACTGCTGGTCGCGCAGGCAGAACTCCCGGTCGGGGAGCCACTGGCCGAACCAGTCGGTCAGCGGCAGGCTGACGCACCACTCGCGCCCGCCGGTGTCCGGGGCGGGAACGGTCGGTGTGGGCTTCTCGGGCTTCGGCGACTCGCTCGGCACCGGCGTGGGCCCGGCCGGATCGGCGGTGCCCGGCTGCCGGGACAGCATCTCGCGGAACACCCGCGAGGACGCGGGGTTCTCGGCGCACTGCCAGACACCGTGCGGGCAGTAGTCCGTGATCGTCTGGTACACCGGCCGGTGCCGCTCGAACCATTCGAGCATGCGGCGCATGTACTCGGGATTGTCCCCGTTGCGGAACAGCCCCCACTCCGGGAAGGAGAGCGGCTTGCCGTGCTCCGCCGCGAAGTCGGCCTGCTTCTGGAGCCCGTACGGCTCGTTCACCTGCTCGTCGAACGTCTTCGCGGGAGGCTGGTCGTAGGAGTCCATACCGATGATGTCGACGACGTCGTCGCCGGGGTAGCACTCGGTCCAGGGGACGGCGTCCCGGCCACGGCTCGGCGCGAAGTCGAAGCGGAACCCCTGACCGGGGACGGACCGCATCGTGGTGACGATGCGGTTCCAGTAGGTCCTCCACGCGACCGGGTCCGGGCCGCAGCGGTGGCTGTACGTGGTGCCGTTCATCTCCCAGCCGAGCACGATCACCGTGTCCGGCACACCCAGCAGCACCAGACGCTCGGCCAGCTTGCGGAAGTGCTCGTCGAACGCCCCGGCGGCGGCCTCGCTCAGCAGGCCGCGCACCTCGTCGTCGGAGAGGTGCTCCTCGTTCCGCTCCATCATCGGTGTGTTGAGGACGAGCATCCGGCTCTCGTCGGCACGGCGCCACGCGGCCCAGGAGGCGAGGAAACCGGGACGGCCCTCGATGTTCTCCCACAGGTCGCCCGGCAGATAGGTGTGACCGACGCGCAGTTCCGTCCCGCCGAGCCAGCGCGACAGCTCCGCCATGCGCCGCACGCCCTTCGGCCCGTAGTCCAGGTAGGCGCCGACGGCGGTCGCGCCCGCCGCCGAGGGAGTGGGGGAGGCACCCTTACCGGCCTGGGTGTCCTGCCCGTCCCGCTCCGCGACGACGATGCCGCCGACGAGGAGGGTGAGCGCGGCCGTTCCGATGCCGAGGTCTCTGAGACGGCGTTTTCCGGGCACGGCTGCTCCTTCGATAACGGCTGCCTCCGACCTGACGACCATAAGGAGAAACATGCGCCGACGGGCCCCGCGAACGCGTGTCAGTAGACCATTGGCGAGAGCCGGAGAATCACTCCACGCCATTCGGGTGAGAATCACCGACGGCCAGAGAAAGAGACCGGACGCGGTTGTCGAAATTCGAATCCACGAGACGCGGTTCTCCCACCGCACGAATATCGCCCGGCCGTGAGAGAAGTTCCCGGAAGAGCGCTTTCATCTCGAGTCCGGCCAGATGCGCCCCCAGGCAGTGGTGCGGTCCGCCCCCGCCGTAACCGAGATGCGGATTGGGGGAGCGGGTGATGTCGAAGACGTCGGGGTCGGCGAAGACCGAACCGTCCCGGTTCGCGGAGGCGTACAGAAGGACGACCTTCTCGCCGGGCAGGAAGGTCCGGCCGCCGAGTGCCCGCTCGGCGACGACCGTCCGGCGGAACTGGATGATGGGGGTCGAGTGCCGGACGATCTCGTCGACCGCCCCGTCCGCGTACCGCTCGAAGTCGGATGCCAGAAGGGCCCGCTGCCCGGGGTGCGCGGTCAGCAGGGCCATCCCGTGGGCGATCGCGTTCCGCGTGGTCTCCACTCCCGCCACGAGCAGGAGCGAGAAGAACGCGCCGAGCCCGCGGGCGGACAGGGCACGCCCGTCGACGTCCGCACGTACGAGCGCCGAGATCACGTCGTCCGCGGGGGCGCGGCGCCGCTCGCGGGCGATGCCCGCCATCACCAGCTGCATGCGGGCCAGGGACCGCAGGCCCCGCCCGGGCACCCGCAGCCGGGCGAGCCCCCTGCGCTGCACGCCGACGTACTCCGACGCGTGGTCGATCAGGCCGGCGATCCCCGCCCGGTGACGCTCCGGAATACCCATCAGGTCGCAGATGACCTCGAACGGCATACGGGCGGCGGCCGACCGCATGAAGTCATCGGGGCGCTCGGCGACCACCTCGTCCACCAGCCGTGCGGCGACGGCGGCGATGTTCTCCTCGGCGGCGGCGAGCAGCCGCGGGGTGAAGGCCCGGGAGATGGTCCTGCGCAGACCGGCGTGTTCCGCGCCGTCCATGTTGACCATCGAGTTGCCGAACACGGCCTTGGCCCAGCGGGCCGGCTCCGGGGTGGTGACGCCGGGAGCGCTGGCGAAGACCTGCGGCTGCCGGCTGGCCGCCTTCACGTCCTCGTACCTGACCAGCGCGTGGAACGGGGTGCGCGACCCCGTGCGCGGGGTGAACCGGACGGGTGCGTCCAGCTCCCGCAACCGGGCGAAAGCGGCCAGCCGCTCGGGCCGGGGCAGCCGCCAGAACGCGGGGTCGGCCAGATCGATGTCATCCGGGGCGCGCGTGCGGCCCGTGGGCACCCGTGTCGGCGCGTTCATAGCTCAACCTCCAGGAGTTCGGACGGTCCATGCTCGCCCGGCGCGTGCGGCTGGGCGGGCGACGCGGCCGCGGCGGCCGGCACATTCCCACGGTCGCGCGCCAGGCGCGGGACGAGAACTGTTCGCGCGCCGTCTCGTTGCCCACCCCGAGAAGGAATAAATCCGGCAGAGCGGACGAGAGGCAGGGACACATATGGAACGGACCACCGGTAGGGGCGAGGAAGCCGGCCGCCGCCGGCCGGCCCGCCGCGCGGTGCTCCGCGCGGCCTTCACCACGGCCGTCGTCGCCGGTACGGGCGGCGCACTCACCCCCGTACTCCTCGGGAACCCGGGAGCCCCCGCCCGCCCGGAACGCAACTTCGTGGGCCCCGAACGCTTCTCCGAGGTCTACCGGGGCCGCGACATCCGGGGCACGGCCGGCGCCGTGGTCGCGGCGGCCGGTGCGCCGCACCCCGGGGAGGCCGGCGCCGTGGCGGCCGCCCCGGGCATCGACGTCCGCATCGACGGCAGGCCACTTCACGTCATGAGGCGCGCCGACGGGAGCTACCTCAGCGTGGTCAACCACTACGAGTCCTTCCCCACGCTCCTCGAGACGGCCAGGGCCGCGGTCGACGAGATCGGCACCGCCCGGCTGTCCGCAGCCTCCCCGCACACCATCTGACCGAAGGGCGAGCACGGGTGTACAGCCGCAAGAACCAGCAAAACCTCACACGTTCGGAGAAGAAGCGCCTCGTCGACGCGATCCTGGCGCTCAAGCGGTCGGGACGCTACGACGACTTCGTCACGCTGCACCGGCAGTACTACGTCACCGACGCCGAGAGCCGGCCACGGCCCGCCCACATGACCCCCTCCTTCTTCCCCTGGCACCGCAGGTACCTGCTGGAGTTCGAGAAGGCGTTGCGGGCCGTCGATCCCGGCGTTTCCATCCCCTATTGGGACTGGACGCGGGACAACACCCCGGCCGCCTCCCTCTGGGCGGACGACTTCCTCGGCGGGAACGGCCGGCCGGGCGATCGGCAGGTCATGACGGGCCCCTTCGCCTACCGGCAGGGCAACTGGCGTATCGGCGGGGGCCTCACCGACGACCGCTTCCTGCGGCGGAACTTCGGCCGGCCCTCCGCGCCGGTCACCCTGCCGGGCAGGGCGGAGGTGGACCGCGCGCTCGCCGACCCGCTCTACGACGCCGCCCCCTGGAACAGCGTCAGCACCACCGGCTTCCGCAACAGGATGGAGGGCTGGGGGATCCGGGGCTCGCGCGGAGTCGCCAACCACAACCAGGTGCACCGCTGGATCGGCGGGTCGATGGCCGGCGCCGCATCACCCGACGATCCCGTCTTCTGGCTGCACCACGCGTACCTGGACCTGCTCTGGACGCGCTGGCAGGAGGCGCACCCGCGCTCCCGCTACCTGCCGGGCCGGGCGCTCCCCGACGGTGACCCGCAGCGGGGCCGCGTCTTCGCGCTCGACGAGCCGATGCCGCCCTGGGACGTGGCACCCTCACAGCTCATGGACCACAGCCGTCTCTACCGGTACGTCTGAGCGCCACCGTCGGACCGGAAGGGGCCCGGGAACGGGCGGGGCCTCCCCCCTGCGCCGCAGCGGAGAGGGGAGGCCCGGTGGGCGGGACCCGTTACGGGACTCAGTGGCCGTAGGCGTAGTCGCCCTCGTCCTCGTGGGTCTCCGACACGTTGGCGCAGGTGTTGCCGAACGCCGGGTTGAGCAGGGCGATCACGTTCACCGTGTTGCCGCAGACGTTGACCGGGATGTGCACGGGCACCTGGACGGCGTTGCCCGAGAGGACACCGGGGGAGTGAGCGGCGACGGCCCCCGCCCCGGCGTCGGCGGAAGCCAGGCCGGCACCGCCGGCGAGCAGGGCGCCGGTACCCGCCACGACAGCGGCCACCTTCGTGATGCGCGACATTCAGTTCTCCTTGTGAGGGTCGAGACCGGCCGCGGGAGGTGCGGCCGGCATGCTCTGACAACGCGAAAATCGACAGACGGTAACGGATCGGTCCAAAAGTAGTGATCCTGCGTCATCCCGGTCGATCCACCGGAGTGACCACGGCCGTCACCGACGGCCGATCCCCCGCAGCACGGCCGCGGGAAGAGCTCCCAGCCGGCCGTGCCGGTCCCGCGCCGCGGGGAACCTCGTCCTGACGGTCTCCGCCGCCCGGTCACGCACCGCCACCTGGGACTCGCGCAGCCGCAGCAGCGGCTCCAGGGCCGGACGGGCCATCAGCAGCCGCTGGTTGACGACCGGCACGGGCTCCCAGTGGTTCTTGTACTGCTCCGACCCGCGCAGCAGGCTCAGCACGCCACCGGGGCCGGTGTCCGCGGCCTGCCGGGCCACCTCGCGCAGGAGCATGGACGACACCTCGACCTTCTTCTCCCGCAGCGCCGGATCGGCGCCGTACAGGTAACAGCCGGTCAGCCGCCCGGTGGTGAGAGCCAGATCGGCGGCCACCACGTCCCCGCCGAGCAGGAACTCCCTGACCGAGGCCTGGCCGTCGCGCACCATCCGGCGGGTGGCGCGCACCAGGTGGGCGGAGAAGCGGGGCCGCAGGTGCTCGGCGTTCACGCCTCGCCCCCGCCACTGGAGTTCGTGGAGCCGCAGCAGCGTGCCGATGGCGTCCGCGACTCGGTGCTCGGGCGCCGTCCGGCACTCGATCCCCAGCGCGTCGACCTTGCGCAGCCTGGCCCGCGCCCGCTGCGCCCGCGAGCCCGGCATCCGGCCGATGAGGGTGCCGATCGGCTCGGCGGGCAACTCCATGCAGGCCGAGTCGGTGAGCCTGCCACGGGCACCGGACCAGAGGGCGAACAGCCGCTGGGCGGAGGCGTCCGGCCGCACCTCGCGCAGGTCGATGACCGTGTGCACGGCGGCCCGGTCCAGCCCGCGCTCCAGGGCGGCGACGGCGTCGCGCGCGTCCTCCCCGTCCACCAGGATGTCGAAGAAGTCGGAGATCGCCCCGCCCAGGGGCACCAGCAGCGGCATCGGGCGGTGCACGAGCATCAGGGCGGCCGCGCCGATCAGCCGTTCCCCGCGACGCGCCAGGACGACCCGCAGTCTGCCCGGGGTCCCGTAGGACAGCCACCACGAGTGCAGCCAGGCATGGCTCTGGAACGGGGTGGAGGTGGGGCAGCGGCGGTGGAGGGCGTCCCACTCCCCGGCCAGCCCGGCGAACTCCGCTGTGTCCCGGCAGAGGGTGACGGTGAGCCGGCCGCGGCGGGCGGAGGTCATCGTACGAGCTCCCGTTCCTCGGCGCGGGCGGCCGGGCCGGCCTGCGCGGGGGCCGGTACCTGCGCCGCGGCGCCGCGGCGGCCCGGTCGGGGGCGCACGAGGAGGAGCAGTCCGCCGGCCAGCCCGCCCGCGCTCGCGCCGACGGCCGTGCCGAGCGGAACGGACGGGGACACCGGACCGGCCGGCGGCACGGCGTGGGAGAACCTGATGAGCTTGACCCCCGTGTCCTTGGCGACGTGCCCGCTGCTCACCACCATCGCCTCGGTGACCGCGTTGGCGATGTCCGCCGCCCGGCGCGGATCGGACGACGTACCGGTCACCGCGATCATGGGGGAGTCGGGGGAGGTCTCCGACCGTACGTGGGTGCGCAGTTCGCCGACCGGCTCCCCGGCGGCCCCCCGCGCGTAGGAGAGCGTCGCGTCACTCGTGGCCAGCCGGCCGTACGACTGCGCGTACCCCAGGGCCGCCGCCGGATCGGTGCCCTTGCCGGCGGTCACGACGGCGTAGCCGGTGGACGCGTACACGGGTTCGGCGGCCAGCCCGTAGCCCAGCCCGCATGCCGCTCCGAGCAGGACACAGGCGGGCAGGGGCCACCAACGGGGCCGGAGGGATACGCGGCGGAGCCCGCGGAACCGTCCGCGGGCGGCCGGCTTCTGCTCGGGCGACTCGGTCATGGGTGTGTTCTCCCGGTCGAGGGGGCGGAGTCGAGGGCGTGTGCGTAGACGTCCATGAGGCGTCGGCTGCTGGACGTGATGGCGTAGTGGTCCACCGCCGGCGGCGGTGGCAGTCTGCGGGGACGGCTCACCGTCAGGTGGCGCAGCGCGGCCGTCAGTTCGCGGGTGAGGCCGGCGCCGGACTCCTGGCGCCCGATCCGGACGGTCCCGGGTGCCTGCCCGGCCGGCAGGTCGTCCACGGCGGGGCAGGGGCCGTGGACCACGGGCAGGCCGGCGGCCAGGGCCTCGACGACCGCGAGCCCGAAGGACTCCTCACGGGAGGTGGAGACGAAGGCGTCCATGGCGCAGAGCAGCCCGGGGACGCCGTACGGCCCGTCCCCGGTGCCGCACTCGCCGAGGAGACGGACCCGGCCCGTCACGCCCAGCCGGGCGGCGAACTCGCGCAGCGGCCCGGCCTGCGGGCCGTCCCCCGCGAGCACCAGCCAGGCGTCCGGGAGGGCGGCCACGGCACGGACCAGTACGTCGAAGCGTTTGCCGGGCACGAGCCGGCCCACGCCCCCCACCACGAAGGCGTCGCCGGGAACGCGCAAGGCGGCCCGGGTCGCGCGCCGCCGGTCCGGGTCGAAACGGAAAGCGGCCGCGTCGATCCCGTTCGGCACCGTGTGGATGCGCGCGGCCGGCACCCCCCAGTCGCGCAGCCGGCCCGCGACGGTGGGGGAGACGGCCACCGTCGCCGCCCCGAACCGCTCGGTGCGCAGATAGAGGGCCCGGGTGCCGCGGGTGAGGGGCCGGCCCTCGATCTCCGCCCGGCCCAGCGAGTGCTCCGTCGCGACGGCGGGCGTCCCGGCGATCCGTGCCGCGACCCGGCCGTAGACGCAGGCCCGGTACAGATGGGTGTGCACGAGGTCGTACCCCCCGCGCCGGATCAGCCGGGCCAGTCTGGGCACGGCGGTCAGGTCACGGTTGCCGTTCATCGCGAGGTCGCGCACGCTGACGCCGTCGGCGCGCAGTCCGTCGGCGACCGTACCGGGGTTGGTGAGGGTCACCACGTCGCAGCGCACCGGCAGGTGGCGCAGCAGCAGGCGCAACTGCTGCTCGGCCCCGCCGGCCCCGAGGCCGGTGATGACGTGCAGGGCCTTCACCGGCCCTCACCGGTGGGCCGGGGCACGGCGGCGGCACGGTGGCGCAGCCGGTGGCGTACCTCCTTCGCCCGGAGGCGGGCGCCCCGGTCGGCGTGGCTGACGTGGGTACGGGGCAGGGCGAGCGGCCCGAGCAGGGAGCCGGGAGCGAGGGCGCACGCGTACGCGTACCCCGCCTCGCGCACGGACCGCACCACCCGCCGGTCGGCGATGCCGTACGGGTAGCAGAAGCCGGCCGGAACGGTCCCGGTGATGCGGCGGAGCTCCTCGCGGCTGCCGTGCGTCTCGGCGCGCAGCGCGTCCCCGGGCAGGCCTGTCAGGTCCCGGTGCAGCATGCCGTGCGAGCCGACCTCCATGCCCGCGTCGGCGACGGCCCTGATGCCCTCCTCGCCGAGCAGGGGCCTGCGGGGGCCGAGAGGGTCCCAGACGTTGCTGCCGCCCGGCCGGCCGGGGAGGACGAAGACCGTCGCCGTGCACCCGTGGCCGAGCAGGACCGGCAGCGCCTCGTCGAGGAAGTCGGCGTAGCCGTCGTCGAAGGTGAGCCCGACCAGGCCGCGCCGCCCGGCGGCGTCCGCCCGCAGGAGCTCCGCGACGCCCACGCAGGCGAGACCCCGCCGCCGCAGCCAGGTGAGCTGCTCGTCGAGGCGGTCGGCCGAGACGGTGATGCCGTACGGATCGTCCGTCGGATCGCTCACCGAGTGGTAGGTGAGGATCCACGGCCGGGACCGGGAGGTGCGGACCCCGGCGGGGGGTGCGGACGTGTCAGCGGCCATGGGGGGACCTCCGTCGGACGGGAGTGAGCAGATGAACGGCCTCGGGTGCGCCGAGCGCGAGGGAGACGAGAAGGAAGACGGCCGGGACCAGGAGGCAGCCGGCCGCCAGCCCGGCGACCGCACCGGGCACCCAGGAGGCGGCCAGGCAGCCGGCGGACGCGGCCACCGCCGCCGCGACGGCCGGCCTGCCGAGCGAGAGCGCCACGGCCCCCGGCCGCACCGCGACGGCGTGCGACCCCAGCCCCCGGAGCATCAGTACCGCGGTCGTGCTGATGCCCAGGGCGTTGGCCGCCGCGATGCCGTCGACACCGGCCGGGCCGGTCAGGAGCAGCCCCGCCCCGGCCGTGACCACCAGCCCGGCGACCATGGCGCGGAGCGGGTACCAGGTGGGCCTGCCGGCCGAGAAGTACGGCCGGCAGAGCGCCCCGACCAGCGTGTGGCCGAGCAGACCGAGCGCGTAGACGCGCATCACCCCGGCCGTCGCCGCGGTGTCCGCGGCGTCGAAGGCACCGCGCTGGAAGAGGACCTCCACGATCCGGGGCGCGCAGCCGATCACCACCGAGGTGCCCAGCAGCACGATCGTGCCGGCCAGCGCGAGGTCGCGTTCGACCCGGCGGCGGGCCCCCTCCACGTCCCCGGCCGCCATGGCCCGGGCGACGACCGGGAAGGTCACCGTGCAGATCATCATCGACAGCACCATCGGCAGCTGGGCGACCTTCTGCGCGTAGTTCAGGTGGGAGATCGCCCCCTCGGACAGGGACGAGGCGAGGACCCGCTCGACCAGGACCTGGGACTGACGGCTCACCACGAACAGCACCACGGGCGCGAGGACCGTCGCACCGAGCAGCGCAGGGAGGGCCTCCCGCTCCGCCCGCCGTCCCCGCACCCATGTCCGCCCGCGCAGCACCAGCCCCGCGAACGTGGGCAGCTGGGTCAGGATCATCAGCACACTGCCGACCGCGACTCCGGCCGCCGCGGCGCGCACCCCCCACCGGGCGTGCAGCGCGAGTGTCGTGGCGATGATGCCGAGGTTGTACGCGATGTAGACACCGGCCGGCGCCAGGAAACGGCCGTGCGCCCGCAGTGCCGCGCTGAAGTACCCCGTGACGCCGAAGGTGAACACCGTGACCGCCGTCAGCCGCGTGCAGTCCACGGCGAGTGCCGGGTCGTCCAGGCCGGGTGCCAGCACCCCGACGGCCCAGGGCGCGCCCGCCACCAGCAGCGCCCCCGCGCAGGCGAGTGCCGCGCACAGCCGGGGCAGGGTTCGGGCGACGAGGTTCCGGACGGGGTCCGCCCGGTGCCCGCCGGCCGCGCGGAGGGCCAGCGCGTGGCTGAAGGCGGGTACGAGCAGCAGGGCCATCCCGTCCTCGATCAGCAGGGTGGCCGCCATCTCCGGTACGGTCCACGCGATCAGGAACGCGTCGCTCGCACGACTGGCACCGAAGAGCCGGGCGACGGCCTGGTCCCGTACGAGTCCCAGCACCGCCGCGACGACGGTCAGCCCGGCGGCCCCGGCCGCCGCCCGGGCGAGGAACCGTCCGGGCCGGAGCCCGCCACCGGCCGTGGACGCCCCGGTGGCCGGTGTGGGGGCGGCCGTTTCCGTGGTGGTGTCGCTCATGTGGCAGCCGCCCGGTCCGGTACGGCCAGCGCCCACCACGCGGCCAGGCCCAGCACGATGCCGGTGACCACGGTGGAGGGGCCGCCGATGTCCGCGTACAGGAAGTCGACGGTCTGCCAGGTCATCAGGCCGACGGCTGCCGACCCGCAGTCGACGGCCGCGGAACCCCGTGCCCGGGCGCGCACCAGCCGCCGGACCCCGCCCACGAGCAGGGCAGCCCAGGAGCCCAGCAGCGCGGTGAGACCGACGAGACCCTGCTCGCTGAGGACGAGCAGGTACATGTTGTGCGGTGACAGCAGCGGCTGCCTGCGGAAATCCTGTCCCGCCCCCGCCGTGTCGCCGCCGGCGGACAGGCCGATCGACGCGTGTCCGTCCCGGTGCGCGGGGAACCCCTTGAGCCCGACCCCGGCGGCCGGGTGCTCGCGCCACATGCCCGCGGCGGCCGCCCAGAGGGCGTACCGGTCGTTGACCGACCGGTCGGGGGCGCTGGTCACCTCGGTGATGCTGGTGAGCCGCTGGGAGACCATGGCGGAGCCCACCCCGAATCCACCGACGAGCACCACCCCGGCGGCGCCCAGCACGGCCAGCGTGCCTGCCGCCCGGCGGAGACCCGTCAGCAGGATCACAGCGGTGGCGCCCGCCGCCGTCGCGATCCAGGAGCCCCGGCTGAAGGACAGGGCGAGCGGGACGGCCAGCGCGGCGGCGGCCGTGAGGGCGCAGAGCCGCAGCCAGCGCGGCCGGCCCGCCGGTGCACCTGCCGCGCAGGCCGCTGCGGCGAGCAGCCCGTAGCCCACCACCGTGGCCATGCCCATCACGTCGCCGGCGCCGAAGGTGCCCACGGCGCGGACGTCCTCGCCCATGTAGGAGGCACCGGAGCCGGTGGCGTACTGATGGACGCCCACGGCCCCCTGTACGAGCGCGAGCAGCACGAGCGCGCCCGTGATCATCCGGAAGTCCCGGGCGTCCCGGACCAGGAGGAGGACGCAGGCCGGTACGAGGACGAAGACCTGCAGGTAGCGCACGAACCCCGGCAGCGCGGCCACCGGATCACCGGCGGTGACCGTGGCGACGGCCAGGCCCACGGCCGGCAGGCCCAGCACACCCGCCGCAGCGGGCGTCAGCGGACGTACCCGCAGGTACAGCAACCGGCCCAGGCAGACGAGCACCGCCACGCCCGAGAGGAGGTCCGCCGCGGGGACGCCGTACACGGTCACGGCGCCCCCGTCGCCCGACGGCACGGCCAGGAGGAGCACGGTCGCGAGGAGGGGGAGCAACGGCCAGTCACCCCGACTGAACCGGAGCGGGAACGGCCGTCCGGCACGGGGCCCTGGGGCGGGGGCGGGTGGCGACGCGGGGGTGGAGGCCGGAGGACGGGCGGTCAGGGTCTGCGTCACTGTTCAGCTGCCTCCGAGCCGGAACACGGAGCCCGCGGTGCGCGCGAGGACGCACACGTCCTGCCAGAGGGACCACGTCTCGATGTACCGGTTGTCGAAGCGGGCCCGGTCCTCGATCGAGGTGTCACCGCGCAGTCCGTGCACCTGGGCGAGGCCCGTGATACCGACCGGCATCCGGTGCCGGGCCCGGTAGCCGGGGTGCACGCGGCTGAACTGCTTCACGAAGTAGGGGCGTTCGGGCCGGGGGCCGACCAGGCTCATGTCGCCGCGCAGCACGTTCCACAGCTGCGGCAGCTCGTCCAGCGAGGTACGGCGCAGGAACCTGCCCACGCGGCTCATCCGCCGGTCCTCCGACACGTTCCAGCGGGTGGCCGACTCGTGCGCGTCGGCGGGGCGCAGGGTCCGGAACTTCAGCAGGACGAAGAGCCGCCCGTACCGTCCGACGCGCTCCTGCCGGAAGAGGACCCCCGGGCCGTCGCAGAGCCGTACGGCGAGCGCGCACACGGCCATCACGGGACTCGCCGCGATCAGGGCGGCCGTGGCCAGGACCGCGTCCATGGCGCGCTTGGCCCGGTGGGCGGCGGGCCGGTGCGGGCCGTCGTGCAGCGTATGGGCGGCGAAGCCCCACAGGTGGTCCGTCCCGGGCGCGGCCGGGTGGGGGAGTGCGGTCGCCCGGTCGGTGATCAGCCACACCCGGCAACCGTGCTCCACGAACAGCTCGAAGAGCGCGGATCCCTCCGGTTCCGACTCCGGCGGGACCGTGAACACGGCGTGCCGCACGGTGTTCTGGATGACCGCCCGGCCGACGTCCTGCGCCGACGCCAGCACGGGCAGCGCGGACCCGCCGGGCGACGCGGTCCGGGGCCCGGGAGCGTCGCCGGCGCGCACCCGGCCGACCGGCCGCAGCCCGTACTCCGTGTGCTCCTGCAGTACGGCGGTGACCCGGTCGGCGAGCGGACCGTCGCCCACGACCAGGGCGGACTGCGGGTTACGGGCGGCCGACCGCAGGCGCAGCCGGTGCACACCGGCACGGGCGCCGCAGCTCAGGAGGGTCTGAGCACCCACCGCGCAGACCAGGACCCTCCAGCCGGGGTCGTAGGCGGGGTCGTACGCCGCGAGGGCCTCGCCGGCGACGTACCACTGCACCGCCGCCAGACCGCACAGGGCGGGCAGCTCCCCCAGGACGGACGGGGACAGTCCGGTCCGGTACAGGCCGCGGTAGGCGTTCAGCAGCAACTGGCCCGCCGCCTGCGGGAGTACGGCGCCCGCCGGCCACGGCCCGTCGGCCACCAGGGTCAGGGCCAGGACCAGCCCCAGCCCGTCGGCGGCCATCAGGCCCAGGGACGCGGTCCGCCTGTGCCGGGCCGCGACGGCCCGGGACGACGACGCGCGTCCGCTCCCGGCACGTGGGGGACGGATCGCGGACGCCGCACGGCGTACCGCTGTCGCCTGGGCGGGCCGGTGGGCCGGTGCACTCTCCGTCGTCATCGCTCGGTGCACTTCCTCGTCGTGGGGCGGGACGTCAGGGGACGTGACGGGGCGGCGAGTTCCCGGTAGAGGCGCAGAACGGCCCCGGCCGTCCTCGACACGTCGAAGGCCGTGCGGGTGTGCCGCCGCGCGGTGCGGCTCAGCTCCGCGCGCAGGACGGGGTCGGCCAGCAGAGCGGTGAGCGCCGCCGCGAGAGCCCGTGGGTCATGCGGCGGGACCAGGCAGTGCGGGAGATGAGAGGGAGGCAGGCTCTCCCTCGCCCCGGCGACATCGGTCAGCAGGACGGGCGTGCCGCAGGCCATGGCTTCGAGAGGGGCCAGCGCCATGCCCTCCCAGCGTGAAGGCAGCACGACCAGGTCGGCCGCGTGGAGCCACGGCCGCACGTCCCGGCTGAACCCGGCGAACAGCACGCCGGGCGGCGCGGTACGCCGCAGCTCCGCCCCGGACGGCCCGTCACCGACCAGGACGAGCCGTGCGCCGCGCGTACGCGTCAGCCGCCACGCCTCCAGAAGGATGTCCTGGCCCTTCTGCCGGCTCAGGCGCCCCACGCAGACGACCAGCGGAGCGCCCGCCGGGACGCCGGCGAGGGCGGGCAGGGCGGCGCGGGCCGAGGCCGTGGCGCTCCGGTCGCCCGGCCGGAAGCGGTCCAGGTCGATGCCGTTGTGGATCACCGACCAGCGGGCGGTGACGCCGGCCCGCCGCCCGGCCCGGCGCTCGGACTCGCTGACGCACAGGATCCGGTCGCTCCACCGTGCCCCGAAACGCTCCCAGGCCGCCGCCGTGTCGGCGGCCCGCCCCTCCAGGGCCTCGAACGACCAGGCGTGGGGCTGGAACACCGTGGGGACACGGCCGCGCACCGCCAGCCGCCCGGCCAGCCCCGCCTTCGCGCTGTGGGCGTGGATCACCTGGGGTGCGCACGCGCGGACCAGACGCCCCGCCGCGGTGACCTCGCGGCCCAACCGGGCACCGGGGGCGCGCTCCGCCGGCCAGACGCGTACCTCCGCCCCCGCGGCCGCCGCGGCCGGTGCCAGCGAACCTTCCGGCGGGCAGGCCACGACGGGCCGCAGTCCCGCCCGTACCTGCGCCGCCACGAGGTCCGTGACGACACGGGCGACTCCTCCCTCCACCGGCTGGACCAGGTGAAGGACCGTCAGTCCGCTTTCCTCGCTGAAACTTCTCTGCAGCACGCACGGCTCTCTTCTCGCATTCCCCCGAAAGAGCTGGCCCGGATGAGCGCCGGCGGTAAGGAAATGGCGGCGGAGATCAAGTGGACGAAACCGAAATGCACTGTGCCACGGCGGTGAGGCGACTACGCGTACGACTCGCGCATATTTCCCTATGGTGTACCCGCGGGCGGGCCGGGAGAATGCCGCACGTCCGCCCCGTACGTCGGCGTGTCGGACGGCCGGTGAGCTTTTCTGTTCCGGATGGTGCCGCTCAAAAGGAATTGCCGTGCACCGCCGCGCGCATGCGTGCCCGGCCGGCGTCCGGAACCCCGCTCACGCCGCTTTCGAAGCACGCCCTGGACGCATGTGGACGACCGGGCAGCGCGGCGAGGCGCCGTAGCTGCCGTCGCGCGCCCGCCGGGGGTGCGGGACGGCCCACGGCCCCGATCCACCGGGGACGGCGGGACGGGTACCGCGTGCACCGGCAGAGGGGTGCGGCGGCCGGAGACGTCACGGGCGTGCCCGCAGTGGCCTGTCCCGGCTGCCGGTGGCACGCCCCGCACCGGTGGACGTGTCCCGCGTGCTCCGGCCCATCGCGGCGGAGGTCCCGGCGGCACGGCCGGCTGCGGAGTCGGAGTACCGGCGGGAGGGCCCCGGTGCCCGCGCGTGCGGCACGCGCGGCAGTATCGGGTACAACTCGGATGATCGTCCTTCCCGTGACGGTCCGCCGAGGCCGACCGGCCGCCCAAGACAGAGGAGAAGCGATGGTTCACGAACGGGCCGGCAAGCCGGCGCAGCCCGGAGACCTGGTGGACGTGGCACGGCTCGTGACGGCCTACTACACCGTCCACCCCGATCCGGCCGAGCCCGCCCAGCGGGTCGCGTTCGGTACGTCGGGGCACCGTGGCTCGGCCCTGGCGGCAGCCTTCAACGAGGACCACATCGCCGCCACCACGCAGGCCATCTGCGAATACCGTGCCCAGCAGGGTACCGACGGTCCGCTGTTCCTCGGCGCCGACACCCACGCCCTCTCCGAACCGGCCCGGATCACCGCCGTGGAGGTGCTCGCCGCCAACGGTGCCACCGTCCTCATCGACACGGACGACGGCTACACACCCACCCCGGCCGTCTCGCACGCGATCCTGACCCACAACCGGGACCGCACCGGCGGCCTCGCCGACGGCATCGTGGTCACCCCTTCCCACAACCCGCCCGCGGACGGCGGGTTCAAGTACAACCCGCCCCACGGCGGCCCGGCGGGCTCGGACGCCACCTCCTGGATCCAGGACCGCGCCAACGCCCTGATCGAGGGCGGGCTGAAGGACGTCCGCCGGATCCCTTACGCCCGTGCGCTGGCCGCCGGCACCACCGGCCGCCACGACTTCCTGACCGGGTACGTCGACGACCTGCCGTCCGTCCTCGACATGGACGCCGTACGCGACGCGGGAATCCGTATCGGTGCCGACCCGCTGGGCGGTGCCTCGGTCGCCTACTGGGGACGCATCGCCGAACGCCACCGCCTCGACCTCACCGTCGTCAATCCGCTCGCCGATCCCACCTGGCGGTTCATGACGCTGGACTGGGACGGGAAGATCCGCATGGACTGTTCCTCGCCGTACGCCATGGCCTCGCTCATCGAGCAGCGCGACGCGTACACCATCGCCACCGGCAACGACGCCGACGCGGACCGGCACGGCATCGTCACGCCGGACGGCGGTCTGATGAACCCGAACCACTATCTGGCCGTGGCCATCCGCTACCTCTACTCCCACCGCGGGAACTGGCCGTCCGGCACCGGCATCGGCAAGACCCTCGTCTCCTCCTCCATGATCGACCGGGTCGCCGCGGACCTGGGTCGGCACCTGGTCGAGGTCCCGGTGGGCTTCAAGTGGTTCGTCGACGGGCTGTTCGGCGGCACCCTGGGCTTCGGCGGTGAGGAGTCCGCCGGGGCGTCCTTCCTGCGCCGGGACGGGCGGGTCTGGACCACCGACAAGGACGGCATCCTGCTGGCGCTGCTGGCCTCGGAGATCACCGCCGTCACCGGTTCCACCCCCTCCCGGCACTACGGCGAACTGACCGCCCGCTTCGGGGACCCCGCCTACGCCAGGGTCGACGCTCCCGCCACCCGCGAGCAGAAGGCGGTGCTGGCCCGGCTCTCCCCGGACCAGGTCACCGCGGACACCCTGGCGGGCGAGCCCATCACCGCGGTGCTCACCGAGGCACCGGGTAACGGGGCGGCCATCGGCGGGCTCAAGGTCTGCACCGACAACGCCTGGTTCGCGGCCCGCCCCTCCGGCACGGAGGACGTGTACAAGGTGTACGCGGAGAGCTTCCAGGGGGCCGACCACCTCGCGAGGGTGCAGGACGAGGCCCGCGCCCTGGTGTCCGAGGCGCTCGGCGCGGCTGACTGACCGGCCCGGGCACGGTGGGCCCCGGAACACCTGGGGCCCACCGCCGTGTCCGCCCACGGCCGCCGGGACACACCGGGTGGTGCGGCCCGGCCCTCGGCCGTCCACCCGCCCCGTCCGCCCGGCGCGTCGCCCCGGGCCGCTGACCGCCGGCCCTGTCGACCGCGACGGAGCCGGCGAGTTCCGGCACGCCCTCTCGGCACTCTGCCGCGGTCGCCGGTGCGCGCCGGGTGAGCAGCAGGAAGGTGCCGACCGTGTGGGCGACAGGCGTCCCGGACCGGCCCGACCGTCTCCACCGGCACGTCGTAATCCGCCGCCTCCCTCACCACGACGGACTCATGGGGTCCTGTGGCCTTCCCCTCCCCATCGTCCGCGGGGTCCCGCGTCCCGGTGTCGGTATGTCCGCTCAGTCAGCAATGCTCACAGTGCGGCACGGAATGCCCACAGTTATGCTTCTGGCGAGTCGGCACCGCAGGGGAAGGACGCACCATGGCCGTGGGACCCGTGGAGTACCTCGTCATCACCTTTCCCGGTGAGCGGTACGCCGACACGATCGCGCCCCTCCTGGCGGACGCGGTCGCGTCGCAGGCCGTGCGCATCCTCGACCTCGCCTTCGCCCGTGGAGGTGAGGGCGGTGCCCCCGACCCCGTGGACAGGGCCGAGATCGACCCGGACGGGCTCGTGCCCTTCGAACGGCCGGGCGGTGAGGTGGCCGGATGGCCCGCCGTCACGGACATCGGGGCTCTTGCGCACCTGCCGGGGGGCACCGTCGCCGCGCTGATCGCGTGGGAGGACCGCTGGCCGGTCGCCCTCACCCGAGTGGCCCGGACGGCGGGCGGAGAGCTCGTGGCGCATGAGGTCGTCCCACCCCCCGAGGGACAGGACGATGTCATCACGCTGCTCGAGCGGCTGGCGGAGCTCAGGAAGCAGGACATTCTGACCGACGCCGAGTTCGCGGAGCACAAGGCGAGGATCCTCGCCGACTGAGACCCGCCCTCAGGCTCCCCGACCGGTCTCCCGCCCCCCGCCTGTCGATGCTCATGCCCCACGCCCCATGCGACGTTGATTCTGACCTGTGCAGTGTGTCGGGAAAGAGGCATTCCATCGTGCAAACCGCCCGGGCCGTCCCGGCCGCTACCGTCGTCAACCTGCGCGATCTCGGTGGTATCGCCCTCGGGTGCGACCGCCGCCTGCGTCAGGGTCTTCTTCTCCGCTCGGGTCAGCTCAGCGACTTCGACGCGGAGCACGACATGGCGGTTGCCGCACTCGGTATCCGTACGGTCGTCGACCTCCGCACGGCCGACGAACGCCGTTGGTCCCCCGACCGGTTGCCGCCGGGTGCCAGGCTCTTCGTCGCCGACGTCCTCGGCGACCATCCGGTGCTCGGGCCCGCCCGGTTGCGGGCATTGCTCTGCGACCCGGACGGAGCGGCGGCCGCGCTCGGCGGCGGGCGTGCCGAAGTCCTGTTCACCCGGACCTACCGGCAGATGGTCCTCTCGCCGGGAGCCGCCGCCGCCTACCGCGCCTTTCTCGAGACGGCCGCGGACCCGCGGGCGAGGCCACTGCTCTTCCACTGTGCGTCGGGGAAGGGCCGCACCGGCTGGGCCACGGCGCTCCTGCTGCTGATGGCGGGCGCCTCGCGCGAGGTCGTGCAGGCCGAGTTCCTGGCCGTGAACAGGGCGATCCGGGCCGCCTTCGCGCCGGTGGTGCGGCGCTTCGTCGAGGCGGGCGGTGACCCGGACGTCGCCGCGGCGCTCATCGAGGTCCGGCCCCGGTACCTCGACGCGGCCCTGGACGCCATGGACGAACGCTGGGGCGGACTCGACGGCTACCTGCGCGACGGACTGCGCGTTCCCCCGGCCGTGACCGAGCGGCTGCGCGCGGACCTGGTGGCACCGGCCTGACGGCCCGGTGGCCGGCCCCACGCGTCCGCCCGCCCCGCCCGACGGCTGCGCCCCCTGCACAGCCTTCGGCATCACCGGCGCGCGCCGTCCGCGAACGCGCGCCTGCCCGGCACCGGGGCGACAGGGGTGCACCAGGCACGGGGGAGTCGTGGTGCCTCCCGTACCGTGGTATGTGGCCCCGGCCGTAACCCGCCGCCGGGGAGGCGTTCCGAAGGAGGTACGCGGTGACCGAGCGCAAGCCGGCCGGCGTCAGCTTCGAGTCCTGGGTGGACCAGCAGATCCAAGCGGCCGAACAGCGTGGTGACTTCTCCGCCCTGCCGGGCTTCGGCAAACCGATCCCCGGCCTCGATCGCCCGTACGACGAGGCGTGGTGGATCAAGGAGAAGATGCGGCGTGAGGGCCTCTCGGTGCTCCCGCCCTCCCTCACGCTGCGCAAACAGGCGGAGGACGGCCGGGAGGAGGCCTCCTGTGCCCGGTCCGAGGCCGAGGTCCGGCGCATTCTCACCGAGGTGAACGAGAAGATCCGGACGGCCCTGCTGAGGCCGCCGGAGGGGCCGCCGCTGAATCTTGTCCCCTTCGACATCGAAGCCGCCGTGGCCGAGTGGCACGCGCGCGGGCGCGCGGACGGAAACTGACCGGCGCGGGCCACGGCACCCCTCGCGCGTCGGCGCGGCCCCTGCGATGCGTAATACTCCTTCCATGAGATCGAGCATTACGAAGGTGCGCGGCGCCGGGCGGGGCGAGGTGCGGGTGCGGCGGGCCGTGGCGCGGGACGGCCGGCGGCTCACCCGTCTGGTCACCGGGTCACGCGCCTACGAGGGCCCCTACGCGCCGATGGTCGCGGGGTACAGGGTCGGCCCGGACTACATCGAGACGCACCGGGTCTTCGTCGCCGTGGACGCGCAGGACCGGGTGCTCGGCTTCTACGCACTGGTCCTGTCCCCGCCGGAACTCGACCTGATGTTCGTCGGCGACGAGGCCCAGGGGCTGGGGATCGGCCGGCTGCTCGTCGGCCACATGCGGGAGGAGGCGCGGCGGGCGGGTCTGGCCGCGGTGCGCGTCGTCTCGCATCCCCCGGCCGAAGGCTTCTACCGCAGTGTGGGTGCCCGGCGCACCGGTACGGTCGCGGCCGCCCCGCCCGCGGTGATGTGGGACAGGCCCGAACTCAGCCTCACGACCGACGGTCCGTGAGCGGGGCGGTCCCACCGGTCACCCGGCCGGCCCACCCCGCACCCGCGGTCCCGCTACGACCAGCCGCCGTAGGGACGGGTGATGAGTTCCATCCCGTGCCCGCTGGGGTCGGGGAAGTACACGCCGCGGCCGCCGTCGTTGTGGTTGATCTCGCCGGGGTGCTTCATGTGCGGATCGGCGTAGTACGCGGTGCCCTGCGCCTTGATGCGCTCGAAGGCCGAGTCGAACTCCGCCTCCGAGATGAGGAACGCGTAGTGCTGCGCGGTGATCGATTCATCCGGAACGGTCGCGAAGTCCAGCGTGACCCCGTTCGCCAGGACGAGCGGGATGAAAGGTCCCCATTCCCTTCCGGGGGTGAGGTCCAGAACGTGCGCCAGGAACTCCGCGGACTCGCGGTTGTCCCGGCAGTGGATGATGGTGTGATTCAACTCGACGGACATGGTGGAATGCCTCCAACAGGCATCTCACGGGCTACCTCCACGCCTCACCCGGCCGGTGACCGACGCGCGATGCCGTGATCCGATCCTAAGGGCTGTCCGGGCGCGTCGAGGGCCCGGACCGGCACGCGACGGCGGCCGCCGGGCCTCCCCGCGTGGTGAACGCGCCGGTGAATGCCACCATGGAGGACATGGGCAAGCGCGCCGTCATCGTCATCGACATGATCAACAGCTACGAGCACCCCGACGCGGATCTGCTCCTCCCGTCGGTCGGCCGGGTCACCCCCGCGATCGCGAGACTGATCGCCCGGGCCAGGGCGGAGAAGGTGCCCGTGATCTACGTCAACGACAACTTCGGGGAATGGCGTTCCCACCACGGCGAGATCGTGGACCAGGCCCTCGCCGGCGCCCATCCGGAACTCGTCGAGCCGGTGAGGCCCGACGACTCCTCCCTCTTCGTGGTGAAGGCCAGGCACTCGGTCTTCTACGAGACGCCGCTCGCCTACCTCCTGAACCAACTGGACGTGGACCACGTCGTCCTGTGCGGCCAGGTGACCGAGCAGTGCGTCCTCTACTCCGCACTCGACGCGCACATCCGGCATCTCGGGGTCACCGTCCCCGAGGACGCCGTGGCCCATATCCACGCCGACCTCGCCCAGGCGGCGCTGGTAATGATGCGGCGCAACATGGGGGCGGAGATCTCGACGGTGGACACCGTCGAGTTGTGACCGAGCGGGATTCGCGCACCGGCCGCGGGGCACGAGTACCACCTCGTGTACGACGTGGTGGAGGGACCGATGGCACACATACCGGCGGACGGCAGTGAGAAGGACGGGGCCGGGCGGCCCGGGGTGAACCCGGTCAGCGGCCGACGCGAGACGGAGGAGGAGCGCGCGGACCGACGGTGGGGCGATCTGCTCCAGGAACTGCGCGTGGCCCAGACCGGTGTGCAGATCCTCTTCGGCTTCCTGCTCGCCGTCGTCTTCCAGCCCCGCTTCGCCGAACTCTCGGCCACCGACCGCACCATCTACGTCGTGACCGTCATGCTCGGGTCCGGGACGGCCGCCGCTCTCATCGGGCCGGTGTCCTACCACCGGCTGCTCACCGGGCGGCGGATGAAACCGCAGACGGTCACCTGGGCCTCGCGCATGACGAAACTCGGGCTCGGACTTCTCTTCTGCACCATGTGCAGCGCCCTCCTGCTCATCATGAGGGTGGCGCTGCACAACGCGGTGGCCCTGTGGCTGGTCGGCGCGATGGCCCTGTGGTTCCTGGCCTGCTGGTTCGGGTTCCCCCTGTGGGCCCTCGTCCGGGGCGACGGCCGGGAGCCCGGCCGGGAGGACCGGAACACCCGCGACGAGGACGGTCCCGGCCCGTCCTGACACGCGGCGCCCCCGGACGGCCGGGCTTCCTCAGTCGTCCGAGTCCGCGGGACTTCGTACGTCCGTCACGGTGAACAGCCCACCGTCCGGGTCACGCAACGTCGCCTCGCTGCCGTGCGGAACCGCGCGCCGCTCCATCACCACGCCGCCGTGCCGCTCCGCCGCCGCGACCGTCGCCGCCACGTCGGCCACCGGGAACTGCACCTGCCAGTGCGGGCGCACCACCGGGTCGGGGGCGGCCTCCACCGCCCCGGAGCTGATCCGGGCCAGTGGACGCCCGTCGCAGCGCACGAGCACCTCGTCGCGCACGTACGCCACGTCGCACCCGCCCGGCTCGCCGCTCGCCCAGTCGAGCACCTCGCCGTAGAAGATGGCGGCGTCGAAGGCGTCCCGGGTGCGCAGTCTGAGCCAGGCGTGCGCCCGGTGGCCGGACGGCGAGAGGGAAGCGGCCCGGCCCGTCCACTCCCAGACACCGAAGGACGCGCCGTGGCGGTCGGCGGCGAGCACCGCCCGCCCCGGCCCGACGGTCAGAGGCCCCACGGCCACCGTGCCGCTGCGCTCGCGGATACGGGCCGAGGCGACGTCGGCGTCGCGGACGGAGAAGTACGGGGTCCAGGCCACCGCCACCTGGTAGGCGGACGCGACCGCGCCGATGCCCGCCACCGGCACGCCCTCGGAGCGGGCCATGGTGAAGTCCTTGCCCAGGGGGGCCGGGCGGAAGGTCCAGCCCAGGACGGAGCCGTAGAAGCGTTGCGCCGCGCCCAGTTCGTGGGTCACCAGATGGACCCAGCAGGGGGCGGTGGCACCCGTCAGAGGCGCCGGCTCCGGCGCGGTCCGCGGTTCGTCAGCGGTCATGGTCCCACTGCCTCTTGTTCGCTCTTGCGGCACGACTTCTTCCGTGCCGCGGGGCCAGGACCAGCCTCCGGCGCTCCTCCGCCTCCCGCAACACGCGGGGTGGCGTTCACACGCCACCCCGCGGGGGAGCGTTCGTGATGTCCAGGAAGATGTGCTCGGCCTCCGGCCACGTCCGGGCCATCGACTGCTTGATCCGGACGGAGAACCGCTCGATCTCCTCACTGTCGATCCCGGGTGCCAGGTCGATCCTTGCGGCCACCAGCACCGAGTCGAGGCCCAGCCCCATGGTGAAGAGGGCGGCGACATTGTCGATCTCCGCCTGGGCCGCGAGGAACGTCTGCACGTTGCGGCGCAGCCCGGCGTCGGCGGACTCCCCGATCAGCCGGTCGCGGGCGTCCCTGCCGAGCCGGAAGGCGACGTAGACGAGCAGCAGGCCGATCGCCAGGGAGGCCGACGCCTCCCACACCACGTTCCCGGTGACCAGGTGCAGGATCATCCCGGCCATGGCGAGCGCCACTCCCAGCACCGCCGTACCGTCCTCGGCTATCACCGTGCGCAGGGCCGGGTCGCGGGCGCCGTCCTTCTCCCCCCGCAGCTGGAGCAGGGCGCGGACCAGGGAGCCCCCCTCGGCGAGGAAGGCCACGCCGAGGACGATCAGCCCCACCGTGTACCCCTCGGGGGACTCCTGTTCGGTCCGGCTCAGTGCCTCGACGCCCTGGAAGAACGAGAAGCAGCCCCCCACGACGAAGATTCCCACAGCCGCCAGCAGCGACCAGAAGTACCGCTCCTTGCCGTACCCGAAGGGGTGACGGCTGTCGGGAGGCCGGCGGCTGCGCCGCAGGGCGGCCAGGAGGAAGACCTCGTTCACGCTGTCCGCCACGGAGTGGGCGGCCTCCGAGAGGAGGGCGGGGGAGCCGGAGAGGAGACCGCCCACGGCCTTGGCCGCCGCGATCACGATGTTGGCCGCCAGAGCGACCAGAACGGTGACGCGGGTCCGGCGGTCCGACTTCTGCCGCTCCTTGTGCTCCCCGGTCTCATGGTCCTTCGCCTGCCGGTGGACGGCGGAGCGCCCGGGAGCGGGCGTCCGGTCCCGTTCTGTGACGGGCCCGGACGGCTCCCCCGTGCCGGCCGCCGGGCGGCGTGCCGGTATGCCACCCGTGTCGGTCGTATCGGAATCAGTCACGTCGCTGATCGTCCTCCGGCGGCGGGATCACCTCGTTGCCACGTTCACCGAGTTCGTACGGCGTGAGGGCCCGGCCGTTCTCCGGGAAGTGGTCGTCCGAGCCGTGCCGGCCGCTCTCGCGGATCTCGGTCCGGTGTGCCGGACGCTGCGGCTGCTCCTCGGGGCGCGGGGGCCGTGACTCCTTGTCACGGCGCCTCATCCCGAACCAGAAGCCCCCGATCAGCAGCAGCACCACGCACACTCCGATGATGCCGATGATCACGCCGACCGCGCCCGGCCCCCCGCTACCACCGGTGGAGGCGAGCGATTCCCTTGCTGCGTTCGTTACGTCCATGCATGGCGCATACCCCGGACACCCGCGTGCAGACAGCCATTGACATGAATTCATGTTTTATGGCGATGTAACGGTAAAAGAGTTTCGCATGGTTCGAATTGGCTACACGATGATGACCGAGCAGTCCGGCCCTCGCGCACTCGTCCAGGACGTGGTGGCGGCGGAGGAGGCCGGCTTCGACTTCTCCGTCACCTCCGATCACTACTTCCCCTGGCTCGCTTCCCAGGGACACGCCCCCTATGCCTGGTCCGTGCTGGGCGCGGCCGCCCAGGCGACGTCCAGGATCCCCCTGATGACGTACGTGACCTGCCCGACCACGCGCTACCACCCCGCCGTGGTCGCCCAGAAGGCGGCGACGCTCCAACTCCTCTCCGAAGGCCGATTCCGCCTCGGGCTCGGCTCCGGCGAGAACCTCAACGAGCACGTCGTGGGCGCGGGATGGCCGACGTCCCGAGTACGGCTGGAGATGCTCGAAGAGGCCGTGGAGATCATCCGGGCCCTCTTCGACGGCGGCAGTGTCAGCCACCACGGCACCCATTTCGACGTGGAGAACGCCCGGCTCTGGGACCTGCCCGAACAGCGCGTGCCCATCGGCATCGCGGTCTCCGGGCCGAAGTCGTGCGACCTCGCCGGACGGCTGGGTGACCTGGTGATCGCCACCGAGCCGGAGAGCGGCCTGCTGGACGCGTTCGACCGGCAGGGCGGCGCCGGGAAGCCCCGCGTCGGCCAGGTACCCGTCTGCTACGACCCCGACCGGGACGCCGCGATCGCCCGCGCCCACGACCAGTTCCGCTGGTCGGTCGGCGGCTGGAAGGTCAACTCCGAACTGCCCGGCCCCGCGGGCTTCGAGCAGGCGACCCAGCACGTCCGCCCGGAGGACATCGCCGACGCCGTCCCGTGCGGCGACGACGTCGACACGTTCGTGGACGCCGTCCGCGCCTACAGTGACGCGGGCTTCACCGAGGTCGCCCTGGTCCAGGTGGGCGGAGCGCATCAGCAGCCCTTCATCGACTGGGCCAGGAGCACGCTCCTCCCCGCGCTGCGCGAACTCTGAGGACCGCCCCGCACTCCACGGCGGGCGCGCGGCGTCGGCCACGGCACCGTGCCGCGTTGTCGGAATGTCCCCGTGCGTCGCGTTCGCGGACGACCCTCCGCCGTGCGAGGCCCCGGCATCCGACGCCGCGCGCCGGCCCACCGGGAACTGCGGGACACCCCTTGGGGCACGTCCCCGGCAGATCCGCGCCCGGCGATGCCCGCGCACACCCGGGGTCGCGCGGTCGGCGCAGTCCCGGTACACCCGGTAGCAGGCCGTCCCGCCCTCCGCCGTGCGCGCGTACGGAGCCGGACGCCACCGGGCGCACGGTGCTCCTCCGCGGACCCACCCGGCCCCGCGGTCCCCGGCTCGTGTCGCCGGGACGCGGTCGTGGGGTCAGCCTGGAGGGAATCCCCCGGACCCGGGTGGGAACGCGAGGGGAGTACGCGATGCGCTCCCCACGGAAAGGAACCAGCGTGAACACCACGCCCGAGCAGACACAGGGACACCAGGAGAGGGGCGACGTCGTCGTGGCGGTCACCGGCTGCCCCAAGGAGGACGCACGGACCGTGTTCGACGTGCTGAGCCGCTCCTTCGCCTCCGACCGGCCGGAGGGGGACGCGCCCGAGGACGCTTCCCCGGAGCGCCCGACCGTGTGGACGGCGACCGTCGACGTCACCGAGCCGGGGACCGGCGCCGAACCCGCCCGCCTGTCCACCCCGGTGACGGTGGAGGCGCAGGGCGGTTACTGGGCCGTCGGCCGCCTCCGCGAGCACCTCGCGGACGCCTTCGCCGTCCGGGTCGTGGGAACCGCCGCCGGAGACCAGGAACAGGAGGTCAGGCTGCGGCTGGAGAGCCACCGCGCCGCGTGACGCCCGCACGACCGGACCCCGGAAGGTACACGCACATGGACCCCACCCCCGCCGGGCGCGGCACCGCCGCACCGGCTCCGGCCGACGACCGCTCGACCCTCACCCTCCACGTCAACGGCACCGCCCGGACCCTGACCCTCGACCACCGCACCACCGTCCTGGACGCGCTGCGCCAACACCTCGGGCTGACCGGCGTGAAGAAGGGCTGCGACCACGGACAGTGCGGCGCCTGCACCGTGCTCGTCGACGGCCGGCGCGCCAACAGCTGCCTGCTTCTCGCCGTCGCTCACGACGGCGCCCGCGTCACCACCGTCGAAGGCCTCGCGGACGGCGACCGGCTGCACCCCCTCCAGGCGGCCTTCCTGGAGAGGGACGCCCTGCAGTGCGGGTACTGCACCCCGGGGCAGATCTGCTCGGCTGCCGGCATGCTCGACGAGGCGGCGGCCGGATTCCCGTCCCACGTCACCCCACCGACGGCGGACGTCCCCGTCGGGCCCGCACCGCTCGGTGCGGACGAGATCCGCGAACGGATGAGCGGCAACCTCTGCCGGTGCGGCGCCTACCCCCACATCGTCCGGGCGATCGAGGACGTGGCCCCGTGAAACCCTTCGCCTACCTGCGCCCCGCCTCCGTCGCCGAAGCCGTCCGGGTGAGCGCCGCGACCCCCGGAGCCCGGTTCCTCGGGGGCGGCACCAACCTCGTCGACCTGATGAAACTCGGGGTGGAGACGCCCGGGCTGGTCATCGACGTCAGCCGGCTCCCGCTGGACCGCGTGACCCGGACGGACGACGGCGGCCTCCGGATCGGCGCCACCGTACGCAACAGCGACCTCGCCGCCCACCCCGACGTCCGAGCCGACCACCCCGCCCTGTCCCAGGCGCTGCTCGCCGGGGCGTCCGGGCAGCTCCGCAACACCGCCACCACCGGCGGGAACCTCCTCCAACGCACCCGCTGCCCGTACTTCCAGGACATCACCAAGCCCTGCAACAAACGCGACCCCGGCAGCGGCTGCCCGGCCCGCGAAGGGGCGCACCGCGACCTCGCCGTGCTCGGTCACTCGCCGCACTGCGTCGCGACCAACCCCTCGGACATGGCGGTCGCCCTCGCGGCGCTCGACGCCACCGTCCTGCTGCACGGGCCCGAGGGCGAACGAGCGGTGCCCGTGACCGACTTCCACCGGCTGCCCGGAGACAACCCCGACCAGGACACCGTCATCAGGCCGGGGGAGCTGATCACCGAGGTGGTGCTGCCACCCCCTCCCGACGGGGCGGTGTCCCTGTACCGCAAGGCCCGCGACCGCGCCTCGTACGCCTTCGCGCTGGCCTCGGTCGCCGCGGTGCTCGCGGTGCGCGACGGCCGCGTCGCCCACGTGTCGCTCGCCTTCGGCGCGCTCGCCCACCGCCCGTGGCGGGCCCGGGCCGCCGAGGACGTCCTGCGCGGGGCGACCGCCGACCGCGAGACCTTCGCGCGGGCGGTGGAGGCGGAGCTCGAAGCCGCCAGGCCCCTGCGCGACAACGGCTTCAAGGTGGATCTCGCCCGCCGTACGGCCTTCGGCGCCCTGACCGAACTCGCCTCCCGGGCCGCACCGAACGACTGAACCGCCGCACCCCACCGACGATCCGAGGACCACCGCCATGAGCCACGCACCCCAGCCGCTGGGCGCGCCCGTCGTCCGCCGCGAAGGCCGGGAGAAGGTCACCGGCGCCGCCCGCTACGCCGCGGAGCACGCCCCGCCCGGCTGCCTGTACGGCTGGATCGTCCCGGCCGCGGTGCCCAAGGGCCGCGTCACGGCGGTCCGTACCGCCGAGGCGCTCGCCCTGCCCGGTGTACACACCGTCCTGACCCCGGACAACGCACCCCGGCTGGAGGAACCCGACGACCCGGTCCTCGCCGTCCTCCAGAACGACCGGGTGCCGCACCGGGGCTGGCCCGTGGCGCTGGTCCTGGCCGAAAGCCTCGAGGCGGCCCGTGAGGGCGCCGACGCCGTCGAGGTCGAGTACGGGACCACCGACCACGACGTCGTGCTCACCGGGGACCACCCGGGCCTCTACACGCCGGAAAAGGCCAACGGCGGATACCCGGCGGTCCGTGAACGCGGCGACTTCGACGGCGCGTTCGCCGCCGCGCCCGTACACATCGACGCGACGTACACGCTCGGCGGGCTCCACAACCACCCGATGGAACCGCACGCCTCCACCGCTGTCTGGGCCGACGGGCACCTGACCGTCCACGACTCCAGTCAGGGGTCCACCGTCGTGTGCGAGAGCCTCGCCCAGATCCTCGGGATCGACCGGGACCGGATCACCGTCGTCTCCGAGCACGTCGGTGGCGGATTCGGTTCCAAGGGCACACCGCGCCCCCAGGCCGTCCTGGCGGCGATGGCCACCCGCCACACCGGCCGCCCGGTCCAGCTCTCCGTGCCCCGGCGCTTCATGCCCGCGCTCGTGGGTCACCGCGCCCCGACCGTGCAGCGGGTGCGGATCGGAGCCGACCGCGACGGAGTGATCTCCGCCCTCGCGCACGAGATCGCCACCCACACCTCGACCGTCAAGGAGTTCGTCGAGCAGGCCGCCGTACCCGCCCGCGTGATGTACTCCTCCCCCCACAGCCGCACCGTCCACCGGGTCGTCCCGCTGGACGTCCCCAGTCCCTCCTGGATGCGCGCCCCGGGGGAGGCCTCCGGGATGTACGCACTGGAGTCGGCCATGGACGAACTCGCCTGTGCGCTGGGGCTCGATCCCGTCGAGCTGCGCCTGCGCAACGAACCGGCGGACGAACCCGACAGCGGCCGCCCGTTCAGCAGCCGCAACCTCACCGCCTGCCTCGACGAAGGGGCTCGGCGCTTCGGCTGGTACGACCGGGACCCCGCCCCCGCCTCCCGCCAGGAGGGGCCCTGGCTGCTCGGCACGGGGGTCGCCTCGGCGACGTACCCCGTACTCCTCTCGCCGTCCGCGGCCCGCGCCCACGCCGCTCCCGACGGCTCGTACCGCATCGGTGTCAACGCCACCGACATCGGCACCGGCGCCCGCACCGTCCTCGCGCAGATCGCCGCCTCCGCGCTGGGTACGGCGCAGGAGAACGTCCGGATCGACATCGGCAGCAGCGACCTGCCCCGGGGCTCCGTGGCCGGCGGGTCCTCGGGCACAGCGTCCTGGGGAACGGCGGTGCACAGGGCCGCCACCGCCCTGGCCGGCCGCCTCGCCGCGTACGACGGACCGCTCCCGGCGGAGGGCGTCACCGCCACGGCCGACACCACGCAGGAGGCGGCGCAGAAGTCCCCGTACGCACGCCACGCCTTCGGCGCCCACTTCGCGGAGGTGGCGGTCGACTCCGTCACCGGCGAGGTGCGGGTACGCAGGCTGCTCGGGGTCTACGCCGCCGGACGCGTCCTCAACTCCCGCACCGCACGCTCCCAGTTCCTCGGCGGCATGGTCATGGGAATCGGCATGGCCCTCACCGAGGGCAGCACCATGGACCCGGCGTACGGGGACTTCACCGAACGGGACCTGGCCTCCTACCACGTGCCCTCCTGCGCCGACGTCCCCGACGTCCAGGTCCACTGGATCGACGAGGAGGACCCCCACCTCAACCCCATGGGCAGCAAGGGCCTCGGCGAGATCGGCATCGTCGGGACGGCCGCCGCCATCGGCAACGCCGTACGGCACGCGACCGGCGCCCGGCTCCGCAGCCTGCCCCTCACACCCGACAAGGTGCTGCCCTACCTGCCGTGATCCGCGGCGGGGCGCGCTCCTCGGTTGCGCGACCGGCGCACCCGGGTCACCCTGATGAGTGACCCATGTGTGATGACTGCTCACGCTTCGTGTTCGGGGGTCGCTGGTTCAACGGGGTGAAGCATGTGGGCCTCGCGATGAGGAGCCCTGACGATGACCGTTCCACTCGACCGGCACTACCAGGTCGAACTGCAGGTGTCCGCCGAGCGCGTTTCCCAGCTCCGGCGCATAGTCGCCGCGCACCTTCGCCACTGGAGTCTCGATCTGCACGTCCGGCCGGTGTGCCGGGCGGCGGAGGAGCTCCTGAGCAACGTCCGCAGGCACGTGGGCGACGACAGCACGTGCGTCGTCGAGCTGCGCTGGACCGGCCGGCACCTCACGGTGTCCGTGGCCGACCGCGGACCGCGCATGCCCCGACTGCTCAGCGGCGGTGGCGGCGGCCTCAGCCGGGTGATGGCCCTCAGCGACAGCTGGGGCACCTGCCGGACCACCGACGGCAAGGTCGTCTGGTTCACGCGCTACGCCCCGTCGCCGCACACCACCGGACTGCTGCCGCGTGCGCCGCTGCCCGCGGGCGACGTGTTCCGCACCCGGCCGGCCGCCGAACTCGTCTGAGGAGCCGCCGGCGACCCGGCCGGCGCGGAAGGCGTACGACCCGTACGCATGATCCGCGTCGGCCGGGTACGTGTGCACGGGGGCCGCGTTGCGCGGCGGAGCGTGGCGCGGCACGGTCGAAGAACCGATGCAAGGAGGCCACACCCATGCCCATCGCGACGGTCAATCCCGCGAACGGCGAGACACTCAAGACGTTCGACGCACTGGACGAGCAGGAGATCGAGCGCAGGCTCGACGCCGCCGACCGTGCGTTCCGCCGCTACCGCACCACCGGCTTCGACGAGCGGGCCCGCCTGCTGAACCGGGCGGCCGACCTCCTCGACGAGGACCGGCGGAGCATCGCCCGCACCATGACCACCGAGATGGGCAAGACGGTCGCAGCCGCCCGCGCGGAGGCCGCCAAGTGCGCCAAGGCCATGCGCTGGTACGCGGCGAACGCCGAGCGGCTCCTCGCCGACGAGCACCCCGCGGACGCCGACGTGAAGGACTCCGGCGCCGCACGGGCCCGTGTCCACTACCGCCCGCTGGGACCGGTCCTCGCCGTCATGCCGTGGAACTTCCCGCTCTGGCAGGTCATGCGCTTCGCCGCGCCCGCGCTCATGGCCGGCAACACCGGCCTGCTCAAGCACGCCTCGAACGTGCCGCAGACCGCCCTGTACCTCGAGGACCTGTTCACCAGGGCCGGATTCCCCGCCGGCTGCTTCCAGACCCTGCTCGTCGGGTCGAGTGCCATCGAGGCGATCCTGCGCGATCCCCGGGTCGTCGCGGCGACGCTCACCGGCAGCGAGCCGGCCGGCCGCTCCGTCGCGTCCATCGCGGGCGACGAGGTGAAGAAGACCGTGCTCGAACTGGGCGGCAGCGACCCCTACCTCGTCCTGCCCTCGGCGGACGTGGGCCGGGCCGCGGAGACAGCGGTGACCGCCCGCACCCAGAACAACGGACAGTCGTGCATCGCGGCCAAGCGCTTCATCGTCCACACCGACGTGTACGACGACTTCGCCGAGCGGTTCACCGCCAGGATGCTCGCCCTGAGCGTCGGCGACCCCATGCAGGAGACCACCGACGTGGGCCCGCTCGCCAGCGAGCAGGGCCGCGCGGACCTGGAGGAGCTCGTCGACGACGCCGTGGGCAAGGGGGCCACCGTCCTGTGCGGAGGCGGCAGGCCGCAGGGGCTGGGCCGCGACCTGGAGCGCGGATGGTTCTACAGTCCGACCGTCCTCACCGGCATCACCCCCGCCATGCGCATCCACCGGGAGGAGAGCTTCGGCCCCGTGGCCACGCTCTACCGCGTCGCGGACCTCGACGAGGCCGTGGAACTCGCCAACGACTCCACCTTCGGGCTCAGTTCCAACGTCTGGACGCGGGACGCGGCGGAGATGGAGCGGTGCGTACGCGACCTGGAGGCGGGCGGTGTCTTCTTCAACGGCATGACGGCCTCCCACCCCGCCCTGCCCTTCGGGGGAGTGAAGCGCTCCGGGTACGGCCGGGAGCTGGCGGGGCACGGCATCCGCGAGTTCTGCAACGCCACGACCGTCTGGTACGGGCCCGAACCGGACGCCCGCTAGGAGAGACGCCGATGACCGACGCCCCCGCCCCGTCCGCGACTCCCGCCCCCTCGACGGTTCCACCAGCCGCCTCGGCCCTGTCCGACACGGAACTCGCTGCGCTCGACGCCCACTGGCGCGCCGCCAACTACCTCGCCGTCGGGCAGATCTACCTGATGGCCAACCCGCTCCTGACGCAGCCCCTGGCCCCGGAGCACATCAAGCCGCGCCTGCTGGGGCACTGGGGAACCTCACCCGGGCTCAACCTCGTCCACACCCACCTCAACCGGGTGATCAAGGAACGCGGCCGGAAGGCCCTCTGCGTCTGGGGCCCGGGCCACGGCGGACCGGCCGTGCTCGCCAACTCCTGGCTGGAGGGCAGCTACTCGGAGACGTACCCCGACGTCAGCCGGGACGCGGCCGGGATGGCCGCACTGTTCCGGCAGTTCTCCTTCCCCGGCGGGGTGCCCAGCCACGTCGCCCCCGAGACCCCCGGCTCCATCCACGAGGGCGGCGAGCTCGGGTACGCGCTCACCCACGCCTACGGTGCCGCCTTCGACCATCCGGAGCTGCTCGTCGCCTGTGTGATCGGCGACGGCGAGGCCGAGACGGGACCGCTGGCCGCGTCCTGGCACTCCAACAAGTTCCTCGACCCCGTCAACGACGGAGCCGTCCTGCCCATCCTGCATCTCAACGGCTACAAGATCGCCAACCCCACGGTGCTCGCCAGGCTCCCCGGGGACGAACTCGACGCCCTCCTGCGCGGCTACGGACACGACCCCGTCCACGTCGAGGGGGACGACCCCGCCACGGTCCACCGCGCGCTCGCCGCCGCCCTCGACCTCGCCCTCGACCGCATCGCCGCGTACCAACGGGCGGCCCGAGCCGACGGAGCGACCGAACGCCCGCGCTGGCCGATGATCGTGCTCCGCACCCCCAAGGGCTGGACCGGCCCCCGCGAGGTCGACGGACTGCCCGTCGAGGGCACCTGGCGCGCCCACCAGGTACCGCTGTCCGGGGTCCGGGACAACCCCGACCACCTGCACGCACTCGAGACCTGGATGCGCTCCTACCGGCCGGAGGAGCTCTTCGACAGCGCGGGCCGGCCGACGGCACAGGTCCTGCGCTGGGTCCCCGAGGGCACGGCCAGGCTCGGCGCGACCCCGTACGCCAACGGCGGGCTGCTCCTGCGCGACCTGCCGGTCCCTCCGCTCGAGGACCACGCCGTCCGGGTCGACCGCCCCGGTACGGTCCTGCACGAGCCCACCCGCGTGCTGGGCGGCCTGCTGGAGGACGTCATGGCGGCCACCGAAGGGCGCAGGGACTTCCGCGTCGTCGGCCCGGACGAGACCGCCTCCAACCGCCTCGACGCGCTCTACCGGGCCAGCGGCAAGGCCTGGCAGGCCGGGACCCTCCCCACCGACGAGCACCTCTCCCGGCACGGCCGGGTGATGGAGGTGCTCTCCGAGCACCTCTGCCAGGGCTGGCTGGAGGGCTACCTCCTCACCGGACGCCACGGACTGTTCTCCTCGTACGAGGCCTTCGCCCACATCGTCGACTCGATGGTCAACCAGCACATCAAGTGGCTGCGCACCTCGCGGCGGCTGGCCTGGCGGCGGCCCGTCGCGTCCCTGAACTACCTGCTCACCTCGCACGTCTGGCGCCAGGACCACAACGGCTTCTCGCACCAGGACCCCGGCTTCGTCGACCACATCCTCAACAAGAGCCCCGAGGTCGTGCGGGTCTACCTGCCGCCGGACACCAACACCCTGCTCTCCACCGCCGAGCACGTGCTCGGCAGCCGCGACTACGTCAACGTGGTCGTCGCCGGCAAACAGCCGAGCTTCGACTGGCTCACGCTGGACGAGGCCCGCGCCCACTGCGCGCGCGGAGCCGGGGTGTGGGAGTGGGCGGGCACCGACGACGGAAGCCGGGAACCCGACGTCGTACTCGCCTGCGCGGGGGACGTGCCGACCCTGGAGACCGTCGCCGCGGCAGGCCTGCTGCGGAAGCACCTGCCGGAACTCGCCGTGCGCGTGGTCAACATCGTCGACATGACACGGCTGCTGCCGAACGGGGAGCATCCGCACGGCATGCCGGACGCGGAGTACGACGCCCTCTTCACCCGGGACAAGCCGGTGATCTTCGCGTACCACGGTTATCCGTGGCTGGTGCACCGGCTCGCGTACCGGCGGGCCGGCCATCCGCATCTGCATGTGCGGGGCTACAAGGAGGAGGGCACGACCACCACCCCCTTCGACATGGTTCTCCGCAACGACCTGGACCGCTACCGGCTGGTCATGGACGTGACCGACCGGGTGCCGGGGCTGGGCTCCCGGGCCGTCGCCGTACGCCAGGCGATGGCCGACGTCCGCACCCGCCACCACGCCTGGATCCGGGAACACGGCACGGACCTGCCCGAGGTGGCCGACTGGTCCTGGGAGGGCTGAGCCCGGAGGGCAGCGGCCGGCCCCGCCCCCGCGGGCCGGCCCTCGGGGTGCGGGGCTCCCGGCCGGGCCGGTCCGGCCCGCCGCCCGGAGCCTGGCGGGTGACCTGGGACCGTACAGCGGACGCGGTCCGGTGCGTGCGATTCCAAGGCGCCGGAAGGCCCTCGTAGCGGAGCTACGTGGGCGTTTCGGCAACGCGGGAAGCGTGCGTGCCGGGGCGTGGCCGCTCGGCCGGAGGTCACCCGCCAGGCTCTCAGGCGGCACGCGGCGTCAGAAGCGCAGGGCCGCCGCGATGCGGTCGTGGCCGGCGAGCGAGTCGTCGGCGGTGAACACCACCTCACAGCCGCTGTCGAGCGCCGCCTCGACGAGTTCGTCGACGATGTCCTCACGGACCTCGCCGTCCGCCGCCGTCACCTGGGACGGGTCCACCGGCTCCAGATGCCCCTCGGTCACCCGGACCGTCCGCTGGAAGTGCTCCTCGACCGCGACCAGACCGGCCCGGCCCTCACGGACGGCGGCCCACACCTCGTCGAGACCGCCGGCGAAGGAGCGGCTGCTGCGGGCGTTGTCGAGCCTCTCCCGGACCCGTGCCGCGGACTGCGCCCGCCACTCGTCGAGGGCGGGGCGCAGGTCCTTGAGAAGCTCGGGCGCCGTCGTCTCCGCGGTCGTGCCCTTCGCGACCCGGGCGACGGCGGAGCCGCAGCACCCGCCCGCCTCGTCGAGCAGGGCGAGCGCGGGAGCGAGGCCGACCAGGAACAGCGGCCGCGGGTCGGCCGCCAGCACCCCGCGCATCTTCTCGTCGACCCCCCGCATGAACTGGCGCGCGTCCTCGCTGCTGTAGGTGCTCGGGGTGTCGCCGATGCGCTCCTCGCGCTGCGGGTTGGGCTCCTCGTGCGGCGCCGTCATCGGGAATCCGCCCGTCCGCTCGGCGTGCAGGCCCTCGTGGGTCCCCGACCAGAGCGCCGCGTACTCGGCGGAGAAGCTGAGCACCCGGAACAGCTGGGAACGCGCCTTGGCGGCGACCAGGTTGCGGGTCAGGTAGCTGTCGCTCAGTACCACCCGTTCGGGTGTGGTCCGCGGCAGGCGCCAGATCTGGTACTCGTCCGTGTCCGCGAGGATGACCAGGGCGTCCAGGGCCCGGCGCTGGTCCACGTCGGCCACCGCCCGGTCGAGCTGCGCCTTGACGGCGGTCCGCGCCTCGTGGGTGACCCGCGGGTCGGCCTCCAGCCGGCTGCCCGCCTCCGCCACCAGATTGCGCAGCCGCACCGCGTCCTGGACGTTGTCCGGCGCCCGGCGGTGGGTCGGCATCGTCAGGGACAGGGCCGGATAGGGCCTGGTCGCTCGAAGTTCCCGCAACAGTCCGGCGGTCAGGGCGTCCGTATCCATCGTTCCCTCCTGGAGGGCTCGGGGTCCGCGGTGCCGGAGGCCCGCTCCCGGAGTGGGCGTGGCCGTTCGACGAGTCAATTCATACCGTTTGATCCTAGGGTGGGCGAATTATTCGGTGCTCGCTCGGAGACGGGTGCGAGATGCACGGTCCGGGCTTCTCGCATCGCCGGCCGGTGCGCGGGGCGGCCGGACGCCTCCGGCGGCGGACGGGCGCCGGCACGGAGCCGTGCCGGCGCCCGTCCGGGCGCTGAGCGCGGGCCCTGGCCGGGCCGCGTCCCTACCAGATGGCCTCGACCCATTCCGGGTGGTCGATGAACGGGTTCCGGTTGTGCTGGTAACGGTCGAATATGACGTCGTTGCGGTTCCGCTCGAAGCTGTCCGGCGGGTCCTCCTGGCTCCACTGCTTCAGCACCGAGAGCCGCCCCATGTACGGGGCGGAACCGTTGCTCACCCTGTCGTTCGGCTCGAGGTCCGCGAAGGCGTCGTCGCCCTCGTACCGCACGGCCATGTAGAGGATCATCCGGGCGACGTCCCCCTTGACCGCGTCGCGCGGTTCGAAGGAGTCGCTGTCGGTGTAGTTGCCGGGCGCGCCCGTCACGGCGCTGCCGCCGTTGTCGAAGTCCTTGTTGCCGCGGATCGAGTTGACCTGGACGTCCGCGGGCCGCAGGTGGTGGATGTCGGTGCCGGGCCCCGTCGCCGTACCGAAGTCGCCGTGCGACTTGGCCCAGACGTGCTCCCGGTTCCAGTCGCCGACGTCGCCTCCGTTGGCGGTCTTGGCCTGCGAACGCCCGGTGTAGAGGAGGATCACGTGGGAGGAGTCGGCCGGGTCCTCGTCGGTGGCCTTGAGGGCCTCCCAGACCTGGCTGTAGCTGAGCGTGCTCTGCTTGCTGATGATGGTGTGCAGCGAGCTCTTGAGGGCGGTGCCGGTCTTGCCCAGGGCGTTCTGGTAGTACGTGTCGTCCAGGCCGGTGAGGGTGGTGGCGGAGGCGGCCGGGGTGGCGGCCGGTGCGGCGGGGGCGGTGGCCGCGAGACCGGTGAGCAGAGCGATCGAGGCGGCTGTGGTGAGGAGTGGACGCGCGTAGATACGGCGGCGACCGGACATGGGGGTGTCCTCTCGGATGTTCCGGCGGCAGTTCCCCCGCCCCGCGCACCTCCGCGGGACGGCCTCGCGACCGCCGGACGGCGGCTGATGAGCCCGGAGCCTTCCACACGCAGGGTGCCGGCATGTGAACGTTGCGTATTTATCATGTGCAAGTCAAGTGACGCCCTGAGGGGCCCGGTCCGGTCTCGGATGCGGTGACGCCACCCCGGCGCGAGAATTGCCGCAAGGACGAGGAGGCGGTATGAGCGAAGAGCCCGAATCCCTATCCGTATCCGGACCGGAAGTGCGGGAGGTCACCCCCGACCGTCTGCTGCACACCGGCGGCAACGATCAGCCCACCGCGGAGGACCTGGTGCTGGCCTCCGGCCGGGACCTGAACCCGGAGAACCTGCGATGGGCGGAGCGCAGGCTGGCCGAGGAGGGCAGGTCGGCCATCGACAAGCGCCTTCCGTAGGCCCCTGGGCGGGGAACGTGCGAGGCGCTCCCCGCCCGCTCGGTTAGCCTGAACGCAACATGAACCGACTGACGACGCCCCAGGGTGGGTTCGACCTCGCCCGCCATCCCGAGAGCCCGCGCGACCCGTTCCGAGCGTGGGACGCCGCCGACGAGTACCTGCTGAACCGGCTGGCGGGCGGCGAGGGGAGCGAACAGGTCGGCCTGACGGGCACCGTGGCCGTGGTCGGCGACCGCTGGGGCGCCCTGACCACCGCGCTAGCCGCGCACCGCCCCGTGCAGATCACCGACTCGTACCTCGCGCAGCGCGCCACCCTGGCCAACCTGGCTCGCAACGGCTTCCCCCCGGACTCCGTGCGGATGCTCTCGGTGCGCGACACCCCGCCGGAGCGCGTCGACGTCCTGCTCGTACGGGTGCCCAAGAGCCTCGCGCTCCTGGAGGACCAGCTGCACCGGCTCGCCCCCGCCGTCCACGCGGGAACCACCGTCCTCGGGACCGGCATGGTGAAGGAGATCCACACCTCCACCCTCAAGCTCTTCGAACGCGTGCTCGGGCCGACCCGGACCTCGCTCGCGGTCAAGAAGGCGCGGCTCATCCACTGCACCCCCGACCCTGCGCTGCCCCGGGTCCCGAGCCCGTGGCCGTACCGCTACGACCTGCCGGGGGACATCGGCCCGGTCTCCGGACGGACCGTCACCAACCACGCCGGGATCTTCTGCGCCGAGCGGCTGGACATCGGCACCCGCTTCTTCCTGAAGCACCTGCCCGGACGGACGGGCCCCGACCGGGTGGTGGACCTCGGTTGCGGGAACGGCGTCGTCGGCACGTCCGTCGCGCTCGCCAACCCGCAGGCGTCGCTCACCTTCATCGACGAGTCGTACCAGGCGGTCGCCTCCGCGGAGGAGACCTTCCGGGCCAACGCGGGGGCGGACACCGAGGCGCGGTTCGTGGTAGGCGACGCGATGGCGGACGTGCCCCCGGCCGGCGTGGACCTGGTCCTCACCAACCCGCCCTTCCACTCCCACCAAGCGGTCACGGACGCCACCGCCAGGAACATGTTCCACGGTGCGAAGGCGGCACTGCGCCAGGGCGGCGAACTGTGGGTCGTCGGCAACCGGCACCTCGGTTACCACACGCAGCTGCGCCGGATGTTCGGTAACTGCACCACCGTGGGGGGCGACCCGAAGTTCGTCGTCCTGCGGGCCGTCAAGCGCTGACCCGGCGACGACCTCCCGCGCGAGCCCTCCGGTCCGTTCCCGCGGGCCCCGGCGCTCGCCGACGGGTCGCTGCCCCGGACGCGCACGGGCTGTACGGCGGGCCCGCCCCACCCCCGGGCGGTCGGCCGCCGCCTGCGCGCCCCGGGGCCCCGCCGTGCCGCCTCGGGCCGCCCGGCCGCCTCGCGAGGGCGATGCGCGGATCGCGCCCGGGCACGGCCCGGCCCCGTACAAACTCCGCAGACGGGGCGCCATACTGGACGGGCCGGGGAGGGTGCAGCAGCAGGCGATGTGACGGGGGCGACAACAGGCGATGGCGGACACCAGGCTGATCCAGAGCCGGTACCGGCTGCTCGATCTCATCGGGCGCGGCGGGATGGGTGAGGTGTGGAGGGCCCGCGACGAGTCCCTGGGGCGGCACGTCGCCGTCAAATGCCTCAAGCCGACGGGCCCCCAGCACGACCGTTCCTTCACCCGCGTCCTGCGGGAACGCTTCCGCCGCGAGGCGCGGGTGGCCGCCGCGCTCCAGCACCGGGGCGTCACCGTCGTCCACGACTTCGGCGAGTCCGACGGCCTCCTCTACCTCGTCATGGAACTGCTGGAGGGGCGCAACCTCAGTGAGCTCCTGGCGGACAACGAGCAGCACCCCCTGCCGGTGCCCGACGTCGTCGACATCGCCGAACAGGTCGCCGACGCCCTCGGTTACACCCACCGGCAGGGCATCGTGCACCGCGATCTCAAGCCTGCCAACATCATGCGGCTCGACGACGGCACCGTGAAGATCTGCGACTTCGGTATCGCCCGGCTCGGCCACGACGCCGGCTTCACCTCACGCCTCACCGGCACCGGCATCGCGATGGGAACCCCGCACTACATGTCGCCCGAGCAGATCAGCGGCGGGGAGGTCGACCACCGCAGCGACCTCTACTCCCTGGGCTGTGTGCTCTACGAGATCGCCACCGGCGTCCCCCCGTTCGACCTGGACGACGCCTGGGCCGTGCTCGTGGGACACCGCGACACCCAGCCCGAACCTCTGCGCAGTCACCGTGCCGAACTCCCCGGCTTCTTCGACCGGGTCGTCCTCGACCTGCTCGCCAAGGCGCCCGAGGAACGGCCGTCCGACGCGGGCGACCTGCGGCAGCGCCTCGCGCTCGGCCGGACCGGCGAGCAGCCCGCCGCCGGGGGGACCGGGCGGGTACGGCCCGCCCCCGTCGCCGCGGGGCCGCCGCTGCCGTCGTGGACCCGCGACATGACCACGGGACGCAAGGCGACCGGCACGGCCCGCTCGCTCCCGCCCGCCGTCGACCTCACGGCCGGGCTGACCGGCGCGTGGACGACCGGGACCGCGCTGCCGGCCCGCACGGGCGGCCTCCCCGCCGTCGCGGCCCCGTGGCTCCCGGCGTCCGCCGGACAGGCCGCCCCCTCGCCCGACCTGCTCTCCACCCTGTCCGGCCGGCACAGTGCGGGCCTCGACCTCGCACGCCTCGGCCACTGGGAGGAGGCGGGGGAGGTTCACCGTACGGTCGCCTCCCTGCGCGAGGAGGCGCTCGGACCCGACCACCCCGACACCCTGGCCAGCCGCTACGAGGTCGGCTTCACCCTCAGCCGCACCGGGCGTCCGGCGGAGGCCCTCCGCGAGTTCGGCCGGGTGGCCGAGGGCCGCGAGCGCACCCTGGGGCCCGACCACCCGGAAACCCTCGCGGCCCGGCAGGAGACGGCGTACGTCCTCGGTCAGCTCGGCCGGCACTTCGAGGCCCACCAGGTGTACGCGGCGGTCCTCGCCTCCCGGGTCCGCTCCATGGGGCCGGACCACCCGGACACCCTGCGCTGCCGTCACAACCTCGCCTTCAACCTCAGCAGGCTGGGACGGCTCGAGGAGTCGTACGCCATGGCCCGCGAGGTCGCCGAGGCCCGCGGCCGGCTGCTCGGCGAGGGCCACCCGGACACGCTGGTCACCCGGTACGAGGTGGCCTACACGCTCGGCCGGATGGGCCGCTGGGCCGAAGCCCTGCAGACCTACCGCGAGGTCGCGCGGGCGCGCGCCCTCACGCTCGGCCCCGACCACCCCGACACCCTGTCCGCCCGCTACGAGGTCGGCATCGGTCTCGGCCGGCTGGGCCGCAGCGCGGAGGCGCTGGAGCTGTACCGCACGCTGGTCGCGGACCGCACCCGGGTGGACGGGCCCACCGATCCGGAGACCCTGCGCGCCCGGCACGGCCTCGGGGTCAACCTCGGACGGACGGCCCGCTGGGAGGAGGCGCTCGCCGAGGCCCGCGAGGTGTGCGCGATCCGCGAACGCACCCTGGGCCCCGACCACCCCGACACGCTCGTCAGCCGCCGCGAGGTGGCCGTCGGCCTCGGCTGGCTCGGGCGGTGGGCCGAGGCGCTCACCGACTACCGGCGCGTGGCCGAAGCCCGTGAGCGTGTGCTGGGGCCCGACCACCCGGACACCCTCGCCGGGCGCAACGACGAGGCACACTGCCTGGAACAGCTCGGCCGCGGTACCGAGGCCGTCGACCTGTACCGGCGGGTCGCGGCCCTGCGCGGCCACCCCGGCACCCCGCAGCTCTGACGGGATGTCACCACGGCCCCGCAGTCTGGCCACCCGTGATCGTCCCGTGCTACCAAGGGGCATGTCCGCAGACGAGAGCCGCCCGTACGGCAGGCCCGCGCACGACAGCTACGACGCGGTCGTCGTCGGCGGCGGCCACAACGGCCTGGTCGCCGCCGCCTACCTCGCCCGCGCCGGGCAGTCCGTCCTCGTCCTGGAACGCCTCGGCACCACCGGCGGGGCCGCCGTGTCGACGAGCCCCTTCCCCGCCGTGGCCGCCCGGCTGTCCCGCTACTCCTACCTCGTCTCCCTGCTCCCGCGGAAGATCGTCCGCGACCTCGGCCTCGACTTCGCCGTACGCGGGCGCCCCGTCTCCTCCTACACCCCGGCCGTGCGCGGCGGGCGGCCCACCGGCCTGCTCGTCGGCGGGAACGCGGAGGCGACCCGGGCGTCCTTCGCCGCGCTCACCGGCGGCGACCGCGAGTACGAGGCGTGGCAGCGCTTCTACGGCATGACCCGGCGGGTCGCCGAGCGCGTCTTCCCCACGCTCACCGAGCCGCTGCCGGACCGGACGGCCCTGCGGGCGCTGATCGACGACCCCGCCGCCTGGCGCTCGCTCTTCGAGGAGCCCATCGGCGTGGCCGTCGAGGAAAACTTCACGGACGACCTCGTTCGCGGAGTCGTGCTGACCGACGCGCTGATCGGCACGTTCGCCGACGCCCACGACCCCTCGCTGGTTCAGAACCGCTGCTTCCTGTACCACGTGATCGGCGGCGGCACGGGGGACTGGAACGTCCCGGTCGGCGGGATGGGCGCGCTCACCGACGCGCTGGCCGCGGCGGCCCGGGCGGCCGGCGCCGAGATCCGCGTACGGCACGAGGCGACCCGTATCGAGACGGACGGGACACGGGCAGAGGTCACGGTGCGCGCGGGCGGGGCGGACCACGTCGTCGCGGCCCGCCGGGTCCTGGTGAACGCGTCGCCGAGGGCGCTCGCGACGCTCCTCGGGGAGAGCCCTCCCACACCGCCCGCCGAGGGCGCCCAGCTGAAGGTGAACATGCTGCTCACCCGGCTGCCCCGGCTGCGCGACCGCTCGGTCGACCCGCGCGTGGCCTTCGCCGGGACGTTCCACATCGCCGAGGGGTACGGGCAGCTCGCGGACGCCTACCGGGAGGCGGCGGCGGGCCGGCCGCCCGCCGCGCCGCCGTCCGAGATCTACTGCCACTCGCTGACCGACCCGTCGATCCTCGGCCCCGCGCTCGCGGCCCGCGGCTACCAGACCTTCACCCTCTTCGGTCTGCACACGCCCGCACGGCTCTTCGCGGCGGACAACGCGGGGACGCGCCGCGCACTCCTCGCGGCCACGCTCGCCGAACTCGACTCCCACCTGGAGGAGCCGGTCACCGACTGTCTGGCGCGCGACGGGAACGGCGAGCCGTGCATCGAGGCGAAGACCCCCCTCGACCTGGAGAGCGAACTGCGGCTGCCCGGCGGCCACATCTTCCACCGCGACCTCGCCTTCCCGTACGCCACCGGGGAGACCGGCCGCTGGGGGGTGGAGACGGCGCACGCCAACGTCCTGCTGTGCGGGGCGGGAGCGGTGCGCGGCGGGGGAGTGAGCGGTGTGCCCGGCCACAACGCCGCCATGGCGGCGCTGGGCCGGTGACCGCGGCCGGCTACCGGCCGAACACCTCCCGCAAGGCGGCGATCTTGCGCGGCAGGTCGTACTCCGCGCCGCCCTCGTGCCCGTTGTACGTGAACACCTCGATCTGGTACGACCGGACCCGCCCCGGGGATTCGTCGCGATCAACGACATGTGCGCGATCGGTATCTGCCGGGGCGTCAGGGGCGCCGGTCTCACCGCCGGCCGGGACGTCTCCGTGGTCGGCTTCGACGACATCCTGCTCGCCGATCTCTTCGAACCGCCGCTCACCACCGTCCGCCAGCCGCTCCCGGAGATGGCGGCCGAGACCTTCCAGCAGCTCAGGGCCCGGATCGACGCCGCGCCCTCGGCCGGACGGTCCCTGCTGATCAGGCCCCGGCTGGTGGTGCGGGAATCGACGGCGCAGGCACCCGCCCCCGGTCCGGCCCTCGCCGCGACGGGAGCGGCCCTCCCCGCTGCGCGCTGAGGGCGGAGGGCGGGCCGCCCCGTCCGGCCGGGTGACCGGACGGGGCGGTGTCGCCGGACCGGGCGCGCGGACGGGCGCGTGCGCCGACCGGTTCCCCACGGGGCGGCGGGCGGTTCAGTCGCCCGAGACGGTCCATCCCGTCGCCTCGAGACGCCGCGCGTCGCCCGGCCTGGTCCCGTCGAAGAGCGTACGGCCGCCGTCCCGGACCCGGAGGCCGTCCACGTACGCGCCGCGTCCGACGTACAGCCCGTCGGTGGAGTACCGCCAGCGCAGCAGGACGTCCTTCCCGCGCCAGGCGGCCAGGTCCGCCTCCAGCCGGTGCCAGACGCGCCCGGACCATCCGGACACCGAGCCGCCGGTGTGCGCCACGGGATCCCCCGCCCCGTCCCCCTCGCCCGGGACGGTGCTGAACGGCACCGGCTGCCACGACACCCCGGCGTCGGAGGAGGCCTCCAGGCGGACGAAGTCGGAACCCGGCTCGGTGTCCCACCACAGCGCACAGCTCAGCACCGGCCGCGACGAGGCCGGCCGCAGCGACGGCAGCGTGAGCGTCGCCTCGGAGGAGCTCGCCATGCCGGAGAACCAGGCGGTACGGCCGTGCGCGGGGCGGACCGGTACCGCGCGGGCCATCCGGTTGGCCGTGGCCACCCGCGGGGCACTCCCCGAGCGCCAGCTGCGCACGGGGTGGACGGAGTTGCCCAGCACGATCAGGAACGAGTCCGTCGTCGGATCGACGACCAGGCTGGTGCCGGTGAAACCCGTGTGGCCGGCTGTGCGCGGAGTGGCCATCGCCCCCATGTACCAGTGCTGGTAGAGCTCGAAGCCCAGGCCGTGTTCGTCACCGGGGAACGCGGTGTTGAAGTCGGTGAACAGGAGCTCCACCGACTCCTCGGACAGGATCCGGGACCGCCCGTAGACGCCCCCGTTCAGCAGCGTCCGGGCCAGGACCGCCAGGTCCCAGGCGCAGGAGAAGACGCCCGCGTGGCCGGCCACCCCGTCCAGGCTGTACGCGTTCTCGTCGTGCACCTCGCCCCAGACCAGCCCCCGGTCCAGCCCCGACCAGGGCAGCCGGGCGTCCTCCGTGGCGGCGATCTTCGGCTTCCACGAGGCGGGCGGGTTGTACCGGGTGCGGTGCATCCCCAGGGGAGCGGTGATCTCCTCGCGGAGCAGGACATCCAGGGCGCGGCCCGTGATCTTCTCCAGGACCAGCTGCAGCGAGATGAGGTTGAGGTCGGAGTAGCGGTAGGCGGTCCCCGGGGCGGAGGCCGGCACCTCGTTCCACAGCAGGCGGAGTTTCCCCTCCCGGGTCGGTTCCTTGTAGAGCGGGATCCACGCCCGGAAGCCGGAGGTATGGGTGAGCAACTGCCGGACGGTGATGTCCTGCTTGCCCCCGCCGGCGAAGGCCGGGAGGTACGAGGCGACCGGCGCCTCCAGTGTCAGCGCGCCCCGCTCGATCTGCTGCACCGCCAGGATGGAGGTGAACAGCTTGGACACCGACGCCAGGTCGAAGACCGTGTCCTCGGCCATCGCGATCTGCTGGTCCGCGGGGAACTCCACGCCCGTGTCGGTCTTCTCGTCGTACGCCGCGTAGCGCACCGCCTTCCCGATCGGCCGGTGCAGGGCCACCGTCCCCCCGCGGCCGGCGAGGAGCACCGCGCCGGCGTACCAGGGGTGGGCGGGGGAGTCGGCGAGGTACTTCTCCGCGTCCGCGACCAGCTCCTCGAGGGGGCCGGCGAGCAGCCCGGCACGTGCGGCCGAGCCCCGGCGCAGCGTCGTTCCGCCCGACCTGGATCCCATACCCGTCCCGGCTCCCGTACCCGCCGCTTCCGTGCCCCGCTCGGCGCCGGCAGCCGCTCCCGCCGCGCCCGCGAAGGGGAGCGGCGCGAGCGCGAGCGCTCCGCCCAGCGCCAGTATCCCGCCGCCCATCCTCCGACGGCTCATTCCCCGGTCCGACACGTTCCCGGCCATCCGGAATCCCTTCCCCTCAGGTCGACAGCACCAGCGTGAAAGTAACTTTCGAAATCTCTTCCGGCAGTGAAACCTTCTGCCGAGGCAGAGATTACTGGCGTCGCGGCCACCCCGTACGTCCCCTGCGCCACAAAGAATGTGACGAGGCGTCAGTTAAAATTCCCGGCGGGGTGACGGCTGAACGTTCACGGCCGCGAAAAGAGTGCGTGCCGGCAGTGATGCCCCCGGCCCGTACCCGGTCCCTTGACCCGCGGCACTCCGCCGCACAGGATCACGTCATGACAGGTGTACGCAGCAGCACGGTCGACGGCCTCCTGGCGCGCAGCGCACGACGCACCCCCGAGCGCACCGCCGTGCGGTACGCGGACCGGTCGTGGAGTTACGCGGCACTGGACGCGGCCGTCAGTACGGCGGCGGCCGTCCTGACGGGCACCGACGGACTGCGCCCCGGGGACAGGGTCGCCTCCTACGCCCACAACTCCGACGCGTACCTCATCGCCTATCTGGCCTGCGCCCGAGCCGGGCTGGTCCATGTGCCGGTCAATCAGAACCTCACCGGGGACGACCTGGCCTACATCCTCCGGCAGTCCGGCAGTTCCCTCGTCCTCACCGACCCGGGCCTGACCGGGCGGGTGCCCCCGGGTCACGCCGTACGCCCCCTGCGCGACGCCCCGGACTCGCTCCTCTGCGAGCTCGGCACCCCCCGGCCCTTCACCCCGGAACGCGCCCCCGGCGCCGAGGACCTGGTACAGCTGCTGTACACCTCCGGCACCACGGCCCAGCCCAAGGGCGCGATGATGACGCACGGCGCCCTCGTCCACGAGTACGTCAGCGCGATCACCGCCCTCGACCTGTGCGCCACCGACCGCCCCGTGCACGCGCTGCCGCTCTACCACTCCGCGCAGATGCACGTGTTCCTGATGCCGTACCTCGCGGTGGGCGCGGAGAACACCATCCTCGACGCCCCGGACCCGGACCGTCTCCTCGACCTGGTCGAGACTGGAACGGCGGACAGCCTCTTCGCCCCGCCCACCGTCTGGATCGGCCTCGCCCATCACCCGGGGTTCGCCAGCCGTGATCTCGGAGCACTGCGCAAGGCCTATTACGGAGCGTCGATCATGCCGGTGCCCGTCCTGGAGCGGCTGCGCGAACGGCTGCCTGGGCTGGCCTTCTACAACTGTTTCGGCCAGAGCGAGATCGGGCCCCTCGCCACCGTCCTCGGCCCCGACGAGCACGAGGGCCGGATGGACTCCTGCGGCCGGCCCGTGCTCTTCGTGGAGGCGAGGGTCGTGGACGAGCAGGGCGAGGAGGTTCCCGACGGGACGGCGGGTGAAGTGGTCTACCGCTCCCCGCAGCTGTGCCAGGGCTACTGGGACAAGCCGGAGGAGAGCGCCGCGGCGTTCCGTGACGGCTGGTTCCACTCCGGAGACCTCGCCGTGCGGGACTCCGAGGGCTACTTCACGGTCGTCGACCGGGTGAAGGACGTCATCAACTCCGGGGGCGTGCTCGTCGCCTCCCGGCAGGTGGAGGACGCGCTGTACACCCACCCCGCGGTGGCCGAGACGGCGGTCGTCGGACTGCCCCACGACCGCTGGATCGAGGCCGTCACCGCGATCGTCGTGCTGCGCGGCGAGGCCACGGAGGCCGAACTCATCGCCCATGCCCGCGAGGCACTCGCCCCGTTCAAGGCCCCGAAGAAGGTCCTGTTCGTCGACCGGCTGCCGCGCAACGCCAGCGGCAAGATCCTCAAGCGGGAGCTGCGGGACCGCTTCTCGTCCACCGGGTCCTGAGGGCGCGGGCGCGACGGCGCTCGGTAGGCGCGGGCGTGCGGGCCGGGTGGTGCGGGGGACGGCCGGCCGGCCCCCCGGTCGCCCCCGGTCGGCCCGGTGTTCGTCACGAACCCCCGGACGGCCGGCGCCGGCCTGCGGACGCAGCCGGGCTCAGGCCGTCGGCGAGGCGCGTTCCTGCTCGGCCGACGGTGTCCGCCGGGTGTCGGCGGTGCCGGCAGCGCAGCGTCCGGGGTGGAAGAGGTCCCGTACGGGCCGAAGGCGATCACGGGGCCGGCCCCTCCTCACGGTTCCCGCCGCGCGGCTCGGCCTGCGGGGGGCGGGTGGGGGCGTTCCCGGCGGGCTCTGCCGGGCCGTCGGCGGTCGGGCCGGGGTCCGCCCCGGTGCCGGTCCGGCCGCGGGTGGCGACGAGGGACCAGGCGATGGAGCCGGTGATGGTGACGACGATGACGGAGAGGGTGAGGGGGATGGGGAGCTTGCCGACGGGGGTCTCGGAGAGGATGAGCTTCACGCCGGCGAAGGCGAGCAGGACCGCGAGCCCGTAGTGGAGGTAGGCGAAGCGGCGCAGGAGCCCGGCGAGGAGGAAGTACAGGCTTCGCAGGCCCAGGACGGCGAAGGCGTTGGCGGTCCACACCAGGAACGTGTTGGTGGTGATCGCCAGGACGGCGGCGACGGAGTCGATCGCGAAGATCAGGTCGGTGGCCTCGACGGCGATCAGGACGACGAACAGGAGAGTCGCGACACGCTTGCCGTCGACGCGGGCGAAGAACCTGTCGCCGTGGAACGTCGCGTCGGTGGGAATCAGCTTCCTGACCAGGCGGACCACGGGATTGCGGTCGGGATGGACGTCCGCGTCCTTGGAGACGGCCATCTTCCAGCCGGTGAAGATCAGGAACGCGCCGAACAGGTAGGCGGTCCAGAAGAACACCTGGAGCAGCTCGGCGCCGACGAAGATGAACACCAGCCGGGCCGCCAGTGCGCCGAGGACACCCCAGAAGAGGACTTTGTGCTGGTAGGCGTCGGGGACGGCGAAGAAGGAGAAGACCAGCGCGAAGACGAAGACGTTGTCGATCGACAGTGCCTTCTCGATCAGGTACCCGGCGTAGTAGGTGGAGGACACCTCCCCGCCCTGCCACATCAGCAGGATCAGTCCGAAGCCGAGCCCGATGGCGATCCAGACGCCGCTCCAGGCCGCGGCCTCGCGGAAGCCGATCACGTGGTTGTCGCGGTGGGCGAGCAGGTCGACGGCGAGCATCACGCCGATGCCGACGGTGACCGCGGCCCATACCCACAGCGGGACAGGGAAGGCCAGGTCATTCATCGCGGAACCTCTCCTCTCCGTGACGGACGGCGTGCGGCGGCGGGGGTGTGCACAGCGGCGTCCAGGCGGTGGGACCGACGGCGTGGACAAAGGGGCCGCCGCGCAGGGCGGCGGCCTCGATCAGGGTGAACGCGTCCAGCCCCCGGGGGCCGCGGCGGGCGGTCACCACGTGGGGTGCGTGGTGGCGGGAGGCAAGGGCCAGCAGGCCCTTCGCCGCCGCCAGCCGCGACGTCGCCCCGGCCGGCAGGTGGAGAACCTCCGTGATGCACCCGGTGCCGTGCGGGCCGACCCGGGGCATGACGCGGGCGGTCACCGCCCGTACCGCCGGTGAGCCGGGGCCGGAGCGGCGGGCCTGCGGGGGCAGCACGGTGATCAGCAGCAGCGGAACGCGGTGGGCCAGGGCGAGGCCGGCGGCCGCCTCGGCCACCGCCACGTCATCGAGGCAATCGGTCAGTACCGCGGCCACCGGCTGCACCAGGCCCGCTCGCGCGGGGCGGGGAGCGCTGTCGGGTACGGGGCGGAGGAACGGTCGGTGCATGGCCTCTGCCTGCCTTCCTTACGAGGAGGAATGTCTCAATTGTCGCCATGTCGATCCATACCCGTCAACGATTACGCGAAAATAAATTCGCTAATAAGCCTTCAGGTGAGCGGTGTATATGCGAAGGGCTGTTCGTACGATGGGGAGTATGGGCAACTCGACGACACGCGGCGACCAGTGGACGTTCCTGACGAATCACGCCCGGGTGCTGCTGGCGATCGCCCGCGACCCGCAGGTCCGCCTACGGGATGTGGCGGCAGGCATCGGCATCACCGAGCGCGCGGTGCAGATCATCGTCGCCGACCTGGAAGCGGCCGGGTACCTGACCCGCACCCGGGTGGGCCGCCGCAACCGCTACACCATCGACCCCAGCGTCGCCCTGCGCCATCCCGCCGAGGCCGGCCACCCCGTCGGCGACCTCCTCGGAGCCTTCCTCCACCGGGAGGAGACCCCCGACGGCGCACCCGCCGATCCGCGGACGGCCGCTGAGGCGTGAACCGCGGCCTTCCGCGGACCGGCGGGCGCGCCGGGCGCCGGTCCGCGGACCGTGCAGGATGCGGAACAGCTCGTCCGCATCACCACGTCGAAGGGGTGTCCCGCACTTCCCGGGGGATCGGCCGACGGCGTCGGACGAGGGTCCAGTGCCGAGACCGGCAATGTTTACCCCATGAGGAGCATCGTCCGGTGCGTGCGATCGCAAGGTGGCCGGAAGTCCTTGTAGCGGAGCTACCAGGGCTTTGGCCAACGAGGTGAGCGTGCGTGCGGGGCGGCGCGACGGGGCGAAGCTTGCCGGGAGGGGCACTAGTGCCGCAACAGGCAACGTTCGCCCCGTCGCGCCGCCCGGCACGCACTCTCGCCGCACCGGCCGAAAGCCCAAGTACGTCCAGTACAAGGACTTCCGGCCGGCACGCCGAGAGCACGCACCCGACGCCGCTCCTTGACGGGCAAACGTTGCCTGCCGCGGCACTAGCTCGGAGCGGACTCCCGCAGATCCACGATCCGCTTGATCTTGCCGACCGACCGCTCAAGCGTCTCCGGGTCGACGATGTCGACTCCGACGCTCACGCCGATCCCGTCCTTCACGGCACCCGCGATCGTCCGGGCCGCCGCCTCCCGCTCCTCCGCCCTCGCTCCGGCCCGGGCCTCCGCCCGTACGGTCAGTGAGTCCAGACGTCCCTGCCGGGTCAGGAGCAGCTGGAAGTGGGGCGCCACACCCGCCGTCCGCAGCACGATCTCCTCGATCTGGGTGGGGAAGAGGTTCACCCCTCGCAGGATCACCATGTCGTCGCTCCGCCCGGTGACCTTCTCCATCCGCCGGAAGGCGCGCGCCGTACCCGGCAGCAGCCGGGTCAGATCCCGGGTCCGGTAGCGGATCACCGGCATGGCCTCCTTGGTGAGCGAGGTGAAGACCAGCTCGCCCTTCTCGCCGTCCGGCAGGAGTTCCCCCGTGAACGGATCCACGACCTCCGGGTAGAAGTGGTCCTCCCAGATGTGCAGTCCGTCCTTCGTCTCCACGCATTCCTGAGCCACGCCCGGGCCCATCACCTCGGACAGGCCGTATATGTCGACGGCGTCGATGGCGAAGCGCTCCTCGATCTCGGTGCGCATCCGCTCCGTCCAGGGCTCGGCACCGAAGATGCCGACCTTCAGCGACGTCGTTCGGGGATCGACTCCCTGGCGCTCGAACTCGTCCAGCAGCGTGAGCATGTACGAGGGTGTGATCATGATGATCTCGGGCCGGAAGTCCTGGATCAGGCGCACCTGGCGGGCGGTCATGCCGCCGGACGCCGGGACGACGGTGCACCCCAGGCGCTCCGCCCCGTAGTGAGCTCCGAGACCGCCGGTGAACAGCCCGTACCCGTAGGCCACATGGACCTTGTGGCCGGGGCGTCCGCCCGCTGCCCGGATGGACCGGGCCACGACGTCGGCCCAGGTGTCCAGATCGCGCTCGGTGTACCCCACCACGGTGGGCCGTCCGGTGGTACCGCTGGAGGCGTGGATCCGGCGCACCCGGTCCTCGGGGACGGCGAACATCCCGAACGGGTAGTTGTCGCGCAGGTCGGCCTTGGTGGTGAAAGGGAACCGGGCGAGATCCGCGAGCGTGCGGCAGTCCTCGGGTCGCACGCCCGCCGCGTCGAACGCCGTCCGAAAGAACGCGACGTTGGCGTACGCGTGCCGCAGCGTGGCCCGGAGCCGTTGCAACTGCAGTGTCACCAGCTCGTCGCGGCCGAGCCGCTCAGCCGCGTCCAGCAGCGCCGTCATGCGGGTGCTCCTCTCGCCGAACGGTCGACCGATCATTCGGTCGACCTCTGGGAGGAGTAATTCAGGATGCGAGCCGCCGTGGCAAGGGGTACGACGCCCGCGAACGGGCGCGGGCCGGGCCGGAAGCCGAGTTCGCCCGGGAGGCGGTGGCGGCGTGCCGGCCCGTCCGCGGGTCCCTCGTCGATCGACGCCTGCCGCGCCCGTGGCGAGTCCGGGGCCGCCGCACTCCCCGTTCCCGTCGCGTACGCGCGGCACCACCGGCCGGTGCCCTCGTGCCCCACGCGGACGAGGTGCACCGCACGCGGGTCGTCGTCGTGTGCCTCCCCGTGCGGAACGGGGGGCGCCCCGTCGTCGGCCCTCTCGCCGACGGGCGCCCCGCGAACCGCCGCACCGTCGGGTGCGCGGGTGCGCGGGTCCGCGGGGCGCCCGGTGCCGGTCGTCAGCCCCGGTGGAGCACTGTCGTCAGGGCCTCGTCCAGCGCGGCCCCCGGATCCGCCACCGAGCCCTCTGCCCGCCAGGCCACGAAGCCGTCGGGGCGTACGAGGACGGCGCCCTCGGCGCTCGTGCCGTGGGCCGCTGCCCAGTCGGCCCCGTCCTCGGGCACCAGATCGGCGCCCTCGCCCGCACCGATGCCGTAGGCGTCCAGCCGTACCGCCAGCCGCTCCGCCGCCCGGGACGCCGCCGCACGCCATTCGGGATGCCGCGCGTCGTGCAGCAGGACGAACGCCTGCTCGTAGAGGTCGAGGGTGGAGAGGCGGGTGTCCTGCCGCCGGACCCACAGGTGGGGCGCCCGGGTGCCGGGGTCTCCCGCCAGGGCCATGCGCTCGGGGACCACCGGCAGACCCGGCTCCACGCCGAGCACGGCGCCCCGGACATAGCGGTACCCGAGCGCGATCGTGAGCATCCCGCCCTTCGGCCCGCCGCCCGGCCCGGGTGTGCCGGCGTAACCCGGGTGGCTGTGTTCCGCCGACCGGGCGGACGCCCGCTCGCTCGTCGCCTTCGCCACCGGCAGACGCTCCTCCTCGTAGGTGTCCAGCAGCCCCGGCCCGGCCTCGCCCTTGATCACGGCGGCGAGCTTCCACGCCAGGTTGTGGGCGTCCTGGATACCGGTGTTCGAACCGAACGCGCCGGTCGGGGACATCTCGTGCGCCGAATCGCCCGCCAGGAAGACCCGGCCCGAGCCGTAGCGCTCCGCGACCCGCTCGGCTGCGTGCCAGGGCGCCTTGCCCGTGATCTCGACATCGAGGTCGGGGGAACCGACCGCCTTGCGGATGTGCTGCACGCACCGCTCGTCGGTGAAGTCCTCCAGGGTCTCGCCCCGGTCCGGCTGCCACGGCGCGTGGAAGACCCACTGCTTCTCGTTGTCCACCGGCAGCAGCGCCCCGTCCGCGTCCGGGCGGGTGAGGTAGCAGACGATGAAGCGCCGGTCGCCCACCACCTCCGCGAGCCCTTCGGACCGGAAGGTGATGCTGACGTTGTGGAACAGGTCACCCGGACCCGACCGGCCGATCCGCAGCTGCTCCCGGATCGGACTGCGCGGTCCGTCGGCCGCGACGAGGTAGTCCGCGCGGACCGTCGTGTGCTTCCCGGTGCCCCGGTCCTTCACCAGGGCGGTGACACCCTCGCCGTCCTGCTCGAACGAGAGCAGCTCGGCCGAGAACCGCAGGTCGCTGCCCAGGGACCGGGCGTACTCGACCAGCACGGGCTCCAGGTCGTTCTGGCTGCACAGGCACCACTTGCTCGGGCTGAAGCGGGCGAGCCCGCCCCCCGGGTCGATCTCCTTGAACAGCCACTCCTGGTCGTCACCGGTGAGGGACCCGGCCTGCAGGATCCCGTGATTGTCCGCCAGCACCGAGGCGGCTTCCCGGATCAGCTGTTCGGCGCCCGCGGTGCGGAACAGCTCCATCGTGCGGACGTTGTTGCCCCGTCCGCGCGGGTGTGTCGAAGTGCCTGCGTGTTTCTCCACCAGCAGGTGGCGGATACCGAGCCGGCTCAGGAAGAGGGAGGTGGACAGGCCCACAAGGGAGCCGCCCACGACAAGGACCGGTACCCGGTGGTCGACGTTCTCGTTCATCAGTTGCTCCATCTCGGACGCGCGACGGATGCAGTGTCCATGCCCTTCTCCGAGTGCTTCGGTCACCGCCTCACCTGAACGGTGCATAAATCTCGCGCAGCACGTGACGGCGTTCGACGATCGGTCGCGGGAGCGATGCTCGCGATGCGGGGGTGGACCACACGCGTCTGCGGGGAAGGGCCGCTCCGGTTCCCCGAAAGCTGACGGATGACGGGCGGCCACTCGACGTGGTTCCGCACCGTCCTGAAGGAGACGAAGATGACAACCATATCGGAACGGGTATCGCAGTCCGCCTTCGACGGTTCACGGCTCCGGGTCGTCCTGCTGCTCGACCTGCACGACGGTGCCCAGAAGCAGTTCCTCGAGGCGTACGAGCACATGCGCAACCAGGTGGCCTCCATCCCCGGGCACATCAGCGACCAGCTGTGCCAGTCCATCGAGAACCCCTCGCAGTGGCTCATCACCAGCGAGTGGGAGAGCGCGCCGCCGTTCCTCGCCTGGGTCAACAGCGAGGAGCACGTCGCGACCGTCCAGCCGCTGCACAGCTGCGTGCGCGACACCCGCTCGTTGCGGTTCAGCGTCCTGCGCGAGACGGCCAACACCGACACCGCCGCCCCCCAGGAGAACGGCCTCCAGCCGGCGCCGCGCCTGGGTGACGGAGTGGTACGGCACGCGCTCACGTTCACCGTCAAGCCCGGCACCGAGGACATCGTCGCCAAGATCCTCGCGGACTACGACTCCCCGAAGGCCCGGGTCGACGAGAACACCCGGCTGCGCCGCACCTCGCTCTTCATGCACGGAAACCGTGTCGTGCGGGCGGTCGAGGTCGAGGGCGACCTGCTGGCAGCCCTGCGCCACGTGGCACGCCAGCCGGAGGTCCGGGCCGTCGAAGAGGCCATCAACCCCTACCTGGAGCAGGACCGGGACCTCAGCGACCCGGATTCCGCCCGCATGTTCTTCACCCGGGCGGCGCTTCCGACCGTCCACCACGTGACGTCCGGCCGCGTCCCGGAGGACGTACAGCGGCACGCGCTCTTCTACCAGGCCAAGGAAGGCTGCGGCATGGCGCTCGCCAGGCTGCTCGCCGGCCAGGACGAGGAGACCGCGGACGACCCCGCCACCCCCATCGCCAGCAGCACCATCTTCCAGCGTGACGACGTCGTGGTGCGGCTCCTCGAGATGAGCGGCCCGCTCGACGCGGAGCCCGCCCTGGCCCTCGGTATCGGCGGCGCCCGCAAGGCGGCCATGCTCGGCCGGCTGCTCGACGGCGGTGCGAACGGCCTGCCGAGCACCGACCAGGAGGCCGCGCGCTTCCTCGCCCAGGCCGAGATGGACCTGATCACCGACCGCCGGGCCACCGAGTCCTGAAACGCCTCACCGGCACGACGGGTCCACCCCGGGCTGCCGCCACACCGCACAACGCGCCTCGAGGAGAGCAGTCATGACCACGCACCGGCCTCGCATCGTGGACCTCAGCGAGACTCAGCCCAACCGCAGGCGCGGAGGAGACCTGCGCGCCATGCTCACACCCACGGCGGTGGGTGCCACCAGCGGCTTCATGGGACTGGCCATCGTCGGCCCCGGGGAGCGTATCGGTGAGCACTACCACCCGTACTCCGAAGAGTTCGTGTACGTCGTGAACGGACTCCTGGAAGTCGACCTGGACGGCGAGACGCACGCGATGCGGCCCGACCAGGGCCTGCTCATCCCCCCGCACGTACGTCACCGCTTCCGCAACGTCGGCGACGTCGAGGCGCGGATGGTCTTCCACCTCGGCCCGCTCGCCCCGCGGCCCGAACTCGGCCACGTGGACACCGAGATCACGGACGTCGCCGACCGCGGCGCGCCGCCGGAACGAACGGGGGCCGCCTCATGACCCGACGTGTGGCGGTCACCGGGGTCGGCGTCGTCGCACCCGGTGGCATAGGAGTCCCGGCCTTCTGGGACCTGCTCTCCAACGGCCGTACCGCGACACGGGGCATCACCCTGTTCGACCCGGCGGCGTTCCGTTCGCGGATCGCGGCGGAGTGCGACTTCGACCCCGTGGCGCACGGCCTGGACGCGGAACTGATCGCACGCTCGGACCGGTACATACAGTTCGCCCTGGTGGCAGCCAGGGAAGCCCTGGGAGACGCCGGACTCGACACGGAGAAAGTGGATCCCTGGCGCATCGGGGTGTCCCTGGGCACGGCGGTCGGTGGCACCACCCGGCTCGAGCACGACTACGTCGCCGTCAGCGGCAGCGGATCGCGCTGGGACGTCGACCACCGCCCGGCCGGCCCGCACCTCGAGCGGGCGTTCGCCCCCAGCACCCTGGCCTCCGCGGTGGCCGAGGAGGTCGGTGCGCACGGCCCCGTACAGACGGTGTCGACCGGCTGCACCTCCGGCCTCGACGCGATCGGCTACGCCTTCCACTCCATCGAGGAGGGCCGTGTCGACATCTGCGTGGCGGGCGCGTCCGACACGCCGATCACCCCCATCACGGTGGCCTGCTTCGACGCGATCAAGGCGACCTCGGCGAACAACGACGACCCCGAGCACGCCTCCCGGCCGTTCGACGCCCGCAGGGACGGATTCGTCATGGGTGAGGGCGGGGCCGTGCTCGTCCTGGAGGAGCTGGAACACGCCCGCGCCCGCGGCGCCACCGTGTACTGCGAGATATCGGGCTACGCCACCTTCGGCAACGCCTACCACATGACCGGGCTGACCTGCGAAGGGCTCGAGATGGCAGAGGCCATCAACACGGCTCTCGCCCACGCCCGGATCGACGGCTCGCAGGTCGACTACGTCAACGCGCACGGCTCGGGCACCAAGCAGAACGACCGGCACGAGACGGCGGCGGTGAAACGCGCCCTCGGCTCCCACGCCTACAAGGTGCCGATGAGTTCCATCAAGTCCATGGTCGGCCACTCGCTCGGAGCCATCGGAGCGATAGAGATCGCCGCGTGCGTCCTGGCCCTCGACCACCAGACGGTGCCCCCGACGGCCAACTACGAGACCGCCGACCCCGAGTGCGACCTCGACTACGTGCCGCGCACCGCACGGCCCCTGAAGCTGCGCAGCGTGCTCTCGGTCGGCAGCGGCTTCGGCGGATTCCAGTCCGCCGTCGCCCTGACCCGATCAGGCGGGAGGACCCCATGAACACCCGGACACACCGGCGATCCGTCATCACCGGGATCGGCGTCGTCGCCCCCAACGGGACGGGCGCCGGTGCCTTCTGGAAGCAGACGCAGGAGGGCGTCAGCGTCCTCGACCTGGTGACCCGGGAAGGCTGCGAGAACCTGCCGCTGCGGGTCGCGGGCGAGGTCCGGGAGTTCGACCCGGTCGCCCTCATCGAGGAGCGCTACCTGGTCCAGACCGACCGGTTCACGCACTTCGCGATGGCCGCGGCCGATCTCGCCCTGGACGACGCCCGGCTCGGCCGAGCCGACTACGAGGACGCGCCGTTCAGCGTCGGCGTGGTCACCGCCGCCGGTTCCGGCGGCGGCGAGTTCGGGCAGCGTGAGCTGCAGCGCCTGTGGGGCCAGGGATCCCGGTTCGTCGGCCCGTACCAGTCCATCGCCTGGTTCTACGCCGCCAGCACCGGCCAGATCTCCATCCGCGGCGGCTTCAAGGGGCCGTGCGCCGTCGTGGCCAGCGACGAAGCCGGCGGGCTGGACGCCCTCATGCACGCCGCGCGCTCGATCCGGCGCGGCACGGGCGCCGTCGTCGTCGGCGCGGCCGAGGCACCCCTCGCCCCGTACTCCGTGGTCTGCCAGCTCGGCTACGAGGACCTCAGCACCTGTGAGGACCCCACCCGCGCCTACCGGCCGTTCACCGCGGACGCCTGCGGCTTCGCCCCCGCCGAGGGGGGCGCCATGCTGGTGGTCGAGGAGGAGGCGGCGGCCCGCGACCGCGGAGCACGGGTCCGGGCCGAACTGGCCGGGCACGCCGCCACCTTCACCGGAGCCTCCCGGTGGGAGCAGTCCCGCGAAGGACTGGCCCGGGCCATCGAGGGGGCGCTGCGCGAGGCGCAGTGCGCACCGGAGGAGATCGACGTCGTCTTCGCCGACGCGCTCGGCGTCCCCTCCGCCGACCGGGCCGAGGCACTGGCGATCGCCGACGCCCTGGGCGCGCACGGGCGGCGCGTCCCGGTGACCGCGCCCAAGACCGGGACCGGCCGCGCCTACTGCGGAGCGCCCGTACTGGACACGTCCGCCGCGGTACTGGCCATGGAACACGGCCTGATCCCCCCGACGCCCAACGTCTTCGACGTCTGCCACGACATCGACGTGGTCACCGGCCGCGCACGCCCCACCGAGCTGCGGACGGCCCTGGTGCTGAGCCGAGGACTCATGGGCTCCAACTCGGCCCTGGTGCTGAGGCGGCCCACCGACACCCCCGGATGAGAAGGAGCAGTCCCTCATGACCGATCGACTCACGTACGCGGAACTGGCCGCCCTCATGAAGAACGGCGCGGGAATCACCGTCGACCCCTCGGAGATGGAGAGCCGTCCCGGCTCCGCCTTCGAGGAGTACGGCCTCGACTCGCTCGGCCTGCTCGGCATCGTCGCCGCGCTGGAGAACCGGTACGGCCGCCCCCTGCCGGCCGACGCCGACCGCTGCAGGACGCCCGCCGAGTTCCTCGACCTCGTGAACAGCAACCTCGTGACAGGAGTCTGACATGACCGGACACACCGAGAACGAGATCACCATCGCCGCGCCCCTGGACCTCGTCTGGGACATGACGAACGACCTCGAGAACTGGCCGCAGCTGTTCAGCGAGTACGCGGCCGTCGAAGTGATCGAGCGCCGGGGCGAGACGACGACCTTCCGCCTCACGATGCACCCCGACGACAACGGCAAGGTCTGGAGCTGGGTGTCGGAGCGCACCACCGACCGCCCGGGCAGGACCGTCCGTGCCCGGCGTGTCGAGCCGGGCCCCTTCCAGCACATGGACATCCGGTGGGAGTACGCGGAGGTCCCCGGCGGCACGCGGATGCGCTGGAAGCAGGACTTCGCGATGCGGCCCGACGCGCCGGTCGACGACGCGTGGATGACCGACAACATCAACCGCAACTCCCGCGTCCAGATGGAGCTCATCCGCGACAAGATCGAGCAGCGCGACCGGGAACGCCGCTCCGCCTCGGTCCCCGCCAACTGACGGACCGAAAGGCAGCCAGATGCACCACGCACTGATCGTCGCCCGGATGGCGCCCGGGTCCGCGCCGGACATCGCGGACCTGTTCGCGCAGTCCGACAACACCGAGCTGCCCCACCTCGTCGGGGTGAACAGGCGCACGCTCTTCCAGTTCGGGGACGTGTACCTGCACCTGATCGAGTCGGAGCGGCCCCCGGGTCCGGAGATCGCCAAGGTGACCGAACATCCGGAGTTCAAGGCCATCAGCGACAGGCTCACCGCGTTCGTCAGCCCGTACGACCCGCAGACCTGGCGCGGTCCGAAGGACGCGATGGCCCAGCAGTTCTACCGGTGGGAGCGGGGAGCCTCCGTCTGACACCGGACGACCGCCCCGGGTCCGGCACCTGCGTGCCGGACCCGGGGCGGTCGTGGTGCGGGTGGGAGCCCGGTCAGGGGACGAGGCACTCGAAGGCGTGCAGATACGCGTTGACCGGCCGGACCTCGCCGACCCGCAGGCCGGCCTCGGACACCCGGCCGAGCAGGCTCTCCCTGGTGTGCTTCGCGCCCCCGACGTTGAGGAGCAGCAGCAGGTCCATCGCGGTGGTGAACCGCATCGACGGGGTGTCGTCGACGAGGTTCTCGATGACCACGACGCGGGCTCCCGGACGTGCCGCGGCGACGACGTTGCCCAGGGCCCGGCGCGTGCTCTCGTCGTCCCACTCGAGGATGTTCTTGATGATGTAGAGATCCACGTCGACGGGGATCTCCTCACGGCAGTCCCCGGCCACGATCCGCACCCGGTCCGCGAGCGCGCCCTCGTCCCGCAGCCGGGCGTCCGCCCTCGCCACGACACCGGGCAGGTCCATGAGCGTGCCGCGGAGCGTCGGGTGCTTCTCCAGGAGACTGGCGAGGACGTGGCCCTGGCCGCCGCCGATGTCGGCGACCGAGGACACCCCGGTGAGGTCGAGGAGCTCGGCCACGTCCCGGGCGGACTGCATGCTGGACGTGGTCATGGCCCGGTTGAACACCTGGGCGGACTCGCCCGCGTCCTCGTGGAGATAGTCGAAGAAGCCCTTGCCGAACGTCTCCGGGAAGACGCTCGAACCGGTGCGCACCGCGTCCTCCAGCCGCGGCCACACCTCCCAGGTCCAGGGCTCGGTGCACCACAGGGAGATGTAGCGCAGGCTGTTGGGGTCGTCCTCGCGCAGCAGCCTGGACATCTCGGTGTGGACGAAGGTGCCGTCCGCCCTCTCGTCGAAGATCCCGTAGCAGCACAGCGCGCGCAGCAGCCGCCGCAGCGGGACGGGCTCGGTGCCGACGGCCCGGGCGAGCTCCTCGGCCGAGGCGGGAGCATCGCCCAGCGCGTCCGCGACACCCAGCCGCGCCGCCGCGCGCACGGCCGCGGCGCAGGCCGCGCCGAACGCCAGCTCCCTCAGCCGCATGGACGGCGGAGGGGACTGGCCGGTCGCGGGGGCCGGGGCCGAGGAGGAGAGCGTCGGGGTGACAGGGGTGGTCTCGGGGGTGGGACTCACGGTGGTCATACCGTCTCGTTTCTCGTCGTGCGGCGCTGAGCCGCTATTCGGCACACAGTCCGGCCGGTACGGACGTCCCGCACGCGTTGCCGGTGAAGGTATTGCCCGTACCGGAGGTGTCCCGGTCGGCGAGGTCGGCCGGGAGGTTGTCCCGCACCAGGTTCCGGCTGATCGTGTTGTCGGTGTTGAGCGCGCCCACGAAGCTCTTGAACAGCAGGATTCCGCCGGAGAGCGGGGTGGAGCCGACGTTGCCCCGGATCACGTTGGAACGCACGACCGTGCGCTCGCTGCCGGTGAGCACGATGCCGGAGCCCTGGATGGCCGACAGCCGGGGGGTCGCCGCGCAGAACTTGTTGTTCTCCACGATCCGGTTGTTGCTGACGGTCATCGCTCCGGCCGCGGGCTTGGACTCGTCACCCACGACGAAGACCCCGCTGCAGTTTCCGGTCAGGCGGTTGCCGTCGATCAGCAGGTTCCGGACCCGCCGGGCCGTGACACCGATGCGGTTGCCGCTCAGGTCGTTGTCCCGGATCTCCGTGCCCTGCGTGTCGGTCGCCCCGCCCTCCTCGGTGACCGAGTTGGCGACGAAGATGCCGGCGTCACCGTTGCCGGTCGCGGTGTTGCGCCGGAGGTCACCGCGGGTTGACCGCTCCTGGGCGATGCCCCAGACACCGTTGGACCGGGTGGTCACCTGGTGCACGGACAGCCCGTCGGTCCACGACGCCCAGATGCCGCTCCCGGCGAAGCCGGAGACGGTGAGCGAGCGGACGGTGACGCCGTCGACCGTGTGGTCCTTGGTGCCGACGACACAGATGCCGTTGCCGGCCGCGGCACAGGTGCCGGCGGCCTTCGTTCCCGTCGCCGGCGGCTCGAGCACCGTCCGGCCGCCCGTGCCGAGCAGGGTCAGGCCCGGCGTGGTGATGTGGACGCTCTCGCGGTACGTGCCCGGCAGGACGACGACGGTGTCCCCGGGGCGGGCCGCGTCCACCGCGGTCTGGATCGAGCCGCCGGGGCGCACCACGAGGTCACCGGGTCCGGCCGCGGCGGAGGGGACGGCCACCCCGCCCAGCGCCGTGGCCAGGGCGACCGTCATACCCGCCAGGCAGGTGATGTGTTTTTTCCTCATGAGCCGAAGCTAGGGGCGATCACCGCCCGCTGCCACGGAAGGTGAGCGTACGGGTACATGGCGTGCCTGAATGGCTTACTCGCCCCGCCCCGCGCCGGGAGGGCGAGCAGTGACGAGGGGCGCCCCCACGCCCGGTGGCCGTAGCGTGGCCTCATGACCGGTGAACGCGACCTCCGAGGACTGCTGCACCTCATGGGACCGGAGCTGAACCCGGGCCGCTTCGTCTTCGCGACCGTGCCGCACGGGGCGGTACCCGGCGGCGTCACCCCGGTGGTCACCGTCACCGAGGGCGAAGGGACGACCCTCGTGCTCCCGGAAGGGGAAGCGGCGGCCTCGGGGCTGGAGTACGACTTCGTCGCGGGCTGGATCACCCTGCGCGTCCCCTCCGCCCTGCACGCCGTGGGTCTGACCGCCGCCGTGGCCCTGGCCCTCACCGACGTGGGGATGAGCTGCAACGTGGTCGCCGGATACCACCACCACCACCTGTTCGTCCCTTACGCGCGTGCGAGCGAGGCCGTCGAGGTGCTGAGGCGGCTGGCCGCGGAGTCCGGCTGAGCCCCGGCCGGGAGTGCCCGGCTCCACGACGTGAGCCGGGACACGTAACATGGCCGCATGTCCTTCCTCCGCCGCCGTAGCGCCGCCACACCCGCGGGCCCGGACTTCGACGTCCTGGCCATGGATCCGGGAGACTGGCCCGGCAACCTCGGCGCCGGTCTGCTCCCCGCCCCCGACGGAAGCTGCCAGGGCGTCTTCCTGCGCTACGACCTGTTCGGTGGTCGTGGCCCGGCGATGATCATCGGCAATCTGCCCGAGGGCTCGCCGGCCCGTGAGACCGAGGAGGGCCAGGTCCCCTTCGAGGTCGCCCAGCTCCTCCTCGCGCTCGAGAACGACGAGCCGGTCGAGGTCACCGGCTCCGAGGACGTGCCCGTCATGCAGGGCGACAGCCTGCTGATCGTGCGCCGCGTCAAGCTCTCCGAGAGCCGGATCTCGTGTGTGCAGTTCGACCGGAGCGACGGCGTTCTCGTCACGATCGCCAGCTGGGACCGGCCGATCACCGATGATCTGTACGCCCTGCTGAAGCCACTTCCCGCAGAGCTGTTCCAACAGGGCTGAGACGCCCCCGCGCCGTCATCAGCCGCGTCACTCACCCGTGCCGCGGCGGTGCCGAGACCTGGGGGGCCGGCGAGGTGCCATGGGGCGTCGGCGTCCGGCCGGGTGCCTCCTCGCGGAGGCGCCCGCTTCACCGGGGCCGGATCAGGATCCCGGCCCTCCGGTGCCGGAGCTCCACGATCGAGCCGCCGGCTCTTCCTGTCCGCCGCCTCCGGTGCGAAGTCCTCGTCCATCACGGGTGGTTCCCGCTCGGCGAGGCGCGGGATCCGGTCGTCCGCGCGGTCCGGAGGTCCGATCGAGCTCGTCCAGGGCCCCGGGGCGGAGTCCCGCCCCGCAGAGCGGCACATCCGTGGCGACGAGCCGCCGCGCGGCGCGGCTGCGCTGACCGGAGCCCCGCCTGACTTCCCGGGATCGCGCCGGGACCACTGCACGACACGCAGCGCTCCGTCCGATGCGGGCGCGGCGTCGTCGTGCACGGCATCCGGCCTCCGGGAGCGGGGCGGGGCCGACGTGCCGGAAGGTGACACGGGTACGGCTCCTGCGGCCGTGCCGACTCCGAGCGGGGTGTGAGGGCGGACGGGCTCCGCCGCGATCCCGGAACCGGGCGAGCCCCGATGCCCCGGCCGTTCACGGAGCGGCCTGAGCACCTGTGCCGATCGTGGCAGCCGGGCTGCCGGGCTGCCGGGCGGCCGGGCCTACGGCACCGTGGCGTACGCCAGGAGGGCGCGTTTCCTGCGAGGTGACGCTTCCTGGTACGGAGCGGCGGCAGTGCGGTGAGCGTGGTGCCCCCGAGCCCCTCGGGCTGCCGGGCCTGTTGCCCTGTGGCGTACGCGAGGAGGTGCCCGTCTCGTGCGGGGGTTCCTTCGTGGCAGGGAGCGGCGGCAGTCCGGTGAGCGTGGTGCCCCCGAGCCCTTGGACGCGGGAGGCCGACAGGCCGTTGACGGCC
>NZ_MDKB01000005.1:0-63634 GCF_001715295.1 Streptomyces griseus | reverse complement strand
GGGGGGGGGGGGGGGGGGGGGGGGCACCGCGCGACATAGCCGGACAAGCGCAAACATGCGGGGACACGGCACTGTTGACTCGCCCTCACCACGCGTCCCAGAGTGTGCGCCGACACGGAACGCTGGGATCGCTCAGGATCGGCTCGGGCCCGCCCGGCCCGGAAAGGGTTGCCATGACGCCGAAGCAGAGGAACAGGCGCACGCTCGCACTCACCGCGGCGGGAGCGCTGGGCGCCGCCCTGCTCAGCCCGGCGGCGCAGGCCGGCGCGGACGAGGTACGCCCCGAATGCCCCCACAGTCTCACCTGCGACTGGGTGCCTGCCGCCTACCAGCAGACGGGCGACCCGGCCGACAAGGACACGTACGGCAACTACGACACGGCGGACCGGCCGGACAGCAACGCCATCAAGTTCATCGTCCTGCACGACACCGAGGTCGACTACGACACCACCCTGAAGATCTTCCAGAACCCCCGTAACCAGACCTCCGCCCACTACGTCGTGCGCTCGGTCGACGGCCACGTCACCCAGATGGTGAAGAACAAGGACATCGCCTGGCAGGCCGGCAACTGGTACCTCAACACCCACTCCATCGGCATCGAGCAGGAGGGCTTCGCCGCGGAAGGCGCCACGTGGTACACACCCGAGATGTACCGCTCGACCGCGAAGCTGGTGCGGCACCTGGCGGCGAAGTACGACATCCCGCTGGACCGGCAGCACATCCTCGGCCACGACGGCGTGCCGCCCACCAGCGCCGCCGGCACGAAGAACATGCACTGGGACCCGGGGCCGTACTGGGACTGGAACCGATTCATGGCACTGCTGGGCAGACCCGCCGTGCCCAGTGCGCCGCGGACCGGTGAACTGATCACCGTCAGCGCCGACTTCGCCCGGAACCGACAGACGTTCCGCGACTGTGAGAAGGGGGCCGACCTGCCGCCGCAGGGGAGCAGCGCCGTACCGCTGCACACGGAGCCCTCCGCGGACGCCCCGCTCTTCTCCGACCCGGGGCTCCACCCGGACGGCTCGCCCGGCACGAACTGCGCGGCGGACTGGGGCAGCAAGATAAGCGCCACCCAGCAGGCCGTGGTCGCCGGCCGGGAGCCCGGCTGGACGGCGATCTGGTGGTACGGACAGAAGGCGTGGTTCCGCACCCCGCCCGGATCCGGAACCACCGTGCCGACCGCGGGACTTGTGGTGAAGCCGAAGGAAGGCAGGGCGCAGGTGCCGGTGTACGGGGTGGCCTACCCCGAGAAGAGGAGTACCCCCCGGACTTCGCCAAGCCCGCCGTGGGCAGTCCGCTCGTCTACACCATCAAGGCGGGCCAGGCGTTCCCCGGCGGGGGCGAGGCGCCCACCGGGTACTACTACGCGCCGACGATCGACGCCTCCAAGCCGTACGACCACACCTACTTCCGAGGTGGCGAGAAGTACGTCACGGTCCAGATAGGGCACCGGATCGGCTTCGTCAGAGCGTCCGACGTGGACGTGGTGCGGGCCGGCTCGTAGCCGGAAGAACCGCACCGCCGCTCCCGGCGTGCTGCGGGGCCCGGTGTCGGCTCCGGTCCCCGCAGCACGCCTCCCCCGTCGGCCGGGCGGAGGTGCCCGACGTGGTCAGCGTGTGCCCACCGCGGCGCGCACGGCACGCCGGGCCATCGCGCAGTCGTCGTGCAGCCTGCGCAGCAGCAGCCGCTGCTCCTCGCCCGAGGAGAGTGCGCCCTGCCGTACCTGTCCGCCCGCGGACGGTGCGCCCTCGCGCATGGCCCGCTGCACCGCCGTCTCGTGCATCCGGATCTCCCGCGTGAGCACGAGCATGAGGTTGACCAGGAAGGCGTCGCGCGACGCAGCACCCGCTGCCTGCGCCAGTTGGCTGATCTGCCGCCGGGCCACCGGCGCGTCCCCGAGCACGGCCCAGAGCGTCGCGAGGTCGTAGCCCGGCAGATACCAGCCCGCATGCTCCCAGTCGACCAGTACGGGGCCGGTGGGGGGCAGCAGGATGTTGGAGAGCAGCGCGTCACCGTGGCAGAACTGGCCCATCCCCTGCCTGCCGCCCGCGTGCGCCAGACCGTGCAGAAGCTTCTGCAGGTCGCCCAGATCACGGTCGGTGAAGAGGCCCAGCTCGTGGTAGTGGGCGATGCGTGAGGCGTAGTCCAGCGGGGTGTCGAACAGGCCGGCCGGGGGCCGCCAGGAGTTGACCCGGCTGATCGCTCCCAGTGCGGCGCGCAGGTCCGCGCGGGGCGGGGCCTCCGCCGGATGCCTCGTCAGTGCCGCGACCCGGCCGGGCATCCGCTCGATCACCAGCGTGCAGCTCTCCGGGTCGGCGGCGAGGAGCCGGGGGACCCGTACCGGCGGGCGGTGCCTGACGAAGGCCCGGTACGCAGCTATTTCGTGGCGGAACCGTTCGGTCCACGCGGGGGAGTGGTCCAGTAAGCACTTGGCCACCGCGCTGGTGCGGCCGGTCGTGCCGACGATGAGCACCGAGCGCCCGCTGCGCCGGAGCACCTGCACCGGATTGAACTCGGGGCAGATGCGGTGGACGGATGCGACGGCCATCCTCAGCTGTGCGCCCTGCGGGCCCGACAGGTCGAGCCGGCCGCTCGGTGGCTGGATGCCCGGCCCCGCCGTCCGCCGGGTGCGACCCGTGCCGGACGCCGGTGACGCGGCGCGGGGGTCGAGATACGGCCCGCCGCCCGCACCCATGGGGCGAAGCGGCCGGGGCGGGGCGGACACGGAGGACGATGCTGTGTACATGAGCGAGACAGATCCCTTCGTGCGCCGACAGGTTGCGTGCGCCGCCCCGGCCGGCGGCCGTCCGGCACCCTGGGGAGTACCGAGGGGCTGCCGGGCGGGGTGGCGCTTTCCTACCTGACACCGGAACGCCCTTGGCAGACCATCTGGCGCACCCTGGCGAACCCTGGCGAATAGTCCCCCCGCATCTGACAGGGGGTTAGTGTCAAGTCAGCCGAGAACCTGGGGGCTTGACGTGACCGGAGAACCCAACACGCGCCTTTCTGACCTGTTCGGCATGGCCGGCTGGTCCAAGGGCGAGCTCGCGAGAATGGTGAACCGGCAGGCGGCGGCCATGGGCCACCACCAGTTGGCGACCGACACCTCGCGGGTCCGGCGCTGGATCGACATGGGGGAGTCCCCCCGTGACCCGGTGCCCGACGTGCTGGCAGCTCTGTTCACCGAGCGGCTCGGCCGTGTCGTGACCATCGAGGACCTCGGGTTCGGCCGACGCGGGCGTGTGGGGAAACGGCGGGAGACCGGGACGGAGAACAATCCCGACGGCCTGCCGTGGGCGCCCGAGCGGACGGCGGCGGTCCTCACCGAATTCACGGGAATGGACCTCATGCTCAACCGACGCGGCTTGGTGGGCGCGGGCGCCGCGCTCACCGCCGGCTCCGTACTGACCGGTGCCATGAACGACTGGCTGCGGTCCGAGCCCGCTCCGGCGGCCCGGACCGCGCGCCCCGACGACCCCCTCCACGCGGACAGCGCGGGCTACGACCGTTACGAGGCCGCTCCCATCGGGTCCGAGGAGATCGAGGCGCTCGAGCGCTCGGTCGAGGTGTTCCGGGCCTGGGACGCCGCACGGGGCGGCGGGCTCCAGCGCAAGGCCGTCGTGGGCCAGCTCAACGAGGTGGGAGGCATGCTCGCCTACCGTCACCCCGACCATCTGCAGCGGCGCCTCTGGGGCGTCGCCGCCAACCTCTCGGTCCTGGCGGGCTGGATGTCCCACGACGTCGGCCTCGAGCCCACCGCACAGAAGTACTTCGTCATCGCCGCCCACGCGGCGCGCGAGGGGGGTGACCGCCCCCGTGCGGGCGAGGCGCTCTCCCGCGCCGCCCGGCAGATGGTCCACCTGGGCCGCCCGGACGACGCCCTGGACCTCATGAAGCTCGCCAAGTCCGGCTCGGGCGAGGAGACGCTGCCCCGTACACAGGCGATGCTGCGGACCATCGAGGCCTGGGCGCAGGCGTCGATGGGCCGCGGGCAGGCCATGCGCCGCACACTCGGCGAGGCCGAGGAGCTCTTCGTCTCGGACAAGGGCGACGTGCCACCGCCCAGCTGGATGCAGATGTTCGACGAGGCGGACATGCACGGCATGCAGGCCCTGGCCTTCCGCACGCTGGCCGAGCACGAACCGGCCGCGGCCGTCACGGCGCAGCGCCATGCCAAGCAGGCGCTGGACCTTCGTGCGAACGGCCGCCAGCGGTCCAAGATCTTCGACTACATCTCCCTCGCCTCGGCGTGCTTCATCGCCGACGACCCGGAGCAGGCCGACCGCTACGCACGGCTCGCCCTGGTGTCGATGGGGGAGACCTCCTCCCAACGCACCTGGGACAGGCTGCGTGAGATGTACCGGCTCACCGGTCAGTTCGCCGGGTACGCCAAGATCGAGGACCTGCGGGAGGAGATCGAACTCGCCCTTCCGCAGGGCACCTTCAAGAAATCCGGAGGTGCCCGTACCTGAACCGGGCGCGGGTACCGGGTCCGGAGCGGTCGGCACCGGGCCACCCGGCTCGACCCTCTCCGCCCCGCCCGCAGGGCGATGCGCCGTGGGTCCCCCCACGGTCCGGCGGTCCCTCCGGCGGGTCGGCACCCCGCAGCCCGGCGGCCCCTGGGTCCGCCGGTCCTCACTCACCGATGCGGACCACCAGCACGCACGCGTCGTCGAGCCTTTCGGCCGCGCCGAACTCCTCCACGACGGTGCGTACGCAGTCCTGTGCGGTGCGGGCCCGCGCGAGCCGCGGTGCGAGGCTCAGAAGCCCTTCCGGTCCGGTGCTCCGACCGTCCTGCCGTGTCAGTCCGTCGGTGTGCAGGACCACCACATCACCCGGCAGCAGGACAACCCGGTCCTGCTCGTAGACCACGTGGGAGGCCGCACCGAGCAGCATTCCGTCCGGCGCGGGCAGTGGCCGCCCCACTCCGTCGCGGAACAGCAACGGCGCGGGGTGCCCCGCCTGTGCCCAGGTGAGTGTGGCGGTCACGGGATCGAAGCGGCAGCACACCGCGCTGCCGAGAGCGGGCTGGGCCGAGCACTCGATCAGCTGGTTGAGATGGCCCATCCCCGCACCGGGCCCGACGCCGGCCACGGCCATCCCGCGCAGTGCGCCGAGCAGCGTGGCCATGGCCGACGTGGCGGGGATCCCGTGGCCGGTCAGTTCCCCGACGGTGAGCAGCGTCTCTCCGTCCGGGAGGCGCAGAGCGTCGTACCAGGTCCCGCCGATCAAGTCGCTCGAACCCGCAGGCAGGTAGTGGGCGGCCACGTCCGGCCCGCCCCTGTCCGGGCCGGGCACGGACAGCGTGCCCGGCTGCAGCACGGACTCCTGGAGCTCCACCGCCATCCGGCGCTCGGCCCGCGCCAGGTGCTCCCGGCGCGCCAGCGAGTCACGGGCGCTGACCACGACGTGCTCGCTGCGCCTGAGGGTGCTCACGTCCCGCAGCACCGCCCACATGGAGGCGGTGCAGCCGTTCGCGTCGAGTACGGGCTCGCCCGTCATGTGGAGCGTCCGCACGTCGCCGTCGGGCCTCAGGATCCGGAACTCGCCGTCTATCGGTCTGCCGTCCACCAGGCAGCCCGTCACCATCGAGGTGAGCAGCGGCTGGTCCTCGGCGAGGAGCATGGACGGCAGCTCGTCCAGGGACAGTGCGCCGGACCCGGGGTCCCTGCCGAAGATCCGGTACAGCTCGTCCGACCAGCTGACCTCGTCGGTGAGCAGATTCCACTCGGCGCTGCCGACCCTGCTGACCAGTGTGCCGGTCGCGGGCGCTGCCGAGGACCCCGGCGGGGTGCGCGGGTCCGAGGAGCGCCGCACCCCCGGTTCGGCGTTCGTCTGTGCCGGGATGCCGTTCCTGAGCTGCCCCAGGTGCTCGCCCAGGTCGTCGAGCTGGTGGACCGCGAGTTCGCAGAGCGCCCGCTGCCAGCGCAGCCGGGGGTCGTCGTCATCGATCACCGACGTGTCCCGCCGCACGGCGTCCACGTCTCCGCGCAGCCGGCGCGCCCTGGTGATCAGCGCGTCGACGGCGTCCTGCGCGGGGGGGCGTGGGCCGGAGCGCTCCGTGAACAGAGGGGACGGCATCTTGTACTCCGATACAGGCGCGGCCGGTTCGTGGGGGTGGACCGAACACGACTGTCGCACAGGGCAGGGAAGCCCGTAAGGCATTTGGCGACACTCGACCCGTTGTTGCTTCTGGCATATGCCTTCGGACGGGTGGGAGTGGGTTTCCGTCGAACACCCTTTCTCTGACGCGCAGTTGACGCAGGTGGAGCGGCGCGCGCGGGTGTGCGCCCGCGCGCGCGTCCCCCGGGCGGCGCACTCTCCGTGGGGCAGAGCGTATGCGGGGCTCAGGGGTCCCTGGGGAGCGCCGGTCGTGGACGACGCCGGACAGGGCGTCGACGAGTCGTTCGGTCCCTGGATCGGATGTGTGCCGCCCGTGTGATCGCACTCGCTCCAGGCGTCGGGTGCGGTCGGCTGCGCCCGCGGACGGGCGGGAATGGGAGGGCCCCTGGTGGCGTTATGCCACCGGAACGAAAACGATACCCATCCCCGACAGGGGAACGGGTCGCCGTACCCCCTGGAGGCCCCCATGGCACGCAGTGAGACCAGGCCCGTCGTCGTCCTCCGGTCGACCGCCGGAACCGGGCACACCTACGTCACCCGCAAGAACCGCCGCAACGACCCCGACCGTCTGGCGCTGCGCAAGTACGACCCGGCGGCCGGGCAGCACGTGCTGTTCCGCGAGACCCGCTGACCCGAGCCGGGCCGGCGCACCGGCCGGGCCGCGTGCCGCCGCTCCGCAGGGTGCGCACCGCCGTGGTGGAGCAGCCGTCCGGGCGGCACCCAGGTCCGGCATGGCGTGAATCACATCAATGGGTGCCCGTTCCGCGGAACGGGCGTGGGTGGTTTATCGTTCATCTATACGTGGAGGCGAGCGGGCGAACAGCCGCCGCACCCCACACACGAGCCGCCCCGGCTGGATTCCCCCGATCCGGCCGGGGCTCCCCCTTTTTTCCGTGCTCTCCCGTCTCCGCGGCCGGCCTGCGCTCGCGGAGGAGTACCGTTCCGGCGGCGTGAGGGGCGGGCCGCCACCCCTCACATGATCCGCGTCAGGTCCTCCGCGTAGTGCTCGATGGGCGCCCGGTACCGCTGGACCCGCGGGCTGTCGCTGGTCGCCGCGAGCAGCCGCAGCAGAAGCTGCATCGCCTCGTGGTGCTCGCCCGTGTTGAAGAGCGCCATGGACAGGAACGCCCGCAGGGCACCGTCGTCCGGGAACTCCGCCACGCCGCGGCGCAGCGTCTCGACCGCCTGCCCGAACCTGCCGAGCACCCGGTAGGTGCTGCCGAGCCCGAGCAGCGCGCCTCTGCGGTCCTCCTCGCCCAGATCGCCGCCCTGCAGGCAGCGCTCGTAATACGGGACGGCCTCAGCCTCCAGACCGAGGACGTCGTGGACCCAGGCGGTCTGGTAGGCCACGTCCGAGTCGTCCGGGAAGGCGGCGGTCAGCGAGAGCAGGCGCTCCCTTGCCTGCTCGGGATGGCCCTGCTCCCGAAGGGCGACGGCCTCCGCCAACAGCAGGTCCTTGTTCTGTGCGCTCATCACCCCATGTTCGCACTCGCGTCCGGGTGTGACCGCCAGGGGTGGGGGCATCCGTTGGCCATGACTGAAGAGGTGGAATCCGGTGCGCGACGCAGACCTGTAGGCCGACTCCTGCTGCGGGTGGCGGTGTTGATCGCAGCGTCGGCAGGTCTCGTGGTGTTCTCCTACGTCCTGGCCAAGGTGACGCTCACGCCGTCCCCCGCCTCGGAGGACATCGTGACGTCCAATCTGAGGCCGGGACACTCCCTGCGCCAGTACGCGGAGCAGTACACCTTCCTCGCCGCCTGCAAACAGGCGGGCGGCAACCTCGTCCTCGGCATGCCGTTCGGCGTGCTCCTGCCGATCCTCGTCCCCCGGCGGCTGCGGATGATCCGTATGACCGTCCTCACGGCGCTGGTCATGGTGGTCGTCGAACTGACGCAGGGAGCCCTCGTCACGGGGCGGGCCTTCGACATCGACGACGTGATCCTCAACACCACCGGAGCCCTGCTGGGGTACCTGCTGGTGGGGCGGCGGATCAGCCACCGCTACCACACCCTCTTGGACGAGCCGGTCCGGGAGAAGGCGGCAGGGGCCCCGGGGCCGGAAGCACCGGAGCCCGAAGCGGACTCCGGGCCCCGCCCCGGAGCCAGGACCTGGCGGCCGGGCCGGAAGCCCACCGCCGGAGCCGGGGCGCCGGCGGGGAAGACGGCGGCGGCACGCCGGAGCGCGCCCGCGCCGGCTGACCGCGGACGCGCTCTCGTCGACCGGTGGCGCGGCCGTCGGCCGGGCCCCGGCGGGGGAGCACCCGGAGCCCGCCCGTAGGGCCTCCCGGCCGGACCGTGCCAGCTCCCGGACCCCACGGGCCCGGCACGGTCCGGCCGGGAAATCCCGGGTGTTCCGTCCGGACCGCGCCGTTCGCGCGGTCCGGACGAAGGACCCTAGAGCGCCGGGTAGGCGTTCTTCATCAACTCCTGGAACTGGGCGGAGAACCACTTACCCGAGATCGGCGCGTCGGGCAGAGCACCGGACATGTGGTTGTTGTTCCGGGGGTTGCCCGTGTAGGTCGGGTCGCACATCCGGTCGAAGCCCTTGCCCTCGTTGTTCGGGATCTCCTTGCTGGAGCCGTCGGACTCACCCGGAGGCTTTATCCAGACGTAGGCGTCGATCCCGGCTTCGGGTGCCGCCTTCGGCCGTTCGCCGAGGCCCGCCCCGGACTGGTTGCACCAGTTGCCCAAGTGGATGCGACGGTCGTAGCGTCCACCGTCCACATAGGTGTCCACGCTGGTGGTCGCACCCGGTCCGGTCGGCCGGTTCGCTCCGCCCCAGCCGTTGCGGGAGGTGTCGATCAGCATGCCGATGTCGGAGTTGAAGCCGACGGAGACGAGCTTGGTGCGGAACGCCTGTGCGAAGGACAGCTCGTCGGTGTAGCGGTTCCAGTCGACCCACTTGGACTGGCGCACGGACGTGCCGTTCACGGTGTCACCGATGGAGAAGTTGTTCTCCTTCAGCGCGCTGTAGTTGGCCGTGTTGGTGATGAAGCCCTGCACGTCGTTGACGGTCGCGCCCTCCGCGGTCGCGGCCTGGTGGATGATCTCGGCGGACGGGCCGAAGTTGTCGTCCCAGCCGAGCCACCCGTGGTGTCCCGCGTCGATGTAGTTGTAGACGTTGGGCGCGTCACCGAGCTTGTTGAGCGCGTAGCCGACGCCCTTGACGTAGTTGCCGTTCGCCTTCATCACGTCACAGGCCGGCACGGCGGTCGGACGGCCGCCGGCGTTGGTGACCAGGTTCGGGAGCGAGTCGATCTCGACCGTGTTGACGATGCGGAGACCTGCGTACTTCGGGTCCGCGAGGATCGCCGCGATCGGGTCGATGTACTCCGTCTTGTAGCGGTCGATCTCGGTGGGGCCGAGTTCACCGTTGGAGGCCAGGGCCGAGCAGTCGCGCCCGGGAAGGTTGTAGATGACGAGCTGGACGACGAGCTCCCCGGAGCCCTTCTGCGCCAGGGCCGCGTCCAGGTGGTCGCGGAGTCCCATACCGCCGTTCGCGCCCTCGATCGCGGCGATCCGGTCGAGCCAGATGCCGGTCGGCTGGTTGGCGATCCGGCTGCCTCCCGGCTCGGCGGCGGCGTTCGCCGACCACTCCGGGTTCACGTAGACCTTCGCGCCCGCGTACGGGTTGTCCACCTTGCTGCCCGCGGGCGGGTCGGTGGGAGGGTCGGTCGGGTCCGGGGGATCGGTGGGGCCGGTGGTGCCACCGTCGCAGGTGACTCCGTTCAGCTTGAACGTCGCGGGGACGGTGCTGTTGCCGTTCCCGGTCGCGTTGAAACCGAAGGACGTGGAGGCCCCGGTGGCCAGAGCGGCGTTGTAACCGGCGTCCTTCGCGGTGACGGCCGAGCCGCTCTGGGTGACAGTGGCGTTCCAGCCCTGACTGACTTTCTCGCCACCGGCGAACGACCACTCCAGCTGCCAGCCGGACAGGGCGGCGCCCAGGTTCTTGACGCTCACCGAGGCGGTGAGTCCGCCGTTCCACTGATTGTCGATCTTGTAGTCGACGGTGCATCCGGCCGCCGCGGCGGCGGAGGCCGAGAAGGGCGCCACCGCGGCGGCGGAACCCGCGGCTGCGGCGACGAGTGCTCCCGCCGCTATGAGTGCAGTTCTGGATCGGCGCAGGGAGGTGCGGCTCGTGCGGCTCATACGAATTCTGTTTCCTCAGCTGTCGAGGGCACGCGGATGTTCCGCGCAGCCCGTTTCGTACGGGGTGGGGGTACCGTCGTAGTCGCGGACGTGGACGGACCTGAGAAGGGTCCCGGGTCATGCGGGTCCGTCCGGGAAAGACGTGTCCGCGGTCCTCGAACCTCTGCGTGACCCGGTCGGCGAGGCCGTGGGAGCAGGTGTTCACGCCGTCGCGGCCCATGAGGAGCGGGACTTCGGCGAGGACCGGGGCGAACGGGCGGGCACAGGAGTGCCCGTCGGTGCGGACGTGGGAGTCGTGGACGTCAGGGACCGGGCCGACGCGGCCGACGAGGTCGGTCGGGTCCGCCGGAGCCGTGATGCCCGTCGGGTCGGTCGGATCCGGTTCGGGATCCGTGGTGCGGAGCGTGCCGTCGAGCCCGTACGCGTCGGCGTGGAGCCCGGGCCCGTCCCGGATGCCGGGAGGCCGGCGAGGGTTCCCGCACCGTGCGGACGCCTTCCGTCGCGGCTCCGGCTCGTCGCGACGACTTCTGCCGGACCGGGACCACCGGGCGTTCCCGCCCTGTGTCCACCGTCCGTACGTCCGGCAGCTCGCGTCCGAAGGAGCTACACCTCCTGGTGGGACGACCCAGGCCGGTGACCGCGGCGGTGGTGTGCCTCACGTGCGGGGAGTGATGCATGAGCGACCCCTTCCAGATCGGACGCGCCCCCTACGGCACGTCCACTGATGGAACCGCTCCCACTGGTGTGGCTTGACGTTAGAGCGTCAAGTGGTGTCGGTCAACAGGCCAGTTGAGATCTCCTGTCATCGAAATTATTCGACTCTTCACGTCTCTTGACTCCGATTTTCCCTGTCTCCATGCTGGGAGCGCTCCCACTGGTTCAAGGCTTGTGCTCGATCCCCGCACGCCCCCCATGTCGCCGAGCCGCGAGGAGGTACCCGCGCATGCCGACGGGAACCGCACGAAGAACCTGGTTACCGAAGAGACTCCGCCGAGTCGGACGCAGGCGGCTGTGGACCGCGTCCGTGGCCGCGTTCGCCCTCCCTCTGGGTTTGACCGCCGCAGCCGGCACTCCTGCCCAGGCCGCCGCGGTGCAGTGCAGTGTCGACTACAGGACGGATGACTGGGGTTCGGGCTTCACCACCGAGCTCACCCTCACCAACCGGGGCGCGGCCGCGATCGACGGCTGGACCCTGACGTACGACTACGCGGGCAACCAGAAGCTCAGCAACGGCTGGAACGGCACCTGGTCTCAGGCCGGCAGGACCGTCACCGTCAAGAACAGCGCCTGGAACGGGACCGTCGCCGCCGGGGCCGCCGTGACGACCGGCGCCCAGTTCTCGTACAGCGGCACCAACACCGCACCCACCGCCTTCGCCGTCAACGGCACGGTCTGCGCGGGCGCACACCAGCCGCCGATCACCGTCCTCACCAGCCCCGCCGCGGGCAGCGTCTTCTCCGCCGGGGACGCGGTCCCGCTGGCCGCCACCGCGGCGGCCGCCGACGGAGCGGGAATCAGCAAGGTCGAGTTCTACGACGACACGACCCTGCTCGGCACGGACACCACCTCCCCCTACAGCTTCAGCGCCCAGGGCCTCGCGGCCGGCAACCACTCCGTGTACGCCAGGGCCTACGACAGCCTCGGCGCCTCGGCGGAGTCGGCGCCCGCGGGCATCACCGTCGTGGCGGGCCCCGCCGTCGTCGCCACGCCCGCACAACTGGGCGTTCAGCAGGGCAGGTCGGGGACCTTCGACGTGAAGCTGTCCACCGCCCCGCCGGCGAACGTCACCGTCACCGTGGCCCGCACCGCGGGCAACACCGGGCTGAGCGTCACGGGCGGGGCGAGCCTCACGTTCACCCCGGCGAACTGGTCCACCGCACAGAAGGTGACCGTCGCGGCCGACAGTTCCGGTAAGGGCGCCGCCACCTTCACCGCCACGGCCCCCGGCCACGGCAAGGCGGAGGTCGTCGTCACCCAGCTGGCCGGGTCGAAGGAGTACGACGCGCGCTTCCTCGGCCTCTACGGGAAGATCACCGACCCGGCGAACGGCTACTTCTCACCGGAGGGCATCCCCTACCACTCCGTCGAGACGCTGATCGTCGAGGCCCCCGACCAGGGCCACGAGACGACATCGGAGGCGTACAGCTACCTCATCTGGCTGCAGGCCATGTACGGCAAGATCACGGGCGACTGGACGAAGTTCAACGGTGCGTGGGCGACCATGGAGAAGTACATGATCCCCACCCACGCCGATCAGCCGACCAACTCCTTCTACAACGCGTCGAAGCCCGCCACCTACGCGCCCGAGCACGACACCCCGAACGAGTACCCCGCGGTCCTCGACGGCTCGGCGTCCTCCGGCTCCGACCCGATCGCCGCGGAGCTGAAGAGCGCGTACGGCACCGACGACATCTACGGCATGCACTGGATCCAGGACGTCGACAACGTCTACGGATACGGCAACACGCCCGGGAAGTGCTCGGCCGGCCCCGCCGATACCGGGCCGTCCTACATCAACACCTTCCAGCGCGGTCCGCAGGAGTCGGTCTGGGAGACCGTCACCCACCCGACCTGCGACAACTTCTCCTACGGCGGCCGGAACGGATACCTCGACCTGTTCACCGGGGACTCCTCCTACGCCAAGCAGTGGAAGTTCACCAACGCGCCCGACGCCGACGCCCGTGCCGTCCAGGCCGCCTACTGGGCGGACGTCTGGGCCAGGGAACAGGGCAAGTCGGGCGAGGTCGCCGCGACCGTCGGCAAGGCCGCGAAGATGGGCGACTACCTGCGCTACTCCATGTTCGACAAGTACTTCAAGAAGGTCGGCAACTGCGTCGGCCCGACCACCTGCCCCGCGGGCTCCGGCAAGGACAGCGCGCACTACCTGATGTCCTGGTACTACGCCTGGGGCGGCGCCACCGACACCTCGGCGGGCTGGTCCTGGCGCATCGGCTCCAGCCACGCCCACGGCGGGTACCAGAACCCGATGGCGGCCTACGCGCTGAGTTCCGTCGCCGACCTCAAGCCCAAGTCGGCCACCGGACAGCAGGACTGGGCCAAGAGCCTGGACCGGCAGCTGGACTTCTACCAGTGGCTCCAGTCCGACGAGGGAGCCATCGCGGGCGGCGCGACCAACAGCTGGAAGGGCAGATACGCCCAGCCGCCGGCCGGCACACCGACCTTCTACGGCATGTACTACGACGAGAAGCCCGTCTACCACGACCCGCCGTCCAACCAGTGGTTCGGCTTCCAGGCGTGGTCCATGGAGCGCGTCGCCGAGTACTACCACGAATCGGGTGACGCACAGGCCAAGGCGGTGCTCGACAAGTGGGTCGACTGGGCCCTTTCCGAGACGACCGTCAACCCGGACGGCACCTACCTCGTGCCCTCGACGCTCAAGTGGTCCGGTGCGCCGGACACCTGGAACGCGTCGAACCCCGGGTCCAACGCGGGCCTCCACGTCACGGTCGCGGACTACACCAACGACGTCGGGGTGGCCGGTGCCTACGCCCGGACGCTGACCTACTACGCCGCCAAGTCCGGTGACACGCAGGCAAAGGCCACGGCCGAGGCACTGCTCGACGGCATGTGGAGCCACTACCAGGACGATGCCGGAGTGGCGGTCCCCGAGACCCGCGCCGACTACAACCGCTTCGACGACCCGGTCTACGTACCCAGCGGCTGGACGGGCGCGATGCCCAACGGCGACACCGTCGACAAGGACTCGACGTTCCTGTCCATCCGCTCGTTCTACAAGGACGACCCGAACTGGCCGAAGGTGCAGAGCTACCTGGACGGTGGAGCCGCACCGGTCTTCACCTACCACCGGTTCTGGGCGCAGGCCGACATCGCGCTCGCCCTGGGGGCCTATGCCGATCTCCTCGAGTGACTGAGTGAGTGAGCGTACGTCAGGGGCACCCGGCCGCCGGCCGTCACCGGCGGCCGGGTGCCCCGCCGGCGCCGGCGGGGCACCCGGCGCGGTGACGGGCCCCGACCCGCCGGGGCGTGAGGCGGGTGCCCCGAGCCGGTGCGGTCCTCCGCGTCCGGCGTCTGAAGGGGGGAAGAGGGCCGGCGGGCGGAGGCACCGGCCCCACCGAGCCCGCGGGCGCCCCGCCGGATACGGGCAGCTGCGCCGGGCACGCCACATGCCTGGCGCCGGCCCGAGGCCGCCAGGCATGATCGCACGATGACATGGACAGCACCTGAGGTCACCCGAATCCTCGGCCCCCTCGCCGCCGGTGAGCGCGAGACGCTCACCGCCTTCCTCGCCTTCTACCGCACCACGCTCCTCGCGAAGTGCGCGGGCCTGACCGGCGAACAGCTCGCCGAGAGGACGGTACAGCCGTCCGGCCTCACCCTGCTCGGCCTGATCCGGCATATGGCGAAGGTCGAACGCACGTGGTTCCGTGAACGGTTCGCCGGCCTCTCGATGCCTCCGATGTACGACCGGGACAAGGGCAAGGACGCCGACTTCGAGGATCTCGCGCCGGCCGACGCCGCCGCCGACTACGCGCGGCTCGTCGAGGAGATGCGCCTCGCGGACGAAGCGGTGGCCGACGCGTCGCTCGACGACACCTTCACGCACCAGGGGACGGTCCACTCCCTGCGGCTCGTGCACGTTCACATGATCGCCGAGTACGCGCGCCACATCGGCCACGCCGACCTGCTGAGGGAACGCCTGGACGGGGTGACGGGGGCGTAGCGCACACCCGCCCGTACAGGATCTGGCGTAATCGGTGTGCGGGGCGGACTGAAATCGGCGAGCGGGGTCACATGGAAGGCATGACGTCCACTGACGTAAGGACAGACAGCGCCGGAGAGCCCGACGACGGCAACAGGCCCCACTCGCGCCCGCGTTCGCGCACGCGAGGATGCCTGCCCTTCGCCGGCGTGTGCGCCGCCGGCCTCGTCCTGCTGCTCCTGGGCAGCAGGCTCAGCCTCCTGCCCGGACTCGGCGGTCTCTTCGGCGAGGAGACGAGGGACCGCTCCGGTCCCGCGGTACTCAAATCGATCCAGGACATGAGTGCCTACGAGGCGGCCTCCGGGAACTTCCAGGTCGTCGTCGACCTGGAGAAGGACGCGAAGTTCCTTCCCGACGCCATCCGCGGCACCCGAACCCTCTACGTGGGCGCCGGAACCGTCCAGGCATCCGTCGACCTCGGCAAGGTGGCCGAGGACGGGGTCGTCGTCGACGAGGACCGGACGACAGCCGAACTCCGCCTGCCCCACGCCGTACTGGGCAAGCCGGCCCTGGACCCGGACCGCTCCTACGCCGTGTCCAAGCAGCGAGGCCTGCTGGACCGGCTCGGCGACCTCTTCTCCGACAATCCCGGCAGCGAACAGGCGGTCAACAAAGTGGCCGTCGAGCACATCGGGAAAGCGGCCGAGGAGAGCGACCTCACCGACCGGGCGGAGAAGAACACCGCCGCGATGCTCCGGGGACTTCTCGGATCGCTGGGCTTCGAGAAGGTCACCGTGACCTACGTGGGCCCCCGCTCCTGAGCCGTACGGCGCGCCCGCCCGTGCGCGCTGCGCCGGGCGGGTGCCCAGGGCCCCCGCCGTGTCGCAGCCCCGGCCCGGCGCGCCGACCGGCCATGGTGGTCGTATGAACAGTGCAGGCTTGCTCACCGAAGCGTTCTCGCGCATCCAGGAAGAAGTGCACGCCACCGTCGAGGGGCTCTCCCCGGACACGCTCAACGCCAGGCTCGACGACGGGGCCAACTCGATCGCCTGGCTCGTATGGCACCTCACGCGTGTCCAGGACGACCACCTCGCCGACGCCGAGGGGAGGGAGCAGGTCTGGTTCTCGCAGGACTGGGCCTCCCGCTTCGAACTGCCCCTGGCGAAGGGCTCGACCGGCTACGGCCACAGCAGCGAGGAGGTGGCCTCCGTACGGGTCTCCTCGGCCGGTCTCCTCCTCGGCTACCACGACGCCGTGCACGAGAGGACCGTCGAATTCGTCGCGGGGCTCGACGGCCGCGCCCTGGACCGGATCGTGGACGAGTCCTGGTCGCCGCCCGTCACCCTCGGCGTACGGCTGATCAGCGTCGTCTCCGACGACCTGCAGCACGTGGGTCAGGCGGCGTACGTCCGCGGGGTGCTGGAGCGCGGGTAGCCGGTGACGTCCTTCCCGGACGCGCGTAGTGGCCCGGGCTCGACGTACAAGACGGACCGAGGGTCGCTCGGCGGGCTTCCCGCATGACCGATGACGGCACGCCGGTACGCCTCGACACCAAGATCGCTGTTCTGCTCCGTGACGACCTCGCGGCCCGGCAGCGGCTCAACGTGACCGCTTTCCTGGTCAGCGGCTTCGGGACACAGGTGCCGGAGGTGATCGGAGAGCCGTACGCCGACGCGGACGGCACGCCGTACCTGCCGATGTTCCGCCGGCCCGTCCTCGTCTTCGCCGGGCCGAAGGAGCTGTTGACCACGGCACACACCCGGGCGGTCGGCCGGGACGCGACCATGGCTGTGTTCACCTCCGACCTCTTCGCCACCGGTCACGACAAGGCGAACCGGGCGGCCGTCCGTCCCGTGGGACGGGACGCGACGGATCTGGTGGGCCTCGCTGTCCACGGGCCGCGGAACGCGGTGGACAAGATCCTGGAGGCGCGTCGATGCACCCCTGACCCGCGCCCCGTCGGCCGCGGTGACCCCACGGTGTCACCGAACGGACACTCGCGGGCACATGTGTGCGATTGCTGGTGTCCGGTGCCATACTCGAATCAGTCCGCTCGACAGGTTTTGTGTCCCGAAAGGCGACGCGTCATGAACTGGGCATCGTGGACTACCTGCGGTGTCTTCGCGGGATCAGGCGGAGTGCGCACCGAAGAGGTAGGCGTCGTGAACGGCGATCTGACCGTACACACGACATGGTCCGAGGGACAGGCAGAGGTGGCCGTGCAGTTCAGCGGCGCCTCCGACTGGTTCACGCTGGCAGGCAGTCCGGTGCCGTGTCCCTCCGAGGAAGCCAGCCGTTCCTTCCACCAGAGCGTCGTCGAGGCGATCCGCGCGGGGAACGGAGCCACCGTCCCCACCCCCCAGGGGGCGGAGTGACCCCGGCCGGGCCTCCCGGGGGCCGGGGCCGTCTCCGACGCGGCCTCGACGGCCGTGACGGTGGCGCACGGCCGTGAGTGCGCGTACGCCGCCAGGCGGTCACGGCTGCGCGAAGCGCAGAACGTACCGGCGCTGCCAGGGGGTCTCCACGGCGCCGGGGTGATACTCGCGCCGCACGAAACCGACCGCCTCCTCCGGCGGCACACCGTCCAGCACCGCCAGACACGCCAGAGCCGTCCCCGTGCGCCCCCGGCCACCTCCGCAGGCGACCTCCACCCGCTCCTCCGCGGCCCGGCGCCAGGCCTCCACGAGCACGCTGCTGGCCACCCGGCGATCGGCCGGAAGCCGGAAGTCCGGCCAGCGAAGCCACCGGGACTCCCAGGCAACCGGGGGAGGTTGCCTGCCCAGCAGGTGGACCGCGAAGGTCGGGGTGAGGCCCGCCGGCACCGGGCGCCGCAGACCCCGACCGCGGACCGTACGTCCGGAGGGCAGCCGCAGCACCCCCGCGGCCTCCGTGTCCCAGTGCTCCACGCTCACGCCGTGGCGTCGAGGTCCTGGGCGACCAGGGCGGCCAGTTCGTCCACCGCCTCCGCCGCGCCCTCGCCGACAGCGGACAGCGTCAGGGCGTCGCCGTGCTGGGCCGCCAGGGCGAGCACCGACAGCATGCTGCGCGCGTCGACGGGATCGCGGCCGTCACGGGCCACGGTCACCGGGACCGGCTGGCGCGTGGCCGCCCGGACGAAGAGCGAAGCCGGCCGGGCGTGCAGCCCGCCGGGGGAGCCGACGGAGACGGTGCGCTGGTACATGGGGTTCCTCCTGAGGACGGGTGACGGACGCGCTCACGGACGGTTCCGGAACGCTCAGACGGTGACGGGGACTTCGGGCTTCCCGGCTGCCACGGCGGCGGCCTCCGGGTTGCGCCTCAGGCCCTTGAGGGTGACGACCAGGCCGGCGGCCACCGCAGTGCCCGCCGCGACCGCCACCAGATACAGGAACGGCTCACCGATCAGCGGGACGACGAAGACGCCGCCGTGCGGGGCGCGGAGTGTGCAGCCGAAGGCCATGGAAAGAGCGCCGGTGACGGCTCCGCCGGCCATCACGGACGGAATCACCCGCATGGGGTCGGCGGCGGCGAAGGGGATGGCGCCCTCGCTGATGAAGGACGCCCCCAGCACCCACGCGGCCCGGCCGTTCTCCCGCTCGGTACGGGTGAACAGCCCGCCCCGTACCGTCGTCGCCAGCGCCATCGCCAGCGGGGGGACCATACCCGCGGCCATGACCGCGGCCATCACCTTGAGGCTGCCGGGTGTGGGGTCGGCCAGACCGCCGACGGCGAAGGCGTACGCCACCTTGTTCAGCGGGCCTCCCATGTCGAAACACATCATCAGGCCGAGGACGACGCCGAGCACGACCGCGTTGGAGCCCGACAGCCCGTTCAGCCACTCGGTGAGAGCACTCTGCAGGGAGGCGATCGGCTTGCCGACCACGATGAACATCAGGAAGCCGACGGCGATCGACGCGAGCAGCGGTATCACGAGCACCGGCATGATGCCCCGTAGGGTGCGGTGCACCTTCACCCGCTGGATCGCCATCACCACCGCACCGGCCAGCAGCCCGGCGACCAGACCCCCGAGGAAGCCCGCGTCGACGGTGAGCGCGACGGCGCCGCCGACGAAGCCGGGGACGAGCGCCGGCCTGTCCGCCATCCCGTACGCGATGTACCCGGCCAGTACCGGGACCAGGAAACCGAACGCGGCCGTACCGATCTGGTTGAGCAGTGCGGCCCAGCTGTCCACCTCGCCCCAGACGAAGTGATCGGCGACCGACTTCGCGCTCGCGATCTCGTAGCCCCCGAGGGCGAAGGACAGCGCGATGAGGAGCCCGCCGGCCGCGACGAACGGCACCATGTAGCTGACGCCGGACATCAGGTACGTCCGCAGCCGGACGCCGAAGTGCGCCGGGACGCCGCCCGCACCGCCGCCGGTACCCTCCTCGGCGCTGTCGCCGCCGGCGACCCGGCCGATCTCGCCGCGCTCGGCCCTGCGGCGGGCCTCGGCCACGAGCTCCGCGGGCCGGCTGATCCCCGCCTTCACCCCGACGTCCACGAGGGGTTTGCCGGCGAACCGTGCCCTGTCCCGCACCTCGACGTCGTGCGCCCATATGACCGCGTCCGCGGAGGCGATGACGGCCGGGTCCAGCCGCTCGAAACCGGCCGATCCCTGGGTCTCGACGCTGAGGACGACTCCTTCCGCGCGGGCGGCCGCCTCCAGCGACTCGGCGGCCATGTAGGTGTGCGCGATGCCGGTGGGGCAGGACGTCACGGCGACGATCCGGAACGGCTCCCCTGCTGCCTCGGAGGCTCCCGAGGCAGCAGCCGGTCCCGGCGTACCCGCCGGTCCCGGCGTACCCGCCGGTCCCGGCGTACCCGCCGGTCCCGGCGTACCCGCCGGTCCCGGCGTACCCGCCGGTCCCGGCGTACCCGCCGGAACCGGCGCCTCGGCCGTCTCCGGGTCACCTGTGGTCGCTCCCGGGGCGGACGGCGCCGGGACCTGCTCCCCGCGGACCAGGGCCGCGGCGGCGGCCGGGTCGGTCTCCGCCCGCAGCGCGTCGGTGAACGCCGGGTCCATCAGCCGCCGCGCCAGAGCGGACAGAATGGTGAGGTGGTCGTCGTCCGCGCCGGCCGGCGCGGCGATCAGGAACACGAGGTCCGCGGGCCCGTCGGGTGCGCCGAAGTCGATGCCGCGGGCACTGCGGCCGAAGGCCAGCGTCGGCGCGGTCACGTGGGCGCTCCTGCAGTGCGGTATGCCGATCCCCCCGTCCAGGCCGGTCGGCATCTGGGCCTCTCGGGCCGCCACGTCGGCGAGAAAGCCGTCGAGGTCGGTCACGCGGCCGGCCGCGGCCATCCGTTCGGCCAGGGAACGGCTCGCTGCGCTCTTCGTCTCGGCGGACAGATCGAGGTCGACCAGGTCCGCGGTGATCAGCTCGCTCATCGCGGGGCTCCTTGCTCGTGGGCCGTCCGGGGACGGGCCTGGGGGGCGGATCGGGGGTGAGGGGGTGCGGGAGGGCAGTGCCAGGTCAGGGCGGTCATGGAGCCGGCTCGCTCAGGGCGAGGTCCACCGGGATGTCAGCGGTCGTCACCACTGCGGAGAGGTCGAGGCCGTCCGGGGCCGGCATGACGCTCCCGGCGAGCTGGACCGCAGCAGCGCCGTGCGCCACGGCGGAGGCCAGGGCGGCCAGGCCCGTCCCGCCCGCGGTCAGGAAGCCCGCGAGGGACGCGTCCCCGGCGCCCACGTTGCTGCGGACCGTATCCACCCGCGCGGAGGCGAAATACGCTCCGGCCTCCTCCACCAGCAGTTGCCCGGTGGCGCCCAGACTTGCCAGCACGGACCGCGCTCCCCGTTCGCACAGCTCCTGCGCCGCCTTGACGGCGTCACCGACCGTCACGAGCGGACGGCCGACCGCCTCGGCCAGCTCCTCGGTGTTCGGCTTGACGACGTCCGGGCGCTGCGGCAGCGCCGCGACCAGTGCCGCACCCGAGGTGTCGAGGGCGATGCGGGCCCCGGCGCGATGGCTGCGGGCCACCAGTTCCGCGTACCACCGCGGCGGCAGCCCACGGGGCAGACTGCCGCAGCAGGCGATCCAGTCCGCACCCGCCGACCGTGCCCGCACCGCGTCCAGGAGGGCTTCGGCCTCGGCCGGCCCGATCTCGGGCCCGGCGGCGTTGACCTTGGTGAGCGTGCCGTCCGGCTCGACCAGGGTGACGTTGACGCGGGTACTGCCGGCGATCGGGACCCCGGCGGCCTCGATGCCGTGCTCGCCCAGCAACCGGGCCAGCAACGCTCCTTCGGGGCCGCCCAGCGGTGCCACGGCGACGGTGCGGTGTCCGGCGGCGGCGACGGCGCGGGAGACGTTGACCCCCTTGCCGCCGGGGTCGACACGGTCCAGCGTGGCCCGGAGCACGGCGCCCCGGGTGAGCCCCGGCAGTTCGTAGGTCCGGTCCAGGCTGGGATTGGGGGTGACGGTCAGAATCATGCGCGTACCACTTCCGTGCCCAGGTTCTCGATGGCCCGGGCGTCCTCGGGGCTGAGCCCCGTGTCCGTGATGAGCAGGTCGACGTCGGAGAGGTCGCCGAAGCGGGCGAAGTGCTCCTGGCCCGCCTTGCCGGAGTCGGCGAGCAGTACGACCCTGCGGGCCGCCGCGATCACCGCACGCTTGACCGCCGCCTCCGCCAGGTCCGGGGTCGTCAGTCCGCCGCCGGGTGAGAAGCCGTTCGTCGCGAGGAAGACGACATCGGCGTTGATCTCGCCGTACGCGCGCAGCGCCCAGGCGTCGACGGCGGCGCGGGTGCGGTGGCGGACCCGCCCGCCGACCAGGTGCAGGGAGATGCCCGGGTGGTCGGCGAGCCGGGCCGCCACAGGCAGCGCATGGGTGACGACGGTGAGGCACGAGTCGATCGGTACGACGGCCGCGAGTCTGGCGGTCGTCGTACCGGCGTCGATGACGATGTTGCCCTGAGCGGGCAGTTCCCCCAGTGCGGCGGCGGCGATGCGGTCCTTCTCGTCCGCGGCCACGGTGTCCCGCTCGGCGAGATCCGGCTCGAAGCCGAGCCTCCCGGCGGGGATCGCGCCGCCGTGGACCCTGCGCAGGAGCCCCGCACTGTCGAGGACCTTCAGGTCACGCCGGACGGTCTCGGCGGTCACCTGGAACTGCTCGGCCAGCGAGAGGACGTCGACGCGGCCGCTCTCGCCTGCGAGGCGCAGGATCTCCTGCTGCCGCTCCGGTGCGTACATGTGGTTACGTATCCGTTCCATGCCCGAGTCTGTTGGTTGAGCGGCAGACTACGGTTGCGTGGCAGGAAAGTAAACACATTCGGGCATCGAGTGATGTGAAGGGGCGCCGGAACGGAGTGGTGAGCCGACGCCCGGTTCTCTCAGCCGGTGCGGCGTCCGTGGCTCAGCGGCCTCGCGAGCAGCGGTACACGGAGAACCTGATGCCCCCCGCTGGCCTGCATCCGGACCTCGCCCCGCTCGCTGATCTCCGCGCGCACGATGCCGGTCTCGTCCTCGTAGATCGGATACCCGCCCGCACCCGACCGGGCCGTGAGGTGGACGACGACGACGTCGTCCGCGGCGCCGGTCGCCTGGAATATCAGCTCGTAACTTTCCGGGTAATCCATGACCGCCTCCTGACCGGGCCGCGAGCAGCAGCGAGCCACCCGACGTCTTCATTGTTCCGCACCGGCGCACATGGCGCAGATGGAGCAACCGGGACTCCGGGGGAGCGGACGCGTGACCGCCCGCGATTCCGGATGCGCTTTTCGTGAGGCGGGGCGACCATCATCTGCAAGGGACCGGACACGTGCTGACCACTTCGCACGGCCGCGCCCGTGACGCCAGGCGGACCGCCGGCGCGATCGGACATCGTCGGTGCGGGGCGCTGGCCCCCGGCCGCCCTGTGGAGAGGAACTGCCGTGCTGATGGCCAATCCCGCGACGCTGCGTGATCTCGTCGAGCGCTACGAATCACTGCGCAGCGCCCACGCACGGCTCGGGACCTCCGAGAGCGGCCGTCGTCTCGAGGACGTCTCCTACACCCTCTGCGTCACCACGGGGACCCGGACGGTGCCGGACGCCCTGCTCGCCGCGGAGGCGCAGTTGCGCGCCGTCCCGTCCGCGGGGCCGGTGGGCGGGACGGTTCCGTCCGAGGTGCAGCTGACTGCCTGACGCCGCCCGCGGGTCTCGGAGAACGACGCCGGTGCACGCGGACCGGCGTCGTTTCGCCGTCCGGGCCCGGACGGCGGCGCCGAGGGCCCCGGAACGGTTACCGGGAGGGGCCACGAGGCCCGGACGGATCGCGGAGCGGGGCCGAGGCGCAGCGCGACGGCGAACGGGGGGACCACACCGTCGTTCGGGTGACAGCCGCCGGTCGCCCAACATGACTGTCCGCAGGCGCGGCTAGTCATGCGGTATGAGACTTCAGCCCCGACGCAACAGACACGTTTCCCCGCGCACCCGCCGGCTCCACGTCGCCGGAGCCCTGTGCGCAGTCCTTGCCTCCGCCCTGGTGACCGGCTGCGGGCAGGACGGCGGAGACCGGACAACCGCTGCGACCTCGGAAGCTGCCAAGGTCATGCCGAACCAGACGGCCAGCCCGTCCGGGAGCGTCTCCGGCAGCCCGTCCAGCACGGCCCAGCTGACACAGGACCAGATGGCGCGCAAGAGCTTCCTCTCGACCGTCAAGGTCACCTTCGACAAGGCGGCCACCACCGCCCTCGGCGCGGTGTCCGGCGGGAAGCTGGCCGAGCTCGACCTCAAGGGCCTGGACGACGGCAACCAGGCGAGCGGGAGCCCGAGCCCGAGCGGCAGCGGGAGCACCTCTCCCAGCGGCAGCGCGAGCCCGAGTCCGAGCACCGCCACCGGCAGCCCCAGTCCGAGCGGCAGTTCCGCGGGCGCCAAGTGGGTCGCGGAGGTCGTGGAGAAGGACGGCACCGCGCACGTGGTGACCATCGACGCGGTCTCCGGCGCCGTGCTCGACTCCAAGCCGGTCACCGATCAGACCGATGCCGAGAAGCAGCAGATGTCCGAGTGGATCGCCAAGGCGAAGGTGACCCCGCAGCAGGCTGCCAAGACGGCCACCGACAAGACGAAGGGCACGGTCACCTCGGCCGACCTCGACGAGAACTCCGACCAGGTCCTGGTCTGGAAGGTCGAGGTGGTCGGCAAGGACTGGAACAAGACCGACTTCGAGGTGGACGCGGCCACCGACACCGTCATCAAGGCGGAAGTCAGCGACGACTGACCCCTCCCCGGCCTCACGCGTCGGTGGCGGACCGCGACGCGGTCCGCCACCGACGCGTATCCCGCCGGACCCGGTCTCCGGCCCGGCGGACCCGAAGGGGGGAGGCCGGACGAAACGCAGGCCCGGACGGCTGTTCAGCACGGTCGTGCCGGTCTGTGCGAAGCCGGTACGGGCCGGCGCCACCGGCCTTGTCCAGGGTGGTATCGGGTCGTACCGTTCGGCCGCAGACCGGGACGCTGGGGCCGCGCGGTTCACAGCCGATGCCGGCAGGCGCGACCGCACCTGTGACCGTACGGAAGTACGAGTGGTGACCTCGGTCCTGTCGGCACGTTGTAGGTGATGTGCCCCACTCTTCCTCCAGCCCCCGTCCTGCCCCGGCCCCCTCCGCCCCGGGCACCACTCCGCGACCGTTCCTGCTGACCCACCAGCAGGGCGTCGCCGCCCGCCGGCTCCTCGGGTACGTGGCCGCACTGCCGCTGCACACGGCCGACGCGCAGCTCCTCGCCACGGTCGTCGCCATTCGTGCCGCCCGCACGGGAATCGGCAACCTCACCGCCCAGGACCTGCGTGCGCTGCGTCTGTCCGACGCGGAAGGTGCCGTCGCCGCTGTGGCCGTCCTGGGGTGGCGGGGGCAGGAGGCCCTTTTCGGGGACAGCCCGGACGTCCCCGTGCCGGTCACCGTGCCGGACCTGGGGGCCGGGCCGGAGAACCGGCTGCCCTTCGGCAAGCTGATGCGGTCCCGTGTCTCCGGGTGGACCACCCGCACCCTTGCGGCCAAGCCCCTCAGGAAGACTTCGTCCGAAGCGCGACTGACCGCACTCTTCCTGGCCGCCCATGGTCCCTCCGACGCCTACGCCCCGATCCCCGGCGAACTGCCCGGGTGGTGCCGGGCCGCACTGCCCGAACTCCTGGCCAAGGGGTTCCTCCTCGACGCGGACGCCGACCGCTACCGACTCGCGGATCCGGTGCGGCACCTGTCGGGAATGCGCCCCCCGCCCCCCGTCCCCTCCCGGGCGGACGGCGGGACGGCGACACCCGCGCCGACCTGGGGGGAGTGGAAGGCGCGGGCGAGCGCGGCGCTGCGACGGCACGTGGAGGCCGTGGAGAACTGCCCGCAATGCGCGCTGCCCACGGAGAAGGTCGCAGAGGCCTTCATGCGCGCGGCCGTTCCCGTACAGGCCGACGACAAGGTGCGTGCCGCGTGTGCGGCGTGGGAGGCCGCTCACCCCGACGAGGGGCCGCGCGCCGCGCGGTTCGCCGCCGCCTTCCGCGCGTCGCACGGCCACGGCCCCTCGGTGAAGCAGCTCTGCCTGGGCATGGGCTGGGGCAAGCAGCGTCGTGAGCTGCGCGTCCTCGTCGTACGACGCCTGATCGCCGGAGGGTGGCTGACCAACACCGACCCGGTGCCCTGGACGCTGCGTCCGGGCAGGGCGGTACGGGACGGTACGGGGGTCTCGGCGACGGCCGGGGCCCGCTGACGACCGGGCTGCCGCCGTCCCGGGTGCGCGGACGAGGGTTCGATCGCTTTGCGGTGGGCATGCCAAGCCTAGTCGCGTGCCCCCACGCGCGCCGACCGGGAGGACCCCCATGCTTCGCAGCCCGTCGTTCCGCAGAATCCCCCTCGCCGCCACCGGTGCCTTCGTGCTCGTCATGACCACGGCCGGCACCGCCCTCGCGGATCCGCCGACCGCGTTACCCGCGCGGGCGGACGCGATCGAGCAGACCTTCCAGCCCGCCTTCGACTACGACACGGACGGTTGTTACCCCACCCCCGCCATCGGCCCCGACGGGACGATCGCCCCGGGTCTGAAGACCACCGGCGCGGTCAACGGCAGTTGCCGCGACGCGTGGGACCTGGACAACACCAACAGCTACTCCCGCCACACGTGCAACAACGGCTGGTGCGCCGTCATGTACGGCCTCTACTTCGAGAAGGACCAGGCCGTGGCCGGCAGCGGCCTCGGCGGGCACAGACACGACTGGGAGCACGTGGTCGTGTGGGTGCAGAACGACGAGGCGAAGTACGTGTCCACCTCCGCCCACGGCGACTTCGACGTCTACGGCCGTGACAGCATCCGGTGGGAGGGGAGCCATCCCAAGGTCGTCTACCACAAGGACGGGCTGGGCACGCACTGCTTCCGTCCCGCGAACTCCGGCGACGAGCCCCCGGAGAACCACCGCCACGCGTGGCAGTTCCCCGCCCTCGTCGGCTGGAACGGATATCCCGAGGGCCTGCGGGACAAGCTGACCCAGGCCGACTTCGGCAGCGCCGTCCTCGGCATCAAGGACGGCAGCTTCAAGACCCACCTGGCGCGGGCCCTGCCGGCGGGCGTCCCCTTCGATCCCAACGCCTGAGTGTGCCCCGGCCGGGCCTCCTCTCCGGCGGGGCCCGGCCCTGGGGCACCGGAGAGCTCCTGCGGCCGCGGGCTGCGGCCGGTCAGCCCCTCCCGAGCCCCGCGGCGAGCGCGTCCAGATGGCCCGACACGGGGCCGAACGAGATCAGCCCGCTCCCCGCGCCGACCAACTCTCCTCGGGCGGGGCTCAGTTCAGCCTCGGCCCGCTCCATCACCCGGCGGTCGCCGACGGCGAGCGCCGCCCGGCCCAGCACGCACCACATGGCCTCCGCCAGCAGGTCGCGCGGGGGCCGCGGAGCGACGTCAAGGGCGTCCCGCGCCTCCTCCGCCCTGCCGGCCCCGGCCAGCAGCAACGGCCGTACCCACGGGGCGTACGGACCCCAGTCCAGGCCGGCGAAGTCGCCCGGCCGGGGCAACCGTCCCTCCCGCACCGGCCAGGAGAGCCGGGTCAGGGCGGGGAGCCCCGCCGCCAGCCCGGGCATCCCGCACCCTTCCAGGAGACCGACGGCACGCGCGTACGCGACCGTCCCGGCGGCACGGCCCTCCAGCTCCGCGGCCCGCAGGGCTTCGTACCACGCCACGAACACGACGGCCAGCGGCCTCTCGTGACGTCGAGCCAGTTCCGCGACCGCCGCCGCCTCCCCGTCGGCCACCGCGAAATCGCCCACCGCGGCCCGCGCCTGCAACGGACCCAGCACGCCGAACACCACCCGCATCGCCCTCGTCGACATGTGGGACGCCTTGCACGGTGTCTCCGCGGCCGTCGGCTTCCACCTCTACCTGATGGCCCAGCCCCCGGGCCTGCCCGAGGAGATGATCGCCGCCCGCCCGGACGTCTTCTTCGGTCACTTCCTCGACCGGTGGGGAGTGAGCCCGGAGGCCGTTCCGGCCGAGATCCGCGCCGCCTACCTGGACGCCTGCCGGGCCGCTGTGCCGTCGATCGTGGCGGACTTCCGTGCCTCGCCGGGCATCGATGTGGAGCACGACCGCGCCGACCGCGCTGCCGGCCGCGTACTGCCGATGCCGGTCGCCGTCCTTCAGCAGGACTGGGGGTCCGCCCTCGGATACGACGCCGCCGCGCTGTGGCGCGCCTGGGCCCCGGACCTCGTCCACACCACGACGACCAGCGGCCACTTCATGGCGGAGGAGTCCCCCGCCGAGGTCACCGGGGCCCTGCGGGCGCTGCTGGCCCGCTGACTCCCGCCCTCCGGGTGGCCGATGTCCGCACGTGGTACCGCCTCGATCGAGGCGGTACCACGTGCGGTGGGGCCGGCCACCGACGACGGGGGACCGGGGGCGGAGCCGTTCAGCCCGTGGCCTGGCCGCTGTCCCGGAGTCCGCCCCAGCCGTGCCAGCGGTCGATCTCGATCCAGGCGCTGACCCGCGCCCGGTCCCGCCGGCTGTACGGCTGGCCGAGATAGTGACGGGACAGCCGGTCGATGTCGGTGAGGCCCGCGTCGTCGCGGATCTCGACGACGCGCCCGATCAGGGTGACGTGGGTGTACCAGTCGGCGGCGTCGAGCACGGTCAGGGTGACCCGGGCGTCCCTCCGCACATGGTCGAGGCGCTTGCGGCCCTCGTCCATGTTGACGAGTACCCGGCCGTCGTCCCAGAGGTACCACGTGGCCGTGGAGACCGGCTGGCCGTCCGCCCGGAGGGTGGCGATGACGGCCGGGTTGGCCTTCCGCAGCATGGCGATCGCGGCGTCGGGAAGCGGCGGCTTCGACATGTTCTCTCCTCTTTCCGGTGCTGCGCGCCCGGCCCCGGGGGAGTGCGGGCGCGGCGGCCGGCCGGCCGCGTTCCCACGCTGTCACATCCCGCGGAGTCCATCCCGCACCGCCGGTCTCCGGCATGACGTGCCGGGTCTTTCCGGTTCGGCCGGCCGGACGGGGCGACAGATCCGTCGCAGGGGGTACGAGGGGAGCGAGGCCCTTCCGGGAGCACCCCCTGACATCCGGAGCCCGGCCGGTACGGCGAGGGCCGCACACGTGAGGAGTAACTGTGACCACGTACGTCATCACCGTCCCCGGCACGTTCGTCCACGGCGTCAGCGACGCGACGCGCTCGGAGGTGGAGCGCAGGCTGCGCCCCAGGGATCCGCAGAACACCGAGTTCGGGACGACGGAGGAGCTGGACCTCCTGACGGTGCGGGACGGCGGCACCTTCTCCATCCGGCTGAAGGTCGATGCCGACGACCGCGCCGGTGCGGAGGCACGGGCGGTCCGCCTGGCCACGGCCGCGCTGCGGGAGAGCGGAGTGGCGGAGGCGGATGCGCCGCTGGGGGCTGCCGTGGTGACGGGGATCGACAGCGAGTACTGACGGTGGTGCCCTTCCGCCCCGGTCCCGGGCGGGCGGGGTGCCGCACCGACAGGGTCTCCCTATAATGTCCCATCGTGACAACTGTCCCATTGGGACATTCGAGGGTGTAGGGTGCGGTCATGGATCCGATGGGGAACCGCCCCGAGCGACGCAGCCGCAAGGCACGCAGGACCCGGGACACGCTGGCGCGAGCCGCGTTCGAGCTGGTGCTCGAACGCGGGTTGCGTGAGGTGACCGTCGAGGAGATCGCCCAGGCGGCCGACGTCGACCGCCGCACCTTCAGCCGCTACTTCCCGAGCAAGGAAGCAGCCGCGCTCGACGCGGTCCGGGGCGACGGCGACCGGATCAACCGCGCCCTCCGCGCGCGTCCCGCCGCCGAACCGCCGCTCCTCGCCTACCGCCGGGCCGTCCTGGACTGGCTCGACGACCCCGAGGCGGAGCCGTGGCACCTGCGGCCGCGCATCTTCGACCTGCTCCTGCTGGCCGAAGAGGAACCGACCCTGTACGCGGCCTACCACCACATCCGTGTCGACGCCCAGGAGGAGTCGGTCGCGATCCTCGCGGAACGGCTCGGTACCGACCCCCGTCGGGACCTCCGTCCCGCCGTGGCCGTGGCCGCGGGAGCCGGAGCGCTGCTCGCCGCCCAGACGGCATGGGTGCGGGGCGGACGCCCCGAAGCCCTTCCCGCCTACGTCGTACACGCCTTCGACGCCCTCTCCGCGGACCTGTTGCAACACCGGCAGGACACCCCGCCGCCCCACAGCACCACTCAAGGAAGCGCATCACCATGAGCACCCACCTCCCCGCCGCCCCCGAGGCGGAGTTCGCCCACAGGACCGCCCTCGTCACCGGCGGTGCGTCCGGCATCGGGCTCGCCCTCTCCCGGCGCCTCGCCGCGGGCGGCGCCACCGTCGTCGTCGCCGACCACGACGAGAAGGCCGCCCGCGAGGCCGTGGCCGAGCTGGCGTCCGGTGGCGCCCGCGCCGCCGCCGTCGCCCTGGACGTCACCGACCCCGCCTCCGTCGAGGCCGGTGTGCGGCACGCCGTCGACACCTTCGGCGCCCTGCACCTCGCCGTGAACAACGCCGGCATCGGGGGCCCCTCCCGCCCCACGGGTGAGTACGGCGTCGAGGAGTGGGACAAGGTCGTCGCCACCAACCTCAGCGGCGTGTTCTACTCCATGCGCTTCGAGCTCCCGGCCATCCTCGCCGCGGGTGGTGGCGCCATCGTCAACGTCTCCTCGATCCTCGGCACCAACGGCTTCGCGGGCTCCCCGGCGTACGTCGCCGCCAAGCACGGAGTCGTCGGCCTCACCAAGACCGCCGCACTCGAATACGCGGACAGGAACATCCGCGTCAACGCGGTCGGCCCCGGCTTCATCGACACCCCGCTGCTCCGCGACACCGACGGCCCGGCCCGTGACCACCTGATCTCGCTGCACCCCGCGGGCCGCCTCGGTACACCGGAGGAGGTCGCCGAGCTCATCGCCTTCCTGCTCTCCGACCGTGCCTCCTTCATCCACGGGAGCTACCACCTGGTGGACGGCGGTTACTCGGCTCCGTGACCTCGCCCGAGTGGCGCACGGACAGCGGGGGGCTCACAAAGGAAGCGGGGGGAGCGAAGGAGAGCCATGAAAGCCGTCCAGTACCGCACCATCGGCGCCGCGCCCGAGGTCGTCGAGATACCCGAACCCGAACCGGGGCCCGGGCAGGTCCTCCTCAAGGTCAGCGCCGCCGGAGTCTGCCACTCCGACTCCGTGGTGATGAGCTGGCCCGCGGAGGGTTTCCCCTACCCCCTGCCGCTCACCCTCGGCCACGAGGGCGTCGGAACCGTCGCCGCCCTCGGTGAGGGCGCCGAGGGCGTCTCGGTGGGCGACCCCGTGGCCGTCTACGGCCCCTGGGGCTGCGGCACCTGCGTGAACTGCGCGGAGGGCCGGGAGAACTACTGCCTGCGCGCCGCCGACCTCGGCATCAACCCACCGGGGCTCGGCAACCCCGGCGCCATGGCCGAGTACATGATCGTCGACGACGTCCGTCACCTCGTGCCGATCGGCGACCTCGACCCCGTCAGGACCGTGTCCCTCACCGACGCCGGTCTCACCCCCTACCACGCGATCAAGCGGTCGTTGCCGAAGCTCCTGCCCGGAACCACCGCCGTGGTCATCGGCGCCGGTGGCCTCGGGCACGTGGCCATCCAGCTGCTGCGCGCCATGACGGCGGTCCGTGTCATCGCACTCGACGTCTCCGAGGAGAAGCTGGCCCTTGCCCGGACCGTGGGCGCCCACGAGACCGTGATCTCCGACGGGAACGCGGCCGCCACGATCCGCGAGCTCACCGGCGGCGTCGGCGCCCGGGTCGTGTTCGACTTCGTCGGCGCGGAACCGACCGTGAGGACGGCCGGCGCGGCCGCCTCCGTCGACAGCGACATCACCATCGTCGGCATCGGCGGGGGCCTGCTTCCGGTCGGCTTCGGCGTCCTGCCGTTCTCCACGTCGGTCACCGCACCGTACTGGGGCACGCGCCGGGAACTCGCCGAAGTGATCGAGCTCGCCCACTCCGGAGCCGTGGAGGTCTACGTGGAGACGTACTCCATCGACGAGGCCCCGCGTGCCTACGAACGGCTCCACGCCGGGAAGATCAACGGCCGGGCCGTCATCCTGCCCAACGGCTGACACCGGCGCAGCCCGCTCCGCGCTCGGACCCGTGGAGCGTCCAGGCTCCGGCGCCCCCCGCACCCGAGGTGGCGCCGGAGCGCGGCGCGTGTACCCGCCGCACCCTCCGGAGGGGCGGGATGAACGGCTCCCGTCCCTCCAGGGATCCGGCTCGGACGGGGACACGAGCGACGGCCTCGCCACAGCTCCGGAGGACGCGCCCCGGTACGTCACCTCATCCGTGCGCCGCCCGGTCCCGCAGGGTCGTCCGCCATGCGGGCACCGGCTCCTCGGGCCGGCCACCCCGCTCGAAGAAGCCGGCGAGCGGCAGGGCCGCCGCCCCGACGGTGACGGCGTCCGGGCCCGGACGGCCGAGTTCGATCCGCACGTGCGAGGCCGGGTACGCGAGCGCGTACGACGCGGCATGGGCCCGCACCGGGTCCAGGAAACGCGTACCGGGCTGGAGACCCGCCCAGCCCCCTACGAGGATGCGTTCCGGCTGGAAGAGGGCGATCAGGTCGGAGAAGCCGGGCCGACGGTCCCCGAGCTCAGAGGCCGGTGACCCTGCCGCTCGCCGACAGCTCGTAGACCAGGGTCACCGTGCGATGGCCACCGGGCGGGAGGACGATGTCCCACCGGGCGATGCCGTCGGCGTCTACCGCGCCGGGCGCGGGGGAGCAGGCCTCCTCCCGCAGCCGTATCTCCACCGCCGAGACCTCCGAGACCGGAATCCGCTCCCGCAGGACGACCACGCGGTCGCCCCGCTCACCGGGTGCGCCGAACCGGGACAGGTGCAGCCGGACCGTACGGGTGACGACGGTCCGCTGCGTGAGCCCGGCGGAGGAGCGCGACTCCTCGGCACGCCGGACCACCCGGTGGTCGTCGCAGCTGCCGAAGGAGAGCTCGACGGGGGCGCCGGGGGCGGTGAAGTCCAGCGTGCCCCGGCCACTGAAGCCGCTGTCACGGACGAGCTCCACCGGGCCGGCGAGCAGCGCGTGCCCGGCCAGGTTCTCGCCCCGCACCACCCGGGTGACCAGGGGAGAAAGCTCGGGCGAACAGGCGTACTCACTGCGCGCGGGCGTGCTGAAAGCGGACAGCGGCACGCGGTGCGCCCGGCCGTCGCCGGGTACGGAGACCGGCGCCGGCGACCGCAGCACCCGCGCCTCGCCGCCGTCGTCCACCCCCGGCAGGCCGAGGACCGGTGCCGGCCCCAGGGTGCCGATCTCCTCCTCGCGCAGTTCGACGTCGACCGAACGGCGCTCCGCGCCGCTACGGTCCGTGAGCGTCAGCCGGTCCTCGCGCAGGCGCGGCGGATCCGCGGCGAGCGCCGACCTCGCCGTCGACAGCGTCAGCCGCACGTCGTGCCAGTCCTCGCCCGTGCGCTGCCAGACGATCGCGTCGGTCTCCAGGGTCAGGGAACCGTCGTCCGTCGGGGAGCCCTCGTCGAGGACGGCCCGGTAGGCGGGCCGCCACAGCGCACACGGGGCGAGGTGGCTCAGCCGCAGGCCGACTCGCCCGGCGACCGGGGTGTCCACGGTCAGCTCGATGTGGCCGACGAGTTCGGCGGGCTCCTCCTCGGCCGCGGACAGGGCCTGCCCGGCCTGGGCGAGCTCCTTCGCCAGCTCGGCCGACCGCACCTGTGCGGTACGCAGCTGCTCCTCGCACGCGGCGCGCTCGTCGTCGATCCGGTCCAGCTCACGGGTCCAGCGAGGCCTGTCGGTCTCTCCCGAGCCGGCACCCTCACCGATCTCCCGCAGGAAATCGGCCGCGAGACGGCCGAGGAGGTCCCGGCGCGCCCGCAGCCGGTCGCTCCGCTGTCCGAGGGCGCGCCGCTCCTCTTCGAGGGCGTGTATCCGCAGACGCAGGGGTGAGTCCTCGCCGGTGAGCGGAAGCGGCGCCCGCGGTGTCCAGGTGCGGACGATCCGTACGTCCAGCACGGTCGCCGGGTGGCCGGCGGTCACTTCCGCGTGGAGCGTGCGGTCGACGGCCAGCGCGGTGACCGGTCCCAGGCGCAGTCGCCGGACCCCAGCCTCCAGGTCGAGTACGACGTCGCGTTCGACGTGCGCGCGGTCCTCCAGGCAGGTGACGGCGGTGACGGGAAGCGCGATCGGCTTCGGGGCTGTGGTCATGGCGTGGTCAGCTCCTGCGGTTGCCGCCGACGAGGGCCTTACCGGCCGGGATGCGGATCTCGTAGCCGCCGTCGAGCTCGGCGGTGCCGCCGGGAGGCAGCACCACCCGCCGGACGCGGGTGCCCGGGGCGTGGCGGTCGGGCCCCTGGCCGTTCTCGGGTGCCGTCCAGCCGGGCCGTTCCTCGATCCGGACATCGGGATCGGAGGTGACGGGCACCCGCTCGCGTATCTCCAGGTCGACGGGGACCGAGAGCCGGTTGGCCAGCTCCATGTGGACGCGGTGGTCGAGCACGGCGGTGTTGTTGCGCAGCCCCGAGGTGGACTCCCGCAGATGCGTACGGCGGGTGACCCGGACGCTCTCGGCCGGGCCGAGCCCGACGCGGCGTACCGCGCCGGGGGCGAGCGTGGGCAGTGCGGTGGTCAGCAGGAAGTCGTCGTCGACGGTGACGTCCACCGGACCGGCGAGCAGGGCCTGGTCGGTGGCGTTGGAGAGGACCAGCGTCGCGTACACGGTCTGTTCCACGGACGGTATGCACAGGTACTCGGTGTCCGTACCCACGGGGACCTCGCCGATGGTGACGGTGTGCCAGGTGCCGTCCGAGGGAATGTCGGCGCGGGCGGCGGTGTCGAAGCGGTGGTCGAACGAGCCCGCCGACTCGCGGGGCCGTACGGCGTGCCCCGGCAGCGGCAGCGCGGCCACCGACTCGGCGCGGCGGCGGTGTTCGGCCGCCACCGGGTCGAAGGGGGAGCCGGGGAACAGCCGGCCCCTGCGGCCGGCCTCGTCGTCGGGGCCGCACAGGACGAGGGCGGCGTAGTCGAGTTCGTCGCCGCTCGGCTGCGGCGGCCCGGCCGCCGGTACCTCGGTGACCGGCGGCGGTGGGGCTCCGCCCGGAGCCGCGGGCGCCGTCGGCGCGGGGGCGCCGGTACGTGCCCGCACGGACGGGGCGGGCACGGGGGTCCCGTAGGACTCCGGGGACCTCCCGCCCACGACGGGGGCCCCGCCGTACCCCTGCGGGGCGGGGGGCGGTGGGGGAGCGGGCACGGATCCGGCGGTCCCGGGCGCGGCGGTGGCGGCCGGGCGGGGGCCCGCCGCGTCGTACCCGGCGAACAGGCCGGCGAGGCCCGCCGGGGGTTCGCGCCAGCCCGTGGGCACGGACGCGGGCTGCCGGCGTCCGATCCGGAGCGAGCGGAGTTTCGGCAGACCGGTGTCGCGCCGCAGATCAGCTGTGGACAGGGCGACGGACACACCCCTCCAGTCCTCACCGGTCCGCTGGGCGACCGAGGCTCGCATCACCAGCCGGCCGCTGCTCCCGCCCCGGCGGTGGGACAGCCGGTAGGTGGGCACCCATACGGCGCCCGGCACCCCGTACTCCAGCTCGAGCTCCACCTCTGCCTCCGCGTGCCCGGTGCCGGAGGTGTCGATGACCAGCAGGGCCGAGACCGTGGTCTCCACGTGCGCCGACGGAGCGTCGGTGGAGGCGCGGGCGAGCCGGTCCACGGCGATGCCGAGCCGGTGCTCGGCCTCGAGCAGTTCCTCCTCCGCCTCGACGAGGCGGGTGTGCAGGCCCGTCAGGCGCTCGTCCACGAAGTCGGCGAGCTCCAGCCACGCGTCGACCGGCGTCCGGCGGTGCGGGTCCTCACGGCGGCGGGTGGGCGGCACCGGGCGCAGCGCCCCGATCTCCTCGATCAGGCCCGTCAGCCGGTCCCGGCGGGACCGCGCCGCGGCGACCACGTCCTGAAGCCGCTCGACCTCCTGCGCCGGACCGTCGGGCGCCGGACCGCCCAGCGGCTGCGCCTCCACCTCCACCCGGGCCTCACCGACGCGCATCCCTGCAGCACCCGTGACGCGGGCCCGCAGCGAACCGGGATCCATGGACCGGGGAAGACCCGTGACCCTCACCCTGCCGTCCGGCGGCACGCTGCCCCGGGCCAGGCGGCGGCAGACCGCACCCTGCTCGTACACCACTACCGAATCGAGGGTCGAGCCCCACCTCTGCACTGCCTCGGCCGTCATCCGTTCCGCCCCCTGTCCGTGACGGGCAGAAGCCTACGCCCGGAGCACACCGGGTAAGAGCTGTCCCGCACTTCACGGCAGGCGCGCGGCGTCAGCCACGGCACCTCGCCGCGTTGCCGGAACGTCCCCGTACATCCCGTACGCGGACGTTCCTCCGCCGTGCGGTGCCCCGTCCGACGCCGCGCGCCGATCCACCGGGACCTGCGGGACAGCCCGTGGGAGCACGACGTCGTACAGGCGTCACCGTACGGCCGATGCGGGGCCCGGGTACGGGGGTCACCGACGGCCCTCAGTCACCGACGGGGACGCCCAGCCGGCCGGCCACGGTGGTGAGGGCCGCTCCCAGGGGCAGCGCGACGCGCGTGACGGCATGGCGGTCGCCCCGGGTCGGATCGCGATTGACGATCAGTACCGGCTTTTCCTCCTGCGCCGCCTGGCGGACGAAGCGAAGCCCGGACATCACCGTCAGCGAGGAGCCCAGAACCACCAGCGAGGCCGCCGCGCGGACCAGTGCACGGCACTGCTCGACCCGCGCGGGAGGTACCGCTTCGCCGAAGAACACCACGTCCGGTTTGAGGATGCCGCCACACACGGTGCAGGGCACCACACGGAAATCCCCGACCTGCTCGTCGGTGAGGTCGGCGTCACCGTCCGGATTGATCGCGGCGGCCACCGGACCGAAGTCCGGGTTGGCCTCCGCCAGGCGCCCGGCGAGTTCGCGGCGCGTACTGAGGGCCCCACAGGAAAGGCAGACGACCCGGTCCAGGCCTCCGTGGAGTTCCACGACGCCGGTGCTGCCCGCGGACTGGTGCAGACCGTCGACGTTCTGGGTGATCACGCCGGAAAGCAGACCGTGCCGGCCGAAAGCGGCCACGGCCCGGTGCCCGGCGTTGGGCCGGGCACGGCCGAAGGTACGCCAGCCGAGGTGGCTGCGCGCCCAGTAACGGCGGCGGGCTTGAGGGCCGGCGGTGAAGTCCTGGTAGGTCATCGGGGTGTGCCGGCTCAGGCTCCCGCCCTCGCCCCGGTAGTCGGGGATGCCCGACTCCGTGGACATGCCCGCGCCGCTGAGCACCAGGACACCGCCGGCGCTCAGCATGTCGGTGACCGGCTGCAGATCGGTCGTGCCCGGCGACAGGTCCTCGGTAGGGGTCCAGCTCAAAGTGGGGCGCATGCGCATCCACCCAGGGTACGGAACCGGCGGCCCTTGCCGCCGGGCTCCGGCGCCCCGCCTCCGGCGACGGTCGACCGGTACCGGCCCCCCGGGGGAGCACCCGGTGGGTGCCTGCGTCTCCAGGGTGCTGAAGCCGTCGATCCTCCCGGGGAAGGAGCGCAGGAGCCGGAGTCCCGAGTCGCCTCACGCGGCCCGCGAGGCCGGTATGCGGACCCGGCGGGCCGGCCGCCCGGACCGGTTGCCGGAGACGGCGGCCGGCCGAAGGGCAGCGGGGACGTCATTCCTCCGTGGGCGGTCCGCTCCTTGCCGAGTCCGCCAGCCGGGCGGCGAACGCGATGACGAGTCCGCGGAGCTCGTCCGGCCGCTCGATCACGAACGGACGGTCGAGCGAAGCGAGTACGGCAGGCAGCCAGTCGAGCCGCTCCACACGCATCTCGACGCGGGACCACACCCCCGGTCCCGGCTCGGGGCGGTCCTCCGGTGCCACGTCCGCCACGACGGCGAGGCCGGCCGGAAGCCGGTCCCGGACGGCGTCGGCCGCTCCCCGCACCAGCACGGCCACCTCGTGCCGGTACGGGGCGGTGGCGAGCACCGACAGGAGGCGCTCCGCCGGATCGAAGGAGACGGGCGGGTCGAACGAGCCGGGCAGGGTCCTCGCGTGGTCGATGCGGTCCAGCCGGAACGTACGGTCCTCACCGACCGTGAGGTCCGCCCCGGTGACGTACCACTTGCCGGAGTGGGCCACGAGCCCGTGCGGATGCAGCGTGCGGTCGCTGCGCCGCCCGTCGGCGGCGACGTACCGGAGGGCGACCGGCCGGTGATGGCGCACCGCGTCGGCGATCGGAAGGAGGACGCCGGCCTCGGGGGCTGTCGACGTGCCGGGCGGAGCCGTGAAGGCGAGGGAGTCGAGTACGGCGTCGAGCCTGCGGCCGAGCCGTTCGGGCAGGACGCGCCGGATCTTGGCGGCCGCGGTGTCGCTCGCCGTGCCCGCGGCGGTCAGCAGGCCCGCGCGGCGGCCCGCGAGCAGGCCGAGCAGTACGGCCAGGGCTTCGTCGTCGCTGAGCATGAGCGGGGGCATGCGGTAGCCGGAGGCGAGCCGGTAACCGCCGTAGCGGCCTCGCACCGACTCGACGGGTACGTCGAGGTCGAGGAGGTGATCGGCGTACCGGCGCACCGTGCGTTCGTCGACGCCGAGCCGGTCGGCGAGTTCGGCCACGGTCCGCAGGCCACCCGACTGCAGGAGTTCCAGCAGGACGAGGACGCGCGCGACGGGTCGGGACATGCGGCAAGTCTCCCGCACATACCGGGCGGATTCTGTCCGGTATCCCTTCTAGCGTGTGGGGCACAGCACCGACCGATCTGGAGTACCGCATGAACGTCGTCTCGATCCGCATCATCACGGGTGACGTCGCCCGCCTCGTCGACTTCTACGAGCGTGTCACCGGAGTGGCGGCGAACTGGTCCACCGAGGACTTCGCCGAGCTCAGGACTGCGTCCGCCACGCTGGCGATCGCCGGCACCCGCACCGTTCCGATGTTCGCGCCCGGCGCTGCCCGGCCGGCGGACAACCACAGCGTCATCATCGAGTTCCTGGTCGAGGACGTGGACCGCGTACACGGGAACCTGAAGGGCTTCGTGGCCGACATCGTCCAGGAGCCCACCACGATGCCCTGGGGCAACCGGTCGCTCCTCTTCCGCGACCCGGACGGCACTCTCGTCAACTTCTTCACGCCCGTCACCCCGGCCGCGATCGCCAAGTTCGCTCGCTGACGGAGCGCGGCCGTCCGGCTCCGGTGCCGAGTGGGGCAGGTACGGGCGGCCCCGCCCGGAATGTCCTCCCCGTGCCCCCTGTCCTGACCCGTCGAACGGGGCACCGTCTCACCGGGGCCGATGAGAAACGGACCACCGGACGCGACCGGGCCTCGACCGCAGTCGCCTGTGCAGGCCCCGCGAGATCACGAAAGCCCGCAGGAACGAAGCCGGATGCCGGCGAACCGCGGGCGCCACTGCGGGACGGCCCTTAAGGTGGTCCGATGCCGTCGATCAAGCAGGTCCAAATCACCTTCGACTGCGAAAGCCCTCGACGCGTCGCTCGTTTCTGGTGCGAGGTGCTGGGGTATGTCGAACCGCCGCCTCCGGAGGGGTTCGCCACCTGGGGCGAACACGAGCGATCGCTGCCGCCCGAGGAGCGGGACACGTGGGCTGCCTGCGTCGATCCGTCAGGTGTGGGCCCGCGGCTCTACTTCCAGCGCGTTCCGGAAGGGAAGTCCGTCAAGAACCGGGTGCATCTCGATGTGCGGGTCGGCACCGGGCTGGTGGGGGAGGAGCGCCTCGCCGCGCTCGAGGCCGAGTGCGCACGGCTGATCCCGCTCGGGGCGGTGCGCGGGCAGCTTCTGCTAGCCGATGAGGAGAACGAGTCGTGCCTCGGGATGCAGGACGTCGAGGGTAACGAGTTCTGCCTCGACTGAGGGGACGAGTGTTCCCCCTCGTCGCGGCCTCGACGGTCCGGACGAGGAACCGCTCCGGCGTCAGCTCGCCGCAGCGCGACGCGCCGGAACCGGCGAGCGGGACGGGCGTCCTGGTGGCGCCGGGCAGCGGCGTTCACGGTGATGTCTCGCGGGCCGCGTCGGCCGGCGAGGGTTCCGCTCCCCCTCTCGACCGCGGCCTTCGTCAGGCATACGGCGCACGGCCGGCCCTGAGCGACGGCGGTCGATGTCGGCGGCGTCATCGAGTCCGCAGACCTCCGCCGCACGGACGGTCGACGTGCCGGCCCTCGCCGGACAGCCAGGAGGGCCCGGCGGGAGGGCGACGGCCGTTCCTGCCGCTCCTCGGCGGTGCGGACGATCGCCGTCGAGTCCGCTCGGCTGTCCGGGGGAGACGGAGGCGCGAAGCTCTGCCCGAAGCCGTCGCGCTCGTCCCCGTGCGGTCTTTCGGCGGGGAGGAGCGTGACGGCTCCGGCCCTACGGTCGTGCCTGCTTCGGCAGGGTGAGGATCTCGGCTCCGTCGTCGGTGATGGCAATGGTGTGCTCGGTGTGCGCCGTCAGGCAGCCTGTCGCGCTCCGGAGCGTCCATCCATCGGCGTCGGTGACCAGTTCGGCCGTGTCCGCCATGACCCACGGTTCCAGGGCGAGGAGCAGCCCGGGGCGCAGTTTGTATCCGCGGCCGGGCCGCCCGGTGTTCGACACGTGCGGGTCCTGGTGCATCGTCGAACCGATGCCATGACCTCCGAACTCGGTGTTGATCGGGTATCCCGCCTCACTGAGGACCGTGCCGATGGCGTGGGAGATGTCGCCGATGCGGGCCCCGGGTCCGGCAGCCGCGATTCCTGCGGCCAGCGCGCGTTCCGTCGCCGCGATCATCGCGAGGCTCTCCGGGGGCTTGGTGTCGCCCACGACGAAGCTGATGGCGGCGTCCGCGGCGACTCCGCCTTTGGAGACGGCGAGGTCGAGTGTCAGGAGATCGCCGTCGGCGAGCGTGTAGTCGTGCGGCCGCCCGTGGAGCACGGCGTCGTTGACGGCTGTGCAGATGTAGTGACCGAACGGGCCGCGGCCGAAGGACGGCTCGTAGTCGACGTAGCAGGACACCGCTCCCGCCTCGACGATCATGGTCTTGGCCCACCGGTCGATGTCCAGCAGGTTGGTGCCGGGCGCGCTGCGGGTCTTGAGTGTCTGCAGGATGTCGGCGACCAAGGCGCCTGTGTCTTTCGCTCGGGCGACCAAGGTGGGGTTGAGGATCTCGATCATGCGGCGCCCTTCTCATGCTGCCAATAACTATACCGGCCATACTATACCGGTACTAGAATCGGGTTCATGGTCAGGTTGCCGCTCACTCCAGCAGAGGTCGAGCGCGGACAGCGTCTCGGTGCCCTTCTACGGCGCGCCAGGGGAGATCGCTCGATGCTCGATGTCGCACTCGACGCACGCGTATCACCGGAGACCCTCCGGAAGATCGAGTCGGGACGCGTGGCCACCCCCGCCTTCCCGACCATCGCGGCGATCGCCGATGTCCTCGGTCTCTCGCTCGATGCGGTGTGGACCGAGATCAGCCGGCCCGACCGGTGTGCCGAACCGGCTCGGTCCCGTCGCCGCGCACCGGAACAGGTGGCCTTGTAGGTCTCCGTCCCCGCCGCTGCACGGCTACGCCGCCCCGTCTCCCCTCCGAATCCGGAGCCGCCCGCCTTCCCCGGTCGCCCGAAGTGCGGTTCCGCTACGGGGTCGTCGAAGGATGTCTTAGGTCGCGTGTGTCGCGGTCCTGGCGGAGGTGACGCGCCACTGCGCCGGTGTACGGCGTGCCGGGGCGGTGAACCGTCGACGAGCGCCCGCGGAACGCACGGAGGGGCCCTGGTGCCGTGTCGGCACCAGGGCCCCGAAGGAACTGCTACACCATCCACCGGCCTTGTTCCCGGGCCGGCCTTCTCTTTCCGCAGCCCCGACCGGCTGGCTGTCGGGGGTGCGGGGATCGCGGTTGCGTGACCGGAGACCACCTCGCTGTCGATGTCCTGCGGTACCCGGACTCGGACTTCGGTCCGGGCGATCCCTGATGGCGCCCACTTCCTCCGTTCTTCCCTCTGTACTGATCACTTACCGAAGGGGAACTGCGCACTGCTGGTGACTTCGTACGTCTCGTACTGCGCCACTTCCGGCAACCGGCTCCCTTGCCCGTCCTGAGTCTGCTCTGGCTCGGAATCCCACTGCCGGACTTCCCGGTACGCGCGCACGCGGTCGAACGCCTTTACCGGGGTACCACTGAGAACCGCGTTGTCGGTACTGCCGTACTGCTCATGGCGCCCCCTGATGACTTCGGGGCCCCCGGTCCGGCCGTCAGCTCCGTCGCCGTCCTGCAACCACCATGGGTTCGGAACTCCACCGCCGCACCGTCCTGCACACTGCAACTGCGCACTGCTGAACGGCAGTTCATCTCTGCCGGGTTTTGCTCGATCTCCGTTACGAGAGAAACCATAGCCACGCCACTACTCAATGTCTACTCCCGCCACCATAGATTCTTGCGTGTTCGATGATGAGGTATTCCTCATCGAACGGCACAGGGTGAGTGGGGTGGGCCGACCTGCGTGGTGGGCACAGGCCGCCGCGCACAAGCCGGACCGTGATGCTCCGGCGTCCGGGGCGGCGGTTCGACGGGCGCGATGAGCGTCGATACCCCTGCCCGCCGTGACCGCGAGCACCGACCGGGGGATGCTCACGCGGAGCCGGACCTTCCTTCGGGGGAAGCACGGCGGCCGGGGGAGTGCGTCCGAAGCCTCACCTGCACTGCATCGGCGGTGCGCCGGCCCGCTCGGTCCTGGTCAATCAGGCCGACGCCCGGGGTCGCGACCGGGATCGGGATGGACCGGGCTCGGGGGAAAGCTCCCTCAGGCGTCCGGCACCCAGCTCCCGTGGAAACCGAGCGGCACCCGCCCCGGCAGGTGCACGCGGGCCAGTGGGTGGCCGGTGAAGTCCTGCGCGGAGAGGATCACCAGGTCGCTCGCGCCGCGGTCGGGATCGTGCACGTAGGACAGTAGGTAGCCGTCGTCCTCGTCCCGCGCCCCGCGCCGCGGGACGAGCACGGGCTCGCCGGCCGCCGCGCCGTCCGGGAAGCGGTGCACCTGCCGACTGCCGCGCAGCATGTCGTGCTTCACCAGACAGGTGGTGAACCGGTCGTCCGGCGGTACGCCGTCGACCGTCTCCTAGGCACGCCACATCTCCGCCGCGCTCGCCGCGTACGCGAAACGGTGCCGCCGTGACACCAGGGACTCGTTGACGCGGGGGAACTCCTGCGGCAGGTCGTCGATCCGGTCGACGCGGACGCGGCCCGCACGCAGGTCGATGGTCCAGCGGTCGAGCGCGGGCGCGCCGGTCGCACCAGGCCCTCCGTTCCCCCGGCCTGTGGCATGGAACGGCGCGGGCATGGTGGTGAGTTCCATGACGACGGTGTCGCCCCGGTCGTAGGCGTTGAGCGCGTGCGAGTGGAAGACCGGCGCGATCTCGAACCAGCGGACGGCCCCGCCGGTCCTCGGCCCCACCCCCACCCGCATCGGATGGTCGGGATTCCAGACGTACGGCACAGGAGCCCCCGCTGCGGCGGCCGCCCCGTCGAAGGTGCCCGGCACATCGTCGATCTGCTGCGCCGCCGAAGAAGAGTCAGGCGGCCTGGCACCCGTGCAGGGGGTGTCGCTGGTGCACCCACGCCCCCGGGGGGATCAGGACCCGGAAGCGGGACGTCGAGGGGAGGGGACCACCCCCAGGAGTCTCCACAGCGGAGTGGACCCGGCGGCCCACTGGGCGAGCAGTTGGCGGTCGACCAGGTGGAGCTCCTGGGAGCGGGCGAAGGCGACGGCATTGGACGTGAAGCGGCCGTTGGTGACCAGCACGACGACATCCCCCTTGTGGACGGGCCTCCCGGTGCCGTTGAGGACGTGCAGATCCGGGGTCCCGACCGCAGAGCCGGCCAGTCCGGCCCTGCGGTGCTTGCACTGGATCACCCACAGACGGCCGAAGGGATCGGTGGCCTTCACGTCGGCGCCGTTGTCACCTGCCCCACCGACCCGGACCGCGCCGGGGCAACCGTCACGGCGCATCAGATCCCTCACGGCTTCCTCGAACTGCCGGTGGTGCAAGGCGTCGATCTGCGGCAGCGCGTACCGCAGACCCCGCTCCCGGACCCGATCACGGCGGGCGGTCTCCCGGCGCCGGTGCGCCCACACCACACCGGCCGCTGCTGCGGCCAACAACAGCGCGACCGGCACCCAGGGGTGTGCGACCAGCCACCGCAGCGCGCCGACGAACAGGCTCCACACCACGGCGAGCACCAGGAGCAGCAGACCGGCTTGCTCCCGGCCGGAGGCCCGCCTCCGGCGGTGGGGAGCCGTACGACGTCTCGGTGCGGGCCGGCGTCGGGAGGCGGGAGACGTACCGCGCCGGCGGGTGGCACGCGTGACACGGCTGACCGAGGGGCTGCGAGTGCCCGGACGGGGGCGCGGGCTCACGTGCCGGCCTGCGAGACGCCGTTCACCAGCTGCTTGATCACGTCGAAGATGCCCTGGCCCACCGGGGTCGGCGCGATCACGATGCCCAGAGCCAGGACGAAGAGCGCGGTGTTGCGTTCCTCGACGCGGCTTCTGGCCTGGGTTCTGCGGCGTAGCCGCATCACCACGATGACCGCGAGCAGCACCCCCACGTTGATCGTCATCATGTGAAATCCGCTCCCGCCCGTGCTTGTGTCCTGTGCACTTTCCCGGCCTCTCCGAAGAGTCCGGAGTCCAGTGCAATCGACTGCGCACCCGGGGCGCAGCCGGTCGGTGCACGTTGGCGGGAACCTCGCCGGACGCTGTCCGGTTACCGTCCGGACATCCGTTCCCCCAGGTGACGAGGTCGAGGCACCGGCCCCGGCCGGCCACCCCGGTCCGCCGAGTGGACCGGTCCGGGAAGATCGGGCCGCAGACGGGGCGATGTCCGCCCAGGGCTCCCACTCGGCCGCGGCGAGAGCACCGGTGATCCCACGAGTGTGTGCGGCGGCCGGGCCGCCCGCCGCCGGCTGCGGCACCGGTCCCAAAGTCCCCGTACCGCTGCGGTCCGCCGGCGTGGGTACGTGCAGTTCGGCGAGCCGGAGCGCAGGAGTCCGGCACGATGAGTTCACGGTGCCGGGGCGGTCTACTCTTCCGACGAAGGGAGCGCACCATGCGCGAGATCATCGTTTGCACGTTCCTGACGCTGGACGGTGTCATGCAGGCGCCGGGGGGTCCGGACGAGGACACCGAAAGCGGCTTCGCGTACGGCGGCTGGCAGAAGCCGGTGACCGACGACGAGGTCGGCACGGCCGTCGCCGGCTGGTACGAGGGCTCCGACGCGATGCTGCTCGGCCGTAAGACGTACGACATCTTCGCTTCGTACTGGCCGACTGCCGATCCCGGCAACCCGTTCACCCATCGGATGAACAGCATGCACAAGTACGTGGCGTCCAGGACTCCGAAGACCCTCCGGTGGCAGAACTCCACACTGCTGGAAGGGGACGTCGTCGACGCCGTACGCACGCTCAAGGAGTCCGACGGCGCTGCCGTCAACGTCGTCGGCAGCGGAGACTTCGCCCAGACCCTCATGCGGCACGGCCTCGTCGACGAGTACCGGCTGACCATCCACCCGGTGATCATCGGGACCGGCAAGCGCCTGTTCGCCGGGGGCGCGATCCCCACTGCGCTGGAGCCGGTCAGCGTTTCGACGACGAAGGGTGGCACCGTCCTCGGCGTCTACCGGCCCAACGGGAAGCCCGCCTACGACAGCTACTAGTGCATGGCGCACGACCAGTGCTCACATGTGTCGTGACCCGCAGTGATCACCCGTGGCCAGCTGTGCGGACGGCGCGTGAGGGCGAGCCCGTCCGGGGCGGCGGCCGGCAGGAGCTGCGTGAGTCCGCCGCATGCGCGTCAGCGGCGTGCAGCAGGTCGCGGACCGGCCTCCGCACCCTGATGGCGTCGGACGTGGACACCGGGCACACTCGGCCGTGCCCCGCTCGCACGACTCGGCGACCTTCCGTGGTGCCACTCTGCCGGGCGGCACGGCATGCCGGGGTTCGCGCGCCGGTGTCATCCGCCGCAGGGCGGGTCGTAGGCCAGGTCGGGTGACACGTACTTCTTCCACAGGGCAGCACTCATGGCCTCCCGCGTCGACGCGCACAGGAGCGCACGGGCCCGTGCGGGAACGGCTCCGTCGGCGACAACCGCTACCGCATGGCCATGAAACGGTTCTGGGCCTGGCAGGACAAGAGCGAACGCACCCAGCACGCCTTTCTGCTCTGGGTGCGCATCGAGGTCCCGCCCGGGCACCGCACGCTGGCCCAGAAGATCGTCAACGACATGTACGCGCAGACAGGTGCCGCCGAGACCATCCCATTCGACTGATCCGCCCCGGCCCGCCCTACGTCTCGCACCCGCCCGCGTCACGAGCCGGCGTTCACGAGGATGACCGAGCACAGACCTTCTACACACGGAAGCCCGTCGCGGTGCTACGGGTTGGGTTGTTTGGGTATGCAGGTGCAGGGTGCGGTGGTGTTGTCGGGTCGGTTGGTGCGGGTGTGGTAGTACATGGCGATGATCATGGGGATGGTGACGAGGGTGTTGTAGAAGAGGTGGAGTTCTACGCGGGGTATGAGGAGTTGGATGAGGCTGGTGGGTGCGGGTTTGCCGAGTAGGTGGGTGCCGGTCTGGGCTTGGAGTAGGAGGAGGAGGTGTTCGAGGTGGTGCCATATCTGGATGGCGAGGGAGGTTTTCCACCAGGTGCCTGAGAGGCCGGTGAAGCCTGGGCGTAGGAGGGCCAGGCCGATCATCATGATCAGTGCGTAGCCGTAGTGCATCCATTCGGAGGTGACGAGCCAGGGGAAGGGGATGCCGAGTACGCCGCGTGCTTGGGGGATGGGCCAGCCCATGACGTAGATCTGGTAGGCCTGGACGAGGTGTTCGGCCCAGTGTGCGACGACGATGAGGAGGAAGACGCGCAGGCCGAGTTGGTGGTGGCGGCTGTTGAGGGAGTCGATCCCGTTCCGTAATGTGTGCGGTGGTGTTGCTGTGCTGGTGGTCATGTGGGGACCTCCGCGGTCGGGAGACGGTGGCTCATCACATCAGGGTTGTGGGGGTGGGGGCTTCTTCCTGCGTGCTCTGTTGGTGGGTGGGGGTTTCCGTTCGGGTGCGGGTGTGTTCGGGGCCGTCGTCGGTGTGGTGTCGGTGTGGTGGGTGGGCGTCCGTGTCGGGGTGTTGTGCGGGGGTTCCGGTCGTTGACCGACTGTTCGAGGTTGCCCGGGCCGTGTGGTGGCCGGATGTCTTGTCGGTGTCTGTGACGGTGTGCTGTTCGGGCCTGGTGGTATCTCCTCCCGGGTCATGCTTTCGACGGAGGGCAACGGTCATGCCGGGTCCGGGGAGTGCGCGGTCCTGTTATCGGTCCGTGAGGGACTTTGCGGGAAGCGTCGTGCTGGGCCCGAAGCGGGGCCGCGTGGAACTTTCCGCGGTTGGGGCGCGTGTGAGGTTGTGATCAATAGGTGCTCCGGGTGAGGTGCTCGAGCCGGATATGCTGCCCTCCGAAGTCAGGCATCAGGGGGATCTCGTTGGAGCGACGGAAGCTGATCGGGATCGGGATCGGGGCGGGGCTGGCGGTCCTACCCGCCTGGTGGGCCCTGCGGCAGGTGGCGAACGGGGCCCAGGGGGACTGGCACACCGACACGGCACCGCTGCAGCGGGCATTCCCGCTGCTGGGCCCGCTCACCGATGCCAAGTGGGTGAGCAGCCGGGACAACGACCGGGGCATACCGTCGCCGGAGCTGGTGATCTCGGGCTTCGCCCGGCTGACACGGGGGAAACTTGCCGAACTGACGGCGGCCCACGCCTTCGTCCCCGAGGGGCCGGCTGATGACTTCCCCTCGTGGTTCGAGAAGCCGCTCAAGGGGGAGGGGCCGGAGAACCCCCAGTGGATCCGGTCGCCCGAGCTCGACCGCGACGGCAACGGCCACTCCACCAAAATGTGGTTCGACCGTCGCAGCGACACCGTCCGCTTCCGGGCCCTCAACCCGTACGGTTAAGGGCTGTCCCGCAGTTCACGGCGGGCGCGCCACGACAGTTACGGCACCTCGTCGCGTTGTCGGAACGTCCACATGCATCCGGTATGCGGGCGTTCCTCCGCCTTGCGATGCCCGGCATCTGACGCCGCACGCTGATCCACCGGGAAGTGCGGGACAGCCCTTAGGTCCTGTCTCTTCGGACAGCTTCAGGTGCGGATCAGGATCGCTGCGAGGGCGGTGTGTCGCCCACCGGTCTGCTGGCCGGGCCGTTCCGGGACGACGGCGTCACGGCCGTCCGGGCCATCGAGTCGCGGGATTCCTGCTCGGCGGTGCGGTGGCCGTCGAGCTCGGCGTCGGCTTCGTGGCAGTACGCATTCACGGTCAACGGTCGTGTCGGGCTGGGCCGCTCTGTTCGGGTCGCCGGGCAGATCGGAGGAAGATGCCTGCGACGTGCAGTGCTGTTTCCGGGATCTTTCTCCCGGCGCTGCGGGCAGGGTCCCGGTGGTCGGACTTACGGGGAGAAGGTGCCGTGCCCGCAGGGCGAGACGCAAGCCAATGTCTTTGGCCTGTTAGTCGCTGTGACGCGTGGGTGCGGCCTGCTAGAAACGAAATATCATTTCCGTCGCCGGATTCCGCGGGGTTCAGGTCGCCCATCGCGATGTCACGCGGAAGGGACCGCATGTTACGTGTTCTGCGCAGCCTCAGCCTTGCCGCACTTCTGGCAGTCATGTCCTTGGTCGCATGCCCGCCGGTAAACGCCGTCACTCCGGTTCCGCGATCGTCGGTAGAGACGGTTGGGCAAGCTCCGCATTCGCCGGCTACGGCACCTTTCGCGGCTGAGTCGTGCTCGACGGCCTCGCCTGAACAGAAGGTGAGACCGGCGCAGTGGGCGCCGACGAAGAACCCCCAGACGTCGGTCGTATCGACACTGATGCGGTCCGACTGCGCGGTGATCCCCGCAGGGTTCACCAAGGAGCAGGCCGACAGGGCCGAGACGATGGAAGCCGCGCTGCTGGCCAGGGCCAAGGGCCCGCAGGCGCAGCCTCAGGAGGCGTCCCTCGCCGCAGCCGACTGTCAGGTGTACTGGCCCGCACCCTACGAGGTGTGCGGTGCAATCCGTGACAAGTACAACGCGCTCGGTGGCCCGAACAGCTTCCTCCTGTTTCCTACGTCGAACGAACTGACCAATCCCGATGGGCACGGCAAACGGTCGGTTTTCCAGAACGGGCCCATCTACTGGTCGGCCGAAAGAGGCGCGCACCCCGTGGTGAACCACTTCTTCGCCGCCTGGCAGCGCAACGGCTGGGAAGCCGGGTCGCTCGGCTATCCCACCTCGGACGAGATCGTCAACCCCGACAACGTCGGTCGGCGACAGCATTTTCAGGGCGGCACCATCTACTGGCGACTCAATGAGGCCTACTACGTCACGGGCGCAATCCGTGACAAGTGGGCCACGTCCGGTGCGGAAGGCGGCTGGCTCGGCTACCCGATCAGCGACGAGACCAAGTTGCCCGACGGCCAGGGCCGTATGAACCGCTTCGAGCACGGCGTCGTCTACTGGTCACCCGGCACAGGGGCGTACGCCGTCACTGGCGCTGTCCTGGACCAGTGGTCTCGCGCCGGATTCGAAGTGAGTTCCTACGGCTACCCGACGGCCGATCCAGTCACCCACCCGGGCGGAGTCCAGGAGCAACAGTTCCAGCGCGACCGTATCTACAGCTCCGGCCTGACGATTCCCGTCGCCTCAGGGGTTGCGCTGTCGCTGGGCGTGCCGTCGGCCGGCGACCTCCGACCCGAAGCCGTGGCAGAGGGAGTCGTACTGAACGGTCCCGGCTTCCAGGCCCGGTTCCAGCGCGTAGCCGACGACGGTTCGTTCGAGGCTTCGCTGGTGCGGCTGGACGCCGGGGCGCCCACGTCATTGGACTTGTTGTTCGGTGCACCTGCTGGTTACAGCCTTCGTGCGACGCCGCAACGGGTCGAACTCGTCGACTCGGCGGGAGCGGTCGTCGCGGGCGTCGGACTGCCCATGGGGTTCGATGCGAGTGGAGCATCGGTACCGGTTCAGACGAGTTTTGAGGGCAACAGGCTGCGGGTCCAGCTGGGCAACTCGACTGCGTATCCGATCGAGTTTCCCATGATCGCGGCGAAGGGGGACGCCCTGGAGGAGTGGTGGTCCCTCGGGGCTGAGCAACGCTTGACATGCCACGACGAACCCTACGACTGCGCCCGGGTCCGCAACGCGCGTGGGCCTGCGTACAACCTGTCGAAGGAAGCCTTTCCCGAGGCGACGGAGACGGACGACAATCGGATCGACGCCGCACGGCACTGCATCTGGAACGGGCTCATGACCGAGGGGGCCAACCAGGGATTCGCGCAGAGGATGGCCCGCGCCCACGAACTCGACGGGCGGAAGAACCCGGACTGGACCCCCAACGCTCAGCTGATGGACGTGTACAACAACAAGACCGGTGTCCAGGTGGGACTGAGGAACGAAGGATCGCCCGAGAACATCACATCCACCTGCATCCGATACGCGCAGGAGGCCCGGATCGTGCCCGAACCCGACACGATCGATCTGACCAATCCGGACGGGATCGACCTCATCGCACTCCGACACCCTTGACCGCTACGGCGCCGGCCATATCCACCTCGGCGTCGCCGCAGATGTCCTCGACCCGCTTGGTGTCGGCGGGCTGGCAGGCGTCGTGGCCGACGCTGGAGGAGTACACGTCGACGTAGCGGTCGCCGAAGAGCTACGTGGCCCGCTGGATCGTGCTGTTCAGCGGCTGAAGAGCGTTCTCGCGCAGCCAGTCGACGTCGGTGTGCTTGATCGAGCCCAGTTCGGTCAGGACGGGGAGGTTGCAGGTGCTGCCTTCCTCGGGCAGGACGGCCGGGTAGCCGACCGTGATCACCTGGGCGCTGGGCGCGGCCTCGTGCATCGTGGCCAGCATCTGGATGTACTCGTCCTGGACCCGGCCGACCCTGTCCTGGATGCTCTCCTCGCCCTCGGGCGGATTGGTGTAGTACTCCTGGCAGGTCTGGCGGGGGATCGCGCCCAGTTGCAGGCACTTGAGGCGCATGCCGCCGACGCCGATGGTGACGATGTCGGTCTGCTCTGCAGCTCCCACCCCTGATAGAGCAAGGCGGCCTGCTCCTGCGGAAAGATCTGCTGCCGCAGCAGGTCGCCCAGCGCCGCGCTCTGAGGCAGGTCCGTCTGTGGCGTCGTGCCTTGAGCGGTACGCGCCGTTCAGGCGGTCACCGAGGCGATCCGCAGAATGATCACGACTCGACAGGCGCTCCAGGGGCGTACCTCTTGGTCTCCTCCGTCCAGCACGGGTGTCCTGCGATGAGGTGCTGCAAAGCTTTGATGTAGGCAGCGCTGCCTGGCAGATTCCGGGCCTCTACCTGCCTGCACCGGTCACGGAACCGGGCTGTTAGGTCACCCAGTTCGGTGGCCGCCAGATGAAGGCCGTCTTGAACGGAACACCCGTGTTCCTCAGCGAGCAGTACGGGGAGATTGCGGACGCCGCGGCGTACGTCGTGGGGGCAGGTGGCGATCTCGTGGATGGTGGTCACTATTGCGGCGGACGTCGTGTTCAGTGCCTGTATGTCTGCGTCGAGCGCGACGTCGGGTGTCAGCTCGGTTGCGCAGAAGATTTCGAGCAGCGGGGGAAAGATCAGCAGTCCGCTGGTGTAGTAGCGGATGAGGCGGAACTGGGCGAGGCTCGGGCGGTAGCTGTCGCTCTTATGGCCTGCCTTGGCGCTATAACCGATGAGGGTGCGGAGGATCGCTTCCTGAATGCGGGACCACTGGTCCAAGGTGGCGAGGGGCCTGATGCGCCGGCACAGTTCGCGCAAAGCCCTCTCCATGGGGGTGTTGTGGACTGTGGCCGCTTGGGGGTCATGCACGATGATGTCGAAACTGAGCCATCGCTCGGCCAATTCGCGCATCTCGTCTTTGTCAGCCACCGGGTCGACAAGGCGGTCATCCAGCAAGACCATCCAGGCAAGCACGCAGCCCAGCAGAAGGGCGTGGTCAGGCTCGGCGTCAGGGCAGCTCCATGCCGCAAGCCGGCCCATGTGCATCTGCCGTGCGAAGGCTTCCTCCCGTCCAGGCTCGATCAGCCGGTGGCTCAGCATCCAGTCGATGGTGCGCTGATCGATCCAGTCGGCGCGGAGGTGAAGGCGGGCTTGGAAGAGCACGGGCAGCGGAGGGATCGTCAGTGTCTCGGCCGTGCGGGGGTCACTCATGACTGTGCTCCTTCGGCGATCGGGCAGGACCGGCCTTGTGGACTTGGGCCCACGCCACTTCCATCGCGCGACTGCACCAGGTGTGGGCAGGGCTGGGGTCGGGAAGTGCGGCAAGCATGACGTCGGCCAGTTCCAGTTCGGCCAGGGTGTAGGTTCGCAGGTCGGCGATCGACCATCCATCAGGCAGGAAGTCGATGCCTCGCGCCCGGTCGACGGCAAGATCTGCAAGGATGTTGGCGGCTTGGCATCCGCGGGCGTAGCTCATCATGGCGGTGCGGTCCACCTGAGTGCCGTCGTGCCAGGCCCACATGTCGCACAGCAGGGTGGCCACAACCCCGGCGACGGAGAAGGCGTAGTGGTCGAAGTCGTCGACGTCGCGGATGCGCCAGTTGCCGCGGGACCATACGGCCATGCGGTCGGACATGGCGATCGCGGCGTCCACGACTCGTGGCGCGATGAAGGGTGGCGCCAGCGCACACCAGTCGGCCAGGCGCAGGGACACTTCTGGCAGGGCATCGCGATGCTCGGCGAATACGGCATCCAGGCGACCGCCTATGTTGCGGGTCTGGAGCGCGCATGCCACTCCGGTCAACAGGCGGTCCTTGACGGACGCGGGAAGCCCGGGGTGGTCTTCGATCTCGTCGATGCCCCGGAAGAGCAAATAGAAGGAGAGCTTCGCCTCCTGGAGCCCGGCCGGCATCTGGGTAATCGGCCGGTAGTAGGTCGTGGACCAACGGTTCATCTCGCTCAGGGCCTTGTCCAGGCTGGGAGCGTGGGGGGTACCCATGGAGTTCTCCTTCGACGGTCGTCAGAGCCGGTGTCCGAGACGGGATTTCGAGCGGCTTTCGGGTTGCGCTCCCTGCGTGGGCGTCCGGATGTGACGCGCCGGGTTCTGCACGGCAGGCCGTCGGTGGGGGTAGCCCAAAGGGGCGCTATGTCCCACGGCGTAGTTGGAGGTGCCTGCGGGCTGTCCCGCAATGCACAGCGGGCGCGCGACGACGGCTGCGGCACCTCGCGCGTCGTCGGAACGCCCCTGTACATCCAGTATGCGGACGCCTCTCCGCCGCGCGTTGCCCCGCATCTGACGCCGCGCGCTGATCCACCGGGAATTGCGGGACACCCCTTAGCCGGTCAGCGGGAGCAGCTGCCATCCCGTCCGCCGCTTCACTGCGTGCCATGCCCGGGGAATCCGAGGCTTCGAGATGCCTTATGCGGGGGTTGCTGGCGCTGCCGTTCGGCGATGGTTTCCAGGGGGATTCGGTGGCGGGGCAGCCGGGGGTGGAGGTGTGGTGGGCATCCCGGCGGGAGGAAAGTGGGGGCAGCCCCGTGAGGGGGTCTGTCGTAGTCCGGGTTGAATGGGCGTCGGGACGGCTGGGGCTACTGCGTGGCTGGCCTGGATGCTGTCGGTGGGCTCCGGGGCACCGGCGTTGTCCCCCTGCGGGACGGTGTTCGTGGGTGTCAGTTCGGTCGGTGGCGGTTTGCGAGGGCCAGCAGGGTGAGTGCCACCGTCGTTTTGCTGGCTCGGGTGTCGTTGAAGCGCGTGTGGTTGTGCACGGTGAGCTGGCGGTTGGCCATGTCGTTCAGCGTGTGGAGTCCCTGACCGGGTCCCTGGGTCAGGGCACGTAGAGCGTGGAGGCTGTACTGCGCCAGTTGTTCGGGCGAGACGCTGTCGCGGGCCATTTCGATCAGGATGTCCTGCAGGACGTCGCGGATGCTGTCAGACAGCTTCAGGTCCGCGTGGATATGGCGGACGGTGCCTTCCATGTTGGCCACGGCTTTGCCCAGGATTGAGACGTTGGGTGAGGTCTGGATGCCGCGGTTGGTGGAGAAGGCGAGGACGGCGGTGAGGGCGACGCCGAAGTTCAGTTCGGCCAGCGAGGCGTCGGCGACGTGGGGCACGAAGCGGGCGATGTCGGCGGTGAAGCCGCCGATGTCGCTCCAGGGGGTGGTGGAGCCCAGCTGGATCCAGGACTGCGCGAGTGCCGGTCCGTCGTTGTAGGCCATGGCGATCATCGTGCCGAGCATCGCAGCGCTGGTGCTGCGGTCGATGCGGCCGACCATGCCCCAGTCGATGACGTGGGCTTTTCCGTCCGGACTGACCAGGACGTTCCCGGAGTGTGGATCGGCGTGGAAGGTTCGGTCGACGAAGAATGCCTTGAACATGAAGGCGACAAACTCTTTGGCCATCTTCCTGCGCTTTTTTCGACTCAGTTCGTCTTCTTTCAGCCGGTGGGCGGCCTGCCCGTCGGCCAGGGTCTGGACGAGGACCCGCGGAGTGGCGATGAGGGCTTTCGGTACTTTGATGGTCTTGAAATCTCTCGCGGCCTTCCGCGCGTTCTTCATGTTGGCGGCTTCCCGGGTGAAGTCCAGCTCGTCACTCATGGCGCGGAAGATGACGTCGAGCATGGCCCCGGTGTCGATGACCTCGTTGAACCGTGGTGCCACCCGTCTGATCACGCCGGTGACGCGCCGCAGGACAGTCATGTCGCCGAGCACGGTCTGGTGGGAGCCCGGTCGTTGAATCTTCACGACGCATGGAGTGCCGTCCCGGCGAGTGGCGCGGTACACCTGTGCGAGCGATGCTGCTCCCAGCGGCCGGTCGGTCTCGAACGAAGTGAATGCTTCTCGCCAGCCGGCCCCGAGCTCTGCCTCCAGCGTGGGTACGAAGGTGGCGAACGGCCGCACGGTTGCTTGGTCGGTCAGTAGAGCAAGCTCCTCGCGGATGTAGTCCGGCACGAAGTCCGGTCTGGTCGACAGGATCTGGCCGACCTTCACATAGAGGGGGCCGAGCTGTTCCAGGGCTTGTCGGATCGCCCGGGCACGTTGTTGTTCGGTGGTTGTCCCCGGTATGCCGTCGGCCTGTCTGCGGCGTCGTCGGGTGGCCCGGGACACTTCTTTCATACCGAGTTGGGCCAGTACATGAGCTGTGTGTCGCGCGCGATGTTCAACCACCGGGGTCCCGCTCCCTCGCCGTCTGAAGCTGACGTGTCGGAAGAATGAGGGGGTGTCGTGCGGTCTCAGCCGGCTTCGCGGCCCTGCTGCTTGGCCCGGTCGTGCTCGATGTACCGGTCGAGTTGCACGGTGAGCTTCTCCATCGCGCGTATGTTGCGCTGGACGAGCTTGCGGTTCTTCTCCTTCTTCTTTTTCTTTCCGGTGAGCGCTCTGCGCGTCGTGTCACGCGCACTCCGGCCGACATCGCTCGCCCGGTCCAGGACCTCATTGACGAGGCTTTCCCAACTTGTGGACATGGAGGATTTCCCGATCTGTTGGATGTTGCGATCGAATGTGCCGCCGGCCGACGTCCCTCGTCTACGACCGGGACCGAACGGAGGACGGGCCCCCGGCATCGTGGGCGGTGCGATGACCCGCTGTCGGCCGTCTGCACCCGGTGTTCGGCCAGTTAGTACGTTGATCGCATTTCTCAACCATTCGGCATTCCTGGACGTCGACGCAACCCTTACGAGGGGAGAGCGCGCAGCACACAGGGGGGTGCGCGCTGCCCTTGGAGCGCGACCGGGGCGCACGCCATACGTTGAAGTAGGCGACCGCGGCCGCGACAACTGCGGTCACCCCGGGCAGCCCGACCGCGATCGGGCTGCCCGGGGCAGTTCGAGGCAGGCAGAGAGGCATGTGACCTCCGGTCATGCCGTTGCGGCAGGCCGGCCTGCGTTGTCTGCGGACACTCTCGCTTGCGCCGTGACGACCTTGCGCTGCCGCGGCGTGGCGCTGCTGCAGGTGGGGCCACCGATTCCTGATGCCGCTACTGAGCCGTGCACCGGTGTGCGGCGTGGCGAGTGCGGGGGCGCGGACCAGGGGCTGATTTACGCCCAGTGCTCCTGGTGCGCCCTCCCTTTCGGTGTTGGCGGCCTGTAGACAGGGGCACCTGAACAGGTGTTCCCCTCACACAACGGCCGTGCATCCACGACGGATCCCGCGATCCTCGAGACGTTTGTCCGCGCCGGAAGGATCGCCCGAAATGGCACTGCCATCTTGCCCTGCCCCCACACCCCTCCGCCGTCTTCGGTACGCCATCCGTCGTTCGGTGCGGGGTCGCGTTCCCGCCTTCGCAGTGCTCCGAGAGAGACCCGGAAACGCCATGAGTGGCTCCCCGAAGCACCCCCGGCCGCGCAGGCCATAGCGCTCGCCGTTTTGGATGTCAGTACGATCAGTGGCCGGGAAGCCGTACGCGCGATGACGGCCAGACAGCGAAGCTCCGGCGCAGGACAGGCTGCACGCTACTCATGAAGAGGGAAGTGCATCCGGCGGGCGCCCGGGACCGTGCGTGGGCGTGGCGGAACCGCCCTGCCTCTCGTCTTCGAATCGCCCCGTGCCGTGTCCTTTCGACACCGACCCACCAGGTCTACGCCCACAAGGGCCTGGTCGGCCCGTGCCGCGGATTTCGACCACTCACGTCAGGCCGGCCGGACTGTCCGGCACCGCCTCGCGCCGCGGTGCTCGAGTGGTACGAGAACGAGAACTCATACCGCTCTGCCGCACTTTCGTAGGTGCTGTCGGGGGGACGTGTGATCGGCGGTCCGCCCCGGCCCCACAGCTCGCAAGCGGTGTGCATTTCAGGGCGTAGGCCTCCCACCTCACAACAGTTCTGGCCTTGGCGTTCGGCCCGGACTCGGTACAGCTTCCGTCGCGGTGAGCCGAACACAGCAGACGGACGCAAGGACACGGACCCAAGGAAACGTATGCCACATCCAGTTGGAGCTGCCGATGTACATCGACCGTTCGAAGTTCTCGCTCGACCAGCCCGTGTCCTCACTCGACCCGAGCCGGGGGACCTACGAGGAAGCAGCCGAGTGGCAGCGGCACGGCCCCGTGGTGCCGGTATCTCTTCCGGACGATGTCCGTGCCTGGGCAGCCGTGTCGGCCGAGGCGGCCCGGAGCGTCCTGAATCCGCACCCCGACCTCTCCAGCGATCCGCGGCACTGGGGTGCCTACACCCGCGGGGAGATACCCGCCGGATGGCCGCTGCTCCACCTGATCGTCGGGGAATCGTTGCTGAACGCGGACGGGGCCGCTCACCGCAGGCTCCGGGGCCTGGTGAGTCACGCCTTTACCCCCCGGCGCATCGAGGCGCTCGCGCCCCGGATCCAGGAAATCACGCGGGAACTGCTGGACGGCCTGGAGTCCGTGGAGCCGGAGGAGGTGATCGACCTCAAGGAGACCTTCGCCTACCCGCTCCCGCTACTCATCATCTGCGAGCTCTACGGTCTCACCGACCCCGAGCAGCAGCACCAGCTGCGCGCGCACTTCCGGACGATACTGAGCGTCGAGGTGAGCAGCGCCGAGCGGCAGGCGGCCACCATGGGGGAGCGCGAAGTCCTGGCACGCCTGGTCGCCGACCGGCGCGCTGCCCCGCTCGGCGACCTGACCAGCGCGCTGATCGAGGCGCTCGACGACGGCGGTGGAAAGCTGACGCCGAAGGAACTGATCGACACCCTGGAATTCATCCTTTCGGCCGGCCACGAGACAACGGTCAACGCGCTCACCAATACCGTCCTCGCCCTGCTCAGCCACCCCGACCAGCTCACCGCGGTCCTCGGCGGTGAGCTGAGCTGGCCGGCCGCTGTCGAGGCGGGCCTGTACTGGAAGGCCCCGGTGCGCACCGTGTTCATGCGCTACGCACTGCGGGACACCGTCCTGCACGGGGTGAGCGTGCGCCGCGGCGAGCCGATCGCCGTCAGTCTGGCCGCCGCAAACCGCGAACAACACGCGACGGCTCCGGCGCCCTTCGACGTGCACGACTCCCGCCAGTACCAACGCCAGCTCGCCTTCGGTGCCGGCCCTCACTACTGTCTCGGCGCGCCGCTCGCCCGCCTGGAGAGTTCGATCGGCCTCTCCCAGCTCTTCGGTCGGTTCCCCGCCATGCGGCTGGCCGTGCCCGAGTCGGAACTGAAGCCCGTCATCTCCACGGCGATCAACGGCCTCGCCGCTCTACCGGTCGTCCTGCGACCGGCCTCCGCCTCGAACTCCGGCGACCGCGCCGCGCAGCGCGAATGAGCGCGGTGCGCGTGCCGCTGTCGCGGGTTCGGCAGGAGCGGTCGGTCCCCGTGGACGCGACAGAGTGCCGGCGAGTCGATACGGGCCGTGAGAGGACGAGGCGTACGGCGGTCGGGGAGGCCGCGCAGGCAGCCACAGCTACCACGCGCTGTCACCCCCGCGGCAGCCAAGTTGCCGCCGCGGTCGGCGAATTGCCAGGCAGCACGGTGTGGGCGAGGCCGTCTGCTCGACTGGCGCGCGTTCCCCAGCGCGCCGCATGGCCGGGGCGGCTGAACCGCGTGTCGTCGAATCGGGTGGGGTTCGGCTGCGGCGGAAGGACGTGCTTCGAAGGCCGTCACACGTTCGCCCGCTACCCCTTCGCGCTTGTCCGCACCGCATCCGTGGCCCTGCCCCTCGGCACGTCGAGTTCGCCTACGCACGCATACATGGACCGCAGCGATGTCCCTGCTGAGACCTGGAGGTCAACATGACTGAGTTCTCCGAGGCACCTATGACCGGGCAACTCACCGCAATGAAAGATCGTGACCTGACGGCTGTCGATGGCCCGCAAGCCGTGCGCCGCCTGCAGGCCGGGCAGCTCGAGGTCCTGGCCAAAGATATCCGCACGTTCTTGATCGAGACGGTGTGTGCGTCGGGCGGGCATCTGGGACCGAATCTGGGTGTGGTGGAGCTGACCATCGCCCTGCACCGCGTCTTCGACTCGCCTCGCGACGCGATCCTTTTCGACACCGGCCACCAGGCATACGTCCACAAGATCCTGACCGGCCGCGCCGCGGGTTTCGACCGGCTACGTCAGGCCGGAGGACTGTCCGGCTATCCCTCGCGCAGTGAGTCGGAGCACGACTGGTACGAGAACTCCCATGCCTCCGCCTCACTCTCGTATGCCGACGGCCTGGCCAAGGCCAACGAGCTGCGTGGGCGTACCGACAGGTCTGTGGTAGCCGTGATCGGCGACGGTGCCATGACCGGCGGCATGGCGTGGGAAGCGCTGAACAACATCGGTGCCTGCGAGCGTCCAGTGGTGGTGGTCCTCAACGACAACGGCCGCTCCTACGCCCCGACCGGCGGAGCTCTCGCCAACCATCTGCGCACCCTCAAGCGCCCCGGCGACCGCGCCCCCACGGGCCAGGCGGTCACGACGGTGTTCACTCAGCTCGGGTTCACCTACCTGGGGCCCGTCGACGGTCACGACATCGGCGCCCTGCAGGCCACCTTGGAGCAGGCCCGCTCGTTGCGGCAGCCGGTGCTGGTCCACGCGGTGACCGTCAAAGGTTCGGGGTTCGGGCCGGCCGAGGGCGATGAGGCGGACTGCCTGCACGCGGTCGGAACCGTGGACGCGGTCACCGGCCGGCCTGTCGCCACCACGAGCCCGCCCGCCCCGTCATGGACCAGCTTCTTCGGTCAAGCCCTGCTGGAGCTGGCCGACGAACGTGAGGAACTGGTCGCCGTCACCGCAGCCATGCTCCGGCCCGCCGGCCTGTATCCGATGGCGGTGAAGTACCCCGATCGGGTCTTCGACGTCGGAATCGCCGAGCAGCACGCAGTCACCTCTGCGGCAGGCTTGGCCATGGGCGGCTTCCACCCCGTCGTCGCCCTCTATTCCACCTTCCTCACCCGGGCGGCGGACCAAGTCCTCATGGATGTGGCCCTGCACCGGCTTCCCGTGACCTTCGTTCTTGACCGGGCCGGCGTCACAGGACCCGACGGAGCCTCGCACCACGGCATGTGGGACGCCTCCCTGCTGGGCATGGTGCCGGGGCTGCGCATCGCTGCCCCCCGCGACGGCTGCCAGCTGCGGGCCCTGTTGCGCGAAGCCACCGCGCACGACGAAGGGCCCACCGCCATCCGCTTCCCCAAGGGGATACCTGGCAAGGACATCGAGGCCGTACGTCACATGGACGGTGTCGACGTCCTGTCGGAGGGGGGAATCCGCGATGTACTCCTGCTCTCCTACGGACCGATGGCACCCATGTGCCTGCAAGCGGCCCAGCAGCTGACGCAGCAGGGAATCGGCGTCACCGTCGCAGACCCGCGGTGGGCCGCCCCTGTCACACCGGGGCTGCTCGACTTGGCCGCCGGCCACCGGCTGGTGATCACGGTGGAAGACAACTCCCGCGCCGGCGGCCTCGGCGACGCATTCGCCATGTGCCTACGCGACCACGCCATCACCACCCCCGTACACGTCCTGGGACTGCCACGCGCCTTCCTCGCGCACGGCGGGCGCGAACAACTACTCACACGCGCAGGCCTGTCATCCGTCCAGATCGTTTCCACAGCCCTGCGTGCCGGCGCCGCAAAGCCCCTGGACCACACCATGACCCCCGACGGGAGCCCCCGATGACCGCTGTCGATCTACCCATGCCGACCTTGTCCGCCGCTCCCCCCGCGACAGAACGCAGGCGCAGTCGGCAGATCCGCGTCGCCAACGTGCCCGTGGGCGGCGGAGCACCGGTTTCCGTGCAATCCATGACCACCACTCCCACCGCGGATGTGGACGCGACGCTGCAGCAGATCGCCGAACTGACCGCGGCCGGCTGTGAAATCGTGAGGGTCGCGGTGCCCTCCCAGGACGACGCCGACGCCCTGCCCGCGATCGCCCGGAAGTCGAAGATTCCGGTCATCGCCGACATCCACTTCCAGCCTCGCTACGTCTTCGCCGCGCTGGACGCCGGCTGTGCCGCGGTGCGGGTCAATCCCGGCAACATCAGAGCCTTCGACGACAAAGTCAAAGAGATCGCGAAGGCCGCCACGGCGGCCGGGGTGCCGATCCGCATCGGCGTCAACGCCGGCAGTCTGGACCGTCGGCTGCTGGCCAAGCACGGCAAAGCCACCCCTGAGGCGCTGGCCCAGTCCGCGCTGTGGGAATGCTCCCTGTTCGAGGAGCACGGCTTCACCGACCTGAAGATCTCCGTCAAACACCACGACCCGATGACCATGGTCGCCGCCTACCGGCGGCTCGCCGCCGCCTGCGACTACCCCTTGCACCTGGGCGTCACCGAAGCCGGCCCTCCGCCCCAGGGCACCATCAAATCTGCGACCGCCTTCGCGATCCTCCTCGCCGAGGGGATCGGCGACACCATCCGCGTCTCCCTCACCGCTCCCCCCGTCGAAGAGGTCAAGACGGGCATTCAGATCCTGCAGTCGCTGGGACTGCGCGCCCGCCGGCTGGAAATCGTCTCCTGTCCCTCCTGCGGCCGTGCCCAAGTCGACGTCTACGCCCTCACCGAACGGGTCACTGCCGCCCTGGACGGCTTCCCCTACCCGCTGCGCGTCGCGGTCATGGGCTGCGTCGTCAACGGCCCCGGCGAGGCCCGCGAAGCCGACCTCGGCGTCGCCTCCGGCAACGGCAAGGGCCAGATCTTCGTCAGGGGGAAGGTCGTCAAGACCGTCTCCGAATCGAAAATCGTCGATGCACTCGTCGAGGAAGCCATCCGGCTGGGCGAGGGACTCGACGCGGCCGCCGCGGAAGAGGGTGAGACCTCATGAGTACCCAGGCCCCAGCAGCCTTCTTCGACCAGGACGCTGTGCGACGCGCGGTCGACACCGTCCTCACCGGCTTCCTGGCCTTCCAGACCCGCGAGGCCCACCGCAGGAACCTGCCGCAACAGGCCGCCCAAGCGTTGAGTGGATTCCTCGACGCGGGAGGCAAACGCATCCGCCCCGTGCTGTGCGTCGCCGGCTGGCAGGCCGCGGGGGGCACCGGTGCCCCCCCACCCTGTTCTCCGGGCTGCGGCGTCGCTGGAGATCTTCCACGCCGCCATGCTCATCCACGACGACATCATCGACGCCTCTGACACCCGCCGCGGCCGGCCCACCGTCCACCGCAAGATCAGTACCGAAGCCGCCATCCTCATCGGCGACCTCGCCCTCGTCTTCGCCGACGAACTCCTCCACGGCGCGGGCCTCACCTCCGACCAGCTCAAAGCGGCCCTGCCCGTCGCCAACACCCTGCGCGCCGACACCATCTACGGGCAGTGCCTCGACCTCTCCCACACCGGCCAACCCACCGTCGGCCTGGACCAAGCGCTGGCCATCACCCGATACAAGACCGCGAAATACACCGTCGAGGGGCCCCTACTGCTCGGGGCGTCCCTCGCCCCGGCACCCGGCAGCCACACATGCAGGCCGGCCCTGACCGCCTACGGCATCCCCGTGGGCGAAGCCTTCCAGCTCCGCGACGACCTCCTGGGCGTCTTCGGCAATCCCCACGACACCGGCAAACCCGCCCTCGACGACCTGAGAGAAGGCAAAGCCACCGTCCTCATGGCCCTCGCGCTGCGTAGCGCCACCCCCGCGCAACACCGCACGCTGCTCCGCCACGTCGGCGACAGGACTCTCGACGACGATGGCGCCGAACAGGTCCGCACCATCCTCATCGACACCGGAGCCCGCACAACAGTCGAAGCAATGATCGCCCAGCGCCGTCAAGAGGCGCTGACCACCCTGGACACCGCCGACCTACCCGTGCACATGGTGGCCGCATTGCGGTCCATAGCCTTCAGCGCGACTGCGAGGACCACATGAATCCGGCACCTTCCTCTTCAACGCCTGCGCGGCGGCCCGGCCGCGTCCTGCTCGCATCACCTCGCAGCTGGTGCGCAGGAGTCGACCGCGCTGTACTCGCCGTGGAGAAGGCCCTGGAGCAGTACGGGGCCCCGATCTACGTCCGCCACGAGATCGTGCACAACAAATACGTCGTGCAAACCCTGGAGAAGAAGGGCGCGATCTTCGTCGACGTCACCGCGGAGGTCCCCGAGGGCTCCATCGTGATGTTCTCCGCGCACGGCGTCGCCCCCACCGTCCACGCGGAGGCCGCCGAGCGCAAGCTCGCCACGATCGACGCGACGTGCCCCCTGGTGACCAAGGTGCACAAGGAGGTTGTGCGCTATGCCAAGGAGGACTACGACATCCTCCTGATCGGCCACGAGGGCCACGAGGAGGTCATCGGGACGAGCGGCGAGGCCCCCGACCACATCACCCTGGTCGACGGACCCGAGGACGTGGCCAACGTCGAGGTCCGCGACGAGTCGAAGGTCGTCTGGCTCTCCCAGACCACCCTCTCCGTCGACGAGACGATGGAGACGGTCGATGCCCTCAAGAGCAAGTTCCCGAACCTCCTCTCCCCGCCGAGCGACGACATCTGCTACGCCACGCAGAACCGCCAGATCGCGGTGAAGAAGCTGGCCGAGGACGCCGAACTGGTCATCGTCGTCGGCTCGAAGAACTCATCCAACTCGATCCGCATGGTCGAGGTCGCCCTGGACGCCGGTGCGCCGGCCGCCCACCTGGTCGACTTCGCCTCCGAGATCGACGAGGCCTGGCTGGACGGCGTCACCACGGTCGGCCTCACCTCGGGTGCCTCGGTGCCCGACGTCCTGGTCGACGGTGTGCTCGAGTGGCTCGGCGAGCGGGGTTACGCGGACGTCGAGACGGTGAGGACCGCCGACGAGTCGATCACCTTCTCGCTGCCCAAGGAGCTCCGGCGCGACCTGCGCGCCCAGGCCGCCGCACTCTTCGCGGAGTGACGACGCGGATGCGTCCGCCCGCCACCGCGCGGGCGGACGCACACCGCGCCCTGGTCCCACGCTCCCGGCACCGAGAGAACGGGGACCGCACGCCCACCTCCCACCTCCGCCTCACCATCCGACCGCCACCTGCACCACACGCAGCAGCGCAGGGAGTTCTCCATGCTGACCCGCCCCCGGAGCATCGTGTTCTGGATGGTGCTGATCATCGTGCTCTACATCATCGGAACCGCCCCCAGCGAGTTCGCCCACGCCATCACCAACACCTGGCGCACCACCGACCAATTCTTCACCTCCCTCAGCATCTTCATACGCACCCTCGAATCCACCTGACCATCCCTCAGGAAGGGGTCAAGCCGTGCACATACCGACCACCGTGCAAAAGCTCTTCCTCAGCACGACCCTCGCGCTCACTCTCGGCGGATGCGCCCTGCCGACGCCCCCCAGCAACCCCGCACCGCCGCCCCCTGCCCCTGGCCCCATAGACATCGACATCCACCTGCCACCCCCCGCCCCCCAGCAACCCCCGTTCGCCAAGAACCGGCT
>NZ_MDKB01000004.1:570748-714640 GCF_001715295.1 Streptomyces griseus | reverse complement strand
CCCGCGGAGCGGGTACCCCATCGCTGCGCGATGGGCAAACGAACACCCGCGCTGCGCGCGGGTGTTGCGCTCACGCTCCGCGTGAGCGCTGGCGGATGGCTGCGCCATCCGCGCACCGAGCCCGCTGCGCGGGTTCGGTGACGGTCCGTCCGCTGCGCTCCCGGACTAGCGGTACGACGTCCCGCTAACAGGCTTCCGCTTCGCTCCAGCCTGGCGGGCGAGTCCGCTGCGCTCCCCCGCCTGACGGTCCTTCCGGCTGCGCCTCCAGAACTGTTGAGGCCCGCTGGCGCGGGCCGGGCTGGCTATAAGAGGTGAGGGTCGTTTGTATGTGTGGGTTCCAATGTAGCGCGCGGCTCAGGATGATGCAGCATGTAGGATTGGCGAAAAGTAGGTAGGGGTTGAGATGTCAATCGATGAGGGAATCCCCGAGGGGCTTACCCGTAGGGCACAGTACTTTATTGGGTGCCACGGCTACTGGACTGGTCGCGGTGATGTCAAGCAGTCCAGAGCTCTCTGGAGAGGGCACGGCACTCCTGAGGAGCAGATCGATCGGGTGGCCGCCTTCGAAGCTGTCTGGGGTGGCCTGGCCCTTCCCCCGTCTCCTCACTACGACGGGGGCCCTCGGGCGTTCCGCGGGGGCGTTCCCAAAGGGCCGGCCCCTGACTGGTTCTTCGAGGCCGGGGCGCAGCGTACGGCTCTTCCCTATGCGTTCGTGGTAGGGCCGAGCGGGGAGTTCGGGCTCGAGGCCGGGAAGTGGGTGCCCTTGCATGCGAGTGTCGAGGGGTGGGTGGAGGCCTTGGCGTTGGCGGATCACGCCCGTCGGTGTGCGCGTACGACCACGACGCTGACAGGCGTTGCCGTGGACGAGCTTGAGCTGGACGGGTTCGAGGTCGTGCCAGAGGTCGCCGGCTTTGCGGACACCTGGTGGCGCGGCACCGACTCTCTGATCGCCGTCTACCGCGGCGAAGCCGAAGTCATGGAATCACCGCGCTGCCAGACAGCCACCATCTACGCCGGACTGGACGCGTGGGGGCTCAGAGGACTCGACGACATCGGCACACCCTCGAAATAACCTCACGCCCCGGCACCCTGAAGCCCGTCCCGGAAAGGGAGTCCGAATATGCAGGACATCTCACTCAGGAAACACCAGGTAGATCAGCGCTCCGCGTTTCGTAAGTGGGTGGGATTTCCTGCAAAGTCATCTGTGCCCCCGCAGGGTGCCCGGGGCACGATCGTGTCAGCGACCGGGTCGGGCAAGACGATCACGGCCGCCGCGTGCGCGCTGGAGTCGTTCGCGGACGGCCGGATCCTCGTCACCGTGCCAACCCTGGACCTGCTCGTGCAGACCACCCAGGCGTGGCACGCGATGAGACACCGGGCGCCGATGGTCGCGGTGTGCTCGCTGGAGAACGACGCGGTCCTGAACGAGCTGGGCGTGCGCACCACCACGAACCCGATTCAGCTGGCCCTGTGGGCCGGTTCCGGACCGGTCGTCGTGTTCGCCACGTACGCCTCCCTGGTGGACCGCGAGGACCCGGAGGACCCGACGGGCCGCCGGAAGGTTCGCGGGCCGCTGGAGGCCGCTCTGGCGGGCGGTGAGCGGCTCTACGGCCAGCGCATGGACGGCTTCGACCTCGCCATCGTGGACGAGGCCCACGGAACCGCCGGTGATCTCGGTCGTCCGTGGGCGGCGATCCACGACAACCAGCGGATCCCCGCCGACTTCCGGCTCTACCTGACCGCGACCCCGCGCATCCTCGCCGCCCCCCAGCCGCGGAAGGACACCGGCGGTCAGGAGGTGGAGCTCGCGACGATGGCCGACGACCCGAACGGGACCTACGGCGCGTGGCTCGCGGAGCTCGGGCTGTCGGAGGCGATCGAGCGGGAGATCCTCGCCGGGTTCGAGATCGACGTCCTGGAGATCCACGACCCCTCCCCCGTCCTCGGGGAGTCCGAGGAGGCGCGGCGGGGCCGGCGCCTGGCGCTGCTGCAGACCGCACTCCTGGAGCACGCCGCCGCCTGGAACCTGCGCACTGTGATGACGTTCCACCAGAAGGTCGAGGAAGCCGCCGCGTTCGCCAAGAAGCTCCCAGAGACGGCCACCGCGCTGTACATGAACGACGCCTCCGACGCCGACCTGGTGGCCGCCGGGAAGCTGCCCGCGTCGTCGATCGAGGCCGAGTTCTACGAGCTGGAGGCCGGCCGTCACGTACCCCCGGACCGGATGTGGTCGGCGTGGCTGTGCGGCGACCACCTCGTCGCCGAACGCCGCGAGGTGATCCGCCAGTTCGCCAACGGCATCGACGCCAACAACCGCCGGGTCCACCGCGCCTTCCTCGCCAGCGTCCGCGTCCTCGGCGAAGGCGTCGACATCACCGGCGAACGAGGCGTGGAGGCGGTGTGCTTCGCCGACACCCGCGGCTCCCAGGTCGAGATCGTGCAGAACATCGGGCGGGCCCTCCGGCTCAACCGCGACGGCAGCACGAAGGTGGCCAGGATCATCGTGCCCGTCTTCCTGGAGCCGAACGAGGACCCCGAGGACATGGTCGCCTCCGCCAGCTTCAAGCCGCTCGTCGCCGTCCTCCAGGGCCTGCGCTCGCATGACGAGCGCCTGGTCGAGCAGCTCGCCTCCCGGGCGCTCACGAGCGGCAAGCGCAAGGTCCACCTGCGACGCGACGAGGACGGGCGGATCGTCGGGGCCGGTGGCGCGGGCGGAGGCGAGGACGAGGAGGGCGACGGCGCCGACGGCACTGCCGAGGCGGCGCTGCTGCACTTCTCCAGTCCGCGCGACGCGGCGACGATCGCGGCGTTCCTGCGGACCCGGGTGTACCGGCCGGAATCGCTGGTGTGGCTGGAGGGCTACCAGGCCCTGATCCGCTGGCGGAAGGAGAACGACATCACCGGCGTCCACGCCGTCCCCTACGACGTCGAGGTCGCAGTCGGCGTCACCACGGACTTCCCCCTCGGGCGCTGGGTTCACCAGCAGCGCAAGGCCCTGCGCGCCGGCGAACTCGAGAAGCGGCGCAAGACCCTGCTGGACGCGCCGGAGGCCGGGATGCTCTGGGAACCGGGCGAGGAGGCGTGGGAGACCAAGCTCGCCGCCCTGCGGTCCTACCGGCGCGCCTCCGGGCACCTCGCGCCGCGCCAGGACGCGATGTGGGGCGAAGGGGAGGCGATGGTGCCCATCGGGCAGCACATGGCCAACCTGCGCCGCAAGGGCGGCCTGGGGAAGGACCCGAAGCGGGCGGCGGAGCGCGCGAAGCAGCTGGCGGCGGTCGACCCGGACTGGAACTGCCCTTGGCCGCTGAGCTGGCAGCGGCACTACCGGGTGCTCGCCGACCTGGTCGAGGCCGACGGCGTCCTGCCCTACATCGCGCCCGGCGTCACGTTCGAGGGCGACGACATCGGCACGTGGCGGTGGCGGCAGCAGGAGCCGGGCACCTGGGCGCAGCTGATGCCCGAGCAGCGCGAGCGCCTGGAGGCGCTGGGCGTGCGGGGCGCGACCCTCCCCGTGGCCATCGCCCCGGCGACGACGTCCGCGACGAAGGGTCCGAGCAAGGCACAGCAGGCATTCCAGCGCGGCCTGGCAGCCCTCGCCCAGTACATCGCCCGCGAAGGAGAGTCCTCGGTGAAGCGGACTCACCGGGAGAAGGTCGTCATCGACGGCCAGGAGCACGACCTGGCGCTGGGGATTTGGTACTCCAACCAGAAGCAACGCCGCGACAAGCTCACCGCAGAACAACTGGACGCACTACGGAAGCTGGACGTGAGGTGGGCGTAGAGCCGGAGGTCAGCCGCAACTGCCTGCGGCTACGCCGCTCAGCGAGGGGTTCCGTCAGTTCCGCAACGCGACGTGGCAGCTGGAACTCGCGGCGTTTGTGCTGCGCCATGCCCCAGTGCGTGCTTGCCGGGGGTGTTTGCGTGCTGCACGGTGGGCGGTCAGCATGCCGGAGACACGATGCAGAGCGGGGGAGAAACCGTACAACCCGGCTGCCGCCCTACTGGTCTGTCTTGTGCAACCCGGCACGGGCATCCCAGGCACACGGAGTGAGGCGCAGTGTCTAAGGTCATCTACCTGGATCAAAATCATTGGATCACGATGGCGCGGGCACGCTTTGCGCCCGAGAAGATCCAAAAGGCTGAGGAGCGCGAAGCCGCCACTGCATTGTGGGAGTTGGCCGCGACCGGGCAGGTCCGGTTGCCGCTGTCGATGGCCCACCTCGTAGAGACCGCTCACCGCGGCTTGAAGTCCAGCCGTCGTCGGCTCGCACGAGCCATGTTGGACGGCTACGGCGGGTGGCACATGCTCAATCCGCTGGTCGTCCGACGGTACGAGTTGGTGGGCGCGTTCAGCGGGACGAAGCTGACGGCAACGGACGTCTTCACCACCGCCGCGAACTCCCCCTTCTTCAACTACACGCCCTCGATCAGCGCTGCCGCGCCGACCGCCGCCCATCGCCCGGCCGGCCTTCCCTGGCAGGTGGCCTGGGCAAGCGCCCTGCTGGAGGACACGCTTTCTCCGGAGGAACTGGCCGCCAGCAATGCGGTCATCGAGCGATGGGCCGCTACCCTCTCGACGCTCGCCCAGTACATGCGGGACCATCCAGGAGATCGCGACATACGTCTGGTGACGGCCGCACACATGCTGAGCGATCAGGGCAGAGACATCGCCCAGGCACTCCTGATCGCTGGTATCAGCAGCGAGAACGCCTCTGCTCTCCTGAACGAGGAAACGGTGGTCGACTTCTTTGCTCGCTTGCCCTTCAACGGCGGAGTACTGGAGATCACCCAGGCCCGCTTGCGCAACGCATCGGACAAGTGGGTACGCAACGACCTAAATGATCTGTTCTACCTTGCCTGTGCCGCAGGCTATGCCGACCACGTCGTCGCGGAGAAGAAGACCGGCGTCTTCCTCCAGCAGGCGTCGCGCGGGCTCAACACCCCGCGCGCCTTGGTTCACGTCAATCTGCGCTCCCTCGTGCACGACCTCCAGACGCCGCAGGAGACGGGCCGTCACCCCTAGCATGGGCGCGGGTCCGCTCGCGGCGCCAGCGTCCTCTCGGCCTACGGACGCAGGATGAGTCGGCGCGCAAGACAGCCAGCCCGGACCACCTCGCGTGTATTGCGGCCGGGACACAGACTCTCACCACGTTCGGCGGTGATCCTTGAGCAGGCCCCGCTGACCGGGGCACTCTGACCTCTGTCCGTCACCATCTCCGTCCCCCGTTCTGCGCCTATAGCCCAGGTTCGCCGGTCGTTCGCCCTATACGGCGGATCTCGGTCACGAGTGGCCACCTCTGTGAGAGAGCTGGCAGCTCCGATAGCCATAGGGGTCAAGAGCCGGGGAGAGTCATGGGAAAGATCAGCAATGGAATCGAACGAGCACTGCTGACGCGCCCGGTACCTACAGGCACCTCGGCATTGCGTTTCCTCATGAGATCCGAGAAAGGCTCCACGAGGAAGGTGGCACGTCTTCTGGGCGTTTCACAGCGAACCGTGCAGCGGTGGGTGACGAAGAGGCCCGGGGCGCGGCGCACGCCGGGTCCGCTGCAGGTCCGGGCTATCGAGGAAGCGGTCCTGGCTCGGTGGCAGCCCCGGATACGAGCCCGTCGGCGTGCCCAGGCAGAGGCAGAGGGGTTCGTCTTCCATACCCGGGCGCGATTTGGCTTCGCCGCGCCAGCAGGTTCCTCGGACGATCCGCGGGTGCGGTGGATCACCCAGGACCTGCCGGGAGAGGTAGCCCGGGAGCTATTCGCCGCCCGGGACGCTGGCGCGGGCGAGCAGCAGCAGACGGTGATCCTCGCCCGCGCGCTGGGACACAGCTACTTCCGCGAATGGGGCCGCCGGGCTCACGGTCTGCACATCGTCTTCAGCGACGTCGAGTTCGCCGACTTCTCGATCGACTGAGCCTGCCTCTTCGAGCGAACGCGTCAGGGTGTTCAGTGTCGTGAGGCTCTGATGCGACTGATCGGCACCGCTTCGTACCTCTCGGCTTCCTGCCGCTCACGCCAGTCCCACTCAACACGGCCGACCGGGCCTTGGCGGCGGGCTGCGGGCGGCTGGGGCGGGCGCAGCTTGGCCGTCTCCGCCACGCGCAGCAGGTGCGCACGGTCACCTGGCGCGGCGAGCAGTTCCTGGTCCTCGCCGGAGACGAGCCGGGTGAAGCAGGCCGCCGCTCGCAGGAAGACGCCCGCCCAGGGTGGTACGGGGTAGGCGGCGCAGCCGTCGGTGTAGCGGGCGCGGTCGTGCAGGGCGAGCGTGGCCGCGGCGGTGTCGTAGTCGCGGGGGCGGGCGGTGGCGAGTTGCTGGAGGGAGGCGCCGGTGAACAGCGCGGCGGCAACGGCCGCGGCCAGGCGAGGGTGTGCGGTCGCCGCGTGCAGCCGGTGGGCGACTTTCTGGGTGGTGTGCGCGGTGAGAACCACGGGTGGTGGGCGGTGCCGGAAGGCGATCGGCGGCGGCATGCACGGATCGATGCAGGGGCGAGGGCTGTCGTAGGAGACGAGGCGGTCCAGTGCGGGCAGGGTGAGCCACCGGTCTGCCGGCCCGGCGGGTTTGTCTGCGGGCGGGGGTTCGGTGATAGGCGTGCCGTAGTAGTGGCGGCGGGCTGCCTCGAAGTCGGTGGTGACGGAGTAGTCGGCCGTCCGCAGGGCCTGGTGCAGGGCGGCGGGAAGGTGAGGGCGGTGGCAGACCAGGGTCAGGTGGATACCAGTGAGGGCATGCAGCCGCAGGAGGCGCATCGCGCGGCGGGCGGTGAGGCGGTGGGCTCGCAGGACGGTCAGCCGGGTCACGGGCAGGGCGGTCATCCAGGCCGTGGCGGCTTCCCAGGCGGGCTGACGGCCGCCGGGAAAGCGGCCCGGGAGCAGGGGCGGTTTGCCCAGGGCGGCGAGAAGATCGTGGGCGAGGCCGGTCTCGCTGGTGGTGCCCGGGCCGGGGTGCAGGGTGATCCGGCCAGCCGGCAGGTGGTGGGCGGCCAGGGCCGTATGCGTGTACAGCGCGTCGTCGTGGCGGTCGAGAACCACGGTGACGGGCGGCAGCGGCGGGGCGAGAGGCACGGGCGGTGGGGTGTCAGGCGAGGCGGCTGAAGGCCCAGCGCAGCAGCTCTTGGTCGACGCGGGGGCGGCCGGTGCGTGCCAGGGCGGTGCGGGCGTGGGCGGTCAGCTGGGCCCAGGCGCGGAAGTTGCCGTGCGCGGCATGCTGGTCGGCGAAGGCGATGTCGTCGGGGTCGGCGTGGGCCCAGATCGGGTGGAACAGGGGGATGACGTCGAGGACCTCGCTGGGGGTGAGGCGGGTGAAGTGCTGCCAGATGAAGATGCGGGAGGAGAGCATCGGTTCGCGGCGCAGCACGGTGTGGCAGCCCTCGCCGCCGACGAAGACGACCGCGAAGCGGGTGGCGGGCTCGTCCCAGAGGTAGCGGAAGTACTCGAACGCCTCCCCGTTGAGCCACTGGGCCTCGTCGACCAGAAAGGTGCGGGGGCGCTCGGCCAGGGCGGTCTTGAGCAGACGGTCGAATTCGCTGGGGTGGCGGGGCGGCTCGCCGGCCAGGTCGAGCGCGGTGAACAGCTCGTAGCGCACCGCTCGGGCGGTGGGGCGGGCGCGGAAGGTGACCCGTCGTACATCCTCGCTCGGTTCGAGCTCGCGCAGGCAGGTGTTGACCGCGAGCGTCTTACCGAAGCCGGCGCCGCCGTGGATACACATCATGGCCCGCGCGGCAACGGTGTCGGCGATGTTCTCCCGTGCGGTGAGCAGGGCCCGGGTGGTGACCACGGAGGCATCGGGCAGGTCGACGTACTGGTAGGTGGCAGCGGTCACGTGGCGTCTCCTGCGGGTCGGGAGTCGGGCTCCGGCGCAACGTCCGCTGACGGGTCGGCTGGAGCGGAGGCGGGCGGGGCTGGCACTGTGCTGGCCGCGAGGGCGGGCGGGGTGCGCCAGTACGCCGGAGGCGGGGCGGGCGGGATCAAGTCGGGGAGTGCCAGCCGTGCGACGTCGGTGTAGTCGGCGGCGGCGAGTTCACGATCGGCCTGGGCGGCCGTGACGGCTCCCAGCCGCTGGGCGGGCTCCGCGCTGGTGGTGGGGGCGAATCGCTGGCGGCGCAGGCGTTCGGCGGCCTTCGTGTCGGCCCGCAGGCGCCGGGCGCGCTCCGCGCGTGCCTCGCGCAGCGCCTGCAGTTGCTCGGGGGTGGCCGCGTCCGCGAGGTGCGCCGGGCCGAGGTGGCGGCCGCGGGCGTCGCAGACCTCGATCTCGTGGTCGTGGTGGGGCATGTAACGCACGCGGACCTGGCGGCCGGCCTGGCCGGTCATCCACGCGGCGGTGTAGGTGCGGCCGCGCCAGCTCACGCCATGGCTGGTCAGCTTCCGGGGCCGGCCGTCGTCCTCGAGGGTGAAGGCCCACAGGTCGGCGGCGGGGATGTCGGTGACAGGGGTCGGATCGGCCTGCCACGCCTCCAGCGGCGTACGGCCCGACAGGGCTTTCGGGCGGTGCGCGGTGTTCCACCAGTTCGTCCACTCCAGGACCTCTGCGGTGAAGTCCTGGAACGACAGGGCGGACAGCGCCCCCGCGGGACGTCCGCGCCGCTCCGAGCGGGGCCTGGTGGGCCCGGCGGTGTAGCCGGGCAGGGCGGCGAACAGCATCCGGTCCGCAGCCCGGTTGAGGCTTTCCACCGTGCCTTTCAGATGCGGGCTGTAGGCGGGTAAGTCCTTGACCGTCACACCCATCGCACCGAGCGCGGTGGTTACGGCGGCCGACAGGAAGTCCTTGCCCCGGTCCATCCTCACCAGCTCCGGCACTCCCCCGGCCGGGCCGTAGGGATCGTCCCGCACCACTGCGGCGCGCAAAGCAGCCAGTACCGACGCGCGGGAGGGATGGCCCGGGGTGACAGCGGTACCGGTGATGACCTTAGTGGCGGTGTCGATGAACCAGGTGATCCACGGGCGCACCAGGTCGCCGTCAGCGTCGACCAGCAGCGGGGCCTGGACGTGGTCAGTCTCCCAGGCGTAGTTGCGCCATGACGCCGGCCGCTTGCCGAACACGTCATGGGCGCGTGCTGCCTCCGGTCCGCTGGCGAGACCGGCGCGCTCCCCCGCCGTCAGATCGCGGCGCAGCGCGCGCAGGAACGTCGACAGGGACGGGACCGGATCCAGCAGCGGCACCTGCGACAGGGCTGCCCCGCCCGGCACAGCCACCAGGCCGGGCGGGACGGGCCCAGCAGCGCCGGACGTATGTGCTGGTACGCCCCCGGCCTCGGCTGCGGCGCGCTCCACGAGCTGGCGGTGGACTGCGGAGGCGTTGCCGTGCCAGTACGCCAGCAGCACCCGGATTTCCGCGGTGATCTCGAACCTGCTCGTGTGGCGGGCTCCGGGGTGCGCAGCCGCCTCCGGGCTCTGGGACGCCTCAGCCAGCCACCGCCACACCGTGCGCTCCGATGCCCCCAGGCACTCCCCCGCCAGCCGCACGTGCTGCCGCGATAGACCGCCCCGGGCCCGCAGCGCCAGCAGGCGGCGCACCGCAGGCGCCCGCAGCGCAACCAGCGACTGCTTTCCGAGCACGCCGGCCGGATCCCCCGACGGTGGCGGCCACTGTCCTCCCACGTCAACGCCGTGGCCGCCGTTGGTGTCCCTCGATCCGCTGTCCGTCATCTCGCCGTTTCCCTCCTTGCCGAACGGGGTGAGGTTCTCTGCCGCCGGAACCGATGCGTCCCGGGCGCGTGAGAGTGGCGGTCATGAGTACGGACCGAGCCGGGCGCAGGCCTGGTCGATCGCGTCCCGATCCACACCCGCACCGGGGGCGCGGCCCCGGGCTGCACAGACATGTGAGGTGATCTTCGCCCAGGTACGGAAGTTGCCGCGGGCGGTCTGCTCATCCGCCCGCCCCAGGTCGGCCGGGTCAGCGTCCTCCCACACCGGGTGGAACAGACCCAGCGTCCGCGGTACGTCCTGCATGTCGAGGCGGCTGACCTGGTGCCAGGTCAGAACCCGGGAATGCATCGCCGCGGCTCGGGCCAGCGCCCGCTCGCTGCCCGCCCCGCACAGCACCAGGGCAGCCGCACAGCCCGGCGAGTCCCACAGCTGCCGCAGGTAGTCCAGCACCGGCGGCGACAGACGCTGCGCGTCGTCGAGGAACAGCACACCCGGCTCAGCCAGCGCCTCAGCCAGCGCTTGGTCGGCCGGTCCGGCCCGGTGGGTCAAGGACCCCGACGGCAGTCCCAGCGCCTCGCACAACGCGGCCCGCACCTGCGGCAGCCCGGGCCTGACTCCCACCACCGCCCGCCACACCGGCACCCGGGCAGGCAGCAGATGCAGAGCCTGCTCGACCGCGACCGTCTTCCCCAGCCCCGTGTCCCCGTATACACAGCCGATCCCCCGCGCGGCGACCGTATGCCCCACCGCCTCCACCACCCCGGCCACCTGCCGCGTGGACACCAGCCGCGCTCCCGGCGCGTACAGGCGCACTCCACCCGACACCCGGGTACGCGAAGCGGTCTTCACCACGCCGGGCCGCTGTTCACCGCCCGTGCCGGACGGCATGGCATCCGGGCCGTCCACGACCGGCGGACCGTTCGCACCCTCTGCGAAGCCGAGTTCGGCCAGCGCCCGGTCGTACCGGCTCGGCTCCACCCGGCCCGACGCCGCCCGGGCGACCTGAAGCACCCGGCCCGCCCGCAATTCGTCCTTGATCGCACGGTGCAGGGTCGCCAAGGACGGCACAAACTCCGCCCCCCAGTGCTCCAGGACGCCCTCGTCCTGCGCCCGGAGCATCCTTCGGCGCAGTTCGGCGACGTTCCCGCCCGCCTGGGTCAGCACCTCCCACAAGGCGTCCCCCACCACGAACCCGCCCTGCCGTGGCCGCGCCTCCAGCCGCCCCTCGCGTCCCTCGGCCAGCCACCGCCATACCGTCCGCTCCGTCACGCCCGCCAAACCGGCCGCGATCCGCACGTGCAACGACGACAGACCGCCCTCACCCCGGTCCACCACGAGCAGCCGCCGCACCACCACAGCCCGCACCACCCGCCCGGCCTCCGCCGAACCAGGCGGACCCGGCGCCGTCTCCCCCACCGGGGTTCCCGAACCCGTCACAAGGCCAACCCCACCGCCCCGGCCACCCCCTCCACACGAAGACCGGCAAACCCAACACAGCCGGGCCGCGATCTGCTAGCCGCACCGTGTCAGCCACCCGGTCACCCCATGACAGCAGCGGTCTCCCACCCGCGACCGCCGACCACCCGGCTAACCGCAGACAGCTGTCGAAGGTGGCTGCTGTGCAACGCCAAATCCTTTGCTGGCCGCCCGTATTGTGTGGTGAAGTGCCCCATGGGCTCCCGCACGAAGCGACGCGAAGCGCGCAACAAGAGACATCGCCGTTCCGTGCCGGAGACGCTGGTGCTCGATCCCCACGCGCAGGTCATAGCGGATTCCTTGACCACCATGACCACGCTCATGGCCTCCTTCACTGGCGACGACCCTGCATCTGAGGCTGACGCGACCTTCGCCACGGCGATCGAGGAGTTCGTCGTGGAGGTGCGGCGTTTCGACGCGATGCGGCTTATCGAGGTGGCTCGTCAGCGATTCTTGCCGATGGCCCGCGAGGGCGAGATACCTGTCACTGCGGAAGCGGGCGCGGTCTACGTCGAACTGCTGGCGCTGATTGCTCTGACCGCCCGGCAGGAGGCAGGGACGACGGTCGGGCCCGAAGCCGGATTTCAGGAGATGAGCCACTTCGTCTCCAGCGCGAAGGAAGAGCTGAGCAAGGTCCTCCACCTTGCTCAGCTGCGTTCATTCGCGCGTGCTGACCCGAACGACAAGTTCGCCATGATGTCTTTGTTCATTCGGGGCGCCGAAGTATGGATGCGCAATCCGTCATATCCGGAAATGGTAGAGGAAACCAATCTGGCGCTCCTTGACGGCGTTGAGAGCGTCCGCGCAGCCCTGCAGGCGCAACTGGGCTTCGACGCCGCGGATGCAATTGCCGTCCTCAACGCCTGCCACGACCTGCAGCAGGACAGACTGAACGACCGCATTGAGGCGATGGGCAATGCGGTCCTGGACGCGATGGCGGCGGAGGACGAAGGCCGGGCGGACAGGCAGCTAACGGAGCAGGCCATGCTCAGCGTCACGTCGATGTTCGAGCCACCTGCCGAGCAGGCCACTGTCACGATCGACGACATCGTTGCGCATACGAGCCTGCCGGAAGAATGTGTCCGGGCCGTTGTCGAGCGGTTCCGCCTGGACCTGGGGACGGACAGTCCGATAGATGTCGTCGAGGCGTTCACCAGCGGAAGGAACCCGCTGCGAACACGGCCACTCATCGTGGGCGCAGACGGGCGTCTGATGCTGCCGCACCCGGCGTTGAACGTGTTCGCTGTGCGGGAGAACCTCGAGGAACACCTGAAGAAGACAGCTCCGGTGTGGAGCCAGTACGCCAAGCATCGCGGAGACCTTCTCGAATCCCGCACACACGCCGCGCTGGAGCGTGTCCTTCCCGGCGCTCGTTTCCGGGACGGATTGGAGTACTACCTACCCGCGAGCGATGATGAAGCTGAGGCCGCCGACCCCTCGAAGTACACCAAACGGGCCGAGGGCGACCACCTCATCGTCCTCGACGATGTCGCCATCATCGTGGAGGACAAGGCCGTCGCTTTGAGCGCCCTATCCCGCGGGGGCAAGGCGGCACGGATCCGTACCGACCTGACCGGCATCATCACCAAAGCAGCCGACCAGGCCGGGCGCATGCGCGACGCCATCGAGCGGGACGGCGGCCTCCGCACCAAGAACGAGGGATGGATCGACCTCAGCCAAATCCGTGAGATCCACACCATCGCCGTCAGTCTCGATGACCTATCAACGGTCCTGACTGCCACCGCCGAGCTGGTGCGGGCCGGCCTGCTGGCCGAGGGCAACATTCCATGGACGGTATCTCTGCACGATCTCGAGCTGATCACCGAACTGGTGGCACGTCCGGCCGAGTTCCTGCTGTACCTGCGTCGGCGCCGCAACCCCGACGTCACCGTGATGTTCCACGCGCCCGACGAAATGGATCTGTTCCTGTACTTCTTCGAGGCAGGCCTTTGGGTGGAACCCGACCCGGTGCAGGTGCGTGCGGCGTTCCCCTTCCTGCCCGAGCCGGCCACAGCCGAACTGCGCCGCTACCGAACAAGAAGTCCTGCGTTCCTGACCAGCCGAACCGATGCGCTGGACCAGTGGTTCNCACACCCAAGACCGCGACGGCGCGCGCTCAGCACTGGCGCCCAAGCCGGCGATGGTGCCATCACCGCTCACGCCATTGGTCGACGAGTTGCAGTCCCGCAATGTCACTGGATGGCTGAGCATCGGCGCCACGCTGCTGTCTGGGGCAACCGACGTGCAGCACAAATTCGCCCGCCACGGCAGCGAACTCCTCGACAGTCCGAGCCCCAAGGGCCGTAGCCTGACCGTGCCGCTCACGGCCAGCGTCGACCCGGCAGAGGGCTGGCTGTTCGTGTGGGCCACCCATCCGGCTGGAGCCGATTCCGAAGAGACGGACAGGAGGCTCCGCAACTACCTCCGAGCTAAGAAGCACCAACTCGGTCTGCCGCGAGGCGTCGTCTTCCTCTACGACCAATCAACCCGCAAGCTCCTCGATATTTGCTACGACGGGCACACCGGACCGCTTGATGCTGCTCAGACGGCCATCTTGTCGTCCTTGCGGCCGCCCTCAGAGCTTCATCGCTCGATCCACCCGAACGCCAAGCGGCCGCAAGGCGACACGAGGAACGCAACACGGCACAAGCGGAAACGATAGGAACAGCCCTCGCCAGAAGCCCCTCCTGCGACACCAACGCCGCCGATCATGGGCCTACGTCACATCTCGACGCACTGCGGCGTCGGTGAGCAGCCGGATCCGCAGGACAGGCTCGTGCGCCTTCTGCGGCCCTCGGCTTCGTCCACGAGCGCCTGGAAAGATCTCCGTCGCGGTATGCCGACAACATCGGCCTACGACAAACCCCCGACAGGAACAGCCACCCCCACGACAGCGAACCTGCCCCACCCCAGCTGCTCAACGGCAGCCATTTGGTCACCTCATGACAGCAGACCAGCACACATCCACAGCGCATGACCAGGCAATCAACAACCGAACACCGCTGACGCACAACCCCTGCCACTAACACGCCCACTCACACTGGCGCCGCGAGCGAGATGACCGTCTCGTCCACGCCGGACAGGCGCGTCTGCCACTTCTTGACGATCCTCGGCCCGAAGGAGCTGTCCCGGTCGCGGGACACGGTCATCTCCACCGGGCCGACATCGGTCAGAACGGTCTCGGCCCAGGTGCCGGTACGTGACGTGCCGCCGTTCTTCCCAGCCTGGATCGTGCTTGCCGAACCCGAGGTGATCGTGATCTCGCCCTCGGGAGCCGACTCCAGGAGCTGCTTGGTGGAGCTTGTGGCGCCGGGTCCCAGGGTGACAGGCCACCGTCGACCACCTGCTCAGACCGGCGTCGTGTCTTCCCTCAGCGAGCGCTGGTACTGACCAGGCGTCCGCCCGACGAGTGTCGTGAACGCGTCGATGAAAGCGCTCGGGTTCGCCCATCCGCAGGCGCTGGCCGTATTGATCACCGAGACCTCGCCGGCGAGCAGCAGAAGTGCGTGGTGGACGCGGAGCTGTGTGCGCCACTGGGGGTAGCTCATTCCGGTCTCCTGCCGGAAGAGCCTGCTCAGAGTGCGCTCGCTCGCCCCGACCTGGTGTCCGATTTCGCTCAGCGTGAGAGGGTTCGAGATCCCCTCCTCCACCAGGGCGGCAGCGGCACGGAGCCGGTCGTCATGGGGCTCGGGAAGATGCAGCGGCTGTTCGGGCGCGGTGCTGATGTCGTCGATGACCACCCGGCGCAGACGCGAGCGCGCGCTCGCTGACCGGCGTTCGGAACCGGTGAGGGTCAGAATCGCTTCACGCGCGAGCGGCGTCATGACGAGCACAGCGGGATGCGCGGGCAACAGTGCGGCCAGGCTCGGTGCCATGAAGACGATGCGCATGTCGGTCCGGCCGTGGGCGCGGTGCTGGTGCTCGAAGCCCGCCGGAATCCATACGACCCGGTTCGACGGGGCGATCCACGCACCCACCGAGGCCACGAGCGAGAGCACGCCGGTGGCCGGGTAGACCAGGTGTCCGCGCGTGTGCTTGTGCTCGGGTGTGCGGTCGTCGTGCCCGAGCAGGAAGACGTGCTCACGGAGGACGTGTTCACGCTGCTTCGCTGTGTGGCGGGTTTCAGGCATCACTCGTCAGTTTATCGGTTGGTCGCCTCGTCTCCCCTGGGCTGGACTGGGGGCAGAACCGGCGCCTCCTGGCCGGCGGCAATCGCGCGCCAGGCCGGACACATCCCGGCCGGGAACCGAAAGGACCGTTGACGTGACCAGTCTTCTCCAGGAACCGACACCCCGAACACGGCTCGGCACAGGTGTCCGCGGCAGACTCGGCACCGCCGTGACGGCGATCGGCCTGCTCGCGGCCGCCTTCAACCTGCGCACAGGTGTCGCTTCGGTCGGCCCGGTGCTCTCGGACATCAAGGCGGATCTCGGTCTCTCCGAGGTCGTCGTGAGCCTCCTCACCACCATTCCCGTCGTCGCGTTCGGTGCCTTCGCGTTCGTCGCTCCGGCATTGACCCGCCGTCTGGGCCTGCATCGGCTCCTCGGAACGACGATGCTCGCGCTCGCCGCCGGCATCGCCCTGCGTCTCGGGCCCGGCCTCGCCGGGCTCTTCACGGGCACCGTCGTCATCGGTGCGTCGATCGCGATCGCCAACGTCATCATGCCCGCCGCGATCAACCGGGACTTCTCCCACCGCGTCGGCCTGATGATGGGGCTGTACGCGACCGCGCTCTCCGTCGGTGCCGCGTTCGCGGCAGGTGCCACGGTGCCGTTGCTCGCATGGGCGGGCGGCGGCTGGCGACCCGCTCTGGGGATGTGGGCCGTTCCCGCCCTCATCGCCTTCGCCGCCCTCGTCCCGCGGTTGCGGCCCGCTCCCGTCCGCGATCCCCGGACCCGTGATGTCGCCGACGCCCTGCCCGAGGCCGGTGAGCCCTCCGTCCGCGCCCTGATGCACGATCCGGTCGCCTGGGCCGTGACCGCGCTCATGGGCCTCCAGAGCATGAGCTACTACGCGGCCCTGACCTGGGTTCCCACCCTGTTCCAGGACGCGGGTACGGACACGGACACGGCAGGCTGGATGCTGTCGTACTCGGCCTTGCTCGGCATCGCCGCCTCACTCGTGACACCCGCGATCGCCAGGCGGACCCGCCCGGCGTGGCTTCCCGTCGCGGTTGCCGTCGTGTTGACCGCTAGCGCCTTCATCGGCCTGGCCGTGGCGCCCGTACCGGCCGCGTACGTGTGGATGACCATGCTGGGACTCGGCCAGGGGGCCTCGCTCAGCCTGTCCCTCACCTACATCGTCTGGCGCTCCCCCGACGCCAGGCACACCGGCCACGTCTCGATGATGGCCCAGGGACTCGGATACCTCATGGCCGGCTCCGGTCCCATCGGCCTGGGAGCGCTCCACACCGCCACGCGAGGCTGGACCATCCCGCTCCTGGCACTGGTCGGCCTGCTCGTCCTGCAGCTGTGGGCCGGCGTACTCGCAAGCCGAGAACGTCACGTCCTCGACACCCACGGCTGACGGAGGGGCTCGGTCTCGGGCAGCACAAGGCCTGCCGCGCACGTGGGTGGTAGGGCGCAAAAGCCGTGGAATGCCGCGAACGTCGGGGAAGTTGCTCACAGCACCACCTGAGGCCCAGCACCTCGCCCACTGTCCGACTAGGCTCTCTCCGGTCTACTCGCCCGCTCCCTCCGGGGCGAGACCCGCGGCACCGGCGGGACGCACGGATGGACCGTCTCCATGGGCCGGTCGCCGGTGACTCGGGTTCAGCGGAGAACGCCGCACCTCCGTCGGTGCACTCCCCCGGCTCTTCGCTCTCCCGCCGCAGTACTGAACTTGATCGGGTGATGTCGGGCTGTTCGCCGGACAGCGCGTAGGTGGCTTCGGTAGTCCTGGTGGGGTGAGATATCCGCAGGGTGGTGGCTTGACGGACGCCGAGAGGGCCGCTCGGGAGCTGGTCCGGCTGCAGGCCGTGGCTTGCTTCGAGGGCGGGGAGAAGAATCGGGAGATCGCTGCCGCGTTGCGGGTCTCGGAGCGGTCGGTGGAACGCTGGCGGCGTCAGTGGCGCGAGGAGGGCCTGGCCGGGTTGGCGTCGAGGGGATCAGCCCGGCGAGCGGTCCCGTCTGATCTACGCGATCCGCGAGTACCGGGGCCGCAAGGACGAACCGAAGGGCTTCGGCTGGAAGGACTACCGCGACCTCGTCATCCGCGCCCACAACCAGCTCGGCGGACCGATCGTGCTCGTGTGGGACAACATGCGCATGCACCTGGTCGCGCCACTGCAGGAGTTCTTCGAGGCCAACGCCGCCTGGATCACCGTGTTCCAGCTACCGACCTACGCACCGGACCTCAACCCGCAGGAGGGCATCTGGTCCCTGGTCAAACGCGACATCGGCAACCTCGCCGCCGCCGACCTGGGTCAGATCACCCGCGCGGTGAAGCGCAAGCTCAAGATGCTTCAGTACCAGCCTGCGGTCATCGACGGCTGCCTGGCGGGCACTGGCCTGGTACTTGACCATGAGGGAGACGGTTGTCAGGAGCAGTCGGAGTGATAGGCGAAGGGTCTGTCGGGGCACCGGAGGCATTCGAAGAGGTAGATGCCGCCCATGTCACCGAGCATGAGCCCTGGTGGGCGCTGGATCCGTGTGCGTTCCTCGTAGGGCAGGTCCCAGATTGTGCCCGTGGCGGGGGTGTCCTCGATGGGTAGCCAGGTCCGCCAGCTCTCGCCGTCGAACTCGGAGGAGTTGATAGTGAGCAGGTGGTCCATGCGCTGGTTGCAGGTCGGGCACGTGGGCCAGAACGGGTCCTGCGTCCAGGTCGGGTAGCCACCGACCTTGATTCCGTCGGACACGGAGAGGTGCGACCAGTAGGACCAGCCGGTTTCCTCCTCCAATTGCTCAAACCTGTCCTCGAGTGCATCTGCGACGCCTTCGGGCAGATCCCAGTTCGGGTAGTCGGTGACGCGTTCCGGATGCAGGACGCATGGGTCCGGGAGGTAGCCATTGTGCGTGCCGGTAGGGCGGGGCGGGGCTGCTTCGACATCGACCAGGGAACTGTCCCGCCAGAAGACCTCGGGGCGAGGCACGTAGCCATACTCGTGATCAAACGGACACCACAACACCTGCAGCAGATCCATTCCAGTAGGGAACGGCAGCTCAGGCACGTCGGCGGCGAAGATTTGAAGGACTGGCACCAGCGAGATCGACCCCACTCCCGGCGGGGAGAGGGCCGTGCGTGGGTGGTCGTCGTCGCAGCGGGGCCACGGCTGCGAACGTGGCCACAGCAGCGGTCCGCCGAGTGAGCTTTCACGCGTACTGGGATTACCGACACGCGGATGCAGTCGGACGGCATCCCGACGATGAACGATCACCTCGGGGAACAGAGCCTCGACGTCGAGAGGGCGCGGCCGAGTAGTGCGAGCCATCTGAAGTGCTCCTCATAGGCCGGGTTGAGTTCGCCACGGATGACCGCAGCGGCCTGCAGAGTAGTGCTGAAGGGAGCCCGGGCCTACCACTGGGTATCCCATGTCTCGTCCGGAAGCCCCACTTGGTCAGATCGACATCACGTATTCAAGTTCAGTAGCGGATCGGCCCCTCTCCGGATGCGGACGGAGTCGGGAGTACGGGTATGTCACTTCGCCGCGTACGGACGTCCGGGTCAGGTGTGTCTGAACCGATGTCGCTAGGTCACCGCGCTCCGCTCAGGAGCGAGGTGACACCCCGGTCAGTGGCATGCGGGCCTCGTGGGGTTGTCGTTCCGGGCGCCTGACAGCGCTGCTTCTACCGCCGCCTCGGCGTGTAGTCGTGCGGTGGCGAAGACCGGAACGGGACTGTCGCCGGGGCCGATGAGAAGCTCGATCTCGGTGCAGCCCAGGATGATGCCTTCAGCCCCGGCGGCGATAAGATCCTTGATGACCTCTTGATAAGCTGTGCGCGATTCGTCCCGCACAATTCCGAGGCAGAGTTCCTCGTAGATCACGCGGTGCACGAGTGCGCGCCCCTCGGGATCCGGGATACTGACATCGAGGCCGCCCGCTTCGAGACGGCCCCGGTAGAAGTCCTGCTCCATGGTGAACGCTGTTCCCAGCAGTCCGACCCGGCGCAGGCCCGATGCCCTTACAGCGTCTGCGGTGGCGTCAGCCAGGTGCAGCAGCGGGATGGACACTGACGCCTCGACAACGTCGGCGACCTTGTGCATGGTATTGGTACAGATGAGCATCAGGTCAGCGCCGGCCGCCTCAAGGGACTGAGCGGCCACAGCCAGGATCTCGCCGGCATCCGCCCAGCGTCCCTGGACCTGCAACTGCTCGATCTCCGCGAAATCAACCGAATAAAGCACGCATCGGGCCGAATGGAGCCCGCCAAGCCGGTCGCGCGTGAATTCGTTCAAGAACCGGTAGTACTCCGCTGTCGACTCCCAGCTCATCCCGCCGATCAGCCCGATCGTCTTCATTGCCCTGCTCCTCAACACTGCCTCCGAGTTGCATTCGCTCACCACCGACCATCCTTCCATGAGCGGAATAAGCGATATGATCAACCTTCATACCTCGCCGTGCTCGCCCACGCCCTCCTGGCCGTCACCGCCGCCCAGGAGCACCAAAAGGGGAAGCCGGTCACGACACCCGACCTCGTGGACCTCACCCCGGCCGAGATCCGCCGTCTACCGGCAACTCCCCACCGTCGTCCTGCTCGACAGGGCAAGCACGCGCTGAACTGGTCGAGATGGTGCCGCCGACACCAGGCCCGGGCCCGCCACTGTCACCACACACGGCGCGGCCACTCGTTCGCGGGACGGGGCGGGCGAACCCGCCCCGCACTCACCCAGCCACGGGTGAGCACAACCCGCCAGGTCAGCGACCGGATCTCCGCGCCTGCGCCACTTACCCTCAGATGACGACGTCCAACTGACACTCCCCCGCAGAACCATCACGCGCCGCGAAACCGGCGAGGGTGTCCGACGGACGGCCGCAGGCGGGAAGAGCTCGCCCATCCGGCTCCGCCACGCGCGTGCGAAGTCGGCGAAGGCGTTCGCGCCGCCGAAAAGGTGCCGCTCATCGTTGTCGCGAATCTTCCGTTCAGGCTGTCGAGCCGGTCCGAGCAACCGTGATCACACCCTTCCTACTACAGTTTCCGCATGCACCGGAATCTCGGAACAAGGTTAACGAGGTGGCGAATTGAGCACGATTGCGATCGTCGGCGCAGGTCCACAGCTGGGACGCGCGATCGGTCGGCGGTTCGCCGCCGAGGGGTTCGACGTGGCGCTGATCGCCCGCAACCGTACGACGCTCCGGGCGGTGGCCGATAATCTGTCCGATACCGGCGTCCGTGTCGGGGTGTTCCCCGCCGACGTCACTGATCGTCCTGCTCTGCACGCGGCGCTGACCACCGCCGAGGAGCGGCTGGGGCCGATCGACGTTCTCGAGTACTCACCCGCGCCCTCCCCGGCAGACCTGCGCCGCGCGCCGCTCGTCGAGGCCACGAAGGTCACCGTCGACTCGGTTCTGGCCCAGCTGGATCTCTACCTGCTCGGCGGTGTCGCGGCCGTGCAGCACGTCCTGCCCGGCATGCTGGAGCGCGGCACGGGGACGGTCCTGGTCAGCAGTGGCGCGGGGTCGGGCCCGGTGATCGCCCCGCACGTCGCGAACGTCCAGATCGCCACCGGTGGAATGCGCAACTGGATCCTCAACCTGCATGCGGCACTTTCCGGTACAGGCGTCTACGCCGCGCACGTGGCGATCGCTGCCTTCATCGGCCAGGGGGGCCATGACTCCCAGCCTCGGACGATGGCCGACGCCTACTGGCGGCTGCATACCGAACGCACCGAGGCCGAGCTGGTCGTCCAAGACCTGCCGGACGACTACCTGGAACGGGGCCTGGCGGACAAGTTCGTCGAGTCCTGAGCCGCTGACGGCTTCGCGGGTCGTCGCCAGGCGCGTAAGTTCGGGAGCCCGGCGCCGTGGGCCCCGGTCTGCCGCTCGGCCAGGTCGCGGTTCACCGCCCCCCGGCCCGGGAGATCGCCAGGACCGCCGTCCGCAGTGCCGTCCGAGCTGCGGCGGTCCGGGTTCCGCCCTCGTCGGGGGCGACCAGGGCCAGCGCGTCCAGCGCGTCACCACGACGGTCCAGGATCGTGGCGGCGACGGTTGACATGGTGGTGGGCCCGGAACGCAGGGGGCTGGGCACCGCCATGGCGCAGATGCCCGCCGTGCGGACGGCGGCCATGAGCCGGCGCAGGAGCGCCACGAGCAGCGACGGAGGGAGTTGCAGGTGAACGGTGGTGCGGGCGGGGAAGGTTCGCCGACGGCCGCCGCGTACGCCTCGTTCAGCTCGGGCAGGTGGGCGGGTCGGTGAGGTGGACGCGGAGCATCATGACGTCCTTCAGTGCGGCGCCGGCCGCCTTGAGGACGGCGGTGACATTGCGCAGGGTCTGCGTGGTCTGCTCGGCGAAGGTGGTGCCGACGACCGCGCCGGTGGCCGGGTCGAACGGGAGTTGGCCGGAGACCTGGAAAAGCGGACCCTTACGGATGCCCTGGGACAGCGGGGCTGCCGGAGTGGGTGCGTTCTCGGTGGTGATGACGCTTTTCATGGGTGTCTCCTTGACGAAGGGTGCACAGAGCGATCTGTGCGAGGGGGTCAGGCCCAGGCCTGTCGTTCCTGGCTGCGGGGGTCGTCGACCTGGGTCCACTCGGCGTCGATGTGCATGGTGGTCCGGCGTGTGGTGTCGTACTGGTCCCAGCCGGGGTTGCCGTTCCTGGCGAAGCGGACCCAGGCCTCGTGCGTGCGGGTGGCAAGGTCCGCGGGGGGCTTGTCGGGGCCGAGCAGGACGCCCTCGCCCGCCAACTGCGGGAGTTCGGCGAGGTCGAAGACGAAGGGGAGTTCCATCGTGTGGGTGGCGCCGAGGTCTCCGCCCAGGGCCTGGGAACGCCAGGCGAACTCGTAGCTGAACGTGGCGGACCGGGAGTGGGCGGCATGTGCGCCGACCAGGGCCCAGCTGCCGGCGCCGAACAGCGCGTCACCCATGATGGCCGACCGCAGCTCACCGAAGGACGCTTCGGGGCGGGTGTTGCGGTACGTATTGACGAGCTGCGCGGGCTTCGGGTGCGAGCGCGCCGCCGTATCGTCGACATCGTCGGCGGTCGCAGTTGCGTACGTGTCCACCGGGACCAGGTAGAGGTTTCCCTCCTCGGTGTTGGTCCCGACGAGCAGGTCGACATCGGCGCTCAGGCCGGCGCCGACGGATACGGCGGGCTGTGTGTCGAGCACCAGGCTGAAGGGGCTGAGGCCGATCAGCGGATCGTGGTGCGTCTCGGTCCGCAGGTCGATGCCCGCGAGCCGGGAGGCGGCCTCCACCAGGCGCTCGTCGGAGATGTCCGCGAAGGCCTCGGTGTGCGGCTCGATGCCCAGTTCCTCGGCCACGGCCCTGGTGACACGGGCGGCCTGCTCGGAGGTGAACGCCCCCAGACCGCTGCCGCTCTGCACGATCGCCCGGCGGAACAGGCCCGCGGCCTCAGGGGTGGCGAGGATGCCGCCGACGACCGTCGCCCCGGCCGACTGGCCGAACAGGGTGACGTTGTCCGGGTCACCACCGAAGGCGGCGATGTTCTCCCGCACCCAGCGCAGCGCCGCGACGACATCGAGCAGGCCGCGGTTGGCGGGCGCCCCGGGGATGTCGAGGAACCCGGCGATGCCCAGCCGGTAGTTGAGTGTGACCAGGACGACGCCGTCACGGGCGAAGGCGGAACCGTCGTACAGGGCGGACCGCGTTGACCCGGCGACGAACCCGCCGCCGTGGACGAACACCATCACGGACCGAGCGTCGTCCGCGGCGGTGGGCTGGAAGACGTTGACGGTGAGGTAGTCCTCACCACGGCTCCAGCCGGCGCCGAAGTAGGGGGCCATGTCGATGCTGCCGAGTTTCCGCTCGGACTGCGGGGCATTGGGGCCGGGCACGGTGGCATCCCGTACGCCGTCCCAGGGCTCGTGCGGCTGCGGCGGGGCGAACCGGCCGGCGCCCATCGGAGGAGCGGCGTAGGGGATGTTCAGGAAGGTGGCGGTGCCGTCGTCCTGGCGGAGACCGCGGACGGCTCCCTGTGCGACGGTGACGACGGGCTCGGGTTCGTGGCTCACAGCTATGCCTTTCCGGGGCGTCAGCCCTGCTCGGAGTACGGGGCGAAGGGTGCCCAGCCCTTGATGTCGAATGTGTTGCCGTGACGCGCGATTTCGGCGGCTCCGTGCCCACCCAGGTGCGCGGGGATCAGGAGCGCGTTGTTGTCGGCCGCCCAGCCCAGCACCTTGCGGCGGGTGGTGCGGGCACCCGCCGGGTCCTCGCAGAAGCAGCTGTTGGCGTCCGGTTCGACGATCTGCACCGGGTTGTGCAGCAGGTCACCGACGAACACCGCGCGGTCCGTCCCTGAGGTGAGGGTCAGCACGGAGGAGCCGGGGGTGTGTCCGGGAGCCGCGTCCAGGCGCAGGTCGGCGTCGATCTGGTGGCTGTACTCCCACAGCAGCGTCCGGCCGGCCTGGTGGACCGGGGCCACGCTGTCCTCGAAGACGTTCTGGTTGCCGCGGCCGGGCAGCGACTGGTGGCCGTTTGCCGGGTTCCAGAAGTCGAAGTCGTCCTTCGGCATCAGATAGGTGGCGTTGGGAAAGGTCGGAACCCAGCTCCGCCCGTCCAGGTACGTGTTCCAGCCGACGTGATCGATGTGCAGATGCGTGTTGATCACGATGTCCACGTCCTCGGGCTGGACACCTGCTCGGGCGAGGTTGGCCAGGAAGTCCGTCTCCAGATGGCTCCAGACCGGCGCGTACGGGCGCTCCTTGTGATTGCCCACACCAGTGTCGACCAGGATGGTCTTGCCTCCGCTGCGCAGCAGCCAGGTCTGGATCGCGGAATTCACGGTGTTGGTCCCGGAGTCCAGGAAATGCGGGGCCAGCCAGTGGACGCCGTCCTTCCAGACTTCCTTCGAGCTTTCCGGGAAGAAGGCGTGGGGCTCCATTTCAACAGACCCGTAGTATTCCCGAACGCGAGTGATGGAGACGTTGCCGAGCGTGATCTGTTCCATGCGATTTCCCTGCAGTTCGTACGGTTTACCCCACCGTACGAGCGGCTCCGGCGGGCGCGGTATCCGTCACGCGACTGCATCCGTGCGTAGGGCTCTGAGCAGGAGGCCGTGCCCGCTCGACGATTCTGCGGCTCGGCGAACGGTCGGGGGTATGCAGTCATGTGACCGCACCGGTGCCCCGGACGACGACTGCGCTCCGAGTGCTCCGAGCGGGTTCGATACCGCTGCCGGCGCCGCCGCCGTAGCCCCACGCTAGTGTTTGGGGTCTTTCGATTCCTTGGAGCATTCGTGCAAAACGATGAAAGGGCTCGTAGGGAGCGGCGCTCGACGCGGAATCCCGGTCCGGCGGTGGTGAGCCGAGAAGCCGAGACCGCAGAAATCATCCGGCGTGTGGGCACTGACCGGTCCCACAGCGACGTTTTGATCGTCACGGGTGACCCCGGTGCCGGAAAAAGCACGCTGCTCGACCTCGCCGCCGATCACGCACGGGGCTCGGGTGGCCGAGTGCTGCGGGCGGCGGGGAGCGGTTCCGAGGCGCACCTCGGATTCGCCGGTCTTCATCAGTTGGTGCGCCCGGTACTCGCTGAAGCGCAGGGACTGCCGCCGCGGCAGCGCTCCGCGCTCCGAGCCGTCCTGGGGCTCGAAGAGTGTGCGGAGACTCCCGACGCGATGCTCGTCGGTCTGGCGGTCCTGACCTTGTTGTCGGACCTGGCGGATACGGCCCCGCTGCTGGTGGTGGTCGACGACGCCCAGTGGATCGACCGCGGATCACTGGATGTTCTCTCGTTCGTGGCGCGACGCATGGACAGCGAGCCAGTCACGCTGCTGGTCGGAGTCCGCACCGTGGACGCCCTGCCTGGATTCGACAAGGGGTACGAGCGCCTCGAACTCGGCCCGCTGGACGCCGAGGCGGCCAGCCTACTGCTGGACCGGCAACCCACGCCGCCCACCGGCCGGGCACGGGTGCGAATCCTCCAGGAGGCGGCCGGCAACCCGCTGGCCCTGGTGGAACTGGCCCACGCCACCGCGATCCGGCACCCCGAAGGCAGTGGCGTGGAGGGCCCGCTGCCGGTCACCGACCGACTGGAGCGGATCTTCGCGGGGCACGCGGCGGGTCTGCCGGAACCGACCCGCCGCATCCTGCTGCTGCTCGCGGCCGCCGACACGGCGGACGCTCCGGCGGCGGCCGTGGGACTTCCCGAGGCGGACGACGAGGCATGGGTACCCGCGGACCGGGCCGGTCTCGTACGCCAGGACGGATCCCGGATCTCCTTCCGTCACCCGCTCATCCGCTCCGCCGTCTACCATGCGGCGTCGTTCGAGGGACGCCGCCGGGCCCACCTCGCTCTCGCGGAGTTGCTGCGCGAGGAGCCCGACCGCCGCGCCTGGCACCTCGCCGCCGCGACCGTACGCCCCGACCAGGACGTGTCGGCCGCACTGCAGCAGACGGCCGACCGGGCCCGGCGCCGGGGTGGCTTCGCGGCCGCGGCCGCGGCCCAGGAGCGTGCCGCGCAACTCAGCCCGCGCCGCGAGGACCGGGCGCGTCTTCTGACCGAAGCCGCCGCCACCGCCGTCTTCACCGGTCAACTCGGCTGGGTGGAACAACTGGCCGCCGCAGTCCGCGAGTGCACCGACGACCAGGCACTGCTGGGCAGAGCCGCGCTGGCCACCGGACAGCTCATGTCCCTGGGCTCCCCTCACCCAGCAGCCTTCGCCCTGCTCATACGTGTTGCCGACGAGGCGGCGTACGCCCGGTCGCCCCTCGTCCTCGACGCGCTGGCCGCGGCGGCGGTGGTCCGTTACTACTCGGGCGAGGAGTCCCAACAGCGACAGATCCAGCGTCTGCTCTCCCGCGTGCCCGAGGATGCCGCAGGAGCGGCGCTGCGCGCCTGGGTCCTGGCCGTCTCCGACCCCAGCAGCGCAGGAGCCCTCCTCTCACCGGCCCTGCCCGGACTCATCGCCAAGGCCAAGGGCGACGCCAGTCGCCTGACCGCGCTGGCCATCGTCGCCTGGCTGCTCGACCGGACCACCCTCGCCGCCAGGACCTTCGACGAGGCGTTCGACCAGTGGCAGGCCCGTGGATGGCTCCCGGACGGACTGGGATGCGCGGTCGGCTGGACCCGCCTGGAGCAGGGCCGCTGGGCCGAGGCCCGCTCGGTGGCGACTGACATCGCGGCCATGGCATCGTCGGCCGGACTCGACCACGCCGAGGCGTGCGCTTACGCACTCGATGCCACGGTGGTCGCTCTGCTGGGCGACCCGGCCGCCGCACGCCGGCTCGTCGAACGGGCCCTGGCTCTTGTCGACCCACTGGAGAGCCGCTCCGTCGCGGTCTTCGCTCGTCGGGGCCTGGGGATGGCGGCCGTGGCCGAGGGCGACTACGAGACCGCGTACACGCAGTTCCGCTCCGCGTTCACCGACGACGGCGATCCGGTCCATTACCACGTCTCCTACACCCTCCTGGCCGAACTGGCGGCGGCGGCCGTCCGCCGAGGACGACAGAAGCACGCAGCAGAGCTGCTGGAACGGTCGGCGCGGCGCCTCGGTACAGGCATGTCGGCACGGGTGAGGACACTGATCTGCCGGGGCCGCGCCCTGCTGGCGGAACCCGAGCACGCGGAGCCGTTCTTCCGCGCAGCGCTCAAGGAACCGGCAGGTGAGCAGTGGCCCTTCGAACGGGCGCAGACACAGCTCGACTACGGGGAATGGCTCCGGCGGCAGCGCCGTATCGCCGAGGCCCGTCCGCTGCTGAGCGCCGCCCTGGAAACCTTCCAGCGGCTGGGCGCGCGGCCATGGACGGAGCGGGCACAGGCAGAACTACGTGCCGCCGGCATCGGAGCCAGCGACGTCGTACCCACTGCCTTCGCCGAACTCAGCCCCCAGCAGCAGCAGATCGTGCAGCTGGCGGCCCGTGGCCTGACGAATCGTGAGATCGGGGAAAAGCTGTTCCTCTCACCGCGCACGGTCGCTTCGCACCTCTACCGGGTGTTCCCCAAGCTCGGCATCACCGCCCGCTCACAGCTCCGCGACGTGGTCGAAGGCATTCTGTCGGGTACCGGCGTCCAGGGCTGAGTGAAGTTTCCCGTAATGGTGGGCACTCGATGCTTACGCGTCGGGGGCGTGTTCTTGCTCGTGCCCATGTGGAGCTGAGGTCACCTTCCCGGTGGCCTGGAACGGCACGGTCCTCGGCAACTGCAGGAGAAGGAACCCGGCGCTGTCATCGTGATGCACTTCCTGCGCCCGGACAAGCCCGAGGACGCCGCGATGCTCGACCTCTCCGTGTTGCACCCCGACGCCGCGATCGCCTCCGACGCGATGCCGTGGGTTCGCGGGGACGGATCCCTCGTCGAGGGCGACGTCTGGCCGCTGCCCGAGGACGCCTTCGCCCATCCGCGTTCGGCCGGGTGCTTCTCCCGCTTCCTCGCCGGCTGGGCGCGCGGGGGCCCCGGGCGCCTTCAGCCCAAGCTGACGTTGATCGAGGCGATCCGCAAGACGAGCCTCATTCCGGCACAGATCCTGGAGAAGTCGGTGCCGCAGATGCGGAGCAAGGGCAGGATCCAGGTCGGCGCGGACGCGGACATCGTGGTGTTCGACCTCGCCGCCGTGCAGGACGAAGCGACCTTCACGGAGCCCGCGCAGCGATCCACCGGCTTCCAGCACGTCTTCGTGAACGGCACCCCCATCATCCAGGACGGCAAGGAGAACCTGGAGGCGCGCCCCGGGCGGCAGATCCGCCGCAGGGTGGCCGAGGAAGTGGGCCAGCCCCGGTAGCGGTGTCATCGACGAGCACGGTCGAACCGTTCGTGTGAGTGGCGGTGCATGGGCTTCGGGCCCCTTGCGGAAACCGGTCCCGGGCTGGTTCCCACAAGGCCCGTCGGGCGGCCAGTGGCGCGCCTGGCACCAGCGCGCCGCTTCGTGACCACATCCAGCGGGTCGTACGGCGAGGCGACTCCGCCCCCGCCATGACCTTGACCTGAGTGGCACCTCGCTTCAGCTGTTCGTGTACCGCCGCGAGCACCCGGTCACGGCCGTCCGCGATGCGCAGGAAGCCGATCTCCTCGGCCCGTGCGTGGATGCCGCAGGAGGAGGTCGGGGCGCTGTCGTAGACGGCGGAGAAGTCGCCGTGCCCGGAGGTCTGGGAGATCGCGGCCTGGCTCGGGTAAGTAGATGCGGGGGCCGGGGAAGTCACCGCTGTCCAGGACCTGCCGCAGGGGAGTGACATCGGCGGCCGTGTCCCGGGCGGCGGTGAGGTCCCGCAGACGAAGTCGGTGGACCGTTCTCGTGCCGTGGGTTGCGCCTCACGAGCCCGTCCCGCCCACTGCGGAGGCAAGCTCGCGCATCATGCCCCTTACCGCTCCCCTACAGTAATAATGGAGGCATGCCTTCCATCCCACAGCGCGCCGCGCCCACGCCGAGCGGCCTCTCGGACGCGGCCGCCGAGGATATCGCGTTGTACCGGGAGAAGTTCCAGCGACGCCTGCCGGAGTCGCTGGACGAGTTGCACGGCCCCACGCAGGGAGTCGTGGAGCTACCGCTGCACGTGGCCTGGTCCGGGATGACGTCGTACGACCTGGGCAAGCCACGCCAGCGCATGGGCCTGTACCGCACCGTTCTGCACGAGGGCCTGCACGACGACCTGGACCGCTACCTCAACCAGGACCTGCTCCTCCAACTGTGGCCGGTGCTGCGCACCCTCGTCGGCCGCACCGTGCGCACCGTATGGGAAGATGCCTTCCCCCAGCTCGCCTCCCGCGCCCGGGCCGCCGCGTGACGGACATGCCGGAGCTGCACACGCGGCTCCTGGCGGATGTGATCGCCCTCGGCTCCCCGTATCCCCTGGTCCTTACCGGCGGGTATGCCGTGCGGGCGCACCGCCTCGTGAGCCGCCCGAGCCAGGACCTGGATGTCGCCACCGAGAACCCGGCACCCATGGCCGACATCGCAGCCACGCTCCGCGCCGGTCTGGAAGCCCGCGGCTGGAAGGTGCACGCGCTGGAAACCGCCCCGCTGTCCGCCCGCTTCACCGTGGCCGATCCGGCCACTGGGCAGGAATGCGAAGTCGACATCCTCAAGGAGATCTTCTGGCGGCCTGTCGCCCAGAGTCCCTACGGGCCCGTCCTCGCGGAGGAGGACGTGATCGGGACCAAGGTCCGCGCCCTCGCCGACCGCGGAGCGCCCCGCGACCTGATCGACGTGTTCGCGGCCTCCCGCCGCTGGACCAATGCCGAACTTGAGGAGTTCGGCCGCCGCCACGCTCGAGGCCGCTTCGAGCGCGAGGATCTGCAATCGAATCTTACGGGCGCCGAGTGGACCGACGACGAGGCCTTCGCCGCCTACGGGCTCGATGACGCCACCATCACCGCTCTCCGCACGTGGGCCGTGGAGTGGGCCGACGATCTGGCGGCCCGTCTCCTCGAAGAGGCCGATGATACGGACATCGACTGATCACGTCCGGACTTCGACCGCACCCTGCTGGAGGAGGGGATCCTGCGCTTGCCGATAGCCTCATCCGGTACATCAGCACGCCTGGGTGCCGTTCACCGCCGTCCGGGAAAGCGGCGAAAGCGCCGGCCTGGCCGTCCGCGGTGGGATGTGCAGCGTCGTGGCGGGCATCAGCTCTCCTGCCGTGGGTGACGTGTCGGGAGGTGATCAACGCGACAGGAGGCGGAGCCCGCGCAGCAGCGCCGGATCCTCGTTCCGACAGCGGGCCGGTTCCGGCTCGTACGGCGCTCAGGGGAACGCCGGGTCACCGATCCGTGTATGGCGCAATGCCGTCCCGGTAGTCGTCGCCGCTCAACGTAGCCCACCGGACAGACCCGATACCAGGCCTCCCCAGTCACAGCGCCGTTCGCGAGAACAATCTTGGCGAGCACCTCGACGTGCTGCCCGTGACAGCGACACCGATCGCTGGTCGAGCCCGATGAGAGGGGCGATCCGACGTCGCCGCTGAGGTGGACGGTGGAATGAGTGGTCGACCCATGACAGACCTCGCGCGATGGATCATGATGCCCGGCGCTTGCCGGCCGGACTTTCCCTATGCCGTACCCGACCCGGGTTGCCGTTGTGGAGGTCGTCGAGGGCGACCGTCCGACCGATCCTCGAGGGACATCGGAACAGGGTGTCCCAGGTCACCGCCTTGCAGGGCGCTTGCCGAACCCTGTCGTAACGTATATTGTTACGACACGGGAGGAGGTGAAAGCCACCGTGAGCGCCAACAGCAGGCTGACCACCGCCACACACACCGACCTGGATCGACCTGCACCAACAGCGGGGCCACGAGGTCGCCACCTCCGAGCAGATCGCGACGAGCGTCAACACCAACCCGATGGTGATCCGCCGCCTGCTCACCCCGCTGAGCGGGGCCGGCCTGGTCGCTTCGCGGCGCGGAGCCGGCGCGGGCTGGATTCTCCCCCGGGACATGGCGGCCATCACCCTGCTCGACGTCTGCCAGGCGGTCGAGCCGGGGCCCATCGTCGCCATGCATCCCGCGACGCCCGATCCCGGATGCGTCGTGGGCTACGACATCGGACCGGCTCCCACGGCGATCTACGGTGACGTGACATGGAGGCCACCCTGCGCAGAGAGCCGGCCAGGTTCACACCGAAGGACGTCCTCCGGGACATCCTCAATTCTGCTCGACCTTCCCGGTCGAGGCGCACTTTTTTGCGCTCAGTAATGTAACCGAAATGGTTACATCAAGTCTGCACCGCTCAGGTGCTGGGACGAAGGACGAGAACGATGACAACCGACACGCAGACCTCGCGGACCGTGGCCGAGGAGTTCGTGCAACGCCTCGGCAAGCAGGACCCCTACGGCATCCAGGAACTGTTCAGCCAGGAGATCGACTGGTACGTCCCCGGCAGTGACACGCTCTCGTGGAGCGGGCGCCGCACCCGCCGGGAGGAGGTCGCACCGTACTTCACCACGATGTGGCCGCACTTCGTACCCGGCCGGAGCGTGGTCGAGCTCAAGAGCATCATCGCCGACGGCGGCGACGTGATCCTGCTGGCGGCCTGGACGCACACCGTCGCGGCCACCGGTAAGGAGTTCACCACCCCGGCGGCCATTCACCTGACGATCGAGGACGCCCGAATCGTCCGCCTGCACCTCTACGAGGACACCCTCACCGTCGACAAGGCCTTCAGCGCCAGCTGAGTGCAGTGCGCTGTACCTGTACCCCGGGCGCATGAGCGGCGCCGAGCTCGCTCAGCTCCCCACCGACGGTTACCGGTGCACCCCTGCCGGCACCACAGCCACCGGTCTGAACACACGCGCCCACGGCCACTCCGGTCGCGGGCGCGTGTGTCGCGGTAACCGGCGGTTCCGGGGATGGTCCCAACATCTCGGCCGGAGTCACGCTCACCCGGGAGTGCTCCCCCACCCGCGGGGATGGTCCTCGGACCGCGTCGGCGGTGCCCGTGAACGGGCTGTGCTTCCCGCACCCGCGGGGGTCGCTCCCGGCACAGCTCCTCTGCTCGCGCCGCCGGGCATCCGCAGCAGGTCAGGTGCTCCGGGTTGTCAACAGCGAGTTCGAGAAGGTATTCCTGGTCATGGCGGGATCCAGGGGGGCGCCCTACGCCTCTGGCCGGTCTTGTGGTCCGGGCCCGGCGACGGTGGCGTCGGCTTTGCTTCGGCGGGGCCACAGGAGGAATACGGCCGCCGTCCCGACGAAGGTGAGGACGGCCGTGACCGCCATCGTGTCGGCGACACCTGATGAGAACGCCGAGACGGCTGCCTGCTGCACGGTGCGCCCGAGGTCGGGCGGCAGTGAGGCGATCGCTTCCCGGAAGGACGAGGAGTTCACCAATGCCTGGCGGAACTGGGAGATGTCCGCCGGGGTCAGCCCCGACGCATCGACGACCGAGGCCGCGTCCTTCGTCGTGAGCCCTCTGGCGACCGCAGTGAGGACGGCGACCCCGAGGGCGCCACCCAGCATGCTGGACATCTTGAACACACCGGCAGCGGTGCCCGCAAGGTCGATCGGGACCTCTCCGACGGTCGTATTGGCCACCGGGGTGCTCACCAACCCCAGACCGAGCCCGATGACGATGAGTGCGACAGCGAGGTACTCCGTCGAACTGCGCGTACCGAGAGAACCGAGCAGAGTCAGGCCGGCGCTGGCCACGACGAGTCCCACCACCGCGGGAAGCCGTCCGCCCCGCCGGATCGCGAGCCTGCCGCCGAGCGGAATGAAGAGGAAGACCCCGACGGTGGCGGGCAGCATCAGCACCCCGGCCTCCACCGCGCTGTAGCCGCGTGCGTTCTCCAGCCAGAGCACGAGGAGGAAGCTCATCCCGGCGAAGGTGAAGTTCATCGTGAGGTTGGCCGCGAGCGCGCCGTTGTAGGCCCGGATCTTGAACAGCTTCAGGTCCACGAGCGGCTGGCTCACATGGCGTTCGACGAACCACCACACGACCAACAGCACCAAGGTTGCCACGAACAGCGCCACGATCAGCGGGCTGCCCCATCCCAGGCTCGGCCCTTCGGTGAGCGCGTACAACAGTGCGAAGACCGCAAGGACGATGGATGCCAGCCCCAGCCAATCAATCGTGTGACCGGCCTTCTCATCGCGGGACTCCGGGGTCGTGACCCGGACGACCACGAGAGTGATCGCAGCGAGCGGCAGGTTGATCCAGAACAGCCAGCGCCAGCCGAGGCCGTCCGTGATGACCCCGCTGAGCGCGGGCCCGACGGACAGCCCGCCCCAGGCCACCGCCTGCCAGATGCTGAACGCGGTGGTTTCCGCCTTTCCGGAGAACTCGGGCGGGATGAGCGCGAGCGAGGCCGGCAGAATCAGCGCAGCGCCGATGCCCATGAGACCACGGCTGAGGACCAGCCATCCGATGTCGGGCGCGAGCGCGGCAGGCACGGAGAAGGCAGCAAGCAGCGCCGTGCCCACCTGAAGCATCCGGCGGCGGCCGAAGAGATCGCCGAACTTGCCGGCGGTGATCACGAGGGCACCGGTGACGAGGCTGAAGGCGTTGTTCGCCCACTGCAAGCTCGACAGGTTGCCGTTGAACTCGTCGGCGATCTGCGGAATCGCCACACCGAGGTCGCCGAACGCAAGCCAGACCATCCCTGCGGCCGTGCAGATCGCGAACAGTGAGACCCACCGGTGCGCGACGGCGAGGCTGCTGGAAAGGGGTTCGTTCATGGCGATGCTCCGGCTCCGTGCCCTCTCCGCTGACTGTCCGTGTTTCCCGGCATGCGCACGGAGAGTAACAACCCCGTCGGGTGACAGAGCGCCTGACGCGCCGCCCGGCGAACTCCAGGCGCTGCGCGAGTTCGGCACCCTGGAGCAGACCGGGCCCCGCGATGGCGACGAAGCCGCCCGGGACGAACTCACGCGGCGAGCCGGCGGGGACGTCCAGGCCGGCGTCGACGCCTGGCTCGCGCACGCCCTGGCCGCCCACCGCGGGCACTACCGCGCCCCCGCCGCCCGCGCGGCCAGGTACCGGCGGGCCAGCTCGGTGAGAGCAGAGTCGCCCTCCCACCGGAAGCGCCCGGTGGAGGGCAGCCAGTCGTCGAGCAGCACATACGTGGCCTCACCGGCACGCTGCGGACCATGGCAGAGGATGCCGGTGAGTGCCGCGCGGCGGATCAGGTGGAACGGCGCCTGCCCGTCCGGCGGAAGACCGAGGGTGGTAAGGCGCTCGGTCAGTTCGGCCCGGGTGAGCGGGCCGTGCGCGGCAAGAGCGCGCCGGATGAGATGGTCGGCGCGGGCGCAGATCATCGCCCAGGCCCAGCTGCTGGGGTAGCGGCGGCTGGTTGCGGCAAGAATCCGCGGGGACAGTAACTGCAACACCCAGCAGGCATCGTCGCTGGGGATGGTGTGCAGGGTGCCGCGCATGTACCAGTTGCGGACGATAGTCCGCTCCTTCTCGTATGCCGTGCGAATGCCCTGGGCGGTGATGTCCCGGCCGCGTACCCGGATGCGCAGGTCGACGGCCGTGGCGTCCTGGGCCTGGATGGCGAAGACCCGGACGACCGCCTCGGCAGAGGCCTCGCACGCTCCGCCGGCCAGGGCCTTCGCACAGGCCCACAGCCTGCGGATGCTCTCGCGGTCAGGCATCGGGCTGTGCCTCTCGGCCGATGCGGTCAGGAGGCGGCCTTGTCGAGGGTGTCGGCGAGTTCGGCGGGCGCGGACAGCATCGGCCAGTGCCCGGTGGGCAGGTCGAAGCGCCGCCACGGCGGCTGGTTCAGGTAGGCCAGCATCGGCACCCCGGCTTCGAGCAGCCCCGTGAAGTCGCGGCACGCGATCAGGACACGGTCCACACCGCGACCGGGCTCGGCCGGGCCGGCGAGACGCTGGGTGAAAGTGCCGAACGGCTGAGGGGTGGCACGCGTGCGCAGAACGCTCCGCTGTTCCTCATCGAGCCCGTCGAGGCTGCTGGACAGGCCGAGGACCTCGAACGGCGGCATCGGTAGCCGCCACCCGTCCCCGGGAGCGTCGACCTGCTGGCGCAACTGGTCCACTGCCTGCGGTGGCATGAGGTCGAGCATGCACATGCCTGCGGCGAACGGCGCACTGTCCACGTAGATCACGCGCTCCAGCCGGTCGCCGAGACGTCCGGCTGCCCCGGTCACCGGGGCAGCCGCGTAGCTGTGGGCGACCAGCGTGACGTCACGCAGATCGTGCTTTTCGGCGAATCCCGTGATGTCCGCGATGTGCGTGGCCAGATCCGTCTGAGGGCCGCCCTGGTCTGCGTGCTCGGCCAGGCCGGTCAGTGTCAGCGGCAGCGCCGTGTGGCCGCGCTCCTGCAAAGCTCGGGCGGTGTCTTCCCAGGCCCATGCCCCGAGCCAGGCCCCGGGAACGAGTACGAAGGTGGCCATGTGATCTCCCTGAAGTGAGGTGCTGCGGGGAGCGTAAAGTCGATACAGGACAGAATCTGCCCTGAAATGCCGAGTGATCCATGGCGCGTCCCCTGACCCGTGTGCTGACCCTGCTGGAACTCCCCCGGTCCGACGCCCGGCTCACCGGGACGGAACTGGCCGACCGGCTGGACACCGACGTGCGCACGGAGCGCCGGTACACCGCGCACCTGCGGGGCCGCCTCCCCGTCGGGAGAGGCGGCCCGTTCCCGGCAGCGCTGCGTCAGCACTGGCGCAGATTCCCCCACGGGTCGGAGGGAGTGTGAACGTCCACAGCCGGGACGTTGCCCCACTGGCCGTTGTCGAGCAGCGTCCAGTACCAGATGTTGTTCCCACCGGCATGGGCGTCGCCGGGTCCCCAGCAGACGAACCAACTGAAGCCCGAGGTCAGCGAGCCCCTGACCCCGGACGTGTACGAGCGGTGCACAAAGCCCTTGGCACCGATGCGGTTGCCGCACCACAGTTTGCCGTCGGTGCGGACACCGCACTCGGCGGCGGTGCTCTGTCCGGAGGCAGGCGCGGCGGTGGCAGGGCCGGCCCCGGTGGCCAGACCTGTGGTCAGGGCGACGGCGGCGAGAGCTAAGGCCGTCTTCGTGCGTACAGACACGTTTCCTCCTGGTGTGCTCCGGACGGAGCCGGATACGGGATGGACGAACCGGTGGAGCAGGGTTCGTCTCACCACCGACGGCACGCGCGACCCCCCGCTCGCACGTGCCGTCCGGATGATGCGACGGGGACAACGTTCCTCGCAGCAGGCAGGAGGCAGCAATCCTTTCGTCAGGGCCCGAAACCACGGGTGATGGAAGCCAACAGCGCGGTGCCCAGGTGCGTGGTCGTGTGCAGGACTGCCTTGCCGGCGCGGCGGGTGGTGATCAGGGCGGCCTTGCGCAGCACGGTCGCGTGCTGGCTGGCCGTCGCGGGCGAGATGCCGAGACGGCGTGCCAGTTCGGTCGTGCTGCAGCCGTCGGCCGCGGCCGCAAGCACGGCGGCCCTGGTCCGCCCCATCAGGTCGTCGAGCGAGCGCTCGGCGGCTTCCTCGGTGAGCCAGTGTGCAGAGCCGTCCCTTTCCTCGTCGGCCGTGGGCAGGGCCAGGACAGGAGGCTGCTCCTGCTCCACGAGGTTCTGCAACACCTCCGCCTGCTTCGACGAGAACACCGTCGGCGCGATGATGAGCCCGCGCCCTCGCAGGTGGATGTCCGCGTCGCGGGGATGGCGTACTTCGAGCACGGGAGGCCGCCAGCGCACCAGAGGGCACAGTGTCTCCAGCAGCCGTTCGACTCCGCCCTCGGCCATCGTGCACACATAGCCCTCCCGGGCCGTGGCGAGGTCCAACCGCATCTGCTGCCAGTACGGGGCGATGGCTGCCCGGTGGCAGGCCCGCAGTGCCCCGGCCAACTGGAGACGGGCCTCACGGTCGCCGTCGGCCAGGGTCCGGGCCCACGCACGATGGGCCGGACGGACCTCGAGGTACTCCACTTCGAGGCGTGTCAGTGCACGTGGAGCGGCCAACAGGTTGTCCACCGCCTCGTCGATGCAGGTGGTGTCCCCCGCGAGGCTCGCCACATCGATCTGAGGTCCGTGCGCGGGCATCAACGCGAGTAGGGGGCCCGCCTGTTCGCGCAGGCGTCCGCCCAGTTCCCTGCCCACCGAGGCGCGCCAGCGGTGGAAGGCCGGGGTACCGCCGTCCTCCCGCAGCCGTTTGATGCCGTCCAGAGTCTCGGCGGCCACACCGAGGGTGGTGGTCACCCTGATCCGTGCGAGATCGTCCGCCGTGAAATGAATGCGCTTGGTCATCGATCGCCCCGCTTTCCGCCGTTCCCGGTCCCGCGCCTCAGTGTCCCAGCCCACGGAGCGGAGGTGACGCCGTTCGCCTCCTCTCCTGGCTGCACTTCGCGGCTGAGGCCACCGGTCATGACGCGTACGCCGACCGGATCGCGGTGGCCGGTCCCGGCATGCCGTGGCGGACGGTGTGGGCGTGGAGGGGGCCGGCCCGTTGGTTCCCGGTCCACCCGAGCCTGAACGGCGACTACTTCCGGGTGCGCCGGTGTGTGGACGGCGGGCCGGGAGCTCGTCGAGGTGGCCGACCAGCGTGGTCCTGTCTGGCTTGACGCGGCGACCGGTCACCGGGTGACCGGTGTGGACGGGGCGATGTTGACCGACGCGCCGGCCGGGATCGGGGCCGCCGGGGGACCCGCGCTGTACGACCTGGACCTGTTCCTCCCGTAGGAGTGGGAGGGCGCCGTGGCCTTCGCGACGGACGGGGGCCGGACCCGGCATCTCGTCGTGAGCGTGGGTGTAGCGGTCGTGGAAACGGACGCCGATGCGCCTGCCGGTTCATTACGCCGTAATGAAGGCGGGCGCTCCCGCCAAGCAGTGCGGCACCACCCGCCGGATTATTACGTCGTAATGAACCAGCGGGCCCTCCGCCAAGCAGTGCGGCCACCACCCGCCCCACCGAGATCGGCCAGCCCCGCACTCGCTGGTCCATCCGCAAGCTGCTGGTCTACCTGAGGAAATTCCGTAGGCGGGTTGTCCGCATCGGCCGCGCAACGTGGTGCCGATGAGCGGACCCGCCGGCCGCGACGGCGGGGGCCTGCCCCCGCCGTCCCCCCTCCGCCGACGTGGGGTCGAGGCCCGCCCCGCGCGGCCAGTCCCCCAGCTGGTGGCCGCACTGCTTGGTGGGAGCCCGCTGGTTCATTACGGCGTAATAATCGCCGCCGAGCTCGCAGGCTCGCCGTCCTTGCCTGGGACATGCAGCGGCCCCGCTGCTGCCGGTGAGAGAACAGCGGGGCCGTTGCGTGGTGCGTCAGTGGTGTCAGGGAGTTGATTCCCCTTCACCCTTCATCCGCAGCGACTCTTTGATCTTGTAGTCCACCAGTAGTTCGGTGAGCCGTCGTCTCGTCGGAACGTCGAGCTCGGCAATGATCACTTCGTACAGGGTCTCGGGGTCGTGCGACGGAAGGTGCGATCGGTCGGCGTCGGGACTCTTTGAGGGGGGCTGGCCTGGTGCCTGAGGTGTGGTGGGCGACGGCTGCTCCATCGTCCGCCGGCTGGTTGCCGCGCTGGCGCGAGGCCGGGTTACGGGCGCCTTGTGCTGGAAGTCACCGCTGGAGCGCTGCTCAGCCAGTTGGTCTGCGTCTGCTGCCTGTCGGGTGGCGTTCTCCTTCAGCCGCTTGAGGTGCTCCTCTTGTTCCTCCGGTTTCTTCTTTCCCACCCGGCGCAGGAGGGCGGCTGATTCTTCACCTGCTCGCAGCTTCTGCTTCAGCTCCGGGGTGAGAGTGAGGAGGGCGAGTCGCTGGGAGACCCATCCCTGGGAGCGGTGCAGCCGTTGTGCGAGAGCTTCCTGTGTGCCGTGTGCCTTGAGGAGTTGCTCAAGGGCTTTCGCCTCGTCGAGGGGGTCGAGGTCTTGACGGTGGATGTTGGCGACGAGGGCCGACTCCAGTATTCCGTCGGGGTCACTGCCGAGTTCGTCGTCGAGCATGACCTTGATCTCGGTGAGCCCGACCTCTCGAGCGGCGGCCAGGCGAGAGTTCCCGTCAACGACGACGTACTTGGTTCCTGGCTCCAGGTCCTCTTCCCGACCGGGGTTGCCTTCGATGTAGGCGAAGCGGCCCATGATGCTGATCGCGGTCTTCTGGCCGTGGTCCCGCAGACTGGCTCCGAGGTCCGTCAAATCACCCAGCACAGTACGCGGGTTATCAGGGTTCAGGCTGACGAGGTCGACCGACAACTTGACGGGCGGGGGAGCCCCTTCCGTAGGCGCTGCAGCGACTGCGTTGATCGCCGCGCGGCGTGCGCTGATGGTCTGTGTCTGGCCGAACGATGTACCAGCTCCCAGCTTGGCTGCCTTGCTCATGAGATCTCCCGAGCGAGTGCCCGCATTCCGACGGCTTGGTCGCAGCGCGGGGAGTAGGCCAGCAAGGGCTGCTTCACCCGGACCGCTTCCTTCTGTTCCTTGAGGTCGCCGATCACGCCGACCACTCGGGGGTCCTTTATGTCCATCCACGATTCGAGGGAGGAGGTGGCGATGTAGCCGCGCCGTGCGTCGTAGTGGTTCACCACGATTCCCAGGTAGTCGAGTTCGAGGTGCATGTCGTTTCGCAGGTCCTCGATCTGGGACGTAAGCAGCCCGTAGGCGTCGGCGGAGCTGTCTTCGGCCTGGACGACAACCAGGATGCCTGAGTTGCCCGGGGCTTCTGCTGAGCGACGGCGACCGTAGTAGGCCGCGGCGTCCATGCTCAGGCCGAGGCTGGGAGGACAGTCGATCAGGATGGCGTCATAGTCGTCTTCGATCGGGGCCAGGGCTCTTTCCAGGGCGGCCTCGCGTGCGCGTACGCCCGACAGCTTGACGTCCAGGAGGAAGGCGTCGGTGCAGGCAGGCAGCAGGTGCAGACGGTCCCCGAAGCGCGGATCTGCTACCGGCACGATCAAGTCGCGGAGGTCGCCCTTGGCCTCGCCGGCCATGTGTTTGGTGAGGCTGTCACCGTCCAGCGGCAGGGGCTCTTGACCGAGCTGCTTGGTGAGGTGGTTTTGCGGGTCGAAGTCCACCAGCAGGACGCGCAGGCCGATACCGGGTAGGTCTTCGTACTGGAGGGGGGAACCGTCCGGTTCGGAGAGCGCGGCCGCGAAGTGCTTGGAGATCCGCACAGGGTGGAGCTGGTTGGCGTCCTCAGCGAGTGCTTCGCCGGTACCGGCTGTGATTGCGGTCTTTCCGACACCGCCTTTCTGGTTGCAGACGACGATCCGTCGCGGGTGCTCAGGACGCACGACGGTGGGGGCGGGGTTGGTCTCGAGCCACATCTGGATGGACTGTGCCAGTCCTTGGATGAGGGATACACCGCGGGAAGAGCAGTCAGCGCGGAAGCCGTCCCACTGGCCTTCCGGGAGGAAGGTGGAAAAGGACTTGGCGCCGGAGGTATCGATGGGGGAGAGGTTGGAACCGAGGCCACGCCATGCCTCGATACCGGCCTCGACTGCGTGCTGGATGTCGATCCCGTGCTGGGCGGTCCTGATCTTGAGGTCCAGCTGCAGCGACGCAGGGATCTTGGAGACGACCTTCTCGCGGTCGCCGCCGGGGGAGGGAGAAGTCATGGTGGATACCTTACTAACACTCAAGGTCAGATTCAGGATTGACGCGCTAGTAAAGGAGAGTATTACGCCGTAATGACGCCCTGCCTGTTGAAGCCGGACCAGTTGCTGTCCGCGTGTCTCACCGGTCTTGCGTCTCGGACGTCTCGGCTCGTCACACGGTCCGCCTCGCCCCTGTGCGCCGCTGACATGCCTGGTCCCCTACGGTCGTTGCACTTGATCAGCGCTCTGCAGTGGGGGCTGTGCGCTTCGCCATGTGGTTCCGGCGCATCATCGGCGTCAGCGCGCATGCCCACAGCATCGACGCCGACACCGCGACCCGAGATGGCATGGTCGCGGCACAGAAGGCGCCGCACGCCGAGGTGTTGACGACTGACCAGCGACTGTTGCGTGTTCTGCTCGATGACCACCACGCCGCGTTGGACGAACGTCTCATGGCGCACCGCGAGACGGTTGGCACAGTTGGCACCGACCCCGCAGTCCGGAGTCTGCTGCTGGGTTGGCGGGAGCCGCCACGCTGGGCGCCCTTGCAGTCTCGCGCACGGGTGACAGTTGGGGGCATCCGGGTTCGGCTCTCGCCGGCGAGTGTGCCGCAACAGCGGATGGCCGACCTCCCCGTCAGCAGTCACTCGAGAGCCGATGGGCCGGTTTGGTCGCTCGGCCACCGGAGCCGATCCCAGCCTCTCGGTCGCCTTCCCCCTCCCGAGGGAAGCAAGAAACGACTGTATGCCCGTCTGTCAGCCTCTCAGGCGCGCAAAGGTCCCGCCATACCGAGCAGGTCGAGTCCGGCCCTCCTGGGCATCATTCTGCACGTCGCTTTTGTGACAGACAGAGATTTTTTTCCTTTTTGAGTGACTGCACGTCAAGCTTTGCACCACGCTTCCGATGCGCCCAACTCGGTAGGTCGCGGACCGCAGCGGGTCCGTGCGGCCCTCTGCGGGCGTGACGCAGGTGGTGCTCAGTGGCGGTTACGCGTCCACTGCCACACACCCACGACCACGATCAGCGCGACAACGAAGCTCGTGACCGACACCGCCACGCTCGGACCCGCTCGTAAGGAAAACGAAAGCATGGAGAACCTGTGCCCCCACGCCCTACAGGAACACCCGGTTGGTGACGTGGGCGACCGGACCGCACGCAGCCGGGGCTTGCGCATCTGACGGACTGCGGCCAGCAAGGGGTTCGGGGGAGCGGGCACCCGTCTCCGTCTCTTGCGGCAGACGCCGCTGGTCCGCAACGGCGCCGGGCAAAGGCGAGGTCCGTCGCACACGACCCGAACAGTGGATCGCTGCACACCGGAATCGGTACAGCGAGGTGGGAACGGGTAGGTGGCGGCACAACGATGCCACGACAGACCTTGGAAAGTGATTCACCATGACCGACGACGCCTACCTCTACCTCGCCGACGACGCCCCCGGCTCAGGCTGGCAGGGCGCTCCCGTCTCCGTCGCCGGAGAGCTGGAGTGCCTGCAGACACCGGCCGTACGGGCCTGGCTCGATGCCCACCGGACCGACGCCACCTCTCCGGCGCTGCGCGTCGTGCCGCCCGAACAGACCGGAATGATCCCCGGTGAGGCCGAACGACTGCCCGTGCCCCTGACCGAGGAGGAGCTGGACCGGGTACGCCGGGCCGGCGCCACCGACCAGGTGGCGGCCGTCGAACAGGAACTGCTCTCCTACCGTGACAGCGAGGAGGGACGCGACGCCCTGCTGCACAAGGCCCTGGCCGCCGGCGTACCAGCGCACCGCATCGTGGAACTGGCCGGAGTGCACCCCTCAGCCCTGCCCACCACATCTCACACCTGACAGACAGATCCCCCACACCACCACCGCGCGACCCGGGGCGCCCTGGAGCCGCCTCACGGCCCTCGGGGCGGAACAGCGACGGCGGCTCAGCGAGCTGGGCGTCCGCCCCCGGGTCGGCCGCCCGCGCGTTGATGACTGGGCCACGGCCGTACCGCCTGCCGACACCGGAAGCCAAAGCCCTCACGGCACCCTGAGTTACTTGTCACTGCGCGGCAGCTCCGGGAGAACAGGGCCGATGACACGGGTTTGTCGGACGCGCCGCCTGCCTGTCGTCAGACGATCTTCTTACGCCGGCTCGGATCGGAGGAACCGGCGGCGGTGACTGCCGCGACGTCGTCATGGATGGGGAAGACCCGGTCCAGGCCGACGATGCCGAGGATGCGGGCGGTGTTGGCGGGGACAGCGGCCAGGGCTATGCCGGCGCCTTGTTCGGTCGCCAGGTTGCGGGCGGAGATCAGCGCGCTGATGCCGCTGGAGTCGCAGAAGTCCAGACGAGCCAGGTCCAGGACCAGCAGTTGCCCCGCGGCAAGGGTGAGGCTCTCCACGGCCGTGCGCAGTTCAGGTGCCGTGTAGTGATCGAGGTCACCGGTGATCTCCAGTACGGGACCGATGGCGACGTATCGGGTGGTGATCGTCAGTGGGCTCATGTCATGTCTTCGTTCGCAGTGAGGATCGGGGCGGGCACGCCGAGAGCGAGCAGCGCGGTGTCGTCGTCCAGGCCCTCGCCGAAGGAGGCCAGCAGCCCGCTCAGGGCGGTGATCAGTGCCTGCGGGCCGGCCGGCGGCTGCCCGGCGGTGAAGGCGCGCAGGGCGTCCTCGCCGTACAGTGCGCGCTCTGGCCCGATGCGGGCCTCGGTCAGGCCGTCGGTGTACAGGAGCAGGGTGTCGCCCGGCAGCAGATCGGTGCGGTTGGCGACGAACGGGGCTTGAGGCAGGACGCCGACAAGAAGGCCGCCGGGCGTGGGGAGGAAGTCGGCGCTGCCGTCCGCGCGCTGAATCAGCGCGGAGGGGTGTCCGCCGGAGGCCAGGTGCACGCCGACGCGTCCGTCCTGGGGTTCGAGGACGCCGAATATGGTGGTGCAGTAGCGGCCTTCGCCGCTTTGGTATCGCTCGTACAGCACCGTGTTCAACGTGGTCAGTACGGTGACGGGGTCGGCGTCGTGCAGGGCCGCGGCGCGCAGGGTGTAGCGGGTCAGGGAGGTGACTGCGGCGGCCTGTGGGCCCTTGCCGCACACGTCCCCGAGGAAGAACGCCCAACGGCCGCCGTCCACGGGGAACAGGTCGTAGAAGTCTCCGCCCAGCAGGTCCGGGGAGGCCGTGTGGTAGTAGGAACCGGCTTCCAGGCCCGGCACCACCGGCAGCTCGGCGGGCAGCAGGCTCTGCTGGAGAACGGCGAGCGCTTCCTGGAGCCGGGCACGGTCGGCCTCGGACCGTCTGCGTGCTTCCTCGGCGGCCTGGCGGCCGCGCAGCAGCTCCGTCTCGTAGGCCCGGCGGTCGCGGGCGTCGAAGACGGTGGTGCGGATCAGTAGCGGCTCGCCGTCCTGGGTGGTCTTCACCTTCGAAGTGACCAGCACCGGCATCCGCCGGCCGCCGGCCGTCTTGATGTCCATGGCGATGCCGCTGACCTCGCCCTGCATCTGCAACAGCGGCGCGAAGTGCGTCTCGTGGTAAAGCTTGCCGCCCACGCTGAGCAGGTCGGCGAACCGCATCCGCCCCACAACCCGGGAGCGGTCCAGGCCCAGCCAGTCCAGCAGCGTGGTGTTGATCTTCGCGATGGTGCCGTCCATCAGCGTCGACAGGTACCCGCAGGGAGCCTGTTCGTACAGCTCCTCCGCGCTGTCCTCCAGCAGCGATGTGAACACCGCGTCCGTGACGTCCGCGTCGTGCTTGTCACCCGGCTCGGGCTCCTGGGCGGTGCGGCACATCATGAGGCCGTTCCGAGGAAGTCGGCGATCGCCCGCGCGGTGGCCTGCGGGACGCTCAGCTGCGGGCAGTGCCCGGTCGCCTCCGGAGTCACCGGTCGGCTGCCGGGGATGACGGCGACGTTGTTCCTCCGACGGACATCCATACCCGCCAGTTTCCCATCCCCCCGCCCCAGCCCAGGCAGGGGCCTGCGCATGCCTACTCGGTGAGGCATCGACCTGCGGATTTCCTACGGCAAGTCCAAGATCATCGGCTTGGCGTCCATCGCTGTACTGGTGGGCCAACCGCAGCCCATCGCATCCGACGCGACTCCCGACGGTTCGTGAATCGTCGTGGAGCACGCGAGCGCGTCGCCGTCTGGGCGCTGCCGAACGAGCCGGCCGCCGCCGTGGAGAGCCGGCAACACGCCACCGGGCAACTCGCCGCCTGGGCACTGGGGGAGGACCTCACCGACACCGTCGCGCTCGTCGTCAGCGAACTGGTCACCCGCGCGGTCCGCTACGGCCGGCCACCCCTGAAACCGCGCCTGACCCCCCAGGACGAGCTGACCCGCGAAGTCAGCGACGCCAGTGCCACCTCTCCCCGTCTGCGGCACGCCCGCACCACCGGCGAGGGAGGCCGAGGGCTGCTCGTCCTCGCCCCACCGGCTCAGGCACGGGGCGTGCGCCACTCGCCGACCGGCAAGACCACCTGGCCCCGGCAGCAGATCCCACCCCGACGACCGGACCGGCACCCCACCGGGTGGACGCAGGCCCTCGGTGACGACCTCGCGCCGGGGGCGGCCACGCCAGGGGAGCTCAGTGGCCCAGCGCGACTTTGGCGGCCACGATGACCAGGGCCAGCAGCAGGTTGGCGATGCCCTCACCGATCACCATCCGACGGGGGGCGCCGGCACGGATCGCGCCGAGGGCCGCCCAGACGACCTGCTGGGCGATGGCGGTGCTCAGCGCGAGCCAGACCGTGCCCGCCAGATCCAGACCGAGGACCGGGCTGATCGCCACTGCGGCCGCAGGCAGTACCGCCGCCTCGACGATCGACCACTCTCGCCGGGCCACGCGCCCGGCCTGCCGGCGGTCGATCGGCCGGGCGGAGATCCTTTCCCCGGCCAGGTGCGCGTAGACGTGCGCCGCCCAGAAGACCATGCCGGTGACCAGGAGCAGCACGATCAGCTGGACACGGGAGAAGTCGCCGGCCGCGCCGGCGGTGGCCACGACGGAGGCGGCCAGCAGGGATCCGTAGACCGCGCCCGCGTAGTCCGCCCGTCCAGGGCTGGGAGCCTGCCCGGTCTCGGTATGGTCCCGTGGGGTCGGCGCAGTGGTCACCGGCTCACCATAGGCGTTGCCGACCCCACGCCGCGGTGAGCGACGCCGCCCTTCGCGATCACGGGGGACCGGCCCCACCGGTGCGGTGACCGCCGCGCAAGGCGGCTCCGGTTCGTGGGGCACCGGACTGACCCGACGGGACCGGCGTAGCGCGTGCTCACCCCGCAGGAACGCGCCAGGTTCGGGCGGACCACTTCCGCCGGTATCGCCGGACGAACCCGAACCCGAACCCGACCGCCGTCAGGGCAGACCACCACTCTGCGCCGTGGTGGCCGGTTGGGGTGCCTCCGACGAGCGGCGAAGGAGGCGACAAGCAACCCGTCAGGGGGTTTCGGGTCGAAGGTCGGCCGCCGGCAGTCGACAGGGCGCGGGTGCCGACTGGTGGGCGCCGGCGTGCAGACCGCGGCTGACTCAGGGTCGGTGGGGGTGGGGACCGCGCACTGGAGGCTGCTGCCCACGGGCGCGCAAACCCGGGAACCGCTCCGGCACGGTGGTCGGGCCTGTCAGGAGGCGCCCGGACGGGGCCGTCGCGTCCGGGTGCCTGGAGCATACGGCCCGGGTCAGTGCCTCGGCGGCGGCAGGCCGGGCATCTGCGGGTGCCGCAGGTGCTGTCCGCCGAAGGTCCGTCGGGCGGAATACTCTGTCGGTATGAGCGAACGAGGAATGCAGGAGCTGGCCTTGCTGCTGTTGACGGCGCTGGCGAATGCCCCTCGGCACGGGTATGCCATCGCCCAGGAGGTCAAGACCATCACCGACGGCCGAGTGGCGCCGCGTACCGGGGCGCTCTACGGGGCGCTGGACAGGCTGCTGTCGGAGGGCTTGATCCAGGTGGAACGTGAGGAGGTGGTGGGCGGCCGGGCTCGTCGTATCTTCGCTCTTGCTCCCGCCGGGCGGGAACGGCTGCAGGCGGAGGCGGAGCGGCTGGCCGCGACCGCCCGGGAGGTCAGGCGGCGTCTGGCCGACGGCGCGGCGGCGTCGGCGTGAGCGATCGCCTTGTCCGTCTGTATCCGGCTGCATACCGGGCTGCTCACGGGCAGGAAATCATCGACGTGCACCGGGAGATGGCGGCGGACATGCCGCGTCCGGCCCGGCTGCGGGCGGACGCCGATCTGGTCGCGCACGCCCTGCGGGTTCGGCTGGGGCTCGACTCGGCGTCACCTGCGGGGCGTTTCTTCGCCCTGGCTGCCCCGTTCGCCCTGGCGGCTGGTGCGGTGGACAGCGGGCTGCATCTGACGCGCTGGTACGCCGGGCTTGTCCTCTCGCCGGCCCCGGTATGGGTACAGCTCTCCACCGTGGATGGTGCGTGGAGCCTGTACATGCTGCTCTCACTGCTGGTGTGCGTCGGCGCGGTCATCGCCTTGGCCGGCCGGTGGGGCCCGGGTGCGGGGATGGCGGTGTGCGGGCTGCTGGGGACGGCCGTGCAGTGGGCCGCCGGCGCTCGCGTGTACGACGATGGGGCCGTTGCTCCGGCCGCGGCGTTGCTGACCGTCGCCGTCGTCCTCGCCTGCCCTCCGGATCGCCGCGGTGACAGGCGGCTGTCGGCGGCGGCCGGAGCCATGGCTGCCGCGGGGTGGTTTCCCGTCGTCGTCGTGAATGCAGGGACCTATACAGGGGCTTTCGGTGTGACCACGGACTACGGCGCCTGGCCGATGCTGGTCCTCGCCTTCACGGGGGCCGTCCTCGCCGTGCGCGCGCGTTCCTCGGGTCTGCGTGAGATGGGCGCGATGGCCGCGGCCTCTCCGCCGCTGGTCGCCTACTCCTACGCGACTGCCTGGAGCAGTCCCTGGCCCGTCCTCGGCACCCTTCTCCTGCTGTCGGTCGTGGCCGCGCTCACCGCGTTCCTCCAGGCAGTGCGCCGCAGACACTGACCCCGACTTCACTTTCCGGCCGGCCGCCCGCCGACGGGCGGCCGGCTTTGCCGTGCCGACCACGCGTCTTCTCTGACGGCTCCTACGCCGGCAGCATCCCGTGCCCCGAGCACGTTGCCATAGTCCGTTGAGATGAATACTCTGTCTGAGGTTCTATCCGGGAGTGTTGTCCGGGCCGGCCGTGCGATCTCGGGCGCCCCGGCGAAAGGGCGCCCGCAGCGTGACGTGCAGTGACCCCCGCCCGGTCCCTTCCGAGCAGAGAAGAGCATCGAGTTGCCGTTCACCTTGTCCCACGCCGCAGCAGTGCTGCCGCTGATGCGTCGGCCCTTCGTTCCGGCGGCTCTGGTCGCGGGTGCCACGGCACCCGACGTCCCGTACTTCCTGGACGCCCTCGGCGTGTCCGAAACCGGCCCCCAGGACTGGTACGGGCCGCTCCTCAACGCCACGCAGACCCACTCGCTCGGTGTGGGTCCGATGGTCGGTCTGCCGCTTGCCATCGGCCTGGTCGCCGCCTACCGGATGCTGCGTGCGCCGATCACAGCACTGCTCCCATCCGGCCTCCGCCTTCCGGAACCCGAGCGGACGACCGGCCTGCCGGCCAAGGCCCGCTACACCCTGTGGCTACTGGTCTCCGCCCTGATCGGTATCGCCTCCCACCTCGCGTGGGACTCCTTCACCCACGGCGACGGCTTCCTGGTCACCCATGTGCAGTCGCTGCGCGCCTCCGCGCCGGGAGGCCTGACGGCCGCCCGGCTGCTGCAGTACGCGAGCACCGCCTTCGGCCTGGCGGCCGTCGGCCGGCATCTTTGGCGGCGTCGGGACCGTCTGCGCACCCACGTCGACACCGACACCGTCGCCCGCCTGGGTCCCGTCATGCGGTGGAGCGTGGTGACTCTGCTGGTTGCGGCACCCGTGCTGGGCGGCGCCGTCAACAGCCGTGACGACTTCAACGCCTACCGCTATGTGACCGAAGTGGACTACAGCCGACCGACCACCGTCGACCTGGGCGACGGCGCGAGCGAGACCACCTATCCCTCCAAGACGGTCCAAGCTCCGTGGGGGAGCCTCGCCGAAGGCGTGTTGACCGGAGCCGCCAAGAGAGCGGGCGCTTCGTTCACGGTCGCACTGCTGCTGTACTCCGCCACCTGGCAGATCGGCGCCATCTCGCGCCGGCCAGCGACGGTGTCCCCCCGGGGCGCTCCGGCGTCCTCGAGGTAGCCACCGTCGTCGCCTCCCTGCTCTTCCTCTTATGCCTGGCCCTGGATGGGACCTGCTCGGGTACCGTCATCGCGCCCTGACCCACCTCGGCGAGCAGGGCGCCTCCCCGCTGATGCTGATGGCGAAGTCGAGGCACAAGAAGCCGGTCCGCGCCCGAGCCGTCCGCATCCGGGCGGCCAACGCATGGAGTTCCCCGGTGCGAGCGGCGGGCGCGGCCGGACGCGCCTGCCGCGTCTCGCTACTCGTCGACAGCGCCCGGGGCACGGAGGGGCCGCTTTCCGCCGGTCAGGGCCGGGAGGTGAGAGGAGTACCGGCCCAGCACGGTGATGTGGTGGCGCACGAACGGGGAAAGCCGGGCCACGTCCTCGTCGCGGGCCTCGAAGCCGTCCGCGCGCAGCCGGTTCCCGGCGGCGTGAGATCGTGCAGATCGCTCTCGCCCTGCCGGCCTGGACACCGATGCTCGCGCTGACCGGCAAGGCCCGCTTCAGAGGGAGATCACGATCTTTCCGCGGGTGCGTCCGCGCTCGGCCTGCGCGTGGGCGTCGGCGATCCGCTCCAGGGGGTACGTCCGGTCGATACGGGGTGTGTAGCGGCCTTGCCGGCCCAGTTCCGCGGCCTCGGACAGGAGGGTCGAGTCGTTCTCCGCGTTGACCACATGCGTGCCCAGGCGCTGCCCGCCTGCGTGGTCGGCGACCGTCGCGACGCGGGTCGGGTCGCCGGTGATCGCGACGAGGTCCTCCAGGGATCCGGAGGCCGCGGTGTCGAGCGCGATGTCGACGCCGTGCGGAGCGAGAGGGGAGAGGCGCTGCGCGAGGCCGGGGCCGTAGGTGGTGGGGACGGCACCGAGAGAGGTGAGGAACTCGTGGTTGCGTTCGCTGGCTGTCCCGATCACGGTGGCACCTTGTGCCACAGCGATCTCGACTGCCGCGCTGCCCACGCCTCCGGACGCTCCCTCGACGAGAAGGGTGCGTCCCGCGAGGGAGCCGAGCGCGTTCAGGCCACGCATCGCGGTCACGGACGCGAGGCCGGCGCCCGCGGCCTGCTCGTCGTTCCACGTGTCGGGGGCGTGGGCCCAGGCGGAGAGGACGACCAGTTCCGCGGTCGCGCCGGTGACACCGCCCAGCCCGAAGACGCGGTCGCCGATGCTCACCCCCTGCACTCCGTCACCGATTTCGTCGACCACGCCGGCGGCGTCGCGCCCGGGGATGGCGGGTAGCTCCAGGGGAATCAGCTGGTGCAGGGTGCCGGCGCGCAGCTTCCAGTCGATGGGATTGACGCTGGCCGCCGCGACGCGGGCTCGGATCTCACCGGGTCCGGGGTGGGGGTCGGGGGCCTGCTCGATCACCAGGCTCTCCGCTCCGCCGTATTCATGGAAGCGAGCTGCACGCATAATGCCCTGCCTTACCTATACAGGTCGAAATGATGGTGTTCATTCGACGCCTATTACCGCATATCCGACGTCGTATCGAGGTGCGGCAAGCCGACCGCCTTCCGGCCGGGGGAGGACGATGAGGCTCGGCGTGGCAGCCGCCCGCCCCGACCACCACGGTCCCGCCCATCGGCGGAATACCTCCCGTGGAGTCGACGCTCCGGAAGATATCCAGAAGGTCGGTAACCGTCTGGATACCAAGACCTGAGACGGGAGACCCTCGATGACCCCACGGCCACCGCTGCCGGCCGACTTGTTCGACGAGCTGTGCCCGTCCTCGCTGCTGCCCTTCCGCTTCGGTGACAAGTGGGCATCCATGGTCCTCCGTTGCCTGGACGACGGCCCGCGCAGATACTCCGAGCTCCGCGTCCCACTGAGTCGCGTCACCCCGAAGGCGCTCACCCAGTCCCTGCGCGGCTTGGAGCGGAACGGGTTCGTCTCACGCACCGTTCACGCCGACCCGAAACTGCGGGTGGAGTACGCGCTGACACCGCTGGGCCGCAGCCTGCTGGAGCCGATGGCCGCCGCGTGCCGATGGGCGGCCGAGCACTGGGACGAGCTGCTCGACGCCCGCGACGGCGGCATCTCCTCCAGCGGCTGACGGCTGACTCGAACCTGCGTCGACGCGTGCCGCACCGGACGAGCCGCGCCCTTGTGCCGGCTCGGAAGAATCGCCGACAGCGGTGTCCGCAGCACCGGGGAACTGCTGTCCACCGTGACGTTCACGGTGCAGACCCTCGCCGCGGGGGAGCTCCGGCGTGAGGTGACTGACGACGGGCTGAGGGCGGCGAGGCCAAGGGCAACAAGGGTGGCCGCAGACCGTTCCGGATCAGCGGCCGTGTGCGCGGGCAGGAGGTCAGCGACGGCGGTTCGGATGGCGCCGCGACGACCTCTGTGGCGGGTCCGGCGCACCCGGGTCGCCCCCCTCAGGGGCGGTAGCACTCGCGGGCCGCGCCGCCGGCGGGCAGAAAGCAGAGCCGCAGACCGGCCCGGTGGTCTCCGCCGAGCATCGGGGTGAAGCGGTACGCCCTCGTGTCGGCCGTGGTCCGGATGACGACACGGCGCGGCGGTGCGCCGGGCACCGAGACCTCGACGGTGTCCCCGACCCTCGTGTGCCAGACCCGCCCCCACGCCGCGGCGCACACCGGGCTGTACCGGAGCTCCATCTGTGCGCCGGTACGGGTGCGGTGGAGCGGCCCGAGCACGTCGGCACGGCCGGGCAGCCCGCAGAACATCCGCGCCGGGTCCTCGCCGTCGCATGCGCTGCCCCGGCAGCCGGGGGCCGGATCCAGTGCCGCGGAGCCCGGCGTCCCCGGATCGCCGACGATGTGGGTCGGCAGCCACAGGGCTGCCGTCATCGCGGCGGCCGCCACAGCGGCTCCGGCGCCCAGGGCCGGCAGGCGCCGCCGCAGGGCCGGCCGGGTGGGGGCGGTCGTCCGCCCGGCGTCCGGCGCAGCCGGCCCCGGGGAGGCCGGTGGCCGGGCGGTGGAGCGGGCGCGTCCGCTCCACTCGGCGTCGGCCAGCTCCCAGAGCGCGAGCAGCCGCCCGGGATGCTCACCCGCCAGGACGCAGAGCGTCTCGACGGCCTGCCTGGGAACGGGCAGCTTGCCGTTGAGGTAGCGCTCCCAGGAGGACTTGCTGTACGGCGTGCGCCCGGCCAGGGCCGCCAGGCTCAGGCCCGTGCGGGCCCGTACCGCGCGCAGCCCCTCGGCCAGGGCCGCGCATTCGGGTGCGGGGGTGGTCATTCGCGCAGCACCTGCCAGGTGTGGGGGCCCACGATGCCGTCGGCCGGCAGCCCCGCCCTCTTCTGCAGCCGCACGACCGCCGCGATGGTCTGCTGGCCGTACACCCCGTCGACGAGGCCCGGGTCCGTCCTGTGGTGCCTCAGCAGGCACTGGGCCTCCACCACGTCCCAGCCCGGTCCGGCGAGGACTGCGGTGCGGGTGGTGCTGTAACCGGCGACCAGGGCGCCCTTGTCCGGGCCGCCTGACCGGTGCACCGCGCAGGGATAGGACGTGCCCGGTACGTACACGTAAGCCGCCGGCCGGTGCGTGACGGGCGCGGCCCGGGCGGAGGAACCGGACGGTACGGGCGGTGCGCCGGACGCCGTACCCGCTCTGCCGGCGTCGCGGTCGTCGGGCGGCGTTCCGCTCGCCAGCAGCCCGGCCCCCAGCCCGAGCACCGCGGCGACGGTGACGGTGACGGCGAAGACGGGCCAGGAGACTCCCGGTCGGCGCCCGCCGCGCGCCGAGGCAGGCTCCTCGTGAGGCGGCACCGCCGGGACGGCGGCGCCCTGCCGCTCCTCGTCCTCCTCGCCCTTCTCGCTTTTCACGGCGGCCGACTGCGACGGCACGGCCCGCTGCTGCCACGCCTGTTCGGCCACCGCGTGCAGGACCAGCAGCCGGGTCGGTTCCGTCTCCGTGATCCGTGCCAGTTCCTCCACCGCGTGACGTGGGGGCAGCGCCTTTCCGTTCAGGCAACGCTCCCACGACGACCGGCTGTACCCCGTCCTGGCCGCGAGCGAGGTGAGGCTCAGCCCGCTGCGGTCCTTCATTCTCCTCAGCTGGACGACCAGCTGACGGACGCTCCGGTCCAGCGGATCCGGCAGTTCCTTCCAACGCGGCATGGCTCGCTCCGTCAAGCATCAGGGCTCCAGAGCCCTCACCTTCTCCATGTTCCGACCGTGGTCAACCCCGGCGCGGGCTCCTGGTCACTGGCCCCGCCCCCCGCCCGCACCTTGTCGGCCACCCCGCCGAGCGGTCCGGCGTCCCGGCGACCCGGCATCCCGTCCCACGTCTTCGCAGGTCGGCACGGGGGACGTCCCACGGTGTCCCAACCGCCCCGACACCCCTGGCCCCCTTCGAGATTGGCCAGCAATCTCGGTAGGGCCACGCCGGACGGTGCGGCCCGTTCCACCGCTCGCACCGTCCGCCGGTCACGACGGAGAAGGAGAAGTCATGCACAGGATCACATCGGCCCTCGCCACGTCAGCCGCGGCGGCCGCCCTCACCCTGGGCCTCGTCGGCGGAGCCACGGCCGACGGCCGGGCCGACACCGGACACGACCGCAGGGCCGGGCAGATCACCGCCGCCGGCACCGCGCCCGCCTGCATCGAACGCACGAGTGTCACGAACAACCCCGACGGGGGAGTCCGGGTCCACCTCCGCAACTTCTGCGGCAAGACCATGCGCGTCAAGGTGATCGTGAAGAACTGGTCGGACAGCGGGTGCAGGTCCATGCCCAACGGGTCCGGCTGGCTCTTCCGGACGGTCGGCGGCCGGTACGACCGGACCGTGGTCTGCTGAGCGGGAAGGGGAGAGAAGCCATGAACATCGTCACCAGGACGCTCCTCGTCGCCACGGCGGCCCTGACGGTACTGGCGGGCGCGGCGCTGCCGGCCGCGTCGTCCACCACCGGCCCGCCCACCGCAGCCCGGAAGTCGTGTCCGGTCAAGGCCTGGGGCTACCGGGGCCACTACAGGTGCGGCACGGACCTGAAGGCCGGTTACATCGACTGGAACCGGGACGGACGGACCGACGAGGTCTTCGTGATCGCGCCGAACCGCCACATCTGGCACACCTGGAAGAACGCCGGGGGCTGGAAGGAGATGCCGGGCAACGGCCGTGCCGACGACATGGTGGGGGACAACGGCACCGGCTCACCTCGTCGTTGCGTCATCGTCTACGTGATCAAGAAGGGCTACCGCTACTACCAGAACTGCCACTACAACGGCACCTGGCACAACTGGACCACCAGCGGCTGATGCGCCTGCCTCCACCCTGCCCCGGGCAGGGCCGGGCCTCCGGGGACGTCCTGACGGACGCGCGGGGGCCCGGTGGCGTGTGGCCGGGCGACCGGGGCCCGCCTCCGGCCCGGCCGGAGGGGATGCCCCTTGACAAGAACTTTACGTAGCCGTTCGGCTACTTTGAGCGAGTGATGATCGCTGCGGTACCTCACCGACGGGCTCCGGCCTGGTCGTGGTGGGTGGTGCTCGCGGTGGTGGTTCATCTGGTGGGCTGCGCTCATGGCCCGTTGTCCTCGGACACGGGGCGCGTCGACGCGCTGGCGGTCCTGGGGGCCGGTGCGTCGCCGCCCTCCGCGGGCGCGGCTCACGTGGCCACGGGGGACGGATCGTGCGAGCAGCATCACGGTGGAATGCAGGCGTGCGTGGGGGTGGACGAGCCCGCCGTGACCCAGGCGGAGCCGGGCACGGTACCGCTGCCGCCACCGGCCGCGCAGGGGGGTGGGGCGGACGAACGACCGGGGGCGGTGCGCGGCCCGCCGTCCGCGGCGGCAGGGGTACCCGGCCCGGGCCGGGTACGGGCGGCGCTGCAGGTGTGGCGGAACTGACGGGGTGGCCGCTCGGCCCGCGCGGAGGCTTTCCGTGCGGGCGGGGCCGCTCGGCGCGTGTTCCCGCTGTCACTCGATCCTGTACACCGTCCTGCCGCGCCGGCGCATGCCGTGGCGCGGAGGGTGGTGGGAGAGCCGTCATGACTCATCTGTCTTCTGCCGTTTCTGCTGTCTCCTCTCCTGCTCAGCTGCTGGCCGCCGGTGCGCGGTCGGCGCCGTCGCCCGCCGCGCTGGTGGGGGACACACCGGTGCTGTGGGTGGGGGAGCCGTTCACCGCCGCAGGCCGGGGCTTCTGGGCCAAGCTGGAGGGCCACAACCCGGGCGGGATCAAGGACCGCACCGCGCTGTACATGGTGCGCGCGGCCCGCGAGCGCGGGCAGTTGCTGCCGGGCGCGCGGATCGTGGAGTCCACCTCCGGCACCCTCGGGCTCGGACTGGCGCTGGCCGGTGTGGTGTTCGGGCATCCCGTGTCGGTGGTCACCGATCCGGGGATGGAGCCTCAGGTCGCCGGGCTGCTGCGGGCTTACGGCGCCGAGGTCCACCTCGTGGGCGAGCCGCACCCGGAAGGGGGCTGGCAGCAGGCCCGGCGCGAGCGGGTGGCGGAGCTGCTGGCCGAACACCCGGCCGCGTGGTGCCCGGACCAGTACCACAACCCCGACAACGTGGTCGCCTACGCCCCGTTGGCCCATGAGCTGGTCGCGCAGCTGGGCCGGATCGACACGCTGGTGGTGTCGGTGGGCACCGGCGGGCACTCCGCCGGCATCGGCCGGGTGCTGCGCTCGTTCTTCCCCGGCCTGCGCGTGGTGGGAGTGGACACCTGCGCGTCCACGATCTTCGGGCAACCCGCCGGGACCCGGCTGATGCGGGGGCTGGGATCGAGTATCTACCCCGGCAACGTCGCCTACGACCTGTTCGACGAGGTGCACTGGGTGGCCGCGCCGGAGGCCGTGTGGGCGGCGCGTGCGCTGGCGCGGACCCGGTACGCCACCGGTGGGTGGAGTGTCGGCGCGGTCGCGCTCGTGGCGCGGTGGGTGGCGCGTACCTCGCCGGCCGAGGAGCGGATCGCGGCCGTCTTCCCCGACGGCCCGCACCGCTACGTCCAGACCGTCTTCGATGACGACTGGTGCCGTCGGCACCGGCTGCTGGGGCATGTGCCGGCCGACGACCCGGGGGAGATCGGACGGGCGTCCGAGGCGGTCGTCACCTGCTGGACCCGCTGCCGGAGCGTGGAGCGGCCCGCGGCTGCGGGCGAGAGCCTGGCCGGGCAGATGGCGGGGGCCGGCCGATGAAGCTCCTTGCCCAGACCCGCTCCTTCCCGGCGCCGGCACGGCTTCTGATGGTCAACCAGTTCGCCATCAACCTGGCGTTCTACATGCTCATGCCCTACCTGGCCGCGCACCTGTCGGATGACCTGGGGCTGGCCGCGTGGACGGTCGGGCTGGTGCTGGGGGTGCGTAACCTCTCTCAGCAGGGGATGTTCCTGATCGGCGGCACGATCGCCGACCGGTTCGGTTACAAGGCGCCCATCCTGGCCGGTTGCGTGGTGCGGACGCTGGGGTTCGCGCTGCTGGGCTGGGTGGACTCGCTGCCCGCGCTCATCGCGGCGTCGGCGGCGACCGGTTTCGCCGGTGCCTTGTTCAACCCGTCCGTACGCGCCTACCTCGCGACCGAGGCCGGTGAGCGGCGGGTGGACGCGTTCGCCACGTTCAACGTCTACTACCAGGCCGGAATGCTGCTGGGCCCCCTGGTCGGGCTGGCACTGCTGGCCGCCGACTTCCGCCTGGTGTGCACGGTCGCGGCGGCCGTCTTCGCCGTACTCAGTGTGCTGCAGGCACGCACCCTTCCGCAGCGGCGCGGCGCCGGTACCGGAGCGAGTGCCGGGGAGACGGCAGGCGTGTGGGCCCTGTGGCGGACGGTTGCCGCGAACCGGCCGTTCCTGCTGTTCTCGGCAGCGATGATCGGTTCGTACGTGCTGACCTTCCAGGTCTACCTCGCCCTGCCGCTGGCCGCTGACGCGGCGCTGGGCGCCGACGGCCCGAAGGTGACCAGCGCGCTGTTCGTCGTCTCCGCCGCCGTGGCGGTGGCCGGGCAATTGCGGCTCACCGGCTGGGCCAAGCAGCGCTTCTCTCCCCATCAGGCCTTGGTCGTCGGGCTGGGTGCCATGGGTACGGCCTTTCTCCCCCTCACCCTGGCCCCCGCCTCGTCCGTGCCGGCGGTGCTGGGGGCGCTGGTGGTGACGGTCGCGGTCCTGGCCGCTGCCGGGGCGGTGGTCTACCCGTTCGAGATGGACACCGTCGTCGCCCTGTCCGGCAACAAGCTGGTCGCCACCCACTACGGCCTCTACCACACCGTCTCCGGCCTGGGGATCACCCTGGGCAACCTGGTGTGCGGGGCCCTGTGGGACTACGCCCATGCGCGCGGGGCGAACTGGCTGGTGTGGGTCACCCTGGCGGCGACCGGCGCCGGATGCGCCGCCGCGGTCGGGGCCCTGGCCCGCACCGGACGCCTCGCCCGTCCCGCCCCGCAGCCAACGGCCGCCTGACGCTCCGGCGCTGACGGACGTGGTGGCGGAGCGGGACGCACCGCCTTCGCCACCACGGCAGCACCGTGAAGAGCGACCCACCACGAAGGCGAAGCGGCTGCCCGGGGCCCCTGATACGGGCACCGGCAGCGGTCACGTGCGGACCGTGCCGGGGTCGCCGGCGGCCGCCGCCTCCTCCATCGCCGCTACGCGCGCGAGGCCGAGGTGGGGCGCTTGCACGCGTACCGGTACCAGGGGGTGAGCTTCTCCGCTGTGTCCGCCTCGGTGACGATCCGCTCGACGCGGGCGCGGATCTCGTTCATCTTGGCGGCGTCCGCGAGCTCGTAGGCCGCTTCGAGGGCTGTCGGTCCGCCGGGCGGCGGAAGCTCGGCAGGAGCTTCTCCAGCAGGCCGGCCGATGCGGTCCGCCACGAGGTCGCGACGCGCGCCCCGCGGGCCCACGGAGGTGACCGGGACCGCGGACCCTTCGCTCCGTCACCGCAGGACGGTGACTGCCGGGCATCACCGGGTGCGCGCGCGTCCGCTTCGCTTCCGCTCCCACATGACCGGTGACAGCAGATGTCATGCCTGAACGGTGGGCCGGACGTTGATCTCGCCGATCTCGACGTCGCCGGGCTGCTCGACGGCGAAGACCACCGCGCGGGCGACCGCCTCGGGAGGGATCCCCACCGCGTCCATGGTCGTGCGTGTCCGCTCGCGGATGCGCGGGTCGGTCATGGAGTCGGCGAGATCGGTGCGGATGTATCCCGGCGAGACGGCCGTCGTGCGTACCACCCCGTCGGTGGACTCCGTGCGCAGCCCCTCGTGGACGGTGCGCACCGCGTTCTTGGTCGCGGCGTAGACGGCCATCGAGGGGGACGTGCCGTGCAGGCCGGCCACGGAGATGATGCTGACCAGGTGGCCCGCCCCCTGGTCGCGGAAGACGGGGAGCACGGCGGCGATGCCGTTGAGCGTGCCGCGGAGGTTGACATCGATCATGGCCGACCAGCTCTCGGTGTCCAGGTCGGCCAGGGGGCTGATCGGGGCGACCCCGGCGTTGTTCACCAGGACGTCGAGACGGCCGTACCGGTCGATGGTGGTGGAGACCAGGCGCTGCAGGTCCTCGGCCCGCGTCACGTCGACGACGCACGTGGCGGCACGACCCCCCTCCTCCCGGATGTCCCGCGCTATGGCGTCGATGCGCTCACCGCGGCGCGCCGCGAGGACGACCGCAGCACCGCGCCGGGCGAGCAGACGGGCCGTGGCCTCGCCGATTCCGCCACTGGCTCCGGTGATGGCGACGATCTTGTCGTGGAGAGAGAGCACTGCGGCCTCCAAGTAAAGTGGACACGTGTCCGCTGGATGACCCACCCTACCGGACACGTGTCCGTTTGTGGTGGGTGGAACGTCAGGAGAGGCCCTATGGGTGCACCAGCACGCCGTCCCGATGCGACGCAGAACCGGACCCGCATCCTGGAGGCCGCCCGCGCGGCCCTCGCCGAGTCCAGCCACGTCCACCTCAACGAGATCGCCAAGCGCGCGGGCGTGGGACAGGGAACGCTCTACCGGAACTTCCCCAACCGCGAAGCGCTCCTCGCCGAGGTCTACCGGCGCGACGTCGAAGAACTCGTGGCCGCCGCCTCCGCCCTGCTGGCGGAGCACGAGCCCGTCGAGGCCTTGCGGCACTGGCTCGACCGAGTGATCGACTACGCCGAGATCAAGCGCGGCGTCCTGGCAGCGCTCGAGGCGGCCGCATGGCAGGACCTCGTCGCCCACAGCCACAACCCCATCGAGAACGCCCTCGGTCACCTGCTGGACGCCGGGAAAGCGGCAGGCTCCATCCGCGCGGACGCGGACGCCCACGGGGTCCTCCTGCTCATCGCCTACCTCAGCCGACTGGACCAGGACGAGTGGGACTCGAGGGCCCGGCCTCTGATGAACGTCATCCTCGACGGTCTTGCCCGACCAGGCGCGGACCGGTGAGAGCGGAGGCCCGGCCGCGCCCGGCGGTGCGGTCCTGCGGTACGAGGCTGCGGCTCCGGCCCTGATGACGGCTCACGTGAGGGTGCTCGTCGTGAACACCGGGGAGGAGGCCCCCCGACGGGGTCGCTCCCGCTCGCTGCAGCCGACGCGGCGCCCTGACACGCCGACAGCGTCGGCTGCTCCACCGCAGCCGACACCGTCCCAGGGGCCTGACCTCCGAGCCCTCCTACAACCCGTCGTAGACACCCACGTGGTCCTCGCTCCGTCCGCGTTCAGCAGCAGCGTGAGTGCGGCTCGGGGGGCGGTGAACGGCTCAGTTCGAGCGCAGGCAGAAGGGGTGCCCGGCCGGGCTGGCGTAGACGCGGCTGCCGGTGCGGGTTTCCGGATCGACCTCGTCGGTGGGCCGCAGGCGGGTGGCGCCGGCGTCGGTGGCCGTGCGGTCGGCGGTTGCGAGGTCGTCGACACCGAAGTCGAGATGCATCTGCTGGGAGGTGCCGTCCGGCCAGTTCGGGGCGGGGTGTCCGGGGGCGGACTGGACGACGATCACCGGGAGACCGGGCGCCTGAACGAAGTGGTGGGTCGGTGTGGGCGTGAGGGAGCCGCCGAGCAGCCGATGCCAGAAGGAGCTCTCCTTCTCGATGTCGGCGGCGTCGATGATCACAGAGGTCAGGGTGAGGGGCATGGGGGTGTCCTGTTCGTGGTGTCGGTGGTCGCTCAGACGGTCGGGATGATGCCGCCGTCGACGCGGAACTGCGCTCCGGTGAGCCACTTCGCCCGGCCGGAGGCGAGGAAGGCGATCATCTCGGCGACGTCCTCGGGATCTCCGGGGCGGCCCAGGGGGACCTTCAGGTGGTCCACGATCTGCTGCGTGACCTCCTCGCTGGTGATGCCCTGCTTCTCGGCCAGGTGTTTCAGGTGGGCGGTGGCACCGTCGGTGACGACGAAGCCGGGCAGTACGCAGACCACGCGCACCCCGTGCTCGCCGACCTCGGTGGCCAGTTCGCGGCTGTAGGTGTTGAGTGCGGCCTTGGCGGCGGCGTAGGACGCCTCGGTGCGCTGAGGCAGTTGGCTGGCGATCGAGGAGACGTGCACGACGACGCCGGAGCCTCGCTCGACCATTCCCGGCACCAAGGCCCGGTCCAGGCGCACGGCACTGAGGAGGTTCATCTCCAGGTCCGCCAGCCAGGATTCGTCCGACCGGCTCAGGGTCGGCGCCGGGGCGCTCGCTGCACCCGCGTTGTTCACGAGCACGTCCACGCCGCCTACCTGCTCGACGACACGGCGTCCGAGCTCGGCCACGCCCTGCTGAGTGGAGAGGTCCGCCGCGAGAAATGTGGCACCGCCGCCCCCCTCTGGCCGGCTGCGGGAGGCCGTCAGCACGGTCGCGCCCGCGGTGACGAATCGGCGCACGGTCGCCGCGCCCAGGCCCCGGCTGCCGCCGGTAACCAGTACCCGCAGGCCGTCGAGGCTGTTGTCCGTGATGGGCATGGGGTCTCTCCTCCGTAATATGAACCTGACTCCGGAAACGGTACACGTAAACGGAACCAGACTCACCTTATGGGGGCTCCCTTGCCGGCTTCACGCCCGCTGCGCGCCGACGCGCGACGCAACCGCGAGGCACTGCTGTCCGCGGCCCGCCAGGCGTTCCTCGGCGGCGACACCGACGCGCACGTCGAGGACATCGCCCGCAGCGCCGGCGTCGCGGTCGGAACGCTCTACCGCCACTTCGAGACCCGCGAAGCGCTGATCGAGGAGGTCTACCGCAAAGAGGTCGACGACCTGTGCGCCGCGCCCGGCGTCCTGCTGGACCAACACACCCCGGAGGAGGCGCTGCGGCGCTTCCTGCTGCTGCTCGTGGACCACGCGGCGGTGGGCAAGGGGATGTCCAGTGTTCTGGAAAGCATCATGGCCACGGACTCACCGGTCTTCGATGACGCACGTACCCGTATGTCCAGCGCCCTCTCCCAGCTGCTCCAAGCCGGCAGCGCGGCCGGCACCGTCCGCGACGACGTCACAGGCTCCACCCTGTTGCGCGCCCTGGGCGGCATCTGCGGAATGCGCGCCACGGAGGGCTGGTTGGTCGAGGCCCGGCAGATCACCGCCCTCCTCTTCGACGGCCTGCGACACGGCGCTCTGCAGTCATCCTGAGTCGGTGGCCGGGCACCTGCGCCGCTCTGCTCCCAGGTCCTGCCGGTCACTCCTGGCCGCCCCCGGCGTCGTCCTCGTCCAGCTCCACCGAGTCGGGATCGTGCGGCGGGCGCAGGGCGCCGGCGGCCGGGAGACCGGCGGTGAGGTCGTCGCGGCGCAGCACACTGAGGTCGGCGTGCTTGAGCGGGGAGTGGTGGGCGACTGATCTACTCCCCGAGGGCGCCCGGGCCGACAGCGGTGTGACGGTCGACGACATGCGCGACTGTCAACGCCACCAAGAATGGGAGCTCGTCTGCGACCTCCTGATGGAGATCGCAGACGAGCAGCCGGTTTCCTTGCGATTCCGGTCGCTACTCGCGGATGCCGCCCGGGGTGCGGGTCAATCCGGCCTGGTCGCGTAGCGACCGCAGATGGGAAGATGGCCGGCATGACGATCAACAGAGAGGCCCACGCCGCGTAGGCGGCCTGGGCGCGTCCGGGCCGAGTTGGCGCGCCGGCGCCGGATGCATGACGACATCACGGCCATCCGTGGCCTCTCCTCGGCCGCACTCGCCGAGGTGCGGCGGATCGAACGTCAGAAGAAGTACCTGTGGCCGGGTTCGATCGCGTCGGCGATGGTGCGCTGGCGGAGCTTTGTCCCCCAGCCGGATCGACGGTTGTGGGAGTACGAGAGCGGTGGCTGCGCGGAGTGGCCTGTTGCGGTGATCCGTGGCAGGCTCGCGAGTTCCTCGAAGCGGTGATGCCGGCGATGTCCCGTCGCCGGTCGCGCGAACTCCGCAGCGTCGTTGAGGCTGTGGACCGACGGTACTGATGCGAGGCGGCCCCGCTGTCACTGCTCGGCATCAAGACATCCGGCACTGCTGCGGAAGTCGGCCATGCCCAGGTGGAGGGTGGTGTGCCGGGCCGAGAGGTCGCGCATGGCGGCGAGTTCCCGCTCGGCGGCGGCGAGGCCGGCCTCGATCGCGGCGACCCTGCCGAGTCACCTCTGTTTCTTGGTCTCCTGGAGCCGGTCGAGCAGGTTCGCGCGGATTTCCTCCAAGCGGGGCCTCTGCTCGGGAGTCGGGCCGCAGGAAGGGGCGGCGGATGCAAGCTTCTCTGAACCAAGGGCTGTCCCGCAATTCCCGGTGGATCAGTGAGCGGCGTCAGATGCGGTGCATCGCACGGCGGAGGGGCGTCCGCATACTGGATGTATGTGGGCGTTCCGAGATCGCGACGAGGTGCCGTAGCTGCCGTCTCGCGCCCGCCGGGATTGCGGGACAGTCCTCAGGTGGATGGTGGGTCGGCTAATGATCTGGGCAAGTCTGCCCTCTCCCGGAGAGGCCCGATATCCGGGAAGCGATAAGCCCTCGTCCCCGACGAGGGCTTATGCGAGATCGGACCTACCGGGCGCTCCAGACCACGTTGCCCTGGCTGTCGATGGTGACTTGCATGTTGGAGCTGCAGGGCCCCAGGTCCGAGACCGCCTCCTCGTCCCTGCCGCCATATATTTTGTTGTTGCGTTCCTGATAGCGGTAGATCGCCTTCTTGGTGTCGATGTAGAGGAACCCCCTGTTCTCCCAGGGAAGAACGTTGTGGGAGCTGCTGGCGGAGAGTGATCCGACTGGGAAGCCCTTCTCGTTCTCGCTATTGGCGACCAGGACCGTGCGATCGGACTTGTTGGTCCAGATTCCGATGTCCGTCATGACGTTCCCCTTTCTGCGTATCGCCCGTCGCAAAGCCTGTGGCGCGCGATAGTTCGGAACAACTGCACAGCTTCATATTGACATCCGACAGGAAATTCAGCACCCGCAGAAGCCCGATGGTCCGCTAAAGGGTTTCCGGAATAACGGGGTTGGGCCGACAACCAGCGGGGCTCTCCGTGCTGCCGTGAAGCGGAGCGGAAAAATCCGGGGTCGGCGCCTGACCTCACTGTTTTCTGGTCCGGCGTCAACTCGCACGGCGTCCCGACTCGATATGAGCAGGCGCTTCCTTCTGAAGTCGGCCGCCCCAGGCGCCCCCGTGCCCCGCCGAAGTGACAGCGGACGCCGCCGACCGATCGACCGAGGAGAGACGGTGAAGGGCTTCCAGCCGTACTAGGCCCGCGCCGGTCACCACGCGCGGAAGTCCTCGAAGGACGGCTCGAACGAGGGGTCAGGCAGGCGAAAGGCCTTGCATCGAGGCCTTTGACCGCCCTGCGGTCCGACGCCGATCGCCTTGTCGGGGAAGGCGTCGGGGAAAGCGTCCGGGATCACTGTCCATCCCAGGTTCCGCTCGTAATAACACGCGGCTGTGTGTACTGACGGCCACCAGTCGTCGTCGACGACGATCAGCCCCCCGGGCCGGACGATCTTGCGCAGGAAGTAGAGATCGACGAAGACCTCGTGGAACCGGTGACTGCCGTCCACGAACGCCGCGTCGGCGACAAACCCCTCGGTGAGGAGCCGGGGGAGTGCGACAGACGAGGGATCGAGCATCAGAGTGGCGATCTCGTCCAGCCCCGCTGAGCACATCAGGTCCCAGCCGGCGTCGGCGTACTCCCGGCCCTGGTACGGATCGATGACGATGTGCCGAGGCAGCGGACGGTTCACGATCGCGAGTGCCTCGCCGATGGCCAGCGCGGAACTCGCGTACGCGAGACCGACCTCGACGACCTTCTCGGCCCTCTCCGCCACCATCAGGTCGCGCAGTTCGTCGCAGTGGCGTTCGGGCACCGTGACGGTCTCGAAGTCCCCCTCACGGTCTCGTGCCCGTGGCGGCCCTTCCTGCGCGAGTCGGCGTCGGACCTCCTGAATGCGCGTCAGGCGTTCATCCGTGTCTGTCATACCTGCAGCTCCTCTGCAGCGGTGTGCGGCGTCGTCCTGCCGGCAGAACGGCGGGCCGGATGCTCTCCGAGCACGGACCCGCGTGCAGGGGGCGCTCCGTCGACGCCCGCGTCGCCCTCATGCACGTCCTGCGGGCGGAGTACGCCACCGATCCGGTGCAGGCCAGGGCCGTCCTGCGGCGTGTATCGGAAGGTACAGCCCAGGAACGCTTCCGGCGGCAGATCACGTAAACGGACGCGCGCACTGGCTCACCGGACTGGCGCGCGCCGTCCACCACCAGGCCGTCGGCGGCCTCGGCCTCGCCCACGAAGGTCTGGAGGCGGCCGCCGAACCCGGTCTCACCCCTGATCGTCCACGCTGCCGGGCCCAGCTCGTCCGGCCACGGTGCGATGCTCGTGCAGCGAAACCGCGGCTGGACGCCGGGGGAGTCCTCGACCCGGGCAGGAGGGCACGTTGCCCGTTGGCGGTGAGCTCACCGGTGGCCGCACCCCAGGGGGCGGAGGCGTTCGCGGAGTCCGCGTCGGCCAACGGCTCCCTTCGGGTAGTGACGGCGCAGGTTGGCGGCGAGGACGCGGTCGAGCGTGCGGTCGGACAGCATCGGGCCCAGGCGCATGATCAGGGCGGCATCCCGGCCGGCGGTGTAGCGGGTGCGCGGTCTACGCGTCGTCACGGCCCTCGCGATGACCCGGGCGGCGGCGTCGGCGGTCAGACCTGACGCGGTGCCCGAGGCCATCAACGTATTGTTCGCCCGGACCAGGCTGCCGTAACGCTCGTCCTGCTCCGGCGTCATCCGGGCAGCCAGGCGGTTCGCCTTCTCGACCCCGCGAGCAGCCATCGCCGTGCGGACGCCTCCGGGCTCGACCACGACGACCTGTACGCCCAGCGGAGCGACCTCGCGGCGGAGCGAGTCGCTGACCGCCTCCAGGGCGAACTTCGCGCCGGCGTACGCGCCGTAGGTGGCCATGGCGAACTTGCCACCGACCGAGCTGATGTTGATCACACGACCCTTGCTGCGCAGCAGCGCGGGCAGGAGCGCCTGAGTGACGGCGATGTGGCCGAAGAGGTTGACTTCGAACACCTGCCGCCACTCCGTCATCGGCAGGGCTTCGACCGGGGCGTTCACCTGGACGCCGGCGTTGTTGACGAGCGCGTGCAGCGCGCGCGGGTCGTCGGCGACCCGCGCGGCGAGTGCTTCCACCTGCTCGGACTTGGTGATGTCGAGGATGACCGGCTCGACGCCGGTCGATCGGATGGCGTCGGCGTCACGGTCGCGTCGCACGCCGGCCAGGACGTGAAATCCCTGGCGAGCCAGTTCGCGGGCAGCTGACGCGCCCATGCCCGTGGAGGCTCCGGTCACGACGATCAGTTTCTGGACTTCAGATGACGTTGTCACCTCGGTTACGGTACCGCCTCAGATGACAATGTCAACTGTATGATGGGCGCCATGACCACCCGTGCCGAGTCCGCCGCCGCCACCCGCCGCGCTCTGCTCGACGCGGCCGCAGAGCTCCTCGACGTCGGCGGCCCCGAGGCGGTCACCTTGCGCGAGGTGGGCGCGCGGGCAGGTGTGACCCGGGGGGCGCCGTACCGGCACTTCACGGGCAAGGACAGCCTGCTGACCGCCGTCGCGGCCGAAAGCTGGGAACGGATCGGCGACCAGGTACACGCTCTTCGGACCGACGCGGCCCTGACTGCCCCCGAGAAGCTGTGCGGCGCTCTACGCGCCCTCATCGACGTCGGCCGGAACCAGCCGCACCTGTACCAGGTGCTGTTCAGGCGGCGCGCAAATCTTCCTGGGCAGCTCGGTGAGGGGATGGATCGCATCCGGCGTCAGCTGTGCGGGCCGGAAGGCGACCCGACTGTGGCCGACCGCGCGGCCGAGCGCTTTCAGGACGAGTTCCTGGCCCTCGTCGCCGCGCTCGCGGGAGAGCGGAACGCACGGCATTACGGCGCCCTGCTGCTGACCAGCGCCCACGGCATCGCGGGCATGGAGCTCAGCGGCCACCTCGACATGGACAAGTGGCACACCACCGCCGACGAACTCGTCGACACCCTCGTCCGCGTGGTCACGGACGCCGGCGCAATGACATAGCGGCGTCCACGCCGCCTCGACGGCAGAGGCCCGTGCGAGGACGGCGAGGACCCGATGAGTTGGTCCTCCTCCTTCGTCTGGCTCAACCCGTACCTCCTGGGTGCCTTCGCCGTGCCGGTCGCGGAAGCGATCCGCACCATCGGCCGGGTCTCCTGAGCACGTGCCGGTTCGTCAAGAGCCTTCGTCTGCTGCGGTCGCCCCGCCGGGGCGACCGGACCTGGCGGAGTTCTTCCGCGAGCTCCTCGTCTTCGGCACCCACGAGGGCGTGGCGACCGCCCGTGCCCGCGGCCGGGTCGTCGGGCGCCCCGGCGTCGCCACCGAGGAAGTCATCCGCGCCGCCCGCGACCCGCTGCCCGACGCGGGCCGCTTCGTCACCTCGATCACCGAGCTCCTCGGCGTCTCCCCGGGCACGCTGCCCAATCACATCCCCGACCTCCGCGAAGACGTCCGCGAACTGCGCGCTGGGGCAGTCCCCCGTCAGCTCGAAGCTCTCACGAGGTGGGCGAACCCCCAGCAAGATCGGTCGCCTCCGGGATTTCCTGTACCTCGACTTCTCGCACCCGGAGTCGACAGGCGGCAGGCGGCAGGCGGCCACCTGCAGGCGCCGTCCGGCCGGACTCCCCGCCCGTCACCGGCAGTCGAAGCTCAGATCGCGTGCCGGACCGGCTGCGGATAGCCGATCTCGGCGATGTCCTCAGCCAGCTCCGTGAGGGCCACCTCCGAGTTCAGCGACGACACGAGTTCCTGGCTCAGCGGCCGCAGGTCGTACACGTCGCGGACCGCTTCCAGGTCCACGGGCACCTCGTAGTAGTCCTCGGCGAAGCGCTGGAACACTTCCGGTGAACCGTCGACCAGGAGCGCGAACAGGCGCGTTGCCCCGTCGGGGTCGGCACGACCGGTGGGGAAGTCGATCACGCCGTGCTGCCACCGATCGTCCGTCAACCCCCGCCACAGGCAGACCGTCACGACGGGAACCCCGTCCTCGTCGGTGAACGCCGGCTCCACGACGAAGCGCCTGAAGACCTCCGACACCTCGTCGATCACTCCCGGCCAGGGCTCGCCGTCGTTGCCGTACGGGCTCATCGGTGATTCGTGGTCGAAGCCGCGGACATACGCCCCGGCCGCCGTGAAGACGATGGAGTACTCGTCCCCCGACCCGTTGCGCATCGAGGCCACCTCCTCGCCATCGGACCAGCCGGCGCCGAAGGAGTGGTACCGGCCTTCCCAGTCCGGGCTCAGGATCGCATCGAGCATTGCCAGCGAGCGGCACAGGTTCCGCAGGTCCGCGAGGGAGGGCAGTCTGCGAGCTACGTCATGGACAGTCACGTGCTCATCCAACCGGGTTCTGGCTCACTTCCGTCAAGGACTGACTGAGCCTTTTCAGTGTGGCCACCGATCGGGTGACTGGGCTGCTGGCGGACGCAGGGTCGAAACGGACGAGGCTCCCGTACCGTTGGGGAAGATGTTCGAAGTCTCAACCCATCGGCGCAGGAGCCTCGTTGGTTCCCTATCCTGCCGCACTGGATCTGCCTCACGCCCTGGTCGAGTGGGTCACGATGCTCATCGTCACCCGCGAAGGCGACCGCCGCTGCAAGCTCCCGCCGCACCAGCGTGCGCTCGTCGCGCTCGTGTACCTGCATCGTCACGACACCCTCGCCCACATCGCCGCCGGCTTCGGGATATCCGTCGGCACCGCCGACGCCTACGTCACCTCGGTCGCAGGTATGCTCGCCGACCGCGCTCCTGGCCTACTGAAAACACTGCGCGAGGAAGACCCTGAATTTGTACTCCTGGACGGGACCCTCGCCGAATGCGACCGCGTCGGTGACAGTCGCGCCGACTACTCGGCCAAGCACCGCCGCCACGGGGTGAACGTCCAAGTCGTCACCGACCCCAGTGGCAGGCTCCTGTGGATCTCACCCGCCCTGCCGGGGCGGACCCACGACCTGACCGCGGCCCGCACCCACCGCATTATCCGGATCTGCGAGCGACAAGGTGTCCCCGTCCTGGCCGACCGCGCCTACCAAGGCGCCGGCCCCTGGGTCACCACCGGGATCAGGCGACCGCCCGGCGGGGAACTCACCCCTACCCAGCGCACCGTCAACCGCGCCCTCGCCCAAGCCCGAGCTCCAGTCGAACGCGGCATGGCACGCCTGAAGACCTGGCAGATCTTCCGACGATCCCGCATCAGCCCCAACCGCATGACCGTCATCACCAGAGCCGTACTCACGCTGGAGAGGCAACGCTGAGAAGGCTCACTTGGCGGGCGCAGGGCCGTACAGCTGTGCCGGGTCGCCGGCCAGGGCCGCCTTGACAAAGCGGCTGGGGTCGTCGACCAGCACTTCGAGGGAGTCGCTCTGCACACCGTCAAGGCTGGCGCGTGCGACGTCGACGGGATCGATCTTGGGGGCGTCGGTGCCCGCCATCATGTCGGTGTCCGCTGCCCCCAGGTGAACACCCTGGACAAGGGTCTTCTGTCCGGCGAGCTCGACGCGTACGCCGTTGGTCATGTTCCACTCGGCGGCTTTGGCCACGGAGTAGGAGCCCGAACCCTGGGGGGTGGCAACCCATGACAGTACGGAGAGGACGTTCACGATCGCTCCGCCGCCGTGGGTGGCCAGAACCGGAGCGAAGGCGCGGATGACGCGGAGGGTGCCGAAGAGGTGCGTCTCCAGTTCTCGCCGGACGTCGTCCAGGTCGTCGGTCAGCAGGTTGGCTCCTGTGGCGATGCCAGCGTTGTTGACCAGCAGTGTCACGTCCTGTGCGACGGCGGCCGCATCCGTGATCGACTTCTCGTCGAGGAGGTCCAGGTACAGCGGGCTGACGCGGGGGTCGGATGCGGTGATCGTCTCCGGGCTGCGGGTCGCCGCGTAGACCCTCTCGGCTCCGCGGGCCAGCAATTCGTCAACGAAGCGCCGGCCAATGCCCCGGTTGGCTCCGGTCACGAGCGCGGTGGAACCAGCAATGTCCATGATCATCCTTTCATCGGGCGGAGGACGGCGATTGCTCCCGCCCTTCGCGCCTACGCTAGAACTTGACGTCAACGTCAAAGGCAAATCGGACACCGCAGAGCGAGGGGCGAGTCACAGTGCGTATCGGAGAGCTGGCCGACCGGGCCTGCGTCAGTACGCGCGCTTTGCGCTACTACGAGGAGCAGGGCTTGCTGCGTTCCTCGCGCACGGCAGGAGGACAGCGGGTCTACCCGCAGTCGGCCGAAGACCGTGTACGGCTGATCCGCGAGCTCTACACAGCCGGGCTCACCAGCCGCGTGATCGCCTCACTCCTGCCGGCTATCGATGCACGCCACGTCGGTCCCGAGTTGCTGGCGCGCTTGCTTGACGAACGTGCCCGCACGACGGCGAAGATCGCCGAGTTGCAGGCGGCGGGCCAACGCCTCGACGCCCTGATCGCCCTCGCCACACACCCGGACTCCGACTCGTGTCCGGCCACACTCGACCAGGCAGCCGCAAGTAGTTCCGCCCCGTAGACGTCCTTCTCCTGCCAGGAAGCCATGTGGTGGACGGCGCGGGAGCCTCGTGCGTGACGAGAACCGATCCCGTCACCCGATCAGTGGCCACGCTGAAAACGCTCACTGACCGTAATGTCGACCCCTTAGGACCAGCAGTGAGAGGCTGACGTGAGCCAGTACTACATAGTGGGCGACCAAACCCTGTGGAACCCGTCCAACGGGGCATCCCGGCTGTTCATGAGCCAGGTCGGCGTCTATCGAGCCGAAGTGGGTCTGCCATCCGGCTTCGGCCTCATGGAAGCTGACGAGTGTCAGATCGACCCCAGCGCGTTCGCAGCGTTCGTCGACGCCCTGCTCGCCTGGCATGGCCGGACCAGGCACGCCGTCATGGCCACCATGGCCGAAGGGTTCGTCGCCACAGTGCTGGCTCTGGCTGAAAAAGCGAACATCGAGGTGAACTGGCAGGCGGCCGAGAGCGCCTATCTCAAGACGGCTTCGGATCCCGATGCAAAGGAATGGACAGCCGCGCTGCGGCAGAAGTCACGCGAGCTCACCCGACGCATGGCGCCATGATCCTCATCTGTCAGCACCCGCGACAGGCTCGCAAGCGCTGCCCTATGTATAGAGGAGGACACGCGTTCCTCCCGCTGCCGTACGTGTGGCGCGCCCGCGCCGTCCCGGCCGCCCGTGTGGCTGTGGCGGCCCGGACGGCGCGGGCATGGTCAGGTGCAGGTCAGCTGGTTCAGCCGTTGTACGGAGCGGTGACGTCCAGGACCCAGGTGACGCCGAAGCGGTCGGTGAGCATGCCGTACAGCGGCGCCCACTGCGCGGGTGCCAGCGGACTCACGACGGTCGACCCCTCCGCGAGCTTGTCCCACAGGGCGCTGATCTCCTCGGCGTCGTCTCCCCGCACCGAGACGAAGAACGCGTTCTCGCCCTGGTTCCAGGGCAGCTGCGAGGGCACGTCGTAGGCCATGACGTGGAAGCCGTCGGCGCCGGCCACCTCGCCCCACATGACCCAGTCCGCCTCGCTCTCGTTCCGCACGGCGCCCGCGTCCTTGTAGGTGACCGCGACGGTACGCCCGCCGAAGACGGACCGGTAGAAGTCGAGCGCCTCCCGTGCGGTGCCCCGAAAGTTCAGGTGGGTGGTGGTCGTGACGGACATGACCTGCTCCTTGCCTCGATGGGTGACACATGTGCGCCGTCGGCCGCCGAGCGGCGGCCGTGACCGGGGGCATGTCTCCCGGACGGCTCGTACGCACAATGGCAGGGGTGGAGGACAGGGTGTGTCCGGTACTTCAGGGACCATGGAGGCATGCACAGGACGTCCGCTCGGCTGCTCGCGCTGCTCTCGCTCCTTCAGACGACCCGTCACTGGTCCGGCGACGATCTCGCCGGGCGTCTCGGCGTCACCTCACGCACCGTCCGTCGTGACATCGACCGCCTGCGCGAACTCGACTACCCGATCACGACCGTCAAAGGGCCGGCCGGTGGCTACCGTCTGGAGGCGGGCGCTCACCTGCCGCCCCTGCTGTTCGACGACGGACAGGCCGTCGCCCTGGCCGTCGCGCTGCGGACCGCGGCCGTCGGTACCACCGTCGCCGAAGACGCCTCCCGCGCGCTGGCCACCCTCCGCCAGGTCATGCCGCCCCGCCTGCGCCACCGCATCGACCTGATGCACGTCACCGCCGTCCACCCGCCCGCCTCGGCCGGCGACACCCCGCAGGTCGACGCTCAGGTCCTGATGGACCTGAGCCGCGCCGTCCACGCCCGCGAGGAACTGCGCTTCGACTACGTGCAGGGCCCGGGCGCCCCGGCCGGCGAGGCCCGTCGTGTGCAGCCCCACCACCTGGTCGTCCGGCGGCATCGCTGGTACCTGGTGGCCTGGGACCTCCACCGCAAGGACTGGCGCACCTTCCGCGCCGACCGCCTCCGCCCTCGCGTACCCACCGGTCCCCGCTTCGCTCCGCGCGACCTCCCCGGCGGCGACGTCTCCGCGTTCATCACCAGCCGGTTCCGCGGCAACGACGGCACCGGCACCGACTGGCCCTGCCGAGGCGAGGTCGTCCTCCACCTCCCGGCCGCCGACGTCGCGCCCTTCGCCCAGGACGGCATCGTCGTGGAGCTCGGTCCCCACCGCTGCCGACTCGTCCTCGGCTCCTGGTCATGGACCGGACTCGCCGCCGCCATCGGTCGCTTCGACACCGACATCGAGGTCATCGGCCCGCCTCAACTGGCCACCGCGTTCGGGGCTCTCGCCGCCCGCTACGCTCGGGCAGCCATCACCACGGAACCGGAGACCGTCCCGGCGCCGTGAGAACGGAACCCACGACGCTGCAGGAAAGTACCCTCCGGTCGGACACTCCGGCCACGAACCCTGTGCGGCACGTCGCCATCGAGATGTGCGCCCAGGGGCAGCGCGTCGCCGGCGGCATCCGACCAGAGGCGGATGGACTTCGACGGCGTCCACCGGGTCGATGGCTGATGATGGAGTCGGGTATCGGAACCGTCCGAATGCCTGGGGCTGGACGTGGGCGGGGTGAAAACGCTGGCCTGGCCTCTGATCGGTGGTGGTCCCAGGTGGGCGGAGCACGGCGGTGCCTTCAGGTAGCTGGTGTGCTTTGCGTTGCCCGGTAGCGCGAGGGCGATGTCCCGTAGCGGCTGACGAATGCCTGGCGGAGCGTTTCAGCGGTGTTGTAACCGCAGCGTGCAGCCACGCTCGCCACGGGTAGTGAGGTCGACGTCAGGAGGTGAGCGGCGGCTGCGGTGCGTGCGTCGCGGACGAATCGGCCTGGTGCTTTTCCGAGGTGGTCGAGGAACAGGCGGGTCAGGTGGCGTTCGCTCACCCCCGCCTCGGCTGCCAGTGCGGTTGCGGTCAGGTCGCCGGCCAGGTGGCTGACGATGTGGTCGACGGCTCGCTTGACCAGGGTGTTCGTGGGTGCTGGGGTGGCTGTGAACATGCTCATCTGCGCCTGGTTGCCCGGCCGTTGCAGATAGGTGACCAGCCCGCGGGCCACTGCGCGCGCCAGTTCCGCGCCATGGTCCTCGTCGATGAAGGCCAGGGTGAGGTCGAGGGCGCTGGTGACGCCCGCCGCGGTGGACACACTTCCGTCGCGGATGTAGATCGGAGCGGGATCCACGGTGATCTCCGGGTAGGTGCGGGCCAACTGCTCGGCATTCAGCCAGTGAGTCGTGGCGCGTTTGCCGTCGAGCAGACCAGCGGCAGCCAGGACGGTCGCCCCCGTGCAGACCGAGGCCACCCTGCGGCTCTCCCTGGCCAGACGGCGGACATGGCCGATGATCCTCGGATTGTCCGCCGCGGCATCGTGGCCGAGGCCTCCCGAGACGATCAGCGTGTCCAGCGGTCCCCTCAGCCGCTCCAGGGACCGCCGGCCCTGCAGCGTGAGCCCCGGGTCGCACGTGATCGCACGGCCTCCCGGGGTGGCCACGCTCACGGCATAGGCAGGGCTGGCTCCGAGCCGGTTGGCGGTGATCAAGCTTGTCGTCACGCAAGCGATGTCCAGCAACTCGGCCTCGTCGTATCCGACGACGACCACCACTCGTTCCTCCATGACCAGGACCCTATGTCGGAAAGACGTGTATCCCAAGAATTCCGACCTGGTCACTGTCTTCCCTTGGCGCTCCCACGGCCTGGGGCCGAAGGTGACGGCATGACCAAGACACTCGCCTTCGTGCTCTATCCCGGCATCACCCCGCTCGACCTGGTCGGGCCGCTCCAGGTGCTGTCGGCGCTCGCCCAGATCGACCCGTCCTTCGAGGTGGCCGTCGTCGGCCAGGACCTCACCCCCCTGGACACCGACACTCCGCTGAAGCTGACGCCGAGCCACACCTTCGACCAGGTCACCGAACCCTTCGCGCTGATCGTGCCCGGCGGGACCGAGCCCACCATCGCCGCCCTGGCCAACGAGCCCCTGCTGGACTGGATCCGGCAGGCCGCGCGGACGGCCGAGGTCGTCGGCTCGGTGTGCACCGGCTCCCTGATCCTGGGCGCCGCCGGCCTGCTCGACGGTCGGCAGGCCACCACTCACTGGGGCGTCCGCGACCTACTGGCCAAGTTCGGAGCGACGCCCGTCGTCGAACGCTGGGTCGAGGCCGGCCCCGTGATCACCGCCGCCGGAGTGTCAGCGGGTATCGACATGGCCCTCCACCTGGTTGAACGCCTCGCGGGCGAGCAGACCGCCCGCACGGTCCAGCTCCTCATCGAGTACGACCCGCAGCCACCCCTGGGCGGCATCGACTGGCGGACCGTCGACCTCGACTTCTTCACGCCCCAATTCCAGGCCATGGTGGAATCGGTCCTGGCAGACCATCCCGCCCTCCTGGCTCGCCTGACCACCTGAGCACCACCGCGGCCGGGAGGCCCCCAGCACGGTGCCGCACCACGTCGAACCCGAAGCACGGCCATCGGGCGCGGACGGTCGCCCGGCCACCCCGACGCAGGTCGAGCGTGGCGTCAGCCCAGGGCTCGTGAACTCCTTCCCTCGTAGATGCCATGGAGCGGGTCGTCACATGTCGGGATGCACTTCGCGATCAGTGCTGCCGGCCCGTCGGCTGACGTCCGCCCGACCGTTGAGCGCGGCCGCGAGACCGTCGAGGCACAGCGCGTGGAGACCGACCCACCAGGGGCGCCACCGGCCGTACATGTCCCCGCTCGGGATCTCCTGCGCCATCTCTGCGATGACCGCACGCCACGGGCCCGTCGGTGGTGCTGGGTATCCCGCGGGCAGGTCACGTTCCACGGCGTCCACGATGTCACCGACCTTGAAGCTGATGCCGGTGTCCACTGACTGCGGCGGTTTACCGGTGCTTCTCACGCTTCTTCCCCTGCTTCCGTCCGGGGCACGTGCACGCCGTAGAGCCGGAGGGAACGGGACGACCTTGTCGCCGAGTCCGACCGGTGGCGTCTCGGCACCGGTTCCCGCCCGGAGCCGGCCGGGTGGTCAGTCCCGTGCGGGGCGTGTGCGGCGTGCGGTGGGTGCGGGCCGCCCGACTGCGGCGTACCAGACCAGGACCGCACATACGAAGCCCGTCGCCGCGGAGACCAGTGACCTGGTGAGGGTGTCGCTCCGCGCGCCGGAAACGAGGGCGACGGCCAGGGCCAACGTCAGGGTGATGGCGGGCAGCGCACGGGGACTCCGCGTGGCGCCCGGCACGGCGGCCGGCGGCAGCAGCCAGGTGGCGAGGCCGTAACAGGCACAGGCCAACAGCGCGGCTCCCAGTACTTCGCTGGGCCGGTGGCCGCCCATGGTCGCGCTGGCGGCGGCGATGCAGGCGAGCCACAGCACACCGGCCGTGGCGACGTAGGGGCGGATACGGGGGCAGACCACGAGGACGGCGGCGAGGGTCAGCGCGGCGGGTATGGCCGTGTGCCCGCTGGGGAAACCCTGGTCAAGGAGATTCTCCGGCGCTCCCACCAGATCGGGGCGGGGCAGGATGGTCGATTTGAGCACCTCCTTGCCGCCGGTCGTGAGAACGACGACCCCGAGCGCCGCGCACCCCTGCCACCAGCACCGCCGCACCAGGGTGAGGACCACGATGACGGCCAGGCCCACCATCAGGGTGGGCTTGGCGCTCAATTCCATCGGCGGCAGGGGCGTCGAGCCGTAGGTCGCTCCGGACAGGGGGTAGATCCATGCGCTCTCGCTCCCCTGTTCACCGAGACCGAACAGGGCGTTCTCCGCTCGTTGCCCCCACGGGGTGCAGACGGCGAGCAGATAGACCGTCAGGAACCCCAGGGTGTACAGCAGAGCCGGCATCCACGGCCGTGTCGTACGCGTCGGGCCGGTGCCGTCGGGGGTCCCGGGGGCCTGCGTCGATGCCCCCGGCCGGTGCGCGGGCAGGGGCTGGGAATCGTGCTGAGTCATCGCTCTGTTTCTTCCGTAGGGGGAGTTCGGTCGCGCAGGTCTTCCGGCACGACGTGGGCCGCCGGGCTCGGCCGGCCCACCGGGGGCCCGCTCCTATTCGGCGAGTGCCTGCCCCTGTCGGCGCTGGGCGGCGATCACCAGGGCGGGGAGGGGTGCGATCAGCAGGATGAGGACGACCAGGTCCGGAAAGGACTGCATGAACGCGTCCGGCCGGACGACGATCGCCTGCATGCGGACGATCGCGAACGCCGCGACGGGGATCAGCCACCGGTGGTCGCCGGTGGCGGCCGTCGCCGTCCACGCGGCGAGCAGCGCGGCGACTTCGAGGGCGAACAGGCCGCGTTGGAAGGCCGGACTGACGGAGATGACGTGCAGGCTCCCGGCCACGGCCATGGCGAGTACGACGGGGACCAGCCAGCGGTACGAGCGGCGTCGCAGACGGCTGGGGCGGCAGAGCGCCAGCACGGCGCACGCGGCGCACAGTGTCCCCGACAGCACCAGGTCACGGGCCGTTATCGGGGCGCCGAGACCGTAGTAGCCCAGGCCCGCCTTGCCCTCGTCGCCGAAGAGGGTGCGGCCGTGGGACGTGGCGCCGGCCCAGATCATCGCTGCGGCGGCCGGCAGCGCGATCCACGGTCTGCCGCGCAGCAGGGCGATCAGGCAGACCAGCGGGAGCAGCCCGTAGGGCAGGAGCCGTGTGCGTGTGGGCCCGTCGGCCCACGGGTACCAGCCGGAGAAGTGGAAGGCGATGGCGTGCTGTCCGGGGTCGATGTGCAGCGCCCAGTGCCACACATCCTGCAGATACGGAACCAGCGCCAGCGCGGCGAGGGCCAGGGCGGCCAGATGGATGCCGTCCAGCCACCACGGGCGGGCGGTGTCGTCGACGACGGCACGGACGCGGGCCTGCACCCCGGCACGGGCCAGGGCGACGACTTCCCGCGGCGGGGGCCAGGAGCGGCCGGGATACGCCTCGGCCAGGCAGGCCAGCACCTCCTCTCCCTGCCGGGAACGGTAGGGCTCGGGATAGGCCGCAAGCAGCAGACGATTCATGCCAGGGCCGTTCCCGTATCCCGCGAGCGTCCGATGACGACGGCCGCCGCCTGCTGCATCCGCAGCGCCTCCCGGCCGAGCGTCTCGGTGCCGTCCTCGGTGAGCCGGTAGTAGCGCCGCGCCCGGCCGTCCACGATTTCCTCATGGCCGGCGGCCACCAGCCCGGCCCGCTCCATCCGCTCCAGCGCGCCGTAGAGAGTGCCGACAGCGATCCGGAGCCGCCCGTCGGTGGCCTGCTCGGCAGCCTTGATGATGCCGTAACCGTGCAACGGGCCATCCATGAGTGCAGCGAGGATGAAGTACTGCGGTTCCGTCAAGGGCGGATGCTGTCTGGTCATGCATCGAGCATATATCGAGCTACGAGATATATCTGCCACCTCTGATGGTCACAGCAGCACCTTCACGCGCGCGGCGAGCATCACCTGAGGGTTGTCCCGCGCCTCCCGGTGGAGCAGCGTGCGGCGTCGGATGCGGGGCACGGCAATGCGGAGGGACGTCCGCATACGGGACGTATGGGGACGTCCCGACGACGCGGCGAGATGCCGTCGCTGTCGTCGCGCGCCCGCCGTGAAGTGCCGGACAACCCTCAGTCCTGCCATCACCGTCGCCGCCCCCTCCATCCGTCACGCTCACCCGCCGCCACGAACCCCCGGTGGGTGTGTACGGGGTGCGATGCAACTCCCTTACTGGAAGGCACAGTTGCGGGTACGACGGGCACCGTGGGTGACCGACTGGCCGCCGAGGTGGTAGAAGATCATGCGGCCGGTGGGGCGGACGCGGCGATGGTCGAGGAGAGGCCGCTCATGGTCCGCTCGGAGCTGCCCCCACAGCCTCCCGCCCCCACTGAGCTCACGAAAGGATCAGTAGGGTCGGACGGATGAGAGTGATGGACGGCAGGTGGCACGGGTGGGGCACCGATGCCGGATTGGTCGTGCTGACATGTGTGCCGGCGCTTCTGTCGCAGCCGTACGTGGATGCCTCTGGACCGGCTTGGGCATCGCTCGCGGTGTACGAGGCCGTCGGCGTGACGGTCTTGCTGCTGCGGCGGCGGCTGCCGGCCACCGCCTTCGTCGTGGGTTTCGGGGCTCTTCTGGTGGCACTGGTGGGGAGTGCGGGCGCGGGGGCCAAACTGTCACCGCTGGTCTTCCTGCCGCCGGCGGTGCTGCTGTACAACCTGGGCCATCACTGTGCGAGCTGGAGGCGGACGGTGTCGGCGATGCTGGGCGCCGCCGTGCTGGGCGTGGCGGGCCTGTGGCTGAACCGGATGACGACTGATTCCAGTGACTTCCGGGGTGGTCTGGACGTCCTCGCCGCGCTGGCCCCGATGCCGCTGGCCTGGGTGATGGGGTTCGCCGCACGGACGCGGCAGGCGCTGCTGGCCGCGGCGGAGCAGCGGGCCACCGACGCACGCCGGGCGCAGGCTCTGGAGGCGGCACAGGCCGCACAGCGGGAGCGGACGCGGATCGCCGGTGAGATGCACGATGTGGTCGCGCACTCGCTGACCCTGCTCGTCGTGCACGCGGAGACGTTGCGGGCCCGCGGTGGCGAGTTGCCCGACTGGGCCCGTGCCCAGGTCGACGGGCTGGCGACGGCGGGTCGGCAGAGCGGCTCCGAGCTGCAAAATCTGCTGCGGATGCTGCGCGATCCTGCGGACGCGGTCCCGCTCCGGCCGGCGCCGGACCTTGCTGAACTGGACGCGTTGCTGGACAGCCATCGTGCCATGGGAGGAACGGTCGAGCTGACGAATGATCTCGCGCCGGAGGCTGTGCCAGGAGCCGTGCAGCTGGCGGGCTATCGTGTCGTGCAGGAGGCACTGGTCAACGCGCGTCGGCACGCTCCCGGGGCGCCGGTCCGGGTGACTGTCGAGTCGGGTGCGGGGCGGTTGCGGTGCGTGGTGGTGAACGGTCCCGCCGCGCGACGTGGCGCGGCCGACGCCGGCGTCGGACTCGGTCTGGTGAGCATGGAGGAACGCGTGGGTGCGCTGGGCGGCGACCTCACGGCAGGCCCGACCGGCGACGGCGGCTTTCGCGTGGCGGCCACGATGCCCTTGGAGTGTGCGGGTGACTGAGCAGATCAGCGTGCTCGTCGTGGACGACGAGCCGGTCATCCGCGCCGGGCTGAGCGCGATATTGGACAGCCAGGCGGACATCACCGTGGCGGGCACCGCGGACGACGGCGAGGGTGCCGTCGAGACCTGCGCACGGCTGCGGCCGGATGTGCTGCTGATGGACATCCGTATGCCGCGCCGCGACGGCCTGTGGGCACTGGCCGAGCTCCGGCGCCGTGGACTGACCGGGGCGGGGCGTTGCCGGGTGCTCATGCTGACCACGTTCGCCCTGGACGAGTACGTCGACGACGCGCTCGCCGCCGGGGCATCCGGCTTTCTCCTGAAGAACAGTTCGTACGAGGAGCTGACCGGGGCCGTACGCGCCGCGGCCGCCGGGCACAGCACACTGAGTCCCGCGGTGACCCAGCGGATCATCGAGGGCCATCTCAGCGGCCGGCGCCAGCCCAGCGACCAGGAGCTGGCCCGGTTGAGGGACCTCACCGAGCGGGAGGCCGACGTGCTGCGTCTGATCCGCGACGGCCTGAGCAACGCCGAGATCGCCGACCGGCTCGTGGTGAGCCTGCACACGGTGAAGACCCACGTCAGCCGCGTGCTCACGAAGACCGGCTGCCAGAGCAGGGCGCAGGCTGCGGTGCTGGCCAGGAACACCTTGTCCTGACCGTCTCCGGGGGGCGGGGCGGCGAGGCGCCCTCTGCCGTGGCGTCACTCCTTGGAGTGATGCCGTGCCGGAGGGAAGCCCTCCACCGAGCGATGTGCCGGGGGCGCGCCGCTGGCTGAATGGTCGCTGTGCGCGGAGCCTTCGAACGCCTTCACCAGGGTGGATGCCGGATCCCTCCACGCACGGAACAACTGCCACGCGCCGAAGGGAACTGCCATGTCCGCACACACGTCGTCTCGCCGTCACCGGGTTCTACGAGGGGCGCTGACCGTGGCGTTGGCCACGTGCATGGGCGCGGTGCTCGTCGGTTGCTCGGACGACGGGCAGGTCGGGGCCGATTCCGCGGCCGGGCGGGGTACGGCTCACACGGCTGCCGCCGAACGCCTGAGCGTCCTGGCGCAGAAGGCGGCCGACACCGGCTCCCTGGGCGTCATCGTCCGGATCGACCGCGGCGACGGGAAGCCCGTCGAGATCGCCCGCCAGGCCGCCTGGACGAAGGACGAGCACCGCCTCGCCGTCGACGACCGGTTCCGCGTCGGGTCCAACACCAAGACGCTCACCGCGACGCTCGTCCTGCAACAGGTCGCCGAGAAGAGGATCGGTCTCGACGACACGGTCGAGAAGTGGCTGCCCGGACTGGTCGAGGGCGGCGGGCACATCACCGTACGGATGCTGCTCAACCACACCAGCGGCCTGGAGGACTTTCTGCTGACGCCCACGTTCCTCCCCTCGCTCACCGGTCAGGAGCAGCGCGCATGGAGGCCGGAGGAACTTCTCGCCACCACTCCCGAGCAGGACCCCCCGACCGGGCCCGGCGAAAAATACTCCTACAGCAACGCCAACTACGAGGCCCTCGGGCTGATCCTGGAGAAGGCCACCGGAAGCAGTCTGGCAGAGCTGATCGAGCAGAAGATCACCAAGCCGCTCGGCATGAAGGACTCGTTCCTGGCCACGGACGCCGCCTGGCACGCCGGGAAACGCCACGCGACCGGCTACGAACCGGACGCCGAGCGCCTGAAGGCCCTTCTTTCCGGGACCGTGGACCTGCCCGAGGGCGTCGGATTCGCCGGGCCCGGACGCCCAGGGGACAACATCGATACCACCGCCATCGACCCGAGCTGGGCGTGGGCGGCAGGCGGGATGGTCTCCACCGCGCAGGACTGGCAGCGCTTCCTCACCGCACTCACGTCCGGCCGGTTGCTGCCCGAGGCCCAGATGAAGCAGATGCGCACCACCGTGGACGCCCCCGAGGAAGGCGGAGGTTACGGTCTGGGCCTGATGAGGGTGGACACGCCCTGCGGCACAGTCTGGGGCCACACCGGCGGCCTGCCCGGCTACTCCAGCGAGATCTACACCGACGCCACCGGCACCCGCAGCGTCGCGGTCTTCACCGTCACGAACTTCGGCATCAAGGAGAAGAAGGCCGCGACCGCGAACAAGGCCCTCGTCGACGCAGCCACCTGTCGGATGCTGGGCAACCCGCGCCCCTCGAACACGACGACCGCATGAGGGGCGCCGCACCCGGCCCGGGAACGGGCGGTGCGGCGCTGCGGGAAGCGTCAACGCGGTCGCACGTCCCCAGCAGTACCCGATGCCTACGCCCCGGCGACCCGCCGGGACTCGCTGCGTATCCGGCACGTGCACCGTGTCGAGCGGTGTGCCTCAGCCGAGGCGGCGCGGTGACCCTCAGCCCTGCGTGGGGCGGGCTGACCGCCGGCAGCTGACCGGACCGACGCCCACGAACCGGATGACCGCGGGCGCCTCCTGCCGGACCCTGGAACCCTCGTGCCCGTCCGGCAGGGCGACGGGTGAGGTCGCCGGAGCGCCCGTCGGGACGTGAGGCGCGCGCGCTTTCGCAGGCGCCGGAGACGGCCGCCCGGTCACCGGTCACCTTTCCGGCGTATGCCGAAGAGCTCGGACACAAGCTGGCGGGCGTACGCGGCGTCGAGCCCGGCCGGGCGGAAGAGGATGCGATACATCATGGGGGCGACGATGCGGTCCATGGCCGTCTCGACGTCGGGAGTGTTCTCCTCGCGGTCGGTCGCCCGAGCGAGAATGACGTCGATCTGTTCGGCCGCGTAGGCCGAGCACTGGCCGGCGTTGCTGCCGTCCGGGTCGCCGAGCAGGGCGTCGCGGATATACGCGCGGCCCGAGGCGGACGTCATTTCGTCGAGGAACTGTTCGGCCCATGCCGTGAGGTCGGACCGCAGGTCGCCGTGGTCCTCCGGTTCGGTGTCGGGCCGCAGCCTCTCCACCGCGACGTCCGACAGCAGTTCCTGCAGGTTGCCCCAGCGGCGGTAGATGGTCGACGGGGTGACTCCGGCGCGCTGGGCGACCAGGGGGACGGTCAGTGCCTCGCGGCCCCTTTCCGTCATGAGTTCCCGTACGGCGGTGTGCACCGACGCCTGGACGCGTGCACTGCGCCCGCCCGGGCGAGCCCTTTGCTTGCTGCTCATCGCACCAGCTTAAAGCACAGTCCTTGCGTTTAGCGGACCGATACCCGAGCCCACCGAAGCCGGGCATCCGCTCTGGTGGCCATGCGCTCCGGCACCCGCGGGTGACGCCCGCACCGCCGCTGCACCAAGGACGTGCGCCCGCTCGACGGCTGCGCCGGAGTACTCGCCGATCTCGTCGTCGCGGGCATCTGGTCCCTGATCCCGACGGGGCCGAGCGGCGTGTGGGGCCGGGCCGGCTTTCCGGCCCGGCCCGCACGCCGCTCTCAAGGGAGGGGGGCGAGCGATCGGGCGGATTGCGTCCGCTCGTATGCGTGGCCCACCCGCAGCAGCGTCCGCTCGGCGAAGGGCCGCCCGAGCAACTGCATGCCGATGGGCATGCCGGCCGCATCGTGGCCGACCGGGACGGAGAGTGCGGGCACTCCTGTGATGTTGGCCGGGGACGAGAGGCGCACATAGGCGTCGGAGACGCTCTCGACCGTGCCGTCGGGCCAGGTGACGGTCTCCTGGCCCGACGGGACCGCGGCCATCGGGACCGCAGGGGCGGCGATCACGTCGACTTCCTCCAGGACACGGGACCACTCCTCGCGCATCAGCGTCCGGGCGCGCTGCGCCCGCAGATAGTCGCCAGCGCCCATCAGCTCGCCGGCCTCCAGGAGGATCCGGACATCCGCCTGATACAGCTCGGGGACGGTACGCAGGGTGCTTTCGTGGTACGCGGTGGCTTCCGGCACCATCAGGCCCCACTGGACGGCCTGGATGTAGCGGGTCATCGGTATGTCGATCTCGATGAGCCGGGCGCCGAGTGCCTCCAGCCGCGCGACGGCGCGGCGGACGGCGGCCTCGACGTCGGCGTCGACGTGCGCGAAGTAGTAGTTGCGGGGCACGCCGACGCGCACTCCCGTCAGGTCCGGGTCGGAGTGCGGCCGGTAGTCGACGCCGGGGACGGCCACCGAAGCGGGGTCACGGGGGTCGTGCCCCACGAGGGCGGCCAGGACCAGGGCCGTGTCGTCGACGGTGCGGGTGATCGGGCCGACGTGGTCGAGCGACCAGGACAGCGACGTGACGCCGTGGCGGGGCACGAGTCCATACGTCGGCTTGAGTCCGACCACCCCGTTCAGGGTGGCGGGCACCCGGATCGATCCGCCGGTGTCGGTACCGAGGGCGAATGTCGCCGCACCGGAGGCCACGGCGACGGCGGAACCCCCGCTGGAGCCACCGGCGACCCTGCCTCGATCCCAGGCGTTGTTGGTCTGCGGGGTGGTCAGCCCGTAGGCGAACTCGTGGGTGTGCGTCTTGCCCATCAGAATCGCTCCGGCCGCCCGCAGACGTGCGGCGACCGTGCTGTCGGAGGCTGCCCGGTGACCGGCCCGGGTCCTGGAGCTCGCTGTGGTGGACACGCCGACGACATCGATCATGTCCTTGAGCCCTACCGGAATCCCGTGCAGAGGGCCCCGGAAGGAGCCCTGTGCGGCCTCGCGCTCGGCCTCACGGGCGGTCCGGCGGGCCTGATCGGCGAAAACCGCGACGTAGGCCGCAACGTGCGGCTCCACCCGCTCGATGCGATTGAGGACCGAGTCGACCAGCTCGACGGGGGACAGCCGTCGCACCCGGATCTCCTGCGCGGCGGCGGCGAGGGACAACTCATACGGCTGCATCGTGCTTCTCCTTTTCCGCACGGAAGGCACTGGCGGGCGGGGTCTCACCGAAGTTCAGCTCGCGCAGGACCGCGACGACGGAGTGGATGTGGTCGGCGGTGGCCGCAATCGCGGAGTGGCGGTCATCGGGCAGCGGAAGCCCCGCACGGGCGGCCCAGCGGGCGGCCTCGGGCGGCGTGATGTCGGCGGAGGACATGGGTTCTCCCCTGGTCGGGCCTGGAGCGACGAGGCACCCCACGCCAAAGGCTATTCATTTGCTTTAGCTCGACTGTAGGACCTATCGTGGCTTAACGCAAACACGTTGCTTTAAGGGAGGGTTTCATGTCCGACGTCGCGCCCGGCCCCCTCGCGCACTGCCCCGTCGGGGACGGTCGCCCTCAGGGGAAGAACCGTGCCGCCACTTTCGCTCTGGACACGTCCGTACTCGTGACCCTCCTGGCGGCATCCAGTGCCCCGACACCGCTGTACGCCCTCTATCAGGACCAGTGGGGCCTTTCGGCGCTCGCCGTCACAGTGGTCTTCAGCGCATACCCCCTGGCGCTGTTGTCGGCCCTTCTCACCGCCGGATCGCTCTCCGACCACCTGGGACGGCGTCCCGTCCTGGCAGGAGCCCTCGGCACGCAGGCCGTCGCCATGGCTCTCCTCGCCTCAGCGGACGGTGCGGGTTCCCTGACAGCGGCCCGCCTCCTGCAAGGAGTGGCCACCGGCGTGGCCACCAGCGCCGCAGGCGCGGCTCTCCTCGACCTGGAGAACCCGCGGCATCCCGGTCGGTCCGCCCTGACCAACACCATCGCCCCGGTCGCCGGCATGGCCGCGGGCGTCCTCGTCTCCACCCTCCTCGTCCGCTTCGCCCCGGCCCCCACGGTCACCGTCCACGCCCTGATGGCAGCACTCTTCGCAGCCCAGGCGATCGCCGTCACCTTCACCACGGAGACGGCCAACCGCCGCGCAGACGCGCTCCGATCGCTGCGCCCGCAGCTCGTCGTACCGCCCGCGGTACGCCCCACCCTGCTGACCACCGGCACCGCGATCGTCGCCATCTGGTCACTGGGCGGCTTCTACTCCTCCCTCGGGCCGGCCCTCGTGCGCCTGGTGGCCCCCAACGCCCCGCAGGCTGCCCTCGGCATGGTCTTCTTCACGCTCAGCGCCGCAGCCGCACTCACCATGTGGGCTCTGCGCCGCACCGATCCCCGCACCTCCGCGATGGGTGGATGCGTCTCCGTCCTGCCCGCCGCGGTCCTGACCCTGAGCGGTCTGCACGGCGTCGGGCTGCCGGCCGTCCACGGCGGCGCGGCCCTGGCCGGAGTAGCCTTCGGCGCCGTCTCCCAAGGGGTACTTCGCATGCTCCTCGCCTCGCTCGACGAGCAGTACCGCGCCGCGACGCTGGCCGCCTACTACGTTCTGAGCTACCTCTCCATGAGCTTGCCCGCCGTCGTCGCCGGGGCCGCCACCCAGTGGTACGGGCTCAGGACCACCTCGTACGCCTACGCCGTCCTCGCCGCGCTCCTCGCCGCAGCGGCCCTCACAGCGCTCGCCGTGTCACGAACCCGAACAAGGCCCGACAGCAGTCCGCACAACCGGCTACTCCGCTGAAGATCGAAGGAAGAGACAGATCATGCACAGCCCCTCGGACACCCCCATCCCCTCCTGGGCCGTGGGCGACATCACCGTCCACCGCATCGACGAAACACTGCTGCCGCCCGCGACCGGACCCTGGCTGCTGCCCGACGCCACTCCGCAGGTGGTAGCCGAACAGGACTGGCTGCGCCCCCACTTCGCCGGCGACGACGGCATCCTCCACATCGACAGCCACAGTTTCGCGTTCACCGTGGACGGGCTGCGCGTGCTCATCGACACCGGCATCGGCAACGGCAAGGAACGGGCCAACCCGGCCTGGCACAACCTGCGCACCGACTTCCCCGAGCGCCTGACCGCCGCCGGCTTCCCGCCCGGCTCCGTCGACCTGGTGGTCCTCACCCACCTGCACGCCGACCACGTCGGCTGGAACACCCGGAAGACGGACGGCGAGTGGGTCCCCACGTTCCCCGAGGCGCGCTACCTCACCGCACGCGCAGAAAGGGAGTTCTGGGCCGCGTACGACATGGAGGAGGCGCGCCGCCAGATGTTCCGCGACTCGGTGATCCCGGTCGAGCAGGCCGGTCTGCTCGACCTGGTCGACGTCCCGGCCGAGGGCGTGCGGATCACCCCGGGCCTGCGTCTGGTCCCCACCCCCGGCCACACCCCCGGCCATGTCGCGGTCGAACTGAGAAGTCAGGGTGAAACGGCGCTGATCACCGGTGACTGCATTCACCACCCGGTCCAACTCGCCCATCCCGCCATCGGCGCCTGCGTGGACGTCGACCCCCGGCAGGCCGAGACCACCCGCGGGGCACTGCTCGCTTCCCTCGCCGACACGGACACCCTCCTCCTCGGCACCCACTTCGCCCCACCCACAGCCGGCCGTGTCGTCGCACACGGAGGCGCCTACCGGCTGCGGCCCGTCCCTGCGACCTGACCTGCAAGCCGGCCGGGGTGCCGGGACCCGAGAGGCGCGGCGGCGCCACAGGCCGACATCCTCGGCAGCGTCATCAGCCTCGACCCGTGGGCTGTGCGGGCCGGACTGCCGCAGGCGGCGCCGGCCGAGCGGTGTCGGGTGACCCGGCCCACCGTCACCCGCGCGATCCACGAGGTCCGTCCGCTGCCGGCCCGGCGTGGCTTCGCCGTCCCGCAGCGGCCCGGTGTGCGGCTGCGTACCCTGGCCGACGTCCTCGCCTCCGCCGAGGCCGCGGGGGTGGGGCCTACGCGTCGACGGCACCGAGGTACAGGTGCGCCGTCCCCGGGCCGGACGAGCGGGCCGCAAGGCGTTCGTGTCCGGCAAGAAGAAGCAGAACACCGCCTCAGGTGCACTGCGGTCCGGTCACCCTGGCGAGTGGTCACAGGACATCGCTCCGGGGGTGTGCCCGTTTGCGCGGGCGCAGGAGAGATCCCCCTGAGGAGTGGTGCCGGCTCGGAAGGGGTGTGACGCAGGCCACGGGAACCCCGGCGGGGCTGCGGAGAGTACATGGTGTGAGAGACACAGATCGAGATGATGAGCTACGTGCGCGCATGAGAGCCGGGGACCGCGATGCGTTCGGCACCCTGTACGACGCACACGCGCGTGCGGTGTACAACCATGGGCTGCGGCTGACCGGGGACTGGTCACTGGCGGAGGACATCATGTCCGAGACGTTCCTCGCCGCGTGGCGGACCCGAGCCTCCCTGAACCCCGAGGGCGGGTCGCTCAGACCGTGGCTCCTGGGGATCGCCACGCATAAGGCGCACAATGCCACACGCCGCCTGCGCCGACAGCGCCAGTTCCTCTCACGCCAACCGGCTCCACCTACGGTGACGGACTTCGCCGAGGAGAGCGCTGGCCGGATCGACGACGCCCGCAGGCTGGCCGTGGTCCACAGCGCCCTGAGCGGACTGCGCAGCCAGGACCGTGAAGTTCTCGTCCTGTGCGTGTGGTCCGGCCTCACCTACCAGGAGTGCGCCGAGGCACTGGACATTCCCCTGGGCACCGTGCGCTCCCGGCTCGCGCGCGCCCGCCGACGGCTCGATCGGCTCAGTGCAAAGAACATGGAACCGCACGGCCCCCGCGGAGAGGTAAAGAGGCAGGCCGCATTCGCGGCCTCGTGCTCACAGGAGGAAAACCGATGACTGCTTCACACCGCCATGACGGTTCCCGCGACGACGCCGCACATCTGCGCGGGCTGTTGCCGGACGCACCCGAATGGGACCTCCCGCCCGCCCGCCACCTCCACCACCGGAACGTGCTGCTGCGCGAGATCGACCAGGAGCAGACGGCCGCCCCCACCCCGGCGACGCCTGCGCTTCAGTGGCGGTGGCTGCGTCCGGTCTTCCTGCTGCCCGCCACGGCCATGGCCCTCGCCGGCGCCCTGACCCTCACGCTTCCCGGCACGGAGCAGGAACCGGGCGCCAAGGCAGAGGCGACCGACGCGCACCACGCCGCGGCGAACGGCGTGGTGCTCACGCTCGACCGCATCGCCGCCGCGTCCATGGAAGTCGACGTCAATCCGATCCGCGACGACCAATTCGTCTACGTCCGAAGCCTGGTCCGCAGCAACGAAGGCGCCTTCGACGGACCGGTGAAGCTCGGCGCTCCACACCGCCGCGAAATCTGGGTGTCGCAGGACTCCGCACCGATTACTCGCACCGGGGTGATCCGTGAGTCCGGAAAGGGTGTTTCCATGTCCGGGCAGCGGATTCCCATCGAGACGGCCGCCCCTGACGGCAGTGCGGAACATGGAATCCCTGCCGGAATCGACCGGCCCACCTACCAGTGGCTGGCCAAGCTGCCCACCGACACCGACGCTCTGCGCACACTGCTCTACGCCCGGACTCGAACCCTCGAAAACGAATCGAAGGACCAGGCCGTCTTCAGGAAGATCGGCGATCTCCTGAACGAAACTGTCATGCCGCCGGCCAATGCCGCGGCCCTGTACAAGACCGTCGCCACGATCCCAGGCGTGAGCGTGACTCCCGACGCCACCGACGCTGCCGGGCGCCACGGGATCGGAATCACCCGCGAGGAGACCGGCACCGCAACTCGGGACGAGTGGATCTTCGACCGGAACAGTTTCACGCTTCTCGGCTCGTGCTCCTACCTCACGCACACAGCCGGGGCCAAGCCCTCCACCCTCTACAACAGCACCGCCGTCATGGAAACCGGCGTCGTGGACCGGGACGACCGCGAACCCACGGACAAGCAAAGGACGGCCTGAACAACGGGACAGTGCGCACGCTCGCCCCGACAGTGAGCCTTTTCCCACCTCATCCTGGCGCGTGGTGAAGGACGAGGACGGCCTTCACGATGTTGGTGATGCGGTTGGTGCTGCAGCGGAGTTTCCGCAGGAGGCGCCAGCCCTTGAGGGTGGCCCTGGCCTGCTCGCCAAGGCAACGGATCTTGGCGTGGGTGGTGTGGTGCCGGTACTTCCCCTGTTTGAGGCCGCGGCCCGAAACGGGACCCGGACGGCCTGCCGGCTCCCACCCGTCCATCAGGAGCTTCGTCGTTGTGCAGGGTTGTCCAACTCGTGGTCAGCATCGCCAGCTTGGAGTGGCTCAGTACGGCGTGAGAGTCCGATGCGGGTTCGGATGACGTATTCGGTCAAATGATCTCTTTGGTGTCCGTTCGGGGGCGACTGCGCGGTTGTGCGGCACCCTGCTGGTCTGTGGCGTGATGATCGTCTGTAGCGCGGGAAGGTTCGGCTGGGGAACCGGTGGAGCCGTATCGCGCTGCCGATTTATGTTCATGCCTGGATCAGGGAAACCGCAGGAGTTCACGCGCAGATGCACCTGCTCGTCCAGGTGGCCACCGCCGGGGACGCGGCGGTGCTCAGCCCCGCAAGGCGCTTGTCGAGGGGGTTGCGCCTGTACGCGGGCGTGGTTCGGGGACGCATGGTGCCGCTGTCTCTCTTGGGGCCAGGGCACTCTCACGACCGCAGAGGAGCACGAATGCACCTGATTCCCTCAGAGCAGGAGAAATTGCTGCTGAGTGTGGCCGGGATGCTGGCCAGCTACCGCAAGGAGCGTGGCCTCAGGCTGAACTACCCCGAGGCGGTGGCGTACATCAGTTGCTGGGTCATCGAGGAGGCGCGGGCGGGCAATTACACCGTCGACCAGATGATGAGCGATGCCGACGTTCCCCTGGAGCAGCGGAAGGGGGACACGCCGGGCCGGGGCGAGAGCGTCCTGACGACCGACGACGTCATGGAGGGCGTGCCCGAGATGCTCGACATCCTCCAGGTCGAGGCGACCTTTCCCGACGGGCGCAAGCTCGTCACCCTCTACGACCCGATCCGCGCGCCGAAGGCCGCCCCGCTGTCCGCTCCCATCTGCTGAGGTCGAGTCCATGCCTTACTTCCAGCCGCTGGCCCCGAAGCCTCCGGTGACCGCGTCGGTCACGTGTCCGAGTACGTGCCCCTGCTACTCGGCCCATCACCGTCCGGAGCAGGTAACCGTACCGCCCTCGTCCCTGGACCCGGGCCAGTCCCATGGCTTCTCCCGGTACAAGGTGGGAGGAGTGTGGGTCAGGGACCCGTCCGCAGTGCATGTGCTCAACTCACCAACCGACACGGCCGTCGTCTATGTGGTCAACGTCGGTGACCGCGATATCCAGATCGGCTCGCACTTCCATCTGGCCGAAGTCAATGAGGACCTGCTGTTCTTCACCGACCTGGACTCCGCTACCGAAGCCGAGGCCGTTCTGACCGACCCTCAGCGCCTGAGAAAGGATCAGATCGCCGCAGCCCGTGAGCTGGCGTACGACCGGTCGAAGACGCCTGGGGAAGCACCTTGGGGATGCCGCCTGGACATCGCTCCGGGGGACTCCATGCGGTTCAGCCCCGAGAACGCACCCAGCGAGGCGATCGACGTCGTGCCCATCGGCGGGAGGCGGCAAGTGCCGGGCCTGCGGAAGGACAAGCCGGCTGACGACATCGCCCTCGACTGACACGGCCCTCGTACACCCAGCTGGAGGCACACGATGGTGAACATCACCCGCGAGCAATACGCGAAATCCTACGGCCCCACCGTGGGCGACCAGGTCCGCCTGGGCGACACCAACCTCTGGATCGAGGTCACCGAGGACCTCACGTTCGGTGGTGACGAGGCGATCTTCGGCGGCGGCAAGACCATCCGCGAGTCGATGCTGCAAGGGATGACCACCAGTGCGCAGGGGGCTCCCGACACCGTGATCACCAACGTCGTCATTCTGGACATCGCCCCCGCTCTGGAGCGGGGCAACGGCAATTCCATCGTACGAGCCGACGTCGGGATCAAGGGCGGAAAGATCGTCGCGATCGGCAAGGCCGGCAACAGCGACGTCATGGACGAGGTCACCCCCGGCCTGGAGATCGGCACTTCCACGGACGTGATCTCCGGCGAGGGCAAGATCCTCACCGCCGGTGCCATCGACACTCACGTGCACTACATCTCCCCCTCGGCTGTCATGGAAGCGCTGTCCACCGGGACCACCACGCTGATCGGCGGCGGCGTGGGCCCCTCCGAGGGATCCAAGGCGACCACCGTGACGCCCGGCCCGCAGCACCTGGTGAACCTGCACCGCAGCTTCGACGACCTGCCGGTCAACGTGATGCTGCTGGGCAAGGGCAACACCGTCAGCCAGGACGGCCTGGACGAACAGGCACTCGCAGGCGCCGGCGGCTACAAGATCCACGAGGACTGGGGAGCCACTCCGGCAGCGCTGGACACCGCGCTGTGGGCCGGGGAGGAGTGGGGCTTGCAGGTCACTCTCCACGCCGACTCCCTCAACGAGTCCGGCTTCGTCGAGACCACCCTCGGCGCCATCGGTGATCGCGGCATCCACGTCTTCCACGCCGAGGGCGCCGGCGGCGGACACGCCCCCGACATCCTGAAGGTGGCCGCCGCGCCAAACGTCCTGCCCGCCTCCACGAACCCGACGCTGCCGTACACCGCGAACACGGTGGCCGAGCACATCGACATGCTGGCCTCCGCCCACCACCTCGATCTCAGGAACAAGAACGACCAGGCTTTCGCCGACTCCCGGATCCGTTCCACCACCATGTTCGCCGAGGACGTGCTGCACGACATGGGCGCGATCTCCATCACCTCCTCCGACGCCCAGGCCATGGGCCGCATCGGCGAGGTCGTGACCCGCACCTGGCAGGTCGCCCACGTCATGAAGGAGTGGAGCCACACGACCTTCAAGGACGCGAACTTCTTCTACGGTCCCGGTCAGGGGCGGGGCGACAACGCCCGTGCGCTGCGCTACGTGGCCAAGTACACCATCAACCCCGCTGTCGCCCACGGCATCGACGAGTACGTCGGTTCCGTGAAGGAGGGCAAACTCGCAGACCTCGTGCTGTGGGACCCGCGCTTCTTCGCCGTACGGCCCGAACTGGTCATCAAGGCCGGTGCCATGGTGATCGGCAACCTGGGCGACCCCAACGGTGCGGTGTCGACCCCGCAGCCGACCTTCCTGCGGCCCGCGATGGCTGCCGCGATCGCCTGCCGACTGTCCTACTCGTTCGTCTCCGAGAAGGCGCTCAACCCGCCCCCCGGCACCGACCCGTACAGCACGGTGAGGGGCAAGGGCGTGTTCAAGGACTCGCTGAAGGACACGCTTGGCCTGCGGCGTGAGCTGAAGGGCGCCAAGCCCGTCCACGATGTCAAGAAGGCGGACATGGTCTTCAACGACGGGCTCTTCGGCATCGACATCGATCCGGCCACATTCAAGATCGCGGTGGAAATCCCGGGAGTCGACCCGTCAGAAGGACACAGCCTCACCAGGCACAAGAGCCGAAACGGTTTCTGGTACCTCGACCAGCCGAGACCACCGAAGAGCCTGCCACTCACCCAGCGATACCTGCTGTTCTGAGGCCCCGGTGAGCGCCTCTCCGCTCCTGCTCGCCCTGCTCGGCGACGCCAGGCTCCCGTCCGGGGGACATACACAGTCCGCCGGTCTCGAGCCGGCGTTGCGGGCCGGTATCGCACCCGCCGAGGTTCCCGCGTACCTGCGCTCGCGCCTTCGCACCGTCACCATGGTGGAGGCGGGCACCGCCGTCGTCGCCCTCGCGGTCGCGGCGAACGACGGTGATCTCACGGAGGTTGAGGCCGCCTGGGCCGCCCGGACCCCCAGCCCGGCACTGCGGGCGAACGGGCGACGGCTGGGCCGCGGGTACCTACGGGTCCTGCAAAGGCTCTGGCCCGGTCCTGTCGATGCTCACGCACGCACCTGGTCACGCCCCGTCGTTCTCGGCCTGCTCGCGCACCGCGCCGGAATGGACCCGGCCGACGTGGCCCGTCTCGTCGGGTACGACGACGCCCAGACCGTGGCCGCGGCCCTGCTCAAGCTCGAACCGCAGGACCCGCTGACCATCGCGGCATGGGTGAGCGAACTCCTCCCGAACGTCGAAAAGATGGCCGGCAAGGTCGCCCCCCTGCGCCTCCCGGAACAGATTCCCGCCCCCGGCGCTCCCCTGATCGAACGCTGGGCCGAGACCCACGACACCATCACAGAAAGGCTCTTCAGTGCCTGAGAACACCACCGCCCCCGCCCGTGCCATGCGCCTAGGCGTAGCCGGCCCCGTCGGCACCGGGAAGAGTTCACTCATCGCAACGCTGTGCCGGGCGCTGTCCGGCGAACTGCGCCTGGGCGTCATCACGAACGACATCTACACCGACGAGGACGCGCGCTTCCTCAGGAGCGCCGGTGTGCTGGACCCCGAACGAATCCGCCCGGTGGAGACAGGCGCATGCCCCCACACCGCCATCCGTGACGACGTGACGGCCAACCTGCTGGCGGCCGAGGACCTGGAGGCTGACTTCGGCCCACTGGATCTCGTCATCATCGAATCCGGCGGAGACAACCTCACCGCCACCTTCTCGCCCGCTCTGGTGGACGCCCAGGTATTCGTCCTGGACGTCGCCGGCGGCGGTGACGTAGTACGTAAGGGCGGTCCCGGCATCGCCCGCGCCGACCTGCTCGTCATCAACAAGACCGACCTGGGCGTGCACGTGGGTGTGGACGTCGAGCGCATGACGCGCGAAGGGCGCAGCGTACGGCAGGGTGCTCCGGTGGTCGCGCTGTCCCGGCACGACGAGGCGTCCGTCCGGACGCTGACCGGCTGGGTCCGCGACACCCTCGCCCACTACCGCACCGGCGAGCACACCCCGGTCGACCCGGGCCCCATGGCCCCGCACTTCCATACCGGTCAGGACAGCGAGGAACCCCACCTGCACACCCACGCGCACGACCAGGATCCGGCGCATGCAGGGCACAGCGCGTGACCGGACCGACCCGCCTGAGCGTCGTCCGCACGGGAAACCGCAGCCGCGTCCACGGGACAACGGGGCATCTGACGGCGCGGATCATGGAGCAGGACACCCACGACGCCCGAGTGGGCCTGCTCGCCACCCAGGCGCTACTGCTGGCCGGCGACGACGTCCGCATCGAAGTTGACGTCGCTCCCGGCGCCTGGCTCGACATCGTGGAGACGACCGGCACGGTCGCCTACGAGGGCGAGGCACCGTCATCGTGGGTCATTGACGCCACCGTGGGCGACGAAGCGGTCCTTACCTGGGCGGGCAAGCCCTTCGTGGTCTCGGCCGGGGTCGCCACCCACCGCGATACCCGGATCCGCCTGCACGGCACCGGCAGGATCCTGATGCAGGAAAAGATCGTCCTGGGCCGCGCCGGACAGACCGGCGGGGATCTCACCACATCCCTGAACGCGACGGACGACACCGGGCCGGTGCAGGTGGAGCACCTCGATCTGACCCGGCAGACCCGTGGCATGCCAGGCATCCTCGGGAACCTTCGCTCCATGGACACCGTCACCGCCCTGGGATGGTCGCCCGATCCGCCCGGCGAGCCGGAAGCGGGAACCACCGGGCCTGGCGAGACGTACTTCCGTCTTGACCGGGCCGGGGCCGTACTGCGCTGGATCGGAATCGGCCGGTTCCGTGACCGGCTGTGCGACGTCGCCTTCGACGCTTGGTGCGAGAAGGCCACACGCGGCTACCGGTCCCGGGGCCACCTTGCTGCACAACGCCCGAGCCACGCCGAAACAGTCGGGCGAAAGGGGGCGCCGACGGCGGTCGGCTTCCCCTCACCGTCCCCAGCCGGCCCGTAGGAATGCCGGCGGCCAACGGCGGTAACGGGGACTCCCGCAGCACCTTCTCGATCCTGACGGAGAACCCCGTCCGGCTCGGACCGGCCAGGCTCAGACGGTTGGCACAGTGCCGCCGTCGATGACGTACTCCGCGCCCACAATGGATGAGGCTCGGTCCGACACGAGGAAGCCGACCAGGTCCGCGACCTCTTCCGTCGTTGCGAACCTTCCGATCGGAACCCCTCCGAGGGAATCCATCAGGCTCTGCTCCGCCTCTTCGCGGGTCAGTCCGTTGCCCTTGGCGAGCTGGTCGACGAAGCCCGCGTACGCTCCGGTCCGAATCCCCCCGGGGCTGACGGCGTTTACTCGCACGCCTCGTGGGGCGAGTCCGTTTGCGAGACCCTTGCTGTACGTACGCAGGGCCCCCTTCGCTGACGCGTACGGCAGCGTCGCGTCGTGCAGCGGCATCTGACGCTGAATCGACGTGACGTGGACAACTACTCCTGATCCCGCCTCCACCATTGCCGGCAGCAGCGCTCGATCCAGTCGGACAGCTCCCAAGAAGTTCAGGTTGAGTTCCGCCAGCCAGTGCTCCTCAGTCGCTGCAGCGAATCCGCCAGGCGGGGTCGACGACCCTCCGACAACGTGCACCAGGATATCCAGCGCACCTCCCTCACAAATCTTGGACGCTACAACCTCTACACCGCCCACCGTGGAAGTGTCCGCTTCGATGAACCGGTCCGGGCGCTCGTAGCCGCCGGGCATAGTGCGTGCCGTGGTCCACACGTCGGCACCCATCTCTCGCAGTCTCTCTACGACGGCCTTGCCCGAGCCCTTTGAACCGCCCGTGACCAGCGCCCGGCGACCGTTGAGACGATCACGATCTGAACTAGACATTTTTCTCCACTGACGATTGAGGTGGTGTGGGATCGGTCAGGCCGGGTGGTTGGCGATGACGAGTTCGGCGATGAGGTCGTCCCGCAGCGCGAACCGGTAGTCGAGCTCGGCGACGCCTCCCGGGAAGGTGCCTTCGAGCCGCACGGTTACCACCCAGTGGGTGTCATCGACGCGGTGAGCTCCGATCTGCTCGGTCGTGTATTCGAACTCGGCCCCGGCGTCCCGCAGGAATGCGTAGGTCTCCTCCCGGCCGCGGAAGGTCTCGTCCTGGTCGACGATCACCGCGTCCTCGGCGAGGAACGACGAGGCGGTGTCGGCGTCGCGGACGATGTGGGCGCCCAAGAACTGGCGCACGGCGGTCGGGAGTAGATCGGACGGAAGATCGGTGTGCTGTGTCATGAGCCCACCGTGTGATCTCGCGGCGCGGGAGGGTCAAGCCGTGGACTCTCCCCTGGGGGGAACGTTCAGAATGAGGGGATGCTGACCATTGGCGAGTTCTCGCGGCTGACCCACCTGAGCGTGCGGACCCTGCGCCGGTATCACGGGGCGGCCCTGCTGGAACCTGCCGTGGTGGATGAGACCACCGGTTACCGCTACTACGGCGTCGATCAAATCCCGACCGCGCAGGTCATCCACCGGCTCCGCGAGCTCGACGTCCCCCTGAGCGATGTGCAGCGAATCCTGCGGACCCCTGACCCCGGTGTCCGGGCGGCGCTGGTCGCGGAGCACCTGCAACGCCTCGAGGATGCGCTCGACCGCACCCGGGCCGCAGTCGTGTCGCTGCGCCGCCTGCTGCGGCCCGATCCCGCGCCCATCGACGTCGAGCTGCGTGCGGAGCCCGCACGGACGGTCGCGGCGGTGGAGGCCGTAGTCGGGCATCGCGACATCGAGACCTGGTACGCAGGCGCGATGGCTGAATTGGAGGCGGCCGTCGTCGGCGACGTGACCGGTCCGCCGGGCGGCAGCTACGACAACGCCCTCTTCGAGCAGGAGCGCGGTCACGCGCTCGTCTATCTGCCGTCCGCTGCGCCACCTCGCACCGGACGCGTGCACCCCGTGAGTCTGCCGGCCGCGGAACTTGCGGTCACCACCCATGTCGGCGAGCACGACGGCATCGAGGTCACATACGGCGAACTCGGGACGTGGGTGGTGGAGAACGCGATGTCGGTGGCCGGGCCGGTGCGGGAGGTCTACGTCGTCGGCCCCCGTGACACGAGCGATCCCGCTGCGTGGCGCACCGAGATCGGCTGGCCGGTCTTCCGTGTCACCTGAGGCGGTCAGTGCGGTGCGGAGTCTTGGAACGACAGGGCGCACACGTTGAGCTTCGCGCTCTCACGAGTTGGAGCACCGATGCTTGATCAAATAGGCAGAGAAGGCTCCTGAACTGCAACGACTAGGGGGCTGGGGGTCGCGCACTCGGACAAGGAGGACGCCGCACCCACCTGGAAGCGAACTTACGGCCACCACCCGCTGATGGGGTTCGTCGACCAGGGGCCGGGCGGCACCGGTGAGCCGGTCGCGGCTCTGCTCAGACCGGGAAACGCGGGCTCGAACACGGCGGACGACCCCGTCACCACCACCCAACCGGCCTTGGCTCAGCTGCCGAAGGAGTACCGGCGCGGCCGCCGGACCCTGATCCGCACCGACTCCGCCGGCGGCACCCACGCCTTCGTCGCCTGGCTCGCCCAGCGGGGACAGCCCTTACTCCGTCGGCATGATCGTCAACGAGCAGATCCACAGCCACGTGGTGAAGGTTCCGGCATCCGCCTGGAGGCCGACGGTCGAGATCGGCGGCGGGATCCGCGACGGCGCCTGGGTCACCGAACCCACTGGCGACGTCCCGACCGGCTGGCCGAAGGGGATGCGGCTGATCGTCCGCAAGGAACGACCGCACCCCGGGGCCCAGTTGCGGATCAGCGATGCGGACGGCCTGCGGCTGACGTGCTTTGCCACCGACACCACCGTCCTCGCCCTCGTCGATACGCGCTGATGCCCTCGGGTGATGCCCTCGACGAGGGTGAGGAACAGGGACCTCGAGCCGGCCCCCGGCATTCTCCGGCCGGCGGGGTCACGGAACAGCCGTGCGGCAGGCATGGACGGGAGTGACGTGTTCCACCACCGGAAAACGTGTCTCGTTTCCGCATGCCCGAATGCGTACGGATTACGGCCGCTCCGGCTCACCGGCCTGCATCCGAGAACTCCACATGCGGGTGACGCGCTTTCGTGCTGTTCTCGAAAAAGGTGAAATCGATCCGACAGGAGAGAGCGATGGACAGGTGGAAGTGCATCAGGCAGGGGAGCGAATACCACGACCGGATCGTCGAGGTCACCGTTTCGGGAGATCCCGCCCATCTGAAAGTGGAACTGACGGAGAACGTCGCGCCTCCCACGAGGGGGATGAAAGCCACTCTCGACGCCGGATACGACGACGGCGCATTGGTCATCAAAACGATCACGGCACAGCCCGAGGGGGAGCGCCTGGGAACTCTACTCGTCCACCTGGGCGCACAGATCGCAGTGACATCCCGGAATGTCACACAGATACGGGTCGACCTGGCAGCCATGGAACCGGGCGCGGTGGGCCTGTACCGGAGGATCGGACTGCGGCCGGACTCTGTCGAGCTCAATCGAATCACGGAATTGCCTCCCTGGAAGGACAAGGGAATCGATGAGAGGTTTTCGCAGGCGGTGTGGCAGGAGAAGCTCATGGACAGTCTTCTCTGGGATCTCGGGGACGGAAGGACGGCACTACCGAGGGCGCTTGCCGATGGTTGCGCTTCGGACGGTGGTCCGAGTGCTCGGGAACAGGAGGCCGTGGCGAACATCCGGAATGCCACGCAGATACCGGGTCTCCAGGAATGGGTCGATCCGAGTAATTCGACGGCGTTCACCGTGGAACGGTTCGCATGGGCGTACAAGGCGGCCATCATGACCGCCCCCTTGGCAGGGAGCATCGGCGAGGCCCTGGAACGCTCGCGGCAGGCAGTTGCATCCGCGTGGGAGAAGGTGGGCTGATACCGATGCCGACCGGCGACGTCTCGCGGCACGGGGTTCATCCGCGGATCGCGGAGGGCCGGGCCGGACGGGCGGAAATCCGCCGCGCGGTGGGAGCGGGACCCCTGGGCCCGGGCCCGGTTCCCTTGCGCAGGGCGCGCTGCCGCGCGGCTGCCCTGTCCTGGATGATCTCGGTACAGATCTCGCAGTCCTCGCCGGTCCGCCACAGGTACCCGGCCTCGCAGTCGTAGTGGCCGCAGCCCCAGCGCGGCAGGGCCACCCCGAGCAGCCACCGGCCCGGGTCGCGGATGTCGCAGAGCATCACTCGGGCCAGCCTGGTGGTCAGCCTGTGCTGCAGCCGCTCGGGAGAGGTGCCCGCGCGCAGCTGGCGGCCCACTTCGCGAGCGATCTCCCGCACGGTGAAGTCGTTGTCCACCCGCTCCAGAAGTACGTGCACCGGCCGGAGTACGGCGTGGATCTGCGCGCTCATCGCCAGGGGCGGACCCGTGTACGGGGGCTTGGGCCCCTGCCCGCCGCGGTGCCCCGCCCGGGGGCGGGTGGGCCGGGCGTCCCCACCGGTGCCGTGGGCGCCACCGCCGTCACCTTCCGGTCGTGGCGGCTCGGAGGCTGCCGGCTTTTCCACAGGTCCAGGGCCCTTGACCACGGGTACCTCGCCTACGGCGGGTGAGACAGGTGCGCGCGCGTCATCGGGTGAGTCAGTTCTAGGTGATTCCCTTTTCGCGAGGGATCCCTCGTCAACCGGGGAACCCGATCCCTCACCTGCTTGGGGTCCGGACGCCCCCACAGAAGCACTGTCCACAGCCGTCTCCACGGCGGCGCCCCACGGTCCGGGGTCCGCCGGGCGGGCCTCCGGGGCGATGTCGTGAACGACGTACCGGTGGCGTCCCCGCTCCCCGGCCCGCCGCTGCACCGTCACCCACCGAGCCGACTCCACCTCGTCCACCACGCGCGAGGCCGCCGTCACCGACAGCGCCCGGCCCGCCTTCCTCCCCGAGTGGTGCCGTAGCCCGGACGCCAGTTCCGCCGTCGTCGGCGCGATGCCCCGAGCCTGCGCGTACGCGAGCAGCGCGTACGCTCGCAGCTGCCGGGGGGTGAGATCCTCCGCGGTCGCCACCGGCAACCACACGAACGCCTCGTCACGGGACATCGAGCGCACCGACCGCACCGCGGACCGGCCCCGCCCGCCCGGCAGCGTACGGCGCCGGGAGCGCAGCTCCACCACACCGTCCGGTCCCGGCCGGCTCAGCTGCGTCATCGCCCGTTCCACCGACGCCCTCGACAGACCCAGGTACGAGGCGATCGTCTCCGTCCTGGCCTGGCATCCCTCCGGCCGCAGCCCCAACGCCTTCACCTTCACGTACACAGCCAGCACCACGTCCTGGTAGTGCGCCGACGCCACCAGGCGCATGGGCACCCGCACCCGCTGCCGCCGGAGCGGCGCAGTCGTGACGGGCTTCCCGTCCGTCCGCGAGGCGGTGGTCGCCACCGCTGCCGCGCTCATCGGAGGCCGTCGACGGCCGGGAGAAGGGCGGCGTGGTCCCCTGTGGGGCAGGTGCTGAGGAAGGGGGTCCAGTTCGGTCTGCCGCCCCGGGGGCCTTCCGCGGCCGGTGCCGTCGACGACATCGGCGGGCCCCCGGGATCCCCTCTCCGGGGACCCTGAAGGCCCTTGAACCAGCTCGGAACGGATGGGGTCGAGCGGTCCGCAAGAGTCGATCTTGTTCACCGGGGCGGGACACCTGCTTCCGTGGATCGTCTCCAGCCGCGTGAGAGGGCCGGAGTCCGGGCCCGGCTCCGGTCGAGCGGTCCGGGGTGGGAGAAGGTTCAGCGGAGTCACCCCCAGGTACCGGCGGCGTCATCGCTGGAGAGGTACGGGCCCGGGGAGCCCGGACAGGAGGAGCGGGGGCGGCAGAACCGGCCGGGTGGTGGACGGCGACGGCAACGCCGTGTCGCGTCACCTCGGTCGGTGAGTCCCGTCGGTGGGCCTGATCCACGGGCGCCGCAGCGTGACGGGCCTGCGGGGGCGCGGTCCTCGGGCTCCGCAGGCGGCCGGGCGACGCGGCCGGCGGCGGGCCGCCCGCACCGGTGCGGACAGGCGGGCATGCGGCATACGGACATGCGGACGGGGATCCCTCACGATCCACGCTGAGTCGTCCGCCCGCGTCGGCTGCCGTTTTTTGACAGGGCACGGCGGTCCTGAGCGGACGGGAAGCGATCGATGCGGCGCGCGGAGGGGGATGTCCGGCTGTCGATCAGCGGGCCACCCTCCCTCCGTGCTGCCATCGAGAGGCTCGTGGACAGCACCCGATGGGCCACCTCGCCAGGGGCCGCGAGATTCCGCGGTGCCGTGATCCGGTCGGAGGGCCCGTGCGCCGGTGCGGATGGCGGAGTGCCCGACCGGCGACTGCCAGCTGGGTCAGGAGCTGCGTCACGAGCGGCGTCACGTCCGGGGGACGACGCACAGGACTGTGTGGTGGCTTCCTGGCAGGAGGCCACCACACGAATCCGGCGAGAAAGTCGTTCATGGGCGCCGGCCGACGTCGTCGGTCATCAGCCGGGCTGGCTGGCAACCCGCAGAGGGGCGAGTGACGACTGCTGGACGGCGGGGTGGAACCTGTTGAAGATCTTGGTCGCCTCGTCGAGTGCCGCGCCCAGTTCCAGGTCGCTGAGCTTCATGGACTCGAGTTGGTGGGCGTAGAGGTTGAGGAACGTGTTGAACTTGACCGCATTGAGATCCACGGTCGACTTGACTGCCACAAAGGCGCTGACCTTCTCCATCAGCGTCTGGACACCCTTGGCCTCCACATTGAGCTGCCAGGCAAGGATGTCGAGGCGGACGATGGACATGCCCTCGGACAGCACGTAGTACTTCTTCATGCTGACGTCAGAAGCGCCGGCATTTCCCAGGAAGACCGACAGGCTGTCATTGACAAGGCCTGCAACCCCGGACAGGATGTTTTCCTTGCTGCCGCTGCAGAAGCTCTTGAGGGCTTTTCCGACGGCGTCGCCGATCGCAGTATTCGCCTTGCTGCTGTAGGCGTGCGTTTCCGTCGTCCAGTCGATGACCGCCTCGACCGGGAGGGTCTGGTTCTCCGGACTTCCCGCAGTGCGCAGGGCGTCCTTGATCTGCGTCTCGAAGAAATCCGCCTTCGCGGAGGCGAGCTGAGCGAGGGCGTTGACCAAGTGCTTCTGGTCGTCCTTGTCGGCGGTTTCGGGTCCGAGATTCTTGACGACTTCTCGTACTGCACCCATGAGGGTTCCTTCCTTCAGGCATGCGTGAGCATGCGGAGGTGACGATCGAGATCTGGTTCCCCCTCCTCCAGAAACTCGGTATCGCCACCGTAGGAGGCACCCACTTCACTGACAAATCGAGACGACGGGGCTGCATAAAATATCCGGGCCGGGCATCCAGCATTCCACCGCGCAGCAAATTGCTATTATTGAGCCCTGCTTCGTCGAGGCGCCTCCTCTTCCGTTGACGCGTCCGCTTCCTCGAAAAAGAATCGGTGTAAATAACTGCAGACGACGGGGCAGGGGAGAACGTGCTCGGCTGCGCGCCGCGGGTGGGTGAAAACAGGATCCGGCAGGGAGCGCTCGCCCCTCAAGGACGACGGGTCACGGGCGGGCCGCCGCCGAACTTCCGGGCCGCCCGCCGGCGGGGGAGCGAACAGACGGGGGAGCCAACGGGGCGGGCGGCTCGGTGGGGTGCGGGTCAGGATGTGATCAGGGTGCGAGCCCGACGGTCCTGCCGGGCAGCCCTCCGGCTCCGGCGTCCTCCTGTTCGGCGGCCGGCTCGGTCACCGGGCCGTGGCGGTGACGCCCACCCCGAGCGTGCCGGTATCCACCTGGGCGACCAGCTCGGGCGGCCGGGCGTCGTCGCTGCGGACACCCCCCGCAACTCCCGCTGTGCACGCCCGGGCAGGCCCCTCCGGAATCGGCCCGGCTGTGCCGAGGCGATCCCGCCGACGCCGACGTAGTCCGTCAGCTGTGCGATGTCGTCCGGGGAGAGGCACACAGGGTTCACCACGACGTGGAACGGCCCCGCCCATGGCGGTCGGCCCGCGCGGAGGCCGAAGGGGCCGACGCCCCCGGTCAGCGCTGTAGCTCTGCAGGCGGTCGGCGTGCTGCGGCGCGTCCACTCCACCGCGGTCACGTGGGCCACCGCACCGTCGGCGCGTTCCTCTGCGAGGCTGCCACCGGGCCTCCGCCCCGTGGACCAGGACGGCCTGACCGGGCTTCAGTCCGCCGAATTCGTGGACCGGCCTGCCGGGCCGTCAGGCCGGAGCAGCGCCGAGCCGGCCGTGGCGGACACCCCGGACGGTCTGCGGTGGCCGCAGCCGGCCGGCGTGCGGGACCACGCTCTACGGCTGGAGGTCGCGCTGGTACCACGTGCCCGGCTTGCCGCCGAGATCGGCCGGGGCGGCAGGGCCGACCGGGACGAACCCGGCCTTGTCCAGGACTCTCCGGGAGGCGGCGTTGTCGTGGGAGGCGGCCGCCCGCAGAGTGCGCAGACCGTACGTCGCTGTCGCCGTCCGGCACAGCTCCCGGACGGTCGCGGTCGCCACCCCGCAGCCGGCGACCCGCTCCGCGACCCGGTAGCCGAGTCCGGCGGTGCCGTCCTCCATGTCGTACAGGTTGAACCTGCCGAGCACCGAGCCGTCCTCGGCGACGAGCACGTGGAAGGCGCAGACGCCGGCCTCCTGCTCGGCCAGCAAGGCGTCGTACCGGTCGGTGAACTGCTCGAAGAAGCCGTCGCCGCGGTCGGAGATCGAGGCAGCGAAGTAGGTGCGGTTCGCCAGCTCGAAGGCCAGGACCGCCGGGGCGAGGTCGGCATGCAGCAGCTTCAGCTCGGGCATTGCCCGACTCTACTCGGACCGTGTACCGAGGTCACCTGGGTTTCCACCGATGTCGGACCGCCCGGGGAGCCGGGGCACATAAGAGCTCGTAACACGATCATGTTCGGGTCTTCTTGAGGCGTCGGTAGCAGATGAGGCTGCAGGCGAGGGAGATGAAGGCGTCGTGGAGTTCGGTGCGGCGTTCCCAGCGGACGACGAGTCGTTTGAAGTGGTGGAGCAGGGCGAAGGTCTGCTCGACGACGTATCGCAGCTTGCCGATGCCCTTGATGTTCGGCGATCCCTTGCGGGAGATGACGGGCAGGATTCGTCGGCGACGGAGCTCGTCGCGGTGAGCGTTGGAGTCGTAGCCTTTGTCGCCGAGCAGGGCCTCTGGTCGTCGGCGGGGTCGGCCGGGTCGGCCTGCGACGGGTGGGATGCCGTCGACCAGGGCGAGGGTTTGGGTGACGTCGTTGACGTTGGCAGCGGTGGTGATGACCTTGAGCGGGGTGCCGCGTCCGTCGCAGATCAGGTGGTGTTTGCTGCCCGTTTTCCGCCGGTCGACCGGCGACGGACCGGTGTCGGCGCCCCCTTTTTCGCGCGGATGTGAGAACCGTCCACACACGCACGTGACCAGTCGAGTTCACCAGCCGCATTCAGCTCGGCGAGCAAGACCCGATGCAACTGGTCGAAGACCCCTGCCCTCTGCCACCGGTCCAGCCGGCGCCAGCACGTTTGCCCCGAGCCGAACCCCAGCTCCAACGGCAAGAGTTGCCAGGCTATGTCGTTGTAGAGGACGAACAGGATGCCCTGGAGGCAGAGCCGGTCCGACACCGGCCTCGGCCCCGGCGAGCGCTCCGGCCACGGCGGCAGTAACGGCTCGATCAGAGCCCACAACTCATCGTCCACAATCCACGGTCGAGTACCCACACCCTCACGAACGGCCGAATCGTCACACCGGTAACGCCCCACCAGCCAACATCAACAAGATCGTGTTACGAGCTCTAAGAGGGGTTCGCGTTACCACAATTGGCCCTTGAGTTTTCACAGATAACAGCAGTCACCCGGAAAGCACACTTTCAGGCACGAACTCCGATGACCACGGATGACAAAGTCCGAAAACCGTGAACAGGCTACTGTTATTCTGACACGAGATCCGGGTGAACTTCCGGGCGTAGTACCGGAAAATCCATACTGGGGCCATGAACGCCCCTTCAGGTGACGCACGTACCGTCGTGGACAATTTTCTCGGAACCCTCACCGGTGGGAGCACGCAAGCACAGCGGCGAACCTACCTTTACGAGTATCTCGATTTCCTCGAATCCGCGATGCCGCGAGAAAATGGAACTCCTGTCGACGCTCTCCTCGACCAGGGGAACATCAGGGCCTGGCTGGCTGCTGCCTACCGGGGCGACACCCGTCGGCGAGGCAGCAGCTCGAACGCCCCCCACGCCATGGCCGCGGCCAACTCCATGGCCGCCCGGGTCTCGACCATCAATACGTTCTCCGCCTTCTGCGGAATGCCCCTGCAGTTACCGCGCCCCAAATCCGAACCGGCCGACCGGCTCAGCCCCGTGGAAGCGCATCGGGTGGTCCGTCTGCTCGCCGCCCATCCGCCGCCTCGTATGGCGGCCGCCACGTGGGAACGCTCGGTGGCCGTCGTCGCCCTTGCCGTGTGTACCCATCACGGCCTGGCGGACCTGCACGCGATGCGATTGGGCGACGTCGAGTTGGCGTACCCGCTCTCGCGCGCCTGTGTCTCCGGTGAGTGGTATCCCCTGGACGCCTTCTCCAGCAACGTCATCACCAGGTGGCTGGTCACCCGCCGGAGGCTGACCTCGGACGGGCACGGTGATTCCCCGGTGAACAGCCTCTGGGTCACGATCAGTGTCGGCCTTCGTCGGGGCCACCGACAGGTGACCGAGAGCGGGCTGCCCGCGACGTTGCGTACGCTCGCAGCGGCCCACCGAAATCTGACGCAGAACGTCCTCGGCCATCCTGTCCGGCTGGAGCAATTCTGCTCCGGGCGCGTGATCGGCGCAGGTACGTCATAACCGGGTAATGAATGGTGACAGCCGTTCACCGTTCGGGGCCGACAGCTCGGCCCCGATGCAGTGATTCGCCCGCACTGAGGGTGATCTCGGAGGTTCGACGAAGAAGGACCACAGTGCAGCAGTTGCCCGGATTGTTTTCGCCGAGGTGCATTCCTCTAGGGTTCAAGCGTCACGCACAGAAATAACAGTTGTGCTGCCCACCCTCGCAGCGGAACTTTACGCACCGGCGCGTGCGTCGTGTTGTCACGAACAGGGGACTGCGTATTCCCTGTCTCCATGCACGAAATCGAGAAGGACACTGCGAAGAAGAATTTCCCCGAAGAGTTCCGTTTCGGGCGGCATCGCTTGCACCGGTCTTCTGTGGGGGCCCTTTCCGTCGCGGGGCTCAGCCTCCTGGTGGCGAGCTTCTCCCTGTGGCAGTCGGCGGCTGCCAGGGACGATGCCGCGGAGACCAGGCTGTGTGCCAACGTGGCAGCGAAGCTCGACGCCCTCAGCGGTACACGGGGGGCTGCGGAGCGCGGCCTGAACGAGGTCCCCTCGAGAGAGGAAGCCTTGAAACTCAGGGCGGAGCTTTCCGTGGCGAAGGCCGAACTGTCGGCACAGACGCGGGTGAAGAACTGTCTGGGAAAGCAGGAGCAGCACCGGACCGAGGCCACCATCGACATCGTCAACGACGCTCTGCGAGCGCTGGGCAGTCTGGCGACATCCGCACCGGTGGCAAGCCCACCCAGCCCCTCTTCGGCACCCGGCCCCTCCGCGGCCCCGAGCCCTTCCTCGGCACCCGCCCCCAGTCCTCCTGCGGCGGCACCCGGCCCGTCTCCGGCACCTGATCTACCGGCGTCACCGGGCCGGAGAAGCTGACGAACCGCCGGCGGACAACAGCGGACGCGCCGCCCTCACGCACTCGGCCCGCCGGGAGTCGATCACCGCTCGGGAGCACCGGCCCGGTGTCCGACGGCCGGCGGGTTCGCGGTGCCGAGCGGGTGCGTCCCCGTCGTCGGCGTGAACAACGCGTCGCCGTCGTCGAGCAGGCGCACCGGGCGCACGGCACGGGCGTCGTCGTACGTCGTGCCGGCCAGGTTCCCGCAGCAGCGGAAGCTCCCTCACAGAACGGGCGCCGCGACGCCTTCCTCGCCCCTCCCGCGCTCCGGGCTCGCCCCGAGAGCCGTCAGCGTCACCCCGGCTGCCACCGCCAGCGCCGCCACCAGCCCCGCCGCGAGTACCGCCCAGTGACCCAGGAACGTACAGAGGACCACCAGCAGCGCCGCGGCAGGCAGCACCGACTGCTGGGCGATCCCCACCTTGTAGAAACGGGAGTGCAGGGCCCAGACCGTGAGCAGGAACAGCGCTGCCGGCAGCGTCACCGCCGCCGACGCGCACAGCGCCGAGAGGTGCGCCGTGCCCACCGCGTGCTCCACCGCCACCTCCAGGCCGGCCCCGATCGCGGCTCCCGAGACGAAGATCAGGTAATGGCCGTAGCCCCAGAGGAAGGACTGCCGGTTGGAGCGGAGGTGCCCGTGGATGGGGACCGCGAAGTACACCCACCAGGCGGCGAAGATGATCAGCAGTCCGCCGGCGGCTATGGGCAGCAACTCACCCAGGGCCTCGTGCTCGTCGATGCCCGATTTCACGGCGACGGTCGCCGCCGCGATGGTCTCGCCGAGCACGATGAGCGTGAGCAGCCCGTACCGTTCGGCGATGTGGTGGGGGTGCCAGGGCGTGGGGTGGGCGCGCTCCGCATACAGCGGTACGGCCATCTCCAGCAGCGCCATCACCAGGAAGACCCACGGGCGGCCGGCCTCCGGCAGGACCAGTAGCCCCAGCCAGCCGATCTGGCACAGCCCGACGGCGTACCGCAGCGCCATCGTCCGCTCGGGGCCCTGGCTCGACCGCGCCACGCGTAGCCACTGCGCCGTCATGGCGAGTCGCATGATCACATAGCCCAGGACGACGACCAGGTACGCGTGCTCCTCGAACGCCTGGGAGACGCCTGCCGTCAGGACGAGCACGCCCGCCATCTGGATCAGCGTGACGATCCGGTACAGCACGTCGTCGTTGTCGTAAGCCGAGGCGAACCACGTGAAGTTCATCCACGCCCACCAGAGGGCGAAGAAGATCATCAAGTAGTTGAGGACCCCCTCGCCCGTGTGTCCCCCGACCACGGCGTGCACCAACTGGGCGCCTGCCTGGGCTATGGCCACGATGAAGCACAGGTCGAAGAAGAGCTCCAGTGAGGAGACGCCGCGGTGGGTCTCGTCGCGGCCTCGCGCCGTGAGTCTGCGCAGAGGTCTGCGGTGGGCGGGCGCCGCGGAGCGCACCGGCGGCGGAGGCGGGCTGCTTGTCATCTGCTGAGCCAAGCTCCGAAATGCCGCTGCAGTCGGGGATTGATCTGCCAGACCATCGCCGCTGCCGCTGCCGGGACGAGTACAGCGAGTCGCACCGGCAGGTACAGATCCTCCAGAACAGGGTTCGTGGCCAGGCCCAGCAGGACGATGGTGGGGTAGATACCGCACACGGTGAGGAGCCACAGCTTCCAACGCCGGACGGCGGCCGGAACGGTGGGGCCGGGCCGGGGTTCGGCGTTCGGGGACGCGTTCCGGCTCTGCTCCCGGAGCGTGTGCCGGATGTCTGTCACTGCCGGTGGGCTCGGCAGTCCAGGATCGTCGGCACCGTAGGCATGGGAAACACTTCTCTCGTTCATGGACCACTCCACTTCGAAATGCTGCGTCGTTCTGATTCCCTCGGTTCCTGCGCGACCGAGGCGATGTTGGCGCTGCGTGATGGGCTGCCCACGCGCAACAGCGGCAGCAGTTGCCGGGGGTGAGCAGCACAGGGCTCAGATGGTTCACCGCCGGCCGCTGCTGGTATCCCGTCTGCTGACGTGCTCGGGATGGTGTCGTTCCAGGTGAAGCACCCCACCCGCGTTGTCGACCAGCACGTCGAGGCGATCGTGCCGTGCCGCCACTTCGGCCGCGAGTCGCAGGGTCTCAGCCGGAGCGGACAGGTCGGCGATGTATTGCTCGGCCCCGAAACGCTGTGCGATCGGCACCGGTCGCTGCGGGGCACGACCGTGCGGGAGCACCTGGTGCCGGCTTCCGCAGGCTCCTCAGCCAGAGCGGGACGAAGACCGTTCGCCGCTCCGATGAGCTGAATCGACGCCTGGTGCAACCATCCCGTGCAGGGGGACGGCCCGGTGCCCAGGTGGGCGCCGGGCCAGGTCGTCATCCGCTCAGTGAGCGGCCAGGGTGTGGTCCTGCTCCACGTACACCTTGAGGGCCTGGAACTCCTCGATCGCCCGCGGCCCGCACAGGTAGCCGTAGCCGCTGCCCTTGACGCCACCCTCCTCGAAGTCCTCGCTGATCGCTCCCCAGGTGTTGATCCACACCGTGCCGGTGCGGATGCGCCGGGCGATCCGGCGGGCCTTCATCGAGTCCGAGCTGAACACCGAGGCGGCGAGTCCGTAGATGGTGGCGTTCGCCTTGGTCACGGCGTCGTCCTCGTCGTCGAAGATCTCGAACGTCTGAACCGGACCGAAGACTTCCTCCTGCACGATCCGGACATCGGTGCGGTCCACCTCGATCAGACTCGGCCGGTAGAACGCGCCGGCGGCCAACGGGCCGTCGGTGACCACTCCGCCGCGCAGCAGTACCGTGCCGTACGAAGTGGCTTCCTCGACGATCGCGTCCACCCGCCGGGCGGACGCCCGGTCGATCACCGGGCCGAGCTGGGCCTTCTCGTCGTCGCCCGACCCGAGCCGTACCTGTGCGAGCGCGGCGGTGAGCCGAGTGCGCACCTGGTCGGCGATGTCCCGGTGAACCAGTACGCGGGAGCCGGTGCAGCAGAACTGCCCGTTCATCAGCAGCAGCGCCTGCACCACGGTCGGGATCACCATGTCCAGATCGGCGTCCGGGAGGATCACCATGGGAGCCTTGCCGCCCAGTTCCAGGCCGAGCCGCTTGAGCGTAGGGGCGGCCGCGGCCGCGATCCTGCGCCCGACCGGCGTACTGCCGGTGTAGTTGATCACGTCGACCTTGTCCGAGGAGACCAGGAACGGGGCCCCGGTGTTGCCGGACTCGGTGAAGACGTTGACCACGCCCGCCGGTATCTCCGGGACCGAGGCCAGAACCTGCGCGAAGAGCTCGTTGGTCAGCGCCGTCTGCGCCGGAAGTTTGACCACGACGGTGCAGCCGGCGGCCAGCGCCGGGCCCAGTGCCCGCACGGTCAGCATGACGGGGGAGTTCCAGGGGGAGATGATCCCGGCGACACCAAGGGGCTCGGGCACCGAGTGGGTGTACTGGCCGGGTGCCGTCTCGGCGGCACGCCCGGCGCTCTGGGTGCGCGCAGACGCTGCCGCGTACCGCAGCCAGCCGACCGCGCCGCTGACCTCCCACGTGGTCTCACCGAGCAGCTTGCCGTTCTCCCGGGACAACATGGCCGCAACCTCGGGTACCCGGGCCTCGAGTGCGTCGGCCAGCCGGCCGAGTGCGGTCGCCCGGAGCGAGGGGGTGCGCGCCCACGCGGTGGTCGCGAACGCGGCGTCGGCGGCGTCCACGGCTGCCGACGCCTCTTCTTCGCCACCGTCGTGGAACGAGCCGACGACGGTGCCGTCGGCCGGGTTGATCGATTCCAGAACCGCGCCGGAGCCGGTCCACTCTCCGTTGATCCAGTGCTGCGCGATGGTGTTCATGGTCCGCTCCTCGTGGTCCCGCCCGGGTACCGGGCGGATTCGATGTCTCCACGAGAATGGCTCGGCCACCGTACCGAGAGCCTCCGTCAGCTGACTGACATCCGGCCGACGGCACGCATACGTCAGTACCGGGGCAGTGCTGAGAAGCCGTGTCTCGACCGATGACGGAACGTGCGAGTCGAACGTCGATCGGGTTTCCCGCCGGAGCGAACTTCCGGCGGTAGGCACATGAAGGGAGGGCCCCTTGGTGGCTCGGAGGTACGAACCGAACCGAGCAGTTCCAGGAGGCCCTGGTGTCGCAGTTCACGTGTTCGCCCTCATCGTTCAACTCGACTGCCCGGTCGCGTGATTGCCTCGCGCACGTGTACGGGAACGCGGATGGTCACCCGGACCGGGTGCGCCGATACCCGTCAGACATGAGAGGTCGGAGTCTGCAAGCGGGACAGTTCAGGACGGCTGAGCGCCGAGGCCGGATGCACACTGATCCAAGGGTGTCCCGCGCTTCACCGTCCTGTTCTCCCGAAGCTGCCGCGAAGTGACACGTAGCTCTCTGCAGCGGATCTGGGGTGCGATGGTCGGCGGCTCCTCGCGGCCGTCCCCGGCCTCGGCGATCACGTCGATGTCGTCGGCCGAGGTGAGGATCATGCTGATGCCGACCCTGAGGAGCGGCTCGTCGTCGGCGACGAGGAGCCGGATCACACAGCCTCCTGCGCGGTGTCGACCACCACGTGTAAAGGAAAACGGACGGAGTGGCCCCGCCATCATGTCCTGCAGCGGCCGACCCGCCGCACGGAAGCCGGCATCACTTCGCCTTGTACGTCTCCTTGGAGACCAACTTCCCGTCCTGGAAGCAGAACCGGAAGACGGTGAGGGCGTCGGCCCCCTGGTCGTCGTTGGAGGTGAAGTGCCGGCACGTCGCTCCCTCGGGCAGCTCGGGCCCCTGGTCCGCCAGGTGCGAGGCGAGCCACGAGTCCTCCTTGGGGAGCCTGGCCTGGATGTCCGCCTCGGCGTCCCCGACCTTCGCCTCCTCGTAGACGCTCGGCGAGATTTCCCCCTTCTTCACCTTTTCCGTCATGACGCCCACCCCCCAGACGCCCAGGCCGATGACGCCCGCGACGAGGACGACGGCGGTGACGGCGCAGCCGATGGCGACGTTCTTCCTGGTACTCATAGTGGTGGTGAACTCCCTCTGTGGATCGGCCCCGTTGATGACCGTTCCACCGTCGCCCACCGCCCCGGGACGCCGCTGCCCCCGAAAGTCGCAAGCCGGTACGACGGAGGTCGCGTCGTACGGCCCCGCGCCGCCCGGGCACCGTTCCCCGCCCCGTGTCCCCCGAGGTTCCCCGCCCCGGTCCTCCGCGCCGCTTCCCGCCTTGCTCTCCTCCCCGTACGGCAGCATCCCCGCGATCCGGAAGCCGCCGTCCTCGGTGAGCCCGGTGTGCACCATGCCGCCGACCCGGCCGAACCGCTCGCGCAGCCCCTTCAGCCCCTGGCCGCCGCTGATCTCCGGCGGCACCTCGGGCGCTCCGCCCGGCACGGGCCCGCTGGTGACGTCCACTGGTGCCCCTGGTGCTCCGGGCAGGAGAGCTCCCCCTGATTCTCCTGGTGAGACCGATGCCCCTGGTACGGCTGCTCGTTCTGATGCCCCCGATACTCCGCCTCGTCGTGGAGCACCCCCACCGCCGCCCGCGGCTCAGCCATCGCGCTGACGGAGGCACCCCGGAGGGTCCGTACGGCATCCCGCTGGTTTCCGGTCAGCTCCGGGTCGACCTGGAGGGCGCCCGCGTGCACGGAGATCAGGGCGAGCTGGTGGCGGAGGCTGTCGTGCCTGGCGTGGGCGATGCGGTTGCGTTCCGGCGGCCGTGCCTCACGGGCCACCATTGCCTGCTCACTTCTGAGTTGCCCGTCGTTCTGCCACAACGCGTCGAGCAGCCGCCGCCGTTGGTCCCGGTAGCGGCCGCCGAGGGCCCGCACCCCGGCAAGGGTGAGGAATGTCGCGACGTTCCACCCGAGGGTGACGAGCAGCCCAGGCGCGACCCCCGAGGTGCTGTCCTGGTACAGGCTCGGGACGGTGTGGAGCACACACCCGGCCCCGAACGCGGCGGCCACCCGAGAGTTGACACCTTCGTCGCCCGGGATCGCGACTTCCGGAGACTGCGCCGGACCGGTCGTGCGGCCGACGATGGGCGGACCGGAACAGGGACAGCGGGAGATGTCACATGGACAGCACGGGCACGGAGTCGAGTACAGGAACGGGCGCGGAGAAGGACAAAGCCACCGTCGGCCTCACCAAGGCCGCCCCCGCCCCAGCCCCGGCCCCCACCCCCGCGGAAGCACCGGACATCCAGTCCCACGACACCTTCGTCATCAAGAAGACACTGAGCCTCACGGCCAGCGAGTACGTGGTGAGCGTGGCCCGGCCGGACGGCTCCGAGGGCGAGCCTGTCGCGTACGCACGCGAGAAGCTGCTGTCACTCAGGGGGCAGGTGACCGTCTATACGGACGCGTCCAGGAAGTCCGTTCTCGCCGCCTTCAAGGGCCGCGACCACGAGGTGGGCTACATGTACGACGTGCGGGACGCTTCGGGCCAGTCCTTCGGGTCGTTCTACGAGGACGCGGGCGCGTCCTTCCTCCGCAGGACATGGCAGGTGCAGCAGCCGGGGACGATCAAGCTGACCGGCCGCGAGCGCAGCCGGGTGGTGGCCTTCGTCCGGTTCATCTGGGAGTTCGTGCCGTATCTCGAATACGTGCCGTTCATCTGGCCGTACCGATTCAAGTACACCGAGAGCGGCAAGCCGCTGATGACCGTCGCCAAGAAGCTGGGGCTGCGCACCCGGTACGTACTCGAGATCCTCGCGCCCGACATCGACCGCCGCCTCGCCATCGCCCACACGCTGGCCCTGGACGTCCTGGAGGTGGACTGACACGTACGTGCGAGGCGAGCAGGGTCCGCAAGCGGCCACCGGGCGGGACGTTCCGACAACGCGGCGAGGTGCCGTAGCTGTCGTCGCGCGCCCGCCGGGAACTGCGGAACATCCCTTAGCTGGGGGCGGCAGGTGTGTGAACCAGGCACGCGCTGGGCGTCGGCACCGGCCGGTCCGATGGGCGGCGGCGTGAGCACCACCGTCGACCGCCAGGACCAGTCACCCGTCGGCGGCTCGCGGCATCGGCGGGTGAAGAACAAGCTCACCGGACGGGCGCGCACAGGTAGTCGAGGGCCGCGCGGGCGAAGCCCGGTGCGGTCCGCGGGCACTGCCAGCGGACGAGAATCTCGGGACCGGAGAGGTGGGCGGGTTCGGCTTCCTCGTCCTCGAGTCCGTCCAGGTGGTCCTCCGGAAGCAGATCCTCGGCAAGCAGGTCGTCGAGGGCCTGGTCCACCGGGGAACTCAGCACCTCCATGCCGACGGGCAGGTAGTCCAGCACCTCGTCCACGTCGAGCTCGTACGGATGCCAGCCGTGCCCGCAGACCGTGCCGTCGTCATCGCGCGCGACGCGGCTCAGTACGGCGACGACCTCGTCCTCGACTCCCGGACCGGGGGTGCCGAAGGCCACGTAGGGGGCGAGCGTCAGCAGGCCCAGTGTCCAGAACAGTACGGGCTCACCCTCCGGCCCGGACACCGCCGTGTCGAGCCGGCGGGCGCAACCGCGCACCGTTCCGTCCTTGTCCCCGGCGTGGTAACCGTGCCGGAGCTCCTCCCAACCGCTGCACAGCGGGCGCCAGTTGTCGGGGAGAGGTATGACCGTCGACATGCCTTCGTTCTCCTTCGGCGAGGTCCTGGCTCTGCGGCCATTGGATCACACGGGCGTGCGCCGTTCGCCGAGGAAGGGCACCAGCGTCCGAACTCCACGGCGGAGTCGTCCTCGGCCCGCCGCAGTGGTGGTGCAGGTCCGGATCCGGGGCGCCGGGAGTACCGGAGGACACCCACATTGCGGTGGTCCCGCTTGCTCGGTGCGTGATCCTCCGACTCCCTGCTCCAGGAGCACTCCTCAGTGGCCCAGTGCACGACCAGGCCGTTGAAGAGCTCGTCGACATGGGGGCCACGGAGACCCGGAGCCGCGCGTGGGTAGTGGTCCGAACAGGCCGTTGTGCGAGCCGGGGATGCGGATCGAGCCGCCGGCGTCGGTCGCGTGCGCGAGCGGGACCACGCCGGCCGCGCCCGCGCCCCCGCTGGATCCGCCCGCGCTGCGGACGACGAGGCCGCGTGGGGAGGGGCGGTCGACGATGGCCCTCGGCTGTCCCGGCACGGGTGCGCGGTCCGTGAGCGGTTCAGCGCGGCGGTCCGAGGATGACGCCGCCGTAGAGTTCGGATGCCTCCGCCAGGAGGGACCTGGGGATCTCGAAGCCGTCGGGGCGCGGGGTGGTGAGGTCGCGGCCGGCGTGGCGGAACATGCCCTCGATGCCGGCGGGCGTGGCGATCATCAGAAGGTCGGCGCGGTCGGAGGTGATGCGGTAGCCGTGCGGGACGTTGCGGGGCAGATAGACGATCCCGCCTTCGCTCAGTTCGTGTTCCTTCTCCCCGGACCACACCAGAGCCGTGCCCTTGATCAGCATGAACACCTCGTCCTCGCGGGTGTGCAGGTGGAACGGCGGGGCTTCGCCCTTGGCGACGTCGAAGCGGCCCACGGTCAGTTTGCCCTCGGTGGCTTCCTTGTCGAGCAGCACGGAGAACGTTCCCCCGTCGAGCCATTCCAGCTTCTGCTGCTGTTCGGGCTGCGCGAGATAGGCCATGGTCATCGGGGATCTCCAAGGAAACTCCGGCTTTCGCCGGGAACGGAATCGGACTCCTGCAAAGCGGGGAAGGGCCGGGATTCCCTCCGGAGCGCATGGTGCTCCGACGCGCAGGCCTGAACGTGACGGGTGGTGCTGTGCGTGCGTACAGCCGCACACCGTGTGAAGCGGGCGTTCATCTCCGGTGACGGAGGGACGCGGAGGAGCACGGGGAAACGGTGTGGGCCGCACACGGCGTATCCGCGTATCAGTGGATGCGGACCGGTCTGGAGACGGTCGGCGGCTGTGCGGGGCCGGCCGCGTGGGAGCGGGTCGGCCGACGATGGGGACGAGCTGTCATCGGCCGGGGCCGGCACCGCCGGCCCGGCGCTCCGGGCCCTGCCGTGGGTCTCGTGCAGTGGATGCCGGGGCCGGTCCGAGCTGATCGTCCGTCGAGGCCGGAGCTCCTGGGGGCACGGGTTTTCACGCGTTCGGCTCGATCGGAACGACCGGGTCAGAACTCCGGTGCCGCTGCTTCGGGCCGTCACCCGGTCCTGAGCTGTGCCTGCGCGCTGCCGTCCTTCGTTTCGATGACGTGGACGCACCGGTCGAGGGCCGCCACCATGTAGCGGCGCCAGAGCGGGGCGAAGGGGCCGGCGAGGATCCAGCGGCGGCCGGGCAGCGGCTTGAACTCGTAGGTCCAGCGGATGAGTGCGCCGTCACCGTCGGGGTTGACGTTGAACTCGCCCCGGATACCGGCCGCGAGGCGGGAGAGGATGTTGGTGAAGCCGGTCAGCTGGTAGGCGAAGCTGGAGCCCGGTACGTACTCGGTGAGTTCTTCGTCGGCCTGGGAGCCGTCGTCGAACTGCGGGTTCCTTCGCGGGCCCGCATGATCCCAGGCCTCGGTCTGGTTCTTCACGCTGCTGATGCCGGGGAACGGGGCCACCGGGCGGAAGACGGTGGGGAGGTCGATGGGCACCAGGACGTGGAAGGCGTTCCGGGGTGCCGTGCGAGTCCGCTGCTGGACGGTGATGGAGACGGTCTTGTCGGCCGGGCCGATGAGGAGTGTGGTCATGGTTCAGCTCCGCGTGGTGGGGAGGGCGGGGTAGTCGGTGTAGCCGCGGTGGTCCCCGCCGTAGAAGGTGGCCGGGTCGGGCTCGTTGAGCGGTGCGCCCGTGCGGACGCGGTGGGGCAGATCGGGGTTGGCCAGTGCCGTGGCGCCGACCGAGACGGCGTCGGCCAGACCGGAGTCGATGTCGGCGAAGCGGGTGTCGAGCGGGGTGCCGCCCCGGTTGACGATCAGTGCCGTGGACCACTGGCGGCGTATCCGATGCAGAAGTTCCTCGTCGGGGCCCTGGATGAGGTGCAGGTAGGCAAGGCCGAGTGGGTCCACGGCGTCGAGCAGCGCCGGGTAGACGTCGTGCAGGTCGTGCTCGGTGATGTCGTTGTAGTGGTTGCCGGGAGAGATGCGCAGGCCGGTGCGGTCGGCGCCGATCTCGGCGGCCACCGCGGACGTCACCTCGACGGCGAAGCGGGTGCGGTGGGCGACGGAGCCGCCGTACCGGTCGGTGCGCTCGTTGGCGTGGGAGGAGAGGAACTGGTGGACGAGGTAGCCGTTGCCGCCGTGGATCTCCACGCCGTCGAACCCGGCTGCGACGGCCGCCGCCGCCGCGCGGCGGAACTCGTCGACCACACCGGCGATCTCGCCCGTGGTGAGGGCCCGGGGGACGGGCATCTCCTGGAGGCCGGTGGCGGTGAACATGACGCCCTTGGGCTGTACGGCCGAAGGGGCGACGGGCGTGCGGTGGTGCGGGGTGTTGTCCGGGTGGGAGATACGGCCGGCGTGCATCAGCTGGGCCACGATGCGCCCGCCCTCGGCGTGGACGGCGTCGGTGACCTTGCGCCAGCCGGTGATGTGCGCGTCGGTGTGGATTCCCGGCGTCAGCAGGTAGCCCTGACCGTCTTCGGACGGCTGCGTGCCCTCCGTGATGATCAGGGCCATGGAGGCCCGCTGCCGGTAGTACTCGACACCGAGCTCGCCGGGAAGGCCGTCCGGTAGGGAGCGGTTACGGCTCATGGGCGCCATGACGAGCCGGTGCGGCAGTCTCATGGCACCGACGGTGAGAGGGGTCCAGACAGTCATGGGTGAGCGCTTTCTGCTGGAGGGGAGGCGAGGGGCCGGGGTGTGTCGTGAAAGGAGCGTCGTCTGCCCGGAGGGCAGCCCGGCGGCGTCCGGTGCGTGGATCGCAAGGCGAAGGGGTCGCCCCGATATCGGCTGTATCGGCTCGACCCCGACACGGCGGCTGGAGGTGCCCCTCCGGAAAGGTGCGTGCCGGACGCCGCCGGGCTGACGGGACGTCCGGAACACGGTCTGCGGGACAGCCCTCAGAGGGAGGCGAGGACGCGGACGCGGTCGGCGACGGCGCGGCGCGCGACGTCGGTGGTGAAGGCGATGGAGTCGAACTCGTGCGGGACGCCGGGGTGCAGGTGGAACTCCACGGGGACGCCGGCCCGGCTGAGCTTGGCCGCGTAGGCGAGGTCCTCGTCGCGGAAGACGTCGAGCTGGCCGACCTCGATGTAGGCCGGGGGCAGGCCGGTCGCGTCCTCGAGGCGGGCGGGAGCCGCCGTGGCGGGCACGTCCGGCCCACCCGCCGCGTCGCCGAGCAGCGCCGGCCACGCGGTGCGGCTGTCGTCGTAGGACCACAGCAGGTAGGGCTCGATGTGCGGGTCGGGGGTGGTGGTGCGGTCGTCGAGCATCGGCATGAGCAGTATCTGCCGGGCGATCGCCGGGCCGCCGCGCTCCCGGGTGAGGATGGACAGAGCTGCGGCCAGTCCGCCCCCGGCGCTGTCGCCCATCACGGCGATCCGGCCCCGGTCGACGCCGAGTTCGTCGGCGTGTTCGTGCAGCCAGCGCAGGGCGGCGTACGCGTCCTCGACCGGCGTCGGGAACGGATGCTCGGGGGCCCGGCGGTATTCCACCGACAGCATCGGCACCCCGCTGGCGGAGACGTAGCGCGAGACCGGTCCGTCGAACAGGTCGATGTGGCCGAAGATGTAGCCGCCGCCGTGGAAGAACAGCACCGCCGGCCCCGCTGCGGCGCCTGTCCTGGCGTACCAGCGCAGGGCGATCTGTGTGCCGTCGTCGGCGGTCGCGTGGTACTCGGCGGTCGTGACGTCGGGCGGAATCGGCTGGGCCGCCGAGGCGGCACCGATGATCGGCTCCCACAGGGCACGCCGTGCCGGCACGTCGCCGACCGCAGGGGGTGTGGCGTGCGCCATGGCCTCCGCCATGGGGGCGAAAACCTGGGCGAACTCGGGGTCGAGACCGAGTGACATGGCTGTCCTATCTTTTCGAGTCATGCGATTCATGGTCCGAGCTGGTGTGATGCGGAGGGGCGGTGGAGCCTCCGGCCGGGTTTCGGCTGTGGCCGACAGGAAGGCGCCGGGGCCGCGCTGCGCCGGACCGGCGGAGCGCAGCACACCGCGAGGGCTCCACCGCTGGTGGGGCGAGGCGACGCGATCGCCGCGCCGAAGAAGGCCGTACGGGGATGTATGGGCCGTTCCGCCAGCGCGGTGAGGTGCCGCAACAGCCGTCGCGCCCTCTCCGGGGCCGGGGGGCAGCCCTCAGGTGAGAGAGGCGGCGGGGGGAAGGACGAGAACCTTGCCGGAGAGCGCGCCTTCCGCGGCCTCCGCGTGCAGCGCCGGCAGCTCGGCCAGCGGCACCCGCCGAGCGATGTCGACGCGCAGCGCTCCGGAGTCGACCAGCGTCACCAGCCTCGCCAGCTGCCCGGCGTCGCTGTTCACGAAGAGGTTGACGCCGCGCACGCCGCGTTCCTCGTCGGAGGGCGCGGGCATCCACACCGTCGTGTTCACCACGATGCCGCCGTCCCGGACCACGGAGGTCAGCGCGGCCAACTGCATCGGATCGACCGGCGCGAGGTTCAGCACGACGTCGACCAGCGCGGACAGTTCGGGGACTCCGTGGCCGAACACCTCGTCGGCACCCGCCGCCCTGACGCGTTCACTGCTGTGCGGCCCGGCCGTGGCGATCACGTGTGCGCCGGCGTGCTTGGCCAGCTGGACGGCGTAGCCGCCGACCGCGCCGCCCGCACCGTTGATCAGAACCCGCTGGCCGGCCGTCAGCTCGGCGTGGTCGAAGAGGGCCTGCCAGGCGGTGAGTCCGACCAGCGGCAGCCCTCCCGCGTCGGCCAGCGGGATGCTCGCGGGCGCCGCCGTCAGCAGGCCGGCCGGGGCGAGCACGTACTCCGCCGCCGCACCGGCGCCGGTCATCGGCAGGAAGCCGACGACCTGGTCACCCACCCTGACCCTGTCCGCGCCCTCGCCCAGCGCGTCGACCGTGCCCGCGACGTCGAGGCCGGGGGTGTGCGGCAGGCTCACCGGGATGGGGCCCTGCATGAAGCCCGCGCGGATGTTGCCGTCGACCGGGTTGAACGACGTCGCGGCCACCCGGATCCGGACCTCCCCGGCCGCGGGGACCGGCTGTTCCACGTCCTCGTACCGCAAGACCTCCGGAGAGCCGTACTCATGGAAACGCACTGCTTTCATGACAAAAGCCACCTTTCATGGCAAGAGAAGATGCTACGGATCTGAAGCATCGTGAGATCGGGCATGCCTCGGCTTCGAGACGGTGCCTTCGGGTGTGTGAGGGGACGACAGCCGCTGCGTGCTGTCCCGCGCTTCCCGGTCGATCGGCGCGCGGCTCGGATGCGGTGCACCGCACGGCGGAGGGACGTCCGCGTAGTGGATGTGTACGGAGGCCGGACAACGCGGCGAGGTCCCGTGGCTGTCGTCGCGCGCCCGCCGGGAGTGGCGGGACAGCCCTCAGACGCCGGTCAGGAGCTGAAGCCTGTCGTGGCTCGGGGAACCGGCCTCGGCGGTGAACACCAGCAGCGTCTGGCACTGCTCGGGATCCACCAGCATCTCGGCGTACAGCTCCAGTTCCCCCAGCTCGGGGTGCAGGTAGCGTTTGAGGTCGTGATGATGGGTCACGCCCACCTCGTGCAACCGCCAGATGTTCGCGAACTCGGAACTGACCTCCAGCAGCGCCGCGACGATCTCACCGGCCCGGCCCGTGGGATCCGCCGTGTACGCGTCCCGGATCTCGGCGGCGAAGACCCGGCCCCGTATCGGATGGTCCTCGACGGGGTACAGGCCACGGACCCGTGGATCACCGGTGAACCAGCGGTAGACCAGGTAACGGGACATGCCCGTGTACCGGGTGTAGTCACCGAGCAGGGCGACCGCCGGGCGCGTCTGCAGCAGCGCCTCGCCGAGCCGGGACAGCACGATGGCCGGTACGTCCGAGAGACCGGCGACGATGCGCCTCATCGTGGGACCGATGTAATCGTCCCGCAGGATCCGCTGCGGCGCCGGAACCCCGCCCAGGATGAAGAGGTGGTCGTGCTCGCTCTGGTTGAGACGCAGCGCCCGGGCGAGCGCGACGAGTATCCGCTCCGACGGCGCCGGACCTCGCTGCTGCTCGATTCGGCTGTAGTAGTCGACCGACATCCCGGCCAGCGCCGCCACCTCCTCGCGCCGCAGCCCGCCGGTGCGGCGCCGCTGCCCGCGGGGGAGCCCGACGTCCTCCGGTTGCAGCGCCTCACGACGCGCTCGGAGAAAATCCGCCAGCAACGCCCGGTCCATCGTCCGACCTCCTCTGTTCGACAGGACAATCTTGACGCGAACCGGAGACCGGATGAAGGGCGGTTCCAACCGCGGACAAGTTGTCCCTGGCTGACGGCCTCGGAAGCGGTACCGGCGCCCGGATCTGCCTGGGTCCCGGGGCTCTGCGCGGTCAGGACGCCACTGCGGGGGAGTGACGCCGGTCAGGCGCGGATCGCGGTCGCCGCAGCGCTGACCGGCGCGTCCTGGTCACTGAGTGGACCTCAGCGGGGGTGCCTGCCACGTCATCCCGGGCGGCTGGAGAAGGGGCGAGGGCTCCGGTCCGGGGTCATCGGTGTCGACGACTCCGGCGGCCGTGTGGTCGAAGTCGGCGGGCCAGCGGGTGTGCTCACTGGCCAGGGCGCCGGCCAGGCGGGCTTCGAGAAGGTCGGCGGTGCTCAGGTCGGTGCCGCGCAGGTCGGCCATGCGGAGGTCGGCGCGGTGGAGGACGGCGCCGCGGGCGTCGGCCTTACGCAGGTTCGCCTCGCGCAGGTCGGTCTCGGTGAAGTCGGCGTCCCGCACGTCGGTTTCGACCAGCGTCGCGGCCCGTAGGTCGCCCAGAGTGCAGCGAGCCCGGCGGAGAATCGCAGTCGTGAGGTCGGCGTGCCGCAGGTTGATCGAGACCAGGGACGCCTGGGTCAGATTGGCGTGGTACAGGCCCGCCGCCTCCATGCACGCCCGGTCGAAGTTGACCTCGGGGAACCACAGTCCGTCGCAGTCGGCCCGGCGCAGGTCGGTGAGGCTGAGATTGACCCAGGACTGCTCCCGGTGCCGGCACAGCACGCCGAGCGCGGTCAGCGCCACCTGGGCGTCGGCGGCGCGGGTCTCCAGGGGTGCGATGTCGTTGATGGGCGCGTCTGCCGCCGGTGACCGGGGCTCGGCGGGTGGCCAGGGAAGGTGGGTACGCAGATAGGCGGCCTGGATGGAGATGATGGCCTCCCGGTCGCGGGCGGACTGCTCCGCGATCCGCCACAGCGCGTGCAACCCGCCGATGCGCACATCCAGCTTGTCGCTGCCGAGCTGGTCGACGGCCCGGCTGAACCGGTCGGTGACGTAGCCCTCCTGGGTGGCGCGTAAACCGTCCTGACTCACCCGCAGTTGCCGCCAGGTGGCGGACGCACCGAAGAGCACGACCAGGCCGCCGATCACCTGCAGAAGGGTCGTACGGACGTCGTTCACCGCCTTCAGCCGATCCTGCGCGGCAACGCTCGCCCCGGCGAGATCGTGGTCGACCACCACCCCCGGCAGGACGACGAACACGGTGCCCAGAATGACCAGCCCCGCCCCGGCCAGCAGACCTGCGGCTGCACGACGCCTGACGAGCCTGTCCTGCCATACCCGCCGCCCGCGGCCCGGTTCCCCCGTCTCCATGGGCATGGGAGCCTAGGCTCCGCCCGGAAGGCGATCAAGAGCGCTGCACCACCGGTCCGTGGGACGGGCGCTCCCGGTTCATGACGGCATGGAGGGGACGCGCTCGGCACCGGTGCCGCGGTGCCCCGCGGCCGCGCGCGCACGCGGCGCGTGCCCCCAGGAGAGTGATGCGCGGGCGGGAGGACCCGGTGGGTGGAACCTTGGGTGGAAAGGCCAGGGGCACGAACGGCAGCGGTACGAGGAGCGGCGGAATGACAGCGCAGGTTGATCACGCGGCTCTGTTCGCTGCGACGCCCAGCCCGTATCTGGTGCTGGGCCCGGATCTGGTGATCGTGGACGTCAACCGCGCCTACCTGGAGGCGACCGGACGTACGCATGGGGATCTGGTGGGCCGGCACGTCTTCCAGGCGTTTCCTGACAACCCCGATGATCCGGCTGCGGACGGTATGCGGAACCTGAACACCTCGCTGCACCGGGTGCTGGCCACGCGCAAGCCGGACACGATGGCGCTGCAGAAGTACGACATCCCCGTTCCCCACCGGCCCGGGGCGTTCGAGGAACGCTGGTGGTCCCCGGTGAACACGCCGGTTCTCGGGCCGGACGGACGGGTGGCGTGGATCATCCACCGGGTGGAGGACGTGTCCGCGTTCGTCAGGGCTCACCTGGCCGCCCAGCCCAAGGGCGTCCGCATCGGCCGGCGCCTGGAGGTGGCCGAGTCGTTGGAGGCGGAGCTGTACGCCTGGGCGCGGGAGCTGCAGCGGCTGAACGAGGAACTGCGTCAGGCCAACACCCGGGAACGCGAGGTCGCCGTCACGCTGCAGGAGGCCATGCTGCACACCCCGGATCTGGCCCACCACCGCGATGTCGCGGTGCGCTACCTGCCGGCGGTCGACTCGCTGAACGTGTGCGGCGACTGGTACGACGTCGTCGACCTCCCTCCGGACCGGCTGGCGCTGGCCGTAGGCGATGTCATCGGCCACGGCCTCGAGGCCGCGGCGGTCATGGGCATGCTGCGCAGTGCTCTGTCGGCGGCCGTCCGGGCCCTGGAACGCCCGGCGCAGGCCCTGGAAGTCCTCGGCCTGTACGCCCGCTCGATCGAGGGCGCGCTGGGCAGCACCGCGGTCAAGGCGGTCGTGGACCGGCGGAGCCGGATGATCGTCTACAGCAGTGCAGGGCACCCACCCCCCGTGCTGGTGCACGCCGACGGCCGGTGTGAGCTGCTGGACCAGGCGACCGATCCGCCGCTTGCCGCTCGTCTCGAGCACGTCCCCCCGCCGCAGGCCGGCGTGCGCTACAGGCCGGGCGACACCCTCGTGCTGTACACCGACGGGCTGATCGAGCGCCGCGAGGAGGACATCTACACCGGCCTGGGCCGTCTGATGAGCGCCCTCGGCGCGTGCAGCAGGCTGGCGCCCGAGCAGATCGCCGACACGCTGCTGGCCCGCCTCGGGATCGCCAGCGGTGGCCGCGACGATGTCGCCCTGGTCGTCGCCCGGCTCTGAAACGCCTTCCTCACCGAGCTCGGCGCGGTGTCGACGCATCCCGGCCCCCGTCGGCCGACAGCCCGCCCGCGTCTCCCCGACCCGACCGGTGGCGGATACCTGACTCGTCGGCTTCGGCGACCGTCTGTCCTGCGTGACGGCCCGGCCCGTGTCGCGGTGGGCCGCGCGCGTGGAGCTTCCCCATGACCGGTGATTCCCCGAGCAGGGGCAGGGCGGGGTGGGCCGTCGTGTGAGCGGTGTCCGGCCGACGTCCCCTCTTCGCCTGGCCTCCTCGTCCGCAGGCCCGGGCCGGCTCTCCCGGCAGTACCCAACGCCGCCGTCACCTCCTCGCGCGGTCAGCGGCCCTTCAGGGGCGGGTGCCGAGGCGTTCCAGGAGGCCGGCCAGATGCGCGTGCAGGACTTCCCCGGCCTCCTCCGCGGTCACGTGGCCCACGAGTACGTGGGTGGTGAGGCCGTCGGCGAGCGCGAGCAGGGTACGGGCCTCGTGCCGCGGGTCGGGCGGGGCAGCGCCTCCGTCGGCCGGGCCGCTCGCGGCGGCCTCCGTGACGAGGCGGACCAGGAGGTTCTGGAGGGCCGCGTAGCTGGTTCTCAGCGGGCCGGCGAGTGGCTCGCTGACAGCGGCCTGGGCGACGAACGCGAGCCAGATCCGTGCTTCGGCGCGGTGTTCCTCGCGGAGCAGGGCGATCTCGTCGGTCGCGTGGCCCAGGGCGGTGGCGGCCGAGCGGGCCGGGTTCGCGGCCAGGCGGGCCCTCACACGTTCGGTGATGCGTTCGCCGACATGGTCGACGGCGAAGCGCAGCATCTCCTCCTTGGTGCGGAAGCAGCGCTGAACGGCGCCCAGTGAGACCTGCGCGCGGGCGGCGACGTCGCGCATGCTCACTCCCTCCGGTCCGTGTTCGTCGGCGAGGAGGCAGACGGCCTCGGCGATCCGGCGGCGTCGGCTTTCGTAGTCCACCTGTTTGGGCATGCTCGGTCGGCCTCCTTAATCCGATACGATCGTATCGTTTCCGGGCTAGGGTGCGGACCCAACCACGTCGGCATCGGGACAGGAAAGACGATGATCAGGCAGAACGCCCTGTGGGCCATGACGGCCGCCGCCCAGGCGGAGGCGGTCCGAGGCGGAGATATCGGCGGTCGACCTGGTCGACAGCCACCTGGAGCGCATCGCGGAGGTCAATCCGCAGGTCAACGCGGTCACGCAGGTGGTGGCCGAGCGAGCCCGCGAGGCTGCGGCGCACACGGACCGGCGCCGGGCAGCGGGGGAAGAGCTCGGGCCGCTGGCCGGCGTGCCCTTCACGGTGAAGGAGTCCACCGCTGTCGAAGGGGTGCCCACCACCCTCGGATCGCCGCGCTTCCGCGACCTGGTGGCTTCGGCGGACGCACCGCCCGTGGCCCGGCTCCGCGCGGCGGGAGCCGTACCGATCGGGCACAGCAACATGCCCACCCTGGTCCTGGCCGGGATGCACACCCGCAGCGAGTTGTTCGGCGACACCGTCAACCCGTGGGACGGGAGCCGGACCCCGGGCGGCAGCAGCGGCGGTGACGGAGTGGCCGTCGCCACCGGCATGGCCGCGCTCGGACTCGGCAACGATGCCGGCGGATCGGTGCGGATCCCCGCCTCCTTCTGCGGAGTGACCGGGCTGAAGCCGACCCCCGGGCGGTTCCCCGCCGACCACCGCGTCCTCGGCCCGGACGACCCGGGGCCGGCCTCGCAGATACTGGTCACCGACGGGCCCCTGGCCCGTACGGTCGCCGACCTGCGTCTCGCCTACGAGGTGCTGGCCGGGACCGACCCGCGCGACCCGCGGGCCGTGCCGGTGCCCCTCCACGGCGAACCGCCGGCGGGCCCGGTCAAGGTCGCGCTCGTCGCCGACCCCGGTGGCCACGGGGTCCACCCGACGGTCCGCGGGGCTCTCGCAGCGGCAGCGGACGCGTTGCGCGACGCGGGGTACGACGTACGGGAGACGGCGGACGTTCCGCGGCTCGACGAGGCACTCGAGGCGTACGGCCGGATCACCATGACCGAATTCGCGCCGGCCTGGCCCGCGGTGCGGAAACTGCTCGGCGACGGCGGAGACCGCTACATCCGGATGGCCATGGAGAAGACTCCGCCTGCGAACGCCGCAGAGCTCGTGAAGCTGATGGGAACCTGGCTGGGCATCCGCCGCTCCTGGGCGGAGTTCCTCGACGAGTACCCCCTGCTGCTCGGACCGGTGTTCACCGAGCCGCCGGTCGAGCCGGGGCTGGAGTCACGCGACGAAGCGGGACGGGAGCGGGTCGCCGCGGGCATGCGCCTGTGCACGGTGACCAGCTTCGTCGGTGTGCCTGCCGTCGCCGTACCGACCGGACTCGCCGCCGGACTGCCGTCAGGCGTGCAGGTCATCGGGCGGGCCTTCCGGGAAGACCTGTGCCTGTCCGCCGCCCAGGAGATCGAGGACCGCCTCGGTGTGCTCGCGCCGATCGACCCCCGTCCCCGGCTGTAGCCCTCGCGTACCGGCGCTGTGCGCGCAGCTTCCCTCGGCACGGTCTCGGTGACGGGACATGCGCGCGGGCGCCTTCGCCGCGAGGTGCTGCTGACCGGCGGGACGGAGATCGTGTCGTCGCCGGCCGGTGTGCGCCCGCCCTCAGGCAGGAGGCGGCCCGCCCCCCGGGGTGGAACCACCCGTGATTCAGAGGCGGCGGGCGGCCCAGGCGGTGCGCTCGGTGCGTAGCGCCAGGTCGTCGCGGCGCAGGATGCCGTGCGGGCTGCCGGTGTCCAGGAGCCGGTCGAGCGCGGTGAGGTCCTCGGGGGAGAGGCTGTCCGCGACGACGCCGCGGATGCGCTGCAGGACGCCGGTGGCGTAGCGGCCGATCGCTTCGCTGCGCGAGCCTTCGAGGTGGACGGCGACGGTGCGTTCCCCCTCGACGGCGAAGCCGGCGGCGCTCAGCATCGGGCCCCAGTCGGCGCCGCGGTGGGGCATGTGTGCGGCTCGGCGGCGGTCGGCCGCCGTGTGGACGCGCTCTTCCAGGCCGGGCCTGTCCTCGGGAGCGTCTTCGGGCAGGAAGCGGGGGTGGCCGGCCAGTTCGACGACGGCGAACAGGCCGCCGGGCGCGAGCGCGTCGCGGACGTTGCGCAGTGCGTGGCCGGGGTCGGCCATGTGGTGCATCGAGGCGGATGCCCAGACCAGGTCCGGTGCGCCGAGGTCGGGCCAGGCGTCCTCGTCGAGGTCGGCCTGCACGGTGCGTACGCGATCCCCCACCTCCCGGGTGCAGGCCTTGGCGCGCAGGCGCTGCAGGTGTTCGGCGGAGGTGTCGACGGCGGTGACATGCGCGTCGGGGAAGCGGTCCAGGAGGGCGAAGGTGCCCGCTCCGGTGCCGCAGCCCAGGTCCACCATGTGGCGCGGCGCGGTCCGCAGCGGCAGCCATGCGATGAGGGAGGCGGTGTGTTCGGCGAGGACCTCGGCGTCCAGGTCGAGGATCTCCGCCTGGTCGTCCGGTGCGTGGCCGTGGCGATGATCGGGCGAAGCGCCGTGGCGGGGGTTGTGGCCGGGTGCGTGGTTCATGCTCGTCACCCTACGAAGGGCATGCTCCTGCGGCATACGTCCTTCCTGTATACGCAAGATGATGGCCCGCAGTGCTGCCCGACGCGCAAGATGCCGTCGCCGCGGGTTGCCGTCGCGCGGCCTCACGGTGCCTCCGGGCCGCCTCGGGAGTCGTCGTCGCTGGCGTCCTGGTGGCCGCGGCGGGCGTCGCGGTCGAAGATGCCGAGGATCTCGCAGGGCCCGCCGTCGGCGCCGATCGCGTGCGGCATCATCGTGGGGAACTCGGCGGCCTGATGGGTCTCGAGGCGGAAACGGCGGTGGCCGAGCACGAGGATCGCGGTACCGGACAGGACGACGAGCCATTCGCGCCCCGGGTGGGCGCGCATGCGCGCCGGGTTCTCGGGAGGCGGTTCGGTCATGCGCTGGCGCACCACGCTCATCCCGGGGTCGGCCTTGACGGCCCAGCGCATCCGGCCGTGGGCGCTGTCGATGGTCGGGCTGGTGACGACGTCCTCGGTGGCGGTCTCCACGAGCCGGTCGAGCGTGGTGTCCAGGGCGCGGGCGAGGGTGACCAGCTGATCCAGTGCGAGCCGGCGCCGGCCGTTCTCGATGCGGCTCAGCGTGGACTGACTGAGATGGGCGCGGGAGGCCAGTTCCTCCAGGGACCAGCCCTGCGCCACCCGCAGAGCGCGGATGCGTGTGCGTACGAGGCTGTCCAGATCGCCGTCTTCTTGCGTCATGCGCGACAGCGTATGCCTTGAACGCATAACCGCGTGGCGTGCCCGGATGGGCGCGCAACGGGCCGGACCTCCCGTGCACGAGGTGAGGCCGGGGAGCGGCTCCTGGGCCCGATCACGGTCTCATTTGTACCAGCGCTGTTATATTAGCGCTGTGACATCTTCTGATCCCACCGCGCTACCCGATCCCTGGCACTCCCTGCACGAGCTTCTGGCAGGCATGGACGCCGAGATCGAGCAGGTCTACGTCGAGCGTGGCATCGAGGGGGTGCGGCCGCGGTTCGCCTATCCGCTGATCCGGCTCGCCCACACCGGGCCCCTGACCATTCGCGAGCTCGCGAAGTCCTTGGACCGCTCGCACTCCGCGATCAGCCAGACCGTCGCCGCCATGCGGAAGGAGGGCCTGGTCACCTCCGAGCCGGGGCCCGACGCCCGCACCCGGCGGATCGACCTGACCGAGCGGGGCCGGTCACTCGTGCCGTTCCTGGAGGCGGAGTGGCGCGCCACCCATGAGACGGTCGCCGAGCTGGACAGCGAGGTCCCGTACGCGATGACCAGGGTCGTCGAGGAGGTACGGCGGGCACTGGAACACCGTTCGATGCGGCAGCGGATCCTCCACCACCTCGCCGAGCCACCGCGATGAGGGGGCGGGTCCGGGCGCATTTCCTCGACACCCGTCCCCTGCGCAGCAGCCGGCCGTTCCGCGACCTGTGGATCGGCACCTCGGTCTCCCAACTCGGCGGGCAGACAACCACCGTGGCGGTGCTGGCCCAGGTCTGGGACCTGACCGGCAGTCCGGTGGGCACCGGTGCCATCGGGCTCGCCACCGGCCTGCCGATGGTGCTGTTCGGGCTGCTCGGCGGCACGTTGGCCGACACCGTCGACCGCCGTACGGTGGTACGGGCCACCACCGCAGGCCAGCTGCTGGCCGCCGCAGCGCTGTGGTACCAGGCCCAGGCGGACAACCGAGACGTGCTGCTGCTGCTCGCCCTGGTCGCCGTGGCGACGAGCTGCGGCGCTCTCGGCGCTCCTGCCCGGCGCACCCTCCCGGCCCGGCTGCTGCCGGGCGACCAGGTCGCGGCCGGTCTCGCGTTGACCAACGTCTCGTTCCAGGCAGCGATGCTGGCAGGTCCCGCAGTGGCCGGGCTGATCATCGCCCGCTGGGGTTTCCCTGCCGCGTACGCGACCCAGGCCGTGGCCGTGGCCGTCTCGATGCTCGCGGTGGTCCGCCTGCCTGCCGTGCGGCCCGAGGGCGCCGACGCCGCAGGCGGCAGGCGCCGTCCTGAGCGTGGCGGCCGGCGGATCGTCCTGCGCCGTCCGGCGCTGTGGGGCTCGATGGCCACCGACCTGTCCGCAACTCTGCTCGCCATGCCCGTCGCGCTCTTTCCGCTGGTCAACCAGAGCCGCTTCGGGGGAGATCCGCAGACCCTCGGCCTGTTCCTCTCGGCCGTCGCGGTCGGGGGGATCACGGCCGGCCTGCTCTCCGGTACGGTGACGCGCCGGCGCCGTAGTGGCCTGGTCCAGCTGTCCGCAGCCGGTGTCTGGGGCCTGGCGCTGGCCTGTTTCGGTCTGGCGGGACCGCTGTGGGCAGCACTCGGATGCCTGGCCGTAGCGGGCGCCGCCGACACCGTGTCCGTCGTCACCCGCAGTGCCCTGGTCCAGCTGGAGACCCCGGACGCGTATCGGGGACGGGTCTCGTCGGTGGAAAACGTCATCGGTGTCGCGGGCCCCGAACTCGGCAACTTCCGTGGTGGCCTGCTGGCGTCGGCGACCTCCGCCTCCTTCTCCCTGGTCTTCGGCGGACTGTCCGCCGTGCTGGCGATCGCCACCGTGGCCGCGGCCAACGCGCCCCTCCGCGCCTACCGCACACCGCCGGCTGCCGCGAAGCGGGCCGCCCCCGGGGTCACCGACACGGCGACGGCCGCTGGTCCGGTGCCCTGACCCCTGACCCCGATCGACGCCTCCGGCCGCGCCCCGTACGGCGCGACTCCGTCCGCCGTGAACTGCGGCGGGCAGTCTCTCCTGACCACGAGATGTCCGGCGTCAGGTCCTCAGGATCCGGTCTCCCGTGGGTCCGGCATCGGGCCTCGGGGGTCAAGGCCCTCAGGGCCCACGTACCGGCGGGCTTGTTCAGCCCGGGCCGGTCGCCCGCGGGGATCCGGCCAGGCCCGACTCGTAGGCCGCGATCACGGCCTGGGCCCGGTCACGCACGTCGAGTTTCTCGAAGATGCTGGTGATGTAGTTCTTCACCGTGGAGACGCTGATCTCCATGGCCCGCGCGATCTCCTTGTTGTCCGACCCGGTGGCCAGCAGATGCCAGACCTCCACCTCCCGCGGGGTGAGGCCGAAGGTGTTCTCGCCGGGCTGCCGACGGCCCGGAGGCACGACCCGGTCCTCATCCACCTGCACCAGGTCCGGGAGGCCGACCACCTGAAGCCCTGACGACCCCGCCCCACCGCACTCGGGCAAGCTGAGAGGTGAGACGCGGGAGCGCTCATCGCCCCGGCGGACGGCATGATCCGCCGGCCGTGACCACCGGCGGCGGGACGGCCGTCGGTGCCATCCGGCTTCACTCGCGGTCACCCACGTTCGCCCAGGGCGCTTCACGGCCCGGCCGACCAGGACGGTCCCGGCGGCGGTGACGCGGTCCTCGCAACGGGGCCGTGCTTTTCCGGCGCCTGCTCAGGACGTGAGATCCAGGACCCGGACCGGCTCGCCGGCCCACCGGCCCGGTGCAGTCGTCGCGATGACCGCTCCGTCCGGGCGGTCGGGTGTCGGCTGCGCCGCGTACTGGCTGTGGGCAGCCGCCCAGGTCTCCTGCCGCGCCACGGCCAGCGCCGCGGAGAGGTCCAGATCCAGGACGATGATGCCGGGCAGGGAAGCCAGGTGCTCCGCCGTACCGGGCCGCGCGCGGTCGGCTTCGACCAGCGCGCACGCCGGGACGTACAGGAACCAGCCCGGTTCCGCGTGAGCACGGTGGATGAGCCGGGAGGCGAGGACATTCCCCTGCCCGGCCGCGGCCATCGCCGTCTCGTCCAGGACGATGTGCATGGAGTCGCTCACCGGTCGGCCGCCTGCGCCAGGCGACGGTCCAGCTCAAGATCCAGGTCGTCCTGTTCCGCAGGAGTCGGGGCGTAGCCGCTCCACTCCTTCAAGGCCGCCAGAGCCTTCTCCGCTCGCTCGGCGCGCTCAGCCGGTGTCAGCAGCGTCTCCGCCAGCCGGGCCAGATAGGCGCGCAGCGACAGACCCTCCGCAGCCGCGATCGCGGCGAGGCGGTCCTTGGCCTCTTCGGGGATACGGACATTGGCATCAGACATCATCGGGCTCCTTCCCATTCCGTAAGGATACGGGTACGTACCCGTACCCCTCCCGGACGTGGCGGAGACGCTCGGTCTGATCCAGGGAAACGAGGCGCGGTGCTCCCGGTAAATGCGACGTACTCCCGTCCGGCCGATGGCTGATCTGCTCACAGAGGGTGTGACCGCCCAGGTGAGACGGGACTCCACCCGTGCCCTCTCGCCATCGGCTGCCAGATGCTGCTTCGCGCTACGGCGGCCCAGAGATCCATAGCGGTACCACCGCTGTGTCCCGTCGGGGGTGGTGACCGACACGAGGCGGTTCTCCGTGTCCCATGCGTAGCGCCGGACATCGGGCTTCCGGGGAAAGGCAGGTCCTCTGCCACAGGACCGGTGGGGGTACGACTGGGGGCTGTGTGGCCCTTGGTGGGATGCACGCCGCCGTGCGGACATGGGGTGGGTCCGGCCGAGAGGAGGTGAGCGTCATCGGGTGGGCGTTCGAATCATGGAGGGTCTGCTCCGTGCGGTCGCGCGAAAGGCCGAAGCGGGCTCGTGCCGGGTGTCCGCGGCGGCCGTCGGACCGGCCGGAGCTGTGGCCGGCGCGGCTGATCTGGATCTTCGCCGCGGTCGCCGTACCGATTACCGCTGCGTCAGCGGAGGGCGCTGCTCAGGGTCATTACGCCGGTGTGCGCAGTGCCCGGCGGGCCTCCCGCCACGGGGTCGCGGCGTGGTCGGCCGAGGGCGACGGCCGTGGCGGCGGGCGTTCGGCTGGTGTGAGGGTGCCGCTGGAGTGGCACGACGCCGGCGGGTACCGGAGGGCGTCGTGCAGGGGACCGCGGAGCTGCGGGGAGGGCGGGCAGGGTGCAGCTCCGGCTCGATGGCCGAGGCCGTGTCCGCTCGCCTCCCGTCCGCCCGGAGATCCCTCCCGCGGCCGGGACGGCCCGGTGCGCAGGTGCTGCTGGTACGGCTGCGGCGGCCTTCGCGGCCCGGAACCTCGTCCGCTCTTCCCGGCCGGCACCGGCTCGACGCGTGCGGACGCGAAGGGAGCGGGTGGGGCCTGACCGGACCGGCCGTGCGGCGTGGACCGTCTCACACGCTGTGACGACGTGCCCCATTTCGGCCACGGGGCGCGGACAGCCGGGTTGCGCCCTGTTCCGGCCCGGAGATGACCGGCGTGACTGGCCCCGTGCAGGGACCGCGCTCACGCCGGAAGTGGCTGATCCGCAGAGCAAGGTGGTGACGGAGATGCACTTCGGTACATCGACCCGGCGGGACTCATGTCAGGGCCCCGCCCTCATGACGGGGTGAGGGGCCGTGCCTGCAGAGTTCCGGGGAGAGGCAGAAGAACCGGTCCTGGACCGGCCGGATCCCGAGGAGCGGGCGGAGTTGCTGCTGCGTGATCTGCGCAGTACGCGGGAGGGGCTGGCCGCGCGGGAGGCGGCGCGGCGGCTGGTTCACTACGGGCCCAACACGCTGCAGCGGCGCGGTGGCCGGCGCTGGCCCGGGGAGTTGGCGCGGCAGTTCACGCATCCGCTGGCCCTGCTGCTGTGCGCTGCGGCGCTGCTGGCGTGGTGGGCGGGGATCGTCGCGGTGGCGCTGGCCATCGTCGTGGTGATCCTGGTCAATGCCGCGTTCGCGTTCGTGCAGGAGATGCAGGCGGAGCGGGCGGTGGAGGCGCTGGCGGCCTATCTGCCGGAGCGGGCCAAGGTGCTGCGGGACGGTCAGGAGCAGGTGGTCGAGGCGGTCGCGCTGGTTCCTGGTGACGTCCTGCTGCTGGAGGAGGGGGACCGGATCTCGGCGGACGCGCGGCTGATCTCGGGAGGGGTGGAGGTCGATCTGTCGTCGTTGACCGGCGAGTCGATGCCCGCTTACCGGTCGGCGGACCTGACGGATGCGCGCGTGCCGTTGCTGCAGGCCCGCGATCTGGTGTTCAGCGGGACCACGTGCACGGAAGGAGAGGGGCGGGCACTGGTCTTCGCCACCGGCATGCACACCGAGCTGGGCCGGATCGCCGCCCTGTCCGAGCGGGTCGAACGCGAGGTCGGCCCGCTGGAGAGCCAGGTGCGGCGGGTGGCGTGGCTGATCGCGCTGATCGCGGTGGTGATGGGCCTGGCGTTCCTCCCGCTGGCGGTGTTCGGGGCGAACCTGTCGTTCCACGACGCGGTGGTGTTCGCAGTCGGCCTGCTGGTGGGCAACGTTCCCGAGGGCCTGCTGCCGGTGATCACCCTGGCGCTGGCGCTGGGCGTGCGCGAGCTGGTGAGGCAGGGTGCCGTCGTCAAACGGCTCAGCGCCGTGGAGACGCTGGGGTCGGCGGACGTGATCTGCACCGACAAGACGGGGACCCTGACGGAGAACCGCATGCACGTCACCCAGGTCTGGACCGCCGCCGGGGGCCGGCCGATCCCCGACACCGCCGTCCCACACGACGCCGAGCTCGGCGATCGGGCACTGGGCGCACTCGCGGCGGTCATGACCCGGTGCAACAACGCGCAGCCCGAAACAGCCGACGGGCCCCTCGGCGACCCCACCGAGCTCGCCCTCCTGGAAGCCGCCACCGCTCTGGGGCACGGTCTGAGCGCCGCGGACCGGAAGCACGGCCGCCGCCGGCAGTTCCACTTCGACCCGGTGCTCAAGCTGATGTCCACCGTGGACGAGCGCGACCATTCGGTGTGGGCCGACACCAAAGGCGCGCCCGAGGCAGTGGTACCCCGGTGCACGCGCGTCCTGCACGCCGACGGCAGCACCCAGCCACTCGACGACGAGACCCGCCACCAGGTGGAAGAACAAGTGGACGCCCTTGCCCGCCAGGGCCTGCGGGTCCTGGCCCTGGCCGAACGCCGCCTGGACCCCTCCGCCCTGCCCGACAGCCGCGCCGCCACCGAAGCGAACCTGACCCTGATCGGGCTGGCTGCCATGGCCGACCCACCACGCCCCGAGGTGGCCGAGGCTGTCGCACACTGCCACGACGCCGGCATACGCGTCATCGTCGTGACCGGCGACCACGCCCTGACCGCCGCCGCGATCGCCCACCAGGTCGGCATCGGCGGCGAACACCCGACCGTGGTTGCCGCTCAAGAACTCGACCAGATGCGCGAGGCCGACCTGGACGAGCTGCTACGCCACGGCGACGAGCTGATCTTCGCCCGCAGCTCACCGGAGGCCAAACTGCGCATCGCCGACGCGCTGCGGGCCGAGGGCCACGTCGTCGCCATGACCGGTGACGGGGTCAACGACGCCCCCGCCCTGCGACGCGCCGACATCGGCGTGGCGATGGGACGCTCAGGCACCGACGTGGCGCGCGAAGCGGCCACCATGGTCCTCACCGACGACAACTTCGCCACCATCGTCACGGCCGTACGGGCCGGAAGACGGATCTACGACAACATCCGCAAGTTCATCTGCTACATCTTCGCCCACACCACCCCCGAGGTCACACCGTTCCTGGTGTTCGCCTTGGCCGGCGGCGCCATCCCGCTCCCTCTGACCGTGATGCAGCTGCTGGCCTTCGACGTCGGCACCGAAACCCTGCCCGCCCTCGCCCTGGGCCGGGAACGGGCTGAACCCGGCCTCATGGGCCGTCCGCCCCGCCCCCGCTCCGAAAGCGTCATCCGCGGCCCCATGCTGCTGCGCGCCTGGCTCTTCCTCGGCGTCATCTGCGCCGCCCTGCAGATGGCGGGATTCTTCGCCGTCCTCATCCACGCCGGCTGGCACCCCGGCGACCCCACCGGTCCCGGCGGCCCGCTCCACCACGCCTACCAGCAAGCGACCACCATGACCTTCCTCGGCATGATCGCCGGGCAGGTCGGCACAGCCTTCGCCGCCCGAACCGACCGCGCCTCCCTACGCTCCATCGGCGTCTTCACCAACCCTCTCCTGCTGTGGGGGATCGCCTTCGAGATCGCCCTGGCCGCCCTGTTCATCTACGCCCCACCCTTCCAGGACATCCTGGGCACCGCCGCTCTCACTCCCGGCATGATCGCGTTTGTCCTTCCGTTCCCCTTCCTGGTATGGGGAGCCGACGAACTACGCCGCTGGCTCATCCGACGGCGCACAACGGCATCGACCACCGGACCTCACGGCTGATAGAGGCCGGGCAGCCCCGGGCGCAGGCCGGCGCCGGGTCGATCTGTGCTGAGAACACGACAGGGCAGGTCGCCGGCGCGGCGCCCGGAGTCCGGGGCGCCGGAGGACGTCACCGCCGGCGTAAGGGCCGCGGCGCGGGAGGCCGGCCCGCCCGGGGCGGTGGCCCCGACGTCCTGGACGACGATCCGGCGAGGATGCCACGGTCTCCCTGCGAGCCCCAGGCTTACGTCCTCCGAAGTACCCGGGCGGCCGTGCGCCCTGCTGCACTACCGATGCCTGCCGTGGAGGGACATGACGGCGTAGCAGCACCAGCCGATCGGCTGGACGGCCCAGTAACTGACGACCCGGTACAGCAGCGCGGCGGCGAGCGCCTGGCTCGGCGGCACGCCGTAAGCGGACAGCAGCGCGGCCAGGCCCGCTTCGACCACACCGATGTTGCCGGGTGTCAGCCGCAGGGTCGCCGGAATCTGGGTGAGCACGTACGCGCCGAGCACTCCGGGCCAGGGGACGGCAATGTGCAGAGCGCGCATGCACAGGACCAGGCATGCCAGATCGAGGACCCAGTTGAGGAGGGCCTGGACGGCAGGCGAGATCCAGGGGCGCAGTCCCGGCTTGAGGTGCCATGCCTGCTCGGCGACCCTGCCCGCCGCGGCACCGAGGTCGCGCGCCCAGGTGGAATGCCGGGATGCCTTGGCCCAGAGTTTGTGCAGATACCTTCGTACGGTCTTCGACCGCCGGACCAGGACGGCACCGGCGCCTGCCGCCGCCAGCGCTGCCAGCACGACGGACATCGTCCAGACGCCCACGGTCCGGGCGGACGGCCCCGAGACGACGAGTGCCACGGTCATGAGGGTGCCGAGGCCCAGGGCGGACAGGGCACCGGCGACGGCAAGAACGGCCGCCGCGAGCTCGGGGCCGATCGCACGGCGGCACAACTGGCGGTAGGCCCAGGCGGTGGCCAGTACCGCCCCGCCGGGCAGGGCTCCGGCGACCGCGTTCGCGCCCAGGGTCAGCGCCGCCGCACGGCGCAAGGCCCAACCGCCTCCGCCGGCGTTCACGAGCCACTGCCACACCCCGGCGAAGAACAGGAGCGACGCCCCCTCGCACACGGCACTGGCGGCCAGCATCAGTGGATCGACATCGGCGACCAGCCGTACCGCGCCGGCGACCTCACTCCTGCGCACCACCGCCGCTGCGGCCAGGGCGACCAGGACAGCGCCGGAGAAGATCCACCAAGCGCGACGCGACCATCGGTGTGAGTCGTCGACTCGGCCCGGCGGGACGGACCCGGCGAGCCGGTGTCTCTTTCTGCGACCAACCACGGTGTCGAAACACTCCCTGAAACTCCCCGTCGGCGACGGGACCTCCCACGCCCTGCCCCGGAGTGCCGGTCAGCGGCTGTGTCCTGCCCGGCCGTCCGGTGGGGCCATTGCGGCGGGCTCGACCGCCGGTCGCGGGGCACGGACGAGGTCCGCACCGGTGACCATGCCGACGACGTGATGATGGTCAACGACCGGGAGGGGCCCTGCGGGAGACAGGGCGGCGCGCTCCAGGACTTCGGTGATCACCTCATCCGGATGGGCCAGTACACGGCGCTCCAACGGCGCAGCGACCTCCCGGACCGGAAGGGCAGGTACTCCGACGCGACCAGAAGGACAACCGGAGCCGCGACGCCGTCAGAGGCCCCGCTTCGGCCCTGGGCGGCTTTGCGGCGACGGTCGGTAGGAGCGGCTGTCCCGGGGCACGGCACGCGGAGCGTCGGGGGCCATCCCCGCGGGCACGGGAAGCACGCCGCGCCGGACGCGGACACGGTGCTGGCGCTGGGACCATCCTCGCAGGCGCGGGGAGCACTCTTCTGAACTGCGAGCTCGTCACTCGGAACAGCCGTCGTCGGACCGTCGCCGCCACCTCCCCGCACGCGCGGTGCGGCCGTCGCCCTCTACCGCTGCACCATGAGTAACCGCTGCTCCGGCACCAGGGTCACTCCTCCGAGGCGCGCTCCCGGTGGTGCGTGGCGTGGAGACTGCCGAGCAGCGAGAGCGCCTGGGCGCTGGAGCTTCCCGGTGCGGCGTGGTAGACCACCAGCTGCTGGCCCGGCGCACCGCGGACGTCGAAGGTCTGGTAGGTCAGTTCGAGGTGTCCGACGTCCGGATGGAGAAGATCCTTCCTGTCACGTGACTTCTCGTGGACGGTGTGCGAGGACCACAGGGCGGCGAACTCCTCGCTCTCCTCGGTCAGAGATGCGACGAGGTCATGCAGGCGTGCATAGTGCGGGTCGAGACCCGTGGCGTGGCGCAGCCCGGCGACGACCGCCTTCGCCGCCCGCTCCCACTGGGCGAAGAAGCTTCGGGCGGCGGGGTCGAGAAAGGTCATGCGGGCCATGTTGTCCATGGTCTCGAACGGGGAGAACAGCGCGTCGGCCAGCGCGTTCGAGGCCAGGAAGTCGTTGGCCGGGTTCAGGACGAACGCCGCAGCGTGCGGATGACCGTCCAGCAGCTGCCGCAACGCGGTGCTCACCACCTCTCTCGGCCGGGGCCGCGAACCTTCCGGTGCGGTGCCTGCCAGGCGGAACATGTGCTCGCGTGCTGCGGCGTCCATCAGCAGCGCGTTGCTGATCGCTTCGAGGATCTGCGGGGACGGGCTGCGCTCACGTCCCTGTTCGAGGCGGGCGTAGTAGTCACTGTTCATGCCCGCCAGGACGGCGACCTCCTCCCGTCGCAGCCCCGCCACCCGCCGGGTGCCGTACGAGGCGAGCCCGACGTCGTCGGGGCGCAGGCGGGCACGGTGGGCACGCAGGAAATCTCCGAGATCGTTGCTGGTCACCCTTGCAGGCTACGCCGCGCCCGGGCCCGCTTCCTGGGTGCGCCGTACCCCGGCACGACTCGTCCTGGCTCCCTTCTCCCGGGCCGAACAGGCTGGTGGCCACACCCTTGATCGAGAAGGAGCGCATCGTGAGGAACCAGTCAGGCCCGCCGCAGGGAGCTGTCGGGCGAAGGCCCGGTGACGTGGACGTGGTCGGGATGTGGGTGACCGCGGACGGGCACATCCGCCAGGAACTGCGTGCCGACGGCCGGTACGACGAAGCGCGCGGCACCCGCTCCAGCGCCTACACCGGCCGCTACACGGTCACCGGCAACCACCTCGACTACGTCGACGACACCGGTTTCACCGCCACCGGCGACATCCGCGACGGTGTGCTCTTCCACGAGCACCTCGTCCTGTACAAGGAGGACCTCCCCCGAGAGGGGAAAACGGGTGGGTAGACGCCCACCCGGTACGGAACCGCAGGTGAGATCGGTGCCAGGACAGCAGAGAGCCCTCATGCGGTGCTCGCCTCCGGGCGGGACGGCCGTGGTGGGGCCCCGTCCGGTTCGGCAGCCGTTCTGCGTTCCTACCGCATGACCCTGACAGCTCTCAGCGCGCAACGCCTGACACTCTCGCCGCAGTCGGCATCTGCGTGCTGGGCGAGCCCCGGGCCGCGTGTTGTCCGCGGACAACGTGCCCCTGGCCATCTCGCAAGGACCTGGACAAGACCACCAGGACGGTCCGAACGCAGGGAGCGCGCCCGCATCCGCAACGGGAAAGGGACCCGCGGGGGCAGAGGCCCCCTCGCCGCCGCGGTCTGCACGATCCAACGAAGCCACGCGGTCACAGCACTGGACAGGCCGCCGACCAGGACAGGAGAAACGTGGCCCGTTGCCGGAAGGGTCTGTGCCGGCGGCCGACCACGACCCTCGGCTGACCGTTAGTGCTGTGACCGCATAGGTTCACCGGTTCGTATGCCTTACAGGTTGTTCGCATAGAAGCTGACGAGTCGTTCGACGGCAGCGTCGACGTATTCGGGTTCGTCGTACATCTCGTAGTGGCCGGCGCCGTCGATCACCATGAGGTCGACGGGGTTGGGGGCCAGCTTCCACAGCTGCATGCCGGTGTCGTAGGAGCCGGTGTTGCCGATGCGTCCGGCGAGGATGACCTGGAGTGGCTGGGTCATGAGCTGATCGGCCAGGTGGAACGCGTCGTAGCCCAGCAGGTGGGAGTCGCTGCGCAGGAGGCGCCGGTTCGTGGAGTGTTCGTTACCGCCGCGCTCGGTGCGGTAGTAGGTGACGGCCTGAGTGGTGTCGATGTCGGTCAGGCCCGCTGCCGCGGCGTCCTCGAGGGTGTCGGGCAGCCAGTTCACGCGGGTCATCTCGCCGGAGCGGGCCTCTTCGGTACGTGCGTCCGCGAGGGCGTCGAGTGCTGCGGCCGGACCGTCGGGGGAGAAGCTGCGGAACGCGACGCCGATGTTGACGGGGACGACCGTACCGACCGCCTTGATGCGGTGGTCCGTGCGGGCGGTGTGAACGGCGTAGCCGCCACCGGCGCAGATGCCGAGGACGCCGATGCGCTGCGGGTCGATGCCGGAGGTCGTGGTGAGCGCGTCGATGGCGTAGGAGATGTCCTCGCCTCGGCGGTAGGGGTCTTCGAGGTCGCGGGGCTCGCCCTCGCTCTGGCCCTGATGGGCGGGGTCGAGGACGAGCGCCGCGATGCCGCGGGCGGCGAGACGGGAGGCGTAGTTGGCGCCGATCTGCTCCTTCACGCTGCTGCCCGGGGTGGCGAGCACCACGGCGCGCAGCGGTGCGCTGCTGTCGGCATTGTCGGGCAGGTGGAGGTCCGCGGCGAGGTTGACGGGACCGCGCGGGATCGTGAGGTGCTGAAGCATGCCTGGCTTCCTTCGTGAGAGTGTTGTTCCATAGGAGTCCAGTACAAAACAACATCTTGTACGATACAAAACTAATACGAAACTGTATCACCTGGGTGGAGGGTCGATGTCAGTCGACGGGGCGCAGCTGTGGACGCTGAACCAGCGGCTGCTGGGTGTGGTGATGGATGCCTGCACGGGGGAGCTGGCCGAGCTCGGGTTGGAGACGAAGGAGTTTTTCGTCCTGGCCGAGGTGAAGGCATCGCCGTACCCGGCTGAGATCGCGACTGCGCTGCTGCTGCCCAAGGCGAGCGTGACGGTCTACGTCCGCAACCTCGTCGCCAAGGGCTTTGTCCGTCGCGAGATCGACGAGGCGGACTTGCGGCGTCATCGGCTCGTGCTGACCGCTGAGGGCATGCAAGCACGCGATCGAGCACTTGCAGCTCTCGCGGCGGAGTACGACCGCAGGTTGGCGCGGGTCACCCCCCAGGACCGCGTTGAGCTGCAACGCATCCTTGAAGCGATGCTCGCCTCACCCGCGTCAGGCCGTATGCGCGAGTGATTCGTCTGTCCGGTGCTCTGCTGCACGTTCGGGCCGCGACCGCATGGATTCGTCAGATCCTTCAGGTTGCGACAGCAAGGGACGTCCGCCCCAGCGGATGCCCTTCTCGCTTCGGAAGCGGGCACGTTCGCGACGCTGCGCCGCGAGGATGTCGGGGTGGCGGGTGGTGGTGTTTCGCCAGCGCAGGCAGGCGCGCAGGGCCCGGGTTTGCACGCTGTGGTTGCGGTGGTTGGAGTTGGCGATCGTGAACTGCCGCAGTGGCCATCGGGGCACCGTCCGGGCGCGAGGCCCGGATCGACCTCAGTGCGGCCAGGGTGTTCACCGCACCCTTCTTACGGCGGTTGACGCCCCACAGCCGGTCGTCGCCGACGGAATGGCAGCCGTGGAAGTACCGCACCCCGTGGGTGCGGTGGTAGGTCGCGGGATGGCGCTCGGGGTGACCGGCGGGAGCCCAGCCGACCCCGGCGGTGGGGCGGATGCCGAGCGGCCCGAACTCCTCGGACGCGAACACGCGGTCCGTGAAGCGTTCCAGCACCTCCTCGATGCGGTCCAGCTTGGCGTCACACTCGGGATCGGGCGACTCCTTCCAGGTTTTGGTGCGCTGGAAGGTGATGCCGCGGCGGGCGAGCAGGCACCGTAATGCCTCGCGGCCGATCCGGACAGGGCCGGCCGAACTTGGTCGGGCGGGTGGCGGCCGTCTGGACGACGAAATCCTCGTCGTCAGGACTGAGCAGGCGGGGACGGCCTCCCGCCCAGCGAGGGTCCAGGCAGGCCAGGCCGATCGCGTTGAACCGGTGAATCCCGTCGCGGACGGTGTCCTCGTCAGCCTGAACCAGCTTCGCGATCACCGGGACCCGGTTTCCGCCGGCCGAGGCCAACAGCATCATCGCGCACCGGTATCGCACCGAGCGGGTGCTGCCCCGGCGCACGATCTGCTGCAGCTTCTGCCCCTCCTGGTCGGTCAACCTGCACACACGGACAGGCTGAGCCACCACACCCCCAACGGTTGGGTCGGACGTCTCCGGACATCCAACCGCTGGAACCGCCGACCCGGCGAACCTTCCCGGTCAGAGCACTAACGCAGTTCCTGTCCCGCCGCCCAGCCCGGAGCGTCGAGGTTGATGGGCGAGTCGCCGACGAATTGGGCGAGCTGCGTTTCCAGCTCGGCAAGTTCGGCGGCGCCCAGACGCACTTCCCAGCGGGCCCGCACCTCGTCGAAGATCGCCGTGCTCTCGGTGATCAGCCCGATCCCGTGATCGGTGATCCAGATGTTCTTGCGGCGGATGTCGGCGGGGTCGGTCTCGGTGGTGACGTACCCGCGTTCGACGAGCGCGGCGATCGTCTTCGCCGCGGCCTGCTTGGTGATGGCGAGTCTGCGGGCCAAGTCCGAGGCACTCTCGGCGCCGGCTCGGATGGCCCGGATCGCGTACTCGTGCGACGGCCGGGCGTCGGGGTATCCCCGGGTCGCCAGCTCCCGGACCACTTCGTCCACCAGATTGCGATAGCTGCCCAGGAGCAGCAGGGCGAGATCGGCGCCGGATCGTGAGGACATGACCACAGTCTAGATCTCTCCTTGACTTGGACAACCAGGTTGACCAACACTGCAGTCAACCTGGTTGTCTATTTTGGGAGTCATCGCATGACCAGCTCTTTCGTGACCGCCTCACCGGCCGTGGCGGGCGTCACGCACCACACCGCCGAGGTCAACGGCACCACGTTGCATTACGTCTCGGCGGGCGACACCGGCTCCCCGATCCTGTTGGTGCACGGGTGGCCGGAGTCCTGGTGGGCCTTCCGCGACGTCATCCCGCTGCTCGCCGCCACCCACCGGGTGTTCGCCGTCGACCTGCGCGGCTTCGGCGACTCCGGCACCGCCGACGGCGACCACGACGTGGCCACCATGGCGGAGGACCTGCACCTGCTGGTCGCCCACCTCGGCGTCGGACCCGTGCACGTGACCTGTCAGGACATCAGCGGCGGGCCGGTCTTCGCGTTCGCGGCCACGCACCCCGGCGACGTCCTCAGCTTCACCGGCGTCGAGACCACTCTTCCGGGGTACGGCTGGGAGATGCTGGCCGACGTGAGGAACGGCGGCTCCTGGCACGTGGGATTCCTGGCCGCCCCGGGAATTCCGGAGCTGATCCTGGCCGGACGCGAGCGAGTGATGCTCGACTGGGCCGTCTCGGTGATGACGATGGTGCCGGGCGGGGTCACCGAGGCCGACCTCGACGAGTTCGCCCGCACCTACGCGCGGCCGGGCGGCTGGCGCGGCACCGAGGGGCTCTACCGTTCCTCTCTGACCGGCGGCGACCGAATGCGGGCACTGGCCGAGTCGCGGCCGCTGACCGTTCCCGTGCTCGCCGTCGACGGCATCAACGCCCCCTTCACCGAGCGGACGATGCGCCAGGTCGCCGGCGACGTCACCGCGGTCACGATCCCGGACGTCGGGCATTTCGTCGCACAGGAGGCGCCCGCCGCCTTCGCCACCGCGGTCGGCGACTTCGTCGACCGCGCCGACCGGAGCCGCTGAACGGCCGAGTCCCTGCACTGCCACCCTCCAGCCCCCTCCGGCCTGCCGCTGACGCGTCCTCGAGCCGGGGCAGCGCCGTTGCCTCCCGAATTCGTGCTGCCGAGGCGGTTTTTCCAGGGATCGTCGCCACACGTGGCCGGTTCGATCAGGCCGCGATCAGTTCATGCAGGCGCTCGGCTGAGGTTTCCCAGCCGAGCGTTGTGCGTGGGCGGCTGTCGAGCTGCATCGCACACGACTACCGCGAGATGAAACAGGCCCTGGACTAGCCCACTTCGAAGGCCGCACCTTCACCGGCTGGCACCAGCGCGTCACCCTCGACTCCGGCCGCCCACACCTTGCACCCTGCAACGACTGGCCCGTCACCAAGAGACGCGGCGCCGGCCTGAGCCTCTACCAAGCCGTCCGCGAGCTCCAGACACTCCTCGCCACCTGGACCGGCGCCTGCCCCACCTGTCCCACCTGCCACCGCGACATACCCACACCCCCTACAAACCCGACGAAGCCCTACCAAGGGCTGTCCCGCAATTCCCGGCGGGCGCACGACGACAGCTGCGGCACCTCGCCGCGTTGTCGGAACGTGCCCCTCCATCCCGTATGCGGACGTCCCTCCGCCGTGCGATGCCCCGCATCCGACGCCGCACGCCGATCCACCGGGAAGTGCGGGACAGCCCTCAGAGCTGGCCGCGAACCCATTCCGGGTCGGGATTGACATGGGGTCGGCCTGCGACCATGACCGTGGGCACGGTCTCGTCGCCGTCGTTGGCCGCCCGCACCACCGCCGCTCCTGTGGGGTCGCGCCAGATGTCGACCCAGTGAAGCCGGCGGGCATCACGGCCCAGCCGGAGGCGCAGCCGCAGGCAGTACGTGCAGCCCGATCGCCAGAAGACGATCGGACGGCCGTCGGCGGCGCTGCGGCGCTCTGCCTCCTGTGCGTCGACCGGCTTCGGGAAGACCAGGGGCGACAGTATCCCCGCCAACAGGAGGAACAGCGGGAGGGATATCAGGGCTTCGCCGGGTTCCCCCCTGAGGAACTGCCCCGCCGCGACGACCGCCCCACACAGCACCAGCAGTATCGGCAGCTTCCACGCGCGCGTCATGACGACGCAGGATACGGGATACCGATGGGTCGATCGACGACGTCACCGGTCGGGCGTATTCCGGCTGCCCCATGGCGTTCTGGACCTGCGGGCCGCCAAGGCCGCCCGGAGGACGCCGTCCCGTTCGGCACGGCGGGCGACGGCCGCGGCGACGCCGGCCGAGGAGATCCGCAGGCTCTCCACCTGCGGCAGCATCGAGGCGTCGGGTCCGGAGAGCTCCGCCAGGTCGTCCACCGCCTCGGCTGGGGCCGGCATCGCCAGGCCGTGCCTGTTGTCCGCGGACAACAGAATTCCGCCTCCCCGGCTGAAACCTCGATCACAGCGGCATGATCCCGACGGAGGGACAGGACATCACGGCTTCGAGGGAGCGGCCGTTCGTCCCCAGCCGTCGAGTCGGCCGATCCGGCCACCCGCGCACCCGCGTGAGCAGCCGGTCTTCTGGTGGCCCCTCCTCACCGCGGTCTGGCCGTGCCGGAGCGCGCTTCGAGCGCGGTCATCCCGTCGAGCGCTGAGAAACAGGCAGCAGCCCGTACGACCGCAATCGATCTACCTCTGATCTTGGCCAGTGCTCTGTCCTTCAGGGCGGGGGTGAAGGCCGTCCTTGGTCCGGAGGCGCGGAGCGCCGGAGTGTTCTGCGTTTCCGGGGTGACGGTCAGAGGGGACGTTGCTGGTTTTCGATGTACTGCTTGACGACGGTCAGGGGTGCCCCGCCGCATGATCCTGCGAAGTAGGAGCCGGACCAGAAGTGTCCGCCCCACAGGTACTGGCGGACGTGGCTGTCGTACTCCTGGCGGAGTCTGCGGGAGCTGACGCCTTTGAGGGAGTTGACCAGCTTGGAGAGCTGGACCTTGGGCGGGTAGTGCACGAGCAGGTGGACGTGGTCCTGTTCGCCGTTGAACTGTTTCAGCTCGGCCTCGAAGTCGTCGCAGACGTCCCGCATGATCTCTTCGGTGCGGGTCAGCATGGCGTCGGTGAACGCCTTCCGCCGGTACTTCGTAACAAAAACCAAGTGAACGTGCAGGTTGTAGACCACATGGCGACCGGTTCTGACGTCAGGATTCGGGTTCCAGCGCGGTGACATAAACCAATGCCAGCCTCCCGGTTGTGAGTCAAGACCACCTGGTGAGACGGCAGTTCGGGCACCGTGCCCGCCTTGC
>NZ_MDKB01000004.1:566403-569547 GCF_001715295.1 Streptomyces griseus | reverse complement strand
GCGCTCATCCCGGCTGCCGGGAGGGCAGTCGTCAGGCGCGCGGAGCGCGTCAAGCCCGCTGCCGCGAGGTAAGCAGGAATCTCCCGGCCCCAGCCGGGAGAACACTTCAAGGGGCAGGGCTTCAGCCCCACTCCTGGCGACACACCGGCGCGTCGAGCCGGCACGTTCGCCAAGCGCCTGAAGTCTTTCCTCCGACAGCTCGCCCCGCCGACGGGTCAGGGCACGTCGGAACCCGGTGTCACGGAGGAAAGATGGAGGCCAGGATGCACAACCCGATCCGGCTGTACATGTCGATGTCACTCGACGGCTATATCGCCGGCCCGGACGATCGCCCGGGGCAGGAGCTCGGACGCGATGGTGGACGGCTCTTCAACTGGCTGGACGACCGGGAGTCCGACGGTCCGAGCGGTCAGGTGTACCGCGAAGCGCTGGCGACCGGCGCACTCATCTCCGGCCGTCGGACCTTCGAACTCGCCGGGCGCTGGCAGGGCGATCACCACGGCGGCGTACCGATCTTCGTCCTCACCCACCAGGTGGCTGGCGGGGACGTGCCACCCGGCCACGCGCGGTTCGTCACCGATGTCGAGGAATGCGCGCGTCTGGCTCGCGCCGCTGCAGGGGACCGTCCGGTCATGGTCCATGGGGCGGCAGCGGCCCGAGCACTGCTCCGCGCCGGGCAGATGGACGAGATGGAGATTCACCTGGTGCCGGTCCTTCTCGGCGACGGGCGACGGCTTTTCGAGCGCCTGGGTAGCGATCACATCGAACTCGACCTCGTGCGACGGCTCGAGGACCGAGACGTGACGCATCTTCGCTACCGAGTGCTTCAACCCGGAACGGCGTAAGGCGCCCTTCTGGTAATGATCCTCCGGCGGCAGGGAAAGGTAGTCGCCAAGCTGCTGCCGGCGCCTTGCGGCAAGAAGACGACATCCGTATCCCCTGGGCAACTACGTGGTGTGTGTGGTGAGGTTTTCGCCGTCCTGGGTCGCTTGGCGGGCTCTCGCAGAGGCGCGGAGCTGTTCGGTCAGCTGCTCGAGTTCGGCCGCCATGGCAGGCGAGGGGTCGTTGAGTCCGCTGTGCACGGCCGTCGGGCTCTTCAGAAAGCGCCGGAGCACGGCCACGAGGAGCCCTTGCGGCAGAGCCCGCAACGCGGCGAACGCGCGAGGTACCGGCGGCGTCTCCATCGCGGCGAGGTTCTGCCGTATGAGGTGGAGCATGCCGCGGACCGCGTCCGGGTCGTCGGCCAGCGCTACCGGACCGCCCGCCGCGTGTACCGCCTGTCCGAGCGGCACCTCGAATGCGGCGTGCGTCCTGAGCCAGGCGTCCATCTGCGGCTCGGCCTTGGCGTTGATCCCGGCAGTACGGAACGTCTCCACTGTCCGTTGCAGTCGCGGGGTGGTGCGGCCGTCGGGTTCGCCGATCGGCATCGCGACCCGACGGGTGATGAAACTGCTCTTGCGGTAGCGGATCACGTCGCCGTCCATCGTGCCGCCCGTCATGGGGAATCCGAGCAGCACCCGTTCGTGGCCGATCACCGCGCCCAGCGTCTCCGGGCCGGCCGCCCAGTTGAGCAGGAACAGCACATCACCTTGGACGCCGGCGAGTGATTCCAGCACCGCGTCCACCTGGTGGGTGCGGACGAAGACGGTGATCAGGTCGTACTCGCCGCCCGGGTGCTCGATCACCGGTACCGGTACCCGCCTGACAGCCGGGCTGTCTCCCTCGGCGAGCTGCACGCCGTGCTGGCGCAGAGCGGTCAGGCGCCCACCCCGGGCGAGGAGCGAGACGTCGTGGCCGGCCTCATGCATGCGGGCGGCGAACAGGCTGCCGCACACCCCGGCGCCGTACACGAGCAGCTTCATGACAGCCTTCTTTCACACGTTCGATTGAATCATACGTTCGTTTCATTCAAGCATAGGTAGAGTCCCTCGTGTGGCGACCCCAGACACCCGCACCCAGCTCCTCGACGCGGCCGAGCACCTCTTCGCCGAGCACGGATACCGCGGCACCTCGGTCCGCGCGATCACCAAACTCGCCGGAGCGAACCTGGCCGCCGTCGGCTACCACTTCGGGTCGAAGGCGGAGCTGATGGCCGCAGTCGCCCGCCGCGTGATCGAGCCCATCAACGCTGCCCAGTGCGCAGGGCTCGACACATTGCTCGCCCGGACCCCCGACCCATCGGTCAGCGAACTGGTGGAGGCATTCGCGGGGCCGCTGTTCGACGAAATGTCGGCCGGCGACGAGGGCGGCGCCCGGACGTCCCGGTTGATCGTGACGATCCTCAGCGACCCGGCCGAGGAGGCGCGCAGCTGGACCGGCCCGGGCGAGGACACGGTCCGCGAGCGCTACCTCGCGGCCTTCGCGCGCGTACTGCCCGGCCTTTCCCCGGAGGAGCTGTGGTTCCGGATGCGGGGGATCCTTGCCGTGGCGGCCGTCGACCGCCTCGAGGTCCACCAGCAGCCCTCCCCAGGCTGCACGTCCCCGGTAGCGGGCGAGGCGGCCCGGCGATGGGCGATCACGTTCCTGACGGCAGCGATGAGTGCGCCACCGACCCGGACCTGACGACCCGGAAGACGCCGGCGGCGCGGGTCGGACGGCATTCACCCTGTGGACGAGGACAGTGAGGCACTTCTCGACGGCCTTGTTCCGCCAGATGATGTAGCGGCGGACCATGGAGAGCTTGTCCTTGTCCAGGTCGTAGGCGGCGAACAGGTGCCGCACTCCGTCGTAGCGGTTCCAGGTCGCCCGGCGTCTGCGACGTTGCTCACGGTCGGGCTCCTTGTGCTTGCCGCCGCGTCCGGCCCACCCGCACGACGACCTCGCCGTACGCACCTGGGCCGCGCAGAGCGCGCCGTACGAGGCGAGCCCCCGACGTCGTCAGGGCGCCGGCAGGCACGGTGGGCGCGCAGGGAATCTCCGAGCTCGTTACTGGTCACCTTCCCAGGCCAAGCCGCGCTCTGCCGCGCGTGCCTGGGTGCGCCGTACCCAGGCACGACTCGTCCTGGCACCCGTTCCACGACCCGCCGAGGCTGGTCATCACCACCCCCGCGAACGACAAGGAACTTCCCAATGACGTTGTCAAGCAGCTGCCGTGACTGGTGGTGTGGCTTGGTAGCACGCTCCGTCGCGGATCATGGCCCACAG
>NZ_MDKB01000004.1:404787-565203 GCF_001715295.1 Streptomyces griseus | reverse complement strand
CGGCGGCACCATGCCAGCCATACCCAGGACCCCTGGGCCGCCGATCCTACGAATGACCAGCTCAGACCCACAACTAAGAAGGTAGGACGCATCATGAGATACCAGCCGAACCCGCCGCAGCAGCCCACCGGGCAACAGGACCGTGCTGTGGACGTGGTCGGGATGTGGGTGACCGCGGACGGGCACATCCGCCAGGACCTGCGCGCCGAAGGCCGCTACGACGAGGGCCGCGGATCCCGCCGCAGTGCCTCCACCGTGACGGGCAGCCACCTCGACTACGTCGACGACACCGGCTTCACCGGCACCGGCGACATCCGCGACTGCGTCCTCTTCCACGAGCACCTCCTCCTCCACAAGGCAGACCAGGCATGACCACGCTGAACAAGATCCTCCTGATCACCGGCGTCAGCAGCGGCCTCGGCCGCGCCTTCGCCACCACCGCCCTCGACGCCGGCCACACCGTCGTCGGTACCGTCCGCAAGGAGGCGGACGCGACCGCCTTCACCGCTCTGCACCCCGAGCGCGCGCACGCCCGCATTCTCGACGTCACCGACCACGCGGAGGTCCGCGCGACGGTGGACGAGGTGGAGCAGTCCGTGGGCCCGATCGACGTGCTGATCGCCAACGCCGGATACGGCCTGGAAGGCACCTTCGAGGAGACCCCGCTGTCCGCACTGCGCGCCCAGTTCGACGTCAACGTCTTCGGTGCCGCCGCCACCGTCCACGCCGTCCTGCCCCACATGCGCGCACGCCGCCGAGGGCACGTCCTGGCCGTCACCTCCATGGGCGGCCTGGCAAGCTTCGCCGGCGTCTCCGCCTACTGCGGCAGCAAATACGCCCTCGAAGGCATCCTCGAAGCCGTCGGCAAGGAAGTCGCCCCCTTCGGCATCCACGTCACCGCCGTCGAGCCCGGCTCCTTCCGCACCGACTGGGCGGGACGCTCGATGATCCGTGCACCGCGCACCATCTCCGACTATGACGACCTGTTCGAGCCGATCCGCGCCGCCCGTCAGCAAGCCAGCGGCCGACAACTCGGCGATCCGGCCAGGGCAGCAGTCGCTGTCCTGCACATCCTCGACACACCGAACCCGCCCGCCCACCTCGTCCTCGGCTCCGACGCACTGCGCCTGATCCGCGCCGGACGCGACGCTGTCGACCACGACCTGAACACCTGGGAAAACCTCGCCCGTTCCACCGACTTCCCCTCGGAGGGAAAAGCGGACGAGTAGACGCCCGGACCACACTTCCTCGACGGCCTCGGTGGCGACTTCGGGACCTACGGCGGAGACCGCGTAGAAGTGCCGTTCGTCCGCGTCACGGTGACCTCAGAGGCTGGCGGCACCTCGTACGACCTCGTGGGCGGACCATACAAGCGCCGGCTGACAGCGAGCCGTCATGTAGGCACGACCGCACACGAGTCGGCGGCCAACGCTGGTACGTCATGGGCGCCGCCCGAACAGGGCGGCGCCCGAGCCCGGGGAGGACCGCCCGCGCGGCGACAGGCGGACCGGATTCGTCATCCACGCGTCCGGATGCGGTCCGCCATCCCTGCGTGTGCGGGGAGCAGTGGTCGCCACCCGCGGATGGGTGATCGGCGTCGGGGCCATCCCCGCGTGCGCGGGAACCAGTCCGGGCTCCTCACCGACACCGCATCCCCTCCATCCGGGTAATACACCGCGCTTTCCCGACCCCGACGCACCACAACCACCATCGGGGTGAGTAAGGTAACCGCATGACCGTCCCATACTCCCCCGATGACAGGGAAAAGGTAGTCGCCAAGCTGCCGGCGGCCCTGCGGCAAGAACTCAAGGTCAGGGCAGCCGAGTTCGGCGTCGACATCAAAGACGCCGTGACCGAAGGCGTGCAGGCATGGCGTGCCGATGACGCCGAACGCTCCCCCGTGGACACCACGGGGGGCAGTTCGTTCTCCACCTATCTCCCCGCCGGGCTGTACGGGGAGTTCAAGGACGACTGCAAGCAGCGCGGCATCCCCTTCAACCAGGGCATCGCCCAGGCGATCCGCCTGTGGCTCGACGCGCACCCCTCCCCCCGCAGGCCCACGACGCGCCCCAGTTGGGCCCGTCGGCTCATCTTCGGCAACCAGAAGGGCGGGGTCGGCAAGACCGCCACGTCGTCCGGTGTCGCACAGGCGCTCGCCGAGGTCGGCAACCGCGTTCTCCTCATCGACTTCGACCCGCAGGGCCACCTCACCAAGCAGCTCGGCTACGAACTGTTCGACATCGAGGCGCCCAGCCTGGCCAAGCACATGCTGGGGGAGGCAAAGGGAGAGCTTCGTGAACTGCTCGTCCCGATAGAGGACGGTGCATTCGGGGGTCGGCTGTTCCTGTTGGCGGCCTGCAAGGACGCGTTCCTGCTCGACGCCAAGCTCGCCACGAGCCGCTTCGTCCGCATCAAGGAGACCGCGCTCGAGAAGGCGCTGGAGCCGCTGGAGAAGGAGTTCGACTACATCGTGGTCGACTGCCCGCCCAGCCTCGGGTACACCATGGACACGGCCCTGTACTACTGCCGCACACGCGAGGGCGAGACGGCGGGCCTGTCCGGGATCTTCATTCCCGTGCTCGCGGAGGACTCGTCCGCCGACGCGTACGACATGCTTTTCGACCAGATCCAGGACCTGTGCGCCGACATGGAAGTCGAGATCTCGATGCTCGGGTTCATCGTCAACATGTACGACAGCCGCAAGGGGTACATCGCCACGTCGTCGCTGAACAGCTGGAAGGAGATCGGCGACCCGCCGGTCGTCGGTGTCATGCCTGAACTCAAGGAGCAGCGCGAGTCCGTCCGTCTCAAGCAGCCTCTACTGTCGTACGCCCCGGACTGCGAGCAGTCCGAGATCATGCGCGCCATCGCCCGGAAGGTCGCGTCATGAGTGTTGCCGACCGGCTCGGCACGGGCTCGTCCTTCGGGGGCGTACCGCGCGGCCGAAGTGCCCGTGGCCGGGCGAAGGCCGTGGTGCAGGGCGATGTACCGGCGTACGAGCTGCGGCGCCTCCCCTTGGAAGACGTCGCGCCGACGCCTCTCAACCCGCGTCGCAACTTCGGGTCGGAGGAAGACCTCACACGCTTCGGTGAGGAGTTGCGTGGCGCCCAGCTCGCAGCGTGCGTGGCTGTCTCCCGCTCTGCCTACCTGCGGCTGTGGCCCGAGCACGAGGCGCAGATCGGTGCCTGCGCGTTCGTCCTGGTCAACGGCGAACGGCGATTCCGCAGCGCGGTGCACGTAGCCCTGGAGGCGTTGGACTTCGTCGTGCGCGACGACCTGGCCGCTTCCCGCGAGGAGTTCGTCGACCACCTGCTCAAGGAGAACCTTGAGCGCGAGGACTTCGATGTGGTGGAGCGCGCGCGCGGCGTCCTCGAGCTCGTGCGGGTGTGCAGCGAGGAGTCGGAGAAGGGCGCCCGTGCCCGGGCGGCCAAACGTCTGGGGCGGGACCGTTCCTGGGTCACCAACCAGCTCGCTCTCCTCGAACTCCCCGCTGAGCTCCAGATGATGCTCAGCTCCGGTGCTCTCGCCGAACGTGACGGCCGTCTGCTCGCGCGGCGCCTGAAGGAGGAACCAGCACTCGACGGGGCAGCTCTGCTGGCCCATCTCAAGGAGACCCGGGAGCAGGAGGCCCGCGCACGCGAGGAGGAGAAGCTTCTCCTCCAACGGGCCAAGCGGACGGCGGTGGCACCGACCTCTGATCCGGCCGACGGCGCAGGATCGGTGGACCACTCGCCCGCCCCCGGTTCTGTGGTGTTGTCCGCGGACAACACACCGCACGAGACGACGGCCGGCGCACCGACTCCGGCTCCGGGACCAGGAGCCGCTCTTCCGGAATGCGCTCCCGCCGGCGAGCGTCTGTTGTCCGCGGACAACACGAAGGCCCCCGAGGCGCCGTCATCGACGAGAACCGTCCCCGTTCCCGCGGCGGTGTTGTCCGCGGACAACACCGCCGACGTCGCCACGACTCCGCAGGAGACAAGACACCAGGAACGCGAGACAGGCGAACTGACGAACGCACGCAGCCTGCTCCTGGTACGCCAGCTCGGCGCGTCTGCCGAGGAGCAGGCGCGTACTCTCGCGTCCGGGCTTTCCCCCGAACAACTGACGCGTCTGATCGAAGAGCTCCGCACATACGTGTGAGGACGCTTCGTAACGGTGTGCGCCGGAGGTCTGTCGACCCCGGCGCACATCTGCTTCCAGAGCTGCGGGGGTGCAGGACCGGCGGCCACGCGATCCACTCCCGCGAGAGACACGGATCTGCGATCTCCTCCGACCTGACCGGTTCCGAACGGCGCGCCACATCGTCACAATGCAAAGGTGCTCTGATACGGCGCTAGAGGGTAAGTATGATCTTTCCCCGGGCGTGGCCGGTCTCGCTCAACTCGTGTGCTGCAGCCGCGCTCTCGAGGGTGAAGGCGGCCGCTACCGGCACAGTGAAGCGGCCCTGCTGGGCGAGAGCGGCGGCCGCGGCGAGTCCTTCGACGGCCTGCGGGTCGGCGCCGGGGCCCGCCGTGCGTGACAGGTGGACCCCGTACTTCGCCGCGTTCAGGTCGGCGACCGTCACCACCCGCTCGGGGCTTCCTGCGAGGTCCACCAGATCGGGCAGAGAGCCGGATCCCGCGCAGTCCAGGACGACGTCGACTCCGTCCGGCGCCAAGGCGGTGACCCGTTCGCCCAATCCGGGGCCGTAGGTGGTCGGTGTTGCCCCCAGTCCCGCGACGAACGCATGGTTGCGTGCGCTGGCCGTACCGAGGACACGCGCGCCGCGGGCCGCCGCGAGCTGGATGGCGACAGTACCGACCCCACCCGCGGCGCCCTCGATCAGCAGGGTCGTGCCGTCGGTGACCTTCAGCCGGTCGAGGGCGCGCGTGGCGGTTTCGATGTTCGCGGCGGCGCCGGCCTGCTCCCAGCTCAGCGCGCTCGGCTTCGGAGCCCAGGTTGCCAGGACGGCGTACTCGGCGTTCGCACCGCCACGCTCAGCGAGATCGACGATGCCGAAGACCTCGTCGCCCGGCCGGACACCGGTGACGCCTGGGCCGACCTCGTCGACCACACCCGCGGCGTCCACGCCGAGGACGTGGGGCAGGCGCAGCGGCATCATGTCGCGGAACCGGCCTGAGCGGAAGTAGCAGTCGGCGGGAGTGACGCCGGAGGCCTTTACGGCCACCCGGATGTGGCCTGGTCCCGCATGCGGTTCCGGCACGTCGGCGACCTCGAGGACGCTTGCGGGACCGTACTCGGAGAATTGCAGTGCTCTCATGGCGCCGGACGCTATCGGAGCAACCGGTCCGTTTAGCTAAAGTGAGAGCGGTGACGAACCGTTTGTCTCACTCCCTGCGCGCCGATGCCCGGGACAACCGTGAGCGCATCCTCGCTGTGACTCGCACGGTATTCGCTGCGGAGGGGCTGGACGTGGCGATGCGCGAGATAGCGCGGCGTGCCGAGGTCGGCGCCGCGACCCTCTACCGGCACTTTCCGACCAAAGAAGCGCTGGTCACTGAGGTTTTCACCGAGCAGATGGCGGCCTGCACCGCCATCGTCGACGAGGGGCTGGCCGATCCGGACCCATGGCGCGGCCTCTGCCGGGCGATTGAGAAAGTGTGTGAACTGCACGCACGGGACAGGGGCTTCACCGCTGCGTTCGTCTCGGCTTTCCCCCACGCGATCGACTTCACCGCAGCCCGGGAGCGGGCACTGCGCAAGGTCGCCGAACTCGCCCGCCGGGCCAAGGCGGCGGGCAAACTGCGCCCGGACTTCGTCCTGGACGACCTGATCATGGTGCTCATGGCCAACAGCGGCATCCGAACCACATCGCCGGCCGCTGCGGTGGTCGCCTCTCGGCGCTTCGCCGCGCTGCTCATGCAGGGCATGCAGACCGAGCCGGTTAAGCTGCCGCTGCCCCCCGCAGCGCGGCTGCCGCTGACAGTTGTGACCTAGTGCCGCGGCAGGCAACGTTTGCCCGTCAAGGAGCGGCGTCGGGTGCGTGCTCTCGGCGTGCCGGCCGGAAGTCCTTGTACTGGACGTACTTGGGCTTTCGGCCGGTGCGGCGAGAGTGCGTGCCGGGCGTCGCGACGGGGCGAACGTTGCCTGTTGCGGCACTAGCATCCACCGGGCGGGCACGCTCCGGGGGAGCGCCTGAGGGGGGCCCGCGTTTCCAGGCGGGGGCGCGACGACAGGTACGGCACCTCGCCGCCTTGGCGGACCCCCCTCCATCCCGTAAGCGGACGCCCCTCCGCCGTGCGACGCCCCGCATCCGACGCCGCGCACCGATCACCGGGAACTGCGGGGCAACCCTCAGGCACGGTCGCAACAGGGCAAACGTCGCCTGTTGGGACACTGGCAAGCGAGAGGCATTCCACTCGCTCAGGAGCCGCTCCCCGCCCCCTCGGGGATGGTCCCGATCTGGCCGGCAAGGGCTGGCCGACAACTGGGTCCTCCCCTCGCACGCGGGGGGACCTCTGATCACGGATCTGTTCGTCGAGAAGGGCCGCGTGCTCCCCCGCCCGTGTCAGGACCCCGGGCGTCCTGACACTGCGTAGGCCCATGCGCACAGACAGGGGCCTACCACGGGGGCGCCGCGCATCGTCTTGGCGTCCTGCTCCCCGCCCCCGTGCACCGCCCCACGGGGGCGGAAAAAAGAGCCTGCCGGGGGAGGGAGGAAGGGCCCTGGCGCCGGATCCCCCCAGCAGGCAGCCCGTAGACACGGGAGGGACCGTACTCCTTCGGTCCCTCCCCCCTTCAGTCCCTCCACAAAAGCCCAGGTCACAGCGATGTGCTCGAGACTGAAGGGACCGAAGGGACTCAAACTCCCTGTTCCACCTGCGTGCAGGCGCGCGTATGCGCGCGTACGTAAAACGTAGTACCTCTATCTCTGGTGCGCTCATAACTAGAGAAATGAGTCCCTTCAGTCCCTCCCTTCTGGCGTACAAGTGCTCTGACCTGCTGAAACAGCATGGGGACCGAAAGGGGACCGATGAGTCCCTCCGCCCCGGCAGGCTTTCAGTCCCTCGGCTGCCGGCCTGAGGGGCACGTCGCGCCGACCCCGCCCCGGTGTCTGTCGTGAGGGACCGAAGGGACTGACTCTGCAATAACCACTCATGCCTCCCACGGCGGCGCGTGCCCGTGCGCTAGGCTCTGGCCGCTATAAGGGAAAGTCAGTCCCTTCAGTCCCTCAGTCCCTCGTCCGGTCTTCTCTGACCAGGCGAAACGCACTGGAGGAAGCTGACGAACCGACCCTGGTCACCCAAGAAGGAACGGACCGACGAACAGTGCAGCGCCCCGCCGACATCGCCGCGTCCGGAGTCGCGCAGCCGCCGGCCCCCGTGGACGTGGCCCGCTGGCTCGCAAGCCGGCAGTGGCCGGTGCACCCGCTGGCCCCGGGACGCAAGACGCCGGCGGCCAACTGTGAGCGTTGCCGTGTGCGTAGACACGAACCCTCGCAATGCCCCTGCCACGAGCAGGGCCGGTGGTGTCACGGTTTCCACAGCGCGACCACGGACCTCGCCCTGATCGAGGCCTGGTGGCGCAGGGAGCCGCGTGCAGGCGTGGCCGTGTCGTGCGGGCCGGCCCATCTCGTGGTCCTGGACGTCGATGCCCACGCCGCGCAGGTACCTGACCGCAGCCGGCTCCTGCCGGGCATCCGTATCCCGGCACAGGTCGACCTCGCCGGGCTCGCCTCAGGCTTCGACACGCTGGCCCTTCTCGCGGCCTACCGCCGGGAACCGAATCCCGCGGAGGACTCCGGCACTCTGCGCGTCCGGACCCCGTCGGGGGGACTCCACATCTGGTACGCCAATCCCGAACCCGCCGTCCGTTATCGCTCCTCCGCCGGGTCGAGCCCCAGGACCGCGCTGGCGTGGCAGGTCGACGTACGGGCCCACGGTGGGTACATCGTGGCCCCCACCACGCGTACTACGGCGGGCGTGTACGCCCCTCTGGGCGCGGTGCGGGACCCTGCGCCCCTTCCCGCCTGGCTCGCCGCCGAATTGACGCGCACGGGGCACGTCACGCAGGCGCCATCGGTTCCCGTGCCCGTCCCGCGGTCGGGCGGACACGCCCGGGTACCTCGGAGCGGCGCCGCTCAGGCGCTCGTGCAGCCGCTCATCGAAACCGTTCGTGCTTGTGCCGCGTACGCCGAAGGCACCGGCTTCACGGAGAAGCTCAACCGGGCGGCGTTCACGGCAGGAGGACTCGCCGCGGCAGGTCATCTGAACCAGGCCGAAGCCCGTCAAGAGCTGGCAGAAGCCGCTCACTATGCTCGTCCCCACCAGACCCGCCGTAATGAGACGATCATCGACGCAGCCCTTTCCGCAGGCGCCCGCCGCCCGTTCCATCCCAAAGGACTCGCATGAGTAGCGCCGAGAGCAGCCGCTTCGATGCGGCCGCCGCCGCTCAGCAGATGCTCGACCTCGAGGGTGCGTCCCCCGCCTGGGTCCCTCCGCAACAGGTGCAGGCGCCTGTCCCGGTCGAGGCACCGGTCCTGCTGCCGCCCATGCTCACGGACCGGGGCAACGCAAAGCTCTTCGCCCAGCTCTACAGCGACCAGTTCCGTCACGTCGAAGGCCTCGGCTGGTACTGCTGGGACCAGTTCCGGTGGAAGCGTGTGGGCGGCGAGAAGGCCGCTCTGTGGGCCGCGGGCGACATGGCCGAGCAGATGTCCCCCACCGATCCCCGAGGCGTCTTCAGTGACCGGGAGATCGCCCAGCACCGCCGCCGCACCATGTCCACGAGCGGGATGAAGGCGCTGCTCCACCAGGCGAAGGCCGCGCCCGCACTCAGTCTCGACCCCGACGTGCTCGACGGGGACGCCTATTCGCTGTGTACCCCCTCAGGGGTCGTCGACCTGCGGAACGGCCGCCTGCGCAAGCCTGATCCGATGCGGGACCTCCACTCACGGGCCACTCAGGTGGCTCCCCAGGCGATGCCCACGCCGCGCTGGCAGGCTTTCCTCGAGGACACCTTCGGCGACGACGCCAAGGGGCAGGAGATGATCGACTTCCTGCACCTGCTGCTCGGGTACTCGATCACGGGCGATGTCGGCGCGCAGGTCCTGCCGTTCCTCTGGGGCAAGGGAGCCAACGGGAAGTCGGTCCTTCTGGACGTCATGATCCAGGTCATGGGGGACTACGCGGACGCGGCGCCGCCCGGCTTCCTGATGGACAAGGGCAACTTCGCCGAGCACTCGACGGAACTGACGGAGCTGCACGGCCGTCGCATCTTCGTCTGCAGCGAGCTCAAGCCCAACGACAAGTTCGACGAGGCCCGGGTCAAGCTGCTTACCGGCGGGGACAAGATCAAGGCCCGCCGCATGCGGCAGGACTACTTCAGTTTCACCCCGACCCACAAGCTCTGGCTGCTGGGCAATCACCAGCCCGAAGTCGGCACCGGGGGGCACGCGTTCTGGCGCCGAATCCGGCTCATCCCCTTCGAGCGCGTGGTCGCGGCCGACAGGAAGATCGACAATCTGGCCGGTGAACTCGTCGAGCAAGAGGGTCCCGGCATCCTGCACTGGCTGATCCAGGGTGCGATGCGCTACCTCACCACCCGCGACCCTCTGAGCGGGCCGTCCTCCGTGCGGCTGGCCACCGCCGCGTACGAGACGACGGAGGACCACATCGGGCGCTTCCTGGGGGAGTGCTGCCTGCGCCAGGGCCCGGACACCGGGGACCTCCGGGTGGAACAGGGCCTTCTCTACGCCACCTACACCGCCTGGTGCAGCTCCGAGGGCATCAGGGCCGACACCGCCCGGGCCTTCGCCGGCCGCATCAGGCAGGAGGTCGGGCTCGCGTCGCCCGCCGAGATGCTGAAGTCCAGCGGCAAGAAGTACTACCCCGCCCTGGCGTTGCTGAAGGACGACATCGTCCGTCCGGACGGTCCGGCGGGTGGGCGCTGATGAGGAACCACGGCTTTCTGCCCCGGATTTGGGCATCGTCATACCATGGGCACGTCCCGGATCACCGCACGGACCGGTCCGAACCGAGTATCCGCAAGCACCACCACATCACCGACAAGGAGCTGCGTCCATGAGCTCGCTGCTGCAGGAAAGCCAGCTCGCACACGAAGCGAACGTGGTGTGGCTGGAGGACCTCGACGAACTCGACTACGTCCGTCAGGCACTCGACAAGAGTGCTCGCCGCGCCGGGAAGCCCCGGTACGCACGCGACGGGCGCATGGTCGGTTATGCCGAGCTCGACAAGAACGCCGAGGCGAACCCCGACAGCGGCCTCTTCCAGCGCCGTACCTTCTTCCTTCTGCCGCACGACAGGCCGAACGACCCGGAGGGCCTCTACAAGGAGGGCGCCCCGGGCGAGGCGGTCGACCCGCGGACCATCGAGCCGAAGCGGGTGGGGGAGAAGACCCCGCGTTCGCAGGGGAAGCGCAGAACCGAGATAGTGCCTTCCTGACGCAGCTCTTCCCGTCCTGATCCGGCCGGCCGAAACGACCGTCGCCGGTGACACGTACCCCCTCGGGGACGGTACGTGTCACCGGCGAGGGCGTACTGGTCCCGCGGTCTACCGCGGTCTCCGCAGCTCTCCGACCGCGGCGACGGTAGTCAGGCACATGATCACCGTCCCACCGGAAGCGGACCCGCCGGACAGGGTCGCGTCCGCGAGCCCCACGCCACCGTGCGAGGGGTAGGCGTAGGTGTTCCGGCCGTCGACCCGGCGGTAGAGGGACGCGCCCGGGGTTGTTCCGGCCCGGGTGTCAGCCGGTGGCCGGGGCGGCGGCGTATTCCTCGTCGGTGACGGGGGTCATCCAGTGCACGACCTCGTGGTCGGCGTCCGCTTCGTTGACGGCGAGGTGGACCATGAGCCGGTTCGGGGCGGCGCCGTGCCAGTGCTCCTCGCCGGCTTCGAACAGGACACGGTCGCCGGGGCGGATCACCTCGACGGGGCCGCCGCGGCGCCGGCACAGGCCGACGCCTTCGGTGACGAAGACGGTCTGGCCCAGCGGGTGGCTGTGCCAGTGGGTGCGCGCACCGGGCATGAAGTGCACCAGGTTCGCGGTGACCCGGGACGGGGCGGGGGCGCCGGCGACGGCGTCGATGTAGACGTCGCCGGTGAACCAGTCGGCCGGCCCCTTGGCGGTGTCGATCGAACTCCGGGTGATCTGCACGATTGCTCCTCCTCTGTTCTGGGCGTCGTGGACGAACGGTGCGCGCCTGCGTCGGCGTCCTACGCGCCGACGCACGCGCAGGGTGCCTGGCACAGGACCGCCGTGTGCGCCGGTCAGGGCTTGAGAAGGGTCTTGATGGCGCGGCGCTCGTCCATGGCCCGGTAACCCTCGGCGACCTGCTCCAACGGCAGGGTGAGGTCGAAGACCTTGCCCGGATCGATGCGGCGGGTGAGGACGCGGTCGATGAGGTCGGGCAGATAGCGGCGTACCGGGGCGGGGCCGCCGCGCAGGCCGACGTGGGAGAAGAACAGCTCCTGCCCGTCGATCGCGACCTCGTGCGGGACGCCGACGAAGCCGACGTTGCCACCCGGGCGGGCCGAGTGCAGCGCCTGGCTCATGGCCTGGGCGGTACCGACGCACTCCAGCACGCTGTCGGCGCCGATTCCGCCCGTCAGGTCCTTGATCCTGGCTATGCCTTCATCGCCCCGCTCGGTGACGATGTCGGTCGCGCCGAACTCCAGGGCCAGCTTCTGGCGCGACGCGTGCCGGGACATGGCGATGATCCGCTCCGCACCCATCTCCTTCGCCGCGATCACCGCGCACAGGCCGACCGCGCCGTCGCCGACCACCACGGCGGTCGAGCCGGGCTTCACCTCGGCGGCGTCGGCGGCCCACCAGCCGGTGCCCATCACGTCGGAAACGGCCAGCAGACCGGGCCACAGCTCCTCGTCCGGAGTCTCGTCGGTGGCGACGAGGGTGCCCTGAGCGTGGGGGATCCGTACGTACTCGGCCTGGCACGTGCTCATGAACTCGCGGTTCAGGCAGTTCGACTGGAAGCCGTTGCGGCAGTTCGCGCAGGTGTTGTCCGAGGTCGCGAAGGAGCCGACGACGAACTGGCCGGGCTTCACCGACGTGACCTCGGAGCCGACCTCCTCCACGAAGCCGACGTACTCGTGACCCATCGGGTGCGCCTGCTCGGTCGGCTCCGCGCCCCGGTAGGGCCACAGGTCCGAGCCGCACACGCACGTCACAGCCGTGCGGATGACCGCATCCGTCGGCTTGAGGATCTTCGCGTCGTCCACCGTCTCGAAGCGCACATCGCCGGGGGCGTGGATCACTGCTCCGCGCATGGGGTAAGTCCTTTCGGTCGTTGCAGGGGCCCGAACCGAGGGCGCGCACGGAACTGCTGTCCTTCGCCTACTGCCTGGTCCGGCCCCGGGCGGCTGTGCCGCCTGGATGCCTTGTCTCCAGAAAACCGCTGATCAGGGCGGTGAGCGAGGTACTGGTGAGAGGTGTACCGGCAGTACATCCCTCTCGTGGTGGACAGGCCGTAGTGTCGAAGACATGGACAACCGCGAGGAAGTCCGCGAGTTCCTCACCTCGCGGCGAGCCAAGATCACCCCGGAACAGGCCGACCTGCCCGCCGGTTCCCGGCGCCGTGTGCCGGGACTGCGCAGGAGCGAGGTCGCAGCACTGGCCGACATGAGCGTCGAGTACTACGCGAAACTGGAGCGCGGCAACCTCGCCGGCGCCTCCCCCGCCGTCCTGGAAGCCCTCGCCCGGGCCCTGCGGCTGGACGACGCCGAACGCGCCCACCTCCTGCACCTGGCCCAGGCCGCCGCCGGCAGCGACGCCCTCACCCGCCCCCGTCGGCGTACCTCCGCCACCCGGCCGTGGAAAGCACACCGCAGCCTGCAGTGGACCCTCGACGCGATCACCGCCGGCCCCGCGGTCGTGACCAACGGACGCATGGACATCCTGGCCACGAACCCCCTCGCCCGCGCCTTCTACGCCGACCTGTTCGCCCACCCCGGGAACCAGGGAAATCTGGGCCGCTTCAACTTCCTCGACCCCGCCTCACGCAGCTTCTACCCCGACTGGGACCTGTTCGCGGACATGGCGGTGGCCATCCTGCGCCGCGAAGCAGGCCGTGACCCCCACGACAAGGACCTCCACGACCTCATCGGCGAGCTGTCCACCCGCAGCAAGGACTTCCGCACCCGGTGGGGCGCCCACGACGTCCGCCGCCACGGCACCGGCACCAAACGGTTCCGCCACCCGGCCATCGGTGACCTCACCCTTGCCTACGAATCCCTGGACCTGGCCGCCGAACCCGGTCTCGCCATGACCATCTACACCGCCGAACCCGGCTCGCCCTCCGAAGAGGGTCTACGCCTGCTCGCCTCCCTGGCCGCCACCGAGGAAGCCGCCACCTCGCCCTCACGGACGCCGTCGGCCGACTGACTTGCGGGCATGATCCGGACAAGCAGCGGCCTGCCACCTCGACCGGTGCGGGATCGGGCAACCTCTGCCCTGTCGACGGCGGTCCATCGCGGGACGGACCCGGCCGTGTCGCTTCTGTCGCACAGCGAAGCCGAGAATCTTGTGATGGACGCCGATCCGGGCCCCTAGCATCGACGCCATGGCAGACGACACGACGGGCAACGACCGCCACGGACAGTTCTGGAACGACGCACGGCGCCATCTGCTGCGCTACGGCGTCGCCTTCACCCCTGAGATCATCGCGAGCGCCGGTGGCAGCTTCGTCCACACCGCGGACGGCCGCAGGATCCTTGACTTCACCTCCGGTCAGATGAGCGCGATCCTGGGGCACAGTCATCCACGCATAGTGGAATGTGTCCAGCGGCAGGTCGCGAGCCTGGACCACCTCTACAGCGGCATGCTCAGCCGACCCGTGGTCGAACTCGCGCGGCGGCTGGCCGGCACACTGCCCGATCCGCTGGACAAGGTGCTGCTGCTCACCACCGGCGCGGAGTCGAACGAGGCGGCGGTGCGGATGGCGAAGCTCGTCACCGGCCGCCATGAGATCGTCTCCTTCGCCCGGTCCTGGCACGGCATGACCCAGGCCGCAGCGTCGGCCACCTACAGCGCGGGACGCAAGGGCTACGGGCCCGGCGCCCCGGGCAACTTCGCGATCCCCGTACCCCGGTCCCATCGCCCCGACATCACCCACGCCGACGGCACCCTGGACTGGCAGCGTCAGCTGGACCTCGCCTTCGACCTCATCGACGCCCAGTCCACCGGCAGTCTCGCCGCGTGCCTCGTCGAGCCGATCCTCAGCTCCGGTGGCGTCATCGAGCCGCCCGTCGGCTACTTCGCGGCGCTGCATCGCAAATGCCGCGAGCGCGGGATGCTCCTGATCCTGGACGAGGCACAGACCGGCCTGTGCCGCACAGGTACCTGGTACGCCTTCGAGCGCGACGGCGTCGTCCCCGACATCCTCACCCTGTCCAAGACGCTGGGGGCGGGACTCCCGCTCGCCGCGGTGGTCACCAGCGCAGAGATCGAGGAGCAGGCCCATGACCGCGGCTTCCTGTTCTTCACCACCCATGTGTCCGACCCGCTCGTCGCCGCGGTCGGCAACACGGTGCTCGATGTCCTCGAGACGGACCGGCTGGACGAACAGGCGCGTGCGCGCGGGGAGTTCCTCCACAAAGGGCTGACGGAACTCGCCACCCGTCATCCGGTGATCGGCGACGTCCGCGGCCGGGGCCTGTTGCTGGGTGTCGAGTTCACCGCCGAGGGCAGCGGCGCCGACTCGGAGGACGCCCTGGGGGCCCGCGTCACACGCCGCTGTCTCGACCTGGGTCTGCACATGAACATCGTGCAGTTGCCGGGGATGGGAGGGACCCTGCGTATCGCTCCGCCCCTGACCGCCACGGAAGAAGAACTGAGCCTCGGAGTGGCAATCCTGGATCAGGCCCTCACCGAGGTCGTCGCGGACGCGCCCTGAGGGTTTTCCCGCAATGCGCGGCGGGCGCGCGTCGACAGCTACGGCACCTCGCCGCGTTGCCGGGACGTCCTGCATTCAGTCTGCGGACGTCCCTCCGCCGTGCGATGCCCCGCATCCGACGCCGTGCGCCGATCCACCGGGAACTGCGGGACAACCGGTGGCGACGGCTCCGGGACCTTCTGCGGGGCCGCTCGGCACACGCGTTCGCACGTGCGCGGCTCCAGGCATCGCCCAGGCCACCGCACCGGTCACGGCGCAGCTGGAGCAGCGCGGCGGCGCCTTCGAGGTGCACACCTACGCGGACGAAGCCGCCGCCCGCACCGCCGTCGAGGAGCGCGAGATCTACGGCGCCGTCGTGGTGACCAGACAGGGTCCGTTGCTGCTGACCGCCTCCGCCGCCGGCCCGGCCGTGGCGCAGTTGCTCACCGACGCCGTCGGGAACAGGGAGGCCGGCCCGTGCCGACGAAGGATGTCGTCGCGCTGCCCGAGGAGGACCCACGCGGCGCCGCGCTCAACGCCGGCGTGCTGCCCATGGCGTTGGCCGGGATCGCCACGGGCGGTGCCGTCACCGCACTCGGCCTGCGTGGTGCCCGCGCAGCGACCGCCGTCCTCGGCACCGCCACCGCGATCGGGCTCGTCGCCGCCGGCATCGCGCACAGCTGGCTCGGCGTGCTGGCCGGTGACTGGTGGGCGGAGGCCGGTGCCTTCGCCCTCGTCGCCGGCGCCGGCGGTGCGACGGTCGCAGGACTGGCCGCACTGCTCGGCACCGGCGGAGTCGGCCTGGGCGCACTGCTGCTGATGCTGCTCGGCAACCCGTTCTCCGGCGTTTCCACCGCCCCGGAACTCCTGCCCGAACCCGCCGCGACTCTCGGCCGGTGGCTGCCGCCCGGCGCCGGTGGCCAGCTGCTCCGCTCGGTCTCCTACTTCGACGGCAACGCCGTCGGCGTACCTCTCGTCACTCTCGGCATCTGGACTCTGCTGGGGCTGTGCCTGATCTGGCTCGGCGCGCTGGTCGAGCGCCGCCGCGCCACGGGCGGGCCCGACTCGGTCGCCGAGCTGCGGCCTGCGGGAAGCCCCGTCTGACGCTTACGAGGGCCTCGGGCCTGGCAGGCGCGCCCGCTGAGGTGTCGCGTATGCGGCGCCGACGCGGCAGGAAGGTCACTCTGCGGGCTTGCCGTCCCATCGCGTCGTCCGGGAGCGCCTGTTCACGCTCCTGACTCGCCATGGCCGTTGACGCACCCGATGGCGGCCGGGCCACGCAGGGGCGTGAGGAGGCAGGGGGCTGCGCGGCGACCGGTCTCGGGAGCCGGTCAGCCCTGGATCGAGAAGAACAGCGTGTCCGCGGTGTGTCCGTGCCGGAGAGCGCTCCGCCATTCGTCGTGCTCGACCCGCATCTTGTCGATGAGCCTCTGGGCCTCATGGCTGAAGGCGCTGTCCATGCGATCCAGGACTGCGGTGTAGGCGTCGGCGAGTGGCTCGGCCCTGGCCAGCGGCAGACGGCCGATGGCCGGGTATCCGTCGACGGGCGCCGGTACGTGGAAGGGGATCTCGTCGGGTGGCCCGGCGAACAGGAAGTCGAGCGGCAGCAGGCCGGCGGGGACGCCGAGGCGTCGTAGCTCGTCGCCCATGCGCCCGAAGAACGTGGAAGGTTTGGAGTACACACCGACGTCGATGGGGTCGGACCCGCACCAGTCGATGATGTGCTGGAGCGCCTTGTAGTACGCGTTGCCCACGTGCGCGCCGTCCGCGTCGGCGTGGCCCGCGAGGAGGTGGTCGAGCGCCTCCGGGACGGTCAGGCCCAGATCGATGCCTTGGCGTTCGAGGCCGAGCTGGTCGGCACGGGCGTCCTTGCGTATGTGATCGTGGAGCATGCGCTCCTGGGTCGCGTCGAGTTCGCCCTGCAGATAGGACACGACGCGGCTCCGGTCGGCGGTGGTCATCGTGATGATGTGGCTCATGGGGCCTCATCGTGGCAGCGGGTGCCGACAAGGCGCCCTGCGGGGTGACGGCGGACCGGTGGGCTCGCAGGGTGAGGTGACGTGTCTTCGCCGCGCGTTCGTTCCCGACCTCGCTCCGGCGCGTAGCCGGTTCAGGGTGGTCTTTGTCGGCGTGCACCTGCACGCTCACAGCCGCGCACGGATTGCGTCGTATGCGATTCCGCCCCGATCCGGGGCCGGGAAGCGTGCTGGACCCATGGCGCCCTGCGCGCGTGGGAACCGACCCGGGGCCGTCGGTCAGCTCCGCACTCACCTCGGTCCCGGCACGGAGCGGAGCTGGACCGAGCACCGCCGGGGTCAGGGGGCAGCCGGGGCGAGCGTGCGGAGCGGTCCCGGAGTGGAGCAGGCGCGCCCCGGTAGGACCGAATCCGGCGGAGACTCGCTGACGCTCCTTGCCGGTGTGCTTGGGTCCTGTGCATGAACGTGCAGATGAGCCCGGAAGAGTACGAGCGGATGTTGCCGCGGAAGCGGGTGGCCGCGGGTGTTCTGTTCTTCGATCCGCGGGGGCGGGTGCTCCTGGTGGACCCGGTCTACAAGCCATTGTGGGAGATCCCCGGTGGTGCCGTGGAACAGGACGAGTCGCCCCGCGCCGGTGCGGCAAGAGAGGTCGCGGAGGAACTCGGGCTGGAGTGGGAACCGGGCCGGCTCCTGGGTGTGGACTGGCGCGGTCCGCGGCCGGGACGCAGCGAGAGTCTGGCCTACGTGTTCGACGGCGGAGTACTCGGCGAGGATCGGCTGGCGGGGGTCCGCTTACAGGCGGAGGAACTCGGAGCGATGGACTTCGTAGCGGTCGACCGGATTCGGGAGCGTGTGCCCGAGCGGCTCGCCATGCGGGTGGAGGCGTGTGTGCGGGCCCGCGAGCAGGGACTGACGGTATACCTGGAGTACGGAGTGCCGGTGTAGGAAACGGCTCCCCGGTGATCAGCCGGGGCGCCCCGTCCTGCTGCTGCTGCGGCTCGCCGAACGGCGGAGGCACCGACACCTGCCACCTGATCACGACCGTCCGCCTGCCCCGGGCGCCGCCTCAGGGCTGTCCCGCACTTCCCGGCGGGCGCGCGACGACAGCTACGGCACCTCGCCGCCTTGTCGGAACGTCCCCATACATCCGGCATGCGGACGTCCCTCCGCCGTGCGATGCCCCGCATCCGATGCCGCACGCCGATCCACCGGGAAGTGCGGGACAGCCCTCAGCGCCACGACGGCTCCCGGGCGAACCGCCCGCACCGGCTGTCGGACGATCGCCCGACGACAGGCGGCCGAGCCGGCCGAGGCGTCCGAGGAGCCCGTGCGACCCGGGGGTGGAGCCGACGCGCACCGCACCCCGAGCCCGCTGCGGGTGGGAGGCCGTCCCGCGGTGAGGGCGCGTCCTACAGGTGCGGGTAGTCCGTGTAGCCGCGGTGGTCACCGCCGTAGAAGGTGGCGGGGTCCGGTGTGTTGTACGGGCCCTCGGCGGCCAGGCGGGCGGGCAGGTCCGGGTTGGCGAGGAACAGGGCACCGAAGGCGATCAGGTCCGCGGTGCCGTCCTGGACGAGGCCGAGTGCGTCCGGGCCGGTGGACTGCGGGTGGGTGAACGGGTTGAGGATGAACGTCGAGGGCCAGAGCTTGCGCATGCGTGCGGTCAGCTCTCGGTCGGCTCCTTCGATCATGTGCAGGTAGGCCAGATCCAGCTTGCCGAGCTGGGTGACCAGCGTGGTGTAGGTGTCCTCCACGTCCGCCGCGTCGTGTTCGGCGATGTCGTTGTAGGGGTTACCGGGCGAGATGCGGAAACCGGTGCGGGCGCCGCCGATCGCTTCCGTGACGGCTGCGGCCACCTCCAGAGCGAAGCGGACCCGGCCCCTCGCGTCACCGCCCCAGCCGTCCGTGCGCCGGTTCGTGTGGGGGGCGAGGAACTGGTGGATCAGGTAGCCGTTCGCGCCGTGGATCTCGACCCCGTCGAAGCCCGCGGAGATCGCGTTGCGGGCTGCGTCGGCGAAGTCGGCGACGGTGCGGGCGATGCCGTCGGCGTCCAGTTCCCGCGGCGTGACGAAGTCCACCGGCCCCTGGTGGGTGAAGAGCTGGCCCTTCGCGGCGACGGGTGAGGGCGCGACGGGGTGCAGACCGGCGGGGAGGAGACTGGGGTGGCCGATGCGGCCGGTGTGCATCAGCTGCGCGAAGATCACCCCGCCCTCGGCGTGGACCGCGTCGGTGACCGTGCGCCAGGCGCTGACCTGTTCCGGCGAGTGCAGGCCCGGTGTGTCGGGGTAGCCCTGGCCGACCGGCGAGGGCTGTACGCCTTCGGTGACGATGAGGCCGGCGCTCGCGCGCTGGCTGTAGTAGGTCGCCATCAGCTCGGTCGCGGTGGCGCCCGGCCCGTAGGCCCGGCTGCGGGTCATCGGCGCCATCACGATGCGGTTGGCCAGCGACCGGCCGGCCACATCGACCGGGGCGAATACGTTCGTCATGAGAATCTCCCTGCTGTCACAAAGGGTGGAGGGGAAAGGGGGCATCCGCTGCGCCGCCGGCGTGCGGGTCGTCTCCGACCGCAGAGGCCCCCATGGGCGTGTTCATGCGTTCCCGCCGCGCTGATACGCCGATCACGGGCGGAGCCGAAGCGTGGCCTCAGGGTTCCTGGGCCTCTGTGGAGCGAGGGCTGCCCTCGCTCCACCACAGGGGCACGGTGGTGCCGGCACGTCAGCCGGCTCTCCCTGCCCGCCTATGGGCCAGGCGGCTGTCGGCTGTGGTCCCTGACCGACTTCTCGATGACGCCCGCGCATGTGGTGAAGGTGTGGATCTGGTCAGGAGTCAGATCGCGTACGGAAACCTGTTCCAGGGTCCGCCACATGTCGGCGATGGGCTCCTGGAGGGCACGCCCGGCGTCGGTGAGGTGGACCACCATGACCCGCCGGTCGTGGGAGGCGGGCTCCCGGGTGAGCAGCCCGGCCTCCTGCATGCGGCGCAGGGACTTGGACACGGTGGAGTGGTCGAGACCGGCCCGCTCCAGCAGTTCCGCCTGGGTCCGGCCGTCGTGGTCGAAGAGCTGCATCAGCAGCAGCTCCTGGCCCGGGTGCAGGTTCATCGCGCGCAGCATGCCGGCGGCATGGGCGCGGTGGGCGCGGGCGAGCTGGAAGATGGCGTAGCTCAACGGTCCCGCTTCCGCCGTGCTCGGAAGCTCCGACGGGGTGGGGTCTGACATGGTTTCTCCCTCGTCACCCAGCAAGTGGGCGGGCCGGTGGACTAGTTGACGGTGAGGACGATCTTGCCGCGGTTGTGGCCGGCGTCGCTGGCCTGCTGGGCCTCGGCTGCTTCTGCGAGGGGGTAGGCGGCGCTGATCGTGGTGACGAGGGCGCCGTCGGCGGCCTGCTGGGCCAGTTCGGCGAGGCGGGCGGCGGAGCGGCGCTGGGGACCCTCGGCGAAGACGACGCCGAGCTCGGCGGCGCGGAAGTCGGCGGTGGTGACGATCCGGTCCGTGCCGCCGCGCAGACTGATGGAGTCCTCCAGTGCGCCCTTGCCCGCGGCGTCGAGGACGGCGTCCACCCCTTCGGGGGCGAGCGCCCGGACCCGCTCGACGAGGTGGTCGCCGTAGACCAGGGCGGTGGCGCCGAGGGAGGTGACGTACTCCTGGTTGGCCGGGCCCGCGGTGCCGATGACGCGGGCGCCGCGTGCGACGGCCAGCTGGACGGCGATGGTGCCCAGGGCCCCGGATGCGCCGTGGATCAGCAGCGTCTCGCCGGACGTGACAGCGAGCAGGTCCAGGACACGCTCGGCGCCGTCGGTCGCCACGGGCAGGGCGGCGGCGTGCGTCCAGCCCAGACCGGCGGGCTTGGGCGCGAGGACGGCAGCGGACGCCAGGGCGTACTGGGCGTAGGAGCCGGTGTCGGACCACCCGAGCACCTCGTCGCCGGCCTCGAGGTGGTCGACGCCCTCACCGACGGCGTCGACCACTCCGGCGATCTCGCCGCCGGGCACGGCGGGGAAGGTGGTGGGGAAGACGGCCTCCATGCTGCCGGAGCGGATCTTGCCGTCCACAGGGTTGACGCCGACAGCCTGTATGCGCACACGGACCTGGCCGGGGCCGGGCTGCGGGGTGTCGATCTCCGCCTGGTGCAGAACCTCGGTGCTGCCGAACGAGTCGAAAACGATGGCCTTCATGACTGCTCTCCTCGAGGCGGGATGCCGTACCGACCAACTTCCGTGGCCAGCCACTTAAAAGTAGCACCGATTGTGTGGCTGGCCAAGTAATCGCTCGAGGGGCTCCCGCAGGTGAGCCCGCCGGGGCAGGCGATCGTCTGCCGACAGGTGGTCAGCGTGCTCAACGGGCCATGCGATCCGGGGGTTTTCCGCGACGGCTCGAATCCCATCAGATCCGGTGGTGGTCGACGGCAGGGCTTGACGGCGGTGGAGGGGGCGGATCGCGTGCCGGCTGCTGCGGGTCCTGTTCGGCCTGGGCGCGGACGGGGGGATCGAACGGGTCGCGGCGACCGGCGAGCACGGCGGGTCGGAGGCGATGCTGCGCGGGGTGCGGCACCTGTTCGTCTACCGGGCCGCCATGCGTGCGGCCCTGCGGAAGCCGGTGGACGCCACCTTCGCCGTCCGCGACCAGATGGGGCGGGGCAACCGGCGCGGCGTGCCCCTCCGGCAGCCGCACGTGCGGTGCCTGGTCCAGCAATCCGACGGCTGAGGGGTACCCGTGCGACGGGGCCGGGGGTGGTGGTCTGGGGCCGGTTGTGAAAGTCCCGGGTGCCGCTATGGGGCGGCGAGTCATTCACGGTGGCACCCCCAGGCAGGCGCGGTCCCCTCCCGCCGCCTGGTCGAGGCCGGGCACAGCGTCGTCCTTCTCGGCCGGAACGCGTCGCGCACCCGGGACGCTGCTGAACGCCTGCGCGGCCTGGCCCCGTCGGACAGCGGAGCGGCCCCGCCGAGGACGTACACCTCCGACCTGGAGCAGTGGCCGCAGGTACGGGCACCGGCCGCAGAACTGGCGGCCGACGGTCCTGCGGCCGGTCTTCGGCGTCACACTCTGCCTGCCTGTGCGCGGCCGGGCTCTTCCGGGGCCGGCACGTCGGAGGTAACGCCGGGGCGCGGCCCGCCGGTCGGCGCCGGTGAGCCGCCTCCGACCCTCCTCCTCGCTCGAAATGTCCTGAAGGAGCAGGGCGCCGACGTGCACCGAAGCGGACCGGAGCAGGTGCGGGACGAGCATCGAGATCTCCCCTCCGGCGCTTGAGGAGACGCGGCTGGGGCTGGTAGTAGGACTTACCAGCCTCCAGGGTGACCTCACGGCACGCCCACCGGCCCGACGACGTGCGGCGCCGGTACAAGTGCGTCGTGATCACCGATGCCGCGCGCGGCCCTGCCGCCGCCCTCACCCTTGTGTCCCCGCCGGCCGCCTCTCCTGTCCAGGCTGCCGACATCTCCCCCCTCGTTCCGCGCGACGAGGCGGTCGAGAGGCGTCACGCCGTCGAGGGCGGCCGGCAGACCCGGAGCAACCTGGTTGCCTACGCCACCGAGAGCGTCCGGAAGGGGGCGGAGGGCTGATGGCGGGGAAGGTGTTCTTCAGTGTGTCCATGTCGCTGGACGGCTTCATCGCGCCCGGTTCCCTCGGAGAGCTGATGGGGCGGCAGTGGATGGAGCTCCAGCGGTGGATCTTCCCGCTGCGGTTCTTCCGGGAGAACCTGCAGCTCGGCGGCGGCGGGGAGGAAGGGCGCGACAACGACATCGTGCGGGAGACGTTCGAGCGCACCGGCGCGAGCGTGATGGGTAAGCGCATGTTCGACGCCGGCGAGAAGATGTGGCCGGAGGAGGCGCCGTTCCACACGCCGGTGTTCGTGGTGACGCACGAGAAGCGTGACCCCTGGGAAAGGCCCGGCGGAACCACCTTCCACTTCGTCAACGACGGCATCGAGACCGCGCTCGACCAGGCCCGCGAGGCCGCCGGCGATCGTGACGTCCGCATCGCGGGCGGTGGCGCGACGATCCTGGAGTACGTGAACGCGGGCCTGGTCGACGAGTTCTCGATCGCGCTGTCCCCCGTGCTCCTCGGCTCCGGAATCCGCCTGTTCGAGGGCGTGGACGCGGGCCGCGTGGCCCTGGAGCCGATCAGCGCGGAGCCCTCCCCGCGGGTGACGCACCTGACCTACGCCGTCCGGCAGCGGTAACCGTTCCGGCCTCGGCGCTCTTCCACCGAGGCCGGCCGCCCCCGGACGGCCGGCCCGCCCCGACGGCGACGACGGATGGCGGTACGTGCTCGTCCAGGGGAGCCGGCCATGGGTACGCGACACGATGTCCGACCGCTGTCCGCAGCCCGCTGGTAACCCTCGGCAATGCGGGATGCACCGACCGCTGCCGGATTCGCGGCTTGCGGCCCCTGCGCGGCACGGACGCAGCCGACGAGGAGCGAGAGACGCTCATCCTGATTCCCGCAGATCACCGGATGGGCGGGCGGTGGTGATCTCGCCGGGCCGAGGAGATCCGGACCAGGTCGCCCTCGTCGTCGGCGTACCGGCGTACACATCAGTTCAGCTGCTGACCAGCTCCGGTACACGGTCGTCGCTCAGCGGTCCGCCGAACCACCGGTGCAGCGCGGCCCGCAGACCGCTGACGGCGCTCGGCTCGTATCCGGTCCACGCCACGTGGCAGTCGGGGCGCAGCAGCAAGCCGGTCGCGCTCGTGCCCTCCGCCGTGCCCCGTATGACATCGACCCGGTCGCGCCAGGGCTTCGCTGCCCCGGCGAAGTCGCCGCCCAGGTCCAGCAGCAGGGGCCGGGCGGTGGTGGTCAGGTCGGCCAGCCGGCGGGTGCCTTCGCCGGTGTGGACCACGAGGTCGGGGGCGAAGCCCTCGGTGGTTCCCGCGAGCAGGTGGGCGATGCGTTCAGTGCCGCCCGGTGAGGCGAGCAGGTCTCCGAAGACGGTCCGCAGGGCACTGACTTCCGGTCCGGGGCGCATCAGTGCCGACTGGGAAAGGGTCGAGGCGACGACGCGTTCTGCGACAGGCCGGCGTTCCCCGTCGTAGGTGTCGAGCAGACCTCCGGGGGCCCACCCCCGCACTGTGGCGGCCAGCTTCCACCCGAGGTTGACCGCGTCCTGCAGACCGAGGTTGAGCCCCGGGCCGCCGATCGCCGCGTGCACGTGGGCCGCGTCGCCCAGCAGCAGGACCCGTCCGTCCCGGTAGCGCTCCGCCAGTCGGGTGTTTCCCCCGACAAGCCGTCGAAGCAGGTGCGGTCCCTCCCCTTGCGGCGGACCCAGCGGGACGGGCACGCCCAGCACACGTTCGGCGCTCGCCCTCATCTCTTCGAAGGTCATCGGGGCGGTGTGCTCGTCCGGCCCGCAGGTTTCGGTGGTGTTGAGGATCGGCACCCGGCCGGGCAGCCGGCCCCACGTGATCGTGCCGTGTTCCGTGCGCACATACAGCAGGGGTGGCAGGCTCCCGTAGCCGGGAACGCGCAGGCTGCCGTCCGGGCTCAGGTGTTCGTCCGCCACGGACACGTTCGCGGTGCGGGTGACGAAGTCGTCCGTGGTCACGCCCGGGAAGCCGATGCCGGACAGGCGCCGCACCGTGCTGTGTCCCCCGTCGGCCCCTACCAGGTAACGGGCGGTCAGAGTCTCACCGTCGGCAAGGGTGACCCGGACGGCGTCGTCGTCCTGGTGCAGACCGGCCACCTCCTGCCCCCTGCGGAGGTCGACGCCGAGTTCCACGGCGCGTTCGGCGAGGACCTTCTCGATCTGCTCCTGCGGCGCCGGGAGAAGGCTCACGGGATTGTCGTCGAGACCTGTGAGGTCCAGCGTGAACGCGCCGAACATGTAGCGGGGCGCGGGTCGGGGCGGCTCGCTGCTTCCGCTGATGCGTGCGTGCAGACCGCGTCGGTCGAGCATGCGCACCACCTGACCGACCAGACCGTTCGCCCGGGGCTCGGTCTTCGGGCCGGTGAGACGCTCCAGTACGACCGGACGCACCCCCGCCAGCGCCAGCTCGCAGGCGAGCATCAACCCGTTCGGACCGCCACCGACGATTACTACATCAAGCATGACAAATCACCCTTCTAGGGAATGGAGGGGTAGGGGCTGCAGGTGGCAGCCCCTGTTCACGGCGGAAAGGAGGGACCTACGCAGTGGGCAGTCCGGTGGCCACCATGCGCAGGGCCCGGGGCAGCAGAACCTCGATCGGCTCGCCCGTGCCGCCTTGCACGAACAGCTCGAGGGCGACGTTGTTGGCGGCCATCACGCTCGCGGCCACCAGGCGAGGGTAGAGATCGGACCCGGGATCCGTGCCCGTACGGTCGGCGATCGCCGCGGCGAGTTCCTTCTCCGCGATCTTGCTCGCGCGCAGCATCTCGGCCTCCAGTGCGGGTTCGGCCAACATCACCCGCAGGCCGGCCGCCCACTCGTCGGGCGCCCGAGGCGGCATGTGCCCCACCTCGGGACCAGGTTCCAGCTGCCGGAGCGCCGCACGAGTGACGGCCTCCCACAAGGGCTCACCGTGCGGTCCGTGGCGCAGCTCGGCCGCGAGCCGCAAGGAGCGCTCGAGGTAGCGGAACGCGATCGCCTCGGCCTTGCTGGAGAAGTAGTTGTTGTACGTGCGCGGAGACACGCCGACCGCTGCGGCGATGTCTTCGACCCTGACCGCATTCCACCCGTGCTCGATGGTGAGCCGGATCGCGGCCCAGCTCAGCGCTGTGCGCGTGGCTTCCTTCTTCCGTTCCCGAAGTCCACTCATGCCCTGCACGCTAACAGAAAGTGCGTGCCACGCAAAAGTTCGTGGAACGCAACTTTCCTGCGGTGGTTGATACCGGTGGCGCGGCGGCGGTATCAAGCGGTGGGGGCCTCCAGGACCTGCGGCCGGATCGGCGGACCGCACGAAGCGTCGGTCCCGCGGGCATGCCGGCACGGCCCGCCTCCCTCGCCTCGGCGACGCCGCAGGTGACGGTGGAGCGCGCAGCGGAGACGTAGGAGGTGCGCTTGCGCGAGGCAGGAGGGAGGCGGCGCCTGCTCGACGCCAGGACGTCGGCCGCCTCCTGCGCAGCCGGCGGCCCTCACCGAAGGTCATCCCTGCTGTCGGCGTCCGGCAGGAACCGGGGCCGGGAATCGCCTGTGAACCGTCCGGTGACGCGGCCCATCGGAGCCTCGAACACGTCCTGGCGGGCCGGTATCCATGCTGCGATCCGCAGCCGCTGCTTGATCTTCCGTCCTCACACACCGATGATCAACGGTGGCCGTATGCGCCGCTCGCCCCCTGCCATGCGGGGGCAGAGGGCGTACACGCGCCGACAGGGGGTTGACCATGTGCTCGATCGCTTCACGGCCGGTGTTTCGGCGCTTCGCAGGTACCGTCGTGGCCGGCGCCGCCTTGGCCGCGACCTCGGGATGCACGGTTCCCGTCGATGCCGTCGCCGGTATCTCCGTGACGGGCGACGGCCATCTGCTCGGTGTCATGGCGGTCTGCGGACATCGGATCGACGGCGCGACCCTGTACGTGGACGGCGGCGATGTGAACAAGACGGCGACGGTCGCTTCATGGACCGCCGACCGTTCCCTCGGGCCCGGTCTCACCACGTGGACCCTCGATTCCCCAGCCGCCGGTTGGACGGCGACCTCCTCTCCGGCTCACCTCAGCGCCCAGGCCACGTACGTGTTCTACGGCTGGACCGAAGACCACTCGTGGTCATCGCGAGAGGTCTCCTTCACCCTGGCCGACCGGGACCGGCTCACCCCAGGACGGGTCCGCTACGACAGCGTCCAGGACAACGGCGACGACCAAGAAATAACGGTCTCCATAGCCGAGTTCACGTCCAGGGCCTGCCGGAACCCATAACACGAGACCGCGTCCGGCCAGGCCGAGGCACTGCCGCCACGGGCGCACGTGCTCGGCCCTCGTCGTCAGGAGACGCAAGATCGCGACCCACAGCTGGAGTACCAGCGGCACGGTCCGTGCACGGCACACAACGCCTCAATCGTCACAGAGCGTGCCGGGTCGCGGTCGGCCGAGGTGCTTCGGAGTGATGACGAGGGCGTCAGTGCCCTGGTCGCGAGGGATGAGCCGTGCTGCCGGCCGGGGTGAGGCAGCGGCGTACGAGGGCGAGAGCCCGTTCCGTGACCGTGTCGAGTGGGGCGCCGTTGTCGACGGCGGCCAGGGCGGTGTGCAGCATTCCGGCGATCAGGTCGGCCGTGAGGGCGGGCTCGGGGGCGCCGAGCTCCCGGACGGCGGCGCGGAACGGTTCGACCTGTTCCAGGTGGAGTTCCATCAGCCGCTGTTGGCAGGAGGGAGGGAGGCCGGCGTTCACGAGGGCGGCGGCGGGCCGGTGTGCGCCTTCGGCGCCGAGGCGGAGGCTTTCCCTGAAGAACGCCTCGACGCGTTCCAGCGGCCCGTTCGCGGTGGCCAGGGCGCGGGCGAGTGCCTCGTCGGAGCGGCGGAAGGCCTCTTCCGTGATGGTGGCAAGGAGGGCTGCCGAGGAGTCGAAGTACTGGTAGACGCTGGAGCGGGCCAGGCCTGCGCGGGCGCCGACCGCCGCCGGCGTGACGGCGGTGGCACCCTCGTTGACCAGGATGTCGATTGCGGCCCCGATCAGTGCCTCGCGTTGCTGGGCGCGGTGCTCGGCGACGGTGGAGGCCTTGATCTTCGGCATGCGGGGCGGGCTCCTGGAGGGTGGACGGGGCCGGGAGCGAGGTTCCGGCCCGCGGCCGCCGGTCAGGACAGGCGGCCGTCGACCATCTCGTGGACCCGGTCGGCTGCGTCCATTATCGCCGTGTCGTGGGTGACCATGACCGTGGCCGTGCCGCGCTCGTGGGTCTGCTCGGCGATCAGCCGTACCGCCTCGGCCGAGCGCACCCGGTCCAGTGCCGAGGTGGGCTCGTCCACCAGCAGGACGGCGGGGGAGGCCATCAGGGCCCGGGCCAGGCCCGCGCGCTGGCGTTCGCCTCCGGAGAGCTGGTGCGGGCGGGAGCCGGCGCGGTGGGTGAGTCCGACCGCCTCGACGAGTTCGTCGGCGCGGGCCCGGGCGGCGGCGTCGAGGCGGCCGTCGATGTGCAGGGGCAGCAGGAGCTGTTCCCTGACCGTGAGGGAGGCCAGCAGGTTCGACTGCTGGAAGACGAAGCCGATGTGGCGGCGGCGCGCTGCGGTGCGTTCCTTGTCCGACAGGGCGGTCAGTTCGGTGCCGGCGAGGTGCACGGTGCCCGAGGTGGGCCGCTGGAGGCCGCCGGCGACGGCGAGGAGGCTGGACTTGCCGGATCCCGACGGGCCGACGACGGCGACGAACTCGCCGGGGGTGACGGTCAGGCCGACGTGGTCCAGGGCGGTGACGGCGGCATCGCCGTCCCCCAGGGTGAGGGTGACGTCGTCCAGGCGCAGTCCGCCGGAGCCCGCGGTGTTCGCGGCGGCCTGGTGGTCGGTGGTGGGTGTGGTCATCGGGTGGCTCCCAGAGCGGTCAGGGGGTCGACGGCGGTGATGCGGCGGACGGCGACGACGGCGCCCACCGTCCCGAGGACGATGAGGAGGCCGGAGGAGGTGGCGATGGCCGGGGCGGAGAGGGAGAAGGGGGCCTTGCCGATCATCGCGCTACCCAGGGCCAGGCCCACAGCGGTGCCGGCGGCCGTCGCGCCGACGAGCACGGCGACGACCTGGGCGAGCGCGTCGCGCAGGATGTACCCGGTGGGGGCGCCGAGCGCCTTCAGCAGGGCGATCTCGGCCTTGCGCTGCACGGTCCAGACGGTGAAGAACGCGCCGACGACCAGGGCGGAGATGGCGTAGAGGAAGCCCTTGATCAGGGCCATGGTGCTCGACTCGGCCGTGTAGCCGGGGGACGCGCCGAAGGTGGTCTCCTTGGTGTCGGCGCGGGTGGCGGTCGCCTTCTCCACGGCGGCGATGTCGGCGCCCGGTTCCAGGGTCAGGGCGACGGCCGTGGCCTGCCGGCGCGCGGCCTCGGGCAGGTCGCCCGGCAGGCCGTAGTGGAGGTGACGCCAGGTGTCGAGGTCGGTGTAGGCGACGCCGATGTGGCCGTAGGAGACGGTCTCGTCGACCAGGCCGACCACCTTCAGTGGCACCTCGCTCCTGTCCGCCGTCAGGACGTCCCCGACCTCCACACCGAGGTCGGCGATCTCCCGGGTGATCACGATGCCCGTGCTTCCCTCCTCCAGGCCCGCACCCTCGGCGGGGCCGGGGGCCAGGGGGGAGTCCGGTGCCATGCCGAAGACGGCGAGGTTGACCTGCTCGCCCTTCTTGGCGCCCTGGGTCACCTGGGCATTGGCCAGGGTGTTCCCGAACGGCTCCGCCCGCTTCACCCCCGGCGCCTCGGCCCACGCCTGCCAGTCCTCCTGCTCCACGGTCGAACGGGAGAACTGCTCGCTGGTCGCCTTCTCGTCGAAGGCCATGTGGGTGACGGGCAGCGCGCGCAGTCCGGATATACCGGCATCCGCCAGACCGGAGGCGAGTCCGGACAGAAGGACGCCGAGCACGGCGATGAGCGCGACCACCGCGCCCATCAGGGCGAAGCGACCGCGGGCGAAGCGCAGATCGCGTAGGGCAAGGAACACGGAACTCTCCGAGCGATGAAGGGGATGAGGGCACGCCGGACGGGACACCCCGCCTTTTGCCTGAACTTGACGACGCGAGTGTCGGCATCTTATCGAATGTTACCGACACGTCCGTCGGTACGTTGCGCCGCCCAGGACGGCCTTCTTCGGTGCCCTCGTCCTGCGGCACGTCCTGTTGGCCAACGGCACCGGGGATGCCGGTGACGCGTCGGCCTGCGGCCACGCGGCGCTCACCGCGATGGGGATGCTGGACCAGAACCTGGTGGGTGCCGGTTTCTGCGCCGAGGAGCAGCGGCTTCAGTCCCGCTCTGCGACCGGCGACGCCGCAGGTCTGTGGGAGGCCGGCGTGACAGCGGGACGGGAGCGGTTCCGCGCCGTGCTGGGCCGTATCGGGAGCGGCGGAGGCTGAGCGCCGTAGTCGGCCGCACGGGCCGAGTAGGCCGCTCAGCCGCTCCGGTGCCCGGCCCGCGCAGTGCGCAGGATGAACCTGGATCTCGGTGCGCCCACACGCGGCTCGACGCCTTCGGACTGGGCGTAGGCACACACATCCGTCAGCGTCCGAAGGCGCAGGCCAGGACGGTCAGGAACCGCGCACACCCGCTCCGCCAGGAGCGTGCGCACCTCTGCGATCGCCCGGGTGACGGTCAGCAGGTGCTCGCCGAGCCAGACCTGGGCGAAGAATCCGAGCGAGGAGGACCGGCGCGGGCCGACCGCGCTGTTCTGGCCGAACGTCAACCCGTACGGCACCTTCCGGCCTGGACCTGGACAAGCGGCTCGACCTGCCGGCCGCTGCCGTGCCACGTCCCCGCACCCCGGTGGACATCGCCGACCGATCGAGTACGGGGACACGATGAAGGGCTTCGCCGATCTCACCGGCCCCCGGATGAGCGAGGCCGTGCGGCCGGACGCTCGACCCGGCGGCCGGCGGTTGCGAGGTGCTGTCCTGGCCGGATGGCGGCCGGTGCGGTCAGGCGTCGATGGTGTCGGTCGGTGTCGCCTCGCCGAGCATGGCGAGGGTCAGCACGTTGCCGGAGATGCCCCAGCCGCCGTCGGCGACCTCTTCGACCAGCACCATGGTGTTGTTGCGGGCGCGCTCGCCGTAGATCTCGACGTACAGCTCCGTGGTGCGGGTGACGATCTCCTCCTTCTGCTTCGGGGTGAGGGTCTTCTCGGGGACCTTGAAGTTCGCGAAAGGCATGGCTGGTCGTTCCTTCTCTCAGTGGGGCGTTACAGGGAGCTGCCTGCGGTGAGCAGGCTGTCCAGTCCGAGGCGGCGGAAGAAGTCGGCGCGGACGCGGTCGGCGACCGCGGAGACGACTTCGCTGCCGTCTCGGCTGGGGTCTATGTGGGTGCGCAGCGGCCGAGTGCCATGTGCCATCGCGACCAGGTGCACGACGGCCTCAGCGACGTCGGCCACATCGGCGTCCGAAGGGACGAGCGCGGCCAGGCGCTTGCCCAGATCGCCCATCAGGGGGCGGTGACGCCGGTCGTAGGTTTCCGCACGGTCGGCGTCGGCGGGGGCGCCGGCGTTGGTGAAGTGGCTGGTGCCGGTGGTGAACGCACCGGGCACCACGATCGCGCTGTCGATGCCGAACGGGAGCACCTCGGCGGCGTAGCTGACTGCCAGGGCGTCCATCGCGGCCTTGGCGGCGAAGTACGGGGCCAGGAACGGGGGGCAGCCGCCGCGGGTGCTGGAGCTGCCTATCCACACCAGTAGCCCCGAGCCCTGCTCACGCAACGTCGGCAGGGCGGCGCGGTTGACGCGTTGCGTGCCCAGGACGTTCACGTCGTACAACTCCGCGAGTTGCTCAGCGGTGAACGCCTCGGCGGCGCCCAGGACCATGTGCCCGGCGTTGTGCACGACCACATCCAGCCGGCCGCGCTCGGCGAGGATCCGGTCGACTGCGGCGTCGGCGGAGTCCTCGGAGGTGACGTCCAGCTCGACGGCCTGTACGTCGACCTGGTGGTCGGTGCCGTAGCGCGCCAGGTCGGCCACCGCGGTCGCGTTACGGGTCGCCATCTGGCGGATGCCCGCGTACACGGTGTGCCCGGCGAGGGCCAGCGCACGCACGGACAGCGCCCCGATGCCGCTGGAGGCCCCGGTGACCAGGATGGCCTTTCCGGTGCCGTCGTTCCTCATGACAAGGCCCTACTTTCTTGGTCGTTGGTTCGAACTGGTCACTCGTAAGATCAGCGGGACGCGGGGGCCCTGGGTATGGCTGTCATGGCTGCGCCGTGAGGTGGCTGGAAAGGCTTGGCCGCCCGGAGCCCCGCGACGACTCGACCGCCAATAGGGAGATGCCTTTCGTCGATCGATGGGGTGGCTGCGGGCGGTTCAGACGATTCCGCCGTTGGCGCGGACGACCTGTCCGTTGATCCAGTGGCCGGCCGGGGAGGCGAGGAACGCGACGACCTCGGCGATGTCGGACGGGGTACCGAGGCGTTCCAGCGGGGGCAGGGCGGCCAGACGGGCGATGGTCTCGTCGTCCTTTCCGTCCAGGAACAGGTCGGTGGCCGTGGGGCCGGGCGCGACGGCGTTGGCGGTGACGTCCCGGCCCCGCAGCTCCCGGGCCAGGATCGGCGTCAGCGCCTCGACCGCGCCCTTGCTGGCGGAGTACGCGCCGTAGTTCGGGAAGGCCAGCCCCACCACGGACGTGGAGAACGTCACGATCGCCCCGCCGGGGCGCACCCGACGTGCGGCCTGCTGGACGACGACGAACGTGCCGCGGATGTTGGTGCGGTGCAGGTCGTCCAGGACGGCCAGGTCCAGCTCGGCGATCGGCGCCGTGTGCGCCCGCCCGGCTGCGTGCACGACGACGTCGACGCCGCCGAACTCTGCCTCGGCCGCGTCGAACAGAGCCGCGACGGCGTGTTCGTCGGCGACGTCGGCGCGTACCGCGAGCGCCCGGACGCTGCCGACGGCGGCGGCCTCCTTCACGGCGGCTTCGGCGCCGTCCTGGTTGCCGGCATAGCCGACCACGACGGCGTACCCGTCGGCGGCCAGCCGGCCGACGGTCCGGCGGCCGATGCCGCGCGAGCCGCCGGTGACGATCGCGACACGGGGTGAGACGGAGGGCCGGGCCGGGGCGGCGAGCCCGTCGAGGGAAGGGGGGGTAGGCATTACTGACTCCTGTGGTGGATGCGTGTCGGGTCGCGGTCTCGCCGTCGCCCCGCTGCGCCCTCCACAATCGGCCGGTCCCCCACCCCTAGCCAGGGCTGCGTCTACCCAGGGGATGCCACCCCCTGGCTACGGCTCGGCGCGCGAGCGACCATGGAGGGGTGAACCTTCCAGAACTCGGCGCCTTCCTCAGGACACGCCGCGACCGCGTCCGACCCGCCGAGGTCGGTCTCCCCCAAGGCCCGCGCCGGCGCGTCCCCGGGCTGCGCCGCGAGGAAGTCGCGCAGCTGGCAGGGCTGTCGGCGGACTACTACACGGAGCTGGAGCGCGGCAGCGCAAAGAACGGCGTGCAGCCCTCGGCCCAGACCCTGGCCGCCCTCGCCCGAGCCCTTCGCCTGAACGGCGACGAGCGCGACCACCTGTTTCACCTGGCCGAGCGGCCGGTCCCGCCGTCAGCACACGGACCCTCGGCACACGTGCAGCCCGCGCTTCTCGGACTCCTGGACCGGCTGTCCAACACCCCCGCGCGCGTCATCACCGACCTGCACGAGACCCTGGTGGAAAACGACCTGGCCCGAAACCTGCTCGGCACGTCCCCGGCGCACCGCGGCCCGGCGGCCAGCTTCGTGTACCGCTGGTTCACCGACCCTCATGCGCGCGAGAGGTACCCGGTCGAGGATCATCCGCACCACTCCCGGGTCTTCGTGGCCGACCTTCAGGCAGCGGCCGCGCGGCGGGGCCGGGACGCGGAGGTCACGAAGATGGTCACCGTGCTACGCCGCCGTAGCCAGGAGTTCGCAGCTCTCTGGGACACCCACGACGTCGCGGTGCGCCGCATGGACCACAAGAAGATCGTCCACCCCACGCTCGGCATCATCGAACTCGACTGTTACAACCTGCTCAGCGAGGACGGACGCCAACGCCTGCTGTGGTTCACCGCGCCGCCCGGAAGCCGGGGAGCCGAGCAGCTGGAACTGCTGGCCGTCGTAGGAACTCAGGACCTGAGCGTCACCGACGGCACGGCACCGGAGGGTGTGTCCGCGGCCGAATCCACATCGCAGCGCTGACCCGCGCCGCAGAGGGGGACCACCTTCCCAACAAGGCGTGGCCGTCCTCCGGCCCAGGGTTCACGCTCACCCCCTTGATTCCCGTTTCCCGACAACCGAGGCGCCGGCACCGCCCGATCGACCATGATCGCCACAGCGGACTCATGCCATCCACCTGGCCAGACACCTCACCCGCTGACACGCACCACCTCGTCACTCGAAACACGCGCCTGAAGCTCCGGAGTGGGCAGCTCTCCGTCCCGAGGCCACGGCTCCACCTGCGCGGCCCGACCTCGGCCGACGCGGTGCCCTCCGTAGCGGTGGCGGTCAAAGGCTTTTCAGCGCAGCGGCGCTGGGGCTGCCGGCTTCTGCTGTGTACATCACCAAGGAAAAGCCCGAGCCGGGCAGACCGAGGGTGTGCCGGTCTATCTCCAGTTCGCCCAGTACGGGGTGACGCAGGATTTTTCGCACACTGGGCATGGGGTGCACCGTGTGATTACGCCAGTGGCTCGCAAATTCCGGATCGTGGGCTGCGAACTCGTTGACGAGTTCTGCGAGTACGTTGTCCGTGGGGTGCCGAACGCCGGCTGCGCGCAATTGAGCGGCTGCCTGCCGAGAGAAATCGGATTCCGAACCGGGCGCGCCGGTGCAGAGGGTGGCACGGAATCTCGTCGACATGCGCGTGACGTTGCGCTCGTCAGGTGTGAGACGGGAGAAGTCGGTGATCAGAGCTGCGGCTGCTGCGTTCCAGGCGACGATGTCCTGCCGGTCGTTGACGATGTAGGCAGGGATGCCGTCAAGTCTGCCGAGTAGCTGCCGGGCCTCCTCGGGTACGCGCTCCGCCGCGCCGCCGTTCTCTGCCGGCAGCACTTGTCCGGCCAGGCGGGCCAGATGGTCACGCTCCGCTTCGGTGAGCCGGAGGGCCGTCGCCAGCGCGACCAGCACCTGCGGTGAGGGCCGGGGTGCCCGTGCCTGTTCCAGCCGTTCGTAGTAGCTCACCGACACCTGTGCCAGGGCGGCTACCTCCTCGCGCCGCAGTCCAGGTGTGCGACGGGCGCGCCGGCCTGGTGGAGACGTCGCTTCGACCGGCACATCTTCCGGTCGCAGTTCCTCGCGGCGCCGGCGGAGAAAGGCTGCGAGTTCCTGACTGCTCATTCTTTCATCCTGTCACAGCAGGGACGGCTGATCCTCGCACTGTCGGTCCGGGGCTCAGCTGTCCGTTCCGCGCCCACGCATCTGCTGTGCAGGGTGGCATGGCCGGTCTGTTGACTACGAGGAGAAATGGTGTCCAGGACCCCTGAGGAAACTTTTCGCCGCATGATCGATCTGATGCTGGTCAAAGACATGAATGCCGTGGCAGATCTGTGGGCGTCTGACGGAATTGCGGAATTCCCCTTCGCGGCCGGGAGTTCCCCCCGCGTTCTCCGCGGACGTGAGGAGGTACGTGCCTACCTCGCCCACTATCCGGAGCTGATGGACATGAAGGAGGTGACCGCACTGACCGTGCGACCCACGGATCGAACGAACACCGTCGTCGTGGAGTGGACGGCCACCGGCCGCACCGTGGCCACCTCCCGGCCTTACCGCCTGGACTACATCGTGGTTCTCACGGTCCGCGACGGGCTGATCGCTCTGTTCCGGGACTATTGGAGCCCGCTGTCGGCGGCCGCCGCTGCCGGGGGTCTCGCCGGGCTGATCGACTCACTGGAAAGGGAGGACGTCTGATGGCCGGGGTGCTGGTGACCGGGGGCACCGGCCGGACGGGCAGGACGCTGGTGCGGGAGCTCCGCAACGCCGGTGTGCCGGCTCGGGAAGCCAGCCGGAACCCGACCGCGGCCGATCCTGATGCGATCCGCTTCGACTGGAGTGACCCGACCACATTCGGACCCGCGCTCGACGGGATGGACCGGGTCTTCCTGCTTCCGCCGGTGGAGAGCGTGGACCCGCTGCCGCTGGTCGACCCCTTCCTGCGCCGAGCGCAGCGAGCCGGTGTCCGGCGAATCGTGATGCTCGGCTCCGCCATTGTGCTGCCGAATGCGCCCAGCGCTCTGGAGGTGGCCGCTCAGGTTCGGGCTCAGCCCGGAGGTGTCGTACTCCGCGCGTCCGGGTTCATGCAGAACTTCCTGCGCCCGCACCCCCTGGCCGAGGGGATCCATCGACTCGGCGAGATCCGCACCGCAGCCGGTGACGGCAAGCTGGGGTGGGTCGATGCGCGGGACATCGCGGCCGGTGCTGCCGCGCTGTTGGCCGACCCGGGGGTGGACGCTCGAAGCGACTACCTGATGACCGGACCGCACGGGATGAGCTACCCACAGGCCGCGCAGATCATCACCGCGCGGACCGGCAGACAGGTTCGGGTGGAGCGTGTTACGGAGGAGGAACAGGCTGCCGCCTACCGCGCCTCCGGAATGCCGACCGAGTTCGCCGCCGCGCTTGCCGCCGTCGAGCGCGGCATCAAGGAGGGGCGCGAAGACCAGGTCAGCACCGCGGTGCTCGAACTGACCGGCCGTCCGCCGCGCGCTTTCGCCGAATTCGTCTCCGATCACGCGTACGAGTGGATGCAGTAACGCCTGAACAGCAGCGATAGGCGGTCGAGTAGGCACCACGCAGAGAGTGCAGTGTGACATCGGGTGCGTACCGACGCGCGGGATGTTCGGCCCTCGGCCGCCGGCTGTTGCACGGGCAGGGTGTCCGGCTCGTGATCAGGGGGTGATCTGTCGTCAGGGCGCGCAGATGGTCAGGCTGCTGGTGCGAAGGCCGTAAGGGCATCGACGAGGGCGGCCGGAGCTTCCAGCGGGATCAGGTGACCGGTGGCCGGTATCACCGTGAACTCGGCCTGGAAGAGGTAGGGAACAAGGTTGTCGCGAAGCACGTCGACGGGCTCGACCTGGTCGTTCTCTCCGGCGACGACGAGGGCGGGAACGCCGACCATGCGGGTGTGCTCGGTGATGTCCTCCGCGATACCGCGGAGCGGCCACTCGGTGCGGCCGGCGTCGACGCCGGCTCGCGAATCGGTCGCGACCTGTGCCTTGATCGACGGGGGCAGCTCGGTTGCGGTGAGGATGTGGTCCCGTGCCGCGGCTACGGACTCGTCGGAGTCATAGGCGTGGGAAAGGGCTTCCCGGTACTCAGAAGTGATCTGTGCGGCGGGCTTCGCCGGGCCGGAGCCGACGAGGACGATGCCGCGCAGGCCGGCGGGCCGGGTTGCCGCGACCAGTTGCGCGACCTTGCCCCCCATCGAATGCCCGACGAGGACATGGTCGGTGATGCCCGCGTCGGCGAGTACGGCGAGCGTGTCGTCGGCGAGCTGACCGAGAGTGTAGGGGCCGGGGAGACGGCTGGACCGGCTCCATCCTCGGAAGTCGATCGTGAGTACGTCACGGCCCGGGAGGCGGTCGACGACGAGGTCCCACGTGCGCGCGGAACCACCCCAGTAGTGCAGGAACACCAGGGTGGGTCCGGTCCCCGTCCGGTGGTCGTAAACGGGCAGTGGCGTCGGCTGCGTTGCAGTCATCGTGGCTCTCCTGGTCACTGTTGCGGGTGATTTCCCTGTGCATCCATTGAAACTTCCGCACCCAGGCGGGGCATCGGTGTGACTGCTCTCCTGATGGTGGAAACTGGACACATGACCGCGATCCGGCAGATGGCCTACGAGCCCGCAGAGCGCCGTGCCGCCACGGTCGAGACGATGACGTTCGGGCGCCTGCGCGATCTGAACGACGGCGGTACGCAGCGTGCCGACTTCCATGTCCTCGCCCTCATCGACGCCGGGCACGGCTCCGTCACGGTGGACTTCCTCCAGCACCGGCTCGAGGAGCGGTCCGCGGTATGGATCCCTCCCGGCGCGGTGCACCGATGGGATGACATCGCAGACGTGACGGGACACCTCGTGCTGTCCGTGCCGACCGCTCCGGTCACCCACGCCACCCGTGAACTCGTCGCGTCCCCGGACCTGGTCGCGCAATGGAGCATTCCTGACGCCGACTGGCCGTTCGTGGACGCCGCACGCAACCACCTCCTCCTTGAGACATCCGCCCCACCTGGGGACCTCTCGGGGGAGCTGCCCGACATCCTGCTCTCCGCGCTGATCGCCCGGCTCCGGCCACCGCACGCCCAAGCGCAGATCTCACATCCGGCGTTCCGGCTGTTCCAGCTGTTCCGGTCCAGCGTCGAAGCGCACTTCCGGGAACATCACGACGCCGGCTACTACGCACGTGCGCTGGGATACGCGCCCCGCACCCTGTCACGAGCGGTGCAGCAGGTCAGTGGCCGCACGGCGAAGGGGTACATCGTCGACCGGATCGTCCTGGAAGCCAAACGGCTCCTCGCGCACGACCGCCTCACAGCGGCCCGCTGCGCCGACAGGCTCGGCTTCTCCGACGCGTCCAACTTCTCCGTGTTCTTCCGGAAGGCGACACGTATGAGTCCAGGCGCGTGGCAGGCGACGATGGCCCTCACATGAGTAGGTGCAGTGATGAAGGTGGGTCGGTGCGCGGACGAAGGGCACTCGCATCCACGATCACAGACGGGCCGAGCGGGACGAACTCGCTGTCGCCGGGCGAGTCCTTGAACGTTGCGTTGAGTGGATGACCGGGCCGCTCGCCGAGGAACGCGCCTCCGCCGGGTCGGCACCCGGGCAGGTGGGTGATCGGCTCGCGATGCTTCTCATGATCAAAACCTAAGGGCTGTCCCGCAATTCCCGGTGGATCAGCGTGCGGCGTCAGATACGGTGCATCGCAAGGCGGAGGGACGTCCGCATACTGGATGTATGTGGACGTCCTGACAACGCGGCGAGGTGCCGTAGCTGTCGTCGCGCGCCCGCCGGGAATTGCGGGACAGCCCTTAGACGCGGGGGGCCGGAGTGTTCTGCTCCAGGTGGGCGCTCAGAGTGGCGGCGAAGTCCTCGGCGCGTTCCAGCTGGACGCGCAGTTTCTGCACCTGCTCGGCGGCGGCCTGCCGGTAGGTCTGCACCCGCTCCAGCAGCGCCTCGCGCTCGCCGGCATCGAGAGGGTCGCCGCTGTCCAGGCGGTCGGTGGCGTCCAGGAGGTCGCGCATCTGCTCCAGCGTGAAGCCGAGCGGCTTCATCCGGCGGATCACCATGAGCCGGGCGACGTCGGTCTCGGTGTAGAGGCGGAACCCGCCCTGGGACCGGGCGGAGGGGATGACCAGGCCGGTCTCCTCGTAGTGCCGGATGGTGCGCAGCGACAGCTCCGTCCGTGCGGCGACCTCGCCGATCTGCATGTGTGTGTCGTCCACGTCCGTGTCCTTGGCCCTTCCCGTCGTGGCGAGCCGCGTCCCGTGCGACCGACCAACCTCTACCCTAACGTTAGGGTAGAGTTGATGATGGTGAGGCGGCCCCTGCCGCCCGCTGCTGCCGTTCCGGGGCCGATGGCGCCCCCGGCGAAGATCCGATTCTTGCAGGAGAAAGCGTGCGCGAGCCCATGACGCTGATCGCCGCCCCCTGCCCGCCGTGATCCTTCGCCCTCGGATGTGACCGCCCGGCCGGGCACCGCCCAGGCCCCGAGGCTCGCGTCCTCCACGACTTCCCGGCCCGCCCTCGGGCCGCCCGCAGGATGCCGGACGGTCTCCCGCGCCCCTTCCCGCACGCCCCGGCCCATGTGGCGGTGTGCCCGAGCACGACAGGTACGCGTCTCCTTGTCTTCTGCTGCTGTGACTCCCGCCGCGCGACTGCGCGGCCTCAAGCCCGACTGGCTGAACAACCCCAAGGTCTGGCGCACCGAGGTCCTGGCCGGCCTGGTTGTCGCTCTGGCCCTGATCCCGGAGGCGATCTCGTTCTCGATCATCGCCGGGGTCGACCCGGCCATCGGTCTGTTCGCCTCGTTCACCATGGCCGTGGTCATCTCGATCGTCGGTGGCCGCCGCGCGATGATCTCCGCCGCCACCGGCGCCGTCGCCCTCGTCATCGCCCCCCTCAACCGTGAGCACGGCCTGGGCTACCTGATCGCCGCGGTCATCCTCGCCGGCGTCATCCAGGTCGCGCTCGGAGCGCTCGGGGTGGCGAAGCTGATGCGGTTCGTGCCGCGCTCGGTGATGGTCGGCTTCGTCAACGCGCTCGCGATCCTGATCTTCATGGCCCAGGTCCCCGAGATGCACGACGTGCCGTGGGCGGTGTATCCGCTGATCATCGGCGGGCTTGCGCTCATGGTGTTCTTCCCGAAGGTCACCAAGGTGATTCCGGCCCCGCTCGTCTCGATCGTCATCCTCACCGTCATCACGGTCTCGGCCGGAATCGCGGTGCCGACCGTCGGCGACAAGGGCGCCCTGCCGTCCTCCCTGCCCGTGCCGGGACTGCCGGACGTGCCGTTCACCCTGGACACCCTGACGACGATCGCCCCGTACGCGTTCGCGATGGCGCTGGTCGGCCTGATGGAGTCACTGATGACGGCGAAGCTGGTCGACGACATCACCGACACCCACTCCTCCAAGACCCGGGAGTCCATCGGCCAGGGCATCGCCAACATCGTCACCGGCTTCTTCGGCGGCATGGGCGGCTGCGCCATGATCGGCCAGACCATGATCAACGTGAAGGTCTCCGGCGCCCGCACCCGTGTCTCGACCTTCCTGGCGGGCGTGTTCCTGATGGTGCTGTGCATCGCCTTCGGCCCGGTCGTCTCCGACATCCCCATGGCCGCCCTGGTCGCCGTCATGGTCATGGTGTCCTTCGCCACCTTCGACTGGCACTCCGTCGCGCCGAAGACGCTCAAGCGAATGCCCGCCGGCGAGATCGCCGTCATGGCCGTCACCGTGATCGTGGTGGTCGCGACCGCCAACCTCGCCATCGGCGTCGTCATCGGCTCCCTCACCGCCATGGTCATCTTCGCCCGGCGCGTCGCCCACCTCGCCCGCGTGCACAGCGTCCTCGACCCCGACGGCACCACGGTCGTCCACCGGGTCACCGGCGAGCTGTTCTTCGCCTCCTCCAACGACCTCGTCGGCCAGTTCGACTACGCGGGCGACCCGGACAAGATCGTCATCGACCTGTCCGAGGCCCACGTCTGGGACGCCTCCTCAGTGGCCGCCCTGGACGCGATCGAGACCAAGTACGCCCAGCGCGGCAAGACCGTGGACATCACCGGGCTGAACGACCTGAGCGCCGACCTCTACGGCAAGCTCACCGGCGAACTCGCCGGCAGCCACTGACCCCAGGCACCCCACGTCCCGGCACAGGACCCCGGCCCCACCGGCCGGGGTCCTCCCGTCTCTTCCCGGCGCCCTGCTCCGGCGAAGCCCCGGTAGGTGCCGAACGTCCACAGGTTGCCCTCCGGGTCCTGCACCGTGCACACGTAAGCGGCAGCGCCCGACCGATCGGGTTTCGTGCGGTGCTACGCCACCACGGAACTGACGGTGCGGCCCGCCGCCTTCGACCCGCACCCGGACGTCGAGTTCGAGGCCGAGGAGGAATGCGCTGCCGCAGCCTGACAGCCCGGGGCGGGGGCCGGGTCAGGCGGCTGTGACGGCACTGGTCAGGGTGCCGATGGCCTTGCCGAGGGTGTTCTGTTCGTCTTCGGGCAGCCACCGGGCGGCGTGGACCATGTGCAACGCCGTAGCAAGCCGCAGGCGGTCGTCCTCCGTCCCGAGATCTGCGAGGTAGGCGGGCAGGACCAGCCCCAGGGCCTTGAGGTCACCACGTTCGCAGAACGTGGTGAACAGAGCTGTCAGAAGACCGTCGGCGGGGCGATCCCCAGTTGCCCCGGTGGAACGCAGTCCCTCGGCGATGGCTATGCGGGTCCAGTCGGCGTACTGCCCTGGCGGAACCTCATCGATGTGGGCGGCGGCCAGCTGGTAGTGCTCGCGTGCTCTGCCGGGCTCGTCAAGATCCCCGTACGCCTTGGCCATGTTCACGTGCAGAGAGGCGTAGAAGCCCGTAACCCGGTCGTCGCCCACCAGGTCCGCACGGTTGAGACACTCCTGGTTCCAGTGCAGGGTCTGTTCGGGCGTCGGCTGGTGCCGCGCCAGGTAGTGGGCGGCGACACATGCCTCGTAGTCGTCACCGGCGGTCTCCCAGGCCTGCTCGAAAAGGCTGCGGGCGTCGATGTCCCGGCCTTCGGCCTCGGCCTGCATGCCCTGGGAGCACAGCCTGACGACGGGGTTACTCGGGTCCATGATCTCGCTCTCTCGATCGATCGGTCGAAGGGTCATGCGTCCGTCGAGGTGTCGCGGACCGGCATGACCAAGGTGGTGAAACTGCCCTGGTCGGCGGAGCGGACAACGACGGGCTGGGCCGGCGAGGAGATTTCCAGCAGCACGTCGGGGCCGACGCCGACGTCGAGCGCCGGAAGAAGCACTCCCGGGTCGAAGGCAATGCGCACGGACGCTCCTGTGCAGACGGCGGAAAGCCTGGATATGACCGGTCCGCGGGACGCGAGGATGAGCTGCTGCTCGTCGGTATGCAGGGTGAGTGGCCCGTCGTGTCCGGCATCGGCGATGGCCGCGCGAAGAGCGGTCCGGTCCGCGATGATCCGGTGCCGGGTGGCCGGCAGGCTGTCCAGGATCATCCGGTAGTCGGGAAACGTCTCGTCGACGGTGGGGAGGACACGTTCCGCACCGTCGACGTGCAGCCGCACCCTCTGCCGCTCCACCTCGATGCTGATGTCTGGGAACCGCATGGCCCAGGACGCGATGTCCTTCAGCTCCGTGACACCGGCCAGGACGCGACAGTGGGCGCCCTCGAAAGAGGAGGGCCGCAACGCGCGGACCGCCAAACGGTAGCGGTCCGTGGCCACCAGCCGCACTTCCTGGCGTTCGAGTTCGATCAGGACGCAGCCGAGTACCGGGAACTCCTCCCGCACAGGAGCGGACGCCACTGCTGGGGCGACCTGGCGTACGGCGCTGGCCAGCTCCGCTCCGCCGAGTCGCACCGTGACCCGGCGCTCACCCAGGAGATCGCGGAGGATCTCCTCGATCGCCGACTGGGCCGACGCCGCCGTCTCGCGTGCCTTTCCGGCATGCCCTTCCAGAATGGCGCGGGCCTGCTCGCGGGTACCGTCGAGTACCACTGGGACATCGGTCAGTGGCATCCCGGCTTCGCGGAGCCGACGGACCAGGACCGCGCGGGCTTGCTGGCCGTGGGCGTAGTAGCGATACCCGGTCACAGCGTCCACGTAGGCGGGACGCAGCATGTCGCAGTCGTCGTAGAACCGCAGGGCGCTCGGCGCCAGTCCCACCCGGCGTGCGAAAGCGCCGATGCTCATCAGCGCGTCGGTGTCGTCCATGCCTGCGATTGTCGAGGTTCAAGCGGCTTGAAGGTCAAAACGACGACTCGGACTCCGAGAGGCCGACGGTGCGGGTGTGGGCTGACGGTTCGGCGTCCTCCCGGGGGCCGATCCGGCCGGCACCGTAGAACTTGCCGTACGGCACTGTAATAACTATTGTTACGACTGGACCGGAGGAACTGGGGAGGTGGAGTCCGACGTGAGCGCGAACAGCAGACTGACCATTGCGGCGCACGCCCTGACATGGATCGGGCTCTATCAGCGGCGCGGCCACGAGGTCGCCACCTCCGAGCAGATCGCGACGAGCGTCAACACCAACCCGGTGGTGATCCGCCGTCTGCTGGGCGAGTTGCGCAAGGCCGGCCTGGCCGATTCACGGCGGGGGGTTGGGGCGGGCTGGATGCTCGGGCGGGACCTGGCGGCGATCACCCTGCTCGACGTCTACCAGGCGATCGAACCGGGACCGGTCTTCGCCCTGCACCGCGCGACACCGAACCCTGAGTGCGTCGTGGGCCACGGCATCGGGCCGGCGATGAGCGCCGTGTACGACGACGTGGAGGCCGCCCTGCGCAGGGAACTGGCCAAGACCACGCTGGAGGACGTGCTGCGGGACGTCTTGCAAGCCGCCTGAAAAGCCCGGGGTCGTCAACTTCCCCTGACCGGGGGAGGTTGCCTTCTACGCCCGTAAATGTAACAACAATGATTACATCAAGGATCGGAGAATCTCATGGGACAGCTGGACGACAAGATCGCCCTGGTCACCGGGGCCTCGAGCGGCATCGGCCTGGCGATCGCCCGCCGTTTCGCCGCCGAGGGGGCGACCGTCTACCTGACCGGGCGCCGCAAGGCCGAGCTGGGCGCCGCCGTAGCGCAGGTCGGCGCCCGAGGCGTCGCCGTCCAGGGCGATGTCTCGGACCTCGGTGACCTCGACCGGCTCTTCGCCGAGATCACGAACCGCAGTGGCCGCCTGGACATAGTGGTGGCCAACGCCGGGGTGGGGGAGTACGGCCCGCTCGGTGCGATCACCGAGGAGGAGTACGACCGCACCGCCTCGATCAATTTCAAGGGCACGGTCTTCACCGTCCAGAAGGCGCTGCCACTGCTGACGGCCGGCGCCTCGGTGGTGCTGCTCTCCTCCAGCTCGGCCCTACGGGCCACCCCGGGCCTGGGCGTCTACGCCGCCACCAAGGCCGCGATCCGCAGCCTCGCCCGTACCTGGGCCGCCGAGCTGACCGGCCGGGGAATCCGCGTCAACGCCCTGACCCCCGGCCCTGTCGAGACCTCCGGCCTGGACGAGCTCCTCGCCGCCTTCCCGCACGGCGATCAGCCCACCGCGGCCGAGCTCGCCCCACCGACCCCGCTCGGCCGCCTCGGCCGTCCCGACGAGGTCGCCGCCGCCGCCCTCTACCTGGCCGGCGGTCAAAGCAGTTTCACCACCGGCGCGGAACTGTTCGTCGACGGCGGCGTCACACAGCTCTGAGGGCTGTCCTGCACTTCCGAACAAGCACATCCTGTTCCCGGGCTGAGGCCCGACCGACACCTCAAGCAGACGAAGGCACAAAGGACGAAAACGGATGGCAGAACTCGCCCCGGCCCGTCGCTGGCGGTCAGCACGGTGGGGTGATCGGCCTTCGGCGCTGACTGCCGATCGGATCCCCCGGCGTCGCCAGGCCGTCGGCCGGTGGCGCCTTGTCCACCGGCGTGCCGCCCGTCGGGTCTGCCGCACCGGGGACCTGATCGGCGCCCCGAACTTTCGGGGTTGACGCTCATAAGCAGGTGATCACGGCCTTCAGCACAGGTGGGAGGCCGGGCAGCGTCGTTCGGCAGAAGCTCCCTGAGCGGCTTCGGGCGCCGATAGCTTCACGCTCATGCCAGTGGAGTTCCTGACCGACGAGCAGGCGTCGTCATACGCAAGTTCGATGAGGAGCCGACTCGGCCGGAGCTGGAGCGGTTCTTCTTCCTCGACGACGAGAACCGCAAGCTGAACCCGCTCGGCCGTTACAGGTTCATCGTCCCCACCCCGGCGGCCGGCGCCCTGCGTCCGCTGCGCGGTCCGGACGCGCAGGAGCTGGACGAGGACGACGGCGGACCGGGGTGAAGCGGCGCCGGTTTCATCGGGTGCTTTCGGCGGACGCCAGGGGTGGTGCGGGGCCGGAGGAGGGCTGCGGCTCGGTCTCGTGTGCGTGTCAGCCGGTGCGACGGACGGCGATGACGTTGTCGGTGACGGTCGCGGTCCGTCCTTCGGGTCCGGTGGCGGTGCGCTGGGGTGCCTCGCCTCGTTCGACGGCCCAGGTGTCGTCGAGCTGGAGCGAGGCGATGACGTCGTCGGGGGTGGGGTACTGGATGTCCTGGCCGGCCTGCCAGGACCAGGGGGCGGTGGAGGCGTGTTCGATCACGATCAGCCGTCCGCCGGGTGCTACGGCCTGGGCGGCTCGCCGCAGGACGCTCTCACGGGCGATGGTGACGGGGGTGTGGAAGTAGGTGGCGGTGACCAGGTCCCAGGCGCCGTCGGGGAACGTCTCGGAGAGGTCGTGCTGCTGGGGGTGGATCCGGTCGGTGAGGCCGCTGGCCGCGGCGGCTGCCGCCACGCGGTCGAGGGCGGTCTGCGAGACGTCGACGGGTGTGACGTCCCAGCCCTGGGCGGCGAGCCAGAGTGCGTCGCCGCCGTGGCCGCAGCCCAGGTCCAGGGCTGTGCCGGGGGCGGGGGCCAGGTCGGCGAGCAGGGCGGTGAGGACGGCGTTGGGCTTGGTGCCCCACTGCGCGTCCATGCCGGCGTAGTGCTTCTCCCAGAACGCGGCGGACTCGTTGGTGCTGTTCATGTGCGGGGCCTTTCGGTGCGGGTGGTCAGGAGGTGGCGGCGCTGGTGCGGCGGCGGGTGATGAGCAGACCGGCGGCCGCGAGGGCGAGGGCGAACAGGGCGGCGCTGGCAAGGAAGGCGACCCGGTAACCGCGCACGTATCCTTCCAGCCGGACCGCCTGCGACACGGCGCCGGTGCGGTCGGCGAGAAACCCGGTGAGGGCGGAGACGTACAGGGTGTTGAGGAGGGCGGGGCCGACTGCGCCGCCGACCTGCTGCGTGGTGCTGATCATCGCGCTGGCGACACCGGTGTCGGACGGGGAGATACCGGCAAGGGCGGTGTTGGGCAGGGCGACGAAGAACGCGCCCAGACCGAGACCGGTCAGGATCATGGCGGGCAGCACGACGGTCAGGTAGCCCTCGGTGGGCTTGAGCAGCGTCAACACCAGGGTGCCGGCCAGGGTGACGGCCGTGCCCGCCGTCATCAGCGTCTTCGGACCGAGCCGGGTGACCAGCGGGGCGCCGAAGGCGGCCGCGGCGATGATGCCGGCGCTGAAGGGCAGGAACGCCAGCCCCGCGCGCAGCGGCTGGTAGCCGAGGTTGACCTGGAGGTAGTAGGTCAGGAACAGCAACAGGCCGAACATGCCCGCCCCGATCAGCAGGGAGGCGAGGAACGCGCCGCCGCGGTCCCGATCCCAGATGACGCGCAGCGGCAGCAACGGGTCGGCGGTGCGCCGCTCGACCAGGACGAACGAGGCCAGCAGCGCCAGGCCGGCGACGAGCAGGAGCCAGGTCGCCGGAGTGTTCCAGCCCGCTTCCGCGGCATGGGTGAAGCCCCAGACGACGGCGACCAGGCCGGTGGTGACCAGCAGGGCGCCAGGGATGTCGTAGCGGCGAGGGCCCTCGGCGCGGCTCTCCTTGAGGACCGGCAGGGCGGCCAGGGCCACGGCGAGGGCGATGGGGGTGTTGACGAACAGGCACCAGCGCCAGCTGGTGTACTCGGTCAGCAGGCCGCCCGCGATCAGTCCGACCGCACCGCCCGCACCTTGCAGGGCGCCGTAGACGCCGAACGCCTTGGCCCGCTCGCGTGGGTCGGTGAAGGTGACCGCGATCAGGGACAGTGCGGCGGGGGCCAGCAGGGCGGCGAACACGCCTTGCAGGGCGCGTCCGGCGAACAGCGTCATCCCGTTCGGGGCGATGCCCGCGAGCATGGAGGCGGCGGCGAAACCGACCAGGCCGATCAGGAAGACCCGCTTGCGGCCGACGAAGTCGACGACGCGACCCCCGAGCAGCAGCAGACCGCCGAAGGTGAGGGCGTAGGCGGTCACCGCCCACTGCCGGTTCGCGTCGCTGATGCCCAGGTCGGCCTGGGCGTGCGGGAGGGCGATGTTGATGACGGAGGCGTCCAGCACCACCATCAGCGTCGCCACCGAGATCACTGTCAGCGCCCACCAGCGCCGTGGGTCCGAAGCGTCCTCGCGGCGGTCCACCGCGTCGGTTTCCGTCGTCATCGCAGGGGTCAGTCCTCAGCAGATCAAGGGAAAAGGGCAGGTCATTCGCGGGCCGCCGGGCAATCGGGCGGGCCACCGGTACGACACTGCGATGGCCACTGCTGGAGTTGCAAAGCCTCATGCTGTTTCAGCATGCTGGTGGGTATGAGCGCCGCACAGCACATCGGGAAGAAGGACCGGCTGGCCGCGGTCGGGCCACGCCTGCGGGACCTGCGCCGACGTCACGGCCTGACGCTGGCTGCCCTGGCCGAGCAGACGGGGATCAACGAAAGCACGCTTTCCCGCCTCGAAGGCGGGGGTCGCAAACCGACCCTGGAGATGCTGCTGCCGCTCGCCGAGGTCTACGCCGTACCCCTGGACGAACTCGTCGGCGCGCCGCGCACCGGGGACCCGCGCATCCACCTCAAACCGGTCACCCGCGACGGCATGACCTTCGTGCCGCTGAGCCGGCCCGGCGGTGTCCAGGCCCACAAGCTCCTCATTCCGCCCCGGCCCGGCACCGAGCCGCAGCTGAGTACCCACGAGGGCTTCGAATGGGTCTACGTCCTCGCCGGCCGGCTGCGCCTCCTCCTCGGGGAGGAGAGGGTGATCCTCAAGCCCGGTGAGGCCGCCGAGTTCGACACCCATGTGCCGCACTGGCTCGGCCCCGACGACGAGCGGACCGTGGAACTCCTCGTTCTGTTCGGCTCCCAGGGAGAGCGGGCCCACCTCAAGGCCCGCACCACCTGAATCACGCCCCCGGCGAAGACGCCAGCACCGCTCGCGACCGTCCGCGAGACCCTCCAGGCCATGCACGCGCGGGCTCAGCACCCGCCGCGACACCTCGGCCTCCGAGCGCCGACCCGGCCCTCGACCACACCCGCGCCCAGACCAGCCAGCTGCTCCCCCTGCTCCTGTGCCAGCCCCGCGCCCTCGTGCAGGAACAGGGTGACTTCATGCCAACCGACCAGGCAACTCCTCTGCCGCACCTGGTGATCGACGGCCCGCGCCGCTGCCCGGGCCGGAAGCGATCCAGAATCTTGCCGAAACAGCATGGTTACTGGGCACCGGACAGGTGCCGGGTGAGGCTACTGGCGTGACGTCGCGGGCGTCTTCACACCCGAGGCGGAGGCGGCCCTTGCGAGCAGGTCACAGGCGAACGCCGCCACGGCCTGGACGGCCTGTTGCCTCTCGGGCCGTCACAGCGGGGCTGACGCACCCATGCCCGCCCCCCGGCCGTCAGGTGTTTCGGGCCCGCGGATGGGCGCGCTCGCCCTGGCTGCCGAACAGCACCAGCAGTTCGACCGGCCGGGCATCGGCCGGCCCTGCCGGACAGACCGCCACCGTCATCGCCATCCGCCGCCTCGCCACGTGGCCACCGACGGGCCACCGCCGACAGACACAGCCACCCCAAGGAGAACCCCAGATGCCCGACCTGTTCAGCCCCGTAACCGTCGGCAAGTGGACACTGCCCAACCGGATCGCCATGGCCCCCATGACCCGCAACCGCGCCGACGCCTCCGGCGTGCCCGGCGAGGCCACCGCCACCTACTACCGGCAGCGGGCCACTGCCGGCCTGATCATCACCGAAGGCATCCAGCCCAGCGCAACCGGACAGGGCTACTCGAACACCCCTGGCCTCCACACACACCGTCAGATCGGCGGATGGAGCGCCGTCGCCGACGGCGTGCACGAGGAAGGCGGCCACATTGTCGCCCAGATCATGCACGCGGGACGGATCGCGCACCCGGACAACAAGGACGGCCACGAAACCGTAGCCCCCAGCGCCCTCGCCGCGCCCGGCGAGATGTTCACCCCGAGTGGGCCCAGGCCACACCCGGTACCGCGGGCCCTGACCACGGCGGAGATCCCGTCCGTCATCGAGGAGTACGCGGACAGCGCACGCGCCGCCGTCGAAGCCGGCCTCGACGGCATCGAACTGCACGGTGCCAACGGCTACCTGATCCATCAGTTCCTCGCACCGTCCACCAACCACCGCACCGACACCTACGGCGGATCCACGACAGGCCGGGCACGCTTCGCGATCGACCTGGTGACGGCCGTGGCCGAGGCGGTCGGCAGCGAACGCGTGGGCCTGCGTATCTCGCCGGGCATCAACCTGCACGGAGCGATCGAGGACGACCCGGCCGAAACCGCCGCGACCTACCGCACTCTCATCGACGCGATCGCCCCGCTGGGGCTCGCCTACCTGCACACCATCGGTGACCCCGCCACACCCCTGCTCACCGACCTCCGGACCCGCTTCGACGGCACGCTCATCGTCAACGACGGCTGGTACCCGATGACCGACGCCACCGCTGCCCGCCGGCACATCGACAGCGGCCGGGCAGACCTCGTCTCCGTCGGCAGGGCCTTCATCGCCAACCCCGACCTCGTCCGGCGCTGGCAGAACCACGCCCCCGTCACCGAACCCGATCCCACCACGTTCTACGGTGGCGACACCCGCGGCTACACCGACTACACCACGCTCGCCGACTGACAGCGATACCGCGCAGGCAGAAGATGGCCCATGCGACACCTCGGCCACGCAGAAGCCGCACCAGGACCCGGGCAGGGGCGAGGGCCCCTCGACCGCCATCTGGCGGGCCGTCGGCATCCTGGTTGTGTGCACGATCATCGCAGTGATCTTCATCAGCACCGGCAAGCCGGGGACCGCCGCCCTGTCGTCAAACGATGGCACCCTCAAGTCGAGCTCGCCATCGTTTGCCGACAGGCAGGCGGCGCGTCCGATGAACCCCCGCAATCCAGGGTTCGCGGCGCCGCGAATCCCATCAGATCCGATGGCGATTGCTGACAGGGTTTAACGACAGACAGGGTCCGATCCTTCGTACGGAAGGGGCCTTTCGGTGGCGAACCTGGTTGGCAAGCGGGCCTCGACCGACCAGCAGTCCACCGCCCGGCAGGACCTCGTCCTGGAGGGATCGAAGACCCGGTCGTCTTCGTGGAGGGCCCTGGCACCTCCAGCCGCCTCCACCCACTCCGACGGCCGGAGTTCCGCGAGCCGCTCACCTCCGCGCGGCCGGGCGACACCGTGCACATCTCCGAGATATTCCGCCCCGTCCGCGGCACCGGGCACATCCTCGACATGCTCGACGTCCTCCACCAGGAGCAGCCGAAGCGGAGGAGCTGGAGCAGCTTGTCGAAGATGATCCGGTCGCTGATCCGCGCGCGGTGGCGGCCCAGTGGGTGGGTCGGATCGTAGACCGGCCGGTGGGGCAGCGCACGTGATCCACGCCGGAGACGAAGACCGCGTCGCGAGGCTGCGCCGCGAATGGACTACGGCCCTGCTCCTCAACCCTGCCGGCGCTCCCCTCGAGGTCCGGATCGCCGACCTCGACGCCGGGCCGGCCGACGTCGTCACCGTCGCCGCGGCCGCTCCGGCCAACCCAGACCTGGCGGCCCGCCTCCAGGCGGACGCCCCGCTGAACGCCCGCACGCACCCGCGCCGACGCAGCACCGCCTGGACGAGGTCGGCGATCCGTGCCCTCCCTACGCCGGGCTGTCCGGCGATCGGCAGCGGGAGGGCGGCGCCTCTCGCAGCCCACCCCGTGCTGGCGTGACCTACCCACATGAGCGATTCATGTGCGATCCAATGTGGGTATGATGTAGAGTATCCAGTGGAGGTGAGCCCTGTGCCCACTGAAGACGAGCTGCTCGGCAACGTGGACGCGCTGCTGGAACAGGTCGCCCAGGGCGGCCTGCCCCCGCCTGCTGAGCGCAGGCGCCTACGCGAGGCTGCCGGGCTGAGCCAGGCCCAGGTCGCGAAGACCCTCGACACGCGCCGCGAGGCGGTCGGGAACTGGGAGGCCGGCCGGACCGCGCCGCGGCCGCCGCAGCGCGCCGCCTACGCGAAGCTCCTGGAGAAGCTGGCCGAATGCTTCCCCGTCCCCGATGACGAGGCGCCCGGCGAATCCGTGTACGGCGACAAGCTCTTCTGGCTCTCGGTTGTGATTCAGCGCAAGTACGCCCAGATCTGTGCCGAGTTCGACCTGACCTCCTCGCAGGCCACGCTGCTCTGCGCAGTCAGGGACGAGCCGCGGCAGATGGCTGACCTCGCCGCGTCGTTGGGTATGACCAAGAACGCGTTGAGCCAGCTGGTCGATCGCACCGCGCGGCGCGAGTTGGTCGGCCGGGCAAGCTCGGCGCAGGACCGACGGGTCGTCATGCTCAGTGCCACGCCCACGGGGAAGGTGCTCGCCGAGGCCCTTTACGCCGAGGTCATCAAGCGCCTGCCCGAGATCGCGAGGAACCTCGACGCCGACGGGCAGCGCGACTTCGAGCGTGTGGCCACCGCCCTCGTGGACACCTCGGACCTCTCTTCGCCCACCTCGAACCAACCCGTCACACCGTGAGGTCCCGCTACACCCGCACCTTGACGACGTTCATGCCATGAACTAATTTCGTCCATGTCATGAACCAGTGAAGGGTGGCAGCGATGAGCACACGGACGACCGGCACCATCGCAGTCTTCGGCGCGACGGGGCGACAGGGCGGGGCGGTGGTCGACGCGCTGCTGGACCACAAGGCGCGGGTGCGGGCTCTGGTCCGTAACCCGCAGTCCGACCGGGCTCACGCGCTGGCCGCCCGCGGCGTCGAGCTGGCGGCCATCCGTATCGATGACCCGGCGTCGCTGGCCGCCGCGCTGACGGCGGTCGAGGCGTTCTGCTTCATGACCCCGGAAGCGAACAACCTCGAAGAGGTCGAGACGGAGATCCGCATCGGCACCGCGCTCGTCGACGCGGCGGTCGCGGCACGCGTCCCGCACGTCGTGTTCAACTCTGCCTTCGGCGCGGACCGGGAGCGGGGTGTGCCGCACCATGACTCGAAGCACTCGATCGAGGAGCACCTGAGGAAGTCCGGCCTCAGGGCCGCGATGGTTCGCCCGACCCCCTTCATGGAGGAGATGGCACCGAGCCTGGAGCACGGAGAGATCGTGGTGAGGCTGCCGCTGCCGGAGGACGTCGCCCTGAAGATGATCTCGGTCAGGGACGTCGGCAGGGTCGCCGCCGCGCTCCTGCTCGACACCGCGGAGGCACCCGGCGGAGCCGTCGAGCTCGTCGGCGACGAGCTGACGGGTCCTCAGATCGCCGCGGCGTTCGGCGCGCGCGCCGGGCTCCCGGCACGGTACGAGGCCCTCCCGTTGAGCGTGCTTCCCGACGACCTCGACAGGGCGATGTTCCGCCAGTTCGCGAAGGCGGCGGAACACCCGTCGGATCTTGCGGTGGTGCGGGCGATCGAGCCGGCCACCCTCGACCTGGCCGAGTGGATTCGATACACCGGCTGGACCGCGCCCACGAACGTGGCTGGTTCCTGAGCCCCCGAGCCGGAACCAGTCGACGTGCCGGTGCGGCCGCCACCGGTCCCGGCCAAGTCGATCTTTCCCCTGGAGCGAGACGCCGTGTACGACGCCGCGGGGGCAGGCGACCTGGAGGTGTCGATCGACCTGCGCGGGGCACCGACCGGATCATCACCATCGCCGATCTGAAGGCCGCCGAGCTGGGCGTCACCTTCTCCGGCCCCGGCGCGCCGTTCGGTTCCCGCCTCGGCGAGTACGCCCGCCTCGCAGCCGACGGCAAGCTCACGGTGCGCATCGCGCAGAGCCTTCTGCTGGAGGACGCCGCGAAGGCGCTGGAACTGAGCGCGAGCGGTCACGCCGCCGGGAAGCCCGTCCTGCGGCCGTAGCTCAGCGCCCGGCCGCGCTGGGGGGCCTGTTTCAGGACCCATGGGGCGACGTTCGCTCCGGCGCGACCGGTGCGGGTGCTGCCGAGAGTGATCGCGATCTTCGGCAACGTGACTCCTGTGGGTGAGAGGTTTCCGGGTGAGGGAGAGCTGGGTGCGGTGGGCGTGCCGGCCCTGGGTAAAGGCCGGTGGGGCCCGCCGCCGCGTGGTCGTAGGGGGGTGGGGGTTACGGGGCTGCCGGACCGGTGGTGAGGAACGCCGTCATCTGCTCCAGGCCTTGCGGGCCGAACATCGTTTCCAGGCTCCGGGCGGAGTCGGCGGCGGAGGCTTCGCTGCGCGGGAAGAGGGCTTCCTCGTAGGCGGTCAGGGCGGCCTCGGTGTCGCCGGGGTGTGCGGCGATGGCCAGGGCGAGTTCGGCGCCGTCGAACATGGCGAGGTTCGCGCCCTCACCGGCGAAGGGCGACATCACGTGGGCGGCGTCGCCGAGCAGGGTCACGCCCGGCACGCGGTTCCAGCGGTGGCCCACCGGCAGGGCGTGGATGCGGCGGGGGGTCATGGTGTCCGCGTCGGTGATCAGGCCGCGCAGGGCCTCGTCCCAGCCCTCGAAGCGGGCGAGGACGGCCTGCTTGGCCGCCGTCAGGTCGGCGAAGTCGACCGTGTCGAGCCAGCCCTCGTCCGCCTTGAGGGCGGTGTGGACGTGGAGGCTGCCGTCGGTCTCCTTGTGGGCGAGGAAGCCGCGCTCGTCGCCGAGGCAGATGAAGAACCCGCCGCCGATCACGGCCGCGCTGCGCGGGTGGCGGGTCTCGGCCTCCAGCAGGTCGGTCTCGACGAAGGAGATGCCGGTGTACGCGGGCCTGGCGTCGGAGAGCAGGGGCCGCACGCGTGACCAGGCGCCGTCGGCGCCGATCAGCAGGTCGGTGGTGATTGCGGAGCCGTTGGCGAAGGTCACCTCGTGGCGTCCGCCGTCCAGGGCGCGGACTCCGGTGACCTTCCTGCCCCAGCGGACGGTGCCGTCGGGGAGGGCGTCGAGGAGCAGGTCGCGCAGGTCGCCGCGGTCGACCTCGGGCCGGCCGCCGGTGCCGTCGTCGTCCTCCGAGACATGGACGGTGCCGTCACGCCCGAGCAGGCGCATCGCCTGGCCGCCCTCGTGAATGATCTTGAGGAAGCCGTCGTGGAGGCCGGCGGCGTGCAGGGCCTTCTGGCCGTTCTCCTCGTGGATGTCGAGCATGCCGCCCTGCGTGCGGGCCTCCCGCGACGGCTCCAGCTCGAAGACGGCCGCCTTGATGCCGTGGACGTGGAGGACACGGGCGGCGGTGAGGCCGCCGAGACCTCCGCCGATGATCGCGACGGGGTGGTGCGTGTTCATGGGGTCCTCCTCGGGGTGCGGGGAATGACGCTGCGGCCGCCCTGGCCGACCCGCACTTCCACCGTAACGAACATGTTCGTAGCGAACAAGTTCGTCCATGGGTTGCGTCCCTCGCGCGTCCTTCCTGTGCGGCATGGGCGCGGGCCGAAGCGCAAAGCGGCGTCCCGAGCGGGACGCCGCAGCCCTCGGAGCCTCCCGGAATCAGCCGGTGGCGCCCGGGACGGGGGTGTGGAGGATGCCGTTGATCACGAGATCGAAGCCCCAGGACAGCCGGGCGTCCTGGGTGCCGGACAGCAGCGCCGGCAGGTGCGCCTCGATCATCGGATGCTCGGCCTTGTCCACGCCGTGCGCGGCACGGGTGAGCGCGTCCCAGTCGTCCTGACTCATCGGGTCGCGCTCCTGGGTGCCGTGCTCGGCCGCGGTGGCGGTCGCGTACTGCAGGAGGTTGTCCACTCCCCAGGCGACCTGCTCGCGCGGGGCGCCGCTGCGGGAGAGCAGCAGCAGGAGGCGTTCGAGCAGGTCCAGGTAGTTCGCGCCGCTCGGGCGGGCGATCAGGGCGGAGCGGGCGAGCTGCGGGTGCTCGAAGAGCAGGCGGGTGTAGGAGGTCAGGACCGCGACAAGGTCGTCGCGCCAGCCGGCCCCGGACCGGTCGGCGGGCAGCTCCACCTCACCCAGGAGCGCGTCCAGGACGGCGGCGTGCAGCTCGGCGGTGTTGGCCACGTAGACGTAGAGCGAGGCGGGGCCGGTATCCAGCTCCTGGGCCAGGCGCCGCATGGTCACCTTCTCCAGCCCCTCGGACCGCATGACCCGCACCGCCACCTCGACGATCCCCCGCCGTGTCAGGGCCGGCTTCGCGGGTCGTTCACGCCGGCTGATCGGTTCTCGCTTGGCAGTCATACGCCGATCGTAACGAACATGTTCGCCGCCCAGAGCGGTGTGGAAACACGCCTTGCCCGCTCCGCCCGCCGAGCCGGCGCCCCCTGGGCAGGCTCCTTCGCCGCGGGCCGCCGGGCCGGTACGCCGGCCAGGCACGTGCGAGAACCGCCACCGGCCCCACGGTGCCGAAGCCCTCCGGGGCCCGTGCCCCGGGGCCGCCGCCAAGACGCCCACTACTCCCAGCGACGACCCTCCCGCCCGTGCCCGCCGGCTCCCGGCCACGGGGCCGTCGGCGCAACGCTCCGCGGTCTCCCGTTCCGGGCCAGGCCCGTGCCCCCGCCGTGCGGGTTGTGGCTCGTGTGCGGGTTGCGGACCGCGTCCCCCGTCCCCGCCGTGCAGGCCGACGTTTCAACGCCCGGCTCGGACCTGTCCGGTCGTCCGGGTTCCGCTATCCGCAACTGATCTCCGGCTGAGTCCTGGCCCTGACGTCCCCGACGGAGACGTTCGGTGCCAGTTCGACCAGACGCAGGCCCTCGGTGGTGACGTCCAGGACGCACAGGTCCGTGATGATGCGCTGCACGGCCCGCTTTCCGGTGATGGGCAGGGAGCACTCCTCGACGATCTTGAAGCTCCCGTCCCGAGCGACGTGCTCCATCAGGACGACGACCCGCCTGGCACCGTGCACCAGGTCCATGGCCCCGCCCATCCCCTTGACCATCTTTCCGGGGATCATCCAGTTCGCGATGTCCCCCTTCGCCGATACCTGCATGGCTCCCAGGACCGCTGCGTCGATCTTGCCGCCCCGGATCATGCCGAAGCTGGTCGCGGAGTCGAAGAACGAGGCGCCGGCGCGGACGGTGACGGTCTCCTTGCCGGCGTTGATCAGGTCGGGATCGACCTCGTCCTCGGCCGGGTAGGGGCCCGTGCCGAGGATGCCGTTCTCGGACTGGAGTACCAGCTCCACGTCCGCCGGGATGTGGTTGGGCACCAGCGTGGGCAGACCGATGCCGAGGTTGACGTAGTCACCGTCGGACAGTTCCGCCGCGGCACGGGCCGCCATCTGCTCGCGGGTCCAGCTCATCGCACCGTCCTCTTCTCGATCCGCTTGTCGGCGGCCTGCTCGGGCGACAGCGCGACGACACGGTGTACGTAGACGCCCGGCAGGTGCACGTGGTCGGGGTCGAGTTCGCCGGGCTCGACGAGTTCCTCGACCTCCGCGACGCAGATCCGGCCCGCCATGGCGGCCAGGGGGTTGAAATTGCGGGCGGCCCTGTCGAAGACCAGGTTGCCGTGCCGGTCCCCGCGGGCGGCCCGTACCAGTGCGGCGTCCGCCACGAGGGCGTGCTCGAGGACGTAGGTGCCGCCGTCGAACTCCTGGGTCTGCTTGGCCGGTGAGGCGATCTCGACGTCACCCGCGCTGTCGTACTTCCAGGGCAGGCCGCCTTCGGCCACCTGCGTGCCGACACCGGTGGCGGTGAAGAACGCGGGAATGCCGGAGCCGCCGGCCCGCAGCCGTTCGGCCAGCGTTCCCTGGGGCGTGAGCTCGACCTCCAGTTCACCGGCGAGATACTGCCGGGCGAACTCCTTGTTCTCCCCCACGTAGGAGGCGACGATGCGGCGGATCCGGCCTGCGGCGAGCAGGAGACCGAGTCCCCAGTCGTCGACACCGGCGTTGTTGGAGACGACCTGGAGCCGGTCGGCGCCCGACCGGAGGACGGCGTCGATCAGCACGGAGGGAATGCCGCACAGGCCGAAGCCGCCCACTGCCAACGTCGCTCCGGAACCGATGTCCTCGACCGCTTCGGCGGCGGAGGGAACCACCTTGTCCATCAGACCTCCCGGCCGTGTCGCGCGGCGACGATGCGCCCCCGCGCCTCACCGAAGCCGACGCGGGTGCCGCCGGCTCCGGGAGCGGTGGCGCGCAGCACCACCTCGTCGCCGTCCTCCAGGAACGTCCGCTGCTCCCCGGCGACCGTCACCGGCTCCGCCCCGCCCCAGGTCAGCTCGATGAAGGCGCCGCGCTGCCCCTTTGCCGGCCCCGAGACGGTGCCCGAGGCGAACAGGTCGCCGGTGCGGGTGGGTGCTCCGTTGACCGTGAGGTGGGCCAGCATCTGCGCGGGCGACCAGTACATGGCCGCGTACGGCGGCCGGGAGACGACCTGGCCGTTCCACTCGACCTCCAGGCCGATGTCCAGGCCCCAGGGCTCGTCGAGCGCGAGGTAGGGGAGGACCTCCGGTTCCTGGACCGGGGTGCGCACCTTGGCTTCCTGCAGGGCCAGCAGCGGAACGACCCAGGGGGAGACGGTCGAGGCGAACGACTTGCCCAGGTTGGGCCCGAGCGGCACGTACTCCCATGCCTGGATGTCCCGGGCGGACCAGTCGTTGAAGAGGACGGCGCCGAAGAGGTGCTTCTCCGCCTGCCCGGCCGCGACGGGCTCACCGGGCGCGCTGCCGGTGCCCACCACGAAGCCGAGTTCGGCCTCGATGTCGAGGCGTACCGACGGTCCGAAGACCGGTGCCGGGTCGTTCGGGCCCTTGCGCTGTCCGGCGGGGCGGATGATGTCGGTCCCGGAGACGACGATCGAGGCGGACCGGCCGTGGTAGCCGACCGGGAGGTGCTTCCAGTTCGGCATGAGCGGCTCGGGGTTGTCCGGGCGGAACAGCCGTCCGAGGTTGGCGGCGTGGTGCTCCGACGCGTAGAAGTCGACGTAGTCGGCCACGTCGAACGGCAGATGAAGGGTCACGTCGGCGACGGGGTGCAGCGCGTCCCGGGGGACGTCCTCCTTCAGCGCGGCGGTGACGGCGGATCGCACCTGGACCCAGCGGTCGTGGCCCTGGGCCATGAACGGATTGAGCGTCGGGCCCGCGAACACGTCGTCGCCCAGGAGCGTCGCGAGGTCGACGACGTGCTCGCCGTAACGGGTGCCGACCCGGGGGTCGCGGCCGGGCAGCGAGTACACCCCGTAGGGCAGGTTGTGGATACCGAACAGGTCTTCTCGGGGCACGTCGAGGCGGACGGTGGCGGATGCGGTCACAGGAGGTCCTTGGTCAGGTCCGGGCCGAGCAGGTCGAGAGCCGCGAGCTCACCGACCGGCTCGGCGAGAGAACAGGTACCGAAAGAGCGGGAAGGCCTTCCGGACTTCCGGCGACAGGGCGCGGACGAGCCCGGCGACCGTGGCGGCGACGTGTTCCAGGTGCGCGGGCACCGCCTCGGCCAGCGGCGTCTCGCCGGGCGGGAACACCGCGGCGTCGTCGCGGAACGAGGCGAACAGCTCCGGTGGGACCTTCCGGCGCCGGGAGTCATGCCCGTCACCTGCCCGTCTCCTTGCCGCTCCTGGCCCATGAATAGGCGTAGACGCCGTCGTCGCAGTCCCGTGCCGCCGCACCGAGTTCCAGCGGCCGGAAGGTGTCCACCATGACCGCCAGCTCGTCGAAGAACTCCGCTCCGACGGAACGCTCGTAGGCGCCGGGCTGCGGTCCGTGCGGGTGGCCGCCGGGGTGCAGACTGATCGAGCCCTGCCCGATCCCGGACCCCTTGCGGGCCTCGTAGTCACCGCCGCAGTAGAACATCACCTCGTCCGAGTCCACGTTGGAGTGGTAGTACGGGACCGGGATGGCGAGGGGGTGGTAGTCGACCTTGCGCGGCACGAAGTTGCAGATGACGAAGTTGTCGCCCTCGAACACCTGGTGGGCCGGCGGCGGCTGGTGGACCCGGCCCGTGAGGGGCTCGAAGTCTCGGATGCTGAAGACGTACGGGTAGAGGCAGCCGTCCCAGCCGACGACGTCGAAGGGATGGTGCGGCAGCGTGTGCACCGTGCCCGCGATTCCCCCCGGGCCGTTGCCGCGGTGCTTGATGTACACCTCGACGTCCTGCTCCGCCACGACCCTGGGGTTCTCGGGGCCGCGGAGGTCCCTCTCGCAGAACGGGGCGTGCTCCAGGAACTGCCCGTAACGGGAGAGATAGCGCTTGGCGGGGGTGATGTGGGAGTTGGCCTCGATGGCGTACAGCCGGACCGTGCCGTCCGGGACGATCCGGTACGTCGTCGCGCGGGGGATGACGACGTAGTCGCCGTCGTTCACCGGCAGATCTCCGAAGACGGTCTCGACCCGAGCCGCACCGGACTCGACGTAGAGGCACTCGTCACCGATCGCGTTGCGGTAGTACGGGCCGGCCGTACCGGCGACGACGTAGGAGAGCCGCACGTCCCCGTTGCCCAGCAACAGCCTCCGGCCGGTCACCGCGTCGGTCTCCGGAGCGTCCTCGCCGAAGAGGCCGTGCGTGGAGAGGTGGCGTGGTGTCAGCGGATGGTTCGGGACGAGCGACTGGTCCGGCAGCTCCCAGCTCCGGTACGCGGTGATCGCGGACGGGATGTTCACGTGGTAGAGCAGCGAGGAGTCGGACGAGAAGCCTTCCTCCCCCATCAACTCCTCGAAGTACAGCGACCCGTCGGGTGCGCGGTGCTGAGTGTGGCGCTTGGGCGGGACGCTTCCCGCCACGCGGTAGTACGGCATGTCTGTCCCTCCTGTCGGCGGTTCGCCCTGTGGCGGTGGACACCCGCAGCGGCGGACGCAGGCGGCACCGGGCAGGTGCGACGCGGGGAAGGGCTGCGAGCTGCGCCGGGTGGTGCGCGTAGGCCGTGCGGCCTGAGGACATGCCCGGCGACGTCGTGCTGGAGATGTCGCCACTGTTCCCAGATGTGCGCCTGGCGCACACTTTTGTGCGCTGTCCGCAACCTGGATGCAACATAGTTCGCGTCCAGGGTGCGGTCAAGAGCTGCTGTGCCGCTCATCGGCCGAGTCGGGGCCCCGTAGGCGCGGCCGTGGCGGCGGCGGACGCGGGGAGCCGTCGGCACGCCGGGCGGTGGGGGTGACTAACCTTCGAGTGGCCGCACTCCATGCCCGGAGCCGCGGCGCGCTACGCCCCGCGGAGCCGACACAGGAGGAAGCCCACGTGGCCACCTTGCAGAGCCTGGACCGTGGCCTGCGTGCCCTCAGCCTCATCTCCCTCGCCCCCGAGGGCCTCACGGTCGCCGAGATCGCGACACAGCTCGGCACCGACCGGGCGACCGCGTACCGCGTCGTCGACACGCTCGAGCAGCACGCGCTGGTGGCCCGGGGCGTGGGGAAGAAGATCCGGCTCGGGGCCGGCGCGGTCGTCTTCGCGAGCCGCTTCCAGCCCCAGCTGATTCGCGCGGCCGGACCGGTTCTCCAGGAACTCGCCGACGCCGCCGGGGTGGCCGCGTTCCTCTCCCTGGCCCAGGGGGACGACGCATGCGTCCCCGTGCTGTCCGCGGAACCCGCCCGGCAGACGATCTTCCAGGTCAGCTACCGCATCGGGGCCGGTCACCCGTTGGACCGGGGAGCCAACGGCATCGCTATCCTGGCGCTCCAGCCCGCGGCGGAGAGCGACTCCGAGGCCGTCGGACGAGCACGGGAGGCCGGGTACAGCGTCACCGCCGGGGAGCTTCAGCACGGAGCCGTCGGGGTGGCCGCGGGCTTCGAGGTGCCGCACCTGCTCGGCGCGTCCGTCGGCACGGTCGCCATGGGTGAGGTCGACGTCGATCGTCTCGGCGGGCTGGTGAGGGAGGCGGCCGCCCGGCTCGCACGGCTCAGCCGCGCCTGAACTCCGCCTCACCCGCACCCCGGACGCCGCGCCCCGGGACCGGCACGGTGTTCCAGCCTTCACGGGCGCCGCCCCGTCAGCAGACCCGCGGGCGGGCGCCGGACGCGCCGTCGTCGCGGCCGGCGCCCCGGGTGTCCGACGGGGGCGGTGCCGCGGACGTCGAGCGGGGCGGCGGCCGCCGGAGCGACCGGCCGGGCCCGTCAGCCGAGCAGTTCGCCCAGGCTCCTCGCGGCACGGGCCACCCTGGTGCCGAGCTGGTCGAGGTCGGTGTACTCGAAGACCGAGACACCGATGCTGGCCGCCGCCGTCCCGTTGCCCGACGGAACCGCGGCGGAGACGCCGGTCACGGCGGGGATGACCTCGCCCGTGGTGACGGCGTACCCCTTGGCGCGGGCCTCGGTGACCTCCGCGCGCTCACCCTCCCGGTACGGGCCGTGGGCGAGTACGGCGACGCCGCCGGAACCCTGCTCGATGGGATGGGTCTGACCGGGCCGGAAGGACACGTGGACCAGGGCGCCGCGCGGCTCCACCACCATGAGCGCGCGCATCTGGGTGACGCCCTCCTGGACCAGCAGGTGTGCGGTGGCCCCGGTGCTCTCGGCCAGCTCGTCCAGAACCGGACGGGCCAACGCGCGCAGATCCTGCTGTACGGGTTCGGCCAGCGACACCAGTCCCGTGCCCAGGACGATCCGGCGCTGGTGGTCGCGGCGGCACAGCTGATGTGCCTCCAGGGTCCGCACCAGGCGGTGTGCGACCGTGCGGTGCACCGAGATGGCGTCCGCCAGTTCGCTGACGGTCAAGCCCTGCTGCTGCTCCGAGAGGACTCTGAGCAGCAGCAGTCCGTGGTGCAGCGTCTTGGACATACCAGCATCGAGTTCGGGGACCGACCTGGTCGGCGGAGGTGAAGTCACGAATTCATCCCTTGACGGGTTTCAGCCAGCTACCTATGCTCCCATTATTCGCACAGGTGGTGCGAATATCGCACACCGCCTTGATGTCTCGCAAGCTCTCCTCTCCAGCGGCTCGGACGACTGCCGGAGCAGGACACGAGCCGAACGGATCTCCGTATGCACCCCAACGCGCCCGCGCCTTCAGCCAGCGCCCGGCTGGCCGAAATTCACCAGCTGTACCACGTCCAGAGCCACCTCATCGACGGTGGCCGCGCCGCGGAATGGGCAGCGACGTTCACCGCGGACGGCAGCTTCACCTCACCCTCCTATCCCGCCCCGGTGACCGGCACCGCCGAACTGACCGCGTTCGCGCAACGGTTCGCCGCCGACTGTGCCGCGGACAACGTGGTGCGCCGGCACGTGGTCAGCAATGTGGCGCTGACCGGCGACGACGGAGCCGGAACCTTGCGGGTGGCGGCGTATCTGCAGATCGTCGCGACACCCGGCGGCGGTACCCCGCACACAGAACGGTTCACCACACTCACCGACCGGGTCGTCCACGACGGCGCCGGCTGGCGGATCGCCGCCCGCGTCGTACGCCGCGACGACGCTCCCGCCGGCCCCCAGGCCTGACGCCCCGGGCCCGCACACAGCACGACACCCCTACGGCGACGTCCGGCCGGGCCACGACCCGGAGCGTCGGTGAGAAGTCCGGGCGACGACCGGCACCCCCTCCCGCCGAAAGCACCGGCACCCGTCCCGACCCGCACTGCCTCGGACATGTGACAGCGACCCCGCCCCGGAAGTCGCCCATGCCCTTCAGTGCTCCACCCAAGCTTTCGCGCGTTCTAAGGACCCATCCATGGCAGACCTGGCACCCGAGCCGACGCAGACGAACCGACCAGGAGAGGCGTTGTCCGAGGCCGCCGCGAACCCGGCCTCCACCCTGAAAGTCATCCGAGCGGCCATCCTCGGGACCGTCGTCGAGTACTACGACTTCGGCATCTACGGCTACATGGCCACCCTCCTCGCCGCGCACTTCTTCGTCGAGAGCGACCCGAACTCGGCACTGCTCTCCACCTTCGCCGCGTTCGCGGTCGCCTTCTTCCTCCGGGCACCCGGAGGCATCCTCTTCGGTCACATGGGCGACAAGTACGGCCGCAAGAAGGCCCTCACCTGGACCATCCTGCTGATGGCCGTCGCCACCACCGGCATCGGGCTGATCCCCTCGTACGCCACGCTCGGCATCTGGGCAACCTGCCTCCTGGTGCTGTGCCGCTGCCTCCAGGGCTTCGCGGCCGGCGGCGAACTCGGCGGCGCGAACGCCTTCGTGTCCGAACACGCCCCGGCCCACCGACGCGCGTTCCAGACCTCGTTCGTGAACACCGGCACCTACCTCGGCTCGCTGGCCGCCTCCCTGGTCGCACTGGTGCTGACCTCGGCTGTCAGCGAGGACACCCTGCACGACTGGGCCTGGCGCATCCCCTTCCTCCTCAGCGCGGTGATCGGCCTGATCGGCCTCTACATCCGCAGGCAACTGCCCGAGACCGAGCAGTTCGAGGCCGTACAGGAGAGCGACTCGGTCGAGGTGGCGAAGTACCCCATCGCCGACGTGTTCACCCACGCCTGGCGCCAGATCGTGCTGGTCATCTTCCTCGGAGCGCTGATCGTCGGCGGCTACTACGTGGCCGGAGTGTACGCAGCCAGCTACCTCCAGACCGAGGGGGGACGCTCGGCCGACTTCGCGTTCACCTCCACGTGCATCGCCATGGTCGCCGCGGTGATCAGCCTGCCCATCGCCGGGTACGTCGGCGACCGCATCGGCCGCCGGCCCGTGTTCTTCTTCGGCAGCGGCATCACCGCCCTCATCTCCCTCCCGGCCTTCATGGTGATGCGTGACGGCAGCCCGGTGGCCGCCGTCCTCGCCCAGTGCTCGTTGACCTTCTTCATCGGCCTGGTCAACGGCGTCTCGTTCGCCACCTACGCCGAGATCTTCCGCGCGCGCTACCGCTACAGCGGCATCGCGATGAGCAACAACGTCACCAACATGGCGCTGGGAGGCACAGCGCCCTTCATCGCCACGCTCCTGATCAGCACCACCGACAACAACCTGGCGCCGGCGGGATACCTGATCGCCACCGCCCTCATGACCTTCATCGCCACCTTCTTCCTCAAGGAGACCCGCGGAACGGAGCTACAACTGTGAACCGCACACGGACCGGCCGACGTAGGTTCGAAGGCTGTACCGTCCTGGTCACCGGCGCTGCCGGGGGCCTGGGCCGTGCCGACTGCCTGGCACTGGCCTCCGAGGGCGCGCACGTCTGGGCCACCGACATCGACGTCGCCGCAGCCGAGGCGCTCGTCCCCGAACTCGCGGCGGTCGGCGGATCGGGGCAGGCCACCCACCTGGACGTCGCCGACGCCGCGTCCTGGAGTGCGCTGGCCGACGAGGTGGAGGCCGCCGGGCCGCTCCACGGCCTCGTCAACAACGCCGGCGTCAGCCTGCGCGCGGGCATCGCCGACACCACCGTCGAACAGTGGCAGCGCGTCATGGACATCAACCTCTCCAGCGTCTTCTACGGACTCAAGACCCTCACCCCCGCACTCACGCGCGGGGCCGACGACGGCGGCGCCGCAGTCGTGAACGTCTCCTCCATCGCCGGGATGGTCGGCTACTTCTCCGCCACGTACGGCACCAGCAAATGGGGCGTCCGCGGGCTGTCGAAGGTCGGCGCGCTCGAACTCGCCGCGCACGGCATCCGCGTGAACTCACTGCACCCGGGACTCACCGCCACGCCCCTGCTCCACCAGGCCCCCGACACCGCCTTCGTGGACGAGAGCGTGCGGTCGGTCCCGGCGGGCCGACTCGCCACTCCCGAGGAGATCGCGCGCGTCGTCACCTTCCTGCTGTCCGACGACGCCACCTACATCACGGGCGAGGAAGTCGTCGTCGACGGCGGACTGACGTCCGGAGGGCTCTACCACCGCATCCTCGCGGGACTGGCCGAAAGGCCCTGAACCGCCCACCGGGACCGGCCGACGACCGACGCGCCGACGACCGGCGCGCGTCGGCACCGGTCCGCGACCCACCCCACCCCCACCTGAAGGACCTCCCATGACCACCACCAACGCACCCGACAGCAACCCCGGCCGCGTCAACCACGACGCCCTGCCCGCGATCAACCCCGAACTGGTCGGCCGCACCGTCGTCGTGACCGGCGCCGGCCGCGGCATGGGCGCACTCTTCCTCGAGGAACTGGCACGCCGAGGCGTCAACGGCGTCGGCGGAGACCTCGACCAGGAGGAGATGTCCTCCGTCGCCGAGAAGATCAATGCCCGCCTCGCCGGCACCAGCGGCGCGGGCCGCGTGGTCGGCGTCGGCGCCGACGTCACCGACCCGGCCGCCGGCGACGAACTGGTCGACACCGCCCTGCGCGAGTTCGGCCGCCTCGACCTGTGGGTCAACAACGCCGGCGTCTTCCCCCAGGCCGGGTTCACCGACATCACACCCCAGCAGCTCGCACTCACCTACGGCGTCAACGTCAACGGCGTCGTGTACGGCGGACAGGCCGCTGCCCGCCACTTCCGCACCGTCGGGGGCGGCGCGATCGTCAACATGTCCTCGGTCGCCGCCGTCCGCGCACGGCCGACCCGTGCCACGTACAACTCCTCGAAGGCCGCCGTGCGGCACCTCACGACCTGCATGGCCGTCGAGCTCGGCCCCGACAACATCCGCGTCAACTCCATCGCCCCGGGCTACATCGACACCGAGATGACCCGCTGGATCCGCGAGGACCAGGCAGCGATGGACCGCGCCCTCACCACGGTCCCGCTGCGCCGGATCGGCGCGCCCATGGAGGTCTTCGCCGCCCTGTACTTCCTCCTCTCGGACAGCGCCCGGTACATCACCGGCATCAGCATCCCGGTGGACGGCGGTTCCCAGCATGTCTGAACCCCACGACACCGCATACGACTACGACGTCATCGTGGTCGGCGCAGGCGGCGCCGGCCTGGCGGCCTCCGTCTCGGCCGCCCAGGCGGGCGCACGCGTACTGCTGCTGGAGGCCGAGGACGAGATCGGCGGATCCACCCAGCTCTCCGCCGGGCTGCTGACCGCCTCGGCCACCAGCGTCCAGGACAGCCTCGGCATCGACGACTCGCCGCTCCGCATGTTCCAGCACTACATGGACCTGAACGGCTGGCGGGTCCGGCCCGGCCCCGTCAGGATGTTCTGCGAGGAGTCCAGCAGCACCGTCGAGTGGTTGCTCGAACTCGGAGTCGAGATACCCGCCCAGGTCTCGCGCAGCGCCCACCAGCCGGGACTCACCCGAGCCGGCGTGGAGGACGTCTGGCGAGGCCACGTCCCCAAGGACCAGGGCTACGGACTGGTGCAGGTGCTCGACAAGGCCCGCGCACGACTCCATGTGGACCTGGCCCTCGGCAGCCGGGTGGAGGACCTGGTGGTACGGGACGGCGCCGTCCGCGGCGTCCTCCTGGACGGTGAGGAGGCGACCGCCCCGGCCGTCGTCATCGCCAGCGGCGGCCTCGCGGCCGACCCCGACCTGGTCCGCCGGTTCCTTCCCGACGCCGAGACCGCCGGGGACGCGCTGTTCGTGGTGGCCGCGCCCGGCTCACGGGGCGACCACGTCGGCATCGCCGAGCGACACGGCCTCGCACTGTTCGGCCAGGGCTGGGGCCTGCTCCTGGTGACCGCCGAATTCCAGCGGTACCACCACTGGCAGAGCGGATTCCCGCCCGCCTCCCGCATCCACGTCGGCCTGGACGGCCGACGCTGCATGGACGAGGACGCCCCGTACGCCGTCAGCCCGGGCATCCTCAAGGACCACGGCGGCTGGGTCTGGTCCGTGTTCGACGACGACGCCCGCCTGTCCCTGCCCTCCGGCTACGCCGACTGGGACGCCGACCGGATCCTGGAAGAGGTCGCCAAGGGCGTCGTCCTGCGCGCCGACACCCTCGAGCGACTCGCGGACCTGATGGAGGTGCCCCCGGATCACCTGACCGCGAGCGTCACCCGCTTCAACGCCCTGTTCGCCGACGGCACGGACGAGGACTACCTGCGCCACGAATCCCTCGCCGCCAAGGGCGCCGACCCACACCTCGCCCCGATAGCGAACGGACCGTTCTTCGCGGTGCGGATGCTCCCCGCCGAACTGGTCTGCACCCACACCGGCCTCGAGGTGGACGCCCGGACCCGGGTGCTGGGCACCGACGGCCGGGCTATGCCAGGCCTGTACGCGGCAGGCGAGGCAGCCGGCGGAATCCTCGGCGAACGCTATGTGGGCGGCGGCAACTCCGTAGCCCACGCGCTGGTACTCGGCCGGGTCGCCGGCCGTGAGGCGGCCGCCCTCGCGGTCGCGTCCTCATCCCCGACCGACAAGGCCCCCGCATGAGCCGCGCCGACGACCGTTTCGAGATCCAGGACGTCCTGTTCCGCTACGCCCGGGCGGTGGACCGACTGGATTACGACGCCGTAGCGGCCTGCTACTTCGACGACGCGGTCGACGTCCACGGCGGGTACACGGGGGACGCCGCCGGGCTCGTCGAGGACATCCGCGCCCGGCACCGCACCATCGACTCCTCCCAGCACTTCGTCTCCAACGTGCTGGTGGAATTCACGGGCGAGCACAGTGCCGACGTCGAGTCGTACTGCCTGTGTTTCCTGCGGCAGGCCCCCGCCGAACCCGGCGGGGGGCAGGATCTGGCGATCATCCGCTGCCGATACGTCGACCGGTTCGAGCGTCGCGACGGTTCCTGGGGCATCGCCGACCGGGTCGTCGTGTTCGACGAGTCGCGCGTCGTCCGCATGGCCGACGGCCTGGCTCCCGACTGGGTCGCCTCGCGACGTGACGGAACCGACCCCGTGTACAGCTGGGGGCATCGGAGCCACGCGTAGGCCGTGAGCAGTGGGGGCGAGCGCCCGTCGGGGCCGGCCGCGCGGCGCGGGATCGTGTGGCCGGCTTCCGCCGTGGCTGTAGCGACGCAGAGCCAGTGCGGTGGCCGGCCGGCGAGGGCGTACGGGTCGGGTCCGTCAAAGCCCGTGACCCCGAACCGGACTCGATCGGTACCATCTTGTTCCTCGGCGGTGCATACCTGAGCAAGACTGGCCATCAACCCACCGACCCCACCCTGAAAACCTCAGTGGTCGAGGTCAGCATGGGGGAGATGCACCACCCTGACCTTCTACGTGAGCCGGTGGAGCCCGGAGAGGATCGGCGACTTGATGGCCGGCGTCGAGGCCGTCGCCGACGAGACCGGCCTCCGGCATCCCATGCCGCCGGCCTCCCTCATCGGGGTCGAGTACCTCTTCATGCCGGACCTCCTCGTCGAAGTCGACGCGACCGCACTGCTGGACTGATCCCTCCGACAGGGCCCCCGGGCCGCCCCCGCGCGGCCGCGTGGAGAGGGCTTGGGCAGGCCGCCCGCCCTTGGGCCGGACGGACGTCCCCTCCGGCGGTTCGGGGGCCGGTGTGCCCGGGCGGTCGGTGGCCCCCCACCGCCCGGGGCCTCGTGTGTCCGGGCGATCGGACGGCTCCCTACCGTGGTCAGCGGCGCAACAGGAGGGAGGTGACCCGGAGCCGGCCGCTGTGGATCCAGACGTCGGAGTATTCGACGGGCCGGTCGTCGGCGAGATAGGTGACTTGCTGGAGGTACTGGACCGGGTCGCCCTCCGTGAGGTCGAGGGAGACGGCGACGTCGGTACTGGCGGCCTCGGCGCCGAAGGTGCGGCGGGCGGTGGCGATCTTCAGCCCGTAGGTGCCCTCGAGGACGCCGAAGAGGCTGGCGGAGGTGAAGTCGACCTCCTCGATGCCGGGCGCGAGGTCGGTGCGCACGAAGTTGAACAGCAGGGCGACCGGCCCTTGTTCGGTGCGCCGTACTCGTACCAGGCGCAGGACAGGGGTGCCCGGGGTCACGTCCAGCAGGGCGGCGACCGGCTTGGGCGGCGCGATCAGAGCGCACTCGCGTACCGTCGTCGTGGTCACCACGCCTTGGTCGGCGAAGTCCTCGGACAGGGTGCTCAGCTTCTGCGCGATGGCGGGTTCGATCGTTGTCGAGGTCACGAAGGTGCCCCGGCCGCGGACCTGGCGCAGCAGGCCCTCCTTGATCAGCGTGGTCAGCGCCCTGCGCAGTGTGCCGCGGCTGACCCCGAACTCCTGGGCCAGCTCCGGCTCGCTCTTGAGGCGGTAGTGCGGCGGCCACTCGCCACCGGCGATCCGCAGCCGGATGTGCTCCGAGATCTGGACGTGGATCGCCGTGGGGACGTCCCGTTTGATGCCGGGGAGCTCGCCTTTGTCGGCCGTCACCGTGGTCGCATCTCCTTCTTTCTGCTCTCACCGGGGGGCGGGTGTCGCTCCGGTGCGGAAGCCGTACCCCGGCCGCGGCGGGCGGCTGGGGTACGGCGGTGGCGGGCGGTCAGTAGCTGGCGGTGGACGCGTCGCCGGAGTCGGTGATGATCGCCAGGCCGGCGCTGGTCCCGAGGAGGGAGGCGCCCGCCCGCAGGAGCTCCACGCCCTGGCTGTAGCTCTTGATCGAGCCGGATGCCTTCACCCGGACCCCTTCCCGTGCCCGGTCAACAAGGTAACGAACGCTGGTGGGATTCGCAGTCTCGATCTGGCCGCTGCTGGCGTTCTTCAAGAAGGACGCCCCCGCCTCCATGGCGAGTTCGACTGCGGCCTCCTTCTCGGCGTCGGTCAGCAGAGGCAGTTCCAGCATGACCTTGACGGGCAGGCCACAGGCGCGAACGACGCCCGCGATGTCCTCGCGGAAGTCGTCGTAGCGGCCGCTCTTGAGCCAGCCGACCTGCACGCCGATGTCGAGCTGGTCGGCGCCGAGACGGGCGATCTCGGCGGCCTCGGCGGCCTTTCCGGCGCTGGTCATGACGCCGACGGTCGGGAAGTCCAGGGCGGAGGCCACCTCGACGCCGGTTCCCTTCAGTTCGGCGACGACGACCGGCAGCCAGGAGGCGGGAACCATCGCCGCGTTGAAGCCGTGGGTGACGGCTTCCTGGGCGTGGGCGATCATCTCGTTGCGCGTCGCGTCCGGGTCGATCTTGGTGTGCTGGATGAAGGGCGCCAACTCGGCCGGGCTGAGGTTGAGTTCGGCGGTATTGACGGTGGTCTCGGACACGGGGTGATCTCCCTTGGGTGGGTGGGGGCGGCAGGAGCCCGGCGGATCGGCCGCCGGCCTTCTTCCTTGGCTGCCGCCACGGGTTGACGACGGTGTCGGCGCGCGCGTGCGGGCCGGCGCGGCTCAGACCTTGGAGGCGTACTGCTCCGGGACGACGACGCCTTCGCCGCCGAACCAGCGGGGCGCGTCGACGCCGCAGTAGAGGCCGATGTTTCCCCAGGGCTCGAAGGCTCCGGTGCGCACGACCACTTTTGCCTCGCGGGCGAGGTCGCCGAGGACCTCGGCGTGCGGGCGGGTGGTGAACTCGGCGCCGGCGAAGCGCTCGTGCAGCCAGGAGTCGAGGCGGGGGTTGTGGCTCGGGACGTCCTCGGCGCGGACCACGCCTTCCACGACCAGTTCGTCGGCGATCAGGCCCAGGACGGTGCGCAGGTCGGGCAGGTTCTCGGCGAGGGCCAGGTCGATGCGGTGCGCGTCGCGCGGCACGGGGAAGCCCGCGTCGACGACGAGCAGCAGGTCGGTGTGGCCGAGGGTGGCGAGGGCCGCGCTGAGTCGGGCGTTGAGGATGCCGGAGCGCTTCACGGTGGGTTCCTTTCGAGTGGGGCGTGAGGGTGAGCGGCGGGTGTGCGGGGCGGGCGGGATCAGGCCGCGGCCGGTGCCGCCCCGGTGGCGAGGGTCATCACGGATTCCTCGGTGGCGTCGGCGGAGTCGACGACGGCCACCAGGCGGCCTTCGCTCATCACCGCGATGCGGTCGGTCAGGGTGAGTAGTTCGGGCAGGTCGGAGGAGGAGCAGAGGATCGCCAGGCCCTTGTCGGCGAGCGCGGTGAGCTGGGCGTAGATCTCGGCCTTGGCGCCGATGTCCACGCCGCGGGTGGGCTCGTCGAGGATGAGCACGCCCGGGTTGATGGCGAGCCAGCGGCCGAGGACGGCCTTCTGCTGGTTGCCGCCGGACAGGCTGGTGATGGGCTGGGTCATGGTGGCGGTCTTGACCCGCAGCCGCTGGGCCTGATCGGTGGCGGCGGCGTCGAAGGCGCGGCGGCGGATCAGGCCGAGCCGGCTGTACGCCTTGGTGGTGAGGGCGCCGACGTTCTCGCCGACGCTCATCGTGGTCAGCAGACCCTGGGCGCGTCGCTCGCCGGGGACGAACGCCAGACGGCGTTCGACGCTGGCTATGGGGTTGCGCCGTCGGTAGGGCTCGCCGAGCAGTTCCACGGTGCCGCCGGTGCCCGGGTCAGAGCCGAAGAGGTTGTGGAGCAGTTCGACGCGGCCGGAGTCGGGGAGGCCGGCGACGCCGAGGATCTCCCCGGGGCGCAGGCTGAAGGAGACGTCCGTGTGTCGTTTGCCGCTCAGTCCGCGGACGGTGAGGGCCGGTTCGGCGGCGGGCGTGGCGGTGGCCCCGGCGCGGCGGGTGAACTGGCCCAGTTCGCGGCCGACCATGGCGGCGACGGCCTGGTCGGGTGTTGTGTCCCGGCTGCGCCAGGAGGCGACGTGGCCGCCGTCGCGCAGAACCTGGATGTGGTCGGCGAGTCGGAAGACCTCCGGCATGCGGTGGGAGACGTAGAGCATGGTCGTCCCGGCGGTCTTGAGCTTGCCCATGAGGGCGAACAGGCGGTCGGCCTCGGCGGGGGTAAGCATGGCCGTGGGTTCGTCCAGGATCAGGACACGGCACCCGCGGGCGAGGGAGCGGGCCACCACGATGAGCTGCTGGGTGGCCAGGTCCAGAGTGCGCACGGAGGCGTTGGGGTCCAGGTGGAGGTCGAGTTCGGCGAGGAGTTCGGTGGTGCGCTCCCGCATGCGGCGCTGGGAGGGGAACCAGCGGTTGCCGGGTTCGACGCCGCTGAGGACGTTCTCGGCGACTGTGCGGTCGGGCAGCAGCGACAGTTCCTGGGGGACGATGGCCACGCCGTGCCGGCTGAGCATGGAGGCCGGTTCGAAGGAGGTGACCTCCTCGCCGAAGACGGTGACGCTGCCCTCGCTGGGCGGCTGGAGGCCGGCCAGGATCTTGAGCAGGGTCGACTTGCCGGCGCCGTTCTCCCCGAGGAGGGCGGTGATGTCACCGGCGGGGACGTCGAAGGAGACGTCGTGCAGGGCGCGGATCGGGCCGAAGTTGCGGGTGAGACCGCGGATCTGGACGGCCAGGCCGCCGGTGCCCGGGGCCGCGGTGCGGTCCGGGCCACCCGGGGAGGCGTCGTGGGGTGCGCGGGTCATCAGTCCTCCACGGTCGCGTCGGCGAGGTTGCCTGGGGTGACGAACTGGGCGCCGGTGTCCACGCCCTTGATCTCGGTGCCGTCGGTGAGGAAGTCGTGCAGCACCTTGACGGCCTGGTAGCCCTGCTCGGTCGGGTTCTGGCTGATGCTGAAGTTCAGGACGCCGCGCTCGATGTACTCGGCGGTCTGGGTGAGCAGGTCGAAGCCGCCCATGGTGATGTTGCCGGCCTTGCCGGACTGGGCCACCCACTTGGCGGCGGCCGTGGTGGAGCAGCAGTCGAGGCCGGCGACGGCGACGACGTCGGACTGGCCGGACATGGTGGACTCGACGGTGTTGTAGGCGCTGTTGGGCTCGTTGCCGACGTTGACCGGGCCGACGATCTTCAGTCCGCTGCCGTCCAGGCCCTCCTTGAAGCCGTTGAAGCGGTCGTGGGACCAGCCGGCGCCGGTGTCGACGGAGAAGACCACGACGGACTTGCCGTTGACGTCGCCCGTGAGGTCCTTGCGCAGCTGCTCGGCCTGGGCCTTGCCGGAGCCCTTGAGGTCCTGCCCGACGAAACCCATCTGCTCGGAGTCGGGGTTGTCGGTGTTGAAGGAGATGATCGGGATGCCCGCCTTGTACGCCTGGCTGATGACGGGCTTGAGGGCGTCGCTGGAGGCGGAGGAGACGGCAAGGCCGTCGACGGCCTTCTGCTGGATGAGCGTCTGGATCTCGGAGACCTGCTTGGCGGCGTCGCCGCCGGTGGGGCCGATGAGGGCGACGTCGGCGCCCAGCTCCTTGCCGGCCTTCTTCATGCCGGCGCCGATCGGCGTGGCGAAGGCGAGGGACGGGTCGTGGTAGCTGAGCTTGATACGCATCGGCTTGTCGTCGTCGAGCCGCTGCTGGATGTACGGGGCGAGCGTGAAGGAGCCGTCGCCGGAGCCGCCGGAGCCGCTGTCGGCGGAGGTGACGGCGCCACACGCGGTGAGACAGAGGGCCGCGGCGGCGGCGGTGGCGGCGGTGAGGCTTCTGAGGAGAGTGCGCGGGGACATGAGGGCTCCTTCGTCGGGTCCGTGGGTCTGTAGGAGGCGGGGGAGGAAGGGCCGGTGGGGCGGCGGTGGCGGGGCGGTCCGAGTCACCGGTGGTGCCGGTGTGCTGGCTTCCGCGGGGGTGTACGGGTGCGGGGCGGCGTGGGTCAGGCGCGGGTCTTGCGCTTGCGCTGCCAGGTGTCCGCCGCGACGGCGGCGACGATGACGAGACCGGTGACGACGGTCTGCCAGAAGGACGAGATGCCCTTGATGTTGAGGATGTTCTGGAGGAGGCCGATGAAGGCGACGCCGATGACGGTGCCCCACATCGTTCCGGAGCCGCCGAAGAGGGCGGCTCCGCCGATGATGACGGCCGAGATGACGGTGAGTTCCAGGCCCTGTCCGGTCACGCCCTGCACGTAGGAGAGGAAGGACAGGCCGAGGACGCCGGCGAGGCCCGCGGTGAAACCGGACAGGACGAAGGCGGTCAGCTTGACCCGCTTGACGTTGACGCCGACGAGCCGGGCGGCCTCCTGGTTGCCGCCGACCGCGTAGGTGTTGAAGCCGAAGCGGGAGCGGGCCAGCACCACGACACCGAGGGCGGCGACTGCGGCGAAGAAGACGAACTGCATGGGCACGAGGCCGAACAGCCGTCCCTGGCCGAGCAGGTTGAACTCGGCGACGCCGGGCCGGGAGGAGCTCAGCGAGATCGGGGCGCCGTCGGAGATGAGCAGGGCGATGCCGCGGAAGACGCTGAGCGTGCCGAGGGTGACGATGAAGGACGGGACGCCGAGGACCACAACGGCCAAGCCGTTGAGGAGTCCGGCGAGGACGCCGACCGCCAGGCCGACGAACATGGCCGCGGGCCAGCTCCAGCCGTCCGAGATGAGCATGCCGGTGGAGATCGCGGACAGCGCGTAGGTGGAGCCGACCGAGAGGTCGATCTCACCGTTGAGGATGACGAAGGTCGCCCCGACGGCCATGATGCCGATCTGTGCGATCTGCTGGCCCACCGAGAGGAGGTTGTCGGACTGGGCGAAGGTCGGCGAGAGCACGGTGCCCAGGAGGAAGAGCAGGACGAGCGCGGCGAAGACGCCGGCCTCCCGGGCGTGCAGCAGTCTGCGCAGCGCGAGCGGGGACTGCCGGGTGCTCGCGTCGGACGACGGTGCCGCGGTGGCGGGCGGCTTGGTGGTGGTCGAGGTCACGAGGCACTTCCAATCAGGGCGTTCAGCTGGGCTCTGGTGGGCAGGGCGGGGATGACGCCCGGGATCGACACGGTGTGCGAGCCCGCGACCGCGGCGAACTCCACGGCGCGGTCGACGGACCGGCCCTCGGCCAGGGCGACGGCGAAGGCGGCGGTGAAGGAGTCCCCGGCGCCCGTGGTGTCCACGACCGTCCGGGCCGGATGCGGGGGCACCGTGGTGACGCCGCTGTCCTGGGCGACCAGCGCGCCCTCGCCGCCCCGGGTGATGACGACGGTGCCGCCGGTGCGCCCGTGCAGCGCGCGGGCCAGGTCCTCGTCGCCGAGCCCGTGTCCCTCGTCGAGGCCGAGGAGGACGGGGGCCTCCGTCTGGTTGGGTGTGAGCACGTTGACGAGGGGCCAGCACTCATCGGGCAGCGGCCGGGCGGGAGCCGGGTTCAGCAGGGTGCGGGTGCCGCTCTCGTGTCCGGCGCGGAGGGCGGCGACGACGGCTTCCTCGGGGATCTCCATGGAGACGACGAGGATGTCGGCGGAGGCGATCTCGGCACGGAAGGCGTCGACGGCGGCGGCGCCCAGCTCGTCCAGGGCCCCGGGTGCGATGGCGATGCGGTTCTCCCCGGACGGCTCGACCAGGATGAAACCGACCATGGTGGGCGCCGTGGCGGTGACCACGTGTTCGGCGCTCACCCCTTCGCGCCGCCACAGCTCGCGCGCGGAGCGGCCGAACTCGTCGTCGCCGACGGCGGTGAGGAGTGTGACCTCCGCGCCCAGGCGGGCGGCGCCGACGGCCTGGTTGCTGCCCTTCCCGCCGGCGCCCGAGTCGAAGAGGCCGCCCGAGACGGTCTCACCGGCTGCGGGCGCCTTGGGGACCCGCATGGTGAGGCCGGCTCCGTAACTTCCGACAACCGCGATCTTCATCGGCACGCGCCTTTGTGTATGGACAACCATGGACAAGCGAGATCGTAGGTATAGGGATGTCCATAGTCAATGGTCGGGCGCGCAGGGAATGTCGGGCATGAGGCACCCAGCCCCCGGGCCCCTCCGCCGACGGTGAATCAGCAGCTCCGGAATCGCCGTCGCCCCACCTGTACGCCGCTCGGCCGCCCGCCGAGGTCTTCGCAGAGCAGCTACGCTCGCCGCAACAGTCCGGTGTTGCAACGACTGGTTGAACTCGCCCAGTCCGCTCACGGAAGTTCGTGTCCGTTCTCGCACGTCACGACCTGATCGGCTCCATGGGCCGGGTCGGTGCGGCCGGCAACAACGCGGCGACGGAGAGCTTCTTCGCGCTGCTGCAGAAGAACGTCCTCGACCGCCGTACCTGGGCCACCCGCCAGGAGCTGCGGATCGCGATCGTCACCTGGATCGTCTGCCAGGCCGTCGTCATCGCCACCGGCGTCATCCAGGACGGCGGCCGCGAAGTCGTCGGCGTCACGGTCGGCGACAGCGAGACCGAAGTCTTCTGGGCCCCGTTCCTGTGTCACCTGCGGGAACGCGGCCCGAGTGGCGTCCGCCCGGTCATTTCCGACAGCCACAGCGGTCTGGCCAAAGTGATCCGCACGGTCATGCTCGGCGCCGCCTGGCAGGGCTGCCGGGTCCGCTTGGCCCGCGTTACCCAAACGATTGGCGCAATCGTTTGGGTAGAGCATACTGGCCACCAGGGAGCATCCGGCTACGGCAACGGGGAGGCTTGATGAGGTGGTTGGGCAGACGGCGCGAAACAACGCCGGTGTCCCCTGACTTCATCGCGGCGCTGCGGGAGAGCAGCGAGACTGCGGAGCTGATCGGGCGTCAGGGCAACGCGGAGCTTGCGGCGGAACGGTACGGCGAACTGGTTGCGGAAGCGGAACGCGTTCTGGGCCGGCGAGATACGGATACCTTGGCGTTGCGACACCAGCTGGCCCACTGGACCGGTGAGTCAGGTCGGGGCGAAGCCGCAGTCCAGCTGTTCACGGATTTGTTGGCCGACCGGGAGCGGCTGCAGGGGCCGTGCCATCCGGACACCGAACTGGCCCGGCACCAACTCGCTCACTGGCACGGGCGGTCGGGCCGGCCGCAGGAGGCGGTGCGCCGCTACGAGGCCATGCGCCGGTTTGCCGAGCGGGAGAACCGTAGAGAGACCGCCCTCACCCTGCTGTGCGAGGTGGGGTACTGGCAGCAGAAGAGCGGGGACAACGCGGCGGCGCTGCGTGTGTTCTCCCAGATGCTGCAGACCGCGCAACGGGAGCTCGGCCCGGGCCACCGGCTGGTCGGCATCGCACGTCAGCGCTACGCCGAGGTCGCCGGCGTACTGCCGTTCGGCAATGAGGGCGGCCGCGAGGGGCTGCGGGACTTTTTCGCGACGGCTGCCGCGGTCGAGGCCGCCGGAGACTTCCCGCGCGCCGTCCGGATGTACGGGGAGACAGCCGCACGGTTCGAGGAGCTCGACGGTCCGGCCGGCTCCGAGACCCTCTCCGCGCACGTCGCGCAGGCCAAAGCGGCGGTGCGGGCGGAGGACTACGCGACGGCTGTCGGCTGTTTCGACCGGGTGCTCGCGTGCATGGAGCTCCAGGGGCAGCTGCCGGGCTCCTCGATGTATGACACCGTCCGCGGGCAGCGCGACGAACTCGCCCGTGCAGCCGGCCGCACGGTACTGCGCATCGCGGAACGGACCGCGACGCTGCTGGGGGAGGCGGTACAGGCGGCGCCGGATGCGGCATGTGCGGTGCTGGCACGCGAGGCCGGCGCAACCGACACGACCCGCCTTACGGTCGTCGACGACGGCGCGGACGACCCGGCAGGACACGCGTGGACAGCGGGGCAGTGGGGCGATGTGCTGCGGGATCTGGCAGGCCAGGGGTATGAGGCGACGGCCCTGTGCTTCGCCCGTGCCGACCGGCGGCCAGCGCCCGAAGAGGCCTCTGTATGCGCGGAGTTGGGACTGCCGGGTGTCTACGTGTCCCGCTTGAGTGACGAGCACGTAGAGGTCGAGGTGTTCGTCTTCGGGGAGGGCGGGCCGGAGAAGGCGCGGTTTGTCGTGGTGAAGGACGACCAGGACCAGCGGCTCACGACGAGTGACCTGGATGCGCGGCCGACGACGTCTGCGGGAACCGCGGGTGTGGGCAGGATCGCGGTGCACCCCCAGGCCGTGGCCCTGGGTGGCTGGCGCGAGATGGAGCGGGCGCGGCCCGCGGCCGGTACGGACCGGCCGCGGGCTTTCGGCACGTACGAGGTGCTGGAGTGTGTCGGCGAGGGCGGCTTCGGGAGGGTCTACCTGTGCCAGGACGCTGACGGGCTGATGGTCGCGGTCAAGACGCTGCACGCGCACCTCGCGGCGGCTCCCCCGATCAAGCGGGGCTTCGCCGACGAGGTGCGGGCGGCCCAGCGGGTCGACGGACGGTACACCGTGCCGGTGATCGCAGCGGACACCGGCGGTGCGACCCCGTGGATGGCGGTGCCGTACGTGGCCGCCCCTTCGCTGCAGGAACTCGTCGAGCACTGCGGCCGGCTGGAGGCCGACCTGGTGCGCACGCTGGGAGCGGGCATCGCCCTCGCCCTGGGCGCCATTCATATCGAGGGCATCGTGCACCTTGATCTCAAGCCGGCCAACGTACTGCTGACCGAGGACGGCCCACGCGTGATCGACTTCGGTATCGCCCAGATCGAACGGCTCACCGGACCCAGGCGTGGCTTCGCCGGCACCTACGCCTACGCCTCCCCCGAGCAACTGCGTGAGCAGCCCACCTTCACACCCGCGAGCGATGTCTTCTCCCTGGGCACCGTCCTTGCCCGCCTCGCCCTGGGGCGCAGCCCCTGGGGCCGGGACACGCCGTCCGTGGTCGCGAACATCCGGGCCGGCACACCCGATCTCGCCGGGCTGCCGAAGGACCTCATGCAGGTGGTCCGGTCATGCCTTCAGCCCGATCCGGACCAGCGGCCGACGGCCACCGCCGTGGCCGAGACACTGGTTCCGGGAGCCGGCGACGGCAGGATCGACCCGCCGCCGCTGCCGGAACAGGCGCGGGCTCTGGTCACGGAGCACGCCACCATGCCTGCCACACGCCATCACGAGACGCTCGCCCACACGCGAGCTCATGCTGCTGAAGACACCGCCTGGGCCGCGCTGCGGGCTTCCCCCGCGGTCGACGCCACAGCCACGGCCACAGCGTCCTCTCGCGATCCGGCCGTGCAGCCCGCCGAGCAGGGTGAGTGACTTCGTCGAGTCATAGCCGACGTCGAGGTGCACGCAGATGCAGTCGGGTAGCAGCCCGACTCCGGCCAGTGGATCCGGAGCATGGAGAGCTGTAAAGATACTCTCGTCGCGAATGCCCTGCCCTTGGAGGCCGCCGCCGAGCATGCCGGCGCGGTGACCCGGCCGCGGGTCCTGAGGCCGGCCTGCCGAACCCCTTGCGCCAATGGCGGTCGTGCGTACCAAGGAGGGGCTATCTATGGGCTGTCCCGCAATTCCCGGTGGATCAGTGTGCGGCGTCAGATGCGGTGCATCGCAAGGCGGATGGGCGTCCGCATACTGGATGTATGGGGACGTTCCGACAACGCGGCGAGGTGCCGTAGCTGCCGTCGCGCGCCCGCCGGGGATTGCGGGACAGTCCTTAGGTGGAAGTGCGGTCCGGCAGGGCGGGCCGCGTCGCGCTTTCCAGCTATCGCCAGGAGCATGCGGGCCACCGCCGTTCCGCCGTGCGGGACGGGGTGAAACTGCCGGAATCACCGAGGGCGCGCGGTGTGATGAAGCGCGCTGGCCAGTCGCCGGGCACCAACAGTACGGTCTCGGCGGTTGCGGGTTCGCTTCACGCTTCACCGTCGGCCGAGACCACCCGTACCCGCGCGGTCGCGCAGGTACGGGCGGAGCGGCGCGAAAGGTCACGGCACCAGGATCTGCTCTGCGGACTCCACCCGGACGATGTCCGAATTGCTCGGCTCCATTTCGTAGGCGGTCTGCGCCCATTCCTGTCGTGGGACGGCGCGTAGCGCCACGGGCATGCGCCGCCCTGACCGCAGTTCCTGCCCGCTCGTAGCGATCGGGTGATGAGTGCATCGGTGCGTCGAAGAGCCGCCGACCACGGTCACGCCGCAGATCGGTCCATGCGCCTGCGGGCGACGTTCTCAGCTGAGTGCGGGCCCGATGGGAGCGCCGCTGGAAGCACGGGTGACGAGCCCGGGGCGCAGGTGCTGGGAGGTGGCGGGTTCACCGGCGATGCGGTGCAGGAGTTGTCGTACGGCCGCGCGACCGAGTTCGGTCATAGGTGAGTGGACACTGGTCAACGGTATGGGCAGTTCGGCGGCGAGAGGGGTGTCGTTGAAGCCGACCAGGGCGAAGTCGCTGCCGGGGCGCAGGCCCAGGTCGCGGGCGGCGCCCATGGCGCCGAGGGCGGCGAGGTCGTTGACTGCGAAGAGCGCGGTGGGCCTGTCGGCGAGCGCGAGCAGCTCCTTCGCGGCCCGACGTCCGCCGGGGATGTCGAAGGAACAGTGGCGCAACTGGTGGCCCGGGACCGGCAGGCCGGCCTCACGGTAGCGGTCCCGGAAGCCTGCCGCGCGGTCGGTTCCGGTGCTGGCGAACGGTTCTCCGGCGATCACCGCGACCCGGCGGTGCCCCAGTCCCAGCAGGTGTTCAGCCGCCATCCGCCCGCCCAGGAAGTCGTCGCAGGTCACGGCGGGATGATCCCCGTCCGTGCGGCGGTTGACCAGGACGTACGGGACGCGTCGCAACGCGGGGTCGGCCAGCACAGCGCCGTCGAGATGAGCGTCACCGATGATCAGCCCGTCCACCCGGCGTCCCAGCACCATTGCGATCCGCTCCCGCTGCACGGCGGGATCGTCGCGGGTGTTGGTCACGAAGACCGACAGCCCGTGTGCAGCCGCCTCCTCCTCCACACCCTCGTAGATGGTGGCCACCACGATCTCCGACAGACGCGGAAAGAGCACACCCACCAGGTTGCTGCGCCGGGTACGCAGACTGGTGGCGTGCGGATTGGGCCGGTAACCCAACTCCCGGGCAAGGGAACGAATGCGCTGCGCCGTCTCCCCGGACGCCGCCCGGCCCTGCACGTCCGCCTTGCCGTTGAGGACCCGCGACACCGTCGAGACATGCAGCCCCAGCCGCTCTGCGATCCCCTGCAACGTGGCCGGCTCGTTCGTACCCGTCGTAGCGCCACCCATCTCATCCACGGTCCCATTGTGGCCGAGTCCGCCACAGCCCCTGACATGTGCGCACGCAGGACCCTCTCACCGCCACCCGCGGGAGCGGCCTGTCAGCCGAGCTCCGGCTGACCTGGGGTCTGTCCAGTCAACGGCTGATCTTGGTTGTTGATTGTCAGTAGCCTCGGAGGGGGAGACGCCCTTCGAAGGCGATCTGGAAGGCGTTCAGAGGCGCCTTCCAGCGCATCGTCCAGCGGCGCCGGCCCTTGCCGGTCGGGTCCAGGCTCATCAGCGCCATGCAGACGCACTTCAACGCGGCGGCCTCCGTCGGGAAGTGGCCGCGGGCCCGGACCGCCTTGCGGATGCGGGCGTACGCTCTCGATCGCGCTCGTCGAACAGATCACCTTGCGGATCTCGATGCCGAAGGACAAGAAGGGAGGGGACCATCTCGGCCCAGGCGTCGGACCACAGCTTGATCACGGTCGGATGCTTGCTGCCCCACCTCTCGGAGATCTCCAGGAACCGCTCGGTCGCGGCAGCCTCGCTCGGCGCGGTGTAGAAGGGCATCACATCACGCGCGACCTTGAGCTCTTTCCAACTTCAGGCTGACGCGTGGTGGTGAAGGACGAGGGCGGCCTTCACCATGTCGGTGATGCGGTTGGTGCTGAAGCGGAGCTTCCGCAGGAGCCGCCGGCCCTTGAGGGTGGCCATGGCCTGCTCGCCGAGGCAGCGGATCTTGGCGTGGGTGATGTTGTGACGGCGCTTCCGTCTATTGAGACGGCGGCCCCGAAACGGGCCTCGGACGGTTCCGCCGGCACCTTGATACGCCTGTCAGCCGAGCATCTGAGTCCCGCTTCAGCGAGGGCTTCGATAATCCCGTGCTGGCGCGCGGCGGTGAGGTCGTGAGTGGAGCCGGGCAGCGCGGGCGAGGCCAGAGCAGTCGTCCGAACGGGTCGGTGAGGACTGGGACGTTCATGCCGTGGCGCTTGTGTTTCCCGGAGTAGTACGGGGTGTCGGCGGCGATCCGGTCGATCGGCAGCAGGGTGCCGTCGAGGATGACGAACGCCTTCGCCCGGATCGTCTCGATCTTCCAGTGTCCCCTGATCCAGGCAGCGAGCTGGGCGCCGGTCACCGCGCCGGGCGGCAGGCGGGTGATCAGGTAGACGCGCTCGATGGTGAGCTTGTCGCTGTTGAAGTCCTTCCTCCAGCGCACGACTCGAGCGGCAGCGACACCGATACCGTACGGATATAGTCGCCGTTCATGGAGCTGCGCACGCTGCGCTATTTCGTGGCCGTCGCCGAGGAACGCCACTTCGGCCGGGCCGCCGTGCGGCTGCACATGAGCCAGCCGCCGCTGAGCCGAGCGATCAAGCGGCTGGAGAAGGACCTCGGTGTCGTACTCCTGCACCGCTCCGCCACCGGCGTGGCGCTCACCCCGGCCGGCGCGACGGTGCTGGACGAGGCGCGCACCCTGCTCCGCCAGGCCGACCAGATGCGCGTGCGCGTGGCTGCCGTGGCCGGCACCGCGACCATCACCATCGGCATGCTTGCGGACAGCGCCGACCCGGGAGCGATGCGGCTGGCCGTGGCGTATCGCCGAGAGCACCCCGGAGTCGAGGTCCGCATCCGCGAGACCGATCTGACCGATCCGACCTGCGGGCTACGCGCTGGGCTGGTCGACGTCGCCCTGACTCGCGGGCCGTTCGACGAGACGGGCCTGGCCGTGTACGAGTTGCGCGCAGATCCGGTGGGAGCACTGCTGCGCGCCGACGACCCGCTGGCCCACCGCGACAGCCTGGAACTGGCCGATCTGGCTGACCGCCGCTGGTTCCGGTTCCCGGAGGGCACCGACCCCGCCTGGCAGTCGTACTGGAACGGCGGCGAACCCCGCGATGGTGCGGTGGTGCGGGCCGTCCAGGAGTGCATCCAGGCGGTGCTCTGGAACGGCACTGTCGGGATGACCTTGATCGGGCATGGCCAGTCCGAGGAGTTGGCCGTGGTCCCGCTGATCGACATGCCGCCGAACCGCGTGGTGGCGGCGTGGAACAAGGGGGACACGAACCCGCTGATCCGGTCGTTCGTCGAGATCGCGCAGACCGCCTACCAGGAGTGATGTACGGGCTCTCGGCCGCATCTGTTCCGTCACGGCGTGATCGCGGTCTGGCTGCGGACGAGGTCGCCATCTCTTGCTTGCCCGCCATGAAACCTGGTGGGCTCCGGGTCCGGACGTTGACGTTGAACAACTCAGACGCCATTGAGCGCCGGTGAGTCGGGGTTGGTGTTGATCAGTTGAGCAGCTTCGGGATCCCGTCGTAGGCAGAGACGTCGTGCGACGGGACGATGTGCATGGCGTCCGCGAGTGCGATCATGCGAAGCATGTCCTCGCGCACCAGTTGGGGATCGGTGTCGGCGAGCATGCGCATCAGGAGGGGCCGCTCGGCACGACGGCGGATGGCATCGAGTTGCCAGGTCAAATCGCCGATGAAGGCGTACCGCTTACCGGTCGGCAAAGTGACGAAGACGATTACGGAGCCATTCGTGTGGCCACCGGCGGCGGCGACAACTACGGAGCCGTCGTCATAAACGTCAAAGGTCGACGAAAATCCAAGATAGGATGCCGTCTTGAACTGATATCGGTGCAACCTGCGACTTTCGGAAACCTCGCGGAAAACTCTTCCTCCCTTACCTTCACCCGCATATTGCAGTTCGTCGTCATTGATCCAGATGGGAAGCTGGAGATCGTCGAGACCGCTCACGTGGTCCCAGTGAGAATGCGTTACCAGCACACCACGGAGCCTGCCGTGGTCGTAGCCGCTGGCTTTCAATTGCTCGCTCACGGTCCGGGTCAACCGGTGAGGAGCGCGCTCCATCCGGGGGAGAGTCTGCATGTGCGCCGCAACCTGGGAGCCGAAGCCCGCATCGATCAGTAGGTCACCCTTGGGGTGCTGCACCAAGACCGACGTTGCGGCGAAATTGCGCTTTTCGTGGAATGAGCCGCCTTTGAATGCGAAGACCGCCCTGGTTTCGTAGGTCCCCGTAGGCAACTGGTAGACAGCCATGTCAGATGGCGGCGCAGCCTCGGGGAGGGGACCCGCCCAGGAAGATGGCATGGGAAGAGGTGACATGCTGGCTATTCTCTGGCGCCAGTACCCGGGTGTCCAATACCTGATCCGAAGGCCCGATACCCCTGAGGTATCGGGCTTCTCCGGGCCTTAGAGCGGTATTGGCGACGCCATTCCAAAGAGCACGCAGCACCCGCCGGCTCCTCGTCGGCGGCCGTCTCCTGCTGGGCCTGTGGGGCCCTCCCACTCTTCGGAGGGAATTCCCGTGTGAAGGGCTCTGCTGAGGAATGCGTGATTCGAGCAGGCCGAGTCGTTGGTCCCCATGGTGGTTGCGGTTGTGGCTGGGAGGGTCGGGAGAGATGTCGCTGGAGCCAGGGCTGATCACGGGGTGCCGGGACTGACGGCTAAGGGCTGTCCCGCAATTCCCGGCGGGCGTGCGACGACAGCTACGGCACCTTTGTCGGAACGTCCCCATACATCCAGTATGCGGACGTCCCTCCGCCTTGCGATGCACCGTATCTGACGCCGCACGCTGATCCACCGGGAATTGCGGGACAGCCCTTAGGAGGGCTTGGTCAGGTTTGTAGGGGTGTGGGTATGTCGCGGTGGCAGGTGGGGCAGGCGCCGGTCCAGGTGGCGAGGAGTGTCTGTAGCTCGCGGACGGCTTGGTAGAGGCTCAGGCCGGCGCCGTGTCTTTTGGGTGACGGGCCAGTCGTTGCAGGGTGCAAAAGGCGTGGGCGGCGGAGACGAGGGTGACGTGGTGGTGCCAGCCGGGGAAGGTGCGGCCCTCGAAATGGGTCAGGCCCAGGGCCTGTTTCATCTCGCGGTAGTCGTGTTCGATGCGCCAGCGGAGTTTGGCCAGCTGCACCAGGGTGGTCAGCGGCATGCCGGAGGGCAGGTTCGACAGCCAGAACTGCACCGGTTCTCTCTCGTCGGCACGATCTTGAAGTCCTGAGGGCTCGGCCCGCGCATTTCAGAGGGCCCGGCCGGTCTTCTGCCAACGGCAGACGACCGGCCGGGCCGGACTCGACGATCACTACAGTCCAGTCTCATGACGGCGATTACGACGCGTACGGTCGAGTACCCGGCGGACGGTTTGACGATGATCGGGCACCTCGCGCTCCCGGCCGGTGTCGACCGTCGGCCCGCGGTGTTGCTCGGACCGGAGGGCATGGGGCTCAGTGACGTCGAGCGCCGCCGAGCCGATGCTCTCGCCGAGCTGGGATATGGAGTGCTGGCCTTCGACCTTCACGGCGGGCGCTATGTGGGTGACCCCGAGGAGATGCTGGCCCGTTGCATGCCACTGCTCGCTGATCCCGACCGGATGCGGCGCATCGGCCATGCGGCACTCGACGAGTTGCGCACCGAGCCCCGGACCGACCCCGACCGGATCGCCGCCATCGGCTACGGCACCGGGGGCGCCATCGCGCTGGAACTTGGGCGAAGCGGCGTCAACCTGCGCGCGATCGGGACAGTCAACGCAACTACCACGGGCCGGCCGGGCGAGGCGGCGCGCATCCGCTGCCCGGTGTGGGCCGGGGTCGGATCGGAGGACCCGATCATGCCGCCCGCGCAACGAAACGCGTTCACCGCTGAGATGCAGGCCGCGGGCGTCGACTGGCGCCTCATGGTCTACGGCGGCGCCTTGCACGCCTTCCACCACCCGCCGGTCGACCACCCCGTGGTCCCTGGCGTCGGCTACCACCCACAGCACGCGCAGCGAGCCTGGCGCGACGTCGTCGACCTGCTCGCCGAGTGCCTGCCCGTGACGGAGAATCTGAGGGCATGAGCCAGGCAAAAGGCCTGGCGCCAGGCCTGGCCCGCGTCATGCGCTGACAGTCCCCTCCCCTCACGTCCGCACAGCAGAACCACATTCGAGGGGATGCTCGATAGATCCCGAACCGTAGGCACCGCGCTACTCGGTGCGCAGCGCCGTGGCTGTACGCGCCCTGGCCGCCCAGCCGGCCGGGATCAGCGCGCCCAGTACCGCGATCAAGACCCCGCCCAGCCCCAGCAGGAGCAGCTGGACAGGCTCGTACACACCGAGGACAGGCGACGGCAGACTGGTGCCTACGGCACGCCCCATCACCGGCATGACGAGGCCGTGCAGCGCGTACCCCGCCGGCACGCCGATCAGCGCGCCAATCACGCCGATCGCGGTCACCGAGGCGAGTACGAGGCTCATGGTCTGCCGCGGCGTCATGCCGATCGCCTTGCAGACGCCCAGGTCGTGGATGCGTTCCCGGGTGTCGAGGACCACGGAGTTGAGTACGCCGAGACCGGCCACGGTGATCAGCATGAGGGTGAGCAGCACCGCCATTGCGGCCATGACGAGGATGACGCCGTCCTGCCCCGACTCGGAGCCGGTCGTGGCGTCGCCCCCCAGCGGCTGTACGACCGCGGCGACCTTCTGGGCGTACTCCTCGGCGGAGACACCGGACTTCGTCTCGACGAGGAAGGTGCTGGGCTCGGCCGACGTGAAGTCGGCCATGTCCGCGTGGATCTCCAGTTGGCTGCCCGACGTGTCGAAGGACTCGCCCACGATCCGCAGGTTCGCGGTCTCCTTCTGGTAGGTCACCCTCACCGTGTCACCGAGCTTGGTGCCGGTCCTTTCCAGGAAGCGTGAGGGCACCACGACCTGCCCCTTACCCGTGATCCAGTGCCCGGAGAGCATGTCGTAGCTGCCGGGATGCGAATCGCCCTCGTAGAGGCTGGCCTGGATCGATGCTGAGACCCCGGCCACGGCGACCTCGGTCTGGGCTTTGCCGTAGTCCGACTTCATGCCCGGCTGCGACGTGACAGCGGACCGCACCTTCGCCGGGTCGGCGACCTTGGGCTTCTTGGACGTGCTCGCCGCTCTGTTCTCCACGGGAGGCGGGCCCGACTCGCTGCCGCCAGGGGAAGGCGGATCTCCCGCGTCGCCCCCCGCAGGAGGCGGCGGTGGGGGAGCGACGTCGATCGCCTTGGTCGTGGTGACCGTGACCGCGGCACGGTTCTCGGGGTTCTGTGAGGTGCCGATCGCGTTCAGGGACGAGGTCAGCCCCACCGCGAACGTCGCCGCGACGGTGCCGAACGCCACCGCGAGCAGCATCGCGAGGGTACGGACCGGATGCGTGCAGGGGGTGGCGAGACCGTAGGTCACCGGTCGCGGCAGCGGCAGCGTCCCCATCGCCCGGTGCGCCCACTGGCCGCGCCCCGTGCGCGGTGCCCGGCCGACCGCGATGGCCTCGATCGTACGCAGCCTTCCGGCCCGCAGCGCGGGAATCAGCGCCGCGAGCCATACGACGACCAGGGCGGCGGCCGGCACTGCGACGTCCACCCACCAGGCCACCGAGAGCGAGACGCCGCCGTACACCGACTCGGTGTCGGCCAGCAGCGGCACTGCCAGGACGTTGCCCAGGACGACACCCAGGGCGATGCCGACGACGGCTGGGATCAGCGCCTGGGCCACGTAGGCGCGTACGACCTCGCGCGGAGTGAAGCCGATCGCCTTGAGAATGCCGATCCTGCGCAGGCTGGTGCCGACCGCGCCACTGATCACACTGCTGACGATGATCACCGACATCACGATGCCGAGCGCGCCGAAAGCCATCACGAACGGGACGGTCGCCGCCGCACCCTGATCAGCGGCGCGCTTGGTGTCCAGCCAGGACTCGGTCCCGAGGAGCGCTCCGGATCCCACGGACGCGGCGAGCTTCTTCCGGTCGGCGAGGATCTGCTGCTTCGTGCTCGCGGAGTCGAAGCGGTAGAGCATCTGACTCGAGACCGGGTTGCCCTTCGAAGCCAGCGCGTGGATCTGCGCGGGGGCTGCCCAGGCCTCGGCGGACTTGCTGACCGACACGGCGAAGCCGACGATCGAAAGGGTCGGGGCGTCCTTGGCGCTCGACGTCCTCATGGGGGTGCCGACCCCGAGGACGGGCCCCTCGAACGACGCGTCGAGCACGATCTCGCCGGGCTTCTGCGACCACCGGCCGGACTTCAGAACCACCCGGTCCACGGCGCCGTCCGGAACGGACCGCCCGACCAGGGTCAGCGTCGGCAGGTGGAAGCCCGACCGGTCCACCGGGCGGATCGCCGTGGACGGGTACGGTCCCGCGCTCGCGGTGACGCCGGGCAGCTTCCCGGTCTTCGCCAGCTGCGCCGTACTCGCCTTGGCCGGATCGAACTGCGCGGTGATGTGTGAGCCCTGCTGCTTCTTGAATGCCTTGTCGAAGGGCGCGGCCGCGGCGACCATCAGCGACCCGGCGACCACGGCCGAGGCCACGGCCATCATCGTGGCCACGGCGATCACCACGGTCTGCACCCGCCGTCGACCGACGCCGGAACGTACGACTCGGCCCAGCGCGCCGGTACCGAGCAGGCTCATCGGACGGCCTGCACGTACGTGTCGAGGGCGACGTGACCGTCGACCAGGTGGATCGTGCGGCTCGCGCACGCCTCCGCCAGCGTCAGGTCATGTGTCACCAGCACGATGGTCTGTCCGGCGCGGTGCAGATCCATCAGCAGATTGCGGACGTCGTGGCCCGAGGCGGTGTCGAGCGCACCGGTGGGCTCGTCGGCGAGCAGCAGCGCGGGCCGGTTGACCAACGCCCGGGCGACCGCGACCCGCTGGCGTTCCCCTCCGGACAGGCGGCCCGGGTAGGCGCGGGCATGCTTCCGGATCCCCAGCACCTCCATCAGCTCACCCGCGCGGGCCGCGGCCTTGCGCCGACTGGTCCCGGCCAGCTGGGCCGGGAGCTGGATGTTGTCGGTGACGGTGAGGTCGTCGAGAAGATTGAAGAACTGAAAGGTCCCTTCCGGCAGCGGCAAGTCCACGCTGCTGAACCTTGTCGCCGGCCTGGACAAGCCGACCGTGCACCGCCTTCGCAGCACCTCCGGCCGCAGCACGGTCGCCCTCGCCTACGTGGACGCCGGCAACGGCTCGGCCACCTACGATGTCCTCACCGCCTGGGACCCGATCGACATCCCGCTTAAGCCCGACGTGGCGTTGCTACACACCGGCGCGATCGCATGCGCCGCGCCGGCGCCCACCCACCCACCACGAGATCGACTCTGTCCTCTCCAGCGCCCGGGCCCGACAAAACCTGCAGGCATGACCAGGAACGCGGTGCCCGCTGACCAGGCAAAACGGCACGTCACTGCAATCAAGAGCGCTCCGCTACCGCTGATTTCCGAACGGATCTTCCGGTCTACTCGATCGACTGCGTGGACAGGGTTCCTGTGGCCGGCGTCCTGGGTTGACGAGTCGCTTCGTCTACAACCTTGCTCCGGCTTCGACAGGGCCAGCGCTCGGCTGCGCGGAAGTGTTCGGCGTGCGGTTCTCGGCGGAGACCATCCATGCGAGCTGCTCGAGGCGGCCGATAAAGCCGTGGAGGAGGTCGGCGGTCGTCGGGTCTTCCTCGTCGACCTCGTCGTGGACGTCGCGTATGGTGCCGGTTGCCTGGTAGAGGCGCAGGGTCATCTGGTCGATGGCGTCGTGGGTCGTGATCTCGCCCTCGGGGAACTGGTCGAGGTGGCTGGAGGCGGCGACCGTGGAGGATCGCCCGTCCGGGACTGCGTAGAGCGCGCGCATGCGCTCGGCGGTGTCGTCGGCGAACTCACGAGCGGCGTCGACGATCTCGTCGAGCTGCAGGTGGAGGTCGCGGAAGTTGGTCCCGAGGATGTTCCAGTGGGCCTGCTTGCCCTGCAGGTGCAGGTCGATGAGGTCCACCAGGACGGCCTGGAGGTTCTTTTGAGGGTGGGCGATGCGTTCATGAGTGGTGTTCCCTTCGAGGGAGCGAGTCCAGCAGATCGGTGAGGAGGGCGGGGCAGTTCGGTCGCGGAGCCGCCCCGGTGTTGGAGTCGGGAGCGCGAGCCTGACCGGAGGCCACGCGTGTCGTTGGGGCGCTGCCCGATCGGGAATCGTTCACCGGAGGCTTTTGTGCGCCGGCGGCTTGAAGCGGGGAGGGCTGTTGATCCTGCGTGTGATTGCAGATGCCGACTCATCGCGAACGCGTGGCCTCCACGCTGTCGGCAAGGGGGGAAGGCTGAGCCGAGACATTCACGATCATCGGGCGCTTGGCGGGTGATGATCGTGGACGTCTCGGCTCAAGTACGGTCAGGGCTGCTGGACGAACGCGAGGATGTCAGGGTTGATGTCGCTGGCGTTCACGGTGAGCATGCCGTGCGACAGGCCCTCGTAGATCTTCAGGGTCGCATTCTGCAGGAGCTCCGCCTGCTTGAGGGCGGCTTCCTGGTACGGGACGACCTGGTCGTCGTCACCCTGGAGGACGAGCACCGGCACGGTGATGGCCTTGAGGTCTGCGGTCTGGTCGGTTTCCGAGAACGCCTTGATGCCCTCGTAGTGGGCAAGGGCGCTTCCCGTCATCCCCTGGCGCCACCAGTTGTCCACGACCTGCTGCGAAAGCGGGACGCCGTCCCGGTTGAACCCGTAGAAGGGGCCGGAGGCCACGGCGTGGAAGAACTCTGCCCGGTTGGCCGCCAGTGCGTCGCGGAAGCCGTCGAAGACCGAGACGGGAACACCGTCGGGGTGCTCTGCGGTCTGCACCATCAGCGGGGGTACCGCCGCGACGAGTACCGCCTTCGCGACGCGGCCCTGGGGCTGGCCGAACTTCGCCACGTACCGCGCGACCTGTCCGCCGCCGGTGGAGTGGCCGATGTGTACGACGTTGCGCAGGTCCAGGTGCTGCACGACGGCGTCGATGTCGCTGGCGTAGTGATCCATGTCGTGACCGGAGCCGATGTCGGAGGAACGCCCGTGTCCGCGACGGTCGCTGGCGATCACGCGGTAGCCGTGGGAGAGGAAGTACAGCATCTGCGCGTCCCAGTCGTCCGAGGACAGCGGCCAACCGTGGTGGAACATGATGGGCTGGGCGTCGCGCGGGCCCCAGTCCTTGTAGAAGATCTCGGTGCCATCTTGCGTGGTGACGAACGGCATGTCTTACTCCTTGTCTGTGCCGCCGGGATTTGGCGGCACGCATGGCGTCTCGACGGCTTCGCCGCGACGGTGAGCCGCGTCGGTAGGACGGCAGCGGCGAGGCGCCTGGCCGGGGGCGCCGGCTGGTCGGAGGCAGAGGCCGCATGGGGCTGAGCGGTCAGCCGCCCGCGGGTGCTGTGAAGTGGGGGGCGGACCCGGACCGGTCGCCTGACCGACGCCGGTTTGGGGTCTCCGCTCAGCGAGTGGGACCGAGCAGGCGCTGCTCGGTGCGGGCGACGATTCCGAGGAAAGTCGCGTCGCCGTATACACGCGCCAAGATCAGCCCGCCCTGTATTGGTGGCCGGTCAGAGGCCGAGGTCGCTCAGGCCGGGGTGGTCGTCGGGGCGGCGTCCGAGGGGCCAGTGGAACTTGCGCTCCGACTCCTTGATGGGGAGTTCGTTGATGGCGGCGTAGCGGTGGTGCATCAGGCCGTTGGCGTCGAACTCCCAGTTCTCGTTGCCGTAAGCACGGAACCAGTTGCCCGAATCGTCGCGGTATTCGTAGGCGAAGCGCACCGCGATGCGGTCGCCGTCGAAGGCCCACAGCTCCTTGATGAGCCGGTACTCCAGCTCCTTGTTCCACTTGCGGGTGAGGAAGGCGATGATCTCGTCACGGCCGGTGGCGAACTCCGCGCGGTTCCTCCAGCGCGAGTCCACGGTGTAGGCCAGGGCGACCTTCTGCGGGTCGCGGGTGTTCCAGCCGTCTTCCGCCAGGCGGGCCTTCTCGATGGCGGTCTCCCGGCTGAACGGCGGGAACGGGGGGCGTGCTTCGTCAGTCATGGCGCTTCCTTCGGGTCTGTGCGGTATCGCCGCCGACGGGTGTGGGTTCCGCCGACGTGGGTGCACCGTGCGAGAACGTACGTTCTCTCTGGCAGGAACGACGGTACGGGAACGAAGGTTCTCGCGCAAGACCGGACACCCACGACCTGGCAGCTCTCCCTCGGTCGGGCTATCGCGCGCCTCGGCTGGTGGAGCGGCACTTCCGAGGCAAGCCGCCGTGAACGGAGGGAGTCGACGGCCGGGCCCGCACTCGCAGCCGCCCTGTGCGGAAACCTGTCGTGCTGGGGCGGACAACGTGACGACGCAGTTCCAAGTTGTGAAGCGCACGACCCTCACCACGGTCTTGCCGGGCCACGCGATTGCCTCGGAACCGGGCATCCGTAGGAAGCAGCGTCGTTGTCATCCACCGGGGCGGCGCCTGTGTGACTGCCGCCGCCTTCGCATTCCGGCAGGCCTTGCTGGCGTGGCGACCCCCGCGCCGTAGATCCGGGCCCGACGCCGGATCCACGGCGCGGCCGTTCGTGCGTGAGGCTGTACCTGCGGCAGGGGTAGCCGCGCGCATCGAGGGCTTTGGGCTCAGGATTCCCTCGCAGCCTTGAAGACCCTCTCACCTGCGGTGAGCGTGGGCGTTACTCCGGATTCTCGGAAGTTCGGCGTATCCCTCCTGCGCGGAGAACGACCGTTCTGTAGGCTGGCCTCATTCAGTAGAATGATCGTTCTCAGCTGGAGGTTCACAACACTGTCATCGCTGGCCGGACGGATTGCCGGTTCGGTCGCCGCGAGTGCCGCAGGACCGCCGCCTGGGCCCTGACGCCGGCCCGCTCCAGGGCCGAGGGCAGAGAAGCTGCAGAACACGAGCCGGTTGATGGCTCGGAAAGTTCAGGTGGGTGATCCCATGACTCTCTCGCACACCGCGATGCGACCCCCGCCGATGGCGCTGCCCTTGTCCGGCGAGCAGCCCCGGCCGGCCTCCGTGACCCCGGCGCTGGCCCATGCCCGTACGGGCATGCACCGGCACGGCGTGATCGCCCTTCCCGCCCGAGGAGCGCTGGGTACACGCCGCCCGCCACTTCGCCGCATCCCTGCTCGCCCGATGGGACGTCGTCCCGGAGGATCGGGACTCCGTCCTGCTGATCGTCGGCGAGCTTGCGGGGAACGCGGCCCAGCACGGACGGGCCGACATGATCGTGAGCCTCACGTTCGAAGGCCGCGCCGTGCATATCGAGGTTGCCGACTCCGGCGCCACGGCGCCCTCGCCCCACCCTCGCTGCACCGGTGCCCCTGATGAGCACGGCCGCGGCGCGGGCATCGTCGAACTCCTGGCGGACTGGACCGAGACACTCGAGGAACGGGATCACCGGCGGGACCGCGCCGGTCTCCGCGTCGCCACCGCACCGGCTGAGCAGCCCAGGCAGACCTTGCGCTCGCTTGAGTGGGCAGCGGGCAACACGCCCGCCTCGATCCGGGCAGGCGCATTCGGCGACTGGCTGGCCCGCGCCCGGGAATTTGCCGTGCGACATGGTGGCTGTACCGTAGGAGAACGACCGTTTTCGAGAATGGGTGAGCGAAGTGGAACCCGAGAGGACCGAGCAGCGGATCCTTGACGCTGCCGAGGAACTGTTCTACGGCCGAGGCATTCAGTCGGTGGGAATGGATGCGATCCGCACCGCCTCCGGCGTGCCCCTCAAGCGCCTGTACCAGACCTTCCCTTCCAAGGACACTCTGGTCGAGGCGTACCTGAGGCGGCGGGACGCAAGGTGGCTCCGGGATCTTGCCCAGTACTCGGATACCTACGACTCACCCGAGCAGCGGATTCTGGCGGTCTTCGACTGGCTGTTCCTCTGGTTCAGCGAGCAGGGGTTCCGCGGCTGCGGCTTCATCAACTCCTTCGGGGAGCTGGGGGCAACGTCCCAGACCGTGGCCGACATCGCGAAGGCCCACAAGGATGCCTTCCGGCGATATCTTGCCGATCTCGTGGCCGCCGCAGACGCGCCCGCGTGGCTGACCGACCAGCTCGTCCTCCTCGCCGAGGGCGCGATGACCACAGCGGCCATCTCCGGGACTCCAGAGCCCGCCCGTCACGCCAAGGACGCCGCCCGCACCCTGCTGCGGGCCGCTCACGCAGAGGTGGTCACCGCTGCCTGAGCGCGCCGTCGCCTGCACTCACAGCCCCGCTTCCGTTCTCTCCGGGGTGCCACCCAGTGAGCAGGGCGCACCTTACGCGCCCAACACCTGCCTGATCTCCAACGGCCTGTCCGCAATGGGCTTCGCACTGCCCGGAGAGCTCGCCGTGGCCCTGGCTCCACCGGACGTCAAGGTGCTGGCCGCGGTCGGCGACGGTTCGTTCCTCATGCACTCCCAGGAGATCGAAACTGCCGTCCGCGAAGCCATCCCGCTTACCGTGCTGATCTGGGAGGACAACGGCTATGGGCTCATCGAGTGGAAGATGGACCTGACGCTCGGCGAACACCACGCCACCGCCTTCGGCAATCCCGACATCGTCCGCTACGCGGAGAGCTTCGAACCACGGGATACCGGATTGCCGACGCAGAGGAACTGCTGCCCACGCTGCGAACAGCACTGGACGACCCCGGAGTCTCCATCATCGCCTGCCCCGTCGACTACAGCGAAAACCTCAGGCTCACCGCCCGCCTCGGCCAACTGGACGCCGCACTCTGACGCCGTTCTGACTGATCCCGTGGCCCAAGAGAGCGCAAGGCCCCGCCGCCTCACCGCGCCCCCATGTCGTGCTGGGGGCGCGGGAAGCGGCGGGGGAGCCCTGTAATGGTGGCCCTGGTCGCCCGAAGCGAATCGGCGTGCCGGCCCAGGCGCCATATCGGCAGCGGTCGCCGGCACGGCGGACGGCTGGGTCAGAAGGGCTTGGTGGGCAGATACTTGCCGTCCAGGGTGATCACCGCGCGCTCGCCGCCCTCGGGGTCGGCGACCTTCTTCACGTCGAGCTTGAAGTTGATCGCGCTGATGATGCCGTCACCGAACTGCTCGTGGACCAGGGCCTTGAGCGTGGTGCCGTAGATCTGGACGATCTCGTAGAAACGGTAGATCGTCGGGTCGGTCGGGACGCCGCCGGGAATGGATCCGCGGACCGGGATGGCCTGAAGCAGCACGGCCGCCTCCTCATCCAGCTCCAGCAGCTCGGCGACCGCCCTGGCGGCGGCCTCCGGCAGCGGATGCTGACCCAGCAGCGCGGCGGTCGTGAACGCGACCGACAGGCCGCTGGCGTCGGCGAGCTGCTGCCAGGTCAGGTCCTTGCGCGTCTTCGCCTCGACGACTTCGGCAGCCAGAGCCTGGCGGGCAGTGGGGTCGAACTGGGCGTGCACCATGAGGTGTTCCTTCCTATGTGCCGGCCCGCTCCACGGCGGGCACAGCAAACTCGAACGGTCGGGGGACCAGAGCGCCGGACGGCGGCCTGGGGAAGAGAGGCAGGGCGGCTCAGGCCGTGAGGGCGGCGGATGAGCCGGTGCCAGGGTCGAGTTGGTCGACCGCGCCGGTGGGGATGTCGTAGACCCAGCCGCGCAGCGTGAGGGTCTTCGCCGCCAGTGCCCGGGCGACGCTGGGGTGTGTTGCCAGGTTCGCCAGCTGGGCGATCACGTTGTTCCGTACCAGGACGCTCACCTTGTTCTCGCCGGGCTCGGCACTGGCCGCGTGCGGCGCACGGGCCAGGGAGGCGTCCGCGTGTCGCAGCCAGTGGGCGACGGCCGGCAGGTCGGCGAGGTCGTGGCCGTCCGCCAGGGCGGTCATCGCCCCACAGGCGGAATGACCGCAGACGACGATGTCGGACACGCCCAGGACGGCGACGGCGTACTCGATACTCGCCGCGATCCCATCAGCGTTCGGGGTATAGGCGGGCACCAGGTTTCCGGCCGTCCGGATGACGAACAGCTCGCCCGGTTCGCTCTGTGTGATCAGCTCCGGTATGACGCGGGCGTCGGAGCAGCTGATGAACAGGGTGCTGGGCCGGTGCGTGGTGGCCAGGTGCTGAAAGTGCGCCGCCCGGGCGGGGAAGACGCCCCGCTGGAAATGTGCGACTCCCTCGGCGAGGTCTTGCATGATCACTCCTTTCGGCCAGTGCCCGACTGGTGCGGGTTGACGAAATCCACCATGCATGAACTGTGCTTATAGAGTCCAAGACGCCCTGAATATAAGACCTATTGGCCTCATCTATAGTGATGTCATGGGCTTCGAACTGCGTCATCTGCGCTATCTGCTCGCCGTCGCCGAACAAGGCAGCTTCACCCGCGCCGCCGAAGTCCTGCACATCTCCCAGCCGACCCTGTCCCAGCAGGTCAGACAGATGGAACGCCTGATGGGCACGCAGTTCCTTGACCGTACGGGTCGTGCCGTGCGCCTCACCGACGCCGGCGAGACCTACGTCCACTACGCCAGTCGCGCCCTTCAGGAACTCGCCGCTGCTGAACGCGCCGTTCACGACGTGGCCGACCTCTCCCGCGGCAGTCTGCGCCTGGCGGCCACCCCCACCTTCACCGCCTACCTCATCGGCCCCCTCACCGGACAGTTCCACGTCCGTCATCCCGACATCACCCTGAGCATCAGGGAGATGACGCAGGACCGCATCGAGTCCGCCCTCCTTGCCGATGACCTCGACCTCGGGATCGCCTTTCGCGGTGCCCACCTGCCCGGCATCACCACGGACGACTTGTTCACCGAAGCCCTCAGCCTCGTCGTCGGCACCCACCACCCCTACGCCGACCGGACAGACCCACTACCCGTGCGAGAACTGGAAGGCCGCCCCCTGGCCCTGCTCAGCAGCGACTTTGCCACCCGCAGGCACATCGACACCTACTTCGATCAGCACCGCACCACACCGCGCATCGCGCTGGAAGCCAACTCGGTCAATGCAGTCGCCGAAATGATCCAGCGCACCCCTCTGGCATCTGTGCTGCCCGAGGCCATCGCCCAGGATCACCCGCATCTGCGTGCCGTCCCCCTCGACCCGCCCCTGCCCGAGCGCACTGTTACTCTGCTCTGCCGCTCGGGCTCCTACCAAAGCGCTGCCGCCCGGGCTTTCACCCACCTCACCCGACAACGGGTCGCCTCCAGCGGATACTCCTCCTCCCCGTGAGGTCGCGGAGGCAGCGGTCGGTGGCCCATGGCGCAGGGATGCCGTCTGTCGAGCGGACAGGTCGAGCCGTGGAACTCTCCCTTCGTACGGCACACCCTCTGATCGGAGGAATAGTCAAATTCTGTGGACCGACCGGACAGTCCAATGACCGGTCGATCAAGCGAGCGGCTTGCGGTAACGGACATACTCGTTTTGTCTCCGGAACCCCACGCTCTCGTAAAGATCGTAGGACCGGTGCGGATTTGCCGTGCCCGTGTACAGCCTGGCAGTCGTTGCACCCTGCTCGCGTAGGCTTCGCAGCCCGTCCCGCAGCAGGATCCGCCCGATTCCGAGGCGTCGTTGGTCCTTTCGGACACTCAGCTCTTCCACCTCGCCCACGGTGTGGTCGTGACGGCGGATGGAGCAGAGGGCCACGCCGAGTATGTTCTGCCCGTTCCAGGCAGCCCTTCAACATGCCGGGTCGGCGGTGTCGACAAAGTCCTGGAAGGACCATTTCCGAGTGAAACCGGTGTCCGCATACGAATCGACGACCGTCCTCCAGGCCGCACGGTAGTGGCTGGTCCCGATCGGCCCCGTCCTTATACCGGCCGGGAGTTCGCTGCCCGGCTCGGGCAACTGCTGCAGATCGCCCAGCTCTAGCTCGACCAGACTGAAGACACGTCGGTAGCCGACTGCGAGCAGAAGCGCCGTGGCGTCCTGCTCGGAGACCATGGGGTTCGCACCGATCACTGCAGTCCGCGCCGTGCCATGTTTTTCGACGAGCTGACGGATCCGCTCTTCGGCCCAACTCAGCATGGCTGATCCGATGCCCCGGTCGCGATGCTCGGGCAAGAGGTAACCGCGATGCAGGTACAGCCACGTATCGTTCCGCTCCTGCCACCACCGGATCGTGGAGTAACCGACGACGCTCCCGTCGCGCACCACCAGGACCTGGTTCTATGACGGCTCGTCCAGCTTGGCAGATGCCTCGGCGATCCCGACCGCTGTCGGGAGCCCTTTCACAACCGAACGGGCGTCGACCCGGTCCCGTTCGACACATCCCAGCCGCACCGCGGCCATGGGGCCGTGGTCCTCGTCGCCCCGATAAGGCCGGAACCCAAAGACGGCTGGGAGGCCCTGTTCTGGCGTGTCATCCGACATGATCGGATGATCTCGAACTTCGAGGCAGGTCCGCCACCCTGTTCATGATGCATGCTGCGGTCGTCTGCGGCCGTTCCACCAGGTAGCCGCGTTCGACACGCGTGGGCGGCAGTGTCTGCCGCCCACGCGCTCGTCTGGGGGTCAGCGGCACTTTCCGGTCATCCAGGACCTGAACTCCTTCGGCCATGTGGTGACCATCGGTACCGAAGTGACCGGGGAGCCGTACTGGTTGAGCTTCTCCTGCCACTGGCCGTAGTTGCCGGAAGCCGCCGGGGCGGGCTCCTCCCAGCCGAACTTGTCGACCCAACGCGGGTAGTTCGTGAGTGTGCCGCCGAGACCGGCCGCTTCCATGCGCTTCTTCAGCTCGGCTCGCAGGTCGTCCGCGTCCACACTCCCGTAGATCATGATCTTCTGCGTAGCGGCACGCTCCGCGATGGGTGCGATGACCTCGTTCCATGCGGTCTCGCGGATGGACGCGTCGTCGTTGAGCAGCGACTGCCTCGCCTCACGCTTGAGCTCGACGAACGCGGCCATATTCTGCTGCTTGGCGCTGTCGAGCCATTCACGGAAGGTGTACACGGTCTCGCCGGCGTACGGACCGTGGTCGATCGTGCGGCCCTTGAGCTGATCGGCGCCGGTAGCCCACCAGATGTCCGTGATGCTGGCCTTGGGACCCGTGAGCCCTCTGGTCGTACTGTTGTGCCACATTACGCCCTTGGTGCCATCCTTGGTGAGCTGGAGGTCAGCCTCCACACCGCGCGCTCCCCAGCTCTTCTGTTGCGCGAGCCCCGCGGGGTGGTTCGGCTGGCGAACCTGGTCCCGCTCCCAGGCGTTGTCCCCGGTGGGGTAGCCGCCGTGCCCGTAGACCGTGGGGCAGAGGGGCGGGGAGCTGTTGTAACGCTCCACCATGTGGACCCTGGCGAAGGTCCAGCCGTTGTCGACGTTCCAGCTGTGCAGGGGGGCATCGAGGGTGCCGTCGGTCTTGGCGGTGAAGGTGATGGTCTTCGCCCGGCCGTCGCTGTACCCGTAGTAGGTGGCCAGGTCGTCGCGGCCGTCACCGTTGTAGTCGCCGGTCACGAGATACATCTGGTACCGCTCGTACCAGCCCTCCGGCGCGTTCATGAGCTCGCGCCGGTTGCCGAACCTCCCGGCGTCGTCGAGGTCGAAGCCGATCAGGGCGTCGTGCCCGTCGGCGTAGTCGTACCACGCGGCGAATTCGTCGCGGCCGTTGCCGTCGAAGTCACCGGCGTGCACGCTCACCCGGTCGAACTGCCAGCCGCTGGACTCCCAGCCGCGTACAGGCTCACCGAACCCGCCGTCGGCCTTCGCGGCGAAGGCCATCAGCCTGACGGTTCCGGCGGTGTAACTGTCCAGGACACCGATGTCGTCCCGGCCGTCACCGTTAAAGTCACCGGTGGCGAACTTCATGCGCTCGACCTCCCATCCTTCGGCGTCGGTGCGCGCGAAGGAGGAGAAGGGGCTGGAGAAGCCGCCGCCGGGATCGGAGAGGAACGTGAAGAGTTTGTCGTCGCCGTTCCGGTAGTCGTACCAGGCGGCGACGTCGTCCCGGCCGTCACCGTTGAAGTCACCGGCCTGGGCGTTGATGGCGTCAAAGGTCCAGTTGCCAGGTGCCACCGCCCAGGAGGAGAAATGGGTGGCGAAGGTGCCGTTGCCCTTGCCGAGCCAGGTGAAGAGGGTGACCCGTCCGTCGTCGTAACCGTAGAAGGCCGCGACGTCCCCCGTCCCGTCCCCGTTGAAGTCACCGGTCACGCGCTTCATGTGCTCGGCCCAGAAGTTCCCCGCGCCGGTCTCCCAGCCCACGCGGGGAGCGAGGAAACCGCCGTCCGGACCGGCGACGAAGGTCTGCATGGCATCGTGGCCGTCGGCGTAGTCGTACCAGGCGACCATGTCGCTTCGGCCGTCACCGTCGTAATCGTGACGGGGAGCGGAGCCGTCGGCCCGTACGTTCGCTGCTCGCGTTCCGTCCTCGGCCTGGGCGGAGACGGAGCTGACAAAGGGCACCTGTGGTGCGGTCGCGACACTGGCGCCGGCATCGGTGGTGGTGGACGCGACGGCCGACGCGAACCCCCTGTCCGCCATGGCACTTGCGTTGCCTGGACCCGTCTGCAGACCGAGCAAGGCGCACACGACAGCGGTGCATATTATGCCGATAGGTATCTTCATGCGGCTTTTCATTCCCCTTGTTCACTCTCGCTGTCACAGGACGGAGAGCGCGCCCGCCTTCCACAGGCGCGCGTCACTGTGCCGACCCGGGAGAGATTCCCCCCAGGCTGCCGGGCCCCCGTGACCCGGCAAAGCCGTCGACGATTACATCACCGCCACGTATTTGCGAACAGGTTGTTTCAGGCGGCTTCGGTGCCGGGTACCGAGCGCTGAATCGTTCCCAGGAGGCCGTGGCGGCCGGCCGGCGGGCTGTTGCCCTGCTGGCCGCAGCTCAGGACTGGTTCCGTACCAGGGAGGCGTGGGGTCAGCTCGCCGCTACCCTGGCCGCTGTCGGGGCCGATCCGTTCACACCGGCCCGGCCCAACGCATCGCATCAGAACTCACAGCACCAGCCGCCATGAGATGAAGCCCCACGACAGCAACGCCCACCCACGACCTCTGACCTCATGACAGGGCATGTGGTGATCGACGGTGAGCCGTGCGGCGTGTCCAGCGCGGTCGCGCCGGGGTTGTCGAGGCGGGCCCCAGCCAGAGACAGCACGCCGCCCACCCGAGCACGGGCCACTTTGACTTCTCCGTGGGCGGTAAATCCGTGCTCCAGGGCGAGGTCTGCGTGGACGCACAGGTTTTCGGCGTCCAGGCCGGGCAGGTGGCAGCCGGTCATGCGGATCAGAGGGACGGTGGCGTGAGAAGCCGTATCTCAACCATCGTGGAACGTGCGGGTCGAACAGGTTTCCCGCCGGGGTGATCTTCCCGTTGTGCGCGCATGAAGGCAGGGTTGTTCGGTAGCTCGGGGATGCGAATCCAACCGAGCAGTGCCGGGAGGCCCTGGTGTCGTTGTTGTACGCGTCCAGCCCGTTCAGTTCAACTCGGCAGCTCCATCGTGTGATTGGCGCATGTGTACGGCAACGCGGCCGACCGTCCGAACCCGGAACGCCGGTATCCCTCGGACGTGTCGGACGCGGAAGCCGTTGTTGACGTCGCGAAACTGCCAGAAGGTGGCTCCTGTCCCTGCTGAAATAGTGTCACACTTCATGTGATGCCCAACACGGGACGGGATTCATGTCCACAGCAACCACCACTTCCATCGACTCGCCTTCATTGCCGGCTCGATCACCATTGGTATCGTGGCTGGCGGTGATTTCGGTGATGTTGGGGATCTTCTCGATCATCACCACCGAGATCCTGCCGATCGGCCTCTTGACTTCGATTGGCTCGAGTTTCGCAATCTCCGATGGAATGGCTGGTCTGATGATGACCATGCCTGGTTTTCTGGCCGCGGCATCGGCGCCCGTGGTAACTGTCGCCACGGGGCGCATCGATCGTCGGCTCATGCTGGCTACGTTTATTCTGTTGCTGGCATTGGCGAATTTCCTGGCCGCGGCTGCGCCGAGCTACTGGCTGGTCCTGGTCTCACGTGTATTGGTCGGGGTCACCATCGGTGGTTTCTGGTCCATCGGCGCGGGGCTGGCAAGCCGGCTGGTTCCTGCCGAATCGGTGGGCCGGGCAACCGCCGTGATCTTCTCCGCGGTGCCTCTCGGGTCCGTGCTCGGAGTTCCGCTGGGTACGCTCACCGGAGACGTTGCGGGGTGGCGTACCGCGTTTCTTATCATGGGGATTCTGACCCTCTGTGTCTTCGCCATGTTGCTCCTGGTGGTCCCGCCGCTGCCGACCGATGAGCCGACTCGTCTGAGTGCGCTCACGGGCATGCTCAGGAGTGTCAATACTCGGTTTGCCTTGGTGATGACGTTCCTTGTGGTGCTCTCCCACTTCGGTGCCTACACCTATATCACTCCCTTCCTGGAGCAGGTGACTCATGTGAGCGCCGGGCTCATCACGGTCTATCTGCTCGTGTACGGAATTGCAGGAATTGCCGGGAACTTCCTGGGCGGATCGGCTGTGGCGCGGTATCCGATGGGCACCTTCGCAGCCGCCGCCCTGATGATCGCCGGCGCGACTGTGCTGCTCCCGGTGCTTGGCAAGGATGATCTCGGCGCCGTGGCCCTGCTGGTTTTGTGGGGCGTTGCCTACGGTGCCGTGCCTGTCTGCTCGCAGACCTGGTTCGCCAAGGCCTCACCCGATTCACCCGAGGCCTCTTCCGTGCTCTTCACGGCCTCGTTCCAGGCCACCATTTCCATCGGGGCGCTGGTCGGAGGCGTCGTGGTTGACCACTCCTCCCCATCCATGGTCATGACGCTCGCTGGCACAGCCGCTGCCCTGATGGTGCTGGTCGCCTGGTCCCACTGCGCCCGGAAGATTCCGTTGCCTGACCCGGCCAAGCCGTAAATAGCCGCATCTCAAACGATCTTGGAACGTGCGGGTCTGACAGGGTTCCTGGTCGGGTGGTCTTCCGGCGGTACGTGTATGAAGGCAGAGCCTCTTGGTAGCTCGGGGGTGCGACCCCATCCAGGACATGACGGACGCGGAATGGGTGGCGGTGCGGCCCTTGCTGCCCACGCCTTCCTGGCTGGAGGCCGGGGCGGGCAGCGAAGTAGGGGCCCATCTCCATGAGGAAGTCCCAGCCCTCGCGCTGGGTCGTGTCGTGAGGAAGCCAGCCTGCGCGCACCCGGCCATGTGAAAGCCGGTCAGGGCATGGGCTGCAAACGGGCTGGACAGCGCTGCCCGGCTCAGCGGATCCGGGGCAGCGCCTGTCGGGGTGCGCGGTGTGGACGTAGCGGACGGCGGTGCCGGGATGGATGCCGAACAGGTGCACCAGGCGTATCGGGCCGGCGGTCTGCCGGGCGCAGCGCCCGCCGGAACGTCGAGGGCACCATCTTCGGCGCGACCAGCGGCAGCGCGAGGCGTTCTTGTGCGAGCAGGAGATACGTCCAACACAGTTCTCGGACCTGCTGACATGCAACAGATCCCACGCAGAGATCATCTACGAACCCGTGTGTACTCCAGTTGTCAGGTGAGCAGGCTGCTTCCGGGCGGCGCGCTCGGCTTTGACGTCGCGGAGCCGGGCCCGGTGCTGCAGTGGGGTGAAGTTCAGTCTGCTGGTGTTCCAGACCACCAGTTCGGCGTCGACGACTGCCTCGACGCCGAGCGTGGCCGCGGTCTGGGTGATCTCCGGGAAGGCCGGTCCGAGATCGGCGCCGCGCCTGGACTGGAAGTACGGCTTGGGGCCGGGGAACACCCGGACGCGGAATCCGTCCGCCTTCTGCCCGAACAGCACCAGCCTTGCCCTGGAGGACGGCAGAGCCGTCACGGAGCGGGCCAGCATCGGCTCGACCGGCGGTGGGAGGTGCACCCTCTACGCCTACGCCTTCCGCGCCCTGACCGCCTGCGCGCCGCGCGGCCGGCGGCTCACCGGGTGTGTAGCGATCGGGCGGAAGGTGATCGGCTGCCCCGGCCCGGCCCGCGGCTGCCGGACGCCGGCGATTTGCCGACCACCCTGGGCCTGCGGAGCTCCCTCGGGGCGCCGCGGCCGAGCCCGGTCACAGCAGTCGCCGGACTGATAGACCCCGCACCTAAGGGCTGTCCCGCACTTCCCGGTGGATCAGCGTGCGGCGTCGGATGCGGGGCATCGCAAGGCGGAGGGGCGTCCGCATACTGGATGTATGGGGACGTTCCGACAACGCGGCGAGGTGCCGTAGCTGTCGTCGCACGCCCGCCGGGAATTACGGGACAGCCCTTAGCTTGACTCTGTCGGGGATCTTGGAGTTTCCCAGTGCGGCAGCATGGTCGACGGGCATGCTCGGGTAGTTCCGTCGTCCGATGAAGCTGTCGAGGTGCCCGTTGTCCCTGCGCCCCCGTTCCGGTGAGCACGTTCCGCCTCTGACCGCGCAAATCGCGCGGGCGAGCAACCCGGGTGGTACGACGGCGATATGGGTGCGTGACCGGCTGGACGGGCTGTGGTGCGACGAGGACTTCGCCGACTGGTACCCCAGGGACGGACGTCCAGGGCTTTCGCCTGCTCAATTGGCCACCGTCTGTGTACTGCAGTTCCTGCTTGGCCTGTCGGACCGGCAGGCCGCCGAGGCGGTCCGCTGCCGCATCGACTTCAAGTACGCGATGGCCATGGAGCTGGATGATTCCGGCTTCCACCACAGTGTGCTGGCCGACTTCCGCGACCGTCTCACCGGGGACGGCCGTGCCGACCGCCTCCTCGACCTCGCACTGTCCCGCCTCAAGGAGGCCGGACTGGTGCGCGAGCGCACCACGCAGCGCACCGACTCCACCCACGTGCTGGCGGCGGTGCGTGACCTGACCCGCCTGGAGCTGATCACCGAGGCGGTCCGCGCCGCCCTCGAAGAAGTCGCCGGCACCTCCCCTCACCTGCTCGACGGGCTCATCGATGAGGACTGGGGGCTCCGCTACGGCCGGCCGGTCCGTCTGGGCAAGAACCCCACCAAGCCCAAGACCAGGATCCTCACCACCGGGAACGACGCCGTCCGGCTTCTGAAGCACCTCTACCGGCACGCAGCAGGCCGCGCGTCCGGCCCCCGTGTCCAGGCCCTGCGCCAGATCATGGTGCAGAACTACCACCGTGACGCCGCAGGACACCTGTGCTGGCGCACCGCCGAGAAGGAAGGCGGGGCCGGGCTGCCACCCTCGTCCCGGGCTATCGTCTCGCCCTACGACACCTCGGCCCGCTACGCACGGCACGGACACATCATCAGCTGGAAGGGGTTCGCCGCCCATCTGACCGAGACCTGTGCGTCCGACACCCCCAATGTGATCACGGACGTGGCCACCACCGCGTCCACCACCCACGACAGCCAGGTCCTGCCTGGCATCCACGCCCGCCTGTCCCGCCGCGGGCTGCTGCCCGCCGAGCACCTGGTCGACGCCGGCTACACCTCCCTGCCTCATCTGGAACAAGCCGCGCGTGAACACCAGGTCACCGTCTTCGGACCGCTGAAGAGCAACCCCACACTCCAGCACCGTCGAGGCGAGGGCTTCGCCCGGGACGACTTCCACATCGACTTCGACCTTCGGCAGGTCACCTGTCCCCAGGGCCAGGTCAGCGCGGGCTGGCACGGCCCCTACCCGACATCCTCGCCCACCGCTGCCCCGCTGATCGTGGCACGATTCACCAAGAGCCAGTGCCGTCCCTGCCCGGCTCGCGCCCAGTGCACCAGCACGGCCGACAGCGCCCGCACCGTGGGCTTTCCCCCGCGCGAGCTCCGCGACCTGCAACTCCATGTCCGTGCCGAGCAGCAGACGCCCGAGTGGAAGGCCCGCTATGCGGTCCGCTCCGGAGTGGAGGGCACGGTCAATGAGTTCGCCCACGGACACGGCATGCGCCGCTGTCGCTACCGAGGGCAGAGCAAAGCCCACGTCCAGCACGTCCTGACGGCCATCGCCATCAACATCGAGCGCCTCAGCGGTCTCCCACCGGCCGGGGAAGCACTCCCTTCCCGACGACCGACCGCCTTCCAGAGCTACCTCGACCGGTGCGAGATCTTCAGGCCAAGATCCTGGCGCACCCTGGGCACCTGACCTCGGCAACTCCAAGATCCCCGACAGAGTCAAGTTAGCTAGCGGCGCCGGAGGTCGGCGACACACTGGAAGCGGTTCACCAGCGCGTCTTCCCGGCGAAATACTGCGCCGCTTTGTGCAGGATCTCCCGTTCCTCCTCCAGCTCACGGACCTTCTTCCGCAAGGCGGCGTTCTCCGCCTCCGGCGGCGCCGGCGGCAGGGCTGGTTCCCGCGTCCGCCGTCCTCGGGGACGGCTCACCCCGGCTCCCCGAACCCAGTTCCGCAGCGTCTCCGGGTTGATCCCCAGATCGGCTGCGACCGACCTGATCGTCGCTTCCGGCCGCGCTTCGTCCAGCGCGACCGCATCCGCCTTGAACTCCGGCGGATAGTTCTTCATGACCGCGAGATGTCCGTTCTCAGATCCTCAGGATCCAGTGTCTCGTGTGCTCAACATCCAGGGTCAAGGGCCATGAGGATGGCGCGGTGGCTTGAAATGCTCTCTGAGGGGCGCGTTTTGTTGACACTGATGTGGCGCCTGTGCCCTCTAATCAGGTATGAGATCTCACATGCACGACCGCACGACATGGCGGGTACTACTGACCGTGGCCCTCGCGTTGGCCACGTCGCTGACCATGGTCGTTCTCACGTCGAAGCCCGCGCGTGCCGAAGGCCTGGATGAGCGGACGACCATCACCTGGAATATGCAGGGCGAGAGCCTGGGTGGCGAGTCCGGTGTCAAGTGGCGGCACGTGCAGAACTACTTGCAACAGGCATCGGTCCTGCTGTTGCAGGAGACCGGCGCCGGTCCGCCGTCGAGCATGCGTGACGACGCGGGCCACCGCCTCAGCTCGACCACGTATACGACGGTGGACGGGCACCGGTACCAGAACAGCCTGTGGAACCCGGAGGGTTCGGACAGGGGCACACCGTACGAGGTGTTCTTCCTGCAGACGGATTCCAACGGCGGGACCGGCAGCGGCGGCCGGGTGAACGTCTCCATCATCACCCGCAGTACGCCGGACGAGGTCCGGGTGGTCGACAACCCCGTCAACGCCGGCCGCCGTGCCCTGGGCGTGCGTTTCGACAACCACTGGTACTTCACCTTCCACGGCCTGTCCGGTGGCGGCGGCGACTCCGCGACCATGCTCGACGCGATCGACCGCACTGTCCAGTCCTGGAACGACCACTTCGAGTGGACGGTGGGGGGCGACTTCAACACCACCCCGCAAGTACTCGAGAACCGGCGGGACTTCCCGGAGGTGGCGTGGACTCACACCACCGGTCTGCCGACCCACCGCGGTGACCCGCCGCGCGAGCTGGACTACTTCGTCAGCGACCAGTACCAACCCCACGTCATGATGCAACGCCTGGACCCGGGGGTCTCCGATCACTGGCCGGTGCAGGCGGGCCCCGACCAGCCCTACGAACCCCACTGGCCCGAGGACATGGACCTCATGGCCATGGGTGACTCCATCACCCATGGGGTCAACCACAGCCAGGACGACGGATACCGCAGCGACGTGAAGAACCATCTCCTGTGGTCCAACTGGGCCGACGACACAGGTAGCTACAGGAAGCGCGACATCGACATGGTCGGCTCCCAGCGCTCCGGGAACATGGAAGACCGCGACCACGAGGGCGTCCCGGGTGACCGGATCGACGAGATCGCGGACCGGGCGAAGTGCTCAGTCAAGGTGCACCGGCCCAATGTGGTCACCTTGCTCGCCGGGACCAACGACATGAACCAGAACCACCAGCTCGGAACTGCGCCGGAACGGCTGGGCGACCTGATCGACCAGATCCTGAACGATGCACCGGAAGCCGCGATCATGGTGGCCACGTTGCCTCCCTCCACCAAGGCGGGCATGCAGGACAAGATCGACCGGTACAACGCCGAACTGCCCCGCATCGTCCAGGACCGCCAACGGCAGGGCAAGCACGTCCGGCTCGTCAACCTGGGCGACCTGACCACCGCGGACGTCGACGGCTCGCACCCTCACGACGAGGGCTACCGAAAGATCGCCGACAAGTTCCACGACGCGTTGCTGCTCGCCGAGAATCAAGGGTGGATCAAGAAGCCCGTCCCGGGGGGCGGCGGCGAATGCGGCGACACGGACGAGAGCAAGGCCGGACCGGGCTGGCGCTCGCTGGGTGTCGTCGCTCCCGGCATGACCTATCCCTCGGGCCGCACCGACCTCGCGGACTTCGACGGCGACGGTCGCGACGACTACGTACGCGTCGACCAGAAGAACCGCACCCTGCGCATCGCCCTGAACCGCCCGAGCGACAAGCCCGGCTCCCCGGTATGGAAGCAAGTGGACACCGATGTCCACGGCGCCCTCGACAGCGCGTGGTTCCCGGGCCGGAAACTCGACTTCGCCGATGTCAACGGAGACGGCTTGGACGACATCGTCCTGATCCCGGCCTCGGACACCGACAAGGCAGTGCTGAGCATCCTGAACCAGGGCCTCAAGAGCACCAGCAATGGAAGCGCGATCTGGTGGGAAGGCAGTGGAGGGCCGATGGGCCTGAACCTTGACCACGTCGAGCAGGACGCCGTCCGGTTCGCCGATGTCAACGGTGACGGCCGCGACGACTACCTCAGGGTCGGCAGGGACGGCTCCGTGCACGCCTACTACAACGTGGAATCGGACACCGGCTACTGGAAGTGGGAGGAGCACCTGAACTGGGCACCCGGCGTCTTCTACGGCTCACGTGACAAGCTCCGCCTCGCGGACGTCAACGGCGACGGCAAGGCCGACTACCTCATGGTCGGAGGGCGCGGCAACGTCCACGCCTACATTAACGAGGGCGGCCGGGGCAACGGCGGCTTCACCGAGCACCGCGACTTCGTCAAAGAGACCGGATACCCCGGTGACAAGTCCACGTTCCGCGACGTCAGCGGCGACGGCAAGGCCGACTACGTCGTCGTCTACGACGGCGGATCCGTCCGGGCCTGGCTCAACCGAGGCGGCAACACCTAGAGCCCCCACCCGATGCCCCCGGTCGGGGCTCGGTGCATGCAGCCACCGAGCCCCGACCGGGACCGGCCTCGCTCTACGACCACTGGAACCCGGGCACCTTCGCCGCGCTGGATCGCTGTCGCACGAACCGGCGGCATGATGTACGACACCCTGGAGAGGCGCTGGACGGCCAGCTCCAGCAGCCGGTGCCCGCCCGCCGGCGCGCCACCACCGGCGCCGAGACCGACCTGCTGACCCGTGCCCGCGACGCGCTGGAGCACACCGGGCTACCAGTGTTCCCCTCGACGAGTAGCACATCCGCGCCCGCCTGCAGGAGGCGATGGCCCGCCCCGCCGTCCCAGAAGGCCCCGCCCCGGCGGCGGCCACCGCCCATGACGAGGCTCATGCCCAGGTCCTTGCCGCAGGTTCCGTTGCACCCGGAGTGGACCGGTGACCTGGGTGCTGAGCACCGTCATCTCCCTGCTACTGCGCGCGACCGGCCCCCTCCTCCGGCGCGGACTGCCCCACCTCGCCATGGCCGCCAGGCCGCGCACGTGTGCGGAGCATCCCTCGCCGCCGCACGCGGGCTTCTCTGCATACCCCTGTGGTCACCGGCCGAGGAGTGGCCGTTGGTCACCGTCCTGGTCGGACTGCTGGGAGCTACGGTCTGCCTGGCCGCGCTCGTGGGGCTGCTCGCGGTGGGCCTGCTCCTGCCGCTGGCCATCACGGCCGACTGCCTGAGCCGACGGCCGGGCACCGAGAGAGGATCGCTGGGGTCTTGAACGCGTTGGCCTGTGTGCTGAGCGCGAGTTGGACGCTCCTGCGTGACGGCGAAGCTCCTGGTAGATGGGTTCTCGACCAAGATCACCCGTGTCCGCCAGGAGCTTCGTGTGCTTGTCTATCCGTCGTCGATCGATCTGTCCACCCGCACCCTGCGGTTCCTGGCCGGGCAACTGACAGCCAGACGGAGGGAGATCGGCACGCGGTGGCGGCGGCTTCTCGCAGCGCGACAGGCTCTGCCGGCCCTGGCCCACCTGCGGTGCGGTGACACCTACGCACAGCTCGCGGTGTCGGCGTACTTCGTTGAGTGCTCCACGAAGTACGAAGATACGTGCACCACGCGAGGCGAGGTGGAGGGCAGGACGGAAGGACGTCAGATATCCCGTTGCCGTCGGCAACGGGGGCACCGACCATGTGCATCCAGGAAGAAGGGGTGCCATGGGGCTGTGTCTGTTCCCTGGTGACGGCGATCTCGATGGGCCGGATGCTTGCTTCTCGTATGGGGGCTTCGATCAGTTCCGCCGGCGTCTGGCCCACGCGGAAGGCTTCGACCTCGGCGAGATGGTCGGCTTCGGAGGAGACCGGCCATGGGCGGAGGTCTCAACCGAGCTCGAGCCGTTCCTCAATCATCCAGACGACCACGGCAAGGACTTGGCTCCCCAGGATTGCGCCGCGTTTCTCCCCAGGCTGGAGGCGATCTTGGGGCAGTGGACATTGGGAAGTCGCGATTCAGGCGTGGAGAGACACATCGAGGACATTCAGCGGCTTTCAGTCGTGCTGCGTGTCTGCATCCGGAAGAACGTTGATCTTTACTTTGGATGACGGATCGCAAGCAGTGGTGGCTCAGGCAGCGGCGTCCCGGTCTCGTTCGATGGCGGCGAGCCGGTTCTTGAGGCGGTAGCTGGGGCCGTTGATGGAGATGACGTCGCAGTGGTGCAGGAGTCGGTCGAGGATGGCGGTGGCCAGGACCTCGTCGCCAAACACCTGTCCCCCTTCGCTGAAGGGACTGCTGCATGATCAGGGAGTGGATACGGCCGACGCCGCATTGCTTGCCGTAGCTGTGCGAATAGATGATGCAGGGGCCAGTGCTAGAATCCGCAGCCCAAGCAGAGTTCTCCGCCCGGTACGCCAGAAGCTCTGCTGCCAGCGCCGCTGAGGACTCGTTTGGCATCTCGGTGTGAAGCCGCTGATCGCCCGCCGCGGCACCGCGCACGGTTTCGGCCTGGGGGCTCAACGGTGGGTGGTCGAACGCGCATTCGCCCACTTGCACTGGTTCCGCCGAATTCGGATCCGCTGGGAGAGACGCGATGACATCCATGAAGCGTTCCTCATCCTCGGCTGCGCTCTCATCTACCAGGGGCTTCACCACGTTGTCAGCCCAACCGGCTCGCTGCTGCAAGTTGGAAAGGGCTCAGTAGCTTGTGCACTGGAGGGGGGTCGCCGGCCTCCAGCCGTGCCGCGCGCCGTGCCTCGCCCCGGGCGCGGTGGTGCGCGCACCGGCACGCGGCGTCGGCGGCGAGCAGGCTGGGCGCGGCTCACACGACGAGGATGCCCAGCAGCCACTCGTGGTGGACGAGGAGCCAGCCCGCGGCGGCCAGCTCGGCGAGGGCGAGGGCGCGGCAGGCGCGGGCGACGGTGAGGTGTCGGGTCACCGGTGGCTCCCGGTGGATGGGCTGTTCATGATGCGATTGCGGATGCCCCGTCCGGCCCGCCTCAGCCCGCCGGACGGTCGCCCACGTGGTTCGGTGAGCGCCGGAGGCGGCCGTCCACGCTGCCCCGGCCGCAGCCGTCGTCGCCGTGCGCGAGCCGGGCCGGAACACCACCGTGCCGGTGCGCGACATGTCCGGCCGACGGCCCGTCCTCGGCCGGCGTCACTGCCGGTCTCGCGGCGTCGTCGGCCCTGTTGTCAGTGGTGTGCAGCATGATGCGGTGCAGGTGACGGCCCGTCCGACGGGGATTTCCGAGGCCGTCCTGGACGAGGGGGTGCTGTGCGCAGGCCGGTCACGGGCGAGGTGCACGTTCACTACGGTCAGATCTACGCCGAGAGCGATCCGGACGGTACGACGCCGGGTCTCCCGGAGGCGTTCGCGGGCCAGAGCGGCGGGTTGTGCGGAGCCGCGGTCCCGGGCGCGCTCTGGCTGCACACCGGACTGCACACGGGCAATGTCGGCTTCGTCGTGGAAGTCCACGACGTACCCCCGGCAGTGGACCCGGACTGGGAGGAGGTGGTGGAGGTGTCCTTCCGGCCGGTGTCGGAACGCACCAGCCTGGTGCAGTGGGCGGGCGAGGCCGTTTGGGACCTGGATCTCACCCGGACCGATTACCGGGTGCGGTACTGCGCCCGGGGAATGGACCGGGGACGGGAACTCGACACCCGAGTGACCGGGGAGCCGCAGGCGGACAGCTACCTCCTGCAGTTCTGGCCCGCGCCGCCCCGCCCGGACCGGGTGATCCGCCGGACCTCCCAAAACGCCGCGTACTGGCACCGCTACGCCAGCCAACTTCCGCCACCGCCCACACCCGAGCAGCGCGCCGAGTCCGAACGCCAGGCCCGCCAGGCGCAGGAGCGGGCCGCTGAGGAGCAGCGAGTGCACCACGAGCGCTGGCAGTGGGGCGGACGGCTGCCGAGCCGGGCACTGCGCGATGTCCGTGAGAGCAATGTCCTCGGGCTGCTCCGCTTCGACAGCGACCTGGTGCACGCCCTCGACGCGGCGGGACCCGGCGTCCAGCGTGCGGTGGCGCTGCTGACCGCGCGGCGGGCCTGCGAAGCGGCGGGCCTGACCGATGTGCCGTGGGTCGCCGAGGCGCTCACCGCGTTGGTGCAAGAGCGTCCGCTGCCGCCGCCGTTCGACGACACGGCCCGGATGTGGGAGACCCTTCGCTGCGATCCGCGCGTACCGGACCGGTCAGTGCTCGAGGCGATACCTCCGGAGCGAGCGCCGTACCGGCCGCCGACCCCTGCGGGCCGACCGCTGCTGCAGCAGGTCCCTCCGACGGCGGCGATGGCCGGAAGGAAGAGAAGGTGGGTCTCGGCCGTGGAGTCGGGCCAGGACGCACCGAGCCGGCCGGGCCTCGGCCGGGTACTGGGCACGCTCGCACCGATGCCACCCGCCGACCGGAGCACGACACCGGCCGCAGGCACGGGACACGATGCCGCCGTGGTGGTCCACGCCTCCGGTCCCCCGCGTGAACTCTCGCGGATCTCGCAGCCGCACTTCGCCCTTCCCGCCATACTCGCCGCGGCCGAGCCCGTCCCGCTCAAGGCGGCACTGGACGCGGTGTGGCACGCCCTGAACACCTATGGCGAGCACTACCCGGAACTGCTGGAAGAGATCCGGGCGGCGTGCGCCGAGCGGACGGGGGAGTAGGGCCACCCCTCCCTTCCGTCAACGGTGCCTCCACGGACCTTGACGGAAGAAGCCGAGCCGTCCATTTCTCGCCCTGCCCCCTGCCCGCAGGCTGCAGGCCGGCTCACCGCAGGCGTCGTGCACTACCTGCCGGGCCGTCCCGGACCGGCGGGCGGGCGGTGCAATCCGCGGGTAGTCGTCGGTAGGCTGCGGTGGTGCGCACGGTTGAGCTTCTGTTGGACGAGACGGCAGAACTGGCGGTCCGGGAGGCCTGGCGGCGGCTGGCGGATGCGGGGCTGCCCAGTCAGGCGCGCCACCGCTCACCGACGAACAGCCCGCACCTGACCCTGGCCGCCTGCCCGGAGCTGACCGCCCCGATTCGCTGGGAGCTCGCCGAGGCGGCTGCCACCCTGCCGCTGCCGGTGCACTTCACCGGCGTGGTCCGTTTCGAGCGGCCCACCTCCGTGCTGGCCTGGGCGCTAGACCACGACTCCGTGCTGGCCGGTCTGCACCGCCGGGTGTGGGAGGCGGTGGCCTCGGACAGCCCGCCCCAGACCCTCAACCCCTTCCACGCACCGGGGAGCTGGAGCCCGCACATCACCCTCGGCCGGACCCGGCGGGCCGGTGCCTTCGCCGGCCGGAGGGTCCCCGAACTGCTGCCGGCGCCACCGCTGTCGGCCCGGCTCACCACCCTGCGCAGCTACGACACCGAGACCGGCACCTTGGAGGTCCTGGCGCCACGCCCCTGACGAACGCCGTGGGGGCCGTAGGCGTCGAGACCCTGCTCCCCGCACGCGCGGGGATGGTCCCCCGGTCGGGCGTCGCGCGCTGCCATTCCCGGTCTGCTCCCCGCACCCGCGGGGACGGTCCCAGGGCCGCAGTCTCCTGCCACCCCTTCATAGTGCAGTGACGGGATCATTGTTGGCCGCACGGTGACGCAGTGGCGGATCTCGTGCTGAAGAAGATGGATACCGAGCAGCAACAGGTGCTCCTTGCCCGGCTTCTCACCGCGCACAGCGATGTGGCCAGCAGCTGAGCCGCAACACCCCAATAGGGCGCGGCCGCCCACATACGGCTCTGCCGACGGGCGACCGGATACAGCGAACGCCCCGCGACTCGAGGTCCGCGGGGCGTGCGGTGACAGGCAGTCCACGGTGGAGGCCTGCGTCGCCTTGCGTCCTGGTAACGACGGGCTCCGCAGTGCCGTTACGGTGCCGTCGCGCTCAGGGCACGGGTGGGCATGGCAGAACTCTCCTTCATGGGGTGGTGGCCTATCGCAGGAACAGCTTGGTCTGGGCGCTGTTGATGTAGTCGAAGGTGACGCTGAACGTTCTGCGAGTGCCGGAGCCGCAGGCCTCGAACTCCCGGGTGGTTCCGGCATCGGGGTCGATCCGGACGACCGCGCACTTGCCGTCGGTGCGGGTGTCGTCGACCCAGCCGTAGACCTTCAGGTCTCCGAGGTCGCATTCCGTCCCAAGTGGTACCCGCCCCCGGCTGTTCGGTGCCCAGGCGCATGCTGCGGCCACCGCCGGGCCGCTCCTCGAAGTGGATCCGCTGTACGTATCCCCGCTGCTGCAGGACGTCGGCAGTGACGGGCACACCGGGCCCGAGGATGACCTCCCAGAAGTCCTCGGCCCAGGCGACAGGCCGATTACGGTCCAGGTGCAGCAGGAAAGTCCGGCCGTCCTCCAGCCTGGCCGGCACCGCCGAGCCCATCGGTTCGGGATAGCTGAACTCGGCACCCACTCCCTGGGAGCTCAGCCATGCCGCCAGGTGAGCCTTCGCGAACAAGTGATTGGCGCTGTCCTTGCCCTTCGCCTTCCGGCCGCACCGCTCACCCGCCCCGCCGGACGCATAGTGGGCGAAATGAAAGATCCGGTCAGTACATAGACGTGTCGTCAGCCAGCGCCCGCACCCACCCTCGAACATGGTGCCGCACCAGATGGTGTCGTTCTTGTGCCCGAGCCGGAAAGCCTCCAACTCCTCCACGGTCTCCGGGCACACAGCAGGCTCGTCCGACCCCGGGTTCCCGAGAACCGCAGTCCGGATCAGGCGTCGATCCATGGTGCTCCCATCCCTCCGCCATGCCCCGACCAGCAGGATCAGCAGACCTCACGAAGCACTACCGAGACCGTGTCTCCCATGGTCGGTTCGAGGAGCCCGTTCGTAGCAGCGGGGGGCGGCTGCCGGTCCGGGAAAGGCCAGGTGGTTGCCTGGTTCGCGCCGGTAGCGGTGGTGGAGCCGGCGGTCGCTGGCCGGGACGTAGACGACCCGTCCGCGCCGGCCGGAGTCGGTGTCCTTGCGTGCGATACGGAACCGGGCACGGTCGGCCACGCGCGCGGCAGGGACCGGCTCCCGCAGGGGCCGGCCGCCGCACCGATGCGGCGCCCGGATCCGCCGGAGGGCTACCGCGAGGCCATCGCCGGCTACCAGGCGTCCGGCATCCCTGCCCGCACGGTGGCCTCCTGGCTCCAGCAGATCCGCACCGGCTCCGGGCTCAGCGGGATCGACGTCCTGGTCGTGGACGAGGCCACTATGGTGGACGACCGGGCGGCCGAGGTCCTCATGCGCGAGGCGGCCCGCACCGGGACCAAGGTGATCGGCATCGGCGACCCTCTCCAGCTCCAGGCCATCGGCGCCGGCGGATGGTTCAAGGACATCCACGAACTGGTCGGCGGGCTCACCCTCACCGAGAACCGCCGCCAGGAGGACGCCTCCGAACGCCACGCCCTGGAGGTGTGGCGCACCGGGGACCACGACCAGGCGCTCCGGCTGTTCGCCGAGCGCGGCCGCGTCCACCCCACCGAGTCCGCCGACGAGGCTCGCTCCCAGATCCTCACCGTTTGGGACGAGCTCCGGCGCGACCGCTGGCCCGACACCCATGACCTACTCGACAAGCTGGTCGTCCTCGCCGCCCGCAACAGCGACGTGGACGCGCTCAACGCCGGGGCGCAGCAGATTCGCCGCGCCGCCGGCGAACTCGGGGAGGAGCGCACCTACGCCCTGCCCGGCGGTGACCGGCTCACCCTCGCCGAGGGCGACGCCGTACGGGTCCGCGCCAACGACTACCGCAGCCGCCGCGGGGAGGGGCCTGACCTCCTCTACGGGTACCGGGCCGTCGTCTCCCAGCTCGCCGACGACGGGCGGGTCGAGGTCACGTGGCGCACCCGAGAGCGCGGCCCGGACGACGCCTACGCGTCCGCGTGGCTGACGCCGGACCAGATCGCGGGCGGAGCCCTGTCGCTGGGGTACGCCATGACGATCGCCGCCTCGCAGGGCATGACGTACGACACCAGCCTGATGTACGGGCACGGAGCCAACGCGTTCGCCGCGTACCCCGGGCTGACCCGGGCGCGGCGGGAGAACCACCTCTGGTTGCCCTTGCAGGTCATCGAATCGGAGAACACCCAAGCGAGGCTCGGTGCGGCCCGGACCGAGAAGGAGCGCCTGGAGCGCGCCGTCGACGCCTACGCCCGGTTCCTCGGGCAGTCGCGGCCCGACAGCATGGTGTCCGACCTGTTCCACGAACCGCCGGCCCCTGCGGTCGTCGTGCCGTCGCCGACGCCCATCCGAGCCGTCAGCAGCGCGGCCGCCCGCGCACGATCCCCACGGCACGTCCAGCAGCGAGAGGAAGAAGCCACCGCCCCGCGCGAGTACCGGCTCACCGACGAGCAGAAGCAGCGCCTGGAAGACATGCGAGAGGAACGAGAACTCGCCGGGACGCGGGCCTGGAACCAGCGCCCGTACGGCGGCCACACCGACCAGGAGCTGACCCGGCTCATCGCCACCGGCCCCGTCGACGCCCGCCGGGAGGACCGGGACGCGGCCGCCGCCGACGAAGCCAAGGCCACGCTGCTGCGGGAGATTGAGGACGCCGCCGCCGGCGGAACGACCCCGGGGCAGATCGAGGTCGCACCGATCTACGCGGTGCTGGACCAGGCCGACGAGCACCTGGCCCTCGCTCGTACCGAGCAGGCCCGGGAGACGGAGGCCGCCAAGGTCGCCGCGACCGCCGACGAGCACTTGCGCGTGCTCGCCCTGTCCGACGGCAAGGGCCGCTTGGCCCTACGGATGGCGGGCACCTCCCGTAAGGAGCACGCCCAGCTCAAGAAGCAGGCTGAGGCGGACCGGGCGGCCGGGCACAGTGAGGCCGCCGACGCACGGATGGCCGCCGGGTGGGCAGCCGCGGACGCCTGGAAGACCGTGCGAGAGAGCCCGTACGCCTCCGTCCTCGGAGCCACCGAGCACCGGGTGCCGGACGTCGACACCGTCGCGGCCCGGCTCGCCGAGATGCGCCAGACCAAGGTGCCCGCCCGCGCCCAGCAGAAGGACGCCGGCGACCAGAAGCGCATCGCCCGCTTCAACGCCACGGCGAACACGGCGAGGAAGGCCGCCTCGATGTACCGGGCCGTCGCCGACGACGCCCGCACCGAGAAGGCCCTCCGTCAGCGGATCGCCCAGCAGCACCCGGAGCTCCACCGCGCAGAGACCCGGGCACGGGCTGACATCCAGCAAGCGCAGCAGGCGCAAGCCGCCCGCGTCGAGCAGCAGAACCACCGGTACCAACCGCCCGCGCCAAGCCGCTCGGGCCCCAAGCGCGGTCTCTGAACAGGTACACGTATGGAACTCGTGAGACCGTCCCACGCGCGTGCGTGCGGGAAGTCCCATCCCTGGTCACGGGGTTACTGGACTTTCTGGACCGCTCTACGCGGGCGCGCGATGAGACCCGTGAAACCCGGCTTCTCGTCAGGGGGCGGGCGGCGCGTAGGTGATGCCGACGTCGCCAGCGGACGTCGCGGCGAGAGCCACCACCCGCCAGATCACTGCGGGGACGCCGTCCAGGGGCCCGTCACAGGCGTGGTTGAGGAGGTCCACGACCAGAGACACCGACGCGCCGTCCGGCCCGTGCGCCGACAACTTGGCCTGCTGCGCCGTCCAGGGCTGTCCCTTCGGCGCCGCGAACTCCACCAGGGCGTGGTAGGCCACGAGGTCCGTGCCGTCCTGGGTGAGGACGAGCGTGCCCGCCTGGAGGTCGAGGCCGACGGCGACTTGGGTGTCCTCCTGCGTCACGACGGGTTCGCCGGTGGCGCTCAGCTCCATGCTGCTCTCCAAGGTGAAGGCGGGCTCGTCTGCCGAGCATCGCAGCCGACCGTCTCCCGTGGGCGCCGGTTGGCCAGCATGCCAGCAAGCCGACGTGCTGGCGTGCTGACGCGTGATCCATTCGGAACGGGGGGCGGAAACGGTCCCCTCGGATCCCGAACCTCACTGCAACCGTCGATCCCCGAGCGTTGTCTTGAGCCTCATGGCAGCCAACCGCGGGCCGCGACCCGCTCCGAATGATCGAGAGTTACGACTGTGGAAGGTTGGCCGCGCGCTCGGTCTGGCCTTCGCCGGTGCGGTCCTGGCCGCGGGCGGCATCTTCTACACCCTGGTGGTGCTGCTGGACTTCAAGGAGATCGATTCCACCGCGAAGCTCGACGCGAAGACGCTCTTCGACTTGGTGAAGCTCTCCTTCGGGGTCGTGGCCGGGGCCGGCGCGCTCGTCGCCCTGGTCGTCGCGTACCGCCGCCAGCGCGTCGACGAGGCCGGCGCCCACCGCGAAGCCACCCGGCTGCACACCGAGCGCTTCTCTCAAGCAGTCGACAAACTCGGCTCCGACTCCCCGGCCGTCCGGCTCGGTGGCGTCCACGCCCTGGCCGGCCTCGCCGACGACGCCCCCGACGACAGCCTCCGCCAGACCTGCATCGACGTCCTGTGCGCCTACCTCCAACTCCCCTTCACCCCCGACCCAGGAACCGATCACACCCACCAAGAGGAGCACCACCGCTACCTGGCATTTCGCAAGGTGCGCCACACGATCCTGCGCCTCATAGGCGACCACTACCGACGCCAGCGGGGGGCACACCGCTCCTGGCAGGGCTGCGACCTAGACCTCACCGGCGTCATCATCGACGGCCCCTTGAACTTCGACGGCGCGAGTTTCTCCGGCTCCAGGGTGTCCTTCGACGGCGCAACATTCTCCGGCGGCACGGTGTCTTTCTACGAGGCGAGTTTCTCGGGCGGCAGGGTGTCCTTCGGCGGCGCAACATTCTCCGGGGGCGATGTGTTCTTCGGCGCCGCGACGTTCTCCGACGGCGAGGTGTCCTTCGGCGCCGCGACGTTCTCGGGCGGCACGGTGTCCTTCCCTGAAGCGAGGTTCTCCGGCGGCGATGTGTCCCTCCACAGCTCGGTGTTCTCCGGCTGCATGGTGTCCTTCGGCGGCGCGACGTTCTCGGGCGGCAGGGTGTCCCTCGGCGGCGCAACATTCTCCGGGGGCCATGTGTCCTTCCGTCGCGCAACGTTCTCCGGCAGCAACGTGGACTTCGAAGACGCGACGTTCTCCGGTGGCGGGATGTCCTTCTCTCGGGCGATAGGTGAAGCTCCGCGTGGGCTTCCTCTCGACAATCCCCCCGCGGAGGTGGGGGACATCCCCGCAGAGTGGCGAGTAAATCCGTAGCCAGTGGGGGCGGAAACGGTCGATTGCGCCCCCATGTCTACCGTCCATTCATCGAGTCCGCCAAAAGGGTCATACCCGGTCATGTATCCAATGGATTCCATTCGTGTATTGCCCCCCTTTTCGCCCCCAAGGGTGGCTGTCTCACCCGTCACCACCCCGAGGGGTCTCCATGGCTGACCTGCTCTACCTCCGGCACTCCACCGATAGCCAGACCGACGCACGGCAGCGTCACGCCCTGGCCCCGCTGCTGCCGCAGGCGCCCCGGTGTTCGAGGACCCGGCGACGTCCAGCCGGGTGCTGTCCATGGACCGTCCGGGATTCAAGCAGCTGCTTGATGCCGCGGCCGTCGGCGACACCATCCGCATCGCAGACGCCGCGCGGCTGTTCCGCTCCGTGGCGGACGTCCTGGCCCTGCGGCCCGTGCTCATCCGCCGGGGCCTGCACCTCAAGGTCGCGTCCGGTCTGCTCTCCGGCATCGACCTCGCCGCCGACGACCCCGGCACGAAAATGGTCGTCTCCGTCCTGGCCGCCGTGCTGGAGTTCCAGCGCGACATGATCAGCGAGAACACCCGGGAAGGCGTGGCCGCCGCTGCCGCATCCGGCAAGACCCTCGGACGCCCGAACTCTCTCAGCGAAGACCAGGCCGCCGAGGTGCTCAAGGCGTACCGCGACGGAACCGCCGTGAAGGCACCGGCCCGGCAGTACCAGGTCGACCCGAAGACGATCCGGCGCGTGCTGGACAGCGCCGGGGCCCGCGCCGTTCCCGACGACCTGGAGAAGCCGAGTCGCCCGCCACAGGGCCTGAGCGACATTGAGCACCAGGAGGAGAAGGCGGTCGCGCCCGAGCGCATCGTGACGATCGACGTCCCGGGCCTACTCGCCGACCACCTGCGGGACAGCGAGGACGCCGAAATCCGCGAAGTGCTCCGCGACGGCCAGACCATCCGGCGCGGACAGGGATTCTCCGTCCCGCTGGCCGTCCCGCTGTCGACACACCGGACCGTCCTGCACCTGTGCGCCGCCCTTGCCGGCGGGCCGGGCGTCGACTCCACCCCCGCGGAGCGCAAGGCGTACCGGGTCTACTCCGACCGGATCGAGGGAACAGCAGTCGCACCATCCGCCAAGCACGGCAAGTCCCAAGCGGCTCCCAGTCCGAGCATGACGGCTCCGGACCTCAGCGGGCAGCCGGTCAGCACACCTGTCGCTGTCCAGCCCGGGAATGCGTCACGTGACGAACCCGCCGTGCGGTCCCGCCGGATGACGAAATCCCGGGCCGAAGCCGTCGCGGCCGGCGCCCGGCTGGTCCTCGCCGACCGCGCCACGAGCAGCTACGACGTCGTCGCCGAGAACGGAACGGTCCTCGGTCACGTCGCCGCGGCCTACTCCGGCGCCCGCCGCACCGGCTGGCAAGGATGGGCCCACGGCTCCCCGCAGGGCGGCGCCACCCACCGCACACGGGACCTCGCCGGAGCCGCCGCACTCGCCTCCTGGATCCGCATCGCCACCGCCGCACGCCGCTGAGCGCACCGCAGCACCTCAAGGGCCCGCCCCGTGAGTTGGTGCGGGCCCGACGCTTTCTCGCGCGAGCAGACCAAAAAGGCGACGGCTGGCACGGTCACAGACGTGGGAATCCCCTGAGAAGCCGTATCTCAACCGGTCATGGAACGTGCGGGTCGAACGGGTTTCCCGCCGGGGTGATCTTCTGGCGGTAGGTGCATGAAGGCAGGGCCCCTTGGTAGCTCGGAGGTGCGAACCGAACCGAGCAGTTCCAGGAGGCCCTGTTGTCGCAGTTCTACGCGCTCGCGCCCGCATCGTTCAACTCGGCTGCCCGATCGTGTGATTGTCTCGCGCACGTGTACGGGAACGCGGCTGATCATCCGGACCGGGTGCGCCGGTACCCGTCGGATATGACGGACGCGGAGTGGGCGGCTGTGCGGCCGTTGTTGCCGGTGCCGGCCTGGCTGGAGGGGAAGGGCGGACAGCCCGAGGGCTACTGCCACCGCTCGATGTTGGACGCGATCCGGTACCTGGTCGCGGGCGGGATCTCCTGGCGGGCGATGCCCGCGGACTTCCCCGCCTGGGGCCGCGTCTACGCCTTCTTCCGCCGCTGGCGGGAGCACGGACTGATCGCGGAGTTCCACGACCGGCTGCGCGAACAGGTCAGGGTGCGCGAGGGCCGGGAGGCAGAACCGTCGGCGGGGATCATCGACGCGCAGTCGGTGCGGGCTGCCGCGTCCGTGCCGGCTTCCTCGAGCGGGTACGACGGCGGGAAGAAGGTGCCGGGCCGAAAGAGGCACATCGTGACGGATACGCTCGGTCTGCTGCTGGCTGTCTCGGTGACGGCTGCGAACGCGGGCGACCGGGACGCGGCCGTGCCCCTGCTCCAGCATCTGCGGTCACTGCACCGGGAGATCACCCTCGTCTGGGCCGATGGCGGCTACACCGGCGGCCTTGTCCCCTGGTGTCGTCAGAAACTCGGTCTCGTCCTTCAGGTAGTCAAGCGCACCGACACCATGGAGGGCTTCGTAGTGCTGCCCCGCAGGTGGGCGGTGGAGCGCACGTTCGCATGGTTGATGCATTCGCGCCGTCTGGCCCGCGACTACGAAACCCTGACCACTACCACAGCCACCCACGCTCCGCCAGACGCCTCGCCTTCGACCGCACACCCTCCACCTTCGCCGGCGTCGGCTCCAGACCCAGCACTACCGCAACCTCCTTCGCCCGCACCGGCCCCTGGCCCGACCGGTCCGCCACCATGCCCAGGATCCGCTGGTAGTCCGGCGCGAGAACCGCCACGGGCAGCCCTTCCCGCCAGGGCGGCACTGTCGTTCCCGGCAACGGCGCGGGCGCGGGCACGGATTCTGCGTCCGTCTCCGGCTCGGTCACGGCGGTGGTCTCCGCAGCGGACAGGGCCAGGGCCTCGACGAGTTCCTCCCGCGCGATCACCCGCCGGTCCAGCTCGATCTCCGCCGCCTCCAGCACGGCAGCCGCCCGGGCCGCCGCCTCCCGCAGATCCTCGACTCGCACACGAGCAGCCACTTCCCGTGCCTCCAGCAACCCCAGCATCGACGCCACCGCACACCCCTCACCGAACAGACGGAACAGAACGTCGAAACTCTCCCTCACTCCACCCAAAACCATGCCTGACCAGCAAGAATCAAACGATCACGTTCGGTTGAGATACGGCTTCTGAGCTCTAGTCAGGGGACCACAACAGAAGCAGCACTTGCACGACTCTGCCAGGAGGCACCCATGACCACCGACCGAACCGCCAGCGCGCAAGGGGCTGAGTTCCGTCAGGAACGAACGAGCAGCGCATCACACGGCAAAAAGCTTCGTGATGCTTGTCACCCAGTCAAAGGCAGGCGCGGACCCGGATTCAACACTGCCGCAAGGCTCTGACCTGTGCTCTTCATGCGAAATCCGCGTGAGAACAGACCTTGGAACAGAAGGTAACCCAGCTTCAAGCAAACGTTGCCCCCGGTCCGTTTTGATCTTGCTCTGCAAGAGCTGACAGGGCAACTGACCTGCAGCAAAGGCGTGTTCGGCCCAGTACCTTGTGTCACCCAACGACCTGGAAGGGCGGGGAGGCTCGGTCAGCCGCGAAGCATTAGCCGCACCTCCCCGCCATGCCGCCAGGCCCGTTCCGACATACGGAAGAGGAGCCCGACAAGGTGACCAACCTTGACACAGCAGACCGCAGAGGAAAACTTCAGCCCACGAGTGCCGCCCTGGCGTGGGCGCCGTACATCATCTCCGCACTTGCGCTTTCCGCAGCCCTCGTTGTTGCAGCGGTTGGCGGCCCGACACAGTTGGCCGTTGCATTGGCCGCAGCGGCGGTCATCGGCGGAGGGGTACAGGTCACCGTGCACATCCGCCGGTAACGCGGGGTCCTGAGGTTACTCACGGGTCGCTTATCACCTGGTTCGCCTCTCGTTAACGGCACCCCACCTTGCGGCTGGTGTCCGAGATGGGGTGCCGGTAAGAACGCTGTCACCAGCCACAAGCAGCTACCGGCCATCTCCACCACCGATACGCCATGACGTCCCCCTCAACTCTCGTAATCCCCGGGGGAACTCATGCACCGCCGCACCATCGCCATCCTCGCCGCCGCCGTCATAGCCGGGGCCGTCACCGGCCTCGTCATCTGGCTGTCCCAGCCCTCCTACGACGACATCGCCGACAACTGCGTGGCCGCACTCAAGGAACGCGCCGACGGCGACAAGGCCAAGCCGAAGGCGTGCGACGGGCTCACCGACGACGACTACGACGCTCTCCTGATGTCACACATCATGGGTGACCTGGGCTGGCTGGACGACGAGGGCAGGTTCGACAAGAACAGGATGCTCGAGGACACCCTGAACAACGACTGAGGGGCTGCCGCTTACGCCGCGGTCCCCGGACCTGCCTCCCGCGGGTCCCCCAGCGGCCGAGTCAGCCCGTCGTCCGCGGCCGTCCGCCGGGCCGGCTCCGTCGCATCCAGCTCCCAATGGTGCCGGCACTCCTCGCAGCGGACTCCATCCACCAGCACTTCGTCCTCCCCGTTCGGGCAGTCCGCGCCGTCCCCACGCCCCGTACACGCTTCTCTCGTGTCCCCCATGGTTCGACCGTGCGCCGCGCCCACGGCGGCCGGGAGAGTGCCTGCGGGAGCGCACAGGCGCTCACACCCGGCACAACGCCTCAGCACCCATCAACCGTCCCAGTTCGGGGCCGTCATGGATGTGACACCCCCTCGTTTGCGGTTGGTGACAGCGTTCTTACCGGCACCCCAACCACGACCTGTTCTACGGCAAGGACGGCGACCTGACCGGCTCCGACAAGGAGTCCCAGGAGGTCTCCATGCTCGCCCTGCACCTGCTCCAGTCCGCGCTGGTGCACGTCAATACCCTGTCCTCCAGGACATCCTCGCCGAGAAGAGGTAGCAGAAGAGGCTCACCGACGCCGACCGGCGGGCCCTGTCCCCGCTGTTCTGGACGCACGTGAACCCCTACGGCCGGTTCGAGCTGGACATGAACTCCCACCTCGACCTCGCCGCCGTCATGGCGGCCTCGGTGCCCGGCCCGCGCAGCGACGAACGGGTCAGGGCCCCGGTCTGACGGGCCTACGCCGGGGCCCGCCGCCGTCAAGATCTTGCGGGCGGCCTCGGGCAGCCCGGGATGGGCGTGGAAGGACTGGGCCGTGTTCAGCAACGTCCGCCACGGCAGTCGGACGACGTCGTCGTCCGACTGCCGTGGCGGTCAGCTCGTGTGCGGCAAGCTCGGCGGACCGGCCTAGGGAGGCGGGGCTACGGGGCAGTTGGCCGTTGGGGTCAGCCGAGTTGCTGGAGCAGGGGCAGGATGTTCTTGGGCTGGGCGTTGACCTGGGCGAGGACGGAGATGCCGGCCTGCTGGAGGATGCTGGCCTGGGTGTAGTTCGCGGTCTCCAGGGCGTAGTCGGTGGCCTCGATGCGCTCGCGGGCGGCGCTGAGGTTCACCACGCCCGTGTCCTGGGTGCGGATGTTCGACTCGCAGCGGCTCTGAACGGCGCCGACGATCGAGCGCAGGCTGGTGACTTCGACGAGCGCGGCGTCGATCTGTGACAGTGGGTCGATGAGGAAGGTGCCGGCCGCGGTCGCGTCGGCTTTGCTGATCGTGGCGATCTGACCGTCCGGGCCGATGTAGCTGACCTTTGTGGGGTCGGTCTCGTCGGTGAAGGCGAGCGTCTTGGTGACGTCGTAGGAGTCCAGGCCCAGGGTGTTGACGTTCAGCATCTTCATGGCTACGGCGATGACGTCGCCGTCATTGGCGCCGGTCTGGAAGTTCATGCTGGTGTCCTTCGCCAGCACCTTGACCCCATTGAACTGGGTCTGCCGCGCGATCGTGTCGATGGCCTCCAGCCGCTGGGCGACCTCCTGCTGGATCGCGGCGCGGTCGGTGACAGCGTAGATGCCGTTGGCGGCCTGGACGGTCAGCATGCGGATGCGCTGGAGGTTGTTGGTGACTTCCTTCAGTGCGCCCTCGGTGGTCTGTGCGAGGGAGATGGCGTCGTTGCTGTTGCGCGAGGCCTGGACAGATCCGTTGATCTGGGCGGTCATCCGGTCGGAGATGGCCAGGCCTGCGGCGTCGTCCTTCGAGGAGTTGATGCGCTTGTCGCTGGCGAGCCGCTCGGCCGCGACTGCCATGGTGGAGCCCGTGAGGTTGAGGTAGTTCTGCGTGGTGAGCGACATGATGTTGGTGTTGAGCGTCAGCATGTGATCATTCCCAGTCGGTGGTCGGTAAGGGTGTCGGGAAGCGCTACGCGGACGTCACATTCACGTCGTCCTGCGCCAGGACGAACCGCAGGACATCGACATCGACCCAGCCGTACGGGGAGACCGCGTCGATGAACATGGGCAGGGTCCGCGTCAGCTCTGCGACGACCTCGCTCCTGTCCAGGCCTCGCGCCGCGGCCGCCTCGGCGATCTTGTCCTCGCCGAGGGCCCCAACGAGCTGCTCCTCGGTGAGCGGCTCGTTGGGGCCGTAGCCGAGCCAGGAACCGCTCTGCGGCAGGGCTGCCGCAAGGGTCCGGGCCTCGGCCACGATCTGTTCGGCAGCCGCTTCCTCCTCGGGCGTCAGGGCCGCGATCTTCGCGGCCGCCCGGAACGCCTCGATGGTCGCGGCCGGAATCACGTCCACCAGAGCGGGGATCTCCTCGGCCAACGAGGCCGCGGCTTCCGCTTCACTTACCTGCGCAAGCTCGGCCAGCTGCTTGAGCATGCCAGCGGGAGCAGCTGCAGCCACTTCTTCTGCCGTCAGTGGCTGGTTGGCGCCCTGGCTGGTCCAGGACTCGAACTTGGCCGCCGATCCGGGCGCGGCCGCCAGGGCCGTCAGCAGCTGTCCCAGCACCGGGGCCATCGTGGTCTCGCTCATCGAACTCCCTCAATAGTGATCTTGCCGACGCCCCGATGCTACTGAATGCGATCGCAGCGATACATTCAGTAAACAAGCCGCAACGGACCGGCCACCCGCAGCCGGTGAGACCGCCCGGCCTGGCTTCACGTAAAGCAAGAGGAGCCGCACGCGCGGCGGCTCCTCTCGCAAACGGTCGTTTACGAGAAGCCCGGGTCTCAATCGGCGCTGCCGCGATCCGCCGGTCGGCTGTTCCCCGAGGCTGGATCTCGGCGGGCGTGGGGAAGCCAGTTCCCCCCAGCACGATGACCACGTCGGGCTCGCGGGGGATCTCCGGTGCCGTTGTCCATGCCGTCCGGCGTGCCGGCGACGTCGACACCACCGGCCGCCCCGCCGTGCAATGCAGTCGGCCGGCCGCCGCTCGTCGACGCCCGCTTCACCCCGTCAGCCCCGATTACGTTCCCGCGTAAGGGTGCACTGCCTCGGTTCGAGTCGAATACGGAATCCATTACCGGGATCCTGTAGGCGTTCGCCGAACGGCTCTCTTCGAGGATCGGAGTGAAACCGATGAGCATGGCACAGCGGTACGGGGACCTGGAATTGTCGTTCGTCGCGGCCGAGGGAGGTGCGGGGATCGGCGGCGATGTGGGAATCTACACCGCCTTTCCCGAGGGAAGTCAGGGCAGTGACTTGAGGGACTTCTTGCCCAGCGGCCACAAGCTCGGCCCGCGGGACATGGCCGGCAAGGCCGGGGTGCTGATGTTGAAGGACCTCAGCCCCGACAAACAACTGCTGCGGCCCCCGGACAGGTGGGAGTGGATCAACTACGTGGGCGCAATCCCTGGGATCCAGGGAGCATGGCGTCCGGTCCCGCCGCCGGGGTATGTCGCGCTCGGCGACATCATCGCCCATACCGACCCCGATCTGCACGGACCGGATATCTGGACGGCGTGTGTGAAGGAGGAGCCGTACAACGGCCACACCTACGTCACCGAGGGCGAGTGCGGCACCCTGCTGTACAGCTTCCTCGACGTGAATCTGTTGTCCGTCGTGGCCCCGTCGTATCCCGACGGCGACCTCGACGAGCACCTGTACCTGCCCTGCGGGAACTTCACGCACGTGGCCACCGACAGCGCCACCCCCGGCCCGACGGCGACCACGTGGATCCTGGACCTGCCCGCCGTGGTGGAGAAGCACGACGGGCCGGAGGCCCCCGTACTGACCTCCCACGACCGCCCGCCGCTACAGACGGCCATCATCGACCGCACCGTCACCGTGCCCTACTACCTGATCGACGACAAGAACCGCGACGAGAAGTGGAAGATGGAGAACTCTCCCTTCTACACGATCCGGCGCAAGCGCCACTACGAACTCGTCCTCCACCGCGACAACCGCAACGGCTCCACCGAGCAGCAGGAATCCCAGTCGATCACCACCGGCGTCACCGTGGAAAGCAGCGAGTCCTTCAGCGAGACGACCGGAATGCAGGTGGGGACGTCGGTCGGAGTCACCGTAAGTGCCCTGCCCTTCGGAATGGGCGCCGAGACGAGCGTCACCAACTCGGTCTCCACCAGCACGGAACTCGGATACGAGCGCCGCACCGGCATCGCCATCATGCGCGAGGAAACCAAGACCCGCGGCCTGAATATCCCGGCCCACAGCTCGGGGTGCCTGTGGACGGAGCACCACGAACTCCTCCCGGTCCGCGCCGACGGTAAGCCCCTCAGTAACCAGGCCAACCTCGGCTTCGGTACCGTGTTCTACACCACCGGCGAGTACCCCGAGGGTGCGGGCGTCACGACCTTCGAGGAGGAAGCCGACGGCACCCGCGTCGCCATGCCCTCCCACCACCTGGCCCCCGACACCCGCACCGGCCGACCCGAGAACGCCGACAGCGCCCGCGCTGGCGACCCCGCCGTGTAGGACCGGCCCGCCCGACCGGCAGGCCCCGCACTCGGCCGACGGGCAGCGGCGGCTTGCTGCTCGTTTCAGAATGCCGTCCGGAGTCGTCGGAGGCAGATGATGCCGCAGGCGAGTTCGAGGAAGCCCTGAGCTTGTTGTTTAACCAGTTCGTCGGGGTTGGTGCCGACCTTGTGATGGGCCGGTCGCTGGTACGGCTCGCTGCCCGTGAGGGCTCGTCCCACGTCGTGGCGGGTAGCGGGGCGGTCGACGATCAGATGGTGCTTGGAGCCGGGGCGGCCGCGATCGACGGGCGAGGGACCGACGTGATTCCCTCCTTTGAGCGCCCGGATATGGGACCCGTCTACGGCGCCGTCGTCCAGGTCCACAAGGTCCTCACGACGCAATTCGGTCAGCAGGGCGGCGTGCAGGCGGGGCCAGACGTGGGCCTCGGTCCAGTCCCGCAGCCTGCGCCAGGCGACACCAGTCCGCAGCACGTACACGATGCCAGCGAGAGCTGTCCGGAACGCGAAGTCTCCCGTGATGGGGGTGCCTTTCACCAGGACGTGCCGGAAGCCGGTGGAGTGCTGCGCGGGCTCGGTGAACGTCGCGTTGTCCTGCACGGTGGCGAGGTCGAACACCACGATGTCGGCGTCCGCACCGACCTGGAGCCGGCCCTTGCTGCGCATCTGCGGCACCGACTCCTCCAGGATCTGCGCCGGAATGAGGCTCGTCCTGCGGATCGCCTCGACCAGCGACACCTTGGGCTTCTCTCCGGGGCCACCGCGCGCCCAGCGGGAGAGGAAGCGGGAGAAGGCCTGGAGCCCAAGGCCGATCTGGTGTGGTTCCAGGAGGCGTTCTCGCGCGACGGCTGGCAGAACAGCCTGGCCGACGACGGTGAGGTCGAGCGCATCATCGACCGCGTCGAGAAAGGGCTGCTGGAGGGCGGCCTGGGCATCGGCATCAACGGCGGCTACGCGCCGGGCTACGGGCGCAAGGAGTACCACGCGCTCGCCAAGCTCGCCGCGAAGCACAAGGTGCCGACCTTCACGCACGTGCGCTACCTCTCCGTCCAGGAACCGGAAAGCGGCTTCGAGGCGCTCGGCGAACTCATCTCCCTCGCTGCGGCGACCGGCGCGCACATGCACATCTGCCACCTCAACGCCGACGCCGGCCGGGACGTCAAAGCGTGTGTGGAACTCATCGCCGAAGCGCAGGGGAACGGCGTGCCGGTCACCGTCGAGTCGTACCCCTACGGCGGGTGCTCCAGCACCGTGGGTGCGGAGGTCTTCCGGGGTGACTGGCTCGCACGCTGGGGGGCGGAGGACGCCTCGGTGATGGAGCTCAACGGCGAGCCGATGACCCAGGAGAAGATCGACGAGCTGCAGAAGAACGCGCCCGGCACCGTCGTCAACATGCACTTCCTGCACCCCGACGACAAGCCCGAGGACGCCGAGCTGCTCGACCTCTCCGTGCTGTACCCCGGGGCCGCGATTGCCTCCGACGCGATGCCGTGGGTGAACAAGGACGGCACTCTGGTCGAGGGCGATGTATGGCCGCTGCCTACGGGCGCCTTCGCCCACCCGCGGTCGGCCGGCTGACGTTGTCGTAGAACTCCGAGATCGGCAGCAGTCCCGATTCGAGTTCGAGCGCGGTGGTCACCCCGTCGAATGCCTGCATCCACGCGGCGGGCAGCTGCTGGCCGTGCATCACCGAGTTCGACGGCTGGACCGGCGGCGTCGACATCGACGGCGTGCAGGCCTTCGCGTGCACGCTCTACCTCGCCAGGCACCCCGAGAGCGCCAGATTCTGGTGGCGGTTCGCCGCCGGAGCCGGACACAACGGTGCCGCGTACTGCCTCTATCTGGACCACCTCGGGCTCGGTGAAGAGCGCGAGGCCCGGTTCTGGAGGAAGCAGGTAACCACGACACTGTTCCGGTCCGGCCCCAACCCCGATCCGGAGGAGTTCCTGAAGGCCCTGGATTCCCTGACCGGGTACTTCGTCCGCAACCCGACCTGCCGGGCCGTCACCACTGGGCGCCTGGAGGCCGATGCCGAGCGCGTGGTCGACCGGTTCACCGACGGCCTCGTCTGCCGCCCTGACGCCCGGATCGCCGACCACATCCATACCCTGGCCGGCCGCCCCTGACCAGAGACCAGCGGGGCCGAAGGTTCCTACGCCGCCCAGCCCCGCCGGACTCCATCAGCACCCGAAAAGAACGGAGCGCCACCATGCAGACTAACCGCCGACCCGAACCCCAGACGGCTCCTCGGAGAATCAGCCCGTACGCAACTGGCTGGCCCGCCGACGCCGCGCCCTGCTCTCCGCCGCGATGCGTGGCGCCGCCTACGCCACTGGAGCCGGCGTCGTCGGGCTCCTCTTCTGGGCGATCCAGCAGGGTCTGCAGAAGTAGGGTGTCCGGCTCAGTCGCGCCCGACGGGGTTTCCGAACCGTAGTCCGGGGCTGTTTGCGGTGGCTCGCCGAGCGTACGCTCCGGCCATGACACCTCCCGCATCGTTCCACCCACACCGTCAGGACCCGGACCCCGGCTGGGGCTTCACCACCGCGCTCTGAACGCCCAAACGCCCTCACCGATTGCCGATGGTGAGGGCCTCCTGCTGTGCTACGTCCAGCTGGTCGCCGTCCAGACCGGTACGGACGGCCGCCAGCCGGTGCGCGGCGGTGATCTCAATCGTCGCCGGGAGCGTGCGGGAGTCCGTCGTCCAGGACGATGCGGATGGTCTGGCCTTCGCCGTCGACCGCGGTAAGGTCGGCCGCGATGCGGTTGTAGGCGGTCGTGGCCAGTGCCCAATCAGCTTCGAGCGGCGTGGCGGCCGAGCGGGTGTCCCACAGTTTGATGAGCAGGCCGATGAGGGAGCGGCCGGACAGGACGGTCTGGACGCGGCCTTCCTTGACGTCCTCGACCGAGGGCGGGGTGCGGAAGTGGTCGTGGTCGACGGCCAGGGCGGTGAGCCACTCCCAGGTGTCGCGGTGAGCGACCAGGTCCACGGAGGCCACCCCGGCGGCCTTCAGCAGCAGAACACCGTGGGTAACCCGCGGGTCCTGCCCATCGGCGGTGGCCGGTGGTGCGACGGCAGAGGGCTGCGCGGTGGGGGTGCTGTTGCCCTGGTAGGCGGCCTCGATCTTCTGCTTGAGCGCGTCGTCCTGGCCCCGACGCTCGGGCTCGGGCTGCGCCTGGCGGTCGTTGTCCTCCATGGTTCCCCCCTGGGAGTCGGTGTCGGGTGAGGTGGGCAGCTGTACCGCCGTGGGCACGGTCGGGCCGGTCCCGGGATCTGTTTCCGGTGCCGGTGGCGCCGGCTCGGCAGGAGGCGGGTAGGCGTCGCTGGGCTCTTCGGCCGGCCTCTGGAGGTCCGCGAGGGGACGCAGGATGTCGGCGAGCTCCAGCAGCTGCCGGAGCTCGCCGCGGGTCTCGTTGAGGTCGCTGATCATCCGGTCCTGGCGGCGGCGTACCTCGCGGTTCTCCTCCCGCAGTCCAGTGATGCCTCCCTGGAGCGTCTCCAGGATCTTCAGGCGGGTCTGGGCCAGCTCGCCGTGCAGGGCGGTCAGCCCGACCGTCGGGTCATCAAGACGGCCGACCGGTGCCAGCAGGGCCCGTATCGCCTTCAGTTCCTCCATCGCGCGGCCGAACGCGTCTTTCCACTTCACGTAACCCCCTGCTTGCTCAGAGCTGCAACCGGCCGTATCTCCCCATAAGCACTCCATGTGACGCGCCGCTTTCCAGCCCTTCCCTTGGCCGGGACTACCCCTTCGGCCCCCGAACGGCGAGGACACTGCGGTGCGCTGGCTCCCGGCGTCAACCTGCCGCCTGCTCGACCGTCCTTTTCGGTGACCTCGATCTCGCATTCCGTTCTGGGAGGTGCGTTCGTGGCCACATTCGCGGACGTGACCGACCCCGACCCTCCCGGCCTCGCCCCCCCGATGCCGGGACTGGATAGTCGAGCTGGGCATCGGCCAGGGCCGGCCTCCGATCGAGGTGCACGCCGGCCACTGCCGCGCCGCAGCAAGCCGGCGCCGGGCCATCGACCGGGACCAGGCCCGTGCCCTTCTCTCCGAAGCGATCCGAGCCTGCGAGCACTGCCGACCCGATACCGATCTCGCGTACTGGGACAATCACGCGATCAATCACGCTTTGACGGGAAAGAAGTTCCTCTGCGCATGGCGCGCCGTGTGGATCGAAGGTGCGGAAGCCAGCAATTCATCGGCGACTTACGCACCTTGACGAGCAAAGGGGGCCGGGGCACCGATCGTTCTGCATATGATCTGACCTGGGTTCAGGAAGGGGGCTGATCGTGGCGTGGGATGAGAGCAGCAGGGACGGTACACCGGCCGGCCCGTTAGCTCCGGGCGGCGGGGGTCTGTTCGGCTCGTCACCGGCGGAAAAAAATGCGGCGGCGAACGACATCGAGACCGAGTTGGAACCGGACACCAAGAAGGTCTCAGATGGTGCGAAGGAGAGCACCAACACCGCGGCCAGGACGCTTGACGGCTGGGAGACTGCCTCCGGCCTGAAGAAGGTCGTGGGGACCTGGGACCAGCAGGTGAGAGTGCTGATGAGGCGACTTGCCGCGGATAAGGCTTCTCTACGCAATACCTCGGGCCTGTTCTTGCAGAACGACGTAGGCACGGGCAGCGAATTCCGAGGTGTCAGATCCAGTCTTGACGATCTTTAGGGGATCGGTCCGTGCTGACGTATCAGGAAGTCATGACAACCGATCTCAGTGTCCTGACGAAGGCTGCCGAGAAATGGGAAACCATGGCAGCCGACCTCGCCAAGGTCGAGAAGCGCTACGGGGAGACCGTCCAGAAGATCACGTTGGGACAGAACTGGCATGGGCTCAGCGTGGAAGCGGCACACACGAAGTTCGCGACGACCCGACGCGAGTACAAGTCCGCGCAAACCGAGGCAAAGTCGGTCGCCAAGATCCTGAGAGACGCACACTCCGACTTCGTGGACTTGAAGAAGAAGGTCGAATCAGCCCGGGACGACGCGGTGGCCGCCGGCATGGCGGTCTCGTCAGCAGGACGCGCCGCCTTCGACTTCACACGCCTCCAGGATCCGGCGCAGGAGCATGCCCTGCGCCACGACCCGGACCTGAAGGGTGTGGAGGATTCCTGGACCTCGCACATCGCTGCAGCTGTACGCGCCGTGGACGAATTCGACAAGGCTGTCAAACAAGCGCTCGAAGCGGTGGTTGTAGATGGAAACCTGCTTGACGGCACGGTCGGAGGCTTCAACGCCACCGCCACACCAGTCATCCCCCCGACGGGGCAGGAGCGCAGCGAGCAAAAGTTCAGCGACGCGGAGAAGTGGATCTTTGAGGAGATGAAGCGGAACGCGAAGTCGGACACCGTCGGCAACATAAAGGCCCTGCTTGATAAGCCGGAATGGTATGAGTTCGGGCGGAATTACGGTTCCGACATCAACGCGGCGATGGTGATGTGGGGTGCGAAGGTGGCCCCGGGCCAGGACTGGGACCATAAACCCCAGCTCCAGCAGCGGTACGACCTTCAGACGATCGACGACTACTACTTCAAGCAGCCCGGAACGAACCGCGAAGTCTTTTACGACATCTACTCCAACGTTCACTACGGATACGTCGGCCGGGCCGCCGGCTTCGACACGGAGACCCTGATCCAGGGCGCCTCCCTCGGAGAAACGGTGCTCACGGGAGACGACGACCAAGGCGATCAGATCACGATGCGGGTTGGGATCGACCTCTACGAGAAGTACGGTGACGACCTGACCGAGGAACAGCTCCGGCAAGGAATCAACGACGCGATGGACCAGATGGAGCAAGCGCAGCGCAACGGCGAGAACGTTCCGCAGGTCAGGACCCGTAAGTGACGCGCGGGCAGTGGGGCTGTGTGGCCGCCCCCGTGGGCGGCCTGGCCACCGGCGTGCTCGGGTCTGTACTCCTCTCGGCTGCCTGGCGGGCATGCGACGTCGGAGTGAACGGCGCGGCCAACGGCCTTGCGCTGATCTTCTACGGGGCTCTGCTCACGATCATCTCGGCGGTGTGGTGGGGTGCGCTCGTCGGCTACGTGGGGCGTTGGAACCTCGCGGTTGCCCTCCTTGGTGGCACGGCCGGCGCTGCGGTCATGGTCTGGATCTTCGTGGCTCTTCTCCACGTTCCGAACGGCTACCGCTGCTGATGGGGTACGAGCCGCACCGCACGCCCGGGCGAGGGACGTAGCGCACACCACCAGCACCGACGGGTCGATCGTAGAGGAGCGCAGCAGGTCAGCCAGTGTGCCGGTCAGGTAACACCGCTTGGTGATCTATGAGGTCGATAGCCCGAAGCGTCATCTTGGTGGCAGAGTCATTTCGAACCAGACCACCTTGCCCGTCGACAGCCGGGTCGCCCCCCAGCGCCTCGCCAGCCGGTTGACCAGAAACAGGCCGCGCCCGCCCTCGTCCGTCTCCCGGGCCCGGCGCTGCCGGGGCAGCTGCGGGGAGTCGTCGCCCACCTCGCAGCGCAGCGTGTCCGTGCGCAGCAGCCGCAGGGTCACCGGCCGCTCCGCGTACCGCACGGCGTTGGTCACCACCTCGCTGACGAGCAGCTCCATCTCGTCCGAGAGGTCGTCCAGCCCCCACCGGTCGAGTGCCCTGCGGGCGAGCCGGCGGGCCCGCCCCGGGGCGGCGTCCTCCGGATCCAGGGACCAGTAGGCGACATCGCTCGGCGCGATCCCGTCGAACCGGGCGGCCAGCAGCGCGATGTCGTCGTCCCGGTCACCGGGGCCGAGCATGTCCAGCACCTCGTCGCAGAGCGCCTCCAGCGGCGGCGAGTGGTCCGGCCCGGTCAGCTGCGCGGTCGCGGCAAGGCGTTCGCGGTCCGCTTCTCCGCACCGGCCGCGAAGGTCATCGACACCCTGCCCGAGCACGTCGAAGACACCGTATGGGACGTCCTGGGCACCGCCGCCGCAGACCCGTGGGGGTTCCGGCAGTGGAACGCGGAGGACCTCGAGGGCGAGGACGTGCGCTACGCGTCCGTCGGCCAGCTCTCCCGGTGTTCCGGCTGGTCGGAGCGGCAGACCGCCGAGGGTGATCCACGCTTGGATCTTGCGCTGACCTGCACGCATCACGCTGATTCAACATTGTTGCGTCTGATCTTGGGCCACGACCGCAACGTAAACAGCTGGCCAACATCGCGTCGCCGGCTGGCCCGACGACCCTGGCCAACCGCCGATGGCCCCGCTTCCGAGGGAGGTCGTACACCAGCCGGAGTGCTTCCCGGAAAGACGCTTCACGGGGCTTGGGCCAAGCAATCGCATTCATGGGTGCGAGGGGACCCCAAAGAGCAGTTCCCTCACACCCACGCGCGATCCCGAGGCTCAGCCGTAGTTCTGGAGCCACACCTCGGTGGTGTGCTTCTTGCCGAAGATCCCCACATCGGCGGTGTACCAGCCGCCTACCTTGGCGTCGTTCATGCGGGTGTGGATGGTCCGGCCATTGCAGAGCCATTTCCTGGACGCGTGTACCTCCTGGTAGTGCCCATTGATGCGTTGCACGATCTTGATCCGCACCTTGGTTCCGTCGCCGCCGTTCCAGCACCGGAAGGCAACTTGCAAGACCCTGGACCGTGACTTGACGGTGGGTGTATTCCAGTCCCCCTTTTTGGAGCCGTGGTAGATGGTGAACCACCTGGCGGACGCCAGCGAGTTGGCGTGAGCCGCTGTTTCAGCATTGGATACGGCTGTAGTGGTGGCCGACGCGGTCACGGCCGTACTGGTGATGGCGTTAGCCGGTGCGGGAGCCGCTGTGGCTGGTGCTCCGAGGGCGAGGCCCGATCCGAGTGCCGCGGTCGACAGGACGACGATGGCGCGTTTGCGCACGTTCATGCTCGTGATTCCTCCGTTGGTGGATGCGGCCGGGTCGGCTGTGACCCGGTCCATGTTGTGCGTCGAGGACGATGCGGGTGGACCGCACCGTCTGGCTTGCACCACCGAGATTGCTCGTCATTCCGGAGCCGGACCAGCGAAGTCCGTCCCGTTGGGACACCGTGGGACGTCCAGGGCGTTGACCTGCGGGGACGTCCGGCAGAACGCGGCATGGCTGGGACGGTCTTCCCAGTGGAGGCTGGCCGAAAGACGTGGGCATGGCGCCTTGGCCTGAGCTCACGGCGTGTGCGCAGGGGTATCTAACGGAGAACAAGATGGTGAAGGCCTTGGAGCTCCATGACGCCGTACGGGGTGGGGCATGTCGCGTTGGCAGGAATTGCCGGATTCGCTGGACCAGAAGGTCCGGCAATTCGTGGTGCAGTTACGGAGGCTGAAGGACCGCAGCGGGCTGAGCCTGGTCTCGCTCGCGTCGAAGACCGGATACAGCCGTTCGTCGTGGGAGCGCTATCTCAATGGCAAGGCGCTGCCACCACGGGCCGCGGTGGAGGAACTGGCGCGGGTCGCGGGGACAGATCCGGTCCGACTGCTGGTGCTGCACGAAGTGGCCGAGGAAGCCTGGCAGCAGCCGATCGTGCCGTCATCGTCAGCCGGTGCGAAGGACGGAGGCACGCTGGGAGTACGGGGCGAGACTGCTGCCGAGCGTTCCGGTGCGGCAGAGGGCTCTGCGGCGTCGGCGGAGGGGCCCAGGATTCCGGAGGAACTGCCTGCGATTGCGCAGCCGCCAGGCGTGCGCAGGCCCGTCGCCCTCGCCGCCGTGGTGGCCGCCACGCTCGTTGGGGTGGGCACCGGAATGCTGACTGCCGCGCCCTGGGGCGATGACGACGGCGGGGGCGACAAGACGAAGACGGCGGTGGGCGGCCCACTGCCGAGCAGCAGTAGCGGCGGCGCTACCGAGGGGCCGGGCCGGTACGTCTTCGAGCCGGGCAAATCCTACTTCTGCAAGGTCCACAGGGCCGGCGCGGCAGGCGGGGGGCTGTTCGCCGGATACAGCACGACGCGCACCGCCGTCCTTGCCGGACCGGGCTGGGACGTGGTAGAGGCCCAGTGCTTACTGAGTTATCACAAGATGGAGCCAGGCCCTGTCGACGGGGTCTACGGGCAGCAGACCATCGCGGCCGTGATGCGCCTGCAGAAGAAGGCCGGACTGCCGGCGGACGGCGTCGTGGGCCCCCACACCTGGCAGGTGTTGCGATGATGACCGCCCCTGCACCGGAGTGCGTGGCACTGGCCGAGGGGCTCCGCGAGGTGAGGACGCGTACGGGCCTGAGCCTGCCCGCGCTGGCCGACTGCACCGCGTATAGCAAGTCGTCGTGGCTATCTCAACGGCAAGAAGCCCGTGCCCCGCCAGGCCGTCGAGGCGCTGTGTGCCTGTCGGCAAAGGATCGTTTGACGAACAGAAGGGCGGTCGGGAGGCCATCACCATTCGCGGTGCCGGTAGTGATGTAGGACATGGAACCCAACACGGTCTTCGAATCGATCACCGGCGTCCCGGCTCCCCGGGACGAGGCCGTCGTCGCCGAGCCGATGAACATGGAGAGTGCGGGAGCCGCGTGTGACTTCTACCCCAACGGCCCTATCGTCGGCAACGAGTCGCCCCCGGTGATGTGGGCCTTCCCGGCCGGCCAGGTCGAGTCCGCCGAACTCATCCCCGGCTCGAAGGCGGGTGGTCTGCCGCGCCGCCTGCGGTGGACGGCCTGGTTGGCTGAGGTCTCACCGCCATCGTCACCAGGACTAACCCGTGTGTGTGCGGAGGAGGCTGGAGAGACGGTGTGGCGGCCGCCGCTCCGGCCGTCTTCGTAGGTGTCGAGGCGTCTCGTATGCTCGCCCCGTGGAGCGGGGAATGCTGATCGCGGACCGTTACGAGCTGATCGGCCGTCTGGGCCGGGGTGGCATGGGCGAGGTGTGGGCCGCGCGGGATCGCGTGCTCCACCGTGAGGTCGCGCTCAAGCTGCTGGATCTCGACGGGATTGCCCAAGCTGACCTGCCCCGGCGGTTCGAGCGCGAGGCGGTCGCCGCTGCCCAGATCGTCCACTCCAATGTCGCCGCCCTGTACGACCGGGGCATCCACGACGACGTGTTGTTCTTGGTCATGGAGAAGGTGGACGGCCAGACGCTCACCGCGCGTCTCCAGGCTGAGAGTCCTTTCCCCCTGACGCGTGCCGTTGCCATCGCCAGCGGCGTCTGCGCCGCGCTGGAGGCCGCCCACCGGGCCCGGATCATCCACTACGACATCAAGCCCCACAACGTCATCATCACCGGCGACGGGCTGGTGAAGGTCATCGACTTCGGGATCGCCGGGTTCGTCCAGGCCGCGTTCACCGTGGCGCACTCCTCCCAACTGACTCCAGCAGGAACGCCGGAGTACGGCGCACCGGAGCAGTTCCTCACGGAACGCGGCGACGAACGCTCCGACCTGTACGCACTCGGTGGGATGCTCTTCGCGATGCTCGCCGGCCGACCGCCCTTCACCGGGCACAACAGCATCGCGGTCGTGCGGCGCAAGCTCGACGAGGAGGCCCCATCCCTCGACACGTTCCGCCCCGGCCTGCCGCCGGAGGTGAGCGCGCTCGTCGCCGAACTACTGGAGCGCGACCCCGACCGGCGCCCCCAGTCGGCGAAAGAGGTACAGCAGCGGCTTCAGGCACTCCTGGCGTCGTGCACGGCAGCGGAAGCTCCCACCGCGGCAATGCCCCCGACCCCGCGTACCCGCCTGATGGACGACACGCAGCGCGCGCCCCGGCCGCCCTCTCCCGACTCCTGGAACCGCGCCTCCACCGACGAGACACCGTTCACCGCGGACGCCCTGTTGCCGCGGCGGTTCACCAACGACATGGACATCGAGTTCGCCCGGATCGCCGAGGACACCCGCCTCTCCCGTGAAGCGGGCCCCAGCGACCTGGTTAGGGAACTCGCGCGCCGTGACTGTACCGAAGTGGTCGCCGGCGTCTACGCGGAGCAGCCCGGTCCCCACGCCACGCCAGAGAACCCCGTCTACGTCTCCGTCCAGGTCTTCGCGTTCCCCGACGTGGCGACGGCCCAGGACGCGCACAAGTACCTGGGCGACGGGGGCGGGGCCTGGCGCCTCACCATCTGGAGCGCCCGCGGGGGCGGCCTCGCCCCCTGTCCCGACAAGGTCCACCGTAGCCTCCGATGGAAGCAGACCTGGCGCCAACACCGCTACTTGGCCGTGGCGGTGGCCTACCGCGCCGACCTCACCAACGACGGCTCCATCCGGCCCTGGCTCCACTCAGCCGCCCGCAGGGCCGCGGTCTCCACCGGGCCGCAGAACCACCACGGCTAGTCCGGCTCGCCCCCGTCGTCGTCCTCGTCCAGTTCCGGCCCGTCTGGATCGCGCAGCGGGCGCAGGGCGCCGGCGGCCGGGGTAGAGGCGGTGAAGCTGTAGCGGCCGAGCAGGTTCAGGTTGCGGTGCTTGAGCGGGGAGAGCCGGGCGATGTCCTCGTCCCGAATCTCGTGGCCCTCGACCTGGAGCTGGGAGACTGCGGCGTCGATGTACTTCGTGGTCCAGAGCACGATGGTGTTGAGGACCAGGCCGAGTGCGCCGAGCTGGTCCTCCATGCCGTCGCGGTACGCCTGGTGAATGGTGCCGCGGAACCGGGGGCTGAAGTTGTCGCCGAGGATCTTGAACAGGCAGAACACCATGTCGGAGTACGAGGCGTTGTCGGTCGCCACCATCTCCGGCTTCACGCCGCCGTCCAGGTTCAGCAGTGCGTCCAGGATGTGCAGGGAGTCGCGCGGGGTGCCGGGCACGACCATCTGCCCGATGCCCGCGACCTGGTCGTTGACGGCGTTGAGCCAGGTGATGCCCCGCTTGAACCCGAAGTACTTCGGCGAGGGGGCGGCGTTGACGGTGCGCACCGGCACCTGGAAGCGCAGCCCGTCCACGGAGGCAAGCAGCCCGTCGCCCCAGTAACGCACGATCGGGACGCCGGCCTGGGCGGCGATCAGCGCGGCGTTCGCCGCGCGCAGGTAGTACTGGTCGACGTGCACGAGCCGGGCCCGGGTCAGGGCCTCGTAGCCGGGGTTCACCACCGGGGCCAGGCCGAAGTTGCACGCTTCCGAGACGAGCAGCGCGACCACCGACGTGGGCAGGTCCTTCATCCGGGTGGTGCCGTCGCCCAGGCGGACGAAGGCGTCGAGGAACCCGGTCCAGGCGTTCACCTCGAACAGCAAGTCCGGCAGGTCGATCTTCGGAAGCATCTTCTCGACCCGCTTGCGCAGCCAGGTCAGGGACTTCGGTTCGCCGAGCGCGCCGAGTTTGTCGACGTTCAGCTTCACCCGCCCGTCGTCCTGCACCTCGATGGAGACCTTCGCCGTCGGCCCCGCCTCGTCCAGGCGTTCGGCGAGCAGCTTCCACCCGGCGTCCAAGCCCCGCACCAGCTCCGCCAGATGCTCCTCCACGGGCATGTCCAGGCTCAGCCCGGCCAGCACGTCCTCCTCGACCGCATCCCAGTCCCGCCCGTCCAGCAGACGGGTGCGCGGGTTGGACCAGCGGTGCGAGGGCGAGGCGAACACGTCGCGGTTGTTCAGGGCCCGGTGCAGCTGCTCCAGCACGCACACTACGTAGGCGTCCCGGTCGACCGCGCCCTGCGGCAGATCGGGGTTGGCGTACACCGCCTTGCGCCACGCCGGCGGCACGAGCTTGTCGTCCACCTCGCGCGGCAGCAGCGGCTTGACGCCCACCTTCCGCCGCGCCAGCGCCGGAAGGCCGCGCACCCCGGCCAGGACCCGCTTCCCGGCGCTCGCGGCGTCCAGAGCCTTCGACTCGCCCAGCAACGCGAGGAACGGGCGCACCGTGGCGTACCGTGGCGTACCGGTTCGCGAGCGCGGCCCGCATGGCGACCTCGGCCGAGTTCTCGTCCTCGGGCACCAGCGAGACCACCGTGGCCGCCGCGGTCATCACGGCGGCACGCGGGGCGACCTCCTCCAGCGCCGCCCACAGCGCGGCCACGTCCAGGTCCGCCTCCTGCTCCTCGACCAGCTCCAGTTCCTCGAACAGCACCTCCGCCGCCCGCGCGAGCGTGCGCGACGCCTTCTCCAGCTGCAGCAGCGTCGACAGCCGCTCCTTCTCCGTCTTGCGCTTCGCCGTGTTCAGCAGCCGGGTGGCCATCAAGACCTGGAACAGGTCCAGGGCCTCGTCAATCGCTTTGGCCTCCAGGTGCCGCATCACTGCGGTGAGCATCGCCGTGCGCTTCGGTTCCGGCGCCCGCTCCAGCAGCGGCGCCTTCGACCCCAGCGCGTACCGGGCCAGCGCCGCCATCCGGTTCGGCGGGATCTGCGACAGCTTCAGCCGACCGAGCCGGTACGCGCCGATCTCGTCCACCCGCTCCAGCGCGCGGGCGAACGCCGTGCCCGTCGTCCGCGTCGGCGGCCGGCGCAGCCGCTCCAGCTCCGAGAACCGCGAGCCCTCCAGCGTCTTCAGCGTCGCCACCAGCTCCCCGGCGCAGTGCCGGGTCCGCCCGCCGCGCGGCCCCCGCGACCGTGGCGTGCAGCCGCTTCTCCGCGACCGCCCGGACCTCCGACACCTGCCGGGCCAGCACCGACACCCGGGGCAGCAACACCCGATGACGACGCAGCCCGCCCACAGCCTGGTTTAACAGTGCCACCGGTCCCTCGGCGTGCGTCTACGCCCGGCCGTGCAGGAAGGTGTGGAACCGCCGCGACCACTCCGCGTCCTCGTACTCGCGGTACTCGTAGGCCTCCCGGATCTCCCACGCGTGCTCGTACGCCGTCGGCTTGCGCTCGGTGTACCGCTTCACGCACGAGACGTCCTCGATGCCGAGCTGCGCGGCCAGGTGCTCGGCCACGACCCACGGCACGTCCAGCGGGTCGTCCGGGAGGAACCGGCCGATGTAGCGCACCGTGCACATCTAGAGAGCGAACCCGAGCCGACTGTGGTCCCCGCGCCTCTTCGCGATCAACTTGCGGTCCTCGTCGTCCAGGAAGAAGAAGCGCTCCAGCTCCGGCCGGGTCGGCTCCTCGTTGAACTTGCCGTACGACGCCGCATGTTCGTCGGTCAGGAACTCCACTGGCATGAGCGTGAAGCTATCGGCGCCCGGAGCCGCTCAGGAATCTTCCGCCGAACCTCGCAGCCGAGCCCGTCACCTGTGCTAGGCGCCATAATCACCGGCTCAGCGTTAACCGCTGTACCGATGTTCCCCGAGGCCGGGGGAGCGCAGACCAGCGTGACCGACGATCTTGTTGCCGGTTCCGCGTCGAGATCGCCCCCACCGGCGGCTGGATCGACGGCTCCCGCGTCCTCGCCCGCTACCCCGACGACGTCGACCGCGTGAAGAACTCCCCGCTGGTCGGCACCGGCCTGTAGACCAGCAGGGCGGCGGGCATGATCGGGACGCAGGTGTGGAGGCTGCGGGCTCACGCGAGGTGCCTCCTGCGGGATGCTGGCCCCGCTCGGCGAGGGCCGGGACTTCGAAGGGGCAACCCGGTCAGGCACGGACGTGTGCGAGGCCTGTGCGGGGCGTCCGTGCGCCGATACAGGGCGAGGCCAACAGCGGCCAGCGTGTGCAGGGCCAGGGCGGCTGCGGGCGCGTATCGGCTGCCTGCGGCAAATCACGTCATCAGCGGGCTAATTCAAGTCGTTTGGATCAGATGTTCGGTATGCGGTCGAAGGGCTCCGCATGCTGAGAGCCGACAGGGCTTCGCCAGCGGACGAGCGGCGAGACGCAGCGGCAGGAGCGGTGGTGGCAATGATCGAGAGTGTATTCAGCACCGGGGACGTACCCAAGGCGGACCGATGGGCCAGCTGGTACGAAACTGGAACCAGGTCACATCTGCCAACGCTGATCCGCACCGACCATCAGGACGACTTCCACGGCGAGATACGCCTGCTCGATCTCGGCTCCCTGCAGGTGTCCACGCTCACCTACAGTCCGTTGCGCGTGGACCGGACCCCTAAACTGATACGGCAATCCGACCCTGGCGTGTATTTCATCGTGGTCCACCGGCACGGACGGCTTGGGGTTGCCCAGGGCGGCCGCGAAACTCTGCTCGGCCAGCAGGACCTGGTGCTCTACGACACCTCGCAGCCCTTCACCAGCTGGGCGTCCACCGAACACGGCGGGGTCGCCAGCTGCATAGTCATGCAGGTACCGAAGAAGCTGTTCCCCATCCGCCCGAAGACGCTCAGTGCGCTTACCGCTGTGCGACTGCCGAGCAAGGAAGGGCTCGGCGCCCTGGTCGCGCACCAACTCACCCAGCTGGTCAAGCACGCCCCCAGTTACACGGCAGCCGACACCACCCGCTTGGCAACCATCACTCTGGACATACTCGCCGCTCTGTGCGCCCACGAACTGGAATCCACCGGCGCGCTGCCGGCGGACACCCGACGGCAGTCGCTGCAGGCACAGATCCACGAGTTCATCCGGCAACGGCTCGGCGACCCCACTCTCTCACCCGGCACCATCGCCGCAGCTCACCGGATGTCCACTCGTCACCTCTACAAGCTCTTCCAAGACCAAGGTCTTACAGTCGCCGACTGGATTCGCCAGTGCCGACTCGAACGCTGCCGACGCGATCTCGCAGATCCCAACCTGCATTCCCGCCCAGTCCACGCCATCGCGGCCCGATGGGGATTCACCAGCTCAGCTCACTTCAGCCGCGCCTTCCGAACCGCCTACGGTATGCCGCCCAGCGAGTACCGGCACGCGGTCGCATCCGAGCAGTCCGTGCAGGCATCGTCAACAACCCGCACGGACAGTCAAGGACAAGCCGACAACGGACAGGCATGCTCATGCCTGTCGAGATGAAGGGGTGACAGCTGCCAGAACAGATCGGACAGGACAACGACCACCAGGAATAGGGAAAAATTCGCATTCGTCAAATCCTTGCGCTGACCGCCACGGGCAGTGCACTTGCCCTCAGCGAAGTGACCATGTCGGGGTGTAAGTAGTTGCGGTGCGGGAAGTGCCACTGAGATTGATCATGGCCATCGCCGGTCAGTCTTCGTCATCTTCCGGAGTGTCGGCGAAGATCGGGTACAGCGACAGAGGCCGGACAGAATGCCGGACAGGGCTGTGACCAGCCCGGACAGACTTTTGCTGTCCGGGGCACGCGTGGACTGTTGTCCCACCCGCTCCAGGCCGCCACGCTTCAGCAGACCGTCGGCAAACACGGCCCTACATTGCGTCCCACGACAGGCGCCTGCTGAGTTCGTCGTGATTGACACAGCCAGCACAACAGCCGCAAGACGAGCAGCGTCTGCGTCCGGCAGTACACGGCCAGCCCACGAATGAACCATCGATCAAGAGGGAGAGCACTGTGCGCACAAAGCAATGGACCTTTGTCGGAGCGCTGGCGGCAGCCGTCGCGCTGACCGCCCCTATGTCCCCTGCCACAGCGGCACCAACCGCCAGCTGCACGTCGGACTCCATCTTCCTGAGCGGCGCAAAGGCCTACTACGAGGAGTGCACCGACGACTACATGCGTACCCGGGTCAAGGGATGGGTCGAGGACACCGACGCAGACGGGAAATGCGCCTACCTCAGCGTGTACATGGACAACGGCTACACCAACCAGTGGAAGGCGTGCCCCAAGGGCACTCGCACACCGGTGGACACCGGCTACCAGAATGCGTTTCATGCCGAAGTCCGGCTCGGCATGTGGTGATCGCCGTGCCATCGGCGGACGTGGCCGGTTCGCCGACATCCCACGCGCGCCCCTGACGGCGTGCTCTGGTCGGACCTGTTAGCCCTAACAGGTCCGACCGAGGCTGACCTGTGTCGGATCGGGCGAGGCCGGCAGGAGCGGTCAGCCGAGAAGGGCTGCGCGGCGCTCCCCCATCGGGGGGATCAGGCGGCCGGGGTGTAGCGGACGATGGTGTCCTCGCACGGGCCGTCGGCGTAGACCTTCAGCGCTTCCATTTCGCGGTCGTCGGCGGTGAGCTGCCAGCGGAGCTTGGTGGCCGTCCACTCCGCGACGTACCGGCACTGGGCGTCCGGGGAGGGCGGCATCCAGTCGGACGGGTCCTGGTCGCTTTTCTGTCGGTTGCTTCGGGCCGTCACCGCGACGAGCGAGACGTACGTCCCCTGGTCGTTCGCTTACGCCTCTCGCCGCACTGCAGTCCAACCGGAGGCTCCGGAGTCCCAAGCCTCGGCCAGCGGGACCATGTGGTCGATGTCGAGCGCACCGGCGCTGGTGATCTCCTGGCCGTCGTAGTAGCTGATCCAGGTGCCGCCGGTGAGCTTGCAGCCGGCCTCCACGGTCGGTGCGACGACCGCCTCGGCGAGGAGCACCTCGTTGCGGGTGTTGCACCCGTCGGTCGTGTCGGCGCCCGAGTTCCAGTGCTTGAACGACGAGCGCGAGTAACCAGTGCGGTTCTCCTCGGTCACCTCAATCAGGCCGACCGCGTCGGCCAAAGTCGTCACCTCCGCCGTCGGGGCGGCCCGTGCGGGGGCGGCAGAGAAAACGGGAACGAGGGCAAAGGAGAGCGCGCTGAGGCCGCGCGCGAGGTTCTTGATCACCAAGGAGTTCTAACGACCGCACCCCGCGCCCGACGAAGCCCACCGCCCTGTGGTCGCCCACACGGGCGAGCGGGTTCACCGCAGGAACGCTTCCGCACAACGCGCCGCAGGAGCTTGCCCGTAGGACTCCTTCCGCCGCAGCGAGACAAGCGAGGTGGCACGACCGCTCAGCGGGCACAGGAGCCCGTGTTGCCTCCACTCCGGCTTCCGTGTTGCCAACGTTGCACAACTCCTTTTGGCAACGCGCCGCTGGGCCAGCGGCCTGATCTGCCCTAACTGGCCGGCCCATAGCGTGGTGGGCCTGAAGCAACAGCAGTTTCGTTGCCTCTTGCCTCGATCACGTACGACAACACCCTCGTTACGCCCCATGCTGTTTGTCACCCACTTGGCGGCCTGCCGAGCGGGAGCACCCTCCGCGCCTCCACGACGCGGACCAGACGAACGGGGAATCGCGTGGACCGACCCTTACTGCCGCTGAGATCGGCCCTGGTCTTCCTGCTCGCCGCGCTCAGCGGCGTAGCGGCAGGAGGACTGTCCTGGCTGGCGGGGGAAGGCGCCGCCCGCGGCGTGCTCGCCGGCTTCGCCGTCACCGGCCTGGCGACTGCGTTCTACGACCGCCTGATCACGCCGGGATCCGGCGAGGTATGCGGGAAGGCACACGACCATGGGTGAACTGCGCCCCCCTGGGGCAGGACCTGACGAAGGAATCGAGGGCACTCGCCGAGGTACTGCGCGAGCTGTTCGAGGGACTCGGAGTCTCGGTACGCCGGTACGCAGCACGGCGCCAGCGCGACCCGGGAACATTCTCCCGCTACCTCAACGGCACCCGGATGCCCCCTTGGTCAGCAATCATGGACATGCTGACGGATCTCGCCGAGCACCGCGGCACCACCGTCACCCCCGAGACCATCGAGTACGTGCACGGCCTCTATGAGTCGGCGTTCGACGCCAACTCGTCACCCAAGCACGCGGCGCAGATCATCGAGCAACAGCTGGCCGACGCGGACCACGTCTCGCGGCGCTCCAGCGTCCGCGGCGACGTCCTGGGCGACGCCCTGCTGGACCGCAAGCACCGCATCGCCGACCTGGAGGTACGCCTCAACCAGATGGAGGCGACGCTCACCGCCGAGCGCGAGCGCGCTGGCCAGCTGGCAGCCGCCCACCCCGAAGTCTCCGAACTTCTGGGAGAACGCGACGTCCTGCGTCAGGAAGTGACCCGGCTAGGCAACGAGCTCCAGGAGGCGCGGGAGCAGCGGGCAGGTGCGGAGGCGCGATGCGATCTACTGGAGCGCCAGCTCGAAGCCGTCGAGCACCCCGCGCTGCCGCAGCCGCAGCCGCAGCCGCAGCCGCAGCCGATGCCCAAGGTCCTCGTCGTGGACGACCAGCCCGACAACCTGCTCGCCATGACTGCCGTGCTGGAGACGCTGGATCAGGAGCTCGTCACCGTCTCCTCCGGGCGTGAGGCCCTGAAGGCGCTGCTCCACCATGACAACTTCGCCGTCATCATCATGGACGTGCAGATGCCCGGGATGGACGGCTACGAGACCGCCGCCCACATCAAGCGACGCCCCCGCAACCGGGACGTGCCGATCATCTTTCTCACCGCGATGGGCATCGACCCCGAGCACACCGCCCGCGGTTACGCGGCCGGCGCGGTCGACTACATCAGCAAGCCCTTCGACCCCTGGGTGCTGCGCGCCAAGGTCGCCGTCTTCACCGAGATCCACCTCGAACGACGTCTCAACCATCCCTCGGCAGTCGTTGCGGTTGCCGGGCAACGGTTGGCCGACCACGACGACGCGCTGGGTGTCGGCGTCGATGACGACCTGGTGATTGGTGGAGTACCGGTAGTTCTTGGACCGCTCGGCCACCGTGTGGTCGCGGGTGGGGACCAGAGTTCCGTCCAGGATGAGCACGGTGTCCTTGCGGAACCGTCTGCGGGACTTGAGCGCGAGCCGGGGGCCGAGGTGGCCGACGATGCGGCCGGCCGCGGACTTCGAGACGCCGAAGAGCGGTGCGAGCTGGCGCAGCGTCAGGTTGGTGCGCCAGTAGGCGGCCACCAGGAGCAGCCGGTCTTCCAGGGGAATCCCCCACGGCCGGCCGCGCCGAGCGATGTCGGCGCCTTCGCGCCGCAGCGCACGCACCACCCGGCTGAACTGGCGCGGAGCCACACCGGAGAACGGGACTATCCAGGACGGCTCCGAGGCCGTGATCACACCAGGCATGACAGAGATCATTTACATCGGCATCAGCCGGGGCAATCTCAGCCGAGGAAGTCCTTCCAGAGTGGGACGGATGCCTGCGGATTCCAGGGTCGGGTCCTCTAACCGGCGGGCTCGTTCACGGACCTGGCAGCGCAGGAGCTCGTGAACGACCTGGTCGGTGCCGTCGTCCCGCCAGACGGCGAAGTAATAGTACGTCGCGCTCCTGGGCGGAAGATCGTGCGGGAGGTAGGCCCACTGGCAGCCCGTCCGGCCCTGGTAGAGGATCGCGTTGATGATCTCCCGCATTTCGTAGGCGCCCTGGTGGCCGCTGACTGAGCGGTGCCGGTCCTTCCACGCGGCGATCACTGGCTCGAGCAACGACCACTGCTCGTCCGATAGGTCGCTCGGGTACGGCTTGCGTTCACTCACATCACCACACCAGCGGACGAGCGGCTGAGGACCGGCGAATTCCGCCCCGCACCCACACCATCAGGCGACGGCAAAGCTGCACAAAACCTCACGAACCGCCCTCTCATGGGCGTCGGGCCACCGTTCCCTGGGGAGACCCGTGATTTTCCGTCCGGTTATGGCCCCACCTTGGTAGTGAGGACCGCGGTCACAGTTTCGGGGGCCTGCGTGAGCTTCACGGTCCAAGTGGCACTGTCGTCTCCGACGTAGTTGCCGTCGGATGTGCAGGTCAGTCCTGCGCGACAGCCGCCGTACGTGCTTGGGCCGCTCGGTGATCGCGCCGTGGGCATCACCGGCTTGGAAGGGGCTCCCTGGGTAGCGCTGTCCCCCACGCGAGCTACACGCGGATGGCACTTCGGGGGGACGCCCTGGGGTTATCGAATCCGTAGGATTTTCAGGTTCGCGGGTATTGACCGCGCGCTATTTTGAGGGGGGACGTTCATGAGAAGACCCGGGTGGCTGACCGCGCTCGTCTTAGCAGTGACGCTGATGACGGCAGGGATGGCGGAACCAGCCGAGGCGGCAGGGGAGGCATGTGCCACGGCCGGATCGAACTTCGCCAGCCAGACGATCGCGGAGAGCACGGCGACGTTACGGATGGGATGCGCCCGCGACGCGGGATCGCTGCGGCCACTGGCGAGCAGTGACACCGACATGGTGGCCGCCATCGACTTCAACACCGCACAGCGACCGGACGCGTGGCAGCGGCAGATGTCGCAGATGGTCGACGCGGTGCGTGCCGACAAGGACAAGGGGCTCACCCTCAGCGAGTCCTTCGACCTCCAGGCGCAGAAGAACAGCGTGGACTTCTACGACCGGCAAAGCGACGCCCGGTTCGACGGCAGTATCCAGGTCGTCGGCGACAGCCTCGTCATCGTCATACCCGCGGGCGAGGTGAACGCTTCGGCGAACTGGTGGCAGAAGATGATCGCCATCGCGGTCGGCTACGCGGTGTGGGCGGTGGCCTATCAGGTGTGCGAACTCTCCTTCGGCCCTGCCGCGCCTTTCGCCATACCGATCTGCTCGGCCATCTCTTCCGGACTGGCCGGGCTCACCGGTGACCTGATGAACTCCTACTTCGACGGGCGGTCGCTGGGCGACGCGGACGTCTGGAAGGAGGCGATCGCCGTATTCGTGGCGAGCGCGTTGGTCGGGTTGGGCTCGGCGGCCCGCGAGAGCCTGAACGCATGGGCCGCGAAGGGGATAGCCTGGGTGGTCGAAGCGGTGCAGAAGACCGCGCGGAACCTCAGTACCCGGCTCGGCTCGTGGGGGTCCCCGATGCAGTACGTCAGCAGCCTGCTCACTGACGGCTTCGCGCAGGGGTTGAGGTCGGCCATCGAACGAGCGTTCCAGGGCGGGCGAGCCACCGCCTGGCCTTCGACGATCCGGCTGATGGTGGTCGGCGACTCGATCAGCCAGGGCCACGAGGGCGACTACACGTGGCGCTACCGGTTGTGGCAGTGGTTCCAGGAGAACAACATCTCGGTCGACTTCGTGGGCCCCTACCACGGCACGTTCACCCCTGACCAGCCCTCCCCGCCGAAACCGCCGCTCTTCGTCGGTGAGAAGCCGGCGGACCAGGGCATCCGCGTCGACGGTGGTTACGCGGCCGGGGTCGCCTTCGACAGCGACCACTACGCGCACTGGGGCAGGCAGGCCGCCCAGATCAAGGACGACATCCGCAGGCAGGTCGAGACCTACCAGCCGGACCTCGTCCTGCTCGCGGCCGGCTTCAACGACATGGGCTGGTTCGTCAGCGACGAGAACGGCACCCTGGACAGCGTCGAGACCATCATCGACCAGGCCCGCGCGGCTCGGCCGGGGGTCGACTTCGCGGTGGCCACCGTGCCGCAACGGTCGAAGATCGGCGGCCGGGACGATCTGATCACCAAGACCGACAACTTCAACCGGCTGCTCGCGAACGCGGCCCCCCGGTGGAGCAAATCCATCTCCCAGGTGGAGGTCGTCGACTGGCAGAAAAAGTACTCCTGCGCCCCCGCCGCCTGCCCGGCCGCGTACGACGGCCTGCACCCCAACGCCTTCGGCGAGTACCAGCTCGCCATCGCCTTCGAGCAGACCCTGCACGACCGGTACGGCCTGGGCCGGGGCCCGATACCCTTCCCGCCCGAGAACCTGCCGGTCCGGCCGACACCCGTGCCGACCGGCCTGAAGGCCGAGTCCAGCCCCCAGGGCGTGACCGTCACCTGGAACCCGGTGTACGGGGCGTTCGGCTACGACGTGCGGTCGCGGATCGCCGGCCAGACGACCTGGGGCGAGGGCCGCGTCAACAGCAACCGGACCGACACCACCTGGACCGTCGACGGTATCCAGTGGGAGTACCAGGTGCGCACCGTCGGCGGTGAAAACGTCAAGGGCCCTTGGTCCGGCACGGTCAGCGCGGTCGCCCACCCGAAGACGGCGCCGCCGCCGCGGATCGTCGCCAGCCGGCCCATCGGCCAGGACGGTATCGAGCTCGAGATCGCACCACCTGACTACCCCACCATCATCGACCGGTACGAAGTGATCCTCTTCGACAAGGACACGCCGGGCGCCTGGCTCACCGGCACCGGCTTCCGCGGCAACCGGGTGCAGATCTACGGGCTGAACCCGGGCCACCGCTACCTCGTCGCGGCGGCTACCTGGAACGCCGCCGGCGGCGGGCTGCCCGGACTGGCCCGGCCGGTGATGGCCGGCGGCGGCGTCCCGGCCGCCCCGACCGGCCTGCGGGTGACCACCGTCGATCCCACCACGGTGGAACTGGACTGGAACGGCGCGAAGTCGGCGGCCGGCTACCGGCTGTGGGTCTCCAACATCAAGGACGGCGGCACCACCCCGCCGGAGGCCGACGAGAACATCATCGAGGGCACGCACTACGGCGTCGGCTTCCTGTTCCCGGGCGTGTGGAACTACGAGTTCTGCGTGACGGCCGTCAACGGCTCCCTCGAGTCCGGCAAGTCCAACTGCGTGATCCCGCCCCATCTCGACGGCAGCGCACCGACCAACCCCGGCGGCAGCGCGCTGAACCTCTCACCGAGCGCTCGCACCGCAGGGTCGGACACGGTGGACATCGGATCGCTCATCACCCTGAGGAACCCGGACGGCACGGGGAGTCCTGTCGCGGTCGGGGCCGGGGTCAACGGTGGTGATCGCTAACCGGCCTCGGTGTCCCGTGGTACTGCCGCGCACGCGACAGCACCACGGGACACCAGTAGCGGAACAGCCGACGGCGAAGGCGAAGACGTGCATCGCCACGCGGCCCCTCACCACCCCCTCCGGCAGGTGCCGTACCGCACGGTCTTGCCAGCCTTCCAGCGGAACGGCCGCGTAGTACACCCCTGCGGGACCTGGGCAGTGTCTTCAAAGGGTTCTGATGGGGGATCATTTCGGTATGGTGCGTCGTCATGAGCTGACGGATGTGGAGTGGGAAGCGCTGTCCGGGCTGTTGCCGCGGTCGTCTTGGGGGCGGCCTCGACTGGACGACCGGCGGGTGCTGAATGGGATCGTGTGGAAGCTGCGGACGGGGTCGGCATGGCGTGATGTGCCGGAGCGGTACGGGTCCTGCAGGACTTTGTACACGCGTTTTCGCAGGTGGGCTCTGGACGGAACGTTCACACGGATGCTGACCGCGGTCCAGGCGGAGAAGGACGCCGCCGGTGACATCGACTGGCTGGTGTCGGTCGACTCCACGGTCGCTCGGGCTCACCAGCATGCCGCCGGCGCCCGAAAAAAGGGGCGGAGTCGGGGGACGAAGTATGTGATCACGCCCTCGGACGATCCCGAGGCGGACTGACCACGAAGATCCACCTCGCCTGCGACGGTCGCGGCCGGCCGCTCGGCTTCGTCCTCACCGGCGGCAACACCGCCGACTGGACCCGCTTCGAGGACGTCATGGACACCGTCCGGGTCCGCAGATCCGGGCCCGGACGCCCCCGAACCCGCCCGGACCACGTCTTGGGCGACAAGGGCTACAGCTCCCGCACGATACGCGCCTACCTGCGCAAACGCGGGATCGGCCACACCATCCCGAACGCCGCGACCAGCGGGCACACCGCACCCGCAGAGGCCGTGACGGAGGCAGACCATGCGCCTTCGACAAGCAGCTGTACAAGAAGCGCAACGTCGTCGAACGCTGCTTCAACCGCCTCAAGCAGTACCGCGCGATCGCCACCCGCTACGACAAAACCCGAGAGTCCCACCAAGCGGCCGTCACCATCGCATCCCTCTTCCTCTGGCTCAACCCTCTTTGAAGACAACGCCTAGGAGTCCCCTGCACGGTGGCCCCAGCCGTGTATCGCTTCACGCACGCGGCTGGACCTGTCACCGACCCGGCTGCCTCTTTTCTGAGAACCTCAACCCGAGCGACCGATTTTCGGTTCGAATGGTGCCGTGACAAGGAGAACGCCCCGAGCAGGGGCCCGCAGAGTGCAGCTTCAGCGCGTCCTGCAAAGGAGGAGACGGGCACCGCTCCGGCGAATCTCCGCCCCCTTGGGAGCGCGACAACGCGGGCAGCGAAGAGGAGCCGTTGAACGAACAAGCACGGGCAGTAGTGCATCCCGCACTGTAGAAGCAACCGCGAGTGGAGATGACGGTGCCCCCGTCAGTTGGTGGTCGCGTCTCGAACGTGCCGTCGGGCTGCTCGATGGCCACGCTGGCAGTCGCCGCTTTCACCTGGATATCGATCACGCAGGTCCGGGATGAACAGGGAATTGCCCGCGAGGCACAAATTACTGACAGGTACAATGCAGCTATCGGAAACCTTGGCGATGACTCTCCCGACGTCCGCCTCGGCGGCGTCTACGCCCTGCAACGCATCATGCAGGACTCACAGCGCGATCAGCCCACCGTGATGAACGTGCTCTCGGCGTACGTCCGCGCTCACGCTCCCCTTCCCAAGGATGACAAGCCCGGCCCGTCGGATCCGCCCCACGATGTCGCGGCCGCACTCGTTGTCCTGAGCAACAGAGACCGACAGCGCGATGGAACAAGCACCGTGGACCTTCAGTGGAGCTACCTCAGGCGCGCGGCATTGGGTTCCGCAGACCTCGGTAGGGCGAAACTGGTCGGCTCGGACCTGAGCGATGCATGGCTATACGGTGCGAACCTGGAGGGCGCGGACCTGGACCTTGCGATGCTGCAGGGTGCATACCTGGGCGAGGCGAACCTGCGCAAAGCACAACTGCTCAATGCAAACATGAGGGGCGCGGATTTGAGCGACGCGGACATGGGCCGCGCGAACCTGGACGAGGCGGATTTACGCGATACTTCCCTGACGGGGGCGAACCTTCACAGTGCTTACCTCAGCGGCTTGGACTTGCGCGGCGCCTCCCTGATCGACGCGGACCTCCGAAATGCTGTCCTGGAGCATGCGGATCTACGCGGCGCGAACATCGGCCGCGCGGACCTGCGCGGCGCGAGCCTGCTAACTGCTAATTCGCGTGACGCAGATTTGGACGGCGCGGACCTGCGGCGTGTGGACCTTCGCGGGGCGGACCTTTCCCTTAGTAATGTTCGCAGGTCACAGTTGCTAGTTGCCTACCTATACCCGAGCACTAAGCTTGCCGTTTAACCTCGGTGTCCGATGAGACCGGCAAGTGACTCTGTGGGCCAGCAGAGCCACTGAAGGAGTGGGTTGGTGACCACGAAGTAATGGGCGCTGACCCAACCTCGCTTCTTGTCCAGGATCTGCGGGGCCTCATCGCGGTAGACGTAGCGGAGATAGCGGCGGCGGATCGGTGCTCCTGTTATCAGCAGTACGGGTGAGGCGACAAGGATGGCCAGCGAGATCAGGGTTTTCACGGCCGCGAGCTTGGCTCTCTCCTCATAGCGCATGCGCTCAGTGTGCTGGTCCTCTCTGTCGCTCGTCAGCCTGTTCGGCGGGGTTTGGTGCTGACCTTGTGGTGGGTGGGACGGCTGTATGCCTCGCCGGTGGCGAGGACGCGTCCCACGTCATAATGGATAGCCGGAGAGCGGTTCTTCGAGCCGGGCGGTCGGCCGGGGCCGGGGCGGGACGGTTTCGGTGCACCGGTTGGCGAGCCGGTCTTTGCGTAGAGGTTTCTGAACCCCCTGCGGACGCGGGCGGGCGTGAGCCTGTTCGGCTCGGTTGGCTTCTCCCAGGGCCTGCGGAGGTCGGTGGCCAGCGGTCGGGCGAGCCGGAGCTGGGCATAGACAGCGATCACGAGCCAGGTCCACCGGTCGGCCGCTTCCGAGCTGCGAAGCCGGGGCTTGGTCCAGCCGAGGGTCTGCTTGAACAGGCGGAATGTGTGCTCGATGTCGAAGCGGCGGAGGAAGGACTGCCAGCAGCGGTCGACGTCAGCTTCGGTGGCGCCGGTGCGCGACCACCACAGCCATACCGGCTTGTTGACCCCGCCACTGGGCAGCTTCTGAACGACCAGGCGGATGACGGTGCCCTCGATGACGGGCAACGGCCCGTCATGCTCGAGCCATGCGGCCCGGCGGGTCAGCCGCGGGTGCAACCGGTCCCGCGCCTGCGCGGTCGCCTTCCCGTATAGCCGGGTGTCCGTGACCGTCACGGCCTGCTCGGTGATCCAGGTTGCGGGGTCACCGAACACGAACTCGCCGCCGTGCTTCGGCGGCCGGCCGCCCTTGGGGTTGGCCAGGTGGAATTCTTCGCGGGAGGGTGTCGGACGCCTCATCACGCGATCGGACCTGAGCCGGCCGAGGATCTCGACGGGCAGGCCATCCAGCAGGTGGGCGATGCGCGAGGCGTCGTATCCAGCGTCCAGCACGACCAGGACCTCCGGGTCTCCCTGGTTCCACTGGCCGGCGGCGACCAGCCGCTCGACGACCTCACGGATCTGCACGGTGGTCACCGCGGCGGCGTCGGCGCCGGGCTCCAGTCGGACCGCGTCCAGCACTGCCGTCCAGGAGGTACGGCCGGTCTCCAGCGCGGCAACGACCGAGTACGGCCAGCCGGGCACCATCTGATGCTTGCCCTCACCACGCCCGAAGGTGTGGCAAAAGGCCCGGTCAGCACATGTGTTGGCGTCCGGACGCAGCCACGGCGAGACATCCACCGCCAGCACGAGCCGACCGTCCGCCGCCCGCGGCAACGGCACCCCGGCCAGAGCACGACGCAGCCGGGCAACATCGATCCGGCCCTGGTTGAGCCCGCCGTACAGAGCCCCGTGACCACGGCGGTGTTCGGGCGCGAGCGCGAGATCAACCAGCGTTCGGACCGGCCCGTCCGTGCACAGCAGCGCGTCGCACAACTCGGACAAGGCGTCGCCCCGCGCGGTCAGACACGCGTACAGCTCCGACCGGAAGTGTGACACTTCCGCGAACGCATCCCGCAGGACTCCCTGATCTACCAAAATCACGACCACGGCCTTCGCGCTGATCCACTCTGTGACGGAGCACAGGATCAGACGAAGGCCGCTTACGTGTCCGCTGCACGGCGAAAAAGCCGACCAAGTTCGAGCCACGTTCGACACCGGACCATAAACGACAAGCTAACAACGGCTAGCACAATGAGGTGGACCGACGCTGGTCGCCGTGTCTGGTACGGGAGTTGGGCGTTCGGTGCGGTGTGGGGACATCGCCGTGGATCGTGTCGGATGAGTTGTGGGATCGCATAGAGCCGTTGTTGCCGCGGCGCGAGCGGCGCTTTCGCTATCCAGGCCGAAAGCCGCTGCCGGACCGGGACGTGCTGTGCGGGGTCCTATACGTGCTGCACACCGGCATCCAGTGGGAGTACCTACCCAAGGAGCTGGGCTTCGGCTCGGGCATGACCTGCTGGCGTCGACTGCGGGACTGGAACGAGGCCGGAGTCTGGCAACGGCTGCATGAGGTTTTGCTGGCCGAGCTGAACGCGGCCTCGCGGCTGGACTGGTCCCGCTGCGTGGTCGACTCCTCCCACGTCAGGGCGCTAAAAGGGGGAGCCATACGGGCCCATCGCCGGTCGATCGGGGCCGGGCCGGCTCCAAACACCACTTGATCACCGACGGGCACGGCACACCCCTTGCCATCCTGTTGACCGGCGGCAACCGCAACGACGTCACCCAGCTCTTGCCGCTGCTTGATGCGATCCCGCCGGTCCGAGGCCGCATCGGCCGTCCCCGCCGCAAGCCCGACTCGCTGTTCGCCGACCGCGGCTACGACCACGACGTCTACCGCGACCGGGTCCACGCCCGGGGCATCGTGCCCGCGATCGCCCGCCGCGGCGCCCGTCACGGCACCGGGCTGGGCACCTACCGCTGGGTGGTGGAGAGGAGCTTCGCCTGGCTGCACGGTTTCCGACGCCTACGCATGCGCTGGGAACGACGAGCCGACATCCACGAAGCGTTCCTCAAACTCGGCTGCTGCCTGATCGCACTGCGCCAGATTCACTCCTTGTGTGAGCCGGCGTGAGGCGTCCGCGTCAGCCGAGCATCTCGACGGCGATGGCCCCCACGGCACCGGCCAGCACCAGGCCGACCAGCAGGCTCGTGAGGACGCCGTCTCGCTCATATCCCGGCAGTTCGATCCTCGTTGGCCTGGCCGGGTCGTACCGAACGCTGACCTTGCTGCCCACGCCCCGGCCACACTCAGGTGGATAGGGCTTGCCCGACAGGGACTTGACCTCGACTGGCTCTCCGTCTGGAGGGGTGAAGGCGACAACAGGGTAGAAACGCGGGTCGCCGTCGGTGTCCTTGTCCTCGTCCACACGGACGATCTCGGCCTCGATCCACCGTCCTCGCGCATTGAGACGGTACTTGCCCCACGCTCCTGCGAAGAAGCCGAGGGCGAGCCCTCCCAACACAACGGCGAAGAACCATCCGAGGGCATGTTCCCAACTCATGCCCGCAGGCTACGGGCTTGCTATGGCAAGGGACGAGGCAGCGGAGGCCCCACCGCTTCGCTCGTGAAGCCAACGAAGAGGCCCAGCCGGAAACGAAAGGCGCACGGCCCGGTCGATCTCATAGATCATTTCGTTAGGACTTCTAAGCTCCCGGCGAAGCTCGCGAAAGATTCACAGCTACAGGCGGCCCTTAGAAGCGAAGATGACTGGCCGCCTCCGCCCTGAACGGCGCTCACGTCCGGTGAGGGCCATGGTGGCGGTGGGATCCGCCGCACCGCCGGGAGACCGCCACCGAGGCCGCGGCCGCGCTTGACCGAGGACGCCCGGCTGCGGCCGCACCCGGACCGAGACCGCGAGAACCTGGCCGACGACGAATGCGGTCCGGCCGCAGTTGCTGAGTGGTGGCGCCTCACGCACGGCTCCCGGCACATCTGGCCCCTTCGGCGTGGCGTCCGGGACTCACCGGTACGGCGGGCCGGTGCGCCGGTCAGCCCGGGACGGCGTGGCGTCTTCGGGGGTGCGGTTCCATGCCTGCCGGTAGAGCTGAGGGTCGTCGTCGGGGAGGTCCAGTTGGCCTTCGACGCGGATGCTGGTGGTGTCCCACGGTGGGTTCCCGCCGCGGCGGGGGGTGAGCAGGACACCGAGCGTGGCGATCGGTTCGGCGCTTTCCCTGTTGTCCACCGCTTCCTGGCTCAGTACGGGTTCGTTGCTTTCCGCGCGTTCTCGCTGGTCTGTTTTGTCCTGGCGTTCTCGTCACGGCTTTCGGGCCACGACGGCGCACGCTGTCTCCGCCACGCAGCCCTCATCCCCTGGGCCGTGCGTGCTTCGCGCCCGCCTGCCGATGGAAGCGGAACCCTTCGGATGGCCGGGCACATTGTCGTGAGCGCACTACCTCGTCGTGGTGTCCTTGCCGGTGGGGGTGGGGGTGGTGTTCGTCGGCCGGTTTCGCCGGGTGGTGAAGCGTTGTAGGGGTGGGTGGTTACGGTCAGGACGCGCTGGGGACGGCCGGGTCGAGGCCGCGGGAGGTGACGAACTGGGCGCTGCCGTCGGCCAGGCGGTAGGACAGTCCGATCACGGCGGTCCGGCCGGTGGCTACTGCCTCGGCCAGGACGCGGGAGCGCTCCAGCAGGAGGTCCACGGTGTGTTCGATGTGTTCGGCGAGGATCTCTTCGGCGCTGTCGCGTCCGGCGGCGCGGGCGGCCAGCACGCTCGGGGTGACCCGCTCGACGATGTCGCGGACGAAGCCGCCCGGTGTCTGCCCGTTCTCCAGGGCGGAACGGGCTGCGGCGACGGCGCCGCACGAGTCGTGGCCGAGAACGACGACCAGCGGCGTGTTCAGGACATTGACGCCGAACTCGATGGAACCGAGGACTTCGGTACCGGCGACGTGTCCGGCGGTGCGCACCACGAACAGGTCGCCCAGGCCGCGGTCGAAGATGATCTCGGCGGCCAGCCGGGAGTCGGAGCATCCGAACAGCACGGCAAAGGGCTGCTGGGACGGCGCGGTCTGCGTGCGGCGGGCGGCGTCCTGGTTCGGGTGCTCAGGAACGCCTGCGACGAAGCGCTGGTTACCGGCCATGAGCAGGTCGAAGGCGTTGTGGGGCGTGAGGGTCTGGGTCATGGACGCAGCCTACGAGGTGGCGTCTACCGGCGCAGCGACTGGCCTCCCCGTGGCCTGTGGGCCGGCGACATCGCCGGCTCCGGCATCAGGTCCGGGTGCCGTGCCCGGACTGTTTCGATGCCGAACCTCGGTGCGTGGCGCGGCTGCCGGCCCCACGGCCCGCATCGTAGGTTTGTTCCCGCGGCGCTGCCTTCACCAGCCTACGAATCCAAAAGCACCGGCGCCGCTTCCAGGCTGCGCTCAGCGACCCCGGTGCGGACGAGACGCGGGAACTGTTCGGTTGGGCGGAACCGCGCGTGACCGCTTTTTTTCTTCGGCTCCGGCCCGTCCACGACATGGCTGACGGCCTGCAGGAACACGCGCCGCACCTGCTGCTGGCCGACGAGGCAGCGGGCGTCCGGCCTGTGGCCCCGTTTCCGGAGCACTTGGCCCATCTTCTTCGAGCAGATCGACGACGACACCCTCGACCGCTTCGAGATGGTCTTCAAGAAGCTCAAGGCCTGAACCTGCAGACAGGCACGAGGCCCGGGGCGCGGCCATGACAGCCTGGGGTCTCGCGCGTGGCCGGCAGGTTCAGTGCCGGCTGGGGCTGACGTCACGCCCACTTCACGCCCAGCACGGCAAGCGCGTCGAGTTGGTCGGCTGTGAGTTTGTCGCGGCGGGCCTTCGTGTTGGAGATCCATACGCCGAGCTTGACGACCACCGGCTCTGCCTCGCCGTCGACCGTGACCGGTTCACCGTGCCCCCTTGGTACGGGCCGGTCCGCGCCTTCCCGCTCCACCCACTGCGCGAGGGCCGCGAGCCCTCGCTGGAACGCCGCCTGCGCCTTGCTCGGGCCTTTCGTCTTATGAGCGGCCGCCGGGGCGGGAGACGCGCTCTCAGCGGGCTGTATGCCCAGCTTCGACAGCCGTTCCTGCTGCTCGGCCGACAGCAGCTTCCAGGTGGCCGGCTTCTTCTGTCGCTCCAGCCATCGTCCGATGTCGTCGCCGTCCATGAGGACACCGGGCTGGATGTCGGGCAGTATCCCACCAGGCTCGTCCTCGGCGAGGTCGGCGAGGTGGCGGTAGTGGCGCTGCCAGTCCAGTGGCCACGGGCAGTCCCAGTCCTCATCGACCGCGGCCAGTTGCTGCGCGCGTTCCTGCGCCCGCTTCGGGTCTTTCCCCAGGCCGCTCTTCCTCCGGAGGTTGGCCATGTGCTGCCCGACCGGCATTATCGTCTCTCCCTCGCCCCAGACTGCGTCCTGCCGGGGTGCGAGGTGCCCGGTGGCCCGCCGGTAGGACCGGAGCGCGGCGAGTTTGTTCTCCCACGCCTTTTCGCCCGGCTCCCAGAGCATCCCGGCCTCCGGCGCGTCGAGCAGGGTTTTGCGCCGCTCCTCCAGCTCACCCGCCCGCAGGGCCTTGCGCTGCTGGTGTACCCACCGCCCGAGGGGGAAGTCCTTGGTGACGCCGACCTCGACCTCGACGTCATATGGGATGGCGTAGACGCTGGTGATCTGGTTCTCCGCCCGCCAGCGCAGCAGTGCCTGGTAGCCCTCCAGCCACACCAGCGACTCCGGCCGGTAGACACGGGTGCGCAGGAAGGCTGCGATGGTGGCGGCGTCGCGTGGGCTGGAGAAGTGGAGCAGAGCGGACTTGGCAGTGGCGTCGGTGTCGTTCTGCTCCTGGTCCTCGCCATCGCCCTCACCGCCGGCCCCGACGATCCGCCCGTTCTCGTCCCGCTGGACGTGGATCTTGCGCTTGCCGTGGGTGAGGGCACGGGAGGCGAGATGCTCGACCAGGCGCTCGTCGTGCGAGCGCAGGCCCTGGAGCACGGCCACGAGCGGCTTGAAGCTCGCGGAGGCGACCATGTCGGTCGGGTCCTCGCCGGGCTCCAGGAAGACCGGCACGATGATTCTGGCCACCTTCGTGCTGCCGTCCTTGTTGAGGCGGAGCGCGCGGCCGATGTTTTGCACGATCTCCACTTGGGAGCCGCGGGTGTCGGCGAAGCAGACGGCTTCCACGCCCCGCTCGCCGGTGATGTCGATGCCTTCCCCGAGGACGCGGCAGCTGGCGAGGAAGGCGCGGTGGACCCGGTGCCCGGCGGCGTCGATGCCGTTTGCGAACTGGCGCAGGACCTCGCGTCGCTCGGACACGAGGTGGTCGCCGCACAGCCATGCCGACCAGACGCGGTCCGGGGGTACGTGGCGGCCGGCCTCGAGTTCGTAGAACTCCGCGTCGATCGAGGACTTCGGGAGCTTGTCCGCGGCGGCCAGGTCGGCGTCGGAGACATCGTTGACGTACAGGTCGGCTGCGGTCTCGGGCAGCTTGTCCGCGAACGCGGCGGCTTCCTGGACCTTCTGGTGGAACGTCATGACCGTGCGCAGGTTGTGCGCCGCGGCGTGCTCCAGGAGCGCGGCCTGCAGCAGAGCCAGACGCCGGCCCCGCCGCGCCTCCTCGGACTCCCCGAGGACGGGGGAGGGGTCGCGGATCTCCAGCACGTCGATTTCGAACCCGGCGAGGATTTCGCGCTCGATCGCCTCCGAGAGGCCTAGCTCGGCGAGCCACGCGCCGTAGGTGCCGTTCGGGTCGTCGGCCATGGTCGCGATCTCCGCCTCCTGCCCGTCCGCGCCGTTCTGCGGTGTGAGTGGGCGTGTTAGTGGCAGGGGTTGTGCGTCAGCGGTGTTCGGTTGTTGATTGCCTGGTCATGCGCTGTGGATGTGTGCTGG
>NZ_MDKB01000004.1:329520-404113 GCF_001715295.1 Streptomyces griseus | reverse complement strand
ACTCGTCGACCAATGGCGTGAGCGGTGATGGCACCATCGCCGGCTTGGGCGCCAGTGCTGAGCGCGCGCCGTCGCGGTCTTGGGTGTGCACCCACTGCCCCACCCACAGGGCGAGGAAGACCGTGCGCAGAAGCAGCCCGGTCCGCTTGATCCGCCCGCGGACCCGCAGGCCGACCAGGGTGTCCGCGGGCCGGGGCCGGAACGACAGGTGGGCGCCGGTCCGTTCGTCCAGGGTGCCGTCGGCATGCCGGGCAACCTCCACGCCGTCGTCGAGGCGTTCGGTGTCTGCGGTACTGCTGCCCTCGGCCATGGGCCCTCCCCGGTGTCAAGATCCCGCGGATCGTACCGAACGTCGGTTCCGGTGCTGCGGTCGGACGCCGCGGCGGGGCAGGCGGCGGTCGAGTATCTGCCGGGTTCCGGGTACCCGGGCCGCCGTCGGCGGCCCGGGTCGGGCGGACCGGCGTGGGTCAGGCGGCTCGGGAGAGTCCGGCGGTGTTCGCCTCGGCCGGGGCGATGCCGAAGATGTCCACCGCCTTGTAGTAGGTCCATGCCGTGGTGTTGCACGCCTCCAGCTGGCTGCCGGTGTAGCGGGCGCACACGCGCTTAAGGTCCGCGTAGAAGGCCGAGTCGATGCGGGACTTGTTCGCGGAGAACAGGCCCACGGCCTTGTAGTTGCGGTAGCCGAAGTCGTGCCGGGCGCAGGCCTTCTGGAAGGGGAAGCCGAACGGGTTGTCGGGCGAGGTGCTGCAGTAGTCCGTCGTCCAGTTGAAGCCGTACGCGGCCCAGGCGCTCTGGTTGTTGCGGGCGGTGTTCCAGGCGCTGTAGCTGGAGGCGCTCGTCTGGGTCCAGGAGCTGAGGACCTGCAGTTTGTCCGACGGGACCGCCGACGCGGACGCGGCGGGGATCAGGGCGAGCGGGAGCGACAGGGTGACTGCGGCGAGCGGGACGGTGAAGCGGCGACGCATGAGCAACCTCCGGAGGAAGAAATAAGGGGGTTGTGCCGGCCGTACTCCTCGCCGGTCTCGCGAGGCCGCTCCAGAATGAAGCCATGTACCTGCCATGCCCAGGGCTTCGTCAGGTAGCTGCCAAAGGTTCGGTTCGCTGTCGGGTGGCGGGCCCGTTCGCCGCGGGCTCGCGCGACACCCGGAGCGGCCGGGCCGGCCGTCCCCTGCCCGGCAACCGGTCGCCGCGGCCCCCACCCGGCCGCCGTCCATCACCGGTCGCCGCTCCCCACCCGGCCGCCGTTACCGCCCCTCCGACTCCAGGTGATACGTCGTGTCGACCCAGAAACCGTTCGTGGCCCGCGCCCTGATCTCCAGTACGTACTGGCCGGGCAGCAGTGGTGCCATGCCACCCCATATGCCCCACGCGTAGCGCTGGGTCAGTCCTGTCCGGAACGGGGCGGTGAACTCCCGCAGTGGCAGCGGAATGCCGTTGAGCGAGGCCGTGGCCTCCGCGACCTCCATGGACAGGGGAACCCTCGAATACGACCTGGAGTGCTGCATGTTGAGCACCGGGAAGAAGACCGGCCGGTCCGAGGGGATCGCGCAGCGCCGTTCCACCCGGCCGCCGTAGGTGCCGGCCAGGAACCACAGGTCGTCCGGCTGGTTCACCGCCGCGTGCTCGCCCGTGGTGTCCTCGACCGGGCTCCGCCCCTCGGGTGCGGACATGGCCCACTTCCACCACCGGCCGGCGAGTCTCCCGCCCTCTTCGCCGTTCAGCTTCCAGCCGCTGTCGACGGATCCCGATCCCGATTCCGTACCGCCCATGACGCCCCTCCCACTCGCAGCCCCCGGCCCGGGGCTCGTTTCGAACGAGCAGACAGTACCGGGGGCGCCTGGACGGCCACTCGTCGAGTGGGCAACGGCGGCGGTGGGCCGATGCCGGTTCGCCCGTGCGAGCGGAACGGGCGGGTGAGGCCCGCCCCCGCCGTGGGGGTGGGCGGCTTCCGCCCGGTTAAGCGGCGGGCGGGGACGACGGCTTGACCACGGGCTTCTTCGCCAGTGGGTCGTTCTCACAGCCGAGGGCCTCGGTGGCTCGGCGGGTCATGAGGTAGAGGAAGGTGATCTGCTGGTCGATCGTCTTCTGCCGGACCTCGGTTCCCACGAGCAGGGTGTTGGAGGCTTCTCCCTGGAGCAGGATCTGCTTCGACGTCTCCTTGTCAGCGCCCGGCAGTACGCACTCGACTCTGAGGTGGGAGCTGATGTCGTTGGCTTCCCCGGCGGCGCCGTTCACGTCGTAGTGGCTGAGCGGGCCCGGAAGTTCGTTCCTGTGGCTCGCTTCCGGGTTCCGTGGAACCCAGGAGAACTCGATGCGCAGCCTCTTGGAGCTGACGGTGTTCCGTGGGGCGAACGAACAGGTGGCCTGAGGCAGTGTCGGCTTGTCCTCCTGCAGCCGTTCCCGCATACCTTCGACCAGGTCCGACGTCTCCGCGAAGATAGTGGACTTGAGTTCGTCCGCCTTGAGCACATCGCGTACAGCTTTCCCTTCGGAGGAGGAAGCGGGTACGTCACAGAACTTCGCCTCGGGTGCGGCCTCGGGCTCTGTTGTGCACGCGGATGCGGCGAGCGAGATAAGGGCTAGTGCGGTGACCGCCAAGCGCCTCCCCGACCGGTTCGACGTTTGGATCTCAGAGGTGTGCTCGTGCGGCATCTCTGCCGATGGTGTACCCATTGGCCGCGTCGTCCTTCGCCTCGTTGAATGGCCCACCATCACTGATTCCCCTCTGCTCGCCCCATGCGTCGATCAGGCGATTGGTTCCATCCATGCCCCGACCGTAGTTGTTGCTGGAATCCTGCTTGCCCTGGTCCTCGGCCTCCTCGACGACATTCTTGGTCCAGTCGTACTTGACCGAATCGATCAGTGCGCCACCCGCGGTGCCCACGATGGGAATTTCACCTATGAGGCCATTTGCCCCGATGGCTGAGTATTCGGCGGTATCCTCTGCCCATTCGACCTTGTCGTCCTCCTTGTCCTGGTAGACATCGGCCCCAATGCCGTTGATGGCCCCCATCGCCGTACCGATCTGATGCGTGCGGTGGTTCCAGTCCGAACTGGCTCCGTGTTTGCTGTCGCCCTTGAAATCCTCTGCATCCGCCAGTACCTCGGCCGAGTAAGCGCGTTCCGCTTCGTACAACAGCGAATACGATGGTGCGTCGTCCGAGATGCCCCGCATGACCCGGATGAGGCTTCCCTGGCCCACGGCGATGTGTGCCTTGTCGCCGGTTCCGTGGATGGAGTCCTTGCCGGCGATGCCCCCGTAATTCGATTCCTGACCGCCGAGGATGATGTGCGTGTCGGAGACGTAGTCCGCCATGGCCTTGGCCATCGGCTGCTGCAGGTTCTTCAGGTCCTCGGGGAACTCGTCCCCGCCCATCTCGCTGTCCAGGTAGCGGATGGTGTGGTGCATGACGCGCGCCTGGCCCTCGGTGTGGGGGCCCGCCTCGCCCAGCTTCTCTCCCGGTGCGTGCCCGGTGGTGGCCGCCTGGATGGCTGCTCCCAGGCCCGTGGCCTTGCCGGTGTCCTCGACGTCGATGACCGCGCCGGGTCCGGAGAAGTACTCGTCGGGCCATTCCTTGCGGTCCGTCAGCAGGTATTTCAGGTGGTCGTTCTTGTTTCCCCCGGCCTCCGGGTCGAGGAAGTAGGTGGCCGAGTCCGGGTCCTTCGCCATGATGCCGAGGATGCCGTCCAGCGGGTCGTTCGCCAGGGTGGGGCGCTGGGCGTCGACGTGGTGCAGCCAGACGTTCGGGTTCTTCTTCTCGGCGTCGATGATGTCGTCCGCGACGTCGTTGAGGAACTGCTTCCCGTACCCGCTGCCGTGCTGCATGAGGGTGACCGCGGTCTGGTAGCCGTTCACCGGCCGCAGGTTGTCCCCGATGTTCTCCGTACCGGCGTCCTTGAGCCCCTCGACGAAGGGCTTGTACGCGTAGCCGGTCGGATCCTTCGTGCCGGAGGCCACGGTGTCGGCCAGGCTGGTGTTGATCGAGTCGTAGAGCTTCTTGTCCTCCTTCGAGACGCCTCGCTCGTTGGCCGCCAGCTCCATCTTGTCGGCCAGGTCCAAGGTGCCCTTCGCGCCGAGCCCGTCGATGTACGCCTCGCCGAAATGCTTGTCCTGGGCGTTTTCCTTCATGATGTCCCGGTAGTGCTCCAGCTCCTTCTCGGAAGCCTTACCGGAACGGACCTTCTCCGTGAGGTTGAGCGCCTCGACGGCCTCCACGTCGTTGACCGGCTTCGCGTTGAACCCGAAGAGCCCCGACTTGTCGGCCCCCGACGCCTGCAGCAGAGCCACCTTGATGTCGTGGTCGTATTCGGTCACGACCTTGACCGCGTCGGCGATCTTCCGGGTGTAGGAACGCTCCACGTCCGGAAGGTCCGGGTCGTGCTGGATGCTGTACTTCGTCTTCGCGTCGACCTTGCTGAAGTCGTAACTCGCGACGCCCTGGGTCGAGACCTTCATCCCCGCCTTCTCGGCCTCCGCCACCGCGGACCTGACCCGGCCGATCAGCTCGGTGAGCTGGCCGTGGGCGTCGCGAAGGAGCGACTCCATCGCTTTCGCCTCTTTTTGTGCGGCGTCGTACTCGCTGCGCGTCAGAGCGAAGTTCGTGGAGGAGACGGAGGCGCTCTCACCCGTCCAGAGCTGTCCCTTGGAGATGCTCTGTACGTCGTCCTCGTACAGGTCCTCGAGCGTCTTGAACTTGCCCGCCATCGTCTTCCAGCCGTCCGCCGCGGTGGTGAGCGCGGACAGCTCCGTCTGCGTGATCTCTTCGTACGTCGGCACCGGTTCCCCCTAGATACCCGACACCTTGGACTTCACCGGGGCGAAACCCGCCTCGGTCTCCAGGTCGTTGTTGCTGAACATGATCGCCGTGTTGCGGAGTGCCGCCTTCTCCCGGCCGAGGCGCCCCATCAGCCGCTTGACCTGCTCGTCCCAGTGCTCGTGTGCCTTCTTGAGCCCGGAGGCCGTTTCCCAGCCCTTGAACTCGGTGATGGCGGCGCGGACGGATTCGTCGGCGGCGTCGGCGGCGGTCCTGGTGCCGGGCTCGATGTTGTTCTCGATGCTGTTCGCCGCCTTCTTCTTCTTGGCGGGCGTGGTGGCCAGGTCCGGCGACTGGCTGCTGCCCAGCAGGGGCGGACGCCCCGTGGGCCCCTGGTCGCCCGGGAGCTGGTTCAGCCGCGTCTGCGTCGAGTGGCGCTCGGCCACCTCGTCCTTCCGCTGCGCCCATTCCTCTTCGAACGACATGGGTCCCCCTTGCTCGCTTCGCCGATTGCAGAAGCGATCACTCTATCGAGTGCTCACGTCCTGGAGGCGCGGATGCAAGGCCAAGGCCGTCGGTGCGGCATGTGCGAAGTGTGAAGGGTGGGGAGGTCGCGAGGGGGAGCGTGGCCGGTCGACGTACTGGGCGCCCCGGTGCGCCGGATCTGCGGGCGACGCGGCGGGGGCGGGGGTGAGCCGTGGCGGTGCCGGCCCGCGCGGCGGCGGCGAACCGTGGCCGCCGCGCTCCCGGGCGCCGGGTCTCAGACGACGGTCGAGCCGCCCGGGGCCGTCGTCTCCCGGGCTGCTTCGGAGCTTCGGCGGCGCATCGCCAGGAGGAGGGTCAGGGCGGTGCCGACGACCGCCCAGGCGGAGAGCACCAGCAGGGGGCCGGTGACCGCGTTGCCGTGGAAGTAGGCGATCGAGCGGGCGACCCAGGTGCCCGCGCCGGGTGGGAGGGCCGGACCGATCGCCCGCCAGAAGTCCGGCAGCATCGGCAGCGGGAAGGCGCCACCCGCGCTCGGGTTGCCCGCGATCACGATCAGCAGGACGGCGAGGCCGATGCCGACGATGCCGGTGAGCGCCTGCAGGGCGAGGGTGATCATGCCGACCGCGAAGACGACCAGTGCGCCCAGGCCTGCCAGCCCCCACACGCTGCCCGGCAGTGCGCCGAGGATCGGCCCGATGACGACCGCGCCGCCGATCCCGCCCGCGATCGAGTACAGCGCCATGACCCCGGTCCGGATCAGGGCGCGCTCCCGGTTGGCCGGTTTGGCGCCCGCGCTGATCGCCAGGATCGAGGCGCAGAGGTAGCCGCCCACGCACCAGCCCACGACCAGGTAGAACGACGAGAGCCCGTCGAAGTCGTCCGGTGAGGCCGGGGCGACGTCCACCGCGCGCACCGTGCGCCGCTGGGACGCCTCCGCCTCCTTGACGATCTTGACCAGGGTGGTGGCCAGAACCGTGCCGCCGCCGGAGGCGACGAGCACGGTGTCCTCGGTGCCGGTGGGGCTGACGACCAGGGCGCCGTCGAGTTCCCGGTTCTCGATCTGCCGGCGGGCCTCGGCCGCGTCGGTGACCGTACGGGGATCCAGGGGGCCGCCGGGCAGGTCGTCCAGCCGGGTGACGAGTTCCCCGGACACCTGCTGCGGGGCGACGACCCCGAAGGGGACGTCCGTCGGGTCGGGCCGGTGCAGCGCGCCCACGTAGGACGCGATGAACAGCAGTTGCAGCGCGAGCACGCCGATGACGAGCAGGGCGGCCCGTGCGGTGACGGCGTTCTTCACCTCATCAGCGAAAGTCATGCGTCCACAGTCCGGGCAGCCCGGCGTCCGCGCAGGCGGGCCGGGCCGAATGGCGGATCCGGGACCCCTGCTGGGAGCGGGCGAGGTGACCGCGCTCCGGTTATCGTACGAACGTTCGAAACTTGGTCTATGGTGGAGAGCGAGGGGGTGGTGAGAACAGATCGGTCCAGGAGGTGCGGGTGTCAGGCTTCACGCATCTGCACACCGTTTCGGGTTTCTCCCTGCGGTACGGGGCCTCGCACCCGGAGCGGCTGGCCGCGCGTGCCGCGGAGCGGGGGATGGACGCGCTCGCGCTGACCGACCGCGACAGCCTCGCGGGCACGGTCCGCTTCGCCAGGGCCTGTGAGAAGGCCGGCATCCGGCCGCTCTTCGGGGTGGAACTCGCGGTGGCGCCTCCCGCGGGGGCGGGCGGGCGTACCCACCGGACGCGCACCCCCGTACGCGGTGGCGCCTTCGTCGACGAATCCGCACCCCGGGTCACCTTCCTCGCCAGGGACGGCGCACGCGGCTGGGCCGAGCTGTGCCGCCTGGTCACGGCCGCCCACGCCCGGGCGGCGGAGTACGGGCAGCCCCTGCTCGACCGGTCCGCCCTGCCCGCGGAGGGGCTCACCGTGCTGCTCGGACCCGCCTCCGAGGTCGGCGCGGCCCTGGCCGCCGGCCGGCCCGACCGGGCGGCCGCGCTGCTCGCCCCCTGGCGTGAGGTCTACGGCGACGGCCTGCGCCTCGAAGCCGTCCACCACGGCCGCCAGGGCACCGGACCCGGCTCGACGAGGCTCGCCGCCCGTACCGTCGGCTTCGCCGCCGAGCAGGGGGTGCGGGCCGTGCTGACCAACGCCGTCCGGTACGCCGACCCGGGGCAGGGTCCCGTCGCCGACGTCCTCGACTCGGCCCGCAGGCTCGTCCCCGTCGACCCGCGCCGATCCCCCCTCGACAGTGGGGAGCGCTGGCTCAAGGACGCCCGTGCGATGCGGGAGACCGCCGAGCGCGTCACCTCCGCCGCCGGACTCGGTCCGGGTGCGGGGGAGCGGCTGCTCGCGGAGACCCGGCGCACCGCCGAAGCCTGCCGCGTCGACCCCGCGGACGACCTGGGTCTGGGCAGCGTCCACTTCCCCGAACCGCACCTCGTCGGCGCGGAGCGGCGCACCGCCCAGCGGGTGCTGGCCTCCCGGGCCGCCGCGGGCATGGTGCTGCGCGGGCTCGACCGCAGGCGCGAATACTGGGAACGGATGCACCACGAGCTGGACATCATCGCCCACCACGGCTTCGCCTCCTACTTCCTGACGGTCGCTCAGGTCGTCGACGACGTGAAGGGGATGGGTGTCCGGGTCGCCGCGCGCGGGTCGGGCGCCGGTTCCCTGGTCAACCACCTCCTGGGGATCGCGCACGCCGACCCCGTCGCACACGGGCTGCTGATGGAGCGCTTCCTGTCCAAGCGGCGCTTCGTGCTGCCCGACATCGACATCGACGTCGAGTCGGCCCGCCGCCTGGACGTCTACCGCGCGATCATCGGACGCTTCGGCGCCGAGCGGGTCGCGACCGTCTCCATGCCCGAGACCTACCGGGTGCGCCACGCCATCCGGGACGTCGGGGCCGCGCTCTCCATGGACCCGGCAGAGATCGACCGGCTGGCCAAGGCCTTCCCGCACATCCGGGCCAGGGACGCCCGTGCCGCGATGGAGGAGCTGCCCGAACTGCGTGCCGTGGCCGCCCGGAAGGAGCGGTACGGCCGGCTCTGGGAGCTGGTCGAGGGGCTGGACGCGCTGCCGCGCGGCATTGCCATGCACCCGTGCGGAGTGCTGCTCTCGGACGACTCGCTGCTGCGGCGCACGCCGGTCGTGCCCACCAGCGGCGAGGGCTTCCCGATGGCGCAGTTCGACAAGGACGACGTGGAGCACCTCGGGCTGCTCAAGCTCGACGTGCTCGGTGTGCGGATGCAGTCGGCGATGGCACACGCGGTCACCGAGGTGAAGCGGGCGTCGGGCGAGGAGGTCGACCTGGAGGCGGTGCCGCCCGGTGACCCGGAGACGTACCGGCTGATCAGCAGTGCCGAGACGCTGGGCTGCTTCCAGATCGAGTCGCCCGGCCAGCGCGACCTGGTCGGCAGGCTCCAGCCCTCCACCTTCCACGACCTGGTGGTCGACATCTCCCTGTTCCGCCCCGGCCCCGTCGCCGCCGACATGGTGCGGCCGTTCATCGAGGCCAGGCACGGCCGCGCCCCCGTCCGCTACCCGCACCCCGACCTCGAGGAAGCACTGCGCGGCACCTACGGCGTCGTCGTCTTCCACGAACAGATCATCGAGATGGTGGACATCATGACCGGCTGCGGCCGGGGCGAGGCCGACCGGGTGCGCCGCGGGCTCTCCGACCCCGAGGCGCAGGGCCGGATCAGGACCTGGTTCGCGGCCCGGGCGGCTGAGAGGAAGTACGACACCGAGGTGATCGCCCGGACCTGGGAGATCATCGAGGCGTTCGGCAGTTACGGCTTCTGCAAGGCGCACGCGGTCGCCTTCGCCGTACCGACCTACCAGTCGGCGTGGCTCAAGGCGCACCACCCGGCGGCCTTCTACGCCGGGCTGCTCACGCACGACCCCGGGATGTACCCGAAGCGGCTGCTGCTCGCGGACGCGCGACGGCGCGGGGTCCCGGTGCTGCCGCTGGACGTGAACCGGTCCGCGGCGGTTCACCGAATCGAACTGGTGTCTGGTGATCATGGGGAGAAATGGGGATTGCGGCTGGCTCTCTCGGACGTCCACGGCATCAGTGAGGCGGAGGTCGCCCGGATCGAGGCGGGGCAGCCCTACGCCTCCCTGCTCGACTTCTGGCAGCGGGCCAGGCCCGGGAAGCCGGCCGCCGAACGCCTGGCCCAGGTAGGCGCGTTGGACGCCTTCGGCGCCAACCGCCGGGACCTGCTGCTGCACCTGTCCGAACTCCACCGCGCCCAGAGAGGGCCCGGGGCCGGCGGAGCCCAGCTCCCGCTCGGCGACGGGCACCGGACCGGCACCGTCGGCCTGCCCGACCTCAACGACGCCGAACGCCTCAGCGCCGAACTCGGCGTCCTCAGCATGGATGTGTCACGCCATCTGATGAGCGATCACCAGGCCTTCCTGGAGGAGCTCGGGGCGCTCTCCGCCAAACGGCTCCGCGAGGCCCGGCACGGCGAGACCGTCCTGGTCGCGGGCGCCAAGGTGGCCACCCAGACCCCGCCGATCCGTTCCGGCCGCCGGGTCGTGTTCACCACTCTGGACGACGGTACGGGCCTGGTGGACCTGGCCTTCTTCGAGGACAGCCACGCCGCCTGCGCGCACACCGTCTTCCACTCCTGGCTGCTGCTGGTGCGGGGTGTGGTCCAGCGGCGCGGCCCGCGCAGCATGAGCGTGGTGGGAGCGGCGGCCTGGAACCTGGCGGAGCTGGCCGAACTGCGGCGCAGCGGCGGACTCGACGCGGTCGCGGCACGGCTGGCGGAGGCACCCGCCGCCGAGCAGGAGGCGGAGGAGGCGGAGGCGCCCGGCCGCCGCATCCAGTTGCCCACCGGGTACGAGATGAACCCCTGGGCCGACCTCCGGCCGGCCGGTGAAGGCGCGCCCACCGGGCGGAAGCTGTGGCACCGGAGCCAGGGGAGTGCGGGATGAGCGGACAGCCGACGGTCCTGAGCCTGCGGTTCCGCCGGATCGGCGGCGGGCCGCCGGACAGCGCCGCGTACGAGGGGCTGCTCGCCCTGCTCGGGGCGTTCACCCCGGTCGTGGAGGCGGCGCCCCCCGACGGGGCACTGGCCGACATCGGCGGCTCCCTGCGCTACTTCGGGCAGGACGCGGCGGGTCTGGCCTCGGTGATCCGGGTCCGCGCGCTCGCCCTGCACGGTGTGGACTGTGCCGTCGGGGCGGCCCCGAACCCGATGCTGGCCAGGATGGCGGCGCGGCAGGCGGCGCCCGGGACGACCTTCGTGGTGCCCGCCGGAGGGGCGGCCGGCTTCCTCGGGAACAAGCCCGCGGCCGCGCTGGACGGCGTCGGGGCGGCGACCGCGCGCACCCTGTGCGGTTACGGGCTCGACTCCATCGGCCGGATCGCCGCCGCGCCGCTCGCCACCCTGCAGCGGATCACCGGGGTGCGCACCGGGCGCGAGCTGTGGGAGCGGGCGAACGGCATCGACCGTACGCAGGTGGTGCCGAACGCCGCCGCCCGGTCCGTCGCCGCCGAACGCTCCTTCCCGCGCGACGAACTGGACCCGGAGCAGCACCGCCGCGCCCTCCTCTCGCTCACCGAGGAACTGGGGGCCAGGCTGCGCGGTGAGGGCCAGGTGTGCCGGTCGCTCGCGGTCTCCGTGCGGTACGCCGACCGGACCGGCTACTCGACGCTCACCCGCAGCCGTACGCTCCGTGAGCCCACCGCCCACTCGGCCGACCTCACCGCGCTGGCCTACCGGATCCAGGACTCGTTCGGGCTGCAGCGGGCGCGGGTGCGGGGGATGGCGCTGCGCGCGGAGGGGCTCCAGGACGCCGAACGGGCCTCGCACCAGCTCACCTTCGACCCGGTGGACGAGCGGGCGCGGCGCATCGAGGCGGTCTCCGACGAACTGCGGGCGAGGTTCGGCCCGCACGCCGTGAAGCCGGGACGGCTGGCTGCCTGACCCGGCGGCTCCGCGAATTCTTTACCGACGCGTAACTTCCCCTGCCACCTTACTCGTGCGTAACTTGGCATGAGCACGTTAAGCGCGTGTATCCCGCTGTGGTCCGGACCGCAGGGCGCACCCCCTCACACCTCCCCCGACCCGCGAGGAGATCACTCGATGCTGCCCTGGTTCCGTACCCCGAGCGCCCCACGCGCCCGCCGCACGCTCGCCGCACTGCTCCTCACCCTCACCGCGCTCGTCGCCGCCCCCACGGCGACCGCGACCGCGACGGAGGCCGCCCCCTCCCGCGGCTGGAACGACTACTCCTGCAAGCCCTCCGCGGCCCACCCCCGCCCCGTCGTCCTGGTCCACGGCACCTTCGGCAACTCGGTCGACAACTGGCTGGTCCTCGCGCCCTACCTCGTCAACCGGGGCTACTGCGTCTTCTCGCTCGACTACGGCCAGCTCCCCGGGGTGCCGCTGTTCCACGGCCTCGGCCCGATCGACAGGTCCGCCGGACAGCTCGACGTCTTCGTCGACAAGGTGCTCGACGCCACCGGCGCCCCGAAGGCCGACCTCGTCGGCCACTCCCAGGGTGGCATGATGCCCCGCTACTACCTCAAGTTCCTCGGCGGCGCCGACAAGGTGAACGCCCTCGTCGGGATAGCGCCCGACAACCACGGCACCACGCTCCTCGGCCTCACCGGGCTGCTGCCCTACTTCCCCGGAGCCGCGGACCTCCTCACCATGAACACCCCCGGCCTCGCCGACCAGGTCGCCGGCTCGGCGTTCCTCACGAAGCTCAACGCGGGCGGCGACACCGTGCCCGGCGTCCGCTACACCGTCATCGCGACCCGGTACGACGAGGTCGTGACCCCTTACCGCACGCAGTACCTCGACGGGCCGAACGTACGCAACGTCCTGCTGCAGAACCTGTGTGCCGTCGACCTCTCCGAGCACGTGGCCATCGGGACCGTCGACCGCATCGCCTTCCACGAGGTGGAGAACGCGCTCGACCCGGCGCACGCCACCCCGACGACCTGCGCGTCGGTCGTCGGCTGAGAAGGGACGGCCCCACCGGGCCGGGCCGCCGGGTCCCGGTGAGCCGGCGGCCCGGGGCCGGCCCACCGGGTCGCGGGGCCGCCGCCCCGGCCCGAAGGCGGCGGACCCCGGGACGGCGGTCCGGTTCCCGGCGGCGGACGCCGACCGCGCCTCCCGGGCTCCCGTGCCGGGCATCAGGGCGGCCGGCGTAGCCCCGCCGTGTCCGGACAGCTGCCGACGGAGCACGGAACGTGCGACGACACCGGCGGGAGCCGACGTCCTTGCGCGCACGCGGCACACCACCGGGCCCGAACCGGCAGGGGAGCACGACTACTTCCGTACGGCGGTGAGCGGCTCAGGACACCGCGCGGTAGCGGCGCTCCGGTCGGCCCGTCCCTCCGTAGCGCAGCGAGACCTCGGCCCGGCCGGTCTCCGCGAAGTACTCCAGGTAGCGGCGCGCGCTGACCCGGGACAGGGTGCCCGCCTCCGCGCACTCGGATGCCGACAGGCCGTCCGGGTGCTCACGCAGGACCCGCTCCACCAGGTCGGCGGTGTGCGCCGCCAAGCCCTTGGGGAGCTCCCGCGAGCCCGGGGGGCGGGTGCCGAAGATGCGGTCCACGTCCTCCTGCCTGGCCTCGTCGAGCGCGTCCAGGCGATGGCGCAGCGAGGCCACGTGGTGCAGCTGCTCCTGGAGCGCGGTCCGGTCGAACGGCTTGATCAGGTAGTGCAGGGCGCCGGCCCGCAGGGCCGCCCTGACCACCCCGGCGTCCCGGGCGGCCGTGATGAAGAGGGCGTCCGCGCTGTGCGCGTCCCCGTCCCGCGCCTCCGCCGCGCGCAGCTCCCGCAGTACGTCGATGCCGTTCATGTCGGGCAGGTAGATGTCGAGCAGCACCAGGTCGGGGCGGAGCCGGCGGGCCGCGCGCAGGGCTTCGGCGCCGCTGTGGGCCACGCCGACGACCGTAAACCCGTCCATCGCGGACACATAGCGGCTGTGCAGTTTCGCGACCATGAAGTCGTCGTCCACCACCAGCACTTTCGTCACGCCGGTCACCGTAGGCCGCGACCACAAGGACCACAACGTCCATTGGTTCCGGAACGGCGACAGCTGGTCGACGCGCAGGCAACATGTGGGCCACCTCACACACGTCCAGCTCGGCTCGAAAGGCGGCACCGGTGCGACTGCGCACTCCCCTCGCCCTGTTCGGGGCGGCGCTGCTGGTGGTCCTGGGACCGCCGCTGCTCTCCACGGGCAGCGGATCCGACACCGGCACGCAGATCCCCGGACTCCGCTTCATGGTCCCCAACACACCCGGCGGCGGCTACGACATCACCGCCCGTACCGCCGCGAAGAACGCCGAGGACGCCGGACTCACCCACGGCATCGAGGTGTTCAACCTGCCCGGCGCGGGCGGCACCGTCGGGCTCACCCGGCTGGTCGGCGAACACGGCAACGGCAAGCTCGCCATGTCCATGGGCCTCGGTGTGGTGGGCGCCGTCCACACCAACAAGGCGCCCGCCTCCCTCGCCGACACCACCCCGATAGCCCGGCTCACCGAGGAGCAGGACATCGTCGTCGTCGCCAAGAACTCCCCGTACCGGACGATCGGCCAGCTGCTCACCGCCTGGAAGAAGAACCCCGGGAAGATCCCCGTGGGCGGGGGCTCGTCGCCCGGCGGGCCCGACCACCTGGCACCCATGCTGATGGCGAAGGCCGCCGGGATCGCCCCCAAGCAGGTCAACTACATCCCCTTCGACGGCGGCGGCGAACTCCTCGCCTCGATCCTCGGCGACAAGGTCGGCTTCGGCGTCTCCGGGGTCGGCGAGTACCTCGACCAGATCAGGGCGGGCGAGCTGCGCCTCCTCGCCGTCACCGGCCCCGAGCGCGTCCCGGGCCTCGACGCCCCCACCCTCCGCGAGGCCGGCCTCGACACCGACTTCACCAACTGGCGCGGCATCGTCGCCCCGCCCGGCCTCTCCGACGCCGAACGCGACAAGCTTGTCGCGCTCGTGACGCGACTGCACGACTCGAAGGAGTGGCAGGACTCCATGAAGAAGAACGGCTGGGACGACGCCTTCCTCACCGGTGACGCCTTCGGCGGCTTCCTGGACGCCCAGGACCGCCGCGTGACCACGGTCCTCAAGGAGCTGGGACTGTGACGACCGAGACCGCCGGCCCCCCACCCCGGCCCACCACCGCGCGCTCCTGGCTGCGCGACCACTCCGAACTCGGCGTCTGCGTCCTCCTGCTCGCCCTGGGCGTCCTCGTCCTCACCGACACCCTCACGATGGACGTCGACCTCACCCAGCGGGGACCCGTCGGCCCCAGGACCGTCCCGGCCGTCGTGGGAGCCGGCCTGGTCCTCGTGGCCCTGCTGCTCGCCGTGGACGTCCTGCGCGGCGGCCGGGGCGAGGCGGAGGGCGGTGAGGACATCGACCTCGCCGAACCCGCCGACGGGCGGACCGTCGCCCTGCTCACCGGCGTCTTCCTCGCCTTCGCCGTCCTCATCGGACCGCTCGGCTTCCCCATCGCCGGCGCCCTGCTCTTCTGGGGTTCCGCCTACGCGCTCGGCAGCCGCCACCACGACCGTGACCCCCTCATCGCGGCCGGCCTCTCCCTGGTGACCTACTTCGTCTTCGACAACCTGCTCGGAGTCCCCCTCCCGGGCGGCCCGCTGATGGGGGTGCTCTGACCGATGGACTCCCTCAACTCCCTCGTCGACGGCTTCGGCACGGCACTCACCCCGGTCAATCTCCTCTGGGCGGCGCTCGGCGTCCTGCTCGGCACGGCGATCGGTGTGCTTCCCGGCATCGGACCCGCCATGGCCGTCGCCCTTCTGCTCCCGGTGACGTACGGGCTCGAACCGACCGGTGCCTTCATCATGTTCGCCGGGATCTACTACGGCGCCATGTTCGGCGGCTCCACCACCTCGATCCTCCTCAACACCCCCGGGGAGAGCGCCGCGGTCGTCGCCGCGATCGAGGGCAACCCCATGGCGAAGGCCGGCCGCGGTGCCCAGGCGCTCGCCGCCGCGGCCATCGGGCACTTCACCGGCGGCATGATCGGCACGATCCTGCTGGTCGTCCTCGCCCCCACCGTCGCCTCGCTGGCCGTCGACATCGGCGCGCCGGACTACTTCGCCATCATGGTGCTGGCCTTCATCGCCGTCACCTCCGTCCTCGGCTCCTCCCGGATCCGCGGTCTCGCCTCCCTGCTCATCGGCCTGACCGTCGGCCTCGTCGGCCTGGACCAGATGACCGGCCAGCAGCGGCTGACCTTCGGCTCGCTCCAACTGGCCGACGGCATCGACGTGGTGATCGTCGCGGTCGGACTCTTCGCCATCGGCGAAGCCCTCTGGGTCGCCGCGCACCTGCGCCGCTCCACCGGCACCCCGATCCCCGTCGGCCGCCCCTGGCTCGGCAGGGCCGACGTCCGGCGCACCTGGAAGTCCTGGCTGCGCGGGCCCGTCATCGGCTTCCCGTTCGGGGCGATCCCGGCGGGCGGCGCGGAGATCCCCACCTTCCTCTCGTACGTCACCGAGAAGCGGCTCTCCAAGCACCGCGACCAGTTCGGCAAGGGCGCCATCGAGGGCGTCGCGGGACCCGAGTCGGCGGCCTCCGCCTCCGCCGCCGGAACCCTGGTCTCCATGCTCACCCTCGGTCTGCCCACCACGGCCGTCGCCGCCGTGATGCTGGCCGCCTTCCAGCAGTACGGAATCCAGCCGGGTCCCCTCCTGTTCGAACGCGAACCGGATCTGGTCTGGGGTCTGATCGCCTCGCTCTTCGTCGGCATGGTGCTGCTGCTCGCCCTCAACCTGCCGCTGGCCCCCCTGTGGGCGAAGCTCCTGCGGATCCCGCGCCCCTACCTCTACGCGGGCATCCTCTTCTTCGCCGCCGTCGGCGCCTACGCGGTCGGCGGGGAGGCCCTGGACCTGGTGATCCTGCTGGTCATCGGGGTACTCGGGTTCGGGATGCGCAGATACGGGCTGCCGGTGCTGCCCGCGGTGATCGGCGTCATCCTCGGCCCGGCCGCCGAACAGCAGCTGCGGCGCGCGCTGCAGATCAGCGACGGCAGTGTCACCGGCCTGGTCGACACACCGTTCTCCGTGACGGTGTACGTGATCGTCCTGCTGATCCTCCTCTGGCCGCCGGTGAAGAAGGTGATCACCCGGGTGCGGGCCTGACGGAGCGCCGGCGACGGCTGGGAGGATGGGGGCCATGACCACGATCGACTGGGACGCCGCCGCCGACTCCTTCGACGAGGAGCCCGACCACGGGCTCCTCGACCCGGCCGTCCGCGGTGCCTGGGCACGGCGCATGGAGACCTGGCTGCCCGCCGTCCGCTCCGAGGTCCTCGACCTCGGCTGCGGCACGGGCAGCCTCGCGCTGCTGGCCGCCGCCCAGGGACACCGGGTCACCGCCGTGGACCTGTCGCCGCGCATGGCCGGACGGGCGCGCGCCAAACTCGCCGGGACGGGCGCCGAGGTCCTCGTGGGCGACGCCGGACGGCCGCCCGTCGGCGGACAGCGGTTCGACGTGGTCCTCGCCCGGCACGTGGTGTGGCTGCTGCCCGACCCCGCGGCCGCGCTGCGCCACTGGTTCGGGCTGCTGCGGCCGGGCGGGCGGCTGGTCCTCGTCGAAGGGATGTGGGGCGGCGTCGGACTCCCGGCGGCCCGCCTCACCGCCCTGCTCGCCCCGTACACCGAGCGCATCCACCACGAACCGCTCTCCGGCGACGCCCGGCTCTGGGGCAGGGAGGTCGACGACGAGCGGTACGCCCTGGTCGCCCGCGCCGAACCGGCGCGCCGGCACAGCGAGGTCGTCGACGTCCACCTGATCCTGCGCCGCGGCCCCGAGGTACTGCTCGCCCGGCGGGCGGGCACCGGATACGCGGACGGACTGCTCCACGCCCCCTCCGGCCACGCGGAGGACGGCGAGGACGTCCGGGAGGCGATGATCCGGGAGACGGCCGAGGAGATCGGCGTCGTCCTGGACCCGGACGAGCTCCGGGTCGCCCTCGTCATGCAGCACCGGGGCCCCGGCGGCAACCCCCGGATGGGCTGGTTCTTCGAGGCGGAGTACGACCCCGCCCGCCCGCCCCGCAACGCCGAACCGGAGAAGTGCTCCGAGCTCGGCTGGTTCCCGCTGGACGCGCTGCCCGACGACATGGTCGCCTACTGCCGCGCCGGACTCGACGGCTACCGCGCCGAGGAGCGCTTCCTGGTCCACTGGCACGAGGACGGCGACTCCGTCGGGTACACACCGGACGGGCCGCGGCGGGCCGTCCCGCTGCCCGCGGCCCCGGTCCCCACCGGCCGGGTGCACCACATCGAGCTGTGGGCGCCCGGCCTGGCCGAGGCCGAGGCGGAGTGGGGCTGGCTGCTCGGCGAGCTGGGCCACGTCCCGTACCAGCGCTGGGCGCACGGCCGCAGCTGGCGGCGCGGCGACACGTACCTCGTGGTCGAACAGTCACCGGACCTGGCGCGGGGCCCGCACGACCGGCTGCGCCCCGGGCTCAACCACCTGGCGTTCCACGTCCGGGACCGCGCCACGCTCGACGCGCTGGTGGCACGCGCCCCCGGCCACGGCTGGCGGCTTCTCTTCCCCGACCGCCATCCGTACGCCGGCGGCAGCGGGCACTACGCGGCCTACCTGGAGAACACGGCCGGTTACGAGGTGGAGCTGGTCGCTCCCTGAACCGCCGTGGCAGGCGGCCGGACGCACCGCGGTCATCCGACGAGTGCGGCCAGCCCCTCGGTGCGGGCCAGGTGTTCGAGCTCGTCCAGTGCCCGTACGGCGGCCCGAGCCGCCGCCGGGTCCCGGCCCGCGAGGCCGCTCTCCTCGAACTCGTCCTCGTCCAGCCGCAGGACGGCCGAGCCGTCCGCCGCCACCCAGAGGTCGAGGTCCAGGTCCTCGACGAGGAGCTCGTCCCCGCACAGGACGGCGGGCCGGGTGATGTCGCAGTACCAGCCCTTCAGTTCGCCGCCACCCGTGCGGACCTCCTTCACCGCGAACCAGCGGTCACGCCAGTAGTGCTCGGTGAGGACGTCCCCCGGCTCGAACCGCACGAAGCCGAAGTCCCGGACACCGGGGGCCGCCCACGGGGCCCGGACGGTGATGCGGGTGCCGTCGTCGCGGACCGGCTCGGCCGGGTAACGGATCTTCGCACGGCCTGCCTTGACCAGGGCGACCGTCAGCGTGCGCCCCGGCTCAGCGGATGAGGTGGCGGACATGCCGTACCTCCGTCGCACAGACGGTGTAGCCGAACCACGCGTTGACGCTCAGCATGGGACCGTTCCCCGTGTCGTTCCCGGTGTAGGCGTCCGTGTATCCGGCGGCCCGCGCCCGGTGCAGTGAGTGGTTCTTGGCCAGTTTCGCAAGACCGCGGCCGCGGAAGGCCCGGCGGGTTCCGGTCATGGCCGAGGAGTATCGGGCCGACCCGTCGGTCCGCGCCGCGCTGAACGCCGCGACCTCGCCGTCCACCGTCACGACCGAGGTGAGCTCCTGATCGAAGCCGGGCTTTCGCCAGACGGAGGTCAGCCAGTCCTCGTAGTCGGAGAGCTCGGCCGGGGTGTCGCTCGGCTCGTCGGCCGTCACCTCGGCATCCGCGTCGAACAGGGGGCGCGGGTCGTCCGCGAAGTCGGCCCCGGTGCGCAGCTCGGTCCCCGGTGGCGGCTCCTGGAGCGGGGGCAGCGTGCCGTGCGCCAGATCCAGGTGGAGGAAGTGCGCCGACCGGCTCGCCACGTATCCGCGCTTCTCGGCGAAGGCCCGGTTCGCCGGCTCGTCGAGCACCCACGTGTGGACGCTCCTGGCGCCGACGTCGGCCAGATACTCCTCGGCCGCGCTCACCAGCAGCGAACCGGCCCCACGCCCCGTCCGGTCCGGGTGGGTGTACGGGTTGCAGAAACCGAGGCCCGGCTGAGGGCTCTCGTGGGCGAGGCCGACCCGGGCCGTCGCGATCACCTCGCCCTCCTCCTCGGCCACCAGCGGCCGGTACCGCATGGCCGGACCGGCGCAGGCCAGGTCGCCGAGGACCTGGTCCACGGTCGTCACCATGTAGGGCAGTGCGGCGCGCCGCACCCGCACCCAGGCCTCCGCGTCGGCGGGGCGGAAGTCTCGAACGATCACCGTCATGCGGGGGACGGTACGCGGGCGGGCGGGGCGGCCGCCTCCGAATTTCCGGTGATGGGAGAGAATCGGGCCGTGACCCTGACGATCACCGTTGACCCGGACTCCGCCACCGCCCCGTACGAACAGCTGCGTGCCCAGCTCTCCGCGCAGGCGCGCTCCGGTGTGCTGCCCGTCGGCTACCGGCTCCCGACCGTACGCGGCCTCGCCGGCGAGCTGGGCCTGGCCGCCAACACCGTCGCCAAGGCCTACCGTGCGCTGGAGGCCGACGGGGTGATCGAGACCCGGGGCCGCAACGGCACGTTCGTCGCGGCGGCCGGTGACGCCGCGGCCCGCAACGCGGCGGCCGCCGCCCAGGATTACGCCGACCAGGCCCGGCGGCTGGGCGTCTCCCGCGCGGACGCGCTCGCCCTGGCCGAGGACGCGGTGCGCGCGGCGTACGCGCGGTAGCCCTCCGGCTCTCGCTCGCCTTCCGGGCCGTCCGTGATCCGCTGTGCCCGGGCGCCTCCCTCTCAGAGGTACAGCCCCGCGTCCACCCCCGCGTCCTGCTTCGGCACGGAGGCCGGTCCGCTGCCCCGGCGCAGCGCGTACAGCTCCGCGAGGGTCGCGCCCTCCCGGCCGATGCCCTCCTCGGTGCCCAGCCAGGACACCGACTCGGCGCGGGTCAGCGAGCCCACCTCGATGCGGGCGAGACAGCGGCCGGGCCTGACGACCGCCGGGTGCAGCCGCTCCAGGTCCTCGTTGGTCGTCACACCCACCAGTACCTTGCGGCCCTGGCCCAGCAGTCCGTCCGTCAGGTTCAGCAGACGGGACAGCGCCTGACCGGCCGTGTGCTTGGCCTCACCGCGGATCAGTTCGTCGCAGTCCTCCAGGAGCAGCAGCCGCCACCGCCCCTTCGCCGAGCTGTCGTCCTCCCCGATGGCGATGTCCATCAGATAGCCGACGTCGTTGAAGAGCTGCTCCGGGTCGAGCACGCAGTCGACCTGGCACCAGTCGCGCCAGGACCGGGCCAGCGTGCGCAGGGCGGAGGTCTTCCCGGTGCCCGGAGGCCCGTGCAGCAGAAGCAGCCGGCCCGCGATGTCGTCCGGGGTCACCTTCATCAGCCGGCCCATGGCGTCGGCGACCGGAGCGGTGTAGTTGGCGCGGATCTCGTCCCAGGTGCCCGCGGCGATCTGCCGGGTGGTGCGGTGCGGGCCGCGGCGCGGGGAGACGTACCAGAAGCCCATCGTCACGTTGTCCGGCTGCGGTTCCGGTTCGTCCTGCGCGCCCTCGGTCGCCTCGGCCAGCACCTTCTCCGCCAGTTCGGCGCCGGTCGCGGTGACGGTGACGTCGGCCCCGTGGTTCCACCGGGAGACGAGCAGCGTCCATCCCTCGCCCTCGGCGAGCGTGGCACTGCGGTCGCCGTCACGGGCCGCCCGCAGCACCGTGGCCGCCGGTGGCAGCAGGGTCGCCCCCGGCCGCACCCGGTCGAGGGAGCGACTGTGCGAGTAGGGCTGCTCGCCCGTCGTGAAGCGGCCGAGAAACAGCGCGTCCACGACATCGGACGGCGAATCGCCGTCGTCCACGGTGAGCCGGATCGGGAGAGCGGACTCGGGGTTGGCAGACATGGCGCCCATGATCCGGCACGGCGGGTGCCCGTGCACCCAGGTTTCGGCAGCCGTGCCGTGACGGTCGACTGGCGGGCGAGGGCCCCTCTGCCCCTTCTGCACCCATAGGGCAGAAAATCTGATGTGGCATCAGGTTGCCGTATCGGAAACTTCGTTGGACGTTCTTGGCATGAACACTTCCGGAAATCGCGCCGGTGGGCTACCACAGAGTAGGCAGAGATCCTGCCCAAGGAGGTCTCATGAAAATGTCCAGACTCGTGGCGTTCTCGTCCTCGCTCTTCCTCGGCGTCGCCCTCGCACTGACCGGCGCGAGCGTCGCCAGTGCCGGCGAATCCGTTCAGGGCGTCGACTACGTGGCGCTCGGTGATTCGTACTCCTCCGGCGTCGGAGCCGGCAGTTACGACACCGCGAGCGGTGGCTGCAAGCGCAGCACCCGCGCCTACCCGGTTCTCTGGAAGGCGGCCAACGCCCCGTCCTCGTTCGCCTTCACCGCGTGCTCGGGGGCCGTCACGAGCGACGTCACGGCCGGTCAGCTCGGCCCGCTGAACTCCTCGACCGACCTCGTGTCGATCTCCATCGGCGGCAACGACGCGGGCTTCGCCGACGTCATGACCACCTGTGTCCTCCAGTCCGAGTCCACCTGTCTGAGCCGGATCGCCACCGCCCGCGCCTACGTCGACTCCACCCTGCCCGGCAGGCTGGACTCGGTGTACTCCGCGATCAGCGCCAAGGCGCCTGCCGCCCGCGTCGTCGTCCTCGGCTACCCCCGCTTCTACCAGCTCGGCGGAGGCTGCATCGCCGGACTGAGCGAGACGGAACGGGCCGCCATCAACAGCGCCTCCGACTACCTCAACGCGGCGACCGCCAAGCGGGCCGCCGACCACGGCTTCGCCTTCGGCGACGTCACCCAGACCTTCACCGGGCACGAGATCTGCTCGGGCAGCGCGTGGCTGCACAGCGTCAACTGGCTGAACATCGGCGAGTCGTACCACCCCACCGCGGCCGGGCAGTCGGGCGGCTATCTGCCGGTCTTCTCCTCCAAAGCCTGACCGTAGGCCTCCGCACCTCCCCGTTCCTGCCCGCGGTGCGTCCCGGCGCGTCTACGCGCGTCGCCACCGGGTCACCGCCCGGCGTGCCCGGCCCGGAACGGCCACCGGGGAGGAGCCCCTCGGCAAGGGGGCTCCTCCACGGTCCCGGCGTACGTCCCGGCGTGCGCCCGCGTCCAGGCCGGGGGCCCGCCCGTCCCGCCCAACAGGCCCTGGAGCCGGTCGAATTCGGTAACGGACCGTCAACCTCCATGCACGTGTGTGCAATCCTGCGGGCGGGATACACGAGTGTCAGCGCGGGACGATAGGGTTAACCTGCCCGGGCCGGGTGCCCTCGTACGGGTGGGGAGTGACATGGAACAGATAACGGTGCGCAGCAGGCCGCGTGTGCCTGCCATCACATGCGGGAGCAGCGCGAGCAGTTCACGGCTCGACCGCCATCTCGCAGTGCTGGGCGGACCCGCCGTCCCGCAGCGGGAGTCCGCGGAAGCGACGCTGCTGATGCTCGAGCTCACTTCGCGTGACGCCGCGCACAGCCGTGGGAGCAGGAGCGCGCGTGTCTCGCTCTTCGCCCCGCTGCGACGGCTGCGGCGCTCGCTCTTCGGCAGCCGCCACTGACCGACGGCTGTCAGCACAGGTCCGGCCCACCGCTCGGTGCCGGACCAGCGATCACTCCGTCCCGGCGCAGTGCTGCTGTCTGCTCGCCCGTCATCCCCAGGGCATGCAGCGTTGCGTCGGTGTGTTCCCCCAGCGCCGGTACGGCACCCATCGGCGCCGGCGCGCCGCCCGGCAGAACGATCGGCGGCAGCAGCGCGCGCAGCGGCCCGGCCGGCGTCGCCACCTCCCGCCACCGGTCCCGTGCGGCCAGTTGCGGGTGAGCCGCCACGTCCGCGACCGTGTTCAGCCGGGCGCAGGCGATCCCCGCCGCGTCCAGCCTGGCCCGTGCCTCCCCGCTCTCGAGGGCGGCGAGAGCCGCGCCCACCACGGCGTCGGTCCGCGCACGGTTCGCCGTCCGGGCGGCATTCGTCGCGAAGTCCGGGTCCTCGGCCAGTTCCGGCCGCTCCAGCACCAGTTCGGCGAGCCGGCGCCATTCCCGGTCGTTCTGCACGGAGAGCAGCAGCCGCTGTCCGTCCGCCGTGCGGTAGGCGTCGTACGGGGCGATGACCGCGTGGGCGAGGCCCGTGCGCGCCGGGGCTTCGCCGCCGTGCATCCCGTGGTGCAGCGGATGCCCCATCCACTCGGCCAGCGCGTCCAGCATGGAGATCTCGACCGGCCCGCCGTGTCCGGTGGTGGCCCGCCGCAGCAGCGCGGCGAGCACGCCGGAGAACGCGTACATCCCCGCAGCGATGTCCGCGGCGGGCACGCCCGCCTTCACCGGCTGCCCGGGGGTCCCCGTGACGGACACCAGCCCCGCCTCGCACTGGACGAGCATGTCGTAGGCCCGCCGGTGGGCGTACGGGCCGTCCGCCCCGTACCCCGAGATGTCCACGGCGACCAGCCGGGGGTGCGCGGCGCAGAGGGCGGCTGCGTCCAGCCCGAGCCGCGCGGCGGCCCCCTGCGCCAGGTTCTGCACGAACACGTCGGCGTCCGCGACGAGCCGGCGCACCACGTCCAGACCGCGCGGGTCCTTGAGGTCGACCGCCACCGACTCCTTCCCCCGGTTGCACCAGACGAAGTGGGAGGCGAGCCCGCCCGCGGCGGTGTCGTAACCGCGTGCGAAGTCGCCCCCGTCCGGGCGCTCGATCTTGACGACTCTGGCGCCGAGGTCGGCGAGCTGCCGGGTGGCGAACGGGGCGGCGACGGCCTGCTCGACGGCGACCACGGTGATCCCGGCCAGGGGGAGGGGCTGAGTGCTGCTCATGGGACCCGTGCATACCGTCCGCAGGGCGGCTCTGTCACGCGTTCGGACGGCACCGGCCGACGGGCGTCGCCGGCGCCGCGCCCCGGACGTCCCCCGCGACGTCTCCTGGCCCGCCCCGGACGGGCCCCTCGACCCTGGCGGCCCCCGGGCGCGCCCGGGGGGTTCACAGCAGGGCGAACTGCCCCTCCGGGCCCTCCTCGTGGTGGTCCAGCACCGAGGCCGGCCGCCGTGCCGCCGCCGGAACGGGCAGCACCCCGGCCGTGCGCAGGTCGTACCGGGTCAGTGCGTCCGCCCGGTCGAGGTCGTCCCACAAGGCCGCCTGCCGGGGCCGCAGTTCGTCGAGCAGGGCCAGTACGGTGATGAGTTCGAGCAGCTCCGAGGTCCACTCCCGCGGCCAGCCGCGCGGACCCAGGGCCGCCAGACCCTCCGCCCCCTCCCGCAGGGTGCGGCGCTCGCACCAGAGCTCCAGCATCCGCACACCGTTCACCCGGAACTCCCAGGCCCCGGCCGGCACGGGTGAGATCCGTCCCCCGCCGAGCACGAGCGTCTCCTCATCGGCGTCGTAGGCCGGCGCGGCCGGCCGCACCGGGATCGCGGCCCGCACGTAGGGGCGGCGGCCCCCGGGGAGGCGCGGGCGTTCCCCGCCGCGCGCCCCGCGCAGGTGCACCCGCAGCAGTTCCCGGCCCAGCTCCACACCCCGCGCCCACAGGGCGCCGTCCGCGGGCAGCGGCACGACGGGCCCGGCGGGGGAGGGCCGGGCGGTGGCGAGGATCCAGGCCAGCACGGCACCGGCGCCGCCGGCCTCGCCGTACCGGGAGCCCAGCACACCGAGCAGACCCGGGGCGAGGTTGGGCTCACGGCCGCCGGGCCGCCGGTAGAGGGGCCTGATCCGGCCGGGCCGGCCGGCGGGCGAGTGACCGTCGGGCAGCAGCGCCGTGACGGAGAGCGCGGGCCCGGTGTCCCGCGGCAGGACACCGTGCTCGACGGCGAAGAGCTGGTGCCCGTCGGCCACGCGCCACAGTTCCGGGCGGGCCGCGTCGATCAGCCGCTGGTCGGGGACGATCCACTGCGCGTCGAAGGGACCGTGCAGGATCCGTACGGGCTCCGGGTACGGGCCGGGGTCCCGGGCGAACCCGCCCGTCCCGGTGGTGCGGCCCGGCAGCGCGGCTGCCGGAGCCAGGGGCGTACGCGCGCGGCTCGGCCGGAACAGGCGCTCCTGCTCGGCGCCTTCGGCACGTGCGAGCGCGTCCCAGCGGGCGCGGAGCGACCCGGCGTCCGGGGCCGTCACCCAGGGGCGGCCCGGCCTCAGCGGCCGTACGGACCAGGGCATGAGATCGTCCAGCAGTGGGCAGGCCCCGTCCCCGCCGGCTCCGGCCACCACCCGTGCTGCCACCGTGTCGTCCTCCCCGTCGCCACGTCCGCCGCCCAGGGCATCGTAACGACGTCGGGCGGCGTGCGCCGTGGGGCGGGCGGCTCCTGGTGCGGCCTTTTGAGCGTGGGCCCCGCGTGTGCCGTCCCGTGGGCGGGGCGTCCGTCAGTGCGCGTCCACCGTCACCGAGAAGGCGAAGCGGTCCCCCCGGTAGCGGATGCGCGCCACGTCGACGACCCGGCCCTCGTCGTCGTACGTCACGCCCGTGCAGTGCAGGATCGGGCTGAGCAGCGGCACCTGGAGGAGCTCCGCCGTGGCCGGATCGGCGAGGCGGGCCTCGACGGTGTCCGTGATCCGGGAGATCCGTATCCCGACGGCGTCCCGCAGCACCTTCGTCATCGGCCACCGTTCGAGGTCGGTGACGTCGATGCGGGCCGCGGTCTCCGGACGTACGGCGTTCTCCGCCCAGTTGGTGGGCTCGCCGGTGCTCGCGTCGCGGCGCAGCCGCCGGTAGCTGACCACCTCGGGGCAGTCCGGGAAGAACTCGGCGAGCTCCCCAGGGACGGGGGCCGGGCCGTGGCCGAGCACGGTCGTCAGTTCGCCCGACTGCTGGGCGACGATCGTGTCGATCGAACCCAGCAGCCGGACCGGCGACACCCGCCGGGCGCGCGGCTCGATGAACGTGCCGCGCCTGCGGTGCCTGCTGATCAGGCCCTCCGCCTCCAGCTCCTTGAGTGCCTGGCGCATGGTGAGGACGCTGACGCCGTAGTGCACGGCGAGCTGCTCCTCGGTGGGCAGCCGCGGCGACGCGTCCTGCGGGCGGCCCAGTATGGAGGCCCGCAGCGACTGCGAGACCTGGTACCACAGCGGCAGTTTGCGGTTGAGCACCAGGGAGTCGGGGGCGAAGGCGGGCGTACGACTCACCTCGTTCACCTGGTCCATCCCGTCCACCCGGTCTCTCTGCGCCGTGGGCCGGCCGCGCGGTGTCACGCCCGGAAGGTGCGGCTCAGACCCTGCCACACGTCGTCGTACCCGCGCTGCAGGTGGCCCGCGGTCGCGGCCTGGGCCGTCGCCGTGACCGGCCAGCGGGTCTCGAACATGAACGCGAGGCCGTCGTCGATCTTCTGCGGCTTCAGCTCCGCCGCGCTGGCCCGCTCGAAGGTCTCACGGTCCGGGCCGTGCGCCGACATCATGTTGTGCAGCGAACCGCCGCCCGGGACGAAGCCGCCCGCCTTGGCGTCGTACGCGCCCTCGATCAGGCCCATGTACTCGCTCATCACGTTGCGGTGGAAGTACGGCGGGCGGAAGGTGTCCTCGCCGACGAGCCAGCGCGGGGCGAAGACGACGAAGTCGACCCCGGCCAGTCCGGGGGTGTCGGACGGCGAGGTCAGGACGGTGAAGATCGACGGGTCGGGGTGGTCGTAGCTGATGGTGCCGATGACGTTGAAGCGGCCCAGGTCGTAGACGTACGGCGTGTGGTTGCCGTGCCAGGCGACGACGTCGAGCGGCGAGTGGCCGTACGTCGCCGACCAGAGGTTGCCGCAGAACTTGTTGACGACCTCGACCGGCCCCTCGCGGTCCTCGAACGCGGCGACGGGAGCCAGGAAGTCCCGTGCGTTGGCAAGGCCGTTGGCGCCGATCGGACCGAGGTCGGGAAGGACGAACGGCTGCCCGTAGTTCTCGCAGACGTAGCCGCGGGCGGTGGGGTCCAGCAGCTCCACACGGAAGCGGATCCCCCGGGGGATCAGCGCCACGTGGCCCGGTTCCGCCCGCAGCAGGCCGAGTTCGGTACGCAGCAGCAGACCGCCGCGCTCGGGCACGATCAGCAGCTCCCCGTCGGAGTCGCTGAACACCCGGTCCGTCATGGACGTGTTGGCGTGGTAGAGGTGCACGGCCATGCCGGTGCGCCGCGTCGCGTCGCCGTTGCCCCCCAGTGTCCACAGGCCCGCCAGGAAGTCCGTCCCGGGCGGGGCCTCGGGCAGGGGGTCCCAGCGCAACCGGTTCGGGTCGGGGACCGTCTCGGTGAACGGGGCCGAGCGCAGGGCGCCGTTGCCGATGCGCACGAAGGCGGGGTGGGCCGCGGAGGGGCGGATCCGGTAGAGCCAGGAGCGGCGGTTGCGGGCGCGGGGCTCGGTGAAGGCCGAGCCGCTCAGCTGCTCCGCGTACAGACCGAGGGGTGCGCGCTGGGGGGAGTTGCGGCCGTGCGGCAGGGCTCCGGGAACCGCCTCCGAGCTGTGCTCGTTACCGAAACCGGCGGAGTGACCGAGCCGCTCCGCCGTCTTCCTCGCCTGCTCGATGCCGCTCATCCTGCGCTCCCGGTGGAAGGGGGACCCATGGAGCCCCCGACGAAGAATCCTATGGGCAACCGTAGGAATGGAAACGCGGCCCGTCAACGGCATACGGGCATCATGGGGACCGTGTCCCATGTGCATACGAACCTCAGGCGCGTCCCCGTGCAGCAGCGCAGTGCCGAACGCCTCGCCCGGATACTCGACGCCGGCGCCGGACTCCTGGACGAGACCGGCTACGAGCAGCTCTCCACCCGGGCGGTGGCCGACCGGGCCGGGGTGCCCATCGGTTCCGTCTACCGGTTCTTCCCCAACAAGCGGGCGCTGGTCGACGCGTTGGCCGCCCGGAACCTCGACCTCTACGCCGAACGTGTCGTCGCCCGGCTCGTGGCCGTCCCGCACCGGGAGTGGCGCGCCGCCATCGACGCCGTGCTCGACGAGTACCTGGCGATGAAGCGCTCGGTCCCCGGCTTCACCCTCGTCGACTTCGGGCCTCCCGCCCCGGTCGCCGGCCCGCTCGACGAGTCCAACCAGCGGGTCGCGGCCCGCCTGACGGAGCTGCTCGCGGGGCATCTCGGCCAGGGGGAGGCAGGGCCCGTCGCCGACGCCGGTCTCCAGCGGACGGTGCTGGTCTGCGTGCAGGCCGCCGACGCGCTGCTCCAACTCGCCTTCCGCGGCGACCCGTCGGGCGACCCGGACCTGATCGCGGAGACCCGGGTCCTGCTGGAGGCCTATCTGGTCCGGACGCTCGAATGAGGCCGTTCCGGCCGGCCGGATCCCGTGACGCCACCACCTCGCCACCATCCGTACCGGTCGGTATGCTCGGTCGCGCGGGAGACCGGAGACCGCGCCCGCCGCGCGGGCCGGGGTCCGCACCACCGCGTACCCGCGCGCCACCGCTGCCGCCGCCCCGGGAGGGCCCATGTCCAGCGAGACCCGCACCGCCCTGCGCGTCTGCCCGCTCTGCGAAGCCACCTGCGGACTCACCCTCACCGTCGAGGGCACCACCGTCACCGGCGCCCGCGGCGACCGGGACGACGTCCTCAGCCGCGGCTTCATCTGCCCCAAGGGCGCCGCCTTCGGAGCGCTCGACGCCGATCCCGACCGGCTGCGCACCCCCCTCGTGCGCACCGACGGCGTCCTGCGCGAGGCGACCTGGAGCGAGGCCTTCGACACGATCGCCGCGCACATCCCGGCCCTCACCGAGACGTACGGCAGCCAGGCGGTCGGCGTCTACCTGGGCAACCCCAACGTCCACACGACGGCCGGCGCGCTGTACCCGCCGGTGCTGCTGTCCGCGCTCGGCACCCGCAACGTCTTCACCGCGAGCACCCTGGACCAGATGCCCAAACACGTCTCCAGCGGGCTCCTCTTCGGCGACGCCCACGCCATCCCCGTACCCGACCTGGACCGCACCGGGCACCTCCTGCTGATCGGCGCCAACCCGCTGGAGTCCAACGGCAGTCTCTGCACCGCGCCCGACTTCCCCGGCAAGCTCAAGGCCCTGCGCCGGCGCGGCGGCACCCTCACCGTCATCGACCCGCGCCGCACCCGCACCGCGCGCCTCGCCGACCGGCACGTCCCCATCAGGCCCGGCACCGACGCCCTGCTGCTCGCCGCGCTCACCCAGGTCCTCATCGAGGAGAAGCTCACCGACCCCGGCGCACTGGCCGGGCACCTCGACGGCTACGACGAACTCGCCGAAGCCATCGCCGGCTTCACCCCCGAAGCCGTGGCCGCCGCCTGTGACGTGGAACCCGAAGCCGTCCGCGCGATCGCCCGCGAACTCGCCGCCGCCCCCGCGGCGGCCGTCTACGGGCGCATCGGCAGCTGCACCGTCGAGCACGGCACCCTGGCCAGCTGGCTCGTCGACGTACTCAACATCCTCACCGGCAACCTCGACCGGCCCGGCGGCGCGCTCTTCCCGCTCTCCGCCACCGCACGCGCACCCCGCCCCGCGGGCCCCGGGAAGGGCTTCGCCCTGGGGCGCTGGCGCAGCCGCGTCTCCGGGCATCCCGAGGCGAAGGGTGAACTGCCCGCCGCCGCGCTCGCCGAGGAGATCGAGACCCCGGGGGAGGGGCGGATCCGCGCCCTGATCGTCATCGCGGGCAACCCGGTGCTCTCCGCACCCGACGGCGACCGGCTCGACCGGGCGCTCGCCGACGGCCTCGACTTCATGGTCAGCGTCGACCCGTACCTCAACGAGACCTCACGCCACGCGGACGTCGTGCTGCCCCCGCCGCCGCCCTCGCAGAGCGCCCACTTCGACTTCGCGTTCAACTCCTTCGCCGTCCACAACCAGGTCCGCTACAGCCGTCCCGCCGTGCCCCTGGAGGAGGGCCGGATGGACGAGAACGAGATCCTCGCCCGGCTCGTCCTCGCCGTCGGCGCCCGGCACGGCGCACCGCCCGAGTCCGTCGACGACCTGGTCATCGCCACGACGCTCGCCCGGGCCGGCGCACCGGAGTCGCTCGCCGCCGAACTGACCGGCCGCGACGGGGCCGAGCGGCGCCTCGACCTGATGCTGCGTCTCGGCCCGTACGGGCTCACGCTGGAGCAGCTCCTCGAGCACCCGCACGGCATCGACCTCGGACCGCTGAAGCCGCGCCTCCCGGAGTTGCTGAAGACCCGCAGCGGCCGCGTCGAACTGTTCCCCGCACCCCTGGCCGCCGATCTGCCCCGGCTGCGGGCCGCCCTCGACGAGCGTCCCACCGGTCTCGTCCTCGTCGGCCGCCGCCATCTGCGGTCCAACAACAGCTGGATGCACAACGTCGCCCCGCTCCGCGGCGGTTCCAACGTCTGCACCCTGCAGATCCACCCCGACGACGCGGCCCGTCTCGGTCTCGCCGACGGCGACACGGCCCGCGTCACCGCGGCCGGTGGCGAGGTCGAGGCACCCGCCGAGATCACCGACGCGGTACGCCCCGGGGTCGTGAGCCTGCCGCACGGCTGGGGACACAGCCGTCCCGGTACCCGTACGACCGTCGCCGGGAGGGACCCGGGGGTCAACGTGAACCAGCTGCTGACCGGTGCCCTCCTGGATCCGCTCTCCGGCACCGCTGTACTCAACGCCGTGCCCGTCTCCGTATCACCAACTCGCTGACCTGGGGTTTTGCTCGTATTGCTCACACGTCGACATCTTGTTAACACCTCTGCGAGGCCCCTAACGTCATCCGGGCCGCCGAGTCCGGCGCGCGTTCAAAGGTGAACGTTAGGTATCCCATATGCTGACCATCCTCGGATTTGCCATGATCGCGACCTTCCTGGTCCTGATCATGATGAAGAAGATGTCGCCGATCGCGGCGCTGGTTCTGATCCCCGCCCTCTTCTGCGTAGCCGTCGGGCAGGGTGCGAAGCTCGGCGACTACGTCATCGAAGGCGTCGGCAACCTCGCGCCGACGGCGGCGATGCTGATGTTCGCCATCGTCTACTTCGGGGTGATGATCGACGTCGGCCTCTTCGACCCGATCGTCCGGGGCATCCTGCGCTTCTGCAAGGCCGACCCGATGCGGATCGTCGTCGGTACGGCCGTGCTCGCCGCGATCGTCTCGCTGGACGGCGACGGCTCCACCACCTTCATGATCACCGTCTCGGCCATGTACCCGCTCTACAAGCGGCTGAAGATGAGCCTGGTCGTGATGACGGGTGTCGCCGCCACGGCGAACGGTGTCATGAACACCCTGCCCTGGGGCGGGCCCACGGCCCGCGCCGCCACCGCGCTCCACGTGGACGCGGCCGACATCTTCGTGCCGATGATCCCGGCCCTCGCCGTCGGACTGCTCGCCGTCATCCTGCTGGCCTGGGTCCTGGGCCGCCGCGAGCGCGGGCGGCTCGGCACCCTCACCCTCGACGACGTGCTCGTGACCGAGTCCGAGACCGTGCTCGTCGGCGCCGGGGCCGGCGGCGACCGGAAGGGGGCGGCGCGTGGCACCGGATCCTCCCTCGGCACGGCGTCCGCGGGGTCCTCCACCGGCGCCGTCCCCACCGGCGAGGACGGGCTGCGGGCCGAGAGCGGGAAGATCGGCACGGACGGCGCGGACACCGGCGAGGGGTTCAAGGGGCTCGACCCGAACCGGGCCACGCTGCGGCCCAGGCTCTACTGGTTCAACGCCGGCCTCACCCTGGCCCTCCTGACGGCCATGATCCTGGAACTCATGCCGATCCCGGTGCTCTTCCTGATCGGTGCCGCCCTCGCCCTCACCGTCAACTTCCCCCGCATGCCCGACCAGCGGGCCCGCATCGCGGCCCACGCCGACAACGTCCTCAACGTCTCGGGCATGGTCTTCGCCGCCGCCGTCTTCACCGGCGTCCTCACCGGCACCGGCATGGTGGAACACATGGCCGACTGGGTCGTCGGTGCCGTCCCCGACGCCATGGGCCCGCACATGGCGCTCGTCACCGGGCTGCTGAGCCTGCCCCTGACCTACTTCATGTCCAACGACGGCTTCTACTTCGGTGTCCTGCCCGTCCTCGCCGAGGCCGGCGCCGCCCACGGGGTCTCCCCGCTGGCGATCGCCCGCGCCTCCATCGTGGGACAGCCGCTGCACATGTCGTCCCCGCTCGTGCCCGCCGTGTACGTCCTGGTCGGCATGGCCAAGGTCGAGTTCGGCGACCACACCAGGTTCACCGTCAAGTGGGCCGTGCTCACCTCGCTCGTGGTCCTCGGCGCCGGCATCCTCTTCGGCACCCTCGGATGACACCCCCGGATCCACGGCCCGGCAGGGGCTGGCTGCTGCGCCTCGTCATCGCCTTCGCCTTCGCACAGGCGGCGGTGTCGATGGCGCGGCCCGCCGTCTCCTACCGGGCCCTCTCCCTGGGTGCCGACGAGCGGGCGATCGGCGTCATCGCCGGGGCGTACGCGCTGCTCCCGCTCTTCGCCGCCGTACCCCTCGGCCGCCGGACCGACCACGGCCGCTGCGCACCCCTGCTGCCCGCCGGCGTGCTCCTGATCGCCGGCGGCTGCGCGCTCGGCGGTGGCTCGGGGTCGCTCACCGCGCTGGCGGCCTGGAGCGGGGTCATGGGCCTGGGCCACCTCTGCTTCGTGATCGGCGCCCAGTCCCTCGTCGCCCGGCAGTCGGCGCCCGCCGACCAGGACCGGAATTTCGGCCACTTCACCATCGGTGCCTCCCTCGGCCAGCTCATCGGCCCGATCGCCGCCGGATACCTCGTCTCCGGGCGGGACGGCGCGATGGCCCGTACGAGCGCGCTCGCCCTGCTCGTCTCCGCGGCCGTCGCCGCCGTCTCCCTCGCCGCCCTGTGGCGCGTCGAACACCGCACGGGCCGCGGCTCCCGCCCGCCGGCGGCGCGGAAGGTCCCGGTGGGCCGCATCCTGCGGAGCCGCGGCGTACCGGCGGGCATCTTCGTCAGCCTCGCCGTGCTGTCCGCCACCGACATCCTGACCGCCTACCTGCCGGTCGTCGGCGAGCACCGCGGCATCGCGCCCGCCACGGTCGGACTGCTGCTCAGTCTCCGGGCCGCAGCCACCATCGCCTGCCGGGTGGTCATGACCCCGATGCTGCGCCTCCTCGGCCGTACGGCGCTGCTCTCCTCGACCTGCCTGCTCGGGGGCCTGCTCTGCGCGGCTCTCGTCCTGCCCGTACCGGTGTGGGGGCTCGCCCTGATGCTGGCCGTCCTGGGCTTCTGCCTGGGCGTCGGCCAGCCGCTGTCGATGACCACCGTCGTCCGGGCCGCCCCCGCCGGGGCCCGCTCCACCGCCCTCGCGCTCCGGCTCACCGGCAACCGCCTCGGCCAGGTCGCGGCCCCCGCCGCGGCGGGGCTGACGGCGGGGGTCGCGGGGACCGCCGCGCCGTTCGTGATGCTGGGCGCCCTGCTCCTCGCGGCGGCGGGACTGGGCCTGCGCGGGGACGGCGGGGCGGCCGGCCGGGAAGCTGGTACCGGCCCCGAACCGCACCCGAGCCGCCCGCCCGGCTGTCCCGCCGAGCCCGCCGGGGAGGACGTCGCGGGGGAGGGGGCCGTGCGGGAGAGCGGATCCCCTGCCTGACCCGGGCCGCGCGACGCGGCGGCGATCCACCGGAGGAGCGCGCCCCGGCGGGCCACCATGACGCCGGGCGCACTCCCGCCCCGGGACCTCCCGGCCCTCGGCGTGCGCCGGGTGCCGGCAGCCCTGCGTGACCCGCGTCTCCGGCCGTTCCCTGGCGCCTGAAAACTAACAGCGCTAGTTTGGGCGGGGCCGCATCCGTCCAGGACGCAGGACGTGGACGCGGAACGCACGGCTTCGGCGGCAGGCACAGCGAGCCCGGAAGGGGCAGTCATGAAGGCGCATGACGGGATGTACATCGGCGGCGCGTGGCGACCCGCCGCGGGCCAGGACACGATCGCGGTCGTGAACCCGGCGGACGAGCAGGTCATCGGCCACGTCCCGGCGGGCACCGCGCAGGACGTCGACGACGCGGTGCGCGCCGCGCGCGCCGCGTTCCCCGGCTGGGCCGCGACCCCGCCCACCGAGCGCGCCGCGCGGATCGCCGCCCTGCGTGACGTGCTGGCCGCCCGCAGGGGCGAGATCGCCGAGACGGTGACGGCGGAGCTCGGCTCCCCGCCCGGGCTGTCCCAGGTGGTGCACGCGGGCGTCCCCGTCCTGGTCGCCGGCTCGTACGCCGAACTGGCAGCGACGTACGCGTTCGAGGAGAAACTGGGCAACTCGACCGTCCTGCTGGAACCCGTCGGCGTCGTCGGGGCGATCACCCCCTGGAACTACCCGCTTCACCAGATCGTCGCCAAGGTGGCCCCCGCGCTCGCCGCCGGCTGCACCGTCGTCCTCAAGCCCGCCGAGGACACCCCGCTCGTCGCCCAGCTCTTCGCCGAGGCCACCGAGGAGGCGGGCCTGCCGGGCGGTGTGTTCAACCTGGTGACCGGCCTGGGCCCGGTCGCCGGACAGGCCCTCGCCGAGCACGAGGACGTCGACATGGTCTCCTTCACCGGTTCCACGGCGGTCGGCAGGCAGATCGGCGCCACGGCGGGCGCGGCCGTCAAGCGGGTGGCGCTGGAGCTCGGCGGGAAGTCCGCCAACGTGATCCTGCCCGGTGCCGACCTGGCCAGGGCGGTCAACGTCGGCGTCGCCAACGTGATGTCCAACTCCGGCCAGACGTGCAGCGCCTGGACCCGGATGCTGGTCGACGCCGAGCGGTACGAGGAGGCCGTGGCCCTCGCGGCGGCGGCCGTCGCCAAGTACGTGCCCGGGGAGCGGGTCGGCCCCCTCGTCAACGCCAAGCAGCAGGCCCGGGTGCGGGGTTACATCGAGAAGGGCGTCGAGGAGGGCGCCCGCCTCGTCGCCGGCGGCCCCGAGGCGCCCAGGGAACAGGGCTACTACGTCCGCCCCACCGTGTTCGCCGACGTGACGCCCGACATGACCGTCGCACGGGAGGAGATCTTCGGTCCGGTGCTCTGCCTCCTGCGCTACGAAGACGTCGACGACGCCCTGCGGATCGCCAACGACACCGTGTACGGGCTGGCCGGGGCCGTCTGGGCGGCCGACGACGCGGAGGCCGTCGCCTTCGCCCGCCGCATGGACACCGGACAGGTGGACATCAACGGCGGCCGCTTCAACCCCCTGGCGCCCTTCGGCGGCTACAAGCTATCCGGAGTGGGGCGCGAACTCGGCCCGCACGGCCTGGCCGAGTACCTCCAGACCAAGTCCCTCCAGTTCTGAACGCCTCGGCCGCCCAGTCGATCGGCCTTCCCCTACCTCAGCCGTCCAGCCCCTCTCCGATCCTTGACCGAGGAGTCCGTTCGTGGTCCGCGCCGCTGTACTGCCCGCCGTCGGAGCTCCCCTGGAGATCACCGACATCGAACTCCCGGAGCCGGGACCCGGCCAGGTGAGCGTCAGGCTCGCCGCCGCGGGTGTCTGCCACTCCGACCTGTCCCTGTCGAACGGCACCATGCGGCTGCCCGTCCCGGCCGTCCTCGGCCACGAGGGGGCCGGGACGGTTCTGGCCGTCGGCGAGGGCGTCACCCATGTCGCCGCCGGCGACCCCGTCGTCCTCAACTGGGCGCCGTCCTGCGGGGAGTGTTTCCACTGCGGGATCGGTGAGGTCTGGCTCTGCGCCGACGCGCTCAAGGGGGCCGGCAACATCCACGCCCGTACGGCCGACGGCACGGAGCTCCACCCCGGACTCAACGTGGCAGCCTTCGCGCAGGAGACCGTCGTCGCCGCGAACTGCGTGCTGCCCGCCCCGGCCGGCATCCCGCTGGACGACGCCGCCCTGCTCGGCTGCGCGGTGCTGACCGGATACGGGGCGGTGCACCACTGCGCCCGGGTCCGTGAGGGCGAGAGCGTCGTCGTCCTCGGCATCGGCGGGGTGGGCCTCGCCGTCCTGCAGTCGGCGCGCCTCGCGGGCGCCTCGCAGGTCATCGCCGTCGACGTCTCGCCCGAGAAGGAGGAACTTGCCCGGCGGGCCGGAGCCACCGACTACGTGGTCGCCTCCGACACCACCCCGCGCGCCGTCCGCAGGCTCACCGGCGGCCGGGGCGCGGACGTCGCCGTGGAGTGCGTGGGACGGCCCGCCACGATCCGCGGGGCGTGGGAGTCCACCCGCCGCGGCGGCCGCGCGACCGTCGTCGGTATCGGCGGCAAGGACCAGGTGGTGAGCTTCAACGCCCTGGAGATCTTCCACTGGGGCCGCTCGCTGACCGGATGCGTGTACGGCAACAGCGACCCCGCGCGTGATCTGCCCGTCCTGGCGGAACACATCCGCGCCGGGCGGTTCGACCTCTCCATGATGGTGACGGAACGCATCACCCTGGACGGTATCCCCGCGGCCTTCGACACCATGGTCGCGGGCCGGGGCGGCCGCGCGCTGGTGGTGTTCCCCGACGCGGCGGCCTGACCCGCCCGCTCCTTCGCCCGTTGCGGCGAACGCGTCCCGTGCCGGCCGGTCCCGGCCGGCACGGGCGCGGGCTCACTGCGGGGAGTCCGGCCGGGGGACGGACGTCACGGGTGCCGGCCCGCTGCCGGGCAGCCCCTCGTCCCGCGCGGTCCGGGCCCTGGTGCGCGAGACGGCGACACCGGCGAGGCAGAGCAGCCCGCCGCCGACGGTGAGCGCCGCGGGCACCTCGTCCAGCAGCAGCCACGACATCAGGACCACCAGCGCCGGTACCGCGTACGTCGTCGCGCCCATCCGGCCCGCGGTGGTGCGGGCCAGGGCGTAGGCCCAGGTGGTGAAGGCGAGCGCGGTCGGGAAGACGCCGAGATAGATCATGTTCAGCGTCGCGGAGGCGGGGGCGCGGGCCGCCTCGGAGACCAGCACGCCGGTGAACGGCAGGCAGGCGACCGTACCGGTCAGGCAGCCGAGCGTGGTGATCTGGAGCGGAGAGCCGTGCCGGAGCGCGGGCTTCTGGATGACGACCCCGCCCGCGTACGACACCGCGGCCAGCAGGCAGAGCAGCACACCGAGCACGGACGAACTCCCGTGCCCGGACATCGAGAGGCCCACGACGACGGCCCCCGCGAACGAGACGGCCATGCCGGTCAGGAGCCGGCGCGGCAGGCCCTCTCCCAGCAGCCGGGCGCCCAGCAGGGCCATCAGGATCGGCCCGATGTTCACGATCATGGCGGCCGTGCCCGCGTCGACCTGCTGTTCTCCCCAGTTGAGCACCACCATGTACAGCCCGAACCACAACAGCCCGGACCCGATGATGCCGGGCCACGCCCCCTTCGCGGGCAGCCCTTCCCGGCGTACGAGGAGGATCACGCCGAGTGTCAGCGTGCCCGCCAGCAGCCGGCCGAGGGCCAGCGCGCCGGGGGAGTAGGCCTCGCCCGCGCTGCGGATGGAGACAAAGGCGGAGGCCCACAGCACCACCGTGGTGGCGGCCGCCGCCGGGGCACGCCAGTCGCGGGCCGGCGGGGCGGTCGCCGGTGGGATCGGTGTCGTCGTCATGGTCACGACCGTAAGGCCGTCACGTGTCGGCACCCACCGAATTGTCAGGGCCCGTCAAGCGTCGCGGGGTCGACGCCCATGTGCTGCGACAGCGCCCGCCGCCCCTCGGGCGTGGCCCGTACCGCGCGGCCCGAACCGATCCGCTCGCACCAGCCGGCGTCGAGGACATGCGTGCACAGGGCGGCGCCCGCGGCCCCCGCCAGGTGCAACCGTCGTTCGGTCCAGTCCAGGCAGCCGCGCGCCAGGGGCCGCCGGGCCGCGGTGTCCAGGGGGACACCGAGCGTGGCGAACCACCGCACCCCGTCGTCGGTGAGCGCGAAGCCGGTGTCCTGGCGCAGCAGGCCGCGGGCGGTCATGGCGTCGGTGATCGTGATGCCGAGCCGTCCGGCGAGATGGTCGTAACAGGTGCGTCCCCGGGCCAGCGCGCTGCTGAGGCCAGCCGCGCCCAGGGTGCGGGGCCGCGCCTCGTCGGCCCCGGGGACGAGAGGGGCGGCGAGTTCCTCGACCAGCCGTGCCGTACGGGCGCCGGCGAGCCGCACATAGCGGTGGCGGCCCTGCCGCTCCTCGGCCAGCAGTCCGCCCGCGACCAGTTTCCCCAGGTGTTCGCTCGCGGTGGAGGGTGCCACCCCCGCGTGCCGGGCCAGCTCGCCCGCCGTCCAGGCGCGCCCGTCGAGCAGCGCGAGGCAGAAGGAGGCGCGGGTCTCGTCGGCGAGCAGTGCCGCGAACGAGGTGAGCCGGCGCGCGGCCGGATCTCCCGGTGTCCTGCGTGTCATGCCGTCCAGGATGCCTCAGGCACCGTTCGGTGCCGGCCGAACCGTGCCGTCGCCGACCGTCTGCTCGTACTGGAGCACGAGGCCGTCGAGGAGGGCCCGCAGCCCGGTCCCGAAGGCCCCCTCGTCGACCTGCTGGCGCCGGTCGGCGAGCAGGTGGGCCTGGCCGAGGTGGGGGTAGTCGGCGGGGTCGTACGCCGTCTCGTCGTCCACGAAGCCGCGGGCGAAGGAGCCGAGGGCCGAACCGGTGATGAAGTACCGCATCAGCGCGCCGATGTACGTCGCCTGGGCGGGCGGCCAGCCCGCCCGCACCATGGCCCCGAAGACCGCGTCGGCGACCCGGAGACCGGCCGGGCGGCGGCCGGGGCCCTGGGCCAGCACCGGGACGATGTGCGGGTGGGCGGCGAGCGCGGCGCGGTAGGAGACCGCCCAGTCGTGCAGGGCGGCGGGCCAGTCCCGCGGGTCCGACGCCTCGAACATCGACAGGTCGACCTGGGCGGACACCGCGTCGGCGACCGCGTCGAGGATCTCGTCCTTGTTCCGGAAGTGGTTGTAGAGCGAGGGCCCGCTGACCCCGAGCTCGGCCGCGAGCCGGCGGGTCGAGACGGAATCGAGCCCCTCGGCGTCCACGAGCGCGCTCGCCGCCTCGACGATGCGGTCTCTGCTGAGGAGGGGCTTGCGCGGTCGGGCCATGCGGCTCATAGTAGGCCCTGCAAGCATAAAACTAGCAGTGCTAATTAAAGTGGGTGTCACGGGATGAACCTGGAGCTGAGCGAGGAGCAGGAAGCCGTCCGGCAGCTCGCCGAGGACTTCGTCGCACGGGAGATCACTCCGCACGTCGTCGAGTGGGACCGCGCGGAGAGCGTCGACAAGTCGATCGTGAAGAAGCTGGGGGCCCTGGGCTTCCTGGGTCTGACGGTCCCTGAGGAGTACGGCGGCTCCGGCGGCGACCACCTCGCGTACTGCCTGGTGACCGAGGAACTCGGCCGCGGCGACTCCTCCGTGCGCGGCATCGTGTCCGTCTCGCTCGGCCTGGTCGCCAAGACGATCGCCTCGTGGGGCACCGAGAGCCAGAAGCGGCAGTGGCTGCCGAAGCTCACGGCGGGAGAGGCCGTCGGCTGCTTCGGGCTCACCGAGCCGGGCACCGGATCGGACGCCGGGAACCTGACGACCCGGGCCGTGCGGGACGGCGACGACTACGTCGTCAACGGCTCCAAGATGTTCATCACCAACGGCACCTGGGCCGACGTGGTCCTGCTCTTCGCGCGGACCGGAGACACCCCGGGCCACCGCGGCGTCTCCGCCTTCCTGGTCCCGGCCGACGCCCCCGGTCTGACCCGGCGCGCCGTCCACGGCAAGCTCGGGCTGCGCGGCCAGGCCACGGCCGAACTGGTGCTGGAGGACGTCCGGGTCCCCGTCACCGCGCTCCTGGGGCCCGAGGGCAAGGGCTTCTCCGTCGCCATGTCCGCCCTCGCCAAGGGGCGCATGTCGGTCGCCGCCGGATGCGTCGGCATCGCACAGGCCGCCCTGGACGCCGCCGTCCGGTACGCCGGCGAGCGCGAGCAGTTCGGGAAGTCCATCGCGAGCTACCAGCTCGTCCAGGAACTCATCAGCGACATCTCCGTGGACGTGGACGCCGCCCGCATGCTGACCTGGCGCGTCGCCGACCTCGTCGACCGCGGCCGGGACTTCGTGACCGCCGCCTCCACGGCGAAGCTCTTCGCCTCCGAGGCGGCCGTGCGCGCCGCCAACAACGCGCTCCAGGTGTTCGGCGGTTACGGCTACATCGACGAGTACCCGGTGGGCAAGCTGGTCAGGGACGCCCGCGTGATGACCCTGTACGAGGGCACCAGCCAGATCCAGAAGCTGATCATCGGCCGGGCGCTCACCGGAGTGTCCGCCTTCTGAACCCCGCCGGGCAGGCGGCACCGACGGACGCGCCTGAGTACCGGCTGAGTACGCCGACGGATGCCGGGGCGCGCCGCCGCGCCCCATGCTGTGCGGCATGAGTGACACAGCATCGGTCAAGCAGCAGAGCACCGCCGCCTTCTACGGACAGGCCGTCCTCTCCTTCGCGGTGGCCTTGGGCGCGGTGGCCCTCGGCATCTTCTTCCTCGACGCCGACGCCTGGGTACGCGCCTTCCTCGCCGTCGGCGTGCTCTACCTCGTCACGTCGTGCTTCACCCTGGCCAAGGTCGTCAGGGACCGCCAGGAGGCGGGGCAGATCGTCAGCCGCGTCGACCAGGCCCGGCTGGAGAAGATCCTCGCCGAGCACGACCCCTTCCAGAAGCTCTGACGGTCCCGGCCCGCCAGGGCCTCGCGCCGGCCATCCCCTAAGCGCTTGCTCAGGTTCGCGGTATGGTGTGCGTCCTGCGAAGGAGAGGGGCACGTGAGCATGAGCACGGCAGAGGAGACCGACGGCGGGAGCGCCCCGTGGAGTGAGGTCACGCCCGAGGCGGCCCGGCGACTGCTGGTCGCCGCCGTCGAGGCCTTCGCCGAGCGCGGCTACCACGCGACCACCACCCGGGACATCGCCGGCCGGGCCGGGATGAGCCCGGCGGCGCTCTACATCCACTACCGGACCAAGGAGGAGCTGCTCCACCGGATCAGCAGGATCGGTCACGACCGGGCCCTGCTCCTGCTGGAGACGGCGGCGGACAGTGGCGGTACGGCCGCCGAGCGCCTCGCCGACGCCGTGCGGTCCTTCGTCCGGTGGCACGCCGAGCGCCACACCACCGCGCGCGTCGTGCAGTACGAGCTGGAGGCCCTCGGTGAGGAGCACCGTGCCGAGATCGTGGCGCTGCGCAGGAAGAGCGACGCGGCGGTGCGCCGGATCATCAGCGAGGGAGTGGCGGCGGGGGAGTTCGACGTCCCCGACATCCCGGGTACCACGCTGGCCGTACTGTCGCTCTGTATCGACGTGGCGCGCTGGTTCAACGCGCAGGGGAGCCGCACGCCCGACGAGGTCGGGGCGCTCTACGCCGACCTGGTCCTGCGGATGGTCGGCGCCCGGAGGTAGTGCCGGGCGCCGGGCGGGCGGTGCCGGTGGGCGCTTCGGGCCCGCGGAGGCCGGTCCGCGTCCCGGGGTGTGTCCCCGCGGGTTCAGAAGTAGTAGCGCGACACGGACTCGGCGACACAGGCGGGCTTGTCGCCGCCCTCACGCTCGACCGTGACGAGCACGGTCACCTGTACGCCGCCACCGGTCTCCTCGACGTTCCTGAGCGCCGCGGTGGCACGCACCCGGGAGCCCACCGGGACGGGCGACGGGAAGCGCACCTTGTTGGTGCCGTAGTTGATGCCCATCTTCGCGCCCTCGACCCGCAGGATCTGCGGGACGAGCACGGGGAGCAGCGAGAGCGTCAGATAGCCGTGCGCGATCGTCGTGCCGAAGGGGCCGGCCGCGGCGCGCTCGGGGTCCACGTGGATCCACTGGTGGTCGCCGGTGGCCTCGGCGAACAGGTCGATCCTCTTCTGCTCGATCTCCAGCCAATCGCTGTGACCGAGCTCCTGGCCCACCCCGTCCCGCAGTTCCTGCGCCGAGGTGAAGATCTTCGGCTCTGCCATGTCCCTGGTCCCTGCCTTCCGGCTGTCCGCCGTCGTCGCCGCATGCTGTCCAAGCGCTTGCTCAGCATGCTGGGGGGGTGCCCTCCTGTCAACGACGGTCCGCCCGACCCTGCCGGAACCGGCCGCAGGAGGCCGCTCCAGGCCCTGTTGCGAGAGGAGCGTCGTCTGCCCGAAGGGCGGGTCCGGGGGTGTCCGGCGCGTGCGAGCGCACGGCGGAGGGTCGTCCCGACGGTGGACATACCGGGATGATCCGGACGGCGTGGCGAGTGCGCGTGCCGACCTCCGATCGACCGTGCAGACAACCCTGCGAGTGCATACACCTAGGGTGGGAGAGGTGCCCCAGATCCCGCAGACACTCCACGAACTCACGGTCGGCCAGCTCTCCGCGCGCAGTGGTGCGGCCGTGTCCGCCCTGCACTTCTACGAGGCCAAGGGCCTGATCACCAGCAGCCGCACCAGTGGCAACCAGCGCCGGTACGCCAGGGACGCCCTGCGCAGGGTCGCGTTCGTGCGGGCGGCGCAGCGGGTGGGGATCCCGCTGGCCACGATCCGGGACGCGCTCGCCGAACTTCCGGACGAGCGCACCCCGAGCCGCGAGGACTGGGCGCGGCTCTCGCGGGCGTGGCGCTCGGAACTGGACGAGCGGATCGCCCAGTTGGCGCGGTTGCGGGATCATCTCACCGACTGCATCAGCTGCGGCTGCCTGTCGCTGGAGACGTGCGTGCTGTCCAATCCCGACGACATCTCCGGGCAGCGCATGGCCGGTTCTCAGCTGATGCCCGAGCGGAAGCCGTCCGGCCGCGCCTGAGGGCCCCGGCTCCACGGGCCGTGGAGCGACCCCGCCCCGGCCGCGTGCGTCCACCCTCCGGCTCCGCGCGCACGGCAGGACCCACCGCCCGCGCGCGTACCGCACGGGCTTGTGCCTCCGCGGACTCCGGGTGGGGCCCGTGTTCTCTTCGTCCGTGCGGCGCCGGGGTGGTGAGGCCGTCGCACGTGTCGCTCGGGCCGGTGTGCTTCGCGGACTCCGGGTGGGGTCCGTGTTCTCTTCGTGCGTGCGGTGCCGGGGTGGTGAGGCCGTCGCACGTGTCGCTCGGGCCGGTGTGCTTCGCGGACTCCGGGTGGGGTCCGTGTTCTCTTCGTGCGTGCGGTGCCGGGGCCGTGAGGCCGTCGCACGTGTCGCTCGGGCCCGTGCCCTTCGCGCACTCCGGACCGGGCCCGTGGCCGCTTCGTGCGTGCGGCGCCGGGCCGTGGCGCCTGCGCGCCTCCCGCGCCGGGCCGTGGCGCCTGCGTGCGGACCGCCGGGCCCGTGTGCCCGTCGGCGTTCAGGCCACCCAGGCCAGGTCTCTCGTCCGGGATGCCCGTGCCTTCGCCAGTGCCCGTTCCGTCAGGGCCGGCCTGGGGACCACGATGCCGCACCCTGTGCAGACGGGGCCGGACCAGGGCTCGCGGTGAAGATCCTGGCGCCAGACGATCGCGTCGCCCGCGCACACCGGGCACGAGCCGCCGGGCCCGGTCCCCAGTGCCGCGATCAGCCGGCCCAGGGCCTCGGCGAGAGGCGCGGTCGGATGCGTGCCCGGGTCCTCGCAGAGTGCGATGCCGTTGCCGCCCCACGTCCGCCTGTGCCAGTCGTCGAACGAACCGGGACGGCGGAGCCCGTCGTGCTTCTCCCGGCGGCGGCGCTCGGCGAACCCGGACTCGTAGGCGAGCCATACGGCCCGCGCCTCCTCCAACTCCTCCAGCGCGCGGACCAGGCGGGCCGGATCGGGGGCCCGGTCCTCGGGGCCGATACCGTGCCGGGCGCACAGATGGTCCCAGGTGGCCCGGTGGCCGTAGGGGGCGAAACGTTCCAGGCATTTGCGCAGCGAGTACCGCCGCAAAGCCAGATCACTGTGCGGATCGCGGACCTGTCTCGCAAGACTTCGGAATCCGGCCATGGCACTGCCACCTCCGTCGCTCGTACTTCGGCGTCAAGGGATGGACGTACGACTGCCCGATTCGGCTCCATCGAAAGGTGTATTCAGTCCGAAGAGTGAGACGGTGCTCATGCGCCGGGTCTGCGGGGGCAGGGGTGTGCCGATGGGGCGCCCGGCGTGTGACGGTTCGGAAAATGTGACTGATGTTCATCTTTCCGAGGCGCCGTACCGCCGGTAACCTCCGGCGCATCGGCCTCCCGGAGGAGCACTGCATGCCCCCACGCACCCGCACGCTCTCGGCCGCCGCAGTCGCGGCCGTACTCGCCCTCGGTACCTCCCTGCTCGCCGCCACGGTCCCCCCGGCCGGCGCGGCGCAGCCGCAATCCGCCGCCGTCACCGATCACTGCCAGGGCCGGTGTGCCGACATCCTGCCCCCGGGCGAGAACGGCAACGCCACCCTCGTCGAGATACTCGGCAACAAGGCGTTCGGTACGCATCCCGCACACAGCGACGACCAACTCGACCGCTACAACGGCCTGGTGGCGGGGCACACGAACCTCACCGACCAGAAGCTGACCGACTTCTTCAACGACGCCTCGTTCGGGGTCGCCGCGGACCAGGTCGAGTCCGTCATCTCGCCCCGCGAGGACGTCACCATCACCCGCGACAAGAAGAGCGGCGTCCCGCACATCAAGGGCACCACCCGCTACGGCACCGAGTTCGGCGCCGGCTTCGCCGCCGGGCAGGACCGGCTGTGGCTGATGGACCTGTTCCGGCACATCGGACGCGGCCAACTGACCTCCTTCGCCGGAGGAGCGCTCGCCAACCAGGGGCTGGAGCAGCAGTTCTGGCCCCAGGCGCCGTACACCGAGGCGGATCTCGAGGCCCAGGTCGAGCGGATCAGGACCACCGAGGGAGCGCGCGGTGAGCAGGCGATGGCCGACGCGCAGGCCTACACCGACGGCATCAACGCCTACCGCGAGAAGGCGAAGAAGGGCCGCTACTTCCCGGGAGAGTACGTTCTCACCGGCAAGATCGACGCGGTCACCAACGTGGGCGAGATCCAGCCGTTCAAGCTGACCGACCTGATCTCGATCGCCTCGGTCGTCGGCGGGCAGTTCGGCGGCGGAGGCGGCGGCGAGGTGCAGGCCGCCCTGTCCCTGCTCGCCGCCCAGCAGAGGTACGGGGTCGAGGAGGGCACCCGGGTCTGGGAGTCCTTCCGCCAGCGCAACGATCCCGAGGCCGTCCTCACCGTGCACGACGGCACGTCGTTCCCGTACGCGGGCAAGCCCGACACCGCGCGCGGCACCGCCCTCCCCGACCCGGGCACGGTCACCGCCGAACCGCTCGTGTACGACCGCACCGGCGCGGCGGGCACGAACAGGAAGGACCCGGTCGAGGCACCCGCCCGCCTGGCACCCGCCCAGGGCATGTACGACGACGGAGTCGTCCCGGAGGGGACGCTGCCCGGGTCCGGCGACGGTGCCGCGAAGCGCGGGATGTCCAACGCCCTGCTGGTGTCGGGCGAGCACACCGCGAGCGGCAACCCGATCGCCGTCATGGGCCCCCAGACCGGGTACTTCGCCCCGCAGCTGATGATGCTCCAGGAGCTCCAGGGGCCCGGCATCAGCGCCCGCGGCGTCTCCTTCGCCGGCGTCGGCATGTACGTCCAGATGGGCCGCGGTCAGGACTACGCCTGGAGTGCCACTTCGGCGGCCCAGGACATCACCGACACGTACGCCGTCGAGCTCTGCGAGCCCGACGGCTCCGCCCCCACCAAGAACTCCACGCACTACCGCGCCCACGGCGCCTGCACCGCGATGGAGAAACTGGAGCGCACCAACTCCTGGAAGCCCACCGTCGCCGACTCCACCGCCGAGGGTTCCTACCGCATGCAGGTCTGGCGCACGGACTACGGCATCGTCACCCACCGCGCCACGGTGGGCGGCACACCCGTCGCCTACACCTCGCTGCGCACCACCTACCGTCACGAGGCCGACTCGATCATCGGCTTCCAGTTGTTCAACGACCCCGCGTACGTCATCGACGCGGCCTCCTTCCAGCAGGCGGCCGCCCGGATCGACTACGCGTTCAACTGGTTCTACGCGGACTCCCGCACCGCCGCCTTCTACAACAGCGGCATGAACCCCGTGCGCGCCGCCGGGGTCGATCCCGCGCTGCCGGTCAAGGCCGAGAAGGCGTACGAGTGGCAGGGGTTCGATCCGGCCGCCAACACCGCCGACTACACCCCGTTCGCCGCGCACCCGCACTCCAGCGGCCAGGACTACTACATCTCCTGGAACAACCGCCAGGCCAAGGACTACGCCACGGCCGCGTTCGGCTTCGGCGCGGTGCACCGGGGCGACCTCCTGGACGACCGGGTGGCAGCCCTCGTCGCGGACGGCGGAGTGACCCGCGCCTCCCTCACCCGTGCGATGGCCGAGGCCGCCGTCACCGACCTGCGGGGTGAGCAGCTGCTGCCGGAACTCCTGAAGGTGATCCGCTCCCGGCCGGTCACCGACCCGGAGCTCAACGCGGTGGTCCAGCAGCTGGATTCCTGGCGGGCGGCCGGTGCGCAGCGCAAGGAGACCGGCGAGGGGTCACACCGGTACACGCACGCGGACGCGGTACGGATCATGGACGCGTGGTGGCCGGAACTGATCGAGGCGGAGTTCCGCCCCGGTCTGGGCGACGGTCTCTACTCGGCGTTCACCGCGAGCCTGGCCACCGACGAATCCCCGGCCGCGAGCCACGGGCCGAGCGGGGCGCACAGCGGATCGGCCTTCCAGTACGGGTGGTGGGGTTTCGCGGACAAGGACCTGCGCCAGGTACTCGGACAGCGGGTGGAGGGGCCGCTGGCGAGGACGTACTGCGGCGACGGTGATCTCGGCGCCTGCCGCGACGCGCTGCTGACCACGCTGAAGAAGGCGGCCGCCGTGCCCGCGGCGGCCGTCTACCCGGGCGACGACAGCTGCGGGGCGGGGGACCAGTGGTGCACCGACGCCATCGTGCACCGCCCGCTGGGCGGGATCGGCCACCGGACGATCCACTGGCAGAACCGGCCCACGTACCAGCAGGTCGTGGAGTTTACCTCGCACCGCTGAGCCCCTGCCCGCAGGGCGTGCACGCCCTGCGGGCCGGCCGGGCCCACGCGGCCGAATTGAACTGATGTAGCGTCAGAAAAGGCCCTCCGTAACGCCGTTCGCGGCCGCACCGGGGCCTTCGGCATTTACGGACGGATGGGACCTCCGCCGCCCCCGCGCTCCCCGATCCGTGTATGAGCCAGTAGCATTCCGCCGTTCAACCATGTCATGTGCATAAAGGGTGGGGGTTACGTGAGAGTGAAACGAGTCCGCGGCACGGCCGTGGCCGCCGCACTCGGGGTCGTCGCGGTTCTGGGGTTCCAGAGCGTCGCGAACGGCACCGGGGCGGAAGAGGCGCACAACCCCGGGGGGCAGCGTGCGGGCGCGGGGCTGTACAGCGCCGCGACCGGGAAGAACGGGCCGGTCAAGAGCGAGGTGCACAAGCTCGCCCTGAAGAACGAGGGGCGTGGCGAGGCCTCCCTCTCGCGGCGCACGACCGAGCCGTTCGGCATGCTGGGGGTCTCCTGGCCCGACGCCCACGCCGCGGTCGAGGGCACGATCGAGGCCCGGACCCGCAGCGTGGAGACCGGCGAGTGGTCCGACTGGATCACCTTGGAGCCGTACCGGCCCGGCCTCGACGGCGAGCGGCCCACCGAACGCGGCTCCACGGAGCCCGTGTGGGTCGGACGTTCGGACGGTGCCGAGGTACGGGTCGGTGACGGCGCGGCCTCCGGCACGCTGCCGGCCGGCCTCCGGCTCGACATGGTCGACCCGGCCGCCGGGTACGGCAAGGCCCCGATCGGCGCGGCGGACGCCGAGCCGGCCGCCTTCGCCGCCCCCGCTGTCGACCCGGGCCCGCCGTCGACGGTTCCGCAGCCCCCGGTCGTCACCCGCGCCGAGTGGGGCGCCGACGAGTCCCTGAACAACGAGGGGCCGATCTACCTCGAGGGCGGCGTCATCAAGGCCGTCTTCGTGCACCACACCACGGACGGCACGTACAACTGCGCGGACTCCGCGGCCGTCGTGCGGGCGCTGCACGTCTACCACGTGAAGACGAACGGCTGGCGCGACCTCGGCTACAACTTCCTGGTCGACAAGTGCGGGAAGATATTCGAGGGCCGTCAGGGCGGCATCGACCAGCCCGTCATGGGCGCGCACACCTACGGCTTCAACAGCCAGTCGACCAGTGTCGCGATCATCGGCAACTACACGGACGCCGGTGCGCCGAGCGCCGCTCTCGAGGCGACCGCCCGGATGGCCGCGTACAAGCTCGGGCAGTACGGCGGTGACCCGGCCGGCACCACCACGCTGCTGGCGGGTGCCACGCAGAAGAACTACGCGGGCAAGTCCTTCACAGCCGGGCAGTCCTACACGTTCGACCAGATCTCGGGCCACCGGGACGGCTTCAACACCGAGTGCCCGGGCATGCAGCTCTACCCGCAGCTTCCGGCCATCCGGACGCTGGCGGCCGGACCCGTGCAGGGTCTCAAGGTCTCCTCGGTCGGCGGCGGGGCGTTCGCCGTGGACTCGGGCTACGAGACGCCCGGTCCGGTGACGGTGAACTGGTCGACGACGACGCCGTCCTCGCTGATCAGCGGGTTCGAACTCCTCGTCGACGGCCGTACCGTGAACAACGTCGCGGGCAACGCCCGCAGTGCCTCCACGACGCTCCTGCCCGGCAGCCACAAGGTCGCCGTGAAGGCCGTCCACCAGTCGGGGAAGGCCACGACCACCGCCGCGGTGAACGTGAACGTCCCGAGTCCGAAGAAGTTCGTGCCCGTCACCCCGCAGCGGCTGATGGACACCCGGGTCGGCCTCGGTGTGCCGAAGGCACAGGTGGGCCCGGCGGGTGTGGTCACCCTCCAGGTGACCGGCGCCAACGGCATCCCGGCCACCGATGTGGGCGCCGTCGTGCTGAACGTGACGGCGACGCATGTCTCCTCCACCAGCTTCGTGTCGGTCTACCCGGACGGCACGACGCGTACGAGCGCGTCGAACCTGAACGTGGTGCAGGGCCAGACGGTCCCGAACCTGGTCGTCGTGCCCGTGGTGAACGGCAGGGTGAGTTTCTACAACAACGCGGGCACGCTCGACCTGATCGCGGACATCACCGGCTACTTCACCTCCGCCGGAGAGGGTTCCACCCACGTCAACCTGGGGCCGAAGCGTGTGATGGACACCCGTGAGGGTCTGGGTGTCCCGCAGGCGCAGGTCGGTCCCGAGGGTGTGGTGACCCTCCAGGTCGCGGGTGTCAACGGGGTTCCGGCCGAGGGTGTCTCGGCGGTCGTGCTGAACGTGACGGCGACGCGTGTGTCGGCGACGAGCTTCGTGTCGGTCTACCCGGACGGCACGACGCGCACGAGCGCGTCGAACCTGAACGTGAAGCAGGGCCAGACGGTTCCGAACCTCGTGATCGTGCCGGTCGTGAACGGCAGGGTGAGCTTCTACAACAACGCGGGCACGCTCGACCTGATCGCGGACATCACCGGCTACTTCACCTCCGCCGGCGAAGGTGCCACGCACATCAACCTCGGCCCGAAGCGTGTGATGGACACCCGTGAGGGTCTGGGTGTCCCGCAGGCGCAGGTCGGTCCCGAGGGTGTGGTGACCCTCAAGGTCGCCGGCGTCAACGGGGTCCCGGCCGAGGGTGTCTCGGCGGTCGTGCTGAACGTGACGGCGACGCACGTCTCGGCCACGAGCTTCGTGTCGGTCTACCCGGACGGCACGACGCGCACGAGCGCGTCGAACCTCAACGTGGTCAAGGGCCAGACGGTTCCGAACCTCGTGATCGTGCCGGTCGTGAACGGCAAGGTGAGTTTCTACAACAACGCGGGCAGCCTCGACCTGATCGCGGACATCACCGGCTACTTCCGCCGGTGACCTGACGGAGGCGGGGTGGTACGGGCCCGGCCCGTACCACCCCGCCTCCGTGTGTGGGCCCGGGCCGGGCCCGCCTCCCGGCTGCTCAGCGGTACAGCAGGTACTTCCGCCGCACCGCCCGGAACGCCGCGAGGTCCGCCGCCCAGGCGGCCACCACCTCGTCCGTGTCCGCGCCCGCGTCGATCATCGTGCGGACCCGGCTGTTGCCGGTGAGCTTGTCGATCCAGTTGTCCGCACGCCACGCGAAGCCGCTCCACGTCCGCTTCGCCGTCACCAGCAGGGCGATGCCGGTGCGGACCGGATCGAAGGCCTCCCGGTCGTGGACGTGCAGCTGCACGCCTCCCACCGTCTTCCCCTGGAACTTCGAGAACGTCGGCGCGAAGTACGCCTCCCGGAAGGCCACGCCCGGCAGGTCCAGGGCGTTCGCCGCAGCCGCCCACCGGTGGTCGATCCCCTCGGCACCCAGCAGCTCGAAGGGCCTGGTCGTGCCCCGGCCCTCGGACAGGTTCGTGCCCTCGAAGAGACACGTCCCCGGGTAGACCAGTGCCGTCCCGGGCGTGGGCATGTTCGGGCTGGGCGGCACCCACGGCAGGCCCGTCCCGTCGAAGAAGTCGGACCGTCGCCAGCCGGCCATCTTCACGACCTCCAGCTCCACGGGCCGGGCCGCCAGGAACTCCGCGTCGAACAGCAGCGCCAGCTCGGCGACCGTCATCCCGTGCGCCTGCGCGATCTCGCGGCGCCCCACGAACGTGGCGAACGCCGGATCCAGCACCGGCCCGAGCGCGGCCCGCCCGCTCACCGGGTTCGGGCGGTCCAGGACGACGAACCGCTTGCCCGCGAGCGCCGCCGCCTCCATGCAGTCGTACAGCGTCCAGATGTACGTGTAGAAACGGGCTCCGGCGTCCTGGATGTCGAAGACGACCGTGTCCACGCCGGACGCGGTGAACACGTCGGCCAGCGCCTGCCCGCTCTTCAGGTAGGTGTCGTACACCGGGAGACCCGTCGCCGGGTCGTCGTACCTGCCCTCCGAACCGCCCGCCTGCGCGGTCCCCCGGAAGCCGTGCTCGGGTCCGAAGACGGCGGTCAGGTCCACCCGGCCGTCGGCGTGCATCACGTCCACGATGTGCCGTACGTCCGCGGTGATCCCGGTGGGATTGGTGACCACCCCGACCTTCCGGCCGGCCAGCAGCCGGTAGCCGTCCGCGGCCAGCCGGGCGAAGCCGGTGCGGACCGCCGGGCGCCCGCCGCCGTCCCCGGGGGCGGCGGCGGCCGGACCGGCCCCGGTGACCGCGAGGGCCCCCGCCGCGCCGCCGGCCGTCAGCACACCACGTCTGGACAAGGTCATTCCGCTACCTCCACGATCGCGCCGACTGTCATGGTCACGCACGCTAGCGCGGGCGCGCGCACCACGGAACGCCCACGGCCGGGGAGATCGCCGGTTCTGTCCCGGACCCCTTCCCGGATCACATACCGACTGGTTAGTCTGCCGTGGAGGACGGCGGAGAGAGGCGGGACCCGATGAGTGCGGTGCAGGACGCCGGCGTAGTGGTGACCGGGGCCGGAGGTGGCATCGGTGCCGCTCTGGCCCGCAGATTCGCCGCGGAGGGTGCCCGGGTCGTCGTCAACGACCTCGACCGCCACCGCGTCGAGGCACTCGCCGAGGAGATCGGCGGCACCGTCGTGGCCGGTGACGCCTCGGGCATCGTGGACGCCGCCCGCGACGCACTCGGCGGCAGGGTGGACGTCTACTGCGCCAACGCCGGCCTCGGCTCGGGCGGCGACGCCTTCGCCGACGAGGAGGTATGGGCGGCGGCCTGGGACGTCAACGTGATGGCGCACGTCCGTGCGGCCAGGCAACTCCTGCCGGACTGGCTGGAGCGGGGCGGCGGCCGCTTCGTCTCCACCGCGTCGGCGGCCGGCCTGCTGACGATGATCGGGGCCGCCCCGTACAGCGTCACCAAGCACGGCGCCGTCGCCTTCGCCGAATGGCTCTCCCTCACCTACCGGCACCGGGGCGTCAAGGTGCACGCGATCTGCCCGCAGGGCGTGCGTACGGACATGCTCACCGCGGCCGGCTCCGCGGGTGAGCTGGTGCTCGCCCCGACCGCGATCGAACCGGAGGTGGTCGCCGACGCCCTGTTCGACGCCATGGACCAGGACCGCTTCCTGGTCCTGCCCCACCCCGAGGTGGCCGGGTACTACCGGGCGCGCGCCGAGGACCCCGACCACTGGCTCGGCGGAATGAACCATCTGCAGCGGAAGTGGGAGGAGACCGGGGCGTGACCGGCTCCGCCCACGCGGCCGGGCCCCGGACCGCCCTGCTCGGCGAGGCCCGGCTCCCCGACGCCCGGCACGCCGGGAGCACGGTCCACGCCTTCCGGAAGGCGGACGAGTCGCCGGAATCCGTGGCCGGACACCTCGCCGCCGAGGAGTGGCGGTGGGGCGCTCCGGACGCCCACGGGGGCGGGACCGTGCGGGCCTGGGCCGGTCCGCGCCTCGACCGGGTGCCGGACCGCCCCGCGCCCGCCTGCATCGACGGGCGCGTCGGCGGCCGCGAGGCGGACGAGTCGCCGGAATCCGTGGCCGGGCACCTCGCCGCCGAGGGGTGGCGGTGGGGCGCTTCGGACGCCTACCTGGGCGGGACCGTGCGGGCCTGGGTCGGCCGCCCCGGAGCGGCGGCGGAGCCCCCCCCGGGCCGAGCGCGTACTGCGGGGCGCGCCACGCCGCGTACACGGACCCGCGCGAGGTGGAGGTCCTGGCGGAGCTCGGCGGGGCGGCGAGTGGGAAGATCCTCGGGCGGGGACGCCGTTCCCCCGGTAGAGGCTTCACGGCAGACGGTTCACGCACGGACGAGAGAGCAGGTGGCGGCCATGGCCAAGGTGACGGAGGGGAGCGGTACGCCCGTCCCCCAGAGGCTGCTGGCCGCCGCCACCCGGCTCTTCGCCGAGCGCGGTTACGACCGCACCTCGGTCCAGGAGATCGTCGAGGCGGCGGGCGTCACCAAGGGGGCCCTCTACCACTACTTCGGCTCCAAGGAGGATCTCCTCCAGGAGGTCTACGCCCGGGTCCTGCGCCTCCAGCAGGAGCGACTGGACGCCTACGCGGACGCCGAGGCGCCGGTCGAGCAGCGGCTGCGGGACGCGGCGGCGGACGTGGTGGTCACCACCATCGACAACCTCGACGACGCCTCGATCTTCTTCCGCTCGATGCACCACCTGAGCCCGGAGAAGAACAAGCAGGTCCGGATGGAGCGCCGCCGCTACCACGAACGCTTCCGCGCCCTGATCGAGGAGGGTCAGCGGGCCGGTGTGTTCTCCGACGCGACCCCGGCGGACCTGGTCGTCGACTACCACTTCGGCTCGGTCCACCACCTGTCCACGTGGTACCGCCCGGACGGGCCCCTCACGCAGCGTGAGGTCGCCGACCACCTGGCGGACCTGCTGCTGCGTGCCCTGCGGCCCTGAGGGCGGGCGCCTGGCAGAGCGCCGGCGGGGAGCGCGGGCCGGGCCAAGTCGCCTGTGCGCAGGCGCTTTTGGGGGGCACCCGGACAGGTGGGGCGGGGCCCCTGGTAGGGTCCGCCGAGGGTCCCACGACGTGACGGATATGGTTCCATGAAGCTGCTTCCCCTGTTCATCCGACGCCCGGTAGAAGCGGTGTACACCCGCAGGCTGGCCACCACCCTGGTGGGGCTGCCACGGCCGCGGCACGTCGGGATCATGCTCGACGGCAACCGGCGCTGGGCGCGGCAGGCGGGGCTCACGGACGTCCGGGACGGGTACCGCGCGGGCGGGGCCAAGGTCAGCGAGTTCCTGGGCTGGTGCACCGCCGCCGGGATCGAGCACGTGACGCTCTTCATGCTCTCCGACGACAACCTCCAGCGGCCCGCCGAGCAGCTCGGCCCGCTGATAGAGATCATCGAGGAGACCGTCCGGGACATCACGGCCGAAGGCCGCCCCTGGCGGGTGCAGGTGATCGGCTCGCTCGACATGCTGCCCGGCGCGGGCGCCGGTGTGCTGAAGGAGGCCACCGCCGCGACCGAGGGGCGCACCGGACTCAAGGTCGACGTCGCGGTCGGCTACGGCGGGCGGCGGGAGATCGTCGACGCGGTCAAGAGCGCCTTCGCGGAGCACATCGCGGCCGGGGGTGATCCGGCGGAACTGGCCGAGCGGTTCGACATCGACGACGTCTCCCGTCACCTGTACTCCCCGACCGCCGACCAGACGGACTTCATCATCCGCACCTCGGGCGAGCAGAGGCTGTCCGGCTTCCTGCTCTGGCAGTCCGCCTACGCCGAGATGCACTGGGTCGACTGCTACTGGCCGGCGTTCCGCAGGGTGGACTTCCTGCGCGCCCTCCGCTCGTACGCGACCCGCGAACGCCGCTTCGGCAAGTAGAGCCGGCGCAGGCACAGGTCCCCGCGTCGGCGCCGGGTCCCCGTACCGTGACGTGCCCGCCCTCCGCACGTCCCGGCGTGTCCGATTAACGAACAATCATGTCCGGATTCCACCCTTGACGGTACGCGGTCACTGGCGCCAGCATCGGTCCCGCACTTCGCCCCGCCGCTCCAGGCCCCTGCCGTGCACGGCAGCGGACCCCCCGCACGTTCCGTCAGTCCCCGAACGGAATCCGGAGCCATCCGATGAGTCCTGTACGCCCCAGATCCCTGCTCGCCGCCGCGGTCGCCGCGACGGCCCTGCTGTCGGCCGCCGCACCCGCCGTCCAGGCGGCACCCGCCCCCGTGGCGGCGGTCGCGGCCCCCGACATCCCGCTCGCCAACGTCAAGGCGCACCTCACCCAGCTCCAGTCCATCGCCACCGCCAACGGCGGCAACCGCGCCCACGGCCGGACCGGATACCGGGCGTCCGTCGACTACGTGAAGGCCAAGCTGGACGCGGCCGGATACACCACCACGCTCCAGCAGTTCACCTCCGGCGGAGCCACCGGCTACAACCTGATCGCCGACTGGCCGGGTGGAGACCCCAACCAGGTGCTCATGGCCGGCTCCCACCTCGACTCGGTGACCTCGGGCGCCGGCATCAACGACAACGGCTCCGGTTCCGCCGCCGTACTGGAGACGGCCCTCGCGGTCTCCCGGGCGCAGCTCGCACCGGACAAGCACCTGCGCTTCGCCTGGTGGGGTGCCGAGGAGCTGGGCCTCGTCGGCTCGAAGTACTACGTCAACAGCCTGGGCACCACCGAGCGTTCCAAGCTCGCCGGATACCTCAACTTCGACATGATCGGCTCACCCAACCCCGGATACTTCGTCTACGACGACGACCCGGTCATCGAGCAGACCTTCAAGGACTACTACGCGGGTCTGTCGATACCCACCGAGATAGAGACCGAGGGTGACGGCCGCTCCGACCACGCCCCGTTCAAGAACGCGGGTGTCCCGGTGGGCGGCCTCTTCTCCGGAGCCGATTACACGAAGACGAGTGCCCAGGCCCAGAAGTGGGGCGGCACGGCGGGCCAGGCCTTCGACCGCTGCTACCACTCCTCGTGCGACACCACGGCCAACATCAACGACACCGCCCTGGACCGCAACAGCGACGCGGTCGCCCACGCCGTCTGGACCCTGTCCGCCGGATCGGTCACCCCGCCGGCCGGCACGGTGTTCAGCAACGCCACCGACGTCGCCATCCCCGACAACGGAGGGGCCGTCACCTCGTCCGTCTCCGTCACCGGCCGTACGGGCAACGCCCCTTCGGCCCTCAAAGTGGGCGTCGACATCAAGCACACCTACCGCGGTGACCTCGTCGTCGACCTCCTCGCGCCCGACGGCAGCGCGTACCGGCTGAAGAACTCCAGCGGCAGCGACTCGGCCGACAACGTGATCACGACGTACACGGTCGACGCGTCCACCGAGACCGCCAACGGCACCTGGCGGCTCCGGGTGCAGGACATCGCCGCACAGGACACCGGCTACATCGACAGCTGGCAGCTCACCTTCTGACCCGCCGCCGGGGAGGCGCACCCCGCGCCTCCCCGCGCGTCCGCCCGTACCGGGTCAGAGGTACTGCCTGATCTCACGGCGGGCCAGCGACCGCTGGTGCACCTCGTCCGGCCCGTCCGCGAGCCGCAACGTCCTGGCGGAAGCCCAGAGTTCGGCCAGCGGGAAGTCCTGGCCGACCCCGCCGGCGCCGTACAGCTGCACCGCCCGGTCGAGGATGTCGCAGACCGCGCGCGGAGTGGCGATCTTGATCGCCTGGATCTCGGTGTGCGCCCCGCGGTTGCCCACGGTGTCCATCAGCCAGGCGGTCTTCAGCACCAGCAGCCGCAGCTGCTCCACCGTCACCCGGGCGTCCGCGATCCAGTTCTGCACGACCCCCTGCTGGGCGAGCGGCTTGCCGAAGGCCGTACGGGAGACGGCCCGACGGCACATCAGCTCGATCGCGCGCTCGGCCATCCCGATCAGCCGCATGCAGTGGTGGATCCGGCCCGGCCCCAGCCGCGCCTGCGCGATGGCGAAGCCGCCGCCCTCCTCGCCGATCAGGTTCGACGCGGGCACGCGCACGTCGGTGAACACGACCTCGGCGTGGCCGCCGTGCGCGTGGTCCTCGTAGCCGTACACCTGCATCGCACGGCGCACCTCCAGGCCCGGGGTGTCACGCGGGACCAGGATCATGGACTGCTGGCGGCGCATGTCCTCACCGTCCGGGTCCGTCTTGCCCATCACGATGAACACGGCGCACTCCGGGTTCATCGCCCCGGAGATGTACCACTTGCGCCCGTCGATGACGTAGGAGTCGCCGTCCCTGGCGATCCGGGTCTCGATGTTCGTCGCGTCCGACGAGGCCACGTCCGGCTCCGTCATCGCGAACGCCGAGCGGATCTCGCCTGCCAGCAGCGGCTCCAGCCACTGCTTCCTCTGCTCCTGCGAGCCGAACTGGGAGAGCACCTCCATGTTCCCGGTGTCCGGCGCCGCGCAGTTCAGCGCGGTCGGCGCGAGGTGCGGGCTGCGGCCGGTGATCTCCGCGAGCGGGGCGTACTGCAGGTTCGTCAGCCCGGCACCGTACTCCGCGTCGGGCAGGAAGAGGTTCCACAGGCCCTGCCTGCGCGCCTCCGCCTTCAGGTCCTCCACCACCTGCGGGGTGCCCCACGGGGTGGCGAGCCGGGCGCGCTGCTCCTCGGCCACCTGCTCGGCCGGATACACGTGCTCGTCCATGAAGGCGAGCAGCCCGGTGCGCAGCTCGTCGGTCCGGGCGTCGAATGCGAAGTCCATGGAGTGGATCAGCCTTCCTGGAGGGTGGTGAGGCCGTGCGCGATGAAGACCGGGACCAGTTCGCCGATGCGGTCGAACCCGGTGCCGACGGTCCGGCCCAGCGTGTAGCGGTAGTGGATGCCCTCCAGGATCACGGCGAGCTTGAACCACGCGAAGGCCGTGTACCAGGAGATCGACGAGGTGTCCCGGCCGGAGCGGGCGGCATAGCGTTCGATCAGCTCGGCGGGGCTCGGGTGGCCCGGGGCACCGCTCGTGGTGGAGACCGGCGACCGCGGCAGACCGAGGTCGGAGCTGTACATGGCCAGCAGGCCGAGGTCGGTCAACGGGTCGCCGAGCGTGGACATCTCCCAGTCCAGGACCGCCCTGATGCGGTCGTCGGGGCCGACCAGCACGTTGTCCAGGCGGTAGTCGCCGTGGACGACGGCCGGGGCGGGGGACTCCGGGAGCCGCCGGCCGAGTGCGGCGTGCAACTCGTCGATCCCGGCCAGCTCTCGGTTGCGCGAGGCGTCCAGCTGCTTGCCCCAGCGCCGCAGCTGCCGGTCCAGGAAGCCGTCCGGCCGGCCGAAGTCGCCGAGCCCGACCGCCGCCGGGTCCACCGCGTGCAGATCCACCAGGGTGTCCACGAGCCCCAGCACGACCGCCCGGGTGCGCGCGGCACCCAGGGGTGCGAGCTGCTCGGCGGTCCGGTACGGGATCCCCTCGACGTACTCCATGACGTAGAAGGACGAGCCGGTGACGGAGTCGTCCTCGCAGAGCAGCACCGGCTCGGGCACCGGGACGGCCGTGGCGTGCAGGGCGCTGATCACCCGGTGCTCGCGCTTCATGTCGTGCGCGGTGGCCAGCACGTGACCGAGCGGAGGCCGGCGGACGACCCACTGCCCGGTACCGTCGGTGACGACGTAGGTGAGGTTGGAGCGTCCCCCCTCGACGATCCGGGCCTCGAGCGGTCCGTTCACCAGGCCGGGCCGCTCGCGGTCGAGACGGCCGCGCAGCAGGTCGAGGTCGAGGCCTGGCGGGTGGACTGGGCTCATGGTGCGCACCTCCGGGATCGGGACGGTCGGCACCATGATGCCGACCAGTCGGTATGTCGTCCAGTCTCCGCCCCGGATCGCCCGGGAGGCCCGGGCCTCGCGCTGTTCCCGCTCCCGCGCGCACGCGGGAGGAACGGCGTCCCGGCCGAGTTGCGGAGGCCCCGGCCCGCGCCGATCGTCGAAGGATGAAGGCGATCAGCTACAGCAGGTACGGCACGGCCGACGTCCTGGAGTACGGCGAGCGGCCGGACCCGAAGGTGGGGCCGGACTCCGTCCTGGTCAAGGTGCGGGCCGCGGCCGTGAACCCGGTCGACTGGAAGGCCCGTGAGGGCTACCTCCAGGCGGGGCTGGAAGCCGTCTTCCCGGTCATCCCCGGCTGGGACGTCTCCGGCGTCGTCGTCCAGCCCGGCGCCGCGGTGTACGAGTTCGAGGTGGGCGACGAGGTCATCGGCTACGTCCGCGAGGACTTCCTCTCGCGCGGGACGTTCGCCGAGTACGTCGCGGCCCCCGTGCGCACCCTCGCCCGCAAACCACTCGGCCTGAGCTTCGAGGAGGCGGCCGGTCTGCCCCTGTGCGGCCTGACCGCGTACCAGGTCCTGCACCGCGTCCTGAAGGTGCGGAACGGCGAGACCGTCCTCGTCCACGCGGCCGCCGGCGGCGTCGGCTCACTCGCCGTCCAGCTCGCCCGGCACGCCGGCTGCCGGGTCGTCGGCACGGCAGGGCCGCACAACCACGACTACGTACGGCGGCTGGGCGGTGAGCCCGTGGAGTACGGCGACGGCCTGGCGGGCCGGCTGCGGGAACTGGTACCCGGCGGGTTCGACGCAGCGTTCGACACGGTCGGCGGCGAGGCGCTCCGGGTCTCCGCGCAGACGCTCGCGAGCGACGGCCGGCTCGCCTCCATCGCCGACGCGGAGGTCTTCTCCTACGGCGGCCACTACGCCTTCGTACGGCCCGACGCCCAGGAACTCGCGCACCTCGCGGAACTGGCCGAGCAGGGCATCATCTCCGTCCACGTGGACCGGGTGTTCCCGCTGGAACAGGCCGCGGAGGCCTACCGGCTCAACGAGCAGGGGCGCACCCGGGGCAAGATCGTCGTCACCGTCGGCGAGGAGAGCTGAGCCGCAGGACCGCCCCCGGGCCCGGTGCTCAGAACAGCATCGCTGCGGCGAACACCGCGAGCGCGACCGTACAGGCGGCGGCCGTCAGCGCGAGCCGCGGGGACAGCGGCGCGGGCTCGGCGGTCGCCGTGCCCGCCACGCGCAGGTGCGCCGCCCGCAGGAAGACCAGCCAGGCCAGCAGGGTCAGCGCCACCGCGATCAGCGCCGCGGGGCCCGCGCCGCCGTGCAGCGCCTGCCGGCCGGCGAGCAGCGTCACCACCGTGCAGGTCAGCGTCGTACGCCGCCACGCCAGCCGCGTCCGCTCGGGCTGCAGTCCGGGGTCGCGGGCCGGCGTGGTCACCGCCCCTCCCAGCCGAACAGGACCACCACCACCATCGTCACCGCGACCAGGGCGACGGCCAGGCTCAGGAACGCGGGGAAGCGTGACGCCGGCAGGTCCTCGCCACGCCGCATCGCCCGCTCGCACCGCACCCAGTGGTTGACCGCCCGCAGTGCGCAGAGCACACCGGCGGCCAGCAGGGCGACGGAGAGGCCGGTCCGCACGCCCCGGACGAGCCCGGGCAGGAACTGGTCCACGGCGAACCCGCCGCCGATCAGCGCGAGCGCCGTCCGGAGCCAGGCGAGGAAGGTGCGCTCGTTGGCGAGCGAGAAGCGGTAGTCCGGGGTGTCACCCTCCTCGCGGAGTTCCCGCGGCGCGAACCACAGCCGCAGCCCGCGCGGGAAGCCGCTCACGCGCCACCCGCCCGCACGCTCCGCAGCCGGTGGTACGTCTCCAGCCCGTCGGGCACCCACAGCCGTTCGCCCAGCTGCCGCTCCAGCTCCGCGTCCGTCAGGAAGGTGTACCAGGCCACCTCCTCGGCCTGCGGACGCACGGGCGGCTCGCACCGCACCTGGTACACCGCGGACCACCAGCTGTGTCCGCCGCTCTCGTACAGGAACCTGAAAAGAGGCTCCGGGCGCGGCAGGCCCCGGACGCCCAGCTCCTCCTCGGCCTCCCGCAGCGCCGCGTCGTCGTAGGACTCACCCGCGCCCACGACCCCGCCGACGAACATGTCGTAGTGCGAGGGGAAGACCAGTTTGGTGGCCGTCCTGCGGTGCACGAAGACTCTTCCCTCGGCATCCCTGGCCTCGACGAACACGCAGCGGTGGCGCAGGCCCCGCGCGGTCGCCTCGCCGCGCGGCGCCTGCCCCACCACCACGTCGTTCTCGTCCACGATGTCCAGGATCTCGTCAGCGGGAGTCATGACGTCCATCCAACCCCACCCCGCGGACCTCCGTGGAGCCGTGCCGTTCCTTGCCCGCCGGCATCGCCGGATGCAGCCCGAGCAGCACGATTCCCACCACGATCGCCGCGAGCCCCGCCGCCTGCCAGGCGAGCGCACCGACGTCGGTCCGTACCTGGTCACCGAGGAACCCGATCCCGCAGACGATGCCGGCCAGGGGCTGGGCGGCGGTCAGCGCGGGCAGCGACATCCGCAGCGGCCCGGCCTCGAAGGCACTCTGGACGATGATCAGGCTGGTCACACCCATGACCACGAGCGCGTACGGCTGCCAGCTCGTGAAGAGCGCCCCCCACCCGCCGTCGGCCAGCCGCAGTCCGGAAACCCGGGTCAGGGCGTCCTGGAGCCCGTAGAGCAGTCCTCCCGCCAGCCCCAGCAGCGCGGGGGACCACGGGGCGCGCGGGTGCCGGGCGAAGGCGGTCAGGGCCAGGGCGAGCCCCGCCACCAGGCCGATCACCAGCCAGTGGCGCAGCGGCTCCGTCACCGCCTCGCCGCCGCTCGGCCTGCCGCCCAGCAGGAACGCGGTGACGCCGCCGGCCAGCAGCCAGAGCCCGCCCCAGCCCTGCCGGCCGAGACGCTGCGCGGTGAAGTAGCGCGACAGGGCGAGCGCGAAAAGCAGGTTGGTGGCCAGCAGCGGCTCGACGACCGACACCTCGCCCTGCCCGAGCGCCAGCGCCCCGAGGACCATGCCGCAGATCATGAAGCCGATGCCGGCCAGCCAGCTCGGTACCCTCATCAGGTCCAGCAGGAGCCGGGGGGACAGGAAATCGCTCGGCGGCGCGCGGCGGGCCGCGTCCTGCTGCAGGACGAAACCGAAGCCCATGCAGCACGCGGCGCCCACGGAGAGCAGGAGTACCAGCAACGACACGGTCCGACGATAGCCCCGCGGCCGTACCGGGAGCGTGAGGCCGCCGTCGACCGGACGGTTGACGTGGGGGGCGAGCCGTACCGAAGATCTGACGCACGAGTAACGTCGCCCCGGCCCGGGAGCCCCCGCCGGGCCGCCCCGCATGCCCGAAGGACGGAACCCATGGCGTACGACGCTGATGTCATCGTGATCGGGGCGGGGCTGGCGGGGCTGGTGGCCACCGCCGAGCTCGTCGACGCGGGCCGGACGGTGCTCCTGCTCGACCAGGAGCCCGAGCAGTCCCTCGGCGGCCAGGCGCACTGGTCCTTCGGCGGGCTCTTCCTCGTCGACTCACCCGAACAGCGACGGATGCGGATCAAGGACAGTCACGAGCTGGCCCTCCAGGACTGGTACGGCACGGCCGGCTTCGACCGCGAGGAGGACCACTGGCCGCGGCGGTGGGCCGAGGCGTACGTCGACTTCGCGGCCGGTGAGAAGCGGTCCTGGCTCCACGCCCAGGGGCTGCGGCTCTTCCCCGTCGTCGGCTGGGCCGAACGCGGCGGCTACGACGCGAACGGCCACGGCAATTCCGTCCCCCGCTTCCACATCACCTGGGGGACCGGACCCGGCGTCGTCGCCCCCTTCGAGCGCAGGGTGCGCGAGGGCGTCGCCAGGGGACAGGTCCGGCTCCGGTTCCGCCACCGGGTGACCGGCCTCGGACGCTCGGCGGGGACGGTCGACACCGTCACCGGTGAGATCCTCGAGGAGAGCGACGCCGAACGGGGCACCGCGAGCACCCGAGAGGTCACCGGTGCCTTCGAGCTGAGGGCCCAGGCCGTGATCGTCACCTCCGGAGGCATAGGCGGCAACCACGACCTCGTACGCGCCCAGTGGCCCCGGCGGCTCGGCACGCCGCCGGAGAAGATGCTCTCCGGGGTCCCCGCGCACGTCGACGGTCTGATGCTGGGCATCACCGAGGAAGCGGGCGCGCACCACATCAACCGCGACCGGATGTGGCACTACACCGAGGGCATCGAGAACTGGAACCCGATCTGGGCCAGGCACGGCATCCGCATCCTGCCGGGCCCGTCCTCCCTCTGGCTGGACGCCCGGGGCAAGCGGCTCCCCGTCCCGCTGTTTCCCGGCTTCGACACCCTGGGCACCCTCGAACACATCATGCGGTCCGGGTACGGCTACACCTGGTTCGTCCTGGACCGGAAGATCATCGGCAAGGAGTTCGCGCTCTCCGGATCCGAGCAGAACCCGGACCTCACCGGGAAGTCGGTGCGCGACGTGATCGGCAGGGCCCGCGCCGACGTCCCCGCCCCGGTGAGGGCGTTCATGGACAAGGGCGTCGACTTCGTGGTCGAGAAGGACCTGGGCGCACTGGTCCGGGGAATGAACGCGCTGACGGGCGACACACTGATCGACGAGGACGCGCTGCGCCGCGAGATCACCGCGCGCGACCGGGAGATCGCCAACCCGTTCACCAAGGACCTCCAGGTCACCGCGGTCCGCGGGGCCCGCGCCTACCTCGGTGACAGGCTGATCCGCACGGCCCGCCCGCACCGCATCCTCGATCCGGCGGCGGGCCCGCTGATCGCCGTACGGCTCAACATCCTGACCCGGAAGTCCCTCGGGGGCCTGGAGACGGACCTGTCCTCCCGCGTACTGACGCCGGGCGGCGCCCCGCTGCCCGGGGTGTACGCGGCGGGCGAGGCGGCGGGCTTCGGCGGCGGCGGGGTCCACGGCTACCGCTCCCTGGAGGGCACGTTCCTCGGCGGCTGCATCTTCTCGGGCCGGGTCGCGGGCAGGGCGGCGGCCGAGGCGACCGGCTGAGCCCCCGGGCGGGCGGCGGCCTCGTCCGGGCCCCTACGGGACGGTAGGCCACCCGCCCGCCGGAGCCGCCCGGGCTGCTCCGGCACCTCGCGCGGCACGTCGGCCGCCCCACCACCCGGGAGCTCTCCGCCACGCGTGCCCCGCTCGTCCACGGTGAACGACGGGTCGCCCCGCGCTTCCCGCGCTTCCCGCGCTTCCCGCGGGGAGAGGCGCGCACGTCACCCCGGCCACCGTCGGGGCACCACGCCCTCAGCCCGGTCACGGTCCTTACCGAAGAGTGACGGCCACCCGCAGACCCTGGTGACGGACGGCCGCGAGTGTTCGAATGGCCGGGTGAACAGTCCCTCTCCCGGCCCCGGCGGCCTCGCTCCCGGCCCGGACAGTCCTCCTCCCGGCCCCGGTGGCACGCCCGTCGGCCGCCGCCTCGTCCTGGCCATGCTCGGCCTCGGCGCCGCCGGAGTGGCAGCGGCCCCCGTCCTGCAGCGTGCGCTGGAGAACGGACTGGGTGCCGTCGCCGACAAGGACCCCACCGGCCTCACCGGCCTGCTGCCCAACGGCGGCGGCTTCCGCTACTACTCCGTCGCCACCTCCGTCCCCACGAGGACCGCCGCCGACTACCGCCTCGCCGTGGACGGTCTGGTCGACAGCCCCTCGACGTACACGCTCGACGCCCTGCGGGCGCTGCCGCAGACCCGCACGGTGCGCGACGTCCAGTGCGTCACCGGCTGGCGGGTGCCCGCGACCCCCTTCGAGGGGGTCAGGCTCTCGGCGCTGCTGGACGCGGCGGGGGTACGGCCCGGCGCGAAGGCGGTCCGTTTCACCTGCTTCGACGGCACCTACAGCGAGAGCCTCACGCTGGAACAGGCCCGCCGCCCGGACGTCCTGGTCGCCCTGCGCATGCGGGACGAGCCGCTGGCCCACTCGCACGGCGGCCCGGTCCGGCTGTACGTGGCCCCCATGTACTTCTACAAGTCGGCGAAATGGCTCTCCGGGATCACCGTCACCGACTCCGTGCACCCCGGATACTGGGAGGAGCTCGGCTATGACGTCGACGCATGGGTCGGCCGGTCCAACGGCCGGGACGACGCCCCCACCGTCTGACCTCTGCCCGAGAGTGCGGCGCTTCACCGCCGCCGAGCGCTGGGTGCACCGCACCACGGCCTGGCTGACGCTGCTCTGCGTGGCCACGGCCGCCTGTCTGTACGTACCCCAGCTCGCCGAACTCGTCGGCCGCCGCCACCTCGTCGTCACCGTGCACGAATGGTCCGGACTGCTCGTCCCGGTACCGCTCCTGGCCGGGCTCGCCTCGCGTGCCCTGCGCGGCGACCTGTCCCGGCTCAACCGGTTCGGGCCGCACGACCGGCAGTGGCTGCGCGCCGCCCTGCGCCGCGACCGGACGCCCGGCTCACGGCCGGCCGGGAAGTTCAACGCGGGGCAGAAGCTCTACGCCGCCTGGATCGCCGGCGCCCTGCTCGTCATGCTCGGCACCGGGCTGCTCATGTGGTTCACCGGCCTCGCCCCGCTGGTGTGGCGCACCGGGGCGACCTTCGTCCACGACTGGCTGGCGCTCGCGATCGGCATCGTCCTCGCCGGCCACACGGCGAAGGCGCTCGCCGATCCGGAGGCACGCCGTGGCATGCGCACCGGGTCGGTCGAGCGCCTCTGGGCCCGTGCCGAGCACCCGCTGTGGCGGGAGCCGGAGGAGTAGCGCCGGCTACAACACCAGCGACAGCAGCAGGATGAAGGCCAGCGAGACGACGGAGATGATCGTCTCCATCACCGACCATGTCTTGATCGTCTGCGGCACGTCCATGCCGAAGTACTCCTTCACCAGCCAGAACCCCGCGTCGTTGACGTGGCTGAAGAAGAGGGAACCGGCACCGACCGCGAGGACGAGCAGAGCGGCGTGCGACGTGGACATCTCGGCGGCCAGGGGGGCGACGAGACCGGCGGCGGAGATGGTCGCCACCGTCGCGGAGCCCGTCGCCAGCCGGATCGCCACGGCGATCAGCCAGCCGAGCAGCAGGGCGGGGATCGACCAGTTCTCGGAGAAGTCCAGGATCATCCGGCCGACACCGGCGTCGATGAGAGTCTGCTTGAAGCCGCCGCCGGCGCCGACGATCAGGAGGATGCCGGCGATCGGGGCGAGCGACTTCTCGACGGTGGTGGAGAGGCGGCCCTTGGTGAAGCCGGCCGCCCGGCCCAGGGTGAACATACCGACGATCACCGCGGCGAGCAGCGCGATCAGCGGCGAGCCGACGACGTCGGTGACCCGCTGGACGTGGTTGTCCGGGTTGTCCACCACGATGTCGACGAGCGCCTTGATCAGCATGAGCACGACGGGCAGCAGGATCGTCGCCAGGGTCGCGCCGAAGCCGGGGCGGCGGTCCAGGTCCTCGGAGGGACGCTGCGGGACCATCTTCTCCGGCGGCTCGATGTCCACCCAGCGGGCGGCGTAGCGGGAGAAGACCGGGCCCGCGATGATCACCGTCGGGACGGCCACCAGTACACCGAGGGCCAGCGTGACACCGAGGTTGGCGCCGAGCGCGTCGATGGCCACGAGCGGGCCGGGGTGCGGCGGGATCAGTCCGTGCATGACGGAGAGACCGGCCAGCGCCGGGATCCCGATGCGCATCAGGGAGTAGTTGCCGCGCTTGGCGACCAGCAGCACCACCGGGATCATCAGCACGATCCCGACCTCGAAGAAGAGGGGGAGCCCGATGATCGAGGCGATCAGGACCATCGCCCACGGCATCGCACGTCCGCTCGCCTTCGCGAGGATCGTGTCCACGATCTGGTCCGCGCCGCCGGAGTCGGCGAGCAGCTTGCCCAGGATGGCGCCGAGCGCGATGAGCACGCCCACACCCGCGACGGTCGAGCCGAGGCCCGCCGTGAAGCTGGCTATCGTCTTCGCCGGGTTGGCGCCGGCGAAGGAGCCGAGCGCGAGCGAACCGATGGTCAACGCGAGGAACGCGTGCATCTTGAGCTTGGTGATGAGCAGAACGATGACGGCGATGCCCGCCAGGACGGCGATGCCCAACTGTGCGTTGCCGGCCGATGTGATCGGTTCGACTGCATCGGCCGCCAGCATCTCGACGCTGAGACTGGTCACGGTGATGATCCTTAAGAGTCGAGCCGGCGCAGCGCGGCGACGGCCCGTTCGGTGATTTCCTCGGGGGTGCCGGACACGTCGACGGCCACGCCGGTCTCGTCCTCCTGCAGCGGCTGGAGGGTCGCGAACTGGGAGTCGAGCAGCGCGGTCGGCATGAAGTGGCCCTTGCGGTCCGCCATCCGGCGCTCGATGAGCGCACGGTCGCCGGTCAGATGCAGGAAGACGGCGTCCGGGGCCTCGTGCCTCAGCCGGTCGCGGTAGGCGCGCTTGAGCGCCGAACTGCTGACGACCCCGCCGAGCCCCGCCCTGCCGTGCGCCCACTGCCCTATGGCGTCCAGCCAGGGCCAGCGGTCGTCGTCGTCCAACGGTGTTCCGGCCGACATCTTGGCGATGTTGGCCGGCGGGTGGAAATCGTCGCCCTCGGCGTAGGGGACGCCGAGGGCGGCGGCGAGCAGAGGGCCGATCGTGGTCTTACCGGTCCCTGCTACGCCCATCACCACGACGACGTGGGGGGTGCTCATTGGTGCCTCGCTGTCTTCATCGACATCGGTCCGACGTCGGTCCGTCGCGCTACTGAAACGCATTACATACGACTTATTCAAGAGGCTGTGACATAAACGTCGTACTTTTTCTCGCCGCAGGCCGCCCCGTAGGCTTGTGGGCATGACCACACCTGCCCAGGGGCTCCATACGCATGTGCTGGACACCCTGGGTCTGGAGATCGCCGCGGGGGACTGCCCGCCCGGCCGTGTCCTGCGTACCGACGAGCTCGCCCGGCGCTTCGACGTCTCGCGCACCGTCGTACGCGAAGTGATCCGCGTCCTGGAGTCCATGCACCTGGTCGAGTCCCGGCGCCGGGTCGGAGTGACCGTGCGGCCCACCGAGGAGTGGAACGTCTACGACCCGCAGGTCATCCGCTGGCGGCTGGCCGGCTCGGACCGGCCCCGGCAACTGCGCTCGCTCACGGTGCTGCGGTCCGCCGTCGAACCCGTCGCCGCGGGCCTCGCGGCCCGTAACGCCACGGCCGAACACTGCGCCGCGCTCACGGAATGCGCCCTCGGCATGGTCGCCACCTCGCGCGGCCAGCAGCTGGAGGGCTACCTCCGGCACGACATCGCCTTCCACCGCATCGTGCTCAACGCCTCCGGCAACGAGATGTTCGCGCGCCTGGGCGACGTCGTCGCCGAGGTCCTCGCCGGCCGCACCCACCACCAGGTGATGTTCGAGGACCCCGACCCCGCCGCCGTCACCCTCCACGTCCGGCTCGCCGAGGCCGTACGCGAAGGGGACGCCGAGGGAGCCGAACGGCTGACCAAGGAGATCGCGGTCGGCGCGCTGCACGAACTGGACGTGCTCGCCCCGTGACCGGCCGCCCGCCCGGGTACGGTGGGCGGGTTCGATCTTCGGAGATCACGGGGCATTCGGGATGGGAGACCACGGCATGGCGCAGCAGGTACAAGGGGTCATCGCACCCGGGAAGAACGAGCCCGTCCGGGTGGAGACGATCCTGGTCCCGGACCCCGGCCCGGGCGAGGCCGTGGTGAAGATCCAGGCGTGCGGCGTCTGCCACACCGACCTGCACTACAAGCAGGGCGGCATCAACGACGAGTTCCCCTTCCTGCTCGGCCACGAGGCAGCGGGTGTCGTGGAGTCCGTCGGGGAGGGCGTCACCGACGTCGAACCCGGCGACTTCGTCGTCCTCAACTGGCGTGCGGTGTGCGGACAGTGCCGCGCCTGCCTCCGGGGCCGCCCCTGGTACTGCTTCGACACCCACAACGCCCGGCAGAAGATGACCCTGCTGGACGGTACGGAGCTCTCCCCGGCGCTCGGTATCGGCGCCTTCGCGGAGAAGACCCTCGTCGCCGCCGGCCAGTGCACCAAGGTCGACCCCGAGGTCTCCCCGGCCGTCGCCGGACTGCTCGGCTGCGGTGTCATGGCGGGCATCGGCGCCGCCATCAACACCGGGCAGGTCGGCCGCGGCGACTCGGTCGCCGTCATCGGCTGCGGAGGCGTCGGCGACGCCGCGATCGCCGGTGCCCGGCTCGCCGGCGCGGCGCGGATCATCGCGGTCGACATCGACGACCGCAAGCTCGAGACGGCGAAGAAGATGGGCGCCACCCACACCGTCAACTCCCGTTCCGACGACCCCGTCGAGGCGATCCGCGCACTGACCGGCGGCAACGGCGCGGACGTCGTCATCGAGGCGGTCGGCCGCCCGGAGACGTACCAGCAGGCCTTCTACGCCCGTGACCTGGCCGGCACCGTCGTCCTCGTCGGTGTCCCCACCCCGGAGATGCGGCTCGAACTCCCGCTGCTCGACGTCTTCGGCCGCGGCGGCTCCCTCAAGTCCTCCTGGTACGGCGACTGTCTGCCCTCACGCGACTTCCCGATGCTGATCGACCTGCACCAGCAGGGACGCCTCGACCTCGGCGCCTTCGTCACCGAGACCATCGGGATCGGCGACGTCGAGCACGCCTTCGCCCGGATGCACGACGGCGACGTGCTGCGCTCGGTGGTGGTCCTCTGATGGCCGCCCGCATCGACCACCTCGTCACCTCCGGCACCTTCGCCCTCGACGGCGGCGAGTGGGACGTCGACAACAACGTGTGGATCGTCGGCGACGACACCGAGGCGGTCGTCATCGACGCCGCCCACGACGCCTCCGCCATCGAGGCCGCACTCGGCGGCCGTACGCTGCGCGCCATCATCTGCACCCACGCGCACAACGACCACATCGACGCGGCGCCCGCGCTCGCCGACGCGACCGGGGCGCCGATCCTCCTGCACCCCGACGACCTCGGACTGTGGCGGCAGACCCACCCGGACCGCACCCCCGACGCCGAACTGGCCGACGGCCAGGAACTGGAGATCGCCGGAACGCGTCTGACGGTCATGCACACCCCGGGCCACGCCCCGGGAGCGGTCTGCCTGCACGCCCCGGAACTGGCCACCGTCTTCACCGGCGACACCCTCTTCGAGGGTGGTCCCGGCGCGACCGGCCGTTCCTTCTCCCACTTCCCGACGATCGTCGACTCGATCAGGGACCGGCTGCTCACCCTGCCGCCGGAGACCACCGTCCGCACCGGCCACGGGGACTCCACCACCATCGGCGCGGAGGCCCCGCACCTGGACGAGTGGATCGCCCGCGGGCACTGACCCTCAGCGGTCCTCCCGGCCGTCCGGCCACGCGGTGAGCCGCCGCCCGCTCTCGAAGCGGCGCGGCCCACCCGTGACCGGATCGGTGAACTCCAGAACCCTCGCCACCAGTTGGAGAGGTCGGGAGTAGTCCTCGCGACGGGGCTCCGGCTCCACCACCGGATAGACCGGATCGCCGGCCAGCGGCAGCCCCAGCGCGTTCATGTGGACCCGCAGCTGATGGGTGCGGCCGGTCGCCGGCAGCAGCCGGTAGCGGCCGAGCCCGCCCCGGTACTCCAGCAGCTCGATCCGGCTCTCGCTGTTGGCCTCGCCCGGCTCCTCGCGGGCGGCGATGACCCCGCGCTCCTTGACGATGCGGCTGCGCACGGTACGGGGGAGTGCCACCCCGGGGTCGTACGGCGCCACCGCCTCGTACTCCTTGCGTACCAGCCGGTCCCGGAACAGCGTCTGGTACGCGCCGCGGTCCTCCGGCCGTACGACGCAGAGGACCAGCCCCGCCGTCAGCCGGTCGAGCCGGTGCGCGGGCTGGAGCAGCTCGAGCCCCGGCTCGCGGCGCAGCCGGGCCACCAGCGTCTCCGTGATGTGGCGACCGCGCGGTGTGGTGGCCAGGAAGTGCGGCTTGTCCGCGACGACGAGGTGCTCGTCCCGGTGGACCACGCCCACCGGGAAGGGCACCGGCTCCTCCGGGACGACCTCGCGGTGGAACCAGAGGTAGCGGCCCACCGCGTACGGCTCGTCCCCGCCCACCGCGCTCCCGTCCGCCCCGACGAACCGGCCCCCGGCCAGCATGGCGTCCACCTGCCCGGCCCCGACCGCTCCGGCGAACCGGGCCCGCAGGTGGTCCCCCACGGTCGGCCAGGCGCCCGCCGGGTCTGCGGGGAGCCGCACCCGCACCGGGTCGACGCCGTCACGCGGTGGCAGCGGTGCGGCCGGGGGCTTCGCCCGTCCTCTCATCGGTCCCGCCTCTGTGGCTCTCCGGGGAAAAGCAAAAAACCCCAGATCGACTGGGGTTTGTGCTGGTGTCCGAGGGGGGACTTGAACCCCCACGCCCGATAAAGGGCACTAGCACCTCAAGCTAGCGCGTCTGCCATTCCGCCACCCGGACAAGGTGTCTGTCTCGCGGGCCCCTGGCCCGTTCCGACGTGGAAAACCATAGCAAACATTCGGGGGTGCTCGATCACGCCCCAGGTCACGCCCGGAGCTGTGAACGGCGCATGACGGCGCGCGGGTGGTCTTGGGCGCACGGGTCCGGCGCGCGAGGATGAGGGGGAGCACCACCGTGACAGTGGAAGGAACCAGCATGAGCGAGGCCGACGCGGCCCGGACCGGCATCGGTGAGTCCGCCGAGAACGAGGTCGTGGACCTCTGCCGCGACCTGATCCGGATCGACACCAGCAACTACGGCGACCACTCGGGCCCCGGGGAGCGGCTCGCCGCCGAGTACATCGCCGAAAAGCTCGCCGAGGTCGGGCTGGACCCCACGATCATCGAATCCCACAAGGGCCGCGCCTCCACCGTCGCCCGGATCGAGGGCGAGGACCCCTCCCGGCCCGCGCTGCTGATCCACGGGCACACCGACGTGGTGCCGGCGAACGCCGCGGACTGGACGCACGACCCCTTCTCCGGGGAGATCGCGGACGGGTGCGTGTGGGGGCGCGGCGCGGTCGACATGAAGGACATGGACGCCATGACCCTGGCGGTCGTCCGTGACCGGATGCGCAGCGGGCGCAAGCCCCCGCGTGACATCGTCCTGGCCTTCCTCGCCGACGAGGAGGCGGGCGGCACGTACGGCGCGCGCCACCTCGTCGACCACCACCGCGATCTCTTCGACGGCGTCACCGAGGCCATCGGCGAGGTCGGCGGCTTCTCGTTCACCGTCAACGAGAACCTGCGGCTCTACCTCGTGGAGACCGCGCAGAAGGGCATGCACTGGATGCGGCTCACGGTGGACGGCACCGCCGGCCACGGCTCCATGACGAACGACGACAACGCGATCACCGAGCTCTGCGAGGCGGTCGGCCGGCTGGGGCGGCACACCTGGCCGGTGAGGATGACCAGGACCGTACGGTCCTTCCTCGACGAGTTGTCCGACGCCCTGGGCACCCCGCTCGACCCGGAGGACATGGAGGCGACGCTCGCCAAGCTCGGCGGGATCGCCAAGATGATCGGCGCCACCCTGCGCAACTCCGCGGCGCCCACCATGCTCGGTGCCGGTTACAAGGTGAACGTGATCCCGGGGCAGGCCACCGCGCATGTGGACGGGCGCTTCCTGCCCGGCCACGAGGACGAGTTCCTGGCCGATCTCGACCGGATCCTCGGCCCGCGCGTGAAGCGGGAGGACGTGCACGGCGACAAGGCCCTGGAGACCAGCTTCGACGGCTCCCTCGTGGACGCCATGCAGCTGGCACTGAAGGCCGAGGACCCGATCGCCCGCGCCGTGCCCTACATGCTCTCCGGGGGCACCGACGCGAAGTCCTTCGACGACCTCGGCATCCGCTGCTTCGGTTTCGCCCCGCTCAAGCTGCCCCCGGAGCTGGACTTCGCGGGCATGTTCCACGGGGTGGACGAGCGGGTCCCGGTGGACGGCCTGACCTTCGGTGCCCGCGTGCTGGACCGGTTCATCGACCACGCGTGAACGGACGCCGGGGCACGGCCGCGTGCGTATCCCGGGCCCCTGGATTCGACAGCGTGTACGCACGTGCCCGGAAAGAGTGAAAGGCGTCGCGCACTCGTAGCTCCGTCACCCCCTCCTCGTTACAGGTGGTGCGGTCCGCGGCTGGGACCGCACTTGTCAACCAGGAGGAATCTCATGATCAAGAAGATTGTCGCCATCGCGGCAGCTACCGGTGGTCTCGTTCTCGCGGGTGCGGGTCTCGCTTCCGCCGACGCCGGCGCCCAGGGTGCCGCCATCGGCAGCCCCGGCGTGCTCTCGGGCAACGTCGTCCAGGTGCCGGTCCACGTTCCGGTCAACGTGTGCGGCAACACCATCGACGTGATCGGGCTGCTGAACCCGGCCTTCGGCAACACCTGCATCAACGACTGACGAGGCGAGTCAACCCGTAAGGGTGTGAGTCCGGCCGGCCCCGGAGTGCGCGCCATGCACTCCGGGGCCGCTGGACATTCGGCCCCGCACCGTGGTGTCCGGGGCATTTCGGTAGGCAGAAGGCAGGAAAGCAACCTATGCGACAGGTCACACGTAAAGGCCTGATCACCATGGCAGCGGCGGGCGGCGTGCTCGCGCTCGGTGGCGGCTACGCGCACGCCGACGCGGGAGCGGCCGGCGGCGCGTCGAACTCACCGGGAGTGCTCTCGGGGAACTCGGTCCAGGTCCCGGTCGACGTCCCCGTCAATGTCTGCGGAAACTCCGTGAACGTCGGCGGTCTGCTCAATCCCACGAGCGGCAACGACTGCGGAAACGGGTCCGCGAGCGCCGCCCACGAGCGCGGGGCGGACGAGAGCGCCTCGTCCGGCCACGGCTCCGGAAGCCAGGCCTCCGACAGCCCGGCCCCGTCCGGTCGCGGCTCCGCGAGCGCGGCCGACGGCGGTCGCACCGCCGGACCCGACGCCCGGCAGGGCGGAGCGGGAACGGGCAGGCACCGGGCCTCCGGCACCTCGGCCCGGGCGGTGACGGCCGGTTCGCCCGGCATCCTCTCCGGGAACCAGGTGCAGGCACCGGTGGAGATTCCGGTCAATCTCTGCGGCAACAGCATCACCATCGGCGGGCTGCTCAACCCGGTCTTCGGCAACAGCTGCGAGAACGACACGCAGGCGCCCCCGCCCGTCGTGCCGCAGACGCCGCACACCCCCGGGAAGCCGGCCGTTCCGCACACGCCGCAGGCTCCCGAGCCCCAGCTGGTACCCGGTGAGCACCTCGCCCAGACCGGTGCCGACGGGCTCGGTGTGCTGGTCCCGGCGAGCGCCGGTCTGCTGCTCGCAGGGGCGGGCGCGGTCCTGTACCGGCGCTCGCGCAGCGCCGCGTAACGGCGGCGTCCCGGAGCGGCACCGCCGCCCGGGGGGCGACCGGCGCGTGAATGAGGAGCGGGTTCCGCGGCTGCGGGGCCCGCTCCGTCCTACCAGGTGGCCCGGAGCTGGCGGATGATCCGGCGGCGCAGCCGCACACGGCGGCTGCCGTCTCGGCGCAGCGTCAGCCGGTCCAGCTCCCAGTGCCCGTACTCGGCATGGTCGGTCAGCAGGCGGGCCGCCTCCTTGCGTGAGACCCCGCGCGGCACGTACACATCGACAAATTCGTATTCCGGCATCGCATCTATTGTGCAAGCAGAGGCCCGGTACGGATAGCGTCTGCTCCATGTCTGATGCTGCGCAGCCCACGGCTGCCGAGGTACGCGCCGCCGCCGAAGCGGTCAAAACCGCGCTCGACCGCCACCTCGAGGCCGTCGAACGCCGTACGGGGGACGACGACCCCGCCGTCTACGACGCGTTCAACGCACTGGCCGCCGCGGCCGAGGTCTACGACGAACTCCTCTACGACCGCTACGACGAGGTCACCCCGTTCGAGATTCCCGGTGCCCGGGACTCCCTGCCGCCGTACGCGGGACCGGAGGAGCCGCACGCCCTCAGCGTGCTGATCAGGCGCGACTACGCGGTGGCGGAGCCCGCACGGCTCCTCGCCCAGGCGCAGCGGATCGCCGACCTGGATCCGGACGGTCAGGACGGCGAGGCGGAGTCGGCGCCGGGCGTGGGGGTGCACGCCGCACTGGGTGTCCTCTTCGGGGAGTACGAGGCGGACGAGATCGCCTCGCGGCACCAGGAGTTCGGGCTGGAGGAGGGGGACTCCACTCTCTGGGTCACCGCCGCCGAGGAGCTGCCCGAGCCCGGGGAATGGCTGGAGGAGCCTTTCGAGGACGCGGACCCCTCGCTGGTGGTCTGCCGCTTCGACGTGAGCGCGGTCTTCGACGACGAGGACGGGCCGGAGGGGGACCCGGACGCCGCCGCGGACCGCTCCTGACCCCCGGCGCCCGCGCCGTCGACGGACGGGTCCCTCCGGACGGCCGGAGGACCCGTCCGTCATGGCCCGTCGGCCCCGTGCGCGCGCACCGGGCCGACGGACGTCCGGCGACGGCCGGCCGGACCCCGTACGGCGCGCCCGGGGCCGTACGGGGTGTCAGGGCGTGTGTCGAAAGTGGCGTCGTCTGCCCGGAGGGCAGGCCCGGCGGCGTCCGGTGCGTGCGATCGCAAGGCGGAGGGTCGCCTCGATACCGGTGTATCGGGGCGATCCCGACAACGCGGCGAGTGTGCGTGCCAGGCGTCGCCCGGCAGACGGGACTTCCGAAACGCGCCCTAAAGGTTGTTGCAGAACGCCTGGGATAGGGCATTCCTCTTCTATGGGTGGGGTGTTGCGGGCTGAGCCGTTGTGGGTGGAGACG
>NZ_MDKB01000004.1:261013-328847 GCF_001715295.1 Streptomyces griseus | reverse complement strand
ATGCACAACCTCGCCATGACAGGCTGAACCAGCAGGTCAAACGCCATCCCGGCCTGCCCACTCCCACCCTTCTGCAACAACCTTTAGGAGGCCTCGGCGGCGGGCTGGGCCTCCAGCAGGGCGCGCAGCCGTGTCGTCCGCTCCTGGGCCGGGACCGCGGCCACCGCGTGCGGCAGCGCCTGGTCCACGCCGTGCACCACGGACAGGTGGCGCTCGCCCCGGCTGAACGCCGTGTACACCCAGGGCCGGCTCAGCCCCTGGGCCGCGTCACCCGGCAGGACGACGACCACGGCGGGCCAGCGCATCCCGGCCGCCTGATGGGCGCTGAGCGCCCAGCCGTGCCGCACCGAGGCCTCCACGCGGGCCTGGGCCACGACGACGGCCGTGCCCGCGCAGTCCAGGTGCAGGCCCTCGGCGTCGGCGGAGACCACCGAGCCGGGCACCACCCTGCCGGGCGCCGGCACATGGACCACCCGGTCACCCGGGTCGAACCCGCCGAACCGGCCCGGCCCGGGGTTGAGCCGCTGCTTGAGCGCCGCGTTGAGCGCCACGGTCCCCGCCGAGCCGCCGTGACCGACCGTGATCACCTGGGTGTCCGACGCGGATACGCCGATGACCCGCGGCACCGAGTCGGCGACCAGCTGCACCGTGCGGTGGACCGCCTCACCCGCGTCGCGGACGGGCACGATCACGACCTCCTTGCCGGGCGCCTCGACCTGGTTCAGCTCACCGATGCCGATGCCCGACACCAGCTCACCGATCGGTCCGGGATCCGGGGTGCGCGACACCACCTGGGGGCAGGTGCGCGCCGCCAGCACGTCCCCGAACACCCGGCCCGCACCCGCGGACCCGAGCACACCCGGGTCACCGCTCAGCACCAGCCGTGTCCCGTCGGCGAGGGACTCCACCAGCACGGCCGCCGCCTCCACGTCGAGCTGCGGGGCGTCCAGGACCACCAGCAGGTCGAGGGCGAAGGCCCCGTCCGCGTCCCGGCCCGGACCGGCCGCGCCGGAGAGCAGGTCGGAGAGGGCGACGGCCGCCGAGGGATCACCGGCGGCCGCGGCCAGCCTGCGCCGGCCGTCCTCGCTGTGGGTGGTCCCGAGGGCCCGCAGACCCAGGGCGCCGGCCGCGGCGATCAGAGCGGCGGGCTCGGCCCGGGCGCTCTCGCCGCCGCTGTGGACGACCAGTCCGGCCCCCGCGACCGTGCGGATCAGCTCACCCGCCGAGGGTGACGGCGCGGCGGCCGCCGCCTCCGTCCAGTCGGCGTCCTTCCCGCAGGTGGTGACCAGCCGGGCCAGGCCGTCGGCGAGGCTCTCCTCGGCCAGGGCGTACCGGTCGAGCCCCAGCAGGACCCGTACCGGCTCCGCCTCGCCCCCGGACCCGTCCGGGGCACCGTCCTCGGCGCTCCCGGGCTGCCCGGCCGACCCGTCCGGTCCGGTGAGCTCTCCGGTCCCCACGGCATCGACGCCGTCCTGGAAGACGAGGGCCACCCCCTCGGCGACGGCGTGCCGCACGGCCGCGCCGGGGTCGGTCACCGACAGGTCGGCGAGCGCGGCGCGCACCTCCGGCACGTCCAGCGCCGTGTGGCCGCGCAGTGCGGCCCGCTCCAGCAGCCAGCCCACCAGCGCCGCCGTGCGGCGCTCGTCGTCCGGGCCGCACTCCGCGCCCAGCAGGGCCCGCGCGAACCCGTCGGCCTGCTCCGGGCGGACGCCGGGCACGGACAGCAGCTGCCAGGGGTCCTCGCGCAACATCCCGGCGGCCTGTTCACCGAGTGTCGCGGCCGCCGGGCGGGCCAGGGTCTCGGGAGCCCGGCCCTCGGCGAGCACCGCCGCCGTCGACGTCACCGCCTCGGGGGAGGCGTTCCGCGCGCCGGGCTGCCCGGGCGGAGGGGAGACGGGCGGGGGCGGGGAGGGCCGGGCGGGCGCGGGGGCGGCGCGGCGGGGTGCGGGCGCGGAGGCGGGGGAGTCGAAGAAGGCGGTGCCCGGCTTCTCGCCGCTCTCCACCGCGCGCACGGCCGCGAGCAGATCGGCGGCCGGACCGCTCAGCTTCGCACCGGCCGCGATGGGGCCCTCCTTCTCGGCCTTGCGCTTCTCGATCCGCTCGCGGAGCTCGCGCTGGGCGGCCAGCTCCGCCTCCGCCTCCGAGAGCGCGGGAGCCGCGGCCGCGTCGTCCCCCTCCGCCCCGGGTGCCTCGCCGGTCCCGGACGACTGCTCCGCCCCGCCCTCGCCGGGCGGGGCGGCGTCGGGGCCGCCGTCCTCGCGGACTTCGCGGTCCTCGCGGTCCTCGTCGTTCTCGGCCGCGGGGTCCGGGGACTCCCCCCGGGGAAGCGCAGTCACAGCGTGCTCCAGTCCTGGTCGGGATAGCGGTGCACGGGCGCCGACACGTCGTCGAGCGCCTGGCAGATCTCGTCAGGAAGACTAAGCGCCTCCACCGACAACGCCTCGCTCAGCTGGCGCGCGTTCCGCGCGCCGACGACCGGGGCCACCACCCCGGGGCGGTCCCGCACCCAGGCGAGCGCGACGAGGAGCGCCGTGGTGGCCAGACCGTCCGCGGCCGTGGCCACCGCCTCCACGATCCGGCCGGCCGGGTCGTCGAGGTACGGCTCGACGAACGGGGCCAGCACCTCCGAGGCGCCGCGCGAGTCGGACGGTGTCCCCGTGCGGTACTTCCCGGTCAGCACCCCGCGGCCCAGCGGGGACGAGGGCAGCAGCCCCACCCCCAGGTCCAGCGCGGCCGGCAGCACCTCGCGTTCCACGCCCCGCTGCAGCAGCGAGTACTCCATCTGCGTACTCGCCAGCCGGGTGCGCACCCCCGGCGAGGCGAGCTGCCAGGTCGCCGCCTTGGCCAGTTGCCAGCCGCTGAAGTTCGACACGCCCGCGTACCGGACGCGCCCCGACGAGACGGCGAGGTCCACCGCCTGAAGGGTCTCGTCCAGCGGCGTCACCGGGTCGAAGGCGTGGATCTGCCAGAGGTCGACGTAATCCGTCCCGAGCCGCTCCAGGGAGGCGTCGAGCGCGGCGAGCAGATGGCCGCGGGACCCGTCGTAGCGGCGGTACGGATCGGGCACGCTGCCCGCCTTCGTCGCGATGACCAGGTCCTGCCGCGGGACGAGACCGTCCAGGAGCCGCCCCAGCAGGTATTCGGCCTCACCGCCACCGTAGACGTCCGCGGTGTCCACGAGGGTCCCGCCGGCGTCCCAGAAGGCTTTCAGCTGTTCGGCAGCGTCGTGCTCGTCGGTGTCCCGGCCCCAGGTGAGGGTGCCGAGCCCGATCCGGGACACACGAAGGCCGGTACGGCCCAGATACCTCTGCTCCATGGGGGCTGAGGTTACTGGCCGGGGGCCCACGGGGTGGCGGCCTGTGGACAGGGCGGCGGCGGGAGACCGGGCCTGCCGGATCGTGGCACCCCGCGCTAGAGTCCGCACTCAGGACGTTACTGATCAGTAGAGGGAGCGTGGCTATGCGGCTCGGCATCAATCTCGGTTACTGGGGAGCGGGTATGGACGGCGACAACCTCGCCGTCGCCCAGGAGGCCGACCGGCTCGGCTACGACGTCTGCTGGGCGGCCGAGGCGTACGGCTCCGACGTACCGACGGTGCTGGCCTGGGTCGCGGCCCGTACCGAGTCCATCGACGTGGGCTCCGCGATCATGCAGATCCCGGCCCGGCAGCCCGCCATGACGGCGATGACGGCCGCCACGCTCGACTCGCTCTCGGGAGGCCGCTTCCGCCTCGGCCTCGGCGTCTCGGGCCCCCAGGTCTCCGAGGGCTGGTACGGCGTCAAGTTCGACAAGCCGCTCGCCCGCACCCGCGAGTACGTCGAGATCGTGCGCCGGGCGATGTCCCGGGAGCGCCTGTCCTACGAGGGCGAGCACTGGACGCTGCCGCTGCCCGACGGCCCGGGCAAGCCCCTCAAGCTGACCGTCCACCCGCAGCGTGAGCACATCCCGCTCTACATCGCCGCCATCGGCCCGAAGAACCTGGAGCAGACCGGCGAGATCGCCGACGGGGCCCTTCTGATCTTCCCGTCCGCCGACCACCTGGAGGAGACGGCGGTCAAGCACCTGCGCGCCGGGCGGGAGAAGGCCGGGAAGACGATGGAGGGGTTCGACGTCTGCCCCACGCTGCCGCTCGCGGTCGGCGACGACGTCAACGGCCTGGCCGACATGTTCCGCCCGTACACCGCGCTGTACGTCGGCGGCATGGGCAGCCGCAAGCAGAACTTCTACAACCAGCTCGCCCGGCGCATGGGGTACGAGGAGGCGGCGACGGAGATCCAGGACGCGTACCTCTCCGGCGACAAGGCCGGCGCCGCGGCCGCCGTACCGCACGAGCTCATCGACCGGACCACGCTGCTCGGCCCGGTGGAGCGGATCGCCGACCGCATGCAGGCCTACGCGGCGGCGGGCGTCACCACCCTCACCCTCGCCCCGGCGGGCTTCACGCTGGACGAGCGGCTCGCGGCCCTGCGCGCCGGTACCGACGCCCTGGAGCGCTCCGGCCTCGCCGCCTGAGGCAGGGGCCGCCGGGAGAGCCCGGCAGACCTCGACGGCGCCGGGGCACCGGCCACCTGCCCGGCGCGGCGCCACGGCCGTGGTGGGGGCTCGGGGGGCCTCCCCGCCACGGCCGTCACCGTGGACAACGGGCCGGGTGCCGTGCGGTTACGCCCGGTACTCCTCCCGGGGCGCGGCGGCGGGCGGTGCCGCGCCCGTTCGGTCCCACCGGGCCCTCCCGTGTTGCCGACCCGTCCGTACCGGATTTGACTGTGGCCCTGCGGACACCGGTGCGAAAGGTGGCAGTGATGCTGTCGGCAAAGAGTCTGTTCCAGGAGATCGTCGACAACGACGAGTCGTTCCGGCTGTTCTGCTCGATCGCCGCGGGCGGCGAGGCACAGGGCGGCTGGGAGAACGCCCGCATCGCCGCGCTCGTCCCCGCCGGACTGCGTGATCTGGCCCCCAAGGTGGCCCGCCACGGAGCCGACGAGGACAAGCACGGCCGGATCTTCAACGCCCTGCTCAAGCAGCGCGGGCTCACCCCGGTGGCGGTGCCCTACGAGACGGACTACACGCTGATCCTCGAGCGGCACGGCATCGGTCTCGCCCACGAGCGCCTCGGCCGCGAGGAACCCCTCACCGAACGGGACGTCATCGTCTACCTGGCCCACAGCAGGGTGACCGAACAGCGGGCCTCCGAGCAGATGCGGCTCCTGCTCAGGCACTTCGCCGACCACCCGGCTCTCGGACGCGCGGTGAAGATGATCTCCAGGGACGAGGACAACCACCTCGCCTACTGCCACGAGGAACTGCTCCGCCTCGCCCGCTCCGGGCACGGCCGGACGATCCGGTCCGTCCTGCGCGAGTGCGCCCGCGCCGAGATCCGGGTCTACCGCGACGTCGGCCTCGCCGTGATGAGCCACATGGGCGCGGTGCTGCACTGGTCCCGCCCCAAGGCCGCCGCGCTGGCGGCAGGCATCCACGCGATGTACGCCTACGAGCGGCTGGTGGGCTGGCGGCGCATGGTGACCCTCCGGCAGCCCGTCCTGCGCGACGCGCTCGGCAGCCCCGCGGCACCGGAGACCGAGTACGCCTGAGCCCCGGGGGAGGGCGGCAGGCCGCCCTACAGCCAGCCGCGGCGCTTGAACAGGCGGTGCAGTCCGACGACCGCGCAGACCATCGACACGATCACCACGGGATACGTCCACACCCAGTGCAGCTCGGGCATGTGGTCGAAGTTCATGCCGTAGATCCCGGCCACCATCGTCGGTACCGCGGCCATGGCGGCCCACGCCGAGATCTTCCGCATGTCGTCGTTCTGCCGCACACCCATCTGGGCCAGATGGGCCGACAGGATGTCCGAGAGCAGCCGGTCGAGCCCCTCCACCTGCTCGTTGGCACGGGTGAGGTGGTCGTTCACGTCCCGGAAGAACGGCTGCGAGCCCTGGTCGACGAACGGCACGCCCGCCCCCGCGAGCCGCGCCATGGGAGCGCCCAGCGGACCGGTCGCCCGGCGGAACTCCAGCACCTGGCGCTTGAAGGTGTAGATGCGCTCGGCGGTGTTCTTGGAGTCGCCGGAGCCGCTCGGGGCGAAGACCAGAGTCTCCAGCTCCTCCAGGTCGACCTGGAGCTCGGCGGCGACGTCTATGTAGTGGTCCACCACCGCGTCGCTGACCGCGTACAGCACCGCCGTCGGGCCGTGCCTGAGCACCTCCGGCTCGGCCTCGAGCCGGCGCCGCACGGCCGCCAGGGGCGCGCCCTCGCCGTGCCGGACCGTCACCACGAAGGAATCGCCCATGAAGAGCATGAGCTCGCCCGTACTGACCGCGTCGCTCTCGTGCGCGTAGACCACCGGCTTGACGACCACGAACAGGGAGTCGTCGTAGATCTCCAGCTTGGGCCGCTGGTGCGCGCGCAGCGCATCCTCCACCGCCAGCGGATGCAGCCCGAACTCGCTGCTGACGAGGTCGAACTCCTTCTCCGTGGGCTCGTGCAGCCCTATCCAGACGAAGGCGTCCCCGGTGGCCCGGGCCTCGTCGAGGGCGTCGGAGAAGTCGGCGGGGCCTTCGGTCCGGCGCCCGTCCCGGTAGATGCCACAGTCCACGATCACGCGCGCATTCTTTCCTGCCGTCGGTGCCGGTGCACTTCTCCCGTGCCCGCCGGGCCGCCCGGTAATCCGGTCCGGCGCCACGGGAACGGCACGCGCCTGCCACCGAGCGCCCTACGGGCCGGAAGGCCCCCGCGCACCACGGCACCTCCGCGCGCTCCCGCGGGCGGGGGAGGCTCAGGGGCCCGACCGGTCTTACGCTGGCCCGTATGCCCACGCTCATCCTCGTACGCCATGGCCGCTCGACGGCCAACACCGCCGGAGTGCTCGCGGGGCGGACCCCCGGCGTCGCCCTCGACGAACGCGGCGCCGCCCAGGCCGCCGCGCTCCCCGGGCGGCTGGCCGCCCTTCCGCTGGCCGCCGCCGTCAGCAGCCCCCTGCAGCGCTGCAGGGAGACCCTCCAGCCGCTGCTGGACGCCCGCCCCGGCCTGCCGCTGCACACCGAGGACCGCATCAGCGAATGCGACTACGGGGAGTGGTCGGGGCGCAAACTGGCCGAGCTGTCCGACGACCCCCTGATGTCGGTCGTGCAGCAGCATCCCTCCGCGGCGGCGTTCCCCGGCGGTGAGTCCATGCGGGCCATGCAGGCCCGGGCGGTCGACGCCGTACGCGACTGGAACGCCCGGATCGGGGCCGAGCACGGCGAGGACGCCGTCTACGTGATGTGCTCGCACGGCGACATCATCAAGTCGCTGGTGGCCGACGCGCTCGGCATGCACCTCGACCTCTTCCAGCGCGTCCACGCCGACCCGTGCTCGGTCACCGCGATCCGCTACACCCGGCTCCGGCCGTTCCTCCTCAGGCTCGGGGACACCGGCGACCTCGCGTCCCTGGCCCCGCGCGAACAGGCTCCCGAGGCCGACGCGGCGGATGGCACGGCGACCGATGCGGCCGTCGGGGGCGGCGCGGGAGCGCCGTGATCGCTCAGCGCAGTAGGGTGGACGCGCCGTAACGGCCCGGCGGGGGGAATCCCCCTGGGCCCCGGCCACCCCCATTGGCCTCCACATTCGCAAGGGAGACAGGACGTGTCCCGTCAGGTGTTCCTCTACGACCCCCCGGACCGTTTCGTGGCCGGCACGGTCGGGCTGCCTGGCCGCCGTACGTTTTTCCTGCAGGCGTCCTCGAGGGGACGGGTCACGAGCGTGGCCCTGGAGAAGACACAGGTCGCCGCGTTGGCCGAACGGATCGACGAACTCCTCGACGAGGTCGTCCGGCGGACCGGCGGCAACTCACCGGTGCCCGCGGTGGCACCCATGGACGTCACCGACACCGCTCCGCTCGACGCCCCCGTCGAGGAGGAGTTCAGGGTCGGCACGATGGCTCTCGCCTGGGACGGCGAGGAGCAGCGCATGATCGTCGAGGCGCAGGCGCTCGTCGAACTGGACGCGGACTCCGACGACGATCTGGCGGAGGCCGAGGAAAGGCTCCTGCAGGACGAGGAGAACGGACCGCCGATGCTGCGCGTCCGGCTGAGCGGCGCCCAGGCCCGGGCGTTCGCCAAGCGCGCCCTGGACGTCGTCAACGCCGGCCGGCCGCCGTGCCCGCTGTGCAGCCTGCCCCTCGACCCGGAAGGACACGTATGCCCGCGCCAGAACGGATACCGTCGCGGGGCCTGACGGAGGCCGGACTGCGCACCCTGCTCGCCGAGGGGGAGCTCACCGTCCTCGGGCAGGTCCGGGGCGCGTCGAACGCGGTCCTCCACTGCACCGTCGCGTACGAGGGCGAGGAGCGCACCTGCGTCTACAAGCCGGTCGCGGGGGAGCAGCCGCTGTGGGACTTCCCCGACGGCACGCTCGCCCGGCGTGAGGTCGCGGCGTACGAGATCTCCGAGGCCACCGGGTGGGGCCTCGTGCCGCCGACGGTGCTGCGGGACGGGCCGTACGGCGAGGGGATGTGCCAGCTCTGGATCGAGGCGGAGCAGGCCGCGGACGCCTCCGCGCCCGACGCGGTCCACGGGCTGCCGCCGCTGCTCGCGCTCGTCGAGGGCGAGGAGCCCGGTGAGGGATGGAAGGCCGTGGGCTTCGCCGAGGTCGGTGCGGGAAGGACGGCGCTGCTGGTGCACGCGGACGATCCGCGGCTGCGGCGGCTCGCGGTCCTGGACGCGGTGATCAACAACGCCGACCGCAAGGGCGGGCATCTGCTGCCCGCCCCCGGCGGCCGGCTGTACGGCATCAACCACGGGGTCACCTTCAACGCGGACGGCAAACTGAGGACGCTCCTGTGGGGCTGGGCGGGGGAGCCCCTGCCGGCCGAAGCCGTCACGGTGCTCGAACGCCTCTCCGCCGACCTGGAGCCGGGCCGGGCGCTCGCCACCCGCTTGGCCGAACTGATCACGCAGAGGGAGCTGGAGGCGCTCCGGGGACGGGTGGAGGAACTGCGCGCGAGCGGCCGGCACCCGCAGCCGAGCGGGGAGTGGCCCGCCATCCCCTGGCCGCCGGTGTGAGCGCCGCCCGCGTGCTGCCGTAGACGACGGCGTGGCGACGCGCAAGACCGCCTCTTCCGCCACGATCCGCCATCCGGTTCGTATCCGGAAGCAACGTCCGGTTACGCTCATGACATGCATGCCTGGCCCGCTTCTGAGGTCCCCGCCCTGCCTGGCAAGGGCCGCGACCTTCGGATCCACGACACCGCGACCGGCGGACGGATCACCCTTGACCCCGGTCCCGTCGCCCGCATCTACGTCTGCGGCATCACGCCGTACGACGCGACCCACATGGGTCATGCGGCGACCTACAACGCGTTCGACCTCGTCCAGCGCGTGTGGCTCGACACCAAGCGGCAGGTCCACTACGTCCAGAACGTGACCGACGTGGACGATCCGCTGCTGGAGCGGGCCGTGCGCGACGGTCAGGACTGGACCGAGCTCGCGGAACGCGAGACGGCGCTCTTCCGGGAGGACATGACCGCCCTGCGCATGCTTCCCCCGCAGCACTACGTCGGGGCGGTGGAGGCCATACCCGGCATCGTCCCGCTCGTCGAACGGCTCCGGGACGCGGGCGCGGCCTACGAGCTCGAGGGCGACGTGTACTTCTCCGTCGAGTCCGACCCGCACTTCGGCGAGGTGTCCCACCTCGACGCCGAGGCGATGCGGATCCTGTCCGCCGAACGCGGCGGTGACCCGGAGCGCCCCGGGAAGAAGAACCCGCTCGACCCGATGCTCTGGATGGCGGCCCGCGAGGGCGAACCGAGCTGGGACGGGGCCACGCTCGGCCGCGGCCGGCCCGGCTGGCACATCGAGTGCGTCGCCATCGCCCTGGACCACCTGGGCATGGGCTTCGACGTCCAGGGAGGCGGCTCCGACCTCGTCTTCCCCCACCACGAGATGGGCGCCTCGCACGCCCAGGCGCTGACCGGCGAGCACCCGTTCGCCCGTGCCTACGTCCACGCCGGCATGGTCGCCCTGGACGGCGAGAAGATGTCCAAGTCCAAGGGCAACCTCGTCTTCGTCTCGGCGCTCCGCCGGGACGGCGTGGACCCCGCGGCGATCAGGCTCTCCCTGCTCGCCCACCACTACCGGTCCGACTGGGAGTGGACCGACCAGGTGCTCGCCGACGCCGTCGAGCGGCTCGCACGGTGGCGTGCCGCCGTCTCCCGGCCCGACGGGCTCCCCGCCGACGCGCTGGTCGAGGAGGTGCGGGAGGCGCTGTCCGACGACCTCGACACACCCGCCGCGCTCGCCGCGGTGGACCGCTGGGCCGCTGCCCAGACCTCGGACGGCGGTACGGACGAGGGCGCCCCCGGCCTCGTCTCGCGCACCGTGGACGCACTCCTGGGCGTCGCCCTGTAACCGCTCCGCTTCCCTGCCCGCACGCCCCTGCCCCCGGACTTCTCGCCGCAGTCCGGGGGCAGGGGCGTGCGAGGGCGAAAGGGCGGTCAGCCGTCCGTGGAGCCCGGGTCCTCGCCCGGCCCGGCGGGCGGGTCACTGGGCGGGTCCACGTCCTTCGGCCGGCCCTTCCCGGGCCGCTGCGGTCCGGGCGGCCTGGTGCGGCCGCTCGACGGGTCCCGCAGATAGGAGGTGTCACCGCTCTCCGTGGCGTGCCCGCCGGGGCCCTGGCCGGGACCGCCGACGTCCCGGCGCCTCAGGTACCGCTCGAACTCCCGGGCGATGGCATCCCCGGACGCCTCGGGCAGTTCCGCGGTGTCCCGCGCCTCCTCCAGCGTCTGGACGTACTCGGCGACCTCGCTGTCCTCGGCCGCCAGCTGATCGACCCCGAGCTGCCACGCGCGCGCGTCCTCGGGCAGCTCGCCCAGCGGGATACGCAGCCCGAGCAGATCCTCCAGACGGTTCAGGAGGGCCAGCGTCGCCTTCGGGTTCGGCGGCTGCGACACGTAGTGCGGTACCGCCGCCCACAGGCTCACCGCGGGCACGCCCGCGTGGGTGCAGGCCTCCTGGAGGATGCCGACGATGCCCGTCGGGCCCTCGTACCTCGTCTCCTCCAGATCCATGGTCCTGGCCAGGTCCGGGTCCGAGGTGACGCCGCTGACCGGCACCGGCCGGGTGTGCGGTGTGTCGCCGAGCAGCGCTCCCAGGACGACGACCATCTCGACGCCCAGTTCGTGAGCGAAGGCGAGGATCTCGTTGCAGAACGACCGCCAGCGCATGGAGGGTTCGATACCGCGGACCAGCACCAGGTCGCGGGGTTTCTCGCCGCCGACACGGACCACGGAGAGCCGTGTGGTGGGCCACACGATCTTGCGCGTCCCGCCGTCCAGCCACACCGTCGGCCGGTTGACCTGGAAGTCGTAGTAGTCCTCGGCGTCGAGGGCCGCGAAGACCTCGCCCTTCCACTCCCGGTCCAGATGGCCGACCGCTGTGGAGGCGGCGTCACCGGCGTCGTTCCAGCCTTCGAACGCGGCCACCATGACCGGGTCGATCAGCTCGGGTACTCCCTCGAGCTCGATCACCCAGGCCTCCTTCCGAAGTTCCCTTGGTTCCCTTGTGTACGGACCAACCTTACGGCTTACCCCCGCTGCGGCCGTAGCCCGTTTGCATGGATCCGTGAACCGTGCCGGGCTTGATTCGTCCGATCTGTGCCGGTCGCGCGCCGGGGCGACCTGCGCGCGCCCTGGACTCCGGGGCGCGCGGAGCGCGATACATCGGATGACCGTGAGAGATCCGATGTTCATACCCAGGGGGCGCGCATGGGCCGTACCGTCACGCACGTCGAGGTCCACGACATCCGCTTCCCCACCTCGGAACAGCTGGACGGTTCCGACGCCCTGAACCCGGATCCCGACTACCCGGCCGCCTACCTCGTCCTGCGTACGGACGGCGGCGGGGGGAGGCGGGACGGAGAAGCGCGCGGGCCGGAGGAGAGCGACCCGGGGGAAGGGCACGGCTTCTGCTTCACCATCGGCCGTGGCAACGATGTCATGGCCGTCGCGATCGAGTCGCTCGGTACCGCCCTGGTGGGGCGCCCCGCACCGGTCACCGCCGCCGGCCTGGCGGCCCTGTACCGCGAGCTGACCCACGACTCCCCACTGCGCCGGCTGCGCCCCGAGAGGGGGTGACGCACATGGCGGCCGGCGCGCTCGTCAACGCGGCCTGGGACCTCGCGGCGAAACAGGCCGGACAGCCGGTCTGGCGGTTCCTCGCCTCGATGACCCCCGAGGAGCTCGTCTCCCTCGTCGACTTCCGCCACCTCACCGACGCGCTCACCCCCGAGGAGGCGCTCGCCCTGCTGCGCGCCGCCGAGCCCGGCCGGGCCGCACGCACCGAGCGGCTGCTCGCCGAGGGCTACCCCGCCTGCACGACCTCGCCCGGCCGGCTGCTCGGCGGCGCTCGACGCCCGCCAGCCGCTGGGACGGCTCGTCTCGGCGGACGAGGTCGCCGCCGCGGTCGTCCACCTGGCGAGCCCGGCAGCCGCCTCGATGACCGGCACCGCGCTCGCCGTCGACGGAGGCATGCAGGGCCTGCGCCTGCGCCCCGCCACCGGCTGACCGGCGGACACGAGCCGCGGGGCAGGGGCCGGGGCGCGCCCGGGGCCCGGCACGGCGCCCCGGGTTCACAGCGAGGAGCGCAGCCACTGCTCCACGCTGGCCACGTGCACGGTGGCCCAGGAGCGGGCGGCCTCCGGATCGCGGTCCCGCAGGGCGGCGAGGATCGCCCGGTGCTCGTACAGGGTGCGGCTGACCGCGTCCTGCTGGGTCAGCCCCCGCCAGACCCTGGCCCGCGTGGTCGGCCCCGACAGACCGTCCAGCAGCGAGCACAGGACCGAGTTGCCGGAGGACCGGACGATCCCGCGATGGAACTCCAGGTCGGCGGCGACCAGTTGCTCCACCGAGGGATCGGCACCCAGGGCGTCCAGCTGCGCCCTCAGCACGTCCAGCTGCGACTCCTCGATGCGCAGCGCCGCCATCGCCGTGGCCGCGGGCTCCAGGATCCGGCGTACCGCGAGGAACTCCAGCACGGTGTCGTCGCGGTGAAAGTCCACCACGAAGCTGAGCGCCTCCAGCAGGAGCTGCGGGTCGAGGCTGGTGACGTAGGTGCCGTCGCCCTGGCGGACGTCGAGGATCCGTATCAGCGACAGGGCGCGTACCGCCTCGCGCAGCGAGTTACGGGAAAGACCCAGCTCGGCGGCGAGTTCGCTCTCCTTCGGCAGCCGGTCGCCCGGGGCCAGGGCGCCCGAGACGATCATCCCTTTGATCTTCTCGATCGCTTCGTCGGTGACGGCCATGGAGGGTCTCCTCGCACATAAGACATCGGATCTATGGCTCATTATGCGGGGTCGGGGAGCGCGTGCCGGTGCCTGGAGCGGGCGCCCCGGCAGGCCGGGGACGGACCGGACCGGGAGACCGGGAGCGGGCCGGCGGACAGGGCGCGCGGAAGGGGACGGCCCCGGTGGAGCCGTCCCCTTCCGCGCGTACGGGGTGTCGTCAGCGCCGCTCGGCCAGCAGGGCCTCGACCCGGGACCGGATGTCGTCGGTGGCCAGGCCCCGGACCGTCAGCGTCGTGCGGCGGCGCAGCACGTCGTCCGCCGTCTCGGCCCACTCGCGGTCGCGGGCGTACGCCACCTGGGCCCAGATCTCCGGGGCGTCCGGGTGGATCCGCTCGGCCAGCGCCGGGTCCTCGTTGGCGAGGCGCGCGATGTCGAAGGAGAGCGAACCGTAGTGGGTGGCGAGGTGGCGGGCCGTGTCGGCCCCCATCCGCGGCCCCGGTGCGCCGCCGTCGACCAGCAGCCGGTGCGCGACGGCGTTCGGGTTGGCTATGCCCGGAAGCGGCAGCTTCCTCGGCAGCCGCGCCATCGGCTCCATGTCCTCCGCCAGGGGGTGCCCCGGCAGGGCGGCCAGCTTGTTCATCACGGTGCGGCCGATGTGGCGGAACGTCGTCCACTTGCCGCCCGCCACGGACAGCATGCCGCCGCGTCCCTCCGTGACGACCGTCTCGCGCTTGGCCTTGGACGTGTCGCCGGGACCGCCCGGGAGCACCCGCAGCCCGGCGAAGGAGTAGGTGATCAGGTCGCGGGAGAGCTGCTGGTCGCGGACCGAGAACGCGGCCTCGTCCAGGATCTGCGCGGTGTCCTTCTCGGTCACCGAGACGTCGGCCGGGTCGCCCTCGTACTCCTCGTCGGTCGTACCGAGCAGCAGCATGTCCTCCCACGGGAGGGCGAACGTGATCCGGTACTTGTCGATCGGGGTGGCCAGTGCGGCCTTCCACGGCCGGGTCCGCTTGAGGACCAGGTGCGCGCCCTTGGACAGGCGTATGGAGGGAGCCGCGTTCGGGTCCTCCATCTTCCGCAGGTGGTCGACCCACGGGCCCGTGGCGTTGAGCACGAGACGGGCGTCGACGCCGAACTCCGTACCGTCCTGGCGGTCCTTCAGTTCGGCCCCGGTGACCCGGCCCCTGGTGAACCGCAGCCCGGTGACCGCCGCGTGGTTGAGGACCACGGCGCCCGCGTCCACGGCCGCGCGGACCGTCATCAGGGCCATCCGGGCATCGTTCATCTGGTCGTCGCCGTAGACCGCGACGGCCTTCAGGTTGTCCGTACGCAGCTCCGGCACGTCGCGCTGCGCACGGGCGGGGCTGATGACGTGGCCGACGCCGTCACCGAACGCGGACAGCGCGGAGTAGGCGAAGACACCGGCCCCGAGCTTGGCCGCGCCGTGCGGGCCGCCCTTGTAGACGGGGAGGTAGAAGGTGAGCGGGTTGGCCAGGTGCGGGGCGACCTGACGGGACACCGCGCGCCGCTCGAAGTGGTTCTCCGCGACCAGCTTCACCGCGCCGGTCTGCAGGTAGCGCAGACCGCCGTGGAGCAGCTTGGAGGAGGCGGAGGAGGTGGCGCCGGCGAAGTCGCTGGCGTCCACGAGGGCCACCCGCAGTCCGGACTGCGCGGCGTGCCAGGCGGTGGAGATGCCCAGGATGCCGCCGCCGATCACCAGGAGGTCGTACGTCGCCTTGGACAGCTGCTCCCGGGTCTCGGCGCGGCTCGGGAGGGAGCCGGAGGCCGGATGCGTCCCGAGGGCGGGGACGCTCTGCAGGGTGGTCATATCGATTACTCCTCGACAGTGTCGTCGTCGAGCCAGCCCATGGACCGTTCGACGGCCTTGAGCCAGCTCTTGTACTCGCGGTCGCGGGTGGCCGCGTCCATACGGGGTGTCCACTCGGCGGCCCGGCGCCAGTTGGCGCGCAGTGCGTCGGTGTCCGGCCAGAAGCCGACGGCGAGGCCGGCGGCGTAGGCGGCGCCGAGGCAGGTGGTCTCGGCGACCATCGGGCGCACCACGGGCGCGTCCAGGAAGTCGGAGAGCGTCTGCATCAGCAGGTTGTTGGAGGTCATGCCGCCGTCGACCTTCAGCGCGGTCAGCTCGACGCCGGAGTCCTTCGTCATGGCGTCGCTGATCTCGCGGGTCTGCCAGGCGGTGGCCTCGAGCACGGCACGGGCGATGTGGGCCTTGGTGACGTACCGGGTGAGACCGGCGATGACACCCCGGGCGTCGGGGCGCCAGTAGGGGGCGAACAGGCCGGAGAAGGCGGGTACGAAGTACGCGCCGCCGTTGTCGTCCACGGAGGAGGCGAGCGTCTCGATCTCGGCCGCCGACTTGATCAGGCCCATCTGGTCGCGCATCCACTGCACCAGCGAACCGGTGACGGCGATGGAGCCCTCCAGGGCGTACACCGGCTTCTCGTCGCCGATCCGGTATCCGACCGTCGTCAGCAGCCCGTTGTACGAGTTGACGGGGGTGTGGCCGGTGTTCATCAGCATGAAGGTGCCGGTGCCGTACGTGGACTTGGCCTCGCCCTGGGCGAAACACGTCTGGCCGAACAGCGCGGCCTGCTGGTCGCCGAGCGCGGAGGCCACCGGCACGCCGTCCAGGACGCCGCCCTTGGTGGTGCCGTACACCTCGGCGGACGAGCGGATCTCCGGCAGCACGGCGGGCGGGATCTCCATCGACTGCACGATCCGGTCGTCCCACTGCATGGTGTGCAGGTTCATCAGGAGGGTGCGGGAGGCGTTGGTCACGTCGGTGACGTGCACCCCGCCGTCGGTGCCGCCGGTCAGGTTCCAGATGACCCAGGAGTCCATGGTGCCGAAGAGGATGTCGCCCCGCTCGGCGCGCTCGCGGAGCCCCTCGACGTTGTCGAGCAGCCAGCGGACCTTGGGGCCGGCGAAGTAGGACGCCAGCGGCAGACCCGTCTCGCGGCGGAAGCGGTCCTGGCCGACGTTGCGGCCGAGGTGCTTGCAGAGCGCGTCGGTGCGGGTGTCCTGCCAGACGAGGGCGTTGTGGACGGGCTCACCGGTGTGCCTGTCCCAGAGCAGGGTGGTCTCGCGCTGGTTGGTGATGCCGATGGCCTTGACGTCGGCCGAGGTGATGCCGGCCTTGACGATCGCCCCGGCGACGACCTCCTGGACGTTCTCCCAGATCTCGGTCGCGTCGTGCTCGACCCAGCCGGGCTTGGGGAAGATCTGCTCGTGCTCCTTCTGGTCGACGGAGACGATCCGGCCGTCCTTGTCGAAGACGATGCAGCGGCTGGACGTGGTGCCCTGGTCGATGGCCGCGATGAACGGGCCGGTGGTGTGTGCGTCGGTCACGGTGTGCTCCCGGAGGTCTGTGGGGTGGTGAGGAGGTGGCTCAGGCGAAGGCGAGGTTGTAGAGCCCGCCGGCCAGGGCAGCACCGATGAGCGGTCCTACCACCGGTACCCAGGCGTACCCCCAGTCCGAACCGCCCTTGTTCGGCAGCGGCAGCAGCGCGTGCACGATGCGCGGACCGAGGTCGCGCACCGGGTTGATCGCGTAGCCGGTCGGGCCGCCGAGCGAGAGGCCGATGCCGACGACCACCAGCGAGGTGATCAGCGCACCGAGGGCCCCGAGGCCGTTGCCCTCGTTGTTGAGTCCCTGGGTGAGGATCGCCAGGATCAGGACGAAGGTCGCGATGACCTCCGTCACGACGTTCTGCACCGCGTTCCGGATCTCCGGACCCGTGGAGAAGACGCCCAGCACCGGGCCCGCCGCGGGCGCGGACGTCTGGTCGACCATGCCCTCCTCGACGGGCTGGTCCCGGAGGATCTCGGGGTCGGTGAGGTGGGCCCGGAACTGGCCGTAGTAGACGGCCCACACCAGCACGGCGCCGATCATCGCGCCCAGCAGCTCGGAGGCGAGGTACAGGGGTACGTCGCTCCACGCGGTGCCGCCCTGGATCGCGAGGGCGATCGTGACCGCCGGATTCAGGTGGGCGCCGGACACGCCGGAGGCGATGTAGGCGCCGGTCAGCACGGCGAAGCCCCACCCGAAGGTGATGGCCAGCCAGCCGGCGTTCTGCGCCTTGGAGCGCTTGAGCGTGACGGCGGCACAGACACCGCCGCCGAGCAGGATGAGTATGGCGGTACCTATGGTCTCGCCGATGAAGATGTCGGAGCTGGACACCCGCGACTCCTTTGTCCTTCGTCCAGGGGGAAGGCGAAACACCGGGTACCTCCGGTGGATCGCGCCCCAGGTGGGTATCCGTCGTGTACGGCGGACGCCACCTGTGAGGGCTTGACCGGCCCTCGGCACTGTCACACTCTAACGCGTATTGCCGTTAAGTGTTCGGCAATGCCGACCGGTGAACGGCAATGTTTCTCCCCAATGAACGACGCGTCAAGAGTTCCGGTGGTCCGGAGTCGGCACGGAGCCCGATCGTTACCGAGGGGTCGGGGTCCTCCCGGACGTCCCGGCGGGGCGGCCGGCGGCGCCGGGCGCGGGGCGTCGCGAGGCGGAGGGGCGCCGGCCGGCCGCAGGGCCGCGGACTCCCCGGAAGTGTGACGAGGGGGCGCGGCCGTCGTCGCGTGGCCGCGGCGGTGCGGCGCCGAGGGTGCGCTCAGAAGCGCCCGGCCCCCAGGTCCCGCGAGACGGCACGGGCGCAGTCCCGTACGGCGGCGACGAGCTCGGGCCGCAGGTCGCCGCCGGTGCAGACGCGCTCCACGGCGCCCGTCACGGCCACGGCGCCGACGGGCATCCTGCGCCTGTCGTGGATCGGCGCGGCCACGGCCGCCACCCCCCTCCCAGGTCTCCTCCACGTCGGCCGCCCACCCCTGGGCCCGGATCACGTCCAGCAGGGACTCGAACTCCTGCGTGCCGGTGACCGTGCGCTGGGTGAAGGCCCGCCGCTCCGAGTCGACGGCCTCGCTGTGCGCGACGGGGTCGTAGGCGGAGAGCACCTTGCCCAGGGCGGTGGAGTGCAGCGGCTGCATGGCGCCGACCTCGAGGACCTGCCGGCTGTCGTCGGGCCGGAAGACGTGGTGGACGATCAGGACCCCGTGCTGGTGCAGTACGCCGAGGTGGACGCTCTCCCCGCTGGAGCGGGCCAGGTCGTCGGTCCACACCAGGGCGCGGGCCCGCAGCTCGTGCACGTCGAGGTAGCTGTTGCCCAGGCGGAGCAGCTCGGCGCCGAGCTGGTAGCGGCCGGATGCCGGGTCCTGCTCGACGAAGCCCTCGAGCTGGAGCGTGCGCAGGATTCCGTGGGCGGTGCCCTTGGCCAGCCCGAGGGAGGAGGAGATGTCGGACAGCCCGAGCCGACGCTCGCCGCCCGCCAGCAGACGCAGCATCGCCGCTGCCCGCTCGAGCGACTGGATGTTCTTGGCCATCGCGCCGTACTCCTCCACCTCGGTTCGACAATGCTGAACACTATCGGTCGATGCCGACCTGTGTCTGGCCGCGCGACGATTCTGCGCCACCACGCGGACGGGGCCGCGCCCCGGACAGCATGCAGTCCGTCCCCTGGAACACGGCTACCGGCCCGGCCCCGCCCCGCTACGCTGGCCGCGTGCCCTCCTCCGCAGAAGGGCGCAAAGCCGACAGCCGTCGCATCCCAGGGAGAACATCCATGGCCTCGTCGCCGACCCCCTCCGCTGACAGCCGGACCCGAGCCGCAGCGCTCCGTGAGGCCCTTGCCACCCGTGTGGTGGTGGCAGACGGTGCCATGGGCACCATGCTCCAGGCCCAGGACCCCACCCTCGAGGACTTCGAGAACCTCGAAGGCTGCAACGAGATCCTGAACGTGACCCGGCCCGACATCGTGCGCTCGGTGCACGAGGAGTACTTCGCGGTCGGTGTGGACTGCGTCGAGACGAACACCTTCGGCGCGAACGCCTCCGCTCTGGGTGAGTACGACATCCCCGGCCGGATCCACGAGCTCTCCGAAGCCGGTGCCCGCCTCGCCCGCGAGGTGGCCGACCGCTTCACCGAGTCCACCGGCCAGCAGCGCTGGGTCCTCGGCTCGATGGGCCCCGGCACCAAGCTGCCGACGCTCGGCCACGCCCCTTACACGGTCCTGCGCGACGGCTTCCAGCAGAACGCCGAGGGTCTGATCGCGGGCGGCGCCGACGCCCTCATCGTCGAGACCACCCAGGACCTCCTGCAGACCAAGGCCGCCGTGCTGGGTGCGCGCCGCGCCTTGGCGGCGCTGGGCAGCGACCTCCCGGTGCTGTGCTCCCTGGCCTTCGAGACGACCGGCACCATGCTGCTCGGTTCCGAGATCGGTGCGGCGCTGACCGCGCTGGAGCCGCTCGGGGTCGACATGATCGGTCTGAACTGCTCGACCGGCCCCGCGGAGATGAGCGAGCACCTGCGCTACCTCACCCGCCACTCCCGCATCCCGCTGCTCTGCATGCCGAACGCCGGACTGCCGGTGCTCACCAAGGACGGGGCGCACTTCCCCCTCGACGCCGAGGGGCTGGCCGACGCCCAGGAAACCTTCGTACAGGAGTACGGACTCTCTCTGGTCGGCGGATGCTGCGGTACGACGCCGGAGCACCTGAGGCAGGTCGTCGAGCGGGTCCGCGGCGCGGTCCCCGGAGTGCGTGATCCGCGCCCCGAGCCGGGCGCGGCCTCCCTGTACCAGACGGTCCCGTTCCGCCAGGACACCTCGTACCTGGCGATCGGCGAGCGGACCAACGCCAACGGGTCCAAGAAGTTCCGCGAGGCGATGCTGGAGGCCCGGTGGGACGACTGCGTCGAGATGGCCCGTGAGCAGATCCGTGAGGGCGCTCACATGCTCGACCTGTGTGTCGACTACGTGGGGCGCGACGGGGTCGCGGACATGGAGGAGCTGGCCGGCCGGTTCGCCACCGCCTCCACGCTGCCGATCGTGCTGGACTCCACGGAGCTGCCCGTCCTGCGGGCGGGGCTGGAGAAGCTGGGCGGGCGCGCGGTCATCAACTCGGTCAACTACGAGGACGGGGACGGGCCCGAGTCGCGGTTCGCGAAGGTCAGCGCCCTGGCCGCCGAGCACGGGGCCGCGCTGATCGCGCTGACCATCGACGAGGAGGGCCAGGCCCGTACCGTCGAGCACAAGGTGGCCGTCGCCGAGCGGCTCATCGAGGACCTGACGACGAACTGGGGCATCCACGAGTCGGACATCCTCATCGACTGCCTGACCTTCACCATCTGTACGGGTCAGGAGGAGTCCCGCAAGGACGGCATCGCCACGATCGAGGCGATCCGTGAGCTGAAGCGGCGCCGGCCCGGGGTGCAGACCACCCTGGGCCTGTCGAACATCTCCTTCGGCCTCAACCCCGCCGCCCGGGTGGTGCTGAACTCCGTCTTCCTCGACGAGTGTGTGAAGGCGGGCCTGGACTCCGCGATCGTGCACGCCTCGAAGATCCTGCCCATCGCCCGGCTGGAGGAGGAGCAGGTCAAGGTCGCCCTCGACCTGATCCACGACCGGCGGGAAGAGGGATACGACCCTCTCCAGCGGCTCATGGAGCTCTTCGAGGGCGTCAACATGAAGTCGATGAAGCAGGGCAAGGCCGAGGAACTGCGGGCGCTGCCGCTGGACGAGCGGCTCCAGCGGCGCATCATCGACGGGGAGAAGAACGGCCTGGAGGCCGACCTCGACGAGGCCCTGCGGACGCAGCCCGCCCTCGACATCGTCAACAACACCCTCCTGGAGGGCATGAAGGTCGTCGGAGAGCTGTTCGGCTCCGGGCAGATGCAGCTGCCGTTCGTGCTGCAGTCCGCCGAGGTCATGAAGAGCGCGGTCGCCTACCTGGAACCCCACATGGAGAAGACGGACGACGAGGGCAAGGGCACGATCGTGCTGGCCACCGTCCGCGGCGACGTCCACGACATCGGCAAGAACCTGGTCGACATCATCCTGTCCAACAACGGCTTCAACGTGGTCAACCTGGGCATCAAGCAGCCCGTCTCCGCGATCCTGGAGGCAGCGGAGGAGCACCGGGCCGACGTCATCGGCATGTCCGGCCTGCTGGTGAAGTCCACCGTGATCATGAAGGAGAACCTCCAGGAGCTGAACCAGCGCAAGATGGCGGCCGACTACCCGGTGATCCTGGGCGGTGCCGCCCTGACCCGGGCCTACGTCGAACAGGACCTGCACGAGATCTACGAGGGCGAGGTCCGCTACGCCCGCGACGCCTTCGAGGGCCTGCGGCTGATGGACGCCCTCATCGCGGTCAAGCGCGGGGTCCCCGGCGCCACCCTCCCCGAGCTCAAGCAGCGCAGGGTGCCCAAGCGCGACACCGCCCTGCCGGAGGCCCCGGAGCCGGAGGAGGGCGTGCGCTCCGACGTGTCCGTCACCAACCCGGTCCCCGAGCCGCCGTTCTGGGGCACCCGGGTGGTCAAGGGCATCCAGCTCAAGGAGTACGCCTCCTGGCTGGACGAGGGCGCCCTCTTCAAGGGCCAGTGGGGCCTCAAGCAGGCCCGCGCCGGCGACGGGCCGTCGTACGAGGAGCTCGTCGAGAGCGAGGGCAGGCCGCACCTGCGCGGCTGGCTCGACAAGCTCCAGACCGAGAACCTGCTGGAAGCCGCCGTCGTCTACGGCTACTTCCCCTGCGTGTCCAAGGGCGACGACCTGATCCTGCTGCACGAGGACGGCTCGGAGCGCACCCGCTTCACGTTCCCCCGCCAGCGCCGGGGCCGTCGCCTGTGCCTCGCGGACTTCTTCCGGCCCGAGGAGTCGGGGGAGACCGACGTGGTCGGCCTCCAGGTCGTCACGGTCGGTTCGAGGATCGGCGCCGAGACCGCCAAACTCTTCGAGGCGAACTCCTACCGCGACTACCTGGAACTGCACGGGCTCTCCGTGCAGCTGGCCGAGGCCCTCGCCGAGTACTGGCACGCACGGGTGCGCGGTGAACTCGGATTCTCGGGCGAGGACCCGTCCGACGTCGAGGACATGTTCGCCCTGCGCTACCGGGGCGCGCGCTTCTCCCTGGGGTACGGGGCCTGCCCCGACCTGGAGGACCGCGCGAAGATCGCCGCGCTCCTGGAACCGGAGCGCATCGGGGTGGAGCTCTCCGAGGAGTTCCAGCTGCACCCCGAGCAGTCCACCGACGCCATCGTCATCCACCACCCCGAGGCGAAGTACTTCAACGCACGGTGACGCGGTCGCGTCCTGCCCGGCGGACGGCGGGCAGGACGCGACGGTCCTCGGGGCGCGGTTCGACGCGCGGTAACCGCGCGTTCCACGCGTCGTATGCGGACGAGTCGTACAATGGTCGGTCCAGCGCGGGCCGGTCACCCTTCCCACCGGGGAGGTGGCCGGCCTTCTCGTCCCCCATGGAGGTGTGCCGGATGACCAGTACGGTCCCCGCGTCCTTGACCCGTACGGCCGAAGGATCCGCCCTGCAGGCGGTCCTTCTCGACATGGACGGCACGCTGGTCGACACCGAGAACTTCTGGTGGGACGTGGAGGCCGAGGTGTTCGCGGACCTCGGGCACCGGCTCGACGAGAGCTGGCGTGACGTGGTCGTCGGCGGTCCCATGACCCGCAGCGCCGGCTACCTCATCGAGGCCACCGGCGCGGACATCGCCCTCGACGAGCTCACCGTGCTGCTGAACGACCGCTTCGAGAAGCGGGTGGGACTGGGGGTGCCCCTGATGCCCGGCGCCGCGCGGCTCCTCGCCGAGCTGGCCACCCACGAGATCCCCACCGCCCTGGTCTCCGCCTCGCACCGGCGCATCATCGACCGGGTGCTCGACTCGGTCGGCCACCACCACTTCGCGCTCACGATCGCCGGGGACGAGGTCACCCGCACGAAGCCCCACCCCGAGCCCTACCTCGCCGCGGCCGCCGGGTTCGGCGCGGATCCGTGGCGCTGCGCGGTCATCGAGGACACCGCGACGGGCGTGGCCGCGGCGGAGGCGGCTGGCTGCCGGGTCGTCGCCGTGCCGTCGGTGGCGCCGATCGCCCCCGGACCGGGGCGAGTGGTCGTTCCCTCTCTCGAACAGGTGAATCTCCGGTTCCTGCATGATCTGGTCGGCCAGGACAGGTGATCTTTGGCGTGATCAGGTGCATGCCCATGCGGCGATTCGAGCCCGGATGTGACGTTGCTCACGCGTCTCGGTGTTCCGGGTCCCGCGGGACCGGCTGCGCTGCCCGATATGGGCGTCCAAAAGTCCGGTTGGTGGAGCTGTGCACGAAACATTCCGGGGCGTGACATAGACAGGCCGTCATGGGCGATCACCGAACGGATACGGGTCCGGATCACGCCGGTAGGGCGTCTTGGCAGCGCCTACTAATGTCAGTTTTCTCGCATGCCGTGATGAGGGAGAACGCCCAGATGAACCGCAAGACGTTGGTGCTGCCGGCCGTAGTGGGCCTGCTCGCGCCTGTGCTCGCCGCCTGTGGCGGGTCGGACGCCGCGGGCGATGCCATCGTTGTCGGTACGACGGACCAGTTCAGCGCCTCCGCGGACACCCCGGCGCCGTTCGACCCGGCGATCGCCTACGACGCAGGTATCTGGAACGTGCTGCGCCAGACCGTGCAGACCCTCACGCACATACCGCGCGGCGGCGGCGAGCCGGTGCCCGAGGCGGCCGAGAGCTGCGCCTTCACCGACACGGAGAACGAGAGCTACCGCTGCACGCTGCGTGACGGGCTCACCTTCGCCGACGGCACACCCGTCACCCCGGAGGACGTGAAGTACTCCATCCAGCGCGTCCTGGACATCAAGGACGAGGCCGGACCGGTCGGTCTGCTCGCCAACATCGACACGATCGAGACCAAGGGCGAGAACCAGGTCGTGTTCCACCTGCGCACCTCGGACGCGACCTTCCCGTACAAGCTGGCCACGCCGCCCGCGGGCATCGTCCAGAAGGACAAGTACCCGGCGAAGACGCCCCGTGAGGGCTTCCAGGTCGACGGGTCCGGCCCGTACACCATGAAGCCCGAGGTCAAGGACGACCAGGTCGTGAAGCTCGTCTTCACGAAGAACCCCAAGTACAAGGGCGACCTGAAGATCCTGAACAACGAGGTCGAGATGACCCCCTTCCCTGACGCGGAGGCGATGGGGAAGGCCCTCGACGACAAGAAGATCGACATGATGACCCGCACCATGTCGCCCGAGCAGGCCCAGGAGATGCTCGCCGAGCCCAAGGACGGCATCAAGCTCACGGAGATGCCCGGCCTCGCCATCAGCTACCTCGGCTTCAACACCGAGGACCCGGTGGTGAAGGACAAGGCCGTCCGGCAGGCCATCGCCCAGGTCATCAACCGCGGCAGCATCGCGAGCAAGGTGTACGGCAGCACGGCCGAGCCGCTGTTCTCGCTGATCCCCTCCGGTATCACCAACCACACCAACTCCTTCTTCAACAAGTACGGCGATCCCGACGTCTCCAAGGCCGCCAAGACCCTGGACAAGGCGGGCATAGACACGCCGGTGAAGTTCACGCTTCACTACACGACCGACCACTACGGTCCGGCGACCAAGGCCGAGTTCGAGCTGCTGGCGAAGCAGCTCAACGCCTCCGGGCTCTTCGAGGTCAAGGCCGAAGGCACCCCCTGGGCGAAGTACCGGCCGGCGCAGAGCAAGGGCGAGTACGCGGTGTACGGCATGGGCTGGTTCCCGGACTTCCCGGACCCGGACACCTACACCGCGCCGTTCCTCGACAAGGACAACTTCCTCAACTCGCCGTACGCGTCGGCCGCCATCCAGAACACGCTCATCCCGCAGTCCCGGCGCGAGGCCGACCGCAGCGCCGCCGCCGAGACCTTCGCGAAGATCCAGAACATCGTGGCCGAGGACGTCCCCCTCCTGCCCGTCTGGCAGGGCAAGCAGTACGTCGCCTCGCTCGACGAGCTGACCGGCGTGGAGTGGGCCGTCACCTCCTCGGCCGACCTGCAGCTCTGGGAGCTGGGCCGGGGCACCGCCTCCTGACCTCCGCGTGAACGGCGATGCGGCCCGGGGCTCCCCAGCCCCGGGCCGCATCGCCGTTCACGCGGACACCCGCGTCACCCTGCGGGCCCCGGCGCCGCGCGGAGCGGGTCGCCGGGGCCGGGTGGCTCCCCGGGTCACTGGGCCCCGGGTCGCACCAGGCCGCTCTCGTAGGCGTAGACGGCCGCCTGCACCCGGTCGCGCAGTCCCAGCTTCGTCAGCACGTGGCCCACGTGGGTCTTGACCGTCGTCTCGCTCACGAACAGGTCGGCCGCGATCTCCGCGTTGGACAGCCCCCGCGCCACCAGCTTCAGCACCTCCACCTCGCGCTCCGTGAGCGTGTTCAGGGCGTCCGACACCGGCTCCTCGCCCGACGGGAGGTGATCGGCGTACTTGTCCAGCAGCCGGCGCGTGATGCTCGGCGCGAGCATCGCCTCACCCCCGGCCACCACCCGGATGGCCTGCACCAGCTCGTTGGCCGGAGCGTCCTTCAACAGGAAACCGCTCGCTCCGGCGCGCAGCGCCTCGACCACGTACTCGTCGAGATCGAACGTCGTCAGCACGAGGACCTTCGCCGGGCCGTCGCGCCCGGGGCCCGTGATCTGCCGGGTCGCCTCGACGCCGTCCATCCGCGGCATGCGGATGTCCATCAGCACCACATCGGGCTGCAACGCGCGCACCTGATCGATGGCCTGGAGGCCGTCACCGGCCTCGCCGACCACCGCGAGGTCGCCCTCCGCCTCCAGAATCATCCGGAAACCGGTGCGCAGCAGCGGTTGATCATCGACCAGCAGGACGCGGATAGCCACGGAATCTCCTTCAAGGGCCTTCGAGGGCCTCCGGTCGGCCGGTGCCGGCCCGGACCGGCTCCATTCTGCCCTGCACACCCTCCACCGGATCCGCCGGGCGGACGGACAGCGGATAGACCGGGGGAGTCCCGCCGAACTCGGGACACACCGCCCGGTGGTCGCACCAGCCGCACAGCTTCGTCGGCCTCGGCCGCCACTCGCCCGTCTCCGTGGCCAGCCGGATCGCCTCCCACAGCGCCACCAGCTTGCGCTCCACCCGCTCCAGGTCGGCCGGAACCGGGTCGTAGGTGAGCACGTCGCCGCTGCCGAGGTAGACGAGCTGGAGCCGGCGGGGCACCACGTTCTTCAGGCGCCGGATCACCAGGGCGTAGAACTTCATCTGGAAGAGCGCGCCCTCGGCGTACTCAGGACGCGGGGCCTTGCCCGTCTTGTAGTCCACGATCCTGACCTCGCCCGTGGGAGCGACGTCCACGCGGTCGATGACCCCGCGCAGCCGCAGCCCCGACTCGAGCTCGGTCTCGACGAACAGCTCCCGCTCGGCAGGCTCCAGACGCGTCGGGTCCTCCAGCGAGAACCAGCGCTCCACGAGCTGTTCCGCCTGCCTCAGCCAGCCGGCGAGCCGCTCCCCGTCCGCGTCCCCGGCGAAGAGCTCGGTCAGCTCCGGCTTCGACTCGAGCAGCCGGTCCCACTGGGCGGGGATGAGCGCCTTGGCCTGGGGGGCCGTACGCTCGCCCGCCGGCACGTCGAACAGCCGCTCGAGGACGGCGTGGACCAGCGTGCCGCGGGTAGCCGCCTCACTGGGCTTCTCGGGGAGCTTGTCGATGACCCGGAAGCGGTAGAGCAGGGGGCACTGCATGAAATCGCTCGCGCGCGACGGCGACAGGGACGAGGGTGGCCGGGGCGGGCGCGATACGGAGGTCATGTCGCAGACCCTACGGCCCGCCACCGACACCGAGCGGCATACCATCGACCACAGAGCTCGCACACTGCATGATCGTGGCAGACGCCACCGACCGGAGGGATCCCGTGGACGAGAGCGGCGACAGCGGGCGCCCGCAGCCCGGCGCAGGGGGCAAGGACCCCGGCACCGGCCCCGGGAAGGGCGCACCGCGACGGCCGGATGATCCCGGCGGCGGCCTCCTCATGGGCCGTCCCTTCGGCGTGCCGGTGTACGTGGCACCCAGCTGGTTCGTCGTCGCCGCGCTGATCACCTGGGTCTTCGGAGGCCAGCTCGACCGCGTGCTGCCCGAGCTCGGCGGACTCCGTTACCTGGTCGCCCTCTTCTTCGCGATCGCGTTCTACGCCTCGGTCCTCGTCCACGAGCTCGCCCACACCGTCGCCGCGCTGCGCTACAAACTGCCGGTCCGGCGCATCCAGCTCCAGTTCTTCGGCGGCGTCTCCGAGATCGAGAAGGAGTCCGAGACCCCGGGCCGGGAGTTCGTCCTCGCCTTCGTGGGACCCCTCCTCTCCCTCGTGCTCGGCGGCCTCTTCTTCGTCCCGCTCCAGTTCGTCGAGGCGGGCACCGTCCCCGGCGTGCTCCTGGCCGGCCTGATGGTCTCCAACCTCATCGTCGCCGCCTTCAACCTGCTCCCAGGCCTCCCCCTGGACGGCGGCCGTATGCTCCGTGCCGTCGTCTGGAAGCTCACGGGCAAGCCCATGAGCGGCACCGTCGCCGCGGCGTGGGTCGGCCGTGGCCTGGCCGTCACCGTCCTGATCGGACTCCCGCTCCTCACCCACACCGGCGCCCTCGGCAACGCCTCCAGCAAGGTCGGCGGGGTGGAGACCGTCACCGACGCCCTGCTCGCCGCCATCCTCGCCGGGATCATCTGGACCGGAGCGGGCAACAGCCTGCGCATGGCCCGGCTGCGCGAGCACCTTCCGGACCTGCGGGCCCGGGCGCTCACCCGGCGCGCCGTCCCGGTGGAGTCCGCCACCCCGCTCTCCGAGGCGCTGCGGCGTGCCAACGAGGCGGGGGCCCGCGCCCTCGTCGTCGTGGACGGCCAGGGCAACCCCAAGGGGGTCGTCCGCGAGACCGCCATCGTCGGTGTGCCCGAGCACCGCAGGCCCTGGGTGGCCGTCAGCGGCCTGGCCCAGGACCTCACCGAGGGGATGAAGGTGCCCGCCGAGCTCGCGGGCGAGGCGCTCCTGGACCGTCTCAAGGCGACCCCGGCCACGGAGTACCTCGTCGTCGAGGAGACCGGGGAGATCTACGGCGTGCTGTCCACCGCCGACGTCGAACGCGCGTTCGTCGCAGCCATGGCCCGTCCCGCGTCCTGACCGCCGGCCGGCCCGCCGCGGCCCCCGGAAACGCGGCCGCCGAATACCGGTAGGCTGATCGCATGTCCGAACCGACCGGTGCCGCCCGCCGTCGCGGCCCATTCACAGTCGGGGACCAGGTCCAGCTCACCGACCCCAAGGGACGCCACTACACCTTCACGCTCGAAGCCGGAAAGAACTTCCACACCCACAAGGGTTCTTTCCCGCACGACGAGCTGATCGGTGCTCCCGAGGGCAGTGTTGTCCGTACCACGGGAAACGTCGCCTACCTCGCGCTGCGCCCCCTGCTCCCCGACTACGTCCTGTCCATGCCCCGCGGTGCCGCCGTGGTCTACCCCAAGGACGCGGGGCAGATCCTGGCCTTCGGTGACATCTTCCCCGGTGCCCGCGTCGTCGAAGCCGGCGTCGGCTCAGGAGCCCTCAGCACCTTCCTCCTGCGCGCCATCGGCGAGCAGGGGATGCTGCACTCCTACGAGCGCCGTGAGGACTTCGCCGAGATCGCCCGGCAGAACGTGGAGCGCTACTTCGGCTCCCCGCACCCCGCCTGGCAGCTCACCGTCGGCGATCTCCAGGACAACCTCGCGGACACCGACGTCGACCGCGTCGTCCTGGACATGCTCGCCCCCTGGGAGTGCCTGGAGGCCGTCTCCAAGGCGCTCGTGCCCGGGGGCATCCTCTGCGCGTACGTCGCGACCACCACCCAGCTCTCGCGGACCGTCGAGTCCATCCGTGAGATCGGCTGCTTCGCCGAACCGCAGCCCTGGGAGTCGATGATCCGCAACTGGCACGTCGAGGGTCTGGCCGTCCGCCCCGACCACCGGATGATCGGCCACACCGGCTTCCTCGTCACCGCCCGCCGCCTCGCGGACGGCGTCGAACCCCCGCTGCGCCGTCGCCGCCCCTCCAAGGGCGCCTACGGCGAGGACTACGACGGTCCCGGCAGCCGGAGCGGCTCCGCACCGCGCGACTGAACCCGTACCCACGACGGCGCCGCCGCCCCGTTCCCGGACCGACCCGGGGGCGAGCCGGCGGCGCCGTCGCGTGGCGGCGGGCCGACCGGTGGTGACCCCGCCGTTCCCCCGGAGTGTGAGGTGTGGCACGATGCTGGCCACCCCCCGCCCGCCGGCCCCGCCCGGCACCGCCTGCCCCGGCTTCCAGGACCCACAGGAGACATACCGCGTGCAGACCTCCGCGCTCCCGGACCTCGCGCACACCGGCGCCAAGCCGGTGCACTGGCTCGCCACGGCCGCGGCGATGGCCGCGGTCGTCGCCGGGGCGGGGCTGCTCCAGCCCGGCGGGGCGACCGCGACGGCCTCCGCGTCCGAGCACCGCGCCACCGCCCCGCACGGCAGCGCACAGGCCGCCGCGGCTCCCGACCCCGCCCGGGCCGACTTCCCGCTCGACTGCGGCGCCGTCGGCCGCACCGTGGCCCGGAAGGCACCCGGTGACCTCGACGGCGACGGCAGGCCCGAGACCGTGGCCGTGGTCCACTGCGCCGCCGGATCCGGCACGCCGCCCAGCGGGGTCTACGTCCTGACACAGACGGGCGGGGCCGCACCCCGGGTCGTCGCGACCCTGGTGGACCCCGCCCGGAAGCTGACGGTCACGGATGTCGCCGTCCGCGGCGGCCGGGTCTCGGCGACCCTGCTCGGCTACTCCTCGACCGGCGTACCACGCTGCTGCCCCGACGTGCGGGAGAGCGCCACCTGGCAGTGGAAGGGCAGCGCGTTCGTCGAGACCACCGGCCCCGCGTCGGCCCCCGGTCGCAGCGCCTGAGGCGCTACGCCGCGTCCGGCCCGTAGACCTCGACCCTGTCCGACACACGCCGTACGTGGATGCAGTCGCCCGGGCAGTCCTTGGCCGAATCCGCCACGTCCCGGAGCAGCGGCAGTGGCACCGGGGTGGTGGCGCCCTTGTCCTGGAGGAGCTCGTCGTCCGCGCTCTTCACGTACGCCAGCCCGTCGATGTCGAGCTCGAAGACCTCAGGTGCGTACTGCACGCAGATGCCGTCGCCCGTACAGAGGTCCTGGTCGATCCAGACCTCGAGGTCCTGCGCGTCGCCGCCGCCCGGAGCGTCCTGCTGCACGGTCATGTGTCCTGCCGTTCCCTGCGTATCCGCACCAATTGAAGCCTGCCCTGACGGGTGTTGAACGCTTCGACGATACAACCGGCGGCTTTCCGATGCCGAAGGGTGGGTATTCCCCTGGCGTGAGGGAGAGCGCAGGGGTGAAGATCGGACACGCCCCCAGGTCTTTGTGATCTAGGGGTTTCAATCATCACTCACCCAGGTAGGGTCAGGAAGCGTCCAGCTCCCCTTGGAGGAGGTGAGGACCGTGGCAGCCCACGACGACGACATCAACCGCGGCATCCGGCCCGGGCGGGGGTCAGAAGACCCTGCCGGCCAGGTTGCCTTTCTCGAGCAGGAAATCGCCGTCCTGCGACGTAAGCTCGCCGACTCTCCGCGTCATACGAGGATTCTCGAAGAGCGGATCGTCGAGTTGCAGACCAACCTCGCAGGCGTGTCCGCACAGAACGAGCGGCTCGCCGGCACACTCCGGGAGGCCCGCGACCAGATCGTGGCCCTCAAGGAGGAGGTCGACCGGCTCGCGCAGCCGCCGGCCGGCTTCGGTGTCTTCCTGCAGGCCAACGAGGACGGCACCTGCGACATCTTCACCGGGGGCCGAAAGCTCCGGGTGAACGTCAGTCCCAGTGTCGAGCTCGACGGCCTGCGAAAAGGCCAGGAAGTCATGCTCAACGAGGCGCTCAACGTGGTCGAGGCCATGGAATTCGAGCGGGCCGGGGACATCGTCACCCTCAAGGAGATCCTCGAGGACGGCGAGCGTGCCCTGGTGATCGGGCACACCGACGAGGAACGGGTGGTGCGGCTCGCGGAGCCGCTGCTGGACATCACCGTCCGCCCCGGCGACGCCCTCCTGCTGGAACCCAGGTCCGGCTACGTCTACGAGGTGGTCCCCAAGAGCGAGGTCGAGGAACTCGTCCTCGAAGAGGTTCCGGACATCGACTACGACAAGATCGGCGGTCTGGGCGACCAGATCGAGCTGATCCGCGACGCGGTCGAGCTCCCCTACCTCCACCCGGACCTCTTCAAGGAGCACGAGCTCCGTCCGCCGAAGGGCATCCTGCTCTACGGCCCCCCCGGCTGCGGCAAGACGCTCATCGCCAAGGCCGTGGCCAACTCCCTGGCCAAGAAGGTCGCCGAGGTCACCGGGCAGCCGGCGGGGAAGAGTTACTTCCTCAACATCAAGGGTCCCGAGCTCCTCAACAAGTACGTCGGCGAGACCGAGCGGCACATCCGCCTCGTCTTCCAGCGTGCCCGGGAGAAGGCGAGCGAGGGCACCCCCGTCATCGTCTTCTTCGACGAGATGGAGTCCCTCTTCCGCACCCGCGGTTCCGGCGTCAGCTCGGACGTGGAGAACACCATCGTCCCGCAGCTGCTCGCCGAGATCGACGGGGTGGAGGGCCTGGAGAACGTCATCGTCATCGGCGCCTCCAACCGCGAGGACATGATCGACCCCGCCATCCTGCGCCCCGGACGTCTCGATGTGAAGATCAAGATCGAGCGGCCGGACGCGGAGGCCGCGAAGGACATCTTCGCGAAGTACCTCACCTCGTCGCTCCCGCTGCACGCGGACGACCTGGCCGAGCACACGGGGTCGAGGGAGGCCGCCGCCCACGCCATGATCCAGTCGGTCGTGGAGCGGATGTACACGGAATCCGAGGAGAATCGCTTCCTCGAGGTCACCTACGCCAACGGCGACAAGGAAGTCCTGTACTTCAAGGACTTCAACTCCGGAGCGATGATTCAGAACATCGTGGACCGGGCGAAGAAAATGGCCATCAAGGCATTCCTCGAGCAGGGCCAGAAGGGTCTGCGCGTCTCCCATCTCCTCCAGGCGTGTGTGGACGAGTTCAAGGAGAACGAGGACCTGCCCAACACCACCAATCCGGACGACTGGGCCAGGATTTCCGGAAAGAAGGGCGAGCGGATCGTGTTCATCCGCACGCTCGTCACCGGAAAGCAGGGCGCGGACACCGGTCGCTCCATCGACACGGTGGCGAATACCGGACAGTACCTGTAAGACGCGGATCGGCTGCGGACGCCCGGGAGGGGGTCCGCAGCCGGCTGTTTTCCCGGCAGTTCCGGCCTCACCCGAACAATGACCTAATTGATCTCCCCACCGGCGCAGAGGCGCTCTAGGCTCTGCCGTACCGCCGAGTCGCGCAGTGCGGGGACGCCGCCGCACGCGCAGGGACCAGCAGCGGTACTTGAGCGCCGCTCCCGGACGGGGAGCGCCGCCGGGCAAGGAGGGCCGCATGACCGTACGGCGAGTGATGGGCATCGAGACGGAGTACGGGATCTCCGTCCCCGGTCAACCCAACGCCAATGCCATGCTCACCTCGTCCCAGATCGTCAACGCCTACGCGGCGGCGATGCACCGGGCGCGCCGCGCCCGCTGGGATTTCGAGGAGGAGAATCCGCTGCGCGACGCGCGAGGCTTCGACCTCGCCCGCGAGACCGCCGACTCCAGCCAGCTTACCGACGAGGACATCGGCCTCGCCAATGTCATCCTCACCAACGGTGCCCGGCTCTACGTCGACCACGCGCACCCCGAATACAGCTCACCCGAGATCACCAACCCCATGGACGCGGTGCTCTGGGACAAGGCCGGTGAGCGCGTGATGGCGGAGGCCGCCGAGCGGGCCGCCGCGATCCCGGGCGCCCAGCCCATCCACCTCTACAAGAACAACACCGACAACAAGGGCGCGTCCTACGGAACGCACGAGAACTACCTGATGAAGCGGGAGACGCCCTTCTCCGACATCGTGCGCCATCTGACCCCGTTCTTCGTCTCCCGTCAGGTGGTGACCGGCGCCGGCCGGGTCGGCATCGGCCAGGACGGCAACGAGCACGGTTTCCAGATCAGCCAGCGCGCCGACTACTTCGAGGTGGAGGTCGGCCTCGAGACCACGCTGAAGCGCCCGATCATCAACACCCGCGACGAACCCCACTCCGATGCCGGGAAGTACCGCAGGCTGCACGTGATCATCGGCGACGCCAACCTCTCCGAGATCTCGACCTACCTCAAGCTCGGCACGACCTCCCTGGTCCTGGCCATGATCGAGGACGGGTTCATCAACGTCGACCTCGCGGTCGACCAGCCGGTGCGCACCCTGCACCAGGTCTCGCACGATCCGGACCTCCGCCAGCTGATCACCCTGCGCAGCGGCCGGACACTCACCGCGGTCCAGCTGCAGATGGAGTACTTCGAGCTGGGCCGCAAGTATGTGGAGGAGCGGTACGGGGCGGACGCGGACGAGCAGACCAAGGACGTGCTGGCCCGTTGGGAGGACACGCTCAACCGCCTGGAGAACGATCCGATGAGCCTCTCCGGCGAACTGGACTGGATCGCCAAGCGGGAGCTCATGGAGGGCTACCGGCGTCGCGACGGCGTGGACTGGGACGCCCCGCGCCTGCATCTGGTGGACCTCCAGTACGCCGACGTACGGCCGGACAAGGGCCTGTACAACCGTCTGGCGGCCCGCGGGAAGATGAAGCGCCTGCTCGACGAGAGCGACGTGGAGAGGGCCCGTACGAAGCCGCCCGAGGACACCAGGGCTTATTTCCGCGGCCGCTGCCTGGAGCAGTACGCGGACGACGTGGCCGCTGCCTCCTGGGACTCGGTCATCTTCGACCTGCCCGACCGTGACTCTCTGCAACGGGTGCCCACGATGGAACCACTGCGCGGTACACGCAGTCACGTCGAGGGGCTGCTGGACCGCTGCCGTACGGCGGAGGAGCTGGTCCGGACGCTGACGGGGGGCTGAAAGGCGTTCCGGCTGGGAATCAATCAGATGACCTGGGGACGTTGACTCAAGTACCGGGCCAATGTCGGACCGCGTAGGTAGGGTCTGATCAAGTGCTTCGAACCGAGCGGGGTGAGCTATATGGCGACCAAGGACACCGGCGGCGGACAGCAGAAGGCGACACGTTCCACCGAGGGGACCGAGGAGCAGGCGCAGGACGCGCAGGCCTCCGAGGACCTCAAGGAGCGCCAGGAGAAGCTGAGCGACGACGTCGACGACGTCCTCGACGAGATCGACGACGTACTCGAGTCCAACGCCGAGGATTTCGTGAGGTCATTCGTCCAGAAGGGCGGGGAGTAAGGGCTGTCCCGCAATTCCCGGCGGGCGCGCGACGACAGTTGCGGCACCTCGCCGCGTTGTCGGAACGTCCGCATGCATCCGGTGTGCGGACGTCCCTCGGTCGTGCGATGCACCGCATCCGACGCCGCGCGCTGGTCCACCGGGATGTGCGGGACAACCCGTGGCCCCGGGCCCGGTCCGGACTGCTCGACGGTCGGCTCCCGCCGCCGGCGGACGCTTCCGCGGGACGGCGCGTGCCCACGCAGGGCCGTCCCGCGGAAGCGCTTCTGCGTCAGGACAGGTTGATCACGGTCACGGGGCGGGTAGGGTCCGTGGCGTACCGCCGCAACCGCAATCCGGCCATCGGCAAGTTGGGGGATGATCCTGACTCCTTGCGCAGGGCCATCGCATACCTGGAGGGAAACGCGTGGAAGCCAACACTCGTAGCACCGGGCGTCTACCAGCTGCCTTCCTGACGCCGGGTTCGTCCTCGTTCATGGACTTCCTGTCCGACCACTCACCGGAGATCCTTCCCGGCAACCGCAGCCTGCCGCCGCTGCAGGGCGCCATCGAGGCGCCGCACGGCACGACCATCGTCGCGGCCAGCTTCCCCGGCGGAGTGGTCCTCGCCGGTGACCGGCGGGCGACCATGGGCAACATGATCGCCCAGCGCGACATCGAGAAGGTCTTCCCCGCCGACGAGTACTCCGCGGTGGGCATCGCAGGTACGGCGGGTCTCGCCGTGGAGATGGTGAAGCTGTTCCAGCTGGAGCTGGAGCACTTCGAGAAGGTCGAGGGCGCCACGCTCTCGCTGGAGGGCAAGGCCAACCGGCTCTCCACGATGATCCGCAGCAATCTGGCGATGGCGATGCAGGGGCTCGCGGTCGTCCCGCTGTTCGCGGGGTACGACGTCGACCGTGAGAAGGGCCGGATCTTCTCCTACGACGTCACCGGCGGCCGTTCCGAGGAACACGGTTACGCGGCCACCGGCTCCGGATCGGTGTTCGCCCGCGGGTCGATGAAGAAGCTCTACCGCGAGGACCTGACGGAGGAGCAGGCGCTCACCCTGGTCGTGCAGGCGCTGTACGACGCGGCCGACGACGACTCGGCGACCGGGGGCCCGGACGTGGCCCGCCGGATCTACCCGATCGTCACCGTCATCACCGACGAGGGCTTCCGCAAGCTGGACGACACGGAATCCTCGGAGATCGCGCGAGCGATCCTGGAGCGCCGGCTCGAGCAGCCCGACGGCCCCCGTGCCGCGCTGCTCTGACCGGCCCGATGCTTCTCCGATGCACTCGTCACTGACAGAAAGGGACGGATAGCCGGTGTCGACGCCGTTCTATGTCTCACCCCAGCAGGCCATGGCCGACCGGGCGGAATACGCCCGCAAGGGCATCGCCCGCGGTCGTAGCCTGGTCGTGCTGCAGTACGCCGACGGCATCGTGTTCGTCGGCGAGAACCCGTCCCGCGCGCTGCACAAGTTCAGCGAGATCTACGACCGGATCGGCTTCGCCGCCGCCGGCAAGTACAACGAGTACGAGAACCTCCGTATCGGCGGCGTGCGCTACGCCGATCTGCGCGGCTACACCTACGACCGTGACGACGTGACGGCCCGCGGGCTGGCCAACGTCTACGCGCAGACGCTGGGCACCATCTTCTCCAGCCAGGCGGAGAAGCCGTACGAGGTGGAGCTGGTGGTCGCCGAGGTCGGCGACGGGCCCGAGGGCGACCAGATCTACCGGCTGCCGCACGACGGTTCGATCGTGGACGAGCACGGCTCGGTCGCGGTCGGCGGCAACGCGGAGCAGATCAGCGGGTTCCTGGATCAGCGCCACCGCGACGGGATGTCGCTCGCCGAGGCGCTGAAGCTGGCCGTGCAGGCCCTGTCCCGCGAGGCCAACGGCAACGAGCGGGAGATCCCCGCCGAGCGTCTGGAGGTCGCGGTCCTGGACCGTACGCGGCCGCAGAAGCGCAAGTTCAAGCGGATCGTCGGGCGGCAGCTGGCGCGGCTGCTGGACGCGGACGGCGCGACCTCCACTCCGACGGACGCACCGTCCGACACGGAGGACACCGACGCCCCGGACGCCCCGAAGACCCCGGACGCCTCGGACACTCCGGCCAAGGGCGGCGACGAGTCCCCGCAGGAGTAGCACGCACCGCACCGTGTCCGGTGCCCCCGGCCGCTGTACGCGGCCGGGGGCACCGTCATGACCGGGCGCGGGCGGGTGGCGGGGCGGTGGAGCCCCGGACCACCAGGCTCACGGGCAGGTCGCCGCGGTCCGCCGGGCGGCCGTCCAGGACGGCGAGCAGCGCCCGCATGCCGCGCTCGCCCACCTGCTCGGCCGGCAGCCGCACCGTGGTCAGCTCCGGTTCCACGGCGGTGGCCAGGGCCAGGTCGTCGAAGCCGGTCACGGAGATGTCGTCGGGCACCCTCAGCCCCCGCCGCCGTACGGCCTTGCAGGCGCCCGCGGCCAGGATGTCGTCGTCGCAGACGATCGCCGTCGGCAGCGGCCCCGGGGCCGCGAGGACCTCCTCCACGGCCTCCAGGGCGGAGCGCACGTCCAGCGCGGCCGTCACGGTGTGCAGAGCGGTGTCGGGGACGGCGCCCAGGGTCCGTCCGAGCGCCCGGGCGCGGACCGTGAAGGTCCAGGTGTCCACGGCCGAGGCGAGGTGGACCAGGCGGCGGTGGCCGAGAGCGAGCAGGTGCTCCGCCACCTGACGCATGCCGTCCGCGATGTCGAGGTTCACGCTGGCCGCCGGGCCGGGGTCGTCCGGGTCGCTGTCCAGCATCACCAGCGGCAGGCCGGCTCCCCGCAGGGCCCCCAGGGCCCCGGCGGCCATGGAGGAGGCGATCACCCCGTCGAGGGCCGCCCGGGCGGAGGCGAACGGGTCCCGGGCCGGACCGGTGCCGTCGGGCGACGGGTAGAGCACCACGCCGAAGTCGTGCTCGGCCGCGACGGCGGCGGCGCCGGTGTGGACCCGGGCGAAGAACTCGTTGGTGAGCGCCGGGACGACGAGCAGCGCCGTGCGGGTGCGGCCCAGTCGCAGGCTGCGGGCGGCCAGGTTCGGCCGGTAGCCCAGGTCCCTGGCGGTGCCGCGCACACGGTCGGCGGTGGCCTCGGAGACCCGCCCCCGCCATTTGCCCCCCAGGACCAGCGAGACCGTGGCCTGGGAGACGTCGGCCGCCCGTGCCACGTCACGGCTGGTGGGCCGGGGCGGGGCCGGCTGCTGCGCGCTGCTCACTCGTGCCTCCGTGGTGGACCGGCCGGGTGCCGTGGGATGGACTCGGGACTGCGCACATGGTACGTATGAGCTCCGGCGTTATACGTAAAACCCCGAGGCTGCGGCACCCGTCGCGCCCGGCGGGGGAGAGGGGCGGGACATGGCCGCGGGCTATCTGGACATCCTCCGGGCGCGGCACGCCGCCCGGCTGCTGACGGGGACGCTGGTGGGGCGCCTGCCGAACGGCACCGCCCACATCGCCATCGTCCTGTTCACCCGGGCCGAGGGCGGCAGCTACACGCTGGCCGGCGCCCTGGCCGCCGCGTACGGCCTCGCCACCGCCGTGGGCCAGCCCCTGCTGGGCAGGGCCGTGGACCTGCACGGCCAGCCGCGGGTCCAGCTCCCCGCCGCGGTGCTCTCCGCACTCGGCATGGCTCTCCTGGCCCTGGTGGGCCTGGACGCGCTCCCCGTCGCCTATGCGGCGGTGATCGTGGCCGGCGTCTTCACGCCACCGCTGGAGGGCGGGCTGCGCGCCCTGTGGCCGACCGTCCTCGGCAGCGAGGACCGCGTCCACCGCGCGTACGCCATGGACGCCGTGGCCCAGGAGGTCATGTTCACCGTCGGCCCGCTCCTCGTGACGGTCCTGGTGTCGCTCTGGTCGCCGGCCGCGGCCCTGCTGGTCATCAACGCCATAGGCGTCCTCGGGGCGCTGAGCGTGGTGCTCTGCGAACCCTCCCGCACCTGGCGTTCCGCGCCCCGCGAGGCGCACTGGCTCGGGGCCCTGCGCTCCCCGGGGCTGCTGGCGCTGCTCGGCGCCTTCTTCTTCGTCGGGCTCGCGCTCGGCTCGATCACCGTCGCGGGCGTCGCGTACGCCGACGACCAGGGCCGGGAGTCCGTGTACGGCTGGCTGATGGCGGCGCTCGGCCTGGGAGCGCTGATCGGTGGTTCGCTCTACGGTGCCCGGCAGTGGGCCGGGGCCCCCGAGCGGCGGCTGCGGGTCATCGTCGCGCTGCTGGCGCTCGGCTACCTCCCGCTGACGCTGACACCCGGAGTGCCGGCCATGACCGCCCTGGCCGCGCTGGCCGGAGTGTTCCTTGCCCCGGCGATCGCCTGCTCCTTCATCGTCGTGGACCGGCACGCGCCCCGGGGCACGGTCACCGAGGCGTTCTCCTGGCTCGTGACGACGTTCGGGGTGGGCGCGGCGGCCGGAACGGCCGTGGCGGGCCCGGCCGTCGAGCTCGGCGGGACGGCATGGAGCTTCGCCGTGGCGGGGGCCGGGGGAGTGGCGGCCCTGCTGGTCCTGATGGCCACCGGGAGGGTCCTCGCAGTTCCCGTCCGTACGCCCGGCGTTGTGGCCGGATCGGAAAATGATCGAAACGGTGCAGCCGAACCCGGTTTCAGCTCAGGCCGTAAGGCGTAATGTTCAGTCATGGACCGCCGCATTTTCGGGCTGGAGAACGAGTACGGCGTCACGTGCACGTTCAGGGGACAGCGCCGACTGTCACCTGACGAAGTGGCGCGCTACCTCTTCCGCCGTGTTGTGTCATGGGGCCGCAGCAGCAATGTCTTCCTGCGGAACGGCGCCCGCCTCTACCTCGACGTGGGCTCGCATCCGGAATACGCGACGCCGGAATGCGACAACGTGACCGAACTGGTCACGCACGACAAGGCGGGCGAACGCATTCTCGAGGGCCTGCTCGTCGACGCCGAACGCCGCCTGCACGAGGAGGGAATCGCGGGCGACGTCTATCTCTTCAAGAACAACACCGACTCGGCGGGAAACTCCTACGGGTGCCACGAGAACTACCTCGTGGCCCGGCACGGAGAATTCTCCCGGCTCGCGGACATCCTCATTCCGTTCCTCGTCACCCGGCAGCTGATCTGCGGCGCGGGCAAGGTGCTGCAGACCCCGCGCGGAGCCGTCTACTGCGTGAGCCAGCGGGCCGAGCACATCTGGGAGGGCGTCAGCTCCGCGACGACGCGTTCCCGCCCGATCATCAACACCCGGGACGAGCCGCACGCCGACGCGGAGCGGTACCGCCGCCTCCACGTCATCGTCGGCGACTCCAACATGTCCGAGACGACGATGCTGCTCAAGGTCGGCGCCACCGACCTGGTGCTCCGCATGATCGAGGCGGGCACGGTGATGCGGGACCTCACCCTGGAGAACCCGATCCGGGCCATCCGCGAGGTCAGCCACGACACGACGGGGCAGCGCAAGGTGCGCCTGGCCAGCGGCCGTGAGGCCTCGGCCATAGAGGTGCAGCGCGAGTACTACGAGAAGGCCGTGGACTTCGTCGACCGCCGGGGCATCCGCACCGGCACCGTCGCCCAGGTCCTCGAACTGTGGGGCCGCACCCTGGACGCCATCGAGGCCGAGGACCTCGACCGGATCGGCACCGAGATCGACTGGGTCATGAAGTACAAGCTCATCGAGCGGTACCGGGCCAAGCACAACATGACCATGTCGAACCCGAGGGTCGCTCAGATAGACCTCGCCTACCACGACATCCACCGCCGGCGGGGGCTCTACTACCTGCTGGAGCGCAAGGGCCAGGCGACCCGCATCTGCAACGACCTGAAGATCTTCGAGGGCAAGTCCGTGCCCCCGCAGACGACCAGGGCGCGGCTGCGCGGCGACTTCATCCGCCGGGCCCAGGAGCAGCGGCGGGACTTCACCGTCGACTGGGTCCACCTCAAGCTCAACGACCAGGCGCAGCGCACCGTGCTGTGCAAGGACCCGTTCCGCTCCGTCGACGACCGGGTGGAGAAGCTGATCGCGGGCATGTGATCCGGAACCCGGCACGACCCGGTCCCGTGCGCGACAGGGCCCCGTACGTTCCTCGTACGGGGCCCCGCGCTCGGCCTAGAGTGGCGGGGACCTATGTACGTGCCGTCTGAGATCTGAGGAATTCGTGCGCCGACTTGCCGGCCTTCTCGTCGTCCCCCTTCTGCTGCTGTCCGCAGCCGCGTGCGGCGACGACAAGGCCTCCGACTCCGCCTCGTCCACGAACGGAGCTCCCGCGATCACCGCGGGAGAGAAGTTCGGCGAGAAGCCCACCCTGGCGAAGGGCGAGGGCGACCCACCCAAGGAACTGAAGACCGACGTCATCAGTGAGGGTGACGGCGCGAAGCTCAAGAACGGCGACGCGATCCAGGTCAACTACCTCGGCCAGTCCTGGGACTCCACCAAGCCGTTCGACAACAGCTTCGACCGCAAGCAGCCCTTCGACCTGACGCTCGGCGCGGGAATGGTCATCCAGGGCTGGGACAAGGGCCTGGCCGGCCAGAAGGTCGGCAGCCGCGTCGAGCTGGTCATCCCGCCGGACCTCGGCTACGGCGAGCAGGGGCAGGGGGACATCAAGCCCAACTCCACCCTCGTCTTCGTCGTCGACATCCTGAAGGCACAGCAGATCCCCGCCTCCGCCAAGGGCAGCGAGGTCGCCCAGGACAACATCGACCTGCCGAAGGTGGGTACCAACACCGACGGCAAGGCGCCGACCGTCACGATCCCCAAGACCGACCCGCCGAAGAAGCTGGTCTCCACCTACATCCTGGAGGCCAAGGGTGACGTCATCAAGGAGACCGACAGCGTCGTGGTGAACTACGTGGGCCTGCTCTGGAAGGGCTCCAAGCCCTTCGACAGCACCTACGAGGCGGGCAAGACCCAGACCTTCCCGCTCGCCCAGGTCACCCTCAAGGGGCTGAAGAACGGGCTGATCGGCAAGACGGTCGGCAGCCGCGTGCTGCTCGTCGTCCCGCCGGACCAGGGCTTCGGCGACCAGGCGCAGCAGACCATCCCCGCCAAGTCGACGCTCGTCTTCGCCGTGGACATCCTGGCGAAGATGTAAGACTGTCCCGGTTGCCCAGTTCATCAGTAAGAGGAGCAAGTCAGTGAGCATCGAGAAGCCCGAGATCGACTTCCCGGGTGGCGAGCCGCCGGCCGACCTGGAGATCAAGGACATCTGGGAAGGCGACGGACCGGTGGCCGAGAAGGGCCAGACCGTCTCCGTGCACTACGTGGGCGTGGCGTTCTCGACCGGCGAGGAGTTCGACGCCTCGTGGAACCGCGGCACCCCGCTGCAGTTCCAGCTCGGTGCCGGTCAGGTCATCGCGGGCTGGGACCAGGGCGTGCAGGGCATGAAGGTCGGCGGACGCCGTCAGCTGACCATCCCCGCGCACCTCGCCTACGGCGACCGCGGCGCGGGCGGCGGCGCCATCGCCCCGGGCGAGACGCTGATCTTCGTCTGCGACCTGGTCGGCGTCTGAGCCGTCCCGGTACAGGAGCGAGGGCCCGCGCCGCAAGGCGCGGGCCCTCGCTTTGGTCCGGACACCCCGGGGCGGTACGGTCGACGGTCGTAGAGCGCGTAGAGAAAGGGCGTCGATGGCGATCGCCAAGGCCGAACGGCTGATGAACCTGGCACTGTGCCTGCTGGGTACCCGGCGCCCGCTCAGCAAGCGTGAGCTCCGCGGGTCCATCGAGGCGTACCTGGAAGCCGGCACCGACGAGTCCTTCAACCGCATGTTCGAGCGGGACAAGGAGGACCTGCGGGAACTCGGCCTCGTCATCGAGACCGTGGAGAACCTGGACGGTGACACCGGCTACCTCGCGCGCCGCGACAGCAACCGGCTGCCCCCCATCACCCTGGACGCCGAGGAGGCCGCCGCCCTCGGGCTCGCCGCCAAGGTCTGGCAGCAGGCCCGGCTGGCCGGAGCCGCCAGCGGCGCCCTGCAGAAGCTGCGGGCCGCCGGGATGCCGGAGGCCGAGGACGCCTACGAGGTGCACAGCGCGCTGGAACCCCGGATCCCCGTCCACGAGGCCGCTTTCGAGCCGCTCATGCTTGCGTGCCGCGACCGGCGTCCGGTCACCTTCGACTACCGCAAGGCCAACGCCGCCCGACCGGAGCAGCGCCAGGTCGAACCCTGGACGCTCGAGTGCTGGCGCGGCCACTGGTACCTGGCCGGGTGGGACCGCGGGCGGGGTGCCGAACGGGTCTTCCGGCTGTCCAGGATCTCGGGCCGGGTCCGCTCGCGGGCCGGCGCGTTCACGGCACCGGTGCCCGACGTGGTCACCGTCCGCGAGACGGTGGAGAGCTGGGCGGGGGAGACCGCGACCAGGACCGCCCGCATCAGGCTGCGTACGGGGGCCGGCTACCCGCTGCGCTCACGCGCGATATCGGTACGGGAACTCGGCGACGGCTGGGACGAGTTGGAGATCCCGTACGGGCACGGACTGGACGCCTGGCTCGTCGAGTTCGGGCCGGACGTCGTCGTGAGCGAGCCCGCCGACCTGCGGGCCGATGTGATGGACCGGCTGCGTGCCGTGGCCAAGGACTGAGGGGACCCCGACTCGTGGCCACGAACGCGATCGACCAGACCCGGCGGATGCTCTCCCTGGTGACCTATCTGCGCGAGCGCCCCGGCGCGCACGTCCAGGACGTCGCCCGGGCCTTCGGGATCACCGAGGACGAGCTCATCTCCGACCTCGACGTGCTCCCCATGTGCGGCACCAGCTTCCGCGGTGGCGATCTGCTCGACATCGACACCGACGGCGACCGTATCTGGTGGCACAACCCGGACGACGTGGCCGAACCGCTGCGGCTCGCCGCCGACGAGGCGACCGCCCTGCTCGTCGCCGCCCGAGCGGTCGCCACGCTGCCCGGGCTCCGCGAGAGCGACCGCCAGGCGCTGGTGCGCGCCACCGCGAAGCTGGAGACGGCGGCCGGGGAGGTGGGGGCGGCCAGCTCGCGGCTCTCGGTCACCTTCGAGTCCGAGGGCGGCGTCTTCGCCGAGGTGGACCGGGCGATCTCCGAGCGGCGCCGGCTCTGGCTGCGCTACTACTCGCCCGCGCGCGACGAACTCACCGAGCGCGAGGTGGACCCGATCCGGCTGTTCGCCGTCGGCCACACCTATATGGAGGGCTGGTGCCGGTTCTCCGAGGCCCGGCGCACCTTCCGCCTCGACCGGGTCGCGGAGATCCGGCTGCTCGACGCCCCGTCGGCCCCGCCCGCGCTGGAGCTGCGCGACCTGTCGGAGGGGCTGGTGCACCCGGCGGCCGAGGACCCGGAGGTCGTGATCGAGGTGGGGCCCGGCGGCCGGTGGGTCGCCGAGTACTACCCGCACGACAGCGCCGAGGAACTGCCCGACGGAGGCATGCGGATCACGCTGCGCACGCCCGACCCGGCGTCGCTGCGCCGACTGGCGCTGCGGCTGGGCGGCGAGGGCCGCATCACCGCCCCGCGGGACCTGGCGGAGAGCGCCCGGTCGGCGGCCCGCGAGGCCCTGGCCGCCTACGACGGCACGCTCTGAGCGGGCGTCACCGGTGCACCGAGGAGACGGAGGTCACATGACGGGCACACCGCGGCGGTCCGGACCGGTTCCGGTCCCGGTGGCCGCCGCCGTACGGTTCAGGGCCGCCTGCCCGGACTGCCGCGGGCGGTTCGAGCTCGCGGCGGGCGCCCTGCGCCTGGCGATCGGGGCCGGCCCCCGCACCACCTTCTACTCCTTCACCTGTCCCGAGTGCGGCTCCGCCGTCCGCAAGCCGGCCGGGGAACGCATCATCGAACTCCTCACCGGCGGCGGGGTGCGGACGCTGCGTCTCCACACCGCCCTGCGGTAACGCGCGCGGTGACGACATACACATCGAGGCTCGTCCATGTTCTGGCCCATGCTCGCCATCGCCCTCGGATTCCTCGGCCTCGCCGTGCTGGGTGTCCTGGCCGTGAAGGTCTTCGTCGAGGCGCAACGGCTCGGCAGACAGGTCGCCACGGCCACGCGGCGGATCAACCGGGCGGCGGAGGATCTCGAACGAGCGGCCACCACTCTCGCCGAGACGGGGGAGGCCCTGCGTTAGCGCAGCGCGCCCTCCTGATTCACCGGTTCGGGGGGTACGCTGCTGGAGTCGGCCCAGGCAGGGGGACGGGGGCCGCAAGCGGGAGTACGCACGGGCATTGCCTCGTGTTTACCCCTGCGGGTTACGATCGCTGCCAGCGCGAAGGCCGGACGTATGCCCGTCCGAACGGGTAGCGAGCCCACTCCCCAGTCGCCACAGTGAGAAGGAAGTCGCACATGATCGGCAATCTGAAGCCCCTCGAGATCGTTCTGATCATCGCTGTCATCCTGTTGCTCTTCGGTGCCAAGAAGCTTCCCGACATGGCGCGTTCGCTCGGCAAGTCGGCCCGCATCCTCAAGAGTGAGGCCAAGGCCATGAAGAAGGACGACGCGGACACCGCGGCGCCCACCACGGAGACCGTCGCGGACCCGGCACCGCAGGCGACCACCGCCCGCACGATCCAGGCCGCCCCGGGAGACGTCGCCAGCTCCCGCCCGGTCGGCGAGGCCAAGCCCACCACCCAGAGCTGACGGCTGACCCGCACCGACGACAGCCGCCGCACGAGACGAGGGAAGTGGGTTGCTCAAGTCTGCCCGCAAGCAGGAGAAGGACGACGAGGGGCGGATGCCCCTTCTCGATCACCTGCGTGAGCTGCGCAACCGGCTGCTGAAGTCGGTCCTGGCCATCGTGGTCGCCGTCATCGCGGCAGCGTTCTTCCAGAAGGACATCTTCGAGTTCCTGATGAAGCCGATCCTGGACTCGGTCGGCTGCAGGAACGGCGCCGTGACCATGATCAACGGCCGGCCGTGCGCGGAGATGACCACCAACGGGCTGCTGTCGCCCTTCACCATCGCGCTGAAGGTCTCCCTCATGGCGGGTGTGCTGGTGGCCACGCCCGTGTGGCTGTACCAGCTCTGGGCGTTCGTCGCACCCGGCCTGCACCAGCAGGAGAAGCGGTACTCGATGGCCTTCGTCGCCGCCGGGGTCCCGCTCTTCACCGCCGGCGCCTACGTCGCGTACGCGATCCTGCCGCAGACCGCGGAGATCATGCTCGGCTTCACGCCCGACAACGTGAAGAACCTGCTGCCGCTCGACGACTTCCTCGACCTGATCACGCGCATGGTGATCGTGTTCGGGCTGGCCTTCGAACTGCCGCTCCTGCTCATCCTGCTCAACATGACCGGCGTTCTCTCCGGGGCCCGCATGCTGCGCTGGTGGCGCGGGATGATCGTGGGCCTCACCGCCTTCGCGGCCGTCGCGACACCCGGCGGCGACCCCATCTCCATGATCCTGCTGGCCGGTCCGCTGGCGGTGCTCTACTTCTTCGCCGTCGGGGTCTCCCTCCTCAACGACCGGCGCAGGCGGCGGGCCGACCCCGACGCCGAGCTGGACGACGACGAGGCCTCGCGGCTGGACCTCACACCGGAGGACATCGGAGCGGTCGAGGGCGTCTCCTCCCCGCGGACCGCCCTGCCCGGGCAGGCCACCGGCGACTCCGACGGTTCGCGCTCCCCCCGGCTCAACGGTTACGACGACATCACCTGACCTTGTAGGGTCCCCGGGTGACCAGCGAGATCACCCTCTTCGTCAATCCCACCGCGGGAAGCGGCCGGGGCGCGCGAGCCGCGCAGCCGGCCGCTTCCGCGTTGCGGGACGCCGGATTCTCCGTACGGACGGTCCTCGGGGAGGACGCCGGTGACGCACTGCGGCGGGCTCGCGAGGCCGTGGCCGGAGGGACGGGGGCGCTCATAGCCGTGGGCGGGGACGGCATGATGTCCCTCGCGCTGCAGGCTGTGGCCGGGACCTCCACACCGCTCGGGGCCGTGGCCGTGGGTACCGGCAACGACTTCGCACGCGCCCTCGGGCTGCCGGTGCGCGATCCGGCCGCGGCCGGGCGGCTGGCCGCGGAGGCGCTCAAGGCGGGAACGGCACGTGAGATCGACCTCGGCCGGGCCGGGGGGCGCTGGTTCGGCTCCGTGCTCGCCGCCGGGTTCGACTCGCGGGTCAACGACCGGGCCAACCGCATGCGGTGGCCCGGCGGGCGGTTCACGTACGACCTGGCGATCCTCGCCGAGCTGGCGGCCTTCCGGCCGATCCCGTACCGCCTCCGGCTGGACGGCGGGGCGGTGCGCGAGATCGAGGCGACCCTGGTCGCGGTGGGCAACGGGCCGGCGTACGGCGGCGGCATGCGGATCTGCGCCGACGCCGTCATGGACGACGGGCTCTTCGACGTCACGGTGGTCGGGGACTGCAGCCGGTCCACCCTGCTCACGGTGTTCCCGAAGGTGTACCGGGGTACGCACCTCGGTCACCCGAAGGTCACCGTGCACCGGGTCTCCTCGATCACGCTGGAAGCGCCCGGTGTCACGGCGTACGCCGACGGTGAGCCGCTCGGCGCGCTGCCCCTGACGGTCACCTGCGTGCCGGGCGCGGTCCGGGTCCTGGGGCCGTGATCACGCTCCGGAACGCCCGTGCGGTGATCCCCGCACCGGGAGAACAAAGATCGGGCTGACTGTCATACGCGGCGGGTAGGCTCGTATCAAGATGACAGAGGACCTCTCACCAGCTGAGCGATACCAGGCTTCCCGGGTCCGTGCCGCCGAGCAGGCCACGGCCCTCGGGCCCTTCCGCGAGATGTACGAGTTCGGGCTGGACCCGTTCCAGATCGACGCCTGCAAGGCCCTGGAGGCGGGCAAGGGGGTGCTGGTCGCCGCTCCCACCGGGTCGGGCAAGACCATCGTCGGCGAGTTCGCCGTGCACCTGGCCCTGCGGCAGGGCCGCAAGTGCTTCTACACCACGCCGATCAAGGCGCTGTCCAACCAGAAGTTCACCGACCTCGTCAGGCGTTACGGGGCGGACAAGGTCGGGCTGCTGACCGGGGACAACAGCGTCAACGCGGACGCGCCGGTGGTCGTCATGACCACCGAGGTGCTGCGCAACATGCTGTACGCCGGCTCCCAGGCGCTCATCGGCCTCGGTTACGTGGTCATGGACGAGGTGCACTACCTCTCCGACCGCTTCCGCGGCGCCGTGTGGGAGGAAGTGATCATCCACCTGCCGGAGTCGGTGACCCTGGTGTCGCTGTCGGCGACCGTGTCCAACGCCGAGGAGTTCGGTGACTGGCTGGACACCGTCCGCGGCGACACCGAGGTGATCGTCTCCGAGCACCGCCCCGTGCCGCTGTGGCAGCACGTCATGGCCGGGCGCCGGATGTACGACCTCTTCGAGGAGGAGACGGACCACGGGGGCCGGGGGACCGGCCGCCGGGAGGTGAGCCCCGACCTCGTACGCCTGGCCCGCATGGAGAACCAGCGCGGCTACGACCCGCGCGACCGGCGCCGCGGGAAGATGGTGCGCGAGGCGGACCGTGAGCGGGAGCGCCGCCAGCGGAGCCGGATCTGGACACCGGCGCGGCCCGAGGTCATCGACCGGCTCGACGCCGAGGGGCTGTTGCCGGCCATCACCTTCATCTTCAGCCGGGCCGGCTGCGAGGCCGCCGTGCAGCAGTGCCTGCAGGCCGGGCTGCGGCTCAACGACGAGGACAAGCGCCGGCTGGTGCGCGAGATCGTCGAGGAGCGGACGGCGTCCATCCCGGGTGAGGACCTGCATGTCCTCGGTTACTACGAGTGGCTGGAGGGCCTGGAGCGCGGGATCGCCGCGCACCACGCCGGCATGCTGCCGACCTTCAAGGAGGTCGTGGAGGAGTTGTTCGTCCGCGGCCTGGTCAAGGCCGTCTTCGCGACGGAGACGCTGGCACTCGGCATCAACATGCCCGCGCGCTCCGTGGTGCTCGAGAAGCTCGTGAAGTGGAACGGCGAGCAGCACGCCGACATCACGCCCGGCGAGTACACGCAGCTGACCGGGCGGGCGGGGCGCCGGGGCATCGACGTCGAGGGCCACGCGGTGGTGCTGTGGCAGCGGGGCATGGATCCGGGCGCGCTCGCCGGTCTGGCCGGCACGCGTACGTATCCGCTGCGCTCCAGCTTCCGGCCTTCGTACAACATGGCCGTGAACCTCGTGCAGCAGTTCGGGCGGCACCGCTCGCGCGAGCTTCTCGAAACCTCCTTCGCGCAGTTCCAGGCCGACCGGTCCGTGGTCGGGATCTCCCGGCAGGTCCAGCGCAACGAGGAGGGTCTCGCGGGCTACAAGGAGGGCATGACCTGCCACCTCGGCGACTTCGAGGAGTACGCGCGGCTGCGCCGTGACCTCAAGGACCGGGAGACGGAGCTCGCCAAGCAGGGCGCGGCCCAGCGGCGGGCGGCGGCGGCCGCGTCCCTGGAGAAGCTGAAGCCCGGTGACGTCATCCACGTGCCGACCGGCAAGTTCGCCGGGCTCGCGCTGGTCCTCGACCCGGGGCTGCCCGCCGGGCGGACCAACGGGCACCGCGGACTGGAGTACCACGACGGGCCGCGCCCCCTGGTCCTGACCGCCGAGCGGCAGGTCAAGCGGCTGGCCCAGATCGACTTCCCCGTCCCGGTGGAGGCGCTGGAGCGCATGCGGGTGCCCAAGGCGTTCAACCCCCGCTCCCCGCAGTCGCGCCGCGATCTCGCCTCGGCGCTGCGGAGCAAGGCCGGGCACATCGATCCGGGGCGGCACCGCAAGCAGCGGGCCGCGGCGGCGGACGACCGCGAGATCGCCCGGCTGCGCACGGAGCTGCGTGCGCACCCCTGTCACGGGTGCGACGAGCGCGAGGACCACGCGCGGTGGGCCGAGCGGTACCACCGCCTGCAGCGTGACACGCGGCAGCTGGAGCATCGCATCGAAGGACGGACCAACACGATCGCCCGGACCTTCGACCGGATCGTGGCCCTCCTCACCGAGCTGGACTACCTCCGGGGCAACGAGGTCACGGAGAACGGCAGGCGGCTGGCCCGGCTCTACGGCGAGCTGGACCTGCTGTCCAGCGAATGCCTGCGGGAGCGTGTCTGGGAGGGGCTCAACCCCGCCGAGCTGGCGGCGTGCGTCTCCGCGCTCGTGTACGAGGCACGCCAGGCGGACGACGCGGTCGCCCCCAAGCTGCCGTCGGGTCCGGCGAAGACGGCGCTGCGGGAGATGGTCCGTATCTGGGGACGGCTCGACGCCCTGGAGGAGGACTTCAAGATCAGCCAGACCGAAGGGGTCGGCCAGCGCGAGCCCGACCTCGGCTTCGCCTGGGCTGTCTACATGTGGGCCTCGGGACGGACGCTGGACGAGGTGCTCCGCGAGGCGGAGATGCCGGCGGGCGACTTCGTGCGGTGGTGCAAGCAGGTCATCGACGTACTCGGCCAGATCGCGGCTGCGGCCCCCCGGGACGGCAGTTCGGTGGCGAAGAACGCGCACAAGGCCGTCGACGCGGTGCTGCGCGGAGTGGTGGCGTACAGCTCCGTGGGGTGACCCGGCGGGTGCACGGAGAAGCGGTCACAGGCGGTGCGTCCGTCCTGTGACCGCTTTCGCCTGCCCCCTGTCAGGTCTTTCTGTTCCTGAACGCGAGTCCCGCGCACGCCGCTCCCAGCACGATCGCCAGTGCTCCGACGATGACGTTGTTGAGGATGACGCCCGTGTCCGGGCTCTGCCCCACGATCCAGGTCGACGCGATGAGCCAGGCACCCAGGGCGCTGATCGCCATGCTCATTCCCGTCATCCGTTCCGGCATGGCGGTGAAGGACAGCGCCAGTACGGCTATCGCGATCCCGATGACGAGGTTGTGCGTCACCAGGGAGGGCTGGCTCGCTGTGAAGTGCAGGACCCACGGTGAGACGGCGCAGTACAGACCGAGCAGGAACACCGGTGCGTCCGCCATGGCCGTGGTGCGCCCGCCGCCGCGGACCACGCGGTCGTGGCGCGCCCGCATCTCTTCGGCGTCCGGGTGGCCGGACATGTCCCTTCCGGTGTGTGAGACGTTGCTCATGAGGTTCGTCTCCTTCCTCTGGCAGGAGCGGCCGCGCTTCCGAGTACGCGGTCACCACCTCTCTCCGTCCAGTGTGCTCTTACCTGTCCCTTATGTGAAGTTTTTTCGGGAGGGGATTCCGCGGCTTCCCCGAGCCGGCGCGATACCTGGGGACGAGGGCCCGCGCGGAGGCCCGCGCGGCGCTCCGGGACAGCCGCCGAACCTGCGGGACCAGCGACGGCGCGAGCCCCGCGGCCCGCGGTGCCCCGGTCGTCGGGGCGGGCGCGGTGCGCGGGGCTCGTCCGTCTCAGGCCGTCAGCGTACCGACGGGCCGGTCGCTCAACTGGACGGCATCAGAACGGTGTCGACGATGTACACCGTGGCGTTGGCGGTCGGGACGTTGCCGCAGACGACCTTCGAGGAGTCGTTCACGGTGTACGCCATGTCCGAGCCGGAGGTCGTCAGCTTCGTCTTGGCCAGGGTGTCGAAGGACCCCTTGTCCAGCTGCGCCGGCGTCAGCTTCTGACCCACCACGTGCGCGGTGAGCACCTTGGTGAGCTGCTCCTTGTCGGCGAGCAGCTTGTCCAGGTCGGCCTTCGGGATCTTCGCGAACGCGTCGTCGGTCGGCGCGAACACCGTGATGTCCTGCGCGTTGTTGAGCGTGTCGACGAGCCCGGCCTGCTTGACCGCGGCGACCAGGGTGGAGAGCGCCGGGTTGTTCGACGCGGCGGTGGCGACGGGGTCCTTCGCCATGCCGTCGAAGGAGCCCGCGCCGTCCTTCGGAACGGTCGCGCAGGCCGGGCCGAACGGCTCGTCCATGGGCGTGGCCTCCTCGGTCGCTTCGGCCGGGGAGGACGCGGCCGCGCTGGGGGCCGAGTCGGCCGAGGAGGTGTCGCTGTCGCCGCCGCAGGCGGTGAGGGTCAGCGGCAGCAGGGCCGCTGCGGACACGGCGACGGCGACTCGGCGGAGGTGACGGGCGTTCATGGTGTTCTCCTGATGAAGTAGCTGATCGATCAGAGGGATCTGGTGGAAAAGGGGTGCGGGCAGGGAGGCGTCAGGGCACGTCGACCACCACCGAGTGCCATCCGGTCGCACCGTCGGGGACGGTGCCGACCCGCTTGCCGGTCTGGGTGGCGCCGGTGCCGTCCGTCGCCCGGACTTCGAGGGTGTGGTGCCCGGAGGTGGCCGGCCACTCCCAGACCCACTGGCGCCATGTGTCACGCCCGGCGTCGGCGGCCAGTCGTGCGGTGTGCCACTCGCCGCCGTCGACCCGGACCTCGACGCGGGAGATGCCCCGGTGCTGAGCCCAGGCGACCCCGGCGACGGGCACCTTTCCCGCCGTGGGGGAGGCGAAGGGGCGAGGGGTGTCGATACGGGACTCCGTTTTGACGGGTGCCTGGGCCGCCCAGTCGCGCTCGACCCAGTAGGCGTCGTACGCGTCGAACGTCGTCAGCTCGATGTCCCGGATCCACTTGCAGGCCGACACGTAGCCGTACAGACCGGGGACGACCATCCGGACCGGGAAGCCGTGCTCGAACGGCAGGGGTTCGCCGTTCATCCCGACCGCGAGCAGTGCGTCGCGCCCGTCCATGACCGTCTCGACCGGCGTGCCGATCGTCATGCCGTCGACCGAGCGCGCCACGATCTGGTCGGCCGGACCGCCGTCCGACGGAGGCCTCACGCCGGCCTCGCGCAGCAGGTCGGCCAGACGTACGCCGATCCACCGGGCGTTGCCGACGTAGGGGCCGCCCACCTCGTTGGACACACAGGTCAGCGTGATGTCGCGTTCGACGAGCTCCCGCCGCAGAAGGTCCTGGAAACCGACCGTCAGAGGCCGTTCCACTCCCTTGCCGTGGATGCGCAGACGCCACGTGCCGGCGTCGACGCGCGGGACCACGAGCGCGGTGTCCACCCGGTAGAAGTCCTTGTTCGGGGTGACGAAGGAGCTCAGGCCCCGGATCCCGAGGTCCGCTCCGGGGGGCGTCGCCGGGGCCGGCGAGGCGGGCGACGGCAGCCCCACTTCGCCGCGTGAGGCGGCGGCCCCGGCCAGCCCGGACGCCGTGAGCCGTCGGCCCAGGAATCCGGCACCGGCCGAGGCCGCCGCGGCGGTGGTCGCCGCGATCACGAATCCGCGGCGGTCGAAGGAGCCCTGCCTCCCGCCGTCCGGCACCCCGGCCGCGGGTGACGGTACGGACGCGGAGGACGGTGCGGAGGTGAGCCGTCCGGCCAGGAGATACAGCACTCCCGCGGCCACCACCGCTCCCACGGCCGAGGGCAGCGCGTCGCTCGGGCGGCCCTCCGGCCGCCCGGCCGCAGCCACCGCCCCGATCACGCCGAAGACCAGGACTGCCGCAGCGCCGCTCCGCCGGTGCCGCAGGGCGAGGACCCCCACCGCCATGGCGAAGACCGCCAGGAGGACGAGGATGCCCACCTGCAGCACCAGCTTGTCGCTCGTGCCGAAGTTCCGTACGGCGAAGTCCTTGACGGCCGGCGGGGTGCGGTCGATGACCGCCCCGCCGACCGCCGTGACGGGCCCCGCCTCGGGGCGTACGGCAGCCGCCACGAGCTCGGCGACGCACAGGGCGGAGAACCCGGAGATCAGACCGCTGAGCGCGGCATGACCCGCACCCGCCCAGCGGGATCCCCGGGGTCCGGTGGCCCCGTGCCTCTGCGAAACATCTCGGTCTGTTCTCACACCGGGAGTTCGACGCCGGCCTCCCCCCGGATTGGTCGTTCACTCGATCGGAGGAAGTCTGATCATCGGCCAATCCGGCGGCCGGTCGGCTTCGAATGACCTTCCAGGGGCCCCTCACCAGGGAAGTCACCAGCACGGACACCGGAAGGAACCGAATGACCAGGCAGCGGCGACGCACGGCCGTAGTGGGGAGCGGAGTGGCGGGACTGACCGCCGCACACGTCCTGGGCAAGGCGCACGACGTGACGCTCTACGAGGCCGACACACGCGTCGGGGGACACGCCCACACGCACGACCTGATCTCGTCGGACGGCCGGACCCACCACGTCGACTCCGGCTTCATCGTGCACAACCGGCGCACCTACCCGCGCCTTCTCCGGCTCTTCGGCGAACTCGGCGTCGCCACGCAGGAGTCGGAGATGAGCATGTCCGTACGCTGCGAGGGGTGCGGCCTCGAGTACGCGGGCGCCCGGGGCGCGGCCGGGCTGTTCGCCACGCCGCGCGCCGCCCTGCGGGCGCCGTACCTGCGGATGCTCGCCGAGGTGCCCCGCTTCCACCGGGCGGCCCGGGCGCTGCTCGCCCGCGAAGGGGACGCCCCGGCCATGACCCTCGGGGAGTTCGCCGCGCGAGGCCGCTTCTCCCCGTACTTCTCGGCCCACTTCCTGACGCCCGTCGTCTCCGCCGTCTGGTCGTGCGACCCGGTGACCGCGACGCGTTACCCGGCCCACTACCTCTTCCGGTTCATGGACCACCACGGGATGCTCTCGGTCGGCGGCTCCCCCGTCTGGCGCACGGTCACCGGCGGATCGCAGGCCTACGTCGAGCGGATCGCCAAGCAGGTGCACTCCGTGCGTACGGCGACACCCGTCCGCGCACTGCGCAGGCACAGCGACGGAGTGGAGATCGTCGCCGAGGACGGTTCGACCGAGGCGTACGACGCGGTGGTCGTCGCCACCCACCCCGACCAGGCCCTGCGGCTGCTCGCCGACCCCACCGACGAGGAGCGGCGCGTCCTCGGGGCGTTCCGCTACTCCCGCAACCCCACCCTGCTGCACACCGACACCACGCTGCTGCCGCGCAGCCGGGGAGCGGCGGCCTCCTGGAACTACCTGATGCCCTCCTGTGCCGCCGACGCCGAGCGGGTCACCGTCAGTTACGACATGAACCGGCTCCAGCGTCTGGACGCCCCCGAACGGTTCGTCGTCACGCTGAACGGCGCCGACCGGGTCGGCCCGGACCTCGTCCGCGCCCGCATGGTCTACGAACACCCCGTCTACACACCGGAATCCGTCGCGGCGCAGGCCCATCTGCCCGCCCTGTCGGGCCCGGTCACCGCCTTCGCGGGGGCGTACCACGGCTGGGGCTTCCACGAGGACGGCTGCCGGTCCGGAGTCGAGGCCGCCGCCGCCCTGGGAGTGATCTGGTGAGCATGCACCGCCACCGTCCGGGAGCGGCCCGGTGAACGCCCTCTATCCGTGCGCCATCACGCATGTGCGCACCTCACCCCGGCGGTACGCCCTGCGGCACCGCACCTACCTGTGGCTGATCGACCCGGACCGCCCGCCACGGCTGCCGCGCGCGCTGCGGCCGCTGGCGAGGTTCGACGCCCGCGACCACTTCGGCGGGACGGCCCCCACCGTCCGGGCCGGTCTCGAACGGTTCCTGCGGGCCCGGGGCGTCGACCTCGCCGACGGCACGGTCACGATGCTCACCCACGCCCGCGTGCTCGGCCACGTCTTCAACCCGCTGACCGTCTACTGGTGCCACCGTCCCGACGGCAGCCCGCTCTGCGTGGTCGCCGAGGTGCACAACACCTACGGGGAGCGCCACTGCTACCTGCTGCACCCGGACGGGGCCGGCCGGGTGTCCACCGGCAAGGACTTCTACGTGTCGCCGTTCTTCCCGGTGGACGGCGACTACCGGATGCGGCTGCCCGAGCCGGGACCGCGACTGGACCTGACGGTCCACCTGGAGCGCGAGGGTGCCCGGCCGTTCACCGCGACCGTACGCGGGGTCCGGCGCCCCGCCACGCCCGCGCGGCTGCTCCGGCTGGCCCTTCGGCACCCCCTGTCCACCCTGATCGTCTCCCTCGCCATCCGGCTGCACGGCGTCCGGCTGTTCCTGCGCCGGCTCCCCGTACAGCCCCGTCCCCGTCATCACACCCAGGAAGGCATGCAGTGAAGGTGCCCACCACTTCCCCCGAATCCCCCGCCCGGCAGGGCGTACCCGCCCAGGCCGGACCCGCGGCGCACGGCCCCGGGGCCGCACCGGCGCCCGTCGATCCGGCGCGCTGGCCGGACGTCGTGGCCCTGCCGAAGGCGTCCCGGGCCAGGACGGCGACGGCCGAACGGCTCGTACGCCACGCCCTCGGCCGGCTGCCCCTGAGAGCCCGGCTCGCCGGCCGGGCCGGTATCGGGCTCGGCGGACCCCTGATGGAGGTCCGCGAACCCGACGCGTTCTTCCGCAGGATCGGTGCGCGCGGGCTCATCGGCTTCGGCGAGTCGTACATGGCGGGCGAGTGGGACTCTCCCGACCTCGTCGGGGTCCTGACCGTGCTGGCCGGGAACGCGGCGGAGCTGGTACCGGCGCCGCTGCAGAAGCTGCGGGCCCTGTGGGCACCCCGGCAGCCCGCCGTCCAGGTCAACAGCCGCGAGAACGCGCGCGGCAACATCAGTCATCACTACGACCTGTCGAACGACCTCTTCGCGCTCTTCCTCGACGAGACGCTGACCTACTCGTCCGCAGTATTCCGGGGCTTCCCTGCGGACCAGGAACTGCTTCCGGCCGCCCAGCACCGCAAGATCGACCGGCTCCTGGACCTCGCGGGAGTGGGCCCCGGGACGCACCTCCTCGAGATCGGCACCGGCTGGGGCGAACTCGCCATCCGCGCGGCCTCCCGGGGCGCCCGCGTCGTCTCCCTCACCCTCTCCCGGGAGCAGCAGGAGCTGGCCCGGGGCCGTATCCGCGAGGCCGGCCACCAGGACCGGGTCGACGTGCGCCTGTGCGACTACCGGGACGCGACCGGGACGTACGACGCGGTGGTCAGCGTCGAGATGATCGAGGCGGTGGGCGAGGAGTACTGGCCGGTGTACTTCCGCACGCTGGAGCGCTGCCTCGCCCCCGGCGGCCGGATCGCCCTGCAGGCGATCACCATGCCGGACGACCGGCTGCGGGCCAGCCGCACCACGTACACCTGGATCCAGAAGTACATCTTCCCCGGCGGTCTGCTGCCCTCCACCGAGGCGATGGAGCGCGTCACCGCCGACGGCACCGGCCTGCGGATACGGCAGCGCACCGGCTTCGGCACGCACTACGCCGAGACCCTGAGGCTCTGGCGGGAACGCTTCACCGACCAGGGCCCCCAGGTCGAGGCCCTCGGCTTCGACGAGACCTTCCGCCGCATGTGGACCTTCTACCTCGCCTACTCGGAAGCGGGGTTCCGCTCCGGCTACCTCGACGTCCAGCAGCTTCTCCTGACCCGTGAGGACACCGCGTGAAGACCACGACCGAGACCCCCCGGAGCTCCCGCACCGGAGCGGCGCAGCGGATCGCGCCCGTCGTCGAGCAGTTCCTCGGCGGCCCCCCGCCGGTCAGGATCCGGATGTGGGACGGCAGCGAGACCGGCCCCGCCGACGCGCCCACCGTGCACGTGCGCTCCCGGCGCGCACTGCGCCGGCTGCTCTGGCAGCCCGGTGAACTCGGCCTCGCGGAGGCTTACATCACCGGTGACATCGAGGTGCCCGGCGACCTCTCCGACGGGCTGCGGGCCTTGCGCCGGGCGGCCCGGGCCGGGGCGCAGGCTCCCCGGCCCGGTCTCGCCGCGCGGGTCCGGGCCGCCGGCACGGCCCTGCGCCTCGGCGCCGCCGGGCCCCGCCCGCCCGTCCCGGCGGCGCGCGCCGGGCTCCGCGGCGCGCTGCACAGCAAGGCCCGCGACCGGGCCGCCATCAGCCATCACTACGACCTGTCCAACGCCTTCTACTCCCTGCTCCTCGACGGGACGATGGCGTACTCCTGCGGCTACTGGACCGGTGAGGAGCCGGGGTACGGGCCTGCCGACGCGCAGCGCGACAAGCTGGAACTCGTCTGCCGCAAGCTCGCACTCCGGCCCGGCGCGCGGCTGCTCGACATCGGCTGCGGGTGGGGCTCCCTGACGCTGTACGCGGCACGCCGGCACGGGGTCCGGGTCACCGCCGTCACCCTCGCCTCGGAACAGGCCGCCCATGTGCGCGGGCAGGTGGCGGCCCAGGGCCTGGAGGACCTGGTCGACGTGGAGTGCCGCGACTACCGGGACATCACGGCTCTGCCCGGTTTCCAGGGCGGGTACGACGCCGTGTCCAGCATCGAGATGGGCGAACACGTCGGCGACGCCGAGTACCCGGCCTTCACGGCACTGCTCCACGCGGTGCTGCGGCCGCGGGGGCGTGCGCTGGTGCAGCAGATGTCCCGCGGGACCACCGCCCCGGGCGGCGGCGCGTTCATCGAGTCGTACATCGCGCCGGACATGCACATGCGCCCGCTCGGCGAGACGGTCGGGCTCCTGGAGGGGGCCGGGCTCGAGGTACGCGATGTCGAGTCGCTGCGCGAGCACTACGTCCTCACCGTGACCGCCTGGTTGCGCACCCTGGAGGAGCGCAGAACCGAGTTCGAAGCGCTGGTCGGTGCGGAGACCGTGCGCGTGTGGCGGCTCTACCTGGTGGGCGCCGCCCTGGCCTTCGAGGAGCGGCGGATGGGCGTCGACCAGATCCTCTCGGTGCGGCCCGACGCGGACGGCTCGGTGGGGCCGCCGGCCACCCGGCACGGCTGGTACGACGGGCTGGGCGCACCGCACGGGCCGGAGGACGGCCGGTGAACGGCTTCGCGTGGGCGGATTTCGCCCGGAACCTGGCGGTGGGCGCGGGCACCGCCCTCGCGGTCATGCTCGTGACCTTCGCCGTGGCCCTGCGCGCGGGGGTGCACCGCGTCGTCGACGTGGCCTGGGGCATCGGCTTCGCCGCCGTGGCCCTCGTCTCGTACGTCCTCTCCCGGGGCGACGGCTCCGAGGGGCTCCGCCTCCTGGTGACCGTGCTGACCGTCGTCTGGGGGCTGCGGCTGGCCGTGCACATCGGGCGGCGGGGGCGTGGCCACGGGGAGGACCCGCGCTACGCGGCCATGCTCGCCCGCGCGCCCGGAAGCCAGGCCCTCTACGCCCTGCGCAAGGTGTACCTCCTGCAGGGCGCGCTGGTCTGGCTGATCTCCCTCCCCGTGCAGGCGGCGTACTACGTCACGGGCCCGCTGACGTGGTGGGCCGGGGCCGGAACGGCGCTGTGGGCGCTCGGGCTGGCCTTCGAGGCGGTGGGGGACGCGCAACTGGCCCGCTTCAAGGCCGACCCGGAGAACCGCGGCCGCGTCATGGACCGGGGGCTGTGGGCCTGGACCCGTCATCCGAACTACTTCGGGGACTTCTGCGTCTGGTGGGGGCTGTTCCTCCTCGTCTGCGTACAGCCCGCGGTCGCGGCCGCGACCCTCGTGTCGCCCGTCGTGATGAGCCTGCTGCTGACCATGGGCAGCGGCAAGGCGCTCCTGGAGCGGCACATGGCGGGGCGGCCGGGTTACGCGGAGTACCGGGCCCGGACCAGCGGCTTCCTGCCGCGGCCCCCGGCCCGGCGCTGAACGGCCGTTTCGGCCGCCGTACGGCCACACTCCCGGTCCGGTGTCCCGAAGAGGCCTCGCCTTCAGGACCCTGACACGCACGATCCCCGCAACTCCCCGAGATCCAGGGTGTTGCGGGGATCGCCGTGACCGGCCCCGGCCGCTCAGGCCTGCCCGAACTCCATCAGGGCCACCGGCTGCGAGGTGGGCCGTTCGGACCCGCCCGACGGCTCGACGGTGATCCCCATGCCGGAAGCACCGTCGACCGGTCCGTCGAGCAACACCGCGTCGTCCGTGGCCTTCGGGTTCATCAGGCCGGCGGACCGCATGGTGCCGTGGTCGTCGAACCAGAGCTGGTACACCTTGCCGCCGGGCGGCCGGGCCATGTCCGAGGCCACGAACACCGCGCGGTTCACGCGGTGCGAGACGACGACGGCTCCCCGGGCCCCGCCCGCCAGCTCCGCGGCTGCCGTCGTGGCGTCCGGCGCGGACAGCACCCGCGCCACCAGCTCGCTCCGCTGCTGCGCACGGGAGACCTCCTGCCGCGCGTCCTGGGCGACCTCGTGCTGCCACACGGCGACACCACCCAGTGCGGCGGCGGCGGCGACGCATGCGGCGAGCGCGTACGAGGACCAGCGGCCGGCCCGGCCCGCCCGGGAGGAGGCGCGCTGCCTCATGCCGGCCTGCGGCGGCTCCTGCCGTACGTGCGTGATCTCCCGCAGCACCCGGTCCCGCAGTGCGGGCGGCGCGGCGGCGGAGACCGCGAGCCCGAGCCTGGCGGCGGTGGCGGACAGCTCCCGGACCTCCTGGGCGCAGGCCTCGCACACCCGCAGATGGCGTTCGAACTCCAGGCGTTCCCCGTCCGGCAGCGCGTGCAGGGCGTAGGCGCCGGTCAGTGTGTGCAGCTCGGCCGTGCTCATGCGTTCACCCCCAGGCAGTCGCGCAGCCGGATGAGTCCGTCGCGCAGCCGCGTCTTGATGGTTCCCAGCGGTACGGAGAGCAGCTCGCCGACCTCGCGGTAGGTCAGCCCGCGGTAGTACGCCAGGGTGACGGACTCCCGCTGCAGTTCGGAGAGCGTCCGCAGACAGCGCCGGACCTGCTCCCTCTCGAGCCGGGTCTCCACCTGTTCGGAGACCTGGTCGAAGTCGGGCGTGCGGTCGAGCAGCGCCGCCTTGTGCTCCCGGGCGGACGCCGCCTCGGCGGAACGTACCCGGTCCACCGCCCGGTGATGGGCCAGCGTGAGCACCCAGTTCATCGCGCTGCCGCGCGACGGCTGGAAGCGCGGGGCGGTACGCCACACTTCGACCAGCACCTCCTGGGCCACCTCCTCGGACTGGGCCGGGTCGCGCAGGATGCTCCGCACCAGTCCGAGCACCGGGCCGCTGACCTGGTCGTAGACCTGCGTAAAGGCGTCCTGGTCGCCGCGCGCCACGTGGACGAGCAGTTCTTGCAGATCGGGTTCCGCCGAGCGGACCCCACTGATGTGTACGACTTCTTCCACGCGGTCGTTCCTCCCGGGCACGTGTCGGTTTCCTCCGTTGGTTCGGAGCCGACGACCCCGCGGATTGGCCTGCGGCCCGACATGGTCGCACGCCCTTGCGTCGGAGGGGCGTGCGGGTCACCCCGTGGGGTGTGCACCCGTACCCGCCTCGGCACCCCGGCGGGCACGGCCACGGGGGTGTCCGGGCACCACTCCGGCACCGGGGACGCGGAGGGGGAGCTCCCGCGAGGCCGGCCGGCGTCCTCCCGCCGTTCCTGGCCGCGCACCGGTGGCCGGCGTCCGGACACCGGGGACCGGCGGCCCGGGACGACTCCCCGCCGAGGCGCCTGACGGCCGGGTGGAGCGCTCCGTACCGCACGGGCGGGAAGCCCCCGGCGCCGCGGAACGGCACCGCACCCGGAGCCGACGACACCCGGCCGCCGTCCGTGACGTCGACCGGGTGTCCGAGCACAGGCGGGCCGGCGCTACCCGGCGTTCTCCTCGCGTTCCACCTGCTCGTTCCACTCGCGCTTGACCGCGCGCCACGCGTCGTCGTTCTGCCCGAGGCGCCAGTACCCGGAGATCGACAGCCGGGAGAGCGGGACGCCGCGCTCCTTACGCAGGTGGCGTCTGATCTCCTTCACGAACCCCGCCTCGCCGTGGACGAAGGCCTGCACCTCACCTTCGGGGAAGTCCAGGTCCGACACCGCGGCCACGAGAGCCTCGCCCACCGGACGCCCGTCCCGGTGCAGCCAGGTCACGGCCGCCCCGTCCCGCGTCACGATCTTCTGCTCCTCCGCCGCGTCGGCCACCTCGACGAAGGCGTGCACCAGGGCGCCCGCCGGCATCTGCTCCAGCGTCGCGGCGATGGCCGGCAGCGCGCTCTCGTCACCGGCCAGCAGATGCCAGTCGGCCGAGTCCTGCGGCCGGTAGCCGCCGCCCGGTCCCAGGAAGGTCACCTGGTCGCCGGGGCGCGCCCGGGTCGCCCACGGCCCCGCGAGCCCCTCGTCACCGTGCACCACGAAGTCGACCGCGAGCTCCCGCGTTGCGGGATCCCAGGAGCGCACCGTGTAGGTGCGGGTCGTGGGCCACAGCTCACGCGGGTACTCCTCGCGGATCCGGGCCATGTCGAAGGGGTGGGCGTAGTCCGCGCCCTCGGGGGCGAAGCAGAGCTTGATGTAGTGGTCGGTGAATCCGGCGAGGGAGAAACCGGCCAGGCCGTCACCCCCGAGGACCACGCGCACCATGTGCGGAGTGATCTGCTCGGTGCGCAGGACCTGTGCCCCCTGCGCCTTCGGTGCCTGGCGTGCCGGCCGCTCTGCCACGAGGTTCTCCCTGCTCTGGACGTACAAGACGCTGGGCGTGCGGGGTCCGCTGCCGCTCGGGCCCGCCGATCGCCCCCGCCGCACACCCAGGCCCCCCACACGCTTAGGCTTACCTAAGTTAGCATCCTCACGCCTGGAGCGTCACGAGCAGGCGCTGCAGGGCGCCCCCCAGGCCCCACCGGGCCGCGAGCGCCTCCAGCGCGGCAGGGTCGCGCGGCTCCCGCGGCAGGGCGAGGCCGACCTCGGGCAGCGGTACGTCGTCGGCGACGCGGACGACCTTCGGAGCGACCGCGACGTAGTCCCGTGCCTCGTCGAGGCGCTTGCGCTGCGACGGGGTCAGCCGGGCGGCGGGGTCGTCCACCGCGGCCATGATCCCCGCGAGGTCGCCGAAGGCGTCCAGCAGCTTCGCGGCCGTCTTCTCGCCGATGCCCGGGACACCCGGCAGCCCGTCGCTCGGATCCCCGCGCAGCAGCGCCAGGTCGACGTATCCGGCGCCGTCCACGCCGTACTTCTCCCGCAGCCAGGCCTCGTCCGTCACCTGGAGCGAGCCCACGCCCTTCAGCGGGTAGAGCACCCGCACCCCGCGGGCGTCGTCGACGAGCTGGTAGAGATCGCGGTCCCCGGTGACGATGTCCACGGGCCCGGTGGCCCGCCCCGCCAGCGTGCCGATCACGTCGTCCGCCTCGTACGGTGCGACACCGATACGGGTGATGCCGAGGGCGTCCAGCACCTCCTTGATGATCGGGACCTGCGGGGAGAGCGTGTCGGGGGTCTCCTCCTCGTCGGGCACGCCCGCGGGCGTCTCGACGGCCACCCGGTGCGCCTTGTAGGTGGGAATCAGCTCCACCCGCCAGTGCGGCCGCCAGTCCGCGTCCATGCAGGCGACCAGGTCGTCCGGCCGGTGGTCCTGCACCAGCCTGGCGATGAAGTCGAGCAGCCCACGCACGGCGTTGACCGGTGTGCCGTCCGGTGCGCGCACCGAGTCGGGGACGCCGAAGTAGGCGCGGAAATAGAGGGAGGCGGTGTCGAGGAGCATCAGGCGTCGCGTCACACCCCGATGATGCCGCACGCCACCGACAGTCACGGCCTACGGGCGGCCGCACCTCCGGGGCCGTGCACGCAGCGTTTCCCGGGCGGGGCGACCCTTTCGGGTGAGCTGGGTCACACGTGTGTTTGGGTTGTGTAAGCCGGGGCAGGCGCGCCAATGGAGCGGACCACGCCCATTTTTTGCCTGTGCGCGTGTTCTGCGGACCGAATCCGCCCGCTCCACGGTCTGCCCGCGGGGGTGACAGACCGTTTTCGGTTCAACGCGTGAGGTGTATGTGTCAAGGCTGCAAGCGGAGCATCTGTACAAGGTGTTCGGCAGACGACCCGATCAAGCCGTGCGGAAGCTCCAGGACGGTACCCAGCGAGACGAGCTGCGCGCCGACGGAACGACCGCAGCGGTGATCGACGCCTCGTTCACCGTGGAGCCGGGGCAGATATTCGTCGTCATGGGACTCTCCGGATCCGGTAAGTCGACCCTGCTGCGGATGCTCAACGGCCTGCTGGAGCCGACCGCCGGGCGGGTGCTGTTCGACGGGCAGGACCTGACGGCGCTCAGCGCCCGCGAACTGCGCGGTGTCCGCTCGTCGAAGATCAGTATGGTCTTCCAGCACTTCGCGCTCTTCCCTCACCGCAGCGTCCTGGAGAACGCCGGGTACGGCCTGGAGGTGCAGGGGGTGCCGCGCGCCGAACGCGAGCAGCGCGCCGCCGAGGCACTCCAGCTGACCGGCCTGGCCGGGTGGGAGAAGTCCTGGCCCGACGAACTGTCCGGAGGTATGCAGCAGCGCGTGGGCCTGGCCCGCGCGCTCGCCACCGACGCCGACCTGCTGCTGATGGACGAGTCCTTCAGCGCGCTCGACCCGCTGATCCGCCGTGACATGCAGGACCAGCTCCTCGAACTCCAGAAGCGGCTGAAGAAGACCATCGTCTTCATCACCCACGACCTCAACGAGGCCATGCGCCTCGGCGACCGCATCGCCGTGATGCGCGACGGCGAGATCGTGCAGCAGGGCACCGCCGAGGACATCCTCGTCCGGCCGTCCGACGACTACGTGGCGTCGTTCATCCAGGACGTGGACCGCTCCCGGGTGCTGACCGCCGGTTCGATCATGGAAGCGCCCGAGGAGGGCCGCTCCGACAAGGACCTGCTGGCCGAGGCCCCCGCGACGGTGTCCGCGGAGACCCCCATCGCCGAACTCTTCACCCCCTGCTCCACCAGCGGGGTCGCCGTCGCCGTCACGGACGCGGGCGGCGGCGTCATCGGGGTCGTGCCGCGCACCCGGCTCCTCGCCGTACTCGGCGAGGAACCGCAGGTCGAGGACGTCCTGCCCGCCCAGGGCGAGGCCGAGGCGGTGAAGGCCAGTGCCTAGGTTCTCCTTCGGCGCCTGGGTCGAGAACGCGGTCGACTGGCTCCAGTCGAACCTCTCCTGGATCTTCGACGCCATCAAGACCGTCCTCGGCGGCATGTACGACGGTGTCGACGCGGTGCTCGGCGGCGGTGAGCCGCTGCTGATGGCGGCCATCTTCGCCGTCCTGGCGTTCTGGCTGCGCGGTGTGGTGCCGGCCGTCCTCACCTTCGTGGGCTTCGCCCTCATCGACTCGCTCGCCCTCTGGGACGAGGCGATGGCCACGCTGTCGCTGGTCGTCGTGGCAGCGGTCATCACCATCGTGATCGCGGTGCCCACGGGTGTCTGGGCCGCCCGCAACAGCAAGGTCAGCGCCACGCTGCGGCCGGTGCTCGACGTCATGCAGACGATGCCGGCCTTCGTCTACCTGATCCCCGGCGTCATGTTCTTCGGCGTCGGTGTCACCCCCGGTGTGATCGCCACCATCGTCTTCGCGATGCCGCCCGGGGTCCGGATGACCGAGCTCGGCATCCGCCAGGTCGACGGCGAACTGGTCGAGGCCGCCGAGGCGTTCGGCACCACGCCCAAGGACACCCTGACCCGGGTGCAGCTGCCGCTCGCCCTGCCGACGATCATGGCCGGAATCAACCAGGTCATCATGCTGGCCCTGTCGATGGTCGTCATCGGCGGTATGGCCGGGGCCGGCGGCCTCGGCGAGAAGGTCTACGCCGCGATCACCCAGCTCCAGGTCGGCCTCGCCGCCGAGAGCGGGATCGCCGTCGTCATCCTGGCCATGTACCTGGACCGGATGACCGGCGCGCTCAACGAACGGGTCTCCCCGCTCGGCCGCCGCGCCGCCGCCAAGGCCGCCGCAAGTGCCCGCCGTATGAAGTTCGCGCACTACAAGCCGGGGACCGCCGTCGCCATGATCGGCGTCGTCGTCCTGGCGCTCGTCGCGGGTGGCCTCAACATGGCCGGCTCCGGAGGCAGCGGCGCGAAGAGCAACCAGGCCGGCGGCGGAAACGTCGGCAAGGGCCAGAAGATCAACCTGGGCTACATCCCCTGGGACGAGGGCATCGCCTCCACGTTCCTGTGGAAGGAGATCCTGGAGCAGCGGGGCTACGAGGCCGGTGTCACCCAGCTCGACGCCGGTCCGCTCTACTCCGGCGTCGCCCGCGGTGACATCGACTTCCAGACGGACTCCTGGCTGCCCACCACGCACAAGGACTACTGGGACAAGTACAGCGACCAGCTGGACGATCTCGGTTCGTGGTACGGGCCGACCTCGCTGGAGCTGACGGTTCCCTCGTACGTCAAGGGCATCGATTCGCTGGCGGACCTGAAGGGCCAGGGGAAGAAGTTCAACGGCAAGATCATCGGCATCGAGTCGAGCGCCGGGATGATGGGCACCCTCAACGACAAGGTGCTCAAGGCGTACGGCCTGGAGGGCGAGTACAAGGTCGTCTCCTCCAGCACGTCCTCGATGCTCGCCGAGCTGAACGCCTCCATCAAGAAGAAGGAGCCGGTCGTGGTGACCCTGTGGTCGCCGCACTGGGCCTACGGGAAGCACGACCTGAAGAAGCTCGAGGACCCCAAGGTTGCCTGGGGTGAGGGCGAGCAGATCCACACGGTGGCCAAGAAGGACTTCGCCGAGGACTTCCCCGAGCTCACCGGCTGGCTGAAGGACTTCAAGCTCAGTGAGGCGCAGCTGGCCTCCCTCGAGGTGGAGATCCAGAAGGGTGGTGCGGGCAAGGAGAAGGAGTCCGCCCGCCACTGGATGGACGCCAACCCGGACGTGGTGGACGAGATGGCGCCCGTCGGCGGCTGAGCGCCCGTCTCCGATCAGAACGCCTGCCCGAGGAAGGGGGCGGCCCCGGTAGCGAACCGGAGCCGTCCCCTTCAGGCTGGTCGGAGGAGCCCCGGACGGTTTCCCGTCCCGCCACTTCCGCTCCATCCCGCGAACGACATGCGTAGGGTGCTGGCAACCGGGAGGATGGCGAACCGGGGAGGGAGCCGGACATGGACGACAAGGAAGCCCTTCGAGTGGGTGCCGCGGTCCGACGCCGCCGCAGGACCCTCGGACTGACCCTGGCCGCGGTGGCCGGGCGCAGCGGCCTGTCCGTACCCTTCCTCAGCCAGATCGAGAACGAACGGGCCAGACCCAGCCCCCGGTCCCTGGACCGGGTGGCCCAGGCGCTGGAGACCACGACCGAGCGACTGCGGGCCGCGGCCGACTCGGCGCGCGCCGTGGACGTCGTACGGGCGGACGACGCCGACGGCGCACGGCGGCTGGTGCGCGGACGCCACCAGCTCAGTGCCCTGGAATTCGTGGGCGAGCAGGACCTCGGGCGCGAGTTCCAGCACCGCAACGACGAGCTGATGTACGTCGCCGAGGGAGCCGTCGAGGTCGAGGCCGAGGGGCAGGCCCACCGGCTCGGGAAGGGCGACACGCTCTTCCTCTCCGGCGGGGTCAGACACCGGTGGCGGACGACCGTCCCGGGCACCCGGCTGCTGGTCGTCTCGGTCGCCGAGCACATCGACGCCACGTACGACACACGCCGCTGACCGGCCGCCGGTACGCACCGTCACCCGGTACGCCCACCGGCCCCGGCGGGCCCGCCGCACGCGTCGGCCGGCGGCCGTCACTCACGCGCTGACCGGCACCGGCCGGGGCGCCGCGAGCAGTGCCCCGCTGAACAGCCCGCCCAGCGTCCGTACGCCGGCGACGGCCCACGCGGTCACCAGCAGCACGTAGAGCGCCACCGCGAGCCAGGTGAAAGCGGCCACCCCGGTGTGCCGGGCCAGGCCCGCCGCCCCGGTGACACACGTACCGACCGGGAAGGTGAACCCCCACCACGTCATCGTGAACCGCATCCCGCGCCGGGCCGCGCGCACCACCATGGCCGCGGACAGGGCCAGCCACAGCAGCGCGAACCCCATGACCGGCACTCCGTACAGCACGGCGAACGCGCCGAAGGCAGAGGCGTACGGGGCGCCGACCGCGTGGGGCGCCGCGTCGGCGAGCTGGCCGGCGGCGGTCGTGGACTGGCCGAGCGGGCCGAGTACCAGGAACAGCGCCGGGGTCAGCGCGAGCGGCAGCGGGCCCTCGTGCACCAGCCGGGCGAAGACGAGCGGGAGCACCACGAGGGTCGCCAGCAGCGACATCCCGAACATCGCGTAGCAGGCGAGCAGAAGCGCCCCGCGCGCTTGGCCGGGCGGCAGCTCGGGCACCAGCAGGGGGCCGACGGCGGCCGAGACCATGGGCGCGACCAGGGGGAGCAGCCAGACCGGCGAGGCGGTGCCGCGCGCCGGCCGGTGGCGTACGACCATCAGGTACGGGACCACCACGGCGGCGGCCAGGCCCACCACGGTGCCCACGGTGAACAGCACCGCGTCCACGGCGACGGCCGCCGGGCGCCCGATGACGTCCCGACCGAGCGTGAGGGTGCCCGCGCCGACGGCGAGCAGCGCCATGGAGAGGCAGCCGTAGAAGGGGGCGACGGCGGGGTCCAGCAGGTGGGCCCGGGCCTGGCCCGGGTGGAGGGCCCAGTGGCCGGCTCGGGCGGCGAGGACGACGGCGAGCAGCGCCGCGGACAGGGCCCAGACGGCGAGGAGGGTGCCACGCAGCCCCGGCACATGGACGGGCAGGGCCGCCCCGGCGGTGGCCACGATCGCGGTGCCCATGACCGTCGCGTACCAGTTGGGGCCGACGTGCCGCAGGGAGGGGAGCCGGAGGGCGGGGTCCGGGGCGGAGGGGTCGGGAAGGGCGGGACGCGCGGTCCGGGTCTGCGGAAAGATGGCCATGCCACGATCCTCGGCGGGTGGGTGCGGGCCCACCAGGGAGCTCGGCTCTATGAGGTCATAAGCTGGTTTTATGTCCCCTTCGGTCCCGCCCGCCGATCCCTCGTCCCCGTCCGCCCCCGCCGACGTGTCCCCGCCCGCCCCCGCCGACGTGTCCCC
>NZ_MDKB01000004.1:0-261003 GCF_001715295.1 Streptomyces griseus | reverse complement strand
GCGCCTGGGGCAAGGGCGAGCAGATCCACACGGTCGCCCACAAGGGCTTCGCCGAGAAGGCCCCCGCCGTCTCGCGCTGGCTGAAGAACTTCAAGCTCACCGAGAAGCAGCTGACGGGCCTGGAGAACAGCATCCAGGAAGCCGGTCAGGGCAAGGAGCAGGACGGCGTACGCGCCTGGCTGAAGGCGAACCCCGGGCTCGTCGACAAGCTGGCTCCGGTCCCCGGCGGGGCCGGCGGCACACAGCAGGGCAAGGACGCGGGCAAGACCGTCAACATGGGCTACTTCCCGTGGGACGAGGCCATCGCCTCGACATACCTCTGGCAGAACGTGCTGGAGGACCGGGGCTACCGGACCACTGTCAAGCAGCTCGACCCGGGCCCGCTCTACACCGGTCTCGCGCAGGGGCAGATGGACGTCCAGTTCGACTCCTGGCTGCCCACCACGCACAAGGACTACTGGAACCGGTACAAGGACAACCTGACCGATCTCGGTTCGTGGTACGGGCCGACCTCGCTGGAGCTGACGGTTCCCTCGTACGTCAAGGGCATCGACTCGCTGGCGGATCTCAAGGGCCAGGGGAAGAAGTTCAACGGCAAGATCATCGGCATCGAGTCGAGCGCCGGGATGATGGGCACCCTCAACGACAAGGTGCTCAAGGCGTACGGCCTGGAGGGCGAGTACAAGGTCGTCTCCTCCAGCACGTCCTCGATGCTCGCCGAGCTGAACGCCTCCATCAAGAAGAAGGAGCCGGTCGTGGTGACCCTGTGGTCGCCGCACTGGGCCTACGGGAAGCACGACCTGAAGAAGCTCGAGGACCCCAAGGNCCGATCCCTCGTCCCCGTCCGCCCCCGCCGACGTGTCCCCGCCCGCCCCCGCCGACGTGTCCCCGCCCGCGCGCGCCGAGGTGTCCCCGTCCGCGTCTGCCGCCGCGCCGTCCGCACCTCCCGACGCGTCCCCGTCCGCGCTGCAGCACCGGGTGCCCGATCTGGGCGCGATGGTCCTTCTGCTGTCGGTCGCCCGGCACGGCAGCCTGGGCCGTGCCGCCCGGGAGGTGGGGATCACCCAGCCCGCCGCCTCCAGCCGCATCCGGTCGATGGAACGGCAGCTCGGTGTCGCGCTCCTGGACCGTTCGCCGCGCGGCTCACGGCTCACCGACGCCGGGGCCCTCGTCACCGACTGGGCGCGCAAGGTCGTCGAGGCCGCCGAAGCCTTCGACGCGGGAGCGCAGGCGCTCCGTGACCGCCGCGACTCCCGGCTGCGGGTGGTGGCCAGCATGACAATCGCGGAGTACCTGATGCCCGGCTGGCTGATCGCCCTGCGCGCGGGCCGTCCGGACACGGCCGTCTCCCTGCTCGCCGGGAACTCCTCCGACGTCGCCCGGCGGCTGCTCGCGGGTGAGGCCGATCTGGGGTTCGTCGAGGGGCTGTCCGTACCGGAAGGGCTCGACGGCACCGTCATCGCGCACGACCGGCTGGTCGTCGTGGTGGCCCCCTCCCACCCGTGGGCCGGCCGGCAGACCCGCCTGACGCCGGGAGAGCTCGCCGCGACCCCCCTCGTCCTGCGTGAGCACGGCTCGGGCACCCGTCAGGTCCTGGGCGCCGCGCTCGCGGTGCACGGCGGACTGGCACGCCCCTTGCTCGAACTCTCCTCGACGACCGCCGTCAAGGGCGCGGCGGAGAGCGGGGCGGGCCCCTGCGTCCTGAGCGAACTGGCCCTCGGTGAAGAACTCTCCGCCCGGCGCCTGGTCAAGATCCCGGTCGAGGGGGTGCGGCTGCGGCGCCAACTGCGCGCCGTCTGGCCCGCCGGGCACCGCCCGACGGGCCCGGCCCGCGACCTGCTGTCGCTGACCGTCCGTCCCGCGGACCCGGCACGCGGCTGAGGCGCGGGACGCGGGACGGTGGCGTCGGCGGCCGGTGACCGGACGGGCACCCCCAGGCCCCCGGCCGCCGGGTCCCCGTCCCGCCCGACGGGCCCGGCCCGCGACCTGCTGTCGCTGACCGTCCGTCCCGCGGACCCGGCACGCGGCTGGGACGCGGGATGGTGGGCGTCCGCGGCGAGTGTCCGGCACGGGGACCCGCAGGACCCCCGGCCCCCGGCCCCCGGGCCCCGTACCCGCCGGGCCACAGGCCGTCAGGCCACCCCGGCCCGGGCGCGGGCCGCGTCCACGAGCGCCCGCGTGATCCGCAGGTCGTCACCCATCTCCGGGTGCCACTGCACGCCCAGCACCCACGGGGCGCCCGGCAGTTCGATCGCCTCCACCGTGCCGTCCGCCGCGTGCGCGGACACCACCAGACCCGGCGCGAGCCGGTCCACGGCCTGGTGGTGGTAGGTCGGAACGGACGCCTCCCCGGGCACCAGTGAGGCGTACAGCGTGCCCGGGACCGGTGTCACGGTGTGCTCGCCGAGGACCCCCGCCTTGCCGAACGGGCCCGCGTGGCCGTCCAGGTGCTGGATCAGGGTCCCGCCCAGCGCCACGTTGAGCAGCTGCATGCCCCGGCAGATGCCGAGCACCGGGATACCCGCCTCCCTCGCCGCGCGGAGCAGGGCGACCTCCCACGCGTCGCGCTCGTGCGCGGGCGGGCCGGTCCTGAAGTCGCGCTCCGCGCCGTACAGCCCGGGATCGACGTCCGCCCCGCCTGCGATGACGAGACCGTCCAGCCGGGCCACCACGTCCGCGGCGCGCTCCGGGGCGTCCGGCGGCAGGAGGGCCGCCAGGCCGCCGGAGCGCTGGACCAGCCGCGGATACGCGGAGGGGAGCACCGCCGCGGGAAGTTCCCAGACGCCCCAGCGAGCCGCCGGCTCCAGATAGGTCGTGACGCCGATGAGCGGTTCGTGCATGGTGCGGTCCCTCCGGCGGCCGGTCTGCGGACCGGCCCGGTGCAATGGTGTTACGCCATACCTTTGTTCGTACCGAGCCGCAGCGCAAGAGCGATGATCCGGAAGAGCGGGTTCAAGCCAGGAAGCCCCGGAGCAGCGCGGCCGTTCCCGCGCAGTGCTCGCGCATCACCGCCCGGGCGGCCTCCTCGTCCCCGTCGAACACCGCCCCGACGAGCGCGGTGTGCTGATGCTGCGAGTGTTCCAGGTTCCGTACCAGCAGGGGGATGCAGTCCAGCAGGTCGTTGACGCTCGCCCGGACCGCCGCGTACCGGGCGGCGAGGGAGGGGGAGCCGGAGAGTTCGGCGAGCGTCAGGTGGAAGAGGGTGTCGATCCTGCGGTAGTCGGGCAGAGGTGCCTCGTGTGTCGCCGCCAGAGCCGTCCGCAGCCGCTCCGCCCCCTCGTCGTCCAGACCGCGCGACGCGCACAGCCCCGCCGCGCCCGTCTCCAGGACCTCGCGGAACAGCAGGACGTCCTCGATGCCGGTGTCCGCCACCCGGCGGCGCAGCTCGCCGTCGTCGGCCGGCCCGGTCCGGGGGAGCACGAACGTGCCCCCGTACCGTCCGCGTCTGGCCTCCACGACCTTCTGGTCCTGGAGCACCTTCAGCACCTCGCGCAGAGTCACCCGGCTGATCCCGAGGAGCGCGGCCAGTTCGCGTTCGGCCGGCAGCCGTCCGCCCGCAGGCACCAGCCCGAGCCTGACCACCTGCAGGATCTGCTCCAGGGCCTCCTCGAAGCCGTTGCCCGCGCGGACCGGCCGCAGCGCCGGCAGCAGGGGGCCGGGGAACCCGGGCTCCCCGGTCTCTTCCGCCACGTCCCGATTCCCTTCCCCCCAATGGTTTTCTCCCATACCTTAGACCGGCTGACCGAACGAGGAGCATCCCGTGGCAGACCGAACAGCCCCGCTGGGGACCGACGAGTTACGCGTGCTCGTGGAGCGCGGTGAGATCGACACCGTCGTCCTGGCCTTCCCCGACATGCAGGGCCGGCTGCAGGGCAAACGGTTCGCGGCCTCCTTCTTCCTGGACGAGGTGCTCGAACACGGCACGGAGGGCTGCAACTACCTGCTCGCCGTCGACACGGACATGAACACCGTCGACGGGTTCGCCATGTCCTCCTGGTCCGACGGTTACGGCGACTTCGCGATGCGCGCGGACCTCACGACCCTGCGCCGGATCCCCTGGCACGACGGGACGGCCCTGGTCATGGCCGACCTCGCCTGGGAGGACGGCTCGCCGGTCGTCGCCGCGCCCCGCCAGATCCTCCGGAGGCAGCTGGAGCGGCTCGCCGCGCACGGGCTGACCGCCCACGTCGGCACCGAGCTGGAGTTCATCGTCTTCAAGGACACCTATGAGCAGGCATGGGACCGCAACTACCGCGGTCTCACACCGGCCAACCAGTACAACATCGACTACTCCGTCCTCGGCACCGGCCGCATCGAACCGCTGCTGCGCCGCATCCGCAACGACATGGCGGCGGCCGGCCTCACCGTCGAGTCCGCCAAGGGCGAGTGCAATCCGGGCCAGCACGAGATCGTCTTCCGGTACGACGAAGCGCTCGTCACCTGCGACCAGCACGCCGTCTACAAGACCGGCTCCAAGGAGATCGCCGCCCAGGAGGGTGTCTCCCTCACCTTCATGGCGAAGTTCAACGAGCGCGAGGGTAACTCCTGCCACATCCACCTCTCCCTCCAGGACGCCGACGGGCGGAGCGTCATGGCGGGCACGGACGGCGCGATGTCCCCCCTGATGCGGCACTTCCTCGCCGGCCAGCTCGCCGCCCTGCGCGACTTCTCCCTGCTCTACGCGCCGAACATCAACTCCTACAAGCGCTTCCAGCCCGGCTCCTTCGCCCCGACCGCCGTCGCCTGGGGGCACGACAACCGCACCTGCGCGCTGCGGGTCGTGGGCCACGGCCGCTCGATGCGCTTCGAGAACCGGTTGCCCGGCGGGGACGTCAACCCGTACCTGGCGGTCGCCGGCCTCGTCGCCGCCGGGCTCCACGGCATCGAGCACGAACTGGAGCTGCCCGAGGCGTGCGAGGGCAACGCCTACACCGCCGGGTACGACCGGGTCCCCACCACGCTCCGCGAGGCCGCCGGACTCTGGGAGAACAGCGAGGTGGCCCGCGAGGCCTTCGGTGACGAGGTCGTCGCCCACTACCGCAACATGGCCCGCGTCGAACTGGAGGCCTTCGACGCCGCGGTGACCGACTGGGAGCTCCGCCGCTCCTTCGAACGCCTGTGAGGCACCCCGTGATCCACGAACACCGCGTCCTGAACCCGGCGACCGAGGAACTCGTCGCCACCGTCCCCGCCACCACCGCCGCAGAGGTCGCCGCCGCCGTCACCCGTGCCACCGCCGCCCAGCGCACCTGGGCGGCCCTGGCACCCGCCGACCGGGCCCGGCTGCTGCGCCGCTTCGCCGTCCTCGTCGACGAGCACGCCGAACGGCTGGCCCGGCTGGAGGTCGCCGAGGCGGGCCACACCCTGGGCAACGCCCGCTGGGAAGCGGCCAACGTCCGCGACCTGCTCGACTACGCGGCCGGGGGAGTGGAGCGCCTGACAGGACGTCAGATCCCCGTGCCCGGCGGCATCGACCTCACCCTCCTGGAACCGCTCGGCGTCGTCGGCGTGATCGCCCCCTGGAACTTCCCCATGCCGATCGCCGCCTGGGGCACCGCCCCCGCGCTCGCCGCCGGGAACGCCGTCATCCTCAAGCCGGCCGAGACCACTCCCCTCACCGCACTGGAGCTGGCCCGCCTCGCCCTCGACGCGGGCCTGCCCGAGCACCTCTTCCAAGTGCTCCCGGGTGCGGGGGACGTGGCGGGCGCCGCCCTGGTCGAACACCCCGGGGTCGCCAAGATCGTCTTCACCGGCTCCACCCACGTCGGCAAGCAGATCATGACCCGGTGCGCCGGCCAGGTGAAGCGGCTGACCCTGGAACTCGGCGGGAAGAGCCCCAACATCGTCTTCGCCGACGCCGACATCGAGGCCGCCGCGGCCGCCGCACCGATGTCCTTCCTGGACAACACCGGCCAGGACTGCTGCGCCCGCACCCGCATCCTGGTCCAGCGCCCGGTGTACGACCGGTTCCTGGAACTCCTGGCCCCCGCCGTCGCCTCGGTCGTCGTCGGCGACCCCGGCGACGTGAAGACGCAGATGGGCCCACTGATCTCCCGTGCCCAGCTGGACCGGGTCCGCGCGTACGTCCCCGCTGCCGCCGCCAGGATCCGGGGCACCGCGCCCGACGGGCCGGGCTTCTGGTTCCCGCCGACCGTCCTCACCGACGTGGCCCCGGACGCGCCCGTCGCCACCGAGGAGGTCTTCGGCCCGGTCGCCGTCGTCCTGCCCTTCGAGGACGAGGCCGACGCCGTCCGGTTGGCCAACGCCACCGAGCACGGCCTGGCCGGCTCGCTCTGGACCCGTGACGTGGGCCGTGCCCTGCGGGTCGCCCAGGCTGTCCGCGCCGGGAACCTGTCGGTCAACTCCCACTCCGCCGTCCGGTACTGGACCCCGTTCGGCGGCTACAAGCAGTCCGGACTCGGCCGCGAACTGGGGCCCGACGCCCTCGTGGCCTTCACCGAAACCAAGAACGTCTTCATCGGCACGGAGGCCTGACGCCATGACCACCGACACCGGGAACATCTGCCGCCGCCTGACCGGCCGCACCGCCGTGATCACCGGCGCGGGCAGCGGCATCGGCCTCGCCACCGCCCGTAGACTCGCCTCGGAAGGAGCCCACGTCGTCTGCGGTGACATCGACGACGGGGCGGGCGCCGCGACGGCGGAGGAGGTGGGCGGCACCTTCGTGCACGTCGACGTCACCGACCCCGACCAGGTCGAGGCGCTCTTCGCGGCCGCCCACGACACCTACGGCTCCGTCGACATCGCGTTCAACAACGCCGGCATCTCACCGCCCGACGACGACTCCATCCTCACCACCGGACTCGACTCCTGGAAGCGCGTCCAGGACGTCAACCTCACCTCCGTCTACCTCTGCTGCAAGGCCGCGCTGCCGTACATGCGACGTCAGGGGCGTGGCTCCATCATCAACACCGCGTCGTTCGTGGCCCGGATGGGCGCGGCGACCTCGCAGATCTCGTACACCGCGTCCAAGGGCGGCGTGCTCGCGATGTCCCGCGAACTCGGCGTGCAGTTCGCCCGCGAGGGCATCCGGGTCAACGCCCTGTGCCCGGGGCCGGTCAACACCCCTTTGCTCCGGGAGCTGTTCGCCAAGGACCCGGAGCGTGCCGCCCGCAGGCTCGTGCACATCCCCCTCGGCCGGTTCGCCGAGCCGACGGAGATCGCGGCCGCGGTCGCCTTCCTGGCGAGCGACGACTCCTCGTTCGTCAACGCCACGGACTTCCTGGTCGACGGCGGTATCTCGGGGGCGTACGTGACCCCGCTGTAGGCCCGCTCCCTACAGTGGACGGCATGAGCGACGCGACACCGCCCGGCTGGTACCCGGACACGCACGTGCACGGCACCGAGCGCTGGTGGGACGGGTCCGCCTGGACCGGGTACACCAGGCCGTCCGACGTCCCCCAGCCGCCGGTGCCCGGGCCGCGGACCGTTCCGTACGCCTCCGCCACGCCCGGCCGCCGTGCCCCCGGCCGTAGGACGACGGTGCTCGCGGTCACCGCGGCCGCGCTGGCGCTCGCCGGCGCCGCCGTGACCGGCGTCGTGGTGCTGGGCGGCGGTGACAGGGAGGGGCAGCCGGGCGCCGCGCCCACCCCGCCGCCGGCCGCCGTGGGCACCGGGAGCGCGCGCACGCCCTCGCCGGCGGAGGGGCCGGCGGACGACCCGAGGGTGCTGACCGACCAGCTCGACGGCATCACCCTGCGGGTCCCGGACGGCTGGGAGAAGCCGGAGAACGCCCTCGACGACGCCCCGACCATGCGTACGGTCGGGTCCTTCACCTGCCCCGGAGACTCCGGGAGCTTCTGCCACCACGGGACGGTGACCGCCCGTACCGCGACCGGCACGGACCTCGCCTCCATGAGGGCACTGGCCGAGGAGGACATCGGGACCGCGGCTGGCCTGGCCTACGAGGAGAACGTGGTCGGCGAGCGTACCCACGGCGGCATCAGGTCCCACAGGGAACTGGCGTCCGAGTCCGTGAGCGTCGCCGGGCGCACCGGGTACCTCGTGCGGTGGCAGGTCACCACCGGCCGGGGCCCGGGCGGCTACGTGCAGTCGCTGGTCTTCCCCTCCGCGGTGGGCAGCGAGACGCCGGTCATCGTGCGCTTCGCGTTCGACGCGGGCCGGGAGGAGCTGCCGCTGTCCCTGATGGACACCATCACCCGCGGCATCCGCCCGATCGGTGACAGCGCCACCGGCGGGGGCGTCGGCAACACCGTGGGGCCCGGATAAGGGGAGCGGTCACCGCCGGGGAGCCGCGACGGTGGTGACCGGGGTCCTTCCCGGCTGCCGGGCCGGAGGCCCCTACAGGAACGTACGGCCCTCGCCCCGGTACGTCGGTACGGTGGCCGTGATCCGGTCGCCCTCGATCAGCAGCAACTCGTCGAAACGCTCGCACAACTCACCGGCCTTGGCGTGCCGGAACCACACCTTGTCCCCGATCAGCAGGTCGTCGGCCGGTGCGCCCAGCAACGGTGTCTGCACCTCCCCGGGGCCCTCCATCGCGTCGTAGCGCAACCCCTCGGGCAGATACGGGACCGGGAGCCGGTCCTTGCCGGCCGCCCCGGACGCCGGATAGCCGCCGCCGAGCACCGTCACCACCCCCACGCCCGGCCGCCGGACCACCGGCTGGGCGAACAGCGCGGCCGGCCGGCCTCTGAACGACGTGTAGTTGTCGAACAGCCTCGGTACGTACAGCCCCGACCCGGCCGCGATCTCCGTCACCGCGTCCTCGGCGGCGGTGTGCTGCACACTGCCGGTACCGCCGCCGTTCACGAACTCCAGGTCGGGCGCCACGGCCCGCACCGCCCGTACGACCGCGGCCCGCCGGGCCACCAGCTCCTTGCGGGCCGCCGACTGCATCAGCCGGATCCCCCGTGACCGCAGCGGCCGGCCCGCGACCGCGTCGCCGACCCCCGCCACGTGGCCCTCGTACGCCATCAGCCCCACCAGCCGGAAGCCCGGCCTGCGCCCCACCGATCGGGCCAGGTCGGCCAGTTGGGCGGGGGAGCGCAGCGGGGAGCGCAGGGCGCCGACCCTGACCCGGCCGCCCAGCAGCCGCAGCGAGGTGTCCAGCTCCAGGCAGACCCGGATCTCCTCGGTCCCGCCGGCCCGTGACGCGTCGATCAGTTCCAGCTGTGCGGGGTCGTCCACCATCACGGTCACGGCCGCAGCCAGTTCCGGGTCGGCGGCAAGCTCGGCGTAGGCGGTCCGGTCGGCCGACGGATAGGCGAGCAGGACGTCGCCGAAGCCGGCCCGGGCCAGCCAGAGCGACTCGGCGAGGGTGAACGACATGATCCCGGCGAACCCCGGCCGCGCGACCACCCGCTCCAGCAGGGCACGGCAGCGCACCGACTTGCTCGCCACCCGGATCGGCTTCCCGCCCGCCCGGCGCACCAGGTCGTCGGCGTTGGCGTCGAAGGCCTCCAGGTCGACGACGGCCACGGGGGCATCGAGGTGGGCGGTGGCCCGGTCGTAGCGGGCCCGGTCGGCGGCGCGGGCAGTCATGGCGGCAGCTTGCCAGACGGCCCTACTCCTGGGTAGGGGGACGTTCGGTGCAGATCCCCCGGTGGCCCCCGTCCTGTTCCCACGGCGTGCACCGCACCCCGTAGAGTGACGGCACGCGGATGACCGGAGGACCTGTCCGGAACGGTGATCCACGGGCGGTGCGGGGACGTGTGACCAGGGGGCCGGATGAGTACCGAAGCGCAGCGCGCTCCTGTGCCGCCCCGCCCGGCCGTTCCGCCCGCCGTCGTCCCGCCCCGGACGCCCACCGCGCCCGCCCCGCCGACGGAGCCCGCGCGGCGGACCGCGCCCGGCACCGGCCCCGCAGAGGACACAGCGGCAGTCCCCACGACGCAGACGTCGGGCACGGCGGCACCTGCGGCCGACCCGTCAGCCGCGACCTCTCCGGCCTCGCCTCCCGCCGGGCACCGGCCTCCGGCCGCATCTGCTGCGACGCCTCCGGCCGCGCCTCCTGCGGCGCCTCGGCCTCCGGCCGTACCTGCCGCGACGCCTCCGGCCTCGCCTGCCGCCGGATACCGGCCGCCGACTGCACCCAGCGCGCAGGCCACACCGGCCACACCGCCTCCGGCCTCGACGCAGGCCGTATCCGGCTCCGGCTCCGCACGGGACACGGCGACCGGCTCCACGGCGTGGGTGAAAGGGCCGTCGGGACCCGTGGCGGGCCCGACGGCATCGGCAGGCCCGGCGCTTCGGCCACCGGTTTCGCCCGCGGTGGGGCACCGGCCCCCGGCCGCACCACCGGTCTCCTCGCCCGGGCCGCTCCCGCCCGTCGCGTCCCCGCCACCGACCTCCCCACCGGTGTCGGCGCCACCCGTGTCGGCTCCGCCCGCGGAGACGACCAGGCGCCTGCGCGCCCTGACGCCCCTCGCGCGCCACCCCGCCTCCACGCCGCCCGCCGGCCACGGCGCCTCCACGTCGCCCGCGCGCCAGGGCGCCCCCGCGCCCCAGGCCCGTCCCGGGACCCCGACGGTGCCGCCGCCCGCCGCCACCAGGCGGCGGCCCGTCGGCGCGGTCGACCTCACCCCGCGTCCCGGCGCGACTCCCGCGCCGCCCGGCGCGTACTACGGGTACGCCGAGACGCCCGCCGAGACCACCACCCGGCTGCGCCCCGTCAGGACCCGGCACCCCGCCCGTACCGCGGCCGCCGCGGCCTGCCTCGTGCTCGGTCTCGGGCTGATCGGCGGAGCCGTCACCGGCAGCTGGCTCACCGGTGACTCCGCGGCTGATCCGGTGGCCCGTAGCGCGTACACCGTGGGCCGCTCCGCCTGGCACAGCGTCCCCGTCGACACCCTCTTCCCCCGCACCCTCAAGGGCGACGGAGCGGGGCCGGGCGCCGCCGACCGCGTCTGGACCCGGATCGCCGTGGCCGCCGACAGCGACTGCGCGGCAGGCCTGGACCCCTTGCTCCTGAAGACGCTGCGGCCGGTGGGCTGCGAACGCCTGGTGCGGGCCACCTACACCGACGCCACCCGCAGCAGCGTCACCACCGTGGGCCTCGTCTTCACCGTGGCGGACACCGAGGCGATGACCGCGCTCGACGCCCGCTTCACCCGGCAGCACCTCGACCGGCGGACCGACCTGATGCCCCGCGCCTATCCGGCGAAGGGCACCGCCGCCGCGGAGTTCGGTGACCGGCAGCGGGCCAGCTGGACCGTCCACGTCCTGACCGAGGTACCCGTCGTCGTCTTCTCCGTCTCCGGCTTCGCCGACGGCCGCCCCGTAGCCGAACCCCAGCCCGCCGCCGAGGCGATGGCGGACGGCGCCACGACAGCCCCGGCGCAGGCCGGACTCGGCCACGAGGCGAAGGGCGTGGCCGACCGGGTGGAGCGCGCGCTGCGCAGGACCGTCACCGACCTCACGGAGAAGCCGGGATGACCCGCGTACGGCGGCTTCGCGCCGTCACCGCCCTGGCCACGGCCACCGCGTTCACGCTGCTTCCGGCCCTGCCGGCCCACGCCGACGCCATACGGGACCAGCAGTGGGGCCTGGAGGCGATGCACACGGACCGGGCCTGGCAGACCACCCGGGGCGAGGGCATCACCGTCGCCGTCCTGGACACCGGCGTGGACGGCAGCCACCCCGATCTCGCGGGTCAGGTGCTCCCCGGCAAGGACCTCATCGGCTTCGGCGCCGGACGGGGCGACCGCTCCTGGGCCCTGCACGGCACCGCCATGGCCGGCATCATCGCGGGCCACGGCAGCGGCCCGGGTCGCGAGGAGGGGGTGCTCGGTGTCGCCCCCGGAGCGAAGATCCTTCCCGTACGGGTGATCCTCGAGTCCGACGACCCGTCCCGCGACCGGGCCCGCACGTCCCGCGGCACCGCCCTCGCCGACGGTATCCGCTGGGCCACCGACCAGGGCGCCGACGTCATCAACCTCTCCCTCGGCGACGACAGCGAGTCGGCCCATCCGGAGCCCGGCGAGGACGCCGCCGTCCAGTACGCCCTGAGCAAGGGCGTCTCGGTCGTCGCCTCCGCCGGCAACAGCGGGGACAAGGGCGACCACGTCTCCTACCCCGCCGCCTACCCGGGGGTGATCGCCGTCGCCGCCGTCGACAAGTACGGCACGCACGCCGCGTTCTCCACCCGCCGGTGGTACGCCACGGTCAGCGCGCCCGGCGTCGACATCGTGGTCGCCAATCCCGACCGGCACTACTACATCGAGTGGGGCACCTCCGCCGCATCGGCGTTCGTCTCGGGCGCCGTCGCCCTCGTACGCGCCGCGCACCCCGGGCTCTCGCCCGCCCGGATCAAGACGCTCCTCGCGGAGACCGCCCGGAACTCCCCCGCCGGCGGACGCGACGACGCCCGGGGCTACGGGCTGGTCGACCCCGCGGCGGCGATCGAGAGCGGGGCGAAGCTGCGGCCCGGCGACCTGGGTGCCACGTCCGCCACCGGCTACGGGAAGCAGTACTTCGGCCCGGGCCCGAGCCCGGAGCCGGAGGAGGAGCGCCCGGCCGGCTGGCTGGCCCCGACGGCCGGCGGGATCGGGGGACTCCTGCTGGCCGTGGCCGTGGTGCTGTGGCGCGGCAGGAGCAACCCCCGGCGTGAGAACAGCGCTCTCACCCCGGGCCTCACCGTACGTCCCTGACCCGCCCCGCCACCTGGTGCCTGGCTGCACCGGCCACCTGCCGCCCCCCGCCTCCTGATCACCCGGTCGCCGGACCACCGCCCGCCGGGGCACCCAGGACCCCGAGCCACCCACGCAACGTGACCACCCGGCCACCGGCGCCACCCGGGTCAATCGGCCAGCGGTCGCCGGACCCCGGACCACCGGGGTACCCGGACCAGCCGGTCCCGCCACCCGTCACCCTGGCCCGCGCTCCCTGTCCCCGGGCTCCCCGTCCCCGCGCCGACGTCACACCGGTCCGCCCGGACCACCCCGACACGGAACCGGACCACCCACCGGCGCGCGGGCTCCCCGATCGGGAACACAGTGGGGGAGCCCGGCCGAGGGCACCGGTGCCCGACCTCCCGCCGGTTCGGGAGAAGCGACCCACTACGCTCGTCGTGTGGCGCTCAAGAACATTCCGGACCCCGGTTTCTCCGACGACGACGGCACGGCCGCTCCCGAGCTCACGGCCGCCCTGGCCGCCTGGGCGCAGGACCGCACGGCCGTCGGCCCCGTCCTCACGGCGCTCCGCGGGGCCCGGCTGCTCGTCCCCGTCGTCGCCGTCCTCGGCGAGGTGGAGGAGGACGAGAACGGGCTGCGCCGCGAGAAGACCAGCGACATGGCCGTACCCACCCTCCAGGCCGGAGACCGGCGCGCCCTGCCCGCCTTCACCTCCACCGCCTCGCTGGCCCTCTGGGACCCGCAGGCCCGCCCCGTCGCCGTCCCCCTGCACCAGGCCCTGCAGGCGGCAGCCCACGAGAAGGCGGACACCGTGGTGCTCGACCTGGCGGGCCCCGTCGCGTTCGAGCTGACCGGGCCCGCGCTGCTGGCCCTGGCGGAGAACCGCGCCAGCACGGACCCGCTCGACGACCCGGCGGTCGTCGAGGCCGTACGGCAGGTGGTCGCCGCGGAACCCGCGGTGGTCCGCGCCCATCTCGGCCCCGGTCGCGCCGACGGCACCGTAGCCCTGGTCCTTGCCCCGGACGTGGTGCCGGCCGAGGCCGCCCGGCGGGTCGCCGAGGCGCTGTCGGCCAGTGAGGTGCTCCGGGCCAGGCTCGTACGGGGCATCGATCTGGCCCTGCTGCCGGCCGGGGCCGACGCCCCGGGCGAGCCGCTGTTCAGCCGCTGACGCACGGCGGCCCGCCGCCCGAGGCCAGGCGGCGGGCCACGCCAGGTGCCACAGGGGCCGGGATCCAAGGCGAAGCCCCGGGCGGGGGAGCCGTGCAGGACCGCACCCCAGGAAGGTCTCCCGCCCCATGCCGTCGGCGCGTTGCTGGGATCGCACGGAACGCACCGGACGCCGCCGGACCGTCCCCCGGTGGGACGGCGCTACGTTCGACAGGGGCGCCCCTCCCCGGGCCGTCCCGCCTTACCGCTGGATCGTCGTGCGGGGGACGTGGTGGGTGCGTCACGCGGCGGAGCGACGTCCGTGTTCCGGACGTGTGGGGACGTTCGACCGACGCGGCGAGGTGCCGCAGCGGTCGTCGCGCGGCCGCCGGGACCCGCGGGACAGCCCTCAGCCGTAGACGGGGCCCGTGTACTTCTCCCCGGGCCCCTTCCCCGGCTCGTCGGGGACGAGCGAAGCCTCGCGGAACGCCAGCTGGAGCGACTTCAGGCCGTCGCGCAGGGGGGAGGCGTGGAAGGTGCTGATCTCCGTGGCGCTCGCGTCGAGCAGCCCGGCCAGGGCCTGGACCAGCTTGCGGGCCTCGTCGAGGTCCTTGTGCTGCTCGCCCTCCTCGGTCAGCCCGAGCTTCACGGCTGCCGCGCTCATCAGGTTGACCGCGACGGTCACGATCACCTCGACCGCGGGGACCTCCGCGATGTCGCGGGCCATGGCGTCGAAGCCGGGGTTCTCGGTGCTGGGGGTGGGCGCGTCACTCATGCCCCACACGATAAGGCCAGGCCGCACCCCTCCCTTCCGCGGGAGCCGGTGAGGCCGGGGGATTAGCGCCCGCGCGGGCAGGCTGCTAACCTTGTGTAACGACCGGCCGGACACCTATGTGCTCGGCCCACAAGTGGAGGCTCCGATCTCCCACCTGACCGTCCTCCGGGACGGCGGGTCACCGGTCAGGTGGCGCCCATCGTTCCGTACGGACGATCGGAGCCGCCCGATGCGCCCCGCGGTTGCACGCGACGGTGTTCCGGTATTTCCAGGAGCCCCGCCTGTGTCCCGTCCGGGGCATTTTTCGTCTCCCGGCTCGGTTGGTCCCTACACAAACAGACGTTACGCGGCTGTCCGCCAGGCGGTCGCGTGGTGCTACCGAGGAGGATCCATCAGCGCCGAGCCCCGCATCAACGACCGGATTCGCGTTCCCGAGGTGCGACTTGTCGGTCCCAGCGGCGAGCAGGTCGGGATTGTTCCGCTTGCCAAGGCCCTGGAGCTCGCACAGGAGTACGACCTCGACCTGGTCGAGGTGGCGGCGACAGCCCGTCCCCCCGTGTGCAAGCTCATGGACTACGGGAAGTTCAAGTACGAGTCGGCCATGAAGGCCCGTGAGGCGCGCAAGAACCAGGCGCACACGGTCATCAAGGAAATGAAGCTCCGGCCGAAGATCGACCCGCACGACTACGACACCAAGAAGGGTCACGTCGTCCGGTTCCTCAAGCAGGGGGACAAGGTCAAGATCACGATCATGTTCCGCGGCCGTGAGCAGTCCCGCCCCGAGCTGGGCTTCCGACTGCTCCAGCGTCTCGCTTCGGACGTCGAGGACCTCGGCTTCATCGAGTCCAACCCGAAGCAGGACGGCCGGAACATGATCATGGTTCTGGGCCCGCACAAGAAGAAGACCGAAGCCATGGCCGAAGCCCGCGAGGCCCAGGCCGCCCGTAAGGCGGAGCGTCAGGGTTCCACCCACGACGCCGAGTCCCACGGGGACGCTGCCCAGGCTCCCGCCGAGGCCGCCGAGGCTCCGGCCGAGACACCTTCCGAGGCGTGACCTCCGGGGGCCGCCATCCAGGCGCCCCCGGGTCCCTCGGGAGCCACCCAAAGATCTGACGCCCCTGCAGTCCGGTGCCCGCACCGCGAGGGGCGCCACCGACGAGGAGATAACGGCGCGATGCCGAAGAACAAGACGCACAGCGGTGCCAGCAAGCGCTTCAAGATCACCGGATCCGGCAAGGTGCTTCGCGAGAAGGCCGGCAAGCGCCACCTGCTCGAGCACAAGTCGTCCAAGAAGACCCGCTCGCTGACCGGTACGACCGTCGTGGCTCCGGCCGACGCCAAGAAGATCAAGAAGCTTCTCGGCAAGTGAGGACGCGGCCTCCGGTGACACCGGAGGCGCGCCCTCGACCAGGCCGGGCCCCATTCGTTTCCGGGTCGTGTGAGTCCGACCACGACCCCGCTGCAAGGAGTTAAAAGTGGCACGCGTCAAGCGGGCAGTAAACGCCCACAAGAAGCGCCGGGCGATCCTCGAGGCCGCCAGCGGTTACCGCGGTCAGCGCTCGCGCCTGTACCGCAAGGCCAAGGAGCAGGTCACCCACTCCCTGGTCTACAACTACAACGACCGCAAGAAGCGCAAGGGCGACTTCCGTCAGCTCTGGATCCAGCGCATCAACGCGGCCGCCCGCCAGAACGGCATGACGTACAACCGCCTCATCCAGGGTCTGAAGGCCGCCAACATCGAGGTGGACCGCAAGATCCTGGCCGAGCTCGCGGTCAACGACGCCAACGCGTTCGCCGCGCTCGTCGAGGTCGCCCAGAAGGCCCTCCCGAGCGACGTCAACGCCCCGAAGGCCGCCTGATCCAGGCAGGACTTCCAGCGTTCCGAACCGGACCCGCAGGCGCGCCGTCTGCGGGTCCGGTGCGTTGCACGACGTCGCCGCGTACGTGCGTAGTCAGCCGTACGCGGATCAACGTACGCAGAGAATCAGAGTTACGCAGAGAGGCTCGCCGCCGACCATGGCCACCCCCGAACTGATCTCCGCGCGATCGCCGCGTGTCGCCGCCGCACGCAGGCTGGCCCGGCGCAACTTCCGCGGCAAGGAGCGCAGGTTCATCGCCGAGGGGCCGCAGGCCGTGCGGGAGGCCGCCGGGCACCGGGGCAGCGACGGGCAGCCCACCCTCACCGAGCTCTTCGCCACCGTCGAGGCGGCCGAGCGGTACGCCGCCATCATCGACGCGGCCCGTGCCGCGGGGGCCCGCGTGCACCTCGCCGACGCCGACGTCCTGGCCGAGGTCTCGCAGACGGTCACCCCGCAGGGCCTCATCGGTGTCTGCCGCTTCCTGGACTCGCCCTTCGAGGACATCCTCGCCGCGAAGCCCACCCTGGTCGCCGTCCTCGCCCACGTACGCGACCCCGGGAACGCCGGCACGGTGCTGCGCTGCGCGGACGCCGCCGGCGCGGACGCCGTGGTGCTGACCGACGCGTCCGTCGACCTCTACAACCCCAAGTCGGTCCGCGCCTCCGTCGGTTCGCTCTTCCACCTTCCGGTGGCCGTCGGCGTACCCGTCGAGCAGGCCGTGCGCGGACTGCGCGCCGCCGGCGTGCGCATCCTCGCGGCCGACGGCGCCGGCGACGACGACCTCGACGACGAGCTCGACGCGGCCACCATGGGAGGGCCCACCGCCTGGGTCTTCGGCAACGAGGCCTGGGGGCTGCCGGAAGAGACCAGGGCGCTGGCCGACGCGGTGGTCCGGGTCCCGATCCACGGCAAGGCGGAAAGCCTCAATCTCGCCACCGCCGCCGCCGTGTGCCTGTACGCCTCCGCACGGGCCCAGCGCCCGCGTCCCACGGCCTGAGAGCCTGTCGGCTGACATCCGACCGAGCGGCCACGCCCCGGCACGCACGCTTCCCGCGTTGCCGAAACGCCCACGAAAGGGCTGTCCCGCACTTCCCGGCGGACGTGCGACGACAGCTACGGCACCTCGCCGCGTTGTCGGAACGTCCCCATACATCCAGTATGCGGACGTCCCTCCGCCTTGCGATGCCCCGCGTCTGACGCCGCACGCTGATCCACCGGGAATTGCGGGACAGCCCTTAGCTCCGCTACGAGCGCCTTCCGGCGTCTTGGGATCGCACGCACCGGACCGCGTCCGCTTTCCGGTCGCAGGTCAGCAGACAGGCTCCGAGCCGCCCCCGCAGCGGCACCCCACCGGCCGGTACCGGCCACACCGGCCGGGGCGCGCCCGCAGGGTGTCGCTCGCCGGGCGGCGCCTAGTAGGGTGACGAACTCGGGGGCCCACTGCACCGGTTCGAGAGGTGGGGTACGGGAAGATGGCTGTCAGCATGAGCACGCCGGGTCACACACACACGGCGGCCGTGCGCGCCACCACCGACGGGGACGGCGAGGACCAGGACACCGGCGACACGGCGACGGGCATCGGCCCGGACGACCTGCCCGACGGGCTCGTCGTCGCGGACGAGAACGGCCGGGTCGTCTGCTTCAACGCGGCCGCCGCGAGGATCACCGCCACGCCCCGCGCCGCAGCCCTCGGCCGCTCCCTGGAACACGCGCTGCCCCTGGAGGACCTCAAGGGCCGGCGCTGGTGGGCCGTGACCGACCCGTACGGCGGGCTCGCCACCCGCGTCGGCCAGCCCGAGCGCAATCTGCTGCTCCCCGGCGGCCGCGAGGTCCTCGTCTCCGCGCGCTACGTACGCGACACGCCGACCGGGCCGGTCCGCCGGCTCGTCGTCTCGCTGCGCGGCACCGAGGCCCGCCGCCGCACGGAACGCAGCCACGCCGAGCTGATCGCCACCGTCGCCCACGAGCTGCGCTCCCCGCTGACCTCGGTCAAGGGGTTCACCGCGACGCTGCTGGCCAAGTGGGAGAGGTTCACCGACGACCAGAAGCGGCTCATGCTGGAGACGGTCGACGCCGACGCCAACCGTGTCAACCGGCTGATCGCCGAACTGCTCGACATCTCCCGCATCGACTCCGGCCGGCTGGAGCTGCGGCGCCAGCCCGTGGACATCTCCGCCGCGGTCGAGCGCCACATCCAGGCACTCACCGCCGTCGGCCAGGCCCCCGACCGCTTCCTCGTCCGCACCCGGCAGCCCCTGCCGGGGCTCTGGGCCGACCCGGACAAAGTGGACCAGGTCCTGGGCAACCTCCTGGAAAACGCGGTGCGCCACGGCGAGGGAACCGTCACCATCGAGATCGCCCCCGCGCCCGCACCGGGCAAGAGCGACGAGAAGGGAACGGCGGTCACCGTGAGCGACGAAGGTCCCGGCATCCCCGAGGAGTCGATGGGCCGCGTCTTCACCCGCTTCTGGCGGGGGAGCAAGCGCGGTGGGACCGGCCTGGGCCTGTACATCGTCAAGGGCATCGTCGAGGCGCACGGCGGCACCATCACCGTGGACCGGGGTCCCGGAGGTGGAGCCGAATTCAGGTTCGTCCTGCCCGTGAGCATGCCGGCCTTCATGAAATAAGGGGTTTCGCGCAGCGAATCGGACGGGGCGGCGGCGGGCGACGGGAGGGCCCGGGCCGCCCACGGGCGTCTTCGCCTCCCGGCGGCCGTAGACTCGACTTTTGGCACCTTTGCGTCCTCAGTCGTCGAACCAGGGTCGCCACCAGCCAATCGGAAGCACGGGAAGAGATGTCGGCACCGAACAAGTCGTACGACCCAGTCGAGGTCGAGGCACTGAAACCGGAAGAGATCGAGCGCATGCGGGACGAGGCGTTCGCCGCCTTCGCCGCCGCCGGCGACCTCGAGGCGCTCGCCCAGGCGAAGACCGCGCACACCGGTGGTACCTCGCCCCTGTCGCTCGCCAACCGGGAGATCGGCGCCCTGCCGCCGCAGGCCAAGGCCGAGGCGGGCAAGCGCGTGGGCCAGGCCCGCGGCGCCGTCTCCAAGGCGCTGGCGGCCCGCCAGGCGGAGCTCGAGGCCGAGCGTGACGCCCGGGTGCTGGTCGAGGAGGCGGTGGACGTCACTCTGCCCTACGACCGCACACCGGCCGGCGCGCGCCACCCCCTGACGACCATCATGGAGCGCGTCGCCGACGTCTTCGTCGCCATGGGCTACGAGATCGCGGAAGGCCCCGAGGCCGAGGCGGAGTGGTTCAACTTCGACGCCCTGAACTTCGTGCCCGACCACCCGGCGCGGCAGATGCAGGACACCTTCTTCGTCCAGGGCCCCGACGGCGCAGAGGGCGACGAGTCCGGTGTCGTGCTCCGCACGCACACCTCGCCGGTCCAGGCCCGCTCGCTGCTCAGCCGCAAGCCCCCCGTCTACGTGGTCTGCCCCGGCCGGGTCTACCGCACCGACGAGCTCGACGCCACGCACACCCCGGTCTTCCACCAGATCGAGCTGCTCGCCGTCGACGAGGGCCTCACCATGGCCGACCTCAAGGGCACCCTCGACCACATGGTCCAGGCACTTTTCGGCCCGGACATGAAGACCCGGCTGCGGCCGAACTTCTTCCCGTTCACCGAGCCGTCCGCCGAGATGGACATGGTCTGCTACGTCTGCCGCGGCGCGTCCGTCGGCAACCCCGACCGGCCCTGCCGCACCTGCGGCAGCGAGGGCTGGATCGAGCTCGGCGGCTGCGGCATGGTCAACCCCAAGGTGCTCGTCGCCTGCGGTGTGGACCCCGAGAAGTACAGCGGATTCGCCTTCGGGTTCGGCATCGAGCGGATGCTGATGTTCCGCCACAACGTCGAGGACATGCGAGACATGGTCGAGGGTGACGTCCGGTTCACCCGGCCGTTCGGGATGGAGATCTGATGCGCGTCCCGCTTTCCTGGCTGCGGGAATACGTCGACCTGCCGGCGACGGAGACGGGCCGTGACGTACAGGCCAAGCTCGTCTCCGTCGGCCTGGAGGTCGAGACCGTCGAGCAGACCGGCGCCGGCCTCAAGGGCCCGCTGGTCGTCGGACAGGTACTGACCATCGAGGAGCTGGAGGGCTTCAAGAAGCCCATCCGTTTCTGCACCGTCGACGTCGGCACGGCCAACGGCACCGGCGCGCCGCAGGAGATCGTCTGCGGCGCCCGCAACTTCTCCGTGGGCGACAAGGTCGTCGTGGTCCTCCCGGGCGCCGTGCTGCCCGGCGACTTCGCGATCGCCGCGCGCAAGACCTACGGCAAGACCTCGCACGGCATGATCTGCTCCACCGACGAACTCGGCATGGGCGACGACGGTACGCACGGCATCATCGTGCTGCCGCCCGAGTACGAGCCGGGCACCGACGCGATCGAGCTCCTCGAGCTGGTCGACGAGGTCCTCGACATCGCCGTCACGCCGGACCGCGGCTACTGCCTGTCGATGCGCGGCGTCGCCCGCGAGGCCGCCATCGCCTACGGCCTGCCGCTGCGCGACCCGGCACTCCTGGACGTGCCCGCGCCGAACGCGTTCGGCTACCCGGTGAAGGTGTCCGACCCGATCGGTTGCAGCCGGTTCACGGCGCGCACGGTCACCGGACTGCGCCCCGAGGCGCGTTCCCCGATCTGGATGCAGCGCCGCCTGCAGAAGGCCGGGATGCGCCCGATCTCGCTCGCCGTGGACATCACCAACTACGTGATGCTGGAGCTCGGCCAGCCGCTGCACGCCTACGACCGCACCCGGGTCGACGGGCCGATCGGCGTACGCCGCGCCGTGCAGGGCGAGAAGCTCACCACGCTCGACGGCGTCGTACGCGTCCTGGACGCCGCGGACCTCGTCATCACCGACGACCGCGGGCCGATCGGTCTCGCGGGCGTCATGGGCGGGGCGCACACGGAGATCGCCGACGTGCAGGCCGAGGAGTCCGGCACCACCGAGGTCGTCGTCGAGGCAGCCCACTTCGACGCCATCTCGATCGCCCGCACCGCACGCCGCCACAAGCTGTCCTCCGAGGCGTCCAAGCGCTTCGAGCGAGGCGTCGACCCGCAGGCCGCCGCCGCTGCCGCGCAGCGCACCGTCGACCTGCTGGTCCTGCTCGCCGGCGGTACCGCGGAGGCCGGCGTCACGGAGATCAGCGCCCCCTCCGCACCGCGCACCATCGCGATGCCCGCCGCCCACCCCGACCGGGTGGCCGGCGTCGAGTACGGCCGCGAGACCGTCGTACGCCGCCTCCAGGAGGTCGGCTGCGACGTCTACGGGCAGGACGAGCTGATCGTCACCGTGCCGTCCTGGCGCCCCGACCTGAGCGAGCCGAACGACCTGGCCGAGGAGGTCATCCGGCTGGAGGGGTACGAGAACCTCCCCTCCACCCTGCCGACGCCGCCCTCGGGCCGCGGGCTCACCGACCGGCAGCGGCTGCACCGCCGTATCGGCCGCGCCCTCGCCGGAGCCGGTTACGTCGAGTCGCTCAGCTACCCCTTCATCGGGGAGGCCGTCCTCGACCAGCTCGGCCTGGAGGAGGGCGACGCCCGCCGCCGTACGGTCACCCTCGTCAACCCGCTCTCGGACGAGGAGCCCTCGCTGCGCACCACGCTGCTGCCGGGCCTGCTCGGTTCCCTGCGGCGCAACGACGGACGGGGCAGCCACGACCTCGCGCTCTTCGAGACCGGGCTGGTCTTCCGGCCGACCGGCCACGAGACGAAGGCCGTACGCCTGCCCGTCGACCGGCGTCCGACCGACGAGGAGATCGCCGGTCTGGACGCGGCGCTGCCGCGCCAGCCCCGCCGGGCCGCGGTCGTCCTCGCGGGCGCCCGCGAGCAGGCCGGCTGGTGGGGCAAGGGCCGCCCCGCCGACTGGGCGGACTCCGTCGAGGCGGCGCGCACGATCGCCCGCGAGGCGGGCGTCGAACTGACCGTCCGCGCCGACCGGCACGCCCCCTGGCACCCGGGCCGCTGCGCGGCGCTCTACGTCACGGTCGACGGCGAGGAGACCCTCTTCGGGCACGCGGGCGAACTGCACCCGCGCGTCATCAAGGAGCTCCACCTGCCCGACCGGACCTGCGCCATGGAGGTCGAGCTCGACGTCCTGGAGCAGGCCGTCGACGGAGCCCTGCAGGCACCGCGGATCTCCACCTTCCCGGTGGCGACCCAGGACGTGGCCCTCGTCGTGGGTGCGGACGTACCCGCCGAGGCGGTGGAGAAGGCGCTGCGCGAAGGCGCCGGAGACCTGCTCGAATCGCTGCGGCTGTTCGACGTCTTCACCGGCGACCAGATCGGCGAGGACCGGAAGTCCCTGGCGTACGCCCTGCGGTTCCGTGCGCCCGACCGCACGCTGACCGTGGAGGAGGCCACCGCCGCCCGCGACGCCGCGGTCGCGCTGGCCGCCGAGCGCACCGGCGCGGTGCTGCGCGGCGCGTAGCCCGGCGGCGGAAGCCGATGAGGAGGGGCGTATCCGGCCACCGGATACGCCCCTTCCGTCTCGCCGGACGGCCCCGGGGACCGCACGCGCGCCCTCCTGTCATCGGCAGTGGGTCGTGCGGTCCGGCGCCGTCCGTACTGCCTCGGAGTGTCGGGCAGGTCGGCAGGACGGACGGCGCGGGAGCGGGTCGTCGACTGTACGAGGGGGAGCCGACGACCCGGCCGCCTCTTGCGAGGCACTTATTCAAGCCACCGGCGCCCCGGCGCGGCAGAGCGCACAGCGGTACGGTTCGGGCATTCCGTTCACACCCCGTGTGAATCGTGCTCCACTATGCTCATCGCGACACGCACATGGGGGGGCGATGGAGCCCAACGTCCTGCTCGAATCCCTGATCGACGAGGCGGGTGTGTCCCGTGCGGGGCTCGCCGGTCACGTCAACCAGGCAGGCCGTGCCCGCGGCCTGTGTCTGCGGTACGAACACACGGCGGTCTCCCGCTGGCTCAAGGGCCAGCGCCCGCGCGGGCAGGTGCCGGACCTGATCTGCGAGGTCCTCGGCGGCAGGCTGCGCCGGGCCGTCACGCTCGACGACATCGGCATGGGGACCTCCGGGACGCGCACGACCGCGCACGGTGCCACGCTCCCCGGTTTCGTCGAGCACGCCACCGCGCTGTGGCGCTCCGACGAACAGCGGCGCCCGCACCTGACCGCGTCCGCCGCCGTCACGGGCACGCCCGCGGTGATGCCCGTGTGGGAGTGGGAGAACCCGCCCGAGGACGCCGACGTGTCGCGCCCCGGCCCGTCCCGTGTGGGTCCGGCGGACATAGTGATGCTCCGCTCGGCCCGCGCCCACTACGAACAGATGTACCGGAAGGCGGGGGGCATCGCGACCAGATCCCGCATCGTCGGTTTCCTCAACGCGGAGACGGCACCGCTGCTGCGGGGCGGTTACGGCGACGCGACGGGCCGCAGGCTGCACCGCGCGGCCGGCGGTCTGGTGGCCGTCGCCGGCATCTGCGCCTACGACTCCGACGCGCACGGACTCGCCCAGCGCTACTTCCACCAGGCGCTGCGCCTCGCCAAGGCGAGCGGCGACCGGGGTTTCGGCGCCTACGTGATCGCCCTGCTGGTCAACCAGTCGCTGTTCCTGGCCGACTACCGCAGTTCCGTCGCCTTCGCCGAGGCGGCGCTGCGTGCGGCGGGCCCGCACATCACCCCCGCCCTGGCAGCCGACCTGTACGCGATGCAGGCCAAGGCGTACGCACGGCTCGGCGACCACGGTGGCGCCATGGAGCGCATCCGCCGGGCCGAGGCCGAGGCCGGGCGGATCCGTCCCGGACGTGAGCCGGACGAGACCGGCTACGTCCAGCCAGGGCTCGTCGACGTGCAGGTCGCCGAGGCCCTGCTCGGCCTGGGCGACCTGGCCGGGGCCAGGGAGCACGCCGCGGCGGCCGTACGCTCCCCGGCGCACGACCGGGGCAGGGTGCATCGGCTGGCCTTGCTCAGCCGTCTCGAACTGATGCAGGGAGAGGCGGACAAGGCGGCCCGCACAGCCTCGGAGATGGCCGAACTCGCCCGCGGTATGGAGTCCCGGCGGCTCCGGGACCGGCTGCGTTCGGTGCGCGATCTCCTGGCCGTGAGCGGCTGCGCCGAGGCCGAAGCGGCGGTGTCCCTGATCGACGGGGCACTGCGCGTGCCTCTGTGAGCTTCGTCCGCACCGCCACCACGCGTTCCCGTGCGGAGACGGCCCTGTTCCGATGATGCCATCGACCAGTCGGAAGGTGGCAGAACTGTGCAGTGGGCGAACTTGAACGAACAGGCTGTGTACGCGAATCGCTGGTTCCGGGTCAATCTGGCGGATGTCGTTCTCCCCGACGGCCGTCATCTCGACCACTTCGTCATCCGGCTCCGGCCCGTGGCTGCGGCCACCGTCGTCAACGAGGCCGACGAGGTGCTGCTGCTGTGGCGGCACCGGTTCATCACGGACAGCTGGGGATGGGAACTGGCGGCGGGCGTGGTCGAGGACGGTGAGGACGTCGCCGCCGCGGCCGCCCGGGAGATGGAGGAGGAGACCGGCTGGCGCCCCGGCGCGCTGAGTCCCCTGATGACCGCCGAGCCGGCCAACGGCCTCACCGACGCCCGCCACCACCTCTTCTGGGCGCGGGAGGCGACGTACACCGGCCCCCCGGCGGACGACTTCGAGTCCTCGCGCCGCGCGTGGGTACCGCTCGAGCTGGTGCCCGACATGATCGCGCGGGGGGAGGTACCGGCGGCCGCCATGGCGGCGGGCCTGCTGATGCTCCACCACCTGCGCCTGCGCTGAGCGGCGTACGCGCGACGGGGGCCGGCCGGGAGCTCCCCGGCCGGCCCCCGTCGCGGGGTTTCAGGCGTACGGGTAGAAGCCCGAGCCGGTCTTGCGGCCGAGGCGGCCCGCGTCGACCATGCGCTGGAGCAGCGGGGGAGCGGCGTACAGGGGCTCCTTGTACTCCGCGTACATCGAGTCGGCGACCGAGGCCACGGTGTCCAGGCCGATCAGGTCGGCGAGCTTCAGCGGCCCCATCGGGTGGGCGCAGCCCATCTCCATCCCGTTGTCGATGTCCTCACGGCTGGCGATGCCCGACTCGAACATCCGGATCGCGGACAGGAGGTACGGGATCAGCAGGGCGTTGACCACGAAGCCGGAGCGGTCCTGGGCGCGGATCGCGTGCTTGCCGAGCACGTCCTCCACCACCGCCTCGGCGCGCTTGACCGTCACGTCCGAGGTGGTCAGCGCGGGGATCAGCTCCACGAGCTTCTGCACCGGCGCCGGGTTGAAGAAGTGGATACCGATGACCTGGTCGGGCCGGGAGGTCGCCACCGCCAGCTTCACCAGCGGGATGGAGGAGGTGTTCGAGGCGAGGATGGCGTCCGGCCGGGTCACCACCTGGTCGAGCACCTGGAAGATCTCGGTCTTCACCTGCTCGTTCTCCACGACGGCCTCGATGACGAGGTCACGGTCGGCGAACGCGCCGAGGTCGGTCGTGAAGCTGAGGCGGCCGAGTGTCCCGTCCCGCTCCTCCTCGGTGATCTTGCCGCGTTCGGCGGCCTTCGAGAGGGAGTTGTGCAGGCGGGTACGCCCTATCTCCAGCGCCTCGCCGGTGGTCTCGGCCACCATGACCTCGAGACCGCTGCGGGCGCACACCTCCGCGATGCCTGCGCCCATTTGGCCACAGCCCACCACTCCGACGCGTGCAATGTCGGCCATAGAGTCCGTCACCTCGTGCCTTTCGCTGATCTCCGTGCGGCAGTATCCGTCTGATTCCGGGGCCCGCCTCGACCCCACGACGTTACTCCGCGATCCGGCCTCCGTGGTCTGCGGGTCGCGGGGCGGTGGTGGGCATGATCCGTGTCACGCGGGGCGGCCGGAACGGACGGACGTGGACACAGTGAGACGAAAGGCGCGATCGATGCGGCGTTGTGGCCGGAGGTCTTTTGTGATGAGCGCGGCGGGGATGCTGGCCGCAGTGGTGACGGCGGGCGACGCCGTCGCCGTGCCCCGGCCGGGCGCCGCCCTGCCCGTGCCGGGTCCCGGCGCGGTGCCAGGGCGGCGGCGGGCGGCGCCGGCGGAGCTGCGGGGCGTATGGATCTCCACCGTGGCCAACGTGGACTGGCCCTCGCGGACCGGCCTGACGGCCGCCGCCCAGCAGGCCGAGCTGACCGCCCATCTGGACCGCGCGGTCGAGCTGCGGCTGAACGCCGTCGTCCTCCAGGTCCGGCCCACCGCGGACGCGCTCTGGCCCTCGCCGTACGAACCGTGGTCGCAGTACCTCACGGGTGTACAGGGCAAGGATCCGGGCTGGGACCCGCTGGGCACGGCGGTGCGCGAGGCGCACGCCCGTGGGCTGGAGCTGCACGCCTGGTTCAACCCGTACCGGGTGGCGAACCACACCGATCCCTCGCGGCTGGTCGCCACGCACCCCGCCAGGCGGCACCCGGAATGGGTGGTGCCCTACGGCGGGAAGCTCTACTACAACCCGGGGCTCCCCGAGGTCCGGGCGTTCGTCCAGAACGCGATGCTCGACGCGGTGAGCCGCTACCCGGTGGACGCGGTCCACTGGGACGACTACTTCTACCCCTACCCGGTCGCGGGCCAGGACTTCGACGACGACGACACGTACGCACTCCACGGTGCCGGCTTCGCGGACAAGGCGTCCTGGCGCCGTGACAACATCGACCGCCTGGTGCGCGAGACGGCCGGACGGATCAAGGACACCAGAAGCGGTGTCCGCTTCGGTATCAGCCCTTCCGGCGTGTGGCGCAACAAGGCGACCGACCCGCTGGGCTCCGACACCCGTGCGGGCGTACAGACCTACGACGACGTGTACGCCGACACCCGTAAGTGGGTCAAGCAGGGGTGGGTGGACTACATCTGTCCCCAGCTCTACTGGCACATCGGCCTCGCGTCGGCCGACTACGCCAAGCTCGTGCCGTGGTGGGCCGAGACCGTCCGGGGCACCGGCGTCGACCTCTACATCGGCGAGGCGCTCTACAAGGCCGGCGACCCCGCCCAGCCCGCCGCCTGGCAGGACCCGGGCGAACTCTCCCGCCACCTCGACCTGGACGCGGACCACCCGGAGGTGGGCGGTCACGTGTTCTTCTCGGCGAAGCAGGTGAAGAGCGACCCCGTCGGGGCCATGGCCCGCGTGGTGGCCGACCACTACGGGGCACGGGTCCGCACCCCGCGGTGAGCGGACGGGTGCGCCGCGGGCCCGGGGCTCGCGGCGCACCCGCGTGCTACGCGTCCCGTTTCTCGGGCGTGGGGTGCTGGACGACGCTGTCGGGGCCGGGGGACCTGATCGACTCGTGCCCGTCCTCGTAGCGCAGACGGTACGGAGGGCTGCCCCCCTCGCCGAGTACTTCGATGATCTCTGCGACCCGGTCGTGCTGACCCACGGTCCTGCCGTGCATCAGCAGCCTGTCGCCCGTGTGTGCCTCCATCGGGAGTGACCTCCTCACGGGTGGCGGTCCGTATATCGACAAGTCTATGGCTGCGCGGCGTCGCCGCCTCCCGGGCGGCCTGACCCCCGGCCGCCCGTTCGCTGGGTGGCCGCGATGCAGAGCAGGACGGCCACGGCCGCCACCGGGGCCGCCGCGGACACCTCCTCGCCGAGTGCGAGGAAGGACCAGGCCAGGGTGAGCAGCGGCTGTGCCAGCTGCAGCTGGCTGGCGCGCGGGACGCCGATCTCCGCCATGCCCCGGTACCACGCGTACAGACCCAGGAAGGTCGATCCGGCGGCCACCCAGACCAGTCCGGCGACTCCGCGCGGGGTGAGGTGCACCGGTTCGAAGGGCAGGGCCACCGCGGCCCCGGCCACCGCGAGCGGCAGGCAGAGGACGAGGGCCCAGCCGATCACCTGCCAGCCCGGCATCACCCGGGCCAGCCTGCCGCCCTCGGTGTAGCCGGCCGCGCAGACCAGCAGCGCACCGAACAGGTACACGTCGCCGCCGGTCAGCGCCCCGCCGCTCTGCTGGACCGTGAAGGCGATGACCACGGCGGCCCCGGCCAGGGCGGCCGCCCAGAAGGCGCGCGGCGGGCGCGAGCCGGTGCGCGCGGCCGCCAGGAGCGCTGTCGTCAGCGGCAGGAGGCCCACCACCACGGCGGCGTGCGAACTGGTCGAGGTCTGCAGCGCCAGCGTGGTCAGCAGCGGGAATCCCACCACCACGCCGCCCGCCACCACGGCGAGGCCGCCCCAGTGGCGGCGGGCGGGCAGCGGCACCCGGCCCGCCAGCAGGGCGCAGCCCGCGATCAGGGCGGCGAGCAGGCTGCGCAGCGCGACGAGGGACCAGGGGCCGAAGCTCTCCAGACCCCACACGGTGGACGGGAAGGTCAGGGAGAAGGCGACGACGCCGAGACCGGCGAGCAGTACGCCGCCACCGGTGCGCCCCGGTATCCGGGGGGCTTCCTCGACCGCTATCGCCGTGTGTGCAGTAGCGCTATCCTGTGCTGTCATGCACGAGCGTAGCAGCGCCTCCGAATTGGCTACTTCCCTCAAGGGGGAACTGAACCGCTACTCACCCGGTGGGAAGCTGCCGTCCAGCCGCGCACTCGTCCAGCGCTTCGGCGTCAGCCCCGTGACCGTCTCCCGGGCCATCGCCCAGCTCGCCGCCGAAGGACTGGTCGTCACCCGGCCCGGCGCCGGGGCTTTCCGGGCCGAGGCGCGCACCGCCCTCCCCGATCCGGGGGACACCTCCTGGCAGGAGGTGTCGCTCAGCAGCGACACCGGACCCGAGGTCGTGCCGCGCACCGTGGACGCCTCGGGTGTCCTCGTCACGCTGGCCGCACCCCCGCCGGGCGTCATCGAGTTCAACGGCGGCTACCTCCACCCCGGCCTCCAGCCCGAGCGGGCCCTGGCCTCCGCCCTCGCCCGAGCCGGCCGCCGGCCGGGCGCGTGGGGCAGGCCGCCCACCTGCGGCCTGCCCGAACTGCGCGCCTGGTTCGCCCGGGAGATCGGCGGCTCCCTCACCGGCTCCGACGTCCTGGTCACGGCGGGCGGGCAGAGCGCCCTGGCCACGGCGCTGCGCGCGCTCGCCCCGCCCGGCGCCCCCGTCCTCGTCGAATCACCCACCTACCCGGGCATGCTGGCCGCCGCCCGCGCCACCGGCCTGCGGCCCGTACCCGTGCCGATGGACGCCGACGGGGTCCGTCCCGACCTGCTGGAGGCCGCGTTCCGCGCCACCGGGGCCAAGGTCTTCGTCTGCCAGCCGCTCTTCCAGAACCCGACGGGCGTCACGCTCGCCGCCGAGCGGCGCGAACGCGTCGTGCGGGCCGCCCGGCAGGTGGGCGCCTTCGTCGTCGAGGACGACTTCGCCCGCCACCTCGTCCACGACGACGCCGGACCCCTGCCCGAACCTCTGGCCGCCCACGACCCGGACGGCGTCGTGATCCATGTGCGCTCCCTCACCAAGATCACCTCCCCCAGCCTCCGCGTCGGCGCGCTGGCCGCCCGCGGGCCCGTCCGCGAACGGCTGCGCGCCATCCAGGTCGTGGACAGCTTCTTCGTGCCGCGGCCACTCCAGGAGGCCGCACTCGAACTCGTCGGCTCCCCGGCCTGGGAGCGCCATCTGCGGGCCGTGGCCGCCGAACTCGGCACCCGTCGCACCGCGATGACCGCAGCCGTACGCACCCGGCTGCCCGAACTCACCCTGGCGTACGTGCCGTCCGGCGGCGGCAGCGTCTGGCTCCGGCTCCCCGGGCCGGGGGCCGAGGAGCCGGCCCTGGTCTCGGCCGCCCTGCGGGCCGGCGTCGCCGTCGCCCCCGGTAGCCCGTACCACTGCGCCGAACCCCCGGCGGGACACCTGCGGTTGAGCTTCGCGGCCGTCTCCGGGCCCGCCGAGATCGCCGAGGGCGTACGCAGGCTGCGCACCGCCTGGGACGAACTGCCGGCGGCCGGGCGATAGCCTCCCGCCCATGACCGACACCCGCACTCCCGCACAGCGGTACGAGATCTCCCCGGACCCGGCCCGTCTGGACGCGGCCCGCATCCACCACTGGCTCTCCACGGACTCCTACTGGGCGTCCGGCCGCACCCGCGAGCATCAGGACCGGGCGATCGCCGGTTCGCTCAACTTCGGTGCGTACGACCTCGCGACGGGCGAACAGGCCGCGTACGCCCGGGCGGTGACGGATCACGCCACCTTCGCCTGGCTCTGCGACGTGTACGTCGACCGTGCCGCCCGGGGGCAGGGCCTGGGCACCCGGCTCGTCACCGCCGTACGCGACCACCTCGCCCCCCTGGGGGTCCGCCGGCTGGTCCTCGCGACGAAGGACGCCCACGGGGTCTACGCGGGCACAGGGTTCGCCCCGCTCGCCGAACCGGACATGTGGATGGCCCTCCACATCGACTGAGAGTCCGTGGGGTGACCGGCGCCCGGACGGCGGACGAGGTTCCGCGTGCGATGTCGGGGCGCCGGAAGCGTGGGGGGCCGGCGGGGGCTCGACCGGAGGGGCACCCGCCGGGGTCCGGATCCGGACAGTCGTACACGCCGCCCGGCCGCCCTCTTGACCGGGGCGGCGTTCGGTTCCACGATCGCGCCCATGAGTGTCAGGGTCTCGCTCGTCGCCGCAGCACGCAGCTCAGCCCTCCTCGCCGAACGATTCGACGACGACCGGCCGCTCGACCCCACCGGCCGGCGCGAGGTGCAGTTCGTCGCGCACGCCCTGGTGCCTCTGGGCGCCGCCGAACTGCGCTACTGCTCACCCACCCCGCGCAGCCGTGCCACCGGGGACGCCCTGGGCTTCGCCCCGCTCACCCAGCCCGCCCTGCGCGACTGCGACATGGGGCGGTGGCGGGGCCTGACCCTGGCGGAGGTGGCCGCCCGCGAACCGGCCTCCGTCGACGCCTGGCTCGCCGACCCCCGCTCCGCCCCGCACGGCGGCGAACCGCTGCTGGCCTTCATCTCCCGGATAGGGGACTGGCTCGACACCCGGCCGGCCCTCGGGGGCTCCGTCGTCGCCGTCGCCGAACCCGCCGTGATCCGCGCCGCCCTCGTCCACGCGCTGCAGGTCCCGCCGTCGGTGTACTGGCGTGTGGACGTCCGTCCCCTCTCCACCCTGACCCTCACCGGTCTTCCCGGCCGCTGGAGCCTCAGCCTCCGGGCGTTCGCCGGCTGACCGGGAAGGGGCCCTGCCGAGGGGTTCCGCGCGCGACGCCTTCCCGCCGATCCGACCAGCCGGTACGGTGCAGTCCCCGAGCCGAGGAGAGAGACGTGCCGCAGATCCACGGCTTCTGCGACGACCGCTTCGCCGCCGTGCGCGACGCGTTCGCGGCGAACTTCGCCGAACGCGACGAACTGGGCGCTGCCGTCACCGTCCTCCTCGACGGCTCACCGGTGGTGGACCTCTGGGGCGGCTGGGCCGACAGCGCGCGTACCCGCCCATGGGAGCGGGACACCGTGGTCAACGTCTGGTCCACGACCAAGGGCCCGACCGCGCTGTGCGCACACATCCTCGCCGACCGGGGCCTCCTGGACCTGGACGCCCCCGTCTCGGCGTACTGGCCCGAGTTCGCCGCCGCCGGCAAGGAGTCCGTCCGCGTACGCCACCTGCTCTCGCACCGGTCGGGCGTCGCGGGACTGCGCCGGGCGCACACGCTGGCCGAGCTCTACGACTGGGAGCTGACCACGGCCCGCCTCGCGGCGACCGAACCCTGGTGGGAGCCCGGCACCCGCTCCGGATACCACGCCATCTCCTTCGGGTTCCTGATCGGCGAGGTCGTCCGCCGGATCACCGGCCTGCTGCCCGGCGAGTTCCTGCGGCAGGAGATCACCGGACCGCTCGGCATCGACTTCACCGTCGGCCTCCCGGAGGAGCACGCCGGCCGGGTCGCCGAACTCGTCCGGCCCGGCACCGTCGCCCGTACCCAGGCCACGATCTTCGCCCGGATGGAGCCGGTGGCCATCGCCTCCCTGCTCAACCCCGCGACCGGGACCGCCGCTGCCAGCACCCCCGCGTGGCGGGCCGCCGAGATCCCCGCCGCGAACGGCCACGGCACCGCCCGCGCGGTCGCCGCCCTCTACGGCATCGTCGCCGGACGCGGCAGCCTGGACGGCCGGCGCGTCCTCTCCGAAGAGGCCGCGGAACGGGTCCGCGAGGGGCAGGGCAGCTGCCGGGACCTGGTGCTGGGCACCGGCTTCACCCACGACACCGAGCTGGGCCTCGGGCTCTGGCTGAGCGGTCCCCACGCCTCGTACGGCCCCAACCCGCGCGCCGTGGGGCACGACGGCGCCGGCGGTTCCTGCGGGCTCGCCGACCCGGAGGCCGGCCTCGCGCTCGGATACGTCATGAACCGCATGGGCCCGCACATCGCGGACGACCCGCGCAAGATGGCACTGGTCGAGGCGGTGTACGGGGCCCTATGAGCCCGTGCGGTACCCGGCCGGAGGCATCGGCGGGCCGACCGGCCGGTGCGCACGGCAGCCCGCGGCCGGTCCCTGCGGGCCCGTTCGCCCGGCCCGCTACGGGCGGCGGCGGGGCTTTCCGCGCTTCGCGCCGCCTTTGGTGTTCTTCGCGCCGCTCCTGGGGCTCTTCGCGCCGCCCGAGCCGCCGCGGGAGGTCTGGCCCGCCGCCGGTTTGCGGGGGGTACCGCTCTTCTTGTCAGCGGCCTTGGCCTTGCTCCTGGGCTGCGGAGGCGTCGGCGGCCGGCCCCGGGTGCTGTTGACGGTACGGCCGCGGACGATCCCGATGAACTCCTCCACCAGGTCGGTTGTCCGCTCCTCCGGCCACGACAGCGCGATCCGCGACTCGGGGGCGCCTGTCAGGGGCCGGTAGGTGAGGTCCTTGCGGTGGTGCAGACGGGCCAGCGACTGCGGGACGACGAGCAGTCCCACCCCCGCCGCGACCAGCTCGACGGCGTCCGCCGTCGTGGCGGGCCGTTCGAAGGCGGGCAGGCCGGGCGGGTGCTCCCAGTCGAGGCTGTCGTCGAGGGGGTGCAGCACGACCTCCTCGGCGAGGTCCTCGGCCGACATCTCCTCGACGGCCGTGGCGACGTGGTCCTTGGGGATCACGACCACGGTCGTCTCGGTGTACAGCGGGATGGCGCTGAGATCCGTCCGGTCGACGGGCAGCCGCACGAAACCGGCGTCGGCGCCGCCGTCACGCAGCAGACCGGCCGCCTCCGCGGCGGGCACGCCGACGAGGGTCAGAGGGGTGCCGGGCAGTCGCTCGTTCCAGATTCGCACCCACTTGGTCGGGGTCACGCCCGGGACGTAGGCGAGCCGGAACGAAGGGGGTACTTCCGAGCCTGTCACCCCGCCAGGTTACCGGCCGTGGTCGGAGGCGTCGTACGTGGTGGATACCCTGGGCTTCATGACGTCGCACCAGACCACCCAGACGATGAAGCCCGCCACCGCGGCGAAGAAGCTGGGTGTGTACCTCGAAGCCACCCCCGCCGAGTTCCAGGAAGGCGTCGTCTCGCGCGCCGAGCTGAACGCGCTGCAGTCCGACCCGCCCGAGTGGCTGCAGGAACTGCGCCGCAACGGCCCGCACCCCCGGCCCGTGGTCGCCTCGAAGCTGGGCGTCTCCATCGCCGGGCTCGCCCGCGGCGGGGTCACGGAGCCGCTCACGACCGAGCAGATCGACGAACTGAAGAAGGAAAGCCCGGAGTGGCTCCAGAAGGAGCGCGCCACCCAGGCCGATGTCCGCAAGGAGGCCGCGCGGATCAAGGAGCGCGACGCGGCCCGTGCTCAGGACTCCGGACGCCGCTCCTGACCCGCGTCCTCCGGGGACGGTGAGCTGTGCCGGCCGTCCCGCACGGCCCGTGCGGGACGGCTGTCCCCCGGAGGTGTACGCCCTGAGCGGAGGACGGACCGGGCGGCGGCCGCGGCCGACCGGACAGGGGCCTGCGACCTTCGCGGAGAGGATCCCTCCCGGCAGAGGTCGGGCCTCCCGTGCGACCCCTCACAGCGAGCGCCCGCCCCGCTCCCGCCCCGGTGCCTGCGCCGGTTGCCGGACCGCCGGTCATCCGCACGACCATCGATGCCGGGTCAGCCGCCGCCATGCGCCCCTCCGCCCGTACGACAGCCGTGGTCGGTACGGGGCATACCGTTCCCCGCAGACGTGACCCGGGGAACGCAGGCGCTCACGTCTGCGTGTAGAAGCCGATCGTCGCCGCCGTGGTGGCCGCCACGACCTCCGCGTCCGCACCCGACGCGGCGTACGCGGCACCCCACGCCTCTCCCGAGAGCGTCACGAAATCCTTCGCCTCGGGGGAGGCCGGCCAGTCCGCCCCCGCCTCCACGTCGCTCGCGGCGCCGGAGAGGTGCCTGCTGAGCCCCAGGAGCATCAGGTCCCAGCCGACCCCGGCCGCCCCGGGGCCGAACTGCCGCCAGAATTCCTCGGGCACCTCGGAGGCATGCTCGAGTTCGAGGACCGTGCGGCCTGCGCCGTCCGGCGCCAGCCGCAGTTCCACCTCGCTGAACCCGGGGTCAGGCCCGGCCAGCCAGCTGACCCGCAGCCGCTCCGGCGCCACGCACGCCAGGATCTCGCCCTCGGCGCTCCCCTCGATCCGGTACCGCCCACCGGCCCGGAGATCCCCGTCCACCGGGAGGAACCACGTGCGCAGCCGCTCGGGAGAGGTCACCGCGTCCCAGACCTCGGCGACCTCCGCGTCGAAGACGCGCCGCGCCAGCACGGTGCGAACCGGGCCGGCGGCCCCACGCCGCTCGCCGGTCTCCCGGTGGACGCGGTAGATCTCGTCCGCGATGTCACTCATCGCCGCTCATTCCCTCCGGGGGCCCGTGCCCGCGTTCGCCCCGCGCGAGCTCTGTGTCGCGTAGGTCCGGGCGGGGTTCCGCGCTGTTCCCGGCACGGTCCGCAGCCCGAAGGCCTCACCCCACCACTCTGCCACCTGTGACCCGCGCGGGGTCCGCAACCGGCCCGCCGGCCCGGGCGGCCGGGTGGCCGGGTGGCCGGGCGGACCGGTGCGCGATCCGGCCGGCCCCGGGTGTGCGTCGTGGCCGCCGACGGGCGCGACGCGGGGCGTCAGGAGGCGCCGCCGAGGACGACGTCCGCGCTCGCGACCGCCTCAGCCGTCCGTCCCGGAGCCGTCTGGTACGTCCAGTACAGGTTCGTGTGCGCGATGACCTGGTCCGGCGGCGGCGCGCCCCATGCCGTTCTGTCGCCCGTCGTGTGGGCGTCGCTGACCAGGGTCGCGTCGTACCCCCTGGTGAACGCACCGTGCAGGGTCGAGCGGATGCAGGCGTCCGTCTCCGCGCCGACGACGACGAGCCGTCCGACACCGAGTTCCGAGAGCACGGTCTCCAGAGTGGTGTCCTCGAAGGAGTCGCCGTAGCTCTTCTCGACGAGCGGCTCGGCGTCCACGGGAGTGAGCTCCGGCACGATCCGCCAGTCGTCGCTCCCCCGAGTGAGTTCCTCGTCGGAGTGCCGGACCCAGATCACCGGGATCCGCTCCTGCCGCGCCCGCTCGACGAGGCCGGCGATGTTCGAGACGACCGCGTCGCGCCGGTGGCCCTCCTCGACGACGCCCTTCTGCACGTCGACGACCAGGAGGGCGGTGTTCGGCCGGTTGTCCAATGTGGTCATGATCATCTCCTGCTCGCGCCGGGCCGTTTCCACGCACGGTAGCCCCGCCCACCGACAGGGGGCCGGTCGGCGCCGCCGCCCCGTCCCGCAGCATCCGCGCGGGTGGGCAGGGCGGGCCTCCGCCCGGTCTGCGGCCGCGGCTCTCACCGAGCCGGTCGAGCCGGTCGAGCGCTCGTGGGCCGGGTCGGCGCGCAGTCGTACCCGGGTGCCCCGGAACCCGAGTCTTTGCATAAAAGTGCGTAGCTGCGTATAGTCATGCCATCGACGAGGAGGTTTCGATGGTGGTACGAGCGGCCGTGGCCGGAGCGAGCGGATACGCGGGCGGGGAGCTGCTGCGTCTGCTGCTGACGCACCCCCTCGTCGAGATCGGCGCGCTCACCGCCCACTCCAACGCGGGCCAGGAACTCGGCGCGGTGCAGCCGCACCTGAGGCCGCTCGCGGATCGGGTGCTGCTGCCGACCACGGCCGAGGTGCTCGCCGGGCACGACGTCGTCTTCCTCGCCCTGCCGCACGGGCAGTCCGCCGCCGTCGCCGAGCAGCTCGGTGACGAGGTGCTCGTCGTCGACATGGGCGCCGACTTCCGGCTGGCGGACGCCGCCGACTGGGAGAGGTTCTACGGCTCGCCGCACGCCGGCACCTGGCCCTACGGCCTGCCCGAACTACCCGGGGCCCGCGCGGCCCTGGAGGGCTGCAAGCGCATCGCCGTGCCCGGCTGCTACCCGACCGCCGTCTCGCTCGCGCTGTTCCCGGCGTACGCCGCCGGCCTCGCCGAACCCGACGCCGTCGTCGTCGCCGCCTCCGGTACGTCCGGCGCGGGCAAGGCGGCCAAGCCGCACCTGCTCGGCTCCGAGGTGATGGGCAACATGTCCCCGTACGGCGTCGGGGGAGTGCACCGGCACACCCCAGAGATGATCCAGAACCTCAGCGCCGCGGCCGGTGAGCCCGTCACGGTCTCCTTCACGCCGACCCTGGCGCCCATGCCGCGCGGCATCCTCGCCACCTGCAACGTGAAGGCGAGGCCCGGAGTGGACGCCGGGGTGCTGCGCGCGGTCTACGAGAAGGCGTTCGCGGACGAGCCGTTCGTCGACCTGCTGCCCCAGGGGCAGTGGCCCGCGACCGCGGCCGTGTACGGGTCCAACGCCGTCCAGGTCCAGGTCGCGTACGACGAGGCGGCCCGCCGGATCGTGGTGATCAGCGCCATCGACAACCTCGCCAAGGGCACCGCCGGAGGCGCCCTGCAGAGCATGAACATCGCCCTCGGGCTTCCCGAGGACACAGGTCTTTCCACGATCGGAGTCGCACCGTGAGCGTCACGGCAGCCAAGGGATTCACGGCGGCGGGCATCGCCGCCGGAATCAAGGAGAGCGGTAACCCGGACCTGGCCCTCGTGGTCAACGACGGGCCCCGCCGCGCCGCGGCCGGCGTCTTCACCTCCAACCGCGTCAAGGCCGCACCCGTCCTGTGGACGGAGCAGGTGCTCAAGGGGGGCGAGGTCACCGCCGTCGTCCTCAACTCCGGTGGCGCCAACGCCTGCACGGGTCCTCAGGGTTTCCAGGACACGCACGCCACGGCCGAGAAGGCCGCCGAGGTCCTCACCGGCCACAGCGCCGGCGAGATCGCGGTCGCCTCCACCGGGCTGATCGGCGTGCTCCTGCCCATGGACAAGCTGCTGCCCGGCATCGAGAAGGCCGCCGCGGCCCTGAGCGAGCACGGTGGCGAGAAGGCCGCCCTCGCGATCAAGACCACCGACACGGTCCACAAGACGGCCGTGGCCGACGGTGGGGGATGGACCGTCGGCGGCATGGCCAAGGGTGCCGGCATGCTCGCCCCGGGCCTCGCCACGATGCTGGTCGTCCTCACCACCGATGCCGACGTCGACGCGCCCACTCTCGACACCGCGCTGCGCGCCGCCACCCGCACCACCTTCGACCGGGTCGACTCCGACGGCTGCATGTCCACCAACGACACCGTGCTGCTGCTCGCCTCCGGGGCCAGCGGAATCACCCCCGGCGAGGCCGAGTTCGGCCGGGCCGTGCACAGCGTCTGCGCCGACCTGGCCCGACAGCTGATCGGTGACGCCGAGGGGGCCTCCAAGGACATCCGGATCGAGGTCGTCAACGCGGCCACCGAGGACGACGCCGTCGAGGTCGGTCGGAGCATCGCGCGCAACAACCTCCTCAAGTGCGCCATCCACGGTGAGGACCCCAACTGGGGCCGGGTCCTCTCCGCGATCGGCACCACGAAGGCCGCCTTCGAACCCGACCGGCTCAACGTCGTCATCAACGACGTCTGGGTGTGCAGGAACGGCAGCGTCGGCGAGGACCGCGACCTGGTCGACATGCGCTACCGCGAGGTCAGGATCACCGCCGACCTCGCGGCGGGGACGGAATCGGCCGTCATCTGGGCCAACGACCTCACCGCCGAGTACGTCCACGAGAACAGCGCGTACAGCTCATGAGCGCGGCGAGGAAGCACACCGCGCTGCCCAAGGCCCAGATCCTCATCGAGGCGCTGCCCTGGCTGACCCGCCACAACGGCAGGACCGTCGTCATCAAGTTCGGCGGCAACGCCATGATCGACGAGGAGCTGAAGGCCGCCTTCGCCCAAGACGTGGTCTTCCTGCGGCACGCCGGCCTGAAGCCCGTCGTCGTGCACGGCGGAGGCCCGCAGATCAGTGCCCAGCTCGACAAGCAGGGTCTCGTCAGCGAGTTCAAGGCGGGGCTGCGCGTCACCACACCGGAGGCCATGGACGTCGTCCGCATGGTGCTGGCGGGCCAGGTGCAGCGTGAACTCGTCGGCCTGCTGAACCAGCACGGTCCGCTCGCCGTCGGCATGACGGGCGAGGACGCCCACACCATCACCGCCACCCAGCACCGCCCGGTGATCGACGGCGAGTCCGTCGACATCGGCCGGGTCGGGGAGATCACCTCGATCGACACCGGAGCCATCCAGGCCCTGCTGGACGACGGCCGGATCCCGGTCGTCTCCTCCATCGCCCGCTCCGCCGAGGACAACCACGTCTACAACGTCAACGCCGACACCGCGGCCGCCGCCCTCGCCGCCGCGCTGAACGCCGAGACGCTGATGGTCCTCACCGACGTGGAGGGCCTGTACGAGGACTGGCCGAACAGCGACGACGTGATCAGCCGCCTCACCGCCACCGAGCTGGAGAAGCTTCTGCCCGACCTCTCCAGCGGCATGGTGCCCAAGATGCAGGGGTGTCTGCACGCCGTCCGCAACGGCGTCGAGACCGCCCGGGTCATCGACGGCCGCGTCCAGCACTCGATCCTGCTGGAGATCTTCACCGACGAGGGGATCGGCACGATGGTCGTGCCCGACCCGGCACCCGCCACCGCGGACGACGCCGAGGGGGAGTCATGAGCAACGAGGGGTTCACCCGGCGCTGGCAGGGCGCGCTGATGGACAACTACGGCACCCCGCAGCTTCCCCTGGTACGCGGCGCGGGCGCCCGCGTGTGGGACGCGGAGGGCACCGAGTACCTCGACTTCGTCGGCGGTATCGCGGTCAACGCGCTCGGTCACGCCCACCCCGCCGTGGTCGAGGCCGTCGCCACACAGATCGCCTCCCTCGGCCATGTCTCCAACCTCTACACCGCCGAGCCGCCCATCGCGCTCGCCGAACGGCTCCTCCAGCTCTTCGGCCGGAAGGGCAGGGTCTACTTCTGCAACTCCGGCGCCGAGGCCAACGAAGCCGCGTTCAAGATCGGCCGGCTGACCGGGCGCACGCACATGGTCGCCACGGACGGCGGTTTCCACGGCCGGACCATGGGCGCCCTCGCCCTGACGGGCCAGCCCGCGAAGCGCGAGGCGTTCCTGCCACTGCCCGGCGACGTCACGCACGTGCCGTACGGCGACACCGAGGCCCTCCGGGCCGCGGTCACGACCGATACCGCCCTCCTGGTCATCGAGCCCGTGCAGGGTGAGAACGGCGTCGTCGTCCCGCCGAAGGGCTACCTGGAGGCCGCCCGGGAGATCACCCGTGCCACCGGCACCCTGCTCGTCCTGGACGAGGTCCAGACCGGGATCGGGCGCTGCGGCCACTGGTTCGAGCACCAGGCCCACCAAGGGGTCGAGCCGGACGTCGTCACGCTCGCCAAGGGTCTCGGCGGCGGACTGCCCATCGGCGCCACCGTCGCGTTCGGTGCGGCGGCCGACCTGCTGAAGCCGGGGCAGCACGGTACGACGTTCGGCGGCAACCCCGTCGCCTGCGCCGCCGGGCTCGCCGTCCTGGACACCCTCGCCGCCGACGGCGCCCTGGACCGGGTGAAGCGGATCGGCGAGAAGATCAGGAACGGCGTCGAGGGCCTCGGGCACCCCCTGGTCTCCCACGTCCGCGGCTCCGGACTGCTGCTGGGTATCGTGCTCACCGGACCCCTCGCACCGCAGGTGCAGCAGGCGGCTCAGGGAGCCGGACTCCTGGTCAACGCGCCCGCCCCCGATGTCGTCCGGCTCATGCCGCCGCTGATCATCGGTGACGCGGAGGCGGACGCGTTCCTGCGGGTCCTTCCGGGAGCCCTCGACGCGGCTTACGGGGACGGACGAACCGGAGAATGAGGCCACGACGATGAACGAGGCGCACGAGACCGACCACGGCGGGCCGTCGGTGCCGCAGACCCGCACGGCGCGCCACCGCAGGATCGTGGACATCCTGAACCGGCAGCCGGTGCGGTCGCAGAGCCAGCTCGCCAGGCTCCTCGCCGACGACGGGCTGAGCGTCACCCAGGCGACCCTCTCCCGCGACCTCGACGAACTCGGCGCGGTGAAGATCCGCAACACCGGCGGCGAGCTGATCTACGCGGTGCCCAGCGAGGGCGGTTTCCGCACCCCGCAGGCGCCGCTCGGCGGGTCGGCGAAGGAGGAACGGATGCGCCGGCTCTCCGCGGAGCTGCTGATCTCCGCGGAGGCCTCGGCCAACCTCGTGGTGCTGCGCACCCCGCCGGGCGCCGCCCAGTTCCTCGCTTCCGCCATCGACCAGGCCGAACTCCAGGCGATCCTCGGCACGATCGCGGGCGACGACACGCTGATGCTCATCAGCCGTGACCCGGCCGGCGGGCAGGCGCTGGCCGACCATCTGCTGCGGCTGGCGCAGAACGACGTCTGAGGGCCTGTCGGGTGACCTCTGATCGAGCGGACGTGGTCCGGCACGCACGCTTCCGAGGCGCCGACAGGCTCGTAGGCCGTGTGGCGAAAGTGGCGTCGTCTGCCCGGAGGGCAGACGGGACTTTCGCAACACGGCCTAGCCGCCCGGCGCCGGTCAGTACCGGGTGATCGCGGTCGGGCCCGACCGGGTCCCGACCGCGATGTGCGGCCGGCGGGCCGGGTCGGCCCAGGCCAGGATCCGCTCCATGGCGGCCGCGGGCACCGACACGCAGCCGGCCGTCGCGCCCCGGCCGTCGACGTGGAGGAAGATCCCGGCGCCCCGGCCGCGCACCGGCCGCGCGTAGTTGAAGCCGATCACGAGCGCGCGGGCGTACTGCGTCCCGTACGAGGCGAGGTGTTCGGACTCCTCGGCCCGGCAGTCGTCCGGCCGTGGTTCCACCCAGCGGTTGTACGCCCGCGAGGCGTTGTCCTGGCACCACCAGGAGCGGTCGCCGACCCGGCGGTAGGGGTAGCGGGTACCCGGCCGGGCGGGCTCGGTGCCGAAGGCGTACGGCAGGTCGTACAGGCCGGTGGGGGTGGTGTTCGTGCCCTGCGTGCGGGTGGCCCCCTCGGCCAGGCCGTTCGCGCCGAAGCGTGCCGGGGCCGAACCGGCGGCCACCCACCCTTCCCGTCGGCGGTCCCACCACCGGAGCCGGCCCGTGGTGGAGCCCGTGGTGGGTGCCTCCGCCGTGATCAGCTGCGTTCCGCCGCCCGTGTCGGCCAGCCGGGCGGGCAGCGGCGGAGGGCCGGCGGGCCCCGCCGCGAGGGAACCGGCCAGCGCCGTCAGGACGGCAGCGGTCACCACGAGTCTGCGCATGCTCCGGACCGTACGGCGGGCAGCGGCGGGACGCCCTCCCGTCTGCTCCGGACGGCCCAGTCCTTCATCCGGCGGCCGGTGGCGCGGGCATCGCGGGCAGCGGCAGCGGCAGACCCGGCAGCCCGTCGATACTGGTCGCGATGTGGTCCTTCTTCCGGAAGTAGGCGCCCAGGCTGTCGTCGTCCTCGCGCCGGAAGCGGTCCGCGTGCAGGGTGCGCTCCTCGTCGTAGGACATGAACGGCACCGCGTACCCACAGGTGTCCCGGACCAGTTCGGCCGTCACGAGGATCACCGCACGAAGCCCGTGCGCGGCCGGGTCGGCCGTCGGGAAGTGGGCGAGCAACCCGGGGAACCGGGGGTCGTCACGGAAGACGGGCTCACCGCGCCCGTGCACCCGGACGATGTTCGGCGGGCCCTGGAAGGCGCACCACATCAGCGTGATGCGCCCGTTCTCGCGGAGGTGTGCGACCGTCTCGGCGTTACTGCCGGCGAAGTCGAGGTAGGCCACGGTCCGTTCGTCGAGGACGGCGAACGAACCCCTGATCCCCTTCGGGGAGAGATTGACGGTGCCGTCGCCGTCCAGGGGCGCCGTCGCGGTGAAGAACAGGGGCTGCTCCTCGATGAAGGCCCTGAGCCGTCCGTCGATGCGTTCGTATGTCTTTCCCATGGGCGCATTGTCCCCTGGCCGGCGGGTCGCGGCCGGGCGTTCGGCACTCCTGGACCGGTTCTCGCGCGTGGGCGCGCTGCGGGTGTGCGCCGGGCGCCGCTCGCACGAGCTCCTGTTTCCGGCCGGCCTCTGCGCGCCCCGGCCGGCAGCTTTGACAAAACATACGGTGCGCCGCATAGTTATGCTATTCGTGAGTGCGCCGTGAGGCGGACGCACATCCCTTGCACCCCGAGGAGCACCGCAGTGAGCAACGGCACCGGTAAGAGCGACGTACGCCTCTGGGGTGGCCGCTTCGCCGACGGCCCGGCCGAGGCCCTGGCCAAGCTGTCCGCCTCCGTCCACTTCGACTGGCGGCTCGCCCCCTACGACATCGCGGGCTCCCGTGCCCACGCCCGTGCCCTGCGCGCGGCGGGTCTGCTCACCGAGGACGAGCTGACGCGCATGATCGCCGGACTGGACGCCCTCGAGGCCGATGTCGCCGACGGCTCGTTCACCGGCACCGTCGAGGACGAGGACGTCCACACCGCCCTGGAGCGAGGCCTGCTGGACCGCCTCGGCCCGGACCTCGGCGGCAAACTGCGGGCCGGCCGCTCCCGCAACGACCAGATCGCCACGCTCTTCCGGATGTACCTGCGCGACCACGCCCGGATCATCGGCGGGCTGATCGCCGAACTGCAGGACGCCCTGGTCGGCCTCGCCGAGGCGCACCCGGACGTGGCCATGCCCGGCCGCACCCACCTCCAGCACGCCCAGCCCGTCCTCTTCGCCCATCACGTCCTGGCGCACGCCCAGGCCCTGGGCCGGGACGCCGAGCGGCTGCGCCAGTGGGACGAGCGTACGGCGGTCTCCCCGTACGGCTCCGGCGCGCTGGCCGGGTCGTCCCTCGGGCTGGACCCCCAGGCGGTCGCGGCCGAGCTCGGCTTCGAGCACGGCTCCGCCGCCAACTCGATCGACGGCACCGCGTCCCGCGACTTCGCCGCGGAGTTCGCGTTCGTCACCGCGATGATCGGCGTCAACCTCTCGCGCATCGCCGAGGAGATCATCATCTGGAACACGAAGGAGTTCTCCTTCGTCACGCTCCACGACGCCTTCTCCACCGGCTCGTCGATCATGCCGCAGAAGAAGAACCCGGACATCGCCGAGCTGGCGCGCGGCAAGTCCGGCCGCCTCATCGGCAACCTGACCGGCCTGATGGCGACGCTGAAGGCGCTTCCGCTCGCGTACAACCGTGACCTGCAGGAGGACAAGGAGCCGGTCTTCGACTCCTGCGACCAGCTCGAGGTCCTGCTGCCCGCCTTCACCGGGATGATGGCCACGCTCACCGTCAACAGGGAGCGCATGGAGGAGCTGGCCCCGGCCGGCTTCTCGCTCGCCACGGACATCGCCGAGTGGCTGGTCAAGCAGGGTGTCCCGTTCCGTGTCGCGCACGAGGTCGCCGGCGAGTGCGTGCAGGTGTGCGAACAGCAGGGGATCGAGCTCGACGAGCTGACGGACGAGCAGTTCGCCAAGATCTCGGAGCACCTCACCCCGGAGGTCCGTACGGTCCTCGACGTGCGGGGCGCCCTCGCCTCGCGGGACGGCCGCGGCGGCACGGCTCCCTCGGCCGTCGCCGTCCAGCTCGCCGAGGTGAAGGCCGGCCTGGCGGAGCAGCACGCTTGGGCTACCGCGCGCGGGTGACCGGGAGGCGTCGCGGGCCGCCTTTTCGGGAAGGCGTCGGGAACCGACCCAGAGGAGCCCGCGATGCCCTTCGCCCGCCTGAACCGAGCGACCACCCCGACCGCCCACATCGGGCTGGGCCTGGCAGCCGTCGGCAGGCCCGGCTACATCACCCTGCACCGTGACCGGGACCTGCCCGCCGACCGCAGCGTGGACGCGCTGCGGGCCCGCACCCACGAACTGCTGGAAGCGGCCTACGCGCAGGGGGTGCGCTACTTCGACGCGGCCCGCTCCTACGGCCGTTCGGAGGAATATCTCGCCGACTGGCTGACAGCCCGGCCGGACGTGACGGACGTCGTGATCGGCAGCAAGTGGGGATACGCCTACACGGCCGACTGGCGTGTCGACGCCGAGACGCACGAGGTGAAGGACCACAGCCTCGCCATGTTCGAGCGCCAGCGCGCCGAGACCGCCGCGCTGCTCGGCGACCGGCTCGACCTCTACCAGATCCACTCGGTGACGGCCGACAGCCCGGCACTGAGCGACAAGGAGCTGCACGCCCGGCTGGCCGCGCTGGCCGCCGAGGGCACCACCGTCGGTGTCTCCACGAGCGGCCCGGGCCAGGCGGACGCCATCCGGGCCGCCCTCGCCGTGACGGTGGACGGTGAACCCCTCTTCCGTACGGTGCAGGCCACCTACAACGCCCTGGAGACCTCCGCCGCGCCCGCCCTCGCCGAGGCTCACCAGGCGGGGGTCACCGTCATCGTCAAGGAGGCCATGGCCAACGGCCGGCTCGCCGGCGCGGAAGCCCCGGCCGTCGTGCGGGAGATCGGCGCCGATGCCGGACTGGACGCGGACGCCGTCGCCCTGGCGTTCGTGCTCCACCAGCCGTGGGCGGGCGTCGTCCTGTCCGGAGCGGCCACGGTGACCCAGCTCGCCGGTAATCTGCACGCCCCCGTCCTCGACCTCGACGAGGGTCGGCTGGACCGCTTGGACGCCCTGGTCGAGGAGCCGGAGGCGTACTGGCGCCACCGTGCCTCGCTGCCCTGGAGCTGACCCGCCTCACCCCGGCCGGCGAGCACGCCCAGGTCCCGCCGCACCGGCCCCGCCGTCCACCCCGCCTGCCGCACGAGGTGCCGTCGGTGTACCGGGGGCGTCCGGCGGTGGGACGGTGCCGCGTACGGGGTGGGGCGGGCCGTCGACATCGAGCGGCGGCGGCGGCTTCGTGGCCGCGTGGTGCCCTGGGGCTGCGGAGAGCCGACGCCCTACGATGAGACGTTAGTGTCTCATTCGGGTTACTCTCGTCTCATGACTCTCGACCGCGAGCAGGTGCTGCGCAGTGCCGCCGCCCTGCTGACCCGCAGATCCACCGCGACCATGGACGAGGTCGCCAAGGCCGCGGGGATCGGCCGCGCCACCCTGCACCGGCACTTCGCCGGCCGGGACGCCCTGGTGAGGGCGTTGGAGGACCTCGGTATCCGCGAGTTCGAAGCCGCACTGGACGCCGCCGCCCTCGACGAGGGCAGCGCCGAGGAGGGGCTGCGGCGGCTCGTCGCCGCCGTCGAACCCGCCGCCGGACTGCTGTCCTTCCTCGTCACCGAGAACCAGCTCTTCGAGGGCGACCAGGTCAACGAGGGGTGGAACCGGCTCGACGCCCGCGTCTCCGCCTTCTTCCGGCGCGGCCAGGAACGCGGTGAGTTCCGCATCGACCTCACACCCGCCTGGCTGACCGAGGCCCTGTACGGCCTCATCGGGACGGGCGCGTGGGCCGTTCAGGCCGGACGGGTCGCCGCGCAGGACTTCCCCTACATGATCGTCGAGTTGCTGCTCGGCGGAGCACGCCGGAGCGTGGAGAAGTGACGAGCACCCACCAGCACCCGAAGACACCGGACGGGCTCCACCATCCCGGGCGGTGGATCGCCCTCGCGGTCCTCGTCCTCGCCGTACTCCTGGTGGCCGTCGACGCCACCGTCCTCGGGCTGGCGACCCCCTTCCTCAGCGAGGACCTCGAGCCGACCGGCACCCAGCTGCTCTGGATCGGCGACGTCTACTCCTTCGTCATCGCCGGACTCCTCGTCTCGATGGGCAGCCTCGGTGACCGCATCGGCCGGAAGAAGCTGCTGCTGAGCGGGGCGACCGCCTTCGGCGCGGTCTCGGTGCTCAACGCGTACGCGACCACGCCCGAGATGATGATCCTGGCCCGTGCGCTGCTCGGCGTGGCGGGTGCGACCCTCATGCCGTCCACGCTGGCCCTGATCCGCAACCTCTTCCACGACCCCCGCGAGCGCAGCCTCGCCGTCGGCATCTGGGGCGCGATGGCCTCGGCGGGTGCCGCCGTCGGACCGGTCGTCGGCGGCCTGCTGCTGGAGCACTTCTGGTGGGGCTCGGTCTTCCTGATCAACCTGCCGGTGATGGCGGTGCTCGTCGCCGTCGGCATCAAGATGATCCCCGAGTCGAAGAACCCGGCGCCCGGCCCCTGGGACCTGCCCAGCGTGGGGCTCTCCCTCGTCGGCATGTTCGGCATCGTCTACGCCGTCAAGGAGGCCGCCGCGCACGGCGTCGGCTGGGAGGTCGCCGTCTCGGCCGTCTGCGGCACGGCGGCCCTCGTCTGGTTCGTACGCCGTCAGCTCAGGCTGCCGTCCCCGCTCCTGGACATGCGGCTCTTCCACCACCGGGGCTTCTCCGGCGCCGTGCTCGCCGACCTGCTCACCATCCTGGGGCTCTCCGGGCTCGTCTTCTTCCTCTCCCAGTTCCTCCAACTGGTCCAGGGGCGCGGACCGCTGGAGGCCGGCCTTGCTGAGCTCCCGGCGGCCGTCGGCGCGGTGACCGCAGGTCTCTCGGCGGGGGTCGTCGCGCGCCGCTACTCGGTGCGCGCGGTCGTCTCCGGCGGCCTCGCGGCGATCGGTGCGGCGCTCGCCGTGGTCACCGTGATCCACAAGGAGACCGGCTACCCGCTGATCGGGGCGCTGCTCCTGGTCGTGGGAGTCGGCGCGGGATTCGCCTTCACCGTCACCTCGGACGTGATCCTCTCCAGCGTCCCCAAGGAGCAGGCCGGATCCGCCTCCGCGGTCTCCGAGACGGCCTACGAACTCGGCGCCGCCCTCGGGATCGCCCTGCTCGGGTCCATCGTCACGGGCGTCTACCGGGGGTTCGGCACCCCCGAGGGCGTCTCGGCGGCAGCGGCGAAGGCGGCCCACGAATCGCTCGGCGGCGCCGTCGAAACGGCCCAGCGCCTTCCCGCTCCCCTGGGCGGCGACCTGGTCCTCGCGGCCCAGGAGGCGTTCGTCAACGGGCTGCGGGTGTCCGCGGCCGTCGGTGCCGTGGTGCTGCTGGCCACCGCCACGGCCGCGTGGCACCTGCTGCGGGGGCAGAAGCTGGAGGAGGGCATCATCCCGGAGGAGTGAGGGGGCGCGCCCCCGCGCCCGGACCGCGGTACGCCGAAGGGCCCGTACCCGCCTCGTACGGCGGGTACGGGCCCTTCGGCGTACCCGTCAGGCGGCCTTGGCCTTCGTGGCGTAGACGTCGACGTACTCCTGGCCGGACAGCCGCATCACCTCGGCCATCACCGAGTCCGTCACCGCCCGCAGTACGTAGCGGTCGCGGTCCATGCCCTCGTAACGGGAGAACTCCATCGGCTCACCGAAGCGGACTGTGACCTTGCCCGGGCGGGGCAGCCCCGCGCCCCCCGGCTGCAACTTGTCCGTGCCGATCATGGCGAACGGCACGACCGGCGCGCCCGTCATCAGCGTCAGCCGCGCGATGCCCGTACGCCCCCGGTAGAGCCGGCCGTCGGGGGAGCGGGTGCCCTCCGGGTAGATCGCGAAGGCGTTGCCCTCGTCCAGCACCCGGCGGCCCGTCATCAGCGCCGCGACACCGCCGCGGCCGCCGTCCCGGTCGACCGGGATCATGCCGCACCCCGTGAAGAACCACGCCATCAGACGGCCCTTGAGGCCCTTGCCGGTGACGTACTCGTCCTTGCCGATGTAGAACACCGGACGGTCGCAGCAGATCGGCATGATCATCGAGTCGATGAACGTCAGGTGATTCCCCGCGAGAATCACCGGCCCCGTCCCCGGGATGTTCTCGGCGCCTTCCACCTGCGGGCGGAACATCAGGCGCAGGATCGGTCCGAGCACTGCCTTGATGACCGTGAGTCGGGACAACGCATCCTCCGGTGTCGTGGCCGGGCCGGCCGGGTCGGGTTTCGCAAGGGTCTGTGCAGGTGAGGACGATACTCGCGGGTACTGCCTGATCGCACATCGGGTTCACGGAGCGGATACGCGGTGTTGACGCGTGTTTCCGCCATGTTCGCCCACGGGCTGCCCCGTCGAGGGCACGGCTGCCTACGATCGGGCCTCGCTCGACACGATGCCAGACATCCCACCCGAGGAGCATTCATGACAGAGCGCGCGCGGACGAGTCCCGGCCGACGGAGCCTTCTGGGGGCCGCCGTCCTCGGCACGGCGGCCCTCGGGCTGCCCGGTACGGCCGACGCCGCCGAGCGCGGCGCGGGCGGGCGGGCCGGCGGTCACGGGTCGTACCGGGACCTGCCCGTGCCGACCGTCATCGGCCACCGCGGAGCCAGCGGCTACCGCCCCGAACACACCCTCGGCTCGTACCGGCTGGCTCTGGACATGGGCGCGCACATCGTCGAGCAGGACCTGGTGCCGACCAAGGACGGACACCTCGTCTGCCGCCACGAGAACGACATCACCGCCACCACGGACGTCGCCTCGCACCCCGAGTTCGCGAGCCGCAGGACCACCAAGAGGATCGACGGCGTTCCGCTCACCGGCTGGTTCACCGAGGATTTCACCCTGGCCGAGCTGAAGACCCTCCGGGCGAAGGAGCGCATCCCCGGAACCCGCCAGGAGAACACCCTCTACGACGGACGCTGGGAGATCCCCACCTTCGAGGAGGTCCTGCGCTGGGCCGACGAGGAGGGCCGCAGGCGCGGCAAGCCCGTCTGGCTGTACGTCGAGACCAAGCACCCCTCCTACTTCCGCGGCATCGGGCTGGCGCTGGAGGAGCCGCTCGCGCGGCTGCTGCGCCGTCACAACCGGCACCGGGCGCACTCCCCGCTGATCCTCCAGTCCTTCGAGCCGAGCTCCGTACAGCGCCTGGCCGAGCTCGTCGCCACCCCGCGTGTCGTCCTGCTGTCCGGGGCGGGGGAGCGGCCGTGGGACTTCGTCGAGGCGGGTGACCCGCGCACCGTCGCCGACCTGGTGAAGCCCGCCGGGCTGACGTGGATCGCGTCCTTCGCCGAGGGCATCGGCCCGACGCTCGACCTGGTCATCCCCCGGGACGGCACCGGCCGGCTGACCACGCCCACCACCCTGGTGGACGACGCGCACGCCCGCGGCCTGATCCTGCACCCGTACACGATGCGCAACGAGAACACCTTCCTGCCGGCGGACTTCCGGCGCGGTACGGACCCCACCGCGTACGGCGACGCCTTCGGCGCCCTGCGCACCTACTTCGGGACGGGTATCGACGGCGTCTTCGCCGACAACCCGGACACCGCTCTGCTCGCGGCGTCCGACTTCGCCGAGGGCTGAGCCTGTCCGACAAGGCGCGTCGCCCGGAGTGCCGCCCCGCGGCGTCAGGTGCGTGCTCCAGGCGTGCCGGGCGTCGAACCTCGTACTGGATGTACTCGGCTCGGCGCCCGGTGCGGCGAGAGTCCGTGCATGGTGTCGCGAGGCAGCCGGGAATTGTCGGACAGGCGCCAGGCCCACGCGTCAGCCGCCCGGCCGTCATGCCCCGGTCGGGTGGAGCTCCCCGCGCACGGCAACCGGCCCAGCGCGGGGAGCGTTCACGGGGCATGACACTTCCTGAACGTGTTCCCCGGCCCCCGGACGCCTCCCGCAGGGCCGCCGTCCGCGCCCTGCACCCCCTGGTGCGCGCGGAGGCGGAAGCCGAGGCGGCGGCGGCCGGGATCGAGGCCGCCGACCTCGAACAGACCGTCTGGGTACGGTTCCTGGAGCGCTCGGCCGGCCGGGGGACGCCCCGGGACCCCGCCCGCTGGGTCCGCGCCGCCGTGCGGGCGGCGGCGCGCGAGGCCCGCCGCAGGTCGCGTCACGAGCACGCCTACCCCGCCGGTGGACCCCCGGGCGACTGGAGCGGCTGCCCCGAACGGATCACCCTGGGCGCCGACGAGCGCCGGGCGCTGCGCGCCGCCGTGGGACGGCTGCCCGGGAGATGCCCCCGGCTGCTGGAGGCGATGCTGGCCCCCCACGACCCGACCTACCGGCAAATCGCAGGGGAGTTGGGTATGTCACAGGGGAGTTTGGGACCGATGCGTTCCCGATGCCTTGGATGTCTGCGCAGAATGCTCGCGGCGGAGGTTGTAGCTCCTGACCCGAGGGGAATGGAGCGGTAGACAACCGGCGGAGCAGGTGAGCGGGAGGCATGCACACATGGGCATGAGCGTGACCATCTCGGCGGCGACAGCGCAGGACGCCGAGCAGATCTTCAGGCTCCAGTACCTCTGTTTCCAGAGCGAGGCGGAGCTCTACGGCAACTACCGGATCGACCCGCTCGTCCAGAGCTTCGACTCGGTCCGCGACGAAGTCGCCACCGATCTGGTCTTTGTCGCCCGGCTCGGCGACGAAGTCGTCGGCTCGGTACGCGGGTTCACCGACAAGGACGGCACCGGCAGGATCGGCAAGCTCTGCGTGCACCCCCGCCTCCGGGGGCACGGACTCGGCACCCGCCTGCTGCGCGCCGCGGAGTCCGGTCTGACGGACGGCCGTTCGGCCACGCGCTTCCGGCTGCACACGGGCGAGCGCAGCGAGGGCAACCTGCGGCTCTACCGCAGGGCCGGATACGCCCAGGTGGGCAACACCACCGGCGAGGACGGTGTCCGGCTGGTCATGCTCGAGAAGGACGCCACCGCGCCGGCGTACGTCGCCAGCGCCTGAACGCCCGCCGGGTGGCCCGCCGCACGGCGGCCACCCGCCGGACGGCGAACAGCCGGGGCGGAGCCGGGAGTCACGCGCTCCGCGCGCGGCGCAGCCACATCATCCCGGTGACCGGCAGGATCACCGGGATGAACAGGTAGCCCATGCCGAAGTCCGACCAGACGGTGGCGTCGCGGAACGCGGACGGCTCCGCCAGGGTCCACGTACCGACGACCAGCACGCCCGCGAGCTCGGCGGCGCAGCACACCAGCGCCGCCCTGCGCGCCTTCTCACCGCCCCGCACCAGCGAGTACGTGATGAAGCCGTACACGACGGCGGCGACGGCGGACAGCACGTACGCCAGGGGCGCGCGGCCGAAGTCCAGGATCATCTGGACCACCGCGCGGGAGGCGGCCGCCACGGTGAACACCCCGTAGAACCAGACCAGTACGCGCCCCGGTCCCGTGCCGAGTTCGAACTGCTGCTTCGGCCGGGTCCGAGGGCCCGCGGACGTCCCGGTGCGGTCGGTGTCGGTCACGGTCACTTTCCCCAGATGTCGTAGAGCCGCACTTCGAGGACGGCCAGCACCACCGCGCCCGCCGCCACGGTCACCGAACCCCAGCGGGTCCGCTCCGTCAGTGACAGGAAGCCCGCCGCGGGCACGGCCGCGAAGGAGCCGATCAGATAGGCGATGAAGATCGTCATGCCCTGGTCCGGCCGCTCGCCCCGGGCGAGTTGCACGATCCCCACCACGAGCTGGGCCAGTGCCAGCACGGAGACGACCGCCATCCCGATGAAGTGCCAGTCCTTGGTGGGCTGGTCCCGGTAGGCGGCCAGTCCGCACCAGGCGGCGAGGGCGAGCGCGGTCACGGCGACCGCGACCGTCAGGGCGTCAAGCATGACCCGAGGGTATTACGGACCGCGGGTACGGCCGCGTGCGCCCCTGGCGCGGGGCCGTACGGCGGGTGCCGGGGGATCGTGGCCTTGGCCACAGCCGCCGTGAGCCGGGTGCCGGGGCGCGCCAGGCAGGCGGAGCGCTCGGTTCCGTATCGCCGCAGGTCACAGGGGTGGGACGGACTCCCGGCAGAAGGCGGCCGGACGTCCAGGCGTGTCCGCTATACGGACAGGAGGGCTTGGCGGAACGTCACGTCTGTTTTACTGGGGCCATGACCACGACGAGCTTCCGCAGCCCTGCGACCGAGGCGATCACCGCGCCCGGTGCTCGTTGTATGTGTCGAATGCGCACGTTCTGAGGGCCCCCGCCGATCCTCGCGCCCCGAAGCGAGATTGAGCCACGCGCCGTCCGCACTCCTGCGGATCGGGCCTGCCCCGGCATGCGCCGCGCCCGGCCGCCCGGCCGTGGGGGGACTCCCACCGGTCGACCACTGAGAACAGTCTCAGCAGACGAATGCCCCGTGCCCGGCGGACACCGCGCCGCGCACTCGACAGTGACGGAAACCCTGTGATCACCACTTCGGGCCTCACGAAGGTCTACCAGTCACGCGGCCGCGAGGTCACCGCCCTGGACGGCGTGGATCTGCACGTCCGCGAAGGAGAGGTCTACGGCGTCATCGGACAGAGCGGTGCCGGCAAGTCCTCCCTCATCCGCTGCGTCAACCTGCTGGAACGCCCCACGTCCGGCACCGTGACGGTGGCCGGGCAGGACCTCACCGCCCTGGCCGGCCGGGGCCGGCGCGCCGGCCAGGAGCTGAGGCGGGCGCGCAGCCGCATCGGCATGGTCTTCCAGCACTTCAACCTGCTCGACTCGCGGACCGTCCGGGACAACGTCGAACTGCCCCTGGAGATCCTCGGCGTCTCCGGACGTGAACGCACCCGTAAGGCCCTGGAACTCCTCGACCTCGTCGGCCTCGCCGACAAGGCGAAGGCCTACCCCGGGCAGCTCTCCGGCGGTCAGAAGCAGCGCGTCGGCATCGCCCGCGCCCTGGCCGGCGACCCCAAGGTGCTCCTCTCCGACGAGGCGACCTCCGCCCTGGACCCCGAGACCACCCGCTCCATCCTGCAGCTCCTGCGCGACCTCAACCAGGAGCTCGGCCTGACCGTCCTGCTCATCACCCACGAGATGGACGTCGTCAAGACCGTCTGCGACTCGGCCGCCCTGATGAGGCGGGGACGCGTCGTCGAATCGGGCACGGTCGGCACGCTGCTGGCCACCCCCGGCTCCGAGCTGGCCCACGCGCTGTTCCCCGTCGGCGGCACGGCCTCCGGACCCGGCCGCACCGTCGTCGACGTCACCTTCCACGGCGACGCGGCCGCCCGCCCGGTGATCTCGCAGCTCTCCCGTACGTACAACATCGACATCTCGATCCTCGGTGCCGCGATGGACACCGTCGGCGGCCGGCAGATCGGCCGGATGCGCATCGAGCTGCCCGGCCGCTTCGAGGAGAACGTCGTGCCCATCGGTTTCCTGCGCGAGCAGGGCCTCCAGGCCGAGATCGTCGGCGGCGAGCCCGCCGGCGCCACCGGCATCCCCGCCCCCGTGTCCGCACCGCTCACCGAGGAGGTGGCGAAGTGACCTGGTCCGAAATGCAGCCGCTGCTCACCCAGGGGACCATCGACACCCTCTACATGGTGCTCTGGTCCACTCTTGTCACCGTCGCCGGCGGACTGCCGCTGGGCGTTCTGCTCGTCCTCACCGACAAGGGCGGACTGCTGCAGAACACCGTGGTCAACAAGGTCGTCGGCGTGATCGTGAACATCGGCCGCTCGCTGCCGTTCATCATCCTGCTGATCGCCCTGATCCCCTTCACCACCTGGGTCGTCGGCACCTTCATCGGACCGTCCGCCATGATCGTGCCGCTCGCCGTCGGCGCCATCCCCTTCTTCGCGCGGCTCGTCGAGACGGCGGTGCGCGAGGTCGACCACGGCCTGGTCGAGGCGGTCCAGTCGATGGGCGGGTCCATCCCCACGATCATCCGCAAGGTCCTCCTGCCCCAGGCCCTGCCCTCGCTCGTCTCCGCGGTCACCACCACCGTCATCGTGCTCATCGGCTACTCGGCGATGGCCGGAGCGGTCGGCGGCGAGGGGCTCGGCTCCAAGGCCGTGACGTACGGATTCCAGCGCTTCGACAACCAGTTCATGCTCATCACCGTCGCGCTCCTGATCCTCATCGTGACCGTGATCCAGCTGATCGGCGACGGAGCCGTACGCCTGCTGGCCCGCCGGGGCCGCACCTCCTCCTGACCTCATCTCCCCAGAAGCCCGAACTCCTTGTCCGGGCGCACCACCTCACCACCGAAAGAGGCACTCTTCGTGCGTAAGAACATCAAGATCACCGCTGCGGCCGCAGCGACCGCCGCCCTCGCCCTGGGCCTCGCCGCCTGCGGTACGGACTCCGACCCCGCCGCCAAGGGCGGGACCGGCGCGGACGCCGACACCTCCAAGGCCCTCGTCGTCGCCGCGTCCCCGACGCCCCACGCCGACATCCTCGAGTACGTCAAGAAGAACCTGGCGCCGAAGGCCGGGCTCAAGCTGGAGATCAAGGAGTTCACGGACTACGTCCTGCCGAACACCGCCACCGAGAACGGCCAGGTCGACGCCAACTTCTTCCAGCACAAGCCTTACCTCGACGACTTCAACAAGAAGAACGGCACCCACATCGTGCCGGTCGTCGACGTGCACCTGGAGCCGCTCGGCCTCTATTCCAAGAAGGCCGCGAACATCAAGGACATCAAGGCCGGCCAGACCGTCGCCGTGCCCAACGACACCACCAACGAGGGCCGCGCCCTCCAGCTCCTCGCCGACAACGGCCTGATCACCCTCAAGGCGGGCGTCGGCACCAGTGCCAAGCTCAGCGACATCACGGACAAGAAGGGCCTGGAGTTCAAGGAGCTGGAGGCCGCGACCGTGCCCCGCGCCCTGAACGACGTCGACGCCGCCGTCATCAACGGCAACTACGCCATCGAGGCCGGTCTGAAGCCGGGCAAGAACTCGCTGGCGCTGGAGAGCGCCGACAAGAACCCGTACGCCAACTTCCTGGCCGTCAAGGAGGGGCACGAGAAGGACGCCCGCGTCCAGAAGCTCGCGAAGCTCCTCAACTCGGACGAGGTCAAGAAGTACATCGAGGACACCTACCAGGGCTCGATCATCCCTGCCTTCGGGACCCCCGTCGCATCCTGACAGCTCACGGCACCCGCTCACCGGGCCCCGCACACCCGCACCGGGTGCGCGGGGCTCCGCCGTCCCCGGCCCGGCCATGCGCGGGACGGCCCCGATGCTGCATGCTGTGCCTTTACACGGTCTTCGGCATGGAGCTGCGCATGACTACCACCTTCCCGTCCATCTCCATCAGCACGGACCGGTTGGTGCTGCGCCCCTTCGACATGGCCGACGTCCCCGCGTACATCGAGATGATGAACGACGAACTCGTCACCGCCTGGGTCGACGCACCGCACCCCTACACCCAGGTCGACGCCGAACGGTGGGTCCGCCGGATCGCCCCCGCCGAGCGCACCCAGGGCCACGGCATCGTCTTCGCCGTCACCGAGTTCCTCACCCAGCGCCTCGTCGGATCCGTCCGGCTCCTCAACACCGACTGGCGCACCCTGGCGGCCGAGGTCCGCTACATCACCGCACCCTGGGCGCGCGGCGAGGGGTACGCCACCGAGTCCGTGCTGGCACTCGCCGAGTGGCTCTTCCGCGACCAGGCCTTCGAGCGCATCGAACTGCGCACCCCCGCGGACAACACCGCCTCGCAGCAGGTAGCCCAGAAGCTCGGCTGCATCAGCGAGGGAGTCCTGCGCAACGCCCGGATAGCGCGGACCCGGACCGAGAACGGCACGGACGGCGGCTGGACCGACATCAGGACCGACCTCATCGTCTGGGGACTTCTGCCCGAGGACCTGGAAGGCGTCGCCGAGCAGCTCGCCGACGCGGGCGGTTACACCTACGACGACTGGCGCTGACCCGCGCCCGGTCTCCGGGCAGCCGCCGGTCGGACACGGGTACGGACCGGATACGCTCACCCTTGCTCCGCCACGACCGCGCAGAGCTCCCGCCCGAGAAGACCTCTGGAGACACACGACGATGGCCGACCGGGTCACGGTGATCGGCTGGGACGGCTCGCCTCTGACCAGAGCGGCGACGGCCGCGCTCTCGGCCGCCACGCTCGTCGCCGGAGCCGCCCACCACCTCGCACTCCCCGAAGTCCCGGAGCGCGCCGAACGCATCCGTCTCGGCAGCGTCGACCTGGCCGCACGAAGGATCGCCGGCCACCGCGGCAGCCCCGTGGTCCTCGCCGACGGCGACCCCGGCCTCTTCGGCGTCGTACGGACCCTGCGCGCACCCGAACACGGCCTCGAGGTCGAGGTCGTTCCCGCCGTCTCCTCCGTCGCCACCGCCTTCGCCCGCGCCGGCATGCCGTGGGACGACGCCCAGATAGTCGTCGCCCACCCACGCACCCTGCGCCGCGCGGTCAACGTCTGCCGCGCACACCACAAGGTCGCCGTGCTCACCTCCCCGGGTGCCGGCCCCGCCGAACTCGCCCTGCTCCTCGAAGGCGTTCACCGCACCTTCGTGATCTGCGAGGAACTGGGCACCGAACGCGAGCGCGTCACCGTGCTCACCTCGGACAAGGTCGCCGACCACACCTGGCGCGACCCCAACGTCGTGATCGTCATCGGCAGCGGCCCGGAGACGTCCGGCGGAGCCTGGATCGGCGGACGCCGGCCCGACTGCGCCCGGGGCATGCGCGGTTGGGCGTTGCCCGAGGCCGCCTTCGGCGCACCCGGCGCACCCCGTGGTTCCGAGGAGCACGGCGAGGGCGAGTCGCCCGGGCTGCGCGCCGCCCAACTGGCCCGCCTCGGTCCCCGCTCCGGCGACCTGGTCTGGGACATCGGGTCGGGCGGCGGCGCCCTCGCGGTCGAGGCGGCCCGCTTCGGTGCCGCGGTACTGGCCGTCGACAGCGACCCGGACGCCTGCGCGCGCACCGCGGCGGCGGCCCGGGCCTTCCAGGTGCCCGTCCAGGTCGTCCAGGGCCAGGCACCGCACGTACTGGAGCGCCTGCCGGAACCGGACGTCGTACGCATCGGCGGCGGGGGTGTCCCCGTCGTCACCGCGGTCGCCGACCGGCGGCCGGAACGCATCGTCACCCACGCGTCGAACCGGGACGAGGCCGAGGCCCTCGGCGCGGCCCTCGCGGGGAACGGTTACACCGTCGAGTGCTCGCTGCTCCAGTCCGTCGAACTCGACACCTCCGCCTGGACCGAGCGCGAACGGTCCGTCGTCTTCCTGCTCTCCGCGCTGCGTTCCGACCTCGCCCCCTGAGGTGCCGCCGACCTGGTGCGAGGTAAGCTGACCGATTGTTGTACCGCACCCGGCCGTTCGACGGTTCGTTCGTCAATGTCCGGAAAAGGGGACCGTTTTGGTCCGCGATGTGGTACGGCACCACCGGGGGGACGCGCAACGTGGCGCAGTCCACAGCGAGCCGTGGCAGATCCGTCTGCCGCGGCGGCGAACGACCGCGAGAATGTATACCTCCGCGCGCGTTTCGTGCCGCGCGGCGAGCCCGCTCGTTCTAGTCGACGAGCACCGGCGTGCCATGGTTCGGGCATCCCGGCGAAGGGCCGAAGGAGCACTGACGATGGGCGAGGGGTACGCATGACTGACACCGGCCGGATCCCGGGTGAGGGACTGCCGGAGAACGCAGGCATGGTGGAGCAGCCGGGCGTCCCCGCCCCGGACGCGCACACCTTCCTCGAACCCTCCGAGCAGACGCCCGACGACGACCTCCTCCTGATGCCGGCACCCCAGGGCGCGTGGAGCGACGCACCGGCGGGGCAGTCCGAGCCCCAGCCGCGGGCCCACGCGCGCCCCTCGGCGGACCGGACCGCGGGCGGCGCCCACGGTTCCGGGGCCACCGACGTCGGCGCGGTCCGCATCCCGGCCCCCGCCCAGGTGCCCGTGGCCGCCCACGCGGCCCCGGCTGCCCGGCGCCGCCCGCACCGCGGCCCCGCCTCTCCCGAGGCGCCGTCCTACGGCGGCACGCCGAGCGGCGGAGTGGTGCGTTCGCTCGCGGACCGCGGCCCCGCCGGCGCACCGCAGAGCCCCACGCCCGTACGGCACGTTGTACCGCCGACGACGGGGCCCGAGTACGTCGGCCTCCCGGCCGACGACGGGGCCCGGCTGCCCGGTCCCCAGCTCGGGGAGATCCCGCCGCAGGGCGGGACCCCGTGGGGTGCCCAGCCGCCGGAGGCGGCCGCCCAGGCCGTACCGGCGGCCCAGGCCGAGGCCGGAGCCCAGCCGGAGCCGGCCGTCCAGGCCGGGCCCGGGTTCGTGACGCCCGCCGAGCCGGTCGTGCAGGCCGGGCCCGGGTCGGTGGCCGAGTCGGGCGAGCCTGCGGTCCAGGCTGAGCCGCCGGTCCAGGCTGAGCCCGCGTTCGTGGCGGCTGTCGAGCCTGCGGTCCACGCCGGGCCCGAGACGGCTGCCGAGCCGGTCGTGCAGGCCGGGCCCGAGGCCGTGGCGCCCGCCGAACCGGTGGCCGCCGCCCAGCCGGTGGCTGCCGCCGAGCCGGCTACCGCTCCCGAGGCTGTGCCTGCTCCCGCTGCCGACGCTGTGCCTGATCCCGCTCCGGTTCCCGTTGCCGACGCTGTGCCCGCTCCGGCTCCGCAGGACGCGTCCGCTCCCGCTGCCGCCCCCGTCCCGCCCGCAGAAACGGTCGTCCCCGAGCCGGTGGCCCCTGTGGAGCCCGACGCCGTCGAGAAGCCCGTGGCAGAGCCGGTCGCGACCGCGACCCCCGACGTCCCGGCCGGGGCCCCGGCGGAGGCGGCTGTCGCGACCGCGGACGAAGGACCGCTCGCGCCCCTGGAGGTCCCCGCTCCGGCGGCGGAGAACCCCACCCCGGCCGCCGTTCCCCTCACGCCGACGGATCCCGCCGAGCCCGTGCGGCCCGAGGCCGTGGAGGCCGTGGCGGCACCGGTGCAGGTTCCGCCCGCGGCCGACGTCACACCGGAGCCTGCCGCCGTCCCGGCCCCGCAGGCGGCTCAGGCCGCCGAAGCAGCCCCGGTTGCCGAGGCACCCCCGGCCGCCGAAGCGGCTCCGGTCGCCGAGGACGCCCCGCAGGCCCCGGTCGCCGTGGAAGAACCCTCCGCTGCTCCGGAACCGGAGCCGGAGGCGCCCGAGGCGCAGGAGCTCCCCGCCCCCGCTGCGACCGTCCAGCCCGAGCCCGTGGTGGCTCCCGAGCCGACGCCGGCCGCCGCGCCGGAGCCTGTGGCAGAGGCCGCCCCCGTGGTCCAGCCCGAGCCCGTGGTGGCACCCGAGCCCGTACCGGCCGCCGCGCCGGAGCCGGTGGCAGAGGCCGCCCCCGTGGTCGATCCCGAGCCCGTCGTGGAGCCCGAGCCCGTGCCCGTACCGCAGGCCGAGATCCCGGCGCCCGCCGAGTCCGAGGCCGGTGCCGGGCCCGAGATCATCGAGACGCCGGAGGCGGAGGTCGAGGAAGCCGTGTCCCAGGAAGCCGGAGACCCGCAGCCCGTGCCGTCCGGGACCGGAGCACCGTCAGCCGAGGGGCCCGCCTCGCCGGACCCGGAGACCGCTACCCCCGAAACCCAGGCCCCCGAGGCCGCTCCCTCCGGAACCCAGGTCCCCGAGGCCGGAACGCCGGAGAACCAGGCCATCGAGGCCGAGGAGTTCCACGTCGCGGCGGACGAGGCGCCCGCCACGCCGCCCGCCCCCGGATACGACGACGCCGAGCGCGAGGCCGTCCTGCGGGTCATGCGCGAGCGCCGCGACATCCGCAACGGCTTCCGCAGCGACCCCATCCCGCACGAGGTCCTGCTCCGCGTCCTCGAGGCCGCGCACACCGCACCCAGCGTCGGCCACTCGCAGCCGTGGGACTTCGTCGTCATCCGGTCCGCGGAGACGCGCCGGTCGATGCACGAACTCGCTCAGCGCCAGCGTGACGCGTACGCCAAGTCGCTCCCCAAGGCCCGGGCCAAGCAGTTCAAGGAACTGAAGATCGAGGCCATCCTCGACACCCCGGTCAACATCGTCGTCACCGCCGACCCCACCCGCGGCGGCCGCCACACCCTCGGCCGGCACACCCAGCCGCAGATGGCCCCGTACTCCTCCGCGCTCGCCGTCGAGAACCTCTGGCTCGCCGCCCGCGCCGAGGGCCTCGGCGTCGGCTGGGTGAGCTTCTTCGACGAGCGCGAGATGGTCCGCGCCCTGGGCCTGCCCGAACACCTCGAGGTCGTCGCCTACCTGTGTGTCGGTTACGTCGACGAATTCCCCGAGGAGCCCGAGCTGATGCAGGCGGGCTGGTCCAAGCGCCGCCCGCTGTCCTGGGTCGTCCACGAGGAGACGTACGGCCGGCGCGCCCTGCCGGGCGAGGAGCCGCACGACCTGCTCCAGGAGACCATCGCCAACATCCGCCCGCTGGACGCCAAGGCGCTGGGGGAGGCCTGGGAGCGCCAGAAGCGGATGACCAAGCCCGCCGGTGCGCTCGGCATGCTGGAGATCATCTCGGCGCAGCTGTCCGGGCTCTCCCGGAAGTGCCCGCCGCCGATCCCGGAGCCGGCGGCGGTCGCGATCTTCGCCGGTGACCACGGGGTGCACGCCCAGGGCGTCACCGCGTGGCCGCAGGAGGTCACCGCGCAGATGGTCGCCAACTTCCTCGGCGGGGGCGCGGTCTGCAACGCCTTCGCCGCCCAGGTCGGCGCCGAGGTCTGTGTGGTCGACGTGGGTGTCGCCGCCGAACTGCCCGCCACCCCCGGTCTGCTGCCGCGCAAGGTCCGGCCGGGAACGGCCGACTTCACGACCGGCCCCGCGCTCACCCGCGACGAGGTCCTCGCCGCGATCGAGGTCGGCATCGAGACCGCCCGTGATCTGGTGGCCGCGGGCAACAAGGGCCTGCTCACCGGTGAGATGGGCATCGCCAACACCACGGCGTCGGCGGCGCTGATCTGCGTGTACACGGGCATGGACCCGGCCGAGGTGACCGGTCGCGGCACCGGCATCAACGACGAGATGCACGCCCGCAAGGTCGACGTGGTCCGCCGGGCCCTGGAGCTGCACCAGCCCGACCCCGCCGACCCGATCGGGGTACTGGCCGCGGTCGGCGGGCTGGAGCACGCCGCGATGGCCGGCTTCCTGCTGGGCGGCGCCTCGCTGCGTACGCCCGTGATCCTGGACGGGGTGAGCGCCGGAGCCGCGGCCCTGGTCGCCCGGGCGATCGCCCCCGAGGCTCTGGCCGCCTGCATCGCGGGCCACCGCAGCGCGGAACCCGGCCACGTGGCCGCGCTCAACAAGCTGGGCCTGCGTCCGCTGGTCGATCTCGACCTCCGCCTCGGCGAGGGCACCGGTGCGCTGCTCGCGCTCCCCATCGTGCAGAGCGCGGCGCGGGCGATGCACGAGGTGGCGACGTTCGACTCGGCGGGAGTGACGGAGAAGTAGCCGGGGGGAGGTGCTCCGGGCCACCCGTGGCCCGGAGCACCTCCCCCCCCCGGGCCCCCGGCCCCACGGCCGGACGGCCCCGTGGCACCACCCCGTATCGTGGTCCCACCCGTACCGCCCCGGCGCCGTCCCGCCGTCCCCGCCCGCACAGACCAGCGCAGTCCCCGCCGCTCCACCGCCGCAGCGGCCCGCAGCACACCGCACCCTGCACGAGGAGCCCGCACGACCATGGCCGAGTACGACGAGCACCCCGCCTACCCTGTCGGACTGCGCCTCAACGGGCGCCGCGTGGTCGTCGTCGGCGGCGGCCAGGTCGCGCAGCGCAGGCTGCCCGCCCTCATCGCGGCCGGAGCGGACATCACCCTCGTCTCCCCCTCCGCGACCGCCTCCGTCGAGGCGATGGCCGACACCGGGGAGATCCGCTGGGAGCGCCGCAGGTACCAGGACGGGGACCTCGCCGACACCTGGTACGCGCTCATCGCGTCCTCGGACCCCGCGGCCAACGACGCCGCGTCCGCCGAGGCGGAGCGCACCCGCACCTGGTGCGTCCGCAGCGACGACGCGGAGGCGGCGACCGCCTGGACCCCGGCCACCGGCCGCAGCGAGGGCATCACGGTGGCCGTCCTCAGCACCACCTCCGAGGGCCGCGACCCCCGGCACTCCGCCGCCGTCCGCGACGCCATCGTGGAGGGCCTGCGCGACGGGACCCTCGCCGCCCCGCACCACCGCACCCGCACCCCCGGGGTGGCCCTGGTGGGCGGCGGCCCCGGCGACCCCGACCTCATCACCGTCCGCGGCCGCCGGCTCCTCGCCGAGGCCGACGTGGTCATCGCCGACCGGCTCGGCCCCCGCGACCTGCTCGACGAACTCCCGCCCCACGTCGAGGTGATCGACGCCGCGAAGATCCCGTACGGCCGCTACATGGCCCAGGAGGCGATCAACCAGGCGCTGATCGACCACGCCAAGGCCGGCAAGTCCGTCGTGCGCCTCAAGGGCGGCGACCCCTACGTCTTCGGGCGGGGCATGGAGGAGGCCCAGGCGCTGGCCGCCGAGGGCATCGCCTGCACCGTCGTCCCCGGGATCTCCAGCTCCATCTCCGTACCGGGCGCGGCCGGGATCCCCGTCACCCACCGCGGTGTCGCCCACGAGTTCACCGTGGTCAGCGGACATGTCGGCCCCGACGACCCGCGTTCGCTGGTCGACTGGGATGCCCTCGCGCACCTGCGCGGCACACTCGTCCTGCTGATGGCCGTCGACAAGATAGGCGCCATCGCCCACGCGCTCGTCGCCCACGGGAAGTCCCCGCAGACCCCCGTCGCACTGATCCAGGAAGGCACCACGGCCGCGCAGCGCAGGGTGGACGCCACGCTCGCGACCGTGGGGGAGCGGGTGGTGGCCGAAGAGGTGCGCCCCCCGGCCGTCATCGTCATCGGCGACGTCGTCGCCGTCGGCTCGGACGTGCCCGGACCCACCACCCACTGAGCGGCACACCCCCGCTACGCGTCCGGGGACCGGGCTCCGGCCCGGCCCCGGCACCCACACCCGACAAGGCAGCATCACCCCGTGGCTGAACTCATCACCGTCACCGACCCCGACGACCCGCGCCTGAGCGACTACACCGGTCTGACCGACGTCGAACTGCGGCGCCGGCGGGAACCCGCCGAGGGCCTCTTCATCGCCGAAGGCGAGAAGGTCATCAGACGCGCCGTCGACGCCGGGTACGCGATGCGGTCCATGCTGCTCTCCGCCAAGTGGTTCGACGTCATGCGCGACGTGATCGACACGACGCCCGCACCGGTCTACGCGGTCGCCCCCGAACTCGCCGAGCGCGTCACCGGGTACCACGTGCACCGCGGCGCCCTCGCCTCCATGCAGCGCGCCCCGCTGCCGGCCGTCGGCGCGCTGCTGGGTCCGGAGTCGGGGGACGTCCGCCGGGTGGCGGTGTTCGAGGACATCGTCGACCACGCCAACCTCGGGGCCGCCTTCCGCAACGCGGCCGCACTGGGCGTCGACGCGGTCCTGCTCACCCCGCGCTGCGCCGACCCGCTCTACCGCCGGGCGGTCAAGGTCTCGATGGGGTCCGTCTTCCACGTGCCGTGGACGCGGCTGGAGTCATGGCCCGGGGATCTCGGCCTGCTGCGGGCGGCGGGCTTCACGACCGCCGCGCTCTGCCTGAGCGAGCGGTCGATCACCCTGGACGAACTCGTGGCACACGGGTACGAGAAGCTGGCCCTGGTCTTCGGTACGGAGGGCGACGGGCTCACGCCCCAGGCACTCGGCGCCGCCGACTGCCACGTCCGCATCCCGATGGACGCCGGCGTGGACTCACTGAACGTCGCCGCGGCCTCCGCCGTCGCCTTCTACGCGACGCGGGTCAGCTAAGGGCTCCACCGCACTTCACGGCGGGCGCGCGACGACAGCTACGGCACCTCGCCGCGTTGTCGGAACGTCCCCGTACATCCAGTATGCGGACGCCCCTCCGCCGTGCGACGCACCGCATCCGACGCCGCGCGCTGATCCACCGGGAACTGCGGGACAGCCCTTGGCGCCCGGCCCAGGCGTGTCCGGCCGGCCGGGCAGACGGACCGCGGCGGACGCGTGCGGTCCCTCCCCGTACGGGCGGTCAGGGCCCGTCGCTTCCCCGGGGATGATCCGCAGCCCGGTCCTGCGTCTGCGACGGCGTACCGCCCAGCCCGCGCGCCGGGCCCTGGCAGCCCTGGGCCGCCGCGATCCCCAGTGCCACCAGCAACGTCACCACGACGAAGACGACGAGCCGCTGACGCAGCAGCCGCGGATTGGCGGGCCTGCGCGGGCCGTTCTTCCCCGCCGAGGTGGTCCGCACCCCGGAGCGGGTGCCGGGACGGCCGTTCGTACGGTGCGTCCCGTTCGTGCCGTGCGGGCGCTTCCCCACGGGCGTACCACCCCGGGAGGCCTGGGGGCGTGAGCCGCCGGTGCGGGCCGGCGCCGGGCGCCCGGACGACGGCCGCCGGGCCGGGGGACGCGTCTCCGGGCCCGGGCCCGCCGCGCGGCGGGTGTGCTGCTCGGTGTACGGGCCCGGCAGACGGCCGGTCGGGCGGTCCAGCTCCCGCTCGCCGCGGGGCGCCGGCGGCCGGCGCTCGTGAAGCCCCTGTGCCTCGCGTGCGGCGATCTCCTTGAGCCGCATGGACAACTGCAGCGTGCTCGGACGCTCCTCGGGGTCCTTCGCCAGACAGGCCCGCACCAAGGGGGCCAGCGCGTCGTGGACGTCGAGAAGGTGCGGTTCCTCGTGCACCACGCGGTAGAGCATCACCTCGGAACTGCCGTGCCCGAAGGGTGAGTCGGCCATCGCCGCGTACGCCAGCGTGGCACCCAGCGAGAACACGTCCGTGGCCGGCGTCACCGCCGCTCCCCGGACCTGCTCCGGCGCCAGGAACCCCGGCGAGCCGACGGCCGTACCGACATGGGTGAGTGTGCTGGCCCCGGTCGCCCAGGCGATGCCGAAGTCGATGATCCGCGGGCCCTTGGGGGAGAGGAGGATGTTCGACGGCTTCAGGTCACGGTGGACGACCCCGGCCTCGTGCACCGCCACCAGCCCCTCCGACAGCGCCGCCCCGATCGACGCCACCTCGGCGGCCGACAGCGGCCCCTCCTCGGCGACCTTGTCGTGGAGCGAGGGCCCGGGCACGTACTGCGTCGCGAACCAGGGGCGGTCCGCCTCCAGATCGGCGGCCACCAGACGTGCCGTACAGCCGCCGCGGATCCGCCGGGCGGCGGACACCTCGCGCGCGAAGCGCGAACGGAACTCCTGGTCCTCCGCCAGGTCCGGCCGGATCACCTTCAGCGCCACCCGCTGGCCCCGGCGGTCGGAACCCAGGTAGACGACGCCCATGCCGCCCGCGCCGAGCCGCCGGTGGAGCCTGAACGAGCCGACGACACGCGGGTCCTCGCGCCGGAGCCGCATCATCGCCATCGTCTGCCCATCCCCGCTGCCTGGTCCGCCGTCCGCCTGACGAGGCACAGCTTACGTACCCGCGGCGCGGCGCGCTCAGAGGCCGCGCCCTCGCCGTCCCATCGATTGTCAGTGCCCGGTGGGAGGATCGAAGAGTGGTCAGGGAGCCGCAGATCCAGGCTCTCCGGCCCGTGCGAGATCTCAAAGGAGCGTCGCAGAAGGGGGATTGGATCAGTGAAGGGCGATCGTGTGGAAATAGTCGTGGACGCCGGGGACACGACACGGACGTACGAGGTGGTGGCCTCCAGAGCAGGCCGCCGGGTGGAGACAGCGGTCCGCAGAGGGGTGGTCGAAGTGAGTGAAGTCACCAGAAGTGGATCAGTTGTCCGTACCGCCCGCTTCATGGCGACCAGGGTGCTCGCCCTGGTCGAACAGCCGGTCCCCCGCGAGGACGCCTCCGAGCGTCCCCTCGGGGACACCCCTTAAGGGCTGCCCCGGCAATTCCCGGCGGGCGTGCGACGACAGCTACGGCACCTCGCCGCGTTGTCAGGACGTCCCCATACATCCCGTATGCGGACGTCCCTCCGCCTTGCGATGCACCGCATCTGACGCCGCACGCTGATCCACCGGGGATTGCGGGACACCCCTTAGGCCGGATCTCCACCCAGGGGAGTACACCGGAGGCGGCCGGCTCATCCTCCGGGAGGCCGGGCAATCGGTACGCGGGCATGACGCCGTACGGCTTCCGTCTCCCTAATGTTGAGGTCAAGCGGCGGGCGGGGAACTCGTCCCCCGAGGCACACGCCCGCCGCCCCGGCACAGGTCAGGAGAGGAACCATGGCGGACACGGCAGCGCGGACCATGATCCGCACGCAGGAACGCAAGGCGTACGCCTCGTTCGGTGTCCGGCCGTCCGGCCGTCGCCACCCCTTGGTGGCGACCGCGATGGTGCTTCCCCTGGCGGCCCTGCTCGTCGTCGTCTTCGGCGGCTGGGAGGCAGTGGTCACACAGGCGTCGTCCGTGGGCGTGATGCTGGGGCGCTGAGCGGTGCCCCGGGTCCGGAAGAGCGGTCCGGACCGGACATCCGGCCAACAGCCCCGTGGGGACGGGGGTGCGGCGGACGGCAGCGATGGTCCGGCCAGCTGGGGAGCTGGCCGGACATCGCGCTGTCCGGGGCCGTCGCCGCGCGCCGCGTAGGCTCGGCGCCGGACCGGCCGCAGGGCCGGCCGGGACCGCCCAGGGAGCCGCCGCGATGACCACCACCCCCGTCGTACGGGCCCTGGGCACCCTCGCGCACGACCGTGCCCACGCCGCCCCTGCCGCCGCGTGTGGCTGCGCGGCGCCGCAGGTGCTCGCGGACCGCCCCGACGGCACGGTGGTGCGCAGCGGTCCCGTGGTCGCCAAGGCCCACGCCTCCGGCACGGACGCCGCCGCCCTGGCGGCCCGGCTCTCCCTGGCCGCCTCCCCGCACCTGGCGGGCATCCTGCTTCCCCCGCTCGACGGTACGCACCCCTCCGCACCGGTCCCGCGGGTGCCGGCCCCGGCCCGCCCAGGCCCCCCGCCGCCTGACCCGGCAGCCGGCCTCCGGACCGTGGACGGCCGTGCCGTGAGCCTCTGGCCGTACGGCGAGCCCGTCGACCCCGCGGACCCCGACGCCGCCCCCTGGGAGGAGGCGGCCGCCCTCCTGGCCGCGCTGCACCGCACCCGGCCACCCCGCCCGCTGCCGCCGATGCGCGGCCCGGCCAAGGCGGCCCTGGCCGTCACCCGGATGTGCGCCGCCCGGCCCGGGGGGCCGGACACCCGAGCCGTGCTCGCCGCCTGGCGCGGCCTGCCCGCCTGGGCGCGTGACGAGGGCCCCGCGCCCGCCGGCCGGACCGGTTTCCTCTGCCACGGGGACCTGCACCTCGGCCAGCTCGTGCGGCACCCCGCACCGCACGGCCCCTGGCTGCTGATCGACGTCGACGACACCGGACTCGGCGACCCTGCCTGGGACCTGGCCCGCCCCGCCGCCTGGTACGCGGCCGGCCTGCTGCCCACCGAGGACTGGCTGCGCTTCCTGGCCGCCTACCGGGATCGAGGAGGCCCGGCCGTGCGGCCGGAGGGTGACCCCTGGCCCGAACTCGACGTCCCGGCCCGCGCCCTGACGGTGCAGACGGCGGCGCTCGCGCTGGCCAGGTCCCGCGCGCAGCGGCGCGAACCCGACGAGAGCGAACAGTTGATGGTCGACGCCTGCGTCCGCATCGCCGCCCTCCCGCCCCGGTCGGCGGCCGGACACGCGTCGTAGGGTGAACCGACCGCCGCCGGGCATCCGTTCCGGTGACGACACGACGACGGAGGAGCCGACCCGATGATCCAGTGCCCCAAGTGTCACGCCCAGATGCACACCTACAACCGCAACGGCGTCCAGATCGAGCAGTGCAGCGGCTGCCGCGGGATATTCCTCGACTACGGCGAGCTGGAGTCCCTGACCCGCCTGGAGGCGCAGTGGACGCAGCAGGCCCCGCCCGCGCCGCCGGCCCCGCAGGCCTACCCCGCCGCGCCCGCCCCCGCCTGGGGCGCGCCGCACCAGGGCGGTCACTACGGCGGCCACCACCGCCAGAAGAGCTTCGGCCGGATGCTCTTCTCCTCCTGACCCGACCGCCGCGCCACGGGCCGGGTGCCGGACGCACCGGCCCGTGACGTACGGACGAAGGCTCCCCGCCCATGATCCCGGACCTCTGGTCAGGTCCACGGCCGGAGCGCGCGCCATGAAGTCCCCGGCAGGTCCCGGACGGCCGCGCCCCGCACCCGCCGGCGCGTACGACCCGCCGCGCTCGCCGGCGGACCTCTCCTTCCGCCCGGCCGACGCCCCCGGACCGCGTGCACACCCCGCTCGCATCCGGCCTCCGCCCCCGCCCTCCGGCCGGGGCCTCGCCGTGCGGGCCTCCCCGCCGCCTTCGGCGGGCACCCTGCCGAACGCGACGGTCCCCGCCGGGCGGTGCCCGCCTCCCTCGCCGCTTCTCGTCCGGTTTCGCCGCCGCCCCCGGAGCGGCCACCGGCCGGTACCGGCCCGTCGTCCTCGGCCAGGGTTTCATCGGCGGCAGCGGACCGGGCACCGACTGCCTCGCACCCCCCACCGGCGTCACCCGCCGACCCCACCCACCGACGAAGAAACCCCCGGTCGTCGAGACGACCGGGGGTTTCGCACGGTGCGCGATACTGGGATTGAACCAGTGACCTCTTCCGTGTCAGGGAAGCGCTCTCCCGCTGAGCTAATCGCGCGGGACGGACCTGCGTGTACTGCGTGCGCGATACTGGGATTGAACCAGTGACCCCTTCCGTGTCAGGGAAGTGCTCTCCCGCTGAGCTAATCGCGCGGGGGTCCTTGCGGACCGGTGGACGATACTGGGATTGAACCAGTGACCCCTTCCGTGTCAGGGAAGTGCTCTCCCGCTGAGCTAATCGTCCTTGGAGGTGGAGACGGGATTTGAACCCGTGTAGACGGCTTTGCAGGCCGTTGCCTCGCCTCTCGGCCACTCCACCACGGATGAGGGTTCGGGAAGATCCCCCACCTTCTGCGAGCGGACGACCAGGTTCGAACTGGCGACCTCAACCTTGGCAAGGTTGCGCTCTACCAACTGAGCTACGTCCGCTTGTCCTTTCCGGCCCGCTTGCGCGTCCCGGCGACGTGTTGAACTCTAGCGGATTCCCGGGCCAGTACAAAAACGCGTTTGCGCAGCGTGCTGCGCTGCCTCCGCCCCGCCGCAGGTCAGCACGGACCGCCCTACACTCGTCGGCGTGTACGACCTCGCCCCCATGGCCCGCTTCGGCGGCCTCGTCGCCTCCGGTCTGCAGGACGTGACCAGCGATCCCGCGGCTCTCGAATCGTCCGGTTTCTGGGCCGTGTGCGCCGACTTCGAAGGCCGCCTGGTCTGCGCCCGCTTCGCCACCGTACGTACGGAGCAGGTGCCCTTCCCCGGGCCCGGGGCCTGGCGCGGACCCGCGCCGCGGGACTGGACCTCGTCACTGGACGAGGACGCCTACCTGGCCGGCGTACGACGGATCCGTGAACACATCGCGGCGGGCGAGGTCTACCAGGCGAACCTCTGCCGGGTGCTGTCCGCGCCCCTGCCCGACCCCGCCGCCGACGTCGACGCCCTCACCGCGCTGCTCGCCCGGGGCAACCCGGCGCCGTACGCGGGCACGATCCGTCTGCCCTCGCACGGGGTGGAGATCGCCACCGCCTCCCCCGAGCTCTTCCTGAAGCGCGACGGCCGGACCGTGGAGTCGGGACCGATCAAGGGCACCGGCCGCACCGAGGACGACCTCCTGGAGAAGGACCACGCGGAGAACGTCATGATCGTGGACCTGGTCCGCAACGACCTGGGACGGGTCTGCGCGACCGGCAGCGTGGGCGTGCCCGACCTCTGCGTGGTCGAGAAGCACCCCGGCCTCGTCCACCTCGTCTCCACCGTGCGCGGGCGGCTCGCCGACGGCGCCGGCTGGCCCGAACTGCTCACCGCGGCGTTCCCACCCGGATCCGTCACCGGCGCACCCAAGTCCAGCGCGCTGCGCATCATCGAAGCCCTGGAGACGTCGCCCCGGGGCCCCTACTGCGGCGCGGTCGGATGGGTGGACGCCGACCGGGTCACCGCCGGACTCGCCGTGGGGATACGGACCTTCTGGATCGACCGCACCGGCCCGGCGCCCCTGCTGCGCTTCGGTACGGGAGCGGGAATCACCTGGGGGTCCGACCCGCGCCGTGAATGGGCGGAGACCGAGCTGAAGGCGTCGCGGCTGCTCGCGGTAGCGTCGGGCGTCCACGAGGAGACAGGAGGGACCGCGCCATGAGGATCTGGGTCAACGGGGAACTGCGGGACGCCGACGACGCACGGGTGTCCGTCCTGGACCACGGGCTGACCGTGGGGGACGGCATCTTCGAGACGGTCAGGGTCGCCGAGGGGCGCCCCTTCGCGCTCACCCGGCACCTCGACCGGCTGACCCGCTCGGCCAGGGGGCTCGGCCTGCCCGACCCCGACCTCGACGAGGTGCGCGGCGCCTGCGCGGCGGTGATCGACGCCAACCCGATGGCGCTCGGCCGGCTCCGGATCACGTACACCGGCGGCCTCTCCCCGCTCGGCTCCGACCGCGGCGACGACGGGCCCAGCCTGGTGGTCGCCCTGGGCGAGGCCGACCGGCGCCCCGACAGCACGGCGGTGATCACCGTGCCCTGGACGCGCAACGAACGGGGCGCGCTGTCCGGGCTCAAGACCACCTCGTACGCCGAGAACGTGGTCGCCCTGGCGCGCGCCCACGAGCGGGGCGCGTCCGAGGCGCTGTTCCCCAACACGGTCGGCAGGCTCTGCGAGGGCACGGGCTCCAACGTCTTCGTCGTCCTCGACGGCCGGATCCACACCCCTCCCGTCACCTCCGGCTGCCTCGCGGGAATCACCCGGGCCCTGGCCGTGGAGTGGACGGGCGCCCAGGAGACCGACCTCCCGATGGACGTGCTGGAACACGCGGAGGAGATCTTCCTGACGTCGACCCTCCGCGACATCCAGGCCGTCCACCGGATCGACGGACGGGAACTGCCGGGCGCCCCCGGGCCGGTGACGGCCAAGGCCGTGCGGCTCTTCGACGAGCGCGCGGGTGACGACCTCGACCCGTGAACCGGATCCGGAAAAGCGGGTGACGGACGGCCGCCCAGCGGATAGAAATCCCGTGATGACAACGACCCTGCGGCCCACCGGGCCGATCCAGCACGGCGCCGACGGTGCCCGGTCCCGCACGTACGACGTCTGCGACAACGGACGTCCCGTCGGGTCCCTCGGCATCAGCACCGACCCGGCGTTCGGTCCGAGCGCCGGCATCCTGCGGGACCTCCGCATCGACGAACCGCGGCGCCGGCGCGGGCGCGGCACCATCGCCGTCCTCGCCGCGGAGGAGGTGCTGCGCGGATGGGGCTGCACCCAGGTCCGCGCGGTGGTGCCGGCGGACGCCCGGGCCGCCGGGGGCCTCGGCGCCGCACTCGGCTACACCGAGCGCAGCCGGAACATGCTGAAGACCCTGGCGCGGCCCGCCCCGGCGCTGCCCGAGGGGCTGAACGGCCGCCCGATGACCGAGGCGGAGTTCGCGGTGTGGGCGAGCACCAGCGCCGAGGCGTACGCGCGGAGCTGGATCGAGCGGGGCGTCCCCGAGGAGCAGGCCCGGCACAAGTCCGAGACCGACCACGCCACGAAACTCCCGGACGGACTGTCGACGCCGGGCATGCGCTTCCACGTCCTCGTCCGCGGCGAGGAGACACTCGGGCACCTCTGGCTGGCCCGGCTCCCCACGCCCGAGGGCGACGAGATCGGCTACGTCTTCGACGTCGAGGTGGCCGAGGAGCACCGGGGCCACGGCTACGGGCGGGCGCTGATGCGCCTCGCGGAGCAACTCACCCTCGAAGCCGGACCGGCCCGGCTGGGCCTGCACGTCTTCGCGTCCAACACGCCCGCCCTGCGGCTCTACGAGTCGCTGGGCTACGAGGTGACCCAGTACAACCTGGCCAAGGCCCTGTAGGCGCCCGGCGCCCCGGTCGCGCCGGGCGGCGTCAGCCCTGTTCCGCGAGCAGGCGGTCGGCGATCTCCTCGATCCTCGCGCGCAGCCCCTCCTGGCTCTTCCCGCCGTCCAGCCGCTCGTCGCCGATCACATACGTCGGAGTGCCGGTGACGCCGATCGCCTTGCCTTCCGCCTGGTCCGCGTCGACGATCAGCAGATGCCGGCCGTCGATCAGGGCGGTGTCGAACTCCTCGGCGTCCAGGCCCAGTTCCCGCGCCACCTCGAGCAGCAGCGGCTCACCGGTGCGGGAGAGGTCGGCCGCCCGCCCCAGAACGGCCTCGACGTACTCCCACGCCTTGCCCTGGTCGGCGGCCTCCTCGGCCGCCTGGGCCGCGGCGTAGGCGTGCTTGTGTTTATCCAGGGGGAAGTGGCGCAGCCGTACGTCGAGCCGGTCGCCGTACCGGGCGCGCAGGGCGTGGACGTCGGAGAGGGCCTGATGGCAGTCGGGGCACTCGAGCTCGCACCAGAGGTCGAGGACGACCGGCGCCGCGAGGGTGGAATCGCTCATGGAATCAGTCTTCCAGGCCGGAGCCGCGCCTCCCAAACGGGACCTGGGGAGGATCGCGGCCCTGAAATGTCCCTGATGTGGCTCGGAGACGTGGCCCCGCCGCGGGTGGCCGGTGCAGGATGGAAGGGACGTTTCCCGATCGCTGGAGGCCGCGATGCTTGCCGAGACCATCTGTTCCGCGGTGTCGGCGGCGGGACTGGGCATCGCCGCGGTCACCGCCTACCGCAAGCGGTACCTCGCGGCCACCCGGATCGCCGCCTACTCACTGGTGCCGGTGGGCCTGGTGCTCACGGGCCTCGTGGAGTGGGTGTCCGGCATCGCCTTCAAGCCGAGCATCTGGATCGGCTTCGGGCTGCTGGGCGTCGCCTGGCTGCTCTTCATGACCACGCGTGCCGTGGAGCGCCGGGGCGGTGGCACCCGCAAGGAGCGCAGGGCCGCACGGGCCGCGTCGCGGGGTGAGGCGGTGGCGCCCGGTGCGTCGGCGCCCTCGATCGGGCCCGGTGCCGGTGCGGTTCCCCCGGCGGCCTCGCGGGACGGCAGCGGGAAGAAGTCGCAGCGGTCCGCGGGGGCCGGGGACGATTTCAGCGACATCGAGGCGATCCTGAAGAAGCACGGCATCTGACGGAGCGCGCCGCCCGGCGGGACGGTCAAGCCTCCCGCCGCGTGGCGCAGCGTCCATGAATCGATTCATGGCGCATCGCCAGGCCCTGGCGCGGCACCCTCCGCCGGGACTGGGTATATTTCGCCGCACGGCGCCACGAGCTTGACTGTACGCCGAGGGCGGGTTTAGCGTCCCGAGCGTATTGAAACAATTCATTCCGGTGGTGCGGCCCCGGACGACGCGAGGGCGGGCCGTGCCGGGACGTCCGTCCGTACGACAGTGAGACGTCGCGCCGGGGCGCGGCGGCCGAGTGCATCAGTGGGGCAGGGCAAGTGGCGCGTGTGGCAGGGATCAAGGACGTGGCCCGGCAGGCGGGTGTCTCGGTGGGCACGGTCTCGAACGTGATCAACCGCCCCGAGGCGGTGCTGCCCGACACGCGCGCCCGGGTGCTGGCGGCGATCGACGAGCTGGGTTACGTACGGAGCGAGTCGGCCAGGCAGCTCAGGGCCGGCCGCAGCCGCATCATGGCGCTGCTCGTCCTGGACATGGGCAACCCCTTCTTCGTGGACATCGCCCGCGGTGCCGAGCGCGCGGCCCGGGACGCCGGACTCGGCGTCATGGTCTGCAACAGCGGCCAGAGTCAGGAGGAGGAGTCCGAATACCTCGGGCTCTTCGCCGAGCAGCGGGTCTGCGGGGTGCTGGTCACCCCCGCGGACGCCACCGGGAAGAACCTGGAGGCGTTCGCCCGCCACCGCATCCCCTACGTGCTGGTGGACCGGGTCGCGGCCTCCACCGAGAACTGCGCGGTCTCCGTGGACGACGTACGCGGCGGCATGCTGGCCGTCGGGCACCTCGTGTCCGCCGGCCGCACCTCGGTCGCCTACGTGAGCGGGCCCGGCGACCTGCATCAGATCAGGGACCGCCGCGAGGGAGCCCTGGCTGCCCTGGCCGAGGCCGGGCTCGGGCCGGAGGCGCTGGTCGAGATCCCCTCGGACCGCCTGGACGTGGCGGCGGGCCGTGATGCCGGGGCCCGCCTGCTCGGCCTGGTGCCCCGGCCGACCGCCGTCTTCTGCGCCAACGACCTGCTGGCCCTCGGCGTCCTGCAGGCGCTGTACGCCGCCGGGGTCCGGGTGCCTCAGGACGTGGCCATCGTCGGGTACGACGACATCGAGTTCGCCGCGGCGGCGGCCGTGCCGCTCACCTCGGTCCGGCAGCCCGCCGTGGTGATGGGCAGGATGGCGGCCGAACTCCTCCTCGAGGAGGCGGACGACGAGAACGGCGGGCACCAGCACCGCAGTGTGGTTCTCCAGCCGGAACTGGTCGTACGCGCCTCCAGCGCCGCCCCTCGCTGAGCCGCTCCGGCCGGGCCGCAGGGGCGTGCGCTCGAACGGGTCCCGGGGGTTCGGACGCCGGAGCGATTGTTCGCGACCTGGAGTGGGTGAACTCACCGCTCCGGAAGGCGTATTGATCACCCGCACTGCTCCCGGTGCGTCATGATCACTACGAGATGGTGGACACATCCCGGGGCGAGTCCCCCGCACCCCCTGCCGAAGAGCCGCGCGGCTGCCTCTTCGCCCTGTCGCAGCCGCCCCTGATGATCTTCCTGACGGTGATCGGCGGCCTGCTGCTGATGGCCGCACTGCATGATCTCTTCCTCCTGTGAGCGGTCCCCGGCCCGGCGCGGGCCGTCTCCCCGGGCCGCCGGCCGTCAGCCGGTGGCTTCCCGGCGGCGGGCCCGGTACGCGGCTACGTGCAGCCGGTTGCCGCAGGTGCGGCTGGAGCAGTAGCGGCGGGAGCGGTTGCGCGACAGGTCTACGAAGGCGCGCCGGCAGTCCGGTGCCTCGCACCGTCGCAGCCTCTCCCGCTCGCCCGCTACGACGAAGAACGCCAGGGCCATGCCGCAGTCGGCCGCGAGGTGATCGGCCAGGGAGGCACCCGGCGCGAAGTAGTGCACGTGCCAGTCGTAGTCGTCGTGGTTCGTGAGCTGCGGGGTGGTGCCCGCGGCGGCCACCAGGGCGTTGACGAGTTCGGCGGCGGTGCGGGCGTCGGGCGCCGCGAATATGTCCGCGAAGCGGTTCCGCACCTCCCGGACGGCGCCGAGGTCCTTCTCGCCGAGAGTGCCGACGCCGCTGATGCGGTGGCGCTCAGCGAAGTCGTGGAGCGCGGCGACGTCGGCGAGTCCGTCGGCCGGCTCCGTCTCCGGCGCGGTGTTCACCAGATCGACCACCGCGTCGAGGGCGATCCGGGTGTCGTGTGGGATCAGCACGCTTCGCTCCCTGGCCTCCGGCGGACGGGCGCCCGCCGATGCGGGCTGACTCTACTGGCTCCGCGAGGCCACTCAGGGCCCGGTGGGGGCGTACGGGGCGGGGCGGGCACCCTCCCGCCGCCCGGGTGCGCGGAGGAGCCGCTGACGCCCGCCCGGCGGATGCGGCCCCGTTCCGGCGGGGGGAGCGGACGGAGCCGCCGGCCGGGCGGAGGCGGAAGGCCGCGGACCGGTGGCCGCCGGTGACGCGCCGGGTGGCCGTCCGGTGGGCTCCGTGCCGCTCGCGCCGGTCCGGTCGGGGGCGGCGGTTCCGGGGCAGGGGCCGGCAGGGAAGGAGCCCTTCACGACGGGGTCCGAGGCGTGCGGGGTGTCCGGGCGCGGGCGGTGAGCGGTCCGTACGAGGCCCCCCGGTGGATGCGACCGCGCAGCCTTCCCCCGGGACGCCGCACGCCGCGGCGGGATCCACCCCTTCCGGGCCCGGCCGGGTCCCGGGAGCCGACCGTCCCCGCTGCCACCCCCCCGTGCGTCCGGTGAACGGCACGCGACGGCGCCGTCGCCGCGGTGGGTTCCGCGGCGACGGCGTCGGTGTCCGCCGTATGAGGTTGTCCGCGCGACGCCGTCTCCCCGAGTCGGACGGCGTCCCGCAGCTCTCGGCCTGGCTCAGCTCTCGGCCAGGATGTGTGAGAGCTCCGTATCGAGGTCGAAGTGGCGATGCTCGGTGCCGGGCGGGACCGCGGCGTCGGTCCGCTTGAGGAACGACTCCAGGGCCCTGGCCGGGGCCTCCAGCAGGGCTTCTCCCTCCGGGGAGCTCAGGGCGATGCAGACGACGCCTTGGCCGTGACTACGGGATGGCCAGACGCGGACGTCTCCGGTGCCGGTGGGCCGGTGCAGCCCCTCGGCAAGGAGGTCACGGGCGAAAACCCACTCGACCGTTTCCTCCGCTCCGGTGTGGAAGGTGGCGTGCACGGCATAGGGATCGGCCGTGTCATACCGCAGGCCCGCGGGTACAGGCAGTGAGGACTCGCTCGACACAACGAGGCGCAGGTGCAGCTCGCAGCTGACCGTGGTGTTCATAAGCGCCAGGGCCTTTCGCTCAGTGTGCGCTCGGGGATTCGCACGTCGGCGAAATCGACATGCCACCTACGGTGGCGTTGTAAACCCCTCTGCCCCATTTGTGGTGCTTCAGGTAGCTCGTACAGCGGTGTGTAACTTTGGGTCATGCGTCCATTCCGGTGACGAACGCGCTTCCGGTAGGTTGTCCTCCATGAACGCGGAGAGTGACGAGCGGAGCGAGGTCGCCGCACCGGTGGCCCCGGCGTCCGCCACGGGGGACGGGCGGCAGGCGGAACGCGAGCTGGGATCGCGCGCGCCCGCATTCATCCGGACGTCGAAGGTGCTCCACCTGAGCTGGCAGGTCGGTATCTTCGTCGTGGGTCTCGCCGTGGTCGGGGCGGGCATCGTGATGCTGCCGCTGCCCGGCCCCGGCTGGCTGGTGATCTTCGGCGGCATGGCGATCTGGGCGACCGAGTTCGTCTGGGCGCAGCTCGTCCTGCGGTGGACCAGGCGCAAGGTCACCGAGGCCGCCCAGCGGGCCCTCGACCCCAAGGTCCGGCGGCGCAACATCATCCTCACGACCCTCGGGCTGGTGATCATCGCCGTGCTCGTCGGGATCTATGTCTGGAAGTTCGGGATCACGATGCCGTGGGAGATCGACCAGTGACCCGAAGATGGTCCGGGAGCGCCGCTGACATGGGGTAATGTGTGCGGTGCGCCGGGGCGATTAGCTCAGTGGGAGAGCGCTTCGTTCACACCGAAGAGGTCACTGGTTCGAACCCAGTATCGCCCACCCCGTACCGATGGCCGGAAGCTTCGCCGAAGCTTCCGGCCATCGGTGTTCCCCCGTGTTCACGTTCCCGCCGTTCGACGTCCCGGACCTCGTCCGGTTCGCCGGGTGGGCTGCCCGGCGGACCGGACGTGCGTCCGCGCCGTCGGCGTGCTCGGCCCCACCGGCGCCCCCCTCGCGGTCGTATCGGGGCCCGCCTGCCCGCCCGACCCCGGCAGGACGCCGTGGGCCGGGCCCGGGGGAGGTCACCGCATCCGGCCCACGGCGTCCTTCAGCCGGCGCGCGTCACGCAGCCGCTGTTCGTACGTCGCCCCGACCGCGAGCAGTACCAGTCCGGCGACGGCGGGAGGCGCCCAGCGGGGGAGTGCGTCGAAGACCTGGACCACGTGCGGCGCCAGTTCGTGCAGCCCGTCCAGGGCCAGCACCGAGGCGCCCAGCACCAGCGGCGCCCGCAGGCGGAACCGGGCGCCGGCCAGCGTCACCGCCAGCGCTGCGGCCCCCAGCAGCAAGGGCCGCAGCCAGTGGGCGTCACCCCACGCCGCGACGAGACTCGGCACCATCGTGACCGAGAGGGCCGGCCCGTACGCCACCCAGGAGGACGCCTCCGCGTCCCGGCGCCGCAGGGCCCCGACGCCGAACGCGGCCACCGACACCGGCAGGGTGTACGCCTCCGGGGCCGTCACCCCGGAAGCCCCCAGGCGCACCCACGCCGCCGCCACGAACAGTGCCGCCGCCGCGGCCCCCGCCGTCCGCCGCCGTTCCGGGCGCAGCGCGCTGCCCGTGGCCAGCACCCCGCACAGCCCGAGCACCAGCGAGAGGTACGGGGCGTCGGACGCCGCCAGCCCCACCGCCACCACCGCGCCGCACATTCCCGCGGCCTCCACCGGCATCGCCACGGCGTCCGCCCGCAGCCGCGCGCCGAGCACCGTCGTCACCGCGGGCACGACCAGCACCAGCGGCGCCGTACCGGCCGGGTCCAGGCCGACGGCCGCCCCGGCGGCCGTCGCCGCGGCCACGGCCCACAGCACCGAGCCGCACGCCAGGACCGCCCGCACCACCGGCACCCGCGACCGGGCGGCCGCACCGGCGAACAGCATCACCAGCGCCCCGGACACCGCGAGCGTGGCGGGCTCGGTGGCCAGCGCCAGTACCCCGGCGCTCACCGACCCGGCCAGGGCGTACGCCGGCCCGGCCGTCCCGACGCCGCCGGGACCACGCCGCAGGGAGACCAGCAGCAGCCCCGCCACCAGCGACAGTTCGCCCGCTACCGCGAGCGCGTACGGCACGTCGGCCACGGCGAGCAGCGCGAGGACCGCCGCCCAGGACAGACCGAGCGCACCGGCCCCCGCCGCCTCCCGCCACGCGGATCCGGGCGCGAGCGGCGACGTACCGACCCGCAGCCGCCCGGCGTACAGCGCCGTGAGCAGGGCGGCCACCACCCCCAGCACCACCGGCGGCGCGGCGGATCCCGCACCCGGCACCGGCACCCCGAGAGCGTCGCGGAACCCTTCCGGTGCCCCCGCCCAGACCTCCGTCACCAGGGACAGCGGCCCCAGCAGCACGGCGGCCACCACGGGCAGCGCCCACAGCAGCGCGCCCGCCACGACGGCGGCCGACGCGCCCAGCACACCGCGGCCGACCGGCTCCGGGACCCGGAGCCCCGCCACCGCGGTCAGCGCCGCACCGCACAGCAGATACCCCACGACCGACCAGCCCCACGGCAGCCCCGCGCGCGCCACACCGCCCACCGCGGCCACCGCGGCCAGACCGGCCACCGCGCTCGCGGCCGCGGCGGTCTCCTTCGGGGCGTGCCACGCACCGACCAGCGCCACTGCAGCGCCCGCCAGCAGCAGGACGCCCGGACCGACGGCCGCCGGCGGACCGGCCGCCGCCAGGGACTGACCCAGCCCCACGCCCAGGGCGGCCAGCCCGGTCGCCGACGCCCCGGCGCACGCCGTGACCCGTACCGCGAGTCCCCGTCCTCGCACGGCCACCGCCACATCCGCGGCGGCCGTCACCAGGAGCGCCCAGCCGAACACCGAGGCGGACGCGTCCGCCGCCCAGGCCCACAGGACGAGCGGCAACTGTCCCGCCACCACCGCCGTGGGCAGGGGGAGCCGCAGCCGCCCCACTCCCAGCCCGTACGCCGTCCACGCCGAGGCCAGTACCGCGGAGGCGACCGCCGAGAACCGGAGCCCGTCCGTGCCCGGCGCCGCCACCGCGTGCAGGGCGTACGCGTCCAGCACCGTCAGCACCACCGCGACCGCGGCCAGCGACTCGGCGGTCGCGGCCAGCCCGCGTCGCAGCAGCAGGACGGGCGCCACGAGCGCACCCGCAGTCACCGCTGCCAGCACGAGGGAACGGCCGGCGATGCCCATCTCGCCCCAGCTGAAAAGGGTGAACGCGATCGCGGCGACGGTCAGCAGCAGACCGCCGAGGCCCAGCAGCACGTTCCGCGTCCCCCGCGAGGCGTCGGCGGGCCGGGCGGGCGTGGCGGGGCCCCAGGGGCGCGGCCCGGCGGCGGAGGGAGGGGGAGGCACGGCGGAGGCAGGAGCCCCGGCCGGTGCCCGCAGCACACTCAGCAGCCAGGCGCGACGGTTCAGCAACTGCAGACGGCGGGCGTCCAACCGGACGAGTTCGCGATCGAGGAGCGCCAATTCCTCGGCGGGCGGCGGCAGATGTTCCATGTACGGGAGTGTGGCGCCGCTCACGTGCTCGTACATGCGCTCGGGTACTCACTTCCGTCGCTGAGTACGCCCGCGCGCCAGACTGGGACCATGGACTGGAATCACTACCGCTTCACGAGCGTCTGGGAACTCCCCGCCCCGCCCGACACCGTGTACGCCGCCCTCGAACGCGCCGAGGACTACCCCCGCTGGTGGCCGCAGGTCCGCGAGATCAGCCGGATCGACGACTGCGCCGCCACGGCGCGCTTCCGCTCCTCGCTCCCCTACGACCTCGTCCTGACGCTCCGCCAGCACCACCGCGACCCCGCGTCGCGGACCCTCGAAGCCACGATGAACGGCGACCTGGACGGCTGGGCCCGCTGGACCGTCGCCCCGCAGGAGGGCGGCAGCCGGGTCACCTACGAGCAGGAGGTCGACGTCCGCAAGGCGCTGCTGCGCCGGCTCGCCGTGCCCGGGCGCCTCCTCTTCCGCGCCAACCACACCCTGATGATGCGTGCCGGATGCCGCGGACTGCGGGCATGGCTCGAAGCGGTTTGAACCCGGGCCGCCACGCACTGTATGGTTCAACCCGTTCCCGGGCGATTAGCTCAGTGGGAGAGCGCTTCGTTCACACCGAAGAGGTCACTGGTTCGAAACCAGTATCGCCCACCCGGGCAGGGCCGGTCCGTCAGCACCACCGACGGACCGGCTTCTGCGTGCCCGGGCCCTTCGCGCACCCCGGACACCCCGCGGGAGAGACTCCGACGCACCGGTCGACGGGCGAGCCCGCGGGCGGAGCCGCCCCGGCGGGCCCCGCGCATCCGCAGACCCGCCGCGCCGGCCGGGCCGAGGGCCGATCCAGCGGCGTCGCCCCCGTGCTGCGGGTCCTCGGCCCGGCCGGCCGTCGCCGCGGGGGAGGGCGGGCCGGAGAGCCGGAGCGGCTCACCGCCGCGCGCCCGCCCGGGTGGACGGGGCTGAGGGGAGGGCCGGCTGACGAAGCCGCTCCGGGAGGACCCCGACCCGTGGAGGGGCCTGCACGGGAGGCGAGGGGCCGGGACCGGAATCCTTTTGGCGTCCGGCGGCCCCGGCTCGGTACGATTCGCCTTGCGTACGCGAGACGAAGCGGCGCGCCCCCTCAGTCAGGAGAGACCGGTGTCAGACGTCCGTGTGATCATCCAACGCGATTCCGAGCGGGAAGAGCACGTGGTGACGACGGGCACGACGGCCGCCGAGCTCTTCCCCGGGCAGCGCACCGTCGTCGCAGCCCGGGTGGACGGCGAGCTCCGCGACCTCGCGTACGAGCTCGGGGACGGCGAGGTCGTCGAGCCCGTCGAGATCTCCTCCGAGGACGGCCTGAACATCCTGCGGCACTCCACCGCACACGTGATGGCGCAGGCCGTGCAGGAGCTGCACCCCGAGGCCAAGCTCGGCATCGGCCCGCCGGTCAAGGACGGCTTCTACTACGACTTCGACGTCGATAAGCCGTTCACGCCCGAAGATCTCAAGGCCATCGAGAAGAAGATGCAGGAGATCCAGAAGCGGGGCCAGAGGTTCTCCCGCCGCGTCGTGACCGACGAGGCGGCCCGCGAGGAGCTCGCCGACGAGCCGTACAAGCTGGAACTCATCGGCATCAAGGGCTCCGACTCCGTCGAAAGCGCGGGCGACGGCGCGGACGTCGAGGTGGGCGGCGGCGAGCTGACCATCTACGACAACCTCGACCCGAAGACCGGCGAGCTCTGCTGGAAGGACCTCTGCCGGGGTCCGCACCTGCCCACCACCCGGTTCATCCCGGCGTTCAAGCTGATGCGGAACGCCGCGGCGTACTGGCGGGGCAGCGAGAAGAACCCGATGCTCCAGCGCATCTACGGCACCGCCTGGCCCACCAAGGACGAGCTGAAGGCGCACCTGGAGTTCCTGGAGGAGGCCGCCAAGCGCGACCACCGCAAGCTCGGCAACGAGCTGGACCTCTTCTCCTTCCCCGACGAGATCGGCCCCGGTCTCGCCGTGTTCCACCCCAAGGGCGGCGTCATCCGCCGGGCCATGGAGGACTACTCGCGGCGCCGCCACGAGGAGGAGGGCTACGAGTTCGTCTACAGCCCGCACGCCACCAAGGGCAAGCTCTTCGAGAAGTCCGGCCACCTGGACTGGTACGCCGACGGCATGTACCCGCCCATGCAGCTCGACGACGGGGTGGACTACTACCTCAAGCCGATGAACTGCCCGATGCACAACCTGATCTTCGACGCGCGCGGCCGCTCCTACCGCGAACTGCCGCTCCGCCTCTTCGAGTTCGGCACGGTGTACCGGTACGAGAAGTCGGGTGTCGTCCACGGCCTGACCCGCTCGCGCGGCTTCACGCAGGACGACGCGCACATCTACTGCACCCGTGAGCAGATGGCCGAGGAGCTCGACAGGACGCTCACCTTCGTCCTGAACCTGCTCCGTGACTACGGTCTGACCGACTTCTACCTGGAGCTGTCCACCAAGGACCCGGAGAAGTTCGTCGGCTCGGACGAGGCCTGGGAAGAGGCCACCGAGACGCTGCGCCAGGTCGCCGAGAAGCAGGGCCTGCCGCTGGTCCCGGACCCGGGCGGCGCCGCCTTCTACGGCCCGAAGATCTCGGTGCAGTGCAAGGACGCCATCGGCCGTACCTGGCAGATGTCGACCGTGCAGCTCGACTTCAACCTCCCCGAGCGCTTCGACCTGGAGTACACCGGCCCGGACGGCACCAAGCAGCGCCCGGTCATGATCCACCGCGCGCTGTTCGGCTCCATCGAGCGCTTCTTCGCGGTGCTGCTGGAGCACTACGCGGGCGCGTTCCCGGTCTGGCTGGCCCCGGTCCAGGCGGTGGGCATCCCGATCGGCGACACGCACATCCCGTACCTGCAGGAGTTCGCCGCCGAGGCGCGCAGGAAGGGGCTGCGGGTCGAGGTGGACGCCTCCTCGGACCGGATGCAGAAGAAGATCCGCAACCACCAGAAGGCCAAGGTCCCGTTCATGATCATCGTCGGTGACGACGACATGAAGGCGGGTACGGTCTCCTTCCGCCACCGCGACGGTTCGCAGGAGAACGGCATCGCCCGTGACGAGGCGATCGCCAAGCTCGTCGACGTGGTGGAGCGCCGCGTACAGGTGTGATGCCCGCGCCATGAGGCCGGTGAGGCCCCCGGGGAGCTACCCGCTCCCCGGGGGCCCCTTCTCGTCCTGCCGGGAGAACAACTGCACCAGCCACGACGAGAACGATCCCGTCACCGCCCCCAGCAGCGCCAGCCCACACGCCATCAGCCCCGCCGCGATCACCCGGCCCACCGCCGTCACCGGAACCGCGTCGCCGTATCCCACGGTCGTCAGCGTCGTGCAGGCCCACCAGACGGAGTCGCCGAACGTACGGATCGTGGAGTCCGGGGCGCCGCGCTCCTGCTGGTACACGGCCAGCGAGGCGGTGTAGCCCAGCAGGAGCGCGGATGTGCCCGCGTAGGCCATCACCCGGGCGTGCAGGCTGAGCCGGGGCTCCTTCCGGCGCAGCTGGAAACGGGTGTAGAGCTGGACCACCCGCAGCGGGCGCAGCGGCGGCAGGAGGAGGGTGAGGGTGTCCAGCCAGTGGGTGCGGGCGAAGCGCCGCCCTTGGCCGCTGAGGTGGAGCCGGGCGACGTAGTCCACGGCGAACAGGACCCAGGCGACGGCCACCAGGAGGAGGGCGACGTCGTGCCAGGGCCGGGTCGAGCGAGGCATCAGGACGTGGATCGTGTAGCCGGCGAGATAGACGACGGACGCGACGAGGAGCGGCATCTCCGTGCGGTGCTCCCACTCCGCGAGCCGGGGCGGGACGGGGGCGGTGGGGCGGTCGCTCATGGCGCCAGCATCGCCGTGGGCCGGCCGGGTCGGCCCCGGCGACACGCGCGGCGGGAGTGAAGCAATATGCTGGCCGGCATGACGAGTGAGCCGGAGCAGCAGATCGGAGTGGGGTCGCCCGACGCGTTCCAGCGCCTGTGGACGCCTCACCGTATGGCGTACATCCAGGGCGAGAACAAGCCCAGCGGGCCGGGGTCGGGGGACGGCTGTCCTTTCTGCGTGATCCCGTCGAAGTCGGACGAGGACGGGCTGATCATCGCGCGGGGCGAGCGGGTCTACGCCGTCCTGAACCTGTACCCGTACAACGGTGGTCACCTGATGGTGGTGCCGTACCGGCACGTCGCCGACTACACGGAGCTGACCCTGCCGGAGACGGCTGAGCTGGCGGACTTCACCAAGCGGGCCATGGTCGCGCTGCGGGCGGCCTCGGGGGCGCACGGGTTCAACATCGGGCTCAACCAGGGTGCGGCGGCCGGCGCGGGTATCGCCGCCCATCTGCACCAGCACGTCGTTCCCCGCTGGGGCGGGGACACGAACTTCATGCCGGTGGTGGGGAACACCAAGGTGCTGCCGCAGTTGCTGGGTGACACCCGGACGATGCTGGCCGGGGAGTGGCCCGCCGAGGCGCCGTCGGTCTGAGCGGCTCGCGCCGCGGGTCGCCCGGCGCGGTCCTGTGGGGGTGTTCCCGGCGGGGAGCACACCCCCACAGGCATGTCATGCGTCGTAGACGTCGGCCTTCTTCGGTGCGGGGTCCTGGACCAGGCCGCTGAGGACCATGGAGCGGTTGTCGAAGCGTTCGGTGTCGACGCCGTGTTCCTTGAGGACCCGCATCGCCGCGGAGTGCACGACGCGCAGGACGGGGGTGGCCGCCCGCATGGCGTCGTCGGCCATGAAGCGGTGGCCCCAGGGCTTGGCGGCCCAGGCGTGGCGCAGCCCGAACGGCTCCGGCAGGACGAGCTTGCCGCCGAGGTAGTCCAGCAGGGGCGGATACCAGGTGAAGGGTGCGCGCAGGGCGAGCCTGACGACCTCGTTCGCCTTCACGAGCGGGAGGGTGATGGTCCGGGTCTCCCAGAACCGGACGGCCTTCTTGACGGTCTTGGTATCGGCGGCCGGCTTGGTGAGGAACAGCGAGTGGACGGGGCCCAGGGCGTGGCCCGTCACCTCGATGCGCAGGGTCTCGTGGAGCACGGTGACGGTGATCAGCATGGTGATCACCAGCTGGCCGTCCCAGAGGGTGAACTGGACGCCGAGGTAGTGCCGGTCGCCGCTGCCGAACTGCTGGTGGTTGCAGATGCGCTGTATCTCGTGGGGCTTGATCTGGAAGGTGGCGACGTCCTCGCCCTCGGGGCGGGTGACGGAGTCGGCGTTCTCGCCGATGGGGGAGACGATCCAGTGCTTGACCGACGGGGTGGGGAAGCCGCCGGTGTTCAGGGGGCCGCGTTCGAGCATCTTCAGCTGGTCGTGGATGGCCCGGACGACGTCCCAGCTGCGGAACTGGTGGATCTCCTTGGCGGGGTCCGCGGGGGTGAGTTCCTCGGCGAGCTGCCAGCTGCCCCAACGGGTGCCCATGCCGAGGATGCCCTTGGGGCCCGCGTAGAACACGGAGTTGGACTGCTGTTCCGCGGAGAGCTTCTCCAAGCCCTGGCGCAGCGCCTCGCGGGCGGTCTCGCTGGGGTTCTTGGGTACGGCCTCGGGGATCTTGGCGCTCACGGCGGCGCCGGACAGCAGCCCCTCCCAGCGGGCCCGCAGATCCTTGGCCGAGGTCTCGGCGATGCGCTTGGCGAGCACCCAGCCGATGAGGGGGGCGATCACCGTGAGACGGAGGTAGAGGGCGAGGAAACCGGTGAGCGGCATGGCGATCAGGGCCACGGCGGCGGCGGCGCCGAGCACGAGGAGCAGGATGCCGCCGAGCGCCTGGAACGCCTTGTCCTTGGACTTGTTGAGCGAGTCGCGCAGCCTGAACGCGAGGACCCAGAAGAGCAGCCCGGGGAGGAAGGCGAAACCGAAGACGGCCGTCACCAGGGTCAGCCGGGTGTCGCGTGTCTTGCGCAGCCGGGACGCGGACAGGCAGTGCTCGACGACGGTCTGCGGGTCGGTGCCGAAGGACTGGATGAGTGCCTTGCGGGCGCCGCCGAGCATGCGTTCCTGCACGGCCCGGGAGAAGGCCTCACCCAGATTCGGCTTGAAGTAGTCGGACTTGAAGAGCTTGGAATTGCCCGGCTTCACCTCGGACTTGTGCCACTCGCTGTTGGCCTTGAGGATCTCCGTCACATCGCTGTCGCGGTACGCGGCGGAGGCGAGGGCGTTGGTCGCCACCGCCTGCCCGGCCGAGCCCTGGAGCGGGATCTGAGCTCCAGGAGAGAAATCGAATCCGTCGTTGGCCACTGCCGCCCCCACTCGCCGCACGGTCTGCTCCTGCGGCCCTTCCCAACTACCGTATGTCGCACACCTTCTGAGCTGACCCCCCAGCGTATCGTCCGGAACGTGCCGCCGCCCGCAGGCAGAACCGGGTGCGGGCGGCGGACGCCATATCCGGTCAGCCGGCGGTGTTCTCCTCCGTTTCGCGCAGGCGTTCGGCGAGCTGTGCGGGCATGGCCTCGTGCCGGGCGTACGCCCGGTCGAACCGGGCGGTGCCGTGGGTCAGCGAGCGCAGGTCGACGGCGTACCTGCCCATCTCCATCTCCGGCACCTCGGCGCGTACGAGGGTGCGTTCCCCGGCCTCCTGTTCGGTGCCGACGACCCGGCCCCGCCGTCCCGCGAGGTCGCTCATGACCGCCCCCACGTAGTCGTCCGGAACCAGCACCCGTACGTCGGCGACGGGTTCGAGGAGCTGGATCCGGGTGCCCGCCGCCGCTTCGCGCAGAGCCAGCGCACCCGCCGTCTGGAAGGCGGCGTCGGAGGAGTCGACGGCGTGCGACTTGCCGTCGAGCAGCGTGACGCGCACGTCGACGAGCGGATGCCCCGTCGCGAGCCCGCCGGCCGCCTGCGCGCGCACGCCCTTCTCGACGGACGGGACGAACTGGCGGGGCACCGAACCGCCGACCACCTTGTCCACGAACTCGACACCCGTACCGGGGGGCAGCGGCTCCACCTCGATCTCGCAGACGGCGTACTGGCCGTGGCCGCCCGACTGCTTGACGTGCCGGCCGCGGCCGACGGCCCGGGAGGCGAAGGTCTCGCGCAGGGGGACCCGGTGGGGTACCGCGTCCACCCGCACGCCGTACCGGCTGCGCAGGCGTTCCAGCGCCACCTCCGCGTGTGCCTCGCCCATGCACCACAGGACCACCTGCCGCGTGTCCCGGTTCTGCTCCAGCCGCAGGGTGGGGTCCTCGGCGACCAGCCGGGCCAGCCCCTGGGAGAGCTTGTCCTCGTCCGCCTTGCCGTGCGCGCGCACCGCCAGCGGCAGCAGCGGGTCCGGCATCGTCCACGGCTCCACCAGCAGGGGGTCGCCGGGGTCCGAGAGGGTGTCCCCGGTCTCCGCCCCGCCCAGCTTCGACACGCACGCCAGGTCGCCGGCCACACATCGGTCCAGGGGACGCTGCTGCCGGCCGAAGGGTGCGGAGAGTGCGCCGACGCGCACGTCGGCGTCGTGGCGGGGGCGCGTCCCGTGCCCCGGGTCGGTGAGGCCGCGGCCGCACACGTGTACGGGGTCCTCGGGGCGCAGCGTGCCGGAGAAGACGCGGACGAGGGAGACCCGTCCGACGTACGGGTCGGACGTCGTCTGCACGACCTCGGCGACCAGCGGCCCCCCGGGATCGCAGAGGGGGGCGGGGCGCGGTGAACCGTCAGGGGTGGTGACGGCGGGCAGGGCCCGCTCCAGGGGGGAGGGGAAGCCCCGGGTGATCAGCTCCAGCAGTTCGACCGTGCCGACGCCCTGCCGTGCCCCCTCGACGGCAGGGGCGGCCGTGAGGACGGGGTGGAAGGAACCGCTTGCGACGGCCCGTTCCAGATCGGCCACGAGCGTCTCCCCGTCGACGGCCCCGCCGCCGAGGTAGTGGTCCATCAGGGTCTCGTCCTCGCTCTCGGCGATGATCCCCTCGATGAGCCGGTCGCGGGCCTGCGGGAGCGGCTCGCGCCCGTCCCCGTCGGGTGCCGTCTCGCGGCGCTCCCCGGAGGAGTAGTCGAGGGTCCGGCCGGTGAGCAGTCCGGTGAGCCCGGTGAGCGGGGCGTGCCCGTCCGGGCCCTGCGGCCCCTGTACGGGCAGGTAGAGCGGGAGCACGGCATCGGGGTCGTCGCCGCCGAAGATCCGGCCGCAGACCCGGGTCATCTCCTCGAACGACGTGCGCGCGGTGTCGAGGTGGGTGACGACGACGGCGCGTGGCATGCCCACGGCCGCGCACTCCTCCCAGACGGCGCGCGTGGTGGCCGCCACGGTGTCGGCCTCCTGCGCCGCCGACACGACGAAGAGGGCCGCGTCCGCCGCCCGCAGACCGGCCCTGAGTTCCCCGACGAAGTCCGCGTACCCCGGGGTGTCCAACAGATTGATCTTGTAGCCGCCCCATGCGACGGGGACGAGCGAGAGCTGTACGGAACGGTGGCGGCGCCGCTCGATCTCCTCGTGGTCCGAGACGGTCGCCCCGTCCTCGACCCGGCCGGCCCGGTTGAGCGCTCCGGCCGTCAGCGCGAGTGCTTCGACCAGGGTGGTCTTGCCCGAGCCGCTGTGGCCGACCAGCGCCACGTTCCGTACGGAAGCGGGCCCGTCGGCCGTCACCGCCCTGCCGGCGGCTCCGCTGTGCGTATGTGTCCTGTCGCCCATGATGCGTGCCTCCCGGTGGGTGGCCCGGTGCCGGGTGGGCACCGGCGCGGTGAGGGGGAGAAGCCGCACGGGCGAGGGGAGCCGTCGCGGCGGCTTCGGCGACGCCCGCGGTACTTCGAGCTTTCCACCGACACCGTGCCGCGTCCATACGGGCCGGGCCCGCCGTCCGCCGGGCCCGGGAGATCGGCCGGGACGGGGTGCCCCGCCGTGGGCCGGCCCGGCTCGTGACTACGATGGGCCCGCCGGCGGCCGAACGGGCCGCACGGCCCGCCGAACCTCGGGAAGGCCATGCTGAACAAGTACGCGCGTGCATTCTTCACGCGTGTCCTCACGCCGTTCGCCGCTCTGCTGCTCCGCCTCGGGGTCAGCCCCGACGCGGTCACACTCGTCGGCACGGCCGGAGTGATGGCGGGTGCGCTGGTCTTCTTCCCGATGGGGGAGTTCTTCTGGGGCACGATCGTCATCACCGCCTTCGTCTTCTCGGACCTGGTCGACGGCAACATGGCCCGCCAGGCCGGGATCTCCAGCCGGTGGGGCGCGTTCCTCGACTCGACCCTGGACCGGGTCGCGGACGGGGCGATCTTCGCCGGGTTCGCGCTCTGGTACGCGGGCAGCGGTGACGACAACACGCTGTGCGCGGTCGCGATCTTCTGTCTGGCCAGCGGCCAGGTGGTCTCGTACACGAAGGCGCGCGGCGAGTCGATCGGCCTTCCGGTCGCCGTGAACGGGCTGGTGGAGCGTGCCGAGCGGCTGGTGATCTCCCTGGTCGCGGCCGGGCTCGCCGGGCTCCACGGCTTCGGCGTACCCGGGATCCAGGTCCTGCTGCCGATCGCGCTGTGGATCGTCGCCGCGGGCAGCCTGGTCACCCTGGTCCAGCGGGTGGTGACCGTGCGCAGGGAGTCCGCCGAGGCCGACGCCGCAGCCGCGGTCGCCGGCGGGTCCTCGGAGCAGGGGAGCGAGGCCGCGCGGTGAGCGGCACGGGACCCGATCTGAGGGGGCGGCTGACCGACGGGCTGTACGGGCTCGGCTGGGGCGCCGTCAAGAAGCTCCCCGAGCCGGTGGCCGCGGCGCTCTTCCGCACCCTCGCCGACCAGGTGTGGAAGCGGCGGGGCACGTCCGTCCTGCGCCTGGAGTCCAACCTCGCCCGCGTGGTGCCCGGAGCGGACGCGGCCCGCCTCGCCGAACTGTCCAGGGCGGGCATGCGCTCGTACATGCGTTACTGGATGGAGTCCTTCCGGCTGCCCACCTGGAGCGACCGGCGGATCAAGGACAGCATCCACGTCCGCGACGCCCGCCGGCTCACGGAGGGGCTGGACGCCGGCCGCGGAGTCGTCCTCGCGCTGCCGCACCTGGGGAACTGGGACCTCGCGGGCGCCTGGGTCACCACGGACCTCAAGGTGCCGTTCACGACCGTGGCCGAGCGGCTCGACCCGGAGAGCCTCTACGACCGGTTCGTCGCCTACCGCCAGGGACTCGGCATGGAGGTGCTGCCGCACAGCGGCGGATCCGCCTTCGGCACCCTGGCACGGCGGCTGCGCAGCGGCGGGCTGGTCTGCCTGGTCGCGGATCGCGACCTGTCGGCCTCCGGCGTCGAGGTCAGCTTCTTCGGCGACACCGCGCGGATGCCCGCGGGACCGGCGTTGCTGGCCCAGCAGACCGGGGCGCTGCTGCTGCCCGTCACCCTCTGGTACGACGGCACGCCCGTGATGCAGGCGCGTGTCCATCCGCCGGTCGCCGAACCGGAGACAGGTACCCGCGCCGAGAAGACGTCCGCCATGACACAGGCGCTGGCCGACGCCTTCGCCACCGGGATCGCCGAGCACCCGGAGGACTGGCACATGCTGCAGCGGCTCTGGCTCTCCGACCTGGAACCCCGGGGAGGGACCGCGTGAAGATCGGCATCGTCTGCCCGTACTCCTGGGACGTCCCGGGCGGGGTGCAGTTCCACATCCGCGACCTGGCCGACCACCTGATCCGCCAGGGCCACCACGTCTCCGTACTGGCTCCCGCCGACGACGAGACGCCGCTGCCCCCGTACGTGGTGTCCGCGGGCCGTGCGGTGCCCGTCCCGTACAACGGCTCCGTCGCCCGTCTGAACTTCGGCTTCCTGTCCGCCGCGCGGGTGCGACGCTGGCTGCACGACGGCACCTTCGACGTCATCCACATCCACGAGCCGACCTCACCGTCGCTGGGGCTGCTCACCTGCTGGGCGGCGCGGGGGCCGATCGTCGCCACCTTCCACACCTCCAACCCGCGCTCCCGGGCCATGATCGCGGCCTACCCCATCCTCCAGCCGGCGCTGGAGAAGATCAGCGCGCGCGTCGCGGTCAGCGAGTACGCGCGCCGCACCCTGGTCGAGCACCTCGGCGGGGACGCCGTGGTCATCCCCAACGGGGTGGACGTCGGCTTCTTCGCCCGGGCCGAGCCGAATGCCGAGTGGCAGGGCGGCACGATCGGGTTCATCGGGCGCATCGACGAACCGCGCAAGGGGCTGCCCGTCCTGATGAAGGCGCTCCCCGCGATCCTCGCGGCCCGTCCGGAGACCCGGCTGCTCGTCGCCGGCCGCGGTGACGAGGAGGAGGCGGTCGCCTCGCTCCCGGAGGGGATGCGCGGACGGGTCGAGTTCCTGGGCATGGTGAGCGACGAGGACAAGGCACGGCTGCTGCGCAGCGTCGACGTGTACATCGCGCCGAACACCGGCGGTGAGAGCTTCGGCATCATCCTGGTCGAGGCGCTGTCGGCGGGCGCGCCCGTCCTCGCCAGCGACCTGGACGCGTTCGCGCAGGTACTCGACCAGGGGGCCGCCGGAGACCTCTTCGCCAACGAGGACGCGGACGCCCTGGCCGCGGCGGCGGTCCGGCTCCTCGCCGACCCGGACCGGCGGGCGGGGCTGCGGGAGCGCGGCAGCGCACACGTACGCCGCTTCGACTGGTCGACCGTCGGGGCGGACATCCTCGCGGTGTACGAGACGGTGACGGACGGGGCGGCGGCCGTGGACGCGGACGAGCGCACGGGGCTGCGCGCACGGTTCGGGCTGGCCGCCCGGGACTGAGGGGCCCCGGCGGCCGGACGGGTGGGGCCCTGCGGCCGCCCCGGACGCCGCCGGTAGCCTCGGGCCGTGATCGAAACCCTCATCTGGATCGCCGTCGCGCTCTTCGCGGTCGGCCTGTACCTCAGCTGGACCGCCGGGCGGCTCGACCGGCTCCACTCCCGTATGGACGCGGCCCGCGCCGCCCTGGACGCCCAGTTGCTGCGCCGGGCCTCGGTCACCCAGGAACTGGCCACCTCCGGTGTCCTGGACCCCGCGGCGTCGATCGTGCTGTACGAGTCGGCGCACGCGGCCCGGCAGGCCGAGGAGGAGCAGCGCGAGGTCGCAGAGAGCGAGCTGAGCGCCGCCCTGCGGGCCGTGTTCGGCGAGACGGCGCAGGTCGAGGCGGTGAAGGAGATCCCCGGCGGGCAGGAGGCCACGCGGGAGCTGGCCGCCGCCGTGCGCCGCGTGCCGATGGCACGGCGCTTCCACAACGACGCTGTGCGGGCCGCCCGTGCCCTGCGCACCCACCGCACGGTGCGGCTCTTCCGGCTCGCCGGGCACGCGCCCTTCCCCCTGGCGTTCGAGATGGACGACGAGCCGCCGGTCGCCCTCGCGGACCGGCCCGGCACCTGAGAGCTCGCCGGGTGACCTCCGACCCGGGGCCACGCCCCGGCACGCACGCTCCGGCGTCGCCGGCCTGCCCCGGCAGCTCCGCCGCAGGGGCACCCCGGCGCCTCGCAACCGCACGCACGTGGCCGCGTCCGCTGTCCGTCCGGCAGCCCTCCGGCAGGCTCCGAGGCACGCGTCGGCGCGGGGAAGAGCCGCAGCGGGCTCGGCGCGGGAAGTGCCGCATCGGGCGAAAACGGTCCACGGGGTGTCCATTGGCCCTTGCAGTGGACTGGTCGCGGGGCGTTTGCTCAGGGCAGCAGTCAGCCCTTTCACCCCAGTGAGGTCGATCCGTGTCCACGCTTCCCCGTACCCCGCAGTCCGCCGAGACCCCGGCCACCGGCACCGCCCGCGTCAAGCGCGGCATGGCCGAGCAGCTCAAGGGCGGCGTGATCATGGACGTCGTCGACGCCGAGCAGGCGAAGATCGCCGAGGACGCGGGCGCCGTGGCCGTCATGGCCCTGGAGCGGGTCCCGGCCGACATCCGCAAGGACGGCGGCGTGGCCCGGATGTCCGACCCCAACATGATCGAAGAGATCATCGAGGCCGTCTCCATCCCCGTCATGGCCAAGTCCCGCATCGGGCACTTCGTCGAGGCCCAGGTGCTGCAGTCCCTCGGTGTCGACTACATCGACGAGTCCGAGGTCCTCACCCCGGCCGACGAGGTCAACCACAGCGACAAGTTCGCCTTCACCACGCCGTTCGTCTGCGGCGCCACCAACCTGGGCGAGGCGCTGCGCCGCATCGCCGAGGGGGCCGCGATGATCCGCTCGAAGGGTGAGGCCGGTACCGGCAACGTGGTCGAGGCCGTCCGCCACCTGCGCCAGATCAAGAACGAGATCGCCCGGCTGCGCGGCTACGACAACAACGAGCTGTACGCCGCCGCCAAGGACCTGCGCGCCCCCTACGAGCTGGTCAAGGAGGTCGCCGAGCTGGGCAAGCTGCCCGTCGTCCTCTTCTCGGCCGGCGGCGTCGCCACGCCGGCGGACGCGGCGCTGATGCGCCAGCTCGGCGCCGAGGGCGTCTTCGTGGGCTCCGGCATCTTCAAGTCCGGCGACCCCGCCAAGCGTGCCGCCGCCATCGTGAAGGCCACCACCTTCTACGACGACCCGAAGATCATCGCGGACGCCTCGCGCAACCTCGGTGAGGCCATGGTCGGCATCAACTGCGACACGCTGCCCGAGGCCGAGCGCTACGCCAACCGCGGCTGGTAAGCACCGATGACCGACACCCCTGTCATCGGCGTCCTGGCGCTCCAGGGCGACGTGCGGGAACACCTGATCGCCCTGGCCTCGGCGGACGCCCTGGCCAGGCCGGTCCGGCGTCCCGAGGAGCTCGCCGAGGTCGACGGACTGGTCATACCCGGCGGCGAGTCCACCACGATGTCCAAGCTGGCCGTCCTCTTCGGCATGATGGAACCGCTGCGCGAGAGGGTCGCCGCCGGCCTGCCCGTCTACGGCACCTGCGCCGGGATGATCCTGCTCGCCGACAAGATCCTGGACCCGCGTGCGGGCCAGGAGACCGTCGGCGGCATCGACATGATCGTGCGGCGCAACGCCTTCGGCCGGCAGAACGAGTCCTTCGAGGCGGCTGTCGACGTCGACGGCGTACCCGGCGGACCCGTGGAGGGCGTCTTCATCCGGGCGCCCTGGGTGGAGTCCGTCGGCGCCCGCGCGGAGGTCCTGGCGGTGCACGGCGGCCATATCGTGGCCGTACGCCAGGGAAACGTCATGGCGACGTCGTTCCACCCGGAACTGACCGGCGATCACCGCGTGCACGCGTTCTTCACCGACATGGTGCGCGCCGTGGGCTGATCCGATCCCGGTAGGATCTCTCGGGTTCGGATCGATTTTGGTGACGCGAAGGAGAAGGCAGATGTCCGGCCACTCTAAATGGGCTACGACGAAGCACAAGAAGGCCGTGATCGACGCCAAGCGCGGCAAGCTCTTCGCGAAGATGATCAAGAACATCGAGGTCGCGGCCCGCACGGGCGGCGCCGACGTGTCCGGTAACCCGACCCTTTTCGACGCCATCCAGAAGGCCAAGAAGAGCTCGGTCCCGAACAAGAACATCGATTCGGCGGTCAAGCGCGGTGCCGGTCTCGAGGCCGGTGGCGCCGACTACGAGACGATCATGTACGAGGGCTACGGCCCGAACGGCGTCGCGGTGCTCATCGAGTGCCTCACCGACAACCGCAACCGCGCCGCGTCCGACGTCCGGGTCGCCATGACCCGTAACGGCGGCTCGATGGCGGACCCGGGCTCGGTCTCGTACCTGTTCAACCGCAAGGGCGTCGTGATCGTGCCCAAGGGTGAGCTGTCCGAGGACGACGTGCTCGGAGCGGTGCTCGACGCGGGCGCCGAGGAGGTCAACGACCTCGGGGACACCTTCGAGGTGCTCAGCGAGGCCACCGACATGGTCGCGGTCCGCACCGCCCTGCAGGAGGCCGGCATCGACTACGACTCGGCCGAGGCGAACTTCGTCCCGACCATGCAGGTCGAGCTCGACGAGGAGGGCGCGCGCAAGATCTTCAAGCTGATCGACGCGCTGGAGGACAGCGACGACGTGCAGAACGTCTTCGCCAACTTCGACGTCTCCGACGAGGTCATGGAGAAGGTCGACGCCTGAGAGCCTGCCGGGTATGACCTGCGGCCGAAAAGCCGACGCGGTCCGGTGCGTGGCCGCTCGGCCGGAGACCGGAGACCACCCGACAGGCTCCGAGGGCGGCAGTCACCTTGCGACGGGCCGACGGGACACACCCGTCGGCCCGTCGCATTGTCAGTGGCAGCCGATAGCCTGCGGGAACAGATGACCGAGCGGCGGAGGGGGCTCCTACATGCGGGTGCTGGGCGTGGACCCGGGGCTGACCCGGTGCGGCGTCGGGGTGGTCGACGGCGTGGCTGGCCGTCCGCTGACGATGACCGGCGTCGGGGTGGTGCGCACCCCGGCGGACGCGGAGCTCGGCCACCGGCTGGTCGCCATCGAACAGGGCATCGAGCAGTGGCTCGACGAGTACCGCCCCCAGTTCGTCGCCGTGGAGCGCGTGTTCAGCCAGCACAACGTCCGTACGGTGATGGGCACCGCCCAGGCGAGCGCCGTCGCCATGCTGTGCGCGTCCCGCCGGGGCATCCCCGTCGCCCTGCACACCCCCAGCGAGGTCAAGGCGGCCGTCACGGGATCGGGCCGCGCGGACAAGGCGCAGGTCGGGGCCATGGTGACCAGGCTGCTGCGGCTCGACGCGCCCCCCAGGCCCGCCGACGCCGCCGACGCACTGGCCCTCGCCATCTGCCATATCTGGCGCGCACCCGCGCAGAACCGACTGCAACAGGCCGTCGCCGCCCACCGCACGCTGAAAGGCCGTACCGCATGATCGCCTTCGTCTCCGGCCCGGTGGCCGCCCTCACCCCCTCGACAGCCGTGGTCGAGGTCGGCGGCATCGGCATGGCCGTCCAGTGCGCGCCCGGCACACTCGCCGGCCTGCGCATCGGCCAGGAGGCCAGGCTGGCCACCTCCCTCGTCGTCCGGGAGGACTCGCTCACCCTCTACGGCTTCGCCGACGACGACGAGCGGCAGGTCTTCGAACTCCTCCAGACCGCCAGCGGCGTCGGCCCCCGGCTCGCCCAGGCCATGCTCGCCACCCACAGCCCGGACGCCCTGCGCACCGCCGTCGCCACGGGCGACGAGAAGGCGCTCACCGCCGTGTCCGGGATCGGCAAGAAGGGCGCCCAGAAGCTCCTGCTGGAGCTGAAGGACCGGCTCGGCGAGCCCGTCGGGACACCTGCCGGACGGCAGGGCGTCGGCGCCGCCGTCAGCTCCTCCTGGCGCGACCAGCTGCAGGCCGCCCTCATCGGCCTGGGCTACGCCACCCGCGAGGCCGACGAGGCCGTGACCGCCGTGGCCCCGCAGGCCGAGGCGGCGATCGCCGGGGGCGGCCAGGCCCCCGTGCCCCAGCTGCTGCGCGCCGCCCTGCAGACGCTCAACCGCGCACGCTGACCGCAGGGGCTCGACGCCCCGCAGGCCGGCCGGGACACCGCACGGCCCGGCACCGAACCACCCGAGGCGGGACTCACGATGAACTGGGACGAGACCGGGCCCGACACCGGCGAGATGACGGACGAGCGGCTGGAGGACCGGCTGGTCGCCGCCGGAGCGGACGGCGAGGACACCGCGGTCGAGGCTGCCCTGCGCCCGAAGGACCTCGACGAGTTCGTCGGCCAGGAGAAGGTGCGCGAACAGCTCGACCTGGTCCTCAAGGCCGCCCGGGCCCGCGGTGCCACGGCCGACCACGTGCTGCTCTCCGGCGCCCCCGGCCTCGGCAAGACCACCCTCTCCATGATCATCGCGGCCGAGATGAACGCCCCGATCAGGATCACCTCCGGCCCCGCCATCCAGCACGCCGGTGACCTCGCGGCGATCCTCTCCTCCCTCCAGGAGGGTGAGGTCCTCTTCCTCGACGAGATCCACCGCATGTCCAGGCCCGCCGAGGAGATGCTGTACATGGCGATGGAGGACTTCCGCGTCGACGTCATCGTCGGCAAGGGCCCCGGCGCCACGGCCATCCCGCTCGAGCTGCCGCCCTTCACCCTCGTGGGCGCCACCACCAGGGCAGGACTCCTGCCTCCGCCGCTGCGCGACCGCTTCGGCTTCACCGGCCACATGGAGTTCTACGAGCCGACGGAACTGGAGCGCGTCCTCCACCGCTCCGCCGGCCTCCTGGACGTGGCCATAGACACCGCGGGGGCCGCGGAGATCGCCGGACGCTCCCGCGGAACGCCCCGCATCGCCAACCGGCTGCTGCGCCGCGTCCGGGACTACGCCCAGGTCAAGGCCGAGGGGCGGATCGACCGCGACATCGCCGCCGCGGCCCTGCGGGTCTACGAGGTAGACGCCCGCGGCCTCGACCGGCTGGACCGCGCCGTGCTCGGCGCCCTGCTGAAACTCTTCGGCGGAGGACCCGTCGGGCTGTCCACCCTCGCGGTCGCGGTGGGGGAGGAGCGCGAGACGGTCGAGGAGGTCGCCGAGCCCTTTCTCGTACGCGAGGGGCTGCTCGCCAGGACGCCGCGCGGCCGGGTCGCCACGCCCGCCGCCTGGGCCCACCTCGGACTCGTACCGCCGCAGCACGGCGCAAAGGGACAACAGGGCCTGTTCGGGGCGTGATGCGTCACAGGTTTTCGCGGAGGGGAACCACGGTGCCATGCTGGGCGTTGTTCCAATGATGCGGACTCGCTTAGACTCCGCCGATGCCGCCCGTACAGGTCGGTGTACCCACCCCCGTAGACCAGGCCGCCTCGCAGCGCGGTCGTGCGAAGGAAGTTCCGTCCCGTGAGTCTCGTGACCCTCCTCCCCTTCATCGTGCTCATCGGGGCCATGTTCCTGATGACCCGGTCCGCCAAGAAGAAGCAGCAGGCGGCTGCGCAGATGCGCGACGACATGCAGCCCGGTACCGGCGTCCGGACGATCGGGGGCATGTACGCCACCGTCAAGGAGATCCTGGACGACACGGTCCTCCTCGAGGTCGCCCCCGGCGTCCACGCCGTCTACGCGAAGAACGCCATCGGCGCCGTCCTGGACGACGCGGAGTACAACCGCATCGTCCACGGTGACGACGACGACCTGAAGGTCGACGGCGCCGTCGTCCCGGACGACGCCTCCTCGCTCACCGCCGGGCAGGCGGACACGGAGGACGAGACGGCCGGCGCGAAGACTGACCTGACCAAGAAGGCCGACGGCGCCACCGCCGCGCCGAAGGGCTCCGACGAGGACTCCGAGGTCAAGGACGCGAAGACCGACGGCGAGGGCGGCGCGAAGTAGCTTCACGATCCCGGGACGCCGGACACCTGCGGGTGTCCGGCGTCCCGCGGGCCGTGGGGCCTTCTGCGGGGCCGGGTCCCCACATCACTCAGTGGCCGCTCGGGCGCGTACCCGGCGCGGGGCGGTTGGACAGGGAGAAACGAAAAGGTGGCAGCACCGAAGAAGGGCCGGGGATCAACCGGTGGACAGGGCAAGCCGGGCCGTGCCCTGGCTCTGATCCTCATCGCCATGGTCGCGCTCACCGGCGGGATGTTCCTGTCCGGTCACACCACGCCCCGGCTTGGTATCGACCTGGCGGGTGGCACCTCGATCACGCTCAAGGCGAAGAGCCAGCCGGGCAAGCCGGACGCGATCAACGAGACCAACATGAACACCGCGGTCAGCATCATCGAACGCCGTGTCAATGGTCTGGGTGTCTCCGAGGCCGAGGTTCAGACCCAGGGCAAGTCGAACATCATCGTCAACATCCCCAAGGGGACGAATTCGAAGCAGGCCCGGGAACAGGTCGGGACGACCGCCCAGCTCTACTTCCGCCCCGTGCTCACCGTCGCCGGGGGCGCGCCGACGCCCACGGGCTCGGCGAGCCCGTCCGGGAGCGGTTCCGGGAAGCCGAGCGCCACGCCCAGTGCGAAGGCGAGCGACCCGGAGACCGCGTCCGACGGCAAGGGCACGCCCTCGGCGACCGCCACCACCCAGGGCCGCGCGGTCACCGGCGCCCTGAAGCAGGACGCGACACCGAACGCCGGCCCCTCGGGCAGCGGCAAGCCCAGTGAGACCCCGGCCGGGACCGAGAAGCCCGACGCGGCCACCGCGGCCCTGCAGAAGAAGTTCACCGAGCTCGACTGCGGCAACGCCGCGGCCCGCGCCAAGGCCGGCGACGGCGTCAAGCCCGAGGACCCCACGGTCGCGTGCAGCTCCGAGGGGGACGCCAAGTACCTCCTCGGCCCGGCCGAGGTCTCCGGTACGGACGTCGACGACGCCAAGGCGCAGTTCGACCAGCAGCGCGGCATCTGGCTCGTCTCGATGGAGTTCACCGACAAGGGCTCCAAGAAGTTCCAGACGATCACCAAGAAGCTCTCCGCCCAGCAGTCCCCGCAGAACCAGTTCGCGATCTCCCTCGACGGCGAGGTCGTCTCGGCGCCCCAGGTGAACGAGACGCTCAGCGGCAGCGCCGAGATCTCCGGCAGCTTCACCCAGCAGTCGGCCGAGGACCTCGCCAACGTCCTGTCCTACGGTGCGCTCCCGCTGTCCTTCAGCGAGGACACGGTCACCACCGTCACCGCCGCCCTCGGCGGCGAACAGCTCGAGGCCGGCCTCATCGCGGGTGCCATCGGGCTCGCCCTGGTCATCATCTATCTGGTGGCCTACTACCGCGGCCTGGCGTTCATCGCGCTCCTCAGCCTCCTGGCCTCCGGCATCCTGACCTACACGATCATGGCGCTGCTCGGCCCGGCCATCGGCTTCGCGCTGAACCTCCCCGCCGTCTGCGGTGCCATCGTGGCGATCGGGATCACGGCGGACTCGTTCATCGTCTACTTCGAACGCATCCGGGACGAGATCCGCGAAGGCCGTACACTCCGTCCGGCCGTCGAGCGCGCCTGGCCCCGGGCCCGGCGCACCATCCTCGTCTCCGACTTCGTGTCGTTCCTCGCCGCCGCGGTGCTCTTCCTCGTCACGGTCGGCAAGGTCCAGGGCTTCGCGTTCACGCTGGGTCTCACGACCCTCCTCGACGTCGTCGTGGTGTTCCTCTTCACCAAGCCGGTCATGACGCTCATGGCCCGCACGAAGTTCTTCGCCGGCGGCAACTCGTGGTCCGGTCTGGACCCGAAGCGGCTGGGCGCCAAGCCGCCGCTACGCCGCACACGCCGTGTCAACGCCCGCACCGACCACCCGAAGGAGGCGTGAGATGTCGCGACTCGGCACTCTCGGCGCCCGGCTCTACCGAGGCGAGGTCGGCTACGACTTCATCGGCAAGCGCAAGATCTGGTACGGCGTCTCGATCCTGATCACCATCACGGCCATCGTCGGCCTGGCGGTCAGCGGCCTGAACATGGGCATCGAGTTCAAGGGCGGCGCGGTCTTCACGACCGACACCAAGGCGAAGGTCTCGGTCAGCCAGGCCCACGAGGACGCGGTGGCGGCCTCCGGTCACGAGGCGATCGTCCAGGAACTCGGCAACGGCGGCCTCCGGATCCAGATCACCGAGGTCGACACCGCCAAGGCCGACCAGATCAAGGCCCAGCTCTCCGACGACCTCGGCATCCCCGAGTCGAAGATCAACGCGGACCTCGTCGGCCCCAGCTGGGGTGAGCAGATCGCCAACAAGGCCTGGACCGGCCTCGGCATCTTCATGGTCCTCGTGGTGGTCTACCTCGCCATCGCCTTCGAGTGGCGGATGGCCATCGCGGCCCTCGTGGCACTGATCCACGACATCACCATCACGGTCGGCGTCTACGCCCTGGTCGGCTTCGAGGTCACCCCGGGCACCGTGATCGGTCTGTTGACCATCCTCGGTTACTCCCTCTACGACACGGTGGTCGTCTTCGACAGCCTCAAGGAGGGCACGCACGGGATCACCAAGCAGACCCGCTGGACCTACAGCGAGATCGCCAACCGTTCGATCAACGGCACGCTCGTGCGCTCCATCAACACCACCGTCGTCGCGCTGCTGCCGGTCGCCGGTCTGCTCTTCATCGGTGGTGGTGTCCTCGGCGCCGGCATGCTGAACGACATCTCCCTGTCGCTCTTCGTCGGCCTCGCCGCCGGCGCGTACTCCTCGATCTTCATCGCCACGCCGCTGGTCGCGGACCTCAAGGAACGCGAGCCGCAGATGAAGGCCCTGAAGAAGCGGATCCTCGCCAAGCGGGCCGCCGCCTTGGCCAAGGGCGAGTCGCCGGAGGACGACGGTGACGACCGGGCGCAGGACCTCGGCCCGGAGACCGAGACCGCGGGGGCCGTCGTCGGTCAGCGCCGCCAGCACGGCGGCCACGGCCGGACGCCGGGGAACCGCCGATGACCAGCACCGCCGCACCCATCCGCGACCTGCTGCTCAGCCGGATCCGTGATGTGCCGGACTACCCGAAGCCGGGAGTGCTGTTCAAGGACATCACCCCGCTCCTGGCGGACCCGGTCGCCTTCACCGCGCTCACCGAGCACCTCGCGGAGCTCTGCGTGCGCCACGGCGCCACCAAGGTCGTGGGCCTGGAGGCACGCGGGTTCATCCTGGCCGCACCGGTCGCCGTCCGGGCCGGGCTCGGCTTCGTCCCCGTGCGCAAGGCAGGGAAGCTGCCCGGGGCGACGCTCACGCGGGCCTACGAGCTCGAGTACGGCACGGCCGAGATCGAGGTCCACGCCGAGGACCTGTCCGTCGACGACCGGATCATGGTCATCGACGACGTCCTGGCCACCGGCGGGACCGCGGAGGCCTCGCTGGAGCTGATTCGGCAGGCCGGCGCCGACGTGGCGGGGGTGTCCGTCCTCATGGAACTCGGCTTCCTCGGCGGCCGCGCCAGGCTCGGGACGGGGCTGCGGGGCGCCCCGGTCGAGGCATTGATCACGCTCTGAGAGCCTGGCGGGTGACCTGGGATCGACAAGCGGGCGCGGTCCGGTGCGTGCGGTTCCAAGGCGCCGGGAGGCCCTCGTGGCGGAGCTACGTGGGCGTTTCGGCAAGACGGGAAGCGTGCGTGCCGGGGCGTGGGCGCTCGGTCGGAGGTCACCCGCCAGGCTCCGGGCCGGGCGCCTGAGGGCGTCGGCACAGCACCGCACAGGACGGGCACCCGGGAACACCCGGGTGCCCGTCCGCGTTGTGAGGGTTCCGCCTCCCCGGGCGAGGTCCGGCCGGGGGGTCGATACCATGGGGTTTCCGGGGAGCCCGGATCCGCACGAGGAGCGCTCTTGCCAGACGAGGTCCGTCCAGTCGCCGCCGCGCAGCCCGACAAGCCCGCGACGGCCCCCGCCACGCCTGCGAAGGCGCAGCCCGCCTCGGCGGGCGACCCCGGGGCGCGCGAACCCGCGGACGGCCGGGACCGGAGCGACGGGGCGGCGGCCGGGCCCGCGAAGCAGGCTCCTGCCACCGGTCCGGAGCCGTCACCGGCGGCCCCCGCCTCCGGCGGCGCGGCACCGAAGCCTCCGGCACCCGACCCCGCCGTGCAGCCCGCGGCCCCCGCCCCCGCCGCCCAGCCCGCGGTGCCGGCGGCCGCGCCTTCCAAGCCGCCCGCCCCGAAGCCCCCGGCTCCCGCGCCGCACGTGCGCTCCGGCGGTTCCTCCAACCGGGTCAGGGCCCGCCTCGCCCGTCTGGGCGTCCAGCGCTCCAGCCCGTACAACCCGGTCCTCGAACCCCTCCTGCGTACCGTCCGCGGCAACGACCCCAAGATCGAGTCCGCGACCCTGCGTCAGATCGAGCGTGCCTATCAGGTCGCCGAACGCTGGCACCGCGGGCAGAAACGCAAGAGCGGCGACCCCTACATCACCCATCCGCTCGCCGTCACCACGATCCTCGCCGAGCTGGGCATGGACCCGGCGACGCTCATGGCCGGGCTGCTGCACGACACGGTCGAGGACACCGAGTACGGCCTGGACACGCTGCGCAAGGACTTCGGCGACCAGGTCGCGCTGCTGGTCGACGGCGTCACCAAGCTCGACAAGGTCAAGTTCGGCGAGGCCGCCCAGGCGGAGACCGTGCGCAAGATGGTCGTCGCCATGGCCAAGGACCCCCGGGTCCTGGTCATCAAGCTGGCCGACCGGCTGCACAACATGCGCACCATGCGCTACCTCAAGCGGGAGAAGCAGGAGAAGAAGGCCCGCGAGACCCTGGAGATCTACGCGCCGCTGGCCCACCGCCTGGGCATGAACACCATCAAGTGGGAGCTGGAGGACCTCGCCTTCGCGATCCTCTACCCCAAGATGTACGACGAGATCGTCCGCCTCGTCGCCGAGCGTGCCCCCAAGCGCGACGAGTACCTCGCCATAGTGACCGACGAGGTCCAGTCCGACCTGCGTGCGGCCCGCATCAAGGCCACCGTCACCGGGAGGCCCAAGCACTACTACAGCGTCTACCAGAAGATGATCGTGCGGGGCCGGGACTTCGCCGAGATCTACGACCTGGTGGGAATCCGGGTACTTGTCGACACGGTCCGCGACTGCTACGCGGCGCTCGGGACCGTCCACGCCCGGTGGAATCCGGTGCCCGGGCGGTTCAAGGACTACATCGCGATGCCCAAGTTCAACATGTACCAGTCGCTGCACACCACGGTGATCGGCCCCAGCGGCAAGCCCGTCGAGCTGCAGATCCGCACGTTCGACATGCACCGCCGCGCCGAGTACGGCATCGCGGCGCACTGGAAGTACAAGCAGGAGGCCGTGGCGGGCGCCTCCAAGGTGCGCACCGACGTCCCCAAGAACACCGGTGGCCGTGGCCAGGACACGGTCAACGACATGGCGTGGCTGCGCCAGCTCCTGGACTGGCAGAAGGAGACGGAGGACCCCAGCGAGTTCCTGGAGTCGCTGCGCTTCGACCTGTCACGCAACGAGGTCTTCGTCTTCACGCCGAAGGGCGACGTCATAGCGCTGCCCGCCGGGGCCACGCCGGTCGACTTCGCCTACGCCGTCCACACGGAGGTCGGCCACCGGACCATAGGGGCACGGGTCAACGGACGGCTCGTACCGCTGGAGTCGACGCTCGACAACGGCGACCTCGTGGAGGTGTTCACGTCCAAGGCGGCCGGCGCCGGACCCTCCCGGGACTGGCTGCAGTTCGTCAAGTCGCCCCGGGCCCGCAACAAGATCCGTGCCTGGTTCTCCAAGGAGCGGCGCGACGAGGCGATCGAACAGGGCAAGGACGCCATCGCGCGGGCCATGCGCAAGCAGAACCTGCCGATCCAGCGGATCCTGACCGGTGACTCCCTGGTCACCCTCGCCCACGAGATGCGCTACCCCGACATCTCGTCGCTGTACGCGGCGATCGGTGAGGGCCATGTCGCCGCGGCGGGCGTCGTCCAGAAGCTCGTCCAGGCGCTCGGCGGCGAGGACGCCGCCAACGAGGATTTGGCCGAGAGCTCGCCGCCCTCGCACGGCCGCAGCAAGCGCCGGGCCAAGGCGGACCCGGGCGTCGTCGTCAAGGGCGTCGAGGACGTGTGGGTCAAGCTGGCCCGCTGCTGCACGCCCGTTCCCGGCGACCCGATCATCGGCTTCGTGACCCGGGGCAGCGGCGTCTCCGTACACCGCGCCGACTGCGTCAACGTCGACTCGCTCTCGCAGCAGCCGGAGCGGATCCTCGACGTCGAATGGGCGCCCACCCAGTCGTCGGTCTTCCTCGTGGCCATCCAGGTCGAGGCGCTGGACCGCTCCAGGCTGCTCTCCGACGTCACCCGCGTCCTGTCCGACCAGCACGTCAACATCCTGTCGGCGGCCGTACAGACGTCCCGCGACCGGGTGGCCACCTCACGCTTCACCTTCGAGATGGGCGACCCCAAGCACCTGGGCCACGTCCTGAAGGCCGTGCGGGGTGTGGAGGGCGTCTACGACGTCTACCGGGTCACCTCGGCGCGCAGGCCGTAGCCGGCGGACGCACGGAAGGGGCTCCCGTACGCGGCGCGTACGGGAGCCCCTTCCACAGCACGGAAACGCCTCAGCCGCCGAACTCCTCCAGGCCCTTCAGAGCCTGGTCCAGCAGCGCCTGGCGGCCTTCGAGCTCACGCGAGAGCTTGTCGGCCCGCGCGTTGTTGCCCGATGCGCGCGCCGTGTCGATCTGCGTGCGCAGCTTGTCGACGGCGGCCTGGAGCTGACCGGTCAGGCCCTCGGCACGGGCCCGCGCCTCCGGGTTCGTCCGGCGCCACTCGGACTCCTCGGCCTCCTGGAGCGCCCGTTCCACCGCGTGCATCCGCCCCTCGACCTTCGGGCGGGCGTCCCGCGGCACGTGGCCGACGGCTTCCCAGCGCTCGTTCAGGGCGCGGAACGCGGCCCTGGCGGCCTTCAGGTCCGTCACGGGCACCAGCTTCTCGGCCTCGGCCGCGAGCTCCTCCTTGACCTTGAGGTTCTCGCCCTGCTCCGCGTCCCGTTCGGCGAAGACACCGCTGCGGGCCGCGAAGAACACGTCCTGCGCACCGCGGAAGCGGTTCCACAGCTCGTCCTCGGCCTCGCGCTGGGCGCGTCCCGCCGCCTTCCACTCGGTCATCAGGTCGCGGTAGCGGGCGGCCGTGGCACCCCAGTCGGTCGAGCCGGAGAGCGACTCCGCCTCGGCGACCAGCTTCTCCTTGACCTTGCGTGCCTCCTCGCGCTGGGCGTCCAGCGCGGCGAAGTGCGCCTTGCGCCGCTTGGAGAACACGGACCGGGCGTGCGAGAAGCGGTGCCACAGCTCGTCGTCGGACTTGCGGTCGAGCCGCGGCAGCCCCTTCCACGTGTCCACGAGCGCCCGCAGCCGCTCACCGGCGGACCGCCACTGCTCGCTCTGCGCCAGCTCCTCGGCCTCGACGACGAGCGCCTCCTTGGCGCCGCGCGCCTCGTCGGTCTGCTTCGCCTTCTGGACCCTGCGCTCCTCGCGCCGGGAGTCGACCGTCGCGACGAGCGCGTCCAGCCGCTTGCCCAGCGCGGCGAGGTCACCGACGGCGTGGTGCTCGTCGACCTGCTGACGCAGGTGCTCGATCGCAGCGGTAGCGTCCTTCGCCGACAGGTCGGTGGTCTTCACCCGCCGCTCGAGGAGGCCGATCTCGACCACCAGGCCCTCGTACTTGCGCTCGAAATAGGCCAGGGCCTCCTCGGGGGAACCGGCCTGCCACGATCCGACGACCTGCTCGCCGTCGGCTGTACGCACGTACACGGTGCCCGTCTCGTCGACACGGCCCCACGGGTCGCTGCTCACAGCGCCTCCTCCACCTGATGCCAGCGAGGGGGTTCGCCCCCCGTGCATCGTCCACAGTTTCCTGGGGCGGGCCGCGCCCGCCCTGCACAACGCCAATCTAGGCGACGGGCCGCCCGGCTGTCCGCACTCCGCGCGGCCGAGATTATCCCGTCCGCGCCGGTCCGCCGGGGCCGCCCGGCCGCCCGGCCGTTCAGGCCTTCTCGACAGCCGCCTTCTCGACCGTGACGGTCTTCTTCGGAGCGCCGTCGGCCGCCCCACCGGTGACTCCGGCCTCGGCGATCTTCTTGACGGCCTTCAGGCCGGCTTCGTCCATCGTGCCGAACGGCGTGTAGGTGGGCGGCAGTTGGGTGTCCTTGTAGACCAGGAAGAACTGGCTGCCGCCGGTGCCCGGCTGGCCGGTGTTCGCCATCGCGACCGTGCCCGCCGGATACGTCACCGAGCCGTCGCCGCCGGGCTTGCCCAGCGCCGTGAGGTTCTCGTCGGGGATCGTGTAGCCGGGACCGCCCGTCCCGTCGCCCTTCGGGTCGCCGCACTGCAGGACGTAGATGCCCTGCGTGGTGAGCCGGTGGCACTTCGTGCCGTCGAAGTACCCCTTGTCCGCGAGCGACTTGAACGAGTTCGTGGTGTGCGGGGTCTTCGCCGCGTCCATCTCGATCGCGATGTCGCCCTGGCTGGTCTTCAGCGACATCGCGTACGCCGCCTTCTTGTCGATCTTCATCGCCGGCTCGGGCACCTCGCTCTCGCTCGGCGACGGCGACGCGGAGGGGCTCGCCGCCGCGTCGGCGGTCTTCTTGTCGCCGCCGTCGTCACCGTCGAGGGAGACGTACGCGCCCGCGCCGATGACCGCCACCACGGCCACCGAGGACGCGATGATCACCGCGAGGCGCCTGGTCCTCCGGCGCGCCTCCTCCCGGCGCTGCTGCTGCCGCTCGAACTTCTCCCGGGCGAGCTGCCGCCGCCGCTGATCGCTGCTGACCACCGGTTGTTCTCCTTGTACGTCGTGTGATCGGGCCTCGGTTGCCCCGTACGGTATATGGGTTAGCTGTGGAATGAGGAGCGCCGGTAGGCTCTGATCTGCCGCATTCCTCTCCGCGGCCCTCCCGCTACGGACGAACACTAAGGACGAACGTGCTCATTGCCGGGTTCCCCGCCGGGGCCTGGGGGACCAACTGCTACCTGGTCGCCCCCGCCGCAGGCGAGGAGTGCGTGATCATCGATCCCGGCCACCAGGCCGCCCAGGGCGTCGAGGAAGCGCTGAAGAAGCATCGGCTCAAGCCCGTCGCCGTCGTGCTCACCCACGGCCACATCGACCATGTCGCCTCGGTCGTCCCCGTCTGCGGCGCCCACGACGTCCCCGCGTGGATCCACCCCGAGGACCGGTACATGATGAGCGACCCGGAGAAGGCCCTCGGCCGCTCCATCGGGATGCCGCTCATGGGAGAGCTGACCGTGGGCGAGCCCGACGACGTCAGGGAACTGGCCGACGGGTCCCGGCTGAAGCTGGCCGGCATGGACTTCGGCGTCGCGCACGCACCCGGGCATACCAAGGGGTCGGTGACGTTCAGGATGCCCGAGGCCGCGGACGTGCCGCAGGTCCTCTTCTCGGGCGACCTGCTCTTCGCCGGCTCCGTCGGACGCACCGACCTGCCCGGCGGCGACCACGCCGAGCTGCTCGAGTCGCTGGCCCGCGTGTGCCTTCCGCTCGACGACTCGACCGTGGTGCTGTCCGGCCACGGACCCCAGACGACCATCGGCCGCGAGCGCGCCTCCAATCCGTATCTGCACGGCCTGGACGCGCCCCGCCGAGGAATGTGACGAGAGAAACGACGTGAGCACCTTCCAGGCCCCCAAGGGCACGTACGACCTGATCCCGCCGGACTCCGCGACATACCTGGCGGTGCGGGACGCCATCGCAGCCCCCCTGCGCACCTCCGGCTACGGCTACATCGAGACGCCGGGCTTCGAGGACGTGAACCTCTTCGCCCGCGGGGTCGGCGAGTCCACCGACATCGTCACCAAGGAGATGTACACCCTCACCACCAAGGGCGGCTCCGAGCTCGCCCTGCGGCCCGAGGGCACCGCCTCGGTGCTGCGCGCCGCGCTGGAGGCCAACCTGCACAAGGCGGGCAACCTCCCCGTCAAACTCTGGTACTCCGGCTCCTACTACCGCTACGAGCGCCCGCAGAAGGGCCGTTACCGCCACTTCTCGCAGGTCGGTGCCGAGGCCATCGGCACCGAGGACCCGGCGCTCGACGCCGAGTTGATCATCCTCGCCGACCAGGCCTACCGTTCGCTGGGCCTCGCGCGGTTCCGCATCCTGCTGAACTCGCTGGGCGACAAGGAGTGCCGCCCCGTCTACCGCGAGGCGCTCCAGGCCTTCCTGCGCGATCTCGACCTCGACGAGGAGACCCGCCGCCGCATCGAGATCAACCCGCTGCGGGTGCTCGACGACAAGCGGGCGGAGGTCCAGAAGCAGCTGACGGGCGCGCCGCTGCTGCGCGACTTCCTCTGCGACGCCTGCAAGGCGTACCACGAGGAGGTCCGCGAGCTGCTGACGGAGGCCGGAGTGGTGTACGAGGACGACGAGAAGCTGGTCCGGGGCCTCGACTACTACACCCGCACCACCTTCGAGTTCGTCCACGACGGTCTGGGCTCGCAGTCCGCGGTGGGCGGCGGCGGCCGCTACGACGGCCTCTCCGAGATGATCGGCGGGCCCGCGCTGCCGTCCGTCGGCTGGGCGCTCGGGGTGGACCGCACCGTGCTCGCGCTGGAGGCCGAGGGCATCGGACTCGACGTCCCCGCCCCCACCAGCGTCTACGCGGTCCCGCTCGGCGAGGAGGCCCGGCGGGTGCTCTTCGGACTGGTCACGGAGTTGCGGAAGGCCGGGGTCGCCACGGACTTCGCCTTCGGCGGCCGTGGGCTCAAGGGCGCGATGAAGAGCGCCAACCGCTCCGGGGCCCGCTACACCGTGGTGGCCGGCGAGCGTGACCTCGCCGAGGGCGGCGTCCAGCTCAAGGACATGGAGTCCGGGGAGCAGGAGGCGGTCGCGCTCGGCGACCTGGTGGCCGTCGTCCAGGCCCGGCTCGCCTGACGCCGGGCGCCGTCCGTCCGGCGCCCGCGCACGACCGCCTGTGCCCGTCCGGTCCGTCCGGGCGGGCACAGCGCGTTGCGGCCCGGACCGTCGTGTGCGTGAAGGACCCCGGGAAAAGGCCCGGGCTCCGGCCGGACGCCGTCAATGCGGTGCCCGATCCGTTCACCCTGGGGGAGGGTTTCCGGGGAAGCGGCCGCCCGCACCGACGGCGCGTGGCCCGGACGAATCCCGGCTCCGGCCCTTCCCGTGCGTACGCCTTTATCTCCATCGAACGGATGGGCGCATCGGTGGTGCGGCAGAATGACCCTGCCCGGCCGGCTACTCAGTGATGGAACGGCGATATGACGATGGCAGCGGTAGACCACTCCTCCTCCGAGCGTGACCCGGAGCAGGGTGAGGACAGCGGGAAGAGGACCATCGGGGGCAGCCGCGCGCTCGCGCTGCTGCTGGTGATCACGGGAGCGGCCGGACTCCTCGCCGCCTGGGTGATCACCATCGACAAGTTCAAGCTGCTCGAGGACCCGAGCTTCACCCCCGGGTGCAGCCTCAACCCCGTGGTCGCGTGCGGCAACATCATGAAGAGCGAGCAGGCGTCCGCCTTCGGGTTCCCCAATCCGATGCTCGGCATCGCGACCTACTCGGTGGTCATCGGCATCGGCATGGCGCTCCTGGCGGGAGCGCGCTTCCGCTCCTGGTACTGGCTCGGCCTCAACGCGGGCACGCTGTTCGGCGTCGGCTTCTGCACCTGGCTCCAGTACCAGTCGCTGTACAACATCAACTCGCTCTGCCTGTGGTGCTGCCTGGCCTGGGTCGCCACGATCGTCATGTTCTGCTACGTCACCACGCACAACATCAAGCACCGCATCCTCCCCGCCCCCGCCTGGCTCAGGAACGGCCTCACCGAGTTCCACTGGGTGCCGCCCGTGCTCTGGATCGGCATCATCGGCATGCTGATCCTCACGCGCTGGTGGGACTTCTGGACCAGCTGACGCCGGTGGTCCTGTCGGTGGGGTGACATAGGCTTCCAGGCGTGGAGCCCGACCTCTTTACCGCAGCCGCCGAAGACCGCCAGGAGAAGGACCCGTCCAGCAGCCCCCTGGCTGTCCGGATGCGTCCTCGCACGCTGGACGAGGTCGTCGGCCAGCAGCATCTGCTCAAGCCGGGCTCGCCGCTGCGCCGGCTCGTCGGTGAGGCCGGCGGAGGCCCTGCGGGGCCCTCGTCCGTCATCCTCTGGGGACCGCCCGGCACCGGCAAGACGACTCTGGCGTACGTGGTCAGCAAGGCCACCAACAAGCGCTTCGTGGAACTCTCCGCGATCACCGCGGGTGTCAAGGAGGTCCGGGCCGTCATCGAGGGCGCACGCCGCGCCACCGGGGGCTTCGGCAAGGAGACGGTCCTCTTCCTCGACGAGATCCACCGCTTCTCCAAGGCGCAGCAGGACTCCCTGCTGCCCGCCGTGGAGAACCGCTGGGTGACCCTCATCGCGGCGACCACGGAGAATCCGTACTTCTCCATCATCTCGCCGCTGCTCTCGCGCTCCCTGCTCCTCACGCTGGAGCCCCTCACCGACGAGGACCTGAGGGCCCTGCTGCGCCGCGCCCTGACCGACGAGCGCGGCCTGGGCGGCGCGGTCACGCTGCCCGAGGCCGCCGAGGCGCACCTGCTGCGGATCGCGGGCGGCGACGCCCGGCGTGCGCTGACCGCGCTGGAGGCGGCGGCCGGAGCGGCCCTCGCCAAGCGCGAGCCGGAGATCACGCTGGAGACGCTCGAGGAGACCGTCGACCGTGCCGCGGTGAAGTACGACCGTGACGGCGACCAGCACTACGACGTGGCGAGCGCCCTCATCAAGTCGATCCGCGGATCGGACGTGGACGCCGCCCTGCACTATCTGGCCCGGATGATCGAGGCGGGGGAGGACCCGCGCTTCATCGCCCGGCGGCTGATGATCTCCGCCAGCGAGGACATCGGCCTCGCCGACCCGACGGCGCTGCCCACGGCGGTGGCGGCGGCCCAGGCCGTGGCCATGATCGGCTTCCCGGAGGCGGCGCTCACCCTCAGCCACGCCACCATCGCGCTGGCCCTGGCCCCGAAGTCCAACGCCGCGACCCTGGCCATCTCGGCCGCGCTGGACGATGTGCGCAGAGGGCTCGCGGGCCCGGTCCCGGCGCATCTGCGCGACGGCCACTACAAGGGCGCCGCCAAGCTGGGTCACGCCCAGGGCTACATCTACCCGCACGACGTGCCCGGCGGCATCGCGGCCCAGGAGTACGCCCCGGAGACGGTCCGCGGCAGGCGTTACTACGAACCCACGCGCTACGGCGCGGAGGCGCGGTACGCCGATGTGGCGGACCGGGTGCGTGAGCGGCTCGGCCGCGGCGAGGCGAGCGGCACGGCTCCCTCCTGACCGTCCGCGCTCAGCGTGACGCGGTTCCGCCGGGCGGGTCCACGGCAGGGCGCGGGTCGCCGAACAGCCCGCCCCGGGGCCCGCACTCCGGGTGTCCGGCACCGGCCGGTGCCCGGGTGACCAGGCCCGGGTACGAGCAGTACGGCGGAGCAGGTACTCTGTACGAGAGTTCGTGTGCGTTCGGCTGCTGACGGCAACCGGATGTTTTCAAGCCCGCTGGGACGCGGCTGACCACGATCAGATCGGCCTTCCGTCGTAGCGGCGCTTCCAAGACGCGCCGCCGCTGTCTGTGCTGTCCGTGACGTGTGTGGTGTTCCCAGGGCGAGACATGCGATCTCCTTGAGTAAGGTAAACCTAACCTACAACGGAGGTCTGGAGAACGTGCCTAACCAGTCGCGTCCCAAGGTCAAGAAGTCGCGTGCCCTCGGCATCGCCCTGACGCCGAAGGCTGTCAAGTACTTCGAAGCCCGCCCCTACCCGCCGGGCGAGCACGGCCGTGGCCGCAAGCAGAACTCGGACTACAAGGTCCGTCTGCTCGAGAAGCAGCGTCTGCGTGCGCAGTACGACATCAGCGAGCGCCAGATGGCGCGCGCCTACGACCGCGCCCGCAAGGCCGAGGGCAAGACGGGCGAGGCGCTGGTCGTCGAGCTCGAGCGCCGTCTCGACGCCCTGGTCCTGCGTTCGGGCATCGCCCGGACCATCTACCAGGCCCGCCAGATGGTCGTCCACGGCCACATCGAGGTCAACGGTGGCAAGGTCGACAAGCCGTCCTTCCGCGTGCGCCCCGACGACATCGTCCAGGTCCGCGAGCGCAGCCGCTCCAAGGTCCCCTTCCAGGTGGCCCGCGAGGGTGGTTACGACACCGACGGTGAGACCCCGCGCTACCTCCAGGTGAACCTGAAGGCCCTGGCCTTCCGCCTGGACCGGGACCCGAACCGCAAGGAAATCCCCGTCATCTGCGACGAGCAGCTCGTCGTCGAGTACTACGCCCGCTGATCCAGGCGTAGCGGCTCTCCGAGCTCGGGCCCGCCCCTCCCTGTCATCCGGGAGGCGGCGGGCCTTCGTCCGTCCCCGCCCGTCCGGCCGCGTACACCCTTCGGGGCCGGTCCGCCGGGCTCCCGGCCGCCCTCGCGGCCCGCACGTCCGGCCGGGCGCCCCTCCGCTCCGTCGTTCGCCCTCGATCCCGCCCGGGCGCGCCGGTCGGCGCCGCATCCGGGAGCCCGCCGGAGTGGGGGTCCCGGGTGGGCCCGCCGCGGGCCGCACCCCTCCGCCGCCCCCAGGACCCGGTCCCCGCCGGGTCCTTCGCATCCGAGGGTGCCGGCGCCGGCAGCCTCCGCGTGCTCGGCAGGTCGGGGAAGGTGTACGCGCGGGGCACGGCCTCGCCGGGCCTCCGGCGTGCCCGGCCGGTCCGCGCGTGCCCCGGCGCCGCGTGCGCCAGGATGTGCGTCCGGCTCCGCGCCGCCCCGGCGGGGCAGAATGCGGTACGGCGGGTGACGCCCGGCGCGATAGGCTCGAGGGACGACGATCGGCCCGGTCGGCAGGACGCGGACGGCCGGTCGGGCAGGCCGGGACAGGCCCCGGCCGGAGCGGGCGACGAGAAGAGAGCGGTGCACTGTGTCCGGTGGAGAGGTGGCCGGGATCCTGGTGGCCGTCTTCTGGGCGATCCTGGTCTCCTTCCTGGCCGTGGTGCTGGTGAGGCTGGCCCAGACGCTCAGGGCGACCACCGCGCTGGTGGCGGACGTGACCGAGCAGGCCGTGCCGCTGCTCGCCGACGCCTCCGCGACCCTGCGGTCCGCGCAGACGCAGCTCGACAAGGTCGACGCCATCGCGAGTGACGTGCAGGAGGTCACCTCCAACGCCTCCGCGCTCTCGACCACCGTCGCCTCCACCTTCGGCGGCCCCCTCGTGAAGGTCGCCGCGTTCGGCTACGGAGTGCGCCAGGCGCTCGGCCGCCGGACCGCGCCCGAGCCGGAGCCGGACCCCCGCCCCCGCCGCACGGTGATCGTCGGCCGTACCGTGCCGTCCGCCCGCAGGAAGCGGAACGGCCGTAGCTCCCGCGGACAGAAGGACTGACGCAGCGATGTTCCGCCGTACGTTCTGGTTCACCGCCGGCGCCGCCGCCGGTGTCTGGGCCACCACCAAGGTCAACCGCAAGATCAGGCAGCTGACCCCCGAGAGCCTCGCCGCGCAGGCCGCCGACAAGGCACTCGAAGCGGGCCACCGGCTCAAGGACTTCGCGCTCGACGTGCGCGAGGGCATGGTCAGGCGGGAGGCCGAACTGGGCGGCGCGCTGGGCCTGCAGGCTCCGGTCGATCCCGAACTCCCGGCCCCCTCACGGGCGGCCGTCGAAGCGGCCGAGGCGCGCCGCGCCCCCACCTACCGCACACTTCCCTACAACTCGGACAACCGGAATGAGGACCACTAATGGAGTCGGCTGAAATTCGCCGCCGCTGGCTGAGCTTCTTCGAGGAGCGCGGCCACACCGTCGTGCCTTCGGCGTCGCTCATCGCGGACGACCCGACTCTGCTGCTGGTCCCCGCGGGCATGGTGCCCTTCAAGCCGTACTTCCTCGGCGAGGTCAAGCCGCCCGCCCCGCGCGTCACCAGCGTGCAGAAGTGCGTGCGCACGCCGGACATCGAAGAGGTCGGCAAGACCACCCGGCACGGCACGTTCTTCCAGATGTGCGGCAACTTCTCCTTCGGCGACTACTTCAAGGAAGGCGCCATCCGCTACGCCTGGGAGGCTCTCACGGCTCCCGTGGCGGAGGGCGGCTTCGGCCTCGACCCCGAGCGCCTGTGGATCACCGTCTACCTCGACGACGACGAAGCCGAGACCATCTGGCGCGAGAAGATCGGCGTGCCGGCCGAGCGCATCCAGCGCCTGGGCAAGAAGGACAACTTCTGGTCCATGGGCGTTCCCGGCCCGTGCGGCCCGTGCTCGGAGATCAACTACGACCGCGGCCCCGAGTTCGGCGTCGAGGGCGGCCCCGCCGTCAACGACGAGCGGTACGTGGAGATCTGGAACCTGGTCTTCATGCAGTACGAGCGCGGCGCCGGCGACGGCAAGGAGGACTTCCCGATCCTGGGGGACCTCCCGTCGAAGAACATCGACACCGGTCTCGGCCTCGAACGCCTCGCCATGATCCTGCAGGACGTACAGAACATGTACGAGACCGACACCCTGCGCGTCGTGATGGACAAGGCCACCGAGCTCACCGGGGTGCGCTACGGCGCCGAGCACGGTTCCGACGTCTCCCTGCGCGTCGTCGCCGACCACATCCGTACGTCGGTGATGCTCATCGGCGACGGCGTCACCCCCGGCAACGAGGGCCGCGGCTACGTCCTGCGCCGCATCATGCGCCGTGCCATCCGCAACATGCGGCTGCTGGGCGCCACCGGACCGGTCGTCCGGGACCTGGTCGAGGTCGTCGTCGAGACGATGGGGCAGCAGTACCCCGAGCTGATCACCGACCGCAAGCGCATCGAGACCGTCGCCCTCGCCGAGGAAGCCGCCTTCCTGAAGGCACTCAAGGGCGGCACGAACATCCTCGACACCGCCGTGAGCGAGACCAAGGCCGCCGGTGGCAAGGTCCTGGCCGGCGACAAGGCGTTCCTGCTCCACGACACCTGGGGCTTCCCGATCGACCTCACGCTGGAGATGGCCGCCGAACAGGGCCTCTCGGTCGACGAGGACGGCTTCCGCCGTCTGATGAAGGAGCAGCGGGAGCGCGCCAAGGCCGACGCCAAGGCCAAGAAGACCGGTCACGCCGACCTGTCCGCCTACCGCGAGGTCGCCGACAGCTCGGGCGTCACCGAATTCACCGGCTACACCAGCAACGAGGGCGAGTCGAAGATCGTCGGCCTGCTCGTCGACGGCGTCCCCTCACCCGCCGCCACCGAGGGCGACGAGGTCGAGGTCGTCCTGGACCGCACCCCGTTCTACGCCGAGGGCGGCGGTCAGCTCGCCGACCAGGGCCGGATCAAGCTCGACACCGGCGCCGTCATCCAGGTCCGCGACGTCCAGCAGCCGGTCCCCGGCGTCTCGGTCCACAAGGGTTCGGTGCAGGTCGGCGAGGTGACCGTCGGCGCCTCGGCCTACGCCGCCATCGACGGCACCCGTCGCCGTGCCATCGCCCGCGCCCACAGCGCCACCCACCTCACCCACCAGGCACTGCGCGACGCGCTCGGCCCGACGGCCGCCCAGGCCGGCTCGGAGAACTCGCCCGGCCGCTTCCGCTTCGACTTCGGCTCGCCCGCCGCCGTACCCGGCACGGTCCTCACCGACGTCGAGCAGAAGATCAACGAGGTCCTCGCCCGGGAGCTCGACGTCCAGGCCGAGGTCATGTCCATCGACGAGGCCAAGAAGCAGGGCGCCATCGCCGAGTTCGGCGAGAAGTACGGCGAGCGCGTCCGGGTCGTGACCATCGGTGACTTCTCCAAGGAGCTGTGCGGCGGTACGCACGTCCACAACACCGCTCAGCTGGGTCTGGTGAAACTGCTCGGCGAGTCGTCCATCGGGTCGGGTGTACGCCGTATCGAGGCCCTGGTCGGTGTCGACGCGTACAACTTCCTCGCCAAGGAGCACACGGTCGTCGCCCAGCTCCAGGAACTGCTCAAGGGCCGTCCCGAGGAGCTCCCCGAGAAGATCTCCGGCATGCTCGGCAAGCTGAAGGACGCCGAGAAGGAGATCGAGAAGTTCCGCGCGGAGAAGGTCCTGCAGGCCGCCGGAGGGCTGGTGGAGTCCGCCAAGGACGTCCGGGGCGTCGCCCTGGTCACCGGTCAGGTGCCCGACGGCACGTCGGCCGACGACCTGCGCAAGCTGGTTCTCGACGTGCGCGGACGCATCCAGGGCGGCCGGCCGGCCGTCGTGGCCCTGTTCACCACGGCCAACGGACGCCCGCTGACCGTCATCGCCACCAACGAGGCCGCCCGCGAGCGCGGCCTCAAGGCCGGCGACCTGGTCCGCACGGCCGCCAAGACCCTCGGCGGCGGTGGCGGCGGCAAGCCGGACGTCGCCCAGGGCGGCGGTCAGAACCCGGACGCCATCGGCGATGCCGTCGCCGCTGTCGAACGCCTCGTCACCGAGACGGCGTGACGCCGCAGATGCGCCGTGGACGCCGACTCGCCATCGACGTCGGGGACGCCCGTATCGGGGTCGCCTCGTGCGACCCCGACGGGATCCTCGCCACGCCGGTGGAGACCGTGCCGGGACGTGACGTCCCGGCCGCCCACCGGCGGCTCGGCATGATCGTCGAGGAGTACGAGCCGATCGAGGTCATCGTCGGCCTGCCCCGCTCCCTCGGCGGCGGCGAAGGTCCCGCCGCCGCCAAGGTCCGGGCCTTCGCCCAGGTCTTCGCACGGGCGATCGCGCCGGTGCCCGTGCGCCTGGTGGACGAGAGGATGACCACAGTGACGGCCACCCACGGGCTGCGGGCCTCGGGCGTGAAGTCCAGGAAGGGCCGTTCTGTCATCGACCAGGCTGCCGCTGTGGTGATCCTCCAGAACGCTCTGGAGTCCGAACGGGCGTCAGGTAGCGCGCCGGGCGAGGGCGTCGAAGTGGTTGTCTGATCGCGATACGGTAACGTTCCGCGCGATGCGCCGGTGTTCGAACAGACACCGCACAGCCAAGCGAAGAGACGGAACGCGTCTCGCGGCTCTAGGGGATCGATGACTGAGTATGGCCGGGGCCCCGGCTCCGAACCGTGGCATCCCGAGGACCCGCTCTACGGGGACCAGGGATGGGCCGCCCACGGCCAGGGCCCGGGCCAGTACGAAGGCCAGCAGCAGCAGTCCTACGCGCAGGACCCGTACGCCCAGCAGGGCTACCAGCAGGACCCGTACGCGCAGCATCAGCAGCAGGACCCGTACGCGCAGCAGCACCAGCAGCAGGACGCCTACGCCCAGCAGTACCAGCAGGACCCGTACACCGTCCAGCAGTCCCAGCACCAGCAGCAGTACGGCACCCCGCACGACCCGTACGCGCAGCAGCCGCCCGAGCAGCCGCAGCAGTACAACGGCGGCTGGGACACGGGCCCGCAGCAGACCGTGCCGTACGATCCGCAGCTCCCCTACGGCGACACCCAGGGCGGCTACGGCGAGCAGGCCGACTACTACGGCACGTCCGAGGCCTACCCCCCGCCCCAGCCCCCCGGCCACCGCGAGCAGGCCCACCGGAGTCAGCAGCACCAGGGCCGGCAGCCGCAAGAGCCGCAGCAGCCCCAAGAGCCGCAGCAGCCCCAGCAGCAGAACCCCGACTGGGATCCGGACGCGCCGCAGGAGGAGACACACCCCTTCTTCACGGGCGCGGACGAACCGGCGGCCGGCCGGGACACGCGCCGCGACACGAGCCGTGACGAAGAGGACGCGTACGACGACGACCCGCGTGCATCCCGCCGGGGCAGCGGCGAGCGCCGGGGCAAGGGCAAGAAGAAGAGCCGGAACGGCTGCGCCTGCCTGGGCGTCGCCGCGGTCCTGGTCGGCGGCCTCGGCGGGGTGGTCTACGTGGGCTACTCCTATTACCAGAACCAGTTCGGCGCGGCGCCCGACTACGCGGGTGACGGCACGGGCTCGGTCGAGGTCGAAATTCCCGAGGGCGCCTTGGGGAACGAGATCGCGAACATCCTGAAGAAGGCCGGCGTCGTGAAGTCCGTCGATGCCTTCGTCTCGGCGCAGAACGGGAACCCCAAGGGAGGTTCCCTGCAGGCCGGTGTCTATCTCCTCAGGGAGAAGATGTCTGCCGACAGTGCCATCGAATTGATGCTGGACCCGAAGAGCCAGAACGCACTGATCATTCCCGAGGGTACGAGTACCACCGGCATCTACGCGGCGATCGACAAACGGCTCAAGCTCAAGTCCGGCACCACGGCCGGCGTCGCGAAGACCAAGGCCGAGAGCCTCGGCCTGCCCGCATGGGCCGACGACGACCCCGAGATCAAGGACCCGCTGGAAGGGTTCCTCTTCCCGGCGGCATACGCGATCCCAGCCGGGTCGAAACCTGAGGACGCGCTCAAGAAGATGGTCGCGCGGGCCAACAAGGAATACGCCAAGCTCGACATCGAGGAAAATGCGAAGAAGCTGCATCTGGCCTCCCCGCTCGACCTGATCACCGTGGCGAGCCTTGTCCAGAAGGAGGGCAAGTACAAGCGCGACTTCGACAAGGTCGCCACGGTCGTCTACAACCGCCTGAAGCCGGACAACCTGGAGACGGTCGGAAGGCTGGAATTCGACTCGACGGTCAACTACATCCGCGACGAGAGCACGCTGGACGTCGGAGCCGTGGACGCTCTGCGGAAGATAGACGATCCGTACAACACGTACCGCGTCAAGGGTCTCCCGGCCGGCCCGATCTCCAACCCGGGCGCGGAAGCGCTGCACTCGGCGATCAGCCCGGCGTCCGGCCCCTGGTACTACTTCGTGTCCGTGACCGAGGACGAGACGCTGTTCGCGGTGACGAACGAGGAGCACGAACGTAACCGTCGGAAGTACGAGGAGCAGAAGGCCGGCCAATGAGTGTCTCCAGACGGGCGGCCGTCCTCGGCTCTCCGATCGCCCACTCCCTCTCACCGGCCCTCCACCGTGCCGCCTACGCGGAGCTCGGTCTGGAGGAGTGGTCGTACGACCGCTTCGAGGTGGACGAGGCGGCGCTCCCCGGCTTCCTCGAGCGGCTGGACTCCTCCTGGGCGGGCCTCTCCCTCACCATGCCGCTCAAGCGGGCGGTCATCCCCCTGCTCGACGGGATCAGCGAGGCGGCGGCCTCCGTCGAGGCCGTCAACACCGTGGTGTTCACGGAGGACGGCCGCCGGACCGGCGACAACACCGACATCCCCGGCATGGTCGCGGCCCTGCGTGAACGCGGGGTCGAGAAGGTCGACTCCGCCGCCGTCCTCGGCGCCGGTGCCACGGCCTCCTCCGCGCTCGCCGCCCTCGCCCAGGTCTGCACCGGGCCCGTGACCGCGTACGTGCGCAGCCAGGAGCGCGCCGACGAGATGCGCGGCTGGGGCGAACGCCTCGGCGTGGACGTCGTGACCGCCGACTGGGCGACGGCGGACCGGGCGCTGCGTGCTCCCCTGGTGATCGCGACGACTCCGGCCGGTGCGACGGACGCCTTGGCGGACGCGGTACCGGGGTCTCCCGGCACACTGTTCGACGTGCTGTACGAGCCCTGGCCGACGGTTCTCGCCTCGCGCTGGTCGGCGACCGGCGCGAGCGTCGTCGGGGGACTCGACCTCCTGGTCCACCAGGCCGTCTTCCAGGTGGAACAGATGACCGGGCGCCACGCACCGCTCGCCGCGATGCGCGCCGCGGGCGAGCGCGCCCTTTCCGCACGGGCCCGCTGAGGCCGTCCACCGGGTCCGGGCGCACGCCGAACCGTCCGTCTGCTGGACCGTCGGCCGATTCGTCCCCCCGGGCGTGGGAGGATCGGAGGTGGCGGGCCAGGGCCGCGCACCCGGTCGCGCCGTTGGATTTTCAGGCGCGAGCATGAGGAGCACCGTTGAGCAGGTTGCGCTGGCTGACCGCGGGGGAGTCGCACGGCCCCGCACTGGTGGCGACGCTGGAGGGTCTTCCCGCCGGTATCCCCGTCACCACGGAGATGGTGGCGGACGCGCTCGCCCGGCGACGGCTCGGTTACGGGCGCGGCGCCCGGATGAAGTTCGAGCGGGACGAGGTCACCTTCCTCGGCGGTGTCCGGCACGGGCGCACCATGGGCTCGCCCGTCGCCGTCATGGTGGGCAACACCGAGTGGCCCAAGTGGGAGCAGGTCATGTCGGCCGACCCGGTCGACCCCGAGGTCCTGGCCGCCCAGGCCCGGAACGCCCCGCTGACCCGCCCCCGGCCCGGTCACGCCGACCTCGCCGGGATGCAGAAGTACGGCTTCGACGAGGCCCGGCCCGTCCTGGAGCGCGCCAGCGCCCGGGAGACCGCGGCCCGCGTCGCCCTCGGTGCCGTCGCCCGCTCCTACCTCAAGGAGACCGCGGGCATCGAGATCGTCTCCCACGTGGTCGAGCTGGCCGCGGCCAAGGCGCCCTACGGCGTCCACCCCAAGCCCTCCGACGTCGAGCGGCTCGACGCCGACCCCGTGCGCTGCCTGGACGCCGACGCGTCCAAGGCGATGGTCGCGGAGATCGACAAGGCCCACAAGGACGGCGACACCCTCGGCGGGGTCGTCGAGGTCCTCGCCTACGGCGTGCCCGTCGGCCTCGGTTCGCACGTGCACTGGGACCGCCGGCTCGACGCCCGCCTCGCCGCCGCCCTGATGGGCATCCAGGCCATCAAGGGCGTCGAGGTCGGGGACGGCTTCGACCTGGCCCGTGTGCCGGGGTCCCGGGCGCACGACGAGATCGTGGCCACCGAGAACGGCATCAGGCGCACCTCGGGCCGTTCCGGCGGCACCGAGGGCGGGCTGACCACCGGTGAACTGCTCCGTGTCCGCGCCGCGATGAAGCCCATCGCCACGGTGCCGCGTGCGCTCGCCACGGTCGACGTCGTCACCGGTGAGGCGGCCAAGGCGCACCACCAGCGCTCCGACGTGTGCGCCGTCCCGGCCGCCGGGATCGTCGCGGAGGCGATGGTCGCCCTGGTGCTGGCCGACGCGGTCGCGGAGAAGTTCGGCGGCGACAGCGTCGCCGAGACCCACCGCAACGTGCAGTCCTACCTCTCCCACCTCCAGATCCGGTGAGCGGCCCGCTGATCGTCCTCGTCGGCCCCATGGGGGTCGGCAAGTCCACCGTGGGCGAGCTGCTCGCCGAGCGGCTCGGCACCACGTACCGCGACACCGACGCGGACGTCGTGGCCGTGGCGGGCAAGCCGATCGCGGACATCTTCTTCGACGAGGGGGAGGACCACTTCCGGGCCCTGGAACGGCAGGCGGTACGGGACGCGGTCGCCCGGCACACCGGCGTCCTCGCGCTCGGGGGCGGCGCCGTGCTCGACGGGGAGACCCGTGCCCTGCTGGCGGGCCGCCCGGTCGTCTATCTGTCCATGGACGTGGACGAGGCCGTCCGCAGGGTCGGCCTGAACACCGCCCGACCGCTGCTCGCCGTCAACCCGCGACGGCAGTGGCGCGAACTCATGGACGCCCGGCGCCCTCTCTACGAAGAAGTGGCCGCCGTCACCGTCGCCACCGACACACGCACTCCCGAAGAGGTCGCCGTCGCGATCACCGAGGCACTGGACCTTCCGGAGCGTACCGACGGGCCCGTACCGTCCGACCAGGAGAACCCACGCATGACCGAGCAGGGCACCACGCGCATCCAGATCGCCGGCACGGCGGGCACCGACCCGTACGAGGTGCTCGTCGGCCGCAGGCTCCTGGGCGAGCTGCCGCACCTCATCGGCGACCGCGCCAAGCGGGTCGCCGTCCTGCACCCGGAGGCGCTCGCCGAGACCGGTGAGGCGGTCCGCCAGGACCTCGCCGACCAGGGGTACGAGGCCATCGCGATCCAGCTACCCAACGCGGAGGAGGCCAAGACCGTCGAGGTCGCCGCCTACTGCTGGAAGGCCCTCGGCCAGACCGGTTTCACCCGCACCGACGTCATCGTCGGTGTGGGCGGTGGCGCCACCACCGACGTCGCCGGCTTCGTCGCCGCGTCCTGGCTGCGTGGGGTGCGCTGGATCGCCGTACCGACGACCGTGCTCGCCATGGTCGACGCGGCGGTCGGCGGCAAGACCGGCATCAACACCGCCGAGGGCAAGAACCTCGTCGGCGCCTTCCACCCGCCCGCCGGGGTGCTCTGCGACCTTGCCGCGCTCGACTCGCTGCCGGTCCACGACTACGTCTCGGGCATGGCGGAGATCATCAAGGCCGGCTTCATCGCCGACCCGGTCATCCTCGACCTCGTCGAGGCCGACCCGCAGGGCGCCCGTACGCCCGACGGACCGCACACCGCGGAGCTGATCGAGCGTTCCATCCGGGTCAAGGCCGAGGTCGTCTCCAGCGACCTCAAGGAGTCCGGACTCCGGGAGATCCTCAACTACGGGCACACCCTGGCCCACGCCATCGAGAAGAACGAGCGCTACAAGTGGCGCCACGGCGCCGCCGTCTCGGTCGGCATGGTCTTCGCCGCCGAGCTCGGCCGGCTCGCCGGACGCCTCGACGACGCCACCGCCGACCGGCACCGCGCCGTCCTGGAGTCCGTCGGCCTGCCGCTCACCTACCGCGGCGACCAGTGGCCCAAGCTGCTGGAGAACATGAAGGTCGACAAGAAGTCCCGCGGCGACCTGCTGCGCTTCATCGTCCTGGACGGCATCGGGAAGCCCACCGTGCTCGAGGGCCCCGACCCGGCCGTCCTGCTCGCGGCCTTCGGGGAGGTCTCCGCGTGAGCACCCGCAGGGTCCTCGTGCTCAACGGGCCCAACCTCGGACGGCTCGGCTCCCGCGAGCCCGACGTGTACGGGGCGACGTCCTACGCAGGTCTCGTCGACACCTGCCGGACCCTCGGCGAGGAACTCGGCTTCGACGTCGACGTCCGGGAGACCAACGACGAGGGGGAGCTGATCCGCTGGCTCCACGAGGCCGCGGACGGCGCGATTCCGGTCGTCCTCAACCCCGGCGCGTTCACCCACTACTCGTACGGCATGCGGGACGCCGCCGCCCAGCGCACCGCCCCGCTGATCGAGGTGCACATCTCGAACCCGCACGCACGGGAGGAATTCCGCCACACTTCCGTCGTCGCCCCCGTGGCCACCGGCACCGTGGCAGGATTCGGCATCGGCTCCTACCGGCTCGCCCTGAGGGCGCTCGCCGGTGAACTGACGGACTGAAACCAGGCACTTCGTGCCCTCCCCGGCCGTTCACCGCACGGCGGCCGGGGAAGGTACGGTTGCCGTCGACCAGCGCCAGTTGCCTGTACGAGACGGAGTGGCACCGGATGCAGCACGCAGTGGGGGCCCCGCTGCCGCCACCCCACGGTCCCGGTAACGGGCCGTGGACGCACCAGGCCCAGCACCCCGGCCACCCCGGTCCGCCGGGGCCGCCGCCCCCGATACCTCCCGCGCCCCAGGACCGGCCCCCGTCCGGCCCGCCGCCGGTCCCGCCCGGACCGCAGGGTCCCGTCCCGGGAGCGCCCCTGCACGCGCCCGTCCCGCCGTCGCGGGAGACGACCGGGCACATCCAGCTCCCGCCCGGCGGTCCCGTACCGCTGCCCGCGCCGCCCGCCGAGGCGGGCACCGGCGCGGCGACCCTCGCCGTGCTCCTGATCGGCCCCGCCGGAGCGGGCAAGACGACGGTCGCCAAGCTCTGGGCGGGCCGCCGCCGCGTCCCCACCGCGCACGTCTCGCTCGACGACGTCCGCGAATGGGTCTGCTCCGGCTTCGCCGACCCGCAGGCCGGGTGGAACGACCACTCCGAGGCCCAGTACCGCCTGGCCCGCCGCACCTGCGGATTCGCCGCCCGCAACTTCCTGGCCAACGGCATCTCCTGCATCCTCGACGACGCGGTCTTCCCGGACCGTCCCGTCGTCGGTCTCGGCGGCTGGAAACGCCATGTGGGCCCCGGCCTGCTGCCCGTCGTCCTGCTGCCCGGCCTGGAGGTCGTCCTGGAGCGCAACGCCGCCCGCAGCGGCAACCGCCGCCTCTCCGACGAGGAGGTCGCCCGGATCCACGGCCGGATGGCCGGCTGGTACGGCTCCGGGCTCCCCATCATCGACAACTCCTCCTTCGACGTGGAGACGACCGCCCGGGTCCTGGACGACGTCCTGGCCCGTTCCCTGGCCAGCCCCCCGGCCTGGTAGCGGCGGGCGCGGGGGTGCGGGCCCCCGGTCGGATGCGCTGACCGGGCAAGCCGCCGCCCCCGCTCGTAGGCTCGAGAACATGTCAGAGGTGTTCGCCGTACGACGCGGGCTGCTGCGTGACCGGTACGCCGCCGCCGGTTCCGCGGCCGCCCTGGTCTCCCGCCCCGCCAATGTCCGCTATCTCGCGGGCGGGGCCCCGCCCGGCGCCGTGCTGCTGCTCGGCCCCGGCGAGGACGTCCTGCTCTGCCCCCGGGTGCCGGGCGGCGACCCCGCCTCCGGGCACCCCGACGAGCGGCTCCGGCTGACGGTCCTGCCTGAACCCGGCGGCGACCCCGTCGTCGCCGCCGCCGGCCTGGCGGCCTCGCTGGACGCGGGCTCCCTCGCCGTCGAGGAGCACGACCTGACGGTCTCCCGCCACCGCGCCATGTGCTCCGTCGCGCCCCACCTGCGCCTGGCCGACCTCGGATCCACGGTGGAGCAGCTGCGGGTCGTCAAGGACGAGGAGGAGATCGCCTGTCTGCGGATCGCCGCCGAGATCACCGACCATGCCCTCGGCGAACTCCTGGAATCGATCCTCGTGGGCCGTACCGAACGCCATCTCGCCCTGGAGCTGGAGCGCCGCCTCGTGGACCACGGTGCCGACGGCCCCGCCTTCCCCACCTCCGTGGGGACCGGCCCGAATTCGGGCCAGGGCCGTCACAGGCCCTCGGACCGGAGGGTGGAGGAGGGGGATTTCCTCTCCGTCTGCCTGGGTGCGAACTACCGCGGCTACCGGTGCGAGATCGGCCGGACGTTCGTCATCGGCACCGCTCCCGCCGACTGGCAGATCGAGCTGTACGACCTCGTTTTCGCCGCTCAGCGGGCCGGACGGGAAGCTCTCGTGCCGGGCGCGGCCTACCGTCAGGTGGACCGCGCGGTCCGTCACCTCCTCGACTCCGCGGGCCACGCGGACGGCCTCCAGCTCTGCACCGGGCACGGTGTCGGACTGGAAATCGACGAGGACCCGCAGTTGGCACCGACAGCCATGGGTAAACTGGACGCTTGCGTGCCGGTCACCGTCGAACCGGGGGTCCACCTCCCGGGCCGGGGCGGTGTCCGGATCGATGACACGCTCGTCGTACGCCCCGAGGCGGACGGCGGCCCCGAGCTACTCACCATTACGACCAAGGAGCTGCTCGCGCTCTAGGAGAACCCCTTCGCGGAGACTCCGGCGCGCATCCTCGGTCGTCCACCAGCTTCAGTCCAGGAGATTCCGCAACCGTGGCTTCCACGAACGACCTCAAGAACGGCCTGGTGCTCAAGCTCGACGGAGGCCAGCTCTGGTCCGTCGTCGAGTTCCAGCACGTCAAGCCCGGCAAGGGCCCCGCCTTCGTGCGCACCAAGCTCAAGAACGTGCTCTCCGGCAAGGTCGTCGACAAGACGTTCAACGCCGGCGTGAAGGTCGAAACGGCCACCATCGACCGCCGGGACATGCAGTTCTCGTACATGGACGGCGAGTACTTCGTCTTCATGGACATGGACACGTACGACCAGCTCATGGTCGACCGCAAGGCCGTCGGCGACGCTGCCAACTTCCTGATCGAGGGCTTCACCGCCTCCGTCGCCCAGCACGAGGGCGAGGTGCTCTACGTCGAGCTGCCCGCGGCTGTCGAGCTGACGGTCCAGCACACGGACCCGGGCGTCCAGGGCGACCGCTCCACCGGTGGCACCAAGCCCGCCACCCTGGAGACCGGCTACGAGATCGGTGTCCCGCTCTTCATCACCACCGGCGAGAAGATCAAGGTCGACACCCGTACGGGCGACTACCTCGGCCGGGTGAACAGCTAACCGTGGCTGCCCGGAACAAGGCCCGCAAACGCGCCTTCCAGATCCTCTTCGAGGCCGACCAGCGCGGTGAGTCCGTGCAGACGGTCCTCGCGGACTGGGTACGGCTCTCGCGGACCGACGACCGCCAGCCCCCGGTCGGCGAATTCACCATGGAGCTCGTCGAGGGGTACGCGCAGTACGCGGACCGCATCGACGACCTCATCGTCACCTACGCCGTGGACTGGGAGATCGACCGCATGCCGGTCGTCGACCGGAGCATCCTGCGGCTCGGGGCCTACGAGCTGATCTGGGTGGACTCCACGCCGGACGCCGTGGTGATCGACGAGGCGGTCCAGCTCGCCAAGGAGTTCTCCACGGACGACTCCCCGTCCTTCGTGAACGGCCTGCTGGCCCGCTTCAAGGACCTCAAGCCGAATCTCCGCCGGGAGCAGTAGCGGCGGCGCGTTCAGCCGAAGGAAGGGCCCACGGTCGCCAGGACCGTGGGCCCTTCGGCGTGCCGGCGCGGACATGGTGCCCGGCGGAGGAAGCGCGGCCGGGCCCGGAGAAGCGAAACGCCGGGTGGGCGGGGTCCCAGGGACCCCGCCCACCCGGCGGTACGTTTCTGCGGGGGCGGATCAGCCCTCGTCGTGGGCCACCGCGCGACGCGCGTCGGCGTCCAGCACGCCCCAGCTGATCAGCTGCTCGGTGAGGACGGACGGCGACTGGTCGTAGATCACGGCCAGGGTGCGCAGGTCGTCCTGGCGGATCGACAGCACCTTGCCGTTGTAGTCACCGCGCTGGCTCTGGATCGTCGCCGCGTAACGCTGCAGCGGTCCGGCCTTCTCCGGCGGGACGTGGGCGAGGCGCTCCAGGTCCAGGACGAGCTTCGGCGGGGGCTCGGCGGCACCGCCGGGCGTCGTGCCGGGCAGGAGCTCCTGCACCGGGACGCCGTAGAAGTCCGCCAGCTCGGCGAGGCGCTGCACGGTCACGGCGCGGTCGCCGCGCTCGTACGAACCGACCACGACGGCCTTCCAGCGGCCCTGGGACTTCTCCTCCACGCCGTGGAGGGAAAGGCCCTGCTGGGTGCGGATGGCGCGGAGCTTGGCCCCGAGCTGCTTTGCGTATTCGCTGGACATAAGGCTCCCCGGACGCTGGAACATTTCTTGCGGCTCAGCCGCGTGGCTGGTAACTCACTGTGAGGTTACGCAGCGTTACCTGTCTGCGTCAAGCGGAAAGGTCCGGACTGCACCTTCCCCGGGGCGCCGCCATGGGTCCGCACACGCCCTGGTACCGTGGATGACGCAAATCCGACGTCCTTTAACGTCCGTCCAGTGAGGCGGAGAAGGAGGTCCGTTTCTTATGGACGCACAGCACGACCGCACCGGCAACGCGGCACGCCCCGTACTCGAGGCTCCCGACATCGCCCGGGTCCTGACCCGTATCGCCCACGAGATCGTCGAACGCGCCAAGGGCGCCGACGACGTGGTGCTGCTCGGCATCCCCACCCGCGGGGTCCACCTCGCCCGCCGGCTGGCCGGGAAGCTCGAGGACATCACCGGCCGCGGCACGCCGGTCGGCTCGCTCGACATCACCATGTACCGCGACGACCTGCGGATGCGCCCGGCGCGTGCCCTGGCCCGCACGGAGATCCCCGGTGAGGGGATCGAAGGCCGGCTCGTCGTCCTGGTCGACGACGTGCTCTTCTCCGGCCGCACGATCCGCGCCGCGCTCGACGCGCTCGGCGACATCGGCCGGCCCCGTGCCGTGCAGCTCGCGGTCCTCGTCGACCGCGGCCACCGCGAACTCCCGATCCGCGCCGACTACGTCGGCAAGAACCTCCCCACGTCGCTGCGCGAGACGGTCAAGGTCCAGCTCGCCGAGGAGGACGGCCGCGACGCCGTGCTGCTCGGGGTCGAGCAGACCGTCCCGGTGGGCGAGCAGTAGCTGCCGCCCCGTACGCCGCACCGGCCGTACGGCGGCTTCCGCACGCCCGTATGCCTGATTCCTCCACCATCCACGGAGACCCCAGATGCTGTGTCCTCCCGGGGGTAACCCCCGGACCCCCCGTCACCTCATCTCGGCCGCAGACCTCACCCGCGACGACGCCGTCCTGATCCTCGACACCGCCGAGGAGATGGCCCGGGTCGCGGACCGGCCGATCAAGAAGCTTCCCACCCTGCGCGGCCGTACCGTCGTCAACCTCTTCTTCGAGGACTCGACCCGGACCCGTATCTCCTTCGAGGCCGCCGCCAAGCGCCTCTCCGCCGACGTCATCAACTTCTCGGCGAAGGGCTCCTCCGTCTCCAAGGGCGAGTCGCTCAAGGACACCGCCCTCACCCTGGAGGCGATGGGCGCCGACGCCGTCGTCATCCGGCACGGCGCTTCCGGAGCCCCCTACCGCCTGGCGACCTCGGGCTGGATCGACAGCGCGGTCGTCAACGCCGGTGACGGCACGCACGAGCACCCGACCCAGGCCCTGCTGGACGCCTTCACCATGCGCCGCAGGCTCGTCGGGGCCGACGCCGGGCTCGGCCGGGACCTCGAGGGCCGCCGCATCACGATCGTCGGCGACATCCTGCACAGCCGGGTGGCCCGCTCCAACGTCCACCTGCTGGCCACGCTCGGCGCGCACGTCACCCTGGTGGCCCCGCCGACCCTCGTGCCCGTCGGCGTCGACCGGTGGCCCTGTGAGGTCAGCTACAGCCTGGACGCCGTGCTGCCGAAGTCCGACGCCGTGATGATGCTCCGGGTGCAGCGCGAACGGATGAACGCCGCCTACTTCCCGACCGAGCGCGAGTACTCCCGCCGCTACGGGCTGGACGGCGAGCGCATGGCGAAGATGCCCGGGCACGCCATCGTGATGCACCCCGGGCCCATGGTCCGCGGCATGGAGATCACCGCCCAGGTCGCCGACTCCGACCGCTGCACCGCCGTCGAGCAGGTGGCGAACGGCGTCTCCACCCGCATGGCCGTCCTGTACCTGCTGCTGGGCGGCTCCGAGACCGCCCTGCCGTCCGCCGCCGCCCGTACCGAGGAGAACAACGCATGAGCAAGACCCTGATCCGCGGCGCGAAGGTCCTCGGCGGCGAGCCGCAGGACGTCCTCATCGACGGGGAGACCATCGCGCGCGTCGCGCCGTCCCTCGACGCCGGCGACGCCACCGTGATCGAGGCGGAGGGCCGGATCCTGCTGCCCGGTCTCGTCGACCTCCACACCCACCTGCGCGAGCCCGGCCGCGAGGACTCCGAGACCGTCCTCACCGGCACCAGGGCCGCGGCGGTCGGCGGCTTCACCGCCGTGCACGCCATGGCCAACACCTTCCCCGTCGCCGACACCGCCGGCGTCGTCGAGCAGGTCTGGCGGCTCGGCAGGGAGTCCGGCTACTGCGACGTGCAGCCCGTCGGCGCCGTGACCGTCGGTCTGGAGGGCAAGCAGCTCGCCGAGCTCGGCGCCATGCACGACTCCGCCGCCGGGGTGAAGGTCTTCTCCGACGACGGCAAGTGCGTCGACGACGCCGTGATCATGCGCCGGGCGCTGGAGTACGTGAAGGCCTTCGACGGCGTCGTCGCCCAGCACGCCCAGGAGCCCCGGCTCACCGAGGGCGCCCAGATGAACGAGGGCGTCGTCTCGGCCGAACTCGGTCTCGGAGGCTGGCCCGCCGTCGCCGAGGAGTCGATCATCGCCCGCGATGTGCTGCTCGCCGCCCACGTGGGCTCGCGGGTGCACATCTGCCACCTGTCGACCGCCGGCTCCGTGGAGATCGTCCGCTGGGCGAAGTCCAAGGGCTGGAACGTCACCGCCGAGGTCACCCCGCACCACCTGCTGCTCACGGACGAGCTCGTGCGGTCCTACAACCCCGTCTACAAGGTGAACCCGCCGCTGCGCACCGAGGCCGACGTCATGGCCCTGCGCGAGGCGCTCGCCGACGGCACGATCGACTGCGTCGCCACCGACCACGCCCCGCACCCGCACGAGGACAAGGACTGCGAGTGGGCCGCCGCCGCCATGGGCATGGTGGGCCTGGAGACCGCGCTCTCCGTGGTCCAGCAGACGATGGTGGACACCGGTCTCCTCGACTGGGCCGGGGTCGCCGACCGGATGTCGGCACGCCCCGCGGCCATCGGCAGGCTCGACGGACACGGCCGGCCCGTCTCGGCGGGCGAGCCCGCCAACCTCACCCTGGTCGATCCGGCATACCGTGGGACGGTGGACCCCGCGGGCTTCGCCTCGCGCAGCCGCAACTCTCCCTACGAGGGCCGCGAGCTGCCGGGCCGAGTGACCCACACCTTCCTGCGGGGCCGTGCCACGGTCGTCGACGGGAAGCTCGCGTGACAACACTCATCCCCAGCCATCAGCTGTACCAGCTGGCCGCCGAACAGAAGTCGGCCGACGTGACCGACTGGTCGGCCCGCATCAGCTGGGTCGTCGGACTGCTCGTTCTCATCGCCTTCGTCTACTGGCTGATGCGCCAGGGATGGAAGTGGCGGGCGCGTCTCCAGTCCGATCTGCCGGAGCTCGCAGCCACTCCGCCCGGCTACGCGGACGGCACGCCGCTGCTGACCCTCACCGGCCGCTACCACGCCTCGACCACCGCGGGGCAGTGGCTCGACCGCATCGTCGCCCACGGCCTCGGCACCCGCAGCCGGGTCGAGCTGACCCTCACCGAGCAGGGCCTGGACGTCGTACGCCCCGGAGCCGCCGACTTCTTCGTGCCGGCCGCCGCCCTGCGCGAGGCCCGGCTCGACACCGCGCTCGCCGGGAAGGTCCTCCCCGAGGGCGGCCTTTTGGTCATCACCTGGGCCCACGGCGACCAGCTGATCGACTCCGGTTTCCGCTCCGACCACGCGGCCGAGCACCCGGCCTGGGTCGACGCCGTCAACCACCTCACCAGCACTACGGAAGGCACCGCACGATGACGATCTCCACCCGGGGAGCCGGCAAAGCTCCCGCCGTACTCGTCCTGGAGGACGGCCGCTCCTTCCGCGGCCGCGCCTACGGGGCCGTGGGGGAGACCTTCGGCGAGGCGGTGTTCTCCACCGGCATGACCGGCTACCAGGAGACGCTGACCGATCCCTCCTACCACCGCCAGGTCGTCGTGATGACCGCCCCGCACGTCGGCAACACCGGCGTGAACGACGAGGACCCCGAGTCGAAGCGCATCTGGGTCTCCGGATACGTCGTACGCGACCCCGCCCGCACCCCTTCCAACTGGCGCTCCCGGCGCTCGCTGGACGAGGAGCTCACCGCACAGGGCGTCGTCGGCATCAGCGGCATCGACACCCGCGCGCTCACCCGGCACCTGCGCGAGCGCGGCGCCATGCGCGTCGGCATCTTCTCCGGCGACGCCGTCCAGGACGAGGGTGTGCTGCTCGCCAAGGTGCGCCAGGCCCCCGAGATGAGCGGCGCCGACCTGGCGGCCGAGGTAGCCACCGAGGAGGCGTACGTCGTCCCCGCGGCCGGCACCAAGAAGTTCACCGTCGCCGCGATCGACCTCGGCATCAAGGGCATGACCCCGCACCGCATGGCCGAGCGCGGCATCGAGGTACACGTCCTGCCCGCCACCGCCACACTCGACGAGGTGTACGCGGTCGCGCCCGACGGGGTCTTCTTCTCCAACGGCCCCGGCGACCCCTCCACCGCCGACCACCCGGTCTCCCTGATGCGCGGAGTCCTGGAGCGCGGAACGCCGCTCTTCGGCATCTGCTTCGGCAACCAGATCCTCGGCCGGGCCCTCGGATTCGGCACGTACAAGCTGAAGTACGGCCACCGCGGCATCAACCAGCCCGTGCAGGACCGCACGACCGGCAAGGTCGAGATCACCGCGCACAACCACGGCTTCGCCGTCGACGCCCCCCTCGACCGGATCTCCGACACCGAGTACGGCCGCGCCGAGGTCTCCCACGTCTGCCTGAACGACCAGGTCGTCGAGGGCCTCCAGCTCCTCGACCGGCCCGCCTTCAGTGTCCAGTACCACCCCGAAGCGGCCGCCGGCCCGCACGACGCCGCCTACCTCTTCGACCGCTTCGTTTCCCTGATGGAGGGCCCGCGTGCCTAAGCGCTCCGATATCCAGTCCGTCCTGGTCATCGGCTCCGGCCCGATCGTCATCGGGCAGGCCGCCGAGTTCGACTACTCCGGCACCCAGGCCTGCCGCGTGCTCAAGGCCGAGGGCCTGCGCGTCATCCTGGTGAACTCCAACCCGGCGACGATCATGACCGACCCGGAGATCGCCGACGCCACGTACGTCGAGCCGATCACCCCCGAGTTCGTCGAGAAGATCATCGCCAAGGAGCGCCCCGACGCGCTGCTGCCCACCCTGGGCGGCCAGACCGCGCTCAACACGGCGATCTCCATGCACGAGAACGGTGTGCTGGAGAAGTACGGCGTCGAGCTCATCGGCGCCAACGTCGAGGCCATCAACAAGGGTGAGGACCGCGACCTCTTCAAGGGTGTCGTCGAGGCCGTCAAGGCGAAGATCGGGTACGGCGAGTCCGCCCGCTCGGTCATCTGCCACACCATGGACGACGTCATCAAGGGCGTCGACACGCTCGGCGGCTACCCCGTCGTCGTCCGCCCCTCCTTCACCATGGGCGGCGCCGGCTCCGGCTTCGCGCACGACGAGGAGGAGCTGCGCCGCATCGCCGGACAGGGGCTCACCCTCTCGCCGACCACCGAGGTGCTCCTGGAGGAGTCCATCCTCGGCTGGAAGGAGTACGAGCTGGAGCTGATGCGCGACCGCAACGACAACGTCGTGGTCGTCTGCTCCATCGAGAACTTCGACCCGATGGGCGTCCACACCGGTGACTCCATCACCGTCGCCCCGGCGATGACGCTCACCGACCGCGAGTACCAGCGGCTGCGCGACATCGGCATCGCCATCATCCGCGAGGTCGGCGTCGACACCGGCGGCTGCAACATCCAGTTCGCCATCGACCCCGCCGACGGCCGGATCATCGTCATCGAGATGAACCCGCGCGTCTCGCGCTCCTCGGCGCTGGCCTCCAAGGCGACCGGCTTCCCGATCGCCAAGATCGCCGCCAAGCTGGCCGTCGGGTACACGCTCGACGAGATCCCCAACGACATCACCGAGAAGACCCCGGCCTCCTTCGAGCCGACCCTCGACTACGTCGTCGTCAAGGCCCCGCGCTTCGCCTTCGAGAAGTTCCCGTCCGCCGACTCCACCCTCACCACCACCATGAAGTCGGTGGGCGAGGCCATGGCGATCGGCCGCAACTTCACCGAGGCGCTGCAGAAGGCCCTGCGCTCCCTCGAGAAGAAGGGCTCGCAGTTCGCCTTCACCGGCGAGCCCGGCGACAAGGCGGCCCTGCTGGCCGAGGCGGTCCGTCCGACCGACGGCCGGATCAACACCGTGATGCAGGCGATCCGGGCCGGCGCCACCCAGGAAGAGGTCTTCGACGCCACGAAGATCGACCCCTGGTTCGTCGACCAGCTCTTCCTGATCAAGGAGATCGCCGACGACCTCGCCGCCGCCGAGCGCCTGGACACCGAGCTGCTCGCCGAGGCCAAGCGGCACGGCTTCTCCGACGCCCAGATCGGCGAGATCCGCGGTCTGCGCGAGGACGTGGTCCGCGAGGTCCGGCACGCCCTCGGCATCCGCCCGGTCTACAAGACGGTCGACACCTGCGCCGCGGAGTTCGCCGCGAAGACGCCGTACTTCTACTCCAGTTACGACGAGGAGAGCGAGGTCGCGCCCCGCACCAGGCCCGCGGTGATCATCCTCGGGTCGGGCCCGAACCGCATCGGCCAGGGCATCGAGTTCGACTACTCCTGCGTCCACGCCTCCTTCGCCCTGCACGACGCGGGCTACGAGACCGTGATGGTCAACTGCAACCCGGAGACCGTCTCCACGGACTACGACACCTCCGACCGCCTGTACTTCGAGCCGCTCACGCTCGAGGACGTGCTGGAGATCGTGCACGCCGAGTCGCTGGCCGGCCCGATCGCCGGTGTCATCGTCCAGCTCGGCGGCCAGACCCCGCTCGGCCTCTCGCAGGCGCTCAAGGACAACGGCGTGCCGGTCGTCGGCACCTCGCCGGAGGCCATCCACGCCGCCGAGGACCGCGGCGCCTTCGGCCGGGTCCTCGCCGAGGCCGGCCTGCCGGCCCCGAAGCACGGCACCGCCACCACCTTCTCCGAGGCCAAGGCCATCGCCGACGAGATCGGTTACCCCGTCCTCGTCCGCCCGTCCTACGTGCTCGGCGGCCGCGGCATGGAGATCGTCTACGACGAGACCCGCCTCTCCTCGTACATCGCGGAGTCCACCGAGATCAGCCCCACCCGGCCGGTCCTGGTCGACCGCTTCCTCGACGACGCGATCGAGATCGACGTCGACGCGCTCTACGACGGTACCGAGCTCTACCTCGGCGGCGTCATGGAGCACATCGAGGAGGCCGGTATCCACTCCGGCGACTCCGCCTGCGCACTGCCCCCCATCACGCTGGGCGGCTTCGACGTCAAGCGGCTGCGGGCCTCCACCGAGGGCATCGCCAAGGGCGTCGGCGTACGCGGGCTGATCAACATCCAGTTCGCGCTCTCCGGCGACATCCTCTACGTCCTGGAGGCCAACCCGCGCGCCTCGCGGACCGTCCCCTTCACCTCCAAGGCGACCGCCGTCCCGCTCGCCAAGGCCGCGGCCCGCATCTCGCTGGGCGCGACCATCGCCGAGCTGCGCGCCGAGGGACTGCTGCCGAAGCACGGCGACGGCGGGACCCTGCCGCTCGACGCGCCGATCTCCGTCAAGGAGGCCGTCATGCCGTGGTCGCGCTTCCGCGACATCCACGGCCGCGGCGTCGACACGGTCCTCGGCCCGGAGATGCGCTCCACCGGCGAGGTCATGGGCATCGACTCGGTCTTCGGCACGGCGTACGCCAAGTCGCAGGCCGGTGCCTACGGCCCGCTGCCCACCAAGGGCCGCGCCTTCATCTCCGTCGCCAACCGCGACAAGCGCTCGATGATCTTCCCGGCCCGTGAGCTCGTGGCCCACGGCTTCGACCTCCTCGCCACCTCCGGCACGGCCGAGGTGCTCAAGCGCAACGGCATCAACGCCACCGTCGTGCGCAAGCAGTCCGAGGGCGAGGGCCCCGACGGCGAGAAGACGATCGTCCAGCTGATCCACGAGGGCGGGGTCGACCTCATCGTCAACACCCCCTACGGGACGGGCGGCCGGCTCGACGGCTACGAGATCCGCACCGCGGCCGTGGCCCGGTCCGTGCCCTGCCTCACCACGGTCCAGGCGCTCGCCGCCGCCGTCCAGGGCATCGACGCGCTCAACCACGGGGACGTCGGCGTGCGTTCCCTCCAGGAACACGCGGAACACCTGACCGCGGCCCGCGACTGAGGGCCTCCCGTCCGGATCAGCGCCGCCCCCAGGGGGACACCCGAAACGGTGTCCCCCTCTCCATGAGGACACCTGTGATGTACAAACTCTTCTTCCGGCTGGTCTTCACGCGGATGGACCCGGAGCAGGCCCACCACCTGGCCTTCCGCTGGATCCGGCTCGCCGCCCGGATCCCGGTCCTGCGCACCTTCGCCGCCGCCGCGCTCGCCCCCCGCTTCGAGGAACTGCGCACCGAGGCCCTCGGCCTGCGGATGCACGGGCCCTTCGGGCTCGCCGCCGGCTTCGACAAGAACGCCGTCGCCATCGACGGCATGGCCATGCTCGGCTTCGACCACGTCGAGATCGGCACGGTCACCGGTGAGCCCCAGCCCGGTAACCCGAAGAAGCGGCTGTTCCGCCTCGTCGCGGACCGGGCGCTGATCAACCGCATGGGCTTCAACAACGAGGGCTCCGCGGCCGTCGCCGAGCGCCTGGCCGCCCGGACCCCGGTCTTCCGCACGACCGTCGGCGTCAACATCGGCAAGACCAAGGCCGTGCCCGAGGCCGAGGCGGTGGGGGACTACGTGAAGTCCACCGAGCGGCTCGCCGCCCACGCCGACTACCTGGTGGTGAACGTCTCCTCGCCCAACACACCGGGGCTGCGCGACCTCCAGGCCACCGAGGCGCTCCGCCCGCTGCTCACCGCGGTACGCGAGGCCGCCGACCGCACCGTGACGGACCGGCGGGTCCCGCTGCTCGTCAAGATCGCCCCGGACCTCGCGGACGAGGACGTCGACGCCGTCGCCGACCTCGCCGTCGAGCTCGGTCTGGACGGCATCATCGCCACCAACACCACCATCGCCCGCGACGCCCTGGGCCTGAAGTCGGCGGAGTCCCTGGTGAAGGAGGGCGGCGGGCTCTCCGGCGCCCCCCTCAAGGAACGCTCCCTGGAGGTCCTGAGCCGCCTGTACGCCCGCGTGGGCACCCGGATGACCCTGGTGGGTGTCGGAGGCGTCGAGAACGCCGAGGACGCCTGGCAGCGCATCCTGGCGGGTGCCACCCTCGTCCAGGGCTACAGCGCCTTCGTCTACGAGGGCCCGTTCTACGCCCGGGCGATCCACAAGGGTCTGGCCGCCCGCCTGGCCGCCTCCCCGTACGCCACCCTCGCCGAGGCCGTCGGCGCCGAGACCCGGAAGGCCATGCCGTGACCCCCGCACCCTTCGGCGCCCGCCTGCGCCACGCCATGGACACCCGGGGACCGCTCTGCGTCGGCATCGATCCCCACGCCTCCCTGCTCACGTCCTGGGGCCTGGGCGACGACATCGCGGGCCTGGAGCGCTTCACCCGTACCGTCGTCGAGGCGCTGGCCGACCGGGTCGCCGTGCTCAAGCCGCAGTCCGCCTTCTTCGAGCGGTTCGGCTCGCGCGGTGTCGCGGTCCTGGAGAAGGCGGTCGAGGAGGCCCGCGCGGCCGGGGCGCTGGTGCTCATGGACGCGAAGCGCGGAGACATCGGCTCCACGATGGGCGCGTACGCCGCCACGTACCTCGACCAGGACTCGCCGCTCTTCTCCGACGCGGTCACCCTCTCGCCGTACCTCGGCTTCGGCTCGCTGCGTCCCGCGCTCGACGCGGCCGCGGCCTCCGGCGCGGGGGTCTTCGTGCTCGCCCTCACCTCGAATCCGGAGGGCGCCGAGGTCCAGCGGGCCACGGCCGCCGACGGCCGGTCGCTGGCCCAGGTGATGCTCGACCACATGGCGGCCGAGAACGCGGGGGCCACGCCGCTCGGCTCCGTGGGCGCGGTGGTCGGTGCCACGCTCGGGGACGCCGGCGTGGACCTGGCCGTCAACGGGCCGCTCCTGGCGCCGGGCATCGGTGCCCAGGGAGCGACGGCGGCGGACCTGCCGCGCGTGTTCGGCGCCTCGGTCCGCAACGTCGTACCGAGCGTGAGCCGGGGTGTCCTGCGTCACGGACCCGGCGTTTCCGGGCTGCGCCAAGCCGCCGGACGGCTCGCGGAGGAGATCCGCGCGGCCGTCCCGGGAAGCTGACGATGCCACGTAACAGCGTGTTCACGGAATCCTGACCGGAAAACAGGGTTCTTTTGTCCGGAATGTCCTGGTCGGCTCATGCTGACCAGGACTTTTCGTCTGTTCTCGCTGACTCAGGCGGCCATGGCCGCTAGTCTCCGTCGAGAGCCAACGAGTACACCGTGTTCGTTGCTCACCAGGTGTGGGGCTACCAGTTCCTCACCGGTCCGTATCCGACAGATCGACATCCGAGGTGACGTAGGCGTGGCTCTTCCGCCCCTTACCCCTGAACAGCGCGCAGCCGCGCTCGAAAAGGCCGCCGCGGCTCGCCGGGAGCGGGCCGAGGTCAAGAATCGACTCAAGCACTCCGGCGCCTCGCTCCATGAGGTCATCAAGCAGGGCCAGGAGAACGACGTCATCGGCAAGATGAAGGTCTCCGCTCTTCTCGAGTCCCTGCCGGGCGTGGGCAAGGTCCGCGCCAAGCAGATCATGGAGCGGCTCGGCATTTCCGAGAGCCGCCGGGTCCGGGGTCTCGGCTCCAACCAGATCGCATCCCTGGAGCGTGAGTTCGGCGGCAGCGCCGCCTGACGTTCCCAGGCACTCCTGGGAACCTGGATAATCGCCCCATGGCTGCAACATCCCGGGGGACGTCCCCCGTACCCCCGGACGTACGTCCGCGGCTGACCGTGCTCTCCGGCCCCTCAGGGGTCGGCAAGAGCACGGTCGTCGCTCATATGCGCAAGGTCCACCCCGAGGTGTGGCTGTCGGTGTCGGCCACGACCCGCAAGCCGCGCCCCGGTGAACGCAACGGTGTCCACTACTTCTTCGTGGACGACGAGGAGTTCGACAAGCTGATCGCCAACGGCGAGCTGCTGGAGTGGGCCGAGTTCGCGGGCAACCGGTACGGCACCCCGCGCCGGGCCGTGCTCGACCGCCTGGAGGCGGGCGAGCCGGTGCTGCTGGAGATCGATCTGCAGGGTGCCCGGCTGGTCCGCCAGTCGATGCCCGAGGCGCAGCTGGTCTTCCTGGCGCCGCCCAGCTGGGACGAGCTCGTGCGCAGGCTCACCGGCCGAGGGACGGAGTCGGCGGAGGTGATCGAGCGCAGGCTCGCCGCGGCGAGGACGGAACTGGCCGCCGAGGCCGAGTTCGACACGACGCTCGTCAACACCTCCGTCGAGGACGTCGCCCGTGAGCTGCTAACGTTGATGCTGCAGGCTTCCGGCCTCCACGGCTCCGACTGACCTCAGGTCCGGTCACCGCCCGCGGACGCAGCGCAGCACCACTGCGGAACCAGCACGGTCAAAGATCTCTTTGATCTCTATCCCCTTCGGAAGGCAGAGAGTGTCCTCTTCCATCACCACGCCCGAGGGCATCATCAACCCGCCGATTGATGAGCTCCTCGAGGCCACCGACTCGAAGTACAGCCTCGTGATCTACGCCGCCAAGCGCGCGCGCCAGATCAACGCGTACTACTCGCAGCTCGGTGAAGGCCTCCTCGAGTACGTCGGTCCGCTCGTCGACACCCACGTGCACGAGAAGCCGCTCTCGATCGCGCTCCGCGAGATCAACGCGGGCCTGCTGACCTCCGAGGCCATCGAGGGCCCCGCGCAGTAAGCAGGAGAACGCATCTTCACCACAGGCCCGGCGGTCCGTACCGCCGGGCCTGTGGTGTGCCCGGCACCTGAGGGCTGTCCGGTGAGCCCCGGTGGACCGGCCCGCGGCTTCGGAGCGGTGCAGCGCACGGCGAGGCACGCAACCGCGTACGGGCGGTGTCCGGGCGTTCCGGCAACGCGGCGAGGTGCCGTAGCCGGCCTCGTGCGGCCGCCGGGGACCACCGGACGGGCTCTGACCCGCCGGAGCCCGCGCCGCGCGGTGAGGCAGCATGGAGTCCGTACGTCGCGAGGCCGTACGGGGCCGAGTGCGCAGAGACACGAGTGCGGGGAGACGCAGTGGACAAGCCCAAGGTCGTCCTGGGGGTCAGCGGCGGCATCGCCGCCTACAAGGCCTGCGAGCTGCTGCGCCGGCTGACCGAGTCGGGCCACGACGTGCGGGTCGTCCCGACCGAGGCGTCGCTGAACTTCGTCGGCGCGGCCACCTGGTCCGCGCTCTCCGGGAACCCCGTCCAGACCGAGGTCTGGGAGAGCGTCCACGAGGTGCCGCACGTCCGGATCGGCCAGTCGGCCGACCTCGTCGTCGTCGCGCCGGCCACCGCGGACATGCTGGCCAAGGCCGCCCACGGGCTGGCCGACGACCTCCTCACCAACACCCTGCTGACCGCCCGCTGCCCGGTCGTCTTCGCGCCGGCGATGCACACCGAGATGTGGGAGCACCCCGCCACCCAGGAGAACGTCGCCACGCTGCGCCGCCGCGGCGCCGTCGTCATCGAACCCGCCGTCGGCCGGCTCACCGGGGTGGACACCGGCAAGGGGCGGCTCCCCGATCCGGGGGAGATCTTCGAGGTCTGCCGCCGTGTCCTGACCCGCGGACCCGCCGTGCCCGACCTGGCCGGCCGCCATGTGGTGATCAGCGCCGGCGGCACCCGCGAACCCCTCGACCCCGTCCGCTACCTGGGCAACCGCTCCTCCGGCAAGCAGGGCTACGCGCTGGCCCGCACCGCCGTCGCCCGCGGCGCCCGGGTCACGCTGATCGAGGCGAACACCGGGCTGCCCGACCCGGCGGGCGCCGACGTCCTGCGCGCCGGGAGCGCCGTGCAGCTGCGGGAGGCCGTGCTGAAGGCGGCCGCCGACGCCGATGTGGTGGTGATGGCGGCGGCCGTCGCCGACTTCCGTCCCGCCCGGTACGTCACGGGGAAGATCAAGAAGAAGGACGGGCAGGAACCTGCACCCCTGACCCTGGTCCGCAACCCCGACATCCTCGCCGAGGTCGCCGCGGACCGCGCCCGGCCCGGGCAGATCGTCGTCGGCTTCGCCGCCGAGACCGACGACGTCCTCGCCAACGGCCGGGAGAAGCTGCGCCGCAAGGCCTGTGACCTCCTTGTCGTCAACGAGGTCGGGGAGCGCAAGACCTTCGGCTCCGAGGAGAACGAAGCGGTCGTGCTCGGCGCCGACGGCAGCGAGACCGCTGTGCCGTTCGGGCCCAAGGAAGTACTCGCCGACACCGTTTGGGACCTCGTGGCGGCACGGTTCCGCTAGATTGCGTAATTACCGCTCCGGCGGGAAAGAAATGCCAGAACGGTCCGCCGCGCACTCCGGAGGAGGGATTGTCGTACCGCAGCCAACCGTGCCGCAGCTCACAGGCCTCCCAAGGGGCGAGACGCGGCGCCCAACCGCCGGAAGCGACCGATAAACTGGTCGACGGAATGTTCCGGGCGCAGCTCCCGGACGTCCACCCATGATCAGCCAGCAGCCGCTGCAACCCCAGGGAGCGATGTGTCCCGCCGTCTCTTCACCTCGGAGTCCGTCACCGAGGGTCACCCCGACAAGATCGCTGACCAGATCAGCGACACGATTCTCGACGCCCTCCTGCGTGAGGACCCCTCCTCCCGCGTCGCCGTCGAGACCCTGATCACCACCGGTCTGGTGCATGTCGCGGGTGAGGTCACGACCAAGGCCTACGCCGACATCCCCAACCTCGTGCGCAACAAGGTGCTGGAGATCGGCTACGACTCGTCCAAGAAGGGCTTCGACGGCGCTTCCTGCGGCGTTTCGGTCTCCATCGGCGCGCAGTCCCCGGACATCGCCCAGGGTGTCGACACGGCGTACGAGCAGCGTGTCGAGGGTGACGAGGACGAGCTCGACAAGCAGGGCGCCGGCGACCAGGGGCTGATGTTCGGCTACGCCTGCGACGAGACGCCCGAGCTGATGCCGCTCCCGATCTACCTGGCGCACCGGCTCTCGCGCCGGCTGTCCGAGGTCCGCAAGAACGGCACCATCCCGTACCTGCGCCCGGACGGCAAGACCCAGGTCACCATCGAGTACGACAGTGACAAGGCCGTCCGCCTCGACACCGTCGTCGTCTCCTCGCAGCACGCCTCCGACATCGACCTGGACTCGCTGCTCGCTCCCGACATCCGTGAGTTCGTCGTCGAGCACGTCCTCGGCCAGCTCGTCGAGGACGGCATCAAGCTCGACACCGAGGGCTACCGCCTCCTGGTCAACCCGACCGGACGCTTCGAGATCGGCGGCCCCATGGGTGACGCCGGTCTCACCGGCCGCAAGATCATCATCGACACCTACGGCGGCATGGCCCGTCACGGTGGTGGTGCCTTCTCCGGCAAGGACCCGTCCAAGGTCGACCGCTCGGCCGCGTACGCGATGCGCTGGGTGGCCAAGAACGTCGTCGCGGCCGGACTCGCGACGCGCTGCGAGGTCCAGGTCGCCTACGCGATCGGCAAGGCCGAGCCGGTGGGCCTGTTCGTCGAGACCTTCGGCACCGCCGCGGTCGAGACGGAGAAGATCGAGCACGCCATCGGCGAGGTCTTCGACCTCCGCCCGGCCGCGATCATCCGCGACCTCGACCTGCTCCGTCCGATCTACGCCCAGACCGCGGCGTACGGCCACTTCGGCCGTGAGCTCCCCGACTTCACCTGGGAGCGCACCGACCGCGTGGACGCGCTGCGCACCGCCGCAGGTCTCTGAGGGCTGTCCCGCACTTCACGGCGGGCGCGCGAGACGGCTACGGCACCTCGCCGCGTTGGCGGGACGTCCGCATACATCCCGTATGCGGACGTCCCGCCGCCGTGCGATGCACCGCATCCGACGCCGCACGCTGATCCACCGGGAAGTGCGGGAACCCCTGAGGGCGTAGTTTCGAACGTCCCGTCTGCCCGGCGGCGCCTGGTACGCACACGCGCCGCATTGTCGGGTTCGTCCGGGTGTATCTAATATCGGGACGCCCCTCCGCCGTGCGATCGCACGCACCGGACGCCCCTGGACCTGCCCTTGGGGCAGACGACGCTCCTTTCGGAACAGGGCCCAGCACGCTTCCGGCGGTGTGGCCCGCCACGCACACCGCCGCTCGCGTACGGGAGTCGTACGCCGGCCCAGGGATCGCCGGGCCGCCCCTCGCTCCGCACCGGGGCCCGGACACCGCACGAGGTGTCCGGGCCCCGGTGCGTGGGGCGGGGCCTCCGGCCGGGGGGCCCGCCGGGAGCCGCCCGGCGCCGCTGTCGGTGCCGTCTGGTAGGTATGAGGCTGTGAGCGGCGACGACGAGCGGCACGACGAGCCCGGGGCAGGGGCTCCGGAGCAGCTTGCGCTCATCCGGGAGACCGTGCGCAGGGCCAAGGTGCCGCGCGCCAAGCCCCGGACCTGGCGGGGCGCCGCACTGGCTCCGGAGCTGCCCGTCGCCCGGGTCCTGGTCAACAAGGGCGCACTCCACCTCGATCAGTACTTCGACTACGCGGTCCCCGAGGAGCTCGACGCCCAGGCGCAGCCGGGCGTGCGGGTGCGGGTGCGGTTCGGCGCGGGGGGACGGCAGGTCCGTGGCGGCCGGCGCGAGGGCGGCGGGCTGATCGACGGGTTCCTCATCGAGCGCCGGGCCGATTCGGACTACCAGGGCGCCCTGGCGGCCCTCGCCTACGTCGTCTCACCCGAGCCGGTGCTCGGGCCCGAACTGCTCGCGCTGTCCCGTGCCGTCGCCGACCGCTACGCGGGCAGCCTCGCCGACGTCCTGCAGCTCGCCGTGCCGCCCAGGAACGGCCGGGCCGAGTCCAAGCCGTCCCCCGCGCCCCTGCCGCCGCCCGCAGCCCCGCCGGCCGGGACGTGGGAGCGGTACGCCCAGGGGCCGGCCTTCCTGAAGGCGCTCGCCGAGGGTGGTGCGCCCAGAGCCGTCTGGACGGCGCTGCCCGGACCGCACTGGCCCGCCGAACTGGCGGCGGCCGTCGTCGCGACCCTGGCCTCCGGGCGGGGCGCCCTCGTCGTCCTGCCGGACGGGCGCAGCGCGGCGAGGGTCGACGCCGCGCTCACCGCGCTCGTCGGCTCCGGCCACCACGCCCTGCTGACCGCCGAATCCGGGCCCGAGAAGCGTTACCGGCAGTGGCTCGCCGTTCGCCGTGGTTCCGTGCGGGCGGTGGTCGGCACCAGGGCGGCGATGTTCGCGCCCGTCGCCGATCCGGGTCTGGTGGCCGTCTGGGACGACGGGGACTCCAGCCACAGCGACGACAACGCTCCGTTCCCGCACGTCCGCGAGGTGCTGGAGCTGCGCGCGGCCCACGGCCGGTGCGCCTTCCTGCTCGGCGGGACGAGCTGCACGGTGGAGGCGGCCCAGCTGGTCGAGAGCGGCTGGGCGCTGCCCCTGCGGGCCGATCGCGAGCAGCTGCGCGCCGCGGCGCCCCTGGTGCGCACGGTGGGTGACAGCGAGCTCGCCCGGGACGGCGCGGCCCGCTCGGCGCGGCTGCCCAGCCTGGCCTGGCAGACCGTGCGGGACGGGCTGCGCGCCGGCCCGGTCCTGGTCCAGGTGCCACGCCGTGGGTACGCGCCCCGGCTGTCCTGCGAGCGGTGCCGCGAGCCCGCCCGGTGCCGGCACTGCGCGGGCCCCCTGCAGGCCCCGGACCAGCAGGACCTCGACTGCGCGTGGTGCGGGCGGGCCGAGACCGCCTGGCACTGCCTCGCCTGCGGCGGACGGCGGCTGCGCGCGCGGGTCGTGGGCGCGCGCCGGACCGCCGAGGAGCTGGGGAGGGCGTTCCCCGCCGTCCCGGTGCGTACCTCCGGCCGGGACCACGTGCTCGATTCCGTACCGGACCAGCCCGCACTGGTGGTCAGCACCCCCGGGGCGGAGCCCGTCGCCGAGGGGGGCTACGCGGCCGCGCTGCTGCTGGACGGCTGGGCGATGGTGGGCCGGCCCGACCTGCGGGCGGGCGAGGAGGCGCTGCGGCGCTGGACGGCGGCGGCGGCACTGGTGCGCGGGCAGCCGGAGGGCGGCACGGTCGTGGTCGTGGCCGAGCCGACACTGCGTCCCGTCCAGGCGCTGGTGCGCTGGGACCCGGTGGGCCATGCCCGGCGCGAGCTGGCGGAACGGGCCGAGCTCGGCTTCCCCCCGGTGTCCCGGATGGCCTCGGTGACGGGGCCGCCGGAGGCGGTCGCCGCGTATCTCGCCGCCGCCGGGCTGCCGCCCGAGGCGGAGGTACTCGGACCCGTCCCGGTAGGGGGAGCGGTGGCGGGCAGACCCAGGCGCCCGGGGGACCCCCCGCCGGGGGAGACCTGGGACCGGGCCCTGGTCAGGGTGCCGCCGGGTCGCGGCGCGGCGCTCGCCGCCGCCCTGAAGACGGCGCAGGCGGCGCGGACGGCGCGGGGGACCGGCGAGCCGGTGCGGATCAGGATCGATCCACCGGACATCGGCTGACGGGTCCCGGACCTCGGCTGCCGCCGCCCGGGCCGCCGGGACCGGCGGCCCGGACCGCATGCGCCCGCGCAGGGCCGGTGCAGCAGGTCAGCCGTTGCGCGGGCCGGGGAAGGCGCTGGGGCGCAGCTCCTCGCGGGCCTGGGCGGGGCGGTCCGCCGACGGCTGCGGAGGCATGGAGCGGGCCGCGGGCACGGTCGGCGCGGGGGAGGCGGGTGCGGCCGGCGGGCGGGCCGCCGTCTCGCCGGTGGCGTCGGCCGTTCCCGGCTGCGGGGTGGTGCGCCGGGCGCCGTAACGGCGGTGCACCGCCTGCTTGGTGACCCCGAGGGCCGAGCCCACGGCGTCCCACGAGAATCCCAGCGAGCGGTCGAAATCCACCGCCGCGGTGACCAGCGTCTCGACGCTGTCCCGGAGTTCCTGCGCCAGCCGGACCGTGGGGGCCGGCGCCCTGCCGTAGACGACGAAGCCGGCGGAAGGCCCGGAGCGGCGCGGACGGTAGACGTTGCCCAGCTGCGCGGTGAGGGTGCGCAGCGCGTCCACCTGCCGCCGGACCCGCTCGATGTCCCGCACCAACAGGTGCAGGCTGGCACGCGCTTGGGCGTCGTGGGTTGCGTGGTCGGCCATGAAGAAGCCTCTCGAACCGGCGTTGAAAGGGATCGGGACCGCACGGCGGCGGCCCACTTCGGTCAATCTCACTTGACCAACGCCTCACCCGCCGAAGTGGTCACGCTGTCGGGGCGTATGTGTCGATGTGCGGGGCGCGCGGACGTGCGCACGCCCCCGGGGGCCGGCTCCCGTCGGCACCAGAGGAACCGTTTGTCCTGATCAGCCCGGATGCCGCGGCGTCGGGGGCGCGGGCCCGGCACCGTCCCGACGAGCGCCTCGAGGAGAGGCCCGAGGGCTGTTCCGCGCTCCCCGGTGGCCGGCGCGCGGCGTCGGACGCGGCCTCTCACCGCACGGGTGTCCGGGTGCCGCACGGGTGCGGGCGTGCCGGGAGCGCGGCGAGGAGCCGTAGCCGTCGTCGCGGGCCCGCAGGGAGGTGCGGGACAGCCTCTACACTGGTGTGCTGCTCGACACGTACGTTCCGGCCCGAGAGGCAGTCCGCCACCCATGAAGCTCGTCTTCGCAGGCACCCCCGAGGTCGCCGTCCCCGCCCTGGACGCCCTGATCGCCTCCGGCCGCCATGAGGTGGCAGCCGTGGTGACCCGTCCCGACGCCCCGGCCGGGCGAGGGCGCAGGCTGGTCGCCAGCCCGGTGGCCGAGCGTGCCGAGGAGGCGGGCATCGAGGTGCTGAAGCCGGCGAGGCCGCGGGACGAGGGGTTCCTGGCCCGGCTGCGCGAGATCGGGCCGGACTGCTGCCCCGTCGTCGCCTACGGCGCGCTGCTGCCCAAGGTCGCGCTCGACGTACCCCGCCGGGGCTGGGTCAACCTGCACTTCTCCCTGCTGCCCGCCTGGCGCGGCGCCGCCCCCGTCCAGCACGCGGTGATGGCCGGGGACGAGGTCACCGGTGCCTCGACCTTCCTCATCGAGGAGGGCCTGGACTCCGGCCCGGTCTACGGCGTCCTGACGGAGGAGGTGCGGCCCACCGACACCAGCGGCGACCTGCTCACGCGGCTGGCCTTCGCCGGCGCCGGGCTGCTCGCCGCCACCATGGACGGCATCGAGGACGGCACCCTGCACGCCGTCCCGCAGCCCGCCGAGGGCGTCACCCTCGCCCCCAAGATCACCGTCGAGGACGCCCAGGTGCGGTGGGCGGAGCCCGCGCTGCGGGTCGACCGCGTGGTGCGCGGCTGCACCCCCGCACCCGGGGCGTGGACCGTGTTCCGCGGGGAGCGCCTCAAGCTGGTCCAGGCCGCACCCGTCGTCGACCGTACGGATCTGGCGCCGGGCGAACTGTCCGCCGGGAAGAACCACGTGCACGTGGGCACCGGCTCGCACGCCGTGGAACTCCTCTGGGTCCAGCCGCAGGGCAAGAAGCCGATGCGGGCCGCCGACTGGGCCCGTGGTGTCCGCATCGCCCCCGGTGAGGTGCTGGGCTGAGCCGTCCCCGGGGACGGCCGGGCGGCCGGCACGGGACGCCCGCTTCGCCGACGTACGCTGGAGAGGTTCGCCCTCTCACCATCAGCGGAGCACCTTTCACGTGAACGACCAGCAGCGCCGCCGTCCCGCCAAGCAGCACCGCCGCCCGCAGAAGGACCCCGTCCGGTTCCTCGCCTTCGAGGCCCTCAGGGCGGTCGACGAACGGGACGCCTACGCCAACCTCGTCCTGCCGCCGCTGCTGAAGAAGGCACGCGCGAAGGGGGACTTCGACGGCCGGGACGCGGCACTGGCGACCGAGCTGGTCTACGGGACCCTGCGCCGCCAGGGCACCTACGACGCCATCGTCGCCTCCTGCATCGACCGGCCGCTGCGCGAGGTCGACCCGCCCGTGCTCGACGTGCTGAACATGGGCGTGCACCAGCTGCTCGGCACCCGCATCCCCACCCACGCGGCCGTCTCCGCCAGCGTGGAGCTGGCCCGCGTCGTCCTCGGCGAGGGCCGTGCCAAGTTCGTCAACGCGGTGCTGCGCAAGGTCGCCGCCCACGACCTGGACAGCTGGCTGGAGCGCGTCGCCCCGCCCTACGACGAGGACGCCGAGGAACACCTCTCCCTCGTCCACTCCCACCCGCGGTGGGTCGTCTCGGCCCTCTGGGACGCCCTCGGCGGCGGCCGCGCCGGCATCGAGGACCTGCTGGAGGCCGACAACGAACGGCCCGAGGTGACGCTGGTCGCCCGCCCCGGCCGCTCCACCACCGAGGAGCTGCTGGACGCCCTCGGCGAGGAGAGCGGCCTGCCGGGCCGCTGGTCGCCCTACGCCGTGCGGATGGCCGAGGGCGGCGAGCCCGGAGCCCTGGCCGCCGTCCGGGACGGCAGGGCCGGGGTGCAGGACGAGGGCAGTCAGCTCGTCGCCGCCGCCCTCGCGGCCGCGCCCGTCGACGGCCGCGACACCCGCTGGCTCGACGGCTGCGCCGGACCGGGCGGCAAGGCCGCACTGCTCGCCGCCCTCGCCGCCGGACGCGGCGCGACCCTCCTCGCCGCCGAGAAGCAGCCGCACCGGGCCCGGCTCGTCGAGCGCGCCCTGGCCGGCAACCCCGGCCCGTACCAGGTGATCACCGCGGACGGCACCCGGCCGCCGTGGCAGCCCGGCTCCTTCGACCGGGTCCTGATGGACGTGCCCTGCTCGGGCCTCGGCGCGCTGCGCCGGCGGCCCGAGTCCCGCTGGCGGCGCCGACCCGAAGACCTGGAGGGCTTCGCCCCTCTGCAACGCGGCCTGCTCCGCGAGGCGTTGAAGGCCGTACGGATCGGCGGGGTGGTCGGCTACGCCACCTGTTCGCCCCATCTCGCGGAGACCCGGGTCGTCGTCGAGGACGTGCTGAAGGGGCGCGGGGGAGCGCCCGCGGAGGCGGAGTGGGTCGACGCCCGCCCGCTGCTCCCCGGAGTGCCCGCCCTGGGCGACGGGCCCGACATCCAGCTGTGGCCGCACCTGCACGGCACGGACGCGATGTACCTGGCCCTGCTGCGCCGCACGGCCTGACCCGCCGGGGCGGCGGCACGCGGCCGCCACGGGGGACACCTCCGTGGACCTATGACAGCGGCCGGTGCGGCGCCTACCGCCCGGGCTGCGCCGCCCGGGCGGGCGAAAAGCCGGGAATGCGCGAACCGTAATGATCCCGTGAGGCTTTGGGGCGCACCGAGGCGGGGAAGTGGCGCGGAACATGGCAGGCTTGGTGCATGGCCCAGATCAACCCCAGCATCCTGTCCGCCGACTTCGCGCGCCTCGCCGAGGAGGCGAAGGCCGTCGAAGGCGCCGACTGGCTCCACGTCGATGTCATGGACAACCACTTCGTGCCCAACCTGACGCTGGGTGTGCCCATCGTGGAGGCGCTGAGCAAGGCCACGGCCACCCCGCTGGACTGCCACCTGATGATCGAGGACGCCGACCGCTGGGCCCCCCTGTACGTCGAGGCCGGTGCCGGCTCCGTCACCTTCCACGCCGAGGCGGCGGCGGCGCCCGTACGCCTGGCGCGGGAGATCAGGGCCAAGGGCGCCCGGGCGTCCATGGCGCTCAAGCCCGCGACGCCCATCGAGCCGTACGAGGACCTGCTCCCGGAGCTCGACATGCTGCTGATCATGACGGTGGAGCCCGGCTTCGGCGGTCAGGCCTTCCTGGACATCATGCTGCCGAAGATCCGCCGCACCCGGGAGCTGATCTCCAAGCACGGTCTCGAACTGTGGCTCCAGGTCGACGGCGGAGTCTCGGCCACCACCATCGAGCGGTGCGCGGAGGCGGGCGCGGACGTGTTCGTCGCGGGTTCGGCGGTGTACGGGGCGAAGGACCCGGCCGAGGCGGTGCGGGCGCTGCGTGACCAGGCGGTCACGGCCACCGAGACGGCGCCCTGGGCATGCGGACACTGAACGAAGGGCAGATGAACGCGGCCCGTCGGGACGGACCGAAGATCGCAGGATCTGACAGGATGAACGGCGTATCGAGCGCGTGAACAGCAGTGAGGAGATCGCGGTGTCTGGCATCTCGGCGGGTCGGTCAGCCATGCGGATGGGACCCGCGGAGCTGGTGCAGGCGGCGGCCATGGCCCGCCGGTTCTACCTCGAGGGAAAGTCGAAGATCCAGATCGCCGAGGAGTTCGGCGTGAGCCGCTTCAAGGTGGCCCGGGTCCTGGAGACGGCTCTCGAACGTGATCTCGTACGGATCGAGATCCGGGTTCCGGCGGAGCTGGACGCGGAGCGTTCCGACGCACTCCGCGCGCGTTACGGCCTGCGGCACGCGGTCGTGGTGGAGTCTCCCGCGGAGGAGCAGGACGACGCCGCCGATCCGGAGAACCTCGGTGAGGTGGCGGCCGAGCTCCTGGGTGAACTGGTGAACGAGGGCGACGTCCTGGGCCTCGCCTGGGGCCGCTCCACCATCCACATGGCGGCGGCCCTCGACCGGCTGCCGCCGTGCACGGTGGTCCAGCTCACGGGCGTCTACGACGCCGGGACGGCCGAGCGCGGCTCGGTCGAGGCGGTCCGCCGCGCGGCCCAGGTCTCGGGCGGCGAGGCCCACCCCATCTACGCCCCCATGCTGCTGCCCGACCCGGCCACGGCGGCCGCCCTGCGCCACCAGACGGGGATCGCCCGCGCCTTCGAGTACTTCGACAAGGTGACGGTCGCGGCGGTCTCCATCGGCTCCTGGGAGCCCGGCATCTCCACCGTCCACGACATGCTCTCGGACGAGGAGCGCGCGCACTACGCCTCGCTGGGCGTGGCCGCGGAGATGTCCGCGCACCTCTTCGACTCCGAGGGCCGCCGGGTGGGCCGGGACCTGGGGGAGCGGTGCATCACCGTGGAGGCGGACCGGCTGCGCCGGATCCCCGAGGTGGTCGCCATCGCGGGCGGGCAGCGCAAGGCGGCGGCGATCGGCGCCGTGCTGCGCTCCGGTCTGGTCACCAGCCTCGTCACGGACACGGCGGCCGCCGACTACCTGCTGACGGAGTCCGCGGCCGGTCAGCGCCCCGCGCTGGAGCGCGCCGACCCCGACGACTGACACCCGGCACCGGTCCGGCGGGCGCGGGACGACACCTGCGGTGTCCCACCGTGTCCGTCGGGCGGCGCCGAACGGTCCCCGGGGGTGACGGACGTGCCGGGTACGGCAGAGGCCGGGCACCGCGGGGGTGCCCGGCCCCGCACGAACCGCCGTGCTCAGCTCCGGGCACCGCCGTGACCCGCGCGGTCCACGGCCACGCCGAGGACGGTCTCCTCCAGATACGCGCCGGGCTCCTCGTACTGGCTGACGTCCGCCGGGTTGTAGCGGGGGGTCTGCCGGGACCAGTCGAGATTGCCGCGCATCCAGCTCCGCATCCCGTCGAGGTACGGGACGAGCATGTCCGACAGCTGCGGGTACATCTCGATGAGCTCGTCCTCGGCCGTGAAGAAGCGCTCGGTCTCGGCCGCTATCTCCGCGCACACGTGGTCCAGTGCCTGCTGCTCGCCGTAGCCGCGGTGGTGGCGTACCAGGTGCACGAGGTTGTGGATCTCCCCGAGCACCTGCTCCTTCTCGTAGGAGTAGACGTCGTTGGCCCAGCACACGACGTTGCAGGAGGCCTCGAGGGCCGTGATGAACCGGGGGTCGTTGTGGATCGACTCGGGTGCCTCTATGCCCGCCACGATCTCGATCAGATCCATGCACACGTGGATCGCGCCGGTGTGCCGGCGGTTGGTTATGTACGCCGCCTCGGACGGCACCACGCCGTCGGCCCGGTTTCCGGCCTCCCACGTCGTGGCCGTCGTCAGGTAGGTCATCAGGTGCCAGGCGAAGCGGGTGCGCCAGTGCGGGGCGGCCCGTACGACCGTACGTTCCCACAGGTCCAGGAGGGCGACGACGGCGGCGGGGAGCTCCTCGCCCGGGAGGGGGGTGGGGGCGCCACCCTCGACCACCGCCCGCATCCGGGCCACCACGTCGCGTACCCGTTCCGGACTGCGGCCGAGGTGCCCGTCGTCCAGCTGGTCGTCGACGAGGAAGAGCCAGACGAACCAGTCGGCGACCAGGTCCAGGTCCTCACTGTCCGCCGTCGGGTAGACCATGCCGACGAACGCGCCGAAGTCCGCTTCCTCGAAGCGCTTCCTGGCGGACTCGCGGTGTACGAGGCCGGTGCGGCGCGTCCAGGCCGCGAGATGCTCACGGGTGTGCCCCACGTGCGGATTGCTCCGCTGGGGGAAAGGGCAGTAGATGTCCGGCAGTTCGCTCTCCACGGGCGGATCCGAGTCCTTTCCGGTCATGCGCGGTGCAGGGGCGTCCGGGCACTCCCGCACAGCGCTGCGGTCACCCGGGACCTGCGGATGCGAAGCTACCTGACCCCTCGTCACCCGGTCCAGGGATCGTGATCACGAAGGGGCGAATCCTGTTCGGGTAAGGTCCCCGGGTAAGGCAGGTTCCACTTGCCCGGCGCCCCCGGGGCCCTCTTCGGAGGAATCTATGAACACGGGGGTGCGTTGCTGTGTCTTCGTGGAAACGACCTGCACCGTTTCATATGAAAAAATGAGTGTTATGCGTTTTCTTGAGCCCGGCACCGGTCGCCACGCGGCCGCCCCCTCGGTCCCCTACGACCTGACGTACGACGACGTCTTCATGGTCCCCGGCCGTTCCGCGGTCGGTTCCCGGCAGGCCGTGGACCTCTCCTCGCCCGACGGGACCGGTACGACCATCCCCCTCGTCGTCGCCAACATGACCGCGATCGCGGGTCGCCGGATGGCCGAGACCGTCGCCCGCCGCGGTGGTCTCGTCGTCATCCCGCAGGACATCCCCATCGAGGTCGTCACCGAGGTCATCGGCTGGGTCAAGACGCGCCACCTCGTCCTCGACACGCCGATCGTGCTGGCCCCGGGCCAGACCGTCGCCGACGCCCTCTCCCTGCTGCACAAGCGGGCCCACGGCGCGGGTGTCGTCGTCGACGCCGACCACCGCCCCGTGGGTGTCGTCACCGACCACGACCTCGCCGGCGTGGACCGCTTCACCCAGCTCTCCGAGGTCATGTCCCGGGACCTGGTCGTCCTGGACGCCGGAATCGACCCCCGTGACGCCTTCAACACGCTCGACGGCGCCAACCGCAAGCTCGCCCCCGCGGTCGACGCGGACGGCAGGCTCGTCGGCATCCTGACCCGCAAGGCGGCGCTGCGCGCGACGCTCTACACCCCGGCCACCGACGCGGAGGGCAAGCTGCGCATCGCCGCTGCCGTCGGCATCAACGGCGACGTCGCCGGCAAGGCCCGTCAGCTCCTGGATGCGGGGGTCGACACCCTTGTCGTCGACACCGCGCACGGCCACCAGGAATCCATGATCAGCGCGGTCGCCGCGGTCCGGGCGCTCGACCCGCGCGTACCGGTCGTCGCGGGCAACGTCGTCGCCGCCGAGGGTGTCCGCGACCTGATCGAGGCGGGCGCCGACATCGTCAAGGTGGGTGTCGGGCCGGGCGCGATGTGCACCACCCGGATGATGACCGGCGTGGGCAGGCCGCAGTTCTCCGCCGTGCTGGAGTGCGCCGCCGAGGCGCGCAAGCACGGCAAGCACGTCTGGGCCGACGGCGGCGTCCGGCACCCGCGGGACGTCGCCATGGCGCTCGCCGCCGGGGCGTCCAACGTCATGATCGGCTCCTGGTTCGCGGGGACGTACGAGTCGCCCGGCGACCTCCAGCAGTCCGCCGACGGCCGTTACTACAAGGAGTCCTTCGGCATGGCCTCGGCGCGCGCGGTGAAGAACCGCACCTCCGAGGAGTCCGCCTACGACCGGGCCCGCAAGGGCCTGTTCGAGGAGGGCATCTCCACGTCGCGGATGTTCCTCGACCCGGCCCGCCCCGGTGTGGAGGACCTGATCGACTCGATCATCGCCGGGGTCCGCTCCTCCTGCACGTACGCGGGCGCCGCCTCGCTCGAGGAGTTCAGCGAGAAGGCGATCGTCGGGGTGCAGAGCGCCGCCGGCTACGCGGAGGGCAAGCCGCTGCACGCCAGCTGGAGCTGACCCTTCCGCGCCCCGGTCATCGGTGCCCCTCCCGGACGTCCGCTCCGGGAGGGGCACCGGCATGTGTGTCCGGACGACCGGCCCGTGGTCGTCCGCTTTCGACCACCGGTCTTTTCCGTTCGCTTCAACTCAGTTGCCGTGTCAGTAATATGAGTAGCAGTCAGCTGCCCGCCCCTCTGCGGTAAGGGATCTCATGTCCTCGTTCTTCACCGACCTGGCCCAGCAGTACATCGACGGCGAGTGGAGGCCGGGGAAGGGGTCCTGGGACATCATCGACTTCAACCCGTACGACGGGGAGAAGCTGGCGTCGATCACCGTGGCCACGGCCGGCGAGGTCGACCAGGCCTACCGGGCGGCCGAGCGCGCGCAGCAGGAGTGGGCGGACACCAACCCCTACGCCCGCCGCGCCGTACTGGAGAAGGCCCTGCGGATCGTGGAGGAGCGCGAGCCCGAGATCGGCGAGGCGATCGTCGCGGAGCTCGGCGGCACCCGGTTGAAGGCCGGCTTCGAACTGCACCTGGCCAAGGAGTTCCTGCGTGAGGCGGTCCACCTCGCGCTGCGGCCGGCCGGTCAGATCCTCCCGTCGCCGACCGAGGGCAAGGAGAACCGGGTCTACCGGGTCCCCGTCGGCGTCGTCGGCGTCATCAGCCCCTTCAACTTCCCCTTCCTGCTGTCCCTCAAGTCGGTCGCACCTGCGCTCGCCCTCGGCAACGCCGTGGTCCTCAAGCCGCACCAGAACACGCCGGTCTGCGGCGGCACGCTGCTGGCGAAGGTGTTCGAGGAGGCCGGGCTGCCCGCCGGGCTGCTGAACGTCGTGGTCACCGACATCGCGGAGATCGGCGACATGCTGCTGGAGCACCCGGTCCCGCAGGTCATCTCCTTCACCGGGTCCGACAAGGTGGGCCGCCACGTCGCGACCGTCTGCGCGGCCAACTTCAAGCACGCCGTCCTCGAACTGGGCGGCAACAGCGCGCTGATCGTCCTCGACGACGCCGACGTCGACTACGCAGTCGACGCCGCCGTCTTCAGCCGTTACATCCACCAGGGCCAGGTCTGCATGGCGGCCAACCGGATTCTGGTCGACCGGGCGGTGGAGCGGGAGTTCACCGACAAGTTCGTCGCCAAGGTGGCCTCCCTGCGGGTCGGGGACCCGGCCGACCCCGCGACGCACATCGGCCCGCTGATCAACTCCTCGCAGGCCGAGGCCGTGTCCGCCCTCGTGGACCGGACCGTGGAGGCCGGCGCCACGGCGCTGCTGCACGGCACGGCCGAGGGCAATCTCGTCAGCCCGTCCGTCCTGACCGGCATCGCCGCCGGCTCGCCCGTCCTGCACCAGGAGATCTTCGGACCCGTCGCCCTCCTCGTGCCCTTCGACGGCGAGGACGAGGCCGTCCGCATCGCCAACGACACCCCGTACGGGCTGAGCGGCGCGGTCCACACCGCCGACATCGAGCGCGGTGTACGGGTGGGCAAGCGCATCCGCACCGGCATGATCCACATCAACGACGGCACGGTCCACGACGAGCCGGTCGTCCCCTTCGGCGGGGAGAAGAACTCCGGTCTCGGGCGATTGAACGGCGACGCGATGATCGAGGCCTTCACCACCCGGAAGTGGATATCGGTCCAGCACGGACGCTCGCGCTTCCCCTTCTGACCGGGCGTCCTCCGCGAGGCGCCCTGCCGTACCTCGCGGCAGGCGCGTCCGGCGTTCTGTGCGGCGGGCACGCTCCTGGGAGCGCTCGTGGTCTACTTCGGGGGCGGCCCGTGCCGCCCCCGACCGGCCTCCCGCAGAGAAGTGATCCACCTGACGTGCGCCTGAACGACCTCGACGAACGCATCGTCCACGCCCTCGCCGAAGACGCCCGCCGCTCCTACGCCGACATCGGCGCGCTCATCGGCCTGTCCGCTCCCGCCGTGAAACGCCGGGTGGACCGGCTGCGCGCCGAGGGCGCCATCACGGGATTCACCGTGCGCGTGGACCCGGCGGCGCTCGGCTGGGAGACCGAGGGGTACATCGAGATCTACTGCAGCCGCAACACCGCCCCCGAGGCCATCCGGAAGGGCCTGTCCCACTACCCGGAGATCGCGTCCGCGTCCACCGTCACGGGTGACGCCGACGCCATCGTGCAGGTCTTCGCCGCGGACATGCGCCACTTCGAGCAGGTGCTGGAGCGGATCGCGGGCGAACCGTACGTCGAGCGGACCAAGTCGGTGCTCGTCCTGTCCCCCCTGCTGCGGCGGTACACCTCGGGCCCGCCCGCCTGAGACCCAGATCACGCGCCTGACCTGCGTGAAGAGGGTGCGCAACGAATCGCCGATCCGCCCGGGAAAGGCGCAACGGATCGACGGTGCACGCGCAACGGTCGAGCCTTGCCGCGCCTGATCGCCGCCCCGTACCGTCGATACGTCTCCCCACCCCGCCCGCACCGCCCGAGGTCAGCCATGCCGCCGTTGCGTACCGCCCTGCTCCAGAGCTCCGGACGACCCGGCTCCGTGGCGCGTAACACCGCGGTGCTCGACGAGGCCGCGGGACGGGCGGCCGAGGCCGGTGCCCGGCTCCTGGTCTGCCCGGAGCTGTTCCTCACCGGATACGCCATCGGCGACGCCCTCCCCGAACTCGCCGAACCCTGTGACGGCCCCGGCGCCCGCGCGGTCGCCGACATCTGCGCGCGGCACGGGCTGGCCGTCCTGTACGGCTACCCGGAGCGCGCGGACGGCCTGCTCTTCAACTCGGCCCAGCTCATCGGCCCGGACGGCACCGCGCTCGCCCACTACCGCAAGACCCACCTTTTCGGTGACTTCGAACAGAAGTGGTTCACCCCCGGGGAGCAGCCCGTGGTCCAGGCCGAACTGGACGGCGTCCGGATCGGGTTGCTGATCTGCTACGACGTCGAGTTCCCGGAGAACGTCCGGGCGCACGCCCTGGCCGGGACCGACCTGCTGGTGGTGCCGACCGCGCTGATGCACCCCTTCGGCTTCGTCGCCGAATCCGTCGTCCCCGTACGCGCCTTCGAGAGCCAGATGTACGTCGCCTACGTCAACAGGACCGGCCCCGAGGGGGAGTTCGACTTCACCGGGCTCAGCTGCCTGGCCGGCCCCGACGGCACCGTCCGGGCCCGCGCCGGGCGCGAGGAGGAACTCGTCGTCGGCGCCGTCGACCCCGACCTCCTCCGAGGGTCCCGCGCGGCCAACCCCTATCTCGACGGCCGCCGCCCCGCGCTGTACCGCTCCCTCGTCTGATCCTCCCGGCCCGCCCCGCGCCGGATCCGCCCTCCCGCTCCGCCCTTCTGTGCCCCCGCGTTCCCCGCGTTCCCCCGCAAGGAGTCCGTACCCCATGACGTCCACGGTCCCCAACGCCGTCCAGCACACCGACGCGCAGCCGCCGATCACCATGTTCGGGCCGGACTTCCCCTACGCCTACGACGACTTCCTCGCCCACCCGGCGGGCATCGGTCAGATACCGGCGACCGAACACGGGACCGAGGTCGCCGTCATCGGCGGCGGGCTCTCGGGCATGATCGCCGCCTACGAGCTGATGAAGATGGGCCTGAAGCCGGTCGTCCACGAGGCGGACCGGATCGGCGGCCGGCTGCGGACGGTCGGTTTCGAAGGATGCGACCCCTCGCTGACCGCCGAGATGGGGGCCATGCGCTTCCCGCCCTCCTCCACGGCGCTCCAGCACTACATCGACCTCGTGGGCCTGCGAACCGAGCCGTTCCCCAACCCCCTCTCCCCGGCGACCCCGTCGACCGTCGTCGACCTCAAGGGCGAGTCCCACTACGCGAGGACGATCGACGACCTCCCGCAGGTCTACCGCGACGTCGCCGACGCGTGGAGCGCCTGCCTGGAGGAGGGGGCCGACTTCTCGGACATGAACCGTGCGATGCGCGAGCGCGACGTGCCCCGCATCCGGGAGATCTGGGCGAAGCTCGTCGAGAAGCTCGACAACCAGACCTTCTACGGCTTCCTCTGCGACTCCGAGGCGTTCACGTCCTTCCGGCACCGTGAGATCTTCGGCCAGGTCGGGTTCGGTACCGGCGGCTGGGACACCGACTTCCCCAACTCCATCCTGGAGATCCTCCGGGTCGTCTACACCGAGGCCGACGACCACCACCGCGGGATCGTGGGCGGAAGCCAGCAACTCCCGCTGCGGCTGTGGGACCGCGAGCCGGAGAAGATCGTGCACTGGCCGCTGGGTACGTCGCTGGCCTCGCTGCACGGCGGAGAGCCGCGCCCCGCCGTGACCCGGCTCGACCGAACCGCCGGGAACCGGATCACGGTCACCGACGCCACCGGCGACATCCGCACCTACCGGGCCGCGGTCTTCACCGGCCAGTCCTGGCTGCTGCTGTCCAAGATCGCCTGCGACGACGCGCTCTTCCCGATCGACCACTGGACGGCGATGGAGCGCACCCACTACATGGAGTCCTCCAAGCTGTTCGTCCCCGTGGACCGGCCCTTCTGGCTGGACAAGGACGAGGTGACGGGCCGCGACCGGATGTCCATGACGCTCACGGACCGGATGACGCGGGGCACGTACCTGCTGGACGACGGCCCGGACAAGCCGGCCGTCATCTGCCTCTCGTACACCTGGTGCGACGACAGCCTGAAGTGGCTGCCGCTGTCACCGAACGAGCGCATGGAGGTCATGCTCAAGTCGCTGGGCGAGATCTATCCGGGCGTCGACATCCGGAAGCACATCATCGGCAACCCCGTCACCGTCTCCTGGGAGAACGAGCCCTGGTTCATGGGGGCGTTCAAGGCCAACCTGCCCGGCCACTACCGTTACCAGCGGCGGCTGTTCACCCACTTCATGCAGGACCGGCTGCCCGCCGACAAGCGGGGTCTGTTCCTGGCCGGCGACGACATCTCGTGGACGGCAGGCTGGGCGGAGGGCGCCGTGCAGACCGCGCTGAACGCCGTCTGGGGCGTCATGACCCAGTTCGGCGGCGCGACGGACCCGACGAACCCCGGCCCCGGCGACGTCTACGACGAGATCGCCCCGGTCGAGCTGCCGGAGGACTGAGACGGCGGGCGGGGGCCCGGACGCCTTCGGGCCCCCGCGCCGTACGGGGAGGGGAGTCAGCGGCAGGGAGTGAGCAGGAAGCGCCCCACCAGGCCGACCCCCGCGTCCGTACGGGCCCGGAACTCCTCGGCCAGCAGCGGCAGGCCACGCAGCCGCCACAGCACCCCTGCGGCGGTCCACGCCGCCTCGCGGGCCCGCTCCAGGCTCCAGACCCCTGCCAGGTGGGTGAGGGGGTCGGCGACCTCGAGCAGATCGGGTCCCGGCATCAGACCGTCGCGGATCTGCTCCTCCAGCACCGCGAGGAGGTCACCCACCCGCTCGAACTCCTCCTCCAGGTCCCGGGGAGCGCAGTCGAGCGCGCGGCAGGTGTCCACGACGGCCAGGGCGAGGTCGTGGCCGATGTGGGCGTTGATCCCGGCCAGCGCGAACTGGAGGGGGCGGAGCCCCGGGTGGCCCCGGAACTGGAACAGGGGACGCCAGCACGCGGGCGGGTCCCCGCCCGCCTCGGCCGTGTCGACCGCCGCCAGGTAGCGCTCCGCGAACCGGACGTCCAGCGCGGACACGGCCGCCCGGTCGGCGAAGGCGCCCTGCCCGATCCGCGCGCCGAGGGCCACGGTGACCCTCAGGTAGACCTCGTTGAAGACCGCGACACCGTCCCCCGGCGGCCAGCCGGAGCGGAGGCCGCGCATCCGTTCGATCACCGTGTCGACATCGGCCACTCTGCTGCCATCGGCCACCGTGCCGGCCGGATCCGCGAACTGCTCGAACCGCTTCATCCGCGCAGCGTCCCAGCCGCGGCCCCGCCACGGGGCCGACGGGCCGGGCGTTCATCGGAACGGGCGAACGCGGGGCGCCGGGGGAGGGAACGCCGTGCCGGTCACGCACTCCCCGTGCGGCCGTCGGACCGCTCAGGCCGGCGGCTTCTCGTCGTACGTGGAGGTCCCCGAGTCGAGCAGGGGCTCCTGCGTCTTGAGGTGCGCGGGGGCGAAGGCCCGCAGGGTGTGGTAGCCCGTGATCACGACGAGGGTGCCGAGGGCGATGCCGCCCAGCTCGAAGTTGTCGGTGATCTTCAGGCTGACGCCGCCGACGCCGATGATGATGCCCGCGGCGGCCGGTACGAGGTTGAGCGGGTTGCGCAGGTCGACCTTGGCGTTCAGCCAGATCTGGGCGCCCAGCAGGCCGATCATCCCGTACAGGATGACGGTGATGCCGCCCAGCACACCGCCGGGGATCGCGGCGACGACCGCACCGAACTTGGGGCAGAGGCCGAACAGCAGCGCGAAGAAGGCGGCTGCCCAGTAGGCGGCGGTGGAGTAGACACGGGTCGCCGCCATCACGCCGATGTTCTCGGAGTACGTCGTGTTGGGCGGACCGCCCACGGCGGTGGACAGCATCGAGGCGGCGCCGTCCGCCGCGATGGCGGTGCCCAGTTCGTCGTCGAGCGGGTCGCCGGTCATCTCACCGACGGCCTTCACGTGTCCGGCGTTCTCCGCGACCAGGGCGATCACGACCGGCAGCGCCACCAGGATCGCCGACCACTCGAAGCTCGGCGCGTGGAAGGACGGCAGCCCGATCCAGTCGGCGTGCGCCACGGCGGACAGGTCGAGGCGCCAGTGGTCGACGGCCTCGGCCCCGCCCGCCGGCGAGTGGATCTTGCCGAAGACGCGGTCGAGCACCCAGGACAGCGCGTACCCGAAGACGAGCCCCAGGAAGATCGCGATACGGGAGAAGAACCCCCGCAGGCAGACCACGGCGAGCCCGGTGAACAGCATGACCAGCAGAGCCGTCCACTGGTCCTGGGGCCAGTACGTCGACGCGGTGACCGGTGCCAGGTTGAAACCGATCAGCATGACGACGGCGCCGGTCACCACCGGCGGCATCGCCGCGTGGATGATCCGCGCACCGAACCGCTGCACGGTGAGCCCCACCAGGAACAGCACCGCACCGACCACCAGCACCGCGCCCGTCACGGTGGCACTCGTGCCGCCGCTCGCCCGGATCGTGGCGGCGACGCCCACGAAGGACAGGGAGCACCCGAGGTAACTGGGCACCCGGCCCCGTGTGGACAACAGGAAGATGGCGGTCGCGACGCCGGACATCATGATGGCGAGGTTGGGGTCCAGGCCCATCAGGACCGGCGCCACGAAGGACGCGCCGAACATGGCGACCACGTGCTGGGCGCCGAGTCCGAAAGTACGGGGCCAGGAGAGCCGCTCGTCGGGGCGCACCACGGCCCCCGGCGCGGGGGTCTTCCCGTCGCCGTGCAAGGTCCAGCGCACGCCGAGGCCGCCCATGGTCACTCCTGTCGATGTGTGCGGTGTGCCCGTCGTGGTCCCCACCGCGAGAAAAATCAGAGCCATGGTAGTGCCGCGACCCCGTGACCTCGCGCTCGGCCCCCGCCCCCCGCTCCCGGCGGGGTGCGCTCTCCGGGTCCCGATGCGCTCTTCCGGTCCCGAGGCCGCGGGACGCGGCGGCTCCGGGGCTCCGGGGCGGGCCCGCCGCAGGGTCCCGGCCTCGGGACCGGACCGTGCCGCCACCGGGTCCCGGTCGGGACCCGCACGGGAACGGTGGCCGTGCCCCGCTGCCGGCGGGAGCACGTGTGCTCCGGTACCGGCCGCCGCTCAGTCCCCGGTCGTGCTCGCGGCCGGGGCGGCAGCCCGTACGCCCCCCTCGGCGACCTTCCGGTCGCCCCCGCGCAGCACCCCGGCGCCCAGCACCAGTCCGAAGGCCAGCACCGTCACGAGGCCGAAGGACACGAGCAGGGACGTCGCCTCGGCCAGCGACCCGATCGCGGACGGGGCGATCAGACCGGAGGTGTACGTGATGGTGGCCACACCTGCGATGGCCCGGCTCGGGTTCGGCCCGCTGCGCCCGGCGGCCGCGAACGCCAGCGGCACGACGACCGCGACACCCAGGCCGAGCAGCCCGAAGCCGCAGAGCGCGAGCGCCGTGTTCGGCGACAGGACCACCAGCAGCCCGCCCGCCGTGGCCAGGACCCCGCCGATACGTACGGTCCGCACGGCCCCGAAACGGTCGACGACCTTGTCGCCGGCGATGCGGGCCACGGCCATCGTCAGGGCGAACGCCGTGGTCGAGGCCGCCGCGAGCCCGGCCGAACTGTCCATGACGTCCCTCAGGTAGACCGCCGACCAGTCCATGCTGGCACCCTCGGCGAACACCGCGCAGAAGCCGACCGCACCGATGAGCAGGGCCGACTTCGGCGGCAGGGTGAAGCGCGGCGGCGGCTCCTCGTCCGGTTCGCTGCGCAGGTCCAGTACGCCGCCGCAGGCGGCCAGTCCGAGCACGGTGAGCACCCCTGCGGCCACCGCGTGATGCAGCCGGGCGTCCGCCCCGACGTGGGCGGCGACGGTACCGGCCGCCGAACCGATCAGGGCGCCCACGCTCCACATGCCGTGGAGCCCGGACATGATCGACCTGTCGAGCCGGTTCTCCACCTCGACCCCGAGCGCGTTCATCACCACGTCGGACATCCCGGCACTCGCCCCGTACACGAAGAGCGCGACGCAGAGCGTCAGGAGGTTCGGGGCGACAGCCGGCAGGACCAGCGACAACGTCCAGAGAGCCAGCAGCCCGCGCAGGGCCGTCCGGGCCCCGAAGCGGTGACTGACGCGGCCGGCCAGCGGCATCGCGAGGGTCGCGCCGATGGCGGGGAAGGCGAGGGCGAGCCCCAGCTGGCCCGCGCTGACCGAGGCGTGGTCCTGGATCCACGGCACGCGGGTCGCGAAGCTGCCGGTCACCGCCCCGTGCACGGCGAAGACCGCGGCCACCGCGTACCTCGCCCGCCTGACCTGCTCCGAACCGAAGACCGGAGCCGTTGAATCCGTCGTCATACGCCGTACTCTCCCCTGGATTGGTCGACCGCCGGCGCCTTGGGCGTCCGCTCTGCGGTGCGGGCCGTAAACTATCAGGAACCCTGCCTGATAAATAGCCCGTGAGGGCGGACCCGCAGTGATCTGGAAGGATCCCCGCATGCCCGCATCCCCGAGCACCGCCCGGGCCATCAACGACCGGCTCGCCCTGCGACTGCTCCAGCAGGACGGCCCGCTGACGGCCACGCAGCTGAAGACCCTGACCGGACTGTCCCGCCCCACCGTCGCCGACCTGGTGGACCGGCTGCAGGAGGCCGGCCTGGTCCGGGTGGTGGGGGAGAGCGGCTCCCAGCGGCGCGGCCCCAACGCGCGGCTGTACGGGATCGTCGCCGACCGGGCACACCTGGCCGCACTCGACGTACGGACCGACAGCGTCACCGTGGTCGTCGCCGACCTGCTCGGCGCCACCCTGGCGGAGGCCACCTCGCCCATCGGCGGCGACGCCGGGATCCGGCCGGCCGTCGAGCAGGCCGTGGCCATGGTGGAGCGCACCGCCCGCGCGGCCGGAACGGCGCCGCTGCACAGCGTCGCCATCGGCGCGCCGGGGCTGATCGACCCGGCCTCCGGCGAACTCCGGGACACCGCCGGCCTGCCGGCCTGGCACCGGGGCCTGGTCAAGGAGCTCCAGCGGCGGCTGCCCGCGACGGTCGTGGTGGAGAACGAGACCAACCTGGCCGCCGTGGCCGAACACCGTACCGGGGCGGCCCTGGACCGGGACACCTTCGCCCTGCTCTGGCTGGGGCACGGCATCGGCGCCGCGGTGATGCTGGACGGGGTACTGCGGCGGGGCGCGTCCGGGGGCGCGGGCGAGATCGGATTCCTGCCGGTACCCGGCACGCGGGGCGTGCCCTCGGCCGTCAACTGCGAGGGCGGCTTCCATTCCCTGGCCGGCTCGGTAGCCGTCTGCGAACTGGCGGCGGTCCACGGGATCGGCGTACGGGTCCCGGCCGGGGCGGCGGACGGGGAACGGGAGCAGCACCCGGCCGCCGCGTTCGCGGTGCAGGCGGCGGTCGCCGACGGTGGGCCCCGGGGCGAGGCGTTCCTGTCGGCGCTCGCCGACCGGATCGCCCTCGGCGCGGCCTCCGTCGTCGCGGTGCTCGACCCGGGCTGTGTGGTCCTGGCGGGCGAGGTCGGCCGGGCGGGCGGCGAGGCCCTGGCGTCCCGGGTCGAGGAGCGTCTCGCCCGGCTGTCCCCGCTGCCGACCGAGGTGAGGGCCGGACGCCTGGGCGGTGGCGCGGTCCTGAGCGGCGCGGTCCTCGCGGCCCGCGAGGCGGCGCAGGACGCGCTGTTCGCGCCGGGGGGCTGAGGGGTGCTCTTCACCTCGGACGAACCCGGGGGCCCTCACGGACTTCCGGGGCCCTCGCAGAGGTGCAGGCACGCAGGGAAGGGGTCATCCCTCTCTGCCACCCTTCCGACATGGGCATGTCGCGTTTCTGGGCAACCTTTCAGCTGAATCACGGGTCATGAGTACGCGTCACCGATCTGGGGCGCATGATGTCCGAGTCGCGGAAGGTCTCATGAATCCTCTCGTCGTCGCGCGGCGTACCCTCTCCGCGTTCGTGCTGGCCGCCCTGGCCGGTACGGCGCTGGCCGGTCCTGTCCATGCCCAGGAGGAACCGCTGCCGGTCTCGATCACCGGCCCTGACAGTGTCAACCTCTCGCTGCACCCGGAGGCCGGCGAGCCGGGTGAGCCGGGTGAGCCGCAGATCGAGCTGGGTCTCCGCGCGCCCGGAGAGCCGGTACCGGACGACGACGGCATCACCTGGCCGATCCACACCGGCGACTACACGGTCACGGTGGACGCGAGCTCCCTGGCCGGCGTCGCCGCAGTGGACTTCTCCCGGCTCGGCGGGTGGCAGGGGTGCTCCGTCGACGGGCTCGTCGCCACCTGCAGCGACTACGAGATCTACGCGGGCCAGGACTACAACGACCTGGGCGGCATCCGCCTCGATGTGACCGACGAAAGCGCCGCGGGCGATTTCGGCGCCATCGAGATATCGGCCGTGGGCGAGGGGCTGGCCTTCACCGGGCACACGGTGGACGTACTGGTGGGAGGCCCGGAGCTGGTGATGCATCAGCTGACCGAGCCCGCGGGCTTCCAGGCCGGTGATACCTTCCAGGCACCGCTGGGCTTCCGCAATGTCGGCGGGCTGGGCGGTGACGGCGTCGTCCTGCGGATCACCGGCAGCCGGGGCCTGTCCTTCCCCAGCACCTTCAGCAACTGCTGGTACGAGCCGCGCGACCCCGACGATGTGCTCGGACGCTCCACGGCGCTCTGCATCTTCGACAGCGAGTTCACCGGGGAGACGGCATACGGGCTGAGCGAGCCCTTCCCGATCGAGACGGCCGGCTTCGCGCTCTACGACACGATGTCCTACAGCTTCAGCGCGGTGCCCGCAGACCAGGCGCGGCAGCTGCTGACCGAAGGCGACTACCGGGCGGGAGACGGATCGTCGCTGGAGCTGGTCCGCGTGCCGGACACGGACCCGACCGGTTACACCCGCTACGCGGAGATGGATTTCCCGACGGCGAACACCTTCGACCTCGACCTGACCGGTGAGCGGCTGCGGGCCCGCAAGGGCAGCACCGTGTCGGTGGACATCGGTTTCGCCAACCACGGCCCCGCCTGGCTGGCCCTGCTCCGCTCCGGCGGCGAACCGGTCACCTTCTGGGTCGACCTCCCCCCGGGGACCACGGTCACCACCGTTCCCGAGGACTGCCGCCCGGGCTGGGAAGGCGCCGAGGGCGATTACCTCTGTTACCTCGACACGCCGATCCTGGAGGACGCCTCCCGCACCTCCACCTTCGGCCTCCACGTCGACGAGGTGATCAAGAACGCCACCGGCCGGGCGTACTTCGCGTACACGATGCCCAACGAGGGCCGGCCGGCGAACGACTCCGGGACGATCGTGCTGAACCCGGCGGACGAGGACTGAGCGCCGGCAGCCCGGCAGAACGGCGGGATCATCGCACGCTCAGGATCTGTCCGGGTTGATCACTTGAGGCGAGCCTCAGGGGAGGATCCGTGGGCGATCTTGTCGAACCAGCTTGTCAATCGGTTCGGACGGAATGGGGCTGTGGTGGATGTCGTCGGAGCGCATGCTGCGAGTCGGCTTCCTGTAGGGCGTTGGTCGCCGCGTCCAGCGCGTCACCGTCCACACGCTGCAGCAGTCGCCGCACGGCTACGGCGTGCGGCACCGGTCTCAGACCGGTGAGTGGATCGGCAGCGAAGCAGGGGAAGTCCAGCACGTGCTGCGGGGCATCCATGATCCACTCGCTGACCGCGATGAGCGAGTGCGCCCGGTCAGCACCGCCGAGACGGCCCTGCACAGCAACACGAGGGTCGGATACCGCAGTCTTCGCGCATAGCGTGAAGTGCCATGTAGTCATGCCGCTATCCGGCGGACGACGATCCAGTACTCGTTGTCTTCCTCGGAAACCGCGAACAGGGTTCTTCCGTCCGCTGACAAGCTGACGAACTCGTGTGAACCAGTTGCTGCGGCAATGCGGGAGGGGAGGCCGTCTCCGCCATTGTCTTTCACCCGGACCCAGCCGATAGAGGCGCCCCCGCCTCCGGGCGGCAGAATACTAAATTCTCCGCATTCTGGGGGAGTGAGTCGTTCGGCAGTGTGCAATTTCCACTGGTGGTCGACCTCGCCAAGTGCGGACGGGTGCCGTGCGATAGTTGTTGTCGGCTCTACATCTACTCCTGTAACTAAACGAATGGCTGCCACGGGAGAGGGTGCTGAAGCGGGCGCTGCTCCCTCGATTACTGTCAAACTGCAAGAACGCAAAGTTTCTCGCCAATTACGGACCGCATCTTCGGGCATTCCCACGCCCTCTTCCTCGAATAATGGGACACTCAGTTTCGTTACTTCACGTCCGGGCCCCGGAGACGCAGACTCGGCCGAGACGGGGCAGTACGGGCAGTGACGACTGGCGAGTTCGACAGCACCTCCGGTACCCGCCAACTCTGGTCCGGATTAACATAGGCCTCGATGAGACTGGGCGCATCTTCCGTTTTCCTGCCGATTACTCCACGGCCCTTTTGGGGCAGTGCGAGGCTTGGAGTACCTCATGGACCGGCCCATCATTTACCGGTTTTCCGTCCGGCCCCACCGTCTACATGAAAACCCAACGCATTGCCTGCGGCGATGGAAATTGCCAGGAGTTTTTGGCGGCTCACAGAGGGTACGGAGAATTCATTTTCTATGGCGAAGGAGAGAAAACGTGACGGCAGGTCGATATTGTAAGCTTCTATGTATGCTGCCAGGTCCAAACGCCACACAAACTGACCGTCTGACATCAGTGACGAACCGCCAGGAACTTGGAAGGAATTCTCGATGACGTCCGATGTTGTCTCCATGATGTCAAAAATCGGATATCCGGATTGCAGATAACCCACTATTTTTGACTTAGGGTAGGAAGTCTGGCTCCGCACCTTACCTTTGATTGATTCGCAAAACACATCCGAATCGCCGGAATGCATCTCCTGAAAAAATCCGATCATTTCCACTCGATCACCCACTTGAAATCGGGAGGAAAATCCTCCAATATCCGTCTTTGTCGATCTGCGGAATTTGGCCGGTACCCATAATCGGATTCGTTCCGACCTTCTCGGTCGGCGCCCGCACGGTTATTCCGAGCTCGTTGGCGACCTGCTGAGCGATTCCGGAACCATCCGCCCCTGAGTGGCATACCATGAGTCTCACAGGCCCGCCATTGTAGCTCGGATTGTTCGTGATCGCGTCGACGATCTGCCCTCCGTTCACCCTACCCCCGGGCATGTCCAGGAAGCCGTCCCGGCTCCCGTGGGCCACGACGTCGTGCTCGCCAGCATTCAGCACATTATCGAAATTGCGCATGCTCGGCCCATCGGATCCGATCAGGGTCCCCGTTGGTCCGTAGGTTACGGGTGCACCAGCGGGAATCGCGTTGTCTTCCATGTAGTCGATCGAGCCGGGGCAAGGGGATAGCCCCAGCGGATCTATCATCTTGTGCGGATTGCTGACGTACGTAACGGGGTTGGGTGCCGGAGTAAGGCCCGAAGGGTCAGGGGAAATGTAACGACCTGAGGTCGGGTCATAGTAGCGAAAGTAGTTGTAGTTAAGTCCCGTCTCCGGGTCGAAGTATTGCCCAGGGAAGCGAATTGGTGTGTAAGCAGTACTGGATGCTGTCCACGAGGTTGTACCCCATAGAGTGCTGCGCGCCCGCCAAGCCAGATTCCCTGATTCGTCAATAAGTTCTCTGGGAGATCCGACGAGATCGGCGACTATGGAAAAGAAGCGTTGGTCAATTGTTTCGTCAGGTGTCTCCGCCTTGAACCGGCGTTCCACCTGTGTGAGAGGAAGCAGACCGAGGTGGTCCCAAGTGATGGCAATACAGTCAGAAATTGCATCCTCTCTGGTGGTCTGTTCAGAAAGAACAGTGCCGTCCCATGAGAACGTGCTGTGTTGCCCATCGGTCGTTCCGTCGTCGGCCACTCGCCGTTTGGCAATGCGGCGACCGAGAGGGTCATAGTGGTAGTGCCAGCGTGTACCGTCAGGGGTTATGACGTCAGTCAGGCGATTGTCTGCGTCCCACGTGTAATGCCACGTGTCGGGCTTGCGTGAGAGCCTGGTTTTCTGACGCAGAGTGACGCGTCCCAGCGAGTCGTGTTCGTATCGAACGCTGCCTGCGTTCCTGATTTTCGTTCCTGCGTATGTGCGGGTGCCAGTGGCTTCCAGTTCTGGGTGAGGGGCTGGCCAGGATGCTTCAGTCTGGTTTCCTGCGGTGTCGTAGGCATAGCGCTCATTCCAATTCGCGCCATGGACAGCGGTCACTCGGCCTACGGTGTCGAGGTCGAAGGTAATCTTTCCAGTAGTTTGCTCTATGAGCTCAATCAAGTTCCCGTCTGCGCGATAGGAGTACTCGCGGCATTGCATGCTGCGGTCGGCTTCGATGACCCGCTGGGAAGCGAGGCGACCCATCGAGTCGAATTGAGAAGCCAGCAGCACGCTATCCCCAATGTGTCGAGCAACCTCTCGCCCCACCGCATCGTGTACAAAGCCAAGGATGCGGTCTGACGTAGTGAGTGAGGTACGCCGGCCTGCCGCGTCATGCGTCCACCGGCTGACGACTCCGCTGGGGGTTGTGCGACCCGTACGGCGTCCGAGCCGGTCATACTGGTATGTCGTCGTAAGGCCGTTGACGGTTTCGGACTGTAGGCGGCCATAGCGGTCCCGCAGGCAAGTGACAGTGGCGTCCGCGTTGACAGCCTCGGCAAGTTGGTCTGAGAGGTCGTATGCGAAGGTTGTGACGGCTCCTGCAGCGTCTTTGGAGACGATCCGGTTCAGCACGTCCTGCTTGTAGCGGATGACCTGGCCGAGGGCGTCGGTACGCGCGGTCAAGCGGCCTGCCGCATCGCGGTCGTAGGTCACCGTGCGATCGTCGAAGTCGCATTCCGATATGAGGTGCCCGGCCGCGTCGTAGACATAGTCCCAGGTAAGGCCCTGAGGGTTGCGGACCTGGGTGAGGCGAAGATCGTGGTCGTACGCGAACTCGTACCGCACACCGTCTGGGCCGGTGCGGGCGGTCATGAGGTCGAAGTGGGTGTACTCGAAGCGGGAGAGTGTGCCCATGGCGTCGGTGTGAGTCAGGCAGTTGCCCTCACCGTCGTATGTCCAGGAATGCGTGGACCCGTCCGCGTTTATACGGCGGGACAGTTTCCCTTCGACTGTCCACTCGAAGCGGGTGACGGCACCGAGGGGGTCGGTGTGGACGACGGGCCGGCCGAAGGCGTCCCGGGTGATTTCGGTGGCTGCACCGAGTGGGTCGACGATCCTCACGGGCAGACCGGCCGTGTTGCTTCGGATATGAGTCGTGTTGCCGAGTGCGTCCGTCACGGAGGCCGCGTGGCCGGCGTCGTTGTAGATGGTGCGGGTCACGGCTCCAGCCGGGTCCGTGACAGCAAGACGATTGCCGCGTTCGTCGTACTCCTGGCGCACCACGGTCCGGTCGGGGTTGGTGACACGGACCGGTAGGCCGAGGCTGTTGTACTGCGCGGACATCTCGCGGCCATCCGGGCGCACCGCTGAGGTCAGTCGGCCTGACGCGTCGTACGCGAAGCTGTGGACGCGGCCGAGCGGGTCCGTACGGGACAACAGACGGTTGTAGCGGTCGCGTTCGAAACGGGTGATGGCACCCAGCGGATCGATCTCGGCCACCACCTGGTAGCTGTCATTGATGACATAGCGGTGGACGGCTCCACTGCTGCTGGTGACGGTGGTGACACGCATCCCGGTCTCGGGATCGGTGGCGTCGTAGTCGAGGCTCAGGGCCATGTGACCTGCGGCGCCGCCCTCGGTCACGCACCGGTCCCTGTCGTCGTAGGCATAGTCGTACCGGCTGTCGTTGGTGTCGGTCCAGGAAGTGACCCGACCGCGGTCGTCATAGGCGAACCGGAGCGGCAAGCCAGAAGAATTGACGACCTCGGTGAGATGACCGTCGGTGTAGCGGTAGCGGAGGATCTCCTGGTCGGTACCGTCCTGCGCGGCCCTGGCGAGGTGGAGGGCGGTGATCCGGCCCTCTCTCGTGGTGAACTTGAGGTGGTAGCCGGCACAGTGAACGATCCCCGTCGGAGCTCCGGCTTCGTCGTATTCGAATTGGACCCAGTTGCGGTTGCGGTCGTCGATCTGCAGCAGGGGGGCGACATCCCCGGACCGCGAACCGAAGTGCCGTACTCGGCCGCTGTCCGGATCGGTGACCGTGTAGTCCCCGTTGCTGTCCAGTTCAAGGGGCCAGCGCGCGCCGTGGCTCGGCATGACCGGTACGCCGGGCGCGGGGTGCGGGTAGGACAGCAGCAGGCCGTCCTCACACACGAAGACGATGCCCTGGGAATCGATTTCGAGTCGCTGGTCGGCCGTGGAGGACCATGAGGGACCGAACCACCGCCCGGCGCGGTAGTCGGAAGCGACCCGGCGGCGGAATATCAACGGGAGCGTCCCTGGCAACGCGATGTCCGTCTGCGGCAGGTACATCGTCCCGGTCGCCAGATCGACCGGGTCCGTCGGGTCCTTCTCCACTCCCTTGTCCGGCTTCGACGACTTGGCGGGATCGCTGACACCCTTGCGGGCAGCGCTCTCCGCCCCGTCTTTCAGCCCATGGCGCGCGAGGCCCTTGATCAGCCCGCCGCCCTTGGTGCCGACCAGTTCGGGGACGAGTCGGCCGAAGAATTCCGACGGGTCGCCCTTGGCCGCGTCCCAGGCGTTCTTCAGTGTCCGATCCGGGTTGGCGGCGCTGGAGACGAGACCGGCGAGCGTCATGTTGACGCCCTTGTAGTACTCGGCCGGATGCGTGATGTTGTACGGGTCCAGCGGATAGACCGAGCGGACGAAGTTCACCAGCCCCGCCGTGCCCTTGACGACACCACCACCGAAGTGGGCCAGCTCGATGCCCTGGCCCACGCCGTAGTCGTAGAACTCCTGCTTGGCCCGGTCCAGGCCTTTGGGTTCCTTCGGTGCGTGGGCCATCGCCGCGGTGATCAGGCTCTTCGCCGCTTCGGCGGCTTCGTCACGTGCCCGCCGCGCACGCTGAAGCGTCTCCTGCGCCTGCTGCCGCTTGACCAGGCCCGGATCGGAAAACTTCCCCGGGTGCGGGAGCGGATGGTCGGTGTTACGGACCGCGTTGTACGCCTCCGCCTTCTCCTTGAACGCGGCAGCAGCCGTCTCGTAGTCCTGCTTGCCCTCCTTGTAGAGAGCGATCGCCTCACCGGCCTTTGCCTGCGCGCTGGTGACGGTGTGCGCGTACGTCTCCAGCGCTGCGGCCGCGTCCTCGAAAGCCGCAGCCGCGCGCACCCAGTCGGTCGGCAGGGTCTGGAACTTCTCCCGGAAGGTGTCGGCGGCCACCCCCTTCCAGTGACCCGAGTCGAGCTTCCTCATCCCGCTGCCGACGAGGTCGAAGGCGTGTCGGAAGTCGCGCAGGTTCTTCACCGCCGCGGCGATCTTCTCCGGCCTGCCGTGGATCAGCTCGTTCGCTTCCTCACTCTGCCCGAGCTGCTGCTCGCCGACCTGCGCACCCAGGGACGACGCGGTCTCATCGCCCCAGTCCTCGACCTTGTCCGCCCACTCGTCGGCACCGACCTTCTCCAGGCCGGCGCCGAGGACATCGGTGCCCTTGTCGATCCCCTCGCCGACGATCTCCTTGCCCTTGTCGACAAGGTTCCCGGCTCCGTCGTACAGGTCCCCGGCGAACTTCTCCCAGTCCGGCATCAGTCGCCCTGCCCCCATCGCGGCTGTTCGGCCTGGTCGATCGTCTCCTGCGACGGATCGAGCTGCTCCTTGAGCCGCTCATCCGCCGCCGCCCGCACCGCCGGGTCCACCAGCCCGTTACGCTCCATGGAATCGAGCGCGGCGTCCTCCACGTCGTACGCGGTGTCCCGCCAGGTCTGCTTCACCTCGCCGTGAGCCTCACTCATCGACTCCCGGCTCCAGTCCGCCCCGTCATACGGGGACTGACCCCTGATCGCGTCCCAGCTCATGGCCTTGACCTCCTCCTCGGAGGCGTGCGGATTGCCGTTCACGGAGTTCACACCGATCTTGAACGAGTCCTTGATGTACTGCTCCTGCTCCGCGAACGAACCCGCCGACAGGCCGACCCCGAGGGCGAAGCCGTTCCCCTTCTGCGTCAAGGCCCGCACACCCCATTCCCAGCGGTTGCAGAACGTCTCGAACTCCGACGTCAGCCCGCCATGCCCCAACTCCAGCCCGGACAGTGCGAGATCGGAGAAACCCCGCCCCGTGGACGCCTGCCCGACGAATCCGAGCTCCTTCAACTCGGCATGCGCCAGATCGATCCCCTTCGCGATCTCCGCCAAGGCCGCCGGCGGCACGTGGAGATCAGGACTCTCCCCACTCATCGCGTCCCCCCGAGATCCACCGCGACCGCGTCCGGCACGATGCCCGCCACCGGCGGGAACAACATCCCGCCGTCCTCACTGCCCGCATCCAGCGCCACCCCCGCCGGACCCGGCAGCAACGGCACCATCACATCCAGCAACCTCGCACCGAGAACGGTCCGGTACGCCCACTCCCGCCCGGCATCCCCCCGAGCCCGCGCGAACCGGGCCAGCGCCTCCTCGTCCGAGAACGCGCAGATCCAGCGCACCCCGTTCTGATCGGCCGACCACAGGTCTCCATTGCCGTCCAGCGGCACCAACACCGCCGTACGCCGGAACTCACCCAGCAACACAGCGAAATCCCTGCGAGTTGTTCGCAGCCGGGCGTCCTCGGACTCCAGCGGCTGTGCTGCCCGCTCGGGCTTTGCTGTCTGCGCCGGCTTCCCGACCGGCAGACTCTCCGGCGACGGATCGACGAGAACCCACAGGTCCTCCAGTCGTGAGCGCCTCGGCTGCTGCTCCGGTATGTGATCCCCACCCGTGGTCATGCGAAGGATCATCACATGTACGAATTTCCGTCTGCAACGCTGTTCCCGGCCGCTGGCCGGAACCCGCCGCATGGGGCACGACACCTGCCCTGCCCACCAAGGCCCGGCAGATCCGGACGCCGTCGGCATCGGAATCGAACGCCAACTCCGTCCTTTCGCCGATGACATGGTCGGACACCGTCTCCAGGACCGCGGCCACATCATTCCCCTCGGCCGCCCCGACGCGTGGTGCGCGCTCCTCGCTCCCTTCCTCGCCGCCGATCTGCCGAAGCCCACGTGACCGGAGCGAGGCCGACGGCTCACCGTCGGTGGTGCAGGCGTCCGTCCCGTCGGTGAGCTCAGCTCCGGCCCGGAAGGGCTGGGTGGCTCACTGTGCCCGTCTCCACCAGGAACTCGCTCGGCTCGCCCCACCACGACACGTAGAGACTGTCCCGCGCGCGGGTACAGGCGACGAACAGCAGGCAGCGTTCAGCCAGAAGGTCCGTCTCGTGCTGCAGCCGGTCGACGTCCACCGGCGTCACGGCCCGCGGATACGGCAGGGCGCCGTTGCTCACCCCGATGACAGCGACGCACCGGAACTCCAGCCCTTTGAACGCGTGCATGGTGCCGATCTGGACGGCGGACGGGTCGGAGACGGCGTCGCCCCGCAGGCGAGCAGCACGGATCCCCGCCGCTGTGAGCCGTTCCACCGCCTTGTCGCAGCTCTTGTTGAACCGGGAACCGACACCGATCTCACCCGGTTCGATCCCTTCGTCGAGCCACCCGCGTACCCGGGTGACGAGGGCGTCGAGTTCGGCGTCTTCCGAGCTCTCGCCGAACACCTCGGGTCCGTTGCCGTGCAGAGCCGACCGGTAGCCGAGCAGTGTCTCGTTGCGGGCGTCGTCCGCCAGTTGTTCGAAGGGGCGGCCGACGAGGAGAGCGGTCGACCAGCTGAGGATCTCGTGGGTGGACCGGTAGTTCTTGCGCATCTTCGTCGACCGCCCGGCGACCCGGACGCCGACCGCCTTCAACGACACCTTGGTGTCGTAGATGCGCTGGTGCGGGTCACCCGCGATGAAGAGGTCGTCCGGCCGGGCCGGAGCCGCCGCGCGCAGCAGCCTCCACTGGGCGGGGTGCAGATCTTGGGCCTCGTCGACGACCACGTGCCGGTAGCGTGGGCCGACGCTCTTCAGCAGGTCGGCTGCCTCCGCGCACGTACCCAGGTAGGTGCGCAGTCCGTCCGTGCCGAGCCGCCGGGTGAACTCCTCGATCGTGCGCCAGACGAGTCCGCGGGACGATGCGGGCAGCGCGCTGCCCCGTCCCCGCCGCTCGCAGCCCTCGTACTCCTCCAGGGTCCGCAGGTCCTGTGCGAGAACCACGTGCTTGTACTCCTGGGCGAGGAACTGTGCGGTGCCGGCGAAGCCGGTGGTCCGGGCCGCCTCCTCCCACCGTGCCTGCTCCTCGCCGCCTCGCAGGGGCCGCCGCGACGTGGACACCACACGTCCGGCGAACGCGTCGACGGTCATGATGTCGACACGGTCACGCAGCGCCTCGTCCTCGACCAGTGCCGCGAGCCCCGCCCGCAGCGCGGCCACGAGCGTGTTGGTGTACGTCGTCAGCAGGATCCGGTCACCGTCGCGCAGGTGCCCCAGCAGGTGGCGTACCCGGTGCAGTGCGACGACCGTCTTGCCGGTGCCCGGGCCGCCCGTGACCTGTGCGGGGCCCGCGTACGAGGGGCGATAGGCGACCTTGTGCTGTGACGGGTGGAGGAAGACCCGCCAGGCGGCGAAGGGCTTGGCGAGGATGTCGCGGAGCTCCTCGGACGCGGTGACGAGCGCGATACGGGTCCGGGTGCGCCCGATGGCGGTGGCGAAGTCCTCGGTGTCCACGGGCGGTTCGCCGGCGGACGCGGTGGACATGCTGACGGACACCACGTCCCGCCACACCTCCTCGACGCCGAAACCCGCCGCCAGGTACTCCAGGACCTCTCGCTGGTCCTGCGGGAAGTACGGGGCGAAGATCTCCAACTGCTCCGCGTCGGTGAGCGCGCGTGCCTGGCGCAGGGTCGTCCCGTCGATGCCGAGCGCGGTCATGTCCCCGTCGGACACGCGCGCGAACAGGCGTCGGTCGGGAGCCGGGGCGATGCGCTCGTAGGCCGGGGTCAACTCCTCGAGTGTGTCGATGTCCCGGATCTCGACGGCCCGGGTGACGGTGTTGATGCTCGCCTTCTGCTTGACCGCCCATGCGATCGCCTTGTCGTGCGGCATCACCCGTAGCAGTACGTAGGTGTCCCCGCTGTCCGGTGCGAGGACGACACCCCGCGTTCCCTGGTCGATGCGGATGGTCCTGATGTGCGGATCGCGGGCCCGTCTGAGGGACTCCAGCTTCAGTCCCTGGTCCTTGAACAGCTGGTCCAGAGTGAGACGTTCGAACTTCTCCCAGGCGTCGAACACGCCCTGTTTGACGCTGCCCTGGAGCTTGCCGAGCTGGGCGCAGAAGTCGATGGCGAAGGCGAGGTGGGGCATGGGAGGGCTCTCCGGGAAGCAGCGGGTCTCAGTGGTGGTGTCAACTCAGGCGGCCGGGCCGTCGAGATCGAGCTCGATCAGGGTCAGTGCCTCGGCGACCTCTTCGGACATCTCGTCCTGGGGGCCGTAGACCAGGCACAGATCGTCGTGGAGTGGTGCGAGGACCAGACGCGCCTCGGTCGCCCGCCCCTGGGCGAGCAGCAGCATGCCGATGTCCCGGCGCAGCTCGACCGCTTCCTCGCTCACATCGCCGTCGACCGCCCGGACGACGTCCAGGACGTTCCGGAGCGTGGCCAGGGCCTCGGTGACCTGGCCCAGCTCGCCACGGCATCGAGCCGCCTGGGCGCGACAGGCGCGGGCCTGCCTACTGCCGGGGCCGCCGGTACGCGCGTAGGCGTCGGCCAGGGCGTCGAACTCTGGCAACGCGGCCCGGTAGTCCCCACCGAGCAGCCGGATCGCCGCCCGCTGCGTCCGCAACTCCAGCACCTTCCCGTTCTCCGGTCCGAGGGCACGCGCGGCCGGATCGATGATCCCGCCCAGCACCTCCGCGGCCTGGGTGAACCGCTCCTCGTCCAGCAGCGCGTCGGAGTGCGCGTACGCCTCGGCGATCTCCTCCCGCAGCTGGTCGGGTACGGGCACGGCGGCGGGCGGCACTGCGGCCGGATCCACCGTCGTGGGGGTGGGCCGGGCGGCGTCGGCGCGGGCGCGGGGCGCGTAGGGGCGGCGGAACAGCGCCGTCGGGTCCGGTGCCCCTGCCGGCCCGGCCTCACCGGGCGCGGGCCTTTCGCCGGGCGGCGGGAGGAACGGCCGCAGCCGTTCGTACACCTCCTGGACGTCGGCGGGCCGGGCCTCCGCCGCCTTACGCAGCAGGTGCAGGACGAGTTCCTCCAGTGCGGTCGGCACGTCGGGCCGAAGTGCGCGCAGGGGAGTGGGTGCGGCATTGACGTGCTGGTACATGACCAGGTACTCGCTGTCGGCCGTGAACAGCGTCCGGCCGCTGAGCAGTTCGTGCAGCACGCAGCCCAGGGCGTACAGGTCGGTCTGCGGGCTGGTCCGCCCGCCCCGCACCTGCTCCGGCGCCATGTACTGGTACGTGCCGATCAGGCTGCCGGTCGCCGTGAGCTTGGTGACGTCCGTACGGAGGATGGCGGCGATCCCGAAGTCCAGGACCTTCACCGTGCCGTCCCGTGCGACGAGGATGTTGGACGGCTTGAGGTCGCGGTGGCTGACGGGCACGTCGTGCGCGTACGACAGTACGGTGGCGACCTGCGCGGCGACCGCCACCGCCCAGCTGACGGGCAGTGGGTTCGCGGGGTGGATGTACGCGGACAGCGGCATCCCGTCGACCAGCTCCATGACGAGGAACAGCCGCTCGTACGTCGTGTCCGTGTCGTCGAGCACCGCGTCGTACACCTGCGGTACGCCGGGGTGCTGGATCCGGGCGGTGATGCGGGCCTCGCGCTTGAACCGCTTGGCGAACTCCTCCGCCAGCTGCGGCGATCCGGCGACGGCCTGGTGGCGGACCACCTTCACCGCGACGGGCCGGTCCAGTACGGCGTCGTAGCCGCGCCACACGTCCCCCATGCCACCGCTGTTGAGCTCCTCGAGGAGCTCGTACCGCCCGGCGATCGGCTGCTGTAACACCTTGCCCCCGTGTGTACGTGCGCGTGCCGGCCGACGCGTGTGTACGCGCCGGCCCGACGTGGTGGGGCAAGTCTCTCCGGCGCGGCGATGTCGGTCCAGCGGAGTCGGAGGAGTGGGGGTAGAGACCTCGTTTTCCGGTCACCGGAGGGCGTTCAGGGCTGCCGGCGCGGGGGCCTCGTCATCGGGTGGGTCCGGGCCGGCGAAGGGGGACGGAACAGAGGGGTGGTCGGCAAGGGCGTCACCAGCGCGCTCGGAAGCTACCGCTGCGGGGTGGCGCGGGTCGCGTATCTCGCCCTCGCCGGGGTACCGCTCGGCGTCACGGGGAGATCTCCAGGACCGCCCACACCGTCTTGCCCGGCCCGTCCGGGCTGGGGTACCAGCCCCAGCGGTCGGTGAGGGCGGCGACGAGGAGCAGGCCGTGGCCGCCGTCCCGGTCGGGCGGGGCCGTTTCGGCGGCGGGGCTGGGGAGGTGTTCGCCCCGGGTGTCGGTGACCTCGATGCGGATCGCCGTGCCCTCGGCCGTGAGGCGGAGGCGGAAGTCGCGGCCGGACACGTGCCCGTGGCGCACCGCGTTGCTGCTCAGTTCGGCGACGGCCAGCGTCAGCGCGTCGTGCGGATCGCTTCCGTACGGGATGCCCCACGCGTCGAGGCGTTCGCCGGCCAGGCGCCGGGCGAGGCGGGCGCCGCGCGGGGTCGAACTGAAGCGCATCGAGAACTGGTGCCAGGGGAAACGGGCGTGGGTGGTGCGAGCGGAAGGCGCAGGGCGCACGGGAAGGGGCGGCTTCTTGCTGGTCATGCCACGAAGCTGACGCATCATGGCTCTCTGTGACCAGGGGTGACGCGCTGTCGCCGCGCCGTTGTACGCGGTAGGGGCAGGGCGTGTACGCAGAAGGGACAGGCGGCGGGCACGGCCAGGTGCGGTCCGGCGGGCGGGCCACCAGCATCGGCGTGGACGCGGAGAGGAAGGAGACGGTGGGCCGGGACGCGGTCGGCGGGCAGGAACGGCACCGGGCGGAGGCCCCGTGCGGCGTCCACGACGCTGTTGCGAAGGCCCGGCACTGACCCGACCGGCCTGCCCGATTGGCGGGGCTGCGGCAGTGGCGTTTGAGTGGAAGACGTGGTGTTTGCGTAGACCACAGCCCGGATCCCTTCCCGTCGAAGAATGCGAGTACCGCTGTGATCGTCAAGAAGCTGCACGATTCCGGAATCCACTCCGAGCACGCCTACGCTGCCGGATTCATCTCCATCGGCCTGAGCGTCATCTCCTGGAGCGCGTCGATGCGCGTGGAGAAGAAGGGTGAGGAACGCGCGGACCGCTGGGGCATCTTTGTCGGGGAGTGGGCGCCCACGTTCTTCGCCCTGGGCCTCGCGTTGGCCAACTACGAGAAGTAGCGCAGAGCCCTGATGGGCTCGCAACCAGGCCTGTCGGTGCCAGTGCGCGGCCCGGCACCGCCGGGCGGGACAGGCTTGTCGGGCCTCTGGAGCCTCGGGCTCCAGAGCCTTCGACGGTGGCGCGGTGGTCAGGGCAGTCGAGTGAGGTCGCGGAGTTGTCCGACCACTGCGTGGACGTTGCGTACGGCAGGTGGCTCGGTGGGGGCCGCCGAAGGGCAGTCCGGGGTGGTGGGGCGGCAGGTGTGGCAGAGGCCGTCGGGGAGCGCTTCGGGTGAGCCGGGGCGGCCGCACTCGGTGCATTCGGCCAGGAGACGGCGTACCGGAGCGGAGGCCGTGGTCCGGGCGGGGCTGCCGGGCTGGTGCGGGGGGAGCTTGTCGGTGAGGCGGCGGCGTACGAAGCCGACGGGCGAGCCGACCTGCGCGGGGAGCCCCGCCGTGAGGGCCTGGGTGAGGTAGTCGGCGTCTACGCCGCGTGCGAACCATGTGGCGGCCAGGGGTTCCAGGACGCGGCAGTCTGCTGCGGAGAGGGCCAGGCGCGTGTCCGCGCGGCCGAGTCGCGCCAGGGCGAGGTAGGCCGGGGAGGGCGGGGCCGGGACCTGCGCGGGGTTGAGCTGCTGTGGCACGGCGTAAGTTGCGGGCGCGTGGTGCGCCAACCCTGCGGGGGCGGGCCCGGGGGCAGGCACGGGAGTGGTCCCGGTCGGCTGCGGTGCGGGCTCGGACGGGGTGGCCGGTGGGGCCGGAGTCACGGGCATGGAGCTGACCGGGACGTGGGGAGCGGCGTCTGCGTCGGCCGACGGGGGAGCCGGCGTCGCATCCGGCAGGGCGGGCCTGCCGCCCTCGGTGGTCAGGAACGCGTCCCACCACTCGTTGTCGCGGGCGGTGCGGGACCAGTAGGTGCGGGACACCCAGCGGACCTGGTCCCGCTCACCGGCCAGGCAGCGTACGCGCCGCAGGTGCCCGGCCACGCCGAGGGCCTTCAGGGCGCTGGAGACGGCCATCTGCCCGTACAGGGGCAGGTGTTTGGCCAGCGACTTGATGTCCATCGCGGCGCCTTCGGGGAGCCGGTCGACGTATCCGGCGATGTATCGCTCGCGCTCCGGCATCAGGGCGAAGTCGTCCGGGCGGGCCGGGCGTTGGTCTGATGCGGTGCGTTTGCCGTAGCCGGGGCGGGCTTTCGCGTACGGGCGTGAGGATGCGGGTGCGCGAAGGGCAGGGCTAAGGTGCTCGGTAGCCACGAGATCGTCCGTTTCGATCTTGGGGTGAGACCCCGGCCCGGTGCTTGCTACACCGCGTCGGGGTCGTTTCGTCGGGGGCACCGTAAGCAGTCGTGACGCTGCGCGGCAACTTGAACACCTTTAGTCATATCACCTGGCCGCGACGGGTCAGGGAGGGTGGGGAGGTTTCCCGAAACCCTTCTTCTCCGTACCGGGTGAACACCATCGCTCGAATCCCGGCGCTCGCCTCCCGACCCCCGAATCCCGAAGCTCAAGCGTCGGGCTCGGCCCCCGGATGACGTCCCCCCAACGGGTGACCGATCCGCCCTCGACACTCGAAGCTCGACGCCTGAGCCCTGAGCGCCGGGCCCGTCCGGAGAGTCACTCGCCGCGATCCCGCCCCGAAGGGCTTCAAGGTGATTCCGCGGCGTTGGGTGGTCGAGCCGACCCAACCGGCTGGCTCATGCATCACCGCCGCCTGGCCCGCGACTACGAGGCCCTCCCTCACCGCTCCGAAGCCGTGGTCCACCTCGCCATGATCGACCTCAGGAGCCGTGGGCTCACTCGCGAAATCGACCCCGAACTGGCGCCACGCGTGACCACGGTGTGCAGCACTGTCATGAGCTCGCCGGCCTATGCCGCACTACGCTGAATCGCTGCTCCACTACATCGACGCAATCGTGCAGATGCGGCGTCGGTAGGCCGGCATGCTCACGCATCAGGGCAATGGCCTGCACGTTTCGACCGGCCGAAACGAGGTTGTCCACCTCCCGGCGGACCTCCGCGGACAGCCGGTCCCACAAGGCGTTCTCCGTAACTGCGTTGAATCCCACGTGCCACCCTCTCGAGCGAGCGTGACCTACTCACATTCGCCGCCTCATCACACGCCCCTGGCGGAAAAGGACGCTCTTTGACTCCCGCTACTCACGTCTCGTCAAAGGCCTCGAGCAAGCGCTCGTACGCCGGCTTCGGCTGCAGGGACGCGTCCCACGGCAGGGAATCGGCCGTGCGCGGAGGATAGATCTTGGTGTCGGCGGTGGAACCGTACCGGTCGGTGAATCCCCATGTGGAGAACGAGGTGCAGTTCGGCTCCTCCAGGCAGACCCGCAGCTTGCCCGCCATCTCGTCAGCCTGGGTGAGCTGCCCGTCCTCCTCGTCCTCACCTACGGGGACGTCCATCTCCGACACCCGCGCCTGAACCCCGAGCTCCGCCAGATCCCGCACATGGCTGCGGAAGGTCTCCGGGTCGGTGCGGTCGCCGGGTGCGTACTCATGGTTCTGGAAACCCACGCCGTCGATCGGTACGCCGCGTTCCTTGAGCCGCTCGACCAGATCGTAAAGGGCGTCCCACCGCTCGCCTTCCTCCTCGACCCCGTACTCGTTGAGGAACAGACGTGCCTTCGGATCGGCCCGGTGGGCGGCCCTGAACGCCTCGTCGATGTACTCCTCGCCCATGGCCTCGAACCACGGGCTCTGCTCGGAGCGCAGACCGAGATCCCCGTCGGTGTAGCTCTTCTCGTCGTCGGACATGGGCTCGTTGACCACATCCCATTCCGCGACCTTTCCCTTGAAGTGCCCGGCGACCATGGCGATGTGCCGGAGCATGGTCCGGCGCACCTCCTCGGGGTCGTCGTTCTCCCGCATCCAGTCGGGCAGAGCCTCGTGCCAGACGAGAGTGTGCGCGTGCACCTTCATGTTGTTCGCGCTGGCGAAGCGTACGAGTAGGTCCGCGTCGCGGAAGTCGTAGACGCCCCGGCGTGGGTGGAGGAACTGTGGCTTGAACGCGTTCTCCGGAGTGAGCATGGAGAACTGGCTTCCCGCGAGCGCCCGGTAGCGTGAGTCGGTGAGCAGCGGGTTCTCGGCCAGGGCGGTGCCGACGTCGAACGGCCGCCCCACGTCCGCGGCCCGCGCACGCAGCGAGTCGTCGGACTGCTCCTGGCGTAGCTGCGGCGCCTTGATCACGCGGAGCGAGTCACCGCTCTCCGCCCGCGCGATCAGCTGCGTCAGACGCCATCCCTCGCGGCGCTCGTCCTCGCCCGCGTCCGACTCCAGACCGAACCAGACAGTGCCCTCGGCGAACACCCCCGGGTCCTGCACGGTTCCCAGCTGCCGCCCGTCGGCTTTCACGCGGAAGGTGTCACCGATGCTCGACACGGCGAGCGTCACCGTCCCGGAGCAGCCGCAGTCGAAATCCTTCGAGGTGGCCGGCTCATCGCCCTCGCCGTCCCATATCTGTACCTTCACGTGTCCGTCAGCGGTCACGCCGACGCGGAGTGAGGGCCGCTCCTGCCGCCACTCGTCGTAGATGACCGGTACACGTCCGTACAGCCGCAGCCATGAGTCGCCGTCATCGTCACCCACACCGGACATGCGCGCGGTGACGGTGAAGTCGCCGTCCGTCCTGAGATGCGGGCCGGCCAGGTTCAGCGGGGGGTTGGGCCGGCCGCCGGAGGCGTCCTGCTCCACGATGTGCCGATCCAGTGCGCTGACCCGCAGGACGTCGTTCCGCGCGGTGGTGCCCGGCATCTGCGTCCAGTCGTGGTTCCCCAGCAGGTCTTCGTCGTTTCCGCCGCCCGCGCCTTCACCCTGCCCCGTACACCCGGCCGCCACCGCCATGACGAACACCACGGCGGTCAGTCGCCGCCACGTCCCCCCACCGAGGCCCACGGTCACTCCCACTCTCCTGTTCGAGACGCAACGCCTCGAAACCGGGCCACAGTTCATCACACGTGAGGTGGGCGGCCCGGACGGGTCTTCCGGGCCCTCGGCGAGGACCGACGACGACGGCACGTGCTGCCCCTGGCCGGCGCGTCATCGGTACGTCGCCTCAGTACCACTCCTCCACCGTCCGCTCCTCGGTGCTGACGAGGTAATCGTCCGGATCGAGGTCCATCGACGTGCGAGCGGGCGAGTCCCCGTACATCGCGTCGCGCTCGGCGAAGGTCTCCGGGCCCTCGTAGGAGATCAGCCAGACGAACCGGTTGAGCGTTCGGTGTAACTCCCGATCATGGAAGATGCATCGATGACCAGTAACAATGCGGCCGAGGCCGAGGCCGAGGCCGAGACCGTCGAGCCGTCTGCGGCCGTGGTGCCGAAGTCTGTGGACGACCGGCTGATCGATGAACTGGTGGGTCGGGCCGAGGCCGAGGGCCTGCAGCTGACCGGCGAGGGCGGCCTGCTCCAGCAGCTGACCAAGCGGCTCCTGGAGTCCGCTCTCGAGGGGGTATCCCTGGAGGTCGCCGACCGTGCCGGAAGCGCAATGGTCACCGCCCACACCCACCCCTAAGCTGTGCTTAGTTGATTCGAGACGTCTCGGGGGGCGGACTGCGTGATTACTGCTTTAGGTACGAGCACCATCACTCTCGCACTCGTCGCGGGGTATGCCGGGTCGGGTAAGTCCGAGGCCGGCAAGCTTCTGGCGGCGGCGACGGGTTGGGCCATGCTCGACAAGGACACCATCAGCCGTCCGATGACCGAGCGACTGCTGACGGCCCTGAACGGCGATCCGAACGACCGCCACAGCGCCACATACCTCGAGCACGCCAGGCCCCTGGAGTACGAGTGCCTGATGAAGGCGGTCTGGGAAAACCTCGAGTGCGGCACGTCCGTGGTCGCGGTTGCACCCTTTCTCGCCGAGAGCGCCGATGAGCAGTGGACATCACGTGTCGCACGCCGGTGTCGTAGGGTCGGCGCCCGTTTCGAGACTCTCTGGGTGGACAGCGACCTGGAATCGATGCGGGACCGGTTGATCTCGCGTAACGCCACACGCGACACGTGGAAGCTGACGCACTGGCCCGCGTACACGGACGGCATCGACATCGGACTCCGGCCGGTGGCGCCCCACCACGTCATCGACAACCGGATCAGCGCGTCGCGTCCGCTTGCCGAGCAGGTCGAGGCCATCGCCCAGCGGCTGCTGGAGGACTCGTGAGTGCCATCGTCCTGTACGGGCCACCGGCCGCCGGGAAGGACACGGTGACGGCCGCCCTGCGCACAGCCGATCAGCGCTTCGAACCCGTCACCAAGCTCAAGCAAGGGACGGGCCGGTCTGCCGGGTATCGGTTCGTCACAGCCGAGGAACTCGAAGCCCTGCGTCACCAGGGCAGGATCGTCGTGGAGACCCGGCGCTACGGCAACGTGTACGCGGTCGACGACCTCTCTCTTACGGAACCTCAGCGTCGGGGTCGGGTTCCGGTCACCCACATCGGCAACGTCACGGACATGCGCACGTTGCTGAACCGGAGTGCGTCCCTTTCGTGGCTGCGCGTCCTCCTCTGGGTTCCGCGCGAGGAGTGCGAGCGGCGGTCTCTCGCGCGGGGAGATACCGACACCGAGAAGCGGCTTGCCGCCTGGGACGAGACGGCACGAGACCTGCGCTCCTCCGATGTGCGAGACCTGTTCGACCTCGTGATCCGTACGGACCACACCGATCCGGTGACCGCTGCCAAGCAGATCGTCTACGCGCTCCACAGCGCACCGGACATCAAGAGCGGGGATGAGCTGTTCACCACGCTCGGACTCGGCACGGACACAGCCGTGGCCCGCCGGAACACGACACCGTGTCGCGGGTGAGCACGCCCAGGCGTGCCCACTGTGAGACCTACGGCAACGAACAGCAGGGGGAATACCGGTGGGAGTCATCCGGACGTTGGAGGACTTGGCGCGAATCGGCCGTCAACGCACCGTGAGTGACCGCAGTGTGCATCTGCGCCAGGACGAGGTCACGACGGACCTCCTGCTGGACACGGTGTCGGCCGACCGCGTGTCGCTCGACCGGATGAGCATCGATGGCGCCCTGACCGTACGGTCCTGCCACATCGACGAACTGGTCATCGATCACGTGGAGGCGGACGCACTGATGGTGGTGAACTCCCGCATCGGTCGGCTGACCATCCGGAACGCCTCGATGGGATGCGAGGTCACGGTCATCGACTCAGCCCTGGACTTCCTCGCCCTGCACTCGTGCGGCACCACCCGGCTGGAGCGCCTGCGGGTGGAGGAGCTCGTACAGGTCAATGCCTTACGCGGAACGCTCCACATCAGCAACACGCGGGTTTCTTCGCTGACGATCCGCAGCCAGGCCACAGGCGGTCGCCTCGGCCGACCGCGGGTGAACGTACGGGGGTTGAAGGCCCGCGAGGACATCACGTTCGACGATCTCTGGCTGTCCGCGATCGGACTCGAGGACGTAGAGACCTGCGAGCTCTCTTTGCAGCGCGTGCGACTGGACGAACCACTGCGGGCGAGTGACCTTCGTTGCAGTGAGGCCGTGCGCGTCAACGGGCTCGTCATCCCCGCCGAAGAAAGCACGATCACGAACAGCACCGTCAGAGGCTCTGTGGACGTACGCAACCTCGGACTCTGTGAAAGCTCGGACGGCGCCGGAGCGGCATCGACCGCGCGGCTCGCTCTTCACAACACGTCGGTCACGTCCCTCACGTTGGCCTCCGTGGCATCTTCGGTGATCAGCCTGCACGGTTCCTCGGTCACGGGCACCCTGGGCCTGCCGTCCGGACGTTCCCGTTACAGCCTTGACAGTTCCTCCAGCGTTGGCGACATGGAGCTGGCCGGCCAGGTCTTTCGCAACGGCGCACAGGCTCTGTCGTTCCTGGAACGCTCCTTCACCGAAGTCACGGCCGCTGCCCTGGAGTCCGTGCGGTCGGCGCTGGCCAAGAGAAACCGGAACCGTGAGGTCGACGAGCTCTACTACCTCGCGCGCCAGCGCGAGGCGGCAGAGATGCCGCCCCTGCGGCGTGCCGTCGGACGTGGCCTTCTCGGTGGCGTCCTCGGCTGGGGAGTCCGAGCCCGCAACCCGGCGCGTGTGCTGGGCGCCGGGGTCGTACTGACCGGCGTGGTTCTCCACTTGGCGGGCGCGGTGCGCGACCCGGGCCGAGGGTTGACCGATGTGACGGTGGCGGGCAAAAGCTTCGTTCTGGCCATGGCTCTGTGGCTCAACGTCGGAACCGGCACGCCGTCGGAGCTCAAGACGGCTGAGTGGACCGCACTCGCGGTCTCGTTCACAGCGGCCGGCATGCTGCTCACCACCCTCATCGTGGGCATAGTCATCCGCAAGCTGGTGCGTTGAGCAACGACGGTCGGTCGGGTGAGAGAGTGCCGTCCATGGAACAACGGGAAGAGGCTGAAGACAGCGCGGGGGCAGCACCGGCTGTCAGGTACGGACTGCGCGGCAAGTCGTTTCTGCTGACCGGTGGCAGCAGAGGACTTGGATATGCGGTGGCCCGCATCCTCGCGGCAGAGGGGGCTTCCCTTGCAATCTGCGGCCGCAATCGCGAAACCCTGGCCGAGGCCTCGTCCGCATTGCGTCAGGACTTCGACGCCCAGGTGGTGACGGAGCCTGTGGACGTCCTGGCACCGGACGAACTGGAGGACTTCACCCAGCAGGCCGGAAGGGAACTCGGTGGACTCGACGGCCTGGTCGCCAACATCGGCGGCAAGCGCGGAGGCGGGCTCCTCGACTCCACACGGGAGGACTGGCAGGACACCTGGGAACTGAACGGCGGCCACGCGGTGCGTGCCGTCCGGGCGGCGCTGGACAGTCTGCGTCCGGGCAGTTCCGTGGTGATGGTCGCCTCGATCTCCGGTTGGAAGCCCCGTTTCCCGGCACAGTACGGAGCCGCCAAGGCCTCGGAGATCTACCTCGCAGGTGCCCTGTGCCACGAACTCGCCCCGTACGGGGTCCGGATCAACACCGTGAGCCCTGGGTCGATCCTCCTGCCGGGCAAGAGCTGGGATCGCCTCCGCCTTCGTGACCCGGAGACGTACGAGGCGTACGCGGCACGCAACCCCAGCGGCCGACTGCTGCACGCCGAGGAGGTCGCTCAGGTCATCGCGTTCCTCCTCTCGCCCGTCTCCTCGGCAGTGAACGGCGCGCATATCCCCGTCGACGGCGGTCAGCCGCAAGCGGGGCTGGGGACGGTGCCGGGCCGGTAGGCCGGGGCGCGTCGTCTCGTGTGGTGCCGGAGCTGGACGGCCGCATCGCAAGGTCGTCCGGCGGGCGTTCCTCGTCCTTCGACGGCCGGATCGAGGTCCATCGACTTGCGGGCCGGTGAGTCCCAGTACATCGCGTTGCGCTCCGCGAACGTCTCCGGGCCCTCGTAGGAGATCAGCCAGACGAACTGGTTGTGCTCACGGTCGACCCACGCGCCGCCGATCGCGAACCCCCACTCAAGACGCAGCGGCAGGATCTCGGCCTTCCACCGCTGCGCCCACTCGTCCAGCAGGCCCTCGCGGACGGTGTAGGTGCGGACCTGGGTGGTCCTGGCCATGGGGGTGTCCTCTCACGGGTCGACACGGTGTGCCACCGCAGAGGCTGAGTAATCCACGAGTGGCTGGGATGGATGAGCGTCGGCCCCGCTTGTACCCACTCTTTGGAGGGACCTGCCTGCGAACGCTGTGCAGGCGTGCGAGCGGGTGATTACGGTGCCCGAGCGGGACGAGACAAGGCGGGCGCGGTGGTTCGGGGGCCCCGGACGTGGGTGATGTCGTCCCGTCGGTTGAGCTGTGAAGTGCTGTGTGTTGTGTGACGGTTGGGCGCGACTGACGTGGTGCGTATGCGTACGGGGACAGGCGGTGGCGGATGACACAGGACGAGATGGATGCGGGCGTGGGTACGGAGGAGGGCGCGGAGCGCTCGTCGGGTGCCTCCGCCCAGCCGGAGGGCAAGGCGGAGAACGGCGTAGCGGTCGCGTTCGGGCGGCAGTTGAAGCTGCTGCGGGTGCGGGCGGGGCTGGACCGGGTGGAGTTCGGCAAGCGGGTGGGGTACGCGGCGCAGTCAGTGGCCTCGTTCGAGCAGGGGCGGCGGATTCCCCAGCCGGAGTTCATCGACAAGGCGGACCGGGTGCTGGACGCCGGGGGACTGCTGGTGGCGTTGAAGGAGGAGCTGGCTCGGTCGCAGTATCCGGCGTTCTTCCGGGACATGGCGCGGCTTGAGTCACGTGCGGCGGCCATGAGCGTGTACGCAGTGAGCGCAGTGTCGGGGTTGCTTCAGACGGAGGAATACGCTCGGGCTGTCTTCCAGATGCAGCGCCCGCTTCTTGAAGACGACGTGATTGAGCAACGCCTGGAAGCACGGATGGTGCGGCAGGACATCTTCAAGCGCGCCCCAGCCCCCTTGCTCAGCTTTGTGATCGAAGAAGCTGTTCTTCGCAGGCCGATCGGTGGTCGGCAGGTGATGCGAAACACTCTGGAGCAAGTACTGCTAGCTGCTCAGTTGCGCAATGTGGAGGTGCAAGTCATGCCCACTGACCGCGAGGACAGCGCCGGACTTGGGGGGCCGTTCACGCTGATCGACACCGACAAGGGGCAGCGCGTTGCGTACACAGAGGTACAGGACGACAGCCGCCTTTACACCGGCACCCGAAAGGTTCGCGAGCTCGAAGCCCGCTATGGCATTCTCCGATCGCAGGCGCTGACGCCCGCAGAGTCGTCAGCGATGATCGTGAAGCTGATTGGGGAGTCATGAGCGCACACACCACCGAGCCTGTCGTTCCGGAGAGTGCTTGGTTCAAGAGCAGTTACAGCAGCGGCGGCGGTGGCGAGTGTGTCGAGGTGGCTGCCACGGTTGCCGGGGTGTTCGTCCGGGACTCGAAGCAGGCCAGCGGCCCCGTGATGACCGTCGGGCCGGAAGCGTGGGCCGGGTTCGTCGGGCTTGTCGCTGGCTAAGTAACGTACGCAGGAGGGGCCCGCCACAATGCCTAACCGGCACTGCGGCGGGCCCCGTCCGTCCGAGGACTACTCGTCCACGTTCTCCTCGCGGCGGATCATCCGCCACGCCGCTCGGCGTGCGCTGCGGTCCAGGTTGGACCGGAAGCTCTTGTCCGGGCCGAAGTACTGACGCCCTATGCCTGCGGTCGTCTCGATGTGGTCGGCCATGTTGTCGGCGAAGGCCCGGTCGAAGACCTTGCCGAAGTTGGCCTCGTCGTTGACGACGGCCGCCGCTCGGACCTTGGGGTCTTCCGTGGTCTTGTTGAACGGCTTGCGGACGTCTTCCTCGGTGAAGTCTGTGCCGAACTTGGCGTTGAACGCCTCGATCAGTTCCGACAGCAGCGACTTCTCCGCCTCTGCCGCGCCGCCCGTGCCGTCACCGAAGCCGGGGAGCTGGGCGGAGCCCTCGGGGGCCAGGGAGACGTCGTACTCTCCCGTCTTCTCCACCCGCAGGTGACTGAGGTCGATCTCGCCTATGTCCACGCCACCGTCCGCACGGCGGGGGAGCCGGTTGAGGAGGTAGCGGCCGTAGAGGTGGAGTCGTTCCAACTCGGCGTCGCGGTACGGAACGATCTGGGCGAGGAAGCCGTACTTGCGCACGTAGTCGTTCAGGTCCGCGCGGAAGTCCTCTGCCGTCTCCACGTCGTCCTCCTCCTCGCTCTCCATGAGCGGGGTGAAGCGGGCGACAGCAGGGGAGAGGAGCCGGTACAGCTCCGCGTGCAGTTTCTCCCACTTCGCTTGCGAGCCGGCCGCCTTCTCCTTCGCCGCGAAGTACGCCGCGGCGAACTCGTCCATCTCGGACTCCGAGATGATCGGCGCCGACATCACCCGGCTCTGCGCGGTGTAGAGCAGATTCGGGTCGGAGGGGAGGGTGTTGGCCTCCTCGAAGTACGGGCGGAACGCGTCCCGGATGTCCTCGGCGTCGTTCGCGAAGTCCAGGACCGCCAGGTCTGCCTGGTTCTTGCGGTCGGCGGTGCGGTTGAGCCGGGAGAGGGTCTGCACGGCGGAGATGCCGGTCAGCTTCTTGTTGACGTACATGGTCGTCAGCAGCGGCTGGTCGAAGCCCGTCTGGTACTTCTCCGCGACCACCAGGATCTTGTACTCCTGCTGGCCCCGGCCGCCCGCGGCGACCGCCTTGTCGTCGGCCCGCGTGTATGCGAAGGCCTTCGGCAGCGCGCTCTCCGCGATGCCGCCGTTCTCCTTCGGCTCGGTCGTCTCGTCGTCGTCGATCGTGAGCGAGCCGGAGAACGCCACCAGGACACCCAGGTCCGGGAACTTGGTGTCGTAGTCCCGGTCCTTGATGTAGCTCTTGATGGCCCGCGCCATCTCCACGGCGGACTGTCGCGAGGACGTGACCACCATGGACTTGGCACGCCCACCCATCCGACCGCGGGAGTGCGTCAGGAAGTGCTCGACGATCACCTGAGCGTGCTGGGAGACGGTGTACTCGTGAGTGAGCGCGTACCGGGCGAGCAGGCTGTTGGCCTTCGAGGGGTCCACCTCGCGCTCGTCCGGATTCTGGTTCACCAGCTTCCAGTACGTGTTGTACGTGACGTAGTTCCGCAGCGGGTCGAGGATGAAGCCTTCCTCGATGGCCTGGCGCATGGAGTACGTGTGGAAGGGGCGGTAGGCCGCCTTGCCGTCCACGGTGTCCTCCGTGCCGAAGAGTTCGAGCGTCTTCGCCTTCGGGGTGGCGGTGAACGCGAAGTAGGAGAGGTTCGCGGCCTGGGACCGCTCCGCGGCCTTCTTCTTCAGCTTCTCGTCGAGGGTGACGGCCGTGGCGCCCTGATCCTCCGAGTCGGAGTCCAAGCCGAGATCGCGCAGGGCCGCGCGGACGGCTGTGGCGGCGTCACCGGACTGGGAGGAGTGCGCCTCGTCCACGATGATGGCGAAGCTGGTGCCCTCGATCTTGGTCGGGTTGCGCTGGATGTAGTCCAGGAGCGCGGGGAACGAGTGCAGGGTGACCGTGACGATCTTGCCCGTGTCCCGGGAGAGCGCGCGGGCGAGCTGCTCGCTCTTCGAGCCGTGCTTCTCGTCCACCTTCACGACCAGGCCCTCGGTCTGCGAGAAGCTGCCGACCGTCTCGCGGAGCTGGGCGTCGAGGTTGCGGCGGTCCGTGATGACGATGACCTTGTCGAATACCGGCGCGCCCGGCTTGATCCGGCCGGCCGACAAAGCCTCGGGATCAATCGTGCGGGGGTCGGTGTCGGCGTGGAGGTCGCTCAGGCGGTGGGCGAGCCAGCCGATGGTGTTCGACTTGCCGGAACCGGCGGAGGCCATGACGAGGTAGTTCTGGCCCACGCCGTACGTCGCCGCATGGGTGGTGAGCTTCTTGACCACGTCCCACTGGTGGAAGCGCGGGAAGATCGTCGACTTGGTGGTCCCGCCACCGGGCGTCCTGGTCTTCTGCTGGTGCACGTACCGCTGAAGCAGGTCCAGCCAGTTGTCCCGCGCCCAGACCTGCTCCCACAGGTAGGAGGTGGCGTACGTGCCGTACGCGGTGGGGGCCGGGTTTCCGGCACCGCCGGACAGGCCGGCGCCGTTGGAGCCGGTGTTGAAGGGCAGGAAGCGGGTGTTCTTGCCCCGGAGCTGGGTGGCGACGAAGACGAGGTCCGGGTCGACGGCGAAGTTGGCGATGACGCGGCGGGTGAAGATCAGCTCGGTGGGGTCGCGGTCGGTGCGGTACTGCTCCTTGGCGTGCTCGACGCCCTGCCGAGTGAGCGGGTTCTTCAGCTCGGCGGTGGCGACGGGGACGCCGTTCAGGAACAGGGTCAGGTCGAGCTTGTTGCCCCAGTCGGCCTGCTTGGTGGCGTAGCCGAGTTCGCGTACGACGGTGAGGCGGTTGGCGCGGTAGCCGTCGAGGACGGAGTCATCGGCAACGAGGTTCGGCTTGAAGTAGGCCACGCGGAGGCGGACGCCCCGGTCCTTGACGCCGTTGCGGAGGACGTGGAGGAGGCCGTCGTCGCTGATGGCCTTGTCGAGGCGCTGGGCGAAGCCGCGCTGGGCGGCGTTGGGGTCGTTGCCGTAGACGGCGAGGAGTTCGTCCCACTCGCGGGGCTGGCTCTCGCCGAGGAAGGTGAACAGCTCGTTGGTGTCCAGGCCGAGATCGGCCTGGTAGTCCTCGGGGCGGGCCTCGCGCCAGCCGTGCTCGATCATGGCGGCGACTATGGCGGTGCCGAAGGCGGACTCGTCGTGGATCGGGCTCACGATGTCGGGACTCCGTCCGTTACGTTGCGGCCGCTGGCGGTGGAGACGTCGAACTGGCCGGTTACGGCGGCGGTGATGAGGGCTTGGCGGCGCTCGGCGAGTAGATTGCTTTGTCGTGTAAGTTCGCCCTTGCAGCGCTCGACCTGGGATACATGCGAACGGAGGTCTGACAGTCGCTCTTGTATATCTTTGGTGTCCAGGAGTGGAATTGGGACGCTTCGGAGCCTGTCCGCCTTAATACCCACGGCGGTCGATCCCGTCGCCCGCAATGCGAGCTCTGCTTGTCCCTGCGGTGAACGTAGGTACCAGTAAAGCCATTCTGTAGAGCATTGCTCTGGATCTGGCCGCAGCAGAATGATGCGTTGAGCCAATGCCACGCCTGAGTCAAAGATCCTGGCCACCTGGCCGAGAGGTGCTTCAGTCGTGAGAAGTACATCGCCGTGCATCGGTAGGCCTCGACGCATCCAGACTTTGTATGCGTCCTCAGCGATGTACTCGCGGCTTGCAGCCAGATCGATCTTTCCCTCGCGAATGTTCCTCGCTGTCACAAGTGGAATCCCGGATGCTGTTTTCTCAGGCGTGGCGCCGCGGTAGTCAATCCAGCGTTCAATAATTCGTCGCAGCGGGACGGTCACGGCTCGCTTTGTGTGATGATCGTCATCTGCTGTGAAGCAGCGAGCAAGCAGGGAGGCCTGTCGTTCGTTGAGGAGTTCGGAAAAACGCGCAACTCGTGCGTGGAGATGGTCGGTACGTGCCGTCTCGCCGTCGAGGAAGTCGGCGATGCGACGCTGCACGTCTGCGGCTGGCGCGCGCATCGGGACGTTTGCGTAGCGCTCAGCGTTAAAGTTTTGAATAGTAGATGATACTGCTTCCGAATGTACGATCCCCTGAAACATTTTGGATTGCGTGGCGTAGTGCAGGAATCGGGGGTTTGTGTAGTGAGCCGGTCGGAAGCGAATAAGGAAACCGGCGAATGTCTGCCCGTTCGCCTCTGCTGGCACCAGGAATGAGCGCCCTAGCGTTCCACTGCGTGACAATAGGATGTCACCCCGGTGCAATTGGTGGCGAGGTCCGGGCTGAGCGTCGATGTAGACTCCGGTATCCGCTGCCTTGAGTGCGCCGCTCGCAGCGATGTCGGAAGTGCGAATAAGTCTGGTTCCAGAGGTGGTGTACTCGTCGGCGGAGATGTTCAGTCCGTACTGTCCCGAGTCAACGCAAAGGAACTTCATGCGCGTTTCTTGCCAAGTCATCCGGTAACCTCCCTAAGGATCATCTGAATTCTGACCTCAAGCGCCTTGAGTTCCTCATCGATCTCCGTCAACGGCCGCGGCGGCTTGTACACATAGAAGTGCCGCGTGAACGGGATCTCGTACCCCACCTTCGTCTTCGTGTGGTCAATCCACGCGTCCGGCACGTGCGGGTGCACCTCCCGCCTCAGGTAGGCCTCCACGTCCTCGCTCAACGGCACGTTCTCGTAGTCACGCAGCTCACTGTCCGGCTCCGGCTCCCCGCCCTTGAGGAGCTGCTTCTCGCCCTCCGGGTCCCGGACCCCCACCGTGTCCCGCAGCGCCTTCGTGAACGGCGCGCCCGTCGGGCCCTGGACGCCGGCTTCCGCCATGGCGTTCCGTACCGCGACCTGCGCTTCTGACTTGGTGGGCCACTCGCTCCCCAGCAGCGGGCTCAACGCGTCCCTGAGCACCTGCGCCTCGGCGTCGGCCAGTTTTTGGAACTGCGCCTGCTCCTCGTCCGTCAGCTTCCGGCGGGCCTTCGCCTTCGCCGCGAGCTCCGGTTCGCGCGGCAGGAAGCGCTCCTCCGCCCACTTCTGCACAGGCTTCGACGCGAGCAGTGCCGCCAGCGTCTCCTCCGTCATCTCGAACCGCAGCTTCAACGGCCGCTCCACCGTGATCCGCTGGTAGCCGAACGCCGTGTTGTCGAAAACCTTCACCTTGGCGTGCATCGGGTGCTCCGCGTCCGCCGCGGCTGCCACCGCTTCCCCGTACAGGCGGGTGATGTCGCCGATGTGGTTCGGCTTGCCGCCCGAGCCGTCGCCCAGCTCCTTTCGCTTGTCGCCCAGCGACTTTCGCATCTTCACCCACTGGTCGCGCGCGTCCAGCAGGACGACCTTGCCCTTGTGCTGGGCGTCCTTGCGGTTCGTCAGGATCCAGAAGTAGGTGGAGATGCCCGTGTTGTAGAAGAGCTGGTCCGGCAGGGCGACGATCGCCTCCAGCCAGTCGTTCTCCAGGATCCAGCGGCGGATCTCCGACTCGCCCGAGCCGGCCGCACCCGTGAAGAGGGGGGAACCGTTGAAGACGATGGCGATCCGCGAGCCGCCCCCGCCGTGCACGTCCACCGGCTTCATCTTCGAGATCATGTGCTGGAGGAAGAGGAGCGAGCCGTCGTTGATGCGGGGCAGGCCCGCGCCGAAGCGGCCGGAGTCGCCGAGGTTCCTGTGCTCGTACTCGACGTCCTCCTTGACCTTCTTCCACTCCACGCCGAACGGCGGGTTGGCGAGCAGGTAGTCGAACTTCTCCCGCTTGTGGCCGTCGTCCGAGAAGGAGTTGCCGAAGGCGATGTTCTCCGGGTCCTGCTCCTTGATCATCAGGTCGGACCGGCAGATCGCCCAGGACTCCGGGTTGAGCTCCTGGCCGTACACCTCGACCGTGGCGTCCTCGTTGTGCGCCTTGATGTGCTCCTCGGCCGCGCTGAGCATGCCGCCCGTGCCGCAGGCCGGGTCCATCACCGTACGCACGACGCCCGGGATGCTGAGCGCGTCGCCGTCCGGGGCGATCAGCAGGTTGACCATGAGCTTGATGACTTCGCGCGGGGTGAAGTGCTCACCCGCGGTCTCGTTGGACTGCTCCGCGAAGCGCCGGATCAGTTCCTCGAAGATGTAGCCCATGTTGTGGTTGGGCACGATCTCCGGGCGCAGGTCCAGGTCCGTGAACTTCCCCATGACCTGGTAGAGCAGGTTCGCGCTGTCGAGCTTGCGGATCTGCTGGGCGAACTCGTACTTCTCCAGGACCTCGCGGGCGTTGGGGGAGAAGGCGCCGACGTACACCTGAAGGTTCGCGGCGGCGTTGCCCGCGTCCCCGGCGATCTTCTTCAGGGTCAGGCTGCTCGTGTTGTAGAACGAGTGCCCCGATGCTCGGCGCAGGAAGTGGTCCGTGTCCAGCTCCTGGCCCTCGAAGCGGGCGACCGTCTCCGCGACCTTGTCGCGCGTCGGCTCCAACACGCACTCCAGGCGGCGCAGCACCGTGAACGGAAGGATGACCTTTCCGTAGTCGGACTGCTTGTAGTCGCCGCGCAGAAGGTCGGCGACGGACCAGGCGTGGTTCGCCAGCTCCGTGTGCTTGCTGCTGTTCAAGGGATTCCCCGGTTTCCTTTTCCTCTAGCCCCCCGCCCTGCCGGGGCGGGTCCTGACAAGTGTGGTGGTGACGTGAAGGCCGTGGTGCTGCTTCAGGCCGATTCCGCGGATGCCCCGCCGCCGCTGGCGGCCGCTGCCGGGGCGGACGGCACCAGACCGCCCCCCGTCAGCCCGCCGACCAGCAGCCGGGCCGTCTCCTCGGCCAGCTCCGTGGCGCGCGCGGCCTCGGCTCTCAGGGCGTGCACGCGGCGGAACGCCTCGCCGTAGCGTCTCTGCTCCTCCAGTGGCAGCAGCGGTACGCGCAGCCGGCCCGGGCTGACGTGAAGCACCGTGCTGCCCGTCGACGCGCCCGCGACGTTCTCCTCCGCCCCCAGGAAACCCGCCAGGAACCACGGGTCCAGGCGGGCCGGATCCGGCCGGAACAGGTGGACCTGAGGGCCGAGCAGTGCCCCGGCGTCCGCGTCGTCCGCGACCCGGGCCATCGCGCCGCCCCCGCCCGCGACCGCACGTACGAGCACGTCGCCCGCCGCGATCACCGGCGCCGCGTCCGCCCGCAGGCTTCCCGGGTCGCCGGAAGGGGCCGTGCCCCGCGCGATGTCCGTGCCGGTGAGTACCGCCGTCGCCGGCACGCCGTCCGCAGAACCCTGGGACTCCCGGGCGTCCGGCGCCGTCCGCAGCAACGTGAGCGCGCCGCCCCGCGCCAGGTCCGACGCCGTGGCCGTGCGCCACTCGCGCGGGGCCGGGCCGGCCGGGCTCCAGTCGGTGTAACCGGCCGCCTTGCCCAGGGACGTGGCGCCGGTGACGAGCCGGCGGCGGACCTCGTCGGCCTCCCTGGCCAGCTCCGTCGGGGCGATGTCCTTGCGCGAGGCGCGTACATGACGGGCGGGGGAGAGGTCCACCACGTCGTCCAGGAGGTCGACCACGGGGACCGCGCGTGCGGTGCCCGGCTCGTCGGCGTACGCGTCCGGGTCCTTCGCGAAGGCCGACCACTGGGTGAGGGCCGTCTCCGTCAGAGCTGTCCAGTTCAGCGGGGTGCGGCCGCCGCGTGTGCCGGAGGCCGTGCCGCCCGTCCGGGTGCCCGTGTCGGCCGCCGCCTCCGACGTGTCGACGAACAGGACCGACGTATGCGCGGGGCCGGCCGGTTCGGGGCGGCGCAGCACCCAGATCTGCAGCCCCACGTGGAAGGGAGTCGCCGCCCCGGGAGGCAGTGCCACCACCGCGCGCAGGGCGCCGCTGCGGACCAGCTCCATGCGGACCCGGCGGCCGGAGGCGCGGGAGGCGGTGGCCGGAGGGAGGAGCAGGACCGCGTGGCCGCCGGGCACCAGGTGGGCCAGGGCGTGCTGGACCCAGGCCAGCTCGGACTCGGCGCGCGGCGGAACGCCGTAGGCCCAGCGGGCGTCGTACGCCAGCTCGTCGTGGCCCCACTCGCGGTCGCCGTAGGGCGGGTTGGACAGGACCGCGTCGACGGTGACCCCGCCGAACGCGTCGGAGCGGAGGCTGTCGCCCGTACGGACAGCGATCTCCGCGTCCGGGGCGGCCAGCAGCAGGCTCACCGCGCTGCGCTGCGCCTGCACGGGGACGCTGTCCTGGCCGTACAGCACGGTCGCACCCCGCCGGGCGGCGGCCGCGAGCAGGGAGCCGCTGCCGCACGCGGGGTCCAGGACCCGCTCGCACGGACCGGGGACCAGGCGGGCGACGAGGTCGGCCAGCTGCACCGGGGTGCGGTAGGTGCCGCTCGCGGCACTGTCCTCCAGCTCCCGTTCCGCCAGCACGGCCAGCGCCGCCTCGCCGCTCGCGTCGTCCTGTACGCAGCGCAGCAGCGCCCGCAGGACATCGGCGTCAGGGGCCGCGAAGCGGACGGCCTCCGCGCCGGGCACCAGCTCCGCGAGGTCGGCCACCGCGCTGCCGGCGCGGGCGGTGAGTTCGGCGTCGGACAGGCCGGCCAGCGCGGTGCGCTCCTCGGGAGTGCGCCGGGCCGTTGCCAGCACCAGGGGGAGCAGGGCGCCGGTCACTGCACCACCCCCGGGATGCAGGCGCAGCGTGGTGCGCAGCTCCTCCGCGGGGTCGGCGGTCGAGGCGTGGCCCCGGGCACCGAGCCACCTCCGCACGTGCACCAGGTCGTACAGCGGGCTGGAGTCGGTGCCCCCGGAGGGCGCCGGGAAGTCGTCGTGCCGTCGGCGCCAGTTGCTGACGGTGGCGCGCGTGACCCCGGCGATGCGTGAGATCTCGGCGGCGGTCACCTGGGCGGGTGGCTGGGGCATGGCGGGAGTCCTGGGCCTCTCGGTAGCTGACAGCTCACAACTTACACCGTCGGTCAAACGCGTCAAGGTGTTTGACAATGCTTTCACGGCGATGCTTCTCTGGTGTTGCTTCCAAGTGAAGCGGCTCGGCCCGAGGGGGGTCCGGGTAACTCGCCGATCCCGTGGGGGGAATCGCCATGCGCATCACCATGCCTACCGCTGTCGTCGAAGGCACCCAGCTCACCGTCATGCCGTTCCGGGCGGACGCCGTGATCGGGACCATGTCCGTCCCGACGCTCGTCCAGCTCGTCCCCTCTCCGCGCCGCGAGGAGGACACGAAGACGCTCAAGGCCGCCTCCGGCGCCGTACGCCGCCACGCCGAACTGCGCTCGCTCGTGCAGCGGGCGCTGAAGTCCACGCAGAAGGGGAAGAACGTCGGCTCGTACGCCGAGTACATCGCCGACGGGGTCAAGGGTGAGCTGGGCGCCGGCTGGTCCACGCCGCCGATCACCTTCTGGCACGCCGGACCGCTCGCCGCGCTCAGCGACGAACTGCTGCCCGGCACCGGACTGCGGACCCTGACCATCACGCCCGGCACCGCGGTCGTCGCCATCGACGGGGAGACCCAGACGACCGCCTGGCACGAGCTGTACGACGACCCCGAGCACTTCGGGCTCAGCTACACCGAACTCGCGTCGATCCGTGTGCCGTTCGAGCTGTACGTGGATCTCAGCGTGGCCGACGCGCGGCAGATCTTCTACGACCGCAACGTCCAGGGCGTCGCCGTCGCGAAGAACCTGGCCATGTCCATGGACCAGCGGGACTTCGCCACCCGCCTCGCCCACCGGGTCGCCGAGGCCGTCAAGGTGGACGTGGACGGCAAGCTCGTACCGTTCACCAAGCTCGTCAATGCCACCAAGCGCCAGGTCGGCAAGTCCGACCCCGAGGTCATCACGCTCTCCGCTCTCCGGGCCCTCGTCATCACGGCCGTCTACGGCCGCACCGGGCTGTCCCGTTCCGCGGAGACCGTCCAGGAGGACGAGCTGCCCGCCGGGGCCGACGCCGATCGGGTCGAGGGGTACGTCGTGCCGTTGCTCGCCCGGCTCATCTCCGAGCACAGCTCCCACTTCGTCTCGCGCAGCGCCCTCACCGCACCCGCCGTGCTCGCCGGGCTCGGGATCGCCGTCCACCACACGACCCCGTGGGCCGACCCCGCGAGCGCACTGAGCACCGAGGCGCTGCAACGGCTCCTCGCCGAGGTCCGGTGGGAGCGCGAAGCGCGCTACTGGGACGGCGTGGCGGCCAAGGCCGGGGCGACCGGGCGGCTCAACTTCAGCGGCGGCGTGAAGGACTCCGGCGGCCGGGTCGCCGACGCCCTCCTCTACCCGGGCACGGAGGCAGGGCGGCGCATCCGGGGACAGTGACCGCTCCCGCCCCGACCCGCCGACGGCGGATCACCGGCACCCGACCACTGACGCCCGATCACGACGACCAGGAGCCCGCACGATGCATTCCGACAGCCCGCAGCAGCCCGGCACGCCCCGTCCCGCCGACGCCCCCTCCTCCGGCGCGTACCCGACCCGGCCCGTCCCGCCGCCGCACGGTCCGTACCCGGGCGGGTTCACGCCCCCGCCTGCGAAGCCGTCTCAGGGCACGAGGTGGCTCACCCACGGGGCGGTCGGCCTCGTCGCCCTCTTCCTCGGCGTCGGGATCGGCGTCTCGGACGACCAGGCCCAGGCCACGGACTCCGCGGGCCCCGCTCCGAAGGTGACCGTCACCAAGGAGGTCGAAGTGCCGGGGCCGAAGGTCACCGTGACGAAGACCGCGACGGTCACGGCTCCGCCGCCCAAGCAGCCGAAGCCCAAGGGGCCGCCCACCACCGTCGAAGGGGACGGCGAGTACCTGGTGGGTGAGGACATGAAGGCGGGAACCTACAGGACGTCCGGGCCCGAGGGGAGCTTCGGCTGCTACTGGGAGCGGGCGAGAAACGCCAGCGGCGAGTTCGACGCGATCATCGCCAACGACAACCTGGACGGCAGCGGCCGGGTGACCGTCGACAAGGGCGAGGTCTTCAAGTCCACCCGCTGCCAGGAGTGGAAGCGTGTCGGCTGAGCGGCCGATCCCGGCCGAGGCGGACAGGTGGGAAGCACCGCCCACGACCGATGTCTGGCGGAACTCGACCCGTGCGGCTCGGCGATCCGCTCCGACGTCCGGCGGCGGACGCAGGTCCGCCGCCGGACGGCGGGAAGGCCGTGCGTCGGCCGGACGTCACCGGACTCCACATCGCGCCCCCGGCGTGCATCGCTCACGCACACCTGGTCACGGCAACGCACGTGTGAGCCAGACCACTTCACCGTTGTCCTCCGTGGAAACGTGATCCCGCTCGAACCCGAGCTTCTCGAGGACACGGAGCGACGGTGTGTTCCACGCGCCGACGGTCGACCAGAGCCGTCTACGCCCGGTTGCGACAGCAGCATCGAGCACCGCGCCGGCGGCCTCGGTGGCGTAGCCACGCCCATGCGCGCGCTGGAACAACTCGTACGCGATTTCCGGCTCTTCCACGGTGGAGCGGCCGATGATCAGCCCGCAGTAGCCGATGAAGTCGCCTTCGTCACGGCGCTGGACGGGCAAGAGGGCTATCCCCGTGGTCTCCGTCGCGGCGAGCAGCTCCACGATGGACGTCCGGATGTGCTCGACCGTGGGGGTCCCCTTGCCGCGTTCGGAGAGGAGGGCGCAGAACTCGGCGGCGTCCGACTCGACCCATGGCCGCAGTATCAGCCGCTCGGTCTCAAGGTGGAACGGCATCGTCTGGTACGTGGTCATGCCCTCACTGTGCCCCACTGATCGAACCCCGACCCAGGCGCCGGCCCAGGCGCCGGTCCGTCAGCCGGCCCCGCAACGGGCACCCCGGGCCGGCGGCCGTGGGTCCGGCCGGGCAGCGGTGAGCCCGGCGGCGGTGGTGCAGTTCGCCGCCGGGCGGTCGTGTGCCGGGGGGTTCAGCAGGTCCCGAGGTCCTGCCAGACGCCCCACTCACCGGTGGAACCGGGCGTCTCGCCCTTGGTCCACCACTTCGCCTTCCACGTGTGCGTGCCGTAGCTCACGGTCGCCCCCGCCCCGTACTCCGCCGACGCGCTCCAGGCCGCCGCCGCGCAGGTTCCGGGTGTCGGTGTCGGTGTCGGCGTCGGCGTCGGGGTGGGGCCGGTTCCCGTCCCGGTGCCCGGCTGGACGACGGTGGTGCCGCGTGCCAGGTCTCCGGCGAGGGAGTACGTGGCCCCGCCGAAGGTCACCGTCCAGTTGGACGGCGTCGAGGTCGGCAGGTAGTAGACGAAGTCCAGCTGTACCGAGGCGCCCGGGGCCAGCGTCTGCCAGGCCGGCAGCTTCAGCGACACCCGGTTGTAGTCACCCTTGAGGCCGCCGATGTTGTTCGCCGCCGTGTGGTCACTGCGGATGACGGTGGTGCCGAAACCCGACTGGTCCTTGGCGTTGGCCGGGGCGGAGGTCGCGTAGTCGAACCGGAACTCCGTGCCGCCCGGCAGTGTCGCCGTCGTGTTGTTGGTGATCTTCAGCTTCGGACTGATCGGGTAGTTGGAGTCGCCGAGGGGGAACTGCTCGAACGACACGTCGATGTCCAGGGCCTTGGCCGGCAGGTCGACGGTCGACCGGGTCGCACCGTACGGGGTGGCCGACCTGAACTTCTCGTACATCGCGGACGTCAGGGTGGAGCCCGGTTCGTACTGGCCCTTGGCGGCGTTCCAGCCGTAGTCGCCGGCGAGCTCCCAGATCATCGTTCCGCCGATGCCCTTGTCGACGACGTAGTCGGCCTTGGCGGCCACCGACTGCTCGTCCTCGGTGGACAGGAAGACCTTCTTCTCGGCGTTCCACAGCCAGGGCGCGACCAGCGTCGCGTCGTAGTTGCGGGTGTAGGTGCCGGTCAGCCGGGTGCCGGCCGGGAAGCCGTACCGTGTGACGTAGTCGCCGACGACCCCCTTCTCCAGGTTCTTCGCGTGCCACATCGGGTTGGAGCCGGCCGGGGACTCCTTGCCGTTCGTGTCCAGGTCGTGCCAGAGGTTGTCGATGCCGACGGCACCGTCACCGCACTTCGTCAGCCCGGCGCCCGCAGGGCAGTCGGTGGTGGCCGCCCTGCCCCACAGCCCGTTCGTGCCACCCTGCACGTTCTTGAAGCCGCGGGTGTAGTACGGCAGCCCGATGTTGATCCGGCCGGGCGGCATGGAACCGCGGAAGTAGTGGTAGGCCCAGTCGGTGTTGAGGTAGCCGGTCCCGCCGTACTGGGACGTCGAGTAGACGCCCGCCTGGGCCAGTTCGGCGTCCTTGCCGTCGTCGTGGAGCGAGGCGTTCGGGCCGACGTACTCGTTCCAGGCGCCGTGCAGGTCGTAGGACATGATGTTGACGTAGTCCAGGTACTTCTGGACCTGGAAGGTCTCCATGCCGCGCAGCAGATAGCCGGAGGAGGGGGCCGCGACGGTCAGCAGGTAGTGCCTGCCGTCGGCGGCGGACGCGCGGTCCAGCTTCTCGCGCAGCGTCTTCATCAGCGCGCCGTAGCCCTTGACGAGGCCTGCCCGGCGGGCGTTGGCCAGGGTGTGGTCGAGCGGGTTGCCGGCGTCCTTCATCGTCGTCGGGTACTCGTAGTCGATGTCGACCCCGTCGAAGCCGTACTTCTTGAGGAACGCGACGGTGGAGTCGGCGAAGGTGTCGATGCCCTTCTGGTTGACCGAGCCGTCGGCGTTCGTGGCCATCGAGTAGAAGCCGCCCGAGTCCACCCGGGTGCCCTTGTCGTCGAAGTAACCGCCGGTCTCGGCCCAGCCGCCCACCGAGACCAGGGTCTTCACGGCCGGATGCTGCTTCTTGAACTTGTTGAGCAGGTTGAAGTGGCCCTTGTAGGGGAGACCGGGGTCCATCTCGGCGCCCGTCACACCGGGCCAGGTCATTCCCGTGGAGGCGTTCTGCGGGCCGTCGCCGCCCACGGAGATCTTGTTGTCACCGTCGACGTGCGCGAACGCGTAATTCAGATGGGTGACCTTGTCCCAGGGGATGTCCGGGACGAGGTAGGACGGCGTTCCGTCCTTGCCGGTCCGCCAGTTGGTGAAGTATCCGATGACACGCCGCTGGTGGTCGGCTCCCATCTTCTCGCGGCCCTCGGAGTCGTAGACCGAGCAGTACGGCACGTCGACACCGGGGGTCCGGTAGAGCCCGTCGGGCCGGCAGGACTCCTGATCGGCGGCGGCGGCCGAGGGAGCCGCGGTGAGCGAGCCCAGCAGCAGTCCGGCGACGGCTGCGCCGGCTGCGAGCAGGGTGGCTCTCGCGCGGGTGGGGGACAGCATGTGTGGTTCCTCCTGGGGAGGTCGGCTGACACGACTGGCAAAGGGGGATCTGCGCGGGACCCGGGTGTGCGCACACCCGGCAGGCGTTCCTCGGAGGTGACGCAGAGATTAAGAGGACTAGACCAGTGAGTCAATAGGTCTGGACCATTTGCCGGCGGATGGGCCCGGACACGGTCGCGGCGCCGGCCCTGTGAGCCGCTCCACAGCAGGCACCCGTTTGGCCCAGGGGCGGCCGTGGCACAATGAGTGATGTACCAGTAGCAGCGCACTCCGGGGTCGGTGCAATTCCGAACCGGCGGTTATAGTCCGCGACCCGTCCGCATCCAGCGGCCGGTTGACCAGGTGGGATTCCTGGACCGACGGTTAAAGTCCGGATGGGAGGCAGTGCGCGGCGGGCCGTTTCGGGTACGCCGCCGTCGGCGGATGCGTTCCGGGAGATCGTCCCGGAACAGGCGCATCCGTGTCTTCGGTTTCGGCGTCCCCCGTTGCGTTCCGCTTCATCTGTCGTCATCGACAGGCCCCGGAGTCCGTGCCCGAAGAGGCAGGAGGACCCGGTGGGAACCGCAGCCGACATCACCGCCATGCGGCGAGCTGTCACGCTCGCGGCCCGCGGACTCGGCGCCACCAGCCCCAACCCGGTCGTCGGCTGTGTCGTCCTCGACGCCGCCGGGCAGCAGGCCGGCGAGGGCTACCACCGGCGCGCCGGAGGGCCGCACGCGGAGGTCCACGCGCTGCGCGAGGCGGGCGAAGCCGCCCGCGGGGGCACCGCCTACGTCACCCTCGAACCCTGCAACCACACGGGCCGCACCGGCCCCTGCGCCCAGGCGCTCCTGGACGCCGGTGTCCGCCGTGTCGTGTACGCGGTCGCCGACCCGAATCCGCAGGCCACAGGGGGCGCGGAGACGCTGCGTGCCGCAGGTGTCCAGGTCGAGCAGGGCCTCCTCGCCGACGAGGCGGAGGCCGGGAACACCGCGTGGCTCACCTCCGTACGGCTGGGCCGCCCCTACGTCCGGTGGAAGTACGCGGCCACCCTCGACGGCCGTATCGCCGCCGCCGACGCCACGAGCCGCTGGATCACCTCGCCCGAGTCCCGGGCCGACGTGCACCGGCTGCGCGCCGAGGCGGACGCCGTCGTGGTCGGCTCCGGCACCGCCCGCGCAGACGACCCGCAGCTGGGGGTACGCGGCGTCGAGGGCGCCGTACAGCCGCTGCGGGTCGTCGTCGACACCGCCGCCACCGCCGTCCGGCCCGGGGCCCGGGTCCTGGACGGCACCGCGCCCACGCTGATCGCCGTCGCGCAGGACGCGGACACCGCGCACCTCCCCGAGGACGCGGTGCTGCGGCTCCCGCGCGCCGCCACCGGCCCCGGACTGGACATCACCGCCCTGCTCGCCGCCCTGCACACGCGCGGCGTCCGCTCCGTACTCCTCGAAGGCGGCCCGGTCCTGGCCGGCTCCTTCGTCGCCGCGGGAGTGGTCGACACCGTCGTCGGCTACCTCGCCCCGGTCCTTCTCGGTGCGGGCCCCGCGGCCCTGGCCGACGCCGGAATCTCCACCCTCTCGCAGGCGTTGCGCCTGGATGTGACCGAGACCGCCCGTTTCGGCCCGGATCTGCGCATCACCGCCGTCCCCGTTCCTCCTCGGAAGGGAAACTGAGTGTTCACCGGAATCGTCGAAGAACTGGGTGAGGTCACCGCCGTCGAGAAACTCGGCGACGCCTCCCGCTTCCGCCTGCGCGGCCCCGTGGTCACCGAAGGTGCCAAGCACGGTGACTCCATCGCCGTCAACGGCGTCTGCCTCACCGTCGTGGACCTCGGCGACCACGAGTTCACCGCCGACGTGATGGCCGAGACGCTGAAGCGCTCCAGCCTCGGCGCGCTGGAGACCGGCTCCCGGGTCAACCTGGAGCGGCCCATGGCGCTCGGCGGGCGGCTCGGCGGGCACATCGTCCAGGGGCACGTGGACGGCACGGGCCGCATCCTCGCGCGCACGGTCTCCGAGAACTGGGAGATCGTGAAGATCTCCCTCCCCGCGGAGCTGACCCGCTACGTGGTGGAGAAGGGATCGATCACCGTGGACGGCGTGAGCCTGACCGTCGTCGACGCCGGGCCCGACCACTTCACCATCAGCCTCATCCCGACCACCCTCGCGCTGACGACGCTCGGCATCAAGCAGCCCGGCGACCCCGTCAACCTCGAGGTGGACGTGCTCGCGAAGTACGTCGAGCGGCTGCTCGGCCCGAACGCCGGCACACCGGCCGCCGCGGCCCCGGTCCCGGACGCCGGGACCGCGACTGCCGCGTCCTCGAGCCCGGCGGCCTCCGCCGCAGAGCCCGGGGAGCCGGTCGCATGAGCACCCTCGACTGGCTGAACGCGGAGGCCTTCACCGCCTTCGGGCAGCACATCATCTGGTCGGACATGATCGGCAACACCGTCGGCCTGATCGCCCTGGCCCTCGGCTGGCTGCGCTCCGTGTGGACCTGGCCCGCCCAGCTCCTGTCCGGCCTCGTCCTCATCGCCGCCAACGTCTCCGTGCAGCAGGCGGGCAGCGTCGGCAAGCAGCTGATCGTCGTCGCCGTCGCCGTGTGGGGCTGGCAGCAGTGGACCCGCGGCAGGCAGCGGGCCCAGGACGGCTCCATCGCCGTACGCTTCGCCACCTGGCGCGAACGGGCGTACCTGGTGGGCGGCGCCGCGCTCGGCACCCTCGCCGTGGGCGGCCTGTTCACCGCCTTCCCGTCGCTCTCCTGGAGCCCCTGGGCGGACGCGTACATCTTCGCCGGCACGCTCGTGGCGATGCTCGCCCAGGCCCGCGGCATGGTCGAGTTCTGGTTCGCCTGGCTGCTCGTCGACGTCGTCGGCGTCCCGCTCAACTTCCACAGCGGGCTCGCCTTCTCCGGTCTCATCTACGTCGTCTACGGCGCCCTCGTCCTGTGGGGCATGCGCGACTGGTGGCTGCGTACCCGGACACCCGCTCTGGAAGGAGCCACGGCATGACTGCCCAGCCCAGCTGGTTGCACGGCCTCGCCTCCGAGGACCTCTCCCTCGACCCCGTCGAGCAGGCGATCAGGGACATCGCCGCCGGACGGCCCGTCGTCGTCGTCGACGACGAGGACCGGGAGAACGAGGGCGACCTCGTCATCGCCGCCGAGAAGGCCACCCCCGAGATCGTCGCCTTCATGATGAGCGAGTGCCGCGGCCTGATCTGCGCCCCCATGGAGGACGACGAGCTCAACCGCCTCCAGCTCCCGCAGATGGTCGAGCACAACACCGAGTCGATGAAGACCGCCTTCACCGTCTCCGTGGACGCCTCGGCCGCCCACGGGGTGACCACCGGCATCTCCGCCGCCGACCGGGCCACCACCCTGCGGATGCTGGCGGGCGGTGTCGCGGGCCCCGGTGACTTCGTGCGCCCCGGCCACGTCTTCCCGCTCCGCGCCCGCACGGGCGGCGTCCTCGTCCGCAACGGCCACACCGAGGCAGCCGTCGACCTGGCCCGGCTCGCCGGACTGCGCCCGGCCGGCGCCATCGTCGAGATCGCGGGCGAGGACGGCGTGATGCTGCGCCTGCCCGAACTCGTCCCCTTCGCCCGCAAGCACGGCCTCACGATCATCTCCATCGAGGACCTCATCGCCTACCGGCGCAGCGCCGAGCCGACCGTCCGCCGGGAGGCCGAGGTCCGACTCCCCACCGCCTTCGGCCTGTTCACCGCGTACGGCTACCGCTCCACCGTCGACGGCGTCGAACACGTCGCGCTCGTCCACGGCGACATCGGCGACGGCGAGGACGTCCTCGTACGCGTCCACTCCGAGTGCCTGACCGGCGACATCTTCCAGTCCCAGCGCTGCGACTGCGGACCGCAGCTGCACGCCTCCATGGAACGCGTCACGGCGGAGGGCCGCGGCGTCATCGTCTACCTGCGCGGCCACGAGGGGCGCGGCATCGGGCTGCTGTCCAAACTGCGGGCGTACGAGCTCCAGGAGCGCGGGGCCGACACCCTCGACGCCAACCTCGAACTCGGCCTGCCCGCCGACGCGCGGGACTACGCGGCCGGCGCCCGGATCCTCGGCGACCTCGGCGTCCGCACCCTCCGGCTGATGACCAACAACCCGGAGAAGACGGCCGCCCTCGTCCGGTACGGCCTCGGGATCACCGGACGCGAACCCATGCCCGTCCAGGCCGGCGAGCACAACCTCCGCTACCTGCGCACCAAGCGCGACCGCATGGGCCACGACCTGCCCTGGCTCGACGCCACCACCGCGTCGACCTGCGGCAACCAGTGACCACCGGCGGAACGACCCACCGGCGACACACCTCACCGGCGCGACACTCATCGACGAGACACCAGGAGAGACATGAGCGGCAAGGGCGCACCCGAACTGTCCGTACGCAACTGCGGTGACCTGCGGGTGGCCGTCATCGCGGCCCAGTGGCACGAGAAGGTCATGGACGGCCTCGTCGACGGCGCGCTGCGCGCCCTGCACGACCTGGGCATCGACGAGCCGACGCTGCTCAGGGTCCCCGGCAGCTTCGAGCTCCCGGTGGTCGCCAAGGTCCTCGCCGGCCGCGGGTACGACGCGATCGTCGCCCTCGGCGTGATCATCCGCGGCGGCACCCCGCACTTCGAGTACGTGTCCCAGGGCGTCACCAGCGGCCTCACCCAGGTCACCGTCGACACCGGAGTCCCCGTCGGCTTCGGCGTCCTCACCTGTGACACCGAGGAGCAGGCACTGGACCGGGCCGGGCTCGAGGGGTCCCACGAGGACAAGGGGCACGAAGCGGTCACCGCGGCCGTCGCCACCGCCGCCACCCTGCGCACCGTCAGCGAACCCTGGCGCTGAGCGGCGGCCCGGGACCCCGTATTCTAAGGACCATCATGGCGAACAAAACCTTCGAAGAGCTCTTCGCCGAGCTCCAGCTCAAGGCCGCCGACGGCGACCCCTCCACCTCCCGCACCGCCGAACTGGTGGACAAGGGCGTGCATGCCATCGGCAAGAAGGTCGTCGAGGAGGCCGCCGAGGTCTGGATGGCCGCCGAGTACGAGGGCAAGGAAGCCGCCGCCGAGGAGATCTCGCAGCTGCTCTACCACGTCCAGGTGATGATGGTCGCCCGCGGCATCTCCCTCGACGACGTCTACGCCCACCTCTGAGCCTCCGGTATCCGCACCGCGGCCCCTCCCGGGCCGGATTCCGCACGTTCCCGCACATCACTCCGCACAAAGGACACCGCCCTATGCTGCGCATCGCCGTCCCCAACAAGGGTTCACTCTCCGGGCCTGCGATGGCGATGCTCCATGAGGCCGGCTACCAGCAGCGCAAGGAGTCGAAGGAGCTCGTCCTCGTCGACCCCGCCAACGAGGTCGAGTTCTTCTACCTCCGGCCGCGCGACATCGCGATCTACGTGAGCTCCGGCCGGCTCGACATCGGCATCACCGGCCGCGACCTGCTGCTGGACTCCGGCGCCGAGGCCGAGGAGATCCTCCAGCTCGGCTTCGCACGCTCCACCTTCCGCTACGCCACCAAGCCCGGCACGGCCGACGGTCCCCAGGACTTCGGCGGCATGACGATCGCCACCTCCTACGAGGGCATCGTCGCCAAGCACCTCGCCGACGTCGGCGTCGACGCCTCCGTCGTCCACCTCGACGGCGCGGTCGAGACGGCCGTCGAGCTCGGCGTCGCCCAGGTCATCGCCGACGTCGTCGAGACCGGCACCAGCCTGCGCAACGCCGGACTGGAGGTCATCGGCGAACCGATCATGACCTCGGAAGCCGTCGTGATCCGCCGCAAGGGAGCCCCGGCCGACGAGCCCAAGGTGCAGCAGTTCCTGCGCCGCCTGCAGGGCGTCCTCGTCGCCCGCAGCTACGTGATGATGGACTACGACTGCCGCGTCGAGCACCTGGAGCGTGCCGTGGCCCTCACCCCGGGCCTGGAGTCGCCGACCATCTCCCCCCTGCACCACGAGGGCTGGGTCGCCGTCCGCTCCATGGTCGCCGCCAAGGAGGCCCAGCGGATCATGGACGACCTGTACGAGCTCGGAGCCCGCGCCATCCTCACGACGGCCATCCACGCCTGCCGTCTCTGACAGCCCCGCCCGGTCCGCACCCGCCGCCCCCGGGGGCGGCGGGGACCACAGCACACCGAAGGACGACAGCATGTCCGCCCCCGCGCCCCGGCCCCCCGGACTCCCCGCGCTTCCGGCCACCTTCAGGCCCACCCGCAGCCGGCTGGTCCTGCTCACCGTCGGGGCGGCGATGTTCGTCGTCATCACCGCGATCGCGCTGATACTGGAGCAGCTGAGCCCGGGGGAGCGGACCAGCTTCATCTTCGTCGCCCTGCTCTTCTCCGGTGTGCTCGCCCTGCTCAGCAGGGCCCGCATCGTCGCGGACGAGGCCGGGGTCACCGTCGTCAACATCACCCGTACGCGCCGGCTGGCCTGGGCGGAGATCCTGCGCGTCAACCTGCGCGCCGGCGACCCCTGGGTCTTTCTCGACCTCAGCGACGGCACCAGCCTGCCCGCCCTCGGTATCCAGCCCGGAATCGCCAAGGAACACGCCATCCGTGACGCCCGTACACTCCGCGCGCTCGCCGAATTCCACGGCAGCGGAGTGAACGGGAGCACGGAGAACGGCTGAGCCCCCTGCCCCGCACGGCCCCTTCTTGATTACTCTGGAGGGCGGCGGCGCCCCGCGCGCGCCCCGCCCCGCACCGGAGGCCACGAGGCCCGCGGGGCTTTCCTGCGACCCAAGGAGTGACTCCCTCCAGCAATGGACGGATCGTCCGGTAGTACCCGCGCCGCCCTCCCCCCGGAGGCGGCGGCATGATCACCCCCCTGTTGCTGCTCACCGCGGCATTCCTTCTCATCCTCGCCAACGGCTTCTTCGTGGCGGCCGAATTCGGGCTCGTCACGGTGGAACGGCCGGACGCCGAACGCGCGGCCGCCGAGGGCGACCGCCGGGCGGGCACCGTCGTCGCCTCCCTGCGCGAACTCTCCTTCCAGCTCTCCGGCACCCAGCTGGGCATCACCATCACCTCATTGGTCGTGGGCATGCTCGCCGAACCCGCGCTCGCCCGGCTGCTGGCCGGACCGCTCACCGCCACGGGCCTGCCCCGAGGGGTCGTCTCCGGGGTGAGCGTCGTGACCGGCATGCTGCTCGCCTCCGCCGTCCAGATGGTGATCGGGGAACTCGTACCGAAGAACTGGGCGGTCTCCCGGCCGCTCCAGGTCGCCCGGTTCGTGGCCGGCCCCCAGCACCTCTTCTCCTCCGTCCTGCGCCCCGTGATCACCGTGCTGAACACGGTGGCCAACCGGCTGGTACGGCTGCTGGGCGTCGAACCCACCGACGAGCTGGCGTCCGCCCGGACCCCCGGTGAACTCGTCTCGCTGGCCCGGCACTCGGCCGAGGCCGGCACCCTGGAACAGGACACCGCCGACCTCTTCGTACGGACGCTGTCGCTGGCCGGTCTCACCGCCCAGCACGTCATGACGCCCCGGGTGAGGGTCAGCGCGCTGCAGTCGTCCGCGACCGCGGCGGACGTCCTCAACCTCACCCGCGCCACCGGGCTCTCCCGCTTCCCGGTCTACCGCGAGCGCATCGACGAGGTCGTCGGGATGGTCCACCTCAAGGACGCCCTCGCCGTCCCCGCCCAGGACCGGCTGCGCACCCCGGCCGGCCGCATCGCCGTGCCGCCGCTCCTGGTACCGGAGACGCTGCCCGTCGAACAGCTGCTCCAGAGGCTCCGCGACGAGCAGCCGATAGCCGTGGTGGTCGACGAGTACGGAGGCACCGCCGGCGTCGTCACCCTCGAGGACATCATCGAGGAGCTCGTCGGCGAGGTCCGCGACGAGCATGACGCGGAAGGCGCCGACCGCCCCGACCTGACCCCCGTGGTCGCCGACGACGGACGGCCCGGCTGGGACGTGGAGGGCAGCTGCAGGGTGCTGACCCTGCGCCGCATAGGCCTCGAGGTACCCGAGGGGCCGTACGAGACCGTGGCCGGACTGGTCGCCGACCTGCTGGGCCGCATCCCCGCCCCCGGCGACCGGGCCGAACTGCCCGGCTGGCGGGTCCTCGTCCGCCAGGTCGGCCACTACCGCGCCGAACAGGTCCGCTTCGTCCGCCTGGCCGACCTCGCGCGGCCCGTGCCGGCCGGACCCCGGCCCGAGGCGGCCGAACTCACCCAGGAACTGCTGGAGGCCGTGCGATGAGCGTCGTACAGCTCCTCCTGGCCGGGTTCCTCGTGCTGGCGAACGGCTTCTTCGTCGGCGCCGAGTTCGCCCTCGTCTCCGTACGCCGCAGCCAGGTGGAACCCCTCGCCGCGAAGGGATCCGGCCGGGCCGCACAGGTCCTGTACGGCCTGGAGAACCTGCCGCAGATGATGGCCGCCGCACAGTTCGGCATCACCGTCTGCTCCCTGACCCTCGGCGCCGTGGCCGAGCCGACCGTCGCCCACCTGCTGGAGCCGGTCTTCCACGCCGTGCACCTGCCGGAGGCGCTGATCCACCCCCTGGGCTACGCCCTGGCCCTCGTCCTCGTGGTCTTCCTCCACCTCGTCATCGGCGAGATGGTCCCGAAGAACCTGGCGATGGCCGCGCCCGGGAAGACCGCCCTGTGGCTCAGCCCCGGCCTGGTCGGCTTCGCCCGGATCTGCCGGCCGGTCACCGCGGCGCTCGGCGCCTGCGCCCGGCTGGTGCTCCGGCTCTTCGGCGTCGAACCGAAGGACGAGGTCGAGGCCGTCTTCACCAGCGAGCAGCTGAACCGGCTGGTCGAGGACTCCGGGCAGGCCGGACTGCTGGAACCGGAGGCGCAGGAACGCCTGGAGGACGCGCTGGAGCTGGGCAGCAGGCCCGTCACCGACGTGCTGCTCGACCGGGCGGCCCTGGTGACGGTCGACCCGTCCGTCACCCCGCGCCGGATCGAGGAGCTGACCGTACGGACCGGCTACTCACGCTTCCCCGTCTGCGCGGAGGGCGGCGGCCCCTTCATGGGCTACCTCCACGTCAAGGACGTCCTGGAGCTGGAGGACGGCGAACGGGCCGTTCCGCAGCACGTCTGGCGCCCGATGGCGACCGTACGGGCGGAGCTCCCGCTGGACGACGCCCTGACCGTGATGCGGCGCGCGGCGACGCATCTGGCACAGGTCGCCGACGCCTCGGGCAGGGTGCTCGGCCTCGTCGCCATGGAGGACGTCCTGGAGATGCTCGTGGGAGAGGTGCGCGACCCGGCGCACCGCGTCTCGGTGGCCCGCCGTCCGGCGGAGGTGCCGAAGGCCATGGCCCCGCTCGGCTGAGCCGCGACGGCAGCCGCCGGGCGGGCCACGGCCTCGCCCGGCGGCTCCGGTGTCTCACCGGCGGCTCCGGTGTCTCACCGGCGGCTCCGGTGTCTCACCGGCGGCCCCGGTGTCTCACCGCGCCCCCGGCCCCGGCGCCTCACCCCGGCCCCGGCGCCTCATCGCGCCCCCGGCGCCTCACCACGCCCCGGCCCCGGTGCCTCCCGGCGCCTCATCGCGGCCCCGGCCCCGGCGCCTCATAGCGACCCCTGCGCCTCACCGCGGCCCCGGCGCCTCATCGCGCCCCCGGCTCCTGCGTCCCCCGGTCCACCGGGCCCCGCCCGGACAGCACCTCGCCGTACGCCTGCATCAGGTCGGCGAGCCGCAGGGTCGACAGATCGTCCCGGGCCGGCGCCACCGAGTACCCGGAGAGCCGCAGGTCCCGGTAGGCGCAGCTCTTCTCGTACAGCGTGCGCAGGAAACGGCCGTTGCCCAGCTCGTCGATCCAGCCCTGCTCGACCACGTGGCCGCTGATGCTGCGCAGCTCCTCCAGGGACTCCTCGTCCCATCTGTCGCCGTTCTCGGCCGCCAGCACCTCGCCTATCGCGGTGAGTTCCGGCGGGCGGTAGCTCGGGAAGTCGACCCGCGTGGTGAAGCGGGAGGAGAGGCCCGGATTGGTGGACAGCAGCCGGTCCATGCCCTCGGGGTAGCCCGCCAGGATGACGACGAGATGGTCCCGGTTGTCCTCGGCCCTCTTGAGGAGGACCTGCAGTGCCTCGTCACCGTACGCGTCGCCCTTGCTGTAACCGGAGTTGGAGAGGCTGTACGCCTCGTCGACGAAGAGCACCCCGCCGAGTGCCGAATCGATCAGCTCGTTGGCCTTCACGGCGGTCTGGCCGAGGAACTCGCCCACCAGGTCGGAGCGCTGGGCCTCCACGAGATGATCGCCGCCGAGCAGCCCGAGCGCGTAGAACACCCGGCCCAGGATGCGGGCGACCGTGGTCTTTCCCGTCCCGGACGGGCCGGAGAACACGAAGTGCCGCTTCGGCGGCTGTACGGGCAGGCCCTGCTCGGCCCGGAGACGCGCCATGTTCAGCTGCGCCGACAACGCTTTGACCTGGCGCTTCACGGGTTCGAGGCCGACCATGCGCTCGAGCTCCGCCAGCGCGTCGGCGAGCAGCACCGGATCGCTCGGCCCCGCCGGGACGGCGCCGCGCGCCTGTCTGCGGGACGTCCCTGACGTCTCCCGCACACCCTCGGGCCGGGCCGGTGGCGCGGCCGACCCCGGCAGGTCCAGCGGGTCCCCTCCGAGCCAGGGGTCCCGGCCGTCCACCAGGTCGGTGCCCAGCGCCGCCTCGCCGTCCGGCTGCGCCTCCGCGCCCAGGACGTCCGAGACCGGCCCCGTCAGGGAGAGGGCGGCCAGGCCGGTGGCCTCGTCGTAGCCGTCACCGTCGGAGATCGCCGCGAGCCGGGCGGAGGTGTCCATGAACGCCGGGTCGACGCGGTGCACCGCCCGGTACAGGGGGAGGGCCGCCGCGCTGCGCCCGGTGCCCTCGTGGGCCCGGGCCAGCCAGTAGCGCAGCTCCTTGCGCTGGGGCTGCTCGCTCCGGCAGCGCATCAGGGCAGCGGACAGCAGGGGCTCGGCCTGCCCGTACATCTCCAGGCGCACCCGGGCCATGCCGCCGAAGAGGCCCGACTCGATGCCGAGGAGCGGATCGTCGACGAGCGGCTCGGTGGTGCGTACCAGCTGTTCCCAGTCCTTGACCAGATACGCGCGACAGGCGTGCAGGAAGCGCACGTGCCGGTCCGTGTCGACCGGCGGCAGGCCCGCGAGCGCCCGGTCCAGCTCCGGGACATGACGGCCGTCCAGCCAGTGGGAGGCGTGCGCCAGCAGCAGGTCGCGCGGGCTCTCCAGTACGGGCTGCACCCACCAGCCCAGCCAGTACCAGGAGTTGAGCGTGCGGCGGTACCGGGCGCGCTGCTCGCCGAAGCGGTCGCGGTGGCGGTACATGCGCAGCAGCGCCGTGGACGTGTCGACGCGCAGGGCGTGGAGGCCGAGCCAGCCGTCCGCCATGCCGGGGTCGATGCGCACGGCGGTCCTGAACTCCTCCTCGGCCTGCGGGTACGCGCCCATCGTGTAGGCGTCCACGCCCCGCAGCCAGGCGAGGTCGGCGGGGGCCTGTGTGCCCTGCGTGCCGATGTCCATCAGGTCCCCCACAAAACCGTGCCCCCAGAATGCCCTGCCCGCACAGCATGCCCATCGGAGCGTCGCTAATCACCGTGCCGGGGGCGGGAATTGACCACAGCCGGAGGCGCCGTACCTGCGGGGAGGGCGCCTCCTGAGGGCGTCACCGGCACCCGGTCCGGTGACCCAGGGTGAGCGCGGAGAGCCCGTCCGGGTCCCGGGGAGGACGCGCGAGGGCAGAACGAAGCCCCCGGTCACGGGGGAACAACCGGGGGCTTCGTGTCCGCGGGGCTCCGAAAAGCCGCACAATGAGAACGTAGAACCTCTCCGGCCCCTCGGTCAAGCCGAGTTGAGGTACGTCCGGCACGAATTCCGGCTGACCGGCAAGGCAACCCTCACTCTTCACTCTCCGTGAGGGGGTGACTCGTCCCCGCTGTCGCACGGGGTCCGTCCAGCCACGCGTACCCGCCCGGCACCTGGCGTATCACCGTGTCCGCGAACGGATATGAGGGGTCGTCGGCGAAATGCCGCTCCTCCGCGACGGTCCAGCCGTCCCAGAACTCCGACAGCGCGGGCCCGTCCCGCCGCCTGCCCCGCTGCCAGGACCGCTCGCTGTCCCCCTCCAGCCACAGCAGCTCCGCGAGGTAGGGCCGGACGGCGGCGCGGCCCGCGCCCACCCCCTCCATCAGCACCACCGGCGCGAGCCCGAGCACCCGCGCCGCACCGAAGCGCCGGGCCGTCCAGTCGTACGGGGCGTACCGCGCGGCCTCCCCGCGCGACAGCGGATCCAGCACCTGTGCCCGCAGGCGGCCCGTCCAGGCGAAGAGTTCCTCGTGGGTGGCCAGGTCGTCCAGGTGCAGCACGGGGGCACCGCCGAGCGCGGAGGCGAGACGGCCGGTGAAGGTGGTCTTGCCCGACCCCGCGTGCCCGTCGACGGCGATGATCCGCACGGCCCCGCAGGACGGCGGCAGGGAGCGCAGACGGCGTGCGTGGTCCGCCAGGTCGTTCATCCCCCCAGCGTACGAGAGCCGCCCCGGCCGGCAGGAGGGCGGAGCCGGACCGTCCCTCCCCGCAGGTCACGCCAGTGGATCAGACCAATATTGCTCCTGCGGCACGGGGCGAATCGCTGGCAGGATCCGGCCCCCACCCGCGATAGTTGGCGCACCGATCGGCACCCGCAGCCCCAATCCGCTCACGACCGGGGGTCTCGCCCATGACCAGACCGACCACACGCAGGACCGTGCTCAGTGCCGCGCTCGCGGCAGCGGCCGGGGCGGGCACGGCGGCCTCCGCCGGCCCCGCCGCGGCCGCCCCCGCCCGTACCTCCACCACCTCCTCATCGCCGGCGGCCGCCTCGCTCGTGGACAACCGTTTCTGGAGCACCTACACCGACTGGCGCTGCGGCTCGGCGGCCGGAACCCGTGCCGTCGCCGGACCGCGGCCGGGCCTGGTGATCGCCGCCGCCGTCGGCAGCACCGAGTACACCGACCCGCACACCGGCACGACCACCGCCTGGGAGTACGCGACCTGGACCTCCCCCACCCACCGCTCGGGCGTGCCGGCCACCGAGGTGATCGCCTCCTGGAACGCCCTGACACCGGCCGGCACCTGGCTCCAGGTGGAGCTCCGCGGCCGGTATGCGGACGGGACGGACACCCCCTGGTACGTGATGGGCAGGTGGGCGGCGGGCGACGCCGACATCCGCCGCACGTCCGTCGACGACCAGACCGACGGCAGAAGCACGGTCTGGACGGACACCTTCTCCGTGGACGACGCGGCGAGCGGGCTCCGGCTGGTCTCCTACCGGCTGCGGCTCACCCTCTACCGCACCCCGGGCACCGCTCTCACGCCCACGGTCCACCGGATCGGTGCGATGGCCTCGGACGTCCCGGACCGCTTCACCGTCCCACCGAGCACACCCGGGCTCAGCCGGGAACTGACGGTGCCCCGCTACTCGCAGAACATCCACATGGGGGAGTACCCCGAGTACGACAACGGGGGCGAGGCCTGGTGCAGCCCCACCTCCTCGCAGATGATCATCGAGTACTGGGGGCGCCGGCCCACCGCGGAGGACCTCGCCTGGGTGAAGCCGGGCATCGCGGACCCGCAGGTCTGCCACGCGGCCCGCCACACCTACGACCACCAGTACGAGGGGTGCGGCAACTGGCCCTTCAACGCCGCCTACGCGTCGACGTACCAGAACATGAACGCGGTCGTCACCCGGCTCGGTTCGCTCACCGACGTGGAGCGACTCGTCGGTGCGGGCATCCCCGTCATCACGTCCCAGTCCTTCCTCGAGGAGGAACTGACCGGCGCCGGTTACGGCACCTCCGGCCACCTGATGACGGTCATCGGCTTCACGCCCGACGGCGACGTCATCGCCAACGACCCCGCGTCCCCGGACAACGACGCGGTCCGCCGCGTCTACCGCCGCTCCGAGTGGGAGAACATCTGGCTGCGGACCAAGCGCTACGACGCGAACGGCAAGGTGAGGAGCGGCACGGGAGGGGTCTGCTACATCTACTGGCCGACAGAGCCGTCCCCGGCCCGGTACCGCGTCCTGAGGTCGCTCGGGCTGGCCTGAGCATGTGAGGCCCTACGGCCGCCTCGACGCCCCGACGGCAGCGCTTCCCGGCCGTCCCGGGGGGCGGCCGTACCGGCCCGCTACGGTGCCTCCCGGCCCGCGGACGCTCCGCTGCCGGACGCGGCACCGACGAGCAGGCCGACGAGCCGTTCCGTCTGGGCACGGGCGTCCGGCGCACCGGGCCGGCTCGTCATCAGGAGATGGTGGACGGTCCCCACCAGGCCGAGTGCGACCGCAGCGGTGTCGGCGCCCTCCGCGAGGCGCCCCAGGCGCTGTTCGGCGTCCAGGTAGGCGGTGATCGAGTCCTGGATCGCGGTGAAACCGGGCGCGCCCGCCTCCAGTGCCAGGCGGATCCGCTGTGAGGCGGCGGGCCGCGTCAGCGCGAGGCCGGTCACCGTGGGGTCCAGCGAGTTCAGCAGAGCGAGCGCGACCGTGCCGAGGTTCCCGGCCACCGTTCCCTGCCCCGCCTGTGCGGGAAGCAGCCCGGCCCGCTCCGCGACGCGCGCGAACCGGTCGAGGACCAACTCGGCGACGAATGCGTCCAGCCCGTCGAAGTGGGCGTGCAGCAGCCCCTTCGCGCACCCGGCCTCGCCGGTGATCGCCCTGCTGGTCAGGGCGGCCGGCCCCTCGCGCGCCAGCACCCGCTCCGCGGCGTCGAAGAGCCGTCGGCGCACATCCGGAATCGCTACTCCACGCGGTGACATCAGGCCTTCTCCCGGTACGAGACACGGCGGACCCCCAGGGCAGGGGGATTGCCAGTATGGGCAAGCGCCCATACTGTATGGGCGCTTGCCCATACTAATCCCGGGCAGACATCCGTCCCGCAGGAGACTCCGCATGCAGCACATCGTGAACACCGATCAGGCCCGGGCGTGGAACGGCTACGAGGGCACGCACTGGGCCCGCAACCACGACCGCTGGAACGCCGTGAACGAGCACTTCGACGCGCCCCTGCTCGCCGCCGCCGCGATCCAGGAGGGCGACCGCGTCCTCGACATCGGCTGCGGGGCGGGGCAGACGACCCGGCTGGCCGCACGCCGGGCCGGGAGCGGCCGGGCCACCGGCGTGGACCTGTCGGCGCCGATGCTGGAGCGCGCACGCGCGTGCGCGCTCCACGAGGGCGTGGGCAACGTGACCTTCGAGCAGGGGGACGCCCAGGTCCACACCTTCGAGCCCGACTCCTTCGACGCCGCGATCAGCCGCTTCGGGGTCATGTTCTTCGCGGACCCGGTAGCCGCCTTCGCCACCGTCGGACGCGCACTGCGACCCGGTGGCCGCCTCGCGTTCGTCTGCACCGCCGACCCCGGGCGCAACGAGTGGCTCCAGGCCCTCGGGGCCCTGCGGGGCATCCTGCCCGTCGGCGACTTCGGGACGCCCGACGGCCCCGGAATGTTCTCCCTGGCTGACCCCGACCGGATCCGTGAGGTGCTGTCCACCGCCGGATACGGGCGAATCGGCGCGGCACGCCTGGAGGTGCGCGGGTCCTGGGGCCGGGATGCCGACGAGGCGGCCTCCTTCCTCCTCGACTCCGGACCGGGCCGCCATCTGACCGGCCAGGTCGACGCCCCCACCGCCGCCCACGCCCGCCGGGTGCTCAGGGACAGGCTGCGGGCCCACGAGGAGCACGGCGCGGTGCGCCTGCGGAGTGCCGCCCTGCTGGTCACCGCCGTCCGTCCGGGCTGACCCCACCGGGCCTCCGTGGCAGGACGGGAGCGGGGGAGAACGACGGAGGGGCGGGAGGCGGGGCGCCCGCCCGGCACCCCGCCCCTGACGGCCCCGGCCAAGGGGCCGCTCACCCGCCCGGCGTGCGTGTACCCCGCCGTGGCCGGTCGATGTCCCTCCGGTTCGCCGTTCGCCCGCGCGGACCCCCGGCTCCCGTCCGGGGCCCGTCGGCGTACCCGGCACCGCCCCCTCGGCCGCCCCGCGCGAGGAGACGCCGTTACCACCCCCGGCGGCCTTTGTCGACGGTCCGGGCCAACTTCCCCGGCGACCGGGCGCCTTGCCCCCGGTGACGGCGGCGCTCCGATCGGGCATACTCATCCCGCCACAGCCTCTGGCCAGCACCTCTCGTGATCCGAGCAGGGCAGGATCGGCTGGGAGCCATACCTTTCCGGGCGAGACCCGGGACCACCCGGCGGCGCCGCGCCCACCCCGCGACCGCGACCGCCGCAACGCCCGACAGGGAGGAGAGCGCGTCATGTCCGACCGTGCCCCGCAGCCGGTGGAACGCCGCCTGCCCACCGAGGAGTCCCGGCAGCTCGTCGAGCTCGTCCGCGACATCGTGTCCAAGGAGATCGCACCCCGGGCGGCCGAGGAGGAGGACGCGGGTCAGTTCCCGCGCGCCCTCTTCACCCTGCTCTCCGAATCCGGACTCCTCGGCCTGCCGTACGACTCCGCGTACGGCGGCGGCGACCAGCCGTACGAGGTCTACCTCCAGGTCCTCGAGGAACTGGCCGCCGCCCGCCTCACCGTCGGTCTCGGCGTCAGCGTCCACTCGCTGGCCTGCCACGCCCTCGCCGGCTACGGAACCGAGGAACAGCGGGCCTCCCACCTCCCGGCGATGCTCGGGGGCGGACTGCTGGGCGCCTACTGCCTCTCCGAGCCTGCCTCGGGCTCCGATGCGGCCTCGCTGCGCACGAAGGCCGTACGGGACGGCGACGACTGGGTCCTGACCGGAACCAAGGCCTGGATCACGCACGGCGGCATCGCCGACTTCTACACGGTCATGGCGCGCACCGGGGCGGAAGGCCCCCGGGGCATCACGGCGTTCCTCGTGCCCGGCGACGCCGAGGGACTCGGCGCCGCCCTGCCGGAGAAGAAGATGGGCATGAAGGGCTCGCCCACCGCCCAGATGCACTTCGACGGTGTACGGATCTCCGGGGACCGCCGCATCGGCGACGAGGGGCAGGGCTTCGCCATCGCCCTGTCCGCACTCGACTCGGGTCGCCTGGGCATCGCGGCCTGCGCCATCGGCGTCGCCCGGGCAGCCCTGGACGAGGCCGTCGAATACGCCACCGGGCGGCGCCAGTTCGGCCGTCCCGTCGCGGACTTCCAGGGCCTGCGCTTCATGCTCGCCGACATGGCCACCCAGATCGAGGCCGGCCGGTCGCTCTACCTCGAGGCGGCACGGCGCCGCGACGCCGGACTGCCGTTCTCCCGGCAGGCGGCGATGGCGAAGCTCTTCTGCACCGACGCGGCCATGCGGGTGACCACGGACGCCGTCCAGGTGCTCGGAGGCTACGGCTACACGCTCGACTTCCCCGTCGAGCGGCTGATGCGCGAGGCGAAGGTGCTGCAGATCGTCGAGGGCACCAACCAGATCCAGCGCATGGTCATCGCCCGCCACCTCGCGGGTCCCGAGACACGCTGACCCCGCGGGCGTCGTCATGATCCGGTCCGCTCCGGGTCATGACGGTCCGGCAGCGTCCGGCCCGCGCCCTTCCCACGGCGTACCACGGGCCGGTGGACGGGCGGGTCGGCCGCGAGGAGCGGGGACCGCCGCGCGGCACGGACGGGCCGGGGGACCGCTTCTCGGCGTGCCGGAGCGGCGGGACGGCCAGGAACGCGGCCGGGCCCCGCACGTGCGGGCCTACGGAACCGTCGCCGGACCTGAGTCCGCCGACGCGCGATCGTCTCCCGGGTACCGCAATCCGGCCGGCGCCGGGGAGGGCCCGCGCCGCAACCGGGTCACGGTAGGGGCCGGGGAGTGCCGCGGGACGGCTCAGGCGGCCTGACGCCGCAGCGGCGGTACGGGCAAGGGCCGCGAGCCGGGGCCGCCGGCGTGGGAGAAGGGCTGCATCCGCCAGTCGAAACCCTGAGGGAGCGTCAGGAGCAGTGCGGTCTCCTGCTCCTGGACCTTCAGCGACTCGCCGGCGGGACGGGCCTCGGCGGCCGGACGGCTCGTCCCGGCACACACGGTGAGCACGAACGGATTCCACGGCGTGGGGCACAGGGCGTGCTCGGGCAGGACGTCCTCGTCCGCCAGCAGGGCGATCGGCTGCGCACAGTCCGGGCAGATGACCCGGTACATCTCGAACGTGTCGTACGCGTCGTCGTCGTGAGCGGCGTATTCGACGGGCTCCGGTTCGGTGCGTCCGGTGAGCTTCATGCTCTGCATGGGATGTTTCCCCCCTCGGATGGGCCGGCCGGGCGCCACGGCCTCGGCCACAGCAACCACTTCCCGTGGGGAGCCGGCCGTAACCGCGAGCCCGTCGGCTACCGGTCGGCAAACATGTGGTATTCGTCACATGCCCCTCGAACGAGCCCCTCCGGGGGCTCCGCGACTGTGCCTGGAGGCACCCGGGGCCATAGGTTGATCCGCATGGAGGAGCTGGACCGTCAGATCGTGGAGTTGCTCGTCAAGGACGGGCGGATGAGCTACACCGACCTGGGCAAGGCCACGGGCCTGTCCACCTCGGCCGTTCATCAGCGCGTCCGCAGGCTGGAGCAGCGCGGGGTGATCCGGGGCTACGCCGCGGTCGTCGACCCCGAGGCCGTCGGACTGCCCCTCACCGCGTTCATCTCGGTGAAACCGTTCGACCCGAGCGCCCCCGACGACATCGCCGAACGGCTCGCCGGCGTACCGGAGCTGGAGGCCTGCCACAGCGTCGCCGGTGACGAGAACTACATCCTCAAGGTGCGCTGCTCCAGCCCCCTGGAGCTGGAGCACCTGCTGACCCGGATCCGTTCCCTGGCGGGCGTCTCCACCCGTACGACCGTCGTCCTCTCCACCCCCTACGAGGCGCGTCCGCCGCGCATCTGAGGACCCGCGGCCCTCGTGCGAGGGGGCCGCGGACAGGAGCGCTCCCGGCAGGCGCGAGACTGGTCCCATGACCGAGAGCACCGCCCCCCAGAGCGAACACCGCACCGTGCTGCTGCGCGGTGGAGACGTCCACAGCCCCGCCGACCCGTTCGCGACCGCGATGGTCGTCGAACGCGGCCATGTCGCGTGGGTGGGATCGGAGGGGGCGGCCGACGCCTTCGCCGGCGGCGTGGACGAGGTGATCGACCTGGAAGGGGCTCTGGTCACACCGGCCTTCACCGACTCCCACGTCCACACCACCTCGACGGGGCTCGCCCTCACCGGGCTGGACCTCTCCGGCGCACGCAGCCTCGCCGACGCCCTCCACCTCCTGCGCGCGTACGCGAAGCGCGAAGCCGGACAACGGGTCGTCCTCGGCCACGGATGGGACGCGACGCGCTGGCCCGAGCAGCGGCCCCCCTCGCGCGCCGAGCTCGACGAGGCCGCCGCCGGCCTGCCGGTCTACCTGCCGCGGGTGGACGTGCACTCCGCCGTGGTGACCACCGCCCTGCTCGATCTCGTCCCCGGTGTCACGGCGCTGGCCGGATACCACCCCGAGGGCCCCCTCACCGGCGCCGCCCACCACGCGGTGCGCTCCGCCGCACACGGCGCCGTCACCCCGCGGCGCCGCGCCGAGGCGCAGCGCGCGGCCCTGGCGCACGCGGCCTCGCTCGGCATCGGGACCGTGCACGAGTGCGCCGGACCGGAGATCTCGGACGAGGAGGACTTCACCGGGCTCCTGGAGCTCGCCGCCGAGCTGCCGGGTCCCCGCGTCTTCGGATACTGGGCCGAGCGGATCACCGACGAGAAGGGCGCCCGCCGCATCCGCGAACTCGGGGCCCTCGGCGCGGCCGGTGACCTGTTCGTCGACGGCTCCCTGGGCTCCCACACGGCCTCGCTGCACGAGCCGTACGCCGACGCCCCGCACAGCGGTACCGCCCACCTGGACGCGGCCCGCATCGCCGCGCACGTCACCGCCTGCACCGAGGCGGGTCTGCAGGCCGGCTTCCACGCCATCGGCGACGCAGCGGTCTCCGCCGTCGTCGCCGGCGTCCGGGCCGCCTCCGAGACGCTCGGCCTCGCCCGTGTCCGCGCCGCGCGGCACCGGGTCGAGCATGCCGAGATGCTCACCCCCGAGACGATCGCCGCGTTCGCCGAGCTCGGTCTGACCGCCTCCGTCCAGCCCGCCTTCGACGCGGCCTGGGGCGGCCCGGACGGCATGTACGCCCGGCGGCTCGGCGCGGAACGGGCCGCCACGCTCAACCCGTACGCGGCGCTCCTGCGCGCCGGGGTACCCCTGGCGTTCGGCTCGGACAGCCCGGTCACGCCCTCGGACCCGTGGGGAACCGTGCGGGCGGCGGCCTTCCACCGCACGCCCGAGCACCGCGTCTCCGTGCGGGCCGGTTTCACCGCGCACACGCGTGGCGGCTGGCGGGCCGTCGGACGCGACGACGCCGGGGTGCTCGTGCCCGGCGCCCCCGCCGACTACGCCGTCTGGCGGACCGGGGAACTCGTCGTCCAGGCGCCCGACGACCGGGTCTCCCGGTGGTCGACCGACCCCCGCTCCGGCACCCCCGGCCTGCCGGATCTCACCCCCGGCACGGACCTTCCCGTCTGCCTGCGCACCGTGGTCGGGGGCCGGACCGTCTACGTGAGGCCGAACGAGTGACGTCGAGGCGCTCCGTACCGCCGATCGAAGGTGGGCGCACTCCGGCGTGACCCGGCCAGCCCCGGCACTGACCTGGCGCTTTGGGTGAAAACCGCAGGTGGAACGGGTGTTGACAGGAAGCGCCCACCGGCCGGTAGGTTCGGCCGGGTCCACCACTGGACGTCCGACCGGTCGCACCTCCACGCAGTCGTCGAACGCCGCTGGGTCATGGGGTGGTGCGCCGCACCGGCGCACCACCGCTGACAGCCAGGTTCAGCGCCCGCACCTCGGGGGCGAGGGAGCGTGTCGTCCGGACGGCAGGTGTGACCCGGGTGGGGCCCGGAGGTTCAGTAGACAACGGCTTTCGGTCGACCCGCAGCCAGCGGGTCCCAGGTCGGCCCGAAGGACACCGGGCCCCGACCCGCAGATCTGTCCGCAGTTCCGTCCTTCTGTCCGGTACGACGGTGTGCCTGCCACGCCCGCTCGTGACCGCGTAGGTATCCGGCCGCGATGCGCTGGATATGGTGTGCACCTGCGTACGGACTTTAAGGGGCAGTAGTGAACGACGGCGGACAGAGGCAGTTCGGCCCGCTCGGCAGAGTCTTGGTGATCATTCCGACCTACAACGAGGCCGAGAACGTCAAACTGATCACCGCCCGGGTGCGCGCCGCCGTTCCGGACGCGGACATCCTGGTCGCCGACGACAACAGCCCCGACGGCACCGGCAAGGTCGCCGACGAACTCGCGGCGGCGGACAGCCACGTGCACGTACTGCACCGGAAGGGCAAGGAAGGGCTCGGCGCCGCCTACCTGGCCGGCTTCCACTGGGGCACCGAGCACGGTTACGGAGTCCTGGTCGAGATGGACGCCGACGGCTCCCACCAGCCCGAGGAGCTCCCGCGGCTGCTCACCGCGCTCAAGGGCGCCGACCTGGTCCTCGGCTCGCGCTGGGTCCCCGGCGGCCGGGTGGTCAACTGGCCGCGGCACCGCGAGATGATCTCCCGCGGCGGCAGCCTGTACTCCCGGATGCTGCTCGGCCTCTCGGTCCGCGACGTCACCGGCGGCTACCGGGCGTTCCGCACGCCCACCCTGGAGGGCCTCGGCCTCGGCGAGGTCGCCTCCCAGGGATACTGCTTCCAGGTCGACCTGGCCCGCCGTGCCGTCGAGGCGGGCTACCACGTCGTCGAGGTGCCCATCACCTTCATGGAACGCGAGATCGGCGACTCCAAGATGAGCCGCGACATCCTCGTCGAGGCGCTCTGGCGGGTCACCGGCTGGGGGATCACCGGCCGGGCGAACAAGGTGCTGGGCCGCAGGAACGCCTGACCTCCGCCGGGCATCCGCACGCGCCGGGCCCGGCCCTCCCGGCGAGGGGTCCCAAGATCACCCTCTTGCGCCGCCGCACACCGGGACAGGCACACTGGGGGTATGACGACCGGCACACCGCCTCAGAACCGTCCACGGCGCTCACGCGCCCGCACCCTCCTGCCGCTCGGCCTCGCCGCCTGGCTGGTACTGGAGATCTGGCTGCTGACCGTGGTGGCCGAAGCGACGAGCGGCTTCGCCGTGCTGCTGATCCTGGTCGCCGGCGCCGTGCTCGGTGCCGCGGTGATCAAGCGGGCGGGGCGGCGGGCCTTCCGGAACCTCTCCGAGACCCTGCAGCGGATGCCGGGACAGCCCGGCGCCTCCGGCGACCCGGCGGCAGCCCCGGCCGGCAGCAGGGGCAACGGCTTCCTGATGCTGGGCGGCCTCCTCCTGATGATCCCCGGCGTGATCTCCGACGCGGCGGGTCTCCTCCTCCTGCTGCCTCCCCTCCGCTCGATGCTCAGCCGCTTCGCGGAGCGCTCGCTGGAACGCCGGATGCGTCAGGCCGCGCCGGGAACCCTCTCCGACGCCTTCCAGCAGGCCCGCATGCACCAGCCCGACGGGAAGGTGGTCCAGGGCGAGGTCATCCGCGAGGACGGCACCCAGGCCTCCCGCCGGTCCGACGACGGCCCGGGGAGCGCGCCCCGCCCGCCGCTTGCCCCCTGACCGCGGGCCTGGCGGGGCTTCCCCCGGACGGGCGTCACCCGTCCGGGGGAAGCCCCGGAACGCAGAGAGCCGCGGGCCGTGACACACGTTCTGTGTCACGGCCCGCGGCTCTCGATCTGTGCGGTGATGCGCGGTCAGGCAGACTTCCTGCTGTCCCGCGGATGCACGGCGATGTTCATGGCTCCGGAGCGCAGAACCGCCAGCCTCTCGGCCAGCACCTCCTCCAGCTCCTCGCGGGTGCGCCGCTCCATGAGCATGTCCCAGTGCGTACGCGCAGGCTTGCCCTTCTTCTCCTCGGGGCCGTCCCCGTCCACCAGGAGTGCCGTGGCGCCGCACGCCTTGCACTCCCACTCCGGCGGAATTTCCGCCTCTACCGAGAACGGCATCTCAAAACGATGTCCGTTCGGGCATGCGTACTCCACCGCCTGGCGCGGGGCCAGATCGATGCCGCGGTCCGTCTCGTAGCTGGTAACCACGAGTCGCGTGCCGCGGAGAGCTCGCTCACTCATGAATCGTGCCTCCCGGGCTTGTCGCCCACAGGACAGGTGTCGCTGTCGTCGTCATCCGGTCAACGTCCGGTCGGCGGTAAAGATTCCCGTTGCCGGTCATGCGTCGCCCGTCGTGCCGCTGCTTTGTCTGGGTTGAGTACCCATCGGTGCCCGGTTTGTCACCTCTGGTCGAAGTTGTCACCCAGCGGTTCAGCTTCTTCCCCCTGGCAGTAACGGTCCTCCGGGCAGGCCAAAGACGTACACTACCGGCCTTTCACTTCAACGTCTAAATTCTGTCCGGCACGGGATTGCCCGCGGCGGCCACGGCGGCCCGGACGGGCACCCGCGCCAGGAGCACGGAACCGAGCGCGAAGAAGATCACCAGGGACAGGATGGCGTCCCGGTAGCTGCCGGTGAGCTGGTAGCCCAGACCGAACACCAGCGGGCCCAGCCAGCTGAGTCCCCGGTCGCTCATCTCGTACGCCGAGAAGTACTCCGCCTCCTTCCCCCGCGGCACCAGGTGCGAGAACAGGGAGCGGGAGAGCGCCTGGCTGCCGCCCAGCACCAGGCCGATCGCGGCCGCCAGCGTGTAGAAGAACACCGGCGCGCCGGCCGGCAGCACGTAGGCGGCGGCCAGGATCAGCGTCCAGACGGCCAGCGAGCCGAGAATCGTACGCTTCGCGCCGTACAGCCGGGCGAGCCGTCCCATGCCGAGGGCCCCGGCCACCGCGAGCACCTGCACGAGCAGCACCGCCGTGATGAGGGTCGTCTGGTCGAGACCGAGCTCCTCCGAGCCGTACACCGAGGCCTGGGAGATCACCGTCTGGATGCCGTCGTTGTAGACCAGGTAGGCGAGCAGGAACGAGAGCGTCAGCGGGTGGTGGCGCATGTCGCGCAAGGTCGCCGCCAACTGGCGCCAGCCCGAGCCCACCGCGCCCTCACCGCCGGGAGCGACCCGGCGGTCGCGCAGCCTGCGCAACGGCACGAGGGTGAACGCGCCCCACCACACGCCCGCCGAGGCGAGGCAGACGCGGACCGCGTCGGACTCCGAGAGGCCGAAGGAGTCGTGGCCCGTGTAGAGGACCAGGTTCAGGACGAGGACGAGCGCGCCCGAGGTGTATCCGAAGGCCCAGCCACGCGAGGAGACCGCGTCCCGCTCCTGGGGGGTGGCGATCTGCGGCAGGTAGGCGTTGTACAGCACCATCGACACGGAGATCGACGCGTTCGCCACGACGAGCAGGAAGGCGCCCAGCAGATAGCGCTGCCCGTCCAGGAAGAACATGCACGCCGTCGCCGTCGCGCCGGTGTACGCGGCAGCCGCGAGCAGCGGCTTCTTGCGCCCCGTACGGTCCGCGGCGGCGCCCGCCAGCGGCATCAGCAGGACCGCCACCACCACGGAGACGGACACGGCGTACGGGAAGAGCGATCCCGCCCGCACGGGTATCCCCAGCGGATGCACGTAGCCGTCCGCGTCGGCGGCGGCCTTGGCTATCGACGTGAGGTAGGGCCCGAGGAAGACCGTGAGCACGCTGGTGGAGTAGACGGAGCAGGCGAAGTCGTAGAAGTACCAGCCCCGTTGCTCCCTCTTCCGGCCGGCCTCCTCCGCCGGCCGCTGTTCCGGATCGGCCGTCTCCGCAGTACCCGTGCTCACCGCGCCCCCTCGCTCGTCCCCTGCGGGCGCGGCGGGCCCGGCGTCAGGACCAGGCGCCCCGCTCGCTCAGCACCGTGCGCAGCGCCTCGATGTGATCGGTCATGATGCCATCCACCCCGAGGTCCAGGAGGGCCGCCATCCGTTCCGGTTCGTTCACGGTCCAGACGTGGACCTGCAGGCCGCGTGCGTGCGCGGTGCGCACGAAGGCGCGGTCGACCACGCGGATGCCGTTCTGCGTCTCCGGGACCTGGGCGCACACCGCTCCCACGCGCAGCGCCGCCGGTATGCCGTACGAGCGCAGCCGCAGGCCCAGCACCCCGCGCACCCCGTACGAAGTGGCCAGCCGCGGACCCGCGAGGCGGTGCGCGCGGGCGACCCGTGTCTCCGAGAACGAGCCCACGCACACCCGGTCCCAGGCGTCGGTCCTGCGGATCAGCTCGACGAGCGGGACCAGCGCGGAGCCGGCCTTGAGGTCCACGTTCCAGCGGGCCTCGGGGAACTCCTCCAGCAACTCCTCGAAGAGCGCCAGCGGTTCGCTGCCGGCCACCCTCGCCCGGCTCACCTCGCTCCAGGGCAGATCGGCTATCCGGCCCCGGGAGTCCGTCACGCGGTCCAGGGTCGCGTCGTGGAACGCGACCAGGCGGCCGTCCGACGTGGTGTGCACATCGGTCTCGAAGTACCGGTAGCCCGCGCCGGCCGCGCGCCGGAAGGCGGCTGCCGTGTTCTCCCTCCCGTCCGCCGCCCCGCCGCGGTGGGCGAAGGCGAGGGGCGAGGGGTGGTCCAGGTAAGGATGGCGTCCAGAAGTCACGGCGGAAGTATCGCCCCTCCGGGTGAGCGGCCGGCAACGTCAGGGAGTGACGTGCTCCGGAGCACTGCCGCCCGGTACGGGGCCGTCCGGGGTCCGGTCGTCCGGCGCGGGGACGGCGAAGACGCGCAGGAAGAACTGGGCGAGCGGCCCGATCGCCAGGGCGTAGAGCACGGTGCCGGCGCCGAGCGAGCCGCCGAGGGCGAACCCGGTCACCACGACGGCCACCTCGATCGCCGTGCGCACCAGCCTGATCGAGCGCCCGGTGACCCGGTGCAGACCGGTCATCAGCCCGTCGCGCGGCCCCGGGCCGAAACGGGCCGAGATGTACAGGCCCGTGGCGACACCGTTCAGGACGATGCCCGCGGCCATGACCGGTATCTGCGCCCAGAGCCCCTGCACCTCGGGTACGACGGCGAGCGTGCCGTCCATCGAGATGCCGACGGCGAAGACGTTGGAGACGGTCCCGAGCCCGGGGCGCTGCCTGAGGGGGATCCACAGGAGCAGCACCACCGCGCCGACGGCTATCGAGACGACGCCGATGGACACCCCGGTCCGCAGGGCGAGGCCCTGGTGCAGCACACCCCACGGTTCGAGTCCGAGGCCGGCACGCACCAGGAGCGCCGAACTCGCCCCGTACAGGGCCAGACCCGCGTACAGAAAGGTCAGCCGCCGGGTGAGACGGGTCCCGCTCCGGGCGGTGGTGTCGGACAAGTGGTGCTCCCTGTGTGGTGGTGGTGGACTGCCGCATGTCACTCTGTGGCGGGGGATTGGCATACAACTATGGCCAATCCGAGGAAGGTGGACTGATTTCCATGGCGCAGTGGACCTCGACCGTCGGTGCGGGACAGCTCGCCCGCCAGCTCCGGGCCCAGCAGCCCCGGCCCACGGCCCCGGGCAGCCGCAAGCCGCCCGCCTACCGTGCGCTCGCCGACGGGGTGCGCCTGCTCGTCCTGGAGGGCCGCGTACCGGTCGCCGCCCGGCTCCCCGCCGAACGGGAGCTCGCGCTCGCCCTGTCGCTCAGCCGCACCACCGTCGCCGCCGCCTACGAGGCACTGCGGTCGGAGGGCTTCCTGGAGTCGCGGCGCGGGGCCGGCAGCTGGACGGCGGTCCCGGCGGGCAACCCGCTGCCCGCGCGCGGCCTGGAGCCCCTGCCGCCGGAGTCGCTCGGCTCGATGATCGACCTCGGCTGCGCCTCGCTGCCCGCCCCGGAGCCCTGGCTGACCCGGGCCGTCCAGGGAGCCCTGGAGGAACTGCCGCCGTACGCGCACACCCATGGGGACTACCCTGCCGGGCTGCCCGCCCTGCGGCAGATGATCGCCGACCGCTACACCGCGAGCGGCATCCCCACCATGCCCGAACAGATCATGGTCACCACCGGGGCGATGGGCGCCATCGACGCGATCTGCCATCTGTTCGCCGGGCGAGGCGAGCGCATCGCCGTGGAGTCGCCGAGCTACGCCAACATCCTCCAGCTCATGCGCGAGGCGGGCGCCAGGCTCGTGCCCGTGGCGATGGAGGAGGGCCTCGGCGGCTGGGACATGAACCGCTGGCGCCAGGTGCTGCGCGACGCCGCGCCCCGCCTCGCCTACGTCGTCGCGGACTTCCACAACCCGACCGGTGCCCTGGCCGACGAGGAGCGGCGCCGGGCCCTGGTGGAGGCCGCGCGCTCCGCCGGAACCGTCCTGGTCGTCGACGAGACCATGCACGAGCTGTACCTGGACGACGAGATCCGGATGCCACGCAGGGTCTGCGCGTTCGACCCGGCGGGCAGCACGGTCCTCACCGTCGGATCCGCGAGCAAGGCGTTCTGGGCCGGCATGCGGATCGGCTGGGTGCGGGCGGCGCCGGACGTCATCCGCAGCCTCGTCGCCGCCCGCGCCTACGCCGACATGGGGACACCTGTCCTGGAACAGCTCGCCATCAACTGGCTGCTGCGCACCGGCGGCTGGGAACAGGCCGTGGCCGTCCGGCGCGAGCAGGCCCGGCAGAACAGGGACGACCTGGTGCGCGCGGTCCGGCGCGAGCTCCCGGAGTGGGAGTTCGAGGTCCCGCACGGCGGTCTCACCCTCTGGGTGCGCACCGGCGGCCTCTCCGGGTCGCGGCTGGCCGTGGCGGGGGAGCGCGTCGGCGTACGGGTTCCGTCGGGGCCGCGGTTCGGGGTCGACGGCGCCTTCGAGGGATATGTGCGGCTGCCCTTCACCGTGGGCGGCCCGGTGGCCGAGGAGGCCGCTCTGCGGCTGGCCGCGGCAGCCGAACTGGTCGGGTCCGGGGCGGGCGCGGGAGCCGATACGCCACGGACGTTCGTGGCCTGAGGCCCCGGCGCCTCACCCCTCGGCGGCGGCCGGGGCCGAGACCAGCGCGTCCGCCCGTACGGGCGGTGGCGCGGCGGCGACGCCGTCCTGCGGTGCCTCCTGCTCCACGACCTGCGGCGCGCCGGGCAGCAGGTCGAGCACCGCCTGCCGGTGCGCCTCGCTCGTGGCGTCGTCGTACGGGTCGGGGGTGGCCGGGACCTGGAGCCGTAGGACCGGTCCGGTGCCGAGCCGCGCGTAGCCACGGCCCGGTGGGACGTCGGGGGTCGGGGTGGTGGGCGGCCGGCCGCCCACCACGGCCTCGACCTCCTCGCGGGTCGCGGGGCCGAGGACGGCCCGCGCCCGGGTGTGGGTCCGTACGGTGTCCGTGAGGGCGTCGAGGCAGTCCACGTGGTCGGCGACGACGACCGTCACCCCCGCGGCCCGCCCGTGGAGCAGCGGGACCTGGAGCAGTTCCTGAGGATCGGGTCGGCCGTCGGCGGCCGCCAGGTGCCCGAGCGCGCACGGGCGGTCCAGCAGGATCCAGAGCGGGCGCTTGATGTCCTCGGGCTCGGGGTGCCCGGCCTGGCGGGCGCGGTTGGCCGCGATGAGCCGCCGTTCGGTCTCGTGCGAGGCCCATTCGAGCGTCGCCAGGGTCCCGGCCAGGCCGCACTCCACGGCGAGTACGCCGTCGCGCCCGGTCAGGCACCCGTACTCGCCGTGGCCGCTCCCGTCGACGACGAGGACGTCGCCGTGCTGGAGGGCCTGGAGGGCGAGGGAGCGCACCAGGGTGGTGGCGCCGCTGCCGGGGTGCCCGGCGACCAGCAGATGGGGTTCGGTGGAGCGGGCGCCGGTGCGCCAGATCACGGGTGAGGCGTCACGCGTGGTGTCGCCGGCCCGGACGGGCACGGTGCGCCGGACCGCGTCGGCGTCGGTGAAGCCCAGCACGGTCTCACCGGGCGAGGTGACGAAGCGCTGGGCGGCGATCGTGGTGGGGAGGGCGTCCAGGACCGTCATGACGAGCCGGTTGCCCTCCTCGTCCCACGCGAAGTGGTATTCGCGGCCCCGGCCCGATTTGGCGTGGAGCACCTGTTCGACGCGGGCCCGCGAGGCGGGGTCGCCGTCCGTGAAGTAGGCGGGGTAGTTCACCTCGAGCCGGGTGAGGCGCCCGTTCCCGTCGAACGCGTAGGACGTGCCGAAGGCCTTCTCCCAGTCGCCGCCGTGGGAGAACAGCGGACCGGGGTCGTCGGACACGGAGAAGTGCGGCACCAGGGCCTCGTACAGCGCCCGGAGCCGGATCTCCTCCGCCTCGGTGGGGCCGGTCCTCACCGGGGCGCGCTCGCGGCCCCTCCACGCGGCGGCGCCCATCACCGAGACGAGGGCCAGCAGGGGCCCGTACGGGATGAGCGCCACCACGAGGACGCAGGCCGCCCCGAGGAACAGCGCGTGCCCGCGCCGGTCCTTGGGCGTCGCGGCCCATTTCAGCCGTCCCGCCCCGGCCAGCAGCCGCAGGCCGCGGATGACCGTGATCAGCGGATGCAGGACGTCGGTGGCGCTGTCGGCGGCCGTGCGCGCCCTCTCTCGACTACGGGTGAGCGAAGCGCTGCCGCTGCGCAGGATGCGGGGGAGTGGTCGCCGGGCCACGTCGGTCTCCTGAAGGGGTGGGAGCGGTTGCGGAGCGTCAGAACTTGATCCCACCCAGCATGCTGGCGAGGCTCGCCCCGCCGGCCGTGATGCTCGGCGCGATGGCGGTGCCGGCCAGGTAGAAGCCGAACAGGGCGCAGATGAGGGCGTGGGACGCCTTCAGCCCGTCCTTCTTGAAGAAGAGGAAGACGATGATGCCGAGCAGTACCACGCCCGAGATGGAGAGGATCATGAGCGGTTCTCCTGGTTGAGGGGGACAGTCACCATGAGTACTTCCAGCATCACAAGATGTATCTATACGATAAAAGGTGCAAGCGGGTGAACACGGGGTGATTTCACCCGATCGGCTGGGAGGGGGGGAAACGCCGCGGGGCGGTGGGTGGTGGGCGGAAGGTGAGATTCCACATGATGGTGCCGCGCCGGAGCCGGGCAGGCTCATGTCGATCGCGGAGCAGTACCCTGTCGATTCACTCGTACGGCCTCCCTGCCGTACCCCCCACGCGCCCGTGGGCCGGCCGTCATCACGCCGGGCCGCGGCACACAGCCATGGAAGGCGGTTCGTGCGATGAGCGAAGCCCCCGGACCCGAAGTGGGCGAAGCCCTCGACCCCGAGGTGGTCGAGTTGGCGGCCAGGGTCTTCGATCTGGCCCGCCGCGGCGAGACCGACGCGCTCGCCGCCTACGTCGACGCGGGTGTGCCCGTGAACCTCACCAACGACCGGGGCGACTCGCTGCTGATGCTCGCCGCCTACCACGGGCACGCGCCCGCCGTCAGTGCCCTCGCCGACCGCGGCGCCGATCCCGACCGGGCCAACGACCGGGGGCAGACCCCGCTCGCCGGAGCCGTCTTCAAGGGCGAGCGCACGGTGGTCGACGCGCTGCTCGCCGCAGGGGCCGACCCGGCCGCGGGAACACCGTCCGCCGTGGACACCGCGCGGATGTTCGGCAAGGGCGACCTGCTGGAACTCTTCGGTACCCGCTGAGACGCGCTCCGCGGCGCCGGCTGACCGGTCCGCCGTAAATGTGGTCGCGTCGGCGAAATGGCTGGGTCATCATGACGTCGCAGGTCCGCTCAGGACCACCGACGAGAGGCAGAGGAAGATGAGCACCAAGCAGAAGACGGCGGTCGGCCGATCATGTAGCTGCGCGGCATAGTGCCCTCCCGGCACTCGGAACAGCACAGTCCCGGTTGCGTCGACAGCTTGATGTGAGGCTTTCCCCATGTTCGATCCGTTCATAGCGCCGAGCGGCACCCTGCTCGGCCTGCTGCAGAGGGGCCGCGGCGACGGCACGCTCCACGCGCTCGCCGCACCCCGTACCGAGGCCCTCGCGGCCCTCAACCACTGCGTACTGAGCGATCCGCGTCACGACTGGCAGGTCGAGAACCGCTCCCTCTACTACGCACGCCTGTACCTCGATCTCGACGGCGGCACGGAGGAGATCGAGCGGCATCTGTGGGACCCCGAGGACGCCCTCGACACCGACGACTCACGTACGGGCCTCGCGCTCGCGGTGCTCGGCCACCTCGCCTCCTACGGCCGCGACGACGCCCTCCGGCTCCTCCGGCGGTACGCGGCGACAGGGGCGAACTGGGCCTGGGCCCTGGACGAGCTGGCCCTGCGCGACGACGACGCCGGACTGCGCTCACTCGCCGAGCCCGTACTGGCCCGTTTCCCCGCCACGGCGCAGGGCGCGGCCGATCTGGCCGCCGTGGTACGCGACGCCTTCGAACCGCGACCCTGGCGGCTGTGGGCCGACGACCCCCGGGTGTCGGTCGGCGCCCGTGTCAGGGCCGCGACGGAACAGGGGTCCTTCGACCGATGGCAGCGGCAGATGCGGCCCGGCGGCCCGCGCCCCGGCTGGAGTGTCCGGGCGGTCTTCGACTGGGCCCAGGAGGGACTGGAGCGGGGCAGCGTGCTCCACGTACCGGCGGCCCGCTGCCTCTCCGCCGTCGCCGGGGCCGGGGACCGCCCCCTGATCATTGAAGCCGCGCGCAGCGGCTCCGACGGTGCCCGCTCCGCGGCCCTGCACTACCTGGCCGGAGTGCGGGACCCCGCCGTGCTCGACCTGATCGAGCAGGCCGTCGCCTGCCCGTCGCGCACCGTCGCCGACGCGGCCGTGGCCGCGTTCGAGCGCATGTGCGGGGAGGACGCGGTGCGCCGGGCCCGGCGCTGGGTCCGGCGGCCCGACGCCCTCGGGGCGTCGGCGGCCGGCGTGCTGGCCTGCCGCGGCGGAGCGCAGGACGCACCGCTCGTCCTCGCCGCCCTGCGCGAGGCCGTCCGGGGCGAGGGCACCGACACGGCACGCCTGGGAACCCTCGTCGACGGCACCGGCCGGCTGGGCATCGCCTGCGCCGCGCCCGTACTGCGCCACGTCTACCGGGAGACCTCCTCCTCCCACCTGCGCGGACGGGCCGCCCGCGCCCTGGCCGTCACCGACCCGTCCTTCGCCACCGGCTTCGCCGTCGAGTGCCTCTGGGACTGCGAGGAGACCACTCGCGAGCTGGCCGCTCTCCATGCCGAGACCGGGGACGTCCGGGTCGCCGAGCGCCTGCGGCGGCTCGCCGCCGACCCGGCCGAGGAGGCCGAGGTGCAGACGGCGGTACGCAGCAGGATCGGCCCGGACGCCCCGGCCGTCTGACGTCCGGCCCGGCCCCCTCCGCCGCGGAGTCCGGCCCGGGACGAACGCCCGCCGGACGTCCCCCGGCCGGAACGCCCGGGATCCGGCGGCGGCACGGCGGTGCGGGGGCGTCACCGTGCGTGCCTCCCGCGTCGGTGCGCGGTGCGGGCCGCCCCCGTCCGGCGGCCCGCCGAGCGGAGCTTCCCGAACACACCCGCCGACCTCGCGCACACGTCCTTCCTGCGGGAGCCCGTCCACGCCAGAATGGGGGGATGACCGGACGCTGGGAGTTCTGGATCGACCGCGGCGGCACCTTCACCGACGTCGTGGGACGCGACCCCGACGGGCACCTGGTCAGCCGCAAACTCCTCTCCCACGACCCTGACCGCTACCGCGACGCCGCCGTCGCCGGCATCCGGCTGCTGCTCGGCCTCGGGCCCCGCGAACCGGTGCCCGCCGACCGGGTCGCCGGAGTCAAGATGGGCACCACCGTCGCCACCAACGCCCTGCTGGAGCGGCGGGGCGAGCCGACCGTCCTTGTCATCACCGAAGGCTTCCGGGACGCCCTGAGGATCGCGTACCAGAACCGGCCGCACCTCTTCGACCGCCGCATCCTGCTCCCCGAGGCCGTGTACGACCGGGTGATCGAGGTCCCGGAACGGATCGACGCGAACGGCCGGATCGTGCGGCCCCTCGACCGGGCCGCCGTCGCGGAACGGCTCGCACAGGTGCGGGGGGAGGGTGTCCGCAGCGCCGCGATCGTCCTCATGCACGGCTACCGCCACCCCGACCACGAGAAGGCCGTCGCCGCGGAGGCCGGGGACGCGGGCTTCACCCAGGTCAGCTGCTCGCACGAGGTCAGCCCGCTGATCAAGCTCGTACCGCGCGGCGACACCACGGTCGTCGACGCCTACCTCTCCCCCATCCTGCGCCGGTACGTCGAAGAGGTGGCCGCCGAACTGAGCGGCATCCGGCTGATGTTCATGCAGTCCAGCGGCGGACTGCGGGAGGCCGCCCACTTCCGCGGCAAGGACGCGGTGCTCTCCGGGCCCGCCGGGGGCGTCGTCGGCATGGTGCGCACGTCCGAACAGGCGGGCTACGACCGGGTCATCGGCTTCGACATGGGCGGCACCTCCACCGACGTGTCCCACTACGCGGGCGAGTTCGAGAGGGAGCTCGGGACACAGGTGGCCGGCGTGCGGATGCGCGCACCCATGATGAGCATCCACACCGTCGCCGCCGGCGGCGGGTCGATCCTCCACTTCGACGGACGGCGCTACCAGGTCGGTCCCGACTCCGCGGGCGCCGACCCCGGCCCCGCCTGCTACCGCCGGGGCGGACCGCTCACCGTCACCGACGCGAACGTGATGCTCGGCCGGATCCGTCCCGCCCATTTCCCCGCCGTCTTCGGGCCGGACGGCGACCTCCCGCTGGACGAGGACGTCGTACGGGAGGGCTTCGAGGAGCTGGCCCACGAGGTCGCAACCGCCACCGGGCAGCCCCGCACCGCGGCGGAGGTCGCCGCGGGCTTCCTGGAGATCGCCGTCCTCAACATGGCGAACGCCGTCAAGAAGATCTCCGTCCAGCGTGGCCACGACATCACCCGCTACGCGCTCACGAGCTTCGGCGGGGCGGGCGGCCAGCACGCCTGCGCGGTCGCCGACGCCCTGGGCGTCGACACCGTCCTCGTACCACCGCTCGCCGGGGTCCTCTCCGCGTACGGCATCGGTCTCGCCGACGCCACCGCGATGCGCGAGCAGTCCGTCGAGGCCGAACTGAGCCAGGAGACCAGGACCCAGGTGGGCGCCCTCTGCGACGACCTGGCGAAGCGCACCCGGGCCGAACTCCGTGCCGACGGGATCCCCGACACGGCCATCGGCACCCGGTCACGCGTCATCCTGCGCTACGCGGGCACGGACGCCGGCCTGCCCGTCGACCTGGACACGGTCACCGCCATGACCGAGACGTTCACGTCCGTCCACCGGGCCCGCTACGGCTTCACGATGCGCAAGCCCCTCGTGGTGGAGGCGGTCACCGTGGAGGCGACCGGCACGGCCGGGCCGCCCGCTCCCCACCCTTCCGGCGAGCCCTCAGGCGGAGGCGCGACGCCACGCCCCCTCCGGACCGTGCGGATGTACATCGGGGGCCGATGGCAGGAATCCGGCCTGTACCGGCGCCGGGACCTACGCCCCTCGGACACCGTGACCGGCCCGGCCGTCGTCACCGAGGACGACGCCACCACGATCGTCGCCCCCGGGTGGCGGGCCGTCCCCGGTCCTGCCGGGCACCTCGTGCTGGACCGGGTGAGCCCGCGCCCCGAACGGACCGCCGTCGGCACCCGGGTCGACCCCGTCCTGCTCGAGGTGTTCAACAACCTCTTCATGTCGATCGCCGAACAGATGGGAGTGCGTCTGGAGAGCACGGCCCACTCCGTCAACATCAAGGAGCGGCTGGACTTCTCCTGCGCGCTGTTCGCCGCGGACGGCAGCCTCGTCGCCAACGCCCCGCACATCCCCGTACACCTCGGGTCGATGGGGGAGTCCATCCGGGAGGTGCTGCGGCGCAACGCGGGCTCCCTGCGGCCCGGCGACGTCTACGCCGTCAACGACCCGTACCACGGCGGCACGCACCTGCCCGACGTCACCGTCGTGACACCCGTGTTCGACGAACCGGAGGACGGACGGCAGCGCCGGCTGCGCTTCCTGGTGGCGTCCCGCGGCCACCACGCCGAGATCGGCGGGATCACCCCCGGATCCATGCCCGCCTTCAGCCGCACGATCCACGAGGAAGGCGTGCTGTTCGACAACTGGCTGCTGGTACGCGACGGCGAGCTTCGCGAGGCCGAGACCCTGGAACTGCTCACCACCGCCGCGTACCCCTCGCGGGACCCCGCCGCCAACCTGGCCGACCTGCGCGCCCAGATCGCGGCCAACGAGAAGGGCATCGCGGAACTTCGGCGCATGGTCCGGCAGTTCGGACAGGACGCCGTCGAGGCCTACATGGGCCACGTCCAGGACAACGCGGAGGAGTCCGTACGCCGGATCGTGGCCCGGCTCGACGACGGAACCTGCCGTTACCGGACCGACAGCGGCGCGGTCATCGAGGTCGCGGTGACCGTGGACCGCGCCGCACGCAGCGCCGTCCTCGACTTCACCGGCACCTCACCGCAGCAACCCGGCAACTTCAACGCCCCGACATCCGTCGTCATGGCAGCCGTGCTGTACGTCTTCAGGACGCTCGTCGCCGAGGACATCCCGCTCAACAGCGGGTGTCTCAAGCCCCTGGACGTACGCGTCCCGGAGAGGTCCATGCTGGCACCCGTCCACCCCGCGGCGACCGTCGCGGGAAACGTGGAGACCTCCCAGGCCGTCACCGGCGCCCTCTACGCGGCTCTGGGCGTCCAGGCGGAGGGATCGGGCACGATGAACAACCTCACCTTCGGCAACGAGCGCGTCCAGTACTACGAGACGGTCGCGAGCGGATCCGGGGCCGGTGACGGATTCCACGGCGCCGACGTCGTGCAGACCCATATGACCAACTCCCGGCTCACCGACCCCGAGATCCTGGAATGGCGGTACCCGGTCCTGCTGGAGAGCTTCGGGGTGCGTGCGGGCAGCGGCGGAACCGGCCGGTGGCACGGCGGGTGCGGGGCCGAACGCAGGCTCCGCTTCCTCGAACCCGTGACCGTCGCCCTGCTCTCCGGACACCGCCGGGTGGCACCGTACGGCATGGCGGGCGGCGGACCCGGAGCCCTCGGGGACCAGCACATCGAGCGGGCCGACGGGACCCTCACCCCCCTGAACGGCTGCGACACCGCCGAACTGGACACCGGGGACGTGCTGGTGCTGCGCACCCCGGGCGGGGGCGGCTACGGGGCCCCGTAGCCGGTCGCTTCTGCGCCGTTTCGACCGTTGTCGGTCCGAGGACCTAATCTGTGCAGCGTGACTTCGCCCGCCGACACCGACACGGCTCCGCCCCAGCTCAGCGCCGGACCGCGGCCCGCCCCGGGCCCCGCCGCCGACGAGGGGCTCTCGCGTCGGCTGCGCGCGCTCGCCTGCACCGCCCCGCTGCACGACCTCGACGTGCGCAAGGCGAATCTCGCCGGCGAGTACACGGTCTACGCGATGGCCGAGGTCGCCCTCGCGGCGATCGATCTGGTCACGCTCACCATGGATTTCGACACCGGCGCCGACCACGACCAGATAGTGGCCAGACTCCTCCCGCGGGTGGCGGCCCAGGCGCCCGGCAGACCCGTCGCCGAGCACGAACGGGTCGCCCGCTGGGTGCTGGAGAACCTGATCAACGTGGGCAGCGTGGACCGCGGCTTCCGTGCGGTGTACGGCACCTTCGGACCGGACGGCGTCTACGTCCGCAGGGACTACGACTTCAAGCTGGTCGAGGAAGTACCGGGCCACGGCGGCAGCGTCTATCTCCGGGCCACCGACGAGGCGGTCAACGTCCTGGTCGGCGCGCTGGACACGGACGTCACCAGCGCACAGATCGCCGCCGAGGTGAAGCTGGAGGTCCTCGTCAGCCGGGGACGCCTCGCCGACGCCCAACTCGCCGCCGAACAGGCCCGTTACCGCACCGTGCAGTACGCCGAGACGCTCCGCAGGACGCTCGAGGCGACCCGGCGCAACGTCCGTGCCGTCGACTGGCTCCACGCCGTCCCCGACATGATCGCCGAAGCGCTCGACCACGTGGCCGACCGCTACCGCCACGAGAACGCGATCCTCACCAACATCCGCAAGGCCAGGGACGAGGCCGGGGAGCCGGAGAACAAGCGGCGCGCCGCCGAACTCGTCGACATCGTCAAGGACTGCATCCGCCGCCACACCCAGCTCCAGTCCAGGCTGCTGGAGGCCGGACCGCTCTTCCGCGCCGAACAGGACCGGCAGGCGTTCGCCGCCCCCACGGCACGCGGCGGACCCGACCTGTACGGACAGCTCCTCGCACCCCTGCTGCCGCTCCCCCTCGAACAGGCCAGCCGGGCCACCGACGCCTTCTTCGCCCACGGCACAGGACTGCGCACCCCCTCCTCGGCCCGGCTCGGCGACCTCGTCGACATGCTGCTCATGCCACCGGTGGAGCGCGAGCACCTGGGCGCGGAGATGCCCGAACCCGACCTCGTCGCCACCCCCGACGACAGCAGGTTCAGCGAGGAGCAGCTGGCGAACGCCATGGAACTCCTCGACCTGGAGCACGACGCGCCCCGCAGGCTCTCCGGACTCCTCGCCGACGCCAGACGCCGCGACCCCGACCTGCCCTACCTCGTCGCCCTGCTCGCGGTGCACGCGGCGAGCCCCCCGGTCGGCACCGCCTACCGCCAGGGCGAGCGCCGGCTGCTCTTCGCCGTCGACGACGGCACCCCGCTCGAGGACGCCGAGTTCGGCGGGGCCGACCTGATAGTGGGCACGGCACTGCTGGACGCCGCGGGCATGGCCGCGGACCGGAAGGACGCCTCGTGACGGCCCCCCGGCCGGCCACCGCCTTCCCGCCGCACCCCGAGCACCCCACCCGTACCGAGGAGTCCCCGAGTTGAGCGAGCAGTACGCCGAGCACACCGAAGCGTGGGACGAACCGTCGCCCGCACCCGCCGACGGCGCCGCACCACCTGCCGCTCCGGCCGCGGTCACCCCCGCGGACGCGGCCGACGCGGCCCGGCTCGTCTCCTTCGGACTGCAGCCCAAGCTCCTGCCGGCCCGCGATGCCACGTATGCCGACCTGCTGCGCCGCTACCGCGAGGAGCCGGCCTTCGCCCGGCTCGCGGACGCCGTCGCCACCGGGCTCGGACTCATCGTCCTGGAGGTCTCCACCCGTGCCGGGATGGCGGTGACCGCCGCGGAGGACTCGGTCTTCGCGGTGCGCATGGGCGACTACGCCCGGCGGGCCTCGTCCGACGCCGCCGACCGCTTCCTGCACGGGCTGGCCCACCTCGCCGTCGCGGCCATGGCCTTCCCCCGCCCCGAGGACCTCGCCGACGACGCGTACATCGGCCGTATCACCGTCAACGGCGTCGACGCCTTCGTCCGCCAGGCATGCCACCGCCTGGAGGAGCGCGCCGAGCAGCAGGGCGACAACACCGACCCGGCCACCGACGCCCCCGGACTGGAGTCGGGGTGGCGCATCTACGCCCGCCGCAGTGCCACGGGCGCCACCAAGGACGCCCGCAGGCTCGCCGGTTCCACCACCGGCATCATCGGCAAGGCCGTCGCCTTCCTCACCGACTCGGGATTCCTCCAGCGCACCGGGGACGACGCGGGCGGCGCGTACCGCACCACAGCCCGCTACCAGCTCCAGGTTCGGGACATGGCGGCCGGCGCCGCCATGGCCGAACTGCTGGAACTCGGCGTCGTCCCGGTCACGGACGGCTCCGCCACCCTGCTGCCCCCGCCCGACGCCGACGGCCTGGAGCTGGCCGCCGACGCGGGGCTGCCGTTCCACTCCTGACCCCGCCCCGCCCGCTGCCGGAGCAGCCGTCCCCCCGCCGCCCGAACCACGAGAGTCCGCCGCCATGTACGAGTTGTCCCGGGTCCGCCTCTACTCCATCGGGCCCGCCGGTGCGCGCTACGCCGACACCGTGCTCGACCTGCGCGGAGTAGGGGAGCCCGTGCCGCGCCCCGCCCCGGCCCAGGCGGAGTTCTTCGAGGACGAACCCGTAGGCCCGCCACGCCGCCCGGCGCCCGCGGGGGTGCTCTTCCTGGAGAACGGCGGCGGCAAGTCCGTCCTGCTCAAGCTGATCTTCTCCGTGATGCTGCCGGGGCACCGCAACACCCTGGGCGGGGCCAGCTCCGGCGTCCTGCGCAAGTTCCTGCTCGCCGACGACTGCGGGCACGTCGCCCTGGAATGGCAGCACACCCTCACCGGTGAGTGCCTCGTCGTCGGCAAGGTCAGCGAATGGCGCGGACGCCAGGTCTCCAACGACCCCCGCAAGTTCGCGGAGGCCTGGTACTCCTTCCGCCCCGGCCCGGGCCTCAGCCTGGACAGTCTGCCGGTCGCCGAGGCCAGCGCCGTGGGCCGGCCCGCCGAGGGCGTCTCCGGCGCCCAGGGCAGGCGCCGCACGATGAAGGGCTTCCGGGACGCCCTCACCGACGCGGGCAAGTTCTACCAGCACCTCGACGTGCACTGGGAGGAGATCCACGACCGCTGGAACGAACACCTCGGCGAGCTCGGGCTCGACCCCGAACTCTTCCGCTACCAGCGTGAGATGAACGCCGACGAGGGCGAGGCCGCCGGACTCTTCGCCGTCAAGAAGGACTCCGACTTCACCGATCTGCTGCTGCGCGCGGTCACCGACACCCGCGACACCGACGGTCTCGCCGACCTCGTCAGCGGCTTCGGCAACAAACTGGGCCGTCGCGCCGAGCTCACCGCCGAGCGCGACTTCACCGCCGGCTCAGTCGAACTGCTCGGCCGGATCGTCGACGCCACGGCAACCAGGGCCCGCAGCCGCGACATCCACGCGGGTGCCGAGCGGCGCACCCGCACCCTCGTGCGCAGGCTCTCCGCCCGCGCCGAGGAGGAACGCGGCCGCACCGCGGAGCTCGCCGAGCAGGTCACCGCAGCGGCCCGCACCGTCACCGAGGCCGAGGCGGACCGCGGCCGGCGTGCCCTGATCGCGGCCGAACTGGCCTACCGGCACGCCTCGCTGGCCCTGACCGCCGCCGAGAAGGGAGCGGGGGCACAGCGCCGCGAACTGGGCGAGGCACGCACCCTGCACGCCGCCTGGCAGGCCGCCGAGGCGGTCCTGCGCCACCGTGCGGCGGCGGACCGCTCCGCACGCGTCGCCGTGGCCATCCGGGAGGCCGAGCGTGACGCGGCCCCCGCCCTCGCCGCCCGCGCCACGGCCGCCGCCGACCTCGTACGCGCCCTGCACACGGCCGCGGAGGCGGGCGAGCGCCTGGCCGACGAGGAGGAGGAGCGCTCCGCCACCCTCCAGGTCACCGGCGAGACGGCCCACCGCGACGCGACCACCGCCGCGACCGAGGCCCAGCGCGCCCGCAGCGAGGCCGGGCACCTGCGCCAGCGCCTCGCCGAGGTCGAGCAGGAGACCGCCGAAGCCGTACGGGCGGGCTGGCTCGACGACACCGCGCCGGACGCCGACCCGGCCCGCGCGGCGCTCGCCGCGAACGACGCGGAGCAGTCCGCGGTCGCCGCCTGGGACACCGCCAGGGAAGCCGCCCGCGCCGCGGCCGACCACGCACGGGAAGCCGCCGCGGCCGAGAGCCGCGCCGAACTCGGCGCCGCACGCGCCGCCGACGCCGCCCAGGCCGCCGAACAGTCGTACGAAGCCGAGCGCAGGGCCGCCGAGTCGATCGCGGCCGACCACCGCCTCACCGACCTGCTGGGTCTGCCGGGCGCGCCCGGTGCCGGCCTGCCGGGCTCCCGCCGGTCCGCCGCCGATACGGGGGAGACGGACGGGAGCGCACCGCGCGGGGCGGGCCCCGCCGCCCACGACCCGCACGCGCTCACCGCCGAGGAATTCGACGCGGCCGCCGACGAGCTGCGAGAACTCCTCGACCAAGGCGTCGCGTCCGCCGAACGCAGGCTCTTCGACCTGCGGACAGCGGCCGCCGACGACTCCCGCATCCTCGGGGCCCTCGGTGACGGAGGACTGCTGCCGCCCGGCCCCGACGTCCTGGCGACCGTCGAGTACCTCGGTGAGCACGGCATCCCCGCACTGCCCGGCTGGCGCTACCTCGCCCAGGCCGTCGACCCCGCGGACCACGCCGCCGTACTCGCCGCACGCCCCGAACTGGTCGACGGCGTCGTCATCACCGACCCGGACGCCCACCTCCGCGCCCGGGAGGTCCTGGCCGCCGCCGCGCTGCTGCCCCGCTCCGCCGTCGCCGTCGGCACGGCCGCCGCGCTCCTCGCTCCCGTGCCGGCGCCCGGCACCGGCAGCGGGAGCGGGAGCGACGATGTGTTCCTGGTCCCGCCCAACCCGGCGATGCACGACGAGCACGCCGCCGACGAGGAACGCCAGGCCCTCAGGACCCGGGCCGCCGCCCGCGACGAGGACATCCGCACGCTCGCGGCCCGGCTCACCGCCGACCGGGCCCTCGCCGCCCGTATCGCCGCGTGGCGCGCCGACTGCCCGCCCGGCATGCTCGGCGAGCTCGCCGAGGGCGCCCGTACCGCCCGCACCGCCGCCGAGACCGCCGAAGCCGTTCTCGCCGAGGCCCGCACCGTCCGCGCCGAGGCCGACGAGGCGGCCACCGACGCCACCCGGGTCCGCGAGGAGCGGCAGGAGACCGCCCAGCGCGCCCGCCGTGCCGCCGACGCCCTCGCCGGTCTCGCCCACCGCCTCCGCGACCGCGCGGCCTGGCAGGCCCGGCTCCGCGAACTCACCGACGAGGCGGCCGAGTCCGAGGCACGCGCCACGGCCTGCCTGGAGCGCGCCCGCGCCGCGGACGAGGACCGCCGGGCAGCTCAGCGCGCCGCGGACGACGCCCACCGCACCGCCCGGGCCCTGCGGGCCGAGCGTGCCGAGATCGCCGGCGCCCCGGAGACCCTTCCGGAGCCGGCGGCGGGCAGCGCACGCACCTCGCTGCCCGCCCTGCGCGAGGCGTACCGGGCGGCCTCCCAGCTCTACGAGAAGGTCGGCGTCGGCGCCGACCTGCGGGCCGAGCAGGCCCGTGCCGAGAGCGACGAGAGCGCCGCCCTGGCCGAGCTGGACCGCCTCACCAACAAGGTCCGTACCCGCGCCGCCCAGCTCCTCGAAGGCACCGACGGCGCCGACGGGCCCTCCCGGCAGGCGGCCGCGGCACGCGCGGAGAGGCTCGTCCAGCTCCTGGAGACGCGGGCGTCCACGGCCAGCGAGCAGCTCGGCAGGCTGCGCGGGGAGGCCGAGCGGCTCGCCCCCGGCGACGACGCGCCCCACCACACCGAGCTCCCCGCGGACCTCTCCCCGGCCGACGCCGACCACGCCCAGCACCTGCTCCGCACGGCCACGGCCGAACTGGCCTCCGCCACCGAGGCCCTGGACACCGCCCGCGCCGCCCACGCCGAACTCCTGCGCGCCCACCGGACCGCCGAGGACTCCGCCGGCGGGTTCGACGAGACCGCGGCCCTCCTGCGCGACCTGCTCAGGGACCACGGCACGGACGACGGAGCCGAGGACCCCGTCCCGTACACCGGCACCCTGGAGGAGGCCCGGCAGTCCGCCGCCGAGGCCCGCCGCTCACTGCGCGGCTGCGCCACCGAGCTGTCGGCGGCGGAGAGCTCCGTACGGGAGGCGAGCGACGTGCTCGTACGCCATGCCAACTCCACCCGCTACGAACAGGTCCGGACTCCGGCACGGCAGCAGATCAGGGAACTGCCCGCGGCCGCCCTGCCCGACCACGCGGAGAAGTGGGCGACGGCCTTCGCCCCCCGGCTGCGCGTCCTGACCGACGAGCTGGCCCAGCTCGAACGCAACCGCGACTCCATCGTCGACCGGCTGCGCGGTCTCGTGGAGTCCGCCCTCACGACTCTCCGTTCCGCCCAGCGGCTCTCCCAGCTCCCCGAGGGACTCGGCGAATGGTCCGGGCAGGAGTTCCTCCGGATCCGCTTCGAGGAACCCGACCAGGCCACCCTCACCGAACGGCTCGGCGAGGTCATCGACGAGGCCACCCACGCGGCGCTCAAGAAGAACTCGGACCTGCGCCGGGACGGCATGTCCCTGCTGCTGCGCGGCGTGCAGGCGGCCCTGCGGCCCAAGGGAATCGCCGTGGAGATCCTCAAGCCGGACGCGGTACTGCGCGCCGAGCGGGTCCCGGTCGGACAGATGGGGGACGTCTTCTCCGGCGGTCAGCTGCTCACCGCGGCGATCGCCCTGTACTGCACGATGGCGGCCCTGCGCAGCAACGACCGGGGGCGCGACCGGCACCGGCACGCGGGAACGCTCTTCCTCGACAACCCCATCGGCCGGGCCAACGCCACCTATCTGCTGGAACTGCAGCGCGCCGTGGCCGACGCGCTGGGCGTCCAGCTGCTCTACACCACCGGGCTGTTCGACACCACGGCCCTCGCCGAGTTCCCGCTGGTCATCCGGCTCCGCAACGACGCGGACCTGCGGGCCGGACTGAAGTACATCAGCGTCGAGGAGCACCTTCGCCCCGGGCTTCCGCAGCAGGACCCCGAGGGGGAGACCGTCCACGGGGAGATCACCGCGACGCGCATGTTCAAGCGGTCCGCGCAGACCTCCGAGACCGGAGGCGGTGCACAGGTCCCGGAGATGCGTACGGAGACGGCACTCCACTGACACGGACCCCCGCCCCACCCGGCCGGCCACCCCGGGTGGGGCCCCGCGCAAGCCGGGGACCGGCGGCCCCGCCCGGACAGGACACCGCCGCTCCGCTCCCCGGCCGCCGGTGCGTGCGCTGTCAGGCCCGGGAGAGCCCGCCCGCTCCCCGGCGGCGTATCCGGGCTTCCTTGCGGGCCCGGCTCCGGGCCTCGCGCCGGGCAGCCCGCCGCTCGCGGCGCATCCGGCGAGCCGTGCTGCTCGGCACCGAGACCACGCCGTGCCGCTGGTTCCACACCTGCCGGGTGACCCACACGTCCAGCACCGACCACGTGGCCACCACCGTGCTGGCCACCCCGCTGACCACCATGGGAAAGGCGAGCCACGAGCCCGCCAGCGTGCACAGGAACGCCACCACGGCCTGGATGATCGTGAGCGACATGATGAGCACGGCGCGCACGGCAGCCGTCCGCACCGGATCAGGCATCCGCCGTCGCTCCGCGGGTTCCTCCACCCACAACTGCCGAGGGACCCGTGCCCTGCCCGCCGGTTCCGGCGCCGCGGCTGCCGCCCGCACCCCACTCCGGCGCTCGTCCGTTTCCACAGACCTTCAACTCCCCACCACTGTCGGACCGAAGGGTGGCTGCCCGGCTTGCGCCCGTTCTACGCGGGCGGTGCCCGCCGACGCGCCGCACGAGCCCCGTCCTGTCCTCTGCCCCGTACAGAGGGACGAACGCAGGGCGAGGAAGATTCCCGGGAACGTACGCAATCGGCCCCGCGAGGTCGCGGACCGCACACTTCCGGCCAACTGACTCACGCGGGTACGCGGCCGACGGTCCGGCGCTCTCTGTCGCTTTCGCGAATTTCTTCGTAGGGAATACCAGGACAACTGGTGGTCAACTCCGGGATCTACGGCCGAAAAGCGGCCGGAAGCGCCGTCGAGTTACCCGTAGGTCAGTAGTAGGCTCGCGCCGTTTGTTGACGGAACACCGACGGACCTTCGGTGAACCACCACGGAGCACCGGACAACCACCCCCGCGGTGCGGGGTCGAGCTGGGGGAGGCCATGCGCTTTCGCGGGAAGTCCATCCGCAGGAAGATCGTGGCGTTGCTCCTGGTGCCGCTCCTCTCACTCACGGGCCTGTGGGTCTTCGCCACCTACATCACCGGGCGCGAAGCCGGTGCGCTGATGGGCGCGAGCGCCATCGTGGAGAAGGTCGGCCACCCGCTGGAGGAGACCGTCCGCGCGGTGCAGGGTGAACGCCGCCAGACGCTCGTCTTCCTCGCCGACCCCCGGGCCTCCGACGCCCTGCCCCTCCTGCGCCGGCAACGCGCGGCGACCGACCGGGTCGTGGCGGACGTCCGCCGGAGCGCCCGGCGCGACGACATCCGCGACGCCCTCAGCGCGGACGCCGAGTCGAGGCTCGACTCGATCCTCGGCGAGATCGACGGACTGGACGCGCTGCGCGACTCCGTCGAGAAGCGCACCATCGACCGGACCAGGGCGCTCGACTTCTACAACGGCCTCGTCGACCCCTGCTACCGCTTCCTCAACGGTCTCCACACGCGGGAGAACGTCTCGATGGACAAGCAGGTCCGGGCCCTGGTCGGCGTCTCCCGGGCCAGGGAGATGCTCTCCCGCGAAGACGCCCTGATCACCTCGGGGCTCGTCGCGGGACGGCTGGGCGCCCCCGAACTCCGCGCCGTGTCCGACCTCGTCGCCAACCGCGGACTCCTGTACGAGGTCAACCTCGAGCTCCTGCCCGCGGCCGAACGCACCCGCATGGAGCAGTACTGGGGCGGCCCCGACACCGAACCGCTGCGCACCACCGAACAGCAGCTCATCGCGGCCGGCCCGTTCAGGAAGACCGGTGCCGTCGACGCCGTGCGCTGGCAGGAGGTGGCCACCCCGGTCCTGGACAGCCTGGCCCACGACGGCACCGAGATGTCCCACCGCTTCCAGGACCGGGCCGAGCCCGCCGGCTACCGCGTCCTGATCAAGGCCGGAGTCGCCGGCGTCCTCGGCTTCGTCGCCCTGCTCGTGTCCGTCTTCGTGTCCGTGCGCGTGGGACGGGAACTCATCCGCGACCTCTCCCGGCTGCGCAAGGACGCCCACGAGGTGTCCGGGGTGCGGCTGCCCAGCGTGATGCGGCGGCTTGCGGCGGGTGAACAGGTCGACGTCGAGACCGAGGCCCCGCACCTCCATTACGAACGGGACGAGATCGGCCAGGTCGGCCAGGCACTCAACACCCTGCAGCGGGCCGCCGTCGAGGCCGCCGTCAAGCAGGCCGACATGCGCCGCGGGGTCTCCGAGGTCTTCGTGAACCTGGCCCGGCGCAACCAGGTGCTCCTGCACCGCCAGCTCACGCTCCTGGACACCATGGAGCGCCGTACCGAGAACAGCGACGAACTCGCCGACCTCTTCCGCCTCGACCACCTCACCACCCGCATGCGGCGCCATGCCGAAGGCCTGGTGATCCTTTCGGGCGCGGCCCCGTCCCGCCAGTGGCGCAAGCCCATCCAGCTGATGGACGTCGTACGTGCGGCGGTCGCCGAGGTGGAGGACTACGAACGGATCGAGGTCCGCCGCCTGCCCAGGATCGGCGTGGGCGGCCCCGCGGTCGCCGACCTCACCCACCTGATCGCCGAACTCCTCGAGAACGCCACCATGTTCTCGCCCCCGCACACCGCGGTCCAGGTGCACGGCGAACGCGTGGCGAACGGCTTCACGCTGGAGATCCACGACCGGGGCCTCGGCATGGCCCCGGAATTCCTGCTGGACGCCAACCTGCGCCTCGCCGAGACTCCCGACTTCGAACTCTCCGACACCGACCGGCTCGGCCTCTTCGTGGTCAGCCGGCTCGCCCAGCGGCAGAACGTCAGGGTCTCCCTGCAGACCTCGCCGTACGGAGGCACGACCGCCGTCGTCTTCATCCCCGCACAACTGCTCACCGACGCACCGGACGTCCACGGCACGGGCTTCCGCCTCGACCGCCGGGCCGAGAAGGCCATCGGCGGCCGCCGGGACGGCGCGGTGGACGGCGCCGGCAGGTCCTCCGGGCTCGGGCCGGCCCCCAGCGGTCCCACCGACCCGGCGGTCCTCGACGGCCCCGTGGAGCTCGAGGGCCCGGTGGGCGGCCTCGGCCTCGACGACGCGGCACTCGACCGGGCACTCGACCCGGCCCTGGCCCCCGTCCTCGACGGGGTGTCGGACCTGGAGGACACCGAGAGCGAGCGCGGAGGTATCTTCCGCGCCCGTGACCTGCGTCGGGACGACGACCGCGAACAGCATCAGCAGGCCGGCGACCGGACGGACGGGCCCATGGCCGACGTCCGCCCCATGCGTCCCTCGGGCCCGGCCCCCCTGCCCCGTCGCACCACGCCCACGCTGGTGACCGACAGGGGCCGCCGGGTCGGCGAGCCCGGCCGCTCCCATCCCACGCCACCGGACGACTCCCCGGTCCGCCCCGCGGGCTTCCCGGGGTCCCCGGGCCGCGTCCCCGCACCCGCGGCCCCCGGGACCTCCCGGCAGGCCCCCGGAGCGGGCGAGGGCTTCGCGGCGCCCGCCGACGAGCCGGCGGCCCGCCCGCCGCAGCGCGGCTCCGCCCCCCGGCCGGCCGCACCGGACACGGTGGGCGGGCTGCCCCGCAGGGTCCGCCAGGCGAACCTGGCCCCACAGCTACGGGAGGACTCCGCAGGACGGACCCCCGGCAACACCCCCGCCGTCACCGACGAGGACCTCGAACGTGACGCGGACGACGTACGCAATCGCATGGCTTCGCTTCAACGCGGCTGGCAGCGCGGCCGTCGGCAGAACGCCGAGGACGGGACCGGCCACGGCGAGACAGCACCAGGAACGACTCCGGGAGGGGACGGTCGATGACCGCACCGAACGCCGCACACCGCACCGCACGCCAGGGCTCCGGCGAACTCGACTGGCTCCTCGACGAACTGGTCGAGCGCGTCGCGAGTATCCGCAAGGCCCTGGTGCTGTCCAGCGACGGCCTCGCCACCGGCACGTCGCAGGACCTCACCCGTGAGGACAGCGAACACCTGGCTGCCGTCGCCTCCGGGTTCCACAGCCTCGCCAAGGGAGTCGGCCGCCACTTCGACGCGGGCCGCGTCCGGCAGACCGTCGTCGAGCTCGACGACGCCTTCCTCTTCGTCACGGCGGCCGGTGACGGCAGCTGCCTCGCCGTCCTGTCCGACTCCGACTCGGACGTCGGCCAGGTGGCGTACGAGATGACCCTGATGGTCAAGCGCGTGGGGGCCCACCTTGCCAACTCCCCCCGGACGACCGGTACGCCCGCCGGAGGGTGAGGGGATGGCATGAGCGCCGACTCCGTCCGGGACGCCGCTTCCGGTCCGCCGCAGGCTCCGGCGGCCGCTGATCCCTCCCGCTGGTACGACGCCGAGGCCGGCCCGGTGGTCCGCCCCTACGCGATGACCCGGGGGCGGACCAGCAGCGCGTCCCGGCACCGTCTCGACCTGATCGCGCTCGTCGTGCCCGAACCCGCGGCCGACGATCCCGGCCGTGACCAGACGCTCTCCCCGGAACACGTGGAGATCGTCGAACTGTGCAGCGACATGCCCCAGTCGATCGCCGAGCTCGCCTCCGGACTCGACCTCCCCGTCGGGGTGGTCCGCGTCCTGGTGGGTGATCTCGTCGAGGACGAACTGGTGCACGTCACCCGTCCCGTTCCGCCGGCCGAACTGCCGGACGTGAGCATTCTTCGCGAGGTGATCAATGGCCTTCGGGCGCTCTAGCCGCAGGAAGCGGCCCGTCGAGCCCGTCACCCTGAAGATCCTGGTGGCGGGTGGCTTCGGCGTGGGCAAGACGACACTCGTGGGGGCGGTCAGCGAGATCAGGCCGCTGCGCACGGAGGAGACGCTGAGCGAGGCGGGCCGACCCGTGGACGATCTCGCCGGGGTCGAGGCCAAGAACACCACCACGGTGGCCATGGACTTCGGGCGGATCACGCTCAGAGAGGATCTGGTCCTCTACCTCTTCGGGACACCGGGCCAGGACCGCTTCTGGTTCCTCTGGGACGAGCTGGCCCAAGGCGCCCTGGGGGCGGTGGTGCTGGCCGACACCCGTCGGCTGGAGGACAGCTTCGCGGCGGTCGACTACTTCGAGCGCCGCCGGATCCCGTTCGCCGTCGCCGTCAACCTCTTCGAGGGCGCCGAGCAGTTCCCCGTCCCCACGGTGCGGGCGGCACTCGACCTCGACCCCGAGGTGCCGGTGCTGCTCTGCGACGCGCGCGACCGCCCGTCCGTCCGGGATGTGCTGGTCGCGGTCGTCGAACACGCGCTGGCGCGGGCCGACCTGCGCCGGGAACCCGCCAGGGCCTGAGTACCGGCGGCACCGCACACGGCCCGTACCCCCGCCGACCGGGGTACGGGCCGTGTGGACGGCACGTACGGGCGACGGCCGTGGCAGGAGTGTTCACCCTGGCTGACGGCCCGTCAATCCTGCGCGGCGGTAAGGGTCTCAGGTATTCCGGGCGAGCCACCCGGCCGCCGTCTCCGCCAGCTCCCGGTCCCGCCCCGCGAGCATCGTCCGGATCATCCGCACGTCGCCGCGCAGCGACCACACGGGGTGCCCGAACGTCGCCGGGTTGTTCCTCTCGATGAGCAGATGCGCGGGCCACGCCGTGCCGTACCCGATCAGCGGCAGTGCCGCGGCGTACCGCTTACGGCCCCGCGCGAGCCCGTAGGCGGTGACGGCGAGGCCGGTCAGCGTCCCCGTCAGATGGACCCACCGGGTCGCCGCCCTGGAATGCATGGCGACGTAGTAGGGCCAGAACTCCTCGAACGAAGCGAACGTCTGTTGTGGCATGAGGGCACCGTAACGGCTGATCCGGCAACCGGATACGGCAGTTCCGCGTCCGAGAGGGAGAACGGGTGGCCGGAGCCCACGGGGGTGGTCCCGGCCACCCGTTCCCCTGCCCGAGGCCCCCCCGGTCGGGCCGCCTCCGAACCGGGGCGTCAGTGGCCGGCGACCGAACGCCGGGCGACCGGGAAGTCGAAGTACGTGTCCGGGAAGGGCTCGGGCTTGTACGTGTAGTGCCACCACTCCTCGGCCAGGTTCACGAAGCCGAGGCCGGCGAGCGTCTCCTTGAGGAACTGCCGGTTGGCGCGTTGCACCCCCTGTACCCGTGGGTCGTCGGTGTGCGACAAGGTGTCGAAGCAGTCGTAACCGGTGCCCATGTCGACCGAGTTGTCCGGGAAACGCTCGTCCTGCGGCGCGTAGCAGGGTGCGAGGTCCTCGCCCGGCACGTAGGGGCGGGTGGGCTGCGCGGGCAGTTTCACCAGCGTCAGGTCCACCGTGCTGCCCCGGCTGTGACCGGATTTCTCGGCAATGTAACCGTCCTCGAACAGACGCGTCTTGTCGACGTGCGGATAGAACTCGCCCTTCATGGCCTGGTCGTCGAGATCCTTCGCCCACCGCACGAAGTGGTCCACCGCCCGCTGCGGCCGGTAGCAGTCGTACACCTTGAGCGAGTACCCCCGGCGCAGGAGCGCCGTCTGGGCCGTGTGCAGCGCACGGGCCGCGGGCCGGGTCAGGACACAGACGGGCCGGCGGTAACCGTCCACCGGCTCCCCCATGAAGTTGTGCGCGGTGGTGTACCGCATCTCCGTGATGATCGTCGGATCGACGGACCGCAGGTCGACGAATTGCCGGGGAGCCTTGGGCTCCGGCTTCGCCACGGCCGCCGGAGCGGCGGCGGTCACGGTGAGCAGGGCGGCGGCAGCGGCGGCCGAGGCGCGGAGCATGGAAGCAATTACTGTCATGGGCACACCGTCTATCAGTTCCGGGGCCGCAGGAGAAGAGTGATCGGATACAGTCCGCCCGTGAAGGACCTGCCCGTGAAGGACTCCCACTGCGGCTTCTGCGGAGCTCCGTACGCCGACCACGCCTGGCCCCGCACCTGCACGTCCTGCGGCCGCACCGCCTACCGCAATCCGCTGCCGGTGGCCGTCGCCCTGCTGCCCGTCACCGGCCCCCAGGGCCCCGGACTCGTCGTCATCACCCGCACCGTCCCGCCGCATCGGGGCGGCCTCGCACTCCCGGGCGGATACATCGACGACCGCGAGGACTGGCGCCACGCCGTCGTACGGGAACTGCGCGAGGAAACCGGTATCGAGGCCGACAGGACGGACGTGCGGCTCGCCGACGCCCTCAGCTCACCCGACGGCCACCTCCTGCTGTTCGGTCTGCTCCCGCCCCGGCCCGCCGACACCCTCCCGCCCTCCGCGCCGACGGACGAGACCGCGGGCCACACCCTGCTCCACGCCCCCGGGACCCTCGCCTTCCCCCTGCACACGGAAGCCGTACGCGCCTGGTTCGCCGGCCGCTACCGCTGACGCGCCGACGGCAGTCCCCGCACACGGACCGGATACGGCACCCGCTCCCCGCCGTCCCGCTCCACCACCACGCACCCGTCCACGAGCCGCGACGTGTACCGCTCCACATCCGCCCGCGCCCACCCGTCACCCACGTCACCCACGACCGTGCCACCCCCGGTCCGGCCCGCCACGGGCGCCCAGACCTCCAGTTCCGGCCGCCCGTCCGCACCCCGTACCAACAGCACGGAACCCGCCCGCGCCAGCACCGGGATCCGGGACACGGGGGCATCCAGCACGACCCGCCCAGGACCCTCGAACGCCTGGCCGGTGACCGTGTCGTACCAACGCCCTTCGGGCAGCCGCACGCTTCTCCTGTCCACCCCGCTCTCCAGTACCGGGGCCACCAGCAAGGCGTCACCCAGCAGAAACGCGTCCTCGCAGTCCCGCAGCGCCCGGTCCCCGGGCGCCTCCCACCACACCGGCCGCACGTACGGCGCGCCCGTCAGGCGGGCCAGCTGCGCCAGCGTCCCGAAGTACGGGCGCAGCCGCTCCCGCTCCTCCAGGGCCGACCTCGCGTGCGCCAGCACCTCCGGGCCGAACTCCCACGGCTCCCGCCGCCCCGTCCCGAGGGCCGCACGCGTCCGGAACAAGGGAAGATACGCGCCCAGCTGGAACCACCGCAGGTACAGCTCGGGCGACGGTGTGCCCTCCGACCCCCCGACGTCGGGCCCCGCGTACGGCACCCCGCACAACCCGAGACCGAGGACCATGGCCAGCGAGGCCCGCAGCCCCGGCCACCCGGTGCCCACCTCCCCCCACGTACCGCCGTAGCGCTGCATCCCCGCCCACCCGGAACGGGAGAGGAGGAACGGCCGCTCGTCCGGCCGCAGCCGGCGCAGCCCCTCATGACCGGCCCGCGCCATGGCGAGGCCGTACACGTTGTGCGCCTCGCGGTGATCCCCGCCCCGCCCCTCCAGCGAGTGCCGTGCCGAACGCGGCAGCGACGGATCGCCGAACGCGGCGAACGACACCGGCTCGTCCCCGTCGTGCCACACCCCGGAGAATCCCTGGCCCAGACAGTCCTCGTACCACGTCCCCCACCACTCCCGCACCTGCGGATCGGTGAAGTCCGGATGGACGCACTCGCCCGCCCACCCCTCGCTCCGCACCGGACGGCCCCACGCGTCCCGGACGAACGCGCCGGCCGCCCCCACCGCCGCTCCGGCGTCGAACACCGCGTTGCCCGGCGACGCCCGGACCGCCGGATCCACCACCGCGACCAGCCGGACGCCCTCCTCGTACAGCTCCTTCGCCAGCCGGGGCAGACCGGGAAACCCGCCGCGGTCCACCGTGAACACCTGATGGCCCGCCAGGTGGCCGCGGCCCAGATGCAGCCCCGAGAGCGGCAGACCACGCTCCCGGTACCCGGCCACGACCTCCCGGACCTCGCGCTCACCCCCCGCGCCCGGCCTGGCGTGCTGCGGACCCAGCGCCCACGAAGGCGGCACCGCGGGCGCACCGGTCAGCGCGGTCCAGCCCTGCAGCACCCTGGCCGGCGTGCCGACGACCACCCAGCACCGCAGCGGACCCCCCTCCATCCGCACCTCACAGGTCCCCGGCCGGTCATGGCCGGAGCCCGCGCCCTCCTCGCCCTCGCGCAGCGTCACCCGGCCCGGCCACGTGCTGTCGTGGAACGCCAGATGGGTGCCGGCGTCCGACACCACCACCTGGACCGGCATCGTCAGCGACCCCGGATCCTCCCCGTACCCGGACGGGACGCCCGTACCGGTGTTCCACAACCGGTACGACCCCTCCCGAAGCCGCGGGCCCCCCGCCCGCGCGCCCAGCCCGAAGAACCGCGCGTCGGCCGGCACCTCGGACTGCTGCACCCACCGCGCCACACCCCCTTCCACGGGCTCCCACCAGCGCGGCGGCAGCTCGCGGCGCAGCAGCACCCCACCCGGGGTGCGCAGCTCCACCGCCCCGCGCCGCGACACCGCCACCGTCAGCCGCTCCGACACGACCTGCCAGCCACCGTTCGTGTCCGGCTCCAGCTCCGCCCGCGGATCCGGCTCCGGCACGTCCTCCGGCACCGCGTACGACGGCAGCGGCCCGGCGCCGTCCCAGGACCAGAACACCGCGCCGCCGGCACACACCCGGATCCGCAGCTCCGAGCGGGCGAACCGCACCGTGCCCCCGCCCGGCCCCGGCTCCGCACTCACCAGCAGGCCGGGCACCCGCGCACGCTCCGCACCCCGCCGAACCGGCGCCCGCGCGTCCACGCGCCGGCGCCGCCAGGCCGAACGCAGCGTACGCATCCCCCGTACGGAACCGACCAGTCTCACCGAGCGCACCAGGTCACGACCATCCATGCGGGCCACCCTGCCATCCGCCCGGCACGGAACGGACGCCGTTCAGCTTCCGTTCATCTGCGCCCGCACCGCACCACCCACCTGTGGCCGCACCACACAGCCGGACACGCGGCCATGGGAGCTGGACCCTGGTGCGAAAGACGATCACATGGCATCGTCCGGGATGCCGCTCACGCGCACACCCCAGCCCGTGCGCGCGACGCACGCACACCCGCGTACCCGAAAGGCCAGGGAGCCCCCATGACCTCAGCAGCCGGCGAAGCCCCCCTCTGGCAGCCCGACCCCGAACGCGTCGAGGCCGCTGCCGTCACCCGCTTCCAACGCTGGGCGGCGGGCCGGTACGGGGCACCGGCCGACGGCGGTTACGCGGCGCTGCACCGCTGGTCCGTCGACGAGCTCGACAGCTTCTGGGCGGCCGTCGCCGACTGGTTCGACGTACGCTTCTCCACCCCGTACGAGCGCGTGACCGGCGACCGCTCCATGCCCGGCGCCCAGTGGTTCCCCGGCTCCACCCTCAACTACGCCCAGCACGCCCTGCGCACCGCCGACGACCCGCTGCGCGCGGACGCCCCCGCCCTGGTGTACGTCGACGAGACGCACACCCAGGTCTCCGTCAGCTGGTCCGAGCTCCGGCGCCAGACCGCCTCGCTCGCCGCCGAACTCCGCGCCCTCGGTGTCACCCCCGGCGACCGGGTCAGCGGATACCTGCCCAACATCCCGCAGGCCGTCGTCGCCCTCCTCGCCACCGCGGCGGTCGGCGGCGTATGGACCTCCTGCGCCCCCGACTTCGGCGCCCGCAGCGTCCTCGACCGCTTCCAGCAGGTCGAGCCCGTCGTGCTGTTCGCCGTCGACGGCTACCGCTACGGAGGCAAGGAGCACGACCGCGCCGGCACCGTTGCCGAACTCCGCCGCGAACTCCCCACCCTGCGTGCCGTCGTCCACATCCCGCTCCTGGGGACGGACGCGCCCGAGGGAGCCCTCGAATGGTCCGCCCTCACCGCCTCCGACCCCGAACCGGTCTTCGAACAGGTCCCCTTCGAGCACCCGCTGTGGGTGCTGTACTCCTCCGGCACCACCGGACTTCCGAAGGCGCTCGTCCAGTCGCAGGGCGGCATCCTCCTCGAACACCTCAAGCAGATCGGCCTGCACTGCGACCTCGGCCCCGAGGACCGCTTCTTCTGGTACACCTCCACCGGCTGGATGATGTGGAACTTCCTTGTCTCCGGCCTCCTCACCGGCACCACCGTCGTGCTGTACGACGGCAGCCCCGGCCACCCGGACATCAGCGCCCAGTGGCGCGTCGCCGAACAGACCGGCGCGACCCTCTTCGGCACCTCCGCCGCCTATGTCATGGCGTGCCGGAAGGCCGGCGTTCACCCCGGCCGTGACCACGACCTCAGCCGTGTCCAGTGCGTCGCCACCACCGGCTCCCCCCTGCCGCCCGACGGCTTCCGCTGGCTCCACGACGAGGTGGCCGACGACCTCTGGATCGCCTCCGTCAGCGGCGGCACGGACGTGTGCAGCTGCTTCGCCGGAGCGGTGCCCACCCTGCCCGTGCACATCGGGGAACTGCAGGCCCCCTGCCTCGGTACGGACCTGCGGTCCTACGACCCCGCGGGCGAACCACTGATCGGCGAGGTCGGCGAGCTCGTCGTCACGAACCCGCTGCCGTCCATGCCGATCCGCTTCTGGAATGACCCCGACGGCAGCCGCTACCACGACAGCTACTTCGACATGTACCCCGGCGTCTGGCGCCACGGGGACTGGATCACCCTCACCGACCGAGGCTCGGTCATCATCCACGGCCGATCCGACTCCACGCTCAACCGGCAGGGTGTGCGGATGGGATCCGCCGACATCTACGAGGCCGTGGAACGGCTCCCCGAGATCCGGGAGTCCCTCGTCGTGGGCATCGAGGAGCCCGACGGAGGCTACTGGATGCCGCTCTTCGTCCACCTCGCTCAGGGCGCCACGCTCGACGACGCACTCCGCGACCGCGTCAAGCGGACGATCCGCGAGCACCTGTCCCCGCGCCACGTACCGGACGAGATCATCGAGGTCCCCGGCATCCCGCACACCCTCACGGGCAAGCGCATCGAGGTGCCGGTCAAGCGGCTCCTCCAGGGAGCAGACCTGGACAAGGCGGTCAACCCGGGCTCCGTCGACAACCTGGAACTCCTCCACTTCTACGAAGCACTGGCCCGCGAACGCCGCTGACCCGCCGGAAGGCCGTTGTCAGTCCCCCTGATTACGCTGAGTGAGCATCGATCACCATGCACAGGGGGACTCATGGCGTACACCGGGCGGACGAAGAACACGGCCGAGCCTGTCGGGCGGGCCGAGCACGGCAGGCGGACCGGCCACGGGCGGCACCGGCCCGGCACCTCCCTGCGACGCACGCTGCGCCGCGAAGCGCCCACCACCGTCGGCCTCCTGGTCGACGCCGAGGACTTCGCGACGATGCGCCGCTACCGCAGCTTCGCCTTCGACGACCACACCGTCTACCTCCAGCAGGTCGAAGGCCTGCTCAGGACACTCGCCGCGCAGGGCATGCACACCACGGTCGCCCTCTTCGACCCCGAGGACTACGCGGACTTCTGCCGGGAATCCGGCCTCGACCCCGACGAGCGCGGGAGCCGCAGCCGCTTCACCGCCGAAGTCGCCGCCACGGGCGCCACCGTGGCGTACACGGGCCAGCCCGTCGACGCACTGATCACGCTGCTCGTCTCCCGAGCCGTCCGCCGGGCGACCTGGGAGTACGCCACGATGCTCCTGGCCGGCCTCGGGGACTGCGCGGACTGCGGACAGGACGTCGGGCGCGCCGCCTTCGACCGGGCCTCCCACCTCCTGGCGAGGCTGCTGGAGACGGCCGGCGCCGGCACCCACCACGTGGTCTGCAGCACCCCCACGGAGCACGAACAGCTCCTCGCGGTCCTTCACCTCACCCAGGAGACGGGCGGCCACGCCCGTCCCGATGCCTCGGAGGGGACCGAGTTCACCACCGTGCTCGCCGTGGGCGTCGCGCTCGGCGCCCCGGCCGGTGTCGTCCTGCGCACCAGCGTCCCGCACCGCCCGGACCGGGTGCACGGCTGGCGCCTGGCCCGCGGCGGTCTCGCCCCCCTCACGGCCGGAGAGGTCTTCAGCGCCTACTGCACCGATGCCGGCACGGGCGAAGCCGTACCACCGGAGCCCGGCGTCGAGTACCTCGCGGGTTTCGACCTCGGCGCCGACGAACCGGGGGAGCACCCCTGACACGCCGAAGGGGGCTCCCGCCGTGACCGGCGGAAACCCCCTTCCACTCCGGAGACGGTCGGCGCGCGCCGCGCGCCGACCGTCCGGACCTATTCGCCCGACAGCACCGCCTGGGCGGCGAGGCGCGCCTCCTCGGCGGAGTCCGCCGCCCGCGCGGCGGACGCGGCGCGCTCACACTGCGCCAGCGTGTGCTTCGCGAGCGTCGCGCGCACGTAGGGGATGGACGCGGCACCCATGGAGAGGGAGGTGACGCCGAGTCCGGTCAGCACACAGGCGAGCAGCGGGTCCGAGGCGGCCTCACCGCAGACACCGCAGCTCTTGCCCTCGGCCCTGGCGGCTTCGGCCGACAGCGCGACCAGATCCAGGAGGGCGGGCTGCCAAGGGTCCTGCAGCCGGGACACGGCTCCCACCTGACGGTCGGCCGCGAAGGTGTACTGCGCCAGGTCGTTGGTGCCCAGCGAGAGGAACTCCACCTCCTGCAGGAGGGAGCGCGCTCGCAGTGCGGCGGACGGGATCTCCACCATCGCACCGAACTTCGCCTCCAGCCCGGCCTCCCGGCAGGCGTCCGCGAACGCCCTGGCGTCGGCGCGGTCGGCCACCATCGGGGCCATGACCTCGAGGTACACCGGCAGTCCCTCGGCCGCCTTGGACAGCGCCGTCAGCTGGGTGCGCAGGACGTCGGGGTGGTCGAGCAGACTGCGCAGACCGCGGACACCGAGCGCGGGGTTCGGCTCGTCCGCCGGGGTCAGGAAGGCCAGCGGCTTGTCCGCCCCGGCGTCCAGCACGCGCACCACGACGCGCCCCTCGGGGAACGCCTCCAGCACCGCGCGGTACGCGGCGACCTGCTTCTCCTCGGACGGCGCCCGCTCGCTGTCGTCCAGGAACAGGAACTCCGTACGGAAGAGCCCGACGCCCTCCGCCCCGGCCTCCACCGCCGCGGGCACGTCCCCGGGGCCGCCGACATTGGCGAGCAGCGGAACCTTGTGACCGTCGGACGTGGCGCCGGGACCGGTCGTGGCGGACAGCGCCGCCTTGCGGGCCGCGGCGGCGCTCCGCATCTCCGAGCGCTTGCTCTCGCTCGGTTCGACGAAGATCTCGCCGGTGCTGCCGTCGACCGCGACGACCGTGCCCTCGGCGATCTCCCCGGCTCCGGGGAGGGCGACGACCGCCGGCACACCGAGCGCCCGGGCGAGGATCGCGCTGTGGCTGGTCGGCCCGCCCTCCTCGGTGACGAAGCCCAGGACGAGCGCAGGGTCGAGCAGCGCCGTGTCCGCCGGAGCCAGGTCACGGGCGATCAGGACGTACGGCTCGTCGCTGTCCGGCACGCCCGGCATCGGGACACCGAGCAGCCGTGCGACGATCCGGTTCCGTACGTCGTCGAGGTCGGCGACCCGCCCTGCGAGGTACTCCCCGGCGTTGGCGAGCAGCGCCCGGTAGGCGGCGAACGCGTCGTACACGCCCCGCTCGGCGGTGCTGCCCACGGCGATACGGCGTTCCACATCGGCGATGAGCTCGGGGTCCTGCGCCATCATGGCCTGGGCCTCGAGCACGTGCTGAGCCTCGCCCCCCGCCAGATTGCCGCGTGCAATCAGGTCGGCGGCCACAGCTTCCACAGCCTGGCGGGCGCGCCCCTGTTCGCGCTCGGCCTCCTCCGCGGGAATCTGTTTGGCGGGCGGCTCCAGGACCGCCGTGCCCATGTGCCGAACCTCGCCGATCGCCACCCCGTGGCTCACGCCGACGCCTCGCAGCGTTGTCTCCATTTCACCCGTCTCCGATTGTGCGGCGGCGGCGCCGCCGCGGTGGATGCCCAACTGGCCGATTACCGCGACTCCTGGTCGGCGTGTTGCTTCGCCGAGGGTGTCACTGCCAGCCGAACAGGGTCTCGCCGGCCTTCACGTCGCCGTCCTCGAGGACCTCGGAGAGGGAGTCGGCAGTGGCTTCGAGCGCCACGACCGGACAGATCGCCGACTTGCCGGCCGCCTCCACGCCTGCCGGGTCCCAGCGCACGATGCCCTGGCCACGGGTCACCGTGTCCCCCTTGTTGACGAGGAGCTCGAAGCCCTCGCCGTTGAGCTGGACCGTGTCGATGCCGAGATGCGTGAGCACCCCGTGTCCCCGGTCGTCCACGACCACGAAGGCGTGCGGGTGCAGGGAGACGACGATGCCGTCGACCGGCGAGACGGCCTCGGACGGCTCGCGCACCGGGTCGATGGCGGTACCGGGTCCCACCATCGCGCCGGAGAACACCGGGTCGGGTACCGCGGTGAGTCCGATGACGCGGCCGGCAAGAGGGGACGTCACTGTGGTCATGGAGAGCCTCCCAGGGGGCGGAGATTTCTGTGTCGCCGCCGTACTGACGAAAGACGGCGTACTGGTCAGCAGAGTAAGTCATATGAAGTCCCGGTTCCGCCCGAGAGCAACCGGTTGACAGAGCGACGGCGCACCGCACGGGATTTGCCTCGCCGCATCGGTGCCTGTACTGTCGTACTCCTGCCTGGCCCCAACGCGACCTCGAGTCGGGGGACGGCAGCGACTCCCAAGCGCAGACTGTATCTCCGACTGTGGTTCCGCATGCCTGCGGGGCCTGGTCAGGGAATAGGGAAATTGCTGATAGAGTCGGAATCGCCGGAAAGGGAAACGCGAAAGCGAGGAACTGGAAAGCAGCCCGCTTCGACCGGGAATCGGACGCGAAAGAGTCTGATAGAGTCGGAAACGCAAGAACGAAGGGAAGCGCCCGG
>NZ_MDKB01000003.1:265953-1262531 GCF_001715295.1 Streptomyces griseus | reverse complement strand
CTGTGGGAGAGTAGGACGCCGCCGAACAATTTTTCCGGGAAAGCCCCGTGCCGTTGGCACGGGGCTTTCCTGCGTTCACGGCCCGATCAATACCGGCATGAGTGAGCCGACAGGGGGGCTTCTTCCGACGGTTCACCCTTTCCTGCTTCGATTCCCGTGCCGACGGCGGAGGGGAGTGCCCTGTCCTCAGCTCAGGACGCCGCCGACGCCACTGCACCACGGACCAGCCTCAAAGCCGGCCGCTCGCCTTGAGCGCGAGATAGGCATCGGCCAGAGCGGGCGCGAGGTCGGGAGGTGGGGCGTCGACGACCACCACTCCGTGGCGGCGGAGTTGCTCCGCCGTCCGTCGCCGCTGTTCCTGGGTACGCGTCGCTGCAGCGGCGTCGTAAGCAGCGTCAACAGTGCCCCTCCTACGGGCCATGGCCTCCACATGCGGGTCAGCTCCCGCGGCGACCAGGACCGTGTGACGACGCGTGAGCTGGGGGAGCACGGGGAGCAATCCCTCCTCGACGGGAACTGCGTCCAGACCCGTGAGCAGGACGATGAGCGAGCCACGAGGCGCACTCGCGAGCGCGGCCGCGCTGAGACCCCGGGCATCGGTCTCCACCAGCTCGGGTTCCAACGGGGTCAGGGCGCTGACGACGGACGCGAGAACGTCGCCCGCAGCGGCCCTGCCCTGCACCTGGGCCCGGACACGGCGGTCGTAGGCCAGGAGATGCACACGGTCGCCCGCCCGGGCGGCGAGGGCCGTGAGAAGCAGAGTGGCATCCATGGCCGCGTCCAGGCGCGGGACGTCACCCACCCGGCCCGCCGAGGTACGGCCGGTGTCGAGAACGATCAGGATGTGACGGTCCCGTTCCGGGCGCCAGGTGCGGACGGCCACCGCTGACCGGCGGGCCGTGGCCCGCCAGTCGATGGAACGCGTGTCGTCGCCCGGCACGTAGTCCCGCAGGCTGTCGAACTCGGTGCCTTCGCCGCGCGTAAGGACACTGGTACGGCCGTCGAGTTCCCGGAGCCGGGCGAGACGCGAGGGCAGGTGCTTCCGGCTGGTGAACGGCGGGAGGGCCCTGACCGTCCACGGGACATCGTGATTTCCCTGACGGGCCGCGAGACCCAGCGGCCCGAAGGAGCGGACCGTGACGCGCGCGGCGCGACGGTCCCCGCGCCGCGCGGGACGCAGGAGCGTGGTCAGGCGGCGGCGCTCGCCGGCCGGCACCGTCAAGGCGTGCCTGGAAGCCGCCTGTTCGGCCTCCGTCGTCCAACTGCTGGGCGGCCACGCGTCCCGGAGCTGGGCGCGCAGGCGGCGACGGGAAGGGTTGGTCACGGTGAGTTGCACGTGCGCGGTCTCACCGAGCCGAACAGACGTATCACCGGATCGGGTGAACTGCAGGGGACGCACTGGCGCTGCCAGGGCGTAGTCGCACAGAATTGCCAAAGAGAGTGGTGCGTTGACCGCGAGCATGCCGGCCCAGCTCGGAGCCAGGATGCCTACGGGGAGTGATCCCAGGGCGGCCAGCAGTGCGGTACGTCCGGTGAGGGCCATGGTCACCGCCTCATCGGGGGACGGGGACGTGGGCGAGCACGGCGGTGATGACGGAGTCGGCAGTGACCCCCTCCATCTCCGCTTCGGGACGCAGGTGCACGCGATGACGGAGCGTGGGGAGGGCCAGGGCTTTCACATCGTCCGGGGTCACGTAGTCCCGGCCTGTGAGCCAGGCCCACGCGCGGGCGGTGGAGAGCAGGGCGGTTGCTCCTCGGGGGGAGGCTCCGAGGGCGAGTGAGGGGGATTCGCGAGTGGCACGGCAAATATCCACCACGTAAGCGGCGATCTCGGGGGACACCAAGGTCCTGGCCACGGCAGCACGTGCCGCTTCCAGGTCGGCGAGGCCGGCCACGGGCCGTATGCCGGCAGCAGCGAGATCGCGCGGGTTGAACCCGTCCGCGTGGCGGGTGAGGACGTCGATTTCGTCCTCGCGTGACGGGAGGGGGACCGTCAGCTTGAGCAGAAAGCGATCCAACTGCGCTTCGGGCAAGGGGTAGGTGCCCTCGTACTCCACGGGGTTCTGGGTGGCCGCGACGAGGAACGGGTCGGGCAGCGCGCGTGGCGTTCCGTCCACGGTGACCTGCCGCTCCTCCATGGCTTCCAGGAGTGAGGACTGAGTCTTGGGCGGGGTCCGGTTGATCTCGTCTGCGAGCAGGAGATTGGTGAACACCGGACCGGGCTGGAAGGAGAACTCGGCGCTGCGGGTGTCGTAGACGAGCGAGCCGGTGACATCGCTCGGCATCAGGTCGGGCGTGAACTGGACACGTTTCGTGTCCAGTTCGAGGGAAGCTGCGAGAGCGCGCACCAGGAGGGTCTTCGCGACTCCGGGTACGCCCTCGAGCAGAACATGGCCCCGGCAGAGGAGGGCCACGACCAGTCCCGTGACAGCCGGGTCCTGGCCGACGACCGCCTTGGCGATCTCGAAGCGCAGGGCTTCGAGGGATGCGCGGGCACTGTCGGAGACCGCGGGAGCCGGAAGGGTCCCCGTGATCGCCGCAGGCTCGGCTGACTCCGGGATCGGGGCGCTCATGAGGTGCGTACCTCTCTTTCGAGGGCGTCGAGTTGGTCGGTCAGGCGTACGAGTGCGGCGTCGTCGGCCGGATCCGGGCCGAAGAGCAGGGCGTGGAGGTCGCCGTCCGGGCTGCCGAGGCGCGCGGTGAGGGCGGGCAGGAGGACGGCGGGGGACTGGCTGTCATGGGCGGCCACACCGAGGAGGGGTGCGATCCGGGTGCGGGTGGCGGAGCGCAGTGATGCGGCCGCGCGGTCGCGGGCGTCGGCCTTGCGGTACAGCCTGGCCCGGCCCTCGGTGGACTCCGAGGCGCGGACGGCCACCGGAAGCCGTTCGGTGACCAGGGGGCCGAGGCGTCGGGCTCGCCAGACAGCGGCGAGGACGGCTGCGAAGGCCAGTTGGAGGGTGCCCCAGAGCCAGCCCGACGGGATGAGGTCGAGGAATCCGCTCTCCCCGTCTGTGCCTTCGCCGTCCCTGCCGTCGCTGTGGCCGCCGGGGCTGTGGTCTTCGCCTCGGGGGTCGCCTGTGGAGGCGGAGGGATCGTCGATCGAGGGGAGGTACCAGACCACATGGGGGCGGGAACCGAGAAGTTGCAGGGCCAGCGAGGCGTTGCCCTGCTGGTCGAGACGGTCGTTGTACAGGATGTCGGGGGAGCCCAGCAGGACCGTGTCACCGGCTGCGGACTCAGGGAGGAGCAGGAGGGCGGGGAGGCCGTTCTCGGGGTAACAGGCGGTCGCGTCCCGAACGTCCGTCAGGTAGTGGATTCCGCCGATGTCGGCCGGTCCGGCGGTGCGTGCGGCGGGGAGGTCGCACCGTGGGGGCCGCGCGGTCACCGGCCCGGTACGCCGGGCGCCTACGCCGGGGGCGAGGGCGGTCACGGACGGACGGCCGGGAGCGACGAGCACGGTGCGGCCCGTGGAGGCGACGGTGGCCGCACGGAGGACCCGCTGTTGGTACGGGGTGAGGACATCGGGTGCGGCGACGAGGAGGGTGGTCTCCGGCCCCGTCGCGCCGGTTGCCTCGTCGAGGGTCGTCACGACGTCCACCGAGGCGCCGCGGGCTTTGAGGAGTTCGGCCACGGCCCGGCTGCCGTGAGGCTCGGCGGAGCGGGGGTCGAGCCGGCCGTGCTGGCCTCCGGAGCGGACCGCGGCGAAGGCGACGCCGGCGAGGAGGAGGATGAGCAGGGCTGCCAGCAGTCCCCGGACGCCTCGCCAGAGCTGCTGAGGGGTTCGGTCCGTCGAGGTGCGGGTGGAAGCAGGGGCCGTCGCGGTCATCCGGCGGCCCCCGTGAGCGGGCCCGCGGGCAGCAGGGGCTTCGCGGTCTCGAGGTCCAGGTCGAGTGCGCGCACCTTCGTGTACGCGGCCTCGTCGGCGGCGCGGCCCCCGTACGTGACGTCGTCGAAGATCCGGGCGGCGGCGCCCAGGCGTACCGCGTGTGCGGGGAGGAGCCGGCCTGCTTCGGTGGCGGCCTCGTCCGCTGTGCGGCCGGGGCGGGGGTCGAGTACCGCCCGCTCCTCCAGGGAGCGTACGAGGGCGCGCACGCGCTCCTGGACGGCTTGGGTCCAGCGATGGGCGGCGGCGTGCGCGTCGGCGGCGGCGCGGTGCTCCTCGGTGCTCCGCGCGCTGCCGCCGAACAGGCTCTCCGCCGCGCGCACGGTGCGCTGCGGTGTTCCGAGCCGCCACCAGAGGGCGGCGGTCAGGCCGATGACGGCCAGAGCGACGACGACGAGTCCCAGCGGCCCGCCGGGGGCGGAGCCGGCGAGGCCGTCGAAGAGACCGCCGACCCAGTCCCAGAAACGGCCGAGACCGCGCTGGAGGAGGTTCGGACCGTGCTCGTGGTACATCGGGTCGGACAGTTCGTCCTGTGCCGCTTCGCGGGCGGGGACACGTGGGATCTCCACGGGTATGTCCTCGCCTGCGCGGATCGACCGCTCTGTCGTGGTGCCCCCCACCCCCGTCACCGCATCAGCTTCTGGGTGCGTCGTAGCCGGGCACGCCCGCGGCCCTGGCCAGCTCGAGGTCGAGTGCCTCGCGGCGGATGCGCTGGTCGATGTAGAGCAGGGCCATGACTCCCGCGGTGAAGGGATAGGTCAGCGTCGAGATGATGACCTCGCCCACCCCGGTGATGATGAGGAAGGGCCAGCCCAAGTCCGGTTGGCTGCTGTTGAGGAATTCGCTCAGGCCCTCGCTGTCCACGCTCAGGGCGATGATGCCCAAGGGGACGGCGATGATCAACGTCAGGACGATGACCAGCAGGTAGGTGAGTGCCAGGATGCCGAAGGTGCGCCACCAGCTGCCCTTGACCAGTTTGGCGGACCGGCGCAGCGCGGTGAGGATCGGCTGCCGTTCCAGCATCAGTGCCGGTGCGGCGAGAGTGAAGCGGACCATCAGCCAGAGAGTGACGACCAGAGCGGGGAGGAAGCCGGCCAGGGTCAGCGCCAGTCCCGCTGCGCCGCCCAGGAGCATGCCGGGCAGCAGGCCGGCCGCCATGATCGCGGCGCTCATCAGGCTCAGCAGCAGTGTCAGTCCGAGAAGCGGGAGGAGCCGGGGGCGGGCCTCGGAGAAGGCCTCGGAGAGGGTCACCCCGCGGCCGAGTACGGATCGGCTGATGACCACGGTGAGGACCGACGTGGTGAACAGCGTGGCGATCATCGCGAGGAGCGTGGCGGGGGCGTCGGAGATCAGCTGGGACCGCATCGAGTCCCCGGCCTGACGCAGGGCCTCGGCACCGACGGCGTCGGGGTCGATCGACGCGGGCTCGGGCAGGAGGTAGCGCTGGACGAGCAGGACCACGATCTCGGTGATCACGGAGACCGTGAGGCTGACGCCCAGCACGGTGCGCCAGTGCCTGCGCATCGTGGAGACCGCGCCGTCGAGGATCTCGCCGACACCGAGCGGCCGGAGCGGGATGACCCCCGGCTTCGCCGCCATGGGCGGCCCGCCCCACCCCGCCCCGGGAGGCATGCCACCACCCCGGTGCGGAGGGGGCGGGGGCGCGCCGGGCCCGCCCCCGGGCGCGCTCGGCGGCGACCACTGCCCGGGAGGAGGCTGCTCAGGAGACCACTGTCCAACGGGGCCGCTTCCGTCGACGGGGGAGGAGGGCCTGGGGATGCCTGTCTCCTGGCCGTCGGAGGGGGCGGATCCGGGCGAAGCCCAGCCCGGAGAGTCGTTCATCGTCGCTCCTTCACGGTCCTGCCCGCTCATCGGGGCGGCAGGTTGTCAGCCATCGTGCCACGCGTTGCTCCGGGGCGGACCGGGCGCCGTATCCCGTTGTCGCCTTCGTGCCCGTGCGGTGCAGCGGGCAGACTGGGCAGATGGCTGATCAGGACGCGCGAACGCCGGCGGACATCGAGTCTCCGGCCCCCCTTTCCGTACTCCGCTGGGAGGAGCCCCCCCAAGGTCCCGCGGTGGTCCTTCTCGACCAGAGGCGGCTGCCGTTCGCGGAGGTCGAACTGGTGTGTGCCGATGTGTCGTCGCTGGTGCGCGCGATCAGGACACTGGCGGTGCGCGGGGCGCCTCTGCTGGGAATAGCCGGGGGCTACGGAGTGGCGTTGGCGGCCGCCCGGGATGAGGACGTGGCCGGGGCGGCGCGGGCGCTGGAGCAGGCGCGGCCCACCGCGGTGAACCTCGGCTGGGGAGCTCGGCGGGTGGCGGGCGTGTACGCGGCGGCCGTGTCGCAGGGGGCCGGCCGGGCGCAGGCCGCCGCGGCCGCGCTGGCCGAGGCGCGGGCGCTGCACCGGGAGGACGCGGCGGCGAGCGGCCGCATGGCGCGGTACGGTCTGCGGCTGCTGGCGGAACTGCTGCCGGCAGGCGGCCATAAGCTGCTCACCCACTGCAACACCGGGGCGCTCGTGTCCGGCGGCGAGGGCACGGCGTTCGCGGTGGCGCTCGGCGCGCACCGGGAGGGGAGGCTGAGGCGACTGTGGGTGGACGAGACACGTCCGCTCCTCCAGGGTGCCCGGCTGACGGCCTACGAAGCCGCGCGGAACGGCATGGCGTACACCGTCCTCACGGACAGTGCGGCGGGCTCGCTGTTTGCCGCGGGGGAGGTGGATGCCGTACTCATCGGGGCGGACCGCATCGCCGCGGACGGCTCGGTGGCCAACAAGGTGGGGAGTTACCCGTTGGCGGTGCTCGCGAAGTACCACCACGTGCCGTTCGTCGTCGTCGCCCCGACCACGACGATCGATCCGGGCACGCCGGACGGTGCCTCGGTCGTGGTCGAGCAGCGCTCCGCGAGCGAAGTGACGCAGTTCACATCGCTGCCGGTGGCCCCGGACGGGAACGACGGTGTTCCCGAGGGCGGGCACGCCGTGGCACCCGCGGGAGCCCCGGCGTACAACCCCGCATTCGACATCACGCCGCCCGAACTGGTCACGGCGATCGTCACGGAGGAGGGTGTCATTTCCCCGGTCACGGGGGTCGGACTGGCAGAGCTGTGTGCCAGGTCATCGCAGGTAACGATTAGCTAATGGGATGATGTCGTTTATGAAGGGACGCGTCCTTGTCGTCGACGACGACACCGCACTCGCCGAGATGCTCGGGATTGTGCTGCGTGGAGAAGGTTTCGAGCCGTCGTTCGTAGCGGACGGCGACAAGGCACTGGCTGCATTTCGTGAGGCCAAGCCGGACCTGGTGCTGCTGGATCTCATGCTGCCCGGACGGGACGGCATCGAGGTCTGCAGGCTGATCAGGGCCGAGTCGGGTGTGCCGATCGTCATGCTCACTGCCAAGAGCGACACGGTCGACGTGGTGGTGGGCCTGGAATCCGGGGCCGACGACTACATCGTCAAGCCGTTCAAACCGAAGGAGTTGGTCGCGCGGATCAGGGCGCGTCTGCGGAGGTCCGAGGAGCCCGCGCCGGAGCAGTTGACGATCGGTGACCTGGTCATCGACGTTGCCGGTCACTCGGTGAAGCGGGAGGGGCAGTCCATCGCCCTCACCCCCCTGGAGTTCGACCTTCTGGTCGCGCTCGCCCGTAAGCCGTGGCAGGTCTTCACCCGTGAGGTCCTGCTCGAGCAGGTGTGGGGGTACCGTCACGCCGCTGACACCCGTCTGGTGAACGTGCACGTCCAGCGGCTCCGCTCCAAGGTCGAGAAGGACCCGGAGCGGCCGGAGATCGTCGTGACGGTCCGCGGTGTCGGTTACAAGGCCGGGCCGAGCTGACATGACCCTGGGCAGCGCTGCTCCGAAACCCGGGGGGCCGGGAGTCCGTACGGAGCGGGCTGCCGGCCCGGCACGGAGGGCCTCCAGGCTCCGCCGGTGGCTGACGGGCGGCCGGTTGTTCGGCAACGGGTCGCCCGGCGGTCCTGTGCCCCGGCTGCTGATGCGGTGGATCCGCCGCCCGCTGCTGCCCGCTGCTCGGCTGTGGCGCCGCAACCTCCAGCTGCGCGTCGTGGCCGGCACTCTCCTGATGTCGATCGGCGTGGTACTGCTGCTGGGCTTCGTCGTGATCGGGCAGGTCAGGAACGGCCTGCTCGACGCGAAGGGCAGGGCGGCCCAGATGCAGGCGGCCGGTGGCTTCGCGGCCGCTCAGGCGAACGCCAACGCGCCGCTGACCCCGGGTGACCAGGGCGAGGAGGGCGCCGACGGCATGGCCAGCACCTCCTGGCGCACCGAGCTGGTCGACCAGCTCGCCAGCGGCGGCACGAACGCGTTCAACGTGGTGGCCCTCAGCGCCGACTCCGTGGGGCAGAGCGCCACCAGCCGCGCACCCCGCGGCTCGGGCAGTGTGGAGGCCTCCAGCGTCCCGCAGCGCCTGCGGGAGGCGGTGGGCCAGGGGCCCGGGGCGTTCCAGACGTACTCCCTGATCCGCTACTCCTACGGGAAGGATCCGCAGCCGGGTCTCGTCGTGGGCAAGCGGCTCTACGACATCGACCACAATCCGTACGAGCTGTACTACCTCTTCCCGCTGACGCAGGAGGAGAAGTCGCTGACCCTGGTCACGACGACACTGGCGACGGCGGGGCTGTTCGTCGTCGTGCTGCTCGGCGCCATCGCGTGGTTCGTGGTGCGCCAGGTGGTCACGCCGGTACGGATGGCGGCGGGTATCGCCGAGCGGCTGTCGGCAGGCCGGCTCCAGGAGCGTATGAAGGTCACCGGCGAGGACGACATCGCCCGTCTCGGCGAGGCGTTCAACAAGATGGCGCAGAACCTCCAGCTGAAGATCCAGCAGCTGGAGGAGCTCTCCCGGATGCAGCGGCGCTTCGTCTCGGACGTCAGCCACGAGCTGCGCACCCCGCTGACCACGGTGCGGATGGCGGCGGATGTCATCCACGAGGCGCGCGTCGACTTCGACCCGGTCACCGCGCGTTCCGCGGAACTCCTCGGAGACCAGCTGGACCGGTTCGAGTCGCTGCTGTCGGACCTGCTGGAGATCAGCCGGTTCGACGCCGGCGCCGCTGCCCTCGAGGCCGAGCCGATAGACCTGCGCACGGTCGTGCGGCGGGTCATCGGTGGGGCCGAGCCGCTGGCGGAGCGCAAGGGCACCCTGATCCGGGTGGTGGGTGACGAGCAGCCCGTGATCGCGGAAGCCGACGCGCGCCGGGTCGAGCGGGTCCTGCGCAACCTCGTCGTCAACGCCGTCGAGCACGGGGAGGGCCGGGACGTCGTCGTCCGTATGGGCGTGGCCCAGGGGGCGGTGGCCGTGGCGGTCCGGGACTACGGTGTGGGGCTCAAGCCGGGCGAGGCCACGCGGGTCTTCAACCGCTTCTGGCGGGCCGACCCGGCCCGCGCCCGTACCACCGGGGGCACCGGGCTGGGGCTGTCGATCGCTGTCGAGGACGCCCGGCTGCACGGCGGCTGGCTGCAGGCCTGGGGCGAGCCCGGTGGCGGCTCCCAGTTCCGGCTGACCCTGCCGCGTACCGCCGACGAGCCGCTGCGCGGGTCACCGATACCCCTGGAGCCGGAGGATTCGCGGCGCAACCGGGAGGACCGTGAGCGTGCGGAGGCGGCCCCGGCGCCGGCCGACCACCGGCTGCTGTCCGTGCCGACCCAGAGCGGTTCGGCAGCGCGCTCGCAGCTCCCGGTTCCGGCACAGGGCGCCGGGCCGCAGACCTCCGTCGACCCGGCGGCCCTTCCCGGCAACGGCGCCCGTGTCGTCGCGCGTCCGGTGGGGGAGCGGCGGCGCCCGGGCGCCGCCCCGGAGACACATGATCCGGAGCAGGAGGACACGACTCGTGGACACTGATCCCCGTCGGGGCGGCCGTCGGCGGGCGGTGCGGATGTCCGCGCTGCTCGGCTGCGGCGCCGTGGTGCTCGCGGGATGCGGCGCGATGCCGGTGACCGGTGACGTCAAGGGCGTCGGCGCCTCGCAGCCCGGTGATTCCCAGGTGCAGGTGTACGCCGTGCCGCCGAGGGAGGACGCCGCGCCCATCGAGATCGTCGACGGGTTCCTCGAGTCGATGACGAGCGACGACCCCGGCTTCAGGACGACGCGCACGTACCTGACGACGGAAGCCGCCAGGACCTGGAAGCCGAGCGAGGGCACGACGGTGCTGGCACAGGCCCCCAACCGCAACGGACCGACGTTCCGCGACGACGAGCGCGAGGCCACCGACACGACGTACACGCTGACGGGCGAGCAGGTGGCCGCGGTGGACGCGCAGAGTTCCTACCGGCCTCTCGCGCCGACCGACTACTCCCAGACGCTGCACCTGGTGCGGCAGAAGGGGCCGGACGGCAAGCAGGAGTGGCGCATCGACGTCGTGCCGGACGGTCTCGTGCTGGGGCAGTCCGACTTCAAGCGGCTGTACCGGTCGGTGAACAAGTACTACTTCGCCGCCGGGAGGGCGGACGGCGGTGCCGCGATGGTCGCCGATCCGGTCTACGTCCGCAACCGTACGGATCCCGTCACGCGGATGGACACGGCCACGCAGACGGTCCGGTCGCTGCTGAAGGGGCCTTCGGACTGGCTGCGGCCGGTGGTCGATTCCCGCTTCCCGGCCGGTACGGCGCTGCGCAGCGATGTGACCGCTCTGGCGCCCGACGACCAGAACATCCTGAAGGTGCAGCTCAACAAGAAGGCCGACAAGGCCGGGCCGGGCGCCTGCCGCATGATGGCGGCCCAGGTGCTCTTCACCCTGCGGGACCTGACCTCGGCCCGGGTGGGCCAGGTGGAACTGCAGGGCGAGCGCGGCCCGCTGTGCTCCCTGGGTGCCGACGAGGCCGAGGAGTTCGCGCCGGACAGCGGTTCGGACGCGCCGGACAGCCAGTACTTCGTCGACGACAAGGGGCGCGTCCAGAGGATCCCGGGGAGCAGCAAGGGAAGCGGTGAGCCGGAGCCGGTGGTCGGGCCGTTCGGTTCCGGGCAGGTGGCGATGAGCGCCGTGGGGGTGGCCAGGGACGAACAGCTGGCCGCCGCGGTCTCGGCGGACCAGAGGTACCTCTACGTGTCCTCGCTGGCCTCGGAGACCGAGCTGGCCGCGCCGGTCGTCACCAGCCATGCCGTGAAGCCCGGGGACCGGCTGTCGGCGCCGAGCTGGGACGGCACGGGTGATCTGTGGGTCGCCGACCGTGATCCGTCCGGTCCGAGGCTGCTGCGACTGGTGGACGGCCAGGGCAAGCCGCAGGAGGTCGAGGTGCCCGGCCTGGACGGCGGGCGCATCGAGGCCCTGCGCATGTCGGCGGACGGGGTGCGGATCGCTCTGATGGTGTCGAAGGACGGGCACACGACGCTGAAGATCGGCCGGGTCGAGCGCCATGGCGCGGGACCGTCCGAGCGGGCTTCCGTGGAGGACCTGCGCCAGGCCGCGCCCCAGCTGGCGGAGGTGACCGCGGTCTCCTGGTCGGGCCGGAGCCGTCTCGTGGTGGTCGGCAAGGAGGAGGGCGGTGTGCAGCAGGTGCGCTATGTCCAGGCCGACGGTTCCACGTCCTCCTCCGGGGTCCTGCCGGGGGTGAACCAGGTGACGGCGGTCGCCGCGGCGGACGACGAGCAGTTGCCGTTGATGGCGGACACCGAGGGCGACGGGATAGTGAAGCTGTCGCCGGGGGACAACTGGCAGACGGTGCTCAAGGACGGCTCGTCGCTGGTCTACCCGGGCTGAGGGCGCCGCCCTGCCTGCCGCGTGGACGAGCCGTCGGACACCCACGGGCCCGGGTGTTGTCCACAGGTGTTGTCCACAGGGTCGGCGCGGTTCTCGTGACCCGGGCACAGTGGAGTAGTGAAGGCATGGTGGCGGGAGATCACCGCGCTGGTCTTGCCCGTGGCCTGTGGCGGTTGCGGCCGGCCGCGGACGGAGCTGTGCGATGTGTGCGCCGCGGTGCTCGACGCGCGGCCGTGCCGGGTGAGGCCCGCACCCGAGCCCGCGGGGCTTCCGGTGGTGCACGCGGTCGCACCGTACGAGGACGCGGTACGCGCGATGCTGCTGGCCCACAAGGAGCGGGGTGCCCTGGGGCTGGCCGCGCCGCTCGGTGGGGCGCTGGCGGCCGCGGTGCGGGCCGGGGCGGGGGAGGAGGGAGGCGCGGGGCCGCTGCTGTTGGTACCCGTACCGTCCGCGCGGCGCGCGACAGCCGCGCGCGGGCACGACCCGACGCGCAGGATCGCACTGGCCGCCGCGGCGGTGCTGCGGCGGAGCGGCACGCCGGCCCACGTGCCGGCTCTGCTGAGGCAGCGGCGGGTGGTGGCCGACCAGGCCGGGCTGGGTGCCCGGGAGCGACGGGCGAATCTTGCGGGGGCGCTCGAAGTGGTGCCGGGGGGTCGGCACCTGCTCGACGGGGGCAGGGTGTGGCTGGTCGACGACCTGCTGACGACGGGGGCGTCGCTGACGGAAGCGGCGCGTGCGGTGCGCGCGGCCCGGGCGGTCCGAGGGGCCGTGGGCGCACGGCGGACCGGCGGGTCCGCCGGTCCCGGGGGGTCCGCGGGCCGAGGCGCCCTGGCTTCCCTGCGGGCCGCGGTAGTCGCAGCTTCTCCGACTGCTTTCGAAATAAACCGGAACTGACAGAATTTTTGCATCGTTGCAGGTGGTGCGTGGGTAAAGCGACCTGATCGGAGGTACGCGTGAGTAGCGGGTGCCGTCACGGTCCCGGGCAGGCTATGTTCGGTTGTGAGGGCCGGTGAACACCGAATCTCGAAGAATGCACCACCGCGTTTCGGGCAGGTGATCCACCGAGGCCGGAAGCATGGAAGTCGGTGGGGTGGAGGCCCTGCCGAAGGGGGAGGAGGAGGTGAAAGTCACCGAGTCCGAAGCTCCGGCGATCACCGGAGTCTGGTGCGAAAGGGAGACGCTCCGCCGTTCGAGCGGAGCGATCCGGGAACGGAGTTCTGCGTGGACATCGTCGTCAAGGGCCGCAAGACCGAGGTGCCCGAGCGGTTCCGCAAGCACGTGGCCGAGAAGCTGAAGCTGGAGAAGATCCAGAAGTTCGACGGCAAGGTGATGAGCCTGGACGTCGAGGTGTCCAAGGAGCCGAATCCCCGTCAGGCCGACCGCGCGGCCCGGGTGGAGATCACGCTTCGCTCGCGGGGACCGGTCATCCGGGCGGAAGCAGCGGCAGGCGACCCGTACGCAGCCCTGGACCTGGCCACGGACAAGCTGGACGCGCGGCTTCGCAAGGAGCACGACAAGCGCTACAGCCGACGGGGTAACGGCCGTCTGTCCGCCGCCGAGGTGGCGGAGGTCGTGCCGGGGGCCGCGTCGTTCAACGGTGAGAACGGCGAGCTGGCCCGTGAGGGGACGACCCCGCCCGTGCCCACCAAGAAGATCGGTCCGCTCGAGGTGCAGGGCGAGGGACCGCTCGTGGTGCGGGAGAAGACGCACGTCGCAGCACCGATGACCCTGGACCAGGCGCTCTACGAGATGGAGCTGATCGGTCACGACTTCTATCTCTTCGTCGACTCCGAGACCAAGGAGCCCAGCGTCGTCTACCGCCGGCACGCCTACGACTACGGTGTCATCCACCTGAGGACCGACCCGCTGGCCTCCGACGGGGCGGGCGGCGCGGGCGGTGCGCTCGGCGGCTGACCGACAGCCGCAGGCCGTACCCGAGTGCCCCTGGATGCGTCTGTGCGCCCCCAGGGGCACTCGGGTGAGGTCCTGTGGTCACCGGTGGGGCGCCGGAGCATGGAATCATGGCGGCCCAAGCCAACCGGCCTACTGAGAACTGCCGTTGGCGGACGGTCTGTGACCTCAGGCCGTGGCCTTCAGGGGGAGGAACGATGGCGGACACCTTCGGGCCCGTACGCAGGACCAACGCCGCCGACGACGTCTCGGGCCCGGATTCCGGTACGGGCGGTGCCGGGTTCGGCAAGGAGCCGATCCGGGTACTCGTGGTCGACGACCACGCCCTCTTCCGCAGAGGTCTGGAGATCGTCCTCGCACAGGAGGAGGACATCCAGGTCGTCGGCGAGGCGGGGGACGGTGCCGAGGCGGTCGACAAGGCGGCGGATCTGCTCCCCGACATCGTTCTGATGGACGTCCGGATGCCCAGACGAGGCGGCATCGAGGCCTGCACCTCCATCAAGGAGGTGGCTCCGAGCGCGAAGATCATCATGCTGACGATCAGCGACGAGGAGGCCGACCTGTACGAGGCGATCAAGGCGGGTGCGACCGGCTATCTCCTCAAGGAGATCTCCACCGACGAGGTGGCCACGGCCATTCGCGCGGTCGCGGACGGCCAGTCCCAGATCAGCCCCTCGATGGCCTCGAAACTCCTGACCGAGTTCAAGTCGATGATCCAGCGCACCGACGAACGCCGCCTCGTTCCCGCTCCCCGGCTCACCGAGCGGGAACTGGAGGTGCTCAAGTTGGTCGCCACGGGAATGAACAACCGCGACATCGCCAAGGAACTGTTCATTTCCGAGAACACGGTGAAGAACCACGTCCGCAACATCCTGGAGAAGCTGCAGCTGCACTCCCGCATGGAGGCCGTGGTCTATGCGATGCGGGAGAAGATCCTCGAGATCAGATAGCGCGGCACAGCGGCCGGCTCCTATCCCAGGACGCGGGCGATCTCCGCGCGCAGGGGGTCGCGCAGCTCCGGGGCGTCGACCCGCTCCAGCCGGACGTCGGTGCAGCCGACCCAGGAAGCCGCTTCCGCCAGGGCCTGCGCCATCGGCGTCACGGATTTCCGCCCGTCCAGAGAGACCTGGCGGGCGACCAGCGTCGTGCCGTCACGCGCCGGGTCGACGCGGCCCTGGAGCCTGCCGCCCGCGAGCAGCGGCATGGCGAAGTAGCCGTGCACACGCTTGGGCCGGGGCACGTACGCCTCCAGGCGGTGGGTGAAGGCGAAGATCCGCTCCGTGCGTGCCCGCTCCCAGATCAGCGAGTCGAACGGCGACAGCAGCGTCGTCCGGTGCCGGCCGCGTGGTTCCGAGGCCAGCGCCTCGGGGTGCGCCCACGCCGGTCTGGCCCAGCCCTCGACCGAAACGGGAACCAGGCCGGAGTCCGCCACGACGGCGTCGAACTGCTCGGCCCTCAGCCGGTGGTAGTCCGCGATGTCGGCGCGCGTCCCGACTCCCAGCGACCGGCCCGCCAGCGCGACCAGACGGCGTGTGCACTCCGTGTCGTCCAGGTCGTCGTGGAGGAGGGGGTCCGGGATCGCGCGCTCGGCCAGGTCGTACACACGCTTCCAGCCGCGCCGCTCGGTGCACACGACCTCGCCGTACATCAGGGCCCGTTCGACGGCGACCTTCGACGCGGACCAGTCCCACCACTCCCCGCCGTTCTTCGCGCCGCCGAGCTCCGTGGCCGTCAGCGGGCCCTCGGCGCGCAGCTGCGCGATCACCGTTTCGTACGCGCCTGCGGGGAGGTCGTGGTGCCAGTGCGGGCGGGACCGGTAGGCGCGGCGGCGGAACGCGAAGTGCGGCCACTCCTCGACCGGCAGCACGCACGCGGCGTGCGACCAGTACTCGAACGACCGGCCCCCCGACCAGTAGGCCTCGTCGACCGCGCGGCGGCCCACGCCACCGAGCCGGGCGTAGGGGACGAGTTCGTGCGACCGGGCGAGGACCGAGATCGTGTCGAGCTGGACGGCCCCCAGGTGGCGCAGGACCCCGGGCACCCCGCCCCGGCGGTCCGGCGCGCCCAGGAAGCCCTGGGCCCGCAGGGCCATCCGGCGGGCCTGATCGGCGGAGAGTTCCAGAACGGGCTGCGGCACAGGCGTCATGGACGGAACCCTAGAGGGCGCCACTGACATCGGGCGCCGGCAGATACGGGTGGGTGCCGGGCAGTCCGAGGTCGGCGGGGAGGAGCGCCCCGTTCCAGGTGTCGCGCCGTGTCCCCTTGTTCAGCAGGGCCGACCGCTGCTCCCCCTCCATACGGAAACCGGCACGTAGCGCGACGGCCCGCGACGCCGTGTTGCCGACTTCGGTCCGCCACTCGAGCCGGTCCGCCGCGAGGGCGGTGAACGTCCACCGGGCGGCTGCGAGCACCGCCTCCGTGGTGAAGCCGCGGCCACGGTGGTCCGGGGCCGTCCAATAGCCCACCTCGTAGGTGCCCGGCAGGCTGTGGCGGTTGATACCGAGGGCGCCGGTGACCGGCCCGCCGTCCCGGGCCGTCACGGCGAAGCTGAACATGGTGTCGTCACGCCAGCCCTGGGGGGACAGCTCCCCTACGAAGAGTTCCGCGTCGGCGCGGGAGTACGGGGAGGGGATGATCGTCCAGCGTTGGATGTCGGGCGCCTGGCAGGCGGCGTGGACCTCGTCGGCGTCCCGGGGTTCGAAGGGCCGCAGAAGCAGGCGCTCGGTGGTGAGGGTGATCGGCTCCATGCGGAGATTGTGGTGATCCGGCACCCGTGACGCGACCTCTTTACCGGCATCCCGGCACCTTCCGCACCCTCCGGCCGTTGTCCTGGGAGGGTGCGGCGGGAGCAACGCGGCAGCATCCCTCCCGGCGCGGTGGGGTCCTCGCTTACGATGGCCGTTGCGGTGGGGCCCACCTGCCGTGCCCGCGCCAGAGTCCATCACACGACCCAGTGCCAGGCCCGACCGGCAAGGAGACCAGCCTCAGTGTCCGTCTTCAACAAGCTCATGCGTGCAGGCGAAGGCAAGATCCTGCGCAAACTGCACCGCATCGCGGACCAGGTCAGCTCCATCGAAGAGGACTTCGTCAACCTCTCCGACGCCGAGCTGCGGGCGCTCACCGACGAGTACAAGGAACGGTACGCGGACGGCGAGAGCCTGGACGACCTGCTTCCCGAAGCCTTCGCGACCGTACGTGAGGCCGCCAAGCGCGTCCTCGGACAGCGCCATTACGACGTCCAGATGATGGGTGGCGCCGCCCTGCACCTCGGTTATGTGGCCGAGATGAAGACCGGTGAGGGCAAGACCCTCGTCGGTACGCTGCCGGCGTATCTCAACGCGCTGTCCGGCAAGGGCGTGCACCTGATCACGGTCAACGACTACCTCGCCGAGCGCGACTCCGAGATGATGGGACGCGTCCACAAGTTCCTCGGTCTCGAGGTCGGCTGCATCATCGCCAACATGACGCCGGCGCAGCGCCGTGAGCAGTACGCCTGCGACATCACGTACGGCACGAACAACGAGTTCGGCTTCGACTACCTCCGCGACAACATGGCGTGGTCCCGGGACGAGCTCGTCCAGCGCGGTCACAATTTCGCCATCGTCGACGAGGTCGACTCGATCCTCGTCGACGAGGCCCGGACGCCGCTGATCATCTCCGGCCCGGCCGACCAGGCCACCAAGTGGTACGGCGACTTCGCGAAGCTGGTTACCCGTCTCACCAGGGGCGAGGCGGGCAACCCGCTGAAGGGCCTGGAGGAGACCGGCGACTACGAGGTCGACGAGAAGAAGCGGACCGTGGCGATCCACGAGCCCGGTGTCTCCAAGGTCGAGGACTGGCTGGGGATCGACAACCTCTACGAGTCGGTGAACACCCCGCTCGTCGGGTACCTCAACAACGCGATCAAGGCCAAGGAGCTCTTCAAGAAGGACAAGGACTACGTCGTCATCGACGGCGAGGTCATGATCGTCGACGAGCACACGGGCCGTATCCTCGCGGGCCGCCGCTACAACGAGGGCATGCACCAGGCGATCGAGGCGAAGGAAGGGGTGGACATCAAGGACGAGAACCAGACGCTCGCCACGATCACCCTGCAGAACTTCTTCCGCCTGTACGACAAGCTCTCGGGCATGACCGGTACGGCGATGACCGAGGCCGCTGAGTTCCACCAGATCTACAAGCTGGGCGTGGTGCCGATCCCGACGAACCGGCCGATGGTCCGGGCCGACCAGTCGGACCTGATCTACCGCACCGAGGTCGCGAAGTTCGCCGCGGTGGTCGACGACATCGCGGAGAAGCACGAGAAGGGGCAGCCGATCCTGGTCGGCACGACCTCGGTCGAGAAGTCCGAGTACCTCTCGCAGCAGCTCTCCAAGCGCGGCGTCCAGCACGAGGTCCTCAATGCCAAGCAGCACGACCGGGAGGCGACGATCGTCGCCCAGGCGGGCCGCAAGGGCGCGGTCACGGTCGCCACGAACATGGCCGGCCGAGGCACCGACATCAAGCTCGGTGGCAATCCGGACGACCTCGCCGAGGCGGAGCTGCGGCAGCGGGGCCTCGACCCCGTCGAGCACGTCGAGGAGTGGGCGGCCGCTCTGCCCGCCGCGCTGGAGAAGGCCGAGCAGGCCGTGAAGGCCGAGTTCGAGGAGGTCAAGGCGCTGGGCGGGCTGTACGTGCTCGGGACGGAGCGGCACGAGTCGCGGCGTATCGACAACCAGCTGCGCGGCCGTTCCGGCCGTCAGGGCGACCCGGGCGAGTCCCGGTTCTACCTCTCGCTGGGCGACGACCTGATGCGGCTGTTCAAGGCGCAGATGGTCGAGCGCGTCATGTCGATGGCGAACGTCCCCGACGACGTGCCGATCGAGAACAAGATGGTGACCCGTGCGATCGCCTCCGCGCAGTCGCAGGTCGAGCAGCAGAACTTCGAGACGCGCAAGAACGTCCTGAAGTACGACGAGGTGCTCAACCGGCAGCGCGAGGTCATCTACGGCGAGCGCCGGAGGGTCCTGGAGGGCGAGGACCTGCAGGACCAGATCCGCCACTTCATGGACGACACGATCGACGACTACATCCGCCAGGAGACGGCGGAGGGCTTCGCCGAGGAGTGGGACCTGGACCGGCTGTGGGGTGCCTTCAAGCAGCTCTACCCGGTGAAGGTGACGGTCGCCGAGCTCGAGGACGCGGCGGGTGACCTCGCGGGGGTGACGGCGGACTTCATCGCGGAGGCCGTCAAGGACGACATCCACCAGCAGTACGAGGAGCGCGAGAAGACCCTCGGCTCGGACATCATGCGGGAGCTGGAGCGCCGTGTGGTGCTGTCCGTCCTGGACCGCAAGTGGCGCGAGCACCTCTACGAGATGGACTACCTCCAGGAGGGCATCGGCCTGCGGGCCATGGCGCAGAAGGACCCGCTGGTCGAGTACCAGCGCGAGGGCTTCGACATGTTCAACGCCATGATGGAGGGCATCAAGGAGGAGTCCGTCGGCTACCTGTTCAACCTGGAGGTCCAGGTGGAGCAGCAGGTCGAGGAGGTTCCGGTGCAGGACGCGGCGGAGCGCCCCTCCCTGGAGAAGCAGGACGTCGCGGCCGGCGGCGGCCGTCCGGAGATCCGGGCCAAGGGCCTGGAGGCGCCGCAGCGGCCGGACCGGCTGCACTTCTCCGCTCCCACGGTGGACGGCGAGGGCGGCGTCGTCGAGGGCGACTTCTCCAACGGCGACGGTGCCCGTCCCGACGGTGACGGGATGACGCGCGCCGAGCGCCGCAAGGCGCAGAAGAGCGGGGGCGGCGGGCGTCGCCGTAAGAAGTAGCGCGAAGAAGCAGAGGGAGGACGGAGCGCGAAGCGCTCCGGACGGCCTGGGCCGGGGCACCGCAGGGTGCCCCGGCCCAGGCCGTTCCCGTGGGCCCCGGGGAGCGCCGAGGGGCGGCTGAGGGGCTTCGGGGCCGTCCCGGCGGAGGACCTCCGGGTGGGATCGGGCACAGAGGGTGCGCCGGGCCGTCGGGCACGTGGGGCCTTTCATCTCACCGCCGGCAGACGTTCGCCGCCCAGGTCGACCGCGGCGCAGCGCCAGCGGAGGTCGGGCCCCTGTTCGAGGCGGAAGGCGAGGGCGCGGATCTGGCCGCCGGTCGCGATGCTGGCGAAGGCCTCGACGACACCGGTGGCGGGCTGGACGCCGTGGCAGGCGCGTACGACGGGGCGCCGGTACCCCGCACCGAGCGGGGCGGTCGGGGCGAGTTCGGCGAGCTGGTCGTAGGCCTCCCCGATGGTGTGGCCGAGCATCCAGTGCACGGGGCGCTGGCCGCTGAGGACCGCGAGCAGGCGTTCCGCGAACCACTGGTGCGGGCGCGGGGCATGCCGGGGCCGCTGCGGCGTGCGCTGCGGCGGTACGGTGCCCGGCCTGCCGCGATCGCGTCGTCCGGCCGGCCTCGTCCTGTCTGTGCTCATGCGTAGCCCCCGTGGCTGCTGTCCGGCGCCCGTCGAGTACCGGGCGGTAACTTTCTGCTGGGGATCTTCTACGGGCCCGGTCGCGGACACCGCAAGCCGGGGACCGGCCGAACGGGACCCGCGCGGAGTTCACCTATCCGGGTGGCGGGCCGGACGCCGCACAGGTCCGGAGGGGGTGACGGCCGTCGCCGGGTGGACAGCCGGGCACGGCTCGCCGACCCCGATGGGGGACGTCCCCCGTATCCTGTGGACGTCATCGACTACGAAAGCGGTCATCCATGCGTGTGTACGTCCCCCTGACGCTCTCCGGTCTTGCCGAGGCGCACAGCGCGGGCCTGCTCGGCCCGGGTCCGCTGACCGCCTACGCCGTGACGCCCGGACTGCGCGAGTGGTACGTCTCCGACGACATCGAGGAGCTGGAGTACGCGGCGCTCAGCCGGGCCGCCTCGGCCTCCCTGCGCCTGATCGCCGCGAGGCCCGACGAGCCCAGGCGCCGGGTCGTCGTGGCCGTGGACGTGCCGGACGGGGCTGCGGTCGCCGATCCGGACCACGTCCTGGACGCCTCGTCACTCGGTGAGGTGCGCGTCGCCGAGGCGGTGACGCTGGCGAAGGCCGCCGCCGTGCACGTGGACTCCGACGACGCCGAGAAGGACGTAGCGGCGGCAGCGGCCGCGCTGGGCGCGGCCGATCTCGGCGACGACGACGCGCAGTTCACCGTGGACGGCGCCGAGGACCACGAGCTGCTGTGGTTCGGCGTGCAGGAGATCCCCGGCCTGATCGGCTGAGCGCCGGGCCGCCGGGCGGCGGCCGGGGGAGAGGCACTGTCGTACCCGGCGGGTATTTTCTCTGTATGGCGACACCCGGGAAGCACCCCACCCATCTGGTCTGGGACTGGAACGGCACCCTGCTGGACGACGTCCACGCGGTCCTCGGGGCGACGAACGCCGCCTTCGCGGAGGTCGGCCTGGCGCCGATCACGCTGGAGCAGTACCGCGAGACGTACTGCGTCCCGATACCGAGGTTCTACGAGCGGCTGCTCGGCAGAGCGCCCACGCAGGCCGAGTGGGAGCGGATGGACGGCATCTTCCACCGCCACTACACCGAGCGGCGGGCCGCCTGTGCGCTGACGGAGGGGGTCGAGGAACTGCTGGCGCGGTGGTCCCGGGCCGGCCGGAGCCAGTCGCTGCTCAGCATGTACGGCCACGAGCACCTGGTCCCCGTGGTCCGGGGGTACGGCATCGAGCGTCACTTCGTACGCGTCGACGGGCGCACGGGTCCTTCCGGCGGCAGCAAGGCGCAGCACATGGAACGCCACTTCGAGGTGCTGGCGGGCCTGGAGGGGGCGGCCCGGGCCGCCCCCGAGCACGCGGTCGTCATCGGGGACGCGGTGGACGACGCCGTGGCGGCGGCGCACGTGGGGGCGCGAGCCGTTCTCTACACCGGCGGTTCCCACAGCCGCGCCAGCCTGGAGGCGGCGGGGGTACCCGTCGTGGACACCCTCGCCGAGGCCGTCGCGCTGGCGGAGCGGATGGCGGACTGACGGCGCATGCCGGGGACGGCCGGGGGCGTTCCCTCGGCGGGCCGGCGGGCTCCCGGCTCGCTGGGTGTGGGCCCGGGTGAGCTCGTCCGCGAGCGTGTCGGCAGGGGCGACGGCGCGCTCAGCCGACGGTGTCCGGAGAACGGGAGAGCCGAGGGCGTACGGCGAAGCACCCGGCGAACCTCCGGGTGAACCCTGGGGTGAGCGCGCCTGCCGATGGACCGGGCGAACATCCGGCCGGGGCATCCGGTGGGCGTCGGCGGGCGTACCTCTGTCGATGGACCGGGCGAACGCCCTGGCGAGGCAGTTGGCGAGCGCCTGCGGACGTGATTCTGCCGACATGTCGGGCGACCAATCCGCCGGGGCATCCGGTGGGCGTCGGCGGGCGTACCTCTGTCGATGGACCGGGCGAACACCCTGGCGAGGCAGTTGGCGAGCGCCTGCGGACGCGATTCTGCCGACATGTCGGGCGACCATCCGGCTGAGGCATCCGGTGGGCGTACCTCTGTCGATGGACCCGGCGAACACCCTGGCGAGGTAGCTGGTGAGCGCCTGCGGACGCGGTTCTGCCCACGTGTCGGGCGAACATCCGGGCGAGGCAGCTGAAGGGCGCCTGTGGACGTACTTCTGCCGATGGACCGGGCGAAGACCTGGCGGGGGCATAGGGTGAGCGTCTGTGGATGCGCCTCTGCCGGGGCACCCGGCGAACACCCTGCCGAGGCAGTCGGTGAGCACCTGAGGACGCGACCCTGGCGGACATCCGGCCGAGGCGCCCCGCGAGGGCTCCCGCGAACACCCGGCCGAGGCGTTTCGCGAAGGCTCCCGTGAACACCCGGCCGACGTACGCGGTGAACACCCGGCCGGGGCGCCCGGCGAAGCCGACCGCCCGGCCCAAGGGTGCCGACGGGCCGACGTGCCCGTCCTGGAGGCGGCGGCTGCACACGGGTCCCGATACGCGCCGGGACGGCCCGGCGCGATGTCCAGAGTGTCAAAGTTCGGGGTCATCTTTTGTACACATGCGGCCCATGACGGTGGTGGGTACGGGAGAGATAGCCTGGGTCCGTGATCAGCGCGATACGCCTCGGGGGCAGCGAAGCCCCCGGCCTGCGCCCGGAGTGCCACCGCACCCGGGCGATCCGCGATCTCCGCACCCCGGGCCGTCTGCCGAAAATGGCCGATATGGCCCCGGGTATCTCCCACGGCGGCATAGCGTCGACCGAGACCGGAAACCCCGTGTCGTGGCGGTACGTCGTCTTTTACACCTACGTCACGCAACGGCGCGCGACAGGAGCCAGAGGACATGCAGACCAAGCTGGACGAAGCCAAGGCCGAGCTGCTCGAACGGGCGGCCCGGGTAGCTGACAACAGTCCGGGCGGTGGTGTCGGTGGCCCGGGAGGTACCCCCCGGGTGCTCACCGCCCAGGCGGGCACAGGGGCGGACCGGGACGAGCGGCCGGGCCACGAGACGCTGCTCGCCTATCTCCAGCGCTACTACCTGCACACCGCTCCGGAGGACGTCGCCGATCGCGATCCGGTCGACGTCTTCGGTGCGGCCTCCTCCCATTTCCGTCTCGCCGAGAACCGCCCCCAGGGCACCGCGAACGTCCGCGTCCACACCCCGACCGTCGAGGAGAACGGCTGGACCTGCAGCCACTCCGTCGTCGAGGTGGTCACCGACGACATGCCGTTCCTGGTCGACTCGGTCACCAACGAGCTGTCCCGACAGGGCCGCGGCATCCATCTGGTGATCCACCCGCAGGTCGTCGTCCGCCGCGACGTCACCGGCAAGCTGATCGAGGTGCTCGCCGACGACCGGCCCGGGGGCAACGGCGTCAAGCGGACCAAGGGCGCCGAGGAGACCCGGGCCGAGCTGCCGCACGACGCGCTCGTCGAGTCGTGGATCCACGTCGAGATCGACCGCGAGACCGACCGCGCCGACCTCAAGCAGATCACCGCCGATCTGCTGCGCGTCCTGTCCGACGTACGGGAGACCGTCGAGGACTGGGAGAAGATGCGCGACGCCGCCCTGCGGATCGCCGACGACCTCCCCGTCGAGCCGCTCGACGACCTCGGGGACGACGAGGTGGAGGAGGCCCGTGAGCTGCTGCGCTGGCTCGCCGCCGACCACTTCACCTTCCTCGGCTACCGGGAGTACGAGCTCCGGGAGTCCGACGCGCTGACGGCCGTGCCCGGCACCGGCCTCGGCATCCTGCGCTCCGACCCGCGGCACAGCGAGGACGAGGCGCACCCGGTGAGCCCCTCCTTCGGGCGGCTGCCCGCCGACGCCCGCGCGAAGGCCCGTGAGCACAAGCTGCTCGTCCTGACGAAGGCGAACAGCCGGGCCACCGTGCACCGCCCCAGCTACCTCGACTACGTCGGCGTGAAGAAGTTCGACGCCGACGGCAACGTCATCGGTGAGCGGCGCTTCCTCGGGCTGTTCTCCTCCGCGGCCTACACCGAATCCGTACGCCGGGTGCCCGTGGTGCGCCGCAAGGTCGCCGAGGTGCTGGAGGGCGCGGGCTTCACGCCCCACAGCCACGACGGCCGTGACCTGCTGCAGATCCTGGAGACGTACCCGCGCGACGAGCTCTTCCAGACGCCCGTCGACCAGCTGCGGTCCATCGTGACCTCCGTGCTGTACCTCCAGGAGCGCCGCCGGCTGCGGCTCTACCTGCGTCAGGACGAGTACGGGCGTTACTACTCCGCACTCGTGTACCTGCCCCGCGACCGCTACACCACCGGTGTGCGGCTCCGTCTGATCGACATCCTCAAGGACGAACTGGGCGGCACCAACGTCGACTTCACCGCCTGGAACACGGAGTCGATCCTCTCCCGGCTGCACTTCGTCGTCCGGGTCCCCCCGGGCACCGAGCTGCCGCACCTCACCGACGCCGACGCCGACCGCATCGAGGCGCGTCTCGTCGAGGCCGCCCGGTCCTGGTCCGACGGCTTCCAGGAGGCACTCAACGCCGAGCTGGGCGAGGAGCGGGCCGCCGAGCTGATGCGCCGCTACGGCCACTCGTTCCCCGAGGGGTACAAGGCCGACCACTCGCCGCGTGCCGCCGTGGCCGACCTGGTCCACCTCGAAGCGCTCACGAGCGACAGCAAGGACTTCTCGCTCAGCCTGTACGAGCCCGTCGACGCCGGTTCCGGTGAGCGCCGCTTCAAGATCTACCGGACAGGTGAGCAGGTCTCCCTCTCCGCGGTCCTGCCCGCGCTCCAGCGGCTCGGCGTCGAGGTCGTCGACGAGCGCCCGTACGAGCTGCGCTGCGCCGACCGCACGCATGCCTGGATCTACGACTTCGGGCTGCGGATGCCGACGGTCGCCGGCAGCGGCGACTACCTCGCCGACGACGCCAGGGAGCGTTTCCAGGAGGCCTTCGCCGCCGTCTGGACCGGCCGGGCGGAGAACGACGGCTTCAACGCCCTCGTGCTCGGCGCGGGGCTGGACTGGCGTCAGGCGATGGTGCTGCGCGCGTACGCGAAGTACCTGCGGCAGGCCGGTTCGACGTTCAGCCAGGACTACATGGAGGACACCCTCCGCAACAACGTCCACACCACCCGGCTGCTGGTCTCCCTGTTCGAGGCCCGGATGTCCCCGAGCCGGCAGAAGGCGGGCACGGAGCTGACCGACGGGCTGCTCGAGGAGCTGGACGGCGCCCTGGACCAGGTCGCCTCCCTCGACGAGGACCGGATCCTGCGGTCCTTCCTCACCGTCATCAGGGCCACGCTGCGGACCAACTTCTTCCAGAGCGCGGACGCGGACGGCACCCCGCACGCCTACGTCTCGATGAAGTTCGACCCGCAGGCCATCCCGGACCTGCCCGCGCCCCGTCCGGCGTTCGAGATCTGGGTCTACTCCCCGCGCGTCGAGGGCGTCCACCTGCGCTTCGGCAAGGTCGCCCGCGGTGGTCTGCGCTGGTCGGACCGGCGGGAGGACTTCCGTACGGAGATCCTCGGCCTGGTCAAGGCGCAGATGGTCAAGAACACCGTGATCGTGCCCGTCGGCGCCAAGGGCGGCTTCGTCGCGAAGCAGCTCCCGGACCCGGCCGTCGACCGTGACGCCTGGATGGCCGAGGGCATCGCGTCCTACCGGACGTTCATCTCGGCGCTGCTCGACATCACCGACAACATGGTCACGGGCGAGGTCGTGCCGCCGGCCGACGTCGTCCGTCACGACGAGGACGACACCTACCTCGTCGTCGCGGCGGACAAGGGCACCGCGAGCTTCTCCGACATCGCCAACGAGGTGGCCGAGTCGTACGGCTTCTGGCTCGGCGACGCCTTCGCCTCCGGCGGTTCCGCCGGGTACGACCACAAGGGCATGGGCATCACCGCCCGCGGCGCCTGGGAGTCCGTCAAGCGGCACTTCCGGGAGCTGGGGCGTGACACCCAGACCGAGGACTTCACCGTCGTCGGTGTGGGCGACATGTCCGGTGACGTGTTCGGCAACGGCATGCTGCTCTCCGAGCACATCCGGCTGGTCGCCGCCTTCGACCACCGGCACATCTTCATCGACCCGGACCCGGACGCCGCCACCTCGTACGCGGAGCGGCGCCGGCTGTTCGAACTGCCGCGCAGCTCCTGGGCGGACTACGACCCGAAGCTGCTCTCCCCGGGCGGTGGCGTCCACCCGCGCTCCGCCAAGTCGATCCCGGTCAACGCCCAGATGCGGGAGGCGCTCGGCATCGACTCCAAGGTCACCAAGATGACCCCCGCCGAGCTGATGCAGAACATCCTCAAGGCATCGGTCGACCTGCTGTGGAACGGCGGCATCGGCACATACATCAAGTCGTCCGCCGAGTCGAACGCCGATGTCGGCGACAAGGCCAACGACGCGATCCGGGTCAACGGCGAGGACCTGCGGGCCCGCGTCGTCGGTGAGGGCGGGAACCTCGGGGCGACCCAGCTCGGCCGCATCGAGTTCGCCCGGTCCGGCGGCCGGATCAACACCGACGCCATCGACAACAGCGCCGGCGTGGACACCTCCGACCACGAGGTGAACATCAAGATCCTGCTCAACGGACTGGTCCGCGACGGTGACATGACCGTCAAGCAGCGCAACAAGGTCCTCGCGGAGATGACCGACGAGGTCGGACGGCTCGTGCTGCGCAACAACTACGCGCAGAACGTGGCGCTCGCCAACGCCTGCACGCAGGCGCCGTCGCTGCTCCACGCCCACCAGCGGTTCATGCGCAGGCTCGGCCGCGACGGCCACCTGGACCGGGCGCTGGAGTTCCTGCCGAACGACCGGCAGATCCGCGAGCTGCTCAACCACGGCAAGGGCCTCAGCCAGCCCGAACTGGCCGTACTGATCGCCTACACCAAGATCACGACGGCCGACGAGCTGATCTCCACCAGCCTGCCGGACGACCCGCACCTGCAGAAGCTGGTGCACGCCTACTTCCCGGAGCAGCTGAGCGCGGCGTTCCCCGAGGCGGTCGACGGACACGCGCTGCGCCGCGAGATCATCACGACCGTGCTGGTCAACGACACGGTCAACAGCGGCGGCTCGACGTTCCTGCACCGGCTGCGGGAGGAGACGGGCGCGTCGCTCGAGGAGATCGTGCGGGCGCAGTACGCGGCCCGTGAGATCTTCGGGCTCTCCGCGGTGTGGGACGCCGTGGAGGCGCTCGACAACCAGGTGGCCGCCGACGTGCAGACCCGGATCCGGCTGCACTCGCGCAGGCTGGTGGAGCGCGGCTCGCGGTGGCTGCTGGGCAACAGGCCGCAGCCGGTCGAGATCGCGGAGACGGTCGACTTCTTCCGTGAGGGGGTCGAGAAGGTCTGGGGCGAGCTGCCCCGGCTGCTCAAGGGCGCCGACCTCGACTGGTACCGGTCGATCCTCGGCGAGCTCACCTCGGTCGGGGTCCCCGAGGAGCTCGCGGTGCGGGTCGCCGGGTTCTCCTCGGCCTTCCCGGCGCTGGACATCGTGGCCATCGCGGACCGTACGGGCAAGGACCCGCTGGCCGTCGCCGAGGTCTACTACGACCTCGGGGACCGGCTGGGGATCGCTCAGCTGATGGACCGGATCATCGAGCTGCCGCGGGCCGACCGCTGGCAGTCCATGGCCCGCGCCTCCATCCGCGAGGACCTGTACGCGGCGCACGCCGCGTTGACCTCGGACGTGCTCGCCGTCGGCAACGGGACATCGGCCCCCGAGGAGCGGTTCGCCGCCTGGGAGGAGAAGAACGGGCCGATCCTGGCGCGGTCGCGGTCCACCCTGGAGGAGATCCAGAGCTCGGACGCCTTCGACCTGGCCAACCTGTCGGTGGCGATGAGGACGATGCGGACGCTGCTGCGTACCCACGCGTGATCCGGTGCGGCCCCGGGGCCGCTCACGGACGAGACCGCCGGACGGGCCGATGGGGCCCGTCCGGCGGTCTCGTCCTGTGGCCGGTGCGGTTCGTGTTACTTGCCGGCCTTGGAGGGTGCCGTGAACTTCTCGTAGGCCGCCACGACCACGTCGGCCGGGCCGTCCATCCGCAGGGTGCCCGCCTCCAGCCAGAGCGCCCGGTCGCAGGTCTCGGTGATGGACCTGTTGCTGTGGCTGACCAGGAAGACCGTTCCGGCCTCCTTGCGGAGCTCCATGATCCGGTCCTTGCTGCGCCGCTGGAACTTCGCGTCGCCGGTGGACAGGGCCTCGTCGATGAGTAGCACGTCGTGGCTCTTGGCGGCCGCGATGGAGAAGCGGAGCCGGGCTCCCATGCCGGAGGAGTACGTGCGCATCGGGAGCGTGATGAAGTCGCCCTTCTCGTTGATGCCGGAGAAGTCGACGATGTCCTGGTAGCGCTCGCGGATCTGCTCGCGCGTCATCCCCATGGCCAGGCCGCCGAGGACGACGTTACGTTCCCCGGTCAGGTCGCTCATCAGCGCGGCGTTCACGCCCAGCAGCGAGGGCTGGCCCTGGGTGTGGATCCGGCCCTGCGACGGGGGGAGCAGCCCGGCGACGGCCTTGAGGAGCGTGGACTTCCCGGATCCGTTGGAGCCGATCAGGCCGATGGCCTCACCCTTGTACGCGGCGAAGCTGACGCCCTTGACGGCGTGCACCGTGCGGGCGCCGCGGGGCTGCCGGCGCGAGACGATCCGGTTGAGGGCGGAGGTCGCGCTGCCCCTGCCGGTGCGGGCGCCGTTGACCGTGTAGGTGATGTGGACGTCGTCGACGACCACGGTGGGTACGCGGGTGTCAGGGGTCTCAGCCACGTCCGTATCGCTCCTCGGCCTTCCAGAAGTACACGAAACCGCCGATGCCGCAGACGAGCGCCCAGCCCGCCGCGACGGCCCATACGTGCGGGGGCATCTGGTCGCGGGTGAAGCTGTCGATCAGCGCGTACCGCATCAGGTCGATGTAGACGGCGGCCGGGTTGCACTCCAGTGCCAGCAGGACCAGCCGCGGAACCCTGTCCCCCGTGAGCAGGTTGTCGAGGCTCCACATCACGCCCGACGCGTACATCCACGTACGCAGTACGAAGGGCATCAGCTGGGCGATGTCGGGGGTCTTGGCGGTCAGCCGCGCCACGACCATGGACACCCCGGTGTTGAACAGCGCCTGCAGGGTGAGGGCCGGGACCGCGAGCAGCCAGGACGGCTGCGGGTACTGGCCGAAGGCGAGCAGGATCAGCAGGAGCGCGCCCAGCGAGAACATCAGCTGCTGGAGCTGTTGCAGGGCCAGGGCGATCGGCAGGGACGCGCGGGGGAAGTGCAGGGCGCGGACGAGTCCGGTGTTGCCGCTGATGGCCCGGGTGCCGGCCGTGATGGAGCTGGCGGTGAAGGTCCAGATGAAGACGCCGGTGACGAGGAAGGGCACGTAGTCGGCGACTCCGTGCTTGGTGTTCATCAGGACGCCGAAGATGAAGTAGTAGACCGTCGCGTTGAGCAGCGGGGTCATGATCTGCCAGATCTGGCCGAGCTTCGCCTGGCTGTACTGGGCGGTCAGTTTGGCGGTGGCGAACGCGGTGATGAAGTGCCGGCGGCCCCACAGCTGCCGTACGTACTCGGTGAGCGAGGGCCGGGCCCCGCTGACGGTCAGGCCGTGGCGGGCGGCGAGTGCGGCGAGCTCGCCGGGTTCGTACACCGGGAGGAGGGCGGGGGAATCGGGGCCCACCGGGGCCGGCGGTGCTGCTGTCTGGCTCACCGTGATCGCTTTCGACGGGGGGGTGAAGAACGGGGCGAACGGTGCGGACGCGTACGGGCGGATGGGACGGCACCGTATCGTCGCAACGCTGACAGTAGGACGTTTGTACGTCGCAACGCAACCGTTCCGTCGTCACGGTCTATCATTCGGGGATGACCAGCGAACGACGAACCGGGCGCCGAACCCCCGCGGGTGCCGCCGTGCTGCGCGAGGACGTCACCGACGCGATCCGCGCAGCCGTGTTCGAGGAGCTGGCCGCGGTCGGTTTCGCGCGGATGTCGATCGAGGGCATCGCCCGGCGCGCCGGCGTCGGCAAGACGGCGGTCTACCGCCGCTGGAAGTCCAAGCTCTCCCTCGTCCTCGACCTGGTCACGGCCATGGCGTCCCAGGGCATACCGGCTCCGGCCACGGGTTCGCTGTACGGAGACGTGCGCGCGGTCCTCGAACTGGCCGCGTACGCCCTGCGCCACCCCGTCGCCTCGCAGGTCATCCCCGACCTGCTGGTCGAGGCGGCCCGCAACCCGGAGATCTCCGGGGCCATCAAGGCCGCCCTGCTGGACCAGCAGCAAGGGGTGGCCGCCGTGGTCGTACGGGCGGCGGTGGCCCGGGGCGAACTGCCCGAGGACAGTGATCCGGACCGGGCCCTCGACCTGATCGTCGGACCGCTCTACTGGCGCCTCGTGGTGGTGCGCGGCGGGCTTCCCCCGGGCTACCTGGACGATCTGGCCGCCTCCGCGGTCCGGGCGCTCAAGGGCTGAGAACCGCCGGGGACCCGTCTCCCGGCCGTCGGGCGCCCACGGGCCCGGCCTCAGGGGCGGTCGGCGAGGAGCCGGTCCGCGACGCGCCGCGCCGCACCACCGTCGTCGAGGTCGCAGAACTCCCGCCGGAAGCCCTCGTACGCGTCCGGGTGGGCGTCCGCCCACGCCCCGGGGGACCGCAGGGCCCCGGCGACCTCGTCCGTGGTGGCGAGCAGCGGCCCCGGGGCCCGGGCCTCGAAATCGAGGCAGAAGCCGCGCACGGTGTCGCGGTAGTGCTCCAGGTCGTAGGTGTGGAAGAGCATCGGCCGGCCGGTGAGGGCGAAGTCGAAGACCAGGCCGGAATAGTCGGTGACGAGGACGTCGGCGATCAGCAGCAGCTCGGTGGCGTCCGGGTGCGCCGACACGTCACGCAGGCCCGGGACCGGCGGTACGCCGCCCGTCACCAGGGGGTGCCTGCGGACCAGCACGGTGGTGCGGCCGTCGAGCGAGCGGGCCAGCGCGGCCAGGTCGAGCGCGGGCTCCCAGCGGTACAGCGGGGGTGAGCCCTCCGGCACACTGCCCGGCGCGTGCGCCAGGTGATCGCGGTACGTCGGGGCGTACAGCACCACGCGGTGCCCGTCCGGGACCCCCAGCCGCCGTCGTACCCGCTCGGCCGCCTTGTCCCGGTCCGGAGCGAGGAGCAGGTCGGCGGCGGGGGAGCCCGCCTCCAGCACCTCCCCGCGGTAGGCCAGGGCGCGGCGCAGATGAGGGGTGGCGAAGCCGCTGGGGGAGACCAGGACCGACCACTGCGCCGAGCGGTGCGCCAGTGAGGAGAGATCCTGGTGGTCGGCGTACAGGGAGTCGGTGAGGTCCAGCCCGAAGCGGCCGAGCGGGGAGCCGTGCCACAGCTGCACGACGGTCTGGCCGGGGCGCCGTTCGAACCACGCGGGCAGCATGCCGACGGCGACGACGCGGCGGGCCCGTGCCAGTGCCTCGTACCAGCCGGTGCTGTGCGCCACCACGGGGACGGCGGTCGGCGGCACCTGGGCGGCCGCGCCCGCCGAGCCGTCGGTGACCCAGAGGTGCTCGACGTCGGCGCTCCGGCGCACGAGCTCGGCGTGGACGGCCCGTGAGCCCCCGCCGGCGGTCAGGCCGGTGTGCAGACCCGTGTAGAGGACGGCCTCACGGAGCGGCAGCCGGCGCTGCGCCGGATGGTGCGCCGTACGCAGCAGGCGCTGCCGGTACGCGCCCCGCTCGGCCTCGCCGAGCACCGGCTCGCCGTGCACGGTCAGCCGGTCGTCGTGGAGCCGGTCGACGCGGAACGCGGCGCCGGCGGGGCGGACCGGCAGCTGCGCGGCGAGGGCGGCCGTCACCCGCACGGCCGGACCGTCCAGGAGCACCTCCCACTCGCCTTCGCGGGGCGGGGGGACGAGGGTCGCGGAGAACCGTCCCGCCTGCCGTTCCACGGGGAGGCTCACGGTCTCGCCCAGGGTGGTGTGGCGCAGGACCAGGGCGCCGGGCGGGCCGTCGCCGGAGTCCGGGCGGGCCCGTCCGAGCGTCCCCCCGATGCGCGGCCCGCCCTCCGCCCCCGGTTCGGCCCGGTCCGCGCGCGGAGGGCCGGACACCTCCAGCACCAGCCTGCCCGAGGCGTCCGCCAGGGCCGGCGGCGGCAGGTCCGGGGCGGCGGCGAGGGGGACGCGGGCACCTCCGGTCAGGAGCCAGGCCTGCCACCGCGTCCCCGACCGGGAGTCGGCCTCACCTGCCGCACCGGGCTCCCGGGCCTCACCCGCACCACCGGCTCGCCCGGCTGCGGCAGGTACGGCACCCGGGCCCGCCGCCGGATCCACGAGATCCGCGAGCGGAATCCGTACGGTGAACCGCCTGCGGTCCCCCTGCCGATCGCTCTCTCCGTGCGCGCCGTCGCCCTGGCGCGGTTCGCCGCTCTCCTGCGCGTCGCCACCCCGGTGCGCGTCGCCGTCCTCCGCCCCGGCGGGCCTCCCGTGCCCCCCGTACTCCCGGGACTCCCCGGAATCCCCGTACCGCACCGGGCAGCTGCGCTCCGCCGATCCGGCGCGGGTCAGGACCAGGGCCGTGGGCCGGGCGCCGCCGTACAGCCGGCCGGTCAGCTCCAGGGTGCCGTCCGGCCCGGCGCGGTGGCCGTCGGCCAGGGCCGGGAGCCGTTCCACGGTCAGTTCGAGCCGGCCGCCCCGGTAGCCGAGCACCGCCCGCCCTCCGCCGCCCAGTTCGCGCACCAGCGGCTGGGCGGCGGCGGCCTCCACCGCGCGCAGGGCCGCCCGCCGGACGGCACCGCGCCCGGCCACCACCACGCCCACCTGCCAGCTGCCCGGACCGAGCCGTTCCGGGTCCAGGACCATCTCGAAGCCCGCGTGGTCGTAACAGTGCAGTTCCTGGCCCGAGTCGGCGGTCGCCGCCGGCATCAGGACCCTGCGGACCGGCACGCGCCGCAGCCGCCTGCCCCCCGCCTCCCGCACCAGCCCCACCGTGAGCGAGTGGCCGGCCGCCCGGGCCGGGAGGTTGCGGATGTACGCGTACCCGCGCAGCCTCAGCTTCCCGTCCTCGCCCCAGGACGCCTCCACCAGCCGTGCCACGGCGGGCAGGTCGCCCCGGCCGATCCGTACACCGGTACCGCCCGGCCCGCCCGGGACGGTGGGATGCGCCGCCCGCCGCCGGCCGGGAAGCCCCTGGACCGCGAACGTGCCCGTCCCGTTGGCCCGTTCGAAGGCGAGGACGGCCAGCAGCTCCTCCAGCCTGCGTTCCCGCACGAGCTGCCACCTGAGACGCGCCTCGGCCGGCAGCCCGGCCGCGGCGTCGCCGCCCGCCCGGTCGAGGAAGGCGCCCGCGCCCGCCATGAACGCGGCACGGTAGGAGGGCCCGCCCATCGGCAGGCCCTCCAGGAAGTACACGAAGTCGTCGCGCAGGCAGGACGCGTCGTACAGCCGTCGCTGCGCGGGGTCGCGGTCCGCCAGGAAGGCGCTGACCTGCTCGCAGGCCGCGATACGGTCGCGTACGCCCCGGACGTCCGTGCGCCGCCGGGTGATCGAGCCCTCCCTGACGCGCCAGTGGTAGACGTGGTCGTGGAGCACGTCCACCGAGGTGGCGAGGTAGTGCGCGGGGATCATCACGGGGGTGTCCTCGTAGAGCCTGCCCACCGGGAAGGTGAAGGCGTGCCGGTCCCAGAAGGCGCGCCGGAACACCTTGTTCCAGGCCACCCGGTCGGCCAGCAGCCGTGGGTCGCGGGTGATGTGCGTACGGGGGTGGTCGGCCGTCAGCCAGCGGTACTGCCAGGCCTGCTGCCCGCCCTGTCCGGTGAGCCGCAGGACGTTTCCCGTGGCCAGGTCCGAGCCGGTCGACTCCAGGGAGGCGACCATCCGTGCGTAGGCGTCCTGGACGACCACGTCGTCGCTGTCCGCGAACGCCAGGTAGGGAACGCCGGGCGTGGTGCGGGCCACCCCCGCGTTGCGCGCGGCGCTCAGTCCCGCGTTGGCCTGGCGCACACAGCGGAAGCGGTCGTCGCGGGCCGCGAACTCCTCCGCGATCCTGCCGCTGCCGTCCGTCGAGCCGTCGTCGACGAGCACCACCTCCATGGCGGCCAGGGTCTGGCCGGCCAGGGAGGCCAGGCACTCTTCCAGATACTCCGCGACGTTGTGCACGGGGACGACGACGCTGAGGAGTGGCTTCATGGACGGATCAACCCGGGGGAGCCGCCCGGGTCACCGGAGCTGACCCGAACGGATGAATGTGCGTCACGGAGGAGGCGTGTCCCGCACTACGCTCCGCTGCCATGCTCGTCAGTGTCGTCATGACCGCCCACCGCGTCCAGGGATACCTGAGGGCGGCCGTCGAATCCGTGCTCGGCCAGTGCGACGGGGGCTGGGAGCTGATCGCCGTCGGCGCCGGCCCGCCCGACGGGGGGCTGGCCGTCGCGCGGGAGTTCGCGGAGCGTGACCCCCGGGTACGGGTGGTCACGGAACGGGCGGGGAGCCCCCGCGGCCCGGCCGCGGCCCGCAACGCCGGCGCGGCCGAGGCGCGGGGCGCGTACCTGCTCTTCCTCGACGGCGACGACCTGCTGCTGCCGGGCGCGGTCCGGGAGATCACCGCGCGGCTGTCCCCGCAGCGGCCGAGCAGTCCCGTGCGCCCGGCCCCGGAGCGGCCCGATGGCCCCACGACCCCCGCCGAGGAACGGCCGGAGACTCCCTCCCGTGCGCACGCGGCACCGCCCGACGTGCTCCGTCTGGGCCACGACCGCGTCGACTGGTGGGGCCGTACGGAGCCCGGGGACGCCCTCCCCGCAGCCCGCAACCAGCTGTTCCGCCGCGCCTTCTGGGCCGCGCACGGTCTGGCCTTCACCGAGGACGAGGCCCCGTACGACGACGTCGTGCCCGTCCACCGCGCGGCCTTCCTCGCCTCGGACGCCGGCACCCTGGCCACCCTGGACCGTGTCTGCGTGCGCCACCGTCTGCGGCGCACCGGAACCTTCGCGACCGAACCCGGGCGCCGGCACTTCGCCGTGATCGGCGCCTACCACCGGCTGGCCGCCGAGACCGGCGGCGACCCCCGGGTCCTGCCCGCGCGCACCGCCCACCTGCGGGCCGTGCTCGACGACCCGGGCCGGATCGCCCCCGGCGACCGCGCGGCCTTCTTCCGGGAGGCCGGACTCCCGGGCCGGTACGCCGCGCACCGGGCGAAGGAGGCCGCCCGGGTGCGGCGCGCCCGGGCCCGAACCGCGCTGCTCGCCGCCCGCAGGACCCTGCGCGCCCGGGCCATGAGGGCCGCCTACCGCGCCGACCTGCACCGGCCGCTCGACCCGTGCCTCGCGGTCTACGGGGCCTACTGGAACCGCGGCGTCGCCTGCAACCCCGCGGCGGTCTACGAGAAGGCCCGTGAGCTGGTCCCGCACATCCGGGGCGTGTGGGTCGTCTCCTCCCGCCACCGCGACCGGATGCCACCGGGCGTGCCGTACGTGATCGAGGGGTCGCGCGCCTACTGGCGGACCATGGCCACCGCCACCTACCTCGTCAACAACTCCAGCTTTCCCGGCGGCTTCACCAAGCGCCCGGGCCAGGTCTACCTGCAGACCCACCACGGGACCCCGCTCAAGACGATGGGCCTGGACCAGCACCCGTACCCCGCCCTCACCAACGGGGTGAGCTTCGAGAGGATCGTCGCCCACACCGACCAGTGGGACTTCAGCCTCTCCGCCAATCCGCACACCACCGAGGTCTGGGACCGCGTCTACCCCTCCTCCTACGAGCACCTGCCCCTCGGCTACCCGCGCAACGACGTCTTCTTCACCGCGACACCGGAGCGGAGCGAGCGGATCCGGGCCGCACTCGGCATCGCGCCCGGCAGGACCGTGCTGCTCTACGCGCCGACCCACCGCGACTACCGCCGGGGCTTCCTCCCCCGGCTGGACCTGGAACGGCTCACCCGCGAACTGGGTGAGGAGTTCGTGGTGCTGGTGCGGGCCCACTACTTCTACGGGCGCTCGGCCGGGCAGCTCGCGGGGGACCGGGTCGTCGACGTGACCGCGTATCCGAGGACCGAGGAACTCTGCCTCGCCGCGGACGCGTTGATCACCGACTACTCGTCGCTGATGTTCGACTACGCCTGCCTGGACCGCCCGATCATCACCTACGCGCCGGACTGGGAGGCCTACCGGGCCGCGCGCGGCACCTACGTCGATCTCCTCTCCGGCCGCCCCGGTGACACCCCGGGGGCCGTCGCCACCACGGAGGACGGACTGCGGGAGGTGCTGCGGACGGGGGCCTGGCGCTCCCCCGGGGCGGACGAACTGCGCGCCGCGTTCCGCCGGCGCTTCTGCCCGTACGACGACGGGCGCGCGGCGGAACGCGTGGTGCGGCGGGTCTTCGCCGCCGGACCCGCCTGACGCCCGGCGTCACCCGTACGGGGCGTCCCCTGCGTGGCCCGCCGTCGTTGTCCTCAACAGCGCGTGTACACGGCAACGTTGGGAGAACGCCATGCACCGGTCCGCCTACGAGCAGATGGAACTCTGTGTCCGGGAGTATCTGCCCCCGTCCGGCAGGCACCGCGTCGTGGACCTCGGCTCACGGATCTCCGGCAAGCAGACCCGCACCCACAAGGGGCTGCTGGCGGACCACGACGTCGACTACGTCGGGGTCGACGTCCTCGACGGGCCCAACGTGGACGCGGTGATGACCCGGCCCTACCGCATCCCCGTCAGGTCGGGCACCGCCGACGTGGTCCTGTCCGGCCAGGCGTTCGAGCACATCCCCTTCTTCTGGGTGACGATGCTGGAGATCGCCCGGGTGCTGAAGCCCGGCGGCCACGCCTTCATCACCGCCCCCTCGCGCGGTCACGTCCACGACGCGCAGGACTGCTGGCGCTACTACCCCGACGGCTTCCGCGCGCTGGCGGCCCACTCGCGCCTCGAACTCCGCGAGGCGTACACGGACTTCCCGCCGGCCAGGGGCATCTGGCACGACTACGGGTCCATCGACGCGAAGGCCGCCTACTGGGGCGACTCCGTCGGCGTCTTCCGCAAGCCGCAGCGCTACCCCCGGCTGACCATGCTCGCCGTGCGGGAGACGGCGGTCTGGTGGGCCAACCGGGTCGGCGGGGTGGAGCGGGTCCCGCTGCCCCGCCCGCTGGACGGCCGGGACCGGTGCGGGCGGCGGGAGAGCCCCGCGGCCGCATCAACCACAGGTTGACGAAAGGTGACATGAGCCGCAAAGCGCGCGTACTGTCCGGCGGCATGGCTTGGCGCAACGCCGTCAACGGCGTCCTACAGCAACTCACCGGATACCAGCTCAGGCGCGCGACCGTGCCCGCACCGCGTACCGCCCCGGCGGCGAAGGCCGGGCAGCCCACCCCTCCGGTGCAGCGGCCCGCGGAACCGTCCCCGGCGAAGAAGCCCGCCGCGGCGAGGAAGCCGCAGTTCCCCGCGGACTACGACGACGAGGCGAAGGACATCATCCGTGCGGTCAAGCCGTACACGATGACCTCCCCGGAGCGGCTCAACGCCTTCGTCCTCGCGACCCGGCACATCGTCCGGCACGACATCCCCGGCGCCGTCGTCGAATGCGGTGTGTGGCGCGGCGGTTCCATGCAGGCCTGCGCGAAGACGCTGCTCTCGCTCGGCGAGACCGGGCGCGACCTGTACCTCTTCGACACGTACGAGGGCATGACGCCGCCCACCGCGGAGGACCTGCGGCGCGACGGCCGCCCCGCCCGGGAGCTGCTGGACGCGCAGGGCAAGGACCGGCCCATCTGGGCGGTGGCCTCGCTGGAGGACGTCAAGGCCGGCTTCGAGCAGGTGCCCTACCCGAAGGACCGCGTCCACTACGTACGGGGCAAGGTCGAGGACACCGTCCCGGACCTCGCCCCGGAGCAGATCTCGATCCTCCGGCTGGACACCGACTGGTACGCCTCGACCAGGCACGAACTGCGGCACCTGTACTCCCGCCTGGTGCGCGGCGGGGTTCTCCTCATCGACGACTACGGCTACTGGCAGGGCTCCCGCCAGGCGGTGGACGAGTTCCTGGAGGAGACCGGGGAGCGGTTGCTGCTGCTGCGCATGGACGAGGGCCGCATCGCGGTCAAACCCTGACCACCCGGTACGCGTCGTGAGCCCCGTGCCTCCCCGGCGCGGGGCTCGTTCGTTATGCAGAAGACCAGTTGATCCCCGTCCGCCCCGGAAGGATCGTGCGCAGCGCATGGCACCCCGTCTCACCGTCGTCGTCCCGCTCCACAACGTCGAGGAGTACCTCGGGGCCTGCCTCGAGTCGCTGGCCGCGCAGACCATGGCCGACCTGGAGGTCGTCATGGTCGACGACGGCTCGACGGACAACAGCGCCGACGTGGCGATGGAGTTCGCCCGCGGGGACACCCGCTTCCGGCTGATCAGGCAGGAGAACGCCGGACTCGGCGCCGCACGCAACGCGGGCGCCGCCCAGGCCCATCCCGGCGGGCGGTACCTGGCGTTCGTCGACAGCGACGACGTCGTACCGGCCGGCGCCTACGCCCGGATGCTGGCCGAACTCGACTCCTCCGGCTCCGACTTCGCGACCGGCAACGTCCTGCGGCTCCGGGCCGGCGGCGCGCTCGAACAGTCCCCGATGTTCCGCAGGCCGATGGAGACCCACCGCAGGGCCACCCACGTCACCCGGGACTGGATCCTCCTCGGCGACCGCATCGCCTGCAACAAGGTGTTCCGCAGGTCCTTCTGGGACGGCCACGCCTTCGCGTTCCCGACCGGGGTCCTGTACGAGGACATCGCCGTCGTCCTCCCCGCCCACTTCCTCGCCCGGAGCGTCGACGTCGTCGAGGAGCCCGTCTACCACTGGCGGGACCGGGACGGCTCGATCACCACCCGGCGCGCGGTGGCCCGCGGCATCCGCGACCGCGTCACGGCGGTCTCCACCGTCAGCCGGTTCCTGGCGGACCGGGGGACGACCGAGGCACGGCGGCGTTACGACGCACACGTGCTCTCCGGCGACCTGTGGCTGTTCATGGAGGCCCTCCCGGACGGCGGCGCCGACTTCCACGAGGCCTTCCTCACCCACGCCAACGCCTTCGCCGACACCGTCGAACCCGCCGTCCTGACCGGGCTGCCGCTGCACCTGCGGGTCAAATGGCAGCTCATCCGGGAGCGCAGGACGGCTGAGCTGCTCGCGCTCCTGGCCCACGAGTCCGGGGACCGGGACACCTTCCACGTCCGGGGTCTGCTCCGCCCGAGGGCCCAGTACCCGGGTGTCGAGGGCCCCCTCCCACGCCGGGTCACCGCGCTGTCCGCGGCGGACCTCCCGGTGCACGCGCACCTCACCGAGGCGGTGTGGCGGGACGGGAAGCTGCACCTGAAGGGGTACGCGTACGTCCGCAACGCCCCGGCCAGGTCGGCCGGGACCGGCTGGCTCAGGTCGGGCCGGCGGGTGCTCCCGCTGCGGATGCGTACGACGGTGACCGACGAGGCCGCCGCCCGGACGGGCCGCTCCGTGCACCGCTACGAGCGCTCCGGCTTCGAGACCGTGGTGGATCCCCGCAGGCTCGCCGTCAGGGGCTCCCGGACGGTCTGGAAGCTGGAGTCCGTGGTCGTCGCCGCGGGCCGGCCGCGCCGGGGCCCGATGCGGCTGCTGGGCAACCCGGCCGCGCCCGCCGTGCGGTACACCGACGAGCGCACCCGGATCGTCCCCGTGCTCAGCGGCAACAAGCTGGAACTGCGCGCCGAGCGGATCGACGCGGTGCTCGCCGGGCACGCGCCGGCCGCCGCCCGGGACGGGAGGGGTGACGCCGTCCGCCCCGCGGTGCGGATCGCGGTGCGGGTCGTGGGCGCGGACGCGCCGACGGGCCTGACGGCCCTGCGCCTCCAGGAGTGGCGCACGAAGGAGACCCGGGAGTTCCCGCTGGCGGCCGGCGACGGAACGGACGGCCGTACCCTCCTCGCCGACGTGCCGCTCGACACGTTCCTGGGGGCCGACGGCGACTGGGGCGTCCAGCTCGTGGGGGCGGGCCGCAGGCTGACCGTCGCGGCCCGCCCCGAGACCGACGCCGGGCGCTACCCGCTGGCCGGGGGCCGGGAGCTGTACGCGGCGGCCAACCCCTCCGGGGACCTCGTCCTCACCGACCGGGACGCGCAGCCCGTCGTCACCCGCGTGTCCTGGCCGGACGGCGGCGCCCTCGCCCTGGAAGGGACCCTTCCCGGCATGCCCGGACGGCCGCTCGAACTCGTCCTGCGCCACGCCGGCCACCAGGAGGAGACGACCTTCCCCGTGGAGTTCGAGGGGCCGGCGTTCCGTACGGCGCCGACGCCGTCGGCCGTCGAGGGGATCGGCGGCGCGCTGCCGCTCGCGGAGGGCCGCTGGTACCCCTTCCTGAGGGAGCGGGGCGAGCGGGACCCGGAACGCTACCTGCCGCTGCGCGCGGTCCCCCAGCTCCACGCCGCGCTGCCGGTGCACCGGGACTCCGGCGGCCGCCGCTTCACCCTGGAGCGGCGTTTCCACGACCGGCTGAGCCTGGAGTCCGGCAGCGCCCTGCCGCTGCGGGACCGGGGGGCGTACGGCCAGGGCCGGCTGCGCCGGGAGTACGCCACCGCACGCACCCGGGGGCTGCGCGAGGCCGTGCTCTACTCCAGCTTCGACGGGCGCCAGTACTCCGACTCGCCCCGGGCCGTCCACGAGGAACTGGCGCGCCGCGACACCGGCGTCGAGCACCTCTGGGTGGTGCGCGACCAGCAGGCCGCCGTGCCCGCCGGGGTGCGGGCCGTGGCCCTGCACAGCGCCGAGTGGCACGAGGCGCTGGCCCGCAGCCGCTGGATCGTCACCAACACCCAGCTGCCGGACTGGTTCGAGCGGACGGACGGCCAGTTCGTCGTCCAGACCTGGCACGGCACCCCGCTCAAGCGCATCGGCCGCGACCTCGAGGGCACCCCGTGCGCCGACGCCGCGTACATGGCGTCCATGCCCGCACGCGCCGCCCAGTGGAGCGTGCTCGTCTCGCCGAACACCTTCTCCACCCCCGTCCTGCGAGGTGCCTTCGGGTACACGGGCGAGGTACTGGAGTGCGGCTACCCGCGCAACGACCTGCTGTACGCCCCCGAGCGCGCGAAGACGGCCGTCGCCGTCCGGGAGGCCCTGGGCGTCCCGGACGACAGGCGGGTGGTGCTGTACGCCCCCACCTGGCGGGAGGACCGGCCCAGGCGGAGCGGCCGGTACGGTCTCGATCTCCAGCTCGACCTGGAGCGGGCGGCCGAGGAGCTGGGGGACGGCCACGTCCTGCTGGTGCGCCGCCACTACCTGGTCGGCGGCAGCGTCCCGGAGAGCGACTCCGTGCGCGACGTGTCGCGCTACCCGGACGTCGCCGAGCTGATGCTGATCAGCGACGCCCTGGTCACCGACTACTCGTCCCTGATGTTCGACTTCGCCCAGACCGGCCGCCCGATGCTCTTCCACACCTACGACCTGGAGCACTACCGCGACACCTTGCGCGGCTTCTGCTTCGACTTCGAGAGCCGTGCGCCGGGCCCCCTCCTCACCACCTCGGCGGAGGTCGTGGAGGCGTTGCGTGACCCGGAGGCGGCGGTCGCGGGCCACCGCGAGGCGTACGCGCGCTTCCGCGAGGCCTTCTGCGACCTCGACGACGGCACCGCGTCGGCGCGGGTCGTGGACCGGATGCTGAAGGGGGCGGGGGCGTGAGCACTCCCGACGTCAGCTGTGTGATCACCGCGGGCGCGGGCGGCGAGGCCGCCCTGCGGGAGTCCGTGGAGTCCGTGCTCGACCAGTCGCTGCGCGCCGTCGAGGCACTCGTCGTCCTGCCCGCCGACGGTGACGCGGCCCTCCGCGCCGCGGCCGGCGCGCTCGCCGGACGGTCCGGCGGCCGGGTCCGCGTCCTCACCGCCGAGGCGCCGGCGGGTGCCGTCGCCGTCCTGCGCAACACCGGGCTGGACGCGGCGGCGGGCACGTACGTCCTCGTCCTCGACGACGGCGAACTCCTCCGCCGCCACGCCTGCCGCAACCTGTGGGAGGCCGGGACGCGCACCGGCGCGGACCTCGTCGCCGGGCGCTGGAGCCGGCTGACCGGCGACGGGGCCAAGGAGCAGGAGCCGCACTGGCAGCACGCCCTGTTCGCCCGCTCCCGGGCCGTCGAGCGGTTCACCCAGGCTCCCGGACTCGCCGTGCACGACGCCCTGGTGACCGGATTCTGCCTGCGACGCGAGGCCCTGGAGCAGCACGGTCTGCGCTACGACGAGGACCTCACCCACAGCGGGATCCTCTTCGGCGCCCTGGCCGCGGCGGTGGTGGGCCGGATCGCGCTCGTCCGCCGCCGGATCGTCACCCGGCGCGCCCTGCCCGACGGCGGCCGGGACCTCGCCGGACTGGTCGAGGCGCACCGGCGGGTCGGCCATGTCCTGGTCGCGCAGGGTCCGGACGGCCTGTGCGAGGAGCGGGACCGCGCGTTTCTGAGGGACCACCTCGTGCCGTTGGTGCGCTCGTTCGTGCTGCGGCCCGCCGCCGAGCGCGACCGGATCACCGCGACGGCCGCCCGGGTGCTGCCCGGCTGCGTCACCGAGGACGCTCTGCTCACCCTCCCGCCCGTGGAACGCGTCGGCGTACGGCTGCTGGAGCGCGGCGATCCGGACGGGGTGCTCACGGCGGCGTACGCGATGCGCAGGCGCGGCACCGTGGCGGCACCGCTCACCCTCGGCGGGGACGGGCGGGTGTACTGGGGCAGCGGGGACGACCCGGTGCTGGACGTCACCGCGCTCGGCCACCAGCACCGCACGTTCGGCGAGCTGCGCCTGATGAACCGGGTCACCCGCTACGAGGCCGACGGCGGCAGGGTCCTGCTCGCGGGCCGGCTCGTCCTGCCCGGCCACACCGGCCCCGAGCCGGACGCCCCGCTCACCGCCCACCTGGAGTTCCGGGTGCGGGACGGCTCGCGCGCGTTCCGCTTCCCCGTCGACGAGCTGCGGCGCGACACCACCGGGGTCGCCTGGCGCACCCGGGTCCACCTGACCCGCGGGTTGCGCCCGTTCGGCGTCCGGGACACCGTGTGGGACGCCAGGATGGTGCTGGAGGACGGCCGTACCCGCTCGGTCACCGACCTGTTCGCCGCCCACGATCTGGTCGGTCCTGCGGACCGCTCGCCCGCTCTGCCCCGGCTGGGCCGCACGGCGGGGGACATCTGGCAGCCCTACGTCACACTCAAGGACCACCTGGCGCTCCGGCTCGACGCCCGCGGACGCCCCGCGCGTACGGCCCGGCGGCTCGTCCACTACGCCACGCACTTCCGCCCCGCCCGCAGGGTGAGGCTCCTGCTGCGGGCCCTGCGCACCCGCCGGGACCGGTTGCACGCCCGTGGCTTCAAGGCCCGCGTCTACGACTCCTGGCTGCTCCGGCTGCCCGTCCGCAAGGGGGCCGTGGTGTTCGAGAGCCACATGGGCAGGTGCTACGGCGACAGTCCCCGGGCCGTGTACGAGGAGGTGCGGCGCCGGGGGCTGCCCCTGCGCTGCGTCTGGTCGTACGAGAGTTCCCCGGCGGGCTTCCCGCCCGGTGCCCGGCTTGTCCGCCGGTGGTCCTGGCGGTATCTGTGGGCGCTCGCGCGGGCCGAGTTCTGGGTGGACAACCAGGGCTTCCCGCAGCAGCTGCGCAAGCCGTCCGGCACCACCTACCTCCAGACCTGGCACGGGTCGGCGTACAAGCGGATGGGCTTCGACGAGACGCGCGTGCGCATGCAGAACGCCCCGCAGCGCGAGCGGCTCCAGCGGGCGGTGCACCGCTTCGACCACTTCCTCGTCCGCTCCGAGCACGACGTACGCACCCTGGCCCGTGCCTACCGTCTCCCGGAGGAGGCCCTGCTGCGTACGGGGTATCCGCGCAACGACGCCCTGGTCGCGGCCCGCGCCCGGGACGAGGCGGAGGGGCGGTTTCCGCGGCCGTCGCTCGCGGCGGAACTGGGGCTCCCCGACCACCGCGAGGTCGTGCTGTACGCGCCGACCTTCCGCGCGGGGGGCGGCAGGCGCAGGCGCCGCCCGCTGCTGCTGGACGCCGCCCGCTTCGCGGAACGTTTCGGCGACCGGTACACGCTGCTGGTACGGGCCCACTACCTGGAGGCGGCGAGCCTTCCCGTGTGCCCGCCCGGCACGGTCGTGGACGTCTCCGGCCACCACGACGTCAGCGAACTGCTCGCGCTCGCCGACATCCTCGTCACCGACTACTCGTCGATCATGTTCGACTACGCGCTCCTGGACCGCCCGGTCGTCCTGTTCGCACCCGACCTCGACGCGTACGCCGCCGAGCGGGGCAGTTACTTCGACCTGCGGGAGAAGGCCCCCGGGCCGGTCGTCGGGACCGAGGACGAGCTCTTCGCCGTACTGGACCGGCCGAAGGCCGCGGACGCCGGCTTCCGGGAACGGCGCGCCGCCTTCGCCGAGGAGTTCGGCGGCTACGACCGGGGGGACGCCGCCCGTGCGGTCGTGGACACCGTGTTCGCCCGGCACATCGTCCCGGCCCGCAGGGCCCGTACCGGGGAGGCGGGCCGATGAGCGGCAGCCGTGAGGTCCGTGACGTCTTCATCGTCTCCAACAGCACGGACGAGCTCGGCGGGGTGACCGGCTGGACGCACCGCACCGCCCGGCTGCTGAGTGAGCGGGGCCACCGGGTGCACGTCGTGGGGATCCACGCCTCCGCACTGAAGATGGCCCTGCCGGAGCCGCTCGGCCACCCCGTCACGGCGCTGTACCCGGCCCATCCGCCGACGCCCTGGGCGCCCGAGGGGGCGTGGGACCGCCTCCGTGTCGCGGCCAGGCGCCGCGAGGCGGCCCGGGTGGCGGAGAAACGGCGTGCCGTCGCCCGGCTCTCGGAGCTCTTCCGCACCGCGCGGACCGGTGGTGTGGTGATCGTCAGTCAGGTCTGGGCGATGGAATGGGTCGGCGAGGCGGACACGTCCGGGCTGCGGGTCATCGGGATGAGCCACGAGTCCTACGACTACTCCCGGGCGAGCCACCGCTACCGCTGGATCAAGGACCACTACGCGAACCTCGACCGCTGGCTCGTCCTCACCGAGGAGGACGCCGACCTGTGGGCGGGCGACGGGATGGACAACGTCGGCTTCATGCCCAACGCCCTGGCGGCCCTGCCCGACGTGCCCTCTCCCCGGCGGGAGAAGGCGGTCGCGAGCATCGGCAGGCTCACCGACCAGAAGGGTGTCGACATGCTCCTGGACACGTGGGCGCTGGTCGCCCCCGAACGCCCCGACTGGCGCCTGGACGTGTACGGGGCCGGCGAGGACGAGGCGGATCTCCGGGCCCGGTGCACGGACCTGGGTCTGGACGGGTCGGTCCGCTGGAGGGGCCGCACGGACGACGTGCCCGGAGCGCTCGCGGCCTCCTCCGTCTTCGTCCAGTCCTCGCGCGGCGAGGGCTTCCCGCTCGCGCTGCTGGAGGCCATGGCCAGCGGGGTGCCGTGTGCGGCCTTCGACTGCGCGCCGGGGGTGCGGGAGATCGTGCGCGACGGTGAGGACGGGCTGCTCGCGCCCGCCGGGGACATCGTCGCGCTCGCGGACCGGCTGCTGCGGCTCACCGGCAACCCGCGGATGCGGGACGCGATGGGGGACCGGGCGCGGACCGCCGTCCAGCGGTTCTCCGAGGCGGAGATCATGGACCGCTGGGAGGACCTGTTCGCGTTCCTGGAGCGCTGAGCGGCAAGGGCGGGAGGCGGCGGGCCACGGGCGCCGGGCGGCAAAGGCCGCCGGCGCCGCGGCCGACGGGGTGCGGGGGCCGTCTCCGTACCCCTGCACCCGTCGCCCGGGGCTCACCCGCCGGTGTACTCCCGTACGGGCACCTGCCGGGGCACCCCGGGGGTCCCGCTGCCGGGGAACGGCGCGGGCCGGGGCAGTTCCGCGGTCTCGCCCAGGAAGACGCGGCGCACCACCCGCTCCGCCGCGTGCCCGTCGTCGTACGGGCAGAAGCGGGCCCGGAACGCGGCCCGGCGCTGCGCGGAGCGGGGGCCGCGCCAGTGGTCGGTGGAGAAGACCTCGTGCAGCTCGTCCTGGTCGCGGGCCACGGCACCGGGCGGGAATGCCTCCAGGTCGAAGTACGTGCCCCGGGCCGCCTCGTAGGCCTCCCGGTCCGACAGGTGCAGGACGACCGGCCGGTCCAGGTTGACGTAGTCGAACATCAGCGACGAGTAGTCCGTGATCAACGCGTCCGAGGCGAGGCAGAGTTCCTCGACGGACGGGTGGGCGGTGACGTCGATGATCCGGGGGTGGGAGGGACGGGGGACGCCGGTGCGGGAGGCCGCGTCGAGGTAGTGGGCGCGGGCCAGGATCACGTAGTGCGGGCCCAGCACGCGAACCAGCCGTTCCAGGTCCAGGGGGTGGTACGGGTCGCGCCGGTAGTCGCGGTGGGTCGGCGCGTGGAGCAGGGCGGTGCGGCCGGTGGGGATGCCCAGGCGCTCGCGCAGCCGTGCGATCTCGGCCGGGGGCGTGCGGTGGTAGACGTCGTTGCGTGGGTTGCCGTACTCCAGCGTGGTGTACCCGGAGGGGTAGGCGCGCTCCCACACGAGGGTGGAGTGCCGGTTGGCGGAGAGCGAGAAGTCCCACTTGTCGACGTTGCGCAGCAGCTGCTCGAAGTCCATGGAACCGGCGGCCGCCGGACGGTGCGCCAGGTCGGTGCCCATGCTCTTCAGGGGGGTGCCGTGATGGGTCTGGAGGAACACCTGGTCGCGTCTCTTCACCAGCCTGCGGTCGAAGTTGACGTTGTTCACGAGGTACTTGGAGCGGGCCAGGGCCGTCCAGTACGCGTACGTCCCCGGGTGCAGCACGCGTGTGGCGGACGGCACGGTGTGCGCGTCGCCGGGGCGGCAGATCCAGGAGGTGCGCAGGCCGGGGACCAGGGCCCGGGCGGTGGCCTCCAGCGCCGCCGGGCTGCAGGTGTAGCCGCGGTGCCAGTAGGCGGCGAACACCGCCTCCGCCGGGCGGACCGGCAGCCGCAGCTGGACGCGGTAGTGCAGCTGGAGGGCCGCTGCGCGCACCGCACGGCGCAGGGCGGTGGAGCGGCGGCCCAGCCGGCCGCGCAGCTGCTGCCCGGCCCACAGGGCGCGGTACGTGCGGTGGGCGCCCAGCCGGAACAGCGCGTGCCGCAGGCGGCTGCGGAACGGGACGGGGGCCCCGGGGGTGCGGTAGCGGCGGCAGTGGGCGCGGGCGCGGCGGAAGAACTCGGCGCGCGTGCCGCGTGGGAGCCGGCCCCGGGAGGTGAACAGCGTCGAGAAGTGGTCGAGCATCCGCCGGAACATCACCGGCCGCCAGGGCGCGAGTCCGGGGCGGGAGTCGATGAAGGCGAAGACGCGGTCGTACTGGTCGAAGACGTCGAAGTGCCTGCGGGTGGTGGTGGAGAGGATGTTGCCCCGGCGCCGCTGACGGTATCCGACGCACACCGCGTCCAGGACGGCGATCGATCCGGCGGCCATCAGCACGGGGTAGGTCCAGGGCGTGTCCTCGTAGTAACCGGGCGGGAAGGCGAAGCCCTCGGCCTCGATGAACTCCCGGCGGTACGCCTTGTTCCAGACGACCATGAGGACCTTGAGCAGTCCGGGGCGCTGGGCCAGCCGGAAGGTGGCCGGGCCGGTCTCCGCGAGGTGCTCGGCGAAGGTGTTGCGTACGGCCTCGCCCGACCAGTACGTACGGGCGTAGTCGTAGACCAGGACGTCGGGTCCGCCGGTGGCGTCCAGGCGGTCGGCGATGGTCTGCAGCGCCTCGGGGGTGAAGGTGTCGTCACCGTCCAGGAAGAGGAGGTAGTCACCGCTCGCCCGGGCGACCCCGGCGTTGCGGGCGGGGCCGAGACCGGAGTTGTGCGGGAGGTGCACGGCGGTGACCCGGGGGTCACGGGCGGCGTACTCGTCGGCGATCGGGCCGCAGGCGTCGGGCGAACAGTCGTCGACCACGATGATCTCGTAGTCCTTGTACGACTGGTCCAGCACGGAGTCGAGACACGCGTGCAGGTACGCCTGGACCCGGTACGCGGGCACGATGACACTGAACCGGGGCACAACACATCCAGAGGCGCTCGCGGGCGGGCAGGTGGCCCGCAAACGGCCGATGGAGTGACATGGTTACGCCGGACGTGGCATTCGGGGGAAGTACGAGGTAGGGCGGCCCGGTCACGAGTGACCGGGCCGCCCTGGGGTTGACGAACGTCTGTGCTGTCTGCGGTCCGCCGGTGTCGGAGTCCTGCTACTTGACCGCGCCCGCCATCACGCCGGAGACGAACTGCCGCTGGAAGGCGAAGAACACCACCAGCGGGATCACCATCGACACGAAGGCGCCGGGCGCCAGGACGTCGATGTTGTTGCCGAACTGGCGGACCTGCTGCTGCAGGGCCACCGTGATGGGCGGGGACTCCGAATCGGCGAAGATCAGCGCGACCAGCATGTCGTTCCACACCCAGAGGAACTGGAAGATGCCGAGCGAGGCGATCGCGGGTCCGCCGAGCGGCATGACCACCCGGGTGAACACCCGGATCTCGCCCGCCCCGTCCAGCCGCGCGGCCTCCAGGAGTTCGCGCGGGATCTCGGCGAAGAAGTTCCGCAGCAGGAAGATGGCGAACGGCAGGCCGAACGCCGTGTGGAACACGATCACGCCGAAGGTCGTCTCGAAGATCCCGATCGTGCCGAAGAGCTTGGAGACGGGGATCAGGGCGACCTGTACGGGCACGACCAGCAGGCCCACGACCAGCAGGAACCACCAGTCGCGGCCGGGGAACTCCATCCAGGCGAAGGCGTATCCGGCGAGCGAGCCGATCACCACCACCAGGAAGGTGGCCGGGACCGTGATCATCACCGTGCTGAGGAGGGAATCGGTGATGACCGAGTTGTCCAGCAGGCGCTGGTAGTTCTCGAAGGTGAGATCGGTGGGGGCCGTGAGGACCTTCCACCAGCCGCTCGCCGCGATGTCGTCGGCCCCGCGCAGCGAGGAGAGCAGCAGCCCGATGGTAGGCATCAGCCAGAAGAGGGCCACCAGCACCAGGAAGACCCGCATGACCCCGCCGCCCGCCCGTGCGGCGAGCCGGGAGCCCAGGGGCTGCCGGAGCGGCGGGGCGCCGGCCGTGGTCACCGTCTGTGCCGCCTTCGGGGCGGGTACCGCCTGAGCGGCCTCGTTCGTGGTCACCGTCGCCCCTCCTTCCGTATCCGGCGGATGTTGAACAGCATCACCGGGATCACCAGCAGCAGGAGGAGGACGGCGATGGCGCTGCCGACCCCGAGATCCGCGTCCGTGCCGAACGAGGACCGGTACAGCTGCAGCGCCAGGACGTTCGCGTCGTCCTGCGAGGAGCCCGGCGCGATGATGAAGACCAGGTCGAAAATCTTCAGGACGTTGATCATCAGGGTGACGAGCACCACCGCCAGGACGGGCGCCAGCATCGGCACCGTGATCCGGCGGAACACCTGCCACTCGTTCGCCCCGTCCACCCGGGCGGCTTCGAGGAGTTCGCGGGGCAGTCCCGCGAGGCCCGCCGCGATCAGGACCATCGCGAAGCCCGCCCACATCCAGACGTAGCTGCCGATGATCCCGGGGGTCACCAGGGACGGGCCGAGCCAGTCCACGCCGTTGTAGGGCTCCCGGAAGTTGTCGGCGGGCAGGCGCAGGTGCGCCCCGTCCGCGGACGCGGGCAGCGTGAAGACGCCGTCGGCGCCGGCCGTGGCCGAGGCGACGACCTTGCCGTCCTTGACGGCCTCGACCTTGATGCCCTTCAGCCCGAGTTCCGCGGGGTCGACGCTGTTGGGCTTGCCGCCCCCGCCCTTGGTGAAGTCGAGCCAGGCGGTGCCCGTGACGCCGTCGCCCGACGCGGAGGCGGCCTTCGCCGGCACCGCGTCGTCCGGCATCTTCGCGGGCGCCACCCCGACCAGCGGCAGCAGCGCCGGCCGGCCGGCACGCACCGGTTCCTCGGTGACGAACGAGCCGCCACCGCCCGCCTTGAGCGGGTGCACGGGCAGCGGGTGCGCCTTCGGGAACGCCGACGACGCGGCGAACGTGTCGTGCACGCCCACCGCCACGGCGTTGGCGACCCCGCGCTCCGGCGCCTGGTCGTACACCAGCCGGAAGATGATGCCCGCGGCCAGCATGGAGATCGCCATCGGCATGAAGACGATCAGCTTGAAGGCCGTTCCCCAGCGGATCCGCTCGGTGAGCACCGCGAAGATCAGTCCCAGCACGGTGGAGACGGTCGGTGCGACCACCACCCATACCGCGTTGTTCTTGACCGCCGTAAGGATGGTGTCGTCGGTGAACAGCGCCTTGTAGTTGTCGAGGCCGGCGAAGCCCGTGCCCGCCTGGTCGAAGAACGACCGGTAGACGGAGTACACGATCGGGTAGACGACGAGGGCGCCGAGCAGTACGAGGGCGGGCAGCAGGAACGCCGCCGCGATGACCCTACGGGTGCCGGTTACACTCCGCCGTGAACGCCCGGGTCCGGGGCCGCCGGGGGGCTTTTCGGCAGGGGGCACCGCTGCGGTGCCCCCCGTGGTCGCTGTCGTCATCCCGTCAGCTCGTGTAGGCCTTGGCCGCGTCGGACTCCAGCTTCGCCTGGGTCCCCGCGATGTCCTTCGGGTTCTTCAGGAAGTCCTGGAGGGTCTTCCACTCACCCTTGCCGGGCGTGCCGCCGAACGACTGCGGGGCCTGGTCGGACATGTCGAACCGGACGTCGTCACCGGCGTCGATCAGTGCCTCGGCCATCGTGCGCTGCACGTCGTTCGGGTACGCGGCCGCGTCCAGCGACTTGTTGGGCGAGATGAACCCGCCCGCCTCGGCCCAGATCTTCGCCGCGTCCTTGGAGGCGAGCCAGGTCAGCAGAGCCTGGGCGCCCTTGCTGTCCTTGAGCGCCACCGCCGCGTCGCCGCCGGTCACGACGGGGGAGTCCGTGCCGACCGCCGGGAAGGGGAACACCTTGGCGTCCGTACCGACCTTCGCCTCGGTCTGGGCGATGTTGACGGCGACGAAGTCGCCCTCGAACACCATCGCACCCTTGGGCTGGTCGCCCCCGGTGAACGTCTGCGTGACGGAGGCCGGGAACTCGGTCTGCAGAGCCCCGTCCGCGCCGCCCGTGATGAGGTTCGGCTTGCCGAACAGCTCGGCCAGGGTGGTCAGCGCGTCCTTGACGGACGGGTCCGTCCACTTGATCTCGTGCTTGGCCAACTGGTCGTACTTCTCCGGACCCGCCTGGGAGAGGTAGATGTTCTCGAACCAGTCGGTGAGCGTCCAGCCGTCCGCGCCGCCGACCGACACGGGAGTGACACCGGAGGCGGACACCGTCTCGGCGGTGGCCAGGAAGTCCTTCCAGGTCTTCGGCTCGCTCGCGCCGGCGTTCTCGAACGCCTTGGCGTTGTACCAGATCAGGGACTTGTTGGCGGCCTTGAAGTAGACACCGTACTGGGTGCCGTCCACCGCGCCGAGGTCCTGCCAGACCTTCGCGTAGTTCTGGCCGAGCTGGGCCCGCGCCTCGGGGCCGACCGGCTTGGCCCACTTCTTGGCCACCGCCTGCTGGATGGCTCCCACCTGCGGGATCATCGCGACGTCCGGGGGCTGGCCACCCGCGATCTTCGTACCGAGGAAGTTCACGATCGGGTCCTGCGCCGGGACGAAGGACACCGTGGCGCCCGTCCGCTTCTCGAACTCCTTCAGGACCTTGGTGAAGTTGGCCTGCTCCGGGCCCGTCCAGACCGCCGCGACCGATATCTTCTCGCCGTCCAGTTTCGGCAGGGTGACGCTCGACGGGCTCTCCTTGCCCGCCCCGGAGCCCTCGCCCGCCTTCTTCTCCTTGCCACCGTCGTCACTGCAGCCGGTGAGTGCCAGTGCCCCGATCGCGGTGAATACCAGTGCGGCCCTACGCATACGAGCGCTTCTGCGCATCCCTTGCCCCGTCTCTCCTGCACGCGCATGCGGGCGGAGCGGCACCACCGGTTGGGACCCGGCGGTGCCGCCCACGCCTCCACATCGTGCGGCTCACGTCGTTCGTGCGCACAGTCCTATGCCCGGTACTCCGGACTCGCAATACCGCTACAGGTTCCTGTCAATTGATCGTGATGGGCTCGTGACGTGACGTCAGGAACGCACGGGTGCCCGGGCGCTGTGTTCAGGACGGTGAAGGCGGCGGGAGCAGCGGTGGAAGCCGCTCGGCGTTCACCGAGCGGGCCGCCCGCTCCAGGGCGCTGGCCAGCAGGGCCAGATCCGTGGGGCCGTTGCCCAGTTCGCGCAGCGGCCGGCGGGTCGGCGGATCGCCCATCCGCTCCCACTCCAGGGGGACGACGGTCGGGCGCAGGGTCGCGGTGCGCGGGATGCGGCCGGTGACCCTGCCCCCCTGGAACGGCGTCACCCGGCCGTCCGGATGCCCGAGCCGGCCGCGGCCCGGCGCCGCCTCGTCGGGGGAGGGCGGTACGACGGGCGGGTCGAGCACGATGCGCAGCCGGGCCCCGCGCGCCAGCTCCGTGTCCTCGGTGCGGTCCGGGCGGCCGGAGGTGGCGACCAGGTGGACGCCGAGCAGCCCGCCGTCCCTGGCCACGGCTTCCAGCACGCGGACGACGGAACCGGCGGACGGGCGGCCGGGGCTGCCCAGCGCCGGGGCGACCAGGGCGTCGAAGTCGTCGGCCAGGACGACGAGCCGGGGCAGCGGGGACGGGCCCGGGTCCGCCGTGCGGGTGGCGGGCCGCAGCCGCAGGGTGCCGGTGGCCGGGGAGTCGAGGTCGCCGCGCTGCTCGGCGGCGGAGGAGCGCCGCCCGGCGGTGGGCGCCTGCGAGCGGGCGTACCGTTCGTGCCATTCGGTGAAGCCGAGCCCGCCGAGCAGCTCCGCCCGGCGTTTCAGCTCGCCCCCGAGCGCCTGGGCGAACTCGCGCATCCGTACGGGGTCCGAGGCGACGAGGTGGGTGACGACGTGCGGCAGTTCCGTACAGGGACGCAGTCCCTCGCCGCGCTCCCCGTGCTCGCCGGCCGAACCGTCGATCAGCAGGATGCCGAGCCGGTCGGGGCGGGCGGCGGAGGCCAGCGAGGCCGCGACCGCCCGCAGCAGTTCCGTACGGCCGCTGCCCGCCGGTCCCTCGATCAGCAGGTGCGGTCCCTCGTCGGCCAGATCGACGGAGAGCGGGCCCCGGGGTCCGGCGCCGAGCACGATCACCGGGCGACCCGCACTGCCGGCGGTCGTGCCGGCGCCCGGCCCGGGCAGAGGCCCGCCGTCACGCCGCTGGGCGAGGATCCGGGGGCTGCCGCCGCTCCCGGCCGTCGTGGTGGTTCCGGTCGTGGGCGACGGGTGGCCGGAGCCGGTGGCCCCGCGCTGCGGGCCCACCCGGGGCCCGGTGCTCAGGGTGCGGCCGGAACCCGTCGGGTCCGGGTCCGCCCCGGCGGGGGCCGCCGGGGGCGGTGTGGCGCCGGGTTGCTGCTCCGCCGTGGAGGCCCACCGGGCCATCAGGGAGGCCGGGGTGGCCCTGGCCAGGCCCAGCTCGTCCAGGAGGCGGGCGGAGGGGGGCAGCGTCGCGGCCATGGGCCTGCCCGGCAGTACGGCCGCGCCCTCGTCCCGCAGCGGAGCGAGGGCGCGTGCGAACCGCTCGGCCCAGGCCGGCGACACCGCGTCCACCGTGGCGACGGTGCCGTGGCCCGCCGTCCGGCCGCCCGCCGTGCGCAGCAGGCGCAACGCGGTCGCCACGTCGCCGCTGAGCAGGGCGACCGCCCCGCACTCCCGGAAGGGGAGCGAGGCACGGCACGCGGTGTCGTACGTCGCGGTGACCGGCGAGGTGGGTGAGGCGGCCGGGGTCTCGGCGAGGCAGATCAGGTGGATGCCTGCCGCGGCTCCGGTGCCCGCGAGCCCTGCCGTGGTCTCGCGCAGCTCTGCGGAACCCGGGTCGCCGTCCACGATCACCACCGTGTACGGCCCCGGGTGGCGGCCGGCGGCCTCGGTGACGGCCGCCCGGTCGGCGCTCGCCCAGGCCGGGCCCAGCGGCCCCTCCTCCAGACGGCGCACCAGCTCCGCCGTCCGGGCGGCCGCCTGCTCACGGTCGTACGCCAGCAGCAGCCGGCAGTCCTGGCCGTGCATGGGGCGCAGATGGGGCAGCCACCCGAGCCAGGACCACTCGCGCCGGCGCTCCTCCGCGCTCCGCGTGCGGTCCGTGCTGATCAGCACGATCTCCAGGTCGAACGGGGAGTGCAGGGCCGCGAGCTGGGCCACCGCCGAGCGGGCCAGCCCGGACAGCCGGGCCCTGGGGCCCGCGAGCCCGAGCGAGCCGGCTTCCCGCAGGCCGACGGTGACGGGTACGGCCGGCAGCCCGGCCCGCTCCGCCGTCCCCAGCCGCACGACCAGCGCCTCCGGGTGCGCGGGGTCGCGCTCCCACAGACGGGGGCCGGGCCCGAGCGCCGTGAGGAGGACGGCCGCGGGGTCGGGCCAGGTCCCGGCGGGGCCCCGCCGGGACGGGGCGAGGTCACCGGACTCGGCGGGCGTGCCGCCGGGGCCGGTGTGCGCGGGGCCGTCCGGGGGCCCGGACGTGGCCCGGCCGGGGTCGCCCTGGCCCTGTTCGCCCTTGCCGCCCGCCAGGCGGCGCGCCCAGGCGCCTATGCCACGCCGGGGCGCGTCGCCGTCCGCGAGGCCGGAGCCGCGCCCGTGGGTGGCGTGGGCGGCCGGTGCGCCGGACCGGCCGTGGCCCGCCGGCCCGCCGTCGTACGGATCGGGGGCACCGTGTCCGGCGGGCGCGGTGCTGCGGCCGTGGCCGTCGCCCGCACCGCCGCCGTATCCCTCCGCTGCGGCGCCGTGCTTCGCGCCGTCCGGCCGGGCCACCCGCAGATGTCCCTCCCCGTCCGGGGTCGTCGTCAGGGCCGGCGCGGGCGCGCCCGGCGTGAGGCGCAGCGCGGACTCGCCGAGGCGCAGCAGCGCGCCCGGGGCCAGCCGGACCGGGGTGTCGTGGACCTCCGTGCCGTCCAGGGAGGTGCCGTTGGTCGAGCCGAGGTCGGCGACCGACACCCCGCCGTCCTCGGAGACCGTCACGGCGCAGTGCAGCCGGGACACGTCGGGATCGTCGAGCGGGACGTCCGCCTCGGCGGAGCGTCCGATGCGGATGCGGCCGCCGTGCAGCAGGTGAACGCCGCCGGCGTCGGGGCCCGCGATCACGTGCAGCTGCGCGGGGACGGAGTCGTCCGCCGCCTCGTCCTCGCAGGGCACCAGCAGGGAGAGGACCGTGCCGTCCACCAGGGGCGGCTCGCCGAGGGCGCAGCGCTGCGGGTCGAGCCGCTCCCGCCCCGCGTACAGCACCACGGCGCCGCCGCCCGGCGAGGCCTCCGGGCCGGACACGGCCGTGGCCAGGCCGGAGGCGACGGCTGCGAGAGCCGTCCCCGCGGGGGCGGTGACGAGCACGTCGCACGCGCGTGGCGGGGTCTGGCCGCTGCGCGGCGCGAGGACGGTCAGCCGGATCTGCATCGCCGTCAGCGGTCCCTTCTGCGCGGGGCGCCCGGCAGGGGAGAAGCCCTGTGATTCCCCCCACCCGGCACGGACGCGTCGTCCGGTACAGGTCGTCACGGAGCGCGAGGCACCCGGCCACACAGTTCCGTGCTGGAGGCATCCTCGCACCTGCCACTGACAACACGCCCGGGTGTGACCGCTTAGTGATCTTGGATGGCCGACTGTGGGCGCAAAAGTGCCTGCTTGGTCCTGCGGCGGGCGTACTGCACACTCGTTCGGCAACCAACCCCTCGCTGTCCGCGTCTTCCCCCGGACATGGTGGTGACGCGACCGGAAGTCCCCCGAAGGCGCTCCGTCCGGCGGCCTCACGGCCGGCGGGCAGGTCGTTAGAGTGGGCCGGGACATCCGGGCGGGGCCCGGGGATCCGCCAGCACATCGATCAGCAGGGAGCGCGTGACGTGCGGCCAGTCGGCAGCAAGTACCTGCTCGAGGAGCCGCTCGGACGCGGCGCCACGGGCACCGTCTGGCGAGCCCGCCAGCGGGAGACCGCGGGCGCCGAGGCGGCCGTCGCCGGGCAGCCCGGCGAGACCGTCGCGATCAAGGTGCTCAAGGAGGAGCTCGCCAACGACGCGGACGTCGTGATGCGCTTCCTCCGCGAGCGCTCGGTGCTGCTGCGGCTCACCCACGCCAACATCGTCCGCACCCGGGACCTGGTCGTCGAGGGTGACCTCCTGGCGCTGGTCATGGACCTGATCGACGGCCCCGACCTGCACCGCCACCTCCGCGAGAACGGCCCGTTCACCCCGGTCGCCGCGAGCCTGCTCACCGCCCAGATCGCGGACGCGCTCGCCGCCAGCCACGCCGACGGCGTCGTCCACCGCGACCTGAAGCCCGCCAACGTGCTGCTCGACGAGCGCAACGGCGAGCTGCACCCGATGCTCACCGACTTCGGCATCGCGCGCCTCGCGGACTCCCCGGGGCTGACCCGGACCCACGAGTTCGTCGGCACGCCCGCCTACGTGGCGCCCGAGTCCGCCGAGGGCCGACCGCAGACCTCCGCCGTGGACGTCTACGGCGCCGGCATCCTGCTGTACGAGCTGGTCACCGGCCGTCCGCCGTTCGCCGGGGCCACCGCGCTCGAGGTCCTGCACCAGCACCTCAGCGAGGAACCCCGGCGCCCCGGCTCCGTTCCCGAACCCCTGTGGACGGTCATCGAGCGCTGTCTGCGCAAGGACCCCGGCCAGCGGCCCAGCGCCGTGAACCTCGCCCGTGCCCTGCGCACCGTCGGAGCGGGCATCGGGGTGCACGCGAACTCGGCGCAGATCGCCGCGGCCGAGGGCGTGGGGGCCCTGCTCGCCCCCGACCCGGCCCCCGCCGCCGTCCCGGAGACCCCGGGCGCGGCCGACGCGACGCAGGTGCTGCCGGGCAACGCCGGGTCCTACGACCCGGCGGCCCCCACCAGCGTCCTGCAGCAGACCCCGGGCGGGTACGGCGGACACGCCGACCCGACGGCGGTCATGCCCCCGGTACCCCCGCATCCCGACGGCCCCCCGCGCCCCGACGAGCCGCACCCCTGGCAGTCCCAGCTCCGGGCGGCGCGGGACCGCAACGAGCAGACGCAGGTCCAGTACCTCGACCCCAGCCAGGACCCGCTGCGCCGGCGCCCGCAGCGGCAGCAGCCCCCGCAGCAGAGCCAGCAGCCCCCGCAGCGGCAGCAGCCGCAGCCCCAGCCGCCGCAGTACGCGCAGCAGCAGCCCCAGCGCCACCAGCCCCCGCAGCAGCCCCGGCGGCAGCAGTACGCGCCCGCGCCCCCGCAGCAGCCCGCGCCCCCGCAGCCGGCCCCGCGTCAGCCGAGGCAGCGCAACGCCAACCCGATGCGCATCCCGGGCCTCGGCTGCCTCAAGGGGTGCCTGTTCACGATCGTGCTGCTCGTCGTCGCCGGCTGGCTCATCTGGGAGCTGACCCCGCTCCAGGACTGGGTCGACCAGGGCAAGGGCTACTGGGAGGCCATCGGGGACGGCATCTCCACCGTCACCGGCTGGTTCAAGGAGCTCGGCGGCAGTACCCCGAGCTGAGTTCCCGGGTGCCCGGGGGCAACGGCCTTTCTGTGGCTTTGTCGACTTCCGCCGACCGGATCCGCCCGCGGAAGTCGAGGTCGGAGCCGTCCGCGGCACGCAACACCCCGATCGCCGCGTAACTTTGTCGACCGGGGGGTCAACGCCAGCCGCTGAGGGAGCAGTCTTGGCACGGAATATCGGCAGCCGGTACACCGCCCACCAGATCCTGGGGCGCGGCAGCGCCGGCACGGTGTGGCTCGGCGAAGGGCCCGAGGGCCCGGTCGCCATCAAGCTGCTCCGCGAGGACCTCGCGTCCGACCAGGAGCTCGTGGGCCGTTTCGTACAGGAGCGCACCGCGCTGCTCGGTCTCGATCATCCGCACGTCGTCGCCGTCCGCGACCTCGTGGTGGACGGCAACGACCTGGCACTGGTCATGGACCTCGTACGGGGCACCGACCTGCGGACCCGCCTCGACCGGGAGCGCCGGCTCGCGCCCGAGGCGGCCGCCGCGATCGTCGCGGACGTCGCCGACGGTCTCGCCGCCGCCCACCGGGCCGGAGTCGTGCACCGCGACGTCAAGCCGGAGAACATCCTGCTCGACATGGAGGGCCCCCTCGGACCCGGTGGCTCGCACCCGGCCCTGCTCACCGACTTCGGCGTCGCCAAGCTGATCGACACCCCGCGCCGCACCAAGGCCACCAAGATCATCGGTACGCCGGACTACCTGGCCCCCGAGATCGTCGAGGGCCTCCCGCCGCGCGCCGCCGTCGACATCTACGCCCTCGCGACGGTGTTCTACGAGCTCCTCGCCGGCTTCACGCCCTTCGGGGGCGGTCACCCCGGGGCAGTGCTGCGCCGCCACGTCACCGAGAGGGTCGTCCCGCTCCCGGGCATTCCCGAGGAGCTGTGGCAGCTGCTGGTCCAGTGCCTGGCCAAGGCCCCGGCGTCCCGGCTGCGCGCCTCCGAGCTGGCGTCCCGGCTGCGCGAGCTGCTCCCGCTCCTGGCCGGGATACCCCCGCTCGACGTCGATGAGCCGGACACCGAGTCCGAAGCGCAGGCGCACGACGAACAGAATCACGTCCCCGCCCAGGAGCAGCCCCGCCGCCGCGGAGCCGTTCCCCTGGTCCCCGGCTCCGCCCCGGACTCCAACAGGGACACCCACACGAGCATGCGCGTGCCCGCCCCCGACGAACTGGCGGGCGGCCCCCTCGGTACGGCGAGGGCCCCGCGCGCCCCGGGCCGCCCCCGGCCCGGCTCGGCCCGGAACAGGTCCGCCGCCGTCCGCAAGCGCCGCATCACCCTCGGTGCGGCGGCGGTGGCCCTGTGTGCGGTGATCGGTGTCGGCGGCTGGTTCGCCACGAGCGGGGACGACGGGGGGCCGGAGCCGAAGGACACGGGGAATTCGGCTCCCCCGCCCCCCTGAGGGCCGCCCGGCGGGGGCCGGGGTCCCGGGGGAGGAACAGGTTCACTCGTCCAGCCGTTACGCTGGACCCGTGGCAGTCGTCGATATTTCCGAAGAGCTGAAGTCCCTCTCCTCGACCATGGGGTCGATCGAGGCCGTCCTGGACCTGGACTCCCTGAGGGCCGAGATCGCCGCGCTCGAGGAGCAGGCGGCGGCGCCGTCCCTCTGGGACGACCCGGAGGCGGCCCAGAAGATCACCAGCAAGCTCTCGCACCTCCAGGCCGAGGTCCGCAAGACCGAGGCCCTCCGCGGGCGCATCGACGACCTCGGCATCATGTTCGAGCTCGCCGAGGACGAGGGTGACGCCGAGGCGCTGGGCGAGGCGGAGGCCGAGCTCGAGTCGGTCAGGAAGGCGCTGGACGAGATGGAGGTCCGCACCCTCCTCTCCGGCGAGTACGACTCGCGTGAGGCGCTGGTCACCATCCGCGCCGAGGCCGGCGGCGTCGACGCCGCGGACTTCGCCGAGAAGCTGCAGCGCATGTACGTCCGCTGGGCCGAGAGGCACGGCTACAAGACCGAGGTCTACGAGACGGCGTACGCCGAGGAGGCCGGCATCAAGTCGACCACCTTCGCCGTCGAGGTCCCGTACGCCTACGGCACCCTCTCCGTCGAGCAGGGCACCCACCGTCTCGTCCGGATCTCCCCCTTCGACAACCAGGGCCGCCGCCAGACGTCCTTCGCGGGCGTCGAGGTCCTCCCGGTGGTCGAGCAGACCGACCACATCGAGATCGACGAGTCCGAGCTGCGCGTGGACGTGTACCGCTCCTCGGGTCCGGGCGGCCAGGGCGTCAACACCACGGACTCCGCGGTGCGTCTGACCCACCTGCCCACGGGCATCGTGGTCTCCTGCCAGAACGAGCGCTCGCAGATCCAGAACAAGGCGTCCGCGATGAACGTCCTCCAGGCGAAGCTGCTCGAGCGCCGCCGCCAGGAGGAGCAGGCGAAGATGAACGCTCTCAAGGGCGATGGCGGCAACTCCTGGGGAAACCAGATGCGTTCGTACGTCCTGCACCCGTACCAGATGGTCAAGGACCTGCGTACGGAGTTCGAGATGGGCAACCCGGAAGCGGTCTTCAACGGCGAGATCGACGGCTTCATCGAGGCGGGCATCCGCTGGCGCAAGCAGAGCGAGAAGTAGCCGTACGCGTACGGCGGCCGGGCCCGGGCAGGGGAATCCTGCCCGGGCCCGGACCGTTCTCCCGCCGGTGACCGGGAAGTTGGGCGGGTCGTGTGGCGAATGAGTCACAGTCGTGATTCCGATTGCCCGTCAAGAACCCCCATAGCGGCGCTTATGCCGTGGAACGACCTTGACGTAGTCCTTAACTCTGGACAGGCTGCTAGGGCAGCACGCGTATGTCTGGGACAGGTGTGACGGGGGGCGGGGCGGGATGACCACGGTACGACGTGGGCCCCGCGGAGACCGCGACCCCGCAGGGCCGTGGACCGCATAGGGCTGCTCCACTGACGAGATCGGCTACTGGGGGTAGCAACAGATGACCAAGAAGACGCGAGTCCGCATTGCGCGGATAGCCGCTGGTGCGGTTATCGCCGCGGGCGCCTCGCTCACTGTCACCGGTGCGGCGCAGGCCGCCGGTTACCTCACCGGAGACAGCGTCGCGGACAACACCACCATGACCGAGGGCGAGCCCGAGGTCATCGGCGGTCTGCTCGGTGGCGTGGACGCCGGCGCCGAGGGTGGTGCGGGCGACCAGGGTGGTGCCGGTGACCAGGGTGGTGCGGGTGACCAGGGTGGTGCGGGCGACCAGGGTGGTGCGGGCGACCAGGGTGGTGCCGGTGACCAGGGTGGTGCGGGCGACCAGGGTGGTGCGGGCGACCAGGGTGGTGCGGGTGACCAGGGTGGTGCCGGTGACCAGGGTGGTGCGGGTGACCAGGGTGGTGCGGGTGACCAGGGTGGTGCCGGTGACCAGGGTGGTGCGGGCGACCAGGGTGGTGCGGGTGACCAGGGTGGTGCCGGTGACCAGGGTGGTGCGGGCGACCAGGGTGGTGCCGGTGACCAGGGTGGTGCGGGCGACCAGGGTGGTGCCGGTGACCAGGGTGGTGCGGGCGACCAGGGTGGTGCGGGCGACCAGGGTGGTGCCGGTGACCAGGGTGGCGCGGGCGGCGGTGACACCGGCTCCGTGACCGGCGGTGACACCGGATCCGCCACCGGCGAGACCGGTGCCGGCACCTGCACCGTCGACCTGGACGGCGCCGCGTGCGCCGACAACACCGACACCGACAGTGTCGGCAACCAGCCGGCCGAGCAGAGCAAGGGCAAGGACGAGCTCGCCGAGACCGGTGCGGCCGAGACCACGTTCCTGCTGGTCGGCGCCGCGACGATGATCGCCGGCGGTATCGGCTTCCGCATCCTGCCGCGTCTGGCGGGCGGCGGTCGTACCGTCGCCTAGAGCGTGAGCGCACGGTGAAAGGGCCTGGGGGAGCCGCTGAGACTCTCCCAGGCCCTTTCGTGTGCCCGCCTGTACCCGCAGGCGTCCGGACCGCTCCTGCGGCCGTGAGCGCCTGCGCGGTGCCTCTTGCTCAGACCTGGTGCGCGAGCAGTGCCAGCGCGGCCACAAGGATCACCATCAGCGCGATCAGCATCGCCGGATTCAGCCCGGAGAACGGGCCCTGCTCCTGCATCCGCTCCCGGCTCGCCCGGCAGACGCGGCAGCGTCCCTCGCTCACGGGTGCCGCGCAGTTGGCGCACACCAGTCGGTCGTAGGTCATGCGCATTCCTCCTCACTGCGCGGCGGAGCCGCGTTCACGTCCTCTCCGCACAACGCTCGGGGAAACGCGACCGTTCCCCCTTCCACTGTGCCAGCTCGCGCCGGTTTCGGCGCGGCCCGCAGGGCGGGGTCCGGCACGCCCCGTTTCGTTCCCTGCCGCGTTCCGTCATAAAACCCTCATAGAGGGACGCCGACTGCACGCGTCAGCCCGGTTCGCGTATGGTCACGCACACCTACTCCCGGCCGACCGTGGTGCATCCGTGATCCGATTCGACAACGTCTCCAAGACCTACCCGAAGCAGAGCCGTCCAGCTCTCCGGGACGTCTCACTCGACATCGAGAAGGGCGAGTTCGTCTTCCTGGTGGGCTCCTCCGGCTCCGGCAAGTCCACCTTCATGAGGCTCATCCTTCGCGAGGAGCGCGCCAGCCAGGGCATGGTCCACGTGCTGGGCAAGGACCTCGCGCGCCTGTCCAACTGGAAGGTGCCGCAGATGCGCCGCCAGCTGGGCACGGTCTTCCAGGACTTCCGCCTCCTGCCCAACAAGACGGTCGCCGAGAACGTGGCCTTCGCGCAGGAGGTCATCGGCAAGCCCCGCGGCGAGATCCGCAAGGCCGTGCCGCAGGTCCTCGACCTCGTCGGTCTCGGGGGCAAGGAGGACCGCATGCCCGGCGAGCTCTCCGGTGGTGAGCAGCAACGCGTCGCCATCGCAAGGGCGTTCGTCAACCGGCCGATGCTGCTGATCGCCGACGAACCGACGGGCAACCTCGACCCGCAGACCTCCGTGGGCATCATGAAGCTGCTGGACCGGATCAACCGGACCGGCACCACCGTGATCATGGCGACCCACGACCAGAACATCGTCGACCAGATGCGCAAGCGCGTCATCGAGCTCGAGCAGGGCCGTCTCGTCCGCGACCAGGCGCGCGGCGTCTACGGCTACCAGCACTGAGGGCCGTCCCGCCCTTGGGGCGTGTTTCGCAGGTCTCGCCCGCACGGGCTCCGGAACACGCCCGGCAAAGGCTTCGCCCCTTCACGCACCTGCACGAGCATCGAGTACTGAAAGGACGCCATGCGCGCCCAGTTCGTCCTGTCGGAGATCGGCGTCGGTCTCCGCCGCAACCTCACGATGACCTTCGCGGTCGTGGTCTCCGTCGCCCTCTCGCTCGCCCTGTTCGGCGGCGCGCTGCTGCTGCGCGAGCAGGTCGGCTCGATGAAGACCTACTGGTACGACAAGGTCAACGTCTCGATCTTCCTCTGCAACAAGAACGACGCCAAGGACGTGCCCAAGTGCGCCAAGGGTGCCGTCACCGCGGACCAGAAGAAGGAGATCAAGGCCGACCTCGAGAAGATGGACGCGGTGCAGAAGCCGGTCCTCTTCGAGACGGTCGACGAGGCGTACAAGCACTACCAGGAGGAGTTCGGCGACTCGCCGATGGCCGGCAGCATCACGCCGGACCAGATGCAGGAGTCGTTCCGGGTCAAGCTCAAGGACCCGCAGAAGTACAAGGTCGTCGCGACGGCCTTCGCGGGCCGTGACGGGGTGCAGTCCGTCCAGGACCAGCGGAGCATCCTGGACAACCTCTTCGAGCTCATGAACGGCATGAACGTCGCCGCGATCTTCCTGATGGCGCTGATGCTGATCATCGCGCTGATGCTCATCGTGAACACCGTGCGCGTCTCGGCGTTCAGCCGCAGACGGGAGACCGGCATCATGCGGCTGGTGGGGGCCTCCGGCTTCTACATCCAGATGCCGTTCATCATGGAGGCGGCGTTCGCCGGGCTCATCGGCGGACTGCTCGCCTGCGTGATCCTGCTCGCCGGCCGGTACTTCCTCATCGACGGCGGACTCGCGCTGCAGGAGAAGCTGAACCTGATCGACTTCATCGGCTGGGACGCCGTCCTCACCAAGCTCCCGCTGGTGCTCGCGATCGGGCTGCTGATGCCCGCCGTTGCCGCTCTCTTCGCCTTGCGCAAGTACCTCAAGGTGTGACGATCGCCCCGTGCGGCGTGCGGCCGACGGGCCGTGCGCGGCAGGGGCGTTGTCCTAGACTCGGCGCCATGCCGGGCCTCATGCATTCCTTGGTACCCCGCGGTGTCGGCCGCGGGGCGGCGCTGACACTGGTCTTCGCGAGCGTGCTCGCCGCCGGCGCGGCGACCGGGTCCCTGCCCCAGGAGGACGACGCGGGCACCGAGATGAAGGCCCGTTCCGTCTCCTCCACCGTGGGTCCCGTGGACCGCCGGGAGATGGTGGCCGCGGCCGCCGAGGCCGCGGCGGACGGGAAGTCCGGGGCAGACGCCGCGGAGGAGGTCGTCAGCCGCAGCGGGGACCGCTGGGGCGCGGTCTACGACGAGCGGGAGTACGAGGAGTTCGAGCGGGCCCTCGACGGCTCGTACACGGGGGTCGGGGTCTCCGCGCGCCGCACGGCGGACGGAGCGGTGACCGTCAGCGGCGTCCAGCCCGGTGGTCCCGCGGACCGGGCGGGGATACGCCCCGGGGACCAGCTGCGCACGGTCGACGGCAGGCCGGTGGGCGGGCGCCCCGTCTCCGAGGTGGTCGCCCTGCTGCGCGGGGACGGGACGGAGGCGGTCGAGGGCACGTCCGTCGTCCTGGGGCTGAGGCGCGGCAGGCACGTCTGGACCGAGTCCTTGCGGCGTGCCAGGCTGACGCCCGAGCCGGTGACCGTCCGGCGGCTGGGCGGTGACCCGTCATCCGCCGTACTGGTCAAGGTCGCCGCCTTCACCAAGGGCGCGGGCACGGCGGTGCGCGACGCCGTGGACGCGGCCCCCGAGCGGGCGGGCATCCTCCTGGACCTCCGGGCCAACTCCGGCGGCCTGGTCACCGAGGCCGTCACCGCCTCCTCGGCCTTCCTGGACGGCGGCCTGGTCGCCACGTACGACGTGCACGGTGAGGAGCAGGCGCTCTACGCCGAGCCCGGGGGGGACACCGAGCGGCCCGTGGTCGTCCTGGTGGACGGTGGCACGATGAGCGCCGCCGAACTGCTCACCGGCGCCCTGCAGGACCGGGGGAGGGCCGTGACCGTCGGCTCGCGCACCTTCGGCAAGGGGGCCGTGCAGATGCCCAGCGAGCTTCCGGACGGCTCGGTGGCCGAGCTGACCGTCGGGCAGTACCGCACCCCGGCGGGCCGGAGCGTCGAGGGGCACGGCATCACGCCGGACGTCGGGGCGGGCCGGGGGGCCCAGAAGCGGGCCGAGACGGTATTGAGTGGCCTCGGGGGTGGGTCGTAGTGCGAAAATGACCGCACTATGGCCAAGGAAAAAGACACCGGGCGCAAGATGATCGCGCAGAACAAGAAGGCGCGGCACGACTACCACATCCTCGACACCTACGAGTGCGGCCTCGTGCTCATGGGCACGGAGGTCAAGTCGCTGCGGATGGGCAGGGCGTCGCTGGTCGACGGCTTCGTCCAGATCGACAACGGTGAGGCGTGGCTGCACAACATCCACGTCCCCGAGTACGTGCAGGGGACCTGGACCAACCACGCGGCCAAGCGGAAGCGCAAGCTGCTCCTGCACCGGGCCGAGATCGACAAGCTGGCGTCCAAGTCGCAGGAGAGCGGCCACACCATCGTGCCGCTGGCCCTGTACTTCAAGGAGGGCCGGGTCAAGGTCGAGATCGCGCTCGCGAAGGGCAAGAAGGAGTACGACAAGCGGCAGACGCTGCGCGAGAAGCAGGACACGCGGGAGACGAACCGCGCGATCTCGGCGGCCCGCCGGCGCCAGCGGAGCGCGTGACCGGGGTCCGCACGGCGCGCTCCGGGGCTTCGGTCGCGGGGCCGCCGGAATACGGTGGCATCCGTGTGCGTTGGTCACGTACGATGGGCCGTGCGCCTCCCAGAAGGTGCACGTTTGAAAAATCAACATGGGGATGATCGGTTTCGACAGCGGATGTCGAAGCAGGGGAAGCGAGTCGAGGAAGCGGCAATGATCTCGTAAACCATATGTCGCAACCAATAATCGCCAATTCCAAGCGCGATTCCTCCGCCTTCGCCCTCGCTGCCTAATTAGCAGCTAAGCGAAGACTCTGCGGAGTGTCAGCCCGGGGGTGATCCCGACCCGGATCCTGGCATCATTCAGGGATCTAAACTTCTGAGCCCGGTCACGGGGCCCAGAAGGAAATCAAACAGTGACTGAGCCTGTCGGAGGCTTGTTCGCGTGACCTCCGGGGCCGAGAAAAGCGCAGCGAACTGCACTCGGAGAAGCCCTGGTTCTGCACCGTTGGACGCGGGTTCGATTCCCGCCATCTCCACCACCCCATGTAAGCCTCCGCCCCGCGAGTTCACTCGCGGGGCGGAGGCTTTTTCACGTCCCGGCCGGCCGGTTCGGGGACGGCGGGCCGCCGGCGCGGGTACCTCCGCGTCTCGGTGAGGGGCCGCGGGCGGGCGGAACGCGGCGCGGAATGTGCGAAGGCGCGAGGACGTTCATGCGCCGTCCGTGGCGCCCGGTGCGGGCCGGCGCGGCGCCGCGAACGGGACCGCCGCGATGACCAGGGCCAGGGCCGCCGCGCACAGCGGTGCCGCGTAACCCGTGGCCGTACCCGCGTGTTCCACCAGCCAGCCGCCGGTCGCCGAGCCTGCCGCTATGCCGCCCAGGAGCGCGGTGACGGCGAGTGTCATGCCCTCGTTGAGTTGTGCCTGCGGGGTGAGTCGCTGGATCAGTGTCATGCCGGTGACCATGGTGGGCGCCGTGGCCGCGCCCGCCAGCAGGAGGCAGCCCGCCAGTACCGGCAGGGAGCCGGTGGTGGACGCGGCGATCAGCGGGAGGGACATCAGCGCGGTCATGCCCGTGAGGCAGAGGACCAGCCGGCGCTCGACGCTCGCGGCGGGACGCAGCGACCCGTAGAGCAGTCCGGCCACGCAGGAGCCGCCCGCCTGGAGGGCGAGGATCGCGCCCCCGGCATGGGCGATCGAGACCACCTCCATGGCACCGAAGACGGCACCCGTGGCGAGGAAGACGGTCAGCAGGGCGGGCATGCCCCGGGCCCGCAGCGGGGAGCCCGCGCGGGTGTCGCGGGGGGCCACCGGGGGTTCGGTCGCCCGCTGGGCGGCGAAGACCACGACGCCCGTCATCAGCAGGACCGCACCGGTGAGGGTGCCGGCCTCGGGGAAGAGCGCCCCGCACAGAGAGGCGGCCAGCACGGGGCCGAGCATGAAGCACAGCTCGTCGACGGCCTGTTCGAAGGAGTTCGCGGTGTGCAGGGCGGCCGGATCGCCCTTGTGCAGGTGCGCCCACCGGGCCCGGGACATCCCGCCGGTGTTGGGCGTGGTGGCCGTGGCCGCGTAGGAGGCGAAGAGGGTCCAGACGGGGGCGTCGTAGTGCACGCAGAGCACGAGGGCGAGCGAGCCGAGCGCGGCGACGGCGGTGGCGGGCACGGCGATCCTGGCCTGCCCGTACCGGTCGACGAGCCGGGCCGTCCAGGGGGCGACCACGGCGGTCGCGGCCAGCCCGGTCGCGGTGACCGCTCCGGCCAGGGCGTACGACCCGTGCGCCCCGGCGATCATGATGACGGCGCTGACGCTGAACATCCCCATGGGGAGCCGGGCGATGAGGTTGCCCGCGGTGAAGGCGCGCGCGCCGGGGGTGGCGAGCAGCCGGCGGTACGGGTTGCCGGGCTCGGCCGCAGGCCTGGCGATGGGTGCGGGCGCGGCAACGGGCGCGGGAGGCGTGGACAGGCGGGGCGGAGGCGGGGTGGCGAGGGTTTCGTCGGGCACGCGTCAACTCTCACCGCGCCGGGTCCGGACCGTCCAACACCTGCTCCGCACCGATTCACGCACTCCCGTTGTAAATTTCTGGGATGGCACCCTCCGACATCGACCCCCGGCTCCTGCGCGCCTTCCTCGCCGTGGCCGAGGAACTGCACTTCACCCGGGCCGCCGCCCGGCTCTACCTGGCGCAGCAGGCGCTGAGCCGGGACATCCGCCGACTGGAGCGCGAGCTGGGCAGGGAGTTGTTCGTACGCACCACCCGCCAGGTCTCCCTCACGCCGGACGGGGAGAGGCTCCTGCCGTACGCGCGGCGGGTGCTCGACGCGCAGGACCACCTCGCCGCCGCGTTCGCCGATCCGGCCGCCCGGCCGTTGCTCGTGGACCTCAACACCGACGGGATGGCGGCGGCCAGGGTGCTGGCCAGGGCGCGTGAGCTCGCGCCCGAGTGCGAGTTGATGGCCCGCTTCGAGAGCGGCCTGACCTACGCGGCCGGCGAGGTGCTCGCCGGCCGTCTCGACGTCTCCTTCGGGCGGGCCGCCGGGCTCGAACCGGGCGTGCTCGCCCGCCTCCGCGTACAGCCGGTGCGGTACGAGCCGATGGCCGTCATGCTGCCGCGCGAGCATCACCTCGCCGCCCGCCCGGTCGTCGCCATGGACGAGTTGTCCGGCGAGACCGTCTACGCGGGGGCGGGCAACACGCGCACCCTGGAGTGGACGGATCTGGCCTCCCGGCTGTTCGCGGAGTGGGACATCGTGCTCGCTCCCCCCGCTCCGCTCGCCGTGGGAGTGGCCGAATTCCAGCGGGTGATGGCGAAGTCGGGGAATCCGGTACTGGCCGTCGTCGACTTCCCGCCGCTGCCCGGCACGGTGGTCCGCCCCCTGGTGCGCCCGGTGCCCCTGTCGCCCCTGATGATGGTGTGGCGCGCCGGACCGGACCATCCCGGACTGGGTGCCCTGCGGGCCGCCGCGGCCGAACTGGCTGCCGCGGAGGGATGGATGGTGAGGCCACCTGAATCGTGGCTGCCCGAAACCGACGCATCACTCATGCGTCACCGTTTCTTCACAACCACTGAGACGCGGTCCTGAATGTGGCGGTGGTGCGCTACATTCGGAGCCCCGGTGCACGGTGGTACGTGGCGCGAGGGCAGGGTGGGGGCCCGTCCGACGGCAAGAAACCAGTCATTTCCGCGCGCCTGTTTCACTGAGTGGGGGAAGAGCGAACACCCGTGGAAAATTGGCGCGAAGATACCCGTACCGGGCATACCCACGAGCCGCACGAGGTCACGATCCAACTGGGCGCACTCGGCCGGCACCTCTCCGAACTGCCCGCCGACCCACGCGTCCCCGGCCTTGCCGACGGGCCCGTCTTCGTCGACGAGAGCGGACGCCGCAGCAAGACGTACCGGCGGCTGGGCTGGCTGCTCGCAGGGATCTGCGCCGCCTACGCCGTGACCCTGGTGGTCGCCGTGCTCGGCGGGAACTCCTCGGCCCCGTTGCTTCCGCTCTCCGGGCAGGAGGAGCAGAAGGCGGGCGACGTCGGGGTACGGCCCGTCCCCACCGGGAGCGCGGCGGAGGAGGTTCCGGGCGCCGGCCCCGACGCCTCTCCCTCCGCCCCCACGGACCTCCCGTCCGCCGCCTCCTCCGGCCTCCTCCCGGCGGGCCGCGGCGCGCCGGCCTCGGCCCCCGGGACCAGTGCTCCGCCCAGGACGGAGGACGCACCCGCGGCGCCCGTCCCCGAGACCCCGGCCCCCGCCCCGTCCTCCGGCAGTCCCACGCCGTCGGCCGGTACCGGGAGCCCCGTCGAGGAGAGCGCGCCGGCGCTCCCGGACCCCGCCGCCCCACCGGTGCAACCAGGAGAAGGCGCCCAGTAGATGACACCCCCCGCCCCGCGGGCCGGGCAGCACAGGAAGAAGCGGACCGCTCGGCGCAGGCTCCCCATGCGCTACCTGCTCCCCTCGCTCCTCCTCGTCGCCCTCCTCGCCATGCTGATGCTGCGCGGGTACGTGCACAGCGAGATCCTCGCCGACCACCGCGTCCAGCCTCCCGCTCCGACCACCCAGGTGCCCCCCGAGGTCCTCGACGGCGGACCGGTCATCGACGCCCGCACACCCGGCAAGGCCGGGACTCTCCGGATACCCGACCACCGGATCGTCCTGACCTTCGACGACGGTCCGGACCCGGTCTGGACCCCCCGCGTCCTGGACGAGCTCAAGGAGCACCACGCGCACGGGGTGTTCTTCGTGACCGGCACCATGGCCTCGCGCTACCCGGGCCTCGTACGGCGCATGGTCGACGAGGGCCACGAGGTGGGGCTGCACACCTTCAACCACCCCGACCTCTCCTTCCAGTCGGCCCGCCGCATCGACTGGGAGCTCTCCCAGAACCAGCTGGCGCTGGCCGGGGCGGCGGGCATCCGCACCTCCCTCTTCCGGCCCCCCTACTCCTCGTTCTCCGACGCCATGGACGACAAGTCCTGGCCGGTGACGCAGTACATCGGCGGCCGCGGCTACCTCACCGTCGTGAACGACACCGACAGCGAGGACTGGAAGCGCCCCGGTGTCCGGGCGATCATCGAGCAGGCCACGCCCGAGGACGGCAAGGGCGCCGTCATCCTGATGCACGACTCCGGCGGCGACCGCTCGCAGACCGTGGCCGCCCTGGGGAAGTTCCTGCCGCAGATGCAGGAGCGCGGCTACGAGTTCACCAACCTCACCGCGGCTCTCGGCGCCTCCAGCGCCCACACCCCGGTCAGCGGCTTCGCGCTCTGGAAGGGCAAGGCGTTCGTCTACGGTGTCGGCATCTCCGAGCACGTCACCAGCGTGCTCGTGGTCGGCCTCGCGGTCATCGGGGTCCTCGTCATGGTCCGCTTCGGCCTGATGCTGCTGCTGTCCTTCCTGCACGCCAGGAAGGTGCGCCGCAGGGGCTTCTCCTGGGGCGAGCCGTTCACCCGCCCGGTGTCGGTGCTGGTGCCCGCGTACAACGAGCGCAAGTGCATCGCGTCGACCGTGCGCTCGCTCGTGGCCAGCGACTACCCGATCGAGGTCATCGTCATCGACGACGGCTCGACGGACGGTACGGCCGACGTCGTCGAGGCGATGCGGATACCGAACGTCCGCGTGGTCCGGCAGGCCAACGCCGGCAAACCGGCGGCCCTCAACAACGGCATAGCGCACGCCCGTCACGACATCGTCGTGATGATGGACGGCGACACGGTCTTCGAGCCCTCCACCGTGCGCGAGCTCGTCCAGCCGTTCGCCGACCACCGGGTCGGGGCCGTCGCCGGCAACGCCAAGGTCGGCAACCGCGATTCGCTGATCGGCGCCTGGCAGCACATCGAATACGTCATGGGCTTCAACCTCGACCGCAGGATGTACGACCTGCTGGGCTGCATGCCCACCATCCCCGGCGCGGTCGGCGCCTTCCGCCGGGACGCCCTGGACCGGATCGGCGGGATGAGCGAGGACACCCTCGCCGAGGACACCGACGTCACCATGGCCCTGCACCGCGACGGCTGGCGGGTCGTCTACGCGGAGAACGCCCGGGCCTGGACCGAGGCGCCGGAGTCCGTGCAGCAGCTGTGGTCCCAGCGCTACCGGTGGTCGTACGGCACGATGCAGGCCATCTGGAAGCACCGCAGGGCGGTCGTCGAGCGGGGGCCCTCGGGCCGTTTCGGGCGCGTCGGACTGCCGTTCGTCTCCCTGTTCATGGTGGTGGCCCCGCTGCTCGCCCCCCTCATCGACGTCTTCCTGCTGTACGGGCTGGTCTTCGGCCCGACGGGGAAGACGGTCGCCGCCTGGTTCGGCGTGCTGCTGGTGCAGGCCGTCTGCGCCGCCTACGCGTTCCGGCTCGACAAGGAACGCATGACCCACCTGATCTCCCTGCCGCTTCAGCAGGTCCTCTACCGGCAGCTCATGTACGTCGTACTGCTCCAGTCCTGGATCACCGCTCTCACCGGCGGCCGGCTGCGCTGGCAGAAGCTGCGCCGTACGGGAGTGGTCGAGGCCCCCGGCGGTACACAGAACCGCAGGAACGCGGAGAGGGACCGGAGGCCGGTCGCATGACCCACCCGAACGAACCCTGGCAGGACGGCCACGGCGGCGCCCGGCCGGGGGAGGGCGGCACCCGGGCCCAGGACGGCGGCGCCCTGTCGGCGTCGCCCGGCCGCGCCCCGGCGGCCCGCGGCCCGTACCCGCCGAGCGGCGGCCACCCGAGCCACGTCGGGTCGCCCCCGGCGCCCGGTGGCGCGTACCCGCAGCGTGGTACCCCGTACCCGCCCGGTGGCGGCGCGTACCCGGCGCCCGGTGGCGCGTACCCGCAGCGCGGCACCCCGCACCCGGCCGGTGGCGCGTACCCGGCGCAGGGCGCCGCGCATCCGGGAGGCGGCCCCGCCCCGGCGCCGGCCGAGTCCGTGCCCGGGGGGACCCGTACCGCCCCGCAGCCCGCCGCCCCGGCCGCGTACCCGGCCGAGGACGCCCCGGCGCCACCGGGGTCCGCCGACCCCGCCGTGGCGCCCGCCGCCGGGAAACCGGGACGCGACCGCTACCTGGACCTGCTCCGGGCCGTCGCCCTCGTCCGCGTCGTCTGCTTCCACCTGTTCGGCTGGGCCTGGCTGACCGTGCTCTTCCCGTCCATGGGCGTGATGTTCGCGCTGGCGGGCTCCCTGATGGCCCGCTCGCTGGCCCGTCCCGCGGCGAGCGTCATCCGCGGCCGGCTGCGCAGGCTGCTTCCCCCGCTGTGGGCGTTCTCCCTCATCGCCGTACCGGTGATGTTCGCGCTCAGCTGGAAACCCGTCCGCGAGGAGGGGCTGTGGTGGTTCGTCAAGATCGGCTACTACCTCCTCCCGGTCGGCACCCCTCCCTACCCCGAGGAGAGCGGCTCGGCAGGCGGCTGGCTCGAGGTGTCCTGGGCGGACCAGGCGGCGGGACCGCTCTGGTACATCCGCGCCTACCTCTGGTTCGTGCTCGCCTCGCCCCTGCTGCTCAAGGCCTTCCGCAGGCTGCCGTGGGTCACCCTGCTGGCCCCGGTGGTCCTCACGGCGGTCATCGGCACCGAGCTCGTCACGGTCCCCGGCGAGGGGGGCGAGGTACTGATCGACTTCGCCGTCTTCGGGTCCTGCTGGATCCTCGGCTTCGCCCACAACGACGGACTGCTGGAGGAGATCCCCCGCTACCTGGCGGTGTCCTGCGCCGCGATCGTCATGGGCTTCGGCCTCTGGTGGGCGTCCGGCCACCTCACCGAGGAGGGCTGGAACCTCGACGAGATCCCGCTGGCCCAGGCCACCTGGTCCCTCGGCTTCTGCGCGATCCTGCTCCTGTACGCGCCCTCCTGGAAGCAGCTTCCCGGGAAGCTCGCCGGCTGGGACAGCCTGGTCACCCTCGCCAACAACCGGGCCGTGACGATCTACCTGTGGCACAACATCCTGCTGATGGCGGCCGCGCAGATCATCGACCAGTCCTGGAACATCCCGTGGTTCGGCGACACGTTCGGCTCGTACGTCGAGATGGCGTACGACGGCCTCATCCTCGTCCTGATCTGGCCGCTGCTCGGTGTCGCGATCCTGGCCTTCGGCTGGGTCGAGGACGTGGCCGCCAAGCGCCGGCCGCGCCTGTGGCCCAACGGGGCGGACAAGGGCCCCCGCCGTGCCTGAGCGCCTGTGGGTGGCCTCTGACCGAGCGGCCACGCACCGGACCGCGTCCGCCGTACGGTCCCGGGTCCCCCGACAGGCGCTGAGCCCTCCGGGAGGGGTGCGGCGGGCACGGCTCACCGCGTCCCGGCCCGCGGAGTGAGAGCAAGGTTGCGCACCGGTCACCTCGTGGCACCGCGCCGAAACGCGGACTCCCTAGCGTCGGGACCACAACACCCCGACCCCTGTGGAGGCGCGTGATGGCCGGTCGTTGGATCGAGCAGTGGGAGCCGGAGGACGAGACCTTCTGGCGTGGGACGGGCGAGCGTGTCGCCCGGCGGAACCTGTGGTTCTCGGTGCTCTCGGAGCACATCGGCTTCTCCGTCTGGTCCCTGTGGTCCGTCATGGTCCTGTTCATGGGACCGGAGTACGGCATCGACCCGGCCGGGAAGTTCTTCCTGATCTCCACGGCCACCCTGGTCGGGGCCGTCGCCCGGGTGCCGTACACCTTCGCCGTCGCCCTGTTCGGCGGGCGCAACTGGACGATCTTCAGCTCGTTGTCGCTGCTCGTACCGACCGTCGCCGCCTTCGTGGTCATGGAGCCGGGGACCTCGTACACGACGTTTCTCGTCGTCGCCGGGCTCACCGGCATCGGCGGCGGCAACTTCGCCTCCTCGATGACGAACATCAACGCCTTCTTCCCGCTCCGCAGGAAGGGCTGGGCGCTCGGACTCAACGCGGGCGGCGGCAACATCGGCGTACCGGTCGTGCAGCTCGTCGGCCTCCTGGTGATCGGCACGGCGGGCGCGGCGCACCCGCGGATCGTGCTCGGCGTGTACGTGCCCCTCATCATCGCCGCCGCGCTCTGCGCCGCCTTCCGCATGGACAACCTCAGGCCCGTGCGGAACGACACGGGGGCCGCTCTCCAGGCCGTGCGCGATCCGCACACCTGGGTCATGTCGTTGCTCTACATCGGCACCTTCGGCTCGTTCATCGGGTACAGCTTCGCCTTCGGCCTGGTCCTGCAGACCCAGTTCGGCCGGACCCCGCTGCAGGCCGCCTCGCTCACCTTCATCGGCCCGCTGCTCGGCTCCCTGATCCGTCCCGTGGGCGGGCGGCTGGCCGACCGGTACGGCGGCGCCCGCATCACCCTGTGGAACTTCGCGGCGATGGCGGCGGCGACCGGTGTCGTCGTCCACGCCTCCGGCACCGAGTCGCTGGCCGTCTTCCTCGTCGGCTTCATCGCGCTGTTCGTGCTCACGGGACTGGGCAACGGATCGACGTTCAAGATGATCCCGGGCATCTTCCACGCCCAGGGAGTCGCCAAGGGTTTGCGGGGCGAGGAGGCGGCGGCCTACGGGCGGCGCCTCTCCGGTGCGGCCATGGGGCTCATCGGCGCCGTCGGCGCACTGGGCGGCCTCGCGATCAACCTCGCGTTCCGGCAGTCGTTCGCGACCTCGGGCGCCGGCACGGCCGCCTTCTGGGCCTTCCTCGTCCTCTACGCCGCCTGCTTCACCGTCACCTGGGCGGTATACCTTCGGCGCACCGCGGAGACGCCCGCGAAGCACCGGCTCGGCTATGCCGAGGTGTGACGATGGCCAGGGGGCGTCAGGTGACGTAACGGGCGGGAAACGCAAGTGAACCGAGCCTGTCACGCAGGGTTGGCAGTCTCGGTCCTCCGCAGCATCGAGCACCAGCGGGACGAGAGCCGGGTATCACGCCATGCACGACGACGCACAGCACGGGCCCCTCGCGGGCTTCACGGTCGGGGTGACCGCCGCCCGTCGCGCCGAGGAGCTCGGGACGCTCCTCGCGCGCAGGGGCGCCGCGGTCCTGCACGCGCCCGCGCTCCGGATCGTGCCCCTCGCGGACGACAGCGAACTCCTGGCCGCCACCGAGGAACTGATCGGTCACGCCCCCGACGTCGTCGTCGCCACCACCGCCATCGGCTTCCGGGGATGGGTGGAGGCCGCGGACGGCTGGGGCGTCGGCGAGGCGCTCCTGGACCTGCTGCGCGGCGTCGAACTGCTCGCCCGCGGCCCCAAGGTCAAGGGCGCCGTCCGGGCCGCCGGCCTCACCGAGGCGTGGTCGCCCGGCTCCGAGTCGATGGCCGAGGTGCTGGACCGGCTGCTGGACGAGGGCGTCTCGGGCCGCAGGGTCGCCCTCCAGCTGCACGGCGAGCCCCTGCCCGGCTTCGTCGAGGCGCTCCGCGCGGCGGGCGCCGAGGTGGTCGGCGTACCCGTCTACCGCTGGATGCCCCCGGAGGACATCGCACCCCTCGACCGCATGCTGGACGTCACCGTCGCCCGCGGCCTCGACGCCCTCACCTTCACCAGCGCCCCCGCCGCCGCCTCCTACCTGAACCGGGCCGAGGCCCGGGGCATGCTCCCCGAGGTGCTGTCCGCCCTGGGCCACGACGTCCTCGCGGCCTGCGTGGGACCGGTCACCGCCCTTCCGCTGCAGGCGCGGGGCGTCGACACCGTCCAGCCGGAACGCTTCCGCCTCGGCCCGCTCGTCCAGCTGCTCTGCGCCCAGCTGCCCGCCCGCTCCCGCACACTGCCGGTCGCCGGGCACCGGGTCGAGATCAGGGGACACGCGGTCCTCGTCGACGGGGCGCTGCGCCCGGTACCTCCCGCCGGCATGGCCCTGCTGCACACGCTCGCCCGCAGACCGGGCTGGGTCGTCTCCCGCGCCGACCTGCTGGGGGCGCTGCCGGGCAGCGGCACGGACGAGCACGCGGTGGAGACGGCGATGGCCCGGCTGCGCTCGTCGCTCGGGGCGCCGCGGCTGGTCCAGACCGTCGTCAAACGCGGCTACCGGCTGGCACTTGACCCCTCGGCCGACACCAAGTACGCGGGCACCTGAGGCGCGTACGCCGGCTGCCGAACCCCGTACGCCCTCGCATCCCGGGGCGGTTACCGTGCGGGGATGACCGACGACATCCACCCCTTGACCGCCGGCGTCCGGCTGAGGCCCGCGGTGCTCGGCGACGCCGCGTCCTTCGCGCAGGCGCTGACCCGCAGCCGTGCCTTCATGCGTCCCTGGGAGCCCGTGCGTCCCGAGAGCTACTACACCCCCGAGGGTCAGGCGCAGCGCCTGGCCGGGCTGCTGGCGGACCGGGACGCCGGGCGCGCGATGCCCTGGGTGCTGGCCGACGAGGAGGACCGGGTCGTGGGCGCGATGACGCTCGCGTCCATCGAGCGCGGGGCGTTCCGCAACGCCCGGCTCGGCTACTGGGTCGACGTCGGCCGGGCGGGCCAGGGGCTGGCGACGGCCGCCGTCGGCCGCGTCTGCGAGGCTGCGCGGGACACCCTCGGGCTGCACCGGATCGAGGCGGGCACGGTGGTCGACAACGCGGCCTCGCAACGGGTGCTGGCCAAGTCGGGCTTCGAGAGGGTCGGTACGGCGCCGCGCTACCTGCACATCAACGGCGCGTGGGCGGACCACCACCTGTTCCAGAGGATCCTGCACGACGGCCCGCCGCAGCGCTGAACCCCGGCGCCGGGGTCCCGGCGCGGTCTGCGGCGACCGGGGGCGGGTGGCCGGGCACCGGCGCCGCCTCGCGGCGTGCGGTACGTGCCCGCCGGCCCTTCCCGGTTCGCGCCGCGCCACCCGTGACCGCCGGGGTGGCGGGGGAGAGGAGGCACGGCCCGCAGGCCGGATCAGGCGGAACGAGGCGAAGCGCCTCAAAAAGAACCGGGTCGCGGGTGCACGGGGGAGCCCCCCTGTCGCGTAGGGTTGACGGCTGCCCGATGCACGTCAGAAGGGGGCCTCGGTGGCCGCGCAGGATGCCGCTGTCGATTCGTTGCGGGACCGGGAGACCGGTGTCGAGCAAGAACATCTGGACCGGGTCTACCACCGCCTCGAGGAGAAGATCCACGAGGCCGAATTCCTCATGCGTGACGCCAGTCAACGGGGCCAGGTGGGTACCCCCGGCGCGCTCGCCGAGCGCGACGCCCAGGTCTTCCGCGCCGGCGTCCACCTCAACCGGCTGAACAGCGAGTTCGAGGACTTCCTCTTCGGGAGGATCGACCTGCTGGCCGGCAAGGACGGCGTGCGCGGCCCGGACGGCGCGTTCACCTCGGTCGAACCCGCTGACGACGCCGTCCGGGAGGACGGCACCGCCGACATCGCCGAGACGCTCCACATCGGCCGCATAGGGGTCCTCGACGCCGACTACGCGCCGCTGGTGATCGACTGGCGGGCCCCGGCCGCCGCACCGTTCTACCGGTCGACGCCCAGGGATCCGGGCAGGGTCGTACGCCGGCGGGTCATCCGCTCCAAGGGCCGCCGGGTCCTCGGGGTGGAGGACGACCTGATGCGTCCGGAGCTGACCGCGTTCCTGGGCGGTGAGACGCTGCCCGTCATCGGCGACGGCGCCCTGATGGCCGCACTGGGCCAGGCCCGCAGCCACACCATGCGCGACATCGTCTCCTCCATCCAGGCGGAGCAGGACATGGTGATCCGCGCCCCCGCCGCCTCCGTCACGGAGGTGTCCGGCGGGCCCGGCACCGGCAAGACGGCGGTCGCCCTGCACCGGGCCGCGTACCTGCTCTACCAGGACCGGCGCCGGTACGCGGGCGGCATCCTCGTGGTCTCTCCGACCCCGCTCCTGGTCGCTTACACCGAAGGCGTGCTGCCCTCGCTGGGCGAGGAGGGCCAGGTCGCGATCCGCGCGGTCGGCTCCCTGTCCGACGAGGCGGCGGGCGTCGAGGGGGCCACCACGTACGACGAGCCCGCCGTCGCCCGGATCAAGGGTTCCTCCCGGATGCTGCACGTGCTGCGCAAGGCCGCCCGGGGGGCCCTGGAGCAGCCCGCTCCCCGCCCCGCGGCCCAGGACGGGCAGCTCGCGTTCGGCGAGGAAGAGGCCCCGGCCGGGGCGGGCACCCCCACCCGGCTGAGGGTGGTGGCCTTCGGCGCCCGGCTCGAACTGGACGCGGACGAGCTCCGCCGCATCCGGCACAACGTCCTCGGCGGCACCGCGCCCGTCAACCTGCTGCGCCCCCGCGCCCGCAAGCTGCTCCTGGACGCCCTGTGGGGCAAGTCGTCGGGGCGTGGCCGGTACACCGACCCCGAACTCGTCGCGGAGCTGCGCTCCTCGTTCGACGAGGACGTCTCCACCGAGCCCGTGTTCCTGGAGTTCCTGAACGCCTGGTGGCCGGAGCTCACCCCGCGCCGGGTGCTGGCCGCCATGGCCGACGAGCGGCGGCTGGGCCGGTGGGCGCGCCGAATCCTCAACCAGGGCGAGGTGCGCCGCCTCGCCCGCTCGCTGAAGCGGCTGGACGAGGACGGCACGGGGGCCCTCTCCGTGCACGACGTGGCGCTCCTGGACGAACTGCAGACGCTGCTGGGTACCCCGCACCGTCCGAAGAAGAAGCGCGAGCTCGACCCGCTGGACCAGCTCACCGGCCTGGAGGAGCTGATGCCCCGGCGTGAGGAGACGCAGCGGGAGAGGGCGGAACGGCTGGCGGCGGAGCGCACCGAGTACGCGCACGTCATCGTCGACGAGGCACAGGACCTGACACCGATGCAGTGGCGGATGGTCGGCCGCCGGGGCCGGCACGCCACCTGGACGATCGTGGGTGACGCGGCCCAGTCCTCCTGGTCGGACCCGGACGAGGCGTCCGCCGCCCGTGACGAGGCGCTCGGCAGCCGGCCCCGGCGCCACTTCACCCTCACGGTCAACTACCGCAACCCGGCGGAGATCGCCGAGCTCGCGGCGAAGGTGCTGGCCCTGGCCATGCCGGGGATGGAGTCCCCGGCGGCGGTCCGCTCCACGGGGGTGGAGCCGCGCTTCGAGCCGGTGCGGGGCGGGGATCTCGCGGGGACCGTACGCGAGGAGGCGCGCCGGCTCCTCGCGGAGGTGGACGGCACCGTCGGCGTGGTCGTCGCGATGGACCGCCGCGCCGAGGCCCGCGGCTGGCTCGAGGAACTCGGTGAGCGGGTGGTGGCGCTGGGCAGCCTGGAGGCGAAGGGCCTGGAGTACGACGCCACGGTGGTCGTCTCGCCCGCGGAGATCGCGGACGAGTCCCCGGCGGGGCTGCGGGTGCTGTACGTGGCGCTCACCCGTGCGACGCAGCAGCTGACTGTGGTGTCCGGCGAGCGGGACCTGCCGGACGGGAACGGTGTCCCCGACCTGCTGAGGGACTGACGGGCGAGTGGTGGCGAGGGCCCGTCCGGGGGAGCGGCCGGAGGCTCGTCACCGACTCGACGCGTCGTACGGGAATCACTTTTCCGGGGTCTTTGTTAGCCTGGGGGAGGCACCGGCTCGATCCAAGCCCCCGGGCCCAACCTTCGTCGCTACGAGCGACCACTTGCCGCGAGGCGAGCATGGCGGGCCGGTGCTACCTGAGTGAGGAAGACAGACCCGCGTCACCCGAGGGTGGCGCGGGTCTGTTGCGTGGGGGGACACCTGTGGACGGGGTTCCCCGGAAGGGCCCCTTCTCGTATGGTGGAAGAAACTTTCCGAAAAACGGCAGCCATTACCGGCTACCGGCGGGTAGGTGCGACGATTCGGAACGCGCGTACGGGTGAGTCCCACTGCGCGCAGGCAATGAAGCTCAGGAAAGCGAAGGACTGGCCATGGCAACGGCGCCCAGCGTCTCGTACTCGATGACGGTCAGGCTGGAGGTGCCCGCGAGCGGCACAGCGGTCTCCCAGCTCACCACGGCCGTGGAGTCCTCCGGCGGCTCGGTCACCGGCCTCGACGTCACCGCTTCCGGCCACGAGAAGCTGCGGATCGACGTCACCATCGCGGCCTCGTCCACCTCGCACGCGGACGAGATCGTCGAGGGACTGCGCGGGATCGAGGGCGTCGTCCTCGGCAAGGTCTCCGACCGTACCTTCCTGATGCACCTCGGCGGCAAGATCGAGATGGCGTCCAAGCACCCCATCCGCAACCGTGACGACCTCTCGATGATCTACACCCCGGGTGTGGCCCGGGTCTGCATGGCGATCGCCGAGAACCCGGAGGACGCCCGCCGGCTCACCATCAAGCGCAACTCCGTGGCCGTGGTCACGGACGGGTCCGCGGTGCTCGGCCTCGGCAACATCGGCCCCAAGGCCGCCCTCCCCGTCATGGAGGGCAAGGCGGCCCTGTTCAAGCGCTTCGCCGGCATCGACGCCTGGCCGCTCTGCCTGGACACGCAGGACACCGACGCCATCGTCGAGATCGTCAAGGCGATCGCCCCCGGGTTCGCCGGTATCAACCTCGAGGACATCTCGGCCCCCCGCTGCTTCGAGATCGAGGCGCGGCTGCGCGAGGCCCTGGACATCCCCGTCTTCCACGACGACCAGCACGGTACGGCGATCGTGGTCCTGGCCGCGCTGACCAACGCGCTGCGCGTGGTCGGCAAGTCCGTCGGTGACGTGCGGGTCGTCATGTCCGGTGCCGGCGCGGCCGGTACGGCCATCCTGAAGCTCCTCATCGCCGCGGGCGTCAAGCACGCGGTGGTCGCCGACATCCACGGTGTGGTGCACGCGGGCCGCGAGGACCTCGTCTCCGCCGACCCCGACTCGCCGCTGCGCTGGATCGCCGACAACACCAACCCGGAGGGCGTCACCGGCACCCTCAAGGAGGCCGTCGTCGGCGCCGACGTCTTCATCGGTGTCTCCGCCCCCAACGTCCTGAACGGCGACGACGTCGCCGCGATGGCCGAGGGCGCGATCGTGTTCGCGCTCGCGAATCCGGACCCCGAGGTGGACCCGGCGATCGCCAGGGAGACGGCGGCCGTCGTGGCCACGGGCCGTTCCGACTTCCCGAACCAGATCAACAACGTGCTGGTCTTCCCCGGCGTCTTCCGCGGCCTGCTGGACGCCCAGTCCCGCACCGTCAACACGGAGATGATGCTCGCCGCCGCGCGTGCCCTCGCCGGTGTCGTCGCCGAGGACGAGGTCAACGCGAACTACATCATCCCGTCGGTCTTCAACGACAAGGTCGCCGGAGCGGTCGCCGGAGCGGTCCGCGAGGCCGCCAAGGCGGCCGGAGTGGCCGAGGCGGCCCCCGACCCGGCCTGACGTCCGTCACCCGCACTTGACGTCCGTCACGCGGCCTGACGCGCGGTCCGACGTCCGTCACGCGGCCTGACGTCCGTCCGGGGGTGGCCGGCGTCCGCGCACGTCCCCGGCGGGCGCGGACGGGCCTCTGAGGCCCGCCGCGCCGCAGGCGGGCGTTTCGGTGCGCGGCTCCCCGCGACGGTCCGCGAGCGGCGCAGTGGGCCGCTCCGCCCGGGGCGCGGCCGGCCGTGGCACGCCCGCGCAGCGGCCGGTCACGGCCTTCCGGGCCGGTGTCCTGCCTCACGTCCGGGTTCCGTACGGCGCGTCGCGGGTCGCGGCGTCCCAAACGCCCCTTTAGGGTGGGCGGGCAGCGAGCCCCACAGGCCCGGCATCCGCTGCGGACCGCTCCAAGGAGTCGACGGAACGTCACCATGGGCACTCGGTGGCGCTTTTCGTGGGACGTCCGGGGGTTCCGGATTGGCGTTAGCGCCGCAGGTGGGGGCAGGATGCGTATTCGGGCGCGAGGGTCTGACATCAGACCCGGGTCCGGGGACTGTCAGAGGGCCCTGGCAGCATCGGCTTCGATCTCACGCCTCACAGGCAAGAAGAACACGGGAGTAACAACATGAACCGCAGTGAGCTGGTGGCCGCCCTGGCCGACCGTGCCGAGGTGACCCGCAAGGACGCCGACGCCGTTCTGGCCGCCCTCGCCGAGACCGTCGGCGAGATCGTCGCCAAGGGCGACGAGAAGGTCACCATCCCCGGCTTCCTGACCTTCGAGCGCACCCACCGTGCCGCTCGCACCGCTCGTAACCCGCAGACCGGCGACCCGATCAACATCCCGGCCGGCTACAGCGTGAAGGTCTCCGCGGGCTCGAAGCTCAAGGAAGCCGCCAAGGGCAAGTAAGGCCCCCAGGCATCAGTAAGGGCGGCCGTCCTCACCGGACGGCCGCCCTTCGGCGTACCCGGGGGCGGCCGCAAGGGGCCGCACAGCGGCCGGGGCCGTGCGAGGGGGAGCGACGGCCGCCGGGGAGCAGTACCGGCCGCTGTGCGGGCGGTGCTGCGGGCCCGCGGGCGCCTCTGAGGTCCCGGAGCCGCGCACGGCCGTCTCCCGGGCGGGAGAGCCGCCGGACAGCCCGCTGCCCCGGTCCCATGGGCGGGGCCGGGGCAGCGGGCCGGTGCGGGGGCGCGCAATGCTGTGTGCGGCAGCACCGTGCGTACGCCGGAGCGTGTCCGGCGCGGGGTCAGACGAGTGATCCGCCGGGAAGCTCGACCTTGGCGCCGAGCTTCTCCAGTTTGTCCATGAAGTTCTCGTAGCCCCGGTTGATCAGGTCGATGCCGTGCACCCGGGAGGTGCCCTGGGCCGCCAGCGCGGCGATCAGGTACGAGAACCCGCCCCGGAGGTCCGGGATGACCAGGTCGGCGCCCTGGAGCTTCGTGGGCCCGGACACGACCGCGGAGTGCAGGAAGTTCCGCTGGCCGAAGCGGCAGTCGGAGCCCCCGAGGCACTCGCGGTAGAGCTGGATGTGGGCGCCCATCTGGTTGAGCGCCGAGGTGAAGCCGAGCCGGGACTCGTACACCGTCTCGTGGACGATGGAGAGGCCCGCGGCCTGCGTCAGGGCCACCACGAGCGGCTGCTGCCAGTCGGTCTGGAACCCGGGGTGGACGTCCGTCTCCAGGGCGATGGCGTTCAGCGCGCCGCCCGGGTGCCAGAAGCGGATGCCCTCGTCGTCGATCTCGAAGGCACCGCCGACCCGCCGGTAGGTGTTGAGGAAGGTCATCATGGAGCGCTGCTGGGCGCCGCGCACGTAGATGTTGCCCTCGGTCGCCAGCGCTGCGGACGCCCAGGAGGCGGCCTCCAGCCGGTCCGGGATCGCCCGGTGCGTGTACCCGTCGAGCTGGTCGACGCCGGTGATGCGGATGGTCCGGTCGGTGTCCATCGAGATGATCGCGCCCATCTTCTGCAGTACGCAGATGAGGTCCTCGATCTCCGGCTCGACGGCCGCGTTGGACAGCTCGGTGACGCCCTCGGCGAGGACGGCGGTCAGCAGCACCTGCTCGGTGGAGCCGACCGAGGGGTACGGCAGCCTGATCTTCGTACCGCGCAGGCGCTGCGGGGCCTCGAGGTACTGGCCGTCGGCCCGCTTCTCGATGACCGCGCCGAACTGGCGCAGCACCTCGAAGTGGAAGTCGATCGGCCGGCCGCCGATGTCGCAGCCGCCCAGCCCCGGGATGAAGGCGTGGCCCAGGCGGTGCAGCAGAGGGCCGCAGAAGAGGATCGGGATGCGCGACGAACCCGCGTGCGCGTCGATGTCGGCGACGTTCGCGCTCTCGACGTGCGACGGGTCGAGGATGAGTTCACCCGGCTCGTCCCCGGGGCGGACGGTCACGCCGTGCAGCTGCAGCAGTCCCCGCACCACCCGCACATCGCGGATGTCGGGCACGTTGCGGAGCCGGCTCGGCCCGCTGCCGAGCAGCGCGGCGACCATCGCCTTCGGCACCAGGTTCTTGGCGCCTCGGACGCGGATCTCGCCCTCCAGCGGGGTGCCGCCGTGGACAAGCAGGACATCGTCTGTGCCAGTCATGTATCTCGCGTTCCGAAGTGGTCGGGCAGGGGGCCTTCGAAGAGGGTAATGGGCCCCCGCCCCCTTGCCGTAAGTCACGGGGGGTGTACGGACGTCATGGATCCGCCACGACACGCTCTGCTCCGGCCCTCTTGCGGAGGGTCACCGTCCGCACGGCCGGCGCCGGCACACCCCTCCTCGCGCAATCCGTGCGCCCGAACGGCCGCACGGGGGTCCTGAGCTGCGTGCGGGCGCCGGCCGTGACCCGGTGGGCCGGCCCGGTTCCCGCGGAGGGCGGACATGCGGGATCATCTCTGCCATGACCGAGGTGTCCTCGCTCACAGGGCGGCTGCTCGTGGCCACACCCGCCCTGTCGGATCCGAACTTCGACCGTGCCGTGGTGCTGCTCCTCGACCATGACGAGGAGGGCTCGCTCGGCGTCGTCCTGAACCGGCCGACCCCGGTGGGCGTCGGTGACATCCTCGCGTCCTGGGCCGCTCTGACCGGCGAACCCGACGTGGTCTTCCAGGGCGGTCCGGTCTCGCTCGACGCGGCCCTGGGTGTCGCGGTCATCCCCGGGGGCGAGGGCCCTCCGGGGTGGCGCAGGGTGCACGGGGCGATCGGCCTGGTGGACTTGGACGCACCTCCGGAGCTGCTGGCCGCGGCGCTCGGCTCCCTGCGGATCTTCGCCGGTTACGCGGGCTGGGGGCCGGGGCAGCTGGAGACGGAGCTCAAGGACGGCGCCTGGTACGTCGTCGAGTCGGAACCCGGCGATGTGTCGTCGCCGCGCCCGGAGAACCTCTGGCGGGCCGTTCTGCGGCGCCAGCGCAGCGAACTGGCGATGATCGCGACGTATCCGGACGACCCTTCGCTGAACTGATGACCGGAGCTTTCAGTACGCTTGGCAGTTATGAGCACTCTTGAGCCCGAGCGCGGGGCAGGGACGGGCACCCTCGTAGAGCCGACGCCACAGGTGTCGAACGGCGACGGCGACCACGAGCGCTACGCCCATTACGTCCAGAAGGACAAGATCATGGCGAGTGCCCTCGAGGGCACTCCCGTGGTGGCACTGTGCGGCAAGGTCTGGGTCCCGGGGCGCGACCCCAAGAAGTACCCGGTCTGTCCCATGTGCAAGGAGATCTACGAGTCCATGGGCGCCGGAGGCGACAAGGACAAGGGCAAGGGCGGCAAGGACAGCGGCAAGAAGTAGCCGCCCCTGGTGGCACCGTCCGGTCCGTGACCCCCGGGACGCGCAGCGATGCGCGCCCCGGGGGTCTTCGCATGCCCGGGGGCGTCCCACGCTCCGGGCATGCGGACCGAGGGCGCGTGGCGTGCGGCCCGATCCGGGCGGCCGGGCGTTGCACGGGCTGCTCCGGGTGGTCACAGAGTGGTTGAGACCACTTGTCGGGGTGCGGGCGCGCGCTTACTCTCCTGCCAGTTGTGCAGAACGAAACGTGCGTTGCACAGAATGCAACGACTGACCGGTAGGGGTTCCGGATGAAGCTTTCTGCCCGAATTGCCGCCCCGGTGGCGGCTCTTGTGCTGGCCGGCCTCACCGCCACCGCCTGCGCGCCGCAGACCTCCGACACCGGCTCCGCGGCGGACGAGAAGAGTGGGACGCTCCGCGTCTGGCTCTTCCAGGAGGTCGGCAACAAGCCCAAGGAGAAGGTCGTCGACGCCGCGGTCGCCGGCTTCGAGAAGTCCCACAAGGGCGTGGAGGTCGAGGTCGAGTACATACCGGTCGACACCCGGGCCCAGCGCATCAAGGCCGCCTTCAACGACCCCAAGAGCGCCCCCGACCTCGTCGAGTACGGCAACACCGACACGGCCGGCTACGTGAAGGACGGCGGACTCGCCGACGTCGGCAAGGAGTTCGCCGCCTGGGACGAGGCCAAGGACATCGACCCCGCCGCCAAGCAGTCCGTGACGGTCGGCGGCCAGGTGTACGGGGCGCCCCTCTTCGTCGGCGTACGCGCGCTCTACTACCGCACCGACGTCTTCGAGGACCTCGGCATCCGGCCGCCCACGTCCCAGGCCGAACTGATCTCCACCGCCAAGAAGATCCACAAGGAGAAGCCCGGGCTGTACGGGCTCGCGGTCGGCGGCGCGTACACCTACGGCGCGATGCCCTTCATCTGGGCGCACGGCGGCGAACTGGCCGACGAGACCGGGGTGACCTACGAGTCGGCCATCAACAGCGAGAAGGCCCGCGCGGGCATCGAGGCCTACACCTCCCTCTTCGGCGACGACAACTGCCCCGCCGCCAAGTGCGCGGCCATGGGCGGCAACGCGACCGTCACCGCCTTCGCAGCCGGCAAGGCGGCCATGGCGATCGGTGGTGACTTCAGCCACGCGGCCGTCGAGGCGGGTGCCGTGAAGGGCAAGTACGCGGTCGTGCCGCTGCCCGGCGTCGAGAAGGGTTCCATCGCGCCGGCGTTCGCAGGAGGCAACAACATCGGCGTCCTCAGGAGCAGTTCGCACCGCACCCTCGCGGTCGACCTCATGAAGTCGCTGACCGGCAAGAAGACGCAGGCCGAGATGTTCGACGCCATGGGCTTCCTGCCCACCTACACGGACGTACGGGCCGCGGTCGCCGAGAAGGAGCCCTTCGTCGGGCCGTTCGTCGACACGCTCGGCGCGGGCGCCAAGTTCGTCCCGGCGTCCCCGGCCTGGGGTCAGATCGACGCCTCACTGGTCCTGCCCACGATGTTCCAGGAGATCGTCAGCGGCCGTAAGGACGTGGCAGCCGCCTCGGACGACGCGGCGAAGAAGATGGACGCGGCGTTCGCCGACGCGGGCTGACGATGACCGCGAACACGACAGTGCGCAAGGCCCCGGTGTCCGGGGCGGGCGGCGGCACGCAGGCCCGCCCGCCCCGGCGCCGGCCGGCCTCACCCGTACGGCGCTCCGGCTGGACACCCTGGCTCTACCTGCTGCCCGCCCTCGTGCTGCTCGGCGGGCTCCTGGTCTACCCGATCTACCAGCTCGGCCTGATCTCCTTCCTGGAGTACACCCAGGCCCAGGTCAGCGGCGGTGAACCCACCACCTTCCAGGGGTTCGGCAACTACGCGACCCTCTTCCGCGACAGCCAGTTCTGGCAGGTGCTCCTCGCGACCGTGCTGTTCGCCGCGGCCTGCGTGCTCGCCACCCTGTCCGTCGGCTGCGCCCTTGCCGTCCTGCTCACCCGGATCCGGGCCCTGCCCCGGCTCGCCCTCATGATGGCCGCGCTCGGGGCGTGGGCGACCCCGGCGATCACCGGGTCGACCGTCTGGGTCTTCCTCTTCGACCCGGACTTCGGGCCGGTCAACAAGGTGCTGGGCCTCGGGGACTTCTCCTGGACGTACGGGCGCTACAGTGCCTTCGCCCTGGTCCTCCTCGAAGTGCTGTGGTGCTCGTTCCCGTTCGTGATGGTGACCGTGTACGCGGGCATCCGCGCGATCCCCACCGAGGTGCTGGAGGCCGCCTCGCTGGACGGTGCCTCGCAGTGGCGGATCTGGCGGTCGGTCATGGCCCCGATGCTGCGGCCGATCCTGATCGTCGTCACCATCCAGTCGATCATCTGGGACTTCAAGGTCTTCACCCAGATCTACGTCATGACCAACGGCGGCGGCATCGCCGGCCAGAACCTGGTGCTCAACGTGTACGCGTACCAGAAGGCGTTCGCGTCCTCGCAGTACAGCCTCGGATCGGCGATCGGCGTCGTGATGCTGGTGATCCTGCTGGCCGTGACGCTGGTCTACCTGCGCCTGGTGAGGCGCCAGGGGGAGGAACTGTGAGCACGCCGACGACCCGCCCGCGCATCCGGCGGCCCGGACGGCTGGCGGCGGAGGCCGCGGCCTTCCTCATCGCCGCCGCGGTCGCCTTCCCGCTCTACTGGATGGTGCTCTCCGCGCTCAAGCCGGCGGGCGAGATCCAATCCACGCACGCCCGCCCCTGGACGCTGTCCCCGTCCCTCGACTCCTTCCGCCGGGTCTTCGAACAACAGGATTTCGGCCGCTACTTCCTCAACAGCCTGCTCGTCGCCGGGACAGTCGTCCTCGCCTCCGCGCTGATCGCCTTCCTCGCGGCCACGGCCGTCACCCGATTCCGCTTCAGATTCCGCACCACACTGCTGATCATGTTTCTCGTGGCGCAGATGGTGCCGGTCGAGGCGCTCACCATCCCGCTGTTCTTCCTCATGCGGGATTTCGGGCAGCTGAACAGCCTGGGCTCGCTGATCCTGCCCCACCTCGCCTTCTCGCTGCCGTTCGCGATCTGGATGCTGCGCGGATTCGTCAAGGCCGTACCCGAGGCACTGGAGGAGGCCGCCTACATCGACGGGGCGAGCCGCACCCGCTTCCTGTGGCAGATCCTCTTCCCGCTCGTCTTCCCGGGCCTCGTGGCGACCAGCGTGTTCTCCTTCATCTCGACCTGGAACGACTTCCTCTTCGCCAAGTCGTTCCTCATCAGCGACACGTCCCAGTCGACGCTTCCCATGGCCCTCCTGGTGTTCTTCAAACCCGACGAGAACGACTGGGGAGGGATCATGGCCGCCTCGACGGTGATGACCGTTCCCGTGCTCGTCTTCTTCGTACTCGTACAGCGCCGTCTGGTCTCGGGACTCGGCGGAGCGGTAAAGGACTGACATGCACCAGCTGATTCCGGCGCCCGTACGCGCCGAGACCACGGACCGGAGCGCGTTCCTCCTGGACGGGGCCACCACCCTCACGGCGCGGGCCGGTACCGAATCCACCGGGCGCTGGCTGCGCACCACTCTCGGGGCCGCCTTCGGCCTCCCGCTCGTCCCGGGGGGAGAGGGCACCGGCAACACCGTCGACCTGCGGATCGACCCCGCGAGGGAGCCCGAGGGTTACCGTCTGACCGTCACGCCCGGGGGAGGTGTCGAGATCTCCGGAGGGAGCGCCGCCGGCGTCTTCTGGGGAGCCCAGACGCTCCGTCAGCTCCTCGGCCCCGAGGCGTTCCGCCGCGCGCCCGTGGGCCCCGCCGGCCCGCGTGCCGTCCCCCTCCTGGACATCGAGGACGGCCCGCGCTTCGGCTGGCGCGGTCTGATGCTCGACGTGGCACGCCACTTCATGCCCACGGACGACGTCCTGCGCTACCTCGACCTGATGGCGGCCCACAAACTCAACGTCTTCCACTTCCACCTCACCGACGACCAGGGCTGGCGTATCGAGATCAAGCGCCATCCCCGCCTCACGGAGACCGGTGCCTGGCGTGCGCGCACCCGATACGGGCACCGCGCCTCCGATCTCTGGGACGAGACCCCGCACGGCGGTTACTACACCCAGGACGACATCCGCGAAATCGTCGCGTACGCCGCCGAGCGGCATATCCGGGTCGTCCCCGAGATCGACATCCCGGGCCACTCGCAGGCGGCGATCAGCGCATATCCGGAACTCGGCAACACCGACGTCATCGATACCTCCGCGCTTTCGGTCTGGGACACCTGGGGTGTCAATCCGAACGTACTCGCCCCCACCGACAACACCCTCCGGTTCTTCGAAGGCGTCTTCGAGGAGATCCTGGATCTCTTCCCCGCCGACACCTCGCCGTTCATCCATATCGGTGGCGACGAATGCCTCAAGGACCAGTGGAAGCAGTCGCCGGCCGCGCAGGCCCGGATGGCCGGACTCGGCCTCACCGGCGAGGACGAACTGCAGTCCTGGTTCATCCGGCACTTCGACGGCTGGCTCACCGCCCGGGGCCGCAGGCTCATCGGCTGGGACGAGATCCTCGAAGGCGGTCTCGCCGAGGGGGCCGCGGTGTCCTCGTGGCGCGGCTACGCGGGCGGCATCGCCGCCGCCGAGGCCGGACACGACGTCGTCATGTGCCCCGAACAGCAGGTCTATCTGGACCACCGTCAGGACGGCGGCCCGGACGAACCGATGCCCATCGGGTACGTACGCACCCTGGAGGACGTCTACCGCTTCGAACCCGTTCCCCCGGGCCTCTCCGAGGAGGCGGCCGCCCACATCCTCGGCACCCAGGCCAACGTCTGGACCGAGGTCATGCAGAACAGGGCCCGGGTGGACTACCAGGTCTTCCCGCGGCTCGCGGCCTTCGCCGAGGTCGCCTGGTCCCCCCTTCCGGCGCCCGCAGAACGGGACTTCGCCGCGTTCGAGCGCCGCATGGCCGCGCACTACGCCCGGCTCGACGCCCTGGGTGTCGGCTACCGGCCGCCGGGCGGCCCGCTGCCGTGGCAACGGCGGCCGGGCGTCCTGGGTCGCCCGATCGAGGGACCGCCTCCGCACGTCTGAGGAGCCTCCGGGCCCCGTGCCCGCCCACGGGGCCCGGCGCCCGGGCGCGTTCGGTCCGCGTCGGCCACCCCTCGCCCCGGGGGACACGCGAAACGAACAAGTCGTGCGAACGCGCAGAATGATCACAATACGCACACCGTGCGAAGGTGTGCGAAACGTGATGTACCCCCCGCCCAGGGACGGATGTGCCCTTCGTGGACCCTCGCGTCGGTCCGCCCGCAAGATGTGCCAGAGTTGCCACGTCCCGGCCGTGAGCACGTACCGTACGGCGGACAGGCGGGACTACCGGGACACCGGGAAGGGGCAGCTGGGTTGACCACGCACGCACCGCAGGCGATGCAGTCGGTGACGCTCCCGTCCTCGCTCGACGAGGCCGTGGCAGCTCTCGGCGCCATGCCTGCCGCCGTTCCTGTGGCGGGGGGCACCGACCTCATGGCGGCCGTCAACAAGGGCCTCCTGCGGCCCTCCGGGCTGGTCGGCCTGAGCCGGATCAGCGAACTGCGCGGCTGGCACTACCAGGACGGCCACGCGCTCCTCGGAGCCGGCCTCACCCACGCGCGCATGGGGCGGCCCGACTTCGCCGCCCTCATCCCCGCGCTGGCCGCCTCCGCACGCGCGGCCGGCCCACCCCAGATCCGTAACGCCGGGACGCTCGGCGGCAACATCGCCACCGCGGCGCCGACCGGCGACGCCCTGCCGGTGCTGGCGGCCCTGGAGGCCGAGCTGGTCATCGCGGGCCCCGGGGGTGCCCGGCGTGAGATCCCCGTCTCGCACCTGCTGGCCGGTCGCGAGATGCTCGAACCCGCCGAGCTCATCGGCTTCGTCCGCGTGCCGCTGCTGCACGCGCCGCAGGTCTTCCTCAAGGCCACCGGCCGCACCGGCCCCGGGCGCGCCACCGCCTCCGTCGCCATCGTCCTGGACCCGGCACGCCGCGGCGTACGCTGCGCCGTCGGCGCGATCGCCCCCATGCCGCTGCGGCCCCTGGAGGCCGAGCACTGGATCGCCTCCTTGATCGACTGGGACGGCGAACGCGGCCTGGCCCCCGACGCGCTGGCCGCCTTCGGCGAGTACGTCGCGGCGGCCTGCATCCCCGACCAGGCACCACCTGACGACGGGGGAGAAGCACCACCACTGTCTCCCGCCGTACTGCACCTGCGGCGCACGGTCGCCGCGCTCGCCCGACGCGCGCTGGGGAGGGCACTGTCGTGAGCAATGAGGAGAACCCCGGGCAGCAGCACGGGCAGCCCGATCCGTACGGCGGCTGGCGGCCGACCCCGCAGGGCGGCGAGTACGACGCCGAGGCCACCGCCTTCGTCCACCTGCCCCCGGAGGACCTGGCGAACCTCGGCGGTGACCCGCTGGCCGCCCCGGGCCACGGCTACGTCCCGCCGATGATCCTGCCGCTGACTCCGGCGGCAGGCCTGGACCCGGCGGCGACCGGCAGCTGGGTCGTGCAGACGCAGAGCCAGCAGGAGCGGGCCGGCCAGGCCGCGGGCCCGGAGGGCGCACCGGAGGCGGTGCACTGGCCCGACCCGAACAGCGCGCACGAGACGTACCAGCAGTACCGACCGGACACCTCGCAGTACGGGCAGACGTCGTCCACGACCGCCCAGTGGCACTTCCCCGAGGCCGAGGCACCTGCCCCGGCTCCCGAACCCGTACCCGAACCCCTCGGGCACACCGGGCAGTGGACGATCCCGGTCGCGGACGGCGAGCTCCCGGAGGAGTCCGGCGAGTACGCGGCCTCGGCGATGGCGTCGCAGTGGTACGCGGACACGCCCCCGGCCACGCTGCCGGGCGGCGCACCGGCCCCGTGGGCCACCCCTGAGCCGATGCCGGACACGGAACCGGCCGCCGCCCCGGAGCCGGCCGCCACGCCGGACGCTCCGTCGGCGGCTTCCGTCCCCGGACCCGCGAGCCCGCCGGAGCCGGAGGACCCGCAGACGGCCGGGGCCCCGGTGGGCGGCGTCCCCGCGGCCGGGGTACCCGTCGGCGGCGTTCCCGCCGCCGGCGAAGCCCCCGGAGAGGCGCACGACGGCACCCCGGGGCACGCTCCGGACGCCCCGGAGAGCCCGGAGCAGAGCGATGTCCGGGGCGCTCAGGACGCCGCTGCGCACGCCGACGCCGAGTACGCGGAACACGCCGGGTACGCCACGTACGCCGAGCACGCCACGCACGCCGAGCAGGAAGGGGCCGACGGCTCCGAGGAAACCCCGGAGCCACCGGAGGCCCCCGAGCCGCCCGGGGACGCAGAGACGCTCCCCGCGGGCACCGATCCCTTCGCGGACGCCGCTGACGCCGCCCTCCCCGGGGAGGACGGCCCGGACGCGGAGCACGCCACCGCTTCCGCCGACCCCGCCGTCGACGTAACGGACGCAACAGCCGCAGCGGACGCAATAGACCCGACGGACGCGACAGGCGCGACGGACGCGGCGTCCGGTCGGGCCCCCGCCGCGGAGCCGGAACCCGGGCACGCCCCGGCCCCCGTCCCCATGGACGGTCCGAGCGAGCACCCGGCGGCTTCGTACGTCCTGCACGTGAACGGCGTGGACCGCCCCGTCAGCGATGCCTGGATCGGCGAGTCGCTGCTCTACGTCCTCCGCGAGCGCCTGGGCCTCGCCGGGGCCAAGGACGGCTGCTCGCAGGGCGAGTGCGGGGCGTGCAACGTCCAGGTCGACGGCCGCCTCGTCGCCTCCTGCCTCGTCCCCGCGGCCACCACGGCGGGCAGCGAGGTCCGCACGGTCGAGGGCCTGGCGGTGGACGGGGAACCGTCGGACGTCCAGCGGGCCCTCGCCGGGTGCGGTGCCGTGCAGTGCGGCTTCTGCATCCCCGGGATGGCGATGACCGTCCACGACCTGCTGGAGGGCAACCACGCCCCCACCGAACTGGAGACGCGCCAGGCCCTGTGCGGCAACCTCTGCCGCTGCTCCGGCTACCGGGGCGTACTCGACGCCGTACGTGAGGTCGTCGCGGGCCGGGAGGCGACCGCGGAGGCGGCCGCCACGGCCGACGAGGAGCCGCGCATCCCGCACCAGGCGGCCCCCGGAGCGGGCGGCGTCCAGATCCACCCGCACGAGGGAGACGCCCGGTGAACACCGCGTCTCCCGCTTCACCGGTCACTCCCACCACCAGCCGCTGCCGCAGCGGGGCGAACGACAAGGAGGCGGCGTGACCAGCGACGCAGCCACCGCGACCAGCACCACCCGTACGTCACCGCGGCCCGAGGGCACGGGCCCGGGCCCCGACGTCGAGCCGCCCTCGCGCGGCCTGGGCGCTTCCCTCCCCCAGACCGACGCCCGCGCCAAGACCGAGGGCACGTTCCCGTACGCGGCCGACCTCTGGGCCGAGGGGCTGCTGTGGGCCGCGGTGCTCCGCTCCCCGCACGCGCACGCGCGCATCCTCTCGATCGACCCGTCGGCCGCCGCCGCGATGCCCGGCGTCCGCGCGGTCGTCACGCACCAGGACATCCCCGGCGACAGCATGTACGGCAGGAGTGTCGTCGACCGCCCCGTCTTCGCCTCCGACCTCGTCCGTCATCACGGCGAGGCGATCGCCGCCGTCGCCGCCGACCACCCCGACACCGCACGGCTGGCCGCCGCGGCGATCGCGGTGGAGTACGAGGTGCTCGAACCGGTCACCGATCCGGAGAAGGCCTTCGCCGCCGAGCCGCTGCACCCCGACGGCAACCTCATCCGCCACATCCCGCTGCGCTACGGCGACCCCGAGGCCGTGGGCGAGGTCATCGTGGAGGGCCTGTACCGCATCGGCCGTCAGGACCCCGCCCCCATCGGCGCCGAGGCCGGCCTCGCCGTGCCCCGCCCGGACGGCGGCGTCGAGCTGTACACGGCCTCCACGGACCCGCACACCGACCGGGACCTCGCGGCCGCCTGCTTCGGGCTGGACGCCGAGCGCGTCAAGGTCGTCGTGACCGGTGTCCCCGGGGCCACCGGCGACCGGGAGGACCCCGGCTTCCAGATCCCGCTCGGCCTGCTCGCCCTGCGCACCGGCTGCCCGGTGAAGCTGGCCGCCACGCGGGAGGAGTCCTTCCTCGGCCACGCACACCGCCACCCGACCCTGCTGCGCTACCGCCACCACGCGGACACCGAGGGCCGGCTGGTCAAGGTCGAGGCCCAGATCCTCCTCGACGCGGGCGCGTACGCCGACGCGTCCTCCGAGTCCCTCGCCGCCGCCGTGGCCTTCGCCTGCGGCCCCTACGTGGTCCCGCACGCCTTCATCGAGGGCTGGGTGGTCCGTACGAACAACCCCCCCTCCGGCCACGTCCGCGGAGAGGGCGCGATGCAGGTCTGCGCCGCCTACGAGGGCCAGATGGACAAGCTGGCGGCGAAGCTCGGCCTCGATCCGGCCGAACTCCGCCTCCGTAACGCCCTGTCCACGGGCGACATCCTCCCCACCAGTCAGACGGTGACCTGCCCGGCCCCGGTGGCGGAACTCCTCCAGGCCGTACGCGACGTCCCGCTGCCCGCCCTCCCGAAGGACGCCCCGGAGGACGACTGGCTGCTGCCGGGTGGCCCGGAGGGCGCGGGTGAGCCCGGAGCGGTACGCCGAGGCGTCGGTTACGCGCTCGGCATGGTCCACATGCTCGGCGCCGAGGGCGCGGACGAGGTCTCCACGGCCACGGTCCGGGTCCACGACGGCGTCGCCACGGTCATCTGCGCGGCCGTCGAGACCGGTCAGGGGTTCACCACGCTCGCCCGCCAGATCGTCCAGGAGACCCTGGGCATCGAGGAGGTCCACGTCGCGGCGGTGGACACCGACCAGCCTCCCGCGGGCCCGGCGACGCACGGCCGCCACACCTGGGTCTCCGGCGGCGCCGTCGAACGCGCCGCCAAGATGGTCCGCACCCAGCTTCTTCAGCCGCTGGCCCACAAGTTCGGCATGTCCACCGAGCTCCTCCAGATCGCCGACGGCAAGATCACGTCGTACGACGGGGTGCTCTCCACGACGGTCATGGAGGCCATGGACGGCAAGGAACTCTGGGCCACCGCCCAGTGCCGCCCCCACCCGACCGAACCCCTGGACGAATCGGGCCAGGGAGACGCCTTCGTGGGCCTGGCGTTCTGCGCGATCCGCGCGGTGGTCGACGTGGACATCGAGATCGGCTCGGTGCGGGTGGTCGACATGGCGGTCGCCCAGGACGTCGGCCGGGTCCTCAACCCGTCCCAGCTGGCGACCCGTATCGAAGCGGGCGTCACCCAGGGCATCGGTGCCGCCCTCACGGAGAACCTCCGCACGGCCCGCGGCCTGATCCGCCACCCCGACCTCACGGGGTACGCACTCCCGACGGCCCTGGACGCTCCGGACATCCGCATCGTCAAACTGGTCGAGGAACGCGACGTGGTCGCCCCCTTCGGCGCCAAGGCCGCCTCGGCGGTACCCGTGGTCACGTCCCCGGCAGCGGTGGCCGCAGCGGTCCGCGCGGCGACGGGCCGCCCGGTCAACCGCCTCCCGATCCGCCCGCAGGCGGCGGTGGCAACCCCCAGGCCCTGACGTGTGGTCCGCGTTGCACGTGCAAGCCGGGGATGCGGTGTGTCACCGGTGCTGACTACAGTGATGCCAGACGTTGTAGCCAGCCGGATACGGGGAGGGTGCTGTGCTGCCGAGTGAGGCCGGACTTGGGGTGGCGGCGTCGTTCGCGACCATGGGCGCCACGACTGCGGAACTCGCGACGGAACTGTCGTCGTTCACAGCGTTCCGTAACCACATCGACGAGATCCTGCGCGACCTGAAGACGTCACCGGCCGGCCCGGCCAAGCTGGGCGAGGACCCGCTGTCGCGGCCCCAGTTCGGTGGCGGTGAGATGCAGTGGGCGGAAGCGGCCAATCTCTTTCTCTCGTACCAGAAAGTGGTCACCGAGCTGGAGACGCTCTCCAAGTTGCTTTCGGAGTCCATCGAGGGAATGAGCATTGCGGTGCTCGCTTCCCACAAGGGGTACGAGAACCTGGACCTCGATATCCGGCAGCGCATGCTCGCCATCGCGGACAACGCGCAGGAGCACTACGGCGGTGAGTACGACCCGTCGCAGGGCGCGAAGGAGAGTGCTGACGCGCCTGGGGCGGACAAGCCGGCGAAGCCGGCGCCGGGGGCGAGTACCGGTTCGGCCTGAGGCGACGACGATCATCGGTATGACGCGGGGATAGACGGGGGTAGGGATGGATGTCAGGGAATCCGGGCAGGGCACACCGTTCGAGAGCATGAGCCACGAGGCCATGCTGGCGTGGCTGGACAAGGCCAACAGCGGTGCGGTCAAGGGCGCGTCGGATCGTCTGTCGAGTGCTGCCGCAGAGATCAGGAAGGTCGCTACGGAGCTGAGGGACCGTCCGCAGCGGGTTGAGTGGAAGGGCGAAGGGGCGAACGCGTTCCAGACGTGGAGCGCGGATCTGGCCAATGCGACGCTCCGGCTGGGCGACTTCAGTGCGGGCGTGTCCAAGTGGCTGGCGGAGGCGTCGAATGCGATCGCTACCGCTCAGGCATCGATCCCTCGCACACACGGGGATGCCCAGGCGAATCTCGAAGCTGCGCGCATTGCGAGGAACGATCCGGACGCGTCGGTGGTCGCGAGGAAGTCGGCCGAGACGCTGATCGCGACTCAGGAGGCCAACCGCCATGAGGCGGCGGCCCAGATGCGAAGACTGGCTCAGACGTACTCGTTCTCGGCCCAGAAGATGGACGGCCTGGAGAGGCCGGTGTTCCCGCCGCCTCCGGGGGCGATCGTGCCGGAGAGGGCTGACGCCAGGGACTCTTCCGAGCAGGAATACACCCGAGGAGGTGCCTCGGGAGAGGGCGGCAGTTACGCGGCATACAGTTCCTCGGCGAATGGGGCAAGACAGTCCAGCAGCGGTACGCACACGCCGCTTGAGCCAGCGAGCATTCCCTCGAATGTGAGCAGTGTGGTAGCGCGACCGGTGGACATGGAAATTGACGGTGTCGCCACACTTCCGGAGTCCCCGTCGATTCCCGCAGCCAATCCGCAAGGTGCGCCAGTCGTGCCGAGGGGCGACGGCACCCTTCCTCCGGTAGTGGGAGGCATGCCCCCCGGAGTGGGAGCGAACCGGGCACTGACGCCCTCTCTCGGTGGCCCCAAACAAGTAGGTATCGCGCGTCCGAACATGCCTCTTTCCGGGGGAGGACAACCGCCTGGTCAGGCCGTACGACCCCCTCGTGAGGGGATCACCGGGGGCCGTCCGATCGCACAGAACACGGGCCGGCCCACTGGAGGGCTCCCCCGTGGGAATGTCATTGGGAACGAAGGAACCCATGGCGGCCGTGCGTCCATGGGGCACGGCCCAGGTATGGGCGGTGGCGGTGGAGGTCAGAACGGCATCGTCGGGGGTCGTCGTTTGAGCGGTGAGACCGGCGGCGTGGTCGGGAGTCGCCCCCAGCCGCAGGGACGAGCAGGTGCTCGGCCTTTCACGCCAGGAGGGACGGGACTTGTCCGTGGTTCCGGGCCGAGCGAGGGCACCCGTGGCAGCGCTTCGGCCGGGCGTGCTGCGGCGCTTGGCTCGCCCAGGTCCGGCAGGCCTCCCCGTGATGAGAACGGTGAGCGACCGGATTACCTTGTCGAGGACGAGGAGACCTGGCAGCAGGGCAGTCGGCGTATCGTCCCGCCAGTCATCGACTGACCACGCTGCACCGGGCAAAGGAAACCAATGAGTATCAGCATGACGTTCGCCCGCAGTGGCACCGTTGCTTGCGCTGTCCTGGGGATGCTGTTGGTGGGTCAGGTGCCGACGCACGCCGATTCGGTGCGTTCTGACCAGTGGCACCTGGACGTGATGCAGGCCGAAGGCATGTGGACGCTCAGCACGGGGGCAGGGGTCACCGTTGCGGTTATCGACTCCGGCGTGGACGCGTCGAATCCGGATTTGCTCGGCCAGGTACGCAGCGGAGAGGACCTAGCGCCGGAGTCTCCCGGTGACGAGAGCGTTGACTATTCCGGCCATGGGACCGGCATGGCCGGAATCATCGCGGGAACAGGTGAGTCCGGTGGGGGTGACGGCGCTTTCGGTCTTGCTCCGGGGGCTAAAATCCTTCCGATCCGGTTGCGGAATGACACGGGTAAGGTGAATGGGGCTACAGGAAGTAAGAACTTTAATGACGACGTATCGGCCGGTATTCGTTTCGCTGTAGATCACGGCGCCAAGGTGATCAACATTTCCCAAGGGAAAAGTTCCGGTTCGGAGAGGCTGTCCGAGGCTGTCAGGTACGCTCTCAAAAAAGGTTCTCTGGTGTTTGCCGCTGTTGGGAACACTGGTGACGCTGGAAACGCCGTGGAATTCCCGGCTGGGACGCCCGGCGTCGTGGGCGTAGGGGCAGTCGATAGGAATCTGAAGAAGGCCGAATCCTCCCAATACGGAGCTCAGGTCGATCTTTCCGCTCCTGGAGTGGACATGGTTCATGCTTGCGGCGGGAAAACGGGACTCTGCACAACGAGCGGTACCAGCGACGCCTCGGCCGTCGCCTCGGCCTCCGCTGCCCTGATCTGGTCCAAGTATCCGGACTGGACAAACAACCAAGTCCTGCGTGTGCTGCTCAACACCGCTGGTGGCGCCATCAACGGTGAGGAGCGCACCGACTACATCGGTTACGGCATCGTCCGTCCCCGTATCGCGCTCAAGACCCCGGGTGACCCCGGCCCGGCTGACGTGTACCCGCTCCCCGACCTTGCCGCAGCCGAGGCCGCATCGCCGTCGCCGTCCGCCGGGCCGTCCAAGGCCGCCGGTGGAGCGGAGGCGTCGGGCGAGAGCGCGCAGCCGGGCGCCTCGTCGTCCGCGGCCGCTGACGACGGGAGCAGCGGCGCCGGCCTCTGGATCGGGCTGGGCATCGGCGCGGCAGTGCTCGCCGGGGCCGCGGCGGCGTTCGCGGTGGTTCGCTCTCGTCGCCGGAACGAGGCTGCCCCGGCGGCTCCCCCGTATCAGCCTCCCTACGCGACGCAGCAGCCACAGCCCCCGTACCCGCCGTACGCTCCGCCGGCCACGGGTCCCTCCACCGGCCCCGGGGCTACTCCGCCCTTCGATGGCCCGCCCCACCAGGGCGGCTCCGCCGGGTGAACCCGCGTCCTCGGGTGTGCGGGACGCGGTGAACCCGCGTCCTCGGGTGTGCGGGTCGGCGCGGAGCGCACGGTGACGGGGGCGGTGCCGCCGAAGACGCAGCCCCCACTCGGTCTCCCCGGGGGAACGGGTCACCACGGACGTCGACGGGGAGGGTATCCGGGAATCCCCCTGTTTATCCGAATGGTGTCGGAAAGTGGGCGGCTCCCGCGGTCCACAGGTGGAAACCGAACGGCTAGCGTGGGTGTCATTGAAAGCGGAGTCGATGGCTTCGGCGGTATCCGGGAACGAGTACGGGGGAATTCGTGACGTTCGACGCAGAATGGGCGGCTCTTCGGGCGGAATCGACCCAACGGGTCGATATGCGGCTCAACAGCATCCCGGCGGAGGGCGGTGGCGGCGGTACCGGGCCGGTGAACGCCGACCTCGCCGTCAACCAGGACAACCTGGGGGCCATCGGGCATGACGCCTACGCGCTGCGCACCCGGCTGTCGAAGGACGGGGACCATGCCCGGCCCTCCACCTTCGACGCGGCCATCGCGCTGACGAACGGCAACTTCTCCAGCGGTTCCGCACTGCTCAAGGTGCACGATCGCTGGAACACGCACATGAAGACCCTGCTCGACGCCTGCGCACAGATCTCGAATCACCTGGATTACAGCAAGGCGGCGCACGCCAAGGACGACGTGCAGATCGGTGGCGATCTGATATCCGTCTCCAAGCTCAACGAGTACCTGAAGTAGTTTCCGGGGGAGCACAGGAATGCTGACGTACGAGGACATAGTCGACGCCCCGATGGCCAAGCTGAAGACGGCGGCCGACGACTGGGCGACCATGGCGAAGAGCTTGGACCAGCTCGCCGACGACGCCGACGACGGCATGAAGGTCAAGGCGGACAAGGCCGAGTGGGAGGGCGCCAACGCGGGCGTCACCAGGGGCTTCATCGGCAAGACGGCCAAGGAGTTCAAGGACGCCGCCGCCGAGGCCAAGGGCGTCCAGCAGATCCTCGAGGAAGCCCACACGGCCATCAAGAAGGCCAAGGACGACCTGATCGACATCCGGGACCACGAGGGTCCGGCAGCCGGTATCCACGTGGACGCCAAGGGCAAGGTCACCGCGCTGCACCCGGTGGAGGACATCCCTGCGGCTCAGCGTGCGCACGACCCCGACTACCCGGAGATCGCGCGCCAGCAACGGGAGAACATCGCGGCCTGGCAGAAGAAGATCGACCAGATCGTGGAGACCTGCGGCGACACGGACGTCTCCTTCAGGAACTCCCTCGAGGCCAACGTCACCGAGGGCAAGGACTTCAGCGCGCCGAAGTACACGAAGATGGACCAGGAGGAGGCCGCCCGGGCCGCTGCCCTGGCCGCCAAGGGCCGCGACATCTCGCACACCGAACTCCAGGATCTCAACGAGCTGTTGAAGGACAACGGCAAGTCACCGGAGTTCGCGAAGAACTTCTACGAGAAGCTCGGCCCGGAGAAGTCGCTGGCGTTCTTCGGCCAGCTTTCCACGGATACGTACGACTACGGCAAGCTCGACAAGGAACGTCTGAAGGACGTCCAGGAGCTTCAGAAGAACCTGGGCCTCAACCTGGCCACCGCGTCGCACGACAAGGCGTTCGCCGCCGAGTGGGGCCCGGAGCTGCGCAAGCTCGGCACGGAACGGATTCCGCTGGCCAAGTACGATACCGGCGGGCCCTACGGCTACCAGCTGCTCGGCGGAATCATGCGGTACGGGAACTACGACGCGAAGTTCCTGAACCCCATCGCCGAGCATGTGGCGCAGCTGCACCAGAAGGACCCGTACATGTTCGCCGACAACAAGATGGTGAACAGCTCGTTCAAGAACCCGTTCAACCCCTCGGGCGTCAACGGCTCCGGCTACGACCCGACCGTCTCCATGCTGGAAGCCCTCGGCAACAGCCCGGACGCCGCGAAGCACTTCTTCGCCGACCCGCCGACCGCGTACAACGAGGACGGCACGGTCAACACGGGTGTGAAGGCAGACCTCGGCAAGGACAAGGACGGCCAGAAGGTCGAGAACTACCTGGACTTCTTCGGGGACGAGAAGTGGGAGAACTGGGGCGATGTCGACTCGCTCGACGAGAAGGAACTCAAGGCGTCGCTCGACTACATGCCGGACGCCCTCGGGCACGCCCTGGAGGCGGCGACCCTCGGCTATCCGGTCGGCCACCCCGACGCGGGTGTGGTGCGCGACGCCGACAACGCCGCGGTGATGCAGCAGGTCATGGAGAAGTACGGGGCGGACGCGGGGCTCCTCAAGAAGCAGGAGGCCATGGCGGACAGCCTCGGCACCATGGGTGCCGGCTACATCGACGACATCAACTGGGCCCTGGACAAGAACGAATCGAACAGCCCGTTCGCGCCGGGAAAGAATCCGGAAGGTCACCTGGACTTCGCCGACACCCAGGACAAGAACGGGCGGAGCGTCGCCCGGGGCTTCCTCAGCACCCTCGGTCAGCACCCGGATGCGTACGCGACGGTCTCGACGGCGGAGCAGGTCTACACCCGAAGCGTGCTCGAAGGCCAGGTGGGACCCGACGGGAAGATCGACACCGGAGCGGCCAGGAACACCGTCCACGTCGGCGCCGAGGTCCAGGGCATGCTCGACCAGTCCCGGGCCGACCAGGTCGAGGCGACGAACCTCAAGACCCACGAGGACTACGAGAAGGCAGTGGCCAAGCGGTCGGGTTGGATCGAGTTCGGGGCCGCGGCAGGGGTGGCGGCAGGCGTCGCCTTCCTGCCCGCGACGGCGGCTGTGGGCACGGCGGCGGTACTCATCCCGCTGGCGACGGACACCGCCAGCGGCGCTCTGGAACAGGTCATCGGACAAGTGGTCGGCGACATCTCCGACAACTCGGTGGACGAGCACAAGGAGAAGGTGGAAGAACTCACCCGTGAGGAGAAGACCAAGGTCTATTCCGCGGGTGAAAGCATGGCCGAATCGCCTATGGAGGAGTTCATGCGGCAGAACGGCGTGACATCGGACAGCGATTTCGGGCAGGACCTGAAGGAATCCATGAGGGTCGGCTACACGACGGGCAACCAGCGTGAGAACCAGCAGGGCAACGATCCGGAAACCGGCTGAGGCCGGGGACGGCCGATGACACAGAAGGATGCTGATGGTGATCAGTCGTAGAGGCGTACCGGGCGGGCTCCTCGGTGCGGCCGTGGCCGGTTCGCTGGTCTTCGGGGCCGCCGGCTGCTCGGACGACGAGAAGGACTACGCGGCAGAGGCCCGTGAACGGTCCGTGCCCGCCACGGAACTGTGCGGCGGGCACGCGGTCTCCGCCGCGGCGGGCAAGGGGCTGGAGACGATCACCGGCTCGCCCAGGTTCGAGGCGTCGGGCAAGGAGTACACGGTCGCCCGAGCGGCCCAGGCGTTGAGCGAGAGTTTCACGTCGTCCGCCGACGGGCGGGGGGACGTCTGCCGGATCTACACCCCGGTGGGAACAGCGGACTTCGAGCTGCGGATCACCTGGCGTCTGTCCGGCAGCGCTCCGGGAGGTGCCGCGGCTCCGAAGTTCACCGCCCTGAAGATGGGCGAGGGCGCCGGAACCGCGCCCGACGGCGCTTTCGTCGGCTTCGCCTGCAGCAGCCGGGAACTGACCGGTCCCACGCCTGCCCACATCGGCATCGAAGTCGAGCGCGGGGGGATGCCCGAGGAACCGGAGGGCGATACCGCGAGGTTGAAGGACGCCTACGCGACCGTCGCCCATTCCGTTTCCCTGGCCATGGCGAAGCAACTCGGCTGCGAGGACGACGGAGGGCTCGAGGCTCAGCCTTCTCTGGACCCCGCGTGACCCGCTGACCGGACACGCGTGCTGCCTGCGGTTCCGTAGCACGGGATAGGTACCACCGGAGACGGGATAGGTACCACCGGAGAAGCCCGCGGGCCGTCCCGACATTCCCGGAGGAGGCGCGACGACAGCTACGGCACCTCGCCGCATTGCGGAAACGTCCACATACATCCCGTACGTGGGCGCCCTGGGCCGCGCGAGGCACGGCGTCCGACGCCGCACGCCGATCAACCGGGAATTGCGGGACAACCCTCGCCGGCCCGGCGTTGCAGTCGACCGGGCCGTCGGCTGCGTGGTCGAGAAGCAGGACCTCTCGCGGGGTCCGGACGCAGGTCGCGGCGAAGAGCCGGCCACCGACGACGGGCGCGGGGCCGGAGGCGCAGTCGCCGCCGGGCTCGGCGTGACGCTGTACGTGGTACGCGCACGCCGGGCCTGGGGAGACGCGTGCTCGCACGGCAACGGCCGCCCCCATGCCGGGGACGGCCGTTGCCGCTCAGGGCCGCCGCTGACTCCGCATGGGCGACCGGGGACCGATGGAGGCCGTGACCGGATTCGAACCGGTGTCACTCGAGTTGCAGTCGAGCCCCTGACCACTCGGGCACACGGCCATGTGTGTCGTTCCCTCTGCCGACGACCGTACGGGCCCCGCGCCGCGCCGCTCAAGGGTGGCGGGCGTCCCGCAACACGACTGCCATGCGGCGTTCACGCCCGGGTCTGCGGGCCTACGACCAAGGCCCGATCCGGACTCCCTCCACCGACAGGGTCCACCTGCCCTTTCGGCCCTTACTCTGGGGTCCATGAGTGTCCTGGAACCGCGTGACGCAGAGGTCACGGCCCCTCTCGAAGACAGCGCAGCCGACATACCGCCCACCGAGGGCGTGCTGGGGCGTACGTACCGGGCGCTCAGCATCGGCATCGTCTCCGTCGTGCTGCTGATCGCCTTCGAGGCGACCGCCGTCGGGACGGCGATGCCCGTGGCGGCCCGCGAACTGCACGGCATCCCGCTCTACGCGTTCGCGTTCTCCGCGTACTTCACCACCAGCCTCTTCGCCATGGTGCTGTCCGGGCAGTGGGCCGACCGGCGCGGGCCGCTCGCTCCGCTCGCCACCGGGATCGGGGCCTTCGGGGCCGGGCTGCTCGTCTCCGGTACGGCGGGCAGCATGGTGATGTTCATCCTGGGACGGGCCGTCCAGGGCATCGGCGGGGGCCTCGTGATCGTGGCGCTGTACGTCGTCATCAGCAGGGCCTACCCGGAGCGGATCAGGCCCTCGATCATGGCCGCGTTCTCGGCGGCCTGGATCGTCCCGTCCGTCGTCGGACCGCTCGCCGCCGGAACGGTGACCGAGCACCTCGGGTGGCGCTGGGTCTTCGTGGGCATCCCGGCGCTCATCCTTCTGCCGCTCGGCCTCGCCCTGCCCGCGATCCGGCGGATGGCGGCCGGGCCGGCGGACGCGGTGGCGGGGACCAAGCCGTACGACCGGCGGCGCATCAGGCTGGCCCTGGGCATCTCGCTGGGCGCGGGGCTCCTGCAGTACGCCGGGCAGGAACTGCGCTGGCTCTCGCTGCTGCCCGCCCTGGTCGGCACGGCACTCCTCGTACCGGCCGTGCTCGGCCTGATGCCCCGGGGGACGGTGCGGGCCGCGCGCGGGCTGCCCGCGGTGATCCTGTTGCGCGGGATCTCGGCCGGTTCGTTCATCGCGGCCGAGTCGTTCGTCCCGCTGATGCTGGTGACCCAGCGGGGGCTGTCCCCCACGATGGCGGGGTTCTCGCTCGCGGCAGGCGGCCTGACGTGGGCGCTCGGTTCGTACGTGCTCGCCCGGCCGCGCCTGGAGCGGCATCGTGAGTCCCTCATGGTGGCGGGCATGGTGCTGGTGGCCGTGTCGATCGCCGCCGCACCCGCCGTGCTGGTCGAGGCGGTACCGGTGTGGACACTCGCCGCCGTGTGGGGTGTCGGCTGCTTCGGCATGGGGATGGTGATCGCCTCGACGAGCGTGCTGCTGCTGAAGCTGTCCGCGCCCGAGGAAGCGGGCGGCAACTCCGCGGCCCTCCAGATCTCGGACGGGCTGGCCAACGTCCTGCTGCTCACCGGTGGTGGTGCGGCGTTCGCCGCGCTCGGCGGGGGCGAGGTCGGCGCGGCCGTGCACGGGGCGGTGGGCGTCGGGACCGCCGGCGCGCACCCGGGGGCGTTCGCGGCCGTGTTCCTGCCGATGGCGGTGGTGGCCCTGGTGGGTGTGTGGGTGGCGACCAGAGTGCGGACCCCGTGAGGGAGTCTTCGGCGAGCAGCCGTAACCGGATCTGAGGGCCGGCGGCAGCCCACCCGCGGTCCACGGCGATCCACCGTCCGCTCCTCGACGGCGGCCGGGGACTGGCCGGCTGCCGTGCGTGACCTTCCCGGCGATACACGGGGCGGGCCCGCGCCCGGACAGCGACCGGCGTGGAAGGCCTGGTCGTCGCGGTGGCGACCGGGGAGGCGGACGAGGTGCACGCCGTTCCGCAGGTGCCCCGCGACCCGGTGACCGCCCCGGTGGCCGACCCGGTGTGACGGCTGTCGCAATCGAGCGGGCCGGGCCGTGGGGCGAGATGTCCTCGCCCCACCCGCCGGTAGGGTGGCCCGGTTGTCGTATCGCGTACGGGCCGGTCCCGGCCGGTACGGACAGCCGACCACGTACCCGAGTGCCCCGAACCGGAGACCGTGACTACTACCGCCTCCCACCACCTCTCACCCGCCTTTCCCGGCCGCGCCCCCTGGGGGACGGCCGGGAAGCTGCGCGCCTGGCAGCAGGGTGCCATGGAGAAGTACGTCCAGGAGCAGCCGCGCGACTTCCTCGCCGTGGCGACGCCCGGCGCCGGGAAGACCACCTTCGCGTTGACCCTCGCCTCATGGCTGCTGCACCACCACGTGGTGCAGCAGATCACCGTCGTGGCGCCCACCGAGCACCTCAAGAAGCAGTGGGCGGAGGCGGCGGCCCGCATAGGCATCAAGCTGGACCCGGACTACAGCGCCGGGCCCGTGAGCAAGGAGTACCACGGGGTCGCGATCACCTACGCGGGTGTCGGCGTCCGCCCGATGCTGCACCGCAACCGGTGCGAGCAGCGCAAGACGCTCGTGATCCTCGACGAGATCCACCACGCCGGTGACTCGAAGTCCTGGGGAGAGGCGTGCCAGGAGGCGTTCGACCCGGCGACCCGGCGGCTCGCCCTCACCGGCACGCCGTTCCGCTCGGACACCAACCCGATCCCCTTCGTGGCGTACGAGGAGGGCAACGACGGCATCCGGCGGTCCTCGGCCGACTACACGTACGGCTACGGCAACGCGCTCGCCGACGGTGTCGTCCGCCCCGTGATCTTCCTCAGTTACAGCGGGAACATGCGCTGGCGTACCAAGGCCGGGGACGAGATCGCCGCACGGCTCGGTGAGCCGATGAGCAAGGACGCCATCGGGCAGGCCTGGCGCACCGCACTCTCGCCCAACGGTGACTGGATCCCCAACGTCCTGGCGGCCGCCGACAAGCGGCTGACCGAGGTGCGCAAGGGCATCCCCGACGCGGGCGGTCTGGTCATCGCCACGGACCAGGAGTCGGCCCGTGAGTACGCCAAGCTCCTGAAGAAGATCACCGGCGACCGGCCCACCGTCGTCCTCTCCGACGAGAAGGCCGCCTCGAAGAAGATCGACCAGTTCAGCCAGGACGGTTCACGCTGGATGGTCGCGGTCAGGATGGTGTCCGAGGGTGTCGACGTACCGCGTCTCGCGGTCGGCGTGTACGCCACCACCATCTCCACGCCGCTCTTCTTCGCGCAGGCGGTCGGCCGTTTCGTCCGGTCGCGGCGGCGCGGCGAGACCGCCTCGGTCTTCCTGCCGACCATCCCTATGCTGCTGGACTTCGCGAACGAGATGGAGGTCGAGCGCGACCACGTGCTCGACAAGCCCAAGAAGGGGAGCGAGGAGGAGAACCCCTTCGCCGAGGAGGACCAGCTCCTCGCGGACGCGGAGAAGCTGGAGGACGAGGAGACCGAGGAGCAGCTGCCCTTCGAGGCGCTGGAGTCCGACGCGGTCTTCGACCGGGTGCTGTACGACGGTGCCGAGTTCGGCATGCAGGCGCACCCGGGCAGCGAGGAGGAGCAGGACTACCTGGGGATCCCGGGGCTGCTCGAACCCGACCAGGTGCAGCTGCTGCTCCAGAAGCGCCAGACCCGGCAGATCGCGCACAGCCGCCAGAAGCCGGCCTCGGAGGCCGATCTCCTGGAGAAGCCGGCCGAAGGCAGGCCCGTGGTCACCCACAAACAGCTGCTGGGTCTGCGCAAGCAACTCAACACGATGGTGTCGGCGTACACGCATCAGAGCGGCAAGCCGCACGGGGTGATCCACACCGAGTTGCGGCGGGTGTGCGGCGGTCCGCCGAGCGCGGAGGCGACGGCCGGCCAGATCCAGGACCGGATCAAGAAGGTGCAGGAGTGGGCCACCCGGATGCGGTGAGCGGGTCCCGCTGAGGAGGAAGGCGGGCCCGGTACGGCGAAGTACGCGCCGTGCCGGGCCCGTTGGCGTTTCCGTGCCCGGGCCGGAACGTTCCGGCCCGGTGGTGGTCCCCTGTACGGGACGGGCCTGGCCGGTGTCCCGGCGGGGCGTTCGGCGCTCCCCGGACGGACGTTCAGCGTTCCCGGACCGGGGGGCGCGCGGGCGCTCGCGGGGGCGTGCGGTGCCTGTGCGGCAGAAGTTTCTGCAACAATTATTCACGCTCGGTTAACAATCGTTCACATCGGTGTACGGAGCGTCGCGAGTGCGTCACCCGACATGAACGCGCGTAGATGTTCGCGTTCCGGACGGTTTCGCGTTGACCGGCGGTTATGCGGAGGCGTTACACGGGCGGACCGGATTCTGGACGAGGTCTTCCGCTGAGCGGACCCGCTCGCTAATGTCCCGGAAACATGAACGCGCCGTGGCGATGTTGCCGCGGAGCACAGCCGGTGCCATGGCCAGTCGGCGGCCTCTCGGCGCGCCGTCGACGGGACCGGCGTCGGCACTGCCGGAGAGAGAACCGCCCCGCTCACCAACGAGGGAGAGGGCGTCGTGACCGCGGAGACCTCGCAGACGCTCGACCGGGGACTGCGTGTCCTCAAACTGCTCGCCGATACCGATCACGGCCTGACCGTCACCGAGTTGTCGAACAAACTCGGCGTCAACCGCACCGTGGTCTACCGACTGCTCGCCACCTTGGAGCAACACGCCCTCGTCCGGCGCGACCTGGGCGGCAGGGCGAGGGTCGGCCTGGGTGTGCTGCGCCTGGGCCGCCAGGTGCACCCGCTCGTCAGGGAGGCGGCACTGCCCGCGCTGCGTTCCCTGGCCGAGGACATAGGGGCCACCGCCCACCTCACGCTGGTCGACGGGGCCGACGCGCTCGCGGTCGCCGTCGTCGAACCGACCTGGACCGATTACCACGTGGCCTACCGGGCCGGCTTCCGGCACGCCCTGGACAGGGGCGCCGCCGGCCGGGCCATCCTCACCGCACGGCAGAAGACGGTCGCCGACCACCCGGGCTACACCCTCACCCACGGTGAGCTCGAAGCCGGCGCCTGCGGGGCGGCGGCGCCACTGGTCGGGGTGTCCGGTGTGGAGGGCAGCGTGGGCGTGGTGATGCTCGCGGACGCGGTGCCGGAGCGGGTCGGGCCCCGGGTGCTCGACGCGGCCCGCGAGGTCGCGGACGCGCTGCGGTAACCCCGCCCCACCACGGCGTGGCGCGGAACCGGGCGGGCGGGGGACGGCCACACGCAGGCCCCGGCCCCGAGGCCCCGGGCTCCCGGTCCCGGAGCCCTGGCATCCGCACCGGTGGGTGGGGGACCGGCCGGTGGCGGATAGATTGGGCGGGTGGTCACTCGTCTCTCGCGCCCCCGCGTCCTCGCCCTCTGCGCGCTGCCCGTCCTCGCGCTGTTCGGCACGGCCGCCTTCGCACCGCTGCCGTTCACACTGGCGCAGCCCGGGACGACCGCGAACGTCCTGGGGGAGGACAAGGGCAGGCAGGTCATCACGATCGACGGCACGCCGACCCGCACCACCGAGGGTGAGCTGCTGATGACGACCATCCTCGCGACCGGCCCGAAGGCCGATGTCGGGATCGGGGACGTGGTCGACGGTTGGTTCAGGACGGACCGCGCGGTCCTGCCGCGGGACTCGGTGTATCCGACGGGCGGCTCCGAGAAGGAGATCGAGCAGCACAACCTCCAGGACATGAGGAAGTCGCAGAACGTCGCCGTCGACGCGGCCCTGAACTATCTCGGCAAGGCCCCCGGTTCGGTGGACATCACGCTGCACCTCGCCGACGTCGGCGGCCCCAGCGCAGGACTCTTCTTCTCGCTGGGCATCATCGACAAGCTGGCCGGGGACGGCTCCGGCGGTGATCTGACCGGCGGCCGCACCGTCGCCGGGACGGGCACGATCGAGGCCGACGGCACGGTCGGGGCGGTCGGAGGCGTCTCCCTGAAGACGCAGGCGGCCCGGCGCGACGGGGCGACCGTCTTCCTGGTGCCCGAGGCCGAGTGCAAGGAGGCCCGGGCGGAGAAGCCCGCCGGCCTGCGGCTGATCCCCGTCACGACGCTGAAGGGCGCCGTGTCGTCGCTGAAGGCCCTGGAACAGGGCGGGAAGACCCCGAGCTGCTGAGCGCGTCCCCCGGCCCGTGCAGCTTTGGCTCGTCCTTCTCCATGGTGCGCCAGGCGGGGAACACCAGGGGGCTCAGCGTCGCCAGCAGGTACACCCCGCCCATCACCGCCAGCGCGCCCCTCACCCCGACGGCCTCCACCAGCAGACCCGCTGCGAGCCCGCCCACGGGCATGGCGAGCTCGCAGCCCGCGGTGAGTGCCCCGGAGACGCGGCTGCGCAGTTCCTCGGGGACACGTTCGTACGTCACCGTCGTCAGGATCGGGTTGAGCATGCCGACCGCCACGCCGCTGAGCGCCATCGTGACGGCGAGCGGCAGTGTCGTGCCCGTCACCGCCGCGACCAGGAACCTCGGCGCCCCGCACAGCACCACGCACACGGTGAACACGGTGCGCCGTGGGAAGCGGTGCCCCACGGCCCCGTACAGCAGCGCGCCGGTCAGCCCGCCCGCCCCGAACACGGCGGTGAGCAGCCCCAGATCGGTGGCGCCGCCGAGTTCGCCCTCGGTGTGCACGGGCAGCAGGACGGCGTTCCAGCCCTGGTCGGTACCGTTCATGAACATGACCATGAGGACCACGTGGAGCAGGAGCCGGTGGCGCAGCAGGTAGGCATAGCCCTCGCGGAGTTCGCTGCCGTAGACGCCCGGTGAGACGGGGGCCGCGGTCCTGTCGGGCTCGGCCGCGTGTACCCCCCGTACGCCCGCCGCGACGAGCAGCGCGGACACGGCGAACGTGGCAGCGTCCAGGAGCAGGACGGTCTCCGCGCCGACCGCGGCGATGAGCACGCCGGCCAGGGCCGCGCCGACCATGCGGGCGCCCCGTGAGACGGCGTCGAAGAGGCTGGCGGCACGGGCCAGGGTGGTGCCGGCGTGCTCGGCCAGATCGGGTACGAGGACGTAGCGGGCCGTGTTGCCGGGGGTGTGGGCCAGCCCGTTCAGCGCCATCAGGGCGCACAGCATCCAGAAGTCGAGCACACCCGCGTGATGCAGGAGCGGGACGGCGGCGACGGCCGCGCCGCACACCGTGTCGGAGGCGACGGCCACCCGCCGCCGGCCGATCCGGTCGATGACCGGACCGCCGGCCAGCGCGGCGACCACGATGGGCAGCGTCGCGCAGAAGGCGACGACGCCGGCGCGCCCCGCGCTGCCCGTCGTCTCCAGGACGAACCACGGCACCCCGATGAGGGTGAGCGACGTGCCCGCCGTGGATACGGAGTGGGCGGTGAGGACGGCGGCGAGCGGGATGCGGTTCCAGGCCGCTGTCCCCCCGTCCATCGTCAGGCCGTCCGCGCCGAGCAGGCAGGGGCCGGGCGGGACTGGACCAGTCGCAGTCCGAGGTCGACCATCAGCCAGCCCGCACGGTGACGCAGTGCGGGACGCCGCGGCCGGAGACGGGCGGCCACGGCCATGAGTTCGGCGGTGCGGTGGCGGTGCAGCGTGTAGTGGATGTCGCAGTGCATGGCGGTGGTCCCCTCAGTCGGTCGGGCGCGGGAACATGTGCAGGTGGGTACGGACGACGCCCGAACCCTCGGCGTCCTCCGGTACGCGGTCCCGGTAGCTGTTCACCAACGCGTGCACCTTGTCCGAGAGCTCCAGGGCGAGTTCCGGGGTGAGGCGCAGCTTGAAGTCGCTGATGTCCATCGCGCGCTGCCATTCCTCGGGCCACTCGTGCATGGTGCCGAGCCAGGTGTTCAGCTCCTGGGCGTGGGTGGTCGCGACCTCGTGGAGCACCACCCCTATGGCGCCTCGCACCTCGGGGTCCGCGTGATGGGTGAAGGTGACCGCGGGCCCGAAGACGGTCCCGGTGTGAGCGGCCTTCCACCACCGCTCGCGTCCCTTGCCGCGCTCCGGGTCGTCCTCGACGAAGCCGTAGGCCGCGAGCTGGCGCAGGTGGTAGCTGGTGGCCCCGCTGGACTCGCCGAGGCGGTCGGCGAGCCCGGAGGCGGTGGCGGGGCCGAACTCCCGGAGGGCGTTCAGCAGCCGCATGCGCAGGGGGTGGGCGAGGCCGCGCAGGGTGCGGGCGTCGACCTGGTGCATCGCGGGGTCGTCGGCGTACGGGGACGGGCGGTGCTCGGGCTCGTTCGGCGGCATGGAGCAACCGTAAGGTTGCAAAGACTGCTTTGCAACGCTTTTTTTGCAGCGTTTCCTTTGTAAGTCTGCTCCGGAGGGGCCGGAGGCCCGTGCGGGGTGAGCCGTCCGCGCGGGCCCGCCCTGTTCAGCCGGCGTCCTCCGCCGCCTGCTCCACGAGCGGGATGACGCGCAGCGGTACGGGGTTCTCCATCACGATCGCCGTGGAGGCCCGCATGATCCCCTCGAAGCCGACGACGCGGTCGATCACCCGCTGCAGGTCCGCGTTGGAGCGGGCCACCAGCCGGCAGAGCATGTCGCCGTGCCCGGTCGTGGTGTGCATCTCCAGGACCTCGGGCACCCCCCGCAGATGGGCCCGCACGTCCGCACCCTGTCCCTGCTTGATCTCCAGGGTGGCGAAGGCGGTGACGGGGTAGCCGAGGGCCGCCGGGTCGACGTCCGGCCCGAAGCCGCGGATGACGCCGTTCGTCTGCAGGCGGTCCAGTCGTGCCTGCACGGTGCCGCGAGCCACGCCGAGCCGCCGGGAGGCCTCCAGCACCCCGATGCGGGGCTCGCGGGCCAGCAGCACGATGAGCCGGCCGTCCAGATGATCGATCGCCATGACACGTCTCCCGGTGGTCATCCTGTACAGATAGTCCGCCCATCCTGGCTATCCACTGGGCAGTCTGACCAATGATTTCGCTAACTGTTGCGCACCTTGCGAAGCGACGGGACCCTTCCCGTATGACTGAGACTCTGCACGCCGCCCCTGACACCGCCCGGCAGGCCGACCCCTTCCCGGTCAAGGGAATGGACGCGGTGGTCTTCGCCGTGGGGAACGCCAAGCAGGCGGCGCACTACTACTCGACCGCCTTCGGCATGAAGCTCGTCGCCTACTCCGGACCGGAGAACGGCAGCCGCGAGACCGCGAGTTACGTCCTGACCAACGGCTCGGCCCGGTTCGTCCTGACCTCCGTCATCAAGCCGTCCACCGAGTGGGGCACCTTCCTGTCCGACCACGTGCACGCCCACGGCGACGGTGTGGTCGACCTCGCCATCGAGGTCCCCGACGCCCGGGCGGCGTACGCGTACGCGGTCGAGCACGGCGCGAAGGGCATCACCGCGCCCTACGAGGTCGAGGACGAGCACGGCACGGTCGTCCTGGCCGCCATCGCCACGTACGGGAAGACCCGCCACACCCTGGTCGAGCGCGGCGCCTACGACGGCCCGTACCTGCCCGGCTACCAGGCCGCCGAGCCCCTCGTGGAGCCGGCCCCCAAGCGCACCTTCCAGGCCGTCGACCACTGTGTCGGCAACGTCGAACTCGGCCGGATGAACGAGTGGGTGTCCTTCTACAACAAGGTCATGGGCTTCACCAACATGAAGGAGTTCGTGGGTGACGACATCGCCACCGAGTACTCCGCCCTCATGTCGAAGGTCGTCGCCGACGGCACCCTGAAGGTGAAGTTCCCGATCAACGAGCCGGCGATCGCGAAGAAGAAGTCGCAGATCGACGAGTACCTGGAGTTCTACGGCGGCGCGGGAGTCCAGCACATCGCGCTCGCCACCAACGACATCGTCGCCTCCGTGAAGGCGATGCGGGCGGCCGGCGTGCAGTTCCTCGACACTCCGGACTCGTACTACGACACGCTCGGCGAGTGGGCGGGCGAGACCCGCGTGCCCGTGGAGACCCTGCGCGAGCTGAAGATCCTGGTCGACCGCGACGAGGACGGCTACCTGCTGCAGATCTTCACCAAGCCGGTCCAGGACCGGCCGACGGTCTTCTTCGAGATGATCGAGCGGCACGGCTCGATGGGCTTCGGGAAGGGCAACTTCAAGGCCCTGTTCGAGGCGATCGAGCGCGAGCAGGAGAAGCGCGGCAACCTGTAGGACACCGCGGCTCGTGCCCGGAACAGGCCCTCCCGTCGTGGAGGTCCCGTTCCGGGCGCCGTCGTCACGAGGCCGCCGAAGGGGCCGGCCGCTTCGGCTCGCCACCCCCACCGGAGCCCGCCCCCCGTTCCGGGGCCGGCCCGGTCCCCGGCGCCGCGGAGGGCGAGGAGGAAGCCGACGGAACCGGCTCCGGCTCCGGTTCCGGTTCGCTCAGCTCCGCCGGGCCGCCGGGCGCCGGTTCGCCCAGCTCCTCCAGGGCCTCCCGGGCCAGGGGGGCGGCCAGCGGGGAGAACTCCGGGTTGGTCCGGAGCGCCTCCTCCAGATGCCCGCGGGCCGGCCCGTCCTGCCCGAGGCTGCTCTCGATCACTCCCAGGTGATACGCGTACGAGGCGTTCCGTTCCCCGGTCTCCACCGCCCGCTCCGCGTACTGCACGGCCTCCTCGGACCGGCCCGCCCGGTGCAGTGCCCAGCCCAGCGCGTCCGAGACCGCCGAACTGCGGCGCAGCGAGGACCACTCCGTGCGCATCAGCTCCACCGCCGCCTCCGGGTCGCCGTGGTCGGCCTCGTAACGGGCCTCCAGCACGGACTCGTTCACCCCGGCCGACCTCGCCCTGTCGAGGAGCCGGCGCAGGTGCGCGTACTGGGTGCGGGCGTCGCCGTCCAGGTCCATGGACTCGTACAGCTCACCCAGTTCCAGGACGTACTCCGGCAGGGGCAGCTTCACGGTGACCGTCCGGTAGTCGGCCAGTGCCTCGTCCGTGCGGTCCAGTGCGGCCAGGGCGCGGGCCCTCCCGGCCCGGGAGGCGAGGTGGCCCCGGTCGGTGCGCAGGGCGGCCTCGTACTGGGCGAGGGCCTCCGCGGGTTCGCCGCGCTCCCAGGCCAGGTCACCCAGCCGGTGCAGCGCCGCCGCCTTCTCGGCAGGGCCCGTGGCGCGGTCCGCCGCCTCCTGGGCAGTGGCCAGGGCGTCCTCGCGCCAGCCCTGGTTGCGGTACATGTCGGACGTCCTGGCCAGCGAGGGAGCACCCTTGCGTAGCGCCCCGAACCTCTCGGTGGCCTTCCCCGCGGACTCGTACTCGCCGAGGCCGTTGTACGCGTCGATCAGGACCGGGTAGGCCGTCCAGTCCTTCGGCTGCCGGGCGCGCACCGTCTCGCCCCACTTCTTCGCCGCGAGGTAGTCGTGCCGGGCGTTGGCGAGCGCGCCCAGCCCCACCCACGCCTGCGTGTTGCCGCGCTCACCGGGCTGCGCGGCCAGCGAGCGCTGCAGTGCCCGCTCCGCCCGTGTGTAGTACGCCGCGTCCGCGGAGCGGCGGCCCCACTCCACATACGCCGTACCGAGCACCGCCCAGGAGGGGGCGTCGGACGGATGCGTCTCGACCCACTTCTGCCGGTCGCCGATCAGCGCGGTGAGGTCGGACAGGGAGGCCGGGGAGCCGGCCGCCGCCGCGGCCTCGGCGCGCGCCACCGGCCCCGGCGCGGGCGGTGCCGTCCTCACCTCCTCGTCCGGCACGGCGACGACCGCGCCGGCCACGAGGACGGCGCCCGCGACGGCACCGAACGCCGCCCTGCGCAGCGTGGTGCGCAGGGCCGGGGGAGGAGGTGGGACGGACGTCGCGCCCTCCGGCGGCAGGGTGGAGGAGAGCGGCTCCGGATTCTGCTGCGGCTTGGCATCCATGGCCATCACTCTGCGTCAGTATGAAGAGCACATCGCGCTCTGCGCCCATCGGCGTAGACGGGTTCACACCATTGGCCCCGGGTGTCAGGCTTGGATCATGGACTCACTCCTCGAACAACTGCGGGCAGGTCTTCCGGCCGAGGCGCTCATCACCGACGCGGACATCACCGCCTCGTACGCCCACGACATGGCGAGCTTCTGCGATGCCGGTGCCCCCGCCGTCGTGGTGCTCCCGCGCACGGTCGAGGAGGTCCAGCACGTCATGCGGACCGCCACCGCCCTGCGGGTTCCCGTGGTGCCCCAGGGGGCCCGGACGGGTCTGTCCGGCGGCGCGAACGCCACCGACGGCTGCATCGTGCTCTCCCTGGTGAAGATGGACCGGATCCTGGAGATCAGCCCGGTCGACCGGATCGCGGTCGTCGAACCGGGTGTCGTCAACGCCACGCTGTCGCGCGCCGTCGGCGAGCACGGGCTGTACTACCCGCCGGACCCGTCCAGCTGGGAGATGTGCACCATCGGCGGCAACATCGGGACCGCGGCCGGCGGCCTGTGCTGTGTGAAGTACGGCGTCACCGCCGAGTACGTCCTCGGCCTGGAGGTCGTCCTGGCCGACGGCCGGCTGCTCAGTACCGGCCGGCGCACCGCCAAGGGCGTCGCCGGATACGACCTCACCCGGCTCTTCGTGGGGTCGGAAGGCAGTCTCGGCATCGTCGTCCAGGCGGTCCTCGCCCTGCGGCCGCAGCCTCCGCAACAGCTCGTGCTCGCGGCCGAGTTCCCCTCCGCATCAGCGGCCTGCGACGCCGTGTGCGGGATCATGGAGCAGGGACACACCCCGTCGCTCCTCGAACTGATGGACCGTACGACCGTGCGCGCCGTCAACGCGATGGCCGCCATGGGCCTGCCCGAGTCCACCGAGGCACTGCTGCTCTGCGCCTTCGACACGCCCGACCCGGCGGCCGACCTCGCCGCCGTCGGGGAGCTGTGCGTCGCCATGGGCGCCACCGAGGTGGTACCCGCCGACGACGTGGCCGAGTCCGAACTCCTGCTCCAGGCCCGTCGGCTGTCGCTGCCGGCCATGGAGAGGGTCAAGTCCGCCACGATGATCGACGATGTGTGCGTACCGCGGTCGAAGTTGGGCGCGATGCTGGAGGGCACCGCCGCCATCGCCGAGAAGTTCGACCTGACGATCGGGGTCTGCGCCCACGCGGGCGACGGGAACACCCACCCCGTCGTCTGCTTCGACCACACCGACGCGGACGAGTCCCGCCGGGCCCGGGCGTCCTTCGACGCGATCATGGCGCTGGGTCTCGAGCTCGGCGGCACCATCACCGGCGAACACGGGGTCGGCGTGCTGAAGAAGGAGTGGCTCGACCGCGAACTGGGTCCGGTGGGACTGGAGTTGCAGCGCGCCATCAAGGCGGCCTTCGACCCGCTCGGCCTCCTCAACCCCGGCAAGCTGTTCTGAGCGCGACGCTCCACCCCGCCGCGGTGTGCGCCCTGGCCGATGCGACGCGGTCCTGCCGACGCCCGGGACGCGGGACCGGTACCGGATGCCGGGCAGGCCCGGCCGGGGCCGGGCCTGCCCGGTTTCGGTGCGGCCGGGGGACGGGCCGCCTTCCGGCGGAGGCCGCGGAACCCTCGCCGGACGCGGGCCGGCGCCGTTCCCACTCCCGCATCCCGGCGGGCGCACGGCGGCTACGGCACCCCGCCGGGTTGCCGGAGCGTCCCCGCACATCCCGTACGCGGACGTCCCTCCGCCGTGCGACACCCCGCGTCCGGCGCCGCGCGCCGATCCTCCGGGACGTGCGGGACACCCCTCAGCTCGTCGACAGGGCCTCGATGGGGGACAGGCGGGCGGCGCGGACGGACGGGTAGACGCCGGCGAGCATGCCGATCACGACCGCGCCGACCAGCCCGGCGATCGCCGAACCGAGGGGGACGACCGGCTGCCAGCCCTCGTGGGCGGCGTAGCCGACGGTGGCCAGAGCGCCGAGCACGGTGCCGACCAGACCTCCGAGCCCCGACAGGACGACGGATTCGGTGAGGAACTGACCGCGTATCTGGCCGCGGCTGGCACCCAGGGCACGGCGTAGCCCGATCTCGCGGCGGCGTTCCAGGACGGAGATGACCATGGTGTTGGCCACTCCGATACCGCCGACGAGGAGGGCGACCCCGGCGAGTCCGAGGAAGAGCGAGGAGAAGGTGCTCTCGGTGGCGCGTTTCGCCGCCAGTGCGTCGGACGGGCGGCTGATCTGCACCACCCCGGGAAGTGCGGGGTTGATGGTCGCGGGGAGCACGGCGCGTACGGCCTCCATCTCGGATTCCGTGGCCTTGAGGTAGATGACGGTGGGGTGGCCGTCGAACTTCAGCAGGGTGCCGGCGGCGCTCCAGCCGACCAGGACCGAGCGGTCGATGTCCGGCGACAGCGGGGTCTTCTCCAGGACACCGATCACCGTGAACCACTGGCGGTCGATGTAGATCTGTGGAGCGGACCCGCCGGGGGTGACCTTCGGGATGCCGAGGTGGGTGGCAGCGGCCGAGCCGAGGACGGCGGTGGGGAACCTCTCGTTGTCCGCGCTGAGGAACCGACCCGACCGCATCGTGCCGTTGATCGCCTGAAGCAGATTGTTCTTGCTCGCCAGGACGGTTATGCCCATGTAGTCGTCGGCGCCGGCCAGGTCGTTGCGATAGACCTCGGCATGGGTGTTGGCCACCCCGCTGGCCACCGAGACCGGACCGATCCGGGCGGCCATGTCCACCGATTCCGGCGGCAGCAGCACAGGTGGGTCCTGGCGGGCCGGCACGGCTTGGAGCATGTTGGTGCCCATGGCGGACAGCTCGGCCATCAGGGCCTTCTGGCTGGACGCCGGAATGCCGGTGACCACGATCAGGGTGGCGATGCCGATCGAGATGCCGAGAGCGGACAGGACCGCCCTCATCTTCCTGGTCCGGACGCCCAGGAGGCCCAGGCCCAGGATGTCCAGCGGCGACAACCGCACCGGGCTGCTGTCGGCGACACCGTCGGCGCTGCTCCGGCCGGCGGTCCACGTAGGTGCGACGGTCATGAGGGGTGCTCCGTACGGGTGTACGTGTGGGTATCCGAGAGAATGCGGCCGTCACGGACCTCGACGCAGCGCGGCAGTTGGGCGGCGATGTCCCGGTCGTGGGTGATGACCACGATGGTGGTCCCCTCACGGTTCAGCGAGGTCAGCAGATCGAGCACCGCGATGCTGTTGGCGGTGTCCAGTGCGCCCGTCGGCTCGTCCGCGAGGACCAGGACCGGCCGGTTGACGAGCGCACGGGCGATGGCCACCCGCTGCCGCTCACCGCCGGACAGCTGGTGCGGCAGGTGCCGTGCGCGGCGTCCCAGCCCCACCCGCTCCAGCGCCTTCAAGGCCAGGGGGCGGCGCTGGTTGCGCGGTACCCCGGCGTACAGCAGACCGGTGGCGACGTTCTCGGCAGCGGTCAGCCCCTCCGTGAGGTGGAACTGCTGGAAGACGAAACCGAGCTGCCGGCCCCGCAGTGCGGACAGTCTGCGGTCGGAGAGTCCCGCGACGTTCTGGCCGGCGATCTCCACGGTGCCGCCGGTCGGCCGGTCCAGCGTGCCCATGATGTTCAGCAGCGTCGACTTCCCGGAACCGGACGGGCCGACGATCCCGAGCAGTTCGCCCTGCTCGACGATGAGCGAGACGTCGTCGAGCGCCGTGACCCCGCCGGGATACACCATGCTCGCTCCACGGACCGCAAGCACCGGATCGGCACTCATGAGGTCGTCACCACCTTGGTGCCCTCACCGATGCCTTCACCGCTGACCTCCACCATGCCCTTGGAGAACATCCCGGTCTTCACCGCGACCAGTTCGCCGTCCGGCAACTGGACCGAGTAGCCACCCTCGCTCAGCGCCAGCAGCGCGCCGACGGGTACGGTCAGTACTCCCTTGCGGGTCTCCGAGGTGAACCGCACATCCACCGGGGCGGAGTTCAGGGCACGGACCGCTGCGGTGTCGCGCAGCGAGATACTGACGTTCAGCTGAGGCTCGCCGGGGCCGCCGCCGCTGCCGTCGCCGGCTCCTCCCTCGCTGAGTTGGACGTTGGCGCTGATGGCGTCGATGGTGCCCTCGGCCGTCGAGCTGTCGGGCAGGTCCACCGTCACCCGGTCGCCCCGCTTCATCGAGCCCACCTGGGTCGGATCCACGGCGACGGTCACCGACTTCTTGGTGGAGGTGACCGCCATCAGGGTCCCGTCGGCCGGGTCGGCGAGCTGGGCCTGTACGCCGCTGATCCGTACGGCACCGGACAGAACCGAGACGTCGCCGACACGCAGCACGCCGGTGGAAGGCATACCGGCCGAGGTCTGCCAGCGCTTGATCGCGGCGATGAGGCTGCTGGTCAGGACCCCGTCGCCGCTCTTGACCTGGACGGGCGCCGGGGTGGAGGGAGCGTCATCGGCCGAGGGGCCCTGACCGGTACCGGTGTCCGGCCCTCCGGTCGGCGCGCCGGCGCGGTCGGTCGGACCGTCGGTCGTCGTGCCGGTTCCGCCCGGCGGGGCGTCGGCCCCCTGCCCGGCATCCCTCTCGTCCGCTGTGACGGGTTGTGGGGTGACCCACGTTCCCACCGGGGGCTGGGAGCCCGTGTCGTAGCCGAGTTCGCGAAGGTTGTCGGCCACCGTCTTCACGTCCGGCCCGGTGGTCCCTCGGGCCGACAGGGTCCGGTAGAGCGGCGTGTCGCCGTAGAAGACGGGCACCGGAACGTTGTCGACCCGGTACAGCGGCTTGCCCCGCTTCACCGTGGTCCCCGTGGACGGGAGCCAGGTGATCAGGCCGGCCTTGCCGCCTTTCAGCGTCGTCGTCCGGCTGTACCCCAGGGTGCCCTTCAGCGTCTGGGTGTTGGACAGGTCGGCTCGGGTCACGGTGGCGATCGAGCTCTGCGTGTCGCTGCGCGCCGTCTCCGGGCTCTCCGCGTGGTTCTGCCACGCGGCCACGCCCATCGCGCCGGCCGTGACGACCGTCAGTGCCACGACCCCGATGACCACACGCCGTCCGCGCCGCGGACGGGACTTCCCGGAGTCCTCCGCGCGCCGTCGCCGCGGTGGCCGGGGGGCGTCGGTGCCGTCACTTGCCACCGAAGGCCTCCGTCTGGCAGTCCGTCTTGAACGTTTCGTAGCCGGGCTTGTTCATCGAGGCCCCGTCTTTCAGACCCCAGCCCTCGTCCACGAGCACGCTCTCGAATCCGTGCTTGTTCATGCACTGCACCATGGCCCGTGAGTCGTCCATGAAGTCCGGATTCCGGGCCGGGTCCAGTTCGGCCGGCTGGAGGGGTTCCTTGCCCTGGCACTTCACGACCCAGGGAGAGTCCGGCTTGTCCTCCCCCTTGTTGCGCATCCCGTTCTTCTTCATACAGGCGATCCAGGCGTCGTACATGCGGCCCATCTCTTCGGAAGTGGTGTCCAGCCGGATCTGAGGGCGGCCCGCGTCGGAACCGTCACCGCTCCTCGGCGCCGCACCGCCGCCGTCCGCCGACGGTCTGGAGATCGAGGCGACACGGCCGTCGTCCTTCGCCTCATCGGCGCCCCCGCCGCAGGCGGCCAGGACCAGTGTGGCCGCGCAGGCCGAGGTGAGGACGGCGGCCCGGGGGACAGGGCCCCGGGCCGGCCGTGCGGCAGAGGATGTCTTCCGGCGGTGTCGCGACCACGCTCGATTGAAGAAGTTCGACATGCCCCTGAGCATGGAGTGCAGTTATGACGATCCTGTCAGAACGCGATCAGAGACTCGTCCGCCTTCATATCGGCGCCTAATCTGACCTTCATGAGAGCACGTGTCCTGGTGGCCGAGGACGACATCAAGCAGGCCGAGGCGATCCGCCTCTATCTGGAACGTGAGGGTTACATCGCCCAGCTCGTCCATGACGGGCGTGCCGCGCTCGACGAGGTGCGCCGCCGCCGGCCCGACCTGCTGGTCCTCGACGTGATGATGCCCGTCGTCGACGGTCTGGACGTGTGCCGCGTCCTGCGGCGCGAAAGTGACGTGCCGGTGCTCATGCTGACGGCCCGCAGCACCGAGGAGGACCTGCTGCTCGGCTTGGACCTCGGTGCCGACGACTACCTGACCAAGCCGTACAGCCCTCGCGAGCTCATGGCCCGGATCCGCACCCTGCTCCGGCGGACGCGGGCAGCCGCCGGCACGCCGGACGACCCGGTGCTGCGGATCGGTGCCCTCGCCCTCGATCCCGTCCGCCGCACCGTGGAGATCGAGGGACGGCGGGTGGCCTGCACACCGGGTGAGTTCGAGGTCCTCGCCACGATGGCCGCCGACCCGGAAAGGGTCTTCACCCGGCGCCAGCTACTGGCCCGGACGCGGGGGGACAACCGGTACATCACCGAGCGCACCATCGACGTACACATCCTGAACCTCCGTAAGAAGATCGAGGCCGTTCCCCGGGAGCCGGTCTACCTGCGGACGGTCTACGGAGTCGGCTACTGCCTCACCGACGGCACCCGTGCGCGCTGAGACCGAGGCGCGTACAGCGCGAGGGGCGCGAAGGGCGCGGTCCGTGGCCGAGCCGGAGACAGCGGGTGGACGCAGGACACCGCTGCACCGAAGCCTGCTGGTCCGACTGCTCGCGGCGTCGATCACGATCGCCGTCTGCTCGGTCGCGGCCACCGCGTGGCTGGCCACGCGCACGGCCACCAGCGCGCTGAAGCAGGAGCAGGGACAGGTTCTCGCCCACGACGCCCTGATCTACGACACGCTCGTCGGCTACGCCGCCGGCCACACGGACTGGTCGGAGGTGAAGCCGACCCTGCACCGACTGGCCGAGCGGACCGGACGCCGTATCACCCTGACCACGCAGGACCGCCGGCCCCTCGCCGCGTCCGGCTCCGCCGCCCCCCTCCCCACCACGGCCTCGGCACTGGTCGACCCCCTGCGGGCCGACCCGGCGCTGCTGCCCGGCACCAGGACGAACGGAATCGACCCTCGAGCCGTCGGCCCGTACAGGCTGCCGAGGTCCGAACGCCAGAAACTGCGGCGTCGCGTGGAAACCATCCAAGCGTGCCTGCGCAACAACACCAAGGGTTCCTCGGCCTCCGTCGTCGAGGCGCCCAGCGGCCGGCCCTCCGTCGTCCTCACCGGTACCACCTCGGGCCGGGAGGAGATCGGCGCCATGTGCGGGCTGTACGTGCTCGACTTCCCCACGCGGACCGAGACACGAGCGCTCAAGCAGCTCAACGACCGGATCAACGAGTGCGTGCGGCGTCAGAACCTGGACCCCGTGACGGTCGATCTCAGCTTCTCACCCTACGGAGGCGGAGCCGGGGGCGAGGCCGTACAAGGGTGCGTCGACACCGCCCGCCGCGATCAGCTCGCCCCTTACGTCGCACCGCCCGTACTGTTGTTCGTCACCACACGGAGCGGATCGGCCGCCCCCGGCTTCGCTCTCTCCCCGGCCAACACGGTCCGGATCGCCGGCGTGGCCGCCCTCGTACTCCTCCTCACCGTGGCCGTCACCGTCGCCGTCGGCACCAGGCTCGTCAGACCGCTGCGGACGCTGACGGACGTCGTCCACCGCCTGCCGCAACAGCAGCAGTTGCGGGTGCCGGTGACCACCAACGACGAGATCGGTCATCTGGCCGCCGCCTTCAACGATCTCTCGGAGCGCCGCGAACGCCTGGAAGGCCAACGCAAGGCCATGGTCAGCGATGTCGCCCATGAACTGCGTACCCCGCTCAGCACGATCCGCATCTGGCTCGAAGCGGCACAGGACGGTCTCGCCGCCTCCGACAAGGCGTTCGTCACCTCCTTGCTGGAGGAAGCCCTGTTGCTCCAGCACATCGTCGACGACCTCCAGCACCTGGCGCAGGCAGACGCGGACCAGTTCCGGCTGCACCCCGAACCCCTGCGCCTGCGGGAACTTCTCGACCAGGTAGCCGCCGCCCACCTGGGCCGGGCCGACACCGCCGGAGTCACGCTCACGACCAGCACCGAGGGCAGTCCGACGCTCTGCGCGGACCCCGTGCGCCTACGGCAGGCCGTCGGCAACCTGCTGTCCAACGCCATCCGGCACACCCCTCCCGGCGGGAGCGTGGCGCTGCACTGCCGCGACACCGCCGACCAGGTCGTGGTCGAGGTGTCCGACACCGGCACCGGCATCGACGCCGCGGACCTGCCCCACGTCTTCGACCGCTTCTGGCGCGCCGACAAGTCGCGCAGCCGCCGGACGGGCGGCAGCGGGCTGGGCCTGTCCATCGTCCGCCAGCTCGTCGAAGCCCACGGCGGCACGGTGTCGGTGACCAGCGTCCTGCACGAGGGAACGGTCTTCACCCTGACTCTGCCTCGTCGGACTCCAGGTACTCGGCCTCAGACCGGAACATGAGGCATCCACGCGCCCGGCCCATGCGGGGATCCCGATGCTGAGGGCAGGCCGACGGCGGTGCGGGGCGAACGCGAGGGGGGCGATGTCCTGATCTCCGGCCGCGATCCGGTGGAGAACCCACCGCACCGTGCCGACAGCCTCCGCCCTGCCTGACCGCCCGACCACCGCACCGGCCAGGCTCGTTCGGGTCCTTCGGGTCCTTCGGGTCGCCCGGTCCGCGGTGCGGGCCCGGCCCGCGCCCGTCACGGCTCACCGTCCTGGGAGTCCTCGGCGGCCCACGGATCGGTCAGCCAGGCGTCGTCGGCCGGCAGGGGGGTGAGCAGCTCGGCGAGCGCCGCGTCCAGGCCCAGCAGGGCGTTCTCCGTGCCCGGCGGCACGATCACGAGCGTGCGCTCCACCCAGGCGGAGACGGCGGCCGACGGCATCTCCAGGAGGGCGCTGCCGTCCGGCGAGGCCAGCGCGACGCAGATGACGCCCCGGCCGTCGACCCGGGTCGGCCAGATGCGTACGTCCCCGTTCCCGCACGGCCTGAACACGCCCTCCACGAGCAGCTCACGGGCGAACGTCCAGTGCACCGGTGACTCCGAGCCGATGTGGAAGGCGATGTGCACCGCGTACGGGTCGTCGGTGAGGTAGGAGAGCCGGGCGGGCACGGGAACGGACCGCTCGGGTGACAGGACGAGCATCATTTCCAGCTCGCGTTCCACGACGTCTCGCATGGCACGTACCTTCCGTTGGTCGTAGAGGCCGGTCCTCCGACCGGGCCGCACAAGGAGAGAGAGCCCTGCTGTCCGCCCATGACGCGACTTCCCGGAAAATCTTCCGACGATCCTGAAAGTGGTCCAAACGTCAGGACGGGCCCGGGGGTACGCGCCGGTCTGATAGATGTGGACCCTTGTATTGAGGCCTCGAAGAGATACGGGACCACGGTGATGAGCGCCCCAACCCCGGCACCCGGTGACGAAAGCCCCCGCGAGGGGTACTACCCCGACCCGTCCATTCCCGGATACGTCCGGTACTGGAACGGGGCGTCATGGGTCCCCGGTACGAGCCGGCCCGCGCCCCAGGGCGACGGGACGGCGGCCGCCCAGCAGCAGGGCGGTACGGCAGCCGCACGGGCGGCGGACGCCGCCCCCCGACAGGCGGACCGGCAGCCGGACCGACGGCCGGCGCAGCAGCCGGCCCCGGTGGACGAGACCGGACCGATGTTCCTCGACGAGGTCGAGGAGGCGGGGGACTTCGGCGGTGGGGACGGGGGGACGGGCACGGCCGGCAGCCGCCCCGAACCGGCGTCCGCCTGGCAGGCCGACACCGCCCGGCAGACGGGCTTCGGGGGAGAGCACGACCACCGCGTCTCCTGGGGCGGCCCCGCCCCCCGCACGGCCGGCGCCCCGCACTCCTCGACGACCCGGCCGGACGCGGCTCCCCCGGACACCGCGCCCGCGGGCGACGCCGCGGCCCGCCGGCTTCCGGCCGACCCCCGCGTGCCCGGCTCCGATCCGGCTCGGGGCGCCCTGCCCGGGATGAGGGACGGAGCGGGTGACGTGCCCGACGGGACCGCAGCCGTCCGTGCCGACCGGACGGGAGGTCCGGGGGAGGGGAGCCGCCCGCCGTCCGAGGGCACACTCACCATCCGCGCGCTCGACCCGGGCGGAGCCCGCACCCCGCGCCCCCGCGCGTCCGGGCCCGCGCCCGCCGACGGCACGATGGCGATGCGGGCGCTGCCGCCCGCGGCCACCCCGCAGCCGGCCACCCCGCAGGCGCCCACCCCTTCCCCCGCACCTCCGCAGGTGGCCACGCCTTCCCCCGCACCGCCGCGGGTACCCACCCCTTCTCCCGCACCGCCGCAGGCCCGGACCCCGGCGCCCGTACCGCACACGCCTCTGACGCCCGGCCCCGGTGGCGGGTCCGCCTCCTGGGCGCAGCAGGTCCACCAGCTCGCGCAGCCAGGACAGACGGCCCGTCCGCAGCCGCAGCCGGTACCCGCGCAGCAGCAGGGTGCCGGGCCGGGGCAGCAGCCCGTGGTGCCCTGGAAGCCCCCGGTCGACGACCCCTTCCAGCAGCTGGCCCGCTCCCAGGCGTCCGCCAGGCCCGCCGGTCTCGGCAAGCGGCTGGCGGCACGGCTCCTCGACACGGTAGTGCTCGGCGCACTGGCCGGTGCCGTCGGATTCCCGCTGGTCACCCGGGCCGTGGAGCACATCGACGGGAAGATCGAAGCGGCGAAGCAGTCCGGCGAGACCGTCACCGTGTGGCTGCTGGACTCCACCACGGCCGGACTGTTCGGTGCGGTGATCGGCGCGTTCCTCGTGCTGGGCTGCGTACTGGAGGCCCTGCCCACCGCCCGGTGGGGCCGCACGCTCGGCAAGAAGCTGTGCGGCATCGAGGTGCGCGACATCGAGTCCCACGAGGCGCCCACGCTCGGGGCCGCCCTGCGCCGCTGGCTGGTGTACGGGGTGCTGGGCCTGCTGGTCGTCGGCGTGGTCAACGTGCTGTGGTGTCTGGTCGACCGGCCGTGGCGCCAGTGCTGGCACGACAAGGCGGCCCGGACCTTCGTCGCGGGCTGAGGCACGGGCCGGGTCGCGTTCCCCGGGGCGGCACCAGGGGCGTTTCCTGGACCGGGCGGGGACGCAGACCGTCCGGCGTCTTCCGCCGCCTGACGCCCGGCCACCTGACACGCAGGCAGGTACGCGCCGGCCGTGCCGGCACCCCCGCCCTGCCGCCCCGTACGCCCGTGTGCTGACGCCCCGTCCCCCGAAAGCACCTCAGCCGTTGCGGGCCCGCACGGGCCGCGGTGCACTGCCCCCATGAGCAACGAGCCACCGCCGCCGCCACCCGGTCAGCCGCCTGGGGACGATCCCTTTTCCAAGCGGCCGCCCTACGGTCCGCCCCCGCCGCCGGGCGGCCCGCCTCCGCCCCCGTACGACCCCGGCCCGTTCGGCGGGGGCGGACCGTACGGCGGCGCCGATCCGCTGGCCGGTATGCCGCCGCTCGCCGAGCCGGGCAAGCGGATCCTGGCGCGGCTGATCGACTTCCTCATCATCTCGATCCCGCTGTACCTGATCTCGCTGCCCTGGGGTGGCGCGCTCGATTACAACGGGGACAACGGGAACGGCAACTTCGGCAACGCCGTCGGCAGCGCCTACAGCGGCCACCAGCTGGTCTGGTCGCTCATCGCCCTGGTGGCCTACGTCGCCTACGACACGTACTTCACGCACAAGGACGGCCGGACGCCGGGCAAGCGGCTGCTGAAGATGCGCGTGGCGATGCTCAACGACGGTTCGGTGCCGGACACGAGCTCCGCGTTGATGCGGGCCGTCGTGCTGTGGCTGCCGGCGCTGCTGTGCTGCCCGTGCCTGTGGTGGCTGATCAACATCATCCTGATGTTCACCGACAAGCCCTACCGGCAGGGCCTGCAGGACAAGGCGGGCAAGACGGTGGTGGTCGTCGTCCGGTGAGGCGGCGCAGTGGCGCCGGACGCGGCGTCAGCGGTGCAGCGAGTGCTCCCCGACACGCTCGTCCCTGCGTACGGAACCCGTCCCGGCGCCGTCGGGCACGCGCCGGGTGCGGGCAGGTGACGGGGCCGTCTCCTGACGGGCCGGACCCGGCCGCCCGGGCAGCGGGACGGTCACGGCCACCAGCACGCCGATGACCAGTGCGGCGACACAGATGACGGCCACGCCGACGCCAGACTCCGTACGGGACAGCAGCAGCATGGCGAGGGCCGAGACGACGACGGTGACCGAACCGTAGGAGATCTGTGCGGCAGTCGGACGAGTCATGGCGTTGTCCGTCCTCAGGGTGTCGGATAGGGGTCTCTCAACACGTTCGCACTGTCGATCGACTCTACGACGGTGGATGCCCCCGGGGAACGGGTAGTAAGCGGGACCTGACCCGTGGTGCCGGTGCACAGGGGGCGCACTGGGTCACACGGTCGCCGACCGGGGTACGGGTCGCGCCGGTCGGTCCGCCGGGCTCCCGGGTGAACGTCCGGATAACGGAATGATGCTCCCGCATAGTGCACTTGGCCTGTGCAAGTCAAGATCTGTCTTTTCTCTCGTAACTCCGATCAAATGTCGTCACTTGTGACGCGTCAACGCGCGCGGCCCTGCTTCACCCTTCCTGGCCGCGGACGCGAACGCCGGGGAGGACTGCATCAAGTGACCACTACACGACGCGCGCTGCGAGCCACCGCAGTAGCCGTGGCCCTGGCCGCCACGGCCGCGACGGCATCCGCCTTCGCCACCGCGCAGGCCGACGACAGGACGTCGGGATCAGGCGCTTCCCTCGTGGACCGCCGCGATCCCGCGCCGGCCAAGGCGCACGAGCACGACCTGGACGGCCCCTTCAGTAAGGAGCACGACGCCCAGCGTCAGGCCGCGCTGGAGCAGGTGCTGTCCGGCGACAAGAAGGTGACCACCCGGGGTGGTTCCAAGGTCGTCAAGCTCGGCAAGAGCAAGTACGTCGAGCTCGGCCGTGAGAAGACCGACAAGATCTTCACCATCCTCGTGGAGTTCGGCGACAAGGTCGACGACACCACGATGTTCGACCCCGACGGGGACGGCCCGAAGCCGCCCGTCAAGAAGTACGGCGGCACGCCCGGCCCCCTGCACAACCGGATAGCCGAGCCCGACCCCGAGAAGGACAACAGCACCGCCTGGCAGGCCGACTACAGCCAGGCGCACTTCCAGGAGCTGTACTTCGGGCAGGGTGAGGGCAAGGACTCGCTCAAGACGTACTACGAGAAGACGTCCTCCGGGCGCTACTCGGTCGACGGCGAGGTCTCCGACTGGGTGAAGGTGCCCTACAACGAGGCGCGTTACGGGTCGAACTACTGCGGCTCGACCAACTGCGCCAACGTCTGGGACACCGTCCGCGACGGCGTCAACGCCTGGGTCGCCGACCAGAAGGCCAAGGGCCGGACGCTCGACCAGATCAAGGCGGACCTCGCCCAGTACGACCAGTGGGACCGGTACGACTTCGACGGCGACGGCAACTTCAACGAGCCCGACGGCTACATCGACCACTTCCAGCTGGTCCACGCCGGCGAGGACGAGTCCGCGGGCGGCGGCGCCGAGGGCACCAACGCCATCTGGGCGCACCGCTGGTACGCCTACGGCACCAACGCCGGCGCGACCGGCCCGGCCGGCAACAAGGCCGGTGGCACCGAGATCGGCGACACGGGCATCTGGGTCGGCGACTACACCGCGCAGCCCGAGAACGGCGGCCTGGGCGTCTTCGCCCACGAGTACGCCCACGACCTCGGCCTGCCGGACCTGTACGACACCTCCGGCGGCGGCGAGAACTCCGTCGGCTTCTGGTCCCTGATGTCGGCGGGCTCGTGGCTCGGCACCGGCCAGGGGGAGATCGGCAACCTGCCGGGCGACATGACCGCCTGGGACAAGCTCCAGCTCGGCTGGCTCGACTACGCGACGGCCAAGGCCGCCACGAAGTCGACCCACAAGCTCGGTGTGTCGGAGTACAACACCAAGAACAAGCAGGCGCTCCTCGTCGAGCTGCCCGAGAAGGCCGTGACCACGAGCGTCGTGAAGCCCGCCGAGGGCTCCAAGCAGTGGTGGAGCGACATGGGTGACGACCTGTCGAACACCCTGACCCGCTCGGTCGACCTGACCGGCAGGACGTCCGCCTCGCTGGACCTGTCCGGCTGGTACGACATCGAGGCCGACTACGACTACCTCTACACCGAGGTCTCGGACAACGGCGGCGCCTCCTGGACCGCGCTCGACGGCACCGCCGACGGCAAGGCCATCCCGCGCGACGCCAGCGACAAGCCGGCCCTGACCGACGTCTCCGGCGCGTACAAGAAGCTCTCGTACCCGCTGGACGCCTACGCGGGCAAGAAGATCGACCTCCGCTTCCGCTACCAGACGGACGGCGGAGCGGGCGGCAAGGGCTTCGCGGCCGACGCCATCACCGTCACCGCCGACGGCACCGCGCTCTTCGCGGACGGCGCCGAGGGCGACGACAACGGCTGGACCGCCAAGGGCTTCTCCCGCATCGGAGAGTCGTTCACCAACGACTACCCGCAGTACTACATCGCGGAGAACCGCCAGTACGTCTCGTACGACAAGACCCTCGAGGTCGGCCCGTACAACTTCGGCTTCTCCACCACCCGCCCCGACTGGGTCGAGCACTACGCCTACCAGAACGGCCTGATGGTGTGGCTCTGGGACACCTCCCAGAAGGACAACAACACCTCGGTCCACCCCGGCCACGGCCTGATCCTCCCGGTGGACTCCCACGCCAAGCCGCTCAAGTGGACCAACGGCTCGCTCCTGCGCAACAAGATCCAGCCGTTCGACGCGCCGTTCAGCTGGTACCCGAACAAGGGATTCACGCTGCACAACGCGGACGTGGCGCTGAAGATCAAGTCGTCGCCGGGCGTCCCGGTCTTCGACGACCGCAAGGGCACGTACTGGTACGAGGAGAATCCGACCGGAAGTGTCCAGGTCACTGACACCAACACCCGGATCACGATCGTCGACGAGCCGCTCAGCGGCTCCACGATGACCGTGAAGGTCGGCCCCTCGGGCAAGTAGTCCGAAAACCAGCAGGTCAGAACATGATCGGCCGTCGCCCTCTAGCGGGCGGCGGCCGATCGTGTTTAGGTGCGTCCTACCGAATCCTTATTGACACGATGTCTCACGGGGGGAGCGCCACGCATGGCAGGCGGAGGTTTCTGCAGACTGCCCAACGGAACGGTGGTGGTGGCAGTCGCACTGAACCGGCCGGCCGGAGGAACGGGGCCCGCGGGCCCCGTACGCGTACTGGTCCACGCGGCCAACCGGGCGCGCGCCCTGACCCGGCTGCGCAACCTCGGCCTGCGCGCCGTCTACCTCAGGGGCAACACCCAGCCGCCCACTCCCGACGAGGTCACCGCGGTGCTGCACCACCCGGACGGGCTGCTGTGGCGGACGGCGCCCCCGACCGGCCAGGAGCCGCGCCACCAGGAGCTCTGGCACCCGATACGGGCCCTGCTGGGCCCCGCCGGATACGCAGGCCCGGCCCGTCCGGCCGCCTGAACCCGCCGGGGACGGTTCAGAGCCTGCCGGGTGACCTTCGACCGAGCGGCAACGCCCCGGCACACACGCTTCCCGTGTCGTCGAAAAGCCCTCGTAGCTCCGTTACGCGAACGTTCCAGGGCCTTGGAACCGCATGCACCGGACCGCGTCCGCCTTTCGATCGCAGGTCACCCGGCAGGCTCTCAGACGACGGGCTTGCCGGACAGCTGCACACCCGCCGTACGCATCTCCTCCAGGGCCCGGTCCGTCGTCCCCTCGGCCACCCCGGCGGTCAGATCCAGCAGTACGCGCGTCGCGAAACCCTCTCGGGCCGCGTCCAGGGCCGTCGCCCGCACGCAGTGGTCCGTGGCGATGCCGACGACGTCCACCTCGGTGACGGACCTCTCGCGGAGCCACCGGGCGAGTCCGGTCCCGTTCTCGTCCACCCCCTCGAAGCCGCTGTACGCGGCGGCGTACGCCCCCTTGTCGAAGACGGTGTCGATCGCCCCGGAGGCGACGGCAGGGGCGAAGTTCGGGTGGAAGCCCACGCCCTCGGTACCGGCGACGCAGTGCGCGGGCCAGGAACGCTCGAAGTCGGGCGTCGCGGAGAAGTGGTCACCCGGGTCGATGTGGTGGTCGCGGGTGGCCACCACATGGCTGTAACCCGGCTGGGCCTGGCCGATCAGGTCGGTGATGGCGGCGGCGACGTCGGCACCGCCCGCCACCGCGAGGCTGCCGCCCTCGCAGAAGTCGTTCTGAACGTCGACGACGATCAATGCGCGATGCATGGCGGGTGTCCTTCGATGGGGGTTCGAATCGGGCGTTCGGCGGGGGTCGGGCGGCGGTCGCTCGGACGGCGGGGATACCGCAGAGCCTAAGAGCTGTCCCGCGATTCACGGCGGGCTCGGGACGACGGCCACGGCACCTCGCCGCGTCGTCGGCACGTCCCCGTACACCAAGTATGCGGACGTCCTCCGCCGTGCGGGGCCCCGCATCCGGCGCCGCGCGCCGATCCACCGGGAATCGCGGGACACCCCGGCCCTCGGAGACTCGGCGGAGCCGGCGGGAAGGGGCACACCGCCCGGGTCTGCCCTCCCGGCCCACTCACACGTACTCGGTGGGGATCACCGGCTCGCCGCGCGACAACTGCATCGCCGACAGCGGCAGCCCCGCCCGCGCGGCGACGTGCCGCTCCCGGGCCGCCTCGAGCGGCTCCCGGGCGACCACCTCGCCCCCCTTGACCAGCTCCACCTGGAGCTCCCGGAGTGCCGGATCCGCCACGAACTTCCCGGTGCCGACCACCTCGGCCTCGGCCACTCCGTCCCCGTCCAGCCGGCGTGCCGCCCACTTGCGGCCGCCCCGCGACGACTTCGCACCCAGCGACTTCTTCACCACCGGCACCAGCGGGTCGGCGGGATCGGCCGACCCCGCGCGCGCGACCAGCTTGTAGACCATCGAGCACGTCGGGTGCCCGCTCCCGGTCACCAGCTGCGTACCCACCCCGTAGGAGTCGACCGGCGCGGCGGCCAGCGAGGCGATCGCGTACTCGTCCAGGTCCGAGGTCACCACGATCTTCGTCTCCGTGGCCCCCAGTTCGTCCAGCTGCTGCCGCACCCGGTGCGCGACCAGCAGCAGATCGCCCGAGTCGATCCGTACGGCACCGAGCTCCGGCCCGGCAACCTCCACCGCCGTACGGACGGCCTCGGCCACGTCGTACGTGTCCACCAGCAGCGACGTTCCCCGCCCCTGCGACTCCACCTGCGCCCGGAACGCGTCCCGCTCGCTGTCGTGCAGCAGCGTGAAGGCGTGCGCGCTCGTCCCCACGGTCGGGATGTTGTACCGGAAGCCCGCCGCCAGGTCCGACGTGGTGTGGAAACCGCCGACGTACGCGGCACGGGCCGAGGCCACCGCCGACAGCTCGTGGGTGCGCCGCGCCCCCATCTCGATCAGCCTGCGCCCGCCCGCCGCCGCCGACATCCGGGACGCCGCGGCGGCGATCGCGGAGTCGTGGTTGAGGATCGACAGGATCACCGTCTCCAGCAGCACGCACTCGGCGAAGGAGCCCTCGACCCGCAGGAGCGGCGATCCGGGGAAGTACACCTCGCCCTCCGGGTAACCCCAGATGTCCCCGCCGAAGCGGTAGCCGGCCAGCCAGTCGGCCGTGGCGTCGTCCACGACCCGCCGGTCACGCAGGAAGGCGAGCATCTCGTCGTCGAAGTGGAAGTTCTCCACCGCGTCCAGCACCCGTCCGGTCCCCGCGACGACGCCGTAGCGGCGCCCCTCCGGCAGCCGCCGGGTGAAGACCTCGAAGACGGAGCGCCGGTCCGCCGTGCCGGCCTTCAGTGCGGCCTGCACCATCGTGAGCTCGTACTGGTCGGTGAAGAGCGCGGTCGACGGCACACCGACCCGTCGCCCAAGGTCCGCTGAGTTCATGAAGGGGATGCTACTCCCTATTCGTCAAACTGACGAGATGGGGCCTCCGTTTGTGCGCCGACCCCCTCCTGGTGGCAGCATGGGGCATGTGAGCGTTGCTGCCCCCGTAGAGATCGAACGTCCCGAATCGGCCGAGGAGACCTTCGCCGTCCCCGAGCCCGATGTCCCCTGGGTGACGCTGGTGCACAACGATCCGGTCAACCTGATGAGCTATGTGACGTATGTCTTCCAGGCCTACTTCGGCTACTCCAAGGACAAGGCGCACAAGCTGATGCTCGACGTCCATCAGAAGGGCCGTGCCGTCGTGTCCAGCGGAAGCCGGGAGGAGATGGAGCGCGACGTCCAGGCCATGCACGGCTACGGCCTCTGGGCCACGCTGACCCAGGACCGCAACTGACCCACCGCTGCCCCTCCGTCCGACCCACCATCGGAGAATTCATGGCCGGCCACTTCGAGGCCACCCCCGGCGGCGGCGCGGCCGTCGCGCTCGACGAGGTCGAGATCGCCATCCTGCGCTCCCTCGCCGTCCAGCTGCTCGAACTCATCGGCCCCGGCGACGAGCCCGCCGAGGGCGAGGACCCCCTCGCCGCCCTCTTCGCCGAGGGGCCGAGCGAACCGCCCACCGACCCCGCCCTGGCCAGGCTCTTCCCCGAGGCCTACGGGGACGACGACAAGGAGCTGCGCGAGGCGTCGGCGGAGTTCCGCCGTTTCACGGAGAACGACCTGCGCACCCGCAAGCGTGAGGACGCCCTCGCCGTCGTGCGGACCCTGGACGCGCTGGGACCCGTCGGGGACGACGGCGCGGTCCTCAGCCTCACCGCCGACCAGTGCCGCAACTGGCTGGGTTCCCTCAACGACCTCCGCCTCACCATCGGCACCCGCCTGGAGGTGTCCGACGAGGACGAGGGCCAGGACGGCTCCCTCTACCGCCTCCCCGACAGCGATCCCCGCAAACCGATGGTGATGGCCTACCTCTGGCTCGGCGCCCTTCAGGAAACGCTCGTGGAAACGCTGATGCCGTAAGGGCTGCCCCGCAATTCCCGGCGGGCGCCCGCCGACGGCTACGGCACCTCGCCGCGTCGTCCACGGGTAATCCGGTAGGCAGACGTCCTCCGTCGTGCGCCGCGCCGCGGACGACGCCGCGCGCAGGCGTACCGGGAATGCGGGACGGCCCTCGGCGGCCCGCGCGGACCGGGCGGGCGCCGTCCGCCGACGGCTCAACGGCGGCTCAAATCGGAATAACGATCCCGTCACCTGAACGGCCTTTTTTGCAGCGGCTGGAAACCCTTGTCCGCTTTTTCCTGTGACCTGCGCCACATGATGTCCGGTGGATCTTCCGGGTACACGTGATAGATCTTCACGACCGCCCGGGGACGCCACCCCTGTCCCCGGGGGCGTCAAGAGCCGGCCGAACGCCGGTGGCACTCCATCCATATCCGGGGGGATCAGGACCTGATCCGAGTCTGCGACGGCGCGGATCAGCGTGGAGAAAGGCGCACCACCATGACATCGGCGCAGGTCGACAACGGACAGGCCGGCGGCCCCGAGGCCGCCGAAACCACAGCGGGCGAGGGCTACCAGCGCGGTCTGGGAGCCCGGCAGATCCAGATGATCGCCATCGGCGGCGCCATCGGCACCGGCCTCTTCCTCGGCGCGGGCAAAGCCATCGACCGGGCCGGACCCAGCCTCATCCTGGCGTACGCCATCGCCGGCCTGGTCATCTTCTTCATTATGCGCGCCCTGGGCGAACTCCTCATGTACCGCCCCGTGTCGGGCTCCTTCTCGGAGTACGCACGCGAATTCCTCGGCCCCTTCTTCGGATTCGTGACCGGCTGGACCTACTGGCTCTTCTGGGTCGTCACCGGAATCACCGAAGTGACCGCCGCAGCCACCTATATGACGTACTGGTGGGATATCCCGCAATGGCTGTCCGCACTGGTCTTCACCTTCATCCTGTACGGCGCCAACCTGATCTCGGTCAAGGTCTTCGGTGAACTCGAATTCTGGTTCTCGATGGTCAAGGTCACCGCGATCGTCGGCATGATCCTCATCTGCGCCGGCGTACTCACCGTCGGCTTCTCCGACGCCGGGGACACCGCGACCGTCGCCAATCTCTGGAACGACGGGGGCTTCTTCCCCGAGGGCATCAGCGGCACCCTGATGACCCTCCAGATCGTGATGTTCGCGTTCCTCGCCGTCGAACTCGTCGGCGTCACCGCCGGTGAGTCCAAGGACCCCGAGACGGTTCTGCCCAAGGCCATCAACACCGTGCCGTGGCGCATCGCCGTCTTCTACGTCGGCGCGCTCATCATGATCCTCTCCGTGGTGCCCTGGAGCACGTTCAAGCCCGGTGTCTCGCCCTTCGTCGCCGCGTTCGAGCAGATGGGCCTCGGCATCGGCGCCGCGATCGTCAACTTCGTCGTCCTCACCGCAGCGCTCTCCTCCTGCAACTCCGGCATGTACTCCACCGGCCGCATGCTGCGCGACCTCGCACTCAACGGGCAGGGGCCGAAGGCGTTCACCCGGCTCACGAAGAACGGCCTGCCGCTGACCGGCACCACCTTCTCCGCAGCTCTGATGCTCGTCGGCGTGTGGATCAACTACCAGTGGCCCGGCGACGCCTTCACCTACGTCGTCTCCTTCGCCACCATCTCCGGCATGTGGGCCTGGATCATGATCCTCGTCTGCCAGATCCGCTACCGCGCCAGGTCCGACCGCGGTGAACTGCCCCGGTCCTCGTTCCGGGCGCCCGGTGCGCCCTTCAGCAGCTGGTTCGCCCTCGCGTTCATCGGTCTCGTCGTCGTCATGATGGCCATCGACAAGGACGCCCGGATCTCGCTGTACTGCGCACCCCTGTGGGGGCTCATCCTCGGCGTCTCGTACCTGGTCCTCAAGGCCCGCAACCCCGAGAACGCCTCCTTCGCCAAGCGCTGACCCGCGCACGGCGACAGGTCACCGGCCGCCCGACGGCGGTGTCCGGCATCCGGCCCTCCTGTACCGCACCTCGGTACGGGAGGGCCTCTCCGCTCCCGGCGGCCGTGGCGCGGGAGCGCCTCTCCGCCCGCGGCGGGCCCGTCCTATCCTGGCGCCATGCTGACCATCACCCAGGCGCTCCACGACCAGATCGTCGCGCACTCCCGCGCCGACCACCCCGACGAGGCGTGCGGAGTGGTCGCGGGCCCGGCCGGAACCGGCCGCGCCGAACGCTTCATCCCGATGCTCAACGCCGCGCGCTCACCCACGTTCTACGAGTTCGACTCCACGGACCTGCTGAAGCTGTACCGCGACATGGACGACCGCGACGAGGAGCCGGTGATCATCTACCACTCCCACACGGCGACCGAGGCCTACCCCTCCCGCACCGACGTCTCGTACGCCAACGAGCCCGGCGCCCACTACGTGCTCGTCTCCACCGCGGACACCGACGAGGCGGGCCCCTTCCAGTTCCGCTCGTACCGCATCGTGGACGGCGAGATCACGGAGGAGGACGTGGAGATCGTCGAGGCCTACCCCTCGACCGCCTGACCGCACGGAAAGCGGGGCCGGTCGCCTCACCCCCCGCCCTTCTGTCCGCCTGGCGAACGCTCACCGTCCACGATGCGGGATCACACTCATGGTTCCGGGTGGGGAATCGATACGATGAGCGCATGGTTTCCCATGACGTGAGCGACAAGACGCCGGGCATGCTGCTCGTCGCGCGGCTGCACGTCGACCTGTGCAGGCTCTCCAGCGCGATGTGTCCCGCCGCGGCATGCCCGTGAACCGCACGGCCTGACCCCGGGTCCGAGCGCCCTCACCCACACACCACCCCCTGCGCGGGGGCCGCGAACGCGTGTCCCCGCGCCACCTCCACGCTTTCGACAGGAGCCCACGCCATGGCCATCGAGGTCCGCATCCCGACCATCCTCCGCACCTACACCGACGGCGCCAAGGCCGTCGAGGGCAACGGAGACACCCTCGCCGACCTCCTCACCGACCTGGAGAGCCGCCACAACGGCATCCGTGAGCGCATCGTCGACGGCGACAAGCTCCGCCGCTTCGTGAACGTCTACCTCAACGACGAGGACGTCCGCTTCCTCGACGGCATCTCCACCAAGCTGGCCGACGGCGACAACGTCACCATCCTCCCGGCCGTCGCCGGCGGCATGCGCTGATGAGGTACGACTCCCCGCTGGACGCCGTGGGCAACACGCCCCTGGTCCGCCTGCCGCGACTGTCCCCCTCCGAGGACGTCCGCATCTGGGCCAAGCTCGAGGACCGCAACCCCACCGGCTCGATCAAGGACCGCCCCGCGCTCCACATGGTCGAGCAGGCGGAGAAGGACGGCCGGCTCACCCCCGGCTGCACCATCCTCGAGCCGACCAGCGGCAACACCGGCATCTCGCTCGCCATGGCGGCCAAGCTCAAGGGCTACCGCATCGTGTGCGTCCTGCCGGAGAACACCTCGCAGGAACGGCGCGACCTGCTCGCCATGTGGGGTGCCGAGATCATCTCCTCCCCGGCCGCGGGCGGCTCCAACACCGCTGTACGCGTCGCCAAGGACCTCGCGGCCGAGCACCCCGACTGGGTGATGCTCTACCAGTACGGCAACCCGGACAACGCGGGCGCGCACTACGCCACCACCGGGCCGGAGATCCTCGCCGACCTCCCCTCCGTCACCCACTTCGTGGCCGGCCTCGGCACCACCGGCACCCTCATGGGCGTCGGCCGCTACCTTCGGGAGCACAAGCCGGACGTCAGGATCGTCGCCGCCGAACCCCGCTACGACGACCTCGTCTACGGCCTGCGCAACCTCGACGAGGGCTTCGTCCCCGAGCTCTACGACGCCTCGGTCCTCACGACCCGCTTCTCCGTCGGCTCCGCCGACGCCGTCACCCGCACCCGCGAACTGCTCCAGCAGGAGGGCATCTTCGCGGGCGTCTCCACCGGCGCCGCACTCCACGCCGCGATCGGCGTCGGCCGGAAGGCCGTCAAGGCCGGCGAGCAGGCCGACATCGTGTTCGTCGTCGCCGACGGCGGATGGAAATACCTGTCGACGGGCGTCTACACCGCCCCCACCACGGAGGCCGCCATCGAGACGCTGCACGGCCAGCTCTGGGCGTGACCCACCAGCCACCACAGGCACGACGGACACCACGGCTCACGGCGCGGGGCGGACCTGATCACCAGGCCCACCCCGCACCGCCGTCCCCGAGCCCGGAGCCCGCCGCGCGGAACGCATGGAGTTGTGGCCCGCGAGTCAGCGCCCCCGGAGTGCCCGTCCCGCAGCACGTGCCCGGAGTCCGGAGATAGCCCGGCCGGGGCGGGCGCCACCGACCACTCGTACGGATCCCCGGCCCGCGTGCCAGCAGTCCGGTCCGCGCCCGGAGTCGGGAGCTAGCCCAGCCCCCGCACCCGCTCCCACACCGACGCGTCCACCTCGCCCGCCTTCCGGCGGAACCCCGACACCGCAACGTCCCGCAGCTCGTCCGTCTCCAGGTAACTCCGCCGCCCCCGCGCGTCCCCCACCGCTCCCGGCGGGAGCGCGATCACCCCCGGCCGCTCCTCGTGACGCCTGCTGGTGATCTTGGCGACGACCACCGTGCCGCCCCGCACCGACAGCACGAGACACGGCCGGTCCTTGGACCCGGGCCCGTCCTCGAACGGCACGTCCGCCCACCAGATCTCCCCCGGCCGCGGCACCCCGTGCGGTCGTCCCCGCACCCGCTCCGGCGCCCGCCCCGGCGGCCGTGTCCGCCCGCCCGGCCTTCGCGGACCGCGCCCGCCCCGCCCCCGCGCGTCCGAGACCGTCGCCACGAGAGCCAGCAGGACGACGGCGGCCAGTGCCACCCACCACCACGTGTTCATCACCCGACCGTACCCGTGTCCCCACGCCCCGGGGCTTCCGTCGAACCGGTGACAGCACAGGTGAGTTCCCCCACAACGACAGGCCGTGGAGGAGCGACCACCGGTTTCGCGCCTTACGCTCGACGGACCGCACGAACCCTCCCCGTACCCACTCCCGGAGGTTCACGCTCCATGAAGCTCACCGTCGTCGGCTGCTCCGGCTCGTTCCCCTCCGCGGGTTCGGCGTGCTCGAGCTACCTCGTAGAGGCCGACGGCTTCCGGCTGCTCCTCGACATGGGCAACGGCGCCCTCGGCGAGCTGCAGCGCCATGTCGGTCTCTACGACCTCGACGCCATCTTCCTCAGCCACCTCCACGCCGACCACTGCATCGACATGTGCGCGTACTTCGTCGTGCGGTACTACCGTTTCGACGGCGGACGCCCCGCCGCCATCCCCGTGTACGGACCCGAGGGCACCGAGCAGCGGCTGACCACCGCCCACGGCGACACCCCGTCCGACCACGCCATGGGCGAGGTCTTCGACTTCCACACGCTCAAGCCGGGTTCGTTCGAGATCGGCCCCTTCTCGGTCCGCACCGAGAAAGTCCGCCACCCCGTCGACACGTTCGGCATTCGCATCGAACACGACGGCCGCTCCCTCGTCTACTCCGGAGACACGGGCACCTGCGAAGCGCTGGCCGAACTCGCCGAGGACGCCGATCTGTTCCTCTGCGAAGCCTCCTTCGTCCACGGCAAGGAGGACATCCCGGACCTCCACCTCAACGGCCGCGAAGCGGGCGAGTACGCCGCACGCGCCGGAGCCGGACGCCTGGTCCTCACGCACATCCCGCCGTGGACGGACGCCGAACGCAACCTCGCCGACGCACGCGAGGTCTACGCCGGCCCGGTCGAGCTCGCCGCGCCCGGCGCGGTGTACGAGATCTAGCGCCCCTCCCGGCAAGCTCTACCCCGTCCCGCCGCCCAGCACGCACGCTCACCTCGTTGGCCGGAAGTCCTGGTAGCTCCGCTACCAGGACTTCCGGCCGCCTTGCGATCGCACGCGCCGGACGACGCTCCTCATGGGGCAAACATTGCCGATCACGGCACTGGGTCCGGAGGGGCACCGGGAGCCGGGCACGAAGAGGGCCCCCACCATCCCTGTTCGGGAGGTGGAGGCCCTCGTCGTACACCGTCCGGGTTACGCCTTGGTGAGGTCCTCGACCTCCTCCTCGGGCTCACGCCCCGGGGTGGTGAGGTTGAACTTCGTGATGGCGAAGCGGAAGACCACGTAGTAGATCACCGCGAAGACCAGACCGATCGGGATGATCAGCCACGGCTTGGTGTCGAGTTTCCAGTAGAGGGCGTAGTCGATGAGACCGGCCGAGAAATTGAAGCCCGCGTGCACGCCGAGGGCCCAGGTGACGGCGAGTGAGAGAGCCGTGAGGACGGCGTGGATCACGTACAGCAGCGGTGCGATGAACATGAACGAGAACTCGATGGGCTCCGTCACACCGGTGACGAACGAGGTCAGCGCCAGGGAAATCATCATGCCCATCACAGCCTTGCGGCGCTCGGGGCGGGCGCTGTGGGCCATGGCGATGGCCGCGGCCGGGAGGCCGAACATCATGATGGGGAAGAAGCCGGACATGAACATTCCGGCGGACGGGTCGCCTGCGAGGAAGCGGCCGTAGTCGCCGTGTGCGACCTCGCCGGCGGCGTCGGTGAAGTCACCGAGCTGGAACCACGCGACGGTGTTGACGAACTGGTGCATGCCGATCGGGATCAGGCCGCGGTTGATCAGGCCGAACAGGGCGGCGCCGCCCGAGCCGAGACCGGTCATCCACTCACCGAAGTTGCCGATGCCCTCGCCGATGGGCTCCCAGACCAAGCCGAAGAACACGCCGACGATCACGCCGACGAAGGCCATGATGATCGGGACGAGACGGCGGCCGTTGAAGAAGCCGAGCCAGTCGACCAGCTTCTTGCGGTGATACCGCTGCCACAGGACTGCGGACAGCAGGCCCATGATGATGCCGCCGAGCACTCCCGGGTCGTTGTAAGTCGCAGCGACGTCCGCGCCCTTCTGGACCACCGCTTCGGTGACCGGGAAGGCTTCGAGGACCTTGCTGTACACCAGGAAGCCGACAAGGGCGGCGAGGGCGGTGGACCCGTCGGCCTTCTTCGCGAAGCCGATGGCGACACCTATACAGAACAGGATCGGCAGGTTGCCGGTGATCGCGCCGCCTGCGTTGCCGAATACCGCGGCGACCTTGTCCCAGCCGAGGCCGTCGGCGCCGAAGACGTCCGGCTGTCCCAGCCGCACCATGAGGCCCGCCGCAGGCAGCACGGCGATCGGCAGCTGCAGGCTGCGCCCCACCTTCTGCAGGCCCTGGAACACGCCGGAGCCCCGCTTCTTCGCGGGAGCCGCCGCCGCAGCGGTGTCCGTACTCATCAACTTCCTCCAGTAAGGCAAGGCGCCGCCAGGGACGGGATTTCCGGGGGCGGCGACTCGAGGAACGCGGCGGGGGACGGCCGCGTGGTCTGGACCACTCAGTGGTGTAGACCAGTTTTAGCACGGTGAGGGATAGATAAGGAACCTGCAATTCCCTCCCTGTTTGCCCTGTAGTTCCGTCACCACCGTGGGTGACACGGCGAAGGCCCCCGGACCGGCGGGTCCGAGGGCCTTGCGGAACGGGGAGAGCCTCTACTTCGTGAGGTCCTCCTCCGTCTTCCTCTCCTCCTCGACGGGCTCTCGCCCGGGGGTCTGGAGATCGAACGTGGTGATCGCGAACCGGAAGACAACATAATAGATCACCGCGAAACACAACCCGATGGGGATGATCAGCCACGGCTTCGTGTCCAGGTGCCAGTTGACGACGTAGTCGATCAGCCCCGCGGAGAAGCTGAACCCCGCGTGCACCCCGAAGGCCCAGGTGACCCCCATCGACACGCCGGTGAGAACCGCGTGGACGCCGTACAGCAGTGGCGCGACGAACAGGAACGAGAACTCCAACGGCTCCGTCACCCCCGTCACGAACGACGTCAGGGCCACGGACAGCATCAGCCCCGCGACCTCCTTGCGGCGCTCCGGCCGTGCGGTGTGGGCGATCGCCAGAGCCGCCGCCGGCAGGCCGAACATCATGATCGGGAAGAAGCCCGAGGTGAACTGCCCCGCCGTCGGGTCCTCCGCGAAGAAGCGGGAGATGTCGCCCTGTACGGTCTTGCCGTCGCTCCCCGTGAACTCGCCCGCCTGGAACCAGAAGAAGGTGTTCAGGAACTGGTGCATGCCGATCGGGATCAGCAGCCGGTTCGCGAACCCGAAGATCGCGGCGCCCCAGGCGCCGAGGTCGATCAGGTGCTTGGCGAACCAGGTCAGCGCGTCGCCCACCGGCTGCCACAGCAGCCCGAACAGGACGCCCAGGACCACGCAGAGGAACGCCATCAGGATCGGCACGAGTCGGCGCCCGTTGAAGAAGCCGAGCCAGTCGACCAGCTTCGTGCGGTGGTAGCGCTGCCAGACCACCGCCGTGAGCAGGCCGATGATGATGCCGCCCAGGACGCCGGGGTTCTGCGGGACGCCGTCCGGGGTCGCCGCGGTCACCGAGTCGGCCACGGGGAAAGCGGCCAGCACGCCCCGGTAGACGAGGAAGCCCACGACCGCCGCCAGCGCCGTCGAACCGTCGGCCTTCTTCGCGAATCCGATCGCCACACCGATGCAGAAGAGCAGGGGCAGACCCACCTGGCCGTCGAGGATCGCCGTTCCGCCGTTCAGCAGGACGGTGGCGAACTTGTCCCAGAAGGTGCCGTGCAGAGAGGAGTCGAACAGGTTGCCCAGGCTCACCAGCAGGCCCGCCGCAGGCAGCACGGCCACCGGCAACTGCAGGCTCCGGCCCACCTTCTGCAAGCCCTGCACCGGCCCGTTCCACCACGCACGCTGCGGTGCCGCAGCCGGGCTCGCACTCATCGGCATCCTCCCGGAACACGCCAGGTTTGGCAGGCGTCGCATACTGGTGTAGACCAGTTGTCGTACGGTCGGAGCCCGCCTGCAGGCAGGGCGCCGGTCACGTCATCATCGGGGACCGTGCGGTTACCCGCCCGTGAAGGTGGGCCAACCGTGCGTTACCTTGACGAAACGGACCCACGGTGGGCCGCCCACGCACGCACAGACCAGGAGAAGGACATGGCCAGCAAGGCTGAGAAGATCGTCGCCGGGCTCGGCGGTATCGACAACATCGACGAGATCGAGGGCTGCATCACCCGCCTCCGCACCGAGGTCCACGACCCCAGCAAGGTCGACGAAGCCGCGCTCAAGGCCGCCGGCGCCCACGGCGTCGTGAAGATGGGCACCGCGATCCAGGTCGTCATCGGTACCGACGCCGACCCCATCGCCGCCGACATCGAAGACATGATGTGACCTCCTGACCCACGGCCCACCCCGGCTCACCCACCGCGGTCCCACCCGTCCCGCACCGCAGGCCCCGCTCCCGCCGCCCCCACGGCCCGGGAACGGGGCCCGCGGCGTCACAGGCCCCGCCCTCCCCGCACGAGCACCCGAACGGAGTCATCCCCACCAGCCGATAGGCTCGACGCCATGTCTCGTATCGACGGCCGCACCCCCGCCCAGCTCCGCCCCGTCACCATCGAACGCGGATGGAGCAAGCACGCCGAAGGCTCCGTCCTCGTCTCCTTCGGCGACACCAAGGTCTTCTGCACCGCCTCCGTCACCGAAGGCGTCCCCCGCTGGCGCAAGGGCAGCGGCGAAGGCTGGGTCACCGCCGAATACTCCATGCTCCCCCGCGCCACCAACACCCGTGGCGACCGCGAAGCCGTACGCGGCAAGATCGGCGGGCGCACCCACGAGATCAGCCGCCTCATCGGACGCTCCCTGCGCGCGGTCATCGACTACAAGGCCCTCGGCGAGAACACCATCGTCCTGGACTGTGACGTCCTCCAGGCCGACGGCGGGACCCGCACCGCAGCGATCACCGGCGCCTACGTCGCCCTCGCCGACGCCGTCACCTGGGCCCAGGGGAAGAAGATCGTCAAGCACGGCCGCAAGCCCCTGACCGACACCGTCGCCGCGATCAGCGTCGGCATCGTCGACGGCACCCCCCTCCTCGACCTCTGCTACGAGGAGGACGTCCGCGCCGAGACCGACATGAATGTCGTCTGCACCGGCGACGGCCGCTTCGTCGAGGTGCAGGGCACCGCCGAGGCCCAGCCCTTCGACCGCACCGAACTGAGCGCCCTCCTCGACCTCGCCACCGCCGGCTGCGCCGACCTGGCGGCCCTGCAGAACGAGGCGCTCGCCCGCACGCTCGGCGAGTAAAGAAGCAACCAAGAAGGCAGCGCACGGCGTCGTAGCGGATACGGGCGCACGGGTCGAACCGTGCGCCCGTCCACGTATCCGCCCCCGGGGAGGGACCGCACCATGGCCTCGCGCCGCCACAGCCGCCACCACCGCACCGCGCTCGCCGTCACCGCCACCCTGCTGACCCTCGTGGCGGCGGTCGGCTGCGGAGCCGTCGACAAGGCCCTCGACTGCGTCCGCACCGCCGACGCCATAGCCACCAGCGTCGACAACCTCCAGCAGGCGATATCCAGCGCCTCCGACGACCCCACGCAGGCGTCCGAGGCACTGGACCGGATCGACAAGGAACTCGAGAACCTCGGCGACACCACGGACGACGCCGACCTCGGCAAGGCCGTCGACGACCTCCAGGCAGGCGTCACCAACGTCCGCGCCTCCCTCGAGAAGGGCGACGCCACCCCCGACATCACGCCCGTCACCGACGCCGCCACCGAGATGGGCAAAATCTGCACGCCGTGACCCCGGTGATAATCGAGGCATGACTCGCCTCATCCTCGCCACCCGCAACGCCGGGAAAGTCACCGAACTCCACGCGATCCTCGCCGACGCGGGACTCACCCACGAACTCGTCGGCGCGGACGCCTACCCCGAGATCCCCGACGTGAAGGAAACCGGCGTCACCTTCGCCGAGAACGCCCTCCTCAAGGCCCACGCCCTGGCCCGCGCCACCGGCCACCCGGCCGTCGCCGACGACTCCGGCCTCTGCGTCGACGTACTCGGCGGCGCCCCCGGCATCTTCTCGGCCCGCTGGGCCGGCACCCACGGCGACGACCGCGCCAACCTGAACCTGCTCCTGGCCCAGCTCTCCGACATCGCCGAGCCTCACCGCGGGGCCTACTTCGCCTGCGCCGCCGCCCTCGCCCTCCCCGACGGTACGGAACGCGTGGTGGAGGGCCGCCTCACCGGCATCCTGCGCCACGTCCCCGCCGGCACGAACGGCTTCGGCTACGACCCGATCCTCCAGCCGGACGACGAGACCCGGACCTGCGCGGAGCTGAGCCCGGCGGAGAAGAACGCGATCAGCCACCGGGGGAAGGCGTTCCGGGCGCTGGTACCGGTGGTGCGGGAGCTGGTGGGCTGACAGAAATGAGGCCTTTACCTTCGATGTGAAGGTAAAGGCCTCATTTCGCCTGTGGGCCCGGTGGGATTTGAACCCACGACACACCGGTTCTAAGCCGGCGCCCTCTAGCCTGCTGGGGTACGGGCCCGCGTTTCACTACTGTACTGGGTGTACCTTCGCCGCTTTGAGAAGGTTGCGGTCTGGCTGTGGCATGACGGACACAAGTAGCGCAGGTTCTCCCGGCAATTGTCCAGATGGTCACCGTTGATGTGATCGATCTCCAGTACCAGACGCTTGCCCTGCCAGGTGTCCCCGATGCCACACGCGGAACACACGCGCGGGCGTCCGATCTCATCGAGTGCACGGCGCAGGAGTGTGGTTCGGGTCCGTGCGGCGCCGGACTCCCGGCGCTGAAGGATCTCGGATGCAGCCTTGCGGTGAGGAGAGCTGGAGCCTCTGGTGTGTCCCTGTCCGGTGAAGTGGGCGGTTGAGAGGCCGTGTTCGGCGAGACTCCGTTCTAGGCGGGCGCGAGCCGCGCCGGTGTTCGTATGGCCCAGATGCTCCAATACTCCGGCCATGCTTTTGGACTTCCCGATGGCAGAAGCCAGTTCGTGTCGGGAGGTCAGAGGTGGCCCGTACCTGCGGCCGTCCGTGAAGTGTGAGGTGTCGATCCCTAGGCGGTCGAGCCTCTTCCTGATGTGGCCGTAGGGCCCGTCATCAGGCGGGACGTTCATGTACTCCAGCATTTCCCGGATGCTGTGCGCGTGGATGGCGGCTTCCTCGAGGAGTTCCCGCGTGTATGACCGCCGCTGTCGTTCCGGGAGAGCCTCGTCGACGAAGTGCGTGGTGTCGATGCCGTAGAGCTTCAGTCGATCGCGCACGTAGCGGAGAGGCCTGCTGCCCAGCGGCGCGCCCAATCGCCTGAGCAGGTCGACGAGGCTGGTCGAGGTGGCCGCGGTCCGGGTCAGCAAGTCGCGCGGATACTTGTTCTGGTCGCTCATGCGAGCTTCCGTCGATTGCGCCCGCGGTAGGTATCCGTAGCGGCATGGCAGTTGGGGCAGAGCAGGCGCAAATTGTCGGGCCGGTTGTCCCACCATTCGCCGTTCATGTGGTCGACCTCGAGCCGCAGTGGCCTGCCGTTCCACTCTGTGCCGATGCCGCATAGGGCGCAGAACTCCGCGATGCCCGTCCGGAGAAGCTCCCGGTGCAGGCGGTCGCCGGGGATTCTGCCGTTCGACGGAGAGCCCAGGGTCAGGGGGCTGCCCAAGGCGCCTTTTGGGCGGCCTCGGGGTGCGCGTAAGAAGTGCGATGTGTCGATTCGGAGGGTGGCGATCCGGCGGCCGATGTGGGCCTGGTTCCCTCCAACCGGGTTGATACCCAGTCGGCGAACGACTTCCGCCACGCTCCTGGAGCAGGCCACCAATTCGCGCAACCTCTCTTCTGTGTGGCGCACTCTGGGATCGGTGAAGTGTGAGATGTCGATCTCTGATTCCGACATCTTGGCCCGCAAGTAGCGTCTGCTCCCTGGTGTCGGTGTTCCTCCGCACCACCGAACGGCGTCGTTGCAGTTGGTCGTCTCGCGTGCCGCTTCTTCGAGCAGCTCGCGGGTGTACCGAGCCGGCATGTCCCCCTCTGCATTCCGGCCACGCGTTCGCGGCCTCGTACGGAGCAACGAACCGCTTATCGGATGGTCACGTCCAGAATGCGATGAGATGCGGAAGGGCCGGTGCCGCTTTGTGGCGGTACCGGCCCTTCCGCAGGGGCGTGCGTGCGTCAGAACTTCGGTTCCGGGCTCTGGGCGTGGACCAGCTCCGCGGCTTCCTCCGCCGTCTCCACCGAGGGCGGGGAGCCGTCCAGCGGCTTGTTGGCGGTCTCCTTCATGCAGGCCACGGCGATCACGCCGACCAAGGCCGCCGCCATGGCGTAGTAGGCCGGCATGAGGTTCGAGCCGGACCAGCTGATCAGGGCGGTGATCACCAGCGGGGTGGTGCCACCGAAGATCGAAGCCGAGAGGTTGTAGCCGACCGACAGGGAGCCGTAGCGGACGTTGGTCGGGAAGAGGGCGGGGAGCGCGGCGGACATCGTGCCCAGCATGCAGACCAGCGAGAAGCCCAGCAGGAGCATGCCGATGGCGATCGCCGGGATGCTGCCCTGGCGGATCAGCAGGAACGACGGCAGGGAGAGGATCAGGAAGCCGAGCATGCCGGTCATCAGCAGGGGCTTGCGGCCGAAGCGGTCCGACAGCTTGCCGAACCGGCTGATGACCAGCATCAGGAGGACCATGACGCCCAGCAGGATGAGCAGGCCGTGGGTCTCGCTGTAGCCGAGCTCGTCGGAGAGGTACGTCGGCATGTACGACAGCAGCATGTAGTCGGCGATGTTGTACGCGCCGACGAGGGCGATGCAGAGGATCAGGGTCGGCCAGTACTGCCGGAAGATCTTGGCGAGGTCACCCTTGGCGGTGGACTCGACGTGGTCGGCGGCCTCGGTGGCGTGCGCGGTGCCCCCCTCCAGCTTCTGGAAGGCGGGGGTCTCGTCCAGGCGCAGACGCAGGTAGAGGCCGACCAGGCCGAGGGGGCCCGCGACGAGGAAGGGGACGCGCCAGCCCCAGGACTCCATCTGGCCGGTGTCCAGCAGGGCGTAGAGGGCGGTGACGAGGCCTGCGGCGCCGACGTACCCGGCGAGGGTGCCGAACTCGAGGAAGCTGCCGAAGAATCCGCGGCGTTTGTCGGGGGCGTACTCGGCGATGAAGGTGGAGGCGCCGCCGTACTCGCCGCCGGTGGAGAAGCCCTGGAGCATGCGGAAGAAGATGAGCAGGACCGCGGCCCAGACGCCGATGGTGTCGTGGGAGGGGATCAGGCCGATCGCGAAGGTGCCGATCGCCATGAGGATCATGGTGAGGGCGAGGACCTTCTTGCGGCCGATCTTGTCGCCCATGGGCCCGAAGAACATTCCCCCGAGTGGGCGTACGAGGAAGGCGACGGCGAAGGTGGCGAACGAGGAGAGGAGCTGGGTGGTGTCGTTGTCCGAGGGGAAGAAGACGTGCCCGATGGTGACGGCCAGGTAGGAGTAGATGCCGAAGTCGAACCACTCCATGGCGTTACCGAGTGACGCCGCCTTCACCGCGCGTTTGACCGCCTGGTCGTCGGTGATCGTGATGTCGGTGCGACGGAGCCGGGGGTTCTGGCGCTTCCTGATGGCGCGGAAGAGCGCGGGGTGGCGTTTGACCGCGTCAGGGTCGGCCGCCTGGTGGGGGTCGGAGGCCGCCATGGCCGGTTCCTTTCCTCGAAGGGTGTTCCAGGAAAGGCTTCTGCGCTGTTATGGCGTTCGCAAACCGGATTCATGCCCGTGAGCGGTCCCCGTCACACCGCTCGCGGGCGTCCGGCCTTGAGGTTCCCGCCGGATCTCAGACGCCGAGATCCTTGATGATCTTGGCTACGTGGCCGGTCGCCTTGACGTTGTAGAGAGCCCGCTCCACCTTGCCCTCTTCGTCGACCACGACCGTGGAGCGGATGACGCCCGTCACCACTTTGCCGTAGAGCTTCTTCTCCCCGTAGGCGCCGTAGGCCTCCAGGGTCTCCTTGGAGGGGTCGCCGACCAGCGTGACCTCGAGGTTCTCCTTCTCCCGGAACTTCGCGAGCTTCTCCGGCTTGTCGGGGGACACGCCGATGACGTCGTAGCCCGCGCCGGCGAGGAGTTCGAGGTTGTCGGTGAAGTCGCAGGCCTGCTTGGTGCAACCGGGGGTAAGCGCAGCGGGGTAGAAGTAGACGATGACCTTGCGTCCCTTGTGGTCGGCGAGCGATACGTCGTTGCCGTCTGCGTCCGGAAGGGTGAAGGCGGGGGCGGTGTCGCCGGGCTGGAGTCGCTCGCTCATGTCTCTCCTCGAGTGGCACACGGACTGTGTGGGACCGAGCGTAATAGGGGGTGCCGTCGGGTGTTGGGGCGGCTCAGCTGACAGACTGTCGATGACGGTTTACCGGACGACGACCACGGAGGCGGCGCAGTGTCGGATACGAGGACCCCTGCGCAGATCGAGGCGGACATCATCAGCAGGCGTGAGCAGCTTGCGGTGGTGCTGGACGAGATCGGGGTGCGGATGCACCCGAAGACGATGATCGGTGACGCGAAGGCCAAGGTGGCGTCGACGGTGGACCGGACGGCGGGGCGCGCGTTCGTGGCGGTGAACCGGTCGGTGTCGGACGTGAAGGCGCAGTTCGTGTCGGAGGACGGCTCGCCCCGGATGGAGCGGGTGATCCCTGCGGCGCTGGTGGTCGCGGGAGCGGTGGCGCTGCTGACGGTGTCGGTGCGGCGCGGGAAGCGCTGACCCCGGTTCCCGGCGGACCGGGGGCGTGGGTGCGGGCGTGGGGCAGGTAGATTTCCGGGCGTGAGCGACAACGGCGTGAGCGAGAACCCCGACGACAAGCTGCCGATCCGCATGCTGCACGACCGGGTGCTGGTGCGGTCCGATTCGCCCGAGGGCGAGCGGCGTTCGGGTGGCGGCATCCTGATTCCGGCGACGGCTGCGGTGGGCCGGCGGCTGGCGTGGGCCGCGGTGGTCGCGGTGGGCCAGAACGTGCGGACGGTGGAGCCGGGCGACCGGGTGCTGTACGACCCTGAGGACCGTGCGGAGGTCGAGGTGCGGGGGGTCGCGTACGTGCTGATGCGGGAGCGGGATCTGCACGCGGTGGCGGCGGACCGGTTCGAGGGGTCCGTGGATTCCACGGGTCTGTATCTGTAGGCCCGATCTGTAGGCCCGGCGGGTTGGTGCCTGTGGTCCCGGCCTGGTGTCCGGCGGGCCCGGTGACGGTGTGTCTGTAGGCCTGGTGACGGTCGTCACCAGGCCTTTCGCTGTTCCTTGCTACGGTGGGACACCCCGACGAGACGCGCCGTACCGGGTTTCCGCAAAGACGACGCACGTGGTGTCCGTGTGTTCCGTCGTCGTGGAGGTGCCGTCGTGGCGTGGGTTCTGTTGCTGGTCGCGGGTCTGCTGGAAGTGGCCTGGTCGATCGGGATGAAGTACACCGAGGGGTTCACCCGGCTGTGGCCGAGCGTGTTCACGGGGCTCGGGATCGTGGCCAGCATGATGCTGCTGTCCCAGGCGGCGAAGACGCTGCCGATCGGTACGGCGTACGGGGTGTGGGTCGGGATCGGTGCGGCGGGGGCTGCGGTGCTGGGCATGGTGGTACTGAACGAGCCGGTGACGGCGGCCCGGATCTTCTTCGTGTGTCTGCTGCTGGTGGCGGTGGTGGGGTTGAAGGCGACGTCCGGTCACTGACGCCGCGTCCCGGCCCGTCCCTCGTGGATCGGCTCTGTCGTCCCGTCGTTGGCCTCGACTCTCTTCTGCGGCTCGGCCGCCCCGGTGGCCCGTCGTTCCCTCCCCCGCTCAGCGGCGGGGAGCGACGGGCCACCCGTCCGGTGCGGCTTCCCGGATCTCCCGTCCCTCCCGGATCTCCCGGCCTTCCCGGAGCTCCCCGCCTTCCCGGCCCCTCGGTGGGGAGTTCGGGTGGTCGCCGGGGGTCGCCGAGGTGCTCTTCCGGTCCGTGGGCCGGGGGGAGGCGGGTGCTCCGCCGGCCGGGTTGTCGGCGGAGGTGCCGTCCGGGTCGTCGGCCCGGGGGCTTCGGGCGGGGCGGTCGGTGGGCTTCGTGCCGGTGGGCGAGTCCGTGTCGCCGCCTTCGGCTTCCTCGGTGTCCCCGGACTCCCGGGGTGACTCCGAAGCGTCCGGGTCGGTCTCCTCGGGACCTTCGTCGGCCTCCAGGTCGAAGTCCTTCACCTCGCTGCCTTCGAGTGCTGCCCGGGTGTAGGCGGCCCACGTCTGGGCGGGGGCGCCGCCGCCGTTCATGCGGGCGAGGCCCAGGGCGCCGTACAGCGGTTTCTGGATGCCGGTTTCGGGGTCCTGGCCCATGACGGCGATGACGGTGGCGAGGTCGGGGGTGTAGCCGGCGAACCAGGCGGCCCGGTCCTCCTCGGCGGTGCCCGTCTTGCCGGCGGCGGGCCGGCCCGCGGCCTGGGCCGCGGTGCCCGTGCCGCCTTCGACGACGCTCTGCAGGACGGAGGTGGTGGTGTCGGCGGCTTCGCGGCTGACGGCCTGGCGGGTGGTGCGGGCGGGGAGCCGGAGATCGGTGCCGTCCTTGCTGACCTTGGTGACGAGGGTGCGGTCCCGGTGTCTGCCGTGGTCGGCGAGGGTGGCGTAGGCGGAGGCCATGTCGAGGACGCTGGCGGTGGCGGGGCCGAGGGCGATCGAGGGGGTGGCGGTGAGGTCGGGGGTGTCCTCGGGGATGCCGAGGGCGACGGCGGTGTCCTTGACCTCGGCGGGGCCGATGTCCTGGGCCATCTGGGCGTAGACGGCGTTGACGGACTTGTCGGTGGCCTCGCGGACGGTGATGGAGCCGTAGTCGACGTCGTCCTCGTTGGCGGGGGAGTAGCCGGTGGAGCCGGTGGAGCTCTGGACGGTGCGTTCGTTGGTGCCGTCGTAGTGGGTGTTGGGGGTGATGGCGCGGCCGCCCTGGGTGGTGGAGCCGCTGGCGAGTGCGGCGGCGAGGACGAAGGGTTTGAAGGTGGAGCCGACCTGGTAGTCGCGGCGGGTGGCGTTGTTGACGTACTGCCGGGTGTAGTCGACGCCGCCGTAGAGGGCGACGACGTGGCCGGTGGCGGGGTCGACGGAGGCACCGCCGGCGCGGACGTTGCGGTCGGCGTCGCGGTCGTCGCTCGTCCTGGAGAGGACGTTGTCCTCGACGGCTTCGACGAGGGCGTCCTGTTTGTCCTTCTGGAGGGTGGTGGTGATGCGGTAGCCGCCGGTGGCGAGGGTGTCGGCGTCGAGGATCTTGTTGGTGGCGAGGTAGTCGCCGACGGCGTGGACGACGTAGCCGCGCTGGCCGGAGAGGGCGGTGGCGGGCTTGGCTTCGTCGGGGACGGGGAATTCCATGCTCGCGCGTGCGGTGCGGGTGAGCCAGTTCTCCTTGACCATGCCGTCCAGTACGTAGTTCCAGCGGGCGAGGACGGCCTTCCGGTTCTCGGGGTGGGAGACGACGTCGTAGTTGCTGGGGGAGTTGAGCAGGGAGGCGAGGTAGGCGCCCTCGCCGGCGTCGAGGTCCTCGACGTCCTTGCCGTAGTAGGCGTGGGCGGCGGCTTGGATGCCGTAGGCGTTGCGGCCGAAGTAGCTGGTGTTGAGGTAGCCCTCGAGGATGTCGTCCTTGCTCTGTTCGCGGTCGAGCTTGATGGAGATGAAGAATTCCTTGGCCTTGCGGACGACGGTCTGTTCCTGGCCGAGGTAGTAGTTCTTGACGTACTGCTGGGTGATGGTGGAGCCGCCCTGGCGGCCCTTGCCGGTGAGGGTGTTCCAGCCGGCGCGGAGGGTGGCCGTGACGTCGATGGCGTCCTCGGAGTAGAAGTCGCGGTCCTCGGCGGCGAGTACGGCGTGCTGGATGGTGCGGGGAATGCGGCCGAGGGGGACCTTCTCGCGGTTGATCTCGCCGTCGCGGGCGATGACCGTGCCGTCGGCGTAGGTGTAGACGTTGGCCTGGGCGGTCGCGGTGGCGTTGGCGGCCGGGATGTCGATGAGCTGGTATCCGGCGATGAATCCGCCGACGAGGAGCAGGGCCAGGAGGGTGACGCCGCCGAGGACCATCCGCCAGGTGGGTACGGCCCGGCGCCAGCCGGTGCGCCGGGGGCGTTTCGTGCGCTTCTTCTTCTCGGGTGCGCCGCCCGTGCCCGAGGCGTCCGGGGCGGGTCGTGCGTCCGGGGCGTCCCGGGGGGTCCAGCCCCCGGGACCCCGCTGACCAGGGTCCGAGCTGTTCTGCGGTGGCTCGTGGCTCATGACGGTGGAGGCTCCTCGACGCCGGGTGATTTTCCCATAGTGCACTTTTCGGGCGGTTAACCCCCGGATCCGAGGCGGAAATCGGGTCGCGGCGGCCCGCGGGTCTCGGCTAGGTTCGTGCGCTTTGGTGCCGTGGGGTGGGGAGAGGTGGGGGCCGGTGCGGCTCTACGCGGTGGTGGCGGCCGGTGGGTTCCGGCGGCACGCCACCTACCGGATGGCGACGGCGGCGGGGGTGTTCACCAACACCGTCTTCGGTTTCGTCATGGCGTACACCTATATGGCCCTGTGGGCGGAGCGTCCGCGGCTGGGCGGGTACGACGCGTCGCAGGCGCTGACCTACGTGTGGCTCGGGCAGGCGCTGCTGATGACGTGCGCCATGATGGGCGGCGGTTTCGAGAGCGAGCTCATGGAGCGGATCCGTACGGGGGACATCGCGGTCGATCTGTACCGGCCGGCCGACCTGCAGGCGTGGTGGCTGGCGGGGGATCTGGGCCGGGCGGCGTTCCATCTGCTGGGGCGCGGTGTCGCACCGATGGCGCTGGGGGCACTGGTCTTCGATCTGGTGCTGCCGGATTCGCCCGTGAGGTGGCTGGCGTTCCTGGTGGCGGTGGCCCTGGGGGTGGTGGTCAGTTTCGCGGTGCGTTTCCTCGTGGCGCTGTCCGCGTTCTGGCTGCTGGACGGGGCGGGGGCGATGCAGATCGCGTGGCTGGCGGGGCTGTTCTTCTCCGGGATGCTGCTGCCGCTGAACCTGTTCCCGGGGGTGTTGGGTGAGGTGGCGCGGGCGCTGCCGTGGTCGTCGCTCCTGCAGGTGCCGGCCGATGTGTTCCTCGGCAGGCGCACGGGGTGGGACCTGATGGGGGCGTACGCGTTCCAGGCCGGCTGGGCGGTGGTGCTGCTGGTGGCCGGGCGGCTGCTCCAGTCGGCGGCGACCAGGAGGGTGGTGGTCCAGGGTGGCTGAGACCGAGGCGGTGCCGGTGGGCGCCGCGGAGGCGGGGCGGTGGCCGCGGGGGGCGGGGGACACGGGCCGGTCGCGGCCGGTGGAGGGTGTCCGGGCGTACGGGCTGATCGTGGGGATGTGGCTGCGGTCGACGCTGGCCTACCGGGCGTCGTTCGTGATGACGACGGTCGGCAACTTCGTGGCGACGGCGTTCGACTTCGTGACGATCATGCTGATGTTCACGCATGTCGACGCGCTCGGCGGCTACACGCTGCCGGAGATCGCGTTGCTGTACGGGGTGTCGGCGACCGCGTTCGGGCTGGCGGACCTGGTGCTGGGGTCGATGGACCGGCTCGGCCGGCGGGTGCGGGACGGGACGCTGGACACGTTGCTGGTGCGGCCCGTGCCGGTGCTGGCGCAGGTGGCGGCGGACCGTTTCGCGCTGCGCAGGCTGGGGCGGATCACGCAGGGGCTGCTGGTGCTGGGGTATGCGCTGGTCACGCTCGAGGTGGAGTGGACGCCGCTGAAGGTGCTGATGCTGCCGATGATGGTGCTGAGCGGGGCGGCGATCTTCGGGGCGGTGTTCGTGGCGGGTGCGGCGTTCCAGTTCTTCGCGCAGGACGCCTCGGAGGTGCAGAACGCGTTCACGTACGGGGGGACGACGCTGTTGCAGTATCCGCCGTCGATCTTCGCGCAGGATCTGGTGCGCGGGGTGACGTTCGTGGTGCCGCTGGCCTTCGTGAGCTGGCTGCCGGCGCTGTATGTGCTGGGCCGGGACTACCCGTTGGGGCTGCCGGGGTGGGTGGCCTTCCTGCCGCCGCTGGTGGCGGGGGTGTGCTGGGTGCTCGCGGGGCTGGCGTGGCGTGCGGGGCTGCGGGCGTACCGCAGTACGGGAAGCTGAGGGGCGGACATGGGCGATACGGATTTCATCGAGCTCGACGGGGTCGAGAAGGTCTTCGACGTGCGGCGCAGGGTGGGTTTCCTGCGGCGGGAGCGGCACGAGGTGCGTGCGGTGGACGGCATCAGTCTCCGGGTGCCGCGCGGGGAGATGGTGGGGTACATCGGGCCGAACGGGGCCGGCAAGTCGACGACGATCAAGATGCTGACGGGCATTCTCACGCCGAGTGGCGGCCGGCTGCGGGTGGCGGGGATCGACCCTTCCCGGGAGCGTACGAAGCTGGCGCACCGGATCGGGGTGGTGTTCGGGCAGCGGACCACGTTGTGGTGGGACCTGCCGTTGCGTGACTCGTACCGGCTGGTGCACCGGATGTACCGGATCCCGGACCGGCGTTTCCGGGAGAACATGGACCGGTGCATCGAACTCCTGGACCTGGGGGCGCTGTTGGACGTGCCGGTGCGCCAGTTGTCGCTGGGGCAGCGGATGCGGGGTGATATCGCCGCGGCGCTGCTGCACGATCCGGAGGTGCTGTACCTGGACGAGCCGACGATCGGGCTCGATGTGGTGTCGAAGGCCAGGGTGCGTGAGTTCCTGCGGGATCTGAACGCCGAGCGGTCCACGACGGTGCTGCTGACCACGCACGATCTCACCGACATCGAGCAGTTGTGCCGGCGGGTGATGGTGATCGACCACGGTCGTCTGGTGTACGACGGCGGGCTCGCCGGGCTGCACGAGGTGGGGGAGAGCGAGCGGACGCTGGTGGTGGACCTGGAGCGGGAGCTGCCGCCGATCGACGTGGGGACGGAGTCCTCGGCGCGGGTGGTGAAGGTGGAGGGGCCGCGGCAGTGGGTGGCGTTCCCGGCGTCGGCTTCGGCGGCGGGGCTGGTGGCGCGGATCGCCGCGGACTATCCGCTGGTGGACCTGTCGGTGCGGGAGCCGGACATCGAGGCCGTGATCGCGAAGATGTACGCGGCGTCCTCCTGACGGCTCCTCCTGTGCTTCCCGGCGGAGGCGGGCGAGGGCCGCTGTGCCGGCACGTGCGCGTCCGTCCGGGGTGGCATGTCTCTCCGCCTCGCGATGCGTCGCCGGTGACGTCCGGCGCCGACGCGCGGGGGGTCCGCGGGAGGGTCCTGGGGCCCTTCGTCCGGAAGGGCCTGGGCCTCTTCGGCCCCGCTCTATAGGGTTTGCGTCATGACAAGTGAACGTCCGGAGATGCGGGCCTCCGACGCGGAACGCGAGCGGGTCGCCGAGACGCTGCAGGATGCGGTGGCCGAGGGCCGGCTGGAGATGGACGAGTTCGAGCAGCGGCTCGACGCGGCGTACGCGGCGCGTACCCACGGGGAGTTGGAGCCGCTCGTCAGCGATCTGCCGGTGCCGGGGTCGGCGGTGGCGCCGGTCGCGGGCCTGGCGCCGGTCACGGCCCGCGGGGGGACCGTGGACCGGTCGCGGCGGATCGGCGGGCCCGCGACCTCGACCGGGGCGTTCGCCTTCTGGGGCGGGTTCGCCCGCAAGGGCCGCTGGACGGTGGGGCGGGCGTTCACCGCGTTCGCGATGTGGGGCGGCGGTGAGATCGATCTGCGCGAGGCGGACTTCGAGGACCGCGAGGTCGTGATCCGCTGCGTGACGATCATGGGCGGGATCCAGGTGACGGTCCCGCCCGACGTCCACCTGCACGTCAACGGCATCGGGATCATGGGCGGCTTCGACGAGCGGACGAAGGACGAGGGCGAGCCGGATCCGGATGCCCCGAGGGTGCGGGTGACCGGGTTCGCCCTGATGGGTGGCGTGGGCGTGGACCGCAAGTGGAGCAAGGCCCGGCGGCAGCGGCTGAAGGAGGCCGAGCGCGCGGAGCGGCTGCGGCTGGAGAAGCCGGACGCGGGGGAGGGGCCGGAGGGACCCAAGAGGCTCGGCTGAGGCGGGTCCCGCGCTCCGGGACGGCCGGTGGGCGTCGGCACCGGTGTCCCGGCTCCGGGCGCCGCCGCCGGGGCCTCCACGTCGTCCCGTCCCGCACCGTGCCGCTGTCAGAACACGTCGGCCCTGGCGGTCTCGGACACCGTGTGGAGATCGATGGAGCGGCCGAGGGCCCGGTAGCCGGTGTCGTTGAAGTGGAGCCGGTCGCCGGAGTCGTAGGCGGGCAGGATCCGGTCGGGGGCGTAGGGGTCGCGGACGGTCCGGTCGAAGTCGATGTAGTCGTCGTAGACCCGGCCCGAGCGGATCTGCCGGTTGACGGCGAGGCGTACGGCGTTGCGTTCGGGTGTCCAGGTGCGGAACCCCTGGAAGGGGGTCAGCGTCGTCCCGACGACGCGCAGCCCACGGGCGTGGGCACGTTCGGTGAGGGCGCGGAGGGCGGCGACGACGCGCCGCGGGTCGCTCTCCTGGGGGGCGAGCTGTACGTCGTTGATGCCCAGCGCGATGATCAGCGTCCTGGCTCCGGCGACGGAGAGCGCGTCGCGTTCGAAGCGGTGGGTGCCTCGGGGGCCGCCCCGGCCGCTCGGGCTCTCGCGCAGCAGGCGGTTGCCGGATATGCCCTGGTTGGCGATGCCGTACCGGTGGCCGAGGCGGTCGGACAGGACGTCCGGCCAGCGGCTGTCGGTGTCGGTGGTGGAGCCGCTGCCCGCGGTGAGGGAGTCGCCGAGGACGACGACGGCCCCGGGCGACCTGTCGTTGCGGACGTCGACGGCCGTCAGGTAGCGCCACGTCGTGGTGGTCCGGGTGGCGAGGGCGTCGGTGAGGTAGGACGTCCGGTGGCTGCCGGGGTGCTGGGTGACCGGCCCGCCCGGCCGCGGGGTGCGCAGGCTCACTTCCAGGTCGGCGTCCGGGGCGACGGCCACGAGTACGGGGTCGCTGACGACCTGCCGGCCCGCGGGGACGGTGACGGTGGGCCGCCCCTGGAAGGTGACCGGCCGGGCGCTGACGGTGGCCCGGTCGATGACGAGCGGGGTGGTGCCGAACAGGTTGGACACGGTGATGCGGGCCGCGTCCCCGCCGACGCTCGTGTGGATGACGTTGCGGATCGTGTGGCCGGGGTAGCCGTGCGGTGTGTTCGGTTCGCCGCTGACGGGGGCTCCGGTCCAGGTGGCGACCCAGCTGCCGGAGGAGTGGGCGGGAGCGGCGGGGTTGTGGGCTGCCGCGTTCGCCTCGGTGCCGGTGAGCGGGGTCGGCCGTTTCCCCGCGGTCAGTGCCGTACCGAACGCCATGGCGGCGGCCAGTACCGCGGTGCCGGCCATGAGGGCGATGAGCAGGGCGTACCCCTGGCGCCTGGGCATGTGCGGTGATTCTCCTTGCGGTGTTCGTGCGTGTCTCATGATGCGGCAGGCCCTGGGGAACTCGACGTGCGGCCCGGGAGTAAGTGAGGTAGGGACAATGCGTACGGCACGGCGTGACGCGTACGCGGACGGGTGGAGCGGATGGAACAGGACGCGGGGAAGAGTGCGGAGCCGGCCGGGGCCGCTGCGCGGGGTGCGGGGGCGCCGCTCGGCGGGTTCGCGTACACCGCCGCCGACGAGGAGAAGCGGCGTGGCGTACGCCGCATGAAGACCACCGCCACGGGTCTCCTCCTGCTTGTCGCACTCGTGTACACCCTCGCCACCTGGGCGAGGAATGCGGGTGTGAGCGGCTGGCCGGGCTACGTCGCCGCGGCTGCCGAGGCGGGAATGGTAGGTGCGCTGGCCGACTGGTTCGCGGTCACGGCGCTCTTCCGCCGCCCGCTCGGGCTGCCCATCCCCCACACCGCCATCATTCCCACCAAGAAGGATCAGCTCGGGGCATCTCTCGGTTCCTTCGTGGGCGAGAATTTTCTCTCCGGGGACGTCGTTCGTGACCGGATTCACGCGCTGGGGGTGGGCGCGAGGCTCGGGGCCTGGCTGTCCGAACCCGCACACGCGGACCGGGTCACCGCCGAGCTGGCCACCGCGCTGCGCGGTGCGCTGACCGTGCTGCGGGATTCCGACGTGCAGGCGGTGGTGGGCGAGGCGATCACCCGGCGGGCGGACGCGATGGAAGTCGGTCCGGGCGTGGGGAAGATGCTGGAGAAGATCGTCGCGGACGGCGGTCACCGCAGGGTGGTCGATCTGGTCTGCGTACGCGCGCACGACTGGCTGGTCGAGCACGAGAGTTCCGTCATGGACGCCGTGCAGGGCGGGGCGCCGGGCTGGACGCCGCGCTTCGTCGACAAGCGGGTGGGGGAGCGCGTCTACAAGGAACTGCTGCGCTTCGTCACGGAGATGCGTGACATGCCCGGCCATCCTGCGCGCGGCTCGATCGACACGTTCCTGAGGGACTTCGCGTCGGACCTCCGGACGGACGCGGACACCCGGGCGCGGGTGGAGCGGCTGAAGTCGGAGATCCTCGGGCGCGGTGAGGTGCAGGAGCTTATTGCCTCGGCCTGGTCCTCCGTCCGTTCGATGATCATCGCGGCGGCCGAGGACGAGGGGAGCGAGCTGAGGCTGCGGGCCAGGGCCTCGCTGCTGTCGCTGGGCGCCAGACTGTCGACGGACGAGCGGCTGCAGGCCAAGGTGGAGGGGTGGCTGGAGGATGCCGCGGTGTACGTCGTCACGACGTACCGCGCGGAGATCACGTCGCTGATCAGCGACACGGTCGCCGGCTGGGACGCCGATCAGACGTCGAGGAAGATCGAGGCGCACATCGGCCGTGACCTGCAGTTCATCCGGATCAACGGCACGGTGGTGGGTGCGCTGGCCGGTCTGGTGATCTACTCGGTCTCGCGGGCGCTGGGGGCCTGAGGCCCGGTCCCGGGAGCCCCGCCGGGCAGGGCTCCCGGGAGCGCCGGGTGCGCGTCTCCGGGCCGGGCGCACAGGGAGCGCACCGGGGGCGCATCCGTCCTGTCGTACGGGTGCGCCCCCGGGTTGTGCGGGGAGTTGCTGTTCAGTACGCACCCGCGCGGGCCCGTGTTCAACCCCTGGTACGAAACTTTTCCGGCGCGCCGTGCCGCGCGGGCGGGAGCGCCGGTCTTCGCGCGGCCTCGGAGCCTGTCGGGTGACCTCTGTTGGAGCGGCCACGCCCCGGCACGCACGCTTCCCGCGTTGCCGACATGTCCACGGAGCTCCGCTACGTGGGCCTTCCGGCGCCTTCACAGCGCACGCGCCGGACCGCGCCCGCTTTCCGATCCCAGGTCATCCGACAGGCTCTCAGGCGCTGCGCCGGGTGACCGCCCAGGAGGCCGCGGCCATGCCGCCGGCCACGGTGAAGACCGCGGGCCAGGCGCCGACCTTCTTGGCGAGCGGGTGCGATCCGGCGAACGCGGCCACGTACGCGGCGCTCAGTCCGGCGGCCGCGCGACCGCCCGCCTGCCGGTTCCACTCGTAGGCGGCCACCGAGCCGGCCGCGGCCAGGGCGACCCCGCCCAGCGGGCGCTTCTTCGTCCACCGGGCGATCGCGTACCCGCCGACGAGTCCGCCCGCCGCCACCACCGCTGCCGGGACCTGCGCCATAGCCGCCACCTTCGTTCGTTCCCTACCCGGTCTCGTACCTGGTCGGGAATCCGAGGCTAACGCGCGGGCCGGGGCGACCGTGCTCTCCGGGGTGCCTGAGTGTTCCCCCGCGGGCGAACGCTCCGGGCGCGGCCCGGGCGCGGGCTCCCTGGCCGTACCCGGAGGACCACCGCTGACGGCACGTCGGAATGCGGTCGGGCGGGGCCGGCGCGGCACGCACCAGGCGTGTCATACGCGCCGTACGTCGATCCCCAGGGCGGTGAACTCCTCGACTACGTCGTCGGGTGCGCCCTGGTCCGTGACCAGGATCGACACGGCATCCGTCGCGCACACCTGGGCGAAGGCGCGGCGGCCCAGCTTCGAGGAGTCGGCCACCACGATCACCGTGCCGGCGCATTCGGCGAGTGCCCGGTTCGCACCTGCTTCCGACTCGTCGTGGGTGGCCGCACCGAAGCGGGGGTGCACGGCGTCCACGCCGAGGATCGTGTAGTCCAGGGCCAGGGTCCGCAGGACGGAGTCCATGAGCGGGCCGACGAGTTCGTAGGAGTTGGGGCGGGCCACCCCGCCGGTGACGACGATCTTCACCTGGGGGCGCACCGCGAGTTCGTTGGCGATGTTGATCGCGTTCGTCACGACGGTGAGCGCGGTGCCGCCGCCCGCCGGCTCGGGTCGCACGGCAAGTTCCCGGGCCACCTCGGAGGTCGTCGTGCCTCCGTTGATCCCGACGGTCGAGCCCGACGGGATCAGTTCGGCCGCCGCCTTCGCGATCCGCTGCTTCTCGTCGGCCTTGCGGGCCGCCTTGTAGCGCAGCGGCAGGTCGTAGGCGACGGTGCTCACCACCGCACCGCCGCGGGTGCGGGTCAGCAGGTTCTGGCGGGCGAGTTCGTCCAGGTCACGGCGGACGGTGGCGGCGGAGCAGCCCAGCCGTTCGGCGGCGTCGAGTACGTCGAGGTGGCCCTGGTCGCCGAGGATCTCCAGCAGCCGGGTCCATCGCGTGTGTGCCGCCACCTGGTCCTCCTTGCTCGCCCGCCGACCCTATCGCGCCCGGTCGTGCCCGGTGCGGGCCAGCACGTGCAGCAGCCGCGTCACCTCCGCGGCGACCGCGTCGCGGGCCGGACCGAGGTACGTGCGGGGGTCGGCCACCCCGGCGTGGGTGTCGAGGTAGGTGCGGACGGCCCGCGTGAACAGCTTGTTCAGGTGGGTGGAGATGTTCACCTTCGTCATCCCGGCGGCGACGGCGTCGGCCAGGCCGGTGTCGCCGACGCCCGATGAGCCGTGCAGGACGAGCGGCACGTCGACCGCGTCGCGCAGCCGGGAGATGAGGGCGAGGTCGAGGACCGCGTCGCGCGTCAGCATGGCGTGCGAGCTGCCGACGGCCACGGCGAGGGCGTCGACGGCCGTGGCTCCGACGAACGCCCGCGCCTCCTCCGGGTCGGTCCGCACCCCGGGGGCGTGCGCCCCGTCCTTCCCGCCGACCTCGCCGAGCTCCGCCTCCACCCGGACGCCGTGGCCGTGGCAGTACTCCGTGATCGCGCGGGTCGCGGCGACGTTGTCGTCGTACGGGAGCGTGGACGCGTCGAACATGACGGAGGTGAATCCGAGCCGGACCGCCTCGTGGACCAGGGTGGTCGATTCGGCGTGGTCGAGGTGCACGGCCACCGGAACTCCGGCCGCCCGCGCGACGGCGAGCGAGGCGAGCCCGATCGGTTCGAGGGAGCCGTGGTAGCGGGCGGTGTTCTCGCTGATCTGGAGGATCACCGGCAGCCCGGCCGCTTCCGCCCCGCGGACGATGGCCTGGGCGTGCTCGATCTGTACGACGTTGAATGCCCCGATGCCCCTCGCGTTCGTCCGGGCCTCGTGCGTGATGTCACCGGTGGATATGAGCGGCATGGGCTTCCTTCGCGGATACGGGCTGCGTGAATCCAGACGGGTGATGCTCGAAGTTGCTCATTTATAGCGTGTTCGAAGCAGCTTGAAAAACAGCAGCCGCCTCGGCCGAGGGCCGGAGGCGGCTGCTGACGGGCCGACTGCTCGGCGAGGAGGTACAGATGCTCGCGTTCGTCGTCCGACAGATGCAGGGCGTGGGCGAGCGAGGACAGGACCGGCGGGGACGGGAGGTGGTCCGGCGCTGGACCGCAACTCCTCCAAGACCGCCCTGTGCATGGCCACTTCGCAAAGTGCCAAGGCCTTCCCCCGTGGAGCTGCCACGCGCCTGACCGGCCGTCCCGGACCGACGCCGGCCGCCGCCGTCCGCCGGTGATCCACATGCGGGTCCGGCGATCCGGAGTGAGGATCGGGGATACGGGCGGTGGCCCGGGCGCGCCCTGACCCTCTCGGGTCGGTTCTCCCTTCCGGGCGCCCCGGTCCGCCTCCCGGCCCAGCCACCAGGGGGGTCTGGAGGTACGGATGCCGCGGCCCCTGTGGACCGGAGCGATCAGTTTCGGGCTGGTCACCATCCCCATCAAGGTGGTGTCCGCGACCGAGGACCACTCGATCTCGTTCCACCAGTACCACGCGCAGGACATGGGCCGGATCCGTACCCGCAAGGTGTGCGAGCTGGACGGTGAGGTGCTCTCGCAGGAGGAGATCGGCAAGGGGTACGAGATCGCCAGGGACCGGACCGTCCCCGTCACGGATGAGGAACTCGACCGGATGCCGCTGCCGACGGCGAAGGCGATCGAGATCGTCGCGTTCGTCGACGCCGACACCGTGGACCCGGTGCGGATCGGCGACAGTTACTACCTGGCCGTGGACGGGCAGGTGGCGGCGAAGCCGTACACCCTCCTGCGCAGGGCGCTGGAGCGCAGCGACAAGGTGGCCGTGGCGAAGTTCGCCTGGCACAACCGGGAGCGGCTCGGCCTGCTGCGCGTACGGGACAACGCCATCGTGCTGCACTCCATGCGGTGGCCGGACGAGATCCGCAGCCCGGAGTCCCTGGCGCCCCGGGACGTCGAGTTGGAGGAGGACGAGGTCGACCGGGCGGTCCAGCTCACCGACACGATGTCCCTGGACGGCATCTCGGGCTTCCGGGACCGTTACCGGGAGGCCCTGGAGGAGTTGATCGCCGCCAAGTCGCAGGGCAAGGAACTGCCGGAACCCGGCGGGGGCGAGGAGCAGGAGCCGGGCAAGGTCATGGACCTGATGGCCGCCCTGAACGCCTCGGTGAAGGCCGCCCGGGAGACCCGCGGGGAGGAGGCGGAGGGCGAGCACGCGACCGTGCACGAGATGAAGACCCGCGAACCTCGCACCCGCAAGAAGGCCGCACCGGCGGCGAAGAAGACGGCGGCGCGAGGCAAGGCGGCACAGGGCAAGGCCGCCCAGGGCAAGGCGGCGCAGGGGAAAGCGGCCCGGGACGGGACGGCGGAGTCGTCCGGCCGCAAGCGGCAGCCCGCCAAGAAGACGGCGGCGAGGAAGCGGACCGCGTCCTGAGCGCTCCCGCTCCGGGCACGCGGAACGTCGGCCTCAGAAAGGAAACCCCCGGAACAAGGGTGCTGGATCGGTCTCCGGGGATCAGCAAGCTGGATGGGTTCCCGGAGCCGGGCGCTGGAGCGGCCTCCACGGGTCAGGGTGCTGGAACGGTTCCCGGAGCCAGGGTGGTGGAGCGGCCTCCAGGAATCAGGCGCTGGAATGGCCCCGGGGATCAGGGCGCGGGAACGGTCCCGGAGGCCGAGCCCGCGCCTCACGCGCCGTCGATGTCGTCCGGCGCCAGATCCGGCCGCAACCGGTGCCAGGACGGCTGGCGGAGTTTCCCCGCCTTCGTCCGGGTCGAGTACCGCACCTCGCCCACCAGCCGCGGCAGCACCCACCGCGCGCCCGCCACCCGGGGCACCTCGTCGAACGGGCACGTGTCGACGGCGGCGACCCTGAGCAGTTCGGCGAGCGTGGTGCGCTCCGCGTCGCTCCACCCCGTGCCCACACTGCCCGCGTACCGCAGACCGCCCTCGTGCCGCTCGCCGACCAGCAGGGCCCCGGGCAGGCCGCCCAGCCGCCCGCGGCCGGGCACCCAGCCGCCGACGATCACGTCGGCGGTACGGACATGGCGGATCTTGATCCACGTACGGGAGCGGACCCCGGGCTCGTACACGGAGTTCAGCCGTTTCGCGATCAGGCCCTCCAGCCCGGCCTCCCGTGTCATGTCCAGGGCCTGCGCGCCGTGGCCGACGGTCACCGAGGGCGTCGACCAGCGCGGCCCGTCCAGCTCCAGGGCCTCCAGGGCCGCCCGCCGCTCGGTGTAGGGCAGCGGGACCAGGCTCGTACCCCGCAGGTGAAGGGCGTCGAAGAGCACCAGATGGGCGGGGATCCGCTCCGCCATGCGGGCGGCCTTCGCGGGCGACCCGGCCAGCCCCATCCGGGACTGGAGCCGCTCGAAGTGGCTCCGCCCCCGGCTGTCCAGGGCGACGATCTCACCGTCCAGCACCGCCGGCACGCCGCCGAGCGCGGGCCCCAGGGCCATGAGGTCGGGGTAGGCCGCCGTGATGTCCGTCCCGGACCTGGCCCGCAGCTCCACGGAGCCGTCGCCCGGCAGATAGACCATGGCACGCTGGCCGTCCTGTTTGACCTCGTACGCCCACTGGTCGTCGGTGGCCGGCGGCGGCAGGGTGCCGGGCGTGGCGAGCATGGGGGCGAAGCGGGGCAGAGGGGTCATGGCAGCACCTTCTCAGCAGATGCCGCGCCGGGCCCGCGGCCGGGGCCGGGGGCGGTGCGGCTCTTCGGCCCGGAAGAGGGAGTTTTTTTCGGAGGCCGTGTCGATCCGGCACGGTGCCGTACGTCGTCATGGTGTACGCGGGAACGACGGAGTACGACAGGAGCTGGACCATGAAGTACATGCTGCTCATCCACAGCGGTTCCATCGACGGGAACGGCGGCGCCGCGGAGTGCACGGTCGAGGACTGGATGACCTACGACAAGGAGGTCAAGGACGCCGGGATCCACGTCTCCGGCGAGTCGCTCGCCGATCTGGTGACCGCCACGACGGTGCGCGTCGGCGCGACGGGGGAGCGGACCGTCACGGACGGACCGTTCGCCGAGACGCGCGAGGTCCTGGGCGGCTTCCTCGTCATCGACGTACCTCACCTCGACGCCGCCCTGGACTGGGCCGCCCGGTGCCCCGGCGCACGGGGCGGCGGCGCGGTCGTGGTGCGCCCGGTCGCGGACTTCGGGGCCTGACGGCGGTGGACGGGGCAGCGGCCGGGACGGGGGCCGGACCGGGGGAGCCGGGGGCGGGGAAGCCCGCCACGGCGCCCGTGTCCTGCGCGGCGTCCGTCGAGGCCGTCTTCCGGGAGGAGCGCGGCCGGCTGCTGGCCTCCCTCGTCCACCGCTTCGGCGACCTGGATCTGGCGGAGGAGGTCACCTCCGAGGCGATCGAGGCCGCGCTGGTGCACTGGCCGGCCGACGGGGTGCCGGCCAGGCCGGGTGCCTGGCTGCTGACGACGGCCCGGCGCAAGGCCGTCGACCGGCTGCGCCGCGACCAGGCGTACGCGGCCCGGCTGGCCGTCCTGCAGGTCGAGGCGGAGCGGGCCGGGCACGCTCCGCCCGCCGATGTGGAGGGCGAACTCCCCGACGAGCGGCTGCAGCTCTTCTTCACCTGTGCGCACCCGGCGCTCGGCGCGGAGGACCGCGGCGCCCTGACCCTGCGCTGCCTGGCGGGCCTGTCCACCCCCGAGGTGGCGCGGGCGTTCCTCGTGCCACCCGCGACGATGGCGCAGCGGATCGTGCGGGCCAAGAGGAAGATCCGGGAGGCCCGCATCCCCTTCCGTGTCCCCGGGCGCGACGAGTTGCCGGAGCGCCTGCCGGGTGTCCTCCAGGTCCTGTACTCGATCTTCACGGAGGGCTATGCGGCCAGCTCCGGACCGCACCTGCAGCGGATCGGCCCGGCCGAGGAGGCCATCCGGCTGGCGCGGATCCTGCACGGCCTGCTGCCGGCCGAGCGGGAGACGGCCGGGCTGCTTGCGCTGATGCTGCTGGTCCACGCCCGGCGCGGGGCCAGGACCGGACCCGACGGCGGGATCGTGCTCATGGACGACCAGGACAGGGGCCGCTGGGATCGGGCGATGATCGAGGAGGGCGCCCGCCTGGTGGTCACCGCACTGGACGGGGGCCCGCCCGGCCCGTACGGGGTGCAGGCCGCCATCGCCGCCCTGCACGACGAGGCCGACACGGTGGCGGCCACCGACTGGCCGCAGATCGTGGCGCTCTACGACGTGCTGCGGGTCCTGGCGCCCTCCCCCGTCGTCGCCCTGAACAGGGCGGTGGCCGTGGCGATGCGCGACGGCCCGGAGGCGGGCCTGGCCCTCCTCGACGAGCTGGCCGGTGAACCCAGGCTGCGCGCCTACGGTCCGTACGCCACCGCTCGTGCCGACCTGCTGGGCCGCCTGGGCCGCCGGGCCGAGGCCCGGAGCGCCTGGCTGGAGGCGCTCGCCTCGGCCGGTACGGAGCCCGAACGTGAGCTCGTCCGGCGGCGGTTGCGGGAGGAAGGTCTCGGCACCTCCGGTTCGGACGCCTGAACCGGAGGTGCCCTCCCGGGGGACGCGGCTGGGGTGGTGACGGGCGGTCAGGCCTTCGCGGCGCAGATCGCGTCGTACGGACGGCCCGGGCTGGGGAACAGCTCGATGGGCTCGTCGGCGGCGGCCGGGCACTCCTCGGCCGTCTTGGCCAGCGCCAGCACCTTGCTGCCGCCGCTCGCGCAGGCCACTTCCTTCGCCTGGTCGTCGACGCAGTCGCCCACCACGAGCTGCCCGCCGCCCATGCCCGCGTCCCCCGGGTGTTCGTCCGACAGGTTCCGGCCGCAGATCGTCCTGCTGGGCAGGCCGACGCTCGCGTCGCCGCCGTAGGAGACCTTCACCGAGATGATCTCGTCCGTCCCCGCGGGGCACTCGACGGCCCCCGCGAAGATCTCGCCGTCCTTGACCTGGAGGGCCTTGATCGTCGCCTTGGGGTCGTCGCAGTCGAGGGCCTGGTACCCGTCCTTCGACGTGCTCGTGTCCGGCCCGGCGCAGTCGCCGGTCTTCCACTCCCGGGCCTTCCGGTCGGCGCCGGCCGATGACGACGAGGAGTCGTTGCAGGCGGTGGCGCCGCCCAGGACGAGCGCGAGCAGCAGTCCCGCCTGTGCGCCGCCGCGGAGGACCGTACGCGTGCTGCGGGGGCCCCTCGCGCCGCCGGTGCGGGTGCGGGTGCTGCTCTGGGCGCTCATGCTGCTCCTCGGATGCGTGGCGTAGCCCGCACGGCACTCGTGGTGACACGCGCGGTCGTTCGCGCGTAAGGACGGGGTGAGTGAGCGGGGCGGTTCCCGTGGGGCGCCGGAACGTGGTCGGTCGGCGACGGAGTGGGTCCGGGCGGGACCAGGCGTATCCCGGAGGGAAGGGGAACGGATTCCGTCTACGGTGACAAATGCGGGCAATGCTGACATGACGCCCGGTCGGGGTGCCTGACGGACGCACCCGCCCCTTCGACGGAGGTACCGGTATGAAGATCGCAGTGATGGGTGGAACAGGGCTCATCGGTTCGCAGGTCGTCGACGTCCTGCACGCGGCCGGGCACGAAGCGGTGCCGCACTCGCTGTCCACGGGCGTGGACCTCCTCACCGGGAGGGGGCTCGCAGCGGCGCTGGAGGGGGCGGCCACCGTCGTCAATCTGACCAACTCGCCGACCTTCGACGAGGCTTCGCACGATTTCTTCCGCCGGACGATGGATCATCTTCTGGACGCCGCCGAACAGGCGGGCGTCGGTCACGCGGTGATCCTGTCCATCGTCGGCGCCGACCGGGTACCCGCCCTCGCCTACTACCGGGCGAAGGTGCTGCAGGAGGACATCCTGAAGGCCGGTCCCGTTCCGTACTCGATCGTCCGCGCCACCCAGTTCTTCGAGTTCGTGGACGCCGTCCTGTCCTGGACCGCCGACGAGGACACGGTCCGCCTGCCCTCCACACCGCTGCAGCCCATGGCCTCCGCCGATGTCGCCCGGGCCGTCGCGGAGGTCGCCGTGGGGGCCCCGCTCCAGGGCACGCGCGAGGTCGCGGGGGCCGACGTCTTCCCGCTGGACGAACTGGGCAGGATCACGCTGAAGGCCCGAGGGGACGAACGCACCGTCACCACGGACGAGGACGCGGGCATGTTCGCGGCCGTCGAGGGTGACGCGATCATCGCGGGCGACGGTGCGGTCATCGCCCCCACCCGCTACCGCGACTGGCTCGTGGTCTGACCCACCCACCCGGCCGACCGGTCCGCGTGCCGGCCGGCCGGCCCGTCGGAGGCCGTGCCGGCGGGGCCCGGCGCGCGGCCCGGTACGAGTCGCTCCGGACGCCTCCGAGTCGGCCCGGCCGCCCGGCGCCCCGCCGGGCGGCCTCCGGCGGACGTCCCTCGTCAGGCGGTCGCGCAGGGGGCGCCGCCGAGGGTGAACGTGGTCGGTGCCGTGTTCCTGGCTCCCTTCGCGGCGGTGAAGCCGATCGTCACCGCGCTGTGGGCGGGGATGGTGGACGTGTACGAGGCCGGGGTGACGCTCACCGAGGCGCCGCTCCGGGTGGCGACCCCGCCCCACATGGTGCTGATCTCCTGGCCGTCGGCGAAGGCGAAGCCGAGCCGCCAGCCGCTGACGGCCGTCGTGCCCGTGTTGCCCAGGGTGATCTCGCCCTGGAACCCGCCCGGCCACTCACCGACGACGCGGTAGGTGACGGAGCAGGCCGCACCCGGTGTGCCGCCGTCCTGTTCGGTGGTGGCGCTCACCGTCGCCGAGCGGGGCGAGCGGTTGCCGGCCGCGTCCCGGGCGTAGACGGCGAAGGTGTACGCCGTACCGGCGGTGAGGCCGCTCACGGTGGCGGTCGTGGTGGTGGACGCGGCGACCGTGGTCTCGGTGCCGCCCACGCGTACGACGTCGTATCCGGTGACGCCGACGTCGTCGGTGGCCGCCGCCCAGGTGAGGGTGGCCGAGGAACTCGTCACGGCGGTGACGGCGGGGGCGCCGGGTGCGGTCGGCGCCTGGGTGTCACCCGTGCCGCCGCCGTAGACGGTGGCCTCCTGGGAAGTCTGCGCGATGCCGTCGGGGCCGTGGAGGATCCGCTCCCCCCAGGCGCTGGGCCGGGTCGGGTCGAAGTCGGCGACCAGGTCGAGGACCGGGTCGGTGTTGCCGCTCCACGACCAGGCCAGGTAGCCGAGGCGGAGCTCTTCCGCGGTGGCCGTCATGGTGTCCTCGTCCGGGTCGCCGTACTGGTCGGCGGGTCCGCCGAACTCGCCTATGACCAGCGGCAGTCCGGCGTCGACGAAGGCGTCGAGGTAGTCGGTGACCTTCTCGGCGGTGTTGTAGACGCTGTACATGTGGATCGAGAAGATGAGGTTGCCGGTGGTGTCGGCGTCGTACACCGCCCGGGCGTCGGCGCGCATGACGCCCTGCCAGTCCTGGCCCCAGTTGGGTGCGTCCACCATGATCGTGTGGGTGAAGCCGGCGTCGCGCAGCTTCTTCACCGCGGCGGTCGTGGGGGCGGTCCAGCCGGCCGGGTCGGTGTTGCCCCACGGTTCGTTGCCGATGTTGATGACGACGTAGTCCTCCTGGCCGGCCAGGACGTCCGCCAGGCTGATCCAGTAGTCCGCCGCGTGGTCGAGCGTGCCGGCCGCGGCGTCCTCGCCGTAGCCGGTGGTGTCGTGCACCTCCAGGACACAGATCAGCCGGTTGGCCTTGCACCGGGAGATGACGGCGGCGACGTCGGCCGGGCTGTTCCTGCTCCAGCGGTAGCCGTCCGACAGGACGACGCGGACGGTGTTGGCGCCGGTCGCCTTGATGTCGGCGAGCGACTGCGTCTCGCCCGGATACCAGGTGTGGGCGTGGTTGACGCCGCGCATGACGAAGTCGTTGCCGTTGCCCTCGACCAGGCGGCCGTCGCGGATGTGGAGGCCGGTCGCGAGGGCGTCCGCCCGTGCGGGCCGGTCCGCGGCCTGCGCGGTGGCCGGAACGGGCGCAGCGGCGACCACGAGCCCGAGGAGGGCGGCTAGCCCTCGCAGGAGGAGGGTGACGGGGCTTGTGCGTGCCGTACTTCTTGCTGTTCTCACTGCGGACTCCAGGGGGTGGACGCGAGGGAGCGAGCATCGGCAGTACCGGGGAGCACGTGGAATGGGAGCGCTCCCATGAAGCCATCCAGGCAGGGCCACGTCAAGACGTCGGCGCGGGAGGATGCGTGTGCGGGAGCTGTCGGCGCCCCCGACAGTGCCGGGCACGGGATGTCGGGTCCGGCGGGGTGGTGTCTGCCTAGCGTGGTGGGTGAAAGGGAAGGAGGTCCGGGTGCTGGAGCGGTTGAACCAGGCCATGGAGCACGTCGAGGCGCATCTCCGCGAACCGATCGAGGCGGCCGAACTCGCGCGCATCGCGCTGACGTCGGAGTACCACCTGCGCCGGCTCTTCTCGGCGCTGGCAGGCATTCCGTTGTCGGAGTACATCCGCCGGAGGCGGCTGACCGTGGCGGGCGCCGAGGTGCTCGCCGGTGAGCGGACCTTGCTGGACGTCGCGGTGCGCTACGGCTACGGCTCCGGGGAGGCGTTCGCCCGGGCGTTCCGTGCCATGCACGGCGTCGGTCCGGGGGAGGCCCGCCGGACCGCAGCCGGCCTGCACGCGCAGCCCCGGATGTCCTTCCGCCTTGTCGTCGAAGGGAGTAGCAGCATGCGATACAGGATCGTCGCCAGGGAGGAGTTCCGGGTGGTGGGCAGGAAGGCCAGGGTCCCGCTCGTCCACGAGGGTGCCAACCCGGCGATCGCTGAATTCGTCCGGGGGATCGGCAGGGAGGCGCTCGGGCGCATCGCAGCCCTGTCCGACCAGGAGCCGACGGGGATCGTCGGGGTGAGTGACCAGCTCGATCCGAGTAGGGCGGAGGGCACCGAACTCGACTACTACCACGGTGCGGTGACGACCTCCGAGGCGCCCGAGGACATGGACGTACTCATCGTCCCGGCGGGCACCTGGGCCGTATTCGAAAGTGCCGGCGAGTTCCCCCGGGAGCTCCAGAACCTCTGGCGCGACGTGTACACGCAGTGGTTCCCCTCGAACCCGTACCGAAGCAGACCGGGCCCGGAAATCCTGAGCGTGCGCCTCTCGGACACGGCCGATCGGGCCGACGCCCAGCTGTGGATCCCCGTGGAGGACCTTCCCGGCTCGGTGTGAGGTACGGGACCGAATCGCGGACACTCTGTCCGCTTCCGGCGTCCCCCGCCTCCCGACGGCTCGGTTGTCCGGCCAGGGACGGTGGGGGTGCTGAGTACGGGGGCGCCGTGTTGCCGCCGGAGCTGAGTGCGGGGGCTCAGGACCGGGTCCAAGTCCCGGCGGACGATGGGGAATGCGGAGTTGCCGCGCCGCACCGCCCCGATCCGTCGCCGAACCGCAGGAGCACCCGTGCTCAGCCGCATAGCCGCCGCCGTCGTACCGTCGCTCGGCCGTCTGACGACCTCCGCCGAACCGGACGGTCCCCTGGCCCCCGGCATCCTCGTCGCCAACCACACCTCCCTCGCGGATCCCGGCGTCGTGCTGGCCGCCCTGCACCGGATGGGCGTCGAGCCGGTCGTGCTCGCCGCCGCAGGTCTGTGGCGCGTTCCCCTCCTGGGGCGCCTGCTGGAACGGGAGGGGCACATCCCCGTCCACCGGCGCACGGCCCGCGCGGCCGACGCTCTGACCGGGGCGCTGGCCGCGCTGGACGCGGGCCGTCACGTGCTCATCTACGGCGAGGGCGGCATCCCGGACCGCAGGGACGCCGCCGAAGCCGCTCCCGGAGCGTTCCGCAGCGGTCCCGCCCGCCTCGCGCTGGCCTCCGGCGCTCCGGTGATCCCGGTCGGCCAGGCCGGCGCCCGCCGGATCTCCTCCGGCAGCTGCGGCAAGCAGATAGCGGGGTTTCTCACCGCCCCCGCCCGCCGCCCCCGGCTGCATGTACACGTCGGCACTCCGGTCCGGCTCCCGCCGGACGTCGTCCCCGCGAGCGTGGCCGCCCACCGGGCCGTCACCGCCGCCTGGCGCACCGCTGCGGATCGCCTCGGGGCGCCCGTGGCACCGGCGGCGCACCCGGCGTGACTCCGCACGGTCCGGCAGCGCGGGGCCGTGGGGGTGAGTGCCGGGCCGCACCCGGTCAGGGCGCCTTGAGCAGGTCGCGGAGTCCGGCGATGTAGGTGCGGACGTCCCGTTCGGCGGGCAGGGCCGTGAGCGCGTCGGGCGCGGCGGCCGGGTCGGGGCCTGGCCTGCGGCAGGGGCGGCAGAGGCCGTCGGGGAGCGCCTCGGCGCGTCCGGGTGCCCCGCACGTGGTGCACTCCAGCATCACCCGGTGGACGGACCCGCCCTGCGCGGACGGTGTCGGCGGTGCCGCGGGTGCGTGCGGCGGGATCTTGTCGGCGAGGCGGCGGCGGAGGAAGCCGACCGGGGAGTCGACCTGCGCGGGCAGTCCGGCGGTGAGCGCCCGGGTGAGGTAGTCGGTGCTGACGCCACGTGCGAGCCATTCAGCGGCCCGCGCCTCCAGGACGGCGCAGTCGGCGGCGGAGAGGGCGAGGCGTGCGTCCAGGCGGCCGAGCTGTGCCAGGGCGAGGTAGGCGGGGGAGGGACCGGACGCCACCGCGGCCGGTGCGGGGGCTTCGGTGGGGGCCGGAGCCGGGGCGGCGGCCCGCTGCTGCGGTACGACGGCGGGCATGGGCGTGGGCGTGGGCGGGGGTACGGGAGCGGGCGTGGGTGCGGGCGTTGCCGGACGTACGGGCGTGGCGGCGGGGGCGGGCTCGTCGGCGGACTCCACGGCCCCCGGTGCACACGCGACCGCCCCCGCCTCTGCCCCCGCAGCTTCGCCTTCGGCCCCGGCCACGGCTCCGGCAGCGCGCTCGGCGACCCACGGCGGCGGCGGCGAAGCCGTCCTCCCGGGCCCGGTCCCTCTCCCGGCCCCGGCGGTGGCCGGTCGGGCGACCTCGGCGGCGGCCCACCACTCGTTGTCGCGCGCCGTGCGGGACCAGAAGGTGCGGGAGACCCAGCGGACTTGGCCCAATTCGCCGACGAGGCACCGTACGCGGCGCAGATGACCGGCGGCGGCAAGGGCCTTCAGGGCTGATCCGACCGCCTGCTGGCCGTACAGGGGCAGTTGTCCGGCCAGGCTCTTGACGTCCATGGCGGCGCCCTCGGGAAGGTGGTCGATGAATCCGGCGATGTACCGCTCACGCGTCGGCAGCAGAGCGAAGTCATCTGCCTGACGCGGTAGTTGGGACGGCATGGAGCGCTTGCCGTAGCCGGGCTTGGCCATCGGGTACGGGCGCGAGGATGCGCGTTCGCGCGGGGCGGAGCTAAGGTGCTTGGCAGCCACGAGATCGGTCCTGATCTTGAGGTGAGACCCCGGCCCGGTGCTACTAACACCGCGTCGGGGTCGTTCGGTTCTCGCACCGTAAGCAGTGACGACGCTCCGCCGCAAGTTGGTCACAATTAGTCATACTTGCTGGCCGTGACGGGTGAGGGAGGGCGGGGAGGTTGTCCTTCCTTCCCTTCTTTCCCTACCGGTCAAGAACAGCGCTCGAATCCCGGATCCCGGGTCCCGGCCCTCGGATCCCGAAGCTCGGGCGTCGGGCGGGACCGACGTGACCACGCCCCGAAAGAGTGAACCAACCGTCCCGGAACTCGGGTCCCGGGCTTCGGGCTTCGGGCTTCGGGCATCGGGTTCCGAGACTCGGGAGGCCTCGGCCCGGAACGGGGAGGAGGGGAAGGAACCCTGGCGTCCCCTCGCCTCGGAAGCCGGGCGGGGGAGGACCGTCCGGCAGGTACCGCCCGCGGGGGCCGGACCGATCGGCGGGTGCGGTCGGCGGGTGCGACGGCGCGGTCCGGTCGGTGGGTGCGGCTCGGCGGCGGGTGCGGTCGGCGGGTGCGACGGCGCGGCCCGGTCGGCGGGTACGGCCCGGTCGGTGGGTGCGGGGCGCAGTTCAGTACGCCGGTGGGGTGGGCGCGGCGGGGAGCCGCAGGGCGATGACCGCCATGTCGTCGCGGCCGTCGCTGGGGTGGTGATCGGCCAGCGCGCGGACGAAGTCGTCCAGCGGCAGGTGCACATGGGCGACGGCCAGCTCCGCAAGGGAGGCCAGCCCGCTGTCGATCGGGTGGTCCGGGTGCTCGACGAGCCCGTCCGTGAAGAGGAGGACGGTCGCGTCGGCCGCCAGCGGACGTGTGTGGTCGGGGCGGTCGATGCGCGGGTCGATACCGATCGGGAGGCCGGGTTCCGCCTCCAGGTACTCCGTCCTGCCGTCCGGAGTGACGATCAGCGGAGGTAGGTGGCCGGCGCTGCTCCAGTGCAGCTGCCACCCGTCGGCCGTTCTCTCGAACCGGGCCAGACACGCGGTCGTGATCGGCAGATCGGTGATCTCCGCCACGGTGCGGTCGAGTTGGGCGAGCACCGCGCTCGGCGGCGTCTTACGGTCGTACATCAGGGCCCGCAGCATGTTGCGGGCCTGCGCCATCGCGGCCGCCGCGTGCAGGTCATGGCCCAGCACGTCCCCGATCACGGCGGCGCACGCGGTGTCGGGCAGGACGACGGCGTCGTACCAGTCCCCGCCCAGGGTGGCGGGCTCGACGGCGGGACGGTAGGCGGCGGCCCCCGAGAAGGGGGTGAGGTCCGGCAGTCTCGGCAGCAGCAGGCGCTGGAAGAGTTCGGAGCTGTCCCGCACCCGGCTGAACAGGCGGGCGTTCTCGATGGCCAGCCCGGCCGCACCTGCCAGGGCCCGGACGACCTCCTCGTCCTCCCGGTCGAACGGCCGCCCGTCGTGCCGCTCCGACAGGTACAGGTCTCCGTAGATCTCGCCCCGGACGCTGACCGCCACCCCCAGCAGCGTACGCATCGCCGGATGGCCTGCCGGGAAGCCGACCGACGCCGGGTGGGACGGGATGTCGTCCACGAGGAGGGGTTCCGGATGCTGGATCAGCAGGCCCAGGACGCCGCGCCCGTGGGGGAAGTCGGTGCCCGCGAGCGCCTCCCGCTCCTCCTCCGTCAGCCCGGCGGTGACGAACTGTTCCAGGTGGTCGCCCGAGGCGTGCAGCACGCCGAGCGCCCCGTAGCGCGCGCCCACCAGGTGCATGGCGGTGGTGACGATGCGGTGCAGCACCCGGGGGAGGTCCAGCTCCCCGCTGATGCTCAGCACGGCGTCGAGCAGCCCTTGGAGCCGGCCCGTCGCCCTGGTCGCCGCGTGCAGGCTGTCGGTGATGCCTTCCAGTTGCCGGTCGAGCCCCTCGCCCGGCGCGGTCGCCGCGTGACCGGCCTCGGCAGCCTCCGAGGCCTCCGGAGGTCCGGTGGGCTCGGTCGAACGGGCGGGATCTCCCGGCAGGTCGGGCTCTCCCGACGCGGTGGGCTGCGTCGACTCGCTCGGCTCGTCGTCCGTCATTTCCGTACATCACCCCAATCGTCAGGGGGAAACGGTACGGAAGGCGTCGGCCGCCGCGGGGGTAACACGCTTGCCGGGAAGCCACCGCCTGTCACCGCCCGGCCGGCCGGGAGGCCGGTCGACGCCCGGCGGAAGGGGCCGGGAGGGTGTGTACGGACGTACGCTTTGGGGTGTACGTTCGTACGCATGCCGACGGACCACTTCGCTGACGACCCGCGCACCAACCTGGAACGGATGCTGGCGGGCGATCTGTACATCGCCGACGACCCGGAGATCGCCCGGCGCCAGCAGAACGCCATGCGGCTCGCCGCCCGCTACCAGGCCGCCTACCCCGAGGACCCCGAGGCGGCCAGGCCCCTCCTCGCGGAACTGCTCGACTCCCTCGGCGCGGGCGCCGACGTGCGTCCGCCGCTGTACGTGGACTACGGGAGCAACATCGCCATCGGCGCCCGTACGTTCGTGAACTACAACCTGACCGCGCTGGACGTCGCGCGGATCACCGTCGGCGAGGACTGCCAGATCGGCCCCAACGTCCAACTCCTCACCCCCACGCACCCCGTGGAGCCGGAGCCGCGCCGGGACAAGCTGGAGGCGGCGCTGCCGATCACGATCGGGAACAACGTCTGGCTCGGTGGCGGGGTGATCGTCTGTCCCGGGGTGACGATCGGCGACAACTCCGTCATCGGCGCCGGCGCGGTCGTCACCAAGGACATCCCCGCGAACGTCGTCGCCGTCGGCAACCCCGCCCGGCCCGTCCGCGAGCTCTGACCCGCGCACGATGGCCACCGGACGTACCGACCCCGAGCGGCGCGCACGCATCCTCGCCGCCACCCTCGACCACATCGCCGACGCGGGAGTCGCGGGGGTCTCGCACCGCAAGATCGCCGCCCGGGCGGGTGTGCCCCTCGGCTCGATGACCTACCACTTCACCGGCATGGACGACCTGCTGCACGAGGCCTTCACCGGCTTCGCCGCCCACATCGCGAGCCTCTTCGAGCAGCACCTCGGCGCCGCCACCGACGCGGTCCAGGCGTGCGAAGCGGTCACCGACCTCATCCACACGCTCTCCGAGGGACCCCAACGCGACCTGGTCATCACCCAGGAGCTCTACACCCTCGCCGCGCGCCGCCCCGAGTACCGAGTCCTCACCCAGACCTGGATGCACCGCAGCCGGCACGTGCTCCAGCAGCACTTCGACGCCGACACGGCGCGCCAGCTGGACGCCCTGATCGAGGGGCTGGCCCTGCACCGCTCCCTGGACACCGCCCCCCAGGGCCGTGACCTGACCCTCCTGGCCGTCACCCGCATCACCGGCACCGCCCGGCCGGCCGCCTGACCGCCCGTGGGCCGCGGACCTGACCCCGCGGCCCACGGGCTCATCTCCCACGGCTGCCCGGGCCGGGGACGGACGCCCAGGGAACGGCGGCCCCGCTCAGAGGGGTGCGGGGCGACGGTGCAGACCGTTTCCTGCTGCTGTACCGCCGGACGCGGGCGTGTCCGGCCTGCCGGACAGGGCGCACTCCGCCCAGACGGTCTTGCCCGGGCCGACGCGGTCGCGTACGCCCCAGCGGACGGCGAGCGCGTCCACGAGGACCAGGCCGCGGCCGTGGTCCACGTCGGCGGCCGGTACGCCGAGGACGGGCCGGGCCGGGTGTGTATCGGACACCTCGACACGGACGACGCCCCGGGCATCGTCATAGGTGAGGAGCAGGGCGAAGTCCCGGCCGGGTACCTGACCGTGCAGCACGGCGTTCGCGGCGAGTTCGGCGACGACGATCGTCACCGCGTCATGGTCGTCCGTCCCGCGAGGGTGTCCCCACTCGACGAGCTGCAGCGCGGTGAGCAGGCGCGCGAGACGCGCACCGCGCCGGGTGGCGGAAAAGCGCTGGGCGAACACCCCGGCGGAGGCCGGGGTGGGGGCGGGGGTTCGGGTGTGAGGGGCTGGCATGGGGCCCAGCGTGGCGGGCTGTGCGGGCCCGGCGGCAGACCCGGTACCGATACAGATCAGCTTGTACCGGCTGACGCGCTGGACTGGGCGGGTCACGTTACGTAACCATCGATCAGGACCAGGCGGGGGGAGCAGCCGCCCGGAGGCGCACGGTACGGCAGGGGTGGGCCCCGCGACAGGGGGCCCGGCACAGGGAGAGGCGGCCGCGGATGGCTACGGAGACCGGGGACAGGGCCGGAAGCGGCGGCGGGCACTGCGGTGAGCCGGAGCTGTCGGACAGCCTCAAGACCTTCGGAGCCGTACTCAAGGCGCTGCGGGACGAAGCCCGCCTGACGCAGGAGCAGTTCGCGCCCCTGGTGCAGTACTCGGCGGCGTACATCGCCAAGATCGAGCAGGGCAAGCGATTCCTACCCAGGGACCTGCTGGACCGCTCGGAGGAGGTTCTCGGAGCGGCGGCGGCACGGGTACTCGCGGCGGCGGCCAGGAGCCTGACGCGAAAGGTGGGACTGGCGTCGTGGTTCCTGCAGTGGGCGGCGATCGAGGAGGAGGCGGTCTCGCTCTATGCGTACGAGTGCCGCGTCGTCCCGGGTTTGTTGCAGCCTGAGCCGTACATCAGGGCGGTCTTCAGCAGCCGCCTGCCGCCCTTGACGGACGACCAACTCGAGACGCAGGTGGCTGCAAGGCTGGAACGGCAGCGTCTGCTCACTGACAAGAGGAACACCGCGTTCGGCTTCGTCGTGGAGCAGGCGCTGATCCAACGGGAAACCGGCGGCACGGAAGTCACGCGCGCCCTCATCGACTACATGATGGCGATGGCCTCCCTACGCAACGTGGAGATTCAGCTGATGCCCTTGCGGCAGACGTCGCACGCGGGGCTGGACGGCTCGATGTACCTGGCGGAAACTCCCGAGCATCAGTGGATCGGGTACACCGAGGGCCATGACACGAGTGCGCTCGCCACCCATGGGAAACAGGTCAGTTCCATGCTCCAGCGCTATGGCAAGATGCGCTCGCAGGCCCTCAGTCCCGAGGCGTCCGTCAGCCTGCTCGAGCAACTGCGAGGAGCGTTATGACCACCTCTGAACTCGCCTGGTTCAAGAGCAGCTACAGCGGCACCGGCGGCGACAACTGCGTCGAGGTCGCCAAACGCCATGAGGCGGTGCTGGTCCGGGACTCGAAGGACCCGCAGAGGCATGCGCTGGCTGTCTCGCCCCGTGCGTGGTCCGCGTTCACAGCGCTTGCTGCCGACTCACGCGTCTGACGGGCCGAGCGGCAATTCGGACGCGACTCCGTCCGGGCTCCCCTTCATCGGCGTTTCTGCCTCGGCAGACGGTGTTTCCGCACATTTCCTGAACGTGACGTCGGGCCTGACTACGGATGCCGCCCGCCTCGAGACGCGATCAGTCACTTTCCTCGTAGTTCATGAACCAGTGGGTGTCGCAATAGCGGGCCATCGTGAACGGGTGCTGCGGGTCGATGAGGATGCGGCAGACGAAATCTGCGGCCTGGCAGCGGAAGAGGGTTTCCTCGCCGTCGAAGGATGCGCCTGCAGGTGCTCGGCAGCGCGGTGCCCAAGCGCGACTCTCGGGGCAGTCCACGCCTGACCGCTGAGCAGGCCGTACCCAACCTGACCGGACAGCAGACGTTCCAGACACCCTTTGGCGCCTGCTGATTCCTTTGTCCACTGCCCCGCCACGCAGCTCGCGCGAGGCGGGACGCTTCCTTTCGAAGGTGTTGCGCCACCATGCTGCAAGCTGTCTTCAATGGGCGCGGTGAGTTCGTTCTCATCGCGTTGGTCGCGGTGTTGATTGCGACCTGCTTCGGATATTTCGCAGCGAAAAGGTTCTTGAATCGCCCGTGGGCGTATGCAGGACTTCTTGCTGCCCTGATGGCGGAGTTAATGCTTACCATATTCTTTCCGTCCCAGGGGCACGTGTCGGGTCAGTGTGTCCTTAACCGGAATTACAGTGAACCTTTCGCGACTGAGCAGGGCCTGCTGAATGTGGCGATGTTCCTGCCGATCGGGCTCTTTGGAGTCCTTGCTGTACGGCGAGTATTTCCTGTTTTCCTGGGTGGGGTGCTGCTGTCGGTGGTGACCGAGCTCGGCCAGGCACTGGCCCCATGGGTAGGGCGAAGTTGTGACAGCGGTGATGTGCTGACGAATACGCTGGGTGCGGGAATCGGAGCCTTGGCCGGTTGGGCTCTTGTCCGGACGACGAGAGGTGAGCTTCTCCCTCTACGCACTGCGGCGAAGTCAACTGGTGTGATCTTTGCTACGGGCTTTGTTGCCTGTGCTGTGGTGTGGGGAGCCTGGATCACCCCATTGGCCGTGGACTCCACGAGTCTGCAGATCGCGGGGGGTGACGAGAAGTCTCATGCGCAGCGAGTCCTCGCTGAGGCCTTCGATGACCATTTCAATATCGCAAACGTGCAGCTCCAGCCCGGACAGAACGATGCCCCGGATGTGCTGCTGATCACCACACAGACGGGGTTCGCTGAACTGAGCTGGCCGGACAAGGAACAGCTCACGGTCAACCTGGAAGACCCAAGCCAGCCAGGCCCCGACAGTTTTCCTGTGACAGGCGTCGGAGTCGCACCGAAAACGGCTGACGAAGCGCTCCAGATCGCAACGAAGTACGCGAAGGAACGTTTTCCTTGGGGTCTTGCAGGCTCATACGTGAAATCCTTCCCGGTCGGAGAAGATGCGGAGGTCGGCTGGGTGGTCAGCTGGCGAAGCCGTATCGACGGGGTGCTCATGCCTATGCGTCTAGACGTCGAGATCAACCGAGCCGGCCGTGTCTCTGCGCTGCTGGCACGTCACGCAGAAGACGTGGTCTCGCTTCCTCCGCGACGGGTGAGCGAAAAGCAGGCCGCGGCCGCCGCGTCCGCCTCCGCCGGTGGATCGAAGGCGGAGGTAGGCGATTTGCTGGCCATCCGGCGAGAAGGTGAATGGCGGGCACAATGGGTCATCCCGGTCTCGGCCGGCACCGATGTCTACCACGTCTACGTCGATGCCGAAACAGGACAAGTGGACGAAAGAGCCTCTCTCATCCAAGGCCTACCCACCACACCTACTGAGGCTGAGCTCGTGGTGTCGTAGGGGTGACGGCTGGCCGGGCGACCCGCAGAGGCATGCGCTGACGGTCTCTCCCCACTCCTGGGCGGCTTTCACGGCAGTCGCGGCCGAGTCGCCCGCCTGGACGGCCGAGCAGCGACACGATGACGGAGAGACCGTCATCGTGAGGCTGGAGACATGGAAATCGGCACAGAACGCCGGGAGTGCGGTCCCCTGGCTCACCAGTGGACTGTCGTGCGGGAGCGCAGCGTCCGGGGACTTCGCGGCTGTCGGGTGCTGTGACCCGTTCCGGCGGTCGTGAGCCTGCCCGACCGCCGGGCCGTTGGGCATCAGAGAGTGAAGAAGCCCGGTATCCGACCGTCGGGTGTTCCGATCAGAGTTGCGCGGTCGAGCAGGATGTTGTTGTTCTCGCAGCTCGTCTCGGGAAGCAGCAGGCAGGCATGGCAGGCGGCCATGTTCAGGCTGTCCGCCCCGCTCGACCCTGCTTCCATGCACAGGGGGTCGTTCGAGCACCAGCTCGCTCTGTGCAGGGCAGAGCGGAGGGACGCTTCCAGGCGGTCCGGTTCGCCCTGGGCGACGACGCCGCCGAGGCTGCCGGCGGAGTCGCTGGTAGCCGTGTAGATGAGCACGCCCGCCATGTCCTTCTCGCCGTAGATGCGCTCGCGGAGGGAAGCGGCCGGGTAACCACCGTCCAGACTCCACTCGTTGATCAATATGTGGGCCAGAGCGTGGAGAAGGAGGAAGCGAGGAGTCGCCGGCGAAGGCGGCACCGGCCTGTCCGAATCGCCGGTGCGGGCGGACAACAACTTCTCGTGATGTGTGCGGATCAGTTCGGCCCGAGCGAGCTGCTCCCGTTCCTGCTCCCACGCACCGAGCCGCTCGGGGTCGAGACGGACGAAGACGCCCTCACCGCTCACCTCGAAGGCGGGCAGCCAACTCGGTTTGGCCAGTGAGATGGCGGCTTCGCGTAGTGGGGAGTCCGCAGCGCTGGGTTCCTCCACGCGCCGGAACGACTGCAGTACGCGCACTTCGCGCAGCCGTTTGACCAGCATGACCTGAGTCAGACCCCAGGGGGAGCGCAGGGCGTCGATGGGGTCGGTGGGCGGCTCGCACACGAAGTCCTGTTCCTGCTCGGCGTCCTCCAGGTGCGGCTTGGACAGACTTCGGTACTCACCCTCGTAGATCTCCAGCCGGTAGTTGCGGGTCGGCTCGGGGCTCGTAGCGTCGGAGGTCGATTCCACCATCGGCGCCTCGGCCCTGCGTCTGCGTTCCACCTCGGCCACTACATCGTCCGTGGTGTAGTTCGGATGATGCCGAAGGATCTTGTGCATGCGCACGTACGTGGCGATGTCTGCGGAACTCTCGTTCCTGAAGACTTCGTAGTACGGCGCGACGAGCTTGGTGATGCCCTGACTCCACGGCGGGATGGACAAGGCCGAGTACATTACGGGGAACCACACCGAGGAGGAACCGCGCTGAAGTGTGCGCGGTGGCTCCTGGCAACTCTCGGCGGGCGCGTCCTTGAGCCACGGGCGGCGACCACCGCACCCAATGCCCAGTTCCCGCAGGGCCTGCCGTCGGAACGACCCCTCCAGGGAGACCTCCTGGACCCCGCAGCTGCAACCGATCAACACGGAACGCAGCGATGCGGTGGAGCCGTCGGCCCGGAAGGTCAGTTGACCACCGCAGGACCCGGCTTCCGTCCGGTTTCCCCGGTGGACCCACTTCCAGTAGGGGAAGTCCTCCAGATGGCCGCGCTCGCACGCGATGACGAAGCGGGACGGGACCAACCTATCCTGGCAGGTCGAGCACTCGGCGCGGCCGGCCGGTGAGTTGAACTTCCTGAAGTACTGCAGTTGGTGGCACTGGGGGCAGGAGTACATCTCCGGGAACCGCACGGCCCTCACGCCGTCCCGGGCTCGCTCGGGTTCGGGAGCCGGTGGCATCCGGAAGGTGGATACCCCCAGCTGCCTGGCCAACCGTGGCTCCGAGATGGGGGGCGCGTCGGAGATGTCCCACGAGTCGATACCCCGGACGAGGAAGGACTCGTTCTCCACCGCGATCATGGCACCGACGCCGTACGTCGTGATGAGCTGGGCGCGGCGGATCTCTCCGAGCTTGCGGGCGGTTCGAGCAGGAGTCGACGGGAGACCGCGGCGGCGGGTGCGGGGCGGGACTGGACCCATGGGTCAGCGCTCCTCGAAGAAGGTGGACGAGGCGTCTACGTCACGCAGACTCCAGAGTGTCTTCCACGGCGACGCGTCGGCGGACTCGTCGTCGTAGTTGGCCAACAGTGCGGGCCCGCGAGACCCACGAGAGGCTTCGTACACGAGGTTGGGACGTTCGCGCGCCTCTTGCTGCCACCATGCGACGAACTCCTCGAAGGCCGCAGCGGTGGTACGGAGCTCGTCCGGCTCGACCTCCGCCACCCGTTCGAGCAGAGCCCGACCGACCTCTTCGCGGAGTTCGGTGACGAAGTCATCGATACGGGCCGCCGCTTCGTTGGCCCGTGCGGCAGGAAGCATCAGCCGGGCCAGGGCCACCACGACGGCGTGCAGCCCTCGATCGCGAGCACGGGCGGAGAAAGGAGTCACGCTGGTGGACTCCACCTCGCGGTACAGGGCGGAGTGAAAGTTCTGGAAGTCCTCGTAGTGCGATCGGTCCCGTGACCGTGTGGAGTTGAGCATGATCGCGACGAGACCGGGGTGCTGCCGGCCTACGCGGCTCGTTGCCTGGATGTACTCGGCGGTGGTCTGGGGCTGCCCCATCACCGCCATCAGGCCCAGTCGGTCCACGTCGACACCTACGGAGATCATGTTGGTCGCGAGCAGTACATCCAGCACGTCCGGCATCGGGAGTTCCCGCTCCACCTGCTTGAGTCGACGCGAGATGTCGCTCGAATCCGCCCGGCTGCTCAGCTCGGTGACCGCGTCCGCGTGGCGCACCTTGACCCCGTCCCGTGCGGCCAGGTGGCCCAATCGCTCCTGCACATCGTCCAGTACCTGGAGTTCCGCCGCAGAGAGCAGTCGAAGACTGTTGAAGTAGCCGACCAGAGTCCAGTAGGCGTCCTTCACCTCGGGCGGGGCATCGTGGGTCTGTGCTCGATGGAGCAACGCCGCGTATACCCGGATCAACAGAGTGGCCTGGCTGGTGCTGGACGTGAGCAGCCCTACGTAGCGGCGGGCCGCTTTGCGCTCCCGCGGCGTTTCCACGGAGAACCAGGAATCCCGGGCGTCGAGGCCGCCGGGGGGGAACTGCTCCACGGAGCGGGCGAACAGTTGAGTGCCCTGCTTATCGGCGCGGCGAATGGTCGCGGTCGAGGCGATGACCTTGGGGCTGCAGGCCAGCGTGTCCACAGCCGTCTCGTACAGGCCGGTCAGCGTGCCCAGAGGGCCTGAGATCAGATGGAGTTCGTCCTGGACGATGAGCTCGGGCGGTCGGACACCGTCGACGTCTCGGTTGAACAGGGCGGCCGACGCGGGCCGCCACGGCATCGAGGCGAACTTGTCCACCGTCGCGATGACCAAGGTCGGACGGTGGGCGTAGACGGCCTCGTCGACGAGATGCACGGGCAATCCTCGGTGGAAGTCACAGCTTCCGGACGGGCATCGCACAGTCATGCGCACCGCGTCTTCGTCGACCGCGTAGTCGCGAGGGCGCAACGGTTCCCCGCACCACGGGCAGTTACGCAGTTGGACCGGGTTTTCGGTCTCCAGCTGCAGCGTCTCGTTGCGTACCAGATCAGCCAGCCGACCTTGTGCGACCGCGAGCGTGTTGGGTGTAGCCGAACGTCCGACCCACATGCCGATCGAGATCTCTTCCCGACCGAGGCCTGCCGGATCGGCGGACCGCTGCTTCTCCATGGCGCAGATCAGTGCCGTAGCGCGCTCGAACTGTTGGAGGGTGAGCAGTCGGAGGGTGTACCGCATGAGTACGGTCACACCGGCCCCGTCCTCGCCGTCCCGCAGGCGCCGCAGGAAGGTGGTGAAGGCGATCAGTCCGAGGTAGGCCTCCGTCTTACCACCGCCGGTAGGAAACCACAGGAGGTCGGAAACCTTGCGGTCCTCGTGGTCCGTGGAGACGATCCCGGCCAGACAGAGCAGCATGAAGGAGATCTGGAAGGGACGCCACCGTACCGCCCGGTCATCCGGCTCGCCTGACCTGCCACCTCGGATCCACACGGTGCGGGCCCGTTGTTCCGCCATGGTGAGATTCGCCAGCCGGAACGCACGAAGGATCTCCGGCCGGTCGGTGTCCTCCAGAAGAGCCACGCCTTCACGCATCCGGCCCAGGGCCCGGCGGCAGAGCCGGACCTGATCCGCCGCGGCACGCCCGTGCTCCGTGTCCCGCAGCAGCCGTGTTTGGTCCTCCTGCGATTCGATCCACAGTTCGTATCCGGTCAACAGGTCGCGAAGGGCCGAGACCACCTCGTCGGTCGGGTCGGTGCCCAGCCGGTGCATGGCCAGGGCCCCGTCGGCGATCCCAGGGTTCGAGTCGGTGAGCAACACCTCGTGAGAGGGGACGAACTCGGTCCGGAGAGCGGTCACGGCCGGGGGCTCGGACGAGACGGATCCCACCGGTGGCGGAGTCCAGTCCCACTGGGCCGCGCAGCCGTGACCGGTGGCGAAGCTCGGTGCGTGTCGGTACAGGAGCCGGCTCAGCGCTTGCTCCGAATCGACCGCCCGCGAGGCCGCCGGTCGCACCACGAACGCCGGGCTCTTGCCGTCCTCGGCGGTGACGGTCAGTACCGGCTGGTAGAAGCAGTGCGCATCCCGGAGGTCGTACTGTCCGACCTCAAGACTGTTCACGACCGTGGCAGTCACCGTTACTGTCCTGTCCACCTCCGACCGTGGGCGGACCAGGACGCGCAGCTCAAGACCCGGGTGCAGCACGAAGGGGTCCAACAGGCCCGGCTGCGTGACGTCCACGTCGACCGGGTCGATCCGAAGAACTGAACGCCGCCAGTGCTCCTGCTGGGCCTTCGTGCTGCGTGCCTCCGTCCGCTTCGCCGACACCGGCTTCCCCTCGGCGTCCTCGGGGGCGTAGACAGCGGCGCTCACGGACAAGCGAATCCGCGCGGAGACGCTCGGCTCCACGGCGAACGTCAGACCGATGGACGACGGCATCCGGACATTCGCCAACGAGACGCCGAGATCCCCGGGCCCTTCCTCGACGTCCTGACGGGCTCCGAGAGCGACGGAGTCCAGTCCGTCCCGCTCGGCCTCCAGCTCACCCTGTTCCGACGGACGGCTCGGGGACAGTCTGCCCGGCCCACTCGGGCGCGAGCGAGGGAACAGCACGCCGACCGGGTACATGGTGATCGGCGCGTCGTCCGTGAGAACCTCGTCCGGACCACCGACGGGACCGAGCAGGTCTTGGCGAAGGGCGTCGATGAGCGCATCACGTACCTCGTAATGCGCCTGGTGAGTCGACCCGCTCATCCTTCGTTCCCTTCCTCTGCTTCGTCCGCGTGCCAGTGGAAGCGCCCCAGACCGCACAGTCGGGGCGCGAGCCAGGCCCCGTGCGTGCCCAGGCCCGCGGCTTCGGTCGCCGCGGGAGCGCCCGCGACGCTCTCCACACAGTCGACCCTGAGGCCGGTGATCAACGGTGGCCATCGATCGACCAGAGAGTGTGCGTTGCGGCGCAGCAACCGGTGCAGGTCGGAGCGGAAGCGTTCCGACACCACCGCGATCTGTCGCCCGCCGACCACCACCGCGTACGGTGGCGACTGGTCCGCGGCGACGGGGATGCCGTGCAACAAAACGAGTTCCGCCTCGGCGCCGGCGACGACGTCCGTCAGGAGGTACCGCCAGATATCGGCGGCGTCCTGTCGGATCTCCTCCGTGCCCGGTGGCTGCTCATGGGAGACGTCCGAGCCGATCAACTCTATGCCGTTGCGTGCCCAGCTGCTGCGACCGCCCAGATACCAGCGGTCGATCCTCTTGTCCTTGCGGACGAGCCACGAGTGGGGAGGCTCCAGAACATACAGATCGTCCCGTGCACGGGTCATGGCCACATACAGCAGCCTGGCTTCAGCCGCCGGATCGTAGTCGTACCTCTTCTTCCGGACCTGGGTCGGCTCCCTCAGCACGCGGGGCTCCACGATCAGGACCCGGTCGAACTCCAAGCCCTTGGCCCGATGGACGGTCGAGATCACGAGTGAGGAAGGCTGCGGCGTGGTGAGCTCGTCGGGCAGTCTGCCCTCGGCGAGTGCTCGGTGCAGGGCTACGACATCAAGGGTGCCCCGGCCACTGCCCCGGGCCACCTTGCGCAGCGACCGCCACAGTGCCTCCGGTGTCGCGCCGACAGGGCTCCGGACGTCGGCCAGCAGTTCCCCGAAGCGCTCCCTGCCGAGAGTTGTCGCCTCGGTCGAGGCGAGCATTTGGCTGATCCAGACGGGTGCCGAACGTTCCCGAGCCGAATGCTGCAGTGTGTGAGGGACCCCGGCCTCGGCCAGCACGCCGGACAACGTCAACGCCTGACCGTTGTCACGGCACAGGATCGTGGTCGTGTCGGGGTATTCCCTCAGCGCCGCCTGCACGTACTCGTCCGTGAGGCTGCCGAAGTTCGGTGCGGAGAGCAGGAGAGCGCGCAGGTCACCATGGATGCGTTCCGCCGCGTCTGCCGCACCGCCCTTGTCACGGGGCAACCGCTGCAACTGGGCACCGTAGGGAAGAGCCATTCGGGCAGCATCACTGCGCGCCCTGAAGTTGTCCCCCAGGTGGAGCTCTACGAGATCATCGCCGAAGGTGGCACGCACCCAGTCCAGGAAGCGGTCCGTCTCTGCGGCCCGCTGGTCCGGGTCGGTCACCTGGAACCCGTAGACGGACTGGGCCGAGTCACCCACCACGGTGAAGCCGCTGTTCTCCTGGAACCGGTCGAGCAGGGCCTCGACCATCTCCCGACGGACGCCGACGAGATCCTGTACTTCGTCGATAACCACATGCGCGGGCGTGTAAGTGCCCACCTCGACCGCACCCTTGTCGATCGCCTCGGTGGCCGCCTCGATGCGACCGTCGAAGCTGTACGCGCTCCAGTCGACATCAGGGTACGCACGGTTGAGCAGCGCTGCGGCCCAGGAGTCGAAGGTTTGGACGCGGATGCGCTGGGCGGCGGCGGCATGCCGTTCGATCCGCTCGGTGAGCTCGCGTACGGCGGCCCGGGAGAAACTGAGCACAAGGATCTCCCCGGCCTCCAGTTCCTCGCGCTCCACCAACACGTCGAGCCTGCGTACGAGGGTGTGCGTCTTACCGGCCCCGGCCCCGGCGGTGACCAGTACCCGGGCGTCCCAGGGCTGGTCCACCACGGCTTGCTGTGCGGCGGTGAGCACATGTTCGGTGAGGGGGGCGTTGGTCACTGGTTCCCGTCCCACAGGTACTCGAACTCGGTGAAGGCGAGATTCTCACCGTAGTTGGTGATGTTGTCCCGAACGTTCAGGATCAGGCAGCTCTCCTTGCCGCCGTTCTTCGGGCCGCGCAGACCCCGTCCGATCATCTGCTGGTAGATGTTCGGGCTGTAGGTCGGGCGGGCGACGACCACGGCACGCGTGGCCGGTGCGTCGAAGCCCTGCGTGAGTACGCCGTAGTTCGTCAGGACCTGGATCTTGCCCTTTCGGAAGTCGTCGATCTGCTTCCGGCGTTCGTTGGTGGGGGTGGTCGAGTCGATCGCAGCCGCCTTGATGTCCCGGTCACCGAGCTTGGCGGCGAGCAGTTTGGCGTGTGCCACGGAGGTGGCGAACACCAGAACCGGCCAGTCCGAGGGCATGGCGGCGATCTCGTCGACGATGCGCTGGCTGCGTCCGTGATCCTCGGCAAGCCGCTGTTCGGCTCCCTTGGGCAGGGTGGCGAACTTCTCGGACTGGGCGCGCTCGTCGGCTGTCAGGGCTATGGCCGCACCCGGCAGCTCTCGATGCTTCACCTGGGCAAGGACACCGATCTTCTGCAATTCCCGGATGGCGACGGACAGGTCCCCGTCGAACACGCCGGTGTCCAGGCGATTGCCGAACCGCTGCACCAGCAGACGGGTCAGGTCAGCGTTGTTCTTGTACGGGGTTGCGGTGAGCCCGATCAGGTGCCGCGCGGTACGACGGTGCGTGAGGTCGAGCTGTTCGAGCAGACCGGTGTAGCGCTTGGACATCGCGGTGTGCGCCTCGTCGATGATGACGAGCGAGGCGGTCTCCCGCAGCCAGGCGTAGTCCTCCTCCGCCATGCAACGGTCCAGCTTGGCATCGGTCGCGACGACCAGGTGCGGGCGACCGTCGACAGGGGTGGCCTCGTTGGACGACCAGAGCCGGCTGATCACCAGCGGTTGTTCGGGGCCGACCTTCGACCACACGAACTTCCAACTCTGCACGGCCTGCTCGCACAACTCCTCGGTCTGGGCTGTCCACAGGATCGGTCCCGGCAGGTCCACCCGATCACGGATCCACCGGATCACACCCTCCGCCGTGACACGCGTCTTCCCGGCTCCGGTCGGCAGACTGAGCATGCCGCGCTGAGGCATCGGGTTCTTCAGGAGATTGAGTAGCGCCTGCGCCAGTTCTTCCTGGTACGGGTGCAGGGAGGGGAACTCGGAGGGCCCGTCGACCTCCAGCCGGGGGTCCAACGAGGGCACCTGGGCGCCGGCGAAGGAGTCCGGGAACCCGAGATCGGTGACGAAGCGCAGCGCCTTCGAGCTCCCACTGAAGGACGTCGGGGCGCGGGTGGGGAAGTCCAGCGCGAGGTCCCGGGAGTGGACCCGGAGGATCGCCTCGCCGTGTGCGTTGAAGGCCATCTCCGCGATGCGCCGTGAGCCCGGCTCGGCCCCCTGCTCGTGAATCTCGCTCTCCATCAGGCCGGGGGGGAGCTCGCCGCGCAACGCCTCTTCGCCGATCAACAGATCGATCTTGTCGATGATGCTTTCGGCTTCCCGCACGGCCTTCAGTCGGGCCTGGAGGGTCTGATCGTGTTCCTGCTTCTCCTGAAGAGCGAGAGCCTGGCTGCAGCCCGCAACCCCGAAGCCCCACTTGAACTCCTTGTCGGCGGCCTGCAGGACCTGCAGACGATCCAGGGAATCCAGGACGAGAAGCGTCTGGCCCTTCTTCGCGAAGGGGAGCGGCTTGCGGTCGCTGCCCCTGGGAGTACGGATCACCTGAGCGATCTCGGAGCAGCGCTGGATCTTGTGGCTACTGCCGGCCTGGCCAAGTCGTGCCTTGACTGTCGGGAACTCTTCGAAGAGCGACGACGCCCGCCCGGTCTTGACGAGTTCGATCTCCCTGCTGATGACGTCCGAGACCTTGAGCATGCCCCAGTCCTCGATCATCGCCTTCGCCGCATCGGCGTCCGCCCTGTCGGCGACGAGGAGCGCGGGGAGTCGCTCACGGACGAGCTCCGCGAACTCCACCGGGTTCGTCGCGACAGCGATCTCGTTGTCCGGACGCCCTTCCCAGGAGGACCCCACCCGGCAGCGGGTGGGCACGTCCTCGGGGAACTCGAAGCCGACGCGGAGCAACTGGGCGTACGCACGACCGATGAACTCGTCGTCCTCGCTCACGAGCAGAAGGTCCAGCAGCTTGCTCCAACGCCGGAGAGGCACTTCGTCGGTACTGGTGGGCATGCCGAGCCTTCGCGCCGTCTCCTCCGGGATCTCGGCGACGGGGAGCACGGAACGAAATGACTTGAGCTGCGGGCCGACGGCTTCGGGCACGCGGGTCAAGCCCATGGAGGTCTTCACGAGACCGTGCTTGTGGATCACCCAGCGGAGTGGGGACACGACGGCCTTGCGCGTGCCGGCGGCGGATCCGTACTGCATCTGCCAGTTCTGCGATATGTCGGACGGGGGCAGAGCCGACACGAAGGCGGCGCGACCCTCCTCGGACAGGACGGGCAACAGATGCAGTGGTCCCAGGGTCGCGGCGCCCTCGACCGTGAGACGGGAGATGCTGGGGCGCGGGGCGGTGCTTGCCAGGGTGCGCAGGTGCCGATCGTGAACGGCCTGTCGGTAGTCCTGGAACCAGACATCGTCGTGGGGGCGGTACCCGCCCGTGGGGCGGTCGAACAGCCCGAGGTCACGGAAGACCGCCTTGTCGCTCTCGTGGAACGTCAGGTCGACCGCGATGGCCTTGTCACGACTTCCGTCGGCGGGCACCACCGGACCGGGCAGGAGACAGTCGCGCATCGGACGGTACCGCCCGTCCAGGGTGCGGACGCGCAGCGTCTCCCGCGGCTTCGCTACTTTGGAACGGATCCGATCGACTTGCATGCTGCCCCCGGCGCTCCGCAGGAGAACCCAGAAGTTCGCCCACGCGCCGGCGTCGTAGTTGTCGAAACCCTGGTCGAGGACGCCCTCGAACCGCCCCTGCGCGTCGGCGACCCTGATGCCGATGTTGTGCAGGTGCCGGGCCATCTCGGGACGTCCGGAGATCGACGGATGGATGTAGACCATGTCGTCGCGGAGCGTGTCGGCCGAAGTCCGGTGAAAGATCTCGCCCGCCACGGGTGCGACCATCCCGTGCTCCTCGGTGAGGACGATCCGGGCTTTACGGGCCTCGGCAGTCAGGTCGGAATCCCCACGTAGCCGTCCTGCCTGGTCTTTGAGAACCATGAGGGAGAGGATTTCGATGGCGTGGGCGGAAGCCTCCGCGGAGCCGTCGGAGACGAGAGCCTCGAGCCAGTCCTTGGCGTTCTCGGGCGTCTTCCCCGCAGCATCCAGGATCTGCTTCATCTTGCCGCGGCGGAGGGCGTTGTCCGAGGCGTCGACGGACGGGTGCACCCAGTTGGTGGGTCGGCCGCTGTACTCCGACCAGATCTGGACCCATTCCTTGTCGAGGCCGGACGGTGTGATGAGTAGATCGCGAGGAACCTGGAGCTTGCCGTCCTGGTCAGGCAGCGAGGGGCGTTCGGCAGCGATCTCCCACACCCGCCGGAGGAAGTAGTCGTCGGCCCAGTTGAGCTTCTCCTTGCTGCGGCCGGGCAGCAGCGGAAGGTAGGCGGCGGGGTCTTCGGCAGGCACGAGATCGGGCAGAGTGTCGATCACCAACTGGGCAGCCACTTGCAGCAGTTCCCGGTTGAAGGGGCTGCCGTCGAGAAGGTGCTGACGGTCCTCGTTGGTCTTCCACGGGGCGTTCAGGATGCCGGTCAGGGACACCTCGTACTTGGTGGGGAAGAACGCCCAGAACGAGCCCCTGCCGACAGGCGCCGTGTACAGCCCGCTTCGGACGGTGTACTCGGGCACCGCCCAGGAGATTTCGAGCACCGGCCGGCCGTGCAGCTCACCCGCGCTCTCCGCTGCCTCGCCGGCGGGGGAGTAGGTGGCCGAGAACACCTTCCACTGCTCGATCGTCTGCTTGGCACCGCGTGCGACTTCCTTGAGGGTGCGGTGGCTGCCCTTGTGCTCGATCGAGATCTCCCTGCGCGCGGGCGGCATGGAGCGCTCGTCGTGCAGAAGGACCTGGCCGACATGGGAGGAGAACAGCTGGAAGTGGGCGGGGAAGGCGTCCGTCACCCGCCCGTCGCGGCTCCTGTGGCCGCTGATGTCGCGCCCGAGGCGTTCGGCGGCGCCGGGCTTCAGGGGCAGACGGACCACCGTGGTCGCCCAGCGCAGGAGTTTGTCCAGCACATCGTCGTCGGCACGTTCCTGCTCGACGTCGAGGGGGCGAGCCATGCGCAGTACGGGAGTGTCCATACCGATGTCACCCTGCCTACCGAGCGCTCGGGCGATCTCGGCGGCGGACCAGTCCCGGTCGAAGCCGAACCCGAAGCCACCTCCGTCGCTGAAGAACTGGGGTGAGTCGCACACGGAGAGCACGGACTTGACGCCGACGCCGAAGCGGCCGATCTGTCCGCCACGCTTGCGGGAGACACTCATACGCAGGATCGTCTCGGCTCCCTCCGGTGTGACCGGGGTGCCCTCGTTGGCGCAGTAGAGGTGATCATCCGTGAGTACGACGTGCAGCTTGCCGCCGGGCTTCGCCGCGATCTCGTCCGCCGCGTTCTGGACGAGTTCGAGCAACTGGCGTTCGCCGTAGCCGCCCTGGGTGATGCGACGTTCGCCGTTGGCGTGCTCCTGCACCAGTCCCGGGTCGACCTGATAGGTCTTCAGGACGGTGGCGGACTGCCGGATCACGGTGTCGATCACGGGCGGGAGTGAAGGGTCGGCGAACTGCCGGTCGACCATGAGGCACCTGTCTCGAATGAGAGGAACAAACCGAGGACGCGCGGGGGGAGACGGGGTGCCGGCGCAGGCGCGGGCACCCCGGTGAAGCAAGCGGCACAGCTGAGGCGAGCGGTCAGATGCTGGTGCGGGTGACCGTGGTGACGGTCGTGACCGTGACGGTGGTCGTGGTGACCGTGACGGTCTGCCCGGGCGTGCGGACCCTGCGGGTGTGGGTGACCCGGTAGGTGCGCGGAGCTCCGGCACGGCGAGGGGTGGTGGGGCGGCGCTTGGCCCGAACGGTGCGGGTCACGAGGGGGACGGAAGGTGCGACGGCCTGCTTCGTGGCCGGGGTCTGCGGGCGCCGGGCGAGGCGGCGCCGAGCCGAGGCGAGAACCTGGGGGTGGATACCGTGACAGGCCAGGAGTTCGGTGCGGAGGTCCGGGTCCTCCGTTTTGTCGTACTCCCTGATGATCCGCGCCATCCAGGCATCATCGTCTTCGATCATGTGGGTCCCCTCCCTGTGGGCACACCGACGAGTGCCCATGACTGGATGACGCAGGAAAACGCTGCACAACGGACCCTGAGGACAGAGCTCGGCCCCTGAGTAGGCGGCATCTGTCAACAACCCTCTTTGGGTTGCGAGTTGCCGAGACAGACCCTAGGACACGCGGGGTAGGCCTGTCGATCAGAAGAGGAAAGATTTCGAACGACCTTCGCTGGCGCTCGGATAGAAGGTTGGCGTCAAGTGGCATTTGACGTCACGGCGATGTCAAGCCGGGTGCTACGGTTACCCAACTCGCAACCGAGGGGAAGGGGGTTCGGTGGAGGACATCGAGGACTTCGGAGTCTGGCTGGGGCGCCAACTGCGTCGCAACGGCATGTCGCAGGCGGAACTCGCCCAGCAGCTGAAGCTGACGCGTGCGGCCGTGTCGGCGTGGGTCACCGGCAGAGCACAGCCCAGAGCCGAGGTGATGGTCAGGATCGCCGAGATCCTGGAGACGGACGTCGCCACCCTGCTCACCAGGGATGCGGACGCCGGATCCGACCGACCGATCGGCTGGTACCACCGCATCGCCCACCATGACGGCGGGCGCGAATACGGCAATGCGGCTGCGTTCGCCTTCGACGCGAGCCTCGCCGTGCTGGCCCGGGAGGCTACGCAGAATTCGCTGGACGAACGACTGGATCCCCGACGTCCGGTGCGCGTTCGCTTCACCCTCCACGAGCTGACCGGTGAGCACCTGCACTCCTTCCTCTCGGCATTGAAGTGGGAAGAGCTGGAGCCCCACTTCGCGGCGGCGGCGCGATCCCGACAGAAGGTCGGGCGAACCCTTTCCGAAGGGCTCCGGGCGCTGCGGGAGGACGCCTCGCTCCTGCTCCTCCGGATCGACGACTACAACGCCTCGGGCCTGACCGGGCCGGAGTACGAGGACGGGCGGTACGCCGCCGTGGTCCGTCGGCAGCTCGACAGTCACAAGAGCAACGATCGGGCCGGCGGCTCGTACGGGTTGGGTAAAGCCACCCTGTGGGCGGCCAGTCGACTCGGTCTGGTGTTGATCAACAGCACGTTGTCCGAACCGCACGAGGGGCGGACGGCTCGCCGGGTGATCGGCCGTCTCGACCTCCCTTGGCGCGAGGTCGACGGAGTGGCGTACGCCGGGCCCGCCTGGCTCGGCGAGCCCGACACCGAGAAGACGCACGAAGGTGTCTCCCGGTCGTGGTGGGCGGACGAACGAGTGGTTGCCGATTTGCAACTCGACCGTGAAAGTGAGGATCCGGGAACCTCCTTCCTGATCGTCGGCGCCCACGATGCGGCCGGCAACAGTGACATGTTGGAAGACCTGCACGCCGAACTCGGCAGGGCGCTGTCCGACAACTTCTGGGCCGCCATGACCGCGGGACGTTCGGCGCCGGCCATGCTGGAGGCCTCGGTCAGGTCACTTCGCAATGGCGAATCAGTGGTGGCGGAGCAGCGAGTCGATCCTCTCGACAGGCACCCCGCGTTGGTCCATGCCCTGCGGTCGTACATCGACGGCGAGACGGTCGAAGAACTGACCGCTCCCGGACAGGTGGCAGCTACGGAGGTCGGCCTTGTCGTCCCGCCGCTGCGGACGGCCGGGCGGAAGGCCGCAGGGGGCAACCATAGCGCCGTACTGCTGGTGACTCCGGCCGCTGACAAGGACGAGAAGCACAGCCGCATCATCTGTATGCGGGGCAACCGGATGACGGTCACGGCCCGGTCTCCCCGCAATCTGGGGATGGGGGCGGATCCCTTCCAAGCCGTTCTGCTGGCCGGTTTCGCCACCGGAGACGACAGCTCGACGACGCATGCCGCCGAAGCTTTCCTGCGAGCCGCCGAGCCGCCGGAGCACGACAGGTGGGGGGTGACGGAGGAGCTCACCGCCGCCTACGCCAATGCGCCGCGGCGGTTGACCGAGTTCAACTCGGCTATGGACACGGCGTTGCGGCGGGTGATCGGTAGGCGGGTCCCCGGAGGGGATTCGACCGGACCGGAGGTCCTCCGGAAGCTGCTGCGGCTCGACGCACCCGCGGGGGTGGGCACCCGTCGAGGGCACCCTGCCGTGGACCGGGTGGTCGGAAAGGTGGACGAATCCGGGGCCTGGACCTTGGACGTGACGCTGACCGTTCCCCAGCGGGACGGCGGCTGGCAGTTGCTACCGGTGGTCAAGTTCGATGTGCGATCAGGAGGACGACCCTCTTTGGACTGGGCCGAGTTGTCGGCCAAGGAGAACTGCGAGGTCGTCGGCGGCAGGCTGGTCATCGAGCCGGATGTGCGGTCGGCGCGCTTCGGCGGCGTCACGGCCGTAGGGAGCCACCCGGTGGCCGCCGCCATGGCGGGCGTCATCGTGGATGTGCAGCAGGCGCGGGAGGCTTCGACGTGAGCGCGGTGTATGCGTACCCGACCTTGGTGGGGAAGATCGAGGTCGCTGTCCGGGGGGCGAGCATGGATGGCAAGCCACTGCAGCTGTCCCTGATTTCGCAACGCGATCAGGTCGTCGCTCTCCACCAGGTCGAACGGGACGACTGGACCGAGGGGGTACTGGATCTCGAAGTCTCCCTGCCCACCGAGGAGCTGGCCGAGGGGCCGTGGGCCGGAGTCAGCTGTGTCGCCGTCCTGACCGAGGGAGCCACCAACACCCGGGTGGTGAGTCGACTGGAGCGCCGTCGTGGCGACACCCACTGGCGAGGGCAGGTTCGGGTGCGACGCTCCACTCATGCCTCGCGCGCCCTGCTCGATGTGAGCGTCGTCGGCAGCCACGGTGGAGTCGACGGACGCATCCTCGGCAGAGCGGACACGCCGTGGCTCGTCGACCTCCTCGGGAGGACTCCTTCCAGGCAACGGGACCTGGAGATCCTGGAAGAGGACTTCCGCGACGGACCTGAGGAGTGGCTGCGTCCCTTCATGGACGCGCCATGGCTGATCGATACCACGGGAGAGCTACCGACCATCCTTCTCAACACGTCCTTCGAGGGGCTCTCCGAGCTGCTGTCCGGCGCTCGCGGCCCCTTGGAGAAGGCGACCGCCGGACTCGTGGCAGCCCAGATCGCGGGTGAGGCATGGGCGACGATGTTCCACTCGGCCTTGAGCGACCTCGAGTTCGACGACGACGGCACCCCGCACTTCCCCGGTGGATGGCGCGAGTCCGTGCTGCGCTCCATGTTGCCTGAGGTCTTCCCCGGTCTGCCCCTTCACGACGCGTTGAGAGAGGCACACGACTGCCGTGGGGCCGGCCGAGGTTGGGCGGAGGTGCAGTCACGGATCGAGGTGGCCGCCGGGAAGCGCAGCCAGATGCCCAAGAACCTCGTGGCGACCATCCGCGCTGTTTCCCGTGCCCAGGAAGGTACGTACCGATGAGCCGAACGCGCTTCGAGCCTCCCGCACGGCTCTCCCTTCTCCCGGGCAACCTTGCCACGGCGTTCCTCACCCACGGCGTGCGTGCGGGTCAGGAAGATCTACCGCAGGTGGCGGTCCTGCGTGCGAGCACGCCGATCGAGGGTGATTCCGTCCGATGGAGCGTCGACCCGGTGCGAGAGCTCGTCGAGCAGGCCATGCTCAGATTCGACGCCGGCAGAACGGAAGCCGATGCCTGGCTGGCCCCCCGACTGCATGCGACCCTGCGCATGAGCCGTGCCGAGGCGGCGAATCCCGGACTCTGGAACTTCCTGTCCTTGGCCGTGGCGCCGGACTTCGTCCTCTGGCGCCATATGCCGTCGGGCACGGCCGAAGACGGCGCGCCCAGGAAGGTCAACAGTGCCAGGTTCGTCGGACCTCACTACAGCCAGGCCTTCGCCAGGCTCTGGTGGGCAGCCGAAATGTTCCGCGACGGAAGCGACTACGGCCCCGCAGAGGTCGCCTGCGGCAATCAGGACATGATCAACACGGCCCTCCGCCTCGACGCCATCGATCACAGGCCTACCGCGCTGGCCCTTGTCTCGGTCCTCAGGACCCTCTCCGACCGCGGGGCCACTCGGCTCGGGGACCGGGTCAACGCCTTGTGCACAGCGGTGAACGTGGCCGGCACCACACTTATGTACGAAGTGATCGCGCCGGACGACCCGCCCCGCCAAGACGCGCTCACGGCGTGGATCGAAGAAGCGGAGTCGGCACCGGCCGTTCCGTGGGAGCGGCTCCCGGAGGGCCCGGACGACGGCACCGCTCGGCGCTCCTCCTGCGAGACTCTGTCACGAATGTTCGAGAAATTTGCCGCCGAGGCGCCGTTGCGCGACCGGGCTCGGGCATCCAGGGCGGTGAGCGACTGACTGTTGTTCTGCGGCCACGTCTTTCCGCACCTGGCGCACTGCCGCAGGACCTTGTCGTGTTGCGGGGGACGAGCGGACGGTGCGGTCCTGGCTCACTCAGCCGTCGGCCGCACCATCGTCCGCGGAAGCGGCTCGGGGCTCCGGTTCCCACGTCGCCAGCTTGTCGAACACATCATTGCCGGGCTGTCCGAGTCGGAGTGCGCTGCACAAGATGTGCAGGGAGAGGCGCGGCGGGATGGCGTTCCCGATCTGCTGGGCCACATCGGTGGACTGCCACGGATAGCGGGCGGGGAACGACTGGAGGAGGCCGGCCTCCTCGAACGACAGCCGATCCAGTTCCTCGCCTATCTCCTTTGCTCCCGAATCGCTTTCCTTGAGGAGGAAGAGCCGATTGCGACGGCACTTCCCGGTGATCGTTGCCGCGGGTTCCTGCGAGGTTCGCCGTCCCCGGTTCTTCGGATCGCCGCCTGAGCCGTAGTTGGAGACCATCACGAAGTCCTGAGGACGGGATGCAGCGAGAGCGTCCTGCATGGACACCCAAGGTTCGATCATCCTTCCACGGGGCGGCGTGACGAACAGTGAGCCGTCCGAGCGGAGTTCCCCGCTTCGGCCCATGGGGAGACGCTCGATTCCCTTGCGGTACCGCTGGTGCGTCGCCTGCGGGAACGGAACAGCCCTCATCTCGTTGCCCGGGTCGTACTGGGCGATCAGAACGGCCCTGCGGCGTGTCTGTGGGACACCGAAGTCCTCGGCATGCAGCACATGGGCCTCGGCGGCGTAACCGATCTTCCTCAGGAGTTGGGCGTAGTGCTTCCAGACCGGGAGAACCGTGGGCACCTGCTCCAGTACGACCACCTCGTAAGGCCTGCGGTGTCGGGAGAGCTTCGCCTCCATGATCCAACGTAGAGGCTGTAGGACGAGCCCGGTCCGCTCGTCCGCAGCGAGGGCGGGATCAGCCTGGACTGCGGCCCACACGGATTCGAAGGAGGCGGAATGCTGGGCAGCCACCATGCATGTCGCCAGCCGTTTCACGTCTTCCAGCGCTTTGTGCCCCTTGCGGCTACCTGCTACCGAGAAGGACTGGCACGGGGGCCCGCCCGTGAGGACGTTCGCATCCATCACCTGCGCATCGCACGGGCTCAGGGCCGCGACGTCCTTCTCCTCAGTGGTCCGAAGTCCAGCCGCGTCGCGCGTCGCACGGGTCGCATCGTCCCACTCCACTCCGACGCTCTTCACACCCATGATCGTCGCCGCGATGTCGAGGCCTCCCGGGCCCGCGAACAAGTCCACGATGCGGAAATGCGCAGCTTGATGTGACGGGTCGAGCTCATGGGTCATGGGGATGAAGTGTAGCCGGCGGTTCGAGGTCAACCGGCCTGGTGATCGAGTCAGCTCCGGACGCGAAGAGCGTCCGCGACAGCCCTACCCAGCGCTTTCCCCACCGGTGGTGGCGAAGCGTGACCGATTTGCCGATATTGGAGGGTTTTCCCTCCGGTCAGGTGCCAGTCGGCCGGGAAGCCTTGCAGGAGGGCAGTCTGCGGCACGGTGAGCTTGATCATGTCGGAGGATCCGTCCTGGTCGGGGCCCGGGACCAGGTCGGCCAACGAGCCCCCGTTCACTCCTATGCGGGCCCACGCCTTCTTCGTCCCGGTAGGTCCCAGATCCGCCCCGCCTCGATTGTCGGATCCGCCGACCAGGGTGGGTGCCACGGACGACGCCTGGTCGGCCCAGGCGCCGGCACCGGCCCATCCCCGCGCGGCCATGGAGACGCGCAGGGCGCTGCCCACCGACACGTGGTTCTCGACCGTGGGCACCGGCGGCCGGAAGAGGTCGAAGTAGCGCTCCTTCAGGGCGACGAGTACGCCCTGCTTCCGGTCCTGAGGAACCCCGAAATCAGCCGCGTTCAAGACGAACCACCGCAACCGATACCCGAGGTGCTCCAATTCCTGGCGGATGAAGTCGCGCAGGGGCGCGAGCGCTTCTGCCTCGACCAGGCCGGGCACGTTCTCGATCAGGAGAGCGCGCGGCTGAACCGCGTGAGCGAGGAGGACCGCAGCCTCCAGAAGCTGCCTTTCCTCATCGGTCTCGGTCCTCGCCGCGGTCGCACTCGACTTCACGCGGGGTGGTCCGGCGGACAGCAGGTCGACGTCGTAGGTCTGGGGATGCTCGGTGGGGACGAAATCAAGCAGATCCATCTGCAAGACATCCCAGTCGGGGCGGTTGCGGCGCAGCGTCTCGCAGGCCACCTGCTTCTTGTCCAGTAACAGCACCGGGTCGAACCCGGCCTGCTCCAGGCCCAGCGCCAGACCACCCGCACCGGCGCACACGTCGAGGAATCGCAGACCGCTCACCGCTCTTCGCGCCCGGGGTTGCTTCTCCGCGCGGATTTCTCGCGATCGACGACCTCCGCCACCCGCTCGGCCACCTCGTCCGGGGGCTGGTGTTCCCAGAACCGCAGAACCGTCCACCCTGCGGCAACCAGATGCTCGTTCGTCTCCGCGTCCCGTGCGACGTTTCGCTCCAACTTGTCACGCCACCACTCGGCGTTCGACTTCGGCTGCGTCGCGTGTTCAGGGCAGCCGTGCCAGAAGCAGCCGTCCAGGAAGACCGCCACCTTGGCGCGGGTGAAGGCGATGTCGATCGTTCGCCGAGGCATGCTCGGCACCCGCTCGTTGAGGCGGTAGCGGTACCCGGACGCGTGCAGCAGCTTCCGGACCGCCACCTCAGGGGCCGTGTCGCTGCGGGCTTGGCGGCTCATCCGGGCGGAGACGCCGGGAGAGGAGGGCTTGGCGGTGTTCATCACTGTCAAGTCTCCTATGTTGCTGCCGGGTTCGTGATCGATGGACAACAGCGCACCGGTCTGAGGGCTTCCTCCTACAGTCGGGACGGGGGCGCGCACGGAGTAAGTGCCTGAGGCGGATCGGTGAATGTGATCGTATTGCAAAGGTGCGACATAGGGGAATCGGTCCTGTGTCGATCACCGGATCCGCGGGTCGAGTTCCGGAGGCAGGGTTGCCGGGTAGGGGAGATCGTTCCCGGGAGGGGGTGGGCGACCGGGCTTCCGCGCATGCCTCACGCCCCTGGAACCCCCCGATGGAGGCCCGGCCGCCGAGCGTCCGGCTTCCGCTGGCATGGTGCCCGCATGTTCCGACGCATACGGGCCACGGGACGTGCGGCCGCTCTGGCGGCCGGTGTCGCCGCCGCTCTCGCCGCGCCTCCGGCGCCCGCCGTCGCCGAGGGCTCCCGCGAGGTCGTGCTGCGGCTCGAAGGCCCGGCGGTCTTCTCCATGTACAACGCCGACGAGGGCGCCGGGGCCACGAACAGTGACTTCGTCCTGCCCGTCTCCGTGCGGCCTGAGGGTGGCGGCGGCCCGGCCCGCAACGTCAAGGTCGTGGTGGACACGTCCGGGTTGGCCGGCGTCGCCCGGGCGGACAAGGGCGGCTACGGGAACTGCACCGGCCGGGGACCGGTGTTCACCTGCGCTTACGGCGACCTGCAGAACGGCGACGGCGAGGCCGACGCGCCGTTCACCCTCCACGGTGTGGAGGGCGTCGAGCCCGGGGCCGGCGGGACGGTGACGTACACCGCCACCGCCGACAACGCGGCCCCGGTCACCGGCACCACCCGCATGACCGTGGGCGGTCCCACGCTCCAGTCACCCGGGAAGCAGGAGACCGTGAAGGGCGTGGAACCGGGCCGGACCGCGTCGCTGACCCCCAGGTTCGCCAACCACACCCGGTTCACCGCGGCCCGTGGTGTCGCCCTGAACCTCACGGCGCGGGACGGTCTCGTGCTGACGTCCCGCCCCGCCAACTGCTTCTTCGACACCACGTACACCGTGGCGTGGTGCGCGTTCCTTACGAGGGCCGCGCCGGGCACCGCGTACCGCACCGGTGCTCCGATCGGCTTCACTGCCGGCCGGCGCGAGCAGCTGAACGGCGGGCTCTCCTACAGCTGGTCCTCCGACCCGCGCAGGCCCGACGGACTCACCGTGCGGGGCACGGGAGCCCCGTTGAACCTGGCCAGGACCGCTGACCGGGGTCTCGTCGGTGACAGCACCGAGGTCGGTGTCGAGACCACCGCGCAGGCCGACTACGAGCCGGTGACCGCAACCGTCCGGGGCCGGGTCGGCGACACCGTGAAGGTGCGGCTCGGGGTGCGCGACCACGGACCGGGCAGGCCGACCGGCCCCGAATCGCTGGGCGGCTTCGAGGTGGTCCCGCCCGAGGGGACCACGGTCACCTCCGTCCCGTACGCCTTCGAGGAGTCGGGCGGTACCTGGGCGTGCGAGCGGCCCGAGAACCCCGGCGGGGCCTTCGTCTGCCGTATCGGTGGCGACGGCTTCCTCGACGTGCTGCACCCAGGGGGGACGACCGTCATCGACTTCCAGGTCCGCATCGACCGGCAGGTCCCCGGCGCGCGCGGCACCATCCGCACCTTCAACCCGTACGACCGCACACCCGGCAACGACTCCGCCGTCATCCCGCTCGACGCGTCACCCGCCCCGCCCTACCGAAGCCCCGCCCTGTGGGCGGTCGTTGCCGCGGGGGCCGTCTGCGTTGTCGGGATCGCGGCCGCTCTGCTCCGACGACGGCGGAGGCGCCCGGCCCTGGTGTAGCGCGCCCGCCCGGGGCGTGCCCGAACCCGCTCAGGGCGCCCAGCGCCTTCTCCGCGTACCGCACCGGAGTCTTTGGGGCCGTCGTCGTCGTTGCCGGTGTCGTCGCCTTGAGGTGTCGCCTTGTGGACCCGCGCCGGGCCTGCGGCGACGGGCCCCTCCCGGAGCGGGGAAAGGCCCTGTCGCATGTCGGGCCGACCGGTCGGCCACGTCAGTAGGGACGCGGGAACCGGAAGGCCTGGATGTCCCGGGCGAGTGTCAGGCAGGCCATCACGAAGTCCTGGGCGGCACCGGCCGATACGGATTCCGGGTGGTGGACCGCGGTGTCGCGCAACCGGTGAAGGCGGTCGACCACCACTTCGGCATCGTCGGACAGGCCCAGTGCCCTGAGGCCCGTCACCAGCTGCCGGATGTCGTACGGGCCGGCGGCCCTGCGCTGGGCCGGGAGGGAGTGCTGCAGCAGGACGTCCGCAGCGATCCGTTCGAGTGCGGACCACGCCGTGATCACGGCTTCGGCGGGGGATTCCCCGGTCATACCCAGAGGTCCCGTGAACAGGTCGTCCGTGAAGTGGCTGCCGACGGGCCGGTGACGCTGTCGTGTCACGTCGTCACCGGGTCTCGGCGTCGTGCCGGCCGCCCCTGGGGGCGGGGGTGGCGGGGCGGTTCCCCACGGCGGTGCCTGTGGCTGCTCCGCCGGGTCGTGGCCCGGCGGCCCGGCCGGGGGCCCCTCCGATTCGAGGTCTGCCATGGGCCACGGCGGGAGTGGTGGGGGGACCCCCCTGGCCGGCGCGGCACCCGGCTCGGCCTCCGTCGCACGTCCCGGCTCGGGTACCGGGTACCCCGACGGGTGGGGCGGAGGTGGACGCCGGTCGGTCACCACGCCGGGCGTGAGGGTCACCGACAGCTCGGCCGCCTCGTCGCGAAGTTCACGGGCCTCCACCGCGAACTCCAGACTCCCGGCGGGCGTCTCCAGCCGTGTCAGCCGTCCGAACGCATCCTTGATATGGGCCCGGAGTCCGTAGACCAGCGCCACCGTGACCAGCGGCCACACCAGCGCTTCCACGTACTTGAGTACCAGTTCCGCGATCTCCACGGAGCAATCCTGACCTGTCCCGCACGGAAATCGCGTCGGTCGGCGGCATTGTGACCTGCGTGGAACACACACGGCCACCGAGAGGGCGGGACTACCTGCCGCCGCTGTCCTCGGCGAGGGTGTGGGCGACCAGGGCGTTGGCGTGGCCGTGGCCCAGGGCGTGTTCCGTCTTCAGCCAGGAGACGAGCTCCATGTGTGCGGTCAGTGGTGAGGCGCGGATGAGCTCCTTCCACTCCGGGACCGGGCGGCCGTACTTCTTCTCGATCGAGGGGAAGTAGCTCGCGGGGCCCTTCGCTGCGTCCGTCATGTCGTCGTGTCCTGTCCGTCGTGGTGCGTCGCCGTTCGTGAACGCCGCGTTCACCCGTGCGGCAGTCCTGCCGTGGCCGGCAGGTTCTCCTGGTCTTCCAGCGGTGTCCCACCGGCGTCCTACGCGAGGGAAGACTGCGGGTCGGGCGGAAACTGATCGGCCGGGGCGGGGTGTGACAAAGGGGTGACCTTGCGTCAACACCCGTGAAATAGTCGTTGGTTCAGGAGTCGCTCGCTGGATCGCACGAGGGTTCGGGTGGGTGGTCACACAGCGGATCACCGGGCGGAAGGCCCGGCACCCGCCGGGCCGGCCGGATCACCGGGCCGGCCGGGCGGTCGATCAGGCGGCGACGTTGCCGATGGGGGCAGGGCGTATGACGTACGGGGCAGGACCTGGCGGGGCTGAGGCGGACGGACCGGAGCCGGAGAGGGGCACCGTCCGGTTACGGATCAGCGTGAGCGGTACGCACACCCGCCGCGACGATCTCGAAGCACTCCACGCCTGGCTGACGGCCACCCCCGCGCTGAAGCGGCAGGAGCAGGAGCGGGAGCTCAGTATCGAGCGCCGGGCCTCGCTCACGCAGACCGAGGCGATGAGCGGGGAGCTGATCCAGGACATCATCCTCGTCGTCTCCGTCGAGGTCGCCCGGTCCGTCAGCGAGAACGCGTGGCGTGCGGTGGAGACCTGGCTGCGCAACCGCCGCCGGTTCGCCGGTCCCGAGGAGGCGCCTCGCGTCACCCTGGACGGGCCGTCCCAGGGCGCGGGCTCCGGCCTGAGCCGTGACTCCGGGACCGGCCGGGCGCCGGACACGGGGCGCGAGGCCGGTGGACGGGACCCGGTGCGCGGCGGCGACGAGCCCGAGGAGGTCTAACCGGCGTGCCGCCCTACAGTGCGCGCGGCGAGGAGAACAGGGCGAAGCGGCACCGAGCCGTACTCATCGGGGTCGAGCACTACACCGGCAACCGGAACGACCTCCCGGCCGTCGCCGCGAACCTGCGTCTCATGCGGCATGCCCTGACCGCCGACGGCACCGGTGTGCTCGCCCCGGAAGACATCGTGGTCGTCGCGGGCGAAGGGAACCCGGCCGGGGACGGCACCCCGGTGGCGGGCGACCCGGGTGGGGTGAATCCGCTCCGGGTCCAGGCGGCGCTGAGCGCCGCCCGGGACGAGGTGACCGGGCTGCTGGTCGTCTACTTCGCCGGGCACGGCATCGTGCGCCCGGACGGCAGCGACCTCCACCTCATGTTCACCGGCTCCCGCCTCTCCGGGGACCGGCACCACCCCTTCGTGGACATGTTGTCCTGGCGCGACATCATGCTCGGCCTGCGCAACGCCCGCGCGGACTGGGTGGTCGTCATCCTCGACTGCTGTTTCGCGGGCAACGCCCTCCAGGCGTTCGCCCCCGCGAGCGAGCAGAACTTCGCGCTGCTGACGGCCGCGGAGCCGGGCGTGGAGATCCCGCCCGGCGATCCGGAGACCGGTACGGAGTTCACGGCGGCCCTGCACCGGTTGCTGACCGGTGGCACGGACGACGGGGAGCCGATGACCTTCACCCGGCTCGTCACCGGGATCCGCAACGAGATGGCCCCGCTCAAGGCGGTCGACGGGCACCGCTGGAAGCCGGACGAACGCCGCCACGGCGACGACGTGGTGCTCGCCCTCGCGCGGACCCGGGACCCGGGGACCGAGTCGCGTACGGGGACCGAGCCGGGCTCGGAAGCGAACACGGGCACGAACCCCGGCTCGGAAGCAGGTGCGGGCACGGACCCTGGTGCGGAAGCAGACACGCGCACGAACCCCGGCTCGGAAGCAGGTGCGGGCGAGGAGCCGGGTGCGGAGGCGCCCCCGCGGCGCAGGTGGTGGGCCGCCGTGCCGGGCGCCCTGCGCCGGCTGCTCTCCCCGCCGCGCCGCCGTCTCACCCCTACGACCGGCCTCGCCGTCGTGGCCTCCCTCGCCCTCGCCGGGGCCGGCGCCTGGTACCTGCTGGCACCCGGGGCCGGCGGCACCTGCGCGACGCCCCTGGAACTGCGCGTGCTGACCGACCCCGACATCCGGGCCACCGTGCAGAAGGCCGCCGACGCCTACCCGCAACAGGGCCGGAAGGGCCGGCGTGACTGCCGGGCCGTCAACCTCACCGTGTACGACGCCAAGGCCACCGACGCCGTCGCGGCCTTCCGCTCCTCCTCGCTCTGGCAGGAACCGCCGGCCGCCTGCCCCGCTTCGGGCGACTGCCCGCAGCCGCAGCGGGACGTCGGCGCCCAACCGGACATCTGGATCCCCGCGGCCGGGAGCACCTGGCGGCGGGCGACGGACAGGACGGAGGGCGGGGGCGCCGCGGCGTCGGCCGCGGCCGACGGCACCGGCGGGCAGGGGACGGCGGACCCGGGGAGCAGCACCGTGACGCTCGAGCCGCTGGGCTCCGTCGCCTTCACCCCCATGGTCCTCGCCGTGCCGTACACCATGCCCCTCACGGCGTCCCTGCAGACGGGGGCTCCCCTCGGAACGATCATCGCCGCGCTGAGGGCCGCGCAGAAGGACCCGGTCGAGATCCTGCGGCCCGACCCGGAGGGCACGGACGGCGCCCTCCTCTCGACGAAGGCGCTCTACGCGGCCCCGGAGACCGGGAGCCCCTCGTCCCTCGAACAGACCATGGCCCAGGAACTGCGACCCATGCCCCCCACCGCGTGGGAACTGATGTGCGCCCTGGCCGACGGTTCGCGCAACAGCCTGGAGAGCCGGTCCGCCGTGCTGATCCCGGAACAGACCCTGGCGCTGTTCAACCTGTCCCCGGCCCACGCCGCCCGCCCCGACTGCGCGACGGACGTCCTGCACCTCCGTACCGCCCAGTACCCCTCCGACATACCCATGCTCGACCTGCCGTTCCTCCGCGTCACCTGGCCCGGGGCCGACCGGGACGCGGAGGCGCGCGAGGCCGCCGTGACCGACTTCCGGGACTGGCTGGTCCGCGATCCGGAGGCGCAGGCGTACTTCACCGACGACGGCTTCCGCGGCGTCGACGCGCACGGCCGCCCCGCCCCGCCGGCCGACAACTCCCTGCTGCGGACCGGCGTCAACGAGTCGGCGGTGCGGGAGGAGATTCCCGCGACCGAGTACGGCGGCACGGGCGCGGTCACGTCCGCGTCGCTGACCACCACCCTGCGCCGCTACCGCTCCGCCCTCGGGCCCGGAAAGGTGCTGTACCTCCTGGACAACTCGCCCTCGATGGCCGACAAACGGGTATGGGACGGTCCCGGGCGCGCCAAGGAACTGGTGACACGTTCGATGAGCTCGCTCAGCACCCGGGACGCGTACGGCGTGTGGTCGATGGCCGTCGCGGAGGAGAAGAAGGCGACGGACACCGTGCCGGTGGGGCACCACGGCCGCGCCGACGCGGCCGAGGCCACCGCCGCCGTGACGATCGCCGACCACCACGCCCGGGTCGCGGAGAGCCTGCGCGACGCGTTCGCCGCGCTCCGGGGCGGCGGCAGCGACGCCGATCAGCCCCGGCTCCTGGTCCTGGTCTCCGACGGGGAGGACTCCGGGGAGATCGGGAAGAAGGAGCGGGACGCGCTGCTGGCCGAGGCCCGGGACACCCCCCTGGTGCGGGTCGTGGCGGTCTCCCTGCGCAACGGAGGCTGTGCACCGGGCCGTTTCGACGAACAGCTGGCCGTGGCGGGCGGCGGGCGGTGCCTTGACCCGGCCGACGACATCGCCACCGCACTGACCGCCGAGGTCGCCAAGGCCGGTACGGGGGACGCGGAATGAGGAAGCCCGGCACCCACCGTGGAGGACGCGGAACCAGGAACCCCCCCACCCGCCGCGGGGCCAGGACCGCCGCGGCCCTCGGCTGCCTGCTGGCGCTCGCCTCGGCCGGCTGCACGGGCGGGCCCGACCGGAGCCCGGGAGCCGGCCCGGAGGGGAAGGCCCCCGAGGGGCCCATCGTCGTCGCCAGCGGACTGGACGTCACCGGTTCGGGCGGTGTCCGCCAGCAGCTCATAGAGGAGTGGAACCGGCAGCACGCCGGTAGACCGGCCCAGCAGGCCACCCTCGTCGAACTGCCCGGCGGCGCCGACCAGCAGCGCAGCCAGCTCCTCGGCGCCCTCCAGTCCGGCAGCGCACGCTACGACGTGGTGAACCTCGACATCACCTGGATCCCCGAGTTCGCCGAGGCCGGGCTCGTCAGCCCCATGCCCGAGCCGGAGACCGGGAGCGAGGCCGACGACGACCTCGACTTCCTGAAGCGCGTCCACGCGACCACGCTGTGGGGAAGCCACTCCTACGCCAGGCCGTTCAACACCGACGTCGGCCTCCTCTACCACCGCCCCGACCTCCTGGCGAACGCCGGAATCCCGTCGAACCGCCGGCCCACCCCGCTGTGGACGTGGAGCGACCTCTACGCCTCCGCCAAGACCCTGGAACAGATCCCCGGCCGTCCGGCCGACCAGTCGGGCTGGACCACCCAGCTGCAGCGGTACGAAGGGCTGACGGCCAACACCGTCGAGGCGTTCGCGACCGTGGGCGTCCAGCTCACCGACGGCCATGGGCGCTACACGGGCAGTGCGGCGCAGATCGAGAAGGGGCTCGGTGAACTCCTCGACCGCGTCGACCGCGGCCGCCTCCGGCCCGCCGCGCTCACCTCGGACGAGACGGCGTCGCTCACCGACTTCGCCGAGGGGCGCGCCGTGTTCCTGCGGCACTGGCCCTATGTGTACGGGGCGCTGCGGAACCTGCTGAAGCCGGAGCAGTACGCGGTGAGCCGGCTGCCGGGCAAGGCCGTGCTCGGCGGGCAGAACCTCGCCGTCACCGCGGACTCCCCGCGCGCCGAGGACGCCCGCGCGCTCATCACGTTCCTGACCTCGCAGGAGAGCGAGAGCTGCCTCTTCGACGCGGGCTTCGCCGCGACCCGGGCCTCCGTGTACGACCACACGGCCAGACCCTGCTGGCCCCGTGTCGCCGCCGCGCTCCGGCCGGCCGGTGACGCCCCGAAGGCGGCCCCGACCGCGGGCGAGGACGTCCCGGAGGAACAGGACGCGTCGCAGCGCGAAGCGTACGCGCAGACCCTGAAGACGGCTCTGAACGAGGCGGTCCAGCGCCCGCGCACGCCCTACTACGGCGCCTTCACCCACGTACTGCAGTCCCGTGTGCACGCCTTGCTCGTCACCGACCCGCCCGACGGCGCCAAGGCGACCGCCATCGCTCTGGACCGCGAACTGCGCGACGTGTTCGAGGGCAGGTGAACCGGCGGGCGCCCCGGCCTGCGACCGTGGCGCCCGCCCGGCGTCAGGCCACCCCGTGACACTCCCGGTAGGTGCGGCCCGAACCGCACCAGCACTCCGCGGCGCGCGCCGGGGGCCAGGGCACGGCACGGCCGCGGGCCGCGAGCACGGTGGCGTACTGGGGGAGCAGGTCCGGGTCGGACGGGGAGGCGGCCTCCGACGCGGCGAACGCCTCGTACGAGGGGACCGTGCCCGTGACGATGCCGAGGTTCGGCGTCCCCGCGGCATGCAGGTCCCGCAACGCCGCTTCCAGCCGCGCGAGATGGTCCGCGTGGGAGTGGTACTCCTGCGCCAGCTCCGGGTAGCCGGCGAGGAGTTCGCGCAGTTCGTCCTCGGGCCAGTGCAGCACCGCCACCGGGAACGGACGGGACAACGCCGTGCGGTAGGTGCCCAGTTCGGCGCGGAGGCGGGTGATCTCGGCCCGCAGCTCACCCGGGTCGGAGGAGCCCAGCGACCACAGCCGCTTCGGGTCGTGCAGCTCGTCCAGGGGGACCGCGGCCGTGTGCAGGGTGTCGGCGAGCTCGTCCCACGCGTCGTGGGACACGCCCATCAGCCGGCGCACCCGGTGCCGGCCGGTCAGCAACGACTGTGTGGCGTAGGGGACTTCCTCGCCGGGTGTGATCAGGAGCGTCAGCGCGGTCGAGAAGAGGTCGTGGGCCGCCTCCAGCTCGTCATGGGCCTCGAGGGTCTCCGCGGCGATCTCCCACGGGGTGGCCTCGGCCGGGCGCGCGGTGCGGATGCCCTCGATGATCGCGCGGGCCTCCGCCTCGTGGCCGTACTCCCAGAGGTTGGCGGCTTTGAGTGCTTTGACCAGATGCGGGTTCTCGACCCCGGTTCCGGATGATCCGAGCAGTTCGTCGTAGAGGGTGGCGGCGCGGGCGCGGTCGCCCGCGAGCTCCAGATGGGCCGCGGCCTGGAGGAACAGCGGTTCGTGGTCCTCGGGGTACTGCGCCGCGGTGCGCAGCAGGCGCTCGGCTTCGGTGATGTGGTCGGCAGGCGTGTCGGGGCGCATGGACCACACGGTACTGCGACCCGGGGGAGAGGTGAGAGGGTACGGGCCGCAGTGCCGGGGAGCCGGACGCGACGGTCAGCGTTCGCGCAGCAGGAGGACGCCCACCGCCGCCGCGAGGGCCGCCCCGGCCGAGACGAGCACCGCCGCGTCCGCGCCCGACGGGGTGGCCGCCACCGCGATCGTCACGGCCACACCGGCCGAGGAACCCAGGTAGCGGGCCGTGTTGTTGGCGCCGGACCCCATCGCCGCCCGCTCCGGTGCCACGGACTCGACGGCCAGGCGGGGCAGCGCCGCGTTGAGAAGGCCGCTTCCGGCGCCGGCCACGACCAGCGCCGGGATCAGACGCGCCCAGACGGCGGTGCCCGTGCCGCCGCCGGTCAGGATCCCGAGCATCGGCAGCACCGCCACCCCGTGCAGCAGGAAGCCGGCCGCCAGCTGATGGCGGGCCGCCACCCGGCCCGTCAGCCGGCGGGCCTGCAGGGCCACGGCGAACGAGCTCCCGGACCACAGGAGGAACAGCCAGGCCGAATCGAGCGCGGAGAGGGACAGCGTGTGCTGGAGCAGGGTCGGCAGATAGCTGAACAGGCCGATCACCGCGATCCCCGTGAACAGCCCGCCGGTCAGGGAGGCGAGGAAGGGGCGGCTGCGGAACAGCGCCAGGTCGATCAGGGGCGCCGTCGCCCTGCGCTCCACCGCCGCGAACACGGCGGTCAGCGCGAGGGCCGCCAGCAGCAGGAGGCCGACGGGTGCCCGCAGCCAGCCGTCCCGGCCCAGGGTCAGTGCGGTCAGCAGCGCTGTCATCGCCAGGCCCAGTGCGGCGGCCCCCGCCAGATCGGGGCGCCCGGCCCGGGGCGCGCGGGACTCCGTGAGCGTACGGAGGGCGGATCCGGCCGTCACGAGGGCTCCGGCCCCCAGGGCGAGGTACGTCAGCCGCCAGTCCAGGGAGCCGAGGGAACCGGCGAGCAGCGGGCCCAGGGCGATGCCGGCGCTCACGGACGCGCCCCACACGCCCATCGCCCTGATCCGGGCGTGGCCGGCCGGATAGGCGCCCACGAGCAGACCGAGGCTGGTCGCCAGGATCGCGGCGCTCGCCGCGCCCTGCCCGGCCCGGGCGAGGGTGAAGCCGAAGGTGGAGGAGGCGAGGGCGCCGAGCGCGGTGGTGGCCGCGAGGCCGAAGGTGCCGATGAGGAAGAGCCTGCGCCGGCCGAAGTCGTCGGCGAGGCTGCCCGCGACGAGCAGCAGGACGGCGAGGCCGAGCGGGGCGCCGTTGAGCAGCCACGCCTGGGCGGCGGCCGGGGTGCCGAGGGAGGCGGCGATGCCGGACAGCGTCGACATGGGGGCGGTGTAGTTCATCAGCGCGACGGCGGTGGCGGCGCTGGTGACGGCGAGGGTCGCGCCGGGGCGGTGCGGGCGGCGGACGACGGGGCCCGCCCCTCCTTCCGGTGCGGGCCGGGTCCGTACGGGCTGCTGGGTCATGACGTCCCTCCGGGGCGCTCGGCCCGGCGGACCCGGGCTCGGTTCGGTGAATGAACCTGGCGAGGGCGGTCACGTTAGCACGAGTAGGTTCGGTCATCGAACCTACTGGGGTAAAGTGGTGCCATGGCTCTGGGCAAGGACTATGCGACACAGCAGTGCTCGATCGCCCGCGCACTGGAGGTGATCGGCGAACGCTGGACCCTCCTGGTCGTGCGCGACGCCTTCTACGGGGTGCGCCGCTACAACGACTTCCTCGGCCACCTCGGCATCCCGCGCGCCGTCCTGGCCGCCCGGCTCCAGTCCCTCACCGACGCCGGGGTCCTCGCCCGCCGCCGCTACCAGGAATCGCCCCCGCGCGACGAATACGTCCTCACCGACAGCGGCAGGGCCCTCTGGCCCACCCTGCGCTCGCTCGGCCTCTGGGGCCGCGAACACGTCGAGGGCACCGTCCCCATGCGGATCTTCGTGCACGCCCCGTGCGGCACGGAACTCGGCGCGTACGGCGAGTGCCCGGCCTGCGCCACCGGCGTACCGCTCGAGGACGTGGAGATGCGGCCCGGCCCCGGACTCGACCCGGACCCCGAGGACCCGGTCAGCCGCGCGCTGCTCGCACCCCGCCGACTCCTCGAACCGCTGGACCCCGATCGTGTATAACGGCTGAAGGACACAGGAGGCATGACACGCAGGGGGAGGGGCCGGTGAACGACGACACGAACCGTGTGCGCCGCGCCTGCGCCCGCCTGCTCCGGCCCGCCGCCTTCCTCGTCCTCTTCCTCACCGAGGTGCTGCTCGCCGAGGGCGGCAGCCTCTCCGCCGCCGTGGCGCTCGCCGCCACCGCGGCCGCCGGATCGGCGCTCCTCGTCTGCTCCGTCATCAGCGCCCGCTGCGCCGCCCCCGTGCCCCGCACGCGGGTACGCACCGCCATGCGCGACCGGGAGAAACGCACCGCCTTCCTCCCGCAACGGGATCCCGACGCCAGGGGCCGCACCAGGCCCCGAGCCCCCGGGGCCGCCCTCCCGGCGGCCGCGTAGGGGCATCGCTCCCCCGCGCGGTCCGTCCTGCCGAGTCACCCACTCCACCCGGCACGACGAGACCCCCGGAGGGCTCACCCATGTCCGCATTCATGTCCGCCTTCGCGAGCCTGGTCGGCTCGCTGGCCGATCTGCTCCAGCCGCTCTTCCAGAGCGCGTCCACCGCTGCCGCGATCGTCCTGTTCACCGCCCTGGTACGGCTCGCCGTCCACCCCCTGTCACGGGCGGCGGCGCGCGGCCAGAAGGCCCGCACCCGGCTCCAGCCGCAGATCGCGGAACTCCGCACGAAACACGCGAAGAACCCCGAGCGGATGCAGAAGGCGCTCATGGAACTGCACGCGCAGGAGAAGGTCTCGCCGCTCTCCGGCTGCCTGCCGAGCCTGCTCCAGATGCCGGCGTTCTTCCTGCTCTACCACCTGTTCTCCAGCCACCGGATCGGCGGTGAGCCCAACGCGCTGCTCGACCACGCGCTCTTCGGCGCTCCGCTCGGCGAGCGCTGGCACCAGGCCCTCGCCGATGGCGGGCCGTTCGGCGGGCAGGGGCTGGTCTACCTGGCGCTCTTCGCCGTCGTCGCGGCCGTCGCCACCTTCAACTACGGCCGCACCAAGCGCCAGATGGCGGCGAACCCCGTCACCCCGGCCACCGGACCCGACGGGCAGCCGGTGCCCGGCATGGGGGCCATGACGAAGGTGATGCCGCTGATGTCCTTCCTGACCCTCTTCTCGGTGGCCTTCGTACCGCTGGCCGCCGCGCTCTACATCGTCACCAGCACCACCTGGACGGCGATCGAGCGCGCCTTCCTCTACCGGACCGCCCCGGCCGCGGACACCGCACTCGCCCCGGCCGTATGACCGTATGAGGGGCGCGGGGTCCAGCTCGTGAACAGGGTCTTGCGGAGTGATCCGACGTCTTGGAGGATCAGCCAAGCCTTTCGCTGGCCGCAACCCACCGACGGGCTGGACCTCGACCAAGGGGAGATGGACCGTTGAAGCTGCTTCGAGTCGGTACGGCGGGCGCCGAGCGCCCGGCACTGCTGGACCGGAACGGGACGCTGCGTGACCTTTCGGGCCTTGTCGCCGACATCGACGGTGAACTGCTCGCCGACGCCTCGGCCCTGGCCCGCATACGGGAGGCGGCGCAGACACCCGACGTACTGCCGCCGCTCGACCGGGCCGGGCTGCGCATCGGCCCGCCGGTCGGCCGGATCGGCAAGATCGTGTGCATCGGGCTGAACTACCACGACCACGCGGCGGAGACCGGCGCGGCGATCCCGGACGAGCCGATCCTGTTCCTCAAGGCGCCGGACACCGTCGTCGGCCCCGAGGACACCGTGCTCGTCCCGCGCAACAGCCGAAAGACCGACTGGGAGGTCGAGCTCGCCGTCGTCATCGGCCGCACCGCCCGCTACCTGGGCTCCGCCGAGGAGGCCCTCGGGTACGTCGCCGGATACGCCACGGCGCACGACGTCTCGGAGCGGGAGTTCCAGCTCGAACACGGCGGCACCTGGGACAAGGGCAAGAACTGCGAGACGTTCAACCCCCTCGGGCCCTGGCTGGTCACCGCGGACGAGATCCCCGACCCGCAGGCGCTGCCGCTGAGGCTCTGGGTCAACGGGGAACTCGAGCAGGACGGCACGACGGCCGACCAGATCTTCCCGGTCGGCGAGGTCGTGCGCTACGTCAGCCACTTCATGACGCTCCACCCCGGCGACGTGATCAACACCGGCACGCCCGCGGGCGTGGCCATGGGACGCCCCGACCCCAAGCCGTACCTGCGCGCCGGGGACGTGGTGGAGGTGGAGGTGGAGGGACTGGGCCGCCAGCGCCAGCACCTCGCGGACGCGTAGCCCTCTCCATTCCGCTCCACCGTCTTCGCCGGTGGGAGGCGGAGGGCGGAGATCCGGGCGACCTGCCCGGCTCCGTGTCCCCGCCTCCCGACGACGGCCGTCGTGCCGGCTCTCGTGCGGCTCTCGCGCCGGCCGGTGTCAGCCGGTGCGGCGGGTGGCGAACTGCTCCAGCGCCTCGACCACCAGGGCGTGGTCCTCGGCCTGCGGGAGGCCGGAGACCGTGACCGAGCCGATCACCCCGGCCCCCTCCACCGCGATCGGGAACGAGCCGCCGTGCGCGGCGTACGTGTCCGGGTCCAGCCGGGAGGACTCCTCGAACGTCGTGCCCTTCGCCCGGAACCGCGTGCCCACCAGGTAGGAGCTCTCGCCGTACCGCTCCACCACCCGGCGCTTGCGGTCGATCCAGGCGTCGTTGTCCGCGCTCGAACCCGGCAGCGCGGCATGGAAGAGCTGCTGCGCGCCCCGCCGGATGTCGATCGCGACCGGGGCGTGCCGGTCGCGGGCCAGGGCGACCAGCAGCCCGCCCAGGGCGTACGCGTCGTCGTAGCCGAAGTGCGGCAGCGTCAGCCGCCGCTCCTGGGCGATCAGCTCGGAGATGGTCGGAGCGCCGGGGTTCATGCGTGCTGCTCCTCGTCGTGGTGCGGAAGAAGGGTCACGGACACGCCCTCGCGGGCCGAGCGGCGCGCGGCCTCCAGGACGTCCAGGGTGGTGGCGGCCTGCAGCGCCGTCACGGGATTCGCGCCGGTGCCCCGCAGGGCGGCGGCGACGGCGGCGTAGTACGCGGGATAGTCGCCGGGCACCGTACGGACCGGTTCGCCGCCGCCCGTCAGCGGGGACTCGCCGGCACCCAGCCGGCCCCACAGCTCCTCCGGCTCCTCGCCCCACGGTCGGCCGGCCACCGGACGGGCACCCTCGCGCAGCGCGGCCTCCTGGGGGTCGAGGCCGTACTTCACATAGCCCGCCTTCGAGCCGAGCACCCGGAAACGCGGCCCGAGCTGGGCCGTGGTGGCGCTGGCGTACAGGTGGGAGCGGACACCGCCGGCGTGCGTGATCGCGAGGAACGTGTCGTCGTCGGCCGCCGCACCCGGACGGCGTACGTCGGACTCCGCGTACACCCGCACCGCGGGACCGAACAGCGTCAGCGCCTGGTCCACGATGTGGCTGCCCAGGTCGTACAGCAGGCCCCCGATGTCCAGCGGGTCGCCCGACTCGCGCCAGCCGCCCTTCAGCTGCGGGCGCCACCGCTCGAAACGGGACTCGAAACGCTGTACGGCGCCGAGCTCACCGTCCTCGATCAGGCCGGCCAGGGTCAGGAAGTCGTTGTCCCAGCGGCGGTTCTGGAAGACCGACAGCAGGAGCCCCCGCTCACCGGCCAGCGCGGCCAGCTCCCTGGCCTCGGCCGCCGTCCCCGCGAGCGGCTTGTCCACGACCACCGGCAGACCCGCCTCCAGGGCGGCCCGCGCGATCGGGACGTGCGTCCTGTTCGGGGAGGCCACCACGACCAGATCCAGCTCGCCCGCCCGCGCGAGGAGTTCCCCGGACGAGCCCGCGAGCCGGACACCGGGGAACTCGGCGCGGGCCTGCGCCTGCCGCTCCTCGTCCGACGTGACGACCGTGTCCAGGACCAGGCCCTCGGTGGCCGAGATCAGCGGGGCGTGGAAGACGGACCCCGCCAGGCCGTAGCCCACGAGTCCGACGCGGAGGGGAGCGTTGGCAGTCATGCCGACCACTTAAGCAACGCTGTTGCCGAAGTGCAAGCGAAGGGGACAATGGGGTGGTGAACAGGAGCAGCAGCAGGAGCGGCGGAGCGAACCTCCCGGCCCTGCGCCACCACAACGCCTCCCTCGTCCTCGACCTGCTGCGCGTGGCCGGTGAGCAGGGGATCAGCCGACTGGAGCTCGCGGAGCGCACCGGACTCACCCCGCAGGCCGTCAGCAAGATCACCGCCAGGCTGCGCGCCGAGGGCCTCGCCGCCGAGGCCGGCCGCCGTGCCTCCACGGGCGGCAAACCCCGCACGGTGCTGCGGCTGGTCCCGGACGCCGGGTATGCGGTGGGGCTCCACCTGGACCGCGACGAGCTGAGCGCCGTCCTCGTCGACCTCGCCGGAACCCCGGTCGCGACCCGCACCACCCCGCTGGACCTCGGCGCCCCGGCCCGCGAGGTCCTCACGACGGCGGCCCACGCGGTGCAGAGGGTACGGGCAGACGCCCCCAGGACCGCGGACCGCCCGGTCCTCGGCGTGGGCGCCGCCCTCCCCGGACCCCTGGACCACCGCAGCGGCGTCCTCCACCGGGTCACGGGCTTCCCCGGGTGGAACGGCTACCCGCTGCGGGACGCCCTCGCCGAGCGGACCGGGATGCCCGTCGTCGTCGACAAGGACACCAATGCCGCCGCCCTCGGTCTCGCCCTGCGGGAACGGACCGGCGTCGACTTCGCCTACCTCCACCTGGGCACCGGGCTCGGCGCCGGACTCGTCCTCGGCGGTGCCCTGCACCGCGGAACCCGTACCGGCGCCGGGGAGTTCGGCCACCAGACCCTGCAACTGGACGGCCCCCCGTGCGGCTGCGGCGGACGCGGCTGCATCGAGGCCCTCTGCCTGGCCGCCGCCGCCCGGGGCGACATCGCGGAGGCCGCCAGGGTGCTCGGGGCGGGCGCCGCCAATCTCGTCGGGCTGCTCGACATCGACCGGGTGATCCTCGGCGGCCGTACCGTCGCGGCCGACGAGGACGCGTACGTGCGGGGCGTGCGCGAGGTGATCGAGGAGCGCGCCCGGCGGGAGGGCGCCGCCGCCCCCGTGCCGGTCACCGTCGTGGGCGGCGGCGATCGCCCGGTCGCCGAGGGGGCGGCCCAGCTGGTCCTCGCCCCGCTCTTCGGCCGCGCCGGGGAGGGCGGCGACCAGGAGGAGTCGGGACGTGCGGAGCGGACGGGGCGGGGGAGGAGAGGCGAGGAGGGCCCGGACGACGAGCGGGAGGGAGCCGGGGCCGGCTGAGCGGGCACCGGGCTCGGGGCGGGGGGCCGGCCGGGCGGTTTCCGACGCCCGATCGGGCGGTTCTCCCCGCTGGGCGGTGGCTCCCCCGGCAGCCCCGTGGCAGCGTCGCCGCCACAGCCGGTGGCCCTCCGCCCCGACCGTTCGCGAGCAGCGAAGGGTGTCCCCCTATGCCCCCCAAGCCTCCCGCACGACTGCGCGACGGCCGTGCCCTCACCCGTCTCGGACTCGCCGCGGGACTCGCCGTCCCGGCCGGCCTCCTCGGAAGTCCCGCCGCCATCGCCATCCCGGTCACGGCGCCGGTGGCCCAGTACGGAGCCGTCGCCGGCCCGCAGCCCGCCTGCGGCGACCCGGACGGTGCGGACTTCCCCATCGACACCCGGATCCACGGCGGCCCCGACACGTACGCGTCCGGCGGTGGCTACGGCACCTGGTACCTCGACCTGATCAACACCACCTCCGAGCCCTGCCACTCGATCCACCCCGTCCTGGTCCTCACCGACGAGGACCGCACGCTCACTCCCGAGCAGATCCAGCTGGAGTTCACCGAGCGGACGCACCCCGACGAGGAACACCGGGTCACCTGGGAGTCCACCGACCGCGACGAGCAGATCGGTGTCTTCGGCAGCGGCGAACACGGCGACGACTTCCCCGGCTTCACCGTCCCCGCGAAGCGGACCGTCACCGTGGAGATCCGGATGGCGTTCACCTCCGACACCCGGCCCGGCAGGGTCACGGCGAACGCGGCCATCGTCCAGCGGCGCCCCACGCAGGACGGCGGGAAACAGGACGCCGGGAAACGGGACGCCGGACAGGCCGACGGTGACTGGGTGGGCGAGTCGGCCGGGTACGACTTCGTCATCGTCGAGGGCGCGGCCGACGGGGGCACCGGCACGGACCCGGAGGAGGCCGGCGTGCCGCGTGACGCGGCGGGCGACCCCCTGCCGGAACTCGCCCGCACCGGCCGGCCGGACGCCGCGTGGGCGGCGCTGACCGCCGGGGCGCTGATCCTCGGCGGAGCGGCCCTCGTCCTCCGGTTCCGCCGGCGCACCTGAGACCGGCCGGCCCCGCCCACCTCCGCTCCCGGCGCTCCTTCGTCGGGGTACGGCCCAGCTCTTCGTCCGGACCGCGCCGGGCGCGGGCCCGCCCCGGCGCTGCTCGCCGCTCCGGAAGGTGGCGCCTTGTCGGGCCCTGGATGGCGGCGGCCCTCGGCCCGCTCCGCTCCCGTGTGCTTCTTCGTCGTGGTGCGGCCCGGTTGGTGGTCCGGGTCGTGCCGTCCGGACGGGCCCGCCCTGGTGCTGCGCGCCGCTCCGGAAGGTGGCGCCTTGTCGGGCCCTGGATGGCGGCGGCCCTCGGCCCGCTCCGCTCCCGTGTGCTTCTTCGTCGTGGTGCGGCCCGGTTGGTGGTCCGGGTCGTGCCGTCCGGACGGGCCCGCCCTGGTGCTGCGCGCCGCTCCGGAAGGTGGCGCCTTGTCGGGCCCCGGTTGCGGCGGCTCCCGGCCCGCTCCGCTCCCGGGGCTTTTCCGTCGCGGTGCGGCCCGGCCGGTGGTGCGGGTCGTGCCGGGCGCGGGCCCGCCCCGCCGCGGGCCCCCGGCGTCCCGCCGGACCCCGGCGCGCTTCCGGCCCGGGCCCGTCCGGACGGCAGGGGCCGGGGCCGGGCCGTGAGAAGACCGGTACCACCTGATCCGGTACGCCACCTCTTCGGCCTAAAATCGAGGGCGTCGGCGCTGCACAACGCGGTGCCGCCGGCGTCCCGGCACATTGCGTGCACAGCGTACGTACGGCAGGAGTCCCGTCACATGGCAGAGCGCAAGCCGATCGAATCCTGGCTGACCGACATGGACGGTGTCCTCATCCACGAGGGCACACCCATTCCGGGGGCCGACGCCTTCATCAAGCGGCTGCGGGAGTCGGGACTGCCCTTCCTGGTCCTCACCAACAACTCCATCTACACCGCCCGCGACCTGCACGCCCGCCTGAAGCGCATGGGCCTGGACGTGCCCGTGGAGAACATCTGGACCTCCGCCCTGGCCACGGCCCAGTTCCTGGACGACCAGCGCCCGCGCGGCACGGCGTACGTCATCGGGGAGGCGGGCCTCACCACGGCCCTGCACGACATCGGCTACGTACTGACCGACCACGAGCCCGACTACGTCGTCCTCGGGGAGACGCGCACCTACAGCTTCGAGGCGCTCACCAAGGCGATCCGCCTGATCAACGGGGGAGCGCGGTTCATCTGCACCAACCCGGACGAGACCGGCCCGTCCGCCGACGGACCGCTGCCCGCGACCGGGTCCGTCGCCGCGCTGATCACCAAGGCCACCGGCAAGGCGCCGTACTTCGCCGGCAAGCCCAACCCGCTGATGATGCGGACCGGGCTCAACGCCATCGGTGCCCACTCCGAGACCTCCGCCATGATCGGCGACCGGATGGACACCGACGTGCTCGCCGGGCTGGAGGCCGGTATGCAGACCTTCCTCGTGCTCACCGGCCTCACCACGACGGCCGACATGGACCGCTACCCCTTCAGGCCGTCCACCGTCGTCGACTCGATCGCCGACCTGGTCGACCTCGTCGACCTGCCCCTTCCGTAAACCGTCGCGGGCCGGTCGTCACCCGGCCGGCCCGCACCGGATGCGGGCACCCGTGACGCGCGCGAACCTGACCCCAGGAGGTTCACGATGCGTTCCATACCCCTCACGTTCTGTGCCACCGTGGCGGTCGCGGCCATAGCCCTGCCCGTATCCGCCGCGTACGCCGATTCCGAGTCCCGGGACCCCGGGTCCCACGAGAAGTCCGGTTCGGTCATGATCACCCCGTCCCGCGTCTCCCCGGGCGGGGAGGTGGAGCTCCGGGTCGACGTCTGCGGCAAGGGCAGATCGGCTCGCGGCAACTCCGAGGCCTTCGTCTCCGAGGCGCGCTTCCACCGGGCCGACGGCAAGGGCCTCGTCGCCGAGGCCCGGATCCGCTCCGACGCCGCACCCGACGACTACGAGGTCTGGGTGACCTGTGAGGACGGCCACGGCAAGGCCACCGGAACCCTCACCGTCGTCCACCGCGAGCGGCACTCGCCCGTCGCCCCGGTCAGGGCCGGTGGCGGGGGCACGGCGACCCTCGCCGGACAGGCCGACTCCGAGCGGAGCGGCCCCGGCACCCGGCAGACGGTGACCGGGTTGGCCCTGGGGGCCGCCGCGGCCGTCACCGTCGCCTACCGCAGTGCGCGCCGCCGTCGTTCGGCCTCGGCCTGACATGCCCGCCCCCGACAGTGCCGCCCCCGGCAGCCCCGGTCCCGACCGTTCCGCACCGGCGCGCCCCGCCGGAACCGGGCGGCTGCTGACGGGTGTCGCCTGGGCCGTTCTCCTGCTGGGGCTGTGGCTGTGGGGCCGCGGAGCCGACGGCGGCATCTCCGCCCCGACGACCGGTGACGTCGCGGCAGTCGGCCGTCCCCTGGGCGCACCGCTGCCCCCCGCGCACGAACCCCTCGGCGGGGCGGCCCCCCAGCGGGTCGAGATCCCGTCGATCGGTGTCGAGGCGCCCGTCGTACGGCGCGGTCTGGACGCTGAGGGGGCCATCGAACCACCGCCGTTCGGCACCCCGAACGCCGTCGGCTGGTACGCCGACGGCACGGAGCCCGGCACGGCAGGCGCCGCGCTTCTCGTCGGACACGTCGACACCGAGACGGAGCCGGCCGTCTTCTACGGGCTGAGCACGGCGCAACCCGGACAGAAGGTCAGGGTGAGCCGGTCGGACGGCACGGTCGCCGAGTTCACCATCGACGACGTCCAGGTCTTCACCCGGAAACGCTTCGACGCCGAGAAGGCGTACGGGCCCCGCCGGGACGGGCGGGCGGAACTCCGCCTCATCACCTGCGGCGGTACGTACGACCGCGCGTCCCACGCCTACACGGCCAACGTGGTCGTCTCGGCGTACCTGACGGGAGAGAAGCGCGGCGGGTGACGCCGCCCCCGGGTCGCGGCCTGCCTGGCCCGGCCGGCGCCACCCTCTCCTCGGGCCGCCCGCCGGCCGGTCCCCGACCGTGCGGCGCGGACTGCGGGAGTCGTCCGGCGCGGCACGGGACGCCGGGAGCCCACCCTGATCCGCCACGGCAGGACCGTCCCCCGGCGCCGCCCGGACGGTCCACCGTCCGGATCCGGACAGCCGCCGCGCACACGAACAAGGCCCCCTCACGCTCGGTGAGGGGGCCTTGCTGGTGCGTGCGCCGTCAGGGACTCGAACCCCGGACCCGCTGATTAAGAGTCAGCTGCTCTAACCAACTGAGCTAACGGCGCCTGCTGACCTGGAGAACATTACCCGATGAGCGGGGGTGCTCCTGACCAATTCCCGCCCGGTACGGCCTGTCGAATGGTCTTTTTGTCCCTTTAGTCAGTCAACATGATCTATGCCGTGAAAGTTGAGATACGGAAGATCTGACGACTGCCGAGGGAAGAGGAGTCGCATGACTGTCCCGGTCTTCGAGGAGTACGAACCTGCCACCGACTGCGGTTGCCCGGGATGTGCGCTGCGTCGGCGCACAGCGGCCGCGCTGCCCGTTCGGTACGGCGGACACCCGGCCGCCCACGGGGTGCGGCGGGCCCTGGTCCTGGTCACGGCGGCGGGGATGGTCCTGTCCTGCGGTGCGGCGGAGGCGGCGGCCGCCGCCTCCGGGCGGGGGACCCGGGCCGGCGCCGAGGCCGACCCCCGGCCGGTCACCCCGCAGGGGCCGGTCGGTCCGCTGGGCACGGACGGCGCCTCCGGCCCGCCCCCTGCCCCGCAGACCGTTCCGCGGGTGACGACCCGGGCCGACATCATCGACCGCGCCAGGAAGTGGGTGGACGCGAAGGTCCCGTACAGCATGTCCGCGTACTGGTCGGACGGGTACCGGCAGGACTGCTCCGGCTACGTCTCGATGGCCTGGAACCTCGGCACCAACGAATGGACCGGCAGCCTCGCCGCGTTCGGGACGAAGATCGCCCGGGCGGACCTGCAGCCCGGGGACATGCTGCTCTTCCACAACCCGGCCGACCCGGAGAAGGGGTCCCACGTCACCCTCTTCGGCGGCTGGGCGGACGACACGCACACCCACTACCTCGCCTACGAGCAGACCCCGCCGCACACGCGGCGGGCGACGACGCCCATGGCGTACTGGACCAACTCCTCCAGCTACGTGGCCTACCGCTACAAGGGACTGGCCGCCGGAGCGAGCGGCAGCGGTGCGGACACGCGGTTCCCGGGCGCCGGGAAGTTCGGCCCGGGGGCCGACAACGCGTACGTGACCCGGCTCGGGAAGCTGCTCATCGCCCAGGGCGGCAAGCGCTTCTACCGGACGGGCGCGGGCTCCCGATGGAGCGGGGCGGACCGGCGGGCGACCCAGGCCTTCCAACTGGCCCAGGGGTGGAGGGGCAAGGAGGCGGACGGCATCCCCGGCCCGGACACCTGGAGCCTGCTGATCCGGGGAACCGGACGGGCGATCCCCGCGGGGACGAACGGGACCACGGCCTTTCCCGGGCGCCAGTTCTTCCGCCCGGGGCAGTCCAACAGCCATGTGCGGCTGCTCGGCACGCGGCTGGTGAAGAAGGGATACGGCAGGCACTACGCGACGGGTCCGGGTCCGCGCTGGACGGAGGCGGACCGGCGCAACGTCGAGGCCTTCCAGCGGGCTCAGGGCTGGAGCGGCCGTGCGGCCGACGGATACCCGGGGCCCGAGACCTGGCTCCGGCTCTTCGCGTGACTGCTGTGACTGACGGAACGGACTTGACGGAGGCGGACATGCGCTACATGGAGAACCGACGGGACGGCTGGGGCGAGTGGGGCGCAGCGCCCGGTCCCGGCACCCATACGAGCACGGACGCGGGAGCACCCGCGGGTGAGGCGCCGGAAGCGGGACCGACACCCGCGCCCGCGCAGGTGGGCGGGGCGCGCATGCCGGACGGCGATGCGCCCGGGCTGGCGGCCGGGGTGTCGGGGGGTCTTCCGCACGAGGGTGCCCGGGCGGAGGCGGCCGGGGTGGCGGGGGGTCTTCCGTACGACGGTGACCGGGCTGAGGGAGCCGGGGTGGCGGGTACAGGGGATGCGGCGGACGGTGCCGGGGCTCCGCTCGCGGAGGCACCGCCGGAGGTGGCGCCCTCCGGCCTGGACACGTATCCGGCTGTGGACGTGTCGGCCGGCCTGGACACGTATCCGGCTGTGGACGTGCCGGTCGACCTGGGGCCCGCCATGGACGCGGTGGCGGGGGTCGGCCGGTCCGCCAAGCCGGGTGCCGAGATGCCGACCGGCCTGGCGCCGGTCCTGGACGCGGCCCCCGCGTCGGGGATGCGAGCGGTGGGGCAGTCCTCGGTGGAGGAGCCGGTGGACCTGGGCCCGGTCGGGGAGGCGGCGCCCGGCGCCGGTCCGGAGATCCCGGTCTCCGGGGAGCCGACGGACGGGGAGCCGACGGAGGTGGAGCCGACGGCGGTGGAGGCGGCGGACACGGATGCGGACGCGGACGCGGAGCCGGTGGTCCGGGCCGAGCCGTCCGAGGCCGTGGACATGGTGCCCGCCCAGGCCCAGGCTCAGGGTGTCGGCGCGGACGTGCCGGCGCCGGCGAACGCGGCGGACCGGAGAGCGGCGGACGAGGCAGCGGCGGCCGCGCACGGGGCCCGTGCCGAGCGCGCCCCGTCGGCCGTCACGACGGGGGCCGGGGACCCCGCTCCGCGGTGGGGCGCCGGCCGGCGGCGCACCTTGGCCGGTGAGACGACGGCACCTCTCCCCGGGCACCTCCTCCTCCGTGACACCCCCTCCTCCGGCGGCGGGCGGTCGATCCCGCCTGCCGACGCCGCTGCCGGCCGGCCGGGGGTCCGGCGCCCTCCCCTGCCACGCTCGCCCCGGACGCAGAACCCCACCCGTCCGGCCCCCGTGGCCGACCCCCGGCTCACCGAGCGGCCCGGGCCCGTACTCCCCGGCTGGGCCGCGCTGCTGGCCGGAGCGGCGGGGACGGCCGCCGGGGCGGCCGTCCTTGCATGGCACGGCGCCCTGCCCGCCGCGGTGACCGGCCGGCTCGGGATCGGCGTACGCCCGTACCACGGCCTCGGCATCGGCACCTGGGCCGTGCTGGCCCTGCTGCTGACCGTGGTCCTGCTGGCGCTCGGCGGCCTCGGGCGCGGGCGGGTCGGGTACGCCTCGGTGCTGACGCTGTTCGGTGACTACCGGGGCAGCGTCCGGCGCACGGGCCTCGTCTGGTCCTCGCCGCTGCTGCTGCGCCGCCGCGTCGACGTGCGGCTGAGGCACTGGCGCAGCGAGCCGCTGCCCGCCGTGGACGCGAGCGGCACCCCGCTGCGCGCTGTCGTCCTCGTCGTCTGGCGGGTACAGGACACGGCGCGGGCCACGCTCGGCGTCGCCGACCACGAGCAGTACCTCCGGGACCAGGTGGAGGCGGCCCTGGCCCGGGTGCTCTCCCAGCTCCCCGCCGACGCCTTCCACGAGGACACCCGCACCCTGCGCGACGCCGAGGCCGTGGGCGGCGCGCTGACCCGGATGCTGAAGGGCGACTGCTCACCCGTGGGCATCGAGGTCTACTCGGCGCAGCCGACCGCGATCGAGTACGCCCCCGAGGTCGCCGCGTCGATGCACCGCCGCCGGGTGGCTGCCCTCGACGCCAGGCACCGCGACAGTGTGCTGACGTCCGTGGTCGACGCGGTGGACGACACCGTCGGCCGCCTCACCGCGCGCGGCATCGTGGAGCTGGACGACTACGAACACAAGGCGCTGGTGAGGGACTTGACGGTGGCCTTCTACGCCGGCCGCAGCGGTGGCCCGGGCGTCTGACCCCGCCCGGGAGGCTGGAGAGGGCCTACGGAAAACGGTACCCACATTGGTCTGGACATGTTCATGCTCCGTCAATAATCTGGACTTGGTCTAGACCGCACACGACGACCTGCGCGCACGGTATTCCCCGGAAATCCCCCACGTTCGAGGAGCGACACAGCATGCGGAAAAGGGCAAGCGCGGCCGTTCTCGGCCTCGCGATAGCGGGCGTCTCCATGTTCGCGACCGGCAGTGCCAGCAGCCACGGCTACACGGATTCCCCCATCAGCCGGCAGAAGCTCTGCGCCAACGGCACCGTCACCGGCTGCGGCGCCATCCAGTGGGAACCGCAGAGCGTCGAGGGGCCCAAGGGCTTCCCGGCGGCAGGGCCGGCGGACGGGAAGATCTGCTCCGGCGGCAACAGCACCTTCGCCGCGCTCGACGACCCGCGCGGCGGCAACTGGCCGGCCACCAACGTCACCAGCGGGCAGGGCTACAGCTTCCGCTGGCAGTTCACCGCCCGCCACGCCACCACGGACTTCCGCTACTACATCACCAAGAACGGATGGGACTCGACCAAGCCGCTCACCAGGGCCGCACTCGAATCGCAGCCGTTCATGACCGTGCCGTACGGGAACCAGCAGCCCCCGGCGACACTGACCCACCAGGGCTCCATGCCCACCCAGAAGACCGGCAAGCACATCATCCTGGCCGTCTGGAACGTCGCTGACACCGGCAACGCGTTCTACGCCTGCTCCGACGTGAAGTTCTGATACGCCCCGGCACGACGCACAGTGGGCGGTCTCCCCGGAAGGAGACCGCCCACTGTGGTGTCTGTGCGCCGTCAGGGACTCGAACCCCGGACCCGCTGATTAAGAGTCAGCTGCTCTAACCAACTGAGCTAACGGCGCCTGCTGACGTGAAAATAATACCTGGTCCCGCAGGGTGCTGATGACACGTGGCCGCACCCCGTGCGTGGCCCTCCCCACAGACCCGCCCGGCCCCCGGCACGCGCGGCGCCGACGGCGCCCCGGCCCGAAGTCAGAGGGCCAGGGACAGGAGCACCGGTGCGGCCCGGCGGTTCAGGGTCGCCGCGGCCGCCCGGAGCCGGTGGGCGTCCTCGATCGGCAGCGACAGGGCCAGGCACCCGGCCGACGAGCCCGCCGTCAGCGGAACCGCCGCGCACACCGTCCCCACCGCGTACTCCTGGAGGTCGAGGACCGGGACCGTGGCCGGCTGGCTGTCCAGCTTCGAGAAGAGCACCTTCTCGTTCGTGATCGTCCGCGAGGTCAGCCGGGCCGTCCGGTGCCGGGCGAGGTGATCACGCCGCCCGTTCTGGTCGAGCTGGGTCAGCAGGCACTTGCCGATCGCGCTGGCGTGGGCCGCCGAGCGGAAGTCCACCCACTCGTTGACCGCGGGCGTGCGGGGCCCGTCGGCGACCTGGGTGATGCGGATCTCGCCGTCGACGTACCGGCTGACGTAGACGGCGGCGCCCACCGAGTCGCGCAGCTGGACGAGCGACTGCTGCAGCTTCGCCTCCAGCGCCTGCTTGCGGGCCGCACCGGAGCCGAGCTCCAGGAGCGAGGAGCCGATGACGTACGCGCCGTCGGCCACCTGCTGGACGTACCCCTCGCGGCGGAGGGTCAGCAGGAGCGGCGTGAGGTGGCCCATGGGCAGCCCGGTCTCGCGCGCGAGACGCACGTCGGTCACCCCGTCGCCGTGGGTGGACACGGACTCGAGGACGCGCAGGGCGTACTGCACCGAGTGGAACGGCGCCTTCGGCTCGGGCTTCAACGCCACGGTTTCCCCCTACCAGGTTGTGACCGCAAGCTTCCGCCCCACGATAGCCGTCACCGGTGCCGGTCGGAGGGGGTGTTGACGAGATGGTGGACGCGCCCCCTGCTCCGTCGCGGGGGCGCATCCGTGAGGGCATATGCCAAGGTCATTGCCCCACCTCGCTGCCGAGGTCACAGCACCGCGTTGAGGAACTCGCGCGTCCGTGCGTGTTCGGGGTCGGAGAAGATCTTCTCCGGCGTGCCGGACTCCACCACACGGCCCGCGTCGAACATCAGCACCTTCTCCGAGACGTCCCGGGCGAAGTTCATCTCGTGGGTCACGCAGAGCATCGTGATGTCGGTGTTCCTGGCGATGTCGCCGAGAAGCTCCAGCACGCCCGCCACCAGCTCCGGGTCGAGCGCGGAGGTCACCTCGTCGAGCAGCAGGATCTCCGGCCTCATCGCCAGCGCGCGGGCGATCGCCACCCGCTGCTGCTGGCCGCCGGAGAGCTGGGACGGGTGGGCGTCGACCTTCTGCGAGAGCCCGACCAGGTCGAGCAGTTCCCGCGCGCGGGACTCGGCCTCCTCGCGGTCCATGCCCAGCACGTTGACCGGGGCCTCGGTGATGTTCTGGAGCACCTTCATGTTCGGGAAGAGGTTGAACTGCTGGAAGACCATCCCGATCTTCTTCCGGGACTCCCGCAGCTGCTTCTCACCCGCCGGCTTCAGCGCGCCGGACGGCGTCCGCACATGCGAGAGCGGCGAGCCGTCGACCCAGATCACCCCGTCGCTGACCTTCTCCAGCGTCATCAGCAGCCGCAGGATGGTCGTCTTCCCGGAGCCGCTGGGCCCGATGAGCGTGACGTGCTCGCCACGCCTGACGGTGAAGTCCAGCTGGTCCAGGACCACGTGATCGCCGTACCGCTTGACGACCTTGTCGAAGCGGACCAGGGGCTCGACACCGGTCACCGCGCGGTCCGCGGCCGCGTCGGCGGGTTCCTTCAGGGGAGCAGAGTCAGTGGCCAAGGCGCTTCTCCAGCTTTCTCATCAGCAGGGAGGTGGGATAGCTCGCGACCAGGAAGATCAGCCCGGCGAGCGTGAACACCTCCGTGTACACGAAGTGGTCGGCCCCGTACTTACGGGCCTCGAAGACCATTTCCTGCACCGTGATCACGGCGAGGAAAGGGGTCTCCTTGAACATCGAGATCGCGTAGTTCCCGAGGGCCGGCAGCACGTTGCGCACCGCCTGCGGCAGGATCACCGCCTGCCAGGTCCGCCGGGGCGACATGGAGAGCGCCCGGCAGGCCTCCCACTGCCCCTGGGGCACACCGTCGATCCCGGCCCGGTAGACCTCGGAGGTGTACGCGGCGTAGTGGATGCCCAGCACCACGATGCCGACGACCAGCGGCTCCACGGAGCTGAAGACGGCCGCGGCGCCGACCAACTGGACCAGCAGGGGGGTCGAGCGGACGAACTCGGCCACCGCCTTGACCGGCACCGTCACCAGACGGGAGGGTGCCCGCCCGGCAACGGCGACGGCCAGCCCCAGCACCGCCGCCACGAGCGTGCCGAGCGCGGTGGCCAGCAGCGTGACGCGGAAACCTTCGAGCAGCAGCGGGAGCGCCTCGCGCGCCGCCTCCCAGTTGAACGACTGGTTCACCGCGTACCTCCGGCTGTGGCTGCGGCCTCCGCCGTACGCGTCCTGAGCAGGCTGCCCGCCCCGGTGTGCAGGCCCAGCCGCCGTTTGGCGGTGCGCTCCAGCATGTTCATGAGCAGCGTCAGCGCGTAGGCGAGGACGAAGTAGACGGCCAGCAGCAGCAGATAGGTGCCGAGGGTCTCACCGCTCCGGCTGCGGACGTGTTCGATCGCGGTCATCAGATCGGCCGCGGAGAGCAGCCACAGCAGGGGCGTGCACTTCAGCAGCTGGATCAGCAGGTTGGTGAAGGAGGGGATCATCTGCGCCCAGGCCTGCGGCATGATCACCTTCCGCATCCGGTGGAAGGGCGTCATGTTCAGCGCCACGGCCGCCTCGTACTGCGCGCGGGGCACCGCGTTGATCGCGCCGCGCACGATCTCGGAGCCGTACGCACCGTAGTTGAGGCCGAAGGCCACGACGCCGCAGAGCAGTGGGGTCAGTTCGTACCCCGTCAGCGGCGGCATCGCGTAGTAGAGCCAGAACAGCTGGATGTAGAGGGACGTGCCGCGGAAGAACTCCACGACGGTCCGGGAGACACCGCGCACCAGGAGCAGCCTGCTGCCGGCCATCAGGCCGAACGTGAACGACAGGACCAGCGCGAGCAGGGAGCCGAGGACCGTGGCCTCGAGCGTCACCCACAGGCCCGAGGTGACCTGGGGGAACTCTTCGCCGAGTACGGAGAGGAAGTCACTCATTCCGTGTGATCCGTCCCCGTCAGCCCTTGCACAGGTCTGCGGTCTTCAGCGTGGCCGGCGGGATCTCCGTGGCCCCGAAGCCGTACTCCCCGAGCAGCTCCACGTAGCGCGACCTGTCGGCGACGATCTTCTTGAGCTCGCGGTTGAAGGAGTCCCGCAGGTCCTCGTTACCCTGACGGAACACCGCGCCCCCCGGGGAGAACTGCTTCGTGCCGTCCAGTTCCGGTACGAAGGCCTCGGTGACCTCGGTCTCCGGGTTCGTCCTGGCCAGCCAGCGCAGTGAGATGCCGGTGAGCAGGAAGGCGTCGATCCGGCCGCCCTTGACGGCGTCGGCGCCGTCCTGCGGCTTCTGCAGCGTCTTGATCTTCCCCTCGGCGATGCCCGCGCCCTTGGCGTACGAGGCCTCGACCGCACCCGACATCACGCCGACGGTGACTCCGGCGGCCTTCGCCGACGCCAGGTCGGTGATCTTCCTCGGGTTGCCCTTCCGCACCATCATCGCGGTGGGGGAGATGAACTCCGGCTCGGAGAACAGGGCGTTGGCGCACCGCTCGGGGGTGATGGCCATGCCGGCGCTGACCACGTCGTACTTTCCGGCCTGCAAGCCGGGTATCAGGCCGTCCCACTCCGACAGGGTCGGTTTCAGCTCGTCGACCCCCAGTGCCTTGAAGATCTCCCGGTGCAGGGTGGGCGCCTCGCCCTTGAGCTCCTTGCCCTCCATGTAGCCGTAGGGGGCCTCGTTGGCGTACGCGACCCGGACGAACCCCTGCTTGCGGAGCTTGTCGAGCGCGCCCTCGCCGGTCGCCGCACCGGAGTCGGTCTTGCTGCACGCGGAGAGCACACCGGGGACGACGAGGAGTCCGCCCACGGCCGCCGAACGATTGAGGAAGCCCCGACGGGACAGGTGAGGGAAGTCAGCCATGGTTCGCAATCTCCTGGATGAATCGGGGAGTCGGACTGTCCGGACAGGTTCAGCGCCTGCCCGATCCCCGGTGTCTATGCGGGCCGCGCCCTCATGTGATCGAACGGTGGCCGGAGGGAGACCTTCCTGTGTCCCGTTGCGGGCGGAGGGCGACGACGGGAGTGCGGGGTGTGTTGCGGTGGTGCGGTTGGTTCCTGAGTGACCGTTCTGCCCCGCGTCGGGTGGTTCCCCCTGTATGCGGGGCGGTTCGGCGTGCGTGTCCAGGCTGTTGCCCGCGCGCCGGTGGATTCAGTCCGCGTGACGGTCCGTCGCCCGCGCGCCGGTGCGTTCGGTCCGCGTGGCGGGCGGCTTCCCCCGCGTCGGGGTGTATCAGTCCGCGGGTCCGGCGGGGATGTCCCGCGAGGGTACGTAACCGCGCCGCACGTCCACCACGTTCGGCAGCGGCTCACCGGCGGCCCAGCGCTCGTACATCGCGACGAACTGCTCGCCCAGCCGGTCCCGCCAGCCCGCCGTGTCCCCGCTCATGTGCGGGGAGACGACCAGGCCCGGTACATCCCACAGCGGGTTGTCCGGCCCCAGGGGCTCCTCCTGGAACACGTCGAGCGCGGCGCCCGCGATCCAGCGCCGGCGTACCGCGTCCACCAGGTCCTCCTGCACGACCACCGGCCCCCGCCCGACGTTCACGAAGTGGGCGGACGGCTGGAGCAGGCCGAAGAAGCGCGCGTCGAACATGCCGCGCGTCCCGTCCGTCAGCGGAGCCGCGCAGATCACCCAGTCGGCACCGGCCGCCAGCCGGTCCAGGTCCTCGACGCCGTGGATCGACCGCCGCGCCGTACGCCCCACGAGCGCCACCTGGACGCCGAGCGCGTGCAGCAACCGCATGATCTCCCGGCCGATCGGGCCCGCCCCGACGACGACCGCGCGGCTGCCGGCGAGCTGCCGGGTCTCCCGGTGGTGCCAGCGGTGGCCACGCTGGAGGTCCAGCGTGGCCGGGAGGTCCTTGGCGAAGGCCAGCACCAGGCCGGCGACGTACTCGGCGATCGGCAGCTCGAAGACGCCCCGCGCGTTGGTGACGACGGTGGGGGACGCGGCCAGGGCGGGGCAGAGCAGCCGGTCCACGCCCGCACTCGCCGTGTGCACCCAGCGGGGGCGCGGCCCCTCGCCGGGCCAGGCCCGGCGCACCGCGTCCGAGGTGAAGTCCCACACCAGCAGCACGTCCGCTTCCGGCAGCTGTCCGGCCAGCGTCCGCTCGTCGGCGTACCGGACGCGGGCCCGCCCGGTCAGCCGGCCCAGGCGCGGCGACGGGTCGGTGTCGAGGACGAGGATCACGGGATCGGTCATGAGGAACTCCTACGCTCGCACCTGGCCGGACGGCCGTCAACAGGATGATGACCGGAAGGGAAACCGCTGGTCACGCGCGTTGGGGGCGCCGACCGGCGGCATGTGGAGGAATACTTGACGCAGGCAGGGGCAGCGGTGACAGCGTGCGCAGGGAGCGGGGACATCCGGACGGACGGGAAGGATGGACATGACGACCGTAGGACTTCTCTACCCGGGCCACGCCGCGGAGGCCGACTTCCCGCGGATCGAGGTCATGCTCGACAGCGACATCAGGCTGCCGCTGTTCCACACCGACGACGCCGGGGGTGCAGGTGCCTCCCGGATCGAGGCCCTGCGGGAGACGGGTTCGCCCGACCGGCTGGCCGCCGGGGTGGAGGAGCTGCGCCTGGCCGGCGCCGAAGCGCTGGTGTGGGCCAGTACCGACGGCAGCTTCGTGTACGGCTGGGACGGTGCCCACCAGCAGGTCGCCGGCCTCGCCCGGGCCGCCGGGCTGCCCGCGTCCAGCACCTCCTTCGGCTTCGTGCACGCGGTGGGGGAGCTGGGTGCCTCACGGGTCGCGGTCGCCTCGCTCGACTCCGAAGACGTCGCACCTCTGTTCGCCGACTTCCTGACGGCCGCCGGACTGGGGGTGGTCTCCGTCCGGGCCGTCGGGGACGCCGCCGGGCCCACCCCCGAGGAAGCCGCCGCCTGGAGCCCCGAGCAGGTGAAGGAACTGGCCGCCGCCGCCGACCATCCGGACGCCGAGGTGCTGCTGCTGCCGTGCACCGCGCTGCACACGGCGGCCTTCGTCCCCGAGCTGGAGGAACGGGTGGGTAAGCCGGTCCTCACGGCGAGCCAGGTGACGGTCTGGGAAGGGCTCCGGCTCGCCGAGCGCCGGGTCTGGGCCCCCACGCTCGGTACCCTGTTCGCCACCCGGGAGCCTCCGCCCGGCCTGGCCGAGCCCCGGGGCATCGAGGTGCGGGAGTAGCGGCGGCCCGGTACGGATCCTCGGGCGGGCCGCGGCGGGCGGAGCGCTCGGGGCGGGTGCCGGCCGACGGAGAACGCCGGGCCGGGCGGCGGCGCCGGGAATAAGCGGAGCCATCCTCCTGTTCGTACTCTGCGATACACGGACGCAGCACAGGAGAGGCCGTACACGTGGACGAGAACCGAGGCGACGAGATCCGCGGCACCGCGAGGGGGACGGCCTCCGTGCCGCTGTCCGTCCTCGACCTGGTGACCGTGGGGCAGGGCAGCACCGCCACCCGGGCCCTGCGCACGAGCGTGGACATCGCCACCCTCGCCGAGCGCCGCGGGTTCCACCGCTTCTGGGTCGCCGAGCACCACTCGATGCCGGGCGTGGCCTCCTCCTCGCCCGCCGTGATCCTCGCCCACCTGGCCGCACGCACCGAGCGCATCAGGCTCGGCTCCGGCGGCGTCATGCTGCCCAACCACGCCCCGCTGGTGATCGCCGAGCAGTTCGGCACCCTGGAGGCCATGGCTCCCGGACGCATCGACCTGGGCCTCGGCCGCGCCCCGGGGACGGACGGCGCCACCGCGGCCGCCCTGCGCCGTACCGAGCGGCTCAACGAGGGGGCCGACGACTTCCCGCAGCAGCTGGCCGAGCTGACGCGCTTCCTGGACGACGACTTCCCGGACGGGCACCCCTACGCCCGCATCCACGCCGTACCCGGGCCGGTGCAGGCCACCTCCCCCGGCGGTGTGCAGTCGCCGGGCCGCCCGCCGATCTGGCTGCTGGGATCCTCCGGCTTCAGCGCCCGGCTGGCCGGCGCCCTCGGGCTGCCCTTCGCCTTCGCCCACCACTTCTCGGCCCGGAACACCATCCCCGCCCTGGAGCTGTACCGCGAGTCCTTCACGCCGTCCGCGGTGCTCGACGCCCCGTACGCCCTGATCGGCGTGGCGGCGCTGGCCGCCGACGACGAGCGCGAGGCCCGGCGCCAGGTGCTCACCGGCGCCCTGTCGATGGTGCGGCTGCGCACCGGGCAGCCCGGACTCGTGCCGACGCCCGAGGAGGCGGAGGCACACTCCTTCAGCTCGATGGAGCGCGACTTCGTCGACGGCTGGCTGGCCAACATCGTCCACGGCACCGCCGACGAGGTCCGCGGCGGACTGGACGACCTGGCCAAGCGCACGGGCGCCGACGAGCTGATGATCACGGCCAACGCCCACGGCGGAGAGGCCCGGCTGCGCTCGTACGAACTGATCGCCGACGCGTACGGGCTGCCCGACCTCGGCTGATCCGCCCGGGCCGGGGCGGAACCGTCCCGCGTTCCCCGGTCCCGGCTCCCGGCTCAGGTGCCGGGGGGCCGGGTACCGATCAGCTCCGCGATCCGCTCCGGGGCCACCGCACGCGAGTACAGCCATCCCTGGCCGGTGTCGCAGCCGATGCGCCGCAGCCGCTCCGCCTGGCCCGAGGTCTCCACGCACTCGGCGGTGACCGTCAGGCCGAGGCGGTGGGCGAGCTGGACCATGGCCTCGACGATCGTCTCGTCGGCGGGGCTGGGCCGGGCGCCGTCCTCGTACCGGAAACCGCGGACGAAGGAGCCGTCCAGCTTCAGCACCGAGACGGGCAGCCGGCTCAGGTAGGCGAGGTTGGAGTAGCCGGTGCCGAAGTCGTCGATGGCGATCCGGACACCCATGTCGCTGAGCTCCTGGAGCACCCGCAGCGGCCGGCCGGAGGATCCCATCACGGCGGACTCCGTCAGCTCCAGCTGGAGCAGGCCCGGTGCGAGCCCGGTCTCGGCGAGGACCGCCGCGACGTCGGCGACGAGATCCGAGTCCCTGATCTGGCGCACGGCCACGTTGACGCTGATGAACAGGGCCGGCTCGCCGGGGTGTTCCAGCTGCCAGCGGCGGGCCTGGCGGCATGCCGTACGCAGTACCCACCGGCCGAGCTGGACGATCGTGCCGTCCTCCTCGGCGATCGAGACGAACCGGTGCGGCGCCAGCGTGCCGAACTGCGGGTGCTTCCATCTGACCAGGGCCTCGACACCCCGGACGACCTCGTCGGACATGCCGACCAGCGGCTGGTACTCCAGTGTGAACTCGCCCCGTTCCACGGCGGCTCCGAGCGTGGAGGAGAGCGCCTGGCGGGTCACCCGGCTCGCGTTGCGCTCGGGGTCGAAGAGCGTCCAGCGGGCCCTGCCGTCCGCCTTCGCCCAGTACAGGGTGGTGTCGGCGGCCTGCATGAGGGCGGTGGGGGAGGTGCCCACGGTGGGCCGCTCCACCACACCGATCGACGCGGAGACCGAGAGCCGCCGTCCACCGAGGTCGAAGGGGCGCTCCAGCGCTGTGAGGACCGAGCGGGCGAGCTCGGTGAGCTGATGGGTGCCCGCCGAGTCCTCGACGAGGATCGCGAACTCGTCCCCGCCCAGACGGGCCACGAGGTGTCCGCCGCGCCGGTCGCCCGCGCGGTGGTGACCGTCCACCTCCGCGCAGTCGGTGAGACGCCCGGCCACGGCGCTGAGCAGCCGGTCCCCCGTGCGGTGTCCCAGGGTGTCGTTGACCGCCTTGAAGCCGTCGAGGTCCAGGTAGCAGAGGCCGATCCGGCTGTGCCGGGGCAGTGAGTCGTCCTGGAAGGGCGGGGTCTCCAGTGCGGTGGCGAGCCGTTCGAAGAAGAGCGTGCGGTTGGGTAGCCGGGTCACCGGGTCGTGCAGCCGCAGATGGCGCAGCCGCTCCCGCAGCTCGTGCCGGTCGCTGATGTCCGCGACCGACAGCAGTACGCCGGCCGCGCCGCGCCCGCGCGCGGACGGGTCCGCCATCGGCACGACGGTGACCTCGGTCCACACGGACCGGCCGTCGGCGTGCTTGAGCCGGGCGGCGCAGCGGAGCCGGGGCCGGGTGCCGTCCAGGACCTCGGTGTACGCCTGCCAGGTGGCCCGGTCGGAGGCGAGACCGACGAGGTCGGCGGCGGCCTGCCCGGCCAGCGAGCGGGGATCGGCGCCGATCAGCGCCCCCATCGCGTCGTTCACGCGGACGATCCGGCCCCCGGGGTCCACGACGGCCATCGGGAGGGCGGCCAGCCGGAAGGCCGCGCGGTAGTCGTCCGCCCCCGACGGGGTGGAGGGGTCCTCCGGTCCCGGCGGTGTCCCGGGAGCCCGCTGATCACGTTCGGTGACCATCGGCCGCCCGGTGCCGGGGGTCACGCCCGCCGGGACTGCCGGGCCTTCGGAGGTTCCGCTCACCGCTCGCTCCCGCTGTGCAGATGGTGTCGACAGATGTGGTCGGGCAGGGGTCATCGGGTGGAGTGCCGTACCGGAGGCGGACACCACGCAGGAAAGCGAGGTGAAGCATAGAGGGTGGCGCGTCGGCCGTTCCAGCGCGGCGACGGTTTCCGTCGTACGGCACGCGCTTGGCTCAGGGGGCCGATGCCATCCACTTTGCCCGCACGTGATGGTTTTGTTCTTCTCTGGTTCGTTGTGGTGGCGGGGTGATCGAAAATGACTTTCTGTGAGCGGATGTCAGCCCATGACGTCCCGGCGCGCGGTGACAGCGCGAGGCCGGGGCGGTGACAGCGCGGCAAGGGCGCCGACCGTGGCGAGGTGGGCCCCGCGCTGACCCGTGTGGGGCAGCACAACAGGGCGTACGGCGTCGAACCGGCACAGGGTGAGGGGGATGTTCCGCATTCGCCACCCCGGAGGTAGATGTGCCGCGTCAGCGCAGACCCGGGGGAGTGGAGAGGCCGAGTCTGCGCAGTGCGGCGGCTGCCCTCACCTCCCTCGCGGCGCTCGCCGCCACCGGACTGGTCGCGGGGCCCGCCGTGGCCTCCCCGCGCGATGCCGGCCCCTGCGCCCTGCCCCGCACCGCGGCCCACCACTCCCTGGGGCTGGACAGCTGGAACAACGCCTATCCCCGCCCCGGCCGCGACCTCGACGCGGTGATGGTGTTCCTGTCGTTCCCCGACTCCGAGCCCGCCGTACCTCCCGAGGTCCTCGCCGCCGACCACTTCCCCTCGACCACCCGTTTCTTCCAGCGCGCCTCGTACGGGAAGTTCACCCTGCGCGCCCACCCCCAGCGGCAGTGGACCCGGATGCCCCGTCCCTCCACCTGGTACGGCATACAGCGCGACTGGGACCCCGGCCGGCGCGGCGCCTACCTGCGCGACGCGATCCGCGCCGCCGACGAGCGGACCGACTTCTCCGCGTACGACATCGTCTACCTGGTCGCCGACCCGGACGCGCCCGGCGTGGACTCGGACGCCACGAAGGTCGTCAACTTCGACCGGCCGCTGCGCGCCGACGGTACGGACCTCCGGCGGGTGGTCACCGTGTTCGAGGAGCACCCGCCGGACCGCAACGTCCTCGCGCACGAGACCGGGCACGTCTTCGACCTGGCGGACCTCTACCACCGCCCGGAGGACGGCAAGGGCGACTGGGACACCCACGTCGGCGACTGGGACGTGATGGGCAGCCAGTTCGGACTGTCCCCGGAACTGTTCGGCTGGCACAAGTGGAAGCTCGGCTGGCTGGGACGCGGCCAGATCGTCTGCGTCCAGGGCAGCGCCGACCTCACCCTGGAGCCCATGGGCGAGGCCCCCCCGCCCGGCGGTTCCCTCGGGACCCGGCTCGCGGTCCTCAGGACGGGCACCGACAGCGCCGTGGCCGTCGAGGCCCGCAGCGCCACCGGGAACGACCGGGCGACCTGCACCGAAGGAGTGCTGATCTACCGCGTCCACAACGCCACCCCGTCCGGCGGCGGCCCGGTCGAGGTACTGGACACCCACCCGCACTCCGACGCCTGCCGGGACCGGTCCGTCTACCCGCCCCTCGCCGACGCCCCGCTCCGCGAGGGCGAGCGCTACACCGTGCCCGGCGAACGCCTCCGGATCGAGGTCACCGACCGGACACCCTCGGGGGCGTGGACGGTGCGCATCGACACCGGTACCTGAACCGGGACCCGCAGGCACACGAAGAGACCCCCCTCGCTTCCGCGAGGGGGGTCTCTTCCGTCTGTGCGCCGCCAGGGACTCGAACCCCGGACCCGCTGATTAAGAGTCAGCTGCTCTAACCAACTGAGCTAGCGGCGCCTGCTGACGTCGTAGACATTAGCACCCGGATCGGCGGGAGGAAAAATCGAATTCCCGGTGGTCGACGGGGCCGCCGACCTGCTGACCCGTACACACGCCCAGAGGAGCACGTCCGGACCCGGAAGCCAGGGGTGACGGGTGTCCGGTGCCACCAGCCAGCGGGGTCCCGCGCCGTTCGCTCCGCCGGCCGGCGGTGGCACGGTCACCGCGTCCCCCGTGCCGTGGCACAGCAGCGGAGGCAGCGAGCCCCGGTGCGCCCGGGCGTGGGCGGCGGAGCCGGTGCCCCACTCCTCCCAGGCCAGCAGTGAGGGCAGCCGCTGGGCGGTGCCGGGCGAGGCGAAGAGCAGCATCCGGCCCCGGTGGGTGGCGACCGGGCCCGAACCGGGGCCCTCGGCCCAGAGCTGCTCCAGCATGCGCCGCCCGAAGAGGGCCGGCACGCTCACCACGTCGAACGTGGAGCCGCACGGCAGGACGCCCGGGGACGCCGGGTGCGCCCGCCACCGGGAGAGCGTGCTGCGCGGACAGGGCGAGGCCGTGGCCAGCCAGGCCGCCCCGGCGGCGGTGACCTGGGCGGCCCGGTCGTCGGCCGTCCGGTGGTCGGTCCCGTCCCGCAGCAGAGCGACGAGGTCGACGGCGTGGCGTGGGGCGGCATCGGGGTGCGGAATCGTTGCGTCGTTCAGCCATGCGCTCATGGCGACAGGTCTACCGGCTGTGACGGTGCTGTTTCCCAGGGTTGCGCGAAAGCCGGACAGGTCAGCTGTCGAAGGAGTATCTTGCCCGGACGCATATGCCAGAGGCTGTGCCCGGAGTGACGTAGGGAAAGGCCGGCCGGCGCGCACCGGACCGTAGGACAGCTCTGCCCCGCGTCAGGGGCGGGGCGCGTTCAGCAGGGAGCGGCCGAACTCGATCATCTTCTTGGCGTAGTCCTCGGTCCACTCCGCGCGCTCCGCTATGTCCGCGGCCGTGAGCCGGTCGAACCTGCGGGGGTCGGCGAGCTGCGCGGCGGCCACGGCCTGGAACTCGACGGCCCGGTCGGCCGCGGCCCGGAAAGCGTGCGTCAGCTCCGTCGCGCGGGCCAGCAGCTCCTTCGGGTCGTCCATCGACTCCAGGTCGAAGAAGTGCTCCGGATCGGCTGCCGCCTCGGCCGGCTCGAAGAGCAGGGGCGCGGGGCGCAGCCTCTGCCGGTCGTTCCGCTCGGGTTGTGCCATGTGGTGTTCCTTCCTCGGGCGGCCGGAGGGCCACCTTCCATTGTCCAGCCCGGCGCAAGAGCGCTGCCCAGGAACGGCCCCGGCGATGCGTGCGGAGCGTTCCGGATTCACGGCCGCCAGGGGACGCGGTGCTCGGCGAGATGGGCCAGGACCGCGTGGTTCGCCTCCCAGCCGTCCGGGAACTTCACCGTCACACCCAGCTGGACCGGCTCCGTCGAGGGGTGCTCGTCCAGCAGCTCCGCCACGCCTTCGCGGCACACCACCACACAGGCGTGCCGGTGCCGCGAGGCCAGCACGCACAGGCGGCCCGTCTCCAGGTGGAAGGCCGTGGCGTCCGGGCGGCCGGACAGCGGGTGCAGGACCACCGTCACGTCGAACTCGCGGCCCTGGAGCCGGTTCGCCGTGTCCACCGCGACGCCCGTCACCCCCAGCTCGGCCAGGGCCGCCCGCACCGCCGCGGCCTGATCGCGGTGGGCCGTGCCGACGGCGACCCGGTCCGCCGTCACCGCGACGGCCTCCGGGGAACGCTCACTCGTCGCGGCGCCGTCCCGGTCCAGCAGCCGCCGGACCACCAGGGCCACCGCCCGCACCGCCTCCGGGTCGGTACGCGGGGTGTGGCGGGCCGGGAGCTCCAGCAGCCCCCAGCCGGACTCGGCCGCCTCGTCCAGCACCCGGTCGGGGCCGGAGCCGTCCGAGGGAACGCCGAACGACAGCCGCCGGTCCCCGTGGCCCGTACCGCTCCGGAAGGGGGTGTACGGGTAGAAGGCGTCCGAGACCAGCGGCGCCGCCGACGCGGGCAGCCGCCACGACACCGGCAGCCGGTGCTGCGGCAGCTCCGGGTTGTGCGCGAGCAGCGTGGACACGGCACTGGCCGACGGATCGTACGACAGCCCCGCCCATTGGTCGGCGCCCACGATCGAGAACGGGTCGAGCTGACCGGGGTCCCCGACGAACAGCGCCCGCTCGAAGAGCCCCGCCACGGCCAGCAGCGCGTCCGACCGCATCTGGTAGGCCTCGTCGACGATCGCGTGCCCCCAGGGCTCCACGTTCTTCACGTGGGCCCACTTGGCGGCCGTGGAGAGAACGATGTCGAGCCCGGCCAGATCCGCCGCCTTCGCCGACGTGCGGACGTGGGCCAGGCCGTCCAGCACCTTGTCGTACGGGTCGGAGTCGCTGCTGTGGAGGCGGCCCACCGGAAGTTCCGGCGCCTTCTCGGCGAGCCGGACCACCAGGTCGTCCACCTGGGCGTTGGTCTGCGCGACCACCATCAGCGGGCGGCCCGCCGCCGCGAGTTCGAGCGCCGCGCGCACCACCAGGGTCGACTTCCCGGCGCCCGGCGGCGAGTCCACGACGATGCCGCGCGACGTGCCCCGCAGGGTGTCCCCGAGGATCGCGTCGGTCGCCCGCGCCGCCGCGGAACCCGGGTCGAGAACGGCTGTCACAGGAGATCCTCCGCGGTGACGGGGTCGGGCTGCTCGGTGTGTCCGCCGGCCGCGGCGCCCGGCGGGCCGCCGTGGGTCCACGGCGTGTCCTCGGGGTCGGGCAGCTTCGGACCGCCCCGCTGGTCGTGCTCGAACAGCGTCCAGGCGATCCGGTCACCGGGCGCGGGCACCGAGCCGGGCGCGGGCTCCCTGCTCCGGCCCATGCGGTCGGTGATCTTCAGGACGAGCAGGAGCTCCCCGGCGTCCGGGCCGTCGGAGGCGTACGCGACGAACTCCGCCGTCTGCGGCTTTCCGTCCAGCGAGCGGTACACCTTCGTCCGCTCACCGAGGTGCGGGCGCTCGTCCGTGCGCACCGTGAGCAACGGGCGCGGCGAGGGCCGCTTCGACTCCGTGTACGTCATCTCGACGTCCGTCACCTCCGCGACGAACGCCTCGCCCGCCAGCCGCCGCCCCGCCAGCACCAGCGGATCGTCCAGCGCCTCCTGCGCCTCCAGCTGGGCCTGGGCCGACTCCCGTGAGGCCAGCTTCTGCGCCGCCGTCACCGCGTCGTCCCGGCGCGGCTGCGGAGGCTCGCCCGCCCGGACCCGGTCCCGGTGCGCGGTGAACGACCAGCGGTCCCTGGTCCAGCGGTCCTCGGTCCTGGCACCCGCCGGCAGCTCCCGCAGCAGGTCGAGCCCCCGCCACACGGCGTCCCACGTCGGCCGCAGCACCCCCGCGAGGAGCGACCTGATCTCCCGCTCGGCCCGGCTCAGCTCGCCGAGCCGGGCGTCGGCGACCAGACCGTCCTCGGCGGCGGCCAGCGCCGCGCGGGCCCGGTCGTACGCCTCGATCGCCGGCGCGAGGAGCTTGTTGTCGAACGCCGGGTCCGTGGCCGGTCCGGCGGGCGGGCAGACCAGCTGCCCGGTGCCGTCCCGCTCCAGCTCCGCCCGGAGGGCCGCCACCGCCCCCGACCCGCCCGCCGGCGGGTCGACCCAGGCGAGCAGCGCACCGAGGTGCTGGTCCTCCAGGCTGCTCTGTCCCGTCGCCCAGTGCCGGTTCAGCAGGTCCGTCGCGGACAGCAGCAGCGACGAGCCCGGCACCCGCGCCCGCTCCCCGTAATGCGTCAGCCAGCGGCCGAGCAGCGGCACCCGGGCGGGCGCCGGGTACGGGGTGTCCGGATCGTCCTCGGCGGTGCGGCGGAACCGCATGGACCGCCCGAGCAGGCGTACGAACTCGACGCCCGCCCGGCTCGGCACGATCAGCTGGGCGGCGTCCGCGCAGAGCTCGACCTCGACCTTGACCTTCTTGCCGGTCTCCGGGTCGGTCTCCGCACGCTCGGCCGGCTCGACGGCGTCGGCGTACGACTCGATGTGCGGCAGCACCGCCTCCGCCAGCTCGGCGAGGAACTGGAACCGCAGGTCGCGGTCGCGTGGCTGGGGCACCGCGAGCAGCCGGGGCGCCTCGCGGTCCGCGCCCACGAGTGCCCCGAGCGGGGCGCCCGCCTCCCCCGCGGTGGTCAGGGGCACCAGGACCAGCGGCCGGTCCGCCAGATGGCGGTGGCGCACGGTGGCCAGCGGCTGGGCCCGCCCGCTGTCGACCGCCTCCAGCCGGGCCAGGGTGGTGATCAGCGACATGGTGCGCCGCCCTCCAGTGCCTCGGCGCGCAGCGCCGCCGCCCGGCGCAGCGCGGCCACCGTCGGGTCCGCCGGGTCGCCTTCCTTGCCGGCCGCGGCCGCCAGTACCCCGGCGACGGTCGTCAGGCTGCCGAGCTCGCCGCGCACGCTCCGGCCCAGGGCCTCCACCGCGCCCTGGGCACGGGCCTTCGCCCGGCAGTGGAAGGCCAGCTCGCACGCGGCCAGGCACTCGGGGGCGTAGGCGGCGGGGACCGCGTCGACCGCCGTGCCCAGCTCCTCGGGCGAGCGCCCCGGGTCGAAGGTCGTCCCCTCCGGCAGGGCGGCGGCGATGTCCTCGACGCGCGTCAGCCTGGTCAGCTGGCGGTGGGTGACGGCACGCTGTTTGCGCACGTCCACGACCGACGCGGTCGGCAGGTTGGAGAAGTCCTTCGGGCAGACCAGCAGGACGCGGTGGCCGACCTCGGCCCCCTCGGTCAGTGCGGCGACCCGCTCCAGCGCGAGGACGTAGACGGCGGCCTGCCGGGCCGCGGCCCCCACCTTCGCGGCATCGGCGGAGCTGTCGATCATGGGAAACGACTTGATCTCGACGACGGTCCAGGTGCCGTCGGGGTGCACCACGACGGCGTCCGGCTCCAGATAGACGGGCGACCCGGCCACCTCCAGCGCCAGCATCGGGTGGTCCAGGAGTGACCAGCCGCCTGCAGCGGTGGCCTCGCGCAGCGCCAGCGCCGTGCGCGCGGCGCGGCCCTCGGGGCCGGCGGCCGTCAGATCGGGCACCTCGGCGGGCCCCGGGGCGTCCGCGCCGCTGCCGAGCCGCTCGAAGAGCAGGCGCAGCAGCTCCGTGCCGCCGTCGGCCTTGACCTTCGCCTCGAAGGCGTTGCCCCGGATGAACGCGAACTGTGACTGGCCGAACGCGGCGGGGGAGCCGAGCGCGGTCGCCAGCCCGGCCTTGTCGACCCCGGCGCCGTCGAGCAGGGCGCGCCGCTTGCAGCCCGGGTTGGCGGCGAGGGCGGCCAGCGCCCGCGCGTCGAGCGGATGCGGCGCGACGGACGGGCCGCGCAGCTCAGCGAGCCGCTGCCGGAGCGTCGTCGCTGGCGGCGTCGGCCGCGGAGCCGGTGGCTGCGTGGCTGGAATCTGCGGAGGTGGTCCGCTGGCCGGGGATGCGCTCACCCGCGGAAGTCTTGCATCCGCCACTGACAACCGGGTACTTCGAGGGGACGGCGGGGGCGGCCACCGGCGTGAACACGGCGCGCACCCGGTCCTTGACACGGTCGGCGGCCCGCATGACGGGCCTGGTCAGCAGCGCGCCGACGCCCATCACGGCCGCGCCGGCCACCGCGTCGAGGAAGTAGTGGTTCGCCGTCCCCATCACCACGAACACGGTGATCAGCGGGTAGGCGATCCCCGCCGCCCGGACGAGCGGGTGGCGGCCGTGGCGCCACAGCAGGAGCCCGCACCACACCGCCCAGCCGACGTGCAGGCTCGGCATCGCCGCGTACTGGTTGGTCATGCCGCTGAGCCCGCGGGGGGCGCTCGCGCCCGTACCCCACCAGCCGTAGGAGCTGTACTGGGCCATCGTGTCGACGAATCCGTGCCGGGCGTCGAGCAGCCGGGGCGGGCAGGTCGGCATCAGCGCGAAGCCGGCCAGTCCGAGGACGGTCGAGGTCATCAGCCAGGTGCGGGCCGCCCGGTAGGCGGCGGACCTGCGGCGGAACATCCATACGAGGACGGCCGGGGTGACCAGGTAGTGCAGGGAGGCGTAGGCGAAGTCGGCGGGGACGCCGAGTGCGGCGTGCTCGGTCAGCAGCCGGTTGAGAGGGTGCTCGGCGTTGAGGAACAGCGCCTTCTCGATCCGCAGGATCGCGAGACCGTGGTCCACGGCCGCCGGTATGTCCTCCCGGACCAGGAGGCGGCCCACCGAGTACAGCCCGTACACCACCGCCAGCAGGGGCAGCTCCGTCCACCAGCGGGGCCGCCGATGGCCGGAGGTGCGTATCGCGGCGGTGGCGTGCGGCATCCGGTTGCTCTCCCCGAGTTCGTGCGGTGGACGGCGGGCGTTCAACCGTACGGCGGTTGCCGGCCTTGTCACCCCCCGGGGGGCGTTCGGCCGCGGACGTCGCCGGTCACGCGTGGGGAGGGACGCCCGTACCGCCCCGCGGGTTGCCCCCGGGGCGGGTGAGAGATGATGGTCCGGGGCCTCGCCCGCGCCGTTTCCAGGACGGTCGTCACCGGTGCCGCCCCTCGCCGTCCCGGACACCGCTGTCCCGGACCCGTCAGATCCCAGGGTCCCCGGATCTTCGGATCTCAGTATTTTTCAGGGAGAGCCGTCATGGCACCGCGAATCCTGCTCGCCCGGCACGGCCAGACCCAGTGGTCGGTCCAGGGCAATCACACCGGCAGGACCGACATCCCCCTCCTGGACGCCGGTCGCGAAGGCGCCGAGCTGCTCGGGGAGCGGCTGCACCGGCAGCCCTGGGCGGGCTTGCCCGGGGTGGAGGTGCGGACCAGTCCGCTCGTCCGGGCGGCCGAGACGTGCGCACTCGCCGGATTCGGCGAGCGGGCCGAGCCGTGGGACGCGCTGATGGAGTGGGACTACGGGGAGTACGAGGGCCTGACCCCGGACCAGATCAGGGCGGACCGTCCCGACTGGCTCATCTGGCGCGACGGGGTGCCCGGCGGTGAGACCCTCGCCGAGGTCGCGGCCCGGGCCGACGCCGTCGTGGACTGGGCGCGTGCGGCCGACCGGGACGTGCTGGTCTTCGCCCACGGGCACATCCTGCGTGCCCTGGGCGCGCGGTGGCTCGGCGAGGACGTGTCCTTCGCCGCCCGGATCCGGCTGGAGCCGACCTCGCTGTCGGTGCTGGGATGGGCGTACGGGATGCCGGCCCTGGAGCGCTGGAACGACACCGGCCACCTGGACCGGTAGTCGGCCGGGCCGACGGGGCGGCGGCCCGGCTCTTCGCGGCGGGGCACCCGTCCTTCGCCGGGCGGTCGGCTCCACCGGGGCCGGGCCTGTGCGTCCGGTGGTGGTGGGGTGCCCGGCCCGTGCCGGGGCGCCGCCGCTCCGGGTGCAGCGGGGCGGTCCTGTGCGCGCCCTCCCGTGTGCCCGGGGCCGGTGCGCGGCGCGTGCCGCGTCGGGGGCAGGCGGGTTCACACCGTCGCTCGTGCGGCCCGGTGGCGGGTGCCCGCCCGTGTCGTGCTGCTCGGTCCCGTGCGCCGTGGCGCCGCCGGTCCGGGGCGCGTGCCGACCGGGGGCGCGGGCGCCCGTCATCCGGCGGGCGGGAGTCCGTCGTACCGGTTGAGCAGTGCGGCCACCTCCGGGCCGCCTCGCGGCCTCAGTACGCACACCGCGCTCGCCAGCATCCCGCGGATCCGCGAGGACCGGACCTGGTCCAGCAGGTCCAGCACCTGGTGCCCGGCCGCCGCGGCCTCGTCGGCCCTGCCCGCGCGGGCCAGGTCACCCGTGAGCTGCGCCTGGTAGAGAGCGAGGTTCCGCGTGAAGTGCGGATCCTGCAGCCGGGTCGCCCGCCGGGCGTGCCGTGCGGCCCTCGGCCAGTCGCCCAGCGCCGACCAGCACTGCGCCTGGAGCATCTCCAGCTCCGCTTCCCGGAAGAACGTCATCCACTCGGGGTCCGAGGCGCGCGCCCCCTGCTCGAACGCCGTCCGCGCACGCCCGACGGCCTGCTCGCACCCGGTACGGTCCCCGAGCCACGCCCGCCCGCCCGCCTCCCGCAGGGCGAGAAGGGCCGTCAGCCGCGGCGAGCCGAGCGGGCGGGCCGCCCGCTGACCGGCCTCCGCGGCCCTGACCGCCTCCCTGGCCCGCCCGGTGTCCCGGGCCAGGAACGACACGTTGCAGAAGGCGTGTGCCTCGAGCGCCGCGTCCCCGGCCAGCCGCGCCGTCGCGAGCGCCTCCGCGTAGTGCGAGCGCGCGTCCTCGAAGCGGCCCGAGTCGTGCGCCAGCCAGCCCACCGAGATCGCCAGCTCACCGGCGCCCGCGTGCAGCCGGTCCAGGGTGCTGCGGCGGGCCGCCGTATCGGCGTCGAGCAGGGCGTAGGCGGCCCGCAGCGGCTGGGAGGCGCGCCGGTAGAGGCGGTCCGCGCCGTGCCGGTCGTCCAGCAGCCGGATCCGGCGCACCGCGTTCTCGACGGCGCTCACCTCGGCCTCGCCGACCCGGCGCTGGGCGGGCACGGTGGTCAGGGCGGCGGCGGACGGGCCGCCGAGACCCAGGGACGCGGCTGCCACCGTGGCGGTGCCGCTGGTCATGAACACGCGACGCAGCACGTCGCTCTCCTCGTCGATGTCACTGTGGAGCGTGGGGGGCGTGGTGGGATGAGGAGGGGGCGCCGAGCGGGCCCTCCGGCCGCGCACGCTCTCGCGGGCCGAGAAGCCCAGACTCTCCAGGGTGGCCCCCGGGAACATGTGAAGGAACACCCGTTCGTACGCGTAGTTGGGGCAGCGGATCTCGCCGGACTCCACGCGCCCGATGTACCGCGCGTCGCACGCGACGTGTTCCCCGATCTCGCGGGCGGCCCTGCGGACCGTTGCCGCGAACTCCCCGGCGGAGCGCTGTCCGCGCAGCCGTCGGAAGGCGAGGTTGGGAACTGCCGGTGTCGACACCATGGCGGGGCCCTTCTCTGGTGTGCAGCCGGGCGCCTGCTTCCGCTGTCCCGGCGGAGCAAGAACGTACCTGCTGTGACGGAACGCACACGTTGCGTATGTGTTCAATTCGGGCATCTCGCCCCTGATCCGCCATGAACTGCCACCCTTTGCGGCGGCGTGCCGCCGTAGCCCTTGACGTCGTCGGCGCGTTGGTCCATGCGAGACGGGGCGTGGCCCCGTTCGGCGACAGAGGAGGGATTTCCCTTGCTGCACATGGGCCCGGAAACAACACCGTGCGACCTGGTGACTGTCCCGGCGCGTCAGGGCCTGGAGGCCGTCGACATCCTGCGCCGCGGCGCCGACCACGAGGCCGTCGGCCCGGTTCTCCACGACGGCTCCTGCGCCACCCTCGGCTTCCTGGTCCCGCCCGGCACCGCGGACGGATGGGACGTACCGGGCAGCGCCTGTACGCGGACGGACGGCCGCGGGCTGAGCCTCCCCACCGAGCCGCCCGTCGTCGGCGGCGGCTGGCTCCTGCCGCCCGGTGCCGACGCCCCGGTCACCGACCCGGAGGCGCTCCGGGCCGCACTCGGCCAGGCGGCCCGCCTCATCGAGGCGGCCGACAACTGCCGCTGAGCGATAATGGGCAGGTGGGCGGAGTTACCGCCTCGCCGGGCCCGTCCCAGGACACCGGCCGTGAGCGGTGGGCGAGTGAGCGAGGACGAGGGCGTGGCACGTCGAGGAGCATCCGCGAAGGGCGGGAGCGCCCGGAGGCGGCCCGACCGCGAGCAGGAGCCCGTCGCCACCCCGGTGGACGGCGGCCTCGCCGAACTCGTACCCGACCGTGAACGGCCGCGCGCACGGACCCTGCTCCTGGACGGCGCCCCGCAGTCCCACGTCGACCTCGACGACCCCGCGTACCTCTCGTTCGCCTACCAGCGCAGGCTCGGCCATGTCATCGATCTCGCCGCGCCCCCCGGCCGCCCCCTCCAGGTCCTGCACCTGGGAGGCGGCGCCTTCACACTCGCCCGCTACGTCGCTGCGGCCCGTCCCCGCTCCACCCAGCAGATCGTCGAGATCGACGCCGCCCTCGTGCAGTTCGTCCGCCGCGAACTCCCGCTGGACCCGCAGGCCCGGATACGGGTGCGTTCCACCGACGCCCGCGCCGGGCTCGGCAGGATCCAGGACGGCTGGGCCGACCTCGTCATCGCCGACGTGTTCGACGGAGCCCGGACCCCCGCACACCTCACCTCCGCCGAATTCCTCACCGAGGTGCGCCGCGTCCTGAGGGCCGGCGGACAGTACGCCGCCAACCTCACCGACGGCCCGCCGCTCGCCCACCTGCGGGGCCAGATCGCCACGGCCGCGTCCCTCTTCCGCGAGCTGGCCGTGGCCGCAGACCCGGCCGTCTGGCGGGGCCGGCGCTTCGGCAACGCGGTGCTGGTCGCCTCGGACCTGCCGCTCGCCGTCGCCGAACTGACCCGCAGGGTCGCGAGCGATCCGCACCCCGGCCGGGTCGAACACGGCCGCGCCCTCACGGACTTCACGGGCGGCGCCGCCGTCGTCACCGACGAGGGCGCCCGTCCCTCACCGAGCCCGCCGCCCGGCGCCTTCGACTGACCACCCGGCTCCGTGAGCAACCTCGTGGCCGCGTGTGCGGATCCCGGGACCGCGTTGCTCCGGATGGGTTACGGTCCGCCCATGCCAAGTGTGCTCGTGGTCGAGGACGACCAGTTCGTACGGTCGGCCCTCATCCGGCACCTGACCGCGGCCTCCCACACCGTACGGAGTGTCGGCACCCCCTTCGAAGCCCTCCGCGAGGTCGCGCACTTCCGCTTCGACGTGGTCGTCCTCGACCTCGGGCTACCCGACCGCGACGGCGCCGAGGTACTCCGGATGCTGCGGTCCGTCACCGACGTACCGGTCATCGTCGTGACCGAGCGGGACGACGAGGCCGAGATCGTCAGGCTGCTCAACGGCGGCGCCGACGACTACCTGACCAAGCCGTTCTCCGTGGAACACCTCTCCGCCCGCATGGCCGCCGTGCTGCGCCGCACCCGGCGAGCCGCCGGGCGGACGCCGCCCCCACGCGTCCTCCAGGTCGGCGGGCTCTCCATCGACCCGCTGCGCCGCCAGGCCGAACTGGACGGAGCCGCCCTGGACCTGACCCGCAGGGAGTTCGATCTGCTGGCCTTCCTCGCCGGGCGCCCCGGCGTCGTGGTCGCCCGCCGCGACCTGCTGGCCGAGGTCTGGCAGCAGTCCTACGGCGACGACCAGACCATCGACGTCCACCTCTCCTGGCTGCGCCGCAAGCTGGGCGAGACGGCGGCCCGGCCGCGATACCTGCACACCCTGCGCGGCGTCGGCGTGAAACTCGAGCCGCCTGCGTCGCCCGAGCAGCCCGCCTGAGAGGGGCCGTCCGTCCGGGAGAAGGGCATCGGACGGCCGGCGATGTCCCGCGCCCCTGCCTCCCGCAGCCGGTCTCCGTGCGGTGCGGTCCGTGCGTCCCGACGCCCGACGCCCGACGCCGAAGGCCCCCCGCTCCCGGCTTCTCGCCGCCGCTCCCGCGTCCTCCGTGCCCGAGTCCCGCACGGAGGGCGCCCCGAGGCGCCCTCGGCCGCTTCCGGGACACGCGGCCCGCCGGGCGGAACCCCCCGGCTCACGAACGGAGTTCGGGGAAAGAACGCGGAACGGCTCTCAGGTCCCCCTGTGCGCCTCCGAACCGCCGTGTCCCGTTCATCTTCCGGCGGGCGTCTCCGGCCCAGGGCGAGACCGCCACCCGCCGGAAGAAGCCGCGCCGGAATCTGCCGTGCAGGCGCCCTACCTCGGGCCCGGCCGTCGGTCTGTTCGCCCAACACCCGCCTGAACTGGGCTTTTTGGCGGGGCGGTACCCCAGTCATGCAGGGCGTGCCGGTGAACGCAAGACCTCGGTCGGACACGTTCGCGTGACTTGCAGGACACACTCGGGCAACGGAAGCGTCTTCAAGTCTTGACACCCACCCCCTTGAGGCAGCAATCTTCCGGCATCAGCGCATGGGAGCGCTCCCATATCGAACGAGGTTTTTCGCTCGTACGGGGACGGCACAGCCCATGTCCTCTCCGTACCACTGGCACCCGCACCCACCAGCGCGTATGCCGAGCAGATCGAACGCCAGTCCCACCCTGGAACAAGGAGTAGTGGAATGCGCATCACCCGCACCGTCGCAGGTCGACGCCGCAGAGCCGCCGTCATGGCTACCACGGGCCTCACGGCCACCGCCCTGCTGCTGACCGGCTGCAGCGACTCGGACTCGGACTCCGGCGAGGCCGACGCGAACGGGAACATCACCCTGACCGTGGCCGACTTCGGGCAGTTCGGGTACAAGGAGGCGGGGCTCTTCGCGAAGTACCACGAGCTCCACCCGAACATCACGGTCAAGGAAAACACCACGGCCGAGGAGAAGGTCTACTACCCCAAGTTCCTCCAGCAGCTCAACACGGGCAGCGGACTGGCCGACGTACAGGGCATAGAGGTCGGCCGCATCAAGGAACTCGTCGACACCAAGGCGGACGCGTTCGTCGACCTCGCCAAGGTGGTCGACACCGACCAGTGGGTCAACTGGAAGGCGCTGCAGGCCAGCACCGACGAGGGCAAGGTCATCGGCGCCGGTACCGACATCGGCCCCATGTCCATCTGCTACCGCCGCGACCTGTTCGAGCAGGCCGGTCTGCCGGCCGACCGCGAGGCGGTCGCCGCGAAGGTCGCCGGCGGCTGGGAGGACTACCTCAAGCTCGGTGAGGAGTACAAGAAGAAGGCCCCCGCGGGCACCTTCTTCATGGACTCCGCCAGCGCCATGTACAACGGCGTGGTCAGCTCCGACTCGGAGCAGTACTACTCCAAGGACGGCAAGCCGATCTACAAGGAGAGCGCCGGCGTCAAGGCGGGCTGGAACCTCGCCGCGGAGGCGGTCGACAAGAAGCTGACCCAGGGCCTGGCCCAGTTCAGCCCGCCGTGGCAGGCGGCCCTGCGCAAGGGCAGCATCGCCACCGTGGCCTGCCCCGCGTGGATGGCGGCGCAGATCTCCACGTACGCCGGTGACGCGTTCAAGGGCAAGTGGGACATCGCCCGCACCCCCGGTGAGACCGCGGCCAACTGGGGCGGTTCGTTCCTCTCCGTGCCCGCCAAGGGCAAGCACGTCAAGGAGGCCGGTGAGCTCGTCAAGTGGCTGACCGCGCCCGAGCAGCAGGCCGCCGTCTTCAAGGCGGTCGGTGTCTTCCCGTCGAACAAGGGCGCCTACGAGCTCGCCGACGTGAAGGGCGCCAAGCTGGAGTACTTCAACAACGCCCCCATCGGTGAGATCTACGCCCAGGAGGCGCAGGTCATCCCCGCGGCCGTGCTCGGCCCGAAGGACGGCATCATCAAGGACTCCATCTCCACCCAGATCAACAACATGGAGCAGCGCGGCACCAAGCCCGACAAGGCCTGGGACGACGCCGTCGAGGCCATCGACAAGGTGATCGGCTGACCCTCGCCGGTGCGGGTGGCCGGGATGCCTTCCAGGGTGTCCCGGCCGCCCGCACCGGTGCCGGTTCCCGTACCGGCCCCGTGCACGGCTTCCGACACCCCGCCGGACCTGACCAGAGGTCCGGCCTGCCCCTGCGGTGTCGGCACACCCCAGGGAAGGACTCCCACCTGTGGCAACCACGACCCCCACCAGGGGCGCACACGGCTCCCGGCCCAGCCGCCGCGCCCCGAAGCCCATGACCCCCGCCCGCCAGGCATGGCGCAGCCGGCTGTGGCGCTTCGACGACAAGGCGTCGCCGTACGCCTACATCGCCCCGTTCTTCCTCGTCTTCGGCGCCTTCGGGCTCTACCCGCTGATCTACACCGGATGGATCGCCCTGCACCGGGTGGAGATGACCGGTCTCGACCAGATGGAATGGGTCGGCTGGGCGAACTTCAGCACGATCCTCCAGGACTCCGAGTTCTGGACCGCGGTCACCAACACCTTCGTCATCGGCGTCATCTCGACCGTCCCGCAGCTGATGATGGCCCTGGGCCTCGCCCACCTGCTCAACTACAAGCTGCGTGCCAGCACCTTCTGGCGCACCGTCATCCTCACCCCGTACGCCACCTCGGTGGCCTCGGCGGCCCTCGTCTTCGCCCTGGTGTTCCGCGCGGACGGAGGACTGCTGAACTGGGTGCTCAGCTTCTTCGGCGCCGGTGAGACGAACTGGGTCAACGGTCACTGGACGTCCAACATCGCCATCGCCGTCATCGTCATCTGGCGCTGGACGGGCTACAACACGCTGATCTACCTGGCCGCGATGCAGGCGGTCCCTTCGGACCTGTACGAGGCCGCCTCGATCGACGGGGCCTCCCGCTGGCAGCAGTTCCGCAACGTGACGATTCCCGCTCTGCGGCCGACGATCCTCTTCACGATCGTCATCTCGACCATCGGCTCCATGCAGCTGTTCGGTGAGCCCCTCCTGCTGGAGGGCGGCGTCAACGGAGCGCAGGGCGGTACCGAGCACCAGTACGAAACGCTCAGTATCTACCTCTACAACTACGGCTGGAACCTCGGGCACCTCGGTCCGGCCGCCGCAGTCGCCTGGGCCATGCTCGTCCTGCTGCTGCTCATTGCCGCGATCAACTGGCTCATCGGGCGCTACGCGCGCAAGACCGCGGCCTGACGGGGAGCGATAACCATGACCACCACCAGCACCGTCACCACCCCGGACCGCCGCGGCGTCTCCAAGACCGTGGTCCGCCCCGGCGAACCGCCGCGCCGCGCCCGCTTCAGGCCCGGCGCCGGCCGGCAACACCACGCGGGACCCTTCGCCTACGTCGCCCTGGCGGTCGTCGGCCTCGGTTCGCTGTTCCCGCTGTACTGGACGCTCGTCACCGCCTCCCGCACCCAGGACGAGGTACTGGACACGCCGCCCCCGCTCCTCCCGGGCGGCAAGCTGTTCGACAACCTCGAAGCGGCCTGGGAACAGGCCCACCTCGGGACGGCCATCCTCAACACGTTCATCGTGTCCTGCTGCATCACCGCGGCGACCCTGTTCTTCTGCACCCTGGCCGGGTACGCCTTCGCCAAGATGCGCTTCAAGGGCCGCGGAGTACTGATGACCATGGTCATCGCCACGCTGACCATCCCCCCGCAGCTGAGCGTCGTCCCGCTGTTCATGATGATGTCCGACATCGGCTGGGGCGGTCAGCTGGAGTCGGTGATCTTCCCGACCCTGGTGAGCGCCTTCGGCGTGTTCTTCATGCGTCAGTACCTGCTGGAGGCCCTGCCCTACGAGCTCATCGAGGCGGGCAGGATGGACGGGGCGAACAACCTCCGGATCGTCCGGAGCATCGTGCTCCCCGTGGCCCGCCCGGCCATGATGGTGCTCGGCATGCTCACGTTCGTCCAGACCTGGAACGACTTCTTCTGGCCCTACCTCGCACTCAACCAGGAGAACCCCACCCTGCAGGTCGCCCTCGGCCAGCTCAGTGCCTCCTACGTCCCCGACCAGAGCATCATCATGGCCGGCGCGCTGATCAGCACCGTGCCCCTGCTCGTCGTCTTCGTGATCTTCGGCAAGCAGATCGTCGGCGGGATCATGGCCGGCGCCGTCAAGGGCTGATCTCCTCGCCCGCCGTGCCGTCCCGCTCGGGTCGGCGCCCCGGTGGGCCCGTACCGCCTGTACCCGACCCCAGGCCGTACGGGCCCCGGGGCCCGTACCTCCCCTCCCCGTCCTTGTCCCTCCACCTCATGGGAGCGCTCCCGCATGACTGCCGTACGACCCGACACCACTCCCCAGCAGGCGCCCGAGGCGCGGTTCCCCACAGGCTTCCTCTGGGGCGCGGCCACCGCTTCCTACCAGGTCGAGGGCGCCGCCGCCGAGGACGGCCGCACGCCGTCCATCTGGGACACCTTCAGCCGCACCCCGGGCAAGGTCCGCAACGGCGACACCGGTGACATCGCCGCCGACCACTACCACCGCTACCGCGACGACGTCGCCATGATGAAGCAGCTCGGGCTCAAGGCCTACCGCTTCTCCGTCTCCTGGTCCCGGGTCCAGCCCACCGGCCGCGGCCCGGCGGTCGAGCGCGGCCTGGACTTCTACCGCAAGCTCGTCGACGAACTGCTCGACGCCGGCATCATGCCCGTCGCCACCCTCTACCACTGGGACCTCCCCCAGGAGCTCGAGGACGCGGGCGGCTGGCCCGAGCGGGCGACCGCCGAGCGCTTCGCCGACTACGCGGCGATCGTCTCCGGTGCCCTCGGTGACCGCGTCGGCATGTGGACCACCCTCAACGAGCCCTGGTGCTCGGCCTACCTCGGTTACGGATCCGGTGTGCACGCCCCCGGCCGCACCGAGCCCGCAGCCTCCCTGCAGGCGGCCCATCACCTCAACCTCGCCCATGGCCGGGCGATCGAGGTTCTGCGCGCCCAACTCCCCGCTGCCGCGCAGACCTCGGTCACCCTCAACCTCCACCAGGTCCGCCCGCTGACCGGCAGCGAGGCCGACGCGGACGCCGCCCGCCGGATCGACGCCGTCGGCAACCGCGTCTTCACCGGCCCGATGCTGCGCGGCGAGTACCCCGAGGACCTGATCGCGGACACCTCCCACCTGGTGGACTGGTCCAAGCTGGTCCGGGACGGCGACCTCGCCTCCATCTCCCGGCCGATCGACACCCTCGGCGTCAACTACTACACGCCGACGCTGGTCTCCACGCCCGAGGGTGGGGCCGGAGACACGCGCAACGACGGTCACGGCAACAGCGACCACTCGCCGTGGCCCGGTTCCGAGCACGTCGCCTTCCACCTCGCCGAGGGGAAGGAGCGCACCGCGATGAACTGGTCGATCGACCCGAACGGGCTCTACAACCTGCTCATGGACGTCACCCGTGACCACCCGGGCCTGCCCCTCATGGTCACCGAGAACGGCGCGGCCTTCGACGACTACGTCTCGCCCGAGGGCAAGGTCGAGGACCCCGAGCGCATCGCGTACCTGCACGGGCACCTCGACGCCGTCCAGCGGGCGATCGCCGACGGTGCGGACGTGCGTGGGTACTTCCTGTGGTCGCTGATGGACAACTTCGAGTGGGCGTACGGCTACTCGAAGCGCTTCGGCGCGGTGTACGTCGACTACGCCTCCCAGCGCCGCATCCCCAAGGCGAGCGCCCACTGGTACTCCGACGTGATCCGCCGCCACGCCCTCCCCGGGGCCGGCGGCACGGTCTGACACGACGACGAAGGCGGGACCCGTCCGGGGGGCGGGTCCCGCCTTCGCGTGCCCGCCTTCGCGTGCCCGCCTTCGCGTGCCCGCCTTCGCGTGCCCGCCTTCGCGTGCCCGCCTTCGCGTGCCCGCCCCGCCTCTTTCCCTCCCGTCTCCTTCCTTCCCGCCTTACCTGCTGGTTACAAGGACCCCGTAGGCTTGGGAGCGCTCCCAAGAGGTGGGCGCCCCGCAGGGACCGCAGGTCCGTGCGAGTGCCGGGGAACAGGCAGCGGGACTTGGATTGGCTACCCCGCTGTGAGAAATTGACCGCGAACGGGAGGCAGCCATGGCGGCAGCGCGAGTACGGAGTGGTGGGCGTCCCACGCTCGAAGAGGTAGCGGCACGGGCCGGAGTGGGGCGGGGCACCGCCTCGCGCGTCATCAACGGCTCGCCCCGGGTCAGCGCGCAGACCAGGGAGGCCGTCGAGGCCGCCGTCGCCGAGCTGGGTTACGTGCCCAACCGGGCGGCCCGCGCGCTCGCCGGAAACCGGACGGATGCCATCGCCCTCGTCGTCCCCGAGTCCGAGACCCGGTTCTTCGCCGAGCCGTACTTCTCCGACATCGTCCGGGGAGTCGGAGCGGCCCTCGCCGACACCGAGATGCAGCTTCTGCTGACCCTCGCGGGCAACGACCGCGAGCGCCGCCGGCTGGCCCAGTACCTGACCGCCCACCGGGTCGACGGTGTGCTGCTGGTCTCCGTCCACGCGGACGACCCCCTGCCGGACCTGCTGGAGCAGCTCGGCATGCCCTCCGTGATCAGCGGCCGCAGGCACGCGGCGGAGATGCTGCCCTCCGTCGACTCCGACAACTTCGAGGGCGCCCGCGCGGCGGTCGACCACCTGATATCACGGGGCCGCCGCTGCATCGCCACGATCACCGGGCGCCTCGACGTGTACGGCGCCCAGCGCCGCCTGGACGGCTACCGCAAGGCCGTTGCCGCGGCCGGACTCGACCCCGACGAACGGCTGATCGCCCCTGCGGACTTCAGCGAGGAGGGCGGCGCCCGCGCCATGCGCGAGCTGCTGGCCCGCCGCCCCGACGTGGACGCCGTCTTCGCCGCCTCCGACGTGATGGCCGCCGGTGCCCGCCAGGTCCTGCGCGAGTCCGGCCGCCGCATCCCGGACGACGTGTCCCTGGTCGGCTTCGACGACTCGGCGGTGGCCCGCCACATGGACCCGCCGCTGACGAGCGTCCGTCAGCCGATCGAGGAGATGGGCCGCACGATGACCCGCGTCCTGCTCCAGGAGATCGCGCACCGCTCGTCGGGCGAGAGCCCCCAGGACCGCCCGAGGATCGTGCTGCCCACGGAACTGGTGGTGCGGGAGTCCTCCTGAGCCGGGCGGCCGCGCCGGACCACCTCCCCGGGCAGCGCGGTTTCACAACTTCTCCACAGGGGGAGCTCCCGCCCGCTAAGGTTCCCCGAGTACGGCGAACGTGTGACGCACCACACAACGTCACGCATCGTCCTGCCGCGCGTGCGCTCCGGTCCGGCAGTGGTTCTGGGGGACCGCATGCAGAAGATGGTCAAGGGTGCCAATGTCGGGCTGGCCGCGCTGAGCGAGGACATCGGCTCGGTGACGGTGAGCCTCGGATGGAGCAGCGCGACCGGTGGGGGAGACGTCCGCGTCGCCGTACTCCTGATCGACGGCGAGGGTAGGGTCCGCAGCGACAGTGACTTCTGTCATGACGGCAACCGGGTCGCGGGCAACGGCAGTGTGCACCTGCTCGGGAAGACTCCGACGGCCGGCGGCAACGAGGACCGGATCAGCTTCGCTCTGGACGCCGTACCGACGGACGTCGAGCAGATCGTCGTGGCGGCGAGCCGTCACGACGGGTCCCGGTTCGGGGGTCTCGACGACCTCCGCCTGACGCTCGCCGACCGTTCCGGTGAGGGTCTGGTCCACTTCCCCGTCGAGGATGCCGACGCCGTGAGCGCCGTCATCTTCGGCGCGCTCTACCGGCGCGATGGCGAGTGGAAGTTCCGGGCCGTGGGTCAGGGATACGAGTCCGGACTGGTGGGGCTGACCACGGACTTCGGTGTCGGCACCACCGGCGACGGGGACGTGGGGGAAGCGGCCCGGAGCCTGGACGCGGACGCCGTGGCCGACCCCGGCCCGGAGGAGTCGCCCCCGGCGGCGACGGTTCCTCCACCCCGGGCACCGTCGCCCGCGGCCCCGGCCCCGGTGAGCGACGGGGAGGCGGCGAGCGAGGAGAACCCTGCGGAGCGGCCTGACTCCGCGCAGAACGACCTGGGAGGACCCCCACCACCCGGAGCTCCGGTGGACGCTGTCGATGCCGGAGGCGACGACGCTGCCGACCGGGAGGCTGTCGAGCGGGAGCGAGCCGAGCTACGGGAATTCATCAAGGGGCTGAGCGCGGACGACATCAAGTCGGGTGGCTGGTTCACCGAACTAGCCGCTCAGGCCCTGAGTTCGTACACCGACCGGGTCGACTGGCAGTATTTCCAGGAGCGGTACGAGGGCGTACCCGCGGACGCCGTCGTCGATCAGCGGATCAAGATGGCGGCTCGGTACGCCGCGCTCGAAGGTGGGCTTTCCGCCGGCGCATACTCGGCGGCCGTCGCCGCCACCCTCGGGAGCCTCGGTGGCGCCTCGGCGGCGACCGTACCGGCCGCTGTCGCGACCATGATGGTCGACGTCGCGTTCATCACCCGTCTCCAGCTGCGCCTGGCCTACGACGTAGCAGTCCTCTACCGGGTCCCGCTCGACCTGTCCGACGCCGATGACCTGTGGAAGCTCATTCGCGTGGCCTTCACGATCAAGAGTGGGGAAATGGTCCGGGAAGGCGTGGTCAAGGTGGTGCCGGCCCTCATGCGGCCGGTTGTCAAGCGCTTCTACTCCCGAGGGGTACTGGCCGCCGCGAAGGGGCTACCGGTCGTGGGGAAGTACCTCCTGCAGCGCAACGTCATCAAGATAGGTATCCCCGTGGTCGGCGTTCCCCTCGCGGTGGTGCTGAACCGCTATACGACGTTGCTTGCGGGGCGGCACGCGCAAGCCGTCTTCCGGAACGAGGCGCGGGTGATCGAAGTCGCCGAAGGGCTGAGCAGGCGGAGCCGGCACCCGCAGTCGATGCTGTGGGTCGCGTGGCTTGTCGTCAGGGCGGACGGGAAGATCACGGACGACGAAGCACTGTTGATGCGACACCTGGTGAGGGCGGTCCGGGATCGGCATCAGGTGGTCGACGAACAGCTTGCTCACCTCGTCGACATCGATTCGGACGAGGTGTGGCGACGGCTGGACGCCGAGCCGGGAGATCTGAGCGACATCCTCGACGTGGCCGACCGGGTGGCCACCGTGGACGGCCCGCTCAGTGCGCCGGAGGCAGCCGTCATCTCCGAGATCCGCGAGCGCTGCCGCCGAGCCTGACGCCGTCGTCCGCCACCTCCCGCACGCGCCCCGCCCGTCCGGGAGACCTCAGGACAGCCCTCCGACTCAGCCCTCGTCGGCCCGGTCGGCAGCTCGTCGACCGGTGCCTGACGGGGGCACCTGGGTCTCCGGCTCGATGATCATGTGCGGGGCGCGCCGCCGGACCCGCTGACCCCGGTCCGTCACCGTCCGCCCGGACCGGTCGGGGCCGGGGCGTCCGAGCGCGGCGCGCTCCTGCCGTATCTGCTCTCTCTCCTCCCACCGGGGACCAGGCCCGTACCGCCACACCTCCCCGCCGCTCACCGACGTAGCGGCGGCCCCTTCCGCGCGGCTCGCCCCCCTGTGCGCCGTGCGGAGCGTCGGCGCCGGTCGACGCCCGTCTGCGGTGCCCGGCGTGCGGGACGCATCGAGGCGTGGGGACGTTCACCGGGGCCGGCCCCGCGCCCCTGTTTCTTCCCGCCGTGTTCCCCACGTTTCGAGAACGACGAAGGCCCGACCTGTCTTCACAGGTCGGGCCTTGATCATCAAGGGTGAGTAACGGGACTTGAACCCGCGACATCCTGGACCACAACCAGGTGCTCTACCATCTGAGCTATACCCACCATGTTGCCCGGTCCTTTTCCGACCGGCCGAGAAAAAGTGTACAGGGTCCGAGGGGGTGCTCGCGCCCTCGTTTCCCGAAGCCCGGAGCACGGGCCCCGAAGGGCCCGTGACCTGCGACGTCGTCGGCTACGGCGCGGGAGGCGGCGTGTGGCGGGCCGCGATCTCCTTGGCCCGTGCCGAGTCCGGGCCGGGCGGCGGCACGAACACCGCCTCGCGGTAGTAACGCAGCTCCGTGATGGAGTCGCGGATGTCCGCCAGCGCCCGGTGGTTGCCGTTCTTCTCCGGACTGTTGAAGTACGCCCTCGGGTACCAGCGCCGGGCCAGTTCCTTCACCGAGGACACATCGACGATCCGGTAGTGGAGGTAACTCTCCAGCGACGGCATGTCCCGCAGCAGGAAGCCGCGGTCGGTGCCGACCGTGTTTCCGCACAGCGGGGCCTTGCCCGGCTCCTTCACATGCTCGCGCACGTACGCCAGGACACGCTCCTCGGCGTCGGCCAGGGTCGTGCCCCCCGCCAGTTCGTCGAGGAGACCCGAGGCGGTGTGCATCTGCCGCACCACCTCGGGCATCGTCTCCAGCGCCGCGTCCGGCGGGCGGATAACGATGTCCACCCCTTCGCCGAGCACGTTCAGTTCCGAGTCGGTGACCAGCGCGGCCACCTCGATGAGTGCGTCGTCCGTCAACGAGAGCCCGGTCATCTCGCAGTCGATCCACACCATACGGTCGTTCATGCACCCCACCCTACGGGGCGCTCCGCTGCCCGGGCAGGGCCGGGCGACCGGGAACGTACGCATCCGAAACCCCGGCGAAGTGCTCCAGCGGACCGCCGGAGCCCGCCGCCGCGGTGACGGGTGCGGGGCCGGTCGAGGCCGCCCCTGCCGCCCGTCGGGTCGACGCCGTGCCCTGGGCGGGCACGGTGGTCTCCATCACCGAATTGACGCTCTCCATCGCCCCGCCCTGCGGACGGCGGGCCCGGTAGGCGGCCCGGTACGCGGCGGGGGAGGACCCCAGTTGCCGGCGGAAGTGCCCGCGCAGTGCGACCGGCGAGCGGAAACCGCAGCGTCCCGCGACCTCGTCGACCGAGTAGTCGGAGGTCTCCAGCAACCGCTGCGCCTGCAGCACGCGCTGGGTGATCAGCCACTGGAGCGGTGCGCTGCCCGTGAGTGAACGGAACCTGCGGTCGAAGGTCCGCCTGCTCATGTAGGCGCGCGCGGCCAGCGTCTCCACGTCGAACTGCTCGTGGAGGTGCTCCAGTGCCCAGGCCACGACCTCGGCGAGCGGGTCGGAGCCGATCTCCTCCGGTAAAGACCTGTCCAGATAGCGCTCCTGACCGCCACTGCGCCGCGGAGGTACGACGAGCCGGCGCGCCAGCGCCCCCGCCGCCTCGGTGCCGTGGTCGGTACGGACTATGTGGAGGCACAGATCGATTCCGGCCGCGGTACCGGCGGAGGTGAGTACGTCACCGTCGTCGACGAACAGCTCCCGCGGATCGACGTGCACCGACGGATAGCGCTTGGCGAGCGTCGGGGCGTACATCCAGTGCGTGGTGGCCGGGCGGCCGTCCAGCAGGCCGGCCGCGGCGAGCACGAAGGCGCCCGTGCACAGACCGACGATGCGGGCCCCCTCCTCGTGGGCGCGGCGCAGCGCGTCCAGTGCCTCGGCCGGCGGCGGCGAGGTGATGGAGCGCCAGGCGGGCACCACGACGGTGCCGGCCCTGCTGATCGCCTCCAGGCCGTAGGGCGTGCTGAGTTCGAGCCCGCCGGTCGTGCGCAGCGGTCCTTCCTCACCCCCGCACACCAGCAGGCGGTAGCGCGGAACGCCCGCGTCCTGGCGGTCGATTCCGAAAACGGAGAGCGGGATGGAGCTCTCGAAGATAGGGCCCCCACTGAACAGCAGTACGGCTACGACTTCCCGGCGTCGCCGCCCGGTCAGTTTCCGTGCGGCCTCCGTTGCGGTGGCGGAGTCCTGGCTCATGACGCTAAGCCCCCCTCGGTGTTCGCGTCTCCCTGGTCCCTACGGGCCTGTCGCTCCTGCACGTTTCCCCTCGGTCTCGCACGCGTCCCCAGTCTTCGATACTCATGATCGAATCTACTGCGTTCCGTGGTGCCGACGTGACACGTTCCCCCGCCGGCACTATGTCGACAAGGCCACTTGGCGCGAAGCATTCGATCACGAAGCGTTTCACCCGCGAGCGTCGCAGGGAAGGGCGCCCGGTGATCATGGCCCGTCTGTGTGGGTTCAAAGCGTACCGCGCGGTCTATTCCTGCCTGCTGGCACGTGGCTTGGTCGGCCATGACGGCGAGAAAGTGGGGTCGATGTGAAGTTGGCTGAAAACAAGCGGTTGTGTGTACTCGTTCCAGTCGTGTGACCGGCGTGCGACCCTGAGGGCCGAGAGCTCCCGCGCGCCCCTGAGGGCCCCGAAAGGCTCCCGGGCGCCCGGATGTACACCACTCGGAGCCGCCCGGTGGCAGCGAGTGACGGCGGGCCGGAGGGGCGGATGAGCCACAGCCGGACGCCGCTCCCGGATTCGTCACAGCGGGGCGGCGAGAACCGGAAGGGAAGCCGACCGCTCGTCCCGAGCTGGATGTACGACACAACCGGCATTGCCATACGGGGCGGTGTCGGGCATGCTCCCCCCATTACCGCATGCGCCGTACGAGGACTGGGCGGTGAAGGAGTGGCGCCGTACCCTTGGGGGTAAGGGGTTGGGAAGATGATTCCCGGACACAGCTTCGCCGCTCGCAGTCACACCTCCCCACCGCTCCCTCCTCACGAGGATTCTCTTCGCCGAGACACCGATGGCCGGTCACGAAATCCCTGAACCCGCAGACCGCAAGCAGGTAGCCGACCCCCGGTCGGAGCCGCGGACGGTCGAAGAGTCGCGCCCCTCGTGCGATCCAGCCTTCCGGCATGGGGTCGTGGTCGGTTTCGACGGCTCGATGTCCAGCGAACGAGCCCTCGCCTACGCCATCGGCATGGCGGGGAGGCTCAGTTCCGGGCTGATCATCGTTCATGTGGCCAACCGGCTGCCGACCACGGTCTGGGCCGGCTGCGAGCCGCCGGTCTTCGTCGATGTGCCCGACCACCGGACCGAGGTCCTGGGGTTGGAGCTTGCCTGCGCGGACTACCTCTCCGACGTGCCGTGGGTGCTCGTCGAGCGCGGCGGTGACATCTGCCACGAGCTGGAGGAGGTCGGCCGCGAGTACGCGGCGGACGCCATCGTGGTGGGATCCACGCACGGCCTCGTGGGCCGGATCTTCGGGTCCGTGGCGGGCCGTCTCGCGCGCCGGGCCCAGCGCCCCGTCATCGTCATCCCCTGAGCTGCCGTAAGGCCGTCTGACGGCCCGTCAACCGCTGCGCGGCCCCCCGGACGGTCACCTGCTCGCGGACAGGGAGCGGCCCCGCACACGCCACGGCGTGTGCGGGGCCGCTCCCTGTCGCGGTCGGCCGCTCCGGGTGTGCGCCGTGGCCCGGCCGCGCCCCGCGCCGGACCACCGGTGGCACTCCCGGCCTCTGCGTCCTACTCGACGGTGACCGACTTCGCCAGGTTGCGCGGCTTGTCGATGTCCCTGCCCATGGCCAGCGCCGTGTGGTACGCCAGCAGCTGGAGCGGGATCCCCATCAGGATCGGGTCCAGCTCGTTCTCGTTCTTGGGCACGACGAAGGTGTGGTCGGCCTTCTCCTGCTCGCGGTGGGCCACGGCGAGGATGCGGCCGCTGCGGGCCTTGATCTCCTCCAGCGCGGCACGGTTCTTCTCCAGCAGGTCGTCGTCCGGGACGATTGCGACCGTGGGCAGCGCGGGCTCGATGAGGGCGAGCGGGCCGTGCTTCAGCTCGGAGGCGGGATAGGCCTCCGCGTGGATGTAGGAGATCTCCTTGAGCTTCAGGGATGCCTCCAGCGCGACGGGATAGCCCCGCACACGGCCGATGAACATCATCGACTGGGCGCCCGCGTACTCCTCGGCCAGCTTCTTGATCTCGTCCTCGGCCTCGAGGATCTCCCCGATCTGCGCGGGCAGCTTCCGCAGGCCTTCGATGATCCGCTTGCCGTCGGAGACGGACAGGTCGCGGATGCGGCCCAGGTGCAGTGCGAGCAGCGCGAAGGCGACGACGGTGTTGGTGAAGCACTTGGTGGAGACGACGCAGACCTCGGGGCCCGCGTGGACGTACATCCCGCCGTCGGCCTCCCGGGCGATCGCCGAGCCGACGACGTTCACGACACCCAGGACGCGCGCGCCCTTGCGCTTGAGCTCCTGGACGGCGGCCAGCACGTCGTACGTCTCGCCGGACTGGGACACGGCGACGTACAGCGTGTCGGGGTCCACGACCGGGTTGCGGTAGCGGAACTCGGAGGCGGGCTCGGCGTCCGCGGGGATGCGCGCCAGCTCCTCGATGAGGCCGGCGCCGATCAGCCCCGCGTGGTACGAGGTGCCGCAGCCGAGGATCTTGATGCGACGGACCCCGCGGGCCTCGCGGGCGTCGAGGTTGAGGCCGCCGAGGTGCACGGTGGAGAAGCGGTCGTCGATGCGGCCGCGCAGCACGCGGTCCACGGCGTCGGCCTGCTCGGAGATCTCCTTGTGCATGTACGTGTCGTGGCCGCCCATGTCGTACGACTCGGCCTCCCACTCCACCGTGGTGGGCGTGGCCGTCGTGGTCGAGCCCTCGGTGGTGTACGTACGGAAGTCGTCGGCCTTCAGGGTGGCCATCTCGCCGTCGTCGAGCGTGACGATCTGGCGGGTGTGGGCGACGAGGGCGGCCACGTCGGAGGCGACGAACATCTCCTTCTCGCCGATGCCCAGGACGACGGGGGAGCCGTTGCGGGCGACGACGATGCGGTCGTTGAACTCGGCGTGCAGGACGGCGATGCCGTACGTGCCCTCGACGCACTTCAGCGCCTCGCGGACCTTTTCCTCCAGCGTGGCGGCCTGCGCCCGGGAGATCAGGTGGACCAGCACCTCGGTGTCGGTCTCGGAGAGGAAGGTGACACCGTCCGCGACGAGCTTGGCGCGCAGCTCGGAGGCGTTGTCGATGATGCCGTTGTGGACGACGGCGACCTTGTTCTCCGCGTCCAGGTGCGGGTGCGCGTTCTCGTCGCTCGGGGCGCCGTGCGTGGCCCAGCGGGTGTGGGCGATACCGGTGGTGCCGGCGAACCGCTTGGGCACCCGGGCCTCCAGCTCGCGGACCCGGCCCTTGGCCTTGACCGTCTTCAGGACGCCCGGCTTCCCCGCCGCGGCCTTGCCCGTGATGACGATGCCCGCGGAGTCGTAACCCCGGTACTCCAGCCGCTGCAGGCCTTCCAGCAGCAGCGGAGCCACGTCACGCTTCCCGATGTAACCGACGATCCCGCACATAGAGTCCTGCCCTCCATCGACGTACAGAGTGGGTGCCCGGCCGCCCGGCCGTTCTGATCGACTGGAAAGTCCGGAACGTCCGGTCTTGCCGTCCGGCCGTTCAGCCGTAGACGATGCGGCGCAGCTGCCGGAGCGAGAGCTCCTGCGGTGCCACCGCCCGGTGTGGCAGTTCGGCCGCGATCCGCTCGAAGATCTCCGTGTTCACCAGGCCGCCGGACTGCAGTTCACGGTGGCGCCGGCGGACGAAGTCCTCGACCGTCTCGTCGAAGTACGCCAGCACGTCGAGGATCACCCGGGCCGCTTCCCCGCGCTGGAGCGGGGTGGAGCGTACGAGGTGGTCGACGAGGTCGTCATGCGACGGGCGGTGTTCGAGCATCCGTTGATATTGCTCGGAATGAGCGGCATACGCAAGAAATCTGCCCGATATCGGGCAGGGTGGCGTGCGGACGTGTCGCCCGGTGGGCTTCCGGGCGATGTGGAAGCGCTCCTCCTGCGGCGCTGAACGCGGCGCCGCGCCCGGTGAGGGTCGCCTCGTGCGGCTCGCCCGAGGCTGTCCCGCGATCCCCGGGGGGTCGGCGCACCGTGGCGGATACGGGTGGGCCGCGAGGGTGAGGGGCGTCCGTGCGTCGGAGGTGCGGGGATGTTCCGGCGGCGCCGTCGAGGGCCGTAGGGGGTGCCGTGGCCGTGGGGTGCCGTATACGTCGTCGCGCCCCGCCGGGACGCGCGGGGCGGCCGTGTCGTCGGTCCCGGCCATGCCCTCCAACACCCGCCCGCCAGGGAAGCGCCGGACGGCCCTGTCGTGCACGCGGCCGGTGCGGCAGGGTGGGTCGTGGCCGTCCCGAGCCGGCGCCGCACTCCCGGCCACATCGGTCCCGGACGCGGCCCCGGACGGTCATGGGGGCGGAAGGGGCCCCCGGCCTGGGCGCCGGGTGTCCGCAGGAGAACGGCGGCGGCCGCCGGGGCGGCGTGTACCCACGCTCCGGGGCCCCCGGGGCCGGCGTCCGTACCGACTGAACGGTACGGACAGGCTCGGACCCCCACGGATCGGCCATCCCGGCGGCTTCCCTCCGCCCCGGACCGAACGGTGGCCGGACCGGGGCGCAGCCCATCGGACCGGTGGGTCAGCTGACCTTCTTCGCCTTCTCGACCGCCTCGGCGAGGTCCTCGAGGATCGGCGCGCACTTGGCGTACGAGTAGATGGGCTCCGTCGTACGCGGGACGACCTGGCCGGCCTTGACGGCGGGCAGCTGGGACCAGGTCGGCTTGGAGGTCAGTGCGCCGGGCTGCAGGGCGGAGGAGCGGTTGTCCATCATGATGATGTCGGCGCCGTACTTGTCGACGTTCTCCCAGCTCAACTCCTCGAAGAAGCCGGCCGCGTTGACCTTCGGCTCGACGAACCGCACGCCGAGCTCCTGGAAGTACCGGGTGTCCGCGGACATCGTGGCGAGCGAGACGTAGAAGAGGTCCTGGCTGGCGGAGCCGACCATGACCTTGATCTCCGGCCGGGACTTCGCGGCGGCGCGCAGCCGGGCGGCGGCCTTCTCGAAGCGGGCCTTCGCGTCGGTCACCGCCGCGGCCTTCACATCGGCGCCGAGGGAGGCGGCGAGGTCCTCGTGACGCTGGATCGCCTTGGGGACCGTGGTCTGCGCGGCCCACAGGGCCACGCTCGGCGCCAGCTTCAGGATCTTGTCCTTGGACTGGTCCGGTACGTACCAGAGGGCGTCCTTCTCCCACATCGCGGTGACGAGCAGCTCCGGTGCGAGAGAGGTGTACTTCTCGACGTTGAACTCGCCCCAGACGTTGCCGAGCACGGCGACCTTGCTGATGTCGAGGTCCCCGGCCTGCACGTCGGGCTTGCCGTCGGCGGTCTTCGTCGGGCCGAAGACCCCCTTTACCTCGATGCCGTAGTCATGGAGCGCCGCGGCGACACCGATGAAGGCGACGATGTTCTTCGGTACGGAACCGGCCTTCGCCGTCTGCCCGCGGTCGTCCTCGAAGCTCCAGGGGCCGGACTTCGCGGCCCCGCCCTCCGGGCCGGGGTCCTGCGTGTCGCCGTCCCCGCATGCGGCGAGTACGGCACCGAGGCCGACGGCTCCACCGGCGGCCAGCAGGCCGCGGCGGGAGAGGGAGGGTATCCGGGCGTGGGGCATGTTGGCTCTGCTTTCATGCGGGTCACGGCTGGCCGCCGACGGGTCGAAGCGTAGGTTAGCCTAACCTTACGATTTGGCCCAGGTGGCCGGAAAGGGCCGCCCTTTCGTCATCGAAGGAGCGGCCCCCGCATAGCCCGGCAGTCCGTCAGGCGCCCATCCCCAGCTCCCGGGCGATCAGTATCCGCTGCACCTCGCTCGTGCCCTCCCCGATCTCCAGGATCTTGGAGTCGCGCCACATCCGGGCCACCGGATACTCGTTCATGAAGCCGTAGCCGCCGTGGATCTGCGTCGCCTCGCGGGCGTTGTCCACCGCGACCGTGGACGAGTACAGCTTGGCGATCGCCGCCTCCTTCTTGAACGGCTCGCCCGCCAGCAGCCGCGAGGCCGCGTCCCGCCAGCCGATCCGGGCCATGTGCGCCCGCATCTCCATGTCGGCGATCTTGAACTGGATGGCCTGGTTGTCACCGATCGGCTTGCCGAACGCGTGCCGCTCCCGCGCGTACTTCACCGACTCGTCCACGCACCCCTGCGCCAGGCCCGTCGACAGTGCCGAGATGGCGATCCTGCCCTCGTCCAGGATGCGCAGGAACTGTGCGTACCCGCGGCCCTCCTCGCCCAGCAGGTTGGCCGCCGGCACGCGCACATCGGAGAACGACAGCTCCCGGGTGTCCGAGGCGTTCCACCCGACCTTCGAGTACGGGGCGGCGACCGTGAAGCCCGGGGTGCCGGACGGGACGATGATCGAGGAGATGCGCGGGGCGCCGTTCTCCTTGCGGCCGGTCACCGCGGTCACCGTCACCAGGTCCGTGATGTCCGTGCCCGAGTTGGTGATGAAGCACTTGGAACCGTTGATGACCCACTCGTCCGTGGCCTCGTCCAGCACGGCCGTCGTCCGCGTGCCGCCCGCGTCCGACCCGCCGTCCGGCTCCGTCAGCCCGAAAGCGCCCAGCGCCTCGCCCGAGCAGAGCCTCGGCAGCCACCGGCGCTTCTGCTCCTCGGTGCCGAAGCGGTAGACGGGCATGGCACCCAGCGAGACCCCGGCCTCCAGGGTGATCGCCACGGACGAGTCGACCCGGGCCAGCTCCTCCAGGGCGATCCCGAGGGCGAGGTAGTCACCGCCCATGCCGCCGTACTCCTCCGGGAAGGGCAGGCCGAAGAGGCCCATCCGCCCCATCTCCCGCACGATCTCGTACGGGAACTCGTGGCGCTCGTAGAAGTCGCCGATCTTCGGGGCGATCACGTCGTGGGCGAACTCCTCGACGGTACGGCGCAGTTCCTCGTGCTCGGCGGTCAGCCGGTGGTCCAGGGACATGGGGCGGGTCACTCCTTGTGAGAGAGGGCACGGACGGTGCGGGACGGGCTGGGCCGGCCCAGTTGTTCGGCCATCCACACGCTCGTGGCGGTGAGTGCGCCGAGATCGACACCCGTTTCGACACCGAGGCCGTCGAGCATCCACACGAGGTCCTCGGTGGCGAGGTTGCCCGTCGCGCTCCTGGCGTACGGGCAGCCCCCGAGGCCGCCCGCCGAGGCGTCCACCGTCGTCACCCCCTGCTGGAGCGCGGCCAGGGTGTTGGAGAGCGCCTGACCATAGGTGTCGTGGAAGTGCACGCCGATCGCGCCGGTGGGGATCCCCGAGTCGTTCAGCGCGGTCAGCAGGGCCACCACATGGCCCGGCGTGGCGACGCCGATGGTGTCGCCGAGGGAGAGTTCGTCGCAGCCGAGGTCCATCAGCGCCCTCGCGACCCTGACGACCTGGGCGACCGGCACCGCCCCCTCCCACGGGTCGCCGAAGCACATGGACAGATAGCCGCGCACATGCACCGCCTCCGCCTTGGCACGGGCCACGACCGGCTCGAACATGGCGAGCGACTCGTCCACCGTGCGGTTGAGGTTGCGGGCGGCGAACGTCTCGGTCGCCGAACCGAACACGGCGATCCGCCGGGCACCCAGGGCGAGCGCCCGGTCCATCCCGCGCTCGTTCGGTACGAGGACCGGCAGGGCCACGTCCCCGACGTCCGCGATGTCTCCGAGCAGCGGGAAGAGCTGTTCGGCGTCGGCGAGCTGCGGCACCCACTTCGGGTGGACGAAGCTGGTCGCCTCGATCGTGGAGAGCCCGGCCACGGCGAGCCGGCGCACGAACTCCGCCTTCACCTCCGTGGGCACGACGGACTTCTCGTTCTGCAGGCCGTCGCGGGCGCCGACCTCATGGATGCGGATCCGGGCCGGCAGACCCGGCGCGGGCACCGTCATGGGCAGTCCTGTCCCGGTCACGATTCCTCCTTCGGGGCCACCACGGCCAGGATCTGGTCCATGGCGACCGGGGTGCCCGCGGTGACGTCCAGTTCGGTGACCGTGCCGGCGTGCGGAGCGGAGATGACGTGCTCCATCTTCATCGCCTCGACGACCAGCAGACTCTGCCCGGCCGCGACCTCGTCCCCGACGGCCACCTTCACCACCGTGACCGTGCCGGGCATGGGCGCGGCAAGTGTGTCCGCGCCGGAGCCGGCGGCGCCGCTTAGTGACGCCGCCACCGGGTCGTGGTCCTGGACGTGCCAGGTGTCCCCGTCCCGGCCGAGCCAGACCCCCTCCGGGGAGGTGGCCCGGCTGAACGTACAGGTGAGTCCGTCGACCTCGACGGTGACGTGCAGCGGGTCCACGGAGACCAGCCGGGACGCCTCCGCGCCGGGCAGCGAGGGCACCGGGCCGCACGCGTCGGCCGGCTCCTCCCGGTCCCCGGCGTGCCCGAACGTCAGCCGGGCCGTGCCCCCCGGCTCCGCACGCACCCCCACGCGCACCGGGTCGTGACCCGGGACCCGGAAGTGGTGGAAGGTCTCGGCCGGCGTCCCGCCCAGCCGCCAGCCGTTGGGTACCGAGAACGGGTCGACCCAGCCCGCGGAGGACGGCGGCGAGGGCGTACGCAGCAGCGCCGCCGCCGCGTACACCTCCTCCGGTACGCCCTCGGGCACCAGGCCGTCGGCCTCGCGCTCGACGAGACCGGTGTCCAGGTCGCCCGCGACGACCGCCGGATGGGCCAGCAGCCGCCGCAGGAACCCGGCGTTCGTCGGCACACCCAGCACCACGGTGTCCGCGAGCGCCGCCCGCAGCCGGCGCAGAGCCGTCGCCCGGTCGGGTCCGTACGCGATGACCTTCGACAGCATCGGGTCGTACGTGCTGCCGACCGGGACGCCCTCGCCGAGACCCGAGTCCGTCCGCACCCCACCGCCCTGCGGCTCGTGCAGGGCGAGCACCGTGCCGCCGGAGGGCAGGAAGCCGCGCGCCGGGTCCTCCGCGCAGACCCGTGCCTCGACGGCGTGCCCGGTGAGGGTGATGTCTTCCTGGGCGTACGGGAGCCGCTCCCCGGAGGCGACCCGGAGCTGCCACTCGACCAGGTCGAGACCGGTGATCAGCTCGGTGACGGGGTGCTCGACCTGGAGACGGGTGTTCATCTCCATGAAGTAGTACGACGAGGGGTCGTTGCCCGGGACGATGAACTCGACCGTGCCCGCGCCCACATACCCGCAGGAACGTGCCGCCTGGACGGCCGCCTCGCCCATCGCCGCCCGGGTGCCCTCGTCGAGCAGGACCGAGGGGGCCTCCTCGATGATCTTCTGGTGGCGTCGCTGGAGGGAGCACTCGCGCTCGCCGAGGTGCACGACACCGCCGTGCCCGTCGGCCAGGACCTGGATCTCGATGTGGCGCGGCCGGTCGATCCACCGCTCCACCAGCAGCGTGTCGTCCCCGAACGAGGCGCGCGCCTCACGCCTCGCCGCCGCGATCTCGTCCGCGAGCAGCGGCTCCTCGCGGACCAGCCGCATGCCCTTGCCGCCACCGCCGGCGGAGGGCTTAAGCAGGACCGGCGTGCCGATCTCTCGTGCAGCGGAGGCCAGTTGCTCATCGGTGAGCCCGCTTCCGGAGGAACCGGGCACCACCGGGACGCCGGCCGCCGCGACCGTCTCCTTGGCGCGGATCTTGTCGCCCATGAGGGAGATCGCCGAGGCGGGCGGGCCGATGAAGACGAGGCCCGCCTCCGCGCACGCCCGGGCGAAGGCGGCGTTCTCCGCGAGGAAGCCGTACCCGGGGTGGACGGCTTCCGCGCCCGTGCGCCGGGCGGCGTCCAGGAGCCGCTCCACGGAGAGATAACTCTCGGCGGCCGGCGCCGGTCCGATCCGGACCGCGGTGTCCGCCTCCCGCACGTGCCGGGCGTCCGCGTCCGCGTCGCTGAAGACGGCGACCGACCGCACACCGAGCTCGCGCAGGGTCCGGATGACCCGGACCGCGATCTCGCCGCGGTTGGCGACCAGAACAGTGCTGAACATGGAAGTCCTCACATCACATCCGGAAGACGCCGAACTGGGGGTCACCCAGAGGGGCGTTGGCACACGCGGTCAGGGCGAGACCCAGCACCTGCCGGGTCTCCATCGGGTCGATCACGCCGTCGTCCCACAGCCGGGCGGTCGCGTAGTAGGCGTTGCCCTGCTGCTCGTACTGCGCGCGGACCGGATCCTTGAAGGCCTCCTCGTCCTCGGCGGGCCACTCCTCGCCGCGTCCCTCGATCTGGTCGCGCTTGACCGTGGCCAGCACGGAGGCGGCCTGCTCGCCGCCCATGACGGAGATCTTGGCGTTGGGCCACATCCAGAGGAAGCGCGGCGAATACGCCCGCCCGCACATGGAGTAGTTGCCCGCCCCGTAGGAACCCCCGACGACCACGGTCAGCTTCGGCACCCGGGTGCACGCCACGGCCGTCACCATCTTGGCGCCGTGCTTGGCGATGCCGCCCGCCTCGTAATCCCGGCCCACCATGAAGCCGGAGATGTTCTGCAGGAAGACCAGCGGGATGGAGCGCTGATCGCACAGCTCGATGAAGTGGGCGCCCTTCTGGGCGGACTCGGAGAACAGGATGCCGTTGTTCGCGACGATGCCGACCGGGTGGCCGTGGATCCGGGCGAAGCCGGTGATCAGCGTCTGGCCGTACTCCGCCTTGAACTCGGCGAAGCGGGAGCCGTCCACCACCCGGGCGATGACCTCCCGCACGTCGTAGGGGGTGCGGGAGTCGACGGGCACCGCGCCGTACAGCCCGGCGGGGTCGACCTTCGGCTCCTCGGCGGGCTCCACCGTCCAGGGGAGCGGCCCCCGGCCCGGGAGGGTCGCCACGATGTTCCGGACGATCCGCAGCGCGTGCGGGTCGTCCTCGGCGAGGTGGTCGGTGACCCCCGACGTACGGGAGTGCACCTCGCCGCCGCCGAGCTCCTCGGCCGTGACGACCTCGCCGGTGGCGGCCTTCACCAGGGGCGGACCCCCCAGGAAGATCGTCCCCTGGTTGCGGACGATGACGGCCTCGTCGCTCATGGCCGGTACGTACGCCCCGCCCGCCGTGCAGGACCCGAGCACCGCGGCGATCTGCGGAATGCCCGCACCCGACATCCGGGCCTGGTTGTAGAAGATCCGGCCGAAGTGCTCCCGGTCGGGGAACACCTCGTCCTGCATCGGGAGGAACGCCCCGCCCGAGTCGACGAGGTAGAGGCAGGGCAGCCGGTTCTCCAGGGCCACCTCCTGGGCGCGCAGGTGCTTCTTCACCGTCATCGGGTAGTAGGTGCCGCCCTTGACGGTCGCGTCATTGGCGACGATCACGCACTCGCGGCCGCTGACCCGCCCGATCCCGGCGATCACCCCGGCCGCCGGCGCGGCGCCCCCGTAGAGCCCCTCGGCCGCCAGCGGCGCCAGCTCCAGGAAGGGCGAACCCGGATCGAGCAGGGCGTCCACACGCTCCCGCGGCAGCAGCTTGCCACGCGCCACATGGCGGGCGCGGGCCTTCTCACCCCCGCCGAGCCGTGCCGTGGCGAGCCGCGTGCGCAGCTCCTCGACGAGCGCGTGATGCGCCGCCTCGTTGGCCTGCCAGGCCTCCGAGGCGGGATCGGCCGCGCTCGTCAGGACCGGTGCCTGCTGCATCTGTCGAGCCCCCTTGCCCGTACCGCAGTGGTCGGCCGCCCGCACCGCGGGGACCGACGAGAGTTAATGAGCGTTAACGCGTTCCGTTCAGGTTAACGAGCGCTAACCCGCCTGTCTAGAATGAATCCTCATGAGCACCCACGCCGCCGACCGCAACGCCGCCCGTGCCGTCACCCGCGTCGCGGCCCCCACCCGCCGCGAGCAGATCCTCCGGGAGGCCGCCCGCCTCTTCGCCGAACGCGGGTTCCACGGGGTGGGCGTCGACGAGATAGGGGCGGCGGTCGGCATCAGCGGTCCCGGCCTCTACCGTCACTTCCCCGGCAAGGACGCGATGCTCGCGGAGCTCCTCGTCGGCATCAGCGAGCGGCTGCTGGAGGGGGGCAGGCTCCGCGTCGCGGAGGACGCCGCGGCCCCGGGCGGCTCTCCGGAGGCGCTCCTGGACGCCCTCATCGAGGGCCACATCGACTTCGCCCTGGACGACCGGCCCCTGATCACCCTCCACGACAGGGAACTGGACCGTCTGCGTGACGCCGACCGCAAGCGGGTGCGCCGGCTCCAGCGGCAGTACGTCGAGGTCTGGGTCGAGGTCGTCCGTGCCCTCTACCCGGCCCTCGCGGAGAACGAGGCGCGCGTCACCGTCCACGCGGTCTTCGGTCTGCTGAACTCCACGCCCCACCTGGCCCGCCCGGAGGCCCTGCCGGGCCGCGCGGCCACCGCCGCCCTGCTGCACCGGCTGGCCCGCGGCGCCTTCGCGGCGGCGGGCGGCTGAGGCCTCCAGGGGGCGCGGGCCGACCGCGCGTGTGCGTGACCCGTTCGGGTGATGAGGTGTGGCGCTCCGGAGGGGCCTGCCCATGCCCGCCCGGGGCTGGTCCCGGCGGGGGGTCGCCGAGGCCCCGGCCGGTCTTCCTCGGGCGGTGTTCCCGGCGGTCGCACGATGCCGCCCGCCGGGTCGGGGTCAGGAAAAGTCGACGGAATGCCATTTCCGTACATAATAGGACTAATCATTCGTGATGACTGACAGTTGTCACATGGCTCCGCACAGTACCGCCGTGTGTCCCGAGCGTCTCTCCTACGCTGCCCGGTGCGCGCGATCGCCAGGGCCGAGTCCGGTCCGCGGCCCCCCAGGTGGTGTCCCGGCCCCAGTGGCGGGGAGACCTCCAGGCCTCCGCGCACATCGGCGGCACGGGTGGGACGCGACGCCGGTGACGTGCACATCGGCGGGCACGGCGGCCACCCGTACCGACCCGACCGAGGAGAGCCGAGAGCTGTGGCTGATCACACGACACGTCGACGGGGTTACCGGGAGGGTCTGGGCGGCGAGATGCTCGCCGAGTTCCTGGGCACCTTCGTCCTCATTCTGCTGGGTATCGGCTCGGTGGCCCTCGCGGTCGCCGGCCTCCCCGGGTCGGGGCGCCAGTCCGTCCCCTTCGGACCCGCCGACTGGCTGATCATCGCCTGGGGCTGGGGCTTCGGAGTGATCTTCGGTGTGTACGTCGCCGGAGGCGTGACCGGCGCACACCTGAATCCGGCCGTCACGCTCGCCTTCGCGGTCCGGCGCTCAGTCGCCTGGCGGAAGGTCCTGCCCTACTGGATCGCCCAGCTGGCAGGGGCCTTCGTGGCCGCCGCGCTCGTGTACGCGTCCTACCGGTGGGCGATCGACTCCTTCAACCAGAAGGCCGGCCTCTCCCGGGAGGAATCGCTCCCCACCTTCTCCATCTTCGCCACCTTCCCGGCCGAGTACTTCGGGAACTCCTGGTGGGGTCCGCTGCTCGACCAGATCATCGGCACAGGCATCCTGCTCCTCCTGATCTGCGCGATCACCGACACCCGGAACATGGCGCCGATGGGCAACCTCGCGCCGTTCGTCATCGGCCTCGTCGTCGTGGCGATCGGCATGACCTTCGGTACGAACGCCGGGTACGCCATCAACCCCGCCCGTGACTTCGGTCCCCGGCTGTTCACCTTCTTCGAGGGCTGGGGCTCCATCGCCCTGCCCGGGCGGTACCAGTGGTTCAGCGGTTACTGGTGGATCCCCATCGTGGGCCCGCTCATCGGCGGCGTCATCGGGGCCGTGGTCTACGACCTGCTGATCAGCCCTCTGGTCAAGGCGCGCCGCGGCCCCGAGCAGGAGGGCCACGTCCCCGACGAACCGACGCGGAAGCGCTGAGACCCACGGCCGGTGCGCCGGCCCGCCCGCACCGGCCCTCCAATGGACGCGCCCTGCGGGCAGGCCGGCCGGCCGGCCCCGATGCTGAGGGCAGACGGTGCCGGCGCCCGCCCGGCGCGGCGCGTTCCAGCGGCGCGCCCTCTGCACAAGGAGAAGGGACGGCAGCGATGCCCGAATTCGTCGGCGCGGTGGACCAGGGGACCACCAGCACGCGCTTCATGATCTTCGACCACGCCGGTAACGAGGTGGCCCGCCACCAGCTGGAGCACAGCCAGATTCTTCCCAGGTCGGGATGGGTCGAACACGACCCCGTGGAGATCTGGGAACGCACGAACACGGTGATGCAGAACGCCGTCCGGGCAGGCGGCCTGCAGGCCTCGGACCTCCGGACCATCGGGATCACCAACCAGCGCGAGACCACGGTGGTCTGGGACCCGCGCAACGGCCGTCCGTACTACAACGCCATCGTCTGGCAGGACACCCGCACGGACAAGATCGCCGCAGCCCTGGAGCGTGAGGGCCACGGGGACGTCATCCGGCACAAGGCGGGCCTGCCGCCCGCCACCTACTTCTCCGCAGGCAAGATCAAGTGGTTGCTGGAGAACGTCGACGGGCTCCGCCAGGCCGCCGAGGCGGGCCACGCGGTCTTCGGCAACACGGACGCGTGGGTGCTGTGGAACCTTACCGGCGGACCGAACGGCGGGATCCACGCCACCGACGTCACCAACGCCAGCCGCACGATGCTGATGAACCTGGAGACGCTGGACTGGGACGACGAACTGCTGGACATCTTCGGGATCCCGCGGTCGATGCTGCCCAGCATCCACCCGTCCTCGGACGCGGAGGCCTACGGAGCCTGCCGCACCTCACGGCCGCTGAACGCCGCCGTCCCGATCACCGGGGTCCTCGGTGACCAGCACGCGGCCACGGTCGGCCAGGTCTGCTTCGCGCCCGGCGAGGCGAAGAACACCTACGGCACCGGCAACTTCCTCGTCCTCAACACCGGCAACGAGCTGGTGCGTTCGCGCAACGGGCTGCTGACCACCGTGGCGTACCAGTTCGCCGGCAGCCCCGCCGTCTACGCGCTGGAAGGCTCCATCGCCGTCACCGGCGCGGCCGTGCAGTGGCTCCGCGACCAGTTGAAGATCATCAGCACCGCCGCCGACAGCGAGCAGCTCGCCCGGTCGGTGGAGGACAACGGCGGGATGTACTTCGTACCCGCCTTCTCCGGCCTGTTCGCGCCCTACTGGCGCTCGGACGCGCGAGGGGCGATGGTCGGCCTGGCCCGTTACAACACCAACGCGCACATCGCACGCGCCACCCTGGAGGCCATCTGCTACCAGAGCCGCGACGTGGTGGACGCGATGGAACAGGACTCCGGAGTGCACCTCGACGTGCTCAGGGTCGACGGCGGCGTGACCGCCAACGACCTGTGCATGCAGATCCAGGCAGACGTGCTGGGCGTACCCGTCAGCCGTCCCGTGGTCGCCGAGACCACGGCGCTCGGCGCGGCGTACGCGGCCGGACTCGCCACCGGTTTCTGGCGCGACACCGACGAACTGCGCACCCACTGGCAGGAGTCCAGGCGCTGGGAGCCGCAGTGGAGCGAGGAGCGGCGCCAGGAGGGGTACGCGGGCTGGAAGCGGGCCGTGGAGCGCACCCTGGACTGGGTACGGACGGAGGCCGGCTGAGGAGCCGCGCCCCGAGGCGCCCGCCCTCGTCCCGCGCCCGCACGGGGTCCACCGCCCCGTGCGGGCGCGTCGCTCGTGCGATACCCGGGCGCACCCACGTACGTGACGGCACAATGGGTGCATGCCGATACCCAGCCGAGCCGCCCTCGTGGAGCACCTCGTCCGTTCCCGTATCGCGGGCGACGTCGCCACTCCCCGCGACAACAACCTCTCCCACTACCGCAAGCTCGCCAACGGGGACCGCCACTACTGGCTGGGACTCGAACTCGGCGACCGGTGGCGGGACGAGCAGGACGTGCTGGCCGTGATGGCCGAGCGGTGCGGTGTCAGCGACGACCCGGAGCACCGGCAGGGACAGGACACCATCGACCCGGAGCTGACCGTCGCCGCCCTGGACCGGATGGCGGCACGGCTGCGCAAGGCGGCGGACGGCGGCCAGCGCGTGCTGTTCGCGACCGGGCACCCGGGCGGGCTGCTGGACGTGCACCGGCAGACGGCGGCGGCGCTGCGAGCCGCCGGATGCGAGATCGTACGGATTCCCGGCGGCCTCATGGCGGACGAGGGCATGGTCTTCCAGTTCGCGGACGTGGCCGTCCTGGAGCGCGGCGCGACCCTGTGGCACACGCACTCCCCGGCCCCGATGGCCGCCGTCCTGGACGGGCTGGAGCGGGAGGGCCGGCCGCAGCCCGACCTGGTCGTGGCGGACCACGGGTGGGCCGGGTGCGCCGGGCAGCGCGGGCTCGACTCCATCGGGTACGCGGACTCCAACGATCCGGCGCTGTTCCTGGGGGAGTCGGAGGGCACCCTCCAGGTCACCGTGCCCCTGGACGACCACGTCACCGACCCGCGCTTCTACGACCCGATGACCGACTACCTGCTGGACGCGGCCGGACTGCTCCCGACCGCGGACCTGGCGTAAGGCGCCGGCCTCCCGCAGGCGGGCGGCTCAGGGACTCCGCCCGCCTGCCGGTCCCTACACCGGGCACAGGCGTACGGGCAGGGACCGGTGACCGTTGCTGATCAGCGAGGCCATGGGTTCCAGCTCCCCTTCGGCCACGGCGAGCTCGGCGTCCGGGAACCGGCCGAAGAAGGCGCGCAGCGCGGTCTCGCCCTCCAGCCGTGCCAGGGCCGCCCCCAGGCAGAAGTGGATGCCGTGGCCGAAGGCCAGGTGCTCCTTGGTCAGCCGCGTGACGTCGAAGCGGTCGGGGTCCTCGTGCCAGTCGGGGTGGCGGTTGGCGGCCGCGTAGGAGGCGAGGATCGCCTCGCCCCGGCGGATGACCCGCCCGTCGGGCAGGGGGATGTCGGCGACGGCGTACCGCAGGGGCAGGTGTTTGACGGGCGGTTCGTGGCGCAGGGTCTCCTCCACCACGTCCGCCCAGGTGGCGCGGCCCGCGCGGACGTGGGCGAGCTGTTCGGGGCGGGTGAGCAGGGAGGTGACGGCCTGGTCGATCAGATTGACCGTGGTCTCGTATCCGGCGTTGATGAGCAGGAGCAGCGTGTCACGCAACTCCGACTCGCTCAGTGCGGGCCCGCCGGCCGTCTCTCCGTCCGCGCGCAGGGTGATCAGTGCGGAGGTCAGGTCGTCGCCCGGGGCGGCCTGCTTGGTGGCGATGAGGTCGTCGAGCATCGCGTACAGCCGCTGGGTGTTGTCGGCGGCCTCCTCGGGGGAACGCGTGGTGTCGAACACCCCGTCGACGAGCGCTCGGAAGTCGCCGCCGCGGTCGTCGGACATGCCCATGAGGTGGCCGATGACGGCGATGGGCAGCGGATGCGCGAACCGCTCCCGCAGCTCCGCGCTTCCGCCCCGGGGTGTGGTCTCCAGGGCGTCGAGGAGCCGCTCCACGAGGTCCTCGACGACGGGCTTCAACGCGGCGACGCGCCGGACGCTGAGCGCCGGGGCGACGATCCGGCGCAGGCGGCGGTGATCGCCGCCGTAGGCGGTGAACATGTTCGTGGCGGCGATCCACAGGGCGAGCGGCCAGCTCCGGACGGCCTGCTCGTAACCGGGCCAGTGCCGGCGTCCGTCCTTGGAGACGTCCGGGCTGGTCAGCAGCTCTCTGAGCAGCGCGGGGTCGGACACGGACCAGGCCGGTACCCCGAGTATGTCGACGCGCGCCGCGAGCCCCTCGGCGCGCAGGAGCCGGTGCTCGGCGTCCGCGTCGCGGGCCGCGGGGTCGAGGACGATGCGTGCTGCGTGCTGGGCCACGACGGGACTCCTCGGGGGGAGGGAGGCGGCGGGCGGAAGGCCCGCCAGGGTCCTGCCCGCCGCGAGCCGCCCGGACCCCGGCGCTCGGGCGCACGTCCCTCTGTCCGGTGTGCGACCGGCTCACTCGGCGCCCGTCCGCGTCCCGTCATCCGCCGGAGCGCGCCGCCGACCGCTGTGCGAGCCCCGGGGTCGGGTCCAGATACACCCGCCGGATCGACGGGTACCGCTCGCGCAGCCGCTGCTCCGCCTCCTCGCAGGCCCACTCGATCTCCGCGGCGGTCGACGCGTCCCGGAAGTCGACCTTCGCCGCGACCAGCAGTTCCCTCGGGCCCTGGATCAGCGTGGTCAGCTCCAGCACCTCGACGACGTGCGGGACGGACAGCAGCTCCTCGCGCACCCCGGCCCGCATCTCCGCGGGGAGCGGGCGGCCGATGAGCAGCTGGGCGTTGGACCGGCAGAGCACCCAGGCCACGTACACCAGCAGGACGCCGATCAGGACGGAGGCGATGCCGTCCCAGATCCCGGAACCCGACAGCTGCCCGCCGAGGAGGCCACCGGCGGCCAGCAGGAGACCGGTGAGGGCGGCGGAGTCCTCCATCACCACGGCCTTGACGGCCGTGTCCGAGGTCCGGCGCAGGTAGTGGGGAGCGGGCATGCGGAGGCGGGCCGCCTCGCCGCGGACCTGGCGGATCCCGGTGCGCAGCGAGAGACCCTCCAGGACGAAGGCGACCGCGAGGACGAGGTACGAGACGAGCGGATCACCGAGCTCCTCACCCTGTGTGAGGGTGTGGATGCCGTCGTACAGGGAGAACACCGCGCCGCCGACGAACGTCGCCACGGCGGCGAGCATCGCCCAGATGTACCGCTCGGGGCCGTACCCCAGCGGGTGCTCCTCGTCGGCGGGCTTCCCGCTGCGCTTGAGCGCGGTGAGGAGCATGACCTCGGTGACGGTGTCGGCGACCGAATGGGCGGCCTCGGAGAGCATGGCGCTGGAACCGCTGATCAGCCCCGCGACCAGCTTGGCCACGGCGATGCCGAGATTGGCGGCCGCGGCGACGACGACGGTGACCGTGGACTCGCCGCCGGAGTCCCCGCCCCGGTTCTTCTCGTCGCTCATGGGGGCGAGTATGTCCGAAGGGGCGCCGCTCAGTCCCTCGGGACGCGGACCACGCCCTCCTGGATCACGGTGATGGCGAGCTGCCCGTCCGCCGTGTAGATCCGGGCCTGGCCGAGGCCGCGCCCGCCGGACGCCGACGGCGACTCCTGGTCGTACAGCAGCCACTCGTCCGCCCGGAAGGGCCGGTGGAACCACATCGCGTGGTCGAGGCTGGCACCCACCACGTCGCCCACGGCCCAGCCGCCGCGCCCGTGGGCGAGGAGCACCGCGTCGAGCAGTGTCATGTCGGAGACGTACGTCGCCATGCAGACGTGCAGCAGCGGGTCGTCGGCCAGCTTGCCGTCGGTGCGGAACCACACCTGCGACCTCGGCTCGCGCGGCTCGCCGACGCTGGCGAACGGCGGGGCGTCCACGTACCGCAGGTCGACGGCCGCACGCGCCTCGATCAGGCGGTCCACGACCGACGGGTCGCCGAAGCGGTCGGCGTACCGGGGGAGTGCCTGCTCGGCCGTGGGCAGCGTCCCGGGGTCCGGGGCGGGTGGCATCGGGGTCTGGTGGTCCAGACCGTCCTCATGCGCCTGGAAGGAGGCGGAGAGGTGGAAGATCGGCTTGCCGTGCTGGACGGCGACGACCCGGCGGGTGGTGAAGGACCGTCCGTCGCGGATCCGGTCGACGCTGTAGACGATGGGCGCCCCGGGGTCCCCGGCGCGCAGGAAGTACGCGTGGAGGGAGTGGGTGGCCCGGTCCGGTGCGACCGTACGGCCCGCCGCGACCAGGGCCTGGGCGGCGACCTGGCCACCGAACACCCGGGGCACGACCGCCGAACGGCTCGTGCCCCGGAAGATGTCCTGCTCGATCCGCTCGAGGTCGAGCAGATCGAGCAGGGAGTCGAGTGCTGAGCTCATGGGGAGAGGGCGACCGCTCTACAGACCCATGGACTTGGCGATGATCGACTTCATGACCTCGCTGGTGCCGCCGTAGATACGGTTGACCCGGTTGTCCGTGTACAGGCGGGCGATCGGGTACTCGTTCATGAAGCCGTACCCGCCGTGCAGTTGGAGGCAGCGGTCGATCACGCGGTGCGCGACCTCGGTGCAGAACAACTTCGCGGAGGCGGCCTCGGCGGCGGTGAGCTCCCCGGCGTCATGGGCGTCCATGGCCCGGTCGACGACGGCCTCGGCCGCGTCCACCTCGGCCTTGCAGGCGGCCAGTTCGAACTTGGTGTTCTGGAAGGACGCGACCGTCTTGCCGAAGACGGTGCGGTCCTGCGTGTACTGCTGGGCGAAGCGCACGGCGGCGGCGGCCTGGGCGTACGCGCCGACGGCGATGCCGAGGCGCTCCTGCGGGAGGTTCTGGCCGAGGTAGGAGAAGCCCTTGTTCTCCTCGCCGAGCAGGTCCTCGACGGGCACCTTGACGTCCACGAAGGCCAGTTCGGCGGTGTCGGAGACCTTCAGGCCCAGCTTGTCGAGCTTGCGGCCGACCGAGTAGCCCTCGGACTTGGTGTCCACGACGAGGAGCGAGATGCCGTGGCGCCGGTCGTCGGCCCTGGGGGCGTCGGTGCGGGCGCAGACGATGACCTTGTCCGCGTGCACGCCGCCGGTGATGAAGGTCTTGGCGCCGTTGAGGACGTAGTGCGTGCCGTCCTCGGAGAGCTTGGCCGTCGTCTTCATGCCGGCCAGGTCCGAACCGGTGCCCGGCTCGGTCATGGCTATCGCGTACATCGTCTTCCCGCTGACGAAGTCCGGGAGCCAGCGCTTCTTCTGCTCCTCGGTGGCGTACGACTTGATGTACGGCAGGCAGAGCAGGACGTGCACCCCGGAACCGCCGAAGGAGACGCCCGCGCGTGCGGTCTCCTCGTACATGATGGCCTCGAACTTGAAGGACTCCTCGCCCGCGCCGCCGTACTCCTCGGGCACCTCGATGCCGAAGATGCCCAGCTCGGCGAGCTTGTAGTAGAAGTCGCGAGGAGCCTGGCCGGCGGCGAACCACTCGTCGTAGACGGGGACGACCTCGGCCTCGATGAAGGCGCGGATGGTCTCCCGGAACGCCTCGTGGTCCTCGTTGTACACCGTACGGCGCACGGGGGTGCCTCCTCAGTCGGCTTCAGCTGCAGCTTCGGTCAGGATGGCTAAGCGCTTGCTCAGTCCTGGTCAGAAGTTACCCGGCGGTCACGGTGGCTGTCCAGGGTGATGCTGAGCACGCCCGCCGCCCCGGCTGCACCTCCGGGCGGGCGGGGACGACAGGCGGTCCCGGCCGCGCCTCACGCGCCGACGGGGCTGTCCGCCGGAGGGCACGGCACCACGGAGGGGAAGCCCGGGGAGTGCGGGGTGGGATCGGGGCGGCGCGCGCGAGGGGCTCTGCGAAGGGCTGTCCGGGGGCGCGGGCCGCCGCGCCCCCGGACAGGGAGGTGAGGGCTGGTCCTGACCCTCACCGGTGATTCGGAGCCGGTCCGCCCCCGGATGGGCCGGGCGTCCGGAAGATGGCGGAGAGTGCCGAGGCGCGGCGCTGTGTCACTCCGATGGCGGCGGGCGACGGGCGGGCGCACTGTGGAACGAGGGTCGGTGAGAACCGGGCCGGCCTGTCGTACCAACCCTCTGTGAGGCAGTCATGGCTGAACTGGACGGGAACACGGAAAAGACCGGACGCGGCACGACCACCATCTCCGACAACGTCGTCGCCACCATCGCGGGCATCGCCATCCGTGACACGGACGGCGTGCACGCGGTGGGCACAGGGGCGTCCAAGGCGCTGGGAGCCGTCACCGGCCGGGTGTCCGGGTCCTCCGCGGCAGGGCGCTCCGTCAAGGTGGAAGTGGGGGAGAAGCAGACGGCGGTCGATGTCGCCATCAAGGTGGAGTACGGCGTGCCGATCCACGAACTCGCCGACCGGGTCAGGACCAACGTGACGGACGCGGTCGAGAGCATGACCGGTCTGGAGGTCGTCGAGATCAACATCACCGTCTTCGACGTCCACATCCCGGGCGACGACAGCGACGAGGACGAAGGCGGTCGGTCGTCCGCCCGCGTGCAGTGAGCCCGCGCCGGGTCCGAGCCCCGGCGCCGGCCGCCCGCCCGTCCGTCCGTCCCCGGGATGGGGCGGCTTCCCCGGCTACTGGGGCTTGAAGGAGCGGATCTGGTAGTCGCCCTGGAGGTTGCCGCCCTGCCCGGCGAGCGTGGAACCGACCCGTGAGTGGAAGTTCGTCTGCGTGTAGTACTGCACCCGGTGCTCGGTCTTGTTCCACACCGACAGGACGTTCCGCCCCTCGCGGATGAACGAGCAGTTGTCGGCGGTGTTCCGCATCTCGCGGACCGTCCACTGGCAGCGGGTCCCCTCGCCGTTCCAGCCGGCGAACGCGCAGAAGTAGCCGTGCGTGCACCGGGTGAACGCGGCGGCCGGGGCGGCGTGCCCGCTCTGCCCGGCGGCCGTGCGCGCGTCGGTGGCCGAGACGGGGCCCGACCCCAGCCCGACGGCCAGGAGGATCGCGGTGGCGGCACATGCGGTGATGCGGTTCATGGTGACTACCTCTCACTGTTCGTCGGCGGGACGATGCCCGTGGCAGAAGCAGCGTGGCACCCCGATGACCTGCGCAGACAGGTCCGAAAGGGGGGCGCGCGAGGTCAGGGTGACGGTAGGAACGCGCCTGTGCGCACCGGCGTGGAGCCGGCCTCCGCCGACGGAGGGCCGCTCCGTCACCGCGGAGCTGCGCGCGGTCCGGCCGGTGGTCTCGCCGTCACCGTGAGCGGTGCCTCCCGAGTGCGGTGCGACGACGGGCCCGTCCCGATCGCGAACTCGCCGGGCTCCACGGCCCAGTGCCCGGTGAGGGTGAACGAGGCGAGTGTCCGCGCGTCCACCGCGAAGGTGACCTCGGTGCTCCCGCCGGGCGCCAGTTCCACCTGCGCGAAACCGCGCAGCTCGCGCACCCGTGGCCACGAGGTCCCGCCGAGCACCCGGCGCACGTAGAGCTGGACCGTCTCCCGCACCGGTCGCGTGCCCGTGTTGGCGACGCGGACCGCACAGCTCACCGGTGCCGGTCCCTCGAACCGGTCCACCGCCAGGGACGACCGGGACAGCCGGGGTGCGCCGTACTCGACCGTCGTGCAGGACAGCCCGTGACCGAAAGGATGACGGGCCGTGGCGGGCTGGTCGACGTACCCCCGGTAGCCGTGGTCCTTCCCGTTGTAGAAGACGGGCAGTTGGGCCGCCGAGCGGGGTACGGACACGGGCAGCCGCCCCTGCGGCTGGGCCGCGCCGAACAGCACGTCCGCGACCGCCCTCCCGCCCCACGGACCCGGATACCAGGCACTCAGTACCGCGGCCGCCCTGCCGGAGAGGTCGGGCAGCGCGTGGGGGCGGCCCTGGACGATCACCACGACCACCGGTGTCCCGGTCGCGGCGACGGCGTCCAGCAGGGCCGACTGCCCCGCAGGCAGGCCGAGTTCGGCGAGGTCGACGCCCTCGCCGCAGGTCATCTCCACCGGATTGCCGGAGGTGACCACGGCTGCCCCGTTGGCGTCGAAACGGGTTCCGGACTCGCGTGCGCTCGATCCGCCGAGGACCAGCACGGCCACATCGGCGGCGCCGGCGAGCGCCACCGCCTCGGGCAGATCAGACAGATCCCCGCCCACGAGGCCGCAGCCCTCGGCGTACACGACGTCGGTCCCCTGCGGCGCGGCGGCCCGGATGCCGGCGAGCACGCTGCTGCCCGTCCCGGGCGGTTGCGGGGCGGTGTAGTCGCCGATCTGCTGCGGAACGGAATCGGCGTTCGGCCCGATGACCGCTACGGTCCCGATCCGCCGGCCCGCGAGCGGCAGCGTCACCGCGTCGTGTTCGAGGAGGGTGACGGACTCGCGGGCGATGCGCTCGCTCAGCCGCTCCAGGCGGGCGCGGTCCGGCCCCCGCCCGGCGGCCCGCCCCGCGGTGTACGGGTGCTCGAAGAGGCCGAGGCGGAACTTCAGCGCGAGGACGCGGCCCACCGCGGTGTCGAGCGCGGATTCCTCGACGAGACCCCGCCGGACCGCCTCCGCCAGCCGGGGGTAGCAGTCGTCCCACAGGCTCAGATCGGTCCCCGCACGCAGCGCCAGCGCACCGGCCGCAACCGGGTCACCCGCCATCCGCACCAGACGGTCGACCGCGAGCCCGTCGGCCATCACCAGGCCGTCGTAGCCCCACTGTTCCCGGAGGATTCCGGTCAGCAGACGGTGGTTCGCCGCGCACGGCACGCCGTCGAACTCGTTGTACGCCGCCATCAGACCCGCGGCTCCGGCCCGCACACCCGCCAGTGCCGCCACCAGGTGGATCTCGTGCAGCTCCCTCGCGCCCAGCTCGGTGGCCGCGCTGTTGCGGCCCCCGACCGTGGCCCCCTGCCCGGCGAAGTGCTTGAGGACGACGGCCGCGCGGTCCGGCCCGATGCGCTCCCCGGCCGGACCCTGCACACCGCGTACGAGTGCCTCGGTGAACCGCGCCGCGAGATACGGGTCCTCTCCGAAGCACTCCTCCGCGCGACCCCAGCGCGGATCCCGCACCAGGTCGAGCGCCGAGACCAGCGCGACATGGCCCCCACGGGCCCGGAGCTCGGCGGCCGCGAGGGCGGCCGCCTCCTCGTACAGCTCCGGGTTCCAGGTGGCGCCGACCGCCAGGTTCACCGGCAGCACGGTTCCGTCCAGCGCCTGAAGCCCGTGCGGCATCTCCTCGACCAGCAGGACGGGAATGCCGAGCCGGGTGTTCTGGACGACGTGCCGCTGCACGGCGTCGGAGACCCGCGCCCCGTCCGCCGCGCCGATACCCGTCTCCGGCGTCACGCCGGACCACGGGTCGGCGCGCTGGAGCCCGTACAGCGCGCCCATCCCGTCGTAGGCCGCCACCTCCGCCCGGAACGCGTCCGTCAGCCGATGGCCGGACGGGGTCCGCTCGTACGCGTCCCAGCCGTACATCCGCTGGTTGACCTGGCCCACCTTCTCGGTGAGCGTCATCCGTGACAGCAGATCGCGGACCCGGTCGGCGACGGGCACCTCGGGGTCGCGGAACAGCGGCTCGGGCATGGGGCGGTTCACCTCGGGAGGTCGGGAGGGCAGGGCGGTCAGCGCAGTTCGAGTACGCGCACCCCGTACGGGGGGAGGACCACGTCCCGCACCGGCTCCCCGCCGGTCAGCTCGCGCAGCTCCCCGTCCGCCGCCGGGCACACGGTCAGCTCCTCGCCGGACTGGCTCACCAGCCACACGAAACGCGTCCCGTCCTCGCGGACCAGCGTGTCGGCGCTGACGTACGGGGTGTCGACGGTCACCGGCCGTGCGGCGCCCGCCAGTTCCGCCAGGGCCGCGTACAGCCGGTGCGTCTGCTCCGGATTGACGCGTGCCGTGCGCGCCGCCATGTGCTCCAGCGGATACGTCGCCAGGACCGTGCGGCCCTCGCCCGTCCCGTGACACAGCAGTGCCGGGCGGCCGTGCGCGTCGGTGGCCACGACCCGTGCGCCGTCCGGGACGACGGGCAGATAGGCGCGGCTGTCCTCGTTGCCGGCGACCGGGAAGGTGAGCACCTCGCCCGCCGCTATCGACCCGAAGTCCTCGGCGAACGTCATCTCCAGGACGTCGTCCTCGATCGGCTCCGCGACCCCGTAGGACAGCTGGAGCTCCACCCCGAACAGCCCGTCGAGGTCGTGGAACCACGGGCCACGGGTCGTCGGGTACTCGCCCGAGCAGAAGGACAGATAGACCGTCGCCCCTTCCCGCGCCCGGCGCTCCAGGGCGCGGCGGGTGCGGGTGGTCAGCTGGCGGGTCGAGGGCAGCAGGTACAGCGAGGCGTCCTCCGGCAGCCCGTCCGCCTCCCGGGCGAACGCCACCGGCAGGTCCGCACCGCGCGCCGCCACATAGCCCTGGTGCAGCGAGGTGAAGATCAGCGGACGGTCGGCGGGCCTGCTGTAGGGGTAGCCCCGCTCCAGGAACGCCGGCACGACCAGGGCCGCGTCCGCGTCGGTACGCCGGCAGCGCCTGAAGTCGACCTGTTCCAGGACCTTCGCGAAGGCGGCCAGTTCGCGCAGCGGCTCCTTGGGGCGGCCGGCGCCGTCGGTGATCCCGAAGTGCATCTCGAAGGGGTGGTGGTCGTACGGCGACCGGTCCCACAGGTCGTCGTAGTCCGTGTTGTTCCAGGCCATCCAGCCGGTCGCCCCACCCAGCAGCGAGTTGTGCAGGGTCTGCCGGTAGAAGATCCCGGCGTTCGCGGCCGAGACCGTGTCGGTGGAGAGCCCGAACTCCTCCAGGACGACCGGCTGCCCCGTCACGGCGGCCAGCTCGCACTCGAACGCGGCCCGGTAGTGCTGGCGCGGCCGGTCCGTGTCCGAGCGGTAGACGTGCGGCCCCACGAAGTCGACGTACTCCGCGGTCTCCCGCAGCGAGAAACCGTTGTCACGCCCGGTCACCTCGATGCCCCAGGCGCCGTCGCCGAGCGACACCGGCTGGGTGCCACCCGCCGCGCGCACGGCGTCGCACATGAACTGCGCCCAGGCGGTGACGACATCGCTGGACGGAGGGTCGACCTGGTAGATCCGGCCGTAACCGGGCATCTCGTTCGTGATCAGCCAGCCCGTGACCGCCGGATGGTCCTTGAAGCGCCGGGTCATCTGGGAGACGAACCACGCCTGCCGGCCGACGAGCCACACGTCCTCGTAGAGGTCCCGGTCGCCGCGCCAGGCCGGGTCCCAGTTCTCGCCCGACATGTGGCCGACGATGAAGGTGGGGACCGTGCCCATCCCCGCCTCGTGATGGGCGTCCAGGAAGTCCCGGAACCGGTGGCAGAGTTCCTCGTCGATCCGTCCCGGCTCGGGGTGGAAGTCGGGCCAGTAGAAGAACGACCTCGTCATGTTCAGACCGTGCTCCCTGAGCACGGCCAGCTCCTCGCGCACCGTCCGCGGCTCGTAGTTCCGCCACATCAGCGGACCGCCGGTGCGGGACCAGAAGTTGGCCCCCAGCCAGGGGAGTACGGAGGAGTCGTGGGTGAGCTGGGCGCTGTGGCGTCGCATGGTTCTACAGGTCCTCTTCGGTGTGCGGGGGGTGCCGTGGTGCGGCGGTTCAGGCCGGGGACGGCAGGGGGCCGGTCGATTCGCGTACGACCAGACGGGGGCGGCCGTCGAGCACGGGTGGCGGTACGTCCTCGCCGCAGCCGACGAGCAGGGTCCGGGCGGCTGCCGCGCCGACGCGCTGCACCTGCTGGTCGACGGTGGTGAGCCGGGGGTGGACCCAGCGGCCGAGCGAGAGGTTGTCGTACCCGACCACCGACAGGTCGCCGGGCACCCGGAGACCGGCGCGCTGTGCGGTGCCGATCGCGCAGACGGCCATGGAGTCGTTCGGGAAGACGAGGGCCGTCGGCCGGTCGGGCAGCGCGAGCAGTTCCTCGGTCACCCCCACGGCCGCCCGTTCCGTGAAGTCGCTGTGCCGTACGGCGACGGGGAGCAGACCCGCCTCGGCCAGACGCTCCTCGAAGGCGTGCAACCGCAGCCGGGTGTGCAGCAGTTCGGCCGGCCCCGCGACGTAGGCCACGCGCCGGTGGCCGAGCTCCAGCAGATGGCCGACCGCCTCCCGTATGCCGGCCCCCTGCTGTCCGAGGCCCACCCGGGGCACCGGCGAGGCGGTGTCGGGGGCACCCAGCAGCACGGCGGGCAGTCCGAGGCCGCGCAGCAGCTCCGGACGCGGGTCGTCGGCGCGGGCGTCGGTCAGCACGGCGCCGTCTATCCGGCCCTCGGCGGCCAGGCGTTCGTACAGCGCGCTCTCCTGCGCCATGTCGGCGACCAGGTGGAGCAGCAGACCGTAGCCCCGCGGGGCGAGTTCGCCCTCCAGACCGGTGATCAGCTCGCTGAAGTGCGGGTCGGAGCCCAGCACGTCGGTGGGCCGCCGGACGACGAGCGCGATCGTGCGGGTCCTGGCCCGGCGCAACGCGGTCGCGGAGGCGCTGGGGGACCAGCCGAGCTCCGTGGCCGTGTCCAGGACCCGGCGGCGGGTGGCCTCCGAGAGCCGGCCGGTGCCGTTGACGGCCTGGGAGACCGCCGCGGTCGACACCCCCGCGGCGGCGGCCACGGCCTTGATCGTGGGGCGCGCCGGGGCACGCCCTTCGGGACGCTTGGTCACATCTTCACCGCTCCGCTGACGAGGGCCTGCTGCATCCGCTTCTGGAGCACCGTGTAGACCACCCAGACCGGGACCAGGGTCAGCACCGTGCCCGCGGTAAGGATGCCGTAGTCCGTACCCGTCAGGGACTTGAGCGTGGGCAGGGCGACCTGCACCGTCCGCAGGTCCGGGTCGGGGCCGATGATCACGAGGGAGTAGAGGTACTCGTTCCAGAAGGTCAGGAAGTTCAGCAGCAGGATCGTCGCGATGCCGGGCATGCACATCGGTGTGTAGACGTGCCGCAGGACGGCGAAGGTGGACGCCCCGTCCATGCGCGCCGCCTCCTCCATCTCGCGGGGGATGGTCCGCATGAACTGCACGAGGATGACGACGGACAGCGGCATCGCCGTCGCCGGCAGGAACAGCACCATGAACGCCCGGGTGTGGAACAGCCCGGTGGCGGCGGCGAGCAGGAACGTCGGGAAGAGGGCCGCGAAGGTGGGGACCAGGAACCCCAGCGAGAACACCCGCTCCACCAGCGCCCCGAGACGCCCCTCGGTCCGGGCGATGGCGAAGGCCGCCGGCAGGGCGAGCGCCAGGGTGAGCGCCAGCGCCAGCGCCGTCACGAGCAACGAGTTGAGGACGGCCGGCCCGAGGTGCGCGGAGGAGAACGACTCGGTGAAGTTGGTGGGGGAGAGAGAGGTGGGCAGGGAGAACGGGCTCCCGAAGATCTGGTCGTTCGTCTTGAACGCCGAGACCAGCAGGTAGTAGAGGGGCACGACCAGCAGCGCCACGTACAGCCAGGCGAAGACGTGCGCCGGCAGCCAGGACCTTCCGGACTTCATGGGACCTGCTCCGATCAGTAGTTCTGGCGGAAGACGCGACGGATGGTGAGCAGACCGGCCAGGCCCACCAGGAAGAGGACCACTCCGACGGTCTGGCTGTAGCCGAGGTCGGCCGCGATGAACGCCTTCTGGTAGACGAGGAAGGACAACGTCGTCGACGAGCTTCCCGGGCCGCCCTGGGTGAGCAGCAGGACGTTCTGCGCGGAGCCGAACAGCGTCCAGAGGAACTGGAGCATCGTCACGACACCGACGAAGTCCCGTATGACGGGGAAGTGGATGCGCCACATGGCACGCCAGTGACCGGCGCCGTCGAGCTGCGCGGCCTCACCGATCTCGTCCGGGACGCTGCCCAGCCGGGCCGCGAACAGCACGGCGGTGAACCCGACGCCGCTCCACAAGTCGAGGACGATGAGGGAGGCGAGCGCGGTGGAGGGCGAGGCGAGCCAGGCGTCGGTCATGGAGCCGAGACCGACCTTGTCCAGCGCGCCGTTGAGCAGGCCGTCCGGTGAGAGGACCGCGTAGAAGACCATCGCCTTGGCGGGGGTCGAGATCAGCCCGGGGACGAAGAGCAGGTAGCGCAGGACGCGGTGCCCCGGGGGCTTCTGCGCCACGTAGTACCCGAGCATGTACGCGCCGACGATCATCAGCGGCAGGGCCACGGCGAGTTGTACGGCGGTGTTGCGCACCGCGTCCAGGAAGACCGGGTCGCCGAGGACGGCGCTGACGTTGCCGGTGCCGGCGAAGGTGACCGGCTGGAGCATGCCCGGCCAGTGCAGGGCCGCGATGACGAAGATGGCGACCAGCGGGCCGACCATGAAGACCAGGTACCAGACCAGGGCGGGCACCGCGAGGACGACCCCGCCCTGCGTACGGCGCTTCGTGGTGGTGGCGGTGGAGGGCTGGGGGGCGGCCGGTCCGCGGACCGAGGCGCCGCCCGGGGCGGACGAGAGCATCGTCATGGGAGGACTCGCAAAGGCTCGGGCGCGCGGATTCAGGCCGTGCGGTAGGCGGATTCCAGGGCTGAGCGCACGGAGGCCGCGCTCGTGCCCCGCGTGAAGGCGGTGCTGGTCGCGGTGATCAGCGGCTGGGTGGCGGTGGGCGGGACGTAGAGGTCGGGCAGGAGCGCCTGGCCGACCCGGTCGCCGAGGCGCTGGGCGGCGGCCACCAGCGGGAACTCCTTGCTGACCGTGTCGGTCACCAGCGCCATGTCCCGGCCGCTCTCGGTGATGAAGCGCGAGACGATGTCGGGCCGGTACATGAAGCGGAGGAACTTCTCGACCGAGGACAGCTTCTTCAGGCCGTTGGGGCTGATCCAGAAGCCGATGAGGGTGTACGAGCGCAGGATGGTCGGCTTCTCGTGCGCGGCGCCCGGCGCGAGCGGCCAGCCGCCGACCTCGGTGTGCCCGGCCGTCCCGGCGGGGACCTTCGCCAGCGCGGAGGACATCGCGGACTGGATGGCCGCCGCCTCCGTGTTGTACTGCGTGGTCATCGTGTCGGACGTCAGACCCTGGGCCTTGTCGGCGAAGACACCGGCGTCCCGCAGCGACACGAAGTAGTCGATGCCCGCGCGGGCGCCCCGGCTGCCGCTGAAGTCACCGGTCGTGTAGACCTGCCGGGCCTCCTCCGGGGTGAGGAAGGTCTGGATGATCTGGGCGAGCAGCTTCTGTCCCGTCCAGTCGTTGCCGCCGACGGTCACCGGTGCGATGCCCTTCGCCCGCAGCTTCCGCGCGGCGCCGATGAGCTGGTCCCCGGTGGTGGGCACGGCGTCGACGCCGGCGCGGTCGAGCAGGTGGGTGTTGAAGGCGACGGGCCAGTTGGTGGCGAAGTAGGGGAAGGCGCGGAGCCTGCCCTTCCCGTCGGTCCACTCGGTGAGTGCGGCGGGCAGGACGCGCTCGCGAAGGCCCCAGTCGTCGAGGTAGTCCTTCACGTCGACGGTGGCGCCGACGTCGGTCCAGGCGAGCGTCTTGTCGTACAGGTTGACCATGACGACGTCCGGCTCCTTACGGGCCAGCCGCGAGGTCTCGTACACCTGGGGGAGGTCGTCGCCGTTGACGAGGTTCTTCACCCGGAGTCCCGGGTTCTCCTTCTCGAAGGCCTTGACGGCGGCGGTGTACGTGGGCGAGCCCGGCGCGGTCGTGCCGAGCTGGGTGTGGACGACGAGCGTGCCGGGGTCGGAATCGGCCGAGGCGAGCGTGGAGCAGCCGGACATTGCGGGCAGCGCGGTAGCGGCGGCGAGGCCGGAACCAGCGGCAAGGAAACCGCGCCGACTCAGGGGTGAGCGCACAGCGGGATGTCTCCAACCAGGACGTTAACCGGAGTGGTTAATCGATGTACCAGCGGGTTGCGAGAAACCTAGGGGCGGGGGGAGAAATGGTCAACCCCCGGTTGCGCATGCTGGAATAGCCGACATTTCGGGCCGTGTGTCATGCGGAGGGAGCCGGTCGGTCGTCGTCCCTCGCCATGCCGTAGGGGGCATGGCGATCGGCCGTCGTCCCTATGCTCCGTACATGCGTGCGAGATGGGTGGGGGCCGCCTTCGCGGCGGGGCTGATGCTCTGGTTCGGCTGGGGCCTGGCCGGAATGGTGACCTAAGGACTGTCCCGCAATTCCCGGCGGGCGTGCGACGACAGCTACGGCACCTCGCCGCGTTGTCGGAACGTCCCCATACATCCAGTATGCGGACGTCCCTCCGCCGTGGGATGCCTCGCATCTGACGCCGCACGCTGATCCACCGGGAAGTGCGGGACAGCCCTTAGGGGTGCGCGCCGCATCCCAAGGGCGGCTGTGGCGTACCGGAAGGCGGCGGGAAGTACTTCACGGCATCCATGGCCGCGCTCCGGCCGCTGGGCATCATGGCCAAAGCCTTCGGGCGCTACCGCACGGACTGGCGCCCGGCTCCGGGGTACTCGGCCGGAGCGGTGGCCGGAGCGGTGGGCGCGCTGACCATGGGCACCTCGCTCGGGCACTGGATCGTGGCGTTCGCCCTCGTCTCGGCCGGTGTCGCGATTCCCTGGACTGCGCGGCGCCGGACCGACAGGGCGCGCGAGGCGCGGCGCCTGGAGCGCGAGCGCCGCATGCGCGAGGAACGGCTGGCGCGCTCCCGGGCGCGGAGGGCCGAGCGTCGACGTGAACGCCGTAGACGACGGCGCGAGGAGAACAGCGGTACATGACATGAAGGCACGAGCCGGGCGCGCCCTCGGTGCGTCGCTGTGACGTTCGGTGTGCCCCGATCAGGGCCACGCGCACACCCCGCATGCCGGTGATCCCGGCCGGGGCGGGGTGCGCGGCTCAGGCGGCGAGACGGCCGGCTTTGACGGCGGCTACGAAGGACGACCAGCCTGCGGCCGGTATCAACAGGGTCGGCCCGTTCGGGGACTTGGAGTCGCGGACGGGGATGCCGGAGGGGTGGCCGGCCAGGACCTCCACGCAGCTGCCTGATTCCGGACCGCTGTGCGCCGACCTGCGCCATCCGTGCAGCACGGACGCGTCCGGGATCGCGCGTTCGATCCTCATGCCCATAGTCCTTGGCCGCCGCTCGCACCATGGCGAGTGACTCTCTCCGTGGAAGTGCGTCGCTCAGTGCGAGAGCGTAGATGTCCTGCAACCGGGCGACAACGGCCGGGGACTCGTGAATCTTCCCCGTCGACAGCCCCTCGCTGTACGCGACAGGTGGCTGATCCTCGAAGGACATGAGCGAGACCATGACACGAATCGTATGGAAGTCGTCACCTGGATTCCCTTTCCGCCGGGTCGAACATCGTTACGCTGCACCGCAGTCAGCGACAGTCACGGAGGCCGCGGTGGGGGAGCCGACGTTCGGGATCCTGGGGCCGCTCCAGGTGCGGGCCCACGGGGCCCCGGTGCGGATCAACGGGGCGAAGCCCAGGGCCCTGCTGGCCACCCTGCTGCTTCAGCCGAACGGTTTCGTCTCGCTGGACCTTCTGACAGAGGTTCTCTGGCCCGGCGGCGCACCGAGGTCCGCGGTCGCCAACGTGCGCACCTACGTTCGGACGCTGCGGCGCCTGATACCGCCCGCGGCGGTCGAGGGGCTGCGCACCATGCCCTCGGGGTACTCGCTGGACGCTGCCCCTGGCGAGGTGGACATGCTGCTCTTCGAGCAGCAGCTCGCGGCCGCCCGTGCCGCTCGCGACCGCGGTGAGGACGCCGTCGCGCTGCGCTTCTACGAATCGGCCCTGGAGCTGTGGCGCGGCGGGGTGCTCCAGGACGTGCCCTCCAGCGTGGTGTGGGACCCGGCCATCACGCGCATGGAGGGGCTGCGGTCGGTCGCCGTCGACGAGTGCCTGGAGTTACGGCTCCGGCTCGGGGACTACGCCCATCTGGTCTCCGGCCTCCGATCCCGGCTGACCGAGAACCCTCTGCGGGAGGACCTGTGGCGGATGCTCGTGCACGCGCTTCACGACGCGGGCCGCAGCGCCGAGGCGCGGTCCGCGTACGCCGAGGCGGAGCGGGTGATCGCCGCCGAGCTGGGCATCGAGCCGAGCGCTCCGCTACGGGCCATCGGTGCCGAGGTGAACGGCTACGCGGGCCGGCGCCACGCGGCGGTGCCCGCGTCCGTCTGCCAGCTGCCGATGGACATACCCGACTTCACCGGTCGCGCCGTCGAGGTCGCCGACCTGGAGGAGCTGCTGTCCACCGCAGCGCGACAGCCCGTGGTCGCGGCGGTGTCGGGACCACCGGGTGCCGGGAAGTCCACGCTCGCCGTACACGTCGCCCACCGGGTGCGCGACACCTTTCCCGATGGTCAGCTCTTCGTCGACCTCGCGGGGACGAGCGAGTGCCCCCGTGAACCGGCGGACGTCCTGGCGGAGATGCTGCGCGGCCTCGGGGTCATCGACAGCGCGATACCTGGTGAAACGGGCGAACGCGCCGCGATGTTCCGTTCCCGTCTGGCACAGCGGCGCTTCCTCGTCGTGCTCGACGACGCCCTGGACAGCACACAGGTGAGCCCGCTGCTCCCAGGCACCGGCGGCTCGGCCGTACTGGTCAGCTCCCGGCGCCGGATGCCCGGGCTGCCCGCGCACCACTGCCCGCTCGGGCTGATGCGGCCCGACGACGCCCGTGCCCTGTTCGGGACCATCGTGGGCGCGGACCGGCTGCTCCGGGAGCGCTCCGACGCCGACCGTGTCCTCGCCGAGTGCGGATCGCTGCCGCTGGCCGTACGGATCGCTGCGGCGCGGCTGGTGAACCGGCCCGGGTGGAGCGTCGGCACCCTGGCCGACTCGCTGCACGACGAACGCGGGCGTCTCGGGGCGGTCCGCTCCGGTGAGCTCGAGGTACGTGCCGGCGCCGAGCTCAGCTACCGCCATCTTCCCGAGCCCGCCGCCCACGCCTTCCGCACCTTCGGGGACCTGCCTGACGACGCCGTCCCCGGCTGGCTCGTCGCCGTGGCGACGGGGTGCGACGGTGAGGCGGGGGGCCTGGAGACCCTGGTCGACGAACACCTCGTGGAAGTCGTGGGCAGGGACGATCTCGGTCTGAACCGCTACCGCATGCACGGCCTGCTGCGTTCCTACGCCCGCGAGCTGACCCTGACGGGCAATCAGGAGGACCGGCTCCGGCGTCGCCTCCAGGTCATCGACGCCCTCATCGCCCTCGCACGCTCAGCCAACGCCGCGATGCCCACCCGTTTCCTCGGTGTCCTGGGCGGGCCCGACGAGCACGGCCCGCCGGACGGACCGGCGCACGCTGTCGCGGCCAAGGTGCGTGCCCGGCCGGTGGACTGGTTCGAGAGTGAGCACCGCAACCTCATGGCTGCCGTCGACGCTGCTGTCCGGCTCGGGCGGACCGACCGGGCCGCCGACCTGGCCATCGAACTGGCGGGCTTCTTCGACATGCGCGGCTACTACGGGGACTGGCTGCGGACCCACCGGCTCGTACTCGACGCCATGCCGCGCCACGAAGACGTCAGGGCGGCGGCCCTGCTGCGCAACCTCGGCCAGCTCCACCTCTACCAGGACCGGTACGCGGACGCGCTGACGTCCTTCGACCGCTCCCGCGCGCTCTTCGCCGAACTCGGCCACCCGACGGGGGAGGCCGTCGCCGCGGTGGGGGCCGGCTCGGTCCACCGGGTCGTGGGTGATCTCCGCGCCGCCCTCGGGGCGTTCACCGCCGCGCTCCAGGACTTCACCGCCGCCGGTGACCCGCACGGTGAGGCGGTGGCACGCAACGCGATCGCCTCCGTCTGGCTGGAGCGCAAGGAACCGGAGGCCGCGGCCGGCTGGCTGCGCGGGGCGCTGGAGCTGTCCCGCGGCGTGGGGGACCGCCACCGCGAGGCGCAGGTGCGCCGCCGGGTCGCCGTCCTGCACGAACTGCGCGGTGAGGCGCGGTCGGCGCGTGGCGAGCTGGAGCGCGCCCTCCGCATCTTCGACGAGCTGGCCGACCTGCACTGCGCCGCCTACGTGCAGCAGAGCATCGCGGAACTGTGCTTACGGCAGGGCGATGCCCGGGAGGCGTCGGCACTGCTGATCGGTGCCCTCGCCGTGCAGCAGCAGCTCGGTGACCGCCGCGCCGAGGCGCGGGTGGCCGGCCTGCTGGGCGAGTTGCACGATGCGACCGGCCGGAAGCAGACCGCGCGGCACTACTTCCACCGCTCCCTGGCCACCTGGCACCGCCTGGGTCTTCCCGACGAGGCAGGACTGGTGGACGCCAGACTCCGTTCGATGCGCTGAGCGGTCCGCCGGAGACGGGTGCGACCGCCGTCGCACCCGCACCGGAGGGGGTCATCGGACGGCGGGCCGTCCTTTGGCCCGCACCCGATGGCACGTCAGCATCTGTTGGTGCTGGCCTGGTTGCGCTTGAGGTAGTCGCTCCAGGTGACGCCCTGGACGACCGCGACGACGACCGAACCGTTGTACTTCTGCTCGTAGTGCAGGTGCGGGGTGATGTCGTACAGGGCGGACGTAGCGCCGACCTCGCCGATCTTCTGGCCCATGTTGACCGTGTCACCGGCGCTCACCGTGCGCGTCTTCAGATGCGCGTACCGCGTCTGCCAGCCGCCCCCGTGGCCGATGACTATCGTGTTGCCGTATCCGGCGCCCGTGGAGTAGTACGACTCGAGCACCGTGCCACCCGCACTGGCGAACACCCGGCGGCCCAGATCGTCAGGGTTGCCGTTCGCGTCGTAGTGGTTCCAGTCGATCGAGTGCGCGGGGCTGTGCCCGGACCAGTTGCTGCCGAGCCAGGTCTGGTTGCACTCGAAGGGCATCTTGAAGGCGGGCCGCGAGGTGACCACGGCCTCCGACGAATCCGCCACCGGTACCGCGACAGCGACCGGAGCGGTGAGCGTGACGGCTGCGAACGCGGCCATGGCGGTCAGCGACCGGCGAAACTTCCTGTGCATGGTTCTCCCCTTGTCGTCGGGTGACACGGCGATTCAAGGAGGCGCGCATACACAGCGGATACATTCCGGCGGGACCGCGGTGACGACGCCGCCGCACCTTTCAGTCGGCGAACGCGCTGCCGAACTGCTGTGCCACGCCGCCGACATGCTGGACGACCGGCAGGTGACCGCGCCGCAACTGCGGTACGTCGTAGCCCGCATGGCCGAGTCGCTGGGTGACGTCCACCGGATCGCCCGAAGCCGAGGCGAACGCCTGGCGGCTCTGCGCACCGGCCACGAGGACTGAGCGGGCGACGGCTCTCAGGCGTCGAGCACCGCTGCGACCGCTTCGATCTCCACGAGCTGGTCGCTGTACCCGAGGACCGTGACGCCCAGCAGCGTGCTCGGCGCGTCGTGGTCCCCGAAACCGGCCCGCACCACGTCCCAGGCGGTCACGAGGTCCTCCTGCCGCGAGGACGCGACCAGAACCCGCGTGCTGATGACGTCCTCCAGCGAGGCGCCCGCGTCGGCGAGGGCGGTGCGCATGTTCTCGAACGCCTTCGCCGCCTGGCCCGCGTAGTCGCCCACCGCCGCCGTGGAACCGTCCTCGTTCAGCGGGCACGACCCGGCGAGGAAGACCAGCCGGGCGTCGGCGGGGGCAGTGGCGGCGTAGGCGTACTCGGCCACGTCGGAGAGGGTGGTGGAGCGGATGAGTGTGACGGCGCGGGGCATGGCATCCAAGTCCTGTGGCGTGGGCGGGAGATCCCCTGTCTAGCAGACTCCCACCGGGGCGTCCTCCCCATTTCCCTCCGCGCGGCCGGTGCCTCCCGCCGGACGTTCCGGTGCATCGCTTGGCGTGATGTCCCTGGAGCCCGACGTCGGGGAGGCTGTCATGCAGTGCCTCGACTGGATGCGGCAGGCAGAGGCGCGACCGGGTCACGGCGTCATCGACTTCCGCTCCTGAAGCGCGCGGGGACGCCTCGGCGACCCTCCTCGGACCGAGGAGAGCCGGTACGAGCATCTGCGCGCCACCTCTCAGGGCCGGGTGGACCCGGCCGTCGGGAAGCTGCGGATGTTCATGTGCTGGCCAGCCGGGTTCACCTGCCTGAGCGGCCTACCCGCCTGGTGAAGCGCCGTATCCCTCTTCGGGTGGGCGCGAGAGGCGGGTCAGCGGGGGCGACCTGGACCTGAGCCGCGGGCAGGGCCGGTGCGGGGACGGGTGCCGGGGTCCGCGCGTACCGGTTGCCTCGTTCGATCCGGCTCCGGACGGCCTGGGCCATGGCGTGGTGGGACGGCTCCCGCAGCAGACCCTCTGCGGACAACCTCTGCCACATGTGCAGCAGTTCCTGTCCCCTGGCCGCCACCTGGGCCTCGTCACGCAGCCGTTGCCACGCGGCGGTGGCACGGGCCACCTCGGGAACGGCCCGGTGCAGATCGCTGCTGCAGCGTATGCGCGCGACGGTCAGCGCGAGGCCGACGGAGGTGGTGTAGTCGCCGCGGCGATAGGCGATGTACGCCTCGATCGCCCTGGCCTCCAGTGACATCTCGTCCTCCGCGCCCCGGCGCAGCGTCAGGTGTTCCCGCAGTGCGCCGGCGAGGACGAACGCGGCGTGCAGTTCCTCGCGCTGCGCGTGCTGGATGATCCGTTCGACGCGGGCGAGCGGAGGAAACGCTCTCTCCTCGGCGGCGGTCCGCTCGTGCCCCGGCGGGAGGTCCTCCTCCTCGGCGATGGTCCGGCTGGAGCCGTCGGGGTACACCCGAAGCCGCGCCACCTGCCGCACGCTGCGGTCGATGACGGTCGCCGCCACCGGAGCCCCCAGGGTGCGGGCGAACATGGCTATCGCGTCGAGGATCGCCTCGTTGGGCGGGCGTGTGCCGCCCATCGCCAGCAGGTGGCCGTTGACCACCGTCGACCCGTCCTCCGCCACGTAGGCGTCGAGACGGACGAGTGGCTGTGCGCTGAGGGCGGGGAGGTTTGCCTTGTCAGGGGGCGTCAGTGGGTGAGGCATCCGCTCAGGCTCCGGGCCGGACCACGTCGAGGGCGGGCAAGGAGGCAGCCGGTGCGGTGGTGTGTCCGGGCTGTGGAACGTGGACCATATGTTCGCCTCCGAGGTACATGCCCACGTGCGTGGCGTCATCCTAATAGATGATCAGGTTGCGGGGCCGGGCGGATGTCAGGCCGGTCCGGGGCACATCGCGCGTGCGGCCGATCACCTCGCCCTCGGAGACGTATGGGATCGGTCGACGAAGCGGCTTACCTTGCGTGCCGCGGGCAGCGCTTTCGCGACGAGGGCACCCTTATCCCGGGCGGTGGCCGCGCCGCCTACGTAAGGCGCGATCAGGCCCCCGCGCGGCAAGGGCCCTGCCATGGACCTCTATGTGAGGAAGGTGGAGTTAGTGAGCCTCCGTGGACTGGCCACCGATCGGGTGATGGGGCGTGAGCGCAACGAGCGAGGGCTCCGGGTTGTTGATCGAGACGACTGACGTCTCACCCACGTGACTCGGGGGCCTCGTTGGTCATCCATCCTGCCGCACTCGACCTGCCGAACGAACTCGTGGAGTGGGACACGATGCTGATCATCATCCGTCAGGGCGACCGGCGCTGCAAGCTCCGTCCGTCCCAGCGCGCGATGGTGGTAATGGTGTACCTGCGCGGCATACCACTCTCGCGAAGATCGCAGCCGGGTTCGGGATCAGCGAGTCCACCGCCCACGCCTACACCGGCGCGGTCGTCGACCTGCTCGCAGAGCGTGCACCGAGCCTGCTGCAGACGCTGCGCGAGCACGAACCCGAGTTCGTCCTGCTCGATGGCACCCTCGCCGAGTGCGACAGGGTCGGCGACGGCCGGGCTGCCTATCTCCACAAACACGGCGTGAACGTGCAGGTCGTCGCCCACCAAGACGGCCAGTTGCTGTGGCTCTCACTCGCCCTGCCCGGCCGCACCCGCGACCTGTCCGCCGCCCGCACCCACCGGATCATCCGCATCTGCGAACGCCAAGGGGTTCCGTTCTGGCCCACCTCGCTTACCAGCCGCGCCGGCCCATGGCTGACCACCGGCATCAAACGCCGACCCCCTGCGGGAGCTCACCCCCACCGAAAAGTCCCGCAACCAGGCACTGGTTGCAGCCCGAGCGCTCGTCCAACGCGGCATTGCGAGGCTGAAGTCCTGGCGCATCCGCCGCAGGTCCGATGTTGCCCCAACTGCACGACGTCAATCGCCAAGGCCATCCTCACGCTGGAGGGGCAACGCTGAAGAAGCTCATTCTGTGTGGGCTCCGCCAGGGGTATCCGACGCTGATCTCTTTGCGTAGACGTCATGTCTCTTCGGCGTCCAGCGCGTCAAGGGTGGCCGGGTCGAGCGTGAGGAAGGGAGCAGCGGAGGCGTTGCTCTCCAGGTCGCGCAGCGGGATCATTACGCCGTTGAGGTCGAGGTACTCCTCAAGGTGGTAGCCGCCACCCCGTTCGTACATGACCAGCAGTGGCTCGTACGGATCCGGTAGATCCGTGGGTAGGTCGCTGTGGGCTTCCCGCAGGACTGCCCAGCGGACTGCGCCGCGACAGGTGGTCCTGAGGGAGGCGGGGGCGAGTTCCTCCAGGAGTTCCTCCAGTTCGTCAGCGATGTCCGGCGGGGTCGTAGTTTCGGCGTCGACGTGCTCGGCTATGTCGAAGAAGGGCCAGGCTGCCTCGACGTTGTAAGCCTTGGCCCACAAAGCCGCCCGGCGCAGGTACTCACGCATCAGCAGAGCACGCGAATTGGGGTGGTCAAAGGCGGCTGAGTCGTCATCCCAGTTGATGGCCCGCAGCCTGGCCAACACGATGCGTGAAGAGTCCTCGGTCACTTCAGGTTCAGCCCCTTGGCTCGCAGCTCATGGAAAACATCCTTCACGAAGTCATCGATATTCGACAAATCCGCATCAAGTTCCGTTTTCGGATGCTTCAGGTCGAGCTTCTGCCAGGCGGTTCCGAAGCCACCCCGCACCGGGTTCGGCGCCAGGTCGTGGGCGCCAGCCGCACCACGTCCCAGGGGCTGTTTCAGGGCGCGTTCACGGGGTGCGCCCCCGCAGGGCGAACCACAGCTCCGTCCGTACGTCCATGTCGTCCAGGTCCACGTCCAGCAGGGCCGCGCACCGCGCGACGCGCTGGCGGATCGTGTTGCGGTGGAGGCGCAGGGCCACCGCCGTACGGTCCCAGCTGCCGTGGAGGCTCAGCCAGCAGCGCAGCGTCTCGGCCAGGGGCGCGGTGAGGGGGGCCAGCAGGGCGCGGGCGTGGGCCTCGGCGCGGTCGGCCGGGATCAGGCCGGCCAGGCCCCCGGCGCCGGAGCGGTGCGTGGTCAGCGGGGCGCGGGTCGCCTCGGCGTGGCCCAGGGCCCGGGACGCCTGGCTTTCGGCGGCGGGCAGGGCGGTCACCGGGACGGAGGCGGAGACGCCGAGGGTCCAGCCGGGCTGTGCGGCCACCGCCTCGGGAGGGCCGGGGAGCAGGATCCGTACGGTCCCCCGGTCCACGTCCGTCAGGGCCGAGCCCAGCGCCGCGCCGAGCGCCCCGGCGTTCAGCGGGTCGGCCGGGGCGCCGTCGGCGCGGCGGGCATGGGCCACCGTCCAGGAGTCGCCGTCGCCCAGCAGCGGGGCCACGTCCTCGGGGGCCGCGCCCAGCAGGAGCCGCACGAGCGCCGCCGAGCGGCCCGCCGCGTCGGCGCCCTGGTGCGGCACGGTGAGCAGGGAGAGCAGGACGGCCGCGATCCCCGCGACGGTGTGGTCGCCGGGGTCACGGCGGGGCGTCGCCAGGGCGAGGACCAGCCCCTGTCCGCCGCCGAGCGCGTACGCGAACAGGTGGGTGCCGCCCCGGGTGTCGGTGGCCGACGACGGGCTCGGCGCCCGGCCGGCCGCCGGGCCCGTGCCGCTGTCGGGGGCGGCGGGGGCCACCACTCCGGCCAGCCGCGCCAGAGCCGCCCGCACCTCCGGTGCCGGATGCCCGCCCGCCGTGTGCAGCGCTCCGCCGTCCGGCTTGAGGACCGCGACCTGGCCGTCCAGGTGCACGGCCAGCTGACGCAGCACCGCCGGCACCGGGTCGGGGCGGGCCGCCGCCGTCGCCAGGGCCTGCTGGGCGCGGGTCACCCTGCGCAGCTCACGGTGGCGCGCCTCCGCCATCAGCCGCCACACGGCCCGGGCGAGGGCGGTGAAGCGGGTCCCGGGAGGGACCTCCACCAGGGGCAGCCCGTGCCGGTCGCACGCGTCCACCAGGCCGGACGGCACCGTGTCGTGTACCGGCGCCAGCCCGAAGCCGAGCGCCGCCGCCCCCGCCTGCACGAGCCGGGCCACGTAGGTGTCCGCGTCCGTGAGCTGGACCCCGGCGGTCAGCAGCAGCTCACCGCCGAGCAGATACGGATACGGGTCGGCCATCTCCGAGGCGTGTACCCACAGGAGATCCGCGTGGTCGGGACCGGCGATCCGGCGCAGCCCCAGTTCCTCCCGGGCCAGCAGTTCGGCCAGGGCGACGGGCGGGGCCGGTGGTCCGGCGGGGAGTTCCGGCATGGACGATCCATCCATCAACGTGGTCGGGAATGGATGAAACGTACACTTCAGCGTCGGCTTCCGGCCACCTACCGTCGTCCCTGCGGGCGGCACCCGAGCGGACACCCGGCCGCCGCGCACCCGAACGAAAGGCACCCCACCATGAGCAGCAACGAGACGCCGCGCGGTCCGATCGACTCCTCGCGCGTGCCCCGGTACGCCGGGCCCGCCACGTTCGCCCGGCTGCCCCGGCTCGACGAGGTCGGTACCGCCGATGTCGCCGTCGTCGGCGTGCCCTTCGACAGCGGGGTCTCCTACCGCCCCGGCGCCCGCTTCGGCGGCAACGCCATCCGCGAGGCGTCCCGCCTGCTGCGCCCGTACAACCCCGCCCAGGACGCCTCCCCCTTCGCGCTCGCCCAGGTCGCGGACGCCGGGGACATCGCCGCCAACCCGTTCCACATCGACGAGGCCGTCGAGACCGTCGAGGCGGCCGCCGACGACCTGCTCGCGACCGGCGCCCGCCTGATGACGCTCGGCGGGGACCACACCATCGCGCTGCCGCTCCTGCGGTCCGTCGCCAAGAAGCACGGGCCGGTCGCCCTGCTCCACTTCGACGCGCACCTGGACACCTGGGACACCTACTTCGGTGCCGAGTACACCCACGGCACACCCTTCCGCCGGGCCGTCGAGGAGGGGATCCTCGACACCGAAGCGCTGTCCCACGTGGGCACCCGCGGACCGCTGTACGGCAAGCAGGACCTCACCGACGACGCCAAGATGGGGTTCGGCATCGTCACCTCCGCCGACGTCATGCGGCGCGGGGTCGACGAGATCGCCGACCAGCTCCGGCAGCGCATCGGCGACCGGCCGCTCTACATCTCCATCGACATCGACGTCCTGGACCCGGCCCACGCCCCCGGGACCGGCACCCCGGAGGCCGGCGGCCTCACCTCGCGCGAACTCCTGGAGATCCTGCGCGGCCTCTCCTCCTGCCACCTGGTCTCCGCCGACCTGGTCGAGGTCGCCCCCGCGTACGACCACGCGGAGATCACCTCCGTCGCCGCCTCCCACACGGCGTACGAGCTGACCACGATCATGTCCCGCCAGATCGCGGAGGGCCGCGGCCGGTGAGCCACGACCACGACGGCCTGTGACGGACACGGGGGACCTCGCCCCCTGCCACTCCGTCGTGACCGCCCTCGCGGCCGCCGCTCACCCCCGCCCGGGCGCAGGCCGCCCTGAACCCGGGGGCCGGCGCCCGGCCACCGCACCGCACCGCACGCGGGCACTGCGCGTCCTGTGCCCACCGGACGCAGCGGCGGCGGTCCCGTGGCCCAGAACCTCGCGCGCCTTCGGTGAGGCCACGGCGACGCAACCGGCCCGCCCGGGCTGCGTCGCCCTCGCCCCTTTCCTTCGGAACGAGTGAGCCGGAGGCGGGGGGCGGATGGTCCTAGGACCATCCGCCCCCCGCCTCCGCCCATAAGCCGAGAATTGTTGCAGCGGGATGAAATCCGCAGCTGACCGTGTTGGTGACTGGCGGTAGACCGGCGGGCGGTACGGGGACATGCGGGAGGCACGATGGCGGGCGAGAGCGTGGACGGGGAGCGGAAGGACGCGACGGAGAAGGGCACGGCGCAGCCGGGGTGGGCCCGGCGGCTGACCGGATACGCGTGGCGCTACCGCCGCAACGTCCTGCTCGCCCTGGGTTCCTCCCTGGCCGGCATGGCCGTGATGGCCCTCGTCCCGCTGATCACCAAGGTGATCATCGACGACGTCGTCGGAAACCACACCCGGTCCCTCGGTCTCTGGACCGGGATGCTCGTCGCCGCGGCCGTCCTCGTCTACGCCGCCACCTACGTCCGCCGCTACTACGGCGGCCGGCTCGCCCTCGACGTACAGCACGATCTGCGGACCGAGATGTACGGCACCCTCGCCCGGCTCGACGGGAAGCGGCAGGACGAGCTGTCCACCGGCCAGGTCGTCGGGCGTGCCACCAGCGACCTCCAGCTGATCCAGGGACTCCTCTTCATGCTCCCGATGACCATCGGGAACGTCCTGCTCTTCCTCATCTCCCTGGTGATCATGGCGTGGCTGTCGCTGCCGCTGACCCTGATCGCCCTCGCCGTCGCCCCCGCCCTCTGGTACATAGCCCGCCGCTCCCGCGCCCGCCTCTTCCCGGCCACCTGGTACGCCCAGAGCCAGGCCGCCGCCGTGGCCGGAGTGGTCGACGGGGCCGTCTCCGGTGTCCGGGTCGTCAAGGGGTTCGGGCAGGAGGAGCAGGAGACGGGCAAGCTCCGCGAGGTCGGGCGCAGGCTCTTCGCGGGGCGGCTGCGGACGATCCGGCTGAACTCCCGCTACACCCCCGCACTGCAGGCCGTCCCCTCGCTGGGCCAGGTCGCGATGCTGGCCCTCGGCGGCTGGCTGGCCACCCGGGGCGAGATCACCCTCGGCACGTTCGTCGCCTTCTCCACCTACCTCGCCCAGCTCGTCGGCCCCGTCCGGATGCTCGCCATGGTCCTCACCGTCGGCCAGCAGGCCCGGGCAGGCGTGGAGCGCGTCCTGGAGCTGATCGACACCGAGCCCTCCATGCAGGACGGGACGAAGGAGCTGCCCGCCGACGCCCCGGCGAGCGTCGAGTTCGACGACGTGCGCTTCGGCTACGGCTCCCCGGACCCGGGGTCCGCCCGTGACGGGGAGACCGGAGAAGGAGCGGGCGAGCGTCCCGTCCTCGACGGGTTCTCCCTGACCATCGAGCCCGGCGAGACCGTCGCCGTCGTCGGCGCCTCCGGCAGCGGCAAGTCCACCGTCTCCCTCCTGCTGCCCCGCTTCTACGACGTGTCGCACGGCGCCGTCCTCGTCGGCGGCCACGACGTCCGCGAGCTGACCCAGGACTCCCTGCGGGCCGCCATCGGGCTCGTGCCCGAGGACAGCTTCCTCTTCTCCGACTCGGTCCGCGCCAACATCGCGTACGGACACCCGGACGCCACCCAGGAGCAGATCGAGCGGGCCGCGCGCGCCGCCCAGGCACACGGCTTCATCTCCCGGCTGCCGGAGGGGTACGACACCAAGGTCGGCGAACACGGACTCACCCTGTCCGGCGGCCAGCGCCAGCGCGTGGCCCTCGCCCGCGCCATCCTCACCGACCCCCGCCTGCTCCTCCTCGACGACGCCACCTCAGCCGTCGACGCCCGCGTCGAGCACGAGATCCACGAGGCGCTGGCCCAGGTCATGGCCGGCCGCACCACCCTGCTGATCGCCCACCGGCGTTCCACCCTCGGCCTCGCCGACCGCATCGCCGTCCTCGACCAGGGGCGGCTCGCCGACATCGGCACGCACGCCGAGCTGGAGCAGCGCTCCGCCCTCTACCGTCGGCTGCTCACCGACCCGGACGAGCTCGGCGGCACCTCACCGGGCCACCAGCGGGTGACGGACGCGGCGCCGGACGACGACCGCGCGCTCCAGGAGGAACTGGAGGCCGAGTTCGACGCCGAGCGCGGCATCACCCCCGAACTCTGGATCCGCAAGGAGGAGCGGCGTGACACGGCGGCGGCCGGCATGCCCGCCACACCCGAGCTCCTCGCCCAGGTCGAGGCCCTGCCACCGGCCACCGACACACCCGGCATCGACGAGGCCGGCGCCGTCCGCCCGGAGGAGTCGTACGGCCTGCGCCGGCTGCTGCACGGCTTCGGGCTGCCGCTGCTGGTGAGCCTGGTACTGGTCGCCCTGGACGCGGGCATGGGTCTGCTGCTGCCGGTACTGATCCGGCACGGCATCGACGACGGCGTGCAGCGGATGGCGCTCGGCGCCGTCTGGACCGCGGCCGGACTGGGCCTGCTCGCCGTCCTCGCGCAGTGGGCGGCCCAGATCGGGGAGACCCGGATGACGGGCCGCACGGGCGAACGCGTCCTGTACTCCCTGCGCCTGAAGATCTTCGCGCAGCTCCAGCGGCTCGGCCTCGACTACTACGAGCGCGAGCTGACCGGCCGCATCATGACCCGGATGACGACGGACGTGGACGCGCTGTCCACGTTCCTGCAGACCGGCCTGGTCACGGCCTTCGTCTCCGTGGTCACCTTCTTCGGCATCATGGTGGTGCTCCTCGTCCTGGACGTGCAGCTGGCCCTGGTCGTCTTCGCGACCCTGCCGGTGCTGGTCGTCGGCACGTTCTTCTTCCGCCGCAAGAGCGTCAAGGCCTACGAACTCGCCCGGGAACGCATCAGCGTCGTCAACGCCGACCTCCAGGAGTCCGTCGCCGGGCTGCGGATCGTGCAGGCGTTCCGCCGCGAGCGCGACGGAGCCGAGCGGTTCGCGGCCCGCAGCGACCACTACCGCCAGGCCCGGGTGCGCGGGCAGTGGCTGATCTCCGTCTACTTCCCGTTCGTCCAGCTGCTGGCCTCGGTCGCGGCGGCCGCCGTGCTGATCGTCGGCGCCGGCCGGGTCGACAACGGCACACTGACCACGGGCGCCCTGGTCGCCTATCTCCTCTACATCGACCTGTTCTTCGCCCCGGTGCAGCAGCTCTCCCAGGTCTTCGACGGCTACCAGCAGGCCACGGTCTCGCTCGGCCGGATCCAGGAGCTGCTGCGGGAGCCGACCTCCACCGCCGACCACGAGGCCCCGCAGAGCGTGACCTCGCTGCGCGGCGAGATCGCCTTCGAGGACGTGTCGTTCGCCTACGACGGCGAGGAGGAGGCCCTCACCGGCATCGACCTGCGCATCCCGGCCGGCCAGACGGTGGCCTTCGTCGGGGAGACCGGCGCGGGCAAGTCCACGCTCGTCAAGCTGGTCGCCCGCTTCTACGACCCGACGAGCGGGCGGGTCACGGCGGACGGTACGGATCTGCGCAGGCTGGACCGGACCGCGTACCGGCACCGGCTCGGAGTCGTCCCCCAGGAGGCCTACCTCTTCGCGGGAACGGTCCGCGACGCCATCGCCTACGGACTGCCGGACGCCACCGACGCCCAGGTGGAGGCGGCGGCCCGGGCGGTCGGCGCCCACGAGATGATCGCCACCCTGGAGGGCGGCTACCTGCACGAGGTCGCCGAACGGGGCCGTAACCTCTCCGCGGGCCAGCGCCAGCTGATCGCCCTCGCCCGTGCCGAGCTGGTCGACCCCGACATCCTGCTGCTCGACGAGGCGACCGCCTCCCTGGACCTCGCCAGCGAGGCACAGGTCAACCAGGCCACCGACCGGATCGCCGGCCGCCGCACCACGCTCGTCGTGGCCCACCGGCTGACGACGGCCGCCCGCGCGGACCGGGTCGTGGTGATGGACGGCGGGCGGGTCGCCGAGGACGGTACGCACGACGAACTCCTCGCCAGGAACGGCCATTACGCCCGGCTGTGGCGCACGTTCATAGGGGAGGGACTGGGCGAGGACGCCCCGGTGACGGTCTGACACCGTTGTCCGCCCCGGTTTCCCGGAACCTCGGGGGCCCCCTTGCGCGTCGTACACCCGTACGCATGTGTGCCCCGTGAGGGCCGCAGGGTTCGACGGAGCGGGTGGGGTGGACGAGTGGCGGGACGACCGAGGGCCTCGGGACGGCGGCGGCCTGCGCGACCGGCATCGGGCCGGCGCCTGGGAGCGGCACTGTTCGTGCTGCCGCTCCTCGCCTCCGCCGGCCTGGTACTGGGCGGCGGAGGCGTGGCGTCCGCGCAGGCCGCGGCAGCGTGTTCCGGACGGCTGGCCAAGACGGTGACGTTCGCCACCGGCTCGCTGCGCGTCTACGAGAGCCGGTCCTACGCCTGCGCCGTCGCGGTCGCCAAGAAGCCGGGCACGCGCCGTGCGATGCGCGTGTCGCTGCAGCCGCGCGGGGGACGGGCGGTCGTGGACAGCGGCACCTTCACCACGCTGGCCGGACCCGTCACGGTCCACGCCCTGAACCGGTGTGTGCGCGCCTCCGGTTCCGTCGCGGGTTCCTCGGGTTCCACCGGATGGATCCTGTGCTGAGGTGCGTCCGGGTCTGGCGTGGCGGGTGTGGTCCCCGCTAGGTTCACGGCGTCTGTCGTGAATCAAGGGGAGGGTGCATGCGCAAGGCGCTCACAGGGGTTCTGTCGCTGGCGGTGCTCATCGGCACGGCGAGTGCGACCGGAGCCTCGGCCGGTGCGGCCACCGCCGCGGAACCGGCCGCGAAGCAGAGCAGCGGCTCCGTCAGCAGCAACGGCGAGAGCAGCGGCGAGGACATCAAGGACCGCATCCTGGCCATCCCGGGCATGCGTCTGATCGAGGAGAAGCCGTACCCCGGTTACCGCTTCTTCGTCCTCGACTACACCCAGCCGGTCGACCACAGGGACCCGGCCAAGGGAACCTTCCAGCAGCGTGTCACCCTGCTGCACAAGGACACGACCCGCCCCACGGTCTTCTTCACCAGCGGCTACAACGTCTCCACCAACCCGAGCCGCAGTGAGCCGACGCAGATCATCGACGGTAACCAGGTCTCCCTGGAGTATCGTTACTTCACCCCGTCCCGCCCGGCCCCCGCCGACTGGTCGAAGCTCGACATCTGGCAGGCCGCCAGCGACCAGCACCGGGTCTTCACGGCGCTGAAGAAGATCTACTCCGCGAACTGGCTGACCACCGGCGGCTCCAAGGGCGGCATGACCGCCACCTACTTCGAGCGGTTCTACCCGAAGGACATGGACGGCGTCGTCGCCTACGTGGCGCCCAACGACGTGGTGAACAAGGAGGATTCGGCCTACGACCGGTTCTTCGAGAAGGTCGGCACCAAGGAGTGCCGCGACCGGCTGAACGGCGTCCAGCGCGAGGCGCTCGTGCGCCGCGGCCCGCTGGAGGAGAAGTTCGCGGCGTACGCAGCCGAGAACAGCCTCACCTTCGACACCGTCGGCTCGCTCGACAAGGCGTACGAAGCCGTCGTCATGGACTACGTCTGGGCGTTCTGGCAGTACAGCCTGCTCTCCGACTGCGAGGCCATCCCGGCCGACGCCCCGAACGCCACCGACCAGGAGATATGGGACTCCATCGACGGCATATCGGGCTTCTCCGCCTACGCCGACCAGGGCCTGGAGCGGTACACGCCGTACTACTACCAGGCGGGCACCCAGCTCGGATCGCCCGACATCGAGCAGCCGTGGCTGGACGGTCTCAGCCGCTACGGCTACCAGCCGCCCCGCACCTTCGTGCCGCGCTCCATCCCGATGAAGTTCGAGCCCTCGGTGATGCGCGACGTGGACACCTGGGTGCGGAACAACGCCGAGCACATGCTGTACGTCTACGGCGGGAACGACCCGTGGGGCGCCGAGCCCTTCCGCCTCGGCCGGGGTGCGCGTGACAGCTACGTCTTCACGGTGCCGGGCGGCAACCACGGCTCCAAGGTCTCCGGCCTCGTCGCCGACCAGAAGGCCACGGCGACCGCCGCCATCCTGCGCTGGGCCGGAGTCGCCCCGGCGGCCGTCGAGGCCGACCCGGCGAAGGCGAAGCCGCTCGCGAAGTTCGACGCGAAGCTGGACAAGCGGGACCAGGAGCTCGAAAGGAACCCGGGCACGCTGAGGCCGTAGCGCCGAGGCCGGGGTACGGCCCCGGCGGAACCGCACGTGGACGGGCCGGTCGTACCGGGTGGGCCCACCCGGTACGACCGGCCCGTAGCCGTGTCAGTAGGACAGGCCGTAGCCGACGGGGTACAGCGTCCGTTCCGGGTCGTCCACGCGCTGCACCGGAACCGGCAGGCGGCCCACCGGCTCGGCCCGGCCCGCGATGACCCGGACGGCAGCCCGCAGCTCGACGTCGGTCCAGGAGTACGCGGCCAGGCTCGCCGCGTAGCCCGTACCGGTCAGCTGGGCGATGTCGTACGGGTTGCGCAGGGCGAGCGTGATCACCGGGACGCCGGTGGCCGCGAGCGCGCTGACCAGGGTGCGCTGGGAGCTGGTCGCCGAGACGTTGTACGTCCCGACGACCACGGCGTCCTTGCCCTGGGCGGCCGCCACCGCCTCCGCGATCCTCGCCTTCGAGGGGGCCGTCCCCGTGGACAGGGCGGTCGCCGAGAACCCCAGCTCCTGGAAGGCGCCTGCGAGCGTGGTGGTCGGCGGTCCCGTAGTACCGGACGGTGAGGCGGGATCCGCGCCGACCACCAGCAGGTCGCGGTGCGAGCGGCGGGAGAGCGGCAGCAGCGCACCGGTGTTGGCGAGCAGCGTGGTGGTGTGCTCGGCGATCCGGTCGGCGGAGGCCAGATGGGCCCGGGTGCCGACGGTCCGGTCCACACCCGCGTGCGTGACGTAGGGGTCGCGGAACAGCCCGAGCTTCGACTTCAGCCGGAAGATGCGCAGGATCGATTCCTCGATCCTGGCCTCACTGATCTCCCCGCTCTTCACCGCCGCCAGGACGGCGTTCCAGGCGACCGAGAGGTCCGGCGGGTTCAGCAGCTGGTCGACCCCGGCCTTCAGGGCCAGGACGGGGACGCGCTCGTCGCCGTACTTGGTGCGCACACCCTCCATGCCGAGCGAGTCGGTGACGACGACGCCGTCGTAGCCGAGCTCCTCGCGCAGGATGCCGGTGAGGATGGGGCGCGAGAGGGTGGCCGGGTCCTCCGAGGGGTCCAGGGCGGGGACGACGATGTGCGCCGTCATGATCGAGTCGATGCCCGCCGCCGCGGCGGCCCGGAACGGCGGGGCGTCCAGCTCCGCCCACTGCTCCCGGGTGTGGTGGATGGAGGGCAGACCGGTGTGGCTGTCGGTGCTGGTGTCGCCGTGACCGGGGAAGTGCTTGGCCGTGGCGGCGACCCCCGCGCTCTGGTACCCCTTCACCTGGGCGGCGACCAGGGCAGCCACCGACCGGGGGTCGGAGCCGAAGGACCGTACGCCGATGACGGGGTTGGCCGGGTTCACGTTGACGTCGGCGTCGGGCGCGTAGTTCTGCCGGATGCCGAGGGCGGCCAGCTCGGCCCCGGCGATCCGGGCGGCCGTGCGCGCGTCCGAACGGGAACCGCCCGCACCGAGGGCCATGGCGCCGGGCATGAGCGTGGCCGGCTCGCCCACGCGGCACACGATGCCGTGCTCCTGGTCCGTCGAGATCAGGAGCGGCAGAGGTGTCGGCCCGGCGAGCCCGGCGCGCTGGATGCCGTTGGAGAGCTCGGCGATCTGGTGCGGGTCGCGGGTGTTGTGCGCCCAGGTGAAGTAGATGATGCCGCCGACGTGGTACGTCGAGATCAGCTCGGCCGCGGTGCGGACCCCGATCTCGGCGAGGTTGGCGTCGATGTCCGCCTGGTCGGGGGCGGTGGCGGAGTGCCCGTACACCCGCATCACGAAGAGCTGGCCGACCTTCTCCTCGAGGCTCATCCGGGCGATGAGCCGCTTGAGGCCGCTGTCGGACGAGGGACCGGTGGCCTGTGCGGCGCCGGAAATGCCGACGACCCCGGTGGCGGCCGCGGCGACGGTGGCCGCGGTGGCGGCGAGGAGGGTGCGTCTGGAGGTGCGGTGGTGCACGTGAGCCCCTTCCGGTACTGAAAGAAACTTCCAAGAAGGTACGGATATATGGAAAGTAACTTCCGGTCAAGAGGATCACCCGAAAAAACCGGGACACGCGCGGGGACGGGCGGGGGTGACGGGCGAAAGGGTGAGGAGGCCGGGCCTGCCGGACGCGCACGCCGGCGGGGCGGGTCACGCCGACCCGCCGAGGGCGGCCCGCCAGACGGGGCTGTCCACGTAGTGGTTGTCGAAGCGCTCGGCGGACTCGGCGATCTCCTTCGGGTCGGCCTCGCCGCGCATCACCCGGCCGAGCAGCCGCAGGTAGTCGAACCGTCCCATGCCCGGGGTGAAGACGAACAGGACGTCCGCCTCATGGCCGGGCGCCGCCGCGAACGCGTGCGGGGTGTGGGGCGGCACCAGCAGGAAGTCGCCTTCGCTCAGGACGGTGACCTCCTCGCCCACCAGCACGCGCAGGGCTCCGCCGAGCACGAAGAAGAGCTCCGACGCCCTGGTGTGGAAGTGGGCCGGTGCGCCCACCGCGCCCTCGGTGAACGTGGACCGGTAGCTGGTGCAGCCGCCCCCGGTGCTGTCCGAGTCGGCCAGCAGGGTCATCACGCTGCTCGGGTCGGCGCAGGTTTCGGCGTCCGCGCGGCGGGTCAGCACGGCGGGGAAGGAGGGGGAAGTCGTGGACACGGGAGGCGTCTCGTCGGTCATGAGAACGACCCTACGACCCGAAAAGCCCCCTTCCGTAGGTCACTTCCGTGCAGAAAGCTTGGGCCAATTCGCCTTCTCCTCATGGGCGTTCGTGGTCCGGGTGTGCCGCCCGTAGGCGCCGGGCCGGTCCCGCGCGCCCGGGGCCCGGACGCCTTGGCCTACTGCTTGGGCGCGCCGAGCCGCAGCAGATACTCCCGTCCCATCGACAGCAGCCCCGGCAGGGGTGCGGCGGCCGGGTGCCAGCGCTTCTCGTACTCCCAGCAGACCCAGGCATCGGGGTCGAGCGTGTCCAGGCACGCCTTCAGGGGCAGCACCCCGTCCCCCAGTGCCAGCGGTGTGGTCTCCTCGGCGGACGCGAGGTCCTTCACCTGGACGTAGCCGAGGTGGGGGGCGAGCACCGCGTGCGTGGCCGCCGGCTCCTCGCCTGCCAGCCAGGTGTGCATGACGTCCCAGACGGCACCGATCTGCTGGTGGCCGACCGTGCCCACGACCCTGGCCACGTCCACCCCGGCGCGGTGCGAGTCGTGGGTCTCCAGGAGGATGCGTACGCCCAGGTCGGCGGCGTGCGGAGCCGCGGCGCCCAGCCGGCGGGCGGCGTCGGCGTCGGCCTCGGCGGCATCCCGGTCGCCGCCGCCGGGGAAGACCCGGACGTTCGCCGCCCCCAGGTCGTGGGCCAGTTCGACGAGCTCGGTGAGCTCGGCCTGGACGGCTGCGTCGTCCCCCTCGGCGGCGACCCGTACGTATCCGGCGAGAGCCAGGATCTCGACCCCGGCCTTCGCGAACTCCGCCGCCACCGCCTCCCGTTCGGCGGGTGTCAGTCCGGTGTGCACCGGCTCCTCGGGGTGTGTGCGCAGTTCCACCCCCGCATACCCGTGGTCGGCGGCGAGCCGCGCCACCTCGGCGACCGGCGTCCCCGGGACTCCGAGGGTCGAGAAAGCGAGCTTCACGTGCGTGTCCTTTCGTCGGTGCCGGTGAACCGGTACCCAGGTACGGGGCGCGAAACCCTCACCCCACCCGGGGGGCCGCCGTCGACCCGCGCACCGTCAGCTCGGCCGGTATCGTCGCGATGCCGCCGGGTGGGGGCTCCTCCTTGCCCATCGCCAGCCGCCCCGCCCGTGCCCCGGCGTCGAACAGCGGCAGCCGTACGGTCGTCAGCCCCGCGTCCACCGAGAACGGCAGGTCGTCGAAGCCGGCCACGGAGACGTCCTCGGGGATGCGGAGGCCGCGCTCCCGGACCGCCGCGCACGCGCCCAGGGCCACCGTGTCGTTGGCGGCGACGATCGCCGTCACCCCCGGCTGCCGGCGCAGGAGTTCCAGCGTGGCGTCGTAACCGGAGCCCCGGTCGTACGGTCCGTGCACGGTGAGGCTCTCCCCGTCCCCGTGCACCCCCGCCGCCTCCAGCGCCTCGCGGTGGCCCTCCAGGCGGTGGCGGGTCGTGGTGCGCTCCAGCGGCCCGGCGACATAACCGATCCGGCGGTGTCCGAGGCCGAGCAGGTGCTCGGTCAGGACCCGGCCGCCGCCCCGGTTGTCGAAGGCCAGCGAGGCCACGACCGCGTCGGAGTCCGGCAGCGGGGGGCGTCCGCAGAAGACGATCCGCGTCCCGGCGTCCGCGAGTTTCGCCAGTTTCGCGGTCATGGCGGCCTGGTGTGCGGAGTCCTCCAGGGCGCCGCCCGTGAGGACGAGGGCGGCCGCGCGCTGGCGCTGGAGGAGGGTGAGGTAGGTGAGTTCCCGCTCGGGCGAGCCGCCCGTGTTGCAGACGACGGCGAGCTTTTCGCCCCCCGCGCGGCCCGTTCCGTCGCCGGGCCCGCCGATCTCGCTCTGCGCGGCCCCCGCCATGATGCCGAAGAACGGGTCGGCGATGTCGTTGACCAGGATGCCGACGAGGTCGGACGTGGCGGCGGCCAGCGAGCTGGCGGGGCCGTTCAGCACGTAGTCGAGATCGTCCACCGCGCGCAGGACCCGCTCCCTCGTGGAGGTGGCCACCGGATAGTTGCCGTTCAGCACGCGGGACACGGTGGCCGGGGACACCCGGGCGCGAGCCGCCACGTCCGCCAGGGTGACTGTCATCGCTCTCCTCCGAGGAGTTGTGGGGCGCCCCTCTTGTCCGGGCCGCAGTCGGCAGGCTAGCGTCATACCGTATAGAAAGCGCTTGCTACGGCTGTATGGAGGTACTTCGTGACACGCAGGACAGTGCGCATCGCCATGAACGGCGTCACCGGACGCATGGGATACCGGCAGCACCTGGTGCGCTCGATCCTCGCGATCCGTGAGCAGGGCGGCCTCGACCTCGGCGACGGCGAGGTGCTGTGGCCCGAGCCCGTCCTCGTCGGCCGCCGCGCCCACGCCCTGGAGGCACTCGCCGACCGGCACGGCCTGACCGAGTGGTCGACCGACCTGGACGCGGTGCTCGCCGATGATTCGATCGACATCTACTTCGACGCCCAGGTCACCTCGGCGCGCGTCGAGGCGATCAGGAAGGCGATCGCCGCGGGCAAGCACATCTACACCGAGAAGCCCACCGCCACCGACGTCGAGGGCGCCCTCGCACTGGCCCGCCTCGCCCGTGACGCCGGGATCAAGCACGGTGTCGTCCAGGACAAGATCTTCCTGCCGGGCCTGCTGAAGCTGAAGCGCCTCATCGACGGCGGCTTCTTCGGCGAGATCCTCTCCGTGCGCGGCGAGTTCGGCTACTGGGTCTTCGAGGGTGACTGGCAGGAGGCCCAGCGGCCGTCCTGGAACTACCGCGCGGAGGACGGCGGCGGCATCGTGGTCGACATGTTCCCGCACTGGCAGTACGTCCTGCACGAGCTGTTCGGCCAGGTCACCAGCGTCTCCGCGCACGTACGGACACACATCCCGCAGCGCTGGGACGAGCACGGCAAGCCCTACGCCGCCACCGCCGACGACGCCGCGTACGGCACCTTCCAGCTGGCCGGAGGCGCCGTCGCCCAGATCAACTCCTCCTGGGCGGTCCGGGTCAACCGCGACGAACTCGTCGAGTTCCAGGTGGACGGCACCCACGGCTCCGCCGTCGCGGGACTCCGCAACTGCCGTGTCCAGCACCGCTCGGCCACCCCCAAGCCGGTCTGGAACCCCGACCTCCCGGTCACCGAACCGTTCCGCGACCAGTGGCAGGAAGTCCCCGACAACGCCGTCTTCGACAACGGCTTCAAGGCCCAGTGGGAGCTGTTCCTCCGCCACATCGTCCTCGACGAGCCCTACACCTGGGACCTGATGGCCGGCGCCCGCGGTGTCCAGCTGGCCGAGCTCGGACTCAGGTCCTCCGCGGAGGGCCGCCGCCTCGACGTACCGGAGCTGACCCTGTGACCGCCCCCGCCACCCCCGGAGCACCGGAGCTGATCCCGTGACGATCCATCTCCCGCAGGGCCCGTACGAACCCCGCAGCACCCCCCTCGACCTCACCCCGGGCGGCGGCCCCCTCGCCTCCCGGACGGTCTTCTCCGCCGCCCACGTGGTGGCCGACCCGTACGCCGACATCAGCCCCGACGACCCGGCCGCCGTGGACTGGGACGCCACACTCGCCTTCCGCCGCCACCTCTGGTCCCACGGCCTGGGCGTCGCCGAGGCGATGGACACCGCGCAACGGGGCATGGGCCTGGACTGGGCCGGGGCCGCCGAACTGATCCGGCGCTCGGCCGCCGAGGCGAAGTCGGTCGGCGGCGCCCTCGCGTGCGGCGTGGGCACCGACCAGCTCACCGGCCCGGCGACGCTCGCCGAGGTGCGCGCCGCGTACGAGGAGCAGCTCGCCCTGGTCGAGGAGAGCGGCGCCCGGGCCATCCTGATGGCCTCCCGGGCGCTGGCCGCCGCGGCCCGAGGCCCCGAGGACTATCTGGAGACGTACGCCCACCTCCTGCGCCAGGCCACGGAACCGGTCGTCCTGCACTGGCTCGGACCGATGTTCGACCCGGCTCTGGAGGGGTACTGGGGCTCCGCCGACCTCGACGCCGCCACCGACACGTTCCTGGAGGTCATCGCCGGACACCCGGACAAGGTCGACGGCATCAAGATCTCGCTCCTGGACGCCGCACGCGAGATCGACGTGCGGCGCCGGCTGCCCGGCGGGGTGCGCTGCTACACCGGCGACGACTTCAACTACCCGGAGCTGATCGCGGGCGACGACCGGGGCTTCAGCCACGCCCTGCTCGGCATCTTCGACCCGCTGGGCCCGCTGGCCGCCCACGCGGTACGGATCCTCGACACCGGGGACGTCGAAGGCTTCCGCGCCGTCCTGGACCCCACGGTCGAGCTGTCCCGCCACCTCTTCCGGGCCCCGACGCGCTTCTACAAGACCGGCGTGGTCTTCCTCGCCTGGCTGGCGGGCCACCAGGACCACTTCACGATGGTCGGCGGCCTGCAGTCCGCGCGCTCGCTCCCGCACCTGGCGAGGGCATACGAACTGGCCGACCGGCTCGGCCTGTTCCCTGACCCCGGGCTGGCCGAGTCCCGGATGCGCGCGCTGCTGGCCGTCCACGGAGGAAGCCGATGAACACGGAACTCTCCTGCCTGTCCCTCAACCAGGAGACGGTCCGGCAGCTGTCCTTGCCCGAGCTCGCCGAGAGCTGCGCCACGGCGGGCATCGGCCGGGTCGGCCTGTGGCGGGCCCCCGTGCAGGAGTACGGGGTCGAGCGCGCCGGGCAGCTGATGAAGGACGCCGGTCTCACCGTCACCAGCCTCTGCCGGGGCGGCTTCCTCACAGCGACCGACCCCGCCGATCGCGCGCGCGCCCTGGACGACAACCGCGCGGCCGTGGACGAGGCGGCCGGCCTGTCCACCGACACCCTGGTCCTGGTCTCCGGCGGGCTCCCCGCCGGGGACAAGGACCTGTACGGCGCCCGGGAGCGGATCGCCGACGCGCTGGGCGAGCTGGCCCCGTACGCACAGGAGCGGGGCGTCCGTCTGGCCGTCGAACCGCTGCACCCGATGTTCGCCTCGGACCGCTGTGTGGTCTCCACCCTCTCCCAGGCGCTGGACCTGGCGGAACGCTTCCCCGCCGAACAGGTCGGCGTGGTCGTGGACGCCTACCACGTCTGGTGGGACGACCAGGTGCCCGCCCAGATCGCCCGGGCGGGGGCGGGCGGCCGGATCCACTCCTTCCAGCTCGCCGACTGGATCACTCCGCTTCCGGCGGGCGTACTCGTGGGCCGTGGCCAACTCGGCGACGGGTGCGTGGACTTCCGTGCGATGCGCCGTCAGGTCGAGGCGGCCGGGTTCACCGGGCCCATCGAGGTCGAGATCTTCAACGAGGGCCTCTGGGCCCGCGACGGCGCCGACGTGGTGGCCGAAGTGGCCGCCCGCTACCTGGAACATGCCTGCTGAGAGCCCTGTCAGGGCGGCCGGGCAAAGAGACGGTCAAGGCGTGCAACCTTTCCGCACCCTGCCCGGTCATATTCGGCGTCGGGACTTCCGGGGAGGGGTCCGGGGGGAACGGGAAGCCCGACGGAGGGGGAGAGCGAGGGGGGTCCGGCCTGTGGGCCGGGCCCCATTCCGCTTTCCGTGCCGCCGTGCCGCCGTACCGCCTACGCCGGGGATCCGGCTTCGCCGCGTTCGCCCCGGTCAGCCGTCGAAGTCGCGGCGGGAGGATTCGATGTGGGCGAGGTTGCGCTGGGTCCACTCGCACATCACGTCGACCGTCCTCCGCAGGGCCCGGCCCGGCTCCGTGAGGGCGTACTCGACCTTGGGCGGCACGGTGGGGTACACCGTCCGGTCCACCAGCCCGTTGCGCTCCAGCATGCGCAGGTTCTGGGTGAGCATCTTGTGGCTGATCCCCTCGACGGCGCTCCGCAGCTCACTGAAGCGCAGGGTGCGGTCTCCCAGGGCTTCGATGATCAGGAGCGCCCATTTGTTGGCGACGTCCGAGAAGATCTCCCGCGCCAGCGAGTCCGCGCGCCGCAGGTCGGCCTGTTCCTCGGGGGAGCCGTCGAATTGCTTGGTCACCTTCTGGTTCCCCTGTCACCAATAAGTGCGTTCTTCCACGTCAGCCCACACTCTCCTACGGTTATCCAGTAACCACAAGAGAGTGCGCGACGGCCTCTGTCGGGCCGCGCGGCAAGGAGGCGGACAGCATGGCCATCACCCTGACGAACCCCGCAGGACTGCCCGAGATCGACGTCTACCGGCAGGTGTCGGTCGCGACGGGTTCGAAGCTGGTCTTCGTCGCCGGACAGGTCGCCTGGGGCGCCGACGGCGTCACGGTCGGTGAAGGCGACCTGGCGGCCCAGGTCGAGCAGTGTTACGTCAACGTCGCCACCGCCCTGGCGGGTGTCGGCGCCTCCTTCGACGACGTGGCGAAGCTGAACGTCCACGTCGTCGACTGGACGCCGGAGAAGATGCCCCTGCTTCTGGAGGGCATCTCCCGGGCGTCCGCCCGGCTGGGGACCACTCCGGCTGCGCCGGCCACGCTTCTGGGCGTCGCCGCACTGGACGTCCCCGAGCATCTGGTCGAGGTCGAGGCCACGGCGATGCTCGACTGACCGGATGTGATGACTCCCGTGTGTGGGGGGACTGCGGGAGTCATCCGGCTCACCTGAGCAGCGGTGGCGAGGGCAGCGCGAAGTGGTCGGCGATGATCCGGAGCGTGAGTGTTCCGCCGGCGTTGAAACCGGGATCGGCCTCGTACGCCGGTGTGTCCCGGCCGATGATGCCGGCGTCGAGCAGCTCGCGTACCAGGAGATCTCCGCTCCGGCGTGATTCGCGGCGATCGCCCATGTTGAAGCACGTCCGTGCGAACCCGCCCCGGCTGTAGGCGAACTGGAACGGATGGACGTCGCAGTGCGGCACCATGTAGTTCTGTCCGTGCTCGCACGGACAGGCGGGCGTCGACGCCAGGAACACGGTTTCCATCGGCTCGGGGAGGTCCGCGCGGTCCGCGTAGCGGAAGCCGGTGACGTAGCACGCCAGAGCGCTGACGGAGAATCCGTCCGATGCCGATGCCGATGCCGATGCCGATGCAGTGCGCGCGTCGTGCGTCACCCAGGTCCAGCCGGACGACCGGCCACCGTCGGATATGGGATGCCCGGCCTCGGCGAAGACGGCGGACAGCGTGGGCAGGCTCATGCCCTTGCACCATGTGGCGAACGTGTCGGGGGCGAGCTGGATCACGCCGCCGCCACCTCTGCCGACAGGGGCGCCGAGGGCAGCAGGAAGTAGTCCGCGATCGTCCGCACGAGACGGTCCTCGTCATCGGTGTAGTGGTCGAAGCAGTCATGGTCGCCGCCGCTCTCCTCCTCGCACGAGGAGCCGGGGCCTATCAGACGCGCGGCCAGGAGCTCGGCGGAGAGGTAATCCGGATTCTCCCCCACTCGGGAACTCACGTCCTCGAAGCTGAAGTGGAGGATCGTGCGGCCGTCACGGAAGTACGAGAACTCCGGGCCGTGCGCCTTCGCGCTGCACGGCTCGGTCACGAAGACGACGATCTCTCCGCCGTCCCGGCAGATGCTGTTGTAGTCGACCGATTCGAAGTCATCGGCCTCGGGGTCGAACATCTCGTGCACGGCCCAGGCCCACCCGCCCGCCTCGCCGTCGGCGAGGGGCTCACGGAGCGCACCGCGCAACCCCTCCGCGAGCGTGCCGGTGGTCATCCCCCGGGCGAAGACGATGTTCACGTCGAGGCCGGGGAACGCGTGGCCCGTCCAGTCCGTCATTGCACTCATGCCGACGACTTTATGTCCGGGCACTGACAGTCGGCCCGGACCGGAATGAGGGAGCGACGTGCTTCGGAAAGGAAACGGGCGTCGACGGTCGCCGGACCCCCCGGCAGGACCCGTCGGCGCCATGCTCGTGGAGCGGTGCGGTCAGGAAGAGGAAGTCCTCACCGGAGCCCAGGAGCCGGCCGCTTCACGGGGACCGGATGTCCGCCCCCACCTCGTCGGCCCGCTCCTGGGCCCGCGCGCGACGGCCCCGGCACCGGAGCGACGGCCCCGGCACCGGCGTGGCGGCATCCGCCTCGAATCCGTCCTTTCCGCACGGACACGGAGCGGGCGGTGGCTTCCGCCCCCGGGGAGGCGTGCCGTCGGTGCGGGCTTTGTCGGCCGACCGTGGTCAACGGAGTTCCTGTACCGTCGTCCCGGGCCCGAACCGTGTCAGGCACGACCCCCCTCGCCTCTCGCCAACACGGTTGCTCCTCGCAGGATTTCGCCCATCCGACGGCTGAGGTGGGTGAGGTCCGGTCGTGCGTGGGTGCGGAGCGCGACAGGAACGCCGAACCCCCATATGAGTAAGGAAATTGCATGGCACGTGAGCATGATCCTTCCAGCCACATACCCCCGAGTTCGGGCACGTCCTCCGGCGCCTCCGGGGCGTCCGGGAGTTCACCGGTCTCCGTCCGCCGGGCGGTGCCGATGCAGGGAGCGGCCGGGGACCCCGGTGACGCCCTGACGCCCGGCGGCCTGCGCGGGCGTGCGGGCTCGTCGTCCCCGGCGGCCGCGCCGGACGCCGCCACGCAGGGCCCGACGAGCGAGAGCACGAGGAGCGGGAGCACGACGAGCGCTTCGCCGACGGGCGGGGGCTCCGGGAACGAGACTGCCGAGGGCGCTGCCGCCCGGACGCGGAGCGCGGAGCGAGCGAGCAACGCCGGAGCGTCCACTGCTGCTTCCGGCACCGGTGCCGCGCGGGGCATCGGCGCTCCGGAGCCGTCGGCGGAGGGGACACCCGGACCGGCCTCGGCCGACTCCGCCGAGACCACGGTGACTTCGCGGTCCTCGGTGTCCGCGTCCGACCGGGCCGCGGCGTCGGCCGCCACCGGCGCCGTCGGCGGGACCCCGGCCGCCGCGGTCGCGGCGGCGGGCAGCGGCGGCGCGGGCGCGGGCACGCACGCGGACGGCGAACCGCCCGGCAGCCGACCGAAGAAGCCGATGCTGGCCGCAGCGGCGATCATCGGTGCGATCCTGGTCTCCGTGCCCTTCCTCGTGGCGGGTCAGGACGACCGCAAGCCCGAGAAGGAACGCACGCAGAACGCCGCAGGCACGGTCCTGAACACCGAAGCCTCCGCGCACCCGCAGACCTACACCAGCAAGTCGCCGACCCCCTCCGTGACTCCGAGCAAGGAGAAGGAGAAGGAGAAGCCGAAGCAGGTGCGGACGGAGAAGCCGTCCGAGCCGCCGCCCTCCGAACCGGTGGTCGTGCCGCCACCGGTCAAGCCCGAACGCAAGCCCACGGCCACGGTGACGGCGAAGGCCCCGCCGTACACGGCTGCCAGTGCGTTGAGCAGCCTCGCCAAGGGCGACCCCGGGGGGCGGCACATCTGCTACCGGGCCTTCGTGTCCGGGAGCGGCTGGCAGGCGCCGGTGTGTGACGGGACGATGGCCGGGACGGCCGGCCAGGGCAAGCGGATCACGGCCCTCAACATCGCGGTGTGGAACGTCGGCGGATCCTCCGCCAACGCCATGCTGCACGACTCGGGTTCGACGAGCGGCAACGCCAAGTGGGCCCCGAGCTGGACGGCCGTCATCGAAGACGGCAAGAACAACTACATAGGCAGCTCGAAGCCGGGCGCCCCCTTCATGACGGCCTTCGCCATGAACGTCGGCAAGGGCAGCGTCTGCCACACGGCCAAGATGAACAACGGCGGCTGGGGCCCGCAGTACTGCAAGAACAGCCGACCCGAGTTCATGTTCGTCGGCACCACCGGCAACAACAACTGGTTCGAGGCAGTGAAGCTCACGGTGTGACCCAGCGGGCCTCCGGCCCGCGAGGTGGAGCCCTCCGGTCGTCGCCGGAGGGCTCCACCGTGTCGGGCCCGGGGGTGCGCTGGATCACACCGGAGCGACCGCCCGGACCGTCCGGACGCCGCTCCGCACGCCGCCGATCTCACGCGCCCGCAGACCCTCGGCCTCAGCGCGGTCCGGCGGTGTCGGAGCGGGTGCACCCCGGCCGGTGGACGGCTCCCGGCCCGGCCTGGGCGGCCGTCGGGGCGACGGCGCTCACCGGCCGGGAGTGCGGGGGCTCTCCGGCTTCCTGAACAGCGCCGTCCAGAGGAAGTCCGCACCGAAGCGGAGGGAGTCATCCGGCTCGTCCCGCATCCGCCGGAGTTCGACCTCCTCCATCCCGGAGAAGATCCAGCGGAGGGACTCCGGTGTGTAGGCGAGGCCGCCGCGAAGCCCCGCACCACCGTAGAGCTCGGCGTCGGAGAGCTCGGAACCCATCGCCCCGGCGGCGAAGCAGCTGAGCGCGAGGTGCCCGCCCGGTACCAGGGTGCGCTCCACCAGTTCGAGGTAGCTGACGCGCCGGTGGGGCGGGAGGTGGTGGAAGCAGCCCGAGTCGCAGATCAGGTCGTACGGCCCGGCAGGCGCGTCCTCGGCGAAGGCGTCCCCGCAGTGGAAGCGGATGCCTGCCCCCGCCTCACCGGCCCGCTCCTCGGCCCAGGCGAGCGCCCCGGGCGACAGGTCGACGGCGTCCACCTCGTAGCCGAGCGAGGCCAGGTACAGCGCGTTGCGACCCGGCCCGCAGCCGAGGTCGAGCGCCCGCCCCGGGCGGATCAGGCCCCGGTCGACGTACGACGCCAGGCTCTCGTCGGGCTTCGCCACGAAGAACGGCACGGGCTTCGACCGGTCCTCGTAGAACGCGTCCCACCACGCCCCCGCCTTGTCGGTCCACCGGTCGGCCTCCGGCGCGAAGAGGCCGTCCATGAGCCGCAGTACATCCTCGACCGAGCGTGTGTTCCGGTCCATCCGGCCCCCCCTTTCGGAAGGTTCGAACCTATCGCTCGCCCTGCGTATCAGGCCAGGTCAGCGCGGTGGTCCGGCCGGCCTGAGCGGACGGTCGGCGGCCTCGGGGGCCCCTGCCGCCCCCACCGCGCCACCCCCGGCCCGTACGTGTCTCCCCGCACCCTCCAGCTCCCGCCCAGGACCCCGTACCGCCCCCGCCGGCCCCCCTTTTTTTCTCCACGGCCCGCGGGGTGTCCCGGTCCTCGGGGAGTCAGGGCGGGACCACGGGTGCCATGCCGGGGACGTCGTGCCCGTGGCTTCCCCGACGGCCGTCACCCGGCGCGGGCCCGGGGGCGGGTGACGGGGACGGCTTCCGGGGAGAGTTGCAGGGGAGGGTTTCGCAGTGCGGCCTACGGGCTGTCGGTCCCGCCCGATACGGTCGGGACCATGTCCAACACGGCCGTGCTCGAAGGCGTCCTGGAGCGGATCACCTATGCCAACGAGGAGAACGGCTACACCGTCGCCCGGGTCGACACCGGGCGCGGGAGCAACGATCTGCTCACCGTCGTCGGTTCGCTGCTGGGGGCCCAACCGGGCGAGTCCCTGCGGATGGAAGGGCGTTGGGGATCCCATCCGCAGTACGGGAAGCAGTTCACGGTCGAGAACTACACCACCGTCCTCCCCGCCACCGTCCAGGGCATCCGCCGCTACCTCGGCTCCGGCCTGATCAAGGGCATCGGGCCGGTCATGGCCGACCGCATCACCACCCACTTCGGCGTCGACACCCTGGACATCATCGAGCAGCAGCCCGGGCGGCTGGTGGAGGTGCCCGGGCTCGGCCCGAAGCGGACGAAGATGATCGCCGCCGCCTGGGAGGAACAGAAGGCCATCAAGGAGGTGATGGTCTTCCTGCAGAGCGTCGGCGTCTCGACCTCCATCGCCGTCCGCATCTACAAGAAGTACGGGGACGCCTCCATCTCCGTCGTGAAGAACCAGCCCTACCGGCTGGCCGCCGATGTCTGGGGCATCGGCTTCCTCACCGCCGACCGCATCGCCCAGGCCGTCGGCATCCCGCACGACAGCCCCGAGCGGGTCAAGGCCGGTCTGCAGTACGCGCTGTCGCAGTCCACCGACCAAGGGCACTGCTTCCTCCCCGAGGAGCGGCTGATCGCGGACGGCGTGAAGCTGCTCCAGGTGGACACGGGGCTCGTCATCGAGTGCCTGGCCGAGCTCGCCGAGGATCCGGAGGGCGTCGTACGGGAGAAGGTGCCGGGGCCGGAGGACGGACAACCCGTCACCGCCGTGTACCTCGTGCCCTTCCACCGCGCCGAGATCTCCCTCGCCGCCCAGGTGCAGCGCCTCCTGCGTACGCCGGAGGACCGCATGCCGGCCTTCCGGGACGTCGACTGGACGAAGGCGCTCGGCTGGCTCGCCCGGCGTACGGGGGCGAAGCTGGCGCCCGAACAGGAGTCCGCCGTCCGGCTCGCACTCAGCCGGAAGGTCGCCGTCCTGACCGGCGGTCCCGGCTGCGGCAAGTCGTTCACCGTACGGTCCGTCGTCGAGCTGGCCCGTGCCAAGAACGCGAAGGTGGTGCTGGCCGCGCCCACCGGGCGGGCCGCGAAGCGGCTCTCGGAGCTGACCGGCGCCGAGGCGTCGACCGTCCACCGGCTGCTGGAGCTGAAGCCGGGCGGGGACGCGGCGTACGACCGGGACCGGCCGCTGGACGCCGACCTCGTCGTCGTCGACGAGGCGTCGATGCTCGACCTGTTGCTCGCCAACAAGCTGGTCAAGGCGGTGGCACCCGGTGCCCATCTCCTGCTGGTGGGAGACGTGGACCAGCTCCCCTCGGTCGGCGCGGGGGAGGTGCTGCGGGACCTGCTCGCCGAGGGCGGCCCGGTCCCGTCCGTCCGGCTGACGACGATCTTCCGGCAGGCCCAGCAGTCCGGGGTCGTGACCAACGCCCACCGGATCAACTCCGGGGTGCCCCCGCTCACCCAGGGGCTGAGCGACTTCTTCCTCTTCGTGGCGGACGAGACGGAGGACGCCGGAGTGCTCGCCGTGGATGTCGCGGCCCGCCGCATCCCCGCCAAGTTCGGGCTGGACGCCCGCCGTGACGTGCAGGTCCTCGCCCCGATGCACCGGGGGCCGGCCGGTGCCGGACACCTCAACGGCCTGCTCCAGCAGGCCATCACCCCCGGCCGTCCCGATCTGCCCGAGAAGCGGTTCGGGGGCCGGGTCTTCCGGGTCGGCGACAAGGTCACCCAGATCCGCAACAACTACGAGAAAGGGGAGAACGGCGTCTTCAACGGCACGGTCGGCGTCGTCACCGCCCTCGACACGGACGAACAGAAGCTGACGGTCCGCACGGACGAGGACGAGGAGATCGCCTACGACTTCGACGAACTCGACGAGCTGGCCCATGCCTACGCCATGACGATCCACCGCTCCCAGGGCAGTGAGTACCCGGCGGTCGTCATCCCCGTCACCACCAGCGCCTGGATGATGCTCCAGCGAAACCTGCTGTACACGGCCGTGACCAGGGCGAAGAAGCTCGTCGTACTCGTCGGTTCCCGCAAGGCCGTCGGGCAGGCGGTCCGCACGGTTTCCGCAGGCAGACGCTGCACGGCTCTGGATTTCCGGCTGCGCGGAGGACCGCTGGAAGACTTCTCGGCAAAATGATCGATCAAAACGGTGGGAAACATCACTGAGCCCTTCCGGAACCGGGGGACAGGGGGCAGGATGAGTAAGTTGGCGGCACTCAGTGCCGCCAGTAGGTCCAATGGACGACCCCGAGTGCACTCTCCTGAGCCGAATGGGGGAGGGTGGAGAACAGTCAGGGCACCTCGAAGAAGAGGCACTACGTCGGTGAGGGATGACGTGAGCGAGCACACCAACAACGCTGTAGTACTGCGGTACGGCGATGACGAGTACACCTACCCGGTGATCGACAGCACCGTCGGCGACAGGGGCTTCGACATCGGGAAGCTCCGGGCCAACACGGGCCTGGTCACGCTGGACAGCGGATACGGCAACACAGCCGCGTACAAATCCGCCATCACCTACCTCGACGGCGAGCAGGGCATCCTGCGCTACCGCGGCTACCCGATCGAGCAGCTCGCGGAGAGCTCGACGTTCCTCGAGGTCGCCTACACGCTGATCAACGGCGAGCTTCCCAAGGTCGACGAGCTGTCGGCCTTCAAGAACGAGATCACCCGGCACACGCTGCTGCACGAGGACGTCAAGCGTTTCTTCGACGGCTTCCCGCGTGACGCCCACCCGATGGCCATGCTCTCCTCGGTCGTCAGCGCGCTGTCCACCTTCTACCAGGACAGCCACAACCCGTTCGACGAGGAGCAGCGCCACCTCTCGACGATCCGTCTGCTGGCCAAGCTCCCGACGATCGCGGCGTACGCCTACAAGAAGTCGATCGGCCACCCGTTCGTCTACCCGCGCAACGACCTCGGCTACGTCGAGAACTTCCTGCGCATGACGTTCTCCGTGCCGGCCCAGGAGTACGTGCCGGACCCGGTCGTCGTCGCGGCGCTCGAGAAGCTGCTCATCCTGCACGCGGACCACGAGCAGAACTGTTCGACCTCCACCGTGCGTCTGGTCGGCTCCTCGCAGGCGAACATGTTCGCGTCGATCTCCGCCGGCATCTCGGCCCTGTGGGGCCCGCTGCACGGTGGCGCCAACCAGTCGGTGCTGGAGATGCTCGAGGGCATCCAGGCCAACGGCGGCGACGTCGACTCCTTCATCCAGAAGGTGAAGAACAAGGAGGACGGCGTCCGCCTGATGGGCTTCGGCCACCGGGTGTACAAGTCCTTCGACCCGCGCGCCAAGATCATCAAGGCCGCGGCCCACGACGTGCTGTCGTCGCTCGGCAAGTCGGACGAGCTGCTCGACATCGCCCTCAAGCTGGAGGAGCACGCGCTCTCCGACGAGTACTTCGTCTCGCGCAACCTCTACCCCAACGTGGACTTCTACACGGGGCTGATCTACCGCGCCATGGGCTTCCCGACCGAGATGTTCACCGTGCTCTTCGCGCTCGGCCGGCTTCCCGGCTGGATCGCCCAGTGGCACGAGATGATCAAGGAGCCGGGATCGCGCATCGGCCGCCCGCGCCAGATCTACACCGGTGAGGTCCTGCGGGACTTCGTCCCGGCCGAGAGCCGCTGACGCCGGGTCCGCCGGGACCTGGTGGCTGACAGCGGGTCACCGGGAACGCGTCACGGGGACCGGTCCGTCGAGGCCGGTCCCGTAGAACCGCCGTAGTATCCGGGTCGCCTTTCCGGCCCGCGGCCTTCGCCCCGCGTGCCGCCCCCTGTCCAGCAGGGTGCGGTGTCCGGGGCGATTCGGCGTTCCGGGTGAAGTCCCGGGCGGGATCGGGACCCGGGGACCTGGGGTTCCCGGGTGCTCCACCGGCTGGTGCGCTGCGGCGTCCGGCATGTGCGGTGCTCCACGAGCGCGAGAAACGCCCCGCCGCCGATCCCCCCACGGGTCGACGGACGGGGCGCTTCCCATGTCCCGGAGCGGATTCCCCCCACGGGATCCGGCCGGGCGTCTGCCGGGAGCCGTGGCTCCCGTCGTCCTTGCGGTGGTGCTGTTCAGTTCTGTCCTGCTGTGCGGTCCGCCGGGGTACGTACGCACGGGAGGGCCGCTCAAAGCTCCCCGGTGCACGTGCCCCGGCCAACGCTTGCCCGGAGCGTCCCCCAAGACACTCCGTCGGACGTCCCCCAAGACATCCTTGGCATCGCACTCTTAGACTCACCAACCCATCAGATGGTTACCCTCGAATCGGTGTGATCTAAGTCTCTTTGTGTGCATCATGTGAAGGTGTACAACCCCCGGTCGACCGTTACGGCCGAGGCCGGCGGAAACGCCGTGGCCGCACCCGCGTTCACCGAGCTGAGCAGCCCGGATGCGGCGCGGAGCGGAGCAGCCACGAAGGAACCGAAGGCCTGGAAGAGGTTGCTTCCGATGGCTGACAGCGTACGCCGTGACGGCCGGTCGGGGGCAGTCGCCACCTTGATATCTTCACCAACACGTCGGGCCGGCTCCCCTGGTCGCGTCTGCGGCGGGGAGCCGGCCCGGCGGGGCGGTGCGGGGGTGGGGTCTTTGCGCGTCGGGGTGTCCGGGCGGCGGGCCGTCCCGCGGGGCGGTTGCTCAGGCGAGGCCGATCAGCTCGTAACCGGCCTCGTCGACGGCGGCGCGTACGGCGTCCTCCGCCAGGGGGGCGGCGGACGCGACGGTCACCCGCCCGGTCGAGGCCTCGGCCTTCACCGAGGTGACCCCTTCGAGTCCGGAGATCTCCTCGGAGACGGCCCCTTCGCAGTGGCCGCAGGTCATGCCCTTCACCTCGTACACCGTGGTGACCGCGCCGGTCGTGGCGCCGGACGCCTCGTCGCCGCAGGAGCCGTCGGGCGAGCAGCAGGAGCCGGCGGCCTGGGGGGTCTGGGTCTCGGCGGTCATGGCGTTCTCCTCTTCGCGAGCACACTGGGACTGACGTGCGGGGGTATCCGGGATGGGTGCCCCCGTACGCCGACCACTATACCCCTAGGGGGTATGGATGTCCCGTGACGCGCCTTCCGTGGTCCGCCCGGCGGCCGGCGGCTCCAGGTAGCGGTGGATCACCGTCTTCGACTCGCGGACGTACGTGGCCCGTTCGGCGCCCTCGTGCGACATGATCAGGTCTGCGGGTGACCGCACGAGCCGCGGTGGCTGCTCAGCTGGAGGGGCCGAGGACCGCTGGGGTCCATGGCGCAGTGAGCTGATGCTCGGTCGCCGGCCCCGTTGCCCAGACGCCCCGACACCCCGTGCGCCCTGCTGCCGCTGCCGCCCCCTGACCGTCGTGGCCGGCGGGATCAGATCGCGGGCCGTGCCGGGCCGCAGATCCGGAGGAACTCGCGGGTGCGGCGGGCGATGGGCAGCGGTTTGTCCGGGGGGCACGGGTACATGTCCTGCTCCACGATCGCGAAGAGATCGGTGCCGAGGGCACGCGCCGCGTCCAGTACGGGTTCCAGCGCGGGCACGCCGCCCGGTGGCTCGCACATCACCCCGCGCGCCACCGCGGGCCCGAACGGCACCTCGTTCGCCACGACATCGGCCAGGATCACCGGGTCCACCTGCTTGAGGTGCAGATAGCCGATGCGTTCGCCGTACGTCTCGATGAGCTTCACGCTGTCCCCGCCGCAGTACGCGTAGTGGCCGGTGTCCAGGCAGAGGGAGACCAGGTCGGGGTCGGTCGCGTCGAGGAAGCGGCTGACGTTCTCCTCGCTGTCGATGTGCGTGTCGGCGTGCGGGTGCACGACGATCCGCAGCCCGTAGCGCTCCCGCACCTCATGTCCCAGCCGCTCCGTCTGGGCGGTGAGGTCACGCCACTGGGCCGCCGTGAGCGTGCGGTCCTCCAGGACCGCGCCCGTCTTGTCGTCCCGCCAGAACGACGGGATGACGACCAGGTGTTCGGCGCCCATCGCCCGGGTGAGTGCCGCGATGCCGGCGACATGTGCCCAGGTGCTGTCCCAGACGTCCGGGCCGTGGTGCAGTCCGGTGAAGACGGTGCCCGCGGAGACGGTGAGGCCGCGGCGGGCGGTCTCGTCCGCGAGCCGGGCGGGGTCGGTGGGCAGATAGCCGTACGGGCCGAGTTCGATCCACTCGTACCCCGCCTCGGAGACCTCGTCGAGGAAGCGTTCCCAGGGCACCTGCCGCGGGTCGTCGGGGAACCACACCCCCCAGGAGTCGGGTGCCGAACCGATGCGGATGCGGGCCGGGCCGGGTGCGGAGGAGGTCATGTCGCCCACCTTTCAGGGCCGGAAATCGGGTGTCAAGGCACCGTCCGCATGTCCGGACATAGTGTTGACAGGGTGCGGGGCGAGGGCTAGACCTGGGACCAGCCGCCCGGCCGCGACCGAGACGCGGACCGAAGGGATGCGTATGCCTGAGCCGTACGACGTGATCACCATGGGGCGGATCGGGGTGGACATCTACCCGCTGCAGACCGGTGTTCCGCTGGCCCGGGTCGAGACCTTCGGAAAGTTCCTCGGCGGCTCGCCGTCCAACGTCGCGGTGGCCGCCGCGCGGCTCGGGCGGCGCACGGCCGTGATCACGCGGACCGGCCGGGACCCCTTCGGGGACTACCTCCGTCAGGAACTCGGGGCGTTCGGCGTGGACGCCCGCTGGGCGAGCGAGGTGGCGGGCAGCCCCACCCCCGTCACCTTCTGCGAGATCTTCCCGCCGGACGACTTCCCGCTCTACTTCTACCGGCAGCCCAAGGCCCCCGATCTGGAGATCCACGCCGGCGAACTGGACCTCGACGCGGTGCGTGCCGCCCGCGTCTTCTGGATGACCGGAACCGGGCTGTGCGCCGAGCCCAGCCGCTCCGCCACCCTCGCCGCGCTCCGGGCCCGCGCCGCGGCACCCGGGCCGCCGCCCGGACCCGCCACGGTCTTCGACCTCGACTGGCGTCCGATGTTCTGGGAGGAGGGGGACCACGGTTCCGTCGCCCGCGCCCGGTACCGCGAGGCGCTCGCCCACGCCACGATCGCCGTGGGGAACGTCGACGAGTGCGAGATCGCCACCGGTGAACGCGATCCGCACGCGGCCGCCCGCGCCCTGCTGGCCGCCGGGGTCGAACTCGCCGTCGTCAAGCAGGGCCCCGCGGGCGTGCTCGCCCTCCACCGCGACGGCACCACCGCCGAGGTCCCGCCCCTGCCCGTGGACGTCGTCAACGGTCTCGGCGCGGGCGACGCGTTCGGCGGCGCCCTCTGCCACGGCCTGCTCGCCGGATGGGACACCGCACGCACGGTGCGCTACGCGAACGCGGCGGGCGCCATCGTCGCCTCCCGCCTCGCCTGCTCGTCCGCGATGCCGTTCCCGCACGAGGTCGAACAGGCCCTCGCCGACGGGGCCGTGCCCTCGGCCGCCCCGGCCGCGGAAGCCCCCGGGGCCGCCCCGTGACCCCGCCCGCCGCATCGGGCGTCGCCGACCTCGTCCGGCTCCGGGCGCACCGCCCGGAGGCGGTCGCCGAGGCCGCCGCCGCCCGCAGCAGACGCCCCCTCCTCGGCCCCACCGGCCGCCTGATGATCATCGCCGCGGACCATCCGGCCCGCGGCGCCCTGGCCGTCGGCGAGGACGAGACGGCCATGGCCGACCGCTTCGAGCTGCTGGAACGCCTCTGTATCGCCCTCTCCCGCCCCGGTGTCGACGGCGTGCTGGCCGCAGCCGACGTCCTGGAGGACCTGCTCCTCCTCGGCGCCCTGGAGGACAAGGTCGTCATCGGCTCCATGAACCGCGGCGGGCTCGCCGGAGCCGCCTTCGAACTCGACGACCGCTTCACCGGCCACCGCCCCATCGACCTGGCCAGGCAGAACTTCGACGCGGGCAAGATGCTGCTGCGGATCGACCACGAGGACCCCGCCTCCCTGGAGACCCTGCACACCGCCGCCCGCACCGTGAACGCGATGGCCGATCACCGGCTGCCCGTCTTCATCGAGCCGTTCCTCTGCCGCCGCACCGGCGACGGGCTCCGCACCGACCTCGGGGCCGCCGCCGTCACGGCCTCCATCGCCATCGCCTCGGGGCTGGGCGGCACCTCCGCCTACACCTGGCTCAAGGTCCCCGTGACGGAGGACCCCGACGCCATGGAACGGGTGCTGCGCGCCTCGACCCTGCCCACGGTCCTGCTCGGCGGCGAGGTCAAGGGCGATCTGGACGGGGCGTACGAGAAGTGGCGCGGCGCTCTGCGGCTGCCGACGGTGCGGGGCCTGGTCGTCGGGCGTTCCCTGCTCTACCCGGCCGGCGGGGACGTGGCGGCGGCGGTCGACACCGCCGTGGGGCTGTTGTGAGGGGAACCCGCCGGGCGAAGGGGTAGGGATGCGGTCATGACGACGCGCGAGGAGCAGCAGCGGTACCACCTGCGGGCCGGGGACACGGCGAACGCCCCGTACTCCCTCGACATCGGGCCGGAGACGGCCGGCTGGGACCGGTCGAGCCTGCGGGTACTGGAGCTCGAACCGGGTGGTGTTCACACCCTGGTCACCGGGGAGAGCGAATGGATCGTCCTGCCGTTGACCGGTGGCTGTACGGTGCGGACCGCAAGTGAGATCTTTGAACTGCGGGGCAGGGAGAGCCCGTTCGGCGCAGTGACCGATTTTGCCTATCTTCCGCGTGACGCCCGCGCACAGATCGCCTCCGGCGCAGGAGGCCGCTTCGCCCTGGCAGGAGCGAAGTGCGAGCGACGACTCCCCGCTCGCTACGGCCCCGCGCCGGAGGTACCGGTCGAACTCAGGGGTGCCGGCACCTGCTCGCGGCAGGTCAACAACTTCGCCGCCGCCGACACCTTCGCGTGCGACCGGCTCATCGCCGTCGAGGTCCTCACCCCCGGCGGCAACTGGTCCTCGTACCCCCCGCACAAGCACGACGAGCACCGTCCCGGCGTCGAGTGCGAACTCGAGGAGATCTACTACTTCGAGGTCGAGGGCGACGGCCTCGGATACCACCGGGTCTCCCCGTCCCGCGCGGGCGGCACGGACGTCCTCGCCGAGGTCGCCACCGGCGACGCCGTCCTCGTCCCCGACGGCTGGCACGGCCCTTCCATCGCCCCGCCCGGCCGCACCCTGTACTACCTGAACGTGATGGCGGGCCCCGGCGAGCAACGCGCGTGGCTGATCCAGGACCACCCCGGCCATCGCTGGATCCGCGACACATGGCCCGCCCAGCCGGTCGACCCACGGCTCCCGCTGTACGACCGGGAGGCCGGCCGGTGACCACGTCCCGTACCACCACCCGCAGGCTCACCACCGCCCAGGCGCTGATCGCCTTCCTCACCCGGCAGTACACCGAGCGCGACGGCCGGCGCCGACGGCTGATCAACGCCACCTGGGGCATCTTCGGCCACGGCAACGTCGCGGGCGTGGGGCAGGCGCTCGTCGAGTCCGGCCCCGCGATGCCCTTCCTCCAGGGCCGCAACGAACAGGCCATGGTGCACGCGGCCGTCGGATTCGCCCGCCAGTCCGGCCGGCTCTCCGCGCAGGCCGTGACCACCTCCATCGGCCCCGGCGCCACCAACCTCGTCACCGGCGCGGCCCTCGCCACCGTCAACCACCTGCCCGTCCTGCTCCTGCCCGGCGACACCTTCGCGACCCGCCCCGCCGACCCCGTGCTCCAGCAGCTCGAAGTACCCTCCGCCGGCGACGTCTCCGTCAACGACTGCCTGCGGCCCGTCTCCCGCTACTTCGACCGCGTCACCCGCCCCGAGGCCCTGATCCCGGCGGCCCTGCAGGCGATGCGGACCCTCGCCGACCCGGCCGGCACGGGCGCCGTCACGCTCGCGCTGCCCCAGGACGTCCAGGCCGAGGCGTACGACTGGCCGGCCGAGTTCTTCGCCGAGCGCGTCTGGCACGTGCGCAGGCCCGCCCCCGACCCGGACGAACTGGAGCAGGCCGTACGGGCGGTGCGCGGCGCCCGCCGGCCCCTGATCGTCGCGGGCGGCGGTGTCCACCACAGCGCCGCCGAGGAGGCCCTCGCCGCCTTCGCCGCCGCCACCCGCATCCCCGTCGCCTCCACCCAGGCGGGCAAGGGCTCCCTGCGTCACGACCACCCCGCCGACGTCGGCGGCATCGGCCACACCGGCACCGCGACGGCCGACGCCCTCGCTCGCGACGCCGACCTCGTCATCGGGATCGGCACCCGTTACACCGACTTCACCACCGCCTCCGGCACCCTCTTCGCCCGTCCGGGGGTCCGCTTCCTCAACCTCACCATCACCGGCTTCGACGCCCACAAGCTCGCCGCCCTTCCCCTCGTCGCGGACGCCCGCACCGGCCTCGAAGCGCTCGGCGCCGCCCTGCACGCACGCGGTCACCGCGTCGACCCCGCCTACGAGACCGAGTACACCGGTGCGAAGGAACGCTGGGAGCAGCGCGTCGACGCCGCCTACGCCACCCCCGATCCGGACGCCCGCCCCACGCAGGCCCAGGTCCTCGGCCTGCTCGACGCCCTGGTCACCGAGGACGACATCCTGATCAACGCGGCCGGCTCGCTCCCCGGTGACCTCCACAAACTGTGGCGGGCCCGCTCCCCGCGCCAGTACCACGTCGAGTACGGCTACTCCTGCATGGGATACGAGATCCCGGCCGCCATCGGCGTGCAGCTCGCCGCGCCCGGCCGGCCCGTCTGGGCCCTCGTCGGCGACGGCACGTACCTGATGAACCCCACCGAGATCGTCACGGCCGTGCAGGAGGGCCTCCCCCTCAAGCTCGTCATCCTGCAGAACCACGGGTACGCGTCCATCGGAGGCCTCTCCGAGTCCGTCGGCGCCGAACGCTTCGGCACGGGCTACCGCTACCGGGACGCGGACGGCGGCTACACCGGCTTCCCGCTCCCGGTGGATCTGGCGGCGAACGCGGCCTCCCTCGGCATGCGGGTGCTGCGGGCGAAGTCCGTGGCCGGCCTGCGCGCGTCCCTGGCCGAGGCGCGCGGCGCGGACCGCCCCACTTGTGTCTACGTGGAGACCGAAACGCCAGACACAGTGTCGGGCCCCCCTCCCGCACAGGCGTGGTGGGATGTTCCCGTGGCCGAGACCGCGACCCGCCCGTCGGCGGCCGAGGCACGCAAGGAGTACGACCGGCAGATCGCAGCCCGACGCCGCCACCTCTGAAGGAGCATCCCGTCATGAAGACCGTCAACCACTGGATCGGTGGCAAGGCCGTCGAGGGCACGTCGGGTACCTACGGCCCGGTCACCGACCCGGCGACCGGCGCCGTCACCACCCAGGTCGCGCTCGCCTCCGCCGAGGAGGTCGACACCGCGGTCGCCGCCGCGAAGAGCGCCTTCGCCACGTGGGGCACCTCCTCGCTGTCCGCCCGTACCGCGGTCCTCTTCCGCTACCGCGCCCTGCTCGACGCACACCGCGACGAGATCGCCGCCCTCATCACCGCCGAGCACGGCAAGGTGCACTCCGACGCCCTCGGCGAGGTCGCCCGCGGGCTGGAGATCGTCGAGCTGGCCTGCGGGATCACCACCCAGCTCAAGGGCGAGCTGTCCACCGAGGTCTCCAGCCGGGTCGACGTCTCCTCGATCCGCCAGCCGATCGGTGTCGTCGCGGGCATCACGCCGTTCAACTTCCCGGCCATGGTGCCGATGTGGATGTTCCCGCTGGCCGTCGCCTGCGGGAACACCTTCGTGCTCAAGCCCAGCGAGAAGGACCCGTCGGCCGCCAACCTGCTGGCCGAGCTGGCCGCCGAGGCCGGCCTGCCCGACGGCGTGCTCAACGTCCTGCACGGCGACAGGGTCGCCGTCGACGCGCTCCTCGCCCACCCCGACGTCGCCGCCGTTTCCTTCGTCGGTTCCACCCCGATCGCCCGTCACATCCACGCGACGGCCTCCGCGAACGGCAAGCGCGTCCAGGCGCTGGGCGGGGCGAAGAACCACATGCTGGTCCTCCCGGACGCCGACCTGGACGCGGCGGCGGACGCCGCCGTCTCCGCCGCGTACGGCAGCGCCGGGGAGCGCTGCATGGCCATCTCCGCCGTCGTCGCCGTCGGCGCGGTCGGAGACGACCTCGTGGCCCGCATCAAGGAGCGCGCCGAGAAGATCAGGATCGGCCCCGGTACCGACCCCGCTTCCGAGATGGGCCCCCTGATCACCGCCGCCCACCGCGACAAGGTCGCCTCCTACGTCACCGGCGCCGCCGCCCAGGGCGCCGAGGTCGTCCTGGACGGCACCGGCCACACGGTCGAGGGCTTCGAGGACGGCCACTGGATCGGCCTCTCCCTCCTCGACCACGTCTCCACGGACTCCGACGCCTACCGGGACGAGATCTTCGGGCCGGTCCTGTGCGTCCTGCGCGTCGACACGTACGAGGAGGGCGTCGCCCTCATGAACGCCTCGCCGTTCGGCAACGGCACCGCGATCTTCACCCGCGACGGCGGCGCCGCCCGGCGCTTCCAGCTGGAGATCGAAGCGGGCATGGTCGGCGTCAACGTCCCGATCCCGGTACCGGTGGGCTACCACTCCTTCGGCGGCTGGAAGGACTCCCTCTTCGGCGACCACCACATCTACGGCAACGACGGGGTGCACTTCTACACCCGCGGCAAGGTCGTCACGACCCGCTGGCCGGACCCGGCCGACGCCCCGTCATCCGTCGACCTGGGCTTCCCCCGCAACCACTGAGGCCCACAACGCCCGGCCCCCGGTGGTCGCCGCCTTCGGAAAAGGCGGCGACCACCGGCCGGTCCGGGTGCGAGACTCACCGCATGGTGACGGCGTCGCGGCTCCCGTTCGGCACGGTTCTCAGCGCCCGGCTGGGGCCACCCGCGCACCCCGCCCAGTTGGAGAGCAGCCCTCGCTCCCACGTCTGGCGCATCGAGCTGGCCGGCGGGCCGGCCGTCCTGAAACAGCTGGTGGCGGGCCCCGGAGCCGACGAGCGGTACGAGCGCGAGGTGGCCGCGCTGCGCATCGCGGCCCGGGCCTCCGGATCCCCCGTCGTGCCCGCGCTGCTCGCCACCGACCCCGCCGAACGGGTCGTCGTCCTCGAACACCTCGACCACGCCCGCCCCGCCGCCGGCTGGACCGTCGGGTACGCGGCTGCCCTCGCCCGGCTGCACGCCACCGCGGGCCCCGGTGACGCCGGAGCCCTGCCCCGGTGGCAGGGTCCGGCCGACTCGGACGTCACCTCCTTCCTCGCCCTGGCCGAGAAGCTCGGCGTCCGGGCGGCACCGCGCGCCGAGGAGGAACTGCGCGCCCTCGTCGAGCGGCTCGGCCGGGCGGAGGGGACCGCGCTGCTCCACGGCGACCCGTGCCCGGGCAACGACCTGCACACCCCCGACGGGGTCAGGTTCATCGACTTCGAGCAGGCGTCCCTGGGTAGCGGGCTGATGGAACTCGCCTACCTGCGCATCGGGTTTCCGACCTGCTGGTGCGTCACCCGGGCGGCCGGGCCCCTGCTGGAGAGAGCGGAGTCCGCGTACCGCACGGCCTGGCACGCCGCGACCGGCCGCGCGCTCCCGGACACCGGCCTCGCCGACGCCTGCGCGGGCTGGCTTATCCGCGGCGACGCCCTGGTCCCGCGCGCCCGGCGCGGCGCTGCCGACCACCTGGCCCGGCTTCCGGACGAGGACTGGGAGTGGGGCACGGCGACCGCCCGCCGACGGCTCGTCCACCGGCTCGGCGTGGTCGCCGCCCTGGCCGAGGAGCAGCCCGGCCTGCGGGGCCTCGGCGGCCTCGCGGCGGACCTCCGCCGCGCCGCCCTCGCCCGCTGGCCTGGACTCCGGCCGGTGCCGGCCCGGCGCCCGTAGCCGGCCCGGCACCTGCCGCGCGGCGGAAAACCCGTGGCCACGGGCGCGCGGCCCGGCCCATCCTGTACGCCATGACCGCATCGCACCACCGGATACGCGCCCGGCACACCGCCACCACGGTCACCGTCTACCAGGCCTATCCGCCCGCCATCGGCCTCCCGGCCGCCCGCGACCAGGCCTTCCCCGCCGCCTGGAGACGCGACCGCATGACCTGGGTCAAACCGAGCTTCCTCTGGATGATGTACCGCTGCGGCTGGGCGACGAAGGAGGGCCAGGAGACCGTCCTGGCCATCGAGATCACCCGCGAGGGCTTCGACTGGGCGCTCGCGCACGCCGAACTGTCCCACTACGCCGCCGGAGTCCACCCCGACCGCACCACGTGGCGACGCAGCCTGCGCCGTGCCCCGGCCCGTGTCCAGTGGGACCCGGAGCGGGACCTGCACCTGAACCCGCTGCCGTACCGCTCCCTCCAGCTCGGCCTGAGCGGTGAGGCCGCGCGCCGGTACGCCGACGAGTGGACCGTCTCCGTACGGGACGTCACCCCGCTGGCCCGGGAGATCCACGCACGGGTGCGGGCCGGCCAGGACGACGCGGCGACCGCGCTGCTCCCGCGGGAGACGCCGTACGACCCGGGCGCACTCAGGTCCGCCCCCCTGGCCGGGCCGGGGTGAACGCACCGCAGCCCCCCGTACCGCGTCCGGAGTACGGGGCGGGTGGACCCTACCTCTGAGGGAGGCCCCGGACCTCACCCCGGGGGCACCCCGGGAGGACGTGTACTCCGTTTAGGGTCGAGTCATGGAGAACCCAACTTCCCGGTGGCGCCGCCGGCTGCCCCGAACGCGCGGCCGGTGGGCCGCGGTCGCCGCCGCCCTCGCCGTGCTCGTGGGGGCGGGTACCTGGACCGCCGTCGCCGACGACGGTGCGCCGGCCGTGCACCGCCAGGACCGGATGATCCGGACGAACGGCGTGTCCGTCGACACCTCCTACTTCACGACCGGGGGCTCGGAGCCCAGGCCCGCCGTCCTCATCGGCCACGGCTTCGGCGGCAGCAAGGACGACGTGCGCGCCCAGGCGAGGAAGCTGGCCGCCGAGGGGTACGCGGTCCTCACCTGGTCGGCCCGCGGTTTCGGGAAGACCACCGGGGAGATCTCGCTCAACGCTCCGGACAGGGAGGTCAAGGACGTCTCCGGGCTCATCGACTGGCTGGCCGAGCGGCCCGAGGTGCGGCTCGACGCGAAGGGCGACCCGCGGGTCGGCGTCACGGGGGCCTCCTACGGCGGCGCGGTGGCGCTGCTCGCCGCCGGGTACGACAAACGGGTCGACGCCGTCGCTCCCGTGATCAGCTACTGGAACCTGGCCGACGCGCTCTTCCCCGACGGGGTGTTCAAAAAGCTCTGGGCCGGAATCTTCGTCACCACCGGCGGCGGCTGCCAGAAGTTCGAGAAGCGGCTCTGCGCGATGTACGAGAGGGTCGCCGTCACCGGGAAGCCGGACGCCGCCGCCCGCGCACTGCTGACGGAACGTTCCCCCGTCGCCGTGGCCGACCGCATCGACGTCCCCGCGCTCATCGTGCAGGGACAGAGCGACTCCCTCTTCCCGCTCGGCCAGGCCGACGCCATGGCCCAGGCCGTCCGCGCCAACGGGGCACCCGTGTCGGTCGACTGGATCGCGGGTGGGCACGACGGCGGGGACATGGAGACCGACCGCGTCCGGAACCGGATCGGTGACTGGTTCGACCGGTACCTGAAGAAGCACGAGGACGCCGACACCGGGCCGGGCTTCCGCGTGACCCGGACCGGCGGTGTCGACTCCACCGACGGCGCCGCCCTGAAGCGCGGCGCGAGCAGCGACTCGTACCCCGGGCTGACCAGCGGCGGACGGAAGATCCCCCTCACCGGCGCCCACCGGCAGCCCGGCCAGGGCGGCGGGCAGGACGCGGCCACCGGCGGCGAGGGCGGCGGACGGAAAGCGCCGGACGGTCTCATCCAGACCTTCCGCAACCCCGCCGGCGCCGCCCCGCCGTCCGTCTCCGCCCTCCCCGGCGTCGGGGGCGGGCTCTCCCAGCTGTCCTCGCTCGGCGTCGGGCTCTCCCTCGACTTCCCCGGGCAGTACGCGAGCTTCGAGTCCGCCCCGCTGGACAGCTCCGTACGCGTCACCGGATCACCCACCGTCACCGTGAACGTGAAGGCGGACCGGGGCGACGCGGTGCTGTTCGGCAAGGTCTACGACGTCTCCCCGGACGGGAAGCGGCAGGTGCTGCCCTCCCAGCTGGTCTCCCCCTACCGGATCACCCCCGCCGAGCAGGGCAAGCCGGTCGAGCTGGCCCTGCCCGCCGTCGACCACGAGGTCGACGCAGGGCACCGGCTCCGTCTGGTCCTCTCCGCGACCGACCTCGCCTACGCCTCACCCGCCGAGCCCGCGACGTACACAGTCACCCTCGGCGGGGCGCTGACCGTGCCCACCGCACCCGGCGTGAAGACCGCGTCGGCCGCCCTGCCCTGGTGGACCTGGGGACTCCCGGCCGCCGCGCTCGTCGTCGCCGCCGCACTCCTGGTCACCGCACGCCGCCGCACCGCGACCCCGGCGCCGGATCCGTCGCTGACCGGCGTACCGCTGCAGATCACCGGCCTGTCGAAGAAGTACTCCAAAGCCTCCGACCGGTACGCGGTTCGGGAGCTGGGCTTCCGGGTCGAGAAGGGGCAGGTCCTCGGACTCCTCGGCCCCAACGGAGCCGGCAAGACCACCACACTGCGCATGCTGATGGGCCTCATCACCCCGGACGCCGGTGAGATCCGCGTCTTCGGGCATGCCATCCGGCCCGGAGCACCGGTGCTGTCCCGGGTGGGTTCCTTCGTCGAGGGCGCCGGCTTCCTGCCGCACCTCTCCGGCCGCGCCAACCTGGAGCTGTACTGGCAGGCCACCGGACGGCCTCCCGGGGACGCGCACCTCGACGAGGCGCTGGAGATCGCGGGACTCGGCGACGCCCTGGCCCGCGCGGTCCGCACCTACTCCCAGGGCATGCGGCAACGGCTCGCCATCGCCCAGGCCATGCTCGGCATGCCCGACCTGCTCATCCTCGACGAGCCGACCAACGGCCTCGACCCGCCCCAGATCCGCGAGATGCGCGACGTGATGATCCGGTACGCGGCCGGCGGCCGCACCGTGATCGTCTCCAGCCACCTGCTCTCCGAGGTCGAGCAGTCCTGCACCCACCTGGTGGTCATGGACCGCGGCAGGCTCGTGCAGGCGGGCCCGGTCGCCGAGATCACCGGCAGCGGCGACATGCTGCTCGTCACCACCGCGGAGGAGGCCACCGGACCGCTCGTGGACAAGGTGGCCGCGCTGCCCGGCATCGGCTCGGCCGTCCGCGTGGACGGCGGCCACGGGCTGCTCGTCCGCCTCGACGGTGCCACCGCCGCCCAACTGGTCGCCGAACTGGTGCGGCTCGACGTGCCGGTGACCGGTGTCGGCCCGCACCGCCGCCTGGAGGACGCCTTCCTCACCCTCATCAACGGAGAGCCCGCATGAGCGCCGCGACCGAGCTCCGAAGCCTCGCCGAAGCCCCCGGCTACCATCCCCGCCGCACCCTTCCGCTGCGCGTCGAGGCGATGCGCCAGTTGCGCAGACGCCGCACCCTGCTCATGGGAGGAGTACTGGCCGCCCTGCCGTTCGTCCTGATCATCGCCTTCGCGATCGGCGGCACCCCCGACGGCGAGGGCGGCGGCGGGGGAGGGGGCTCGCGGATCAACCTCATGGACGTCGCCACGGAGTCCGCCGCCAACTTCGCGGCGACCTGCCTGTTCGTCTCCGCCGGCTTCCTGCTGGTGGTGCCGGTGGCCCTGTTCTGCGGGGACACCGTCGCCTCCGAGGCGAGCTGGTCCTCGCTGCGCTACCTGCTCGCGGCGCCCGTCCCGCGCGCCCGGCTGCTGTGGAGCAAGCTCGTCGTGGCGCTCGGCTTCAGCCTGGCGGCCATGGTGCTGCTGCCGCTCGTCGCCCTGGCCGCCGGAGCCGCCGCGTACGGCTGGGGACCCCTGCGCCTGCCCACCGGCGGCGCGCTCGGCACTGCCGACACCGTGCCGCGCCTCGCCCTCGTCGTCGCCTTCGTCTTCGTCTCCCAACTGGTCACGGCCGGACTCGCGTTCTGGCTGTCGACCAAGACCGACGCACCACTGGGCGCGGTCGGCGGCGCGGTCGGGCTGACCATCGTCGGCAACGTCCTGGACGCCGTCACCGCCCTCGGGTCCTGGCGCGAGTTCCTGCCCGCGCACTGGCAGTTCGCCTGGGCGGACGCCCTCCAGCCGGAGCTCGAATGGGGCGGGATGGTGAAGGGCGCCGCGGTCTCGGTGACGTACGCCCTGATCCTCTTCGCCCTCGCCTTCCGGGGGTTCGGCCGCAAGGACATCGTGTCCTGACGGCGATGCCCCGCGCCGGTGCTGCGCCGTTGCCGCATCGAGACGGATCCGCAACACGTTCGTCCGTTCCTTCCGGGCCTCCCGTACGTCCCATACACAGATGTCGACGACGTGGGGGGTACGGATGGGACGCAGGGCGAGGGCACACCGCGGCGCGCTGGCGCTGCTGCTGGCAGGGGGCATGCTGATCACCGGATGCAGCGCGGGAGGGACGAACGACGAATCCGCCACCGCGCGAGGCGGCGGCGCACGCGGCCCCGTGAGCGGACAGCCCGCCCCCGGCGCCCCCGGCGGCGCCCGGCAGAAGGAGGACGGCGCGCGGGAGGGCGACGCCCGGAAGGCGGCACCGCCCGACTACCTCTCGACCTTCGCGCTGGACGTGGACACCGCGAGCTACGGATACGCGCGCCGCACCCTCGGCGACGGCCGGCTGCCCGAGGCGGACACGGTGCGCCCGGAGGAGTTCGTCAACAGTTTCCGCCAGGGCTACGCGCGGCCGGAGGGCAACGGCTTCTCGGTGAGCGTCGACGGGGCACGGCCCGGCACCGGCGCCGCCGGCTGGTCGCTGGTACGGGTCGGACTGGCCACCGGGGAAGCCGCCGCGACGGGCGAACGCCCGCCCGCCGCACTGACCTTCGTCGTCGACATCTCCGGATCGATGGCCGAACCCGGCCGCCTCGACCTGGTGAGGACGTCGCTGGGCGTCCTCGCCGACGAACTGCGCGACGACGACTCCGTCTCCCTGGTCACCTTCAGCGACGAGGCCGAGACCCGGTTGCCGATGACCCGCCTCCGGGGCAACCGCACCAAGGTCCGGGACGCCATCGAGGAGATGGAACCCGCCGACTCCACGAACGTGGCGGCGGGCGTCACCCGGGGCTACGACGAGGCCGTCAAGGGCCACCGCAAGGGCGCCGCCAACAGGGTCGTCCTGCTCTCCGACGCCCTCGCCAACACCGGCGAGACCGACGCCGACGCGATCCTGGAGCGGATCGGCGACGCACGCGAGGAGTACGGCATCACACTCTTCGGCGTCGGGGTCGGCAGCGACTACGGTGACGCGCTGATGGAGCGGCTCACCGACAGGGGCGACGGAAACACCACCTACATCGGCGACGAGACCCAGGCCAGGAAGGTCTTCGTGGACCAGTTGCCCGCCCACGTCCAACTGCGGGCCCGGGACGCGAAGGCCCAGGTGGCGTTCGACCGCAGGACCGTCCAGCGATTCCGGCTCATCGGTTACGAGAACCGCAAGGTGGCCGACGACGACTTCCGCGACGACGGCGTCGACGGCGGCGAGGTCGGCCCCGGCCACACGGTGACCGCGCTCTACGCCGTACGTCTGCGCGAGGGCGCCTCCGGCCACGTGGCGACGGCTACCGTGCGCTGGCAGGACCCCGGCACCCGCGAGGCGCACGAGGAGACCGGGTCGGTGGAGACCGGAGCGCTCGGCGGCAGGCTCTGGGGCGGTGACAGCCCCCGGCTCCAGGTGGCCGCGGTCGCCGCGTACTTCGCGGACACCCTGCGCGGCGGCGACCTGCCGGGTACCCCGTCCCTCGCCGCACTGGCCTCCCGGGCACGGAGGCTGGCGACCGCCACCGAGGACAGCGCGGTGGCGAAACTCGCCACGGCGATCGAACAGGCCGACCGGCTCAGGAACGGCGCCCGCGAGGAACCCCCGGGCACCGAGGGCGAGATCGGCTGAACCGGGTCTCCGGACCGGCCGGCCCGGCGGAGACCCGGTGACCGCTCCGGCCGGCCGACGAGGTCGACCACCCGGACGTACGGGGCGCTCCCGCCCCTGCGCAGACCGCTGCCCCGGCTGTCCGCGACAGCCGGGGCAGCGGTCTGCGCGGCAGTCTCCCGGGGCGTGCTCCGCACGTCCCGCCCGCCCGGCGACGTGGCACGCACGCGCCGCGTCGCCCCGGAACAGCCCTTAGGCCCGATACCGGTGTTTCAGGTGACAGTTTGGCGGCTGCCGGTTGCTTTGGTGGGTGGGACGAGTGCGATTGCCCTGGTGGGTGGTTGGGGTGGGTTGCGGTGGTGGGTGCGTTTGAGGTGCCAGTTACTCATCTTGCGTTTGATGACGCGGGGGTTGGAGCGTTGTCTGCGGGGTGGGAGAAGTCGTTCCAGCAGCTCACGGGCGGTGTGGGTCAAGGCTCGGCTGAGTCGAGAGGGAGGAAGTGCCGCCTGGTCGGTGACGTGTCGGCGGGCGATGCGAAGGGTGCGGGTGAAAGACAGCCGGTCGGGGCCGAGGCCGGCTTGGTGAGCTGTGCGGTGCATAACGTCCCGTAATGCGTGATGCACAAGGAGGAACCGTAGATTTCCTGCTCGACGCCATCGGGATACTGCGATCTCAGGACCAGCTGACGGCCACGACGTCGGTCCGTACCTGCGCGCGGGCGCCAACACCATCGAGGTGGAGGTCGCCACGACCCTCCTCAACCGGCTGCGGGTCAGCAACGCGCCCGTCTTCGGGGTGGCGCAGCGGCAGAAGTACGGACTGGTCGGACCGGTCCGGCTCGTTCCGTACGGGCGGGCGGTGGCCGGCCGCTGACGGTGGCGGCGGGAGTGTGGCGCCGGGCCGGAAGTACCGCGGGAGGCCATGGGCTTCGGCCCGCGGTGCCCGGCTCGCGGCCGCCCGCCGGTCTGTCGCAGGCGTCCGGCGCCGGCCCTACCCGGCCTGCCGCACCAGATGACCGGTGAACCAGTCCCTCGCCAGGTCGGCGACCCGGTCCAGGGTGCCCGGCTCCTCGAAGAGGTGGGTGGCGCCCGGCACGATCTCCAGCCGGTTCTCGCAGTACAGCGCCGCCTGGGCCTGCCGGTTGAGGTCGATCACCGTGGTGTCGGCGCCGCCCACGATGAGCAGCGTCGGCGCCCGTACCAAGGACAGGTCCGCCCCGGCCAGGTCGGGGCGCCCGCCTCGGGAGACCACGGCGCCGACGCCCGAGTCGGGCGCGGCGGCTGCCCGCAGCGCGGCCGCCGCCCCTGTGCTCGCCCCGAAGGAGCCGACCGGGAGGGAGACCCGGCCCCGCAGCCAGTGGGTGGCGTCCGCCAGCCGTCCGGCGAGCAGGCCGATGTCGAAGACGTTGGCGCGGTCGGCCTCCTCGCCGGGCGTGAGGAGATCGAGGAGGAGGGTGCCCAGGCCCGCCCGGTTCAGGGCGGACGCCACGGCGCGGTTGCGCGGACTGTGACGGCTGCTGCCGGAGCCGTGGGCGAACACCACGACGGCCCCGGCGTCCGCGGGTAGTGCGAGATCCCCGACCAGGCCGGTCGGGCCGGAGACGACCTCCACCTCCTCGGCGGACACGGCCGGGAAGCCGTCGCCCTTCCGGGCGCGGGCCAGCAGGGAGACGACCTCTTCGTCGGTGGTCTGGGAGAAGTCCCGGTACCACTCCCCGACGGCCGAGAACAGGTTCGGCGTGGACAGGCACACCACCTCGTCCACGTCGTCCCGCAGCCGGGCGACCGCGTCGGGCGAGGCCACCGGTACGGCGAGGACGACGTACGCGGCGCCCTGCGCCCGTACCACCCGGCAGGCGGCTCTGGCGGTCGCCCCGGTGGCGATCCCGTCGTCCACCACGACCACCGCGCGGCCCGTGAGCGGGAGACGCGGGCGGCCCTCCCGGTAGGCGTGCGCACGCCGTACGAGTTCCGCCTCCTCGGTCCGCTCGACGGAGGTGAGGTCCTCCGCCCGTACCCCGGCGTGGCGGACGATCTCGTCGCTGATGACGCGGACCCCGCCCTCACCGATGGCGCCGAAGCCGAGCTCGGGGTGGTAGGGGACCCCGAGCTTGCGGACCACGGCCACATCCAGCGGGGCGTCGAGCTCCCGTGCCACCTCGTACGCCACCGGGACGCCGCCACGCGGCAGTCCCAGGACGACGGGATCGCGCTGCCTCAGGTGGCGCAGCGCCTCGGCGAGCTGCCGTCCGGCGTCCGTGCGGTCGGTGAACAGCACAGTGGTTCGCCTCCAAGCGGGCGACGGCATCCGTTCCGCGGCCCGGCGTCCGGAATCTCTCCCTTTCCCAGGGTCGCACCTCGGTCGGGGCCGCGGCGAGGCGACGGAATCCGCCGGCGTCCTCCGCCTCGCCCCACCCGCCGACGGCGTCGTGCTCGCCGCGGTCCCGCAGGGCCCGCACCTGCGGCCGGTGCCCGGCATGCGCCTCGTGCGGTCGGCGGGGGGCGGTGGCGGCCGCGATGATTCCCGGATCGCCGTCGAGTGGGTACGAGAGTGCCCCGTACGCCTTCTCAGGCGACCACTGGCCTCTGACCTACATGAATGTGCGCCCCCGGCAGGACTCGAACCTGCGGCCAAGCGCTTAGAAGGCGCCTGCTCTATCCACTGAGCTACGGGGGCCGGTGTCGGCCTCTGTGGTCCGGAGGGCACTGGATCGAGCCATCCGGGACCTTGCCGGGACAAGGATAGGGCTCAGATCGCCTCGTCCCGCTTGCTTCACCTGCGTGGCACGATGTGTAGGTTCGGTGAAGCGAACCGATAATCGCAGTTAGGTGCGCTTCATGCACCGCTTTTCGCGCCTCGGGCGCCGGGTGTTGTGCACTCGTTATGCCTGCGCCCCGCTCGTCCCCTCTGTCCCCCGGGTGGATCCGCCGCGCAGAGAGGGCTATACGCTTCAAAAAGCCTTCAAAATTGGGCATTCTTCCCATGTGGTCACCATGGATGTACGGCCCCAGCTCATCGACGCACTTTCCGCCCTGCGCGACCGTGTCGCTGCCGTGCGTCTTCCCCTCCCGCTGCCGGGGGCCGCCCGGGCCCGGCAGACCAGGACCGAACTGCTCGCCCAGCTCGACGACTACCTCGTTCCGCGCCTCAAGGACCCCGAAGCGCCGGTGCTCGCCGTGATCGGCGGTTCCACCGGTGCCGGCAAGTCGACGCTCGTCAACTCGCTCGTGGGCTGCCGGGTCAGTGAGGCCGGTGTGCTGCGCCCGACGACGCGGACGCCGGTACTCGTCTGCCACCCCGACGACCACCACTGGTTCGCAGGTGTCCGGGTCCTGCCCCAGCTGACCCGGATCTGGCTTCCTCCGGGGCAGGTCCCGGACCCGGACGGGCTGGACCACCTGGGGGCGGACGGGGACCAGGACGGCACCGTACTGCGCGTGGAGACCGCCGCGACGCTGCCCCGGGGGCTCGCGCTCCTGGACGCCCCCGACATCGACTCACTCGTCGTGGGCAACCGGGTCCTGGCCGCCGAACTCATCTGCGCGGCCGACGTGTGGGTCATGGTCACCACCGCTTCCCGGTACGCCGACGCGGTCCCGTGGCACATGCTCCGTACCGCCAAGGAGTACGACGCCTCCCTCGTCACCGTTCTGGACCGGGTGCCGCACCAGGTGATCGCCGAGGTGTCACGGCAGTACGCGGCGCTGCTCACCCGGGCCGGACTCGGCGACGTGCCCCGGTTCACCATCCCCGAACTGCCCGAGTCCGCGGGCGGCGGCAGCGGGCTGCTCCCCACCACGGCCGTCGCCCCGCTGCGCGCCTGGCTCACCCACCGGGCGCAGGACCCGGCGGCCCGTCAGCAGGCCGTGGGCCGCACCGCGTCGGGAGTCATCGGCTCACTCGACATGCGGCTGCCCGAACTCGCGGGGGCCGTGGCCGCGCAGTACGCGGCGGCCGTGCGGCTGACCGGCGTGGTGGAGGAGGCCTACACGAAGGAGTCGTCCCGCGTCCGCCGGCGGTTGCAGAGCGGCGCCGTACTCGCCGGTGGAGCCCGCACCCGGTGGCGCGGATACCCGCTCTACAGCACGGCCGGTGAACTGCTGGACGCCCTCGTGGAGAGCCTCGCCGCACTGCTCCAGTGCGCCGTCGCCGCCGCCGACGAACAGATCCGCACCGCCTGGCGGCGGGACCCCGCGGCGGGTGACTTCCGGTTCGAGGGCGCGGGCCGGGAGGCCGGGGGATGGGGGCCGACCGAGGACGTCCAGGGCCGGATCGCCATGGCCGTACGGCGTTGGCGGCGCGTCCTGGAGGAACTGGCCGAAGAGGAGGTGCGGCAGATGGAGCGCAACGCCGCGCCCGACGCCGAAACGGTCGCCGCGCTGCTGGCCGCCGCCCTGCTCGGGGGACGCCGGGCCCGTGGCGCCGGGGAGCAGCTCGCCGAACGGATCGGCGCCCACGGCGCGTTGCGGCTGCGCGACAAGGGCGGGGCATTGCTGACCAGCTATCTGGAGCAGGTCCTGCACGGTGAGCGCGACCGGCGGCTCGCCCCGCTCGACGCGCTGGAGATCGCCCCCGAGCCGCAGGCCGAACTCATCGCCGCGCTCTCCCTACTGCAGAAGGCGAGGTGGCAGCGTTGACTGCCCTCACGGACAAGGATCGCGGCCAGGGGCCGGGACCGGAGCGCGGAAAGGCCGAGGCGGCGGAGGCGGCCGAGGCGTGGCGCTGGGACGACGGGCTCATCGCGCGGCGCGCCGCCGAGGCCCTGCCCGAGGACGACCGGTCGGAACAGCGGCCGACCCGCGACGACGCCCCTCCCCAGGCCGAGGCGTACGGGCTGCCGGGCGGCGCCCTGGGGCCGAGGGTCGACGCGCTGCGCGAACTGGTCGGGCTCTCCCGCGCCAGGCTCGAGGGGGACACGCTCGCCGAGGCGGGGCGGGTGCTCGACGAGGCGTCGGCCCGCCGCCGGCTCTCCTCCCGGCACACGGTCGTCGCCGTCGCGGGGGCCACCGGGAGTGGGAAGTCCACGCTCTTCAACGCGCTCGCGGGCGCGCAGATCTCCGAGACCGGGCTGCGCCGGCCGACGACGTCCGCGCCGATCGCCTGCAGCTGGACGGACGGTGCCGCCGGGCTGCTGGACCGGCTGGCCATCCCCGGCCGCCTGCGGCGCAGGCCGGTCCCGGGCAGCGCGCAGGCCGACGAGGCGCTGCGGGGACTCGTCCTCGTGGACCTCCCGGACCACGACTCCGCCGCCACCGGCCACCGGGACCAGGTGGACCGGGTGCTGGCCCTGGTCGATGCGGTGATCTGGGTCGTCGACCCGGAGAAGTACGCCGACGCGACCCTGCACGAACGCTATCTGCGCCCGCTGGCCGGGCACGCGGAGGTCACCTTCGTCGTCCTCAACCAGATCGACCGGCTCCCCGGCGAGGCGGCCGATCTCGTCCTGGACGATCTGCGCAGGCTGCTCGACGAGGACGGCATGGCGGTGGGGGAGCACGGAGAGCCGGGCGCCACGGTCATGTCCCTGTCCGCCCTCACCGGTGAGGGCCTCGCCGACCTGCGGGAACTGCTGGGCAAGCTGGTGCAGGACCGCTCGGCGGCGGCGCTCCGGCTCTCCGCCGACGTGGACGCGGCGGCCGCGCGGCTGCGGCCCGTGTACGTCGCCGAGGGGCGTCCCGGACTCGGTGAGCGGTCCCGTGAGGAGTTCACCGACCGGCTGGCGGAGGCCGTCGGCGCGGCGGCGGCCGGACAGGCGGCCGAGCGCGAGTGGCGCAGGAACGCCGGGCGGGCCTGTGGGACCCCGTGGCTGCGGCTGTGGCGCTGGTACCGGTCCACCCGGCAGCTCGGCGGCCTGGACCTGATGGCGCAGGTGCTCGCGCCGCCCGCGGAGGAGGAGCTCACCGCCCGGCAGCGGGTGGAGCAGGCCGTGCGGATGCTGGCGGACGACGCGGTCGAGGGACTGCCCGCCCCGTGGGCCCAGGCCGTGCGCGAGGCGGCGGTGAACGGCGCGCGAGGGCTGCCGGAGGCACTGGACGCCCTCTCCCGGAACGCCGGGTCGCAGTCCGGCGGGGGGAGCCGGGGCCGTACGGGGAGCCGGGGTGCCGGTCCGGCCGCCTCGGAGGGCGCGAACGGCTCCGGACGTGCAGAGTCTTCCGCGGGCCCGGGGACGGTACGCACCGGGGACGGGGGACGCGGCGCGGCGGGTACGGGGGCGACCTCGGGGTCAGCGGGCAGAGGCAGGAGCGCGCGAACGGCGGGCAGGGGCAGGACCACGGCTGCGGGCCGGCCCGCCGGTCCGGCCGAGGCCGCGGCAGAGGGTGCGCCCCCGGGAGCGGCCGGGGCCGACGGCCGGGCGGGTACGTCCACCGCGGGGCCGGTCGGCGGCCGGGCCGGCCGGCCGCCCCGCCCCGCCTGGTGGCCCGCGGCAGTGCTGGCACAGGCCTCCATGTCGCTGCTTCAGCTCTTCGGCGGCCTCTGGCTGCTCGGCCAGATCGTCGGTGTGCTCGAACCCGGTCTGGTCACCCCGGCCCTGCTCATGCTGGCCGGCGTCCTCGGCGGGCCGCTCGTGGAATGGTCCTGCGTCGCCGCCGCCCGCGGACCCGCGCGCCGGTACGGGCAGGAGGCGGAGCGGCGGCTGCGCGAGGCGGCCGCGGGCTGCGGCCGGGCCAGGGTCCTCGACCCGGTCGCCGCGGAACTGGCCCGGTACCGGGAAGTGCGGGAGCGGTACGTGGCGGTGACGGAGTTGTCCACAACCGGCCGGTAATCCACAGGCCCGGCGGAATTCCGCTATCCCGTCCAGCATGGAGGACATCGGAGCGGACCCGGTGCGGACCGGGTCCGTTCGAACGGACACGATGGGCACGGGGGACGGGAAATGAACGAGACATGGGTGACGCTGGTGGGCAATGCCGCCACCCCGGTGGATTTCCGGGATACGGCGACGGGTCCGACGGCACGCTTCCGTATGGCGGTGACGCCCAGGCGCTGGGACCGCGAGAGGCAGCTCTGGGCCGACGGGCGCACGAGTTTCTACACGGTCTGGGCCTGGCGGACGCTCGCGTCGAACCTGGCGGGTTCGGTCTCCGTGGGGGAGCCCCTCCTCGTCCACGGCCGTCTGAAGGTGCGCGAGGAGGAACGGGACGGGGCGTGGAAGACGTTCGTGGACGTCGAGGCCACGACGGTGGGACACGATCTGAGCAGAGGCACCGCCGCGTTCAGACGGGTGGCCAAGGCGGAGCCCGCACTCACGGAACCGGTGCATCGTCAGAAACAGGCCAAAGCAATGGTGTCGGTGACCTGAACAAGGGGGGCGCGCCGAAGTCGGCTATAACGATTGCGAGTCGGAATGGTTATCTGACGGCATGACGGGGGACTCTCCTCCGCCTGCTCCATACGATTCCCCCGTACTCATGCGGCACTTGAGTTTGCTGGCGAGGCACCTCCCACACGCACACCACGCGTGAAGGTCTCGCCCGGAGGGGAATTCTGTGTTTTCAGCGTCTTCAGCATCCGCCCCGTCGTCCTCGGCGACGACGGCGCATTCGATACGGAGCCGGAGCGGAGGTCACCGCCACGGCCTCGCCCGCGCGGCAGCCGCCGTGATGGCCTCCGGCCTTCTGGCGGCCGGCACCCTCGCCGGTGCGACGACGGCTTCGGCGGAGGAGCCCAGCCAGCACCAGGGCGGCGCGACCGCCGTCCTGGGCGGGCTGAAGAAGGACGCCTACGACTACGCGCTGCTCAACACCGGCGACGGCAAGAAGCCCCAGCAGCTTCCCGCCGGCCTGTTCGAGATGCAGGTCGACGGCGGCGGCACGATCAAGACGTACTGCATCGACTTCCACACCCCGACCAAGGACGGCGCGAAGTACCAGGAGACCCCCTGGGACCAGTCCTCGCTCGGTAAGAACGAGAACGCGGGCAAGATCCGCTGGATCCTGCAGCACTCCTACCCGCAGATCGACGACTTCGCGGCGCTCGCGAAGGAGGCCGGGACCGGCCCGCTCACCGAGAAGACCGCTGCCGCGGGCACCCAGGTCGCCATCTGGCGCTACTCGGACAAGGCCGACGTCACGGCCAAGGACGAGAACGCCGAGAAGCTGGCCGACTGGCTCGAGGAGAAGGCCGAGGACGTCGCCGAGCCCAAGGCGTCCGTCGCCCTGGAGCCCGCCGCCGTCTCCGGCAAGGCCGGCGAGCGGCTCGGTCCGATCACCGTCCACACGGACGCGGACCAGGTGTCCGTGGCCCCGCCCGTCGACTCCGCCGCCAGCGGGGTCAAGGTCACCGACAAGGACGGCAAGCCCGTCACCGAGGCCGCCGACGGAGCGGCGCTCTACTTCGACGTCCCCGCGGGCACCGCGGACGGCAACGCCTCGCTGAGCGTGCAGGCGACGACCTCGGTCCCCGTGGGCCGGGTCTTCACCGGGCTGATCAAGAGCCAGACGATGATCCTGGCCGGCTCCAGCGAGTCCGCCGTCACCGCCGCGGCCACCGCCACCTGGGCCAAGACGGGCCCCGTCCCCGCCCTCACCGCGGAGAAGAACTGCGCCAAGGGCGGCGTGGACATCACCGCGAGCAACACGGGTGACGAGCCGTTCACCTTCGAGCTGGCCGGCAAGAAGAACACGATCGAGGCCGGCGGGACCCGCACGGTGACCATCCCGGTCGGCGAGGACCAGGCGTACGACTTCACGATCACCGGCCCGGGCGGCTACGAGAAGAACTTCAAGGGCGTCCTGGACTGCAAGACCGCCGGCACCCCCGCGCCGGGTGGCGACACCGAGACGCAGACCGGCTCCGACCAGCCCACGCCGGCACCGTCCGGCGCCGGCACCACCGGAACCACCGGCACGACCGGCGCCGAGGGTGACCTCGCCGCGACGGGCGGCTCCAGCGCCACCCCCGTGATCGCCGGTGTGGCCATCGCTCTCGTCGTCCTCGGCGGCGGCGCGGTCTTCTTCCTCCGCCGGAAGAAGCCGCAGGCCAACGCCTGAGCGCATGACCACGGGCGCGTCATGAGACCGCCCCGCTGAAGGGCCCGGTACGGACATCCGTACCGGGCCCGACGCTTTCCCGCGGCGGGACGGTGCTGACCGGAGGTTGTACTGGTTTCCGTCCGGGCGCGGGTGTCAGGCAAGATGGGTGTATCTGCCCACACCTCTATTGCTGCCGGACGGTTTCTCTTGGCTGAGTACATCTACACCATGCGCAAGACGCGCAAGGCGCATGGCGACAAGGTGATCCTCGACGACGTCACCCTGAACTTCCTGCCCGGTGCGAAGATCGGTGTGGTGGGCCCCAACGGTGCCGGTAAGTCCACGGTGCTGAAGATCATGGCGGGCCTGGAGCAGCCGTCCAACGGCGACGCCTTCCTGTCCCCCGGCTTCAGCGTCGGCATCCTCATGCAGGAGCCGGAGCTCGACGAGAACAAGACCGTCCTGGAGAACGTCCAGGACGGCGCCGCCGAGATCATGGGCAAGCTCAAGCGCTTCAACGAGGTCGCCGAGCTCATGGCGACCGACTACTCCGACGCCCTCATGGACGAGATGGGCAAGCTCCAGGAGGACCTGGACCACGCCAACGCGTGGGACCTCGACGCCCAGCTGGAGCAGGCCATGGACGCCCTGGGCTGCCCGCCCGGTGACTGGCCCGTCGTGAACCTCTCCGGTGGGGAGAAGCGCCGGGTGGCGCTCTGCAAGCTGCTCATCGAAGCTCCGGACCTGCTCCTCCTCGACGAGCCCACCAACCACCTCGACGCCGAGTCGGTGAACTGGCTGGAGCAGCACCTCTCGAAGTACTCGGGCGCCGTCGTCGCCGTCACGCACGACCGGTACTTCCTGAACAACGTCGCCGAGTGGATCCTCGAGCTCGACCGCGGCCGCGCCCTGCCCTACGAGGGCAACTACTCCACGTACCTCGACAAGAAGGCCACCCGCCTCAAGGTCGAGGGCCGCAAGGACGAGAAGCGCGCCAAGCGGCTCAAGGAAGAGCTGGAGTGGGTCCGCTCCAACGCCAAGGGCCGGCAGACCAAGTCCAAGGCGCGTCTCGCCCGTTACGAGGAGATGGCGGCCGAGGCGGACAAGATGCGGAAGCTGGACTTCGAGGAGATCCAGATCCCGCCGGGCCCGCGGCTCGGTTCCATCGTCGTCGAGGTGGAGAACCTCTCCAAGGCCTTCGGCGACAAGGTCCTCATCGACGACCTGTCGTTCACGCTGCCGCGCAACGGCATCGTCGGCGTCATCGGCCCGAACGGCGCGGGCAAGACCACGCTGTTCAAGATGATCCAGGGCCTGGAGACCCCCGACTCCGGCTCGATCAAGGTCGGCGACACGGTCAAGATCTCCTACGTCGACCAGTCCCGCGCCAACATCGACCCCAAGAAGACCCTCTGGGCCGTCGTGTCGGACGAGCTGGACTACATCAACGTGGGCCAGGTCGAGATGCCCTCGCGGGCCTACGTCTCCGCGTTCGGCTTCAAGGGCCCCGACCAGCAGAAGCCGGCCGGCGTCCTGTCCGGCGGTGAGCGCAACCGCCTCAACCTGGCGCTGACGCTCAAGGAGGGCGGCAACCTGCTGCTCCTCGACGAGCCCACCAACGACCTCGACGTCGAGACGCTGTCCTCGCTCGAGAACGCGCTGCTGGAGTTCCCGGGAGCCGCAGTGGTCATCTCCCACGACCGCTGGTTCCTGGACCGCGTCGCCACGCACATCCTGGCGTACGAGGGCGACTCCTCCTGGTACTGGTTCGAGGGGAACTTCGAGTCGTACGAGAAGAACAAGGTCGAGCGCCTCGGCGCGGACGCGGCCCGCCCGCACCGCGCCACGTACAAGAAGCTCACGCGAGGCTGATCGTGGCCCGTCACCTCTACAGCTGCCCGCTGCGCTGGTCGGACATGGACGCCTTCGGCCACGTGAACAACGTGGTCTTCCTCCGCTACCTGGAGGAGGCGCGCATCGACTTCATGTTCCGGCTGGCGCCGGGGGACGGCTCGCCGTCCTTCGCCGGCGGGTCCGTCGTGGCACGGCACGAGATCGACTACGTACGTCCGCTGGTCCACCGGCACGCACCGGTGACCGTCGAGTCGTGGGTCACGAAGATCGGTGCCGCGTCGCTGACGATCGCCTACGAGATCAAGGACCCGGAACAGGTCTACGTACGGGCGTCGACGATCGTCGTCCCCTACGACCTGGCAGCGGAGCGGCCCCGGCGGATCACCGCCGAGGAGAAGCTCTTCCTCCAGGAGTACCTCGACCAGGAGCCCGCTGCCGCATGACGGTGCCCGTGCGGTCGCTGCTGTTCGCCGACGCGAGGGAGGCGGCGGATCTCGCCGCCTTCCTCGGCCGGCTGCTCCACTACGACCGGGCCGCCGCCGTCCGCCTCCAGGCGGGCGGCGGCGCGCTGGCGGTCTTCGGCCGGCCCCCGTCGTTCGAGGTGCTGGCGATCCGCACGGCCCGGCTGGCCGGTGTCCACGACTTCGACGCCACCGTCTCGGCCGGCGAACTCCTCGAAGCCCTGGACCCCGAAGCCCTGGACACGGACGGGGAGGCCGGGCTCGACGCCCTGCCCGCGCCCGTCACCGGTCCGCCCTGGGCCGGGGTCCTGCCGCCGCGCGGCGGCTGGCGGGAGCACCCGGGCCTGCCCGGCCCACCGGTCCTGCGCACCGAGCTCGCCGACGCGGTGGCCGAGTTCCGGGCCCGCGACGCGGCCCTGCCCGAGGACCGGCGTACGCGCACGGAGCGTGACGTCATCGGCCGTGACATCTGGTCCCGTACGGTCGGCGGCACCCCGCTCCCGCTGCGCGCCGTCCACGCCGCGCAGTCCCTCGGTTTCCTGCGGTGGGCACCCGACTTCCCGGTCGCGCTGCTGACCGCCGGAGCCTGGCTACGGCTGCGCACGCCCTACGGTTCGATCGCCCTGCGGGGCGCGGGTGGCGGCCTCGGCACCCTCGCCGTGACGGTCGGGACCGCCTGAGAGCCTGTCGGGTGACCTCTGACCGAGCGGCCACGCCCCGGCGCGCACGCTTCCCGCGTTGCCGGAATGCCCATGTAGCTCCGCTACGAGGGCTTTCCGGCGCCTTGGAACGCACGCACCGGACCGCGTCCGCTGTACGGTCCCAGGTCACCCGACAGGCTCTGAGCGTCCGGCCGCCCGGCCGCCCGGCCGCCGGAGGCCTGCGGCCGCCGGGGCCGTCCGCCCACCCGTCCCCCCGGAGCGCCGGGTCGCCCGGCCGTCACTCCCGCGGCGCGTCCGGCCACACCCCGATGTGGTCCTGCTCCAGCTCCAGCATCACCCGGTGCTCCATCCCCAGGGCCTCGGTGTAGTCCGCGGGGAGCTGCAGCCGTCCGGCCCGGTCGAGCATCGCGTACTCCCGCGCCACCTGGGACTCCTGCCCCGTCGCCGCGTCCACCTCGGTGCGCCGCAGGACCTCCGAGGACGTACGGCCGTCCCGGATGGCGACCGTACGGCGCACCTCGCTCGCCACCGCCTGGTCGTGCGTGACGATCACGATCGTCGTACCGAGCTCCTCGTTGGCGCGGCGGAAGGCGGCGAACACCTGCTCGCCCGTGGCGGAGTCCAGCTCACCCGTCGGCTCGTCGGCGAGCAGCACCGACGGGTTGTTGGCCAGGGCCACGGCGATCGCCACCCGCTGCTGCTGGCCGCCCGACATCTGGGCGGGGCGGCGGTCGCGGCACTCCGCGACCTCCAGCATCCGCAGCAACGACTCGGCACGCGCGGCCCGTTCGCGGGCGCGTCCGCCGCCGCGCAGCTGCATGGGCAGCGTGATGTTCTGGACGGCGGTCAGATACGGCAGCAGGTTACGGGCGGTCTGCTGCCACACGAACCCCACCACGTCGCGGCGGTAGCGCAGGCGCTCCTTCGGGCCCATCGCGAGCAGGTCCCCGCCGGCCACCTTCGCCGACCCCGCCGTGGGCACGTCCAGGCCCGCCAGGATGTTCATCAGGGTCGACTTCCCGCTGCCCGAGGCACCGACCAGGGCCATCAGTTCCCCCTCGGCGACGAGCAGGTCGAGACCCTGCAGGGCCTGCACCTCCACGCCGTCCACCGAGAAGACGCGCACCAGCCGGTCGCAGGTGATCAGCGCGTCGTGGCCGTACGTCGGCCGGTCGCGCCGCGCGGCGGCCCGCCGTTCGAGTTCCGCCAGTGTGGTCTCCGCGGACGACGTCATCGGCTGTCTCCTGCCCTGAGTTCCTTGATCGATCCACGGCGGCCCGACCACCACGCCTGCACACCGGCGACGGCGGCGGTGAGGAGTACCACGCCGAGCGCCGGAAGGACCAGTGAGACGGTATCGGCGCGCAGCGAAGCGGACCGCGGTGTCCCGGGATCCGCGCCGGCGAGCGCGAGCGCCGCCAGGTCGATGCCGGGGGCCAGCAGGGCGACGGTCGCCCAGCCGACGAGGAGCCCGCCGACCGCGGCCAGGAGTGCCTGCGGCATGGCCTCCGAGGCGAGCAGCCGCCGGCCCTGCCGGGTGGTGAGCCCCATGGTGCGCAGCCGGGCCAGCAGGGTGAGGCGTTCCGGGGCGGTCTGCAGCAGGGACAGGAGTACGGCGAGCAGCGCGTAACCGGCGCCCGCGACGACCGCCGCACCGTAGATCCGCTCGGCACCCGACTGGATCGGGGTGTCCACGAACGTCTCGCGCTCCGCCGACCGCAGCCGTAGGTCGAACTCCGGGCCTGCCGTGCGCACGGCGGCCCGCAGCTTCCGGCCGTCGAGCGCCGCTCCCGTCACCAGCAGTGTCGTGGGCGCCGGCCGGCCGAGCGAGGCGGAGTCCACGACCAGGAACTCGGCATCGCTCACCGCCGAGGTGCGGGCGAGGACCGCGGCGACCCGCACCCTGATGTCCCCGGCCTGCGAGCTGACGGTGTGCGGTCCCTCGCCGAGCCGCTCCGCGAGCGCCGGTGAGACGGCCGCGGGCAGCACCTCGCCCCCGCCGGGGCCTTTCGCGATCCGGGCGGCGGGGAACGCCGGCAGACCGCCGGCCCGGGCCAGCCGCGCGTACGACTCCGGCTCGACCCCCAGCAGCGTCGCCCGCTTCGTCCCGGACGTGACGTCCACGGACGCCGCCAGCGGGGTGCCGTACTCGATGTGTACGGCCGCCACGTCCTCGACCCCGGGCACCGCGCGTGTCCTTCGGACGTCGTCCTCGGAGAGCGGGGACGAGCCGCCCTCCCCGCTGATCCGGGCGTCCGCGCCGACCGCCCGGAGCGCCGCCCCGTCGCGTGCGTCGGCGATCCCGGCGATGACGGAGCCGCCGAACGCCGCAGTGCTCAGGGCGATCAGCAGGGCCAGCAGCGGCAGGGTCCCGCTCGCGGACGACCGGCCGGCCCGGGCCAGCGACAGGAAGCCGACCGCTCCGCGCAGCCGTGCGGCCGGGCGCGCGGCCAGCCGCAGCGGCAGCGGGTAGAGCCGCACCAGGACCAGGGCGGCGATCAGCCCGACCAGGACGGGGGCGGACGTGACCAGCAGATCGGTACCCGAGCCGGCCGTCGTCCCGCGGCGGCGCAGCGCCACGACGGCGCCGACGGCCAGGACGAGCACGGTCACTTCGGCGACCGTACGCCGCCGGGACGGCGCGGCGGTGACGACGTCCTCGCGGGCGCCGTGCAGCAGCGGCCTGCGGTGGTGCAGCGTCGTGCGGAGCGGCAGCGCCACGCAGACCGCCCCGGCGACCACGGCAGCGCCCATTACGGCCGGCCACCACCGGGCCTCGCCGACGAGCAGGACGGCGAGCAGCAGTCCCAGCGCGGCCGCGGGCAGCACGGCTACCGCGGTCTCGGCGAGGAGACGGGTCCCGATGCCGCGCAGCGAGCCGCCGCGGGAGCGCAGCAGGGCCAGTTCGTGGTGACGGCGAGCGCCGATCAGCCCGCCGGTCATCAGCAGGACGACGAGGGCCACCGCCCCGATACCGACGGCGGCGACGGTCACGACGGGACGGATGGCGGTGCGCATCGCGGTGTAGGCGCCGAGGACGGCGTCCAGGTCGGTGGTGAGGGTGGTGTTCGGCCCCGCGAGGTCGCGCAGCTTCAGCAGCCCGGGCCCGGTCTCCACCGAGGCGATGCCGGTCTCCAGCGCGGGCACGTCGGCCGCGGTCAGTTCCGAAACGTCCGGTGCCAGGCGCCAGAACAGCTCCGGTTCACCCGTGGTGGCGAGCAGCGCCGGGCCCGCGTCCGGAGGCAGGAGCAGCGTCGCGCGCCAGTAGAAGACGGGAGCGGAGGACCGGGGGTCCTTGATCAGGGAGGGCGCGCGGAGCAGCGGGTCGACCGCCCAGTAGCCGCTCTCGGGGTGGAGCGGGGCGACGATGCCGGTGACGCGTACGATCAGCGGCTCACCGCCCTGGGTGGGCACCGCGACGGTGGAGCCCGGCTTCATGCGCAGCTCCTCGGCCGTCTCCTCGGTGACGGCCGCCTCCACCTCCCGGGTGTCCAGCGTCACCGTGCTCCGTACCACCGGCCACCGCCCGGCCCGCAGGACGCTGTGGTCGGGGAGCGCCGACGGGGCGGCGTAGGTCAGCTCGGGCGGCATCGCGTCGGGACGGGGCAGCCAGGGTTCGTTCGCGGGCAGGGGCTTCGTGGTGTGCACGCCGTGCGAGGAGTGGGGCACGTCGGCGCGTACGGGGTCGGGAAGCGCCTTGACGAGTGCGCCCTGGGCCCACGACAGGACCTCCTCCCGCATCGCGCGTTCCCGGACGGCGGGAGGCAGCCCGAGCGCGGGCGGCGGTGTCGTCACCTCCAGGACGCTCCGGCCCGGGGACGCGCTCGTCACGTCGTGGCGCAGCGCCCTCGTCTCGTACGCGTCGACGGAGCGCGGGAGCGCGGCGGCGAGGAACGCGGTCACGCCCACCAGGAGCGCGAGCGCGGCGGAGATCCCGGGTGCGGTGCGCAGCCGGGTGCGCACCCAGGGGGCGCAGGCGGCCGAAACCTTGTCGGCGTTCATGTCAGTTGTCCCCCTGGTGGCGCAGCGACACCGCAGGATCGGCGCGGCGCAGTGTGACCGCCGCGACGATCAGCAGCGGCAGGGCGGCGACCGAGGCGAGCAGTACGGCGACCTGCCCGGCCGGCAGCAGCACCAGCACGTCCGGTACGGGTCTGGCGGCCTGCCCGGTCAGTACGACCAGGGGGACGACGGCCCTGGTCAGTACGGCTCCGAGGGCGAGCCCGATCAGCAGGGCGAGGGCGATCAGCACGCCCTGTTCGGCGGCCAGCATCCGGGCGAGCCCACGGCGGGAGGCGCCCAGCGCCCGCAGGACGGCGAACTCCGCGGTCCGTTCACGCTGCGAGCCCACGAGACCGACGGCGAAGCCGACCGCGGCCAGCGCCGCCGCGGCCACGGCGACCGCCAGCAGCGCGGACTGCGGCCCCGCCCCCAGCGGATCATCCGTCAGGTCCCGCACCGTCTCGTCGCGCACCCGCACCTGGGCGGCGTCCGCGCCGGGCAGCGCGCGCAGCCCGGCCGCCACCCGCGGACCGTCCCCCGGTGCCGTGCTCAGCCACCACTCCGTGGGCGCGAGGGCGGCACCCGCCCGGTGGGCCAGCACCTCCGAGACCGCCCTGAGGTCCAGCAGCAGGCTTCCGCCCGGCTTCGTGGACGACTCCTCCGGGGCGTCCCCGGCCCCGGCGCCCGTGGTCGGGATCTGCCGCACCGACGTCACCAGAGTCACCCGGACCGTGGTGCCCGCCAGGGTGAGGTCGACGTCCTGGCCGGGTTCCGCCCCCGTGTACTTCAGATACGCGTCGGTGGCCACCGCCTTGAGCGCGGGGGCGGCGGGCCTGGCCGCGGTGACCCTGAGGGTGCTGACCTGCTCGCCGTAGGAGCCGCCGGCCGCGGGGGCGTGGCCGGTCTCGTACCGGAAGGCCGGTGAGGCACCCGATCCCGTCATCGTCTCCGGAGTCGTGCCGGTCCGCTCCTCGCCGGCCGCCGTGACGACGACCCCGGCCTGCCAGCGCACCCGGTCCGCGCCGGTGACCTGCCGCCGGTCGCCCTCCGCGGTGACCGTCCTGAGGCCGGTCAGGGCGGCCAGACGCTTCTCGGCACGGCCCTCCGGCACACCGCTGTCGATCTCGAAGCCCGTCACCGCCAGTCCACCGGCGGCCGACACGGGAAAGGACAGGGCGTGCGTACGGCCGTCGACGGGGACGGTCCCCACCCCGACCCGGTACCCGATGCCGTACCGGTCCTCCAGCAGCACGCCGACCACCGCCGCGGCACCGGACGGGGACTTCCCGCCCGGCGACGAGGTGTCGCGGACCCGCAGGTCGAACAGCACCCGTTCACTGCCCTCGGGCAGCACCACCCCGGTCCGCGCGGTCCTCGGCGGCGCGACGGCGTCGAACAGCTCTCCCGGTGAGGTCCCGGCGAGGTCCTCGCGCATCAGCATCCGCTCCCGCGCGTGCGCGGTGTCCAGGACGAGCACCTCGGCCGTCCGCCCACCGGAGAGTTCGGCCGTCGTACGGTACGCCGGAGCCGCCTCCCGCACACCCGGCAGGTCCGAGTACGGAGCGGCGCCCACCGGGTCGCCGGACAGCGTGCCCACCACGCGTACGGAGGCGCCCGACGCGAAGTCCGCCCGGTCGCGCTGCGAGCGGTCCCACGACGCGCTCTGACCGATCGCCAGCATGCCCGTGGCCACGGCAAGGACCAGCAGCAGTACCGGCCCGGCGCCCCGGAGCGGGCGGCGGCTGAACTGCCAGCCCGCCAGCGCCGCGGACAGGCCGCGGCCCCCCGCCGCACGGCGCTCCGCGAGCCGGGCCGCCGGCGGCAGCAGCCGCAGGGTCAGTACCGTGCCCGCCAGCAGGGCCAGCGCGGGGGCGGCCACCAGCAGCGGATCGATCCCGAGGTTCCCCTCCCGGTCACCGCTGAGCGCGCCACCGCCCGAGGCCCCGGTCTGCCGGTCCAACTGCCAGTACGCGACCCCGGCGACGAGCAGCAGACCGATGTCCGCGCCCGCCCGCACCGGAGCCGGCAGCGCCGCCGCCCGCCCGCCGCGGCGCCCGTCGGCACCCGCCGTGAGCGCGGGAGCCACCACGGCCAGCGCGCAGGTCAGCGCCACGGCACCGGCCACCAGCCACACCGCGCCGTCCACACCGCCGTCGAGCCGCAGCCCGATCCGGGTGAGGTCGCTCCGGTCGGCGAGCAGCCGCGTCAACGGGCCGGCCAGCAGCGGGGCGACGACCGCGGCGGGCACCGCCAGCATCAGCGCCTCGATCGAGGCCAGCGAGGCGATCCGGCCCCGGGAAGCGCCCCGCGCCCGCAGAAGTTCGGTCTCGCCACCGCGCTCGCTGCTCAGCAGCCGGGACACGAGCAGCAGGGCGTAGCCGGCGAGGAGGACGAGCTGAACGGCGACGATCATGATCGTCGAGCGGGAGACCAGCAGCGCCCGCTCGATCTGGCCGAGGACGGTGGGTAGCGAGGTCCGTACCGTGGCGCCGTCACCGAGGGCCGGGGCGTTCCGCAACTTTTTCGGTCCGTCCGTCGACGCCCGGACCAGTGCCCCCGTCCGCTCGGTCGTCAGGGTGCGGAAGTCCGCGGAGGCAAGCCAGGACAGCCGCTCGGAACCGATCCGGCCCGAGCCGAACGCCGTGGGGTCGGTGAGCAGCGGGCCGTAGGTGGTGAAGACGACCTCGCGGACCCCGCGCCCGGCCAGCGGATCCAGCTGCCAGTAGGGATCCGCCGGCTCGACGGCCTCGTACAGACCGGTGACCTCGATGCGGAGCGGCGCTCCCTTCAGCCGGTCGGTGAGGGTCAGCGCGGCGCCCGGCTTCAGCCGCAGGGCCTCGGCGGCCGTACGGGGCAGCGCCACCTGGACGGGACCGGTCGCCGCCCCCGCGGCGGGCAGGCGGCCCGCGGTGAGACGGATCCGGTCGCGGTCGAGGGAGGCGAAGTGTGTGAGGTCAGGTTTGCCGCGCCGCTCCGACGAGGTCTGCAGGGTGCGCGGCAGCGCGTAGGCACCCGAACTCTCCAGCTTCCCCACGGTCACGGGCAGCCCGCCGAACGTCTCGGCGGCGGCCCGGCGCACCGCGGCGTCCGCCTCCGCGCGCTTCTCGTGGTCCACCCCGGCGGACACGAGGAGGGCAGCCTGTCCGGCGGACCGGTGGGTGAGCGTGTGCCGCAGCGCGGCGTCGCCGATGGAACCGGAGAAGGCGGTGAGCGCGGCGAGCACACACGTGGTGAGGAGCACGGCCAGGACCGCGGCGGCCAGAAGCAGGCGGTGCGCGCGTACCCGCAGAAAGACGAACCCCGCCATCTGATCCCCCGAAACTCGGCAGCCGCACGCCCCCCGGCGTTCCGTGGATGGTTTCAGAGTGCACCGGCCACGGAGAACGGGCGGTGGCACACCTTGATGGGATCGTGATCGTTATGCGAGGCCGGAGCACCGCATTCCGCACAGGGGTGGGGTCAGTCCGCCGTGTTGACCATCGAGGCGGCGGCATACGTGAGGTAGTCCCACAGCTGCCGCTCGTGCGCCGGGGACAGGCCCAGCTCGTCGACGGCGACCCGCATGTGGGCGAGCCAGGCGTCATGAGCCGCCTGGTCCACCGTGAAGGGCGCGTGCCGCATCCGCAGCCGGGGATGCCCCCGCCGGTCGCTGTAGGTGCGCGGCCCGCCCCAGTACTGCATGAGGAACAGGGCGAACCGGTCCTCGGCCGGACCGAGATCCTCCTCCGGGTACATCGGCCGCAGCAGCGGATCCTCGGCGACCCCCTGGTAGAACCGGTGGACCAGGCGTCGGAAGGTGTCCTCGCCGCCGACCTGCTCGTAGAAGGTCTGCTCCTGAAGCGTGTCGCGCGGAATGTCTGTCACCCCTCCATCGTCGCAGACGTCCCGGCCGAGTACCGGGGACCTAGGGCGTGTATCGAAAGTCCCGCCTGCCCGGCGGCGCCCGGCACGCACACTCGCCGCGTTGTCGGGATCGCCCCGATACATCCAGTATCGGGGCGACCCTCCGCCTTGCGATCGCACGCACCGGACACCGCCGAGCCTGCCCTTCGGGCAGACGGCGCTACTTTCGACACACGCCCTAGGACCCCCGAACCCGGCCGGCGCGCGGGCGGTTCAGTCGCGGCGGACCGTGATCGTCGTCCAGGCCCCGACGTGCACCTGGTCCCCGTCCTGCAGCGGCACCGGGACATAGGGCTGGATCGGGTCCTCGGCCCCGTTGAGCGTGGTGCCGTTGGTGGAGTTCTGGTCCACGACGGCCCAGCTCCCGTCCGGCTGCCGCACCAGCACGGCGTGCTGGTGCGAGACCCCCGGATCCTCCGGCGGCACGGCCAGATCGATGTCGGGGGACTCGCCGGTGCTGTGCCGGCGGCGCCCGATGGTGATCTGGCCGCCGGTGAGCGCGAGACGCTGTTCCGGGGAGTACGCGGGCAGGTTGAGCCCGGTCGCCTCGGGGCCGCTGCGCTGCATCATCGCCAGGAAGTAGTCCCGGTCCGGCGCGATGACGGCCGTCCAGGTGCCCGGCCCCTGGTCCTGTCCCCGGCCTTGCGCGGGCCCCTGTTCCTGACCGGGGAACTGCTGCTGGGGAGCCTGAGGTGCCTGCGGGCCCTGCTGGAAGGCCGCGGGCGGTTGCTGCTGCTGCGAGGGCGGCGGCAGCATCCAGTCGTCGTCCCCGTCCGTCTGCGGAGCGCGGGGCTGCGGTGGGGCCGGAGGCGCAGACGGCTGCTGGAAGGACGGCGGAGGCGGCGGCGCCTGTCGCTGCGACTCGAACGGCGAGGGCGGGCCCGGCTGACCGGGCTGTTCCCGCGGTTCGAAGGGCGAGGGCGCACCCTGTTGCCCGGGCCGGCTCTGCCGCTCGAACGGTGAGGGCTGTCCCGGTTGTTCCTGCCGCTCGAACGGTGAGGGCTGTCCCGGCTGTTCCCGCCGCTCGAACGGCGAGGGTGACTGCTGCTGGAAGGCGGGCGGAGGCGGAGGCCCCTGCGGGAACGACGGCGGCGGGCCGGGCCGGCCCGCCTGCTCCGAGAGGGGTTCCGCCGGCCGGTTCACCTGCGAGGGGCGGGAGCCCTGGTACTCGAACGGGTCGTGCTGCTGCCGGGGCGGCGGGCCCTGCTGCGCCTGGAAGCCGGGCGGCAGGTTGAGACCCGGCACCGGGCCGCCCACGCCGCCCTGCGGGGCCAGCGGGGTGTACGACGTCGCCGTGTTCGTCAGGAAGTTCCAGCGGCACTCCTCGCAGAACGGCGCCATCGCCTCGCGCGGGGTGCGGCACTGCGGACAGAGCTCCGCCTGGGCGGTCGGCTCCCCGGGCCCCGAGCTCTGCGGGTAGCCGTAACCGGGCGCGGGCGGCGGGGGAGGCGGCGGCGGGACCGCGGGCGTGTTCGCCCCGGCCATGCGATGGCCGCAGACCTCGCACCAGTCCTCGGAACCCGACTGGTGTCCGTTCGGGCAGGTCGGCATGTCGGCGCTTCCTCCTCTCCTCGTCCGGCCCGGAGGCCGTCATGCTCGTAGGTGCGCCGCCCGGCGGGCCGGGCGGCCCTCCGTACGGCTGTGTCGTTCTCGTGCGCGCACCTGTTCGTGCGCTGTTTCCGGCCGCTACTTCTTGACGCGAACGGTCTTGGTCGAGCGCGTTTCGAGTGTCATCTCGTCCGCTTCGGCCACCCTCGCTTTCAGTCGCACAGTACCGGTCGCCGCGTCGACGACATCGACCACCTTCGAAAGGAGTTTCGCAGTATCCGCGTTTCCGGAGGCCGACGCGAGCTGCACCGCACGGCCCAGTTTCGCGGTCGCGCCGTCGATGTCACCCGATTTGCGCGCATCAAGTCCCTGCTGGATGACTTGTGCCAGTTCCGCCTGTCCTGTGTAGTGCGCGACCTGCGGGTCGATCGAGGTGGACGCCGCCATGTCGTCCGTCCACACCGCACGTACGAGGCCCTGCGAGAGGGTCTGCGGGGCCCCGCCCCCGGTGGGTGCGGGCAGGATCAGGGAGACGCGGGCCGCCAGCATCTCCTGGCCGATTCCGGCCTCCGGAACCCGTACGCACACGTGGTAGTCCCGCGACTCGTCGCCCCAGGAGCCGGTCGGGTAGTCCCCGGCACGCGGCCCCGCCTCGGTGCGCCGGCCGGTCAGCTCGGCGACCGTGGGCGCCACCTGCTTGACGAAGACGATCTCCACGCCGACGGGTGTCCAGAGCCGTAGCGCCACGTCCGCGACCTCCTTGCCCATGGCGTTCTCCATCATCCGCGTGAAGTCCGCGGCGAGCCCCGCCGGATCAGCCACGATGTCGGCCGTGCCCAGCAGGGCCGAGGCGACGGCTGTGACCTCTTTCACCTCCCAGTCGGTGCCGACACCACGGGTGTCGCAGGTGAAACGGCCCGCACAGGCGTCCAGCGCGGCCCGCAGGTCCTCGGGGGACTCGTGCTCGTTGCGCCCGTCGGTGAGGAGGATGCCGTGCCGGATGTCCACATCGGCCGCCCCGAGCAGCCGGTCCGCCAGCCGCAGCCACGTGCCGATCGCCGTGCCGCCGCCCGCGCCGAGCCGGCGCAGGGCCTCCTTCGCCTGCGCCTTCGTCTGCGCGTCGGCGGTCGCCAGTCTGCCGTTGCCCGGATAGACGTCCTTGGCGACGTGGGTCCCCGCGACCACGGCGAACCGGGTGCCGTCCCGCAGGGTCTCGATGGCCGCCGCCGTGGCGTCCCGCGCGTTGCGCATCTTCGTCGGCGGGTAGTCCATCGAGCCGGAGCAGTCGACCATGAGCACGACGGCGGCGTCCGGTCCCCGGCCCGGCACGCGCGCGTCCGCCGGGGCCGCCACCGGCGGCACCCCGCCGGTGGTGCCCCCGCCGGTCGAGGTCACGGTGACGATCGCGTTGACCTCACGTCCGCCCTCCGGCAGATAGGCGTTCTGGTACACCTCGACGGAGAACCGCGGCGCATTGGACTTGGAGAAGTTGGCCATCTGATCGGCTCCTCGAGGCTCCACGGATGTCGGGCGACGACAGACGTGCGAACAAGGTTCAGGGCGGGCAGGGCAGACAGGTCGGACCGGGCGGGGCGTGCGGGGCGCGCAGATCGGTCGGGCGGCTCCCGCGGTCCGGGCGACTGCCCGGGTGCCCGCGGACCGGGCGGTGCCTCAGGCCGATCCTGCCCCTTGCGGCGGCACGGCGAACGGCAGGAGTGCCACTGTTACGTTGTCGTGGCCCCCGCCGTCGAGCGCGTGACCGACCAGTACCTGGGCGCCGTGCAGCGGCCGTTCGTACGCGTCGGCCGGCACCGCCGTGGCCATCTCGGCCGCCGCCTCCGCGTAGTTCCAGAGGCCGTCGGTGCAGACCACCACGAGCCCCGGCCGGTCCGGTTTGAACGACGCTGTGTGCGGCTCCAGTTCGTACGCGTCGGCCCCGAGCCAGCCCGTGATGGCGTGGGCCCGCTCGTCGGCGTACGCCTCCGCCTCGTTCATCAGGCCGGTCGCCACCATCTGCGCCGCCCAGGAGTCGTCCTCCGTCAGCCGGGCCGGCGGGTGGGCGCGGTCCCGGGGCACCCAGTAGACGCGGCTGTCGCCGACCCAGCCGACGACCAGCAGACCGCTCGCCGCGATCGCGCCGACCAGCGTGCAGGCCGGGGCGTTCCGGTGGCGGTGCGGATCGTGCTCCATCGCCCCGCCCGGCTCCTGCGCCAGGGAGTTGACCGCCTCGGACGCGGCGAGGATCGCGTCGTGCATCGCCTGCTGGGGGTGCGTGCCGCGCGGCAGCGACTCCATCAGCGCCCCGTTGGCGGCGCTCGCCGCCGCGGCCGACGCCTCGTCGGGGCGGGTCGCCGAGGAGACGCCGTCGCACACGATGGCGACGACGGCCGGTGACCCGTCCGGGAGCGCGGTGCTGGACACCGCGAACGCGTCCTCGTTGCGGTGGTGGCGCAGGCCGCGGTCGCTGACCGCCGCCACGGAGCCGAGCTCCTGTTCCATGTGGTCGCGCTCGCGAGGCTGGGCGTGGCCGCAGTTCTCGCAGTAGCCGTCGGGATCCACGTGGCCCGAGCGGCAGGCCACACAGACCTTGCCGCGGGCGGCCGCCGGGGCGGCCGTGCGGGGGTCGGGGGCGGCCAGTTGGAAGTCGCCCGCGGCTTCGGGCACGCCGCCCGGCGGGTCGAGGCGGACCGCCGGGGGAGCCTCGGTCGGCAGCGGCCTGCCAGCCGAGTCCGTGCCGGGGAGGTCGGTCGGCCTGTGCGTGGGGGCAGGGTGGCCGGAGCCGCCGGCCCCGGCGGCCGGGGGCCACTCCACGGCCCCGGCGTCCTGGGCGCCCGGCTCGTCCGGTACTCGTGCGGCCGAGTCCGGTGCTCCCGCGCCCTGCGAGGGGACCGTGAGGGCGACCGTCGGCCGTTCGCCCGGAGGCGCGGGAACGACCGAGAGGTCGTAACCGCAGGCTCCGCAGAACAGGTCGCCCGGCTCCAGCGGTTCCTCGCAGCTGGGGCACCCCGGCAAGGAGGCCTGCTGGTGGCTCTGTGACATCTTCACACCCAGGTCCGGGGGCGGAAACGGTTGGCCCGCTCCACCAGTTCGATCCTCTCGTCGCCCCGCTGCGCGAGCCGGGCGAGCACGCGGTACGAGCGTTCGAGACCGAACCGGAGGCCCCGCTCGTCCAGCTCGCTGCCCAGCAGCGTCCTCGGTCCCGCTGCCGCCGGGGAGGCCGGAGCCGGGGACCGATCCATGGGACTACCGGAGAGTACCCAGTCGAGGCCCGTACCCAGCACCTCGGTCGACAACTGCTCGCGGCGCACCGCGTCCAGGCCGTACTCCCGCAGCGCGGTCACCTGCTCCGCCGCGGCGGAGAGGTCGTCGATCAGCGGCTCACGCGGGTCACGCTCCCGCAGCCGTGCCCGCACCGCGGCCACCCGGGCCGCGGTGTAGTGGATCGACGACTCCGGTACGGACTCCAGCGTCCGGACCGACCCGGCCCGGTCAGCGGTGGCGATCTGTACCCGGGCCAGACCGAACGCCGCACTGACGAAGCTCGGGTCGGTCGCCCACACCAGGCGGTAGTACTCGGCGGCGTTGTCCAGCTGACCCAGCACCTCCGCGCAGACGCCCAGCGCGAGCTTGGGCGCGGGCTCGCCGGGGAAGGCGTCGTACACCGCGTCGAAGGACAGCGCCGCGTTCTCGTGGTCGCCGGTCACCAGCGAGGTGACACCCCGGTACCACACGACCCGCCAGTCGTCGGGGTGCTGCGACTCCACGGCACCCAGCGCCCGGACGGCGGAGTCGAGTTCGTTCATCTCCAGGCGGGCGCGCAGCTCCCGCAGCCGGGTCTCCAACGAGGCGGCCGGCACCGAGTGCAGTGCGGAGATCAGCTCGGCGGGCGCCGACGCCATCAGCCCGGCGAGGAAGCCCGCGTTCGGGTCGGTGGCGTCGACCCGCGGCACCGGCAGGGCGAGCGCGGTCCCCCGCGCGTCGAAGTCCGCGAGCCGTGGGGCGCGGGGCGCGTACGCGGCCGGCAGCGGTGGGGGAGCGGGGACGGCGGCACGGGGGGCCGGAACCGCCGGTACCGAGGCCGGGACCCCACCCCGCGGGCCGCCGGCGCCGCCCCGCACATGGGTGTCCGGGGCGTGCACGGGCCCGGCGCCGACGGCTTGCGGGGTGGGTCCGCCCACCGGCAGGGCGGCGGCCACCGGGGCCGCCACCGCGCCCTGCGGAACGGGCACCGGCGCCGGGGCCACCGCCGCGTTGCGGCGCCGGCCGAAGCGCCCCCCACCGCCGGACGGAGCAGCCGCGCGGGCACCGAGCCGTGAGGCGTCGGCCGGGGGATCGGCGAACAACTCGGTGTCCGTCACCCGCAGTTCCGTGCCGAACAAGGTCGACAGCGCCGGGCGCGGGCGCCCCGTCCGCAGGGCCACCACCTCCCGCAGGACGCCCGTCAGCTGCTCGGCCATCTCGGCGGCCGAGGCGAACCGCCGCGCCGGATCGGGGTCGGTGGCCCGCACCAGCAGCCGGTAGAACGACTCGTACCTGCGGAAGACCTCGATGCTGTCCGGATCGGGCAGCGAGTCCACGAAGACGTTCGTGTACCCCTGGAAGTCGAAGGTCAGGACGGCGAGCGTGCGGGCGACCGTGTACAGGTCCGAGGCGACGGACGGGCCGGCCTCGGCCACCTCCGGAGCCTGGTAGCCGACGGTGCCGTAGATGGCCGACTCCTGGTCGTCCATCCTGCGGACCGCGCCCATGTCGATGAGCTTGAGCTGGTCCTCGGTCTGGATCGCGTTGTCGACCTTGAAGTCGCAGTACAGGAGGTTACGGCTGTGCAGGTGACCGAGCGCCTCCAGTGCCTCGATCCCGTACGCGCACGCCTGGTCGACCGGCAGCGGGTCCCGCTTCCCGGCCGGTGTCCGGCGCTCGTTGGCGATCTCCTTGAGCGCCTTGCCGCCGACGTACTCCATCACGATGTAGCCGTCGAGCGAACCGGTGCGCTGGTCCAGATGCTCCACGAAGTTGTAGATGCGGACGATGTTGGAGTGCTCGATCTCCGCGAGGAAGCGCCGCTCGGAGATGGCCGCCGCCATGGCGTCCTGGTCCCCGGTGTCCAGCAGGCCCTTCAGGACGACCCAGCGGTCGGAGACCGCGCGGTCCACGGCGAGATAGACCCAGCCGAGCCCGCCGTGCGCCAGGCAGCCCGCCACCTCGTACTGCCCGTGCACGACGTCACCGCCGCGCAGCTTGGGTACGAAGGAGTACGGGTGCCCGCACTTGGTGCAGAACCCCTCGGTACGGCCCGCCCGTTCGCCGCGCGACCGGCCCACCGGGGCGCCGCAGTCGGAGCGCGAGCAGAACCGCTTGCGCTCGGGGACCTCCGGGTTCTCCATCACCGCCGTCCGCGGATCCGGCCGGGGCACGTCCGGAACCTGCACCAGTCCGGCGCCCAGTCTGCCCCGCCGCGAGGAGGCGCCGGTCGAACTGCCCGAGGAGCGCACCGACACCGACCGGGACGCGGACCCCCCGGACAGCGAGCGGGAGAGCCGCCCGGAGACCGAACGCCGGGAGGTGGACGAGCGCGAGGAGGACCGGGAGGACGGCCGTGAACCGGTGCGCTGCGAGGTGCTGCCGCTCCCCCGGCCCCCCGCCCCGCCGCCGGCGATGCCGGTGGGCAGTGAACCCACCGTGCCGTCCGCCGGGCGGCCGACGACCGGCGCGAGGCCGCAGGTGTCGCAGTACAGCTCGCCGCCGCCCATGTCCTCGTACCGGCCCTCGCACCCCGGGCGCTGGCACTGCGTGTTCACGAAGTCTCCCCCTGTCCGCCGTGGCCGTCCGGACGGAGCGGCGTCAGCAGATCGGCGGCGGCCTGCTGGTAGCGCAGCACCGCCTGTTCGGCGACGCGCAGATCGCACGGCGCACTCCACAGCATCCGGCGGGCGGCGTCGTACCGTTCGATCAGGACGGGGTCCTCCGCCATGCCGTGCCGTGCCACCTTCGCCTTGTAGGCGTCGAGCCGGCCGCGCAGCTCCGCGCGGACGGCGAGGGGCGCCGTCACGGACGTCAGCGACTCCCGGGCGCGCAGCAGTTCGTCCTCGGCCTCCCGCTCCAGCGAGTCCAGCAGCGGGGAGAGCCGGTTCCACCGGGCGTGCCTGCGGTGTTCCGAGGCCGCGGCCAGCCGCTCCTGCAGTGCGGTCGGCGGCCCGCTGACCGCCGGCACCTCCGAGGCGGCGATCTTCGCCAGCACCTCGCCGCGCGCCGACCGCGCCTCGGCCAGCGTGCGGTCCGCGCGGGAGAGGACGTCCCGCAGCCTGACCAGGCGCTGTTCGGCGTCCTGCCGGACCGCGAGCACCGCCTCGATCTCCCGGCGCACGTCCTCCAGGGCCCGGGCCGCCCGGTCGTACCGCGCGGTGTCCGGGCGCCCGCCGCCGGGCGCGGCGCTGCCGGGGCCCGGCAGCCAGAACGCCAGCGGGTCGGAGATCACTTGTACGCGCAGCGTGGTCAGCTCCTCGGTGATCGCCTCCAGGTCGTCACCGGCCGGATGCTCGCCGGGCCGCACACCGACGGAGTGCGCCAGCGAGCGCGTGCGGCGCAGCTCGGCGGCGAGCAGGTCGATCCGGGCGGGCAGGGCCGACCACACGGAGTCCGCGGCGACGACCACGTCCAGCGAGCGCGCGTACAGGTCGTTCATCCGCGTGACCAGCTCCTCCAGCGTGAACCGCTCGGAGAGCCGGGCGGGACCGGTGAGCGCCGGGCCGGCCGCGGCCGCGTGCGCGACGGTCACGCTGTCGCCCCGCAGCACGTCGGTCAGCGCGGCCAGGTCCTCCTTGCCGGGGTAGCGGCGTGCGGCCCTGATCTCCCGGGCACGCCCGAGCGCTCCCGCGTAGGCGTCGAAGTACCCCCACAACAGGGTGATCGCCTGCTCGGCGGCGGCCCAGCGCTCCTGGGTGACGCCGGTCAGCTCGGCGCCCTCCAGGAGCCGGCGGCCCGCGTGGTCCTGCAGGGCGAGGAGGGAGGTCTCGATGGCCTCGTGCTCTGCGCCGAGCCGGGCCAGCGCACGGTCCGCCTCGTCCCGGTCCATGACCGGGCCGGGGGGCCTCCCCGCGAAGCTGGGGAAGGATCCCGCGACGCCCATCGATCACCTCTCCGCTCGTCCGCCGGGCCGGGGGCCCGGACGGGTCAGTTGTTCCGGTACTCGGGTGCGGGAGGCGCCGTGATCCCGGGCAGTCCCTCCGCCAGCCAGGTGCGGTACGACCGCATCCAGGCGCTGTTCGCCCCTCCGCTGCGGTAGCCCTCCAGCACGTGGTTGATCCGGGCCACCAGGTCGTCCGCGCCGAGCTTCGCGGCCACGCCGTAGTACTCGGTGGTGAACGGCTTGTCGCCCTTGAGCTCCACCGCCGGGTCCTGCGCGGCCTGGCCGGCGGCCAGGGCGTTGTCCGTGACGACCGCGTCGACCTCACCCAGCTGGAGCCGCACCAGGCAGTCCAGCTGGTTGGGTACGGTCAGCTGGTCCCGGTCCCGCGCGGTGCCGTCGTGCTCGTCCCGGAACACCGCGCCGTACGACTGCCGCTCCATGGCCTCGTAGGCCGTGGAGCCCTCCGCCGTGCATACCCGCTTGCCCTTCAGCGACGCGTCGTACCCGGTGATGTCCGATTCCTTGGGGGCCAGGACCTGCTGCCCCGCCTGGAAGTAGGCGGTGGAGAAGGAAACCTGTTCGAGGCGCTTGCAGTTGATCGTCATCGTCCGGACGACGACGTCGACCCTGTCGTGCTCCAGCGCCGCGATGCGCTGACTGGTCGGGATGGCACGGAAGATCACCGCGTCGGGGTCGCCGAGCACGTCCTTCGCGATCGCCCGTACGAGATCGATGTCGAAGCCCTCGAGCCTGCCCGTCTCCGGATCGCGGTAGCCCCACCGGTAACTGTTCTGGTCGACCCCCGCGATCAGCTTGCCGCGCTTGCGGATCTTCGTGATGTCCGGCCCCTCGGCGGACGACGGCGGCAGGCTCGCCTCCGGGTCCGTGCACGCGTCCGCCTGCACGGACAGCGCGGACGTCGCCCCCCGGCCCACGGTGTCCCCGCCGGGGGAGCCGGCGCCGTGCGTCAGCGGCAGCAGGGTCACCGCGGCCGTGACGGCACAGGCCACGGCCATGCCCGTCACACCGCCCCAGCCACGCAGCCCGGCGCGTGGCGCCCGGTTCCTCGCCCTGGTCATCGCTCCCCCTCTCACCGGTACTCCGAGAGTCTGCGGTTGACCCCGGCTATCGCGGCCACCGCACCGAGCACGGCGAGGACGGCGGCACCGGCCGGCAGACCGCCCAGCACCCCTTCCCCGCTCCTGGCGGCCGCGGAGAACTCGCGCTGCTCGTGGTCGAGCGCCTCGCGCAGCGCGTCGTCCACCTGCCGGAAGGACTCGCCCGTGGAGTCCTCCGGGCCGATGACCTGCTTCAGGGCGCCGTCGTAGTCGCCCCGGTCGTCCGTCGCCCGGGCCTTCCTGTGGCGCTCCTGCCACTGGGACACACCGCTGACGGCGTCCGCCACCGGTCGGCTCCCGCGGGCGTCGTCGGCGAGCTTCCCGGCGCTCGCGAGCTGCTCGCCGAGGGACTTCATGCCCGTGCCGTAATCGGTCTCGTACTGGTCCTGCGTGCCGTCCGCGGTGAGCACCGCGCCACGGGCGACGAGCGTGAGGTTCTCGTTGGCGCGCGCCTTCAGCGAACTGATCCGCGCCTTGTTGAGGACGTCGAGCGACTCCTGTCCGTGGACCATGGCGTCCCGCAGCTCCGCCCGCGCCACCGTGTGGCCCACGGCCAGCCAGAGCAGCACCACCGTCGCCGCGGCGGTGGCCGCGAGCAGTCCCTGGCTGAAGACCCGGTTGGTCGCGCGGTAGTGGCGCCGCTGGGCCCACACCAGTACGGCCAGCGCCACGATCCCCGCCGCGAGCGAGACGAACGGCCACTGCCGGGCGTCGTCCGCGTCGGTGTCCAGCCTGCCCGTCTCCGCCGCGTACAACCGCTCCGCGGCGGGCAGGAGTTCACCGGCCATCTTCTGGTTGGCGTACCGGAGGTAGGCACCGCCGAGCGGCAGCCCCTGCCGGTTGTTCGCCCGGGCGCGCTCGACCAGTCCCGTGTACACGGGCAGCAGTTCGTTGAGCGTGGCGATCTCCTTCGCCGAGGAGGTCGAGGCGCCCGTGCTCGCCGCCGCCCGGACCAGGAGCCGGGAGGCCTCCGTGATGTCCCGCTCGTACTGCTCGTGGACGTCCTTCGGCTCCTGGGCCCCCGCCAGGAAGCCGCTCGCCGCCATCGTGTCCGCGTCGGCCAGCGAGCGGTAGATGCGCGCGGCGTCCGCGCTCAGCGGCTGGCTGCGGCTCACCACGTCGTGGGCGGCCGAGGCCCGCCCGTCGATCTCCAGCGCGGTGACCGCGCCGAACCCCAGGACCAGCAGGGCCAGTACGGCGCCGATGATCCGCAGCCGGCCCGGCTCGGTCGTCGCCGCGGCACGCAGCTGGTCGGCGCCGGCCCGGACACCGCGCCGCTGTGCGGGGACGGCCGGAGGGGCGGGCGCGCCCGCCCGCCGCGGCTCCCCGTTCGGCGGGTATGTCACTCGACCTCCCCCTCGGTCACTGACGTCGGTCCTGCCCCCGGCCGGCCGGGGACCGGTGTATCCGGCCAGAAGTATGGCGGCAGGGAACGGTATTCACCAGGATGGTCCGGTCCCGGCGTCGATCCCCGCGTGTGTGTCCGGTGTTTCCGGTATTCGATCAGTACGGACGCGGCCGATCAAGGCGTTCGGCCGGGAAGGCGCCCCGAACCCCCCGGAACGGATCGATCTCCCCCTCGTGAACACGTCCGGGACACCTGATCGGTTCCCGGACGGAAGGGGCGTTCCGCGGTGGCGGGCCGCGGAACGCCCCCGAGCTCTCACGCGTAGTGCGCGCGCAGCCTGGCGTGGACCCCGGCGTCCGCCCCGGTGCGGTCCAGCCCCAGCAGCGCGGCGCCCAGCACCGGGGGCTGGGACACCACGCGGATCGCGGCACGGGGGGCGCGCTCGGACAGCAGCCGGGCGATCCGCTCGTCCAGGCGGCTGTGCCGGGCGGCCAGCACGCTGCCGCCCAGGACCACGGGCACGTCCTCGCCCAGCAGCCCGAGCCGGCCCAGCGCGACGGAGGCCAGCGCGACCACCTCGTCCGCCAGCCGGTCCACCAGGGCGCTCGCCACCGCGTCACCGGCCGCACCCGTCGCGAACAGCACCGGGGTCAGCTCGTGCCGGCGCTCGTAGGTGATCCGCCCGCGGTGCAGCGCCTCGATCAGTTCGTACATGGAGCCGAGGCCGAAGTGAGCGGGGAGCGTGCGGGCCAGCTCCGTCGGCTCCCCGCGCCCGTCCTCGGCGCGGGCCGCGTACCACAGGGCCTCCTCCGCGAGCCCCGAACCGCCGCCCCAGTCCCCGGATATCCGGCCGATCGCGGGGAAGCGGGCGGTGCGGCCGTCCGGGACCATCCCGACGCAGTTGATGCCGGCGCCGCAGACGACGGCCACCCCGCGCGGCTCGTCCACCCCGGCGCGCAGGACGGCGAAGGTGTCGTTGCGGACCTCCACCGTGCGGCCCCAGCCCCGTCGCCGCAACGCGTCGGTCAGCTCCGCCTCCTCGACGGGGAGATCGGCGTTGGCCAGGCACGCCGAGACGTGCCCGACGCCGTCGACGGACTCCGCGCACCGGGCGAGGGCCTTCTCCAGCACGCCGGCCAGCACGTCGACGGCCGTCTCGACGCCGACGGCCGGCGGCTGGAAGCCGCCTCCCCGGGCCTCGGCGAGCACCGAGCCGTCCTCGCCGATGACCGCCACGTCGGTCTTGCTGTTGCCCGCGTCCACGGCGACGACCGAAGCGTTCACGCCCACGCGAAGTGCTCCCGGTTGTGCGCGATCAGACGGTCGGTGAGGGTCTCCGCGTACGCGTACTGGCCGACGAGCGGGTGCGCGAGGAGCGCCCTGAACACCCGCTCCCGCCCGCCGCGCAGCGCGGCCTCCAGCGCCAGGTCCTCGTACGCCGTCACGTGCGCGAGGAGCCCCGCGTACATCGGGTCCAGCGCGGGCACCGGCAGCGGCGTCGCCCCCGTGCCGTCGACCCGCGCCTGCACCTCGATCACGGCGTCGTCCGCGAGGAAGGGCAGCGTGCCGTCGTTGTACGTGTTGACCACCTGCACCGCCGAGCCGCCCCCGCCGAGCAGCGAGGCCGCCAGGTCCACGGCCGCCTCCGAGTAGAAGGCCCCGCCGCGCCGGGCGAGCAGCTCCGGCTTCTCGTCCAGTGCGGGGTCGCCGTACATGGCCAGGAGTTCCTTCTCCATCGCGGCGACCTGCGAGGCCCGGGACGGCGAGGTGCCCTGTTCCCTGACGACCTCGTCGTGCGCGTAGAAGTACCGCAGGTAGTAGGAGGGGACGGCGCCGAGCCGGTCCAGGATCTGCCGGGGCATGCGCAGGTCGCCTGCGAGGGTGTCGCCGTGCTCGGCCAGCAGCCGCGGCAGGACGTTCTCGCCGTCCGGTCCGCCGAGCCGCACCCCGAGCTCCCACGAGAGGTGGTTGAGCCCCACATGGTCCAGGTGGACCTCGCCGGGCGCGATGTCGAGCAGCCGGGCGAACTTCCGCTGGAAGCCGATCGCGACGTTGCACAGGCCGACGGCCTTGTGCCCGGCCCGTAGGAGGGCCCGCGTGACGATGCCGACCGGGTTGGTGAAGTCGATGATCCACGCGTCCGGGTTGGCGCGGCGCACCCGCTCGGCGATGTCGAGGACGACCGGGACGGTGCGCATCGCCTTGGCGAGCCCGCCGGCCCCGGTGGTCTCCTGGCCGACGCAGCCGCACTCGAGCGGCCAGGTCTCGTCCTGGTCGCGGGCCGCCTGCCCGCCGACGCGCAGCTGGAGCAGGACCGCGTCGGCGCCCTCCACCCCCGCGTCCAGGTCGGCGGTCGTGGTGATCCGCCCGGGGTGGCCCTGCTTGGCGAAGATCCGCCGCGCGAGTCCGCCCACGAGTGCGAGACGGTCGGCGGCCGGGTCGACGAGCACGAGCTCCTCGACCGGCAGCGTGTCCCGCAACCGGGCGAACCCGTCGATCAGTTCAGGGGTGTAGGTGGACCCGCCACCCACTACTGCGAGCTTCATGTCAGCCCTTTACTCCGGTCAGTGTGACGCCCTCGACGAATGCCCTCTGGGCGAAGAAGAAGACGGCGATCACGGGGGCCATGACCAGGACGGTCGCGGCCATGGTCAGATTCCAGTCGGTGTGGTGCGCGCCCTTGAAGGATTCCAGGCCGTAACTGAGCGTCCAGGCGGCCGGGTTCTCCGAGGCGTAGATCTGTGGCCCGAAATAGTCGTTCCAGGCGGCGAAGAACTGGAACAGGGCGATCGCCGCGATGCCGGGTCTGGCCATCGGCAGGACGACCCTGGTCAGGGTGCGGAACTCACCGCAGCCGTCGACCTTCGCGGCGTCGAGGTACTCGTTCGGGATGGTCAGCAGGAACTGCCGCAGCAGGAAGATGGAGAAGGCGTCGCCGAAGGCCGTCGGGATGATCAGCGGCCACAGCGTGCCCGAAAGGTCCAGCTGCTTCGCCCAGAACAGGTACATCGGGATGATGACCACCTGGGGCGGCAGCATCATCATCGAGATGACCAGCATGAGCGACAGCTTCCGGCCGCGGAAGCGGAACTTCGCCAGCGCGTACGCCACCGGTACGGAGGACACGACGGTCAGGACGGTGCCCAGCCCGGCGTAGAGCAGGGTGTTGCGCCACCACGTCAGGAAGCCCGGGGTGTCCCACACCCGTCGGTAGTTCTCCCACTCCCAGGTGTCGGGGGTGAGGTCCCGGGTCAGCGCCTGCTGGTCGCTCATCAGCGAGGTCAGGAGGACGAAGACGAACGGCAGGACGAAGAAGAGGGCGGCCGCGACGCCCAGCGCGTGCACGGCGATCCAGTGCAGCAGCGCCGTGCGCCGGGCGGTGCGTCCGGCCGGTGTCGGTGCGTCGGCGGGCCGCACGGGCGCGGCCGGTACGAGGAGTCGGGTCATGGGTCAGTCACCGGCGATCAGGTTGTCGCGGCCCCGCATCAGCAGCGCGGTGAAGGCCATGGCCAGGGCGAACAGCACCAGGGCGACGACACAGGCGGAGCCGTAGTCGAAGCGCTGGAAGCCGAGGTTGTAGACGAGCTGGGGGAGTGTCAGGGTCGACCGGTCGGGATAGCCGGGTTCGAACTGCTGCCCGGAGCCGCCGATCACCCCCGAGGCGACCTTCCCCGCCACCAGCGGCTGGGTGTAGTACTGCATCGCCTGGATCACCCCTGTGACCACGGCGAACAGCACGATCGGCGAGATGTTCGGCAGGGTGACGAAGCGGAACCGCTGCCAGGCCGACGTACCGTCCAGCTCCGCCGCCTCGTACTGCTCCTTCGGAACGTCGAGGAGCGCGGCCATGAAGATCACCATCAGATCGCCGATGCCCCACACGGCGAGCATCGTCAGGGCGGGCTTGGACCAGGAGGCGTCGTTGAACCAGCCCGGGGTCGGCAGCCCCAGGTCGCCGAGGACCGAGTTGACCGGCCCCGTCCCCGGGTTGAGCAGGAAGACGAAGGCGAGCGTGGCGGCCACCGGCGGGGCCAGGTAGGGCAGGTAGAAGAGGGTCCGGAAGAGACCCGTGCCGGTCTTGATCCTGGTGATCAGCATGCCGACGCCGAGGCCGAAGAGGACCCGGCAGGTGACCATGACGAGCACCAGCCAGAGCGTGTTGCGCAGCGACGGCCAGAACATCGGGTAGTCCTGGAAGACGTACGTCCAGTTCGCCAGGCCGTTGAACGACGGCACCCCGAAGCCGTCGTAGTCCATGAACGAGAAGTACACGGTCGAGACCATCGGGTACGCGAAGAAGACCGTGAACCCGATCAGCCACGGCGCCATGAAGGCCGCCGTCCGCAGCGCCGATCCGCGGCGCTTGGAGCGCAGCGTGTGCGTCGTCATCGGGCTACTTCACCTTGGCCAGGTCGGTGTCGATCTGCGCCGCGGTCTGCTCCAGACCCGCCTGCAGGTCCTTCACCGCGCCCTTCTCGTACCGGAAGCCGAAGTCCTGGATCGTCTGCTGGTACGCGGCGCCGTTCACGGCCCCGTCCGGGGTGCTGGACTCCGGGTGCTGCGCGATGTCGAGGAAGGTCCGGAAGCGCGGGTCGAACTTCAGGTCCGGGGACTTCAGCGCCGCGAAGGTCGAGGGGACGTTGCGGATGCCGTTCGCGAACTCGACCACGGCCTGCGTGTCGCTCGTCATGAACTTGACCAGCTCCCAGGCGGCGTTCTGCTTCCTGCTCGCCGGGGCGATCCCCATGATCGTGCCGGAGAGGAAGCCCTTGCCGTAGCTGTCGGCCTCGTCGTCGGCGACGGGCATCGGTGCCACACCGATCTCGAAGGGCACCTTCGCGTCCTCGGCCATGCCCAGCCGCCACTCGCCGTCCAGCTGCATCGCGACCTGGCCGGTGTGGAAGGGGTGCTTGGCCCCCCACTCGTCACCGAAGGTGCCGCGGTACCTCTCCAGCTTGGCGTAGCCGCCCAGGTCCTCGACCAGCTTCTTCTGGTACGTGAACATCTCGGCGAAGGCCGGGTCCTTCGCGATGTTCGACCGGCCGTCCGCGTCGAAGTACGTGTGGTCCCATGAGGACAGGTAGTGGTCGGCGACGGTCTCGTAGCCGTGGAAGGTCGGCATGAAGCCGAGCTGCCGGTAGCCGTCGCCCTCGGTGACCGTCAGTTTCTTCGCGACCGAGGCCAGTTCCGACATCGTCCTCGGCGGCGCGGTGATCCCGGCCTTCTCGAACGCGTCCTTGTTGTAGTAGAGGCCGTAGGCGTCGGCGAGCAGGGGCAGGGCGCAGCGCTTGCCCTCGAACTGGGTGTAGTCGAGCAGGACCTCGGGGAAGGTCTTCTCCAGGTCCAGCTTCGACTTCTCGATGAAGGGTTCCAGGTCGGCGAAGGCTCCGGACGAGCAGAACTTGCCGACGTTGGAGGTCGTGAAGGACGACACCACGTCGGGACCGTTCGAACCGCCCGCTCGCAGTGCTTGGTTGAGCTTGTCGTCGTTGATGTTGCCCACGGCCTCGACCGTGATGTTGGGGTGGGTCTTCTCGAACCGGTCGATGGTGTCCTGGACGGCCTTCACCTCGGAGGGCGCACTCCAGCCGTGCCAGAAGGTGATCGTCGTCCTCGCGTTCGGATCGTCGTCGGCCCCGGACGCGGCCTGGCCCGTACAGGCGGTGGCGAGCACGGATATCGCGGCGACGGCGACGGCGGCGGTGGTCATCGTGCGGCTTCTGCGCATGGCAAAGCTCCAAGGGGCGGGAGAGAAGAGGAAGACGGGAGGGGCCGGGGGTCAGCGCGACGTGTCGAAGACCTCGTCGCGGGTGTCCGCGAGGGCCCGTTCGAGGGCTCCCCGCAGGACCGGATGCCGGTCGATCGCGCCGAGCGCGAGGCGCGGCCGGGACGCGGCGAGCTCGGCGAGCTCGGACTGGATCAGCGACCGCAGCAGTTCACCGCCCGAGGAGACCAGACCGCCCGAGAGGACGATCAGGCCGGGGTCGAGGACGGCCGTGAGGGAGGCGAGGCCGGTGGCCAGCCGCTGGGCGTACTGCCGGAGGAGCTCGGTGAGCGCCGGGTCCCGCTCGTACGCGCCGGCCGCCCGCGCCAGCAGGGCGGCGGCGACGTCCGCGTAGGGCTGGTGCGGAGTCTCGATGCCGAGCGAGGTGGCGAGCCGCGGCACCGCCTGCGCACCGGCCAGCTCCTGGAAACCACCGGCGTTCGCCTTCACGACCTGGCGTACCAGGGGGGTGCCGGGCACCGGCAGGAAGCCGACCTCGCCCGCGCCGCCGGTGAAGCCGCGGTGCAGCCTCCCGTTGATGACCAGGGCGGCTCCCAGGCCCTCCTCGTTCCAGAGCAGGACGAAGTCGTCGTGGCCCCGGGCCGCGCCGAGCCGCTGCTCGGCGACGGCGACCAGGTTCACGTCGTTCTCGTACTCGACCGGCATCGGCAGGGCGGCGGCCAGTTCGTCCAGCAGGGTGGGGGAGTGCCAGCCGGGCAGGTGGGAGGCGTAACGCAGCCGTCCGGTGCCGGGGTCGAAGGCGCCCGGGGTCCCGATGACGACCCGGTGCACCTCGTCGCGGGCGAGGCCGGCCGCCTTGACCGCTCCGTCCAGGGCGTCCGTCACCTGCCGGACCACACCGTGGGCGCGCCGCCCCGAGGTGGGCAGTTCGAACTCGCCGACCGTCCTTCCGGTCACGTCGGCGACGGCGGCGGCGATGCGGTGCGCGGTCACGTCCAGCCCCGCCACATGCGCGGCCCGCGGGTTGACCGTGTACAGCTGGGCGTTGGGGCCCGGCCGCCCCTCGCTCGTACCGGTGGCGAGGACCAGGCCCGCGGCTTCCAGCCGGGCGAGGAGCTGGGAGGCGGTGGGCTTGGACAGTCCCGTCAGCTTCCCGATCCTCGTACGGGTGAGGGGGCCGTGTTCCAGCAGCAGGTCGAGAGCGGCCCGGTCGTTCATGGCGCGCAGGACGCGCGGGGTGCCCGGCGTGGCTCCGGCCATGTGTGACGCCCCCTCTCTGTTAGGAAACTTTCCTGTTCGGTGAGAGGAAGGTAGGACCCGCGTCACCCGATCGTCAATGGGAGGCGGCCACCGGGCTGCCGAAGCGTTGCCCGCGGGCGGACGCCGGGGTCCGCGCGGCGCGCGTCCCGGGGGGAGCCGCCGACCGGCCCGCGACCCAGGGAGAGGGGCGCCCCGCGGTCTCGCCGGGCGCCCCTTCGGCAGGTCCTACTTCGTCAGGCCGGGCGGGGGTATCGGGGTCGCCGCCAGCGACTGCGGCGACGTCGTCGACGCGTACGCCGAGGGGGCCGCCATCGCGGCGGTCGGGTCCGGGAGCGCGGCACCGTCCGCTTCGAGGGGCAGGGTGCCGACCATCCGGATGCCCGCGGCGTCGAGCGCCTGCTTGATCCGCCAGCGCAGTTCCCGCTCCACGCCCAGCGACTTGCCCGGCATCGTCTTCGCCGTCACCCGCACGGTCATGGAGTCGAGCAGGACGGCGTCCAGACCCAGGACCTCCACCGGGCCCCACAGCCGTTCCGACCAGGGCTCCTCCGCGGTCATGGTCTCCGCCGCCCGGGCGATCGCCTTGCGGACGAGTTCCAGGTCCTCCACCGGGCGGACGGTGACGTCGACACCGGCCGTGGACCAGCCCTGGCTGAGGTTGCCGATCCGCTTCACCTCGCCGTTGCGGACGTACCAGATCTCGCCGTTGTCGCCGCGCAGCTTGGTGACCCGCAGGCCGACCTCGATGACCTCTCCCGAGGCCACCCCCGCGTCGATCTGGTCGCCGACGCCGTACTGGTCCTCCAGGATCATGAAGACGCCGGAGAGGAAGTCGGTGACGAGGTTGCGCGCACCGAAGCCCAGAGCCACCCCGGCGACCCCGGCGGAGGCCAGCAGCGGTGCGAGGTTGATCTGGAACGCGCCCAGGATCATCAGGGCCGCGGTGCCGAGGATCAGGAACGACGTCACCGAACGCAGGACGGAACCGATGGCCTCCGACCGCTGGCGGCGCCGCTCCGCGTTGACCAGCAGACCGCCGAGCGCGGTGCCCTCCACGGCCTGGGCGCTGCGGTTCATCCGGTCGATGAGATTGGTCAGCGCCCGGCGGATCGCGTAGCGCAGCACGATCGCGACGGCCGCGATGAGCATGATGCGCAGACCGGTGTTCAGCCAGGTGGACCAGTTCTCCTCCACCCAGCCCGCGGCGTTCCCGGCCCGCTCGGCCGCTTCGTCCAGGGAACCGGCCGGCTCCGGTGACGGGGCCGCGGCCAGGAGGGCGGACAGGGACACGGCGGGGACCTCCAGATGGGCGACAGCAGACCAACCACAGTAACGAAGCCGCGGGAGCGGTTCGTGGCCGCCGACGGCGGAGAGACGCGTCTCACCGGGGCGTGGGCGCGGATGTGGCCGATCGCACAGCGCCGGCGTACGCGGTGGTGACGTGCCTGTTCCGGTGTGCGGCGGGGGCGCGTCCGGGCGGGTGGTGAGCGGAATCCCTCCGGCCCGTTACGCGTACGTGGTGGCGCTCGGACCAGGCATGAGGCGAAACTGAGAGCGGATCGTCCCGGCGCGAGCCACGCGTCGCCGGCGTACAAGGAGGCATCCACCGTGCCGCATGTCCTGGTTCTCAACGCGTCGTACGAGCCGCTCGGCGTCGTACCGCTCCGCCGCGCGCTCGTCCTCGTCCTCGAGAACAAGGCCATCTGCCTCGAGGAGTCCGGCGCCTTCATGCACAGTGCCACCCGCGCCGTGCCGGCGCCCAGCGTCGTCCGCCTCAAGCGGTTCGTGCGGGTCCCTTACCGGGGGCCCGTTCCCCTCACCCGCCGGGCGCTCTTCGCCCGCGACGGTGGCCGCTGCGTGTACTGCGGCGCCGCCGCCACCAGCGTCGACCACGTCATCCCGCGCAGCCGCGGCGGGCAGCACGCCTGGGACAACGTGGTGGCGGCCTGCCGCCGCTGCAACCACGTCAAGGCCGACCGCCATCTGCCCGAGCTCGGCTGGCGGCTGCGCCACCAGCCCGCCCCGCCCAGCGGCCTGGCCTGGCGGATCATCGGGACCGGACACCGCGATCCGCGCTGGCTGCCCTACCTGCAGCCCTTCGGCGCGGACGACGTGATGGCCCGGATCGACGGCGTTTCCGCCTGAGAGACCGGGCCTTCGCCGTCCGGGGCCCGTCTCTCAGCGGGCGACGGCGTAGGCCTCCACGGAACGGAGCGAGTAGCCGTACCGGGTGGCCCGGCCGTCGCCCCGCACCCTGACGAAACGGGTGTCCTCCGCGTCCATCCGGACGGACTCGGTGCCGCCCCGGCCCTCGCGGACGGTCGCCGCCGTACGCCAGGTCCGGCCGTCCGAGGAGACCTGGACCCGGTAGCGGGCGGCGTAGGCGTCCTCCCAGCGCAGCACGACCCGGCCCAGCCGGGCGGGACCGGCCAGTCGTGCCTGCCACCAGGCGTCGTCCTCGACGGGCGAGGACCAGCGGGTCCCGGGGTCCCCGTCCGTGGCCGCGGAGGCCGGGAAGTCCGGGGTCTCGTCGCCGGACGAGGACGCCGTGGCCGTCCGCAGCAGATCGGGGCCCGCCGTACGGGGGAAGGCCCGCACGGTCAGGGTGCTCTCCTCGTCGCCGAAGCGCAGCGGTACCTCGTACTCACCCGCCGGGGTGCCGGCCGGCACGGTGATGTCCACCGGCACATCGGTGCGTGAGCCGCGCGGCACCGTCGTGCGCTCCGGCACCTTCACCTCGATGCCCTCGGGCGCCTTCGCGGTGAGGGTTCCCTTCACCTCGGCGGGGCGCCCGCCCGCCAGCCGGGCCTCGACACGCTGGGGGCCGCCGCCGATCACGGCGTCCGTCTCGCCGCGCACGAGGTCGAGCCGGGCCGCCGGCTCGTCACCGAACCACGGCACGAGGGCCCGCACCGCTGTGAGGGGCGCGCCGGGGCCGGCCGGGGACGCGCCCGGGGTGAGGGGGCCCGTGAGGGCGGGGCGGGCGGAGGAAACGGTGACCCGCAGGGCGTCCGCCCGCAGCCCCTTCGCCCGGGTCTGCGTCCAGCCCCCCGCCGCGAGGGAGCCGAGCCCGCGCCAGCCATGGCCCGGCACATGGGCCTCCAGCACCGCGCCCGCCGTCCGCCGTCCGGGTTCGGCCAGGGTGGTGACGGCCTCGACGGGGCGGGTCCGGCCGAGGCGGACCGTGTAGCTCTGCGCGTCCCGGTGCACCGTGCCCGCCGCACGGTCGGTGCCGTTCCAGCCGTCGGCCGCCGTGCGGACCCGGTCCAGGAACGGCCCGAGGACGCCCTCGCCGACCGTCGCCCCGCTCGCACCGATCTCCTCGCGCAGCGGTTCGAGCTCCAGCTGGGCCTTCCAGGCGGCCGGCCCGTCACCGCGCGCCTGGGCCTGCAGCAGGTCGACGGCGAGCTCGCCGGCACGGCCGTAGCGGGCCAGCTGCTCGGTCCACGGCCGTACCTCCTCGCCCAGCCGGCCGTCCGCGGCCGTCCCCAGCCGCCGCGGAGCCGTCCGCATCACACCGAACGCGGTCCTCAGCTCCCGTGCCGCGGCGTCCCGGGCGGCCGGTTCCGCCGTGCGGGAGGCCCAGAACGCGGCGAGCAGCGGCTTCAGGTACGCGGACTCCTCGCCGCCCAGCACCGAGGCGGCGCTGTTGCCCGCCAGGGCCCGCAGCGCGGCCCGGGTGGCCGCGTCGCCGCCCGCCAGCTCGTCCGTCGCCGCCCGCCAGGAGTCCTGCGGCCGGTAGCCCCTCGGGTTCCAGGCGAAGTCGGCGGCCGTGGACAGGGGGATCCGGGACGCCGAGGCCTGTTCCATGGCGTTGGCGAGCAGGGCCGCCGAACCGCCGGCCACCGCCGGATCCCGGCCGGTGTAGGGGCCGAGGAAGATACGGTCCTGCGCGTAGTCGTTGACCGGGTAGTTGTCCATGGTGACCAGGGGGTGCCGGAAGGCGGCCCGCGCGCCGGCCAGCTCCCGCCCGGTGATGGTCCTCGGCACGACGCCGACCCCGGTCCAGGCCACCTGTACCCGGTCGTCCAGCTCGGCGGCGAGCGCCGTGCGGTAGTCGGTCGCGCCGTCCTGGTAGAACTCCGTCGGCAGGACGGAGAGGGGTTCCGCGTCCGGGTGGCGGTCCGCGAGGTGGCGGGCGACCGCGCCCGCGACGCGGGCCTGGGCCCTGGCCGCGGCCTCCGGTCCGCTGCCGAACCTCTCCGCGTCCCCGGCGCAGTGCCATTCGCTGTAGCTGACGTCCTGGAACTGCAGCTGGAAGAACCGGAAGCCCAGCGCCCACATGGCGTCGATCTTCCCCTCCAGGGCCTTCACGTCCGCGTCCGAGGCCATGCACATCGCCTGCCCCGGAGAGACGGCCCAGCCCAGCGTCACGTGCTGGGCGCGCGCCTTCTCCGCCAGGGCGCGGAAGCCGTCGCGCCGGCCGGCGGGGTACGGCTCGCGCCAGCGGGCCTGCCGGTAGGGGTCGTCGCCCGCCGCGTAGAGGTAGCTGTTCTGCTTCGTACGCCCCATGAACCCGATCTGGGCGAGGCGCTCCTGCTCGGTCCACGGCCGCCCGTAGAAGCCCTCGGTCATCCCGCGCCGGGCGGTCACCGGCCAGTCGCGGACGAGCGCGCCGGCGACGGTACCGTCCGTGACGAGCCGGCGCAGGGTCTGCACGCCGTGGAAGAGCCCGTCCTCCCCGGCGCCGTCCAGGGCGACGGTGGGCCGGCCGGCGACGTCGCCGACGGCGAGGCGGTAGCCGCCGGAGGGCAGGCCTGCCCGGTCGGAGGCGTGCAGGGCCCGGAGCGCCCGGTCGGCGTCCGCGCCGTGGAGCAGGAGCACCGGTCCCCGGCCGGGCAGGGCGTCGTGCACCGTGCGGACGCCCGCCTCGCGCAGGAGCGCCCGCAGCTCGTCGAGGGCGTAGGGATCGGCGTCCGCGCCGGCGACGAGCGTGACCTCGCTGCCCAGGTCCACAGGGCTGCCGGTCGCCTCGATGCTCTGCGGGCGGGGCAGCACGTCGGGCAGCCCCGCCGCGTGGGCACGGTCCGTGGCGGACGCCGCCGGGGCAGCGGGCTCCGCGGTCGCGGCCGGGGCGAACGGGCCGAGCAGTCCGCCGATCACGGCGACGGCGAGGGCCGCCGTACGCCTCCTGCGCCCGAACCGCACGCCGATTCTCCCTCGTCCTCGTCCTGGGGACCCCTCGTCCGGAGCGGATCCGGTGCGCACGGGCCGCCGACGGGTGCGCCCGAGGGGCCCGCGCGGGCGAGGGGCCCGCGTGCGCCTCGTCCTGCCGATGGCATCCGACCCCACCACCCGCGCGTGAGGGTGTCAACGCATGTGACCGTTATGGTGGGATTTTCTCCGATCCGTCGCAGGATAGGGGAAGTCACCTCCGGGGGAGTCGCCGAATGGCTGAAAAGCACCCATAGTGGGCGTACGGGGGAACGGAATGTGACCTACGGCACGTTGGGCTCGTTGTCATAACGCGTATGTCACGTCCACGCCTGCCCCCGCGTCAGATGGGTAGGCCTGCTGTGTCCTGTTGTCCACGGCCAGGAGGCCACCGTGCCCGCTTCCGCACAACTTCTGCTCTCCGCCCTCTCCAAACAGGTACCGAACCCCACAGGCCCGGCCGCGCCCGAGGGTGATCCGCTCCCGACCGCCGCCGCGCCGTGGATGATCAGCGAGCTCCCGCTCGCCGAGGTGTCCCCCCAGGCGGGTGAAGCCGCCGTCGCCGACGCCGCCCCGCTGACCAGTGAGCCCCCGCTCGCCGACGCCACCCCCCTCACGAGCGAGCCCCCGCTCGCCGCCGTCGCCCCACTCACCAGCGAGCCGACAGCACCCGGCACCGCAGGGGGCATGGAGTCCCCAGGAGTCTGAATGGGCTTGTCCCGGCTCGCCGCACTGCACGGCGTCGCCACCTCCTTCTCCCCGTCCCCGGAGGTCACGGTCTCCGTCCCCGACGACACGGTCACAGCCGTGCTCGCCGCCCTGGGCGTCGACGCCGCCACCCCCGTGGACGTACGGAGATCCCTCGCCGCGGCCGAGTCGGCAGCGGCCTCCCGGCTGCTCCCGCCCACGGTGGTGGTCTGGTCGGGTGAGCCGCTGCCGCCGGCTCTGGCCGCGCTGCCGCCCGGCGCGGTTCTCACGGTGGAGCCGGAGCCGGGGAGCACCTGCGCGCCACCGCCCCCGCGGATGCGGATGCGCGTGCCCGGACCCGCCCCGGCGCCTTCCGCCGGGCGTACGCCCGCCTGGTGGACCGAGCCGCCCCTGGGCGTCCACCGGCTGACCGTCCGTACGCCCGACCACCGCTACGCCACCGCCACACTCGTCGTCGCCCCGGACCGCGTACCCCGGCCCCCGGCCCGCACGCACGGATTCCTCGTCCAGCTGTACTCGCTGCTCTCCACCCGCTCCTGGGGCATGGGCGACCTCGGTGACCTGGCCGATCTCGCCGCCTGGTCGGGGCGCACCCTGGGGGCCGGATTCGTCCAGGTCAACCCGCTGCACGCCGCCGTACCCGGCACGCCCACCGATCCCTCCCCGTACCGGCCCTCGTCCCGGCGCTTCCCCGACCCCGTCCACCTGCACATCGAGTCGATCCCCGAGTACGGGCACGTCGGTGACCCGGGCCGGGCGGTACTGGACGACCTGCGCCAGGACGCCGCGGCGTTACGCGAGGCCGTGCTGAACAAGGGCGCCCTGATCGACCGGGACGCCGTCTGGGAGCTGAAGAAGCAGGCCCTCGAACTGATTCACCAGGTCCCCCTGACGCCCGGCCGCCGCGCCGCGTACTGCGACTTCCTCGCCGAGCAGGGACAGGCCCTGGAGGACCACGCGCTGTGGTGCGCGCTGGCCGAGGTGCACGGCCCCCGGTGGCGCGACTGGCCGGCCGCCCTGCGTGACCCGCGCTCCCCGCAGAGCACGCGCGCCCGCACCGAACTCCTGGACCGGGTCGACTTCCACTGCCGGCTGGCCTGGCTGACGGACACCCAGCTCGCCGCAGCCCAGAGCGCCGCCCGGGACGCGGGGATGGCCGTCGGCCTCGTCCACGACCTGGCCGTCGGGGTCCATCCCGACGGCGCCGACACCTGGGCGCAGCAGGACGCCTTCGCGCGGGGCATGTCCGTCGGCGCGCCCCCGGACGCCTTCAACGCGCTCGGCCAGGACTGGGGGCTGCCCCCCTGGCGCCCCGACGCACTGGCCGCCTCGGGCTACGCCCCCTACCGCGACCTGCTGCGCGGCCTCCTCGCCCACGCCGGCGCCTTGCGCATCGACCACGTCATGGGCCTCTTCCGGCTCTGGTGGATCCCCGAGGGCCGCCCGCCCACCGAAGGGGCCTACGTCGCGCAGGACGCCGAGGCGATGCTCGCCGTCCTCGTCCTGGAGGCGTACCGTGCCGGCGCCGTCGTCGTGGGCGAAGACCTCGGCACGGTCGAGCCCGGAGTGCGCGAGAGGCTCGCCCGGCGCGGGGTGCTCGGCACCTCCGTGCTCTGGTTCGAGCGCGACTGGGGCGGCACCGGGAGGCCTCTGGCCCCGGAGGAGTGGCGCCGGGACTGCGTGGCCACGGCGACCACCCACGACCTGCCGTCCACCGCCGCCCGGCTGACGGGCGACCACGTGACGCTCCGCCACCGCCTCGGGCTGCTCACCCGCCCCCTGGAACAGGAGCTGGCCGAGGACGCCGCCGGCACCGCCGAGTGGCTGGCCTGCCTGGCCCGGCTGCGGATGCTGCCGGAGGGCGGGGGCGACGAGGAGGCGGCCGTCCGGGCCGTCCACCGCTTCCTGCTGCGCACCCCGGCCCGGATGGTAGGCGTCTGGCTCCCGGACACCGTGGGCGACCGCCGCCCGCAGAACCTCCCGGGCACCTGGGACCAGTACCCCAACTGGCGCCTGCCCGTCGCCGACGCGCAGGGCCATCCCGTCACCCTGGAGGAGATCGCCGCGTCACCCAGGCTGCACCGGCTGATGGACGTCCTGCGGCCCCGGCGGTCCCGTACGGCACCCCCGGACGCGCGGCCCTCCTAGGCGTTCGCTACGTTTGCACCGTGGACAAGAAGAACGCTATGCGCGCCGGTGCCGTCGCGGCCGGTACGACGCTGATGATGCTGCTCATGTCGTCCCCCGCGCTCGCGCTGACCCGTGACGCCGGTGACGACCCGGGCCAGGGCCTGAGCGTGATGGAGACGCTCGGCCTGTACGTCGCGGCTCCCCTCGTCCTGTTCCTGGTCATCGCGGGCCTCGTCATGGTCCTCGACCGGTCGGAGAAGCGGGTCTAGGCCCTCGGGCCGTTCCGTGCGCCGCCGGTACCCCGTACCGCGCGGCGCCCCCGCATGTCCGGGAGCGGGTGGGTTCCGGACATGACCGAGTGGGACGTCAAGAAGCTCCGCGTCCTGCGCACCCTGCGCGACCGGGGCACGGTCACCGCCACGGCCGAGGTCCTTTCGATGACCCCGTCGGCCGTCTCCCAGCAGCTCACCAGCCTCGCGAAGCAGCTCGGGGTGCCGCTCCTGGAGGCCACGGGCCGCCGGGTACGGCTTACCGACGCGGCGCACCTCGTGCTGGGCCACGCGGAGGCGGTCTTCGCGCAGCTGGAAGAGGCCGACGCCGAGCTGACCGGCTATCTGCGCGGCGAGGCCGGGCAGGTGCGGGTCGGTGCCTTCTCCACGGCTGTCCCGTCCCTCGTCGTACCGGCGGTGCGGCTGCTGCGGTCGAAGGACCGGCCGGGCCCCGGCGTACGCGTACGGGAGGCGGAGGCCGCCCAGGTGTACGAGCTGCTCTCGGCCGGTGACGTGGACCTCGCGCTCTCCCTGGCGGCCCACGCCCCGACGGCGCGCGACCCCCGTTTCACCCTCACGCCGCTGCTCGCAGACCCGCTGGACGTGGCCCTGCCCGTGGGCCATCCCCTCGCCCGGACCCCTGGCCTGCGCCTGGCCGACCTGGCCCGTGAGCCCTGGATCTTCGGCGGCTCGGGGCCGTGGTCGCAGATCACGACGGCCGCCTGCGAGACCGCCGGTTTCGTGCCCGAGCAGGCCCACAGCGCCTCCGGCTGGACCGCCATCCTCGCCATGGTCGAGGCGGACATGGGTGTGGCGCTGATCCCCCGGATGGCGTCCGGCCCCGAACGGCAGCGGCCGGGCGTCGTCATGCGGGTCCTGGACGCCGACCGGCCGCGGCGCCATGTGGTGGCCGCGGTGCGGCGGGGAGCCGAGCGGAATCCCGGGGTGGCCCGGGTGCTGGAGGCGCTGCGGGAGGCGGCGGACGGCATGCGTGACCGTTAAGCGCTGCTGAAAGAACTGTGCGGAAACTTTCGATGGACCTGACGGTTCCCGGGGGGCGACAGTCGTCCCATGACCACCGACGCGAGCGGGACCACCTACCAGGACTCCGACCCCCACGCCCATGACGCGGCCCCCTACGGCGGCGGCGACCCCTACGCCGACTACCGCACCGCCACCGGTCCGGACTTCACCGGCCTCGTCGACCTCGCCGACCGTCGGCTCGGCGCCGGGGTGATCGCCGCCAACGACGAGTTCTTCGCCGAGCGCGAGAACCTCCTGATCCCCGAGCCCGCCGTCTTCGACCCCGAGCGCTTCGGCCACAAGGGCAAGATCATGGACGGCTGGGAGACCCGCCGCCGCCGCGGTACCGACGGCGCCCACCCCTTCCCCGCCCCCGACGACCACGACTGGGCGATCGTGCGCCTCGGCGCTCCCGGCGTCATCCGGGGCGTCGTCGTCGACACCGCGCACTTCCGGGGCAACTACCCCCAGCGCGTCTCCGTCCAGGCGACCGCGGTCGACGGCGCCCCGGCCCCCGAGGACCTCCTCGCCGACGACGTGACGTGGGAGGAGCTCCTCCCCCCGACCCCCGTACGCGGCCACGCGGCCAACGCCTTCGAGATCCCGGGCGAACGCCGGTACACCCACGTCCGCCTCTGCCAGCACCCCGACGGAGGCATCGCCCGCCTCCGCGTCCACGGCGAGGTCGTCCCCGACCCGGCCTGGCTCGCGGCCCTGGGCACGGTCGACCTGATCTCGATCCTGAACGGCGGCGTGTACGAGGACGCCTCGGACCGCTTCTACTCCTCACCGGCCCAGATCATCCTGCCCGGGACGTCCCGCACGATGGACGACGGCTGGGAGAACCGCCGCCGCCGGGTCCGCGGCACCCACGACTGGGTCCGCTTCCGCCTGCCCGCCCAGGGCGCGGTACGCGCCGTCGAGATCGACACCGCCTACCTCAAGGGCAACGCGGCGGGCTGGATCAGCCTCCACGGCCGCGACGGCGGCACCGGGGAATGGTTCGAGATCATCCCCCGCACCCGGCTCCAGCCCGACACCCTCCACCGCTTCGTCCTCGACGCCGAGGCCGTGGTCACCCACGTACGCCTGGACGCCTTCCCCGACGGCGGAGTGGCCCGCATGCGCCTGCACGGGTGCCTGACCGAGGCCGGAACCGCCGAACTGACCGGCCGCTACGAGCGATCGGCCACCTGAGAGTCCGTCGGGTGACCCCCGGTCGAGCGGCCACGCCCCGGCACGCACGCTTCCCGCGTTGCCGGAACGCCCACGTAGCTCCGCTACGAGGGCTTTCCGGAATCGCACGCACCGGACCGCGTCCGCTCTTCGACCGGAGGTCGTCCGCCAGGCTCTGACCCACCGCTCCCGCCCGGCGGACGGCTGCGCAGCGCGCCTGCCCGCCGGGCGGTTCCCACTCCGGTCAGGCGGTGGCCGCCGCCGCGTCCGCGGCCTGGGCCCGCAGCGCGCGCTCCACACCCGCACGGGACTCCGACATCAGCCGCCGCAGCGCGGCGCTCGGCCGCGCCGACTCCAGCCAGGCGTCCGTGGCGTCCAGAGTCTCCTGGGAGACCTGGAGGGCCGGGTACAGGCCGACCGCGATCTGCTGGGCCATCTCGTGACTGCGTGCGTCCCAGACGTCCTTCACCGCCGCGAAGTACTTCTCCGTGTACGGGGCCAGCAGCTCACGCTGCTCCGTCTGCACGAAGCCGCCGATCACCGCCTCCTGGAGGGAGTTCGGCAGCTTGTCGGACTCGACGACCGACGCCCAGGCCTCGGCCTTCGCCGCCTCGGTCGGCTGCGCCGCGCGCGCGGACGCCGCGTGGCGCTCCCCCGCCGCCGTCCTGTCCCGCTCGTACTCGGCGGTGATCTCCTCCTCGTCGAGCAGACCGGCCGCGGCCAGCCGCTGCACGAACGCCCAGCGCAGCTCCGTGTCCACGGCCAGGCCCTCGATCTCCTGGGTGCCGTCCAGCAGCGCCTGCAGCAGGTCCAGGTGGAGGGGGCTACGGGCCGTCGCGGCGAAGGCACGGGCCCACGCCAGCTGGTGGTCGCTGCCCGGCTCCGCCGCGCGCAGGTGCGCCAGCGTGGCCTCGGTCCACTGCGACAGACCCGCCTCGCGCCACTCGGGCGCCGCGTACAGGTCCAGTGCCAGCTTCACCTGGCGGTGCAGCGACTGGACGACCCCGATGTCGGACTCCTTGCCGATCCCGGAGAGGACCAGCGCCAGGTAGTCGCGCGTCGCCATCTCGCCGTCGCGCGTCATGTCCCAGGCGGAGGCCCAGCTCAGCGCGCGGGGCAGGGACTCGGCGAAGTCGCCCAGGTGCGCGGTGACGACCCGCAGCGACTCCTCGTCGAGGCGGACCTTGGCGTACGACAGGTCGTCGTCGTTGAGCAGGACGACCGCGGGGCGTGCCGTGCCCGACGGGAACGGCACCGTGGTGCGCTCGCCGTCCACGTCCAGCTCGATCCGGTCCGTGCGGACCAGCTTCCCCGCGGCGTCGAGGTCGTAGCAGCCGATGGCGATCCGGTGCGGACGCAAGGTGGGCTCGCCCTTCGCGCCGGCGGGCAGCGCCGGGGCCTCCTGCAGGACGGTGAACGAGCTGACGTGACCGTTGCCGTCGGTCTCGATCTCCGGGCGCAGGATGTTGATGCCGGCCGTCTCCAGCCACGCCTTCGACCAGGCCTTCAGGTCGCGGCCGGAGGTCTCCTCCAGGGCGCCCAGCAGGTCGGACAGACGCGTGTTGCCGAAGGCGTGCGCCTTGAAGTACGCCTGCACGCCCTGGAAGAACGCGTCCTTGCCGACGTACGCCACGAGCTGCTTCAGGACCGAGGCGCCCTTGGCGTAGGTGATCCCGTCGAAGTTCACCAGGACGTCGTCGAGGTCCTGGATGTCCGCCATGATCGGGTGCGTGGACGGCAGCTGGTCCTGGCGGTAGGCCCAGGTCTTCATGGAGTTGGCGAACGTGGTCCAGGAGTGCGGCCACTTCGAGCCCTCGGCGTCCGCCTGGCAGGCGATCGAGGTGTAGGTGGCGAACGACTCGTTCAGCCAGAGGTCGTTCCACCACTCCATGGTGACCAGGTCGCCGAACCACATGTGGGCCAGCTCGTGGAGGATCGTCTCCGCGCGCGTCTCGTACGCGGCGTCCGTGACCTTCGAGCGGAACACGTACTGGTCGCGGATGGTGACCGCGCCGGCGTTCTCCATCGCGCCCGCGTTGAACTCCGGGACGAAGAGCTGGTCGTACTTGGCGAACGGGTACGCGTAGTCGAACTTCTCCTGGAACCAGTCGAAGCCCTGCCGCGTGACCGCGAAGATCTCCTCGGCGTCGAGGTACTCGGCGAGCGAGGGGCGGCAGTAGATGCCGAGCGGCACGGACCGGCCGTCCTTCTCGTAACTGCTGTGCACCGCGTGGTACGGCCCGGCGATCAGGGCCGTGATGTACGTGGAGATGCGCGGCGTCGGCTCGAAGGACCAGACGTCGCCCGATGGTTCGGGCGTCGGCGAGTTGGAGATCACGGTCCAGCCGGACGGTGCCTTCACGGTGAACCGGAAGGTCGCCTTCAGGTCGGGCTGCTCGAAGCTCGCGAACACGCGCCGCGCGTCCGGCACCTCGAACTGGGTGTAGAGGTAGGCCTGCTCGTCGACCGGGTCGACGAAGCGGTGCAGGCCCTCGCCGGTGTTCGTGTACGAGCAGTCGGCGACGACCTTGAGCTCGTTGGCACCGGCCTGGAGGTGCTCCAGCGTGATACGGGAGTCCCGGAAGACGGCGGCGACGTCCAGGTCCTTGCCGTTCAGCACGACGGCGTGCACGGCGGGGGCGACCAGGTCGATGAAGGTCTCCGCACCGGCTTCGGCGGAGTCGAAGCGCACCGTGGTGACGGACCGGTAGGTGCCACCCTCCTGCGCCCCGGAGAGGTCGAGATCGATCTCGTACGCGTCCACGGTCAGCAGGCGCGCCCGCTCCTGTGCCTCTTCGCGGGTCAGATTCGTACCAGGCACGCGGTCATCTCCTTGATCTGTGACGTTTTCGGTCATCCTTCCACGTGGGAGAGGTGCAGCGCGATGTCCGTTTCCGCCGGACCGGTCGCGGTGTGACGGGTCTGACACCGAGGGGTGGCTGTGCCGTTCCTACCTTGGTAGGATGGATGGCATGAAGATCAGTGTGAGCTTGCCGCAGGAGGATGTCGCCTTCGTCGACGAGTACGCCGCGAAGACCGAGGCGGACTCCCGGTCGGCGGTGATACATGCCGCCATCGACCTGCTGCGCGAGGCGGGGCTCGAAGCTGAGTACACAGAGGCCTTCGAGGAATGGGATGCGAGCGAGGATGCCGCTCTCTGGGACCGCACGGTCGGGGACGGGATCGCCGGTGCGTAGGGGGGACATCCACCTGATCGATCTGGAACCAGCCAGAGGTAGCGAGGCCAACAAGGTCAGACCGGCTGTGATCGTGTCGAACAACGCGGCGAACCTGTCGGTCGAGGCGAACGGACGCGGTGTGGTCACTGTGGTGCCTCTGACGTCCAATACCGCCCGTGTTCTCACCTTCCAGACACTTCTCCGGGCAGCGGAGAGCGGGCTGGCCATGGATTCGAAGGTGCAGTGCGAGCAGGTCCGGGCGGTCTCACCGGACCGCGTACTGAAGCGCGTCGGCACCGTCCCCCGGCAGCGCATGGCCGAGATCGACACAGCCCTGCGCAGGCACCTCGCGCTCTGAGGGCGGAAGGGACACGAAGGGGCGGCCACCGGATTCCGGTGGCCGCCCCTTCACTCACGCGGGTGGGGAGGGCGTCAGCCCTTCAGCTCGGCCGCGACCAGCTCCGCGATCTGCACCGCGTTCAGCGCGGCACCCTTGCGCAGGTTGTCGTTGGAGACGAAGAGCGCGAGACCGTGCTCGACGGTCTCGTCGACCCGGATGCGGCCCACGTACGAGGCGTCCTTGCCGGCCGCCTGGAGCGGGGTCGGGATCTCGGAGAGCTCCACGCCCTCGGCGTCCTTCAGCAGCTCGTAGGCGCGCTCGACGCTGATCGGGCGCGCGAACCGGGCGTTGATCTGGAGGGAGTGGCCGGAGAAGACCGGAACCCGCACACAGGTGCCGGAGACCTTGAGCTCCGGGATCTCCAGGATCTTGCGGGACTCGTTGCGGAGCTTCTGCTCCTCGTCCGTCTCGAAGGAACCGTCGTCGACGATCGAACCGGCGAGCGGGAGCACGTTGAAGGCGATCGGGCGCTTGTAGACGGCCGGCTCGGGGAAGTCGACGGCGCCGCCGTCGTGCGTCAGCCTGTCCGCGTCCGCGACGACCTTGGAGGTCTGGCCGTGCAGCTCCGCGACGCCCGCGACGCCGGAACCGGACACCGCCTGGTAGGTGGCGACCGTCAGCGCGTCGAGCTGCGCCTCCTGGTGCAGCGGGCGCAGCACGGGCATGGCGGCCATCGTCGTGCAGTTCGGGTTGGCGATGATGCCCTTGGGGCGGTTCCTGACCGCGTGCGCGTTGACCTCGGAGACGACCAGCGGGACCTCGGGGTCCTTGCGCCAGGCGGAGGAGTTGTCGATCACGACGGCCCCCTGGGAGGCGACCTTCTCGGCCAGCGCCTTCGAGGTCGCGCCACCCGCGGAGAACAGCACGATGTCCAGGCCGCTGTAGTCCGCCGTGGAGGCGTCCTCCACGGTGATGTCGGTGCCCTCGTACGTGAGGGTGGAGCCCGCGGAACGCGCGGAGGCGAAGAGCCGCAGCTCGGCGACGGGGAACTTCCGCTCGGCCAGGATGCTGCGCATGACTGTCCCCACCTGACCGGTGGCGCCGACGATTCCGACCTTCACAGGGACTCCCTCACAGATGCGAACGGGCACGATTGCCGGTCCATGATGCGTATGTCCCGGGCGCCCTTGTCCAATCCATTGTCCGGCAGACGGACGGGCCGCGCACAGAACGGTGGGGCGGGGGCCCCGGAGAGCACCCGCCCCACCGCCATGAGGTGTCGTACGGATCACACCGCGGTGACGGCTACGGCGTGACCTTCCCGATCACGACGCTGCCGGTGCCCGCCGCTGTGCCGCGGGCGTTCACCAGCTGGACCTCGCCGAAGAACTGCCGGCCCTCGGGGGCCGCCCCGGCGACCACGACCTGGGCGCCGACCTGGGCGGACGCTCCGTTGGCCAGGTTCACCGCCTTCGACGCGTCGACCTTGATCTCACCGAGTGACGGCGCGTAGTAGACGTCGCGGTAGTCGTACTCGGTGGTCCCGGCCGGGACCGAGTAGCCGTCGATGACGACGGTGTACGTACCGGCCGCCGGGTTCACCAGGCTGACGGACTCCTCGGAGCCCGCCGTCGTGGAGGCACCGACCTCGGTGGCGCCCTTGTAGACGTACAGGTCGATGTCGGCGTTGGCGTCCGAGGTGCCGCCGATGGCGACGTCCAGCTTCTCGACGCCCTCACCGATGGTGACCGTCCGGGTGTACTCGTCCCCCGTGGAGATCGACGGACGCTCGACGTCGGCGGAGCCCAGCGAGCCGCCCTTCAGCGAGCCCTCCAGGTCACCGGCGTTGTTGGTGACCGTCCAGTCCACCGCGGCCGGGGTGCCGATCTTCGCCTCGGCGATGGTGCGCACCGCCGGGTCGAAGGTGGCGCCGAGCAGCGAGACGTCCAGCTTGTAGGGGTTGTCCAGCAGCGGCGACGTACGGCGCGACTCGACCTCGATCTCCCAGACGCCGGGCTGCGGGTCCGTGTAGGAGCGCGTGTCCGGGCGGCAGGTGTTGGCCGGGTTCTCGTAGTTCGGGTAGCAGAAGACCGTGGAGCTGTTCTCCACCGCGACCCCGTAGGGGTGGATGGAGATGAACCGCGTCTGGCTGCCCGAGCGCAGGGCGCTGAGCGCGACCTCGAGGGTCCTGGAACCTTCCGGGACGTTCAGGAAGTACGACGTGGAGCTGTTGCGCTGCACCGAGCCGCTCGCCGAGAACGCGTACCCGGGCTTCACCAGCTCCTCGGCCACGACGACCGTGGAGAGGATCTGCTGGTCCACGCCCTTGGTCCGCGCGTCGTCCACCTGGAGGATCGCGCTGTGCACGCCCGCCGTGCGGGGCTTCGCCTGGACCTTGACGGTCACCGGCTTGCCGAGCGGCAGCGAGACGGTGCCCGGGCCGGTCAGAGAGAAGGTGCCGTCGTTGTTCTTCCACGACAGCTTGTGCTTCACGGCCTGGTCCGGACCCGTGGTGCGGGTGACGGTGACGTCGTACGACTTCTTCTGGCCGGCCTTCAGGCCGCCCTCACGGTCGTACAGGCCGGTGCCGAAGCCGGGGGTCTTGAGCGCGAAGTCGATCGCGGTGTCGACCGGGGCCTTCACCGTGTACTCGTGCGCCGCGGCGCCCCTCTTCTCGATCTGCTTCCAGGCGCCGACGATGTTGATCAGCCCGGCACCCTGGGCGTGCGCGGGCACTCCCTTGATGTGGGTGGCGGTGCTGGTCAGCGCGGTGCGCAGGTCGGCCGGGGGCAGCTCGATGTGCTTCTGCTTCGCGGCCGAGAGCAGCAGTGCGGTCGCACCGGCGGCCTGCGGCGAGGACATCGAGGTGCCCTGCAGCATGGAGTAGCCGGCCGGGAGCGAGTAGCCCGCTTCCTTGACCGGCCCGCCGGGGAGCCAGGTCTGGGTGGTGTTGATGGACGCACCCGGAGCCGTCAGGATCGGCGCGAAGCCGCCGTCCTCACGCGGACCGCGCGAGGAGAAGGGCAGCATGTCGTACTTCTTGGTGACGGCGGAGCCGTAGTTCGCGGCCCACGTCTCCTTGGAGATGGACGCGCCCACGGAGATGACGTGGTCGGCCAGGCCGGGGTCACCGATGGTGTTGACACCCGGACCGTCGTTGCCGGCCGAGATGACCAGCTGGACGCCGTAGATGTCGATGAGCCGCTTGTAGAGCTCGGCGCGCGCGTTGTTGCCGTCGTTGAGCGGCGGCAGGCCGCCGATCGACATGTTGACGACGTCGACCCCGCGGTTGACGACGAGGTCGATCATGCCCTCGGTCAGCGCGATGTTGGTGCAGCCGCCGGACCAGGTGCAGGCGCGCGAGGAGACGATCTTGGCGCCGGGTGCCGCACCGTTCATCTTGCCGCCGAACAGGCCGTTGGCCGCGGTGATGCCCGCGACGTGCGTGCCGTGCTCGCTCTCGATGACACCGATGCTGACGAAGTCGGCCTTGGCGCCGGCCGCGTTGTACACGACGTTCTTGCGGGTCTCCACGACGAACGGGATGCGCTCGACGACGTCGGTCCGCGGGTCGTCCTCACCGAAGTAGGCGACCTGGTGCTCGTCCTTGTAGGGCTTGAGCACGGCGTCGTCGGAGAAGTCCGCGTTGTTGTTCAGGTCGACCCGGGTGGTGCCGGTGACGGGGTCGTACAGCACGCCCCACGCGTCGGTGGTGTCACCGTCGCGGTTGAGGTCGCCCGCCATGTCGCCGCCCTTGGTGGCGGCTTCCTTGAACTCCTTGAAGCGGTAGGAGCCGGCCGGCGCCGAGTACGTCCTGCCGCCGGCGGTGAACGTCGGGCCCGTGACGGCCGCGTCCATCCGCAGCCAGGTGCCGTCGCCGTCGCTGACCGGGTCCGTCGCCGTCACCCAGTCGACGATCTTGCGCTCGCCGGTCGTGGTCTTCTGCAGGGCGGGGTGGCCGAGGTCGACACCGGAGTCCAGGACGCCGATGGTGATCCCGCGTCCGTCGGCCTTCGGGTGCTGCTTCACGAAGTCGACCGCGCCCGTCTCGAAGGACGGGTTGTACGGGTTCTTCGCGGGGGTGTTCCTGTCCGGCGCCGGGTAACTTCCCGTGGCCTTCTGCTGCTTCACCCCGGCGGCCCGGTCGCCTGCGGGCGTCGGGTCGTCGAGCTGGATCTCCTGCTTGAGATCGATGCCGTGGACCGACGACAGCTTCTGCGCCGCCTTGATGGTGGCTTCCGCGGTCGCGGTCGGCACGGTCGCGCGGACGTAGCCGAGCTTGTCGTACGTCCGGCCCAGCACGGACCCCTTGACGGAGTCCAGCTGCGCGGCCACCTGCTCGGTGGCACCCGGCGCGGTGGCGACCATCATGGTGATGTTCTTCTCGCCCTCGGCCTCGGCCTTCGCCAGGACGTCGGCGTCGGCGCGGCCGAGCTTGTCACCCTTGTCACCGGTGGCGGCGGGCTTCACCGGGGCGGCCGCCGGCTCGTCGGCGGCGAAGACCGGGGCGGCGCCGGAGGCGGCCAGCGCGGCCGCCAGGCCGGCGGCGGCGGCGATCCGTACCGCGCGTCTCGCCCCGGGTATGGAGCTGGGGGATTCCTTGGTCATCAGCATCCCTGTGATGTGAAAGAGAGAGTCCGGAATTCGGTACCGGATGACCGGTCAGCCTTTCGCAGAAGAAGGGGTTTTGTGGAGACTTGGCGAGGGTGAGAATCGAACATGGCGGAGACCCGCCACCGTTGACATCGCGCCACGTGGGACGAACGGGACGAAGTCCCCGTCATCGCGGCAGCACCACCACGTACGCGGCCGGTTCGCGGTCGGCGGACGCCATCATCGCCGTACGCACCACCACCGCCTGGTCCGCCGGGGCCTCACGCAGCAGCGCGGGGCTCGTGCGCACCACCGTGATCCCGAGCCGCTCCAGGTGCTCCCGCTCGGCGGCGAACACGACGTGCTCCTCGTGCGGCGCGCGTGCGCCGAGCTCCAGGGCGACGGCCTGATCGGGCCAGTACGCGTCCACCCCGCCCAGGAACGTGCCGCCCGGCAGGCGCAGGTCCACGTTCCACAGCGGCTCCGGCAGCCCGTGGCCGCGCACCATCGCGTAGAGCCGCCCCTCCGCCACCGCGCGGCCCTCGGCGAGCAGGGCGTCCACCGCGTCCACCACCTGCGGCCGGCCCAGCAGCCGGGCGGCGCTCAGCTCCCTTACGACCGCGGCCGGTTCGCAGTGACCCGCACGGACCGCCTCCGTCAGGATCCCGCGCACCGTGGAGGCGTCCGTCAACGCGGAGACGGCGTCGGCCAGGGCCCGTTCCACCGGGGCCAGCGGCACCCCGCTCCGCCGCTCGGGCCGGGGGAGCGAGGCCGCCCGGTTCACCTGCACGAACCGGGTGGAGCGTAGCCGCCTCGTGCGCGGCACGAGCACGTCGATCCGGTGGAGCCCGATCGCCGGCGGCGCGGCCGCGAAGCCGTACAGGGTCAGCGCCGCCAGGCCTGTGACCATCGCCCCGCCGTATCCGCGTCCCGACGGGCCTCCGGCGGCCGGGGGCCGTCCCGCGTACAGCAGGGCGCCGTGCAGCCGTTCCCGGTTCGTGGGCGGGTCGGGGTGCAGCAGATACACGCCGGGCAGCAACTGCTGCCAGGGGCCGCAGGGCAGGCACCGGGCGGCGGTCTGCGCGGCGGTCACACCGAGGGCGCGCAGTTGCGCGGCGGACCGTACGCGGTGGTGGGGGTTCTGGGCGGGGCGGAGGGGCAGGGGGGTGTTCCGGTTCATGACCGGCAGGTTTCCCCCGAGACGCCCGGGAGCCGACGTGTGTTACAGGGCCGTCGATGTTTCAGGACAACTCCGCCCTGAAGCACGGGCGTTCGGCTGTCGAAAAGGGGGAGCGCGGCCGGGAATGGGGCGGCGCGCGCCCCGCTCACGCGAGCGGGGGGCGCGCGCCGGGGGTTCACGCCGCCGCGTCGCACTCCTGGCCCCGCAGCGCCCGGGCCAGGTCGTCCCGCGCTTCCAGGACCAGCCGTCGCAGCGCCGGGGCCGCGTCCGGGTGCGAGGCCAGCCAGGCGTCCGTCGCCGCGAGCGTCGCGGGGTCGTCCTGAAGACCCGGGAACAGGCCCTTGACCACGTCCATGCCGATCTGGATGGAGCGCTCGGCCCACACCCGTTCGATCGCCTCGAAGTACGCGGCCGTGTACGGCGCCAGCAGCGTCCGCTGCGAGGGCTGTTCGAAGCCCGCGATGGTCGCCGCGACGAGCGCGTTGGACAGCTTGTCCGACTCCACGACCACCGCCCACGCCTGCGCCTTGACCTCCGCCGACGGGCGCGAGGCCAGGCACCGCACGTGGTGCCGCTTGCCGGACGCCGTGTCGTCGCGCGCCAGCTCGGCGTCGACGGCCGCCTCGTCGGCCGCGCCGTGCGCGACCAGCGCGGACAGGAAGGCCCACCGCAGCTCCTGGTCGACCTCCAGGCCCTCGATCACCGCCGTGCCGCCGAGCAGCCCGGCCAGCAGCCGGAAGTCGTCGCCCGAGACGGCGGCCGAGGCGAAGAACCGCGCCCAGGTCAGCTGGTGCTGGCTCCCCGCCTCCGCGCGCCGCAACTCCCGCAGGGCGCCCTCGGCCAGTGCCCGGCCACCCTCCTCCCGCCACCCCGGCGCGGCGTAGTGCACGAGCGCCGACCGCGCCCAGGCGTGCACCATCTGGAGCACGCCGATGTCCGACTCCCCGCCGGCGAAAGCCAGCACCAGGGAGACGAAGTCGCGGGCCGGCAGCAGCGCGTCCCGGGTCAGGTTCCACAGGGCCGACCAGCACAGCGCACGGGCCAGCGGGTCCCGGACCTCCCCGAGGTGCTCGCGCAGGGTGGCCAGGGAGACGGCGTCGAAGCGGACCTTGCAGTACGTGAGGTCGTCGTCGTTGACCAGGACCAGGTCCGGCCGCTCCGCGCCGGCCAGCTCGGCCACCACCGTGCGCGCCCCGGCGACGTCCACCTCGGCCCTGGCGTACCGCGTGAGCCCGTTCCCGGGCGAGAGCCGGTACAGGCCCACGGCGACGCGGTGCGGGCGCAGCTCCGGGTGGGAGGCCGGCGCCTCCTGCTCCACCGCGAGCTCCGCGACGCCTCCCTCGGCGTCGTACGTCAGGACCGGGGTCAGCGTGTTGACGCCCGCCGTCTGCAGCCACGCGCGGGACCAGGCCGTCATGTCGCGCCCCGACGTCTCGGCCAGCACGGAGAGCAGGTCGCCCAGCTGGGTGTTGCCGTACGCGTGCTGCTTGAAGTAGCGGCGCGCGCCCTCCAGGAAGGCGTCCCGGCCCACGTAGGCCACCAGTTGCTTCAGCACCGAGGCGCCCTTGGCGTACGTGATGCCGTCGAAGTTCAGCTTGGCGTCCTCCAGGTCACGGATGTCGGCCGTGACGGGGTGCGTGGACGGCAGCTGGTCGGCGCGGTAGGCCCAGGCCTTGCGGTTGTTGGCGAAGGTGATCCAGCCGTCGGTGAAGCGGGTCGCCTCCACCATCGAGAAGGACCCCATGAAGTCGGCGAAGGACTCCTTGAGCCACAGGTCGTCCCACCAGCGCATGGTGACCAGGTCGCCGAACCACATGTGCGCCATCTCGTGCAGGATGACGTTGGCGCGGCGCTCGTAGGACGCCGAGGTCACCTTGGAGCGGTAGATGTACTCCTCGCGGAAGGTGACGCAGCCGGGGTTCTCCATGGCGCCGAGGTTGTACTCGGGCACGAAGGCCTGGTCGTACTTCCCGAACGGGTACGGGTAGTCGAAGTTGTCGTGGAAGAAGTCCAGGCCCTGCTTGGTGATCAGGAAGATGTCGTCCGCGTCGAAGTGCCGCGCGAGCCCCTTGCGGCACATCGCGCCGAGCGGGATCTCCAGCGTCGAGCCGTTGTCGAAGGTACGGGTGTAGAGGTCGCTCTCGCAGTGGTACGGGCCGGCGACGACCGCCGTGATGTAGGTCGAGATGGGCTTCGTCTCGGCGAACCGCCACACCTCGCCCTCGTGGAACTCCTCCGCCTCGTTGGACCGGACCGTCCAGCCCTCGGGGGCCGTCACCTGGAAGCGATAGGGCGCCTTCAGATCGGGCTGCTCGAAGTTGGCGAAGACGCGGCGCGCGTCGGCCGGCTCGTACTGCGTGTACAGGTAGACCTCGCCGTCCTCCGGGTCGACGAAGCGGTGCATGCCCTCGCCGGTCCGGCTGTACGCGCACCGCGCGTCGACCACCAGGACGTTCTCCCCCTCGGCGAGACCGTCCAGCGCGATCCGCGTGCCGTCGAACACGGCCGCCGGGTCCAGTGCCCGCCCGTTGAGGGTCACCGTGGCCACGGACGGCGCCACCAGGTCGGCGAAGGTCGACGCTCCGGCGCGGGCGGAGCGGAAGCGGATCGTGGTCACCGAGCGGAAGGTCCGCGGGCCGGCGTCCCCGTCGTCCCCGTCGGGCCCACCGACGGCGGAACGCAGGTCGAGTGCGACCTCGTAACCGTCCACGGTCAGCAGCTCGGCCCTCTCGCGGGCCTCCTCGCGAGACAGGTTCTCACCCGGCACGGAACACTCCTCTGTGTCACGGACCGACCTGCCGTCGGAGGCGGCCGTCGGTCCCATCCGATCGGCTCCGATCCTCGCACGTGGACGGCCGCGCCGATCAGGGGGAATGCCCGGAGGGGCCCGAAGTGTTCTGTGCCACACGAGGCACCTACATCGCACGAGGAGAGACATGCCCGAGAACAGCACGTCGCACGGCAGGACCCCGGTCGACTTCTGGTTCGACCCGCTCTGCCCCTGGGCCTGGATGACCTCCCGCTGGATGCTCGAGGTCGAGAAGGTCCGTGACGTGGAGGTGCGCTGGCACGTCATGAGCCTGGCCGTGCTCAACGAGAACAGGATGGACGAGCTGCCCGAGGAGTACCGGGAGATGATGCGGACCCAGGCCTGGGCCCCCGTCCGGGTGGTGGTCGCCGCCCGGCAGAAGCACGGCGACGAGATCGTCGGCGAGCTGTACACGGCCCTGGGGACGCGCTTCCACAACCAGGGCGAGGGCGCGACCCGCGAGGCGATCGCGGGCGCCCTGGCCGACGTCGGCCTGCCGGCGGAGCTGCTGGAATACGCCGACTCCGACGCGTACGACAAGGAGCTGCGCGCCTCCCACAAGGAGGGCATCGACAAGGTCGGTCAGGACGTCGGCACCCCGGTGATCGCCGTACCTGGCTCCGACGGCGAGCAGATCGCCTTCTTCGGCCCGGTCGTCACCCCCGCCCCCAAGGGCGAGGAGGCGGCGAAGCTCTGGGACGGCACGCTCCTGGTGGCGTCGGTCCCCGGCTTCTACGAGATCAAGCGGACCCGCACACAGGGCCCGATCTTCGACTGACGCCCCCGTCGCCCCGAGCCCGTGCGCGCGTCCTGCGGCAGGGGTGAACCCCCGCGAGTCCTGTCCTCGCGGGGGTTCTCCGTTGTTCCGCCTGCCGGGTGAAGGCTGAGAAGACGATCACGGGGCAGGACGACTGCGGCTGTCAGGGGGCGAGCAGGAGCACGTCCCCGCGCTCCTTCGCCGCGGCGTACCGCTTCGCCACGTCCTGCCAGTCGACGACGCGCCACATGGCCTCGATGAAGTCCACCTTCTGGTTCTTGTACTGCAGGTAGAAGGCGTGCTCCCAGGCGTCGAACACCAGGATCGGGACGGAGCCCTGGCCGACGTTGCCCTGGTGGTCGTAGACCTGCTCGACGATCAGCTTCCCGCTGAGCGGCTCGTAGGCGAGGACGCCCCAGCCGGAGCCCTGGGTGGTGGCGGCCGCCTTGGTCAGCTGGGCCTTGAAGCCGGCGTACGAGCCGAAGGACTCGGCGATGGCGTCCGCCAGGTCCCCCACACCGTCCGCGGCGAGCGGCTCGCCCCCGCCGTCACCGCTCATGTTGTGCCAGTAGATCGAGTGGAGGATGTGGCCGGAGAGGTGGAAGGCGAGGCTCTTCTGGAGACCGTTGACTGCGCCCCAGGCGCCCTTGTCACGCGCTTCCTCCAACTGCTCCAGGGTGTCGTTGGCCCCCTTGACGTACGCGGCGTGGTGCTTGTCGTGGTGGAGCTCGATGATCTGCGGGTTGATGACCGGTTCGAGCGCCGCGTAGTCGTACGGGAGTTCCGGGAGCGTGTACGTGGCCATGAGTGCGAAGCCTCCAACTGCAGCATGGTTGTTATTGCAAGTCACTCGCAATTGGAGGCTATCAAAAGGAGCCCCGGGATGGGGGCCGGTCGTGCGTAAGGCCGGGGAGTGACGGGAGATCAGGGGAGACCGATGCCGTACGTACGGGACGGCCGGCCCGGCGAGGCGGCCGCGCTGACCGCACCTGCTCTGCGGTCCACGGCGCACCGGGGTTACGGCGAGGCGCTCATGGAAGCCTGCCGCGAGGAGCTCGCCGTACGCCCGCAGGACGTGCCGGCGCGACGTACGGCGGTGGCGGAGCGGGGCGGCGGGGTCCTCGGCTTCACCGTGCTGGACGGCGAGCCGCCCCGGGGCGCCCTGGGCACGATGTTCGTCGAGCCGGACACCATCGGCGGGGGCGTGGGCAGGCTGCTCCCCGAGCACACGGCGGAGCGGGCCCGGCGGCCCGGTTTCGTCGTGCTCCACCGTCGACGCGGACCCGGGCGCCGGGCCCCTGCGCGCGGCGATGGGCGCGGTGCGCGTCGGGACGGTCCCCTCGGGGTCCGTCCCCGGCCGTCGGCTGCCGTTGACGGAACTCGCCCTCACCTGACCGCGGGAGGTGTGTGAGGGTGGGTCCCGTCGGGTGACCTGACAGGGACATGGGGGTGTCATGAGCGAGGTGCTCTACGGCGAGCGGTCGTGGAATCCGCTGGCGAGAACGGTGGAGCTGACGGCGGACCGGCTGCGCGGGGGTGGCGGGACCACCCCGCTGGACGAGCTGAACCTCGGAGCCATGGCGGAGGCGTACGTGCGCGGATGCTGGCTGGGAGGCGGTGGGGCGGAGCGTCCGCTGGAGCGGCTCGCGGAGGGTGCCGGAGTCGTGCCGGTGACCCGGGTGACCGGCACCGCGAGGCCGGTGAGGGCGCGTCAGGCCGCTTCTTTCGCACGGGCGTTGGGCGAGCTCGCGGTACGGCGGTGCGGTGGGCCGGAGCAGGCCGCCGCCTTGGCGGACCGGGCCAGGGCCGAGGGCGTACCGCTGTGGATCGCGCGGAGGGCCGCTCCCGGCCCCGCCGGACCCGTCACGGTCGCCGTGGACCGCCGCCTGGTCCGGGTGGACGTATGGGGGCCACAGGCCCCGACCGTACGGATACGCGCCCCGCGCGGTTTCCGCGGGGCCGCGGGTGGCCTCTCCGGCGGCCTGCGGCTGACCGTCGGTGACGTGGCGGCGGAGCTCGAACTCAGGAAGAAGCTGCGCAAGTCCCGGAGCACGGTCGAGGTGCGGCTGCCCGGTCAGCGCTGGACGCTGCGGCGGGAGAACGCCACGAGCTCGTGGCTGCTGCGCGACGAGCGGCGCGTCGCCCTGCTGGCCCGTCCCCCGCGCCGCCCGGCACGAGAGCCGGGCACGGTCCTGCTGCCCCTGGCCCCCGTGCGCTACGAGAGCGCCGACCCGCTGGACGCCGTCATGGCCCAGGTCTTCGCGGTGACCTTCGGACTCGGGGATACGACCGGCGCGGCGCGCTTCCGGGCGGAGCGGTCCCGGGACGCGGGGGGCGAGCCGATCGCCACCGATTTCGCGTGGGACCGCCCCTGGTTCAGCAACCTCGGCGTCGGCCGTGACGACAACGAACCCGGCGGCGGGGACGGCTGGGGCGCGGACGGCGGCGACGCGGGTGACTCCGGCGGAGGAGGCGACGGCGGCGACGGCGGCGGGGGCGGCGACGGAGGGGGCGGCGGCGACTGAGGGCTGTCCGGCCGTTCCCGGTGGGACGGCGCGCGGTGCCGGATGCGGTGCGGCGCACGGCTCGGGGGTGTCCGCAAGCGCGGCAACGCGGCGAGGCGCCGTAGCGGTCGTCGCGCACCCGCCGGGACGTGCGGGAGCCCTCGTGCTTCTCGGGCCGTCCCGCCCGTCCGGGGACGCCGGGCACGCCCCACGCCGCGTGCCCGGGGCCGGCCCCCACCCGCCGGTCGTGCGCGCTCCGGACGCCACCGGGCCCGCCCCCTCGGGGCGGACCGCGCTCCTTGCGGAGTACGCCCTGGGCGGAGCGCACCCCGCTACCCGCCCTCAGACGCGGGGGCCGCGTGCCGCACGCCTCTGCCGCACCAGTCCGACGGCGATCAGCACCCCGGTCAGCGCCCCGGTGGCCAGGAGCTGGTCCCGGGTGTCCGGCTGGCGCAGCATCAGGAGGAAGATGCCCGCCATGGCGAGGAGCGCCACGACGCTGAGGCCCGGGAAGAGCCACATGCGGACGACGAGCCGGTCCGGGGCCTCGCGTTCCAGCCGCCGGCGCAGGACCAGCTGGGAGACGGCGATGAAGATCCAGACGACCAGGATCACCGCGCCGATCATGTTGAGCAGCCACGGGAACACGTCGTCCGGACGCCAGTAGCTGAGCAGGACGCACAGGAAGCCGAAGGCGGACGAGACCAGTACCGCCCTGCGGGGCACACCCGAGGTGACCGTGCCGAGCCGCTTCGGGCCCTGACCGCGCGCGACGAGCGAGCAGGCCATGCGCGAGGCGCCGTAGATGTTGGCGTTCATCGCGGAGAGCAGCGCGACCAGGATGACGACGTTCATGATCTCGGCGGCGCCGCTGATGCCGAGGTGGTCGAGGGCGGCGTAGAACGGCCCCACCTCGGCGACCTTCGGGTCGTCCCACGGTACGAGGGTGACGACGACCGCCATCGAGCCGACGTAGAAGACCGCGATCCGCCACATCGCGGTGCGCACCGCCATGGCGACACCCGCCACCGGGTTCTCCGACTCGGCCGCGGCGATCGTGACCGTCTCCAGCCCGCCGTAGGCGAACACGGAGGCCAGCAGCCCGATGATGAAGCCGTTCGAACCGTTCGGCAGGAAGCCGCCCTCCCCGGTGAGGTTCGAGCCGCCGGGGGAGTCGGTGCCGGGCAGGACGCCGAGGATCGCGAGCACGCCGAGCACGAGGAAGAGCGTGATCGCGATGACCTTGAGCGCGGCGAACCAGAACTCGAACTCGCCGAAGTTCTTCACGGCGGCCAGGTTCGTGCCGAGGAAGACCAGCATGAACAGCGCGACCCACGCCCACTCGGGCGTGCCGGGCAGCCAGCCCGTCACGATCTGCGCGGCGCCGATGCCCTCCAGGCCGACGGCGACGCAGAGCAGCACCCAGAACGCCCACCCCGCGGTGAAGCCCGCCCACGGCCCGATCGCCCGCTCGGCGTGGACGGAGAACGAGCCGGACGCCGGGTTGGCGGCCGACATCTCGCCGAGCATGCGCATCACGAACATGACCAGCAGGCCCGAGATGCCGTAGGCGACGACGATCGAGGGGCCGGAGGCGGCGATGCCGGCCCCGGAGCCGACGAACAGGCCGGCCCCGATGACGCCCCCCAGGGCGATCATCGACAGGTGGCGCTGTTTGAGGCCGTGGGTCAGCGCGGAGTCGGCCACGGGGGCGGCGGCGTCCGTGGGCGGCGGCGTGGAGGTCCGGGACATGGACGGGCTCTGTTCACTGGGCGGGACGGAGGACGGCACACAGTCTGGGCACGCGTCCCGTTCACAGGGAACGGGCGTCCGCTATACGGTCACCGGGCTCACACGTGGTGCACACCCGCCTACGGCCCTTACTCTGGAACCCCATTATGGGAAACCTACAGTCCCCTGGGATGGAGCTGTTTCCCTCCCGTCGCGACCGACCCACCGCTCACCACCGTGACGAGCATCACTCCCCTGCGGGATTGAGTCCCGCCCTTTGTGGAAACCCGACGAAGGCGTCAACCGCCGCTTTGTGGGCGGCTGATGGTGATCGGGCGATATACCGTCGGCTAACGTCACCCTCAGTCCGTCCCACCCGTCCTGCTGCCCTACCCGCGGAGTCCCGATGAGCACTGCTGCCGCCCCCACCCGTTCCGGAGTGGTCCTCGCCGACCTGCTGCCCGCGGCCCGGCACCGCTTCGCCGTGGACACGGCGCTGGTCGCCGGCGGTGCCGCGCTCACCGGTCTCGCGGCCCAGATCGCCGTGCCCGTCCCCGGCTCCCCGGTCCCCGTCACCGGCCAGACGTTCGCCGCGCTGCTCATCGGCACCGCACTCGGCGCCCGCCGCGGCTTCCTCGCCCTGGCCCTGTACGCGGTCGTCGGCATGGCCGGCGTGCCGTGGTTCTCCGAGGGCAGCTCCGGAGCCGGCGGCGCCTCCTTCGGGTACGTCCTGGGCATGCTGCTCGCCGCCACGGTCACGGGCGCTCTGGCCCGTCGCGGCGGTGACCGCTCCGTGCTGCGCACCGCGGGCACCATGGCCGTGGGCTCGCTGATCATCTACGCCGTCGGTGTGCCCTACCTCGCGCTCTCCACCGGGATGTCGGCGAGCGCCGCCGTGGCCGCCGGCCTCACCCCGTTCCTGATCGGCGACGCCCTCAAGGCCGCCCTGGCCATGGGCGCGCTGCCCGCCTCGTGGAAGCTCCTCGGGCGTCGCGGCTGACGCCGTAGGGACCACCGCACAGGCTCGCCGGGTCGTCACGCGACACACCCGGCGAGCCTTTCGCGTGTCCGGCGTCGTGGAGACCCCCGGGGTGCGGTTGCCGCCGCCGACGGGGAAGTCCACGGTCCGGCCCCGTACGTCCGGCGCCGGACCTCCGGTGACGCGCGCGTGCGGCGCCCGTACCACCGCGCCACGTCCGTGCCGTCCTGCGGGAGGGCAGCCGCGGCGGGCAGGCCGCGTCGCGGAAGGGCGACCCCGGCGCCGTCCCCCGTCCGCGTCGGACCTTGAAGGCCCGGGTCCGGTCGCGCGGGCCCTGGGCGCGCCGGCCGGGTCCCGGACCTCGGCGAGGGCCCCGCGTCCGGGCGGCAGGCGGACGGCGGAAGGCAGCAGGCGGAAGGCGGTGCGGGCGGAGACGAGGCGGTGGGCCAACGGGAGAGGCTCTCCTCCACCGCGCGGCCGCGCGGCGGAGGAGAGCCTCCGGTTGATGCCTGACTCCTGCCGTCAGGTGTCCCGCCCGGTCACTCGGCCGGGGTCGCCTCCGCCTTCCGGGAGCGGGCGTCGCGTACCAGGGAGACGGCCACCACCAGCGCGGCGACCAGCAGAGAGAGGAGCACCTGCTCCCGCCCGGCGTCGTCGGTCAGCATGTAGACGAGGACGAACGAGATCATCGCGATGGTCGCCCACGTCAGGTACGGGAAGAGCCACATCCGTACGACGAGCTTCTCGGGCGCCTCGCGCAGGATGATGCCCCGCATGCGCAGCTGCGTGAAACAGATCACCAGCCAGACGAACAGGGCGACCGCGCCGGAGGAGTTCAGCAGGAACTGGAAGACGGTGTCGGGCCACTGGTAGTTGAAGAACACGGCCACGAAGCCGAACACGACGGACGAGAGGATGGCCGTCTGCGGCACACCCCGGCTGTTCACCTTGGCGAAGGAGCGGGGCGCGTCGCCCCGCTCCCCGAGCGAGAAGGCCATGCGCGAGGCCGTGTAGAGGCCGGAGTTGAGGCAGGAGAGCACGGCGGTCAGCACGATGACGTCCATGACCTGGCCGGCGTGCGGGATGCCGATGACGTTCAGCGCGGCGACGTACGAGCCGTCCTCGACGATCGAGGGGTCGTTCCACGGCAGCAGCGTCAGGACGACGAAGATCGAGCCCAGGTAGAAGATGGCGATGCGCCAGATCACACTGTTGGTGGCCTTGGAGACCGCGCGCCGCGGGTCCTCCGACTCGCCGGCCGCCAGGGTCACGATCTCACTGCCCATGAAGGAGAAGACGACCATCAGCACACCCGTGAGGATGGCGCCCGGGCCCTCGGGGAAGAAGCCGCCGGTGTCCGTGAGATGGGCGAGTCCCGAGCCCCCGCCGTCCGAGCCGGGCAGCACGCCGAAGACGGCGAGCAGGCCGACGACGACGAAGGCGCCGATCGCCACGACCTTGATCCCGGCGAACCAGAACTCGAACTCGCCGTAGGAGCCCACGGAGACCAGGTTGGTCGCCGTCAGCACCACCATGACGATCAGGGCCCAGGCCCACTGCGGCACGCCCGGGACCCAGCCCTCAAGGATCTTGGCACCCGCCGTGGCCTCGACGGCGAGCACCACGACCCAGAAGAACCAGTACAGCCAGCCGATCGAGAAGCCCGCCCAGCGGCCCAGGGCCCGGTCCGCGTAGGCGGAGAAGGAGCCGGAGCTCGGACGGGCGACGGCCATCTCGCCGAGCATCCGCATGACGAAGACGACCATGAGGCCGACCAGCGCGTACGACAGGAGAATGGCGGGGCCCGCGGCCGCGATGCCGGCGCCGGAGCCCACGAAGAGGCCCGCGCCGATCACGCCGCCGATGGCGATCATCGAGAGGTGGCGGTTCTTGAGGCCGGCCTTGAGACCGTCCGGGGAGTGCGGCTGCTCCGGATCACCGGGCTCGTGGCCCGACTGCTCCAGGGTCGTCTGCGACGTCATGGATCGAATCCTTACGTGTCTGATCGCGGGTGCCGGTCCTGCCGTCGCGAGGGTGGTGCGCGGCGCGTCACGCATTCAAGCCCGGACGGCACCGGAAGCGGAACCCTTTGGTCCAGTTCCTTGACCCGATCGTTGCCGGAGTGGCGTCGCACACAGCCGGGGTCCGGTGCCGCCCCGGTGGGCGGCCCGACGGTCCGGACCCCGCTGACGGCTACCCCGCCCCGTCCGTGCCACACTTCGCCCCATGCGCGTGTACCTCGGCTCCGACCATGCCGGCTACGAACTCAAGAACCACCTCGTCGAGTGGCTCACGGCCCACGGCCACGAGCCCGTCGACTGCGGTCCCCACATCTACGACGCCCAGGACGACTACCCGCCGTTCTGCCTCCGCGCCGCCGAGCGGACGGCGGCGGACGAGGGCAGCCTCGGCATCGTCATCGGCGGCTCCGGCAACGGCGAGCAGATCGCCGCGAACAAGGTCAAGGGCGTACGCGCCGCACTCGCCTGGAGCGAGCAGACCGCCGCGCTCGGCCGTGAGCACAACAACGCCAACGTGGTCGCCGTCGGCGGCCGGATGCACACCCAGGAGGAGGCCACGAAGTTCGTCGAGATCTTCCTGGCCACCCCGTACTCGGGTGAGGAGCGCCACACCCGGCGCATCGAGATGCTGTCGGCCTACGAGACCACCGGCGAGCTGCCCCCCATTCCGGCGCACCACCCGCAGCAGGGCTGAACCGCCCGTACCCGCTTCCCTGTGCCGCCGGGTCCCCACCCGGCGGCACAGGCGTGTCCCAGGAGATCCACCGTGCCCGAGGGGCATACGATCCACCGCCTCGCCGCCGACCACCAGGAGCGTTTCGCCGGCGGGCCGGTGCGCGTCAGCAGCCCGCAGGGGAAGTTCGCCGCGGGCGCGGAGCTGCTCGACGGCCGCCCCCTCACCGCCGTCGACGCCCACGGCAAGCACCTCTTCCTCGGCTTCGGCGGTAACGGGGCCGTGGGCGGCGGACCGTCCTGGGTCCACATCCACCTCGGCCTGTTCGGCAAGCTCGGCTTCGGCGCGGCGCCGGCCCCGCCGCCCACCGACACGGTCCGCCTCCGTCTGGTCAACGACGCCCACTACGCCGATCTGCGCGGCCCCACCACCTGCGCCCTGATCACGGGACCCGAGAAACAGGCCGTACACGACCGGCTCGGCCCGGACCCGCTGCGCACCGACGAGGACGGCGAGCGGGCCTGGCGGCGCATCTCCCGCAGCCGCGTCACGGTGGCCGCCCTGCTGATGGACCAGAGGACCGTCGCGGGCGTCGGCAACGTCTACCGTGCCGAGGCCCTCTTCCGGCACGGCATCGACCCGTACCGGCCGGGCAAGGACCTCACCCGCGGGGAGTGGGACGCCCTCTGGGCCGACCTCCGCGAGCTGATGCGCGAGGGCGTGCGGAACAACCGGATCGACACGGTCCGCCCCGAGCACCTGCCCGAGGCCATGGGCCGCCCGCCGCGCGTCGACGACCACGGGGGAGAGGTCTACGTCTACCGCCGCGCCCGCCAGGCCTGCCACATCTGCGGCACCGCGATCCGTACGGCGGACCTGGCGGCCCGCAACCTCTTCTGGTGCCCGGCCTGCCAGAGCCGCTGACGGCCGATCCGCGCCTCCCGATGGACCGGTGTACGGCGGTCGGGCGCCGCACGGCGGAGGGAGGCCCGTGGACCGGATGCACGGGCCCGCCCCGCACCGCGGTGAGGTGCCGTCGCTGTCGCCGCGCGCCTGCCGGGAGGTGCGGGCCGGCCCCCGGACGGCGCCCGGCGCGGCCTGTTGCGCACGCGCACCGCGTGCGGAAGGGTCCGTGCTGCCGGAAGTCCCCGCCGTCCACCCGTCCACGGGAGCCGCCCGATGCCCGTCCGCCGTGTCATGCCCGTCATCCGGTCCGAGGCCGCCCAGGAGAACCGCGAGTTCTACGGCCGGCTGGGGTTGGACGAGGTCATGGACCTCGGCTGGATCACGATGTACGCCTCCCCGTCCGCCCCGGCGGCGCAGGTCGGTTTCATGACAAGCGACAGGACCGCGCCGGTCGACCCCGACCTGAGTGTGGAGGTCGACGACGTGGACGCGGTCCACGCGGCCGTGCGGGAGAGCGGAGCGGAGATCCTTCACCCGCTCCAGGACGAGGAGTGGGGCGTGCGGCGGTTCTTCGTACGGGACCCCGACGGGCGCGTGGTGAACGTGCTGAGCCACCGCTGAACCCCCGGCCGGCACGGCCCGCGCGTGCTCAGAACCCGTGCGGGCACCACGGCTCCACGTCCGAGGAGAACGCCGAGGACGCCTCGGCCACCGCGCCCTGCCGTGTCTCCCGTACCAGCCCGGCGGCGGCCAGCTCCGTCAGCGACACCCCGCCGAGGTACACGGCGCCCAGCTCCCGTACGGACAGTGCGAGATCGGCTGGGTCCTCGGTACGGCGGCAGGAGGCCGCGCCCCCCGCCTCCGCGGTCAGCCGCCAACGCCCCGCGTTCCACGGGCAGAAGGCGTCCTCCACGTCCAGCACCACGTCCACCGGGGACCGGTAGCTCCGCGCCTCGAGCGCCGCGCCCACCTCGACCAGGCGTACGTACAGCCCGTCCCGCAGGCGCACGTCGCAGCGCCGGACGTCCGAGACCAGGTGCAGCACGGCGTCGTCCACCGGCCGGTTGGAGCACTCGACGACGGAGGTCAGATCGATCCCGAAGAGGAAGCGCCACAGTGCGGCGTAGGAGGCCGGGTCCAGCGCCCCGAGATCCCGCAGCAGCACCCGCCCCCTGGGCCCCTCGTGGTCCCAGTCCGGCCTCGTCCGGTACGTCGCGTAGCCGGTGACCCGGTCGTCCCGCTCCGCGAGGACGCACCGCAACGGGGAGCCGCCGTCCCGGGCCTGCTCGGGGTCGAGGACCGCCATCCGCTCCCAGCCGGGCTGCCGGACCGGGGTACCGGGCCGGGTGGCCGCCAGCTCGGCGTACACCGCCTCGCAGGCGGCGAGCGCCCGCACGGGGGAGGCGTACCGCACCCGCACCCCGTCCGCGCCGGGCGGCACGTCGAGGCGCACGCGCGACGTGTCGATCCGCATGTTCAGCTCGCGGGTGGCCGCGCCGTAACCGAAGCGGCCGTAGATGCCGGGCTCCGAGGCCGTCAGCACCGCGAGGGGCTCCCCCCACGAGCGGACGTCGTCCAACTGCCGCCGCATCATCGCGGTCAGCAGCCCCCGTCTGCGGTGCGTGGCCGCGACGCTGACCATCGTCACACCGGCGGCGGCCACCTCGGACCCCCCGGGCACCGTCACACGGAAACGGTGCGCGCCGGCCGTGGCCACCCAGTCCGCCCCGTCCCGGTGACCGATCGACCGCTCCGGGGCGGCCAGCGCGGCGTACGTCTCGAGGCTTTCCGGAGCCGTGGGGACACCGCCGAAGGCGAGTTCGAGACATTCGAACCACGTGTTCCACTCGGACGCGCTCGGTACCCGCAGCTCTGTTGTCATATGCCATGCCTACCAGGGGCGGCGGCAGGCGAGCGACACATTTTCCGACACATTGTCACAGGGGTCCCTCTGCACCGGAGGCCGCGCAGTGGATAAAGTCCCCGCAATGGCCCGTCGCGAAGGAGTAGACGCGTACCCGGCCCGGTGGCGAAGATCGGCGCACCGGGCGCGCATCGCGCTGCGCAGGTCGGGGGTCGACTACTTCCGCGGGGACGGGTCGGACTGGATAGCCCTCGTCGGTCTGCTGCTCACCGTTCCGGCGATCGCGGGGGCCGGCCTGGTCAACCCGGTGTGGTGCTCACCGGCCGCCCTGGCCCTGCCGGTCGTCGCGGGCGGCCTGCTGCTGCGGCCGGCCAGCCTGCTGGGGCTCTACGCCGCGGCCGCGACCGCCCTGATCGTGGAGTCCATCGCCCTCGGCCCCTACACGGAGGGCCCTGCCCGGGTCACCCCGGGCATCGTCCTGGTGGTGGCCGCCTGCGGTTTCTTCGGGCTCGTACTCGCCCAGTTCCGGGCCCGGGTCGGGGTGCCGTGGCGACGCGGCGGCACCATGCTCTTCGACCTCCGCGAACGCATCCGCGTCCAGAGCGCCCTGCCGCGGCTCCCCGAGGGCTGGCACTGCGAGATGGCGCTCCGTCCGGCGGGCGGTCAGTCCTTCTCCGGCGACTTCGTCGTCGCGGCCCGCACCAGCGGCGGACGGACGCTGGAAGCGGTGCTCACCGACGTGTCGGGCAAGGGCATGGACGCCGGCTCCCGGGCACTGCTGCTGTCCGGGGCCTTCGGCGGTCTCCTGGGCTCACTGCCGCCGCACGGCTTCCTTCCCGCCGCCAACGGCTACCTCCTGCGCCAGGACTGGGACGAGGGCTTCGCCACCTCCATCCACCTCGTGCTCGACCTGGAGTCGGGGGACTACGAACTGCTCTCGGCCGGCCATCCTCCTGCCCTGCAACTGCACGCCGGAAGCGGGCAGTGGGAGGAGAAGGCGGCCGAGGGGCCGCTGCTGGGGGTCTACGACGGGGCGCAGTTCGACGCGGTGAAGGGCTCGCTGGCACCGGGCGACGTGCTGATGCTGTTCACGGACGGACTCGTGGAAGCCTCCGACCGGGACATGGCCGAGGGCATCGACCGGCTGACCGGCGAGGCCGACCGCTACGTCGCCACCGGCTTCGAGGGCGCGGCCTGGCACCTCATCGAGGCGTGCGCGAAGGACGTCAACGACGACCGCGCGCTGCTCCTGTTGTCGCGTCGCGCGTGAACCGCGCGAACCGTACGAAACCGTCCGGGCGTCAATGTGCCGCGGTCTCTTCACTCGAACGAGAAGTCCCGGGCGGAGAGCGGTGGATGACGGCGGCGGGCGGATGCCCCGGCCGGTTCGGGGGTACGGCCCGGCAGACGGAGGACCGGGCGGGCGACCCGGGAGGGTGACCCGCGGGCGCGGTCCCGGCGGTGCGCGCGGGCACAGCCCCGGGACCGTGGCAGGAGGGCGCAGCCCCGGGACCGCCCGCCGCCTCAGACCGGGGCGGCCTCCCTGTCCGTGTCCCGTTCCCGCCCACGCCCACCGGGCGGGATCCTGGCAAGCCGGTGCGACCGGCCGGCCGCCAGGGGCGACAGCACCGCGAGCAGGAGCACGTACCCGGCGATGAACGGGGAGAGCCGCTCGTCCAGGCCCGCCCCCGCCGCCATGGTGGCGAGGATGAGGGCGAACTCGCCGCGCGCCAGCAGGGTGGTGGAGATGTTCGCCGTCGCCTGCGGACCGAAACCGTAGACCCTGGCGGCGGCGATCCCGGCGAAGACGTTCATCGCCACGGTCACCGCCACGGCGGCCAGCACCGGCCACACCACGCTCGGCAGGTCACCCGGGTCGATGGACAGTCCGAAGGCGAAGAAGAAGATCGCGCCGAAGGCGTCCCGGAGCGGATGGACCAGCTTGAGGATGCGCTCGCCCGAGGCGGTGCTGCCCAGCATCAGACCCACCATGAACGCGCCGATGGCGTCCGCGACGCCGAACCACTCCGAGACCCCGGCCACGAAGACGGCTGCGCCGAGGAAGGAGATGACGAGCAGTTCGTCGTCCTTGGTGTGGAACAGCCTGCCGACGACCCTGGTACCGAACCGGGCCACCACGGCGAGCAGCAGCAGGAAGCCGAAGGCCTTGCCGCCGTCGACCACCGCCGCGGCGAGGCTGTCCGCGCCGGACAGGATCGGTTGCAGGGCAGCCAGATAGAGGGCGAGGAAGACGTCCTCCACGACGATGATGCCCAGGATCGGGCGCGTCTCCGGATTGCCGATCCGTCCCAGGTCCACCAGGACCTTCGTGACGATCGCGGACGAGGAGATGCCCAGCACCCCGGCGAGCACCAGCGCCTCCGAGGTTCCCCAGCCCAGCGCGAAGCCGAAACCGAGACCCGCGCCCACGTTGAGGGCGAGGTAGGTACCACCGGCGAGCGCCATCTTGCGCCCGCCCTTCTTCAGGTCGTCGAGATGGAATTCGAGGCCGAGGTAGAAGAGGAGGAGTACGAGGCCGAGTGCGGAGAGCATCTCGAGCTCATGGGGGTCCTCGACGAGGACGACCCCGGGGGTGTGCGGGCCGAGCAGGATCCCGGCCAGGATGAACAGCGGGATGGTCGGCAGTCCGATGCGCCCGCCGAGGCGGGCGAGGACGGCGGCGGCCAGGAAGGCGCCTCCCATGGCGATGAGTGTGTCTGCGTGTCCGATGAGCCTGTCCTTCACTTGGTCAAGAGAGCGTCAAGGAATCGTCAGTAATTAGTTTACCGAATGATCGGAGTGGCTTCTCCGGACCGTCGGGACACTGCGCACCCGCACCCGCGGGGGGACCTTCCGGCCGGGCGTACAGTCGGGCGCATGCCGACTCCGCACCTGTCCCTGGCCGAGGTCGAGGCGATCGCCCGCGAGGCCCACCGCACCCGGACCGACAAGGCCGGCCGTCCTTACGCCGAGCATCTCGCCGCAGTCGCCGAGGGGGTACGGGTCCGGGGCGGCACGGACGAGCAGGTGGCCGCCGCCTGGCTGCACGACGCCGTGGAGGACGACGTGCTCTCCCGGCGGTGGCTGGACGAGGCCGCCCTGCCCCGGCGGGTGAAAGACATGGTCCTCGCCGTCACCAGACGGGACGGCGAGGACCTGGGTGCGTACGCGGAGCGGATTCTGGCCACCCCGGGGGCGTTGCTGATCAAGGAGTCGGACCTGGCGCACAACGCGGACCCCGACCGCCTCGCGGTCCTGGAACCCGCGACGCGTGTCCGCCTGACGGAGAAGTACGCCGTGGTGCGCGGGCTGTTGGGGCTGGCCGGGGAGCCTGCGCCCGCCCCGCGGCGGGAACCGGCCGGGGGCGCCGCGCAGTGAGCCCCCGGCCGGCGTCGACCCGGGCGGGACCGGACGGGCCGGTCGGGCTCAGCGCTCGGCCGGGTCCCGGCGGAACGCCCAGTTCATCTCGGGCTCGGTGGCGAAGCGCAGCGCGCGCCGGACCGGCGGGGTGCACAGCAGGGTCACCGCCGAGGCCGCGACGAGGGAGACGAGGACCACTCCGGCGGGCTCCGAGAGCCAGGTGTACCGGTCGAACAGGCCCAGGTATCCGGCGCCCTTCACCAGGAAGCCGTGCAGGAGGTAGCCGCAGATCGTTCCGGCGCCCAGCGCCGTGAACCAGAGGCGGCGCCGCGGCACCCAGGCCAGGAAGCCGACCGTGAGCAGCAGTGCGCACCCGAACATCGCGAGGGACATCACGGCCCCCGACCACCACGGGGCCCCCAGTTCCTGGGCGCTGCTGCTGCGGTAGAACCAGCCGAGCCGCATGCGCGGGGCGGCCCAGTAGGCGAACAGCAGGGCCACGGCGATCAGCGGCAGGGAGAGCAGCCTGACCTGGCGCCGGCGGACGAACTCGAAGTGCTCGGGCTTCAGCAGGAGACCGAGCACGAAGAACGGCAGGAGCTGCAGGACGCGTTGCAGGTCCAGGTCGTCACCGATGCCCGGGGTCAGCGAGGCGAGCACGGCGAGCGTGAGCGCCACCGGCAGCGGATGGCGCAGCGCACGCCACAGCGGCGTGGTGACCCGCCAGACGAACAGGGCGATCAGGAACCAGGTGAGGTACATCGGGTCGAGCAGCGTGATGGCCACGTCGTCCGAGCCCGCGTACCGCCTGAACAGCGAGTAGGCCGTCTCGAACAGCACGTAGGGCACGGCGACCCCGGCGACCAGACGCTTCACCCTGGCCGGGCTCATGTCGAACGACCGCGAGAAATAACCGGAAACAAGGATGAACGCGGGCATGTGGAACGTGTAGACGAACATGTACAGCGCCCGGGTGACACGGCTGCCGTCCATGACCGGTTCCCATGCGTGCGCCACCGCGACGAGCACGATCGCGAGGTACTTCACATTGTCGAAGTAGGCGTCACGCCGCTTCGGCGTCGCGGGGGAAGGTGCCGTCGGAGCATGGGGCGCGGCTGTCGCTGCGGCCGTCGGGGTCCGCTGGTGTCCGGGCTCCGACTCCCGGGTCTCCGGGGGGATCGGGGCCCTCTGCATTTCGCTCGGAGCTTTGAACATCCCAGGCACCCTAGCCCCGTCGATCGACACGCGTGAAACTCCTCCGGAATATCGCGTGTTCCCGCGCATTCGGAAACGAAACCATCGGCGACTGTGCGCTATGGGGTGTTTTGCCCGGGTCAAAACGGGTGCAACAGGGCGCAGTTGAGGGAGTGAATTCCGTCGCACCGACCCCCGGTGGAAGGCTGTGAATGAAGTGTGGGGATATGGAAACCGTCACACCGGCGCATATTCGAAGGGGTTTCGCGCAGGGGGTCCGCCGTTATCCCCGAGCCCGCGGGTGAGGCCGGTCCGCACCTTGTGCGAGATCCGGTGTGAGGCCCGCCGCAGGCCCCGCGAGGCGTGCCCGCGCGGACCCCGCGGGGCGCCACCGGACCCGGTGTCCCCCGGCGCATGCTCCTCACGCGCGGGGCGTGCGCGGGCGCGGCTATGGCGCGATCCGGACAGTCGGCTTCGTCACGCGGCAGCATGCACAGGGGAGTTGGTGGCACGATGGTCGCGACGGAGGTGTGCTCGGCCGCACGCCGCCGGGCCGGCAAGGCGGACCGACCAAGGGTGTGATCAGTTGTGGCCATTTCGCTGTCTGTGGTGCTTCTGCTGGGGATCGTCCTGGTGGTGTTCATCCGCGGCGGGTCCCTCAAGGGTGGGCCGGCGGTCGTCGCCGTGCTCTTCGGCTTCTTCCTCGCGTCGACGGGCATGGCTCCGTCGATCAACAGATTCATGAACTCGATAGCGGACACGATCAACCAGATCAGCTTCTGATCAGTTCCTGATCGTTCCTGAGCGGCCTCGGGTCCGCTTCCGGGGGGCCTGTCCGGTCCGCGGACGGGGCCCGCTCCGGCGTGCCGTCGGCGGGCTCTCCCTGAAGGTCCCGTAGGCCGGGAACGCCACAGGGCCTGTCCGGAGGATCATCCTCCGGACAGGCCCTGTGGCCTGGAGCGGGCGACGGGAATCGAACCCGCGTAGCTAGTTTGGAAGACTAGGGCTCTACCATTGAGCTACGCCCGCACGTGTCGCACCGCAGGTCCGTGGACCGCGGCACGGAAAGCATCGTAGCGGGTCGGGGACGGTCCGCGCACACCCGCATGGCCGGTGGGTCCGCGTGCCTGCTCCGCGGAACGGCCGACGCACCGCTTGTGGGCATGTACCCTACGTGTCGCACCGACGGGGTGTGGCGCAGCTTGGTAGCGCGTCCGCTTTGGGAGCGGAAGGTCGTCGGTTCGAATCCGGCCACCCCGACCACCAGCAAGATCGCACAGGCAAGATCGCGTTGTGGGAGTCATCCCGCTTGCCGTTACTATGCAAAATGCGTGCCCGTGTGTCTGATGTACCGGGCTCGATCCGCGAAGCCGCCTCTCGGCGGCCCAGCAGAACCCCAAGAAGTCAGCCACCAAGGAGACCGAACCGTGAAGAGCGCCGTGGAGACCCTGAACCCGACCCGGGTTCGGCTCAGCATCGAGGTGCCCTTCGAGGAGCTCAAGGACAGCCTCGACGCGGCGTACAAGAAGATCAACCAGCAGGTCACGGTGAAGGGCTTCCGTAAGGGCAAGATCCCCAACCGGGTCATCGACCAGCGGTTCGGCCGTGGTGCAGTGCTGGAGGAGGCCGTCAACGACGCCCTTCCGAAGTTCTACACCGAGGCTGTCAACGAGGGTGAGCTCAACGTTCTGGGCCAGCCCGAGGTCGACATCACCGAACTCAAGGACGGCGAGCTGCTGGCCTTCACCGCCGAGGTGGACGTCCGTCCCGAGATCGAGATCCCGGACTACTCCGGCATCGAGGTCACCGTGGACGCACTCGAGGTCACCGACGAGGACGTCGACAAGGCCGTGGAGCAGCTCCGTGAGCGCTTCGCCTCCACCAACCCGGTCGAGCGTGCCGCCGCCGAGGGCGACGTCGTGACGATCGACCTGGAGGCCAAGGTCGACGGAGAGGTCCTCGAGGACGGCGTGGCCGCCGGTGTCTCGTACACCATCGGTTCCGGCGAGCTCCTCGACGGCATCGACGAGGCCGTGACCGGCCTGGAGGCCGGTGGCGAGGCCACCTTCACCTCCGAGCTGAAGGGCGGCTCCGCCGAGGGCAAGGAAGCGGAGGTCACCGTCAAGGTCGCTTCCGTCGCCTCCCGCGAACTGCCCGAGCTGGACGACGACTTCGCGCAGATGGCGAGCGAGTTCGACACGCTCGCCGAGCTCCGCGAGGACAGCCGCAAGCGCCTCGAGAACACCAAGCAGTACGACCAGGCCACCCAGGCCCAGGAGCGCGTCCTGGACGAGCTGCTGAAGCTGGCCGAGGTCCCGATCCCCGAGAAGCTCCTCGCGGACGAGGTCCAGACCCGCAAGCACAACCTCGAGCACCACCAGCTCGGCCAGATGGGTCTCGACCTGGAGAAGTACCTCGAGATCCAGGGCAAGACCCTCGAGGAGTTCGAGGCCGAGACCGCCGAGCAGGCCGTCAAGGGCATCAAGACCCAGTTCATCCTGGACGAGCTCGTCAACAAGGAGAAGCTGAACGTCAACCAGGAGGAGCTCACCGAGCACCTCATGCGGCGTGCCGCCTCCTCCGGCATGAGCCCGGACCAGTTCGCCCAGGCCGTCGTCGAGGGCGGCCAGGTTCCGATGCTCGTCGGCGAGGTCGCCCGGGGCAAGGCGCTCGCCGTCGTCGTGGAGGCCGCCAAGGTCGTCGACACCAACGGTGAGATCGTCGACCTGGAGGACGAGGAGGACGAGGCCGCCGAGACGGCCGAGGCCGCCGCCGAGGCTCCCGCCACCGAGAAGGACGACGCGAAGAGCGACGAGAAGTCCGAGGCCTGAGCCTCGCACCGATCGGCCCGCCCGATCGCACCGACGGGCTCCGGACGTACCACGTCCGGAGCCCGTCGGCATATCGGCCCCCGCACCCCCGGGACCCTTGTGCGGACTGCCGACCTTGCGCTCCCAGCGAACAGTTGGGGAACCGGGATGGCGTTGTCCCACCTGCGCGTTAGGGTCCATGAAGAGGAAGGGTCGGGTAGTCCCGGCCCACCCGGTACGAAGACGCTGAGACGGCCGGAGCCGTCAGAGACGAGCAGGTGGATACGTGACGAATCTGATGCCCTACGCCGCCGGAGAGCCGTCCCTCGGTGGAGGCCTCGGTGACCAGGTCTACAGCCGACTGCTCGGCGAGCGCATCATCTTCCTCGGTCAGCAGGTCGACGATGACATCGCCAACAAGATCACCGCACAGCTCCTGCTCCTTGCCGCCGACCCCGACAAGGACATCTACCTCTACATCAACAGCCCCGGCGGTTCGGTGACGGCCGGCATGGCGGTCTACGACACCATGCAGTACATCCCGAACGACGTGGTCACCATCGGCATGGGCATGGCGGCCTCCATGGGCCAGTTCCTGCTCACCGGCGGTACGGCGGGCAAGCGCTTCGCGCTCCCGAACACCGACATCCTCATGCACCAGGGCTCGGCCGGCATCGGCGGCACCGCCTCGGACATCAAGATCCAGGCCGAGTACCTCCTCCGCACGAAGAAGCGGATGGCGGAGATCACCGCCCACCACTCCGGCCAGACCGTGGAGACGATCATCCGCGACGGCGACCGCGACCGCTGGTACACCGCGGACGAGGCCAAGGAGTACGGCCTCATCGACGAGATCATCACGTTCGCGTCGGGCATCCCGGGCGGCGGCGGCACCGGCGCCTGATCCGGCCTCCTCCGGACCTCGCGCCCCCGCAGACCTCTCGTACGCCACTCGTACGCCGAGCAGCCCCCCAGCCCACATGAACGCCACCAGGATGGTGAACACCCATATGAACAACTTCCCCGGCGCCTCCGCGAGCGGCCTCTACACCGGCCCGCAGGTGGACAACCGCTACGTCGTCCCGCGCTTCGTGGAGCGCACCTCGCAGGGCGTGCGCGAGTACGACCCGTATGCGAAGCTCTTCGAGGAGCGCGTGATCTTCCTCGGTGTGCAGATCGATGACGCCTCGGCCAACGACGTGATGGCGCAGCTGCTGTGCCTGGAGTCGATGGACCCGGACCGCGACATCTCGATCTACATCAACAGCCCCGGCGGCTCGTTCACCGCGCTCACCGCGATCTACGACACGATGCAGTTCGTGAAGCCGGACATCCAGACGGTCTGCATGGGCCAGGCGGCCTCCGCCGCCGCCGTCCTGCTCGCCGCGGGCACGCCGGGCAAGCGCATGGCGCTCCCGCACGCCCGGGTGCTCATCCACCAGCCGTCCTCGCAGACGGGCCGTGAGCAGCTCTCCGACCTGGAGATCGCGGCCAACGAGATCCTGCGGATGCGCACCCAGCTCGAGGAGATGCTGGCCAAGCACTCCACCACCTCGCTGGAGAAGATCAGCGAGGACATCGAGCGGGACAAGATCCTTACCGCGGAGGACGCTCTCGAGTACGGTCTGGTGGACCAGATCGTCTCCACCCGCAAGACCACAGCCGGCGCGTCCGTCTGACGTCGGTCTTTTCCCCTTGGCACATTCCGTTCGCACGGCCCCGGCCGTGTGAACCGTGCCAAGGGGGGCCCGAACGGGGGGTCAGGCAAGGTACCGTCGGATAGAGGCACCAGGAGCCGCTGAACCAGGCTGCTCCCAGGCGAAGGGGAAGCACCTCGTGGCACGCATCGGTGATGGCGGCGACCTGCTCAAGTGCTCGTTCTGCGGAAAGAGCCAGAAGCAGGTGAAGAAGCTCATCGCGGGACCCGGTGTGTACATCTGCGACGAGTGCATCGATCTCTGCAACGAGATCATCGAGGAGGAGCTCGCCGAGACCTCCGAGGTGCGGTGGGAGGAACTCCCCAAGCCGCGCGAGATCTACGAGTTCCTCGAGGGGTACGTCGTCGGGCAGGAGCCCGCGAAGAAGGCCCTCTCGGTCGCTGTGTACAACCACTACAAGCGGGTCCAGGCGGGGGAGAACGGCGGCGGCGGTCGCGACGACGCGATCGAGCTCGCCAAGTCCAACATCCTGCTGCTCGGCCCGACGGGCTCGGGCAAGACGCTCCTGGCGCAGACGCTGGCCCGCATGCTCAACGTCCCGTTCGCCATCGCCGACGCGACGGCGCTGACGGAGGCCGGGTACGTCGGCGAAGACGTCGAGAACATCCTGCTCAAGCTGATCCAGGCCGCGGACTACGACGTCAAGAAGGCCGAGACCGGGATCATCTACATCGACGAGATCGACAAGGTCGCCCGCAAGAGCGAGAACCCGTCGATCACCCGCGATGTCTCCGGCGAGGGCGTCCAGCAGGCCCTGCTGAAGATCCTGGAGGGCACCACCGCCTCCGTGCCGCCTCAGGGCGGACGGAAGCACCCGCACCAGGAGTTCATCCAGATCGACACGACGAACGTCCTGTTCATCGTGGGCGGCGCCTTCTCGGGCCTGGAGAAGATCATCGAGTCGCGGGCCGGCGCGAAGGGCATCGGTTTCGGCGCGACGATCCGGTCCAAGCTGGAGATCCAGGCGAGCGACCAGTTCCAGGAGGTCATGCCGGAGGACCTGGTGAAGTTCGGGATGATCCCCGAGTTCATCGGCCGCCTCCCCGTACTGACCTCGGTCCACAACCTGGACCGCGAGGCGCTGCTCCAGATCCTGGTCGAGCCGCGCAACGCCCTGGTGAAGCAGTACCAAAGGCTGTTCGAACTCGACGGCGTGGAGCTGGACTTCGAGCGCGAGGCGCTGGAGGCCATCGCGGACCAGGCGATCCTGCGCCAGACCGGCGCACGCGGTCTGCGGGCCATCATGGAGGAAGTCCTCCAGTCAGTGATGTACGAGGTCCCGTCCCGCAAGGACGTGGCCCGCGTGGTCATCACCCCGGACGTGGTCCGCGACAACGTCAACCCGACGCTGGTCCCGCGCGAGCCGCGCACGATCGGCAAGAACGACGGCGGCCGCCACGAGAAGTCCGCGTAGCGGCAACACACCGCAGACGCCGAAGGGGCGCCCGGCCGAAGCCGGGCGCCCCTTCGCTGCTGTGCGGGGTCAGACCTTGGTGCGGGAGGTGTTGTAGAGCTTGGCGGCGAGGTCAGCCACCTCGCTCTGGGGCATCGGCTTGTTCGTCATGGCCCCACCGATGTCGAATCCGACGACGGCGGCGACCGTGCTGTAGTCGGCCCAGACACACACCGGCATGGTCATGTCCTTGGGGCCGTTCTGGACCGAGCCGTCGCCCTTCTCGTTGACGATTTTCATGTTCTGGCACTTCATCAGCGCACCCTTGAAACCGTTCGGAGTGACCTTCTCCGGGCTGCCCACGAGCGAGCCCTTCGTGTCCTCGTCCTTCATGGTCTCCTTCTCGGCGCTCTTGAAGAAGGCGTCGATGACCTTGTCGGGGTCGTCGATCTGGCCCCAGGCCCCGTAGAGCATGAGCAACTTCGCCGTGAGCGGGTTCTTCTGCATGTCGCCGCTCACGTACTGGGCGCTCGCCTGGCTGGGGTTCTTGACCCCCATGGCCTCCGACTCGGACTTCTCCTTGCCCGTGAGCGGACCCGAGGGCTTCTGCTCCGACGTGTCCTGCTTGTAGGCGTCCACCGAGGCCGCCGGCGTCAGCTTGTACCCCTTGGTGGAGTCCGCGACGTCGCTGTTGCCGGAACCGCCCGAGGTGAGGAAGTACACGCCGCCCGCGATCACGGCGAGCGCCACGACGGCCGCGCCGATGATGAGCCCGGTCTTCTTCTTCGGGGCGCCCGGCTGCGGAGGCATGCCGTACGGCTGCTGACCGCCGTACGCGGGCTGCTGGCCGTACGGCGGCGTCGGCGGCTGCTGGCCGTACGGGCCCGGCTGCTGCTGGCCCTGCTGCGGGTAGCCGTAACCCGGCTGCGGGGGCTGCTGCTGCGGCGGGACGCCCTGGGGGGCCTGCTGCGGGTAGCCGTAGCCGGGCTGGCCCTGCGGCTGGCCCTGCGGCTGGCCCTGCGGCGGTCCGCCGTAGGGGCCCGGCTGCTGTCCGTACGGTCCGGGCTGGCCCTGCGGCGGCTGCCCGCCGTACGGGCCCGGCTGGTTGTAACTCATCGCGCTGTCCCCTCCGGAATGCTTATGCGTTCCGAACATCCTGACGGACGGAGCGCTGACATGGGGCATCGCAGCTCACACCGTTACTGAACAATCCTGTTTCAGTGCAGGACTGTGACGGCCCTAAACTGTCCCCCGTGACCGAGAACACTCAGCAGCAGACAGCCAGCAACCCCGAACTGCCGACCCAGTACGCGCCGGCCGAGGTGGAGGGGAAGCTGTACGAGCGCTGGGTAGAACGCGGGTACTTCGAAGCCGACGAGCACAGCGACAAGCCGCCCTACAGCATCGTCATCCCGCCGCCGAACGTCACCGGAAGCCTCCACCTGGGGCACGCCTTCGAGCACACCCTGATCGACGCCCTCGTCCGCCGTAAGCGCATGCAGGGCTTCGAGGCGCTGTACCAGCCCGGCATGGACCACGCGGGCATCGCCACCCAGAACGTCGTCGAGCGCGAACTCGCCAAGGAGGGCAAGTCCCGTCACGACCTGGGACGCGAGGCCTTCGTCGAGCGCATCTGGCAGTGGAAGAACGAGTCGGGGGGCCAGATCTCCGGCCAGATGCGCCGCCTCGGCGAGGGCGTCGCCTGGTCCCGTGAACGCTTCACCATGGACGAGGGCCTGTCCAAGGCCGTCCAGACCGTCTTCAAGAAGATGTACGACGACGGGCTGATCTACCGCGCCGAGCGCATCATCAACTGGTGCCCCCGCTGCCTGACCGCGATCTCCGACATCGAGGTCGAGTACCAGGAGGACGACGGCGAGCTCGTCTCCATGACGTACGGGGAGGGCGACGAGACGATCGTCGTCGCGACCACCCGCGCCGAGACGATGCTGGGTGACACGGCGGTCGCCGTCCACCCCGACGACGAGCGCTACCGGCACCTGGTCGGCAAGCAGATCAAGCTGCCCCTCACCGACCGAACGATCCCGGTCGTCGCCGACCACCACGTCGACCCCGAGTTCGGCACCGGTGCCGTCAAGGTGACCCCCGCGCACGACCCGAACGACTTCGAGATCGGCCGGCGCCACGACCTGCCGTTCCTCACGGTCATGGACGAGCGGGCCGTCATCACCGTCCCCGGCCCCTTCGAGGGCCTGGACCGCCTGGAGGCACGCTCGGCCATCGTCGCCGCGCTCCGCGCCGACGGCCGGATCGTCGCCGAGAAGCGTCCGTACGTCCACTCCGTCGGCCACTGCTCGCGTTGCAAGACGACCATCGAGCCGCGGCTCTCCCTCCAGTGGTGGGTGAAGGTCGCCCCGCTCGCCGAGGCGGCCGGTGACGCCGTCCGCGACGGGAGCGTCAAGATCCACCCGCAGGAGATGGAGAAGCGGTACTTCGACTGGGTCGACAACCTCCACGACTGGACGATCTCGCGCCAGCTCTGGTGGGGGCACCGCATCCCCGTCTGGTACGGGCCGAACGGTGAGGTCGTCTGCGTCGGACCGGACGACGAGGCGCCCACCGGTGAGGGCTGGACCCAGGACAGCGACGTCCTGGACACCTGGTTCTCCTCCGGCCTGTGGCCGTTCTCGACGCTCGGCTGGCCCGAACAGACCGACAGCCTCGCGAAGTTCTACCCGAACTCCGTCCTGGTCACCGGCTACGACATCCTCTTCTTCTGGGTTGCCCGGATGATGATGTTCGGCCTGTACGTCAACGACGGCGTCCCGCCGTTCGGCACCATCGTCCTGCACGGCATGGTCCGCGACGAGCACGGCAAGAAGATGTCGAAGTCCTTCGGCAACGTGGTCAACCCGCTGGACTGGATGGACAAGTACGGCTCCGACGCGCTGCGCTTCACCCTCGCCCGCGGTGCCAACCCGGGCACCGACGTCCCGATCGGTGAGGAGTGGGTGCAGGGTTCGGCGAAGTTCTCCAACAAGATCTGGAACGCCACCCGCTTCGCCCTGATGAACGGCGCCACGATCGAGGGCGCCCTTCCCCCGGTCGAGGAGATGTCGGTCACCGACCGCTGGATCCTCTCCCGCCTCAACAAGACGGTCGCCGACGTCGACGCCTTCTACGACGACTACCAGTTCGCCAAGATCAGCGAGACGCTGCGCCACTTCGCCTGGGACGAGGTCTTCGACTGGTACGTCGAGCTGTCCAAGACGACGTTCTTCGCGGGCGGGCGCCCGGCGGAGGTCTCGGGCCGGGTCCTCGGCGAGGTCCTGGACGTGATGTTGCGGCTGCTGCACCCGATCGTCCCGTTCGTCACGGAGGCGCTGTGGACCGCGCTCACCGGGCGCGAGTCGATCGTGATCGCCGAGTGGCCGGGCGACTCCGGCTTCCGCGACGACGCGGCCGAGAAGGAGATCGAGCTCGTCCAGCAGGTCGTCACCGAGGTCCGCCGCTTCCGTAACGACCAGGGTCTCCAGCCCGGCCAGAAGGTCCCGGCCGCGCTCACCCTGAGCGGCACGGCACTGGCCCCGCACGAGGCGGCCATCCGGCAGCTGCTGCGCCTGCAGCCCGCCGGGGACGGCTTCCAGGCCACCGCCTCGCTGCCCGTCGCCGGTGCCACCGTCGCGCTCGACCTCTCGGGCACGATCGACGTCGCGGCGGAGCGCAAGCGCCTGACCAAGGATCTCGAGGCGGCCGAGAAGGAGAAGGCCCAGGCCACCGGCAAGCTCGGCAACGAGGCCTTCCTCGCCAAGGCGCCGGACCAGGTGGTCGACAAGATCCGTGGCCGGCTCTCCAAGGCCGAGGCCGACATCGCACGCATCTCCGCCCAGCTGGCGCATCTGCCGCAGGCCTGATGAGCTGACCACGGAGCCCCCGCACGCCCGACCGACCGGGAGCGCGGGGGCTTCGCCGTGCCCGGGAGGCGGAGGGAGACGGCCGCCCGCGAGGTCCCGCCGCGTCCGCCCGGAGCGTCACGCCGGGCGCCGCGCACGATGTCCGCGGCCATCCGTAGACTGGCCCTGTGAGTGAGCCCCGCCCTTCAGACCGGCACGACGCGTCAGATCCCGACGACACCTTCGAGGAGATCGTCGAAGAGGCGACCCAGCGCGACCCCGACCTGGCGGTGATCGAGGCCGGGAGCCGCACCCTGCGCACCCAGTCGGGCCCGGCCCAGGCCGACGCGGTGCCCGCGCGTCCCACCGACCCGGAGACGGACAGGGCGCTGCGCGCCGTGGAGCAGGAGCTCGCCGGCCGCTGGGGCGAGACCAAGCTCGAGCCGTCCGTGACCCGCATCGCGGCCCTGATGGATGTGCTGGGTGAGCCGCAGCGCGCCTATCCCTCGATCCACATCACGGGGACGAACGGCAAGACCAGCACGGCCCGCATGATCGAGGCCCTGCTCAACGCCTTCGAGCTGCGGACCGGCCGCTACACCTCCCCGCACGTCCAGTCGATCACCGAGCGGATCAGCCTGGACGGCGCCCCGATCGACGCCGAGCGCTTCGTCGAGACGTACGACGACATCAAGCCGTACGTCGAGATGGTCGACGCCCAGCAGCCCTACCGGCTGTCGTTCTTCGAGGTGCTGACCGGCATGGCGTACGCCGCGTTCGCCGACGCTCCGGTCGACGTGGCGGTCGTCGAGGTCGGCATGGGCGGCACCTGGGACGCGACGAACGTCATCGACGGCTCGGTCGCCGTCGTCACCCCCATCTCGCTGGACCACACCGACCGCCTCGGCACCACACCGGCCGAGATCGCGGGTGAGAAGGCCGGAGTGATCAAGCAGGGGGCGACGGTGATCCTGGCCCAGCAGCCGGTCGACGCCGCTCAGGTGATGCTGAAGAAGGCCGTGGAGGTCGATGCCACCGTGGCCCGCGAGGGCATGGAGTTCGGCGTCGTCTCCCGGGAGGTCGCGGTCGGCGGTCAGTTGCTGACACTGCGCGGACTCGGTGGCGAGTACGACGACATCTTTCTGCCGCTCTACGGTGCCCACCAGGCGCACAACGCGGCGGTGGCGCTCGCCGCCGTCGAGGCGTTCTTCGGCATCGGGGCCGACCAGGCCCGCAGCCTCGACGTCGAATCCGTCCGCAAGGCCTTCCTCTCCGTGCTCTCACCGGGCCGTCTGGAAGTCGTCCGGTCGAGCCCGACCGTCGTCCTGGACGCCGCCCACAACCCGGCGGGCGCCGCTGCCGCCGCCGAGGGGATCTCCGAGGCGTTCAGCTTCTCGCGGCTCGTGGGGGTGGTCGGCACCAGCGGCGACAAGGACGTCAAGGGGCTGCTGGAAGCCTTCGAACCGATCTTCGCCGAGGTGGTCGTGACGCAGAACTCCACCGCCCGCGCGATGGACGTGGACGCGCTCGCCGCGGTCGCCGTGGAGGTCTTCGGCAACGACCGCGTACAGGTCGAGCCGCGCCTGGACGACGCCCTGGAGGCGGCCATCACCCTCGCGGAGGAAGAGGCCGAGTACGCGGGTGCCGGGGTCCTGGTGACCGGTTCCGTCATCACGGTCGGCGAGGCCCGGCTGCTTCTGGGAAGGCGCTGACCCATGCGGACCCTCTGTGCTTCGACGCTGATCGGCGAGTTCTTCGTGATCGGCTTCGCCGGCCTGGTGGCCATGAAGCTGGACGGCATGTCCATGGCCACGGTGTGGACGGTCTGCGGCATCGGCATGCTGGTGTCCGTCCTGCTCTGCGGCGTGATCACCCGGCCCGGCGGCGTACAGCTCGGCTGGGTCCTGCAGGCCGCGCTCTTCATGAGCGGCCTGTTCGTGCCGATGATGTACATCCTCGGGGTGGTCTTCGCCGCCCTGTGGTGGGCCTCGGTGCACTACGGCCGCACGATCGACGAGGCGAAGGCGCGGTGGGCGGCGCAGGCGGAGGCGGAGCCCCAGGAGGCCGGCCAGGCCTGAGGCAGGCCCCGGCACGTACTGCCCGGCGGGCCCGGCACGCACTGCCGGGCTGCGCTCGGCACGCACTGCCCGGAGGGCGCACCCCGGCCGCGGTGCCGGGGCGCTCCGGTCCATCCGGTAGCAGGCCGGCCCTCCGTCCCGTGCCCGCACCTGCCGGGCACCTCCGGCGGACGGCGCTGCGTGCGGAACACGTGCCGGGCTGAGGATGACGCAGCGTAAACCCCGGCGTCGGCCCGCTCCCGTGCCCCTGTAATCTCAGGGCTCCCACCGCACCCGTAACGACCTGGGAGCAAGCAGGGAGCGGCGTCGCGGCCGCTTGCTCGCCATGTCGTCAGCCCGCAAGGAGCCGCACATGACGCAGCGCACCCTCGTCCTTCTCAAGCCCGACGCCGTCCGGCGCGGGCTGATCGGCGAGATCGTCGGCCGTATCGAGCGCAAGGCCGACTGGAAGATCACCGCGCTGGAGCTGCGCACGCTGGACCTGGCGACGCTGGAGCAGCACTACGGCGAGCACAAGGGCCGCCCGTTCTACGAGCCGCTGGTCGAGTTCATGGCCTCGGGTCCCGTCGTCGCCCTGGTGGCCGAAGGCGAGCGGGTGATCGAAGGTGTCCGTGCCCTGGCCGGCCCCACCGACCCGATCGCCGCCGCGCCCGGCTCCATCCGGGGTGACTTCGGCACCGTCACCCGGGAGAACCTCATCCACGCCTCGGACTCCGAGGAGTCCGCAGAGCGGGAATTGAAGCTTTTCTTCCCCGGACTTTCCTGAGCCGGCTCGGCCGAACAGCGCTCAGTACCTGGGGCGACCGAAGTAATTCGGCCGCCCTTCGGCATAGGGTCAGGTATCGCGGGAACGCATCGTTCCGACGTAACGTCACCATGGGTGGGACGGGCAGCCGTTCCACCCGCACAGGCGAAGGACCCTCGCGCTGTGTCCGTGCATACGGCACTACGATGGAAGCTTCCACGCCCGCAGCGCCAACCTCGCCTACCTGGAACAAGCCATTTTCCGCTTCCTGGGAAGGCTCGACGCATCCTCATGGGGAACAAGGGGAACTCAATGTCGTTCATCGGCCGTGACATGGCTATCGACCTCGGGACTGCCAACACGCTGGTGTACGTCAGGGGGCGCGGCATCGTCCTGAACGAGCCGTCCGTCGTGGCCATCAACACCAACACCGGCGGAATTCTGGCGGTCGGCTCCGAGGCCAAGAAGATGATCGGCCGCACACCGGGCAACATCGTTGCCGTGCGGCCGCTGAAGGACGGCGTCATCGCCGACTTCGAGATCACGGAGCGCATGCTCCGCTACTTCATCCTCAAGATCCACAAGCGCCGCTACCTGGCCCGCCCGCGGGTCGTCGTCTGCGTGCCCTCCGGCATCACAGGGGTCGAGCGACGCGCCGTCATCGAGGCGTCGACGCAGGCGGGCGCGCGTCAGGTGCACATCATCGAGGAGCCCATGGCCGCGGCCATCGGTTCCGGGCTCCCGGTCCACGAGGCCACGGGAAACATGGTCGTCGACATCGGTGGCGGCACCACCGAGGTCGCCGTGATCTCGCTCGGCGGTATCGTCACCGCCCAGTCGATCCGGGTCGCCGGTGACGAGCTGGACAACGCGATCATCCAGCACATCAAGAAGGAGTACTCGCTCCTCCTCGGTGAGCGCACCGCCGAGCAGATCAAGATCACCATCGGCTCGGCCTACGACCTGGACAAGGACGAACACACCGAGATCCGCGGTCGCGACCTGGTCTCCGGGCTGCCCAAGACCGTGGTCATCTCGGCGGCCGAGGTCCGCAAGGCCATCGAGGAGCCGGTCAACGCGATCGTCGACGCCGTCAAGACGACGCTCGACAAGTGCCCGCCGGAGCTCTCGGGCGACGTGATGGACCGCGGCATCGTCCTCACCGGCGGCGGCGCACTCCTGCGCGGACTCGACGAGCGGCTGCGCCACGAGACGGGCATGCCGATCCACATCGCCGAGGACCCGCTGGACTCGGTGGCGCTGGGATCCGGGAAGTGCGTCGAGGAGTTCGAGGCGCTCCAGCAGGTCCTGGACGCCCAGCCCCGACGGTAGGACCGGCGTTCCGCCGTACGGGCGCTGCCGTCCCGTACGGCGGAACGCTGATATACAGGCACGAACATTCCGACGAGGAAGGCACGGCCGCCGCACGTGAGGGACACACGAGAGAGCCGGCTGCTCCTGGTGCTGCTGATCGCCATCGCATTCGCCCTGATCACGGTCGACATCCGCGGGGGCGAGGAGTCACCGGTGGACGGGGCCCGGCAGGCCGCCGCCACGGTCTTCGGACCGGTCGAGAACGGCGTCGCGGCGGCGGTGGACCCGGTGGGCAACGCCATCGGCGCCGTACGGGACTCCGGTGACCGGCACGACCGGATCGCGGCGCTGGAGCACGAGAACGCGACGCTCAAGACCAAGCTCGGCAGTGACGACCGGACCGGCAGCAAGGTCCGCCAGCTCGACACCATGCTGAAGAGCGCGGGGGCCGGTCAGTACGGCATCAAGGCCGCCGAGGTCATCGCCATAGGAGCGGCCCAGGGCTTCTCCTGGACGATCACCATCGACGCCGGTGCCCACGACGGTCTCAAGCGCGACATGACCGTGCTGAACGGTGAGGGCCTCGTCGGCCGGATCACCACGGTCGGCCCCGACACGGCGACCGTCCTGCTGGCCAACGACCCGGACTTCACCGTCGGGACCCGGCTGGAGAAGACCGACGAGCTCGGGTTCGCCACCGGTCAGGGATCGCGGCCGCTGTCGGTCCAGTTCCTCAACGGCAAGGCCAAGGTGGGCAAGGGCGACCGGCTCGTCACCTTCGGCTCCAGCAAGGACAAGCCCTTCGTGCCCGGCGTCCCGGTGGGCGAGGTCGTCCGCGTCGACCCGTCCGGGGGCGGCCTCACCCGGAGCGTCTACGTACGCCCGTTCGTGGGCTTCACCAAACTCGACATCGTCGGCGTCGTCGTCCAGGCCCCCCGCGAGGACCCGCGCGACATGGTCCTGCCGAAGCAGCCCAGGAAGCCGGCGAAGCCCAAGCCCACTCCGACCGTCACCGTCACCGCCCAGCCGAACGGGGACCTCGTGGACGCCGACGGCAAGGTCGTCGGCAACATCAACGACACGCCCGGGACGGAGGCCGGCGGCAGCGCCTCCCCGGACGCCGGCACAGACGCCGGTGACGCGGCAAACGAGCAGAGGTAGAGCTGATCCCCATGCCCTTCAACCGGACACTGCTCTCCGTCACGCTGGTCGTCGTCGCCCTCGTCGTCCAGGTATCCGTACTCGCCCGCCTCCAGCTCCCCGGCGCCACGCCCGATCTGCTGCTCCTCGTCGTCCTCGGACTCGCCTTCGTGTACGGGCCCGTCAGCGGCTCCCTCATCGGCTTCGCCGCAGGACTCCTCGCCGACCTGGCACCGCCCGCCGACCACGCCGCCGGCCGCTACGCCCTCGTGCTCTGCGTCATCGGGTACGTCGCCGGGATGACCCGGCCCGAGAACGGCCAGATCAAGTCGGCGTTCGCCCCGATGGCCTTCGTCGCCGTCGCGGCCGTCGGATCGACGCTCCTCTACGCGGGCGTCGGCGCCCTCGTCGGTGACACGGCAGCCCGCCACGTGGGCCTGGGCAGCCTGCTGTTCACCGCCGTGGTGTACGACCTGCTCCTCGCGCCGTTCACCGTTCCACTGATCATGGCGCTGGCCAGACGCACCGAGAACGACCCGGTCGCCGAGAGTTCCACCGGCGGGGACGTCGCCGCGGGCTGGCTGGCCTCCGGCACCGGGCTGCGGATCGGCAGCCAGCGGAGCGGGATGCGCCTGAGGGCGGCCCGTGGCCGTGCCGCACGCGCAGGACGGATCAAGGGGGTCAAGCGACTGTGACGCCTCATCAGCACCGGTCGGCCCACAGGGGCACACCCCGCACCCCCGGGCCGGCCCACCACCACCGGGGGCGCGCCGTGAGGCTGTGTTCTTCCGGGGGCGACCCCCGCACCCCCGGCCGACCCACCACCGGGGGCACCCCGTGAGCAACATCCCGGAGACCGGCCGGACCCCCCGGGTCCGCATCCGGCTCGTCGTCATCCAGGTCCTCGTCTTCTCGCTGCTCCTGACACTGGGCGGCCGGCTCTGGTACCTCCAGATCCGCAACGGCCAGGAGTACACGGACGAAGCCAAGAACAACCACGTCCAGCAGGTCGTGCAGCCCGCCGTGCGCGGTTCCATCCTCGACGCGCGCGGGGTGCCCCTCGCCGACAACGAGACCCGCCTCGTGGTCTCCGCCAGCCGCACCGAGCTGATGAAGACGAAGGACGACGGCGCCGCCGTCCTCACCCGGCTCGCCGGCGTCCTGGGCATGACGCCCAAGGAGGTCCGGGACAAGGTCCGCCTCTGCGACTCCAAGACCCCGCAGCCCTGCTGGAACGGCTCGCCCTACCAGCCGATCCCGGTCACGGACGAGGCCACCACCCAGCAGGCCCTCACCATCCGCGAGCGTGCCGAGGACTTCCCCGGCATCACCGCCGAGCCCACCGCCGTACGCCGCTACGCCGCACCCGGCAAGGCGAACACCGCGCAGGTTCTCGGTTACCTCTCGCCGGTCACCGACGAAGAGGTCACCAAGGCCCAGGACACCGATTCGCCCTATCTCCGCTCCGACCAGGTCGGCCGCTCCGGCCTGGAGCGCACGTACGACAAGGAGTTGCGGGGCAAGGCCGGCGTCACCCGCTACGAGGTCGACAATCTCGGCCGTGTCATCGGCGAGGCGCAGAACGACGAGGCCGAGCCCGGGGCCAGCATCGTCACCTCCATCGACGCCCGGGTCCAGGCGGTCGCCGAGTACGAGCTCAACAAGGCCATGGAGACGGCCCGCAAGGAGATGGACCGCAACACCAACGAGTTGTACAAGGCCGACTCGGGCGCCGTCGTCGTCATGGAGGCCAAGACCGGCCGCATCGTCTCGATGGCGTCGCTGCCGACCTACGACCCCAACGCCTGGATCGGCGGCATCTCCGCCAAGGACTACGCCAAGCTCACCGGGAAGAAGTCCAACTTCCCGCTGCTGAACCGCGCCATCCAGGGCACCGCCGCCCCCGGCTCCGTCTTCAAGGTCATCTCCTCCACCGCCGCGGTCAACGCCGGATACGACTTCGACGGCAACTACCCGTGCCCCAGCTCGTACAACGTCGGCGGCCAGACCTTCAAGAACTTCGAGTCGCAGGGCTACGGCAGCATCACCATCGGCCGCGCCCTCGAAGTCTCCTGCGACACGGTCTACTACGGGCTGGCGCACAAGGAGTGGCTGAAGGACGGCGGCAACAAGCCCAAGAAGAACCCCAAGGACTGGTTCTACAAGACCGCCCACCAGTTCGGCCTCGGCAAGGAGACCGGCATCGACCTCCCCAACGAGGTCGCCGGCCGCGTCCCCGACCGCCGCTGGAAGCAGGCGTTCTACGACGCCAACAAGGCGGCCTGGTGCAAGCAGGGCAAGAAGAACGGCACGTACGTCGAGAAGATCGCGTACGAGGGCTGCGTCGAGGGCAACAAGATGCGCGCCGGTGACTCCGTCAACTACTCGATCGGCCAGGGGGACACCCTCGTCACCCCGATCCAGATGGCGACCATCTACGCCGGGATCTCCAACGGCGGCACGCTGTACGACCCCACCGTGGGCAAGGCCGTCATCAGCGGTGACGGCCGGTCCGTCCGGGAGATCAAGCCCCGGTCGCACGGCAGACTGCCCTTCACCGGAGAGACCCGCGACAAGATAGACGAAGCCCTCGCGGGAGTCGCGACCCGGGGCAGCGCCGCCTGGCGATTCGGCGGATGGCCCCAGGACAAGATCCCGATGCACGCCAAGACGGGCACGGCCGAGGTCTACGGCAAGCAGACGACCTCCTGGTTCGCCACGTACACCAAGGAATACTCGATCGTCATGACGATCTCCCAGGGCGGTACGGGCTCCGGGGCGTCCGGGCCCGCCGTGCGCAACATCTACAACGCGCTCTACGGACTCGACGCCTCCGGGAAGCAGGACCTCAAGAAGGCCCTCCTCCCCAAGCCCCAGACGACCCTGCCGAAGATCCAGCCGGACGGCTCGATCGACGCACCGAAGATCAAGCCCTACATCCCGGAGGCGCCCGCGGGAGACGGCACGCAGGCACTCGCGGGGGCGCTCGCCGCGGTCCCGGGGAGGCGCGACTGATGGCAGGCTTCTCCGTCTCCCGCTACGCCCCCGAGCGTTCCTCCTGGGCCAGGCTCACCGCCCGTGACTCCGTCGTGCGGCGGCTGGACTGGCCGCTGCTCGGCTCGGCCGTCGCGCTCTCCGTGATCGGGTCGCTGCTCGTCTGGTCGGCGACCCGCGGCCGCGACTCGCTCACCCACGGCGACCCGTACTACTTCCTGTTCCGGCACGTCCTCAACACGGGCATCGGCCTGGCGCTGATGGTCGGCACCGTCTGGCTCGGCCACCGCACCCTGCGGGGGGCCGTACCCGTCCTCTACGGGATCTCCGTCCTGCTGGTGCTCGCCGTCCTCACCCCGCTCGGCGCCACCGTCAACGGCGCCCACGCCTGGATCATCATCGGCGGCGGCTTCTCGCTGCAGCCCTCCGAGTTCACCAAGATCACGATCATCCTGGGGATGGCGATGCTGCTCGCCTCCCGCGTCGACGCGGGCGACCAGCTGCACCCCGACCACCGCACGGTAGCCAAGGCGCTCGGCGTGGCGATCGTCCCCATGGCGGTCGTCATGCTGATGCCCGACCTCGGCTCCGTCATGGTCATGGCCGTCATCGTGCTCGGCGTCCTCCTCGCCTCCGGCGCGTCCAACCGCTGGGTCTTCGGGCTTCTCGGCGCGGGTGCCACCGGAGCCGTCGCGGTCTGGCAGCTCGGTCTGCTGGACGAGTACCAGATCGCCCGCTTCGCCGCCTTCGCCAACCCGGCGCTGGACCCGGCGGGCGTCGGCTACAACACCAACCAGGCCCGCATCGCGATCGGGTCCGGCGGACTCACCGGTACCGGTCTGTTCAACGGGTCGCAGACCACCGGCCAGTTCGTCCCCGAGCAGCAGACCGACTTCGTCTTCACGGTCGCCGGCGAGGAGCTCGGTTTCCTCGGCGCCGGACTGATCATCGTCCTGCTCGGCGTCGTGCTGTGGCGCGCCTGCCGCATCGCCCGCGAGACCACCGAGCTCTACGGCACCGTCGTCGCCGCCGGGATCATCGCCTGGTTCGCCTTCCAGTCGTTCGAGAACATCGGGATGACGCTCGGCATCATGCCGGTGGCGGGGCTCCCGTTGCCCTTCGTCTCGTACGGCGGATCGTCGATGTTCGCCGTGTGGGTGGCCATCGGACTGCTCCAGTCGATCCGGGTGCAACGGCCGATAACGGCCTGAACGGGCACGGACCGGCCTGCATATCCGCCCCTGTCGCGGAAAGATGCGGTACATGGCGGATTCCAAGCGCGAGATCGAGCGGAAGTACGAAGCCACGACCGACACCCGGCTGCCCGACCTGCGGAAGGCGGCCGGGGTCGCGGCCGTCGTCCACCGGGGAGTGAGCGAACTCGACGCCGTCTACTACGACACCCCTGATCTCCGCCTGGCCGCGGACTCCCTCACCCTGCGGCGCAGGAGCGGGGGGAGCGACGCCGGCTGGCACCTCAAGTTCCCCGTCGCCCCCGGCGTCCGCGACGAGATCCAGGCCCCACCGGCCGGCGCCCTCCCCCCGGACCTCGCCGCGTTGCTCCGCTCCCGGCTCCGCGACGCGGAGGTCGTCCCCGTGGTCCGACTCCTCACCACCCGCGACGTCCACCACCTCACCGACGCCCAAGGGGGCCTGCTGGCCGAACTCAGCGTCGACGAGGTCTGCGCGGAACGGCTGACGGAGGGCGGCGGACCCACGGCGGCCTGGACCGAGATCGAGGTCGAACTCGCCGACGACGCTGACCCCGCCCTCCTGGACGCCGTCGAGAAGCGGCTGCGCAAGGCGGGCGTGCGGCCCGCGGCCTCCGCGTCCAAGCTGGCCAGGGCCCTGGAGGAGACGGCAGGGGAGCCCCGGCCCGCTCCCACCGCACAGCGCAAGCGCCCCGCCCCCGTCACCGCCGGGGACCACGTCCTCGCCTACGCGCGCCGCCAGGCCGAGGCGATCGTCACCCTCGACCCGGCGGTCCGGCGTGACCTGCCCGACTCCGTGCACCGCATGCGGGTCGCCACCCGACGGCTGCGCAGCGCCTTCAAGACGTACCGGGCCGTCCTGGACCGGACCGTCACCGACCCCGTCGGCGACGAGCTGAAGTGGCTCGCCACCGAACTCGGCGCGGGACGGGACCACGAGGTGCTCGAAGCGCGCCTGCGCGCCGACCTCGGCGGCGTCCCGCGCACCCTGCTGCTGGGGCCGGCCACCGCCCGGCTGGACGTGTGGTCCGCCGCCCACGGCACCGCATCCCGCGAGCGCGTCCTCGCCGCGCTGGACGGCGAGCGCTACCTGGCCCTCCTGGAGGCCCTCGACGCACTCCTCGCCGACCCGCCGCTGCGCCCGTCCGCCGGCCGGGCCCCCGGCGAGGTGCTGCCCCGGGCCGTCCTGAAGGAGTACGACCGGCTGGCCGCCCGGGTGGCCCGCGCCTTCGGGCAGCCGCCCGGCCACGACCGCGACGTGGCGACGCACGAGGCCCGCAAGGCCGCCAAGCGCGCCCGCTACGCGGCGGAGGCCGCCCGCCCCGCCCTCGGAAAGCCCGCCAGGAAGTTCGCCAAGCGGATGAAGGCCGTGCAGTCCGTGCTCGGCGACCACCAGGACAGCGTCGTCGCCCGCGCCACGCTGCGCGGCCTGGCCGTCCAGGCGCACGCGGCGGGGGAGACCGCCTTCACCTGGGGGTTGCTGTACGGGGAGGAGGAGGCGGCGGCCGCGGACCGGGAGCGCGAACTGCCCGAGGTGTGGGCCCGGGCGTCGCGGCCACGGCTGCGGTCGGCGCTGAAGGGCTGAGCACCGGGGTACGCTGGATGGTCACCCCTGCCAGCCCAGCTCACGAAGGTCCCAGATGTCTGCCGAGTCGGTCTTCCCACAGCTCGAAGCTCTGCTCCCGCATGTGCAGAAGCCCATCCAGTACGTCGGCGGTGAGCTGAACTCCACCGTCAAGCCGTGGGACGAATGCGACGTCCGCTGGGCACTCATGTACCCGGACGCGTACGAGGTCGGGCTCCCCAACCAGGGCGTCATGATCCTTTACGAGGTGCTCAACGAGCGCGAGGGCGTCCTCGCCGAGCGCACGTACAGCGTCTGGCCGGACCTCGAGGAACTGATGCGCGAGCACCGCGTGCCCCAGTTCACCGTGGACAGCCACCGCCCGGTCGGCGCCTTCGACGTCTTCGGGCTCAGCTTCTCCACCGAGCTCGGCTACACCAACATGCTCACCGCCCTGGACCTGGCGGGCATCCCGCTGGAGTCCAAGGACCGCACCGTCGACCACCCGATCGTGCTGGCGGGCGGGCACGCCGCCTTCAACCCCGAGCCGATCGCGGACTTCATCGACTGCGCCGTCATCGGCGACGGCGAGCAGGCCGTCCTGGAGATCACCGACATCGTCCGGGCCTGGAAGGCCGAGGGCAGGCCCGGCGGCCGCGAAGAGGTCCTGTTCCGTCTCGCGAAGACCGGAGGCGTGTACGTCCCGGGCTTCTACGACGTCGAGTACCTCCCCGACGGCCGCATCGGCCGGGTCGTGCCCAACAGGTCCGGGGTGCCGTGGCGGGTGTCCAAGCACACCGTCATGGACCTCGACGAGTGGCCCTACCCCAAGCAGCCCCTCGTCCCGCTCGCCGAGACCGTCCACGAGCGGATGTCCGTGGAGATCTTCCGCGGCTGCACCCGCGGCTGCCGTTTCTGCCAGGCCGGCATGATCACGCGCCCCGTGCGGGAGCGAAGCATCACCGGCATCGGCGAGATGGTGGACAAGGGTCTCAAGGCCACCGGCTTCGAGGAGGTCGGGCTCCTCTCGCTCTCCTCCGCCGACCACAGCGAGATCGGCGACATCGCCAAGGGCCTCGCCGACCGCTACACCGAGGACAAGATCGGCCTCTCCCTGCCCTCGACCCGCGTCGACGCGTTCAACGTCGACCTGGCCAACGAGCTGACCCGCAACGGCCGCAGGTCCGGGCTCACCTTCGCCCCCGAAGGCGGCTCCGAGCGCATGCGCAAGGTCATCAACAAGATGGTCTCGGAGGAGGACCTGATCCGCACGGTCGCCACCGCCTACGGCAACGGCTGGCGCCAGGTGAAGCTGTACTTCATGTGCGGCCTGCCCACGGAGACCGACGAGGACGTCCTCCAGATCGGCGACATGGCGGTCAACGTCATCGCCAAGGGCCGTGAGGTGTCCGGTCAGAACGACATCCGCTGCACCGTCTCCATCGGCGGCTTCGTACCCAAGCCGCACACCCCCTTCCAGTGGGCCCCGCAGCTCAGCGCCGAGGACACCGACGCCCGGCTGAAGAAGCTGCGGGACAAGATCCGCGACGACAAGAAGTACGGCCGGTCCATCGGTTTCCGCTACCACGACGGCAAGCCCGGCATCGTCGAAGGCCTGCTCTCCCGCGGCGACCGCCGCGTCGGCTCCGTCATCCGCGCGGTCTACGAGTCCGGCGGCCGTTTCGACGGCTGGCGCGAGCACTTCAGCTACGACCTGTGGATGCGGAGCGCCGGGGAGACGCTGCCTGCCTTCGGCGTGGACGTCGACTGGTACACCACGCGCGAGCGGACGTACGAGGAGGTCCTGCCCTGGGACCACCTGGACTCCGGCCTCGACAAGGACTGGCTCTGGGAGGACTGGCAGGACTCGCTCGACGAGACCGAGGTCGAGGACTGCCGCTGGACCCCGTGCTTCGACTGCGGTGTCTGCCCCCAGCTCGACCTCGACATCCAGATCGGCCCGACCGGCAAGAAGCTCCTGCCGCTCACCGTCGTGAAGTAGCGCATGACGTGACACCGCCCGGGTGACGCCCCGGTGACGAAGGCACGGACCGGGAACCCCCGGTCCGTGCCTTCGCGTCGTGCAGGGCATGGACGACGCGAAGGACCGGACACCCGTGCCCCACGAGGGCGGGGAGGGCTGCCTCACCACTCTCGTCAGGATTCCCGTACGCCTCGTGGTGCTGGTTCTCGTGCTGCCCGTGCGGATGGTGTGGGACCTGGCCGTGGGCGGGGCGCGGGCCCTCGACCGGGTGCTGCTGCGCCCGCTGGGCCGCGGCCTGGAGCGGCTGTACGCCACCGTGGTCGCCCCCACCGGGCGGGCGCTCGCGTGGCTGGCCGTCGCCGTCCTCGTCCGGCCCTGGACCGCGCTGTGGCGCCACCTGGTCGTGCCGGGCGTCCGGTACGGGATCGTCGTCCCGCTGATGTGGCTCCACGCCACCGTGGTCACCCCGGCCGGCCGCGGGCTGCGGTGGGTGTACCGCACGCTGCTCGTCCCGGCGGGGCGGGTCGCCGCCGCGACGGTCGTCGCCCTGGTGACCGTCGTCCTGGTGTGGCCCGTGGCCGCGGTGTGGCGCCATGTCCTCGAGCCGCTCGGGAGGGCGGGCGCGTGGCTGGCCCGGCAGGGGCTGGTGAGGCCGGTCCTGTGGGTGCACCGTCATCTCCTGACCCCCCTCGGCCACGCCCTCGTGCACACGTTCCTCGTGCTGGGGCGCGGGCTCGCCGCCACGGTGCGGGGGCTGGGGACCGCCGCCGTGCGGATGGTCGTGACGCTGCTCGTCGTCCCCGTCTCCTGGGTGTACCGGCGGATCCTCGTCCCGGTCGGCCGGGAGACCGCGGCGGCCGTGGGCGTCGCCTGGCGGATCGCGGGCTTCGTCTCCCGCGCGGTCGGCCGGGGGCTTGTGTGGCTCGCCCGGCACCTGGTCGGCGCGCCGGCCGGCTGGGTCTACCGTGCGGTGTGCACTCCCGTGGGGCACGTGCTGCGCGACGCGGTCCTGGCGCCCGCCCGGCGCGCCGTCCGGGAAGCGGGACGTGCGGCCCGCGGCGTCCTGGGCGCGGCCCGGGAGACCCTGCGCGCGGCACGCCGGGACGCCTGGCGCGCTCTGGTGGGGAAGCCGCAGGTCACGGCGGCGCGGGAACTCGAGGGGTCCGCTGCGCGTACCCTGGGTAGGACAACGACTGTCCCCAGCGCGGCGACCGCGCCCGAGATCTCCCTGCCCGTCGGCTCAGCCGGTGAGCGGGGGTGAGCCGGAGCGGCACCCCGGGGCACCCCGTACTTCGTGGGCGGTACGCCACCGCGTCCGCCCCGCACCGAGGAGAAGAACCACTGGGCAAGCGACAGCCCGAAGGCCCGCCGCCCGCACCGGCGGTGCAGCGCATCCGACTGCGCTACACCAAGCGGGGCCGCCTCCGGTTCACCAGTCACCGAGATTTCCAGCGTGCCTTCGAGCGGGCGCTGCGCCGCTCCGAGGTGCCCATGGCCTACTCGGCGGGTTTCACCCCGCACCCGAAGGTGTCGTACGCCAACGCCGCCCCGACCGGTACGGGCAGTGAGGCCGAGTTCCTGGAGATCGCCCTCACCGAGGCGCGTGACCCCGAGGTCCTGCGAGTCCTGCTCGACGCGTCGATGCCCGCGGGCCTCGACGTCGTCGACGCGGTGGAGGCCCGTACCTCCGGCCTCGCGGACCGTCTGACCGCCTCCGTGTGGGAGATGCGCCTGGACGGGGTCGAGGTGCAGGACGCGGAGAAGGCCGTGGCCGCCTTCCTGGCGGCCGGGACCGTGGAGGTCCAGCGCCGGGCGAAGAACGGCATGCGGAGCTTCGACGCGCGAGCGGCCGTGGCCGACCTGCAGGCCCTTGATCCACAGGCCGATAGGCCCGGGGACAGGCCCTGTGCGATACTGCGCCTGGTAGTGCGGCACGTGACACCTGCCGTGCGACCCGACGACGTCCTGTCCGGTCTCCGAGCTGTGGCCGACCTGGCGCCGCCGGTCCCCGCAGCGGTGACCAGGCTGGCGCAGGGGCTCTTCGACGAGGAGTCCGGCACGGTGACCGACCCGCTCGCGCCCGACCGCGAGGCAGCCCCGGCCGTTTCCACGGCCGATCCGGCAGCCGCCGCGGCGGCGCCGGAAGGTGCAGGTTCCGCGTAAGGCGGTCGTTGTAGCGCAGCCCTCGGACCCGGGAGCCACCTGGGTCGGGCCGCGCACCGCCCCATAAGACTTTCGCCAGGCCGTGCACCGTACGGAACCGGCGAGCCAGACATCAGCTCCCGTGCGGCGCCCGCGCCCCGGACGGCGGTCCCGCGCACATCACGCGGCCGACCGGACCGGAATCAGACGCGGCGCCCGGGAGCGTGACGGGAGAACCACCCGCATGCCCGAGCCGATCGAACCCGGAAACACCGGAAACACCGAGGACAGCAACGCTCCCGGGGACAAGCTGCCGCCGCGCCGCAGGCGTCGTGCGGCCTCCCGGCCCGCCGGCCCGCCCGGCGGGGCCGGTGCCGAGAGCGTCTCCGCCGCCGTGACGGCCGAGGACACCCCGGTGACCACGCCGGCCCCGGCGCAGAGCGCCGAGGCCGAGGAACCGGCGCCGCCGGCGCGTACCCGCCGCCGCGCGGTCCGCAAGGCGACCGCTCCGGCGGGCGCCCCGCAGGCCACCGAACCCGCGGCCGAAGCCCCGGCCGCCGAGGAACCGGCCGCCGAGGTGCCGGCCGAGGACGCCGAACCCGCGCCGCCGGTACGTGGCCGCCGCCGCGCGGTCCGCAAGGCGACCGCTCCTGCGGGCGCCCCGCAGGCCGCCGAGATCGTGGCCGAGCCGGCCGCCCCGGCAGCCGCGGAGATCCCCGCCGCGACTCCCGCCGCGGAGGAGACCGCCGAGGCCCCCGCCGAAGCGCCCCGTCGTCGTCGCGCCACGCGCAAGGCGACCGCCCCCGCGGGCGCCCCGCAGGTCGTCGACACCGAGACGGTGGAGCTCCCCCCGGCCGAGCCGGCGAAGGCCGAGGAGCCCGCCGCAGCCGCGGAGCCCGCCGTCGAGCCCGCCGCACCGCGTGGCCGTACCCGGCGTCGTGCGTCGGCTCCGGCCGGTGCACCGCAGGCGGCGCGGACCGCCGAAGCCGCCGCCGAGTCCGCCGAAGCGCCCGCCGCCGAAGCTGCCCAGGCCCCCGAGGCCGCGGAGACCCCTGAGGTCGCGGAGACCCCTGAGGTCGCCGAAGCCCCCGCCGCCCCGCGCGGCCGTCGTCGTGCCACCCGCAGGGCGTCCGCTCCCGCCGGTGCGCCGCAGCCCGACGAGGAGGAGGCCGCCGAGCAGGCCGCCGAGACCGGCGAGAGCCTCCCCGAGGCCGTCGCCGAGGAGCTGGCCGCGGAGACCCAGGAGGTCGAGGAGGCCGCACCGCGCGGTCGCCAGCGCCGCCGGGCCACCGCCGCGGCTGGCCGCCCGGAGTTCACCGCCAAGGCCGAGGAGCCCGCGCGCAAGAGCCGGCGTGCCACGCGCCCCGCCGTCGCCGTCTTCCAGGCTCCCGTCTTCGCCGAGCCGATGTTCCAGACCCCTGAGACGGCCGCCGCCGCGGCAGCCGCCGCCGGGTCCGCGCCGCAGCGGGAGAGCGACACCCACGAAGAGCCCCAGGCTCCGGAGCGGGTGTCCCGCCGGACCGGCGGCACGCGGACCGTCGAGCCCGCCGACGGGGGTGCCGCGCCCGCCGAGGCCGCCGAGGAGGCGCCGCAGGGCGGATCGCGCCGCCGCCGCCGCCGTCGTGGCGAGGCCGTGGAGACCGAGCCGGCGGCGACGCCGGTCACGCTCCCCGCCGAGCATGCCGTCGAGGACGAGCACGAGGCCGAGACCGAGACGGACACCGACCACGAGGGCGACGAGCAGGACGAGTACGGCGACCGCCCCTCGCGCCGCCGCCGCCGGGGCGGCCGTCGCCGTCGCCGAGGCGAGGCCAACGACACGGACGAGGCCGAGCAGCACGAGGACGCCTCCGCCGACCGCTCCGAGGAGGAGCCGCAGGCCCGGGACGAGGAGGACGAGGACGACGACTCCTCCGGATCCAGCAGCAGCCGTCGCCGTCGCCGCCGTCGCCGTCGCAGCGGGGACGCCTCGGGCGAGGAGACCGCGACGGGCGCCGACGACCCGGAGCGTACGGTCGTCAAGGTCCGTGAGCCGCGCCGCAAGGAGGTCGAGCGCGAGCCCGGCACCGGCTTCGACGAGGTCCAGTCCATCAAGGGCTCGACCCGTATGGAGGCCAAGAAGCAGCGCCGCCGCGAAGGCCGCGAGCAGGGCCGCCGCCGGGTCCCCATCATCACCGAGGCGGAGTTCCTGGCGCGCCGCGAGGCCGTCGAGCGCGTGATGGTCGTCCGTCAGAGCGGCGAACGCACCCAGATCGGCGTCCTCGAGGACAACGTGCTCGTCGAGCACTACGTCAACAAGGAACAGGCCACCAGCTACGTCGGCAACGTCTACCTGGGCAAGGTGCAGAACGTACTGCCGTCCATGGAGGCCGCCTTCGTCGACATCGGCAAGGGCCGCAACGCCGTGCTGTACGCCGGCGAGGTCAACTTCGAGGCGCTCGGCATGGCGCACGGGCCGCGCCGCATCGAGACCGCGCTGAAGTCCGGCCAGTCCGTCCTCGTCCAGGTGACGAAGGACCCGATCGGCCACAAGGGCGCCCGCCTGACCAGCCAGGTCTCGCTGCCCGGCCGCTACCTGGTCTACGTGCCCGAGGGCTCGATGACCGGCATCAGCCGCAAGCTGCCCGACACCGAGCGGGCCCGGCTCAAGAGCATCCTCAAGAAGATCGTTCCCGAGGACGCGGGCGTCATCGTGCGCACCGCCGCCGAGGGCGCGAGCGAGGACGAGCTGCGCCGTGACGTCGAGCGGCTGCAGGGCCAGTGGGAAGAGATCCAGAAGAAGTCCAGGAACACCACCGGTTCCAACGCGCCGACGCTGCTCTACGGCGAGCCGGACATGACCGTCAGGGTCGTCCGGGACATCTTCAACGAGGACTTCTCGAAGGTCATCGTCAGCGGTGACGACGCCTGGGAGACGATCCACGGCTACGTCTCGCACGTGGCGCCGGACCTCACGGACCGGCTGTCGCGCTGGACGTCCGAGGTCGACGTCTTCGCGACGTACCGGATCGACGAGCAGCTGATGAAGGCGCTGGACCGCAAGGTCTACCTGCCGAGCGGTGGCTCGCTCGTGATCGACAAGACCGAGGCGATGGTCGTCGTCGACGTCAACACCGGCAAGTTCACCGGCCAGGGCGGGAACCTCGAGGAGACCGTCACCAAGAACAACCTGGAGGCGGCCGAGGAGATCGTGCGTCAGCTGCGGCTGCGCGACCTCGGCGGGATCGTCGTCGTCGACTTCATCGACATGGTGCTGGAGTCCAACCGGGACCTGGTGCTGCGGCGTCTGCTGGAGTGCCTGGGCCGGGACCGTACGAAGCACCAGGTCGCCGAGGTCACCTCGCTGGGTCTGGTGCAGATGACCCGCAAGCGGGTGGGCCAGGGTCTGCTGGAGTCCTTCTCCGAGACCTGCGTCCACTGCAACGGCCGCGGTGTGATCGTCCACATGGAGCAGCCGACGTCCACCGGTGGTGGCGGCGGGGGCAAGCGCTCCAAGAAGCGTGGACGTGGCGGTGCCGGGCACGAGCACGACCACGAGCAGCACGAGCACGCCGAGATCACCGAGACCGCCGAGGACACGGCCGGCCACGAGGCCGAGAGCGAGGCGGAGGTGGCCGCGGAGGTCGCCGCCCCGGTGGCGCTGCCCGAGCCGGAGTTCGTCGCGGACGAGGAGCTGTACAGCAGCCCGGCCGAGGCGGAGGCCGCCGCCTCGCGCGGTCGTGGCCGCCGCCGCGCCACCCGTAAGGTGTCGGCGCCCGCCGGTGCTCCGAAGGCCCCGGCCCCGGCCGAGGCCGAGGAGACGCGGACCGCGCAGGTGCCCTCCGCCGTCGCGGAGCCCGCCGAGGCGCCCACCGCCGAGCCGGTGGCGGAGGCACCCGAGGCCCCGGAGGCATCCGAGGCCGCCGCGCCGCAGGGCCGTACCCGTCGCAGGGCGACCAGGAAGGCGACCGCTCCGGCGGGCTCGCCGAGGCCGGCCGGTACGGCGGAGCCGGTGCGGCCGGTCGAGCCGGTGGCCGATCCCGTCGCCGTCGAGGACCCGGTCGTCGAGGCACCCGCCCCGGCCGCCGAGGCCCCCGACGCCTCCGGAGCCGCCGGTACCGCTGAGGTGCCTGAGGTGCCTGAGGCCAAGGCTCCGCGGCCCCGGCGTCGCGCGACCCGCAAGGTGACCGCTCCGGCGGGCTCGCCCTCCGGAGCCGAGGAGGCCGAGATCGTCGTGGTGACGGGCGCGCCCGCCACCGAGGCACCGGCCGCCGAGGCTCCGGTCGCGGAGGACGCCGCCTCCGCCGACGGGGAGACGGCTCCGCCGGCCAGGAAGACGGCCACGCGCAAGGCCGCCAAGACGGCTCCGGCCAAGAAGGCGGCGGCGAAGAAGACGGCGGCCAAGAAGACCACGGCGGCCAAGAAGACGACGGCGAAGAAGACGACCGCGAAGAAGGCGACGAAGAAGTCCGTCGCCGCCGAGCAGCCGTCCGCCTCCGCCCCGTCCGAGGCGTAGCCGCGGGCTGATCCCGCGTGACCGCGGTGGGCCGTCCTCCTGCACCGGGGGACGGCCCACCCGTGCGTCGGGTGTTCGACATGCCTTCTCGTGGGGGGACGGCATGAGGGGTTCGGATCCATGGGGTGGGACGGAAAGTCATGCTGAAAGTCACTGTCGTGGTGCCCGTGTACAACGCGGGGCCGTACCTGGAGCGCTGTGCGCCGTCCTTGCTGGGACAGAGCCTCGCGACGGACGAGTACGAGGTCGTCTACGTGGACGACGGGTCCACCGACGGATCCGCCGAGGTCCTCGACCGGCTCGCCGCGGATCACCCTCACGTTCGGGTGCACCACCAGGAGAACTCCGGCTGGCCGGGCAAGCCGCGCAACGTCGGTGTCGCCATGGCGCGGGGGGAGTACGTCCAGTTCGTCGACCAGGACGACAGGCTGGCGCCGGAGGCGCTGGAACGGCTCTACGCGATGGCCCACCGCAACGGCTCCGACATCGTGCTGGGCAAGATGGCCGGCTCCATGGTCGGGCCTTCCGCCGTCTTCCGCCGCAACCGTGAGGTCTGCACCGTCGCGGACGCGCCGCTGATCGAGACCCTCACCGCGCACCGCATGTTCCGCCGCGCCTTCCTGGAGGAGCACGGGCTCCGCTTCCCCGAGGGGTACTGGCGCATGGAGGACCTGCTCTTCATGGTCCGCGCCTACCCCAGGGCCCGGGTCGTCTCGATCCTCGCCGACTACCCCTGCTACTTCTGGGACCGCAGGGAGGACGGCGGCAACAACAGCGAGGCGGAGTACGACGTCGCCGAGGACTTCGGCCGTCTGCGCACGATCATCGAGGCCCTCGCCGCGTCCACCGAGCCCGGTGAGCTGCAGGACCGGCTGATGCGCCGCCTGTACCGCGTCGAGACGATGAGGGGGGTCAGCGAGCCGTTCGTCGTGAAGGCCGAGGACGAGGAACGGCTGACGGCCTACCGCCTCGTCCGCCCCCTGGCGACCGAGTGCTTCCCGCCGGGCGTCCGCGAGGGGATGCCCGCGGTGCAGAGACTGCGCGCCACCCTCCTGGAGGACGGACGGCCCGACTCCCTCCTGGAGCTGGCCCGCCGGGTGCGTGGGATCCGCCCGCGCCTCGACGTCGACGCCGTCGAACAGGACGGGGGCGGGCGGCTGAGCCTGCGCCTGCGGGCCACCTTCCACCAGGCCGACGGGACCCCGCTGGCCCTGACCGGGAACCCCGGCGGACATGTGCTCGACCCGCGGTTCACCGAGGGCATCGAGGGCGCCGACGGTCTGACGGTCGCGGACCCGCTGGCGTACGCCACCGGTGAGGTGGTCGTCCACGACCTCAGCCGCAAGGTGTGGTGGCACGCGGAGGACACCCTCGAACCCCGGCTCGAGACGCTCGGTGACGGGCTGAGCCACGTCGTCGTCGAGGGCTCGGTCGTGATCGACCCGGCCACCCTCGCGGGCGGCGAGCCGCTCCTGCCCGGCACGTACGAGGTGTGGACCGGCGTCCAGGTGCTCGGTGTGGGACGGCGGCCACGGCTGACCCCGGCGGACGCCGGACGGCGCGTCGCCCTCACCTCCACGCCGATCGCCGGGACCCGCCGCACGGTCCGCCCCGACTGGTCGGGGCGGGGCGCACAGCTGAGGCTCGTGGTGAAGAAGCCCGCACCGGCCCCGAAGCCGGTGAAGCCCCCGCCTACGGGGCTGCGCCGGATCTACCGCGGCGTGCTGCGCAGGCTGCCCGCGGGCCCGCGCAGGGCCGTGCGGCGGATCGTGGCGGGCGCGGCTCGTCCGCTGCGCCGCCGGGGCTGAGGAGCCGGGCCCGAGGAGCCGGGGGAGGCGCCGCCCTGAAGGCCCGCCCGCGCGCCTCGGCCCGCGCCGCCGTCGGGTGCCGGACGCCGGAGGGCGGACGACGGACCGGCCCGGGGCGGTTTGACCGGCGGTGCGGTGGCCCCGTAGCCTCTACCTTCGGCGTGTTTGTCTGTGCGCCTGCCCCTGAGCACATCCCTCCCGGTGCGGTTTCCGTACGGGAGAGGCCGCTCATCCTTCCGGATCGCCCCGGGCCTCGGCCCGTGCGAGCGGCTGGCATCAGGGGATCCGTTCCGAGTGAGAGAGAGATCCGCGTGTACGCCATCGTGCGCAGCGGTGGTCGCCAGCACAAGGTTGCTGTCGGCGACATCGTTGAGGTTGACAAGATTTCCACTGCCAAGGTTGGCGACACGGTCGAGCTCTCGACCCTGCTCGTTGTCGACGGCGACGCCGTGACCAGCGACCCCTGGGTCCTGGACGGCATCAAGGTCCAGGCCGAGGTCGTGGACCACCACAAGGGCGCGAAGATCGACATCCTTCGCTACAAGAACAAGACGGGTTACCGCCGTCGCCAGGGTCACCGCCAGCAGTACACGGCGATCAAGGTCACCGGTATCCCCGCGGCTGCGAAGTAAGGGACTGAGGAGACATGGCACACAAGAAGGGCGCATCGTCCACTCGGAACGGGCGCGATTCCAACGCTCAGCGGCTCGGCGTCAAGCGCTTCGGCGGCCAGGCCGTCAACGCCGGTGAGATCCTGGTCCGCCAGCGCGGCACCCACTTCCACCCGGGCACGGGCGTCGGCCGTGGCGGCGACGACACGCTGTTCGCGCTGACCGCCGGTGCGGTGGAGTTCGGTACCCACCGTGGCCGCAAGGTCGTGAACATCGTTCCCGTCGCTGCCTGATCCAGGCACCGGCTGAACGACTCAGCACCTTCCGAGGGCGGATCTCGGCTTTCCCGGTGAACGGGGAAGCGGATCCGCCCTCGGCGCGTTACGTCAAAAGACATTCCCGTCTGTATCCGCAGTACCTGGAGGCACCAACCATGACCACCTTCGTGGACCGCGTCGAGCTGCATGCCGCCGCGGGTAACGGGGGCCACGGCTGCGCCTCCGTCCACCGTGAGAAGTTCAAGCCGCTGGGCGGCCCCGACGGGGGCAACGGCGGACGCGGCGGCGACGTGATCCTCGTCGTCGAGCAGTCCGTCACCACGCTGCTGGACTACCACCACAGCCCCCACCGCAAGGCCACGAACGGTCAGCCCGGTGCGGGTGACAACCGCTCCGGAAAGGACGGCACGGACCTCGTGCTGCCCGTCCCCGACGGCACCGTGGTGCTCGACAAGGACGGCAACGTCCTCGCGGACATGGTCGGCCAGGGCACCACCTTCGTCGCCGGCCAGGGCGGCCGCGGCGGCCTCGGCAACGCCGCGCTGGCCTCGGCCCGCCGCAAGGCGCCCGGCTTCGCGCTGCTCGGCGAGCCCGGGGAGAGCCGGGACATCGTCCTGGAGCTCAAGACCGTCGCCGACGTGGCCCTCGTCGGTTACCCGAGTGCCGGCAAGTCCTCCCTGATCTCGGTGCTCTCGGCGGCCAAGCCGAAGATCGCCGACTACCCGTTCACGACCCTGGTGCCCAACCTGGGCGTCGTGACCGCCGGTTCGACCGTCTACACGATCGCGGACGTCCCCGGCCTCATCCCGGGCGCCAGCCAGGGCAAGGGCCTCGGTCTGGAGTTCCTGCGGCACGTCGAGCGCTGCTCGGTCCTGGTGCACGTCCTCGACACCGCGACGCTCGAGTCGGACCGTGACCCCCTCACCGACCTCGACATGATCGAGGAGGAGCTGCGGCTGTACGGCGGGCTCGAGAACCGGCCGCGCATCGTGGCCCTCAACAAGGTCGACATCCCGGACGGTCAGGACCTGGCCGACATGATCCGCCCCGACCTGGAGGCGCGCGGCTACCGCGTCTTCGAGGTCTCGGCCATCGCGCACAAGGGGCTCAACGACCTGTCGTACGCCCTCGCCGGGATCATCGCCGAGGCGCGCGCCACCAAGCCGAAGGAGGAGTCGACCAGGGTCGTCATCCGCCCGAAGGCCGTCGACGACGCGGGCTTCACGGTGACCAGGGACGACGACGGCATCTACCGTGTGCGCGGCGAGAAGCCCGAGCGCTGGATCCGGCAGACCGACTTCAACAACGACGAGGCCGTCGGCTACCTCGCGGACCGGCTCAACCGGCTCGGCGTCGAGGACGCGCTGCGCAAGGCGGGGGCCCAGGCCGGTGACGGCGTGGCGATCGGACCCGAGGAGAACGCGGTCGTCTTCGACTGGGAGCCGACGATGACGGCGGGCGCCGAGATGCTGGGCCGCCGCGGTGAGGACCACCGGCTCGAGGCCCCGCGCCCCGCGGAGCAGCGCCGCCGCGACCGGGACGCCGAACGCCACGACGCCCAGGGTGAGTACGAGGCGTTCGAGCCCTTCGGGGAGTGAGCGGCCGCACCCGCGGGGCCGGCGGCGGTGCGGCCGTCGCCCCCCGGGGGTCCCCGGCGCCGGGGCCGGACCGGGCGGCGGCTCACCCGGCGGGGAGCCGCCGATGGGCCGCCCGGGTGAAATGCGGAGGGCGGCTGTTTCCGCTCCTCGGTGATCCATGCCGCTCAGACGTGTGGTGTCGGTCACGCGTCCGTACGGCCGCTGCCCAGGCGTTTTCCCTGTGTGGGCGGGGAACGGGAGGTGTCCGCCGGGTGAGCCGGGCTCGACGTCCACCTTGCGAGATGGTAACGGAGAGTGTAACCATCGGGATGTTCCCCAGCCCTCGCGAGGTAGGTCGTCTGTGTCTGAGCAGTACATAGCCCAAGTCCGCACCACGGCAGTCGTACTCGCCGGCGGTACCGGTCAGCGCGTGGGTCTCTCGATACCGAAGCAGTTGCTGAAGATCGCGGGCAAAGCGGTCATCGAGCACACCCTGACCATCTTCCAGCAGGCCGAGTCGATCGACGACATCATCGTCCTGATGGCGCCGGGCTATGTGCCCGATGTCGAGAAGATCGTCACCAAGGCGGGTCTGACCAAGGTCGTCAAGGTGATCGAGGGCGGGGCCACCCGTAACGAGACGACCGAGCGTGCCATCGCGGCTCTCGGTGAGGGCCTGGCCGAGGGGGAGGACCGTAACGTCCTGTTCCACGACGCCGTGCGTCCCCTGCTGTCGCAGCGCGTCATCAAGGACTGTGTCGACGCCCTCGACCGCTACCAGGCCGTCGACGTCGCCATCCCGTCCGCGGACACCATCATCGTCACCCGCACCCACGGGGAGGACGGCGAGTTCATCACGGACGTGCCCGACCGCTCCAGGCTGCGCCGCGGCCAGACGCCCCAGGCCTTCAAGCTCTCCACCATCCGGCGTGCCTACGAGGTGGCGGCGGGGGACCCCAACTTCCAGGCCACCGACGACTGTTCTGTGGTCCTGAAGTACCTGCCGGACGTGCCGATCTACGTCGTCGCGGGCGACGAGTACAACATGAAGGTCACGCAGCCCGTCGACGTCTTCATCGCGGACAAGCTGTTCCAGCTCGCCTCCACGGCCGTTCCCCAGCCGACGGGTGAGGCGAGTTACCGGGAACTGCTCACCGGCAGGACGATGGTGGTCTTCGGCGGCTCGTACGGCATCGGGGCGGACATCGCCGCGCTCGCCGAGTCGTTCGGCGCCACGGTGTACGCGCTGGGCCGTTCCACCACCGGTACGCACGTCGAGAACCCGGAGCACGTCGACGACGCGCTCTCCAAGGCGTACGCCGAGACCGGGCGGATCGACTACGTGGTCAACACCGCGGGTGTGCTGCGGATCGGCAAGCTGGCCGAGACGGACAACACGGCGATCCAGGAAGCGCTCAACGTCAACTACCTGGCACCGGTGCAGATCGCCCGCGCCTCGTACAAGTACCTGGCGGAGACCAAGGGTCAGCTGCTGCTCTACACCTCCAGCAGCTACACCCGGGGCCGTGCGGAGTACAGCCTCTACTCCTCCACCAAGGCCGCCATGGTCAACCTCACCCAGGCGCTCTCGGACGAGTGGGCGGCGGACGGTGTGCGGGTGAACTGCGTGAACCCCGAGCGCACCGCGACGCCCATGCGGACCAAGGCCTTCGGTGACGAGCCGGTGGGCTCGCTGCTCTCCTCGGAGGCGGTGGCCCGTACGTCCGTCGACGTCCTGCTCTCGGAGATGACCGGCCATGTGATCGACGTGCGGCAGCAGGACCCGACCCGCGGTGCGAGCGAGGCCTCCGGCTTCGAGCAGGCGCTGGCCTCGGTGCTGGACCGTCAGATCGATGTGTAATACTTAATGATCGACTTTTCGGGCCCCGTCGGTTCGCCGTAACGGTGAATCGGCGGGGTCCGAATTCGTGAAGTTGCTCTTCACATTTCCCCCGCAAGGTAATCAGTCGGATCCTCGGGAGCGGTACTTCGTGATTTCGAAAGCCATTCGTTTGGCTCGTGTCGGCAGCGTTTCGGAGCTGGCCGCCGCGCTCCTCGTGGGCTTGGGCTTCCCGTGCGTCATGCTCGCGGCCATCATCCCCAATCTCTGGTTCTTCGCGTTCGCCGCCTTCGTGACCTATGCGGCCGACCATTATCTGCACCGCTGCGGCAGCTACCTCGTGAACCGGCTGGCCGCCGTGCGCGCGGGTCTCTCGATCCGTTTCCTCGTGCGTCAGCTGCTGCTGATCCTGCTGCTCTCGCGCATGGGCTACGGCGAGGGCATGCTCTTCTACGTGACCATGGCCAGCCTGCTGGCCTTCTACGGCCTCCAGGCACCGCAGAGCGCGATGGTCACCCTCATCCGGCTCCGCCGCAAGCTGCCGGTGGTCACGCGCAACGTGGACCTCGGCGTGCTGGCCTTGGGCGACGCCCCGCCGAAGCTGCTGATGAACCGCCCGGCCGAGAAGATGCTCCACCTGGACCTCTTCGGGATGATCGGCGTGCTGATCGCGGTCGGGACCGGCGTGGAGGGCGTCGCGTTCGTCGGCCTCGCCCTCATGCTGGGCTCGGCCCTGCTCTACCTCGCCGCCCTGCTGCCGCACATCCGTCCGAGCCGGCTCGTCGTGCCCGAGGCGAAGGTCCTCGCGGCGGTCGACGCGTGGCTGGGCGAGTACCGGCCCACGGTGATCCTGTACTTCTCCGGTTCCAAGGACTCGGCGTACCAGGTCAACATGTGGCTGGAGACGATGGCCAAGCTCGGCGGGCGGCCGCTGATCTTCCTGCGCGAGCGCAACATCGTCCCCCAGCTCGCCATGACCTCCGTGCCGGTGCTCTGCGTGCCGGGCGGGGTGCACCTGATGAACCTGGACCTCTCCTCCGTACGGGTCGCGCTGTACGCCGCCAACGTCGGCAAGAACATCCACATGCTGCGGGTCCCGACGATGAAGCACGTCTTCATCGGGCACGGCGACAGCGACAAGCTCGCCAGCGTCAACCCGTACAGCAAGGTGTACGACGAGGTGTGGACGGCGGGCAAGGCCGGCCGCGACCGTTACGCACTGGCCGACGTCGGGGTCCGGGACGAGGACATCGTCGAGGTGGGACGCCCTCAGCTGGCCTCCATCGAGTCGTGGACCGGTACGCCGAAGAACCCGGTCCCGACCGTGCTGTACGCCCCCACGTGGGAGGGCTGGGACGACAACCCGGGCAACACCTCCCTGCTGCTGGCGGGCGAGAACATCGTCCGGCGTCTGCTGGCGGCGGACCAGCCGGTCCGGGTGCTCTACAAGCCGCATCCCTTCACCGGCACCCGCAGCGCCCAGGCGAAGGCGGCGCACTTCCGTATCACCGCGATGATCGAGCAGGCGGCGGCCGAGCGTGCCGTCGACCCGCGGTGGGCGAAGGAGCGGGAGGCGCTGCGCGCGGGACAGGTCGAGGCGCGGGCCGAGATGGTCCGGATCGAGGCACGGCTGTCCCAGCTCGCGGGCAGTTCGAGCACCGAGAAGGACGAGGCTGAGCTCTCGCGCGACTCCAGGATCGCCCCGGAGACCGAAGCGGAGACGCTGAGGCTCAGGGACGAGTGGAACGACGCGTACTGGCGTGCGGCCGGCTGGTGGGAGCACAAGGTCATCACCGGGGCCGAGCCCCGTCTGTACGACTGCTTCAACGAATCGGACGCCATGGTCTCCGACATCTCCAGCGTCGTGTCGGACTTCATCGCCAGCGGCAAGCCGTACGCCGTGACGGACTCTGCGGGAATGGGCGCCGAGGAGTTCCAGCGCCAGAACACCGCCGTGCGCGCCGCGGTCATCCTGTCCAACCCGGCGACCGAGATCGACGCGCTCCTGGCGGCGGTCACCGATCCGGCGGCCGACACCCTCGCGGAGGCCAGGCGTGAGCTGAAGCGGTATCTGCTCGGCCCGGACGAGCCCACGTCGCTCGAACAGTTCGACACTGCGGTGCGAGCCCTGGCCGCCAAGGCCGAGGCACGCAACATCGGCGTCGCCCGGAGCCTGGGCGAACCCGTCGGCGGCTGAACGACGACGCATCGGTCCGACCGAACGGCCCAGTAGCCCATGCGAGGGCTTTACTGGGCCGTTTGTGCGACGAGTCACACATCGGATGGGTGCCGTCGCACAACCACCCGTCCGTTCCGGCTGTCTTCTGTTTGTGTGAACGTCACACGTACTCCTGATGTCAGTGTCATCGTCGGCGCATACCAGGCGATGCCCTATCTCATCCGCTGCCTCGAATCGGTGGAGGCGCAGACCATCGGTGCCGACCGCATCGAAATCATCGCGGTGGACGACGGTTCGACCGACGGAACGGGCGAGTACCTGGAGGAATTCGCGGCCCGTTCGCCCGTTCCCACGCGCGTGATCAGGCAGAAGAATTCGGGGGGCCCGAGCGGGCCACGCAATGTGGGAATCGGCCTGGCGCGCGGCCGCTACGTCTTCTTCCTGGACGCGGACGACTACTTCGGTGACGAGGCCCTCGAACGCATGGTGGACATGGCCGACCGGGCCGGCACCGACGTGGTGCTCGGCAAGGTGGTCGGCGTCAACCGGGGAGCCCCCCAGTCGATGTGGACGCGTACCCAGGAACGTGTCGACGTCCATCGCTCCAAGGTCATTTACACCCTGAGTGCGCAGAAACTCTTCCGCCGGGAACTCCTGTTACGGACCGGTCTGCGTTTCGACGAGGAACTGAAGACGGGTGAGGACGCCCTCTTCACCATGGAGGCGTATCTGAGGGGAGCGGGTGTCTCCGTCATCTCCGATTACACCTGCTATCACCTCGTCGGCCGCGAGGACGGCAACCACGCCACCAGGAGGGGCAGTTACGTACTGCGCTTCGAAGCGGTGGCGGCGATGGCGGCGCTCATCCACCGGCTGGAGCCGCCCGGTCCCAAGCGTGATCTCCTCATGGTCAGGCCGTTCACGGTCGGACTGCTCCAGCAGTTCGCGCCGGGCATCCTGAAGCAGCCGGAGAGCGAGCGGAAGCACCGGATGGAACTCGCGGCTCCGATCATGGAGGCATACTGGACCGACGGTGTGGCCCGCAGGATCAAGGTGGGCGAGCGGCTGAGGCTGGTCTGCGTCGCACACGGGCGGCTGGACCTGCTGGCCGACGTCCTGAGGTTCCTGCAGGCCAAGGAAGTTCCGGAGCTGGTCGCTTCCGAGGACGGCGGCAGGCTCTTCCTCGCCTACCCGCACTTCCGCGATCCGGATGCTGGTCTCCGTGACGAGGACTACGAGGTGACCGTGCCGGACTGGCACGGTACCCGCCGCGTCGAGAGGCCGAAGAGAGTGCCGAGGCCGGCACCGAAGCCGTCCACGACGCGGCGCGTCGTCCGGCGGGTGCGCAGGGACCTGCGTCGCTGGCGTGCGCGCCTGGGCGCAGGCTGAGTGCTCCGGTCGCCCGCGCAAGCGCCCACGGCCCCTGTGGGCACCTCGCGGCAGGACGGCGGGTGAACGCACCGTTAAACTCGCACAAGAATTCGCGGTCCGGCACCGGGCCGGTACCTCACCATCGGGACAGGACAACGTGAAGGCTCTCGTACTCTCCGGCGGGGCGGGCACCCGCCTTCGCCCCATCACACACACGTCGGCCAAGCAGCTGGTTCCGGTGGCCAACAAGCCGGTCCTGTTCTACGGGCTGGAAGCCATCGCCGAGGCCGGGATCACGGATGTCGGCATCATCGTGGGTGACACGGCACCGGAGATCCGTGAGGCGGTCGGTGACGGTTCCGCGCTGGGCATCGACGTCACGTACATCCCGCAGGACGAGCCGCGCGGTCTCGCCCACGCGGTGCTCATCGCACGGGACTTCCTCGGTGACGACGACTTCGTCATGTACCTCGGCGACAACTTCATCGTGGGCGGCATCTCCGGGCTCGTCGAGGAGTTTCGCTCCGAGCGCCCCGAGGCGCAGATCCTGCTGACGAAGGTGCCCAACCCGACCGCCTTCGGTGTCGCGGAGCTCGACGACGAGGGCCGGGTGGCCTCGCTCGAGGAGAAGCCGAAGGAGCCGAAGAGCGATCTCGCGCTCGTCGGCGTCTACCTCTTCACCCCGGCCGTCCACGAGGCCGTACGCGCGATCGAGCCGTCCTGGCGCGGCGAGCTGGAGATCACGCACGCCATCCAGTGGCTGATCGACAAGCAGCACGACGTCCGCTCCACGACCATCTCCGGGTACTGGAAGGACACCGGCAACGTCACCGACATGCTGGAGGTCAACCGTTCCGTCCTGGAGACCCTGAAGCCCTCCACGGAGGGGACGGTCGACGAGAGCAGCGAGATCATCGGACGGGTCCGGATCGAGCCGGGGGCACGCGTCACCAGCAGCCGCATCGTCGGCCCGGTGATCATCGGCGCCGACTCGGTCATCAGCGACTCCTACGTCGGCCCGTTCACCTCGGTCTCGGAAGGCTGCCGGATCGAGGACAGCGAGATCGAGTACTCCATCGTCCTCCGCGGCGCGTCCATCTCCGGTGTGCGGCGCGTCGAGGCCTCGCTCATCGGCCGGGACGTCGAAGTGACCCCCGCGCCCCGTAACCCGTCCGCCCACCGACTCGTGCTCGGCGACCACAGCAAGGTGCAGATCTCTTCATGACGACCAACATCCTGGTGACCGGCGGGGCCGGATTCATCGGCTCCCACTACGTCCGTACCGTACTGGGCCCCCAGGGACCGGGCGATGTCGCCGTCACGGTCCTCGACAAGCTCACGTACGCGGGCAACCCGGCCAACCTCGACGAAGTCCGTGACCACCCGGGCTTCGCCTTCGTGCAGGGTGACATCTGCGACGCCGAGCTGGTCGGCAAGCTGATGGCCGAGCACGACCAGGTCGTGCACTTCGCCGCGGAGTCCCACGTGGACCGCTCCATCGACGGCGGTGCCGAGTTCGTCCGTACGAACGTCGTCGGCACGCACACCCTGATCCACGCCGCGCACCTGGCCGGTGTGAAGACCTTCGTGCACATCTCCACCGACGAGGTCTACGGGTCGATCGACGAGGGCTCCTGGCCCGAGACGCACCCGCTGGAGCCCAACTCGCCGTACTCCTCGGCCAAGGCCTCCAGTGACCTGATCGCCCTCTCCTACCACCGCACCCACGGCCTCGACGTGCGGGTGACCCGCTGCTCCAACAACTACGGGCACCACCACTTCCCGGAGAAGGTCATCCCGCTCTTCGTCACCAACCTGCTGGACGGCAAGACCGTGCCGCTGTACGGCGACGGCGCCAACGTGCGCGACTGGCTGCACATCGACGACCACGTCCAGGGCATCGAGCTCGTCCGCACCAAGGGCCGGGCCGGCGAGGTCTACAACATCGGCGGTGGCACCGAGCTCTCCAACAAGGAGCTCACCGGGCTGCTCCTGGAAGCCTGCGGCGCCGACTGGGAGACCAGCGTCACCTACGTCGAGGACCGCAAGGGCCACGACCGCCGCTACTCGGTCGACTGCACCAAGATCCGTGAGGAGCTCGGCTACGAGCCCCGCATGGACTTCGCCACCGGCCTCGCCGAGACCGTGCAGTGGTACCGCGACAACCGGGCCTGGTGGGAGCCGCTGAAGGACAGGGCCGCTCTGTGAGCGCCGTCTGGCTGGTGACCGGGGCCCAGGGCATGCTCGGGCAGGACGTCATGGCGCGGCTCGCCGGCGAGGACGTCACCGCCCTCGCCGCGGGCCGCGGCACCGTGGACGTCACCGACCCCTCCTCGGTCCGCGCCGCCTTCGCGGAGCACCGCCCCGCGGTGGTCGTCAACTGCGCCGCCTGGACGGCCGTCGACGACGCCGAGACGCAGGAGGAGGCCGCCCTGCGGGTCAACGGCAGGGGCGCCGAGGTCCTCGCCGAGGCGTGCCGCGAGCACGGCGCCGTCCTCCTGCAGGTGTCCACCGACTACGTCTTCGCCGGCGACGCGGAGAAGCCGTACCAGGAGGACGCCGCCACCGGGCCGCGCAGCGCCTACGGACGCACCAAGCTGGCCGGGGAGCGCGCGGTACTGGACACCCTCCCGGACACCGGGTACGTCGTGCGGACGGCCTGGCTGTACGGGGCCGGCGGCGGCAACTTCGTCCGGACGATGATCAAGCTGGAGGGCGTCAAGGACACCCTCGACGTGGTGGACGACCAGCGCGGTCAGCCCACCTGGACCGTCGACCTGGCCGACCGTCTGGTCCGGCTCGGGCAGGCGGCGCTCGCGGGTACCGCTCCCGCCGGTGTCTACCACGGCACCAGCGGTGGCGAGACGACCTGGTTCGGCCTCACCCGGGAGATCTTCGGTCTGCTGGGCGCGGACCCGGAGCGGGTGCGCCCGACGACCAGCGAGGCCTTCGTACGGCCGGCTCCCCGCCCCGCGTTCAGTGTGCTGGGGCACGACCGCTGGACGGCGGCCGGGATCGAGCCGATCCGCGACTGGCGGTCCGCGCTGGGCGAGGCCTTCCCCGCGCTGGTGGCGGCCGAAAGGCCCTGAACGCACCGCCCGACGCAACGGCCACGGCCGGGCTCCCCCAGGGGGAGCCCGGCCGTGGCCGTACCGGCACCAGGGCTTCCGAACCCCTGCGCGTAGGTCGTACGGAAAGGCTGCCGGACGACACGCTCATGGGATAGTTTCTTCGGAAAACCTGGCCAGTTGGTCCCTGTCGAAGGGCTGCTCCACGTGAACCGCCATGAGTTCCTCCGCTCCCTGCACCGCGTCTACCGGCCCCGGAACTATCTGGAGATCGGCGTCAACGACGGCAGGAGCCTGGCCCTTTCCCGGGTACCCTCGGTCGCCGTCGACCCGGCCTTCCGCGTGGTGACGGACATCAGCTGCGACGTCCACCTGGTCAGGGCCACGAGCGACGACTTCTTCGCGCGCAAGGACCCGCTGCTTCACCTGCGCAACGGCCGCAACCCCTTCCGGGCCCTCGCCCGGCGCGACCCGCTCAACCTGCTCGGCGCGGACCCGAAGCTGGAGCTCTCCTTCATCGACGGGATGCACCTCTTCGAGTACGCCCTGCGCGACTTCATGAACGTCGAGCGGCACTCCCGCTGGACGAGCGTGATCGTCCTGGACGACATGCTCCCGCGCGACGTCGACGAGGCGGCCCGGGACCGGCACACCAAGTTCTGGACCGGGGACGTCTACAAGGTGGCCCAGGTGCTGCGCCGCTACCGCCCCGACCTGCTGGTCGTCGAGGTGGACACGGAACCCACCGGGGTGGTGGCCGTCTTCGGCGCGGACCCCGACAACACCGTCCTGAAGGACGCGTACGACACGATCGTCGAGGAGTACGTCGTGCCCGACCCGCAGAACGTGCCCGACGAGGTGCTGGTGCGCAAGAACGCCGTCAGGCCCGAGGCACTCCTCGGTGCCGGTTTCTGGCCGGCGCTCGCCCGGGCGCGCAATCTGCGCCGGTCCCGGTCGGCCTTCGCTCCGCTCCGCAGGAGCATCGAGGCCGTGACGGTCTGAGCCGGACGGGGAACGCCGCCCCGCTCGTGGTGGCCGGGGGAGCGCCTAGGCACCCCGGCGGCCACGGCCGCGGGGGTGCCGCACACGGGAAGTCCCCGGTCCGTTTCTCCGGACCGGGGACTTTTCGTTCTCGCACCGCCTGTGCGGATCAGCCGCGGGCGCGCAGCTCCGCGTAGTACGCCCGGCAGTCCTCGTAGGAGGGCAGGAGGCCCTGCTTCTCCGCCTCGGCCAGGGTGGGGGCCGCGGCGTCCTTGTCGGAGAGCAGCGGGGTGACGTCGGCGGGCCATTCGATGCCCAGCGCCGGGTCGAGGGGGTTGATGCCGTGCTCACGGCCGGGGGAGTAGCCCTCCGAGCACAGGTAGACGACCGTCGCGTCGTCCGTCAGGGCCATGAAGGCGTGGCCGAGGCCCTCCGCGAGGTAGACGGACCGGTGGTCGACGTCGTCGAGCCGCACGGCCTCCCACTGCTTGTAGGTCGGGGAGCCGACCCGGATGTCCACGATGACGTCGAGTACCGCGCCCCGTACGCACTTGACGTACTTCGCCTGGCTCGGCGGCACGTCGGCGAAGTGGATCCCCCGCAGGGTGCCCCGGCTGGAGACGGAGCAGTTGGCCTGTTCGAGGCTCAGCCGGTGGCCGGCCCCCTCGGCGAAGGCGGCCCCCTGGAACCACTCGTGGAAGCTGCCGCGGCTGTCCGGGAAGACCTTGGGTTCATGGACCAGGGCACCCGCGATGGAGAGCTGCCGCATGTTGATCACGTCCTTGTGCTTGTTGCCGGTTCTGTTGCTCGGTGTGCGGTCAGCCGATGATCCGTGCGGCCAGACGACGGGCGCTCCTGCGGGCCCTGCCGGGGAGGCGGCGGGCGAGCGGACCGCCGACCGTGCGCAGCGCGCGGCGCACGGTGACCTTCCGGCGCCGGGACACCGCCCTGGCCACGAGCTCCGCGTCCGCCTCGGGCAGATCCGCGGGCAGCTTCACGCGGCCGCGGGAGTCGACGGAGACCTCGAAGAGGGGCAGCGGCGCGTTCTTCGCGCCGTCCAGGCGTACGGACAGCTGCCAGGTGCCTGCCGGGACGCCCGCCGCCCGGGTGGGCAGGGGGAGGTGGGCGCGTCCCTCCGTGGGCACCAGGACGGCCGGGAGCGTGTGGGTGGTGTCCCCCGAGGACAGGACGAGCTGAACCGGGGACTGGGCCGTCGCCGTGATGGTGAAGAGGTCCAGCCGGAGCTCGGGCCGACCGCCCGGGACGAGCAGGACGGGACGGCCCTCGAGGTACGTCGCCAGCCGCTTGCCGCGGCGGGCGACGTCGAGCGTGAGGTTGCCGTGCGGGTCGGTGAAGTACGGGATGACGGCGCGCGCGGGGGAGCCCAGGGACGCGGGAAGGCAGGCGGCGTCCACGTGCTGGGCGCGGTCCGCGCCGAGGCGGGCCTTGCGCACCAGACCCAGGCCGCGCAGCGGGACCCAGACGTCCCAGAAGCCGCGCGAGACGCGTCCGCGGCCCTTGACGGCCTCGGAGGTCACGTGCCCGGAGCCGTGCAGGACCACTTCGCAGGTGTCGTCGCCGAGATCCTCGATCTCGGTCGTGAACGTCGCCGGACAGGGCCACTCGACGGCCGTCTCGCGGTTCCGCAGGGAGATCTCCCCGGCGTAGCCGCCGATGTCGTCCGTGACGTCCAGGAGTTCTCCGGCCGGCAGCAGCCCTTCGGTGAAGTCGGGGTGCAGGAAGTAGCGGTCGTCGCGCCGGAGCAGCTTGAGCGGCGCCCGGTCCTCACCGTGGACGAGACGGCCGGTCACGGTGACGGCGATCCGCCCGTCCGGCTGCCAGGTGAAGTCCTGCAGGCGGGCCGTCGCCTTCACGGAGGCGGCGAACCGGGCGATCCGAAGGAGACCCTGACGGTCGTCCTTGCGCAGCAGCGTGGAGCGCAGCCGCTGGACGGGACCCAGTCCGTCGTGGACGCCGTCGTCCATGAAGTCCTCGGCCAGGGGCCTGACGGCGTCGCACATCTCGTCGAGGTACTCCGGCGTGTACTTGACGACGGCCGGCTCGCTGAGGCGGCCCAGCATCTCCACACGGTAGAAGCGGCGGAGCAGGAGGTCCCGGAACTCCCCGGGCTCGGTGTTCTCCACGACGACGTCGAGGACCTCGCGGAGGTTCCCGTAGTAGCCGGACGGGACGATCTTCGCGGATCCGGCGTTCTGCCCGTCGTCCCGCTTCGAGTAGTAGTAGCAGGTGTAGTTGCCCAGGATGGAGACGACCTTCGCGGGGAAGTACGCCTGCATCATGTAGAGCTGGTCCTCCAGGCGGCGCTTCCCCTCGGGGTAGGCGATGCCGTTCTCGCGGAGGAACTCCGTGCGGAACATCTTGTGCGGGGTCAGGCTGTCGTACAGGGGGGCGTCCTGCAGGGTGCACTTCTCGCGCGTCTTCTTGAAGACGCCGTGCGGGACACCCCGGAAGTTGCTGGCCACCTTGCCGATGACGATGTCCGAACCGTTACGGTGCCCGATCGCGTACAGGCGCTGCAGCGCCTCCGTGGCGAGGTAGTCGTCCTGGTCCACGAATTGCACGTATTCGCCCTTGGCCTCCGCCACCCCGATATTGCGGGGCTTTCCGGGCCACCCCGAATTGGGGATGGTGATCACACGGAAGTGGGGGTGCTCGACCGCCAGCGCCTCGAGCCGTTCGCGGGTGTCGTCCGTCGAGCCGTCGTTGACGAAAAGGACCTCGAAATCGTCCGCGGGGAGGCTCTGGCGCAGCAGCGAATCGATGCAGGGATCGATGTACTTGCCCGGGTTGTACACCGGAATGACGACACTCACTTTGACTGACACGACTGTGCCCCATCTCTGAGAACCCTGGACGACAAGGTGGGGTTGGGACCGGCAGCCGATCTTTAGGCATGGGCCACCGCCCGCATGCACTCTAGCGGTTGTCAGGATCGAACAGTTCGGACACCTGTGGGCGCGGTGTCATGTGCCGGTGGTCACGGCGTCACCCGAGAGGTACCCGGATCCCCTCAAGTGTGTCCGGATCCTCACACACAGATGTGACCGGACACGGCATATGTGCGTTAGCGTCGGGCGTTCTCATGACACACCTGTGAGCGGATCCAGGGCGCACCGCCCCCGTTCAGCTCTTCCGGGAGGGCGCACATCTCTTCGCGCATCGTCAGCCGTATCCGCAGTACACGCTGGTCACGCGGTTCGGTGGCCGAGTGTTTCTCGGGTCGCGACAACAGCCTCGGTCTCATAAGGCTCACGTTGGCCTCCGCCGTCGTCGTCTCCCACGCGAGCGTGCTGGGCTTCGGCGACACCGAGTTCGGCCACGACTTCAGCCACGGGCAGACCGACCTCGGGAAGATGTCCGTCTACGGCTTCTTCGTCCTCTCCGGGATCCTCGTCACACGCAGCGGGAAGAGGCTGTCCCTGGGGCGCTTCCTCTGGCACCGCGCACTGCGGCTGCTTCCCGGCCTGTGGGTCTGCCTCGCGGTGACCGCCTTCGTCGTCGCCCCCTTCCTCTACTGGCGGCAGCAGGGCGGGCTGGACGGCTTCTGGGGACACGAGCGCGGTCCGCTCGATTACATGGCGTCCAACTGGGCGGTCGCCCCCCGGCAGAACGACGTCTCCGGCGTCGTGGCCACCGCGGGCAACTCGGGGCTCGCGCACAGTCCCAGCATCGACGCCGCCCTGTGGTCACTGCGCTACGAGGTGCTCTGTTACGTCGGGGTGGCCGTGCTCGCCCTGACGGGGGCTCTCGCTCGGGCGCGCCGGGTCGTGCTCCTGCTCGTCGGTGTGCTGGGCTGGCTGATTCTCCGCAACGCCCTCACCACCCCGTTCTGGGCGGGCTTCAGCGACTCCTCGTACCACGGATCCATCGAGTTCTTCACGGTGACGGGCCGGTTCGACCCGGACGTCGTTCTCTACCTCAGCTTCGCCTTCGGCCTCGGGACGCTGATCGAGCTGTACCGCGAGCGCGTCCCGGTCAGCGACGTCCTGGGTGTGGCCTCGGGCCTGGTCCTGCTCGGCAGCCTCCGTTTCGGTTACTTCTTCGTCGTCGGCCTGCCCGCCTTCGCCTACCTGCTGCTGTGGCTCGCCATTCGGCTGCCCGCGCCGTTCCGGCGCATCGGCGCCCGCCACGACTACTCGTACGGCATCTACATCTACGGCTTCGCCGTGCAGCAGTCCCTGGTCGCGCTGGGGCTGGCACGGTGGGGTTTCTGGCCCTACCTCGCCCTGTCGCTGGCGGGTGCGGTGACCGCTGCGGTGCTCTCCTGGCACCTGGTGGAACGGCCGGCCATGCGGCTCAAGGACATCGGCTCCGCGCGGAAGACGCGGCCGGGAACCGCCGCGGGGGAACCGACCGCCTCCGAGCCGGCGACCGGCCCGGGCGCCGCCGCTGGGACCGCCGGAGGGCTCGCTCCCCGGCCGGCGGCGATGACCGCCGTAGGGGACGCCGATGTGCCCGCCTCCGCCGGGAGCCTGGAAGGCGCGAGCGGACCGCACGCCCGCTGACCCCGCAGGCCCGCCCCGGTGGGTAGTCCTCCGGCCCCCGCCCGACGGGCGGGGGCCGGCCCGTTTTCCCGGGCCGCAGGCCGCGAGGCGCCCGCGGGCCGGACGACGTCCGGATGAAGTCGGCCTGTCATCCGGATGTACGCGATCTTCCGCATGAAGCAACCTGTTGCACGAACTGCCCGTCCTCCCTCGGGGAAGGGAACGAACGGCGCGCCCGTGCGCCCGTGCTGTTCTCCCGAGCGATGCGGACCAGGAGCGATGACCAGTAACACGCCGGACGTGAGTGTCGTGATCGGCGCCTACGAAGCGATGCCCTACCTGACCCGCTGCCTGGATTCCGTCGAGGCCCAGACGCTTCCGGCCGACCGGATGGAGATCATCGCCGTCGACGACGGCTCCACGGACGGCACGGGGGAATACCTGGACGAGTTCGCCGCCCGGACCGCCGTCCCGATGCGTGTGGTCCACCAGGAGAACTCCGGCGGGCCCAGCAACCCGCGCAACGTCGGGCTCGGCCTCGCCCGAGGCCGCTACGTCTTCTTCCTGGACGCGGACGACTACTTCGGCGAGCAGGCCCTGGAGCGCATGGTCGCGATGGCTGACCGGGCGGGCACGGACGTCGTGCTCGGCCGTACCGTCGGCGTCAACCGGGGAGCGCCGAAGTCGATGTGGAAGGAGACCGTCGAGCGGGCGGACCTCTACTCCTCCCACATCAAATACACCCTGAGCGCCCAGAAGCTGTTCCGGCGGTCACTGCTCGTCCGGCTGGGGATGACGTTCGACGAAGGGCTGAAAACAGGCGAGGACGCCCTGTTCACCATGGAGGCGTACCTCCGGGGCGACGGGGTCTCCGTCGTCGCCGACCACACCTGCTACTACCTGGTGGGCCGGGAGGACGGCAAACACGTCACGCGCAGTGGAGGGCATCTGCTGCGCTTCGACTCGGCCCGCGCGCTGATGGGCCTCATCGCGCGGTACGTCCCGCCGGGCCCGCGCCGGGACACGCTGATGATCCGGCCGTTCGTCGTCACCCTGCTCCCGCAGTTCGGGCCGGTGCTGCTGAGGCAGTCCGAGGCCGTACGGCGGGAGAAGACGGAACGGGCGGTACCGCTGATGGAGGCCTACTGGACCCCGGGAGTGGCCCGTCGCCTCAAGGTGCAGGAACGGCTGAGGCTGCTCTGTGTGGCCGAAGGGCGCATCGACCTGCTCCTGGACGTCCTGCGCTTCATGGAGAGCGGCGAGGAACCCGAGGTGGTCCGCAGGGGGGCCCGTCTCTACCTGGCCTATCCGCACTTCCGGGAGGACGGCGCCCTGCCCGACCCGGCGTACGAGGTGACGGTGACCGAGTGGATCGGCGGCAGAAGGATCGAGGTGCCGGCAGGCCGGTCCCCGGCCGCTCTCGCCCGGCGGCTGGCGCGCCGGGCGCGTAACCGGGCCCGGCGTGTCCTGCGCGCGCGGTGACGGCTGTGCGGGGCCCGCGGCCCGGTGGACACGGCGGTCCGGGCCCGGTCCTCACTGGTCGGGGCGCAGAAGCTTCTTCACCGGACGCCCCACCACACGCCTGGCCCGCCGGTAGACCGCCGGCAGCGCGGTCGCGCTGTCGGTGCCCTGCCCCCTGAAGCCCACCCGGCGGCTCCGGGCGCCGAGCTGGGAGAGCAGGGCGGCGTTCTGCTGGGTCAGCTCGTCGAGCCTGCTCTGCATGAAGCTGAAGCGACCACGCAGCGACTCGGGGTCGCTGTCCACCCACGGCCGGACGGCGGGCGGGAGGCTCAGCTCGGCCAGTCGCGCGTCGAACGCCGCCCCGCCGTCGCCATGGGTGAAGGCGTTCTCCAGGCCGTTCTTCTCCATGAAGCCGGTGAAGCGCAGGAAACGCTCCTTGTGACCGTTGACCAGGTCACCGAAGTCGGCGGCCTCGTAGAGCTCGGCGGGGTCGGTGTTCCTGGGCGTCTCGGATATCTTGCGGTGCGGTATGGCGAAGTACCGGCACAGCTCCAGGGTCCGGGAGTCGCTGCACAGCACGGTGCTCGGCACGCCCGCCAGCAGGGCCGCGATGTTGCCGTGGATGCGGGAGCCGAACGAGAAGTCGAAGGCGCGCAGTTCCCTGATCCAGGTGGCCGGGTCCACGTAGAGCCGGACCTTGCCCTCCTGGTACATCGGGTGGGAGGGGTGCGTCGGCATCGAGGTCTGCGCCCCGGTCGGGTGCGCGGTCTCCCGCCAGTGCAGCAACTCGGCCTCGAGAAGGTTCTGTCCGACGAACCGCAGATGCGGGTAGCGCGCGTGGGCCTGCCGGATGATGGCGTCGAGGCCGTGCGAACGTACGGCGCTGTGCGAGCCGTTCACCGAGATGCGGGACTCCGAGGTGAGCGCTTCCACCCGCTTCTCGAGCGTGAACGTTTCGCCGTTCATGAACATCGAGGGGCAGCCGATGACCTCGACGTCCCGGAAGCCCATGGCGTTGAGGTACTGCTCGGTGAACTCTCCCCGCACGCCGACGGACGCGCTGCGGTTGAGTACCTCGGTGACGAATTCCCTGACCGTCGGCTCCATGGGCTTCAGCCGCGCCGCGTTGTACTTGAGGTCCGCCTGTGCGCCGACACCCAGCACGACCACGGGTATGCGCAGCTTCTTGATCAACTGCGTCATCCGCTTGAGCGGCCGTTCGAAGCTCGGCCGGAAGGCGTTGGCCAGGGGAACGACGAAGACGTCGTACTCCTCGTTGATGCGCTCGGCCGCCGACGGGTCCGCACGGATGCCGTTGGAGGAGACCTCGGTCCGCGGCGTGCTCAGCAGTTTGTGCGCCGCGTCGCTGAAGATCAGGTTGCCCGCGTTCGTCGCGAAGACGTCTCTGTGGAGTGACTGCTCCACGGAAGCGACATCGAAGGGGCTCTTGCCCGATCTGACGAGAATGCGCCTTTTGCGGGTCGGTTCATCTGTCACCCGTAGAGCGTAGCCCGATGAATGGGCGATGGAGATGACGTGAATGGCTCTTTTCCGCTGTACGCCGACGGGTCGTCGGGTGTCCCGGCGCGGCCCGACGCTGACGTTCCGTCGGCCGGCCGGCCGCGGCGTCGGAACGGGCGTGATACGGGCGTTGGGCAGGCAGTGGTACGCCGGCTGAGACGGCACGGCGCGGTGTCGGCCGCCTCGCGTAGATTGTGGGAATCGAGCAGGCCGACGTGATGGGGACGTACGTGTCAGGGGCAACGGAATCCGAAGGCGTACTCCGCGCACCCTCCGGTGGCGGCGCGGGGCAGCGAAGGCCGGGCGTGACCGACGCCCGCCGGATCGTGGTCAAGGTCGGCTCCTCCTCGCTCACCACCGCGGCCGGCGGCCTCGACGCCGACCGCGTCGACGCGCTCGTCGACGTACTCGCCAAGGTCAGGAGCGGCGGGGAGCGGGAGATCGTCCTCGTCTCCAGCGGTGCCATCGCCGCCGGCCTCGCGCCCCTCGGGCTCGTCCGCAGGCCCAAGGACCTGGCCCGCCAGCAGGCCGCGGCCAGCGTCGGCCAGGGACTGCTCGTCGCCCGGTACACCGCGTCCTTCGCCCGCTACGGCGTACGCGTCGGCCAGGTGCTCCTCACGTCCGACGACACCAGCCGGCGTGCCCACTACCGCAACGCCTACAGCACGCTCGACCAGCTCCTGGAGATGGGTGCGTTCCCCGTCGTCAACGAGAACGACACCGTCGCCACGGACGAGATCCGGTTCGGAGACAACGACCGGCTCGCGGCCCTCGTCGCCCATCTCGTCCACGCCGACCTCCTCGTCCTGCTCTCCGACGTGGACGGCCTCTACGACGGTGACCCGAGCACCCCCGGCACCTCCCGCATCGCCGAGGTGAGCGGACCGGCGGACCTGGAGGGCGTCACGATCGGCAGCGCGGGCAAGGCGGGCGTCGGCACCGGGGGCATGGTCACCAAGGTGGAGGCCGCCCGGATCGCCACCGCCGCCGGGATCCCGGTGGTCCTCACGTCCGCGAGCCGGGTCGCCGACGCACTCGCCGGCCGCGATACCGGTACGTACTTCCACCGCACCGGGCGGCGCTCGGCCGACCGGCTGCTCTGGCTGGCCCACGCCTCGACCCCGCAGGGCGCGCTCGTCCTGGACGACGGCGCCGTGCGGGCTGTCGTCGAGCGCCGCACGTCGCTGCTGCCCGCCGGCATCTGCTCCGTCGAGGGCGAGTTCTCGGCGGGCGATCCCGTGGAGCTGCGGGACACGGCCGGGGCCGCGGTCGCCCGCGGGCTCGTCAACTTCGACGCCAAGGAGATCCCCCAGCTGCTCGGCCGCTCCACCCGCGACCTGGCACGCGAGCTCGGCCCGGCGTACGAGCGGGAGGTCGTACACAGGGACGATCTCGTCGTCCTGACGCCCCGCCCGGTCTCCCGAAACGGCTGAAAGTCCAGTCTCCGGAGGAGAGCTTTACCAAAACCCCTCCAAGCCCGCCCCCGGACTGGTCAACTTTGTCACGGGGATACGAGGGGGCAGTACTGCCACGCATTCAGCACCGCTACGCATTCACAGGAGGCCGCCGGTGAGACGAGCGCGCCCGGGGGCGCCGCCCCGCGGAACGGGCAGCCGTGCCCTGACCAGCGTCGGAGCAGGGGCCGACTTCCACGGCCCGCCCACCGACCCCACCTCCGAGCAGGAACCGGTGGCCACGGACGGGGAGGGGGTCAGGTCCAGGCTGTGGCACATCACCCTCAGCGTCTCCGGCAGTGAGACACCGCTGAAGGAGGTCAGACGCGGACTGGAACAGCTGGCACACGACCATCCCTTCCTGCTGACCAGCCGCTACGCCAACGACCACGCCGAGGTCCGCTACTGGGAGGAGGCGCGCGACCTGCACGACGCCGCGGCGGTGGCGCTGCGGTTGTGGGGCGAGCACCGCTCCAGTGCCGGACTGCCGCCCTGGGAGATCGTCGGGTTGGAGGTCATCGACCGGGAGACGTACCACCAGCGCATCGCGGAGGGCTACGGCCCGCCCCCGGCGGCACCGGTGGGGGTGCATCCGTACTGAGCGGGGCGCGTCCGTACGGCGCATCCGTACTGCGCCTGGCGCGTCCGTACCGGTCGCTGAGGGTGGGGCGGCGCACGGCGAGCGGGCCGCGTGCGGTGCGGGCGCCGGGCGAAGGGAAACGGGCAGGCGGCTCGCCTCCGCCCCCTGGTGTACGGAGAGCGTGCGCGCCCTTCGGGGAGTGTCCTTCCGTGCGTACCGGTGCGGGGGGCCGGGGCACGCACCCGTGCCCGTGCCGGTCATGGGCGGTGCGGAGACGGGGCCGGCCCGGTTGCCGGCCCTGGGACGCCCGTCTCGCATCACGGGATACGAGGCGGATGCCCGCGGCCCGCGCATTACCCTGCGGGCATGACCACGCTTTCGCCGTACGACAACATGTCCCCGGTCGTCCAGGCCGCCTACCGGTCGCGTGCCGCCGCCGCCGACATCGCGCCACTCCCGCGCTCGGCGAAGGACGACGCTCTGCTGGCGATCGCGGACGCGCTGGAGGTACGCACCAGCGAACTCGTCGAGGCCAACGCCCAGGACGTCGCAAGGGCCCGAGAGGCGGGGACGGGCGAGTCGATCGTCGACCGGCTCACGCTCACGCCGGAGCGCATCCGGGCCATCGCCGCGGACGTCCGCGCCGTGGCCGCCCTGCCCGACCCCGTCGGCGAGGTGGTCCGTGGGTCCACCCTTCCCAACGGTATCGATCTGCGCCAGGTGCGGGTCCCGCTCGGTGTGGTCGGCATCATCTACGAGGCGCGGCCCAACGTGACGGTCGACGCTGCCGCGCTCTGCCTGAAGTCCGGCAACGCCGTGCTCCTGCGGGGGTCCTCGTCCGCGCACGCCTCCAACACGGCCCTCGTGCGGGTGCTGCGCGACGCGGTGGGCGGTTCCGGGCTGCCGGCCGACGCGGTGCAGCTGGTCCCGGGGGAGAGCCGCGACTCGGTGCGCGAACTGATGCGGGCCCGCGGCCTGGTCGACGTGCTGATCCCGCGCGGGGGTGCGTCCCTCATCCGCACGGTCGTGGAGGAGTCGACGGTGCCGGTCATCGAGACCGGCACCGGTAATTGTCACGTCTACGTGGACGCGCAGACGGACCTGGACATGGCCGTCGACATCCTGCTCAACTCCAAGGCCCAGCGGCCGAGTGTCTGCAACTCCGCGGAGACCCTCCTCGTCCACCAGGACGTCGCCGCGGCCTTCCTGCCGCGAGCTCTGGACGCGCTGGCCACGGCGGGGGTGACGGTGCACGGCGACGAGCGGGTGCTGGAGTACGCCCGGGGGACCAAGGCGACGGTCGTCGCGGCGACGCCGGAGGACTGGGAGACCGAGTACCTCTCGTACGACATCGCGGCGGCGGTCGTGGAGTCCCTGGACGCGGCCGTGGCACACATCCGGCTCTGGTCCTCCGGTCACACCGAGGCGATCGTCACCACCTCGCAGGCGGCGGCCCGCCGGTTCACCCAGTTGGTGGATTCGACGACGGTGGCGGTGAACGCGTCCACGCGTTTCACGGACGGCGGCGAGTTCGGCTTCGGCGCCGAGATCGGCATCTCCACCCAGAAGCTGCACGCCCGCGGCCCGATGGGGCTGCCGGAACTCACGTCGACGAAGTACATCGTCACGGGGGACGGCCACATCCGGTAGGCAGGCTGTCGCACGCGTCCCCGTTCGGTGCCCGGAGCGCTCTCCGCAGGTGCCCGGAGCGCTTATCGCCAGGTGCGGTGAGCTCTTCGCCGAGGTGCTGAGTGCTTTTCGCGGGGGTGCACCGGAGTGCCTCTCGCGGGTGTGCGAAGGGGCGACCCGCAGGTGTGCGGCGGGTGCTCGTAGGGCGCGTGTCGCAGAGAGCCCGCAGCTGTGGCGCAGGTGCCCTGCCGGCGACTCTCGGACCTCCCGGGGCCCGGGCGCGGAGCCAGACGGCAGAGGACGCGGGCGCCGTGTGCAGACCGGTGTGCCGACGGCGGCGGCCCGGCGGTGGTGAGGAGGGCGAGTTCGTGAGCTGTCTGCCCAAACCGCCCCGTCGGGGCTACCCTGATGCTGTGCCGGACGACGTGGGGGGCAGGCCGTTTCCCGACGGCTGGGAGCCCGACGACGACCGCGGGGGCGCGGACGAGGACTTCGCCTCCGTGGTGTTCGACGAGGACTTCGTGAGGTCCGCGGAGATACACGAACCCACCGCGGTGGAGCGACTGCTCGAGGCCGCGCAGGCCCGGGCCGAAGCCGAGGCGAGCCGCGCACGCTCCGGTGGCGCCGCCATGGACGACGACCTCTACGACGCCGACTACGGGCCGGACGGCGCGTACGGCCGCGACAGGGGCTCCGGCAGTTCGTACGACCTCGATGAGCCCTACGGCGACGTTGACGGCCCCGACGGCCCGTACGGTCGCCATGGTGGCGCCCTGCGGCCCTACCGGGGCACCGCGCGCTGGCATCGGCCGGTCGCCTGGCTTCTTGCCGTGCTGATGGGGATCGGAATGGTCGCCCTCGCCTTCAACGCCGTCTACAGAGGCGGCGCCGCCTCTCGGCAGGAACAGGTGCCCTCACCGGTGACCAGCGGCTCCGGCGCACCGGGCGCGGCGCCCACCGCCACCGCCGGGCACCCCCTCCCCGCAGTCTCCGCAGCCCCCCGCACACCCTGAGTCCCCCGCCACGGGGCGCGTCGCCGTACCGCTGACGCACGGCCGCCGCCGCCCCCGCGAGGCTCCGCTTGCGCAGTTCCGCGAGGGCAGCGCGGCCCGGGCTCGTCCGCGTGGTTCGGCTCGGTCTGCTGGTGGCGTCCGGCCCGGGCTCGTCTGTGTGCTTCGGCTCGGGTCTGCTTGTGTGGTTCGGCCCAGGCCCGCTGCGTGGTCCCACCTGACCGGTCCCGTCCGCGCGGTGACCGGTCCCGCCTGCGCGGCCCCGCCCTGTCCGGCACGCTCGGGCCGCCGGCAGAGCCCGAGGCCCCCCGCCTCGTGGGGCGGGGTGGTCACCCGCGCTCCGTGGGTGCGGGACGGCCACCCGCGCTCCATGGGGGTGGGACGGCCGGCCGCCCGCGCTGCTCGCTGGTGTCCCGCACCGGCGGCCGTTCGAGCCGCGTGGTTCACAAGGCCCGGCGCCGCGCGGCCCGGCCATGAGGGTCACCGACCAGCGGCTCGGACCGGTGTGGGCGGGCGGTGGACCGCCCTGTGGTGCCGGGCGACGGATCGGCCCGGTGGCGTAACCGCGTGGGCTCCCGGCTGCGCTCCCACCTGCAGGGCGTTTACCTTGATGGCGATCGACCTACTCTGCATGGAGGACCTGGTGCCCCGGTCCCCCGCTCCCCGTCCGTCTCCCGGGCAGAGGGGTGCGGGCCGCGCACGTATCACTCCGCCACGCACGACCCGTGAAGACAGGTCCGCCCGACGCCACCGGCCCGGGCGGAACCCGGCACCCGCCCTCGCCGATGGCGTGGAGATCGGGAGTAGTCATGACAGGCCACGGAGAACCGCCGGAAGGACCGCCGCCGCCCGAGAACCCATCAGGTGGAGAGGACGAGTACCGCTCCCTCGTCTTCGACGAATCGTTCGTGCGTGCTGCGCAACTCCAGGAGTTCTCCGCGCAGGAACGGATGGGCGCACACGCGCGCGCTGTGCGCTCCCTCCCGAGGCGTGGCACCCGTCGGCGCTCCCGGGCTGCCATCGCTCTCGTCGTGCTGATAACCCTCGCCTTCGCCACCGCCGTCTACATGGGTTTCCGCAGCCCCTACCCCACCCCCGTGGGCAGGGACGCGGAGCCGCTACGGACCACGGTCGTCCCCTTGGCCCCCCGGGGCCCCGTGCCCGGCGGCGCGCCCGACTCCCTCCTGGCCGACGGTCCGGCCGCCACCTTCCGGACCGGGGCGTCGGGGATCAACCTGCCACCCGTCCGGCGGACGGAGAACTTCTCGGACAGCCAGGTCACCAGCGCCCTGAGCACGGTCAAGGATTACCTGGTCGAGTCCTCGCTCGACCCCGACGTCATCACCGGCGGCGTCGTGCGGCCGGTCGGGCGGCTGCTCGACCCCGACCAGACGAGCCAGTTCGAAGCGAGCGTGAACTCACCGGCCGACGACGGCGTGCACTCCGCCACCGGCTGGCTGGTGCGTTTCGACCCGGCCCAGGTGGAGCTGGCCGACCCTGACATCCGCGTGCACGGGACCCTCTCGTACGCCGATGCGGGTTCGGACACCCTGGAGGTGGTGTCCGACCACACCTTCACCTACGCACTGCGCCCCGCCGTGTCAGGCCCGCACCAGGCGGACGAGGCGTCCCTGTTCACCGTGCGCCGTGTGCTGCACTTCCTCCTCGACAGGGAGGATCTGCGACTGCACCGGCTGGAGGTGCGCAGCGCCTATGTCCAGGCGGGACCGCAGTCCTGCTCGGCCGACATGGCCGGCGCCCTCCGTCCGCTCCTCGCCGGTGAGCGGGCGGACACCCGGGGCCCGCACGGCACCGACCCGTACGCCACCGGACAGCCCGCGGCCGCGCTGTGCGGGACGCTGGCTGTCAGCTCCCCGTCCCCGGGGTCTCTTCCTCGGGGCCCGGACGCCGCCAGGTCCCCTCGGAACCGCCCGTAGCGTCCGCGTCCTGGGTGGAGCCGCCCTTGCCCGCCGCGCTGCCGTTGCCCCCGCCGCCCGCGCCGGTGAACTTGTCCCGAAGCTTGCCGCCCAGGTCACCCGCCCCGCCCGCGATGTCACCCACGAGCTTCATCAACGGGTCCTTGCTGCTGCGCACCGTGTCCGCGTAATGAGCAGCCGACTCCCGGAAGGAGTCCGTCACGGACGTGTCCTTGTCCTCCTCGCGCTTGGGGTAGTGACCGTCCATGATGCGCTGGTAGTCCCGGGTCTCCGACCACTTCTTCAGCTCCGCGGCCCGCACGGTGGCGAAGGGGTGTGAGCGGGGCAGCACGTTGAGGATCTTGAGGACGGAGTCGCGGAGATCCCCGCCCTTCTCGTACTCGTCGGCCTGCGCGAGGAACGCGTCGACGTTCATCTCGTGGAGGTGGTTGCCGCCCGCGATCTTCATCAGGCCGCGCATGGACGCCTGTAGGTCCTGCCCGACCAGCAACCCGGCCCGATCGGCCGACAGCTCCGACTTGCGGAACCACTCCCGCAGCGCCGTGACGATCGTCATGATCGCGACGTTGCCGAGCGGGATCCACGCCACCTTGACGGCGAGGCCGGTGAGGAAGAGCAGTATCGTGCGGTACACCGAGTGCCCGGAGAGGGCGTGGCCCACCTCATGGCCCACGACGGCCCGCATCTCCTCCTCGTCCAGCAGCTCCACCAGCCCGGTCGTCAGCACGATGATCGGCTCGTCCAGGCCGATGCACATGGCGTTGGGCTGCGGGTCCTGCCTGACGTACATCGGCGGGACCTTCTGAAGGTCCAGGATGTAACAGGCGTCCCGCAGCATGTCGTTGAGGTGGGCGAACTGGGCATCGCTCACCCGGACGGAGTCCGAGAGGAAGAGCAGTCGCAGACTGCGCTCGGGAAGCAGCCCGCTGAGCGCCTTGAACACGGTGTCGAAACCGCTCAGCCTGCGCAGGGCCACCAGGGCCGAGCGGTCCGCCGGGTGCTCGTAGGCCCGGGAGGAGATACCCGGGAACCTCATACGCTGCCTGCTCGGCATGCTCTCGTGACTGTTTTCGGTCATGGATGGCCCCCTGTTCGTACGAGACGTCGCTCGTCCCCCTGGCACAAGCCAGCGTATGTGCTGGCGCTACGGTGTGCGGGGGGCTGTGGATAACTGTGAGGAGCGCCCGAAATGCCGCACACCGCCGTACTGCTCGCTGCCGCATCCGAGGACCAGGGGCCGGGCAGCACACTCCGCGTCGTGCTGCTCGTCTCCCTCGTCGGCGCGGCCCTGCTCGCCTGGTTCCTCCTGCGCGGATACCGCAACCACGACGACAACGACTGAGTCGGCGTGAGCGTGCCCGGAGCTCCCGCATACGATGTGCGCGACGTCTTCCTTCCGACTCCCGATCGATAGGTCCTGCAGAAGATGAGCCTCACGAGCACCGCGCACCAGCTGGTCACCCTCGCCTCCGAAGGCGGCGAGCAGGGTGGTAACCACGAAAGCCTCAGCCCGTACCTCACCGGTGGTGGCGCCCTCGTCGCCCTGCTGCTCCTGCTGTGGATCACCACCCGCTTCAACCGCGACCGCTGAGGCAGAGGCGAACAGCCGTGCCAGTAGGGTCTGCACGCATGGGAGAGCAGGAAGTGCCTACCGGCCGGGGCAGACGCCGACTCGGCGTGATGGGCGGGACGTTCGACCCGATCCACCACGGCCACCTGGTCGCGGCGAGCGAGGTGGCCGCCCAGTTCGACCTCGACGAGGTCGTCTTCGTACCGACCGGGCAGCCGTGGCAGAAGAGCCACAAGCAGGTGTCCCCGGCCGAGGACCGTTATCTGATGACGGTCATCGCCACGGCGTCCAACCCACAGTTCTCCGTCTCCCGCAGCGACATCGACCGCGAGGGACCGACGTACACGATCGATACGCTGCGGGACCTGCGCGCGGTGCACGGCGACGCGGACCTCTTCTTCATCACCGGCGCCGACGCGCTGGCCCAGATCCTCACGTGGCGGGACGCCGAGGAATTGTTCTCGCTCTCCCACTTCATCGGGGTGACCCGCCCGGGGCACGTACTGACGGACGACGGGCTGCCCAAGGGCGGCGTGTCACTCGTGGAGGTGCCCGCCCTGGCGATCTCGTCCACGGACTGCCGCGCGAGGGTGGCGCAGGGAGAGCCCGTCTGGTATCTGGTGCCGGACGGCGTCGTCCGCTACATCGACAAGCGCCAGCTGTACCGCGGCGAATGAGCCACGGAGAGGGGCACCGGTGAACGACCGCCAGAACCCGTACGACCCGTACTACCCGCAGCAGCCGCAGATCGTCGGTTACGACGAGTACGGGCAGCCGGTCTATCAGCAGCAGGAGCAGCAAGGGCACCAGCAGTACGACCCGTACGCGGGCACGCAGCAGGGCGGGCAGCCCCAGCAGGATCCCGGCGCACCCCAGGGGTACGGCTACGACCCGTACGCGGGCACGCAGCAGCAGTACGACCCGTACGCCGCCCAGCAGGCCCAGCAGGCCCAGCAGCAGACGCAGCAACAGCCCCAGCAGGGTTATGCCTACGGCTCCGCAGGCTACGGCGACGGCTCCGCGGCCTACGGCTACGACACCGGTCGGCAGCCCGCCGTGGACGACACCGGCCAGCAGTGGACCGCCCCGCAGGCCGCTCCGGCGGCCGCACCCCCGGAGCCCCGGCACGAGCCCGAGCCGGCCCCCGACGCCCTCGTCCCCGAGCAGCGGCGGGGCGACCGCGACTACCGCACCGAGCAGTTCTCGTTCATCGAAGAACCGGACGAGGACTCCGAAGACGTCATCGACTGGCTGAAATTCACCGAGAGCCGTAGCGAGCGGCGCGAGGAGGCACGGCGCCGCGGGCGCAACCGGATGGTCGCGCTCATAGTCGTCGTGGTCCTGGTGGTCGTCGGCGGCGTCGGCTACCTCTGGTTCGCGGGCAACATCCCCGGGGTTTCCGGCCAGGACGAGAAGAAGTCCGCGGCGACGGGCCCGCAGAAGAGGGACGTCATCGTCGTCCACCTGCACGACACGAAGAGCGGCGGCACCTCCACGGCGCTGCTCGTCGACAACGTCACCACCGGGCAGGGCACCACCGTCCTGCTGCCCAACTCGTTGTCCGTGACCCTGGACGACGGTTCCACCACCACACTCGGCAAGTCGGTCGACGAGGACGGTTCCACCGGCACACGCGAGGCCATCGACGCGCTGTTCGGCACCGCGATCAGCGGCACCTGGCGGCTGGACACCCCCTATCTGGAGAACCTCGTCGAGCTGGTCGGCACCATCGAGGTCGACACCGACATCGAGGTACCCGACCCCAAGAAGGGCGCGGCTCCACTCGTCAGGAGGGGGGAGGCGCAGACGCTGAACGGGCAGATGGCGGTCGCGTACGCCACCTACCGCGGGCCCGGCGAGCAGGACGCCGAGCAGTTGATGCGCTTCGGGCAGGTCATGCGCGGGGTGCTGCGCAAGATGTCCGAGGACCCCAAGTCCGCGACGGTCACCGTCGAGACGCTGGCGCAGATCCTCGACCCGTCGCTGCCCGAGCAGGACCTGGGCGCCTCGCTGGCCAAGCTCGCCGGGCACGCGAAGGTCGGCGACTACAAGACCTCGCTGCTTCCGGTCCAGGACGACGGCACGCTGACGGAGAAGGCCACGGAGGAGGTCGTCAAGGACATCCTGGGCGGCGCGGTCAAGTCTTCGGAGCAGGGCGCCGCCGTACGCGTCGGTATCAAGAACGCCACCGGCAGCGCGGGCGGCACCGAAGCCGCCAGGGTCCAGTTGGTCAACGGCGGCTACGCGTTCGTGGACAGCGGCAAGGCCGCTGCCGAGGCCACCTCCGAGGTCCTCTACGGAACGCCGGAGGATAAGGCGAAGGCGGTCGAGATCGCCAAGACCCTGGGGCTCCCGGACAGCGCGGCGAAGCAGGGCAAGCCGGCGGCGAACGCCGACGTGTCCGTCGTCCTCGGCCAGGACTATGAGATCCCGGACCCGACGTAGTGAGGGCCGTCGGCGGTCCGTGAGACCCTAGGAGGGTACTGAAGGGCGTGGCTCGGCCCGCGACCACGATCTTCAGCACCCTCCCGGAGGGTGACCCCGACCGCCGACGAAAGCCTGCATGTGACCGCCACGGACCGCTCCATCGAGCTCATCACCACTGCCGCCCAGGCGGCGGCCGACCGGCTCGCGCACGACATCATCGCCTACGACGTCAGCGACGTGCTGTCGATCACCGACGCCTTCCTGCTGGCCTCGGCCCCCAACGACCGCCAGGTCAAGTCGATCGTCGACGAGATCGAGGAGCGGCTCCAGAAGGAGCTCGGCGCCAAGCCGGTACGCCGCGAGGGCGACCGCGACGCCCGCTGGATCCTTCTCGACTACGTCGACATCGTGATCCACGTCCAGCACAGCGAGGAGCGCGTCTTCTACGCGCTCGAACGCCTGTGGAAGGACTGCCCCGAGATCGCCCTCCCCGAGGACGCGCTGAAGACCTGCGGCAAGGCCGAGGAGCACGCCCAGCTCCACGGCGTCACGGAAGGTGAGCAGAGCTGAACGGCACCAGGAGCGGCAGAGGCCGCAGGATCGTCCTCTGGCGACACGGCCAGACAGCGTGGAATCTGGAACGCCGCTTCCAGGGTTCCACCGACATCGACCTCACCGAGACCGGTGTCAGCCAGGCCCGCCGGGCCGCCCGGCTCCTCGCCTCCCTGCAGCCGGACGCGATCGTGGCCTCCGACCTGCGGCGGGCAGCCGACACGGCCGCCGAGCTGGCCGCGGTCACGGGTCTCGACGTCGCCCACGACTCAGGTCTGCGCGAAACGTACGCAGGCGCCTGGCAGGGCCTGACGCACGAGGAGATCGTCGAACAGTACGGCGAGCAGTACGCCGCGTGGAAGCGCGGCGAGCCCGTACGCAGGGGTGGCGGCGAGCTGGAGACCGAGGTGGCCGACCGGGCCGCCCCGGTCGTGCTGGAGCACGCCGGCAAGCTCCCCGATGCGGGGACGCTGGTCGTCGTGAGCCACGGCGGCACGATCCGCACCACCATCGGCCGGCTGCTCGGACTGGACTCCTACCACTGGGAGGGACTCGGTGGTCTTTCCAACTGCTGCTGGTCCGTGCTGGGCGAGGGTGCCCGCGGCTGGCGGCTGCTCGAGCACAACGCCGGGACGCTTCCCGAGCCGGTGCTCGGCGACGACGACTGACGCGTGCCCACCGCGGCGCGTGCTCCCGGGCCGCCTCCCGGCGGTGACGGCCGGATTTCACTTTCCGGCTGGTCGCAGGCTAAAGTTCTTCTTGTTCGCAGCGCGGAAACGCAGGGAAACACAGCGGACAGCGGGGCTATAGCTCAGTTGGTAGAGCGCCTGCATGGCATGCAGGAGGTCAGGAGTTCAATTCTCCTTAGCTCCACAGCAGGATCCCGTCCCCATCAGGGGGCGGGATCTTTTCATGTCTCCACTCCCTCCCGCCCCCGCCCCCGCCCTCCGTGCCCTTCCGCACTTCACGGATCCGTACCGGGCCGGAGGCGACTGTTCCCGGCCGACACCGCCGACGGGTTTCTCAGCGGGCTGACCTGCTTGCGGGGGCATGGCAGAATCGGAACGCCGGAGGGGGCGACGGACCGATCGGGAGGGAGCGCGATGCCTGCGAGCCGCGTACAGGTCCTGGACCTGCCCGTCACCTCCACCCCGCCCACCGGTCCCCCGGTATGCCCGACCGGCTACGGCGCGTGTACGGCCTGCCCCTTCAGTCGGGGCTGACCGGATGGGTGTGCACAGGCGGAAGTGCGACTGGTGCGGCAGCGGTACGCCCATCGTCAGGGACATGGATCCCGTGAACACCGAGTTCCAGTACTGGTGCGAGGAGTGCGCGCGGGCGCTGATCATAAAAGGCGACCCCATCGAGACGTACCGGGAACTGGAAGGGGAGCCGATCTACGGCCGGCTCCTGGAGGAGCACTGCACCCTCAAGCGCTTCTACTCCTTCGCCACTGCCTGACCGGTACGGACGCCGGACGCCCCCGGCCGGTGCGATGCCCGCCAGGCATATCGGGAGGTAGTGGAAACGATTTTTGATGCGCCGGGGAGACCGTGTAGTGTTCTCGATGTCGCCAGGGAAACCGGGTGACGAGAAGCACGGGGCTATAGCTCAGTTGGTAGAGCGCCTGCATGGCATGCAGGAGGTCAGGAGTTCAATTCTCCTTAGCTCCACAGTGAAGAAGCGGGTCGTCCGAATCGGGCGACCCGCTTCTCGTCTTCCTGGACGGGCCAGGGCGCCCAAGGAACCGGCGGGTCGCACGTGCTCGCCTGCCAGGACCGTCGGAAGGCGGTGTGGGACGTACAGCACGTGTGCACGTGCTGCGTCGGGCCCGTGCCGATGGCGTGCGGCGGCAGGCCGGGGAAAGGCCGGGCCGTCCCTTCGCGCCGGTGACCGCCGCTCCTCGCGCGGGTAACTGCGGGGCGGTGCTCGGGGGCCGTGCGGTACCCTGGCGCCATGCGTGCCGTAGGCCTTCTGCTTAGCGAGCCGCGCTGATCAGTACCGACCGGTGAGAACGCCTGGTCGGACTCGGCGCGGCGTCCCCTCCTGTGCGAGGGGATTTTTCGTTTCCGTAGACGTGTGTCCGTAGACGTGTGTCCGTGGACGTGGGCGCCGCAGATGACGATCGATGGAGCTTTGAGGATCATGAGCGAGACGAACACCGCGGCCGAGGTCGCCGCGCCGCACCGCTACACGGCGGCGATGGCCGCTGACATCGAGGCACGCTGGCAGGACTTCTGGGACGCCGAAGGGACGTACGAGGCGCCGAACCCGACCGGCGACCTCGCTGGCGATCCGGACATGGCCGCCAAGCCCAAGAAGTTCATCATGGACATGTTCCCCTACCCGTCGGGCGCGGGGCTGCACGTCGGCCACCCGCTCGGCTACATCGCCACCGACGTCTACGCACGCCACCAGCGGATGACCGGGCACAACGTCCTGCACACCCTGGGCTTCGACGCCTTCGGGCTGCCGGCGGAGCAGTACGCCGTGCAGACCGGCACGCATCCTCGGATCTCCACCGAGGCCAACATGGAGAACATGAAGGTCCAGCTGCGCCGACTGGGCCTGGGCCATGACAAGCGCCGTTCCTTCGCGACGATCGACGCGGACTACTACAGATGGACCCAGTGGATCTTCCTGCAGATCTTCAACTCCTGGTACGACACCGAGGCGGACCGGGCGCGTCCGATCGCCGACCTCATCGCCCAGTTCGAGAACGGTGAGCGTCCGACCCCGGACGGCCGTGAGTGGACCGCGCTGAGCTCCGTGGAGCGCGCCGACCTCCTGGGGCGTTACCGCCTGGCGTACGCCTCGGACGCGCCTGTCAACTGGTCGCCCGGGCTGGGTACGGTGCTGGCCAACGAAGAGGTCACGGCGGACGGCCGCTCCGAGCGTGGCAACTTCCCCGTCTTCAAGGCCAAGCTGCGCCAGTGGAACATGCGCATCACCGCCTACGCCGACCGGCTGCTGAACGACCTGGACGGGCTGGACTGGCCCGAGGCGATCAAGCTGCAGCAGCGCAACTGGATCGGCCGTTCGGAGGGCGCGCGCGTCGACTTCCCGGTCGACGGCGCGGGCGGTATCACGGTCTTCACCACCCGTCAGGACACCCTGTTCGGCGCCACCTACATGGTGCTGGCACCCGAACACGACCTGGTCGAGCGGATCATCCCCGCCGCCTGGCCGGAGGGCACCCACCCGGTGTGGACCGGTGGTCACGCGAGCCCGGCCGAGGCCGTGACGGCGTACCGCAAGCAGGCCGCCGCCAAGTCCGACGTCGAGCGGCAGGCCGAGGCCAAGGACAAGACCGGTGTCTTCACCGGTGCGTACGCGACCAATCCGGTCAGCGGGGAGAAGGTCCCCGTCTTCATCGCCGACTACGTTCTGATGGGCTACGGCACGGGCGCGATCATGGCCGTTCCGGCGCACGACGCACGTGACTTCGCGTTCGCACGCGCCTTCGAGCTGCCGATGCGCTGTGTGGTCCAGCCGTCCGACGGCCGCGGTACGGATCCCTCGACGTGGGAGGACGCCTTCTCCTCCTACGAGGCGAAGCTGGTCAACTCCGCCAACGAGGAGATCTCGCTGGACGGCCTGGGGGTCGTCGAAGCCAAGGCGAAGATCACCGACTGGCTGCAGGAGCGGGGCGTCGGCGAGGGAACCGTCAACTTCCGGCTGCGTGACTGGCTGTTCAGCCGTCAGCGCTACTGGGGCGAGCCCTTCCCGATCGTGTACGACGAGGAGGGCATCGCCCACCCGCTGCCCGAGTCGATGCTGCCCCTGGAGCTGCCCGAGGTCGAGGACTACTCACCGCGCACCTTCGACCCGGAGGACGCCGACACCCAGCCCGAGACACCGCTGTCCCGGAACGCCGACTGGGTCAACGTCACCCTGGATCTCGGCGACGGCGCTGGTCCGCGGAGCTACCGCCGTGAGACCAACACCATGCCGAACTGGGCGGGTTCCTGCTGGTACGAGCTGCGTTACCTGGACCCGGACAACGACCGCCGGCTGGTCGACCCAGAGGTCGAGCAGTACTGGATGGGCCCGCGTGAAGGCCAGCCCACCGGAGGCGTCGACCTGTACGTGGGTGGTGCGGAGCACGCCGTGCTGCACCTGCTGTACGCGCGCTTCTGGTCCAAGGTGCTGCACGACCTGGGCCACATCTCGTCCGCCGAGCCGTTCCACAAGCTGTACAACCAGGGCATGATCCAGGCCTTCGTGTACCGGGACAGCCGAGGCATCGCGGTCCCGGCCGCCGAGGTCGAGGAGCGCGACGGGGCGTACTACCACGGAGGCGAGAAGGTCAGCCGTGTCCTGGGCAAGATGGGCAAATCCCTGAAGAACGCCGTGACGCCCGACGAGATCTGCGGCGAGTACGGTGCGGACACCCTGCGGCTGTACGAGATGGCGATGGGCCCGCTGGACGTCTCGCGTCCCTGGGACACGCGCGCCGTGGTCGGCCAGTACCGGCTGCTGCAGCGACTGTGGCGCAACGTGGTCGACGAGGAGACCGGTGAGGTCACCGTCGTCGACACGGAGCCCGACGAGGACACGCTGCGGGCCTTGCACAAGGCCGTCGACGGTGTCGGCAAGGACATGGCGGGGATGCGGTTCAACACGGCCATCGCCAAGGTGACCGAGCTGAACAACCATCTGACGAAGACCGGTGGCCCGCTGTCGCGGTCGGTCGCCGAGCGTCTGGTGCTGCTGATCGCCCCGCTGGCACCGCACGTCGCGGAGGAGCTGTGGCACCGGCTGGGCCACACGGAGTCGGTCGTGCACCAGGACTTCCCGGTCGCCGACCCCGCGTACGTCGTGGACGAGACCGTGACCTGTGTCGTGCAGGTCAAGGGCAAGGTCAAGGCACGTCTGGAGATCTCCCCGTCGATCACGGACGCGGAACTGGAGGCGCTGGCGCTGGCCGACGAGAGCGTCGTCGCCGCTCTGGGCGGGGCCGGCATCCGCAAGGTGATCGTGCGGGCGCCGAAGCTGGTCAACATCGTTCCTGCGTAAGCGGTAGGTCCCCGCCTCGCGCAGGGCTGCCGGACCGCTCTCCGCGCAGGCGGTCGGTTCGGCCCGGCGCGGGCGGGCGGACGCGCCCGGTGGGGCGGTCGGCATGATCCCGCGCCTGGGAGACGGGCGGCGGGAGGTATGGGGGCTTTCCCCTACGGGCAGGTTGAGGGTCCAGGTGGAACCCTCGGCCTGCCCGTTCCGTTTACGGTAGAGGTGGCGGTCGTACCGGCAGCCGAGTCGACAAGCGAGGGGCGTTCATGGAAGCCGTGATCCTGATCCTGACGCTGCTGTTCGTCGCCCTCGCTGCCCTCGGGGTGTACGCGGGCGTCAAGGTGGTTCGTGCCGCGAAGCGTGGCGTGGACCGCACGGTCACCCAGGCACGCCGCTCCGTGGAGGACACCGCGCTGCGGGCCAAGAGCTACGGTCAGCCCGGTGTGGCGGGGGAGCTGGCGCAGCTCCGTCTGGCGCTGCGTACCTCCATGCGGGCCACGCAGGAGGCACTGAACGCGCAGGCTGCCCAGGACGCCTCGCTCTCGGAGTCCCTGGGGCTCTTCCAGCGGCTCAGTGTGCACGGACGCGAGCTGGACGAGGACCTCAAGCGCCTGGAGCGGGAGCCGGACCGGGCGACCGTGGCCACGCTGCTGCCGGGCCTGAAGGAGCGCACGGAGCGCATCACACACTCGGCGGAGTCGCTGCGCTGGGCCGCACGTGACCGTGCGCGGCAGTTCGCCGACGACGATCTGACGGCGCTGAATGCGCAGATCGACGTCGAGGCGGGAGCCCTGCGGCACTGGACGACCGAGGAGCAGCCGGAGCGGCGCGCCGCGACCGGGCCCGCTGCCGGCGCCGGGGACGCGTGGGACGAGCCGCGCGAGGAGAAGACGCCCCAGGCGCTCACCCCTCCGGACCCGCGGCAGCACACCGGCTACTCCTGGCAGAAGTCCGCCCGGCCCGAGACCACGAACTGACGCGGGCGCACCGTCTCCGAGACCGGCAGGACGGGTCCCGGGCCGAGCGGTAACGATCAGCGGGCCGGGGCCGGGCTGCGACGCCCGCGCCCCGGGAGGTAACCTCCGGCTCATGTCCCGCCATGTCGCGATCGTCACCGATTCAACGGCCTACCTGCCGCCGCAGACGATGGAACGGCACAGCATCACCGCGGTGCCCCTGACCGTCGTTCTGGGTAATCAGGCCTTGGAGGAAGGTACGGAGATCTCGGCCCGGTCGCTTGCCCTGGCACTGCAGAGGCGCCGTTCCGTGACCACGTCCCGGCCCAGCCCCGAAGTCATCGCGGCCGCCTACCGTGCCGCCGCCGACGCGGGGGCGGAGGGCATCGTCTCGCTCCATCTGTCGGCCGAGTTCTCGGGTACGTACGACGCGGCGCTGCTCGCGGCGCAGGACGCGCCGGTGCCGGTGCGCGTCGTCGACACCGGGATGGTCGCCATGGCCCTGGGCTTCTGCGCACTGGCCGCCGCCGAGGCCGCCGAGGTGGGCGGAGGGCTCGACGAGGCGGTCGCCGCCGCCGAGAAGCGGGCCGCCGGTACATCCGCGTACTTCTACGTCGACACCCTGGACTACCTGCGACGGGGCGGCCGGATCGGCGCCGCACAGGCATTGCTGGGTTCGGCTCTCGCGGTGAAGCCCCTGCTGCAGCTCACGGGGGGACGCATCGAAATGCTGGAGAAGGTCCGGACGGCGTCCAAGGCGATCGCACGGCTGGAGGAGATCGTCGCGGAGCAGGCCGGAACGGGCGCGGTGGACATCGCCGTGCACCACCTCACCGCGCCGGACCGTGCCGAGCGGCTGGCCGAACGGCTCCAGGAGCGGGTTCCGGGGCTCGTGGATCTGCACGTGAGTGAGGTGGGGGCGGTGATCGGGGCGCACACCGGGCCGGGACTTCTGGCAGCGGTGGTCTCGCCGCGCTGAGGCCGCGATCCTTCTCGCCGTACCGGTGCTTTCCGGCCCTGCCCTCTTTCCTCTTGCGCCGGATCTTTCTCCTTCTGCCTCGAACCGCTCTCTTTCGAGTGGCGGAGTTATCCACAACTGCAGAGTTTTCCACCGTGATTGAGGCTGCTCAGCGGGTTCGGGCGGAAGTGTCTAGCGTCCTGAGGCATGACTCTCCGATCACCTCACGCATCCATCCGCGCCACCGTCCGTCAGGCCGGCGGTGCCCTCGCCGAGGCGATGCCCCGCGCTACGGGCTCGGGGGCGCACCGGGCTGCTCCGCCTGCGACGAGAAGGCACCGGGCCTCCGGCCACGCTCGACGAGGGCCGGGCGCCGGCCCCAGGGGAGCGGCAGGAACCGGGCCCCACACCCGCAGCGCGCGCCGACGGCGGGCCCTGGGCGGCGCGGACGCCCAGGCCGCGGCCGCATTCCGGCTCCGGGCTGATGCCCTGCTTGCCGGAGGTGGACCACCGGCGGGGGCTCCGTCCGTGCGCGCGGTGGCGTCGGACGGGATGCTGTCGGGTGGAGTATCGGCCGGTGGGGTGCCGCTGGACGGGGTGCCATCGGCTGTGGCACCGCCCAGCGTGGTACCTCCGGGGGGAAGGGTTTTCTCCCGCACCCGCACCCGCGCCGCGCCGTCGTGGGCGCCGGCTCCGGTGCGATCCGCGTCGCCGCTCTCCACGACCGAGACGCTTCTCCCGACCCGGTCGCCGTCATCGACCCGGGTGCTTCATTCCTCCTCAGCGCCTTCCACTCCCCGTTCGTCGTCCTCCATGCGCGCATCGTCCCTGGGTCCGTCAGGGGTGGCAGCGGCGCACTGTGCCCCATCGCCGCCGCATTCCTCCCTGCCCCCTCACCCGCCACCGGCCGGGTCGGCCGACCGACCATCCACACCGAGCGGGAGCCCGAGCCCGGTCTTGAGCCCGAGCGGGAGTGCGGGCCCGAATCCGAATCCGAGCCCGAACCCGAACGCGAATCCGAGCGCAGGCGCAGGCGCAGGCGGGAGCGTGCGCGTGGGTCCGAGTGGGATCTTGGGCCTGAGCCCGATCCCGAGCCCGGGCGGGAGTGTGGGCCCGAGTTCGGGCGGGGGTGCGGGCCCGAGTGTGGGCCCGAGCCCGGGCGGGAGTGTGGGCCCGAGCATGAGCCTGGGCTCGAGCCCGAGCCCAGGCGGGAGCGTGGGTGTGGGTGTGGGTCCGAGGGGGTTCCTGAGCCCGAGTTTGAGCCTGAGCCCGCGTCTGAGCGCAGGTGCAGGCGGGAGTGCGGGCGTGAGTCCGAGTGGGTTCCTGAGCCCGAATCCGAGCCCGAACCCGATCCCGCGTCCGATCTCAAGTCCGAGCCCGAGCGGGAGTGCGGGCGCGGGTCCCGGCGAGAGTCCGGGGGGTGACGGGCTGTTCGTCGGGTCGGCGGCCACCCCCGCACGGTGGTGGCGGATGGCCGGGCCTGCTCTCCGCGATCGGCTGCCCCTGTGGGTGCAGCTCCGCTGCGGGCTGGAGCCCCGGTCACTCGCGGCCCTCGCTGTCGTTCTGGTCGGGGCCGCGGTTCTCGCCGTGACGCATTTCTGGTCGGCTCGCCCCGAGTCCGTACGGGCCCCCGAACGGGTGGCGGAGGCAGCGGAGGCCCGCCCGGGGGAACGGGCGTCCTCCGATCGGCTGGTCCCCGGCGCCCTGCCAAGGACGGCGCCGTCCTCCGGAGTCTCCGCCCTCGCCGGCAACGGCGGACAGGTCGTCGTCGACGTGAGCGGCAAGGTGCGTCGGCCGGGCGTCCGGCGTCTGCCGGCCGGCTCGCGTGTGGCCGACGCTCTGCGCGCGGCGGGGGGCGTGCGCGAGGGTACGGACGTCACCGGGCTCAACCGGGCCCGTGTACTGACGGACGGCGAGCAGGTGATCGTCGGCCTGCCCGCGGTCCAGGCCGCCACGGGCGCGGCAGTCGGCGGTGCGGGCGGCTCCGGTGCGGGGCAAACCGGCCCGGCAGTACCTGTCAGCCTCACCACGGCGACGGTCGAGCAGCTCGACGCCCTGCCCGGTGTCGGGCCGGTGCTCGCTCAGCACATCATCGATTACCGCACGGAACACGGGGGTTACCGCTCCGTCGACGAACTCGGCGAGGTCAAGGGGATCGGCGACCGCCGGCTGGCGGACCTGCGGCCACTGGTCCGGCCGTGAACAGCCACACCGTCACCACCCGGGATCCCGGCGACCGGGAGGGGGAGGGGCGGCGACCACCCGACCCCGACGCCCGCCCGGAAGGTCCCCTCGATCTCCGGCTGGTGCCGCCGGCTCTCGCCACCTGGGCGGCCTCCGTACTCGCCCTGGGCGTACCCGGACGGTGGGCAGCCGTGGGGGCTCTTCTCAGCGCGTGTGCCGCTCTCGTTCTCGTATCCGTTCCCCGAGCAGCGGCCGCAGTCCGCGCGCGGCGCAGGGAAGCCGAGGAGCGCGGTGCGGACCGGGGAAGGGGTGTCGGCCACGGCCGGGCAGGGGAGCCTGGTGCGAGCGGTGCCGGCCCACTCCGGCCCACGTGGCGTATGACCCCCGTCTTCGGTCCCACGCGGTTGCGCGCAACCCCTGCCTCCTATTCCCCCTGGTGGCGAACGAGGACGGCGACCTCCAGTTCCGCGCGCTTGCGTACGAGTGCTGCCTCCGGCCCTCCGTGGCTGCGTACGACCGCCGTCGCCGGGGTGCTGCTCAGCGTGGCGGCCGGAGCGACCACGGCGGGGCTGCACGGCGCGGACACCCGCAGGGGTCCGGTCCCCGGGCTGGCGCAGGACTACGCGCGCGTCGAAGCCGAGGTGACCGTCACCTCCGACGCACGGCAGACCACGTCCCGGGTGAGGGGCGACCGCAGCACGCCGGTCTCCCTGCTCCTGGAAGCAGAGGTCGACCGGCTGACCGCACCCGACGGGTCGGTCACCAGGGTCCGCACCCCGGTCCTCCTCATGGTCGCGCCGGGTGACGCGGCCGCGACGTGGAAGCGGCTGCTGCCCTCCACCCGGCTTCGTGTCGGCGGGCGGCTCGCGCCACCGCGCCACGAAGGCGAAGGCATCGCGGCCGTGCTCGGCACCGACGCGGACGACCCACCCCGCGTCACGTCCGCGCCGACCCTTCTCCAACGGGGCGCGGGGCGGCTCCGCTCCGGCCTGCGGGAGGCCACCGACGGGCTTGACGCCGACGCGCGGGCGCTTCTGCCGGGTCTCGTGGTCGGCGACACCTCGCGGGTCCCGCCCGAACTGCACGACGCGTTCCAGGCCACCGATCTCACCCACCTGCTCTCCGTGTCGGGAGCCAATCTGTCGATCCTTCTCTTTCTCCTCATCGGACCACCGGGCACGGCCCTGCGCAGCGAACGTCGCGGTCTGGCACCCCGGCTGGGCATCTCCCTGCGCGTGACCGCACTCATCGGAGGGGTGCTCGCACTCGCCTTCGTGATCGTGTGCCGGCCCGAGCCGAGTGTGCTGCGCGCTGCCGCCTGCGGCATGATCACGTTGCTCGCCATCGGCACGGGCCGCCGCCGCTCGCTGCTGCCGGCCCTGGCCGCCGCCGTTCTCCTGCTGGTGCTCTACGACCCCTGGCTGGCGCGTAGTTACGGCTTCCTGCTGTCCGTGCTGGCCACCGGAGCGCTGCTGACCCTGGCACCGCGGTGGAGCAGTGCCCTGCAGCGGCACGGCGTCCCACTGCGACTCGCCGAGATGCTGGCTGCCGCCGGGGCGGCCCAGGCCGTCTGCGCACCCGTGGTCGCTGTCCTCGCCTCGCGGGTGAGCCTCGTCGCGATCCCTTGCAACCTGCTGGCCGAGTTCGCGGTGGCTCCCGCGACGGTCCTCGGGTTCGGCGCGCTCGCGGTGGCCCCCCTGTCGATACCGGCGGCCGAGGCACTGGCCACCGTCGCGGGCTGGCCCGTGGGATGGATCGCGTCCGTGGCCCGCACCGGAGCGGGACTGCCCGGCGCGCAGGCCGACTGGCCGGGCGGCTGGCGCGGCGCCGCGCTGCTAGCTCTCCTCACGACCGTACTGGCACTGTCCGCCCGCCGTCTGGCGCGTCACCCGTGGGTGTGTTCGGCCGCTGCGTTCCTCCTCGTACTGGCTGTCCTGCGGCCCGTACCGCTGACCAGGCTGATGACCGGATGGCCGCCCCCGGGCTGGGCGTTCGCCATGTGTGACGTGGGTCAGGGGGACGCGATGGTCCTCGCTGCGGGGAAGCACACAGGCGTCGTCGTGGACACGGGCCCGGAGCCCCAACTCGTCGACCGGTGCCTGCGAGATCTCGGCATCACCCGTGTGCCGCTCCTCCTGCTGACCCACTTCCATGCCGACCATGTACGCGGCCTGCCGGGTGTTCTCAGGGCACGGCAGGTCGGTGCCGTCCAGACGACCGGTCTCGACGAACCGGCGGACCAGGCCGCCTTCGTCAGGAGAACGGCGGCGAGCGCACACGTCCCCGTCGTCCGGGCCTTGCCGGGGGAGCGCCGCACGGTGGGCCCGCTCGACTGGCAGGTGCTCTGGCCGACGGCCGACGCGCGAGGAGCGGCCATGACGACGGAGGAGCCCAACGACTCCAGCGTGACGCTCTTCGTACGCGCCGGTGGGTTGACCCTGCTGCTCCTCGGCGACCTCGAACCTCCGGCCCAGCGGGGTGTGTTGCGCACCCATCCTGCCCTGCCCCGGGTGGATGTGCTCAAGGTCGCCCACCACGGCTCGGCCCACCAGGACCCCGCACTGCTGCGCAGCACCCGTCCACGACTCGCACTCATCAGCTGCGGTACGGACAATCCGTACGGGCACCCGGCAGCTCGTACGGTGCGGGCGCTCACGGAAGGCGGGGCGCGGGTGTTCCGTACGGACATCGACGGAGCGGTCGCCGTGGCGGGTGCAGGCGCGGGGCTGCGTGCGGCAGGCCGCTCATGACCGGGGGTACCGGCCGGGCCCGCTGCCGGGCCTGCCGGTCAGACCAGCCACACGCCGTCGGCCATCAGATCGCGTCCGGCCAGTTCGTTCACCTCTCGCCAGGCCTTGACGGTGCGGGGCGTGATGCGCAGGTACACCCAGGAGGGACGGCCGCGCGGATCCCAGCCGAGCTTCGCCGCGAACGCGTCTCCCGAGGCGGCGGGGAGCGCGGACCCTTCCACGGTCTCCGCCGTTCCCTCGATCAGCACCACGTCGCGTGTACCGCCCAGGGCGACCCGGACCTGCCCCGTGGGCGTGACGTTGACGGCGGTCGGGTTGGTCCGCCGGGTGGCCAGAAGCAGCGTCTCCCGGTCCCGGACGAACGACAGCGGCACCAGGCACGGCACACCGTCCGTGGAGACCGTGGCCACCCAGGCGTCGGCGTCCTGCTCAAGACGATCGAGTACGTCCTTCTTGCGCTGTTCCGGGTCGCGTGCCGGCTTCTGTTCCGTCATGTCCCGCACGCTAGTCACCAGCCCGGTCCGCCACCTCCGTCCTCGGACCTACGACCTGCGGCTCATGGTGCACCCCTGCGCACCGGGACAGACTTCCGCCATGCAGCAGCAATCGGCGCGGCCTCCTCTGACGTTCGGCAACCCTTCGCCCACCCGTGCGGACTGGGTGGACGCGTACCTGGAGCGCATCGGCGCCACCCACCCCGCCCGCCCCGATGCGGAGGCCCTGCGGACACTGCAGCTCCGGCACCTGACGGCCGTGCCCTTCGAGAACCTTTCCGTCCATCTGGGCGAGGACATCGTCCTGGACGAGGAGAGGCTTGTCGACAAGATCGTCACGGACCGCCGCGGTGGCTTCTGCTACGAACTCAACGGCGCCTTCGCGGCGCTGCTGCGCGCATTGGGGTTCCGCGTCACGCTGCTCCAGGCGCGGGTCTTCGGCGACGACGGAGGCCTGGGAATCCCGTACGACCATCTGGCGCTTCGGGTGGCGACGGAGGACGGAACCGGCCCCTGGCTCGCGGACGTGGGCTTCGGCGATCACGCCCTGTGGCCGTTGGCACTGGACGACCGCACCGAACAGGACGACCCGTGCGGTGTCTTCCGTCTTCGGGAGGCGCCGCAGGGAGACCTCGATCTGCTGCGCGGGGGCTCGGGCCGGCTCCGCCTGGATCTGCGGCCGCGGGTGCTCGCGGACTTCGGGGCCGGTGCCTGGTACCACCGCACGTCGCCCGATTCCGTCTTCACGCGGTCACTCGTGTGTTCGCGACGTACCGGCACGGGCCGGGTGACACTCAGCGGCCGTACTCTCGTCACGACCGTAGGGGGTGAACGGCACGAGACCCTGCTGGACACCGACACCGAGGTGCTGGCCGCCTACCGCGATCATTTCGGCATTCACCTCGTGTCCCCGCCCACGGTGCGCCGGGTCCCGGACGCGTGACCCAGTACCTCGGTCTGGGCAACGGCGTGGAGGGCGAGACCCGCGCCGCCTGCCGGGCCACCACCGAGCTGCACCGTGAGGACTTCACTCTCACCTGGCAGACGATGCTGGCCCGTGGGATCGCCGTCCTCGGTCCGAGCATCAAGATCGATCTGGACGTCCAGATCGTCCCCAAGGGCTGACCGGTCTTCCGCCGGGAGTCGGCCAGGCCGGGATCCGCCAGGAGCCGGCCAGGCCGGGATCCGCCGGAAGCCGGGCGGTACCTGGGGCCGGCCGGAGATCCACCGAGAACCTCCCCTCGGTACTGCCGAGGTCTCCCACACAGCCACGGCCCCGGGCTGCCCTGGCACTCGCACTCCGCCCGGAGCTGTCCTGCCCCCCGGCGCCGGCCCTGGTACGGGCCTTGGTGCGGTCCCGCCCCGCCCCGTTCCCGGCACTCCGCCCGGAGCTGTCCTGCCGCCCCCCCGGCGCCAGCCCCGGTACGGGCCCATCCTCGGTACGGGCCCCGTCCCCGGTGCGCCCCGCCTCGCCCGTCCCGGTCCGCCTCGCCCTGCCCCCGGCACCTGCTCGGCTGCCCGCCCCCTTTGCGACACCGCTCCGGAGGCCGGCGGGACAGCCCTCAGGGCGCCTCCAGCCATCCTTCGTACTCCGAGGCGAACGCGTCGAGGGCGGTGGTGTCCAGCCGCCCGGCCGGGTCCTCCACCACGACCAGCCACTGGGCGTCCTCCGCGTCGTCCTCGCCCGCCAGGGCGTCGCGTACGAGCTGCGGCTCCTCCGCGACGCCGAATCGATCGGGGAGTTCCTCGGCCACCTCCTGGGCCGAGTCGCGGTCGGGCAGCACCAGTACATGTCTCACGTCGCTCACCCGGTCATTCTCCGGTACGCCGGGCCCTGGGGGTACGCGCGCCCATGCCCGGCGGAGGTGGGGCCCGGGCGCCGGCGGCCCCGGGGGTGAGGGCCCGCGCCCCGTGGCCACAGCGGCCATGGCGGCCCGGCGGGTACGCGCACCCGCGGCCCGGCCCGCGTTGTCACAGGGGCGTGGGATGCTGGAGCGCGATGGCCACCAGAAGCAGATCCTCCGACGACCCGCTCGCCCCCGTCACGCTCGCCGTGGGCCAGGAAGACCTGCTCCTGGATCGCGCCGTGCAGCATGTGGTGGCCGCGGCCCGCGCCTCCGACGCCGACACGGACGTCCGCGACCTCACCTCCGACCAGGTGCAGCCGGGGACGCTCGCCGAGCTGACCAGCCCCTCGCTCTTCGCCGAGCGCAAGGTGGTGATCGTGCGCAACGCCCAGGACCTCTCCGCCGACACCGTCAAGGACGTCAAGGCCTATCTGGGAGCGCCCGCGGAGGAGATCACCCTCGTGCTCCTGCACGCGGGTGGAGCCAAGGGCAAGGGTCTGCTGGACGCGGTGCGCAAGGCGGGTGCGCGCGAGGTCGCCTGCCCCAGAACGACCAAGCCGGCCGAGCGGCTCTCCTTCGTGCGGTCGGAGTTCCGGACCCTGGGACGCTCGGCGACTCCCGAGGCCTGCCAGGCGCTCGTGGACTCGATCGGCAGCGATCTGCGGGAGCTGGCCAGTGCCGTCTCGCAACTGGTGGCGGACGTCGAGGGCACCATCGACGAAGCGGTCGTCGGCCGTTACTACACGGGCCGTGCGGAAGCCTCCTCGTTCACCGTGGCCGACCGTGCCGTCGAGGGCCGTGCGGCGGAAGCGCTGGAGGCGCTGCGCTGGTCCCTGTCCACGGGAGTCGCCCCCGTCCTCATCACGAGCGCGCTCGCCCAAGGTGTCCGGGCCATCGGCAAGCTGTCCTCCGCCCGGGGCGGACGGCCGGCCGACCTGGCCCGCGAGCTCGGCATGCCGCCCTGGAAGATCGACCGCGTGCGCCAGCAGATGCGCGGATGGACCCCGGACGGTGTGGCAGCCGCGCTGCGGGCGGTCGCGGCGGCCGACGCGGGGGTCAAGGGCGGCGGAGACGACCCTGAGTACGCCCTGGAGAAGGCCGTCGTCGCGGTCGCCCGTGCGGCACGGCCCGGCGGCCGCTGAGCGCCGCGCCGCTCATGGTCCGCGGGAGCCCGGGGCATACCGTCCGCGCGCTCCGCTCAGGTCCCGGGCGGGCCGACCGGGCCTCATCTTCCGTGCATCCCCGGTTCCCGCCGGCTCCCAGGGGCGTCTGACGCATGCCCGCAGCGCGGCGGTGTCCGGCACGCACGCTCGCCACGGTCCCGTCCCGTGTTGCCGGAGTGCCCGCGTGGTTTCGCCACGGTCCCGTCCCACGTGGTGACGAAAGGCCCACGAGGTCGCTCCGGGCCAGCGAGGCCGCTCCGGGCCTGGACGAGGCCGCTCCGGGCCCGCGAGGCCGCTCCGGGCCTGACGAGGCCGCTCCGCCCCGGCGCCCTGCGATCGCATGCGCACCGGGCGCCGTTCCTTCTCCCGTGCTCATCCGTCAGGCACCCCTCAGCCCCCGCACAGACCGAAACCCTCGCACAGGCCTCAGCCCCCGTACATACCGAAGCCCCACACAGACCGAAGGCCCCGGCCGCGTCCTGGGGAGGACGCGGCCGGGGCCTTCGGTTCACGCTTGGTGCGCCGCACCCGCGTGGCGAACGCAGGTTCGGTGTGCGGCGCGGGGTGCCGGTCAGGAGCGGGAGAGAGGGCCCACTGGATCCGTCCCGGCGATCACATCAGTAGCTCAGCCCTGGAGGGCGGCAACCTTGAGCGCCAGCGCCGACTTCTTGTTGGCGGCGGCGTTCTTGTGGATGACACCCTTCGAGACAGCCTTGTCGAGCTGGCGCGACGCGTCACGGACGGCCACAGTGGCCTTCTCGACGTCACCGGCAGCGGCGGCCTCGCGGGCCTTGCGGATCGAGGTCTTGAGCGAGGACTTGACGGCCTTGTTGCGCAGGCGCGCCTTCTCGTTCGTCTTGTTCCGCTTGATCTGGGACTTGATGTTCGCCACGAAAGAGCCTTTTCAGGTTCGTTGGATCTTCTATGTGCGCCACGCCGCTTCTTCAGGCCACGAGGCACAGCTGCCCACGGTACCAGTCACCGTCGGACCGGCCCAAACCGGTCCCTGCCCCGCAGGCGTGGGACGATGGAAGCTACGTATCGATCCGTCCGACCCGACATCGACCCGAGACACGGCGTTCGGCGTCTCAAGAATCAGGACCCTGCGTGCCCGCGACTCCTACCAACGTGCCCGAGCCGAGCCGTACCGACCCGGCGCTGATCCGCAACTTCTGCATCATCGCGCACATCGACCACGGCAAGTCGACGCTTGCCGACCGGATGCTCCAGCTGACCGGTGTGGTCGACCAGCGGCAGATGCGCGCTCAGTACCTCGACCGTATGGACATCGAGCGCGAGCGCGGTATCACCATCAAATCCCAGGCGGTACGTCTGCCGTGGGCGCCCACCGAGGGCGAGGACACGGGCACGACCCACGTCCTCAACATGATCGACACCCCCGGCCACGTGGACTTCACGTACGAGGTCTCCCGGTCCCTCGCCGCCTGTGAGGGCACGGTCCTGCTGGTCGACGCGGCCCAGGGCATCGAGGCGCAGACGCTCGCCAACCTCTACCTGGCGATGGAGAACGACCTCACCATCGTCCCCGTGCTGAACAAGATCGACCTGCCCGCCGCGCAGCCCGAGAAGTTCTCCGAGGAACTGGCGAACCTCATCGGCTGCCAGCCGGAGGACGTGCTCAAGGTCTCCGCGAAGACGGGCGTCGGCGTGGACGCGCTGCTCGACCGCGTGGTCAGGGACGTGCCGGCGCCCGTCGGCGTGGCGGACGCCGCGGCCCGCGCGATGATCTTCGACTCGGTCTACGACCCGTACCGCGGTGTCGTCACCTATGTCAGGGTCGTCGACGGGCAGCTCAACAAGCGCGAGCGCATCAGGATGATGTCCACGGGCGCCACCCACGAGCTGCTGGAGATCGGTGTCTCCTCCCCGGAGATGACCCCCGCCGACGGCATCGGCGTGGGCGAGGTGGGCTACATCATCACCGGGGTCAAGGACGTCCGGCAGTCCAAGGTCGGTGACACCATCACCTCCCTCAACAAGGGGGCGACCGAGGCGCTGGGCGGCTACAAGGACCCCAAGCCGATGGTGTTCTCGGGCCTGTACCCGCTGGACGGTTCGGACTACCCGGACCTGCGCGAGGCCCTGGACAAGCTCCAGCTCAACGACGCCGCCCTGGTGTACGAGCCGGAGACCTCCGCCGCGCTCGGCTTCGGCTTCCGCGTCGGCTTCCTCGGCCTGCTGCACCTCGACGTGATCCGTGAGCGCCTGGAGCGCGAGTTCGGGCTGGAGCTCATCGCCACCGCCCCCAACGTGGTCTACCGCGTGGAGATGGAGGACGGCTCGGAGCACATCGTGACCAACCCGAGCGAGTTCCCCGAGGGCAAGATCGACAAGGTCCACGAGCCGGTCGTCCGGGCCACGGTCCTGGCGCCCAGCGAGTTCATCGGCGCGATCATGGAGCTGTGCCAGAACCGGCGCGGCACCCTGCTCGGCATGGACTACCTCTCCGAGGACCGGGTGGAGATCCGCTACACCCTGCCGCTCGCCGAGATCGTGTTCGACTTCTTCGACCAGCTGAAGTCGAAGACCCGCGGGTACGCCTCGCTGGACTACGAGCCCACGGGCGAGCAGTCCGCCCAGCTCGTCAAGGTCGACATCCTGCTGCACGGCGACAAGGTCGACGCCTTCTCCGCGGTCACGCACAAGGACAAGGCGTACGCCTACGGCGTCCGGCTCGTCGCCAAGCTGCAGAAGCTCATCCCCCGGCAGAACTTCGAGGTGCCGATCCAGGCGGCCATCGGCTCCCGGGTCATCGCCCGTGAGACCGTCCGCGCCATCCGCAAGGACGTCCTCGCCAAGTGCTACGGCGGTGACATCTCCCGTAAGCGGAAGCTGCTGGAGAAGCAGAAGGAGGGCAAGAAGCGGATGAAGATGGTCGGCAACGTCGAGGTGCCCCAGGACGCGTTCATCTCCGTCCTGTCGACCGACGAGTCGGCCGCCGAGGGCAAGGGCAAGAAGTAGGACCGCGCGGGTGTCCGGGATGACCTCCCACGGGGCGTACGGGGCCGGCCCCGCCTCCCTGGGCGGGGAAATGCCGCACAGGGAGCCGTATCTCGCGTCACCCGCCACGCCCGGGTAGCAGCACGGGCCCCCGCGCCGCAGACTCGGCGGCGCGGGGGCCCGTTCGTTATGAACCGGCGGCCTGTTGCCCCTTACGCCGCGGTCCCGTGCGCTCTACTCTGATCACCACCCGTTAGTTACTCGCCAGTTAAACAAGCAGGTCGAGCGGGAACGAGAACCAGGACCCCCCAAGCAGCAGCAACCAGCAGCCGGTCGTAGCAATGCCGCAGGCCCGGAGGACGTCGTGAGCGACAATCTGACCTTGATCGATAATCGGCCGCCCTCCGTGGCGACTCTCTTCATCGACCGTGTGGCGGCCACGCCGGAGGGGGAGGCCTACCGCTACCCGGTGCCGTCCCCGTCGGGTCAGGGCCCGGACGAGTGGAAGTCGCTGACCTGGGCGCAGGCCGCCGAGAGGGTCTACGCGATCGCCGCCGGTCTGATCGGTCTGGGCGTCGGGCCCGAGGAGCGGGTCGCGCTCGCCTCCTCCACCCGGGTCGAATGGATCCTGGCCGACCTCGGGGTGATGTGCGCCGGTGCCGCGACCACGACGGTCTATCCGTCCACCAACGCCGAGGAATCCGCCTTCATCCTGGCCGACTCCGACAGCCGGGTGCTGATCGCCGAGGACGCCGTCCAGTTGGCGAAGGCCCGGGAGCGCCGTGGGGACCTGCCCGGCCTGGCCCACGTCGTCGTGATCGACCCGGCCGGGGCCGAGCCCGCCGAGGGTGATCCCGAAGGCTGGATCGTCACCCTGGCCGAGCTGGAGGCCCGGGGGAACGCCTACCTGGCGGACAAGCCGGAGGCGGTCACCGAGCGGGTCGCCGCCATCACGGCCGACCAGCTGGCGACCATCATCTACACCTCGGGCACCACCGGCCGTCCCAAGGGTGTACGGCTGCCGCACGACAACTGGTCGTACATGGCCAAGGCGACCGTGGCCACGGGAATGATCAACGCGGACGACACCCAGTACCTCTGGCTGCCGCTGGCCCACGTCTTCGGCAAGGTCCTCACCTCCGGCCAGATCGAGGTCGGCCACGTCACGGCGGTCGACGGCCGGGTCGACAAGATCATCGACAATCTCCCGGTGGTCCAGCCGACCTACATGGCGGCCGTCCCCCGCATCTTCGAGAAGGTCTACAACGGTGTCGCGGCCAAGGCCCGGGCCGGCGGCGGTGCCAAGTACAAGATCTTCCAGTGGGCGGCCGGTGTCGCCCGCGAGTACGCGACGGTGTCGCAGGACAACTTCCGCCGCACCGGCAACGCCTCCGTGCCGTTCGGCCTCAGCGCCCGGCACAAGGTCGCCGACGCCCTGGTCTTCTCGAAGATCCGTGAGGCCTTCGGAGGCCGGCTCCGCGCCTGCATCTCCGGTTCCGCCGCGCTCGCCCCCGACATCGGCCTCTTCTTCGCCGGTGCCGGGATCCACATCCTCGAGGGCTACGGACTCACCGAGTCCAGCGCCGCCTCCTTCGTCAACAGGGGCGAGGCGTACCGCACCGGGACCGTGGGCAAGCCGCTCCCCGGTACCGAGGTGCGGATCGCGGACGACGGCGAGATCCTCCTGCGCGGCCCCGGCATCATGGAGGGCTACCACCGGCTGCCCGAGAAGACCGCGGAGGTGCTGGAGTCCGACGGCTGGTTCCACACCGGTGACATCGGCGAGCTCTCCCAGGACGGCTACCTGCGGATCACCGACCGCAAGAAGGACCTGATCAAGACGTCCGGCGGCAAGTACATCGCCCCGGCAGAGGTCGAAGGCCAGTTCAAGGCGGTGTGCCCGTACGTCTCCAACATCCTCGTGCACGGCGCGGACCGTAACTTCTGCACCGCCCTCATCGCGCTCGACGAGGCGACGATCCTCGGCTGGGCGAAGGAGAACGGCCTGGGCGGCAAGCCGTACGCGGACGTGGTGGCCTCCCCGCAGGCGGTGGAGCTCGTCGAGGGTTATGTGAAGGAGCTCAACGAGGGTCTGCAGCGCTGGCAGACCATCAAGAAGTTCCGTCTGCTGCCCCGCGACCTCGACATCGAGCACGGCGAACTGACCCCCAGCCTCAAGCTGAAGCGGCCGGTCGTCGAGCGCGAGTACCAGGACCTGATCGACGACATGTACGCGGGTTCCCGCGAGGCCTGAGCCGACGGAACCGGCCCAGCGCCCGGAAAGCCCCGAACGGGACGTGGGCGGCCGAGCGGGGCACGACGCGGGCGGGTGGCGGAAGCGCAGGGGGAGAACAGAGGGAGCGCAGGGGCAACCCGGGGGGACAACGGAAGAAGAGCAGGTGAGGGGCGGGGCCGGTGGGCGCGTGAGCAGCCGTCGGCCCCGCCCGTCGTGCGGCTCCTCGCGTCCTGGCTCCGGCCACTTCGGTCACTCGGTGCTTACGGGCGCGGCCGGTCTGTCACTCTGTCGTAGACGCCAGCGGCGTTTCGAGAGAACGGTCAGGAGCCGCACCGTGGGGCCCATACCCTTGCAACGGGACATCGCGCACCGTCCCGGATCCCTCGTCGCCGGTCAGGGCGACGACCCGCGTCTGGTCACGCGGACGAGCCTGCCCGGAATCCCGCAGGCCCCCTCGGCGGGCCGGCGGTTCGTCCGTGCGGCGCTCGCCGACTGGACCGCGCTCGGCCTGCCCTCCGCCGGAGGGTTCGGCGACCGGCTCACCGACGACGCCGTGACCGTGGCCAACGAACTGGTCACCAACGCCGTCGTGCACGCCGGTACGACGGTCGAGCTGCTCCTGAGGCTGGAGGACGCCGCCGGGCAGGAGCCCGCCGCGCTGGTGCTGGAGATCACCGACCACCACCCCGCCCGCTCGGTGCGCGACGGAGGGGCCGAGCGGCCCGATCCCGCCGAGTACGGCCGGGGCCTCCAGCTCGTCGCCACCCTCGCCGAATCCTGGGGCATCACCTACCGCACCGGCCTCAAGACCGTCTGGGCACGCCTCCCGGCCGACGACCGGGAGGGCCTGCCCGGGCCGTCGCCGGCCGAGGAGGCCGCCCGGCGGCGCGGTCTGCGCGCCGCCGGGGTCCTCGCCCCCACGGCCCGGCACGCCGAACACGACGACGCCGGCTGGGCAGGCGGCGGGGCGCTCTCCTTCCTGGCCGAGGCCTCCGACATGCTCGCGGGCCAGCTCGACGAGGACCTCGTGGCGTCGACGGCCGGACAGCTCCTGGTGCCCAGGCTCGCGGACTGGTGCGCGATCTGGCTGGAGAGCGACGGTCCCGGCCCGGCTGCCGCCCCTCGCCTCGCCGGGGTCTGGCACCGCGACGAGGCCCGGAGCGAGCTGCTACGCCCGGCGCTGGAGAAGGACCCGCTCCGCCTGCCCGGCAGCGTCGGCACCGCCCCCGTACCCGTGCCGTGGCCCGGTGAGGCCATGCCGGAGCGCGCTGGCGGAGCCGCGCTCGCCCACCGCATCACCTCGGGCGGCCGCACCCTCGGCGTCGTCCTGACGGGCCGCGCGGGCGTGGCGCAGTTCCCCGAGGAGGTGGCCGTGCTCCTCGCGGACTTCGTACGCCGGGTCGGCCTCGCCGTGGGCGCCGCACGCGCGTACACCCGCCAGGCCACCATCAGCCGCATCCTGCAGCGCGGGCTGCTGCCCAGCAAGGTGGCCGAGATACCCGGGGTCAGCAGCGCGCTGGTGTACGAACCCGGCGACGACGGGGTGGTCGGCGGCGACTTCAACGACCTCTTCCCGTGTCCCGGCGGACGCTGGTGCTTCGTCCTCGGCGACGTGCAGGGCAGTGGCCCCGAGGCCGCCGTCGTGACCGGCCTCGCCCGCCCGTGGCTGCGGCTGCTGTCCCGCGAGGGCTTCCGCGTCGGCGAGGTGCTCGACCGGCTCAACCGGCTCCTGCTGGACGACGCGATGGAGGCCGCCGAGGCCGCCGCCCTGATGGTCGCGGCGGCGGGTGGGCAGCAGATCCAGGACGGCCTGCGCGGCCGCAGCGGGCCGCCCGCCCAGGACGGCTCCCAGTCGCGCTTCCTCTCCCTGCTCTACGGCGACCTCGTCCCGCTCCCGGACGGCGGGGTGCGCTGCACCGTGGCGAGCGCCGGCCACCCGCTCCCGCTGCTGCTGCGCCCGGACGGCTCCGTCCACACGGCCGCCGAGCCGCAGGTGCTGCTCGGGATCGTCGAGGACGTCGCGTACGAGAGCCAGAGCTTCGACCTGGCCCTCGGCGACAGCCTTCTCTGCGTGACCGACGGAGTGACCGAGCGGCGCTCGGGACGGCAGATGTTCGACGACGGGGACGGTCTCGCGCGGGCCCTGGCCGGCTGCGCGGGGCTGTCCGCCGACGGGATCGCCGACCGGATCAAGCGGGCCGTCCACGCCTTCGCCGTGCGCCCGCCCGACGACGACCTGGCCCTGCTCGTGCTCCAGGTCGGCTGAGGGGCGGCGGGAACGTCGCCGGGTCTGGACCGGGGAACTCCGCGGGCGAGTGACAATGGACGGTATGCCTTCCGTACTGCCCGATGGTGAGCCCGTGCCCGACGACGGGGCGCTGCCCCGCCATGCCCTGGAAGGCGCCGCCGGCCGTCCGCTCGGCTTCTACCTGCACGTGCCGTACTGCGCCACCCGCTGCGGCTACTGCGACTTCAACACCTACACCGCCACGGAGCTGCGTGGTTCCGGCGGGGCACTGGCCTCCCGGACGAACTACGCGGCGCACCTGACCGAGGAGGTCCGCCAGGCCCGCAAGGTGCTCGGCGACGACCCGCGCCCGGTCCGCACCGTCTTCGTCGGCGGCGGTACGCCGACCCTGCTGCCCGCCGCCGACCTCGTCCGGATGCTCGCCGCGATCCGCGAGGAGTTCGGGCTCGCCGACGACGCCGAGATCACCACGGAGGCCAATCCGGAGTCCGTCGACCCGGCCTATCTGTCGGTGCTGCGGGAGGGCGGCTTCAACCGCGTCTCCTTCGGCATGCAGAGCGCCCGGCAGCACGTCCTGAAGATCCTGGACCGCACCCACACCCCGGGCAGGCCCGAGGCCTGCGTCGCCGAGGCCCGCGCGGCCGGCTTCGAGCACGTCAACCTCGACCTGATCTACGGCACCCCGGGCGAGTCCGACGACGACTGGCGGGCCTCGCTGGACGCGGCGATCGGCGCCGGCCCCGACCACGTGTCGGCGTACGCGCTGATCGTCGAGGAGGGCACCCAGCTCGCCCGGCGCATCCGGCGCGGCGAGGTCCCGATGACGGACGACGACGTCCACGCCGACCGCTACCTCATCGCCGACGAGGCGATGGCCGCCGCCGGGTTCTCCTGGTACGAGGTGTCGAACTGGTCCCGCACGCCCGAGGGCCGCTGCCTGCACAACGAGCTGTACTGGCGCGGCGCCGACTGGTGGGGCGCCGGCCCCGGGGCGCACAGCCACGTCGGCGGCGTGCGCTGGTGGAACGTGAAGCACCCCGGAGCGTACGCGCAGGCCCTGGCCGAGGGGCGTTCGCCCGGAGCCGGGCGGGAGATCCTCGGGGACGAGGACCGCCGGGTCGAGCGCATCCTGCTGGAGCTGCGCCTCGTCGAGGGGTGCCCGCTGTCCCTGCTCGCTCCCTCCGGTCTCGCGGCGGCCGGCCGGGCCGTGACGGACGGGCTGCTGGAGAGCGGTCCGTACGAGGAGGGGCGCGCGGTCCTCACCCTGCGCGGGCGGCTGCTGGCCGATGCCGTGGTGCGGGACCTGGTGGACTGAGGCCGGCTCCGGCTCCCCGGGGGGCCTCCCGCCCCTCCGGCCCCCCGCTCAGGCCGGGACGGTGACGAAGTCGATCAGCTCCTCGACCCGGCCGAGCAACTGCGGTTCCAGATCCTTGTAGGAGCGGACCCGGGACAGGATGTGCTGCCACGCGGCACCCGTGTTCTCCGGCCATCCCAGCGCGCGGCACACCCCCGTCTTCCAGTCCTGGCCGTGCGGCACCACCGGCCACGCGTCGATGCCCACGGACGACGGCTTCACGGCCTCCCAGACGTCGATGTACGGGTGCCCCACGACCAGGACGTCGCCGTCCGTGACCTGGGCGGCGATGCGGGACTCCTTGGACCCCGGCACCAGGTGGTCGACCAGCACCCCGAGCCGGGCGTCCGGCCCCGGCCCGAACTCCCGGACGATCGCCGGCAGGTCGTCGATGCCCTCCAGGTACTCCACGACGACCCCTTCGACGCGCAGGTCGTCGCCCCAGACCCGCTCGACCAGCTCGGCGTCGTGGCGGCCCTCCACATAGATCCGGCCGGCCCGGGCCACCCGCGCCCGCGCCCCCGGGACGGCCACCGAGCCGGAGGCCGTACGGGCAAGCCGGGCGGGCCCGCCGGCCGACGGGCGTACGAGGGTGACCACCCTGCCCTCCAGCAGGAAGCCGCGCGGTTCCATCGGGAACACCCGGTGCTTGCCGAACCGGTCCTCCAGCGTGACCGTCGGCCCCTGGGCCGTCTTCTCGCAGCGGATCACCGCGCCGCAGAAGCCGGTGGCGACCTCCTCCACGACCAGATCGGGCTCGGCGGGTACCTCGGGGACGGGGGCGGACCTCTTCCACGGCGGGGTCAGATCCTGCTGGTAGCTGCGCATGGCACGACGATAAACGGCGGGGCGGCGCGGGGGGCCCGTCATGCGACGCCGTGGGGGGCCGGGCGGTGACCAGGCGGACCCTTCACGACATGCCGAAACGGCGGGCCAGCGCGTCGCGCTGCGCCCGTACGAACGCGGCGTCCACGACGGCTCCGTGCCCCGGCACGTACAGCGCGTCCTCGCCGCCCAGCTCCAGCAGCCGGTCCAGGGCGGCCGGCCAGTGGGAGGGGACGGCGTCCGGGCCCGCCTGCGGCTCGCCGGACTCCTCGACCAGATCGCCGCAGAGCACGACCACGGGGGAGCCGGGCACCAGCACCGCCAGGTCGTGGCCGCTGTGGCCCGGACCCACGTTGGCCAGCAGGACCTGCAGGCCGCCGCCCAGATCGAGCGTCAGCTCACCGCTCACCTGGTGGTGCGGCACCACCAGGGCGTCGGTCGCCGTGACGGCGTCGTCCTCGCTCATACCGTGACGCAGCGCGTCCTCGCGCAGCTCCCCTGCGCCGTGCCGCAGCAGGCCGGCCGTCCCGACCGCGCCGTAGACCTCCGCCCCGGCGAACGCGGCGGTGCCCAGTACGTGATCGAAGTGCGGGTGGCTGAGTGCGATATGCGTCACCCTGCGGCCGAGCATGGCCTGCACCTGGGTCCGCAGTTCCACCCCCTCCCGGAGCGTCGCACCGGTGTCGTGGAGCAGTACGCCGTCCGCTCCCGCCACCAGGGAGACCGTCGCGTCCCAGACGGGAAGGCGCCGCCGCCCCGTACCGTCGCCCAACCGCTCCCAGCCGAACTCTTCCCAAGAGACGTCCATACGACGACGCTATCCGCAACGGCCCGCGCGGTCCCGCGACGGCCCGTCCGGTCACCCTTGCCCCGGGGCCACCCCGCCCCCGTACACTGGCCGGGGGAATTGCTGGCACTCGAACGCGCAGAGTGCCAGGCTGACGCCGAAGAACCACAGCTGGAGGTGTGCGCCGTGCTCAGTGAACGCAGACTCGAGGTGCTGCGCGCCATCGTCCAGGACTACGTCGGCACCGAGGAGCCCGTCGGCTCGAAGGCGCTCACGGAGCGGCACAGGCTGGGAGTCTCCCCGGCCACCGTCCGCAACGACATGGCGGTGCTGGAGGAAGAGGGCTTCATCGCCCAGCCGCACACCAGTGCGGGGCGCATCCCCACGGACAAGGGCTACCGCCTCTTCGTCGACAAGCTCGCGGGCGTCAAGCCCCTGTCGTCGCCGGAGCGCCGGGCCATCCAGAACTTCCTCGACGGCGCGGTCGACCTCGACGACGTCGTGGGCCGTACGGTGCGGCTGCTCGCGCAGCTGACCCGGCAGGTCGCCGTCGTGCAGTACCCCTCGCTGACCCGCTCGACGGTGCGCCATGTGGAGCTGCTGTCCCTGGCCCCGGCCCGGCTGATGCTCGTACTGATCACGGACACGGGCCGGGTCGAACAGCGTATGATCGACTGCCCTGCACCGTTCGGGGACACCTCCCTGGCAGATCTGCGGGCCCGGCTCAACAGCCGGGTCGTCGGACGCCGTTTCTCGGATGTCCCGCATCTGGTGCAGGACCTGCCGGAGTCCTTCGAGAGCGAGGACCGGGGAACCGTGTCCACGGTGCTCTCCGTTCTTCTCGAGACTCTGGTCGAAGAGACGGAGGAGCGGCTCATCATCGGCGGCACCTCCAACCTCACCCGCTTCGGGCACGACTTCCCTGTGATGATCCGGCCGGTGCTGGAGGCACTGGAGGAGCAGGTCGTGCTGCTGAAGCTGCTCGGTGAGGCGACGGACTCGGGCATGACCGTACGGATCGGGCACGAGAACGCCCACGAGGGCCTCAACGCCACGTCCGTCGTCGCGGTCGGCTACGGTTCGGGCGACGAGGCAGTCGCCAAACTCGGCGTGGTCGGACCGACCCGCATGGACTACCCCGGAACGATGGGAGCGGTACGCGCAGTGGCACGTTACGTCGGACAGATCCTGGCGGAGTCGTAAGTGGCCACGGACTACTACGCCGTACTCGGCGTGCGCCGCGACGCTTCCCAGGACGAGATCAAGAAGGCATTCCGCAGACTCGCCCGCGAGCTGCACCCGGATGTCAACCCGGATCCGAAGACCCAGGAGCGGTTCAAGGAGATCAACGCCGCTTACGAGGTGCTGTCGGACCCGCAGAAGAAGCAGGTCTACGACCTGGGCGGGGACCCGCTCTCCCAGTCGGGCGGCGGCGGTGGGGCCGGCGGCTTCGGCGCCGGGGGTTTCGGCAACTTCAGCGACATCATGGACGCGTTCTTCGGCAACGCCACGCAGCGCGGTCCCCGGTCGCGCACCCGGCGCGGCCAGGACGCCATGATCCGGCTGGAGATCGACCTCAACGAGGCGGCCTTCGGCACCACCAAGGACATCCAGGTCGACACGGCCGTCGTCTGTACGACCTGCAGCGGCGAGGGCGCCGCTCCCGGCACCTCCGCTCAGACCTGTGACATGTGCCGCGGCCGCGGCGAGGTCTCCCAGGTCACCCGGTCCTTCCTCGGCCAGGTCATGACCTCGCGGCCCTGCCCGCAGTGCCAGGGCTTCGGCACGGTCGTGCCGACCCCGTGCCCCGAGTGCGCCGGCGACGGCCGCATCCGCTCGCGGCGCACCCTGACCGTGAAGATCCCCGCGGGTGTCGACAACGGCACGCGCATCCAGCTCGCGGGTGAGGGCGAGGTCGGCCCCGGCGGCGGCCCCGCCGGCGACCTCTACGTCGAGATCCACGAGGTCTCGCACGCCGTGTTCCAGCGCCGCGGCGACGACCTCCACTGCACGGTCACCATTCCGATGACGGCCGCCGCGCTGGGCACCCAGGTGCCCCTGGAGACGCTCGACGGCCTGGAGGAGATCGACATCCGGCCGGGCACCCAGTCCGGCCAGTCGGTCCCGCTGCACGGGCGCGGCATCACGCACCTGCGGGGCGGCGGACGCGGCGACCTGATCGTGCACGTCGAGGTCATGACGCCGACGAAGATGGACCCCGAGCAGGAGCGCCTGCTGCGGGAGCTGGCGAAGCTGCGTGGCGAGGAGCGGCCCACCGGCCAGTTCCAGCCAGGTCAGCAGGGCCTTTTCTCCCGGCTGAAGGACGCTTTCAACGGCCGTTGACGCCTGACGGCGGGCCGTCGGCGGTGCCCTGGCGCCCGCAGCGGCGACGGGGACGACCGCCGCACCACGCCGGAGGGCGCCGAAGCACCACCCCGGGGAGCCGCTCGGACGCCCGCCCCGACCGTGCCACCGCTCCGCCCGCCGGTTCCTCACCGGCGGGCGGAGCGGTGGCACGGGGGTGCCCGGCCGGGATGCGGAAAACGGCTGATTCGGCACGGTGCACCGGACGTGGCACGATGCGGGCATGTCCTTGGCGCTGACCGATCTCTGCCGGTATCCGATCGTGCAGGCCCCGATGGCGGGTGGCGTCTCCGGCCCGCAGCTCGCCGGGGCCGTCGCCGAGGCGGGGGCCCTCGGCTTCCTCGCCGCCGGGTACAAGACGGCGGACGGGATGTACAACGAGGTCAAAGACGTGCGGCGGCTGACCGGCCGGCCCTTCGGCGTCAACCTGTTCATGCCCCAGCAGCTGCTCGCCGACCCGAGCGCCGTCGAGGTGTACCGCCACCAGCTCGCCGGTGAGGCCTCCTGGTACGAGACCCCGCTCGGCGACCCCGACGCCGACGGCGACGACGGCTACGAGGCCAAGGTCGCCATCCTGCTCGAGGACCCCGTGCCCGTGGTCTCTTTCACCTTCGGCTGCCCGGCCCGGGAGGTGCTCGACGCCTTCGCGGAGGCCGGGACGTTCACCGTCGTGACGGTCACCTCCGCCCAGGAGGCGCGCAACGCACAGTGGGCGGGCGCCCGGGCGGTCTGCGTCCAGGGCACCGAGGCGGGCGGACACCGGTCCACGCACCGCGACGATCCGCAGGGCGGCCTCACCGGCACCGGGCTGCTCACGCTCGTCGCGGAGGTCCGCGAGGCCGTCACGCTGCCCCTGGTCGCGGCCGGCGGGCTGATGCGCGGTTCCCAGATCACGGCGGTCCTGGCGGCCGGCGCGGAGGCGGCGCAGCTGGGGACGGCGTTCCTCGCCTGCCCCGAGTCGGGAGCCCACCCGCTGCACAAGCAGGCCCTGACCGACCCGCTGTTCGTGACGACGGCCCTGACCCGCGCCTTCACCGGCCGCCCGGCGCGCGGGCTGGTCAACCGGTTCGTACGCGAGCACGGCCGGTACGCCCCCGCCGCCTACCCGCAGGTGCACCAGCTGACCAGCGGTCTACGCAAGGCCGCCGCGAAGAGCGGGGACGCCCAGGGCATGGCCCTGTGGGCGGGCCAGGGCCACCGGATGGCACGCGAGCTGCCCGCCGGGGAACTCGTGCACCTGCTCGCCGCCGAAACGGAAGCCGCGCGTGCGGCAGTGAGTGGGAGGAGTGCCCGGTGACGGCACCGGTCTTCGTCGTCGAACAGATGCCCGATGGGCGGGAGTTCACCCTGGACGGTCCCGAGGGGCGGCACGCCGTCTCCGTGAAGCGGCTGAACCCCGGGGAGGACGTCGTCCTGACCGACGGGCGGGGCCGGTGGGCCGAGGGAGTCGTACGCGCGGCCGAGGGCAAGGACCGGCTGCTGCTCACCGGCCTGGAGCCGGTGCGCGAGGCGCCCGCGCCCACCCCGTTCATCACCGTCGTCCAGGCCCTGCCCAAGGGGGACCGCGGGGAACTCGCCGTGGAGACGATGACCGAGACGGGCGTCGACGCGATCGTCCCCTGGCAGGCGTCCCGGTGCATCACGCAGTGGAAGGGCGACCGCGGACTCAAGTCCCTGGCCAAGTGGCGCAGTACCGCCCGCGAAGCGGGGAAGCAGTCGCGACGGGTGAGGTTTCCCGAGGTGGCGGAGGTCATGTCGACCAAGCAGGTCGCCGCGCTGCTCGCCACCGCGGACTTCGCGGGAGTCCTGCACGAGGACCGGGAGAGCGGCAGCGCGGCGCTGGCGACCGCCCCGCTCCCGGGCCGGGGCTCGATCGTGCTGGTGGTGGGACCGGAGGGCGGAGTGTCCCCCCAGGAGCTCGCCGCCTTCGCCGCCGCGGGAGCGCCGCCCTACCGGCTCGGCCCCAGCGTGCTGCGCACCTCGACGGCGGGGACGGCCGCCGCCGCGCTGCTGATGGGGCGCACGGGGCGCTGGGGCTGAGGACCCCGCCTGCCGGGCGGGCCGTAGCCGCCACCACCGGGCGGACACGGCCCGCTAGCATGCCGGTGTACTGATCACGGTCCGTGCGACGCGCGGGACCGCCGGCGCCGGCCGGTACGGCGGGCACGGAGCACGATCACCGAGAGAGACGACCGAGGAGGCCGGGCCATGGCGGGAGAGCCGCAGACCGACTGCCTGTTCTGCAGGATCGTTACGGGCGAGATCCCGGCGACCATCGTCCGCGAGAGCGACACGACCGTCGCCTTCCGCGACATAAACCCCCAGGCCCCCACGCACGTCCTGGTCATCCCGAAGGCGCACTACCCGGACGCCGCCGCGCTCGCCGCCGCCGAGCCGCAGATCGCCGCCGACGTGCTGCGCGAGGCCGGACTCGTCGCCGCCGACGAGGGCATCGTCGGCAGTGGCTACCGCATCATCCTCAACACCGGTACCGGGGCCGGCCAGACCGTCTTCCACGCGCACGCCCACGTCATGGGCGGACGCGGGATGCAGTGGCCCCCCGGTTAGCCCGTGTCCGCACGAGAACTCGTCGTCCTCGGCACCGCGAGCCAGGTCCCGACCCGCCACCGCAACCACAACGGCTACCTGCTGCGCTGGGACGGCGAGGGCATCCTCTTCGACCCGGGCGAGGGAACCCAGCGCCAGATGGTGAGGGCGGGCGTCGCCGCGCACGACATCGACCGGATCTGCGTCACGCACTTCCACGGCGACCACTCGCTGGGCCTGGCCGGGGTGATCCAGCGGATCAGCCTCGACCAGGTGCCGCACACCGTCACCGCCCACTTCCCGGCGAGCGGGCAGCACTACTTCGACCGGCTGCGGTACGCGACCGCCTACCGCGCGTCCGCGGATCTGGCGGAGGCACCCGTCGCCGCCGACGGCGTCCTCGCCACCACGGACGCCTACACCCTGGACAGCCACCTGCTCTCGCATCCTGTCGAGTCCTACGGCTACCGCCTGACCGAGCCCGACCGGCGGCGCATGCTGCCCGCGAAGCTCGCCGAGCACGGCATCGCCGGACCCGACGTCGGGCGGATCCAGCGGGAGGGCGTCCTGCGCGGTGTGACCCTCGACGAGGTGTCCGAGCACCGGCGCGGGCAGCGGTTCGCCTTCGTCATGGACACCCGGCTCTGCGACGGCGCCCACGCGCTCGCCGAAGGGTGCGACATGCTGGTCATCGAGTCGACCTTTCTCGACGAGGACGCCCGCCTCGCCGCCGACCACGGCCACCTCACCGCCGGGCAGGCGGCCGGGGTTGCGCGGGAGGCCGGTGTGCGGCATCTCGTGCTGACGCACTTCTCGCAGCGCTACCCCGACCCGGACGCCTTCGAGCACCAGGCCAGGGCCGCCGGCTACGAGGGCGAACTGACCATCGCGAAGGACCTGATCACGGTCCCCGTACCCACCCGACACCAGTGACGGGAATCCCGTGCACCTCCCCAAAGCAGAGCTCCACCTCCACATCGAAGGGACCCTCGAACCCGAGCTGGCCTTCGCCCTCGCCGCGCGCAACGGCGTGGACCTGCCCTACGCGGACACCGAGGAGCTGCGTACCGCCTACCTCTTCGACGACCTGCAGAGCTTCCTCGACCTGTACTACGCGCTCATGGCCGTCCTGCGCACCGAGGACGACTTCACCGAGCTGGCCGACGCCTACCTCGCCCGGGCCGCTGCCCAGGGTGTCCGGCACGCGGAGATCTTCTTCGACCCGCAGGCCCACACCGACCGCGGCGTCCCGATCGGCACCGTGATCGAAGGGCTCGGCAGGGCGCTGGAGCGCAGCGAGGAGACGCACGGCGTCTCGACGCAGCTCATCATGTGCTTCCTGCGCGACAAGTCCGCCGAGTCGGCCCTGGAGACCCTGGAGGCCGCCAAGCCCTACCTCCACCGCATCAGCGCCGTCGGCCTCGACTCCGCCGAGGTCGGCCACCCGCCCGCAGCGTTCCGCGAGGTGTACGAGGCGGCCGGGGCCCTCGGCCTGCGCAAGGTCGCGCACGCCGGCGAGGAGGGGCCGCCCTCCTACATCACCGAGGCCCTGGACGTCCTGGGCGTCGAGCGCGTCGATCACGGGCTGCGCTGCATGGAGGACCCCGAGCTGGTGGAGCGGCTGGTCGCCGAACGCGTGCCGCTCACGCTCTGCCCGCTGTCCAACGTACGGCTGCGCGCGGTCGACGTCCTGGAGGACCATCCGCTGCCGGCCATGATGGCCGCCGGACTGCTCTGCACGGTGAACTCCGACGACCCCGCCTACTTCGGCGGCTACGCCGGGGACACCTTCCGGGCCGTCCAGGAGGCCCTCGGCCTGGACCGCGAACAGCTGCGCACCCTGGCGCGCAACTCCTTCGAGGCGGCCTTCCTCGACCACGACGAGGAGCGCAGGGCGCGCTACCTCTCCGAGGTCGAGGCGTACGCGTTCGACTGACCGGACCCGCCCGCGGGACCGGCCGTTCGGAACGCGCTCCTGACCAGCCGCCGGCGGCGCAGACCGGGCACGCTGATCTCCGTGACCGCCTGCTCCGGCGCACCCAGCTTGGGTACCGCGCCGGACAGGCTGCCGGTCGTCGCGGCGAGCAGCGCCGCCGGGGCGCCGCCGCGGCGCCGTACCGAGCCGGGGACCAGCGGACGGCCGCCGGTGTGCAGCGCGACGGCGGTGACCGGGGCGGCGACCAGCAGCGTGGCCGTTCCCAGGATCAGGCCCATCACGGCGTAGCCCGCCTGCTCGGAGAGCACACTGCCCAGCACGGGGCCGCACGCCGTGCCCACGGACGCCGCCGAGCCCGCGAGGACGGCCCAGCGGCCGCGGACGTCCAGCGAGGCGGCCAGACCGATGAGGTAGGACAGGACCACCGGGTAGAAGGTGTTCCACACGATCTCGCCGGTCGCGAACGAGCCGAGCCCCTCGGCCGACGAGCTGAGCACGATGCTCGCCGCGATGATCATCGTGCCGACGCCGATCGGCACGGCCCGGCCGAGCCGCGCCCCCAGCATCCCGGCGCCCATGACCCCGAGCAGGCCGGCCCCGAGCGCCGCGGCGAACACCGCGCCGATCGTCACTTCGGACAGCCCCACCTGTACGGCGCCGATGCGGCTGCTCACCCCCCACAGGGCGTTCTGGGACATGGACCAGACGAGCATGCCGCCCGCGAGCACCAGGCCCGACCGCCGGTGCGGCAGCCGTCCCTGCACACCCGGGGCCGCGCCCGCGGGCAGCGGGCCGCCGAGCCGGGAGGTGGCCGGCCAGACGAGGAGCGCGACCAGGGCGATCGAGGCGAAGGGCAGCCGGTGACCGCCGCCCAGGTGGGGGACGGTCAGGTAGAGGGCGCCCGCCGTCGCCGAGACGCTCAGCAGCCCCAGTGACGAGGTGCGGTGCGGATCGCGCTGCGCGGCGATGCCGGCCGCGGCGACCGCGGTCGCCGTTCCGGAGCCGAGCCCGCCGATCACCACGCCCGCGACCACGAGAGGCACCGAGCCGGTCAGTGCCGCGCAGCCGTAACCCAGCGCGGCCAGGACCAGGCCGGCCCGTGCGGGCCGGCGGGACCCGTACCGCTCGACGCGTCCCGCCAGGGCGAAACCGGCTGATGCCGAACTCAGCAGCAGGGCGCTGCCGACCAGGCCGGCCTGGGCGGAGGTCAGCCCCAGGTAGACGCTGAGGCGGCCGACGATGGTGGGGAGGAGATAGGCGGCGAGGTAACCGGCGGTGAACACGGCGACCAAGGGCCACGCGGCGCGCGGGCGCGAGGACATGGGCGTTCCTGAGGACGTGCCAGAAGAGGCAGAAGGCAGGGGAGGGCAGAGCGGGGGTGAGGCGGGGGCGTGGAGCCGCACGAAGGCAGGGGAGGGCGAAGCGGGAAAAAGCGGGAGACGCGGCACTCGTCGTCAACTGTCCCGAACGGTGCTCGCGGGCCAATTTGTATCAAGCGCGTACAGCGCACGGAAAGCCGCGTCGCTGTGATGTGAGTCACTTTCGGGTTTACGTGTTTTTCGACCGGGTAATACCGCAAGTTTGCGCAGGTGGGAGCGGGTCGGGAGCAGGTCGGAGCGCGTATGCGCACACCGCCCGCGGACCCCCCGGATGCCGCCCGACTTCCGGCACACTGGCCGAAACTCGCACTGTCCAGATCGACCACGGCCGGGGAGCGCACGGTGAGCACGGACCACACAGGCAGCGACCCGCTGCTCGACCCCCTGCTCGGGCTGCGCGCCCCGCAGGACCCCGCCTGCGACGTCTTCCTGACGGGCACGGTCTTCCTGGACATCATCTTCACGGGCCTGGACAGCGCTCCGGTCCGCGGCACCGAGTCCTGGGCCCGAGGCATGGGATCCAGCCCCGGCGGCGTCGCCAACATGGCCACCGCGCTCGCCCGACTCGGCCTGCGCACCTCGCTGGCCGCCGCGTTCGGCGACGACCACTACGGCGAGTACTGCTGGGACGCCCTCCAGCAGGGGGAGGGCATCGACCTGTCCATGTCGCGCACGATTCCCGGCTGGCACTCGCCGGTCACCGTCTCCATGGCGTACGAGGGCGAGCGCACCATGGTCTCGCACGGCCACGAGGCGCCCGCACCGGCCACCCCCGCCCTGCCCGGCCGGACCTTCCCGCACTGCCCGCCACGCGCCCGCGCCGCCATCGCCTCGCTGACCCCCGGCCGCAGCGAGCCCTGGGTGGCGGGCGCGGCCCGTAACGGCGCCCTCCTCTTCGCCGACGTCGGCTGGGACGAGACCGGCCGCTGGGACCTGGACGCGCTGCCCGACCTCGGGCACTGCCTGGCCTTCCTCCCCAACGCCGAGGAGGCCATGCGCTACACCCGCACCACGTGCCCCCGCGCGGCCGCCCACGCCCTGGCCGAGCGGGTGCCGCTCGCCGTGGTCACCCTGGGGGCGGAGGGTGCGTACGCCGTGGACCGGGAGACCGGGGCCGCGGCCGAGGTGCCCGCCATCGAGGTGGAGGCCCTGGATCCCACCGGAGCGGGCGACGTCTTCGTCGCCGGGTTCGTCACCGGCACGCTGGCGGGCTGGCCGCTCGCCGACCGCCTCGCCTTCGCCGGACTCACCGCGGCCCTCTCCGTACAGGAGTTCGGCGGATCGCTGTCCGCACCCGGCTGGGCCGAGATCGCCGCCTGGTGGCAGCGGGTACGCACCTGCGCCGGCCAGGACCCGGCGGCACTGGAGCGGTACGCGTTCCTCGACGACTTGCTGCCCGCCGCGAGCCGTGGCTGGCCGCTGCGCCGGGCCGTGCCCACGATCGGCTTCCGGCAGTGACGGGCGGGGACCGCCGGACGATCACCCGGTAAACCGCTCGGTGTTGTCGGTGGGGAGTCGTACGCTTGGAGTCCAGAGGCCGTCGACCGGCGACTGCCCTGTACAAGGAGGTATGCGCAGGCCCGAGGGCCGGCCCATGACTCAGTCACCCACACCGCCGCAGGCGCGCGCCCAGATCAGCATTCCGGCCGCACACCCCATGGTGATGCTCCTGGGATCGGGCGACTCCCTGCTTCGCGTGATCGAAACGGCGTTCCCGGCCGTCGATATCCATGTCCGGGGCAACGAGGTCAGTGCGACTGGAAACGCGGCGGACGTCGCCCTGATCCAGCGCCTGTTCGACGAGATGGTGCTGGTGCTCCGCACCGGGCTGCCGATGACGGAGGACGCTGTGGAACGCTCGATCGCCATGCTCAGGGCGAGCGAGAACGGCGAGGGGGACGGCGCCGAGACCCCCGCGGAGGTGCTGACGCAGAACATCCTGTCCAGCCGCGGCCGCACGATCCGCCCCAAGACGCTCAACCAGAAGCGCTACGTCGACGCCATCGACAAGCACACCGTCGTCTTCGGTATCGGCCCCGCGGGCACCGGCAAGACCTACCTCGCCATGGCCAAGGCGGTCCAGGCCCTGCAGTCCAAGCAGGTCAGCCGGATCATCCTGACCAGACCCGCCGTCGAGGCGGGGGAGCGGCTCGGTTTCCTGCCCGGCACCCTCTTCGACAAGATCGACCCGTACCTGCGCCCGCTGTACGACGCCCTGCACGACATGCTCGACCCCGACTCGATCCCCCGGCTCATGGCCGCGGGCACGATCGAGGTCGCGCCGCTGGCGTACATGCGCGGCCGTACGCTGAACGACGCTTTCATCATCCTGGACGAGGCGCAGAACACCAGCGCCGAGCAGATGAAGATGTTCCTCACCCGGCTCGGCTTCGACTCGAAGATCGTCGTCACCGGCGACGTCACCCAGGTCGACCTGCCGAGCGGCACCAAGAGCGGCCTGCGCCAGGTCCAGGAGATCCTGGAGGGCCTGGACGACGTGCACTTCTCACGGCTCACCTCCCAGGACGTCGTCCGGCACAAGCTGGTCGGCCGTATCGTCGACGCGTACGAGAAGTACGACATCGCAGAGGGCCGTGACGGCCGCAACGGGAAGTAGTCGCAGCGCACCATGTCGATCGACGTCAACAACGAGTCCGGAACCGAGGTCGACGAGCAGGCGATCCTCGACATCGCCCGCTACGCGCTCGCCCGGATGCGCATCCATCCCCTGTCCGAACTCTCGGTGATCGTGGTGGACACCGCGGCCATGGAGCAGCTCCACATCCAGTGGATGGACCTCCCGGGGCCGACGGACGTCATGTCCTTCCCGATGGACGAGCTGCGCCCGCCGTCCAAGGACACCGAGGAGCCCCCGCAGGGCCTCCTCGGTGACATCGTGCTCTGCCCTGAGGTCGCGAAGAAGCAGGGCGAGGAGGCGCCGACCCGGCACTCCATGGACGAGGAGCTCCAGCTGCTCACCGTCCACGGAGTGCTGCACCTCCTCGGGTACGACCACGAGGAGCCGGACGAGAAGGCCGAGATGTTCGGGCTCCAGGCGGCGATCGTCGACGGCTGGCGCGGTGAGCACGGGCTGACCGGGCCGTCCCCCGCCCCCACCGTCTCGTGAGCGTCCCTCTCGTCTCGGGCGCGGTCCTGCTGATCGTCGTCGGCTGGCTGGCGGCGTGCGCCGAGGCCGGTATCGCCCGCACGTCCAGTTTCCGGGCGGCGGAAGCCGTGCGCTCCGGGCGGCGGGGCAGTGCGAAGCTGGAGCAGGTGGCCGCCGACCCCACCCGCTACCTCAACGTGGCGCTGCTCGTCCGGGTCGCCTGCGAGATGTCGGCAGGGGTGCTCGTCACCTACGCCTGCCTGCAGGAGTTCTCCGAGACCTGGCAGGCGCTGGCCGTCGCCATGGGGGTCATGGTCCTCGTCAGCTACGTCGCCATCGGGGTCTCGCCGCGCACCATCGGCCGTCAGCACCCGCTGAACACGGCTACGGCGGCGGCGTACGTCCTGCTGCCGCTGGCCAGGATCATGGGCCCGGTCCCGCAGCTCCTCATCCTCCTCGGCAACGCCCTCACACCCGGCAAGGGCTTCCGCAAGGGCCCCTTCGCCAGTGAGGCCGAACTGCGGGCGATGGTCGACCTCGCGGAGCAGGAGTCGCTCATCGAGGACGAGGAGCGCCGCATGGTGCACTCCGTCTTCGAACTGGGGGACACGCTCGTACGCGAGGTGATGGTGCCCCGCACCGACCTGGTCGCCATCGAGCGCTACAAGACGGTCCGGCAGGCCCTGACCCTCGCCCTGCGCTCCGGCTTCTCGCGCATCCCGGTCACCGGGGAGAACGAGGACGACATCGTCGGGATCGTCTACCTCAAGGACCTGGTCCGCAAGACGCACATCAACCGGGAGGCGGAGGCCGACCTGGTCTCCACGGCGATGCGCCCCGCCGCGTTCGTGCCCGACACGAAGAACGCCGGTGACCTGCTGCGCGAGATGCAGCAGGAGCGCAGCCACGTCGCCGTCGTCATCGACGAGTACGGCGGCACGGCCGGCATCGTCACCATCGAGGACATCCTGGAGGAGATCGTCGGCGAGATCACCGACGAGTACGACCGCGAACTCCCGCCCGTCCAGGAGCTGGAGAACGGCTGCTACCGGGTGACCGCCAGGCTCGACATCGGCGACCTCGGCGAGCTCTTCGGGCTCGACGAGTACGACGACGAGGACGTGGAGACGGTCGGCGGTCTGCTGGCCAAGGCGCTCGGGCGGGTGCCGATCGCCGGCGCCTCGTCCGTGGTCGAGCTCCCCGACGGGCGGAAGATCCGCCTGACCGCCGAGTCGCCGGCCGGCCGCCGGAACAAGATCGTCACGGTGCTGGCCGAACCGGAGGGGACGGAAGCGGAATGACACCCGAGCAGCTGCGCGCGCTCTGCCTGGAGTTCGAGGCCAGCGCGGAGGAGTTCCCGTTCGGGCCCGGGACCTCCGTGTTCAAGGTGCTCGGGAAGATGTTCGCGCTCAGCGCCCTGGACGCGAGGCCCCTCACGGTCAATCTCAAGTGCGACCCCGACGAGGCCCTGCGGCTCCGGGAGGAGCACTCCGCGATCGTGCCCGGCTATCACATGAACAAGCGGCACTGGAACACGGTCACGGTCTCCGGGCTGCCGGACCGCATGGTCCGGGAGCTCGTCGAGGACAGCTACGACCTCGTGGTGGCCGGACTCCCGAAAGCGGAACGGCTGCGCCTGGACCGGCCGTAGCGCGACCGCAGGGCCGCCGCACCCGGGCGGCCCTGCGGCCCGGTCCGCGAGGTGCTCGACGGCCTCCCGCACGCCGGGTCCGTCCCGCCGGGGGCACCGGCACGGTGGGCCGTGTCCTCGTGCCGCACGCCCGCTGCCCGCACCGGCACCGAGGCGGGACGCCGGGGACGCGCCTCGCAGGAGGGGCGGCGCGGACCGGTGACCCCCTCCCGGCACGAGCGCCCGCGCCGCCGGGCGGGCCACGTGGGAGAGGAGCGACCCCGTTGCCGGGAGGGGGCGCACCGCCTTCGTATGCTCAGCACATGACCGATACCACCGACCTCGGCCCCGAGGACCGCAAGATCGTCACGCTGGCACGCAGCGTCCGTGCCCGCAACGGAGTGCCCGAGGGCGCGGCGGTCCGGGACGAGACAGGACGCACCTACGCCGCGGGCACCGTGGAACTGGAGTCGCTGAAGCTCAGCGCGCTGCAGACCGCCGTCGCCATGGCGGTGGCGGGGGGCGCCACGTCCCTGGAGGCGGCGGCGGTCGTCACCGCGGCCGGGACCCCCTCGGAGGCGGACCGGGCGGCCGTACGGGACCTGGGCGGCCCGGGCACCCCCGTGCTGCTCGCCGGGCCCGACGGGACGCTCCGGACCCGGGTGACCGCCGGCTGAACCGGGGCCGCCGTGCCCCCTCCGGGCGTACGCGGCGCCCTGCTGTGCAACGGCGCCGCCGGGATCGGGGAGAATGGGCGCCATGAGCGCTCGACCGAACACAGAAGTTGCTGCGGAGCAGACGGAGAACGACGTCCCCCACCGGGCCGGCTTCGCCTGCTTCGTGGGCCGCCCCAACGCGGGCAAGTCCACCCTCACGAACGCTCTGGTCGGTCAGAAGGTGGCGATCACCTCCAACCGCCCCCAGACCACCCGGCACACCGTGCGGGGCATCGTGCACCGCCCCGACGCCCAGCTGATCCTGGTGGACACGCCTGGTCTCCACAAGCCGCGCACGCTGCTCGGCGAGCGGCTGAACGACGTCGTGCGGACCACCTGGGCCGAGGTCGACGTCATCGGCTTCTGCCTGCCCGCCGACCAGAAGCTCGGCCCCGGCGACACGTTCATCATCAAGGAACTCGCCGGGATCAAGAAGACCCCGAAGATCGCGATCATCACCAAGACCGACCTGGTCGACTCCAAGACGCTCGCCGAACAGCTGCTGGCCGTCTCCCGGCTCGGCGAGGAACTCGGCTTCGAGTGGGCGGAGATCGTCCCGGTCTCCGCGGTCAAGGAGGAGCAGGAGGCGGGACGCAGTCCCTCGAACAAGGGCGGTGGTGGGCGAGGGGCAGGCCAGGTCGGACTCCTGGCCGACCTGATCGCCCCGCTGCTCCCGGAGAGCCCGCCGCTCTACCCGGAGGGCGACCTCACCGACGAGCCCGAGATGGTCATGGTCGCGGAGCTGATCCGCGAGGCCGCCCTGGAAGGGGTGCGGGACGAGCTGCCGCACTCCATCGCGGTCGTCGTCGAGGAGATGCTGCCGCGCGAGGACCGTCCGGCGGACAAGCCGCTGCTGGACATCCACGCGAACGTCTACATCGAGCGGCCGAGCCAGAAGGGCATCATCATCGGCCCGAAGGGCAAGCGGCTGAAGGACGTGGGCACCAAGTCGCGTAAGCACATCGAGGCGCTGCTGGGGACGCCGGTCTTCCTGGACCTGCACGTGAAGGTCGCCAAGGACTGGCAGCGGGACCCGAAGCAGCTGCGCAAGCTGGGGTTCTGAGCGGCCCCGCCTCCGAGCCGTCCGGCGCCCCGGACCGGCCGGGAGCGGGTGCGGCGGAGGCCACCCGGGCCCGGCCGCCCGCCCCCGGGCCGGCCGGGGCGCCCCGCTTCAGGCGCCCTCGTCCAGCACACGTGAGATCAGCGTGCGCTGCGCGTCCGTCAGACGGGGGTCCGCGCAGTGCACCGTCCGGTCGCCCACGGTGATCCGGTAGCGGAAACCGTCCGGCACCCCCGCCGGGGGGCCTTCCCGGCCGGCGGTGAGCACCGCTTCGGCCAGGGACTCCCACTCCGCGGCGTCCGGCCGACCCGAGGTGTCGACCTCCCCGTGACGTGCGATGCCGGCGAAACCACCGGTCCGGCTCACCTGAATGCGCATGTGTGGCGGCTCCTGCCCGACCCGTCCGGACGATCCCGGTTCCGTATCCGTACGTACCCGGTCAGCGGGTCGGCACGCCCACCTCCGACCAGGCCTTCAGTACCGCCTCGGTGTCGTCGCCCTCCCCGAAACGGCTCCGGGCCGCGGCGACGGTGAGCTTCGCGAAGTCCGTGAACGACGCGTCCTGGGCCAGCTCGCCCCCGGTCAGCACGTCGAACCAGATCCGGCCGGCCCGCTCCCAGGCGTTGCCGCCGAGGGCGGTGGCGAGGAGGTAGAAGGCACGGTTGGGGATGCCGGAGTTGAGGTGCACCCCGCCGTTGTCCTCCTCCGTCTCGATGTAGTCGTCCATCGAGGCGGGCTGCGGGTCCTTGCCGAGGACGTCGTCGTCGTACGCCGTGCCCGGGGCCTTCATCGAGCGCAGCGCGACCCCGCTGACCCGGGGTGCGAGCAGCCCCGCGCCGATCAGCCAGTCGCCCTGTTCCGCGCTCTGGCCGAGCGAGTACTGCTTGACCAGGGAGCCGAAGACGTCGGACACCGACTCGTTGAGCGCGCCCGACTGGCCCTCGTACGCCAGGTTGGCCGTGTACTGGGTCAGCCCGTGCGCCAGTTCGTGCGCGATGACGTCGATGGCGACGGTGAAGTCGAGGAAGATCTCCCCGTCCCCGTCCCCGAAGACCATCTGCTCGCCGTCGAAGAAGGCGTTGTTGTACTTCTCGTCGTAGTGCACGGAGCCGATGAGGGGCAGCCCCCTGCCGTCGATCGAACTGCGGCCGTACTCCGTGAGCAGCAGGTCGAAGGTGGCGCCGAGCCCGGCGTACGCGCGGTTGACGCTGGCGTCCCGGGTGGGTTCGTCGCCCTCGTCGCGGACCTTGTGGCCGGGCAGGTCGGTGCCGTGCCGGCAGTCGTAGAGGGTGCGGTGGGGCTTGGTCGGCACCGGGTCGGCGTTGCGGGGGCCGGAGGGTGTCCGGGCCAGCGCGGTCGTGCGCCGGTGGCGGCGCCGGGCCCCGTCGGTCTCCAGGGTGCGGCGGGCGGGACCGGCCAGGACCGGGTCGTCGGCCTGGGACAGCTTGTCGAGGAGGTGGGGCGGAACGATGGTGCAGAAGACGGGCTGGAAGCCGTTGTTCGGTCGAGGCTGCATGGATGCGACTGTGGCACTCCGTCATCGCGCTGTCACTGGTTGCGACCGTGATTGACGAAATGGAGTGATGAGTCACCGTTTTGCCCCCATGGGCGTCCGATCCCGCATACTGATACAGGCCGACGCGGTGGAGATCTCTCGGTTAGTCTCGTCGCATCATGCGTTTCGGGCTGCTCCTCCTTAGCTGCCGCGGCGAGGGCCTGTAGTCGTAGGCCGGCTCCCTCCCCGCGGAGTTCGCTGGTGCAGCGACCCAGTCGGCCGCCCCGCTGTACCTCAGAGGAGCCGTACGCCATGACTGCCGTAAACCCCGCCCGGAACGCCGCGGACGCCGAGAGCGCCGCCCCTGTCGGCGGCCCCACCCCGGTCACCAACGCGACGCAGCTGCAGAAGCCGTCCGGGATGCCGGTCCACAAGTACCGCGGGTACGAGGCCGTGGACATCGCCGACCGCACCTGGCCGGACAACCGCATCACCCGCGCCCCCCGCTGGCTGTCCACGGACCTGCGCGACGGCAATCAGGCACTGATCGACCCGATGTCCCCGGCCCGCAAGCGCGAGATGTTCGACCTGCTCGTACGCATGGGCTACAAGGAGATCGAGGTCGGCTTCCCGTCCTCCGGCGAGACCGACTTCGCCTTCGTGCGCTCCATCATCGAAGAGGGCGCGATCCCCGAGGACGTGACGATCTCCGTCCTGACGCAGGCGCGCGAGGAGCTGATCGAGCGGACCGTCGAGTCGCTGGTCGGCGCGCGCCGCGCCACCGTCCACCTCTACAACGCCACCGCGCCCACCTTCCGCCGTGTGGTCTTCCGCGGTTCGAAGGAGCAGGTCAAGCAGATCGCCGTGGACGGCACCCGGCTGGTCATGGAGTACGCGGACAAGATCCTGGGCAGCGAGACGATCTTCGGCTACCAGTACAGCCCGGAGATCTTCACCGACACCGAACTGGACTTCGCCCTGGAGGTCTGCGAGGCCGTCTGTGACGTCTGGCAGCCCGAGGAGGGCCGGGAGATCATCCTGAACCTGCCCGCCACCGTGGAGCGTTCGACGCCGTCCACGCACGCGGACCGGTTCGAGTGGATGTCCCGCCACCTGACCCGCCGGGAGCACGTCTGCCTGTCGGTGCACCCGCACAACGACCGCGGCACCGCCGTGGCCGCCGCCGAGCTGGCCCTGATGGCCGGCGCGGACCGCATCGAGGGCTGTCTGTTCGGGCAGGGCGAGCGCACCGGCAACGTCGACCTGGTGACCCTGGGCATGAACCTCTTCTCCCAGGGCGTCGACCCGCAGATCGACTTCTCCCAGATCGACGAGATCCGCCGCACCAGCGAGTACTGCAACCAGATGGAGGTCCACCCGCGCCACCCCTACGCGGGCGACCTCGTCTACACCGCCTTCTCCGGCTCCCACCAGGACGCCATCAAGAAGGGCTTCGACGCCATGGAGGCCGACGCGGCCGCCCGGGGCGAGGGTGTCACCGTCGACGATCTCGAGTGGGCCGTGCCGTACCTGCCGATCGACCCGAAGGACGTCGGCCGCTCGTACGAGGCGGTCATCCGGGTCAACTCGCAGTCCGGCAAGGGCGGCATCGCCTACGTCCTGAAGAACGACCACAAGCTGGACCTGCCGCGCCGCATGCAGATCGAGTTCTCCCGGATCATTCAGGCCAAGACCGACGCCGAGGGCGGCGAGGTCACGCCGGACCAGATCTGGTCCACCTTCCAGGACGAGTACCTGCCCAACCCGGACGACGCCGCGGACCGGTGGGGACGCGTACAGATCCGCTCCGGCCAGACCACGACCGGGTCGGACGGCCGCGACACGATCACCGTCGAGGCCACCGTCGACGGTGTGGACACCGTGCTGAGCGGCGTCGGCAACGGGCCCATCTCCGCCTTCTTCGAAGCGCTGCAGGCCATCGGCATCGACGCCCGCCTGCTGGACTACACCGAGCACACGATGAGCGAGGGCGCGAGCGCCCAGGCCGCCTCCTACATCGAGTGCGCCATCGACGGCAAGGTGCTGTGGGGCATCGGTATCGACGCCAACACCACGCGCGCCTCGCTCAAGGCCGTGGTCTCCGCGGTCAACCGCGCGACCCGCTGACGCGGTACGGCCCCCGACGGCACAAACGTCCGATAAGCCGCGGAACCGTCCGGTCCACGAGCCCCGTCCGCCCGCCGAGGGTGGCCGGGGTTCGGCCATGTCCGGGTGTTGTGACGTCCGGAAGGCTGACGTCCCCACGCGCATGTGGCTAACATCACGTCCAACGCGGCAATGTCGCCGTGGGGTACCTCCCGTGCCTGAAGGGCCAGGGGGAGTTGCGGAGGTGTGCGACGTGCGGCCGGCCAAGGGACAACGCGCCATAGGACTGCGCATGTACGGCATCCGTACCGTGTGGGACACCGTCGGCGACGGCGAGTTCTTCTGTCCGGGCTGCGGAGGCGACCGCAACTACCGGCGTCTCAGCGGGCGCCGACGCCTCACCGTGCTCGGCCTGCCGCTTTGGGCGCGCGGGAGCGCGGGGCCCGTCGTCGAATGCGCCGCCTGCCGGGATCACTTCCCGGTCGACACCCTCGACCACCCCACCACCACCCGCTTCTCCGCCATGCTGCGCGAGGCCGTGCACACCGTCGCCCTCGCCGTGCTCGCGGCCGGCGGCACCACCTCCCGTACGGTCCTGGAGACCGCCGCGGCCACCGTCCGCGACGCCGGGCTCGACGACTGCACCCAGGAGCAGCTCTTCACGATCGCCGAGGTCCTCGCAGCCGACACCGGCCCGGACGGCACCGGTCCCGGGGCCGAGGCCTGCAGCGCCGCCCTCGCCATCGAACTGCACGAGGCGCTGGGGCCGCTCGCCCCGCACCTGGCCGTGGCCGGACGGGAGTCGGTCCTGCTGCAGGGCGCCAGGATCGCGCTCGCCGACGGCCCGTACGGCCAGGCGGAGCGCGAGGTCCTGGCCACCGTGGGCAGCGCCCTGCGGATCCGCCCCGACGACACCACGAGGCTGCTCGCCGCCGCGGCGCGCACGCCCTCCTGACCTCGCGGGGCCCGGAGACGTCCCCGGGGCACCGGGAGCGAGGACCGCCGACGGGGCGCCGTCGCGGTGGGCGACAATGGACGCATGAGCTTGTTCCGGGACGACGGCGTCGTACTGCGTACGCAGAAGCTGGGCGAGGCCGACCGGATCATCACGATCCTGACCCGGGGCCACGGCCGGGTACGCGCCGTCGCGCGCGGGGTGCGCCGCACCAAGTCGAAGTTCGGTGCGCGCCTCGAGCCCTTCTCCCACGTGGACGTGCAGTTCTTCGCCCGCGGCAGCGAGCTGGTCGGCCGCGGACTGCCCCTGTGCACCCAGAGCGAGACGATCGCCCCGTACGGCGGTGGCATCGTCTCCGACTACGGCCGCTACACGGCGGGCACCGCGATGCTGGAGACCGCCGAGCGGTTCACCGACCACGAGGGCGAACCCGCGGTCCAGCAGTACCTGCTGCTCGTCGGCGGGCTGCGCACCCTCGCCCGCGCCGAGCACGCCCCGAACCTCATCCTGGACGCCTTCCTGCTGCGTTCCCTCGCCGTCAACGGCTACGCCCCGAGCTTCGACGACTGCGCCAAGTGCGGAATGCCCGGACCGAACCGGTTCTTCTCCGTCGCGGCCGGCGGCGTCATATGCGGCGACTGCCGGGTGCCCGGCAGCGTCGTACCCTCGGCGGAGGCCGTCGAACTGCTGAGCGCACTGCTCACCGGTGACTGGGAGACGGCGGACGCGTCCCAGGCGCGTCATGTCAGGGAGGGGAGCGGGCTCGTGTCCGCCTATCTGCACTGGCATCTGGAGCGCGGCCTGCGCTCGCTCCGGTACGTAGAGAAGTGACACAGGGAGACGAGAGAAGCCCATGGCAGTACGCGGGATGCTCGGCGGCCGAAACCGGCGTGAGTACAAGACCCCCGAGCCGCACCCCTCCGGCGCCACCCCGCCGAAGATCCCCGGCGAGCTCGTGCCCAAGCACGTCGCCGTGGTGATGGACGGCAACGGACGCTGGGCCAAGGAGCGTGGCCTCCCGCGCACCGAGGGCCACAAGGTCGGCGAGGGCGTCGTCATGGACGTCCTCAAGGGCTGCATCGAGATGGGGGTCAAGAACCTCTCGCTGTACGCCTTCTCCACCGAGAACTGGAAGCGTTCGCCGGAGGAGGTGAAGTTCCTCATGAACTTCAACCGGGACGTCATCCGCCGCCGCCGTGACGAGATGGACGAGCTCGGTATCCGCATCCGCTGGGTCGGCCGCATGCCGAAGCTGTGGAAGTCCGTCGTCCAGGAGCTCCAGGTCGCCCAGGAGCAGACCGAGGACAACGACAGGATGACGTTGTACTTCTGCGTCAACTACGGCGGCCGGGCCGAGATCGCGGACGCCGCCCAGGCCATCGCGCGGGACGTCGCGGCGGGGAAGCTGGACCCGTCCAAGGTCAACGAGAAGACGTTCGCGAAGTACATCTACTACCCCGACATGCCGGACGTGGACCTCTTCGTGCGCCCCAGCGGTGAGCAGCGCACGTCCAACTACCTGATCTGGCAGAGCGCCTACGCCGAGATGGTCTTCCAGGACGTGCTGTGGCCGGACTTCGACCGCCGCGACCTGTGGCGGGCCTGCCTGGAGTTCGCCCGGCGGGACCGGCGCTTCGGCGGTGCGGTGGAGGCCGCCTCGTCCTGAGGCGGGGTGGCGCCCGGGGGTGTGCGGGGCCCCCGGGCGACGCCGGGGGCTTCCGGGGGCCGAGCCCCCGGGGGCGTCATCCCCGCGCGCCCGCGCAGTCGGCGCACGTGCCGAAGATCTCCACGGTGTGCGCCACGTTCACGTAGCCGTGCTGCGAGGCGATGGTCTCGGCCCACTGCTCCACGGCCGGGCCCTCCACCTCGACCGCCTTGCCGCAGACCCGGCACACCAGGTGGTGGTGGTGTTCACCCGTCGAGCAGCGGCGGTAGACCGCCTCGCCGTCCGTGGTGCGCAGGACGTCGACCTCGCCCGCGTCGGCGAGGGACTGGAGCGTGCGGTAGACGGTGGTCAGCCCGACCGAGTCCCCCCGGTGCTTGAGCACGTCGTGGAGGTCCTGCGCGCTCCGGAACTCGTCCACCTCGTCGAGCGCCGCCGCGACCGCCGCCCGCTGCCGGGTGGACCGGCCGCGCACCGGAGCCGCGTTCGTGCCACTGATCGGCGCTGTCGCCACAGCTGCCTCCTCGTGTCGCCCGTACGTGTGTCGGGCCATTGTGCCAGCCCGCTCCCGCATCGCGGTCACACCCGTACGTCGTCCCCGGCCGGGCGCGCCGCCGGTACCTCCAGGGTGCACTGCCCCGGGTCCTCCTCGCGTGCGCGGGCCCGCCTGCGGGCCAGTGGTGTGGCGAGCGCGGTCAGCGCGACGAACGCGGCGATGGCCAGCAGCACGATCGTCGCGCCGGGTGGTACGTCCTGGTAGTACGAGGTCACCGTCCCGGCCAGGGTCACGGCCGTGCCGATGACCACGGCCAGGACGAACGTCGCCCGGAAGGACTTCGAGATCTGCTGGGCGGCGGCGACCGGGACGACCATGAGCGCGCTGACGAGCAGCAGGCCGACGACCCGCATCGCGACGGTGACCGTGACCGCCGCCGTCACGGCGACCAGCAGGTTGAGCGCGCGCACCGGCAGCCCGGTGACCCGGGCGAACTCCTCGTCCTGGCTGACCGCGAACAGTTGCCGCCGCAGCCCCACGGTGACCAGCACCACGAGGGCGGCCAGCACCACGATCGCGGTGACGTCCTCCTCGGAGACCGTCGACAGGGAGCCGAAGAGGAACGAGGTGAGGTTGGCGTTGGAGCCGGTGTCGGAGAGGTTGATCAGCATCACGCCGCCCGCCATGCCGCCGTAGAACAGCATGGCCAGGGCGATGTCGCCGCGGGTGCGCCCGTACCAGCGGATCAGTTCCATGACGACGGAGCCCGCCACGGCGACGAGGGTGGCCATCCAGACGGGGTTGGTGGAGAGCAGGAAGCCGAGACCGACGCCGGTCATGGCGATGTGCCCGATGCCGTCGCCCATGAGGGCCTGGCGGCGCTGGACCAGGTAGATGCCGATGGCGGGAGCGGTGATCCCGACCAGCACGGCCGCGACGAGTGCCCGCTGCATGAAGGGCGGTGTGAGGAATTCCATGATCAGGTCAGCAGTCCCGTCCGGGCGGGCTCGGAGGCCGCGTGGGGGTGTACGTGGTCGTGGCCGGGCAGGGCGTGCTGGCCCACGGCCTCGGGGGGTGGTCCGTCGTGCGTCACGCAGCCGTCGCGCAGCACGACCGCCCGGTCGATGAGCGGTTCCAGCGGGCCGAGTTCGTGCAGGACGAGCAGCACCGTCGTACCGGCGGCGACCTGCTCGCGCAGGGTCTGGGCGAGGATCTCCTGACTGGCCAGGTCGACGCCCGCCATCGGTTCGTCCATGATCAGCAGTTCGGGCTCCGAGGCGAGGGCCCGGGCGATCAGGACGCGCTGGTGCTGGCCGCCGGAGAGGGCGTTCACGGAGTCGGCGGCCCGGTCGGTGAGACCGACGAGCCCGATGGCCCGTTCGACGGCCGCCCGGTCCGCCCGGCCCGGGGGCCGCAGCCTCGTGCGGGACAGCCGGCCGGAGGCGACGACCTCGCGGACCGTGGCGGGGACGCCTCCGGCGGCGGTGGTGCGCTGCGGGACGTACCCGACGCGGGCCCACCGGCGGAAGCGCCGCAGCGGGGTGCCGAAGAGCTCGACGGTGCCGCCGGTGAGCGGGACCTGGCCGATGACGGAGCGTACGGCGGTGGACTTGCCGGACCCGTTGGCGCCGAGCAGCGCCGCGACCTCCCCGGCATGGACGGTGAGGTCGACGCCACGCAGTACGGGGCGCGCGCCGAGCGTCGCCGTGGCTCCACGCATGCGGATCACGGGTTCGGACGTACGGGGCTCGGTCACGATCGCCTCCGGTGCTGCTGCGGCTGGTACGGACGGTGCGGGGGTCACTTCGCGCCGAGGGCCTTCTGCAGCGCGGTCAGGTTGGACGTCATGACCTCGATGTAGTCAGCGCCCTTGGACTTGCCGGTGATTCCCTCCAGGGGATCCAGCACGTCCGTCCTCAGGCCGAGGTCCTTCGCCAGGGTCCTGGCGGTGCGGTCGCTGGCGAGCGTCTCGAAGAAGACCGTGGTGGCCTTGTTCTTCTCGGCGACGGAGTGGATCTCGCTGATCCGGGCGGGGCTGGGCTCGGTCTCGGGGTCGAGGCCGGCGATGCCCTCCTGGGTGAGGCCGTAGCGTTCGGCGAGGTAGCCGAAGGCTGAGTGCGTGGTGACGAACGTCCTGGTCGCGGTGGTCTTCAGCCCGTTCTCGTACGCCGTGTCCAGTGCGTGGAGCTTGCCGACCAGGGCGGTGGTGTTCTTGCGGTAGTCCGCGGCGTGGTCGGGGTCGGCCTTCTCCAGGGACTTCCCGACCCCCTCGGCGACCTCGGCGTACTTCACCGGGTCCAGCCAGACGTGGGGGTCCCGACCGGCCTCCTCGCTCCCGTGCCCTTCGTCCCCGTGCCCTTCGTCCCCGTGCTCCTCGCCCTCCGCGTGCCCGTGGTCGTGGCCGTCGACCTCGGAGCCGTGGTTCTCCAGCGTGGTGAGCTCCGCCGCGTCCACGGTGTTCTTCACCCCCGCCTGGCCGACGGCGTCGTCGACGGCGGGCTGGACGCCCTTGAGGAAGAGGATGTAGTCGGCGTCGCTCAGGCCGCCGATCTGCCTCGGCGAGAGCTCCAGGTCGTGCGGCTCCACGCCGGGCTTGGTCAGGGTGGTGACGGAGACGTGCGAGCCGCCGATCTCCTCGGCGAGGTACGTCATCGGGTAGAAGGACGCCACCACCTCGAGCTTGCCGCCGTCCGCGTGGCCGGCCGCGTCGGAGGAGGAACAGGCGGTCAGCGTGGTGAGACCGAGGGCGGCCGTGGCGGCGACGGCGGCGGTGGGTATGAGGCGGCGTACGTTCATGACAGTCATTTTCAACAAAAGTGGAAACGATTGTCAACAAGGCGTATGAGATGACTGGTCACGGTTCGGGGCCGGCGGTACGGCCCCACCGATTTGATCCGGGGGGTGCGCCCGCCGGTAATCTGAGGTATTCGCCCGCCCGTCTTCGGATCACCACCCCCCACCGCGGCGCTCCGCGCCGTCCTTGTCCCCGTTTCGTCGTAATGAAGAGAGCACCGTGGCCGCCGACAAGATCGACACCATCGTCAGCCTGAGCAAGCGCCGTGGCTTCGTCTATCCCTGCAGTGAGATCTACGGTGGCCAGAAGGCCGCCTGGGACTACGGGCCGCTGGGCGTCGAGCTGAAGGAGAACCTCAAGCGCCAGTGGTGGCGCTACATGGTCACCTCCCGCGAGGACGTGGTCGGTCTCGACTCGTCGGTCATCCTGGCCCCCGAGGTGTGGGTCGCCTCCGGCCACGTCGCCACGTTCTCCGACCCGCTCACCGAGTGCACCTCCTGCCACAAGCGCTACCGCGCCGACCACCTGGAGGAGGCGTACGAGGAGAAGCACGGCAAGCCGCCCGTCAACGGGCTGGCCGACCTCAACTGCCCCAACTGCGGCAACAAGGGCACGTTCACCGAGCCCAAGCAGTTCTCGGGTCTGCTCTCCACCCACCTCGGCCCGACCCAGGACTCCGGCTCGGTCGCCTACCTGCGTCCCGAGACCGCCCAGGGCATCTTCACCAATTTCGGCCAGGTGCAGCAGACCTCGCGCAAGAAGCCGCCGTTCGGCATCGCGCAGATGGGCAAGTCCTTCCGGAACGAGATCACTCCGGGCAACTTCATCTTCCGCACGCGCGAGTTCGAGCAGATGGAGATGGAGTTCTTCGTCAAGCCGGGCGAGGACGAGCAGTGGCAGGAGTACTGGATGGAGCAGCGCTGGAACTGGTACACCGGTCTCGGCCTGCGCGAGGAGAACATGCGGTGGTTCGAGCACCCGCAGGAGAAGCTCTCCCACTACTCCAAGCGCACCGCCGACATCGAGTACCGCTTCCGCTTCGGCGGCAGCGAGTGGGGTGAGCTGGAGGGCGTCGCCAACCGCACGGACTACGACCTCACCGCGCACTCCAAGGCCTCCGGCACGGACCTCTCCTACTTCGACCAGGAGAAGGGCGAGCGTTACACGCCGTACGTCATCGAGCCCGCGGCCGGCGTCGGCCGTTCGCTGCTGGCCTTCCTCCTGGACGCCTACAACGAGGACGAGGCGCCCAACGCCAAGGGCGTCATGGAGAAGCGCGCCGTGATGCGTCTCGACCCGCGCCTCGCGCCGGTCAAGGTCGCCGTCCTGCCGCTGTCCCGTAACCCGCAGCTGTCGCCGAAGGCCAAGGGCCTCGCCGCCGACCTGCGGCAGAACTGGAACATCGAGTTCGACGACGCGGGCGCCATCGGCCGCCGTTACCGCCGCCAGGACGAGATCGGCACGCCGTTCTGCGTCACCGTCGACTTCGACACCCTCGACGACAACGCGGTGACCGTGCGCGAGCGCGACACCATGAAGCAGGAGCGCGTCTCCCTGGACCAGATCCAGAGCTACCTCGGCTCCCGCCTGCTGGGCTGCTGACCGCCCCGCCGCGTACCGGAGCCCCCGTTTCCCCACCGGGAAACGGGGGCTCCGGGCACACCGGGCGCACCCCGTCCCCAGGGGGCCGGGATGCCGTCCAGGACCACGAGCACGGTCACGAGACGGGACCGGCGCGGTCGTGCACACGTCGTGCACGTGAGGAGGCCGGGGGTGCGGCGGCAGCCGGCCTGCGACACCTGCGACCGGCGTGGAGCGGCGTAGTTCCTGCCCTGGCCGGAGGCCGAGGAGCACCTGACCGACGCCCACCGGGCGACGGTCGACCCGACGGCCTGAGCGGGGGAGCGGCGCGCCGGCGGGGAGGCCGGGACCGGCGGCGGCGGAAAACCGGATGAGGCGCACCGGCAGGCGGGGTACCTTCTGGGTATGTATTCGTTCTTCCAGATCTACGAGTGAGCGCGCGACGGGCCCGAACGCCCGTCGCCCATCGATTCGATTCCCGGTCCCCGATCACGTCGGACCTCACGTCTCACCACGAATGGGAGAACCCCGTGGCCAAGAGCCGCAACAACCTTCTCGGTGTGGGCGGACAGCGCAAGAAGCTGTCCCGCGCCGAACAGCAGGGTGCGGGCCCCGCCCGCACAGCCGACCGCAAGGCCGCCGAGGACAAGAAGCAGGAGCTCGTACGCAAGATGCGTGAGCGGGCCGCCGAGGCCGCACCGGCGCAGGACGCACCGGCCGAGAGCTGACCTCCTCGCACCACCCGTACGAGCGCGGCCCGGACCACCTCGGTGTTCCGGGCCGCGCCCGTCTTCCCGCTCATCCCACCGAGCGGGGCAGCCGCAGGCTCAGCAGGGTCGTCAGCACGACGGCCGCCAGCTGCACCAGCAGCGTCACGGCCAGGGCGTCCCGCATCCCCTGCCCCGACGCCAGCGACAGGAACAGCGTGCCGAGCGTCGCGACGCCCAGCGCCAGAGCGGCCTGCCGCGCTCGTCGACCTGCCGGGCACGCACCGGGTGATGGCGGCGAAGTTCCGCGGCGCCATGGCGGAGCACCTGGCCGAGCCCGCGTGGAAGACGCTCCTGGCCCGTCTGGAAGCGGCCTCGCCGGAGTTCCGTGAGGTCTGGGCCCGGCACGCGGTCGTGGGCCCCGCCAACGGGACCAAACTCTTCCGTAACGCCGAGGTGGGGCTGCTCCGGCTCGACCACACCGACCTGTGGCTCGGCCCCTCGACGGGCCCGCGCCTGGTGTCGTACGTCCCCGCCGACGAAGAGTCCCGCCGGGGGGTGGAGCGCCTGACGGAGTCGGCGCTCGCCCGGGACCGCGCCTGACCCGGGGCCGGCGTCCCGGCCGGGGGCCGCTGTCCTCCGGAGGCCGCTCGCCGACCGGGCTGCGGCCGGGGTGCGCGACAATGGGGGAATGACCACGCTCGCCCCCGCTCTCCCGCTGCTCACGATCGGCCCGCACGCCGTGCGGCCGCCGGTCGTGCTCGCCCCCATGGCCGGCATCACCAACGCCCCGTTCCGCACCCTGTGCCGTGAGTTCTCCGGCGGCAAGGGGCTGTTCGTCAGCGAGATGATCACCACCCGGGCGCTGGTCGAGCGCAACGAGAAGACCATGCAGCTCATCCACTTCGACGCGAGCGAGACCCCGCGCTCCATCCAGCTGTACGGAGTGGACCCGGTCACCGTCGGCAAGGCGGTCCGCATGATCGTGGACGAGGACCTCGCCGACCACATCGACCTGAACTTCGGCTGCCCGGTCCCCAAGGTGACCCGTAAGGGCGGCGGTTCCGCGCTTCCGTACAAGCGGCCGCTGCTGCGCGCCATCCTCCGTGAGGCCGTGGCCCACGCGGGCGATCTCCCGGTCACCATCAAGATGCGCAAGGGCATCGACGACGACCACACGACGTACCTCGACGCCGGCCGCATCGCCGTCGAGGAAGGCATCACGGCGGTCGCCCTGCACGGCAGGACCACCGCCCAGCACTACGGCGGCACCGCGGACTGGGACGCCATCGCCCGCCTCAAGGAGCACGTGCCCGAGATCCCCGTCCTCGGCAACGGCGACATCTGGTGCGCGGACGACGCCCTGCGGATGATGCGCGAGACGGGCTGCGACGGCGTGGTCGTCGGCCGCGGCTGCCTGGGACGGCCCTGGCTCTTCGCGGACCTGGTCAGCGCGTTCGAGGGGACGGGCACCCGGCAGGCGCCCACCCTGCGGGAGGTCGCCGACGTCATGGTGCGGCACGCGACGCTGCTGGGGGAGTGGATCGGCGACGAGAGCCGGGGCGTGATCGACTTCCGCAAACACGTGGCCTGGTACCTCAAGGGCTTCGCGGTGGGTTCCGAGATGCGCAGGAAGCTCGCGGTCACCTCCTCGCTGGAGGAGCTGGACGGCCAGCTGCGGGAGCTGGACCTCTCCCAGCCGTGGCCGGAGGGGGCGGACGGCCCCCGCGGGCGCACTTCCGGCAACAACCGGGTGGCCCTGCCCGACGGCTGGCTCAAGGACCCCTACGACTGCGCGGGTGTGGGTGCCGAGGCGGAACTGGACACCTCGGGCGGCTGAGGCCTCCTGGGCACCGAGTGCCCTCACGATGTCCCGCTCATATGAGCGGGACTTTTGCGTGTCGCGCTTGCGTTTCGGCGGTGTGTGCGAGGGGGTCTACCGCCGCCAGCTCCGAATCGTCACGCTCCGCCCATGCTGGTGTACCCCTGAGTGACCGAAATGTGGCCGCAGGGCGTCCGGATCGTGACATCTGAGCGGAAGGGGCGGAGTGATTCTCGCCACCCTTGAGGCTGGGTTTGCTCAGATGAGCGCCCTTATGGTTGCTGTATTACTCAAATGATGGCACTGGGTGCCAGGGGTCTGCATTTTGATCGATCGACGCGATCGCTGCTCTCCGTGCTCGGAAGGGGGCGTGGGTATGCACAGTGCGTCATGAATCCTTCAAGAGGTGAACGAACGAGGTGGTGACCCCTGATCGCCGCGTCACTTTGGATCTGCTGGCGGACGGGTGGTTGGAACCTCATGACCCGCACGTGGGCGTACCCAGACACCTTCGATCTGGGTATGTTCCTCGCCGTCAGGGCAGCCACCGCGTCCTCGAGGAGTCGAGACCCGTGTCGGAAAACAAAGACCCCCAGAAGTTCGTCTACGACTTCACCGAGGGCAACAAGGATCTGAAGGATCTTCTGGGTGGCAAGGGCGCCAACCTCGCCGAGATGACCAACCTCGGACTGCCGGTCCCTCCCGGCTTCACCATCACCACCGAGGCGTGCAAGGTCTACCTCGACAGCGGGGACGAACCGTCCGCGCTGCGCGACGAGGTCAGCGCGCACCTCGGGGCGCTCGAGAAGCGGATGGGCAAGAGCCTCGGCCAGGCCGACGACCCGCTGCTCGTCTCCGTCCGCTCGGGCGCGAAGTTCTCCATGCCCGGCATGATGGACACCGTTCTCAACATCGGCCTCTCCGACGCCTCGGTCGTCGGACTGGCCGAGCAGGCCGGCGACGAGCGTTTCGCCTGGGACTCCTACCGCCGGCTCATCCAGATGTTCGGCAAGACCGTCCTCGGGGTCGACGGCGACCTCTTCGAGGAGGCGCTGGAGGCGGCGAAGCAGGCCAAGGGTGTCACCGTCGACGTGGACCTCGACGCCGCCGACCTGAAGAAGCTCGTCAAGCAGTTCAAGAAGATCGTCAGCAGGGATGCCGGACGCGACTTCCCGCAGGACCCGCGCGAGCAGATGGACCTGGCCATAAAGGCGGTCTTCGACTCGTGGAACACCGACCGGGCCAAGCTCTACCGCCGCCAGGAGCGCATTCCCGGCGACCTCGGCACGGCCGTCAACGTCTGCTCGATGGTCTTCGGCAACCTCGGCCCCGACTCGGGTACGGGCGTCGCCTTCACCCGGGACCCGGCCAGCGGCCACCAGGGGGTCTACGGCGACTACCTGCAGAACGCGCAGGGCGAGGACGTCGTCGCGGGCATCCGCAACACCGTGCCGCTCGCCGATCTGGAGTCGATCGACAAGGCGTCGTACGACCAGCTGATGAAGATCATGGAGACGCTGGAGACCCACTACAAGGATCTCTGCGACATCGAGTTCACCATCGAGCGCGGCCACCTCTGGATGCTCCAGACCCGGGTCGGCAAGCGCACGGCGGGCGCCGCCTTCCGGATCGCCACCCAACTCGTCGACCAGGGCCTCATCGACGAGGCCGAGGCCCTGCAGCGGGTCAACGGCGCCCAGCTCGCACAGCTCATGTTCCCGCGCTTCGACGACCAGGCCACCACCGTCCTGCTGGGCCGCGGTATCGCCGCCTCGCCGGGCGCGGCCGTCGGCAAGGCCGTCTTCGACTCGTACACCGCCGTCAAGTGGTCGCGGTCCGGCGAGAAGGTCATCCTCATCCGCCGGGAGACCAACCCCGACGACCTGGACGGCATGATCGCCGCCGAGGGCATCCTCACCTCGCGTGGCGGCAAGACCTCGCACGCCGCCGTCGTCGCCCGCGGCATGGGCAAGACCTGTGTCTGCGGCGCCGAGGAGATCGAGGTCGACACCAAGCGCCGCCGGCTGACGGTCGGCACCACCGTCGTGGAGGAGGGCGACCTCGTCTCCGTCGACGGCTCCACCGGCAAGGTGTACCTCGGGGAGGTGCCCGTCGTACCGTCCCCGGTCGTCGAGTACTTCGAGGGACGCATGCACGCCGGCGCCGACGACGCGGACGAACTCGTCGCCGCCGTGCACCGGATCATGGCCTACGCGGACCGGGTGCGCCGCCTGCGCGTACGGGCCAACGCGGACAGCGCCGAGGACGCCCTGCGGGCCCGCCGCTTCGGCGCGCAGGGCATCGGCCTGTGCCGCACCGAGCACATGTTCCTCGGCGAGCGCCGCGAGATGGTCGAGAAGCTGATCCTGGCCGACACCGACGACGAGCGTGAGGCGGCCCTGGCCGCTCTGCTGCCGCTCCAGAGGGCCGACTTCATCGAGCTGTTCGAGTCGATGGACGGGCTGCCCGTCACCGTGCGTCTGCTCGATCCGCCGCTGCACGAGTTCCTGCCCGACATCACGGAGCTCTCCGTGCGGGTCGCCCTCGCCGAGTCCCGCAAGGACGCCAACGAGAACGACCTGCGCCTGCTGCAGGCCGTGCACAAACTGCACGAGCAGAACCCGATGCTCGGCCTGCGCGGAGTGCGCCTCGGCCTGGTCATCCCCGGCCTGTTCGCGATGCAGGTCCGGGCGATCGCCGAGGCCGCGGCGCACCGCAAGAACGCCAAGGGCGACCCGCGGGCCGAGATCATGATCCCGCTCGTCGGCACCGTCCAGGAGCTGGAGATCGTCCGCGAGGAGGCCGACCGGGTCATCGCCGAGGTCGAGGCCGCCACCGGCACCGGACTGAAGCTGACCATCGGCACGATGATCGAGCTGCCGCGGGCCGCGCTGACCGCCGGTCAGATCGCCGAGGCGGCGCAGTTCTTCTCCTTCGGCACGAACGACCTCACCCAGACGGTCTGGGGCTTCTCCCGCGACGACGTGGAGGCCTCGTTCTTCACCGCGTACCTGGAGAAGGGCATCTTCGGGGTGTCGCCGTTCGAGACGATCGACAAGGACGGCGTCGGCTCGCTCGTGCGCAGCGCCGTGGAGGCGGGCCGGGCCACCCGCCCGGACCTCAAACTCGGAGTCTGCGGCGAGCACGGCGGGGACCCGGAGTCCGTGCACTTCTTCCACGAGGTCGGCCTCGACTACGTCTCCTGCTCGCCGTTCCGCATTCCGGTCGCGCGGCTCGAGGCGGGCCGGGCCGCCGCCGGACCGAAGGGCAGCGACAGCGCCTGAGAACGCGGCCGGGACACGGCCGCACGACCTCCGGGGCCGCCGTCGGACATGCCCACCCTCACCGTCCGGCGGCGGACCCGGACCACCCGGAAGCGGCGGCACCCTGTGCGGGGGTGCCGCCGCTTCGTCAATTGAATTGCGAACCGTTCTGTTTTCTTTCTTTCCTCGTTCGGTGCGCAAATAACGGGCCGGGCGGACCGGGGTGCGGTCCATGGATCCCCACCCATGGACCGCACCCGGCTCACCCCCGCCGGGTGCGGAGCCGCACCGGTCACCACCGCCGCCGGACGGGCGAAGCCCCCCACGGCCCTCACCCGCCCTTTCGGTCGTGCCGGATGCGCACCCGACGTCGTACAGCTTTTCCGGTGACGAGGATGCGGGCGAGACGTTTCAACTGTGGCCGAAACCCCGTGGTGACCTGCTGTGACCGCGTGTATACCCTTTGATGGGGGCGATTGCTGTTGCAACAGGTGGGGGTTCGGTGCTGCGTATCCATGTGTCCGGGGTGGACCTGTCCAGAGTGCGTATGGCCACCAGGCCGGACGCAATGTGGGAAACCATTCTGAGTTTCCACCGGCTCAGGGACCGGCGGGGTTCCACGGTGTTCGGGAAATGGCGGACGGAAACCCGTGCGCGGTTGAATGGTGAAGCACGTCTGCTGTCGGCGGTGGTCCCCGTCCGCGGTTATTTCCCCGACTTCCTGACGCCTTCCCGGGAAGGCGTCGAGCCATTCGGTCTGGACGCGGGAACGGAGGCGCTGCGCGAAACCCCCCAGGACCGTCTCCGTGACGAGATGGCGCTGCTGGCCGGTGACCGGGCCCCGGCGCATCGGTCGTCGCGGGGCGGGCGCTCGCCCGCCGCCCTGCCGGCCGCGCTCGCCGAAGGCCGTACGGAACCGCTGGCCCGCCTCGTCACCGCTCTGCGCGGCTACCACCGCGCCGCGGTCGCACCGTACTGGCCGCACATCCGGGCGAGCGTCGAGGCGGACCGCGCCCTGCGGGGCCGTGCCCTGCTGGACGGCGGCGCGGACGAACTTCTCGCCACCCTCCCGTCCACGATCCGCTGGCGTGCGCCCGTGCTGGAGGCGGACTACCCGGTCGACCGCGATCTGCGTCTGGACGGCCGGGGACTCCTGCTGCAGCCCTCGTTCTTCTGCCGGGGTACGCCCGTCGTCTACCGCGACCCGCGGCTCCCGCCCGTCCTCGTCTACCCGGTCACCCATCCCGCTGCCCCGGTGTTCGCCGAGCCCGGACCGTGGCTCGGCCGTCTCGTGGGCCACACCCGTTCCGCCGTCCTCACGGCGATCGGCGACGGCTGCACCACGAGCGAGCTGTCCCGCAGGGCGGGGGTCTCCCTGGCCTCGGCGAGTCAGCACGCCTGCGTGCTGCGCGAGGCCGGCCTCGTCCTCACCCTGCGCCACGGCAGCTCGGTCCTGCACACGCTGACCCCGCTGGGCGCCTCGCTGCTCAGGGGAGGGGCGCCGCTCGTGCCGGCGTGACCGGGAGGGCCGGCCGGGACGTGTTTTTGAACTCGACCAGTTCCGTTCCGAAGTCTGCGCATACGTCGCGCATGACCTCCTCGCAGCGGCGCAGGATCTCGTCCGTGAACGGCCCGCGCCGGTACTCGGGTGTGAAGACCAAATGAGCATGGAGGGTGTGGACGACCGTACGACCCCTGCGGATATCGGGGTTTGGCTACCAGCATGGCGACATAGATCATCCGAGTGCGGTTACATCGACCGGCGCAACCGCCAGTCACAAGCGACGTTCGCCTGCCGGTCCTGCGGGGCCCTCATGCACGCGGACGACAACGCGTCCCACAACATCGGCCGCAAGGGCGAGACGGTGTGGACCGCGGGGCGTGAGTCACGCGTCCCTGCCACCCCATAGGGGTGTCTGGACGGAGGGGCCAACCCAGCAGCCAGTTGGGCGCTACCTCCAAGCCCGGCCCTCCAGGGCCGGGTCAAGTTGACTGACGAGAGCACGGCCTGTCTGGTCATCAGCGACACCATCTTCGCCATGCTCATCGGCGAGTCGCGCTTCAAGGACTTCACCAAGAAGGAGATCGCCGACGCCGGCAGGTCGACCGAGGTGCTCATCGCGCTGAGCGCGGACAGCCGTGCCCAGGTCGACGAGATGGCGGACGCCGCCCTCGCCGCGGGCGGGTTCCCCGCCAACGACCCGATGGACGAGGGGTTCATGTACGGCCGGTCGTTCCAGGACCCGGACCACCACATCTGGGAGGTCGTGTGGATGGACCCGGCCGCCGTCGAGGCCGGCGGTCAGGCCTGACCGTCGCGAGGGCAGCGGCGCGCCGCCGCTGCCCCGGCGTCCCCCCGGCCGCGGGCCGGGTCAGCCGCGGAACGGCCCGGTGACCTCGTAGGTGATGCCCCCCGAGGAGCTGCCGCTCGTCCCGCGCTGCGAGGAGAAGTAGAGCCGCTTCCCGTCCGGGGAGAAGGCGGGCCCGGTGATCTCCGACCCCGACTGGCCGCTGATCCGCAGGAACGGTGCGACGGTGTCGTCCGGTGTGATCAGGCAGATCTCCATGGTGCCGCCGTCCTCGGCCACGTACAGGTCGCCCGAGGCGGACCTGGTGACGTTGTCGACGCCCGTGAGCGGTGCGGTGCCGCCGGTGACCAGCGAGTCGTCGTAGGCGAGCGACAGGGAGGACGTGTTCGCGTCGTACGCCCACACCCTGTTGTCCCCCTTGGTGGTGAACCAGCAGGTGCCGGCCGCGTAGAAGCAGCCCTCGCCGCCGTCGAAGACCTTGGCGCCGGACACCTGGTAGCGGGTCTGGGTGGGGGAGCCGTCCGGGTCGGGGACGGTCGCCCAGGTCACCGGGCCCGAGGTTCCGGTGCCCGCCACCAGCACCTGGAGGATGCCGGAGGAGAGGTCGCCCCACGTGGCGGGGCGGAAACGGTAGAACCGGCCGTCCGTCTCGTCCTCGGTGAGGTAGACGTAGCCGTGGTCGGGGTCCGCGGCCGCCGCCTCGTGCTTGAAACGCCCCAGCGCGGGCCGCTGCACGGCGGCGTTCACCCCCCACGGGTCGGTCTCGTACACGAAGCCGCGGCTGACCTCCTCGCAGGAGAGCCAGGTGTTCCACGGGGTGCGTCCGCCCGCGCAGTTGTTGTTCGTGCCGGACAGGATCCGGTAGGCCGAGGTGACCGTCCCGGAGGAGTCGAAGCGCACCGCGCTCGCCCCGCCGCCGCTGCCCGAGGACACCTCCGCGTTGGAGACGTAGATCCAGCCGTTGCCGTCGGTGAACGTCGCGCCCCCGTCGGGTGCGCTGTGCCAGGCGTACGAGGTGCCGGGGACGGTCTTCCCCGAGCGGGCGACGACGCGGCTGGTGAAGCCGCTCGGCAGCAGGATGCCGTCGGCGTTCGCCGCCTGCAGGACGCCGTAGGGGCCGGTGGCCGGCTGGGCCGGAGCGGCGACGGCGGCACCCCGCCAGAGAGTGCCGCCGAAGGCCGCCGCCGAACTGCCGATCACCGCTGTGCGCAAGAAGGTCCGACGTTCCACGATCACTCCACGGGTGACGTGCGGGCCCGCCGGTCCGGTCGGCCCGGCGGGTCGAACGTCAGGACAGTAGAGGCCGGTGGTTGACGGAGCGTCAATGAAGGGTGAACGGTACGTGATCAGTGCGCGCGGACCGCGAAGACCGGCACGGTGACCTCGTCGTCGTCCAGGCAGGCCCCGGTCTCCAGGTCGAACCGCTGCTTCAGCAGCGGGGAGGCGACGAACGGCCGGCCCGCCGCGGAGCCGACGAGCCCCCGCGAGAGGACGTAGGCGCCCGTGAACGGGTCGCGGTTGTCGATCGCGTACGTGCGGCCCGCCCGGTCCACGAACAGCGCGACCTGCCGGCCGTCCGGGAGGAGGGCGGCCACCCCGCGGCCCGGGGTCAGCAGGGCGCGGTCGCAGACCGTGAGCCAGTCCGCTCCGTCCGACAGCTGGATCGTCCGGGTGTCCTGCACGGTGTCCATGGTCCGGGTCGTCATCAGGAGGGAGTCCCTTCGAGAGTGCGGACGGCCAGCACGGGGCCCGCGAGGATGTCCAGGTCGGGCTTGACCTGGTCGCGCTCGGGGACGAACTTGACCGAGGGGTCGGGTGCGTCGGGGGCGTTGACGAAGGTGACGAAGCGGCGGAGCCGTTCGGGATCGTTGACGGTCTCGGCCCACTCGTCGCGGTAGCCGGCGACGTGGTCGGCCATCAGCCGCTCCAGTTCGTCGCAGAGCCCCAGGGAGTCGTGGACGACGACGTCCCGAACGTGCTCCAGGCCGCCCTCGATCCGGTCCAGCCAGGTCGAGGTGCGCTCCAGGCGGTCCGCCGTACGGATGTAGAACATCAGGAACCTGTCGACGAGCCGCACCAGTTCGGCGTCGGAGAGGTCCTGGGCCAGCAGGTCCGCGTGGCGCGGGGTGGCGCCGCCGTTGCCGCCGACGTACAGATTCCAGCCCTGGGCGGTGGCGATGATCCCGAAGTCCTTGCCGCGGGCCTCCGCGCACTCCCGGGCGCAGCCGGAGACCGCCGACTTCAGCTTGTGCGGGGAGCGCAGTCCCCGGTAGCGCAACTCCAGGTCGATGGCCATCTTCACCGAGTCCTGCACGCCGTAGCGGCACCAGGTGCTCCCCACGCAGGACTTGACCGTCCGCAGCGACTTCCCGTACGCGTGCCCCGATTCGAAGCCCGCGTCGACCAGCCGGGTCCAGATCAGCGGCAGCTGGTCCACGCGGGCGCCGAACAGGTCGATCCGCTGGCCCCCGGTGATCTTCGTGTAGAGGCCGAAGTCCCGGGCCACCTCGCCGATCACGATCAGCTTCTCCGGGGTGATCTCTCCGCCCGGGATGCGCGGCACGATCGAGTAGGAGCCGTTGCGCTGGAGGTTGGCCAGGAAATGGTCGTTGGTGTCCTGCAGCGCCGCCTGTTCGCCGTCCAGGACGTAGCCGCTCGCACCGACCGTCGGCGCCAGCGAGGCGATGATCGAGCCGACCGTCGGCTTGCAGACCTCGCAGCCGTCCCCGCCCCTGGCCGTGTCGCGACCGTGCGAGTCCAGCAGCCCGGCGTACGTCGTGACCCCCAGGGTGCGGACGATCTCGTACAGCTCGGTGCGGGTGTACGCGAAGCAGCCGCACAGCCCCTGGTCCTCGGGCTGCGGCAGCAACTGGCCGATGACCTTCAGGCAACTCCCGCAGCCGGTGCCCGCCTTGGTGCACTTCTTCACCTCGGGCAGCGTGGTGTGCTCGCAGATCGCCCCCTTGCTCACGTTGTGGCAGGAACAGATCACGGCCTCGTCCGGCAGCGAGGACGGCCCGAGGGCGACGGGGGCGCCCGCACCGGCCGGGAGCACCAGCTGCTCCGGTGCCACCGGCAGGACCCTGCCGGTCATCGGCCGCAGCGTGCCGTACTGGTCGGCGTCCCCGACCAGGACCCCGCCGAGCAGCGTGCCGTCCCGGCCGATCACCAGCTTCTTGTAGACCCCCGAGCGGGAGTCCGCGTAGACGACGTCCAGGCAGCCCTCGGCCGCGCCGTGCGCGTCACCGAACGAGGCGACGTCCACACCGAGCAGCTTCAGCTTCGTCGACAGGTCGGCGCCGGTGAACGCTCCCGCCTGTCCCGCGATCACCCCGGCGGCCACCTGCGCCATCTCGTAGCCCGGCGCCACCAGGCCGTACACCCGGCCGTCCGAGGCCAGCGCGCACTCACCGATCGCGAAGACGTCGCCGTCGGAGGTGCGGCACTGCTCGTCGACGACGATGCCGCCGCGCGGCCCCACCGCGAGACCGCAGTCGCGGGCCAGCTGGTCGCGGGGGCGTACGCCGGCGGAGAAGACGACGAGGTCGGTGGCGAGCGAGGAGCCGTCGGACAGCGACATCCCGGTCACCCGGCCGTCGTCGTCCGCGGTGATCTCCTGGGTGCCGACGCCGGTGTGGACGGAGAGGCCCATGTCCTCGATCGTGCGCAGCAGCGCGGCTCCGCCGCCCTCGTCGACCTGGACCGGCATCAGCCGGGGGGCGAACTCCACGACGTGCGTCGCGAGCCCGAGGCCCTTGAGCGCGCCGGCGGCCTCCAGCCCGAGCAGCCCGCCCCCGACCACCGCGCCGGTCGTCGCGCCCTTCGCGTACTCCTCGATCGCGAGGAGGTCCTCGACGGTGCGGTAGACGAAGCAGCCCTCGGCGTCCTTGCCGGGGACCGGGGGGACGAACGGGTACGAGCCGGTGGCCAGGACCAGCGTGTCGTAGGAGAACGTCTCCCCGGAACGCGCGGTGACGGTGCGTGCCTGACGGTCGACGCTCTCCGCCGGGTCGCCGACGCGCAGCTCGATGCCGTGACGGGCCATGAAGTCCGGCTCGGCGAGGGCGAGTTCCTCCGGCGTCCGCCCGGAGAAGTACGAGGTCAGCCGGACGCGGTCGTAGGCGGGGCGGGGCTCCTCGCAGAGCACGACGACCCGGGCCGTGCCCGCCGCCGCGGTCAGCCCGCGGTCCGCGAGCGCCTCCAGGAACCGCTGGCCGACCATGCCGTGCCCGACGACCACGATCGTCGGCACGCCCGCGGTGGGGGCGGTCGGGGGGGTGGGCACCGGCATCAGAAGCCTCCGTCGTTGGTGAGCAGGTGGAGCAGGGACGTGTCGGCGGGGAGCGGTTCGTCGTCCTGCCAGGTCCGGGCGAGGGTGCCGACCGCGGCGAGGTCGCCGAACAGCACCCCGCCGGCCAGCCGGTCACCGCGGACCACGACCGTGCGGTACGCGCCCCGGGTGGCGTCCGCCAGCCGGACCACGTCGTCGCCGGGCAGGGGGCGGGAGTCGCCGAAGGCGGCCAGGTCGAGCGCCCCGGGAGCGCCGGCGGCGACGGTGGGGGCGGCGGGGGAGCGGAGCGTCAGACGGGTGAGGGCCCGGGTGCCCCCGTAGCGGGCGGTCCCTCCGGCCAGCACCTCGGCCAGCACGTCCGCCTGTTCCAGCGCGGCCCCCGCCAGTCCGTACACGGTGCCGCTGTGCTCGGCGCAGTCGCCGACCGCGTGGATGTACGGGTCCGAGGTGCGCAGCTCGTCATCGACGACGACGCCCTTGCGGACGTCGAGACCGGCGGCCTGCGCCAGACCGGTCCTCGGGCGGACCCCGCAGGCCAGCACCGCGATCCCGGCCTCCAGCTCGTAGCCGTCGGCCAGTTCCACGGCCCGCACCGCCGGTGCGGCCCCGTCGGTACAGCGCAGCCCCCGCACCCGGCACTCCGTGTGCACCTCGACCCCGAGGGCCTCCAGGTGGCTCCGCAGCATCCCGGCCGCCTCGGCGTCCAGCTGACGCTCCATGAGGTGCTCGCCCTGCTGGGCCAGCACCACGTGGGCGCCGCGTTCGGCCAGGGCGCGTGCGGCCGAGACCCCGAGGAGCCCACCGCCGATCACGACGGCGCGCACGCCGGGGCGTACGACCGCGCCCAGCGCCAGGCAGTCGTCGAGGGTGCGGAAGGGATGTACGCCGTCCGGCAGGGTGCGTCCCGGACCGCGCAGCGGTGGCAGCACCGGGTTGGAGCCGGTGGCCAGCACGAGGCGCCCGTAGCCGATGACGCCGCCGTCGTCGCAGTGCACGAGCCGCTCGGCCCGGTCGATCCGGACGACCCGCACGCCCCGCCGTACCTCGGCGGACGGCAGGGCGATGACGTCCGGCCCGTACCGGCCGGCGAGCACCTCGGCCAGGAGCACCCTGTTGTACGGCGCGTGCTCCTCCTCGCCGACGACGGTGACACCGGGGACCCGGGCGGCGAGCCGCGCGCCCGCCATCCCGGCGCCGATCACCACCACCCGCTCCGCGTTCCCGCTCCGTGTCCTCATGGAGAAGAGACTGCGGGGCCGGTGTTTCCCGACCGCATCCCCGCTGTTTCCCCGGAGGAACCGTGCGCTCAGCACGCCGGCCCGCTCCCTGTGAGGGCGGGGCGGCCGGTTGGACGGGGCCTCGGCCGCCTGCTTAGGGTCCGGGCATGCCCGAGATAACGCTGACCACCCTTGTCCTCCTGTGCCTGGCCGCGGCGGCGGCCGGCTGGATCGACGCGGTGGTGGGCGGCGGGGGGCTCCTCCTGCTGCCCGCGCTGCTGCTGGGCCTGCCGCACGTCCCGGCGGCCCAGGTGCTCGGGACGAACAAGGCGGTCGCCGTGGTCGGCACCACGGGCGCGGCCGTCACCTACGTCCGCAAGGCTCCCGTCCAGGTCGGCACCGCCGTGCGGATCGGGCTGACGGCGCTGGCCGGGTCGATGACCGGCGCCTTCTTCGCCGCCGGGATCAGCAGCGAGGTGCTGCGCCCGGTGATCATGGTCGTGCTGCTCGGCGTGGCGGCCTTCGTGCTCCTGCGTCCGTCGTTCGGCGCGGCGGTGCCCGGTGCCGGGGAGGGGGGAGAGCTCACCCGGGCCCGCACGGTCACCGCCATCGTGCTGGTCGGCGGGGGAATCGGCTTCTACGACGGGCTGTTCGGTCCCGGCACCGGCACCTTCCTGGTGCTGGCGCTGACCGCGGTGCTCCGCCTCGACCTGGTCACCGCGTCCGCCAACGCCAAGATAGTGAACGTGTGCACCAACGCCGGCGCCCTGGCGATGTTCGCCTACCAGGGCACCGTGCTCTGGCAGCTCGCCGCACTGATGGCCGTGTTCAATCTCGCGGGCGGCATGGCGGGAGCGCACATGGCGCTCCGGAAGGGCAGCGGCTTCGTCCGGGGGGTGCTGCTGGTCGTCGTCCTCTCGCTCGTCGCCAAGCTCGGCTTCGACCAGTGGACCGGCTGATCACCGCACCCCGGTGAGGTGGGCGTACGCCACCACGTTGCCCTGGTAGCCGGTCGTCCGGCTGAAAGCCCCACCGCAGGTGATCAGCCGCAGCGAGGCGTCCGGCGAGGGGCCGTAGACCCGCCGGTCGGGGAAGTCGTCGTTCGCGTACACCTCGACCGCGTCGACGGCGAAGACGGCGGTGCGGCCGTCCCCCCGTCCGATCTCGACGCGGTCGCCCTTCTTCAGGGAGCCGAGGGCGTAGAAGACGGACGGCCCCTGGGCGTTGTCGACATGACCGGCGACGATCGCGGTGCCCTTCGCGCCCGGCGGGGTCCCCTTCGCGAACCAGCCCGCGAGGTTGCGGTCCCGGGCGGGCGGTACCTCCAGGCTGCCGTCCGCACGCAGCCCCAGCCGTGTCATGGGCGCGTCCACGCCGATGCGCGGGATCCGGATGCGGACCGGTTCGGAGCGTGGCAGGGGTGCGGTGGCGGCCACCCGTGGCGGCGGACCGGCGGCGAAGGCCTCGGCCGCGGCCGGCCGCGGCGGGTCGGTGCGGGTGGCCGCTCCGTTCTGGACCAGCCAGAGGCCGCAGAGTGCGGTGATGCCCACCAGCCAGGCCCTGGCCCGCAGGGCCGTCCGTGTCGTCTCGTTCACGGGTGGCGTCCCCGGCGTGCCGCGTCAGCCGTCCTGCGCGCCGTGCGCACGGCGCCGCACCAGGCAGGCGCCGGCGACGGCGGCCGCGCAGAGGACACCGGCCCCGGCGGCGATGCGCGTGGTTCCGGGACCGACGCTGCCGCCGACCCCCGCGCTGACGTGCCCGGAAGGGCGGTCCGGCCATGCCTCGGACGGGGTGGCGGGCTCGGGCCTGACCCCCAGGCCCGGCTCCGGCTCGGTCCCCGTCCCCGTCCCGGTCCCGGGCTCCGGCTTCTTCCCGGCGCCCGGTTCCCGCTCGGCGGGCGCTTTCGGCCAGGCGGAGGAGCCCGCCGAAGAGCCCCCGGAGGACGCCCCGGCAGCCGCCGCCGAGGAGGCGGCCGTCACCTGGAACTCCCCGGACGCCTCGTCGCCGTTGTCGCAGAAGACCCCGACGGCGTACGTCCCCGGTTCGGCCTCCGCCGGCACGGTGAACCGGCCGGTCGCCCCCGCCCCGGACAGGGGCTCCAGCTCGAACTCCCCGGCCTCCAGTTCGGCCGCGTCACCGAACCCCGAGCCGTCGGCGCCGCAGGCGCCGGTGTTCACGGTGACCTGAGCGCCCGGCGGGGCCGTCGCCGGAGCGAACTCCAGCCGCCCGGCGTCGTCGGCGTACGCGGACGGGGCGACGGTGGCGGTGGCGGCGAGACCGAGCACGGCGGCGGTGAGGGCCGCGGCGGCGGTACCGGTCGCGAGGCGGGCAGGGCTGCGCATGGGAGTCCTCCGGGCAGACGGATGTGTCCTGGCTCCGAGGTAACGCCCGGTCCCGGGCCCCCGCCTGCTGACGTACCGTCAGCTTTCACCCGCGCGGGTGCGCGGACCGCACCGGTCCGGCCGCGTCCGGCGCAGGTCGCGGCGGTGACTCCGGCCGCTCGGGGGGCGCGGCGCCGATCGGGTGACCACCGGCGGTGCGGTGTGATGCGCGTCACATGTATGCTCCGGCCCCGGCGGGGCACACGACGGATACCCCCCCACGGGAACGGCACCCCCCCGCCGTCCCCTGGCGACCGCCCTCACCCGCCCTTCCCCCCCGGGCCCGGTGAGGGCGGTGTCGTGCCCGCCGGACCCGGCGCGGACCGTCAGGCCCCGTCCGTGGCCGACCATGTGATGTCCGGCGGGCGCACGCGGGCGCACCGGGGCAGCCCCCTGTCGTCGCTCAGCCTCAGCCGAGCGGTGAGATGGCCGGACCGGGCGGCGGCCTCCAGGACGTCCGGGTCGATGTCGCCGATCATCAGCTTGGCGCGCCGGAACATGGTGAACACACCCGCCTCGTCCACGGTGCCCCAGGAGAGATAGACGAAGTGCCCGCCGAGCCGGTCCTGGATGTACGGGCCGGCGACCCGTGTGCCGTCCGGGCCCGGCGTCGTCGTGCAGTCCAGGGTCCAGGAGGCACGGGGTGCGTCCCCCGGGTGGGGGGTGAGCAGCTCCCCGGGCCGGTCCTTGCGCTGCACACCCACGTGGATGTTGTCGAAACCGGCGAAGTCGGTCCCGGGCCCGCAGGTGCGCCCCGGGAGTTCTGAACCTTCGATGTGGATCTGCATGCGCCCATGCTCCTGTACGGAGTCTCGTTCTCCGGCGCCCGGAACCACGCTGCCCGCCCGGAAGTCCGTGCTTCCCGCGGGGGAGGGGTCAGACGGCGTCCCCGGGAACCTCCTCGTACACCCGTCCCAGCAACTCCATCAGCTCCTCGTCGACCTCGAGGACCGTGTCGTCGATCCGGTGGACGGGCGCGATCCCCTGGGAGTTGGTGACGAATGCCGCCCGGTACGCGCCGAGGCCGTCCAGCGTGACCGGCCGTCGCACCGACGCCCGGTCCGTACGGGCGAGGCCGCGCTCCAGGAGCGCCATCGTGATGCCGGTCAGTGCCGGGGCGTCGGGCCAGACCACCGAAACCTCGTCCAGGAAGCCTATGTTGGTGATGGCGCCCTCGGTCACCACACCGCCGGGCAGGGTCAGCAACGCCTCGTCGAAACCCGCGCGCACGGCCGACCGGCCGTAGTGGACCTGCCCGAACTCGCCCGGGCGCTTGATGTGCGGCACGGCACGGGCGTACGGGACCGACATGAGGGCCTGGGGCGTGGTGGACATCCGCGCGGGCTCCCGCACGGTCACCATGACCGTGGTGGCCGTCCCGCCGGGCGGCATGAACCCGTGCACCCGGACCGAGGCGTCGCGCATCGCCGTGCTGTCGAGGGCGTGCGCGATCAGCTCGCACACCCGGGCCCCGTCCAGCGGCACGCCGAACACCTCCTGGTTCGCGGCGTCCAGTCGGTCCAGGTGCAGGCCGAGGCCCCGCACCGTACGGTCCCTGACCTGCATCGCCGTGAAGTGGCCGTAGCCGCTGAAAGCCGGGATCCGCAGGTCACCGGCAGTCGCGGGACGGCCGTCGAACTCCACGTACGGATCGAAGGGGGCGCGTGTCATGCGCTCCAGGTTAGGGCGTGCCGGTGGGCCCGTACCTCGGCCGCGGCCGAGGCACGGGCATGCGACGCGTCGACGCTTCCCCGACTCCGCGGCGACGCCCGGCCGGCTCGTCCCCGCCCGGGGCCGACAATCGGTGGTGCACGTACCGAGAGGACCGAGGAGACCCGGCATGACCGAGCCCGCATGGCTGACCGTACTGACCACGACGGACAGCGAGGAGAAGGCCCACGCCCTCGCGCGGGACGCGGTGGAGGGCCGGTTCGCCGCCTGCGCCCAGATCTCCGCGCCGGTCCGCTCGGTCTACCGGTGGCAGAACGCGGTCGAGACGAGCCAGGAGTGGCAGGTGCTGTTCAAGACGACGGCACGGCGCTACGACGCACTGGAGGCGCACCTCCTCGCGGCGCACGACTACGACACCCCGGAGATCATCGCGACACCCGTCGTCCGCGGCAGCGCCGGCTACCTCGCCTGGGTCTCGGCGGAGACCGCCCCGCCCCCGGCCCCGTGACCGCCCCGGCAGCGCCGTCACCCGCCTACGCCACCCGCCGCCCGGCGAGCGCGACCACGACCGCGTCGCCCGCGCCCGCTCGCCGTCCCCCCGCTCCCCGCGCATCGGCGGCACCCACGTGCCAGGAGGCGGCCGGCTCAGCCGGCGGCCTCCACCCGCACCGCGCACACCTTGAACTCGGGCATCCGCGAGGTCGGGTCCAGGGCCGGATTGGTCAGGGAGTTGGCCCGTCCCTCGCCCGGCCAGTGGAACGGCATGAAGACGGTGTCCTGCCGGATCGCCACCGTGATCCGGGCCGGCGCCAGCGCGCGCCCCCGCCGTGAAATGACCGCGACCGGGTCGCCCTCGGCCACCCCGATCCGCTCGGCGAGCCGCGGATGCAGCTCGACGAACGGCCCCGGCGCCGCGGCGTTGAGCGCGTCGACCCTGCGCGTCTGCGCCCCCGACTGGTACTGGGACACCACCCGCCCCGTCGTCAGCACCACCGGGTACTCCGCATCGGTCTCCTCCGCCGCGGGCCGGTGCGTCACCGGGACGAACCGGGCCCGCCCGTCGTCCGTCGCGAACCGGTCCAGGAAGAGCCGCGGCGTCCCGGGGTGCTTCGCGTCCGGGCAGGGCCAGAACACCCCGTCCTGTTCCGCGATCCTGGCGTAGGTGATGCCCGCGTAGTCGGCGGGGCCGCCCGCGGACGCCCGCCGCAGCTCGTCGAAGACCTCCTCCGGATCGGCCGGGAAGCCCTTCCCGTGCCCCAGCAGCCCCGCCAGGGCGTTGAGCACCTCCAGATCGCTGCGCACCCCCTCGGGCGCCGTGACCGCACGCTGCCGCAGCAGCACCCGGCCCTCCAGACTGGTCGTCGTCCCGCTCTCCTCCGCCCACTGCGTCACCGGCAGCACCACATCGGCCAGCGCCGCCGTCTCCGACAGCACGACGTCGGCGACCGCGAGGAAGTCCAGCGACCGCAGCCGCTCCTCCACATGACCCGCGTGCGGCGCGGAGACGACCGGATTGGACCCCATCACCAGCAGCGCCCGCACCTCCCGGCCCAGCGCGTCCAGCAGCTCGTACGCGCTGCGCCCCGGTCCCGGCAGCGTGTCGGGGTCCACGCCCCACACCCCGGCCACGTGGCGGCGGGCCGCGGGGTCGGTCAGCCTGCGGTAACCCGGCAGCTGATCGGCCTTCTGGCCGTGCTCCCGGCCGCCCTGGCCGTTGCCCTGGCCCGTCAGGCAGCCGTACCCGGACAGCGGGCGCCCCGCCCGGCCGGTGGCGAGTGCGAAGTTGATCCACGCGCCGACGGTGTCCGTCCCCTTCGCCTGCTGCTCGGGGCCGCGTGCGGTGAGGACCATGCCGCTCTCCGCCCCGCAGAACAGCTCGACGGCCTCGCGCAGTCGGGGAACCGGCACACCGGTGATGCGCTCCACCAGCTCCGGCCAGTGCGCCATCGCGCCCGCCCTGGCCTCGTCCCAGCCGCTCGTGCGGGTACGGACGAAGTCCTCGTCCACCCGCCCGTCCGCCACCACCAGGTGCAGCATGCCGAGCGCGAGCGCCAGATCCGTGCCCGGCCGGGGGGACAGGTGCAGGTCCGCCTGCTCGGCCGTCCGCGTCCGTCGCGGGTCGATGACGACGAGCCGGCCGCCGTTCTCCCGCAGTCCGGTCAGATAGCGCAGGGCCGGCGGCATGGTCTCGGCGAGGTTCGAACCGACCAGGATCACGCACCCGGTCCGGGGGATGTCCTCCAGCGGGAACGGCAGCCCCCGGTCGAGCCCGAACGCCCGCTGGTGCGCGGCGGCCGCCGAGGACATGCAGAAGCGGCCGTTGTAGTCGATCTGCGAGGTGCCGAGCACCACCCGGGCGAACTTGCCGAGCGCGTACGCCTTCTCGTTCGTGAGCCCGCCCCCGCCGAACACGCCCACGGCGTCCGCCCCGTGGCCGTCCCGCGTCCCCCGCAGCCCGTCGGCGATCCGGCCCAGCGCCTCGTCCCAGCCCGCCGGCTCCAGTTCGCCGCCCACCCTGCGGCGTACAAGGGGAGAGGTCAGCCGTACGCCGGCGGCGAGCACAGCGGGCGCGGTGCGGCCCTTACCGCACAGGGCGCCCCGGTTGACGGGGAAGTCGGTGCGCTCCACGACCTCGGCCACCGGTCCGCCGGGGACGGGGCGCAGGATCATCCCGCACTGGAGGGCGCAGTACGGGCAGTGGGTGGGAGTCTCGGTGCGGGCCATGCGCCCAGCGTGCGGGGCGGGTATTACGGGGACCGGTTCCTCCGGTTACGCCCCCGGTACGCGCCCCTCAGCCCGGGCCGCCCGACTCCGTGAGGTCAGGGCCTCCCCGCGCCGGGGGAGCGAGGTACGACGCTCACCGGTCCCGCACCCGCGGGGTGGGAAGGCCGCCGGCCGTCAAGGCGTCCGCCACCCCCGTCTCGCGCGGCCCCAGGAAGCGCGGGTCGGGCCGGAACACGGTGTCCAGGAGCGCCTTGCCCGCCGCCAGCACCTCCCGCGCCCCGCCGTAGTACCAGGTCACATCGTGTACGGCGTCGACCCCCACCCCGTACGCGTCGATCCCCGCGGACCGGCACAGGGCGATCGCCCGCCGGATGTGGAAGCCCTGGCTCACCAGCACCGCCCGGTCGACCCCGAAGATCTTCTTGGCCCGGACGCAGGAGTCCCAGGTGTCGAACCCGGCGTAGTCGCTGACGATCCGGCCGTCGGGGACCCCGTGCGCGGTGAGGTAGGCCCGCATGGCGTCCGGCTCGTCGTACTCCTCGCGGCTGTTGTCCCCGGTGACCAGGACCACCTTCACCTTCCCGGTCCGGTACAGCTCGGCCGCGGCGTCCAGCCGGTGGGCGAGGTAGGGCGACGGCCTGCCCTGCCACAGTCCGGCCCCGAACACCACGGCGACCTGCCGCGCCGGGGCGTCGCCCGTCGTCCGCACCCGGGCGTCGGCCGTGGTGTGCAGCCAGGTGGCGGGCAGCAGGGCGATCACGCAGGCCGCCATCAGTCCCTGCGCCAGCCGCCGCTGCCCACGCCGGGTACGCGGCAGCCGCGGTCGCGGCAGCCCCGCGCGGGCGGGCCTCTTCGGCCGCTCCGGCGCGTGCGGTGCCTTCACCCCCATGCGGCGTCCCCCCTGTCCCTGCCGTCCTGGCCTGTCGTCCGTCGCCCGGAGAGACGAGGGGGAGGCGGAAAAGGTTCGCCGGCCTCCTGGACCGTCCCACCCGACAGCGCCGGGCGGCGCCCCGTGAGGTGGCGGAAAACATCCGTCACCGGTGCGAAACGGCCCGGAAACGTCCACCCTGGCATCCTGGACGTACGGCGGGGACGGCACGGGAACAGCCTCGAGCGTCCCCCGGCAGCCCGGCGCACCTCCTGCCCGTACCACCGCCCAGCCCGGACACCGGCTCGGCCTCGTCTCCCGGAACGGAACCCGCAGCCCATGCACCGCACCCGGCACGTCACCCGGTCCTCCGCCCCCACCCTGGTCGCCGTCGCGCACGGCAGCCGGGACCCGCAGGCCCTGCGCACCGTCCTGGAGCTCCTGGACCTCGTACGGGAGCTGCGCCCCGGGCTCGACGTCCGTCCGGGGCACATCGAGCTGAACGAGCCCCTCCTTCCGGCGACCCTGGCCCGTATCGGCACCGGCGATGCCGTGCTCGTACCGCTGCTGCTCGGCCGGGGGCACCACGTCCGGCACGACCTGCCCCGCGCGGCGGCCGAGGCCGGCGCCCTGCGGACCCGCATCGCCGCGCCACTCGGCCCGCACCCGCTGCTGATCGAGACCCTCCACGAGCGGCTGGTCGAGGCCGGCTGGCGGTCCGAGGACGGGGAGAGCCGCAGTGCGGCCGTCGTGCTCGCCGCCGCCGGGTCACGCGACCCCGACTCGGCCGCCGACGCCCGCCGGACCGCCCGCATGCTCGGCGACCGGCTCGGCGGGGTGCCCGTCCTGCCGGCGTACGCCTCCGCCGCCACGCCCACCGTGCCGGCCGCCGTGCGCGCCCTCGCGGCACGGGGCCGCCACCGGGTCGCCGTCGCCTCGTACTTCACCGCACCGGGACGCTTCGCGACCGCCGCGGCCGCCGCCGCCCCCGGCGTCGCCGCCGCACCGCTCGGCGCGCACCCGGCGATGGCGCGGCTCCTGCTGCACCGCTACGACCAGGCACTGACCGGCGCCACCCACCCGCGCGGCGCCCTGACCCGCCCGCACCTCCTGGCCACCGCCTGACCCCCACCGCCGCGGGCAGGCCGCTACTGTCGGGAACATGGACGGTACGCACGCCCCCCGGGACGCACAGGAGTACGGCACCTCGCCCTACGGCAAGGGCGACACCGAGCGCTGGGACACCGAGCCCGACAAACGGCCGGGCCGTACCGCCTTCCAGCGCGACCGGGCGCGCGTGCTGCACTCCGCCGCCCTGCGCAGGCTCGCCGGGAAGACCCAGGTGGTCACGCCCGGCACCCGCGGCCTGGCCTGGGACGCCAGCCCCCGCACACGGCTCACGCACTCCCTGGAGTGCGCCCAGGTCGGCCGGGAGCTGGGGGCCGCGCTCGGCTGCGACCCCGACCTCGTCGAGACGGCCTGCCTCGCCCACGACCTGGGCCACCCGCCCTTCGGGCACAACGGCGAACAGGCGCTCAACGACTTCGCGTCGGACTGCGGCGGCTTCGAGGGCAACGCCCAGTCGCTGCGCCTGCTGACCCGGCTCGAGCCCAAGCGTTTCGTACGCGACCCGCGCAGCGGCGACCTCGTCAGCGTCGGGCTCAACCTGACCCGTGCCGCCCTGGACGCCGCCACCAAGTACCCCTGGCCCCGGGGCGCCCACCCGACCGACCCGGGCTCACCGAAGTTCGGGGTGTACGAGGACGACCTGCCGGTCTTCGACTGGGCCCGCAGCGGTGCGCCCGGCAACCGCACGTGCTTCGAGGCCCAGGTCATGGACTGGTCCGACGACGTCGCCTACTCCGTGCACGACTTCGAGGACGGACTGCACGCCGGGCACATCGACCCGGACCGCCTTTTCGCCGAGCCCGAGCGCGCGGAGATCTGGGAGGTCGCCATCGGGCGGTACGTCCCGGTGGACACCGACCCGCAGGAGCTCGCCGACGCCCTCGACCGGCTCGTCGCCCAGGAGTGGTGGCCGCACGGCTACGACGGCTCCGCGGTCGCCCAGGCACGCCTGAAGGACGCGACGAGCCAGCTCATCGGCCGGTTCTGCCTCGCCGCCGAGGCCGCCACCCACGCGGTGTACGGCCCCGGCCGCCTCGGCAGGTACGGCGCCGAGCTCGTCGTCCCGGCCGAGGCCCGCAACGAGTGCGCCGTGCTCAAGGCGGTCGCCGACCGTTACGTCATGCAGCGCGCCGAGCAGGAGGCCATCCGCGCCGACCAGCGCATCGTGATCGCCGAACTCGCCGCCGCGCTCACCGCCCGCGCGCCCGAGGGCCTGGAGCCCCAGTTCCGGGCCCTCTTCGAGGCGGCGACCGACGACCGGGCCCGCAAGCGGGTCCTCGTCGACCAGATCGCCGCGCTCACCGACGCATCCGCACGCACCCTGCACGGAACACTCACCGGCGTTCGGCAGACTGGGTCCTGACCGGGCCGCACGCCCAACGGGGTGCGACCCGGCCGTGGCACACCCTCTTTCGCCATCACGCTGCGTGCGGGACGCTCGCAGGTGGCGGCGCAGCGCAGCACAGCACCGAGGAGGCACCAAGTGGTCGACGCACATCGCACGTTCGTCATCGTCGGCGGGGGACTGGCCGGAGCGAAGGCGGCCGAGACGCTCCGGGCGGAGGGTTTCAGTGGCCGGGTGATCCTGATCGGCGACGAGCGTGACCATCCGTACGAACGGCCTCCCCTCTCCAAGGGGTACCTGGCGGGCACGGCGGAACGGGACAGCGTCTTCGTCCACGAGACGGCCTGGTACGCCGGGGCCGACATCGAACTGCACCTCGGGCAGGTCGTCACGTCCATCGACCGGGCCGGCCGGTCCGTGCAGCTCGGCGACAACACCGTCGTCCACTACGACAAGCTGCTGCTCGCGACCGGCGCCGAGCCGCGCCGCCTCGACATCCCCGGCACCGACCTGGCCGGGGTGCACCACCTGCGCCGCCTCGCCCACGCCGACCGGCTGCGCAACGTGCTGGCCTCGCTCGGCCGCGACAACGGCCACCTGGTCATCGCCGGAGGCGGCTGGATCGGCCTGGAGGTCGCCGCCGCCGCCCGCGGCTACGGTGCCGAGGTCACGATCGTCGAACCCTCCCCGACCCCGCTGCACCACGTCATCGGCCCGGAGGTCGGCCAGATCTTCACCGATCTGCACACCGAGCACGGCGTCCGCTTCCACTTCGGCGCCCGCCTGACCGAGATCACCGGGCAGGACGGCCTCGTCCTCGCCGCCCGCACTGACGACGGTGAGGAGCACCCCGCGCACGACGTGCTCGCCGCGATCGGCGCGGCACCGCGCACCGCCCTCGCCGAGGCCGCCGGACTGGAGACGGCCGACCGTGCGCACGGCGGCGGCGTCGCCGTCGACGCCTCCCTGCGCACCTCCGACCCGCACATCTACGCCGCCGGGGACATCGCCTCCGTCGACCACCCGCTGTTCGGGACCCGGCTGCGCGTGGAGCACTGGGCGAACGCCCTGAACAGCGGCCCCGCCGCCGCGCGGGCCATGCTCGGCCTGGACGTGTCGTACGACCGGGTGCCGTACTTCTTCTCCGACCAGTACGACCTCGGCCTGGAGTACTCCGGCTGGGCGCCGCCCGGCTCGTACGACCAGGTCGTCATCCGCGGGGACGCCGGCAAGCGGGAGTTCATCGCGTTCTGGCTGAAGGACCGCCGGGTGCTCGCCGGGATGAACGTCAACGTGTGGGACGTCACCGACACCGTCCAAGGGCTGGTCCGGGCCGGCCGGCCGGTCGACCCGGACGCGCTGGGGGACCCGTCGGTGCCGCTGGAATCCCTTCTCTGACCCGGCCACGCCGCCCCTCACGCCCTCTCCGCGGTTCCGCCGCGGCCTCCCGCCACCCCTCGGACCGGCCGGCATCCCCGGTGCCCGCCCCGCCGCCGGCCGGTCCCGGATGTCCGACCCCACCCGTAGACTTCACCCGTGGCAGGCAGGATCAACGACGACGACGTGAAGGCGGTCCGGGACGCGGTCCCGATCGACGCCGTGGTGTCCGAGTACCTCCAGCTGCGCAACGCCGGCGGCGGAAACCTCAAGGGCCTGTGCCCCTTCCACGACGAGAAGTCCCCCTCCTTCCAGGTGAGCCCGGGCAAGGGGCTCTTCCACTGCTTCGGCTGCCAGGAGGGCGGCGACACGATCGCCTTCGTGATGAAGATCGACCATCTCACCTTCTCCGAGACGGTCGAGCGCCTCGCCGCCAAGGCGGGCATCACCCTGCGGTACGAGGAGGGCGGTTACAACCCCTCCCACCAGCGCGGCGAACGCATCCGGCTGATCGAGGCGCACAAGGCGGCCGCCGACTTCTACCGCGACCAGCTGAACGGCCCCGAGGCGGAGATCGGCCGCAGGTTCCTCGCCGAGCGCGGCTTCGACCAGGACGCGGCAGCCCACTTCGGCGTCGGTTACAGCCCCGCCGGCTGGGACCACCTGACCCGCTACCTCCGCGGCAAGGGCTTCAGCGACAAGGAGCTCATCGGCTCCGGCCTCTCCCAGGACGGCCGCCGCGGTCCCATCGACCGCTTCCGCGGCCGGCTGATGTGGCCGATCAGCGACACCTCGGGCGAGATCGTCGGCTTCGGCGCCCGCAAGCTCCGTGACGACGACAACGGCCCGAAGTACCTCAACACCCCCGAGACGTCGATCTACAAGAAGTCCCAGGTGCTGTACGGCATCGACCTGGCCAAGAAGGACATCGCCAAGGCCAGCCGGGCCGTCGTCGTCGAGGGCTACACCGACGTCATGGCCTGTCACCTGGCCGGGGTCACCACGGCCATCGCCACCTGCGGCACCGCGTTCGGCAACGACCACATCAAGATCCTGCGCCGGCTCCTGATGGACAACGGCAGCGCCCGCGTCATCTTCACCTTCGACGGGGACGCGGCCGGCCAGAAGGCCGCCCTGCGCGCCTTCGAGGACGACCAGAAGTTCGCCGCCGAGACGTACATCGCGATCGCCCCGGACAACATGGACCCGTGCGACCTGCGCCTCGCCAAGGGCGACGACGCCGTCCGCGACCTGGTGGAACCCCGCACCCCGCTCTTCGAGTTCGCCCTCCGCCAGATCGTCGGCCGGTACGACCTGGAGACCCCGGCGGGCCGGGCCGCGGCGCTCGACGAGGCGGCGCCGGTCGTCGCCCGTATCAAGAACAGCTCCTCGCAGCACGAGGTCGCCGTCCAGCTGGCCGGGCTGCTGGGCATCCTCGACACCCAGTTCGTCGTCAAGCGGGTCGGCCAGCTCGCCCGCTGGGCCCGCGACCGGGGCGAGCGCGGCCCGTCCCAGGGCGGCCCCCCGCGGGGCGGCCCTCCGCAGCACCAGGTCCAGGCCCCGAAGGCACCGTCGGGGCCGGCGCTCAACCTCCGCAGCCCCGCCCACCGCACCGAGCGCGAGCTGCTCAAGCTCGCCCTGCAGAAGCCCGCCCTGGTCTCCCCGGCCTTCGACGCCTACGGCGCCGACGAGTTCACCGCCCCGCCGTACGCGGCGGTGCGCCAGTGCATCGCCGAGGCCGGCGGCGCCGAGCAGGGCATGACCGAGACCCGCGACTACCTCGCGAGCGTGCTGGACGCGGCACCCCACGACACCGTGCGCAACCTCGTCACGGAGCTCGCCGTCGAGGTGTTCCACGGCAAGACCATCGACGAGACGTACGCGGGCATGCAGCTCGTCCAGGTCCGCCTGCGCGCCGTCGACCGGCGGATCAACGACGTCCAGGGAAGCCTCGCCCGCCTCGGGAGCAACGTGGCCCCCGAACACCTGGCCGCCGCGCAGAACGAGGTCTGGGTCCTCCAGCAGTACGCCCAGTCGCTGCGGAGCCACGGCGCCGCCGCGCTCTGAGCATCAGCCCGTCCCGCCCCGCTGTCCACGCCGAACCATGGACGGCGCCCCGCCCTCTGCGTATCGGCGCCACGCCTCCCCTGCGCTCCGCGCACCGGGACCCGGCTCGGTACCGCCCCCGGACCACCAAGCGCCCCGCCCCAGGCCCTCTGCGTATCAGCGCCACGTATCCCCCTGGGCTCCACGCACCACGACCCGGCTCCGTACCGCCCCCGACCACCGGCGCCCCACCCCGGCGCGGCCCGTCAGCGCCACCGCCCCTGCGGGGGCCACCGTGCGCCGGGCCTTCGCCCGGTACTGCGTACCGCCCCCCGACCGCCACGCGCGCACACCCCGTTCCCGCGCCCCGGCCCCCGCCTCGCCCCGGCCTCGACCCACCGGCGCTCCACCCCACCGGCTCCGCGCTCCGGTCACCGGCGCCGCCCATGAGCGCCCCGTTGCGCGCCGGGCGCAAAAAGTCACCGCACGCCCCTCGTGGCGGCGATGTGTCGTACCCCACACTGGGGTCCGGTGCCTGACTCATCGGAGCGCGGCCGGCTCGCCCCGGGCCTCCATCCCCCGCGACCCGGCAGCGATCACCTGGAGGTCGCCCCGTGCAGACCCGGACCGTGACGCCCACGACCGAGCACGTCCCGGCGATTCCCGCGCAGAACCGGGTCACCCTCCACCCGGAGACGGCCGGCCCGACCGACGCGGTGCCGGAGGAACCGATCCGCGAGGAACCGGTCCTGGAGGAACCGGTGGACCACCCCGAGCCGGCCGGGGCGAGGAGCCGTCCGGAAGCCGGCGGCCCCTCCTCCGACCTCCTCCGCCAGTACCTGCGGGAGATCGGCAGGATCCCGCTGCTCACCGCCGCGGAGGAGGTCGACCTCGCCCGGTGCGTGGAGGCCGGGCTGTTCGCGGAGGAACGCCTCGCCGGCACACCCGACCCGGACTCCCGGCTCGCGGTCGACCTCGACCGGCTCGTCGTCATGGGCCGGATGGCGAAGCGCCGTCTCATCGAGGCCAACCTCCGCCTCGTGGTCTCCGTCGCCAAGCGGTACGTCGGCCGCGGGCTGACCATGCTGGACCTCGTCCAGGAGGGCAACCTCGGCCTGATCAGGGCGGTCGAGAAGTTCGACTACGCCCGGGGCTACAAGTTCTCCACGTACGCGACCTGGTGGATCCGCCAGGCCATGTCCCGGGCCCTCGCCGACCAGGCGCGGACCATCCGGGTGCCGGTCCACGTCGTCGAGCTGATCAACCGCGTCGTCCGCGCCCAGCGCCGCATGCTGCAGGAACGCGGCTACGAGCCGACCGCCGAGGAGGTCGCCGCGCAGCTCGGCCTGACGCCCGAACGCGTGGGCGAGATCCTGCGCCTCGCCCAGGAACCCGTCTCGCTGCACGCGCCCGTCGGCGCGGAGGACGACGTCGCCTTCGGCGACCTCATCGAGGACGGCGACGCCGCCTCACCCGTCGAATCCGCGGCCTTCCTCCTGCTCCGCGAACACCTGGACACGGTGCTCTCGACCCTCGGCGAACGCGAGCGGAAGGTCGTCCAGCTGCGCTACGGCCTGGACGACGGGCGGCCCCGCACCCTGGAGGAGATCGGCCGGATCTTCGGCGTGACACGCGAACGCATCCGCCAGATCGAGTCCAGGACCCTCGCCAAGCTGCGGGACCACGCCTTCGCCGACCAGCTCCGCGGCTACCTCGACTGACGCGGGGGCACCCTCAGTCGACCGCAGCCGGCGCCTGCGCGAACTGTGCCGCGTACAGCCGGGCGTAGGCGCCCTCCGCCGCCAGCAGCTCGTCGTGCGTGCCCTGTTCGACGATCGACCCGTCCTCCATGACCAGGATCACGTCGGCGTCCCTGATCGTCGAGAGCCGGTGCGCGATCACGAAGCTCGTACGGCCGTGCGCCAGGCGCGCCATCGCCTTCTGGATGAGCACCTCCGTACGGGTGTCCACCGAGCTGGTGGCCTCGTCGAGCACCAGGATCACCGGGTCGGACAGGAACGCCCGCGCGATGGTGATCAGCTGCTTCTCGCCCGCGCTGACCCCCGATCCCTCGTCGTCGATCACCGTGTCGTAGCCGTCGGGCAGGGTACGCACGAAGCGGTCGGCGTGGGCCGCCCGGGCCGCCTCCTCGATCTCCTCCCGGGTGACCTCGCGCGAGGCGCCGTAGGCGATGTTCTCCGCTATCGTCCCGCCGAACAGCCAGGTGTCCTGCAGCACCATCCCTATGCCCGAGCGCAGTTCGTCACGTGACATCTTCGCCACGTCCACGCCGTCCAGGGTGATCCGGCCACCCGTGACCTCGTAGAACCGCATCAGCAGATTGACCAGCGTGGTCTTGCCGGCCCCGGTCGGGCCGACGATGGCGACGGTGTGGCCGGGCTCCACGTTCAGTGACAGGTCCTCGATCAGCGGCTTCTCCGGGTCGTACCGGAAGGCCACCTTCTCCAGCGACACGCTGCCGCGCAGCGCCTTCGGCCGCTCGGCGGCCTCGGGATCGGGCGACTGCTCCTCGGCGTCCAGCAGTTCGAAGACCCGCTCGGCCGAGGCGACGCCCGACTGCAGCAGGTTCGCCATCGACGCGACCTGCGTCAGCGGCATCGAGAACTGCCGCGAGTACTGGATGAACGCCTGCACGTCACCGATCGACAGCGCGCCCGAGGCCACCCGCAGACCGCCGACGACCGCGACCAGCACGTAGTTCAGGTTCGACACGAACATCATCAGCGGCTGCATGATCCCGCTGTTGAACTGGGCCTTGAAACCTGCCTCGTACAGCGCTTCGTTCTGCTCGGCGAAGTCCCTCGCGGACTCCTCCTGACGGCCGAAGACCTTCACCAGGGTGTGGCCGGTGTACATCTCCTCGATGTGGGCGTTGAGCCGCCCCGTCACCTTCCACTGCGCCACGAACTGCGGCTGCGACCGCTTGCCGACCCGTGCGGCGACGAGCACCGACAGCGGGATCGTGACGAGCGCGACCAGGGCGAGCAGCGGCGAGATCCAGAACATCATGATCAGTACGCCGATGATGGTCAGCACCGAGTTGATGAGCTGACCCATCGTCTGCTGCATCGTCTGCGAGATGTTGTCGATGTCGTTCGTGGCCCGGCTCAGCACCTCGCCGCGCTTCTGCCGGTCGAAGTAGGAGAGCGGGAGCCGCGACAGCTTGGTCTGGATGTCCTCACGCAGCTGGAAGACGACCCGGTTGATCACCCGGATCGACAGCCGGGTCGACACCAGCATCAGCAGCCCCGCCCCGACGTACACCAGCAGCGCCGCCAGCAGGACCTTGCCCACCGCGTCGAAGTCGATGCCCGCACCGGGGGTGAAGTCCACCCCGGACAGCATGTCGGCGAGCCCGCCGTCGCCCCGGTCCCGCAGGCCCTCGACGGCCTGTTCCTTCGTCGTCCCCGCCGGCATCTGCCGCCCGACGACCCCCGCGAAGATGAGGTCGGTCGCCCCGCCGAGGATCTTCGGCCCGACCACCGAGAGCGCCACGCTCAGCGTTCCGGCGCCCAGCATCAGGTACAGCGAGGACTTCTCCTTGCTGAACCGGCCCAGCAGCCGCTTCCCCGACCCCTTGAAGTCCGCGGACCGCTCGGTGGGTCCTCCGGCCATCATCCGTCCGCCCGGCCCTGCCATCAGGCGGCCTCCGCTTCCGTCAGCTGGGAGAGCACGATCTCCCGATAGGTTTCGTTGCCGTCCATCAGCTCGTGGTGGCTGCCCGACCCGACGACCCGGCCCTCGTCCAGCACCAGGATCCGGTCGGCGTCACGGATCGTGGACACCCGCTGCGCCACGATCACGACGGTCGCCTCCGAGGTCTCCCGCGCCAGGGCGCCGCGCAGCGCGGCGTCCGTGGCGTAGTCCAGGGCCGAGAACGAGTCGTCGAAGAGGTAGATCTCGGGCCGCTGCACCAGCGTCCTCGCGATCGCGAGCCGCTGCCGCTGCCCGCCGGACACGTTCGTCCCGCCCTGGGCTATCGGTGCGTCCAGGCCGTGCTCCAGCGCCGCCACGAAGTCCTTGGCCTGGGCCACCTCCAGGGCGTGCCAGAGCTCCTCGTCGGTGGCGTCGGGATTCCCGTAGCGCAGATTCGTCGCGACCGTACCGGAGAACAGGTACGGCTTCTGCGGGACCAGGCTCACGGTCCGCGCCAGCAGGACCGGATCCAGGGTCCGCACGTCCACCCCGTCCACCAGCACCGCGCCGTCCGTCGCGTCGAACAGCCGCGCCACGAGGCCGAGCAGCGTCGACTTCCCGCTGCCCGTCGACCCGATGATCGCCGTGGTCTCGCCGGGCCGCGCCGTGAGGCCGACCGCCCGCAGGACGGGCTCCTCGGCGCCCGGGTAGCGGAACTCGGCGTCGCGTATCTCCAGATGCCCGCGCTCGGTCAGCTCCCTGACCGGGGAGACCGGCGGCACCACGCTCGACTCGGTCTCCAGGACCTCCTGGATCCGCTCGGCGCACACCTCGGCGCGCGGCACCATCATGAACATGAAGGTGGCCATCATCACCGACATGACGATCTGCATCAGATACGCGAGGAACGCGGTCAGCGCGCCGATCTGCATCCCGCCGCTGTCGATGCGGTGCGCCCCGAACCAGACGACGGCGATGGAGGACAGGTTCACCACCGTCATCACCGTCGGGAACATCAGCGCCATCAGTCGTCCCGTCGACACGGCGACATCCGTCAACTCCGTGTTGGCGGCCCGGAAACGCTTCACCTCGTAGTCGTCACGGACGAAGGCGCGGATGACGCGGTTACCGGTGATCTGTTCGCGCAGCACCCGGTTCACGGTGTCCAGCCGCGTCTGCATCGTGCGGAACAGGGGCCGCATCCGACGGACGATGAGACTCACCGCGATACCCAGGACGGGAATCACGCCCAGCAGCACCGCGGACAGCGGGACGTCCTGGCCCAGCGCCATGATGACGCCGCCCACGCACATGATGGGCGCCGACACCATCAGCGTGAACGCCATCAGGACCAGCATCTGGACCTGCTGGACGTCATTGGTCGTACGGGTGATCAGCGAGGGTGCCCCGAACCGTCCGAGCTCGCGGGCGGAGAACGACTGCACCCGGTCGAAGACCGACGCCCGCACGTCGCGGCCCAGCGCCGAGGCGGTCCGGGCGCCGTAGTACACGGCGCCGACGTTGCAGAGGACCTGGACGACGCTGACGGCGATCATCACGCCGCCGAACTCCAGGATGTAACCGGTGTCACCCTTCACGACACCGTTGTCGATGATGTCGGCGTTGAGGCTGGGCAGATAGAGCGTGGCACAGGTCTGCAGGAGCTGGAGCAGCACCAGCAGCACGATGGGTTTCTTGTACGGTCCCAGATAGGTCCGCAGGATTTTTATGAGCACGCGGGTCTCTCGGAGTCGGCGGAGGGCAGAAGCCGGACCATCCTCCGGCACCCCGCACCCCGACGGCCAACGCTTTTCCCCAAACCCGGGTCAAAACCCGGGCCGCGCCCAGCCCTTTCAGTCCGTGCCGAACGCCCCCGGGTGGAGCTGGTCACGGGTGGCCCCGTACTGCTGCCGCACCGCCCGGCCCACAGCGGCCTCCTCGCCCGGCTCCAGGACCTGCGTCGCGGCACCCTGCCAGGCCGGGGGAGTCCGCGGATCGAGCGTTCCCTGCGCGACCCCGAGCGCCCACGCCGCCTGCCGGGCCGCGCCCTGCGCGGCGTACTGGGCGGGCTGCGGCACGACGGCCTGCGTACCGAACACCGCGGGCGCCAGAGCCTGTACGGCGGGCAGTTCGGCCGCCGCGCCCAGCAGGAACACCCGCCGCACCTCCACACCCCGGCCGCGCAGCACGTCCAGCGCGTCGGCCAGCGAACACAGCATGCCCTCGAACGCCGCCCGGGCCAGGTGCTCGGGCTTCATCGACTCGCGCCGCAGCCCGGTCAGCGTCCCCGCCGTGTGCGGCAGACGCGGGGTGCGCTCGCCCTCCAGGTACGGGAGGAACACGAGCCCGGAGGAGCCCGGGGTCGACTCGAGCGCCAGCGCGGACAGCTCGTCCAGGCCCGCCACACCCAGCATCTCGGCCGTGCCGCGCAGCACGCGCACGGCGTTCGACGTGTGGACGACCGGGAGGTGCATCCCGGTCGCGTCCGCGAACGAGGTGATCATCCCGCTGGGATCGGCCAGCGCCTCGTGGTGCACGGCCATGACGGAACCGGACGCGCCCAGTGACACCACGGCGTCCCCGACGGCGACCCCCAGCCCGAAGGCCGCGGCCATCGTCTCGCCGGTCCCGGCCGAGATCAGCAGCCCCTCCGGCGTCGTACCGGCGGTGTCGGCCGGGCCGAGCACCTCCGGCAGCGCCGCCGGGTGGCCGAGCGCGAGCTCCACGAGGTCGGGCCGGTAGGAGCCGGACCGCGCCGACCAGTAGCCCGTACCGGAAGCGGCACCGCGGTCGGTCGTCCGGCGGGCGGGCCGGCCCAGCAGCTGCCACACCAGCCAGTCGTGCGGCTGCAGGACGGCGGCGACACGCTGCGCGTTCTCGGGTTCCGTACGGGCCAGCCAGCGCAGCTTCGCCACGGGCTGCGCCGCCTGCGGTACGGCCCCGACGGCCTCCGCCCAGGCCTGCCGTCCGCCCAGCCCGTCGACCAGGTCGGCCGCGGCGACCTGCGCCCGCCGGTCGTTGCCGAGCAGCGCGGGCCGTACGAGATTGCCCTGGTGGTCCAGCGGCACCAGGCCGTGCTGCTGCGCGGACACCCCGATGGCCTGTACGCCTTCGAGCAGCCCGCCGGAGGCCGCCTCACCGAGTGAGAGCAGCCATGCCTGCGGGTCCACCTCCGAGGCCTTGGCCTCGACGGGATGTGCGGCGTACCCCTGCCGCAGCACCGCACCGGTGTCCGTGTCGCAGACGACGATGTGCGTGTAGGCGGAAGAACTGTCCAAGCCGGCGACTATGCCCATACACAGAATTCTGCCGCACCGCCGGACCGTTCCGTGCCGGGCCCCGCCCGTACCGGGCGGGGCCCGGCACGGGGAGGCTCCCTCAGGTGTTGGTCGTGCCCCAGTCGTCGCCCCCGCCGTGGCCGTTGCGCTCCCGCAGCGAACGCACCCGGTCGGCGACGGAGACCGGCACCCTGTCCCCGACCTTCTCGCTCACCGAGTGGTAGGCCTTGCCCGCGAAGTCCCGGCCGCCGTGCGCGGCGGACTCCGCGGCGTTGCGTACGGCGGGATTCTCGGAGAGCCGCCGCGCGGCCTTCCGGATCTGCTCGTAACGCTCGCGCCCTGCCCGTGTGCCGAGCACGTAGCCGAGGGCCACTCCGGCGATGAACGTGAGCCGGTACCGCATGGCTGCCACCCTTCCTTCGCTCTGTGCGACGTGTGCTGCCCGCCTACCCGCGAGCACCCGAGATCACCCCGGCAGATACCGATTGGCGGAGCACCCCCCTGCTTGCGCTAATGTATGTGTCGCAGCGAACGCGCGCCGCCCGGCAGCCGCCAGGCAGGTACGATTCGAGGCACCGCAGCAATCCCCTGTAGCTCAATTGGCAGAGCAGCCGGCTGTTAACCGGCAGGTTACTGGTTCGAGTCCAGTCGGGGGAGCGCGATCCCCTGTAGCTCAATTGGCAGAGCATTCGGCTGTTAACCGGAGGGTTACTGGTTCGAGTCCAGTCGGGGGAGCGATGCGGAGGAGGGCCCTTCGGGGTCCTTTTTCGTGTGCCCGCACGGGCCCCGCCGGGGGCCCGGCCACTCTTTCCGGGCCGATCTCCGACCGGCCGGAACCGGGCAGCACGCAGCGCGGTCTTCATGGTCACGCGAAGCCGGCCATCCGCAGCAGGAGATCGTATGACCGGCTATGCTGCGGCAGACGGCGCGCACACATGTACGCGCCACGCCGAGACGGGGCGGTAGCTCAGCCGGTTAGAGCAGCGGACTCATAATCCGTCGGCCGTGGGTTCGAGTCCCACCCGCCCCACCGAGCATCCCCAGGCAGAATCGTTCTGACCTGGGGAAACGCGTTTTCTGGGTGTTTTCGCGGGCAGCGTTTGCCGTGCGGACCTGCAGTGAGCGTGAGGCATCGCTTCAAGGCGTGCCTTGCACGGATGGGAACCGGCCCTTCGCGGCCCTGCCCTCGACGGGCGTTTCTCCGCCCAGGTGCCGGCAGCGTCGCCCTTCCTCTGCGCGAGGCTGGTCATTCCTCCGCGTCACGCACCAGGAGTGCGATCCGCACCCGGTTGTCGACCCCCAGCTTGGCGAACAGGCTGCCCACGTGTGCCTTGACGGTCGCGACGCTGATGGACAACCGCTCGGCGATCTCCGCGTTGCCCAGGCCGTCCGCCACGGCCCGAGCGGTTTCGCGTTCTCGTTCCGTCAGTACGGACAGCTGTCCCCGCGCGGCTTCGCGGGATGAGCCGCGAGCGTAGGACGACCGTGGGCTGGTCGCTGCGGCGATCACGCGTGCCGTGGCCGCCGGGGACAGTACGGAGTTGCCCTCCGCGACGGTCCGCACCGCGTCGAGAATCCGCGCCGGCTGGGTGTCCTTGAGGACGAACCCGAGTGCTCCGGCGTGCAGCGCGCCGAGTACCAGATCGTCGGAGTCGAAGGTGGTCAGCATGAGCACCCGCGGCCGCACCGGCCGGGTGAGGAGTTCCCGGGTCGCGCTGAGACCGTCGCGGCCGGGCATCCGCACGTCCATCAGGACGACGTCCGGCCGCTGCTCGTCCACCACGGTGATGGCCGCGTCCCCGTCGGCCGCTTCCCCGACGACGGTCAGGTCCGGTTCGCCGTCGATGACGAGCCGCAGTGCCATCCGCACCAGCTGGTCGTCGTCGACGACGACGACGACGCGGACCGGCTCCCGCTCGGTGTCCACTCATACCCTCTTCTCGTGGGTGGGGTGGGGCCAGGGTAGCTGCGCGGTGAGGACGTATCCGTTATCGGAGGTGGGGTGGTGGCTGAGCTCTCCGCCGGCGAGGCTGATGCGTTCGGTGAGGCCGAGCAGACCGAATCCCGAGGGTGGTGGTGGTGCGGTCGCCGTGGTGGCGGGGGAGTTGTGGACGCTCACCCCGAGGTCGTCACCGGCTGTGCCGTCGAGGGTGATGTGCACCTGCGCGCCTGGGGCGTGCTTCGCGGCGTTGGTCAGTCCCTCCTGGACGATCCGGTAGCAGGTGCGTCCGAGGGCATCGGACGGCGTTCCCGCCACGGTGCTGGTGAGGGTGACGTCCAGCCCGGACGTGCGGGCTTCGGCTACCAGTTCGGGGATACGGTCGAAGGAGGGCTGGGGTGGTTCCGGGCGGCCCGGGTCGGCCCGGAGTACACCGAGGACATCCCGTAGTTCCTCCAGGGCTTGTCGGGAGCCGTCGGTGATACCGCGGACCAGCACGCGGCTTTCCTCCGCGGTGAGGTCGCTGCGGTGGTCCAGGACTCCGGCCTGCATGGCGACCAGGGAGATCCGGTGCGCGAGCACGTCGTGCATCTCCCGGGCGATCCGGTTCCGTTCCAGAGCCCGGGCCTGCGCCGCCCGGGCGGTCTGTTCACGTTCCGCGCTCTCCGCCCGGTATCGCAAGGACCGCACCTCGACACGCCGCGCCCCGATGGCCATGCCCAGGGTCACCGCGATGCCCGCGAGCAGTGCCGGGAACGCGAGCTGGTACCACAACAGGCCGGACGAGCTCCGGACCGGGTAGAACCCGCCGGTGAACTGTGACGCGGTCACCAAGGCCAGGGCGACGACCCCGATCTCCACCGGACGACGACGCGTGGAGATCGACACCAGCGCCAGCAACGCGGCGCCGGAAGCGAGTGCCGAGGCGGTCGAGGCGATCACGACCGTCAGGGCGACGGCGAGCGGGAACCGCCGCCGCCACAGAAGCGCTGTGAGGCAGCCGGCAGCCACCAGCGGATCACCGATCAGGAACCACGAGCCCGTCTCGTCCGTCTGCTCCCGCAGCACCACACCGATGGACAGCCACAGCGGTATCCCCACTGCCGCAGCCGCGCCCAGCCGCCATGCCTGCTGCCACCACCCGAGCCGTGGCGCTACCTCCGTGTTCACCCGGCCATTGTCGCGAAGCCGTGCGGCCGGTGAGTCGGACCGCGGGACGATGGGCCCCCGACCGGAGTCGCATCACCGGCCCGCCTCCGGTCGAAGGCGTCGCGAGCCGCCGGGCCGATGCGCCTGCCGCAGCGCGTGGACAGACTCGTGCACGTGCCGAGACAACCGAACCCCGGACGGAGAGACGCGATGCGCAAGGGCGGCTATGCGGCCCTCGAGGCGGTCGGCCTGGTGATCACGGCCCTGGCCGCCCAGGGGATGATCCGCGCTCCGCTCGACCAGGGCTCCGAGCCGCTCCGGGGCATCCTCCACCGCGTCCCCGGCGGCCTCATCGGCCGGATGATCCTCCTCGGACTCGTCACGCTCGTCGCCACGGTGACCGGTGGCTGGGCACACACGCGCAGGGAATCGACCACCGGGCGGGCCGGAGATCTGGGGGGAGCCGCGACCGAGGAACGACCCGGCACGGGCCGTAGGAGGTGTGTGTGGCGCAGCCGGAAGCGTCTGCCGACGCAGCCGGGACCGTCTTTCGATCCGTGAGGACAGGGCGCGGGGTGTCCGGCGCCTCACACCCCGTCGCGACGGTCCATCGCGACGGGGCCAGGTGTACCGGCTCGGGGGATCGGGGAGCGGGAGGGGCTCTTCGCGAGTCGCCGGGCCCGGCACCGGGCACTCGCGCGGTGACGGACGGCAGGCAAGCTGCCTGCGGCGTTCGAAGGCTTTCAGGCGGGGTTGCGGCGGACGATCGACGCGTTCAGGGCGGTGGCGAACGCGCACCAGGCCGCATAGGGGAGCAGGCTCCTACCTGCTGTGCGATCGATGCGGGTGGTTCGGCGGATCAGCTCCGCGTTGCTCACATCGAGCGCGAGCGTGCCCAGCAGGCCCGCCTTCGGGCTGCGGCAGCCGAAGAACATCCAGTTCCACGCCGCGTTCAGGGCGAGGTTCGCCCCCACGCCGGCGGCGAGGCCGCGTCGATCGTCTCCCCGGGCGCGGTGCAGGGCTCGGCCGCCCGCCCAGGCGATCGACGCGTACAGCGGTGTCCATACCGCGCCGAAAGCCCAGGACGGGGGTTGCCACCGCGGCTTTTCCAGCCCGCGGTACCAGGTGCTGTCCGGGTTCACCGCTGCGGCCCCGGCCACCGCGCAGGCGGTGACGGCCACGGTGGTGAGCGCGTACGGCTGCCAGGAGGCCTGCGGCGAAACGTGCTTCGGTGTCTTGATCTGTCTCATGTACTCCGTCTTTCCCCGGAACCCGCGTCCACCCCGACCGTGGACATATGCGTCACGGTGCTTCGCGTGGCGATGTACGGAGCTTGCGCGGTCGGCGCACCCGGACGCGAGCACCATGGACCGGCTCGCCTCCGTCCGTCCCGCAGTTCTCTCCGGTCAACTGCTCTGCAGCTGACGGGTCAGGCCCAGCTGGCTCATGATGGCGCCGGTGTCCATGTAGACCCGGCCCTCCTTGATCTTGCCGTCCTTCATCTTGTAGACGTCGCACGCGTGCACCGTGATGTGCTGCCCCGTGGCGGGCAGGGTGCCCGCGTGAAGGGCGAGGTCTCCCGTCTGGGTCCCGGTGCCCGTGTACTCGACGACCACCGTGTCCCCTTGGGACGTGAGGTGGTCCAGCGCGAAGCGGCCGTCGGGCATCGCGTCGAACATCGCCTTCGCGAGCTGGGTGAAGCCCTCCGGACCCTTCAGGGTTCTGCCGCTGCCCTCCTCGACGACGGTGCAGTCAGGAGCCACGGCCCCCGCGATGGAGTCGTAGTCCCGGTGGTTCCACGCCGTGAACAGGTCGCGTACGAACGTTTCGTTGTCAGCCATGGGAACCTCCGTTCAGACATATCCCGCACCTCCCATGCTGACGGGTAGGGCCTGACCGTGCATCCCCTGCCGGAGGCCCGACGCCTCCGAAGGCGAAGGCTCCCGGAGCGCCTCGGCGCCTCGCTGCCTGATGCCGTGTCACACACGCTCCCGGGCGGCGTGCGCGGGCCGCGGGAGCGGGAGAATCCGTGGTGGCCGGTGGCCGGTGGCCGGTGGCCCGTGGCCCGTGGCCGGCTCGTCCGGGGCGGCAGCCGGCCCCGCCCCCGGGTTCGGATCGGGGCGGGGCGGGGCCGTGCGGGGGCTCGACGAACACCCGGCCGAACGGCGTCGGCGGCGGGTCAGCGTCTGCGGGAGGGGCGGCCCGCTCCGATCCCCGCCACGTGCAGGGCGAGGAGTGCCAGGCCCAGGAGCATGACGTTCACGGAGGCGAAGACGTCGTTGGTGGTGATGTCCGCGGCGTTGATCAGGAAGGCGATGGCGAACAGGACGGCAGCGGCTATGCCGAGCATGGTGGTGTCCTACCTTCTTAGTTGTGGGTCTGAGCTGGTCATTCGTAGGATCGGCGGCCCAGGGGTCCTGGGTATGGCTGGCATGGTGCCGCCGTTGGATGGCTCAAGGAACTTGGCCGCCCGGGGCCCCGCGACGACTCGACCGCTAATTGGGAGACGCGACGCGATCGCTATGTAGGACAACGTCGGCGAGGTCGTCTGCTGGGTTGTGTACGACGAGCTGACGGAGGTGGCCGTGCCCGAGATCTGGGCCGGAGTGGACATCGGCAAGGAGCATCACCACTGCGTGGTGATCGACGCCCAGGGCACGCGGCTGTTGTCGCGTCGGGTGCTGAACGACGAGACCGAGCTGCTTCAGCTCCTGGCCGACGTGCTGGCGTTGTCGCGGAACGTGCTGTGGGCGGTGGATATCAACCACGGTGGGGCCGCGCTCCTGCTCGGCCTGCTTGTCAGTCACGACCAGCACGTCACCTACATCACCGGTCTGGCCGTCCACCGTGCTTCGGCGGGCTACCGGGGCCAGGCCAAGACCGACGCGAAAGACGCCTTCGTCATCGCTGACCAGGCCCGTATGCGCACCGACCTCGGCGTTCTGCGACCCGGCGACGAGATAGCGGTCGATCTGCGCACCTTGGTAACCCGCCGCACCGATCTGGTCTGCGACCGGACCCGGCAGATCAACCGACTGCGTGCCCAACTCCTGGAGATCTTCCCTGCGCTGGAACGCTCGCTGGACCTGACGAAGAAGGGCCCGGTCCTGCTGCTGACCGGCTACCAGACCCCGGCCGCGATCCGCCGCGCAGGAGCTGCCCGCATCACGACGTGGCTGAAGAACCGCAAGGTCCGCAGCAGCGAGGCCCTGGCCCGGAGCGTCGTGGAGGCGGCCGAGGCACAGTTCAGCGCACTGCCAGGCGAAAAGCTCGCGGCCACGATGGTGGCCCGGCTCGCGAAGGGGGTGATGGCCCTCGATGAGGAGATCGCCGAGCTCGACGCTCTCATCGAGGGCCGGTTTCGCGAGCATCCGCGCGCCGAGGTGATCCAGAGCCTGCCCGGCATGGGCACCCTGCTGAGCGCGGAGTTCCTCGCCGCGACCGGCGGTGACATGGTCGCCTTCGGCACCGCCGACCGCTTGGCCGGCTACGCCGGCCTCGCCCCCGTCCCCCGCGACTCCGGACGCGTCAGCGGCAACCTCCACCGCCCGCGCCGCTACCACCGCGGCCTGCTCCGCGCCTTCTACCTCTCCGCCTTCGCCAGTCTCCGGAGCTGCCCCGCCTCGAAACGCTTCTACGAACGCAAGCGGGCCGAGGGCAAGGGGCACAAGCAGGCGCTGCTGGCGCTCGCCCGACGCCGGGCCAACGTCCTGTGGGCCATGATCCGCGACGGAGCGTGCTACCAAGCCACACCACCAGTCACGGCAGCTGCTTGACAACGTCATTGGGAAGTTCCTTTCCGAAGGGTGAGGTGCTTGTGCCCGGGGAGCCCACGGACAGGCCTCGCGTCCGGCTTCCGGTTACCGCGGGCCGCGTGGGTGTGTCTCCCAGGCGGGGGTAGAGGAAGAGGAAGGAGCCGAGAGAGGAGGACCCATGACGAAGGACACGTCGCTGCGTGCCGTGGGATGGGCGCAGTCGTTCCCGGCTTCGAAGGGGGTGCGGGCAGGCCGCCGCTGGACCCGGGAGCATCTGGCGTCCCTGGAGTGGACGAAGGACGCGCCGGAAACCGTGGACGCGATCCTGCTCAGTGTTTCCGAGCTGATCACCAACGCCCACGTGCACGCGCACAGCGACGCGCAGCTGGTCCTGACCTGGGACAGCCGTTGTCTGCACGTGAGTGTGCACGACTCCGACCCCCTGCCGCCCGCCCAGCAGCCGGAGAACCTCACGACGACCGGGGGGCGCGGCATGGCCATCGTCGACGCGCTCGCCGACGCGTGGACGACGCATCCCCAGCGGTCGGGCAAGACCGTCTCGGCCTGTTTCGTGCCCCCGGGGGCTCCGAAGCCCCGGCACGACACCGCCGTCGGCTGATACACCGGGGCCTGCCACCCCGCACGCCGGAGGGCCGCCGAGCGGTCCCGACCGGCGACCGCGCCCCGCACCCGGTACGGGGGAAGGGGGGCGCCGGTACCCACGACACCGGCGGACCCGTGCGGCGGCACCCGCCGGACCTGTCCGGCGACACCCGCCGGATCTGTCCGGCGACACCCGCCTGGCCCGTGCGGCGGGATGCGGGTACCCGTGCGGCGACACCCGCCGGCCCCGTACAGCGAGACGCGTGTACCTGTGCGGCGGCACCCGCCGGACCTGTCCGGCGACACCCGCCTGGCCCGTACATCGAGATGCGTGCACCCGTGCGGCGGTACCCGTGTACCCGTCCAACGAGATGCGCGTACCCGTACGCGGACATGCGTGTGGCCCGGCGCCGGCCGGGCCACACGCAGCGGCGGGAGAGCGCGTCTCGCGCTCCCGTGGCCGTCAGTGCTTGAAGGCGTCCTTCGCCTTCTCCTTGGCCTGACGGGCGTCGCCCTTGGATTGATCGGCCCGGCCTTCGGCGGCGAGGCGCTCGTTGCCGGTCGCCCGGCCGGCGGCCTCCTTGACCTTGCCCTTGGCCTGCTCGGTCTTGGCCTGGGTCTTCTCGTCGGCAGTCATGTCATTCACACCTTGCTGTACTCGGCGGCAGGAATACTTGCCGTATGACCGGGACCGGCCCGCGCAAACACCCCCGGGGTCCGGAGCGCGTGCCCGGCCTCCGCTGCCGGAGGACGTCATCCGCGGCCGGCCGGGGCCGGACCGCCGCCTGCCGGGCCGACGACCGAGCGGGCGACGCCGAGTTCCACCAGGTCCTGCGGGCGCAGCCGGAGCTGGTCGGCGGTGGAACGCACCTCCTCCGGGCCGCGCTTGAGAATCGCGGCGGCCAGTTCCGGGGCGATCACCGAGAAGTAGCTGTCCGCCGTGACATGGGTGTTGTCCGGCGCCGCCAGTGCGAGCGCGCCGCCCGAGCCGCCCTCACCGATCACCAGCGTCGTCACGGGCACCTGGGCGCCGGCGACCGCCGCGAAGGTCCCGGCGATGGCCGCTCCGGCGCCCGCCCGCTCCGCCTCGGCGTCGTTGGCCGCGCCGGGGGTGTCGACCAGGGTCAGAACGGGGATGCCGAGGCGGTCCGCCAGGTGGATCACCCGGGACGCCGTGCGGTATCCGGCCGGGAGGGTGGCGGTGCCGCACTGGGCCACGTACGCCACCGGCCGCCCCCGGTGCAGTCCGACCCCGCAGAGCAGCCCCGGGTCGCTGCCCCCGCACCGGTCGCCGCTCAGCGGCAGCCGGTCCTCGAAGTAGGCGTCCAGGTACGCCGCTGCCCGCGGCCGGGCCGCCGAGCGGGCCTGCTCCACCGCCGCCCAGCCGGTCTCCGGCAGTCCCGTGCCCGACAGCGGCCCCGGCACCGGGGCCGGCCGCGCCGGGCCGGACACCGTCAGTGCGGCCAGCCAGCGCCCCAGCGTCCCCGGCAGTTCCCCGGGCGGCACCACCGCATCCACCTGACCGGCCGTCAACTGCCCCTCTGCGGTGTACGCGTACGGGTCCGCGTCGGCCGGCCGCACCCGGGACCCGGCGAAACCGATCTGCGCGCCGGGCAGGGCCAGCACCACGTCGGCCCCCGCTCCCAGGGTGGCCCAGCCGCCCCCGGTCGTCGGGTCGCGCACCACCGCGATCTGCGGCAGGCCCGCCGCCCGCAGCAGCGCGGAGGCCCGGGCCACCCGCTGGAGCTGTATCAGCGCGATCATGCCCTCCTGCATGCGGCTGCCTCCGGTGGCGACGAACGAGACGAGCGGCAGGCGGCGTTCACGGGCCAGCGCATACGCGGCCTCCAGTCGGTCGCCGGTGTGCCCGCCGAGCGACCCGCCCAGGAAGCCGAACTCGAAGGAGACCAGCACGCAGGAGAGGCCGCCGAGGCCGGCCACCCCGTACACGACCGATTCCTCCTCGCCGGTGCGTGCCGCGGCGCGGGCCCGGGACTCGCCGTAACCGGCCCAGCCGAGCGGGCCGTCGGCCGGGGCCGGGCGCACGGGCGGGCGGTGCTCGGTGAAGCTCCCGGCCACGGCGGCGATGATCTCCCGGGCCGTCATGCGGGCGCTGCCGCCGCCGTCACCGGGGGAGCTGGACACCGAGCGACCTTTTCATGATCTTGCCCAGGTCGTTGCGGGGCAGGGCGTCGAGGTGGCGGACGGCACGCGGGCGTTTGTGCGGGGCCAGCAGGGCCGCCACATGATCCGCCAACTCCCGTTCGCCGGGCGGTGATCCGGGATCCTCGGGGACGATCCAGGCGACGATCCGCTCGCCCAGGTCCGCGTCGGGCTCGCCGGTGACGGCGGCCTCCCGCACGCCGGGGTGCTCCAGCAGGGCGTTCTCGATCTCCCCGGCTCCGATCTTGTAACCGCCGCTCTTGATCAGGTCGGTGGCCTTGCGCCCGACGATCCGTACGTAGCCGTCGGGATCGACCGTGGCCATGTCCCCGGTCCGGAAGAAGCCGTCCTCGGTGAAGGCCGCCGCCGTCGCGTCGGGACGGTTGAGGTAGCCGGTGAAGAGGTTCGGCCCGCGCACCTGGATCTCCCCGATGGACGCCGGGTCCACGAGCACGCTGCCGTCCTCCTCGACGAGCCGCAGTTCCACCCCGGCCAGCGGTGGCCCGACCGTGCCGGCGCGGGGGGCGCCGTCCGCCCGTACCCCCGTGTTCATCAGGGTCTCCGTCATGCCGTACCGCTCGATGACACGGCGGCCGGTGGCGGCGGCGATCCGTTCGTGGTCGTGGACGGGCAGCGCGGCCGAGCCGGAGACCAGCAGCCTGGCTCCCGCCAGCGCCTTCGTGAGGCTCCCGGAGCCGGCCGGATCACCCAGGGCGCCCGCCAGCCGGTGGTACATCGTGGGCACGCCGAACAGCATCGTCCCCCCGGAGAGCAGCTCCCGAGCCACCCCCTCCGGGGAGAAGCGCCCCAGGTGGCGCACCGAGCCACCCCGGCGGAGCGGGCCGAGGACGCCCAGGATCAGACCGTGCACGTGGAAGAGCGGCAGGGCGTGCACGAGGACGTCGTCGGCGGTCCACCGCCAGGCGTCCTCCAGTGCGTCCAGCGAGGCGGCGATCGCCCGGCGGGGCAGGACCGCGCCCTTGGGCGGTCCTGTCGTGCCCGAGGTGTAGACGATCAGCGCCGGGGAGTCCGGCGCGGGCTCGGCCGGGAAGGCACCCGCGCTGATCGCCTCCGCGCTGATCGCCCCCGTACCGGCGTCCAGCCGTCGCAGGCCGGCCAGCGCGGGCGGGAGCGTGTCGCCTGCCCCGGCGAGTACCGCCGAGGGGGCGCTGTCCGCGACGATGTGCGCCAGTTCCCGCTCACCCGTGTTCGGGTTGAGCGGTACGGCGGGCACGCCCGCCCGCAGCGCCGCCACCACCGCGATCACCGTCCACGGCGTGGACGTGGCCCAGACGGCGACGCGCCCCGCCCCCGCGATCTCGGCCGCGAGCGCGTCGGACGCCGCGGCCAGCTGGGCGTACGTCAGGCTGTGTGCGCCGAACCGGACGGCCTCCGAGGAGTCCGTCCGGCCGGACGGCCCGTGCAGTGCGGGCAGAAGAAGGGTCACCCGGAGCAGCCTAAGGGCTGTCCCGGGCGCCGTCCCGGGGTCCGGGCGCCCGCTCAGGTATCGCGTACGAGGACTTCGCGCCAGATCGCCCCCATCACCAGCGGCGGCACGAAGCCGCCGAGGCCGCCCGTCGCCCCCGCGATGCCCGTCACGCTCCCCACCTGGGCCTGCGGCGTCACCTGGAGACCAGGGCGAAGACGCTGCCGCTCGCGGTACCCAGCCCGGCGGCCATGCAGAGCAGCGCGATCGTCCCGACCGGGTACAGCGCCGGTTCGAACGCCTGGGCGATCGCCGTCAGGGCGGCGAGGAGCAGCGAAGGAGGTGGCCCCAGCCGCTCCTTGTAGTCGCCCGACATCGGGGCGATCAGATTCCACGCCCAGAAGGTGAGCGTGAACCCGATCGTGGCCATGACCAGATTCCGGTAGGCGGCGGGTCGGGTCCGTTCGGGGGCCGGGGCCTGCTCGACCGCTGTGTCCACACGGCAAGTCAACGCGGCGGGGGAGGCCCGGGCCTCCCGGACTGCGCCATCCGGGAAGGGCCGCGCACGACAGGCGCCCCTAGGCGCACGGGCCTCCGGGCGGCCGGGCCGGCAACCGCTCGCCCGCCGTCAACAGCCCCCGACTGCGACAATCGCGGGTATGGACCGCATGGACAGAGAGATCCTCGGGATCCTCCAGGAGGACGCGCGGATCTCGTACCGGGATCTGGGCCTGCGCGTGGGACTGAGCGCCAACGCGGCGGGCGACCGCGTACGCCGCATGCGCCGCGAGGGGGTGATCCGGGGCTTCACGGTGATCATCGACCCGGCCGCCGACACGCGCTCGGGCCTCGTCGTCTTCATCGACGTGTCGCTGCGCCTCGACACGACGAACGAGGAGTTCGAACGGGCCGTGCTCGCCCTCCCCGGCATCACCGAGGTGGTGCACGTGACCGGCGGCCACGACTACCTGGTGCGGGCCACCGCCGCCGACTCCGGCTCCCTGGACGCCCTGCTGCGCCGGCTGAAACGGGACGCGGGCGTCGCGCACTCCAACACCCGTATCGCGCTCAGAGCGGCGCCTGCCAGATGACCGTGGGCGAACGGGTGCCGTCCTCGGCGCGCCCGTCGTCGGCGACCACCAGGCGCACCGCGGGGCGCCCGTCGGGCAGCCGGGCCGTGACGTCGACCTCCACCTCGATGACCGACACCCCCGGCCGCCGGTGCGCGGTGGCCAGCGCCCCGCGCAGTACGCCGAGCAGCTGACCGTCCACGGGCTCCGGCACCAGGGCGTCCACGGCCCCGGTGAAGTGCACCGACGGCTGGAAGCCGAGCACCGCCGCCGCGCCCGCCGTCTCCCGCAGCACCCGGCCCCGGAAGGTCGCCGGAGCCTCGGCCGGCGGCTGCTGGAGTGCGAAGATCGCCGTCCTGACCTCCTGGATCGTGGAGTCCAGCTCGTCGACGGCCCGCGCCAGCAGCTCCGCGGTGGCGCCGTCGCCCGCCAGGTCCTTGCGGCGGGTCGACTCCAGCATCATCTCCGTCGCGAACAGCCGCTGGACGACGAGGTCGTGCAGATCGCGGGCGATCCGGTCGCGGTCCTCGTAGACCGCCAGCTGCTCCCGGTAGTGCTGCGCGTCGGCCATCACGAGGGCCAGTGCGGCCTGGGAGGCGAACTGCGAGGCCAGCAGCCGTTCCACCGCCGTGTACGGGCGGCCGCCACGCCGCCGGGGCAGGGCGAGGGTGCCGATGAGCCGGCCGCCGCTCTGCAGGGGGAGCATCATGCTCGGCCCGAACCGCTCCCGAACGTGCGTCGTCATCCGGGGATCCGTCGCGGAGTCCTCCAGGAACACCGGTTCGCCGCCCAGCAGCTGGACGAGGACCGGGGAGCCCGGCTCGATCACGGTGCCGACGATGCCCGCCGGGTCCTCGCGCGTGGAGGCGGCGACGATCTCCATCCCGCCGTCCGCGGTCGGCTGGAGGATCACCCCGGCCGAGGCGCCCGCCAGCACCCTGGCCCGCTCCGCGACGGTCACCAGGGCGTCCGTCGTGCCGCTCCCGGCCAGCAGGGCCCGGGTGACGGCGGCGGCCCCCTCGATCCACTGCTCCCGCTGCCGTGCCGCCTCGTACAGATGGGCTCCGTCGACCGCCGCGGCCGCCTGGGAGGCGAGCAGCCGCAGCAGGGCCAGGTCCGTGTCCGTGAACCTCCCCGGGTCCGTCCCGGTGAGGCAGAGACCGCCCAGCACCTCGGTGCGCAGGCGGATCGGGGCCCCCAGGAAGGAGCGCTGCGGCGGCCGTCCGGGCGCCGTGCCGCCGAAGCGCGGGTCGCTGCTCACGTCGTCGCCGCGCAGCGGCTCGCCGTCACGGACCAGGGCCCCGAGGAACGCGCCGCGCACGTCGAGGAGCGGGCCCGGGTGCCGGCGTTCGGCGTCCGGCAGGCCGGTGGTGAACAGGTCGGTGACGCGGGCGTGTTCGTGGTCCAGGAGGGCGAGCGCACCGCGGTCCGCCCCGGCCAGCGCCGTGGCGGTGTCCACGATGTGCTGCAGGGTGGTCCGCAGGTCGAGGCCGGTTCCGCCCACGGATCGGTGGGGCCCTCAGCCGGCGAGCGGGTTGAGGACCAGGGGCTGGACCGTGCCGTCCAGCATGGCGCCCAGCCCCAGCACGGAGCAGACGTCGGGCCGCTCGGCGATGTGCACCGGCACGCCCGTGGCCTCGCGCAGCATCTGGTCCAGCCCGGGCAGCAGGGCGCTCCCGCCGACCATCATGATCCCGGAGTCCGCGATGTCCGCCACCAGGTCGGGCGGGCAGTCGCGCAGTACCTTGCCCAGACCGTCGAGCACCGCGGTCAGCGGGGTGTGGATGGCCTCCCGGACGGCGGCCGTGTCGACCTGCACCGAGCGGGCCAGGCCCGTGGCCACGTCACGGCCGTGGATCTCGGTGACCGCCGGGCCCTTGAGCGTCAGGCCGTTGCCGCGCAGTGCCAGTTGCAGGGGGCGCACGGACTGGCTGGGCAGCATCAGCTGGTGGTGCTGGCGCAGGTGCTGGATCACCGCGCGGTCGATGGCCTCGCCGCCGATCGGGATGCGTACGGCCGTCACGATCGAGCCCAGCGAGAGCACCGCGATCTGGGTCGTGGCGGCCCCGCACACCATGATCATGGTGGCGGTCGGCTGTTCCACCGGCAGCCCGCAGCCGACGGCCGCCGCGATCAGTGTGTCGACCAGCTCCACCCGCCGCGCGCCGAGTCCGACCAGCGTCTCGACGGTCGCCCGCTGGGCCAGCGGGTCGGCTTCGTGCGGGGTACAGGCCGCGGCCCTCAGCCGGGGCTTGCGGCGCAGCTGGCGCCGGAGCTTCTCGCCCAGGAGATGGCGCAGCATGCGCTGGGCCATCTCGATGTCGACGACGGTTCCGCCGGTCACCGGCCGGGCCACCCGGATGTAGGCGGGCGTGCGGCCGGTCATCTGCTCGGCGAGGGCGCCGACGGCGATGAGGGAACCGGTGCGGGTGTTCACGGCGGCGACGCTGGGCTCGTCGACGACGAGCCCGACTCCCTTGATGTACACGCGGGTCCTCGCGGCCCCGAGATCGACGGCGACATGGCAACGGCGCAACTGCTCAAGACTGACGGTCACGGCAGGTTCTCCCGAGAGCGCTGACGGGCGGGCACCGGCGGCAGCCGGCTCTCCTGGCATCGTCGCGCCGGGCGTGGGGCGGCGCGCGCTGGGTGAGGCGTACGAGGGAAGGCCGGGCCGTTCCGACGGAGCGGCAGCCGGGAGACGCACCGGGCTCAGGCCGTGCCGGGGAGGAGGCGCTGGAGGAGGCCCCAGGTGAACTCGGCGACGTACCGCCGGCCGTCGGCGGGGTCCGTGAGGGCGAGCGCCCAGCGGGTCGGCGCGCTGCCCTCCATCGGGCGGGCCCCCTCGAAGGCCCGGGCCACCTCGTCCACGGTGCACGACCACGGGCGCAGGTCCCCGGCCGTACGCAGTTGAGGACCCGGCAGGCCCGGGGCGCGGACCAGCCACTCGTTCCACACGGCCCCGCCGGGGCCCACCATCACCTCGAACCGCAGGTCCGGCCAGAGCGGCAGCGGCCACCGCAGCGCGTCGCACGTGAGGTCGCCGACCGTGCGGTGTACGGACGTCTCGGGCTCGCCGAGCACCGAGCGGTAGCGGCGCAGGGCTCCCCGGCCGCGCGGGGCCCGCACCATGGCCTGCCAGCGCCGGTTCGCCTCCCGCATCTCGGCGAGCGAGGCGCTCAGTTCGTGGCGGGCGTCCTCCGCCAGGCCCGGCTGGTGATCGGCCATCCGGCGCAGCAGGACGAGCTGGAACTCCAGCGGCCCGAAAGGGGTGGGAGCGGTCATGGCACCCATCCTGCCGCGTCTCACGCGTATCGGACGGCGTGCCCCGGATTCCGCTCTTCCACACAGGATTCTCACCTGGGCGGCTTCCTCCGCCGTTTGCCGCCCGTCTAGTCTGCGGGCGCCATGGATTACTGCCACCCGTGCCAACGGCACCTCAACGGCGCCCTGGCCTGCGCCGGCTGTGGAACCCCCGCCGAGGCGCTGGCCCCGTACGCCGTCCCGGTCCACCCCGGTCACGAACCGGAACCGCCGGGCGAGACCCTCGAGCCCTCCCGGGCGGGAGGGCCCCGTCGGCGTGACCGGGGGACGGCGGGCAGGAAGGGCGGTCGGCGGGGGCACCGGCGCCGCAGGCGCGGGGTGCTGCTGACGGCGGCCGGGGTGGTGCTGGCCGCCGGTGCGCTGAGCCTGGCCGAGCTGGCCACCGAGCCCGAGCACGAGAGCGGCGCCGCCGAGTACGTGAGCGAGGCCACGGGCACCGCGACCGAATCCACCCCTGCCCCGTCGGACTCCACGGCCCCCGACGGCCCGGGGCCGGTGGACGCGCCCACGGCCCCCGGGCCGGTGACGGAGTCCGGCGCCGGGGAGCCGCGGCCGTCCGCCCCGGCCGCGCCGAAGCCTTCCGGTGCGTCCGGCCCGGTGTCCGCCCCGCCGGAGGACGCGCCTTCCGGGCCCGTGTCCGCGTCCGCGTACCCGTCCCCGGATCCCGAGGACACCGGGACGCCGGACGTGCCGTCGCCGTCCGGCCGGCCGGCCGAGGAGCCCACACACCCGGAGCCGCCGGCCGACCCCTCACCCACCCCCTCGCCGACCGAGACCTGCACCCGCTGGCTCTGGTTCTGCACCTGAGGGACGGGGGCCGGGCCCCGGGAAGCCCGCCCGGTCCGGGGTCCGCCGGCCGCGGGAGGGTCATCCGGCGGCGGCGCCCGGGGACGGCGGGGCCGCGTCCGCCGCCCCGGAGGGTTCGTCGCCGAGCATCCGGCGCAGCAGGTCGCGCAGCATCGTCCGCTCCGCTTCCGACAGGTCGGCGAGCGGCTCGCGGGCGAAGTCCAGCGCGTCCCGCAGCTGCCGGGCCGTCCGCATCCCGTCCTCGGTCGGGGCGGCCAGCTTCACCCGCCGGTCGGCGGGGTCGGGGCGGCGCTCCACGAGGCCGCGGAGCTCGAGCCGGTCGACTATTCCGGTGATGTTGGAGGGCTCGCACTTCAGCGTGCGGGCGACCTTGCGCATGGGCATCGGCTCGTGGGACAGGAGACCGAGGACACGGGCCTGCGCGCCGGTCAGGGCGTGCGCGGCCGCGGCGCGGTCGTACTCCTCGTGGTAGCGGGCCACGACGCCACCGATGAGTGCGATGACGTCCAGGGTCAGCGGGTCCGTGCGCGGGGTGGCCATGACACCCAGGTTACCCAATTACTTGACAAGATGAAATATCGCTGCGCATGGTTGTTTCAGGTGGTGAAGCATTTACGCTTCCCTCCCCCCACCGTTCCGTGAGACATCGAGGAGACCCCCAGCCCATGTCTGCAGCACTTCCCACGTCCAGCCGCGAATGGCACCTCGTCGCCCGCCCCCAGGGCTGGCCGGAGGCGAAGGACTTCGCGCTGCGCGAGGCGCCGGTGAACGCCCCCGGCGAGGGCCGCGTCCTCGTCCGCAACCTGTACTTCTCCGTCGACCCGTACATGCGCGGCCGGATGAACGACGTGAAGTCGTACACCCCGCCGTTCAAGCTCGACCACCCCATGGACGGCGGCGCGGTCGGCGAGGTCATCGCCTCGAACGCCGACGGCTTCGCCGTCGGTGACCACGTGCTGCACGGCCTCGGCTGGCGCGAGTACGCCGACGTCCCGGCCCAGCACGCCGTGAAGGTCGACGCCTCGCTCGCCCCGCTCTCCGCCTACCTCGGCGTGCTCGGCATGACCGGACTCACCGCCTACGCGGGCCTGTTCGAGGTCGCCTCCTTCAAGGAGGGCGACGCCGTCTTCGTCTCCGGCGCGGCCGGGGCGGTCGGCAGCCAGGTCGGCCAGATGGCGAAGCTCAAGGGCGCCTCCCGCGTCATCGGCTCCGCCGGGTCCGACGAGAAGGTCAGGCTCCTGGTCGAGGAGTACGGCTTCGACGCGGCGTTCAACTACAAGAACGGCCCGGTCGCCGAGCAGCTCCGCAAGGCGGCGCCGGACGGCATCGACGTCTACTTCGACAACGTCGGCGGTGAGCACCTGGAGGCCGCGCTCTCCTCGTTCAACGTGCACGGCCGCGCCACCATCTGCGGCATGATCGCCCAGTACAACGCCACGGAGCCCACCCCCGCCCCGCGCAACCTCGCGCTGATCATCGGCAAGCGGCTGCGCCTGCAGGGCATGCTCGTCGGCGACCACTCCGCGCTGCAGCCGCAGTTCGTCCAGGAGGTCGCCGGCTGGCTGGCCTCCGGGGAGCTCAAGTACCGCGAGACGAAGGTCGAGGGCATCGAGAACGGCTTCGACGCGTTCCTGGGCCTCCTGCGCGGCGAGAACACCGGCAAGATGATCGTCGCGCTGGACGCCTGACCTGACCGCCGCCGGCACCCGTTAGGCTCGCTCCCAGGCCGTCGCGGTCGTGGGCGCGAGCCGCGGCGCACCAGCAGGAGGTATGCCCGGTATGACGATCCAGAACATCGACGTGGCCTACACGGCCGTGGCCACCGCGGAGAACGGCCGTGACGGCCGGGTCTCGAGCGACGACGGCAAGCTCGACGTCGTCGTCAACCCGCCGAAGGAGATGGGCGGCAGCGGCGCGGGCACCAACCCCGAGCAGCTTTTCGCGGCCGGCTACAGCGCCTGCTTCCAGGGGGCGCTCGGAGTGGTCGCCCGCAAGGAGAAGGCCGACATCTCCGGTTCGACGGTCACCGCGTCCGTCGGCATCGGCAGGACCGAGGCGGGCGGTTTCGGCCTGGAGGTGGCGATCACCGCCTCCATCCCGAACGTCGACCGGGCCACCGCCCGGTCGCTCGTCGAGAAGGCGCACGAGGTGTGCCCCTACTCGAACGCCACCCGCGGCAACATCAAGGTGGAGCTGTCGGTCGCCTGACCGGGTCTCCCGTACGTCCGAGGGCCGCGTTCCGTCACCGGGACGCGGCCCTCGGCCGTGTCCGCCGGCCGGAGCGGGCACGGGGCGCCGGGGCGCACCGGGACCACAACCTCCGCCCGTTCGGGGTTGCGGGCGCAGGCGGCCGGCCTGGGAACGGGTCACGACCCGCCCACGGCGGCTCCGGAGCCGATGTCGTGGAACGCGATCCGGCGGGAGCGACGACGGCGGCCGGTGCCCTCCCCGCCGGGGGAGGACACCGGCCGCCGTCCGTGGTCAGCGTGCCGAGAAGGCGTGCACCGTCGTCGAACGGTACGTCTCACCGGGGCGCAGCACCGTCGAGGGGAACGACGGCTGGTTGGGGGAGTCCGGGAAGTGCTGGGACTCCAGGCAGAACGCGTCGCCCTGGCGGTAGACCCGGCCGGAGGTGCCGGTCAGGGTGCCGTCGAGGAAGTTCCCGGTGTAGAACTGCATGCCGGGCTCCGTGGTGTACATCTTCATCACCCGGCCGGAGCCGGGGTCCGTCACGGTCAGCGCGTACTCCGGGCGGGCCGTGATCCCCTTGTCCAGCACGTAGTTGTGGTCGATCCCCTGGCCGTGGCCGATCTGCTCGTGCGGGGTGCGTACCGCCTCGCCGATGACCCGCGGCCGCCGGAAGTCGAACGGCGTGCGGGCCACCGGGGCGAGCTCACCCGTGGGGATGAGCGTCGCGCCGACCGGGGTGTAGCGCCTGGCGGCCAGTTCCAGCAGGTGCCCGTCGACGCTGCCGCTGCCCTCGCCCACCAGGTTGAAATACGTGTGGCTGGTGAGGTTGAGGACGGTGGCACGGTCCGTCGTCGCCGTGTAGTCGATGCGCCACTCCCCCCGAGAGGTGAGGGTGTACACGACCCGCACGGCGAGCGTGCCCGGATAGCCGGCCTCGCCGTCCGGGCTGGTCCGGGTCAGGACCAGCCCGATGTCCCCGCGCGAGGTGAACGGCTCGACGTCCCAGACCCGCTTGTCGAAGCCCTGGTCGCCGCCGTGCAGGCTGTTGGGCCCGTCGTTGAGGGGCAGCCGGTACGTCACCCCGTCGAGGGTGAAGCGCCCCTCGGCGATGCGGTTGCCGTACCGCCCGATCAGCCCGCCGAAGTACGGCGACTTCGCCACGTAGTCCGCGAGGTTGTCGAAGCCGAGCGAGACGTTCCTCGTCCGGCCCCTGCGGTCGGGGGTCTCCAGGGACTGGACGACACCGCCCCAGGACAGGACCTTCAGCCGGGTCCCGCCGTTGGCGAGGGTCCAGCGGTGCACCTTCGTCCCGTCGGCGAGCGTGCCGAAGAGCTCCCTCGACGGCGTGCGCCCGGTGGCCGCGGCCTCCGCGGCGGGGGCGCCCGCCGCCACCGCGAGCCCGGCGGCGGCCGTGGCCGCCAGGACGGCCCGTCTGCTGGTTCCGGTCATGAGACAACTCCTGTCGTCGGAAAGGATGTGACGTACCGAGAAGGGGTGTGACGTACCGAGGGAGAAGGCGGGACGGGCCCGGAGGAGGGACGTCCGGGAGGGGGTGTTACGAGCCGACCTTCCGTTTGTTCCAGACGTCGAAGCCGACCGCGGCCAGCAGCACCGCGCCCTTGATGACCTGCTGCCAGTCGGTACCGACGCCGACGAGGTTCATGCCGTTGTTCAGCACGCCCAGGACCAGACCACCGATGATCGCGCCGAGGACCGTGCCCACCCCGCCGCTCATCGACGCGCCACCGATGAACGAGGCGGCGATGGCTTCCAGTTCGAAGTTGAGGCCCGCCTTGGGTGAGGCGGCGTTGAAGCGGGCGGCGAAGACCAGCCCCGCCAGGGCCGCGAGCATGCCCATGTTCAGGAAGACCAGGAAGGTGACCTTCTTGTCCTTCACGCCCGACAGCTTGGCCGCGGGCAGGTTGCCGCCGATGGCGTAGATGTGACGGCCGATGATCGCGTTGCGCATGAGGTAGCCGAAGCCGACGACCAGTACCCCGAGGATGAGCAGCACGACCGGTGCGCCCTTGTAGCTGGCGAGCAGCAGCGTGACCACGAGGACGGCCGCGACGAGGGCGACCAGCTTCAGCAGGAACAGCGTGGTGGGCGGCACGTCGAGGGCGAACTCCTGCTGCCGCTTGCGGTCGCGGACCTCCTGGAACACCACGAAGACGATCAGGGCGAGGCCCAGCAGCAGGGTGAGGTTGTGGTAGTTGGTGTCGGGGCCGACCTCGGGCAGGAAGCCGTTGGCGACCTTCTGCAGGTCCTTCGGGAAGGGGCCGAGGGTCTGTCCCTTCAGGAAGATCTCCGTCAGACCGCGGAAGAGCAGCATGCCCGCGAGGGTCACGATGAACGACGGTATGCCGAGGTAGGCGATGAAGAACCCCTGCACCGCGCCCGCCACCGCGCCGATGGCCAGGCACAGCACCACCGCGAGGGGCCAGGAGAGATGGTTCTCCACCATCAGTACGGCGGCCATCGCGCCGATGAACGCGGTCAGCGAGCCGACCGAGAGGTCGATGTGGCCCGCGATGATGACCAGCATCATGCCGATCGCCAGGATCAGGATGTAGCTGTTCTGCAGCACCAGGTTGGAGACGTTGCGCGGCAGCAGCAGGTCGCCGTCCGTCCACACCGCGAACAGCACCACGATCAGGCCGAGGGCCATCAGCATGCCGTACTGGCGCATGTTGCGGCGCATGCCGCCGAGCATCAGCTGCAGCAGACCGTCGCCGGAGGCCGCTCCGCCTCCGCCGGACGGCGCGGGGGCCGGGGTCTTGGCAGTCACGTCCGTGCTCATCGGGTTACCTCTTTGTCCTTCGTCATCTGACGCATCAGCGCTTCCTGCGAGGCCTCGGCCCGCGAGAACTCACCCGTCAGCCGTCCTGCGGCCATCGTGTAGATGCGGTCGCACATGCCGAGCAGCTCCGGCAGTTCGGAGGAAATGAAGACGACCGCCTTGCCCTCGGCGGCCAGCCGGTCGATGACCGTGTAGATCTCGTACTTGGCGCCCACGTCGATGCCGCGCGTGGGCTCGTCCAGGATCAGCACCTCGGGACCCGCGAAGATCCACTTGCTGAGGACGACCTTCTGCTGGTTGCCGCCGGAGAGCTTGCCCACCGGCTCGTAGACGGTGGGCGCCTTGATGTTCATGGAGGTGCGGAAGCCCTCGGCGACCTGCCGCTCCCCGTGCTCGTCGACCAGACCCCGCCGGGCGACCTTGCCCAGCGCGGTCAGCGAGATGTTCCGGTTGATGGTGTCGATGAGGTTGAGGCCGTAGTGCTTCCGGTCCTCGGTGGCGTACGCGATGCCGTGCCCGACCGCCTCCGGGACGGTCTTCGTACGGATCTCGGTGCCGTCCCTGAGGACGGTGCCGCCCGCGTACCGGCCGTAGGAGCGGCCGAAGACGCTCATGGCCAGCTCGGTGCGGCCGGCGCCCATGAGGCCGGCGATGCCGACGATCTCGCCGCGCCGCACCGTGATCGAGACGTCGTCGACGACCTTGCGCTGCTGGTCGATGGGATGGTGGACGGTCCAGTTGCGGATCTCCAGGGCGGGCGCGGTGCCCTCCTCGGGGTGGTGCGGGGTCCGCTCGGGGAAGCGGTTCTCCAGGTCGCGGCCGACCATCCCGCTGATGATCCGGTCCTCGGTCGTCTCCGCCGCCTTCACGTCGAGCGTCTCGATGGAGCGCCCGTCGCGGATGATCGTGACCGAGTCGGCGACCCGGCGGATCTCGTTCAGCTTGTGCGAGATGATGATCGAGGTCATGCCCTGGTCCTTCAGCGAGAGGATCAGGTCGAGGAGTTTGCCGCTGTCCTCGTCGTTGAGGGCCGCCGTCGGCTCGTCGAGGATGAGCAGCTTCACCTTCTTCGACAGCGCCTTGGCGATCTCCACCAGTTGCTGTTTGCCCACGCCGATGTCGGCGACGCGGGTCTCCGGGTGTTCGTCGAGGCCGACCCGGCGCAGCAGTTCGCCGGCGTGCCTCAGGGTGTCGTTCCAGTTGATCAGTCCGCGCTTGGCGTGCTCGTTGCCGAGGAAGATGTTCTCCGCGATGGAGAGGTAGGGCACCAGCGCCAGCTCCTGGTGGATGATCACGATGCCGCGCTGTTCGCTCGCCCGGATGTCCTTGAACCGGCAGGTCCCGCCCTCGAAGAGGATGTCCCCTTCGTAGCTGCCGTGCGGATGGACACCGGAGAGCACCTTCATCAGGGTCGACTTGCCGGCGCCGTTCTCACCGCAGATGGCGTGGACCTCGCCCTGACGGACGGTCAGCGTGACGTCCGACAGCGCTTTGACACCGGGAAAGGTCTTGACGATCGAGCGCATTTCCAGGACGGGTCCCGCCATGGTCTTGCCTTCCAATCCTTGAGGGAGCCCGGTTACTTGAGGTCGTTCTCGGTGTAGTAGCCGCCGTCGACGAGGACCTGCTTGTAGTTGTTCTTGTCGACGCTGACCGGCTGCAGCAGGAACGCGGGGACGACCTTGGAGCCGTTGTCGTAGGACTTGGTGTCGTTGACCTCGGGCTTCTTGTCGTTCAGCACCGCGTCGACCATGTTCGAGGCGACCTTGGCAAGCTGGCGCAGGTCCTTGTAGACGGTCTGCGTCTGCTCGCCCAGGATGATCGACTTCACCGAGGCGACCTCGGCGTCCTGGCCCGTGACGACCGGCATCGGCTTGGCCTTGGAGCCGTAGCCGTCCGACTTCAGTGCGGAGAGGATGCCGATGGAGATGCCGTCGTACGGCGAGAGCACGGCGTCGACCCGGGCGCTGCGGTAGCTGGACGTCAGCAGGTCGTCCATGCGCTTCTGCGCGGTGCCGCCGTCCCAGCGCAGCGTGGTGACCTGGTTGAGGGCGGTCTGCTTGGACCTGACGACCAGTTCGCCCTTGTCGATGTAGGGCTTGAGGACGTTCATCGCGCCCTGGAAGAAGTACTTCGTGTTGTTGTCGTCGTTGGAACCGGCGAACAGCTCGATGCTGAAGGGGCCCTTCTTGCCGTCGCCCAGGCCGAGCTTGTCCACGATGTACGTGCCCTGCAGCTCGCCGACCTTCTCGTTGTCGAACGAGGCGTAGTAGTCGACGTTCTCCGTGCCGAGGATCAGCCGGTCGTAGGAGATCACCGGGATGTCGGCGTCCTTGGCCTGCTGGAGGACGTTGCCGAGGGACTTGTTGTCGATCGCGGCGACGATCAGCGCGTCCACGCCCTGCGTGATCATGTTCTCGATCTGCGAGACCTGCTGGTCGGGGTCGTCCTCGCCGTAGACGAGCTTGGTCCTGTACCCCTTGCTCTTCAGTTCCTTCACGACGTTGGCGCCGTCGGCGATCCAGCGCTCGGAGGACTTGGTCGGCATCGCGACGCCGATGGTGGCGCCGCCGGCCCCGTTCTTGTCCTCCTCGCTGCCGCCCTCACCGCTCTGGCCGCAGGCGGTCAGAGTGAGGGCGAGGGAGGCGGCGGACGCTACGGCGGCGAGTGCGGCTCTGCGGTTGCGCATGGTCATCATCCTTGATGGGGGGTCAGGGTCTGCCCGGTGGTGCCGGACCGCGGGAGGCGGACCGGCCAGGAACAGGTGTGTGGGATTGTGCGCGGCTGTGTCTTCTTTTGGGAGGTACGTTTCCGGAACGTTATGACGAGATCGCGAACCGGTTGAGCGGGCCCGGCAGCCGGGTGCCGAGCGGGGCCATGCCGCCGTCCGCCCCGTGCCGCGCGAGCAGGTCCAGGGCGAGCCGGCCGCGCCGCACCCGCTCCTTCGCGGAGGCCAGCGCCAGGTCCCGCAGGTGCCGGCCGTACGGGTAGATCCCCGGCGCCCTGGCGAGGCCGAACTTCAGGTACAGCGGCGCCCCGCGCCGGATCAGTTCGGCGACCTCGTACATCCGCACATAGCCGCCCAGGTCGTCCGGGGCCTCGATGTAGAGGTCCATCGGCGCCCGGGAGACCCGGCGGATCTCCGTGAACTGGGCGAGCGTCAGGTCGGACGGGATGTTGACCGAGTCGGCGCCGAGCTGCTCGTACACGGCGTACGAGGCCGGGTTCACCGGCCCGATGAGCGCCGAGACCTTGAAGGTGGTGTCCGCCGGCAGGACGCCCTGCTCGCGCAGCCGGTGCAGGGTCCACAGCACGCCCTCGTCGGCGACGAGCAGGCACCTCACCCCCAGCCCGGTGGCGCGCAGGGCGTCCTCGACGCAGCCGGCCAGGGCGTCGTGGCCCCGGGCGCGCAGCCCGGCACCGCCGGAGTCCGTACGGACCGAGGCGCCGGTGTCCCAGGTGCCGCGCGGCCCGGTGAACAGGCAGAGCTCGATGTCCCGTTCGGCACAGCCCTTCACCATCTCGGTGATCTCCGCGTCCGTGAGCATCCAGACGCCGCTGCCCTGGCTGATGCGGTGCACGGGTACGTCGAGGCGCGCGGACTCCTCGAGGACCACGCCGAGGGCCTCCGGGCCCTCCACGGACGGCACCTCGGTGCGCCAGGTCCCGCCGTCGGGGAAGGAGTGCGGGGAGGCGTCGGAGGGCAGCAGGGGCGCCGGACCGAGACCGAGCCCGGTGAGCGCGGCGTCGCCGGGCCGGCGGAGGCCGTCGGTGCCGGGGGGAGGAGCGGGGACGTCGTTCACGACTGGTCCTTCATGTTCGGTATTTCGGACTGAGTTCGGATCTTTGGGTACGCGTCGGTGCGGAGGCGGGGCGTACCCGTCACGGGCGCAGCAGCACCTTCCCGGTCTCCGGACCTCCGGCGCCGACCAGCGCCACGGCCTCGGAGAACCGCTCCAGCGGGAACTCGTGGGTGATCAGCGGGGCCGGGTCGAGCAGCCCGGCCGAGAACGCCCGTACCGCGTACGACCAGGCCGCCGAGGGCGCACCGAAGACACTGCGCACCGTGAGCTGGTTCAGGGACAGGTGCACGGGGTCGATGCCCACCGCGCCCGGCGTGAACATCCCGGTGAGGACGACGCGGCCGCCGCGCCGTGCCAGCAGGCAGGCGTCGGCCGCGGTGGTGGGGGCGCCCGCGGTCTCCACGACGAGGTCGTAACGGCCCCGAGCCTCCCGCGCCTCGCCGGGGCTCAGGGCCTCGTCCGCCCCGAAGCCCAGCGCCTGGGAGGCCCGCGTCCCGCGCGGGTCGACCACGGTGAGCTCCGCCGGCGACACGGCCGCCAGCAGCTGCACCGCGAGCAGTCCGAGTGTCCCCGCCCCGACCACGGCGATCCGCTCACCCGGCTCGGGCGCCCCGGCCCGTACCGCCGCCGCGACCACCGCGGCGGGCTCCAGCAGGGCGGCGGCCCGCAGGTCCGCGTCGTCGGGCAGCGGGTGCAGCAGCCGGGCCGGCACCACCACGTGGTCGGCGAACGCGCCGGGCCGGGTGAACCCCGTCTCCGCGTAACCCGCCGTGCACAGGGACGTCTCCCCGCACCGGCACCGCTCGCAGGACCCGCAGGCGCGGAAGCCCTCGGCGACCGTGCGCCGGCCGGTGAGCGCGGGGTCGACGCCCTCGCCCACGGCGTCGACGGTTCCCGACCACTCGTGGCCGGGGACCACGGGATACCGCACGTAGGCCGCGTCGCGGTGGCCGTCGTACACCTCGCGGTCGCTCATGCAGATCCCGGCCGCGGCGACCCGCACCCGGACCTCCCCGGGACCCGGCTCCGGGACGGCCCCCTCGGACAGCCGGTGGCTGCCGGGGCGCTCGACCACCAGCGAACGCGAGAGCGTGCTCACTTGGGCTGCCTCTTCTCCCAGCCGTCCGCCCACAGGTCGAACCGCGCCTGCTGCTGCGGGAACTCCGCCGCGGCCTCCACGTCCAGCTCCACACCCAGCCCGGGAGCGTGGGAGAGCTCGAAGCAGCCGGTGGCCGGATCGACCTGCGGTGCGCCCTTGACGACCTTCTTGATGTCGGCGTCCGCGAAGTCGTTGAAGTGTTCGAGGATCTTGAAGTTCGGCGTGCACCCCGCGAGCTGGAGGCTGGCCGCCGTCAGCACCGAACCGCCCACGTTGTGCGGGGCGACCAGGGTGTAGTGGGTCTCGGCGGTCGCGGCGAGCTTGCGGGTCTCCAGGATGCCGCCGATGTGGCCGAGGTCCGGCTGGATGATGTCGGCGGCCTGCGACTCGAAGAGCTCGCGGAACTCGATCCGGTCGTGGATGCGCTCACCCGTGGCGATCGGCATATCGACCTTCCCCGCGACCTTGGCGAGCGCCTTGAGGTTCTCCGGCGGTACCGGCTCCTCCAGCCACGCCGGCGCGAACGGCGCCATCTCGCGGGCGATCCGCACCGCCGTGGAGGGGCTGAACCGCCCGTGCATCTCCAGCATCAGCTCGGTGTCGGGGCCGATGGCGTCCCGCACGGCCTCGATGAGGGAGACCGCGTACCGCGTCTCCTCCTGGCCCAGCTCGAAGTGGCCCGTCCCGAAGGGGTCGATCTTCAGCGCCCGGTAGCCGCGCGCCACGACCCCCTGGGCCGCCTTGTGGTAGGCCTCCGGGGTGCGCTCGGTGGTGTACCAGCCGTTGGCGTACGCCTTGACCCGGTCGGTGACCTTCCCGCCGAGCAGCTGCCAGACGGGCACCCCGAGGGCCTTGCCCTTGATGTCCCAGCAGGCCATCTCCACGACGGCGATGCCGGACATCACGATCTCGCCGGCCCGCCCGTAGTCGCCGTACTTCATCCGGCGCACCAGGTCCTCCACCGCGAACGGGTCGGAGCCGGTGATGTGGTTGGCGGACGCCTCCCGCAGATAGCCGACCAGCGCGTCCGTGCGCCCGAGCATCCGCGTCTCGCCGACCCCGGTGAGACCCTCGTCGGTGTGTACCTGGACATAGGTGAGGTTGCGCCACGGGGTGCCCACGACATGCGTGCTGATTCCGGTGATACGCACGGGTGTTGCCTCTCTGGGTGTTCGGTATTTCGTCACACGTTCGAAATGCTGGCGTGACGGTAATGACGGGCCGGGGGACGTGTCAATGGTTCACGCAAGTACGCTGACGCGCATGAGTGATCTCGGGGCGGGTTTCGGTTACTTGGTCAAGGGGCAGCGCTGGGTCCTCGGACACGGCCGGTGGTTCGGATTCGGCCTGCTGCCGGGCCTCATCACCCTCGTCCTGTACGTGGGCGCGCTGGTCGGACTCGGTTACGGCGCGGACGACTTCGTCGCCTGGGCCACGCCGTTCGCCGACGACTGGTCCTCGCCCTGGGCGGCGCTCCTGCGCAACACCCTGGTGGTCCTCGTCTTCGTCCTCGGCCTGTTCCTCGCGGTGATCACCTTCACCGCCGTGACCCTGCTGGTCGGCCAGCCCTTCTACGAGTCCCTCTCGGAGGAGGTCGACCGCAGCGAGGGCGGCGAGGTTCCGGAATCGGGGCTGCCGCTCTGGCGGGAACTGTGGATCTCGGCCCGCGACTCCGTCCGCATCCTGGTGCGCGTCGCGCTGTACGGCGTGCTCCTCTTCGCCCTCGGATTCGTGCCCGTCATCGGCCAGACCGTCGTTCCCGCGCTCGGCTTCTGCGTCTCCGGCTACTTCCTCTGCGAGGAACTCACGGCGGTCGCCCTGCAGCGGCGGGGCGTGGCCCTCAAGGAGCGGCTCGCGCTGCTGCGCGGACGCCGGGCGGCGGTCCTCGGCTTCGGCGTCCCGCTCGCCCTCGCCTTCCTCGTCCCCCTCGTCGCCGTGTTCCTGATGCCGGGCGCCGTCGCCGGGGCCACCCTGCTCGCCCGCGACCTCACCGCATCCCCGCAGGACGAGGACGCCCCGGCGCCCTACACCCTGGACAAGAGCTGAGGGACGGCCCCCGGGCACCCGGCGGGCCGTCCCCGGACGTCGGCGGTCAGCGCACCGAGAAGCCGTACACCGTCGTGGACGTGAACTCCTCGCCCGGCCGCAGGACGGTGGACGGGAACTCCGGCCGGTTCGGGGAGTCGGGGAAGTGCTGGGTCTCCAGGGCGATCCCGGCACACGGCGGGAAGGGCTGCCCGTCCAGGTGATCGGCCGTGTAGAGCTGCATCCCCGGCTCCGTCGTGCGCACGGTCAGCAGCCGCCCCGACGCGGGGTCGTACAGCTCGGCGACCGGCTCCCCGCCGGTCCCGTCGAGCACGTAGTTGGTGTCGTACCCGGCGCCCACCGGCTTCGGCAGCCGGAAGTCGAAGCGGGTGCCGTCCACCGGCGCCAACGCACCCGTCGGGACGGACTCCGCGTCCGCCGGTGTGATCCGGCCGGCCGCGAGCCGCAGCTCGTGCCCGAGCGCCCTCCCGCTGCCCGCCCCGGCGAGATTCCAGTAGGTGTGGTTCGTCAGGTTCACGACCGTCGGCGCGTCCGTCGTCGCCCGGTAGGCGATCCGCAGCGCCCCGCCCTCGTCCAGGGTGTACGTCACCGAGACCGCCAGCCGCCCCGGGTAGCCCTCCTCGCCGTCCTCCGCGACCAGGGAGAGCCGCACACCGTCCGGCACCTCCTCGGCGTCCCACACCCGCCGGTCGAAGCCGCGCGCCCCGCCGTGGAGGTGGTTGCGGCCCTCGTTGGGTGTCACCCGGTGCGTGTGCCCGTCGAGGACGAACGAGGCGCCCCCGATCCGGTTCGCGTACCGCCCGACCACGGCACCGAGGTACGGGCCCACGCTCTTCTCGTAGGCCACCGCGTCCGGCAGCCCGAGCGCCACCCCGGTCCGTGTGCCGTCCCGGCCGGGCACCTCGACGGACTGCACCACGGCGCCGTACGTCAGCACGCGCACCCGCGTGCCGTCCCGCTCCAAGGTCCAGCGCCGGACGGGGGCGCCGTCCGTGAGCGTGGAGAAGTCTTCGCCGTGTACCGCCGCACCCGTCTTCATGATCGGCAACTTTACGCCGGTGGACCGGCCGCCGTGACCTTGCGGTAAGCGATCTCCGCCAGCCTGGCCTGGCCGTCGCGGCCGGGATGGAACCAGTCCCAGGGGCTGAGCTGCTCGCCCGTGAACCGGTAGTCGAACACCGCCCCGCCGTCGTACCTGCACCGCGCGTCCTTCGCGCAGACGTCCCTGAGCACGCCGTTGTACGCGACGACCCGCTCCTGCACCGCCTCCCGCCGGGCCGTGGCCGCCTCACCCATGTCGTCCGCGTCCTGGAGCATCGACCGGCAGATCCCCAGCTTCCAGATCTGCTTGCCCATCGGGTTCACGCGCCCCGTCGACCAGAGACGTTTCAGGTCCGGCACGCTCGACACGTACACCTGGGCCTTCGGAGCCGTACCGCGCAACTGCCGCAGCGACGCCTCGAAGGAGGCCCGGAAATCCGCCACCGGGGTCATGAGCCGCACCGAGTCCCGGCAGGCGTCGTTCGCGCCGATCATCACCGTGACCAGTTCGGGCCGCTCCTTCGCGGCGAGGGCCATCTGCTCCGGCAGCTGGGCGATCCGGGCGCCCGCCACGGCGTGGTTCGAGCTGTGCGAAGCCGCCCGCGCCGCCCCGAGGAGGCGCACCGCGAGACTCCGGACCGCACCGTCGGTGCCCGTCGCCCACGACACCTCGGGGCAGTCGGTCAGCACCGAGCAGGCGTCGAAGCCCGTGGTGATCGAGTCCCCGACGGCGGCGAGCGAGGCCGGGCGCACGTTCCACAGAGGGGTCGCGGAGGGTGACGGGCTCCGCGGCGCGGGCGTGCTCCGCCCGGCCCCGTCCGGGCCGGCGGTGCAGCCGGCCAGCGCGGCCGCGCCGACGAGCGCCGCCGCGCCGGACGCCACGGCGGCGCTGCGGATACGACGGCGTGACGCACGCTCAGGCATGCGGGTCTCCCCTCCGGTCGCCCAGGTGATGGTGCCTCCGGCACACCCCGGCACCCCCAGGTGGCGGGCCCGTGCTCCCTGGCGGGTGAATGATGAGCGAATCAAAGGCCCGGGACCGACGGTACGTCACACACCCGGCCCCGGCGCACGGTAGCTTTTCCCCGTCGACCCAGTGGCGAACTGTCCGGCCCGCGCATCCAGAAGGGTTCCGGTAAGTTACCTCTCGTCACATACTGTCCTTTTTCAGGAGATTCACTCCCGATGCTGTTTACTGATGACAACCTCGGGATGCGACCGGAACGAGGCGAGACGGGCGCGAGGCCGCTGGGGAAGGCGAACCTCGTCCCACACTGGAGGTCCCGGTGACGACACGTGGAGTCCTGTACGTTCACTCCGCACCGCGCGCGCTCTGCCCGCACGTCGAGTGGGCGGTGGGGGGTGTGCTCGGTGTGCGGGTCCAGCTCGACTGGATCAGACAGCCGGCCGCACCCGGCACCTGGCGGTCCGAATTCTCCTGGAAGGGCCGTGCGGGCACGGCCTCCGAGCTGGCCTCGGCGCTCCGCGGCTGGGACATGCTGCGCTTCGAGGTGACGGCCGAACCCTGCCCCCAGGCGGAGGGCGAGCGTTACAGCTCCACGCCCGGCCTCGGCATCTTCCACGCCGTCACGGGCATGCACGGCGACATCCTGGTCCCCGAGGACCGGCTGCGGGCCGCGCTGGCGCGCTCCGCACAGGGGGAGACGGACCTGGAGGCGGAGATCGCCAAGCTCCTGGGCAAGCCCTGGGACGACGAACTGGAGTCCTTCCGCCACGCCGGCGAGGGCGCCCCCGTGCGGTGGCTCCACCAGGTGGTGTGAACCGGGCCGTGCCCGGCACGGCCGTGCGAAAGGCCCGCCTCCCGATCGGGAAGCGGGCCTCCGGTACGTCCGGGACGTGCGGATCAGACGGACCGGAACGCCAGCACGACGTTGTGGCCGCCGAAGCCGAACGAGTTGTTGATCGCGGCGATCGGGCCCTCCGGCAGCGGACGGGGCTCGCCGCGCACGACGTCGGCGTCCACCGCGTCGTCGAGCTCGTCGACGTTGATGGTGGGCGGCGCCATCCGGTTGTACAGCGCCAGCACCGTCGCCACGGTCTCGATACCGCCCGCACCGCCCAGCAGGTGACCCGTCATCGACTTCGTGGCCGAGATGGCGACGTGGTCGAGGTCGTCGCCGAGCACCGCGCGCAGTGCCTTGATCTCCGCCACGTCACCCTGGGGGGTGGAGGTGGCGTGCGCGTTCAGGTGCACGACCTCCGACGGCTTGAGGTCCGTGGAGTCCAGCAGGTTCTGCATGGCGGCGGCGATCCCGCGCCCGGTGGGCTCGGGCTGCGCGATGTGGTGGGCGTCCGCGGACAGCCCCTGGCCGAGCACCTCGCAGTAGACCCTGGCGCCACGGGCGGCCGCGTGCTCCGCGGACTCCAGGATGACGACGCCGGCCCCCTCACCGAGGACGAAGCCGTCACGGGCGGTGTCGTACGGACGCGAGGCCTTCTCGGGCTCCTCGTTGCTCTTGGACATCGCCATCATGTTGGCGAACGCGGCGATGGGCAGCGGGTGGATGGCCGCCTCGGTGCCACCGGCGACGACGACGTCGGCACGGCCGGTGCGGATCATCTCGACGGCGTACCCGATGGCCTCCGCGCCCGAGGCGCAGGCCGAGACGGGGGTGTGGACACCCGCCTGGGCGTTGACCTCCAGGCCGACGTTGGCCGCCGGGCCGTTGGGCATGAGCATGGGAACGGTGTGCGGGGAGACGCGGCGTACGCCCTTCTCCTTCAGCACGTCGTACTGGTCGAGCAGGGTGATCACGCCGCCGATGCCGGAGGCGATGACCGAGCCCAGACGCTCGGGTTGGATCTTCTCGTCCTCACCGGCCTTGCCGGTGAAGCCCGCGTCGGCCCACGCCTCACGGGCCGCGATCAGCGCGAACTGCGCCGAACGGTCCAGCTTGCGGGCGAGGGGACGGGGCAGTACCTCGCCGGGGTCGACGGCCGCGAGGGCGGCGATCCGGACGGGCAGTTCGGCGAAACGTTCGCCCTCGAGAGGCTTGACGCCGGAGCGGCCGGCCATCAGACCTTCCCAGGTCGATGCGGAGTCGCCACCCAGCGGAGTGGTTGCGCCGATACCGGTGACGACCACGGTGCGATTGGTCGGGATCACTGGAAAATCTTCTCCACGTGTAGAGGGGCGTGAATCAGCGGCGCCACCGCCGGGTGGCGACACACGGACGGGCTGGGATCAGCCCTGGTGCTTCAGGATGTACTCGGCGGCGTCGCCCACCGTCTTGAGGTTCTTGACGTCCTCGTCGGGGATCTTGACGTCGAAGCGCTCCTCGGCGGCGACGACGACCTCGACCATGGACAGCGAGTCGACGTCCAGGTCGTCGGTGAAGGACTTGTCCACCTGGACGTCCTCGACGGGGATACCGGCAATCTCGTTGACGATCTCGGCGAGACCGGAGACGATCTCTTCCTGAGTGGCGGCCATGTTGGCGCTCCTTCGGTGTGTTTCTGCAGGGTTCGGGCGTACGGACCGGGAGGTCCGGGGTGCCTAGGGGAGGGTAACGACCGTCGCGGCGTAGACGAGACCCGCCCCGAAGCCGATGATGAGCGCCGTGTCGCCGCTCTTGGCCTGACCGGTCGCCAGGAGCCGCTCCATCGCGAGCGGGATCGAGGCGGCCGATGTGTTGCCGGTGGTTTCCACGTCACGCGCGACCGTGACGTGCTCCGGCAGCTTGAGCGTCTTCACCATCGAGTCGATGATCCGCATGTTGGCCTGGTGCGGAATGAAGACATCCAGGTCTTCCGGGGCGATCCCGGCCGCGTCCAGCGCCTGCTGGGCGACCTTCGCCATCTCGAAGACGGCCCAGCGGAAGACCGCCTGGCCCTCCTGCGTGATGGCCGGGAACTTGATCTCGCCGTTCTTGTCGAGCGGCAGTTTCGAGACGTCGCCGACGTGATAGTCGTTCCACGGCACGGTCTGCTTGATCGTGCCGGACTTGTCGCCCTCGGAGCCCCAGACCGTGGGACCGATGGCCGGCTCCTTGGCGGGGCCCACGACGACCGCGCCGGCGCCGTCGCCGAACAGGAAGGCCGTCGCGCGGTCCTCCAGGTCGGTGAGGTCGCTGAGCCGCTCGACGCCGATGACGAGGACGTACTCCGCCGAGCCCTCGACGACCATGCCCTTGGCGAGGGTCAGGCCGTAGCCGAAGCCCGCGCAGCCGGCCGAGATGTCGAAGGCGGCGGGCTTGCCCGCGCCGACCCGGTGGGCGATCTCGGTCGCGATGGCCGGGGTCTGCTGGAAGTGCGAGACGGTGGAGACGATGACTCCGCCGATCTGCTCGGGAGCGATCCCCGCGTCGGCGATCGCCTTGCCGGCGGCCTCCACGGACATCACGGCCACGGTCTCCTCGTCGGAGGCCCAGTGGCGGGTGGCGATGCCGGAGCGGGAGCGGATCCACTCGTCGGACGAGTCGATCGTTTCGAGGATCACCTCGTTGGGCACGACTCGGGTCGGCCGGTAGCCGCCGACCCCCATGATCCGTGCGTACGGGGCGCCCTTGCTGGGCTTGATCTTCGACATGCTCTCGGGCTCCTTAGGCGCCCGCGTGCTCGGAGATGAGCGCGCGGGCCGCGTCGAGGTCGTCGGGGGTCTTGAGCGCGAGGGTCTTCACGCCGGGCAGCGCACGCTTGGCGAGCCCGACCAGGGTGCCGCCCGGAGCCGCTTCGACGAGCGCCGTGACACCGAGCTCCTTGAAGGTCTCCATGCACAGGTCCCAGCGGACCGGGTTGGCGACCTGGCCGACGAGGCGCGTGATCACCTCGGCGCCGGTGGCGACCGTCTTCCCGTCGGCGTTCGAGACGTAGGTCACCGTGGGGTCGGCGACCTGGAGCTCTCCGGCGGCGGCGCGCAGCTTCTCCACGGCCGGAGCCATGTGGTGCGTGTGGAACGCGCCGGCGACCTTGAGCTCCACCACGCGGCGCACACCCTCGGGCATGTCCTGGGTCAGCGCGGCGATCTGCTCGGCGGTGCCCGCGGCGACGATCTGCCCGCTGCCGTTGACGTTCGCCGGGGTGAGCCCCAGCTTCTCCAGGTGCGCGACCGTCACCTCGGGATCGCCGCCCAGGAGCGCGGCCATGCCCGTGTCGGTGACCGCGGCGGCCTCGGCCATGCCGAGCCCCCGGGTGCGGACGAAGCGCAGCGCCGCCTCGTCGTCGAGGACGCCGGCGAGCGCGGCGGCGGTGATCTCACCGACGCTGTGGCCCGCGACGACGCCGGGCGAGGCGCCCAGCGCGGCGGCGGACAGGAGACCCGCGGCGACCAGCAGCGGCTGGGCCACCGCCGTGTCACGGATCTCGTCGGCGTCGGCCTTCGTGCCGTAGTGGGCAAGGTCGAGCCCGATGGCGTCGGACCAGGCCGCGATGCGGTCGGCGGCACCGGGGAGGTCGAGCCAGGGAGTCAGGAAGCCGGGCGTCTGAGCGCCTTGGCCGGGAGCGACGAGTACGAGCACCCTCACACTCTCTCTTGTGGACGGCTCCCGACGCCCGTGGGGACAGGGACGAAGAACCGTAGGGGGAATTGTTGAAGTCCGACAAAAGTCTAGGACCGAGTGTCCCCGGCGGCCAAGCGCCCCAGGATGAGGGCGATCCGCAGGGTGAACGCGGAGCGGACGTCGGAGGGTGACCAGCCGGTGACGTCGGTCACACGTCGCAGCCGGTAGCGCACGGTATTGGGGTGGACGAACAGCATCCTGGCCGCGCCCTCCAGGCTGCTCGCCTGTTCCAGGTAGACGCTCAGCGTCTCCAGGAGCGCCGAGCCCGCTTCCTCGAGTGGTCTGTAGATCTCCTCCACCAACTGATCACGCGCCGCCGGGTCTCCGGCCATCGCTCGTTCCGGAAGGAGATCGTCCGACAGGACGGGGCGCGGAGCGTCCTGCCACGCCGAGCAGGCCTTGAGTCCCGCCGCCGCGGCCTGCGCGGACCGGGTGGCCGCGAGGAGGTCGGGCACCACGGGCCCGGCGACGACGGGACCGGCCGCGTACGGGCCGATCAGCGACTTCGCGACGTTCAGCGGGTTGTCGCTGCCGCCCGCGATGACGACCAGGCGGTGCCCGAGCACTCCGGTCAGCACCTGGAGCTTGGCGTGCCGGGCAGCCCGCCGGATCGCCTCCACGGTGAGTTCGCTGTCCCCGTCAGGCGCGGTGCCGAGGACGACGCACACGTGCTCGGGGGAGTTCCAGCCGAGCGCCGCGGCCCGGGACACGGCCCCCTCGTCGGCCTCGCCGGACAGCACGGCGTTGACGACGAGCGACTCCAGCCGGGCGTCCCACGCGCCGCGGGCCTCGGCTGCCTGCGCGTACACCTGGGCGGTGGCGAAGGCGATCTCCCGAGCGTAGACGAGCAGGGCCTCCCGCAGCACCGACTCGTCGCCGGGCGCCGCGACCTCCTCGATCGCGGCCTCCATCACCTCGATCGTCGTCCGCACCATCTCGACGGTCTGGCGCAGCGTGATCGCCCGGGTCAGCTCGCGCGGCGCGGTCCCGAACACATCGGTCGAGATGGCCTGCGGGGTCTCCGGGTGCCGGAACCACTCGGTGAACGCGGCGATGCCGGCCTGGGCGACCAGGCCGATCCACGAACGGTTCTCCGGTGGCATCGCCCGGTACCACGGCAACGTCTCGTCCATGCGGGCGATGGCGTTGGCGGCCAGCCGGCCGGAGGACTGCTCCAGCCGCTTCAGGGTCGCGGCGTGGAGATGGGCGGCGTTCGCAGCGGGCTGCTCAGGATCGGGTCGGGACACGTACACAAGACTGCCTTATCGGAGCAGGTGCGCGGTGGGGTGGGGCCACGGCCGACCGCGCGGGGCTACCGTGGACGCGTGATGGACGTACGCCGCTCCGGGAGCCGCTTCCGCGGTGGGGACCCGGCCCCGGGTGTCTCCCCGGGCATCGAGACGCTGCACGCCTTCTCCTTCGGGCGCTTCTACGACCCGGACAATCTGCGTTTCGGGCCGATCCTTGCCTGCAACGAGGAGCGTCTCGCCCCGGGGGCCGGATTCGACGAGCACCCGCACAGCCACACCGAGATCGTCACCTGGGTGGTGGAGGGCGAGCTCACCCACCGGGACACGGCCGGTCACACCACCGTCGTACGGGCCGGGGACGTCCAGCACCTCAGTGCCGCGGGCGGAGTGCGCCACGTCGAACGCAACGACGGCGAAAGGCCGCTGACGTTCCTTCAGATGTGGCTGGCGCCGCTGTCGCCCGGCGGCGAGCCCTCGTACACCCACGTCGCCCGGATCGCCGACTCCACCCCGTACGCGCTCCCGGAGGCGGGCGCGACGCTTCACGTGCGGCGCCCGGAGGCGGGCGAGCGCACCGCCGTGCCGGACGCGGCGGGGGTGTACGTCCACGTGGTGCGGGGCGAGGTACGCATCGGCGGCGAGGAGCTGGGCGAGGGCGACTCGGTACGGATCACGGAGTCCCGGGGGCTGGGGCTGGAGGCGCTGCGGGACGCCGAGGTGCTGATGTGGGAGCTCGCCGCGGTGTGACACGGCGGCGTACGCGCGCCCCGGTGCCGGACCCGGTGTGCGCGCCGCCCCATCTCGGTCGCCCTTCCGCGGGGAGGGCCCGTTTCCCCTCCTGCCCGGCGTGTGGACGGCGAGCACGTCGCACACCGTGCCGGCCCCATCCCCCGGCCCCCGCGCGATCACCGAACCCGTGACGTCATCCCTCGTCCGGTCCCCTCAGGGTGTGGCTTCGTGGCCTGCTGTGACCTCGACCATGCAGGCGGCGCCCGCTCGGCCGGCGACGGCCGGGGGAGACCGTGTGGTTCGAGTGCGGTCAGCGGGAGGCGGCGAGTTCCGCCAGTACCGCGTCCGTGAACGGGGGCCACGCCTGCGTGGCCCAGGGGCCGAAGGCCCGGTCCGTCAGCGCCACGCAGGCCGCGCCCGCCGCCGGGTCGATCCACAGGAAGGTGCCGGACTGGCCGAAGTGACCGAAGGTCGCCGGGGAGGAGGACAGGCCCGTCCAGTGCGGTGACTTGGAGTCACGGATCTCGAAGCCGAGACCCCAGTCGTTGGGGTTCTGGTGGCCGTAACCGGGGAGTACGCCCTTGAGCCCGGGGTGGACGACGGTCTGGGCCTCCAGCACCGTGCGCGGGTCCAGCAGGCGCGGGGCCTGCACCTCCGCGGCGAACCGCACCAGGTCGTCCACGGTCGAGACGCCGTCCTTGGCGGGCGAGCCCTCGAGCGTCGTGGCCTCCATGCCCAGCGGCTCCAGGACCGCCTGGCGCACGTACTCCGGGAACGGGATCTCCGTCGCCTCGGCGATGTGGTCGCCGAGCACCTCGAAGCCCGCGTTCGAGTACAGCCTGCGGGTGCCGGGAGAGGCCGTGACCCGGTGCTCGTCGAAGGCCAGGCCGCTGGTGTGGGCGAGGAGGTGGCGGACCGTGGAGCCCTCGGGGCCGGCTGGCTCGTCCAGCTCCACGGCTCCCTCCTCGTACGCCACCAGCGCCGCGTAGGCCGCCAGCGGTTTGGTGACGGAGGCGAGGGGAAAGCGGTGTGCGGTCGGGCCGTGCGTACCGGCCACGCGGCCGTCCGCCCGTACGACCGCGGCCGCCGCGGTGGGGACGGGCCAGTTCTCGATCATCGCCAGGCTCTGCATGGGTACGAGCGTAAACGGAAGACGCCACCCGTTTGCGCTTGCTTGGAGTGCACTCCAAGGTTCTAGCGTGGAGGACATGACGGTGATGGAGAGCACTTCCGCACGGACGGACATCTGCGCGTCGGCTCCGCGGGCGCATCCGCGGCCCGCCGGGCAGGACCGCTACACCATCAGCGAGGTCGCCGCCTTCACCGGGCTCACCGCGCACACCCTGCGCTGGTACGAGCGGATCGGGCTGATGCCGCACGTGGACCGTTCGCACACGGGCCAGCGTCGCTTCACCAACCGCGACCTGGACTGGCTGGCCTTCGTGAGCAAGCTGCGGCTGACCGGCATGCCGGTCGCCGACATGGTGCGGTACGCGGAACTGCTCCGCGAGGGTGACCACACGTTCGAGGAACGGCAGCAGCTCCTGGAAGCGACCCGCCGGGACGTCCGGAACCGGATCGCGGAGCTGCAGGGCACCCTCGCCGTACTCGACTTCAAGATCGATTTTTATGCCGGCGCCCGCAGGACGCCGGAAAGGGGCCTGACGACATGAGCGAGAACACGCAGAAGATCGCGACCGTGGAGCTCGGCACGGGAGGCCCGCGGGTGGGGGTGCAGGGACTCGGCTGCATGGGAATCAGCGAGTTCTACGGCGACACCGACGAAACCGCGGCCCGGGACACCCTGGAAGCGGCACTGGAATGCGGCATCACCCTCTTCGACACCGCCGACGCCTACGGCCGCGGCGCCAACGAGAGGTTCCTGGCGCCGTTCGTCGGCGCCCACCGGGACGCGATCACGCTCGCCACCAAGTTCGGCATAGAGCGGACCGACGACCCGGGGTACCGGGGAGTGCGCAACGACCCCGCGTACATCCGGGAGGCCGTTGAGGCCAGCCTGCGGCGGCTGGACACCGACGTCATCGACCTGTACTACATGCACCGGCACGACCCGCGCGTCCCGCTCGCCGAGTCCGTCGGGGCGATGGCGGAACTGGTCGCGCAGGGCAAGGTCAAGCACCTCGGTCTGAGCGAGGTGACGGGCGCGGAGCTCCGTGAGGCGCACGCCGTGCACCCGATCGCCGCTCTGCAGTCCGAGTGGTCCCTCTTCAGCCGCGACGTCGAGCGCACCGCCGTTCCGGCGGCCGCCGAGCTCGGTGTGGCCCTCGTGCCGTACTCGCCGCTCGGCCGCGGCTTCCTGACCGGGGCCTTCCAGGACGCGGCCACGGACCTCGCCGAGGACGACTTCCGCCGGCACCAGCCGCGCTTCACGGGCGAGAACGCCAGGACGAACGCCGTCCTGCTGGAGCACATCCGGACGATCGCCGCGGCGCACGGGGCGTCGGCCGCCCAGGTGGCCCTGGCCTGGGTGCAGCAGCGGGCCCAGGTGCACGGGCTGACCGTGGTGCCGATCCCGGGCACCCGTAAGCGCGCCCGGGTGCTGGAGAACGTCGCGGCGACCCGGCTGACCCTGACCGACGACGAGCTCGCACAGCTGGAGCCCATCGCCGGACGGGTGGCGGGGGACCGGTACCCGGACATGAGCAGCACGTCGGCGGCGCGCGAGTAGGCGGTCGGCTCGAGCGGGGCGGCCGGCTCATGCGGGCCGCAGCGCGAAGACGGCGAACGCCGTCGCGAGGAGCCCGGCCGCGGCCCCGGCACGGCTGCCCTTCCCCCACGGAGCCTCGAACCTGCGGGCGTACCGGGAGATCAGTACCAGCAGGGCGGCGAACAACGGCATCCACGCCGGCCGGGCCAGGAGCCAGGCGGCCGAGTCCGGGCTCGTCGTCAGCCCGGGCACCGCACCGGCGAAGGACGCCGGTACGGCCGCGGCCAGCATCGCCGTCTGGTGCCAGCACAGGATCGTCATCGCCGACAGGTTGACCACCACCACCGGGGCCCACAGCGCGGGGCGGCGCAGCGTGCGGCCGATCCGGCCGTGCAGGAGGACCGCCGCGCCGCTCTGTGCCGAGGCCAGCGCGAGGACCAGCAGCGACGGCGGATGCGAGTTGGTCCGCGCCTCGCCGGGTACGCCGACCATCGACGCCGGGTAGTGCAGGACGAGCAGCAGCACGGCGAACAGGGCCGTGCCGCCGACGAGCAGCACGCGCGCGCCGCGCCGGGAAAGGCGTCCTTCGCCCCAGCTGACACCGAGCTGGTACGCGAAGAGCCAGCCCGGAAGGATGTTCAGCACCCCGAGCCACGACGGCACGGCCTCGGCGTACGGCCCGTAGCGCAGGAAGTCGACCACGGCTACCGAGCCGATCAGCGGTGCCGCCGCCCAGCCGCCGAGCCGTCGGGCCGCCCGCACGCACCAGGGCGTGAGGGCCGTGACCAGGGCGTACACCCCGACGAACCAGAGCGGCTGGATCACCAGCTTCGCCCCCGTACGCAGCGTGTCCCCGGGCACGCCGGCCGCGTACAGCACCGGGATCAACAGCGCCCACACGGCGGTCACGCCGAGCACCGGCCTGCCCAGGCGGACCATCCGCCCGCGCAGCCAGGCGCCGGTGGTGGACGTCCTGCGGTGGTAGGACAGCACGGAGGCGTAGCCGCCGACCAGGAAGAAGATCCCCAGCATCTGGAGCACCCAGCTCACCGGGGAGAACACGGCGAAGGTGGAGAGCGGGCTGGCGTTGTGCAGGGCCCCCGAACCGTCCAGGTGGAAACCGCCGAGCAGCCAGTGGCCGGCCGGGACGGCCACCAGGGCGAGGGCGCGCAGCCCGTCGACCGCGCGGTCGCGGTGCGCCGGGGTGCCCGCGTCGATCCGGGAGACCAGCCGCACCACGCTCATCGGGAGACCCCCTCGGCGATGGCGGCGAAGGCCCGGAGCGAGTCCGTGCCGGGAGCGAAGTACCCGGTGTGGCCCTCGGCGTCCCGCGCGGGCACCCGGCGCGCCCCGAACTCCTCGGCGGCCGGGTCGGGGCCGTGCCCCAGACCCGCCACCTCCACATGCGGTACGTCGTCGATCCAGTCGTCGGCGCCTTTGGCCGCCCAGACCCGGGCCCGGGTGTGCAGACCGGCCACGTCGTCGGCGCGCATCCCGGGAGAGCCGAGCACGACCAGGTCCGTGGCGCCGAGCCCGGAGGCCGCGAGCCCGCACACCACCGAGCCGTAGCTGTGGCAGAACACGACCGGCGCCGGGAGCCCGTCGGCCGTCAGCCCGGCGGTGAACCGGGTCAGCCGCTTCGCCCCCGCCTCGGCGAGACCGCCTCTCGCCGCGTCCAGGCCGAGACCCACCGGCGTGGTGTAACCGGCCCACGCGATCACGGCGTTGCCCGGGCCCGTCCCGGCGTACAGCGACCGCGCCATGCCCGCCGGGGTGCCGTACACGTCACCGCGCCGGTCGAAGGTCCCCGCGTCGATGTCCGACCCGGGCACCACCACGGACACGTGGCGCGCGGAGCGGAGGTCCCCGAACACCTCGGCGACCTGGCCGCGTCCTCGCGGGTCGAAGGCGAGGATCTGCCGTCCGGAGGCGGCGAGACGGGCGTACCGGGGGTCCGTGGAGGCGTGCAGCGCAAGGGAGTTGGCGCGGTAGCGGAGCTCCAGCGGCACGCCGTCCAGATTGCCGACCACCGACGGGTGCCGCTCCAGCAGTGCGTGCCGCTGATCCGCGCTCAACCCCCTGAAGAACCGGCCCACCTGCGCCGGTGTCGCGCGGCCGGGGTCGGGCAGAGCCCTGCCGAGCATTCCGTCGGCGCGCCAAGCGGCGCTGCCGGGCGGTGGTCCCGTCACCGCCCGCTGGGCGTCCCCGGACACCCAGCCGGCCGTCCCCGCCACCACTGCGGTGGCCAGTGCGAACCCGGCCAGCGTCCTCGCGAATCGGCGCATCGTGTCCTCCCCGTACGGCGTGCGCACACCGGCCGGTGTGCGGGGGAGGAAGGGAGGAAGACGGCGGCTTGCGGGGCGTCACCCTACGGAGCCAACCGTGGGCTGGTACCGGGGTAGGGGGTGTACGGGGGGACAGCTCTACGGCGCACCGGGGGCCAGCGGGGGACGGGGGGGAAGGGCGGGGTGGTACGGAGCAGCGGGGGAGCGGGTCCCGGGGCCGCGGGGGCGCGGAGAGGGCGCTGGGGGAGTGGAGAGTTGCTATCCGAGCCCGGGTGGCGGCGTGGAGGACGCGGGGCGGCCCCGCTTGCCGGGCGTGTGGGTGTCTGCGGGGCCAGGGCGTGTGAGGGCGAAGGTGGTGGTGAGGGTCGCGGACGCGGCGTAGCCCTACGCTTCTCCCGGGGCCACCAGTCCCGACTCGTACGCGAAGATCACGGCCTGCGCGCGGTCGCGCAGCCCGAGCTTGGCCAGCACCCTGCCGATGTGCGTCTTCACCGTCTGCTCGGCCAGCACCAGCCGCGCCGCGATCTCCTGGTTCGACAGGCCCCGGGCGATCAGTTCCAGGACCTCGGTCTCACGCGGCGTCAGGCCGCTCAGCCGCAGGGCCGGCCCGCCGGACGGTGCGGCCGGCCGCTGACGCGCGAAGTCCGCGATGAGCCGCCGCGTCACGGACGGCGCGAGCAACGCGTCCCCCGCCGCCACCACGCGCACCGCCGAGATCAGATCCGCCGGCGGGGCGTCCTTCAGGAGGAATCCGGACGCCCCGGCGCGCAGCGCCTCGTAGACGTAGTCGTCGACGTCGAAGGTGGTGAGCATCAGGACCTTCGGCCGGTGGACCACCCCCACCGCCGGACTCAGCAACTCGCGGGCGGCGGCCAGGCCGTCCATCTCCGGCATCCGGACGTCCATCAGGACCACATCCGGATGCACCGTCCTGCTCACCTCGACACCCCGGCGCCCGTCCGGGGCCTCGCCCACCACGTCGATGTCGCTCTGCGCCGCCAGCAGCGCGGCGAACCCGGCCCGCACCATGGCCTGGTCGTCGACGATGATCACACGGATGGTCACGGGTCCTCCGGGTTCACGGGTACCGGCGGCGGCTGGTCCGGCGGCAGCGGGAGCCGCGCGGCCACCCGGAAGCCCCCGTCCGGCAGGGGGCCGGTGTCGAGCGTGCCGCCGGTCAACCGTACGCGTTCGCGCATGCCGACCAGCCCGTGCCCCGTCCCCGACGCCTCCAGCGGTGAACCCGGCTCCCCCGCCTCGGCGTTGACGACCAGCACCGTCAGATGTCCGTCCCGCGCCGTGACGGACACCCGGGTCCGCGCACCCGGCGCGTGCCGTACGACATTGGCCAGCGCCTCCTGCACGATGCGGTACGCCGACAGGTCCACCGCCTGCGGCACACCGCCCCGCTCCACCGCCTCCCGTACGTCCGCCGCCAGCGACAGTTCCGCCGGGAGCCCGGCCCGGACCGTCGCCTCCACCAGCTGCTGCAGCCGGCCGAGACCGGGCTGGGGGGCCAGTTCCCCCCGGCTGCCGTCACTGCGCAGCACCGACAGCAGGCGGCGCATCTCGGCGAGCGACTCCCGGGCCCCGGCCGCGATCGACGCGAACTCCGCCCGCGCCTCGTCACCGAGTCCGTCGATCCGGTACGGAGCCGAGTCGGCCTGCACGGTGATCACCGACATGTGGTGCGCGACCACGTCGTGCAGCTCACGGGCGATCCGGGTGCGCTCCTCCAGCAGCGTCCGCCGCGCACGCTCGGCCTCACTGATCGTCTCCTGCTCGACGAGCAGACGCTGGGCCTCGCTCCGCTCCCGTACGGCGGCACCGATCACCAGCACCACCGCGCCGAGGACGGTCATCAGGAGCGCGCCGCCACCGCCGGCCTGCGACGGCACGAGGAGGTGCAGCAGCTGTCCGGCCACGCCCGTCACCAGCCACACGCCGATCAGGGTGCGCCTGCGCTCGCGCAGGCCGAGGGCGAGCAGCACGAAGAGGTAGCCGACCACGACCGGCGGGGGCCAGGGCCAGACGGCGTCCTCCCGCTCGGGCTGGACCAGCAGCGCGCCCAGGACATCGGAGGCGAAGACGATCCACCACGCCTGCAGCGGTCGGTGGGCCAGCATCAGCAGCGGCGCCGCCTGCCCGACGGCCAGCGCCCCGGCGACTCCGCCGGACACCCCGTAGTCGCCGGTCAGCACAGTGACGGTGACGGGGAGGAGGGCGGCGGTGAGGGCGACGACCGCCACGTAGGGCAGCGGCCGCAGCCAGCGCCTCGGGGAGTCGGCGAACAGCGGGGTCGGCGGATGGGATGCGTGCGTCAACCCGTGGGCGAGCTCGCGCAGATTGCGGTGGGCGGCGCTCAGCAGACCGTCGGCGGGCGGCGGGGGCCCGGCAGGAGAGGTGGCCATGATCGGGTCAGGGTAGGCGGGGGGCACCGTACCCGGCGTCATACCCAGGGACCGGTTCCCCGGCCCGTGCGCCGTACCGGGGTAGGGGGTGGCGGCGTCCGGCCGCCCCGGCTCCGGGCGCTCGCCCGCGGTGGTGGGCCGCCGTCCGCGGGGGTCGCCTACAGCTCCGCGAGCAGCTGGGCCTTCTTGGCGCTGTACTCGTCGTCCGTCACCAGACCGGCCTCGTGCAGCTCGCCGAGGTGCCGTATGCGCTCGGCGATCTCCGCCGGATGCGATCGCTGCGCACCCACGGCGACCGGCGCCGCCAGGACCGGTGCCGGCTGGGTCCTGCGTACGGCCTCCAGCACGGCGGCGGCGAAGGGCAGCGACTCGTGCACCGGCCCGTACCCCAGGCCGAAGACGACGGCGGCCGGGTCCTGGTCCGCCTGGGCGGGCCGTGCCGCCGGGCCGGCACTCGCCGTGTCCGCCCCGGGCGCACCCAAGCCGTCCGGGCCGGGCTCCGAGGCCGCCGAGCGCGGCACCAGACGCAGATAGCCCTCGAACGCCTCGGGAGAACGCCACTCGACCCCGCCGAGCTCCGCCACCGGGAACGTCTGGTCGCCCGCCTTCCACTTGGCGCTGGACGCACCTGTCCAGAACCACCGGAAGGAGACCCGGGTCCCGTCGAAGGCGGCCCGCCCGTCGTACGCCTTGAACTGCATCGGCGCGTCGGGGGCCGTGACCAGGAACCGGTCGGCAGGGAGGGAGGCGTCGGGTTCGAGTACGGCCCGCAGCTCTTCCGCGTAGTACTCGGCGAGCGTCCCGCGTTCGGCGGGGAGCACCAGGCGGTACGGGTCGCAGCTCTCCTTGAGCTGGCCCGCCGCGGCCTCCAGCAGCGGATCGGCGCCCGGTCTCGGCACCGCGCGCAGGACCACCGTGTCCCGCTTGCCCGGGGTCAGCGTCACCGACGACAACGCCGCGTACGGTATGCGGCGCTCCCGCAGGCTCTGGAAGAGCCTGGGCGTACGGATCCCCCGTTCGAAGCGGATGAGCACGGAGTCGGTGTCGAACTCCCAGGTGGCTTGATTTCCGACCAGCACATCACCCATGTACCTCATCGTATGCGGCACAGGCCCGCACGTCCCCCCTCGGTCACCGGCAATCCGGGTACGGCTGTTCGGCGTTCTCTACGCGCGTCGGCCTCTTCCTACGCCTGCCCGGCCGCCGGCTCGCCGGAGATCTCGCGGTGGCAGGCCTGGTCGGTGCTCGCACAGCTGACCGAGTCGTACGCTCCCACGCCGATGGCCGCGAAATTGCTGAGACTGCGTGTTCCCGGCTCGAAATAGCCGCTGTGCCCCATCGCCCCGCTCGCCGACAGAATGCGTGCGCCGAACCCCGGGTCGACCGGATCGGCACCGTGGCCGAGCCCGCCGACCGCCATGTTCGGCACGTCCTGGATCCAGTCGTCGCCGTCGCGCATCGCCCACACCCGGGCCCGGGTGTGCAGGGCGCCCACGCTGGCGGCCCGCATCCCGGGGCTTCCCGCGACCGCGATGTCGGAGACCCGGGAAGGCAGGTCGCGCGCGGCGAGGCCGCACAGCACGGAGCCGTAACTGTGGCAGAACAGCGTGACCGCCGACGTGCCGGGCAACGCGCCCACGAGGGCGTTGAGCCGCCCCGCCCCGACCGCCGCGAGCTTGCCCAGCGCGGCGTCCATCCCGATGCCGGCGGGCGCCGTGTAGTCGGCCCACGCGATGACCGCGGTGCGGGCGCCGGGACGGGCGGTGCGCTCGGCCCCGTACAGGGACCGCGCCATGCCGACGGGTGCCGCGTTCTCCTTGCTGCCGGTGCGCTCCAGGGTCAGCAGGCTCGTGTCGACGCCGGGGACGACGACCGAGATCCGCTGGGCCCGGTCCAGGTCACCGAAGACCTCGGCAGCGTGGCCCCGGCCGGCCGGATCGAAGGAGAGGATCTGCCGGTCACCGGCGAGCAGCGAACCGAAGCGCTGCACCCGTCGCAGGGCCTCCTCGCGGCCGTCGGGGGAGAGTCTCGCGTCTCCGCTCCGCGCGAGCTCCTCCGACTTCGCCCGCCGCAGTGCCTCCCGGTTGGCCCGGTAGCGCAGTGTCACGGGGGCACCGTTCAGATTGCCCACCACCAGCGGGTACTTGTCGGTGAGCGCGACCTGCTGCCCCGCCGTCAGCGTCCCGAAGAAGCGCGCGAGACGGTAGGCGGGAGCGTCCACATCCGGGAGCGCGTGACCGGCTATCCGGCCCTTCGCCCAGGAGGCGAGCGCGGTCTCGCGCGGTCCGGCGGAGTGCTGATGACGCACGGCGGTCCACCCGGTGGTCGCCAGCATCACGAACACGACCGCGATGGCGAGCACAGCGCGCCATGCGGTGAGCGTGGGGGAGGAGTCGAAGGAAGTCACTGCGCCCCACCCTAGGAGACGTCCGCGAGCCCCCGTCGCAGGGGTGACGCGGATCACCCGTCCGCAGGGAATCGGCCGTCGTTTTCTCACGCTGCGTGCACACCGCTCTCACGGTGAGCTGTGCCGACGCCCGGTCCGGCTGCCGGAAACCCGCCCCGGTGCCCGACTCGGGGCGAGATGCTGTGAGTTCGGCCATGACGGCACAGTGAGGCGTACGGCACAGCTGTGCGGTTCGCCTAAGCCGCGCGCCAGTTGCCCGACAGGGCAGGTCCGAGGTGGTCCAGGTGATGTTCGGTCAACTGGCGGAGCGCGTCGACACCGGCGTCCTGGCGTCGGCCCCAGAGCTGGCCGGCCAGCCGCATCACCCCGGAGAACGCGGCCACCGCCACCCTGGGCCGCGGATCGGCCTCCGGATCCAGCCCCTCACGCTCCGCGATCACCTGGGAGACCTGGAACTCGAGATCGACGCTGCGCCGCAGATGGGCGGCGAGCAGTGCGGGCGTCGATTCGATCATTCGGTAGGTACGCGCCTGGAGTTCGCCCGTGACGTCTCCCTCGGCGGCCTCGGCCATACTGTCCCAGGCGTGCAGCGCGGCCCGGCGCATGGCCTCGAAAGGGGGCTCGGCGGCGGGGCGTCGACGCAGCTCCGTGAGGAAACGCGTCTCCACCGACTCCTGGACGGCGAAGGCGACGGCTTCCTTGTTCGCGAAGTAGCGGAAGAAGGTGCGCTGGGAGACCTCGACGGCCTCGACGATCTCGTCGACCGTCGTCCGCTCGTACCCCTGGGCGGCGAACAGGTCGAGAGCGGCGTGCAGCAGGGCCTCGCGGGTGCGCTGCTTCCTGCGTTCACGCAATCCGGCGGGGGCCCCGCAGGGGAGCACCCCGGAAGTCTGCCTGCGCGTCACGTACCGGACCCCTTTCCGCCGCTTTGACCGGCTCAGCCTACCTGTGACCTACATGACAGTTACTGTCCTGTGAAATGGTTTGTTAACTGTCAGTGGCTGACACTAATCTCCAGCGCATGACTAGTCAGACCACTGTCGAGAAGGCGCCGCGGGAGCCCGAAGACACGCTCGTTCCCGCCCCGGTGAAAGGACTGCGCGGCCATCCCTGGCTGACGCTGTTCGCCGTAGCCATCGGCGTGATGATGGTGGCCCTCGACGGCACGATCGTCGCCATCGCCAACCCCGCCATCCAGCAGGACCTCAAGGCCTCGCTCGCCGACGTCCAGTGGATCACCAACGGCTACATGCTGGCCCTCGCGGTCTCCCTGATCACCGCGGGCAAGCTCGGTGACCGCTTCGGGCACCGCCAGACCTTCCTCATAGGCATCGCGGGGTTCGCCGCGGCCTCCGCGGCCATCGGCCTCTCCGACAGCGTCTTCCTGGTGATCGTCTTCCGGGTGCTCCAGGGCCTCTTCGGCGCCCTGCTGATGCCCGCGGCGCTCGGCCTGCTGCGGGCCACCTTCCCCGCCGAGAAACTGAACATGGCCATCGGTATCTGGGGCATGGTGATCGGCGCGTCGACCGCGGGCGGCCCCATCCTCGGCGGCGTGCTCGTCGAGCACGTCAGCTGGCAGTCCGTCTTCTTCATCAACGTGCCGGTCGGCGTGATCGCACTCGTCTTCGGTCTCGTGATCCTCAGGGACCACCGCGCCGAGAACGCGCCCAGGTCCTTCGACATCGGCGGCATCGTGCTGCTGTCGCAGGCGATGTTCTGTCTGATCTGGTCGCTGATCAAGGGATCCGAATGGGGCTGGGGCGACCCCAAGACCCTGGGCTTCCTCGGCGCCGCCCTGGTCCTCTTCGTCGTTTTCGCGCTCTCCCAGAAGAACGTCCGCGAACCGCTGATCCCGCTGGCGATGTTCCGCTCCGTGCCGCTCTCGGCCGGTGTGGTCCTGATGGTGCTGATGGCCTTCGCCTTCATGGGCGGCCTCTTCTTCGTCACCTTCTACCTGCAGAACGTGCACGGCATGAGCCCCGTCGACAGCGGTCTGCACCTGCTCCCGCTCACCGGGATGATGATCGTCGGCTCGCCGCTCGCCGGCGCCGCGATCACCCGCTTCGGTCCGCGGGTGCCGCTGGTCGGCGGCATGGTGTCCGTCGCGGTCGCCATGTTCGGCATGTCGCAGCTGACCATCGGTACCGGCACGCTCACCATGTCGCTCTGGTTCGCGCTGCTCGGCTTCGGCCTGGCGCCGGTCATGGTCGGTGCCACCGAGGTCATCGTGGGCAACGCCCCGATGGAGCTCTCCGGTGTCGCGGGCGGGCTCCAGCAGGCCGCCATGCAGGTCGGCGGCAGCCTCGGTACGGCCGTCCTCGGCGCGGTCATGGCCGCCCAGGTCGACGCGAAGCTCGACGACAACTGGAAGGCCGCGCAACTCCCGCCGGTCGACGCCGCGCAGCTGGACCAGGCGTCCTCCGCCATCAAGGTCGGCATGCCGCCGGTCGCGCCCGGCACCCCGCCCGAGGTCGCGGCGAAGATCGCGGGCGTCGCCCATGACACGTTCGTGTCGGGCATGAGCTCCGCCTTCATGGTCGCCGGAATCGTCGCGGTGGCCGCGGCCCTGGTGGCCACGCTCACCAAGCGTGGGGCGAACGCCGAGGCCGGCATGGGGGCCGGACACATCTGATCTCCCGCGCCCCGGAACGTGCGCCCCGGCGCACGCCCGGCGCACTATGCCACCGCAGCGTCAACACAGCGCACCCGACAGCCCCGCCTGACAGCACCGGCGGGGCTGTCGCCTATCAGGGTGGTCCGCCGGCCCGCCCCTTCCCGGCCCCCCGGTACGCAGGTCACAGTGCGGACATCGAAGTACTCGACCACGGGGGTAGATCCACCATGCGTACGACCGTTCTCGCCGCCACCCTGGCAGCCACCGCACTCGTCCCGGCCACCGCCCTGGCCGGCACCGCGCCCGAGGCCCACCACCGGCCCACCGCCGGGCAGGAGCGCCCCCGCAGCGCCCCGCACACCACCCCGGCGGGGCTCGCACCGTGCGGATCCGGGCAGCTCTGCCTCTGGGCGGAGCCCGACTTCACCGGGGCGGCACAGACCCACGAACTCTCCACCGTCGACATCGAGAGCTGCGTGCCCCTCGCCTCCGGCACCACCGCCCAGGCCCTCGTCAACCGCACCGGCCGGCCCGTCACCACCTTCCAGTCCGCCGAATGCGCGGAGACGGGCGAGTTCGAGACGTACCCCGGCGGCGGTACCTGGGTGCCGCGGTCCCCGTACACGGTGCGCGCCTTCAAGATCTGGGAGAGCTGAGCGGGCCGCAGGCGGCTGCGGAAAACGCCGAAGGGCGGCGGGACCGGTGAGGCCCGCCGCCCTTCGTGAGGAGCACCGCGTCGTTACGCGTCGCCCCCGGCCGCGCCCGGGTCGGCCGCGGCCACATCCAGGAGTGCGTACCGGTCGACGGCCGTCTTCAGCGCCGAACGATCGATCTTGCCCTCCTTGGCCAGCTCCGTGAGGACCGCCAGCACGATCGACTGCGCGTCGATGTGGAAGAAACGCCGGGCCGCCCCCCGGGTGTCCGCGAAACCGAAGCCGTCCGCGCCCAGCGACTGGTACGCGCCGGGCACCCAGCGCGCGATCTGGTCGGGCACCGCACGCATCCAGTCCGATACGGCCACGAACGGGCCCTCGGACCCGGAGAGCTTCCGCGTGACGTACGGCACGCGCTGCTCCTCCTCCGGGTGGAGCAGGTTGTACCGCTCCACCTCCACGGCCTCGCGGCGCAGCTCGTTCCAGGACGTGGCCGACCAGACGTCCGCCTTCACGTCCCACTCGTCGGCGAGGATCCGCTGCGCCTCGACCGCCCACGGCACCGCCACCCCGGACGCCATGATCTGGGCCGGGATGCTGCCCTTCTCGCCGCTGCGGTAGCGGTGGACACCCGCGAGGATGCCCTCCACGTCCACGTCGGCGGGCTCGGCCGGATGCTGGATCGGCTCGTTGTAGACGGTGAGGTAGTAGAAGACGTCCTCGTTCTCCTCGGGGGTCCCGCCGTACATCCTGCGCAGACCGTCCTTGACGATGTGCGCGATCTCGTAGCCGAACGCCGGGTCGTACGCGACGCAACCCGGATTCGTCGAGGCGAGCAGCTGCGAGTGGCCGTCCGCGTGCTGGAGGCCCTCACCGGTCAGCGTCGTACGGCCGGCGGTCGCCCCCAGGACGAAACCGCGGGCGAGCTGGTCGGCCATCTGCCAGAACTGGTCGCCGGTGCGCTGGAAACCGAACATCGAGTAGAAGACGTACACCGGGATCAGCGGCTCGCCGTGCGTGGCGTACGCGGAACCCGCGGCGATCAGCGATGCCGTGCAGCCCGCCTCGGAGATGCCGTCGTGCAGCATCTGCCCGGTCGGCGACTCCTTGTACGCGAGCAGCAGCTCACGGTCCACCGACTCGTACTGCTGCCCCAGAGGGTTGTAGATCTTCGCACTCGGGAAGAAGGCGTCCATGCCGAACGTGCGGTACTCGTCGGGCGCGATCAGCACGAAACGCTTGCCGATCTCCTTGTCCCGCATCAAGTCCTTCAGGACGCGGACGAACGCCATGGTGGTGGCGATCGACTGCTGACCGGATCCCTTCTTCGCGGTCGCGTACGCCTTCTCGTCCGGCAGTGGCAGAGGCTTCGCCCGCACGACGCGCGTCGGGACGTAACCGCCCAGACGCCGCCGCCGGTCGTGCATGTACTGGATCTCCTCCGAGTCGCGCCCCGGGTGGTAGTACGGCGGGTTGCCGTCCTCCAGCCGGTCGTCGGTGATGGGAAGGTGCAGCCGGTCGCGAAAGCGCTTGAGGTCCTCGGCCGTCAGCTTCTTCATCTGGTGCGTGGCGTTACGGCCCTCGAAGTTCGGGCCGAGGGTCCAGCCCTTGACCGTCTGCGCCAGGATCACCGTCGGCTGGCCCTTGTGGGCCTTGGCCGCCGCGTACGCCGCGTAGACCTTGCGGTGGTCGTGCCCGCCGCGGCCCAGGTGCAGGATCTGCTGGTCGGACATGTCCTTGACCATGTCGCGCAGCCGCGGGTCGTCACCGAAGAAGTGCTCGCGGATGTACGCGCCGGTCTCGGTCGCGTACGTCTGGAACTGGCCGTCCGGAGTGGTGTTCAGCTTGTTGACCAGGATGCCCGTGCGGTCCTGCGCGAGCAGCGGGTCCCAGGTGCGGTCCCAGACGAGCTTGATCACGTTCCAGCCGGCGCCCCGGAACTGCGACTCCAGCTCCTGGATGATCTTGCCGTTGCCCCGTACCGGGCCGTCGAGGCGCTGCAGGTTGCAGTTGACGACGAAGGTGAGGTTGTCCAGGCCCTCGCGCGCGGCGATGGAGAGCTGGCCGAGCGACTCGGGCTCGTCCATCTCGCCGTCGCCGAGATAGGCCCAGACGTGGGAATCGGAGGTGTCGGCGATGCCGCGCGCCTCCATGTAGCGGTTCATCCGCGCCTGGTAGATCGCGCCGAGCGGGCCCAGGCCCATCGACACCGTCGGGAACTCCCAGAAGTCCGGCATCGACCGCGGGTGCGGATAGCTGGACAGGGCGTGGGGCGCCTTGGACTTCTCCTGCCGGAAGCCGTCCAGCTGCGCCTCGCTCAGCCGGTCGAGCAGGAAGGCGCGGGCGTAGATGCCCGGGGACGCGTGGCCCTGGAAGAAGATCTGGTCGCCGCCGCGGCCGTCGTCCTTGCCGCGGAAGAAGTGGTTGAAGCCCACGTCGTACAGCGAGGCGGAGGACGCGAAGGTGGCGATGTGACCACCGACACCGATCCCGGGACGCTGGGCGCGCGAGACCATCACCGCCGCGTTCCAGCGGGTCGCGTTGAGGATCTTGCGCTCGATCTCCTCGTCGCCGGGGAAGAACGGTTCGTCCTTCGTGGCGATCGTGTTCACGTAGTCCGTGCTGCGCATCTCCGGCACGGCGACGCGCTTCTCCCGCGCGCGCTCGATGAGCCGGAGCATCAGGTAGCGGGCCCGCTCACGGCCTCGCTCGTCCACGGCGGCGTCGAGGGAGTCGAGCCATTCCTGGGTCTCTTCCGGGTCGAAGTCCGGGACCTGGCTGGGAAGGCCGCCAATGATGATCGGGGTGCGATCGGATCCGGAAGCCACGCTGTTCCTTCGCTGGTGGGTGATGCCCTGGGGCCTGTTTTTCGGGGAGCCTGCCCCCCGGGAGGGTGCTGTACGCCGCCTCCATCGTGTACCGCGAGGCCTTCGACGTCATCTCTACTGAGCGGTAACCACATGGTTCCCGGCCGCCCGATCCGGGCAAGGACAACAGCAGCGTGACGGCGCTCCGGCCCAAACCGCAACCATACGCCCAACCCGGCCAAGCGTTCCCAAAGGCTGTTCGACTCCGAATGGCGGACCGAAACGGCATAAGCTGAGGAAGGACCGTAAAGGGTCCGGACCCCGTTCCGGGCCCCCGTAGGAGACGTGCCGGAGCTTGCGGCGACGTGGCAGGGAACGTCACCGTATAGGCGGTCTCGGACACCGGGTACTTGCGCGATTCGCCGAGCCCGTGTGGACTACGGCCAGCGCCCCGCGTACGCGCGTGGCTGAAGCATTTTCCGAAACATGATCAGGAGGCAACCCGTGAGCGCGACCGCGGACCACGCGGAGGAACGGACCAACACGGCCGCAAGGCTTGGGTTCGAGCCCGGACAGGTGGTCCAGGAGATCGGCTACGACGACGACGTCGAGCAGGAGCTCCGTGAGGGCATTGAGGCCACAATCGGCCAGGAACTCGTCGACGAGGACTACGACGACGTCGCTGACGTCGTCCTGCTCTGGTTCCGCGACGAGGACGGCGACCTTACGGACGCGCTGGTGGATGCCATCGGTCTGATCGAGGACGGTGGGGCGGTCTGGCTGCTGACGCCCAAGACCGGCCGCGACGGATACGTCGAGCCGAGCGACATCAACGAGGCTGCCCAGACAGCTGGTCTCGCCCAGACCAAGAGCATCAGCGCGGGCAAGGACTGGACGGGCAGCCGTCTGGTCACCCCCAAGGGGGCCAAGGCCAAGCGCTGAACGATTCACCTCACCGAGGACCCCTGACGGCATCGCGCCGCCGGGGGTCCTCGCACGTCCGGGAGGCCCGGGTGGGCCTGCCCGGGCCTCCCGCCGGGCGCTGCGTAGGGTGGGTGACACCCGGACGGATCGGGCCGGGGAAGTGGTGACGTTTGCGAAGGGACGCGTTTTCATGGCGATCGAGGTAGGCACGCCGGCTCCGGATTTCGAACTGAAGGACAACCACGGACGCACCGTGAAGCTCTCCGACTTCCGCGACGGGAAGAACGTGGTGCTGCTCTTCTACCCGTTCGCTTTCACCGGAGTGTGCACGGGGGAACTCTGCGCGCTCCGCGACGAGCTGCCGCGGTTCGAGAACGACGACACGCAGCTGCTCGCCGTCTCCAACGACTCGATCCACACCCTGCGCGTCTTCGCCGAGCAGGAGGGCCTGGAGTACCCGCTCCTGTCCGACTTCTGGCCGCACGGCGAGGTGTCGCGGGCGTACGGCGTCTTCGACGAGGACAAGGGCTGCGCGGTCCGCGGCACCTTCGTCATCGACAAGCAGGGCGTGGTGCGCTGGAGCGTCGTCAACGGGCTGCCGGACGCCCGTGACCTCAACGACTACATCAAGGCCCTCGACTCGCTCTGACCGGATCCTCCGGACCGGGCCGCCCGGGAGCCCCCCCCCGGGGGCCGCCGTACAGCCGCGGCGGCCGTACGGGGATCTTCCGGTGCCGGTTCCGGGGGTCTCGCGGCGGCGCCCGGCCAAAAGCCTGTTTTGGTCGGGAACCGGTCACTAGGATCCAATCGTTGATCCGATGCCAACGCACGACGGGGGTGCTGGTGTCTGCCGGCCCTCTCAACACTTTTGGAGGACTCGTGGGAGTCAGCCTCAGCAAGGGCGGCAACGTCTCGCTGACCAAGGCCGCGCCGAACCTGACCGCGGTCATCGTCGGTCTGGGCTGGGACGCCCGCACCACCACCGGTGGTGACTTCGACCTCGACGCCAGCGCTCTGCTGACGAACGCCGAGGGCAAGGTGGGCAGCGACGGGAATTTCGTCTTCTTCAACAACCTCAAGAGCCCCGACGGCTCGGTCGAGCACACCGGCGACAACCTCACCGGTGAGGGCGAGGGCGACGACGAGGTCATCAAGGTCAACCTGGCCGCTGTCCCGGCCGACGTCGACAAGATCGTCTTCCCGGTCTCGATCTACGAGGCCGAGAGCCGCCAGCAGAGCTTCGGCCAGGTGCGCAACGCCTACATCCGCGTGGTGAACCAGGCGGACAACAGCGAGCTCGCGCGCTACGACCTGAGCGAGGACGCCTCGACGGAGACCGCCATGGTCTTCGGCGAGCTGTACCGCAACGGCGCGGAGTGGAAGTTCCGTGCCATCGGCCAGGGGTACGCCTCGGGTCTGCGCGGCATCGCGCAGGACTTCGGCGTCAACGTCTGACCACGAGGGACCGGGCGGTCGACCGCTCGACGGCCCCGCTCCACCGCGTCCGGCGCCGCACGACGTGCGGCGCCGGACGCGCACGCTCGAACGCACGTCCATCGAATCGGGGAGGACACACCATGGGCGTCACGCTCGCCAAGGGAGGCAACGTCTCCCTCTCCAAGGCCGCACCCAATCTCACCCAGGTGCTGGTCGGGCTCGGCTGGGACGCACGATCCACGACGGGAGCCGACTTCGACCTCGACGCCAGCGCACTGCTGTGCCAGTCGGGCCGGGTGCTCGGTGACGAATGGTTCGTGTTCTACAACAACCTCACCAGCCCCGACGGATCCGTCGAACACACGGGCGACAACCTCACCGGTGAGGGTGAGGGTGACGACGAGTCGATCATCGTCGACCTCCCCCAGGTGCCCGCGCACTGCGACAAGATCCTCTTCCCGGTCTCGATCCACGAGGCCGACAACCGCGGGCAGACCTTCGGCCAGGTCAGCAACGCCTTCATCCGTGTGGTGAACCAGGCGGACGGCCAGGAACTGGCGCGCTACGACCTCAGTGAGGACGCCTCCACGGAGACCGCGATGATCTTCGGCGAGCTGTACCGGTACGGCGGGGAGTGGAAGTTCCGCGCGGTCGGGCAGGGGTACGCGTCGGGGCTCCGGGGCATCGCTCTAGACTTCGGGGTCAACGTTTCGTAAAGCCGCGCACGGCGCGGGGGAGCCCCGTACTCAACCGGGGGAGACCCGTTACTTACACGATGGGGTAGCCAGTGCTTCTGAAAACCTTCGGCTGGTCGTTCGCGATTACCGCGCTCGGCCTGGTCGCAGCGGTGTTCTACGGGGGGTGGCAGGCATTCGGAGTCGTGGCGATCCTGTCGGTCCTCGAGATCTCGCTGTCCTTCGACAACGCGGTGATCAACGCCGGAATCCTGAAGAAGATGAGTGCCTTCTGGCAGAAGATCTTCCTCACCGTCGGCGTGCTCATCGCGGTCTTCGGTATGCGGCTGGTCTTCCCCGTCGTGATCGTGGCCGTCAGCGCGAAACTCGGACCCATCGAGGCGATCGATCTCTCCTTCAACAACCCCGACAGGTACAAGGAACTGGTGACGGACGCCCACCCGTCCATCGCCGCCTTCGGTGGCATGTTCCTGCTCATGATCTTCCTCGACTTCATCTTCGAGGACCGTGACATCCAGTGGCTGCGCTGGATCGAGCGCCCGCTCGCCAAGCTCGGCAAGGTCGACATGCTGTCGGTCTGCGTCGCGCTCATCGTCCTGCTGATCTCGGCCATGACGTTCGCCACCCAGGCGCACCAGCACGGCGGCGGCCACGCGGACAAGGCGGAGACCGTCCTCCTGTCGGGGATCGCCGGGCTGATCACGTACCTCGTGGTCGGCGGTCTCTCCGGGTTCTTCGAGAACAAGCTCGAGGAGGAGGAGGAGCGCGAGCACGAGGCCGAGGAAGAGGCCAGGAAGACCGGCAAGCCGGCCTCCGCGGTCGTCCTCGCGGGCAAGGCCGCGTTCTTCATGTTCCTCTACCTCGAGGTCCTCGACGCCTCCTTCTCGTTCGACGGTGTCATCGGCGCCTTCGCCATCACCAACGAGATCGTGCTGATGGCCCTCGGCCTCGGTATCGGCGCCATGTACGTCCGCTCGCTCACGGTGTACCTCGTCCGCCAGGGCACCCTGGACGACTACGTCTACCTGGAGCACGGCGCCCACTACGCGATCGGCGCCCTGTCGGTCATCCTGCTCGTCACCATCCAGTACGAGATCAACGAACTCATCACCGGCTCCGTCGGTGTCATCCTGATCGCCTGGTCCTTCTGGTCCTCGGTGCGGCGCAACAAGGCGATCGCCGCGGCCGGCGGCGACGGCGGCGACAGCTCGGACTCCAAGGCGGAAGTCCCTTCCGGGGTGTGACACGGCAGGTAATGAGGAACGCTCTCTCTGCGGGGCGGCCCACGGAGGCGGTTCCCCGGGAAGACCCGGTCCCGCCCCGTGGCCGCCCCGCTGGGGTCTGCGGGAGTCCGTGGGGCGGAATCGAGCGGTACCGAGGCGTGTGGGGGTTGGGATGGGCTTCTGGGACGGCCTGCGGCCGGGGCGGGCGGCACAGTTCGAGTCGGGTAACTCCGCGACGAGTTCCATCGTGCTCTCCCGGCGCAATGCCACGGTCTCACTCAAGAAGCAGGGGGCGCTGTCGGGAAACCTCCGCGTCAACCTGTCGTGGCGGATGCGCACCTCCGACATCGGGGGCAGGCCCCGGCAGAGCGGCCGGCTGCTGCGCCCGCTGAAGCTCTTCCAGCCCGACGTGGTGCAGGCCCACACCCAGGGGATGGTCAACGTCGACCTGGACCTGGGCTGCATGTACGAACTCACCGACGGCACCAAGGGCGTGGTGCAGCCGCTCGGCAACCTGATAGGGGACCTCCACGCGCCGCCGTACGTCCGGCTCAGCGGGGACGACCGCTTCGGTGCTCCGTCGGGCGAGACCGTCTATGTGAACCTCGACAAACGCGACGACATCAAACGGCTGCTGTTCTTCGTGTACATCTACGACCAGACCCCGGCGTTCGACCGTACGCACGCCAAGGTGACGCTCTACCCTGGCAACGGCCCCCGGATCGAGATCGAGTTGGACGAGCGCGCCCCGCAGGCCCGCTCCTGCGCGGTGTTCACCGTGGACAACTCCAAGGGCGAGATGGTCGTGCGGCGCGAGGTGAAGTTCGTGTACGGCTTCCAGTCGGAGTTGGACCGGATGTACGGCTTCGGTATGCAGTGGGGGCGCGGCTACAAGACACGGGCCTGAGTGACCGCCGTGAGGGCCGGCCGCGGCTCCGGCTCAGGACCGGAGGAACTGCGGACCCTGCGGGGGCAGCACGAAGTGCGGGTCGGCGGCCGGTGCCGCCGCGGCCGCGGGCTGCGGGTAGCCGTAGGCAGGCGGGGCCGGGGCGGGCTGCGGGTAGCCGTACGCGGGCTGCGGCGGCGAGGCGGGCTGCGGGTAGCCGTACGCGGGCTGCTGGTGCTGGATCGTGGCCTGCGTGTCCGGAGCCGGAACCGCGGCGGTGTCGGGTCCGGGCGCGGCCGCTGCGTCGGCCGGCGTGCCGGAGCCGGAGGTCTGTTCCTCCGTGGCCTCGGTCTCGTCGACGGAGATCCCGAACGCGGTGGCCAACCCGACCAGGCCGTTCGGATAGCCCTGTCCCACCGCGCGGAACTTCCAGCTGTCGCCGCGCCGGTAGAGCTCACCGCAGATGATGGCGCTCTCCTCGCCGGTCTCGGCCCTCACGTCGAAGACCGCGAGCGGTTCACCGTCCGCCGAGGCGGCGTCGTACAGCGATATGCGCAGGTCCCTGACGTGTTCGAAGGCCGCTTCGTCGCAGGAAGCGGCGATGACCACCTGATCCACGGAGGGGTCGAGCGCGGCGAGGTCCGCCTCGACGCCGTCCGTGAGCCCTTCGGGGGTGCTGCGCTTGGGCAGACGGCGCACCAGGCCCGACGGGTGCCGGGGCTGGTTGTAGAAGACGAAGTCCTCGTCGGAACGCACCCGGCCCGAGGCGTCGAGCAGCAGGGCGGAGGCGTCCACGTCCGGGACGCCGACGCCGGGTGTCCAGCGCAGCACGGCCCGTACGGCCATGGCGTCGAGAGGGACGTTCGAGCCCTTCAGCATCGCGTGCGTCATGCCGGTCATCCTGCCTGCTGGTGGGCCGCCCGGACAACGCGGGGGTCCGCATCAGTAGGCCAGGGGGGCGTCCGGGCGGGCACGCAGGCGCGCCGTGAACGGGGGGAGAAATGGCTGGGTCACCCGAAGTTCATACGGCCGGGGAACTACCGACACCTGTCCGTACGTACTATTACCGGCCATACGTTGTCCGGCCTCTCAGGCAGTACGGGGGAATCACATGCGTCATTTCGGGCACATCTCGCCCGACGCCCGGGAGGGTCTGTTCTTCGAGGAGCCGTGCGTATTCACCGCCGACTCCCCGGCCCGGGTGCTCTCGGTGGCCCTGGGTGCCACGCTCTACAGCCCCGCGACCCGGCCCCGACTGGCCGACGACGTGATCAAACTCGCCGGGCGGGGAGTGGTCTCCATGGTGCTCTGCCTGGAGGATTCCATCGACGACGCCGAAGTGGTGGGTGCCGAGGCGAATCTGGTCCAGCAGTTCGCCGAACTCGAGAGGCGGGCCGCCGCCGTGCCGCTGCTGTTCATCAGGGTGCGTGAGCCGGAGCAGATCACGGACCTCGTGAAGCGTCTCGGAAGTTCCGTCCAGTTGTTGTCCGGATTCGTACTTCCGAAATTCACGAGGGAGCGGGGAGAGCTCTTTCTGGAGGCCCTCACCACCGCCGAAATCGCGGGCGGTAGAAGGCTGTTCGCGATGCCGGTGCTGGAATCCCCCGAGCTGCTGCACCTGGAGAGCCGGCACGAAACCCTCCGGGGGATCGCCCGCACCGTCGACACGTACCGTGACCGGATCCTCGCGCTGAGGCTCGGCGTCACCGACTTCTGCTCGGCGTACGGTCTGCGCCGGGCCCCCGACATGACGGCCTACGACGTGCAGATCGTCGGCTCGGTCATCGGCGACGTCGTCAACGTCCTGGGACGGGCCGACGGCAGCGGGTACACCATCACCGGCCCCGTGTGGGAGTACTTCCGGCTCCAGGAGCGCATGTTCAAGCCCCAGCTGCGCCGCAGTCCCTTCATGGGCCGGGCCGAGGAACTGCGCACCGCCCTCATCGAGCACGACCTGGACGGGCTGCTGCGCGAGATCGAGCTCGACCGGGCCAACGGCCTGCTCGGCAAGACGTGCATCCACCCGTCCCACGTGATGCCCGTGCATGCGTTGTCCGTGGTCAGCCACGAGGAGTACAGCGACGCCCAGGACATCCTGCGGTCCGACCGGGACGGCGGCGGAGTGCTGCGGTCCGCGTACACGAACAAGATGAACGAGGTGAAACCGCACCGCGCGTGGGCCGAACGCACGCTGCAACGCGCCGAGGTCTTCGGCGTGGCGCGTGAGAACGTCGGCTTCGTCGAACTGTTGGCCGCGGGCCTGGCGGACTGAACGGGATCATGGGTGAGCACATTTCAGGCGTAATCAGCGAGAACGGCGAATCCGGTAATTCCGGCGTGGCCGGCGTGACCGGCGGCCCGGGTGTGCAGGGAGAAGAGGCAGTGGACGTGCAGTGGTCGGGTGACTGGGTCGCCGGGCGGCTCGGAGTGGAACTCGTCGGTGACGGGGAGCTCCGCGAACTGCTGGGCCTCGCCCTGCGCCGCAATCCCAAGCGGGCCCATCTGCTCGTGTCGAACGTGCTGGGCAAGCACGTACCGCAGCGGCCCTCCGTGGTCTACGGCGCGGGCTTCGAGCTCGGCGAGCGGGTACGGGACCTCCTGGGCGAGGCCGAGGCCCGCCGCGCGGTCGTCCTCGGGTACGCGGAGACGGCCACCGGCCTCGGGCACGCGGTCGCGGACGGCCTCGGAGTGGCCCCGTACCTCCACTCGACCCGCAGACCCGTCGACGGCGTCGCCCGGGCGGGCGGCTTCGAGGAGGCGCACTCGCACGCCACCTCGCACCTGCTGCTCCCCGAGGACCCCGGCCTGCTGGACGCCGCCGACCAGGCCACCCCGCTGGTACTGGTCGACGACGAGTTCTCCACCGGCAACACCGTGCTCAACACCATCCGCGCCCTCCACGGGCGCTACCCCCGGGACCGGTACGTCATCGTGGCCCTGGTGGACATGCGCTCCGAGGAGGACCGGGGCCGGCTCACCGGCTTCGCGCAGGAGATCGGCGCCCGGGTCGACCTGGTGGCCCGCGCGTCCGGCACCGTGCTCCTTCCGGACGGGGTCCTGGAGAAGGGCCGCGACCTGGTCGCAGCCCAGGAGTCGGCCCCGCCCGCCGCCGTGGAGGAACGGGCGCCCGAGGGCCCGCGCCCGGTGCCCGTACGCGTCGTACTGGACTGGCCGGCAGGTGTCCCCGACGGCGGGCGCCACGGCTTCACCCCCGTCCACCGCGCGGCCCTGGAGGCCGCCCTCCCGGCCATGGCGGGCAGGATCGCCGACGCGCTGGGTGACGCCCGGAGGGTGCTCGTCCTCGGCTTCGAGGAACTGATGTACGCGCCGCTGCGGCTCGGCACCGCCCTGGAGGACGCCACCACCGCCGAGGTGCGGTACTCCACCACCACCCGCTCGCCCGTGCTCGCCGTCGACGACCCCGGCTACGCCATACGCAGCCGCCTGGTCTTCCCCGCCCACGACGACCCCGCCGACGGGCCCGGCGAGCGGTACGCCTACAACGTCGCGGGCGCCGGATTCGACGCCGTCGTCGCCGTGGTCGACTCCACGGGCGACACGGCCGCCCTGCACGCCCCCGGCGGGCTGCTGGACCGGCTCCGCCCGCACACCGGCCGGGTACTGCTCGCCGTCGTCCCGTCGTACGTCCCGGAGCCCGCGCCTCCGCGCCATGGGCCTGCGGGCCCGTCCGTCGCGGAGCCCGTGCGCCCGTACGCCTCGCAACGCCGGTCCTCGTCCGCTCCCGGAAAGCAGAAAACCGCCATGCTGCCCGACCCCCTCAGGGGCCCCGCCTTCTCCTCCTACGCGGCGGACGACGTCGGCTGGCTGCTCCAGGACCTCTCGGACACCCCGCTGGAGGCCCCCACCGAGGAGCGCGAGGAAGCGATACAGAGCGGCGGGGCGCACTACGCCGAATCGCTGCCCGTCGAATACCAGCCCACCGCGCAGTACCAGGAGCTCTTCCGGGCAGCCCTGGACGCCTCGGCCGCCCGGATCGCCCGCGCCGTCGGCACGGTCACCGAGACGGTCCTCGCGGAACATCCCCGCGCCCGGCCCGGCTCGCACGGGGGAAGCCCCGACGCACGCCCCGTGCTGGTCTCCCTCGCCCGGGCGGGCACACCCGTCGGGGTCCTCATGCGCCGCTGGGCGCAGCGCCGCCACGGGCTCGACCTGCCGCACTACGCCGTCTCCATCGTCCGGGGGCGCGGTATCGACGCCAACGCCCTGCGCTGGCTGGCCGCCCACCACGATCCGGCGGACGTCGTCTTCGTCGACGGCTGGACCGGGAAGGGTGCCATCACCCGCGAACTGGCCGCCGCCCTGGCCGGGTTCGAAGGCTTCGACCCGGAGATCGCCGTACTGGCCGACCCCGGCGGCTGCGTACGGACCTACGGGACCCGCGAGGACTTCCTCATCCCGTCCGCCTGCCTCAACTCCACGGTGTCCGGGCTGATCTCCCGTACCGTGCTGCGCGCCGACCTGGTCGGGCCGAACGACTTCCACGGCGGGAAGTTCTACCGGGAACTCGCCGGCTCCGACGTCTCCGGTCTCTTCGTCGACACGGTCGCCGCCCGGTTCGACGAGGTCGCGGACGCGGTCGACGCCGAGGTCGGGAAACTGATCGCCTCCGACCGTTCTCCCACCTGGGAAGGGTGGGCCGCGGTCGAGCGCATCAGCGAGGAGTACGGCATCCATGACGTCAACCTCGTCAAGCCCGGCGTCGGCGAGACCACCCGGGTACTGCTGCGCCGGGTCCCCTGGAAGATCCTCGCCGACCGGCGGGCAGGCTCGGACCTCGACCACGTACGGCTGCTCGCCGAGCAGCGCGGTGTCCCCGTGGAGGAGGTCGACGGGCTCCCGTACACCTGTGTCGGGCTGATCCACCCGCAGTTCACCCGGGGTGCGACGGGCGCGGACGGCACGGCGGTGACGGGGAAGTGACCACGCCCGCCTTCCCGCCCGTGCCCGCGCGCCTCCCCGGGCAGACGCCTCCGGTGACGCTCGTCGCCAGCGACCTCGACCGCACCCTCATCTACTCGGCGGCGGCGCTCCAGCTGCCGATGCCGGACGAGCAGGCCCCCCGGCTGCTCTGCGTGGAGGTCTACGAGCACAAGCCGCTCTCCTACATGACCGAGCAGGCGGCCCGCCTGCTCGACGAGCTCGCCCGCACCACGGTCTTCGTACCGACCACGACGCGGACCCGGGAGCAGTACGGCCGCATCCACCTCCCCGGCCCCGCACCCCGGTACGCGATCTGCGCCAACGGCGGGCACCTCCTGGTCGACGGCGTGCCGGACCGGGACTGGCAGGGGCAGGTGGCGGCCAGGCTCGCCGACGAGTGCGCCTCGCTGGAGGAGGTACGGGCGCACCTGCTCGCGACGGCCGACCCGGCGTGGCTGCTCAAGGAGCGCGTCGCGGAGAACGTCTTCGCCTACCTGGTGGTCGACCGGCCCGCCCTGCCCGGGAGCTGGGTCAAGGAGCTCTCCGCCTGGGCGGAACCCCGCGGCTGGACCGTGTCCCTCCAGGGCCGCAAGATCTACGCCGTGCCCAAGCCGCTCACCAAGAGCGCCGCGATGTACGAGGTGGCCCGCCGCTGCGGCGCCACCACGACCCTGGCCGCGGGCGACTCGCTCCTCGACGCCGACCTGCTGACCGCCGCCGACCACGGCTGGCGCCCGGGCCACGGCGAACTCGCCGACAGCGGCTGGGGCGCACCCCACGTGGAGGTGCTCCGGCAGCGGGGTGTCGCTGCGGGCGAGGAGATCCTGCGCCGCTTCCTGCGTGCCGCCGACCCCGCGAGACCGGGACCTCCGGGGCCGGGGCGCTGAGCGGCCCGGCCCGGCGTCCGGGTCCGGGGTGCTGGGAGCCTTCCCGGGCCGAGGTGCTGCGGGACCGGGACGCAGCGGATCGGTGCGCAGCGGATCGGTGCGCCGAGGGGGTGGGTCAGCCGCAGCAGCCGCCTCCGCAGCAGCCCCCGCCACCGCCCGCCGCCGGTGCGGGGGCGGACACGGACGCGGCGGAGCCGCCCACGGCCACGGTGGAGAGCAGTTTCACGGTGTCGTCGTGCCCGGAGGGGCAGGAGGCCGGCGCGGAGGACTCGGCCATCGGACGGCTGACTTCGAACGTCTCGCCGCAGGGGCGGCAGCGGTACTCGTAACGAGGCATGGCGCCAGATTAATGCGGGCTCCCCCCGGCGTGCCCCCGGTCAGGGCCCCTTCCGCCGGACCTCCGGCATCTCCGGATACCTGCGGCGCTCCTCGAGCGCGACCTGTTCGGGGTGGCGGGCACGCCAGTACGGGTTGTCGTGGGGCAGGCCGCCACTGACCCGCCCGTACATGCCGAAGATCATCAGCATCAGCCCCACCACGAAGCTGAACAGCACGTTCTGCATGTGGAAGGCCAGGAAGTTGAGCCCGCTGTCCAGCAGCGCCAGATTCACGAAGCCGCTGACGAGGAAGGCGACGCCCAGCACCATGTTCAGTGTCGAGGCGAAGTTGCCGCCGATCACCATGCCGGCGAAGAGCAGCAGTCCGACGCAGATGGACAGGACGCTGAGCGCGCCGTTGGTGTTCAGGCCCGCCACCCTGTCGCCGCCGGTGTCGAAGAAGCCGATGTTGTCGGTCAGCCCCAGGATGCCGAAGGCGACGAGCACGAGCCCCATCAGGCCCGCCCCCGCGCGGTAGACCTGGCTGAGCCGGTGGTCCACGGGTAGGTGTTCGTCCAGGCGGGTGACCTCACGCCGCCAGCCCCTGGGCAGGCCGCGGGTGGCACGGCGGTCGGTCGGATGCCTGTCCGTGGGGCGCCTGTCCCCCGCATGCGTGGTGTGTGTGACGTGTGTGGCCATGCCGGCCTCCTCCGGCCGTGTCCGGCCGTATGTCATGCCTCGCGCCGGGCCGCGCCTGCGGCCGGCTCCCGAGCGGTGTGCCCGGCCTACGGCCGTGACCGGCGGCCTGGGCGCCTGGGTGCCTGGGTGCCTGGGTGCCAGCCTTCGCCGTCCTCCGGGCTGTCACCCACCTGAGCCTTGCGGCGGCGGCACCCGGCGGCGGCTGTAAGCCCCGCGTATGCGTATGCGTATGTCCAGGATCGGTTCATCGGGGGCGGGGTACAACCGGACGGCGGGCCTCCCGACCGGAGCAGCCTTCCGGTCGGGGTGCCCGCCTCGGCGGCGTGTGCCTGGCCGGCCGGCCGAGCCGACCGGCCGGTGTCCGGGTCTTCCGGTGGTGCTCGGCCATGCGGGGGTGCGCACGGCCGGTGCAGGCTGCCGAGGCCGGCGTACGGGTGTCCCCGCCGGTGACCGCGTATCGGGTCGGCGCCCGGGGCCGCATGTCGGCTCGGAGCCCGGACGGTCAGCCGGGCGAGGCTTCCTCGGCCTTGCCCGGCCTCTCGGCTCGTACGGCCCTTGCCCGGCCCTCTCGGCTCCTACCGCCGCGTTCGGCTCTCGGCTCGTACGGCGTTGCCCCGTCTGCCCGTACCCCCGCGTGCGCGGCCTCTCACGCACGTAGGCGGCCCTGATCGGTCTGCCTGCCCCTCCTGCGGTGCCCGGCTCCTCAACCGCCGCCGGCCCCCGCGCCACCGCCCAGGTCCTCACGGATCGCGGTGACCACGCGGGTCGCCGCCTGCCGCACCGCCTCGGTCTCGGTGAGGAAGTGCCAGTAGTCGGGATGCCGCCCCTCCAGTCCGGCGATCGCCCGGTCCAGCCGGGCGACCGAGTCGTCCAGCGGGCGGGCGTGGCGCGGATCGGGTGTGTTGCGGCCGGCCATGGCCAGCCGCTGGGCGTCCCGGATCGCGAACCGGGTGCGGTCGATCTCCGCCTGCGGGTCCTTGGCGACGGCGTCCAGGCGCCGCAGCCGGTCCCCGGCGGCGGACACCGCCTCGTCGGTCGCGTTGAGCAGGGCACGGACCGTGCTCAGCCGGGCCGTCGCATCGGCCCAGCGCTGCTCCGCCCGCGCTGCGGCGGCCTCGACCAGCTTCTCCTCGGCCTGCCGGACGTTGACGGCGGCCTGCTCGGGAACCGGCTGCAGGTCCTGCCAGCAGGCGGCCGAGAAGCGGCGCCGCAGCTCGCTGAGCACCGGCTCGACCTGCCCGGCCCGGGTCGTCAACGCCTGCGCCCGGGTACGCAGACTGACCAGCCTGCGGTCGATCTCGGCCGCCCGCTCCGGGAGCCGATCGGCTTCCGCGCGCACCGCCTCGGCGTCGCGCAGCACCAGGTCCGCGCGCTGCAGCGTCTCCGCCACGCCGTGGCGTCCCGCACCCTGGTTCAGCTTGGTCAGCTCGGGAGCCAGTGCAGCCAGCCGGGCCGCGAGATCTTCCGCGCGCAGTCCGGACGCCCTCACCGCGTCCAGGGCGTTGCTGGCCCCGAGCAGAGCCTGCCGGGCGCGCTCCACGGCGGGGGCGAGCCGTGCGAGCTGAGTCTCCGCGCTGCCGAGCAGCGGCCCGAGACCCTCGGCGAACCGGTCCAGCTCGCCCTTCACCCGCACGAGCTCGTCCTTCGCCCGCGTCAGCTCGGTCCTGGCACCGGCGGCCACCGACGGTTCCAGATCGTCCCGGTCCAGGTCGTGGGCGTCCACCGCGGTGATGTAGTTGTGGCTCACCTCGTCGATGCGCCGGCCGAGCGCGGCGAAGTCCTCCGCCGCGCGGCGGGCGCGGGGAGAACCGTCGACGGCGGTGATCGTCTCGACGGAGATCCTGAGATCGCGCTGGGCGGTGTCCAGCTCGTAGAAGGCCTCGGCCGCCGCGTCCTTCGCCGCCTGCGCGTCGGCCCGCTGGTTCTCACCGCGGCCCCCGAACCAGCGCCGCGTGCCCCCGCCGGCGAAGGCGGCAGGCAGCGCGGCGGCGACGATCAGCGGAACCGGGAGCAGCATCAGCACCACGACGTCCTTGACGGCGCGATTCCCACTCGCTTTCGCCCGCGGCCGCGCGTGTGTCGCCGTCACATCCCTCTCCCGTGCCGATTCGCCCTGCCCGGTTCATTCTCCCACCGGTAAGGACGAACACACGGGTCGATTAGTTCGCACTTCGGACAGTGACTTCGCCGTTGTCGCTGCGCGCCTTCACCACGCGCGGGCTGGTGTCGCTCCGCGGCACGTCCACGGATACGTCCCCGTTGTCGGCCGACGCGGACACCGCGTACGGTCCCGTGCCCGACGGCAGGTCGACCGTGACGCGCCCGTTGTCGCTGGAGGTGTCCACCAGCTTCGGTGCCCGGGTGAAGGAGAGGTCGATCGTCCCGTTGTCGGAGCGCGCGATCACGGAGGCCCCGGAGACCCGCTCGGCCACGACGGAGCCGTTGTCGCTCTCCAGATTCAGCGGCCCCTCCGAGTCGCGTACCCGCACCGCACCGTTGCTGGACGAGAGCGTCAGCGGGGTGGTGAACCCGGAAGCGGTGATCTCGCCGTTGTCGCCGTCGACGGAGAGGGAGAGGCCCCGGGGGACCTTCACCTGGTGGTGGGAGGCGCAGTTGTTGATCACCGCGCGGCACGTCACACGGAGCGTCAGCGTGTCGCCGTCGAGCGTCCACACGGGATCAGGACCACTGCCGAACACGACCCACCCGTCGACACGGCGGGTCACCTCGATCCGGTCCACATCGGCCGGCACGAGTTCCAGACTCGAGTTCTCGGAAGCGATCGTGAGCGTCTTCCCGCTGAAGGCGAACGACTTGTGCTCCCGGGGGGCGTCCTCCACATCGGCACTGCCGCAGCCGCTGAGCCCGGCGACGAGAAGGAGGGTGCCCCCGGCAGCCGCGAGTGCGGTGGTGCGGTTACGGATGGTCATGGTGATCGAGTCCCCCTGCTGTGACGCCGCCGATGAGTCCTCACCGTACGTACACCGCACCCCCGGAACGATCCGGCCGGCTACCGTCCCGGGGGTAGGGATATCCCCCGTATCCACGGGCCGAGCCCGGTGACCGCCCGCCCGGCGACCGGATTGCGGCGGGGGGTCGGGAGCCATGTAATCTGTTCCTTCATCCACGGGTGCGTAGCTCAGGGGTAGAGCGCTGCTCTTACAAAGCAGATGTCGGCGGTTCGAAACCGTCCGCGCCCACCAGCACAAAGACCCCCAGCCGATCATGGCCGGGGGTCTTTGACATCCACCTCTGACATCAACGGGCGCGGTCACCCACGGTCGGGCCGCTGCCGCTCCCACATGCGGTCGAGGTGACTCACGGCCTCGCGCTGCACGTCCTGGGCGACGTGGGCATAGATGTTCACCGTGACCGCGATCCGACGGCGCCCGGATCTCCGTCACGAGGCGGGCGGGACGTCTGCAGCGGTCAGCAGAGTCGCGCATCCGTGCCGGGCATCGTGCAGCCGGATCACGCGAAGCCCGGCCGTCCCTGCGGCACGGGTGAACGAGCGAGACCGCAGTTTCCCCGAGGCATTCCCGTGGTTCCGCTTCCTGCCGCAGAAGACGGTTCAGGAGTTCCTCGTCGAGTTCATGGAGACCGCACGCGCTGCCTCTGATGGCTCCAGCAAGCTGACCAGTCCGGAGGCGGGCGACTTCGGGGGCGTCGAGCCGCCGGAGGCACCTGCAGATTGAGCAAGAAGAGGGGGCCTCCGGGCGCTCGGCGACCTGGTCTTTCGCAGGGCGCGGTGCGGTCCGCCAGTCCTCGACGTCGCAACCTCGGGAGGCGTGGGCCGGTGAGGGCCGGGTAGTCGGCAGCGGAAGCCGAGCAATCGGGTCATCGAGAGAAAGCAGGGTGAGTGCCATGTCCTCCTCCCTCGTCGAGACCGTCGACATCAAGGCCCCGGTCGCCGTCACCTGGGCCCTGTGGAGCGATGTCACCCAATGGCCGAAGTTCCTGAGCCACGTCCGGCGGGTCGATCCGATGGACGAACGCCGTTTCTCCTGGCAGCTCTCGCTGCCGGGCGCGGAGAAGAGCTTCGTCGCCGAACTCACCGAGGTCGTCCCGCAGGAGAGGATCGCCTGGAAGACCATCGAGGGAGTCCACCACGCCGGTGTCGTGACCTTCCACCGGCTCGACGATGCGTCGAGCCGGATCGCCCTGCAGATCGAGTACGACCCGAAGGGGTTCGTGGAGCACGTGGGCGCGCTCACCAACCTGGACTCGACGCTGGCCAACTACGACCTGGGCGAGTTCAAGAAGCTGGCCGAGACCACGGCCGCCGGCGAAGACCCCAGGGGGCTTTGAGCCGCGGCCCCGGGGCCGCGCGAGGCGCGGGTCGCGGGTCGCGAGGCGTGCGGAGGTCCGTGCGAGCCGTACCCGGGATACCCGCGACGTTCGGCGCCCGCCTCCACGTTCCCCCCGCGAGGGCCTCGCGGCGTTCTGCGCTCGCCCCGGGTCCCCGCGAGGGCCTCGCGGCGTTCCGTGCCCGCCTCCGCGTTCCTCCGGCGTCCCCCCGGCGTTCCGTGCTCGCCCCCGGGGTCTCCCCGGCCGCTTCCGGGATGCGTCGCGGCAGGCGGCGGGAGAACGTGGAGGCATGGCCGAGCATCCCCCTGTGATCGTGCATCCACCCTCACCGACCGGTGGGCGGCGTGTGACCGTGCGTGGGCGGATCGTCGGGCTGGCCCACGGGCGGGGTGAGGTGGCGTCGCTCCTGCGGCGGGCGGGGCTGGCCGAGGGCGTCGAGGAGATCGACCTGGACCAGCCGGATCTGATCGAGTGGCGGGGCGGTGACCTCGACACCTGGGGGTGACGTCCATGAGCCGTCGTCGAGCGTCCCGGGACCCTGCCCCGCCCTCCGCGCGCCTGTCCTGGGGATGCTGCCCGGCCGGCCGGGGCGCCCCGGCGCGTCGCGGCGGACGCTGACGCGTTGATCCTCGACCGGGTCACAGGTCGGGCGTCCACCCTCGGTCGGCCGCCCACCCGGGGCGGGCGGAGTCCCGGCCGGAGGGCCGCGGCCTGCGGGTGCCGGCAGCCGGTCAGCCACCGACTGCACGCCTTCCTCACGGTCCTCTCCACCGTGGGCGGGGCGTCGTACGAGCGGGCTGTGCCATGACCTGGCGTGTCACCCGAACGGCCGCGTCCGGGTCGTGCCGGGGCGGCGCGTCGCGCAGGGTCGGTGTTGCCCGTCGACCCGCCGGGCGCTCGTCCGCCCGAGCGGAGGTTCCCATGGCTCAGTCAGCCCCCCGACCCGGTACCACCTCGCCGACCGGGGCCGGCCGCGACTCCCCGTGGGCGGTCGGCGGCACCATGTTCGCCGGTGTTCTGCTGCTCGTGGAGGGCGTCCTCGCCGTTTTCACGGGCATCGCGGGTATCGCCACCGGCACCGTGTACGCACGCGTCGGCGACTACACGTTCAAGTACAGCGTGTCCGGCTGGGGGTGGATCCACCTCGTCCTCGGTGTGATCCTGATCCTCGTCGGCCTGGGCATTCTCCGCGACGTCCCGGGCGCCCGCGTGGCGGGCGTCGGGCTGGCCGCGTTGAGCATCGTCGCCAACTTCGTCTGGCTTCCCTACCAGCCGGTGTGGGCAGTCGTCTCGATCGCCCTCGACACCTTCGTGATCTGGGCCCTGTGCACGGCGGACCGTTCGAAGGCTCCCCTCTGACGTGGGCGGCGGACGCGCCCGCCCGGGCCGCCCCGACACCTCGGCGGCGCTGGCCGCCGACGCGTACGTCTACGGGTCACCGCTGGTCCGGCAGCTGTCCGCGGTGCGGGCCTGCCTGCGGGAGGGCTGCGGAGGGCTGGGCCCCGCACCGTTCAACGACTTCGCCCACGCCGCCGGGCCCGCCACCCCCGGCACGGACGTCCCGTCAGCCGCGAGTGACGCCGTCGCCGCGCTCGCCCAGCTCGACCTCTCCGGCGGTCCCGTCCGCCTCCACGTACCGGACACCGGCGGGGCGTACTACGTCCTGCAGTTCGTGGACGCGTGGACCAACGCGTTCGCCTACATCGGCCGCCGCGCCACGGGCACGGGCGAGGGGGACTGGCTTGTCGTGCCGCCCGGCTGGTCCGGCACGGTGCCCGACCAGGTGTCCGGCGTGATCGACGCGCCCACCTCCGTGGTCTCCGTGGTGGGCCGCATCGCCTGCGACGGGCCCGCCGACCTGCCCCGGGTCCGGGCGCTCCAGCAGGAGTTCACGCTCACCCACCTGGGCGACCGGGCCCACCGCACCGGACTGCCCGCGCCCGATCCCGCCGTCCCCGCGGCCCTGCGATTCTTCGAGCAGCTGCGGATGTGGATGGCGGACTTCCCGGCGGCCGACGCCGACCGCGCCTACGAGGACCGCTTCCAGCCCCTGGGCCTCCTGGAGGAGGGCGTCTCCCCGTACGTGTCGGCCTCCCCCGGACTCGTCCGTACGCTGACGCGGGGCCTCTGGCTGGGCAGGGCGCGGGTGGCGGAGGCGGCCCGGCCGGCAGAGGGGACGGGCCGGGCGCCCGGTTCCTGGGCCATGCACCCGCACCTCTTCGACTACAACCTGGACCGCACCGGTGTGGGCACGCTCGCTTCGCCGGAGTGGAAGATCCCCGACCGGGAGTCGTCGTACCTGGTCCGGGCGATCGCGGCGCGGCAGGAGCTCTGGGGGGCGCACGGGTACGAGATGGTGTGCGCGCAGACGTACCGCGACGCACGGGGGCACCGGCTCGACGGGGCCCACCGTTACGCCCTGCGCTTCCGGCGGCCGCCACCGGTCGACGGCTTCTGGTCCGTGACGATGTACGACACCCCGGGGCACCGCCTCGTCGCCAACGAGGCGGACCGGTACGCCATCGGGGACCGCACACCCGGACTCGTCCACGACGCCGACGGCTCGCTGACGCTGTACCTCGGTGCGGAGCGGCCGACGGACCCCGCGCAGGCGGCGAACTGGCTGCCGGCGCCCCTCGGGGGCTTCCGGCCGGTGATCCGGCTCTACCAGCCCGGCCAGGCGGCTCTCGACGGCGGCTACGTCCTGCCGCCCGTCGAGCGCATCCGGTGAACCGGGGCTCCTCCGGCCGGCCTCGGCGACCCGGTGTCCGGGCGCGTTGTCGGTGGCGCGGGCCACACTGGAGGCATGTGCCGCAGCATCAAGACACTTCGCCCGCCAGTCATCCCCGAAGAGGCCACGGAGGAGGAGATGAGAGCCGCCGCCCTGCAGTACGTGCGCAAGGTGTCGGGCTTCCGTGCCCCCGCCGCGCACAACCAGGAGGTCTTCGACCGGGCCGTCGACGAGATCGCCGAGGCGACCCGGCGGCTGCTCGACGGCCTGGAGGTCCGGGGCGCCGCCCGGGTCAGGGAGGGGACCGGCTGAGGGAGAGCCGGGAGAGGCGCCGCGTCCGGGACCGCCCGGGGGACCTGCGGCCGGACGCCGCGGGTCCTCGGGCGGGCCGCCCTGGAGTCAGGTGCCCGCCGGGATCCCTGCGGGGGCCGGCTGCACGCCGGGGGAGGGCCGGCGGATGACGACCGCTGCCAGGGCGCCGGCCACGAACAGGGCGAGGACCGAGACGGCCGTACCCAGCCACGTGGCGCCGAGCCACTGGCCGCCGAAGTAGCCGAGGCCCACGCTGTACCCCGCCCAGGCAAGCCCCGCCAGGGCCGACCAGGGCAGGAAGTCCTTGGCCCTGCGGTGGGCCGCGCCCGCGCCCAGCGACACGACCGAGCGGCCGGCGGGGGCGAAACGGGCGATGACCACGAGCACGCCACCGCCGCGGCTCAGGGCCGCGCCGAGTCGCTCCTGCGCCGTGGTGAGGCGGCGTGAGCGGGCGATGGCCCGGTCCAGCCGCTCCCCACCACGCCAGGCGAGGCGGTACGCGACGAGGTCGCCCAGCACGGAGGCGGTGGCCGCGCAGAGCGTCAGCACGAGCAGGGAGGGCACTTCACGGGTGACCTGACCGGCAGCCGCCGTGACCGTCGTCGTGCTCGCCGCGGCGGCGGTGGCCGCCGTGATCACCAGCACCCCGCTGGGCAGGACGGGCAGGAAGACGTCCAGGAGCACCGAGAGGGCGACCACCGCGTAGATCCATGGGCTGCCTGTCAGCGCACCCACACTCTCCAGCACTTTCTACTCCCCGTTCCCGTGTCACCGTGTCAACGCCGCGACGTCGCAGGGGAGCGGCAGGAGCGGCAGGGCCAGCGGTCCAGAATACGCCTCCGGTCCACCGGGGATTCGCCCGATGGTGGGCGGTGTCGCGCAGGTCACGCGCGCCCCGGAACGCCGTACGCCCCGGTATCCGGGACGGCGTGCCGGGGCGTACGGGAGCGGGGGTGCTGGGCAGGTCAGGCCCGAACGGCGGGGGTCTGCCCGGGGGGCGGGCTTCGCCGCGGGACCGGGGTGCCGTCGGCGGGCTGGATCACGCGCCTACCGGCCGGCCGGGCGGAGCCTGCCGGTGAGCGCTCCTCCCGTTTGCAGCTTCCTGCACCGGGGGGAAGCCGCTCACCCGTTCCCGGTGAGCGTGCGCTCCAGAACCGTCTCCAGCTGCGCGCCCGCCGGCCCCTTCCTGGCCTGTACCAGGGTGAGCGCGGCTTTCCGGCCGTGGAGCGTGAGGGTCATCAGCTGGTTGCCGAACCAGGGGCCACCCGTCTTCCGCCAGTGCATCGCCGGGGCCCCGGCCCGCCCGTGCAGGGCCAGCACGCGCCCCAGCCACCGGCCCGCCCGGCTCCAGCCGAAGCGGAACCCGGCCCGGACGTACGCCGGGATGGAGTTGTGCACGGGAGAGCAGGTCAGCTGCAGGATGCGCGCGCCGGGAGCGCCGCCCGGGGCGGACGCGGGCCAGCGGGGCTCCGCGATGTAGGCGTGGTGCACGTCGCCCGACAGCACGCATATGGTCGCCGGTGCGTCCGGGGCGCACCCCGCCTCGCGCAGCAGTTCCGACAACTGCCGGAACGACGCGGGGAAGGCCGCCCAGTGTTCGAGGTCACCGGCGCGCCGCACCTTCTCCCCGACACGCGCCCAGCGGCCGTCGGGACCGCCCCGCTCGCCCCGGCACAGGGCGGCGTTCCAGGCCTCGGCGTCGTGGACGAGGGGTGGCAGCAGCCACGGCAGCGAGGTGCCGATCAGCAGGTGGTCGTAGGCGCCCGGGTCGCCCAGGACCTCCTCGCGCATCCACCGGGCCTCCTCGGCGTTGATCATCGCGCGACGCTGTTCGTCGAGGACGCGGGCCGCCCGGGTGTCCACCATCAGCAGCCGTACCCGGCCGAAGCCGCGCCGGTAGCTCCACCGCGTGTGCGTGGGGTCCGCATCCGCGGCGACGGCGTGCCGGCGCAGGGTCTCCGTGGCGTCCGGGGCGGCACGCACGGCGGCGTACAGCGGATCGGTGGCCAGGTCGTCGGGGGAGAGGTTGCCGAGGTGCTGGTAGACCCAGTACGACATCAGTCCGCTGACGATCCGCTCGTGCCACCACGGTGTGCGCCGCATGTCCGCGAGCCAGGCTCCGCTGGTGTTCCAGTCGTCGACCACGTCGTGGTCGTCGAAGATCATGCAACTGGGGACCGTGGAGAGCAGCCACCGCACGTCCGGGTCGCGCCAGGACTCGTCGTAGAGGTACGTGTACTCCTCGTAGTCCGCGACCTCCGCCCCCGGTGCCTCGGCCAGGTCACGGCGGGCCGCGAGCCGGTGCCGCGTGGCCTCCGACGTCTCGTCCGCGTACACCTGGTCGCCGAGCAGGAGGAGGACGTCGGGGCGTGCGGCGTCGGGGTCGGCGGCGAGCCGGGCGGCCAGGGTGTCCAGCGCGTCGGGGCCCACGGGGTCGTGCTCCCGGGCGGGCGGCGCCGCCCAGCGGCAGGAGCCGAAGGCGATCCGCACCGGACCGGCCGGCTCCGACCCCGGCGGGTCGGCCACGGCGGGGGTCGTGATCGTGCTCGCGGGGAAGCCGGAGTCCTCCGGCGGCCAGACCTGGAGACCGTCGAGCAGTACCTCGTAGGCCGTGGTCGAGCCGGGGGTCAGGCCCGTCACCACCACCAGCGCGTAGTGGTGCCCGCCGACCGCGAAGGTGGGCGAGGAGCCCGACGCCCCGTCCGCGCAGCGGACCTCGGCCGTGCAGGCGCGGCTCGTCTCCACCCAGACGGTCGCCCGGGAGCCGGACTCCCAGTCGACGTACCGCAGCAGTGGTCCCAGGCGCAGCCCAGCCATGTGTGCCCTCCTCGCGTCGCCGTGACCGGTGGTTCCGTAGGGTACGGAACGACGGAGGAGGGCGGGGCCTTCCGCCGGGCGGTCTCACCGTGCGGGCACGGGGTGGGCCGGGAGGCGGACGGGCGGGTCCCCGGCGGTCAGCAGCCGTTCAGCACGGACTGCAGCGCGCTCTTCTCGGTGGAGTCGACACTGAGGCCGTAGTAGTGCTTCACGTGCACCCAGGCGCGTGCGTACGTGCAGCGGTAGGCGGTGCGGGGCGGCAGCCACTCGCCCGGGTCCTGGTCGCTCTTGGCCTGGTTGACGTTGTCCGTGACCGCGATGAGCTGAGGGCGGGTCAGGTCGTTGGCGAAGGACTCGCGCCGGGCCGTGGTCCAGCCGCTCGCCCCGGATCGCCACGCCTCGGCGAGCGGGACCATGTGGTCGATGTCGAGGTCGGAGGCGGCCGTCCAGGTGGCGCCGTCGTACTGCGAGTACCAGCTTCCGCTGGTCGCGGCGCAGGCGGAGTCCTGGACGACGTTCGTACCGTCCCGCTTCAGCACCACCTCCCGGGTGTTGCAGGCGCCCGACTGCGTGATCCAGTGCGGGAACTTGTCGCGGCTGTAGCCGGTCGAGGAGCCCTCGGAGGAAACCGTGAGCTCCCCCAGATACGTACGGGCGGTCGCGGCGCTGACCGGCGTGGGCATCGCGGCCTGGGCGGTCGGGGCCGTGAGGAGCCCGGTGGTGGCTGCGAGGGCGGCGGAGGCGGCGACGACGGCTATGCGACGCGCGTAGATACCGGACATGCGAACTCCCTTGACGTGGGGGGAAGCCGAGCGGACGACCGGCGGCGGGGCCATCGTGTCGGCGCAGGGTTTCCGCCGCGTGGTCGTCAGGTAACAGAGTGGCGACATGCGCACGTCACTTCAAGAGGTGGGGCCATGGCTCTGACGTTCCGTCCGAAGTCCGTTCGCGCACACGAACTGACAAACCCACAGATTCATCCGCACGGAGGAGTCTGCGGTGACGCGGGGACGGTACGGGGCCGATCGGCTGGTTCCGTGTCGAACCAGGCTCACCCGAGCGGGAGTTCGGGGGCGCGAACGGCGGGTGGTGCGGCCCGGCGGGCCCCGCCGGGCCGTGCTGTGCGGGTGACGCTCGCCGGAACCCGGCGGCCGGTGGGTGTGGAGGCCGACGGGTTACCGGGACCGCTCGACCGGGACCGCTCGACCGGGACCGCTCGACCGGGACCGCTCGACCGGGGGTGCCCGGCCGGAGGGGGCCTGCGGCCTGCTGGTGACGGCCGGGACCCGGGTCGTGGGGTTCGTCGTCCTGGCCGGCGGAGGCGGTGGTGCGCTGTGACCGGCCGGAGGGGGCCGCGGCCTGCTGGCGGCCGGGACCGGGGTCGTGGGGTTCGTCGTGCTGGACGGGGAGGCCGGTGGGTCGCTGTGACCGTCCGGTCGGCGCGCCCGCCCGCCCGGCCGGAGGGGGCGACGTGCCGGTGCGGGGCCCGGTCGGGACCAGGTCTGCAGGTCCGGGTCCGCAGGGGGTCCAGGTCCGGCCTGGGGCGGGCTCAGGCCCGGGATCCGGTCCGGGCGGCGGTGTGTCATCCTGCCGGGCGCCTTCGCGGGCACGCTACCGGGCGGCGTCCCGCCTCTGGGGGTGGGGGTTGCCGGGCGGCTGTTCGTACCGGTGGCGCCGAATGCGGTGCGGACGTCGCGCCGGAGCCGAGGACTCGGGGGTGGGCCCGCGGTGGCGGTGCGGGCGCCCGGGTGCCGCTGCGGGCGGGAGCGGGGCGGGCCGCCCTCAGCGGCCGGCGACGTGGAGACGGAGCGAACCGTCCGCGAGGGCCTCCACCCGGAGCTGCGTCAGGTCGTCGACGTGGGCGTCGGGGGCGAGGGCTGCGGCGCGGGGGCCGACACCCACGATCCGCATGCCGGCCGCCCGGCCCGCGGCGATGCCGGCCTCGGAGTCCTCGAACACGACGCAGTCCGCCGGGTCGAAGCCCAGCTCGGCCGCGCCCTTGAGGAAGCCCTCGGGGTCCGGCTTGCTGGCACCGACCGACTCGGCGGTGACCCGTACCTCCGGCATCGGCAGCGCGGCGGCCGTCATCCTGGCCCGGGCGAGCGCCTCGTCGGCCGACGTCACCAGGGCGTGCGGGAGTGCGGCGATCGCGGCCATGAACGCGGCCGCGCCGCCGATGGGCACGACGCCCTCGGTGTCCGCCGTCTCCTCGGCGAGCAGCTCCCGGTTCTCCGCGTAGTTCTGCTCCATCGGGCGGTCCGGCAGCAGGACGGCCATCGTGGCGTACCCCTGGCGCCCGTGGACCACCTTCAGGGCCGCCTCGGGGTCCAGCCCGTGCCGCAGCGCCCACCGGCGCCAGCAGCGTTCCACCACCGCGTCGGAGTTGACGAGGGTGCCGTCCATGTCCAGCAGGAGGGCGCGGGTTTCGAGGACGGTGGCCGACATCGGCAGGCTCCAGGGCGCGGGGGAGTGCGTAGGGGCACACGGGTGCGCGCTGGGCGGCACGCGGTGCCGTTCCGGAAAGGGCGGCGCCCTCGGGAACAAGCAGCCCCGCCCGCCGGTCAGGGAGAACGGGCGGAGGCTACTTTGTTCCATCACGATACAAAAACGGGGGGCGGAACGCCAATCACGCAGGCCCGAGCCCCTTCCGTCCCTCTCGGAGCCGACGGATGGAGCCCCTCGGGGTGGACCCTCAGCCCCGAGGCCCGCTCCTTCCGGCCCTTCGGGTCGGGCCCCGGCCCCGGAGCGCACTCCCGGGCCGGGGAGCGGTCTCGCGCACCCGGTAGCCGGAACGGTCGCTCAGGACCGGCGCCCCGTTCCCGTCGTCCGTGCCTCCAGCGCCCGGCGCGTCTCGGGCCCGTAGACGCCCGGCGGATCGCTCCGGACCGAGACCCACTGCTGGAAGTCGGCCACGGCGTCCTCCACCCGGCCCGAGTACTCGGCGTCGGCGGGCCCCCGGTAGACCCAGATCTCCTGCATGCGGCGCTGGAGCTCGGCCACCTCGGGCCCGCTGTCACCGCGCCGCAGCGTGGTACCCGCTTCCGGGGCCGGCGGCGTGGGCGTCGCGGTCACGGCGAGCTCCGACGCGGAGGCGGTCGCCGAGGGCGGTGGCGACGGCGTCCCGGACGTGCCGGCCGAGGGTGACGCCGACGGGCTTCCCGACGGCGAAGGGGAGGCGGATGCCGACGCCGACACAGACGCGGAGGCCGACGGGGGTGCGGTGGGCGAGGGTGGGGCCGAGGGCGCCCCGGACGCGGACGGGGCCGGCCCGTCGCTCGCGTCCGGGATGCTGCTCGTGAGCTCGGGCAGGGCCTCGTCCTCCTGGTCCCCGTCGCCGAACAGGCCGCCCGCGAACGCCGCCGTCCCCACCACCACGGCCACGGCCGCCCCCACGGCGACGGCCGCGAACGGCCGCCGGCGGCGGGGCCGCACGGGGTCGGGTCCGGTGCCCGCGTAGACCGCCGCGGTAAGCCGCCGGGTCTCGTCCACGGCGGCGGGGCCGGCCGACGGGTCCCGCGCATCCGTCGCGCCACCACCACCCGCCGCCTTGTCCCCGCCCGGGGCGGGGGCGCCCAGGAAGAGCGGCATCGTCGTGGCCGCGTCGGGCAGGGGGTGGTCCGGCGCGTCGTCGCCCGCCAGCGTCACGTACGGCCTGATCCGCAGTGGGTCGAAGTCCTCCGCCGCGGCCGTCTCCGCCGACCGCGCGGCCCGGTACTCCTCACCGGCCGGGCGGTCCGCGCGACCCCCGCAGACGCACCCGGGCCCCGCCCCGGCCTCCGGTCTCGCACGCTGCTCGCCGCCGCACTCCGGGCACATATGTCCGGTCATCGTGGGTTCCCCTCCCCTTTGAACTGCCTGCGATTATGCAGGCCGCCGCGGGCGGCCCGACGCCCGCACCGCCACTCGGCAGGCCATAACCGGGCACAACCGCCAGGATAGGGGTGAAGCGGACCCGAGGAGATGCCCATGGCCCAGCAGCTGAGCCCTCCGCCCCTGGACCCGGGCGAGGGACGGTCCCGGCGGAGTGTCCTGGTGGCCATCGGCGCGCTGCTCCTCGGCATGCTGCTCGCCGCACTCGACCAGACCATCGTGTCCACCGCGCTGCCGACGATCGTCAGCGAACTGGGCGGACTGGACCATCTGTCCTGGGTGGTGACCGCGTACCTGCTGGCGGCCACCGCGGCGACCCCGCTCTGGGGCAAGCTCGGCGACCAGTACGGCCGCAAGAGGCTCTTCCAGACGGCCATCGTCATCTTCCTCATCGGCTCCGCCCTCTGCGGCATGGCCCAGAACATGCCGCAGCTCATCATCTTCCGCGCGGTCCAGGGGCTCGGCGGCGGCGGGCTGATGGTCCTGTCGATGGCGATCGTCGGCGACATCGTCAGCCCGCGCGAACGAGGCAAGTACCAAGGGCTGTTCGGCGCGGTGTTCGGCGTGACCAGCGTCCTGGGCCCGCTGCTCGGCGGCTTCTTCACCCAGCACCTCAGCTGGCGCTGGGTCTTCTACATCAACCTGCCGCTGGGCATCGTCGCCCTGCTCGTGATCGCCGCCGTCCTGCACATCCCGATCCGCCGCACCCGCCACACCATCGACTACCTCGGCACCTTCCTCATCGCCGCCGTCGCCACCTGTCTCGTCGTCGTCGCCTCGCTGGGCGGCACCACCTGGGCCTGGGGGTCCGCCCGGATCATCGGTCTCGCCGTGCTCGCGGCGGTCCTCCTCGCGGGGTTCGTCGCGGTCGAGCGGCGGGCCGCCGAACCCGTGCTGCCGCTGCCCCTGTTCCGGCTGCGGACCTTCAGCCTCGTCGCCGCCATCAGCTTCGTCATCGGCTTCGCGATGTTCGGCGCGATGACCTACCTGCCGACCTTCCTCCAGGTGGTGCACGGCATCACACCGACCCTGTCCGGTGTGCACATGCTGCCGATGGTGTTCGGCCTGCTCATCACGTCGACGGCCTCCGGCCAGATCGTCAGCAGGACGGGCCGCTGGAAGGTCTTCCCGATCGCCGGCACAGCCGTCACCACCATCGGTCTGCTGCTCCTGCACCGGCTCACGGAGACCAGCACCACCTGGGAGATGAGCGTCTGCTTCTTCGTCTTCGGCGCCGGTCTCGGCCTGGTGATGCAGGTCCTCGTGCTGATCGTCCAGAACGCCGTGAGTTACGAGAACCTCGGGGTCGCCACCTCGGGGGCGACCTTCTTCCGGTCCATCGGCGCCTCGTTCGGCGTGGCGGTCTTCGGCACGATCTTCACCAACCGGCTCACCGGCAAACTCGGCGAGGCCCTCGCCGGCCGGGCGCTCCCGCCCGGAGTCGACGCCGGGGCCCTGGCGGCGGACCCCCGGGCCGTCGGCCGGCTCCCGGCGGACCTGCGCTCCTCGGTCCTCGGCGCCTACTCCACCGCGATCACCGACGTGTTCCTGTACGCGTCCCCCGTCGTCCTCGTGGCCTTCCTCCTCGCCTGGTTCCTCAAGGAGGACCCGCTGCGCGGTTCGGTGACGGCGCCCGACCCGAGCGAGACCCTGGCGTCCAATCCGGTGCAGCGCTCCTCGTACGACGAGTGCGCCCGCGCCCTGTCCGTACTGGCCACGCGCGAGGGACGCCGGGACATCTACGTGAAGATCACCGCCCGGGCCGGGTACGACCTGCTGCCCGCGTCCAGCTGGCTGCTGCTGCGCATCAAGCGGCACGGCGCCGTGGAGCCCGCGCGACTGGCGGAGGTCGCCCCGGTTCCGCTGAGCAAGATCATCGCGGCGGCCCGCGAGGTGGAGGGGCGCGGTCTCGTCCGGCGCGAGGGCGTGCTGCTGGTGCTCACCGACCGGGGGGCCGAGGCCGTGGTGGAACTCGCCCACGCCCGCGAGGAGTCGCTGGCCGAGCTGCTGGGTGACTGGTGGGGCCCGGATCGGCCCACCGACCTGGTCCACCTCGTGACGGAGCTCACCGCGGAGGTGAGCGGGTCCAGCAAGGAGCGGCCCCATATGCCCGAACCGCGGCGCGACCACTCGGCCTGACCCCTGGGCAGCCCGGCACCCCGGCACGGGCTGCGGGACCCGCCCGAGGCGCGGCGGGAGCACGGCCCCGCGCGCCCGGACCCGCCCGGCTCACAGCTCCTTGGCGAACCAGTGGTCCGCGTACGGCCCCCGGTTGAACGCCGGCACCTCCTCGTACCCGTGCCTGGCGTACAGCCCCCGCGCCTCCACCAGGTCGTTGCGGGTGTCGAGTCGCAGGCGCCGCACGCCGAAGGCCCGCGCGGCGCTCTCGGCCGCCGCCAGCAGCAACCCGCCGCCCCCCGTGGCCCGGTACGCGGGGCGCACGAACACCCGGGTCAGCTCGGCGGTCGTCCCGTCGACCAGGAGCAGCCCCGCACAGCTCGCCGGCTTGCCGTCGTAGCGGCCGACGAAGAACTCCCCGGTGGGCGGGGTGAGCCGTTCGACGCCGTCACCGGCCAGCCCCTCGTCGATCTCCCGCGCGGTGGCGGGCCGTTCCCAGTAGCGGCTCGCCACCTCGTCGTAGTAGTCGCGACGCAGCAGCGCCGCGTCCGGGGTGTCGAAGTGTTCGGGGGCGACGGTCCACATCATCCGGCCATTCTGGTCCCGGCCCGATCGTGCGCCGAACGAATTGACGCAGGGTGCGCGGGCGGCAGCCACCAGGGCCACCCACCGCGGCCACGACACCCTCCGGGAGCGTGGAACCGCTGCGTCAGGTCCCGGCGCACACCCGGCCGGACCCCTGGACGGATCATCCGGTTGTCCGCCCGCCCGCCCGCGCGATACCGGCCGGGCGCCGGTGTCGCGCGGGCGGTCCCGTGCCGGAGCGGGGTGACAGTCAGGTGAAGAGGGGGTTGATTGTGTCTACCCCAAGGGGCAGTGCGAGGCTTCATCCGCACACCCCGGGTCGGAGGGACAGTGCACGGAACGGTGGGAGGGGCGGCGCGGCGTGACAGATGCGGAGCGCAGTGTGCGGGGGAACGTGGCGACGGACCCGGGGGCGAGGGCCGCGGCGGTCCGTGCCGCCCTGTGGGTGCTCGTGGCCGCACTGGCGGTACGGCAGGTGGCGGTGGTGCTGCGGCGGCCGCCCGGCGAACGCCTGACCGACCTGGAGACCTGGACCGGGGAGGACGGCTTCCTGCACGTCGCCGGGTCGCTGTACGACCCCGGCAGGTTCACCGGGTCACCGTTCGCCGGGCTGGTGCTGAAACCGCTGACGGCCTCGGCCGAGCAGGCGCTGGGCGTCGCGTGGACCTTCGGATCCCTGCTGCTCGTCGCCGTCCTCGGCTTCGTGGCCGTGCGGGCGCTGCCGGAGCCGGTGAGCCGGCGGACCACCTTCCTCGCGGCCCCCGTGGCGATCACCCTGCTGATGGTGTCGCTGCCCGTGCGCAACACCCTGCACCTGGGCCAGACGAGCATCCTGCCCGTCCTGCTGGTGCTTCTCGCCTGTTTCGTGGCGCGCGGTGAACGCCTTGCGGGCGTGCTGACCGGGATCGCGGCCGCCCTGCAGCCGACCATCCTGCTCTTCGCCCTCCTGCTGTGGCTCACCGGGAGACGCCGGGCCGCCGCGACGGGCGGAGCGGCCTTCGCCCTCTGCACGGCACTGGCCTGGGCGGCGATGCCACGCGACTCCTGGACGTACTGGATCCACCACGTGGCGGGCGCCGGTCTCGGCGCACGTCCGGACGCTCTCGCCAACCAGTCCCTGCACGGGGCGCTGCTCCGCCTCGGGCTCGAAGGGCCGGCCGAGATCGCGCTCTTCCTGGCGCTGGCCGTCACCGTCACCGTGCTCGGGCTGCGGCGGGCCGTACGCTACGCACGGGACGGGCAGCTTCTCCTCGCGGTCGCCGTCACCGGCTGCGTCGCCGTCGCCGTCTCGCCCACCGCCTGGCAGCACCAGTTGCTCTGGGTGCTCCTGGCGGTCGTCGGCCGGGTCGGCACCCGGGCCTCGGACCGGCCGGTCTGGCCGGCCGTCGTGGTGCTCGTGCTGACCCTGCCCGGGAAGATGCTGCTGCCGAACGTCGGCGCGCTCCTGCCCCTACGCGACAACGCGCTGCTCATCGTCGCCCTCGGCGCAGCCTGCGCGGTGCCGTTCCTGCCGCGTACCTCGCCGTACTGGCAGCAGCCGGTTCCGGCCGACCACGCCCGGCCGGTCGCGTCCCGCTTCGGCCGGGTGCCGTTGCTGCCGTTCTGGCGCCGGGTGCTCAGCCGCCCGAACCTGCTGCTGGAACTCCTGCTCATCAGGGTCGTCTACTCCGCGTACGCGAAGGTCCGTCTCGCGGCGACCGCCGGCCGCCCCACCGCCGAGGAGCACGGGCGGCAGGTCCACGGCCTCGAGCAGTGGCTGCACATCGACATCGAGCACTGGGTCAACCACACGGTCGTCGGCATCGGCTGGCTGCGCGAGTTCTTCGACTACTACTACTCGACGTTCCACTTCATCGTGCCGCTCGCCATTCTCGGCGTGCTGTACGTGCGGCGGCCGACGGACTACCGCTGGGCCCGCAGTTCCATCGGCTTCGCCACGATCCTCGCCCTCGTCGGCTTCTGGCTCTACCCGCTGGCCCCGCCGCGGCTCATGCCCGGTCTCGGCTTCATCGACACCGTGCACGGGGTCCAGGACTTCGCCAAGCCGGACTACGGGACCCTGACGACGGTGACCAACCAGTACGCGGCGATGCCCTCGCTGCACTTCGGCTGGTCCCTGTGGTGCGGGGTGGTGATCGTGCTGCTCGCGCCGAAGGGGTGGATGAAGGCGCTCGGCCTGCTGCACCCGCTGTTCACCGTCTCCGCCATCGTGGCGACGGGCAACCACTGGGTGCTGGACGCGGTCGGCGGGGCGGTGGTCGTCGGCCTGGGCTTCGGACTGACGTACGTCCTGTCCGGGCCCCGGAGGCTCCAGGTGGTGCTGGTGGCACAGCGGCCGGCCCCTCGCGAGGAGCGGCTGGGGAGCGCTGAGCCACGGGGCCACGCCGGGGAGCCGGCCGCGGAACCGGTGAGCCGGGCCTGACATCCGGGACGCGTCCCCGGGCGCCCTGGGCGGCCCCCGCCGCCGGATCCGCCGTGCCCGCCACTTGGAGGGCTCAGCCCGGGGAGGGGCCCAGGGCCCAGGCGGCCACGGACAGCGTGACCAGTGACACGACCGTGGACGCCACCACGGAGTCGCGGGCGAGCGTGGTGTCCAGGCCGTACTCGCGGGCGTAGAGGAACGCGTTCTGGGCGGTCGGCAGCGCCGAGCACAGGACCACCGCCAGGAGCTGGTGTCCGGGCAGGTCCATGAGCAGGGGGCCACCGACGGCGTAGACGACGGCCGGGTGCACCAGGGTCTTCAGGGCGACCACCGCACCCAGCTCCGCACGGCTGCCCGGCGCGGAGACCGTCCCGTCCGGGTCCGGGCTCCGGTGCAGCGACAGGCCGAGTGCGATCAGGGCCGTCGGCACGGCGGCGGCGCCCAGCAGGTCGCAGGTACGGCCGAGGGCGGCGGGCAGCCGCAGTCCGGCCGCCGAGACGGCGACCCCCAGCAGGGAGGCGAGGATCACGGGGTTGCGGACCGGCATGGTCAGCGTGCGGCGCAGCCCCACCCACCGGTGCGGGCGCCCCCGGTCCGTGCCGGTGTCCAGCAGGGTCAGGATCACCGGCGACATGACCAGCACCTGGAACAGGATGACCTGGGCGACGAACGACGCGTCGCCGAGGACCTGGACGGCGACGGGGACACCGAGGTTGGCGGAGTTCACATACCCCGAGGCCATCGATCCGATCGCCCCGTCAGCCCTCTTGCGGCCGAAGAAGCGCCGGACCACCAGCAGTCCCACCACCGAGACGAGGACCGATCCGGCGCCGAACGCGAGCAGCGAAGGATTCACGAAGGAGCGCAGGTCCGCCCGGGAAACCATCATGAACAGGGCCGCGGGCATGGCCACGTGGAAGACCAGCCGGCCGAGCACCGCCTCCGCCTGCTCCCCCAGCAGCCGCCCGCGCCCGGTCGCGTAACCGACGGCGGTCAGCGTCCAGATGGGGGCGAAAGCGGAGAGCAGGGCGTGCATGCGCCCCATGATCCCCGCGCCCCGGGGCCTCCGGCGGGCCGGGTACCGGAAGGGCCGGTGACCGGTCGGGCCGGTGACCGGTCGGGGCGTCAACGGGCCCCGGAGGCCTCCGAGGTGTCCGCAAGGGCTTCAGGGCCGGTCGCCGGGGCGTCCGCGGGGGCCTCGAAGGTGGCCCGGGCGTCGAAGGCGGCACGGCGGGTGGCCCGCCGCAGCGCCCTCAGCAGCGTCGGGGCGACGGCGAACGTCAGGACCACGGTGAGGACGGCACGGCCCAGGTCCCAGCCGAGCGAGGTGGTCGCGCAGTACGCCAGGAAGCGGACCAGGTTCTCGTGCAGCGGGTCACCCGCCACGAAGGAGATCCCGGAGCCCTGCCCCGGCACGAACGTCCAGCCGTAGAGGTTCATCACCGTGCCGTACGCGAACGCGGCCACGAAGCCGTACGCCCCGAGCATCATCAGTTCCCCCCGGCCGCGCAGCCTCTGCGCACCGGGGAGCAGCCCGGCGCCCATGGTGAACCAGCCCATCGACAGCATCTGGAACGGCATCCACGGCCCCACGCCGCCCGTGAGGAGCGCCGATGCCGACATCGTCACCGCGCCGAGCACGAAGCCGAATCCCGGCCCCAGGACCCGGCCGCTGAGGACCATCAGGAAGAACATCGGTTCCAGACCGGCCGTCCCCGCGCCCAGCGGGCGCAGTGCGGCGCCGACTGCGGCGAGGACGCCCAGCATGGCCACGGCCTTCGCGTCCAGGCCCGCATCGGCGATCGTCGCGACGACCACCCCGACGAGGAGCACGAGGAGGACGGCGAACAGCCACGGCGCGTCCTGGGCGTGATCGCGGCCGAAGTCGGCGTCGGCCAGCAGCGGCCAGCCGAAGGAGAGCACACCGACCACGCCGACCAGGACGAGCGCGGCGACGGCCCGGGGGCCGAGGCGCACGGGCCGGGCCGTCACGCGGGCACCTCCAGGGCGTCGCGCACCTGTCCCACGGTCAGCCACCCCTGCGGTGCGAGGATCTTCGCCGTCTGCGGGGCGAACGCGGGGGAGGAGACCACGACCTGACGGGTCGGGCCGTCGGCGACGACCTCGCCGTCGGCGAGGATCACCACCCGGTGGGCCAGTTCCGCCGCCAGTTCCACATCGTGCGTGGCCAGGACGACGGCACGGCCCTCGGCCGCCAGCCGCCGCAGCACACCGACGAGCCGTGCCTTCGCCGCGTAGTCGAGACCGCGCGTCGGCTCGTCCAGCAGCAGCAGCGGGGGCTGGGCGGTGAGCACCACGGCGAGGGCCAGGGCGAGGCGCTGGCCCTCGGAGAGGTCGCGGGGGTGGATGCCGTCCGGCACGCCGGGGAGCAGTTCCCCGGCCAGGGCCCGGCACCTGCCCGCCGGGACCCCCGCGTCGGCGTCGGCCGCCGCGCACTCGGCGGCGACCGTCTCCGCGTACAGCAGGTCGCGGGGCTCCTGCGGTACGAGCCCGACCCGGCGCACCATGGTGCGCGGCGGCGTACGCGACGGTTGCAGGCCGCCGACCAGGACGGAGCCGGTGGCCGGCTCGACCATCCCGACGAGAGCCGTCAGCAGGGTGGACTTACCGGCCCCGTTACGGCCCATCAGGGCCACGATCTCGCCCGGCGCGACGGACAGCGTCACCCCGCGCAGCGCCTCCACCCGGCCGCGCCGCACCCCGAGCCCCTCCGTCCGGGCCACGACACCGTCCGCCGGCACCGGCTCGGCCGCGGCCGGGCGGCGGCCGAAGAGCCGGCCGAGCAGGCCGGGACGGGCGGCTGCGGGAGCGGGGAGCGGGGCGAGGGCGCCCGCCGACGGCTCCCGGGCGGGCGGCTCGGTCCCGGCCAGGCGTTCGCGGAGGTCTCCCGCCCGGCGCCGGGCGTCCCGTACCGACAGCGGCAGGGGCTCCCAGCCCGCCAGGCGGCCCAGGGCCACCACCGGCGGGCGGACGGGCGACAGCGCCATGACGTCCGCCGGCGTGCCCATCACCGGGGCGGCGCCGGGCGACGGGAGCAGGAGGACCTGATCGGCGTACTGCACCACCCGCTCCAGCCGGTGCTCGGCCATGAGCACGGTGGTGCCCAGGTCGTGCACCAGTCGCTGGAGCACCGCCAGCACATCCTCGGCCGCGGCCGGGTCCAGGGCGGACGTCGGCTCGTCGAGGACCAGGACCTTGGGGTGCGGGGTGAGGACCGAGCCGATCGCGACGCGCTGCTGCTGGCCACCGGAGAGCGTGGAGATCGGCCGGTCCCGCAGCCCGGCCAGACCCAGCAGGTCCAGCGTCTCCTCGACGCGCCGCCGCATCACGTCGGGGGCGAGACCCAGCGACTCCATACCGTAGGCGAGTTCGTCCTCGACGGTGTCCGTGACGAAGTGGGAGAGCGGGTCCTGGCCCACCGTGCCGACGAGATCGGCGAGTTCGCGCGGTCTGTGGGTGCGGGTGTCCCGGCCGTCGACGGTGACCCTGCCGGTCAGCAGGCCGCCGGTGAAGTGCGGCACGAGGCCGGAGACGGCGTTCAGCAGAGTCGACTTGCCGACTCCGGACGGGCCGACGACGAGGACGAGCTCGCCCTCGGGAACCGTGAGGTCGACCCCGGACAGGGTGCGGCGGGCGGCGCCCTCGTACTGCACGGAGACCTGTTCGAACCGGATCACGTGGTCTCCTCGGAAGCGGATGTGGGAGCGGGAGTGGAAGGCGGGAGGGAAGGGGCGGCGGGCACGGGTGCCACCGCGGCGGGCAGCAGCCCGACCAGCACCGCGGCGGCCGGCCAGAGCGGCAGCACGGGCGCGGTCAGCGGCACCACTCCCGGGTGCAGGGCCCCCGGGTCGACACCGGCCGCCCGGATCATCGCCGCCGCGACGGCCACCCCCGAGCCCGCGACGAGCCAGGCGCGTGCCCCCCACCGGTCGGGGCGGTAGCGGGTGCGGACCGAGCGGCGGCCGCCCAGCCTGAGCCCGGCCAGGGCCGCGGCCAGGCCCGCCAGCAGCAGCGGCAGCCCGTACAGCGCCCCTCGCGCCGCCAGCAGACCGTACGTCCCCACGCACACGCCCAGCAGGCCGCCGAGCGTCAGGACGGCCGTGGTGTGCCGGACGGCGGGCGGCACCGGGGCCGTACGCCCGTACCCGCGGGCGTCCATCGAGGCCGCCACCGCGACCGACCGCTCCAGCGCGCCCTCGATCACCGGCAGACCGATGCGGAGCACCGCGCCGATGCCGCCGGTCGGACGGCCGCGCAGCCGGCGGGCCGTCCGCAGCCGCAGCACGTCGGCGACCAGGTGGGGGGCGAACGTCATCGCGACGACGACCGCGACCCCCGCCTCGTACAGGGCGCCCGGCAGGGACTTCAGCAGACGGGCCGGGTCGGCCAGGGAGTTCGCCGCACCGACGCAGATGAGGAGCGTGGCCAGCTTCGCCCCGTCGTACACGGCGAAGACCACCTGCTCGGCAGTGACCCGGCCGCCGATCCGGATGCCCTGCGCCCAGCCGGGCAGTGGCAGTTCGGGGAGCGTGAGCAGGAGGTGCGTACCCGGCACCGGTGAGCCGAGGACGACGGAGAAGACCAGCCGCACGCCGACGACGAACAGCCCCAGTTTGACGAACGCCCCGTACGAACGGGCCCACGGCGCGTCCGTACGGCGCGCGGCCACCACGTAGCCGGCCACGCCCACCAGCAGGCCGAGCAGCAGCGGGTTGGTCGTCCGGGAGGCGGCGGTGGCGAGGCCGAGCGCCCACAGCCACCAGGCCCCGGCGGGCAGGGCGTTGGTGCGGGTGGCCTCGGGTGCGCGCAGCGCGCGGTGCGGCCGGGCCGGGCCGGTGGAGCGGGTCATCGGCGGCGGCGGGCCCGCACCACTGCGGCGACGCCGAGGAGGAGCACCGCACCGATCCCGGTGAGCACCCCGGCCGACGGGCCGACGCCCTCGTCACCGGAGTGCTGCGCGGAGGCGGAACCCCGGCCGGAAGCGGCGTCCCCGGGTCCGGGGTCCCCGGAGGCGGCGACGGACCCGCCGGACCCGGAGTCGCCCGCGACCTGCTCGCCGCACCCCGAGGTGGGATAGCCGGATATCGCGCAGAGCATCGCCGAACTGTCGTACCGCAGCGGTTTCGCCACCGCGGCCAGCGCCTCGGCCGTACTCGCCTGCGGCGCCACCCGCGCGCAGGCCGTGCGCGGCGCCGGCGGCCGCTCGCCGTCCGGGGCGTCTGCCGCGGTGCCGGCGTCGATGACCAGCGCGACCCGCTTGAGGCCGTCCTTCGCCGGGGTGCCCGCGCAGATCTCCCCGAAGGCCGGGGCGTGCCGCGGGCGGGCGGCGTCCTCGGAGTCCTGGCTCACGGAGAAGCGGAAGCCCTGCACGGACCCGTCGTCCGGCCGGAACAGGGACGGGCCCTGCGTGGCGTACGTCCAGCCCCGTCCGCCGTCGCCCTCCCAGAACGACCAGTAGCGGTACCCGGCCGCCTGCGCGTTGCCGGCCACCAGCACCGTCAGGAGGGCGGCGCCCAGGACGGCGCTCAGGAACCCCGCACCCGGTGGACGCCTCACAGCTGCTGGTTCTTCCGGCGCCCGCTGAGCAGGAAGCCGATGCCCGCGCCGAAGGCCAGGCCGATGCCGACGAGCCACCAGACGCCCAGCCCGCCGTCGTCGCTGGTGGTGTCCCGCGGCTTCTGCTCCGTCGCGGTCGGCGAGGGCACGGCGGTGGCGGCGGGCGCGGGACCCGTCGCGTTCAGCTGCCCGACGAGGTCCACCCCGCCGAAGTCACGGGCGTCGTTGCCGGTCGCGTGCGCGGCGAGCACCAGCTGAGCGGTGGCGGCCGGGCCGCCCGCCGCGGCCCAGGTCTTCGCGTTCTTCTCCAGGTACGCGACGGCTCCGGCCGCCTTGTCCTTGTGGCCCGACGCCGCCAGCGCGACGACCGCGTCGGCGGTGTTGCCGAAGTCCGGCTGCGGCGCGGTGTCCTCGGCGCCCGGCATCGGCGGCAGGTCCAGGTGCCCCGTCCCGGCGAGCGCGCCCGCGAGGTAGGAGGCGCCGTTCTGCGCGGACTGCTCGGCGGTGAGGTCGCCGCCCTTCACACAGGTGGGGTCCTTCACCGCGTTGGAGTTCCCGGCGGCCATGCCCTTGCCCATCGCGCCGAGCACCGCCGCGGCGGTGGCGTCCGCGTTGGCGGTGAGCTTGCCGTCCTTGTCCGGCTGGTACGCGAACGCACCGCCGTCCTTCCCCCCGCAGGGCAGTGCGAAGGTCTGCAGCGCGGTGTACGGCGTCCTGCCGTCCTCGGTGGTGACCTCGGCGACCGGTACGCCGGCACGGGCCAGTGCCCCGATCACGACGGCGGTGGAGTTGGCGTCGCTCGGGCCGCCCGGGTTGTAGCTCCAGCCGCCGTCCTCGTTCTGCACGGACTTCAGCCAGCTGACGGCGTTGGCGACGGTCTCGCCGCGCCCGCCCAGCTCGACCAGCGCCTGGACGGCGGCGGCGGTGGCGTTCGTGTCGGCCACCGTCTTCGCGTCACAGGGGACGGACGCGTCGCGGTACGAGGGGAAGGCGCCGCTGTCGCACTGCTGGCCCACGAGCCAGTCCACCGATTTCGCGGCGGGGGTGACGAGTTCGATCTTCTGCGCGAGGAAGGCGAGCGACTGGCGCCACACGCCGTCGTACGTCGGGTCCGCGGTGCCGTAGAGGCCGGGCGGAAGGGCCGCCGGGGAGGACGGGGGCGGGCTCGGCGCGGCGACCGCCGCGGGGGCGGCGGCCGTGGCTGAGAGCACGGCGGTGATCGCGAGCGCTGCCGCGCGGCGGCGTACGGTCATGGCGGGCTGGGCCTCTCCTGCGAGGACCGGGCACGGGCACACGGATGCACCGGGCTCCGGCCCCGTATACCTCGACGGTGCCGGCCGCCGGGGCTCCGGCGGCACGAGCCGGTCACGCTCACGCACGGGGCATTCCGGCTCGTCACCTACGTGGTGACTCACGGCTGCGGGCCAGCGCCGGATTCGCACCGGCTTCCCCCCGTACGGGCATGATGACGACCCGCCCACTCTACCGGGGCGCTCCCGGCCCTCCCGTGGCGGACGGCCCGCCGCATCGACGGGAGGGCTTCCCAGCAGGTCAGAGCCGTGCCAAACTCCGGCGGGGAGCACACGGGCACCCGCCCGTGGAGAGGGACGAGCCGGGCGGAAAGCAAGCTGTGCGCAGAAGTGGGACGGCGGCCGCGACCGCCGTGGCGAGTGTGTTCGTGACGGTGACCACGGTGGCGGGCTGCGGCCTCGCCGACGGGAGCGGGGCCGCGCCGGGGCCCTCGCCGTCGCCCTCGGCGCCGTATACCAGGGAGACGGCGGCCGCGGAGATAGCGTCCGTCACCGAGGCCTCCGGACTCCGCGGCGGTGACACCTCCACCGCGGGCGCGCCCAGGGGCTCGTGGCGCGCGTGCGTCGCCCCGTGGACGGCCCAGGCTCCGGCCGCGTACGCCGCCGAGGCGTTCGAGGCGACGGTGAAGAGGCTTCGCCAGCACGACTGGGAGATCGTCTCCAGCCACGCGGAGCGGGACGTCACCTTCCGCACCCTCGTCAAGCGGAACTGGAAGGTGTACGCCCGGCACTACGCACCGCCGGGCCCGGACGGGGAGCAGACCGTGGCCTTCACCGCCGTGGAGGACGGCTGCGCGCTGCCCGGGCCCGTACGGGGCGCCTACACGGATCCGGCCTGACAGCCCGAGTCGGCGATCACGAAGTACCCCGCCGGTGACTCCCGGAGCGTGTGGGTGACGAACACGTTGTACAGGCCCATGTTCTGCCCGGACCCGTTCGCGTAGACGTAACCGCCCGAGGTCCGGGCCCGCCCCGCCGTCACGTGCGCGTAGTTCGTCGCGGTGAAGCACGCGGCGGGGGCCGTCCCGCCCGACGTCGTCGCGGTCACGGCGGGGGAGAGGGCCCCGGCCGTGCCGGAGGAGTCCGCCGCCGCGACGGTGTAGCGGTAGGAGGTCCCCGCGCCGAGCCCGGTGTCGGTGAACGCCGTGGAGGTCGTGGACGCCACCTTCGCGCCGTCGCGGTAGACGCTGTACGACGCCGCCTGCCCGACCGCGTTCCACGCCAGTGAGACGCTGCCCGACGTGACCCCGGTGACCGCCAGACCGGAGGGGGCGGGTAGTCCGCCGCCCGGAGTGCCCCGGTCCAGACCCCAGAACACGCCCGTGTGGTAGGTCGAGCAGATGGTGTCCAGGAAGTACGCGGCCGTCGAACCGCACTGCCCCGTACCCGATCCCGGGTCTACGGGCAGGCCGTGACCCATGCCGGAGACCGTGTACGTCTCCACCGCGGGCCGGCCGGAGGCGTCGTCGTAGACGCTCCGCGTGGTGTTGCCGGGCAGGCTGCTCGTGCTGGACGGGGTCTGCCCGATGCCCCAGACGTCGGTCCACTGGTCGCGCAGTGCCGTGGCGTTGGCCGGGTACACCGTGTAGTCGGAGGTGCCCTGCCAGATCGCGACCCGGGGCCAGGGGCCGGTCCACCCCGGGTAGGAGTTCCGCACCTTGTCGCCCCACTGGGACGGCGACAGCTTCTGCGGGCCCGTCTGGCAGCCCGAGGCGGCGGCCTGGCTGGTGGCGCACTGTGCCGGCAGGCCGGAGGCCACCGACCCGCCCGCGAACACGTCCGGATAGGCGGCGAGCAGATCGGCGGTCATCCCGCCGCCGGCCGACAGCCCGGTGACGTACACGCGGCGGCCGTCGGAGCCGTACGTCTGCTTCGCGTACTCGACCATCTGCACGACGGACGCCGCCTCGCCCCTGCCGCGGGTGTCCTCGGCCGGGTCGAACCAGCTGAAGCACGACAGGGAGTTGTTCGCCGACGTGGTCTGCGGGAAGACGACGTCGAAGCCCCACAGGTCGGCGTACCCGGCCCAGCCCGAGTGCGCGTAGTACGCGTCGGCGGTCTGGGTGCAGCCGTGCAGCGCCACGACGAGGGGCGCGCCCGCCGGCAGGCCGTCGGGCGTGTACGCGAACATCTGCAGGTTGCCCGGGTTGGTCCCGAAGTCCGTCACCTGCCGCAGGCCGGTGGCGGCCGGGGCCGCCTGAGCGGCGGTGGCGGTGACGGGACGCGCGGCGAGCAGGGCGAGCAGGCCGCAGACGGCTACGGAGGCGACGCGCCTGAACAGGCGTCGCAGGATCGGTGGGCGCACGGTGGGGCCTCCCTCGTGGACGTGCGTGACTGCTGCCGGAACCTACGAGTCCGGGCAGGAGCCGCCCATGTGCCGGGCGGACATCCGCCGCGAGCCGCTGTGTGCGGCGCTCCTCTTGCGCCCTCCCCGGGGCCCCGGCCGCGCCGGGAGCCGTCCGGCCGCCACCATGTACGCCACCACCACACCGGGGCCCCCGGGTGTGTGCACCGGCCCCGTGTGATGTGGGCGGTGACGTCCTTACGGTGACGCCCATGGAGACTTCCGGTACCCCCCAGCACGTACCACTCGCCCCCTCCGCCCTCGCCGGACGCACCGCCCTGGTCACCGGGGCGGCGAGCGGCATCGGCCTGGCCTGCGCCGAGGCGCTGGCGGCCGCCGGCGCCCACGTGCAGGTGGTGGACAAGGCGGGCGACGCCGCCAGGAGCCTGGCCGAACGGATCGGCGGAACCGCGTGGGTGGCCGACCTCTCCGTCGCGGAAGCGGTCGACCAACTGCCCTGCGACGCGGACATCGTGGTCAACAACGCGGGGCTGCAGCACGTGGCTCCCGTGCACGCGTTCCCCCCGGACCGCTTCGCACTGATCCACCGCGTCATGGTGGAAGCACCCTTCCGCATCTTGCGCCGCACACTGCCGGGCATGTACGAACGCGGCTGGGGCCGCGTCGTCAACATCTCGTCCGTGCACGGGCTGCGCGCGAGCCCCTACAAGTCGGCCTACGTCTCGGCCAAGCACGCACTGGAGGGGCTCAGCAAAGTGGTCGCACTCGAAGCGGCACCGCACGGGGTGACGAGCAACTGCGTCAGCCCCGGCTACGTCCGCACCCCCTTGGTCGAGAACCAGATCGCCGACCAGGCCCGCAGCCACGGCATCTCCGAGCAGGAGGTGGTGGGCCGGGTGCTGCTGGAACGCAGCGCCGTGAAGTCGCTGATCGAGCCCGGCGACGTCGCCGGGGCCGTCCTGTGGCTGTGCGGCCCGGGCGCGGCCCACGTCACCGGCAGTTCCGTCGTGATGGACGGCGGCTGGACCGCCCACTGACCTCCCCACCCGCTCCCGGAAGAATCGCTGGCCGCCATGTCCCCACCGCCCCCGTCCGCCGCGCCCCTGCTGGCCCGCCTCCTCGACCTGCTCGCCGACGACGCCCCCGCCGAGGACCTGGGGGCCGTCACCTCGGAGGCCAGGGCCGCCGGAGTGCCCGCCGCCGAACTGGCCGAGGTGGAGAGGGCGGCCGCCACCGCCCTGCGGATCAGGGGCGCCCTGCGCCAGCACCGGCGCAGGGAACTCCAGCTCACCGCCCTCTTCGACACGGCCGGAGACCTGGCGGCCTCCCGGGACCTGGACGACGTGCTGAAGGCGATCGTGCGGCGGGCCAGGATGCTGCTGGGGACCGACACCGCCTACCTCACACTCCCCGACGAGGAGGCCGGGGACACCTACATGCGGGTGACCGACGGCTCGGTGTCCGTCCTGTTCCAGCGGCTGCGGCTCGAACTGGGCGAAGGGCTCGGGGGATTGGTGGCGCAGACCGCGAGCCCGTACGCGACCCCCGACTACCGCACGGACGAGCGCTTCCGCCACACCCGCAACATCAACGCCGGGGTGCTGGACGAAGGCCTCGTCGCCATCCTGGGCGTCCCCCTCCTCCTCGGCTCCAGCCGGGGCGGCACCGGGAAGGTCATCGGCGTCCTCTTCGCCGCCGACCGCGCCGCACGCGTCTTCAGCCCGGACGAGGTGGCGCTGCTCTGCTCGCTCGCCGCGCACGCCGCGATCGCGATCGACACCGCCCGGGCCCTGGACGACACCCGTAGCGCCCTCGCGGAACTCGCCTCGGCCAACGCGGAACTCGCCGGGGCCAACGCCGCCGTACGCGCCCACTCCGCCGCCATGCAGCGCGCCGAGGAGGCCCACGACCGGCTCACCGACCTGGTGCTGCGCGGCGGGGACGTGAAGGACGTCGCCGTGTCCGTCGCCGGGCTGCTCGACAGCCCCCTGACCATCCACGACCCGGGCGGGCGCCCGCTGGCCGCCGTACGGCCCGACGCCTCCGGGTTCGCCGCCGACAGCATGGACGCCGGATGGCTCGCCGGGACCGCCGAGGAGTCCCGCCACGGGGCCCGCGCCGTCCACCGGGACGGCCGCTGGATCTGCGCGGTGCTCGCCGGCCAGGAACTCCTCGCCAGCCTGGTCCTGCACCGGCCGGACCGGCTGGACGACTCCGACCGGCGGCTCTTCGAGCGCGCCGCCGTGGTCACCGGACTGCTCCTGCTGCTGCGCCGCACGGTCGCCGAGACCGAGAACCGGATCCGCGGCGAGCTCATCGGCGACCTGCTCGGCGACCCGGAACGCGATCCTGCCGGGCTCGCCGAGCGGGGCCGCCGACTGGGCATCGACCTGGACCGCCCGCACCTGCTGCTCGTGGCGGAGGCGGCGGCCCGGGAGAAGCTCGGAGGCGCCGCCCTGCGCTACCTGTTCGGCGGGGACATCCGCGGGGTGAGCGCCGAGCACGCGGGCACCGTCGTGCTGCTGATCGACTGCGACGGCCGCTCCCCGGCGTCCGCCGACGCCGCGGGAGACGCCGCGCGCGCCGCGGCCGTCCAGCTCGGTCACCTCGTCCAGACGCCCGTCACCGTCGCCGGCACGGGGCCGGCCGCCGGGGTGCGCGCACTCGCCGCCGCCTACGAGGAGGCCGCCCGCTGCCTGCGCGCCATGCGGGTGCTGGGACGGGAGGGTCAGGGGGCCTGCGTCGGCGAACTCGGCTTCCTCGGCGTGGTGCTGGGCAACGCCAAGGACGTGGACGGCTTCGTGAACGCCGTGCTGGGACCGCTGCTGCGCTACGACGAACGGCGGGGCACGCACCTGGTGCGGACCCTGCGGGCGTACTTCGGGGCGGGGGGCAGTCTGATACGGGCCAAGGACGACCTGCACGTGCACGTGAACACGGTGGTGCAGCGCCTGGACCGGGTCCAGGTGCTGCTGGGCCGCGACTGGAACGCACCCGACCGTGCGCTGGAGCTCCAACTCGCGCTCCGTCTGCACCTGTTGTCCGAAGGCCGGGCGGGTGGGCGGGAGGACGGCCGGGTGGGCTGAGCCCGGCCGGCCGCTCCCGTCAGCGAGCCGCCGCCCGCAGCACCGCGCGGGCGACCTCGCCGGCCCCCGTGTCGCCCGTCAGCACGGTGTAGTGGTTGACGTCCTCCACGCACACCGCCCGGACCGCCGTGCCGGGCAGGCCGGCCGCCGCCAGCCGGGACTCGTCGTACAGGCCCTGCTCCTCGTTCATCAGGCCCCGCCGGGCCCACAGCAGCTCCGTCCCTTCGGGGAGTCCGCGTACCGCCGAGAGCACCTCCGCACCGAACAGGCCGACTCCGTCCGTCCGGACCGCCTCCAGCCGGCAGCCGGAGCGCAGTGCGGGCTCCTCGCCCGTCAGATCGCGCTGGATGTAGGCGTCCACCTCGGCCGACCAGGCGTCACCCCCGAACGCCGGGTGGGCCCGCCAGAACGAGCGGTACGCGTCCCGGTCGGCGAACGTCATCGACAGCCGGTCCATCGCCGGGCCGATCACGGCCGTCATCAGTTCGTCCGCCGACAGGTGCGTGGGTGCCGGGAAGCCGAACCCGCCGTCCACCAGCACCGGCGGCCCGAAGCGTCCCGGATGCCGTACGGCCGCGAGCGCCGCCACGAAGGCCCCCATCGAGTGGCCCGCCAGCACCACCCGTTCCCGGCCGAGCGCCCCGGCGAGCGCGGCCGTGTCGTCCGCGTGGGCGGTGATGCCGTACGGGCCGGGCAGTGCCGCGCTGTCGGCCCGTCCGCGCAGGTCCGGGGCGACCAGGGTGATCCGGCCGTCCAGCATCCGGGCCACCGGGCCCCAGGAGAGCGCGTTGGCGGTGATGCCGTGCAGGGCCACGGCGACGGGGGCGTCCGGATCGGCGGCGGGCCAGCGCAGCGCGGCCAGTTCGCCGCCGGCGACGGGGACGCGTATCTCCTCGTACGGGGTCATCGGTTCTCCTCACGGATCCTGCGCAGGCGGGAGGGCAGGCGGGCCAGGCCGCCGGGCAGCAGGTGTACCACGGCGACGAACAGCACACCGAGCAGGAACAGCGGCTGGGAGAGCGGCACCCGCAGGACGGCCGGCAGGCCGGCGACCGCGCCCGACCCGGCGAGGTCGCCGAGCCGGTGGTCGGCCCAGGTGTACAGGATGCCGCCCACCATGGGGCCCCAGCGGGTGCCGGAGCCGCCCAGGACCACCATGACCAGCAGGGACAGGGTGAAGTCCGAGGTCGTCGTCTGCGGGGTGGAGCCGCCGGTGAGGAGCAGGTGGACGAGCCCGCCCACCGCCGCCAGCGCCCCGGCCAGGACGAAGGCCGTCAGTTTGAAGCCGTACGGTCTCAGGCCGAGCACCTCGACCCGGCGTTCGTTCTCCTTGATGCCCTCCCAGACCCGGCCGGTGGGGGAGCGGACCGCCCATCGGACGACGCCGAGGGTGAGGACGAGGTAGGCCAGGGCGATCCAGTACAGGTTCGCGGTGTGGTCGATGCCGACCAGCCAGGACGGCAGCGCCTCGGCGGGCGCCGCCCTGCCCTCCTCGCCGCCGGTCCATCCGCCCGGGTTGCGGGAGACCAGGAGGGAGCCGGCCTGGGCGAAGGCGAGCGTCACCATGGAGAAGCCGATACCGGTGACCCGCAGGCTCACCGACCCCAGCAGGAGGGCCAGTACGGTCCCGGAGCACAGCCCGAGGACGGCGGCGACGGCGAACGGCAGGCCCGCCTCCAGGAGGAACACGTTGGTCGCGTAGCTGCCCGCCGCGAAGTACAGGGCGTGCCCGAAGGAGAGCAGCCCCGTCCGGCCCAGCAGCAGGTCGTACCCGGTGGCCAGGGCTCCGAACATCAGGCAGGTGGCGAGGAGTTGCAGGCTCCCCGGACTGCCGACCGGGCCGTCCAGGAGGCCGGGCAGGGGGAGGGCGCTGTAGGGGGCGACGGCCAGCAGCAGGAGGACGGGGGCGGGCCACCAGCGCAGCAGCCGGCTCCCGGTGCCCGGTGCGGGGGCCGTAGCGGCGGCGGGTGTGCCGTCCGTGCGGCCGGGTGTCCGAGTGGCGGTGCTCACGCGAGCCTCCCTGTCAGTCCGCGCGGCCGGACGAGCAGCAGCACGGCGAGCAGGACGACGACGGCCAGGTCGCCGAGGCCCGCTGCGGTGTAGTAGTTGGCGAACTGCTGGACCAGGCCGATGACGACGGCCGCGACCGCGGCGCCGGTCACCGAGCCCATGCCGCCGGTGACCACGACGACGAACGCGAAGATCAGCAGCGAGGTGCCCTGCCGGGGGTCGACCGAGCCGAAGTACAGCCCGCCGAGTGCCCCGCCCAGGGCGGCGGCGCAGCCACCGATCGCGAAGACGAGCGTGAACGCCGTGCGGACGTCGATACCGAGTGCCGTCACCATCGCCCGGTCCTCCACGCCGGCCCGGACGACCAGCCCGTGCCGGGTCCGGCCGAGGAAGAGGCGCAGGGCCAGCAGGACGACGGCCGCCGCGACGATCAGTACGAGCCGGTTGACGGGCACGTCGGCGCCCAGCAGCCCGAAGGTGCCGGAGAGGGCCTCGGGCCCGGGGAACGTCCGGGCGTCCGAACCCCAGACGCCCGACAGCAGGGCGGGCACCGCGAGCCCCACCCCGACGGTGGCGAGCACCTGCTCGCGGGGCCGGGTGTAGAGCGGGCGTACGACGGCCAGTTCCAGCACCACGGCGGCCAGCGTGCCCACCGCCGTACCGAACAGCACGGCCAGGACGAAGCCCCCGCCGCCCGGGCCCGCGCCGGGCAGGTTCCCGGACGCCGCCCACCAGGTGCCGTACGCGCCGATGGAGAGCAGTGCCCCGTGCGCGAAGTTGAGCACGTCCATCAGCCCGAAGATCAGGGAGAGTCCGGACGCGATGAGGAAGTAGAGCGCCCCCAGACCGAGACCGGTCATGGTGAGCAGCACGATGGTGGACATCAGGAATCCGCCTCCGCGGTGTGTGGGGCGAGCGGGCCCTGGCCCACGCCGAGCAGCCCGCGGGTCGCCTCCGCGTCGTCCAGCAGCCCGCCCGCCGGTCCCTGGTGGGCGGTGCGGCCGTCGGCGAGCACCACGCAGTGGGTGGCGAGCCGGCGTACGACGGCGAGGTTCTGCTCGACGAGGAGCACGGGGACCGCCTCGGCGGCCCGTTCGAGGACCTGGGCGACCTCGGTGACGACCCTGGGGGCCAGGCCCTTGGTGGGTTCGTCGGCGATGATCAGCCGGTTGCTGTTCAGCAGGGTGCGGCCGATGGCCACCATCTGCTGCTGGCCGCCGGAGAGGGTGCCCGCCACCTGCCGGGCCCGCTGCTTCAGTTCGGGGAAGAGCTCGTGGACCAGGGCGTAGGAGGGCGTGCCCGCGCCGGGGCGTTCGGCCAGCCGCAGGTTCTCCGCCACCGTCAGGCCCGCGAAGATCCCGCGGTCCTCGGGGGCGTAGCCGATGCCGCGCCGGACCAGGGCGTGGGTGGGCAGCGCCACGGTCTCCTCGCCGTCGAGCCGCACGCTGCCCGCGCGCGGGACGAGCCCGAGGACGCCGCGTACGGTCGTGGTCTTGCCGGCCCCGTTGCGGCCGAGCAGCGCCGTCACCCCGTGCGGGGCGACGTCCAGGTCCACTCCGTGCAGGATGTGCCGGCCACCGATGAGGACCCGCAGGTCCCGCACGGCGAGCAGGGCGTGCGGCGGTGTCACAGTCCCTCCCCGAGGTAGGCCTGCTGGACGACGGGGTCGGCGGTCACCGCGGCGGGGGTGTCCAGGGCGAGCAGCCGGCCGTGGTGCATCACGGCGAGCCGGTCGGCCAGTCCCAGCAGGACGTCCATGTGGTGCTCGACCATGAGGACCGTGCGGCCCTCGTCGCGGTGCAGCGTGCGGATGAGTTCGGTGAGCGCGGGGACCTCCTCGGCGCTCACCCCGGCCATCGGCTCGTCCAGCAGCATCACCCGGGGCTCGGTGACCAGCAGCACCGCGAGCTCCAGCTTGCGTTTCTCGCCGTGGGAGAGCTCCGCGGCCCTGGCCGCGGCCCGGTGGCCGAGTCCGGTGCGCTCCAGCACGCCGTCGACCTCGGCGGTGTAGGGGGCGGCGCGCCGCCACAGCCGGTACGAGCCGCCGCCGCACGCCTGCGCGGCCAGCCGGACGTGTTCGGCGACGGTCATCTCCGGCCAGAGGCTGGAGGTCTGGAACGTCCGGCCGATGCCGAGCCGGGCGCGGGTGTGCACGGGCAGCGCCGTCAGGTCCGTGCCGTCCAGGGCGAGGGTGCCCTCGGAGGCCGGGACGATCCCGCTGATCAGGTTGAACAGGGACGTCTTGCCCGCCCCGTTGGGTCCGATGAAGGCCAGGAACTCGCCCTCGCGCACGCCGAGGGTGACGTCCCGCAGGATGGACGCCCCGCCGACGCGCCAGCCGAGCCCGTCGAGCCGCAGCACGGGTGCCCCCGTCCGCGCTCCCTCGTCCCGCGTGGTGGTGGTGCCGGATGTGCTCACCGGTCAGCCCGCCGAGGGCTTCGCGGGCGGCGCCACCTTGTCCATGGGCAGGCTGTCCACCAGCTCGGGCCGGGCGGTGGCCCCCCTGCCGTTCAGCCGGGCCACGAACATCGGCTGGATCAGGGCGTGGTCCTCGGCCCGGACCTGCGTCTCGCCCTTCACCCCGTCGAACGTCCAGCCCTCCAGGGCCTTCACCATGGCGGCGGTGTCGGTGGCGCTGCCCTCCTCGACGGCGCGCACGATCATCTGCGCCGCGGTGAAGCCGTCCACGGTGAACAGGTCGGGCGTGCCGCCGGCCTCGCGGACGCCGTCGAGCATCGCCTTCTCCACCGCGTTGCCGCCGCCCGCGCCGGGGAAGTAGTGGGCGAGGAAGGAGACCTTCGCGCCGGCGGCCCCGAAGACCGGGTACGAAGCCGTCCCGGCCAGCCCGGTGACGACCTTGCCCGCCGTCAGCACGCCCTGCTGGTCCAGCGCGGTCCACAGCGCGGGGGCGGTGGCGCCGGCCCAGGCGACGAAGACCAGGTCGGGCGCGCCCGCCTTGACCTGCCGGGCGAAGGGGGTCAGGTCCGTGGCGCTGGGCGGAGCGAGCACGGACCCGACGGTGGCGCCCCGGGCGCCCAGGACCGCCTTGACCGCGGCCACGTTGGCCTGGCCGAAGGTGGAGTCCTGTGCGAGGACGGTGACCTTCTTCCCGGCGGCGTCGCCGAGCATGGCGCCCGCGGTGAGGATGTCCTGGTAGGACTGCCGGCCCGAGCGGAAGGTGTAGGTGTTGATCCCGGTCACCGCGTCCGTGGCGGCCGGGCCGTCGACGTACAGCACCTTGTTCTGGGCGGCCAGCGGCGCCATCTGGAGGGCGACGCCGGAGTCGGTGGTGCCCGCGAGCACCTTGTAGCCCTTGCCGATCAGGTTCTTCGCGGCGGCGACGGCCTTGCCGGGGTCGCCCGCGTCGTCCTGCTCGGTGACCTCGATCGGGTGGCCGCCCGCCTTGCCGGTGCCCTTCGTCGCGTGGTCGAGGCCCGCCATGAAGCCGTCGCGGTACTGCTTCCCGTACGCGGCGAGCAGGCCCGTGCGGGAGTAGACCAGGCCCACCTTGACGGCCTGGTCCTCGCCGGACGCCGGGTCGCCGCCGGCCTGCCCGGCGGCGGTGCATCCCGCCAGGAACAGGCCGGCGGCGGCCAGCACGGCCGCTGTCGTGAGTCTGTGCTGGACGGTGCCTACGGCTCTGCGACGCATGGTGACCGGCTCCTCGGCGTGGTTCGGGGATGTCGGCCGAACCGTACGAACACCGCCGCACCCTCGACATGGTGCAGGGCACCTCACCTGCGCCGGTGCCGGTGTGGGCGCCGCACATGGGCACCCCTCAGCCGGTGCCGGCGGGCCGCGGGCCGATCAGCCCGCACACCGTCTCGATGTCCCGTCCCACCTGCGCGATCGACTCGCGTCCCGAGAGCCAGGTGATGAGCGCCGAGTGCCAGGTGTGCTCGATGACGCGCACCACGGACAACTGCTCCTGCGTGGGCTCGGCCAGCCCCATGGCGTCCAGCACGATCTTCGTCGTCAGCCGCGAGACGGCCTCCACCTCGGCGCTCGCGCCGCGGTCGGCGAAGGTCAGCGCGCGCACCATGGCGTCCGCCAGGTGGGGGTCGCGCTGGAGCGCCCGGAAGGCCCGCATGAGGGTCTCGGCGACCCGCCCGGCGGCGTCGTCTCCGGTGGGCGGGTGCCTGCGGAGCGCCCGGCGCAGGTCCTGGAGCTGGTCCTCCATGAGCGCGACCAGCAGGTGGATCTTGGAGGGGAAGTAGCGGTACAGCGTGCCGAGTGCGACCCCGGCGGCCTCCGCCACCTCGCGCATCTGCACGGCCTCGAACCCGCCCCGGCAGGCGAGTTGGGCAGCGGCCCGCAGAATGCGGCGGCGGCGAGCCTCCTGACGTTCCGTCAGGGGGGGCTCGGCCCGTCTGGCTTCGGCTGTCATCCGTCCCATCCAAGGCTTCCGGCCCCCGGCGCCGGGGAGTCCGTGACGTCCGCGCCGGGAATCCGTGCGGATCCATGCGGAGGCGTCCGTCCGCCGGGCTCCGCGCCGGCGGGACGGGAACGGGTTCCCTGTCCGGTGGGCGGGCGGCCCCCGGGCGTACGGAGTGCGGCAGGGCGCCCCCGTGGCGCGAATCACCTGATCCGGCCGTCACACCGACGCTACCTGCCGGTAGATTCGGTGGTTGTTGAACGCACCAGTCTGAAACTTGTTCCAGATTAGCGCGACCGGTTACGCTCCGGCGAAAACGCAGTGAGAAGGGGGCCGAGTGTGACCGCTGAGGCCATAGAGACGGGCCCCTTCGCGGGCGGCGGCGCGCCGGAGACCGTCGGGGAACGGCCGTTGCGGATCGCGCTGCTGACGTACAAGGGGAACCCCTTCTGCGGCGGCCAGGGCGTCTACATACGCCACCTCGGCCGCGAGCTGGCCCGGCTGGGCCACCGCGTCGAGGTGATCGGCGCCCAGCCCTACCCCGTACTCGACGAGGGCGTCCCGCTCACCGAACTGCCCAGTCTCGACCTGTACCGCCAGCCCGACCCGTTCCGGACCCCGGGACGCGGCGAGTACCGCGACTGGATCGACCTCGCCGAGGTCGCCACCATGCGCACCGGCGGCTTCCCCGAGCCCCTGACCTTCAGCCTGCGGGCCCGCCGCCATCTCCAGGCCCGGCGCGGGGACTTCGACGTCGTCCACGACAACCAGACGCTCGGCTACGGACTCCTCGGCGACCTGGGCGCCCCCCTCGTCACCACCATCCACCACCCCATCACCGTCGACCGGCAGCTCGACCTCGCCGCCGCCGCGACCAGGGCCCGGCGGCTGTCCGTACGCCGCTGGTACGCCTTCACCCGCATGCAGAAGCGGGTCGCGCGCCGGCTGCCGTCCGTCCTCACCGTCTCCGGCTCCTCCCGGCAGGAGATCGTCGAGCACCTCGGGGTACGCCCCGAACGCGTCCGGGTCGTCCACATCGGGGCCGACACCGACCTCTGGTCACCCGACCCCTCGGTCGCCGAGGTGCCCGGCCGGATCGTCACCACGTCCAGCGCCGACGTGCCGCTCAAGGGCCTCGTCCACCTCGTGGAGGCGCTGGCCGAGGTCCGTACCGAGGTACCCGGGGCACATCTCGTGGTCGTCGGGAAGCGGGCCGAGGACGGACCCGTCGCCCGGGCCGTCGAACGTCACGGACTCCACGGCGCCGTCCAGTTCGTCAAGGGCATCAGCGACGCCGAGCTCGTCGACCTGGTCCGCAGCGCCCAGATCGCCTGCGTCCCCTCGCTGTACGAGGGCTTCTCGCTGCCCGCGGCCGAGGCCATGGCCACCGGGACCCCCCTCGTGGCCACCACGGGCGGCGCCATCCCCGAGGTGGCCGGCCCCGACGGCGAGACCTGCCTCGCCGTGCCGCCCGGGGACGCCGGCGCCCTGGCCGCCGCGCTGGGCCGGCTCCTCGGCGACCGTGAACTGCGCACCCGGCTCGGCGCGGCCGGCCGCGCCAGGATTCTGGCCAACTTCACCTGGGCCAGGGCCGCCGCCGGCACCGCCGAGCTGTACCGTCAGGCGATCGCAGCCCGGGGAGCGCGCAGATGACCGCGCCCGTGGCGTGTGCGACCCCCACCCCCGACCGCGAAGGCAGGCCCCCGTGCTGACCGTCGACTTCACCCGCTTCCCGCTCGCCGCAGGCGACCGGGTGCTCGACCTGGGCTGCGGCGCCGGCCGTCACGCCTTCGAGTGCTACCGGCGCGGCGCCCAGGTGGTGGCCCTGGACCGGAACGGCGAGGAGATCCGCGAGGTCGCGAAGTGGTTCGCGGCCATGAAGGAGGCGGGGGAGGCACCCGACGGCGCCACCGCCACCGCCATGGAGGGCGACGCCCTCAACCTGCCGTTCCCCGACGACTCCTTCGACGTCGTGATCATCTCCGAGGTGATGGAGCACATCCCCGACGACAAGGGGGTGCTGGCCGAGATGGTCCGCGTGCTGCGGCCCGGCGGCCGGATCGCGATCACCGTGCCCCGCTACGGCCCCGAGAAGGTCTGCTGGACGCTGTCCGACGCCTACCACGAGGTCGAGGGCGGCCACATCCGGATCTACCGTGCCGACGAACTGCTCGGCAAGATCCGCGAGGCCGGGCTCAAGCCGTACGGCACCCACCACGCGCACGCCCTGCACAGTCCCTACTGGTGGCTCAAGTGCGCCTTCGGGGTCGGCCGTGACGGCGAGGACGCCGCCCTGCCGGTACGGGCGTACCACAAGCTCCTGGTCTGGGACATCATGAAGAAGCCCCTGGCCACCCGGGTCGCCGAACAGCTGCTCAACCCCGTCCTCGGCAAGAGCTTCGTGGCGTACGCGACCAAGCCGCACCTTCCGAAGGCCGATGCGTGAGCACGCCCGAGAGGACCGAACACCTCGTCCTGCCCGGCGTCCTCACCGCCGCGCAGGCCGTCGAGACCGTGGCCGCCCTGCTCGCCGAGCAGCGTGAGGACGGTGCGCTGCCCTGGTTCCGCGGTCACCACCTCGACCCGTGGGACCACACGGAGACCGCCATGGCCCTGGACGCGGCCGGTGAGCACACCGCCGCCGCCCGCGCCTACGCGTGGCTCGCCCGGCACCAGAACGAGGACGGCTCCTGGTACGCCGCCTACCAGGACGGCGACCCGGAGCACCCCACCGACCTCGGCCGCGAGACCAACTTCTGCGCCTACGTGGCCGTCGGCGTCTGGCACCACTACCTCGCCACCGGCGACGACGCGTTCGCCGACCGCATGTGGCCGACGGTCTACGCGGCGATCGAGTTCGTCCTGCGGCTCCAGCAGCCCGGCGGTCAGATCGGCTGGAAACGGGAGGCCGACGGCACCCCCGTCACCGACGCCCTGCTGACCGGCTCCTCCTCCGTCCACCACGCGCTGCGCTGCGCCCTGGCGCTGGCCGAACAGCGCGAGGAGCCCCAGCCCGACTGGGAGCTCGCGGCCGGAGCGCTCGGTCACGCGATCCGCAGCCACCCCGAGCGGTTCCTCGACAAGAGCCGCTACTCCATGGACTGGTACTACCCGGTCCTCGGCGGGGCGGTCACCGGGCCCGACGCCACCCGGCGGATCAAGGCCGGCTGGGACCGCTTCGTCGTCCCCGGTCTGGGTGTGCGCTGTGTCGTGCCCAACCCGTGGGTGACGGGCGGCGAGAGCTGTGAACTCGCCCTGGCGCTCTGGGTCATGGGGGAGTCCGACCGGGCGCTGGAGATCCTGCAGTCCGTCCGGCACCTGCGCGCCGAGGGCGGCCTGTACTGGACGGGGTACGTCTTCGAGGGCGAGCGGGCCGTATGGCCGGAGGAACGCACCACCTGGACGGCCGGTGCGCTGCTGCTCGCGGTGGCCGCGCTCGGAGGGGACGAGGCGACCACCGCGGTGTTCGGCGGCGAGCGGCTGCCGACCGGCCTGGAACCCGCGTGCTGCCGGTAGGGCGCGTCTCGAAAGTCCCGTCCGCCCGGCGACGCCTGGCACGCACACTCGCCGCGTTCTCGGGATCGCCCCGGTACACCGGTATCGAGGCGACCCTCCGCCTTGCGATCGCCCGCACCGGACGCCGCCGGGCCCGCCCTCCGGGCAGACGACGCCACTTTCGGAACACGCCTTAGCTCGCTCCGCGACCGGTACGGCGTCCGCCGGTCCTCAGCGGCGGATCCGGCCGGCCACCGCGTGACCGACGAACAGGTAGACGACGGCGGCCAGACCGTACCCGGCGACGACCCGGGCCCACGCCGCGTCGAACGTGAACAGATCGTACGACCAGCCGGCCAGCCAGCGGGCGGAGTCCTGGACGAACTGCACCAGTTCGTTGGCCCGGTTGGCGTCGAGCAGGTACATCAAAATCCACAGAATGATGATGAACGCCATGATGTCCGCGACCACGGCGATGACACGTGCGGCGGTACTGCTTCCTGTGCCTGTTCTGGGAGACATGCTCTCCGGATTGCCGCTCCACGGTGAGTGAAACCCGTACGGGCCGCGCCGCCCGACGGCCGGTCCCCGCACGGGCGGACCCGGCCGGAAGTCCCGCGGCCCGTCACCGGCCCTGAGAGGTCCGGCCGGTGCGGCTCCCCGCGTCCCCTTCCGGCGCGGGGCGGACGCCGTCCGGCCGGGTACGGAGGCCCCGGAACGCCGCCGGCCCCCCGCCCGGAAGGGGCGGGGGGCCGGCGGCCGGACGTGTCAGCCGCGCTGGATGCCCGTGGTGTCCTGCAGCACGCCGCGACGGCCGTCCTGCGTCTGGGCGATGAGCCCCGGACCGCGCTGCTCGACGGCCAGGTACCAGGTACCGGGGGCGAGTTCGGCGATCGGGTTCGGGGCGCCGTCCTCGCCGTACAACGGACGGGCCACCGGCACCGCGAACCAGAAGGGCGTGAAGTCCCCGGCCGGCGCCGCCTGCTGCGCCGACTGCTGCGGCGCCTGCTGGGCCTCCGGAGCGCCGGGCTGGCCACCGCCGTACGGCTGGGGCTGGCCCGGCTGTGCGCCGTAGGGCTGCTGGGCGCCCGGGTAGCCGTAACCCTGTCCGGGCTGCTGGCCGTACGGCGGCTGCACCGCCTGGGCCGGGCGCGGGGCGCCCACGAGCGGACCCTTGAGGGCGGGGACCAGCGGGCCGGCGACAGCGCCGCCGGCCAGCACGACGGCGGCCAGCAGGCCGAGGATCAGACCGGCGCCCGCGTCATTGGCGTCGATGATCGTCCAGAACGCCGTCCAGAGCGAGAACACCGTGAACGCGGCGCCGAACTGGGCGAGTTCCAGTCCGGCCACCTTGCGGCCCGGCATGGCGCGGGCCACGATCAGCAGCGCCGCGCCGATGATGCCGGCGAGGTAGATGCTCATCAGGAGCGAGAGGGAGTCCCAGGCGTTCGCGCTGTATGCGGAACAGTCGACACCCGACGGGCAGTCGAAACCGGAGAGGTCGAGGAAAGAGGCGATGAACAGCACGACCGCTGCTCCGATCACCACGCCGTCGCCTCGAGTGAGGGAGCGGATATTCACGTGAAGGTCCTTAGTCGGTCGTCTCGTCGGGGCGGTCGTCGATGCCGTCTGTGCGGCGGGTACGGCGCGAAGCTCGGGGGCGACTCCCCATCGTAGGGATGAATCTATCGTCTGCCCGGGCGGGTTGTGTCCCTGACCGGACCTCCGACGGGCCGCCCCGGGGTCGCCGCCCCCACCGCTCGACTACGGGCTGTCCCGCACTTCACGGCGGGCGCGCGACGACAGCTCCGGCACCTCGCCGCGTTGTCGGAACGTCCCCATGGATCCGGTACGCGGACATCCCTCCGCCGTGCGATGCGCCGCATCCGACGCCGCGCGCTGATCCACCGGGAATGGCGGGACACCCCTACCTCTCCAGATAGCTGCTGACACCTTCGGCGATACCGAGAGCCGCGCTCCGGCGCCAGTCCGCGCTCATGAGCAGGGCGGCGTCCTTCGGATCACGCATATTGCCGCATTCGATGAAGACTTTGGGCACGGTCGACAGATTCAGACCGCCGAGATCGTCTCTGGTGTCCAGCCCGGTAGGAGCGCCGACGTAATTGGAAGGGGCGCTTCCGGTGACCCGTACGAAATTCCCGGCGATGCGCTCGCCGAGATCACGCGAGGCGGCCACGATCCCCGCTGTGTCCGCGGCGCCTGCGCGCACCTTCGCGGGAAGGATCACGTGGAAGCCCCGGTTGCCGACCGCCGAACCGTCGGCGTGGACCGAGACGACGGCGTCGGCGTGGGCCTCGTTGCCGATCCGGGCCCGCTCGTCGACGCACGGCCCGAACGGGCGGTCGTCGTCCTGGGTGAGGACGACCCGCGCCCCCCGCGCCTCCAGCAGCGTGCGCAGCCGGCGCGAGACGTCGAGGGTGAACCCGGCCTCCGCGTAACCGGAGTCGGTGGACGTGCCCGTGGTGTCGCACTCCTTGTGCCCGGTGCCGATGTCCACCTGGCGGTTGATCTCGCGGGTGTGGTCGCGGTTGCGGGGGTTGTGGCCGGGGTCGATCACCACGGTCCTGCCCGTGAGCGGGCCACGCGGCAGCGGCTTCGCGGACGCACCGCCGCCGGACGGGGAGGCCGTGGGGCCCGGGGGTGCGGTGGACGCCGGCGCGGAGGCCGGGGCCGGCCCGCCGCCGGGGAGGGGCCCAGCCCGGCCGGCCCCGCCGTCGTCCGCGCATCCCGCGGCGGTCAGGCAGACGGCTGCCAGGACCGCCGTGGCCGGCCACGCCCGCCCGAGGGCGCTCGTGAGCTGCGGGGGAGATGAGCTGTCGTCGTCACGCACGTCGTGATGCTATCCGTGCCCCTCGGACGCCCGCCCCCGAACGCCGCAGGACCCGCAGCGAGTCCGTCACCGAGATCTCGGTGAACGCGCCGGACTCCAGGGCGCGCCGGTGGATCCGGTAGGGCGCCTGCCCACCGTCGGCCGGGTCGGGGAACACGTCGTGGATGACGAGCAGCCCGCCCTCGGCGACCTTCGGGGCCCAGCCCTCGTAGTCGGCGTTCGCGTGTTCGTCGGTGTGCCCGCCGTCGATGAAGACGAGGCCGAGCCGCCCGCCCCACACGGCGGCGGCCTGCGGGGAGCGTCCGACGAGCGCCACCACGTGCTCCTCCAGACCGGCCGCGTGCAGCGTCCGGCGGAAGGTGGGCAGGGTGTCCATCCGGCCGACCTCGGGATCCACCACCGACGGGTCGTGGTACTCCCAGCCCGGCTGCTGCTCCTCGCTGCCCCGGTGGTGGTCCACGGTGAGCGCGGTCACCCCGGCCGCCCGGGCGGCGTCGGCGAGCAGGATCGTGGAGCGCCCGCAGTAGGTGCCGACCTCCAGCAGCGGCAGCCCGAGCGCGCCGGCGTCGACGGCCGCCGCGTACAGGGCGAGCCCTTCGTGCACCGGCATGAAGCCCTTGGCGGCCTCGAACGCGGCGAGAATCTCCGGCGTGGGCCCGGCAGCGCACTCGACGGCCACGGGGTTCCTCCTGGTGGGACGGTGGATCGGGACGGCGCCCCATCGTGCCGTACGCCCCCGCGGCACGGGTCGGCGGGGGCGTACGCGGACGGGACCCGGCCGGGCGGCTCCCGGCCGCCGCTCACCGCGCGGGAGTCCGGCGCTCCGTGGCGCTGACCGCGGCCGCGGCCCGGTCCCGCTCCGGCGCGGGCCGGGCGGCGGACGCCGCGTCGTCCGCGCTGCTCGCCAGCAGCACGGGACGGGCGGGCCGCTGCGAGGGCAGGAACGCGGCCAGCAGCAGGCCGGCCAGCACGGCACCCGTCGCGATCATGAAGGAGGTCCGGAAGCCGTCCATGGTCGGCACCTCCACGGCGCCCATCCGCGCCGAGGTGTTCGCCAGCACCATGCCGATCACCGCGCTGGACAACGAGGTGCCGATCGAACGCATCAGCGTGTTCAGGCCGTTGGCCGCGCCGGTCTCCGACGCGTCGACCGCGCCGATGATCAGGGCGGGCAGCGAGGAGTAGGCGAGCCCGATGCCGGCCCCGAGCACCACCGCGATCACCACGGTCTGCCAGGCGGCACTCATCAGCCCGAGCCCCGCCCCGTAGCCGACCGCGATGACCAGCATGCCGAGCATCAGGGTGGCCTTGGGCCCGCGACGGGCGGAGATCCGGGCGTACAGCGGGGCCACGAACATCATCGTCAGGCCCAGCGGTGCCACGCAGAGGCCCGCCACGACCATCGACTGCCCGAGCCCGTACCCCGTGGACGCGGGCAGCTGGAGCAGTTGCGGCAGCACCAGGGACACGGCGTAGAAGGCGACCCCGACCATGATCGAGACCAGGTTGGTGAGGAGCACCTCGCGGCGGGCGCTGGTGCGCAGATCGACCAGCGGCGCCGGGCTGCGCAGCTCGAAGAGGCCCCATGCCACCAGGACCAGCAGCGACGCCGCGATCAGCCCGAGGGTCAGGGGCGAGGTCCAGCCCCAGTCCCCTCCCTTGGTGACGGGGAGCAGCAGGCAGACCAGGCCGAGGGAGAGCCCCAGTGCGCCGACGAGGTCGAAACGGCCCGGGGCGCGCAGGGCGGACTCCGGTACGACGAGGACGGTCAGGGCCATGGCCACCACCCCGAGCCCCGCCGAGGCCAGGAAGAGCGTGTGCCAGTCGGCGTGCTGGGCGATGAGCGCGGCGGCGGGCAGGGCGAGTCCGCCGCCCACCCCGATCGACGAGCTCATGAGAGCTATCGCCGAACCGAGCTTCTCGCGCGGCAGCACGTCGCGCATGATGCCGATGCCCAGCGGTATCGCGCCCATGGCGAAGCCCTGGAGGGCACGCCCCACGATCATGACCACGAGATCGTCGGTGGTGGCACAGACCAGCGACCCGATCACCATCACGGCGAGGCTGGCCAGCAGCATCCGGCGCTTGCCGTACAGGTCACCGAGCCGGCCCATGATCGGGGTCGAGACGGCTCCGGCGAGCAGGGTGGCGGTCATCACCCACGTCGCGTTCGCGGGGTCGGTGCCGAGCAGCGCGGGCAGGTCCTTGATGACGGGGACGAGCAGTGTCTGCATCACCGCGACGGTGATCCCCGCGAACGCGAGCACGGGGACGACGCCACGGCCCTGTCGTGGCCCGGTGGGTTCCCCGGTGAGCTGTCCGGTCGTCGTCCGTTGCATACGTAGGGCCTCCGAGGGCGGGGAAGGAAAAATCGGCCGGACATGCGGGAACGCGGCCGACGGGCCGCCCGTGCGCCGGGGCACGGGCAGCACCGGATCGCCGCGTGCGGGCGGCGCCGGCCACGAACTGTGTGCACGCTGAACGCTTCCGTACACGCGCGGTATTCCGGTGAACGGACCGGAAACGGGCGCGGTCCGCGGCAGGGAGTCCTACGTCGCCGGTCCCGGTCCCCTACCGTCCGCAAACCGATGTACCGGGCACGGGTCGCCTGGGAGGATGGCACCCATGGTTGACGTCTCCACGCCCACACGGCTGCCCGCCCGATCGAGAGCCCGCACCTGGGCCGTGGTGGTGGCGGCCTGCACCGGCCAGTTCCTGGTCGTCCTCGATGTGTCCGTCGTCAATGTGGCGCTGCCCTCCATGCGGAGCGATCTCGCACTGAGCGCCCCGGGGCTGCAGTGGGTCGTCAACGCCTACTCGATCGCCTTCGCCGGCTTCATGCTGCTCGGCGGGCGGGCCGCCGACATCTACGGCCGCAAGCGGATGTTCCTGACCGGCCTCGGCCTCTTCACCGCCGCCTCGCTGGCCGGCGGACTCGCCCAGGAGGGCTGGCACCTGCTGGCCGCCCGTGCCGCGCAGGGGCTGGGCGCCGCCGTCCTCTCCCCGGCGACCCTCACGCTCCTCACGGCCGCCGTCCCCGAGGGCGCGGCCCGATCGAGAGCGATCGGCACCTGGATGGCCGTCGGGGCGGGCGGCGGGGCCGCGGGCGGGCTGATCGGCGGCGTCCTCACCGGCGCCCTCTCCTGGCGCTGGGTCCTGCTCATCAACGTGCCGGTCGGCGCCCTCGTCCTGGCCGGTGCCGCACTGTGGCTGGCCGAGGGCCGGGCGGGCGACCGCCGCCGCGTCGACCTGCCGGGCGCGGTCCTCGTCACGGCGGGCCTCGCCTCGGTCGCGTACGGCATCGTGCAGACCGAGGCCGCCGGCTGGGGGGCCGCCGCCACCCTCGGGCCGCTGCTCGGCGGACTCGCGCTGCTCGGTGTCTTCGTCCTCGTCGAGGCGCGCACGGCGGCCCCGCTGATGCCGCTGCGCGTTCTCGGGGTGCGGGCCGTCTCGGCGGCCAACGTGTCGATGCTGATGATGGGTTCGGCGACCTTCTGCATGTGGTACTTCATGACCGTGTACTCCCAGAACGTGCTGGGATACACGCCGTTGGAGGCCGGCCTCGCCCTCATGCCGAGTTCGGCCGCCGTCGTCGTCGCCTCCAAGGCCGCACCCCGCGTCATGGCACGGACCGGCGCCAAGGCCCTGGCCGTGACCGGCTTCCTGGTCACCGCCGCCGGCTTCGGCTGGCAGTCCACGATGGGCGAGCACGGCTCGTACCTCACCGCCGTCTGCCTCCCCGGCGTCCTGATGATGGCGGGAGCCGGACTGGCCTCCACCCCGCTGGCCACGCTCGCCACCTCCGGCGCCGCACCCGGTGACGCCGGCCTCGTCTCCGGGCTCGTCAACACCTCCCGCACGATGGGGGGCGCGCTGGGTCTCGCGGTGCTCTCCACGGTCGCCGCGGCACGCACGGGGGGCTCCACCGCGGCGGCGGACATCACGGCCGGCTACGCGGCGGCCTTCCGCACGGCCACCGGGGTGCTGCTGGCAGGAGTGGTGCTGATGCTCGTGTGGCTGCCGGGACGAACTGAGCGCCGGGCGGGGGCGCACCTGAGCGGAAGCGCGGAGGAATCGGAGCGCACGGACGCCGTGCCGGCCCACCCGTCGAAGGACCCCTCCCGCTGACCGGCGGTCCCGGAGTGCCGTACCCGGCCGCCTCGACGGTGCGCGCGGCGGCGTCGTCCGCGACTGCGGCCCGGCGAAGGACGCCACGGCCGGGACGAGGGGGCGGCCCCGGCAGCGGGGCCCCTGACGGCCGTCCCCGGTGACCGATGACGTCGTCCGGACGACGAGGAGGGCCGTCACAGCAGGCTGTGACGGCCCTCGTGTGCGAGCGGCGAGGTTCTAGGCCGCCGCGCTGCCGCTCCCCTGGGAGGGACGCCGATGGCGTCCGTGCGGCTGCGCGGCGGTGTTCTCCGCCGACGCGCCCCCTCGGTGTTTTCCGGAGCCGCCGGCGTCGGCCCGTTCCGCGTCCGCTGTCGGCGGGCGCGTCCGGGTCGTGTCGGTTCGGACCTCAGACATGTGGACATTCTCCCCGTTGAAATCGCCTACATGGGTGCACCGGGCCCGCCACCGCCACCCGACGCGGTCACCGTCGGTACCGCACGGAACGGCCGCGTAGCCCGGCCCGGAGTTTATCCAGTCGCCGTGCGGCCGGTCAGCGGCGCCTGGCCGAGCGGGACCGGCCTGCACACGGGGGGAGAGCCCGCCGGTGGACGTCCCGTACCGTGCGCGGCCGGCCGGCACGTCTCTTCCCCCGGTGCCTCGACCCGGGCCACGGCGCACGGCACACCCTCCTGCGCGTACGGCAGGTGGAGCACCCCTTCCCGCGTCCAGAACCCCGTCCCGGTCAGCCATCCTTCCGGCGCGGCGCACAGGTGGAGCCGGCGCCCCTGCGGGCGCCAGAGCCCGATCCAGCTGCCCGCCGGCCCGTCCATCCGCAGCGCCACCGCGCAGCTCTCGGGCATCAGCATCCGGCCCGGCTGTACGGCGAACGGCGTCACGGTCACGTCCGGGGGGTGCAGGCACTCGGGGAAGCGCACCGGCAGACAGCTGCCGAGCACCCCCCAGCCGAGGCGGTCGTGTCCCGGCGCGTCCGAGCGGATCAGCAGCAGTCCGCTGTCCGGGTCGGCCAGCAGCAGCCGGTCGTTGCTCTCCGGCGCGATCTGCAGCAGCGGTGTCACCACGCCGCCCCGGCCCAGGTCCACGGCGACGGCCTTCACCGGACCGCCGCCCGGCAGCCGCCGGTCCAGGGCGAGCAGCCGGCCCTCCCGGTCCAGCCATGAGCCACCCGAGCAGAGGCCCGCTACGTCGGCGACGTGTTCGGGTCCGTCGGCGCCGGTCACGAGCCAGACCGCGGTGGAGCGCCGACCCGGGAGCAGGGCGTAGGCGCTCATGCCGTCGGGGGACGGAGGGAGGAGGACCGGTGCTTCGCACGCGAGGGAGCCGAGGGAGAGTTCGCCCGTTCCCGGCCCGGTCGGGTAGAGGAGCGAGAACGCGTGACGGTCGGCCACCCGCCGCCGGATCAGGACCCGTCCGTCGGCGAGGGGCAGCACGTCGGAGTCGGCCTCCTCCGGCTGGTCGAGGGGGAGGGGTACGGCGTAGGGCTCGGGGCCGTCGAGGCTCCACCGCTCGGTGAACCAGGCCGGATCGCCGCTCTCCCCGGCGGCACCGTTCCCGGCTGCCGTCGTGAGCCGGGCGGCGTAGGAGTGGTCGGCGGCGAGGGTGAGGGCCGGCGGGACGAGCCGCGGGGGCGGGACGGGCCGGGCGTGCGCGCCGGCTCCGGCCGCCCCGGGTGCGGACCGGGCCTGGGGCGCGGACGCTTCCCGGGGTGTGGGCCCGGCCTGCGGGGCGTCCGCGTCCCGGGGTGTGGGCCTGGGCGTGGCCTCTCCCGGCGGGCTCTGCTCGGCCGTCCGGGGCGGAGGGCCGGCCGGCGCGAAGGCCACCGGCCTGCCGAGCGGGCCGTGCTCCGGATGTTCACCCCCGAGCACGCAGGACGCGCCGGCCTCGATGGCTCCAGGAGTTGCCACGGCTCCTGGGACGCCGACGGCTGCGGGGAACGCCACGGTTGCCGGGGTCCTGAGGGCTCCGGGAGTTGCCGCGGTTGCACGGGCGCTGACGGCTCCGGGGGTTACCGCGGCTGCTGGGGTCCTGACGGCCCCGGGGGTTACCACGGCTCCTGGGGTTCCGACAGCTCCGGAGGTCGCCGCGGCTCCTGGTGCCCCGACGGCTCCCCGGGCCGCGAAGGCCTTACCGAACAACCCTGTTGCACCGGTACCGGCACCGGCACCGACGGCCCCGCCGACGTCCGCCGCCGTGGCCGCAGCGTCTGCCGTGGCGATCCCCGCGCCGCCGCCGACGGGCTGCGATCCTGCCGTCCCGATGTAGGCGGCCGCCCCGGCGGGCATCGTCGCCGCGCGGGACCAGCCGCCTCCGCGCGCCCTGCCGCGCACCCCGGCGGTCCCGTGGGACCGGCCTCCGTCGGACAGGTCCGACCCCCGGTGGGCGAGGGGTTCGCCGGGCCCGGCGGGTGCCTCCGGTTCCGCGGGCCCGGGCGCGAGGTCCACCGTCGGGGCGGCCTTCGCGGCCCCCGTGGTCCCGTTCTCGGCAGTACAGACAGTCATGGTGCGGTCACCTCCGGCCACCGAAGCTAGTTTTCGCACTTCCTGCCGGACAACGCGAGACATCGCACTTCACACATACGGGTGGCGGTGTCCCGGTTTGCCTGAAGAGGAGGGGGTGCCTGTGCTGACGGTGACACGTGTGAAAGGTTAGCCTTCCCTAAGAATTTCCTGCGAGAGTCCCGAACTGGAGCGAATGATGTCCCTTCGACGCCGCGGTACCGCCGCAGTCGGCCTGGCGGTGGCTGCCGCTCTTTCCCTGTCGGCCTGCGGTGGTGACGACACGTCGGGGGGCTCCACCTCGGCCGACGCCGGCGGCGACAGGAAGGCGGCCGTCGCCACGGGCGGCAAGGACTTCGGCGACGCCGCGAAGAAGACCGCCGGGTACGGCACGGACGCGGCGGCCGGCGAGTTCCCCCGCACGGTCACCCACGCCATGGGCAGCACCGAGATCAAGGCCGCGCCCGAGCGCGTCGTCGTCCTGGACGTCGGTGAGTTCGACAACGTGGTCTCGCTCGGAGTGAAGCCCGTGGGTTACGCGCCGTCCGAGGGGGACGCGGCCATCCCGTCGTACCTGGAGAAGGACGCGGGCGAGCCGAAGAGCGTGGGCACGATCAACAGCCTGAACCTGGAGGCGATCGCGGGCCTGAAGCCCGACCTGATCCTGGGCAGCCAGCTGCGCGCCGCCGACAAGTACGACGAACTCTCCAAGATCGCGCCGACCGTCTTCTCCATCCGCCCGGGCTTCACCTGGAAGGAGAACTACCTCCTGAACGCGGCAGCGCTCGACAGGACCGCGAAGGCCAAGGCCGAACTCACCGCCTACGAGGCGAAGGCCAGGAAGCTCGGCGAGGACATCGGCCCGGACAAGCCGACCATCTCCATGGTCCGCTACCTCCCCGACCGGATCCGCCTGTACGCGAAGGCCTCCTTCATCGGCACCATCCTGGAGGACGTCGGTCTGCCCCGGCCCGAGAACCAGCAGATCGACGACCTCGCCACGGAGATCAGCCCGGAGAACATCGACCAGGCCGACGCCGACTGGATCTTCACGGGCGTCTACGGGGACGCGAAGGCCACCCAGCGCGACACCGCCCGGGCGAACCCCCTGTGGAAGAACCTCGACGCGGTCAAGGCCGGCCGGGCCAAGGACGTCCCGGACGAGACCTGGTACCTCGGCCTCGGGGTCACCTCGGCCGACCTGGTGCTGGACGACCTCCGCGCCGACCTCGTGAAGTAACGGTTCGTGTCCGACCGGAGCCCGCCCGTACGGGCTCCGGCCGGCGGGGGCGGCGGGGCACGGCGGACAGGTAGCCTTTCCCCCGTGCCCCGTCTGTCTGAAGTCATCGCCGAGCTCGACGCCCTCTGGCCTCCCGAGCGGGCCGAAGGCTGGGACGCGGTCGGCACGGTCTGCGGCGACCCCGAGGCGGAGATCGACCGGGTCCTCTTCGCCGTCGACCCCGTCCGGCAGATCGCCGACGAGGCCCGCACGCTCGGCGCCCAGCTGATCGTCACCCACCACCCCCTCTACCTGCGCGGTACGACGACGGTCGCGGCGACCACCTTCAAGGGCCGGGTCGTGCACGACCTCATCCGGCACGGCATCGCCCTGCACGTCGCGCACACCAACGCCGACACCGCCGACCCCGGGGTCTCCGACGCCCTCGCCGCCGCGCTGGACCTGCGGGTCACCGGCCCGCTCGTGCCGGACCCCGGCGACCCCGAGGGCCGGCGCGGACTGGGCAGGATCTGCGAGCTCGACCACCCCGAGACCCTCCGCGCGTTCGCCGCCCGCGCCGCCGCCCGGCTGCCCGCCACCGCGCAGGGCATCCGCCTCGCGGGTGACCCGGACGCCGTCGTACGGCGTGTGGCGGTGAGCGGCGGCTCCGGCGACAGCCTCTTCGACGCCGTACGCGCCGCGGGCGTCGACGCCTTCCTCACCGCGGACCTGCGCCACCACCCGGCCTCCGAGGCCGTCCAGCACTCGGCGCTCGGCCTGGTCGACGCCGCGCACTGGGCCACCGAATGGCCCTGGTGCGAGCAGGCCGCCGCGGAACTCGACGCGATTTCCGACCGCCACGGATGGGACCTGCGGGTCCACGTCTCGAAGCAGGTCACCGACCCCTGGACCACCCACCACTCTTCTGGAGCCCCCAACTGAACGCCGCGCCCGCCGACCAGATCCGACTCCTCGAAGTCCAGGCCCTCGACGTACGTCTGTCGCAGCTCTCCCACAAGCGCACGTCCCTGCCCGAGCACGCCGAGATCGACGCGCTCAGCAGCGACCTCGCCCAGCTGCGCGACCTGCTGGTCGCCTCCCAGACCGAGGAGAGCGACACGACCCGCGAGCAGACCAAGGCGGAGCAGGACGTCGACCAGGTGCGCCAGCGCGCCGTGCGCGACCAGCAGCGGCTCGACTCCGGCGCCGTCTCCTCCCCGAAGGACCTGGAGAGCCTGCAGCGCGAGATCACCTCGCTCGCCAAGCGCCAGGGCGACCTGGAGGACGTGGTCCTCGAGATCATGGAGCGCCGGGAGTCCGCGCAGGAGCGTGTCGCCGAACTGACCGAGCGCGTCAGCGCCGTCCAGGCCAAGGTCGACGACGCGACCGCACGCCGGGACGCGGCGACCGCGGAGCTGGACGCCGAGGCCGCCACCGTCGCCAAGGACCGTGAGGTCGTCGCCGGTGCCGTCCCCGCCGATCTGCTCAAGCTGTACGACAAGCTGCGCGCCCAGCAGGGTGGCGTCGGCGCCGCCCGGCTCTACCAGCGGCGCTGCGAGGGCTGCCGCCTGGAACTGAACATCACGGAGGTCAACGACGTGAAGGCCGCGTCCCCCGACACCGTCCTGCGCTGCGAGAACTGCCACCGCATCCTCGTCCGCACCGCGGAGTCGGGCCTGTAATGACGGCTCCGCGCCAGCTGGTCGTCGAGGCCGACGGTGGCTCCCGGGGCAACCCGGGACCCGCCGGCTACGGCGCGGTCGTCATCGACCCGGCCGAGGCCGTGACCCTCGCCGAGACCGCCGAGTACATCGGCTTCGCGTCGAACAACGTCGCCGAGTACAAGGGCCTGATCGCCGGTCTCGAGGCGGTGAAGGAACTCTTCCCGGACACGCCCGTCCAGGTCCGTGTCCGGATGGACTCCAAGCTGGTGGTCGAACAGATGTCGGGTCGCTGGAAGATCAAGCACCCCGACATGAAGCCGCTCGCGGCGGAGGCCGCGCGCATCCTGCCCGCCTCCGCCGTCACGTACGAGTGGATCCCGCGCGAGAGCAACAAGCACGCCGACCGGCTGGCCAACGAGGCGATGGACGCGGGCAGGCGGGGTGAGCGGTGGGACCCGGCCTCCTCGGCGGCCGGCCTGGAGAGACCGCGTACGCCGGCGCACCCCGAGCCGCCCTCGGGTCCGCCCGGGGACGCCGTCGCGGGTGCCGCGAAGGTCCGGGCCGCGATGGCGGCGGCGCGGCCGGGGGCGGCCCGCCCCCCGGTGGTCACCCCGCAGGTGGGCTGGGCGAGCGCACCCGACCTGGGCGCGCCCGCCACCTTCCTCCTGCTCCGGCACGGTGAGACGGCCCTCACCCCCGAGAAGCGGTTCTCCGGCAGCGGCGGCGGTGACCCCGAGCTCTCGTCCACCGGCCGCCACCAGGCCTCCTGTGCGGCGGAGGCCTTCGCCGCACAGGGCACGGTCCAGGAGATCGTCAGTTCCCCGCTGCGCCGTTGCCGCGAGACGGCCGCGGTCGTGGCGGACTCCCTCGGCCTGGAGGTCCGTGTCGAGGAGGGCCTGCGCGAGACGGACTTCGGAGCGTGGGAGGGCCTCACCTTCGCCGAGGTGCGCGAGCGCTACGGCCCTGATCTGACCGCCTGGCTCGCGTCCGCCGACGCGGCTCCCACGGGCGGCGGCGAGAGCTTCGCCGAGGTGGCCGAGCGGGTGTCGGCCGCCCGCGACCGGCTGATCTCCCGCTACACCGGGCGCACGGTGCTGCTGGTCACGCACGTAACCCCGATCAAGACCCTGGTCAGGCTGGCGCTGGGCGCCCCGCCGGAGTCGCTCTTCCGCATGGAGTTGCTGCCCGCCTCCGTCTCGACGGTCGCGTACTACGCGGACGGCAACGCCTCCCTCAGGCTCCTCAACGACACCTCGCACCTGCGGTGAGGTGACGGGCCGGCCGCCGAGGCGTCAGCCGCGCAGGGCCGACGCCTCGGCGGCCAGGCGCTCCACCCGGGGCCAGTCCTTCGCCGCCAACGCGTCGGCCGGAACCATCCAGCTCCCGCCCACGCAACCGACGTTCGGCAGGGCGAGGTACGAGGACGCGGAGGCGGACGAGATGCCGCCCGTCGGGCAGAACCGGGCCTGCGGGAGCGGTGCGGACAGGGCCTTGAGATAGGCCGTGCCGCCCGCCGCCTCGGCCGGGAAGAACTTCATCTCCGTGACGCCGCGCTCCAGCAGCGCGACGACCTCCGACGTCGTCGAGACCCCCGGCAGGAACGGCACGCCGGCCGCCTTCATCGCGTCCAGCAGGGTGTCCGTCCAGCCCGGGCTCACCAGGAAGCGCGCCCCGGCCCCGACCGTCTCGCGCACGTTCCGTACGGATATCACCGTGCCGGCGCCCACGACGGCGTCCGGCACCTCGGCGGCGATCGCCCGGATCGCGTCGAGCGCGGCGGCGGTGCGCAGCGTCACCTCGATCGCGGGCAGCCCGCCCGCGACGAGTGCGCGGGCCAGGGGTACCGCGTCGGCCGCGTCCTCCAGGACCACGACGGGGACGACGGGAGCGAGGTCCAGCACGGAAGCGGACACGGCGGCGGGCGCGGAGGAGGTCATGCGGGACATCCTGCCGCGTGAACGGCACAGTACGCAACGAGCGTTGCGCATGCTGCAATGAGTCAGTGGATCTCGGTGACCACCACGTCGAGGGCCCACGCCCGCCCGGCCCGCTCCGGAGCCCGCGCCTCCACCACGTAACCGAGACCGCGCAACACCTCCACCAGCTCCGCCGGCCCCTTCGGCCGCGCCCCGGACGTCAGCAGATCGCGGACCATCCGCCCCTTGGTCGCCTTGTTGAAGTGGCTGACCACCGACCGTTTCTCGACGCCGTCCACCACCTGTGACTGCAGCACCCGCACGCTCGCCGTACGCTCCGCCACCTCGCCCACCGGCTTCCACGCCCCGGTGTACGCGGACGACCGCAGATCCAGGACGAGCCCGTCCCCGGCCGCCTCCGGCATGACGGCGGCCATCGGGCCCCGCCAGTACGCGCCGAGGGCGCCCAGTCCGGGGAGCTTCACGCCCATCGAACAGCGGTAGGAGGGGATCCGGTCGCCCACCCGGACGGCGCCCCACAGCCCGGAGAAGACCAGCAGCGACTTCCCCGCCCGGCGCCGGGCCGCCGCGTCCAGCGTGGCGAGGCCGAGGGCGTCGTACAGCACCCCCGTGTAGATCTCCCCGGCCGGCCGGGTCGCGGCCGTGCGCAGCTCCGCGTTCTTCGCGATCTCGCCCCGCAGCCCGTCGCTCAGGCCGAGCACCTCGCGGGCCTTCTCCCCGTCGGCCAGGCACAGCTCGACCAGCTCGTCCAGGACGGTGGCACGGGCCCCGGCGAGGCCCGGCAGGGACAGGGACTCGAGCTTCAGGGGGGCTCCGCGCCCCGGTGCGGCCTTTCCTTCGGAGGGCGGCAACAGCACGAGCACGGGGGTTCTCCTTCACACGCGGCACGGGGCCCCGCGTGCAGGAGGCCCCGGGGCAAGGGTACGGCGGCCGCCTGGTCGGGCCGCCGACGTCCGGCAGCCGTCCGGGACGCCCGGTCCGGCGGGTACCATGGTCCGCACGGCAGACGAGCCGGGCGGACGGCCGCGTGGGGATCCCCGGATCCTCCCGAGGAACGTCCGGGCTCCACAGGGCAGGGTGGTGGCTAACGGCCACCCGGGGTGACCCGCGGGACAGTGCCACAGAAAGCAGACCGCCCGGGACCTCGGTCCCGGGTAAGGGTGAAACGGTGGTGTAAGAGACCACCAGCGCCTGAGGCGACTCAGGCGGCTAGGTAAACCCCACCCGGAGCAAGGTCAAGAGGGACCGCCGCAAGCGGTCCTGCGCGAACGTCCGAGGGCGGCCCGCCCGAGTTCGCGGGTAGACCGCACGAGGCCGGCAGCAATGCCGGTCCTAGATGGATGGCCGTCTCCCCGGCCGCCGCGAGGCGACCGGGCGACAGAACCCGGCGTACAGCCCGACTCGTCTGCCGCCACCAGCGGCTTCGCCGTGAGAAGGGCTTCCGGCCTGCGCCGGAGGCCCTTCCCGGTTTTCCTGGGCCGGCCGCTTCGGGCGGCACAAGGTCCCTCGAAAGTCCCTCGGGCGACGCTGGAAGTCCCTGGGCCGATGGCGCGCCGGGCAGGACGGCCCGCAGTCCGTCACGCCTCGTTCTCCGTGTGGAGGATGTGCCGCCCTGGCTGCCCAGGCCCGCAGGCTCTGTCCTCGCGTGGGCGGTCCGAACCGGTTCCGGTGGAAGAACACGTGGTAGCTGAACACCTGCCGAAGCCGGCGGACGAGCGCCCTGCTCCGGATGGCGTGGCCGGCCGCGTGCCTGCCCCGTGCGCCGGAACCACGCCCGCTCCGGGCTCGCAGTACCTCGCGGACGCCGGAGCGGGCTGTTCGAGTATCGGGGCCACCGATGGTCAGCGCACGGTGAGCAGGACGGCCCGCCCATGCTTGTTCATGTAGCTGAAGAGCTTGGCGATGTGGGTGGGGTGGAGCTTGATGCAGCCGTTGGACTTGTAGTCATGCACGCCCTCCCAGCGCTGCGGGCTGTCAGCTCCGTTGCGCGGGCCCTGCTTCCTGCCCTTCGTCATCTCGCTGTGGATGAAGAGCGCGGTGCGCTTGACCTTGCCGGTGCGGCATTTCGTGTCAGGCAGGCCGATGGCGTAGCCCTTGATCTTGCCGTTCCGGCCGGTCTCGAAGGAGGTCGGCTTGTACCTGCCGTTGGGAAGCCACCCGGCATCGGAGGTGCAGTCGTCCCGGTAGCTCTTGCCCATCTGCGTGTAGTCGCCCTTTTCCTTGTCGTAGTCGGCGGCCGTTCCCAGTCCAGACCCAGCCCGGTACGTGGCGATGTGACTCCTTCCGTTCCACAGCTGCAAAGTCGAGTTGGACGGGTCCTTCGCGTTCTTCACGAACACGAGGGCCACGTGGGACGCCGCACCGGCGGAGTGCTGATCCGTGGGTGCACCAGCTGCCGGCGGTGCCATCGTGGTGACCACTCCGGTGGCCAGTACGGCCGTGGCCGCCGTCGCCGCGATAACGCTCTTGAGATTGTTCATGGAGTCAGCTCTCCCTATTTTCTTCGGCCCGCGTCGGGGGCGGCGACCGGACGCTCCGTACCGCCGGAACCGACTGTGCCGTAGCCGGATCGGGAGAACATCAGTGCAAGCGAGTCGGCTATGTGCAGCGCAACGTGCACCTCCGTAACCTGTTGTTTCTTCGTTGCACTGCAACGAAGAGTCCCGTCGGGAGGGAGCCGATGACCGAGGAACCAGGGGATGAGTTCGCGAACCTCGCACGTGGCCTCGTGCAGGCACTGGACGCATGGGCAGCGTGTGTGAGGGAGCCGATCTCCAAGGACAGGCCGACACGGAAAGTATTGATCAGGGCGCTGGAGCAGGAGCGGGCTGCAGCAGAGTGGGCGTCGCGTGCGCCGATCGACGGGCCGATGCTGTCGTACTGGCTCCGCGGCGGTAGGCAACTCCTTCCCGGCACCAAGCACAACCGGTTACCTGGCGTGGAGGACAGTGCGGCTGTCGCACGAGCATTGGAATTGCATGCCCCCGACAATTCTAAGCGGTTGCCCATGATCGGCCGGGAGATCGCCGATCTGGGGCACAGGCTTCAGGAGACAGATGGACGCGGTTGGCGCCGCCGGGTCGGGGAGAGCGGATATCTGCATTCGTCCGGGCAGGTCCGCTCAGGAGGACCTGCCGGACCTTCCGCGGTCGCGAGCAAGGCTGATGAACCAAGCCCTCAAGGCCCCGTCGCGCTCCCGGTGAACGTGGAATCGACGGCTCCTGTCGAGCCGGAACCCGCCGGGCTTCCGGCGGTCGAACCCGTCACCACCGCCGTCTCACTCGGGGCACATGGCGCAGCAGTCTCGTCAGGGGCGGAAACCGGCGTGATCGGGACGGCGGGAATCACCGACCGGGCGAGGCGCCCGGCCAGGAAGAGATGGATCGGGGTGGGGGCACTCACTGCCGCAGCCGCCGCGTCCATCGGCCTGTGGGCGTGGCCCGGCGACGAGGAGCCGACCGCGACTGGCGTGGTTCCGGACACGTCGGCGTCACCGCGTGCGAAGGCCATAGGGGTCGGCGGTTCCGACGCTGTCACCTCCGCTGTGCCAGGCGGCCTCGACGGGAACTACCGATGCGGGAAATCGCGCAGCGCGGGCACGGTGATGTGGAAGCCGTGCTTGATCGTCACCCACGAGGCGAAGATGGCCTTCCTCGTCCAGTTCACCAACATCTCGGGCAAGCCGATGACGGTGAAGGCGAAACTCGCCTACGTCCAAGCAGCCGTGGAACAGACCTGCCCCGCTCCCTGGGGAACCTCGGAGACCATCACAGTCCCGGCCGGGGCCACTCGAATCAGCCCGCTCGACACCTGCACCGCTGCACTGACACCTTCTCAGGCATTCCAGACCAAAGCCTGGGTAGTGCCGCGTGATGCGACACAGTGGGCCTATCGGGAGCACTCGCCAACCTTGCACGTGCAAGAAGCCGGCAATCCGGTGTGGGCCGACCAAGCCTGAGGGCTGTCCCGCAATTGCCGGCGGGCGCGCGACGACAGCTACGGCACCTCGCCGCACCGTCGGAACGTCCATATACATCGAGTATGCGGACGTTCCTCCGCCGTGCGATGCCCCGTATCCGACGCCGCACGCTGATCCACCGGGAATTGCGGGACAGCCCTTCGGCGGAGCTTTTGGTCCGTCAGGACCGGCTCAGCCTCGCAGTTCCGTGACGGTTGAGTTTCGCTCGGCCGGAAGGGCGGGGAGTCGACGCTCCTTCGAAGCCGACGGGTCCGGGAGGGTCCGGCCCAGGCGGGCGAGCGGGGACAGGGCCAGCACGGCGGGGGAGAGCAGCAGCCCCGAGGCCGTCACCAGGAGGCCCGTACGCGACCCCCACTCCTGGGCGAGGAAGCCGCCGAGGAGCGATCCGAGCGGGGCGAGTCCCATACCGGCGAACGAGATGGTCGCGGCCGCCCTGCCCTGCATCTCGTCCGGGGTGAGCGCCTGGCGGACGGCCATCACCGTGACGTTGACCAGTTGACCGAAGGTCCCGAACACGAGATTGACGGCCACGAGCGCCGGCAGCACCACCGCCGGCGGGCCGTGCAGCGCGGGCACGCACAGCATCACGCCGTCCCCGAGCCCGGCCGCAGCCACCAGCACCACCCCGTGTCCGAACCGGCCGGGAAGGCGGGCGGCGAGCAGCGAACCCAGCAGCGCGCCCGGCCCGGTGGCCGCGAGCGCCAGGCCGACCGCCGTACCGGACAGCCCCAGCCGGCCGGTCAGGAACAACAGGTAGAGCGTCATCGTCGCCGCGAGGAAGAACTGGTAGGCGGCCGACGCGAGACCGATCGCGCGCAGTGCGGAGTCACCGGCGACGAAGCGGACCCCCTCGCGGATCTGCCGCAGGACCCGCGGGGATGCCTCGGGGACCCTCTCGTCACGGCGGATCCTCCGGAGGGTGAGGAAGGACCCGGCGAAGAACACCGCGCCGGACGCCACGGCGGCCGGCGCGGACAGCGCCGAGACGAGTACGCCTCCGAGCGCCGGGCCACCGATCTGGGCCACCGAACGGCTGCCCTCGAGCGCGCTGTTGCCCGCGACCAGCTGGTCACGCCGCACGAGCCGTACGAGGGACGCCTGGTAGGCCACGTCGAAGAACACGGACAGCACCCCGACCGTGAAGGAGGCCACCAGCAGAGCCGGAAGGGCGAGCAGCCCCAGCAGGCCCAGGGCGGCGGTGCCGCCGAGTACCAGGGCCCGGCCGAGGTCGGCCAGCATCATCACCGTGCGGGTGCGCCACCTGTCCACCCAGGCGCCGGCCGGCAGCGACAGCAGGAGGGCGGGCGCCTGCCCGACGGCCCGCAGAACGCCCAGTTGGCGGGGGTCCGCGCCGAGCGCGAGCACGGCGACGAGCGGCAGGACCAGCAGACCGACGTGCTCGCCGAACTGGGAGGCGGTCTGTCCCGCCCACAGCCGGCGGAAGTCGCGGTCGCGACGGAGGCCGGACGGTACGGGGGTACGGGGGCGGGGCACGGAAGCGGACGGCACAGCAGTCCCTCGGGTCGCCGAAGACGGATCCGCCGTCCCGGCACGCGTGGGGCGCTCCCCGGGACAGGCAGGGAGGATCGCTGTGCCGCGCGACGGGGGCAGCACGCGATGACGGGCCGCTCGCGGCCCAGGACGTCAACGCGCGCTCGGACGACCGGGCATCTCCCACTCCTGACGAGGATCGGCACGCGGTCCGTGCGTCACGGACCTGGGGGCTGTCGTGCGGATGAGGCCGGGCTCGCGGCTCCGTCGCCGGGCCCCGGCCCGCTCCGCGGGAGGAGCCGGCCGAAGCCGCTACCGGCCCGCTCCGCGGGAGATGCTAGCCGAGCCCGTACCCGCTCGCCGGTCCTTTTCCGGCGCCGGCCATCCGGCCCGTCAGACGACCGGCGGGCGGCCCAGGCGGGTCATCCGCCAGACCGTGCGCCAGCGCATCGGGCTGCGCACGCCGCACGGGGTGCGGACTCCCTCGGCGAAGCCGCCCGCCCAGGCGCGCAGGCCGCTGGCCGACCGGGTGCGGGCGGCGGTGAGCAGGATCCAGGTGCCGAGGTAGGCGGGGATCAGGGGCAGCGGCAGGTTGCGGCGGGCCAGCCAGACGCGGTTGCGGGCCGTCATCCGGTAATAGACCGCGTGCCGGGCCGGGGACGTCTTCGGGTGCTGGAGCAGCAGACCCGGTTCGTACACGATCTTCCAGCCCGCGTCGAGGGCCCGCCAGGACAAGTCCGTCTCCTCGTGGGTGAAGAAGAACTCGGCGGGCCACGGCCCGGTCTCGGCGAGCATCTTCATGGAGAGGGCGTGGCCGCCGCCGAGGAAGGCGGTGACCGGGCCCCCGCGCATGGGGTCGCCGGCGCGCAGGCGGGGGACGTGGCGGCGCTGGGTCTCGCCGTGCTCGTCGGCGATGCGGAAACCGACGATGCCGAGGCGGGGGTCGGCGGCGTAGAGGTCCCGCACCGTGCGGAAGACACCCTTGTCCACCAGGAGTCCGTCGTCGTCCAGCTCGATCACGACGTCCACGTCACCGAGTTCGGCGAGCCTGGCCAGGGCGGCGTTGCGGCCGCCGGGGCAGCCGAGGTTCTCGTCGAGCTCGATCGTCGTCACCCCGCCGGCCAGGCCGGTCAGGCCCGGGAAGGCGCTGTAGTCGGGGAGCGGTGAGCCGTTGCCGACGACGACGACGCGGGCGGGGCGTACGTCCTGCATGGCCACGGACGCCAGCAGCGCCTCCACCTGCTGCGGGCGGTCTCCCATGGTGACGACGGATACGCCGATGCGTGGTTCGGACAAGGTTCGGTACTCCTGAGGTTCGGCGGCAGCGGTGCTTCGACCGGTCCGCGGTGCCCGCGATCGTAACGTCCCGCTGTTCACCCGCCGGTGGTGGCCCGTCCACCGGAGGGCCGGTCCACGTTCGGTTCGCGCCGGGGGCGGGCGGGTGGTGGTGCTGAGCGCCATCCTGCCGGGCGCCCGCCCCGCGGCCCGCGCACGACTCGCTCCGGCTCGTGTCCGGTCGCCCCGGCTCCGGGCCGCCGGCGGCGGTGCGGCGCCGCGCCCGGCTCACCCGGTGGAGGTCCGTGCTCCCCGCCGGACCAGGGAGGCGCCGGCGAGCAGGGCGCCGGCCAGGACGATCGCCGCGTTGACGAGGACCGCCGTCGAGACTCCGGACAGCACCGCGTCCGGACCGGTGGCGCCGCCCGTCCGGGCGGTGACGACCGCGCTCATGACCGGGATGCCCATCGTGATGCCGACCTGCTGCGTCATCGTGGCGAGACCGGTGGCCAGGCCCTGCTCCTCGTCGGGGATCCCGGAGGTCGCGGTGACCATGAAGCCCACGATCACCAGCATGTTGCCGACACCGCCGACGAAGGTCGCTGCCAGCAGGAGGGTGATCCAGCCGCCGGAACTGCCGAGCGCCACGAGGGAGAGGGTGGCGACGGCCTGGACGGCACCGCCCAGGACGATCGTGCGCCGGGTGCCGAACCGGCCGATCGCCCGGCCGCCGAGCATGCCGCCGGCCACGGTGCCGATGCCGAGGACCCCGAAGGCGAGCCCGGTGGCGAGCGGGGAGTAGCCGAGGACCTCCTGGAGGTAGAGCGTGAGCAGGAAGACCAGGGACGTCTCCGTGACGAAGGCGATCAGCCCGGCGGTGTTGCCCCGGACGACGGTGGGCCGCTTCAGGACGCGCAGGGGGACCAGGGGCGCGGCCGCCCGCTTCTCGACGAGGAGGAAGGCGGCGAGGAGCGCCGCGCCGGCGAGCAGCGCGGCCGGGGTGGTGGGCGAGGTCCAGCCGCTCTCGCCCGCCTGCGTCAGGCCGAACACCAGCAGCAGCAGGCCGCCGGTGACGGTCACGGCGCCCGGCACGTCGAGCTTCGCCCGCACGGCGGGCCGTGAGTCGGCGATCACGGACGGGGCGAGCGCGACGACGAGCGCGGCGACGGGGACGTTGATGAGGAAGGCCCAGCGCCAGGAGAGCAGATCGGTCAGCAGTCCACCGAGGACGGCTCCCGCCGTGAAACCCGCCGACATCAGGGCACCGTTGAGGCCGAGGGCACGCTCGCGCAGCGGTCCTTCCTTGAACGCCGTGGTGAGCAGCGCGAGCCCGGCCGGGGTGACGGCCGCGGTGGCGAGTCCCTGGAGCACGCGGGCGGTGAGCAGCATGCCCGGTGTGGTGGCGAGCCCGCCCAGGACGGAGGAGAGGCCGAGGACGGCCATGCCGCCGATGAACAGGCGCTTGCGGCCGAGGAGGTCGGCGATCCGGCCGAACAGCAGCGTGAAGCCGGCGGCGGCGAGGGCGAAGGAGGTGGCTATCCACTGGAGGTGGGCGAGGGAGAAGCCGAGACCCTTGCCGACGGCGGGCAGGGCGACGTTCAGGATCGAGAAGTCCACGGCGATCATGAACTGTGCGCCGAGGAGGAGGACGAGGACGAGCTTCTGGCGGCCGGTCATGCGGGGCGAGTTCGGGGGCGCGAGTGGCGCCGCGGTGGGGGCCGTTCCGGACGTGGACATGGGGGCTCTCCCTGAGGGGTGTTTTAACGGACCTGTGGTTCCGTTAAGGTGGAGTCACCGTAGCAGGGGATGGGCAGCTAATGGAACTGGAGACCCGTTATGGAGGCTGAGGGAATGGGCGGGGCGGAGAACGCCGGAGGAGCGGAGCCGGGCATGGTCCGCCCCGGCGGGCGCACGGCCCGCGTGCGGGAGGCCGTCCTGCGGGCGGCCGGTGACGCGCTGGTCGAGTACGGTTTCGACCGGCTCGACCTCGCCGACGTCGCCCGCCGCGCCGAGGTCGGCAAGACGACCGTCTACCGGCGCTGGTCGACCCCGGCGGGCCTGGTGGCCGACCTGCTCACGGACATGGCGGAGCAGTCCGTGCCGCGTACGGACACGGGCTCGCTGGACGAGGACCTCCGGGCCAACGCCCGGCTGGTCGTGCGGACGCTGACCGACCCGCGTCAGGGGGCCCTCTTCGCCGCCGTGATCGCCGCGGCCACCTGCGACACCCGCACCGCCCAGGCGCTGCACCACTTCTACGCGGTGCGTATCGAGGAGTGGTCGGGCTGCGTCGAGGCCGCGGTCCAGCGCGGTGAGCTGCCCGCGGGCACCGACGCCGGCGAGGTGATCCGGGCCGTCTCGGCGCCCCTGTACTACCGGCTCCTCGCCAGCGGTGACCCCCTCGACGACGCGGCTGCCGACCGGGCCGCCCAGGCCGCGGCGGTGGCGGCGCGGGCCGGCGTGCACGTGATCTGACGGAGCGGTCGGCGGGAGACGGTTGACCTCTCGTGCACTCCAACCCGTAGCTTCTGCGCCCATGGACACGGAGACGAACTGGCGGACGAGGGTGCTGGGCGGCAGCGGGATCGAGGTCGGCGCGCTGGGCCTCGGGTGCTGGGCGATCGGCGGAGAGTGGTCGGCGCCGGACGGCAGCCCGCTCGGCTGGGGCCGGGTGGACGACGAGGAGTCGGTGGCGGCGGTCCGCCAGGCACTGGAGCTGGGGGTGCGCTTCTTCGACACGGCGGACGTCTACGGCGCCGGGCACAGCGAACGCGTGCTGGGCCGGGCGCTCGCGGGACGCCGGGACGAGGCCGTCGTCGCCACCAAGTGGGGCAACCTGTTCGACGAGCGCACGCGGGTGATGGACGGAGCCGACCGGTCGCCCGCCTACGCCCGTGAGGCACTCGTCGCGTCCCTGCGCAGGCTGGGGACCGACCGCATCGACCTCTTCCAGCTGCACCTGGGCGACACCCCGCCCGAGGAGGCGGCCGCACTGCGCGAGGCCTGCGAGGGCTTCGTCGCCGAAGGGCTGATCCGGGCCTACGGGTGGAGCACCGACGACCCCGAGCGCGCGGCGCTCTTCGCCGAGGGCGCGCACTGCGCCGCCGTCCAGTACGCGTGCAACGTGCTGGAGGACGCTCCCCGCATGCCGGACCTCTGCGAGGAGCGGGGTCTGCTCGGCATCGTCCGGAGCCCCCTGGCCATGGGCCTGCTGACCGGAGGGCGCGACCCGGTCCGGCGGGCGGCGGCCGGGGACATCCGGTCCGACCCGCCCGCATGGCTGCACTGGTTCCGGGCGGGCGGCGTCCCGTCGGCGCACTGGGCCGCGCGGGTCGAGGCGATCCGGGAGGTGCTGACCGCGGACGGCCGCACCCTCGCCCAGGGCGCCCTCGGCTGGCTGTGGGCCCGCAGCGGTCGGGCGGTGCCGATCCCCGGCTTCCGTACGGTCGCCCAGGTCGAGGAGAACGCGGCCGCCCTCGCCCACGGCCCGCTGCGGCCCGGTCAGCTGGCGGAGATCGCCGGACTGCTCGCACCGTAGCCGTAGCCGTAGCCGTAGCCGTGGGCCGGGTCAGGAGATCCGGGTGCCCGTACCGCTCACCCGGATCCGGGCGTCCCCCGGGCGCAGTTCGACGGTGAGCGTGCCGGGGCGGCCCATGTCCTCACCCTGGTGCAGGGTGAGGACCGCGTCGTCCGCGACGAGCCCCAGCTCGCGTGCGTACGCCCCGAAGGCGGCCGCCGCCGCACCCGTGGCCGGGTCCTCGACCACGCCGCCGACCGGGAACGGGTCGCGGACGTGGAAGACCGAGGCGGACGCGCGCCGGACCAGCTGCACGGTCGTCAGGTCGAGCCGGTGCATGAGCGCCTCGAGGCGGGCGAAGTCGTAGGACAGGTCCGCCAGCCGTTCCCGGGTCGCGGCCGCCAGCACCAGGTGGCGGGCGCCCGCGTAGGCGATGCGGGGCGGCAGGTCCGGGTCCAGATCGGCGGCCGGCCAGCCCAGGGCGGCCAGGGCCTCCGTCACCTCCTCCGGGGCCACGTCCATGACCCGGGGCTCGACGCTGGTGAGCGTCGCGCGGAGTTCGCCGTCCGTCCGGGCCACCGTGACCGGGACCGTACCCGCGGGGGTGCGGAACAGCAGGTCACCCGGGCCATCGCGTTCGGCCAGGGCGAGGGCCGCCGCGACCGTGGCGTGGCCGCAGAAGGGGACCTCGGCCTTCGGGCTGAAGTAGCGGACCGTGTGACCGCCCCGGCCGTCCGGCTCGGTGAGGAACGCCGACTCGCTGTACCCGAGTTCTGCGGCGATCGAGAGCATCGCCGCGTCGTCGAGCCCCGAGGCGTCCAGGACGACCCCGGCCGGGTTGCCGCCCGCCGGGTCGGCGGAGAAGGCGGTGTAGCGCAGGACGTGAGTGCGGGAAGGTCGGCTCATGTCGCTGGACAACCGAGGGCGGGGCGGGCGCATTCCCCCGGCTCGCACCGGCCAGTCCCCCCGCCGCCCCCGTGCCCGGGACGACCCGGGGTCCGGGACCCCGGGCCGCCCCAGGCCGCCGCGTGCCCCCCAGCACGCGGCGGCCCGTCACCGCGGTCAGTGGCAGGCCTTGACGCCGCTGCCCTTCGTCCAGGAGCAGGAGTCGAGGAGGGTGCCGCCGGGCCTGATGAGCCGCGCCTTGTCCCCGGTGTTGTTCCAGACGTACGAGCCGCGGCCCCAGTAGACGTGGGCCCCGGCGTTCCTGCCCTTGCCCGTGTGGACGCGGACCGTCTTGCCGGCGGCGATCCTGTAGCTGCCGAAGGTGTACGTGTAGCCCGTGTTGTCCTTCAGCTTGTAGCCCTTGAGCTGCAGCGTGGTCCGGCCGTTGTTGTGGATGTCCACGTACTCGGCCACGAGGGACGCGTTCGTCCTGGTGTCCTTGCCGGGGCTGTCGTACTGGATCTTCCCGAGGTGCAGGCCCCCCTGGTGCGAGGCGGCGGAAGCGGGAGCCGTGGCGAGGAGCGAGCCCGCGAGCGCGGCGGCTGCCAGGGCGAGGGGCGCGGCGGAGCGTATGTGCATGCGACGTGGTCCTTCTGTGTGTTTCCGGTGAAGGTCAGCAGCATACGGGGAGTACCCCCGCGCCGTGTCCGTCGCGCGGAAATCGGCAAACTCCGTCGTCCTGGGGGGTGTTCGGGGACGCGCACGGGCGGCGGACGCGGTGGGGGTCAGCCCCGGCCGACGTACGGCATGGCCGTCGCCATGACCGTCGCGAACTGCACGTTGGCCTCCAGCGGCAGCTGCGCCATGTGCAGGACCGTGCGGGCCACGTCGTCCGCCGCCATCACCGGCTCGACGGCCGTCTCGCCGTTCGCCTGGAGGATCCCGCTCCGCATCCGCTCCGTCATGTCGGTCGCCGCGTTGCCGATGTCGATCTGCCCGCAGGCGATCCGGTACGGACGCCCGTCCAGGGACAACGACTTCGTCAGGCCCGTCAGGGCGTGCTTCGTCGCCGTGTACGCCACCGAGTGCGGGCGGGGCGCGTGCGCCGAGACGGACCCGTTGTTGATGATCCGTCCGCCCTGCGGGTCCTGATCCTTCATCAGGCGGTACGCCCCCTGCGCGCACAGGAACGCCCCCGTCAGGTTGACGTCCACCACCGTGCGCCAGTCCTCGTGGGCGAGGTCCTCCAGGGGCGTGCCGGCCGGGCCGAACGTACCCGCGTTGTTGAAGAGCAGGTCCAGCCGCCCGAAGCGCTCCCGTACCCCGGAGAAGAGGGCCGCCACCTGGTCCGGGTCGGTCACGTCGGCGGGGACGCACACCGCGGTGCCCGGCCCGGCCGCGGCGGCGGTCTCCTCCAGCGGCAGGGGCCGCCGCCCCGCCAGGACCACCGTCCAGCCCGCGCCCGAGAGAGTGAGGGCGACGGCCCTGCCGATGCCCGATCCCGCACCTGTCACCACAGCGATCGACTGCTCGGAGTCCATGGCCCGGCAGCGTACGCGAGGCCGGGCGGCGACCGGCACCCGGTGCTCATCGCACCGCCATGAGGGCGATGTGTACCCGCCAACGGTACGTCGTCGCCGCGCATTCCAATGCCTCTGACAACATCCGGCAGGGGAGGGGCACATGACACCCGCACAGATCACCCGCACGCCCGGCGACCGGCACGGGCACTCCGCCGAGTTCCGCGAGGCTGCCCGGCGCCTCGGGTCCGGCGTGGGCCGCCGCCGTTTCCTCACGGTCACCGGCGCCGCAGCGGCCCTGGCCTTCGCCGCCGGCCTGCCGGCCGCAGGCAGCGCGAGCGCCGCCGAACTCGACGCCCGCCGGATCACCGAGGACCCCTTCACCCTGGGTGTGGCCTCCGGGGACCCGCTGCCCGACTCGGTCCTCCTGTGGACGAGACTCGCCCCCCGCCCCTACGACGCCGACGGCGGACTGCCCGCCGACCGCGTCCAGGTCCGCTGGGAGATCGCCCGCGACGAGCGCTTCCGCCGCGTCGTCCGGCGCGGCTCAGCCACCGCCCACCCCGAGTTCGCGCACAGCGTCCACGTCGACGTCGACGGCCTGGACTCCGACCGGACCTTCTACTACCGCTTCCGCGCCGGCAGCTGGATCAGCCCCACCGGCCGCACCCGCACCGCGCCCTCCCCCGGCGCCCGCAACGGCTCGATGACCCTGGCCGCCGTCTCCTGCCAGGCCTACCACGACGGCTACTTCACCGCCTACGGGCACCTCGCGTCCGAGGACGTCGACGTGGTCTTCCACCTCGGCGACTACCTCTACGAGTACGCGGTCACCGCCACCGGAGGCGCCCGCGGCTACACCGACCGCGTCCTGCCGGCCCACTTCGCCCGCGAGACGATCACGCTGGACGACTACCGGATGCGGTACGGCCTCTACAAGTCCGACCCGGACCTGCGCGCCGCCCATGCCGCGCACCCCTTCGTCGTCACCTGGGACGACCACGAGACGGAGAACAACTACGCGGGCGACACCCCCGAGAACGACGTCCCGCCCGAGGAGTTCCTGCTGCGCCGGGCCGCCGCCTACCGCGCCTACTGGGAGAACCAGCCGCTGCGCGCCCCGCAGCGGCCCACCGGCCCCGACATGCGGCTCTACCGCCGGCTGCGGTTCGGCCGGCTCGCCCAGTTCGACATCCTCGACACCCGCCAGTACCGCAGCAACCAGGCGTACGGAGACGGCTGGAAGATCCCCGGACCGGAGTCCGAGGACCCGGCGCGCACCATGACGGGCGCCGCCCAGGAGCGCTGGCTGCTCGACGGCTGGAAGACGTCCCGCGCGCAGTGGAACGTCGTACCCCAGCAGGTCACCTTCGCCCAGCGGCGCGACGTGCCGACCGACGCCTACAAGCTCTCCATGGACTCGTGGGACGGCTACCCGGCCTCCCGGCAGCGGATCATGGACGGGGCCGAGGCCGCCGGGATCGAGAACCTGATGGTGCTCACCGGAGACGTGCACGTCGGCTACGGCTTCGACCTGAAGAAGGACTTCGACGACCCGGCCTCCCGGACCGTCGGCACGGAGATCGTCGCCACCTCGGTCTCCAGCGGTAGGAACGGCTCCGAGAAGCCGGCCAACTGGGACAACCTGACCCGGGCCAACCCGCACATGAAGTTCTACAACGGCCGCCGGGGGTACGCCGTCGTCGAACTCCGCGAGGACCGGGCGCGCGCCGACTTCCGCACGGTGGCGGCGGTCACCACGCCCGGCGCGCCCCTCACGACGGCCGGATCCTTCGTCACCGAGGCGGGGAACCCGGGGCTCACCCCGGCGTGACCGGGCCCGGGCCCCGGCACCGAGGGGCCCGGCCCGGCGTCAGCGCCCGTCCGCCGGATAGCGGACGCCGATGCGGTCACGGACCGCGTCGAGCGTCCGCATCACGGCGAGCGAGCCGTCCAGCGGCACCAGCGGGGACTCCGTCTCGCCCGCCAGGACGGACCGCATCACCTCGACCGCCTCGTACTGCATGCCCGACAGTCCCTGCGGGCCGGGGCCGGTGGTGACCTCCTCGGGCTCCCGGCCCGGCCGGTGCAGGACGAGACGCTCGGGGTGGAAGAAGCCCTGCGGGAAGTCGATCCGCCCCGCCGTGCCCGTCACCGAGGCGATGGTCGGCAGGTCGCCGACGATCGAACAGCTCAGCAGCGCCGTGGCACCCGAGTCCCAGCCCAGCAGCATCCCGGTGTTGAGGTCGACGCCCTCCGGGGAGAGCAGCGCGTCCGCCTGCACCCGGTCCGGCTCACCGAGCAACAGCTGGGCGAACGACACCGGGTAGACCCCGAGGTCCAGCAGCGCACCGCCGCCCAGCGCGGGGTCGCGCAGCCGGTGCCCGGCACCGAAGGTGCCCGCGAAGCCGAAGTCGGCCTGCACCGTGCGGATCTCGCCGATGGCCCCGTCCCGCACCAGCTCGGTCATCCGGCGGATGACCGGATTGCAGTAGGTCCACATGGCCTCCATCAGGAAGAGGCCGTGCTTCCGGGCCAGGGCCACGAGCTCCTGCGCCTCCCGCGCGTTGAGCGTGAACGGCTTCTCGCACAGCACGTGCTTGCCGGCCTCCAGGGCGAGGGCGGCCGCCTCCCGGTGCGCGGAGTGCGGGGTGGCCACGTACACGACGTCGATGTCGTCGTCCGCGACGAGCTCCGCCCAGCTGCCGTAGGCCCGCTCGATCCCGAACCGTTCGGCGAACGCCTTCGCGGAGCCCTCCGTGCGGGAGGCGACCGCCACGACCTCGGCGCCCGCGTCCTTCACCGCCAGCAGGTCCGCCGTGAACGTCGCGGCTATGCCGCCCGTCGCCAGAACACCCCAACGCACCGTCCCGCTCATGCCCGCACGCCCTCACGCAAAAAGGTTCCGACCACTACGACTGACCTGAGAGCATAGATGCGGATTCAACGAAGCGGAGACGAGGATGCCGGACAGCGGCGTGAGCCGGGCCCAGCGAGCACAGCACGAAGAGCAGCCATCCCCACGCACACCGACCGGCCCCGCCCCGGCCGCCGCACGGCGGGCCGGACTCCTGGTCACCCTGGTACTCGGCGGACTCACCGCCCTGCCGCCCCTGTCGATGGACATGTACCTCCCGGCGCTGCCGGCGGTCACCGACGCGCTCCACGCCCCGGCGGCGACCGTCCAGCTCACCCTGACCGCGTGCCTCACCGGCATGGCGCTCGGTCAGCTGGTCGTCGGACCGATGAGCGACCGGTGGGGACGCCGCAGGCCGCTGCTCCTCGGCATGGCCGTCTACGTCCTCGCCACCGTGATCTGCGCCTTCGCGCCCTCCGCCGAACTGCTCATCGGTTTCCGCCTGGTGCAGGGCCTGGCCGGCGCCGCCGGCATCGTCATCTCCCGGGCCGTGGTGCGCGACCTCTACGACGGGATGGAGATGGCCAGGTTCTTCTCCACCCTGATGCTGATCTCCGGAGTCGCCCCCGTCATCGCGCCCGTGATCGGCGGGCAGGTACTGCGGTTCACCGACTGGCGCGGCATCTTCGTCGTGCTCACCGGCGTCGGCCTGCTCCTCACCTTCGTCGTCTGGAAGTGGCTGCACGAGACGCTTCCCGAGGCGGAGCGGCACACCGGCGGGATCGGCGAGGCCCTGCGGACCATGCGCGGCCTGCTGGCCGACCGGGTCTTCACCGGCTACATGGTCGCGGGCAGCCTCGCCTTCGCCGCGCTCTTCGCCTACGTGAGCGCCTCGCCCTTCGTCATGCAGGAGATCTACGGGGCCTCGCCGCAGACGTTCAGCCTGCTCTTCGGGATCAACTCGATCGGGCTGATCACCGTGGGCCAGATCAACGGCAAGGTGCTGGTCGGCCGGATCAGCCTGGACAAGGCCCTCGGGTTCGGACTCGCCGTCATCTCCCTCGCCGCGATCGCCCTGCTGCTGATGACGGCCGGTGTCTTCGGCGACGTGGGCCTGCTGCCGGTCGCGGCGGGACTCTTCGTCCTCATGTCCGCCATGGGGCTGGCGATGCCGAACACCAACACCCAGGCGCTGATGCGCACCCGGCACGCCGCCGGGTCGGCCTCGGCGCTGCTCGGCACATCGTCGTTCCTCATCGGCGCCGTCGCCTCGCCGCTCGTCGGCATCGCGGGGGAGGAGACGGCCGTGCCCATGGCCGTGGTCCAGGTGGTCTGCGCGCTCTCCGCCGTGGCGTGCTTCCTGCTGCTGTGCCGGCCCTGGCAGCGCGCCCCGCAGGACAGGGCGGTGGCCGGGTAACCGCACGGGACGGGTGCGGACCGCCGGCCTGCGGAGAGACGGCCCACTGCGCCTACAATTCGGCGGTGAACGCCACCCTCCCCACCGCGGAAGCCCTGCGCTCCGCCCTGGCCGAACTCCTCGACGGGCTGCCGCCCGCGCAGGCCGCGCAGGCCGTCGACCGGCTCATCGCCAGCTACCGCGGGACCACCCCCACCGACGCCCCCGTCCTGCGCGACCGCTCGGACGTCGCCGCGTACGCCGCGTACCGGATGCCCGCGACCTTCGAGGCCGTACGGGCCTGCCTCGCCGCACTCCGCGCGGCCGCGCCGGACTGGGTGCCCGCCACGCACACCGACGTCGGCGGGGGGACGGGCGCGGCGACCTGGGCCGTCGCCGGCGCCTGGGAGCAGGGGCCCCGGACGACCGTCCTGGACTGGGCCGAGCCGGCCCTCGCCCTCGGCCGTGAGCTCGCCGACGCCTCCGGCATCCCCACGCTGCGCGCGGCGTCCTGGCAGCGGGCCAGGATCGGTGACTCCCAGGAGCCCGCCCCCACGGACCTGGTCACCGTCAGCTACGTACTCAAGGAGCTCACGCCCGGGGACCGGACCGCGCTGGTGGACTCCTGTGCCGCGTCCGCCCAGGCCGTGGTGATCGTGGAGCCCGGCACACCGGACGGGTACGCCCGCGTCATCGAGGCCCGCGACCGGCTGATCGCCGCCGGGATGACCGTCGCGGCGCCGTGCCCGCACAGCGGCTCCTGCCCCATCGAGCAGGGCACGGACTGGTGCCACTTCTCGGCGCGGGTCAGCCGCTCGTCGCTGCACCGCCGGGTGAAGGGCGGCTCGCTGAGCCACGAGGACGAGAAGTTCAGCTACGTGGTGGCGACCCGCTTCCCCGCCGGTCCGGTGGAGGCCCGGGTCGTCCGCCGGCCCCAGATCCGCAAGGGCCAGGTGCTGCTGGAGCTCTGCACCAGGGACGAGGGACTGCGCCGGGCCACGGTCACCAAGCGGCACGGCGAGCTCTACCGTGCCGCCCGGGACACCGCGTGGGGTGACGCCTGGCCGCCGCCCGGGGACGGCTGAGGCGCCCTCCGTCTCCGGGGGACGCCTCAGCTCGGGGGCGCGCTCTCCCCGGCCCGCAGCTCCTGGGTGCAGCACTTCACACTGCCGCCGCCCTTGAGCAGTTCCCCCAGACCCACCGGCACCGGTTCGAAGCCCCGGTCCCTCAGCGGATCGAGGAGCCCCACCGCCTCCTGGGGGAGCAGGACGTGGCGCCCGTCGCTCACCGCGTTGAGGCCCAGGGCCGCGGCGTCCGCCTCCTGGGCGATCAGCGCGTCCGGGAAGAGCCGGGCCAGCACGGACCGGCTGCCCGGCGAGAAGGCGCCCGGGTAGTACATGATCTCGTCGGCCGCGTCGTCGAGCACGCACAGCGCCGTGTCCAGGTGGTAGTAGCGCGGGTCCACCAGATCCAGGCCGATCACCGGACGCCCGAAGAACTCCTGCGCCTCGCCGTGGGAGAGCGGGCTGGACCGGAAGCCGCGCCCGGCCAGGAGGTAGGAGGCGGTGACGGCGAAGTCGCCCTCGCCCTCGTTGACATGATCCGGTTCACGGATCTCGGTGAAGCCGTTCGCCCGGAACCACTCGCGGTGGGCCTCCGCCTCGGCGTACCGCTCCCGGTAGGCGAACCGGGCGCCCAGCACCCGGCCGTCGACGACGGTCGCGCCGTTGGCGGCGAACACCATGTCGGGCAGGTCGGGGCGGGGCGTGAGCAGCTCGACGGTGTGGCCGAGTGCGCGGTAGCGGTCGCGCAGGGTCTCCCACTCGGTGACCGCCAAGGGCAGGTCCACGGGTTTCGAGGGGTCCATCCACGGGTTGATGGAGTAGGTGACCTGGAAGTGGGCCGGGGCGCACATCAGGTAGCGATGAGGGGTGGCGTCACGGGGCAATGCGGGCTCCTCGCGAACGGCAGCCTGAGCTGCGGAACGGTGGGATGCGCACGGGTCTGTGCGTGCCTTCATGGTGCGCCCCGCCGGCCGATGGCGCAGTGATCCGAACGGGTGGTTCCCCCAGGACTACGGGCGGCCCGGCAAGACGATACGTACCGGAGTGCCGGCTTGTAGATTGGCGGCATGGCACCGCACAAGGCCCCGGACTCCAGCCGCCGCAGCGAACGCTCGCGCCGGGCGATCTACGACGCCGCGCTCGCCCTCGTGGGCGAGGCCGGCTACGGCAGGACGACGATCGAGGGGATCGCCGCCCGCGCCGGGGTCGGCAAGCAGACCATCTACCGCTGGTGGCCGTCGAAGGCCGCGGTCCTCATGGAGGCCTTCCTCGACCTGGCGGCCCGGCAGGCCGAGGCCGCCGGGGACGGCGCCTCCCCGGGCCTCCCGGACGGCGGGGATCTGGCCGCCGACCTGAAGGCCGTCCTGCGGGCCACCGTGGACGAGCTGAACGACCCCGTGAGCGAGGCGCCCACCCGCGCACTGACCGCCGAGGGCATCATGGATCCGGCCCTGGCCGCCCAGTTCGTGGAGAAGCTGTTCGAACCCCAGGCGCAGTGGTACGTCACACGGCTGCGCGCGGCCCAGGAGACCGGCGAAGTGCGGGCGGACATCGACCCGCGGATCGCGCTGGAGCTGCTGATCGCCCCGCTCACCCACCGCTGGCTGCTGCGGACCCTCCCGCTGACCCACGCCTACGCCGACGCGGTCGTCGACCACGCCCTGCGGGGCCTGTCGGCCGGAACCTGAAATAAACTCACCCCTCCCCGGCATTCCGTAGGCAGGAACCGGCCCCCGGGCACCGGCTCGGGCACCCCGCTCCGCGACTCCGGCCCCCGGGGGAGCAGGATGGTGGGACCATGGAGTCAGTACCGCTGAGGTGAGGGGATAGATGGGCGCCGATTCCGGCCGTTATCGCGGCACAGAGAGCAGGATCTCCCAGTGGCTGCGCCGACGGCCCAAACCGCAGCCGGAGGCCGACGAAGCGGCCCGTCTGGCCCTGCTCCTCGCTGTCGCGGACGCGGGAATGCCGATCTCACCCGCCGCGCATCCGTCCGGTTACCGATGTTCCTGCGAGCGTGTCGGCTGCCCGACGCCCGCCCGGCACCCCCTCTCCTTCGCCTGGCAGACGCAGTCCACGACCGACCGCGACCAGATCGAGCGCTGGGCCGCGGGACAGCCGCTGGCCAACTTCATCACCGCGACCGGCATGGTCCACGACGTCCTCGACGTCCCGCTGACGGCGGGGCACAGTGCCCTGGACCGGCTCACCGCCGCAGGCGTCGACGTCGGCCCGGTCGCCCGGTCCGGCGAGGACCGGATGCTCTTCTTCACCGCCACGCGCGGGACGCCCGAGGACGAGGACGAGTGGTGGCCGTGCGAGCTCGACTGCCATCCCGAGACGATGGACGAGCGTCCGGGGATGCGCTGGCACTGCCGCGGCAGCTACGTCCTGGTGCCGCCCGCGAGCCTTCCCGGTGACCAGGACGTGCGGTGGATCCGCGGCCCCGAGCATCCGCTGCCCGATCCGCTGACCCTGCTGGAGATCCTCACCGACGCCTGCGCGCAGTACGCGGACACGGCCGACGCGAGCGACCTCGACCACGACGCCGTGGCCTGGCCCACGAGCCGTTGACGCCCCCACCGGGGACGCTGTCACCGTGCCTCGCCGGCGGCCGGTGGAGCGGTGCGCGCCCGCGCCACCGCCCGGGAGCGCCCCGGAGGATACGGCCGCGATTCGACAGTCCCGTCCGCCCGGCGACGCCCGGCACGCGCACGCGCCGCGTTGTCGGGATCAGCCCGATACATCCAGTACCGGGACGACCCTCCGCCGTGCGATCGCACGCACCGGACGCCTCCGGTCCTGCCCTTCGGGCGGACGACGCCACTGTCGAGACACGGCCTACGAGCCCTTCGCCGCGACGAGCCCCGGCAGCCGGTTCAGCACGCGTACCTTGCCGTCCTGGCCACCGGCCCCCCGCTCGGGTATGTACACCAGCTGGCTGGAGACCCGCTCCTTGGTCAGCGTGCTCTTCACCTCACCCGTCAGCAGGGCCTGTACGTCCGCCGTGACCGTCGGCCGGAGCCCCTTCGCGGCCGTCTGCCGTTCGAAGTGCCTGCTGCTGAAGAAGACCAGCGCCCCGCCGTCCTCGGTGGTCAGCCCCAGCGGGGCGAACGTTCCGGAAGCCAGCGGCTGGTCGACGTACTGGAACGAGAAACCGGCCTTGCGGGAGTTCTTGCGCGCGTCCCGCCAGCCGGAGGTCGTCGCACCCGGCGCGAAGACGTCCGGTGTGCCGTCCTGGAGGTACGCCGTGTAGGTCGCGCTCAGGTCCGCCGGAGGGGTGGCCAGGGCCTCGTCCGTGTCCGCCGAGGGGAGGGGCTGGGCGAAGCCGTCCGCGTCCGCACGGAACTTCGGCACCTCGGACGGGGCCACCACCGCGAGGTACGCGGCCTTCCACGGCGTCTTCGGCCCGGTGCGGACGAACGCGAGGAGCCAGCGGGTGTCCAGCTTCCCGCCGTCCTGGTCGCGGTTGGAGTCGGTGTCCGCGAGGAACCAGCGCGGCCAGCCCGCCTTCCTGGGGATGGTGAAGGAGGCGTCGGACAGCTCCAGCGGCCGGTGCGCCGCGTTGCCGTCCGGACTGTTCTTCCGGCGTGCGGTCAGGCCGGCCTGGTTGATGGCCCCGAGCGACCCGGTCACCCGGTCCGCGTCCAGCGCCGGGTCGTACGCCTCGTCCGCCTTGTTGTACGCGAGGGTGAAGTCCTCGAGGGCCTTGGCGGCCTCAGCCTTCGTCGCCCCCGGCACGACTTCCCGTTCGCCGTGCACCGTCACGCAGCCGCTCGCCGTCACGCTCAGCACCGTCGCCGTCGCGAGCCCCGCCGCCAGTCGACCCAGCCTTCTCATCCGTTGCCTTCTGCGCCTTCTGATCCGTCGTCCGCACTGACCGCCTGAACCCTACCGGGGCGAGGAACAGCACGAGCGTGGGGATGAGATAGAGCGCCCACACCGTGACCTGGAGCACGGTCGGATCGGGCTGGAAGTTGAAGACCCCCTTGAGCAGCGTTCCGTACCAGCTGTCCGGCGGGACCGTGGCGGAGACGTCGAACGCCTTGCTCCCCAGACCGCCCAGGAAGCGGGCCTCCTGGAGGTCGTGCACCCCGTAGGCGAGCACCCCGGCCGCCACGACGACGAGCATGCCGCCCGTCCAGGTGAAGAACCTCGACAGGTTGATCTTCAGCGCGCCCCGGTAGAACAGCCAGCCCAGGACCACCGCGGTCGCGATGCCCAGCAGCACCCCGATCAGCGGCGACGAGGAGCCCTCACCGCTCGCCCGCACCGACGCCCACACGAAGAGGGCGGTCTCCAGGCCCTCGCGGCCCACCGCCAGGAACGCGGTGGCGACCAGGGCGCCCGTGCCCATCTCCAGTGCCGCGTCCAGCTTGCCGTGCAGTTCCTTCTTCAGGTGCCGCGCCGTCCGCCGCATCCAGAAGACCATCCAGGTCACCAGCCCGACGGCGATGATCGAGAGCGAACCGCCGAGCATCTCCTGCGCCTCGAACGTCAGCTCCTGGGAGCCGAATTCGAGCGCCGCCCCGAAGGCCAGCGAGATCGCGCAGGCGATGGCGATGCCGGTCCACACCGGGCGCAGCGCGTCGCGGCGCCCGGTCTTGACCAGGTACGCGACGAGGATGCAGACGACGAGGCTGGCCTCGAGGCCCTCGCGCAGGCCGATCAGATAGTTGCCGAACATGCGGGTCCTTCCACGGTGTCGGTCATGCGGCCGGTGGTGTCGGTCATGAGAACAGCGCCCTGCCCCACCAGTCGTCCCGGTCACGTACGCCCGGTGGAACGGCGAAGACCGCCGAACCCACGTGCTGGATGTACTCGTTGAGCGCGTCGGCCGCCGCGAGGCTCCGCTGCACCGGGATGAAGCCCTTGCGGACGTCCCGCTGGTAGGCCAGGAAGAACAGTCCCGCGTCGAGCCTGCCCAGACCGTCCGTACCGTCGGTGAAGGAGTAGCCGCGGCGCAGGATCGTCGCCCCGCCGTTGGTGTCGGGGTGGGCGAGCCGTACGTGGGCCGTCGGCTTCATCGCCTTCAGGAACGGCTCGTCGTGCTCCTTCGACTTCCCGACCGGGGCGCCTTCGCCCTTGTCGCGGCCGAAGACGTCCTCCTGCTCCTGCAGGGGCGCGCGGTCCCAGGTCTCGATGTGCATCCGGATGCGCCGGGCCACGAGGTACGAGCCACCGGTCATCCAGCCGGCGCCCTCCTTAGCACCGACCCACACGTGCGCGTCCAGGGCGGCGGTGTCCGTGCCGGAGACGTTCCGGGTGCCGTCCTTGAAGCCCATCATATTGCGGGGCGTCTGGGCGTCCGGCGTCGTCGAGGACGTCTTGCCGAACCCCAGCTGCGACCAGCGGATCGCCGTGCGCCCCATGCCGATCCTGGCGAGGTTGCGGATCGCGTGCACCGCGACCTGCGGGTCGTCCGCGCACGCCTGTACACACAGGTCGCCGCCGCTGCGGGTGGCGTCGAGGTTGTCCCCGGGGAACTTCGGCAGATCCACCAGCGCCTCGGGCCGCCGCCCCTCCAGCCCGAACCTGTCCCGGGCGAACAGGGACGGCCCGAAACCGAGGGTGAGCGTCAGCCGGGACGGCCGAAGGCCGAGGGCCTCGCCGGTGTCGTCCGGCGGTGCCTCCGCCAGGCCGCCGTAAGCCCCGTCCCCCACCGGGTGCCCGGCGGTCATCCGCTCGGCGGCCCGGGTCCACTCCTTGAGCAGGGCGACCAGTTCGGCCCGGTCCTCCGTCGTCACGTCGAAGGAGGCGAAGTGCAGCCGATCCTGGACGGCGGTGGCGATACCCGCCTGGTGCGGCCCGTGGAAGGGCACCGCGGCGCCGCTGTCCGCAGCCGGTTCCGCACCGCCGGACCGCACCGCGGCGACCGTGCCGCCCGCCGCCACGGCGCCGAGCGCGAGCCCGGCCCCGCCCCAGCCGAGCAACGCGCGCCGCGACGGCGTCCGGGCGCCGTCCGGCCGCGGGCCCGCCTCGTCGTGCCCGGGCCTGACGTCGTCCCCGCCCGTCGTTCCGTTCCCCGCCATCGCTCCGTCCCCGGCCATCACTTCGTCACCGCGGCGGCCAGCTTGGACAGCGGCTCGGCGAGCGCGTTGACCGCGTCGGACAGCTCCTTGCGGTCCGCGTCACCGACCTTGTCGTACGAGGTGAAGTCGTAGGAGGACTTGTCCGTGCGGTACCTGTCCAGCAGCGTGTTCAGCGCCGCGAACTGCTTGTCCAGGGAGGCGGTCAGCGCCGCGTCGTTCTTCGAGGCGACCGGCCGGAGGAGGGTGTACGACTGCTCCGCGCCCTCGACGTTCGCCTTGAAGTCGACGAGGTCGGTGTGGCTGTACCGCTCCTCCTCGCCGGTGACCTTGCCGGTGGCGACCTCGTCGAGGAGCTCCTTGGCGCCGTTCGCCATCGAGGTCGGGGCGATGTCGGCCTTGCCGACCCGCTTCTGCCAGTCGACGAGGTCCTTGTAGAGGACGGGTGCGAGGGCCTTCTCCTCGGCGCCCAGCTTCTTGTCCTGCCACAGCGCCTTCTCCAGGCGGTGCCAGCCGGTCCACTTCTGGCCGTCCTCCAGGCCGTCCTCACGGACGTCGACCTTCGGGTCGATGTCACCGAAGGACTCGGCGACCGGCTCGGTGCGCTCCCAGCCGATGCGGGAGTCGGCGTACGCCTTCTTCGCCGCCTCGATGTCGCCCGCCGCGACCGCGTCGGTGAAGACCTTCACCTTGGGCAGCGTCTCGTCGGCCTGCGCCTGCACGTAGGTGCGGTACCCCGCGACGGCCTTGTCCATCTCCGGGCTGCGCCGCGCCGCGGCCGTCCCGCCGGTGACCTCGATGCTCTGCCGGATGCCCTTGCCCTTCATGCCGGGCTTGCAGGCGATCTCGTACGTACCGGCCTTGATCTCGGCCGTGATCTTCGCCTTGGTGCCGGGGCCGATGTTCTCCCGCTCGGTGACGATGCGGTCGTCCGGGAACAGGACGTAGACCTCGGTGACCTTGGAGCCCTTGTTCTCCACGGCGAGCTCCACGTGGCCGGCCGGGATCTCGGTCTCCGAGACCTCGCAGGCGTCGTCCTTGGCGACGACCTGGACCGCCCCCTCGGCCTTGCCGTCGCTCTTCTCGGCGCAGCCCGTGACGGCGGTCAGGGCGGCCAGGGTGGTGGCTGCGGTGACGACGGAGAGACGAACGGCTCGCATGCGGGCTCCACGGAAGCGATGAGGGGACGAAGGGTGCGGACACATGGTAGTGAGGCAGACCTAACTTAACTGTGCCTAACCTCCTCGCCACCCACCCCGTCAGTGATTCAGCTCTCACCTCCCGGTCCGAGGAACGGTCCGGTCACGGCGCTGTCATGGAAGACCCATGGGGAGGTAAAGCGCCGGTCAAGCGGGCTCTCGCGCCCCGCCGGGCGGCATCCCGTCCCCTGGGGGCGGAACGCCCCGGCCGCAGGCCGGAACACCGCGCCGGTGCCGCACTCCGGCGCCGCGCACCGCCCCGGCGGTGCTTGAATGCGCACGTGAGCGACTTCGGCGTACCCGACGGCATCGACGTACTGCGCGTGTTCTGCGGCCCGGACGGCCGCCACGGCAATCCGCTCGGCGTCGTACGGGACGGACGCGGGTACCCCGGCAGCGCGTCGCGGCAGGCGCTCGCCCGGCGGCTCGGCTTCAGCGAGACCGTCTTCGTCGACGACCCGGAACGCGGCATCGTCGACATCCGGACTCCGGGGCTGCGGCTGCCGTTCGCCGGGCATCCGCTCGTCGGCGTGGCCTGGCTGCTCGACCTGGAGGTACTGGAGCTGCCCGTCGGGGACGTGTTCGCGCGGTACGACGGCGAGTTCACCTGGATCACGGCGCGCCCCGAGTGGGCGCCGCCGAGAACGCTGGAGCGGTACGCGTCGGCCGCGGACGTCGAGGCGCTGACGGGGCCGCCGCCGGGGGAGGGGTGGCTCTACGTCTGGGCCTGGGAGGACGAGGCGGCGGGCCGCGTACGGGCGCGGGCGTTCCCGCGCCGGGGGGACGCCGTCGACGAGGACGAGGCGACGGGCGCCGCGGCCATGCTGCTGAGCGTCGAGCTCGGCCGGGCCCTGAACATCACCCAGGGGCGCGGTTCCCAGATCCTCACCGCCCCCGCACCGGACGGCACGGTGGAGGTCGGGGGCCGCGTCCTGCTGGCCGCCGCGGGGGTCGTGCCGCAGGCCGCAGCGGGCCGGGTGCGGCCGGCCGTCGCCGGTGTCAGGCGCTGAGGGGGAAGACCTTGCCCAGCTCCCGGAAGACGGCGGTGTTGAGCGCGAAGGCCCGTCTGCACTCGTCCACCACGCGCTGCTTCTCCAGGTCGTCGGCGTTCACCGCGTCCAGCAGCTCCCGGTACCGCCGCTTGAAGGCGGCCGGGTTGGCGATCTGCTCGAACACGTAGAACCGCACCCCGTCGCCCTTACGCGCGAAGCCCCAGGTCTTCTCCGCGGTACTGCGGATGATCTGGCCCCCGGAGAGGTCTCCGAGGTAGCGGGTGTAGTGGTGCGCTATGTAGCCGGCGGGCCAGTCCCGCGCGCACCCGGCGACCCGCTCGGCGTACGCGGCGGTGGCCGGCAGCGGCTCCAGGCCCGTCCGCCAGCCGGCGCCCCGCAGGTGGGTCAGATCGCGCTCCAGTTCGCCGGCGCGCATCAGCTCCGCCTGGATGAACGGACCCGCGACCGGGTCCTCCCGCAGGGCTTCGGCACCGTCCTCCAGGGCCCGGTAGACGAACCACAGCTGCTCGGTGTAGCGCGTGTACGCCTCCACGCCGAGCCGCCCGCCGAGCAGGTCGCTCATGAAGGCCGAGGACTCCGCCTCGGCGTGCTGCTCCTGCGAGGCGGTGCGTATGAGCGCCGAGAAGGGCGTGGGGGCGGCGGTCGTGTCCAAGGCGGAGCTCCGGGGCGAGGGGGGTGGGCGGTCCGGACGGAAGTGGGGGAACCGGCCGCGGGAACGGTGTGCGCCACTGCGCACCGGTACGACGATCCTCCTGGTGCGGGCCACCCGAGTCAAAAGTTTCCCGACGGCCTGTCGGTACCTGTGCCCCGTCCGCCGGGCGCGGCCCGACCCGCCGCGATCCCGGCCACCCGGCCCGCGGCTTCCCCTCCGACGCGGCGCCGCTCCCTGCGCCCGTGTCCTCAGGGAAGCGTCAGGATGTCCGCACCGGTCTCGGTCACGACGAGGGTGTGCTCGAACTGGGCGGTCCGCCTGCGGTCCCTGGTCACCACCGTCCAGCCGTCGTCCCACATGTCGTACTCGTGGGTCCCGAGCGTCAGCATCGGCTCGATCGTGAACGTCATGCCCGGCTGCATCACGGTGGTCGCGTGCGGGCTGTCGTAATGGGGGACGATGAGACCGGAGTGGAACGAGGTGCTGATCCCGTGTCCGGTGAAGTCCCGCACCACCCCGTAACCGAACCGCTTGGCGTACGACTCGATGACCCGCCCGATGACGTTGATCTGCCGCCCGGGCCGCACCGCCTTGACGGCCCGGTTCAGCGACTCCCGGGTGCGCTCCACGAGGAGCCGGGACTCCTCGTCGACGTCGCCGCAGAGGTAGGTGGCGTTGTTGTCGCCGTGCACGCCGTTGATGTACGCGGTGACGTCGAGGTTCACGATGTCGCCGTCCCGCAGCACCGTGGAGTCGGGGATGCCGTGGCAGATGACCTCGTTGACCGAGGAACACAGGGACTTCGGGAAGCCCCGGTAGCCCAGCGTCGACGGGTAGGCCCCGTGGTCGACCATGAACTCGTGCGCCACCCGGTCGAGTTCGTCGGTGGTGACGCCGGGGGCGATGTGCTTCGCGGCCTCCTCCATCGCCTGCGCGGCGATACGGCCCGCGATCCGCATGCGCTCCACGGTGTCGGAGTCCTGGACCTCCGGCCCGGTGTACGGGGCGGGGGCGGGCTTGCCCACGTACTCGGGGCGCCGGATGTTTCCCGGAACGGAACGGACGGGAGTGATCTCCCCTGGTGCGAGGAGCGACTGGCCAGACATGCGAGCGAGTCTAACCAGCGTCCCCGGGGCAGCATGGCAACGAGGAAAGGATCCGACGATGGCCCTGTTCAAGAAGCGCACGGTGGGCAAACCGGGCGAGTGGTACTACTGCCTGGAGCACAAGAAGGTCGAGGAGGGCCCGGAGTGCCCGGGTAAGGACCGCTTCGGTCCGTACACCTCCCGGGAGGCGGCGCAGCACGCGATGGACACGGCGCGTGAGCGGAACCTCGAATGGGAGAACGACCCCAGATGGGACGACCGCCCCACCGACCCGCCGGCCTGACCCGGCCCCGCCGCTCCGGCCCCCGGGACGGAGACCCGTCGCCGTGAGCCGGTGGACGCGGGAACCGGACATGACGCCCGCTCCCCGCTCCGTCGCCCCGGCACGACCGGGGTCCGGGGCCACCCCGGCTACCACCGCGGGGGTGGCGGGGCGGTGAGCTGGTCGGCCAGCCGGGAGAGGCGGTCACGGAAGGAGCGACGGCGGCGCGGTGCCGGTGCGCTGTTCTCGCCGGCCGCCGCGCTCACGAGGTGCTGCACGGTGTCCAGGTCCACCTCGTCCTCGCCGGTCACCGTGAGTGCCTCGTGGGCCAGGCCCCGTACCTCCGGGTCGCCGCCGTCCAGCGAGAGCACCGTCGCCCCGGCCCGGCGCGCGTCGTGCACCCGTTCGAGCAGCCCGGCCTCCGCCCGCTCCGGGGCGACGACCAGCAGGGTCTCGCCCCGCCCGGCCGTCTCGATCCGGCCGAGACCGACGGCCAGGTGCACGGGATCGCCGGGCTCCACACGATGGCGTACGAGGGTGGGCCTGAGCTGGGGGAGTCCCGACCACGTCGACTCGTCCACCAGGTGCGCCGCCAGGTGCCACGGCTCGTACACCTCGGTGCCGACCAGCAGCAGTCCGCCGTCCTGCGGCACGACGGAGGACCGGAGGGTGCGGGCGAACCGCCGGGCCGCCGAGGGCCACTCGGTCCCGGCGAGCACCTCACGCAACAGGGCGACACGTACGGCATCCATGGCCCGGCATCATGCCCCCGGCGGAGACCCGGTGACTGCCCGATCGCCCCGTTCCACCCGAACGGGGACCGGCCCCGGCGCCGGGGCGACCGTCGGCCCCTCCTGCGCTACCTGGCAGTAGGGTCGGCGCCATGACTACGAATGACAGTGGCAGCGCACCGAAGCCCCCCGCCAAGGACCCCTGGGACCTCCCCGACGTCTCCGGGCTGACCGTCGGCGTACTCGGTGGGACGGGACCCCAGGGCCGGGGCCTCGCCTACCGTCTCGCCCGTGCCGGGCAGAAGGTCGTCATCGGCTCGCGGGCAGCCGACCGCGCCGAGGCGGCCGCGGCGGAGCTGGGCCACGGCGTCGAGGGTGCCGACAACGCGCAATGCGCACGCCGCAGCGACGTCGTGATCGTCGCCGTGCCGTGGGACGGACACGCCGAGACCCTGGCGTCCCTGCGCGGGGAGCTCGCCGGGAAGCTCGTCGTGGACTGCGTGAACCCTCTCGGCTTCGACAAGAAGGGCGCCTACGCCCTGACGCCCGAGGAGGGCAGCGCCGCCGAGCAGGCCGCCGCCCTCCTGCCGGACTCCCGGGTCACCGCCGCCTTCCACCACCTGTCGGCGGTGCTGCTCCAGGACGAGGCGATCGAGGAGATCGACACCGACGTGATGGTCCTGGGCGAGACACGGGCCGACACCGACACCGTGCAGGCGCTCGCGAACCGGATTCCCGGCATGCGCGGGATCTTCGCCGGACGGCTGCGCAACGCGCACCAGGTCGAGTCGCTGGTCGCGAACCTGATCTCGGTCAACCGCCGCTACAAGGCGCACGCGGGCCTGCGGACCACCGACGTCTGAGCGAGCCCCTGCCCGGAGCCGAAACGGGCATGAGGGACACTGGTGGGGACCGCGCACCGCCCCCCGGACAGGAGTAACGCCCTCATGCCCCGCCTCGCGCTCTACGCCCTCGTCGTCTGCGTCCTCGCCGTCGCCGCCGCCGTGGTCTCCTTCGTCCAGGGCAGCTTCCTCGGGATCGTCTGGGTGCTGCTGGCCGGTCTCTCGTCGAACATGGCGTGGTTCCACATCCGCAGGTACCGGGCGCAGGCGGCCGCCGGCGCCCGCTGAGCCGTCAGCCGCCGACCGCGCAGACCGGGTTGGCGTCGCCGAACCACTCCTGCCAGAAGCGGTACGTGTCGAGGCCGCAGTACGTCTCGAAGTTGCTGACCCCCAGGCCCCGCAGCAGGGCGTCGACCGCGTCGAAGAAGGCGCCGTTCACCTCCGGGATCCACAGCAGCGCGAACACCGCGATCAGCCCGAAGGGCGCGAACGGCTCCACCTGGCGCCGGACCCCGTACGGGAGCCAGGGCTCGATCACGCCGTAGCCGTCCAGTCCCGGGACCGGCAGGAAGTTCAGGATCGCTGCCGTCACCTGGAGCAGTGCCAGGAACGCCAGCGCGAGGCGGAAGGGGACCGGCACGCCGTCGAGCGCGTGCAGCCAGAACGGCGCCGTGCACACGAGGGCGAACAGCACGTTCGTCAGGGGCCCGGCGGCCGAGATCAGGCTGTGCTTCCATCGCCCGCGGATCCGCCCGCGCTCGATGTAGACCGCGCCGCCCGGCAGGCCGATGCCGCCCATGATCACGAAGAGCACGGGCAGCACGATGCTCAGCAGGGCATGGGTGTACTTCAGCGGGTTGAGGGTCAGATAGCCCTTCGCCCCGATCGAGATGTCCCCGCTGTGCAGGGCGGTCCGCGCGTGCGCGTACTCGTGCAGGCAGAGCGAGACGATCCAGGCCGCCGTGACGAAGAGGAAGACCGCGAAGCCGGTCTGCTCGGCGAAGCCCGTCCACACCGCCCAGCCCGAGACGGCCATGACGGCGACGATGCCCAGGAAGATGGGACTGATCCGCCGGTCACTGCGGCGGACTGCGGTGGTCATCGGGACTCCTGATCGCTGGACGGCAGACGGCGGGCCCGGCACGGGCCCAGGGCGGGAACGTATCGCGGACCGGCCTCGTGCCCGGCCCCCGGGGGCCGCTCTCCGCGCCCCGCGTCGGCCACCCGCCCGGCGGACGGCGCACCTCGCGCACCGAAGGCGTCGCGGGACGCGCCCTACGCGCCCCGGCGGGGCCGGTGCGGCGGCCGACAGCCCGCCGATGGGGGAAGTCGGCGGGCTGTCGGTGGTGCCGGCAGTGGTCGGTGGCGCGTCAGTGGAAGGTGTGCTCCGGCTGCGGGAAGACACCGCCGACGACCTCGTCGGCGAATTCCTTCGCGGCGTTGCCGAGGACCTGGCGCAGGTCGGCGTACTGCTTGGTGAAGCGCGGCACCTTGCCGCCGGTCATCCCGGCCATGTCGGTCCAGACCAGCACCTGGGCGTCCGTGTCCGGCCCGGCGCCGATGCCGACGGTCGGGATGTGCAGCGTGCGGGTCACCTCGGCGGCCAGCTCGGCCGGTACGAGTTCGAGGACGACGGCGAACGCGCCCGCGTCCTGCACCGCCTTGGCGTCGCGCAGCAGCTGCTGGGCGGCCTCCTCGCCACGGCCCTGCACCCGGTAGCCCATGGCGTTGACGGACTGCGGGGTCAGGCCGATGTGGCCCATGACCGGGATCCCGGCCTCGACGAGCAGGCGGATCTGCTCGTGCGAGCGCTCTCCGCCCTCCAGCTTGACCGCCCCGACACCGGAGTCCTTGATCAACCGGGTGGCGTTGCGCAGGGCCTGGACCGGCCCCTCCTGGTACGCGCCGAAGGGCAGGTCGGCGACGATGAGCGCGCGCCTGGTGCCCCGTACGACGGCGGCGGAGAGGATCGCCATCTCGTCCATCGTGACGGGCACGGTGGTCTCGTAACCGAGGTGGCAGTTGCCCATGGAGTCGCCGACGAGCATGACCGGGATGCCGGCCTCGTCGAAGACGGACGCGGTCATCGCGTCGTAGGCGGTGAGCATGGGCCACTTCTCGCCGCGCTCACTGGCGGCGGCGATGTCGTGGACGGTGATGCGGCGGGTGCTCTTCCCGCCGTACAGCGCCTTTCCGGCGGCGGGGGAGGGACCTGCGGGTGATGCGGACTGGTTCTGCGCAGCCTGCAGCGACATGGCCAACGGCTCCTTCGTCATCTCGAGGCGCCCTGACGGCGTCCCCGGATCCCTTCCATGGTGGCATCCCGGGGCGGTTCCCGGGAAGTGGGCCCCGTCGGGGGCGTCCTGCGTGAACGGTGCGCGGCGACCGGGTAAAGACTTCACAATACGAGACGGTATCGTATCGGAAAGTACCTAAGGTGTGGCGCATGTCCATACCGTCCGGCGCACCTGCCGCCGCACCCCGCGTCCCGGAGGCGGTCCACCGCCGCCGCTGGGCGATCCTCGCCGTCCTCATGTTCAGCCTGCTCATCGTGGTCCTGGACAACTCGATCCTGAACGTCGCGGTCAAGACCATCGCCAGCCCGGCACCGACCGGCATCGGCGCCACCCAGAGCGAGCTCGAGTGGGCGATCAACTCCTACACGCTCGTCTTCGCCGGTCTCCTCTTCACCGCCGGACTGCTCGGCGACCGCATCGGCCGCAAGAAGGTCCTCCTGGCCGGCATCCTCGTCTTCGGTCTCGGCTCCGGCCTGGCCGCGCTCTCGGCCTCGCCCGGCCAACTCATCACCTGGCGCGCGCTGATGGGCTTCGGGGCGGCGTTCGTGATGCCCGCCACCCTCGCCGTCCTGATGAACGTCTTCGAGCGCGACGAACAGCCCAAGGCCATCGGCATCTGGGCCGGCGGCGTCGGTCTCGGCATCGCCATCGGCCCGATCACCGGCGGAGTGCTCCTGGAGCACTTCTGGTGGGGCTCGATCTTCCTGGTCAACGTCCCCGTGGCGGTCGTGGCGCTGATCGCCATGGTGCTTCTCGTCCCCGACTCGCGGGACCCGGAGCCGGGCCGTGTCGACCCGCTCGGTGTCGTCCTGTCCATCGTCGGCCTCGTGCTGCTCGTGTACGGCATCATCCGCGGCGGTGAACTCGCCTCCTTCACCGACCTCACGGTCCTCGCGCCGCTGCTCGGCGGGCTGGTGGTCCTGGCGGTCTTCGTCCGGCACGAGAAGCGCAGCAGCCACCCGTCCCTCGACATCGCGTACTTCCGCAAGCCGGCCTTCTCCGCCGCCGTCTCCGCCATCGCGCTGGTGTTCTTCGCGCTGATGGGCGTCACGTTCTTCTCCGCCTTCTACCTGCAGAGCGTGCGCGGCTACAGCGCCCTGCAGTCCGGGCTGCTGATCCTCCCGCTCGCCGCCGCCCAGATGATCTTCGCGCCACGCGCCCGGCTGGTGGTGGACCGGTTCGGCGCCCGCGCGGTCTGCACCGCCGGCATGCTGCTGGTCGCGGGCGGCCTCGCGGCGTTCGCGTTCTTCGACGCCGGTACACCCGTTTGGGTGCTGTGCCTGGTCTTCTTCGTCCAGGGCACGGGCATGGCGCACATCATGCCGCCGGTCACCGTCACCGTGATGCAGGCGCTGCCCCGTGAACGGGCCGGCTCCGGTTCGGCCATCAACAACACCTTCCGCCAGGTCGGCGGGGCGCTCGGGGTCGCCGTGCTCGGCTCGGTGCTCTCGACGGTGTACCGGGGACGCATCGAGGGCCACCTCGACGGCGTGCCCGCCGCGGCCCGGGACGTCGCGGGCGAGTCGATCGAGGCCACGCTCGGTGTGGCGTCCCGACTCGGCCCGGCGGGCAGGCCCCTGATCGCTGCGGCCGACGACGCGTTCATCGGGGCGATGCACGTCACGGCCCTGGGCTCGGCGGCGGTGGCCCTGATCGGCGCGCTGGTCGTCGGTGTGTTCCTGCCCGGCAGGGCGGCGGGCGCCGCACGTACGGACCGTCCGGAGCGCGAGCCGGCCCGGAGCGCCTCGGGCCCCTCGCAGGGCTGAGACCGGGCGCCCGGCGGTACCTGCCGGACCGCTCGCCCCGCGACGCGCCGGTCCGCCAGAATCAGGGGGAACGGTGAGGTGAACGGTGAGCGGTGAGCACCGGGAGCGTACGAGTACGGCGAGAGGTGACCACGTGCAGGCGGCACAGGACCAGGCGCACGACCCGGCCGGGGACGGCGGCTCCGAGCCCCGCCGGGGCCGCCCCCGCAGCGCTGCCGCCGAGCGGGCGATCCTCGACGCCGTCGTGGAGCTCCTGGAGGCCGGTGAGCCCCTGGCCGGCCTGTCCATCGAGCGCATCGCCCGGACCGCGGGCGTCGGCAAGGCGACCATCTACCGCCGCTGGAGCGGCAAGGAGGAGCTCTTCGTCGACGTCCTGCGGGACATCGAGCCCGCCGACCCCACCGTCTCGGGCACCGCGGGCCTGGACGACCTGCGCGCCCTGTTGGAGTCCATGCGCACCCGGGGGCTCGCCCAGCGCTCCTCCGTCCTCCTGCACAACGTGTTCGCGCAGATGAAGAGCCATCCCAGGCTGTGGGCCGAGTACCAGCGCACCGTCATCGCGCCACGCCGTGCCGCGATGGTGGCGGCGGTCCGGCGGGCGGTGGACGCCGGGGAGCTGCGGAGCGACCTCGACGTGGAACTGATGGACGACCTGTTCCTCGGCCCGATGCTCGTCCGCACCGTCCACCGTCCCGAAGCGCCCCTGCCCGAGGACCTCACGCACCGCATCATCCAGACCCTGCTCGAAGGCCTCGCGCCGAAGTCCCCGGTCACAGCCGGGAAGCCGACGCCGGCGCGCGGGTGAGCGTTCCGTCACAAGCACCCGTGAGTCCCGGCCGGCCGGAACCCCCCGCACCGCTCGTGACGTCCTGATGGCAGTACAGCCGTCGTCGACGGCAGGAACGGCGTCGTCCATCCCCTAGGGTCGGGGGCGCGGCGATGTGTACGGAAGGCAGTGAGGACAGCGCAATGGTGCAGGCGTACAGGGCGGACACCGACACCGAGAACGCCGGTACGGGCCCGCGGCGGCCCGGAGCCCGCCTCAGGGGCCTGCGACGCAGACTCGCGACGGACAGGGGCCTGTGGCGGCGCGGCATCCTCCTCGCGCTCTGCTCGGTCCTCCTGACCCTCGTGATGGTCTTCCACGCGGAGATCCCGAACACCATCGGCAACACGGGCAGCCTCGTCGAGACGTTCCTGCCCTGGTTCGGGCTCCTCGTGCCGGTCCTGCTGCTCCTCGGACTCGCCCGGCGTTCGGCGACCGCCCTGATCGCCCTGGTCCTTCCGGCCGTCGTCTGGTTCAACCTCTTCGGCGGGCTGCTGTTCACCGACAAGTCGGGTACCGGCGGCGGCCTCACCGTCGCGACGCACAACGTCAACGCGGGCAACCCCGACCCGGCGGGCACCGCCCAGCAGGTCGCGGGTTCCGGCGCGGACGTCGTCGCCCTGCAGGAACTGCCCTCGGGCAAGGTGACGGCGTACGAGAAGGCGCTCGCCGACCGCTACCCGCACCATGCGGTCCAGGGCACCGTCGGTCTGTGGAGCACCTACCCGCTGACCGACGCCCGCCCCGTCGACATCAAGCTCGGCTGGACCCGCGCGATGCGCGTCACGGTCACCACCCCCGGGGGGCCCGTCGCCGTGTACGTGGCGCACCTGCCCTCCGTGCGGGTGAAGCTGAACGCGGGCTTCACCGCCAGCCAGCGGGACAGGAGTGCGGACGCGCTGGGCGAGGCGATCGGCGACGAGCGGCTCGCCCGGGTGATCCTGCTGGGCGACCTCAACGGCACGATGAACGACCGTTCCCTGAACGCGGTCACCGCCCAGATGCGCTCCACCCAGGGCGCCGCGGGCGACGGCTTCGGCTTCAGCTGGCCCGCGTCGTTCCCGATGGCGCGGATCGACCAGATCATGGTGAAGGGCGTCGAACCCGTCTCCTCCTGGACCCTGCCCGCCACGGACAGCGACCACCTCCCGATCGCCGCTCGCGTCGAACTCCCCGCGGAGTAGGGTGACTCCCATGTCCAGCCCCGAGTCCGACAGACTCCGGCCACCGGTCCGCCGGTGGCCGATCCGCAGCGCCCGAGGCCTCTGACCGGAGCCCCGCCGCGCGGTTGACCGCCGCCGGACCGCCATGGCGGTGCGGGCTGTCGGGGCGTCACCTTCCAGGTCCGTGAACGGACCGGACCTTCCACCGTGTTGCCGTCCCCGCGCCCCGGCGCGGCCGGACGGGCCCGGCCCGTACCCCCGCGCACCGCTCGTCACTCCTCCGACGGTTCCGCACAAGGGGTCCCTTTCTCATGCCATTCGCTGTGTACGTGCTCGGGCTGGCGGTCTTCGCCCAGGGCACCTCGGAGTTCATGCTGTCCGGGCTGGTCTCGGGCATCGCCGACGACCTGCACGTCTCGCTGGCCGCCGCCGGCCTCCTGACCTCGGCCTTCGCCGTCGGGATGGTGGTCGGCGCGCCGCTCACCGCCCTGGCCGGCCGCACCTGGCCACGGCGCCGGGCACTGCTCCTCTTCCTGGGCGTCTTCGTCGCCGTCCACGTGGCGGGCGCGCTGACCGGCAGCTACGGGGTGCTGCTCGCGACGCGCGTCGCCGGGGCACTGGCCAACGCCGGCTTCTGGGCGGTCGCGCTGGTCACCGCCACCTCCCTGGCCGGGCCGCGTCTGCGGGCCCGCGCGACGGCCGTCGTCGTCGCGGGGGTGACCCTCGCCTGCGTGGTGGGCGTGCCCGCCGGCGCGGTGCTCGGCGACCTGTGGGGGTGGCGCTCCGCGTTCTGGGCGGTGGCCCTCGTCACCCTGCCGGCGTGCCTCGCGCTGCTGTACGCCGTCCCGGGCGGCCGCGCCGACGAGGCGCCGCCGGCCGCCGCGTGCACCGAACTGCGGGCCCTGGCACGCCCGCGGCTGCTGCTGACCCTGCTGGTGACGGCCCTCGTCCAGGGTGCGACCTTCTGTTCGTTCTCGTACCTGCAACCGCTGGTCACCCAGGTCACCGGCTTCGGGACCGGCTGGGTGCCCGCGGTCCTCGCCCTCTTCGGCGTGGGCTCCTTCCTCGGCGTCACCGCGGCCGGCCGGATCGCGGACCTCCGGCCGGCCGCCACCGTCGCGGCGGGCACGGGCGCGCTGGCCCTGGGGTGGGCGGCGCTCGCCCTGGGCGCGGCGAACCCGGCGGCGGCGCTCGCCCTGGTCCTCCTCCAGGGGGCACTCGCCTTCGGTACGGGCACGGTGCTCCTCACCCGGGTCCTCCATCTCGCCCCCGACGCCCCCACCCTCGCGGGCTCGTACGCCACGGCCGCCTTCAACGTGGGTGCCGCGCTGGGCCCTTGGCTGGGGGGCCTGGCCCTCGACGCGGGGTTCGGTTTCCGGGCGCCGGTATGGGTGAGTGCGCTGCTGATGTGCCTGGCGCTGGCCGGGGCGGGCGTCCTCGCCGCCCGCGCGCCGGAGCCGGCCCGGCTGCCCACGGGCGAGGGGGCGGCTGAGACGGGGAGCTGAGGGCTGTCCCGCACTTCCCGGCGGGCGCGACGACAGCTACGGCACCTCGCAGCGTTGTCGGAACGTCCCCGTACATCCCGTATGCGGACGTCCCTCCGCCGTGCGATGCACCGCATCCGACGTCGCACGCCGATCCACCGGCAATTGCGGGACAGCCCTTAGCCCGGCGGCTGCCGGGCCTGCGGCCCGCACCGAGGCCGTCGGGTCCTCCCGCGCACGGCCTCGGTGCGAGGCCTTCCCGTGATCTTCTGCACAGGGCGCCGGTGGCCGGTGGCCCCGCGCACCGGCCCGCGCGGCCCCCCGCCCGGCTCCGACCAGCAACACAGCCGTCACCGGGCGGCGCCGGCGGCACCGTTCCGCCGTGCCGTCGCAACGGGCTGTTCACCTCCGGGCATAAAACGTCTGCGACACTTTGTTCCGTACTGATACTTAACCCGGCGCCCCACGGCCGGACCGGCAACGAAGCCGACGCTCCCACTCCCGTACTCCTGCGGCCCGCCCCTGCGGGCCGCAGCACCCACCCCGAAAGAGGTTCACACCCATGCCCCTGGCCCTGCTCGCCCTCGCTGTGAGCGCCTTCGGCATCGGCACCACCGAGTTCGTGATGATGGGCCTGCTGCCCAACGTCGCGGACGACCTGGGAACGTCCGTACCCACCGCCGGTCACCTCGTCTCGGCGTACGCCATCGGTGTCGTCCTCGGTGCCCCGCTGCTCACCGGTCTCGGCTCCAGGATCCCGCGCAAGCGGATGCTCCTGCTGCTGATGGCCCTGTTCACCGTCGGCAACCTCGCCTCGGCGTTCGCCCCCGACTTCGGCTGGCTCCTCGCGGGCCGGTTCCTGGCCGGGCTGCCGCACGGGGCGTTCTTCGGCGTCGGGGCGGTCGTCGCCGCCCGCCTCGTACCCGACGGACGCCAGGCCCGGGCCGTCGCGACGATGTTCCTCGGTCTGACCGTCGCCAACATCGTCGGCGTACCGGCGGCGACCCTGCTGGGGCAGCACCTCGGCTGGCGCGCCACGTTCATGGTGGTCGCGGTGATCGGGCTGGCCGCCATGGCCGCGCTGGCCCGTCTCGTCCCGCAGATCCCCGTCGAGGCGCACCAGAACGTACGCCGTGAACTGGGCGCGCTCGGCAACCGGCAGGTGCTGCTCGGACTGCTCACGGCCGTCCTCGGCTTCGCGGGTGTCTTCGCCGTCTACTCGTACCTCTCGTCCATGACGACCGAGGCGATGGGCTTCGGGGAGTCCTCGGTCACCCTGGTCCTGGCTCTCTTCGGCATCGGGATGACGCTGGGCGCGCTGGCGGCCGGACCGCTCACGGACCGCGCGCTGCGGCCCACGCTGTACGGGTCGCTGGCCGCCCTGGCCGTCGTGCTGACCGTCTTCCCCTTCACCGTCCACGTGCGGTGGGCGGCGCTGCTGATGGTCGTCCTGCTGGGCGGGATCGGGTTCATGACGACCACCCCGCTGCAGATGCTGGTGATGAGCAAGGCCAAGGACGCCCCCACGCTCGCCTCCGCCTCCAACCACTCCGCCTTCAACCTCGCCAACGCCGGCGGCGCCTGGCTCGGCGGTGTGGCGATCGCGGCGGGCTGGGGCTGGACGTCACCGGCCCTGGTCGGTGCGGTCCTGGCCGTCGCCGGGCTCGCGGTGGCGGTCACGGCCGGCGTCCTGGACCGGACGCCCGGGACCTCCCGCGTCGTTGCGGCCGGGCCGGCGGTCCGGGACGGGCGGAAGGCCGGCGTGCACTGACGGACGCGGCGCGGGACGGGCGGGCAACCCTCTTCCGCCTGCGCCACGCGGGGCCCGTACGGCAGCCGATGACGACTGGTGTACGGGCCCCGCGTCCGTGCCGGGTCAGACCGACTCGCGCCACCTGTTCGTGATCGGCAGCCGCCGGTCCTTGCCGAAGCCCTTGGGGGAGATCTTCGTCCCCGGCGGGTACTGCCGGCGCTTGTACTCCGCCGTGTCCACCATCCGCAGCGTCCTCGTCACCAGCGCCTCGTCGAAACCGGCCGCCACGATGGCGTCCCGGCCCTGGTCCCGGTCGACGTACATCTCCAGGATCCGGTCCAGTACGTCGTAGTCCGGCAGCGAGTCCGTGTCCACCTGGCCGGGCCGCAGCTCGGCGCTGGGCGGCTTGGTGAGGGAGGCCTCCGGGATCGGCGGGGTCTGCCCCCGCTCCTCCGCGGCCCGGTTGCGCCACCTGGCGAGGCGGAAGACCGACGTCTTGTACACGTCCTTGATCGGCCCGTAGGCCCCGACCGAGTCCCCGTAGAGCGTGGAGTAGCCCACCGCCAGCTCGGACTTGTTGCCCGGCGCGAGGACGATCTGGCCCTCCTGGTTGGAGATGGCCATCAGCGTCGTACCGCGCAGCCGCGACTGCAGGTTCTCCTCCGCCAGTCCCGTCAGCCCCAGCGACTCCATGTACGCGTCGAACATGGGCTCGATCGACACGGTGCGGAAGTGGAGGCCGGTCCGCCGGGCCAGCTCGGCCGCGTCGCCCTTGGAGTGGTCCGAGGAGTACTTCGACGGCATCGAGACGCCGTACACGTGGTGGGCGCCCAGCGCGTCGCAGGCGATGGCGGCGACGAGCGCGGAGTCGATGCCGCCGGAGAGGCCGACCAGGACACTGCTGAAACCGTTCTTCGCGGCGTACGCCCGCAGGCCCACGACCAGCGCGGAGTACAGCTCCTCGTCGTCGTCGAGCCGCTCCGCGTACCCCCCGGCGAGCTCGGGCTCGTACGCCGGGAGGGGCTCGCCCGACAGGACCACGTGGTCGATCCGCAGCCCGTCGTTCACCACCCCGGACGGCGCCTTCGCCGGAGCGGCCGGCAGATCCAGGTCCAGGACCACACTGCCCTCGGCGAACTGCGGGGCGCGGGCGATGACGTCACCGTGCCGGTCGACCACGATCGAGTCCCCGTCGAAGACCAGCTCGTCCTGGCCGCCGATCATCGCGAGGTAGGCGGTCGTGCAGCCCGCCTCCTGGGCGCGCTTGCGCACCAGTTCGAGACGGGTGTCGTCCTTGTCCCGCTCGTACGGGGAGGCGTTGATCGACAGCAGCAGCCCGGCCCCGGCGGCACGCGCTGCCGGGACGCGGCCGCCGTCCTGCCAGAGGTCCTCGCAGATCGCGAGCGCCACATCGACACCGTGCACGCGGACGACGGGCATCGAGTCGCCCGGCACGAAGTACCGGAACTCGTCGAAGACCCCGTAGTTGGGCAGGTGGTGCTTGGCGAAGTTGAGCGCGACCCCACCGCGGTGCAGCACGGCCGCGGCGTTGCGCGGGGACCCCGCGGGCTGCCCGTAGCGCTCGGCGGGGTGCTCGGACCGGTCGAGGTAGCCGACGACGACCGGCAGTTCGCCGAAGCCCTCGTCGTCGAGGCGGGCAGCGAGCGCGCGCAGCGCCCGACGCGAGGCCTCGACGAAGGACGACCTCAGAGCCAGGTCCTCGACGGGGTAGCCGGTCAGCACCATCTCGGGGAACGCCACCAGGTGGGCGCCCTGCTCGGCGGCGTGCCGGGTCCAGTGGACGATCGACTCGCTGTTGCCGGCGAGATCACCGACGGTCGCGTCGATCTGATTCAGTGCGAGACGTAGTTGGGGCACGCCGCCGAGTGTAATCGTCTTTCTGACGCGATGTCCTGGCGGGCCCGCCGGAACCACCGGACGGGCGCCGCCGGGAGCGGGTCAGCGCAGGTAGCCGAGGACCGTCATCATCCCGGACTCCGCGTGGTAGAGGTTGTGGCAGTGCAGCATCCACAGCCCCGGGTTGTCCGCGTCGAGGTCGACCGTGAGCGAGCGCCTCGGCAGGATCGCCGCGGTGTCCTTCCGGGCGCCGGGGGACCGCCTGCCGTCCGCCCCGGTCAGGGCGAACGTGTGGCCGTGCAGGTGCAAGGGGTGCCACATGGAGGTGCGGTTCTCGAAGACCAGCCGGACCCGTTCCCCGGCGCGGACGGGCCGCCGCACCGCCGGATCGTACGGCCTGCCGTCGAAGGCCCAGTCGTACCTCTCCATGGAGCCCGTGAGCGAGAGCCGCACCGTCCGGTCCGGCTCGCGCGCCGGCAGCGCCACCGACTCGTCCGGGGTCAGCCGGCCGGCCGTGAGCACCGGGCCGTCCAGCTCCCCGGGGCGCACGGTGGCGGGCGGCAGCGCTCCCGGCGCCGTCCGCAGCACGGCCAGCGCCGAGGCGCCCTTGCCCTCGGCGAGCGCGGTCAGCGGGAAGACCCCGTCCCCGGCCGTCACGAGCACGTCGTACCGCTCGCCCATGCCCAGCAGCAGGGCGCCGGTCTCGGTGTGCCGTACGGGGAAGCCGTCCGAGTGCGTCACGGTCATCCGGTGGCCGCCCAGGGCCAGCCGGAAGGGGGTGTCCCCGCCGGCGTTGATGACGCGCAGCCGGATGCGGTCGCCGGGCCGGGCCTCGAAAACCGAAGGGGCGCTCGCCCGGCGGCCGTTGATCAGGTAGTGCGGGTAGGCGACATCGCCGGCGTGGCCGCCGAGCAGCTCGCTGTCCGCGTTCGCCAGCAGGTGCGAAGGCGCGTCGCTCCCGGAGTCGGCCGTGCCGGGCTCCGCCGCCGCGCCGTGCTCCGGCGCCGTCCCGTGGCTTCCGCCCCGGCCGCGGGTGAGTTCGTCCAGCACCGCGTCGGGGGTGGAGCCGCCGATGCCGTCGAGCCAGTCGTCCAGGACGACCACCCACTCCTTGTCGTACGCGAGCGGTTCCCTCGGATCGTCCACGATCAGCGGCGCGTACAGCCCCCGGTCCAGCTGGACGCCCGAGTGCGGGTGGAACCAGTACGTCCCCGGGTAGGTGACGGCGAACCTGTACGCGAACTCCGCGCCCGGTTCGATCGGCCGCTGGGTCAGCCCGGGCACCCCGTCCATGTCGTTGCGCACGGAGAGGCCGTGCCAGTGCACCGTGGTCGACTGCGGCAGGTGGTTGGCGAGGGTGAGTGCGAGCGTGTCGCCCGCCGTGACGCGGACCGCCCGCCCGGGCAGCCGGTCCCCGTAGGACCAGGTGGGGACGGTGAGGCCGCCGCCGAGTTCGAGGCGGGAGGCGGTGGCGGTCAGCGAGACCTTCCGGAGCGGTCCCGCACCCCGCCGGGCCTCCGCCTCCAGGACCTCCGGACCGTCGGGGGCGACGTACCGGTCGGCGGCGCGCGCGGCCGAGGGCGTGTGCGCCGGGGCGGAGGCCGGGGTGGCGGCGTGGACACGGGAGGCGAGCGCTGTTGTTCCCGCCAGGGCGATACCGGCGCCGAGTACGGCGCGACGATTGGGCATTTCAGACATATTGCGCACCGTACTCGCGTCTGCTACGGGGAGCGGCCCCGACACAACGCCGGGCCGGCATGCGAAGGCCGGACACGCGAAGGCCCGGCACCCCTCGCGGCTCTGCGCGGGGTGCCGGACCTTCGGTGGTGGGTGGGTGCGGGGTCCGGTCTGCGGAGCGGGGCCGCGGAGCGCCGTCAGGAGTGGGCGTAGACCCTCTCCGCCCAGCCGGCGACCTGTTCGTCGGAGAGGTGCCTGGCCAGGTCGGCCTCGCTGATCATGCCGATGAGCTTCTTGTTCTCGATCACCGGGAGCCTGCGGATCTTGTGGCTCTGCATCTCGTCCAGCACCGTGTCCACATCGGCGGTCGAGTCGATCCAGCGCGGTGTGCCGTCGCAGATCGAGCCCGCGGTCACCTGGGACGGGTCGTGCCCCGCCGCCACGCACTTGATCACGATGTCCCGGTCGGTGATGATGCCGACCATCTTGTCCTGCTCCCCGTTGCCGGAGACGGGCAGGGCGCCCACCTTGTGGTCGCGCATCATCTGCGCGGCGCGGTCGAGCGTCTCGTGGGCCGGGATCCAGTGGGCCCCGGTGTGCATGATGTCCTTGGCGGTGGTCATGGGTTCCTCCTGGGTGCCGATGACATGCCGTACGCCCCCGAGCCACATTCATTGTGGTGTGCCCGTCCGGCGCACGCCACCGCTGGCCCGGGAGGCCCGGACCGGCGTACGCCGGAGCCGCAATCACCCGCACAGGTGAACGCGGAACAGGCAGGGTGTTCACGGACGGGTGACGGCGCCCCGCGCGGCGAGCATGTCCGCCATCAGGTCCAGCTCGGCGCGCTGCGCCTCGACCATCCCCTGGGCGAGCCGCTTCGCCGCCGGTACGACGCACCGCTCGGCGCAGCCCTCGGCCATGGCGACGCCGCCCTCGTGGTGGACGGTCATCAGCTGGAGGAAGAGGATCTCGGCCTTCTCGCCGTCGGCCTCCCCGAGCCGCCTCAGCTCCGTCCGGGTGGCCATACCCGGCATCAGGGCGCCGTCCTGGGGGCCGGCCCCCGCCCCCGCCTCATGGTCCGGTCCCTCTCCGGATCCGTGGCCGGGGCTGTGCCCGGGACGGTGCTCCGAGGTGTGCTCCGATCCGTGGCCCGTGCCCGGCCCGGCCGGGTGGCCGGGGTGGCCGCCGGACATCCACGCCATGGGCCCCTGCCCTGCCGGTGCCGTCTTCGGCAGCTCCCACAGGTCCAGCCAGCCCAGGAGCATCCCCCGCTGGTTGGCCTGCGTGTTGGCGATGTCGTACGCGAGGCGCCGTACGTCCTCGTCCCGCGTACGGTCCCGCACGACGAAGGACATCTCCACGGCCTGCTGATGGTGGACGGCCATGTCCCGGGCGAACCCCGCGTCCGCCGAATCCGCCGTGGGCGTGCGGTCCGCAGGGGCGCCCCGGTCGCCCCGTGCGGAGGCGACCGTCGCGGCGCCCGCGAGAAGCAGCGCGAGCGCGACGACGGAGCCGGCCACCCGCCGTGCACGCCGGTTGCCCGCCGGGCTCACCCGTCGACCCCGCCCGTGCACGGCGCGCCCGGCTCGGGGGTCTGCGCGCCCTGGACGTACTGCGCGAGGAACTGCGCCACCCGCCGGTCGTCCGCGGTGTCCACCGAGAGCTGCTTGCCCCAGGCGGTCAGCATGATCGTCCCGGCCTGACCCCTGTACGGGCTCATCAGGGTGTACGGGGTGCTCCCGACCCGGGAGGCGAGCTTCACGACATCGGCCTCGGGGGCCTCGTCGTTGTAGGTCACCCAGACCGCGCCGTGTTCCAGCGCGTGGACGGCGTTGACGTTCGGGACAGCCTTGCCGTATACGACGCCGTCGCAGTTCAGCCAGGCCGGAGCGTGGTCTCCGCCGACCGGCGGCTCCATCGGGTACGCCACGTCGGTCGTGACGTGGTTGCGGGTCAGCTTCTTCGCGTCCCAGCTCTTCTCGCCCGGGATCGCACCGGCGGCCGGCTGCTCCTTCCCCGGCCCCTCCGGCTCGGCCTGCTTGCCGTCCTGGGTCCGGTCCTCGGCGCGGCTCCCTCCGCTCCTCTCCTTCGCCTCCGACTTCTCCAGCAGCGTGTAGGAGCCGAAACCCAGCAGGCCGGCGACCACGACAGCACTCAGGCCTATGGCGACGACGCGGTTGCGGCGGTCGCGTGCGCGGTCGTCGTCGCGCGGGTGCTCCTGGAGGGTCCTGGGGTCGAAGCTCATGTCGTCGGTCCTTCTGGCCATGGGATGGGATGGGAAGGGACGGGGAAAACGGACGGAGAACGGGTGGACGCGCGGCTGTGGGGAACCCCTGGCGGCCCATGCACACCACGGGCGCCGATCGTAGTGGGTGGCCGAGTGCTCTCTCTCACACCGAGTGCGTAATCTGGGGGAAATCCCGGGTCGTGATACTGGAGTGTCCCCCCTACCCCGGGCGGTGGTGCACGGACCGTCTGAACTGCAAGGATGTGGCTATGGACAAGCAGCAGGAATTCGTCCTCAGGACGCTTGAGGAGCGCGACATCCGCTTCGTACGGCTGTGGTTCACCGATGTTCTCGGGTACCTCAAGTCCGTCGCCGTGGCCCCGGCCGAACTCGAGCAGGCTTTCGACGAGGGCATCGGCTTCGACGGCTCTGCCATCGAGGGCTTCGCCCGCGTGTACGAATCGGACATGATCGCCAAGCCCGACCCGGGCACGTTCCAGATCCTGCCCTGGCGCGCGGAGGCCCCCGGCACCGCACGGATGTTCTGCGACATCCTCATGCCGGACGGCTCGCCCTCCTTCGCGGACCCCCGCTTCGTGCTCAAGCGGATCCTCGCCAAGACCTCCGACCTGGGTTTCACCTTCTACACCCACCCGGAGATCGAGTTCTTCCTGCTCAAGAACAAGCCCGTCGACGGCAGCCGCCCCACCCCCGCCGACAGCTCGGGCTACTTCGACCACACCCCGCAGAACGTCGGCATGGACTTCCGCCGCCAGGCGATCACCATGCTCGAATCCATGGGCATCTCGGTCGAGTTCAGCCACCACGAGGGCGCCCCCGGCCAGCAGGAGATCGACCTCCGCTACGCGGACGCGCTCTCCACCGCCGACAACATCATGACCTTCCGCCTCGTCATGAAGCAGGTCGCGCTGGAGCAGGGCGTCCAGGCCACCTTCATGCCGAAGCCGTTCTCGGAGTACCCGGGTTCGGGCATGCACACCCACCTCTCCCTCTTCGAGGGCGACCGCAACGCGTTCTACGAGTCGGGAGCCGAGTACCAGCTCTCCAAGGTCGGCCGCTCCTTCATCGCCGGCCTGCTGACGCACGCGGCGGAGATCTCGGCCGTGACCAACCAGTGGGTCAACTCCTACAAGCGCATCTGGGGCGGCTCCAGCCGCTCGGCCGGCGCCGGCGGCGAGGCCCCCTCGTACATCTGCTGGGGCCACAACAACCGCTCCGCGCTGATCCGCGTCCCGATGTACAAGCCCGGCAAGACGGGCTCGGCCCGCGTCGAGGTCCGCTCCATCGACTCCGGCGCCAACCCCTACCTGACCTACGCGGTACTCCTGGCCGCGGGCCTCAAGGGCATCGAGGAGGGCTACGAACTCCCGGCCGGCGCCGACGACGACGTCTGGGCGCTCTCCGACGCGGAACGCCGTGCGATGGGTATCGAGCCGCTGCCGCAGAACCTCGGCGAGGCCATCTCCCTGATGGAGAAGAGTGAACTGGTCGCCGAGACGCTGGGCGAGCACGTCTTCGACTTCTTCCTGCGCAACAAGAAGCAGGAGTGGGAGGAGTACCGCAGCGAGGTCACGGCCTTCGAGCTGAAGAACCTGCTGCCGGTGCTGTAACGGCAGGTCAGCGCTGGTAGAGCGCTCGTACGTGGCTTCGGGCCGACGGTGTCTCGCCGTCGGCCCGAAGCCGTTCTAGGCGCCCTGGGCCGTCTGTGGGCCGTCTGCTGTCGCAGCGAGGGCCTCGTACATGCTGTCCACGGCCTTCCGGGTGCGGCCTTCACTGCTCGGCATGAGGTGCGTGTAGACCCGCAGGGTGAACCCTGGGTCGCTGTGACCGAGGTACGTGCTCAGCGCCTTGATGTTCTCGCCGGCGTCCAGGAGCACGGACGCATAGAAGTGCCGCAGCGCGTGCATGCCGTGCTCGCGGGCGGCCTGGTGACGTTCGCCGGGCCGCGGCTGCGGCAGGACGCCGGCCTTCACGAGTGCGGGCTTCCAGACGCGGGTGTTGAAGTCCGTACGCCGGACCGCACCACTGCCGTCAGCACGAGTGAACAGCAGTTGCTTGGTGATGAGCGGGCCGTCCGGCCGCAGCCACGGCAATGTCACGGCCACGGGAGGGAACTTCTCCCGGTGCAGCTTCAGCACTTCCCCTACTCGATCGGGCAGGGGCACGTCGCGTTCCTTGTTGCGCTTCGGCGGACTGAAGACCAAATGCCCGTTGGCGACCTTCACCTGGTACCCGATATGCAGCCAGCCCGAGGCGAAGTCGACTTCGTCATCGGGCAGCCCGAGGATTTCGCCCTGCCGGAGTCCGCAGCCGCCGCCCAGGTCGACGATGGGCCTGTAGCGCTCCGGGAGTGCGGCCCGCACCGAGAACGTACGCGCAGACGTCCACGGGACTACTCGGTGCCTGGAGAGCTCTGGAGGACGCACAGAGCGGGCGTGGCAGGGGTTCTTCGGCAAGTGGCCATCGTCGACGGCGGCGTTGAGGACCGTGGAGACGCTGTTGTAGATCACGCGCCGATACGACGACGCGGGGACAGCGCGCTGCAGTTCGCTGAGCCAGTCCCTGATGTGGCCGGGCTGGAAAGAGCCCAGAGGGCGAGTTCCCAGGTATGGGATCGCGTGCCCTCGGAGTTGGACCACGACGGACGACTGCGTGGTCATTTCCGTGGTCTGGGCGGCGATCCATCGTTCGGTGAACTCGCGGAACGTAATGCGGCCGGCCAGCGGGTCGACGTACTGACCGCGGGACATGTCGGCCTCGATGTGCGCGAGCCATTGTTCCGCGAGCCGCTTCTGCCGATCGGGGAATGACTTGGACTTCTCGGTGCCATCGGGCCCGACGTACCGGGCTCGGTAGCGCAGGCCGGTACCGTGCCGTTCCGTCCTGACCCGCGTGGTCTTGCCAGCCTGATCAGTCTCTGTTCTGAACCAACGGTCTTGGATGTGCCCTGCCATGCGTGTTGCTCCTGTGCGCATGCAGAGAGGGCACGGACCGCGTGGTCCGTGCCCTCTCTGGTGGTGGAATGTGGGTCAGGCGGCGCCGCTGCTGATGCGGCTTTCGATCCAGGCGTGGACGGCTTGCGGGTCATAGCGCAGGTGCTTACCGACCCGGAATCCGGGCGGGCCTGTGCGCTTCTTCCGCCAGGCGTAGACCGTCTCCAGCGGGACGGACAGAAGTGCGGCGAGGTCGTCGGGTGTGAGGTACCGGCCGGGCAGTGAGGGCGTCACTGAGGGCTCCTCGTACTCAAAGGGCTGATGCTGGGAGTGAGGGCGCGCGGTGCTGGCGCTGGTCCAGGGCTGGAAGCGTCAGCATTGTCAGCAGAAAGCGCTGAGCTGCGGCGATGAGGCGCTGACGGCTGTCAGCGCGCGTCAGCAGTTGTCAGCAGAACGGAAGTCTCTGCTGACAACTGCTGACGTCTGCTGACGGTGGTACCAGCGCTGTTCCTGCTGGTCAGCGATTTCTGCTGACGTTGCTGACACCTTCGGCGGTCAGAGCCCGTCCAGAAGCTCCCGCAGTCGTGGGTGGACGCGGAAGGTGACGTTTGCTGAGCGACCCCGGCCAGGCCCCGGAGCTGGATCGGACCGGAGATAGCCGTGCTCTTCGAGCAGGCGCAGAGCGGGATCGATGTCGCCCGTACGTCCACGGAATCGACGCACACCGCCGACGACGTCCCGGCGCTTCACTGTGGTGCGGTGGCTGCCGTTCTGCCTTGGACGTGTAAGCCACTCAAGGATGTGACCGGCGTCGGACGCGGCGGGGTCTGAGCCGATGAGGTCGAAGACCGCCAGGGCGTGGGCCGTGTAGTAGGCCGCGATGGCGGCTGCCCGCTGGACGCAGTCGCGGCTGACAGGGTCTCCCCATCCGGTCGTGATGCGGTCGCCGAGGTGGAGGAGGCCCGCAATACGCACCGTGGCGCCCACCAGCTTCCCCGCCCAGTCCGTGATGTGTGAGAGCGGCTGTTCGGGACGAAGCTGCGTTTCCAGTTCCTCCTGGAGGCATTCGACAGCGGAGTCCGCCTGAGTGGTGAGCGGGATTGTGACGGCCTCGGGAAGGTCGGTAAGAGTCCGGACAAGGAGCTCAAGGCGAGCGTCGTAGGTGTTCGACGTTGCCTCGGGCACCGGTGCGGTACGCACGCGCCGGAACCCCAGGTTGGACGGAGGCAGGGCGAACAGGAAGCGAGCCAGGAGACCCCGGTCGCGGGCACCGGCCGCAGCGGCGAGGTCCTGCAGCACGGTGGGCTGCGGAGTGACCCCGATCGTCAGGGCGGGACGGTCCACCGTGGGCTGATCACGGGTGATGCGGTCGGTCTGAAGGCGCTCGCCCTTGTGAGCCTGGAGGAAGACTCCCAGGTTGGGGGTGCCGGAATAGCGGCCCGCGATGATGTCGAAGAGGTCGCCCTCGGGACTCAGCGCGGCCAGGCAGCGGTGAGTGGCCAGGAGGTGCGTCAGTGGCTCCGGGGTGATGTCTCCCGACACGGTCAGCCGCGGCGTCGGCGGCACGCTGATGTCATCGGCGAGCATGCGGGCGGCAGACACTTCGGCGACCAGCTGCTGTCGGTCGACGGCGTCACCGGCCTTGCGTGCCTTGGCCATCAGCCCTTCGACTTCGGACTCTGCAGCGTCCTTGGCCGTCTGGGCCTCGATGATGCCGGACCTCGCCTGCTGCTGGAGCTCGCTCTCGATCCGATAGATCGGGGCGGTCATAGCTGCGAAGACGTCCGACTTACGGCTCGCCGGGGGCATCGCGCAGACCAGATACAGGTTGGTCTGCTCGGTCCAACCGGGGCGTACCTGGACGTTGACTCTGCCGCCTGCAGCGGTGGAGAGCGCAGCGAGCCCCATCGTGGCCGCCAGATCGGGCGGAGTCTGCGTGAACTCGGCTACAGCGGCGACCTGGTCGCGCAGCCAGCCCGGGAGGCTCTCTACGGGGAAGGTGGGCAGAGCTCGGTGCTCGCCCAACGGAGTCGGCTCGCCCCACTGGTCGGCCGTGGCGAGCTGTTCCAGGGCGGCGATAGCGTCTGCGCGGACAGCTGCCGTGTCACCCTCGTCTCCGCGTTGGAGGATGCGCATCCCTGCTGAATCCAGGCGCCTGTCCTGGGCTGCGTCCCTGATGATGTGGGCGTAATGCTCGGCGTGGGCGACGGTCGGTACCGCTTGAACCAGGGTGTGCAGGTACGACGCGCCCCCTACCCGGTTGAGGTCTCCGCTACGTCCCAGCGCGGCGGCTGCTGTGATCGGGTCGGCAGGGGTGCCCTGTTCGTGCATCAGGCAGATGGTGCGGTGGATCGTCTCGTGAGCCGGTCGGTAGTAGTCGGTCGGCTCAAGGATGCCGCTGACCACCGAGATGGCGTCGGAGGACAGCAACATGGATCCGAGCACTGCCTGCTCGGCGTCCAGGACCTTCTCCTGGGCGGTGGCCCTGTACGGATCGAGGCTCATGCTGCGGGCCGCCTTCCGGCGATGTGCTGAGTCGGCAAGGCATCGCCGTGTCGCCGGAATGAGCTGAGCTGAGACATGCTGGTTGCTCCAGTTCTCGTGAGTGAGCGGCTGGACGAGGGCGGCCCAGTTCATTGGCGTGAGAGGGGCCGCCCTCGGCACAGCTAGGGGTGGAGGCAATCGGATGAGGCCCGCGCTATGCGGCAGCCCTCGCTGCGGTGCGGATGAGGGCCAGGACGTCGGCCTCGGTGCGGCTGGGGTGGTCGTTCCAGCTGGCGTAGGGGGCGGTGCAGCCGCGGACCTGGAGCACGTTCTGCAGCTGGTTCGCGGCGGCGGCCACGGTCTGCTCGTCGCCGATGCCGAGCCGGAAGAGCACGGCCTGGGCTCCGAGGATGCAGCGGCGGCCGGACGTGGTGCGGTGCGTGCCCTGGGCCCAGCCGTAGCGCTCGATCACGAGAGCGGTGAGCTCCAGGTGTTCGGCGACGGTGACGTGCCGGGCGCCGCCGTGGCGGTGGCGTACGAGGGGGAAGCGCAGGACCCAGTCCGGCAGCAGCCGAAGCGCGCGGCCCGGGAGCTCCGGTGCGGCGGCGGCCGGTTGTGCCGGCGCCGCGGTGCCGAGCGCTTCGGCGATGAGCTCGGCCGTCGTCTTGGTGACGAGCGGGTGGGCGGTCGTACGGGTGCGGGCGGCGAGGTACTGCTCGATGTCGCGGACGAGCTGGGCGGCGTCGACGTCGACGGCGGGGGCGGTGCGGGGGGTCTCGGCGAGCAGGGTGACGGCCATGGTGACGACTCCTCAGCGCAGAGCGCTATGTACCTGTTTGGGGGAGTGCGGCGGCTCGGACAGGGCCCGGACGCGTTCGCGTCGTCGCAGGTCAGAGGCTTGGGTATCTCGGACGCTGCGGGGCCGGACCCGGACGGGGCTCGTCCAGGACTCGGCCGGTCGGTCCGGGATGGAGCGCGCCCCGGCAGGGGGTAAATCCCCCCAAACTGGGGCGGGTGTCCGGGCCTTGTCCGGGCTGGATCAGGCCGTGAGGCCGTAGCGGGCGGTGATCGTGGCCGTCACCCGGGCCCGCAGGTAGCCGGAGACCCGGCTGCCCTCCCAGGCCCGCTTGGCCTTCTTCTCCTCGTCGCTCCGCACGATCAGCGCACCGAGCTTCTCGGCGGTGACGTTCAGGCCCGACGCCGTGAGCACGGCCAGGAGCGCCGCGCCCGGCAGCCAGTCCAGTTCCTCCCCGGCCGTGTCCGAGTGGATCTCGAACGCGTCGACGACGGCGGCGAAGATGTTGGCGTCGTCCTCGCGCAGGGCGCGCAGCTGGTCGGCGAGGGAGCGCGGCCCGGTCGGCAGAGTCCCGGCCTTCGCCCGGAGATCGTGCGCGAGCTCCAGGAGCTCGTTGACCTGCTCGTCGCTGTAGTAGTCGGCCCGCACCATGCGGGGGTTGGTGCCCTCGGCCCACAGAAGGCCGGCGCCCCGCATCTCCGACTCGATCGTCTTCGCGCTGTAGCCGGAGGCGGCCGCGCCCTTGCCGAGGATCGTGTCCGACGCCTCCGGGGTGGTGCACCGCAGTGCCCACCGGATGGAGAGCAGGTCACGCAGCGAGGTGTCGACGACGTCGGACCCGGGATTCTGGGTCGCGCAGAAGGTCACGATCCCGGCGGCCCTGCCCCGGCTGACGAGGTTGCGGAGCGCCTTGGTGATCTTCTTTCCGAAGTCCTCGTCCGTCGTGTAGAACATCAGCTCGTCGACCCACACGAGCTTCTGCCGGAGCTCCGGGTGTCGGTTGGCGAGCGACTCGTCGACCTTGCGCTTGCCGAGCTTCTTGAGCAGCGCGTACCGGCTCTTCATGTCGGCGATGGCGGCTTCGAGCATCTTGTAGAACGCCTCCGGGTCGGCGTCCCCCTCGAACTCGTCGCACAGCGGCTCGAAGGGCTCCAGGTCGCCGCCGCCCTTGCCGTCCGCGAGCCAGAGAATGACGCGCGGGTCCAGGGCGGCCGCGAGCAGGATCGTGTTGCCCGACGCACTCTTACCGGCGCCGGGCTCGCCGCCGACCAGGCCGGAGCGCTCCACCACGGAGATCGAGACCCGCTCGCCCCGCACGTCCGGACCGATCGCGATCCGGCCCCAGAAGTCGGTGGCGCCTTCGAGCTCTAGGAGCGGGCCGCGGCCCGGCTTATCGGTGAAGGGCAGGGACTTGCTGACGTAGAGCTCGATCCGCCCGGCCCGGCCGACCTTGGAGACGGACACCTGGGCGGACTCGACTCCGAACGCGGCGGCCAGCTCGTCGACCGCGCGCATCGCCTTCTTCGCGGGGATGCCCGGCGGGAGGTCGAGGACCGTGGACCAGGCGCCCCGCGCGTCGAGCATCGGCATCTGGACGACCTTGAGCGTCTCGTCCCCGCCGATGACCTTCGCGGCCCGGAACGCGGCATCGAGCATCGGGGCGGTCATCCGGTCGCCGTCACCGAGCGAGCGCCAGTCGGCCGACCAGTCGGCCTCCTCCTCGTACGGCTTGCGTCCGGCGAACGCGCCGCCGGTGAACGTGGCGAGAGTGCCGGCGGCCGCACCGAGCCAGCCGGTGGCGACGAACCCGCCGCCGATCGCGGCGAGCGGCGGGCCGTAGACGACTCCTGCCCGCAGGTTCCTCGCCCGGTTGCGGTCCTTGCGCGCCTTCTTGTGCAGCGCGACCGCCTGCTCGGCGTCCTTCTGGAGCTTCTCGGCCGTCTTCATCGCCAGCTCCTTCTTGGACCCCGTGATACGCGGGGTGAAGCGGGCGGAGCGGGCGGCGGCCCGGGCCTCGCGGGTCAGGACGTGCGCGGTGTGCGCGGCGCCCTGGACGCGGACGCCCTCGAACCCGACGACCCACTCGTGTGCGCGGCGGGTGCCCCGGCCGAACTGGCGGACGTGGCCACGGTCGGTGGGCTGGCGGCGCACCCAGCGGCGAAAGCCCCGGCGGCGGGCCCGGTAGAAGACGCCGGCGTACGCGGCCCAGCCCTCAGGGGACTTCATCCACGCGGGCAGCAGCGGGGCGTCGTCGAACGTGTCCAGGTCGACCTTCTCCACCGGCGCGAGCGGGGCCGGGCCAGTGAGGTCGGTCAGGACCTGGCGGGCGGAGTCGAGGACGGCAGTGTCGGCGGCCTCCTCGGCCGGGCGGGCGGTGGGCAGGAGGGTCACGGTCGCGAGCGACGGCGCGGGGGCCGGGGCGGGGGTCTGCTGGATCTCGGTCATGCTGGTCCTGCTCCTTCTGGGGAGTGGCGAGGCCCGGCCCGTAGCTGCCAGGCGGGAGGCCGGGCCTCGCGTGATGAGGGTGGATCAGGCGGCGCGGAGCTTGCGCTCCTCGATGACGCGGTCGCGCAGACGCAGGGCGTCCTCACGACGGATCTGGAGCTTCTTGGCGAGGCCGGTCGCGGAGATCTGCTTGCCTTCCGCGACGAGCTCGGCGGCGGCCGCGAGAGCGTCCGGGAGCATCGCGTCGAGCTCCTCGTCGGACCGTCCTGCGACCGGCTTCTGGGCGGGGGTCTGAGAGGCCGACTCCCCAATTCCCGCTTGGGTTCCGGGGCTCTGGGCGAGCTCTGCGAAGGGGTTGAGCCGGGCGGCCTGCAGGCCGGTCTCCAGGAGCTCCGGGCGCACGTGCTCACCGAGCTCGAACGCGGCCCCCAGCGACAGCACCGCGTTCGTCGCCGTGGCGTACAACTCGGCCGACAGGCCCGGCTCGGCACCGGTGTGGATCCGCCAGGCGGCGGCGAACGCCTGCTCCTCGGTGATCGCACCGAACGGCATCGCGGACACCAGCTTGTCGGCCTGGACCGCAATCTCCTTGTGGTCCTTCCGGCGGGCCTTCGCGTGAGCCGCCCGGGCCTTGGCCTCCAGGCGCTGGGCGCGGGTCTGGCCGTGGGACCCGTGGGTCTTCATGTCCCAGATGTAGATCGCGAACAGGGACGACCCACCCAGGACGAGTGCGACCCACGGGTGGGCCGCGTACGCCTCCAGGCCGTGCCAGAAGTTCACCGCGGCCGCCGCGCACGCGGTCGCCCACGTGGCGATCCGGTACTTGCGGGTCTCGCGGCCCGCGTCCTCGGCCTGCTTGCCCATGAACGTGATCGCCCAGGCGCCGCCTTCGAGCATCGCCGCCAGGAGCGCGGCGAGCGCGACGTGAACGGACGCACCGGACAGCGCACCGACCTGGGAGACGACGGCCGGGACGATCGAGGCGACCATGACGAACGCGACGAACAGCGTCGCCGGGTTGGCCTTGAGCCACCGCAGCTGCTTCGCACGCCTCGCCGCCGACGCGGCTTTCTTCGCGGCCTTCCTCGCATCGGCCTGCTTCTTGTCGGCCTGCTCCTGGCGGCGCTTGGCCTCAGCAGCGACCCGCTCGCGCTCGGCCTTCGCGTCGGCGTCGGCCCGCTTCTCCTCGGCCCGCAGCCGCTCGGCCTCCAGCTGGGTCTCTAGCTCCAGACGCCGGTCCTCGCGGTCCGCCGCCCGGGCGGCGGCCTGGTCGGCGCGCTTCTCTTCGCGGTAGCTCATCGCGTCCCCCCGGACGTCGTGGCGCTGGTGGCGAGTACGGCGGCGAGCTCCTCGCGCAGCCGCAGCGAGATCGGGTCGACACCGGCCCGGCGGGCCAGGCCCTGGGCGCCGGCGGAAGCGGTGCGGGCGGCGGCCTCCGTGATGAGGCTGGCGAGCGCGACGGATCCGGCGATCAGACCGGCCGCCATCTCCAGCACCACCAGGAGGAACAGCGCGACGTGGACGAAGGACCTCATGCCGCCACCGCCAGCAGGCTCGGGGCCGTGCGGATGTCGATGACGGGGGCGGCGAGCAGGCTGCGGAAGTGCGCGAGGTCCTCGGTGTCGACGTCCGTCTCGGCGGTGGCCGCGAGCTCGGCGACGATGTCGCGCAGTGCGTCCTGCCCGGCGAGCGAGTCGAACTCCAGCGACTCGACGTCGAAACCGTTGCAGCGGCAGGTCCAGAAGCCGCAGAGGGGGCACGCGTCGTTCGCCGTAACGGCGAGCTGACCAGTAACGATGACGTTCATGGGTCGTGACTCCTTCACAGTGGAACGGCCCGAACAGCGGCCTCGGTGTGTCAGCACCGGGGCCGCGCGCCGTTTAGTCGGTCATTCGTGGCTACGAGCGACCACGGCGTCTCGACCTCCCGACAGGGGTGGCTGAGAGATCGAGCACCGTGTGCGCTGGTACGGGTTCGGTTCTCCTCGTCGCAGGGCACTGCTCGCTCCGGGGAGGTCCGAGGTCCCGGAGGTCATCGCAGCTTCAAGGTGTGCTCTGCGGTTCTTTAGAGCCGATGGCGTGTCCCCCATCTGGGGTGTGGGGCCTGTTTGCATCAGGTCCGTTCTCGATCGGCTGGTCTCCACTCGCCTCGGCTGTGCAATCGCAGCCGTGCCGGTGGATCACGCTGTGGAGTTGTCAGGCGCTACCGCGAGGAGGCTCCGGGGCATCACAAAGGCTGCCTTTGAGCTTTGCTGTCCTAGGACTGCGGAGCGCCTGGGGAAACCATGGCGCACAGTCCCAGGACTGTCAACAGTCCTGGGACTGTGTTTGACTGGAGTCCGAGACGAGGAGGACGCATGGCACCGAAGTGGCGCGAGCTGGCGGACCGGCTTGCTGACCGAATCAAGAGCGGCGAGTACGCGCCGGGACAGCAGCTGCCGCACATCAGAGACCTCGTCGAGGCTGGCGAGGGCAGTAAGTCAACGGTCCACCAGGCCTATAAGGCGCTGGAAGCGGAAGGACTCGTCACCTCGTCTCGTGGCCACGGCACCGTCGTGCGGTCGCAGACGCCGATAAAGCGTCTTGGGATCAGTCGCTACGACAAGGCCAAGTGGCGTGACGGGGACGAAGTGGCCTTCATCGCGGACCGAGTCGCGTCGGGGCGTGCCTACCGACGCGGGGAGCAGACGCAGAACGTCAGCCGGGTCGAGGCACCGCCGGCAGTTGCGGCGGCCCACGGGCTGCCTGTGGGTTCGGAGGTCTACGCGCGGGCGCGCCTGGTGAAGGAGGGCGACCAGCCGACGCACACCCTGACCAGCTACTACCGGCCCGAGCACGTCGAGGGCACTCGACTCGTCGATCCCACTCCGGGGCCGGCGGGGCGAGGCGGCGGATATCGGGTGCTGTACGACGCGGGATACGAGATCGACCACATGAAGGAGGAGCTGTTCGCCCGCATCCCCACAGCAGAGGAGGTCAAGCAGCTACAGCTGCCCGTGGGTGAGCCGGTCGTGGAACTGCACCGGACAACATGCACGGCGGACGGCACCGTCGTGGAGTACGCCATCGGCGTCCACGCAGCCTCACGCTTCGCGTGGGAGTACGACTTCAAGGTCCCGGACTCTGCGCGCAAGGAAGAGGTGCGGCCGTGATCTCGGAGCGGTCGTGGGCGGACGCCCAACTCCTATGGGACTACCACCAGATGCACCACGAACCGCGACCGTGCTCGGTGGCGATTGGCTTGGGCAGTCACGATCTGGGGGTCGCCGACACAACGGTCGATCTCTACAAGCGGGGCATGATGCCGCTGATCGTCTTCACCGGCGCCACGAGCCCCACGACGCGGGACCGCATGCCGCGGGGCGAGGCCGTTCACTATCGCGAGCGAGCGTTGGAGTTGGGGGTACCAAGTTCCGCGGTGCTAGTTGAAGCCAATGCGCGGAACACAGGCGAGAACATCAACTTCTCCAAGACCTTGCTCGAAGAGGCCGGCGTCGATGTCTCATCCGTGCTCTTGGTCAGCAAACCCTATGAGGAGCGCCGGGCCTACGCCACGGCCTGCAAGTTGTGGCCCAGAGTGGAATTTGTCAGTGCGTCCACGGTAGTGGCGATGGGTGATTACATTGCGTCAATTGGCGACGCATCCTTGGTGATTGACATGCTCGTGGGATCACTGCAGAGGTTGCTGATCTATCCCGATCAAGGGTTCATGATCAGTCAAGCCGTCCCGGAGGTCGTAAGTGATGCCTACTTGCGCTTGAGGAGTCAAGGCTTCACGAATCGACTAGTTCCCGAAAGTTTTAAGTTCTAAGGTTTCAGATCTCCTACGGAGAGATCGAAACCGTAGATAAAATCGCGGCTAACTGTGATGGATCTTTTGGCGGATTCTGCCGAAAGGGCCAAGTTCACGCCGTGAACGTCCACCTTCAGAACCGAAGCCAGTCTCCGACGTAGCTCCGTGAAGCGCGCAAAGTTGGACTGTTGTCTACTGGTCAGGCTGCCCGATCCGTGAACAATGGCATTTCGACATTCAATGACGACGTCAAAATTCTGTTCAAATGTTTGACCTCTTATGTTGAATCCGAACCCGCCTGAAAGCCACTCGTAGCGAGCTGGCCAACTCCGATTCATGTCGTCGCCGAGCTTGGTCAGGAGGGCTCGCCCGAACCGACTATCTGACACCCCTGAGGTGGAGACTAGGGTGTCTATGGTTCGGTCCACATGCACTTCCACGGCGGTCACGGCGTCAATGAAAATCCATTCCGGGCTGACCACTGAGTGTTCTACGCGAAGCGCGAGGCGAGATAGTGTCTCGATGCACTGTTCGCCCGAACTGGTCAGTTCTCTGAATCCTGCTGCTTTTTTGCCCACTCATAAGCCTTCTTTATCATTGGGCCGTCTTGGCTCACAGCATTAACGACGGACTTCCCGATTGTTCCCTGTTTTCCCATACATGCGGCCAGGGCGGGTTGACTCACAGGGGTTGCGCGAGTGTAGAGGTCCGTCAGGTCCCTTTCTGTGAGCCGTCCATGGCATGCCGCTGCCCAGGCGGCCTGGGCGCGGACTACCTCGTGTCGGTCGGAGAGCTGGCGGTCCACCCACTCCATCACAGGAGGGTAATCGTGGGAGCTTTCAGTTCGCACTTTCGTCTTCGTGACTGTGTCAAGTAGCCACAGCTTCGCCCAGGGGCTCTGGCGCCCCATGACTGCGAGTTTGCGGATGGTTGGCCACGGGTCCTCCCAAAGGGCGAACTTTTCGTTGCGTGACAGCACGTATCCGCAAACGGAGACCAGAAACAGGGGATGCTTAAACACAACTTCATGAAGGACTTCGTCAGGGACGCGTTGGTTGTATCCGCGGAGCCAGCCCAGAGCACCGGGAAGGAAAGTTCGGTAGTGGCCTTCAAGGCGGAACGAATCCTCAGGTGCGGCCGCTCTCACAGCATTTAGCCACTCGTGAAGAACAGACCACATGGCCGCCTGCATTGCTTCCTCGTCGTCGGGTTGACTTGTCTCGCTTATCAAGTCGCCGTAGTCGCCCCACAGGAATACCTGTGAAAGTTCGATCTTTGCTGCCTCGAAGGAGTCATTGATAAAGCGAGCCTCGGATTCCTCTGCCGCGATAACGGTCGCGCGTTTGCTGATGCTTGTCTTCTCGCTCGAAAGCACCAGGCCGATACCGCGCGCGTACTCCGCAGCCCGTTCGATGATTACATTCGCTGTTTCCCAGTCCGTGCATGCGGCAGTAAAGTCATCGACAAAGCGCACGATTGAGTAACCCTCGCGAGTGAGCTGTCTCTCAAGAGTGCCGATATATAGGTCTGCCAGATGATCGCTTGCCGTTGAAAGCTGCGGGAGGCCTCTGGCCCCACCTACCACAGAGGAAAGGGCGTTTCTCAGATTCGTGGCAGATTCCGGGCTAAGGGTGTGCGTCAGAACCTGCTGTTCCAAGATGTGATGATCGATGAACTCGTAATAGGAGGCGATGTCGAATCGTACGATGTAGTCACTCTCGCTATCGATTGCGAACGATTTGTATTTCTCCCAGTTTCCCTCTTCTCGGCTCTTTGGTCCCAGTGCTTCACCCAGGTGCTGAACCAGAGCTGAATAGGCCACTCGTGCCGCAGTGCTTGCGATAGTGACGGGCCTCGGGCCGGAGCGCTTCTTGGGCATCGCTATTGTCTCGTGCGGTAGTGAGAGGTGCCCCGCGAGAATCATGTCGGCTGTGGCTGCAAGCTCACGTGGGCAGTCGACGAGACACTCATCCACGATAAGCCGAGGAAGTCGCTCCAGCTGAATCGAGTCAAGGTTTTTCGCCACGGCCATGGTGTCGATGCGACTGCTCATTCGTTACCTCTCTGCCTGCGTAGCGCTGCGGTCCGACGTGCCAGGCAGCGGGCATGTGGGACAAGGATGACCTATCCAGGCGCTGTTCGGGACTGGTTTAGCTTGGTGAGACGCCAACGCGCCGGGCGTCGTCTGCGCTTCTCGGGACTCCTGGCGCATGCCGGCCTGAACCCGCCTCTGTCTGAAGGCTTCTGGCGGTGACTGGGTGCCTTATCTGGGCCGTCTATGGGCCGTCGAGCGTCAACTGGCAGTAGCCAACGACGACCAGGGATGACCTCGTTACCGCAGGTGACAAGGGGGTAGTTGCGCAACGCCCAAGTCGTAGAGTCCGCCACGCAACTTCCTGCGCAACAAGAAGCAGGAGTGGGAGGAGTACCGCAGCGAGGTCACGGCCTTCGAGCTGAAGAACCTCCTGCCGGTGCTGTAACCGCAGGTCGGAGCCGTCAGGGTGCGTGTACGTGGCTTCGGGCCGACGGTGCGGCACCGTCGGCCCGAAGCTGTCGGGGCGGCTACTTGATGCGCAACACCAGGCGCTTGCGGCACTCGGCGATGCGGCGGACCTGTTCCGGGTCACCCTCCCCGCGGGCGCTCAGCCAGGTCGCGCAACAGTGCGCGGCCCGGACCGTGTCCGCCTGGGTGAGCGACGAACCGCAGACGCCGAGGAGGACGGGGGCGGCGTCGGCGCGGGTGGCGAATCGTTCCAGCCACTGCAGGCTCGTACCGACCGCGGCTCGAGTCAGCTCCGCGGGGAGGTCGTTGAGACCCAGTACGGCGGCCAGGACTCTGCCGAACTGGGTCGCGCCGGGCGTCGGTCCCATCCAGCGCAGCGCGATCTCCACCGCGTCCTCCGCCTGCCTCCGGGAGAGCCGGGGATGTTCGAGCACGAGGCCGAGCACCTGGCTGCCCGCCTTCGGGCGGTAGCCGGTCGGCAGGGAGGTGCCCGCCCAACTCAGGCATCGGGCGTGAAGGTCGTTCAGGACCACCGGGGAGAGGCCCTCACGGCTCCTCAGCAGTACGGCGAGCACGGCGAAGACGTCATCGTTCCGGGTGGCGTTCCTCAGGATCGAGCACGTGCGGGAGACGACGCGGTTCCAGGTCGGGGGGTACATCGCCCGGTGGGAACGGAGTGTCTCCAGCAGACGCAGGCCGTCCGGCTTCCCCAGCGTGCGCAACGTGATCCGGTCGACCGCGCGGTTGGCCAGGGGGTCGAGGCTGCCGCCCGGGACGCAGTCGAGTGCCAGAGCGGTGGACAGCAGGCGGATCCCGCTGCTGTCCCTGGGGTTCCCGTCCAGCCACTTCACCGTCGCCGACACCGCGTCGGCGGCCGCCTCGGGGGGCAGGTAGGGCCCCCGGAACAGCGAGGTCAGCAGGTAGCTGTTCTGCGGGTCGGTGGGGTTCTCACGAAGGATGCCGAAGGTCAGAGCCAGGAGCCGGGCCGGCAGTGCCTCATCGAGCTCGGTCTCCATCAGCAGCGGCTGCACCAGGTTGCGGACCCCCGAGGGCAGCGGATCCCTCTCGTACAGATCCAGGGCGGCGGAAGCCAGGGCGCGGAGGTCCTCGCCCTCCAGGATCCTCCTGCGTACCGCCCCGGCGAACACCGAAGGCCACGAAAGGTGTTCCGTACCCTGTGTCTTCAGCCACTCCGGGGTCAGTTCCCTGAGGCAGTCCCAGTCGTCGTCGGTCAGCTTGATGCGGGTTTTCAGGACGCTGGAGTGGAGCCTTCCGCCCTGAGGGTCCGTGGGGTTGTCGCGCAACCAGATGAGTGCCAGATGCAGGGCCCGGTGCGCGGTCTTGTCGTAGGGGATCGGCGCTGCTACCAGTGCCGCCAGCACATGCCCCGCGGCCGGTGTCTCGCCGTGGTGGGAGAGCCAGGCGAAGGCGCGTGAGAACACCTCTTTGCTCTGATCCGGCCGGAGATCCCCGCAGACGCGCATCCGCTCGAGCAGAGGCGGAAGGATGTAGCTCGTGGAGAGTGCGTCAGGGGCGGTGTAATCGTCGAGCAGGATGTCCACCGCGTCGTGCAGCGCCTGGCCCCGCAGCCCGTTCCGGTCCAGGAGCGACTTGACGAGAAAGGTCGCCTCCGTCGTTCTCCGGTTCTCGAGCCAGTGGACCGCCGCCTGCAGCAGTACCTGCGCACGGTCCGCCGGAGGCGGCTGCCCCGCAGGACTCAGCAGCGCGCTCAGGATGAACGGCGCGTGACGCGTCAGCCCGTGCTCGGTGAGCCATCTCCCGGCCATCCTGACGAGCCCGTCGTACAGCGGTGGTTCGGTGGCCGGATCCCGCAGCAGATGGTTGAGCAACACGTAGGAGTCTCGCGACGTGTGGTGTTTGGCCACCCAGGAGAGGGAGAACGACCTCAGGACGTCGGCCGGCAGGATGTCGTGCGCACGGTTGCTGGCGAGTACCTGCCAGGCCCGGCCGGTGAGGCCGTTCCGGATCAGCCACGACTCCACGATGCCCCGCCGGCGGGCTTCGTCCGAGGGCTGCCAGAGGTCGTCGGCGAGCAGCGCGAGCAGGGTGCCGGCCGAGGCGTGCCCCGTGAGCCAGACCGTGATGTCGTCAGCCCTGTTCCGCCACCACTGCTGGACGCCTTCGATCAGCGCCCTCGCGCGCCCGTCCTCGGGCGGGAAGGTGTCGTACAGCCGTTCCATAGTGCGGATCAGGTTGCGCATATGCGTGTCGGAGAACCGGCCGGCGTCGAGCACCTGCTCGAAGACGCCCTGGCGCAGGCGTGCGGTGTCGGTGTCGTCGTCGAACAGGATATGGCGCAGGTACTCGTCGGCGATCGAGTCATGGACGGTCCGCACCTGGTCGCCGTAACGGTGCAGCAGACCCCAGTCGTGCAGCCGTTCGATCAAGTGCATCTCGTCGGTCGGGTCCAGTAGCCGTGTCTCGCAGTGGAGCGCCTCACTCTCCGGCAGCGGTACGGTCGCGAGCACGGCCGCGCACGCGACATACCGCCGCCCGGGCGGGGATGGCGTGCTGGTCATGCTCTTGTCGCGCGGAGTCCGCAGGTCGGCCTGGCGTAACAGGGCGTCGACCCATGTGGCGAACTCGCTGCCCGTTGTCCCCATCGCCGTGCCCGCGGTGCCCACGTGCTGCTCCTGCTCGAGGAGTTCCTCGTAGAACTGTGCGAGCATCGCGGCGATGGCCGGCTGAAGGCCGCAACGCGACGCGAGCTCTCTGCGACCCAGCTCCTTCAGGGCCCTCGGCGCGAACTGCTCGAACACCGCGGCCTGGATGCGGGCCTGGTGCCCGGGGTCCGCCGGGATCTGGACCCTGTTGAACACCATGGTTCTGTGCGCGTTGTCGTCCCGGTCCAACCAGCGCGGCCGGGTGGAGGCGAGCAGAGCCAGGCGCGTCCCCGTCTGTTCCATCCGGGTCAGCAGGCTGCCGAAGCTGCCGTGCGGCGGAAGGGTGACACGGTCCAGGTCGTCGAGAACGAGCAGCACCTGGGTGGGAAGGGCCTCGACGGTCTCCTCCAGCTCGTCAAGACTCGTGGCCCCGGTGAGATGGATCACCGTCCAGCCGTCGTCGGACGCGGCCGCCGCTTCCGCGACCTCTACGCAGGTGCGGCTCTTTCCGCAGCCGGGAGGGCCGACGAGCAGAATCGCCGGGGGTTGTCGGAAGGTGCGCCGCCCCAGTGGCGGCCCGACTGCGCGGGTGAGCCAGTCGAGGATCTCTCCCGGAGTGCGCAGCTTGCCCTCCTGCTTCTCCGGGGTGACGAACGGCGGGTGGTCGGAGCTGAGGACGGGAAGTGTCCGGTGGGTGGCCAGTACGTTGCCGTGGGTGCGGTCCCAGCCGTCGGGCAGCAAGGGCTCGGGTGGCAGCTGGACGCCTGCCTTGCCGAGGTGGCGCTCCCACTCCGGATCCGTGAAGTCGGCGAAGCCCCTGACCTCGTGCATGCCGGGTCCGGTCCTCGCCAGATGCAGTTCGAAGACGCCCAGGAGAAGTCCGGAATCGATCCCGAACACCGGGGCCCCGGACATTCCCGTCCAATGTTCCTCGGGACCCCAGTAGGCGGGTGCGTCGTCGAGGGTGACGCGCCTGCGGTCACCGTCCATGACGCTGCCTGGGCTGAGGTGTCCCTCCACCTGGTGCGGAGGGCGCAGCGGCACACCGCCGTCGTCCTGCCTGAACTCCACGAAGTGGGGGAATCCAAGGCTCCGGATCCTCACACGGTCGATGCCGTACGTGGCATGGAGCCGGCCCAGGCCGACCGGCTCGACCACGTCGGGCGGCTCCTCGAGGAACTTCATCAGTGCCAGGTCCCGCTGTTCGTCGTACCAGACGCGTTCCACCGGGTCCCACCCCCGGCCGCTCAGCCGAACCGTGCACCGGGCGGCGTCTTCGACCACGTGGTGCGCCGTGAGGATCAGACGGGTGGCGATGCGGTAGCCCGTACCGAACGCCTTGGTGTGCTCGTCGTACACCTGGCAGACGCGGGACGGGGCCAGCACGCTCTTGGGCGGCATGGGCGGACGAGGGCGTCAGCGCGGTCGGCTCGACACCCGGTCGGATGTCTTCACCTGGCCGCCACTGTCCGTGACGGCGTCGAGAGTGAGGCGAATGGTCTGCACCGCGGACTCGGACTCGGCCCGCTTGAGCCCCCCGGAGATCACGTGGATCTTCACTCCGCCGTTCTTCTCGTCCGAGCGGGTGATCGTCGTCTGGAGTTCGAGCTCGATCGACGAGACGAGAAGGCGTACGGGATCGCCCTCGGCCTGCCTCGCCGCGGTGGCCAGCTCGGCCCGGATCGCGTCGAGAGCTGCCGCAAGTCCGACGTCCTCGTTCACCATCGTCAACCTCCCCCGTGTGCCCACGCGTTCCGGCGCGTGGGCGCCTCAGTTTAGGTCAGCGCCGTGATCCACGGCAGCCTCGATCCAGCCACCCGCCGCGGCCCCTCGACGACCGAGGACGCCGCGCGTCGGTCCTTCGGGCACTGCGGGGCGGCCCTCGGCGCGGCCTCGGGCCGGGTGGCCGTTCCGTTATACGCGGCAGGGCAACCGATCCGGCGGGAGCGGGGTCGAACCGGCGTGACCAGAAGCCAGCTCCACCCCCTGCGCGCCGTTGTCGGCGCGGTCTGTCTGTTGCTGAGCGCCTGCACGGTCGGCGCGGCGGACGAGAAGCAGGCCCACCCCGTCTTCGACGTACCGGTCGAGCAGCAGCCCCGCCAGGCGCTGCTCGCCACGCAGGCCGCGCGCACCGCGCGCTTCACGCAGTCCCTGACGTTCACCTCGCCGGACGGGGACACGGTGCAGACGTCGACGGGACGCGTCGACTTTCCCGGCGGCCGTGCCGCCGGCTCGATCGCCTGGACACTGGCCGAGGGCCTGCCGGAGGAGGCCAAGGACGCACTGCTCGGTACGCGGCTCGGCGCCGGCCGATCCCCGGCCGGGGTACGCGTTGCGGTCGAGCCGGACACCATCCGGCTGCGCGCCGGGGAGGCCGGGTACTGGCTGAGCTACGCAGGGGCGTCGGCGGCCTTCGGCGGTGACGACGCCATCGATGTGCTGCGCGGGGCCGAATCCGCCTTCGGCGGCACGCTTCTGGAGACCGTGAGCGGCGTCCAGGACGTGAAGGAGTCCCCGGCCGGTGACGGTGGCCGGACCTACCGGGCGAAGCTCACCGCTTTCAACGCCCTGCGCATGTTCTCCAAGGACCTGCGTGCCGAGCTGACCAGTGACATCGATCCGAACGGCACGGCTACTCCCGTGACGCTGGGTCTGTCGGCTGACGCCGAAGGCCGCATCACACGGGCCGAGGCGGACTTGTCCGCCCTGCTCGACAGGAAGGACAGCGCCCTCGCCGGGACGACGGGGCTGCGCGCCGTCCTGACCCTGGGTGGCTTCGGGGCCTCGGAACCGGCCATGCCCGCCCCCTCGGAGCGGACGCTCGACGCGAAGAAGGCCACCACGGCCGTCGGCGAGGTGGCGGAGGGTGCGTGCGCCGACCTCACGACGGGCACCCGCATCCTCGACATGGTCGTCTCCGTACCCTGCGCCGGGCCCCACGAGGCACGCGTCTACGCCCACGAGGCCTTCGGGGCCCGCTATCCGGGGGACAGGAAGGCGAAGCGGATGGCGAGGGCGGCCTGCGACGAGGCGTACGGGTCGGCCCCCGCGGCCTGGACCGCCGAGGGCGCGAAGAAGGACCACTACTGGTACACCTGGCCGGGCGAAGGCCGCTGGGGAGTCGGCGCCGAGCCGGTCGTGACCTGTTACGTCCTGACACGGTGAGGGCGACGACGGGGGAGACGGCCGCACGGCAGCGGCAGCGGCAGCGGTGACGGAGAAGGCGGCGGTGACGGTAGCGGTGACCGAGGGGGCGGGGGAGACGGCAGCGGTGAGGGGGCGGGGGAGACGGTGGCGGTGACGGAGAAGGCGGTAGGTGACGGCGCCGGGAGGCCGCCCGTCCGTCTCGCTGCCACCGCCGTGCGGAGGCCGCCCCCGGCCGTCCACCTACCGCCCGCGCCCGGCAGCCCCGCCGAGGCCCCCTCCGTCCGCGCCGGAGCCGGTACGGGCCGTCAGGTACTCCTCGAACGTGCCCGTGCCCACCGCGTGTGCCGGGGTGAGGTGGCCCCCGGCGCGGAAGCTCCGGTACGCCTTGCCGAACAGGGGCACGCTCACCACGCGTCGCCTGCGTCCGGTGGCGGCGAGATAGGCGTGGGCCAGCTCCGGGAAGGTCCGCACCTCCGGGCCGCCCAGATCCTCCACCCGGCCCGCGGGTGCGCCCGTCGCCAGCGCGGCCAGTCGGTCGGCGACCTCGGACGCCTCCACGGGCTGGTCGCTGACGCCCGCCGGGAGCAGGAGTACCGGTAGCTTGGCCAGGCTCCCCAGGACCGTGGCGACCAGGTCGTGGAACTGGGTGGCCCGCAGGACCGTCCAGCCGAGCCCCGACTCCTCGACCATCCGCTCCACGGCCAGCTTCGCCCGGTAGTAGCCGAAAGGCACCCGGTCGACGCCGACGATGGAGATGTGGACGAGATGGCCCACCCCTGCCCGCCGCGCCGCCGCGATCAGGTGGGCGGCCGCCTCCTCGTCGCCCCCGCGCGGTCCGCTCGCACAGTGCACGACCGTGTCCACGCCCTCGACGGCGGCCTCCAGGACCGGGCCGCCCTGCCGCAGATCGACGGCGTACGGCTGCGCGTGCCTGCTGAGGACCCGGGCCTGGTGCCCCTGGGCCCGCAGCCGCTCGGTGACGAGGCGGCCGAGCGTTCCGGTTCCGCCGGTGACCAGGATCGTGCTCATGGTCGTTCGGTCCCTTCGGACGGTGGGCGCTCCCGGGCGGAGCGCCCCACACCCCCTCAGGACGGAGCAGCCGCCCCCGGTGTGACATTGCCACCGCGACCGGCCCTGCGCGAGCGCGCACCGGCGCCGCACGAGGACCGGCCCCGTCGGGTGCACCACCGCCGTACGGCGACGACCGCCCCGGCCCGTGCCGGCCGTGGACTCGAGGACCGGCCGCGGGCCGACGCGATGCCCGAGCCGCTGGTCCTTCCCTCCGCCGGCGTCAGGAGCCCGGCAGGCCGCCAGGGTTCGCGCCGGGACGCGCTCGACGCGGACCCCGGACCCCGGTCGGACCCGGCCCGGGCCCGTTCGCGGCGGGGTGCCCACGCACGGGAACGCCCCGAACCGCTCTGGTAGTGTGCCGCTTCCCGAGAACGGGACCGACCCAGGAGGTGAGACCCATTACCGCTGTATCAGCACGGGTGCTCAGCCCTCGCCGTCGCGTGGCCGACACGGCGTAAGCGACCGCGGAGCGCCCTCGGTTTCCCCGAAAGGCTTCCGCCGCATGACACCGTCGACCCCACCGTTCACCGCCGCCTCGATCGTCACCACCCTCCGCGCCGCCGGCTGCGTCTTCGCCGAGGACGAGGCGGAACTCCTCCTGTCCACCGCCACCGGCCCCGCCGAGCTCGCCGCCATGGTCGAACGCCGCGCCGCCGGACTGCCGCTCGAACACGTCCTGGGATGGGCGGAGTTCAGCGGCATGCGCATCACGGTGGACCCAGGCGTCTTCGTACCGCGGCGCCGTACCGAATTCCTTGTCGCGCAGGCCGCGGCGCTCGCCCCCGCCGGTGCGGTGGTCGTCGACCTGTGCTGCGGCTCGGGGGCGCTGGGAGTGGCCCTGGTGTCGGTGCTGCCCCGGGCCGAACTCCACTCCGCCGACGTCGAACCCGCGGCCGTGCGGTGCGCGCGGCGCAACGTGGGCGCGCTCGGGACGGTGTACGAGGGGGACCTGTTCGCCCCGTTGCCCGCCGCGCTCCGCGGCCGCATCGACGTCCTGCTCGCCAACGTGCCCTACGTACCCACCGAGGACGTCGGCCTGCTGCCCGCCGAGGCGCGCGTCCACGAGCCCCGGGTGGCACTCGACGGCGGCGGCGACGGGCTGGACGTCCTGCGCAGAGTGGCCGCCGAGGCGCCCGGCTGGCTGGCGCCCGGCGGCAGCCTGCTCGTCGAGACGAGCGAGCGTCAGGCGGAACGCGCCCGGGAGACGGTGGGCGGCAGCGGACTCGATCCGCGCGTTGTCGTCTCGGCGGAGCTGTACGCGACCGTCGTCATCGGGACGCGCCCCCGCTGTCCGTGAAGCGCCAGCGGGTCTGACCGAACGGGTCGCCCTTGGCGAATCCGAAGGCCGTGCGCGGGGCCACCGCGAAGACCAGCGCACGGCCCCCGGCCCCGTTGGAGAACATGCCGTCGGTGACGCCGAAGTGCCAGTCGCTTCCGTACTTGGCCTCCCAGCCCTCGGCCAGGGCGATCAGCCGTTCTTCGTCCGCCACCCTCACCGCCCGGCCCTCGACCACCACGTCGAGGCCCTTGTCCAGCCTGTTGACCCCGGTGGTCAGGACCACCTCCGGGTTGGCGGCCAGATTCCGCGCCTTGCGCTCCGCCGGGCCCGTACAGAAGTGCAGCGCGCCCCGCGCCCACAACCCGATCAGCGGCGTGACGTGGGGGCGGCCGTCGGGGCGGACCGTGGACAGCCAGTACAGCTCCGCACCCTCCAGCACCGCGACCCCCTCCGCCCACGGGCGGGCGGTGGCGTCCACACCGCTGTAGTGCGGGTCCAGAGCGGTGTCGGGCGTGGTGTCCCGGTCTCCGTCCGCCATGACGGGCCTCCTCGTGGTGCGGTGCGTATGCGTTCCAGGCCATCGTGCCCGGGAAGTGGTGACTGCGCCGCCGCTCCGGATTCATCGCCGCCCTTTAAGCTTCGAAGACCGGATGTGCGAGGCGGGCGGGCAGGAGAACGTGGGATGACGACGGTGCCGGGACGCAGGAGCAGTACGTTCACCCGCCTGCTGCGGCACGGTTTCACCGACCCGTCCGCCGCCGAGCAGCTGCTGGAGCTGCCCGCGCTGTCGTCCGTACGGTCCGACTCCGTCCTCCTCGACGCGCTGGGGGCGACCGCCGACCCCGACCTCGCCCTGCGCGGGCTGGTCCGGCTCGTCGAGGCCGAGGAGGCCGACGAGCGGCAGGTCCTGCTGGACACCCTGGTCACCGCCAAGCCGCTGCGCGACCGGCTCCTCGGCGTCCTCGGTGCCTCCGAGGCCCTCGGGGACCATCTGGCGCGGCACCCGCGCGACTGGCAGGCACTCGTCACGTACGAGGCCACCGACCTCCACCCCGGGGTCCCGGAGTTCGAGCACATGCTCGCCGGCGCGGACGACCCGGACGCGTTGCGGGCCGCCTACCGCCGGTCCCTGCTCTCGATAGCGGCCCGGGACGTGTGCGGGACGACCGATGTCGCCCAGGTCGCCGCCGAGCTGGCCGACCTGGCGACGGCCACGCTGCGCTCGGCGCTCGCGATCGCGTCCGCCGCCGCCCCCGCCGACGCCGCGCTGTGCCGGCTCGCCGTCATCGCCATGGGCAAGTGCGGGGGGCACGAGCTGAACTACGTCTCCGACGTCGACGTGATCTTCGTGGGCGAGCCCGCCGAAGGGTCGGAGGAGAGTGCCGCCCTGCAGGCCGCCACCCGGCTCGCCGCCCACATGATGCGGATCTGCTCCGACACCACCGTCGAGGGCACGATCTGGCCCGTCGACGCCAACCTCCGCCCCGAGGGCCGCAACGGACCGCTCGTACGCACCCTGTCCTCGCACCTCGCCTACTACCAGCGCTGGGCCAAGACCTGGGAGTTCCAGGCCCTGCTCAAGGCCCGCCCGGTCGCCGGGGACCGGGCGCTCGGCGCGGAGTACGCCGAGGCCGTCGCCCCCCTCGTCTGGCAGGCCGCCGACCGGGAGAACTTCGTCGGCGACGTGCAGAAGATGCGGCGGCGCGTCGTGGACAACATCCCCGTCGACCGCGTCGACCGGGAGCTCAAACTCGGCCCCGGCGGGCTCCGGGACGTCGAGTTCGCCGTACAGCTCCTCCAGCTCGTCCACGGGCGCAGCGACAGCACGCTGCACTCCGGCTCCACACTGGAGGCCCTGCGGGCGCTCGCCGACGGCGGGTACATCGGGCGGGCCGACGCGGCGCAGCTGGACGAGGCCTACCGCTTCCTGCGCGCCATGGAGCACCGCATCCAGCTCTACCGGCTGCGCCGCACCCACCTGGTGCCCGAGGACGAACCGGACCTGCGGCGCCTGGGGCGCTCGCTGGGGCTGCGCACGGATCCGGTCGCCGAGCTCAACAGGGCGTGGCGGCGGCACGCCTCCGTGGTGCGGAGACTGCACGAGAAGCTGTTCTACCGGCCGCTGCTGGACGCCGTGGCGCAGCTGGCCCCCGGCGAGAGCCGGCTCAGCCCGAAGGCCGCCGTCGTCCGGCTGGAGGCACTGGGCTACGCCGACCCCGCCGCCGCGCTGCGGCACCTGGAGGCCCTGTCCTCCGGGGTGTCCCGCAAGGCGGCCATCCAGCGCACGCTGCTGCCGGTGCTGCTCGGCTGGTTCGCCGACTCCGCCGACCCGGACGCCGGACTCCTCGGCTTCCGGCAGGTCTCCGACGCGCTCGGGAAGACCCCCTGGTACCTGCGGCTCCTGCGCGACGAGGGCGCGGCGGCGGAGAACCTCGCCCGCGTCCTGTCCGCCGGCCGGCTCGCCCCCGACCTGCTCATGCGCGCTCCGGAGGCCGTGGCCATCCTCGGAGCCCCGGAGGGGCTGCGGCCCCGCGACCGCGCGCACCTGGAGCAGGAGGTACTGGCCGCCGTGAGCCGGGCGCCGGGAGCGGAGGCGGCCGTCACGGTGGCGCGCGGGGTGCGACGGCGGGAACTCTTCCGTACGGCGGCGGCCGACCTGATCGGCTCGTACGGCACCGAGGAGAGTCCGGCCGAATCCGATCCGGGGGCCCTGGTGGACCGGGTCGGCTCCGCGGTCACCGACCTGAACGCCGCCACCCTGTCCGGGGCACTGCGCGCGGCCGTACGCGCCCGCTGGGGCGACACCCTGCCGACCCGGTTCGCCGTCATCGGCATGGGTCGCTTCGGCGGGCACGAGCTGAGTTACGGCTCCGACGCGGACGTCCTGTTCGTGCACGCGCCCCGTGAGGGCGTGAGCGACGAGGAGGCGGCCCGGGCAGCGAACACGGTCATCACGGAGATGCGCAGGCTGCTGGAGCTGCCGTCGGCCGACCCGCCCCTGCTGATCGACGCCGATCTGCGGCCGGAGGGCAGGAGCGGGCCGCTGGTGCGCACGCTGAAGTCGTACGCGGCGTACTACCGGCGCTGGGGGCTGGTGTGGGAGAGCCAGGCGCTCCTGCGGGCGGAGCCGATGGCGGGGGACGAGGAGCTCGGGCGGGCGTTCGTCGAGCTGATCGACCCGCTGCGGTATCCGGTGGAGGGGCTGCGGGAGGACGCGGTACGCGAGATCCGGCGGCTCAAGGCGCGGATGGAGTCCGAGCGGATGCCGCGGGGCGCCGACCCCACGCTCCACACCAAGCTCGGGCGGGGCGGCCTGAGCGACGTCGAGTGGACGGTGCAGCTGATGCAGATGCAGCACGGGTGGGCGGAGCCGGGACTGCGGACGACGCGTACGCGTGAGGCGCTCGCCGCGGCCTGCGCGGCGGGGCTCGTCCCGGTGGAGGAGGCCCAGACGCTGGACGAGGCGTGGGTGCTGGCCACCCGCGTGCGGAACGCGGTGATGCTGGTACGGGGGCGGCCGGGGGACACCTTCCCCACGAACCCGCGCGAGCTGACGGCCGTGGGGCGCTACCTCGGGTACGAGCCGGGGCACGTCGGGGACATGCTGGACGACTACCGGCGCATCACCCGGCGGGCGCGGGCGGTGGTGGAGGAGCGGTTCTACGGGGCGGCGGGGTGAGGTGACCCGGGAGACCGCTCAGGCGGCGGGCGGCCGGCCCTCTTCGGGTGCCGCGGCGCGCAGGTGCGGGTCCGGTTCGGGTGCCGCGGCGTGGTCGGTCCGGTCCGGCTCCGGTCGCCCGGAGGGAGCCGCAGTACGGTCGGTCCGGTCCGGCTCCGGTCGCCCGGAGGGAGCCGCAGGGCCCGGGAGCAGGGCCCGCAGGCGGCCCTGCCGGGCGGAGCGTGGCACCACCTTCGGCAGGCGGTGCGGCAGCGCGCCGTACCAGGCGTACGACAGCGCGTAGCCGAACGCCAGGCAGGCCATGCCGCCCACCGCGTCCAGCCAGAAGTGGTTCGCGGTCGACACGATCACGATCAGCGTGGCGAACGGGTAGAGCAGGCCCAGGATCCGCGCCCAGGGGGCGGTCGCCAGGGCGCATATGGTCAGACCGCACCACAGGGACCAGCCGATGTGCATCGACGGCATCGCCGCGTACTGGTTCGACATGTGCTTGAAGTTGCCCGAGGCCATCGACCCCCAGGTCTGGTGCAGCATGACCGTGTCGACGAAGCTCTCCCCCCGCATCAGGCGGGGAGGGGCCAGCGGGAACAGGTAGTAGCCGAGCAGCGCGACCGCCGTGGTCGCGAAGAGGATCAGACGGGCCGGCGCGTAACGGCCCGGATGGCGACGGAACAGCCACACGAGCACACCGATGGTGACGACGAAGTGCAGCGTCGCGTAGTAGTAGTTCATGGACACGATCAGCCATGTCACCGAGTTGACCGCGTGGTTGACGGACTCCTCGAAGGCCAGCCCCATGCCGTGCTCCAGGGACCAGATGAGGTCGGCGTTGCGCAGGGCCGCCGCCTTCTGCTCGGGAACGGCGTTGCGCACCAGCGAGTAGAGCCAGTAACTGACCGCGATGAGCAGGATCTCGAACCACAGGCGCGGACGGCGCGGGGAGCGCAGGGAGCCGAGTCGTCCGGACCACCGGGGGCGGAGCGCCGGACGGTCGGCGGCCGCCGCTTCGTCCGTGCGGGGTGACGGGGTGACCGCCGTGCGGTCTTCCTGTGTAGTCACAAGCGATTCACCCATGGGCGCAGAGTCTGCCAGATTCGTGTCCGTGTGCCCGATGATCCTCCGGTCGGGTTCCGGCCGCACGTTCTGTACCTTACCGGCGTGACCCGGGCCCCGGAGACGTGCCCGGTCCGGCGGCCGTCGAGCCGCGCACGACCAGTTCGGGCATGAAGACGAATTCGCTGTGCGGGGCGGGCGTACCGCCGATCTCCTCCAGCAGGGTGCGCACCGCGGCCTGCCCCATGGCAGTCACCGGCTGCCGGATCGTGGTCAGAGGCGGATCGGTGAACGCTATGAGCGGGGAGTCGTCGTACCCGACCACCGAGAGGTCGCGCGGCACGTCCCTCGACAGCCGGCGGGCCGCCCGGATCGCCCCGAGCGCCATCATGTCGCTCGCGCAGACCACCGCCGTGCAGCCGCGCTCCATCAGCGCCGAGGCCGCCGCCTGGCCGCCCTCCAGCGTGTACAGCGAGTGCTGGATCAGCTCCTCCACCGCGTCCGCGCTGAGACCCAGCTGCTCCTGCATCGTGGCGTGGAAGCCCTCGATCTTGCGCAGCACCGGTACGAAGCGCTTGGGGCCGACCGCGAGTCCGATGCGCTGGTGCCCGAGCGCCACCAGGTGCGTCACCGCGAGCCGCATCGCGGCCCGGTCGTCGGGGGAGATGAACGGCGCCTGCACGTGCGGGGAGAAGCCGTTGACCAGCACGAAGGGCACACCCTGGGCACGCAGTTGCTCGTAGCGCTGCATGTCGGCGGAGGTGTCGGCGTGCAGACCCGAGACGAAGATGATGCCCGAGACGCCGCGGTCCACCAGCATCTCGGTGAGCTCGTCCTCCGTGGAGCCCCCGGGTGTCTGGGTCGCCAGCACCGGTGTGTAGCCCTGCCGCGTCAGCGCCTGGCCGATGACCTGGGCGAGGGCGGGGAAGATCGGGTTCTCCAGCTCGGGCGTGATCAGCCCGACGAGTCCGGCGCTGCGCCTGCGCAGCCGCACCGGACGTTCGTAGCCGAGGACGTCGAGTGCCGCCAGGACTGATTCGCGGGTGGCCGCCGCGACACCGGGCTTGCCGTTCAGTACACGGCTGACCGTCGCTTCGCTGACCCCCGCCTGAGTTGCGATATCGGCAAGCCGTGCGGTCATGTGAGTGGACTGTACCGGGCGCCTGTCGGATTGCCCACCACGCGCTGTATCCGTGGCTCACGGTCCGAATCCCGGAGGTCGCCGCAACCCCGGCGGCAACATCTTGCAATGCCTTGCGGGTGCTTCCCGTCCTTGCTCCTCGGATCGTCGTACCGCCGAAAACAGGCGCCTGGCCTGCTGCGGACAGGGTCGCGGGGTCTTCGTCAAGAGGCTTGACGGCAACCTTGAGGACACGCCAATGTAACGATCAGCGGTGCTTGCAGAAATCTTCCGCAAAGTCTTTCGGTCGTCTTTCATCCTTGTTACGTTCACGTCGACCCGGCGCCGCGACGGAGCGGTACGGCAGTTGAAGGAGTTCAGATGCGACGTGGCATAACGGCCACCGCCCTGGTCGCGGCCCTGGCGCTCGCGGCGACCGCCTGCGGCAGCGACGACGAGTCCGGCGGCGGCAAGAGCTCGGGCGAGCTCTCCGGCACGGTGACCTGGTGGGACACCTCGACGGTCGGCAGCGAGGACAAGGTCTTCAAGAAGATCGCCGAGGGCTTCGAGAAGAAGCACCCGAAGGTCGACGTCAAGTACGTCAACGTGCCCTTCGGTGAGGCGCAGAACAAGTTCAAGAACGCCGCCCAGGCCGGCGCCGGCGCCCCCGACGTCATCCGCTCCGAGGTCGCCTGGACCCCCGAGTTCGCGGACCTCGGCTACCTCGCGCCGCTGGACGGCACCTCGGCGCTGAAGGACGAGGGCGACTTCCTGGAGCAGGCCGCCGCCTCGACGAAGTACAACGGCAAGACCTACGCGGTCCCGCAGGTCATCGACTCCATGGGCATCTTCTACAACAAGAAGATCTTCAAGGACGCCGGTGTCGAGGTCCCGAAGAACATCGGTGACCTGAAGACCGTCTCCAAGACGATCAAGGAGAAGACCGGCAAGACCGGCCTCTACCTCCGCGGCGACGACGCCTACTGGTTCCTCTCCTTCCTGTACGGCGAGGGCGGCGACCTGGTCGACGCCTCCTCCAAGACCGTCACGGTGGACAAGCCCGAGGGCGTCAAGGCCTTCAAGACCGTCAAGGACCTCGTCGACTCCGGCGCCGCCAAGACCGACGCCACCGACGGCTGGGAGAACATGCAGTCGTCGTTCAAGGACGGCAAGGTCGCCATGATGATCAACGGCCCGTGGGCCGTCGCCGACACCCTGGCCGGCAAGGAGTTCGCCGACAAGGCGAACCTGGGCATCTCCCCGGTGCCGGCCGGTTCCGCCGGACAGGGCGCCCCGCAGGGCGGCCACAACCTCGGCGTCTACGCGGGCTCCAAGAACCTCGAGGCCTCCTACGCCTTCGTCGAGTACATGACGTCGGTGGAGACCCAGGCGCAGACCGCCGGTGAGCTGAACCTGCTTCCGACCCGCACGTCGGCCTACTCCAAGCAGGCGGCCGTGGACAGCGAGATCGTCCAGTTCTTCAAGCCCGTCGTCGAGACCGCCGTCGAGCGCCCCTGGATCCCGGAGACCGGCAGCCTCTTCGCGCCGCTCGTCACCGAGTACACCAAGGTCCTCACCGGCCAGACCACGCCGGAGAAGGCCGCCTCGGCGACCGGCGACTCCTACCGCAAGCTCCTCAAGGGCTGGAAGTAACTCAGGAAGGCAGGCCGACTGATGGCTGTCCACACCAGCCAGTCGGTGGCGAAGGCCGCGGGCGACGACGTCGCCCGCGGCCCCAGCCGCGGTACTGGTAACCCCCCGCCGCCGAGCAGGCTCCGACGGGCCATGTCGGTGCACTGGTACGCCTGGGCCATGGTCGCCCCGGTCGTGATCGTGATCGGCGTGATCATCGGCTATCCGCTGGTCCGCGGCATCTACCTGTCGCTGACCGACGCCAATGAGCGCAACGTCGCACGGTCCATCGGTGTCAACGAACTGCCCGCCACCTACTCGTTCGTGGGCGTCGACAACTACGTCGACGCGCTGACGGGTACCCAGTTCCTCGGCACGCTCGGCTGGACCCTGGTGTGGACGGTCTCCTGCGTGGGCATCACGTTCTGCCTGGGCATGGGCCTCGCCAACATCCTCAACCGCCGCATCGCCGGACGCTCCGCCTACCGCATGGCCCTCATCCTGCCCTGGGCCATCCCCGGTTTCGTCTCGGTCTTCGCCTGGCGCTTCCTCTACAACGAGGACCGCGGCCTGCTCAACAAGATCCTCGGTGGCGCCGGCATCGACGGCATACCGTGGCTGAACGACCCGACCTGGGCGAAGTTCTCCGTCATCGCCGTCAACGTCTGGCTCGGCGTCCCGTTCATGATGGTCGCCCTGCTCGGCGGGCTGCAGTCGATCCCCTCGGAGCAGTACGAGGCCGCGGAGATGGACGGCGCCACCGCCTGGCAGCGCTTCCGCCACATCACGCTTCCCGGACTGCGCCCGGTGTCCACCACGGTGATCCTGCTCTCCACCATCTGGACCTTCAACATGTTCCCGGTGATCTTCCTGCTGACCCGCGGCGGACCCGGTGAGGCCACCCAGATCCTGGTCACCCAGGCGTACAAATTCTCCTTCGAGATCAGCCCGCGCGACTTCGCGCAGTCCTCCACCTGGGGCGTGCTGATCCTCGTACTCCTGATGCTCTTCGCCATGGTGTACCGGCGAGTGCTCCGCACGCAGGGAGACAACTGGTGACCACCGCAACGGCGACCACCGCCCGCCACAGCGCCCGCAAGCCCAAGGCCCGGCTGCGCGGCGACCGTTCCCCGGCCGCCTCCGTGGCCCTGCACCTCACCCTGTTCATCGCCTCGGTGATCGCGGTCTTCCCGGTGCTGTGGGTCCTGCTCACCTCGCTGAAGCCCGCCAAGTTCGCCACGACGACGGACTTCTTCAGGGAGACGACGTTCGAGAACTACACGAACCTGATCAGGGACACCGAGTTCCTGAGCTGGTTCGGGAACTCCGTCGTCGTCGCGGGGCTCTCCACCGTCATCGGCGTCTTCGTCTCCGCCACCACCGGCTACGCCGTCAGCCGCTTCCGCTTCCCCGGCAAGCGCGGCCTGATGTGGACGCTGCTGATCACCCAGATGTTCCCGGTCGCCGTCCTCATCGTGCCGATCTACAACATCATGTCGAGCATCGGGCTGCTCAACCAGCCGGCCGGCCTCGTGATCACCTACCTCACCATCTCCGTGCCGTTCTGCGCCTGGATGATGAAGGGCTTCTTCGACACGATCCCGCGCGAGATCGACGAGTCGGGACAGGTCGACGGCCTCACCCCGTTCGGCACGTTCTGGCGGCTGATCCTGCCGCTGGCCAAGCCCGGCCTCGCCGTCACCGCCTTCTACTCCTTCATCACCGCCTGGGGCGAGGTGGCGTACGCCTCCGCCTTCATGGTCGGGGACGAGAACCTCACGCTGGCCGGCGGACTGCAGAAGTTCGTCAACCAGTACGGAGCCCAGTGGGGCCCGATGACCGCGGCGTCCGTGCTGATCGCGATCCCGGCCGCCCTGGTCTTCCTGTTCGCGCAGAAGCACCTGGTCACCGGCATGTCCGCCGGAGCCGTCAAGGGCTGACCCGCCCAGGACCCCAGTCCCGCACGACTGAACGCACCCGTCACGGCGGCGCCGGATCCCCGACCCGGTCCCGGCGCCGCTCCCCACCCAGACACCCCAGGGACGACATGACCCAGCACCTCGCTGCCCCCTCCACCGGCACGTCCGACGACACCCCGGGACACCGCACCGGCTGGTGGCAGGACGCGGTGATCTACCAGGTCTATCCGCGCAGCTTCGCCGACGGCAACGGCGACGGCATGGGCGATCTCGCGGGCGTCACCGCGCGCCTCCCGTACCTCAGGGACCTCGGTGTCGACGCCGTCTGGCTCAGCCCCTTCTACGCCTCACCCCAGGCCGACGCCGGCTACGACGTCGCCGACTACCGGGCCATCGATCCGATGTTCGGCACCCTCCTGGACGCCGACGCGCTGATCCGCGAGGCCCACGGCCTGGGCCTGCGCATCATCGTCGACCTGGTGCCCAACCACTCCTCCGACCAGCACGAGTGGTTCAAGCGCGCCCTCGCCGAGGGGCCCGGCAGCCCCCTGCGCGAGCGGTACCACTTCCGCCCCGGCAAGGGTGCCGACGGCGAACTCCCGCCCAACGACTGGGAGTCCATCTTCGGCGGCCCCGCCTGGACGCGGACCACCGACCCGGACGGCACACCCGGCGAGTGGTACCTGCACCTCTTCGCGCCGGAGCAGCCCGACTTCAACTGGGAGCACCCGGCCGTCGCCGACGAGTTCCGCTCCATCCTGCGCTTCTGGCTCGACATGGGCGTCGACGGCTTCCGCGTCGACGTCGCCCACGGCCTCGTCAAGGCCGAGGGCCTGCCCGACCTGGGCGCCCACGACCAGCTGAAGCTGCTGGGCAACGATGTCATGCCGTTCTTCGACCAGGACGGTGTGCACGCGATCTACCGCAGCTGGCGCACCATCCTCGACGAGTACCCCGGCGACCGTATTCTCGTCGCCGAGGCGTGGACGCCCACCGTCGAGCGCACCGCCAACTACGTGCGTCCCGACGAGATGCACCAGGCCTTCAACTTCCAGTACCTCTCCACCGACTGGGACGCCGCCGAGCTGCGCAAGGTCGTCGACTCCTCGCTGGCCGCGATGCGTCCGGTGGGCGCGCCCGCCACCTGGGTGCTCTCCAACCACGACGTCACCCGGCACAGCACCCGCTTCGCCAACCCCCCGGGCCTGGGCACCCAGATCCGGACCGCGGGCGACCGCGAGCTCGGCCTGCGCAGGGCCCGCGCCGCGACCCTGCTGATGCTGGCGCTGCCCGGCTCCGCCTACGTCTACCAGGGCGAGGAGCTCGGCCTGCCGGACGTCACCGACCTGCCCGACGAGGCCCGCCAGGACCCGTCGTTCTTCCGCGCCGAGGGCCAGGACGGCTTCCGCGACGGCTGCCGGGTGCCGATCCCGTGGACCCGCGAGGGCAGCTCGTACGGCTTCGGTGACGGCGGCAGCTGGCTGCCGCAGCCCGCGGGCTGGGGCGAGATGTCCGTCGAGGCGCAGACCGGCAGCGACGGTTCCACCCTGGAGCTGTACCGCGCGGCGATCGCCGCCCGCCGCGAGCACCTCGGCCTCGGGGCCGGCACGGACGTGGAGTGGCTGGACGCCCCCGAGGGCGTGCTCGCCCTCGGCCGCCCCGGCTTCGTCTGCACCGTCAACACGACCGGCGCACCGGTACGGATGGCCGTCCCCGGCACTCCGCTGATCGCCAGCACCCCGGTCACCGCCGACGGCGACACCTTCGAGCTGCCCGCCGACACCACGGTGTGGTGGACGGTGTGACCGTCCCCGCACCCAGGACGGGACCGGCGCTGCGGCTCTCCGACATCGCCGGGCAGGCCTCGGTCAGCGAGGCCACCGTCAGCCGGGTGCTCAACGGGAAGCCGGGCGTCGCGGACACCACGCGCCAGCGGGTGCTCGCGGCGCTCGACATCCTCGGCTACGAACGTCCCGTACGGCTGCGGCAGCGCAGCGCCGGGCTGATCGGACTGGTGACCCCCGAGCTCACCAACCCGATCTTCCCGGCGTTCGCGCAGTCCGTGGAGCAGGTGCTCGCCGGGCACGGCTACACGCCCGTGCTCTGCACCCAGCTGCCCGGCGGCGCCACCGAGGACGAGCTCGTCGAACAGCTCGTCGAGCGGGGCGTCGGCGGGATCGTCTTCCTCTCCGGGCTGCACGCCGACACCTCGGCGGACCCGGCGCGGTACGCCGCCCTCACCGACCGCGGCGTCCCGTTCGTCCTGATCAACGGCTACAACGAGCGCATCAGCGCCCCGTTCGTCTCGCCCGACGACACGGCCGCCGTCCGCATGGCCGTCGGGCACCTCGCCGAGCTCGGCCACCGGCGGATCGGTCTGGCGATCGGGCCGCAGCGCTACGTGCCCTCGCGCCGCAAGCGGGACGGCTTCGTCGAGGCGGCCGTCTCCGTCCTGGGCATGTCCCGGGAGGAAGCCGAACTCATGGTCTGCTCGACGCTGTTCGGCGTGGAGGGCGGCCAGGTTGCGGCGGGCGACCTGCTCGACCGGGGCTGCACCGGCATCGTCTGCGGCAGCGACCTGATGGCGCTGGGCGTCGTCCGGACGGCCCGGGGCCGAGGGCTGGACGTCCCGCGCGACGTCTCCGTCGTGGGCTTCGACGACTCCCAGCTCATCGCCTTCACCGACCCGCCGCTGACCACGGTCCGCCAGCCGGTCCAGGCGATGGCGGCGGCGGCGGTGGGGGCACTGCTGGAGGAGATCGGCGGCAGCCCCGTCCAGCGCACGGAGTACGTGTTCCAGCCGGAGCTGGTGGTGCGCGGCTCCACGGCGGCGGTGCGGGGCGCCTGAGCCGGCGTGGCAGGGAAGGCGACGGGCCGGGTCCGGAGGGGGGATCCGGCCCTTTCGGCCGTCACATCGCCCCGTACTGCCGGTCACCCCGTCGTCAGCTCTCCGAGGCGTACGTGACGAAGGCTTCCCAGGTCGTGGGCGTGAAGCCGAGGTGGGGACCGGGGACGTTCTTGGAGTCGCGGACTTGCACCGCGCCGCGGGTGGTGGCGACCTCGACGCAGTCGGCCTCGCTGCTGTTGCTGCTGTAGCTGCTCTTGTACCACTTCAGTTCGTGATCGCCCTCGGCGGGCAGCTTGCTGATCATGTTTCTCCCAGAAGGTGCTCGATGAAGGCCAGCGACTCCCGAGGGGGGAGCGCCTGCGCCCGGATCATGCCATACCGCAGCTCAAGGATTCGAAGCTGTTTCGGGTCGGATACCGCCCGGCCGGTGAACGCCCCTTCCGAGCGTCCGAGAGCCGTTCCGTCCTTGAACTTCAGCACCTGCGTCTCTCCCTGCATTCCAGCGTGTTCCTCGCGGGCGATCGGCATGACCTGGATGGAGACTTGCCGCAACTGTCCGATGGACAAGAGGCGTTCGAGCTGGCGGCGTAGAACCATTGTGCCCCCGAGCGGGCGCCTCAGGGTTGCTTCCTCCTGTACGAAACTGAGAGCGGGAGCCGGAGTGCGCTCGAAGATCGCCTGCCTGGCCATCCGCGCGGCGACTGCGTGCTCGATCGCATCGGGCTCGTATGCCGGCAGTCGCATCTCGAAGAGCGCTCGCGCGTACTCGGCGGTCTGCAACAGGCCGTGCAGGTTGTGGTCCCCGTAGGCCATGAGCTCGACGGCCCGAGCCTCCACCCTCGCCAGGTCCCGTACCTTCTTCGGGTACCGGACCTCCGCCAACTCCCGCTTCAGCAGAGCCAGCTTGCCGTCGGCCCCCAGCACCTCGTCCGCCCTGTCCAGGAACTCCGGGCGGGGGATGCGGCGCCCGCCCTCCACCTTGTAGACCAGGTCCTCCCCGTATCCGATCGCGGCCCCGAACTCCCCGGCACGCAGACCTGCCGCCTCCCGCCAGGCCTTGATCTGGCGACCCACCGTCGCGGCCATGGCGACGCCCGACTCGTCATCGGGATCGACCTCCCAGCCGGGCTCGTCGGCTCCGCCGTCGTCACCGCGTGCCGCGACGACCTCATCCACGCTCATCCGTACCCCACTTCCCACGCGCCTGCCGTTCCCGTACCAACCGCTGTCCTTGCCGGCCAGTCACCCCGGACAGCCGGGACAGCATCGGACAGGGGCGGGACAATCACCGTACGTAACCGCCCGATTGCTTCTCACGGTACGCAGGAGGGGTCACGCTGAGGGACGTGACCCAAGAAATCACCCGAACCGAACATTCCGCTCCCACCCGGCAGTTCACCGTTCTGCTCTCGCCCACCCGTCGGGGCGCCAGGCTCGCCCGCCTGCTCACCACGGCGCACCTGGGGGACTGGGGACTGCCCACGGAGCCCGCCGCGCACATCGTGGCCGAGCTTGCCGCGAACGCCGTCCTGCACGGCCGGGTGCCGGGGCGGGACTTCCGGCTGCGCCTCTCGGTCCACCGCGATGCCGTCCTCCGGATCGAGGTGACCGACGCCCGGGGCGAACGGTTGCCTCCGTCGCCCGGAACCGTCGTGGCGGCCGGTGACGGCGAGTCGGGACACGGTCTGCTGATCGTGGAGGCGCTCGCGGACCGCTGGGGGATCGACGTCGGGCCGGCCTCACGCAAGGCGGTCTGGGCCGAACTCGCCCTCGCACGGTGAGGGCCGCCACCTGGCCGCTGGGGCATCAGTCCTCCGCGCTCCACTCGCCGTCAGGCATATTTCGTCACTCATTCAGGTGACTTAGAGCAACTAAGCCGGATATCACATGGGTTGTCGGGCATATGATTGCCCCGACTTCCACGGAGACGAGACGCGCCGCCGGGGCGGACCTTCCGGCCGAGGGTCCCTGAGGGCGAGACACGCAGAGCCGCCGCCCTGAACGAGTGGGACGTGGCAGCTCGGCTGTGTCCCCGTTTCCCGCCCGGCACCCGGGATCACGCATCACCCGCCGCCCGTCCCGTCCGGTCGTCATTCCGCCCTCGACTGCGACCGCCGTCGCTACACCTTCCGCCCGCGGCATTGCGGCCACTGCCGTGACCGCCGCACCGACCTGTCCACAGCAGCCTGATTCCGATGGGAAACCCATGGTCAGCGCACCGCACGAAGCGATGCACCGCATCTTCCAGAAAGACCCGGGCCTGTTCTCCCGGCTTCCCGAAGTCCTCGGGCTCGAGATTCCGCCCCCGGTGTCGGCAGAGCCTCTGACGGTCGACCTCACCGAGAACGAGCCGCTCGAACGGCGTGTCGACACCCTCCTGCGGATCGAGACGCGGAACGACGGGCCCTACCTCCTCGTCGTCGAGGCCCAGGGCAAGAAGGACCCCGGAAAGACAGCCAGCTGGCCGTACTACGTCACGTATCTCAACAACAAGTACCGGCTGCCCGTCCTGCTCCTCGTGATCTGCCAGGACCACGCCACCGCCGCGTGGGCCGCCCGCCCCCTCACCATCGGCCTGCCGCAATGGCCGACCGTCACGACCCGCCCTCTGGTGGCGGGCCCCCACAACATGCCCGTCATCACCGACGTGGCCGAAGCGCGCAAGGACCTCGCGCTCGCCGCACTCTCGGCGATCACACACGCTGACAATCCGGACGTCGATGCGATACTGAAGACGATGTCGGCCGCTCTGCGCGACACACCGGAATCGATCGCCGAACCCTTCGTCGAACTCATCGCACAAGGCCTGGGCAACCGCCCGGCCGCACAACAGTGGAGGAACCTGGTGGCCGTGGATCTCTCCTTCTACACCTCGCCGCTCTCCGAAGAAATCCGGGACGAAGGCCGCGCGCAGGGCCGTGAACAGGGCCTGGCGCAGGGCCTCGTGCAGGGCCTGGCGCAGGGCCGCGTGCAGGGCACCGCGCAGGGCCGCGCCGAGGATCTCCTGCTCACCCTCGAGGTGCGTGGCATCGGCATCACCGATGCCATCCGGGAGAAGGTCACCACCTGCGGCGACCCCGAACTCCTCCGCCGGTGGCTGGCTCGCGCACTCGTAGCCACCACGGCCGAGGAGGTCTTCGGCGAGGAGACCTCCGCCGATCGGTGACGAGTCGTGCCGGTGCCGGTCGCCCTGCGTGGCGTACCGGTGCCGGCCCCGCCCGCACAACAGCAGAGGAACCTGGTGGCCGATCTCTCCTTCTACATCTCGCCCCTCTCCGAGGAAATCCGGGAAGAAGGCCGCGCGCAGGGCCGCATGGAGGGCCGCGCGCAGGCCTGCTTGGAGGGCCGCGCGCAGGCCCGCGCCGAGAGCATTCTGTTCATCCTCGGTGCGCGCGGTGTCGACGTCCCGGACGCCACCCGCGAGAAGGTCACCACCTGCGGCGACCCGGAACTCATGCGCCAGTGGCTCAGGCGCGCGGTCCTCGCCACCACTGCCGAGGAGATCTTCGGCGATGACGAGCCCGTCGGCCGCTGATCCTCAGCCGTCCGCCGAGAGCGCGGCGGCAGTCTCCCGGGCGAACGCGTCCGGGTTGTCCAGCATGATGTTGTGCCCGCAGTCCGGGACCGGGACCACGCGCACACCGGCTTCGGTGAGCGCCTCGGTCCCGGCGGGCGCACCGTCGGCCTGCGGGTACAGGAACGTCCGCGGGATGCTCAGCTCCAGCAGCAGCTCACGCATCGTGGGCGTGGTCCCGCGGGTCAGGTGCACGGCGCTGCGGTGGAGGGCCTCCAGGCCGGCCAGGCGCATCGTGGACCACCAGTGGGGACCCGCCAGGTCGCGGATCCGCTGCCAGCCGCCCGCCAGGAACTCGGGCTCGGAGAGCGCGGCGATCCCGCTGCTGCCCGGAGCTCCCGGCACCGGTGTCAGAGGATCGAGGTTCGCGTCCACCAGGACCAGGCGCGACACCAGTCGGGGGTGACGGGCCGCCAGGACGACGGCGACGGAACCACCCATACTGTGCGCCACCAGCTCCGCGCCGGTGACGCCCGCGTCCGTCAGGGCCGAGACCAGCGCGTCGGCGTGAGATGCGAGGCGGTAGTCGAAATCGGTCGGCCGGTCACTGATGCCGTGGCCCAGAAGGTCGACGAGCAAGGACCTGCGGCCGGTGAGCAGCGGGTGCGCGGCGGCTTGCGCGAAGTAGGCGGGGGAGGTGGCACCGAGGCCGTGCACGTAGACACGGGCAGGCTCCTGCCCGGGCACCTCCACCCAGCGGATCCGGTCTCCCCCCGGGGTGACGGTGGCGTCGCGCACTCTGTACTCCTCGGTCTCCTCGCTGTACGGCACGAGCGTAACCGGCCACCTCGGAGGGCCCGGTCGCACCCGCCTGCACGGTGACTCCGCCCCCGGCGACGCGGTGCGCCGGCTACCGGTAACGTTGCGCTCTTCGGTCGGCGCGACCTTCCGGAGTCACGAAGGCGGCAGCGCATGCCCATTCCCGTACCGCGCCCGGACCGGACTCCGGCACGACCGCGCCTCGACGCCGCGCTGCACGACCTCGCCGTCACCTTCGGCGGGATGACGGCCGTCCCGGACGAGGCCAACTGCGAGTGCCACTGGGGCAGCGCCGAGGACCTCGAGCAGCTCAAGACACCCGATGTCGAACTCGACCCCGACCTCCTGCGGCGTGCCTGGCAGGCGGTCGACTGGCGCGACCACGGTGCCGTGCTGCGCCGCATTCTTCCTCAGTTCGCGACAGCTCTCGTCGGGAGCCGGGTGGATCCGCTCTTCGACATGGGGGACGTCGGCCAGTCCTTCGGGCGGGGCCGGTGGCAGCGGTGGCCCGAGGATCAGGCCGCCGCCGTGTGGGAGTTCCTGCACGCCTGGTGGGCCGACAGTCTCACCGCGCCCGACGCCGCCGTGCCGGCGTACGAGGTCTTCGCGGCGTGCGCCGAGGCCTCGGGCACGGTGGCCCCCTGGCTCGCCGTATGGGGTGCGACGGATCACCCGACGGCCGACCGGCGGCTGGTGGAGGCTGTGGACCACTGGGAGTACGACCTGCTGGGTGACGAACTCCCGTGGTACGCCTGGGAACACGACAAGGAGAGGGTCGGCGGGCTGAGCACCTGGCTGGCCCGCCACGCCCCCGCGCGCCTGACGTCCGCAGGCGCCTCCGAAGAACTGCACCACGCCGTCCGGCTCCTCGGCCTCACCGGCCCGGCCCGCTGGGAAGACCCCCACTGGCCGGGCCACACCTACTGAGCTGCCGCCGGCCGACCGTCCGCGGACGCCGGACGCTGACCGGCCGTACCGGTGAGGACGGGGACGTCAGCCGCGTGACATGAGGCCGGATCCCGCCCGTCTTCTCACGGCGTCGAGTGGCCGAACAGCGGGTGGCCGAGCGGTATGTGCCCGGCGACCGGGCGAGGGTGGCCCGCCCAGGAGAGGTCCGGAGGTCGGCCCAGGGTGGGCCGGCGGGGAAGCGACGTCCGGACCTCTCCGTGGCGTGACCGGCCCGGCCGGCCGGGCGCGTGGGGCCCGGCGTGCCGGACCCCCGGCCGGCCGGACCGGAGTCGGGATGAACGTAACAGCACCGCAATATCTTGCGTAAGTCCTTGCAGGGAGAAATCTGCGAGATTTCGCGGATGTGATCGGGATGTTATCGCGTCATGTCCAGGGGGTTGACCGGGGCAGGTCAGGCTCGTACCGTCGCTGCGCATCGAGGTTTTGCATTCTTGCTGCAAGAACCTTCATGAGCCTTGACGGCACGGCGCGTTGCCAGGTGAGGCTGCTCCGCCACCCCCCGCACTTTCCCCCACGCAGGAGGAACAGACATGGCACGCAGATCCCTGTCCGCCACGCTCGCCATGGCCACGGGCGCCGCCGTCCTGGCCGTCCCCACCGGGCTCGGCGCCGCGGGAACCGCCCAGGCCGCGCCGCCCGGCGAGAAGGACGTCACGGCCGTGATGTTCGAGTGGAAGTTCGCCTCCGTCGCCAAGGCCTGTACGGACAGCCTCGGCCCGGCCGGTTACGGCTTCGTCCAGGTCTCGCCGCCCCAGGAGCACATCCAGGGCGGCCAGTGGTGGACCTCGTACCAGCCCGTCAGCTACAAGATCGCCGGCCGCCTCGGTGACCGTGCTGCTTTCGCGAACATGGTCAGCACGTGCCACGGCGCCGGCGTGAAGGTCATCGCCGACTCGGTCATCAACCACATGTCGGCCGGATCCGGCACCGGCACCGGGGGCTCCTCCTACACGAAGTACGACTACCCGGGCACCTACTCGGTCAGCGACATGAACGACTGCCAGGCGCAGATCAGCAACTACGGTGACCGCGCCAACGTCCAGAACTGCGAACTCGTCGGCCTCGCCGACCTGGACACCGGCGAGGAGTACGTGCGCGGCCGGATAGCCGGCTACCTCAACGACCTGCTCTCCCTCGGCGTCGACGGCTTCCGCATCGACGCCGCCAAGCACATGCCGGCAGCCGACCTCGCGAACATCAAGTCCCGGCTGAGCAACCCGGGTGTGTACTGGAAGCACGAGGCGATCTACGGGGCGGGCGAAGCCGTCTCGCCCTCCGAGTACCTCGGGAGCGGTGACGTCCAGGAGTTCCGCTACGGACGCGGTCTCAAGCAGGTCTTCAACGGCGGGAACCTCGCGAGCCTCAAGAACTTCGGCGAGGGCTGGGGCTTCATGGAGTCGGGGAAGTCGGCGGTCTTCGTCGACAACCACGACACCGAGCGCGGCGGCGACACCCTGAACTACAAGGACGGCTCCAACTACACCCTGGCGAGCGTCTTCATGCTGGCCTACCCCTACGGCTCCCCGGACGTCCACTCCGGCTACGAGTGGTCCGACAAGGACGCCGGCCCGCCCAACGGCGGCCAGGTGAACGCCTGTTACACCGACGGCTGGAAGTGCCAGCACGCCTGGCGCGAGATCTCCTCCATGGTCGGCTTCCGCAACGCCGCCCGGGGCCAGGCCGTCTCGAACTGGTGGGACAACGGCGGCAGCCAGATCGCCTTCGGCCGGGGCTCCAAGGCGTACGTCGCCATCAACCGCGCCGGCTCCTCGCTGACCCGTACGTTCCAGACGGCACTGCCCGCCGGTGACTACTGCGACGTCCAGTCCGGCAAGGGCGTCACCGTCAACGGCTCGGGACAGTTCACCGCCACCGTCGGCGCCGGCACCGCCGTCGCCCTGCACGCCGGCGCCCGGACCTGCACGGGCGGCGGTACGACCCCCGACCCCGGCACCTCCTCCGGCGCCTCCTTCGGCGTCAACGCCACCACGCAGCCCGGCCAGAACATCTACGTCACCGGGAACCAGGCCGCGCTCGGCAACTGGGCGCCGGGCAACGCGCTGAAGCTCGACCCCGCCGCCTACCCCGTCTGGAAGCTCGACGTGGCCCTGCCCGCGGGGACCTCCTTCGAGTACAAGTACCTCCGCAAGGACGCGGGCGGCAACGTCACCTGGGAGAGCGGCGCCAACCGCACCGGGACCGTGCCGTCCTCCGGAAAGATCGCGCTGACCAGCGACGTCTGGCGCAGCTGACGACACACCACCGTGTGGGCCGGGGACGCGAGGGACGCGTCCCCGGCCCACACCGCTCCACACCGCCAGATCCCCGAAAGCCGAGGAGAACCAGCCCGTGCCCCGAACCACCCTCCGGCGGGGAGCCGTCGCCGCCCTGTGCGCGGCGCTGCTGCCCGTCGTCCCGGCGGCCACAGCGGCCGCCGCGCCCAGACCTCCGGCCCCGCCCTCGGACGCGAAGCTCGCCAGGGAGCCGGCCAGGCACGACCTGACCCGTGAGCAGTTCTACTTCGTGCTGCCCGACCGGTTCGCCGACGGCGACACCTCCAACAACCGGGGCGGCCTGACCGGTTCGCGGTCGCAGACCGGCTACGACCCCACGGACAAGGGCTTCTACCAGGGTGGCGACCTCAAGGGCCTCACTCAGCGGCTCGACTACATCAAGGGCCTCGGCACCACCGCGATCTGGCTCGCGCCGATCTTCAAGAACCGCCCCGTCCAGGGAACCGGGGAGAACGCGTCGGCCGGCTACCACGGGTACTGGATCACCGACTTCACTCAGGTCGACCCGCACTTCGGCACCAACGCCGACCTGTCGAAGCTGATCGACAAGGCCCACGGCAAGGGCATGAAGGTCTTCTTCGACGTCATCACCAACCACACCGCCGACACCGTCGACTACGCCGAGAAGAAGTACGGCTACAAGCCCAAGGGCGCCTTCCCGTACCTCGACGAGAACGGCCGGCCGTTCGACGACAGCGTGGGCATGGCGGAGGTGGACAGCGGCTCGTTCCCGTACACCCCCGTCAGTACGGGGAAGAAGGTTCCCGCCTGGCTCAACGACCCCACGATGTACCACAACCGCGGCGACTCGACCTACGCCGGCGAGTCCACCGAGTACGGCGACTTCTCCGGCCTCGACGACCTGTGGACCGAACGCCCCGAGGTCGTCTCCGGCATGGAGAAGATCTACGAGAAGTGGGTCCGCGACTTCGGCATCGACGGCTTCCGCATCGACACCGTCAAACACGTCGACCTCGACTTCTGGACGCAGTGGGCCACCACCCTGGACGCCTACGCCGCCAGGCACGGCCGCGACGACTTCTTCATGTTCGGCGAGGTCTACTCCGCCGACACCGCGATCACCTCGCCCTACGTGACCCGGGGCCGGCTCGACGCCACACTCGACTTCCCCTTCCAGGAAGCCGCCCGCCAGTACGCCTCCCAGGGGGCGCCCGCCTCGAAGCTCGCGGCCGTCTACGGTGACGACTACCGCTACACCACCGACAAGGCCAACGCCTACGAGCAGGTGACCTTCCTCGGCAACCACGACATGGGCCGGATCGGCACCTTCCTGAAGCAGGACAACCCGAAGGCCGGCGACGCCGAACTCCTCGCCCGCGCCCGCCTCGCCAACGAGCTGATGTTCCTCGGCCGCGGCAACCCGGTGATCTACTACGGCGACGAGCAGGGCTACACCGGGGCCGGCGGCGACAAGGACGCCCGCCAGCCGCTCTTCGCCTCGAAGACCGCCGACTACCTCGACGACGACCAGCTCGGCACCGACCGCACGCACGCCGTCGACGCGTACGACACGGAGCACCCGCTCTACCGCTCCATCGCGGCCCTCTCCGCACTCACCGCGGACCACCCGGCCCTGCGTGACGGCGTGCAGACCGAGCGCTACGCCAAGGACTCCGTCTACGCCTTCTCGCGTACGGACCCGAAGCGCCCGCACGAGTACCTCGTCGCCGCCAACAACTCCGCGCAGGAGCGGACCGTCGAGCTGGCCACCGAGTCCGCCGGCACGAACTTCCGCACCCTGTACGGCGGTTCCGGCAGCGTCCGCAGCGGCGCCGACCGCACGGTCAGGGTCACCGTGCCCGCGCTCTCCAGCATCGTGCTCCGCGCCGCCACGCCGCTCGGCACCCCGGCCACCGAGCCGTCGCTCACCCTGAAGGCCCCGGCGGCCGGAGCCACCGGCACCGTCGAACTCACCGCCGACGTGGACGGCGGCGGACTCGACCGCGTCGTCTTCGCCGCCCAGACCGGCAACGGGAAGTGGCGCACCCTCGGCTCCGCCGACCACGCCCCGTACAAGGTCACCCAGCACCTGGACGACTCCGTGGCGGCCGGCACCGCGCTGCGCTACAAGGCCGTCGTCGTCGACCGGGCCGGACGCACCGCGAGCGCCCTCGCCTCCACGACCGCGGGCCAGGCCCCGCCGGCCCCCAGGCCCGTCGCCGTCGAACGCGACCACGCCCTCGTCCACTACCGGCGCGCGGACGGCGACTACGCGGGCTGGCAGCTGAAGTCCGGCGGGAGGAGCGCCGACTTCATCGGCAGGGACGCCTACGGCGCCTTCGCCTGGATCGACCTCGACGAGGGTGCCTCCGGCGTCCCGTACACGGTCGAGAAGGCCGGCACCGCCGACGGCCCCCAGCGCACCATCGACCTCGCGAGGACCGGTCAGGTCTGGATCGAGCAGGGCAAGGACGGCCAGGCCACCGAGGCCCCGGAAGGCGCCGAGCCGCCGCAGGACACGTCGAAGGCCGTCCTGCACTACCACCGGGCCGACGGGAACTACGACGGCTGGGGCCTGCACACCTGGACCGGCGCCGCGTCGCCCACGGACTGGGCGAAGCCGCTGCAGCCGGTGAGGACCGACGCCTACGGCGCCACCTTCGAGGTCCCGCTCACCGACGGCGCCACCTCGCTCAGCTACATCCTCCACAAGGGGGACGAGAAGGATCTGCCCAGCGACCAGTCCCTGGACCTCGCCACCTATGGGCACGAGGTCTGGATGCTCGGCGGGAAGCCCGGCTACCTGCTGCCGCAGGCGGGCGGTGTACCCACCCCCGACCTGACCAAGGCCGAGGCCCAGTGGATCGACGCGGACACCGTCGTCTGGAAGGTGAAGGCCACCGACGCCACCAGCCAGCAGCTCGTCTACGCGAAGGACGGCGGCATCTCCGTCGTGGACGGCGCCCTGTCCGACGAGGGGCAGTGGCTCCGGCTCGGCACCACGCAGCTCACCGCCGCCCAGAAGGCGAAGTACCCGCATCTCCGTGACTACCCGGCGTTCACCGTCGACCCCCGGGACCGGGACCGGGTCCGCGCCTCCCTGCGCGGCCAGCTGATCGCCACCCAGCGCGCCGCCAACGGCGCCCTGCTCGCCGCCACCGGCGTGCAGATCGCCGGTGTGCTGGACGACCTGTACGGGTCGAAGGCCGCCGGCGCGGCCCTCGGACCGGTCTTCCGCCACGGCAGGCCCACCCTCTCCGTCTGGGCGCCCACCGCGCGTACCGTCTCGCTCGAACTCGGCGGGAAGACCCTCCCGATGCGCCGCGACGACCGCACGGGCGTCTGGTCGGCCACCGGCGACCGGAGCTGGAACGGCAAGCCCTACCGGTTCCAGGTCGACGTCTGGGCGCCCACCGTCGGGAAGATGGTCACCAACAAGGTCACCGACCCCTACTCCACCGCCCTGACCGCCGACTCGGCCCGCAGTCTCGTCGTCGATCTCGACGACCCGAAGCTGGAGCCGCGCGGCTGGTCCCGACTGAAGAAGCCGGCCGCCGTGCCGCTGCGCGACGCGCAGATCCAGGAACTGCACATCCGCGACTTCTCGATCGCGGACAGCACCTCCGGACACCCGGGGGAGTACCTCGCCTTCACCGACACCCGTTCCGACGGCATGAAGCACCTCAGGAAGCTGGCGGACTCCGGCACGGGCTACGTCCACCTGCTGCCCGCCTTCGACATCGGGACGATCCCGGAGAAGAAGTCCGACCAGCAGAAGCCGGCCTGCGACCTGTCCGTGTACGCCCCCGACTCCGATGAGCAGCAGGCCTGCGTGGCGAAGGCGGCCGGCAAGGACGCCTTCAACTGGGGCTACGACCCGCTGCACTACACGGTTCCCGAGGGCTCCTACGCCTCCGACCCCGAGGGCACGAAGCGCACCGTCGAGTTCCGGCAGATGGTCCAGGGGCTCAACGGGGCGGGCCTGCGGACCGTCATGGACGTCGTCTACAACCACACCGTCGCCTCCGGCCAGGACGGCAGGTCCGTCCTCGACCGGATCGTCCCCGGCTACTACCAGCGGCTGCTGGAGGACGGCACCGTCGCCACCTCCACCTGCTGCGCCAACACGGCGCCCGAGAACACCATGATGGGCAAGCTCGTCGTGGACTCGGTCGTCACCTGGGCCAAGGAGTACAAGGTCGACGGCTTCCGCTTCGACCTGATGGGACACCACCCCAAGGCCAACATCCTCGCGGTCCGCACGGCACTGGACGAGCTGACCCTCGCCGAGGACGGCGTCGACGGCAAGAAGATCATCCTGTACGGCGAGGGCTGGAACTTCGGTGAGATCGCCGACGACGCCCGTTTCGTCCAGGCCACCCAGAAGAACATGGCCGGCACCGGCATCGCCACCTTCTCCGACCGGGCCCGCGACGCCGTGCGCGGCGGCGGCCCCTTCGACGAGGACCCCCGCGTCCAGGGCTTCGCCTCCGGCCTCTACACCGACCCCAACACCTCGCCCGCCAACGGCACCGAGGCCGAGCAGAAGGCCCGGCTGCTCCACTACCAGGACCTGATCAAGGTCGGTCTCACCGGCAATCTCGCCGACTACACCTTCACCGACAGCCTGGGCCGTACGGTCAAAGGATCGGCCGTCGACTACAACGGCGCCCCCGCCGGATACGCGGCCGCACCCGGCGACGCACTGGCGTACGCGGACGCCCACGACAACGAGTCCCTGTACGACGCCCTCGCCTTCAAGCTGCCCGCCGGCACCCCGGCGGCGGACCGGGCCCGTATGCAGGTACTCGCGATGGCCACAGCGGCCCTCTCGCAGGGACCCTCGCTCTCCCAGGCAGGCTCCGACCTGCTGCGCTCCAAGTCCCTCGACCGCAACTCCTACGACAGCGGTGACTGGTTCAACGCGCTGCACTGGGACTGCCGCGACGGCAACGGCTTCGGCCGCGGGCTGCCGCCCGCCGCCGACAACCAGGCCAAGTGGTCCTACGGCAAGCCGCTGCTCACCGCACCGGCCCTCACCCCCGGGTGCGCCGACATCACCGGCGCGTCCGCCGCGTACCAGGACCTGCTCACCATCCGGACCGGCGAGAAGGACTTCTCGCTCGGCACGGCGGAACAGGTCCAGCAAGCCCTGTCCTTCCCGCTCTCGGGCACGAAGGAGACACCGGGGGTCATCACGATGCGCCTGGGCAAGCTGGTGGTGGTCATGAACGCCACCCCGCGGGCCGAGAGCCAGCGCGTCCCGGAGCTGGCGGGTACGGCGTACGCGCTGCACCCCGTGCAGGCCGCGGGATCCGACCCGGTCGTGCGGAAGGCGTCCTACGACACGGCCACGGGCGGCTTCACCGTCCCGGGCCGCACGGTCGCCGTCTTCAGCCGGCGCTGAGGCACCGCCCGCCGGCCGGCCCCGGCTCCACGCCCCCACCCGGGGCCGGAGCCGGGGCCGGCCGGTCCGTACCGCGGGACTCCCTTGTGCGGCCGGTGCCGATCACGTAAAGCTGGGCCGCGACACCCGACCGACGCCCCACCCCGCACCCAGGAGCGCGTGATGCCGCAGATCACCGTCGACTACTCCGCCGAGCTCGACGACGCCTTCGACCGCCGCGGCTTCGCCCTCGCCCTGCACCCGCTGGTCGCCGAGACCGTGACCACCGAGGTCCCCAGCTGCAAGACCCGCTTCCGCCGGGTCGAGGAGTCCGTCGTCGGGGACGCCCCGGCCGGGGACGCGATCGTGCACGTCTCCATCGGCCTCCTGGCGGGCCGCACCCCCGAGGTCAAGGAGCGGCTCACCGAGTCCGTGCTGGAGCTGCTGGCCGCCCACCTGAAGCCCACCGGTGACCTCGCCGTCCACGCCTCGGCCGAGACCCGCGACCTGGACCCGTCCTACCGCAAGAGCTGAGCCGCGATTTGGGAGTCGTGACCGCCCGCGACCGGCACGCACACGCGCCGCGTCGTCCGGACCCACCCGGTCCCTCCGGTGCCGGGTCGGCCCTCCGCCGTGCGGTCGCACGCACCGGAAGCGCTCCGGGCCCGCCCTTAGAGCAGGCCGTGCTCCGTCCGCGGACGGAACTGCTGCGGGACGGCGGGCGCCAGCACGGAGAGCCGCGCCAGCAGATCGCCGAACGGCCCGTCCGCCGGCTCCTGCGCGAGGACCCGCACCACGATCTCCGCCGTCTCCGGGTCGTACGCGGCACCCACGGCGGCCAGCGCCGCGAAGTCGTGGACCAGCTGCAACTCCAGCTCGGCGCGCGGGACGCGCTTCCCGTCCAGCCACAGCAGGGCCGTCGACTCCGCCAGCGACATCCAGGACCGCACGACCAGCTCCAGCCGGGCGGGCGGCGACTCCACCCCGAGGTGCGCGACGATCTGCGCGTACGCGGCCTGCCGCACCCCGTCGATCAGGGCGTCGGCCGTCGAGGAGCCGCCGGCCGGACCGCCCCGCAGCAGCGCCGCGAAGCCCGGACCGTGCTCCTCGACGAAGCCGAAGAACCGGCCCATCACCCGCAACAGCCGTCCTCCCAGAGGCCCTTCGTGCGGCTCGAGGAAGCTGCCGGCCAGCTCGTCGGCGGCCCGCGCCAGTGCCGCCTCGTACAGACTCTGCTTCCCCGGGAAGTAGTGGTAGACGAGCGGGCGCGAGATGCCGGCGGCGGCCGCTATCTCGTCGATCGACACGTCGTCGGGCGAGCGGCGGCTGAACAACTCCAGCGCGACGGCGAGCAACTGCTGCCTGCGCTCGTCGACGCCCATCCTGCGCCGCACACCGGTCGTCATACCGACAGCCTAACGGGACGGGCCCGGCATCCGGGCCCAGGTCAGCGCAGGGCCCGCACCCGTCTGCCGTCCGCCAGGAGCCCCTCAAGCCGGGCCCGGTCGCCGGCCCGGGCAGGCACCGCGAGCAGCCGCCCGTCCGCTCGGCCCCGGACCCCGCCCGTCGCCGAGAGGGACACGAACTGCCGTGATCCCGCGGCGAGTACGTACCACCGCCCACCGTCCGACCTCCACAGCACGCCCGCCAGGACCCGCGGCCGGCGTATCCCGCAGTCGGGGGAGTTCTCCGCACGGGCCGCCACCGCCGCCGGGGCCCGCACGCCGCCCGACACCTCGGGCGGCGCCTGGAACTGCGCCAGCACCCTGCTCCCCGTACCCCGCCACGTCTCGGCCCGGGTGCAGAGCCACAGCGCGGCCCCCTCGCCCTCGGGGAGCCGCTGCCTCGCGTACGCCCAGGAGTTCACCGACCGGACCCCGTGCGCGCGCACCGCCGGCAGGAGACAGGCGGTGCGCGCCCAGCTCGCCCGGTCGGCCGGCTCCGAGACGTCGTGCGGGGCCGACGGCGCTCCGGAGGTGAGGCGGACGGGCGTGAGCTCGCCGAGGTCCGTCAGCAGCCGGGACCCCGACGCGTCACGCACCTCCAGGGCCTGCCAGGAACGGCAGGCGCCGGAACTCCCCGGCCCGGTCGACGCCTCGGTCACCCCGTGCGCGTCCCGGCGCAGCGGCCGCGCCGGGGCGTGCGGTGCCAGCAGGTCGCGTACGGCGGCCCCGCGCACCCACGGGGCGGTGAGGAAGCGGATCCCGCCGCCCCGCTGCACGACCAGGGCGCTCGCGGTCGCCCTGTCCGCGCCGTCCACCCGGGCGAAGTCGAGGGCGACGCTCCCGGCCGGGTCCGCGTTGCGCGGCTCCGTGTAGCGCACGACGCGCAGCCCGTCGTGGAACAGGACCACCGCCGCCCCGCCGGCCTCACCCGCGTACAGCAGCTGCGGCGGTCCCATCGGCGGTCCGACGGGCGTCCCGGGGGCCGCCGAGGAGGCCACCGCCGGACCGGGGCGGGCCCACGCCGCGAGGGCGCGCCCCAGTAGCCGGGTGTCCCCGGCCCGGTCGCCCCGCGTGGGCCAGACGGTGAAGTCGGTACGGGCCGAGCTGCGCCAGACACCGGCCGGCACCCGGTGCAACGCCGCCGGATCCAGAGCCTGTTCGGCGGCGGGATGACGGGAGTAGAGGGGGGCGGAGCCGGCCTGCGGGCCGCCGAGGCCGTCGCCCGGCATCAACAGCAGGGTCCCGCAGACCAGCAGCGCGGCACACCCGGCGGCGAGGGTGCGCCCGACCCGCCGGCGGTGCGCCGGATCGGTCGGCCTGACCTGCAGCGAACACGCGTCGAACTCCGGTGAGGACAGGAGCCCGGGCGGGACGGGGAGCGCGTCGGCCTCCCGCAGCGCCGCCTCCGGGCCGGCCACCCCCGCCGCGCCCAGGATCCGGCACACCTCCGGGTCCCCGAGCCCTTCGAGCCCCCGCAGCACCTGAGCGGCGCGGCAGGGGCCCGAGACCTCGGCAAGGGCCTGTTCCAGGGCCAGTTCCTCCGCCCCGCAGGAGTGCGGGAACAGCCGCAGCCCCCACACCTGGGGCAGCCAAGGGGGGAGCTGCGCCCGGCGGGGCAGGGCGAACCGGCGCAACGGAAGCCCCGCATCCAGGGCGGCACGCACCACCCGGAGCCGCGCACACGCGTAGGCCCGCCCGAGGTCGGCCGAGACGGGGGGGACGCCGGGGGATTCGAGGGATCCCAGCGCTTCGGGGGGCTCCAGGGCTTCCGGGGCTTCCGGGGCTTCCGCACGGGCGGCGGAGGCGCCCGGGACGTCCCCGGCCTCCGGGGTCACCGAGCCCGGTGCGAGGGCCGTCTCCGGCTCCGTGCGGTGCGCCCCGCGCAGGGACCGCTGGACGAGCCAGTGCGCGGTCAGGACCCGGCGGTTGCGGCTGAGGGAGGGAGGCAGCACGAGATACCCGATCCTGACGAGCCGTGCGTAGTGCTCCATGAGCGCGGCCTCGGCCCGCTCCCCACCGGCCCCGCCCTCGGTGGGGCGTCCGGCTGACGACGGTACTGCTCGCAGTGAGGGCACATTCAGCTGAACGAGCGAATGATGCGATGGTCACCCCGGCGCTCGGGCGCACCGCGCACGCCTCGCCCCTCTCCCACGCCCGGGAAGGTTCCGCCCCGGCTTCGGAAGGTTCCTCCGGTCGGCCCCGGTCAGCCCCGGTCGAGGTAGGCGAGCACCGCGAGCACCCGGCGGTTGTCGTCGTCCGAGGGCGGCAGGCCGAGCTTCCCGAAGATGTTCGAGGTGTGTTTCGCCACCGCCCGCTCCGTGACGACCATCTGCGACGCGATCGCCCCGTTCGAACGGCCCTGGGCCATCAGCTCCATGACCTCGCGCTCCCGGGGGGTCAGCCCGGCCATCGGGCTGTCCTGCGACCGCCGGGACAGCAACTGCGAGATGACCTGCGGGTCCATCGCCGTGCCGCCCGCCGCCACCCGGCGCACCGCGTCGATGAACTGGTCCGCGTCGAACACCCGGTCCTTCAGCAGGTAGCCGATGCCGCCGTTGCCGTCGGCCAGCAGCTCGCGCGCGTACAGCTGCTCCACGTGCTGGGAGAGCACGAGCACGGGGAGGCCGGGCCGGGCGCGCCGGGCGGCCAGCGCGCACTGCAGGCCCTCGTCCGTGTGGGAGGGCGGGAGCCGGACGTCGACGACGGCGACGTCCGGCTCCAGCTCGGCCAGGGCCCTGGTCAGTTCGGGCCCGGTCTCCACCGCTGCCGCTATCTCGAAGTCGTAGGCCTCGAGCATGCGCACCAGGCCGTCGCGGAGCAGGAAGAGATCTTCGGCTAGGACAACGCGCACGGAATCTCCATGGTCACCATGGTGGGACCGCCTGCGGGGCTGCTGACGGCCAGGACGCCGTCGAATGTACCCAGTCGGCGTTCGATTCCGCTCAGTCCCGAACCTGCTCCGACGACCGCACCACCCTTGCCGTTGTCCGTGACCGAGACCCGCAGCATGCCGTCGGCGTGGTGCATGTCCACCCAGACGCGGTCGGCGCCCGCGTGCTTCACGGCGTTCGTCAGGGCCTCGCTGACGGCGAAGTACGCGGCCGACTCGACGGGCGCCTCGGCCCGCCCCGGAAGTTCCACCGACACCTCCGTGGCGAGGGGCAGCCGCAGCGCCAGGGCCTTCACCGCGTCCCCGAGCCCGCGCTCGGCCAGGACCGGCGGGTGGATGCCCCGCACGAGGTCGCGCAGCTCGGTGAGCGCCTCGGCGGAGGACTCCCGGGCCATGGCCAGCAGCTTCTTCGCCTGCGCCGGGTCCTTCTCCACCAGGGCCTCGATGGTGCCCAGGTTCATGCCCATGGCGACCAGCCGGGCCTGTGCCCCGTCGTGCAGGTCCCGTTCGATACGCCGGAGTTCGGAGGCCGCCGTGTCCACGGCCTCGTACCGGGTCTCGGTGAGCCGGTCGATGCGCCGGGCGAGCTCCTCTTCGTGGGTGGGGGCGAGTACCGCCCGGGCGAGTACGAAGTGCAGTCTCAGAAGCGGCCGGGTCGTCCGCGGGGCGAGGAGGAGGAGCACGGCCCCGAGGGCACCGGCGGCCAGCGCGCTCGCCTGACCGGTCACCGGGACGAACCCGTACCAGTACGGGTCGTCGCCGAAGGCCCGCCAGAGCCCCGCCGCCACGGCGAGCCCCTCCACCGGGAACACCACCAGCGCGAAGGTCAGGGCCAGCAGTGCGTACCCGGCCGTCATGTCGACCAGCAGCCACCGCAGGTCCCGCCACGTCGCCGGGTCCTTCAGCAGCAGCGTCGTGCGCTCCACCTGCCCGGTGAACCCGGTGCGCAGGTCCGGCGGGAACGGCCGGTAGGCGGCCGGGATGCGGACGTCCGACCAGGCCGCCGCCAGCCTCCGGCGCAGTTCCGCGTGCTCGCGGACCGCCGCCAGGACCGTCGGCGTGGTGACCAGCCCCACACCCAGCAGGATCAGGGTGATCGAGAGCAGCGACAGGACGAAGAGGGTGACCGACCCCGCGAGGCTCACGAAGGAGAGGCCGAACGCCCGCCAGGCATCCAGCAGCGAGGCGCGTAGGCGGCCCCGTATCGCGCGTGTCGCGGTCATGGTGTCTTCTTCCCTCGCCAGGACCCGGCTGGTCCCGTCCGGCCCACAGTCTGACCCGCGGGACCGTCCGCCCGTCAGCCGGTTCACCACCCGGCCGGGGTGTACCTGGCACCACCCCCGCGGCCTCGCCCCGCCTCCCGGGCGGGCGGGGACGCGGGGCCGTTCCCCCCTCGTGGGCGCACCGGGCAGGGAGGCGCCGGGGTCCGGAGCTCCCTGCCCCGTCCGCAGGTCAGGGCGTGTACGTGTAGCCCACGCGCCGTACGGTCCGGATCGACCGGCGGTGCTCGGCGCCCAGCTTGCGGCGCAGCCGGGCGACATGGACGTCCACGGTGCGTCCGTCGCCCACGTGCCCGTACCCCCACACGGTCGTGACCAGCTGGTCCCGGGTGTGCACCCGGTGCGGATGCGCCACCAGGTGTGCCAGCAGCTCGAATTCGAGGTACGTGAGGTCGAGCGCGACGCCGTCGACGACGGCGGTGCGCCGGGTGGAGTCGATGCGTACGGGGCCCTCCGCCGGAGCGTCCGCGGTCTGCTCCGGTACCGGCTGCCGGTACGCGGAGGAGGCGAGGGCCGGCTGCTGGTCGGCCGGGACGAGGACCAGGTAGCCCACCATCGGCGGCCGGCCCGGCAGCGCCGGCACTGTGTGCTGCGGTGCGGGCAGCCAGGTCGCCCCCGGCGGCAGGAAGCCGAGGACCGCCTGCCCGCCCACGGGCTCCGGGGCGTCGTCACGGTCGACGGCCCGCAGCCGGTGACGGCCGGCGGAGAGGGAGGTACGGGAGGTAGTGGCCGCGCCGGACGCGGCGGGGAGGGTACGGCTGTTCGCCATGGGAGTCAGCTCTTTCGCGCGAGGAGTCGTCGAGGACGTACGTCGTGCGCGCGGGCCGAAGACCGGGGTGAGCGGCTTTAGAGGGCCTGCGCGTTCCACGCGCGGCAACACACCCGGTCGAAGTCGTGGTGCTGACGAGAGGGCCAGAACGGCTCGAGGTCGCTGTGACCCGATGCGGTGTACTGGAAGCCGGCCATGTGCCCATTGAAGCAGACGACGCGGCCCGGCAGCAGCCCTTCTTCCAACTGCCCACACGTGGGCCGGAGCCGGAGCTCCCCGGGAACGCCGACGGGGTGCCCGCCGGACCGTCGTCCGGTGGGCACCCCGTCGGCTCGTGCGGGATCAGACCTGGCCGGCCTTCTCCAGCGCGGTGCAGCAGGTGTCGACGATCAGCCGCGTGACGACGTACGGGTCGACGTTGGCGTTCGGACGGCGGTCCTCGATGTATCCCTTGCCGTCCTGCTCGACCTGCCACGGGATGCGGACGGAGGCGCCGCGGTCGGAGACGCCGTAGCTGTACTCGTTCCACGGGGCGGTCTCGTGCAGACCGGTCAGACGGTCGTCGATACCGGCGCCGTAGTGCTTGACGTGGTCCATCGGCTTCGAGCCCTCGCCGAGCGACTCGCACGCCGTGATGATCGCGTCGTAGCCCTCGCGCATCGCCTTCGTGGAGAAGTTGGTGTGCGCGCCCGCGCCGTTCCAGTCGCCCTTGACGGGCTTCGGGTCCAGCGTCGCGGAGACGTCGAAGTCCTCGGCGGTGCGGTACAGCAGCCAGCGGGCGATCCACAGCTGGTCGGAGACCTCCAGCGGGGACAGCGGGCCCACCTGGAACTCCCACTGTCCGGGCATGACCTCGGCGTTGATGCCGGAGATGCCCAGGCCCGCCTTCAGGCAGTTGTCCAGGTGCTTCTCGACGATCTGACGGCCGAAGATCTCGTCCGAGCCCACCCCGCAGTAGTAACCGCCCTGTGCGGCCGGGAAGCCGCCCTCGGGGAAGCCGAGCGGGCGGTGGCCGTCGAAGAAGGTGTACTCCTGCTCGATGCCGAATATCGCTTCCTGGCTCTCGAACCGCTCGGCGACCGGGCGCAGTCCGGCACGGGTGTTGGACTCGTGCGGCGTCATGTCGATGTCGAAGACCTCGCACAGGACGAGGATGTCGTCGCCGCCGCGGATCGGGTCCGGACAGGAGAAGACCGGCTTCAGGACCCGGTCGGAGGCGTGGCCCTCGGCCTGGTTGGTGCTCGAACCGTCGAAGCCCCAGACGGGCAGCTCCGCCACGGCCTGCGAGGGGCTCCCGGCCATGATCTTCGTCTTGGAACGGAGCTTGGCGGTCGGCTCGGTGCCGTCGATCCAGATGTACTCAGCCTTGAACGTCACGGAAGCCATCCTTCTGGGGTGCTGCGGTCCATGGTGCGCAGTGTGGCAAGACGCGATTTCCCGTCCGTTGCCCTGATGTGAACCCCGCGTTACCGAGAGTTTCCCCGGGATGTCCCGGTCGCACCTGCCCGCCGCCCGTCGGCCTCCCACCACCGCCGCACCGGATACGGTCCGCCCCCCTGCTGGACCGCGGGCACGGTCCGGCGGGAGTCATGCGGTGGCGGGGGGGCGGGCACACTGGCGGCATGACCCCACCTGCCGCACCCACGCCCGGACCGGACCCCCGTACCCCGATGCGGATCGGACTCGTCGGCGCCGGCCCCTGGGCACGCATGACCCAGGCCCCCGCGCTCGCCGCCCACCCGGGCGTCGTACTGAGCGGGGTCTGGGGCCGCCGGCCCGAAGCGGCGGACGCGCTGGCCGCCGCCCACGGCTCCCGGGCCTACACGGGCGACGCGGGCATCGGCGCGCTGCTGGAGGCGAGCGACGCGGTGGCCTTCGCGGTGCCGCCGGACGTCCAGGCACCCCTCGCCGCGCGTGCCGCGGCCGCCGGATGCCACCTCCTGATGGACAAGCCGGTCGCCACGACCGTGGCGGCGGCCCGCGAGGTCGCCGAGGCCGCCGAGCGTGCGTCGGTCGCCTCCGTGGTCTTCTGCACGTTGCGGTTCGCCGGGGGCACGGCCGGATGGATCGCCGAACAGGCGGCCGCAGGCGGCTGGTTCACCGCCCGCGCCCTGTGGCTCGGAGCGCTGTACGCCCCCGGTGCCAGCAGTGAGTTCGCCGCGTCGCCGTGGCGCCGCGAGAAGGGCGGCCTGTGGGACGTGGGCCCGCACGCGCTCTCCGTCCTGATCCCGGTCCTGGGGGAGGTGACGGAGGTGGTGGCCGCCCGGGGACCGGCCGATGCGACGCATCTCGTGCTCCGGCACACTTCCGGAGCCTCCAGCACGGTGACGCTCGCCCTGGACGCGCCGGTGGGCGCGGTGGGTACGGAGGTCGAATTCCGGGGGGAGCGGGGGGCGGCGGCGCTTCCCACGGGCGGCGGGGACGCGCCGGGGGCGTTCGGGGCGGCCGTGGACGCGCTGATCGACGCGGCGCGCACGGGGGTGGCGCACCCCTGCGACGTACGCTTCGGGCTGCGGATCACCGAGGTGCTCGCCCAGGCCGAGGCGCAACTGGGGCCGGTGACGGCGGCCTGACCGCGCTGCCCACCGCTGCACCGCCGCCGGGGCAGGACGCCCGGTCGCCCGCCGGGGCAGCCGTTGGCCGGAGTTCCGGCAGGCCCGCGGCCCGGACTCCACAGCAGTCTCATTCCAGGGACGCCCCGGCGAGCGCCGCGTACGCCCCTCGCAGGAACCGCCGTACGGCCGCCGCCTCGCGGTCGTCGAAGGTCCGCAACAGCTCCACCATCCCGGCCAGGGTGGGACCGAAGAACTCCTGCCCCAGCTCCACGGCCCGCGCGTCCACCGTGAGCAGCACCTGGCGGCGGTCGCGCTCGTCGCGGCTGCGGGTGACATGACCCAGGCGCTCCAGCCGGTCGATGAGGGCTGTCGTCCCCGCACTGTTGAGACCGAGCTGCGCCCCTAGCCGGCCGGCGGTCGCCGGGGTGCCCGCCCGGGCGGCGTCGAGCAGACAGATCAAGGCCCGTACGTCCGTGGGGTGCATGCCGTGGAGGGCTGCGAACTCCGCCTGCCGAAGACCGAATTCGATCGTCACCCGGCGCAGGAGATGAACGGTCTCCAGCTCCGCGCCCCCGTCCGCCGGAGAACCGCCCGCTGTGCTCACGCCCTCATATTACCTCGCTCAGCGAGATAATATGAGGGCGGGAGGTACACATGCGCACACCGGATCCCGAGGACCTACGCCGTTTCCACGCCGCCTACGACGACGTCCTGGCCCACCACTGGCCCGCCACGACCACCCCGACCGTCATTTCCACCCCGTACGGCACCACCCACCTCAACAGCTGCGGCCCCGAGGACGCCCCGCCCCTGTTCCTGCTGCCCGGCGGCGGCGCCACCTCCACGGTGTGGTTCGCCCAGGCCGCCCGCCTCGCCCGTACCCACCGCGTCCACGCCGTCGACGTCGTCGGCGAACCGGGCCGCAGCACGGTGGGGGAGCGTCCGGTCCGCACGGCGGCCGACCTCACGCACTGGCTCGACGCGGTACTGGACGCGCTGGGCGTCGGCAGCGCCGCCCTCTGCGGCCACTCGTACGGCGCCTGGATCGCCCTCCGACACGCCCTGCACGCCCCCCGGCGCGTCGGACGGCTCGTCCTGGTGGACCCGACCGGGTGCTTCGCCGGCTTCCGCCCCGGCTACCTGCTGCACGCCCTGCCGATGCTGCTGCGCCCGACGGAGCGGCGTACCCGCGCCTTCCTGGCCTGGGAGACGGGTGGCGCGGAGTTCGACCCGGCCTGGGCCCGGCTGCGGGACGCCGCTGTGCGCTTCCCCGCCGCCCGCCCGGTCACCGGCCCGCGTCCCTCGGCCGAGGCCCTGCGAGGACTCGAGGTACCCACGCTCGTCCTGACGGCGCGGCGCGGCCGGGCGCACGACGCCGCACGCGTCGCCGCCACGGCGGAACGGCTGCTCGCGCACGCCGGGACCGCGACCCTGGACGCCACGCACCACTCACTGCCGCTGCACTCCCCGGAGGCGGCGGAACTCGCCCGTCACATGGAGGACTTCCTCACCGAGCCAGTGCGTCCCGGACCGCCTCGTCCGTCCGTGCCACCACGGCGCTCCCGTCCTGAGCGGTGATGATCGGCCGCTGGATCAGCTTCGGGTGCGCGCAGAGGGCCGTGATCCACCGCTCACGCGAACCGGCTTCCCTGGGCCACTCCCCGACCCCCAGTTCCTTCGCCTCCGCCTCCTGGGTCCGGGTGATGTCCCACGGCTCGAGGCCCAGCCGGTCCAGGACGTCGCGGATCTCGTCGGCCGACGGCACGTCCTCCAGGTAGCGGCGGACGGTGTACTCGGCGCCCTCGGCGTCCAGCAGGTCCATCGCGCCGCGGCACTTCGAGCAGGCGGGATTGATCCAGATCTCCATGGGGCCCAGGGTACGGGAGGGACTCCCGAAATGGCCCCTGGCCAGGGGCGATTGTCAGTGGGGGGCAGTAAAATGGAGGGAGTTCGTGAGGGTTCCACCACCGTGCCAGGAGGTTGCCGATGGCCGTTGCCGCAGTCACGACCGAGCCGCTCAACACGCCCCTGAAGAAGAAGCCGCTCCCCGCGGGCCGGCCCCGCGAGTGGTACGTCTCCCACAACCGCCGTCTCAAGGCCATGCGCCTGGCGATCGCCCTGCTCGACACGGGCGTCTACCAGCCCTCGACCGCCGACAACGCCAGGATCCGCGCGACCGCAGACCGCCTTGCCATCCACCCGCCGTCCGACATTACCTGCCGCATGGTCCGTGCCCTGATCCGCTACGGCCGCTGACCCGCGCCGCCTGTGCCCCGCGACCGCGCCGGGGGCACAGGCGGTCCCGGTTCCGCGCGGCCCGGTCCCGAGCGTCAGCGGTCCGAGGACGGCCACCTCCGCCCGGCCCGCCGCGTACGACGTGAGGGGGAGTTCACCGATGGCAGCGCGCGCCGCCGTCACCGCTGCGGGAACCGGGGACGGGAGTGGGGCTCACCCGCCGTCGGGCCGAGGCCGCCAGCGAGGCAGTCGGGCCGGGACGCGTGGCGGCGCCGCGCGCGTCCCACCGGAACCCGGGTGGCGGCATCGATGTCAGAGGTGCGCAGTACGGTCGCTCGATGACAACGGTGATCGATCTGACACTCGACAGCGCGGACACGCAGGTTCTCGCCGCCTTCTGGAAGACGGCTCTGGGCTACGTCGACGAGCCCCCGCCCGCCCCCTTCGCCACACGCGCGGAGTGGTTCGCGCAGTTCGACCTGCCGGAGGGCGACTCCGTGGACGACGGCGCGTGGCTCTGTGATCCCGACGGCGTCGGCCCGCGCCTCTGCATCCTCAAGGTCCCCGAGCCCAAGACGGCGAAGAACCGGCTTCACATCGACGTCCGGGTGGCCGGACACGGCAGTCCCGAGGAGCGATGGGCACGGATCAGGGCGGAGTCCGAACGCCTGGCGCGGGCGGGCGGGACCGTCCTGGAGAGTTTCGACGGACACCACGTCCTGATGGCCGACCCGGAGGGCAACGAGTTCTGCGTCGGCGCGGGCCACGCGTGAGGGGCGGACGGGCGCGAGGCGGGCGGCACACCGACGCCTGAGGGCCGGCCGGATCCCGGGCCCGGGGCCCGCAGACGCCGTCCCTACCGACGAGGGCCGCCACCCCGGCCCGGGGTGGCGGCCCTCATGCGGACGTCCTAGGTGTACTGACCCGTGAGGTTGGGGACGCCTGGCACGCGCCCTCGCGGCGTTGTCGGGATCGCCCCGATACACCGGTATCGAGGCGACCCTCCGCCGTGCGATCGCACGTACCGGACGCCGCCGGGCCTGCCCTTCGGGCAGACGACGCTACTTTCGAAACACGTCCTAGAGGTCGAAGTACAGCTCGAACTCGTGCGGGTGCGGGCGCAGCTGGATCGGGGCGATCTCGTTCGTTCGCTTGTAGTCGATCCACGTCTCGATCAGGTCGGGCGTGAACACGCCGCCTGCCTGGAGGTACTCGTGGTCCTGCTCCAGGGCGTCGAGAACGGCCGGGAGCGAGGTCGGGACCTGCTGGACACCGGCGTGCTCCTCGGGGGCCAGCTCGTACAGGTCCTTGTCGATCGGCTCCGGCGGCTCGATCTTGTTCTTCACGCCGTCCAGGCCGGCCATCAGGAGGGCCGAGAACGCCAGGTACGGGTTGGAGGACGGGTCCGGGGCGCGGAACTCGACGCGCTTCGCCTTCGGGTTGGATCCCGTGATCGGGATGCGCATCGCGGCGGAGCGGTTGCGCTGCGAGTACACCATGTTGACCGGCGCCTCGAACCCCGGGACCAGGCGGTGGTAGGAGTTCACCGTCGGGTTGGTGAAGGCCAGCAGCGACGGGGCGTGCTTCAGGATGCCGCCGATGTAGTAGCGCGCCATGTCCGAGAGGCCCGCGTAGCCCTGCTCGTCGTAGAACAGCGGGGAGCCGCCGGACCACAGGGACTGGTGGACGTGCATGCCCGAGCCGTTGTCGCCGAAGATCGGCTTCGGCATGAAGGTCGCGGTCTTGCCGTTGCGCCAGGCGACGTTCTTCACGATGTACTTGAAGAGCATCAGGTCGTCGGCCGCGGCGAGCAGCGTGTTGAACTTGTAGTTGATCTCCGCCTGGCCGGCGGTGCCGACCTCGTGGTGCTGGCGCTCGACCTGCAGGCCGTTCTTGTCCAGCTCCAGGGAGATCTCCGCGCGCAGGTCGGCGAAGTGGTCGACCGGCGGGGTCGGGAAGTAACCGCCCTTGTAGCGGACCTTGTAACCCCGGTTGTTCTCGACCGCACCGGTGTTCCAGGCACCCGCCTCGGAGTCGATGTGGTAGAAGCTCTCGTTCGCCGACGTCTGGAAGCGGACGTTGTCGAAGACGTAGAACTCGGCCTCGGGGCCGAAGTACGCGGTGTCCGCGATGCCGGTCGAGGCGAGGTACGCCTCGGCCTTCTTGGCCACGTTCCGCGGGTCACGGCTGTACTGCTCGCCGGTGATCGGGTCGTGGATGAAGAAGTTGACGTTGACCGTCTTGTCGCGGCGGAAGGGGTCGACACGGGCCGTCGACAGGTCGGCGCGGAGCGCCATGTCGGACTCGTGGATGGCCTGGAAGCCGCGGATCGACGAGCCGTCGAAAGCCAGTTCCTCGGCCGGGTCGAAGGTCGCCGCCGGGATCGTGAAGTGCTGCATCACACCCGGCAGGTCGCAGAAACGGACGTCGATGAACTTGACGTCGTTGTCGGCGATGTACTTCTGCACTTCGTCGGCGTTCTGGAACATCCAACTCCTCCTACTCCCGACCCGGGAAAGGGCGGGGTTGCAGCTCGTCGTGCGGCCAGTGCGGTGGCCCACCGGGCCCGACCATAGGCAGCCGGGATTTCTCCGGCGTGACCCATTTGTTTCGCCCAAGTTAACCGGGCCGGGGGTCGGTGGCACCTCAGCGACGTGTCCGGTGCCCCGCGCGTTCAGGCGCAAACATGGGCGCAGTACCGTGGACGGGTGGACAACAGGCAAGCAATCGGATCGTGGCTCTCCGGCCCGCGCGCGGCGGCCGAAGAGATGGGCGCCGACTTCGGATACCGGGGTGAGCGCCTCGGTCTGCCCCGGGAGGGTCCGGGGTCGGTGGCTCCGCTCGGCCGCCGCTTCGGGGCCGTCTTCATCGACTGGGCCGCCTGCATGCTGATCGCATACGGGCTGATCGCTCGGGGTGACCAGCAGTCGGCCGGGAACTGGGCGCTCGGCGTCTTCCTCGTACTGAGCCTGCTCACGGTCGGAACCGTCGGCTCCACCCCGGGCAAGCGGATCATGGGCCTGCGGGTCGTCGCCGAGGACGGCGGACGGCTCGGCACCGTGCGGGTCGTCCTGCGGACCGTCCTGCTGCTCCTGGTGATCCCGGCCCTTGTCTGGGACCGCGACAGCCGCGGCCTGCACGACCGGCTGGCCCACGCCGTCCAGGTGCGCATCTGACGTACACCGCCGCACCTGCTTGGAGCGGCGGGCTCCCCGGGCACGCGGGCAAGGCACCGGACGGCTGCACGTGCCGCGGCGTACACAGGGGCCGGACCGGGTCACGCGGCGGCCCGTCGGCCTCCGCACGCGGCCACGACAGCACGCGGGACGGCGTGCATACGGTGGACGGCGCGCATACGTGAGGGCGGCCCCGGACAGATCGTCCGGGGCCGCCCTCACGTATGCGCGGGGTACCCGCCTCAGCGCATCTTTCCGCCGCGCGGCATCCGCATGCCCTTCGGCATCGGCCCCTTCGGCAGCGGCATGTTGCTCATCAGGTCGCCCATCGCCCGCAGCCGGTCGTTGGCCGCCGTGACCTGGGGGCCGGTCAGGACCCGGGGGAGCTTCAGCATCGTGGTGCGCACCTTCTTCAGCGGCACCTGGCCCTCACCGTCACCGACGATGATGTCGTGCACCGGCACGTCCACCACGATGCGGGCCATCCGCTTCTTCTCGGCGGCCAGCAGGCTCTTCACCCGGTTGGGGTTGCCCTCCGCGACCAGCACGATGCCCGCCTTGCCGACGGCCCGGTGGACGACGTCCTGGCTGCGGTTCATCGCCACCGCCGGCGTCGTGGTCCAGCCACGGCCCACCCGGTCCAGCACGGCCGCGGCGGCGCCCGGCTGCCCTTCCATCTGCCCGAAGGCCGCGCGCTCGGCACGCCGCCCGAAGATGATCGCCATTGCGAGGAAAGCCAGGACGAAGCCCAGGATGCCCGCGTAGACCGGGTGCCCGATCAGGAAGCCGATCGCGAGGAGGACGCCGAAGGTGACGATTCCCACACCCGCGACGACAAGACCGATCTTGGGGTCGGTCCGCCTGGTCATCTTGTAGGTCAGGGCGATCTGCTTGAGCCGCCCCGCGTTCTCGGCGCTGTCCGCGCCTTCAGTGTGTGCCTTCCTCGCCATGCAGCGAAGTTTACGTGGCCCCGGAGTGACCTAGGAACGGTGGGCGGCCACGGCGTCCAGGACGTGCTCGGCCTCCACGCGGTCCTTGGCCCGGCGGCGGTCCTCCAGGACAGCCGTCCAGGCGTTCCGGCGGGCGGTGCGCTGGCCGCTGCTCAGCAGCAGCGACTCGACGGCGCGGAGTGCGGTGGTGACGGACGGGATCGCCTGGGCGCGAACCGGTGCGGCCTGCATGTGGATGTTCCCCCTCGGAGCGGATGCGCGCACCGGGTGCGCACGGGTAGCGGGAAGCGGACCCGCAGCGGCCGGAGGGCCGCTGCCGTCCGTGCACCTAGGGTCACTGCTCGGTGTTACCAGTGCATGACCGGTCGGTCAAACACCAATGAAACCCTGATATCGGCGCCGCGCACGCCGACGCGGCCCATACGGGGCTCCGACCTGGCGGGGAGCGTACGGGCCGTGCCGGAGCGCGGGTTACTCGCGGTAGCCTCTTGTGCGCGGATTCACACGGCGGGAGTGCCCGCGGGGGCTCCGGCGAGCGTGCCGGAGGTCTCTCCCCGGCGCTCCATCGCCTGCTGGAAGAGGCGCCCGGCGCGGTAGGAGGACCGCACCAGCGGACCGGACATCACGCCGGAGTAGCCGATGGCCTCGGCCTCCTCCTTCATCTCCACGAACTCGTGGGGCTTGACCCAGCGTTCGACCGGGTGGTGCCGCGGGGAGGGGCGCAGGTACTGGGTGATCGTGATGAGCTCGCAGCCCGCGTCGTACAGGTCCTGGAGCGCCTCGCTGACCTCCTCGCGCGTCTCGCCCATGCCGAGGATCAGGTTGGACTTCGTGATCAGGCCGGCCTCCCGGGCCCGCGTGATGACGTCCAGGGACCGCTCGTAACGGAAGCCGGGGCGGATCCGCTTGAAGATCCGCGGGACCGTCTCGACGTTGTGCGCGAGCACCTGGGGGCGCGAGGAGAAGACCTCCGCGAGCTGCGCCGGGTCCGCGTTGAAGTCGGGGATCAGCAGCTCCACCTTCGTGGCGCCGCCCTCCCGCTCCGCGGTCTGCGCGTGGATCTGGCGCACGGTCTCCGCGTACAGCCAGGCGCCGCCGTCCTCCAGGTCGTCGCGTGCGACGCCGGTGATGGTGGCGTAGTTCAGGTCCATCGTCACGACGGACTCGCCCACACGGCGCGGCTCGTCACGGTCCAGCGCCTGCGGCTTGCCCGTGTCGATCTGGCAGAAGTCGCAGCGCCGGGTGCACTGGTCGCCGCCGATGAGGAAGGTGGCCTCGCGGTCCTCCCAGCATTCGTAGATGTTCGGACAACCGGCCTCCTGGCACACGGTGTGCAGACCCTCGCCCTTCACGAGCTTCTGCATCTTCGTGTACTCGGGGCCCATCTTCGCCCGGGTTTTGATCCACTCGGGCTTGCGCTCGATGGGGGTCTGGCTGTTTCGGACCTCCAGGCGCAGCATCTTGCGCCCGTCGGGTGCGACACCGGACACTCCGGCACCCCTTTGCTTTCGCTGCATTGGATTCTTCGGCGAACACCAGGGTACGCCCGTGGTTAGAACGGCCTTGCGTCTGGCCAACCTGTGGCCGACGGGGCCTATTCCCTACGCCGAGGGTGTGTCCCGAAGTCCCGCCTGCCCGGCGGCGTCCGGCACGCGCCCTCGCGGCGTTGTCGGGGTCGTCCCGATACACCGGTATCGGGACGACCCTCCGCCGTGCGATCGCACGCACCGGACGCCGCCGGGCCTGCCCTCCGGGCAGACGACGCTACGTTCGGAACACGCCCTCGGCGGCCGGTTCCTTCGGCGCGACGACACGGGGGGCGAGGTCGGCGTTCTCCAGGACGTCCCGCAGGTGCTTCTCGGCGACCGGGAGCACCTGCTCGATCGTGATCTCACGGCCCAGCTCGTAGGAGAGCGAGGTGACCCCCGCATCCCTGATGCCGCACGGCACGATCCTGTCGAACCACGTGTTGTCCGGGTTCACGTTGAGCGCGAAACCGTGCATGGTCACGCCCTTGGCGACCCGGATGCCGATCGCGGCGAGCTTGCGGTCCTCGCGGCGCTGACCGGCGTTGGACGGCGCGTACTCCGGGCCGTTCAGGCGGGGGTCGAACTCCTCGTCGTGCAGCCGGGGGTCGAAGTCCAGGGAGAGCCCGCCCGGAGAGGGGCGCTCGTCGACCGGGTCGCCGAGCACCCAGACACCGCTGCGGCCCTCGACCCGGGAGGTCTCCAGGCCGAAGTCGGCGGCCGTACGGATCAGGGCGTCCTCCAGCCGCCGCACGTGCGCGACGACGTCGACCGGGCGCGGCAGCTTCTGGATCGGGTAGCCGACGAGCTGGCCGGGACCGTGCCAGGTGATCTTCCCGCCCCGGTCGACGTCGATGACCGGGGTGCCGTCCAGCGGCCGCTCGCTGTCGGTCGTGCGCCGCCCCGCGGTGTAGACGGGCGGGTGCTCGAGGAGCAGGCAGGTGTCGGGGACGGTGTCCTCGAACCGGGCGGCGTGCACCTCGCGCTGCTTCTGCCAGGCCTCCTCGTAGTCGACCGCGTCCGCGCCGAACCCCAGACGGACAAACCGCAGCTCACTCACTTCGGGTGCCTCCCTACTCGCGGTGCCGGGAGGCCGGGGGGTGTCCCCGGAGCCACGTCACCCTGCACTGATGTGCGCCCCCGGCAACTGTACGACCGGTCCGCCGTGAGGCGTCCGGCAGGGCGCGGGCCAGGGGCCGGGCACGGCGTGCCGGGCCGACCGTCAGCGATGCGCACAATCCTCACACGATCGGATGAAGGTGGAGCGGACCTCGTCGGCGCCGGCACCCGGGCCGCTAAATTCGCGCCGTGCCGTGTTTACGGGCCGGGCTGGTCCGTCGCGACGCCGACCAGGCGTAGCGAGAAGCCCCCTCGCCCACGAGGGGGAGGAGTCACAAGGGCTGCCCGCCGGGCCCCGAAGGCAGGAGACCGTACAGCTGATGTCGGAACGACCTCCGCAGCGCGCCCCCAACCGGCGGCTCGCTGCGCTCATCGCGGAAGCCGGTTTCTCCCACGCGGGTCTGGCCCGCCGCGTGGATCAGCTCGGCCTCGAACACGGCCTGGACCTGCGGTACGACAAGACCTCGGTCACCCGCTGGCTGCGCGGACAGCAGCCCCGGGGCACCACACCGGCGCTGATCGCCGAGGTCTTCACCCGGCGCCTCGGACGCCGGCTCTCCACGCAGGACCTCGGCCTGGACGCCTGCGCGCCCGTCTACGCCGGCCTGGAGTTCGCGGCCACGCCCGCCGAGGCCGTCGACATCGTCAGCGGCCTGTGGCGCAAGGACTCGGGCAGCCACGCGGAGCTGCGCAAGATCGCCTTCACCCCGGCCGGTCTCGTGGTGCCCAGCCGGGACTGGCTCATCGGGCGGGCCGACGACCGGGTCGGGCGCGTGGACCCGGCGTCGCAGGCGGAGGCGGCCGCCGTACTGCCCGCCCCGCGCGCCCCCGTCGAGGCGGGCGGCCCGCGGGCACCTCACGGCTTCCGGCCGGACGGCCCGCAGCGCAGCACCGGCCCCCACGCCGCCGCAGGGACCGGCACGCTGCACGCTCCCGGGACGACGGCGCACGGAGTCGGCGTCCCCGGTGGCCGGGCCGCAGCCCGCGGACCCGGCCACCCCCGCCCACCTGCACCCGGCGCGCCGCCCCCCGGCGTCCCGCGCCAGCGGCAGACCGGCCGCGGTCCGGGCCAGCGCGTCGGCAGCGGCGACGTCGCCGCCCTGCGCTCGGTGGGCCAGCTCTTCCGCACGCTGGACGACACCTACGGCGGCGGCCACGCCCGCCAGGCCCTCGTCAGGTATCTCGAGCACGAGGCCGAACCCATGCTGCGCGGGAGCTACGGCGAGGCGCTGGGCCGCCGGCTGTTCTCGGCGGTGGCCGACCTCACCAGGCTGGCGGGCTGGACCTCGTACGACATCGCCGCACACGGGCTCGCCCAGCGCTACTTCGTCCAGGCCCTGCGGCTCGCACAGGCCGCGGGCGACCGGGCCTACGGCGCCTACGTCCTGGTCACCATGAGCAGGCAGGCCGTCTACCTCGGGCACGGCCGGGAGGCCGTCCAGCTCACCCGCGTCGCCCAGCAGGGCATCGGCTCCTCGGCCCCGCCCGTGGTCATGGCCCTCCTGCACGCCGTCGAGGCGCGCGGCCACGGGGTTCTGGGCGAGACGCGTGCCTGCGGGGCCGCGCTCGTACGGGCGGAACGCGCGCTGGAGGCCGTCCGGCCCGGTGACGACGTGCCCCACTGGGCGCGCTCCTTCGACGAGGCCCAGCTCGCCGACGAGTCCGCCCACTGCCACCGCGACCTCCAGCAGTACCGCGCCGCCGCGCAGCACGCCGAGCGGTCGCTCCAGCTGCGCGCTCCGGCGTACGCCCGCAGCAGGCTGTTCTGCCGGGTGGTGCTCGCCTGCGCACGGCTCGGCCTCGGCGAGCTGGAACAGGCCTGCCTGCTGGGCGCCGAGGCGGCCCAGCAGGCGTCGGAGATGAGGTCGGCGCGCGCGACGGAGTACGTACGGGACTTCGAGCGCCGCCTGGAGCCGTACCGCGACGCCGTCGCCGTACGCGGCTACCGCGACCGCGTCGCCGCGCTCGGCTGACCGGGCCGGCCGGACGTCACGCGGCGGCGGGCAGCGCCGTCCCGTCCTCCGGGCCCTGTCGCACCCCCAGGTCCGCGAGGATCGCCGAGGCCGCGCGCCGGCCGGAGTGCAGGGCGCCCTGGACCGTGCTCGTGTCGCGGTGGTCGCCGCAGACGTAGAGCCCGTCGAGCACCCGCACCGGGCGCCGCAGATCGTGCGGGGGCGGCATCGCGGGAGACCCTTCGGGCTCGTGGCGGGCCGTCAGCAGCTCCCAGTCGTGCGTGGGCACGGCGTACAGCCGGGCGAGGTGGGCCCGGACCGTGCGGTCGAGATCGGCCGGCGGGGGGCCCAGCACCGTGGAGGTGATCAGTGTCCGGCCCCGCGGGGCGCGCGAGGGGTCGACCGCGCTCATCACGGCGGTGTGCGCGACCGGGCCGGAGCGGTCCGCGTCCAGCACCAATCGGGAACCGGTCGGCGGGGCGGCGGGCGCCGTGTGGTGCAGGACGGTCACCGGATGGAACTCCGGCGTCCGCAGGCCGGGCAGCAGTTCCGCGGCGGCACCCGCTCCGGTGGCCAGCAGCAGGGCCCGGCAGCCCAGCTCGCCGTGTTCCTTGGTGCGTACGGACGTGATGTCGGCCGCCGTGACGTGGACCCCGGTACGGACGGTCCCCGGCGGCAGAGCGGCTGCCAGCAGCCGCGGCAGCGTCACCGAGCCGCCCGCCGGCACGCAGAGCCCGCCGCGGGCGTAGCTGCGCAGGGTGAGGTCGGCGCAGCGGCTCGACGTGGCCAGCGTGGGATCGCCGAGCATCGCCGAGAGCAGCGGGCGCAGAAAGCCGCCGACCGTACGCGGCGGGAGGCCGCGGGCGGCCAGGGCGGGGAGCGCGAGGCGGTCCGGGCGGGCCAGTATCCGCTCGGTGGGAGTGGCGGCGAGTCTGGCGAGCCAGGCGCCGAGCCTGGCCTGCTCGACGGTCCCGCCCAGCGGGGCCGTGGGGGCGCCCGGCCGGGAGCGCACCGCCTTGAGTGCGCCCTTCGCGCTCCGTACGTCCCCGGCGCGGTACAGGCGACCCCCGCTGTGGACCAGCACCCCCGGCGCGAAGTCGCGCAGGACCGGCCCGTCCGGTCCCGGTGCGCCGCTCAGCTCCGGGTAGGCGGAGCTGAGCAGGGGTCCCAGGTCGTCGAGCAGGAAACCGTCCACCTCCCGGGTGGCCATGCGGCCACCGACGTCCGGGGCGGCCTCCAGGACGCTGACCTCCAGTCCCGCGTCGGTCAGCCGCCGGGCCGCTGACAGGCCGGCGATCCCGGCCCCGATGATGACCACGTCCGCATGGTGTGCCGTGTGTGCCGTGAGCACGAGCCCCTCCCCGATTCGGCGCGACTGCTGGGGGGCTACTGCCCTCAACAGGCCCCCGGAACGCACCGGTTCGGATCGAAGCTAGGCGGATGGCCGATGCCGGAACAGTCGCACGCACCCCGGGCACCGGTGCACGGGGTCGCACGCGGCCCGGCGGGGAGCGCCGGGCCGGCGGCCGGCGCCACGGCGGGCGGCAGCTGACCTGCGCCGCTCCGCGGCCGGGGCGGACCGGCAGTGCCGCCGGCGCGGCCGCTCTCAGCGCAGGGCGGCGCGGATGGCGGCGTCGATGCCGGGGAAGGCGAACGTGAAGCCCGAGTCGAGAAGTTGGCCGGGCAGCACCCGCTGACTGCCCAGGACGTCCTCGGCGAAGCCGCCGAGTGCGATCCGCAGCGCGGGTGCCGGGACGGTGAACAGCGTCGGGCGGCGCAGGACCCGTCCCATCGCGGCCGTCACCTCGCCGTTGGTGACGGGGGAGGGGCCGGTCAGGTTCACCGGACCCGCGAGGCTCTCCGTGTCCAGGAGGTGCCGCATCGCCGCGATGTGGTCGTGCAGGGCGATGAAGCTCCAGTACTGCCGCCCGTTCCCCAGCCGCCCGCCGAGACCCGCCCGGAACAACGGGAAGAGGCGCCCCCACGCCCCGCCCTCCTGGGCCACGACCAGTCCGGTCCGGGCGAACACCGTGCGGACGCCCGCCTCCTCGGCAGGAGCGGCGGCCTCCTCCCACTCCACGCACACGGACGGCAGGAACCCCTCGCCGGGCGGCGCGCTCTCGTCGACCGCGCGGTCTCCGGTGTCGCCGTAGTAACCGATCGCGGACCCGGAGACCAGCACCTTCGGCGGGGTGTCGAGGGAGGCCACGGCCTCGGCGATCGCCGCGGTGCCGAGCACCCGGCTGTCCCGGATCTCCCGCTTGTACGCCTCGGTCCAGCGGCGGTCGCCGACCCCGGCGCCGGCGAGGTGGACGACGGCGTCGCAGCCGACCAGGCCCGCCGTGTCGACGTAACTCCGCCGCGGGTCCCACTCCACCTCGTCACCGGTCGCGGCGGGGCGCCGCACGAGCCGCACCACCTCGTGTCCGTCGGCCCGCAGCGAGCGCACGAGCGCCGCCCCGATGAGGCCGGTCGATCCGGTGACGGCGATACGGGAGTGAGGCATGGCGTCCATCCTGCCCCATGGAGCGTGCCGTACGCGGAACCCGGCATGGCACAGTGGCCGGCATGTCCGAGCCGACGTTCCGCGCCCTCCTCCCCGTCCGTCCCGCCGCAGCCGCCGACGGGAGGGCCCTCGGCGAACTCGACCGGGCCACCTGGTCGACCCTGCACGCCGTCCAGCCGAGGCCGCAGCCTCCCTACGAGCCGTTCTTCGATGACCGGCACCGGCCGCAGGACTACCTCGTCGCCGAGGCCGCCACCGGGGCGGGCGAGGAGCGCATCGCCGGGTACCTGCGACTGGCCGCCCCCACACCCCTCGCCTGCAACGCGCACGTCCGGCAGATACAGGGGCTCGCCGTGGCCGACTGGGCGCGGGGGCACGGCGTGGCCCGCGCGCTGCTGCGCGCCTCCTACGCCGAGGCGCGGCGGCAGGGGGCCGGCCGGATCACGCTGCGCGTGCTCGGTCACAACACGCCCGCACGCGCCCTCTACGCCTCCGAGGGGTTCACCGTCGAGGGGGTCCTTCCCGGCGAGTTCTTCCTGGGCGGCAGCTACGTCGACGACGTCCTGATGGGGCGTTCACTCACGGCCTGACCGGTGCCCGTCCTCGTCCGCGCCGAAGCGCTCCCAGAGCGCGGGGAGGCGTTCCGCCAGCGCGTCCTCGTCCTCGACGGCGAAGGGCGTCCCCGCGGGTTGCGCGGGCGCGGGCGGCAGGCCCAGGTCCGGGGAGACCGCCCCGGTGAGCTGCTCGTACGCCTCGTCGGCGGCGTAGCCGAGTTCCTCGCCGTCCCCGTCGATCTCCTCGTCGAAGTCGTCCAGCAGTTCGGCCAGGCTGTCGGGATCCTGGACGGCGCCCTCGAAGACCTCCCTGCCCTGACCGATCAGCCAGCAGCGGAAGTAGTCGAACGCGTCGTCGCCCGCCCCGCCGAGCAGCACGGCGGCCGCACCCCACAGGTCCCAGTGGTACGCACGGTTGTAGCGCGCCTCGAAGTGCCGGGAGAAGTCCAGCACGGAGTCGGGGTCGAGCCGGGCCAGTCGTTCCACCAGCAGGTCGGCGTGGTCCTCGGGGTCGCCGTCGGCGGCCTCGCGGGTGCTGTCGATGATCTCCCAGAACTCCGTTTCGTCCATCACGGGTCCAGCATCTGCCCTGGCGGCGGGCGACGCACGCGGAGACACCGAATTGAAGCCTTCAGCGATAGAGGTCGCGCAGGCGTTCGGCGGCATCGGCGAAGAGTTCGCGCAGGGCGGCCGGTGCCAGGACCTCCAACTCGGGTCCGAGGGCGAGCAGCCGGCCGTACGCGACCTCCAGGGACTCGACCGCCAGAGTCACCGTCAGCCACCCCTCCGCGTCGGGCGCCCCGGCCGCCGCGAGCGCCTCCTCGGCAGCCGCCCGGTCCACGGCGTGCGGCAGCTGCCGCACGCCCGCACCGGTCAGCCGCACCGTCACCTCGGTCCGCAGGATCGAGCGGGCGAACTGCGCCGCCCGCTCCTCCCAGAAGCGGGGCAGGTCGAAGGTCTCGTCCCGGGTGAAGCGGGTCCCGGACACGGCGACCGCCGTGAACCGGTCGATGCGGTACACCCGGACGTCCTCGCCGGCCCGGGCGCAGAGGTACCACACCCCTGCCTTCAGTACGAGCCCGTACGGGCACAGCTCCCGCTCCACCTCTCCCCTGGGGCCGCGGTGGTAGCGGGCCGTGACGATCCGGTCGTCCCACACCGCCTCGGCGACGGCGGGCAGCAGGTCGGGTGTCTCCGGCTCCTGGAACCAGCCGGGGGCGTCCAGGTGGAAGCGCTGGGCGGCGGTCCGCGAGGCGTCGCTGAGGGAGGGGAGCAGGGCGGCCGAGACCTTCAGCCGGGCGGCGGATGCGGCGTCGTCGAGCCCCATCTCGCGCAGGGCGGAGGGCAGCCCGGAAAGGAACAGGGCTTCGGCCTCGTGCCGGGCCAGCCCGGTGAGCCGGGTCCGGTACCCGCCGACGAGCCGGTATCCGCCGACCCGGCCGCGGTCCGCGTAGACGGGCACGCCCGCCTCGGAGAGCGCCTGGGCGTCCCGGGTCACGGTGCGCTCCGACACCTCCAGCTCCGTCGCCAGTTCGGCGGCGGTCATGGCGGGGCGGGACTGGAGGAGCAGCACCATCTTGATGAGCCGGGCAGCGCGCATGGAGCCATTGTGCGGCCCGGGAACGGCGGAGCGGCGGTGACCCGGCGTACCCGGTCACCGCCACTCCCCGCCTGGTCAGAGACCGTAGCGCTCGCGCGCCTCCTTGACCGTGGAGGCCGGGACCTCGCCGCGGCGGGCCAGCTGCGCCAGAGCCGCGACGGCGATCGACTGCGCGTCCACGCCGAAGTGGCGGCGGGCCGCGTCGCGGGTGTCGGAGAGGCCGAAGCCGTCCGTGCCCAGCGAGAACCAGTCCTGCTCGACCCACTGGCTGATCTGGTCGGGGACCGCGCGCATCCAGTCGCTGACCGCGAGGACCGGGCCCGGCGCACCCGAGAGCGCCTGGGTCACGTACGGCTCGCGCTCCTCTCCGCGGAGCATCGCCTCCTCGGCGGCCAGCGCGTCACGGCGCAGCTCACCCCACGAGGTGGCGGACCAGACGTCGGCCGTGACGTTCCAGTCGGCGGCCAGCAGCTCCTGGGCCTCCAGTGCCCAGTGGATCGCCGTGCCGGAGGCGAGCAGTTGGAGACGCGGCGCGTCCGCCGCGGCGGGCACGCCCTCCTTGAAGCGGTACAGGCCCTTGAGGATGCCTTCCTCGACGCCCTCGGGCATCGCCGGCTGCGGCTTCGGCTCGTTGTAGACCGTCAGGTAGTAGAAGACGTTCGAGTCCTCGCCGGGGGCGGCCTGGCCGTACATCCGCCGCAGACCGTCCTTGACGATCACCGCGATCTCGTACGCGAACGCCGGGTCGTAGTTGAGCGACGCCGGGTTGGTGGACGCGATCAGGTGCGAGTGGCCGTCCGCGTGCTGGAGGCCCTCACCCGTCAGCGTCGTGCGGCCCGCCGTGGCGCCGACGATGAAGCCCTTGCCGAGCTGGTCGGCGAGCTGCCACATCTGGTCGCCGGTCCGCTGCCAGCCGAACATCGAGTAGAAGATGTAGAACGGGATCATCGTCTCGCCGTGCGTCGCGTACGACGACGCGGCGGCGATGAAGTCGGCCATGGCGCCGGCCTCGGTGATCCCCTCGTTGAGGATCTGGCCGTCCTTGGCCTCCTTGTAGTACATGAGCTGGTCGCGGTCGACCGGCTCGTACGTCTGGCCGAGCGGCGAGTAGATGCCGGCGGAGGGGAAGAGGGACTCCATGCCGAAGGTCCGGGCCTCGTCGGGGACGATCGGCACCCAGCGCCTGCCGGTCTCCTTGTCCCGCATCAGGTCCTTCACCAGGCGGACGAAGGCCATGGTGGTGGCCATCTCCTGCTTGCCCGACCCCTTGTACAGGGCCTTGAAGGCACGCTCCTCCGGCTGGGGCAGCGCGACGGCGTGCACCCGGCGGGCTGGGGCCGGGCCGCCGAGGGCCGCGCGGCGCTCCTGGAGGTAGCGGACCTCGGGGGAGTCGGCGCCCGGGTGGCCGTAGGGGACCAGCCCGCCCTCGAAGGCGCTGTCCGGGATCGGGAGGCCGAGCAGCTCGCGCATGCCCTTGAACTCGTCGATCGACAGCTTCTTCATCTGGTGGTTGGCGTTCTTTGACTCGAAGCCCTTGCCGAGTGTGTAGCCCTTGACCGTCTGGGCCAGGATCACGGTCGGCGCGCCCTCGTGCTCCAGGGCGGCACGGTAGGCCGCGTACACCTTGCGGGCCTCGTGGCCGCCGCGGGAGCTGTAGAAGCACTCGGCGATCTTCGCGTCGCTCAGCAGCTTCGCCAGCTCTGCGAGGGCCGGCTCGGCGCCGAAGAAGTGCTCGCGGATGTAGGCGACGTCGCGGGTCGCGTACGTCTGGAACTGAGCGTCCGGCACCTCACGCAGGCGGCGGATGAGCGCGCCCGTGGTGTCCAGCTGGAACAGCTCGTCCCAGGCGTTGCCCCAGAGCGTCTTGACGACGTTCCAGCCGGCCCCGCGGAACGCGCCCTCGAGCTCCTGGACCACGCGGAAGTTGGCGCGGACCGGGCCGTCGAGGCGCTGCAGGTTGCAGTTGATGACGAAGGTCAGGTTGTCGAGCCGCTCACGGGCCGCGAGGGCGAGGGCGGCGGTCGACTCGGGCTCGTCCATCTCGCCGTCGCCCAGGAAGGCCCAGACGTGCGAGTTCGACGTGTCCTTGATGCCGCGGTTGGTCAGGTACCGGTTGAAGCGTGCCTGGTAGATCGCCGAGAGCGGACCGAGGCCCATCGACACGGTGGGGAACTCCCACAGCCAGGGCAGCCGCCGCGGGTGGGGGTAGGACGGCAGGCCGTCGCCCCCGGACTCCTGGCGGAAGTTGTCGAGCTGCTGCTCGCTGAGACGCCCGTCGAGGAAGGCGCGGGCGTAGATGCCGGGCGAGGCGTGGCCCTGGATGTAGAGCTGGTCGCCGGAGCCGTCACCCTCCTTGCCGCGGAAGAAGTGGTTGAAGCCGGTCTCATAGAGCCAGGCGGCCGAGGCGAACGTGGCGATGTGACCGCCGACCCCGTACCGGGCACCCCGGGTGACCATCGCGGCCGCGTTCCAGCGGTTCCACGCGGTGATCCGGGACTCCATCTCCAGGTCGCCGTCGAAGGCGGGCTCCGCGGACGTGGGGATGGTGTTGACGTAATCGGTCTCCAGCAGCTTGGGCAGCGCGATACCGGCGCCCTCCGCGTGCTGGAGCGAGCGCCGCATCAGGTACGCGGCACGGTGCGGGCCCGCGGCCTTGGTGACGGCGTCCAGGGAGGCCGCCCATTCGGCGGTCTCCTCGGGGTCGCGGTCCGGGAGCTGGTCGAGCTCGCTCGGAAGCTTTGCTACGGGGTCGGTCATGATCGCCGCCTTCCGGTATGGAGGGGGGTGGAGAAGGCCCTGACTGGCAGGACAGGGCGATCGGGCCGGTGGGCCCGCGAGTGAACTGTAAGGCGCCGATCGATGATCGATCAAAGGATGAAAGGCAAAACTTCTCGATATGAAGAAAAGTGGCATGGGGTGCCTCGAAACGGGGCACGGAGTGACGGGATCAAGCGGGTGAAAAGGGGCGCTGACCTGCACGGCGGAGCATCCGGCGGCGCACATGGGCGGCTCGGTCCGAGGAGGCTCAGGCGCGGGGCGCGCAGCCGAGGACGTGCTCCTTGACCAGCACCGCGATCCGCGGGTCACGCCGGAGGAACGCCTCGATGAGCGCCTCGTGCTCCTCCGCGTACGACTTCTGCACCGTGCCCAGCCAGCGGATCGACAGGGCCGTGAACACCTCGATGCCGAGGCCCTCCCAGGTGTGCAGCAGCACGGCGTTCCCGGCCGCCCGCACCATCTCGCGGTGGAAGGCCACCGTGTGCCGTACCTGCGCCTCGCCGTCGGCCAGCCGGTCCGCCTCGTACAGGGCCGTCACGTGCGGGGTGAGTGCCGAGCAGTCCTCGGCGAGGGCGGGGGCCGCGAGTTCCGCGGCGATCTGCTCCAGCCCGGCGCGTACGGGGTAGCTCTCCTCCAGGTCGGCCGCGGTGAGATTGCGGACCCGGACCCCCTTGTTGGGCGCCGACTCGATCAGCCGCAGGGTCTCCAGTTCGCGCAGCGCCTCCCGCACCGGCGTCTGGCTGACCTCCAGCTCCGTCGCGATACGGCGCTCCACGATCCGCTCGCCCGGCTTCCAGCGCCCGCTGACGATCCCGTCCACGATGTGCTCGCGGATCTGTTCGCGCAGCGAGTGGACGACGGGCGGGGTCATGACGGGCTCCTTCGTGGCGAACCGGTGCTGCTCTCCACCGACTCGGCCGACGGAACGGCCGGTGGTCCCTAGACCATACGGCGGCGCCCCCGCCCGGAAGCGTTCCGGACGGGGGCGCCGCTGGTGAGGCTGGTTACAGCCACCGAACTCAGAGGCCGAGCTCGACCTCGAACTCGCCGGCCTCCAGGATCGCCTTGACCGTCGTCAGGTAGCGGGCGGCGTCCGCGCCGTCCACCAGACGGTGGTCGTAGGAGAGCGAGAGGTACGTCATGTCGCGGACACCGATGACGGTGCCCTCGGCGGTCTCGATGACCGCCGGACGCTTGACGGTGGCACCGATGCCCAGGATGGCCGCCTGGTTCGGCGGCACGATGACGGTGTCGAACAGCGCACCGCGCGAACCGGTGTTGCTGACGGTGAACGTCGCACCGGACATGTCGTCCGGCGTGAGGCCGCCACCCCGCGCCTTGCCGGCCAGCTCGGCCGTCTTCTTCGCGATGCCGGCGATGTTCAGGTCGCCCGCACCCTTGATGACCGGGGTCATCAGACCCTTCTCGGCGTCCACGGCGATGCCGATGTTCTCCGAGTCGAAGTACGTGATGGTGCCCTCGTCCTCGTTGATCCGGGCGTTGACGACCGGGTGGGCCTTCAGCGCCTGGGCCGCCGCCTTCACGAAGAACGGCATCGGGGACAGCTTGACGCCCTCACGGGCGGCGAAGGACTCCTTCGCCTGGTTGCGCAGCTTCATCAGCTTCGTGATGTCGACCTCGAGGACCGTGGTCAGCTGGGCCTGCGAGTGCAGCGCCTTCATCATGTTGTCGCCGATGAGCTTGCGCATGCGGGTCATCTTGACCGTCTGACCGCGCAGCGGGGACGCCTCGAGCTTCGGCGCCTTCGCCGCGGCCGGGGCGGCGGCGGCCGGAGCCGGGGCGGCAGCGGCGGCCTTGGCGGCCTCCGCGGCGGCGGCCACTACGTCCTGCTTGCGGATGCGGCCACCGACGCCGGTGCCCTTGACCGCGCCCAGGTCGACACCGTTCTCGGCGGCGAGCTTGCGGACCAGCGGCGTGACGTACGCACCCTCGTCACCGGCGGACGCGGCCGGAGCGGCGGGCGCCGGAGCAGCGGGTGCGGGCGCCGGGGCGGCCGGGGCCTGAGCCGCCGGAGCCGCAGCGGGGGCGGGAGCCGGTGCCGCGGGAGCCGGGGCGGCGGGAGCGGCGGCCGGGGCCGCCTCTGCCGGAGCGGCCGCCGGGGCCGGAGCGGCCTCTGCCGGCGCTGCCGCGGGGGCCGGAGCGGCCTCTGCCGGCGCTGCCGCGGGGGCCGGAGCGGCCTCCGCCGGAGCAGCGGCCGGGGCGGCGCCCGGAGCACCGATGACGGCGAGCTTGGCGCCGACCTCGGCGGTCTCGTCCTCACCGACGACGATCTCCAGCAGCACGCCGGCGACCGGGGCGGGGATCTCGGTGTCGACCTTGTCCGTGGAGACCTCGAGCAGCGGCTCGTCCTCCGCGACCTCCTCGCCGACCTCCTTCAGCCAGCGGGTGACGGTGCCCTCGGTGACGCTCTCGCCGAGCGCCGGAAGGGTGACGTCGGTGCCGGAGGCGGAGGAGGCGCCGGTGGTGGCCTCGGCGGTCGGAGCCGCGGCCGGTGCCTCGGTCTCGGTCGACGGCGCGGCGGGTGCCTCGGCGGCTGCCGGGGCCGCTGCGGGCTCGGCAGCCGGCTCGGCCGCCGGCTCGGTGGCCGGAGCGGCCTCGGCCGCGGGCGCGCCCGAGCCGTCGTCGATGACGGCCAGCTCGGCGCCGACCTCGACGGTCTCGTCCTCGGCGACCTTGATGGACGAGAGGACACCGGACGCCGGGGCGGGGATCTCGGTGTCGACCTTGTCGGTCGAGACCTCGAGCAACGGCTCGTCTGCCTCGACGCGTTCGCCCTCGGCCTTCAGCCAGCGGGTGACGGTGCCCTCGGTGACGCTCTCACCGAGCGCCGGAAGGGTTACGGAAACCGACATGGTTTCGGTTGCTCCTTACGAAAGTGCGGAAGTGGTCGGTCGTCGCGCCCGGACTGGATCAGTCGTGGGAGTGGAGAGGCTTGCCGGCCAGGGCCAGGTGGGCCTCGCCCATGGCTTCGTTCTGGGTCGGGTGGGCGTGGATGAGCTGCGCGACCTCGGCCGGCAGCGCCTCCCAGTTGTAGATCAGCTGAGCTTCGCCGACCTGCTCGCCCATACGGTCACCGACCATGTGGACGCCGACCACGGCACCGTCCTTGACCTGGACGAGCTTGATCTCGCCCGCGGTCTTCAGGATCTTGCTCTTGCCGTTGCCCGCGAGGTTGTACTTGAGGGCGACGACCTTGTCCGCACCGTAGATCTCCTTGGCCTTGGCCTCGGTGATGCCGACGGAGGCGACCTCGGGGTGGCAGTACGTCACCTTCGGCACGCCGTCGTAGTCGATCGGCACGGTCTTGAGGCCGGCCAGCCGCTCCGCCACCAGGATGCCCTCGGCGAAACCGACGTGGGCCAGCTGGAGGGTGGGGACCAGGTCGCCCACGGCCGAGATCGTCGGCACGTTGGTCTGCATGTACTCGTCGACGAGGACGTAGCCGCGGTCCATGGCGACCCCGGCCTCCTCGTAGCCCAGACCCTGGGAGACCGGGCCGCGGCCGATCGCGACCAGCAGGATCTCCGCCTCGAAGGTCTTGCCGTCCGCGAGCGTGACGCGGACACCGTCCTGCGTGTACTCGGCCTTGTCGAAGAAGGTGCCGAGGTTGAACTTGATGCCGCGCTTGCGGAACGCGCGCTCCAGGAGCTTCGAGCTGTTCTCGTCCTCGACCGGGACCAGGTGCTTGAGGCCCTCGACGATGGTGATGTCGGTGCCGAAGGACTTCCACGCCGAGGCGAACTCGACGCCGATGACGCCGCCGCCCAGGACGATGGCGGACTTCGGCACGCGGTCCAGCTTCAGCGCGTGGTCCGAGGAGATGATCCGGTTGCCGTCGATCTCCAGGCCGGGCAGCGACTTCGGTACGGAACCGGTCGCGAGCAGCACGTGGCGGCCCTGGACGCGCTGGCCGGCGACGTCCACCGAGGTGGGCGACGAGAGCCGGCCCTCACCCTCGATGTAGTGCACCTTGCGCGAGGCGACGAGTCCCTGCAGGCCCTTGTACAGGCCCGAGATCACGTCGTCCTTGTACTTGTGGACGGCCTCCATGTCGATGCCCTCGAAGGTGGCCTTCACGCCGAACTGACCGGCCTCGCGGGCCTGGTCGGCGATCTCGCCGGCGTGCAGCAGCGCCTTCGTGGGGATACAGCCGTTGTGCAGGCAGGTGCCGCCGACCTTGCCCTTCTCGATCAGTGCGACGTCCAGGCCCAGCTGCGCTCCGCGCAGGGCCGCGGCGTAACCGCCGCTACCACCGCCGAGGATCACTAGGTCGAAAACGGTGCTGGCGTCGTTCGCCACGTCACGTCCTCCATGCATGTGCGCCGTACGCCGGGCCCCGTCGCTGGGGTGTGACCGGCCGGTCGGCTGGTGTTCGGCCGCTTGCGTTTTTCGGCCCTGTGGTGGGGGCCCTGTCCTGCCGAGAACCCATCTTCGCACTTGTTGAGGGTGGGCGGGACGCGGGCCCCTGGTCCGTGCCGGACGGACATCCGCCCCGGACGGTCGATCATGCGTACAAAAGTTCGGGAAAATCGGCCGGTCAGGGCCGCTCCGGTGAACGCGCACGGCCCCGGACCTATGCCCGGGGCCGTATCCGCTGCGCGCGAACACCGCCGCGCCCGGGGATCAGCCGAGGTCACCCGCGGCCGTGCGCTCGGCCAGCCTGACCAGCGTGCGGACCGCGGACCCGGTGCCGCCCTTGGGCGTGTAGCCGTAGGGTGCCCCCTCGTGGAAGGCCGGCCCCGCGATGTCCAGGTGCGCCCAGGCGATGCCCTCGCCCACGAACTCCTTCAGGAACAGGCCGGCCACCAGGCCGCCGCCCATCCGCTCGCCCATGTTGGCGATGTCGGCGGTCGGGGAGTCCATGCCCTTGCGCAGGTCCGCCGGGAGCGGCATCGGCCAGGAGGCCTCGCCGACCTCCTCGGCGATCTCGTGGATCGACGTACGGAAGGCGTCGTCGTTGGCCATGATGCCGAAGGTGCGGTTGCCCAGCGCCAGCACCATGGCACCGGTCAGGGTCGCCACGTCGACGATCGCGTCCGGCTTCTCCTCCGAGGCGCGGGTCAGCGCGTCGCCCAGGACCAGCCGGCCCTCGGCGTCGGTGTTGAGGACCTCGACGGTCTTGCCGCTGTACATGCGCAGGACGTCACCCGGGCGGGTGGCGTTGCCGGACGGCATGTTCTCGGCGAGCGCCAGCCAGCCGGTGACGTTGACGCGCAGGCCCAGACGGGAGGCCGCGACGACGGCGGCGAACACGGCGGCGGCACCGCTCATGTCGCACTTCATCGTCTCGTTGTGCCCGGCCGGCTTGAGCGAGATGCCGCCCGAGTCGTAGGTGATGCCCTTGCCCACGAGGGCCAGGGTCTTCTCCGCCTTCGGGTGCGTGTAGGCGAGCCGGACCAGGCGCGGGCCGTGGGTGGAGCCCTGGCCGACGCCCAGCAGGCCGCCGAAGCCGCCCTTGACGAGGGCCTTCTCGTCGAGGACCTGCACCTTGATGCCGTGCTCCTTGCCGGCGGCGGTGGCCACGGCGGCGAAGGACTCGGGGTAGAGGTCGTTCGGCGGGGTGTTGATCAGGTCGCGCGCCCGGTTGATCTCCTCGGTGACCGCGACGGCGCGCTCGGCGGCGGCCTTCAGTGCCTTGTCGCGCGGCTTGGCGCCCAGCAGGACGACCTCGGCGAGCGGCTGCTTCGCGCCGTTCCCGGACTTGGCGTCCTTGGGGGCCAGCTTGTTCTCGCCGCCCTGGTAGGCGGTGAAGGCGTACGCGCCGAGCAGGGCGCCCTCCGCGACGGCCCCGGCGTCCTCGGCGGACTCCGTCGGCAGCGCGAAACCGGCCTTCTTGGAACCGGACAGGGCGCGCGCCGCGCTCCCGGCGGCCCGGCGCAGTGCCTCGGCGTCGTAGGAACCGTCCTTCGCCGGGACCGGACCGAGCCCGACCGCCAGGACGACCGGGGCCTTGAACCCGGACGGCGCGGGGAGCTTGGTCACCTCGCCCTCGGCACCGGAGGCACCCAGGGTCTCCAGGACGGTGGCGAGCTTCCCGTCGAACGCCTTGTCGACGGCCTCGGCGCCCGGTGCGAGGACCAGGCCCCCGGCCTTGGACCCGGCGCTCTTGGCGACGCCGACGACGAGTGCGTCGGCGCGCAGCGTCGCCGCACCGGAGGTGCTGAGAGTGAGAGCAGTCACGGTGGTGAAATCTCGCTTCCGTTGAGTTGTGTGGGCGGTCGAGGGGTGGGCCGACCGTGCCCGGCGCATCGTGACGGCGCCGCAATGTGCCGGGAATGAGCCTACGCGCGCCGTTGCGTCCGGCTCACAGGGGCGGGCCGTCCGCGTCCCGCACGGGGGGAGGCGCCCTCCGTGCCGGGGGTCCGAGCCGCGGCGATAGGGTCGTCCGGCAGGGCGGAACGAGCGGGGGAGCACGATGCGGGGCAGTACGGCCGGTACGAGGACACGGGGACCGGGAGCGCTCGCCGTGCTGGTCCTGCTGGCGGTAGTGGCGGGCTGCGCGCCCGGTGCGCGGGCCGAGGACCCGCCGGCCGCCTCCGGCGCACCGCGGAGCGCGCCGCGCTGGCAGCCGGAGCCCGGCGTGGACTGGCAGTGGCAGCTCTCGGGCCGGGTGGACACGACGGTCGACGCCCCGGTCTACGACATCGACGGGTTCGAGCAGGACGCCGCGACGGTGTCCGCGCTGCACCGCGAGGGCCGCAAGGTCATCTGCTACCTCTCCACCGGCGCCTGGGAGGACTTCCGGCCGGACGCGGAGGAGTTCCCCGCCTCCGTACGCGGCAAGAGCAACGGCTGGGAGGGAGAGTGGTGGCTCGACATCCGCCGCGTCGACGTCCTGGAGCCGCTGATGGAGAAGCGGATCGCGATGTGCGCGAAGAAGGGCTTCGACGCGGTGGAGCCGGACAACATGGACGGCTACCTCAACTCCACCGGTTTCCCGCTCACCGCGCGCGACCAGCTCCGCTACAACCGGCTGATCGCCGCTCTCGCCCACCGGCACGGCATGGCAGTCGGCCTGAAGAACGACCTGCCCCAGATCCCGGAGCTGGTGGACGACTTCGACTTCGCGGTCAACGAACAGTGCGCGCAGTACAACGAGTGCGACACCCTCACCCCGTTCATCGAGGCGGGCAAGGCCGTCTTCCACGCGGAGTACGAGGTGCCCGTCGAGGACTTCTGCGCCGAGTCCCGGCGGCTTCGGCTGAGTTCGCTGCTCAAGAAGTACGAACTCGGCGTGTGGCGCCAGGGCTGCTGAGGCCCGGCCCCCTCGCGGGAACCTAACCGACGGTCAGGACCACCAGGACCGCCGTCGCCGCGGTCTCCTCCAGGGCCCCGAACACATCGCCGGTCACCCCGGTGAAGCGCCGCACGCAGTGGCGCAGCAGCACCCCCGCGGCCCCCAGACCCGCCAGGGCGGCGAGCCCGTGGCTCAGCGCCCCGTACCCGCCCAGCAGCGCACCGGCCCCCGCGCAGCCGGCGGCCACCACCAGCGCGACGGCCGCCGCCGCTCCGGGCGGCACGGTCCCCGCCACCGCCGCGCCCAGCCCCTCCGGTCTGGCGGGCGGCACGCCGCGGCGGGAGGCCAGGGTGAGCGCCGCCCGGGCGACGGCCGCGGCGGTCACCGCGCCCAGCGCCCCGTGCGCCCAGCCCCGGCCGTACAGCTCGAAGAGGGCCGCGACCTGCGCCAGCAGCACGAACACCAGCGTGATCACCCCGAACGGACCGATGTCCGACTGCTTCATGACGCGCAGCGCGTCCTCGGCCGGCCTGGCGCTGCCGAGCCCGTCCGCGGTGTCCGCCAGACCGTCCAGGTGCAGGCCGCGGGTGAGGGCGGCCGGAAGGGCGGCCGAGGCGACCGCCGCGAGCAGGGGCCCCGATCCGGCGAGCAGGAGCGCCGTCCCCGCCGCGGCCGCGAGCAGCCCCACGACGAGCCCGGCGAGCGGGGCGCAGAGCATGCCGGCGCGGGCCGCCTCACGGTCCCAGCGGGAGACCCGTACGGGAAGCACGGTCAGGGTGCCGAAGGCGAAACGAAGGCCGTGGCTGTTCAGGGAGATCACCGCGGGCAGGCTAGCCGGTGCCGCCCGGCGCTAGATTGTGCGCATCACGACAAAAGCCTTGAAGTGGACATCGGGATGGGGTGGCATGGGTCACTGGTTCCACCAGAACATCGTCGAGCCGGGCAAACTGCCGCTGCTGCTCGCCCTGAGCGCCTTCGTGCTGACCTTCGCGATCACCCGGTTCATCACCCGGATGATCAGGGCAGGTAAAGGGCCCTTCCGCAACATCACACCGGGCGGTGTGCACGTCCACCACGTGGTGCCGGGCGTCGTGCTCTCGGTGACCGGCGGCTTCGGGGCGGTGGCTGCCGAACAGCACAGCGTCTCCGCGGGAGTCTTCGCGGTCGTCTTCGGCACGGGCGCCGGCCTGGTCCTCGACGAGTTCGCGCTGATCCTGCACCTCGACGACGTGTACTGGACCGAACAGGGCCGCCAGAGCGTGGAGGTCGTCGTCCTCACCGCCTCGCTGGTCGTCCTCGTACTCGCCGGGTTCTCGCCGCTGGGCGTGAACCAGCTGAGCGACACGGACAAGCAGAACAGGTTCGGCGTCGTCCTGACCTACTTCGTCAACTTCGGCTTCGTCCTGGTCTGCCTGTTCAAGGGCAAGGCCCGGATGGCCGTCATCGGCACCCTCGTCCCGTTCCTCGCGCTCCTCGGCGCGCTCCGGCTGGCCCGGCCGGTCTCGCCGTGGGCGAAGCGCTTCTACCGGCACCGCCCCCGGGCCCGCTCCCGAGCGGTACTGCGCGCCTACCACCACGATGTCCGGTGGGTGGGGCCGCGCCGCAGGATGCAGGACCTGATCGGCGGGGCCCCGGACCGGACCACGCTGCCCGGCCCCGGCCCCGAGACCTGAACCGGCCGGCGGCCGACGGGATCAGACGGCGCGGCTGGCGGGCCCGGTCCCGCCGGCCTCCTCCTCCTCCTCCTCGGAGGACTTCCCACCCGAGGGTCCCTCGCCGGCCGCCTCCTCGGAGGCCTTGTCCTCGTCTGCCGCCCGCTCGGGAAGCTCCGCGGCCAGCGCCGCCGCGGCCTGGACGAGCGGCAGCGCCAGGAGGGCCCCGCTCCCCTCACCGACCGTCACCCCGTGGTCGAGCAGCGGGGTCAGCGCCATCCGGTCCAGGGCCTTCGTCTGAGCCGGCTCACCGCTCACCTGCCCCGCCAGCCACCAGTCCGGCGCCCGGAACGCCGCCCGCTGGGCCACCAGCGCGCAGGCCGCCGACACCACACCGTCCAGCACCACGGGCAGCCGGCGCACCGCGCTCTGCAGCAGGAAACCGGTCATCGCCGCCAGATCCGCCCCGCCCACCGCGGCCAGCAGCTCCAGCTGGTCGCCGAGCACCGGCCGGGCCCGGCGCAGCGCGTCCCGGATCGCCGCGCACTTGCGCATCCACGCCAGGTCGTCGATGCCGGCGCCGCCGCGCCCCGTCACGACCGAGGCGTCCGTGCCGCACAGGGCCGCGATCAGGGTGGAGGCCGCCGTCGTACCGCCGACGCTCAGGTCGCCCAGCACCACGAGGTCGGTGCCGGAGTCGGCCTCCTCGTCGGCGATCCGCATGCCCAGCCGCACCGCCTGCTCGGCCTCCTCGGCCGTCAGGGCGTCCTCGACGTCGATGCGGCCGCTGCCGCGCCGCACCCGGTGCCGGACGACCGCCTCGGGCAGCAGCTCCGGGTCGCAGTCCAGTCCGGCGTCGACGACGCGCACCGGGACGGAGAAGCGGCGGGCCAGCACGGCGACGGGGCTGGCGCCGTCCAGAGCGGCGCGCACGAGCTCGTGGGCGGTGCCGGCCGCCCGGCCCGACACTCCCAGCTCCGCCACGCCGTGGTCGCCGGCGAAGAGCACCACACGCGGCCGGTCGACGGGCTTGACCGGCACCGACTGCTGGGCCGCGGACAGCCACTCGCCCAGCTCGTCGAGCCGGCCGAGGGCGCCGGGAGGAACGGCCAGCCGCTCCCGGCGTTCCTCGGCATCACGTCGTACGCCCCCGTCGGGGCGCTCGATCAGGTCGGAGAAGTCGTCCAGATTCACGGGGATCTGCCTCGCGGGTCGTCACAGGGTGGGCGGGGAACCCGGCGCGGGGCTCCTGTGCGGAACAGTACCCGCCGCTCCCGCGCGCCCCCGGGCCCGCGCACTCAGTCCCGCAGCACCAGTGCCTGCCCCGCCACCACGAGCAGGACGTGCTCGCACTCGGCGGCGAACGCGGCGTTCAGGCGCCCCAGTTCGTCCCGGAAGCGCCGCCCGGAAGGCGTCGCGGGGACCACGCCGGAACCGGCCTCGTTGGTCACGGCGACGACCGTACGGCGCGTGCCGCGCACCGCGCGCACCAGTTCGGCGACCCGGGCGCGCAGGGCCTCCTCCCCACCGGCCGCCCACAGGGCGCCGTCCCACGCGTCGGTACGGTCCATCGCGTCCGCCAGCCACAGCGACAGGCAGTCGATCAGCAGCGGAGGACCGTCCGACTCGAGCAGGCCGGTCAGCTCACAGGTCTCCTCGGTGCGCCACGCGGCCGGTCTGCGCTCCCGGTGCAGCCCGATGCGCTCCGCCCATTCCGTGTCGCCCTCCCGACGGCCGCCCGTGGCCACGTACACCACTTCGGGGAAGGTCTCCAGGCGGCGCTCGGCCTCCAGGGACTTCCCCGACCGGGCGCCGCCCGTCACGAGCGTGCGCCGGGGTACGGCCGGTACGGCGTGGTAGCCGCCCACCGGCAGCGTCGTGCCGTCCGGTACGGCGCGCGCCCCTCCCGCGGCGAGGCGGCGGTCCAGCTCGTCCCCGCGCGGGGCGTCGTGGCCCAGATGGACGGCGATCACCTCGGTGGCGGGGCCGACCGCCTCCACGGCCCGCAGCCGGGCGACGGCGTCGGGCCGCGCGATCACATCGCAGAGCACCGTGTCGTACGGCACCGTGACCCGGTCGGCCAGACCCGAGGGGGCGGCACCGGGCGGCAGGTAGAGCAGCCGCTCGCCCTCCGGCGACGTGACCTCGTACCCGGTGCCCGGAGCGTCCATCGCCACGGCGCGGACCCGGTGCCCGCTGATCAGCGTCAGCTCCTGGCCGTCGGGGACCCGCCCCGCGGGCGGCAGCGAGGCCGGCAGCTCCACGGCGGGCCCGTCGTGGGGGTGGGTCAGCAGCACCTGCCGCACGGCCGTGAGCGAACGACCGGCCCGGGCGGCGGCGAACACGGCACCGGGGGTGAGGTCGAGCAGCAGCGCGTCGTCGACGAGGAGCGCGGTCGCGGCGCGCGCCCGCGCACCACGGGCCGACGCGCAGGCGGCGCAGGGGCAGTCGGGCCGGGGCAGTCCGTCGGGGGCTCCGGTGCCCAGCAGAGTCAGTTCCACGGTCCGATCCTCCCGTGTCCGTGCTGCCCCTGCGCGCCCGGGCACCCACTAGGCTTCGGGAAGCAACGTGACCCAGGAGGCGGACATGGCGTGGACGTGGCGGTTCGAGAAGTCCGACGGTACGGAGACGGAGCCGGCGCTGCAGCCGGAGGAGTTCACGACCCAGGGCGACGCGGAGTCCTGGATCGGTGAGTTCTGGAAGGAGCTCCTCGAAGGCGGCGCCGACCAGGTGACGCTCTTCGAGGACTCGACGAAGATCTACGGCCCGATGAGTCTCCAGGCCGGATAGGGCCCGCGGCCCGCCCCCGCGCCGCGCTTCCTGCCGGGCCGGGGGCGGGCCCGCAGCCGGTGCCGCGTACGGCCCGTCAGATCTCGCCGAGGGTCGCCTCGGCCGTCCTCCGCTCGCCACCGCGCGTGTACGTCACCATGACCTTCTGGCCCGGCTCGTGGCCCGCCAGCGCCTCCGAGAGCGAGGTGATCGTCGTGACGGGGGTGTCGTCCAGCCGTGTGATGACGTCGCCCGCCCGCAGGCCCGCGTCCGCGGCGGCCCCGCCCTCGGGGGCGCTGACGACCGCGACACCGGCGGGCCGGTACTGCGCGTCGACGACCGTGCGGCCCGTGATGTCCAGCGCGGCCCGCCCCGAGTCGGTGACCTTGCCGGATCTGATGATCTGGTCGGCGACCGTCCGCACCATCGAGGCCGGGATGGCGAACCCGATCCCCGGTGCGGCGCTGCCGCCCAGCTGCGGGTCGGTCGCCGCGAGGGTGGGGATGCCGATCACCTCGCTGTCCAGGTCGACGAGCGCGCCGCCGCTGTTGCCCGGATTGATCGCCGCCGAGGTCTGCACCATGTCGACGAGCGTCGCCCCCGTGCCGCCGCCCGCGTCGCTCTCGCTGACGGTACGGCCCACGGCCGAGACGATGCCCTGCGTGACGCTGCTGGCCAGGCCGAGCGGCGAGCCCATCGCCAGGACGATCCGACCGACCTCGACCCCGCCGCTGTCGCCGAACTTCGCGGCCTTCAGCCCCTCCGGCACCTCGTCCAGCTTGATGACCGCCAGGTCCTGCTCGGGGTAGGACGAGACCAGCGACGCCTTGACGACCCGCTCGCCGGTGGCCACGCTGACGTCGAAGGACTTCCCGTCGCCCACGACGTGGGCGTTGGTGACGATGTGGCCCTTGTCGTCGTAGACGACTCCGGAACCGAGGGTGTTCCCGGCGGCGATCTGCACGACGGAGGGCAGCACGTCGCCGATGACGGTCCGGTACTGCTGCTCCAGGTCGCCCGTGGCCGGGGACGCCGCGGGCGGTCTCAGCGGCGCGCCGGGGGACGAGGGGGCGGGTCCGGCGCAGCCGCCCAGCAGGGCGACCGTGCCCACACCGGCGGCCAGGGACAGCGAGGCGCGGCGGGCCGGGCCGCGGGAGCGGGATGCGTGCATGCCCGGAGTATCACCGGGGCCGCCACTCCGCGGCCCGCGCTGCTGGGCCGGTCGGGCGTACGGGGGCTCAGCCCCGTACGCCGCACAGGTGCAGCAGCGCGGCCACCGCGCGGTACGGGTCCGTGCGCCCCGCCCGGTCCTCCACCGCCAGCAGGCGGGCCAGCTCCTCCGGCTCCGGCAGCGCCGCCTCGTTGGGCACGTTGTCCGTGAAGACCCGCACGCCGTACCAGGCGTGCAGCGGCGCCGCGATGCCCGCGAGGGTGGCCGTGAGCGCGCCGAGGCGGTCCGCCCGCACGTCCAGGCCGAGCCTGTTCGTGTACGTGTCCGTGTCGAACGCGGCCAGGGCCGCGTCGAAGTCGCCGGCCGACCCGGGACGCATCGCCAGCGCGTCGCCGTTGCGTACGAGCAGCGAGAGGAGCCCGCCCGGGGCCAGCATCCGGGCCAGCCCGGCCAGCATGGGGTCCGGTTCCGGGACGTACATCAGCACCCCGTGGCAGAGCACCACGTCGAAGCTGCCGGGCAGGAAGTGCACACCGGTGTCCCGGCCGTCGCCCTCGATGAACCGCACGCGCTCCCGGATGCCCTCGGGCTCGCCCGCGAGCGCCTCCTGAGCGGTCCCCAGCATCTCGCCGTCCGACTCCAGACCCGTCACCGAGTGCCCGGCCCGCGCCAGACGCAGGGCCTGCGTGCCCTGGCCCATGCCGACGTCGAGCACCCGCAACCGTCTCCCCACCGGGAAGCGGGCGGCTATCTGCTCGTCCAGCTGGCGGGCCACGAGCTCCTGGCGGACCGTGTTACGCAGCCCGCCGAGCCCGGCCAGCCACTGGGAGGAACCGCCCGCGAAGCCGGAGGGCTCCGTGCTCAGGGCCGTTCTCCCCGCTTGACCTGCGGCTTGGGAAGCCGCAGCCGGCGCATCTGGAGCGTACGCATCAGGCCGTAGGCCACTGCGCCGCGCTTCGGGGTGTCGGGGAAGCGCTGGGCCAGCTGCCGCTTGAGCCGGAACGCGAGGCCGATGGAGTCGACCACGATCAGCACGATCACGCCGAGCCAGAGCAGCAGCGAGATGTTCTGGATGTTCTGGACCTGGATCACACTGAGGATCAGGATGATCACCGCGAGCGGCAGGAAGTACTCCGCGATGCAGAAGCGGGAATCCACGAAGTCACGGACGAAGCGCCGCACGGGCCCCTTGTCACGCGCCGGCAGATATCGCTCGTCACCCGACGCGAGCGCCTCCCGCTGGCGGGCCATGTCCGCGCGGCGCGCTTCGCGCTGACGCTTCATGGCCTCCTTGCGGTCGGCCGGCGCGCCGCTCGAGGCACGCCTGCGCTGCGTCTGGGCATCGCTGCGCTTGGGGGTGGGGCGACCCTTGGGAGCCTGAGGGTCGCGGGGCTGCTTGGAGAGGTCCGCCGTCACCTTGCCGGTGGGGGCCTTCTCTTCCTTGGAACGGCTACGGAACACAAAGCCCAAGGGTACGGGGTCGACGCCGGCGGCAGCGGACCGGGCGGGAACGATCCGGCAACGGCCCGCGTCCTGAAAGGTGCCCCGACAGGGGCAGAACGGACGATGCCGCCCCTTTCCCCGAGGTCCGTCTACTCCCTGCGCGGGAGCGGTCACGGCAGGCAGTCGTCCTTGGGTAGGAGCACATCCGTGCTCGAACAGTGCGGTAATAGAGACAGGGCCCGTACTGTGGGTTCTGTTGGAGTGCCGGAGCTCAGTCCGTCAGAAGGGGGCGCGCGAAGCCCATGAGCGGTGTCATGAAGCGTATGGGAATGATCTTCCGCGCGAAGGCAAACAAGGCCCTTGACCGGGCCGAGGACCCGCGCGAAACCCTCGATTACTCGTACCAGAAGCAGCTGGAACTGCTTCAGAAGGTGCGCCGCGGCGTCGCCGATGTGGCGACCTCGCGCAAGCGGCTCGAACTGCAGCTGAACCAGCTGCAGGGCCAGTCGACCAAACTGGAGGACCAGGGGCGCAAGGCCCTCGCGCTCGGCCGGGAGGATCTCGCCCGCGAGGCGCTGTCCCGGCGCGCCGCCCTCCAGCAGCAGGTCACCGACCTGGAGACGCAGCACCGGACGCTGCAGGGCGAGGAGGAGAAACTCACCCTCGCGGCGCAGCGGCTGCAGGCCAAGGTCGACGCCTTCCGCACGAAGAAGGAGACCATCAAGGCCACCTACACCGCCGCCCAGGCGCAGACCCGGATCGGCGAGGCCTTCTCCGGCATCTCCGAGGAGATGGGCGACGTCGGCCTGGCCATCCAGCGGGCCGAGGACAAGACCCAGCAGCTCCAGGCGCGGGCCGGCGCCATCGACGAGCTGCTCGCCTCCGGAGCCCTGGACGACGCGTCCGGGACGGCGAAGGACGACATCGCCGCCGAGCTGGACCGGATCTCCGGTGGTACGGATGTAGAACTGGAACTGCAGCGGATGAAGGCCGAGCTGGCGGGTGGTCCCTCCGCGCAGCAGCAGGCCATCGAGGGCGGTGCGCAGGACGCGGCACCGCAGTCGCAGCAGGCCCCGCACAAGTTCGACAAGCAGTGAGGGCGGCGTCATGATCGTACGGATCATGGGGGAGGGCCAGGTGGAACTGGCCGACAGTCATGTCGCCGAGCTGAACAAGCTCGACGACGTACTGCTCGCGGAGATGGAGAGCGGTGACGGACCCGGTTTCCGCGCCACGCTCCACGCGCTCCTGGACAAGGTGCGCGAGCTCGGCTCGCCCCTGCCGGACGACTCCCTGGAGCCGTCCGAGCTGATCCTGCCGGCTCCGGACGCCACCCTCGAAGAGGTGCGCGCCATGCTCAGCGACGGGGGGCTCATCCCCGGCTGACCAGGGCGGCCCCGCTCCACACTCCCCGCCGTGCCCCGCCCGGTCCCACCGGTGCGGGGCACGGTGCCGTCCGGGCCGGGTGGCGCGCGGCCGCATCCGTACGGCACCCGACGGGGGCCGGGTCGGCACGCCGTACCGTTCTGGGCGTGACCACCCTCGGAACCGGGCTCGTGCGCGTCCGCCACTGGCTGCGCGGACATCCCCTCGCCCTCGACGGGGCGCTCGCCGCCGCCGTGCTGACCTGCATGGTCCTCGCGTCGTTCGCCGAGCCGAACCCCGGGCACGGGCGGCCCGTCTTCGGCGAACGCACCCCCGGGGGGTGGAGCGTCCTGCTGATGGTGCTCGCCGCGGCGGTGCTCGTGGCGCGCAGACGCCGGCCCATGACGGTGCTGGCCGTGACGGGACTGCTGTCCACCGCCGAGTTCGTCCTGGCGGATCCGCCCGCCCCCGTGGTGATGAGCGCGGTCGTCGCGCTCTTCACCGTCGCGGCCGGCACCGACCGCCCCACCACCCTGCGGGCCGGCCTGCTCACCATGGTGGTGCTGACCGTCGCCGCCATGGTGGTCGGTTCCTCACCCTGGTACAGCCAGGAGAACGTCGGTGTCCTCGCGTGGACGGGGCTGGCCTGCGCCGCGGGGGACGCCGTGCGCAGCAGGCGCGCGTTCGTGGACGCCATCCGCGAACGGGCCGAACGGGCCGAGCGGACCCGCGAGGAGGAGGCACGCCGCCGGGTCGCCGAGGAGCGGCTGCGGATCGCCCGCGACCTGCACGACGTCGTCGCCCACCACATCGCCCTGGTCAACGTCCAGGCCGGGGTGGCCGCCCACGTCATGGACAAACGCCCGGACCAGGCCAAGGAGGCGCTGGCGCACGTACGGGAGGCCGGTCGCTCCGCCCTCGACGAGCTGCGGGCCACCGTCGGGCTGCTGCGCCAGTCCGGTGACCCCGAGGCCCCCACCGAACCGGCCCCCGGGCTCGCCGTCCTGGACGCGCTGGTCGACACCTTCCGCAACGCCGGACTCCCCGTCGAGGTGGCCCGCACCGACCCCGACCGCCCGCTGCCCGCAGCCGTGGACCTGGCTGCCTACCGGGTCATCCAGGAGGCCCTGACCAACGTACGCAAACACGCGGGCGCCGGAGCCAAGGCCGAGGTGAGCGTCGTACGGGTCGGGGGAGCCGCCGAGGTGACCGTGCTGGACGACGGCACGGACGCGGGGGCGGCGCGGCCCCGGGAGCACGGCGGCGGCCACGGCCTCGTCGGCATGCGGGAGCGCGTCACCGCGCTCGGCGGCACCCTCACCGCGGGTCCCCGCTTCGGCGGCGGATTCCGCGTCCATGCGATCCTGCCCGTCGTACCCCGCACGGGTGAGCCGGACGGGCCGGGCGCGGCGGACGGGGTGGGGGGACGCTCATGACACCGATCAAGGTGCTGCTCGCCGACGACCAGGCCCTGCTGCGCAGCGCGTTCCGGGTGCTGGTCGACTCGGAGCCCGACATGCACGTCGTCGGCGAGGCCGCGGACGGCGCCGAGGCGGTGGCCCTGGCCCGTTCGACGCGCGCGGACGTCGTCCTGATGGACATCCGGATGCCGGGCACCGACGGACTCTCCGCCACCCGGACGATCAGTGCCGACCCGGAGCTGGCCGGGGTGCGGATCGTCATGCTCACCACCTTCGAGGTGGACGAGTACGTGCTGCAGTCGCTGCGCGCGGGCGCCGCCGGCTTCCTGGGCAAGGGCGCCGAGCCCGAGGAACTGCTCAACGCCGTACGGGTCGCCGCCGCCGGCGACGCGCTGCTCTCCCCGGCGGCCACCAAGGGCCTCATCGCCACCTTCCTCGCGCAGGACGGCGGCGCGGAGGGCGCCCCGGACCCCGCGGAGTACGCGGAGCGGCTCTCCGCTCTCACCGGACGCGAACGCGAGGTGCTGGTCCAGGTCGCGGGCGGCCACTCCAACGACCGGATCGCCGAGCGGCTCGTCGTCAGCCCGCTCACGGTCAAGACGCACGTGAACCGGGCGATGGCGAAGCTGGGCGCCCGGGACCGTGCCCAACTGGTCGTCATCGCCTACGAATCGGGTCTGGTACGCCCCAGGGCGGAGTGACGGGTGGAGATCCGGAGTACTCCAGCTGCGGTACGCGCGGCGTGAGAAAGCAGCCCGGGGGCCGACGTCCCCGGGCCGGGGACCGGCGATCGTAGAGGTGGGCAGGCTGTGCCCCCTTGATCGCGCATTGCCGTGCGAGCAGCCGCCCGTCTGCCGCGTACGCCACGGAGGAGAGACCCACCCATGTCCTGGCTGTCCAGATTCAGCCTCGCGCAACGGGCCCTGATCGGCCTGATCTCGATCATCGCGCTCGTTTTCGGAGCGATCGCGATCCCGCAGCTCAAACAGCAGCTGCTGCCCACCATCGAACTTCCGATGGTGTCGGTGCTGGCGCCCTACCAGGGCGCGTCCCCCGAGGTGGTCGAGAAGCAGGTCGTCGAACCCCTCGAGAACGCCATCAAGGCCGTCGACGGCGTCGAGGGCATCACCTCCACCGCGGGCGAGGGCAGCGCCGTCGTCATGGCGAGCTTCGACTTCGGTGACGAAGGGACGAAGCAGCTCGTCGCCGACATCCAGCAGGCGGTGAACCGGGCCCGTGCCCAGCTGCCCGAGGACGTCGACCCGCAGGTCGTCGCCGGCTCGACCGACGACATCCCGGCCGTCGTCCTTGCCGTCACCTCCGACAAGGACCAGCAGGCGCTCGCCGCCCAGCTGGACCGTACGGTCGTCCCCGCGCTCGAGGACATCGAGGGCGTCGGACAGGTCGCGGTGGACGGTGTCCAGGACCTCCAGGTCTCCGTCGTCCCCGACGACGGAAAGCTCGCCGCGGCCGGCCTGGACGCCGCCTCGCTGGCCAGGGCTCTGCAGTCCGGTGGCGCCACCGTTCCGGCCGGCTCCTTCTCCGAGTCGGGCAAGAGCCGCACCGTCCAGGTCGGCGGCGCCTTCACCTCGGTCCGGCAGATCGAGGACCTGAGGGTCTCCGCGCAGAACCCGGCCACCGGCAAGAGCGCCGGAAAGACGGTCCGCGTCGGCGACATCGCCACGGTGAAGCAGGAGCCCTCCACCGCGGTCTCCATCACCCGGACGAACGGCAAGCCGAGCCTCGCCGTCATGGCGACGATGGACAAGGACGGCAGCGCCGTCGCCATCTCGGACGCCGTGCGGGACAAGCTCCCCGGCCTGCGCGAGGACCTCGGCGCCGGCGCCGAGCTGACGGTGGTCTCCGACCAGGGCCCCGCCGTCTCCAAGGCGATCTCCGGTCTGACCACCGAGGGTGCCCTCGGACTGCTCTTCGCGGTCGTCGTCATCCTGGTCTTCCTCGCGTCGGTCCGCTCGACGCTGGTGACCGCGGTCTCCATCCCGCTCTCCGTGGTCCTCGCGCTCATCGTGCTGTGGACCCGTGACCTGTCGCTGAACATGCTCACCCTGGGGGCGCTGACGATCGCGATCGGACGCGTCGTCGACGACTCGATCGTGGTCCTGGAGAACATCAAGCGGCACCTCGGCTACGGCGAGGAACGGCAGTCGGCGATCATCACCGCGGTCAAGGAGGTGGCCGGCGCGGTCACCTCGTCCACGCTCACCACCGTCGCGGTCTTCCTGCCCATCGGCCTGGTCGGCGGCATGGTCGGCCAGCTGTTCGGCTCGTTCTCCCTCACGGTCACGGCGGCCCTGCTGGCCTCCCTGCTGGTCTCGCTGACCGTGGTGCCCGTCCTGTCGTACTGGTTCCTGCGGGCCCCCAAGGGCACCGCCGCCGACCCCGGCGAGGCGCGCCGCGAGGCCGAGGAGAAGGAGGCCGCGAGCCGGCTCCAGCGGCTCTACGTCCCGGTGCTGCGCTTCGCGACCCGGCGCCGTGTCACCAGCATCGCCATCGCCCTCGTGGTGCTGTTCGGCACCTTCGGGATGGCGCCCCTGCTGAAGACGAACTTCTTCGACCAGGGAGAGCAGGAGGTCCTCTCCGTCAAGCAGGAGCTGCCCCCCGGCACCAGCCTGGCGGCGGCGGACGAGGCCGCTCGCAAGGTCGAGAAGGTCCTGGCCGCCGAGGACGGCGTCAAGGACTACCAGGTGACCGTCGGCTCGTCCGGCTTCATGGCCGCCTTCGGCGGTGGTACGGGGGCCAACCAGGCCTCGTACCAGGTCACCCTCACGGACTCGGCGGACTTCGAGGCCACCCAGGAGCGGATCGACAAGGCCCTCGGCGAACTCGACGGCATCGGCGACACGACGATCGCCGCGGGCGACGGCTTCGGCAGCCAGGACCTCAGTGTCGTGGTCAAGGCCGCCGACGCGGACGTTCTGAAGAAGGCGTCCGAGCAGGTCAGGGGAGAGGTCGCCACGCTCGAGGACGTCACCGACGTCCAGAGCGACCTGGCGCAGAGCGTGCCTCGCATCTCGGTCAAGGCCGACGACAGGGCGGCCGGCGCCGGGTTCGACGGGACGACACTCGGCGCGGCGGTCGGCGCCGCGGTGCGCGGCATCCCGTCCGGCAAGGCGATCATGGACGACACCGAGCGCGACGTCGTCGTCAAGTCCTCCCACCCCGCCACCACCATGGCCGAGCTGAAGGCCCTGCCGCTGGGACCGGTGAAGCTCGGTGAGGTCGCCGACGTGGAGCTGGAGCCCGGCCCGGTCTCGATGACCCGGATCGACGGCCAACGGGCGGCGACGATCACCGCCAGGCCGATCGGCGACAACACGGGTGCGGTCAGTACGTCGCTCCAGACGAAGATCGACGCCTTGGACCTCCCCGCCGGCGCAACCGCGACGATCGGCGGCGTCTCGCAGGACCAGGACGACGCCTTCGCGAAGCTGGGCCTGGCCATGCTGGCGGCCATCGCGATCGTCTTCATGCTGCTGGTGGCGACCTTCCGGTCACTCGTCCAGCCGCTGATCCTGCTGGTCTCCGTCCCGTTCGCGGCGACGGGCGCCATCGGGCTCCTCGTCGTCACCGGCACCCCGATGGGCGTACCGGCGATGATCGGCATGCTGATGCTGATCGGCATCGTGGTGACCAACGCCATCGTGCTGATCGACCTGATCAACCAGTACAGGGCGCAGGGCATGGGTGTGGTCGAGGCCGTCGTCGAGGGGGGCCGCCACCGTCTGCGGCCGATCCTGATGACCGCCCTGGCGACGGTCTTCGCCCTGCTCCCGATGGCGCTGGGTGTCACGGGCGAAGGCGGCTTCATCTCCCAGCCGCTCGCGGTCGTGGTGATCGGTGGTCTGATCACCTCCACGCTGCTGACCCTGCTCCTGGTGCCGACGCTCTACGCGATGGTGGAGCTCCGCAAGGAGCGCCGTGCGAAGAAGAAGGCGGCCAGGCGCGAGGCCGCGTCCGGCACCGTGCTCCCGCGGACGCCGGAGGAAACCACATCCGGCGAGCCGGAGCCGGCCAAGGCCTGACGGGGCCCCGCAGAGCAGGGAAGGCCTCCGGCGCCGCGGTGCGGCGCCGGAGGCCTTCCCTGTTCCGGCCGGCCCGCTGCGCCTACGGCAGGGCGAGCATCCGCTCCAGCGCCAGCTTCGCGTACTTCTCCGTCTCGGCGTCGACCTGGATCCGGTTGACCAGGTTCCCCTCGGCCAGCGACTCCAGCGTCCACACCAGGTGCGGCAGGTCGATCCGGTTCATCGTCGAGCAGAAGCACACCGTCCGGTCGAGGAAGACGATCTCCTTGTCCTCCGCGGCGAAACGGTTCGCCAGCCGGCGCACCAGGTTCAGTTCCGTGCCGATCGCCCACTTCGAACCGGCCGGCGCCGCCTCCAGGGCCTTGATGATGTACTCCGTCGAGCCGACCTGGTCCGCGGCCGCCACGACCTCGTGCCGGCACTCCGGGTGCACCAGCACGTTGACGCCCGGGATGCGCGCGCGCACGTCGTTCACGGACTCCACCGAGAAGCGCCCGTGGACCGAGCAGTGCCCGCGCCACAGGATCATCTTCGCGTTCCGCAGCTCCTCGGCGCTCAGACCGCCGTTCGGCTTGTGCGGGTTGTAGAGGACGCAGTCCTCCAGGCTCATGCCCATGTCCCGGACGGCCGTGTTGCGGCCGAGGTGCTGGTCCGGCAGGAACAGCACCTTCCCGCCCTGCTCGAAGGCCCACTCCAGGGCCCGCTTCGCGTTGGACGAGGTGCAGATCGTGCCGCCGTGCCTGCCGGTGAAGGCCTTGATGTCGGCCGAGGAGTTCATGTACGACACCGGCACCACCTCACCGGCGACGCCCGCCTCCGTCAGTACGTCCCAGCACTCGGCGACCTGCTCGGCGGTGGCCATGTCGGCCATCGAGCACCCCGCCGCCAGGTCCGGCAGGACGACCTTCTGGCCGTCCCCGGTGAGGATGTCGGCGGACTCGGCCATGAAGTGGACGCCGCAGAAGACGATGTACTCCGCCTCCGGCCGCGCCGCCGCGTCCCGGGCGAGCTTGAACGAGTCACCGGTGACGTCCGCGAACTGGATGACCTCGTCACGCTGGTAGTGGTGGCCGAGGACGAAGACCTTGTCCCCGAGCTTCTCCTTGGCGGCGCGGGCGCGCTCCACCAGGTCCGGGTCGGAGGGGGACGGCAGGTCGCCGGGGCATTCGACACCGCGCTCGCTGCGCGGGTCGGCCTCGCGGCCCAGCAGAAGCAGGGCGAGTGGCGTCGGCTGGACATCCAGGGGCTGGGCGGTGGTCACGACACGCACCCTTTCTTTTCTGCGAACATGCCTTTTCGTCTAATTGACGCTATCTATCATAGCCGCTTCACGTCAGATTGACGATGCCGATCGTGTCGATGTGACGCATCCCCGGGTGGAGGTGGTGTGCGAGCATGAAGGGAACAGATACGCGCCTGGCCCGGAATGAATCCGCGGCCCCGATGGTTGGACCGTCGGCAAGCAGTCCGAACAACCCGGGAGAGAAGCAGATGTCCGTATCGGACGAGACCACCACCGTGAGCGACGGCATCCTCCTGTCGGACGCCGCCGCAGCCAAGGTCAAGGCCCTGCTGGAGCAGGAAGGCCGTGACGACCTCGCGCTGCGCGTCGCCGTCCAGCCCGGAGGCTGCTCGGGCCTGCGTTACCAGCTCTTCTTCGACGAGCGTTCGCTCGACGGTGACGTCGTGAAGGACTTCGACGGCGTCAAGGTCGTCACCGACCGGATGAGCGCCCCCTACCTGGGCGGCGCCTCCGTCGACTTCGTCGACACCATCGAGAAGCAGGGCTTCACGATCGACAACCCGAACGCCACGGGCTCCTGCGCCTGCGGTGACTCCTTCAGCTGAGCCCCCACGCGCCGACGGCGGCGCTCCCGGCCGTTCGACGCCGGGAGCGCCGCCGTCGTCGTACGACGGAGGCCCGCCGGGTCAGGCGCGCGGCACCGCGGCGCCCGACGCCGCGTCGACCACCGCGCGACCGCCCAGCGGTGCGTCCAGCGTCACCGACCGGGTCAGTGTCTTGGCGATCATGACGCACACCTTCTCCGGGTCCGGCTTCGTCTCGGCGACCGTGACCCGTACCGCCGTGCCGCTCTCCGCGGCGTGCGCCGTGTAGGTGCTGCACACGCCGCCCCAGAACGTCACCTCCAGCGTCCGTCCGTCGGCGCTGTAGCCGATGACGGCCGGGCCCCCTGCTCCCGGTTCCTCCGGGGCCGGCGGGGTGCTCCTCGCCAGGTGGTCCGCGTCGACCGCGATCCGTACGACGGTCTCCTCGGGGCCGCCGCCCTCCGGCCGTACGGTGAAGAGCCACGACGGCACGAGTACCTGCTGACCGTCCGAGCGCTGGGCGGAGAGTCCCAGCACGGCCTTCCCGACCGTCAGGACGGTGGCCGGCGGCGTCCCGCCCGGGGCGCCGCACCCCTTCGTGGGCGCCGCGGGGTCGCCCTCCAGCGGTACGGGCGTGGCGCAGCCTCCGATCCCCGCCTTCGCGTCACGCCGGCTCTCCGCGTTCAGCTGTTCCAGGGCGTCCTGCGCGCTGATCACCGGGTAGTCGTGGCCCTTCTCCAGGCCCTTCAGGTGCCCGCTGCCGCCGACGATCTCGCCGCCGGAGCCCACCTGTACGCCGGTCGGCCAGCCGTACGTGGGCAGCCCGCCGACCACGGGATCGGCGTTGACCACCCGTACGGAATCCATCACCTGGCGCGCGTCGAGCGCGGCGTCACCCTGCCCCACGGCCTTCAGCACCGGCGCCGCGGCCGCCTCGGCGGCGCGCTCGCCGACCGGGGGACCGGAGCCCGGTGAGCGGTCCCGCTTCCCGCAGGCGGAGGCGGAGGCGCAGTCGTCCGTGCCGCCGGAGGCGTACCGGGCGAAGGTCCAGGTACCCGGAGCCTGCTTCGTCACCCGCAGCAGGGGCCCGGAGCCGTCCCCGTCGCCGCCCACCTTCCACGCCGTACCGTCCGTGTGCGGGGTGCCCTCGAGCTTCAGGGCCTTCGCGAGCCGGGCGACCTCCGCCGCGGTCACCGGGCCCCCGGGCCGGTGGACGGGCGCCGTCGCGGGGCCGTCCGGCAGGTCGCCTGCGGCGCGGTAGACGACCCTGCCGCCGTGCGGGTCCGGCTCGCCGGGGGCGATGCCCTGCGGGGGCGGCGCCGGGGGGCCGTCCGCCGGGAGGTCGAGGGCGAGCAGGGGGGCCCTCGAGTCCGACGGGGTGGCACGGCCCGTGTTCGCGCTCTCGCCCGAAGCGGTCGCGGCCCAGTACGCGCCACCGCCTCCGGCCAGCAGTACGGCCGCCGCCACCGACGCCACGGCGTACCGCCGACGCCGCCGGGGAGTGGTCGCCTCGTTCTCGGGTCGCTCGGTGCTCACGGATCGCTCCTTCGCCTGCACTGCCGCCACCGGCTCATCGCCTGGTCCCCGGGTGGGGACGACGATGGGACGGAGCGGGAGGGCGCCCGGTTCCACCGGGAGCCCGAAGGAGCCGTCCTGGGCGGCGCGGACTCAGTCCCCGTACTCCGGCATGGCGTCGATCAGCCGTGCTGAGGACGACGGCACCGTGACCCCGTTGATCAGCGAGGGCGCCACCGGCTCCGTGGCACGCTTCGCCGGAACGACCCAGTGCGGGGCCATGCGCGCGCAGTCGCCGCGCAGCTCGGCCAGACTCATCTCGGACTCACGCGGAGCGATGTCGTTGCACATAACGGCACCGTATGCACGGGAGGACTCGGGCAGTAAGACCTACTATCGGGTAGTTTTCCCCTTCAGGCCTACTGGCGCGACCGGGTAGCGTGAACTGTCACGCCGTCCCGGAGGTCACGCACAGGTGTGCCTCCGCCTTCCGCAGGAGCAGCTTCCCGTGCGCATTGCAGTCACCGGCTCCATCGCAACCGACCACCTCATGACCTTCCCCGGCCGATTCGCCGACCAACTGGTCGCGGATCAGCTGCACACGGTCTCGCTCTCCTTCCTGGTCGACAACCTGGACGTGCGGCGCGGCGGCGTCGGCGCCAACATCGCCTTCGGCATGGGCATCCTCGGCACCCGGCCGATCCTGGTCGGCGCGGCCGGGGCCGACTTCGACGAGTACCGCTCCTGGCTCGACCGGCACGGCGTCGACACCGGCTCCGTGCGGATCTCCGAGGTCCTGCACACGGCACGCTTCGTCTGCACGACGGACTCGGACCACAACCAGATCGGGTCCTTCTACACGGGCGCGATGAGCGAGGCCCGGCTGATCGAGCTCAAGCACGTCGCCGACCGCGTGGGCGGGCTCGACCTCGTCTCGATCGGCGCCGACGACCCGGAGGCGATGCTCCGCCACACCGAGGAGTGCCGCTCGCGCGGCATCCCCTTCGCCGCCGACTTCTCCCAGCAGATCGCCCGGATGAACGGCGAGGAGATCCGTATCCTCCTCGACGGCGCCACCTACCTCTTCTCCAACGAGTACGAGAAGGGGCTCATCGAGTCCAAGACCGGCTGGAGCGACGAGGAGATCCTCTCGAAGGTCGGTCACCGTGTGACCACCCTCGGCGCCCGCGGCGTGCGCATCGAGCGTGCCGGGGAGGACCCGATCGAGGTCGGCTGCGCCGAGGAGGAGCAGAAGGCCGACCCGACCGGCGTCGGCGACGCCTTCCGGGCCGGGTTCCTCTCCGGTCTCGCCTGGGGTGTGGGGCTGGAGCGGGCCGCCCAGGTCGGCTGCATGCTCGCGACCCTGGTGATCGAGACGGTCGGCACCCAGGAGTACACCCTGCGCCGCACCCACTTCATGGAGCGCTTCACCAAGGCGTACGGCGACGAGGCCGCGACCGAGGTGCGGGCGCACCTCTCCTGACGGAGGCTCACAGGAGCCGGCGGACCACGTAGGCCGAGCCTCGTTCCGCCGGCTCCTCGCCCACGTACTCCTGGGCGCGCATGGCGCACCAGGCGGGGATGTCCAGACGGGCGGCCTCGTCGTCGGCGAGTACCGTCACCGTCCCGCCCACAGGTACCTCTCCGATCACTTTTGCGAGTTCGATGACGGGGACCGGACAGCGCCTGCCCAGCGCGTCGACGATCAGCGACGCCTGCGGGGCCGGGGAGGAGGGCGCCGCCGCGGGCGCGCCGAGCCTGTCCCGCACCTTGGCCACCACGGCCGGCAGCACCTCCAGGAAGCGGTCGACGTCGGCCCCGGTGGTCCCGGCGGGCAGCGACACCCTGATGTTCCCCTCGGTGAGCACGCCCATCGCCTTGAGCACATGGCTCGGTGTCAGGGTGCTGCTCGTGCAGGACGAACCGGACGAGACGGAGAAGCCGGCCCGGTCCAGTTCGTGGAGCAGGGTCTCCCCGTCGACGTAGAGACACGAGAACGTGACCAGGTGCGGCAGCCGCCGCACGGGGTCGCCGACCACCTCCACGTCGGGCACCAGGGTGCCCACCGCAGCCCGGACGCGGTCCACCAGGGCGCGCAGCCGTACGGACTCGGCCGCCGCCTCGGCCCGCACCGCGCGCAGCGAGGCCGCGGCCGCCACGATCGCCGGAATGTTCTCGAACCCGGCGGCCCGCCCCGACTCCCGCTCGTCCGCCGGCCCCGGCGCCGCGAACCGGACGCCCTTGCGGACGGCCAGCAGCCCCACGCCCGCCGGGCCGCCCCACTTGTGGGCGCTCGCGGCCAGCAGCGACCACCGGCCCGGGACCGGCCCCCAGCCCAGCGACTGGGCGGCGTCCACCAGGAGCGGTACGCCCGCGGCGGCGCAGGTCTCGGCGGCCTCCGCCACCGGCTGCTCGCTCCCCACCTCGTGGTTGGCGGACTGCAGACAGGCCAGCGCGGTGTCCGGGCGCAGCGCCCGGCCGTACGCCGAGGGGTCCACCGTCCCGTACCGGTCCACCGGCACCTCGGTGAACGAACCGCCCGCCGCCTCCAGTGCCTCGGCCGCGTGGAGTACCGACGAGTGTTCGACCGCGGAGACCACCAGATGGCGGCCGACACGCCGACGGCCGGAGAGAACCCCCTCGACCGCGGAGTGCACCGCCCGGGTCCCCGACGACGTGAAGACCAGCTCGTCGGGCCGGCAGCCGACGGCCTCCGCGGCGGTCTCACGGGCGGCGTCCAGCAGCATGGCGGCGCGACGCCCCTCGCGGTACAGCCTGGCCGGATCGGCCCAGCCCTCGTCCAGGGAGGCAAGCAGCGCCTGGCGGGCGACGGGATGCAGGGGGGCGGAGGAGGCGGCGTCGAAGTAGGGCACACCGCCACGCTAGCCCTCCGGGGCCGCCGGCCCGGTCCGGGGCACCGGCGGAGGCGGAAGAGGGGGCGTCAGACCGTGGCCGCAAGACCGGATTCCACCCCTTCGGGGTGCCGGGCGGCGCGTTGGGCACCCTCCCCGCGCGACCCCAAATAGCGTCCAGTAGGGTTTGGTCCGCATAAACATCCAAACCCCTGCCCGCGTCAGGGCCGGCGACCGACCAAGCGAGACGGCCGCGCCGACCGTGCGGGCGAGACTCTCGGGAAGGCGCTACGTGAGTCCCAACGGCTCCGACCGCTCGTCGCGGCGCCCGATGCGGCGGAAGCTGCCGCAGGTGCTGACTGCGGGCCTGGTCCTGGCGACGGCCTCCGGTTGTTCATACAACTGGGAGGATTTCCCCCGCCTCGGAATGCCCACCCCGGTAACGGAAGAGGCCCCTCGGATCCTCTCCCTCTGGCAGGGCTCGTGGGCGGCAGCGCTCGCCACGGGTGTCCTTGTCTGGGGGCTGATCCTGTGGAGCGTCATCTTCCACCGGCGTAGCAGGACCAAGGTGGAGGTACCTCAGCAGACCAGGTACAACATGCCCATCGAGGCGCTGTACACAGTGGTGCCTCTCATCATCGTCTCGGTGCTCTTCTACTTCACCGCGCGCGACGAATCGAAGCTCCTCGAGCTCACCCCGAAGCCGGCCCACACGATCAACGTGGTCGGCTACCAGTGGAGCTGGGGCTTCAACTACATCGAGAAGGTGGAGGGCCAGCCCTCCGCCGGCAGCGAGATCCCCAAGGAGCTCGACGCCATCCCCGACAAGTACCGCAAGGACTTCCCCCAGGGCGCCGGCGGCGTCTACGACGTGGGCATCCCCGGTACGCGCAACCCGCAGAACGGCAACCCGGGTCCGACCCTGTGGCTGCCGAAGGGCGAGAAGGTCCGTTTCATCCTGACTTCGCGCGACGTCATCCACTCCTTCTGGGTGGTGCCGTTCCTCATGAAGCAGGACGTCATTCCGGGCCACACCAACTCCTTCGAGGTCACGCCGAAGAGGGAGGGCACCTACATGGGTAAGTGTGCCGAGCTCTGCGGCGTGGACCACTCCCGAATGCTCTTCAACGTCAAGATCGTCTCTCCCGAGCGTTACCAGCAGCACCTCAAGGAGCTGGCGCAGAAGGGTCAGACGGGCTACGTGCCGGCAGGCATCGAGCAGACGGACCCGGCCAGGAATGCGGAGACGAACAAACTGTGAGCATCCTCAATGAATCCCAGGGTGCCGCGGCAGCAGACGACTCGTTCGAGGACGAGCTGCCGGTGCGGCGCAAGCAGCCGGGGAGTGTCGTAGTCAAGTGGATGACCACCACTGACCACAAGACGATCGGCACGATGTACCTGGTCACGTCGTTCGCGTTCTTCTGCATCGGTGGACTTCTGGCGCTCTTCATGCGCGCCGAGCTGGCCCGCCCGGGTACGCAGATCATGTCGAACGAGCAGTTCAACCAGGCGTTCACGATGCACGGCACGATCATGCTGCTGATGTTCGCGACGCCGCTGTTCGCCGGCTTCGCGAACTGGATCATGCCGCTGCAGATCGGCGCGCCCGACGTGGCGTTCCCGCGGCTGAACATGTTCGCCTACTGGCTGTACCTCTTCGGCTCGATCATCGCCGTGGCCGGCTTCCTCACCCCGCAGGGTGCGGCGGACTTCGGCTGGTTCGCCTACTCCCCGCTGTCGGACGCGGTCCGGTCGCCCGGGGTCGGCGCCGACATGTGGATCATGGGTCTGGCCTTCTCCGGCTTCGGTACGATCCTCGGCTCGGTCAACTTCATCACCACGATCATCTGCATGCGTGCCCCCGGCATGACGATGTTCCGTATGCCGATCTTCACGTGGAACGTCCTGCTGACCGGTGTCCTGGTCCTGCTGGCCTTCCCGGTCCTGGCCGCCGCGCTCTTCGCGCTGGAGGTCGACCGTAAATTCGGCGCACACATCTTCGATGCGGCCAACGGTGGCGCATTGCTGTGGCAGCACCTCTTCTGGTTCTTCGGCCATCCAGAGGTGTACATCATCGCCCTGCCGTTCTTCGGGATCATTTCCGAGATCATTCCGGTCTTCAGCCGGAAGCCGATGTTCGGTTACATCGGTCTCATCAGCGCGACGATCGCCATCGCCGGCCTGTCCGTGACGGTGTGGGCGCACCACATGTACGTCACGGGCGGAGTGCTGTTGCCGTTCTTCTCGTTCATGACGTTCCTCATCGCGGTACCGACCGGTGTGAAGTTCTTCAACTGGATCGGCACGATGTGGAAGGGGTCGTTGTCCTTCGAGACACCGATGCTCTGGTCGGTCGGCTTCCTGATCACCTTCGCCTTCGGTGGTCTGACCGGCGTGATCCTGGCCTCGCCGCCGCTGGACTTCCACATCTCCGACTCGTACTTCGTCGTGGCGCACTTCCACTACGTCGTCTTCGGCACCGTCGTCTTCGCGATGTTCGCCGGATTCCACTTCTGGTGGCCGAAGTTCACCGGCAAGATGCTGGACGAGCGACTCGGGAAGATCACGTTCTGGACGCTGTTCGTCGGCTTCCACGGCACGTTCCTGGTGCAGCACTGGCTGGGTGCCGAGGGCATGCCGCGTCGTTACGCGGACTACCTCGCCGCCGACGGTTTCACCGCGCTGAACACCATCTCGACGATCTCCTCGTTCGTGCTCGGCATGTCGATCCTGCCGTTCTTCTACAACGTGTGGAAGACCGCCAAGTACGGCAAGAAGATCGAGGTCGACGACCCGTGGGGTTACGGCCGTTCGCTCGAATGGGCGACGTCGTGCCCGCCCCCGCGGCACAACTTCCTCAGCCTGCCGCGGATCCGCTCCGAATCCCCGGCGTTCGACCTGCACCACCCGGAGATCGCGGCGCTGGAGCAGCTGGATCACCTCTCCGACGATGACAAGGTCCTCGTCGGCGGCAAGGAGGCCGGCAAGTGAAGATCCAAGGCAAGCTCTTCATCTGGCTGAGCGTCTTCCTGCTGGCCATGGCCGTCACGTACGGCGTGTGGTCCAAGGAGCCGGTGGGCACGACGGCGCTCGTCCTGTCCTTCGGCCTGGCCGTCATGATCGGCTTCTACCTGGCCTTCACGGCCAACAGGGTCGATGCGATGGCCCAGGACAACAAGGAGGCCGATATCGCGGACGAGGCGGGCGAGGTGGGGTTCTTCTCCCCGCACAGCTGGCAGCCGCTCTCCCTCGCGATCGGCGGCGCCTTCCTTTTCCTCGGCGTCGTCTTCGGCTGGTGGCTGGCCTACTTCGCGGCCCCGCTGCTCCTGATCGGCCTCTTCGGCTGGGTCTTCGAGTACTACCGCGGTGAGAACCGCACCCAGTGAGACCCGCCGTCCCCGGACGGCCGCATCACCCTTACGGGGGCCCTGCCCGCTCGTCTCCGAGCGGGCAGGGCCCCCGTTTGCAGTCGTTGAACGCGCTGGATCGGATGAATCTTCTTAGCGTGAGTTCATGAACCACACGCAGCGCATCCGCACCGTAGTGAACTGCACCCTGGTGGTCGTGACCCTCGTCGCAGGTGCGACCGCCTGTGGCGAGCCCGATGGTCACCAGCTGTCGCTGAAGCCGTACGACGCGGCCGACGCGGTCTCGTTCAACGGCCCCGGCAAGGGCGCGAAGGCGGATCCCGACAAGCCGATAGAAGTCACGGCCGAGGACGACGACGTCACCATCACGGACGTGACGGCCGTCGACACCGAGGGCCGTCACCTGGCGGGCGAACTCGACGCCGACGGGAAGCGGTGGCACTCCACCACCGCCCTGGCGGCCGGTACCCGGTACACCGTCAAGGTCGCCACCGAGAACGGCGACGGCGCTCCGGGCACCCTGACGTACGACTTCGGCACGAACGCGGCCAAGAAGTTGCTGAAGATCTCCTTCGGCCCGCAGGCGGGCACCTACGGCGTCGGACAGCCCATCACGGCGGAGCTCAGCGCTCCCGTCACGGACCGGGCCTCCCGGGCCACCGTCGAGCGCGGGCTCCAGGTCCGCTCCACCCCGGCGGTCACCGGCTCCTGGTACTGGGTCGACGACAAGACCCTGCACTACCGCCCCAAGGAGTACTGGCCCGCCGGCGCGAGCATCGACGTACGGAGCAACCTCAAGGGCATCAAGCTGACCGACGCCCTCCACGGAGCCGCCACCAAGCCGTTGAAGCTCGCGACCGGCGACCGGATAGAAGCGATCACCGACGCGTCCGAGCACACGATGACGGTCATGCGCAACGGTGAGGTGATCAACACCATCCCGGTCACCACCGGCAAGCCGGGCTTCGACACGCGCAACGGCGTCAAGGTCGTGCTCGCCAAGGAGCAGTTCGTACGCATGCGCGGGGAGACCGTCGGCATCGCCGCCGGCTCCTCGGAGTCCTACGACCTGCCGGTCTACTGGGCGACGCGGGTCACCTGGAGCGGTGAGTACGTCCACGCCGCGCCCTGGTCCACGGGCTCCCAGGGCAGCGCCAACGTCAGCCACGGCTGCACCGGCATGAGCACCGCCGACGCCGAGTGGTTCTTCGAGACCGTGCGCGAGGGCGACATCGTCAAGGTCGTCGGCAGCGACGGCGAGACGATGACCCCGTTCGACAACGGATTCGGTGACTGGAACCTGGACTGGGAGGCCTGGCAGAAGGGCAGCGCGCTGCATCGTGCCACGCAGGACGCGACGCCGGACGCCGGGACGGACGTCCGGACGGCACGGCTGCGCCCCCAGGTCTGACCGGCGGGGGAGGCCACCGCACCACCTGAGGCCCCCGCCCGCCGGGGGCCTCAGGCCTGGACGGACAGCCTGCCGCGCAGCAGGCCCGCCAAGGCGTCCGCGAAGTCCACCGGGTCCACCGGATGCGTCACGGCGGCGTCCGCGCGGCTCCACGTGGCCAGCCAGGCGTCCTGCGGGCGCCCGATCAGCAGCAGCACGGGCGGGCAGTGGAAGATCTCGTCCTTGATCTGCCGGCAGACGCCCATGCCGCCCGCGGGAGCCGTCTCCCCGTCCAGCACGCAGACGTCGACGCCGCCCCGGTCCAGCGCGCTCAGGACGGCCGGCAGCGTGGCGCACTCCAGGAACTCCACCTGCGGCACGTCCGCCGCAGGCCTGCGACCGGCGGCCAGCCGCACCTGCTCACGGGTGCGGGCGTCGTCGCTGTAGACCAGGACCGTGGCGGTCGGCTGCATTGTTCCTCCGTGACATCTGTGTCTTCGGGGCTCTCCGGGCATGAACCGATGGGCGGATCGTACTCCGGCGGACAGCCTGTCAGCACCGGTAATGACAGCGATTCGCTGGGCCGTTCGGTGAGGACACACACCACTGACACACCGAACGGCACCCCCCGGAGTGAGGGCGGGATAAGCGACCGACATAATGTCGGTCGTGGCGACAGCAACGACAGTAGAAACCGGGCACGCGCACCCGTCGGTCAATCGGCCGAACCTCACCAGCGTCGGAACCATCATCTGGTTGAGTTCCGAGCTGATGTTCTTCGCGGCCCTCTTCGCGATGTACTTCACCCTGCGATCGGTGATGGGACCCGATCACTGGAAGGAGATGGCCCACCATCTGAACTTCCCGTTCTCGGCGACGAACACCACGATCCTGGTGCTTTCCTCTCTCACCTGCCAGCTCGGCGTCTTCGCCGCGGAGCGGGGCGATGTGAAGAAGCTCCGCACCTGGTTCATCATCACGTTCGTGATGGGTGCGATCTTCATCGGCGGCCAGGTCCTCGAGTACACCGAGCTGGTCAAGGAGGCGGGTCTCTCCCTCTCCTCCGACCCCTACGGCTCGGTGTTCTACCTGACGACCGGCTTCCACGGTCTGCATGTGACAGGCGGCCTCATCGCCTTCCTGCTCGTCCTGGGCAGGACATACGCGGCCTCGAGATTCACCCACGAGCAGGCCACAGCCGCCATCGTCGTGTCCTACTACTGGCACTTCGTCGACGTCGTCTGGATCGGTCTGTTCGCCACGATCTACATGATCAAGTAACCGGGTTCGCACCCGCCCACCATCGACGCAGAAGATCCTGACACCGGGGTAATCCGTGAAAAAGCTCTCCGCACGACGACGCCATCCGCTGGCGGCGGTCGTCGTACTACTCCTCGCGCTGGCGGCTACCGGGGGGCTGTACGCCGCGTTCGCGCCTGCGGGTAAGGCGCAGGCCGACGAAACCGCCCAGTCCCTCGCCATCGACGAGGGCAAGAAGCTCTACTCCGTGGGCTGCGCCAGCTGCCACGGAACCGGCGGTCAGGGAACCACCGACGGGCCGCAGCTCGTGGGCGTCGGCTCCGCCGCCGTCGACTTCCAGGTCGGTACCGGACGCATGCCGGCTCAGCAGCCGGGCGCCCAGGTGCCGAAGAAGAAGGTCATCTACACCCAGGCCGAGATCGACCAGCTCGCGGCCTACGTGGCGTCGCTCGGCGCCGGCCCGATCACGCCGAACGAGAGCCAGGTCGACCCCGCGGGAGCGGACGTCGCCAAGGGCGGCGACCTGTTCCGCACCAACTGCGCCCAGTGCCACAACTTCACCGGCAAGGGCGGCGCGCTGACACACGGCAAGTACGCCCCGGACCTGGAAGGCGTGAGCCCGAAGCACATCTACGAGGCCATGCAGACCGGCCCGCAGAGCATGCCCTCCTTCCCGGACACGACCATGCCGGAGCAGGAGAAGAAAGACATCATCGCGTACATCAAGACCGTGAACGGTGACGACTCCGCGAGCCCCGGCGGGCTCTCGCTCGGCGGCCTCGGTCCCGTCAGTGAGGGTCTCTTCGGCTGGATCTTCGGACTGGGCGGACTGATCGCCATCGCCGTCTGGGTCGCGGCCCACACCGCTAAGGCCAAGAAGTCATGAGTAGCCAAGAGATTCCAGAAGAGCGCCTGCCCGCAGAGCAGGACACCGCGCACGGCGCGGTCGAGGTCGCGGACGATCCGTTCGCCGACCCGGGGCTGCCGGCCCACCGGCCGCGCATCCAGGACATCGACGAACGGGCTGCCAAGCGCTCCGAGCGCACGGTCGCCCTCATGTTCACGATGTCGATGCTGGCGACGGTCGGCTTCATCGCCTCCTACGTCATCTTCCCGGTCGACAAGATCGTCTTCATCTGGCCGTTCGGCCACGTCAGCGCGCTCAACTTCTCCCTGGGTCTGACCCTGGGCCTGGCGCTGTTCCTCATCGGCACGGGCGCCGTCCACTGGGCGCGCACCCTGATGTCCGACGTGGAGGTCGCCGACGACCGGCACCCCATCGAGGCCGCACCCGAGGTCAAGGCGAAGGTTCTCGCCGACTTCGCGGCCGGTGCCCAGGAGTCCGCGCTGGGCCGGCGCAAGCTGATCCGCAACACCATGTTCGGCGCGCTGGCCCTGGTGCCCCTCTCCGGTGTGGTGCTGCTGCGCGACCTGGGTCCGCTGCCGGAGAAGAAGCTCCGCAAGACCCTGTGGGCCAAGGGCAAGCAGCTCGTCAACATGAACACCATGGAGCCGCTGCGTCCCGAGGACGTCGTCGTCGGTTCGCTGACCTTCGCCATGCCCGAGGGCCTGGAGGAGGACGCGCACGACTTCCAGAACCAGATCGCCAAGGCCGCTCTGATGATCGTCCGCATCGAGCCGGACGACATCAAGGACAAGCGGCAGCGTGAGTGGGCCCACGAGGGAATCGTGGCCTTCTCCAAGATCTGCACCCACGTCGGCTGCCCGATCAGCCTCTACGAGCAGCAGACGCACCACGTCCTCTGCCCGTGCCACCAGTCCACCTTCGACCTCTCCGACGGCGCCCGGGTCATCTTCGGCCCGGCCGGTCACCCGCTTCCGCAGCTGCGGATCGGTGTGAACAGCGAGGGCAACCTCGAGGCGCTCGGCGACTTCGCAGAGCCCGTCGGTCCTGCCTTCTGGGAGCGCGGATGAGCACTGTGACAGACACGAAGCGCAAGGCGCCCGCCGGCGAGCGGGTGGCCGACTGGGCCGACGGCCGACTGGGCATCTACGGCCTGGCCAAGGCCAACATGCGCAAGATCTTCCCGGACCACTGGTCCTTCATGCTGGGTGAGATCTGCCTCTACAGCTTCATCATCATCATCCTCACGGGTGTGTATCTGACGCTGTTCTTCCACCCCAGCATGAACGAGGTCGTCTACCACGGCTCGTACGAGCCGATGCAGGGCATCCGGATGTCGGAGGCGTACGCCTCGACCCTGGACATCAGCTTCGACGTCCGCGGTGGTCTGCTCGTCCGGCAGATCCACCACTGGGCCGCGGTGATCTTCCTCGCCGGCATGTTCGTGCACATGTTCCGGGTGTTCTTCACCGGCGCGTACCGCAAGCCGCGTGAGATCAACTGGCTGTTCGGCTTCCTGCTGTTCGTCCTCGGCATGTTCACCGGGTTCACCGGCTACTCGCTCCCGGACGACCTGCTCTCCGGTACGGGTGTGCGCTTCACGCAGGGCGCCATCCTGTCGATGCCGATCGTCGGTACGTACATCTCGATGTTCCTGTTCGGCGGGGAGTTCCCCGGCACCGACATCATCGCGAGGTTCTACTCGATCCACATCCTGCTGCTGCCGGGCATCATGCTCGGGCTCGTGGTCGGCCACCTCATCCTGGTGTTCTTCCACAAGCACACGCAGTTCGCGGGTCCGGGCAAGACGAACAAGAACGTCGTCGGCATGCCCCTGCTGCCGGTGTACATGGCCAAGGCCGGCGGGTTCTTCTTCCTGGTCTTCGGCTTCATCTCGATCGTCGCGGCCATCGCCTCGATCAACCCGATCTGGGCGCTCGGCCCGTACCGTCCCGACCAGGTGTCCACGGGTGCCCAGCCGGACTGGTACATGGGATTCGCCGAAGGCTTCGTCCGTGTCATGCCGGGCTGGGAGATCAACCTCTGGGGCCACACGCTGGTCCTGGGCGTGCTCATCCCGCTGGTCCTCTTCGGTGTGATCCTCGCGGCACTGGCGCTGTACCCGTTCCTCGAGTCCTGGATCACCGGGGACAAGCGCGAGCACCACATCCTGGACAAGCCGCGCAACGCCCCGACCCGCACCGCGCTCGGTGTCGCCTGGGTGACGATCTACTTCGTCATGCTGATCGGCGGCGGCAACGACATCTGGGCGACCCACTTCCACCTGTCGCTCAACGCGATCAGCTGGTTCGTACGGATCGCCTTCTTCCTCGGCCCGGTCCTGGCGTTCATCGTCACCCGGCGGATCTGCCTCGGCCTCCAGCGCCGCGACAAGGAGAAGGTGCTGCACGGACGCGAGTCCGGCACCATCAAGCGCCTGCCGCACGGTGAGTTCGTCGAGATCCACGAGCCGCTCGGCCCGGAGCAGCTGTACGCCCTCACGGCGCACGAGCAGTACAAGCCGCTCGAGATCGGCCCGACGGTCGACAAGAACGGCGTCGAGCGCAAGCCGTCGGCGCTGCAGAAGCTGCGGGCCAGGCTCAGCCGCAGCTACTACGGCGAGGGCAACCAGATCGCCAAGCCCACCGCAGAGGAGTACAAGGAGATCACCAGCGGCCACGGCCACCACTGATCGATCCAGCTGAACGCCACAGCGGGAGCCCCGTCCATCCGATGGACGGGGCTCTTCGCCGTCCTGGGGGCTGGATAGGGTGGAGCCGACATCCCTACCGGCTGTGGACCCCAGGAGCGGACCATGAACGTTGTGACCCCGGACGGCGGCGACAGCGTGGCGGCCCGTACCTGGCCCGGCGTGCTGACCCCCCTCCTGCGCGGTGAGGACCTGACGGCCGAGGACACCGCGTGGGCCATGGACCGCATCATGAGCGGCGAGGCCACGGACGTGCAGATCGCCGGGTTCGCGATCGCGCTGCGGGCCAAGGGGGAGACCGTCCAGGAGGTCACCGGCCTCGTGCGTGCCATGTACGAGCACGCCCGCACCATCCACGTGCCCGGCCGGACGGTCGACATCGTGGGCACGGGCGGCGACATGGCCAGGACGGTGAACATCTCCACCATGTCGGCGATCGTCGTCGCCGGGACCGGCGCCAAGGTCGTCAAGCACGGCAACCGGGCCTCGTCCTCGGCCAGCGGCGCCTCGGACGTCCTGGAGAAGCTCGGCGTCAACCTCGAACTCAGCCCGCAGCGGGTCGTGGACGTCGCCGAGGAAGCCGGCATCACCTTCTGCTTCGCGGTGAAGTTCCACCCGGCCCTGCGCCACGCGGCGCGGGCCCGCAAGGAACTGGGCACCCAGACCACGTTCAACATCCTGGGCCCTCTCACCAACCCCGCCCAGGTCCGTTCCCAGGCGATCGGGGTCGCCGACCTCAGGATGGCGCCCATCGTCGCGGGGGTGCTCGCCGAGCGGGGCAACTCCGCCCTCGTCTTCCGGGGCGACGACGGCCTCGACGAGCTGACGACGACGGCGACCTCCCGGGTCTGGACCGTGCGCGACGGCACGGTCAGCGAGGAGCCGTTCGACCCCCGGGACGTCGGCCTCGACCTGGTGCCCGTCGAGGCGCTGCGAGGCGCCGACGCCGCGTACAACGCGGACGTGGCCCGCCGGCTGCTGGACGGGGAGACGGGGCCGGTGCGCGACGCCGTCCTGCTCAACTCGGCCGCCGCGCTGGTCGCCCTGGACCCGGGCGAGGGCACGCTCGTCGAGCGGCTCGGCGCCGGGATCGCGCGGGCAGCCGAGTCGATCGACTCGGGCGCGGCCAAGCGCGCGCTGGAACGCTGGGTGGCGGCCAGTCACGCCTGAGAGCCTGTCGGGTGACCTGGGACCGGAGAGCGAACGCGGTCCGGTGCATGCGATTCCAAGACCGCCGGAAGGCCCGCATAGTGGGGCTGCGCGGGCCTTCCGGCAACGCGGGAAGCGTGCGTGCCGGGGCGTGGCCGCCCGGTCGGAGGTCACCCGACAGGCTCCCGGGCGGCATCGTGCGGCGGCGGGGCGCGGTCCGGATCGCGGACCGCGCCCTTGCGCGTGCGTACAGGTATGGCAAGATGCTGCGCAGGTCATGAGTGACAGCGACTACGGCCCCGGCCCGCTGTCCGGCAACCCTCCGTCCGTGGCGGGGTGCCCCGGGTGAAGACCGGGCCGCAGGCAGCGAGGTCTGCGGCAAGCGCGGGCCCCTCGGCATCCTCGTATGCCACCCCTTGGGGTCCTGGTCCCAGGGAGCCTCTTGTGAGCAAGCGAATGCGATAGGGCGCGACGCCCTCCTCCGCACACCTTTCTTCTTTCCTTCCCCGTGCCGCCGCGCGTCTCCGGACCGCCGCACGAGGATGTCGCCTGCCTGTTACGGGAGTTCGCCATGTCTGTCCCCACCGCTGCCGTCGACCCGTCCGTGTGTGCCCCGCTGCCGGTCCTGGGCGCGGACGTCACCGTTCCGCTCGTGACCGGCGGGAACGTCGCCTATGCCGCCCTCGACTACGCCGCGAGCGCTCCGGCGCTCCAGCGGGTGTGGGACGACGTCGCCGCCTACGCGCCGTACTACGGCAGCGTGCACCGCGGCGCGGGCTACCTCTCCCAGCTCTCCACCGACCTCTTCGAGAGCAGCAGGGCCGCCGTGGCGGACTTCCTCGGCTGCCGTGCGGACGACCAGGTGGTCTTCACCCGGTCCACGACGGACTCCCTCAACCTGCTGGCCGCCGTGCTGCCCGCCGACTGCCAGGTGTTCGTGTTCGAGACCGAGCACCACGCCTCCCTGCTGCCCTGGCGGGACGCCCCGGTGACGTACCTCGACGCCCCGCGCACCCCGGCCCAGGCGGTGGCGACGCTGGAGCGGGCGCTCGCCGGCCGCGCCTCCCAGGGCCCGGCGCTGGTCTGCGTGACGGGAGCCTCCAACGTCACCGGTGAGCTGTGGCCGGTGCGGGAACTGGCCGCCACCGCCCGCGCCCACGGCGCGCGGATCGTGCTCGACGCGGCGCAGCTGGCACCCCACCACCCGGTGGACATCGCCGCGCTGGACGTCGACTGGGTCGCCCTCTCCGGGCACAAGCTGTACGCGCCGTTCGGTTCGGGCGTGCTCGCCGGACGGGCCGACTGGCTGCGGGACGCGGAGCCGTACCTCGCGGGCGGCGGGGCCTCCCGCACGGTCGCCCGTCGGAGCGACGGCGGCGTGGACGTCCAGTGGCACACCACCGCGGCGCGGCACGAGGCCGGGTCGCCCAACGTCATCGGCGTCTACTCGATCGCGGCGGCCTGCAGGGCGCTGACCGAGGCCGGGTTCGACGGGCTGGTCGCGCGTGAGCAGCAGCTGGTGACCCGGGTCCGTGAGGGCCTGGCCGCGGTCCCCGAGGTGCGGGTGCTCTCGCTGTTCGGCGACGACGCCCCGAGGGTGGGCGTCATCTCGTTCGTCGTCGAGGGATGGAACAGCTCGCACTTCGCCGCCGCGCTCTCCGCGGAGTACGGCATCGGTGTGCGGGACGGGCTGTTCTGCGCGCACCCGCTCGTGCGTACCCTGCTGGGCGCCGAGGCGCGGGATCCGGGTGAGTGCGGCGCGCCGGACGGCGAGCCGGGGGAGAGGTCCCTCAACGCCGTCCGGGTGAGCTTCGGGGCCGGGACGCCGGACGAGCACATCGACCGGTTCCTGGGCGCGGTCCGGGAGCTGGTGGGTGCGGGCGCCCGCTGGACCTACCGCACGGAGGACGGCCGTTGCGTCCCGGACCGGGGCACGGCCCAGGCCTGAGCGGCCGGGTACGCGGCACGTCTTCGGCGGGGAACGGGGAGCGGGTGCCGTTCCCCGCCGGAGCCGTACGTCCTGCGGCCGGGGCCGGACCTCAGGCGTCGAGGCCGATGGCGAAGGCCGCCTCGAGGTCGTGCTGCGAGTACGTACGGAAGGCGACGTGGGTGTCGGTGCCCTCGACGCCCGGGATCTTGCTGATGCGGCCGGGGATGACGTCGGCCAGGTCGTCGTGCCGGGTCACCCGGACCATGGCGATCAGGTCGTACGTCCCGGTGACCGAGAAGACCTCGCTGACACTGTCCAGCGCGGCGATGGCCTCGGCGATCTCGGGAATCCGGTCCACGCTGGTTTTGATGAGCACGATCGCGGTGATCACGGCTGGCTTTCTCCCTCGGTGGCCGTGGCTGGAGACCTCACTCTAGAGCCTCCCCCCGGAGCCCTGCCCCGGTAGCGTCCCCAGGCGTAGAGGAACCCCGCGGCGAAGCCCGCCACGTGGGCGAGGTAGGCCACGCCGGGACCGCTGCCGGCCCCCTGGGCGGCCAGCCACTGCAGGACGAACCAGAACACCAGCACGATCCAGGCGGGGAACCGCAGCGGCAGGAAGAACAGGAACGGGAAGAGGCTGGTGACCCGGGCCCTGGGGAAGAGATAGAGGAACGCGCCCAGGACCGCCGAGATCGCTCCCGACGCGCCCACCAGGGTCTGGTCCGAGCCGGAGTGCACGACCGCGTAGACCACCAGGGCGAAGTAGCCGCAGCAGAGGTAGAAGAAGGCGAACTCGAGGCGGCCCATGCGCTCCTCGGCCATCGCGCCGAACACGTACAGGAAGAGCATGTTGCCCAGCAGGTGCAGCCAGCTGCCGTGGACGAAGAGCGCGGTCAGCGGGGTGAGCGCGGCGTGGGCGGACCCGTCGCGCAGTTCGCTGGGGATGACGCCCCACCGTTCGAAGTACCCGGCCTGGGCGGCGAGCAGGGCGTCCGGGCCGCCGCCGTAGGTGGGATTGAACCCGGAGAGCGGGCTGACCAGGAAGACGGCGCTGCACAGCGCGATGAGCCCGTAGGTCACGGGTCCGCTGCCGGCCGCGGCCGCCGCCGCGCATTCCGTGGCCCGCTTCCGCCAGTCGACATGCCGCCAATCGCTCACGTACAGAGCATGACGCACCGGCGAAGAACGGGACAGACCGCCTCGCCGTATTGAAGGGTATCCACAAGGCCGTAGGGTTGCCGCAGGACATCGCAGTTCGACGACGCACCGCGAGACCGAAGCCCGGTACGCAAGAAGACGCGACGAACGACGAAAGAGGACGCAACGATGACGACGGTTCCCCTGCCGACGGACGGGACCCGCTGGCGCTGCACGCTCTGCGGCAACCTCACCCGTTTCGACGTGACGCGCTCCTCGAAGGTCGTGGAGTACGTGCATCTCGACCTGGCCGGGGAGCCGAGTGTCGAGGAACGCGAGGTGGTCAGTGAGACCATCGAGTCGGTGCGCTGCCGTTGGTGCAACGCGGTCGACCAGATCGAGCTGGTCGCGAAGCCGGGTGCCGACTCCTGACGGGGCCGTGCCGACAGACATGTTGGGGTGATGGATGGTGGAGCAGCCGACAGGCGGCGCCGAACCGGCCGGCGCGGCCGACGGCGACGCGGAGTCGCTCGACCGTCCGCTGCCCGAGGACGTGCGCCGAAAGGTCGTGACGCTGGTCTCGGACGCCTTCGGCGGGCTGACCGTCACCGAACTCCCGGCGCAGCTGCGCCAGTACGCCCGTTTCACCCCGACCCGGCGGGTGAAGTTCGCGGGGAACGCCATGGCGGCCGCCCTGGAGAGCGACCCCGTCTTCCGCCGGCGCATTGCCGAGTGGGTCGGCCGGAACCAGGCGGAGCTGGCCGGCGCCCTGGAGAGCGGCGCGCCGCCCGCGGCGGCCGATCCCGTCGACGTGGCCGCCGCGGCCTACGTGCTGCGCCCGCCCGGCTGGGTCAAGCTGGTGGCCGCCGCCGGCGAGGAGGTCCAGCGGGCCGGCGCCGAGCGCGTGGGCGAGGAGACCCGGCGTGAACTGGACAGGCTCCGCGAGGAACTCGGCCGGGCCCGGGTCCGGACCAGGACCGAGACCGAACGGCTGCGCGCGGAGCTGGACGCCACCCGCAAGGAGGCCGACTCCCTGCACCGCAAACTGCGCAGTGCGCTCAGCGAGGTGAAGCGCGGTGAGGCGGCGCTGCGCAAGAACGCGGCCGAGACCGACGCGGTGCGCGCCGAGGCCGCGGCGCAGGTCTCCGCAGCCGAGAGCGAGTCCCGGCGCCTCAAGGCGCGGCTGGCCGAGGCGGAGGCCTCCGTCGAGGCGAGCCGCAGGGCGGCCAGGGAGGGGCGCTCGGTCGAGGACATGCGGCTGCGGCTGCTCCTGGACACCGTGCTGGACGCCGCCCAGGGGCTCCGACGCGAACTGGCCCTGCCGCCCTCCTCGATCCGCCCGGCGGACGGCGTCGAGGCGGTGGAGCCGGGCCGGATGTCGCCGAAGGACATTGCGGCCAGGGCTCTTTCGGAGACCGATCCGGCCCTGCTGGACCAGTTGCTGGCCCTGCCGCAGGCGCATCTGATCGTCGACGGCTACAACGTCACGAAGACCGGTTATCCGCAGATGCCCCTGGAGAAGCAGCGGTTGCGGCTCCTGGGCGGACTCTCGCTCCTCGCGGCGCAGACGGGGGCGGAGATGACCTGCGTGTTCGACGGGGCCGAGCTCGCCGCCCCGGTCCTGCTCGCCCCGCCGCGCGGGGTGCGGGTGCTGTTCAGCAAGGCGGGTGTCACCGCCGACGAGCTCATCAGGCAACTGGCGCGTGCCGAACCGCCGGGCAGGCCCGTCGTGGTGGTCTCGACCGACCGGGAAGTGGCCGACGGAGTGGCGAAGGCGGGCGCCAGGCCGGTGGCGTCCGCACTGCTCCTGAAGCGCCTTTCGCGCGTCTGAGGGCTCCCGCGACTCCCGGCGGGCGCGTGACGGCGGCTCGCCGCGTGGCCGGTACGTCCCTGTGCATCCCGTGTGCGACGGCCCTCCGCCGTGCGACGCGCCGCGTCCTATGGTGCGCGCCGATCCACCGGGACGGCCCGTGGCGGGCCTTGGGTCTCATCGACGGTATGGGTGCCTTGTCGGTTTTCGGGGAACGTACCGTCAATTCCCGGTCACACGCCGTGTGATGAAAGTAAAGATGTGCATGGTGTGACGAGATTTTTCTTGCGAGGATTTGAACTGATCACAAGATGGTCACTAAGGTCAGGCCTCGAACCTTCGCACGGTTGATCGCCCATTCGGGGTGACGGCGAAGGAACCGCCGAGTCCGTGACGTGCACGGAGCCGGGGATTTCTTCTCCCCCCATACCCCGGTAGGCGGCCCGAGGAAGAAGGAGCTCGCCTTCGTGGGGTCCCACCGCCGTCCCAAGCAGCCGAGCCGCGCCCGCGTGACCGTGCTCACCGCGACCGCCGCTGCTGCCGTGGCCCTGACTTCCCAGGCTGCTCACGCCGACCCCAAGCCGACCAAGAGCGAGGTCAAGGCGAAGGTCGACAAGCTTTACCACGAGGCCGAGATCGTCAACGAGAAGGCCAACGGCGCCAAGGAGAAGCAGGACAAGCTCAAGAAGCAGGTCGACGCGCTGCAGGACAAGGTGGCCCGCGGGCAGGAGGAGCTCAACACCCTGCGCGGTGAACTGGGTTCGCTCGCCACGGCGCAGTACCGCTCCGGGGGCCTCGACCCGTCCGTCCAGCTGCTGCTCTCCTCGGACCCGGACGACTTCCTGGAGCAGGCCTCCGCGCTCGACCAGCTGACGGCCAAGCAGGCCCAGTCGCTCCAGAAGATCCAGGCCAAGCAGCGCACGCTCGCGCAGCAGCGCCTGGAAGCCCAGGGCAAGCTCGACGACCTCGCCGAGGTCCGCAAGACGCTGACCGAGAACAAGAAGAAGTACCAGGTCAAGCTGACCGACGCCCGCCAGCTGCTGAACACCCTCACCGCCGCCGAGCGCGCCAAGATGGCCGAGGACGACCAGCGCGCCAGCCGTGCCGCCAGCGACCGGGTCGAGCTCGGCAACGAGGCCCCCGCGTCCGGCCGCGGAGCCGCCGCCCTCCAGGCCGCCGCCACGCAGATAGGCAAGCCGTACTTCCGCGGAGGCACGGGCCCCAACTCGTACGACTGCTCGGGTCTGACCCAGTGGGCCTACGCCCAGGCCGGTGTCCAGATCACCCGCACGACCTACACGCAGGCCAACGACGGCGTGCGGATCGGCCGCAGCGCGCTTAAGCCGGGCGACCTGGTCTTCTTCAGCAGCACCTCGCACGTCGGCATCTACGCCGGCAACAACCAGGTCCTGCACGCCCCGTACCCGGGGAAGAACGTCCGGTACGAGGCGATGGAGTACCTCGGCTCCTTCCAGTTCGGCGTACGCATCAGCTGACGCCCGAACGGGCGAACAGCCGCCCCCGCACCGACGCCCGCCCCGCCGGAGACCACAGGTCGCCGGCGGGGCGCCGTCGTCCGCGTCCCGCCCCTCCGCGCACCGGTGGGCCCTGGCCCCTCGGCCCGCCGCCCGTCTCCTCGGCCACCCGCTTCCGACCGTACGATCGGCTGGATGACTGTTCGAACGCAGGACGCGCGGCGGGGGCGTACCCGCACCCGGAGCGCGGCGGGCGCCGTGCTCGCCGGGCTGCTCCTCACGTCGGCCTGCGCCGCGCCCCGGGAGCCGGCCCCGGGACTCACCGCCCAGGAGGTCGGCGAGGCCCTGGACCGGCGTGCCGCCGCGGTCATGGACCACGACCCCGAGGGGTACCTGGCGGGGACCGACCCCCGGGCCGTGTCCTTCCGGGCGGCCCAGCGCACCGAGCTGGCCAACCTGGCCGACGTACCGCTGGAGTCCTGGACGTACGAGGTGAAGGACGTGACCGGCCGGGGCGCGGACCGGGCCACCGCGGACGTCGAGCTCCGCTACCGGATCAAGGGGTACGACAGCGCCCCCATGTCCGCCTCCAGGACGGTGGAGCTGGTCCGCCGGGGCGGGGGCGGGTCCTGGTACATCGCCGCGGACCGGCCCGGTGAGGACGCCCCCGGGCTGCTCTGGCAGCAGGGCGACGTCGAGGTCGTCCGGGGCACGCGCAGCCTCGTCCTCGGGGTCGGCCGGAGCGGCGAGGAGCTCCGGAGGATCGCCGCCACCGCGGACCGGGCCGTGCCGGCCGTATCCGCGGCCTGGCCGGATCCCTGGGCCCGGCGGGTGGTGGTGCTCGTCCCCAGGTCCGTGGAGGACATGGCGGCGCTCCTGGGATCGCCCGCGGCGAGCTACCGGGGCATAGCGGCCGTCACCACGGGTGAGGTCGGCAACAGCGGCCGGACGCCCGCGGACCGGGTCGTCGTCAACCCGCAGGCGTACGGGATGCTCGGCGAGTTCGGGCAGCGGGTCGTCCTCACTCACGAGACGACGCACGTGGCGACCCGGGCCGCCACCACCGCCGCCACCCCCGTCTGGCTGTCCGAGGGCTTCGCCGACTGGGCCGCCTACCGCGAGGAAGGCCGCACCGCCCGGGAGATCGCCCCCGAGCTGGCCGAGGCGGTCCGGAGCGGCGAGCTGCCCGCGGCGCTGCCGGCGGACGAGGACTTCGGTTTCGGCGAGGACCCGGCGGAGCTGGCGAGGGCGTACGAGGGCGGCTGGCTCGCCTGCGCGCTGATCGCGCAGGACTGGGGCGAGGAGGGGCTCCTCGCCTTCTACCGGGCCGTGGGCGGCCATTCCGGGCGGGACGGGGCGGTGGAGAAGGCCCTGCACTCGGAGCTGAGCACGACCCCCGAGGACTTCACGGCGCGCTGGCGCGCGTATCTGCGCGCCCGGCTCGGCTGATCCCCTCCGCCTCCCCGTGCCCCTGCCCGGTCCTCGGCACGGTCTCCCGCCACAGCCGCCACCCGGCGGTGACCGTCGCAGCGACCAGCAGACCGTTGCGTACGGCCATCAGCGCCACCCCCCACGCGTCGCTGGCCACCACCTGCGCGAAGCCCAGCGGGAACTCCAGCAGGGTCACACCGGTGGCCACCAGGACCAGGCGGGCGGGGAGCACCATCCGGCTGCCCCGGAACACCAGGCACACCGCGCCGAGCCCGACCAGCCACACCATGTACTGCGGGCTGATGACGCGGCTCGTCACCGTGAACAGCAGCACCGCGGTGAACGCCGCGTCCGCCGTGGTGTGCACCGCGAACACGCGGGCCCGCAGACGCCACAGCAGGAGCCAGCCGAAGCCGAGCACGCTCAGTGCCAGGGTCAGCGTGCTCACCAGCGCCACGTTCGGCCCGGCGAACTCCATCGAGCCGTAGCGCAGTTCCACCCGGCCCTCCCAGCCGAACTGCCGCGCCCCGTGGAAGACCAGCGCCCCCAGCGACTCGACCTCCAGCCCCCGGTCCCGCTGGAACGTCAGGAACGCGAACGCCCCGGGGAGCGCCGCCGAGGCGGCGAGGGCCAGCACCCCGGCCGTCACCGCGGCCGCCACCCAGGCCCGCCGTGTCGCCCGTCCCCGGGCCGTGCCCGCCAGCACCAGCACCGGCCACACCTTCAGCAGCGCGCCGAACGCCGCCAGCGCGCCCATCACCCGGGGGTGGCGTACCCCGGCCAGCAGCGCCGCCACCGCCACGGCCGTCACCATCAGGTCGTACCGCGCGTACACGGTCGGACCGAGCAGCGGTACGCCCACCACCCACATCCAGGCGCCCGCGCCGCGCGTACCGGGGCGCCCGGCCGCGTACAGCAGGAGCCCGAACGTCAGCGCGTCACACACCAGGACGAGCACGAAGAAGGCGGCGGCGTACTCCAGGAAGGGCAGCAGCGCGGGGGAGAGGATCGCGAGCGCCGCGGCGGGCGGGTACTGCCAGGTGACGTCGTCCAGGGGGTACGTACCGGAGCGCAGGACCTCGTACCAGCCCCGGTAGATCCCCGAGACGTCACTGGTGACGTCCGGACCCGGCACCGTGAAGGCGCCGGACACCTTGAAAACACAGAGCAGCAGCACCGCCCGGGTGATGCCCCATACGACGAGGGCCGCACCCCGGCCGCTCGTCCCCGTCCTGACCGTCATGCAGGACATGATGCGCATCCCACCCGGGCGGGAGCCGTCAGGCAGGGCCGTCGGGCCGCCCGGTACTGTCGGCGGCGATGGACAAGACCCTGATCGTGACGAACGACTTCCCGCCCCGCCCCGGCGGTATCCAGGCCTTCCTGCACAACATGGCGCTGCGACTGGACCCCGGCCGGCTCGTCGTCTACGCCTCCACCTGGAAACGCGGTGCCGAGGGTGCCGAGGCCACCGCAGCCTTCGACGCCGAACAGCCCTTCACCGTCGTACGCGACCGTACGACCATGCTGCTGCCCACCCCACGGGTGACCCGGCAGGCCGTCGGGCTGCTGCGCGCGCACGGCTGCTCCTCCGTGTGGTTCGGCGCCGCCGCCCCGCTCGGGCTGATGGCACCGGCGCTGCGCAGGGCCGGAGCACGCCGGATCGTGGCCACCACGCACGGGCACGAGGCCGGCTGGGCCCAGCTGCCCGCGTCACGCCGGCTGCTGCGGCGCATCGGCGAGGGCACGGACACCCTCACCTACCTCGGCGAGTACACCCGCTCCAGGATCGCCCCCGCGCTCACCGCGCAGGCCGCCGCCCGCATGGTGCGCCTGCCGCCGGGGGTCGACGAGAAGACCTTCCACCCGGCCTCCGGCGGGGACCGGGTCAGGGCCCGGCTCGGGCTCACCGACCGGCCGGTCGTCGTGTGCGTCTCGCGGCTCGTCCCGCGCAAGGGCCAGGACACCCTCATCCTCGCCATGCCCGCCGTCCTGGCGCGGGAGCCGGACGCCGTCCTGCTGATCGTCGGCGGCGGCCCGTACGCCCGGCAGCTGGAGAAGCTGGCCGCCGAGACCGGTGTCTCGGAATCGGTGCGCTTCACCGGGCCGGTGCCCTGGGAGGAACTGCCCGCGCACTACGGGGCCGGGGACGTCTTCGCCATGCCCTGCCGTACCCGGCGCGGCGGCCTCGACGTCGAGGGCCTGGGGATCGTCTACCTGGAGGCGTCCGCGACCGGCCTGCCGGTGGTGGCGGGCGACTCGGGCGGAGCGCCCGACGCCGTACTCGACGGCGAGACCGGGTGGGTGGTGCGGGGCGGCTCGGCCGAGGAGTGCGCCGACCGGATCGTCACCCTGCTCGGCGACCCGGAGCTGCGCCGCCGGATGGGGGAGCGGGGCAGGGCCTGGGTCGAGGAGAAGTGGCGCTGGGACCTGCTCGCCGAGGAACTGAGGACGCTGCTCTGAGCGCACGACGGGGGAGCCCGCACGGCGAGGAGGGCTCCTGCGACGAGGAGGGGCCCGCACACCGGTGTGCGGGCCCCTCCTCGTCGTACGGACTCAGCCGCGGTAGAGCGACTCGACCTCGTCCGCGAAGTCCTTCGCCACCACGTTGCGCTTCAGCTTCAGCGACGGCGTGATGTGGCCCGCCTCCTCGGTGAACTGCGAGGACAGGACGCGGAACTTGCGTACCGACTCGGCCTTGGACACCGCCGCGTTGCCCTCGTCCACCGCCCGCTGCACCTCGGCCAGCAGGTCGGCGTCCTCGCGCAGCGACGCCGCCGTCGAGCCGGGCGGCTTGCCGTTCTCCTCGGCCCAGCGGGAGAGGAACTCCTCGTCCAGGGTGACCAGAGCGCCCACGAACGGCCGTCCGTCGCCGACCACCATGCACTCGGCGACGAGGGCGTGGGCGCGGATCCGGTCCTCGATCACGGCCGGGGCGACGTTCTTGCCGCCCGCGGTGACGATGATCTCCTTCTTGCGCCCGGTGATCGCGAGGTAGCCGTCCTCGTCGAGCGTGCCGATGTCGCCGGTGTGGAACCAGCCGTCGGCCAGCGCCTCGGCCGTCGCCGCCTCGTTCCCCCAGTAGCCGGTGAACAGGTGCTCGCCGTGCAGCAGCACCTCGCCGTCGTCGGCGATCCGCACCACGGAGCCGGGCAGCGGCTGGCCGACCGTACCGATCTTCTGGCGGTCCCACGGGTTGAACGCCGTGGCCGCGCACGTCTCGGTGAGACCGTAGCCCTCGAGCACCGTGAAGCCGATGCCGCGGAAGAAGTGCCCGAGCCGCTCGCCCAGCGGCGCACCGCCGGAGATCGCGTACTCGCCGCGGCCGCCGAGCACCGCGCGCAGCTTGCTGTACACCAGCTTGTCGAAGAGCCTGTGCGTCATCCTCAGGCCGAACGACGGGCCCTGGGGCGTGCCCAGCGCGCGGCTGTACGCGATCGCCGTGTCCGCCGCACGGTCGAAGATCCGGCCCTTGCCGTCGGCCTGGGCCTTGGCGCGCGCCGAGTTGTAGACCTTCTCGAAGACCCGCGGGACACCCAGGATCAGCGTCGGGCGGAACGAGGCCAGTTCCTCGGTGAGGTTCTTGATGTCCGGCACACAGCCGAGCCTGATCGGGGCCATCACGGAGGCGACCTCGACCAGCCGTCCGAAGACGTGGGCTGCGGGCAGGAAGAGCAGGACGGAGCACTCGCCGGTGCGGAAGAGGGGCTTCAGCCGCTCCACCACGTTGCCGCACTCCGCGAAGAAGCTGCGGTGTGTCAGCACGCAGCCCTTGGGACGCCCGGTGGTGCCCGAGGTGTAGACGACGGTGGCCGGGTCGTCCGCCTTCGCGCTCACCGTGCGCAGGCCCAGCGTCTCGTCGGAGACCCCGGCGCCCGAGGCCGTCAACTCGGCCACCGCGCCCTTGTCGATCTGCCACACGTGCCGCAGGGCGGGCAGCCGGTCGCGCACGGAGGCGACCGACCCGGCGTGGCCGTCGCTCTCGACGACGACCGCCACCGCGCCCGAGTCGCCCAGTATCCACTGGACCTGTTCGGGGGAGCTGGTCTCGTACACCGGCACGGTGACCGCGCCGGCGCTCCAGATGGCGAAGTCCAGCAGCACCCACTCGAAGCGGGTGCGGGAGATGAGCGCGACCCGGTCGCCGGGCTCGATGCCCGCCGCGATCAGGCCCTTGGCGGCGTCCTCGACCTCAGCCAGGAACCGGGTGGCCGTGACGTCCGTCCAGACGCCCGCCACCTTCCGGCTCATCACCGCGACGTCGGGATGCTGAGCGGCGTTGCGGCGGATGAGATCCGTCAGGTTGCCGTCCGTCGGGACCTCGTACAGGGCCGGAAGGCTGAACTCGCGCAAGACTGCTGCTCCTCATCGGGCTCCGGTTCCACGGCTCTGTGCGACGCGCCGGATGCGGTCCAAGACTGGCAGGTGCTCGGTGGGGTGAGCACGAGTGGACTGCCCGGACGTTACCCACCGGTACTCGGTTCCCGATAGGGGGTTCCGGCCAGATGTCTTATGCATCACACATACGGGCGGTCACGCAGCGCACAGTAGTGCACCCCCCTGACGGCCGGGAAGTAACCGCAGGTCCGGGGCCTCTACCCACCGGGAGCCGCCGGGATCTAGGCTGAGCGCCATGCGAGGCACCGGACCGGACAGCCGCACCACCACGACCCCCCTGACCAGGCGGACGCGTGTGCACGTGGTCAGCGACGTGCACGGGAACACCCGGGCGCTGGCCCGCGCAGGCGACGGCGCGGACGCCCTGATCTGCCTGGGCGACCTGGTGCTCTTCCTCGACTACGCCGACCACTCGCGCGGTATCTTCCCCGACCTGTTCGGGGTGGAGAACGCGGACCGCATCGTGGCCCTGCGCACCGCCCGCCGCTTCGAGGAGGCGCGCGCGTTCGGCCGCGCCCTGTGGGCGGGCCGGGACCGCGACAGCGCGATCCTCGACGGCGTCCGCAAGCAGTACGCCGAGATGTTCGCCGCCCTGCCCGACCCCACGTACGCCACCTACGGCAACGTCGACGTGCCCGCGCTCTGGCCCGAGTACGCGGGACCGGGCACCACCGTGCTCGACGGGGAGCGCGTGGAGATCGGCGGGCGCGTCTTCGGGTTCGTCGGCGGGGGTCTCAGGACCCCGATGAACACCCCGTACGAGATCGGCGACGAGGAGTACGCGGCCAAGGTGGAGGCGCTCGGACCCGTCGACGTCCTGTGCTCGCACATCCCGCCGGACGTCCCGGAGCTGACGTACGACACCGTGGCCCGCCGCTTCGAGCGGGGCAGCCGCGCGCTGCTGGACGCCATCCACCGCACCCGCCCCCGGTACGCGCTGTTCGGCCATGTCCACCAGCCGCTGGTCCGGCGGATGCGGATCGGCGTCACCGAGTGCGTGAACGTCGGCCACTTCGCCTCGACCGGGCGGCCCTGGGCCCTGGAATGGTGAGCGGCCCGGTACCGGCCGCGTGCCGGGGCATGGCCGGAGCGCCGCCGGGCACGCGATAACCTGCACACGGCAGGCCTCTGCCGAACGCGACCGGTACACCGCACTGGAGGGCCACGGCGATGGCTGAACACACCAGCTCGAGCATCACGATCGAGGCGGCACCGACCGACGTCATGGGAGTGATCGCCGACTTCGCCCGCTACCCGGAGTGGACCGGCGAGGTGAAGGAGGCCGAGATCCTCGCCACCGACGACCGGGGCCGCGCCGAGCAGGTCCGGCTCGTGCTGGACGCCGGTGCCATCAAGGACGACCACGTCCTCTCCTACACCTGGAACGGCGAGTACGAGGTCAGCTGGACCCTCGTCAAGTCCCAGATGCTGCGCGCCCTCGACGGGAGTTACGCCCTGGCGCCCCTCGGCACCGGTGACCGCACCGAGGTCACCTACCGACTCGCCGTGGACGTCAAGATCCCCCTGCTCGGCATGATCAAGCGCAAGGCCGAGAAGGTCATCATCGACCGCGCCCTGGCCGGACTGAAGAAGCGCGTCGAATCCGTCCCGAAGGCCTGACCGCGTGCGTACGGTCCTGGTCACCGGACCCGGCGGCGCGGGCCGTACCACCGTCGCGGCGGCGACCGCCCTGGCCTCGGCCCGTACCGGCCGGCGCACCCTCCTCGTCTCCGCCGACGCCGTACCCGGCTTCCCGGCGGGCCCCGGCCCCGCGGAGGTCACGGAGCGGCTCGACTTCGCCCGTACCGACTCCGCCGGGCACTTCCGGGACGAACTCCTCGCCCTCCAGGACCGGGCCTCGGGCGTACTCGACCTGCTGGGCGCCAACCGGCTGGACGGCGAGGAACTCACCGAACTGCCCGGCAGTGACCGGCTCGCCGTCCTGCACATCCTGCGCCGGGCCGCCGAGGGCGACTGGTCGCAGCGCGGCTACGAGACCCTCGTCGTCGACCTCCCCCCGCTGACCGAGGCCCTCGCCCTCCTCGCGCTGCCCGGGCAGCTGCGCCGCTACCTGCGCCGCCTGCTGCCCCGGGAACGGCAGGCGGCCCGCGCGCTGCGGCCGCTGCTCGCGCAGGTCGCCGGGGTCCCCATGCCCGCCCAGTGGCTGTACGAGGCCGCCGCCCGCAAGGACGCCGAACTGGCCGCGGTCGAGTCCCTGATCGGCGACACCGCGACGACCGTGCGGCTGGTCGCGGAACCGGGACCCGCCGCCGGGGACGCCCTGCGCGCCGCCCGCACGGGACTCGCGCTGCACGGACTGCGCGTCGACGCGGTCGTGGCCAACCGAGTGCTGCCCGGGCACTCGTCCGACCCCTGGTTCGCCGGGCTCGCCGCCCAGCAGGAGAAGTGCCTGGACCACTGGCGTCAGGAGTGGGCGCCGGGCACCCCCGTGCACGAGGCCGCCCACCTCGGCCACGACCCGCGGACCCTGGACGAGCTCGCCCTCCGGGAGGGCGTCCCGGCGCCCGACGACCGGGAACCGGGCCCCGCCGGCGGCCCCTGGTGGACGGAGGACGACGGCGACGGTGTCCTCGCCTGGTGCCTGCCGCTGCCCGGGGCCGTCAAGCAGGACCTGCGGCTCGTCCGGCGGGGCGACGAACTGCTCATCGGGGCAGGCCCGTTCCACCGGACCGTGCGCCTGGAGTCGGCGCTGCGCCGCTGCACCGTCTCCGGCGCCGCGCTGGCCGGCGGCGTCCTTCGCGTCCGGTTCACGCCCGACCCGGCGCTCTGGCCGCGGTCACGATGAACGGCCCACCACCGTTCGGGTAACGTCGGTGGTATGTGGCCCGCACGGTCACGCCGGCAACCGCGTCGCAGGAGTCCGCCATGAGTGAAGCCACCGATCGTCCCGCCGACGACGACGCGTGGGCGGAGGCCTGCGCCGAGGACCTGGAGGCGGAGAAGGCCCGTAGGCGGGCCCACCACGGACCGCAGCCGGGAACCGCGGCCGAAGAGTTCCGCAAACTGATCGACGCGGTGGCCGACAAGGTCTCCTCGCTGCAGAACCCCCTGCTCGGCATGGCCGCCCAGGGCACCGTCCAGCAGGTGATCCGCCAGGCCAGGTCGGCGGTCGAGCCCGTCATCGAGCGCAACCCCGACGTCTTCGACCACCTCGCCGCCGCGGGCAGCGAACTCCTGGCCGCCTACCGATCCGCCGTCGAGGGTCAGGAAAGCCGCTGGACCAAGGGCACCGAGGGCGCCTCGGGGACCACGGCCGCCTCCGGACCCGCGAAGAAGCCGGCCGAAGACCCCTCGGACCCGCGCGACGAGGGCCCCGGCGGCAGCGAACCCATCGATCTGGACTGAGGGCTGTCCCGCCCTTCAGGGTGGGCGGGAGTCGCGCAACGACCCGCAGGCGGATCGGTCACGGGCGCTGTCGACGGTCGTGCGTCCCGAACACGGCGAAGGCCTCCGACGAGGGCGAGCTGTCCGGGAACACGCCCCCTCGCAGGTCCTCGTGTCCCACCGTGATGCCCGGCTGACGGTCCTCGGGAGGCGCCCGCCGGCCGAACCGGTCACGTCCGGGCGTCCGGACCGACGGCGCTCCTGTCCGAACACGCCGTAGGGCCGCGGCCGCCGCCCACCTCCGGCCGGGACCGCGATGCCGGTACGGCGGTCAGGGACGTACCCGTCCCCGGCTCGGGTACGGTTGGCCGTAGCGGGGCTCGACCGGAACTGAGGGATTCATGGGACTCACCATCGGCGTCGATATCGGCGGCACGAAGATCGCGGCTGGAGTGGTCGACGAAGAGGGCCGGATCCTCTCGACGTTCAAGGTATCGACTCCGCCGACCGCCGAGGGCATCGTCGACGCGATCTGCGCCGCCGTGGCCGGAGCGAGCGAGGGTCACGACGTCGAGGCCGTCGGCATCGGCGCGGCCGGATACGTCGACGACAAGCGTGCCACCGTGCTGTTCGCCCCGAACATCAACTGGCGGCACGAACCGCTCAAGGACAAGGTCGAACAGCGTGTCGGCCTGCCGGTCGTCGTGGAGAACGACGCCAACGCGGCGGCCTGGGGCGAATACCGCTTCGGCGCCGGCCAGGGCCACGACGACGTCATCTGCATCACGCTCGGCACCGGCCTGGGCGGCGGCATCATCATCGGCAACAAGCTGCGCCGTGGACGCTTCGGCGTCGCGGCCGAATTCGGGCACATCCGTGTCGTCCCGGACGGGCTGCTGTGCGGCTGCGGCAGCCAGGGCTGCTGGGAGCAGTACGCGTCCGGGCGCGCGCTCGTCCGGTACGCCAAGCAGCGCGCCAACGCCACCCCGGAGAACGCCACGATCCTGCTGGCGCTCGGCGACGGCACGGTGGACGGCATCGAGGGCAAGCACATCAGCGAGGCCGCCCGGCAGGGTTGCCCGGTGGCCGTCGACTCGTTCCGCGAGCTGGCCCGCTGGGCCGGAGCCGGACTGGCCGACCTCGCCTCGCTCTTCGACCCGTCGGCGTTCATCGTCGGCGGTGGGGTCTCGGACGAGGGCGAGCTGGTCCTCGACCCGATCCGCAAGTCCTTCCGGCGCTGGCTGATCGGCGGCGAGTGGCGTCCGCACGCGCAGGTCCTCGCGGCCCAACTGGGCGGCAAGGCCGGTCTGGTCGGCGCGGCGGACCTGGCCCGCCAGGGCTGACGGAACCGCGGTACGCCGGACGCCCGTCGCGCCCTCCGGGGAGCGGCGGGCGTCCGTCGTATCGTGCCTCCCATGGTCACGACGCCGATGCCCCTGCCCGACTCCCGTACCGAGCCGGACGGTTCGGCCGTCGTCCGGGTGCTCAGCTACAACGTCCGTTCCCTGCGCGACGACACCCAGGCACTGGCCCGGGTCGTCCGGGCCTGCGCACCCGACCTGGTGTGCGTGCAGGAGGCCCCGCGCTTCTTCCGCTGGCGCAAGGCGGCGGCCCGGCTCGCCGCCATGACCGACCTGGTGGTCCTCGGCGGCGGCGCCACGGCGGCGGGGCCGCTGCTGCTCTGCTCGCTGCGTGCCACGGTGGAGCGCACCGAGGACGTCCTGCTGCCGCGTACCCCGGGACTGCACCGCAGGGGGCTGGCCACGGCCGTCGTCCGGATCGCGGGGACCCGGCTCGGGGTGGTGAGCTGCCACCTGAGCCTGCAGGGCGAGGAACGCGTCTCCCAGGCGGGGATGGTGCTGGACCGTCTCGACGCCATGGGCGTTCCGCACGCCGTCGTGGCGGGCGACCTCAACGACGTACCGCAGGGGCGGGCGTTCCGGCGGCTGGCCGGGCGGCTCCAGGACTGCTGGGCCGTGCGCCCGTGGGGCGGCGAGCACACCTTCCCGCCCGACGCGCCGCGCAAGCGCATCGACGCGGTGTTCGCGACGGGCGGGATCGAGGTGCTCGGCTGCGGTGTCCCGGCGGATCTGCCGGGCGTCACCGGGGCGGACCTGCGCGCGGCCACCGACCACCTGCCCGTGCTGGCCGCCCTCAGGGTGCCCGCCGGACCCTGAGGACCGGCCGGAGCACAGGGCAGGGCACCCCGCCGGGCGGGCCCTGCGCCGGGCGGGTCCGGGTCAGACGACCGCGCCGCGCCCCGGGTCGTCGTTCTCCTCGTCGTCGTCGGGCATGCGGGCCACCAGCGTGGCGAAGCCGCCCAGGAAGCCGCCGATGCAGAGCGTGGTGAGCCACCACGTCATCTCCCACCGGAGCAGCACCGCGACGAGCATCAGCACCGGGCCGCCGACCACCGCGAGCCAGGCGAACTTCGCCGTCACATCGGCCTCCGGGAGCGGCGGTGGCTCCGGAGGGACGAAGTGCCCCTCCCCGCCGTCGTCCAGCTCCCCGCCGGCGCCGGGCTCCGCGACCTCGTAGTCACGCGGACCGGCGACCCCGGGGGCGAAGACGACGGAACTGCCGAGCGGCTTCCTCCCGGGCGGAGGGCCGGGTGCCTTCTTGTCCGCCCCCTTGTCCGCGTCGTCGCCCGCGCCGGGCTCCGGGCCCGGCAAGGTGTTGAGCTGGTCGTCCTCCAGCAGGGCGAGGTCCTCGACCGACTTGAACGGCTTGGCGCCCGGCGGGTCGGGCGGCTCCTCGCCGTATCCCGCGACGATCGCCTCCCAGGCCGCCGCCTCGTCGAGCGGGCGGACCTCCTCCGGGCCACCGGGAACGCCCGCCCCCTCCGTGGGGCGCGGTTCGCGCTCCTCGTCACTGCCCGCGCGCTCCGCGTCGTGCTCAGCCACCGGACCTGCTCCCCTTCTTGCCGACGCCGGGTGCGAGGCGCTCGACGAACCGACAACTCTCGTCGAAGACGCGCTCCGCGTCATGGTCCAACGTCGCCACGTGGTAGCTCTGTTCCAGCAGGATCTCCTGGACGTCCGTGGACGACACCCGGCTGAGGATGCGGGCCGAGTCGGCCGGCGGCACGACGTGGTCCTGCGGGCTGTGCAGCAGCAGGAGCGGCTGGGTGACCTGGGGCAGCTCCGCGTCGACCAGCCGGAAGAAGGTGCGCACCGAGTGCGCGGCGTGCAGCGGCACCCGGTCGTAGCCGACCTCCTCGGACCCGGCGAGCGCGATGTCGCTCGTCAGCCCCTTCGTCGTCCGTACGACGTGCCGGGCGACCGGCAGCGCGTACGCCGACAGGCCGTGGACCTTGTTCGCGGGATTCACCAGCACCAGGCCCGAGATCGCGTCCCCGTGCTTGGCCGCGAGGCGCAGCGAGAGCGCGCCGCCCATGGAGAGGCCGAAGACGAAGACCTGCCGGCACCGGTCCCGCAGCGCCCGCAGCTCCCGGTCCACCTCCGCGTACCAGTCCTGCCAGCCCGTGACCGCCATGTCCTGCCAGCGTGTGCCGTGCCCCGGCAGCAGCGGGAGCGACACGGTCAGCCCGCGATCGGCCATGCGGTCCGCCCAGGGGCGCAGCGACTGCGGTGAACCCGTGAATCCGTGACAGAGGAGGACGCCGACCTCTCCGCCCTCGTGGCGGAACGGCTCGGCTCCAGGAAGGACCGGCACCGGGGTCTCCTGTTCATGAGCGGGGCGGGGGCGTGCGGGGGGAGTGCGAAAGGATTACTTCACCGTACGCGACCGGACCGACACCGACCAGGGCCGTCACCGTGCGGGCGGCGGCCGCCCGCACGGTCCCCGCCCGGCGCCGGGCGGGAGAGGCCGCGGCCGTACGGGTTAAGGTCTCATCGACGGCACACAGGAGGCACCCGAGTTGATCTACGGCGCAATGAAGTTCTCCATCGGCGGGTCCCTGAAACTCGCCTTCCGGCCGTGGGTGGAGGGCCTGGAGAACGTCCCCGCACACGGGCCGGCGATCCTCGCGAGCAACCATCTGTCGTTCTCCGACTCCTTCTTCCTGCCGGCCGTCCTCGACCGCAAGGTGACCTTCATCGCCAAGGCCGAGTACTTCACGGCTCCGGGTGTGAAGGGGAAGCTCACCGCTGCCTTCTTCAAGGGCGTCGGCCAGCTCCCGGTGGACCGCTCCGGCGCACGCGGCGCCGGTGAGGCGGCGATCAAGGCGGGTATCCAGGTCATCGAGAGCGGCGGCCTCTTCGGTATCTACCCGGAGGGCACCCGCTCGCCCGACGGACGGCTCTACCGGGGCAAGCCCGGTGGTCTCGCCCGGGTGGCCCTCGCCACCGGCGCCCCCGTCATCCCCGTCGCGATGATCGACACGGAGAAGATCCAGCCTCCCGGACAGGTCGTGCCCCGGCTCATGCGCCCCGGCATCCGGATCGGCAGGCCGCTGGACTTCAGCCGGTACCAGGGCATGGAGGGTGACCGCTTCATCCTGCGCTCGCTCACCGACGAGGTCATGTACGAGATCATGAAGCTGTCCGGCCAGGAGTACGTGGACGTCTACGCCACCGCGGCCAAGCGGCAGATCGCCGAAGAGGCGAAGAACAAGGGGACGCGCGGGCCCGGTGCCTGACGGCGCGGCCCACCGTCCGGGACGTCCACACGGCCCGGACGGGACAGGAAACGGGGGAGGGACGACCATGGCCGGGCCCGAGCGGGTCGTACGCATGTCGGTCGAGCGCCGCTGTGGCGCGCCCTGACCGCCTACCGCGTACTGACCCTGTTCTACGCGGTGCTGCTCGCCGTCATCGGGCGCGGGGAGTACGAACGGCCCTGGGTGGCCGTCGCCTTCCTCACCGCCCTGGGCCTGTGGACCCTCCTCACCCTGCCCAGGGTGGCGGGCGCCGCCGCCTGCACCAAGCGCTTCCTGGGCATCGACCTCGCCGTCGCGCTGACCGGCATCCTGCTGACCCCCCTCGCCGACGCGGACGCCCGGCTCGTGGACGGATCGACGCTTCCGTCGATCTGGACCGCCGGGGCGGTCCTCGCCTTCGCGCTCAAGGGCGGCTGGCGCTGGGCCGCCTTCGCGTCCACGCTGGTGGCCGCCGCCAACATCGTCGAACGCGGCGAGCTCAGCCGGGACACCTTCCACAACGTGCTGCTGGTCTGGGTGGCCTCCATCGCGATCGGATACGTCGTCGAGGTCGCCCGGGCCAGTGAACGCACCCTGGCCCGCGCCCTGGAGATCGAGGCCGCGACCCGCGAACGGGAACGGCTCGCCCGTGACATCCACGACAGCGTCCTGCAGGTCCTCGCCATGGTCCAGCGCCGGGGAACGGCCCTGGGCGGCGAGGCGGCGGAACTCGGCCGGATGGCGGGGGAGCAGGAAGTCGCCCTGCGCACCCTGGTCACCAGCGGCCTGGTCCCCACGAGCAGGGTCTCGGAGGACGGCGCAGACGGCGCGGTGGTCCGGACCGTGGACGCCGCCTCCGGCGACGCGGACTCCGGACCGTCGGGACTCGACCTGCGCGCCCTGCTCGCACCGCACGCGGGATCCCGGACCAGCTTCGCCGAGCCCGGCGCGCCGGTCCTGCTCGCGCCCGGCACGGCGCGCGAGCTGGCCGCGGCGGTGGGGGCCGCCCTGGACAATGTCAGGGCCCACGCGGGTCCTGACGCCCAGGCCTGGATCCTGGTCGAGGACGAGCCGGACGAGGTGATCGTCACGGTCCGGGACGACGGGCCCGGCATCCCGGCGGGCCGCCTCGACCAGGCGGAGGGGGAGGGCCGGCTCGGCGTGGCCCAGTCCATCCGCGGACGGCTGCGCGATCTGGGTGGCACGGCAGAGCTGATCTCGGTACCCGGTCAGGGCACCGAGGTCGAGTTGAAGGTTCCGAAAGACACGAAGGCTTCACGGGGGAAGGCGGGATCGTCCCGATGAGTACACCCAACACCCAGGCGCCCGGGACGCGGGTACCGGGCGACGGGCCCGTCAGGGTCATGGTCGTCGACGACCACCCCATGTGGCGCGACGCCGTCGCCCGTGACCTGACCGAGTCCGGGTTCGACGTGGTCGCGACCGCCGGGGACGGCCCGCAGGCCGTGCGCCGGGCCAGGGCGGCCGTACCCGACGTCCTCGTGCTCGACCTCAACCTGCCCGGCATGCCCGGTGTCCAGGTGTGCAAGGAGCTGGTCGGCTCGCATCCCGGCCTGCGCGTCCTGGTGCTCTCCGCCAGCGGTGAGCACGCCGACGTGCTGGAGGCCGTGAAGTCCGGCGCCACCGGTTACCTGCTCAAGTCGGCCAGCACCCAGGAGCTGACCGACGCCGTGCGGGCCACCGCGGCCGGTGACCCCGTCTTCACCCCCGGGCTCGCCGGACTGGTGCTGGGCGAGTACCGCAGGCTCGCCACCGACCCCGCCCCGGTCGCCTCGGACGAGCCGAAGGCCCCTCGACTCACCGACCGCGAGACCGAGGTGCTGCGGCTGGTCGCCAAGGGGCTCTCGTACAAGCAGATCGCCGAGCGCCTGGTCATCTCCCACCGCACCGTGCAGAACCACGTCCAGAACACCCTGGGCAAACTCCAGCTGCACAACAGGGTGGAGCTCGTGCGGTACGCGATCGAGACAGGCCTCGACGACGCCTGACGGTTCACCGCCGGTGCTCCGCCGGGGACTCACGGAGCACCCGCGGTCCCCAGGCGTGCCCGGAGCGCGCACCCGCCGTGCGGCGCGCCGGAGCCGGGCGGGGCGCATCCGGCGTGCGGGCCGTATATTCGCGGGAGCCCGTACCCACGACCCGGGAGTCACCGTGGAGATCCTGGCCTTCGGCGTGCAGTCCGACGAGAAGCCGCTCATCGAGAAGGCCTTCGCTGGCAAGCACGACGTCCGGTGTCTGGACGTCTTCCTCACCGAGGACACCGCCCCGATCGCCGCGGGCTACGAGATCATCTCCACCAGCGTCAACGCGGATCTCGGCGCCTCGGTCCTGCAGACCCTCGCGAAGGGCGGCACGCAGATGATCGCCCAGCGCTCCACCGGCTTCAACAACATCGACCTCGAGGTGGCCGAACGCCTCGCCCTGCGGGTCGCCCGGGTCTCCTCCTACTCGCCGTACTCGGTCGCCGAATTCGCCTGGACCCTCGCGATGGCCGTCAACCGCCGCATCGTGCGGGCGGTGAGCCGCACCCGCGACTTCGACTTCCGGCTCGACGGGCTCCTCGGGCGGGACATGCACGGCCGCACCGCGGGTGTGCTGGGCACCGGCAGGATCGGTGAGGCGTTCGCCCGGATCGCCCACGGCTACGGCATGAACCTGCTCGGCTGGGACGTCGTCGAGAACCCCGCCTGCACCGCGCTCGGGATGACGTACGTCGACAAGGAACGGCTCTTCGCGGAGGCCGACGTGATCAGCCTTCACGTACCGCTGATGCCCGCCACCCAGCACATCGTCGGCAAGGACGCCCTGGCCGCCATGAAGGACGACGCCGTCCTCGTCAACTCCAGCCGCGGCGGGCTGATCGACACCACCGCGCTCGTCGCGGAGCTGCGCGCCGGCCGGTTCACCGGCGTCGGTCTCGACGTCTACGAGGCGGAGGCGGGACTCTTCTACGTCGACAAGTCCCTGGAGGGCATCGACGACGACACCCTCGCCCGGCTCGTCACCTTCCCGAACGTGATCGTGACCTCCCACCAGGCCTACTACACGGCCGAGGCGGTGAGCCAGATCGTCGAGACGACCGTGCAGAACGTCATGGACCACCTGGCCGGGCGGACCGGCCCCAACGTACTCGTGCCCCGGCCCGCCGCCTGACGGGGCGCACCGGCCGGCCCGGCCGCCCCGGACCCGCCGCCCGCACGGGGGACCGGAGGAGCCGGCCGGGCGCCGGCCCCCTCCGTCCCGCTCCCCTCGGCTGCCTCAGCGCGGTACGGGCAGCGCCGCCAGGAGCTCGCTCACGATCGTGGAGCCACGCAGCGTCAGCACCGACTCCGGATGGAACTGCACCGAGGCGAAACCCTCCCCGCGCAGCGCGTGCAGTTCGCCGGAGGCGGGGTCCCGGCTCGTCCCGATACCGTGCGCATCCAGTTCGGCGGCGGCCGCGTCGTCGCAGCGTGCCGTGAAGCTGTTGTAGAAGCCGACGGTCTCCGGCCGGCCGAACAGCTCGATCCGGGTCTGCGCACCCTGGTACGGCACGGCCTTTCGCACGATCTCCAGGCCCAGTTCGGCCGCGATGAGCTCGTGCCCCAGGCAGACGCCCAGCAGCCCGTGGCCGTGATTCCGCAGGAGCTCGGCCGCCATTCCCCGCAACAGCCGCATCTTGGGATCCGCCGTGTCCCCGGGGTCTCCGGGACCCGGGCCCAGCACGACCGGGCCCCGGTGCGCCCGCACGGTTCCGGGCAGCCCCGGCTCGTCGTACCGGCGCACCGAGACCGTGAGACCCGAGGAGCGCAGCAGATGCGCCAGCATCGCGGTGAAGGTGTCCTCGCCGTCCACGACCAGCGCGTGGCCCGACAGGTCACGGGTGCGCTCCTGCATGCGCAGCCAGAAGGGCGCGAGCCCGCCGCGGCGGTCCTCCAGCGCCGCCTGCACCCGCGGGTCGGAGGCCAGCCGCGGACGGCTCGCCTCCGCCCCGGGCCGGCCGGGCCGTACCCCCAGGGCGGCGAGCACCCCGGCGGCCTTCGCGTGCGTCTCGGCGACCTCCCCCGCCGGGTCGGAGTGGCGTACGAGCGTGGCCCCGACCGGTACGCGCAGCCGGCCGCCGGCCGAGATGTCGGCGGTGCGGATCAGGATCGGCGAGTCGAGGGTCTGCGCCCCGCCCGGCTCCCGGCGCAGGAGGGCGAGGGCGCCCGCGTAGTAGCCGCGGCCGCCGGCCTCGTACCGCTCGATCACCCGGCAGGCGTTCTGCACCGGCGAACCCGTGACCGTCGCCGCGAACATGGTCTCCCTGAGGACCTCGCGCACGTCCAAGGAGGAGCGGCCCCGCAACTCGTACTCGGTGTGGGCGAGATGGGCCATCTCCTTGAGCCGCGGGCCGACCACGACTCCGCCCATGTCGCCCACGGTGCACATCATCTTCAGTTCCTCGTCGACCACCATGGAGAGCTCCTCGGTCTCCTTGCGGTCGCCGAGGAAGGCGAGCAGGCTCTCGGCCGTCGGCCCCTGCGGGGGGTAGCGGTACGTCCCGCTGATCGGGTTCATGACCACGGTGCCGCCCGACATCCGGACGTGCACCTCGGGGCTGGCGCCGACCAGCGTGCGGTCCCCGGTGTGGACGACGAACGTCCAGTACGCCCCGCGCTCACCGGCCAGCAGCCGGCGGAACAGGGCCAGGGCGTCGGCCCGGCCGAAACCCGGGATCGTGCCCCCGAAGGTGCGCCGGATGACGAAGTTCGCCCCTTCGCCCCGCCCGATCTCGTCCTCGATCACCCGCCCGACGATGTCCGCGTACTCCTCGTCGCCGACGTCGAAGGCGCCGTCCTCCACCCGTACGGCATGGTCGGGCAGCCGCGCGAGCACCTCGTCCAGCGGCAGTTCGCAGGACTCGTCCGCGACCAGCACCGCCAGCGGGGTGCCGTCGTCGCGTACGTCGAAACCGCGCTCGGCGATCTGCCGGAACGGCACCAGGGCCAGCGAAGGGCGCTCGCCCACGGGGATCATGGAGAGCCGGTCCACCTCGTGCACGGCGCCGATCAGCACTTCGACGACGTCGTGGTCCCGGCCGGGCGTGCGCCGGCGCAGCAGTGCGAAGGGCGGGCCGTCGTCCCGCAGCAGTCTGTTCAGGAGGTCGGTGACAGGGTCGGGCATGGGAGTTCCTTCCGGACGGAGGGACAGCTCCCGGCTCGCGAACGCGAAGAAGGCCGCCCCTCGGGCGGCCTTCGCGAAGTCTGTACGCGCGTGTCGGTCAGCGGGCCGCCGGATGTGCGGTCCACCACCAGTTCTGGATCGTCTGCGCGAACATGCTCCGCACCCTAGCCGACGGAGGCGGTACGGACGAGCAGTCGTCTCAACTGCTGAGCGGACGGCCGGACGGGCTCGCCGACCCCGTAATGTTGGGGAGGTGACCGTGAACGCCAATACCTTCGTCGCCGGTGGCAACACCTGGCGAGACCTTCCCGCGGCGCAGCAGCCCGAGTACCCCGATGCCGAGGCTCTGCGCGATGTACTCGCGGACCTCGCAGCGTATCCGCCGCTCGTCTTCGCCGGTGAGTGCGACCAGCTGCGTGCCCGCCTGGGAGCCGTCGCCGAGGGCGAGGCGTTCCTGCTGCAGGGCGGTGACTGCGCCGAGGCGTTCGACGCCGTGTCGGCCGAGCAGATCCGGGCGAAGCTGAAGACGCTGCTCCAGATGAGCGCCGTCCTGACCTACGCGGCCTCGGTGCCGGTCGTCAAGATCGGCCGGATCGCCGGCCAGTACTCCAAGCCGCGCTCCAAGCCGACCGAGACACGCGACGGCGTGACCCTGCCCACCTACCGCGGTGACTCGGTCAACGGCTTCGAGTTCACCGAGGCGGCCCGCATCCCGGACCCCGAGCGCCTGAAGCGGATGTACCACGCGTCCTCCTCCACGCTGAACCTGGTCCGCGCCTTCACCACCGGTGGTTACGCCGACCTGCGCCAGGTCCACGCCTGGAACCAGGACTTCGTGAAGTCCTCGCCGTCCGGCCAGCGGTACGAGGCCCTGGCCCGCGAGATCGACAACGCGCTGAACTTCATGAAGGCGTGCGGCACGGACCCGGCCGAGTTCAAAGCCGTCGAGTTCTACGCCTCGCACGAGGCCCTGCTGCTGGACTACGAGTCGTCGCTCACCCGCACCGACTCGCGTACCGGCCGGCTGTACGACACCTCGGCGCACATGGTGTGGGTCGGTGAGCGCACCCGCCAGATGGACGGTGCCCACATCGAGTTCGCGTCCAGGATCAGCAACCCGATCGGCATCAAGCTCGGCCCGACGACCAGCGTCGACGAGGCGCTCGGTTACATCGACCGCCTCGACCCGGAGCGCGAGCCGGGCCGGCTCACCTTCATCGTCCGGATGGGCGCCGACAAGGTCCGCGACAAGCTCCCCGAGCTGGTCGAGAAGGTCACCGCCTCGGGTGCGAAGGTGGTCTGGGTGACCGACCCGATGCACGGCAACACCTTCGAGGCCGCTTCCGGCCACAAGACGCGCCGCTTCGACGACGTCCTGGACGAGGTCAAGGGCTTCTTCGAGGTGCACAAGGCACTCGGGACGCACCCGGGCGGCATCCACGTCGAGCTGACCGGTGACGACGTCACCGAGTGCGTCGGCGGCGGCCACGAGATCTTCGTGGACGACCTGCACCAGCGCTACGAGACGGCGTGCGACCCGCGTCTCAACCGCAGTCAGTCCCTCGACCTGGCCTTCCTCGTCGCCGAGATGTACCGCGACCAGTAGGGAACGCCCGTGACGGCGCCGTTGGGGCACGGATCCATGTGATCCGCGCCCCACAGGCATGTCAGGGGTTCTCCGTGCCGGACCCGGCGGGTAAGGTTAGGTTTGCCTCACCGAGAAGTCGGGGTGGCGCCCACGAACGACCCCTCGGGAGGTGAACCGCATGTACGTCTGCTCCTGCTTCGGCATCACCGAGCAGCAGGTCAAGCAGCATGCGGACGACGGGGCGTGCACACCCCGCCAGATCGCCTCGGCCTGCAAGGCGGGTACGGACTGCGGCGGCTGCGTCCGCAGGATCCAGGCGCTTCTCGGCCGCGGCGAGTGCCCGCGCCGCGAGCCCGTCGACGGGCGCACCCGGGTGAAGGGCATCGCGGCCGGCGCGCCCGCCGCCCTCGGCGGCCGGGGTGGCGACCTCTCCGACGCCGCCTGAACCCGCCCGAGTCCGGGCCGTGCGTGCGGCCTCAGCTCTTCGGCTGCTCGATCACCTGGGCGATGTAGAGCGGCTCGCCCAGCTTCGCGACGAGTTCCAGCTGGGTGTCGAGGTAGTCGATGTGGTGTTCCTCGTCCGCCAGGATGGACTCGAAGATGTTCGCCGAGGTGATGTCGCCCTTGCCGCGCATCACCTCGATGCCGCGCTTGAGGCGGTCGATCGCCTCCACCTCGACCTGGCGGTCGGCCTGGAACATCTCGGTGACCGTCTGGCCCACCCGCACATGGAAGAGCCGCTGGTAGTTGGGAAGACCGTCCAGGAAGAGAATCCGGTCGGTGAGGATCTCCGCGTGCTTCATCTCGTCGAACGACTCGGCCCGGGTGTACGTCGCGAGCTTCGTCCAGCCGAAGTTCTCCTGCATCTTCGCGTGCAGGAAGTACTGGTTGATGGCAGTCAATTCGGCGGTCAGCTGTTCGTTCAGGAACTCGAGGACCTCGGGGTCGCCCTGCATGGCAGAGGCTCCTTCCAACCGGTGAACTGGGCACGTGTGCGCGCATCCTCGCACCGCACCCCCCGGCAGTCCAGTAAGTACATGCTTACTATGAGTTGCCCGAATCGTCTCGTCCCCTGGTCATGACCACCCCTGGCTGTCTGTCACCATGGAGGCATGGGTCAGCCGGAAAGCCGGGAACGCGGCACAGCAGAGCAGTCCGGGCTACCGCCGGGGCAGCGCCTGCAGCGCGGCTGGCCGGTCACCCACTACGGTCCCGTGCCGAAGTTCAAGCCCGACCGGTGGGAGTTCCGCGTCTTCGGTGCGACGGCCGACGGCGGGAAGCACTGCTGGACCCATCAGGAATTCACGGCGCTGCCGTTCTCCTCGGTCGTCGCCGACCTCCACTGCGTGACCAAATTCAGCATGCTGGGCGCCGAATGGGGCGGGATCCTGGCCCGCGAGGTCGTGGAACTCGCACCTCCCGCCCCTCAGGTCACCCACGTCATGGTCTGGGCCGAATACGGATTCAGCGCGAACCTGCGGCTGGCCGACTTCGCGTCGGAGCGGACCCTGTTCGCCACCCACAAGGACGGTGAACTACTCACCGCGGAACACGGTTTCCCCCTGCGACTCGTCGTGCCCCATCTGTACGCCTGGAAAGGCCCCAAATGGGTCCGGGGCATCGAGTACATGACGGCCGACCGCCGCGGGTTCTGGGAGGAGCGCGGCTATCACAACATCGGTGACCCGTGGAGCGAGCAGCGCTATTCCTACCAGGAAGAGCCCGGGGACGGCCCCGAGCTCTGAACCCGTACGGTGAGTGTGCTGGTCAGTGGTGGTACCGGTGCACCACGGCGTGGCCCTTGCTGCGGCCGATCATCCACTTGTTGACCGGGGTCGTGAACACGAAGGCCGCCGCCAGTGCGAGGGCCAGTACCGCCCAGAACGTCACGTCCCGGAGGTGGGCGTCCATGGCTCCCGGCCACAGCGCGATCACGCCGTTGTCGATCAGTTCCATCACGGCGATGGACAGGGTGTCGGCGGCGAGGGCGACGCGGACGGCGCTGCGGAGACCGACACCGGCCCGGACGAGCCCGCGCAGCGTCAGTGCGTAGCCGAAGAGGAACGCCAGGATGATCGCCAGGGCCATCGTCCCCGTGTTCCCCCACCCCAGTGCCGTGCCTGCCACCATGCCGAGCACCTCGCCGATCGCGCAGCCCGTGAGGCAGTGCAGGGTGGCACGGGCCGCCATGGACCAGCTCGCCGGGCCGGCGGTGCGGTGGTGGCCGGCGTGTGCGTGCTCGGCGTGTGCGTGGTGCGTGTGTGCGTCGTGCTGCATGAGAAGCCCCCGGAAGCTGGACAGCGGTTCCTGACGACACCAGGAACCGCATACCCCTAGGGGGTATTCCCGCCCATGCTTTTCAACCGGTGACGGGGCCTCGGAGTTCCTTCAGCCGTGCCACGTCCGCCGCGTGCCCCTGCGTGCCGCCGGGCGTCTCGATGATCAGGGGCACCCCGTCCGTGGCAGGGTGCGAGAACAGCTCACGGAACGGCTCTGCACCGATGTGCCCGGCGCCGATGTTCTCGTGCCGGTCCTTGTGCGCCCCCACCCCCTCCTTGGAGTCGTTGGCGTGGATCAGCTTCAGCCGGCCCTCACCGACGGTCCCCACCAGCAGATCCAGCGTCTGCCGCATACCGGCGGGGCCGGCCAGGTCGTGCCCCGCCGCGTGGATGTGGCAGGTGTCCAGGCAGACGCCCAGCCGGGGATGGGAGTCCAGGGCCTCGAAGTACGGGCCGAAGTCCCAGGTCCGCGAGCACAGGGAGAAGCCCTGGCCGGCGGTCGACTCCAGCAGCAGGAACGGGTCGTCGTCGTGGGTCAGCTCGTCGAGCAGCGGCCTCAGATGCGTACGGACCTGAGCGAGGGCCTCGGACCGCGGGCGCCCGCCCGTCGCCGAACCGGTGTGCACCACCACCCCCAGGGCGCCGATCTCCCTGGCCCGGCGCAGCGAGTGGCGGAGCGACTCGACGGACCTCTCGACGGTGGCCTCGGTGTGCGAGCCGAAGTTGATCAGGTACGGGGCGTGGACGTACGCGGGTACGGACCGGGCCGCGCACTCCGAACGGAACAGCTCGTCCTGCGCGGGGTTGCCGGGCGGGGTGGCCCAGCCGCGTGGATTGGCGACGAAGACCTGGACGGCCTCCGCAGCCAGCTCCCGGGCGTAGCCGAGGCCGACCTTGGCGAGTCCTCCGGCCACGGGGACGTGACCGCCTACCGGGTTGCGCATGTGTGTGACCGGTCCTCCGCGGGCCCGGGCCGCCGTCCGCGGCCTCAGAGCCCCTTCGTCCTGATGGTGATCTCGGAACCCTCGGCGGCCTTCTCGCCGCCGTCGACCGACTGACTCGCGACCGTGTCGCCGAAGGAGAGGAACGGACGGTCGACCTTGACCTCGAAACCCGCTTCCTCCAGTGTGCTCCGGGCCACGTCGACGTTCTTCCCGGTGACGTCCGGGACCTCGATCATGCGCGGTCCCTCGGACACCGTCAGCTCGACGGCGTCGCCCTCCGCGGCCTCCTGGCCCTTCGCGGGTGCCTGCCGGGCGACGTCGCCCGCGGCCACGGCGGAGTGCACGCGGTCCGGCAGCACCTTCGCCTTCAGGCCCGCCTCGGCCAGAGCGTCGGTGGCATCCGTCACACTGAGGCCCGTGACGTCGGGGACGTCCACCGGGCTGCCCTTGCTGATGACGAGGGCGATCGCGGAGCCCGCGTGGCGCTCGGTGCCGACGGCGGGATCGGTGCGGACCACCTCGCCGCGTGCCGTCTCCTCGCTGAACTCGCGGGTCACCATCCCCTGCTCGAGGCCCGCGCTCTTCAGTTCGCGCCGCGCGTCGGGGAGCGAGAGGCCCTCCACGTCCGGGATCTTGACGATCTCAGGACCCCGTGAGATCACCAGCTTCACCGCGTCGTTGCCCCGGATCCGCTCGCCCGAGGCAGGATCGCTGCTGATCACCGTGCCGCGCTCCACGGTGTCGCTGTAGGCGTGGCCGACCCCCTTCACGTCGAGGCCGGCCTCGGAGAGCCTCTTCTCGGCGGCCTTCTGGGTCTGGCCGAGGAGCGAGGGGACGTGGGTGAACTGCCCCGAGTTGATGTACCAGACGCCGGTGCCGGTTCCCAGCACCAGCAGCAGGCCGACGAGGGCGGCGAGCAGCCCGCGCCGCGGGACCGCCACGAAGGGGCCGCGGCCGCCCCGCACCCTCCCCGGCGGCGGCGGCGGGGGCATCTCCAGACGGCTGGTGTGGTGCGCGGTCCCCTGGTCCGGCGGGAGCACCCGGGGGATGACGCTCGTGCGGTCCTCGGCCGTGTCGCGCACCTCGGTGACGGCCAGCGGGGGCATCGCGTCCAGCTGTTCCTCGGTGAGGGCCTCCCTGGCCACCCGGGAGCAGGCGAGCAGGGCCACCGCGTCACGCGGCCGTACGTCGGGATCGCGGGCCATGGCCGTGGCCACCAGTTCGTCCAGCCCCGCCGCCAGCCCGGGTACCGCACGGGACGGCGCCGGTACGTCCTCGTTGAGGTGCTGGTAGATGACCTGGGCGGCGGTGTCCCCGGTGTGCGGCTTGCCACCCGTCAGCATCTCGTACAGCACGACCCCGCAGGCGTAGACGTCGGCGCGGGTGTCGGCGGTGCCGTGCTCGATCTGCTCCGGTGCGAGATAGGACACGGTGCCCAGCAGGGAACCCGTGGTGTCCGTGACCGTGCCCACCGCCCGGACCAGCCCGAAGTCGGCCACCTTCACACGGCCGTCGTCCCCGATGAGGACGTTCTCCGGCTTCATGTCGCGGTGCACGAAGCCCGCGCGGTGCGCCGCGCCCAGCGCGGCCAGGACGGGTTCGAGGATGTCCAGCGCGGCCCGGGGCTGCAGCGCGCCGCGCTCGCGCAGCACGTCGCGCAGGGTGCACCCCGCGACGTACTCCATCGCGAGGTAGACGTAGTCGCCCTCGGCACCCTGGTCGAAGACGGCCACCACGTTGGGGTGCGCGAGCCGGGCGACGGACTTGGCCTCACGGATGAAGCGCTCGACGAACGCGGTGTCGGTCGCCAGCGCCGGATGCATCACCTTGAGGGCGAGCACCCGGTCGAGCCGGGTGTCCACGGCCCGGTAGACCGTGGCCATACCGCCGACGGCGATGCGCGCGTCGATGCGATAGCGGCCGTCGAGCAGCTGCCCGACGAGCGGGTCCTGAAGGGTCGTGTCCACGGGGCGAGTCTACGAGTCGCCACGGACACCCCGGACGGCCCCGGGGGAGACCGGGGCCGTTCCGGAGCCGTTCCGTGACAGGGACGGTTGCGTGCTGTGACCGGGAACACGGGTGCCCGCCCCGCGCCCGCCGGCGGACGCGCGCTCTCAGAAGGCCGGGCGCTCCGGATCCAGTGCCGCCCGGCCCTCCCCGGGCGAGGAGGCCTCGGCGAAGTGACGGCGGGGGATGCGGCCGGCCCGGTGGGCCAGGCGCCCGCCCTCCACGGCGTGCCGCATCGCCGCGGCCATGAGCTCCGGCTTCTGGGCGCGGGTCACGGCCGAGGCCAGCATCACGGCCGCGCACCCCAGCTCCATCGCCAGAGCCGCGTCCGAGGCGGTCCCCGCGCCCGCGTCCAGGATCACCGGGACCTCGGCCCGCTCGACGATCAGCTGGAAGTTGTGGGGGTTGCGGATGCCCAGGCCGGAACCGATGGGCGCGCCGAGCGGCATGATCGCCGCGCAGCCCACGTCCTGCAGCTTCGCGGCCAGGACCGGGTCGTCGTTCGTGTACGGGAGGACGGTGAAGCCGTCGTCGACCAGGGTCTCGGCGGCGTCCAGCAACTCGATCGGATCGGGCAGCAGGGTCCGCTCGTCGGCCACGACCTCCAGCTTGATCCAGTCCGTCCCGAGCGCCTCCCGGGCCAGCCGGGCGGTCAGCACCGCCTCACCCGCGGTGAAACAGCCGGCGGTGTTCGGCAGGACCCTGATGGAGAGCCGCTCCAGGACGGAGAGCACGGAGCCCTGGACCGTCGGGTCGAGCCGGCGCATGGCGACGGTGGTCAGCTCGGTGCCCGACGCGATCAGGGAGCGTTCCAGCACCTCCAGACCGGGGGCACCACCCGTCCCCATGATCAGCCGGGACGAGAACGCGACGGAACCGAGGGTGAACAGGTCGTCGGACACCGTCAGCCTCCCTGGACCGCGGTGAGGACCTCGACCCGGTCGCCGTCGTGGAGCACGGTGGCGGGCCACTCGCCGCGTGGGACGACACTCTCGTTGACCGCAGCGGCGACCCCGGACGGCGCCCGGGTCAGGCCCGCGATCAAGGAGTCCAGGGCGGTACCGGCCGGGACGCCGCGTGCCTCCCCGTTGACGGACACGGACACGGACACGGACTCGGGAGCGGGCGGGGCCACGGGTGCGGAGGGCGCGGGGGTGGACGCTGGTACGGAGGCGGGGGAGGGCTCGGTCATGCGGGCTGCTCCTGGGAGGCGGGGGTTCGGACGTCGACGCGGGAGGGGGCCGCGGGGGAGCGGTCGAAGCGGTGCGGAGCGAAGGGGCGCGCCACCTCCGGCAGCTCCCCGGTGCTCAGCACCTGGGCCATCACGTCACCGGTGAGGGGCGTCAGCAGGACCCCGTTGCGGTGGTGGCCGGTCGCGAGGTGCAGGCCGGGCAGTGCGGTCGGGCCGAGCAGCGGGGCGTTGTCGGGGGAGGCGGGGCGCAGTCCGGCGCGGGTCTCCGTCAGCGGGAGTTCCGTGATCCCGGGCACCAGTTCATGGGCGTCGCGCAGCAGTTCGTAGACGCCGCCCGCGGTGACCGTGGTGTCCCAGCCCAGTTCCTCGCTGGTGGCGCCGACGACCAGCTCGCCGTCGGCCCGCGGCACGAGATACACGTGGCTGCCGCGTACGACGGCCCGCACGGTCCGGCTGAGGAAGGGGGCGTACGCCGACGGCACGGTCAGCCGCAGCACCTGTCCCTTGACCGGGCGGACCGGCACAGGCACCGTCCCGGGCACCCCTTCGAGCCGCCCGCTGAGACTCCCGGCCGCGAGGACCACCTGGCCGGCCCCGACCTCCGTCCCGTCGGCGAGCACCCCGCCGGTCGCGCGGCCGCCCGTGACGGACAGCCGCCGGACCCAGGCCCGGTGGAACACCACCCCGGCCCGCTCGCACGCGGTGACCAGCGCCGAGGCCAGCCGCCGGGGGTCCACCTGGTGGTCGCCGTCGGCCCGCAGCCCGCCGCGTACGCCGGGGGCGAGCATCGGCTCCAGACGGCGGCACTCGCGGCCGCTGAGCCACTCGGACTCCAGGCCGGACCGCTGCTGCAGGGCGTGCAGTTCCCGTAGCTGGGCCCGGTCGTCCGCGTCCAGCGCGACGGACAGGGTGCCGCAGGCGCGGAAGCCGACGCCCTGTCCGCTCGCTTCCTCCAGCTCGGCGACGAACGCCGGATAGCGTTTTGCCGAGGCCAGGTTGAGGCCGAGCAGCGTCTGCTCGCCGTAGTGGAGTTCAGTGACGGCGGCGAGCATGCCCGCCGCGACCTGGGCGGCCCCTCCGCCGGGATCGGGGTCGGCCAGTGCCGTGCGCAGACCCCGCTGGGCCGTCCGCCAGGCGGTCACCAGACCGATGATGCCGCCCCCGACGACCAGGACGTCGCAGTGGTTCCCGGAGATGCGCATGGGCGTCCAGCCCCTCCCTTCGCCGGCATGACCCGGATCAGGTTCGTACGGTCGGAGGCCGGTCAGCCTCCCTCTCAGCCCGGTGCGTCCGGGCTCCCGCGAGTGTTCTACGGTAGCCAGCCTAACCCCGCAGCCCACGGCCAGTAAGGGAGCAGCCACCGTGGCCCGTTCACTCGACGGACTCGTCCTCTCGCCCGTCGCCGACCAGGCCCCCGGCCAGGTCGGCACCCGCACCCGGTTCACGTACCACGAACGGGACGGCCGGATCTGGGCCGAGTACACGGGTGGCGACGTCGTCCGGGGCCACCTCGTCGGCACCCGCGAGGCGGACACCCTCGACTTCCGGTACGTCCAGCTGAAGCAGGACGGGACGACCTCCGGCGGCCACTGCGTCTCGGCCGTCACTGAGCTCCCCGACGGCCGGGTGCGGCTGGACGAGCGGTGGGAGTGGGAGTCCCAGGACGGCAGCGGTACGAGCGTCGTGGAGCAGCTCGCTCCCTGAGCGATCGTCAGAAGATTAGGGTGGGCGGGTGAGCGAGCAGAGACCGGAAACGGCAGCGGAACGGCCGCCCCACGGCGTCGTGGTGGTGGGCGCGGGAATGGCGGGCGTGCAGACGGCCGTGGCCCTGCGGGAGCAGGGGTACTCCGGCCCCGTCACCCTCATCGGCGCCGAACCCCACCAGCCCTACGACCGCCCCCCGTTGTCCAAGGCGGTCCTGCTCGGCAAGGCCGAGGACTCCGCCTTCGACATCGACTTCGAGGCACTGGACATCACCCTGCGCCTCGGGCTCGACGTGACCGGTCTGCGCGCCGCCGCACACGAACTGGACACCCCGTACGGACCCGTGCCGTACGACGCCCTGGTCCTGGCCACCGGCGCCGAACCCGTCGGCCTGCCGGGCACGGAAGGGGTACCCGGCGTCCATCTGCTGCGCACCCTCGACGACGCCGCGCGGCTACGGCCGGTCCTGGAGCGGCAGCGTGACGTCGTGGTCGTGGGCGCGGGCTGGATCGGCGCCGAGTTCACCACCGCCGCCCGCGCCGCGGGGTGCGCCGTCACCGTCGTCGAAGCCGCCGACCGTCCCCTCGCGGGCAGCCTGCCCGCCGAGGTCGCGGCGCCGATGGCCGCCTGGTACGCGGAGAGCGGGGCCGAACTCCTCACCGGCGTCCGCGTCGACCGCGTCGAACCGGGCGCCGTCCACCTGACGGACGGCCGGGCCGTCCCGGCCGGAGCGGTGGTCGTCGGTATCGGCGCGCGGCCCGCCACCGGCTGGCTCGCCGGCTCCGGCATCGCCCTGGGCCCGGACGGCTCGGTCCTCGCCGACGCCTCGCTGCGCACCTCGCTCCCCGATGTCCACGCGGTGGGCGACTGCGCCTCCTTCCCCTCGGCCCGTTACGGCGAGCGGCTGCTCGTCCACCACTGGGACAACGCCCTCCAGGGACCCCGGACGGTGGCGGCCGCCCTCGCGGACGGCCGCCCCCGGACGTACGATCCCGTGCCCTACTTCTGGTCCGAGCAGTTCGACCGCTTCGTGCAGTACGCGGGCCACCACGCCGGCGCCGACGCCCTGGTGTGGCGGGGTGACCCCGCCGAGCCGTCCTGGACCGTGTGCTGGCTGCGGCGAGGGGTCCTCGTCGCGCTGCTGGCCGTCAGCAGGCCGCGCGACCTAGCCCAGGGGCGCCGGCTCGTCGAGGCGGGGGCGCGCGTGGACCCGGAGCGGGTGGCGGACCCCTCCGTCCCGCTGAAGTCGGCCACGCTGTAGCGCCGTGCGCGCGGGGACGCCCCCGGCGGGGGCCGAACCGGGTGCCGGCGCGGCGCGCCGCGGCACGCCGCGGCACCCCGGACGGGCGGGCCCGGCTACCGGCTGTCGGTCCGGGATGGCAGGCTTGTCCCTGTGACCGAGATTGACGCAAAGATCGATGCTCTCGTCCCCGCATGGCTCCACCTTCCCGACATCGCGGAAATGCTCGATGTCCAGGTGACGCGTGTAAGGCAGCTGGTCAAGGAGGGCCAGCTCATCGCCGTACGCCGCGGTGAGAACCGGGCGCTCCAGGTGCCTGCCGCCTTCATCGACGGCGACAAGGTGGTCAAGGGCCTCACGGGGACCCTGACGCTCCTGCGGGACGACGGCTACAACGACGAAGAGATGCTCGAGTGGCTCTTCACCCCCGACCCGACCCTGCCCGGGACCCCGGCGCAGGCCCTGAGCGAGAACCGCGGTACGGAGGTGAAGCGCCGGGCCCAGGCGCTCGCCGTCTGAACCGGACGACCGTGAGCGGGAGGCGGGCCGTGGCGTACGGCCCGCGTCCCGCCGTCCCGGGTGCATCGGCACCGTGCCGGCGCACCCCGGACGGCGGGCCACCCGCGTACGTGCTCCACCGGCGTACGCGTTCCATGACGTACGCGTCGGCGCGCACCGCCGCACCGGTGTACGCGCCGCACCGGTGTACGCCCCGGCGCCGCACCGGTGTACGCGATCCGCACCGACGTACGCGATCCACCGACGTAACGGGGGGAACCACCATGTCCACGCCTCGCGCGCGGCTTTCCGACGCCCGGCTCTACCTGTGCACGGACGCCCGCAGACGCCAGGGCGACCTGCCCGCCTTCCTCGACGCCGTGCTCTCCTCCGGCGTGGACGTCGTGCAACTGCGCGACAAGGGCATGGAGGCGGCCGAGGAGCTCGACCACCTGGCCGTGTTCGCCGACGCCTGCCGGCGTCACGGCACCCTCCTCGCGGTGAACGACCGGGCCGACGTCGCCCACGCCATCGGCTCCGACGTGCTGCATCTGGGACAGGGTGACCTGCCGGTGCCCGCCGCCCGGGCCGTCCTCGGCCGGGGCGTGCTGATCGGCCGCTCCACCCACGCCGAGCCGGAGGTCGACGCTGCCGTCGCCGAGGAGGGCGTCGACTACTTCTGCACGGGCCCCTGCTGGCCCACCCCCACCAAGCCCGGCCGACACGCCCCCGGCCTCGGCCTCGTGCGCTACGCCGCCTCGCTCCGCCCGTCCCGTCCGTGGTTCGCCATCGGAGGGATCGACGCCGGCAACCTGGACGAGGTGCTCGACGCGGGTGCCCGCCGGGTGGTCGTCGTCCGGGCGATCACCGAGGCGGAGGACCCGGCCGCGGCCACGAAGGCGCTGGCCACCCGCATCAGGGAGCGCGCCGCCCTCTGACCGGGGAGAGCCCTGCGGGCGCCCGGCCGGGACGGCTTCCCGGGCCTTTGGGGGCAGCTGTCCGAAGGGTGGACAACAACCACCTCATTCCGGGCAATTCCGCTGACACGGTTGGGGTACCGCCCAGCCCTGGTTAACCTCCCAGTATGGCCCTTGGCACACCTTCCACCAGGACTGATCACGCGCGCACCGTGCGGGATCTGCTTGCGACCGGTAAGACGTCGTACTCGTTCGAGTTCCCGTCGCCCAAGACCGAGAAGGGCGAACGGAACCTCTGGAACGCCCTGCGACGGGTCGAGGCGGTGCGCCCGAGCTTCGTCTCCGTGACCTACGGCGCGGGTGGCTCGACGCGTGAGGGGACGGTGCGGGCGACACAGCAGATCGCCGCCGACACCACCCTCACCCCCGTCGCCCACCTCACCGCCGTCGACCACTCCGTCGCGCAGTTGCGCAACATGGTCGGGCAGTACGCCGACGCCGGTATCCGCAACATCCTCGCGGTGCGCGGGGACCCGCCGGGCGACCCGATGGGCGAGTGGGTCGAGCACCCCGAGGGCGTGCGCTACGCGGCCGATCTCGTCCGGCTCATCAAGGAATCCGGCGATTTCTGCGTCGGCGTCGCGGCCTTCCCGGAAATGCACCCGAGGTCGGCCGACTGGGAGACCGACATCCGGCATTTCGTCGACAAGTGCCGGGCCGGTGCGGACTACGCGATCACCCAGATGTTCTTCCATCCGGAGAGTTATCTGCGGATGCGTGACCGGGTGGTCGCGGCGGGTTGTGACACCCCGGTCATTCCCGAGGTGATGCCGCTGACCAACGTCCGGCAACTGGAGCGATTCGCCCAACTCAGCAACGCCGTCGTGCCGTCCGCGCTGAAAGAGCGGATCCTCGCCGTCAAGGACGATCCGGCCGCTGTACGCTCCACTGGCATCGAGTTCGCAACGGAGTTCTGCGCGAAGTTGCTCTCCGAGGGTGTCCCGGGGCTGCACTTCATCACGCTCAACAATTCGACGGCAACGCTCGAGATCTACGAGAATCTCGGACTGCACAAGCAGTCCTGACAGGCCGCATCCGTCACCGACCGGGCGGCCGTAGAAGGGGGCGGGCGTGGGCTGGACGGTCCTCTACATCGCATTCGGCATGGTGGCGCTGTGGCTGCTGGGCGAGGTGCTGCTGCAGTACAAGGCGAGGCTGCGCTGGCGGCTCCTGGCCTTCGCCGGCTTCCTCGGCGTCGTCGTCGGCGTACTGATCCCCTCCGTGCTGGTCATCGCCGTCGGCGCGATCGCCTTCGCCACGGGCCAGACGTACGTGACGCTGTCCTTCCGGCGCGGCTTCTCGACGGGCTGGGCGCTGGGCGGGAACCCGGGCGCGAGCCGCCGCCGGAAGGCGTCCGGCGGCGGGGCGCGGAAGCCCACGCTGGAGGTCTCCGGACTGGAGTACGGGGAAGCCGCCCCGGTGGACGCAGTCCCGGACCCGGCCACCGCGGTCTACGAACCGCAGCCGCTCCCGGACGACACCGGGCAGTACGGCGTCTACACGGACACCGCAGGCGGTGCCCCGGCCGGCGACGGGGAGCGGCAGGACGGGCAGACGCCGTACGACGGCTACGACCCGTACGGCGGGTACGCACCTCAGTTCACCCCCCAGCCTCAGGACGCCTACAGCGCCCAGGCCGCCTACCAGGACCCCGGCACCTTCCAGGGCCACGACGCCGGCTACGGCGACCCGTACGCCAACGGCACGCCGCAGGGTGACTACGCCGCCTACACGGATCCGTACACCGGGACGAGCGACACCCCGGGCGCCGGGCAGTACGCCTCCTACGAGAGCTACGGCGCCACCTACGAGCCCTACGGGCAGCAGCAGGCGGAGCAGCCCCTCGCCGGGCCCTACGACCCCTCCGACACCCCGCCGGGCGGGGTCTGGGTCCCGCAGCAGCGCGGTGCCGGGCAGCACCCCCCGATGCCGCCCGAGGCCCCCACCGGGCCCGCCCCGTACGGCAACGGGTACGACACCGGCCAGAACGAGCAGTACCGCTACTGACCCCCGGGCGGGCCGGAGGCCGACGGCCCGCGGGTCACCGCGACCCGCGAAAGCCGTCGCCCTCCACGACCAGCCCGGCGACCAGCGCGCCCGACATCCCCGCGTGAGCCGGACCGCCCCCCGGGTGCGACCAGCCACCCGCCCGGTACAGGCCGGGCAGCGCGGTGCGGTTCCCACCGTGCAGAAAGGCGCCGTCCGCCCCGGCGAGGGCCGGTGCGGGCACCGCGCCCCCCTCGGCGCCGGTCTCGGCAGCCGTGTCCGCGGGGGTGCGCGGCTCGGCGTGGAGTATCCGCTCGCGCAGGCCCGGGACGGCGGCGGACGCCCTGTCGATCACGAGGTCGGCGAACCGGTCGCGCAGCGCCCCGTCCGTCCAGTCCACAGGGCCGTGCGGTGCCACCGTCGCCATCAGGGTCACCGCCTCGTGCTCCTCGTCCGGGCGGGTGCCGGGGTCGTCCGGCCGCAGCACCGTCACCGTGGGCCGCACGGCCGTCCTGCCGCCGAACACCGCCTCCTGCTCCGCGGCTCCGTCCCCGGTGTGCACCACCGTCCGGTGCACGGTGCCGGGCTCACGCGCGCCGCGCAACGACAGCAGCACCAGGAAACGGCCGGGCACCGAACCGGCATCCGCCGCCGGCTCTCCCACGCCCCCGCCCGCCCCGCCCTCATGACCGGGTATCAGGCCGGGACGCGGCTGCGCGCCCAGGACGACGTGATCGGCCTCCACGCTCGTCCCGTCCGCCAGCTCGACCCCTGCCGCGCGGCCGTCCTTCTCGGCCACCCGGACGACTTCGGCACCGAAGACGAACGTCACCCGGCGGGCCAGGCAGCGCTCGTACACCGCGTCGGCGAGAGCCCGCATCCCTCCGGCGACGTACCAGCTGCCGAAGGTCTGCTCCATGTACGGCAACAGAGCCGCAGCGGCCGGCGCGCGCCGCGGGTCCAGGCCGTACGACAGGGCGTATCCCTCCAGCAGGGCGGCCAGCCGGGGATCCACGAGCTCCTGGGCGCCCACGTCGGCCACCGTCCGGGCCTGCCGTGCGGCGCGGAACAGCCTGCGCCGGCGCACCGCGGGATAGGGGTCCTCGTGCAGCACCCGCGGGTCGGCGGGCAGGGGCTCCTCCAGCAGGGGCCTGCGCGAGCGCTCCCAGGCGGTACCCGCCCGGTCCATGAACGCGTCCCAGCGGGCCCCGGCGCCCTTGCCGAAGGCCTGGTCGAGCGCGCCGAGGACCCCGGCCCGTGAGGCGTTGGGCAGGGAGACGGCGGTGCCGTCCGCGAACAGGTGGCGGCTCGCCGGGTCCACCTGGGTGAGCGTCACGCACTGCTCCAGCGGCTCCCTGCCCGTCTTCAGGAACAGGTCGCGGTAGACCGCGGGCAGATGGAGCAGCGAGGGGCCGGTGTCGAAGACGAAGCCGTCACGGGCGTACCGGCCCATGGCGCCGCCGTGCGTCTGCGACCGCTCGTACACCGTCACCCGGTGGCCTGCCACGGCGAGCCGGGCAGCCGCCGCCATCGCGCCGGTCCCGGCGCCGATCACCGCAATTCGTGCCATGCCTGCGACCCTAAGGGGTGGCACCGACAGCTCACTCCTGGGGCCGGTGGCCGCCCGCTCCCGCCAGGTTCCTCTCCTCACGCCGCCGCGCCCGCCGGCGCAGGAAACGGCGGATCCGGGAGGCGAGGAAGAGGAGCACCACCATGCCGAGCAGCAGCAGGGTCCCGGCGACGACGGCCGCGGCGACCGGGTGGAAGACGGCGAAGACGATGATCCCGGCGACGCCGAGATCCTCCGCGAGGCTGACCCCGACATTGCTGAAGGGCTCGGGCGAGGTGTTGACCGCCATCCTCGTGCCGGCCTTCACCAGATGGCTCATGAGGGCGGCCGACCCGCCCACGGCCGCTGCGGCGAGCTCCGGCAGCGACCCGTCCTCCCCGGCCAGCAGGGCCGCGACGACCGCGCCGGACACCGGCCGGACCACCGTGTGGACGGTGTCCCAGGCCGAGTCCACGTACGGGATCTTGTCGGCCACCGCCTCGCACAGGAAGAGCACGCCGGCGACCACGAGCACGTCGGGCCGCTGCAGCGACTCGGGCACCTCGTCGGTCAGGCCGGTCGCGCCGAGCACGCCGAACAGCAGGATCACCGCGTAGGCGTTGATACCGCTCGCCCAGCCGCTCGTGAACACCAGGGGGAGTACGGACACGGAGGCGATCGTAGCCACTCGCGTACAGGGCCGGGCAGGCTCCGGACCCCAGACCTGAGTATCCCTACCTAGCGGGGGAGATGAGTACGCGCGCGGATGGGCTCCCGCCCGGGCGGACGGAAGAGTGGGGACCACGGAAGGGGCGCGGCGCCCGGACCGCCGGCACGGGGCGGCGGAACGGAGCCGCATCCCGGACCGAACGGGGGTACGGCGCGGGGCCCGAGACCACGGGGGATCGAGGTCACGGGGGAGGGCTCCGTGGATACGAGGACGCCGGGTCCGGCGGAACGCGAGGGGGATCGCGTCCGCCGGACCCGGCGTCGTACGTCCGCGAGGCGCACGACGGGCGGCGCGGCCGTTCCCCGGCACACCGGGGGCTCCGGCCGCGCGCCCCGGGCGGGGTCCGCTCAGCGACCGCTGACGCGGCCGTGCAGGAGCAGGGACAGCGCCGAGTGCACGTCGTCGATCGTCCGTTCGGGCTGGAACGCCTGCCAGTCCAGGGCGGCCACGAGGACCATGCCCACCAGCGCGGCGGCCGTCAGCTGGATGTCGATCTCCTCGCTCAGCTCACCGGCGGCCACTCCGTCGCGCAGGACCCCCTCGACCACGGCCACGGCCTCCTGCCGCAGCACCAGGAGCGTCGACTGCCAGGCGCGGTTGGTGCGCCAGAGCTCCGCCACGTACAGCTGGGTGAAGGCCGGGTAGCGGTCGATGAAGGCCAGACCGGCCCTGATCATCGCGTCCAGGGCCTCCACCCGGGTGCCACCGCGCTCGTCGGTCTGCTCGGCGGCTGAGCGCAGCGACCGGGTGAGCAGGCCGACGCCGTGCCGCAGCAGCTCCTCGAAGAGCTCCGTCTTGCTCTTGAAGTTGTAGTAGACCGTGCCCTTGGCCACTCCGGCGCGATCGGCGATCTCGTCCACCGTGGTCGCCGAGAACCCCTTCTCCGCGATGAGGGTCACCGCCGCCTCGTAGAGTTTCTGCCGGGTGGCCTGGCGGCGCGTGGTGCTACTGCTGTCCATGTCACCGATTCTCACAGGTTGCGGGGCGCTCACAGACTCAGCTCCGGGTGGAGGCGGTCCAGGGTCCACACCTGCTTGCGGCGGGCGGCGAGCGCGGTCAGGGCCAGGGCGCCCGCGGTGAAGGCCGACAGGACGGCGCATCCCAGCCAGACCGGGCCGAGCCCGCCGCCCGTGATCAGCCGGCGCAGCCCCTCCACCACATAGGTCATGGGCAGATACGGATGGATGGCCCCGAAGAAGCCGGGACTGGTCTGCACGGGGTAGGTGCCACCGGCCGAGGTCAGCTGGAGCATCAGCGCCGCGAGGACGAGGATCCGCCCCGCCGCTCCGAAGCGGGCGTTGAGCCACTGGATGATCGCTGCGAAACAGCAGGTCACCAAGGCCAGGAAGGCCATCGTTCCCGCGGTGTGCGTCATCTGCAGCCCCAGCCGCCAGTGCAGGACGGCCATCAGGGCGCCGACCTGGAGCAGGCCGATCCCCACGACCGGCAGCCAGCCCGCGACGGCGATGCGCCAGGCGGGAGCTCCCGCCGAGAGCGCGCGCCGGTTGAGCGGCTGGATCAGCATGTACGCCACCATCGCGCCGACCCAGAGGGAGAGCGGGATGAAGTACGGGGCGAAACCGGTGCCGTAGTTGGGCGCGGCGTGCAGCGAGGAGGAGGCCAGCTGAACGGGGTCGGCCATGACACCGGTGCGCGCGTCGCGGTCGTCCTTGTCGTAGTCGGGGATCTTCCCGGCGCCGTCGTGCAGTCCCTGGGCGAGGGTGGCCGAGCCGTCGCCGAGCCGGTGGAGCCCGCTGTCCAGACTCGTGGCACCGGCCTTCAGCTTCTTGATCCCGGCGTCCAGGTCCTTGGCCCCGGTCCTGGCGGTGCCGAGCCCGGTGTGCAGGGCGTCGGCGCCCTCGGCGACCTTGTGGGCACCGGTGTTGAGCGCGTGGATCTTCTTGACGGCGGCCTCGACATCGGTGTCCAGGTGCGGTGAGCGTTCCGCGAGGGCGTCGGCCTGCTTCTGCAGCGTCGCCAGCCGGGCCCGCAGGTTCGTCAGGTCGCCGTCGTCCGCGGTGACCAGGGCCTGCACGTCGTCCGAGACGTCCGCCACGTCCGCCGCCGCGGTCCTGGCGCGTTCCAGCTCGGGGCAGACGTCGGTGCCGGCCGGTTCCTGTTCCTGTTCCTGTTCCTCGCATCGGAGCCGGTAGATCCCGGCGAGGTCGTCCGAGGCCTTGTGGGCGGCGGCCGAGGCCGGGGGCGCCGCCTCCACGAGCAGGTCGAGGTTGTCCCGTACGGCCTTCGAGGAGCCGGAGACGAGGCGGGCCGTGTCCCCGATGGCCTTGCCGTTGTCCTTGAGGAACGGCCGTACGTCGGCGGCGGCCTTGTCGACCTTGTCGGCGAGCTGCTGCGTGCCGGCGGCGACCTGGCGGGAGCCGGTCTCCAGGTCCCCGGCCCCCTTGTTCAGCCCGGTCACTCCTCCGGCCAGCCTGCCGCTGCCCGACTTCGCGTTCCTGAGCCCGTCCACGAGGTCCTTGGAACCCTTGGTGGCCGTGGTGATCCCGGTCTCCAGGTCCCCGGCCCCCCGGGCCGCCTTCGCCGTCGCGTCGTGGAGGTCGGAGAAGCTGATGAAGATCCGGTCGAGGAATCCGCGCGAGGCCTTGGTCGAGGCGGCGCTGCGGACCTCGGCGAACACCGTCCTGGAGATCTGCCCCACGATGTAGTTGTTGGCGTCGTTCGTACGGACCTGAAGGGCACCGGTCTCCGGGGAGTCGCCCGCGCCGGAGGCGATCCGCTCGCTGAAGTCGGACGGCATGGTCAGCGAGAGGTAGTACGTCCCGTCCTCGACGCCCTGCTCGGCCTCGGCGGAGCCGACCTCGTGCCAGTCGAAGACCTCGGAGTCGAGCAGCCTGCCGGTGATCTCGTCACCTGCCGCGAGACGCCCGCCCTCGGTGCGCGCGCCCTTGTCGTTGTTGACGAGTGCGACGGGGATGCGGTCGAGCCGTCCGTACGGGTCCCAGAAGGACCACAGGTACAGGGCGCCGTACAGCAGGGGCAGCAGCAGCAGGGCCACCAGCGCGGCGCGGGGCATACGCCCCCTGCCGAAGCGCTTCAGCTCAAGCGCGGCCAGTTTCGGCGCTCGCATCCGCCGTCTCCTTCCCGGTCGTCGTGTCGTCGGCGGTGGTGTCGCCGGCCGTGCGGTCGAGGGTCTCGGCCTCCCCGGCCGTGCCGGTGGCCGTCGGGGTCCCGGTCCGGACGGTGAGTGTGTCCTCGGGGGCTTCGCTGCACACGGCGAGCACGGTCGTTCCGCGGTCCGCGAGGGTGCGCAGCAGCTTCCAGGCCTCCGACCGGTCGGAGGCCGGGAGTTTGAGGTCGGTGTCGTCCACCGCCAGCAGGCGTGGACGGCCTATCAGTGCGAGGGCGAGGGAGAGGCGCAGTGCTTCGAGGCGTTCAAGGTCCCGTACGGAGGTGCGCCCGGCCTTCGGCAGGCCGGTGAGGTCCAGCCCGGCTGCCTCCAGGGCGGCGTCGATCGCCGCTCGCGCTGTCGCGGCCCGAGTGGCGGGCGAACGCAGCAGGGAACGCGGCGAACCGTCGAAGCGGCGCTGCAACAGGGCTCGCTCCCGCAGGTGTTCGGCGACGGTGAAGGCCGGGTCCAGTTCGCTGACGCCGGGTACCGGGCCGAGCGCGCTGATCCGCCGCACCGCCGCCGCCCGGCCCGGCAGACGCAGGCCCGCGACCTCCGCCTGCCCCTGGGTGGAGCGCATCCGGCCGGTGAGAGCGAGCAGCAGGCAGGTGCGCCCCGAGCCCGAGGGGCCCTCGATCGCCACCAGCGTTCCGGGATCCGCGTGGAGTTCCACACCCCGGAAGGCCCAGCCACGCGGCCCCTTCAGTCCGAAGTCCTCGGCGCTCACCGCCGCACCCTGCGGGCAGTCCACGGCACCCACCCCCGATATCCGTCTGCTTTTGAACTGACTGGTCAGTGCAAAAGTTAGCCGGAACCCGCGTTCGAAGCAAAGTGGGAGGTCGGAGGCGGTTTCTGAGGGATTGTCAGTGCCGGGCGTCACGATGGGTACATACGGCCACCAAGCCGTCACACGACAGGAGGTTCGTCATGGCCAGCTCGTCCGCAGCCGCCGCCCCGCGGCGCCGCGCAGGCAGCCCTGCCCCCTCACCGACCGGCCCGGCAACCGACGTCCACCCCGTGCTGCGCCGCACCACGGCACCACCCGCCGCACTCGATCTCCTCGTCCAGGCACACGCGGGCCTGGACGAGGCCGCTGTCCTGGACGCGCCCAACGAGCGCTACGCCACCGCGCATCTTGCGGCGCTGCGCACCGCCGCCGCCGTCCTCGCCGCCCGTGGCCGGCCCGAGACGAACAGGCGCCGCCGCGAGAAGATCCGCAGCGCCTGGGAGGTCCTCCCGGAGATCGCGCCGGAACTCACCGAGTGGAGCGCCTTGTTCGCCTCGGGGGCGGGGCGCCGCGCGCGGGCGGAAGCGGGCATACCCGGTGCCGCCACCAGCCGCGACGCCGATGACCTGCTGCGGGACGTGGCGATGTTCCTCCGCCTGGTCGAGCGGCTCCTGGTGCTCCAGCCGGTCCTCCCGCAGTCCCGCGGGGACCGGACCGTGTAGCGGCCCACGGGCCATGGCCCGTGCGCGACCCCGCCGGCGGAACGCCGGGGGCCGGGGCGCGGTCGGCGGCAGGCCCGGCCGAACCCTGCGGTCCCCGGCCAGCCCGCGGCAGGTGACCGTACGCGGGTGACCGGTGCGGCGGCGTGAGGCAATAGGGTGGAGAGCACCCGTACCACCTGCACCGTTCACGCTCCGCCGTCCGTGGCGGCACCGTGCCGAGGAGTCAACTGCCGTGTCGGACCAGCTGCGCCCCCGCGCCTCCCTCCGTACCGCTGTGGTCTGGGAGGTCCTCAGGGACGCTCTCGAGCGCCGGGTCAAGGCGACCGGCAGGGAGGTCCTGGACGTACTCGACACCGGCGGCGGCACCGGAAACTTCGCGGTGCCCGTCGCACGGCTCGGCCACCGGGTCACCGTCGTGGACCCCAGCCCGAACGCCCTGTTCGCCCTGGAGCGCCGCGCGGCCGAAGCGGGCGTCGCCGACCGGGTCAGGGGTGTCCAGGGCGACATCCTCGGCCTGTTCGAGGTGACGGACCGCGCGGGATACGACGCGGTCCTGTGCCACGGGGTCCTGGAGTACGTGGACGACCCCGCCGAGGGCGTACGGAACGCGGTCGACGCGCTCCGGCCGTCCGGCGCCCTCAGCCTTCTCGGCGCGGGGCTCGGCGGCGCCGTCCTGGCGCGGGCGCTCGCCGGGCACTTCACCGAGGCCCGGCAGGCGCTCACCGACCCGGCGGGACGCTGGGGTGAAGGCGACCCGGTGCCCCGCAGGTTCACCGCGGAGCAGCTGACCGGCCTGGTCTCCGCCGCAGGTGTCGACGTCGGCGCGGTGCACGGCGTGCGGGTCTTCGCCGATCTCGTGCCGGGCGCACTGGTGGACACCGAGCCCGGAGCCATGGAGGCCCTCCTGAGGCTGGAAGCGGCCGTCGCCGAACTGCCGTCCTTCCACTCGGTGGCGACCCAGCTGCACGTTCTGGGCGAGAAGCGCGCCTGAGCCGGGCGGAGGGGTCGCCGGTGCGCATCCCGGAGTGACCGGGGCGCGGCTGATCAGCAACGCAGCTGCAGACGGAGTACAGCTCGGAGCACCCGATCGGGGCGCGGGCCCCGTATGATCGGGTGAAACCATCCGGCATGACGGATCGGAGGTCGGGGAATCTACGCCTCAGCAGCCGAGCCGTCGTGGCGGTCCGGACTGGCTAGGGCTAGAGGGCAGGTTTCACGGGGGTGAATCCCTGCCTATCCTGGAAGGGCCGCATCCCCGGCCGCCCCCCGCGGCCGACGACGAGGAGGACTCCGTGCCGCTCTCGGAGCACGAGCAGCGCATGCTCGAGCAGATGGAGCGAGCGCTGTACGCCGAAGATCCCAAGTTCGCGACAGCGCTTGAGGGAAGCGGGCTGCGCAGGTACACCCGGCGACGGGTCTACCAGGCGGTGGTCGGCTTTCTGGTGGGTATCGCGCTCCTCATGGCCGGAATGGTCGCCCAGCAGATCTGGATCAGCGTGGTGGGGTTCCTCGTCATGCTGGGCTGTGCTGTGCTGGCGGTCACCGGGTGGCGCAAGGCGCCCAAGCCTGGTGAGCAGCAGCCGGCAGGGAGCGGGGGCGGAGGCGAACGCCGACATCCCAGGCAAGGCCGGTCGATGATGAACCGGATCGAGCAGCGGTGGCAGCGCCGCCGCGACGAACAAGGTCAGTGAGCGTGCCGAGCCCCGGCCGGCGCCGGGCGGCCCCCGGCCCTGGCCGTGGAGCGCGCACACCGACAGCGTGACGCCGGACCTTCCACGTGAGGGGCGGTCGCCTTCCCGGCGACCGCCCCTCACGCATGCCGTCACACCGCCTCGCGTTCCGCGCGGCGCAGTACCGCCCTGAGCCCGCCGCCCGGCTTCAGGCCGGAGCCGCCTCCGCCCCTGCCGGAGCCGCCTCCTCCCCTGCCGGAGCCGCCTCCTCCCCGCTTCCGCCCCGGCGTGCGCCACGTCCGTCGGCGTGGGCGGGCACGGGACTCGCCCCTGCCGCCCAGTGGCCCTGAGGCGTCGGGCTCCGGACTGGCACGCCTGGGCCGTGCCCCGTTCGGACCGTGCCGGTCCGGGCCCGGGGCCCCGCGCCCGAGCCGTGCGGACCGGGCGCGGGGCCCGGGGAGCGGTCTCAGCCCTGCTGACGAGAGGGGCGGCGCAGGAGCGCGGCCCAGCGGTCGCGGCCCGGCCGCCGTGCCCACCGGCGGGCGAGCGCCGCGCGGTGCTCGGACAGGGCCCATATCACCCGAACGGCCGAACGTGGGGCGAAGGTCGCCCGGAGCCGGTCCAGCCGCCCGGCCGAGGCCCGCAGCCCCTCACGTACGGCCGACACGTCCTCCGCCGTCCCGGTGACCGCTCGCGGCTCGGGGGCGTAGAGCACCTGCTCGACCGCCCCCGCCACCCGGTGGACCGCGGCCGCCGCCGTGTCGTCGAGCCGGCCCAGCCGCACGACACGGGCCGCCGCCTTCCTGGGCGTCTGCGCCTCGTCCGGTGCGATGCCGTGGTCCCAGGCCGTGTCGGTGACCTCCCGCCAGGCGGCCATCACCCGGGACGTCACGTCCGCGGGCGTACGGCCTCCCGACGAGCCCAGCCGCCGCGCGCGGATCCGCAGGCGCCAGAGCATCGGCGACAAGGGGAACGCGAGGACCAGGAGGGCACCGAGCGTCCACAGCGCGACGGTGCCCGCGGGCGTCCCGTGATCCGTGGGGTCCACCGCTCCGGGTGCCTCCGACGCACCGCACTCACCCTGCCGCCGCATCTGCGCGGGGCAGGTCTCCGACGTGGACGGTGCCGACGTGGGCGCCGCGGAGGCCCCCTCCGACACCTCGGCCGGACTGCTCGGGCCGCCCTGCGCGGGTACGTCGGGACGGGTGTACGCGGGGGTGGTGCCCCGGGACGGCGTGGGCTCGAAGCGGGTCCAGCCGACCCCCTCGAAGTACAGCTCGGGCCAGGCGTGCGCGTCCCGCAGCCCGACCGAGACGGAGCCGTCCGCCTGGACCGTGCCGGGGGTGAAGCCCACCGCGACCCGGGCCGGGATACCCAGCGTCCTCGCCATGGCGGCCATCGTGAACGAGAAGTGGACGCAGAAGCCTTCCCTGTCCTTGAGGAAGCGCTCGATCGCCGACACACCCGTCCCGGACGTCACCGTCGTGTCGTAGCGGAAGCCGCCCCCGGACGCGAACCAGTCCTGCAGTTTCACCGCCCGCCCGTAGTCGTCGGCCGCGCCCCGCGTCACCCGCTCGGCGGTCTCCTCGACCACGCCCGGCAGCGAACCGGGAACCCGGGTGTACTCACGCGTCAGCTCCGCACTCGGCGCCCTCGCCCCGGCGAGCTGCTCGGCCGTCGGCTCCACCACCAGGCTGCTGACCTCGTACCGGGCGCCGCCGGTCGTCTGGCCGCCGTCCCCGACCAGGGTCCGCCCCTCGGGCTCGTACCTCCAGCGGCCGTCGACGTCCACCTCGCTCGCCGGGTAGGGGAGCGGCAGATACGTCTGCTGGTACGACGGCGAGGCGGAGACGGCGGTCCGGATCTCGGTGACGGCGACGTCCGTCCCCAGGCCCGCCGGCTGCGGCAGTCTGTCGGGCACGTCCTTCAGCCGCCGGGTCGAGGGCCGCCACTCGTTCCCGTCGAACTGGTCGAGGGCCAGGATGCGCAGATAGAAGTCCTGCGGATCGCCGGCGTCGGTTCGGTACGACAGCACCTCCCGGTTCTCCGGCTGGTTCAGGTTGTTCTGCAGCGAGACCAGCGGGTTGACCGCGGAGATCGTGCCGCCGCCGCTGCCCTTGCCCGTGCCGCCGCCCCGGCCGCCCAGCAGCCCGCCGTCCAGAGTGGGAAGCGCGGCGGGAACCACCAGCGCGATCCCCAGTGTCACGGCGCCGATCCGGCGGCCGGTGCGGACCGGGGCCCGGGACGCAGCCGACGGACTCTCCAGTCCCGAGGCCAGCCCACCCGACGACCGGGAGACCCCGCTGAAGACCTTCCCCCACGCCGAGAGCCGGTCCCGGCTCTCGGCCAGCAGAAGGAGCAGATAACCACTCGCCGCGAGCAGGAAAGTGAGCCGGCCCGCCCCGCCGTCGGAGAGCCCGGCAGCGACCGAGTAGAGCGCGAGCAGCGGCAGGCCGGCCGGTGCCGCGGTACGGAAGGTCACGGCGAGGGCGTCCACGGCGAGCCCTATCAGCAGCACTCCGCCGATCAGCATCAGCTGGATGCCGTCCGTCGCGGGCGCCGGAGTGGCGTACCTGCTGACGTCGTCGGAGCCCGCCGTGAGCAGCTCCGCGAGTGCCCGGACAGCCTGAGGGCCGGGCACCAGGCCCACCACGGCGTGTTCCCGGGCGAACGCCACGGTCAGCAGGACCAGGGTGACCACCACCTGCGACGAGACGGTGAGGATCCGTGCCGGTGAGACCCGGCGGGCCAGCGCCCCCACGCCGCCCTGCACCGCCAGCAGGAACCCGGCCCGCAGGATCCACGTGGACGTCTCGACCAGGGGCACCAGTGCGACGGCCGCCGTCATCGTCGCCACGAAGGCGCACAGCGCCAGCCGCGTACGCGCGCTCATGACCATCCTCCGGAGAACCCCGTCGCCGTGCCGGAGTGTGTGTCTGCGGGGCCCTCGCCCGCCTGCTGCCACAACCGGGCGAGCTCCACCCCGGGCGGCACCGCCACCGCGGTCCAGCCCGCCTCACGCAGGAGCCGCAACCGGTCGGCGGCCGGCGCGGCGGCTGTCGCTTCCCCGCCGCGCACCCACGCGGAGCTGTCCAGTACGAAGGCGACGGCGGCACCGCTGCGCTGCCGCATCCGGGCCGCCACCGCCGTCTGCTCCTCGTCCAGATCGCCGAAGAACGCGATCAGCAACCCCTGGGTGTTCCCCCGCAGGACGTCGTACGCCCGGGAGAGACCACCTCCGTCGGAGTGGTCGACCACCGCCAGGCTGTCCATCATCAGGCCCGCCGCCTCGGCGGACTCCTGGCTCGCCCCCGAGAAGCCGTCGGAGCTCTCGCCCGGTACGGCCCTGCCGTCGTCCGTCAGCAGACGCACGGCGAAGCCGCGCTCCAGCATGTGCACGAGCGCGGAGGCGGCCCCGGAGACCGCCCACTCGAAGGCGGAGCCCGGCCCGGCGCCCTGATAGGCGATCCGCCGGGTGTCCAGCAGCACCGTGCACCTGGCCCGCTGCGGCTGCTCCTCCCGGCGCACCATCAGCTCGCCGTAGCGCGCGGTGGAGCGCCAGTGGACCCGCCGCAGGTCGTCGCCGTGGCGGTACCCGCGCGGAATGATGTCGTCCTCGCCCGCCAGGGCGAGCGACCGCTGTCTGCCGTCGCCGTATCCGGCGGACTCGCCCGCCGGCCGCAGCGCCGGAAGCGGCTCCGTGCGGGGGAGGACGACGAGCGTGTCGTGCGCGCTGAAGGAACGGGTCAGCTCGCACATGCCGAACGGATCGCTCAGCCGCAACTGCAGCGGCCCGAGGGGATAGCGCCCGCGCAGATCGGACCGGACCCGGTAGGAGACCTCGCGACTGCCGCCCGCCTCCACCCGGTCCAGCACGAACCTGGGCCGGGACCCCAGGACGTACGGCACCCGGTCCTGGAGCATCAGCAGCCCCGTGGGCATCCGGGAGACGTTGTCCACCCGGAGGTGGACCCGCGCCTCCGAGCCCGCCGGCACCCGCGCCGGTGAGAGCCACCGGCTGCCGGCGACCCGGTAACGGGTGCGGTGGAGCACGACCACACAGACCAGGGGCAGCACCGCCAGCAGCAGCCCGATCCGCAGCAGATCACCCTGGCCCAGCACATAGGCACAGACCGCGGCGGCCACACCGGCGGCGAAGAAGGAACGCCCCCGTGTCGTCAGGCCCCGCACAACCGAGCGGAGGCTGCCCTTCGCGTCGCCGCTGTCCACGGGGCCGGGCGCACCGGCCGCCATCACAGCCGCCGGGCGCCGGGCTGCCGGCCGTACACCGGGCTGCCGGGCAGGTGCTGCGGATGCACCGGGGCGGCCGCGGTACCGGAGGTCGGTACGGGCGTGCGCTGCAGGATGTCCAGGACGACCTGCTCAGCGGTACGGCGGTTGAGCTGCGCCTGAGCCGTCGGCAGCAGGCGGTGGGCGAGCACCGCGACCGCGAGCGCCTGCACGTCGTCCGGCAGGGCGTAGTCACGCCCCGCGAGGGCGGCCGAGGCCTTCGCCGCCCGCAGCAGGTGCAGGGTCGCACGCGGCGAGGCCCCGAGTCGGAGATCCGGATGGTGGCGGGTGGCCCCGACCAGCTCCACCGCGTACCGCCGCACGGCATCGGCCACGTGCACCGTGCGCACCGTGTCGATCAGCTTCACGATGTCGTGCGCATGCGCCACCGGCCGGAGGTCGTCCAGCGGGGAGAGGCCGCCGTGCACGTCGAGCATCCTGAACTCGGCCTCCGCGCTCGGGTAGCCGATCGACACCCGCGCCATGAAACGGTCCCGCTGCGCTTCGGGCAGCGGATACGTGCCCTCCATCTCCACCGGGTTCTGGGTGGCCACGACCATGAACGGGTCGGGCAGTTCGTAGGTCTGGCCGTCGAGGGTGACCTGGCGCTCCTCCATCGACTCCAGCAAGGCCGACTGGGTCTTGGGGGACGCGCGGTTGATCTCGTCGCCGATCACGATCTGGGCGAAGATCGCGCCGGGCTTGAACTCGAAGTCCCGGCGCTGCTGATCGAAGATCGACACGCCCGTGATGTCCGAGGGCAGCAGGTCGGGTGTGAACTGGATGCGGCGCACCGAGCAGTCGATGGACCGGGCCAGGGCCTTGGCCAGCATCGTCTTGCCGACCCCCGGCACATCCTCGATGAGGAGGTGCCCCTCGGCGAGCAGGACGGTCAGCGACAGCCGTACGACCTCGGGCTTGCCCTCGATCACACTCTCCACCGATCTGCGCACCTGCTCCACCGTGGTGGTCAGATCCGTGAGGCTCGCTCGATCGTCATAGGTCGTCACCCGGCCCTCCTCGGCCCCTCGTGCACGGGCCGACGACGAAACCGCCCGGCCCGCCCCGCGTACGGACCCTCCCCGGAGGACCCGGGGAGATGTCACACCCGCATTCTTGTTGGCGTTGCCGCTTCGTGTCACTCGCCTGTGGACAAGTAGGGGCGATATGCCGGGTGTGGGCCGTAAGTCGGTATGGGCCGGGGGTGCAACCTCAGGAGGCGGGGAGAATTTCGCGCAGCAGGCCGGTCGTCACGTCGAAGACGAATCCGCGCACGTCGTCCGTGTGCAGGAGGAACGGCGAGGTCCGTACGCGCTGCATCGACTGCCGGACGTCCTGGGCGGCGTCCGTGTACGCCTCGACCGCCCGGACCGGATGCTGTCCGACCTCGTGCTCCAGTTCCTGCCGGAACTCCTCGGTGATGCTCTCGAGGCCGCAGTTGGTGTGGTGGATGAGGATGACGCTGCGGGTACCGAGGGCCCGCCGGCTGATGGTGAGCGACCGGATGACGTCGTCGGTGACCACGCCGCCCGCGTTGCGGATGGTGTGGCAGTCGCCGAGTTCCAGGCCGAGCGCGGCGTGAAGGTCCAGGCGGGCGTCCATGCAGGCCACCACGGCGACGTCGAGTACCGGCCGGGCGTCCATGCCGGGCTCGCCGAACCGGTCCGCGTAACGGGCGTTGGCCTGGACGAGCCGGTCGGTGACCGTGCCGGCGCCGGGGGAGACGTCGGTGTCGGCGGAGGTCTGTGCGGAAGTCGACATGGATACGACGCTGTCGCTCACAGATGTGTCCGGCGTGCTGGGGAGGGGACGAAGAACGTCAACGTGGCGTGTTGTGAGGTAATCCACAAGGCTCACCGAACCCCGCCCGGCCCGGTGAGCGTTCCGCCCCGCCGGGGCGGGCGACGCGCAGCCCGCTTCGTTGATCGGGAATCGATCGAATGGCAGGGTGGACTAAAGTGACGGGAAGTTATCGACACGCCTGTACATTCTGCATATTTTTGCATGTTTCGAATTCCCGTGAGGTGCGGCGCACCTGCGGCCCGGCCCTCTCCCGCTCGCCGGTCGGCCGACGCCCCTTCCCCGGCGGCGGCGGGCCTCCCCTTCCGAGCGGGCGGGGACCGGACCGCAGGTGCGGCCCCACGGGACTGAGCCTGAGAGGGCGCATTGAGCCAGACCCGACACGTCCCGGTGATGCTCCAGCGGTGCCTGGACCTGTTGGCCCCGGCTCTGGAGGCGCCAGGACCGCAGCCGCCCGTGGTCGTGGACTGCACCCTCGGACTCGGCGGCCACAGCGAGGCACTGCTCGCCGCCTTCCCCGCCGCGCGCCTGGTCGCGCTGGACCGCGACAAGGAGGCGCTGCGGCTCTCCGGTGAGCGCCTCGCGCCGTACGGGGACCGGGCCACCCTGGTGCACGCCGTCTACGACGAGCTGCCCGAGGTGCTCGACCGGCTGGGAATTCCCAAGGTCCAGGGCATCCTGTTCGACCTGGGAGTCTCCTCCATGCAACTGGACGAGGCGGACCGCGGTTTCGCCTACGCCCAGGACGCCCCGCTCGACATGCGCATGGACCAGACGACCGGCATAGGCGCCGCCGAGGTACTCAACACCTACCCGCCGGGCGAGCTCGTACGGATCCTGCGCGCGTACGGCGAGGAGAAGCAGGCCAAGCGGATCGTCTCCGCCATCGTGCGCGAACGCGAGAAGGAGCCCTTCAGCAACAGCGCCCGGCTCGTCGAGCTGATCCGGGACTCCCTGCCGCAGGCCGCCAAGCGCACCGGCGGCAACCCGGCCAAGCGCACCTTCCAGGCCCTGCGCATCGAGGTCAACGGTGAACTCACCGTCCTGGAGCGTGCCGTTCCGGCGGCGGTCGGGAGCCTGGCCGTCGGGGGACGGATCGCCGTCCTGTCGTACCACTCGCTCGAGGACCGCCTGGTCAAGCAGGTCTTCGCGGCCGGCGCCGCCAACACGGCGCCCCCCGGACTGCCGGTCGTCCCCGAGCGCTACCAGCCCCGGCTGAAACTGCTGACCCGCGGCGCCGAACTGCCCACCGAGGAGGAGGTCGCCGAGAACCGGCGGGCCGCCCCCGCCCGGCTGCGCGGCGCCGAGCGGATCCGCGAGGAGGAGCGATGAGCGCGCGCCGACGGGTGATCCGGACACACCGGAGGGCGGGGGCGCGGCGGTGACCGGGACGGCCGGGCAGAGGAAGGGGCGGGCCGTGCGGCTCGTCCGGCTGATGCCGTCGGGGCCGAGCACCGCGGCCCGCACTCCCTTCGTCCTGCTGGTCGTACTGCTCCTGGCAGGTGGCCTGATCTCGCTCCTCCTGTTGAACTCCGCCCTGAACGAAGGGTCGTTCAGGCTGAGCAGGCTGAAGAAGCAGACCACCGAACTCACCGACGAGCAGCAGGCCCTGCAGCGCGACGTCGACGGCTACTCCGAGCCGGACGCGCTGGAGCGGCGTGCCCGCGAACTCGGCATGGTGCCCGGCGGCAACCCCGCCTTCCTGAATCCGGACGGCACCGTGCGGGGCGTACCCGAGCGGGCAACCGGCGCGCCGTCCCCCCTGACCACGCCCTCACCGATGGCGAGCGAGCCGGTCACGGCCGGATCCGCCGGGGCGGCGGCCTCGCCCACCGCCCCCGCCGTCCCGCCGGCCGCCTCCGGAGCGCCGCCTGCCACGACCTTCCCCGCCCCGCCCCCGACGAGCCCCGGCAGGTGACGAAGTGCCGTCCAAGGAACCGCCGCGCCGCCGCGTGCCCGGCCCCGCCCGCCCCCGTAACGCGGCAGGCGGCGCCGGACGCCCCCGGACCGCCTCCCGCCCCGAGCCGCGGCGGCCCTCCCGCCCGGGGACGCGGCGGCCGCGGGCCGGGGCGGCGGGAGGCGGCCCCCGGCGATCCATCCGGCTGGGCAACCCACGCCCGAGGCTGCGCCTCGTCGGCCTCTGCCTGACCCTCGTCATGCTGGCGTTCGTCGTCCGGCTCCTCCAGGTGCAGGCCGTCGACGCCAGCGCCTACGCGGCCAAGGCGGACAAGAACCGCTACCTCGAGTACACGATCGCCGCCGAGCGCGGCGAGATCACCGACCGCAGCGGCATCGCCCTGGCCACCAGCGTCGACGCCCACGACATCACGGCAGATCCGAAGCTGTTCACACCCGAGGAGAGCAAGGCGCCGGACGCCCCGCAGCAGGCGGCGGCCCTGCTCGCGCCGATCCTCGGCAAGGACGCCGTGGACCTGGCGAAGAAGCTCTCGACGCCCAAGAGCCGGTACACCGTGCTGGCGAGGCGGCAGACCCCGCAGGTCTGGAAGCAGATCAAGGACCTCAAGTCCGTCTTCGCCGAGAAGGCGGCCGAGGATCTGGCCGCCGGGGGCCGGGGCGCCAACGTACTGGCCGGGGTCCTGCAGGAGCCCACCACCAAGCGGGTCTACCCGAACGGTGACCTCGCCGCCGGAATACTGGGCTTCGTCAACGCCGAGGGCAAGGGCGGCGGCGGCCTGGAGGCCCAGCTGAACGACCGGCTGGAGGGCGAGGACGGCACGATCCGGTACGCCCAGGCCGGCGGCCGCCCCGTACCGACCGCCGGCTCGAAGGAGATCCCGGCCGTCGCCGGCACCGACGTCGAACTGACCATCGACCGGGACATCCAGTGGGCGGCCCAGCGGGCGATCGCCGACCAGGTGAAGAACTCCCGGGCGGACCGCGGCTACGTGGTGGTCCAGAACACGAGAACCGGCGAGGTGCTGGCCATGGCCAACGCCCCCGGCTACGACCCGAACGACCTCTCGCAGGTGGACGGGGCGGCCCTCGGCAACGCGGCGCTCCAGGACGTGTACGAGCCCGGCTCCACCAGCAAGGTCATGTCGATGGCCGCCGTGCTGGAGGAGGGGGTCGCGACGCCCGGTACGCACGTCACCGTCCCCAACCGGCTGCACCGCGGCGACCGGCTGTTCCGGGACGACATCGACCACCCCACCTGGTACCTCACGCTCAACGGCGTCCTCGCCAAGTCGAGCAACATCGGCACCATCCTGGCCACCGGCCAGCTCGGCAGGAACCAGGCCGAGGCCAACAAGGTGCTCCACTCCTACCTGCGCAAGTTCGGGATCGGCAGCCCCACGGGGCTCGGCTACCCGGGGGAGACGCCCGGCATCCTCGCCGCACCGAAGGACTGGTCGACCTCGCAGCAGTACACGATCCCCTTCGGCCAGGGGCTCTCGCTCAACGCCATGCAGGCCGCGTCCGTCTACCAGACCATCGCCAACGGAGGCGTCCGGATCGCGCCGACCCTGGTGCGCGGTACCAAGGACGGCGACGGCCGCTACACCGCGGCCGAACCCCCTGAGAAGACCCGGGTGGTCAGCGAGAAGACCGCCAGGACCCTGGCGAGGATGCTGGAGTCCGTGGTGGACGACCAGGAGGGCACCGGGACCAAGGCGCACATCGACGGCTACCGGGTCGCGGGCAAGACCGGCACCGCCAACCGCGTCGACCCCGTGCGCGGTGTCTACAAGGGCTACACCGCGTCCTTCGCGGGCTTCGCACCCGCGGACGATCCTCAGATCGCCGTCTACTGCGCCATCCAGAACCCGACCGAGGGGAGCTATTTCGGCGGCCAGATCTGCGGTCCGATCTACAAGAAGGTCATGGAGTTCGCCCTCAAGACCCTCCAGACCGCTCCCTCCGGCACCGCTCCCGCCCGGCTGCCGGTGTCCTTCGAGCCGGGCGAGTGACGCGGTAGATGCGCAGTGACGACGATCACCCCCGATCCAGGGAACCGGAACGAGAAGTACCGCGACCCCGGCCCCTCGCTTCGCGGGAGGCCGGGTCCGCCCGGTACGCTCACCGCCGTGCCCCACGCTGATCAGTTCCAAACCACTCAGAAGGACGCGCCCGTGACCTATCCGGGAGCGCCCCGACCGGACCGGCTCCGGCCGACCTCCCTCGGAGAGCTGGCAGCCCGGCTGGGAGCCGGACCGCAGGCATCCGGGGAGGTCACCGGCATCACCCACGACTCGCGGGCCGTGCGCCCGGGGGACGTGTACGCGGCCCTGCCCGGGGCCCGCCTGCACGGAGCGGACTTCGCCGCCCAGGCCGCCGGCCTCGGTGCGGCGGCGATCCTCACCGACCCGGCGGGCGCCGAGCGCGCGGCGGCCACCGGCCTCCCGGTCCTGGTCGCCGACGACCCGCGCGGCCGGATGGGCGACCTCGCCGCCGAGATCTACGGCCGTCCGGGTGCCGATCTCCTGCAGATCGGCATCACCGGGACGTCCGGCAAGACCACCACGGCCTACCTCGTCGAGGGCGGCCTGCGCGGCGCCGGCCGCAGCACCGGCCTGATCGGCACGGTCGAGATGCGTATCGGGGACGAGCGCATCAAGTCGGAGCGCACCACCCCCGAAGCGACCGACCTGCAGGCTCTGTTCGCGGTCATGCGCGAGCGCGGTGTCGAGGCGGTGGCCATGGAGGTCTCCAGCCACGCGCTCGTACTGGGCCGGGTCGACGGCTGCGTCTTCGACGTCGCCGTCTTCAACAACCTCAGCCCGGAGCACATGGAGTTCCACTCCGGGATGGAGGACTACTTCCAGGCCAAGGCCCAGCTGTTCACCCCGCGGCGCAGCAGGCTCGGTGTACTCAACTTCGACGACGCCTACGGCCGCAGGCTGGTCACGGAGGCGACCGTCCCGGTCGTCACCTTCTCCGCGGAGGGCCATCCGGACGCCGACTGGCGGGCCGAGGACGTCGAAGTGGGCCCGCAGGACAGCACCTTCACCGCGGTCGGCCCGGGAGGCGAGCGGATCGCCGCCAGGGCGCCGCTGCCCGGTCCCTTCAACGTCGCCAACACCCTCGCCGCGATCGTGACGCTGGCCGCCGCCGGCGTCGACCCGCAGACCGCCGCCGACGGTGTCGCCGCCGTTCCAGGGGTCCCCGGCCGGCTGGAACGCGTCGACGCCGGACAGCCGTACCTGGCGGTCGTCGACTACGCGCACAAGACGGACGCCGTCGAGTCCGTCCTGCGCTCCCTGCGGAAGGTCACCGAGGGCCGGGTGCACATCGTGCTCGGCTGCGGCGGCGACCGCGACACGACGAAGCGCGGCCCGATGGGCGCCGCCGCGGCCCGCCTCGCCGACACCGCCGTACTGACCTCGGACAACCCCCGCTCCGAAGACCCCCTGGCGATCCTCGCCGCCATGCTCTCGGGAGCCGCCGAGGTGCCCGTCCACGAGCGCGGCGACGTGCTCGTCGACGCGGACCGGGCCGCGGCCATCGCCGCGGCCGTCGCCCGCGCAGAGCCCGGCGACACCGTGCTGGTGGCCGGAAAGGGCCACGAGCAGGGCCAGGACATCCACGGAGTGGTCCGTCCCTTCGACGACCGCAAGGTCCTGCGTGAGGCCATCGAGCGCGCCTCGGGGCGTACGAGCGCCGTGCACGCCCCCGACGACCGCGTACACACCCACGAGAACAACAGTCAGGGATGACCAAGTGATCGCCCTTTCCCTCGCCGAGATCGCCGACATCGTCGGCGGGCAGCCGCACGACACACCGGACCTGTCCGTCCTCGTCACCGGACCCGTCGTCATCGACTCCCGGGAGGTGCGGCAGGGCTCCCTGTTCGCCGCGTTCGCGGGTGAGCGGGCCGACGGCCACGACTTCGCGCGGCGTGCCGTCGAGGCGGGCGCGGCGGCGGTACTCGCCGCCCGCCCCGTCGGCGTGCCGGCGATCGTCGTCGACGACGTCGTGTCGGCGCTCGGCACCCTCGCCCGGAACGTGGTCGAGCGCCTCGGCACCACCGTCGTCGCGCTCACCGGTTCGGCGGGCAAGACCTCCACCAAGGACCTGATCGCGCAACTGCTGGAGCGCAAGGCCCCCACCGTGTGGACCCCAGGGTCCCTCAACAACGAGATCGGCCTGCCGCTCACCGCGCTGAGCGCCACCCCCGAGACCCGGCACCTCGTGCTCGAGATGGGTGCGCGGGGCATCGGGCACATCCACTACCTCGCCGAGCTCACCCCGCCACGGATCGGGCTGGTCCTGAACGTGGGCAGCGCCCACCTCGGCGAGTTCGGCAGCCGCGAGGCCATCGCCCAGGCCAAGGGCGAGCTCGTGGAGGTCCTCCCGGAGGACGGCGTCGCCGTACTCAACGCCGACGACCCGCTGGTGCGGGCGATGGCGTCCCGCACAAAGGCCCGGGTGACCCTCTTCGGGGAGGCCCCGGATGCGGACGTACGGGGAGAGAACGTCCGGCTCACGGACGACGGACGCCCCGCTTTCGCGCTCCGGACACCCACCGGGTGCAGCGACGTGACCTTGCGCCTGTACGGTGAGCATCACGTGTCGAACGCGCTCGCCGCGGCCGCCGTCGCCCATGAGTTGGGCATGTCCGTGACCGAGATCGCCGATGCGCTCTCCGGGGCGGGCACCCTCTCCCGCTGGCGCATGGAGGTCACCGAGCGTCCGGACGGTGTGACGGTCGTCAATGACGCCTACAACGCGAACCCCGAATCCATGCGAGCCGCGCTGCGTGCGCTGGCCGCCATGGGCAAGGCCTCACGGGCAGAGGGGGGACGCACGTGGGCGGTGCTCGGTCAGATGGCCGAGCTCGGCGACGCGTCGCTCGCCGAGCACGACGCGGTCGGACGGCTCGCCGTCCGGCTCAACGTCAGCAAGCTCGTCGCTGTCGGGGGAAGAGAAGCCTCCTGGCTGCAACTGGGCGCATATAACGAGGGTTCGTGGGGTGAGGAGTCGGTGCACGTGTCCGACGCACAGGCGGCCGTCGACCTGTTGCGCAGTGAACTGCGCCCGGGAGACGTCGTGCTGGTGAAGGCGTCCCGGTCGGTCGGCCTGGAGAAGGTCGCCCTGGCACTGCTGGAGACGACCGAGGGCGAGGTCGCCGTCCGATGAGGCAGATCCTCTTCGCGGGGGCCATAGGGCTCTTCCTGACGCTGGTCGGCACCCCGCTGCTGATCAAACTTCTGGCCCGCAAGGGCTACGGGCAGTTCATCCGGGACGACGGCCCGCGTACCCACGGCAGCAAGCAGGGCACGCCCACGATGGGTGGTATCGCCTTCATCCTGGCGACCCTCATCGCGTACGTCCTGGCGAAGGTGATCACCGGCGAGGAGATGCGCTTCTCCGGTGTCCTGGTCCTCTTCCTCATGGCGGGCATGGGTCTCGTCGGCTTCCTCGACGACTACATCAAGATCGTCAAGCAGCGCTCGCTGGGCCTGCGGGCGAAGGCCAAGATGGCCGGCCAGCTGATCGTCGGCATCGCCTTCGCCGTGCTCTCGCTGCAGTTCGCGGACGCCCGGGGCAACACCCCGGCCTCCACCCGGCTCTCCTTCGTCGAAGACTTCGGCTGGTCGATCGGACCGGTGCTCTTCTGCGTCTGGGCGCTGTTCATGATTCTGGCCATGTCCAACGGCGTGAACCTGACGGACGGTCTGGACGGCCTCGCGACCGGCGCCTCGGTGATGGTCTTCGGCGCCTACACCTTCATCGGGCTGTGGCAGTTCCAGGAATCCTGCGCCAACGCCACCACGCTGACCAACCCTCAGGCGTGCTTCGAGGTACGCGATCCACTCGACCTGGCGGTCGTCGCCTCGGCGTTGATGGGTGCCTGCTTCGGCTTCCTGTGGTGGAACACCTCACCCGCCAAGATCTTCATGGGTGACACGGGTTCCCTCGCCCTCGGTGGCGCGCTCGCAGGCCTCGCGATCTGCTCCCGTACGGAGTTCCTGCTCGCGCTCCTCGGCGGCCTCTTCGTGATGATCACCATGTCCGTGGTCATCCAGGTCGGCTCCTTCAAGATGACCGGCAAGCGGGTCTTCCGGATGGCGCCGCTCCAGCACCACTTCGAACTCAAGGGGTGGTCCGAGGTCCTTGTGGTGGTCCGCTTCTGGATCATCCAGGGCATGTGCGTCATCGTCGGCCTCGGCCTCTTCTACGCGGGATGGGCAGCCAAGAAGTGAGCACAGTGGACTGGCAGGGCAAGCACGTCACGGTCGCCGGCCTCGGCGTCAGCGGTATCCCGGCCGCCCGCGCCCTGCACGAGCGCGGGGCCCTCGTCACCGTCGTCGACGACGGCGACGGCGAGCGCGCCCGCGCCCAGGCCGCCGAGCTGGAGGAGTGGGCCGCGGCGCACAGCGCCTCCGGCAAGGGCGGAATCACCGTGCGCCTCGGCGACGGGGCGACCCTGCCCGAGTCCACCGAGCTCATCGTCACGGCCCCCGGCTGGAAGCCGGACAAGCCGCTCTTCCTCGCAGCCGCCGAGGCCGGCGTCCCCGTCTGGGGCGACGTCGAACTCGCCTGGCGGCTGCGGGGCCCCGGGGCGGCACCCTGGCTCGCGGTCACCGGGACCAACGGCAAGACCACGACCGTACGGATGCTCGCCTCGATCCTCGAAGCGGCCGGCCTGCGCACGGCAGCGGTCGGCAACATCGGGGTCTCCCTGCTGGACGCGGTGCTCGGCGACGAGCCGTACGACGTGCTCGCCGTCGAGCTCTCCAGCTACCAGCTGCACTGGGCGCCCTCCCTGCGCGCCCATTCCGCCGCCGTCCTCAACCTGGCCCCCGACCACCTCGACTGGCACGGTTCCATGGCCGGGTACGCGGCCGACAAGGGCCGGATCTACGAGGGCAACAGCGTCGCCTGCGTCTACAACGTCCAGGACGGCGCCACCGAGGACCTCGTCCGCGAGGCCGACGTCGTGGAGGGCTGCCGGGCCATCGGCTTCACCCTCGGTACGCCGGGCCCCTCGCAACTCGGTGTGGTCGACGGCATCCTCGTCGACCGGGCCTTCGTGGCCGGCCGGCACAAGCAGGCCCAGGAGCTCGCCGAGGTCGGCGACGTGAACCCGCCCGCCCCCCACAACATCGCCAACGCCCTGGCGGCGGCGGCCCTGGCACGCGCCTTCGGCGTCCCGCCGGCGGCCGTCCGGGACGGGCTGCGGGCCTTCCGCCCGGACGCCCACCGCATCGAGCATGTCGCGGAGACCGGCGGGGTCACGTACATCGACGACTCCAAGGCCACCAACACCCATGCCGCCGAGGCCTCCCTCGCGGCCTACGACAGCGTCGTCTGGATCGCCGGCGGCCTCGCCAAGGGCGCCACCTTCGACGAGCTCGTGACCGGGGCGGCGAAGCGGCTCAGGGGCGTCGTGCTGATCGGCGCCGACCGGGCCCTGATCCGCGAAGCCCTGGCGCGACACGCCCCCGAGGTACCCGTGGTCGACCTCGACCGGACCGACACTGGGGCGATGTCCGGGGCGGTCCGGGAAGCGGCACGGCTGGCACGGCCGGGCGACACCGTACTCCTGGCCCCCGCCTGCGCCTCGATGGACATGTTCGCCAACTACAACAAGCGGGGCGAGGCGTTCGCTGACGCGGTGCGCCGGCTCGCCGACGAGAGCGCCTGACGGCACGGCCGGGGCGCCGTACTCCCCCGGGGGACCCGGGCACCGGCGGCACCGCCCCGGGCCCGGGTGACAGCCCCCGGGCACGAGCAGTGGAGGGGACAGCGACAATGCCGGCCGACGAGAGCCCATCCGCACGCGGAGCGGCGCCCTCGCGGGCGACCGCGGCGATCAGCAGGGCGTTCACCCCGGGCCGGCTCGCCGGTGCGCTGCCGACGGGCTCCGGGCTGCCCGCGGGGCACCTCCTGCGGAGCCGGCCCGCCACGGGCCCCCGCCGCCCCGCCGCCCCTCGGGGCGGCCACCGCCCGGCGCCGGCTCCCCGGCCGCCCCGCGGCGCGGGGGCGCGACGGATGTACGAGCAGGCGCGGCGGGCCTGGGACCGCCCTCTGACGGCGTACTACGTGATCCTCGGCTCCAGCCTGCTGATCACCGTGCTCGGCCTCGTGATGGTCTACTCCGCCTCGATGATCAAGGCGCTGGAGCTCGCCAAACCCGGTACGTACTTCTTCCGCAAGCAGTTCCTCGCCGCCGTCATCGGGGCCGCGCTGATGCTGCTGGCCTCCCGGATGCCCGTCAAGCTCCACCGGGCGCTGGCCTATCCGCTGCTCATGGGCACGGTCTTCCTCATGGTCCTGGTTCAGGTGCCGGGGATAGGGATGTCGGTCAACGGCAACCAGAACTGGATCTACCTCGGCGGTCCCTTCCAGCTCCAGCCCAGCGAGTTCGGAAAGCTCGCCCTCATCCTGTGGGGTGCCGACCTGCTCGCCCGCAAACAGGACAAGCGGCTGCTGACGCAGTGGAAGCACATGCTCGTCCCGCTCGTCCCCGTCGCCTTCATGCTGCTCGGGCTGATCATGCTGGGCGGGGACATGGGCACGGCGATCATCCTCACCGCGATCCTCTTCGGCCTGCTCTGGCTGGTGGGCGCGCCCACCCGGCTCTTCGCCGGCGTGCTCTCCGTCGCGGGCCTGCTGGCCTTCCTGCTGATCAAGACCAGCCCGAACCGGATGTCGCGGCTCAGCTGCATGGGGGTCAGCGAACCCGGCCCCGACGGCTCCTGCTGGCAGGCGGTGCATGGAATCTACGCCCTGGCCTCCGGCGGATGGTTCGGTTCCGGGCTCGGTGCGAGTGTGGAAAAATGGGGTCAACTCCCGGAACCTCACACCGACTTCATCTTCGCCATCACCGGGGAGGAACTGGGTCTGGCGGGGACGCTGTCGGTACTCGCCCTCTTCGCGGCTCTAGGCTATGCGGGTATCCGCGTGGCCGGACGCACGGAGGACCCCTTCGTGAGGTACGCAGCGGGAGGCGTGACCACCTGGATCACGGCCCAGGCCGTGATCAACATCGGTGCGGTGCTCGGCCTGTTGCCGATCGCCGGTGTCCCGCTGCCGCTGTTCTCCTACGGAGGTTCGGCCCTGCTGCCGACCATGTTCGCTGTCGGGCTCATGATCGCCTTCGCGCGAGACGATCCCGCGGCGAAAGCGGCCCTGGCCATGCGGAGGCCCGGGGTCAGATGGAAGACGATGAGACGGCGCGTCACGAAGCGTCCGTCCGGAGAGCGGTGAATTTCGGTGCATGTCGTACTCGCCGGTGGGGGGACCGCCGGCCACATCGAGCCCGCGCTTGCCCTCGCAGACGCCCTGCGCAGGCAGGACCCGGCCGTGGGAATCACTGCCCTCGGCACGGAACGCGGACTCGAGACCAGGCTCGTACCCGAGCGGGGGTACGAGCTGGCACTGATCCCTGCCGTGCCGCTGCCGCGCAAACCCACCCCTGAGCTGATCACCGTCCCGGGGCGGCTGCGCGGCACCATCAAGGCCGCGGAGCAGGTCCTGGAACGCACCGGGGCGGACTGTGTGGTCGGCTTCGGGGGGTACGTCGCCCTCCCCGGCTACCTCGCCGCCAAGCGGGCGGGCGTCCCCATCGTCGTCCACGAGGCGAATGCCCGGCCGGGCCTCGCCAACAAGATCGGCTCGCGGTACGCCCACGGCGTGGCCGTCTCCACCCCCGACAGCAAGCTGCGCGGGGCCCGCTACATCGGTATCCCGCTGCGCCGGACCATCGCCACCCTCGACCGGGCCCGGGTCCGCCCGGAGGCGCGCGCCGCCTTCGGTCTCGACCCCAACCTGCCGACGCTGCTGGTCTCCGGAGGTTCGCAGGGCGCCCGGCACCTCAACGAGGTCGTCCAGCGGGTCGCACCGCTGCTCCAGCGCTCCGGGATCCAGATCCTCCACGTGGTCGGTCCCAAGAACGAATTGCCGCGCATCGACAACATGCCCGGGATGCCGCCCTACATCCCGGTACCGTACGTGGACCGGATGGACCTCGCGTACGCGGCGGCCGACATGATGCTCTGCCGTGCGGGCGCGATGACCGTCGCCGAGCTGTCCGCCGTCGGGCTGCCCGCGGCCTACGTGCCGTTGCCGATCGGCAACGGCGAACAGCGGCTCAACGCCCAGCCGGTGGTCAACGCCGGCGGCGGCCTGCTGGTGGACGACGCGGCGCTCACCCCCGAGTGGGTGCAGGGCAACGTCCTTCCGGTGCTGTCGGATCCGCACCGGCTGTACGAAATGTCCCGCGCCGCGGCCGAGTTCGGGCGCAGGGACGCCGACGACCTGCTCGTCGGCATGGTGTACGAGGCGATTGCCGCACGCCGCCAGGCGTGAGGTGGTGCGGGCCCGGGGCGTGCGCCCCGGGCCCGGCGAAGGAGCGAGCGTGGCCGGACCGACGACCGCCCAGCGCGGCGAAGCCAGGCGGGCCGACACCCCGGCCCGCCCTCCGCACATCGGCCCCGAGGGGCGCCGGCTCGGCGGCCGGACGCGGCTGGTCCTGGCCGCCGTTGCCGCCGCGCTGCTCGCCGCAGGGGTGGTCTGGGTGCTCTATGGGTCCTCCTGGCTGCGGGTCGAGCAGGTGACGACCTCGGGCACCGAGGTGCTGACTCCGGCGGAGGTGAAGGCAGCTGCGGAGGTCCCGGTCGGGTCCCCGCTGGTCTCCGTGGACCTTGACGCCATGGAGGCCGCCCTGCGCAGGAAGCTGCCCCGTATCGACTCCGTGGAGGCGGTACGGTCATGGCCGCACGGAATCACCCTCGAAGTGACCGAACGCACGCCGGTTCTGCTGGTCGAAAAGGGCGCAAAGTTCATTGAAGTGGACGCGAAGGGCGTGCGTTTCGCCACGGTCGACAAAGCGCCCGGTCGCGTGCCGCTGCTGGAGATGACGCCGGATCGGTCCGCGAGCCTGCGGCGTTTCGGCAGTGACCGGCTGGTGAGGGAAGCGGTGCGGGTCGCGGGTGACCTGCCGGAGAAGGTGGCCGGGGAGACGGACGCCGTGAAGGTCACCTCGTACGATGCCGTTGTTCTCCGGTTGACCCGGAATCGCACCGTTATGTGGGGCAGTAGTGAAGAAGGGCCCGTCAAGGCGCGGGTTCTGACCGCTCTCATGAAAGCGTCCCCCAAAGCGGGGCACTTCGACGTGAGTGCGCCCAGCGCCCCCGCCGCGTCGGCGAGTTGACGCACGTTTGCCCTGGCCAGCACCCTGGTTGGTCAGCGCTACGGGTGATCACATAGGGTGAAAAGAAAAACGGGAGGTTCGGCGTGTTCGTTGAACGTGCGCCACTTGTCGACTTAGTGTCCTGTTCGGAAGAGTCCAAGAAGCAGACACACTGGTAACCCTGAACTTCACGGTTAGGGTTTGGGTCGGCGTCCGGACCGTCCCAATCGGCATCCGTCGTCGCGGCGGGACTACCGCGAAGCGACGACACGTAACTCGAGGCGAGAGGCCTTCGACGTGGCAGCACCGCAGAACTACCTCGCAGTCATCAAGGTCATCGGTGTCGGCGGCGGTGGTGTCAATGCCATCAACCGAATGATCGAGGTCGGCCTCAAGGGCGTCGAGTTCATCGCGATCAACACCGATGCGCAGGCACTGTTGATGAGCGACGCCGACGTCAAGCTCGACGTCGGCCGTGAACTCACCCGTGGCCTCGGCGCCGGGGCGAACCCGGCCGTCGGTCGTAAGGCGGCAGAGGACCACCGTGAGGAGATCGAGGAGGTCCTCAAGGGGGCCGACATGGTCTTCGTCACCGCCGGGGAAGGCGGCGGCACCGGCACCGGCGGCGCACCCGTCGTCGCCAACATCGCTCGCTCGCTGGGCGCCCTGACGATCGGTGTGGTCACCCGCCCGTTCACCTTCGAGGGCCGGCGGCGCGCGAACCAGGCGGAGGACGGCATCGCCGAGCTCCGCGAAGAGGTCGACACCCTCATCGTCATTCCCAACGACCGCCTGCTGTCCATCTCGGACCGCCAGGTCAGTGTTCTGGACGCCTTCAAGTCGGCCGACCAGGTGCTGCTCTCGGGCGTCCAGGGCATCACCGACCTCATCACGACCCCGGGTCTGATCAACCTCGACTTCGCCGACGTCAAGTCGGTCATGTCCGAGGCCGGATCGGCACTCATGGGTATCGGATCGGCCCGGGGTGACGACCGTGCGGTGGCGGCCGCGGAGATGGCGATCTCCTCGCCGCTCCTGGAGGCGTCCATCGACGGCGCCCGGGGCGTCCTGCTCTCCATCTCCGGCGGTAGCGACCTCGGTCTCTTCGAGATCAACGAGGCGGCCCAGCTGGTGAGCGAGGCGGCCCACCCGGAGGCCAACATCATCTTCGGCGCGGTCATCGACGACGCGCTGGGCGACGAGGTCCGGGTCACCGTCATCGCCGCGGGCTTCGACGGCGGCCAGCCGCCGGCCCGCCGGGAGACCGTGCTCGGGGCGAGCGGCAAGCGTGAGGAGCCGGCGCCGCCGGCCCGTACCGCCGAGCCGGTGCGTCAGACGAGCACGCTGGGCTCGGTGCCCCCGCGCGAGGAGCCCCCGGCGCCCGCCGAGCCGGCGCCCGCCGCGAACGAGAGCTCGCTGCCGCCGGTCCCGCCCCCGCACGTCCCGACGGCCCGTCCCTACCAGGACAGCCAGGCCGAAGAGCTGGACGTACCGGATTTCTTGAAGTGATAGAGCCGCGGCACGCGGTACGGACCGCGGTGGCTTCGGCGGGCGGCGCCCACTTCGCTTTCACCGACAGGTGGGGCGGAGTGAGCGCCGTTCCGTACGAGGAGCTCAACCTCGGCGGCGCGGTCGGTGACGACCCCGCCGCCGTCGGCGCGAACCGGGAGCGCGCGGCCCGGTCCCTCGGCCTGGACCCGCGGACGGTCGTCTGGATGAACCAGGTACACGGGCGCGAGGTGGCGGTGGTCGACGGGCCGTGGGGCGACCTCGCGGAGATCCCGGCGGTCGACGCGGTGGTGACGGCGCGGCGCGGGCTTCCGCTCGCGGTGCTGACCGCCGATTGCACGCCCGTCCTGCTCGCCGATCCGGTGGCCGGCGTCGCCGGGGCCGCCCACGCGGGCCGGCCGGGGCTGGTCGCCGGTGTCGTGCCGGCCGCGGTCGAGGCGATGATCGCCCTGGGTGCCGAACCGTCACGGATCGTCGCCCGTACCGGGCCGGCCGTCTGCGGACGGTGCTACGAGGTCCCGGAGGAGATGCGGGCCGAGGTCGCCCGGGCCGTTCCGGCGGCCTGGTCGCAGACCTCCTGGGGGACCCCGGCCGTGGACGTCACCGCCGGAGTCCACGCACAGCTCGACGCGCTCGGTGTGCGTGAGCGGCACCGTTCGCCGTTCTGCACCATGGAGTCGGGCGACCACTTCTCGTACCGCCGCGACCGCACGACAGGTCGGCTCGCCGGATATGTCTGGTTGGACAGGTAGGACATGACGGATCGTAAGGATCAACTCGCGGCGAACCTGGCGCAGGTGGAGGAACGTATCGCGTCCGCCTGTGCTGCGGCGGGCCGCGGGCGTGAGGAAGTGACCCTCATCGTGGTCACCAAGACGTACCCCGCGAGCGATGTGCGGATCCTGCACGAACTCGGTGTGCGGCATGTCGCGGAGAACCGTGACCAGGACGCGGCCCCGAAAGCCGCAGCCTGTGCGGATCTGTCGCTCACCTGGCATTTCGTCGGGCAGTTGCAGACGAACAAGGTTCGTTCCGTGACCGGTTATGCCGATGTGGTGCAGTCGGTGGACCGGATCAAGCTCGTCACCGCGCTGTCCGCGGCCGCGGTGAAGGGTGGGCGGGAACTCGGCTGCCTCATCCAGGTCGCCCTCGACGCGGAGAGCGGCGAGCGCGGCGACCGGGGAGGCGTCGCACCCGACGCGATCGAGGAGTTGGCCGCGGCGGTGGACGCGGCGCCGGGGCTCCGGCTCGGTGGTCTGATGACCGTCGCGCCGCTCGCGGGGCCCTATGCGGGCCGGCAACGGGCCGCGTTCGACCGGCTGATGGAAATCTCATCCCGCCTGCGCGGGAACCATCCGGCTGCGAACATGGTCTCCGCCGGGATGAGTGCGGATCTCGAGGACGCCGTGGCGGCCGGGGCGACACATGTACGCGTCGGTACGGCGGTACTCGGAGTCCGACCCCGGCTCGGGTAACGTCGCGAAGCAAGTCGGACCACAGTAGAAAATATGGTCATTCCCGCTCATGGCGGGCAGGCCGGAGTGGATCTCGGGCACTTGGTGACACGAATGCCGATCCACCACAGAGCGGAGGACTCGGAGCATGGCCGGCGCGATGCGCAAGATGGCGGTCTACCTCGGCCTCGTGGAGGACGATGGGTACGACGGTCCGGGGTTCGACCCCGATGACGAATTCGAACCCGAGCCGGAACCCGAGCGGGACCGGCGGCGGCATCAGCCCCCGCATCAGGTGGAGCGGGAACGGGACGAACCGGTGCGAGTGGTGCAGCCCCCCGCACAGCGTGAACCGGTTCAGCTCCCGGCGGAAAGCGGACGACCCGCCCGAATCGCCCCCGTGGCATCCATCACACCTGAACGCCCGAACATGGAGAAGAACGCACCGGTGATCATGCCCAAGGTCGTGTCCGAGCGGGAGCCCTACCGCATCACCACGCTGCACCCCAGGACCTACAACGAGGCCCGTACCATCGGGGAACACTTCCGCGAGGGCACTCCGGTGATCATGAATCTGACGGAGATGGACGACACGGACGCGAAGCGACTTGTCGACTTTGCCGCAGGACTTGTCTTCGGTCTCCATGGCAGCATTGAGCGCGTGACGCAGAAGGTGTTCCTGTTGTCGCCTGCTAACGTCGATGTCACGGCGGAGGACAAGGCCCGCATCGCAGAGGGCGGATTCTTCAACCAGAGCTGAGAACACGACACCGGGAACGACCCGGCCGCGAGGCCGGAGCAACGTAAAGCCAGGGGAGAGGGAAGCGCGGGGACATGGGCGTCGCACTGGATGTGGTCTATATCGCGCTGATGTGTTTCCTCATCGTGCTGATCTTCCGGCTGATCATGGACTACGTCTTCCAGTTCGCGCGTTCATGGCAGCCAGGCAAGGCGATGGTGATCGTTCTCGAGGGCACTTACACTGTCACGGATCCTCCGCTGAAGCTTCTTCGGCGGTTCATACCGCCGTTGCGTCTCGGGGGCGTGGCACTTGACCTGTCCTTCTTCGTTCTGATGATCATCGTCTACATTCTGCTCAACATCGTGGGCAAGCTTGCGAGCAGCGTGTGAACGATACGGTCCTGCCGACTGCCGACGACTACGTAGAGGTGAAGAAGAGATGCCGCTGACCCCCGAGGACGTGCGGAACAAGCAGTTCACGACCGTCCGCCTCCGAGAAGGCTATGACGAGGACGAGGTCGATGCCTTCCTCGACGAGGTCGAATCGGAACTGACCCGCCTGCTCCGTGAGAACGAGGACCTGCGCGCCAAGCTGGCCGCCGCCACGCGCGCGGCCGCGCAGAACCAGCAGCAGCAACAGCAACAGCAGCAGCAGGGTATGCGCAAGCCGCCGGAGCCGCAGGACCGGCCCGGTGGACCGGTGCCCGCCGCCATATCGGGTCCGCCGGTGCAGCAGCAGCCCCCGCAGATGGGTCCCCCCCAGCTGCCCGGAGGCGCTCCTCAGCTGCCCGCCGGCCCCAGCGGCCATGGCCCCCAGGGCGGCCACGGTCCCGGTCCGCAGGGCCCCCACGGCCCCGGCCCGATGCAGGGCGGTCCCATGGGTGGCCCGATGGGCGGCCCCATGGGCGGTCACGCCCCGCAGCAGCAGATGCAGCAGATGCAGCAGCCGCAGATGCAGCAGCCCGGTCAGGGCCCCGGCGGCGACAGTGCCGCCCGTGTCCTCTCCCTCGCCCAGCAGACCGCCGACCAGGCGATCGCGGAGGCCCGTTCCGAGGCCAACAAGATCGTGGGTGAGGCACGCAGCCGTGCCGAGGGTCTGGAGCGCGACGCCCGTGCCAAGGCGGACGCCCTGGAGCGGGACGCGCAGGAGAAGCACCGCGTGGCGATGGGCTCCCTGGAGTCGGCCCGCGCGACGCTCGAGCGCAAGGTCGAGGACCTGCGTGGCTTCGAGCGCGAGTACCGGACCCGCCTGAAGTCCTACCTGGAGAGCCAGCTGCGTCAGCTGGAGACCCAGGCGGACGACTCGCTGGCTCCGCCGCGCACGCCGGCCGCCGCTTCCCTGCCGCCGTCCCCCTCGCTGGCCCCGGCCGGTGCGGGTGCGATGGGACACAGCATGAGCGGCAACCACGGTGGCCACGGCAACCAGCAGATGGGTGGCGGCAACCAGTCGATGGGCGGTGCGCCGTCCTACGGCGGACAGCAGCAGATGTCGCCCGCGATGACGCAGCCGATGGCGCCGGTGCGGCCGCAGGCTCCGCAGCCGATGCAGCAGGCGCCTTCGCCGATGCGCGGGTTCCTCATCGACGAGGACGACAACTGAGCGGTGTGCGCTCGCTGAGCGCGTAGCCGTCGGCAGGCTGAGGGCCGGGCCCCGGGATTTCCCGGGGCCCGGCCCTTTTGCGGTTCCGCCGCGGGTGCTGCGGGCCGCAGCGTGGGCGGCCGGGTGCGGGGTCGCGGGGGCGGGTCCCGCCCCGTCCCCTTCCCTTGACCGGGGCTCCGCCCAGGGCCGCGAGCACCGGACGCGCCGGCGGGGCCGGAAGGGCGGCCCGGAGCCGGTGAAGGGGGCGGCCCGGCTGCCGTCGCTCCGGGAGCGGCCGGGCCCGGGAGGGTGGTGGTGACGCGGCGCCTTGCTGGGGGAGTGTTGGTCCGTAGCGGGGCGCGTTCGGCCTGTGGGTATGAGGCCGGGAGGGTCGTGGTGACGCGGCGCCTGCGGGGGAGGGGTGGGTCCGTGGCGAGAAGGGCCGGCCCGGCCTGGGTGTGGGGCCGGGAGGGTGGCGGCGAGGCGGCGCCTGCCGGGGATGCGGTGGGTCCGTGGCGAGGAGGGCCGGCCCGGCCTGGGTGTGGGGCCGGGAGGGTGGCGGCGAGGCGGCGCCTGCCGGGGATGCGGGGGGTCCGTGGCGAGGAGGGCCGGCCCGGCCTGGGTGTGGGGCCGGGAGGGTGGTGGTGACGCGGCGCCTGCCGGGGATGCGGGGGGTCCGTGGCGAGGAGGGCCGGCCCGGCCTGGGTGTGGGGCCGGGAGGGTGGCGGCGACGCGGCGCCTGCCGGGGATGCGGGGGGTCCGTAGCGGCGAGGGTCGGCCAGGCCTGGGTGGGGGCCGGGAGGGTCGTGGCGGGGTGGCGCCCTGCTGGGCGAGTGGTGGTCCGTAGTGGGCAGGGGCGGGTCGGGCGGTGGGGATACGGGCGAGGGCCCGGCCGGGGATGTCCGGCCGGGCCCTCGGGGGTGGGTCAGTGTGCCGTCCTGCGGAGGTGGAAGGTGAGTTCCAGGCTCGCGTCGTCGAAGGCGGGTCCGTACGTGTCGTCCGGCTCGCCCTGGGCGTAGTCCACGGCCAGGACCTCGTCCTTGATCAGGGAGGCGTGCGCGGTCAGTGCCTCGGTCGTTGCGGTGGACGCCGAGGTCCAGCGGACGGCGATCCGGTCCGCCACGTCGAGGCCGCTGTTCTTGCGGGCCTCCTGGATCAGCCGGATCGCGTCACGGGCCAGGCCCGCCGCCCGCAGTTCCGGGGTGATCTCCAGGTCCAGGGCGACCGTCGCACCCGAGTCGGACGCCACCGACCAGCCCTCGCGCGGGGTCTCCGTGATGATGACCTCGTCCGGGGCGAGAGTGATCCGCTCGCCGTCGACCTCGACCGACGCCGTACCCTCGCGCAACGCCAGGGACAGGGCCGCGGCGTCCGCGTTCGCGACCGCCTTGGCCACCGCCTGGACGCCCTTGCCGAACCGCTTGCCCAAGGCGCGGAAGTTCGCCTTGGCCGTGGTGTCGACCAGCGAACCGCCGACCTCCGACAGCGAGGCCAGGGAGGCGACGTTCAGCTCCTCCGTGATCTGGGCGCGCAGCTCGGGCGGCAGCGACTCGAAGCCCGAGGCCGCGACCAGTGCCCGGGACAGGGGCTGGCGGGTCTTGACCCCCGACTCCGCGCGGGTGGCCCGCCCCAGCTCGACCAGGCGGCGTACCAGGGCCATCTGCGTGGAGAGCGCCGGGTCGACCGACGCCGGGTCGGCCGTCGGCCAGGTGGAGAGGTGGACCGACTCCGGGGCGTCCGGCGTGACCGGCACGATCAGGTCCTGCCACACCCGCTCGGTGATGAACGGGGTCAGGGGAGCCATCAGCCGGGTGACCGTCTCCACGACCTCGTGCAGGGTGCGCAGCGCCGCCTTGTCGCCCTGCCAGAAGCGGCGGCGGGAACGGCGTACGTACCAGTTGGACAGGTCGTCGACGAACGCCGACAGCAGCTTGCCGGCACGCTGGGTGTCGTACCCCTCCAGCGCCTGGGTGACCTGCTCCACCAGGGTGCCCAGCTCGCTCAGCAGCCAGCGGTCCAGGACCGTGCGCGCGGCCGGCGCGGGGTCGGCCGCGGACGGCGCCCAGCCGGACGTACGGGCGTACAGGGCCTGGAAGGCGACCGTGTTCCAGTACGTGAGGAGTGTCTTGCGGACGACCTCCTGGATGGTGCCGTGGCCCACCCGGCGCGCCGCCCACGGGGAGCCGCCCGCCGCCATGAACCAGCGCACGGCGTCCGCGCCGTGCTGGTCCATGAGGGGGATGGGCTGCAGGATGTTCCCCAGGTGCTTGGACATCTTGCGGCCGTCCTCGGCGAGGATGTGGCCGAGGCAGACGACGTTCTCGTAGGAGGACTTGTCGAAGACGAGCGTGCCCACCGCCATCAGCGTGTAGAACCAGCCGCGGGTCTGGTCGATGGCCTCCGAGATGAACTGCGCCGGATAGCGGCTCTCGAAGACCTCCTTGTTCTTGTACGGGTAGCCCCACTGTGCGAACGGCATCGAACCCGAGTCGTACCAGGCGTCGATGACCTCGGGGACGCGGTACGCCTCCAGCTGGCAGTTCTCCTGGGTGCAGGTGAACGTGATCTCGTCGATGAAGGGGCGGTGCGGGTCGAGCTCCGACTGGTCGGTGCCCGTGAGTTCGGAGAGCTCGGCGCGGGAGCCGACACAGCTGAGGTGGTCGTCCTCGCAGCGCCAGATGGGCAGCGGGGTGCCCCAGTAGCGGTTACGGGACAGCGCCCAGTCCACGTTGTTGTTCAGCCAGTCGCCGAAGCGGCCGTTCTTGACCGAGTCCGGGAACCAGTTGGTCTTCTCGTTCTCCTGGAGAAGCCGGTCCTTGACGGCGGTCGTGCGGATGTACCAGGACGGCTGCGCGTAGTACAGCAGCGCGGTGTGACAGCGCCAGCAGTGCGGGTAGCTGTGCTCGTACGGGACGTGCCGGAAGAGCTTCCCGCGCGCGTCCAGGTCCCCGGTGAGCGCCTCGTCGGCCTTCTTGAAGAAGACGCCGCCCACCAGCGGGAGATCCTCCTCGAAGGTGCCGTCGGGGCGGACCGGGTTCACGACCGGGAGACCGTAGGAGCGGCAGACCGCGAGGTCGTCGGCGCCGAAGGCGGGGGACTGGTGGACCAGACCGGTGCCGTCCTCCGTCGTGACGTACTCGGCGTTGACGACGTAGTGCGCCTCGGCGGGGAACTCCACGAGCTGGAACGGGCGCTCGTAGGTCCAGCGCTCCATCTCCCGCCCGGTGAACGTCTCGCCGGTGAGCTCCCAGCCCTCGCCGAGCGCCTTGTCGGTCAGGGGCGCGGCGACGACCAGCTGCTCCTCGCCGTTCGACGCGACGACGTAGGTGACGTCCGGGTGGGCCGCGACCGCCGTGTTGGAGACCAGGGTCCACGGCGTCGTCGTCCAGACCAGCAGCGCCGCCCGGCCGGCCAGCGGGCCGCTCGTCAGCGGGAAGCGGACGAAGACCGACGGGTCGACGACCGTCTCGTAGCCCTGGGCCAGCTCGTGGTCGGAGAGACCGGTGCCGCAGCGGGGGCACCAGGGGGCGACACGGTGGTCCTGGACCAGGAGGTCCTTGTTGAAGATCTCCTTCAGCGACCACCACACGGAGTCGACGTACTCGGGGTCCATCGTGCGGTAGGCGTCGTCCAGGTCGACCCAGTAGCCCATACGGGTCGTGAGCTCGGCGAAGGCGTCGGTGTGGCGGGTCACGGACTCACGGCAGCGGGCGTTGAACTCGGCGATGCCGTACGCCTCGATGTCCTTCTTGCCGTTGAAGCCCAGCTCCTTCTCCACCGCGAGCTCGACCGGCAGGCCGTGGCAGTCCCAGCCGGCCTTGCGGCCGACGTGGTAGCCCTGCATCGTGCGGAAGCGCGGGAAGACGTCCTTGAAGACGCGGGCCTCGATGTGGTGGGCCCCGGGCATGCCGTTGGCGGTGGGCGGGCCCTCGTAGAAGACCCACTCGGGGCGCCCCTCGGACTGCTGGAGGCTCTTTCCGAAGACCTTGCTGTCGCGCCAGAAGTCGAGCACGGCGTGCTCGAGGGCGGGCAGGTCGACCTGGGCGGGTACCTGGCGGTACTGCGGCGATGTCATGTGCGGGCTTCCTCCGGCGGACGTCTTCCACTTCCGTCGGAGGGACGAGAACCGTCACCGGCTCCCGCGGTACCACCCTCCTTGGCCCCGGGCGTGTGCCCGACGGCCCCCTCATTGGGGTCGCGACGCCGGTTCTAATGACTCTGCGCCCGTGGACACGACCCACGGGTCAAAGCGTTCTTCCGGCGGCTCCGGGGTGATCTTCACGCCGCGCTCGCCCCCGGGCTCCCACCGTCCCCGGGTCGCTCCTGGCTGCGTACGACGCTACTCGTCCCGTCCATGCCTCTCGCTGCGGCCAGTGTACGGGCCCGTACACGCGACGGCCGACCGGTTCATCCGCAGCGGGCCGGGTGACCCGAACGGCCAGACCCGGCGGACGGATTCCCGGAGGCCGCACGGGAGCGGATTACCGGGCCGAGAGCTGGGCACAACGCTTGGAGGTGCGCCGATGCCCGGCCGCGGGGAGGGGCGAACCGGCGGCGTGCCCCGTTGCCGCGGAGCTGAGGCCGATTTATCGTCCCAGCACGATTCGCGTGCAAGATCACAAAATGTGAAGGGGCCGCGGCCATGGTGGCGAAGAAGACCGCCGTATCGAGAACGGCGTCCGCGAGATCCACGGTCGCGGCGGCCGGGGAGATGTCCGCGGACGCGGCCGGGGAGGCCGGCACGGCTCCCCTCGCACCGACGGGTCCGCAGGCGCCGGCGGAGGTGGCCGGAAACGCGGAGGGACGTCCGCCGCAGGAACAGGAACCGGACGATCCGGATCCCGGGCACCGGGAGCCGGGGAGGAAGAGCGCGGCGAAGAGGACCGCGGCGAAGAAGAGCACGGCGAAGAAGAGCGCGGCCGGGAAGAAGCCGGCCGAGAAGGCCTCGAAGAAGGCCACGGGGGCGGCTGAGGCCGCCGAGCAGACAGGAGCCCACACGGTGGCAGCCAAGAAGAGTGCCGGCCCGACCACGACCGTCCCGGAGGACGGCCCGAACGCGGTACCGCCGGCCCGGGCCGGCGCCACGGCACCCGGCGAGCTGGCGGTCAGACCGGGGGAGGACCCCTGGACGCCCGAGGAGGTCGCCGAGGCGCGAACGGAGCTCACGGGCGAGGCCATGCGCCTGCGCAGCGAGCTGGAGGCGTCCGGTGCCGCGCTGGCCGGGCTGATGCGTGACTCCGGTGACGGGGCCGGTGACGACGAGGCCGACACCGGCACCAAGAACATCACCCGCGAGCACGAGCTGTCCCTGGCGGCCCACGCCCAGGAGACGCTGGACCAGACCGAACGCGCTCTGGCGCGTCTGGAGGCGGGGACCTACGGCCTGTGCGAGGTCTGCGGGAAGCCGATCGGCAAGGCCAGGATGCAGGCCTTCCCCCGGGCCACCCTCTGCGTGGAGGACAAACAGAAGCAGGAGCGGCGGGGCTGATGCCCCGGGTGTGTCGTACCCTCGTCCTCAGTCAGGCACCTAGGTTGAGGGACTCACGTGGCAGAGGCGGAGCGCATCATCGGTACGCCGGACATCCCTGAGGCCGAGGGGGCCGACGGGACGGAGTCCCAGCGGCTCTCCGCGGACACGGACGGGGCCGGCGGCACGGACGGCGGGCGGGGCGGGAAGAAGATCCTCGTCCTTCTCGGCGTGGCCGTCCTCGCCTACGTCCTGGACCTGGTCAGCAAGATGATCGTGGTCGCCGAGCTGGAGCATCAGGAGCCCATCGAGATCTTCGGCGACTGGCTCAAGCTCAACGCCATCCGGAACGCGGGTGCCGCGTTCGGGTTCGGCGAGGCGTTCACGGTGATCTTCACGGTCATCGCCGCGGGTGTGATCGTCGTCATCGCGCGGCTCGCGCGCAAGCTCTACAGCCTGCCCTGGGCCATCGCCCTCGGCCTGCTGCTCGGAGGGGCGCTCGGCAACCTCACCGACCGCGTCTTCCGTTCGCCCGGTGTGTTCGAAGGCGCGGTGGTGGACTTCATCGCCCCCGCGCACTTCGCCGTCTTCAACCTCGCCGACTCCGCGATCGTGTGCGGCGGGATCCTCATCGTGATCCTCTCCTTCAAGGGCCTGGACCCCGACGGCACCGTGCACAAGGACTAGCGGGCGCAAGGCATACTCGACAGGTGAGTACGTATCCCGAGGTCCGCACCCTGCCCGTACCCGACGGCCTGGAGGGCGAGCGCGTCGACGCCGCCATCTCCCGGATGTTCGGTTTCTCCCGTACCAAGGCCGCCGAGCTGGCCGCCGCGGGGAAGGTCCAGGTGGACGGCTCGGTGGCCGGGAAGTCGGAGCGGGTGCACGGCGGTGCCTGGCTGGAAGTGGAGATGCCGCAGGCGCCCGCTCCCGTCCGGATCGTCGCCGAACCCGTCGAGGGCATGGAGATCGTGCACGACGACGACGACATCGTCGTCATCATGAAGCCGGTCGGCGTCGCCGCCCACCCCAGCCCCGGGTGGACCGGCACCACCGTCATCGGCGGCCTGGCGGCGGCCGGCTACCGCATCTCGACCTCGGGCGCCGCCGAGCGCCAGGGCATCGTGCACCGGCTGGACGTCGGCACCTCCGGCCTGATGGTCGTCGCCAAGTCGGAGCGGGCCTACACCCTGCTGAAGGCCCAGTTCCGCGACCGGGTCGTCGAGAAGAAGTACCACGCCCTGGTGCAGGGCCACCCCGACCCGATGAGCGGCACCATCGACGCCCCCATCGGGCGCCACCCGCAGCACGACTACAAGTGGGCCGTCACCGCCGAGGGCAAGCCGTCCGTGACGCACTACGACCTCATCGAGGCCTACCGTGCGGCCAGCCTGCTCGACATCAAGCTGGAGACGGGCCGCACCCACCAGATCCGGGTGCACATGTCCGCCCACCGCCATCCCTGCGCGGGCGACCTGACCTACGGCGCCGACCCCACGATGGCCAAGCGCCTCGGTCTAACCCGGCAGTGGCTCCACGCGGTCCGCCTCGGCTTCGAGCACCCCGCGGACGGCAGCTGGGTGGAGTTCTCCAGCACCTACCCGGAGGACCTCCAGCGCGCCCTCGACACCATCGCGGCGGAGAGCGAGTGAACCCCGGGCAGGCCCCCTGCAGCACCCGCCGGGCTGTCGGCGACAGTGATCTCGCGGCCTGCTTCCGGATCCGCAGGCGGGTCTTCGTCGGGGAGCAGCGGGTGCCCGAGGAGATCGAGTACGACGCCCACGACGCCACGGCGGTACACGTCCTGGCCGTCGCCGCGGACGGCTCCGCGCTCGGTACGGGACGGCTGCTGCACGGCGCGGCGGCGGCGGACCGGACCGGCGGCGACCCCGCGGTCGGCTCGCTCGGCAGGCTGGCGGTGACCCGCGAGGCCCGCGGCCTCGGCGTCGGGGCAGCGCTCGTCCGCGCGATCGAGCAGGAGGCCCGCCTCCTCGGCCTGGCCGGTGTCGACCTGCACGCCCAGACGCACGCGCTCGGCTTCTACGAACGGCTCGGCTACGTGCCGTACGGCCCCGGGTTCGCCGACGCGGGGATGCCGCACCGGGCCATGCGCCGCACGCTCTGACCGGGCGGCGCACCGGGGGCCGTGCGGTCCGCGCGCCCCGGCATGGCACGCTTGACGGCCTGATCGGCTGATCGCCGGGCGCCCGACCGCCCGGCGCGCTGCGAAAGGCACACCGTGGACCAACTGGCACTCCTGCTCCTGCTCCTGCTCGGAGCGGTGGTCACGGTCCCGCTGGGGGAGAGGCTGGGCCTGCCCGCGCCGGTGCTGATGACGCTCGCCGGGATCGGCATGGCCTTCGCCAGCTTCGTCCCCGACGTGAACATCCCGCCGGAGATCATCCTTCCCGCCCTATTGCCTCCGCTGCTCTACGCCTCCGTGCAGCGCACCTCGTGGCGGCAGTTCGCCGCCAACAGGCGGCCCATCTTCCTGCTGGCGGTGGCCCTCGTCTTCGTCACGACCGCGGCCGTCGCCGCCGTCGCCGACGCGATCGTCCCCGGGCTGCCCATCGCCGCCGCCGTCGCCCTGGGCGCGCTCGTGGCCCCGCCCGACCCGGTCGCGGCGACGGCTGTGGCGGGCTCCCTCGGGCTGCCGCGCAGACTCGTCTCGATCCTGGAGGGCGAGGGCCTGTTCAACGACGTCACGGCCATCGTGCTCTACCACGTGGCGGTCGCCGCCGCGGTGAGCGGGACCTTCTCCCTGCCCGCCGCGTTCGGCCTGCTCCTGCTCTCCGCGGTCGTCGCGGTGGTGGTCGGCCTGGTGCTGGGCTGGCTCACCATCAAGCTGATGGGGCTCCTGGGCGACGCCACCCTCCAGGTCGGCCTGAGCCTGCTCGTTCCCTTCGTGAGCTACGTGCTCGCCGAGGAGCTGAAGGGCTCGGGCGTGCTCGCCGTCCTCACCACGGCCCTCTTCCTCGCCGAGCACACGGCGGACGCCGACGACGTCCTCGGCCGCCTCACCGGCCGGTCCTTCTGGAACATCGTCGACACGCTGGTCACCGGTGTGGCCTTCGGCCTGATCGGCCTCGAACTCCACAGCGTCTTCGGCACCGCCGACGGACGCGAGTTCCGGCTGCTGGGCTGGGGCCTGGCGATCGTCGCGGTCGTCGTCGGCGTACGGCTCCTCTGGCTGCTGCCCGCGACCTGGCTGGCCAAGCGGCTGCACACCCGCCGTGACTACAGCGAGGAGATCCCCACCAGCTGGCGGGAGACCGTCGTCATGTGGTGGGCCGGGATGCGCGGGGTGGCCTCCGTCGCGCTGGCCCTCGCCATCCCGCTGCAGACGGACGACGGCAAGCCGTTCCCCGGCCGCGACGAGATCGTCTTCATCGCCTTCTCCGTCATCATGGCCACCCTCGTCCTGCAGGGCCTGACCCTGCCCTGGCTCGTGCGCAGGCTCGGGGTCAGGGCGGACACCAGGGCCGAGCAGGCGCTGGAGCACGACCTCGCGGTCCGCGCGGCCCAGGCCGCCAAGCAGCGGCTCAAGGAGGTCCAGGCCGGCGAGGACTTCCCCGAGGAGGTGCTGGAGAGACTGCAGCGCGCCGCGTACGACATCGGGGCGCGGATCAGCCCCGACATGGTCGACGAGGAGCGGCGCGAGGCCTACGCGCAGCGCGCCGAGCGGTTCAGGGCGGTGAGCCGGGTCCAGCGCGAGATGCTCTCGGCCGCCCGGCACGAGGTGCTCGCCGCGCGCAGCGAGCCGGGATCGGACCCCGAGGTGGTCGACCGGGTCCTGCGGTATCTGGACGTGCGGAGCCTGCGCTGAGCCGTCCCGCCGTCCGGTGGGGGTCAGCCACGGCCGGTGCGGGGGGCGGCGGCGCTGCCCGGGGCCGGGATCCGGGCGTCCTCCGCGGCGGAGAGTCCCGGCCACCGGTCGCCCGGCGGGAGCGGCGCAGGGGACGTCACGACCCGCGGCAGGGCGTACGGGTGGTGGTCGCGGAGCCAGCCGATCAGCTGCTCGCGCACGGCGCACCGCACGGTCCAGATGTCGTCGGCGTCCTTCGCGGTGACCACCGCCCGCACCTCGATCGTCGTCGGGGTGGTGCCGGTCACGGCCAGCGACCAGTCGCGGCCGTCCCACGCGGCGCACTCGCCGAGGATCTCGCGCAGCCGGTCGCGCATGGCGGCGATGGGCGCCGAGTGGTCGAGCTGGAAGAAGACCGTGCCGGACATCTGCGCCCCGCCGCGCGACCAGTTCTCGAAGGGCTTGCTGGTGAAGTACGACACGGGCATCGTGATCCGCCGCTCGTCCCAGGTGCGCACCGTCAGGAAGGTCAACGTGATCTCGTCCACGGTGCCCCACTCGCCGTCCACGACCACCGTGTCACCGAGGCGGACCATGTCGCCGAAGGCGATCTGGAATCCGGCGAAGAGATTGCCCAGGGTCGACTGGGCGGCCACACCGGCGACGATGCCGAGCACACCGGCGGAGGCCAGCATCGACGTGCCGACCGTCCGCATCGCCGGGAAGGTCAGCAGCATCGCCGCGAGCGCGACGGTGGTGACGACGGCGGTGACCACGCGCTGGATGAGCGCGACCTGTGTACGGACCCGGCGTACCCGGGCCGCGTCCCGGGTGGCCGTCGCGTAGCGGGCGTACGAGGACTCCACGACGGTGGCGGCGACCCGTACCACCAGCCAGGCGGACGCCGCGATCAGCACGAGGGTGAGGACCTGGCCGATCGCACCCCGGTGGTCGCGCACGGCGGCGAGCCGGATCTGGCCGAAGCTGGCCCGCAGCATCGCCGTGCAGAGCACCACCTGCAGCGGCGGCCGGCAGCGCCGCAGGAGTCCCCACAGGGGGGTGTCGTGGTGCCGGTCGTCGGCCCTGCGCAGCAGCAGGTCCACCAGCCATCCCAGCACCAGGGTGACCGCCAGCGATCCGCCCACCACCAGCAGCGGCCGCAGTACGTTCTCCATTCCGTCGTCCTCCAAGCATCGGGGCACAGCTGGCACCATGGGACGCATGAACATCATGCTTTTCCACTCGACCTGTGGTCTGCGGCCCGCTGTGCACGCGGCTGCCGACCGGCTGCGTGCGGCCGGGCACGAGGTGCGCGTGCCCGATCTCTTCGAAGGGCACACCTTCGACACGGTCGAGGAGGGAATGGCCTTCAAGGAGCAGGTGGGCAAGGACGAGCTGCTCAGGAGGGCCGTGCTGGCCGCCGCGCCCTTCTCCGACCAGGGCCTCGTGTACGCGGGATTCTCGCTGGGGGCGTCGGTGGCGCAGACCCTGGCCCTCGGCGACGCGAAGGCGCGCGGGCTGCTGCTGCTCCACGGCACCTCGGACATCGCCGAGAGCGCGACGGTGGACGAACTGCCCGTGCAGCTGCACGTCGCCGACCCGGATCCGTTCGAGTCGCACGACTGGCTGAACAGCTGGTACCTGCAGATGCAGCGGACGGGCGCGGACGTGGAGGTCTACCGCTACCGGGGAGCCGGCCACCTGTTCACCGACCCGGAGCTGCCCGACTACGACGAGGACTCGGCCGAGCTGGCCTGGAAGGTCGCGCTCGGGTTCCTCGCCACGCTGTAGCCGCGCGCGCCGGGGCCCCGCACCGGACGGTGCGGGGCCCCGGTGGCTTGCCGAGGGGTCAGCCGGCCCGGTAGGCGGTCCAGCTGTCGGCCATGCGCTGCACCTGGCCCGCGGTGAACTGGTACATGCACGCGTCGTACGTGTAGTCCATGAAGTTGTGGATCGGGTCCACGCCGGTCTTGGTGGTGCAGGTGTCACGGCCGGTGGGGCACTGGTAGGCGGCGCTCTTCTCCGCCGGGGTGTCGGAGACGTAGTCGCCGTTGCCGTTGCAGCCGCCCTGGAAGGTGTGGTAGAGGCCCATCCAGTGGCCGACCTCGTGGGTGGCCGTGTCGCCCTCGGCGTAGTTGGTCGCCGTTCCGCCCGGCAGCGAGGCGTCGAGGATGACCACGCCGTCCATCGACGGGCTGGACGTGTAGGAGCTCGGGAAAGTGGCCCAGCCCAGGAGGCCGCCGCCCAGGTTGGCGGTGTAGACGTTGAGCGCGCCCGCGCCGCCCTTGCGCAGTGCCGACTTCATCGCCTTCTCGGCGGTCGAGCCGGAGCTGAGGTTGTACCAGGTGGCGTTGTCCGTGTAGTCCGTGCCCGCGAGGGTGAAGCGGAAGCCGGAGTCGGTGTTGCCGGTGCCCTGGCCGCTGTAGGCGGCGTTGAGCACGCTGAGCTGGTTGCTGACCTGCGTCGAGGTCAGCTTGCCGGTGGTCCCGTCGTGGATCACGTGGAAGTAGACCGGGACGGTCGCGCCCGCGGCGAGCGCGGAACCGTTCACTCTGCGGTCCGCGAGCCGCTTCCTGAGGTCCGCGTCCATGGCCTTGGCCTTGGCCGCGGTGACCTCGTTGGGCTCGGCCGCGTGGTCGGACCCGCCGGGACGGGCCTCACGCGCCGTCGCGCTCGTGGGGGACTCGGCGCACTTCTCGGCGGAGGGCGCCGCCGCGACCGCGCTGCCCGGCGCCGTGGAGAGCGGAGTCAGGGCCAGGGTTCCGGCCAGCACGGCTGTGCTCAGGACGGAACGGCGCAGACGGGGGGATATGCGTACAAGAGCGCGCACGGTGACTCCTCGCGGACATGTGGGGGAGGAACTTCCTCACCCGCCGCCCGGAGATTACGTGCGCATGTCACCGCCTGAAGAGAATCGATCAAGCCCAATCAATGCTGGTGCGTACCGGGGCAATGCCGGGAAAACCTCCGGCGCCGCTCGGGGGTCGAGAGGAGAACGTCATGCAGGGAGCCACTTTCGCGGGTGATGTGTCCCCATACGGAATCCGAGAGACGCCACTCGACATGACGCCGTGTCACCGTGTTAACAGAGTGGCGCATGGCTGAAAATGATCGGTGGCGTGCCGGGAGAGCCTCCCTCTGCCTCCCGCGTGCTCTGCCGCCCGCTGCGGAACGCGGATCCGGTCCGCCGTGGCGTCCTTCCAGGTCATGCCCGGGATCGCAGGGCCCGGTGCGGGCCCCGACGGCGGCGGCACGTGCGCGAAGGTGCCCGGCGGGGCGTGGCTGCCCCCTCCCCGGCCGTGCTCCGGCCGGGTGCGGGGCGGATTCTTCGGCTGTCGCGCGGGCCCGCCACGTCGACGTTCGGCCACTTCGCTGTTCGGCACGGGCCGAGCCCCGTCCGCTGAACGAACGGACAGGCGGGCGAACTCGAGAGTCCGCCCGCCTGTCCGTGACGGGCACCGGGGTCGTGGCCCGGTGCCCTCCTGCCCTGTTCCTCCGTCAGCCCTTCAGGGCCTTGGTGATCGCGGCGTCGAATTCGGGCACCGTCATGGGAGCGTTCTTGCTGCCCTCGGCGGTGACCGTCTTGCCGTCCATCTTCAGCGTGGGCGTGCCCTGGACGCCGCTCTTGTCGAAGGCCTTGGACATCTTGATCGCCCAGGCGTCGTACGTGCCGTTCTCGACGTCCTTCTTGAACGCCGCGTTGCCCTTCAGCGCGTCCACGGAGTCCGCGACCTCGATCAGGAAGCTGTCCTTGGCGAACTTGTCGTCCGTCTCCTCGGGGTGGTACTTCGCGGAGTACAGCGCGGCCTTGTAGTCCATGAAGGCCTCGGGGCTGACGTCGAGCGCCGCGCCCAGCGCGCTCAGGGCGTTCTTGGAGCCCTCTCCGCTGTCGGAGTTGTCGATGAAGGTCGCGCCGACGTACTTGATCCTGTACTTGCCGGCCTCGACGTCCTTGGCGACCGTCTCGCCGACGTTCTGCTCGAACGTGGCACAGATCGGGCAGCGGGAGTCCTCGTACAGCTCCAGGGTCTTCTTGGCGCTCGCCTTGCCGATCACGACGGTCGTGCCGTCGTCGCCGGAGGTGTTCTTCGGGGCGGTGACGTTCTTCGCGTCGGCGGCGGCCTCCCAGGCGGAGGGCTTGTTCAGCTGCATCACGCCGTAGCTGATGCCGCCCGCGATCGCGAGGACGGCGACCACCGAGACGCCGACGACGATCTGCTTGCGTGCCTTGTCCTTCTTGGCCTGCCGCTCGCGTTCCTGCCGCAGCCGCTCGCGGGCGGCGGACTTGCTGGCCTGGCTGTTGCGCTTGCTCATGGGACTGCTCCGTATGTGGGGTGACTCGGGGATCTCCGGATGCTCAGGCGGTGGCGCGGGCCGAGCCGGGAGGTCCTCTCCGTCCCACGCAGTGCACGAGGAGCCGGGCCGGGAAGAGCGGGAGGGGCCGCCCCGTGCGGCGGAGGTCCCTGCGTACCCGGAGCCGGGCGGTGCCCACCACGGCGACCGCCGTCAGCAGCGGCCGGAAGGCTACGGCGGCCGCCGCGCGCAGCAGCCCCGCCAGAGCGGACTCACCGTGCCGCAGCCAGGCCGCGGCCAGCAGGCCCACCGTCACGTGCGTGGCCAGGAGCAGCCACGGCACGGCGGGGCCGGGAGAGGCCAGCAGGGCGGCGGCCCTGTCGCCGGCCCCGGTCACCCCCGCCAGCGGGGTGCCCACCGCGGCGACCCCGGCGAGCCGGCCGGAGCCCGCACCCGCCTCGCCGCCGCAGAGCACGTCCACACCCACGGAGCGCAGCGGACCCGCGATCGGCCCGCCCGCCGCTCCGTAGCAGAGGTGCTGTCCGGTGGTGAACACCGTGTCGGCCGCCAGTTCCAGCGGAACGAGCAGTCCGGCGATCGCTCCGAACCCACGCTCGCGTCCGGCCAGGGCGAACGCCGCGGCGAACACGGCACCGGCCAGCAACGCGACCGCCGTCAGCGGCAGCGGGACCCGGGAGAGCAGCACATGGGACGCCGAGGAGAGCGTGACGACGAGGGCGGTGAACACCGCCGCGCGTACCGCCCTGATCTGCGTCCCTGATACGTCCATCGCCGCAGAGTGTGCCATGGCTTCCTGTGATCGAGCCCGCAGGACCCGGGGGCGCACCGTCCTACAGGCCCGGGATACGGCCGTTGCGGAAGAGGTCCACGAAGATCTGGTGGTCCGCGCGGGCCCGGGCGCCGTAGCCGTGGGCGAAGTCGACCAGCAGCTCGGCGAAGCCCTGCTCGTCCGCCGCGATCGCCGCGTCGATCGCGCGCTCCGTGGAGAACGGCACCAGGGAGTGCCCGCTCTCGTCGTCGGCCGCCGCGTGCATCGTCGCCGTCGCCCGGCCCAGGTCGGCCACGACCGCGGCGATCTCCTCCGGCTCGTCGATGTCGGACCAGTCCAGGTCCACCGCGTACGGCGAGACCTCCGCGACCAGCTGGCCGGTGCCGTTCAGCTCGGTCCAGCCCAGCCACGGGTCGGCGTGCGCCTGCAGCGCGCGCTGCGAGATGACCGTGCGGTGGCCCTCGTGCCGGAAGTACTCCCGGACGGCCGCGTCCGTGATGTGGCGGGAGACCGCGGGCGTCTGCGCCTGCTTGAGGTAGATCACGACGTCGTTCTCCAGGGCGTCGCTGTTGCCCTCGAGGAGGATGTTGTACGAGGGCAGGCCCGCCGAGCCGATGCCGATCCCGCGGCGGCCGACGACGTCCTTCACACGGTAGGAGTCGGGCCGGGTCAGGCTCGACTCCGGCAGCGTCTCCAGGTAGCCGTCGAAGGCGGCGAGCACCTTGTAGCGCGTCGCGGCGTCCAGGTCGATCGCACCGCCGCCGGCGGTGAACCTGCGCTCGAAGTCCCGGATCTCCGTCATCGAGTCGAGCAGCCCGAACCGGGTCAGCGACCGCGCGGCCCGCAGCGCGCCGAGCAGCGGGCCCTCGGCGGTGTCCAGGGTGAAGGGCGGCAGCTCCGCCGTCGCGCCGCTCCCCGCTCCCGTCGCCAGCGCGTGGATGCGCTCCCGGTAGGCGGCGGCGTAGATCCGCACCAGCTCGCCGATCTGGTCGTCGCTCAGCGCCTTCGCGTAACCGATCAGGGCGACGGAGGCGGCGAAGCGCTTGAGGTCCCAGGTGAACGGGCCCACGTAGGCCTCGTCGAAGTCGTTGACGTTGAAGATCAGCCGGCCGTTGGCGTCCATGTACGTGCCGAAGTTCTCGGCGTGCAGGTCGCCGTGGATCCACACCCTGCTCGTGCGCTCGTCCAGATACGGGCCCGCGTGCTGCTCCCGCTCCAGATCGGCGTAGAACAGCCCGGCGGAACCGCGGTAGAACGCGAAGGCGGAGCCCGCCATCTTGCGGAACTTGACCTGGAAGGCGGCGGGGTCGGCGGCCAGGAGCTCCCCGAAAGCGGTGTCGAAAACGGCGAGAATCTGCTCCCCGCGCTCCTGTGCGCGGGTCTGCGTGTCCGACATCGCTGAGTGCCTCCTGCTCCATGGCGTTCATGACAAATGGGACGGCCGTCCCGGACGTTCCAACGCGCGACCGTACCCCGGAGTGCCCGTCGCCCGGGACCGCCAGGACGTAGACTTCCAGGCTGTCCCCCCTGTCCGTCACCGCCCACCCGTCGCCCCACCACCACCCCTCGTCGAGGCGCTTCGCGCCGCCCTGAAGACCCGCCCCGGAGGAACAGCGCCGTGAGCAAGCCGCCTTTCACGCACCTGCACGTCCACACCCAGTACTCGCTGCTGGACGGTGCCGCGCGGCTGAAGGACATGTTCGAGGCCTGCAACGACATGGGCATGTCGCACATCGCGATGACCGACCACGGCAACCTGCACGGGGCGTACGACTTCTTCCACTCGGCGAAGAAGGCCGGGGTGACGCCGATCATCGGCATCGAGGCCTACGTCGCCCCCGAGTCGCGCAAGCACAAGCGCAAGATCCAGTGGGGGCAGCCGCACCAGAAGCGCGACGACGTCTCGGGTTCCGGCGGCTACACCCACAAGACGATCTGGGCGGCGAACAGCACCGGCCTGCACAACCTCTTCCGGCTCTCCTCCGACGCGTACGCCGAGGGCTGGCTGCAGAAGTGGCCGCGTATGGACAAGGAGACCATCGCCCAGTGGTCCGAGGGTCTCATCGCGTCCACCGGATGCCCCTCCGGCGAGGTGCAGACCCGGCTGCGGCTCGGCCAGTTCGACGAGGCGGTCCAGGCGGCCTCGGACTACAAGGACATCTTCGGTGAGGGCCGGTACTTCCTGGAGCTCATGGACCACGGCATCGAGATCGAGCGCCGGGTCCGCGACGGGCTCCTGGAGATCGGCAGGAAACTGGGCATCCCGCCGCTCGTGACGAACGACTCCCACTACACGTACGCCCACGAGGCGACGGCCCACGACGCCCTGCTCTGCATCCAGACCGGCAAGAACCTCTCCGACCCGGACCGCTTCCGCTTCGACGGCACCGGCTACTACCTCAAGACGACGGACGAGATGTACGGCGTCGACTCCTCGGACGCCTGGCAGGAGGGCTGCGCCAACACCCTCCTGGTCGCGGAGCAGATCGACACCACGGGCATGTTCGAGAAGCGCGACCTGATGCCCAAGTTCGAGATCCCGGAGGGCTACACCGAGGTCACCTGGTTCCAGGAGGAGGTCCGGGCCGGCATGGACCGCCGCTACCCGGGAGGCGTCCCCGAGGACCGGCAGAAGCAGGCCGAGTACGAGATGGACATCATCATCCAGATGGGGTTCCCCGGGTACTTCCTCGTCGTCGCCGACTTCATCATGTGGGCCAAGAACAACGGCATCGCGGTCGGCCCGGGCCGCGGCTCGGCCGCCGGTTCGATCGTCGCGTACGCCATGGGCATCACCGACCTCGACCCGATCACGCACGGGCTGATCTTCGAGCGGTTCCTCAACCCCGAGCGCGTCTCCATGCCCGACGTCGACATCGACTTCGACGAGCGCAGGCGCGTCGAGGTGATCAGGTACGTGACCGAGAAGTACGGCGCCGACAAGGTCGCCATGATCGGCACCTACGGCAAGATCAAGGCCAAGAACGCGATCAAGGACTCCGCGCGGGTCCTGGGCTACCCGTACGCCATGGGCGACCGGCTCACCAAGGCCATGCCCGCCGACGTCCTCGGCAAGGGCATCGACCTGAGCGGCATCACCGACCCGAAGCACCCCCGCTACAGCGAGGCCGGCGAGATCCGGGGGATGTACGAGAACGAGCCCGACGTCCGCAAGGTCATCGACACCGCGAAGGGCGTCGAGGGCCTCGTCCGCCAGATGGGCGTGCACGCCGCAGGCGTGATCATGTCCAGCGAGCCCATCGTCGACCACGCCCCGGTCTGGGTGCGGCACACCGACGGCGTCACCATCACGCAGTGGGACTACCCGCAGTGCGAGTCGCTCGGCCTGCTCAAGATGGACTTCCTGGGCCTGCGCAACCTGACGATCATGGACGACGCCATCAAGATGGTGAAGGCCAACAAGGGCGTCGACCTGGAGATGCTCGCCCTGCCCCTGGACGATCCCAAGACGTACGAGCTGCTGTGCCGCGGTGACACGCTCGGGGTGTTCCAGTTCGACGGCGGACCGATGCGCTCGCTGCTGCGCCAGATGCAGCCCGACAACTTCGAGGACATCTCCGCCGTCTCGGCCCTCTACCGGCCGGGCCCGATGGGCATGAACTCGCACACGAACTACGCCGAGCGCAAGAACGGCCGCCAGGAGATCACCCCGATCCACCCGGAGCTGGAGGAGCCCCTCAAGGAGGTCCTCGGCCTCACCTACGGCCTGATCGTGTACCAGGAGCAGGTGCAGAAGGCCGCCCAGATCGTCGCCGGCTACTCGCTCGGCGAGGCCGACATCCTGCGCCGCGTGATGGGTAAGAAGAAGGCCGACGAGCTGGCGAAGAACTTCGTCCTCTTCGAGGCCGGGGCCAAGAAGAACGGCTTCTCCGACGCGGCGATCAAGGCCCTGTGGGACGTCCTCGTCCCGTTCGCCGGATACGCCTTCAACAAGGCGCACTCCTCCGCGTACGGTCTGGTCACCTACTGGACCGCCTACCTCAAGGCCAACTACCCGGCCGAGTACATGGCGGCGCTGCTGACCTCCGTCAAGGACGACAAGGACAAGTCGGCGGTCTACCTCAACGAGTGCCGCCGCATGGGTATCAAGGTGCTCCCCCCGAACGTCAACGAGTCCGAGTCGAACTTCGCCGCCCAGGGCGACGACGTGATCCTCTTCGGCCTGACCGCCGTCCGCAACGTCGGGCAGAACGTGGTCGACTCGATCATCCGGTCCCGCAAGGCGAAGGGGAAGTACTCCTCGTTCCCCGACTTCCTCGACAAGGTCGAAGCGGTCGTCTGCAACAAGCGGACCATCGAATCGCTCATCAAGGCGGGTGCCTTCGACGAGATGGGCCACACCCGCAAGGGCCTCGTCGCCCACCACGAGCCGATGATCGACAACGTGGTGCAGGTCAAGCGCAAGGAGGCCGAGGGGCAGTTCGACCTCTTCGGCGGCATGGGCGAACCGGACGACGGCGCCTCCGAGCCGGGTTTCGGGCTCGACGTGGAGTTCTCCGACATCGAGTGGGAGAAGTCCTACCTGCTCGCCCAGGAGCGCGAGATGCTCGGCCTGTACGTCTCCGACCACCCGCTCTTCGGCCTGGAGCACGTGCTGTCCGACAAGTCGGACGCGGCCATCTCCCAGCTCACCGGCGGGGAGCACGCGGACGGTGCCATCGTCACCGTCGGCGGCATCATCTCCGGCCTCCAGCGCAAGATGACCAAGCAGGGCAACGCCTGGGCCATCGCCACCGTCGAGGACCTCGCGGGCTCCATCGAGTGCATGTTCTTCCCCGCGACCTACCAGCTGGTCTCCACCCAGCTCGTCGAGGACACCGTCGTCTTCGTCAAGGGGCGCCTCGACAAGCGCGAGGACATTCCCCGCCTGGTCGCCATGGAGATGCAGGTGCCCGACATCTCGTCGGCCGGGACCAACGCCCCCGTCGTCCTCACCATCCCCACGGTCAAGATCACCCCGCCCATGGTCAGCCGGCTCGGCGAGGTCCTCAGCAGCCACCGGGGCGACACGGAGGTCCGCATCAGGCTCCAGGGACCCCGCAAGACCACCGTGCTCCGGCTCGACCGTCACCGGGTCAAGCCCGACCCGGCACTCTTCGGCGACCTGAAGGTCCTGCTCGGTCCTTCCTGTCTGGCCGGCTGACCCAAGGGACCGGGAACAGGCCGAGAGGGGCGCCCCGCCACCGGCGGGGCGCCCCTCTCGGCCTGTGCGGCCCGCGAACCGGTCAGTTGTGGCCGAAGCGCTTCTGGTGCTTGCGCGCCACGTCGGCGGGGCTGCCCTGGGCCTGCGACTCGTACGCCGTCGACCTGGCCTCCTCCGTGCCGCGCTCCGCGGTGGATGCGCGGTCGTTCCGGCCGCCCTGCTTACGGTTCTTGTTCTTGGCCATGGTGATGCCTCCTACGGGGAATCTCGGGGCCAGGACCGCTGTCAGACTCACATAGCACCGTAAAAGCCGCATGTTGGATCATTACGGTGTGTAGTAGGCGGGGTATCATGCGCCGTTTCCCGATCCGCCACGCCGATGATCGAGTTCCGGACCTGAACGCCGGTGCCGTCGGGCAGACTCGAAGGAAACCCTGAGTGAGCGAACCCGGGCAGACGGACCCACCCCCCCCACACGACCGGGTCCGCCGGGCAGCTCCCGACTCCTGGAAGAGGGTGGAACGCGTGGACCGTTGCGTCGTCCTGGTGGACGCCGGCTATCTGCTGGGCGCAGCCGCGAGCCTGCTGGCCGGAGAGCCCGCCCGTTCCCGCATCACCGTCGACCACGCCGCCCTGATCCAGGGCCTGCGTGAGCGCGCCGAGGCCGACACGGAACAGCCCCTGCTCCGCATCTACTGGTTCGACGGCGCCCCCGACCGCGTCCCGCAGCCCGAGCACCGCCGCCTGCGCGTGATGCCCCGGGTGACGGTACGGCTGGGCGCGCTCACGCGCAGTGACGGGCGGTGGGCGCAGAAGGGCGTCGACGCGGCCATGCACGCCGAGCTCACCGAACTCGCCAGGAACCGCGCCTGCTCCGACGTCGTCCTCGTCACCGGCGACGGTGACCTGCTGCCCGGACTGATGTCGGCGAAGGAACACGGGGTCGCCGTCCACCTCTGGGCCGTCCAGGCCGCCGACGGCGACTACAACCAGTCCGAGGACCTGGTCGCCGAGGCCGACGAACGACGCGTGCTCGACCGGATCTGGATCACCAGGGCGGTCCGGGCCAAGGACACCGGCGGACTCTGCGCCCCCACGCCCGTCCCGCGCCCCGAGATCGCCGCCATCCTCTCCGCGCCGCTGCCCGAGGCCGCCCTCGCCGCCTCGGCCGAGCGCGCTTCCGAGGCGCAGGCCGCCGCCGCGCGCAACGGCACCGCCGCCCCCTCCGGCGAGGTCGCCGTCCCCGACCGCACCCCCCACCACAAGGGCGTCCCCACCCCCAAGGACCTCGCCGGCCTGCGCGCCCCCGGCTCCCAGGCCACCCCGTCCCCCGCCCAGCCCGCCGCCCCCAACGCCACCCTGCGCTGGTCGTCCGACAAGGGCTGGGTGGAACGCGGCGGCCCCGTCGGCGAACCCGCCGAGACGGCCTCCCTGCCGACCCTGGCCCAGCTCACCAGCGCCGAACAGCGCTGGGCGGACCGGGAGGAGGACATCACCACCGTCGGCGGCGACCCCTTCGAAGTGGGCCAGGTCTTCGCCCGCCGCTGGATGGAACGGCTGCCGGAGACCGCCCACCTGCAGAAGCTCTCCACCATGTACCCGCGCATCCCGCACCGCATCGACGGCGAACTGCTGAGGTACGCGGCCCGCTTCGGGCTCCTCGCGCACAAGGACGACCAGATCGACGAGCACGACCGGTACGCCATTCGGGCGGGCTTCTGGCGCGAGATCGACGTCCGGGCGGCCGCCGAACACGTCCCCGCCGCGGAGTAGCCGGGCACCGCCGCCCGGCCCCGGGCGGCGGTGCCCGGGGCCGGGCGCAATCCGGGGCATCCGACCCCGTACTCTCGTACCTCGTGAGTACGGGCACAGAACAGGCACGCAGCGCGACCGGGACCGTGTGCGCGGTGCGTGATCTGGTCAGGACCTACCCCGCCGTCCGGGGCCGGCGCGGACGCGCCGCCACCCCCGCGGTGCGCGCCACCGACGGGGTCAGCCTCGACGTCCGGCAGGGAGAGATCTTCGGCCTGCTCGGCCCGAACGGCGCCGGCAAGTCCACGCTCGTACGCCAGCTCACCGGACTCATGCGCCCCGACTCGGGCAGCGTCGAGGTGCTGGGACACGACCTCGTACGCCACCCCGAGCGCGCCGCACGGCTCATCGGCTACCTCGGCCAGGAGTCCACCGCCCTCGACGAGCTGACCGTGGCCCTCGCCGCCGAGACCACCGGCCGGCTCAGAGGGCTGCCGGTGCGTGCGGCCCGGGCCGCGCGGGACGCCGTGCTGGAGGAGCTGGGACTGACCGGGATCGCGGGGCGGCCCCTGAACAAGCTGTCCGGCGGCCAGCGGCGGCTCGCCTGCTTCGCCGCCACGCTGGTCGGGGAGCGCCCCGTCCTCGTCCTGGACGAGCCGACGACGGGCATGGACCCCGTCGCCCGGCGCGCGGTGTGGTCCGCCGTCGACCGGCGGCGCGCCGAGCACGGCGTGACGGTGCTGCTCGTGACCCACAACGTGATCGAGGCGGAGACGGTCCTGGACCGGGTCGCCGTCATGGAGCGCGGCAGGGTCATCGCCTGCGACACCCCCGGCGGGCTCAAGGAGCAGGTGGCCGGAGAGGTCCGGGTCGAGCTCGTGTGGCGCGAGAGGGCGCCGCTGGACGTCCCCGAGGTGGCGGCGCTGCGCGCGTCCGCCCAGGAGTCGGGGCGCCGGTGGGTCCTGCGGCTCGGCCCCGACGCGGCACGGGCGGCGGTCGCCGCGGTGACGGGCGGGGCGGCGTTCTCCTCGCTGGACGACTTCACGCTGGCCACGCCCAGCCTGGAGGATGTCTACCTGGCCCTCGGCGGGGACGCGGCCAGGGCGGCCGAAGGACTGGTGAAGGCGTGATCACGCAGGTGTGCAGGCCGAAGGGGAGCAGCGCCAGGTGACGAGCATCGTTCCCGCCGGACCCGCGGGGAGGGCGGCCGGGTCACGGGGCCCGGCCGGCCCGCCGCCCCGTACGGCGCCCGCGCCCCTCGCACCTCGGGCCGGGCTGCTGCCCGCGCTGGGCGCCGTGTACCGGGCGCAGCTCTCGCGGGCGAGGGTGGCCCGGATCCCGTTGCTGTTCGTCGCCACCTTCCAGTCCGTCGGGATCATGGTCCTGATGCGCGGAGTCGTCGACGGGGGCGCCGAGGCGCGGGCCGTCGTCGCCGGATCGAGCGTGCTGGTCGTGGCGTTCGTCGCGCTCAACATGCTCGCCCAGTACTTCGGGCAGCTGCGGGCCGGCGGCGGACTCGACCACTACGCGACCCTGCCCGTGCCGGCCGCCGCGGTGGTGCTGGGGGCGGCGGGGGCGTACGCCTCGTTCACCGTGCCCGGCACCGTCGTCACGGCGGTCGCGGGCAGCGTGCTGTTCGGTCTGCCCCTGACCCACCTGTGGGTACTCGCCGCCGTCGTCCCGCTGGCCGGGGCGGCCCTCTCCGGGCTCGGCGCCGCGCTCGGTCTGCTGGCGCCACGTCAGGAACTGGCGACGCTGCTCGGGCAGCTGGGGATGTCCGCCGCACTGCTGCTCGGCGTACTGCCCGCCGAACGGCTGCCCGGGCCGGTGGGGTGGGCGCGCGATCTGCTGCCCTCGACGTACGGGGTCGAGGCGCTGGCCCGGTCGTTCGACGCCCGCCCGGACTGGGCCGCCGTCACCCTCGACCTCGGGGTGTGCGCCGCGGTCGGGGTGCTGTCCCTGGCCGTCGCCACGTGGGCCTATCGACGGGCCGCGGTGCGCTGACGGCCGTGCGGGGGCGGCCGTGCGGGGCGGGGCGGTCGTGGGGGCGGACACCGCGGGGCGCCGGCCGGTCCGGTGGGGTGGTCCGCCGGGCCACCTGGCACGATGGCAGCGTGAACGCACCGTCGACGCCGCCGCATCAGCCCGAGCCCCACGACGCCTGGCAGGCCCCGCCGTCGGGGTCCCATGCCGTGCCCGCCACGAAGGACCGGGCCGACGTCCCGGAACTCCGCACGGAGCTGGTGCAGGGCGCCGTGATCACCGCCGTGCTGGCGGCCTCCGGTGTACTCCTCGGCCTGCTGTGGCTGTGGCTGGCGCCCCGGGTGCCGCTGATCTCCGACGACACCGCGGTGTTCCTCAAGAACAGTGAGGGCGAGGAGGCCATCGGGGCCGACGGCACGTTCGTCCTGCTCGCGCTTGCCTTCGGCCTCGTGTCCGCCGCCGCCGTCTTCCTCTTCCGCCGGTGCGGAGGCATTCCGCTGGTGGTGGGTCTGGCTCTGGGCGGGCTGCTCGGTTCGCTGCTCGCGTGGGGGATCGGCACCTGGTTCGGGCCGACCTCGGACGTGGTCGCACACGCCAAGGCGGTCGGCAAGGGGGTCACCTTCGACGCGCCGCTGAAGCTGCACGCGGTGGGGGCCGCGGTGCTCGCCTGGCCCGTCGCGGCGATGATCGTGCACCTGGGGCTGACGGGACTGTTCGGGCCCCGGGACCCGGAGCCGGAGTGGGAGGTGCCGTACGGGGAGGACGGTGCGGCGGGGGAGGCGTTCGGGCCCGCTCCTGACGGCGGGGCCGGAGGGCCGGCCGGGCCCGGTCCGGGTGCCGGTGGGCCGGATTCCCGGGGCGAGGGGACGGGGCGGGGCTGAGGGCTGTCCCGCAATTCCCGGTGGGCGCGCGACGACAGCCACGGCACCTCGCAGCGTTGTCGGAACGTTCACATGAGCGGCCGGGCCGGCGCCTACGCGCGGCCGATCGGGGCCAGTACCGCCTGCGTGAGGGTGGCCAGGTCCGTGGGGGTGAGTTCGACCTCCAGGCCGCGGCGGCCCGCCGAGACGCAGATCGTGGGGTGCGTGTCCGCGGACGCGTCGAGGACCGTCCGCAGGCGCTTGCGCTGGCCCAGGGGGGAGATCCCGCCGCGTACGTAGCCGGTGGTGCGTTCCGCGGCGGCCGGGTCCGCCATGGCCGCCCGTTTGCCGCCCACGGCCGAGGCAAGTGCCTTCAGGTCCAGGGAACCGGCGACCGGGACGACCGCGACGACCAGCTCGCCGTCGACGTCCGCGACCAGGGTCTTGAAGACCCGGTCGGGAGCGACCCCGAGTGCCTCGGCCGCCTCCTCGCCGTAGGACGGGGAGGACGGGTCGTGGTCGTAGGAGTGGACCGTGAACGGCGTGCCGGCCGCGGTCAGGGCGACCGTGGCCGGGGTGCCGCCGGACTGCTTCTTCGCCTTCTTGGCCACCGTGGGGTTTCCTCGGGTCAGTTGGGGTGCGTGGGGGCGCGGGTCAGGTCGAGCACGGGCAGCGACGGCAGATGCCGGATGACGGCGGTCTCCCTGCGCAGGAGCGCGAGCTCCTCACGCAGGCGGGTGGCGGTGTCCGGGGCCTGGAGCAGCCTCTGCTTCGTGGGGACGTCGAGCACGGTGGCGGCGGCCACCAGGTAGGAGACCACGGACGGATCGTCGGGCAGGTCGGCGCCGGCCGTCAGGGACCGCTCGTCGGCGCCGGCGAGCCGCTTCTGATAGCTGCGGAAGGCCCGCAGGACACCCTCGGCGAGGGCTCCCGCCTCGTCCTCGGCCGGCGCGTCCCCCTCCTTGCCGTCCGGGTCCTCGGGCAGCTCCTCGACCTCGGCCGTCAGATAGGGGCCACCCGCGTCGACGGACAGCAACCTGACCCGTGTGGTGCCGGTCGCCAGGACCTCGAAACTGCCGTCGGCGCGTTCGCGGATCTTCGCCGCGTCCGCGACGCAGCCGACGCGGTGGAAGGTCTGGATGGGGTCGGGGCCGAAGCCGTCGGCCGGAGCACGCTCGACCGGTCCCGCGGCGGCGACCGTGTCCGGCATCCCGGTGGCCGTGAGGGCGGTCTCGCGGCCGTCGCGGATCGCGACCACGACGAAGCGGCGCGGTTCGTCCTCGTCGATCTCGAGCAGCTCGCGCATCATGGCGCGATAACGCTCCTCGAACACGTTGAGGGGCAGCACGAGGCCGGGGAACAGCACCGCGTTCAGCGGGAAGAGTGGCAGGCGAGCGGTGGTCACAACGGACAAGCCTAATGGCCGCCGGGCCCGCCGTGTCCTGACCGTCCGCGAGAGGGCGCGCAGGAGCCCGCGCGCAGCCGTACCTCCGCCCGCGTGTCGAGGAATCCGCCGAGGGCGTCGTCGGACACGCGCGCCCACGGGAACGATGTGGCGTACGGCCCGATGAGCCGGAACTGCTCCAGCGCCTCGGCGGTGCGGCCCCGGGCGGCCAGGACGTACGCGAGGACGTTGCGGGCCTCGGCCGGCCAGGGGTCGCCCACGGGGAAGAGGGCGGAGAACCCGATCGCGCGGTCGGCGGCGGCGTCGATCCGGTCGTCCTGCACGGAGGTGGTCCGCCCGGCGGCCCGTTCGTCGGTCAGCAGACCGAAGGCCGCCCGGACCGGCAGCACCTGCGCCAGCGAGTCCGGGGCGGCGTCCTCGGCGGCCCGCTCGGCGAAGTCGAGGCACTCGCGGTGCGATCCGTACCAGGAGGCCGAGAGGTATTCGAGCGCCGCCAGGTGGCAGCCGTGGTGGTGGGGGCAGCGGCGGACGGCCTGTTCCCACAGCATCCCGAAGACCGTGTGACCGGCGTGCGTCCCCCGGGCGTGGTCGAGCGCCAGCCGCCAGGGCACCGGATCCCGGGGGTCCGCCTCGGCCGCCGCCGTGATCAGCGGGCCGGCCGCGCGCAGCAGCTCGGCGTGGGCGGGGGACGCCCAGGCGCGGCGTACGGCCAGTGCCGCCTTGACGAGCAGGGCGTCAGGATCGCGCGGGGCGGCGGCGAGCCAGTCGGTGAGCCACGCGTCGCGGCTGTCGGCGAAGACGGTCAGGCCGGTCAGACAGCGGTCCCGCACCTCCCACTCGGCGGCGTCCCGGGTCATCGCGAGCAGCTTGGCCGCGGGTTCGAAGTCCCCCAGCGCGGCCGCCACCAGAGCGGGTGACAACCGCTCGTCGGGGGCGTCGAGCAGCACCGTGTCGTCCCCGGGCAGCCCGGCGGACAGCCGGGGGCCGTACCGGAACGAGCGCGCGGAGCGCAGCAGAGCGCGGAGGAAGGCCATGGTGCAGACCATTGAAAAGCGCTGGTGGGGGCGGCGCCAGGGGGCCCCTGTGAAGCTTCTGTGGCGAGTGGGAGGGTTGCCCTGGGAAAAGTCAAGACCGGGCAAAGGAAGGTGGGGCGGCTGGCCGGAATGCGCCCTTCCGTCGACCGTCATCCGGCCACCCGGCCGGGTTCCGGCAGACCGTTCGATCGCTTCGGTACCGGGGATCCCGGGACCGGCGGGGGCGCCGTCCGGTCATCCGCGGCGCAGCAGTCTGGAGGCCCCGGCCGCCACCGTCGTGGCCAGTATCCACCCCACGAGGACGAGGGCCGCGGCCGCCCACTGCCAGCCGTCCTCCAGCCGCCAGTAACCGTCCTGTCCGAGGTTGATCACCGGCACCAGCAGATCCAGGGCGAACAGCGCGGCGTTCCACTGCGGGTGCTCGTCCCCCTTGATCGACGCCGGGCGGTACTGCGAGAAGGCCACGGTCCCCGCCGCCCAGAGCACCGCCATCCACACCAGGGCCCGCCCCGGCCGGTAGCCGTACGCCACCGTCCAGTCCTGCAGATAGCCCCAGATCCTGCCCGCCAGCGGCAGGGTCTCGCGCCGGCGCCGCTGCTTGGCCAGCAGCACCTCACGGGCGTCCGCGTCCTCCCCGCAGTTGCGCAGCACGGTGGCGAGGCGCTCGTACGGCTCCGGCACGTACTCCGGCGTGGCGGCCAGCACCCACTCCAGGCGCCGGGAGAGCGGGAAGTGCCCGTACGGGACGAGGTTCTCGTACACGAAGCCGCCCATCGCCAGCCCGCCCGGCCCCGGCCAGCTGGTCGACACGTCGATCAGCGTGACGACCTTCGCCCCGTTCAGCACGACCCGGCCCTCCAGCGGGCGCTCCGCGTTGAAGCGCAGCTCGGGGGTGACGATGCGGCGCAGCGACAGCTCCTCCTGGCCGGCCAGCACGAACCGGGCCTTGTGCAGGTCGACCGCGTCCCCGAAACGCCCGTCGTCCAGCCGTACGGCACCCCGGCACTCGAAGACCTGCGCCCGGGTCCCCGGCACGGGACCGGTGCCGTAGGCGATGCCGTACGGGGGAGTGGCGCCCTGGTTCCCCGTGTCGACGCTCACCCAGGCCTCGGTCATGTACAGCGTGCGCTCCACGCTCAGCTGCGGGGCGTTCAGCGCCCGCCGCCCCTCCGCGGCGCGCAGCCGGCTCCCGCGCAGGCTCAGTGAACCGCCGACCTTGGCCCCGCGCAGACTCAGCTCGCCGCGCGTCTCGATCATCTCCGCCTGAAGGTCCTGGGCGACGCACATCCCGTCACCCACGAAGGCGCGGCCCAGCCGGTCGGGGCCCACGGCGAGCTGGCTGATCAGCAGGTCGGTGCCGATCTGGGCGTCGGTCAGCCGGATGCCTCGCTCGATCCGGCACCGCGGCAGATGCAGGTCGCCCTCCGTGTGCAGCCGGGCGGCGTCCAGTCTCGGTAGCGCGCAGCCCGCCATCCGCAGCGTCGTGAAACGGCACTCGGGTACCAGCACCTCCTGCTCGAAGCGGCACCCGGTCAGCTCGACGTACGGCGAGACCCGGCCACCCGCCAGGTCCAGCTTCCCCGTGACGCGCACGCCGCGGAGTTTGAGGGCGGCCACCCGCCCCGGCCGCGCGGGCGGCCCGCTCAGCAGCAGCCGCGCCACCGTCCGGGCGCCGACACTGCGCTCCGGGCCCCAGGCGTGCGGCGCGAAGGGGTCGTCGCGCACCGGATCGTGGGAGCGCAGATCGTAGGTCGTGCCGTTCCGGAAGGCCTGCCACATGCCCAGTTCCGCCGCGCTGAGCCCGTCGGGGATCTCCCCGTCGTGCGGTTCGGTCACTGCCTCACCTCCGTGGGCGCGGTACCTCCACGCTTCGTACAATCGTTCTTCCCGTCCGTGTGACGACATGAACACGCGTAGTCAACAAGGGTGGTCCCGGTACGTATCAGTCGGTGATACGGGGGACCGTGGTCCCGGAGCGGTCTGAGAGAATTGCGGTGTGATCTCTCGAATCGATCTGCGCGGCGCCGCCCTCCCCGAGGGCGGCGCCCTGCGCGACCTGCTGCCCCGTGCCGAGTTCGACGTGGAAGCCGCCCTGGAGACGGTGCGGCCCATCTGCGAGGACGTACGCCATCGTGGCTCCGCGGCAGTGATCGAATGGGGGGAGAAACTCGACGGCGTACGGATCGAGTCGGTCCGGGTCCCCGCCGAGGCGATCGGCGGTGCGCTGGAGCGCCTCGACCCGGCCGTACGCGCCGCGCTCGAGGAGTCGGTCCGCCGCGCCCGCCTGGTCCACCGCGAGCAGCGCCGCACCACACACACCACCCAGGTCGTCCCCGGCGGCACGGTCACCGAGAAGTGGGTTCCCGTCGAGCGCGTCGGGCTGTACGTACCGGGCGGACGCTCCGTCTACCCGTCGTCCGTCGTGATGAACGTCGTCCCCGCCCAGGAGGCCGGCGTCGAGGGCATCGCCGTCGCCTCCCCGCCGCAGCAGGAATTCGGGGGCCTGCCGCACCCCACGATCCTCGCCGCCTGCGCCCTGCTCGGCGTCGACGAGGTGTACGCGGCCGGCGGCGCCCAGGCGGTCGCCATGTTCGCGTACGGCACCGAGGACTGCCCGTCCGTCAACCTCGTCACCGGCCCCGGCAACATCTACGTCGCCGCCGCCAAGCGCCTCCTCAAGGGCCGCATCGGCATCGACGCCGAGGCCGGCCCCACCGAGATCGCGATCCTCGCCGACGCGGGCGCCGACCCGGTCCACCTCGCCGCCGACCTGATCAGCCAGGCCGAGCACGACCCCATGGCCGCCGCGGTGCTCGTCACCGACTCCGAGGAACTGGCCGACGCCACCGAGGCCGAACTCGCCCCGCAGGTCGCCGCGACCAAGCACGTCACCGACCGGATCGAGCCCGCGCTGGCCGGCCGCCAGTCCGCGATCGTCCTCGTCGACGGCATCGAGGACGGCCTCCGGGTCGTCGACGCGTACGGCGCCGAACACCTGGAGATCCAGACCGCGGACGCCGCGGCCGTCGCCGACCGGGTCCGCAACGCCGGAGCGGTCTTCGTCGGCCCGTACGCGCCCGTCTCCCTCGGCGACTACTGCGCGGGCTCCAACCACGTGCTGCCCACCGGCGGCTGCGCCTGCCACTCCTCGGGCCTGTCCGTGCAGTCCTTCCTGCGCGGCATCCACATCGTCGACTACACCCGTGACGCCCTCGCCGAGGTCGCCCACCACGTGGTCACCCTCGCGGAGGCGGAGGACCTCCCCGCCCACGGCGCCGCGGTCACGGCACGGTTCGGCTGGAAGGTGCCCCAGCAGTGACGCACGACAGCACCACCGGCAACGCCTGGGACGCACTCCCCATCCGCGACGAGCTGCGCGGCCAGTCCCCGTACGGGGCACCGCAGCTCGACGTGCCCGTCCGGCTGAACACCAACGAGAACCCCTACCCGCTGCCCGAGGCGCTCGTCGACCGCATCGCCGAACGGGTCCGCGAGGCCGCCCGCGACCTCAACCGCTACCCCGACCGCGACGCCGTCGAGCTCCGCACCGAACTCGCCCGCTACCTCACCCGCACCGCGGGACACGAGGTCACCGCGGGCAACCTCTGGGCGGCCAACGGCTCCAACGAGGTCCTTCAGCAGCTGCTGCAGACCTTCGGCGGCCCCGGACGCACCGCGACGGGCTTCGAACCCTCCTACTCGATGCACGCCCTCATCGCCCGGGGTACCGGCACCGGCTGGATCTCCGGCCCGCGCCGGGAGGACTTCACCATCGACGTGGAGGCCGCGAAGAAGGTCATCGCCGAGCACCGCCCCGACGTGGTCTTCATCACCTCGCCCAACAACCCCACCGGCACCGCGGTGGACGCCGCGACCGTCGTGGAGCTGTACGACGCCGCCCAGGCCGCCGGGCCCTCGATGGTCGTCGTCGACGAGGCGTACGGCGAGTTCAGCCACCACCCCTCGCTGCTCCCGCTGATCGCGGGCCGCCGCCACCTCGTGCTCTCGCGCACCATGTCCAAGGCGTTCGGCGCCGCCGGGCTGCGCCTGGGCTACCTCGCCGCCGACCCCGCCGTCGTCGACGCGGTGCAGCTGGTCCGGCTGCCCTACCACCTGTCCTCGGTCACGCAGGCCACGGCGCTGGCCGCCCTGGAGCACACCGATACGCTGCTCGGGTACGTCGCGCAGCTCAAGAGCGAGCGCGACCGGCTGGTCGACGGACTGCGCGGGCTCGGCTTCGACGTCACCGACTCGGACGCCAACTTCGTCCAGTTCGGCCGCTTCGCCGACAGCCACACCGCCTGGCAGCACATCCTCGACCGGGGTGTCCTGGTCCGGGACAACGGCGTACCGGGATGGCTGCGGGTCTCCGCGGGGACCCCGGAAGAGAACGACGCGTTCCTCGATGCGGTGCGCGACATGAAGAAGGAGCACGACGCATGAGCCGCGTAGGCAGGGTGGAGCGGACCACCAAGGAGACCTCCGTACTCGTCGAGATCGACCTCGACGGCACCGGCAAGGTCGATGTCGCGACCGGGGTCGGCTTCTACGACCACATGCTCGACCAGCTCGGCCGTCACGGCCTCTTCGACCTCACGGTCAAGACCGACGGCGACCTGCACATCGACTCGCACCACACCATCGAGGACACCGCTCTCGCCCTCGGCGCCGCCTTCCGGCAGGCGCTCGGCGACAAGGTCGGCATCTACCGCTTCGGCAACTGCACCGTCCCGCTGGACGAGTCGCTCGCCCAGGTCACCGTCGACCTCTCCGGCCGCCCCTACCTGGTGCACACCGAGCCGGAGAAGATGGCGCCGATGATCGGCGAGTACGACACGACGATGACCCGGCACATCCTGGAGTCGTTCGTCGCCCAGGCGCAGATCGCCCTGCACGTGCACGTCCCGTACGGCCGCAACGCCCATCACATCGTGGAGTGCCAGTTCAAGGCCCTGGCCCGCGCCCTGCGGTACGCCAGCGAGCGCGACCCGCGCGCGGCCGGCATCCTCCCCTCCACGAAGGGTGCCCTGTGACCGGCCTCAACACCGTGCTGATCGTCGTCGGCCTCTTCCTGGCCGGCGGCGTCTACTCCTTCTGGAAGCAGGGCATGCCCAAGGGCGTCGTCGTGCTCCTCGGGATCGGCTCCGTGATGTGCCTGGTCGCAGGCGTCATGCGGATCCAGGGACTCTGGGACTGAGGTAGCGGACTGTGAGCGACAAGAAGAAGGTCGTCGTCTTCGACTACGGCTTCGGCAACGTACGTTCCGCCGAGCGGGCCCTCGCCCGGGTCGGCGCGGACGTGGAGATCACCCGCGACTTCGACGCCGCGATGAACGTCGACGGGCTGCTCGTCCCCGGCGTCGGTGCCTTCTCCGCCTGCATGCACGGGCTGAAGAAGGCCCGCGGTGAATGGGTCATCGGCCGCAGGCTGGCCGGCGGGCGCCCCGTGATGGGCATCTGCGTCGGGATGCAGATCCTGTTCGGACGCGGCATCGAGAACGGCATCGAGACGGAGGGCCTCGACGAGTGGCCCGGCACCGTCGGCCCCCTCCACGCCGACGTCGTCCCCCACATGGGCTGGAACACCGTCGAAGCCCCGGCGGACTCCCAGCTCTTCGCCGGCCTCGGCCCGGAGGCCCGGTACTACTTCGTGCACTCCTACGCGGCGCACGACTGGTCCCTCGAAGTGACCAACGCCAAGATCCGCGCCCCCAGGGTCACCTGGGCGACGCACGGAGAACGCTTTGTGGCCGCCGTGGAGAACGGCGCGCTGTGGGCCACCCAGTTCCACCCCGAGAAGTCCGGCGATGCCGGCGCCCAGCTGCTGACCAACTGGATCGAGACGCTGTAATGCCGAAGCTTGAACTGCTCCCCGCCGTCGACGTCCGTGACGGCCAGGCCGTCCGGCTCGTCCACGGCGAGTCCGGCTCCGAGACCTCCTACGGCTCCCCGATGGAGGCCGCCCTCGCCTGGCAGAGCGCCGGCGCCGAGTGGCTGCACCTCGTCGACCTGGACGCCGCCTTCGGCACCGGCGACAACCGGAGCCTGATCGCCGAGGTGGCCGGCGCCATGGACATCAAGGTGGAGCTCTCCGGAGGCATCCGCGACGACGCCTCGCTCGCCGCCGCCCTCGCCACCGGCTGCCGCCGTGTCAACCTCGGCACCGCCGCCCTGGAGACCCCCGAGTGGGTCGCCAAGGTCATCGCCGAGCACGGCGACAAGATCGCGGTCGGCCTCGACGTCCGCGGCACCACCCTGCGCGGCCGGGGCTGGACCCGCGACGGCGGCGACCTCTACGAGACGCTCGCCCGCCTCGACTCCGAGGGATGCGCCCGTTACGTCGTCACCGACATCGCCAAGGACGGGACCCTTCAGGGCCCCAACCTCGCGCTCCTGCGGGACGTGTGCGCCGCCACCGACCGGCCCGTCGTGGCCTCCGGCGGCGTCTCCTCGCTGGCCGACCTGCGCGCGATCTCCCTCCTCGTGCCGGAAGGCGTCGAGGGCGCGATCGTCGGAAAGGCGCTCTACGCGAAGGCGTTCACCCTGGAAGAGGCCCTCAAGGCGGTCTCCGGATGACGGACTCCGTACGCCGGATCTCCTCGGACGGCCCTTGGGAGGACGCGTTCGGCTACTCCCGGGCCGTACAGCTGCCGAACGGGCTCGTGCTGGTCTCCGGCTGCACCTCCGTGGTCGACGGCCGGGTCGCGGCGGACAGCCCGTACGAGCAGGCCGTCACCTCCTTCCAGGTCGCCTTCGACGCCCTGAAGCAGGCCGGCCTCGGCCGCGAGGACGTGGTCCGCACCCGCATGTACATCACCCACGCCCGGGACGTCGACGAGGTGGGCCGCGCCCACAAGGAGCTGTTCGACGACGTACGTCCCGCCGCCTCCATGATCATCGTGTCCGGCTTCGTCGACCCCGGGCTGGTCGTCGAGGTCGAGGTCGAGGCCTACCGGGCAGGTGAGCGATGACTCTCGCCGTACGCGTCATCCCGTGCCTGGACGTCGACAACGGCCGCGTCGTCAAGGGCGTCAACTTCCAGAACCTGCGCGACGCGGGCGACCCGGTCGAGATGGCCAAGCTGTACGACGCCGAGGGCGCCGACGAGCTGACCTTCCTCGACATCACCGCGTCCAGCGGTGACCGGGAGACCACGTACGACGTGGTCCGGCGCACCGCCGAACAGGTCTTCATCCCGCTCACGGTCGGCGGCGGGGTCCGTACCGCCGAGGACGTGGACAGGCTGCTGCGGGCCGGGGCCGACAAGGTCGGCGTCAACACCGCCGCCATCGCCCGCCCCGAGCTCATCCGGGAGATCGCCGAACGCTTCGGGCGTCAGGTCCTCGTGCTGTCCGTCGACGCCCGGCGCACGCCCGGGGGCACCTTCGAGGTGACGACGCACGGCGGCCGCAGGGGGACCGGCATCGACGCCGTCGGATGGGCGCACCGCGCCGCCGAACTCGGAGCCGGCGAGATCCTGCTCAACTCGATGGACGCCGACGGCACGAAGGACGGCTACGACACCGAGATGATCAGGGCGGTACGGGCCCACGTCACCGTCCCCGTCATCGCCTCCGGTGGCGCCGGCCGGCTCGCGCACTTCCCGCCGGCCGTCGAGGCGGGCGCCGACGCCGTACTGGCCGCGTCCGTCTTCCACTTCGGGGACCTGCGGATCTCCGAGGTCAAGGAGACCCTCCGGGAGGCCGGAGCCCCGGTCCGCTGATCCGGGCCGGGGAAGGGCCGGTCGCGAAGACCGGCGATCTCGCCGATGTGCGCGCACGGGGTGCACCGCGAAAGTGGCGACCGCCAACGAATGACGGCGGTACCCACGCGGCGCACCCCGAAGACCCCGCGACCAGGCCGTGTTTCGAGAGCGGCGTCGTCTGCCCGAAGGGCAGACGGGACTTCCGAAACGCGGCCTGGGGGACGGGGGCTGCCGCGGTCGTGGTCCCGCCACGACCGAGAGGACCCCCTCGTGCAGCAGCACCTTCCCTCCGGCGACACCTCCCCCCTCCGCCACCGCATGGTCAAGGGCCGCTCCCGCACCGTCAAGGGCGTGCTGGCCGCGGCCGCCGCCACCGCCGGTCTGCTCACCGCGCTGATCCCGGGAGGCGCCCAGGCCGCCGACAACCCGTACGAGCGCGGTCCGGCGCCGAGCAACTCCAGTATCGAGGCGTCCCGGGGTCCGTACGCCGTCTCGGAGACCTCGGTCTCCTCGCTGCGGGTCCGCGGCTTCGGCGGCGGCACGATCTACTACCCGACGTCCACCTCGGACGGCACCTTCGGCGCGGTCGCCATCTCCCCCGGCTTCACCGCCTACCAGTCGAGCATCGCCTGGCTCGGCCCGCGGCTCGCCTCCCAGGGCTTCGTCGTCTTCACCATCGACACCAACACCACGGTGGACCAGCCCGCCAGCCGGGGTGACCAGCTCCTCGCCGCGCTGGACTACCTGACCCAGGAGAGCTCGGTGCGCAGCCGGATCGACACCTCCCGGCTCGGCGTGATGGGCCACTCCATGGGCGGCGGCGGCACCCTCGAAGCCGCGAAGGACCGGCCCTCCCTGCAGGCGGCGATACCGCTGACCGGCTGGAACACCGACAAGACCTGGCCGGAGCTGAAGACCCCGACGCTGGTCGTCGGCGCGGACGGCGACACGATCGCCCCCGTCGCCACGCACTCGAGCCCGTTCTACAACTCCCTGCCCAGCACGCTGGACAAGGCGTACCTGGAACTGCGGGGGGCCACGCACTTCACCCCCAACTCCTCCGACACCACCATCGCCAAGTACAGCATTTCGTGGCTGAAGCGGTTCATCGACAACGACACCCGCTACGAGCAGTTCCTCTGCCCGATCCCTTCGGCGAGCCTGACGATCGCGGAGTACCGGGGCAACTGCCCGCACACCTCGTAACCGGGGGAGCGGGGCCGGGCCGCCCGGGCGGTCCGGGCCCGCGGTGCGCCCCGCGCCCTGGCGGGCGTACGGGCTCACGCCACCGGGCCCGGCCACCGCGGGACGAAGCCGCCCGGTGGCGGCGGCGCCTTCGGCCGCACCGGCGCGGGCCGTACACCGGTGGAGCGGGACAAGGGCCATGACGTCTCGTCAGTGACGCGGTCCCCGCGCCGAGGTCACAGGCGCCGCCCGGCCGGCCGGGACTGTGCCCGTGCGCAGCGCGGCCCGCGCCGCACGGGGAGCCGGCACCGTACCGGTGCCTCCCGCCGAGCAGTGCGGAAGTCAGCCTTCCGGCGCTGTTCCCGGATAAGTAACGTGAGAGCGTGACCCCATCGACGACCGTGCACAGTCCGCTCCGGCTGTACGGCCGCAGCGTTGAACTCGCCGTCATAAAAACCCTGTTGCGCCGACTGTGGCAGGGAGACGGCGGAGCGCTCGTACTGACCTCCCCGCCCGGCCTCGGGCGCACCGCCCTGCTGCGCGAGGCGGTCACCGGCCACCGCGACGGACGCGACGGACCCGTCCTGTACGCCACCGCGGCGCCCGCCGAACAACGGCTGCCCTACAGCGGACTGCACGCCCTGTTCTGTTCCGCACCCGGCCCGCTGCCCGTCGCACCCGACCGGATCCTGCGCTCCGGCATCACCCCCGGCGGCCTCATCGGCCTGCTGAAGGATATGGGCGCCCGGCGGCCCCTGCTGGTCTGCGTGGACGACGCCCACGACTGGGACCCCGACTCCCGGGCCGCGCTCGGCTTCGCCGCCCGCAGACTCGGCGCCGGCAGCCGGGTCGCCGTGGTGATCGGCGCCGCCGACGCGACGAGCTTCGCCGGAGTGCCCGTGCTGCGCCTCGGGCCCCTGGACGGCGAGGCGTCGGCCGCGCTCCTGGACCGGCTCACCGCCGCCGGCGAGGTCGACCCCGTCGTACGCGGCGAACTCCTGCGCGAGGCTGCCGGGAACCCGCGGCTGCTGGCCGGGCTCGTCGGCCGCCTCGCCCCCGACCAGCTCGCCGGCCGCACCGCGCTGCCGTATCCGCTGCCCGGTGCCGAGGGCGTCCTCGACGCCCACGCCGCCCCCCTCGACGGCCTCCCTCCGGAGACCCGGACTCTGCTCCTGCTGGCCGCGGCCGCCGAGGAACACGAACCGGAGGGGGCCGGCGCGGACACGGCCCTGCTCCTGCGGGCCGGGCCCCGCGCCGGGCTGACCACCGCCCAGCTCGACCGGATCCTGCTCGCCCCCGCCGGGACCGCGGGCGCCCTCCGACACGCGGGCGGCCGGGTGCACTTCAGTCACCCGCTGCTGCGCCGTGCGGTCCTGCACCGGGCGCCGCCCGGACGGCGCAGGGCCGTGCACGACCTGCTCGCCGCAGTGCTCACCGGCCCCGGCGCACCCCCGCTGCCCGCCCTCGTCCAGCGGGCCTGCGCCGCACCGGGGCCGGACGCCACCCTCGCCGGGCAGCTGGAGGCGGCGGCCGTCGCCCCCCGCCCGCACGCCGAGCGGTCCGCTGCGCTGGCCCACGCCGCCGCACTCTCCACCGACGACATACGGCGCGCCGCGCGCTTCGCCGCGGCGGCCGACCACGCCCGGCTCGCCGGTGACACCGGCCGGGCCCGTGCCCTGCTGGCCCGAACCGGCGTCCACCCCGCCGGGGGCGGCGCACCGTACGTACGCGGCATGCTCGCCCTCGGCGACGGGCCCGCCGCGGACGCCCGCGAGTCCCTGCTGGCCGCGGCCGTGCTGCTGGCCCCGCACGATCCGCGGCGCACCCTGGAGGCCCTGTTCGGCGCGGCGGAGGCCGCCTGGGACCTGGGTGACGCCATCGCCTACCTGGACGCCATGACACGTATCCCGGTCACCGCGGCCGACCGGGCCACGGCCCAGTACCGGGCCGGCATGTGCGCCGTGCTCGGCGGCCGTACCGACCGCGGGCACGCCCTCCTGCGGTGCTGCCTGGACCGGGCCGACCGGGCCGAGGACCCGGGCGAACTGCTCCGCGCGGCGGCCGCGGCCCTGGTGCTCGGTGAGGTCGACGCGGCCTGCCGGGCCGGTGCCCGGGCCCTGGCGGCCGTCCGCACCCGGGGGCCGGACGCCCTGCTGCCGCGTGCCCTCGAACGGCTGGCCTACGCCGAACTGCGCGTCGGCCGCCACGCGCGGGCGCGGGCCCACGCCCTGGAGGGACTGCACGCCGCGCGGCGTACCGGGCAGCCCAACGCGGCCACTCATCTGCATGCCGTGCTCGCCCTCGCCGCCTCCGTGGAAGGGCCCGCCGACGTCTGCGCCGCCCATGCCGACGCGGCCCTCGCGGGCGCCGGACCGCACGGCCTGACCCAGGCGGCGACGCTCGCCACCTGGGCCGTCGCCCGCGCGGATCTGGCCGCAGGCCGGCCCGGTGAGGCGGCCGCCCGGCTCGGGCCGCTCGTGCGGCCCGGGCCGAGGACGGGGCACTTCGCCACTCGGCTGCTGGCCGTGCCCTGCTACGTCGAGGCGGTGGTGCTCTCCGGTCGTGCCGCCGCGGATTCGGTCGGACTCGACCGTGCCGTGGCGGAGTTCGCGCTGTGGACCGCTCGGACCACCGACCCGCAGGTACCCGCCCAGCTGGCCCGCTGCCATGCCCTGCTGGCACCGCCCGAGGAGGCCGCGGCGCGGTACGAGGAGGCCCTGAGCCACCACGACCGCGCCGGAGGCGACTTCGAGCGCGCCCGCACCCAGCTGCTCCACGGCCAGTCCCTGCGCAGGCGGCGCCGCCCCCGGGAGGCCCGCGGCCCGCTGCGCGACGCGCTCGTCGCGTTCGAACGCTGCTCGGCCCGCGTCTGGGCCGACCGGGCCGGTGGTGAACTGCGGGCGGCGGGGGAGGCGGTGGACGTGCCGGACCAGGGCGGCCGTGACCCGATGGCCGGGCTGACCCCGCAGCAGCAGCGGATCGCGCGCTGCGTGGCCGAGGGTGCGACCAACCGGGAGGTGGCGGTGCGGCTCTCGGTGAGCCCGCGGACCGTCGACCACCACCTGCGCAACGTCTTCGCCGCGCTGGGGGTCCGGTCCCGTACCGAACTCGCCAGACTGCTGGACCGGTAGGTCCCTCACCCTGTCGGGGGGACGTCCGGGGCCCCGCCGCCCCGGGTCCGCGCCCAGCCGTCCGGACCCGCGCCCCGCCGTCCGGGTCGTCGTCCGTGCCCGGGCCTCCCGTCCGTGCCCGGGCCTCCCGTCCGGGCCCGGGCCCCCGGCCGCCGCGGTGCCCGGCTCCAGGTCCGGGGCGGCGGGCGGTCACAGACCGAGTTCGGCCGTCCGCAGCCGGGCCAGCGCGTCCTTGTCACCGTCCAGTTCGACCCGGGCGGCATCCTGGCGCCCGGCCGCGAACAGCAGGAGCTCACCCGGCTCCCCGGTGACGGTCACCACCGGGGTGCCCTTGTGGGCCACCACCGTCTGGCCGTCGGGGCGGCGCAGCACCAGACCCACCGGTGCCCGGCGTCCCATGATCCGGGCCGTCTTCTCGGTGCGCGACCACAGCGTGTCGGCGAAGACCGGGTCCAGGTCGCGCCGCGCCCAGTCGGGCTGGGCGCGGCGCACGTCCTCCGCGTGGAGGTAGAACTCGACGGTGTTCGCCGCCTCGTCCAGCTGCTTCAGGCCGAAGGGCGACATCCGGGGCGGGCCCGTACGGATGAGCTGGAGCAGTTCCTCGTACGGCTTCGCGGCGAACTCGGCCTGCACCCGCTCCAGCCGGTTCTTCAGCGCACCCAGCACGAGGCCGCCCGCCGCGTCCGCCCGGCGCTCGCGCACGACGACGTGGGCGGCCAGGTCACGGGTCTTCCAGCCATTGCACAGGGTCGGGGCCTCGGGGCCCGCCGCTTCCAACAGATCGGCGAGCAGAAGACGTTCACGCTTGGCATGGGTCGACATGCCCGCCAGCGTACGGCCGCCGCCCGCGGTCCGCCCAGTGGACGCGCGCCCGGAGGGCCCTGTCCCGCGCGGCACAATGGGCGCATGACCAGCACGCCCGGCCCCACGCCCGCCAGTAATCTCGACCCGGCCATCGCGGCCCGCCTCAAGCGCGGCCCCGACGGCCTGGTGCCCGCAATCGCACAGCAGTACGACACGGGTGAGGTGCTGATGCTCGGCTGGATGGACGACGAAGCCCTGCACCGCACGCTCACCACGGGCCGCTGCACCTACTGGTCCCGCAGCCGCCGGGAGTACTGGGTCAAGGGGGACACCTCCGGCCACATCCAGCAGGTCAGGTCGGTCGCCCTGGACTGCGACGCCGACACCGTCCTGGTGAGGGTCGACCAGACGGGCGCCGCCTGCCACACCGGCGACCGCACCTGCTTCGACGCGGACGTCCTCCCGCTCGCCCCGTCCCAGTAAGGTCATCCGCCATGGATCTCGAGACGTTCCGCACGCTCGCCGTCGACCGGCGTGTCATCCCCGTCAGCCGCCGCCTGCTCGCCGACGGTGACACCCCGGTCGGGCTCTACCGCAAACTCGCGGCCGAGCGCACCGGCACCTTCCTCCTCGAATCCGCGGAGAACGGCCGCACCTGGTCCCGGTACTCCTTCATCGGGGTGCGCAGCGCCGCCACGCTCACCGCCCTCGACGGCCGGGCCCACTGGATCGGCACCCCGCCCGTCGGCGTCCCCCGCGAGGGCGACCCGCTGCAGGCCCTGCGCGCCACCGTCGAGACCCTGCACACCCCGCGCGACCTGGTCGCCGACGAGGGACTGCCGCCCTTCACCGGAGGCATGGTCGGCTATCTCGGATACGACGTCGTACGCCGGCTGGAGAAGATCACCGAGCACGGCGTCGACGATCTGGGGCTGCCTGAACTGACGATGCTGCTCACCTCGGACCTCGCCGTGCTCGACCACGGCAACGGCACCGTCCTGCTGATCGCCAACGCGATCAACCACAACGACCTGGACACCGGCGTCGACGAGGCGTACACCGACGCGGTCGCCCGCCTCGACGCCATGGAGAGGGACCTCTCCCGGTCCGTGGAGAACACCCCCGCCGTCCTGCCGCCCTCCGAACTCCCGCCCTGCACCGCCCTGTGGGGCGGCGCGGCCTACCAGGACGCCGTCGAGGAGATCAAGGAGCGGATCAGGGCGGGCGAGGCCTTCCAGGTCGTGCCCTCCCAGCGCTTCGAGACCCCGTGCACGGCGAGCGCGCTGGACGTCTACCGGGTCCTGCGCGCCACCAACCCCTCGCCGTACATGTACCTCTTCCGCTTCGACGGCTTCGACGTCGTCGGATCCAGCCCGGAGGCGCTCGTCAAGGTCGAGGACGGCCGGGCCATGGTCCACCCGATCGCCGGGACCAGGCACCGCGGCGCCACCCCGCAGGAGGACCAGGCGCTCGGCGACGAACTCCTCGCCGACCCCAAGGAGCGCGCCGAGCACCTGATGCTCGTCGACCTCGGCCGCAACGACCTCGGACGGGTCTGCGAACCCGGCAGCGTCGAGGTCGTCGACTTCATGTCGGTCGAGCGGTACTCCCACGTCATGCACATCGTCTCCACCGTCACCGGACGCGTGGCCGCGGGCCGCAGCGCCTTCGACGTGCTCACCGCCTGTTTCCCGGCCGGCACCCTCTCCGGGGCCCCCAAACCACGCGCGCTGCAGATCATCGAGGAGCTCGAACCCACCCGCCGCGGCCTGTACGGCGGCTGTGTGGGCTACCTCGACTTCGCCGGGGACTCCGACACGGCCATCGCCATCCGGACGGCCCTGCTGCGCGACGGCACCGCGTACGTGCAGGCGGGAGCGGGCGTCGTCGCCGACTCCGACCCGGTCGGCGAGGACACCGAGTGCCGCAACAAGGCCGCCGCGGTCCTGCGCGCCGTGCACACGGCGAACCGGCTCCGGGTCCACCGGGACCGCCCCCGACTGCCGGAAGGTCCGAAGGCGTAGGGGATAGTGGAGGACGTGAGTGCTGTCCCCGTACCCCAGCCCCGTGCCCGAGCCGCTGCCGCGTCCGACAGCGCCGGGAGCCGCCGCAGCCTGGCCGCCGGCCTGACCCTCGGGGCGGCCGGCGCCACCGTCGTCCTCCTCGCCTCCGGCCGGATCTGGGCCGAGGGAGAGGCGTCCGTCGGCGGCGGGACCCTGCCCCTGAGCGCCGACGGCCAGGACGTCACCGGCCTCCCGGCGGCCCTCGCCGTCGTCGGCCTGGCCGCCCTGGTCGCGGTGTTCGCCGTCCGCGGCGGTGGCCGGGTGATCGTCGCCGGGCTCCTGGCCCTCAGCGGCCTCGGCGCCGCGGTGAGCGCCTGGGCCGGCGCCTCCGACAGCGCCGCCCTGGACGAGAAGGCCGCGCAGACCACCGGCGACACCGCCGCCACCGTCGAAGCACTCAGTCACACCGCCTGGCCCTACGTGACGGCCGTCGGCGGAGTGCTGCTCCTGCTCGCCGGACTCCTCGCCCTGCGTCACGGCAGCCGGTGGCCCACCATGTCGGGCCGCTACGAACGCGACGGCACCCCGCGCGCCCGCAGGGCCGCGCCCGCCGCCCCGGACCCCGACCGGCCCGAGGACCTCTGGAAGGCCCTGGACCGCGGCGAGGACCCGACGCGCGAGGCATGACCCCCCAGGCTCACGTCCTACCGGCACGTACGGGACAATGGCACTGAGCTTTCCGAACAGCGTCACCTCTTTCCGCACAGCGTCACCTTCAGCTCGCTGAAGAGCATCACCCACAGCGCAACACCAACGAGGAGCAACTCATGGCGGGCAGCAGCCACGGACACACCCCGGCCGCCTGGACCGGTGTCATCATCTCCTTCATCGGCTTCTGCATCGCGGGCCTCTTCATGGTCGCGGCGAACCCGCTCGGCTTCTGGGCCGGTATCGCCGTCGTCCTCCTCGGCGGGGTCGTCGGTCTCGCCATGAAGATGGCCGGCCTCGGCATGCCGAAGGAGTCCAGCGAACTGGCCGAGGCCAGGGCTCGCGCCGGGCAGGCCCAGACCAGCTTCTGACCACCGGCCCGTACGCGACACGTGAGGCGCAGCCCGGACGGGGCTGCGCCTTCGCACGTCAGCGGGGGACAATCACCGGGTGGACGCCTCAGCATCTCCCCCCGCCCCTGAGCCCGTACCGCCCACGCCCCGGCCCCCCGGTCCGCCGCCGGGTGCGCCCGCCGGCCACGGGCCCGTGTTTCCCGCGGCCCCGGCACCCGCCTCCCGGTTCCGGCGGCTCGCCACCCCCACCGGCGTCATGGCCGCCGTCCTCGGAGCCTTCGGCTACGTGGCCACGGTCGACCCCCACGAGCCCGGTCACTACCCGGTCTGCCCCCTGCTGCGCCTCACGGGCCTGCTCTGCCCCGGGTGCGGAGGGCTGCGCAGCGCCTACGACGTCGCCCACGGCGACCTGGCCGGGGCCCTCGGCTCCAACGCCCTGGCCGTGGCCGGCTACGCCGTGTTCGCCGTCGTCTGGGTGCTCTGGATGATCCGGGCAGCCCGGGGAGCGCCCCTGCGTATCGGCCTCGCGCCCGCCTACTGGTGGGCCGCGGGGGCGGTCCTGGTCGTCTTCTCCGTCGTCCGGAACCTGCCGGCCGGCGCTGCGCTGGCACCGTGAACGCCCAGGTGGTGGGACGTGCGGTCGCCGGATGCGGGCCCGCGGGCCTCCTGCGGATACCATCGGGGTAGCTGATCCTGTTCCCTCATCACCCTTCCGGAAGGGGGCCGCTCGCGTGAGTGTGCTCGACGAGATCATCGACGGCGTTCGCGCCGACCTCGCTGAGCGGCAGGCGCGCGTCAGCCTCGACGAGCTCAAGGAGCGCGCGACCCGTGCTCCCGGGGCCAAGGACGGAGTCGCCGCCCTGCGCGGCGAGGGCGTGACCGTCATCTGCGAGGTCAAGCGCTCCAGCCCCTCCAAGGGGGCCCTCGCCGCCATCGCCGACCCGGCCGCGCTCGCCGCGGACTACGAGGCCGGTGGCGCGTCCGTCATCTCGGTCCTCACCGAGGAGCGCCGGTTCGGCGGCTCGCTCGCGGACCTGGAGGCCGTCCGCGCCAAGGTGGACGTCCCGATCCTCCGCAAGGACTTCATCGTCACCTCGTACCAGCTGTGGGAGGCACGGGCCTACGGCGCCGACCTCGCCCTCCTGATCGTCGCCGCCCTCGACCAGGAGGCACTGGTCTCGCTCATCGAGCGCGCCGAGTCGATCGGCCTCACGCCGCTCGTCGAGGCGCACGACGAGGAGGAGGCGGAGCGTGCCGTGGACGCCGGGGCGAAGATCATCGGGGTGAACGCCCGCAACCTGAAGGACCTCAAGGTCGACCGTTCCACGTTCGAACGTGTCGCGCCCGAGATCCCCGACCACATCGTCAAGGTGGCCGAGTCGGGTGTGCGCGGCCCGCACGACCTCATCGCCTACGCCAACGCCGGCGCGGACGCCGTGCTCGTCGGCGAGTCCCTGGTCACCGGCCGTGACCCCCGGGCCGCCGTCGCCGACCTCGTCGCCGCCGGCGCCCACCCCGCGCTCCGGCACGGACGGGGCTGAGCCCTTCCCATGACCGCCGACCACCCCGCGTCGCGCATCCGGCCGGGCCTGCGCCCCGCCGGGGCCACGGCCCGGGACCCGCACGCGCCCCTGGCACGCGGCTGCCGCCCACGCGGCTGCCGCGCGCCCGCGCGCCGCGTGCACGGCCGGCGCGTGCGGTACGTCATCGGCGACGAACCCGGTCAGGTCAACGGCATGCGATGGCGCACGGGGTCCGCGCCGTAGCGAGCCCCGGCCGTCGCACGTCCCCCGGACACACCCGTCCGGAGCGACCGGCACGGCCCACCGCACCGACCGTCCCGCGGCCGGCGCGGCGCTCCGCCCACGGCGCATACGGTGAACCCACCCGTCGCAAGGCCGAGGAGCATGTCGCCATGTCGTCCGATTTCTTCATCCCGGACCCCGAGGGTCTGATCCCCAGCGCCGAGGGGTACTTCGGCTCGTTCGGTGGCACCTTCATCCCGGAGGCGCTCGTCGCCGCCGTGGACGAGGTGGCCGTCGCCTACGCCAAGGCCAAGGCCGACCCGGCCTTCGCCGCCGAGCTCAACGCACTCATGGTCGACTACACCGGCCGTCCCAGCGCGCTGACCGAGGTCCCGCGCTTCGCCGAGCACGCCGGTGGCGCCCGGGTCTTCCTCAAGCGTGAGGACCTCAACCACACCGGCTCGCACAAGATCAACAACGTGCTGGGGCAGGCACTCCTGACCAAGCGCATGGGCAAGACCCGGGTCATCGCGGAGACCGGCGCCGGACAGCACGGGGTCGCCACGGCGACCGCCTGCGCCCTCTTCGGGCTCGAGTGCACCATCTACATGGGCGAGATCGACACCGAACGCCAGGCGCTCAACGTGGCGCGCATGCGGATCCTGGGCGCCGAGGTCATCGCCGTGAAGTCCGGCTCCCGGACGCTGAAGGACGCCATCAACGAGGCCTTCCGCGACTGGGTCGCCAACGTGGACCGCACGCACTACCTCTTCGGTACGGTCGCGGGCCCGCACCCCTTCCCCGCGATGGTCCGCGACTTCCACCGCGTGATCGGCGTCGAGGCCCGCCGCCAGCTCCTGGAGCGCACCGGCCGGCTCCCCGACGCCGCGGTCGCCTGCGTCGGCGGCGGCTCCAACGCCATCGGCCTCTTCCACGCCTTCATCCCGGACGCGGGCGTCCGGCTCGTCGGCTGCGAGCCCGCCGGGCACGGCGTGGAGACCGGCGAGCACGCCGCGACCCTCACCGCGGGCGAACCCGGCATCCTGCACGGCTCCCGCTCCTACGTCCTCCAGGACGACGAGGGCCAGATCACCGAGCCGTACTCGATCTCGGCCGGCCTGGACTACCCGGGGATCGGCCCGGAGCACGCCTACCTCAAGGACACCGGCCGCGGCGAGTACCGCGCGGTCACCGACGACGCCGCCATGCGGGCGCTGCGGCTGCTCTCGCGCACCGAGGGGATCATCCCGGCCATCGAGAGCGCGCACGCGCTGGCCGGCGCGCTGGAGGTCGGGCAGGAGCTCGGCGAGGAGGGGCTGATCCTGGTCAACCTGTCCGGCCGTGGCGACAAGGACATGGACACGGCGGCCCGGTACTTCGGGCTGTACGACATCGACGGCGAGGTCGCCGCCGACGCGGAGGGGGAGCCCCAGTCATGACCACCGGTACGCACACCGGCACCATCGGCCTGCTGGGCGAGACGTTCGCACGCGCCCGTTCCGAGGACCGGGCCGCGCTCATCGTCTACCTGCCCGGCGGTTTCCCCACCGTCGACGCCGGCATCGAGGCGATCAAGGCCGCCGTGGCGGGCGGCGCCGACATCATCGAGGTGGGGCTGCCGCACAGCGACCCGGTGCTCGACGGCCCGGTCATCCAGACCGCCGACGACATCGCGCTGCGCGGCGGCGTCAGGATCGCCGACATCATGCGCACGGTCCGTGAGGCGTACGAGGCGACGGGCGCCCCCATCCTCGTCATGACGTACTGGAACCCCGTCGACCGGTACGGCGTGGAGCGCTTCACCGCCGAGCTCGCCGCGGCCGGAGGCGCCGGGTGCATCCTGCCCGACCTGCCGGTCCAGGAGTCCGCGCTGTGGCGCGAACACGCGGAGAAGCACGGTCTGGCCACCGTCTTCGTCGTCGCGCCGAGCAGCAAGGACGAGCGCCTCGCCACCATCACGGCGGCGGGCTCCGGCTTCGTCTACGCCTCCTCCCTGATGGGGGTCACCGGAACCCGCGAGTCGGTCGGGGAGCAGGCCCAGGACCTGGTGGGGCGCACCCGTGCCACCACTGACCTCCCGGTCTGCGTCGGCATCGGCGTGTCCACGGCCGAGCACGCCCGGCAGGTCGCGGGCTTCGCCGACGGCGTGATCGTCGGTTCCGCCTTCGTCAAGCGGATGCTCGACGCCCCGGACGAGAGGGCCGGTCTCACCGCCGTCCGTGAGCTGGCGGGCGAACTGGCCGAAGGCGTTCGAAAGCGCTGACACCGCTCGTCACCCGTACGGGTGGACCTGGTACCGGGGAGGCGCTCACGTGCCTCCCCGGTTCGTTTGCGCGGTGTGAGCGAGAAGAACGAAGACCGAAAGAGGGCCGCGCGTGACCGGCTCGTCCAGCAGCGTGAGCAGGACCGCGCCCGGGAGCGCCGTCGCCGCACGCTGATCGTCTCCGCCGCGGTGGTGGGGGTCCTGGCGCTGGCCGCCGTGATCGGCCTGATCGCCGCGAACGCGGGGAAGAACGGCAAGGGCAGTGAGGCCGGGCCTGCCGTCACCCCGTCCGGGGCGACCGGCAAGGACGGACTCGCCATCCAGGTCGGGGCGGACGACGCGCCGTCCACGCTCACCGTCTGGGAGGACTTCCGCTGCCCGGTCTGCGCCCAGTTCGAGAACGCGTTCCGCAAGACGATCACCGACATGGCGGACAGCGGGCGGATCAAGGTGGAGTACCACCTGGCCACGATCATCGACGGCAATCTCGGCGGTGACGGGTCCCTGCGGGCGGGCAACGCGGCGGCCTGCGCCCAGGACGTGGGCAAGTTCGCCCCCTACCACGACGTCCTCTACCGCAACCAGCCCGCCGAGACCGACGACGCCTTCGGTCAGGACAGCAGGCTGATCGAGCTGGCCGGGAAGGTGGACGGCCTCGACACACCGGCCTTCCGCAGCTGTGTGCGGGACGGGACGCACGACAGCTGGGTGCAGAAGTCGAACAAGGCCTTCGCCGCGGGCGGGTTCCAGGGCACTCCGACGGTCCTGCTCAACGGGGAGTCGATCTTCCCGAAGAAGGGGAACGAGGAGATCTCCGTCGCCAACCTCGAGAAGTGGGTGACCGAGGCCGGGAAGGGCAAGAAGCGGGGCACGGTCGGGGCGACCCCCACGGCGTCGTAGCCGCCCCGGGGACGCGGGCCGGGGCGCTCGTTACCCAGAAGTTGCCCCACGGCTTGCCGTACGCCGTACCCGGCAGGGTAGCGTCGTCCTCGTCATGAACCTTGCCTTCATTCCCAGCCCGTCGACCGGGGTGATCGAGCTCGGCCCGATCCCGCTCCGCGGCTACGCGTTCTGCATCATCATCGGTGTCTTCGTCGCCGTCTGGTTCGGCAACAAGCGCTGGATCGCCAGGGGCGGCCGTGCCGGTACCGTCGCCGACATCGCCGTCTGGGCCGTCCCCTTCGGCCTCGTCGGCGGCAGGCTCTACCACGTCATCACCGACTACCAGCTGTACTTCAGCGAGGGTGAGGACTGGGTCGACGCCTTCAAGATCTGGGAGGGCGGACTGGGCATCTGGGGCGCCATCGCGCTCGGCGCGGTCGGTGCCTGGATCGGCTGCCGCCGCCGCGGGATCCCGCTGCCCGCCTGGGCCGACGCGCTGGCACCCGGGATCGCCTTCGCCCAGGCGATCGGCCGCTGGGGCAACTGGTTCAACCAGGAGCTGTACGGCAGGCCGACGGACCTGCCGTGGGCGCTGAAGATCAGTGAGGGCACGAACCGGGTGGCGGGCACCTACCACCCGACGTTCCTGTACGAGTCCCTGTGGTGCGTCGGTGTCGCCCTCCTCGTCATCTGGGCCGACCGCCGCTTCACGCTCGGGCACGGCCGTGCGTTCGCCCTGTACGTCGCGGCCTACTGCACGGGGCGCGCGTGGATCGAGTACATGCGCGTCGACGAGGCCCACCACGTGCTCGGCCTCCGGCTCAACGTGTGGACCGCCCTCATCGTCTTCGCCCTCGCGGTCACGTACATCGTGATCTCGTCCAAGGTGCGCCCGGGCCGCGAGGAGATCGTCGAACCCTCCGCGGTGGAGGCGGCCGGGGACGCGGAGGCCGGCGAGCCGGACACCGAGGAGCCCGCCGGGGCCGAGGAGGACGCCGCCGAGGCGGCGGCGAAGGACCCCGAGGCCGACGGGGCCCCGCAGAAGGCCGACAAGAGCTGACGCGCGACGCATCCGACGAGGGGCCGCCCGACCACCGAGTCCGGCGGCCCCTTCCGTCGCTCCCGCTCCGGCCGCCTTCTCCGGCCCGCGCGGCCGCTCCGCCCCCCGGCCGGCCCCTCCGCGGCCCGGTCAGCTCCGCCGGGCCAGCGTCAGTGTGCGCTGCGCCGTCGCCACCACGGCCGCGTCCACGAACCGTCCGTCCGGCAGCGCCTGCGCCCCCGCCCGCTCCCGTGCGGCCTCCAGGATCTGTTCCGCCGCCTCGATCTCCCCCGTCGTGGGCCTGAACGCCTGCTCGATGACCGGCAGCTGCCGGGGATGGATCGCGGCCCGCCCGAGCAGCCCCGAGCGCCGCCCGTGCGCGCAGGACGACCGCAGCCCCGCCAGGTCCCGGACGTCGGGGAAGACCGACATGACGGGCGGGTCGAGGCCGGCCGCCCGGGCGGCGACCACCACCCGGCCGCGCGGCCAGTCGAGCCCGGCGTCCTCCCGTACGCCCAGGTCGGCCCGCAGATCCGACTCGCCCAGCGCGATGCCCCGTACGTCGTGGTGCGCCCCGGCGATCGAGTAGGCGTGCTCGACGGCCAGCGCCGACTCCAGCAGCGGATACAGCGGCACGCCCGGTGCCAGCGCCGCCACGTGGTGCACGGACGCCGCATGGGTGATCTTGGGTAGCCGCAGCCCGGCGAGCCCGGGCAGACCCGCCAGGGCCGTCACGTCGTCCTCGCCGTGCACCCGGACATGGACCGGCACCGCCGCCGGATCCGCCGTTGCCGGGTCCGCGAGGAGCTCCGCGGTCGCCGCCCGCGCGTACTCCTTACGGTCGGGCGCCACCGCGTCCTCCAGGTCGACGATCACCACGTCCGCGCCCGCCCCGAGCGCCTTGCGGACCACGTCCGGCCGGTCTCCCGGGACGTACAGCCAGGTCAGCGCCACCGTCCGCGGCCTCGCCGCGCTCACGCTCACAGGGCGCCCTCGGCCCGGAGCGCCGCGATCCGGGCCGCGGTGAGGCCCAGTTCCGTCAGGATCTCCTCCGTGTCGGCGCCGTGCGGCCGGCCCGCCCAGCGGATCGCCCCCGGCGTCCGGGAGAGCCGGAACAGCACGTTCTGCATCCTCAGCGGCCCCAGCTCGGGGTCGTCGACCTCGGTGATCGTGCCCAGCGCCCGGTACTGGGGGTCCTCCATCACGTCCCGTACGTCCTGGACCGGGGCGACGGCCGCCTCCGCCTTCTCGAACGCGGACACCACCTCCTCCCGGGTGCGCCGGGCGATCCAGTGGCCCACCGCCTCGTCGAGCTCGTCGGCGTGCTCGGCCCGGGTGGCCCCGGCGGCGAACCACGGCTCCCGGGTCAGCTCGGGGCGGCCCACCAGCCGCATGACGCGCTCGGCGACCGACTGGGCGGAGGTGGAGACGGCCACCCAGTGGCCGTCCGAGGTGCGGTAGGTGTTGCGTGGGGCGTTGTTCCGGGAGCGGTTGCCGGTACGGGGCTGGACGTAACCGAGCTGGTCGTACCAGAGCGTCTGCGGCCCCAGCACCATCAGGATCGGCTCGATGATCGCCATGTCGACCACCTGGCCCAGCCCCGTGGCGTCACGTCCCGCGAGGGCCGTCATCACGGCGTACGCCGTGGCGAGCGCGGCGATCGAGTCGGCGAGCCCGAACGGCGGGAGGGTCGGTGGTCCGTCCGGCTCGCCGGTGACGGCCGCGAACCCGCTCATCGCCTCGGCGAGCGTGCCGAAGCCCGGCCGCTGCGCGTACGGGCCGCGCTGGCCGAAGCCGGTGACCCTGGCCAGGACCAGGCGGGGGTTGACGGCGTGCAGTTCCTCCCAGCCGACGCCCCAGCGCTCCAGCGTCCCCGGCCGGAAGTTCTCGACGATCACGTCGGTCTCCTCGGCCAGGCGCAGCAGCAGGTCCCGGCCGCCCGGGCCGGACAGGTCGAGGGTCAGCGCGCGCTTGTTCCGGCCGAGGAGTTTCCACCACAGGCCGATGCCGTCCTTCGCCGGACCGTGCCCGCGTGCGGGATCGGGCCTGCGGGGATGCTCGACCTTGATCACCTCGGCCCCGAAGTCACCCAGCATCGTGGCCGCGAGAGGCCCGGCGAAGAGTGTGGCGAGGTCCAGCACCCGCAGGCCGGCCAGGGGCTGCGGTGTCGTCGGAGAAGTCATGCGGCATCGATCTCGCTGCGGTACGGCATCGACGTGGAGGCGCCCGGTCTCTGCACGCAGAGGGCCGCGGCCGACGACGCCCATGCCAGCGCCTCGGGCATGGGGCGCCCCTCCCCGAGAGCCACGGCCAGCGTGCCGACGAAGGTGTCGCCGGCGCCGGTCGTGTCCACGGCGGTGACCCCGGGGGCGGGGAAGAGGACCGCCTCGGCGTCCCTGGCCGCGTAGAGGCAGCCCTTCGGGCCGAGCGTGATCACGACCTCCGGGACCTGCCGGAGCAGCATCTCCGCCGCCGCGTGCGGTTCCCCGCACCCGGAGAGCGCCGCGGCCTCGAACTCGTTCGGGACCAGCAGGTCGACGCAGTCCAGCAGCTGTGACGGCAGGGGCTGTACGGGGGAGGGGGTGAGGATCGTCCGCACGCCCCGGGACCGGGCGCTCCGGGCCCCTTCGGTGACGGCGGTGAGGGGAAGCTCCAGCTGGAGCAGGAGCAGGTCCGCCGCGGCGATCGCGGCGGTCTCACCGGGGCCGAGGGAGGTCACGGTGCCGTTGGCGCCGGGGATCACCACGATCGAGTTGGCGCCCTCGTCGTCGACGACGACGTGCGCGGTCCCGCTGGGGCCCGCGGCGGTGTGCAGGAGGTCCGTGTCCACGCCGGCGTGGACCAGGTTCGTCCTGAGCCGTGAACCGTACTCGTCGGTGCCGACGGCGCCGATCATCAGCACGTCGCCGCCCGCGCGGGCCGCGGCGACGGCCTGGTTGGCGCCCTTGCCGCCGGGAACGGTACGCAGCTCCCGCCCGGTGACGGTCTCCCCGCGTGCGGGGGCCCGGGGGACGTAGGCGACGAGGTCCATGTTGGTGCTGCCGAGCACCGCGATCGCGGTCATGGGCGGTGTACCTCCTGATAGGTCAGTTCGGCGAGGGTGTCGAAGCCGAGGGAGCCGAAGCCGCCCACGGACGTGGCGAGCCGGTTCTTGAGGGGCGCGGTCCAGTGGGCGGGCAGCGCGGAGGGCCGTCCGGCGAGCAGCCCCGCGAGCGATCCGGCCGTCGCCCCGTTGGAGTCGGTGTCCCAGCCGCCGGACACCGCGTGGCAGACGGAGCGGCCGAAGTCACCGTCCGCGTGGGTGAGGGCGGCGGCCAGCAACGCCGCGTTGGGCAGGACGTGCACCCAGTGGTGGGTGGGCGCGTACACCGCGTGGAGCCGGTCCACGACCACGTCGAAGTCCCGTTCGGCGCGAGCAGTCCCGATGCCGAGGCGCACCGCTCGCGCGTACCGGGAGCGCGGCGGCACCACCCGCAGGCCGGCGGCCAGGCAGCCGTGGACGTCCGTCTCGCCACCGGCCGCCTCGGCGAGCGCGGCGGCCGTGAACATCGCGCCGTAGACCCCGTTGGCCGTGTGGGTGAGCACCGCGTCGCGGTGGGCCTGCGCCGCGGCCGCCGCCGGGTCCGCCGGGTGGGTCCAGCCGTGCACGTCGGCCCGGATCTGGGCGCCGATCCATTCGCGGAACGGGTTGCGGTGGCGGGCGGTCTCAGGCGGTTCGATGCCGTCCAGCAGATTGCGGTAGGCGATGCGCTCGGCGGTGAAGACGCGGCCGGCCGGGAGCTCGTCGAGCCAGAGCCGGGCGAGGTCGGCCGTGCTGAACCCGTGCCCGTACCGCTGGAGCAGGAGCACGGTGAGCAACGGGAAGTTCAGGTCGTCGTCCTCCGGCATGCCGTCGATGTTCTCGGCGAGGGAGGTGGGGGCCGAGCGCCGGTTCCACGGGTGCGCGGCGGCCAGTTCGGCGGGCAGTCCCCGGGCGGTGAACCAGGTGGTGAGCGGCCAGTTGCCGGTGGCGCGGGCCAGCGCGCGGATGCCGTCGAGCGGCAGCTTCTCGACGGGCTTCCCGAGCAGGCAGCCGACGGCACGGCCGAGCCAGGCGGCGTGCAGCCGTTCGGGGTCGAGGGACACGGCTCGGGTGCGGGGCGCCGGCCAGCGCGGGCAGGCGGCCCGGACGGCGGCCAGACCGGTCGGCTCGTCGTCCGCCGCCGGGCCGGCCAGCTCCGCGAGTTCGTCGAGCAGCCGCTCGGCGAGGGCGCGCAGCCGGGCCGGCGCGGGAGGAGACGAGGCGCCCGCGCGATCCGGGGCCGGGCCGCCGCCGGCCGCGTACCAGCGGCGCGCGATGTCCCCGGCGTCGCGGCCGTCCTGCGCGGCCTGCCGCAGTTCGTGCCCCACCAGGTCTTCGGGCTGCACCCACGTCAGCCGGACGGTCACCGCTCGCCCGTCAGTGACGTGAACGCCGCCTCGTGCGCGCGGCGCCGGGCCGTGTCGCGTCCGAAGATCTCGCGGGCCACCTCCGCCAGGGTCCGTGCGGGGGCGTGCAGGTCCAGGCGGCTGGCCTCGGCCACCGTCTTCGCCCAGACCGCGGGGACCGCCCGCTCGCCGTGCAGGGCGCCCGCGAGGGCGCCGCTCATCGTGGCGATCGAGTCGCAGTCGCGCCCGTAGTTGACCGAGCCGAGGACCGTGTGCCGGTAGTCGCCCCCGCCGACGAGCAGCATGCCCAGCGCGACCGGCAGTTCCTCGATCGCGTGCAGCCGGGAGGGGCGGCGGGCGCCGAGGCAGGGCTCGCGGTAGTGCGGGCCGACGGTGTCGAACGGGGCGACGGCGGCGCGGAGCGGGGCCAGCGCGGACTCGAAGTCGGTGTGGCGCTGCGCCGTTTCGCACACCGCTTCGATCGCCGACCGGGTGCCGTCCTTGGCGAGCGTCAGGCAGGTCTCGACGACGGAGGTGGGCGTGGCGCCGGGCGTGCAGGCGGCGGCGACGGCGGCGGCGAGCACCCCGGCCGCCTCGCGCCCGTACGAGGACTGGTGGGCGCCGGCCACGTCCAGCGCCTCCGCGTACGCCGCCTCGGGGTGGGCGGCGTTCACCAGGCCCACCGGGGACATGTACATCGCGGCCCCGCAGTTGACGATGTTCCCGGAGCCCGCCTCGCGGGGGTCGGCGTGGCCGTAGTGCAGCCGTGTGACGATCCACTTCTCGGCGAGGAAGATCCGCTGCAGGGGGAGCGCCTCCGCCTCCAGCTCGGGGATCCACCGGGGCCGTGACATCAGGTCCGGAACGAGGTGGTCGGCCACGTCGTACGCGTCGAGGTGGTCGCGGACCGTGCCGTAGACCCGGACCAGCGCGTGCGTCATCAGGGTGTCGTCGGTGACGTGCCCGTCGCCCTTGTGGTACGGGGCGATGGGGCGCGCGGTACGCCAGTCGTCCCCGTGCCAGGGGCCGACGACGCCGGTCACGCGGCCACCGTGGCGCTCGGCGATCTGCTCCGGGGTCCAGCCCTCGACGGGTCCGCCGAGCGCGTCGCCCACGGCCGCGCCGACGAGCGCTCCGGTGATCCGGTCATCGAGCGTGAGCGCCGTGGTGATCGTGCCTGCTGCGAACGGTGCGGGCGTTTTGGGTGTCATGCCGGAATTGTCCACCCGGGGAGGCTGGTTCCGTGGCTGCCAGCAGTCCGGCGAGTTCCACGAGGTCGGTCCCGGCGAGCCGGGGCAGCGCGCATCCCGCCAGCGTGCGGCAGGCCTCCCGCCAGCCCGCGGGGACGGCGCCGATCCCGCCCAGAGCGCCGGTCAGCGCCCCGGCCAGGGCGGGAGCGGAGTCGGCGACCCGGGACAGGCAGGCCGCCGCGGGGACTGCCTGCGCGATGTCGCCCCGGGCCGCGGCGGTCAGGGCGAGGGCGACGGGCACGGTCTCGGCCGCGGCGATGCCGTAGCTGTAGACGTGGTCGACGATCTGGTGCTCCAGGACGGGGACGAGGGCGAAGGCGCCGGCCGCCTCACCCGCGAACTCCCGGGCCAGCCGCACCGCGTGGACGGCGTTGCGGGCGATCTCGGTGCCCTCGGGCAGCAAGTCGAGCGCCGCGTTCACCACGGTGTCGACGTCCGCCCCGGCCAGGGACTCGGCGATCGCGGCGGCGACCGCCCGGGCGCCGTGCACCCCGTCACCGTCCTGGGTGTACCGGGCGTCGAACTCGGCGAGCCCCGCTGCGGCCGAGGGGTCACCCGGGTGCACCACCGCGAGGACGGCGGCCCGGACGCAGGCCGCGTCGTCGAAGTAGTGCGGATTGTCGTGTCCGGTGGCCGGAGGGCGCAGCCCGGCCGCCAGATTGCCGAGCCCCGCCCGTACGGAGATCCGGGCCCGCAGGGGCAGGACCGCGGACTCGACCTCGGGGGCCCGGGCGCCGGCGGCGGCCACCTCGGCGGCCAGGGCGTTCCACGAGCGGTCGATCGCGTCCCGCATCCGGTGGCCGGGGGAGAGGCCGGGTGCGTGGTCGGCGGCGGCGGCCAGCACCGTACGGGCGGCGAACGCGGCCCACTCGGCGTCGTCGGAGGGCCCGAGCCGCAGCGGTTCGGGCGGCTGGTTGAGCGCGATGGGCACCGGCAGGGTCGTCGTCGCGTTCTGCTCCGCGAAGGTGTCCAGCTCCCGGGTGAGCCGCCGGGTCCATTCGGGCATCCGCGCCGCCCGGTGCCGGGCGGCGGGCCAGCCGGCCGCATCCCCGGCCGCCAGCCCGAGCAGCAGCCCCTCGACGCGTGCCTGCCGGCCGGGGGCCGGGCGCCGCCGCTCCCCGGCCCGCGCCCCGGCCGTACGGTCCGGCCCGGGACCGAGGGCCCGCTCCGCGGCGACGCGAAGGCCGACGAGGCCGGCGGACGGCGAGCCGGTGGAGGCCTCCCGGACGGGGCCGTCCGCGGGCCGGTGCGCGGCGGTCATCGTCCGGCCTCCCCGCCGACGGGGACCGGCCCGCCGGCCGCGTCGCCGCCGTCGTCGTCCGGGGTGAGCAGCTCCGCGATGTCCAGCACGTGGTAGCCCCGCATGGACGGCAGACAGCTGCCCCGCACCGGGCCCACGGCCGACGCCCAGTCCCGGGGAATCGCCGAGGCCCCGTGCAGCGCCCCGGCCAGCGCTCCGGCGACCGCCGCCGTCGTGTCGGCGTCCCGCCCCATGTTCACGGCCGTCAGGACCGCCGTACGGAAGTCGCCGCGCGCCGCCGTGAGCGCCCCGAACGCCAGTCCCACCGCCTCCGGGGCCAGGTCCGTCCACGGGTAACCGCCGATCACCACGGCGGAGCGCACCGCGCGCTCCGCGGTCAGCCGGTCCGGGTACGCACGCTGCGCGGCCGTCACCGCGCGCCGCAGCGAACGGGCCGTCCACGAGTCCATCGGCACGACCGACAGCGCGGCGGCGATCACCGACGCCAGCCCGGACCCCACCATGGCGGCCGCCACCCCCGCCGCGACCGCCTGACCCCCGTAGATCCCCTCGCCCTCGTGACTGACCCGCCCGTCCACCGCCACCAGCCGGGCCGCCTCCGCCGGCCGCCCCGCCGCGAAGACGCCGAACGGCGCCGCCCGCATCGCGAGCCCGTCGCTCCACGCGTGCCGGTGCTGCGCCGAGATCGGTGCCGCCAGCCCCCTGCGCAGGTTCTCCAGCGTGCCGCGCTCGCTGAAACCGGCCCCCCGGAACGGGCCCTCGTCCAGGTCGGCGATCCAGTGGTGCCAGGCCCGTTCCACGTGGGACACGGTCAGCGCCGAACCGTGCCGGGCCAGGAGCAGCCCCGAGAAGATCGCGTACTCCGTGTCGTCCGTCCCCGCCGGGTCGTCGCTCACGAAGCCCTCGATGCGCCCCCAGCGGCGCCGGATCTCGGACGGCCGCAGGTTCTCCGCCGGGGCACCGAGCGCGTCCCCCACCGCGAGCCCCAGCAGTGCGCCCCGCGCCCGGTCGGCCGTGCCCCCAGGCGCGCTGCCCGAGGGCGGCCCCACCGCACTGCCCGTCATCAGCTCCATCGCGTCGACCCTTCGTTCGCCCCCGGCGGTCCACCGCCTGTGCGATCCGTTCCACGCGAGGCTCCGCGCGAGCCCGATCCGGCGGGAAAGCGGCCACACGGCTGACGCCCGCAGGACGGTCGCCGAGGCAGGTAAGTACGGCCTTCCTTGCTGGCGGGAGGCCCTTTTCGTGCGTACTTTCGAGGATCGAGCGGGGGCGGAACGCGAAGAGCCCGTTCCGGAGAAGGAGAGAGCTGTGGCCATCATCGAGACCGACGCCGTACTGCACGAGGCGCACCGCGACAATCACACCCACCGCGACGTGAACGGCGGCTGGCTGCGCCCGGCGGTCTTCGGTGCCATGGACGGCCTGGTCTCCAACCTCGCCCTCATGACCGGCGTCGCCGGCGGAGCGGTCTCCCACCGGACGATCGTCATCACGGGCCTGGCCGGGCTGGCCGCGGGCGCCTTCTCCATGGCGGCAGGCGAGTACACCTCCGTCGCCTCCCAGCGCGAACTCGTCGAGGCCGAACTCGACGTCGAACGGCGCGAGCTGCGCAAGCACCCCAAGGACGAGATGCGGGAGCTCGCCGAGCTGTACGAGTCCCGGGGCGTCGAGCCCGCGCTCGCCCAGGAGGTCGCGCGCCAGCTGTCGAAGGACCCCGAACAGGCGCTGGAGATCCACGCCCGCGAGGAGCTCGGCATCGACCCGGGCGATCTGCCCTCCCCGCTCGTCGCGGCCGTCTCCTCCTTCGGCGCCTTCGCGCTGGGCGCCCTGCTGCCCGTCCTGCCGTACCTGCTCGGCGCCTCCGCGCTGTGGCCCGCCGTGCTGCTCGCACTGATCGGCCTCTTCGCCTGCGGCGCCCTGGTGGCCAGGGTGACGGCCCGCAGCTGGTGGTTCAGCGGACTGCGCCAGCTCGTGCTCGGCGGGGCGGCGGCAGCGCTCACCTACGGTCTGGGCACCCTCTTCGGGGTGGCGGTCGGAAGCTGAGAGCGCCCGGAGCGGCGGCCGGAAGCATGGAGCGTCCTGCGGTGTTGATCCCGGTGTGACGTACGTCGTGACGCGGATCCCTGGGCGGACCGGCCGGGCGGCCGTAAAATGAGACGCTATGCAGGACTGCACATAAGTAGTCGTTACCCGGCGGTTTCAATTCGGTGACCGCGGGGCAAGAGCCTCAGACACCGCAGGCAACGACGCCTGCTCTCTGCGGTCCCCTCCGGACGGTGATCCGATCAGGATCCTTCCGATCATGAACCACCGCCGCCACGACTCCGTGGTGTCCGCATGTTGGAGCGGCCTATCCGCTTTCTGAGAAGCGTTCCATCATGTAACCTGCACGAAATTTCGCAGAGGGCCAACGTCGTCCCTCGGCACAGCACATGCCACGACGACGACGGGAGAGCCGATGCGTTCCGACGCCTGGTCGCCCATGGACGGTCGCCCCGTTCAGCAGGGGATGTACGACCCCCGTAACGAGCACGACGCCTGCGGCGTCGGGTTCGTGGCCACTCTGACCGGTGTGGCCAGCCATGAGCTGGTCGAGCAGGCGCTGACCGTACTGCGCAACCTCGAACACCGCGGCGCCACCGGATCCGAGCCCGACTCGGGTGACGGCGCCGGCATCCTTCTTCAGGTCCCGGACGCCTTCCTCCGCGAGACGGTCGCGTTCGAGCTCCCCGAGGCCGGCTCGTACGCCGTCGGTATCGCCTTCCTGCCCGCGGACGACTCCGCCCAGGCCGTCCGGCGCATCGAGAAGATCGCCGCCGAAGAGGGACTCGACGTCCTCGGCTGGCGTCAGGTCCCGGTCACCCCGGACATCCTCGGCAAGGGCGCCCGCGCCGTGATGCCGGAATTCCGCCAGCTGGTCGTCGCCGACGGCACCAGCACCGGCATCGCCCTGGACCGCAAGGCGTTCGTCCTGCGCAAGCGCGCCGAGCGTGAGGCCGGGGTGTACTTCCCCTCGCTCTCCGCCCGCACGATCGTCTACAAGGGCATGCTCACCACCGGACAGCTGGAGCCGTTCTTCCCCGACCTCTCCGACCGCCGCTTCGCCACCGCGATCGCCCTGGTCCACTCCCGCTTCTCCACCAACACCTTCCCGAGCTGGCCGCTCGCCCACCCGTACCGCTTCGTCGCGCACAACGGCGAGATCAACACGGTCAAGGGCAACCGCAACTGGATGAGGGCCCGCGAGTCCCAGCTCGCCTCCCGCCTCTTCGGAGAGGCCCGGCTCGACCGGATCTTCCCCGTCTGCACCCCCGACGCCTCCGACTCCGCGTCCTTCGACGAGGTCCTGGAGCTGCTCCACCTCGGCGGCCGCTCCCTGCCGCACTCGGTGCTGATGATGGTCCCCGAGGCGTGGGAGAACCACGCCTCCATGGACCCGGCCCGCCGCGCCTTCTACCAGTACCACTCCACGATGATGGAGCCCTGGGACGGCCCGGCCTGTGTCACCTTCACCGACGGGACCCAGGTCGGCGCGGTCCTCGACCGCAACGGCCTGCGCCCCGGCCGCTACTGGGTCACCGACGACGGCCTCGTCGTCCTCTCCTCCGAGGTGGGCGTCCTGGACATCGACCCCGCCAAGGTCGTCCGCAAGGGCCGGCTGCAGCCGGGCCGGATGTTCCTCGTCGACACCGTCGAGCACCGCATCATCGAGGACGACGAGATCAAGGCGTCCCTGGCCGCCGAGAAGCCGTACGAGGAATGGCTGGAGACCGGCGAGATCGAGCTCGAGGACCTCCCCGAGCGCGAGCACATCGTCCACACCCACGCCTCCGTCACCCGCCGCCAGCAGACCTTCGGCTACACCGAGGAAGAGCTCCGCGTCCTCATCGCCCCGATGGCCCGCACCGCCGGCGAACCCCTCGGCTCCATGGGCACCGACTCCCCGATCGCCGCCCTCTCCGAGCGCCCCCGGCTGCTCTTCGACTACTTCACCCAGCTGTTCGCCCAGGTCACCAACCCCCCGCTGGACGCCATCCGCGAGGAACTCGTCACCTCGCTGCGCTCCACGCTGGGCCCCCAGGGCAACATCCTGGAGCCGACCGCGGCGACCTGCCGCAACGTCGCCCTGCCCTTCCCGGTCATCGACAACGACGAGCTGGCCAAGCTCATACACATCAACGCCGACGGCGACATGCCGGGCCTCAAGGCCGTCACCCTGGCCGGCCTCTACCGGGTCGGCGGGGGAGGCGACGCCCTCGCCGCCCGCATCGAGACGATCTGCACCGAGGTCGACACCGCCATCGAGGACGGCGCCCGCCTCATCGTCCTGTCCGACCGGCACTCCGACGCCGAGCACGCGCCGATCCCCTCGCTGCTGCTCACCTCGGCCGTCCACCACCACCTCATCCGCACCAAGCAGCGCACCCAGGTGGGCCTGCTCGTCGAGGCCGGGGACGTCCGCGAGGTCCACCACGTCGCCCTGCTCATCGGCTACGGCGCCGCCGCCGTCAACCCGTACCTGGCGATGGAGTCCGTCGAGGACCTCGTCCGCGCCGGCACGTTCATCGAGGGCATCGAGCCCGAACAGGCCATCCGCAACCTCATCCACGCCCTCGGCAAGGGCGTCCTGAAGGTCATGTCCAAGATGGGCATCTCCACCGTCGCCTCCTACCGCGGCGCGCAGGTCTTCGAGGCCGTCGGCCTCGAAGAGGCCTTCGTCGCCCAGTACTTCAACGGCACCGCCACCAAGATCGGCGGCGCCGGACTCGACGTCGTCGCCAAGGAGGTGGCCGCCCGCCACGCCAAGGCGTACCCCGCCTCCGGCATCTCCGCCTCGCACCGCGCGCTGGAGATCGGCGGCGAGTACCAGTGGCGCCGCGAGGGCGAGCCCCACCTGTTCGACCCGGAGACGGTCTTCCGCCTCCAGCACGCCACCCGCAACCGCCGGTACGACATCTTCAAGAAGTACACCGGCCGGGTCGACGAGCAGTCCGAGCGCCTCATGACGCTCCGCGGCCTGTTCGGCTTCAGGTCCGGCCGGACACCGGTGCCCCTCGACGAGGTCGAGCCCGTCTCCGACATCGTCAAGCGCTTCTCCACCGGCGCCATGTCGTACGGCTCCATCTCCCAGGAGGCGCACGAGACCCTCGCCATCGCCATGAACCAGCTGGGCGGCAAGTCCAACACCGGCGAGGGCGGCGAGGACGCGGAACGGCTGTACGACCCGGCCCGCCGCTCGTCCATCAAGCAGGTCGCCTCCGGCCGCTTCGGCGTGACCAGCGAGTACCTCGTCAACGCGGACGACATCCAGATCAAGATGGCGCAGGGCGCCAAGCCCGGCGAGGGCGGCCAGCTGCCCGGCCACAAGGTGTACCCGTGGGTCGCCAAGACCCGGCACTCCACCCCCGGTGTCGGCCTGATCTCGCCCCCGCCGCACCACGACATCTACTCCATCGAGGACCTGGCCCAGCTGATCCACGACCTGAAGAACGCCAACCCGGCGGCCCGCATCCACGTGAAGCTGGTCTCCGAGGTCGGCGTCGGAACGGTCGCCGCCGGAGTCTCCAAGGCCCACGCGGACGTCGTCCTCATCTCCGGCCACGACGGCGGCACGGGCGCGTCCCCGCTCACCTCGCTCAAGCACGCGGGCGGCCCCTGGGAGCTCGGCCTCGCCGAGACCCAGCAGACCCTGCTCCTCAACGGCCTGCGCGACCGCATCGTCGTCCAGACCGACGGCCAGCTCAAGACGGGCCGCGACGTGGTCATCGCCGCACTGCTGGGCGCCGAGGAGTTCGGTTTCGCGACCGCGCCGCTCGTCGTCTCCGGCTGCGTCATGATGCGCGTCTGCCACCTGGACACCTGCCCGGTCGGCATCGCCACCCAGAACCCGGTCCTGCGCGACCGGTTCTCCGGCAAGGCCGAATACATCGTCAACTTCTTCGAGTTCATCGCCGAAGAGGTCCGCGAGATCCTCGCCGAGCTCGGCTTCCGCACCATCGAGGAGGCCGTCGGCCACGCCGAACTCCTCGACACCGAGCGGGCCGTCACGCACTGGAAGGCCCAGGGCCTCGACCTGGAGCCCCTCTTCCACGTGCCGGAACTCCCCGAGGGTGCCGTCCGCCACCAGATCGCCGCACAGGACCACGGCCTGGCCAAGGCGCTCGACAACGAGCTGATCAAGCTCGCCGCCGACGCCCTCGGCGCCGACAGCGCCGAGACGGCCCAGCCCGTCCGCGCCCAGATCGCCATCCGCAACATCAACCGGACCGTCGGCACCATGCTCGGCCACGAGGTCACCAAGAAGTTCGGTGGCGCCGGCCTGCCCGACGACACCATCGACATCACCTTCACGGGCTCCGCCGGCCAGTCCTTCGGAGCGTTCGTCCCGCGCGGGATCACCCTGCGCCTGGAGGGCGACGCCAACGACTACGTCGGCAAGGGCCTCTCCGGCGGACGGGTCGTCGTCCGCCCGGACCGCGGCGCCGACCACCTCGCCGAGTACTCCACCATCGCGGGCAACACCATCGCCTACGGGGCGACCGGCGGCGAGGTCTTCCTCCGCGGCCGGACCGGCGAGCGCTTCTGCGTCCGCAACTCCGGTGCCACCGTCGTCTCCGAAGGCGTGGGCGACCACGGCTGCGAGTACATGACCGGCGGCCACGCCGTCGTCCTCGGCGAGACCGGACGCAACTTCGCCGCGGGCATGTCGGGCGGCATCGCGTACGTCATCGACCTCGACCCCCGCAACGTCAACACCGGCAACCTCGGCGCCGTCCAGCCCCTCGACGACACCGACAAGCAGTGGCTGCACGCCGTCGTGCGCCGCCACCAGGAGGAGACCGCCTCCACGGTCGCCGAGAAGCTGCTGTCCGACTGGGACACCGCGGTGACCCGGTTCAGCAAGATCATCCCGTCCACCTACAAGGCAGTGCTCGCCGCCAAGGACGCCGCTGAGCTCGCCGGTCTCTCCGAGCAGGAGACCACCGAGAAGATGATGGAGGCGGCGACCAATGGCTGACCCCAAGGGCTTCCTGACCACCGGACGCGAGGTCGCCAGGACCCGTCCCGTCGGCGAGCGCGTCAAGGACTGGAACGAGGTCTACGTTCCCGGTTCGCTGCTCCCGATCATCAGCAAGCAGGCCGGCCGCTGCATGGACTGCGGCATCCCGTTCTGCCACAACGGCTGTCCCCTCGGAAACCTCATCCCCGAGTGGAACGACTACGCCTACCGCGAGGACTGGTCCGCCGCCTCCGAGCGCCTGCACGCCACGAACAACTTCCCGGAGTTCACCGGGCGGCTGTGCCCCGCTCCCTGCGAGTCGGCGTGCGTCCTCGGCATCAACCAGCCCGCCGTCACGATCAAGAACGTCGAAGTCTCCATCATCGACAAGGCCTGGGACAGCGGAGACGTCACCCCGCAGCCGCCCGAGCGCCTCTCCGGCAAGACCGTCGCCGTCATCGGCTCCGGCCCGGCCGGACTGGCCGCCGCCCAGCAGCTCACCCGGGCCGGCCACACGGTCGTCGTCTACGAGCGTGCCGACCGCATCGGCGGCCTGCTCCGCTACGGCATCCCCGAGTTCAAGATGGAGAAGTCGCACATCAACCGCCGCATCGAGCAGATGCGCGCGGAGGGCACCAAGTTCCGCACCGAGACCGAGGTCGGCCGTGACATCGACGCGGCGAAGCTGCGCCGCCGCTACGACTCGATCGTCATCGCCGCCGGCGCCACCGTCTCCCGCGACCTGCCCGTACCGGGCCGCGAGCTGAACGGCGTGCACTTCGCGATGGAGTACCTCCCGCTCGCCAACAAGGTGCAGGAGGGCGACCTGACGGTCTCCCCGATCACCGCCGAGGGCAAGCACGTCGTCGTCATCGGCGGCGGCGACACCGGAGCGGACTGCGTCGGCACCGCCCACCGGCAGGGCGCGGCCTCCGTCACCCAGCTGGAGATCATGCCGAGGCCGGGCGAGGACCGTAACGCCGACCAGCCCTGGCCGACCTTCCCGATGCTCTACAAGGTGACCTCCGCGCACGAGGAGGGCGGTGACCGGCTCTACTCCGTCTCGACCACCCACTTCGAGGGCGACGAGGACGGCAACGTCCAGTCCCTGCACCTCGTCGAGGTGGAGTTCAAGGACGGCAAGCTGGAGCAGAAGGCCGGCACCGAGCGGGTCATCCCGGCCCAGCTCGTCACCCTGGCCATGGGCTTCACCGGCACCGACCAGGCCAACGGCCTGGTCCAGCAGTTCGGCCTCGACCTCGACGCGCGCGGTAACATCGCACGCGACGAGGACTACGCGACCAACGTCGACGGCGTCTACGTCGCCGGTGACGCGGGCCGTGGCCAGTCCCTCATCGTGTGGGCCATCGCCGAGGGCCGCTCCGCGGCACGCGGCGTGGACCGCTACCTCACCGGCGCCAGCGCGCTGCCGGCCCCGATCCGCCCGACGGACCGTTCCCTGACGGTCTGATCACGGCACACGACGTCCCGTACAACGGCGTACGGAACTGAACACGGCGCCCGCCTCGTCCCCGACCGGACCAGGGCGGGCGCCGTGGCGTGTCCGGGGCACCGGCACGGCCCCCGGCCGTGACCTCCCGGCCCGGTCCACCGGACGGCCGCCCCCGCGGGAGGAGCGCGCTCCCGCCGGCGCAGCCCCGCGGACCGTCAGGCGGCGCCCGTCAGCGCGGCCGTCCTCACCGTCACCACCAGCGCCAGCACCACCAGCAGGACCGCCCCGCCGGCCAGCTGCGCCACCGAGGTCCGCAGCCTCGCCGGAGCGTAGGCGAGCGCGTACGTCACCAGCCCACCCGTCAGCAGCCCGCCGAGATGGCCCTGCCACGACGTGACCGCGGCGGAGACGACCATCCACAGCAGCAGCACGACCATGAACCGATTGACCGGCTGCATGTCGTGGCCCAGGCGCCGGCTGATGACGTAGTACGCCGCGCCCAGACCGAAGACCGCACCCGAGGCGCCGACCGTCAGGGTGTCCGGCGCGAGCACGTACACCAGCACCGAACCGCCCAGCACGGACAGCAGGTACAGCGCCAGGTACCGCGCCCGGCCGAGCCGGCCCTCGACCGCCCGGCCCACGTTCCAGAGCGCGAACATGTTGAAGATCAGGTGCATCACGCCGAACGACGCGTCCGGCGCCTGGTGCAGGAACCCGCCGGTGAGCAGCCGGTACCACTCACCGCCGGCCACACCGACCAGATCGAAACCGGGGAAGGTGTCACCCCTGTAGTAGTACTGCGCGCCCGCCGGGTCGGTCAGCGCCGCACCCAGCATCCCGAACCGGTCCACCGTCCCGGCCACCACCACCTGGACGAGGTAGGCGACGACGTTGACCCCTATCAGTGCGTACGTCACCAGGGGCGTCGCGGCCCGCGGTACCGCGCCGCCGAACACGGAGCGGGCCTGACGGACCGACCGCTGCCCCTCCCGCACGCACTCCACGCAGTGATGTCCCACAGCGGCCTCCCGCATGCAGTCGGGACACATGTAGCGGTCGCAGCGCGTGCAGCGCACGTACGTCTCGTACGACGGGTGGCGGTAGCACGCGGTGGGGGCGGCCTCCATGGCCGGCTCCTTCGTTCGGGGGCGGGGAGGAGGAGCCGCGGGGGCGGCGGCGATCAAGATAGCGAACGCGGGCAAGGGCGGCGGACCCGGGGGCGCGGCCGCCCCGAGGACGGTCCCGTGAGGGTTGTCCCGCGATGCGCGGCGGGACCGCGACGACGGCTACGGTCCCTCGCCGCGTCGTGGGAAGGTCCCTGCACCTCCCGTATGCGGACGTCCCTCCGCCGTGCGAACCACCGCATCCGACGCCGCACGCCGATCCACCGGGGACTGCCGGACAGCCCTCGGGCACTCGCCGCCGGGCACCCGGCCGGCACCCACGGGCGGACGGCGTCCGATCCGGTGACGCCGGCGGAACGCCCGCCGTACCCGGCCGGGGGTGCCGGCGTCACAGGGTTTCATGGCGCCCATGACACCGAGTTCCTGGCACGACTTCCACGCGGCCGAACCCGTCTTCGCCGACACGGTGCGGAAACGCTTCCAGCAGTACAAGCACCACGTCCTGGCCACCGTCCGCAAGGACGGCTCGCCCCGCGTCACCGGTCTGGAGGTGGAGTTCCGCCTGGACCACCTGTGGCTCGGCATGATGCCGAACTCCCGCAAGGCCGTGGACCTGCTGCGCGACCCACGCTTCGCGCTCCAGGCCAACCCGGGGCCCGACGCCACCATGGCCGACGGAGACGTCCGGATCTCCGGCCGGGCGGTCAAGGTGACCGACCCCGGCGTCCGGGCCCGCTTCGCCGAGGAGGTGACACCCCCGGAGCCGTTCCTCCTCTTCAGCGCCGAGCCGGACGAGGTGGTCCGTACCGCCATGGACGGTGACGACCTCGTCGTACAGGTCTGGCGTCCCGGCCACCCGCTGCGCACCCTGCGCAGGGCCGCCGACGACAGCCCGGTACGCGAGATGTGACCCCCTCCCGCCGGCCTGGTGGGTCCCTGCGCCGGTGCGGCCGGGGTTCACCCGCCCGGCGGCCGTGTCCCGGGGCGGCACCGTCCGCCACCGCAGGGGCGGCTGTTCCGGCGGGTGCGGTACTCCGGCGGAAACCCGGGCGGAGAACCTCCCCGGCGGCCGCGATCCACCGCACGGCCGGGGACACTCAGCCCTGCGGGGAACTCCGGGAAAAGCCCAGGGGAACCTTTCCGGAACCCGCCGGGAACGGCGCCTCGTACCCCCTGGTCAGCGAAGTCCGCCGCGCGGCGGAGGGAGCCTGTCCTGCCGCCCGCCGGAAGAACGTGCTACGGTTGTCCCGTTGCAGTTTTGGTACCCATGAACTTTATGTGCGCCTGACGGGAACCCTCCTCAGGCGCTTTATTGTTTTCCGGCTTTCTCCGGATGGGGCTCAATGCGGCGACTTGGAATCCGTGAAGTGCGGATTCTCGGCACTGCACCTCTTTTAGGAGAATGACATGGCTACTGGAACCGTGAAGTGGTTCAACTCGGAAAAGGGCTTCGGCTTCATCGAGCAGGACGGCGGCGGCGCCGACGTCTTCGCCCACTACTCCAACATCGCCACCCAGGGCTTCCGTGAGCTCCAGGAGGGCCAGAAGGTCTCCTTCGACGTCACGCAGGGCCAGAAGGGCCCGCAGGCGGAGAACATCGTCCCGGCCTGATTGCCGGACGCGTACCTCGCAGCCGGGGCCCGCACCGAGAAGGTGCGGGCCCCGGTTTGTGCTGTTTTCGGCTCACCCTCCCGGTTGGCTCCCTTTCCGGGACACCTGCTCTGTGCTTGCATCCTGGGGCGCACATCAAGCAGTCCGCAGCAGTCGGCAGTAACCCCAGGAATCCCCCAGGAGGGCAATTCCGTATGACCCGCTCCGAACGCCAGGACCGACCGACCCGCAACCGCCCCGCACGGGGACGCGGAACGGACCGGGCACAGGCGAACCCCCGAGGAACAGGCAAGGCGCCGGCCCGGCGCAGGCCCGCGGCCCAGCAGGGCGGCGAATTCGCCCTGCCGGAGACCATGACCCCCGCCCTGCCCGGCGTCGAGGCGTTCGCCGACCTGGACATGCCCGCCGCGCTGCTGAAGACCCTCGCCGCGCAGGGCGTCACCGACCCCTTCCCGATCCAGGGCGCCACCCTGCCGAACTCGCTGGCGGGCCGGGACATCCTCGGCCGCGGCCGCACCGGCTCCGGCAAGACCCTGGCCTTCGGCCTGGCACTGCTGGCCCGTACCGCCGGCCGACGCTCCGAGCCGCACGCCCCGCTGGCCCTGGTCCTCGTACCCACCCGGGAGCTGGCCCAGCAGGTGACCGACGCGCTGACGCCGTACGCGACCTCCGTGAACCTGCGTGTGGCCACCGTCGTGGGCGGCATGTCCATCAGCAGGCAGTCCGGGGCCCTGCGCCGTGGCGCCGAGGTACTCGTGGCCACCCCCGGGCGGCTCAAGGACCTCATCGAACGCGGTGACTGCCGGCTCGACCAGGTCGCGATCACCGTCCTGGACGAGGCCGACCAGATGGCGGACATGGGCTTCATGCCGCAGGTCGTCGCCCTGCTCAAGCAGGTCGAGCCGGACGGGCAGCGGATGCTGTTCTCGGCGACCCTCGACAAGAACATCGACCGGCTGGTCAAGATGTTCCTCACCGACCCGGTCGTGCACTCGGTCGACCCGTCCGCCGGTGCCGTCACTACCATGGAGCACCACGTGCTGCACGTGGCGGACGAGACGGAGAAGAAGGCCGTCGCCACCCGCATCGCCGCCCGCGACGGCCGGGTGATCATGTTCGTGGACACCAAGCGCGCGGCCGACCGCTTCGCCAAGCGGCTCCTGGCCAGCGGCGTGCGGGCCGCCGCCCTGCACGGAGGCCGGTCCCAGCCGCAGCGCAACCGGACCCTGGACCAGTTCAAGACCGGACAGGTCACCGCGCTCGTCGCGACGAACGTGGCGGCCCGGGGCATCCACATCGACGACCTCGACCTGGTCGTCAACGTGGACCCGCCGACCGACCACAAGGACTACCTCCACCGCGGCGGGCGTACGGCCCGCGCCGGTGAGTCAGGAAGCGTCGTCACCCTGGTACTGCCCGAGGAGAAGCGGGAGATGACCCGGCTGATGGCCGACGCGGGCATCGCGCCCCGGACCACCCGGATCAAGTCCAGTGACGAGGAGCTCTCCCGCATCACGGGGGCCCGCGAGCCGTCGGGCATAGCGGTCGTCATCGAGGTACCGCAGCCGACGCAGCCCAAGCCGCGCACGCGCGGCGGCGGTTCGGCCGCAGGCACGGGCACGGGCGGCACCGTCCGCTCGGGCAGTCGCGGCCGCGGACGGCGTGGCGGTTCCGGTGCCGGTACGGGCGCCGCGGCGGCGCAGGGCGCGGGCGCCCCGCGCGGCGGCGCCGGACGCGGCGGCGCCGGACGCGGCGGCGCCGGCGGAGCGGGCGCTACCGGCCGCGGAGCCGGGGCCGGCCGCGCCGGTGGCACCGGCCGCGGCAGCGCGCCCGGACGCGGACGCCGGGCCGCCTGACGGCGGACTCCCGGGGCGGCCGGCCACGGCCGGCCGCCCCGCCCGGTCAACGGGCCCCGGACGGACCCTCGTTCGCGGGGCCGTCCGTCGGCTCCTCGTACTGACCCAGGGCCCGCCGCGCACGGGTGGCCACCGTCGTGTCCACCGGCCCGTGCGCCGGTTCACCTGCCGGCCGGGGCGCCGGCACACCCCCCGGCTCCCGTGCCAGCTCCCGCAGCAACGGCACGGCCCGCGCGGCGAACGGCTTCGCACCGTCCCGGAAGCCGAGCCGCGCGAGCACGTCCACGCCGAGCACCCGGCGCAGCGGATCGCCGCCCGCCGTCCAGGCGGCCGCCGCCTGGAACGTCTCCTCGTCGCCGCGCTCCCACAGCGTCCCGACGACGACCAGCCAGTTCTCCGAACCCGGGTCGCCCTGGCGCAGCGCCCGTGCGGCCAGTTCCTCGAACGGCGCCCGCAGACCCAGTTCGCTCTCCAGCAGCGTCGCGATCGCTCCGTGTCCCGTCTGCCGGTCCACCGACGCGTAGGGCTCGCCGTCCCGCAGCAGTTCGAGGGTGAGCGTCACCCCGCCGTCCACCGGCGTGCGGCGCACCCGGGCGTCGTCCGCCACGTCCCCGTACATCGCCCGCAGGGTCCCGCGCAGCTCCCGCTCCACGTCCGTCGTGCGCCGGGCCTCCTCCAGCGCCCGCGTCAGATCGCGGGCGCCGTACCGCAGGAGCACCCGGACCGTGGACACCGAGCCGCGCCGGGCCGCGACCAGCAGGGGTGACTCGTCCTGCGGGCCCGGCAGGTCCGGGTCCGCCCCGTGCGCGAGCAGGATCTCCGCGACCCGGGCGTGGCCCAGCCCGACCGCCCACCGCAACGCCGTGAAACCGAACTCCTCGCGCAGACCGGGGTCCGCCCCGGCGGCCAGGAGCGCCTCCACGACCTCGGCGTGACCCCCGCACGCCGCCCCGCACAACGGCAGGTCACCCCCGCCCGGGCCGCTCGCCCGGTTCGGATCCGCGCCCGCCGCGAGCAGCAGCCGCACCGTGCCGGGCAGGTCCGCCACGGACGCCAGATACAGCGCGGTGGTCCCCTCCCCGTCGCACGACTCGGCGGACACCCCCGCGCGCAGCGCCCGTAGGACGGCGTTGTCGTCCTCGTACAGCGCGTCGAGGAGCCCGCTCGCGCCTTCGGCCGGACCGTCCGTCATGGTCCAACCCTACGGCGGCCCCCGAACCCACCCGTCTCAGGTGTCGCACTCCAGGACCGTGCCGCACAACCCGCACCGGGCGCGCACCCGGCCCCGGACGGGAACCCGGACGCGCTGGCAACAGGTGGGGCAGGCGAAGACCACCCGCAGCCCGGCGGCGTCGCCCTCGAACGCGTAGGGAACACCCGGCTCCCGGTGGGTGCCCGGACGTTCGCGGGCCCGGCGCCGGTCCTTCGCGTACCGGTGGCGCCCCGTCCACCCCGCGGCGGTCAGCGGCGGCCGGCGCAGGTCGCGCAGCGCCTCCTCCCGGCCTCTGGTGTACGCCGTGTACGCCTGGGGGCTGGTGAACCAGACGGACGGGTCCTCACCGAAGAGCAGGGCACGCTTGGCCAGTACGTAACCGAACTCCTCCGGGGTGAGGTAGCCGAGCTTCTGGCTGGAGTCCGCATCCTGACGGAAGGCGTCCAGCAGGAGCCAGCCCGCGCCGAGATAGGCCGTCACCGTGTCGGTGAGGATCTCGTTGTCCCCGGTCCCGGGGAACTCCAGACCCAGCCGGTGCAGCAGGACATGGGTGATCTCGTGCGCCAGTGCGGCCCCGATGTCCCTGCGGTGCGTGCGGAAGCGGTCGTTGAGCTCGACGAAGTACTCCGGGCCCGCGGTCAGTTCCACGGCGGCGGCGTGCTCCATCGGGCGGAAACCGACGATGACACGCGCCTCCGGCAGAAGCAGGTGCCGTACGAGGGCGTGGGCCACCCGCTGCGCGCCGAGGTGCAGGTCGTCGACGTCGGAGAAGGCGGCGTCGGCCGGGACGAGGCTGGTGGCGTACCGGGCCACGCCGTCGGGGGAGACCCGCCGGTAGAGCGCGGTGATCGCGGACCGGACGGTGTCCAGATGCGGGAACCCGCGGACGACCGGACCGCCGCCCCCGCCGTCCGGCGCGTCCCGCACGCCGTTCACGTCCTTCATCTCCGGACCCCCCGTCGGTGACGCCCGATGGACCTTCACTGTAGGGGGACCCGCGGGGGAGAGGGTGGGTTGACCGCTCCGGGATCTTGGCCGGAAAGTCGGCCTTGTGGAATCGGAGAACACTTCCCGATAATCGGTCCACTCTTGTCGGGGGCATGCCCAGTGCTGGCGTGTCGCCCCGAACCGGAGCCGTACGTCCGCACACCGGCACGTCCGCACACCGGCACCCTCCGCACGCCTGCACCAGCAGCCCCCACCGTTCCCCCGGACGAAAGCAGGCAGTCAGTTGAAGCAGCTTCTGCGCGCACTCAAAAGGTGTTCCGTCATAGCCGCGGTGGCCCTCGCCACCCTCAGCCTCCAACCCTCCGGCGCCTCCGCGGCCCCCACCCCCGTCGTCGGCGGCACCCGCGCCGCCCAGGGCGAATTCCCCTTCATGGTCCGGCTCTCCATGGGCTGCGGCGGCGCGCTCCACACCCCGACCATCGTGCTCACCGCCGCGCACTGCGTGAGCGGATCCGGCACCAACACCTCCATCACCGCCACGGCCGGCGTCGTCGACCTCCAGTCGTCCGCCGCCGTCAAGGTCCGCTCCACCAAGGTCCTCCAAGCCCCCGGCTACAACGGCACGGGCAAGGACTGGGCCCTGATCAAGCTCGCCCAGCCGATCAGCCTGCCCACCCTGAAGATCGCCACCACCACCGCCTACGACACGGGCACCTTCACCGTCGCCGGCTGGGGCGCGGCCACCGAAGGCGGGAGCCAGCAGCGCTACCTGCTGAAGGCGACGGTCCCCTACGTCTCCGACTCCGTCTGCCAGCAGTCCTACGGCAGCGACCTCGTCCCCGGCGAGGAGATCTGCGCCGGATACGTGAGCACCGGCGGCGTGGACACCTGCCAGGGCGACTCCGGCGGCCCCATGTTCCGGAAGGACAATGCCGGAGCCTGGATCCAGGTCGGCATCGTCAGCTGGGGCGAGGGCTGCGCCCGCGCCGGTTACCCCGGTGTGTACACCCAGGTCTCGACCTTCGCCTCCGCCATCGCCTCCGCGGCCGCGACGCTCTGACCAGGACGTGAGCCGTCCCACCGGCCCCCACCGCCCGACCCGGACGTGATCCTCGCACCCGGGTGCGACCGCCGGGACCGGCCGTGACCGACCGCACTCCGGAGCGGCCGTCCGCATCGGGCGCGACCTGCCCGCACCGGACACGCCCCCTCGGACCGGCCGCGGCCACCCGAACCCCGTCGCGACCGCCCGCACCGGCCACGCCCCTCCGTTCCCGGCCGCACCCGGCCCGGATCACCCCTGCGCGTGCCCGGGGGCGCCCGTCCTGACGGGCGCCCCCGGGCCCAGCTCCACGTACGGGGCCCCCGCCTCCTCCAGCTCCAGCACCCACACCTCGTTGGCCCCCTCACGGAGTACCGGACCCGGTACGTACCACGTCGACTGCGGCCCCGCCGACCGGTAGCGGCCCAGACAGAAACCGTTCACCCAGACGAACCCCCCTGCCCAGCCGGGGAGTTCCAATCCGGCGTGATCCGCCTCCGCCGCCCCCGCCAGGTCGAAGACCCCCCGGAAGAGCCCCGTCGGCCCCACCTGCCCGGCCTCCCCGAACGGCAGCCCCGCCACCGCCCCCGGCGTCTCGAAGGCGTCCAGCCGCAGCGCCCGTGCCCGCACCCCGTGCAGGAACTGCCGCTCGTGCAGCACCCCGGCCGTGATGCCCTTCGGCTCACCCAGCCGCGGCCCGTAGTTCACCCGGCCCAGCGACTGCACCCACAGCTCCACCGCCGCCGGACCCGCGACCGGCGCCTCCAGCGTGGGCTCCTCCTCCGTCAGCACCCCCGCCCGGACCCCGTCCACGTACACCACGGCCCGGTCCCGCAGTCCCGCCGCACACAGCGGGTACGGCTGCCGCTCGCCGGGCACCTCCACCCGGTAGCGCACCACACCCCGGTCCACCCCCAGCTCCTCGAACGTCGGCGGAACCCCCGACTCCGGACCCTCCGGATCACCCAGCGCCTCCAGCACACCCGCCAACGGCACCCCCTGCGTCAGCTCCACCCGCACCCGCGCACCCAGCCCCCTCGGCTCCTCCGGCAGCGCCGGCAGCGGACCGTCCGCGTACTCGGCCAGCACCGAGCGCATCCGCCAGAACTTCTCCGCCGGCCGCCCGTACTCGTCGACGGGCGCGCCGTAGTCGTACGACGTCACCGTCCCCGCCAGCACCCCGTCCTGCAGCGGACCGGAACGGTTCGCCCCCGCCCAGCCACCGAAACTCGTCCCCCCGTGCGCCATGTACACATTCACCGAGGCCCCGCACTCCAGGATCTCCCGCAGCGCGTCCGCCGCCTCCCCGGGATCACGCACCACCGGCGCCGCCCCCCAGTGCTCGAACCACCCGCACCAGAACTCCATGCACATCAGCGGCCCACGCGGCCGGTGACGGCGCACCACCTCGAACGCCTCGCGCGCCCCCGAACCGAAGTTGACCGTGACCGGCACACCCGGCACCGAACCACCCGACAGCATGTGATCCTCGGGACCGTCCGAGGTGAACAACGGCACCGTCACCCCGCACCCGCGGAGCAACCCCGTCAGCTCCTCCAGATGCACCGCGTCGGAGCCGTAACTCCCGTACTCGTTCTCGACCTGCACCATGATCACCGGACCGCCCACCGTGATCTGCCGCTGCACCACCTGCGGAAGCAGTGCACCGAACCACCGCCGCACCGCCGCCGTGTACCCCGCGTCCCGCGTCCGCACCCGGCGCCCGAACCGCCCCGTCACCCACACCGGCAGCCCGCCGTTCTCCCACTCCGCGCAGATGTACGGACCCGGCCGCACGATCGCCATCAACCCGGCCCGCCCCGCCGCGTCCAGGAAACGGCCCAGCGCTCCCACGTCCCGGAAGACGCCCTCCCGCGGCTCGTGCAGATTCCACGGCACGTACGTCTCCACACAGTTCAGGCCCATCGCCCGCAGCATCGCCAACCGGTGCCCCCACTGCCCCTCGTGCACGCGGAAGTAGTGCAACGCCCCCGACAACAGGCGCACAGGCCGGCCGTCCAGCCGGAAATCGTCATCGCCCACGGTGAAGTCAGCCATCGCCCCGTACGCTCCTCTGCGCTCCGATGCCGGGCTTCACCCTCGCCCCCTGGTGCCCGGCCCGTCCATGGACAAAGATCACTCGTGCTTGGACCCAGCACCGACAGGAGGTGGAAGGCCGATGTACCACACCTGGATGCGCTTCTTCACACCCAGCCCGCACCACCACCGGCTCGGACTGGCCTGCCTCGGCGTCGGCCTCCAGCACGGCGCCCTGCCCACCGTCGGACCGCGCACCCTCGACCACCACGTCGCCGTCCTCATCAACGCCGGCAGCGGCTGGTTCCACACGACCGACGGCCGCCGGACCGCCGTCACCGCACCCAGCCTCATCTGGCTCACCCCCGGCATCCCCCACCACTACGGCGCCGACCCCACCGGCTGGGACGAGAGCTTCGTCGACTTCACCGGACCGGCCACCACCACCTACACCGAACTCGGTTACATCGAGCCCGACCGTCCCCTCGTCCCCCTCACCGACACCTCCGGCCCACGCGCCGCCGTCAGCCGCATCGTGCGCGCCGCGCACCGCGGCAACCCCCTCCTGGACGTCGAAGCCGGCGCCGCCGTCCACGAACTCCTCGTATCGCTGCGCCGGGCACGCGCCGACACCGGACCCGACGGCGACTCCGTACTCAAAGCCCTGGCCCGCGAAGCCTGCCGGCCCCTCTCCGTCGCCGAACACGCCGCCCGCCACAACATGACACCCGCCGAACTGCGCACCGCGGTCCGGCGCGGAGCCGGCTGCAGCCCCAAGGACTACCTGCTGAGCATCAGACTCGGCCGCGCCAAGGAACTCCTCGCCGCCACCGACCTCCCCGTCGCCGCCGTCGCCCGGCGCGTCGGCTACGACGACCCCGCCTACTTCTCCCGGCTGTTCGCCCGCCGCGTCGGCACCGCACCCGTCCGCTTCCGCGAACAGCAGGCCCACAGCGTCCCCGGCGGCTGGAGCGACCGCGTCCCCGACCCCGACCACCCACCGATGGTCACACCCCCGCAACCCGGGCCCGGCACCCTCCCGCAGAGGCCGTAAGCTCGCTGCCCATGACCACGAGCGACATCGACGCGGCCGTCACCGCCGAGCTGAACCGACTGCGCGAGAGCATCGACAACATCGACGCCGCAGTCGTCCACATGCTCGCCGAACGGTTCAAGGCCACCCAGCAGGTGGGCCACCTCAAGGCCGCCCACCACCTCCCGCCCGCCGACCCGGCCCGCGAGGCCCGCCAGATCGCCCGGCTGCGGCAGCTCGCCGAAAGCGCCAAGCTCGACCCCGCCTTCGCCGAGAAACTGCTGAACTTCATCGTCGCCGAGGTCATCCGCCACCACGAGCGCATCGCCGAGGAATCCACCGGCGACCGCCCGTCCCCCCGCACCTGACCTCCCTGCCGAAACCCCACGGCGGACCCTGCCGGTACTTCGGCCGGCCCCGTCGGCCGGCTCCGTCGGGATCTGCCCCGTCGGGATCCGCCCCGGCACCCCCGGCCCACCCGGGCCCCGTCGGACCGCTGCCCCGGACCGGTCCGCCCGACCGTCGTCCTGGCCCGGCCGGACCACTGCCCCACCGGCCGCCGACCACCACTCCGGACCGGCCCACCGGACCGCTGCCTCCGGACCGGCCCACCCGGCTACGGCCCGGGCCGGCCCGAAGGAGCCCAAGGAGGCGCCGAGGAGCCCCACCCCGGGCCGGTCCGCCGCACCACCGCGCCGATCACGCCCGACGGAGCCACCGCACCACCGCGCCGATCACGCCCGACGGAGCCACCGCACGGCAGGGCCCGCCCCGGCCTACCGGAACCCCCCTGCACAGCGCCCCGCCCGTACGGCAGCATGGGCGGCATGTCCGTACTGACGCGCAACGAAGCGCAGACCCGCGCCCAGCTCCTCGACGTACACCGGTACACGATCGACCTCGATCTGACCACGGGAGACGACACCTTCGACTCCCGCACCGTCATCCGGTTCACCGCCACCACCTCCGGAGACACCTTCGTCGAGCTCAAGCCGGACACCCTGCGCTCGCTCAGCCTCGACGGACAGCCCCTCGACCCCACCGCCCTCACCGGCAACCGCTACCCGCTCACCGCACTCACCCCGGGCCCCCACGAACTGCGCGTCGACACCGCCATGCGCTACTCCCGCACCGGCGAAGGCATGCACCGCTTCACCGACCCCGCCGACGGGCACACCTACGTCTACACCCAGCTCTTCCTGGACGACGTCCAACGCGTCTTCGCCGCCTTCGACCAGCCCGACCTCAAAGCGGTCTTCGACCTCACCGTCGCCGCACCCGAGGACTGGACCGTCCTCGGCAACGGCACCGCCACCCGCGCCACCGACGGCCACTGGACCATCGCACCCACCCCACCGATCTCCACCTACCTCGTCGCCGTCGCCGCAGGCCCCTGGCACTCCGTGACCACCCACCACGCAGGCCTCCCTTTCGGTATCCACTGCCGCCGCTCCCTCGCCCCCCACCTCGACACCGACGCCGACGAGATCCTCACCATCACCCGCGCCTGCTACGACCGCTACCACCAGAAATTCGACGAGCCCTACCCCTTCGACTCCTACGACCAGGCCTTCGTCCCCGAATTCAACGCCGGCGCCATGGAGAACCCCGGACTCGTCACCTTCCGCGACGAATTCATCTACCGCTCCGCCGTCACCGACACCGAACGCCAGACCCGTGCCATGGTCATCGCCCACGAAATGGCCCACATGTGGTTCGGTGACCTCGTCACCCTCACCTGGTGGGACGACATCTGGCTCAACGAGTCCTTCGCCGAATACATGGGCTACCAGACCCTCACCGAAGCCACCCGCTTCACCGACACCTGGGTCGACTTCGGCGTCGCCCGCAAGGGCTGGGGCTACGACGCGGACCAACGCCCCTCCACCCACCCCGTCGCCCCCGACCCCGAAGCCGTCCCCGACACCGCCTCCGCACTCCTCAACTTCGACGGCATCTCCTACGCCAAGGGCGCCTCAGCCCTACGCCAACTCGTCGCCTGGCTCGGCGAGAAGGACTTCCTCGCCGGCATCAACACGCATATCGCCCGCCACAAGTTCGCCAACGCCACCCTCGCCGACTTCATCGACAACCTCGCCTCCGCCACCGACCGCGACGTCCACACCTGGGCCGCCACCTGGCTCCGCACCACCGGCATCGACACCCTCACCGCCCACGTCGAAGCCACCCCCCGCACCTGGACCCTCACCGTCGACCACCACGGCACCCGCCCCCACCGCATCGCCGTCGGAACCTACGACCACAGCCTCGACACCCAGTCCGGCACCGGCCAACTCGTCCTGCGCGACCGCTTCGAACTCGACATCCCCCCGACCGGCACCGGCACCCCCACCACCCGGCCCGGCCTCCGCCCCGCCCTCGTCGTCCTCAACGACAACGACCTCACCTACGCCAAGATCCGCCTCGACCCCACCTCATGGGACACCGCCCTCACCGGCCTCTCCCACATCCCCGACCCCCTCACCCGGGCCCTCCTCTGGAACACCGCCCGCGACATGGTCCGCGACGGACAACTCCACCCCACCACCTACCTCACCGCCGCCCGCACCCACCTGCCCCACGAAACCGACCTCGCCCTCCTCCAAGGCGTCCTCGGCTTCGCCGCCACCCACATCACCGACCGCTACCTCACCCCCCACGACCGCCCGGCAGCCCTCGCCACCCTCACCGGCCTCTGCCGCGACCTCCTACGCCGCACCGAAGGCCTCACCGCCAAGGACTGGGAACACACCCCCGGTACCACCCACCCCACCAGTCCCGACCCCGGCCTCCGCCTCACCGCCGTACGCCACTTCATCGACGCCGCCACCCAGCCCGACGCCATCCAGGACTGGCTCGACCAGGGCACCGTCCCCGGCGGACCCGAACTCGACCCCGAACTCCGCTGGCGCATCCTCACCCGCCTCGCCGTCCTCGGCGCCACCGACGACACCACCATCACCCGCGCACTGCACCAGGACCCCAGCGCCACCGGACAGGAAGGCGCCGCCCGCTGCCGCGCCGCCCTCCCCACCCCCCACGCCAAAGAAGCCGCCTGGCAGGCCATGTTCACCGACGACACACTCTCCAACTACCTCTTCACCGCCACCGCCCAAGGCTTCTGGCAACCCGAACAGAGCGAACTCCTCCACGACTACGTCGCCCGCTACTACCCCGACGCCACCGCCCTCGCCGCCCGCCGCGGCCCCGCCCTCGCCGAAGCCGCCGCACGCCACGCCTTCCCCACCCACGCCGTCGACCCCCACACCCTCCAACTCGGCACCGACACCCTCCACGACCACACCCTCACCCCCGCCCTCCGCCGCGGACTCACCGACCAACTCGACGACCTCCGCCGCGCCCTCGCCGTACGCGACGCCCACTGACCCACCCGCGGCACCCCCGCACCCGTGCCCGGCCCCCGACACCCCGAGGGCCGGGCACAGCCATGCGAGGCGCCCATACCAGCCCCCCACCCCCCACCCCACCCGCACCGCACAGCAGTACCCCTTTCGGGTCCCAATCGTTGGGCTCTTCGGCCGCACCTCCCGCACACCGGACAGGCTGACCCCACCGCCCCCGCGCACCCGAAGGACCACACCACCCATGCCCACCCCACCCCTCGCCGGAGGAACCGCAGGCCCCA
>NZ_MDKB01000003.1:263171-264712 GCF_001715295.1 Streptomyces griseus | reverse complement strand
CGAAGGAAGCACCCCCCGATGACCGACCGGCCCACCCCCCGCCCGGACCGGCCGCACGACCTCATCGGCATCGGCATCGGCCCCTTCAACCTCTCCCTCGCCGCCCTCGCCCACACCACACCCCACCCCCTGACCACCGCCTTCTACGAACAGAACCCCGCCTTCCACTGGCACCCCGGCCTCCTCATCGACGGCGCCACCCTCCAAGTCCCCTTCCTCGCCGACCTCGTCACCCTCGCCGACCCCACCAGCCCCTGGACCTTCCTCAACTACCTACGCACCCGGCAACGCCTCTACCCCTTCTACTTCGCCGAGCGCTTCCACACCCACCGCACCGAATACGACGCCTACTGCCGCTGGGTCAGCCACCAACTCCCCACCCTCCACTTCAGCCACCAGGTCGACGCCATCCGCTGGAACCCCGACCGATCCCACTTCGAAGTCGACTACACCCGACTCGACCCCCACGGAGAAGCCGAAGCGCTCGGCCGCGCCCACACCCGCCACATCGCCCTCGGCATCGGCACCGAACCCTTCATCCCCGAACCCCTACGCCCCCTCGCCACCGCACCCAACACCCCCGTCATCCACTCCGCCGACTACCTCCACCACCGCGAAGACCTCCTCCACGCCGACCACATCACCGTCATCGGATCCGGCCAGTCCGGCGCCGAGATCTTCCTCGACCTCCTCCGCGCCCGCCCCCTGGGAGCCGAACGCATCCACTGGCTCGCCCGCACCCCCGCCTTCGCACCCATGGAGTACTCGAAACTCGGCCTCGAACACTTCACCCCCGACTACACCCGCTACTTCCACGCACTCCCCGAAGCCGTACGCGACACCCTCGTCCCCAGCCAATGGCAACTCCACAAAGGCATCGACACCGACACCATCACCGCCATCCACGACGAGCTCTACCGCCGCAGCCTCCACGGAGGATGGCCCGACGCCACCCTCACCCCCGGCGTCCACGTCCGCACCGCCGGCAGAATCACCGGCACACGCATCGAACTCCACCTCGAACACACCCAGCAGGGCACCCGCACCCGCCTCACCACCGACGCCGTCGTCCTCGCCACCGGCTACCGCGAACGCCCCCTCGACACCCTCCTCACCGCCCTCACCCCCCACATCCGCCGCGACGCCGCCGCACGCCCCCGCATCGACGAGACCTACCGCCTCGACCTCGACCCCGCCATCACCGGCCACATCTACGTACAGAACGCCGAACGCCACACCCACGGCGTCGGCGCACCCGACCTCGGCCTCGCCGCCTGGCGCAGCGCCACCATCCTCAACGACCTCACCGGCACCAACCCCTACCCCCTCCCACCCCGCACCGCCTTCACCACCTTCGGCCTCACCCCCCACCACCAACCGCACATCCCCGACCAGAACACCGGCCCCCACTCCCTCAGCCACTGAACACACGACGGCCACCGCCCCCGCACCGGAGAACAACCGCCACCACCGACCCACCCAGCCGGGCACCACACACCCGGCCCCCTGCTCACGCACGCACCCCCGGCACCGCACACGGC
>NZ_MDKB01000003.1:262275-263161 GCF_001715295.1 Streptomyces griseus | reverse complement strand
GCCCCCGCGCACCCGAAGGACCACACCACCCATGCCCACCCCACCCCTCGCCGGAGGAACCGCAGGCCCCACCCACCTGCGCCCCCTCCTCGACACCGTCCTCACCGCCCTCCACCACGGCGCCGCCCGCCGCAACGGCCCCCTCCCCGCAGGCGGCCCCGCCACCGTCACCCAGCACATGCACGACGCCACCCACCCCCTCATCCCCGACCACGGCACCGGCGCCCACCACGCCCTGCGCACCCTCGTCACCGCACTCGCCGAAGGCGCCGCCGACCCCGCACACCCCCACTGCGCCGCCCACCTCCACACCCCGCCCCTCGCCCTCGCCGCAGCAGCCGACCTCGCCGCCTCAGCCCTCAACCCCTCCATGGACTCCTGGGACCAGGCCCCCGCCGCCTCCGCCCTCGAAACCACCCTCACCACCGCACTCGCCGCCGAGATCTACCCCCACGCCCCCCGACCCGACGCCCTCGTCACCACCGGAGGCACCGAAGCCAACCAACTCGCCCTCCTCCTCGCCCGCGAACGCCACGGCCCCGTACAGACCGTCTGCGCCGCCAACGCCCACCACAGCATCACCCGCGCCGCCTGGCTCCTCGGCCTCCCACGACCCGTCGTCCTCCCCGCCCCCACCGGCGTCATGGACCCCACCGCCCTCCACGACGCCCTCACCCGCCTCGACGGCCCCCTCCTCGTCACCGCCACCGCAGGCACCACCGACACCGGAGACATCGACCCCCTCAACCACATCGCCGACCTCACCACCACCCACGGCGCCGACCTCCACATCGACGCCGCCTACGGAGGCCCCCTCCTCTTCAGCCCCACCCACCGCACCAAACTCGCAGGCCTCCACCGCGCCCACAGCGTCACCCTCGACCTG
>NZ_MDKB01000003.1:261660-262265 GCF_001715295.1 Streptomyces griseus | reverse complement strand
AACTCGGCTGGCAACCCGCATCCGCCGGCATCCTCGCCGTCCCCCACCACCTCGACCTCCACCCCCTCCACCACCACGCCCCCTACCTCAACGCGGACGACGACACCGACGCAGGCCTCCCCGACCTCCTCGGCCGCTCCCTCCGCACCACCCGACGCCCCGACGCCCTCAAGATCGCCGTCACCCTCCAGGCACTCGGCCGCGACGGACTCGCCGACCTCGTCGACCGCACCCTCACCGCCGCCCACCACCTCGCCCGCATCATCACCGACACCCCCGCCCTCCAGCTCTACGCCCACCCCACCATCAGCACCGTCCTCTTCCGCCCCACCGACGCCGACGACACCACCGTCGCCACCATCCGCCGCACCCTCCTCACCGACGGACACGCCGTACTCGGCCGCACCCACGCCCACGGCCGCCTCTGGCTCAAAGCCACCCTCCTCAACCCCCACACCACCCCCCAGGACCTCCACCGCCTCACCACCCTCGTCACCCACACCGCCACCGCCCTCACCGAAGGAAGCACCCCCCGATGACCGACCGGCCCACCCCCCGCCCGGACCGGCCGCACGACCTCATCGGCATCGGCATCGGCCCCTTCA
>NZ_MDKB01000003.1:242220-260171 GCF_001715295.1 Streptomyces griseus | reverse complement strand
ACCCACCCACCCGACAAGCCCGGACAGCCCACCAGTTGAACCGCCCGACCACCCCCGCACGCCGCACCCCACCGCACCGGTCACCCGCATGAGCGCCCCGAAGAGCAGGCCGCCTACCGCTGGCTTACGTTCATTCCGACCCCGGCACACTTCCTCGCGTCCGCGACGGGCCTGAGCACCCCCGCCGCGCAGGCCGGAACACGACGGAGAGCAGGTACCCACCGATGCTCAGGAATGCGATAGCCACCCTCGGGATCCTGGCCCTGGCGGCAGGCGCCGCCGGCTGCGGACTCACCACCCCCACCCCGGACACCCGGCAGACACAACCGAGACCGCAGGCGGCCCCGCAGCCCGACCACACGCAGGACACCACCTTCTACGACTACCCCGACCAGGCCCTCATCGACCGGACGGCGCCGGGCGGGATCCTGAAGTCACAGCCACTCCAGGCACCGGCATCGTCCCTGCTGGGATCCGCCGCCTCCCGGGCGGAACGCATCATGTACCGCACCGCCGACGAGCGCGGCAGGCCCGTCGCCGCCACAGGAGTCCTCCTGCTCCCCAAGGCCGCGCCCAAGGACGCCGACGGCTGGCCGATCATCTCCTGGGCACACGGCACGACCGGAGTAGGCCCCGAATGCGCACCCTCGCGCTCCGCACAGCTCGGCGGAACGGTCCCCCTCCTCGTGAAGTGGCTACGAGAGGGATACGCCATCGCCGCCGCCGACTACCCCGGCCTCGGCCCCAACGGCAAGGTCCACGGATACCTCCACCTGCGCGCGGAAGGCCGGTCCGTCGCCCACGCCGCACTGGCGGCGCACAACGCCTACCGGAACACCGTCAGCAAGAAGTGGTTCGCCGTAGGCATCTCCCAAGGCGGCCAAGCCGCCCTGGGCGCCGGCGAATGGGCCGCACAGGCGAAGGGGATGCGCTTCCTCGGCACGGCAGCCCTCGCCCCCGCCGCCCACCACGCCGCAGCGCTGAGAAGCGCGGTGGCCGAACAATCCAGCGGCGCATCCCTCGAGGGATTGCGCAATCTGTTCTCCTACATCGCCGTCGGCGCCCACGTCTACGACCCGAAGAAGTTCGCCTACGAGGACCTGCTGACCCCCGAACTCGCCGAAGAGATCGCCCGGCCCGCCGTCCGTAACCTCTGCCTGGACGAACTCGACGGTTACCTGAAGATCTTCGCACCGGAGAAGAAGACGCACGGCACACTCAACCCGGACTGGGAAACGCGGAACCCGGAGATCAGCACGTTCCTGGACTCCGTGAACCCGGCACAGAAGACCTCGGCCGGCCCCGTCCTCGTACTGCAAGGTGAAGCCGACCCCGTGGTCTCCCCGGCCGGCACCCGCCAACTGATCACCGAACTCTGCGCCAAGGACGACAGCGTCGACTGGAAGACCTACCCCGGCGTCGGCCACGCGGACGTGGCGATCGCCGGCCTGGACGACCTCCGCACATGGATGAACGACCGGCTCAGGAGCACCCCGCCCAACGACCGCTGCCGACCGGCCGGATCCTCCCCCGCACAGGGCAAGTGACGCTTCGGCGCCCGAACAACCCGGGCACCGACCCCAGGGAGACCCCATGCGCACACAGCACCGCACCAGCACGCCGGCACCGGACCACGGCACGACCACCGAAGCACCCACCGGCACCACCCCCCGGCCGCACCGGGCACGCCACACGCTGACCAGCGTCACGCTGGTCCTCCTCGCAGTACTCACCACCTCCCCAGCGGCCGCCGCACCCGCCCCCGCACCAGGCGGAAACACCTCCTTCACCTACCCGAGCGCCGAACGACTCACCACCCTCCGCCCCGGCGAACTCCTGGCGAGCGAGCCCCTCGACACCACCCGGACACTGCGCGACGCCTCCACCCGCCGCCTGCGCATCATGTACGGCTCACAAGGACCGCACGACCAGCCCGTCGCCGTCACAGGCTTCCTGCTCACCCCACGCGGCACCGCCCCCCGCACAGGCTGGCCGGTCGTCGCATGGGCACACGGCACGGCAGGGGTGGGACCCGACTGCGCACCCTCCCTCCACCCCAACCTCTACCCCTCCGACTACCAGGTGTACGAGGACCTCATCGCACGTCTCCTGCACGACGGCTACGCAGTCGTCGGCACCGACTACCCCGGACTGGGCATCCCCGGACAACTGCACAGCTACCTCCAGATCGACCCCGAACGCCACGCCGTCATCGACAGCGTGACAGCCGCACGCCACAGCGCCCCCGAACTCGGGCGGCAATGGTTCGCCATGGGCCACTCCCAGGGCGGACAGGCAGCCCTCGGCGCCGGCGAAGCAGCCACCGACCGGCTGCCCGCACTGAACTACCTCGGCACCATCGCCCTCGCCCCCGGAAGCAACGCCGCCGAGGGGGCCGACATCCTCAGCCTCCCGCAGTTCCGGGTACCGTTCCCCGGCTGGTCCGACGCCGCCGCCTACCTGCTCTACCAGGCAGTGAGCGCCAGCCGGCTCGATCCCCAGCACATCAGCCCCACGGACCTGCTCTCGCCTCAACTCGCCCGCCACCTCCCCGAAGCCGAACGCATGTGCCTGGACCAACTGAGCACCCGCCTCGCCAGGACCACCGACATCCGCACACTCGTCGATCCGGACTGGAGCCGCAATCACGCGCTGCAACGGTTCTACGCCGACGGCGAGCCCGCGCAGCGGCGCTCATCAGGGCCGATCCTGCTCCTCCAGGGGACCAAAGACCTCTCCGTCACCCCGGCCGCGACCAACCGGCTCGACTACGAACTGTGCGAACTCGGCGACGGAGTGCAGTACCGCCTCTACCCGGGCGCGGACCACGACACCCTGCCGCTCCGCGCATACCCCGACATCGCACGCTGGATGAGCGACCGGCTCGCCGGACGACAGGCACCCGACACCTGCCCACCACAGCCCACCACCGCGGCCCGGACACTGGCCGCCACCGGCACGCCCCCAGCCCTGCCCTGGATCACCGCCCTCGGCATCACCGGCCTCACCCTGGGCATCACCCTCGTGGCCCTGACACGCCGCCGAGGCACCCACCGCTGACCCACGGCCAAGGACACCGGGCCCCGGGCCCCGGGCCCCGGGGCACGGGGACCCGCGGGCCTCCCGGTCGACCGGACGAGCCCGCCACCCGATCCACGGCGCAGCGAACCACGGTGGGAAACAGTGGGAAACGCTGGGAAACCACGGCCACCAGGGGAGAGGCCCACCCGCCGGACAGGCCCATGACGACCCGCACGCACAGCACAACGGCCCGCCGAAGAAACCGACGGGCCGTCACACATCACCGGCGGGCACGCACCGAAACACCGCACCGAACCAGGCACCGGACCACGTCCCGGAAGCCCCGCCGGCCCAGCGACACCTGGAAACGCCCTGTCACGCCTGGCATTGCCTGGCACGAACGCTCACCGCAAGTCGCGGGACAGCCCTCAGAACACCGGCACACCCTCACGCGTCAGCCGCCAGTCCACCGAAGCGAACTCCGCCGGATCCACCGAACCCTTCGCCTTCACCCACGCAATGATCGTGTTCCGGATCTCATCCGAATTCGCCCACACCTGCTTCGCACCCGGCACATGCGGGAAATTACCCCCACCACTCGCCCGATAGTTGTTCACCGCGAACACGAACCGCGCCGCCGGATCGACCGGCTCACCCTCGAACGACAACCCCACGATCCGCGACCCCACCGGCTGCGCGATATCGATGTCGTACGTCACCCCCGACACCACGTCGTAGTTGTAATCCGGAATGTTCTCCGCATTCGTCAACGCCGCCGTGTCCACCGGCGCCCCCACCGGCGTCCGCACGTAATACCTCGCCGAGAACTCCAGATAATCCTTCAGCTGCGCACCCGTCAGCAGCCGCGCCTCCAGTGTGTTCTCGAACGGATACAGACCGGCGGCATCCTTGATCGTCACCTCACCCGCCGGAATCCCCGCCGTACGCGAGAAACACGCCGCCTGCGACAGCACCGGCAACGCCGCGTACTCCCCGCCCGCCAGCGCCGCCCTCACCGTCTCCGCCTGCACCAGGTTGATCAGATCGATGACCGGCTCGTCCCTCCACGGAGCGTCCGCCGTCGACATCGCCGCCACCGACGTACCGATCACCTGATTCACATACGCCACCACCTTCGCGTGCTCATCCCCGAGCAACGACGTGATCTCCGGATCCTCCGCCACCGTGTTCGAGTTCAACACCTCGGCGCCGACCTTCTCGACCACCCAACGGCCCTTCTCCCACACCACGTCGAAGTCGAACAACGTCAGCCGCTGCCCCCACTTCAACGGCTCCGACAGGACGACCCCCTTCCCCGTCGCCCTGTTCGTCACGACGTACTCGGGAATCTCCGCATGCGCGTGACCCACCAGAATCGCGTCGATCCCCGGCACCCGCTCCGCCACCAGACCCGCCGCGTTCTCCACGTACGGCAACTGATCCCCGTACGACGACGTGCCCGACGAACCCGAATGCGCCGACACGATCACCACATCCGCACCCATCGAACGAAGCTTCGGCACCCACTTCGCCGCCTGCTCCTCAAGACCCGGGAACACCATCTTCCCGCCCACGTTCGCCTTGTCCCAGATCGCGACCCCGGGATTCGTCAACCCCAGCACCGCCACCCGCACATCACGCCCGAACGGAGTCCGCAACCGCTTGATCACATACGGCGCGAACGCCGGCCGCAACGTCTTCGCATCCAGCGCGTTCGCACCGAGCAACGGAAAATCACACTGCTCCTCGAACTTCCGCAGCACCGGAATCCCGTAATTGAACTCATGATTCCCGAGCGCGGCGGCGTCATAACCGATCTTGTTCATCGCCTGCGCCATCGGATGCACCGGACCACGCCGCGCCGTGATCGGATCGATCTTCGCGTAGTAGTACGACAGCTGCGTCCCCTGGATCGTGTCACCCGCATCGATCAACAGGGTGTTCCCACGCCCCCGCTCCCCACGGATCTGCTCCACCAGCGTCGAGATCTTCGCCAGACCCACATCGTTGTGCGCCTTGTCGTCGAACTCCTTGTCCGTGAAGTAGTCCCAGTTGAAGACATTGCCATGCAGGTCCGTCGTCCCCATCACGGTGAACGAGTACCGCTTCACCGGACGCCCGTGCCCCTTCGGCCCAGAGGCAGCCGCCGGCCCCGCGACAGCCCCACCCGCCAGGGCCACACCCGCACCGGCCACAGCCGAACGGCCCAGAAACGTCCTACGGTTCAACGGCATCCTTGACTCCTCGTCCAGACGAACAACGCGCGTAGATTCTGACCCGGCCACCACCCCACGCAACACCCCGTCCAGGTTTCGATCTGATGACCACCACCCCCGCGAACCCGCACACCCCACCCGCGCCCACCCCACGAGGTCCCCCGCCGACTCTCACCCCTCGAACGTGCACCCGCATCGCCCCGGAAAAATGCTCATCAGAGCACCCCGCCGCACAATTCAACACTTGTCAATAACCATTCACCGAAAGGTTGTTGCCCTGTCATGCAGAGCCAATTACCTACCCGTAGGTAAGGTCTAGGCTCGAACCATGCGCCGAGCCAAAATCGTTTGCACCCTGGGACCCGCAACCGACACATACGAGCAGATCAAGGCACTCGTCGAGGCGGGAATGGACATCGCCCGCCTCAACCTCAGCCACGGCACCTACGCCGAACACCGAGCGCGCTACGACCACGTCCGCGCAGCATCCGAAGAAACCGGACGCAGCGTAGGAATCCTCGCCGACCTTCAGGGCCCGAAGATCCGCCTCGGCCGCTTCGCCGAAGGCCCCGTACTCCTTGAACGCGGCGACGACTTCACCATCACCGTCGAACCCATGGACGGCGACCGCCATACCTGCGGCACCACCTACGACGGCCTCGCCACCGACGTCACCCCCGGCGAACGCATCCTCATCGACGACGGCCGCGTCACCCTCGAAGTCACCGAGGTCGACGGACCCCGCGTCCACACCACCGTCATCGAAGGCGGCATGGTCTCCGACCACAAAGGACTCAACCTCCCCGGCGTCGCCGTCTCCGTCCCCGCACTCTCCGACAAGGACATCGACGACCTCCGCTGGGCCCTGCGTACCGGCGCCGACATCATCGCCCTCTCCTTCGTGCGCAGCGGACGCGACATCGACGACGTCCACCGCATCATGAAGGAGGAGGAACGCCACGTCCCCGTCATCGCCAAGGTCGAAAAGCCCCAGGCCGTCGACAACATCGACGACATCGTCGCCGCCTTCGACGGCATCATGGTCGCCCGAGGCGACCTCGGCGTCGAAATGCCCCTGGAACAGGTCCCCATCGTCCAGAAGCGCGCCATCAAGCTCGCCCGACGCAACGCCAAGCCGGTCATCGTCGCCACACAGATGCTCGACTCGATGATCGACAACTCCCGCCCCACCCGCGCCGAAGCCTCCGACGTCGCCAACGCCGTCATCGACGGCACGGACGCCGTGATGCTCTCCGGCGAGACCAGCGTCGGCAAGTACCCCGTCGAGACGGTCAGCACGATGGCCCGCATCGTCGAAGCCGCCGAGGAGGACATCCTCGCCAAGGGCCTCCCGCCCCTCACCGAACGCAACAAGCCCCGCACCCAGGGCGGCGCGGTCGCCCGCGCGGCAGCCGAGATGGGCGACTTCCTCGGCGCCAAGGCCCTGGTGGCCTTCACCCAGAGCGGCGACACCGTCAAACGCCTCTCCCGCTACCGTTCCCCGATCCCGCTCCTGGCCTTCACCCCGGACCGGGCCACCCGCGCGCAGTTGAACCTCACGTGGGGCGTGGAAACCTTTCTCGGTCCGCACGTGGAGTCGACGGACGCGATGGTGGCCCAGGTGGACGAGGAGCTGCTGCGGATCGGGCGCTGCCGGAAGGGTGACGTCGTGGTGATCACGGCAGGGTCCCCGCCCGGAGTCGCCGGCTCCACGAACCTGGTACGGGTGCACCACATCGGCGAGGACGACAGCCCTGAGTAGCGGTCGTCAGTACTTCGGCCCGACGTGAGCGTCCATGAGGGCAACGGACGCCCGTCGGGCTACGGAGATGTTGAGCGGGCTGCCGCCTCGGGCGAGGGTCGTCCACTCGACGCCCACTGCGGTGAGCGTGTCGCTGAAGAGTTTCCGGATGTCGTCCGACTTGTTGGTGAAAAAGTACCGGGGGTACTCGTAGCGCTTGCGCTCACCCCGGACCAGGCGAGTTGTCCAGTTTGTGATGCGGCAGCCGTCGGAGTGGATGAGACCTCTGATGAACTCCCATGGATGCGCGTCCACGATGTGCTGCTGCCAGGAGGCGAGCTGAATCTTGCGGTTGTGCTTCTTGCCCGGGCCGTGTTGAGGGAAGAGGCAGGGCCAGTGCTTACTGGAGCTTGTGACGTACTGGCAGCCCGGGCTCCTGACTCGATTGACCTTGTTGGTCGGCCGCGCACTCCGTACGGCCTCGACGCATGCGTCGATGAGCCCCGGCCACGCGTCGGCGCACGCGATACGGAGGGAGTAAACGCCCTTCTTTCCCAGACTGATACAGCCGTCGCCGAGGTAGAGGCCGAGCAGATACGAATACGCGGCGGGGTCCGCGAGAGGTCTCGGGGTTTTGCTGCACCGAGGACATTCGGCGCCGCGGCTGTATCCGAGAGGTTCTATCCGTTTGAGCCAGGCACGGATGGCGCCTCGAGAAATCCCGGTCTGCTTGCTTACGGAGTTTTGGCTGAAGCCCTGGGCAACGAGGGCCAGCGCACGCTTGCGCGTATCAAGGTCGTACACGTTCCCGACTTTGGCCCCCGCCACTGCCGAGCGGGCCGGATTCGGTCAGGTGATCACACGATCACGTGGTTTCGTGCCAATATGCTGCAGTCTTGGAAAACAAGGAAAAGTGCCCCAGGTGGGATTCGAACCCACACTGTCCGCTGTTTGAGAGCGGCCTCTCTAACCAGTTGGAGTACTGGGGCCTTAGAAAGGCAGGGCATCGCCTGCCCTGCGTAGTGCCACCTTATCGTAGCTAGGTAGGCTCGTGGGAGCTGTACCTGCCCTGGAACAAGGAGCCCCCGTGACCACCCCCGAGTCGCCCCAGCCCGTAGACGCCGTCGGCGAGGACACGTCGCACGTCCCGCCGCTGACGACCCGCGTCGTCATCGCCGAGGACGAGGCCCTCATCCGGCTCGACCTCAAGGAGATGCTGGAGGAGGAGGGCTACTCGGTCGTCGGCGAGGCGGGGGACGGGCAGCGGGCCGTCGAGCTGGCCCGGGAGCACCGGCCGGACCTGGTCATCCTCGATGTGAAGATGCCCGTGCTCGACGGCATCTCCGCGGCCGAGAAGATCGCCGAGGAGTCCATCGCCCCGGTTCTGATGCTGACCGCGTTCTCGCAGCGGGACCTGGTGGAGCGTGCCCGGGACGCCGGGGCGATGGCGTATCTGGTGAAGCCGTTCAGCAAGAGCGACGTGGTTCCGGCGATCGAGATGGCCGTGTCCCGGTTCGCGGAGATGAAGGCGCTCGAGGGCGAGATCGCGGATCTTGCGCAGCGGCTGGAGACCCGGAAGCTGGTGGACCGGGCGAAGAGCATCCTGCAGACGGATTACGGGCTCTCCGAGCCGGCCGCGTTCCGCTGGATCCAGAAGACGTCGATGGACCGGCGCATGTCCATGCAGCAGCTCGCCGAGGCGCTCATCGAGGATGCCGAGGAGAAGAAGAAGGCGGCCGAGTAGGCGGGTAGCCCGTACGTACGGAAGAAGGCCCGCGTCCGGGACGCGGGCCTTCTTCCGTACGGGTGGGTCAGTCCTCGCCGAGGTAGGCCTTGCGGACGGACTCGTCGTGCAGGAGGTCCGGGCCGGTGCCGGAGAGGACGATCTTGCCGACCTCCATGACGTGGCCCTGGTCCGCGAGGGAGAGGGCCGCCTGGGCGTTCTGTTCGACGAGCAGGATGGTGGTGCCCGCCGCCTTGAGTTCGACGATGGTCTCCATGATCTTCTGCATCATGATCGGGGAGAGGCCCATGGAGGGCTCGTCGAGCATGAGCAGTTTGGGCTGGGACATGAGGGCGCGTCCCATGGCGAGCATCTGCTGTTCGCCGCCGGAGAGGGTTCCGGCTGCCTGCTTCCGGCGCTCCCCGAGGATGGGGAAGAGGTCGTAGGCGCGCTGGACGTCCTTCTCGATGCCTGCCTTGTCGGTGCGGAGGAAGGCGCCGAGCTGGAGGTTCTCCGCGATGGTGAGGCGGGGGAAGATGTGGCGGCCCTCGGGGGAGTGGGCGAGGCCCAGTGCCACGATCTTGTGGGCGGGGATCCCGTTGAGGGGCTTGCCGTCGAAGAGGATCCGGCCGCCGGAGGGCTTGAGGAGGCCGGAGAGGGTGCGCAGGGTGGTGGTCTTGCCGGCACCGTTGGTGCCGATGAGGGTGACGACCTGGCCGGCTTCGACGCTGAAGGAGATTCCCTTGACGGCTTCGATCTTGCCGTAGGCGACCCTGAGGTCCTCGACCTCGAGCAGTGCGGTCACTGGCCTTCCCCTTCTGTGCTGGTGGTGCGCTCCGCCTCGTCCGTGGCGGTGGTGTCCGGTGCCTCGGCGGGGGCGGTGGTCTTGTCGGGGGTGTCCCCTTCGAAGGGCGTGCCGAGGTAGGCGGCGACGACGCGTTCGTCGCCCTGGACGACGGAGGGTGTGCCTTCGACGAGCTTCTCGCCCTGGACGAGGCAGGCGACGCGGTCGCAGAGGTTGAAGATGAAGCGCATGTCGTGCTCGATGACGAGTACGGCGATGCCCATGTCCCGGATGGCGAAGATGAGTTCTTCGGTGACGCGGGTTTCCTGGGGGTTCATGCCGGCGGTGGGCTCGTCCAGGAGGAGGAGTCCGGGGTCGCTGGCGAGGGCGCGTGCGATCTCGAGCTTGCGCTGGTCTCCGTAGGGGAGGTTGCGTGCGAGGTGGTCCGCCTTGTCCTGCAGGCCGATGAACTCGAGGAGTTCCATGGCGCGTGCGTGGGAGGCGGCTTCGGCCTTCTTGAAGCCGGGGCCGCGCAGGAGTGCGGACCAGAGGCCTTCCTTGGTCCTGGTGTGGCGTCCGACGAGGACGTTCTCCAGGACGGTCATGTTGGCGAAGAGCCGGATGTTCTGGAAGGTGCGGGCGATGCCGGCCTGGGTGACGAGGTGGGGCTTGGGGGGCAGGACGGTGCCCTTGTAGCGGACCTTGCCCTCGGTGGGGACGTAGAGGCCGGTGAGGCAGTTGAAGAAGGTGGTCTTGCCTGCGCCGTTGGGGCCGATGAGGCCGACGATCTCTCCGGCGTTGACCTTGAGGTCGACGTCGCGTACGGCGGTGAGGCCGCCGAAGCGCATGGTGACGCCGCCGGCGTCCAGGACGGGCGTGGTGGTTTCGGTGGTGGTCGTCATGGTGTTCACGCCCCCGCCTTCACGGTGCCGACGCCGGATTCGGGCAGTGTGCCTTCGGGTGTGTCGAGTTGGCCGGTCTCGTGGTATTCGAGCTGGGCGCGCCGGTTGGCGATGAGGCCTTCGGGGCGGAAGCGCATCAGGAGGATGAGTGCGAGGCCGAATCCGAGGAGCTGGTAGTCCTGGAGGAACTGGAGCTTCGCGGGGATCATGTACAGGAGTGCGGCGCCGATGAGGGGTCCGCTGATCGTTCCCATGCCGCCGAGGATGACGGCGGCGAGGAGGAAGGCGGAGTTGGGGGGCACGGGGCCGGCGAAGACGTACATCTCCGGTACGACGGTGCTCTGTACGTGTGCCTGGACGGTGCCGGCGAGGCCGGCGAGGGTGGCGCCGAGGGCGAAGGCGATGAGTTTGACGCGGAAGCCGTTGATGCCCATGGCGGTGGCGGCTGTCTCGTCCTCGCGGATGGCGACCCAGGCGCGGCCGATGCGGGAGCTGCCTGCGCGGCTGAAGACGAGGACCACGAGGATCATGGCGAGCAGCATGAGCAGGTAGTAGTTGGCGTATCCGCCGAGTTCGATGCCCAGGATCGTGTGGGATTCGCCGAAGTCGTATCCGAAGAAGACGAGGTCGGGGATGTTGGGTACGCCGTTGGGGCCGTTGGTGACCTGGGGTCCGGATACGCCGTCGAGGTTGCCGACGGTGATGCGGAAGATTTCGCCGAAGCCGAGGGTGACGATGGCGAGGTAGTCGCCGCGGAGGCGGAGGGTGGGTGCTCCGATGATGACGCCGAAGACGAGGGAGACGGCTGCTCCGGTGAGGACGGCTGCCCAGAAGGGGAAGTGGACGTCGAAGGCGGAGGCGGTGGTGCCGGAGACGAGTGCGGCGGTGTAGGCGCCGACGCCGAGGAAGGCGACGTATCCGAGGTCGAGGAGGCCTGCGAGGCCGACGACGATGTTCAGGCCGAGTGCGACGGTGGCGAAGATGAGGATGTTGACCGCGATGAGTGTGTACTGGTCGGTGGTCTGGGTGAAGGGGAATGCGGCGGCGGCGACGAAGGCGGCGGCTACGGCGATGGAGCGGTAGGTGGTGGTGAGTGCCGAGAGCCGGGCCATGAGGCCGGATTTGAAGAGGGCGCCGACGGCGAGGCCTGCGGTGATCATGTAGCCGGTGAAGAGTTCGGCGTATTCGGTGTCGATGCCGTAGGTGACGACGAAGAGGCCGGTGCCGAAGGCGGCGACGATGATGAGGATCTCGGCCCAGGAGGGGAGTTTCCTGGGGCGTGAGGCTTTGTGGGTGTCGTCGGGGAGGAGGAAGGCGGTGAGCGGGATGGCGGAGGCCACTGCCGCGACGAAGCCGCCGGGTTCCAGGTTGACGATGCCGCCGAGTTCCACGGCGATGGCGATGACGGTGAACCAGGTGGTTCCGAAGGCGCCGAGGGCGAGGAGTTGGAGGGCTTTGGTGGTGCCGGTGGGGGCGAGCCAGCGGAGGCCCTTGATGTCGAGTGCGGCGAGTGCCCACAGGAGTACGAGGGCGCCTGCGACGAGGGTGAGGACCTGGAGGCCGCCGGGGTAGCCGTAGACGGTGAGGTCGCCGGGGAATTCGTCGGTGTAGGTCCAGGACAGGAAGGTGCTGGCGATGGTCGCGATGCCGCCGAGGGCGGTGAGGCGGCGCAGGCCGGTGGTCCGGGAGGTGGTGTCGGCCGGGGTGGTGGCGACGGTTTGGGTGGTGTCGGTTGTCATGGCTCTCACGCCCGATCCGCGACGCGCTCGCCGAGCAGGCCTTGTGGCCTGACGAGGAGGACGACGATGAGAAGTACGAATGCCCAGACGTTGGCCCAGGCGCCGCCGCCGAGCTGCTGCATGCCGGGGATTTCTTCGATGTAGGCGATGGAGAGGGCTTCGGCGAGGCCGAGGACGACTCCGCCGACCATGGCTCCGTAGATGTTGCCGATGCCGCCGAGTACTGCGGCGGTGAAGGCCTTGAGTCCGAGGAGGAAGCCCATCTCGAAGTTGATCTGGCCCTTGTCGAGTCCGTAGGCGACGGCTGCTACGGCGGCGAAGGCGGCTCCGATGGCGAAGGCCATCACGATGATGCGGTCGGTGTTGATGCCCATGAGCTTGGCCGTGTCGGGGTCCTGGGCGGTGGCCTGCATGGCGCGGCCGCTGCGGCTCTTGGCGACGAACATGCCGAGGGCGAGCATGCAGAGGGGGGCGAGGACGAGGATGAAGGCGTCGGCGCGCTGGAGGTAGAGGTTGTCGAAGATCTTGAAGGATTCGCCGTGGAATTCGGGGAAGCTGCGCGGCTTCTTGGCGTCGGGGTAGAAGCCCCAGACAAGCTGCTGGAGGACGATCGAGAGGCCGATCGCGGTGATGAGGGGGGCCAGGCGGGGGGCGCCGCGCAGGGGGCGGTAGGCGAAGCGTTCCGCGGCTGTGGCTACGGCGACGGAGGCGATCGCGCCTCCGATGATCATGAGGGGTATGACCACCATGAGCGATGTTCCGCTGGGGAGTGCGAGGTAGGTGGTGAGGGCGCCGAAGCCCCCGATCATGAAGATCTCGCCGTGGGCGAAATTGATGAGCTGGACGATGCCGTACACCATGGTGTACCCGATGGCTATGAGGCCATAGAGTGCGCCGAGTGCGAGGCCGTTGGCCAGCTGTTGCGGCAGTTCGTTCACCGCAGTGCCTCCGATGAGCTTGTCGGATATGACACCGCGCGAGGGCGCTGTTTGGGCCCTCGCGCGGTCAAGGAGCGTGTGCTGGGGGTGTGCTGGGTGGTCAGTCCTCGAACGTGGCGCTCTTGACGTCCTTCCAGGCGCCGTTCTTGACCTGGTAGACGGTGAGCTGCTTGTTGGTGGTGTCGCCGAACTCGTCGAAGGAGACCTTGCCGGTCACGCCGTCGAAGGAGACCTTGGCCATGGCCTCGGTGACCTTGGCGCGGGCGTCCTCGGGGAGCTTGCCGTCGTTGTCGGCGACGACGGCCTTGACGGCCTGGATGATGGCCCATCCGGCGTCGTAGGAGTAGCCGCCGTAGGCCGCGTAGGGGTCCTTGTAGCCGCCGGCGTTGTAGTCCGCGATGAACTGCTTGGCGGTCGGGAGGGCTTCGACGGGGTAGCCGACGGAGGTGGCGTAGTCGCCGTCGTTGACCTCGCCGGAGGCGCTGATGAAGGCGGGGTCGTAGATGCCGTCGCCGCCCATGGTGGGGATCTTGGCGCCGGTCTTCTTGATCTGGTCGGAGAGGAGTCCGCCCTCGGGGTACTGGCCGCCGTAGTAGACGGAGTCGGCGCCGGAGCTCTTGACCTTGTCGGCGGTGCTGGAGAAGTCGGTCTCCTTGACGGTGACGTGGTCGGTGCCGACGACCTTGCCGCCGAGGCGCTCGAATTCCGCGGAGAAGATCGCGGCGAGGCCGGCGCCGTAGGTCTGCTTGTCGTCGACGACGTAGACCTTCTTCTTCTTGGCGTCGTTGAAGAGGTACTGGGCGGCGAACTTGCCCTGGACGACGTCGGTGGCGCAGGTGCGGAAGTAGGTCTTGAAGACGCGCTTGGAGTCGCCCTTGCCCCAGTTGTCGCCCTGGCTGAGCGCGGGGTTGGTGTTGGCGGGGGAGACCTGGGTGAGGTCGGCCTTCTCGAAGACGCCCTGCATGGACTGGGCGACGCCGGAGTTCAGGGGGCCGACGGCTCCGAGTACGTCCTTGTTGCCGACGAGTTTGGTGGCGTTGGCCTGGCCGGAGGCGGGGACGGCCTGGTCGTCGAGGGCTTCGATCTTGAATTCGATGCCGGGGACCTCGTTGTTCTTGTTCGCGGTCTTGGCCGCGAGGTCCACGGAGTTCTTGATGCCCTGGCCGAGTGCGGAGAGGGATCCGGTCAGCGGGGCGTCGACGCCGATGACGACGGTGGTCTTGCCGCCGCCGCCGTCGCTGCTGCCCTTGCTGTTGTCGTCGCGCGACCCGCAGGCGGTGAGAGTGAGTGCACCGGTGGTGAGCACGGTGGTGAGGATGATCAAAGAACGGTGTCGCACGAAAGGTCCTTTCCCTGGCGCGGCCTCCTCGGCATGAGGTGCCGTTGTCCGCCGGGCTGTACTGGTCGATACAGGGCCGTGCAGTGCCGTCGCCCGGCGGCGCGGTGACTGGCCGTGACTCTATGGGCAGGTGAGGGGGTGCGGGACGGGTCCGCTGATGATGTGACTGTCTTGTTATGCCATGGGGAACGCTTGGTGGTCGGAGTGTGGACATGTACGGCTTTTCCCTGGACGCCGAAGTGACCGCATGGTGAGAACGCCCAGCTCTGCTAAGGGGCTTGGGGCGATCTTGGTGCTGTCGCACGAATAGGGGCGCATGGGGCACGGCGTCATCGCCCGGCGGTGGGGTGCGGGGGCGTGCGGGCGTTTTCCGTGTATTGCACACGTGTAACTCAGTGTTACATCTGGAAGAGGTGTGCGCGCCTGTGAAGACCCCGGGTCTCGCCGCCGGCGCGGTGTGGCGAACGTGTGCGCAGGTCAGGGCTGTTGACCGGGTGTGTCCGCCGGCGCGTGGGCGGGGTCCGGATACAGGTCTGCCCGGTCCGGAAGACGGTGCGTCTCCCGGCCGGGCAGGTGGAGGCCGGTGGGGCGGTCAGTCCGCGGTGGGGCGGGGTGCGTCGCGGAGCAGGCAGGTGAGGCGGGCGGTGCAGATCCGCTTGCCGTCCTCGTCGGTGATGACGATCTCGTACGTGGCGGTGGAGCGGCCGCGGTGTACGGGGGTGGCGACGCCGGTGACGAGGCCGCTGCGGGTGCCGCGGTGGTGGGTGCAGTTGAGGTCGACACCGACGGCGATCCTGGTGGCGCCGCCGTGGAGCATGGAGCCGACGGAGCCGAGCGTCTCGGCGAGGACGGCGGAGGCGCCGCCGTGGAGGAGTCCGTAGGGCTGGGTGTTGCCCTCGACGGGCATGGTGCCCACGACGCGCTCGGCGGAGGCTTCGACGATCCGCACGCCCATGCGTTCGCCGAGGTGGCCGGCGGAGAAGAGTGCGGGGAGGTCCACGCCGAGTGCGGCGTACTCGTCGATGATCTCCTGGGGGAACGTGGGTGCGGTGTGCTCGCCCATGGCGTCCTGCTCCGATCGTCTGCGGTCGTCCGTGCTGTGTGCACTGTTCTTATCAGACGACTGAGCGGACGCTTAGGGCGTGGGGGTTTCAGCTCGCTCGAACCGGACGACGACCGACTTGCTGGCCGGGGTGTTGCTGGTGTCGGCGGTGGCGTCGAGCGGGACGAGGACGTTGGTCTCGGGGTAGTACGCGGCGGCGCAGCCGCGTGCGGTGGGGTAGTGCACGACGCGGAAGCCGGGTGCGCGGCGTTCGACGCCGTCCTTCCATTCGCTGACGAGGTCGGTGCAGGAGCCGTCGGCGAGGCCGAGCCGGCGGGCGTCGTCGGGGTTGACCATGACGATGCGGCGGCCGCCCTTGATGCCGCGGTAACGGTCGTCGAGTCCGTAGACGGTGGTGTTGTACTGGTCGTGGCTGCGCAGGGTCTGCAGGAGGAGCCGGCCCTCGGGGAGGTGGGGGTGCTCGACGGGCGCGGCGGTGAAGTTGGCCTTGCCGGTGGCGGTGGGGAAGCGCCGTTCGTCGCGGGGGGCGTGGGGGAGGGAGAAGCCGCCGGGGTGGGCGATGCGGGTGTTGAAGTCCTCGAAGCCGGGGACGACGCGGGAGATGCGGTCGCGGATGGTGGCGTAGTCCTTCTCGAAGTCCTCCCAGGGGGTGGTGGAGCGGGGGCCGAGGACGGAGCGGGCGAGGCGGGCGACGATGGCGGGTTCGGAGAGCAGGTGCGGGCCGGCGGGGGTGAGGTTGCCGCGTGAGGAGTGGACCTGTCCCATGGAGTCCTCGACGGTGACGAACTGCTTGCGGCCGTCCTGGAGGTCCTTGTCGGTGCGGCCCAGGGTGGGCAGGATCAGGGCGCGGGTGCCGGTCACGGCGTGGGAGCGGTTGAGTTTCGTCGACACGTGGACGGTGAGGCGGGCGCGGCGCATGGCGGCCTCGGTGACGGCGGTGTCGGGTGTGGCGGCGACGAAGTTGCCGCCCATGGCGAAGAAGACCTTGGCGTCGCCGTCGCGGAGTGCCTGGATGGACCGTACGACGTCGTAGCCGTGGTGGCGGGGCGAGGTGATGCCGAATTCCTTGTCCAGGGCGTCGAGGAAGGCGGCGGAGGGGCGTTCGAAGATGCCCATGGTGCGGTCGCCCTGGACGTTGGAGTGGCCGCGTACGGGGCATACGCCGGCGCCGGGCCTGCCGATGTTGCCGCGCAGGAGGAGGAAGTTGACCACTTCGCGGATGGTGGCCACGGAGTGCTTGTGCTGGGTGAGGCCCATGGCCCAGCAGACGATGGTGCGTTCGGAGGCGAGGATCATGGCGAGGGCCTGTTCGACGGCCTCGCGGTCCAGGCCGGTGGCGGTGAGTGTCTCGTCCCAGTCGGCGGCGCGGGCGGTCTCGGCGAACGCGTCGTATCCGTGGGTGTGGGCGGTGACGAAGGCGGTGTCGACGGCTCCGTCGGTCTCGAGGATCAGTTTGTTGAGGAGCCGGAAGAGGGCCTGGTCGCCGCCGATGCGGATCTGCAGGAAGAGGTCGGTGAGTGCCGTGCCCCTGAGCAGGCCGCGGGCGGTCTGGGGGTTCTTGAAGCGCTCCAGGCCGGCTTCGGGCAGCGGGTTCACCGAGATGATCTTCGCTCCGGATGTCTTGGCCTTTTCCAGGGCGGAGAGCATCCGCGGGTGGTTGGTGCCGGGGTTCTGTCCGGCGACGATGATCAGGTCGGCCTGGTGGAGGTCTTCGAGGCTGACGCTGCCCTTGCCGACGCCGATGGTCTCGGTGAGCGCGGATCCGGACGACTCGTGGCACATGTTGGAGCAGTCCGGCAGGTTGTTCGTGCCGAATTCGCGGGCGAAGAGCTGGAGGAGGAACGCGGCCTCGTTGCTGGTGCGGCCGGAGGTGTAGAAGAGCGCCTCGTCGGGGGAGGCGAGGGCGGTGAGTTCCCCGGCGATGATCTCGAAGGCGCGTTCCCAGGTCACGGCCTCGTACCGGTCGGCGCCCTCGGGGAGGTACATCGGGTGGGTGAGGCGTCCCTGCTGGCCGAGCCAGTAGCCGCTGCGGGTGGCGAGGTCGGGGAGGGGGTGAGCGGCGAAGAAGTCGGGGGTGACGCGGCGCAGGGTGGCTTCCTCGGCGACGGCCTTGGCGCCGTTCTCGCAGAATTCGGCGGTGTGCCGTTCGTCGCCCTCGGGCCAGGCGCAGCCGGGGCAGTCGAAGCCGTCCTTCTGGTTGACCTTGAGGAGGGTCCGGGCGGTGCGGCGCACGCCCATCTGCTGCTGGGCGACGCGCAGGGTGTGGGCGACGGCGGTCAGTCCCGCGGCCGCGTGCCGGGCGGGCCGGACCTGCGGGGCGTCCTGGACCGGGTCGCCGGACGGGGGCTCGGTGGCCATGGTGCTCCCCTTCGTCTTCGCTTCTTTCCCCGATCCTGTCACGTACGTGGGGCGGGGGACCCGGGTGCGGGGCGGGAGATGTGCGGGGCGGGGCGGTCCGGCGGCGGACGGGGGCGGGGTGGCGGCC
>NZ_MDKB01000003.1:160556-242210 GCF_001715295.1 Streptomyces griseus | reverse complement strand
AGTGGTCCGTGGCAGGATCGGGGGCGTGGCTGAGACGGCATCGAAGAAGACGGCAGACAACCGACCGCGCCTGCTCCTGATGGACGGGCACTCCCTGGCGTACCGGGCGTTCTTTGCGCTGCCCGCGGAGAATTTCACGACGGCGACGGGGCAGCCGACCAATGCCGTGTACGGCTTCATGTCGATGCTGGCGAACACGCTGCGCGACGAGGCGCCCACGCATTTCGCGGTGGCGTTCGACGTGTCGCGCAAGACGTGGCGCGCTCAGGAGTTCCCCGAGTACAAGGCGAACCGTTCCAAGACCCCTGACGAGTTCAAGGGGCAGGTGGAGCTGATCGGCGAGCTGCTGGACGCGATGCGCGCCGACCGGTTCGCGGTGGACGGTTTCGAGGCGGACGACGTGATCGCGACGCTGGCCACGCAGGCCGAGGCGGCCGGGTTCGAGGTGCTGATCGTCACGGGTGACCGTGACTCCTTCCAGCTGATCACGGAGAACGTGACGGTGCTGTACCCGACGAAGGGCGTTTCGGAGCTGACGCGCTTCACGCCGGAGAAGGTGCTGGAGAAGTACGGCCTCACGCCGGCCCAGTACCCGGACTTCGCGGCGCTGCGGGGGGACCCGTCGGACAACCTGCCGGGCATCCCCGGGGTGGGGGAGAAGACGGCGGCGAAGTGGATCAACCAGTTCGGTTCGTTCGCGGAGCTGGTGGAGCGGGCCGACGAGGTGAAGGGCAAGGCGGGCCAGAACTTCCGGGACCACCTGGACGCGGTGAAGATGAACCGCGTCCTGACCGAGATGGTCCGTGACGTGGAGCTGCCGAAGCTCCCCGCCGATCTCGAGCGTGCTCCGTACGACCGCACGGCGGTCACCGGGGTGCTGGACATCCTGGAGATCCGTAACCCGAGCCTGCGTGAGCGGCTGCTCGCCGTCGATCCGGGGGCCGCCGAGGCGAAGGCCCCGGAGCCCGCGGCGGGTATCGAGCTGGACGGTGCGGTGCTGGGGGAGGGCGAGGTCGCCCCGTGGCTGGAGGCCCGTGGGCGCCAGCCCCTGGGCGTCATGACGGTGGACACCTGGTCGCTGGGCACGGGCACGGTCACGGAGATCGCGCTGGCCGCCGCCGACGGGGCGGCCGCCTGGCTGGATCCGGCCGAGCTCGGGGAGGCCGACGAGCAGGCGCTCGCCGCGTGGATCGCGGATCCGCAGCGGCCCAAGGTCCTGCACAACGCCAAGAACGCCCTGCGGGTCTTCCCGGAACAGGGGTGGCGGCTGGAGGGTGTCGCGATGGACACCGCGCTCGCCGCCTACCTGGTCAAGCCGGGGCGCCGTTCCTTCGCCCTGGACGCGCTGGCGGTGGAGTACCTCGGCCGGGAACTGGCCCCCGCCCCGGCGGCCGACGGGCAGCTGGCCTTCGGCGCGGACGACCGTGCGGAGGCCGACGCCCTGATGGCGCAGGCGCGGGCCGTGCTCGACCTCTCGGAGGCGTTCACGACGCGTCTGGAGGAGGTCGGCGCCACCGGGCTTCTGCATGACATGGAGTTGCCGACCTCGATCATGCTGGCCCGGCTGGAGCGGCACGGCATCGCCGCCGACCGGGCGCATCTGGAAGGCATGGAGCAGCAGTTCGCCGGCGCTGTGCAGCAGGCGGTGAAGGAGGCGCACGCCGCGGTGGGCCACGAGTTCAACCTCGGCTCGCCCAAGCAGCTGCAGGAGGTCCTGTTCGGCGAGCTGGCGCTGCCCAGGACGAAGAAGACGAAGACGGGCTACACCACGGACGCCGACGCCCTGGCCTGGCTGGCGGGGCAGACCGAGCACGAACTGCCGGTCATCATGCTGCGCCACCGTGAGCAGGCCAAGCTGCGGGTCACGGTCGAGGGGCTGATCAAGACGATCGGTGCGGACGGCCGTATCCACACCACGTTCAACCAGACGGTCGCGGCGACGGGGCGGCTCTCCTCCACCGACCCGAACCTCCAGAACATCCCCGTGCGTACGGACGAGGGGCGGGCCATCCGCCGAGGGTTCGTCGTCGGCGAGGGTTTCGAGACGCTGATGACGGCGGACTACAGCCAGATCGAGCTGCGGGTCATGGCGCACCTGTCGGAGGACGCCGGGCTGATCGAGGCGTTCACGTCGGGGGAGGACCTGCACACCACCGTCGCCTCGCAGGTGTTCGGCGTCGACACGTCGGCGGTCGACGCGGAGATGCGCCGCAAGATCAAGGCGATGTCGTACGGGCTGGCCTACGGTCTCTCCGCGTTCGGTCTGTCGCAGCAGCTGAACATCGAGGCCGGTGAGGCGCGCAGGCTGATGGACACCTACTTCGAGCGGTTCGGCGGTGTCCGTGACTATCTGCGCCGGGTCGTGGAGGAGGCCAGGGCCACCGGGTACACGGAGACGATCTTCGGCCGGCGCCGGTATCTGCCCGACCTGAACAGCGACAACCGTCAGAGGCGTGAGACGGCGGAGCGGATGGCGCTGAACGCGCCGATCCAGGGGACGGCCGCCGACATCGTGAAGGTCGCGATGCTGCACGTGGACCGGGCGCTGACCGGGGCGGGGCTGGCGTCGCGGATGCTGCTCCAGGTCCATGACGAAATCGTCCTGGAGATCGCGAAGGGCGAGCGGAAGCAGGTGGAGGAGATCCTGCGCCATGAGATGTCCACGGCGGTGGAGCTGCGTGCGCCGCTGGACGTGTCCGTCGGGGTCGGCACGGACTGGGAGTCGGCCGCGCACTGATCGCGGTCAGCCGGCGTCCTTGCCGGCCGGACGGGCCCGGGCGGTCTCCGCTCCGGGCCCGTCCGCGAGCCGGGTGCCGGGCCGTCCGCGCAGCCGCATCCACACCCCGTACAGCAGGAGTCCGGCGGCGAGACCCGCCCCCGCTCCGAAGCAGGCGGTGGGGATGATGTCGAGCGGGGTGTCGATGTGCCCGAAGTAGACGTACCAGCGGGCGCACCGGTGGAGTACGCCCAGCAGCACGCACACGGTGAGCAGCGCGCCGGCCCGGCGGCGCCGGCTCCGGCCGAGCACGGGTACGGACGGCGGCGGGGGGACGGGCCCGGCCTGCCGCAGACCGGCGCGGGTGAACCACACGAGGACGCTCAGGCCGACGGCCGAACTCCCGTACTGGACGAGCTGGAAGACCGGGTGGCCGCCGACGCTCCGGCCGAGGACGGGGATCAGTTCGGTGCCCCACCGGCCGTGGTGGGTGAAGGCGTCCCATACGACGTGGGTGCCCGAGCCGATGACCGCGGACAGGACGAACCACGCGGCCTCGGACGGGGCCGGGCGGCCGGGTGCCCGTGGCCGCCCCCGCAGGAAGGCGTGGACGCGCCCCTGGGAGGCGGCCGGGAGCAGCGCCACCAGGGGTTCACGCAGCATCAGCCACAGGGCGACCAGTGCTCCGGTGAGGAGCACGTCGACGGTGAGAACCCCCCACGGGGCGTGGGTCACCGCGCCGAACTCCATCGCGCCGGGGACGGCCGTGTCGGCGTAGTAGGTCAGGTCGGGTGCGAACGAACCGGCGACGAGGGCGGAGGCGGCCAGGGGGCCGCGGCCCGTTCCGGACCGGCGGATTCCCGGGAGCACGGCCGCGGCATGGCTGAGCGTGAACGGCATGGCGGCACGTATGCGTGAGCACCCGTCACCCGCACCGGGCCGCCGACCGCGCGTGTGGCCGGGGCCCGGGACCCCGGTGCGGGCCGTGCGACCTGCACCGGGACGGGCCGTCACGAAACCCGGCGGCCGGGGGAGTCGGGAACACTTCGGAGGACTTCGGAGCACTTCGGACGCGTTCGGGTACGAGGCGGCGACCGGAACGTGAAAAGTCGGTAAGAAGCGCTCGTGGGCCGGTGTTGTGGCTGCGGGAGTTGCCGTAGGGTCGCCTGAGTCCTCGCGCTGGGGAGCGCGAACAGCCGTCGACGGGGAGGACCAGAACGTATGGCAGCGCAATTCGGCCGTCGGCTTCGCAGGGGGGCCACCACCACCGCGGTGGCGGCTGCCGCGGTGGCAGCCCTGTCCGCCTCCCAGGCTCCCGGCTCGCCACTCGCCGGTAGTACGGCGGGGGGTGACCAGCCGGCAGCCGGTACCGCCGCCGACGGCGAGGGAGCGGCGACCGGCAACTCGCCGTACTACACGGACCTGCCCCCGCTCAACACCCCCGGCAAGCCCGGTACGTCCGTGAATCTGCCGGTGACCGGCACGGCGGAATCAGGCATACCGGCCTCCGTCCTGGCCGCGTACAAGAAGGCCGAGCAGGAGGTCGCGGGTACCGATCCCGCCTGCAGGCTGCCGTGGCAGCTCCTCGCCGCGATCGGCAAGGTCGAGTCGGGGCAGGCACGCGGCGGCAAGGTCGACGCCGACGGCACCACCTTCTCCCCGATCCTCGGCCCGGCCCTCAACGGCCAGGGGTTCGCCCTCATCAAGGACACCGACGGCGGTGCGTACGACGGGGACTCCACCCACGACCGGGCCGTCGGCCCGATGCAGTTCATCCCGCAGACCTGGGCGACCTGGGCGCAGGACGGCAACGGTGACGGGCGCAAGGACCCCAACAACATCTACGACGCGGCGCTGGCCGCCGGACGGTACCTCTGCGCGGGCACGCGCGACCTGGCCGTGGCCGCAGACCTCGACCGGGCCGTGCTGAGCTACAACCACTCGCGGGAGTACCTGCGCACGGTGCGCTCCTGGTTCGAGTTCTACAAGCGCGGTACCCACGAGGTTCCGGACGGTACGGGCGTCCTGCCCGCCGACAGGAGCAGCGGCTCCACCCTCTCGCCCTCGCCCACGCCGCCCGGCGGGCACACCGCCGCGGACCCGTCCCCCGGCACACCGGGCCCGGGCGGTAAGGGCACGGGCGGGAAGGGCACGTCCGGTCCGTCGCCGAAGCCGACCCCGCCCGCCGAGCCGAAGCCGCCCACCGCCGAACCGAAACCGCCCACCACCGGGCCGGCCCCCACACCGACGCCCACGCCGCCCGCGAGGTTCGGCAGCCTGGAGAACGCGGGTACCGGCCCCCTCACCGCCACGGCGGGCGAGGAGTTCGCCGAACGCGTCGGCGTGCGGGCCAGGGACACCCTCGGTGCCCCGCTCGCCGGCACGGACGTCACCTTCACGGTCACCGGCGACACGGACGCGCGCTTCGCCGGCGGGAAGTCCACGGTCACACTGTCCACCGGAGCCGACGGGACCGTCACCGCCCCGGTCCTGACGGCGGGTGAGAGGACGGGCACGTTCTCGGTGACCGCCGTCGCGGGTACCGCCGCGCCGCGCACCCTCACCTTCACGGCGACCGTCACCGCCCGCCGGGCCGACGCCATCGCCCGTATCGGCGACGAGGCCCTCACGGCCGCCGCCGGCACCGCGTTCGCCGGCACGCTCGAGGTCAAGGCCACCTACAAGGGCGTGGGTGTCGCCGGCACCGCCGTCACGGCCACGATGATCACCGAGGGGGAGACCCCCGCGGTGAACGACAAGGGCCCGTACTTCACGGACGCGTCCGGCGCCCCCGTCCGCACCCTCGGCCTGACGACCGGCGACGACGGAGTCCTGCGGCTCCCGCAGATCCACGCCGACGACACCGTGGGCACCTACACCCTGCGGATCACCACCGAGAGCGGGGCGACGGTCACCGTCGAGCTCACGGTCCAGGCGCCCGCCGCCTGATCCGTACGGGCGGGGTGCGGCCGGTGCCCACCGGCCGCACCCCGCCCGTCATCCGCGGCGCAGCCGTGCGGAGGTGAAGCGGGTCGCGGCCACCGTCGTCGGGTCCTCGGGCCACGGGTGCTTCGGGTACCGGCCGCGCAGCTCGGCCCGTACGGCCTTGTAGCCGTCCTGCCAGAACGACGCCAGGTCCGCGGTCACCGCGGCGGGGCGCCCGGCGGGCGACAGCAGGTGGACCAGTACGGGCACGCCCGCGACCCGCGGCGTCTCCCGGAGCCCGAAGAGTTCCTGGAGCTTCACCGCGAGGACGGGCTGCTCCCCGCCGTACTCCACCCGGACCCTGGAGCCGCTCGGTACCTCGATGCGCTCCGGGGCGAGCTCGTCCAGCCGGGCGGCGTCGCCCGTCGACCACGGCAGCAGCCGCCGCAGTGCCTGTCCGGCGTCGATCCGCGCCAGGTCCGCGCGGCGCCTGGCCCGCGACAGTTCCGGCTCCAGCCACTCCTCGGTGCGCGCCGACAGCGCGGCGTCCGACACGTCCGGCCACGGTGCCCCCAGGACCCGGTGCAGGAAGGCGAGCCGCAGCCGCAGCTGCTCGCTGTCGCGGGTCCAGCGCAGCATCCCGAGTCCCTCGCGCCGCAGGCCCTCCCGCAGCGCCTCACGCACCAGGCCGGGGGCCGGCTGCCGCAGCACGCGGGCCGACAGTTCGACGGCGCCCAGACGTTCCACGGCACGTGCCACCACGTCACCGTCCGCCCAGCGGACCTCCTCGCCCGAGAACTCCAGATGACCGGCCGCCAGCCGTGCCGTGTCCTCGTCGATGACCGCGGCCAGCCGCACGCGGGCCGACGCGGCGTGCGCAGGACGGTCGGCGACCGCGACGGCCAGCCAGGGGGCACCGCGCAGCCCCGACCCCTCCCCGGGCTCCGCGCCGGTGCCCGACGCCATGAGGAAGGCGCCGCCGCCCCGGGCCCGTGCCACCCGCTCCGGGAAGGCGAGGGCGGCGACCAGTCCGGCGGCCGCGTCGTCCGTGCCGGCCCCGGAGCCGCCGGTCCCCTCCCCGCCGTGCCGCCCCCGGGCCGCTCCTTCGCGGGGCGCTTCGTCGCGGGCGGACGAGAGCCTGCGGACCTCCTGCCGCCACCGTGCGGCGTAGGCGTCCCCGCCCCGCCGGGCGGTACGCAGGGCGGCCGCCAGGTCGTCCCCGTAGGCCCGGGGCGGTGCCTCGCTCAGCAGGGCCACCACCTCCGCGGCCCGCCGGGCGCCGACCTCCGGGGCGCCGTCCAGCAGGGCGCGCGCGAGGCGGGGATGCAGTCCGAGGCGGGACATCCGCGTCCCCCGGCCGGTCACCCGCCCCGCCGTATCCACCGCGCCGACCGCCGTCAGCACCTCGCGGGCGGCGGCCATGGCCCCGGCCGGCGGCGGATCGAGCAGCGCCAGGCCGGAGGCGTCCGGATCGCCCCAGCAGGCCGCCTGGAGCGCGAACGCCGTCAGGTCGGCCACCCTGATCTCCGGGGACGGGAAGCGGGCGAGCCGGCCGTCCTCGGCCTGGTCCCAGCAGCGGTACACCGTGCCCGGTGCCTCACGCCCCGCCCGGCCCGCGCGCTGGCGCCCCGCCGCCTGTGACGCCCGTACCGTCGTCAGCGCGCTCAGCCCCCGGGCGTGATCGGTACGCGGCTCCCTGGCCAGCCCCGAGTCGACGACGACCCGCACGCCGGGCACCGTCAGGGACGACTCGGCCACGGACGTCGCCAGGACCACCCGTCGCCCCCCGGGCGCCCCGGCCAGCACCGCGTCCTGGACGGCCGCGGGGGCGCGTCCGTGGACCTGGAGCACCTCGGCGGCCACGCCGTCCAGCTGCCCGGCCACCCGGCCGATCTCCCCGACACCCGGCAGGAAGCAGAGCACGTCACCGTCCCGCTCGGCGAGCGCCCGGCGCACCACGGCGGCCACGTGCGTGAGCAGCGCGGGATCGACCCGCATCCCGTGCGGCGCCCGTACGGGGACGGGCGGCGGGGCCCACACCACCTCCACCGGATGGGACACCCCCCGCGCCTCGACGACGGGCGCGTCGCCCAGCAGCCGCGCCCAGCCCTCGGCGTCCGTCGTCGCCGACGCCGCGACGAGCCGCAGGTCCGGCCTGATCGCCGCCCGTACGTCCAGGAGGAACGCGGCGACCGTGTCGGCGTCCAGGTGGCGCTCGTGGCACTCGTCGACGATCACCACGTCGACGCCGGCCAGTTCCTGGTCGCGCTGCAGCCGCTGGAGCAGGACACCGGTGGTCACGACCTCCACCACCGTCCCGGGACCCACCACGCGCTCTCCGCGCACGGTGAAGCCGACGCGTGCGCCGGGCTGTTCGCCGAGCAGCCACGCCATCCGCCGCGCCGCCGCCCGGGCCGCGATGCGCCGGGGCTCGGCGACGAGCACACGGCGCACCGGGCCGCCGCCGGTCAGTCCGGCGAGCACCAGGGGGACGAGGGTCGTCTTGCCGGTGCCGGGCGGCGCGCAGAGGACCGCCACCCCGCGGTCGTCGAGTGCCTGCTCCAGGGCGGGGACAGCGGTGCGTACGGGCAGCTGGCCGAGGGCGTCGGTACGGATCACGCACCCAGTCTCGTACGCCGGGGCCGCCGGGCGCCGCCGGGTCCGGTCCGGCCGCGCGCTCACCAGGTGCGGCGGTCGCGCTCGCAGACGAAGATCGCGGTGCCCGGGATGAGGTTGCCGCGCAGGGGGGACCAGCCGCCCCACTCCTGGTCGTTCCAGGCCGGCCACTCCGGCTCCACCAGGTCCAGGAGCCGGAAGCCGCCCGCCACCACGTCGCGTACCCGGTCCCCGAGCGTCCTGTGGTGCTCGACGTACACGGCGTCGCCCCGCTCGTCCTGCTCGACGTAGGGAACGCGGTCGAAGTAGGAGGCGGCGACGGAGAGGCCTTCCGGGCCGGGCTCGTCGGGGAAGGCCCAGCGGACGGGATGGGTCACCGAGAAGACCCAGCGGGCCCCGGGGCGCAGGACCCGGTGCACCTCGCGGAAGACCTGGACGGGGTCGGCGACGAAGGGCACCGCGCCGTAGGCGGAGCAGGCCAGGTCGAAGGTGCCGTCCCGGAAGGGGAGCCGTCCGGCGTCGGCCTCCACGAGCGGGACGTCGCCGCCGATCCGCAGGGCGTGCTGGAGCTGGCGGTGGGAGAGGTCCAGGGCGACGGGGCGGGCGCCGCGGGCGGCCAGCCAGCGCGAGCACTGGGCGGCGCCGGCGCCGATCTCCAGTACGCGCCGGCCCTTCAGGGCCTCGGCGGGGCCCAGCAGGGCGGCCTCGGCCTCGTCGAGGCCCTCGGGGCCCCAGACGAAGCGGTCGTCCCCCAGGAAGGCCCCGTGGTCGCTCTGGTACGCGTCGGCGTTCCGGTCCCACCAGCCGCGACTGGCCCGGCTGCTCTCCGCCGCACCGGCGTCCCGGCGGGTCGCTTCGGGTTCGGGGTCGTAGATCTCTTGGCTCATCGTGCCCGTCGCTGTAGTTTGCCTTCACCTGCCGCGCGGGCCGCCCCCGGGGCGTACCGGTGAGCAGGTCCGCGCGCGCCGCGTGTCCGCCGGAACCGATGTGGCCTCGGTGAACGTGAGTTGTGCCGGGATTGGGGTGTTGTGCCCCGGGTGTGCGCCTTCGCGCATTGACCCTGTCCGGCTGCCCCCGTATGCTACAAGTTGCGCTGCGAGCCTGCGCGCCTCAGACCTAGCAGGCCGCGCTCGCGTCTGTTGCATGCCCCCTCGGTTGTCGAGGTGCCTCCCGATCTCCGGGGCGGTGCTTTCCAGGCTGTCCGGCGTCTGCAGAGGCGATACGGGCTTTCGGCGTAGCAGTACCTACGACTCACTGTCCGTACCGGAGCCCTTTCCCACATGACGAGCAGCACCGAGACCACCGCCACCACTCCGCAGGTTGCGGTCAACGACATCGGCGACGCGGACGCGTTCCTCGCGGCGATCGACGAGACGATCAAGTACTTCAACGACGGCGACATCGTTGACGGTGTCATCGTCAAGGTTGACCGGGACGAGGTTCTCCTCGACATCGGTTACAAGACCGAAGGCGTCATCCCGAGCCGCGAGCTCTCGATCAAGCACGACGTCGACCCGAACGAGGTCGTCAAGGTCGGCGACGAGATCGAGGCCCTGGTTCTCCAGAAGGAGGACAAGGAAGGCCGCCTGATCCTCTCGAAGAAGCGCGCTCAGTACGAGCGTGCCTGGGGCACCATCGAGAAGATCAAGGAAGAAGACGGCATCGTCACCGGTACCGTCATCGAGGTCGTCAAGGGTGGTCTCATCCTCGACATCGGCCTCCGCGGCTTCCTCCCGGCGTCGCTCGTCGAGATGCGTCGTGTCCGCGACCTCCAGCCCTACGTGGGCAAGGAGCTCGAGGCCAAGATCATCGAGCTGGACAAGAACCGCAACAACGTGGTCCTGTCCCGCCGTGCCTGGCTCGAGCAGACCCAGTCCGAGGTGCGCCAGACGTTCCTCACCACCCTGCAGAAGGGTCAGGTCCGCTCCGGCGTCGTCTCCTCGATCGTCAACTTCGGTGCCTTCGTGGACCTGGGCGGCGTCGACGGTCTCGTGCACGTCTCCGAGCTCTCCTGGAAGCACATCGACCACCCCTCCGAGGTTGTCGAGGTCGGCCAGGAAGTCACCGTCGAGGTCCTCGACGTGGACATGGACCGCGAGCGCGTCTCCCTGTCGCTCAAGGCGACGCAGGAAGACCCGTGGCAGCAGTTCGCCCGCACGCACCAGATCGGGCAGGTCGTTCCCGGTAAGGTCACCAAGCTCGTTCCCTTCGGTGCGTTCGTGCGCGTCGACGAGGGCATCGAGGGTCTGGTCCACATCTCCGAGCTGGCCGAGCGCCACGTGGAGATCCCGGAGCAGGTCGTCCAGGTCAACGACGAGATCTTCGTCAAGGTCATCGACATCGACCTCGAGCGCCGTCGCATCAGCCTCTCGCTGAAGCAGGCCAACGAGGCCTTCGGCGGCGACCCGGCTTCGGTCGAGTTCGACCCGACGCTGTACGGCATGGCCGCGTCGTACGACGACCAGGGCAACTACATCTACCCCGAGGGCTTCGACCCCGAGACCAACGACTGGCTCGAGGGCTTCGAGGCGCAGCGCGAGGTCTGGGAGACCCAGTACGCCGAGGCGCAGCAGCGCTTCGAGCAGCACCAGGCCCAGGTCATCAAGTCCCGCGAGGCCGACGAGGCCGCTGCGGCCGAGGGCGCTGCGGCCCCGGCCGGTGGCAACGCCCCGGCTGCCTCCGGCGGCAGCGGTGGCGGCTCGTACTCCTCGGAGTCGGCGGACAACTCCGGCGCCCTGGCGTCGGACGAGGCCCTGGCCGCGCTGCGCGAGAAGCTGGCCGGCGGCCAGAGCTGACGCTCTGATCCCGGTCGCTCATCGGCTGCGGTAGCTGGAGAGCTGTAGGTGAGGCCCGCTCCCTTCGGGGGGCGGGCCTCACTCGTGTCTCCGGCTGTCGTCGTACCGCGGACGAGCGGAGGCCGTACGTCTGCGGCGGGGCGGGAGCCCTTCCCGGGGCTGCGAACCGGCCCCGGCCGTGCGGTGCGTCGCGGCCGCCGGAGCGGCTCGCCGTCCGGGCTTCCGCCCTCCTGCGGCCCCGGGCCGCACCGGCGCGGGGGGCCACCGACCGGCAGGAGGGGCCCGGAGGCGCCGGCCCGCGGACCGCTCAACAGGCGGCCGGGCATGACTAGTTCGCCGTTGACCGCCTCACCGCACCGAATCCGGCAGCGCGTAGCCCGCACGGCGGCCGTGGCGTGCGCCCGCGCACACCCGCGTCCTCGCACGAGGAGCGAAAGCGGCGCGGACGGGAATGCGGGCGCCGCGCGGGGTGTTGTCTCCGGGGAACACGAGGAGGAGCGGTAACCGTGCCTGATCCGCAGAGTTTGTACGAATGGGAGCCGAAGGGCCTGGCCGTCGTCGACATGGCGCTCGCCCAGGAGTCGGCCGGCCTGGTCATGCTCTACCACTTCGACGGATACATCGACGCGGGCGAGACCGGCGAGCAGATCGTCGACGGCCTGCTCGAGACGCTGCCGCACCAGATCGTGGCCCGCTTCGACCACGACCGTCTCGTCGACTACCGAGCGCGCCGCCCGCTGCTGACATTCCGGCGCGACCGCTGGACGGCCTTCGAGGCCCCGACGCTCGACGTGCGGGTGGTGCAGGACGCCACCGGCGCGCCCTTCCTGCTGCTGTCGGGGCCCGAGCCCGACGTGGAGTGGGAGCGGTTCGCCGCCGCCGTCGAGGAGATCGTCGAGCGGCTCGGTGTCCGCCTGGCGGTCAACTTCCACGGCATTCCGATGGGAGTCCCGCACACCCGCCCGGTCGGCCTCACCCCGCACGGCAACCGCACCGACCTGATGCCCGGTCACCGCAGCCCGTTCGAGGAGGCACAGGTCCCCGGTTCCGCAGAGGCGCTCGTCGAGTACCGGCTGATGGAGTCCGGTCACGACGTCCTCGGCGTCGCCGCCCACGTGCCGCACTACGTCGCCCGGTCCGCCTACCCGGACGCCGCCCTCACCGCGCTCGAGGCGATCACCGCGGCGACGGGCCTCGTCCTGCCGACGGTGGCGCACACGCTGCGCACGGAGGCGCACCGGACCCAGACCGAGATCGACCGGCAGGTCGGCCAGGGCGACGAGGAACTCGTCGCCCTCGTCGAGGGTCTGGAGCACCAGTACGACGCGGTCGCGGGCTCCGAGACCCGCGGCAACCTCGTCGCGGAACCCTCCGACCTCCCCTCGGCCGACGAGATCGGCCTCGAGTTCGAACGCTTCCTGGCCGAACGGGAGGGTGACTCCTGAGCGGCCGGTCGCTGACGGCCCGGGCCACGGGCCACAGGGAAGCCGTTAGGCTCGGCGCATGCTGAAAGTGGGCCTGACCGGCGGGATCGGCGCCGGCAAGAGCGAAGTGTCACGACTGCTCGCGGGCTACGGCGCCGTGGTGGTCGACGCCGACAGGATCGCGCGTGAGGTCGTCGAGCCCGGTACCCCCGGGCTCGCTTCCGTGGTGGAGACCTTCGGTCCCGGCGTGCTGGCGGCCGACGGCACGCTGGACCGGCCCGCGCTCGGCGCGATCGTCTTCGCCGACCCGGACCGCCTGGCGGCGCTCAACGCCATCGTCCACCCGCTCGTCGCCGCCCGCTCCGCCGAGCAGGAGAGGGCGGCGGGCCCGGACGCGGTCGTCGTCCACGACGTCCCGCTGCTCACGGAGAACGCCCTCGCCCCCCTCTACGACGTGGTGGTCGTCGTGGACGCCGCCCCCGAGACCCAGCTCGACCGGCTCGTACGGCTCCGCGGCATGACCCCGTCCGACGCCCGCGCGAGGATGACGGCGCAGGCCGCGCGGGAGCAGCGGCTGGCCGTCGCCGATCTGGTCATCGACAACGACGGGCCCCTGGAGGAGCTGGAACCGCAGGTCCGCAAGGTCTGGGCGGAGCTGAAGGAGCGGGCCGCCGACCGCTGAGGCGCGGCCTGAGGGGGGCACGAGGAGCGCGTACCGTGCCCCCGGGCGTGGCCGGCCCGGAATACCGGCAGCCCGCGCCACGTTGAAGACCGGAAGGCCAGGGGAAGGATGTGACGGTGCCCGAGAACAACCCGGAGACCCATGTCATCGATTTCCGGGCGGCGGAGCAGCTGCTCGCCGCGCGGGACCCCCGGGGTGCGGTCAAGCTCCTCGACTCGGTGATAGCCGCCCACCCGGAGAACACGGCCGCCCGCCTCCTGCGCGCGCGGGCTTTCTTCGCTGCGGCACAGCTGCGTCCGGCGGAGCTGGAGTTCGAGCTGGTCCTGGAGAGGGAACCGGACAACGCCTTCGCGCACTTCGCCCTGGCCCGCACCTTCCAGCGCGCCGGCCGCCCGGAGCAGGCGACCCGGCACTTCCGGCTGGCCGCCGCACTGGACCCGAACCCGGAGTACCTGCGGGCGGCCCGCTTCGACGACCGCCCTGACGACCGCTCCTGACCGCGATCACCCCCGACGCGACTGTCCCTGACGCCCACCGCTCCTGACGGCGACTGTCCCCGACCGTGGTCCGGGCGGCCGCTTCCCCCACGTCGGACGGATCACCGGCGGCGCCCGGACGGCGTTCCCCGCGGCCGGAGGCGGACGAGGACGTGCGCCCGGGCCCGGCCGTCCGGTGTCGGGGGCGCGGGAGCCCAGTGTGGTGCGGAGAGCGGGGAGGCCGGGGCCCGGCGGTCAGTGGATGAACCGGTAGCTGCGCCAGGGCAGAGTGCGCGGGGCCGTGACGTCGGTGACCGTGGTGGGCACATAGGTGGTCCCGCTTCCGGTGCAGTCGGGTGTGCGGTACAGGACCATGTCGATGAGGGTCCTGTTGGCGACCGTCTGCGCCCCGGCGGGCGCCATGCGGTGGCACCCCTTCACCGACGGGCTGTGCACGCTCACGACCATGTCGCCCCCGGTGGTGTAGGTGACCGGCCCCACAGCGGTCCGGCCCAGGCCCGAACAGCCCGAGACGGTGAGCGTGAGCAGTGCGGCGCCGACGGCGACGCCCGCGCGGCGCCGGCGGAGGTCGGTGGGGAGGGCTGTCGCGGTGACGGACATGGCGGGGTCCTCGTCTGCTCGTCCGGCTCATCGGTACGTCACAGAGACGTGCTGGCGCTGGCCACCCTGCCCGGTCCCGGAGGGGCCGGCATCCGGTGCGCGGCCGGCCGGGCCACGGGCACCCGGACAGGGGTTCGACGAGTGCACAAAGCAGGCATATCGTGGTAAAAGGCGCTCGGGTAGACGCTCGGACGCACTGTCTGAGGCAGGGGGCCGTGATGGTGCAGGTGCTTGTGATCGCAATCGTGGCGATCTGTGCGGTCGCCGCGGTGTATGCCATGTCGGCGGCGCGGGTCGTCAAGCAGTACGAGCGGGGCGTGGTCCTCCGGTTCGGTCGGCTGCACGAGCGGGTGCGTCCTCCGGGTTTCACGCTGATCGTTCCCGGCATGGACCGTCTCCACAAGGTGAACATGCAGATCGTGACGATGCCCGTCCCCGCGCAGGACGGGATCACGAGGGACAACGTGACGGTCCGCGTGGACGCGGTCATCTACTTCAAGGTCGTGGATCCGGCGAGCGCCGTGATCGCAGTGGAGGACTACCGGTTCGCCGTCTCGCAGATGGCACAGACCTCCCTCCGGTCGATCATCGGTAAGAGCGACCTGGACGATCTGCTGTCGAACCGGGAGAAGCTCAACCAAGGGCTGGAACTGATGATCGACAGTCCGGCGGTCGGCTGGGGTGTGCAGATCGACCGTGTCGAGATCAAGGACGTGTCGCTGCCCGAGACCATGAAGCGCTCCATGGCACGGCAGGCCGAGGCCGACCGGGAGCGGCGCGCACGGGTCATCAACGCCGACGCGGAACTCCAGGCGTCGAAGAAGCTGGCCCAGGCGGCCCACGAGATGTCGGCCCAGCCGGCGGCGCTGCAACTGCGTCTGCTGCAGACCATCGTCGCCGTCGCGGCGGAGAAGAACTCCACGCTGGTGCTGCCGTTCCCCGTCGAGCTGCTCCGCTTCCTGGAACGTGCTGCACAGCCGCCCCAGGCAGCGCGGAGTACGGACGGGGCCGGGCCGTCGCAGGACGAGCCGGAGCAGCCGGCGACGGGGCCGGACCGGGCGGAGGCACCGGCCACCGAGCCGTCACCGCCGGACGGGCTCACGCCGGATCCACTCGCCGGTCCGGGTGCCCACCAGCCGCCGGGCACCCGGACCCCGCTGCCCGATCCGCTCGCACCCGATCCGGTGCTGCCGGACCCGCTGCTGCCGGACCTGGGGCTGCCCGACCCGCTGGACCCCGCGCCACCGCCCGACCGGGCCGCAACGGACGAGGCTCGCACCGATCGGGCCGACGGTTCGGGCTGAGTTCCGGCCGCTCTGCCCGCTTGCGGCTGGGGCGCACGCGGCCGGGGCGGGCGTTGTCGTACCTCCCGCCTAGACTTCCCGGAACAGCGGGAACACGACCGTGGCGAGGGGCGGGAGGGCGGTGGGCATGGCACAGCGGCGGCATGACGAGTCGGTCGACGCGCTCCTGCGGTGTGCGGCGGTCTTCCTGCCGGCAGAGCTTCCCAGGGACGGTCGCATGGCCTTCTGGGACCCCACGGGGACGGCCGGCCTCGCGGGAGCCGACGGGCCGTGGCCCGGGCTGCCGAGGAGTGGCGAGCCGAACCGCGCGGGCGGGGCGGACGGCGGTGGTGGGGGAGCCGTCCCAGCCGCCGCCGAGCTGACGGTCCTCGTGCGCGACGGCGCCGACGGTGCCCGGCGCCGTACGGTGCCCGCCGTGCTGCTCCCCGTCGCGGACGCCGTGCCCCTGCTCGCCGGAGCCCGGCACCGGGCCGTGGCCCACCCTGCCACCCGCGCCTGGGGCGCCGCCACGCTGCACGCGCTCACCCTGGTGGCACGCGGCAGGCTGCTGCCCGGGCTCACCTCCGAGGACCATGACGCCTGGAGGGCCGGCCCCCGCGACGCCGAGGACATCGCCCACCTGAGAGCCGTCGCCGCATCGATGCCCCCGGAGGGGTACGCGGTCCCGCTGGACGGCACGCCCCTGCGGGTCCCCGAGCCCCAGGCCCTGCTCGGCGCCTTCCTCGACGCCGTCGCCGACACCCTGCCCCGCACACCCGCCGCGGCACACGCGTTGGGGGCGCCCTTCGCCGCGATCGAGGCACAGCACCTTCCGGGTGCCCGTGCCTGGGCCGTCGAGGTGGCCGCGGGACTCGACGCGGGAGTCCGCGTCTCCCTCCGACTCGACCTGTCCGCGTACGACCTCTTCGAGACCTCCGGTCCCCCCGCGCAGCCGGAGGCGGACGCGGAGACGCACGGGCCGCCGGCCGCCGCCCGCCACGCGGCCGCCGCCGTCACCCAGGTGCACAGCCTTGCCGACCCCACCTACGTCACCGACGCGGCCACGCTCTGGAGCGGCGGGGCCGGCGAGCCGTTCGGGCCGAGGTCCAGGATCGACGCGGTGCTGGCGCTGCGCCGCGCCGCACGTGTCTGGCCCCCGCTGGAGAGGCTGCTCGACCAGCCCGTCCCCGATGTGCTCGCCCTTGCCGAGGACGAGCTGTACGAGCTGCTCGGCCAGGCCGGGGCCCGGCTCGCGGAGGCGGGCGTGGCGGTCCACTGGCCCAGGGAACTCGCCCGCTCGCTGACCGCCGCGGCCGTCGTCGGACCGGCACCGGGATCGGCCACCGACGGCACGTCCTTCTTCGACGCGGAACGGCTCTTCGCGTTCGACTGGCAGCTCTCCCTCGGGGACGAGCGGCTCACCGAGGCCGAGATGGACACACTGGCCGAGGCCCACCGGCCGGTGGTGCGGCTGCGCGACCAGTGGGTGGTCGTCGACCCCGACCTCGTACGCAAGGCCCGCAAGCGGGAGCTCGGCCTGCTCGACCCGGTCGGCGCCCTCGCCGTCGCCCTGACCGGCAGCGCCGAGGTCGACGGCGAACAGGTCGAGGCCGTTCCCGTCGGCGCTCTCGCCGAACTCCGTGCGCGCGTCCTGGACGAGGACGCCACCCTCCCGCCGCCCCCCGGACTCGACGCCACCCTGCGCGACTACCAGCTGCGCGGGCTGGCCTGGCTGGACCGGATGACCTCGCTGGGCCTCGGCGGCTGCCTCGCCGACGACATGGGCCTGGGCAAGACCATCACCGTCATCGCGCTCCACCTGCACCGCGCCCACGCCGCGCCCACCCTGGTGGTCTGCCCCGCCTCCCTCCTCGGCAACTGGCACCGCGAGATCAACCGCTTCGCGCCCGGTGTCCCGGTGCGCCGCTTCCACGGCACGGACCGGTCCCTCGGCGGCCAGGACGCCGGCTTCGTCCTCACGACGTACGGCACGATGCGTTCCAGCGCGGAGCAGCTCGCCGCCCACACCTGGGGACTCGTCGTCGCCGACGAAGCCCAGCACGTGAAGAACCCGCACTCCTCCACGGCGAGGGCGCTGCGTACCATCCCGGCCCCGGCCCGCGTCGCGCTCACCGGCACACCCGTCGAGAACAACCTCTCCGAGCTGTGGGCGCTGCTCGACTGGACCACTCCGGGACTGCTCGGCCCTCTGAAGGCGTTCCGGGCCCGGCACGCCCGGACCGTGGAGAACACGGGCACCGCGGCCGGCCTGGGCAACGAGGAAGCGGTCGAGCGGCTCTCCCGGCTGGTCCGCCCCTTCCTGCTGCGCCGCAGGAAGTCCGACCCGGGCATCGCGCCGGAGCTGCCGCCCAAGACCGTCACCGATCACCCCGTCTTCCTGACCCGGGAGCAGGCCACGCTCTACGAGGCCGCCGTCCGCGAGACGATGGCGTTCATCGAGCAGTCCGAAGGCATCACCCGCCGGGGCCTGATCATGAAGCTGCTGGGCTCGCTCAAGCAGATCTGCAACCACCCCGCGCAGTACCTGAAGGAGGAGCCGACCCGGCTCGCCGGACGCTCGGGAAAGCTCGCCCTGCTCGACGAGCTCCTCGACACGATCCTGTCCGAGAACGGCTCCGTCCTGATCTTCACCCAGTACGTGTCGATGGCCCGGCTGCTCTCCGCCCACCTGGCCTCGCGCGCCATACCCTCCCAGCTGCTGCACGGCGGCACGCCGGTGGCCGAGCGGGAGCACATGGTGGACCGCTTCCAGTCCGCGGAGGTCCCCGTCTTCCTTCTCTCCCTCAAGGCGGCGGGCACCGGCCTGAACCTCACCCGGGCCGCCCACGTCGTCCACTACGACCGCTGGTGGAACCCGGCGGTCGAGGAACAGGCCACCGACCGCGCGTACCGCATCGGCCAGACCCAGCCCGTGCAGGTGCACCGGCTGATCGCGGAGGGAACCGTCGAGGACCGGATCGGGGAACTGCTGGAATCCAAGCGGGCGCTGGCGGACGCGGTGCTCGGCTCCGGCGAGGCAGCCCTGACGGAGCTCGGCGACCGCGACCTCGCCGACCTCGTGTCGCTGCGGAGGGCGTCGTGAGCCCCGCCGCGGGCTCCCGCCCCGCAGCCCGGCCCGGCCCCGACGACCTGCGGCGCACCTTCGAGGCGGTGCCCGCCCGGGCCCCGGACGCCGGTGGGCCCTTCGCGGACAGCTGGTGGGGCCGGGCCTGGGTGGACGCCCTGGAGACCCTGTCCATGGACGAGGGGCGGCTGGCACGAGGGCGTACGTACGCCGACGGCGGCCACGTCGCCGCGATCACCGTCACCCCCGGCAGGGTCATCGCCTACGTCCACGGCAGCCGCCCCCGCCCCTACCGGGCGGAGCTGCGGCTGCGTACCTTCTCCGCCGTCGACTGGGACACGTTCCTGGACGCCGTCGCCGCCCGGCCCGGGGATCTGTCCGCGCTGCTCGACAAGGAGATGCCGCACTCCCTGGTCGACACGGCGGGGGAGACCGGCATACGGCTGCTGCCCGCCCCCGGCGACCTCGATCCCGACTGCTCCTGCCCGGACCGCGGGTGGCCCTGCAAACACGTCGCGGCGCTCTGCTACCAGACGGCACGGCTCCTGGACAGCGACCCGTTCGTCCTGCTGTTGATGCGCGGCCGGGGCGAGCGGGAACTTCTCGACGAGCTGGGCCGCCGCAACGCCGAGCACTCCGCCCGCGAGCGCCCCGCCGTCCCCGCCATGCCGTCCGTCGAGGCCGGGGACGCCCTGGCCGACCGCTTCCTCCCCCCGCTCCCCGCGCCCCTGCCGGTGCCGCCGCATCCCGGCGGGCCGCCGCCGTACCCGGAGCTGCCCGGCGCCCGGGACCCGCTGTCCCTCGACCACCTCGCCTCGGACGCCGCCGCCCGGGCCCACGCGCTCCTGACGACGGGGGTGGATCCGCTCGCCGGGCTCACCACCTGGCAGGACGCGGTGCGTATCGCCGCCTCGCGCCCCACGGCGGGACTCACCGCCACGACCCGGGCCCTCTACCGCGAGCTGGCCTTCGCCACCGGCCGCAGCACCACCGACCTGGCCCGCGCGGTCGCCGCCTGGCGGCAGGGCGGGGCCGAGGGGCTGGCCGTCCTGGAGACGCCGTGGGATCCGCCGGCCGGCCCGTTCGACCGGGCCCGCCCCGCCCTGGCGGCGGCGGGCTTCCCGAGGTTCCAGCCGCGGCGCAACCACCTGACCAACGCCGCCGGGACCCTCCAGCTGCGCTTCGGCCACGACCACCGCTGGTACGGCTACGAATCGGACCCGGGCGAGGACGACTGGTGGCCCCGGGCCGCCCCGGACACCGACCCGGTGGGCGCGCTGAGTGCCCTGCGGGGCTGAGGACGGCCGCTCAGGCGAACGCGTAGACGAGCACCGCTATCAGCACGAGGGCGGCCAGCGGCAGCATCACCCGGCGGGCCGTGGCGAACGACTCGTTCTCCTGCTGGGTGAGTCCGCGGTCGGCGCCGTGGACGGTCGCCAGATGCTCCCCGGCCATGTCGATGATCCGCTGCCTCGTCAGCAGGGAAGGCGCCCAGTCGCAGTGCGTACAGACGAGGAAGTCCCGGTAGGGGTCGTACCGGAAGTCGCGCTCGATGTTCACCGTGAAGACCGCGTCACCGGGCCCCAGGGCGGTGAAGTGGCGTATCGGCGTACCCATGTCTATGGCTCCTCGCTCGTGACCGGTGCGCGCGGACATCGGTGTCCGGCGGAACAGTAGCGAACGTGGGGAGAAGAGCGTCGGCCCCCTGCGCGGCGATACGCGCCGGCGGCAGTGCGCGGTGCACCAGGGGGGATCCGTCAGCGCCCCGGCCGTCAGGTCCCTCCGGAGCACGGGGCCCGCGTCGGCGTGGAGTGCGCCGCCCACGGCCGCCCGGCCGAAACCCCCGCGCGCCGCCGCTGCGAGGCCGAGACCGCACCGGCCGGCGGAGACCCGGGCGCCCCCCGCGTCAGCGCTCCGGCCGACGCCGCCCCGCACCGGCGTGCGGGGCCGTGGCCGGCGACTCCCCTTCCGGTGCGGCCGAAGCCGCCGGCCCCGGTCGCCGGGACCGCGTCCCACGGTTTGCTCCCGCAGCCGGCGGGGGCCGGTCAGGCACGCGGGAGCCGGCAGCCGGGGGCCAGGTCACTGACGGTATCCGCTCAGGAAGCGGCCGATACGGCTGATCGCGGCGTCCAGATCGTCGGCCTGCGGCAGGGTGAGGATGCGGAAGTGGTCCGGGCGCGGCCAGTTGAAGCCGGTGCCCTGCACCACCTGGATCTTCTCGCGCAGCAGCAGGTCGAGGACGAACCGCTCGTCGTCGACGATGGGGTGCACCTTCGGGTCGATGCGGGGGAACGCGTACAGCGCGCCCTTCGGCTTCACGCACGACACGCCGGGGATCTCGTTCAACCTCTCCCAGGCCCGGTTGCGCTGCTCGTGGAGCCTGCCGCCGGGGGCGACCAGTTCCCGGATCGACTGCCGGCCGCCGAGGGCCGCCTGGATCGCGTACTGCGCGGGGGCGTTGGGGCACAGCCGCATGGAGGCGAGCGTGGTGAGCCCCTCCAGGTAATTGCGGGCGTGCTGCTGGGGGCCCGAGACGACCAGCCAGCCCGAACGGAACCCCGCGACCCGGTACGTCTTGGACAGTCCGCCGAAGGTGAGGCAGAGGAGATCCGGAGCCAGGACCGCCACGCTGTGGTGCTCGGCGTCGTCGTAGAGGATCTGGTCGTAGATCTCGTCGGCGAACACCATCAGTCCGTGCCTGCGTGCCAGGTCGAGCATGCCCTCGAGGACCTCGCGCGGATAGACGGCGCCGGTCGGGTTGTTCGGGTTGATGATCACCATGGCCCGGGTGCGGTCGGTGATCTTCGAGGCCAGGTCGGCGAGGTCCGGGTTCCAGTCCGCGGCCTCGTCGCAGGTGTAGTGCACGGCCTTGCCGCCCGCGAGCGTGGTCACGGCGGTCCACAGCGGGTAGTCGGGGCTCGGGATCAGGACCTCGTCCCCGTCCTCCAGCAGCGCCTGGACGGCCATGGAGATCAGCTCGGAGACGCCGTTGCCGAGGAAGACGTCGTCGACGTCGACATCGGTCAGGCCCATCGCCTGGTACCGCTGCGCCACGGCGCGGCGGGCGGAGAGGATGCCGCGCGAGTCGGTGTAGCCGTGTGCCTGGGGAAGCATCCGGATCATGTCCTGGACGATCTCCTCCGGGGCCTCGAAACCGAAGAGGGCCGGATTGCCCGTGTTGAGGCGGAGCACGCTGTGGCCCGCCTCCTCGAGGGCGTCGGCCTGTTCGATGACCGGCCCCCGGATCTCGTAACAGACCTCGTTGAGCTTGCTGGACTGCCGGAACTCCATGCGGTGCCTCCCCGACCCGAATTGCGATACTTGGTTTTACCAAGCTGGAGCTTGGAAAGTCCAACAACGTGTCTAGACTGCGTCGCATGCCACGTCAGCAGCAGTCAGCAGCGCGTCCCGTCCGCCGCCGTAGTTACGACCAGTTCTGTGCCACCGCCCGGGCCCTCGACTCCGTCGGCGACCGGTGGACGCTGCTGATCGTGCGAGAACTGCTGGCGGGTCCGCGCCGCTACACCGACCTGCACGCCGATCTTCCCGGCGTCAGCACGGACGTACTGGCCTCCCGGCTCAAGGACATGGAGCAGGGCGGCCTCGCCGTGCGCCGCCGGCTGCCGCCCCCGGCCTCCGCCGTCGTGTACGAACTGACCGAACACGGCCGCGGGCTGCTCCCGGTGCTCACCGCGCTCGCCGGATGGGGGGCTCCCGCGTTGACCGAACGCCGCCCCACGGACGCCGTGCGGGCCCACTGGTTCGCCCTGCCCCTGCTCCGCGCCCTGGACGGCCTCACGCACGCCGGTGTCGTCGAAGTACGCCTGGAGGAGGGGGAGTTCCACTTCCGTGCCGGCGCCGACGCGGCGGCGGGCGACGCCTACGGCTACGGCCCGGCCGAGCACGCTGACGCCTGCCTCGTCCTGGACTCCGAGCTCTGCCTGGCGCTCGGGCGCGGCGAGCTGACACCGGCACAGGCGGTCGAGGAAGGCAGGGCCGAGGTGCTGGGCGACGGTCCGCTCGCCACCGAACTCCGCGGTGACCGCCCCGCGCGCCCCTGATGCTCTTAGCTCAACTCACGCGTACGGTAGGGCCGTTCGGTCGAGGCGGGATGGCGAGGGAGTCGCACATGTGGTTCGGCGGCACGGTCGGTTCGAAGAAGCGGGGAACCCTGCGCAAGGTCGTACTCGTGGGCGTCGGCGTGGCGGCGCTCGGCTTCCTCCCGGCCGCGGCGGTCGCCACACCCGGCAGCGGTGTGAGCGGCACGGTCGTCGCCGAGGGCACCTCTACGGGCAAGCTCAAGGTGAAGACCCCTCAGGGCCGTACGGACGTGACCTTCCGGACGATCACCGTCGCCCCGGGCGGCTCCACCGGCTGGCACACCCACCGCGGTCAGCTGATCGCCGTCGTGAAGTCCGGGACGCTGACCCGGACCCTCGACGACTGCTCGGTCGAGGTGACACCCGCCGGGACCTCGTTCATCGAGCCGTCCGGTCTCCGGCACCGGCACATCGGGCGCAACCTCGGTACGGAACCCGTCGTGCTGTGGGTGACCTACCTGCTCGCCGAGGGCAGCGCACTCTCCGACGACGCCGAAGCGGTGGACTGCCCGGCGCCGCGGTAGCGGATTCGGCGCCTCGGCCGGCGGGCCTTTTCCGTAGGCGCCTCTTCCGGCGACGGCGGGCCGCCGTGGGAGGTGAGCAGCTCGCTCACCCCGCCGCCGACCTGGGCGCGCCGGTCGATCACCGGCGCGCCCTCACCCGCCCGTACGTCCACCCCCGCGCGCCTCGGGTGCGGTCTCCGGTCCGGTCGCCCCGTACGCGTCGCACGGGGCGGCCCTGCCGTGCACGGTGCCGGCCGGACCGCCCCTCAGCACGGAGAGATCACGGCGAGCTGACATTCACAGCGTCGGAGTGGGCAGGAAGCGGTCCAGGCCCCGTGAGCTCCCGTGGCTCCGCCACCGGGCTGCGAACCGGCGGCGAGAGCCGGACCGATACCCGCCATGATGCGTCCGGGGCATGATGGACGCGTGCGACTCGAACCGATCACCTGGGAACGGCTGGCCGAAGCCGTCGCCGACCGTACCGACGGTGCGGAACCCGCCGACGGCGGGCCCTGGCTGAAGGTCGGTGTCGACGGTGCTCCCGCCGCCCGCCCGGGGGACCGGGCCGAGCTGGTCGCCGAGGCGCTGCGGGCCCGGGGCCGCGCCGTGCTCACCGTCTCCACCGGCGGCTTCCTGCGCCCGGCGAGCCTGCGCTACGAGTACGGGAAGCGGGACCCCGACGCGTACGCCGACAGCTGGTTCGACACCGGCGCGCTGTGGCGCGAGGTGTTCCGCCCGCTGGAGCCGGGCGGCAGCGGCCGGGTCCTGCCCGACCTCTGGGACCCCGTCACGGACCGGGCGACCCGGAGCCCGTACCGCACGCTGCCCGAGGGCGGGGTGCTGATCCTGCACGGTCCGCTGCTCCTCGGACACTGGTTCCCCTTCGACCTCTGCGTGCACATCGGCCTCTCGCCCGGTGCGCTGCGACGGCGTACCGAGGAGGGCGAGCTGTGGACCCTGCCCGCCTTCGCGCGGTACGAGGACGAGGTGGCGCCCGCCGAACGCGCGGACGTGGTGGTGCGGGCCGACGACCCGAACCACCCGGCGTGGACCGGTCCGGTTACCTGAGGGCTTCGCCGGACCGGTGCCCCTCCGCCCGTCGGCCGCGTACCCGGACGGGCCCATCACGTGGGCCGACTCACTCCTTCTCGGACGCCACGGGCGGCCGGGAGACCGCCCGGCGCAGGGCCAGGGCCGCCATCGGCAGCAGCAGGCAGGCGGCCGCGGCGTTCAGCCAGCCGTACCCGAGCCCGGAGACGATCAGCCCGGCGACCGCGCCCCCGACGCCCGCCGACGTGTTCATCGTCAGGTCGGACAGGCCCTGTACGGCGGCGCGCGCGGGCTGCGGGACGGAGTCCGTGAGCAGCGCCGAACCTGCCACCAGACCGGCCGACCAGCCCAGACCGAGGACGAACAGGCCCGCGGCGGTCCGGCCGTGCCCGCCGCCGGAGGTGCCGGCCAGGACCGTGGCGCAGCACAGCAGGCCGGCGGCGAGGCCGATGACGGACAGCCGCCCGAACCGGTCGGCGAGCCGGCCCATCACGGGGGAGAAGGCGTACATCCCGGCGATGTGACCGCTGATGACCAGGCCGATGAGCTGGATGTCCGCCCCGTGGTGGCCCAGGTGGACCGGGGTCATGACCATGACCGAGACCATGGCGGTGTGGCACACGGCGACGGTGACCAGTGCCAGCCGGGCCATCGGGGAGGCGCGCACCGCCGCGATGCCCGCCCGCAGGGAACGGTGCTCGGCACCGGTGCTCTGCGGGGCGAGGGCACGGGCGGTGAGCAGCGGGTCGGGGCGCAGGAACACGGCGACCAGGAGGCCGGTGAGCAGGAAGATCGCTGCGGCCCAGGCGAACGGGCCCGCCGCCTCGGGCACCGGGGTCCCCCGGAAGACACGGCCCGCGGGGGCCGCCACGTTGGGGCCGAGCACCGAACCGATGGTCGTCGCCCAGATCACGGTGGAGATCGCCCGGGCTCGGCGGTCCGGCGGGGCCAGGTCGGCCGCGGCGAACCTTGCCTGGAGATTGGCCGAGGAACCGGCGCCGAAGCCCGCCATGCCGAGGAGGAGCAGCGGGAAGCTGCCCGTCACGGTGGCGGCCACGACGAGCGATGCCCCGGCGGCCCCGACGAGATACCCCAGGACGAGCCCGGGGCGCCGGCCGCGCGAGGCCATCAGCGTGGCGAGCGGCAGCGACAGCAGGGCCGTGCCCGCCACCGAGGCGGTGGGGGCGAGCCCGGACACGGCCTCGGAGCCGCTCACCTCCGCGGCGAGGACCGGGGCCAGGGCGATACCGATGGCCACGCCGAGGCCGCCGAGTATCTGGCCGACGACGAGGACGGCGGAGATCCTGCGCTGCAGCGCGGGCAGGTCGGCGTCGGTGATCCGGGGGGCGGGGAAGGCGGTCGTCACCGCCGCAGTGTGCCAGGCCGCACGCCCGTGCGAAACCGGGTCAGCGGGCGCAGGTCCGGGTGCGGCGGCCTGGCACACTGCGGCGGCACGTCTCGGACCGGGGCCGCCCCGGGGCGGGCGGCCTCAGAACAGCGGCTGGGGGAGTATCCCTTCCAGCGCCAGCAGCCGGCGCTTGGTCTCCAGGCCCCCGCCGAACCCGCCCAGCCCTCCGCCGCTCTCCACGACCCGGTGGCACGGCACCACGACCGGCAGGGGATTGGATCCCATGGCCGCCCCCACCGCCTGGGCGGCCCCCGGCTGCCCCACCCGCACCGCCAGGTCCCCGTACCCGACGACCGTCCCGTACGGCACACCGGTCGCCAGCTCGCGGAGCACCTCGCGGTGGAAACCGGAGGACAGCGACCAGTCCAGGTCCAGCGAGAACTCCCGCAGCCCGCCCGCGAAGTACGCCGTGAGCTGGCGCACCGGCTCGGCGAGCCGTTCGGAACCGGGGGCCCGCACGGGCTCCGCGCCCAGTCGCGTCCGCAGCCGGCCGAGCGCTTGGTCCCGGACCGCGGGACGCGCGTGGAAGACCACGTTCACCAGGCCCGTGGCGGTCGCCGCGAGCAGGAGCGGCCCGATGCCGCTCTCCACGACGGACCACTCCACACCCTGCTCCTCGTCGTCCATGCGACCACCGTACGGCCGGGCACCGACATCGATGCCGCGCCCCGGGTTCCGGTGGCGGGGCGCGGGAGCGGACCCGGGGGTCACGCCCGGCGACGGGACCCTGCGGGGCCCGGGGCGGGTGCGTCGCGTCCGGGCCCCGGCGGGTCCGTTCCGTACCGTGCCGTCAGCGGGTGGCGTCCCGCACGATGTCGGGGTTGTTCGTGATGATGCCGTCGACGCCGTAGCCGGCGACCTGTGCCGCCTTGGCGGCGTCGTTGACCGTCCAGGTGTTCACCCGGAGCGGCTTCCCGTGGGCGCCCTTCAGCTTGTGGACCGAGGCGACGTACGCGGCGTCGATCGTCCCGTGGGACGGATTGATCTGGTCGGTGAAGGCCGCGTACGACGGAAGATCGGCCACCGCTGGGGTGCCCAGGAAGCCCGTGACGACGTCGGGACGCTGCGCGTGGACGGTTTTCACACTCTCTGCACCGAAGCTCTGGACGACCAGCCGGTGCTTGACGTGCCGGCGGTCGAGCCACCCCTCCTCGCGCAGGACCCGCAGGGTCTCCTTCTCGATCCCCGGGTAGATCTCCGGGCTCTTGATCTCCAGGAGCAGCTTCTGGTGGTTGCGCTCCACACGCCGCAGGTACTGGGTGAGCGTCGGCACCCGGGCCCCCGCGTAACGGGCGCCGAACCAGCTGCCCGCGTCGAGCTTCGCGATCTCGGCCGCGGTGAAGTCCTTGACCGCCCAGGGGGCGCGGCCGGGGAAGACCTCCTCCGCGTCCGTGGTCCGCTTCAAGTTGGTGTCGTGCATCACCACCAGCACACCGTCCTTGGTGAGCTGCACGTCGTTCTCCACCCAGGCGATGCCCAGATCGTCCGCCGCGTCCACGGCCGCCAGAGTGTTCTCCGGGGCGTAGGCGGAGGCCCCGCGGTGGGCGAAGACCACCGGGGCGTGGCGGGCGTCCGAGGCCTGCGCCTGGGCGGCGGGCAACAGGACGCAGCCGCCGAGCAGGGCGGCGACGGCGGTGGAGGCGCTTGCTGTGCGTACGGACACGTGTGCTCCTAGCGTCAGGATGCGGCACGGAGAGCGTCGCAGCCGATACCCAACGGGCGACAGGATGCTGGTGGCCGAGATGTGAACGGATTGTCGGGTACCCGATTACCGGGCGGTACGCGGACGGCTAAGATGCCGCTCTTATGTTTGCCTGGCGGGCTTCGCCCTTTTAGGGTCACCCCGAACCCGGGCTTCCGCGAAGGGCGTACGAGCATGCAGGGCACAGTTGACGGATTCGGCTACGGCCTGATGACTCCGGTCGTGGCGTTCCTCATGGCATGCCTCGGAGCGGCTCTGGGGCTGCGGTGCACCACCCGGTCGCTGCGCGCGGAGCGCTCCCGCAGAGCCGGCTGGCTGGCCCTGGGCGCGCTCTCCATAGGTTCCGGCATCTGGACGATGCACTTCGTCGCGATGCTGGGCTTCACCGTCCAGGAAGCGCCGGTGACCTACGACAGGCCGCTCACCTTCGCCGGCCTCGCGGTGGCCATCGTCATGGTCGGCATCGGCATCTTCCTCGTCGGCTACCAGGGCGCCACTCCCATGGCCCTGGTCACCGGCGGGACGATCACCGGTCTGGGCGTCGCCTCGATGCACTACCTCGGCATGGCCGGAATGCGGTTCGACGGGCACTTCGCCTACGACACGCTCACCGTCTCGCTCTCCGTCGTCATCGCCGTCGTGGCGTCCACCGCCGCCCTGTGGGCGGCGGTCTCCATCCACGGCTTCCTGCCCAGCCTCGGCGCCGGTGTGGTCATGGGCGTCGCGGTGAGCGGGATGCACTACACGGGGATGGCCGCCCTCCGCGTGCATCTGCACCCCGGCGCCGCGACCGCGACAGCGGGTGACACCCCGACCTCGCTGCTCCTTCCGATGATGATCGGACCGGGGTGCTTCCTGCTGCTGGCCGGGGTGATCGTGATGATCGACCCGCTGGTGGTGACGGGAACGCCCGGCGGCCGCGTCCGCACCCCGGGGCCCGGGTTCCCGGCCGGCCGCCGGGTCGCCGCCATCCCCGTCCAGCGGCGGCGCACGCCCTACGCGTCCGCCGCCCGCAGAGGTGGCGGGCAGCTGCGGAACCGCTGATCCGGCGCCGTTGTCGGTGGCGGGTCGTACGGTGGTTGCATGCGGCCCGTTTCGAAGATCGAACGTTCGGTGGCGCCTTTCGAGGTCGTCAGTCCCTACCAGCCCAGCGGTGACCAGCCCGCGGCCATCGCCGAGCTGGACCGGCGTATCCGCGCCGGCGAGAAGGACGTCGTCCTGCTGGGGGCGACCGGCACGGGCAAGTCGGCCACGACGGCCTGGATGATCGAGAAGCTGCAGCGCCCCACCCTGGTGATGGCCCCGATTGTCCGCGCCCTCGTCGGTCGCCTCCACCGCCCCGGCGAGCTCCCACGCCGCGTCCCACCGGGCGCCGCCCCTGCCGTCCAGCACCTCGTGGAGGCGGGCCAGGAGCGTGCGGGTCAGGTCGTGCTGCGCGGCGGTCAGCTCTCGCCGGTCCGTCACCGCGGGCGGCACGGAGGACGCCGTGCGGGCGCCGATTCCCCGGACCAGCGCTTCCAGGTCCTTGCAGTAGACGGACGGGTTGTCGAACGCACGGTCCGAGCTGTACCGGTGCGCGTAGAGCCCGCCACCGCACGAACGTACGACGGGGCACCGGCGGCACGTCTCGCTGACGCCCGCCAGACCGAGCTGGCGCGCCCGGACGCCGGGGTGGGCGGCGACCTCGTCGAAGGAGTGCGAGAACACGTCGAATCCGGTGGCCGCCGCGCCCTCGTAGGCGGTCTTGAGGGAGTCGACCTGCTCCAGCTGACCGTCCGTCTCGACCACCACCAGGTCCGTGGGGGCGAGGCCGAGGGACTCCGTCAGACTGGGCCCGCCGCGCAGTGTGGAGAGGACCGAGGAGAACAGGCGCACAGGCACCGTGGCGCCCTGCTCCTGCCAGCGGTCGAAGACCGCGAGGAGCCAGTCGGCGTAGGCCGTGGGCGATCCGTCCGGGCGGGGCGGGGGCTGGTCCCAGGTGGCGTGCGGCAGAAGGAAGTCGACGGCCGGGGGGGCGAGTTCGGTGAGGGCGTCCACGACCGTGCGCGGGTCGTTCTCGATGTCGATGGTGCACAGGAGACCGAGATCGAGGTGGCGGTAGCGCTCCTGCCGCAGCAGGTCGACGGCCTTGAGGACGAGGGGGTGGCTGCTGCGTCCGTCGGCGAAGCGCCGGTGCCGGTCGTTGGCCGCACGGTCGCCGTCGAGGGAGATACCCACCTTGACGCCGAACTCGTCGAACAGGTCCAGGTAACGGGGGCTGAGCTGCAGGCCGTTGGTATGGATCCGCAGGTCGAGATCGGCTACGCCCGACAGGGCCTTGCGGAACTCTTCGCAGACGCGGCGCAGACGGGCGGGGCCGGCGAGCAGGGGCTCCCCTCCGTGCAGGATCACTGACACGGAGGGCAGTGCGTGCGTCTCGGCGTGCTCGGCGAGGCGCTGTGCCGTCCGGGCGATGACGTGATCGGAAACAGCTCGGGGCCGGGTTCTCCAGCTCTGATCTGCGTGTTCGTAGACATAGCAGTGATCACATGCGAGGTCGCATCTGCTATGGACTTTCAGAACGATTTCGCGGAATGGGACCGCGGGTCCTGTCATTCCGCCATTCTAGCCAGCGAACGGAGTGGAATGATTACAGCGCGGAGTTGAAGGTCGAGGACTGCGTCGGGCGACCGCCTGCCGTCGCGAGCACCCGCCCGAGCTTCTCGGCGGCGGCGCTGCCGGAGGCGTCGATCTTTGCGAGCGGGACACGACGCTTCGCAACAGCGAAGTTCTGGGGGATTTCGTAGGTCTTCACGGCCGTCCTTGGGGGGCTCGTTCCGGACACGGAAACTGCACCGGCACCTGCACCATTGCAGTGTCCGGCGGCACGACTTTACTCTCATGGCCCCGGTGCGCAACTCAGCGCGTACGGCCGTAACCCGGGTGATTTCACGGACTGCTCCATATGCATGGCACCCCCTTCATTCCGAGTACCGGGTGACCACTACATCGAATACAGGAGTGATCATGACGGCGATTCCCGGACCGTTGCAGAGCATGGTCTTCAGGAGCGCTGATCTGCCCGCACTCTTCCACCACACGGACGCCGTCGCGGTCGCGCGCCAGCGTGAGGCGCTCAACACCACCCGGATCCAGCTCGCGCTGCTCGTCGCCGGCACGGTGCCCGCCGCGCTGCCCTGGCACGCCGAGGTGGGCGGAGGTGTCCAACTCCTGGACGCCATAGCGGCGTTGGCCTATCTGGGTGTCCTGATAGCGACGTACCTCGCCTCCCGGCGCAAAGCAAAGTCGCACTGGCAACTCAACCGCTCCGCAGCGGAGTTCATCAAGTCCAACTGCTGGCGCTACGCGGTCCACGGCTCGCCCTTCGACACCGGCACCCTGCACCCGGAGGCGGTGTTCGCCAACCGGCTGGAGGAAGGGCTCCAGGAGTTGCGGAAGGTCGGCTGGGTGGACCCCCGGGACGAGATGACGGACGCGGGCGAGGGCCTCATCACCACGTCCATGCGGGAGTTACGGGACAGGGCGTTCACCGTACGCAAGGAGACCTACATCCGCGACCGGCTCATCGAGCAGCGGCGCTGGTACCGCAGGCGCAGGCAGGTGTCCCGGCGGGGTGCGGTCGTCTGGGCGGGCACCATCGGCGTACTGACGCTGCCGGCCCTGGTCCTCGCGGTGCTGCAGACCTTCGGGACGGGGGATTCGTTCGCGCTGACGGGGTCGTTCTCCGCCGCCGCGGCGGCCTGTCTCGCCTGGAACGAGACGCGCCGCCATCACCCGCTGGTGTCGGCGCACTCGCTGGTGGAGGAGGACCTGGAGAACATGCAGGCCGCCATGGAGACCACCCTGACCGAACGGCAGTGGGCCGCCGCCGTCTTCGAGACCGAGCGGATCGTCTCTCCCGAGCACACGGACTGGCTGGCCAGACACCGGATGTGAGGCGGGGCCCCGGCCGGCGCCACTCGGCGGGCCCACCGGCGCGGCCCCCGGACCGGTGGACCCGGGAGTGTAACTCCCGCACCGGCCGGGCCGTTCGGCGCCGATCCCCGTACCGCTGCCGGGGGTCGCGCTCCGCGTCGGCGCTCGGGCGGGTCAGCCGCGCTCCACGCCGTCGCGCCAGATGACTGTGACGGGCCGACCGAGGTTACGGGCGTACGTGACGATGTCGCCGGTGCCGCCGAGACCCCGCGCGGGCCTGCCGTCCCAGACGGCGAGCAGCCGGTCGCAGTGGTCGGCGATGTAGGCGCCCGCCGCGTAGTAGGCCTCGTCCGTGGAGTGCGCGAAGTCGAGCCGGACCTCGCGGACGGCCCTGGCCCTGAGCGTGCGGTAGCGCGCCAGGTCGGCCGCCTCGTCGAAGCACGCCTCGTAGTCGCCGCTGGGGATGACGGCGGTGAGTTCGGCGCCGTGCGCCAGCGCGAGGTCGGCGAAGATCTGGTCGGCCCCCACCGCCAGGCTGGAGAGTGCCTCCACGGACCCTTCCGCCGCGCGGAACACCGCCCGGATCCCCTCCAGCACGTGCGTGTGGGCCTCCGGGGGGATGGAACGGTGACCGGTCACTCCGATGCGTTTCACGGACCTGGAACCCCCTGGGTGTCTGCGGGGGCACGGAGGACGGGCCTCCGGACGGGCACAGCGTCCGCCCCCGTGCTCCCTCTGCGACCGACCGTTTGGACATCTTCTCAAAGGCCGAGGGGCGAGCGGGAGCCCCCGCCGGCAATCGGCGGGGGCTCGCGGGAGTGCGACGGTGTCCGGTGTCAGCACGCGCTGACGGCGTACGCGCTGAGCGCTTCGGTGAGCGGACGGAGGAAGACCGCGCCCCCTGCGGTGTGGTCGCCGCTGCCGCGGGGACACCGTCCCGTCCGCGCCGGGTACGGGAGTCCCGGGTCCGTGGAGAGCCGGCTCCGGGACCGCGCACACGCACCCCACACGGAGCGGGCCGGGGAGGGACGGCGGACCCGAGCCCGCAGCCGGGCCCCTCCGGCCGACAGCCCGTCAGGTGGTCGGGTCAGTCGTCGATGCGGTTCCGCTCCCCCGCGGGAACCGCGGCCGTGAGGGTGTTGCCCGGCGGCGGGAGCGGGCAGATGAAGTGGTCGGCGAAGGCGCACGGCGGCAGCAGCGCCCGGTTGAAGTCGACGTCCACCCTGCCCTGCGCGTCGGGCGCCCCCGGCCGCAGGAACCGGAAGCGGTAACTGCTGTCCCCGCTGGTGGCATCGGCGAACACGGCCCAGAGGGAGCCGTCGGGCTCCACCGCGACCTGGAGCGTGTGCTCGACGCCGTCCAGGGTGAAGGCGATCTCGCCGCTGAGGCCCAGCCCGCGCTCGCGCCCGTCGGCGTTCGCGACCCGTACCGTCCGGTCGGCGTCGTACGGGCGGAAGACGCCGTCCAGGGACCAGCGCGGCTCGTACGGAGTGGCGTCGATGGTCCTGAAGCGGCGCCGGGCCGGGGACTGTGGGTCGAAGTCCCTTACCGCCCAGAGGCCTTCGCGGCTCATCACCACCAGCCTCCGCCCGCCCAGCGCGACCCGCGACGCGCCGATCGGCCCGCGGTCGGCGGTGAGCCGGACGTCTCCGTCCAGGGGCTCCCCGTCCACGGTCAGCCCGTCCTCGGCGGTGGCGGTGAGGACGACCTCGTCGTCGCCCTCGCTCCACAGCCCGGGCACGGCCGGAAGGCGACCGTCCGGGTGGTCGGAGAGCCAGTGGGTGCCGGTCAGGGAGAGTGGGCCGTGCGGTGCCGCGACCGCGACGATGCGCTCCTCGTGCCAGCGCTGCCACTCCCGGAGTTCTTCGCTGTCCCGGCTGCCCCGGCTGTCCTGCTGTGCGTCCGTGCTCATGCCGTCAACCTTTCCACACGGGCTCCGGCGGTCCGGGGTGCGACCTGAGGTCGGCCCCCCGGAAGCGGCACCCCGCCGGCGCCGGCGTTCACGGTCACGGGCGGACCGGGCTTGCGGCCGCACCCTGAGACCTGGGGAGGACCGCCCGGGCACGGGATGATCCGGACGTCGCGGATCTCGCGGCCCGGGGCGCTCAGCCGGTCGGCGGAAGCCGGCTCAGCAGTCGCAGCCGCAGTCGCAGCCGTCGCCCTCACCACAGCAACTGCAACAGTTGCCGCAGCATTCACAGCCGTCACAGCAGTCACCGCAGTCGCACTTATGGCAGAGACCTTCGCGCTCCTGGCCGCTCCAGGGGTCGTGGAAGGTGTCGCGGCAGCACATCTGGCAGGTGCAGGCGAGTCCTGCCCACACCAGGCAGCCGGTGATCAGGCCGCGCCGGTTGCGCGGCGGCTCGGGCGGGAGCGGCGGACCGGGCGGGCCGTAGGGTCCGCCCGGCGCCGGGGCGTACGGATTGCCCGGCTGGGGGCCGTACGCCCCCGTCGGCCGGTCCTCCGGCCGGTGCGAGCAGGAGGCGGATCCGAACGCCCGGTCCACGGAGCGCCGCAGTTCGTGGACCAGCAGCACGTGCGCCAGCCGGGCGTCGGTGAACTCCGCGTCCCGCATCGCGAGGCGCACCCCGTGCAGGGCGTCGTCGCACAGCCGCCGGGCCTCTGCGAGCGGGGTGCCGGTCGCGGCGAGGGGGTTCCAGGCGCCCGACGCGGCGTCAGCTTCCCTGTCCTCGACGGCGTCCAGCAGGTGGGCGAGCCGCCCGAAGAGCCGTCCGGCCTCGGCGAGCGGCTCGGCGTTCTGCGGCTTGCCCGCGAGGACGGCGGTGTGCGCGAAGGCCGCGGCGGTCGCCGTCTCGGTGGGCTCGGTGACCGCCAGCAGGGAGGTGCCGGGTCCGGCGAGGGACTCGATGCCGGTCTGCCGGTCGACCGCGTCGACCAGGAGCGCCGTGTCGAAGCCCAGCTCGGCGCCCGTGCGCGCGCCCGCCCTGTCCCAGCCGGCGGCTACCCGGCGGGCCGCCGCGGCGACCGGGCGGCGCTTCAACAGCCCGTCACGGTCGGCCACGTGGTCGCGCACCTTCGCCGACGCCAGCACGAGGGACACGGCGGCGGCGAGTCTGGCGCCCTCCCCGCGAGCGACCGGAGCGGTGCGCATGGAGCGCAGCGGGCACGGTCCGGCGGTACGCCGCCGCCCGGTCGTGCGCTCCGACTGAGCCTCCGTCAGGACGGAAACAATCAGACCGTCATAGTTCGTGACGATCCGGGCGAACTGCCCGTGGTCCGCCCGCAGCGCGAGGCAGAGCCCGCAGAGATGGGCGATCCACTCCGCCTTGAGCCCCTCGGACAGCCGATGGGTACAGGGCCTCACTATTCCGAACACGTCCATCCCCCGAGCACTCACCTGACGCCGCACCTGTGCGCGTGCGCGGCGTGCATCGTATCGAGCGACTCGTTCACCCGTACGTCCCCCAGGTCACCCGTACGGGCGGGCGCATCATATTTTCCTCCCGCAACCCGCCTATAGCGCTCGAACCCTGACGAATCGCCACATGTTCTGCACCAGTCACGTCACGAATCGCGAGCGCGCCGACTATCCCCTTGGCGCATCATCCGCATCATGGACGACCATAGGGATAGGAAAGAGATGCGGAACACCAACGAACCGCGGTGAGAGGAGGCGTCCATGGGATCGGTGCGCAAGGCGAGTGCCTGGCTGGGCCTCGTGGAGGACAACGACGAGCGGTACTACGACGACGAGTACTCCGAGGAGACGGATACCGGTACGAACCATCCCTGGGTGACCGACCCCCGTGTGCAGGTCGCCTCCGAGAAGGCCGTGGACACGGGCCGCCGGATCGCCACCGTCACCCCGGACAGCTTCCGGGACGCGCGCGGCATCGGCGAGCTCTTCCGGGACGGCGTCCCCGTGATCGTCAACCTCACGGCCATGGACCCCACCGACGCCAAGCGCGTCGTGGACTTCGCCGCGGGGCTGACCTTCGGTCTGCGCGGTTCCATCGAGCGCGTGGCCACCCGGGTGTTCCTGCTGACCCCTGCCCACACCCAGGTGGTGAACGGCGAGGCAGCCGGCCGGCCGGCCGACGGCTTCTTCAACCAGAGCTGAGTGGGCACCGCCGGACGTCTCCGGGAGCTGTCCCGCCACCGCGGGCGAGCACTCGGCGACAGCCGCGGCAGCCCGCCGTCGCCGCACCGCCCGCATACACCCGGTGTGCGGACGGCCTCCGCCTCGCGGTGCGCCCCCTCCCGGTCCGGGCAGGCCCGCCGGACGCCCCTCAGCGGAAGGCGTCCAGGCCGGTGAGCGCCTTGCCCAGCACCAGCTGGTGCATCTCCACGGTGCCCTCGTAGGTGAGCACCGACTCCAGGTTCGTCGCATGCCGCATCACCGGGTACTCCAGCGAGATCCCGTTGGCGCCGAGAATCGTGCGCGAGGTGCGGCAGATCTCGATCGCCTCCCGCACGTTGTTGAGCTTCCCGAAACTGACCTGCTCCGGTCGGAGCCTGCCCGCGTCCAGCCGGCGGCCCAGATGGTGCGCGAGCAGGATCCCCTTGTGCAGTTCCACGGCCATGTCGGCCAGCTTGGCCTGGGTCAGCTGGAACCCGCCGATGGGCCGGCCGAACTGCTCGCGGCTCCTCGCGTAGTCGGCCGCCGCCTCGAAGCTGGCGCGCGCCGCGCCCATGGCTCCCCAGACGATCCCGTACCGGGCGTGGCTGAGGCAGCTGAGCGGGCCGCGCAGGCCGGTGGCCCCGGGCAGGACGGCATCGGCGGGCAGCCGTACGCCGTCCATGACCAGCTCGCTGGTGACCGAGGCGCGCAGCGACCACTTGTGCCGGATCTCCGGAGCCGAGAACCCTGGGCTGTCCGTCGGGACCAGGAACCCGCGGACGCCGGAGCCGCCGCCGGCCTCGTCGGTCTGCGCCCAGACGACGGCCACCCCGGCGACCGAGCCGTTGGTGATCCACATCTTGCGGCCGGTGAGGATCCAGTCGTCGCCCTCGCGTGTGGCGTACGTCCGCATGCCCGCGGGGTCGGACCCGTGGTCCGGCTCGGTGAGCCCGAAGCAGCCGATGATCTCGCCGGCCGCCATCCCGGGCAGCCAGCGCAGCTTCTGCTCCTCGGACCCGAAGCGGTGGATGGCGTACATGGCGAGGGACCCCTGGACGGAGACCAGGGAGCGGATCCCGGAGTCGGCCGCCTCCAGCTCCAGGCAGGCCAGGCCGTACTGCACGGCGCTCGCGCCCGCGCAGCCGTATCCGCTCAGGGACATGCCGAGCGCACCGAGTGAGCCCAGTTCGCGGGCCAGCTCACGGATGCCGGGGAGTTCGCCGTTCTCGTACCACTCGGCGATATGCGGCAGGACCCGGTCGGCCGCCCAGGCGCGCACGGTGTCGCGGACGGCGAGGTCCTCCGGTCCGAGGAGGTCGTCGATACCGAGGGGGTCGCGGGGATCGAAGTCCGGCAGCTTCGAGGGCTTCGCGGTCTCGGGGGTGGACATGGGGTGCCTCCGGCGGCTCACGTCAGAAAACTAGCAGTGGTAGTTACAGCCTCGTGCCGACGTTACGGCTCACCGGTGCGGGCGTCCAGAGCCCGTGGCCTCGGCGGGTTCGCGCCGCCCGGGGAGCCGGGGGCCCCGGGGCCGTTCGGGCCTGCCCTGCGCCGGCAGCGGGCGGGATCCGGACCGCGGTCCGGTGACGGCCGGAGCGGGGCCGCGGTCCGCCTGCTCCCGCGCCGGCAGCCGTTCCGGCTCGGGCACGCGCGTCCGGCAGGCCGCTCCGGCCGGCGGGCAGTCCATGGCCCGCGGCAGCCTCAGCGCCGCCAGCGCGCCGAGCAGCAGCAGACCGGCGCTGACCAGCAGGGTGACGTGGAGGCCGTCGACGAAGGCGTGCCGGGCCGTGTTCCGCACCAGGTCACCGACGGGACCGCCCAACCGCCCCGCCACCTGGTAGGCCTCGCCGAGCGAGTGCGCCGCCGCGGATCCGGCGGCGGCGGGCACCCCCTCCTCGTGCAGGCGGGAGAGACCGGGCGCGTAGGCGGCGTTCATGACGCTGCCGAGCAGGGCGATCCCCAGGCCCGCGCCGAGCTGGTACGAGGTCTCGCCTATCGCGGCCGCGCCCCCGGCCCGTTCGGCGGGGACCTCGCTCAGCATCGACTCGTACGCCCCGAAGAGCGTGGACTGCAGCCCGAACCCCAGCAGGACGAAGCCGACGGTGAGCAGCACGGGCCGGTCGTGCTGGCCCATCAGGGTCAGCAGCAGCACGGACGCGGCCGTGAGCACGAAGCCCCACCCCACCATCCGGCGGGGGCCGACCCTGCTGAGCGTGTACGAACCCGTCGCGCCGGCGGCCATCGCGGCGAACGTCAGCGGAAGGAGCCGCAGCCCGGTCTCGAGGGGGCTGAGGTCCAGGACGAGCTGGAGGTACTGGACGGCGATGAGCTCGAGCCCCACCAGGGCGAGCATCGCCAGGACGATGCACCCGACGGCGGTGGTGAACGCGGGCCGGGAGAACATCGCGATGTCGATCAGCGGGTGCGTACGGCGCTTCTGCCTGCGCACGAAGAGGGCGAGCAGCACGGCCCCGGCGACGAGCGGCCCGAGGGAGGCGGGGTCCCACAGGCCCTCCCCACCGCCGACGCGCTTGATGCCGAGCACCACGCCGAGGACGCCCGCCGCCGCCATCAGTGCGCCGAGCACGTCCCACGGTCCGTCGCCGTCGCCGCGGGACTCGGGCAGCAGCCGGCGTCCGAGCGGCAGGAGGACGGCCATGAGGGGAACGTTGATCAGGAAGACGGAGCCCCACCAGTAGTGCTCGACGAGGAATCCGCCGATGACCGGTCCGGTGGCGGCGCCCACGGCGGCGACCGCCGTCCAGACCCCGATGGCGAGGGCCCGCTCCCTCCGGTCGGGGAAGACCTGCCGGAGTATCGAGAGCGTCGCCGGCATGATCATCGCGCCGCCGACCCCGAGCAGGGCCCGCGCCGCGATGAGCACGGCCGGGGTGCCGGCCGTGGCGGCGAGCGCGGAGGCGATGCCGAAGAGGGCGTAGCCGCACAGCAGCACCCGGCGCCTGCCGATCCGGTCACCGAGCGTGCCGAAGAGGATCAGCAGCGCGGCGCAGACCAGCGGGTAGGCGTCCACGATCCACAGCAGGCCGACGGCGCTCGGCCGCAGGTCCTCGGTGACGGCGGGGATCGCGACGTGCAGCACGGTCGCGTCGAGGGCGACGAGCAGCAGGCTGAGGCAGAGGACGACGAGGACGACCCAGCGGTTGGAGCGGGCACCCCCGGCTGCCGCGCGCAGCCGGGCCGCGGTCGTGGACGTCCCGGTCATGTACGTACCTCCCACAATGAGTCCCCCGCGCTCGGCAGACCTCCCGGGGACCCGCGCTCCGGCGTCCCCGAGGCCCGGCATCGATGGGCGAGTGAGCCGTCAGCGTACGCGAGTTCCGCGTGGTCAGACGTGGTCCATCTCATACGTTCGGCCGCACCGGAGTGTGGCGTACGCCACCCGGGAGCCCGCGGGAAGGGGTCCGCGCGGGAGCTCCGCGGCGGCACCGACGCGGCAGGCCGGCCGCGGCGCGGGGGTGCCGGAGCCGTCCCGTCAGCCGTTCGCGACCACCCCTCCGAATGGCTGGACGAATACGGAGAGGAGTCGGCCGGAGCATCTCTTCGGGCATCAAACATTTCCGCGATCGGCGGCCCCGGAGAATAGGCCGCGGGTCCGGGAGGATTTCTCCGGAGCGCACGGAATGGATGCCGTCCCGAGACAAAGTCCACATCACATCGTCATCACAAAGACGCGGGAACGGCAGGATCGCTCACTCACTCGCTGTAACGTCCAATGTGTGCGTACCGACATCTTTGCCCGTCTGGACCGGGAGCCGGAACCGCCGAAGATAGAGATCCCGCGGATGAGCCGTCACCGCATCGCTCTCTTCGGCGGGACGCTGGCGTTCTATCTCGCCATCGTCGTCGCCGTGCTCGTCTCCTCCTGGCTGGTGGCGCTGGACTGGAAGGTCATGCTGTTCCGGCCCTACCAGCAGTGGCCGGAACTCCACGCCTTCCTCGACTACTACGTCGTGCTGGGCCAGCGCGGCCCCACGGCCGTGATGGTCGCCTCCTGGCTGGGCTGGCGTTCCTGGCGCCAGCACACGCTGCGTCCCCTGCTGACGCTGGGCATCTCGCTGCTGCTGCTCAACGTGACGGTGGGCGCGGTCAAGCTCGGCCTGGGGCGCCTGGGCCCGCACTACGCCACGCAGATCGGCTCCGCCGAGCTCTTCGCCGGCGGCGATATATTTCCCTCCGGCCACACCGCCAACGCAGTCGTGACCTGGGGAATCCTCGCCTATCTGGCCACCACGCCACGCGCCCGGCGCTATCTCTCGGCCGTGTCCGCGTTCGTCTCCCTGGGCGTGGGGCTCACCACCGTCTACATCGGCACGCACTGGCTCAGCGACGTCCTGCTGGGCTGGGCTGCCGGTCTGCTGATCCTGCTGGCCCTGCCCTGGTTCGAGCCGCTGATCACCCGTACGGAGATCTGGGTGCTCTCGGTGCGCGAGCAGTGGCGTGAGCGCCGCAGGCGCAGGGCCTCCGCGCCGGGCGCACCCGCTCCGGTGCTCGCGCCGCGGACGCTGGGGGACCTGGCCGCGGAGGCCGCGGCCGAGGCCTCCCGCGAGATTCCTCCGGGGACCTCCCCCGGCACGGCGACGGGCCCCGGAACCGGCGGTACGACGGCCGAGCCGCAGGGGCCGGCCGGGCACCCGGGCCCGGGGGCGGCCGGCCGGTCGCGGGTCCACCCCCCGCACGCGGTGCGCTCGGAGCGGACGCCGCTCACCCCGGGAGGCTCGCGTCGCCCGCCGCACGCGGACCGCGCCCCCCGGGCCGGCAGCGCTCAGACCCGGCCGGTGACGGGCGGTCCGGTCGCCTCCTGACACGACCCGGTACGCACGGCCGCCCGGCCCGCACACCGAAGGCCCCGACATCCGTCGGGGCCTTCGGCACGTCAGGGGCCGGCTCAGCCGACCCAGCAGCGGGTCACGGTGCCGGCCTCGACCTCGAAGTTGATCCGTCCGGAGACGAACTCCATGGTGATGACCGTGCCGGGCGGGAGAGCACGGACCGTGCTCCAGCCCCGCGCTCCGGCCTGCCGCTCGGCGGCCGCAGCGTCGAGGCCCACGTACGACTCGGGCTTGTCGGCCGGCTGGGCGGGTGGTGTCGGTACAGGTGCCATACCTCTCACCGTAGGGCGCCGGGGACCGTGGCGGAAGGCGGAGGCGGCAAGGTGGCCGTACATACACATGTCCCTCGGCGGTCACGCTTGTGTCACAGGTCTCCCACAGGCGTTTACCGGGGACCCGTTCACCCGAACGCACGCTCCACTCCCGGAAAGTCTGCATTCATGACCACCCGCACAAAGCATCCGGCAGGCCGCAGGAGTGAATTACCCGGTGCGTGGATACCGGGCGCGTATGCATTTTCCGGCGGACTGCGGCAGGGCGCGTAAACGGTCACGTCATCCGGAATTCACGTGCCCTTGCTCATGCCGTGTATTCATCTGCGCATCTCGCCGTGACGGCCGGCCGTCCGGCCGCCGTCGGCGGCCGGACGGCCGGGGATACCCGGACCACCGCGAGCATCACAGCGCTTTCCCCTTGCGGATCACACGCGCGGCCTTGTAACGGAGCGCGTACGCCCCGTCCAGCACGCTGCCCCTGGAGCGGTGCAGCGCCGTGCGCACGGCGCTGCGCGAACGCCCACGGGCTCCGCGAGCGGCGGCCAGTTCGGTGAAGAGCCTCTCGTGCCGCTCCGCGATCGGCGCCGGGTCGAAACGCGCCGAGGAGGCCAGCGCGGCGCGCCCCATCCGGTGCCGTAGCGCGTCGTCGTCGATCAGGGCGAGGAGGGCCTCGGTGAACGCGCCGGTGTCCCCCACCGGGACCAGCCGCCCGTCCGTGCCGTCGTCGATGATCTCGGCGGGACCGTGCGGGCAGTCGGTGGCGACGACCGGTACCCCGCAGCGCATGGCCTCCACGATGGTCATGCCGAAGGACTCACGTGCGGAGGTGACCGCAGCGATGGAGCCCCGGGGCCACTCCTTCTCCATCGGGTGGACCGATCCCATGAGGAGCACCCGCTCCCGGAGCCCGAGCCCGTCCACGAGCCCGCGCAGGGCCTGCTGCTCGTTGCCGCTGGCGTCACCGGCGCCGTAGATCCGCAGCCCCCATCCCGGGCGGACCGCCGCGACCTCGGCGAAGGCCCGGATCAGCATGTCGTACCGCTTGACCCGGTGGAGCCGGCCCGCCGCCACGATCCACGGGGCGTCGCCGTCGGCGGGTGCGCCGGAGGGCGCGGGCACGCTGTTCGGGATGGCCTCGATCCGTACGCCGGGCAGCCGCAGCCTGCGGCGGTAGTCGCACGCGTCGGCCTCGGTGACGGTGGTGACCGCGTCGAGCAGCCCGTAGCGGTGGCTTATCTCTCGGCGGAGCCGGTAGCCGTGGCTGTCGAGCGTGAGGTGCTCCTGGCCGACCCGCACCGGGCCGCGGCGCGCCTGCCGGCTGATGTGGATGTTGAGGCCCGGGCGCGTCCCGACGACGACGTCCGCCTCCAGGGCTCCCAGATGGGCCGCGATGCGGGTGTCGGTGAGGCGGCTGTACTGGCGGTGCCTGCTGTCCCCACGCGGGAAGACGGAGGCGGCACGCGCGTGGTCGGCCGCGTCGCCGTCGTACCCCGGACTCGTCCTGCGCAGGTCGACGAGATGGCGCATCCGCACCCCGTCGGGCGCGCCCAGCGTGGGCGCGTCGCGGTGCCGGAAGACGGAGACGATCTCCACGTCGTGGTGCTCGGCCAAGGTCCCCGCGAGCGTGAAGGTGGTACGGATCGTTCCCCCGATGCCGTACGCGTTGTGCAGCAGAAATGAAATATGCATGGCGACGTCGTTTCCCCTGTTCGACTGGTCCCGACAGACCTTACGCGGCGTCACCATGACTGCCCGTGTTCGCACATGAGTCGCACAGAGCCGTGTCGATCCGAACGTGTGGGCGGACATCCGAGCGGGGAGAACGGGCCTTTCGCGGAACACTTCGCTCCGTATCACTTTCACGACCTGTCGACCTGTCGGCCTGCCGACCCGGCCGCCTTCTGCCGCCGATTGACGCGTGACCCCGGCGCCCGGTCTCCCGTTGTCTCTTCATGAGCCGGGAACCGCCCGGCCCACGCCCCGAGTTCGAGGAGCCACCCGTGCCGCGCATGCTCGACGTCAGCGAGGACGTACGCGCCGAGATCGGCGATGCCGAAGCCGACCGGCTGCTCGTCGGCGACAGTGCCCCAGGCAGCTACGACTGCACGTCCTGCCGCACCCCGGGCGACTCGGACCAGGAGCGCACGAGCACCGTGCTCTTCGTGGGCGAGGAGACCGCCGTACTCGCCTTCGCGCACGCGACCTGCATCCCCTCGCAGGTCGTCCACGTGGCGGAGGACCAGTTGCAGGGCGCGGTGCGGTCCATCACCGGCAGCGATCCGCAGACCCCGGAGGGCCGCATGCCCGAACAGGCCGTACTCGGCATCACCAGCGGCCTCGTCCTGATCGAGGACGATCTGCGCCCCGCCCTCGTCGTCGAGCCCACCGGCCCGATCGCCCGGCCCGGCACCGACGGGCGGGACGGCGACCAGTTCCTGGAGCTGCTGCGGGAGCAGGGCTTCCTGCCCGCCCCCGACCTGAGCCGGCTCCCGGGGTTGCTCCAGGGCTGGTCGGTCCTCCTGGCCATGGGTCGGCTGCACGCCGTGCTGCAGCCCGGCGCGGGCGGCGGAAGCCCGGTCGCGTGGTGGCAGGCCCACCAGCCCCTCCAGGTGACCGAGGGGTGGCGGGCCGCCGCGAACAAGTCGCAGACCGTGCTCGTCTTCGCCGCCCCGGCGGGTTCGATCGGCCAGCAGCCGCGCGAGGACCTGCTCCGCGACGCCCTGGACAAGGCCGCCGCCAACGGCCACCTGGTCGCCGCGACGATGCCGCTGGCCGGGACGTGACCGTGGCCGCGCCGCCGTCCCCTCCTGCGCGGACAGCGTTTTCTCCGCCCGGCCCGCATCCGACGGGCGGCGGGGTCGTTGGCACCTACGTGCACTCATACGACCCTTCTCACCAGCAGCCCGCCCCGATCCCGGCGATGCGTCCGTCGCGGGACCCCTCGGGCGGCAAGTCCCCCACCCCGATCTACGACGCCCTGTACTCCGAGTACCGGCGATCGTTCCGGGCGCTCCCCGGGGACCGGACCGGTGAGGAGAATCTGGGCTTCCGGAAGTTCGGCCTCGGGATGTTCGGCAGCCGCACCCCGCTGAGCAGCCGTACCTCGGCGAACGGGCAGGGCGGCCAGAGCGCGCACGGCGGCAACCCCGGTTCCTGGCAGCGGGTGGGGCGGCACGCGGGACGCTCCCGGCCCGCCGCGCTGCCCCCGGGGGCGGCGGACGCCTGACCGGGCGTACGACGGAGCCCCGGACCGCTCGCCTGTGCGAGCGGTCCGGGGCTCCGTCGTACGCCCGATGACCGTTACTTCTTACGGCCGCGCTTCTCGCGGACCCGCACGGAGATGTGGAGCGGGGTGCCCTCGAAGCCGAACTCCTCCCGCAGCCGGCGCTCGACGAAGCGCCGGTAGCCGTGCTCCAGGAAGCCGGAGGCGAAGAGGACGAACCGCGGCGGCTTGGTGCCCGCCTGGGTGCCGAAGAGGATGCGGGGCTGTTTCCCGCCGCGCACGGGGTGCGGGTGGGAGGCGACGATCTCGCCGAGGAAGGCGTTCAGCCGGCCGGTGGGAACGCGGGTTTCCCAGCCCTCGATGGCGGTCTCGATCGCCGGGACCAGCTTCTCCATGTGCCGGCCGGTGACGGCCGAGACGTTGACGCGCGGGGCCCAGGCGATCTGAGCGAGCTCCGTCTCGATCTCGCGCTCGAGGTAGTAGCGGCGCTCCTCGTCGAGGGTGTCCCACTTGTTGAAGGCCACGACGATCGCCCGTCCCGCCTCCACCGCCATGGTGATGATGCGCTGGTCCTGCACGCTGATGGACTCGCTCGCGTCGATCAGGATGACGGCGACCTCCGCCTTCTCGACGGCGGCGGCGGTACGCAGCGAGGCGTAGTAGTCCGCGCCCTCCTGGAGGTGGACGCGGCGGCGGATACCGGCCGTGTCGATGAACTTCCAGGTGATGCCGCCGAGCTCGATCAGCTCGTCGACCGGGTCCCGGGTGGTACCCGCCAGGGCGTTGACGACGACACGGTCCTCGCCGGCGACCTTGTTCAGCAGGGAGGACTTGCCGACGTTGGGACGGCCGATGAGCGCGATGCGGCGCGGGCCGCCGAGAGCGGAACCGAAGGTCTGGGCCGGTGCCTCGGGCAGCGCCTCCAGGACGGCGTCGAGCATGTCGCCGGTGCCGCGGCCGTGCAGCGAGGAGACCGGGTGCGGCTCTCCGAGGCCCAGCGACCAGAGCGCGGTGGCATCGGCCTCGCCGCTCTGTCCGTCGACCTTGTTGGCGCACAGGACGACGGGCTTGCCGGCCCGGCGCAGCAGCTTGACGACCGCCTCGTCGGTGTCGGTGGCGCCCACGGTCGCGTCGACCACGAAGACCACGGCGTCGGCCGTCTCGATCGCGTACTCGGCCTGGGCGGCGACGGAGGCGTCGAGGCCCAGTACGTCCTGCTCCCAGCCGCCGGTGTCGACGACCTTGAAGCGGCGCCCGGCCCACTCGGCCTCGTAGCTGACGCGGTCACGGGTGACACCCGGCTTGTCCTGCACGACGGCCTCGCGGCGGCCGATGATCCGGTTCACCAGGGTCGACTTGCCGACGTTCGGCCGGCCGACGACGGCGAGGACGGGGAGCGGTCCGTGACCGGCCTCGCCGATCGCGCCCTCGACCTCCTCGGGGTCGAACCCCTCCTGCGCGGCGAGCTCCATGAACTCCGCGTACTCGGCATCGCCAAGTGCTCCGTGCTCGTGGTCCGAGCCCTCGGAGTGAATCTGGTCGTTCATGAAGTCCGTTCCTCTTTGCATCATCATCGATGGGCCACGAACTGGTGGCCCACTACTCACGTCGTGGCCGGGCGCCCGGTGAGACGCCTGGCGTTCTCCAGGTGCGCGGTCAGCGCGCCCTGGATCCGGAGGGTCGCCTCGTCCAGCGCCTTCCTGGTGCGCCGGCCGCTGCCGTCACCGGCCTGGAAGGCGTCGCCGAAGACGACGTCGACCCGGCTGCGCAACGGAGGCAGTGCCGGTATCAACCGTCCGCGGCGCTCCGTGCTTCCCAGGACCGCCACGGGGACGATCGGCGCCCCACCGCGTACCGCGAAGTACGCGAGCCCGGCGCGGAGCGAGGCGAAGTCACCCTCGCCCCTCGTGCCCTCGGGGAAGATCCCGAGGGCCCCGCCGTCCTCCAGCACCCCGAGCGCCCGGGTGACGGCCGCGCGGTCGACGGTCGTACGGTCCACCTTGAGCTGCCCGATTCCGCGCAGGAAGGGGTCGAGCGGACCGACGAACGCCTCCTTCTTGATCAGGAAGTGGACGGGCCGAGGTGCGGTGCCCATCAGCATCGGTCCGTCGATGTTGTGCGCGTGGTTCACCGCGAGTATGACGGGTCCGGCGGCGGGCACCCGCCAGGCGCCGAGCACACGGGGCCTGAACAGCCCGTACATGAGCCCGATACCGATCCCCCGCCCGACGGCCGCTCCGCGCGGCGTCGGCGCGGCGGTGGCATCGGTCACTTCGCGGCCCGCGTCTCCCCGACGAGGGTGACGACGCACTCGACGACCTGGGTGAGGGTCAGCTCGGTGGTGTCCACCTCGACCGCGTCGGCGGCCTTGGCCAGCGGGGACGTCTTGCGGCCCGAGTCCGCGGCGTCCCGCTTGATCAGCGCCTCCTTGGTGGCGGCGAGGTCGGAGCCCTTGACCTCCCCGCTCCGCCGGGCGGCGCGCGCCTCGGGCGAGGCCGTCAGGAAGATCTTGATGTCGGCGTCGGGAAGCACGGTCGTACCGATGTCCCGGCCCTCCACGACGATGCCACGCCCGGCACCCGCCGCGATGGTGCGCTGCAGTTCGGTGATCCGGGTCCGCACCTCGGGCACGGCACTGACGGCGCTGACGGCCGCGGTGACCTGCGACGTGCGGATCGGGCCCGAGGCGTCCTCGCCGTCGACGGTGATCGTCGGGGCGGACGGGTCCGTTCCGGAGACGATGACCGGCTTGGCGGCGGCGGTGGCGATCTCCGCGGCGTCGCTCACGTCGATGCCGTTGTTCAGCATCCACCACGTGATCGCGCGGTACTGGGCGCCGGTGTCCAGGTAGCTCAGGCCGAGCTTGGCGGCGACGGCCTTGGAGGTGCTCGACTTTCCGGTGCCGGAGGGACCGTCGATGGCGACGATCACCGGGGCCGGGGCAGTCGGGCGGGCTGCGGCGCTTACGGCTTCCACGGTGGTGGACACCTTCCTGGTACACGGGGTGGGCGGAGCGGGCCAGGGAACGGCCTCCCCCAAGGTTACCGAGTGCGCGAAGCGCCTTTGTACCCCCTGTCCCGGCCGGACCCGCCGGGACAGGGGTACGCGGATCACGGCCGGATGGACCAGCCCCGCTCCGTGAGCGCGGTGCTCAGCGTGGAGGCGGCACTCGGCTCGACCATCAGCTGCACCAGGCCGGCCTGCTGGCCGGTGGCGTGCTCGATGCGGACGTCCTCGATGTTCACCCCGGCCCGCCCGGCGTCGGCGAAGATGCCGGCCAGCTCCCCGGGACGGTCGCTGATGAGGACGGCCACGATCTCGTAGGCGGCCGGGGCCGCCCCGTGCTTGCCGGGCACCCGGACCCGGCCGGCGTTGCCGCGGCGCAGGACGTCCTCGATGCCCCTGGTGCCCTCGCCCCGCTCGTTCGCGTCGGCCGACTGCAGGCCGCGCAGGGCCCTGACCGTCCCCTCCAGGTCGGTGGCGACCCGGGCCAGCACGTCGGCGACGGGACCGGGGTTGGCGGAGAGGATCTCCACCCACATCCGGGGGTCGGAGGCGGCGATCCGGGTGACGTCCCTCACCCCCTGGCCGCAGAGGCGTACGGCGGTCTCGTCGGCCTCCTCCAGCCGGGCCGCGACCATCGAGGAGATCAGCTGCGGAGTGTGGGAGACCAGGGCGACGGCCCGGTCGTGGGCCTCGGCGTCCATGACGACGGGGACGGCACGGCAGAGCGCGACCAGTTCCAGGGCGAGGTTGAGCACCTCGGTGTCGGTCTCCCGGGTCGGGGTGAGGACCCAGGGGCGGCCCTCGAAGAGGTCCTCGGTGGCCGCGAGGGGGCCGGAGCGCTCCTTGCCGGCCATGGGGTGCGTGCCGATGTAGGGCGTGAGGTCGAGGCCCAGCGCCTCCAGCTCGCGGCGCGGGCCTCCCTTGACACTGGCGACGTCGAGGTAGGCGCGGGCGGCCCCTTCGCGCATGGCCCCGGCGAGCACGGAGGCGGTGTGGGCGGGCGGTACGGCGACGATCGCGAGGTCGACGGGTCCCTCGGGCGCCCGTTCCGTGCCGGCGCCGAGCGCGGCCGCCGTCTGCGCCGAGGAAGGATCACGGTCGACGAGGTGGACCTGGATACCGCGCGCGGCCAGGGCGAGGGCCGCGGAGGTACCGACCAGGCCGGTCCCGATGACGAGGGCTGTTCTCACTGGGCGATGTCCTTGCGGAGGGCACCGGTGGCGCCGAGGTAGACGTGGCTGATCTCGGCCCTGGAGAGATACGTCTCGACGTGGGCGAGGATGCGCACCACCCGGGGCATCGCGCCGGTGATGTCCAGCTCCTGGGCGCAGATCAGGGGTACGTCGACGATGCCGAGGCCCCGTGCGGCAGCGGCCGGGAAGTCGCAGTGCAGGTCGGGGGTGGCGGTGAACCAGATGCTGATCAGGTCGTCGGCGACGAGTTCGTTGCGCTCCAGGATCGCGGTGAGCAGAGCCCCCACCCGCTCGTCCATGTGCCCGGCCTCGTCCCGCTCCAGCTGGACGGCTCCACGGACCGCTCGTACCGCCACGTCGCACCCCTGTTCCCTCGTTCTGCGTACCTCCTCAGCCTAGAGGGGCCGCGGGGCGGATCGTCAGCGTGCTCTGTGGGTGAGACAGGACACCGGCCGGCGCGCCGGTTCCGCGCCACCCGGCCGGGGCACCCCGCCGGGCCACGCGGAGCGGGGCGGTCCGCGTGGTGAACGACGTCCCGGTCGGCCTCGGAGCGGGCAGAGCCGGCAGGCCGACCGGCCCCGGACCGCGCACCGGAGCCGGGGCCCTTCGGCCCGCCCGGAACCCCATGGCCGGGACAGCCCGTGGTCCGGCCGGAGGTGCGGCAGCACCGACGGCGTCAGAGCCGCTCGTCGAACAGGGTGAAGAAGGGACCGCGGGCCTCGCCACCGTCCGGGAGGCGCCACCCGGCGGTCACCTGGCCACGGGCCTCCGCCCCACCGGTACGGGTGACGGGCTCTTCCGCGCGCAGGACGCGTGTCACCGCGATGACCGCGGACGCCGCCTGCCCGCCCTCCGACGACGTCCCGAGCACGATGTCGGTGCCGTGCCTCCCGTCGCGGACCGTCGGCGACGTGACCACGGCCGGGTGGGCGGCTCCCGTGGGGTGGACGGCGACGGTCGGGTCGGGGGTGTCGGTCAGGCTCTGGGCCTGCGGCTCGGTACGTCCCGCGAACAGGGCGAGCAGCTGGGCGGCCAGCACCGGGTCGTGGGCGCCGTCGTACACCCAGCGCCGTCCGAGGACCCCGTGCTCGGACGTGCCGACGAGCGCCTCGTCGGCTCCCTCCAGCGGTGCCCCGCGGTAGGTGAGGGGGACGAGGTAGGGGACGGGCCTCTCCCCGGAGGTGTCCGTGACCACCATGAGCTCGATACCCACCTCGCCCTCGGGATCGTCGAGCCGGAAGCCGCCGGCCGGGGTCAGCTCCGCTCCGCCCGCGGGGCCGGTGTACCAGGGCCGGGTGGGCAGCCAGGGGGCGAGGAGCTGCAGCTTGGTCGGTTCCATCGTGGTTCTGTGGATGACAGCCATGCACGGTCAACTCCTCGTACCGGTGGCGGGTTCCCGGCCACGTGGGTGACGCCGCCCCGGCGGCCCCGGCGAGCCGGGCGGTCAGCGCGGTGAGGTGGGCGAACAGCTCGGCGTCGAGGTCACCGGCCCGGGCGGGACCGCGCCCTGACGGCCCGGCGCCGCCCGGTCGGGCCCACCCGGGGCGTCGTGGCGCGGTGGCGTGGGTCAGGCGTCCCAGAGCGCGCCCAGCGACAGCAGGTCGCTGCGGTACTCGATGCGCTCCGCCCACTCCTTGGGCCAGGCGCCGGCCCCCAGGTGGGCCCCGGCCAGCGCTCCCGTCAGGCAGGCCAGCGAGTCGGAGTCGCCCCGGGTGCAGGCGGCCCTGCGCAGGGCGGTGACCGGTTCCTCCGGGAAGAGCAGGAAGCAGTGCAGGGCCGTGGCGAGGGCCTCCTCGGCGACCCAGCCGTCCCCGGTGGCCTCGCACGGGTCGGTCTCCGGGGACGGGTCGCGCAGGGCGTCCTGCACCCGCGCGAGGGCGGCCAGGCACTCGTCCCAGCCTCGCCGGATGTACGCCTCCGGCGAGGCGTCGCCCGCGTACCGCCAGAGGTCGCCGAGCCAGCGCACCGGGTAGCGGCCGCTGTTCTCGTAGGCGTAACTGCGCAACTGGCCGACCAGGCCCATGGGTTCGGCTCCCTGCGCCAGCAGGTGCACCGCGCGGGCCATGAGGTCGGAGGCGGCGAGGGCCGTGGGGTGGCCGTGCGTGAGCGCGGCCTGGAGCTGGGCCGCGCCGGAGCGCTGCTCCTCGCTGAGCCCGGGTACGAGCCCGACCGGGGCGACCCGCATATTGGCGCCGCACCCCTTGGAGCCCGTCCGGCTCGCCTCCTGCCAGGGCCGGTCGCCGTCGAGCATGCGGCAGGCCGTCAAGCAGGTGTTGCCCGGGGCGCGGTTGTTGTCCGGGGAGTGGTACCAGTCGACGAACTCCTTCCGCAGCGGCCGGACGAGGCGGTCCGCGGTGAGGAGCCCCTGATCCATGGCGGAGCGTATGCCGCGTCCCAGGGCGAGCGTCATCTGCGTGTCGTCGGTGACGAACGCGGGTGCCGGCAGCCGCATCTGCCGCCAGGGCCCGCACGTGGCGAGGATGGACGGCACGTCCTTGAACTCGGTGGGGAAGCCCAGCGCGTCGCCGAGCGCGAGCCCGGTCAGCGCGCCGGTGGCCGCCTGTTTGGTGAGTATCCGTGTCGGGATCATGTCGTCCGTCCTTCCGGGCGCAGGAGTGGTGGGTGCAGGGCGGTGGCGGCGCCCGCCCGGTAGAGGGCGGCCGGCTTCCCGCGTCCGCCGGTGCGGCGCGGCGGTCCCTCCACGGCCTCGACGAAACCGGGCGTGGTGAGGACCTTGCGCCGGAAGTTGGGCCGGTCGAGGGTGACGTCCCAGACGGTCTCGTAGACCTGCTGGAGCTCGCCCAGGGTGAACTCGGCGGGGCAGAAGGCGGTCGCCAGGCAGGAGTACTCGAGCCGGGCGCCGATCCGGTCGTGGGCGTCGGCGAGGATGCGGTCGTGGTCGAAGGCGAGCGGGCCGGTGCGGCCGGTCTCCCACCACCGGGCGCGCGCCGCGTCCCCGCCGCCCCGTGGTTCGGGGAGATCGGGTACCAGAGCGGCGTACGCGACGGAGACGACCCGCATCCGGGGGTCCCGGTCCGGATCGGTGTAGGTGCGCAGTTGCTCGAGGTGGAAGGCGCACACGGACTCCTGCGTGAGGCCGGTCTCCTCGGCGAGTTCGCGGCGGGCCGCCTCCTCCGCGGACTCGCGGGGCAGCACGAACCCGCCGGGCAGCGCCCACCGACCCCGGTAGGGCTCCTGGCCGCGCTCCACGAGCAGGACGTGGAGCCGTTCCTCACGGACCGTGAAGACGGCGAGGTCGACGGTGACGGCGAAGGGGGTGAAGGCGCGCGGGTCGTACCCCTCGGGGGCGGGGCTCATCGCCGCTCCGGGAGGGGCGCGGCGAAGTCCCAGGAGGTGGCGAGGAGTTCGTCGACCGCGGTGACGGCAGCGGCCAGGCGGTCGCGGTGCGGGCCGGTGAGCTCGACGAACGTGCGCCCGGTGCGGGTGAGTTCGGCGCGGAAGCGGTCCGTCATCCAGGGCCGCAGCTCCTCGCCGTCGCGGAGTCCGTCGTCCTCGAAGGCGACACCCTCGTGGCCGGTGAGCAGCCACAGGTGGTGGGTGACCCGGTCGGCGGTCTTCTCGACGAGCGGGTTGCGTCCGCCGATGTAGCGCTCGTGCCACACGGTGGTGGCGAAGGAGTCCGTGTCGCAGAAGAGCACCGGGGAGCCGTCCCGCGCGGCGGCCTCCTCCCGGGCGTTCTGGGTCTCGGCTATGACGGGGAAGTCGTCGGTGGTGAAGGTGACGTCCTCCCACCGGGCCCCGGGCCGCTCCGCACGCAGAGCGGCGAGTTTCGACTCGCTGAACTCCCGCCCGTACTCGGCGACGTACCGGGTGTGCGCCCAGACGCCGCCGCGCCGGCGGAAGTGCTCGGTGAGGGCCCGCGCCAGGGTCGTGGTGCCGGTGGACTCGGCACCGAGGACGACGACCCGGCGGGTGAGCGCGGCCCGGACGGGCGGTGCGAGGAAGTCCCAGCAGCCGGCCGGGTCCGCCCGGACGGCGGTTCCGGACACGGGGAAGACGGTGCGCTCCGGGTCGACAAGGACGGACCGGGCGCCGAAGCGGCGGGCCAGTTCGGCCCCGTACGTCTCCGAGGTGAAGACGGCGTCGACGCGTTCGGGGACGGCCGCGGTGAACACGGCCATGTGCGCGTCCCAGACGGCGGGGTCGGTGAGGTCCATGGGGATGTCGTCGACGGCGCCCACCACCCGGACGCCGGGGTGCACCTCGCGCATCCAGGCGACCCGGTCGGCCAGGGGGACGGACTCCACGGAGGCGGCGCAGACCAGGACGGTGAGCCGCTCGCACCGTTCCTGGGCGGTACGGACGAGGTGGTGGTGGCCGGCGTGCGGCGGATAGAACTTGCCGAGGACCAGACCGTGCCCGTGGCGCTTCACGCGGCCACCCGCGCGTCCGCCGTACGGCCGGCCGTGAGGTCCCGGCTCCAGTTGCGCAGCCCCGCGAGGCAGAGCGCGAGGAAACCGGCGTACAGCAGGGAGGTGAGGTAGAGCTCCTTGTACGCGTACAGCGGGATGTACACGAGGTCGGCGGCGATCCACAGCCACCACGACTCCACGCGCTTGCGGCACTGCCCGTACGTCGCCGTCAGGGACAGGGAGGTCGTCAGCGCGTCCCAGAACGGCACGGTCGAGTCCGTGGCACGGGACAGCAGCACGGTGAGCGCGAGGGTCCCCACCACCCCCGCCGTGAGCAGCCAGGCCCATTCCGTGCGCGTGGTCCTGCGCACCGGCAGGACGGGCGCACCTGGTCCACCCCCGTGGGTCCAGGTCCACCAGCCGTACGCGGCGAGGGTGATGAAGACGATCTGGAGGCCGGCGTCGGCGTACAGGCCGGACTGGGCGAACAGCAGCACGAAGAACAGGTTGTTCGCGATGCCGACCGGCCAGTTGGCGAGGTGCTGGCGGGCCACGAGCCCGACACAGAGCGCCCCGCTGCCGAAGCCGAGGACCTCGGTCCAGCTGACCGGGGTGCCCAGGACCGTCACCAGGGGCTGCTGCAGGGGATCGAGGATGTCCGCGAGCATCACGCCACCTCCTTCTTCTTTATGGTCACACTGACTATAAAGAAGAAACGGCCACCGCGAAAGGCCCGCGGCCGGTTCCCGGTCGAAAACGAACCAGGAACCGGCCGCGGGCCGTTCGGGAGCGGGGACGGGCTACAGGCCGACCTCACGCATCAGCATGCCGACCTCGGTGTTGGTCAGACGGCGCAGCCAGCCGGACTTCTGGTCACCGAGCGGGATCGGCCCGAAGGACGTGCGCACCAGCCGGTCGACAGGGAAGCCGGCCTCGGCCAGCATCCGGCGGACGATGTGCTTGCGGCCCTCGTGGAGGGTCACCTCGACCAGGTAGTTCTTGCCGGTGTTCTCGACCACCCGGAAGTGGTCGGCGCGGGCGTACCCGTCCTCGAGCTGGATGCCGTCCTTGAGCCGCTTGCCCAGGTCGCGTGGGAGCGGCCCCTGGATGGCTGCCAGGTACGTCTTCTTCACGCCGTACTTCGGGTGCGTCAACCGGTGGGCCAGCTCGCCGTGGTTGGTGAGCAGGATGATGCCCTCGGTCTCCGTGTCGAGCCGGCCGACGTGGAACAGCCGCGTCTCGCGGTTGTTCACGTAGTCCCCGAGGTTCTGACGGCCGTCCGGGTCGCCCATCGTGGAGACCACGCCGGCGGGCTTGTTGAGCGCGAAGAAGAGATAGGACTGGGTCGCGACGGTCAGGCCGTCGACCTTGATCTCGTCCTTCTGCGGGTCGACGCGCTTGCCCTGCTCCAGGACGATCTCGCCGTTGACCTCGACACGGGCCTGCTCGATCAGCTCCTCGCACGCCCGGCGCGAGCCCATGCCGGCGCGGGCGAGGATCTTCTGCAGACGCTCGCCCTCCTGCTCGGCGCCCGGATGCGTCTTCGGCGTCCTGATCTCGGGCTTCTCCGCGTACCGGTCGCGGTTGCGCTGCTCGATCTTGGCGTCGAGCTCACGGGGGCGGGACGGGGCGCCCACCCGGCGTCCGCCCTTGCTCACGTTCTGCGCCGGCTTCGGGCCGCCCTTGGCTCCGCCACGTGCCGCCGCGCCCCGGCCCTTGCGGGGGCCGCCGTCGCCGCCGCCGGGCTTGTCGGAGCCCACGTCGTAGCGGCGCTCCTCGGGGCGGGGCCGGCGGGGGCGCTGCTCCTGCTTGTCGTCGCGCCCGGAGCCGGAGACCCGGGGGTTCGGGTTGCTGTTCCTGCCGGTGCCGGCGTTGTTCCTGGCGCTCCGGCCGCCACCACCGCTGCGGCCGCCACTGTTGCCGCCGCTGCCGCTTCCGCTGTTCCTGCCACTGCTTCGCATCAAAAATCCGTCTTGTCGTGTGCGTGAGTATCCGGGGTGTCCGGTGCGTCCGGATCGAACGACGGCACACCCTCTAGCGTCTCAGCCTCGATCGCGTCCGCCTCCGGGAGGAAGGGCGCGAGCTCCGGGAGCTCGTCCAGGCCTCGCAGGCCCATGCGCTCCAGAAAGTAGTTCGTCGTCCTGTACAGGATCGCACCTGTTTCGGGTTCCGCGCCCGCCTCCTCGACCAGACCCCTCTGGAGCAGGGTCCGCATCACGCCGTCGCAGTTCACTCCGCGCACCGCCGAGACCCTCGAACGGCTCACCGGCTGCCGGTAGGCGACCACCGCGAGGGACTCCAGTGCCGCCTGGGTGAGCCGGGCGTGCCGGCCGTCCAGGACGAAGCCCTCGACCGCCTCCGCGTACGCGGGGCGGGTGTAGAAGCGCCAGCCCCCGGCGACCAGCCGGAGATCGAACCCGCGCCGCTGGACGGTGTACTCGTCGGCCAGCTCCCGCAGCGCGTCCGCGACGGCCCTGCGGGGCCGCGCGAGGACCTTGGCGAGGTGCTCCTCGGTGGCGGGCTCGTCGACGACCATGAGGACCGCCTCCAGCGCGGGCTTCAGGGGAAGGGCGGCCACCCCGCTCCCCCGCAGTCCGTCGTCCTCACTCATGCGTCCACGTCCTCCCGTGTCTCGCGCGCCTCTTGGTCGAACTCGTCCGTCACCAGCGGTTCCGTCTCCTCGCCGCCCGCCCAGCGCACCAGGAGGTCGCCGAGGGGTTCCTCCTGGTCGAGGGTGACGGCCTTCTCCCGGTAGAGCTCCAGGAGCGCAAGGAAGCGGGCGACGACGGTGAGCGTGTCCGCCGCGTCCTCGGTGAGCGCCCGGAAGCCGATCTCGCCCTCCGCCCGCAGCCGCGCCACCACGATCGCGGCCTGTTCGCGGACGCTGACCAGGGGGGCGTGGATGTGGTCGACGTACACCTGCGGCCTGGGTCTCGGCTGCATCGCCTTGACCGCGAGCCGGGCGAAGCCGTCCGGGCCGATACCGATGACGACCTCGGGCAGCAGTTCCGCGTGGTGGGGCTCGAGCCCCACCGTACGGGGGTAGCGGCGGGACTCCGCGTCGAGCCGGTCGCTGAAGATCTCCGCGATCCGCTTGTAGGCGCGGTACTGCAGCAGCCGTGCGAAGAGCAGGTCCCGCGCCTCCAGGAGGGCGAGGTCCGCCTCGTCCTCCACCTCGGCGGTGGGCAGCAGCCGGGCTGCCTTCAGATCGAGCAGGGTGGCGGCCACGACGAGGAACTCCGTCGTCCGGTCGAGGTCCCAGTCCGGTCCCATGGCCCGGATGTGGGCCATGAAGTCGTCGGTGACCCTGGACAGCGCGACTTCCGTCACATCGAGCTTGTGCTTGGAGATCAGTTGGAGGAGCAGGTCGAAGGGGCCCTCGAAGTTGACCAGCCGTACGGTGAACCGCCCGTCGCCGGCGGCCGCGTCCGCACCGTCGACGGCGGCATCCGGGGCTCCCCGGGCGGAGGGGGCTTCCGGGGCTTCAGGGGGCCTCCCGGGCCCGGGAAGGGCCTCGGAGACCGCAGGTACCTCGGGAGCCGCGCCGGGAGCCGCTGGGGCCGCTCCGGGCTCTCCGGGGTGCGCCCGGGCCGCCGGTACCTCAGGAACGGCGGCCTCCGGAACCTCGGCAGCCGCGCCGGGCTCCCACGCCTCCGGCGCGGCCCGGCTTGCAGGCCCCCGGCCGAGGGCGCGGCGGGCCGGGCGGGGCGGGTCGTCGGCAGTCGGCATGTGCTGAGGTCCAGGGGTGCGGCGGGGCCGGGCGGCGGCCGGGCCGCCGTTTCGGCGGCCCGTCCAGGCAGGCTACCGGCGCCGCGCCGGTCAGCGGCCCCGCAGTCTCCGTACGAGGATGCTCGCGTCGCCCCGCGACTCCAGGTCGGCGAGGACCACGGCGACGGCCTCGCGGACGATGCGCCCGCGGTCGACGGCCAGGCCGTGTTCGCCCCGCAGCACCAGCCGCGCGTGCTCCAGGTCCATGAGTTCCTCGGCCGACACGTACACGGTGATCTTCTCGTCGTGGCGTTCGCGGCCGCTGGGCCGGCGGTTCGCGCCCCGTCCGCCGCCACGCGTGCGCTGCTGCTGGACCGTGGGGGCCGCCTCCTGCGGCGCGGTGCGGGGCTGCGGCGCCGCGGGCCGCTCGCCCCCCTCGCTCCGGCCGCGCGAACCGCCGTCGCCGGCGTCCGCCGCGGAGTGCTCCTCCGGTGCGGGGGCGGCGGACGTGCCACCGCTCGCACCCGGGTTCCCGCCGGGTCCCGTCGCCTCCGCCGCCGGTTCGCCCGCCCCGGCCGGTGGGGGCACCCGGGCCTCGCCGTTCGCCTTGCGTCGCCGGTCGGCCGGGGAGGAGGCCTGGAGGCCCATGCCCCCGGTGGTGCGGAACAGCTCGTCGGCCCCCGGCAGACTCACTCGGCGTGACACCGGGCGAGCACCTCCCTGGCGAGCTGGCGGTAGGCGGCGGCACCGACCGAGTTGGACGCGTACGTGGTGATGGGCTCGCCGGCGACCGTGGTCTCCGGGAAACGCACCGTGCGGCCGATGACGGTGTGGTAGACGTGCTCGTCGAAGGCCTCGACGACGCGCGCGAGCACCTCCCGGCTGTGCACGGTGCGGGAGTCGTACATGGTCGCGAGGATGCCGTCGAGTTCGAGTTCCGGGTTGAGCCGCTCCTGGACCTTCTCGATGGTCTCCGTGAGCAGCGCCACACCGCGCAGCGCGAAGAATTCGCACTCCAGCGGGACTATCACCTTGTGTGCGGCCGTGAGGGCGTTCACCGTGAGCAGGCCGAGCGAGGGCTGACAGTCGATCACGATGTAGTCGTAGTCGGCCAGCAGCGGCTTGAGGGCGCGCTGCAGCGTCGACTCGCGGGCCACCTCGCTCACCAGCTGCACCTCGGCGGCCGAGAGGTCGATGTTGCTGGGCAGGAGGTCCATGTTGGGCACGGCGGTCTTCAGCAGGACCTCGTCGGCGGCCATGCCCCGCTCCATGAGCAGGTTGTAGACCGTGAGGTCGAGCTCCATCGGGTTGACCCCGAGGCCGACCGACAGGGCTCCCTGCGGGTCGAAGTCGACGAGCAGGACGCGTCGTCCGTACTCCGCGAGCGCGGCACCCAGGTTGATGGTCGACGTGGTCTTGCCGACGCCGCCCTTCTGGTTGCACATCGCGATGATCTTCGCGGGGCCGTGCTCGTTCAGCGGCCCGGGGATCGGGAAGTACGGCAGCGGGCGGCCGGTCGGGCCGATCCGCTCGCGGCGCTGGCGGGCGGCGTCGGGCGCGAGGGTGGCCGCGTACTCGGGATCGGGCTCGTACTCGGCGTCGGGGTCGTAGAAGTGCCCCTCGGGCACCTCGGCGAAGTCGGCGAAGTGGGCGGTATCTCGGCCACTTTCGTTGCCGGCCATGGCGTTCACGTGTAGGCCGTCCATCATCTGGGGGGCTGTCGTCATGTGCTGGTGGGTGGCGAAGGTGCGGACAGCGACGGAGCCGACAGCTTCGAGCCCGATCGGGCTCAGACCCCGTGCAGGCATCCCTGGTTGACCACCCCCGGGAGTAATTGTCGACTCATTCACAAGTCGTCTTACCTCCTTGGATGTGACCAGGAAACTTATCGATAGGTCAGCGTGGCACCATGCCGACGATTGGCGACTCTATGGCGTGTCACCGGTTCGCAGCAACACAATCCGCCGGACCCGGCCCGATGTGTCGGCAATCGCGCACCGGTCTGTCAAGGGTGCGGGACGGGTGGCGAAGGTCTTTCGCGGGGGTGCCGGCCGGGCGGGGAGTCACGCCTCCGGCACGTCGGGCGGGGGCCGCGCGAAGGGCCCGGCACACGTGCGGCCGGACCCTGCTGAGCAAGGTCCGGCCGGACGCGCGAGGTTGACGGGAAGCGTTGACCGCTCAGCCCAGGAGCGTGCTCAGTTCGACGTGGTCGAGACCGTGGGCCTCGGCCACCTCGCGGTAAACCACCTGGCCGTCATGGGTGTTGAGACCCTTGGCGAGTGCGGCGTCACGGCGCAGGGCCTCGGTCCAGCCGCGGTTGGCCAGCTCCAGGATGTAGGGCAGAGTCGCGTTCGTCAGCGCGTAGGTGGAGGTGTTCGGCACCGCGCCCGGCATGTTGGCGACGCAGTAGAAGACCGAGTTGTGGACCGTGAAGGTCGGCTCGGCGTGCGTGGTCGGGTGCGAGTCCTCGAAGCAGCCGCCCTGGTCGATCGCGATGTCGACAAGAACACTTCCGGGCTTCATCCTGGCGACCAGTTCGTTGGTGACCAGCTTCGGCGCCTTGGCGCCCGGGATCAGCACGGCACCCACCACGAGGTCGGCCTCGACGACGGCCTTCTCCAGCTCCAGGGCGTTGGAGACGACCGTCCGCACCCGGGTGCCGAAGATCCGGTCGGCCTCGCGCAGCTTGTTGATGTCCTTGTCGAGCAGCGTGACGTGGAAGCCGAGCCCGACGGCGATCTGCGTCGCGTTCCAGCCGGAGACACCGCCCCCGATGACGACCGCCCTGGCCGCCCCCGTCCCGGGGACACCGCCGGGGAGCACACCGCGGCCGCCGACCGAGCGCATCAGGTGGTAGGCGCCGACCTGCGGGGCGAGACGGCCGGCGACCTCGGACATCGGCGCGAGCAGCGGCAGCGCGCGGTTCGCGGTCTCGACGGTCTCGTACGCGATGGCGGTCGTGCCCGACTGCAGCAGCGCGTCCGTACACGCGCGGGACGCGGCCAGGTGCAGGTAAGTGAAGAGGGTCTGGCCCTTGCGGAGCCGGTGGTACTCCTCGGCGACCGGCTCCTTGACCTTCAGCAGCAGGTCGGCGGCGGCCCAGACCTCGTCGGCGGTGGGCAGTATCCGCGCGCCGGCGGCGACGTACTCCTCGTCCGGGATGGAGGAGCCCTCACCGGCGTGGCGCTCGACGAGGACCTGGTGGCCGTGGCGGACGAGCTCATGCACTCCGGCGGGGGTGATCGCCACCCGGAACTCGTTGTTCTTGACTTCGCGGGGGATGCCGACCTTCACGTCGATCACGGCCTTTGGCTCGGAGGTAGCTCGGACATGACGGGGTAAACCGATATGAACCAAGCATAAGGGGAGACACCGCAGGATGGTGCGGCAGAGCCATCATTAATGAAGGACTTCGCGCTGTCCAGCCTTACAAAGCATTAACTTTCAGCGGAAGGACTACGGATTTCGTAGGCCGGGGCCTCGTCTCCCAGCAATCTGTCGGCCGCTGACCTGTGCAGTCCGGCCGCCGCCGGGTCGCCCAGCCGGTCCAGCGTGTCCGCCAGCCTCAGTTCCAGGGCCGCCTGCAGCCGCACCTCACCCGCCCGGCGGGCCAGCTCGACCGCCTCGCGGCAGGTGTGCAGCGACTCCTGCGGCCGGCCCGCGTACTCCTGGACCCGCGCCGCCTCGCTCAGCGCGCGCGCCTGGGCGGGCAGGTCCCCGAGCCGCCGGTACCCCGCCGCCGCGGCCCGCCAGCTCCGCAGGGCTTCGCCGTAGCGCCCGGCGTAGGCGTGCACGGCGCCCAGGCGGCCGTACAGGCGCGCCTCGTCCGCCCGCTCCCCCTGCGCGAGCCGCTGGGCGAGGGCGCGGCCGTACCAGTCGGAGGCCCGGTTGAAGTCGCCCAGCTCCGCGTAGGCACCGCCCACGGATTCCATGGCGCGCCCGGTCGCGTACAGGTCACCGGCCGCGCGCCCGGCGTCGAGGGCCGCCCGGTAGCGGGCCAGCGCCTCCCGGGTCCGGCCGGTCCTGGCGTCGAGGTCGGCGAGGTTCAGCAGAGCCGCGGCCTTCTCCCGGGGCAGTTCGCGACGCTCGGCCACGTCGAGGACCAGCCCGTGCAGTCCGTACAGCTCGGGCGCCGCGTCCTCGGTGCCCCGGTGCGCGGCGAGGGCGCGGACGAGCGCGGCCACCAGCCGGCGGGCCAGGGTGTCCAGGTCACCGTCGCGGACCGCGAGCCGGGCGGAGGCCAGCAGGGCGGGCTGGCGCATGCGCAGCCACTCGGCCGCGGACTCCGGGTGCGGGAAGCGCAGCGAGCGCGGCAGCCCGGCGAGCCTGCGGCGGGCCGGGGAGCCCTCAGGATCGGTGATCGCCCGGCAGGCCTGGAGCTGACGCACGGTCCGCTCCAGCATCCTGGCCCGGGCGAGCTGGATCTCGGCCGGCCGCTCCCGTTCCTCCAGGACCGCCCGCAGCAACGGGGCGAGGCAGCCGGGGACTTCGTACTGGGGCAGCCCCGCGCCGTTGGTCCGCAGCAGCCCGTACGACACGAAGTCGTCCATCGTCGTCCGGGCCGCCGACACGGAGCACCCGGCCAGCGCCGAGGCGGTGTGGGCGTCGGCCAGTCCGGCGGGTGCGAGGGCGAGCAGTCGCAGTATCCGGGCCGAGGCCGCGGGCAGCGTGTCGTGGACCAGGCGGAAGGCGCGGGCCAGCGGCCGGGTGCCGGAGGGCTGTTCCGGGTCGCCGGGGAGCTCGCGCAGCCGCCTGGTGGCATCGGCGACCGACGCGCCCGGACGGGCGGCGAGCCAGCCGGCGACCAGTACCAGGGCGGCCGGCTGGCCCTCGCACTCCTCGGCCAGGGCCTCGGCGGTCCGCGGATCCACGGTGACGCGGACCTGGCCGATGGTGCGGGCGAGCAGCTCGACGGCGGAGCCCGCGTCCATGCCACCCAGGGTGCACGGGCGGACGCCCGGGATCCCGGTGAGCGGCCCGGTCGAGGTGGCGACGACCAGGCAGTCCGGGTTGTCGGGCAGCAGCGGATCGACCTGTTCGGCGTCGGCCGCGTCGTCGAGCAGGATCAGGGCCCGGCGTCCGGCGAAGGCCCGGCGGACCGTTTCGGAGAGCTCGTCCTCGTCCGCGCCGGGTGGGGCGGCGATCGAGAGGAGGTCGAGGAGTCCGCGGGCGGCGCGCTCGGCGGGGACCCGCTCACCGCCGGGCTCGGTGAGTCCGACCCGGTACACGCCGTCGGGGTGGTCGCCCGGTTCGCCGAGCCGGCGGACGAGCTCGGCGGCGAGCGCGGTCCGTCCGGATCCGGGTCGTCCGGCGATCAGCAGGACCCGGGCGCGTGCGGCTTTGCGGCCGGCCAGGGTGTCGAGTCCGGCATGCTCGACGTCCGCCTGAAGGGCTTTCAACTCTCTTCGGCGGCCGAAGAATTGGGGAGGGTTCGCGCCGGACGGTACCTCGGTCCCCGCCGTTCCCGCCGTTCCGGCCGGGCCGCTGGTGTCCACCGCCTGATCGGTCACGAGCCACGCTCCACTTCGCTGCACGCGGTTGCCCGCCGGAACTCCGGTCGGGGCCTTTCGAGCGTAGTTCAGTGGTGCGGACGATCACGGCCGAGCGCGGCTGACGGATCCCTCGATCGGATCAGCATTTCTTACGATCGGACGCCCGGACGGCCCCACGGGGCCGTGGAGAGGCAGACCGGGAAGGGGCGACCCGGGTCGGCGGCCCCCGGAGTCCCGGGCCCACCGGGCGACGGGCCCGGTCAGACCTCGAACGGCCGGGCGGGCCACGGCGCCTGGGCCGGGCGCAGCGAGTCCACCCCGTCGCCCGCGAGTACCGCGGTCAGCGAGAGGACGCCCACCACCAGGCAGTTGTTGTGCAGGTCTCCGGCGAGCACCCCCCGTACGAGCTCCTGCAGGGGCACGCGGGCCAGCTCCATGTCGGCCTCCTCCTCGGCGACCTCGAAGCGCTCCCCTTCCGCCTCGGAGAGGTCGCGGGCGAGGAAGATGCGGACCGCCTCGTCGCAGCCGCCCGGGGTGGGGTAGACGTCGGCCAGCACCCGCCAGTCCTCGGCCTTGACGTGGGCCTCCTCGTACAGCTCGCGCTGGGCGGCGTGCAGCGGGTTCTCGCCGGGGACGTCGAGGAGCCCGGCCGGGATCTCCCACAGCTTGTGACGCACCGGGTGCCGGTACTGCCGCAGGACGAGGACCCTGCCGTCCTCGTCGAGCGCGAGCACGGCGACCGACCCCGGGTGCACCTGGTAGTCGCGGCTGTGGACACTGCCGTCGGGCATCACCACGTCGTCGGTGCGGACGCTGGTCTTGTTGCCGGTGAAGGGGGTCGCCGTCGCGGTGACCTGCCACTCCTCGGGGGTGTCCTGGAAACCCATGTACGTCCTCCCACGAACCGTAAACGACGAACCGGGGCACGCGTCCGGTGAAGGACCCGTACCCCGGTCAACCGTATCGCCTACGCGTCGGTGCCCGTTCCGCGTGCCGCGGCCTGGCGCTCCACGGCGGCCTTCACCAGGCCGGCGAAGAGCGGGTGGGGGCGGGTCGGGCGGGAGCGGAGCTCCGGGTGCGCCTGGGTGGCGACCAGGTAGGGGTGGGTCTCGCGCGGGTACTCGACGTACTCGACGAGCTTGTTGTCCGGGGAGGTGCCCGAGAAGACCAGGCCGGCCTTCTTCTCGAGCTCCGCGCGGTAGGAGTTGTTGACCTCGTAGCGGTGGCGGTGGCGCTCGTCCACATAAGGCTGGCCGTCGTACGCCTCGCGGACCAGGGAGCCCTCCGCGAGCTTGGCCGGGTACAGGCCGAGCCGCATGGTGCCGCCCAGGTCGCCCGCCCCCTCGACGTACGCGAGCTGCTCCTCCATCGTGGAGATGACCGGGTGGCTCGTGGCGGCGTCGAACTCGGTGGAGTTCGCGTCGGGGATCCCGGCGAGGTTGCGCGCGGCCTCGATCACGATGCACTGCAGGCCGAGGCAGAGGCCCAGCAGGGGCACCTTGTTCTCGCGGGCGTACTGGATGGCGCCGACCTTGCCGCCGACACCGCGCTCGCCGAAGCCGCCGGGGATGCACACGGCGTCGACGTCGCCGAGGGCCCGCTGGGCGCCGGCCGGGGTCCTGCAGTCGTCGGAGGCGACCCACTTCACCTTGACGCGGGCCTTGTTCGCGAAGCCGCCGGCCCGGATGGCCTCGGTGACCGAGAGGTAGGCGTCGGGCAGGTCGATGTACTTGCCGACCAGCGCGACGGTGACCTCGTGGTCGGGGTTGTGGACGCGGTCCAGCAGGTCGTCCCAGGTGGTCCAGTCGACGTCGCGGAAGGGCAGGTCGAGCTTGCGCACGACGTAGGCGTCCAGGCCCTCGGTGTGCAGCACCTTGGGGATGTCGTAGATCGACCGGGCGTCCGGGCAGGCCACCACGGCGGTCTCGTCGACGTCGCACATCAGCGAGATCTTGCGCTTGATGGCGGTGGGCACCTCGCGGTCGGCCCGCAGCACGATGGCGTCCGGCTGGATGCCGATGTTGCGCAGCGCCGCGACGGAGTGCTGGGTGGGCTTGGTCTTCAGCTCGCCGGAGGGGCCGATGTACGGCAGCAGCGAGATGTGGACCACGAAGACGTTGTCGCGGCCGACCTCGTGACGGACCTGGCGGACGGTCTCCAGGAACGGCAGCGACTCGATGTCACCGACCGTCCCGCCGACCTCGGTGATGACGACGTCCACGTCGTCGGTCGCCATGCGGCGGATGCGGTGCTTGATCTCGTTGGTGATGTGCGGGATGACCTGGACGGTGTCGCCGAGGTACTCGCCACGCCGCTCCTTGGCGATGACCTGGGAGTAGACCTGGCCGGTCGTGACGTTGGCCGAGCCGTCGAGGTCGACGTCGAGGAAGCGCTCGTAGTGGCCGATGTCCAGGTCGGTCTCGGCACCGTCGTTGGTGACGAACACCTCACCGTGCTGGAAGGGATTCATCGTGCCGGGGTCGACGTTGAGATAAGGGTCGAGCTTCTGCATGGTGACCCGCAGGCCACGTGCCTTGAGCAGGGCACCCAGGCTGGAGGCAGTCAGACCCTTGCCGAGGGAGGAGGCGACACCCCCGGTGACGAAGATGTGCTTGGTCGTCGTGGATGTGGGCTGCATAGCCAAAGGGGGCTCCCGTGGTCGCGATCATGAGGTGCGTGCCGGCGTGCCACTCGGAAGTTCCGGGGTGCCGTCGCTGCGGTTCGGGGGCCTCGTCCGCTCGGGGACGACCACCGGTCCACGGGCTACCAGGGTAACAGCGACGAAGGGGGGCTGCTTCCGGCCACGCTTCGCACACGGCAGGCGCACAGGATCGCCGTACCTCATTCGCGTCCCACCCATTCGCAAGGTGCAGGAGTAGGACAACTGGCGGACAGTCGCGCGGAACCCCCTGGTGCGTCGTATCCTGCTCGGACCTTCGCTGCCGAGTCGGCCGGCCCAGCGGCTCCACCCCAGCCCGCTACACCCGCGCAAGAGCTCGTCGGTTCTACTACAACGACCCCTTGACCAGCAGTAAGAGCCCTTCGGGGCGACATGGCCGTTCGACTGGAGACGCACGTGGCCGGGCGCATCGAGGATTACGCACTCATCGGAGACATGCAGACCGCCGCCCTGGTCTGCCGGGACGGCACAGCTGACTGGCTGTGCCTGCCCCGCTTCGACTCGCATGCCATTTTCGCCGGGCTCCTCGGCACCGAGGAGCATGGTTTCTGGCGGCTTGGACCCGCCCGTCCGGAGGGCGCGGAGCCCCCGGCCGCGGACCGGCGCCGCTACCGCGGGGACTCACTCGTCCTGGAATCGGAGTGGGACACCCCCCGCGGCACCGTCCGCGTGACCGATTTCATGCCGCCGCGTGACGGCGCACCGCAGCTGATCCGCATCGTGGAGGGTGTGAGCGGCCGGGTGCCGATGCGCTCCGAACTGCGGATGCGCTTCAGCTACGGGCGGGTCACCCCCTGGGTGCACAAGGTGGACGGCCGCACGGTCGCCGTCGCGGGCCCGGACTCCGTCTGGCTGGACACCCAGGCCGACACCTACGGCCAGAACCTGACGACGTACTCCGACTTCACCGTGGCACCCGGCGACCGGATCGCGTTCACCATCAGCTGGCAGCCCTCGCACCACGAGCCGCCCGCCATGCCGGACCCCGAGGGGTCCCTGGAGGCGACGGAGCACTTCTGGCGCGAGTGGGTCGAGCAGTGCACGTACCACGGGCCCTACCGGGAGGCGGTGGTCCGCTCGCTGATCACCCTGAAGGCGCTCACGTACGCCCCGACCGGCGGCATCGTGGCGGCGCCGACCACCTCCCTGCCGGAGGACATCGGCGGTTCCCGGAACTGGGACTACCGCTACACCTGGCTGCGGGACGCGGCGATCACGCTCTCCTCCCTGCTGCGCACCGGGTACCGCGAGGAGGCCCGCGCCTGGCGCGAGTGGCTGCTGCGGGCCGTCGCGGGAGACCCGGAGAACCTGCAGATCATGTACGGCATCGCGGGCGAGCGTGAGCTCGGCGAGGCGGAGCTGGACTGGCTGCCCGGTTACGAGGGCTCCGGCCCCGTGCGCGTCGGCAACGGCGCGGCGAACCAGCTGCAGCTCGACGTGTACGGCGAGGTCACCGAGGCGCTCCACCTGGCGCACATGACCGGGCTGACCCGCAACGACTACGCGATGGGCCTCCAGCTCAAGCTGATCGAGTACCTGGAGGACCACTGGGAGGAGCCGGACGAGGGCATCTGGGAGGTGCGCGGGCCGCGCCGCCACTTCGTCCACTCCAAGGTGATGGCCTGGGTCGCGGTCGACCGCACCATCAAGCTGATCGAGTCCGGGGACGCCGACGGGCCGCTGGAGCGCTGGCTCCAGCTGCGCGAGGACATCCACCGCGATGTCTGCGAGCGGGGCTACGACAAGGAACGCAACACCTTCACCCAGTCCTACGGGTCGAGGGAACTGGACGCCTCCCTGCTGCTGATCCCGCAGATGGGCTTCCTGCCGCCCGACGACAAGCGCGTCATCGGCACGATCGAGGCGATCCAGCGGGAACTGTCCACGGAGGACGGGTTCGTCCTGCGCTACCCGACCGAGGGCGACGAGGCGGGCGTGGACGGTCTGGAGGGCGACGAGGGCGCGTTCCTGGCCTGCTCGTTCTGGCTGGCGGACGACCTGGCGATGATCGGCCGGGTCGACGAGGCCCGCCAGCTCTTCGAGAAGCTGCTCTCCCTGCGCAACGACCTGGGGCTGCTGGCCGAGGAGTGGGACTCCCGGCTCCAGCGCCAGGTGGGGAACTTCCCGCAGGCCTTCAGCCATGTGCCGCTGATCGACACGGCCCTGCGGCTCACGGCGAGCGGGGCGTATGTCGGCTGATTCCCACGCGTGACCCCGGGCGTGGGCCGGCGAGGACGAGCATGGAACCGCGATCAGTGGAGACAGAAGGCGGGATCACCGTCCGGCGGGCCCTGGAGCTGCCCGGGCTGCGCGGTGGGCTCCCGGAGGTCCTGGCCGGCGCCGACCGGCTGGACCGTACGGTGCGCTGGGTGCACGCCGGTGAGGCGCCGAACATCCCCGCCCTCCTCAAGGGCGGGGAGCTGCTCCTCACCACGGGGCTGACGCTCGGGGCGCGCCCCGCCGAGCAGCGTGCGTTCGTCCGCAGGCTGGCGGAGCGGGGCATCGCCGCCCTGGTCGTCGAGCTGGGTCCGCGCTTCCGCCGGCTGCCTGCGGCGATCGTGGACGCCGCGCGCACGGCGGGGCTGCCGCTCGTCCAGCTGCACCGTGAGGTCCCGTTCGTCGCGGTGACCGAGGAGATCCACACCGAGATCGTCAACGGGCACTACGCCCTGCTCCAGCGGGCTGAGGAGGTGCACCGGCGCTGCACGCGGGCGGTGCTCGACGGCGGCGGCGTCCCGCAGGTACTGGGCATTCTGGCCGATTTCACAGCGAACCCGGTCTTCCTGGAGACCCCGGACGGCCGGCTGCTGTACGCGGCGGGCACCGGCGGCGCGCCGGTCGGCGCCGATCCCCTGCAGGTCTGGGACGGGCTGCGCGGCGGCAGGGAGGACCGTGAGGCACCCCCTGCCGGAGCGGTCCTGGTGGAGGTGCCCGGCGGCGGTCAGGGCGCCGGGTCCGTACGGGCCCGGCTGGTCCTGCTCGCCGTGGCGGGGCCGCTGGTGGCGGTGCACCGGATGGCCGCCGAGCGGGCGGCGGGCATCCTGGCGGTCGTCCTGATGCAGGCACGTCAGGAGGAGGAACTCGCGGCGCGGGGGCGTGGGGACTTCCTGACCGATCTCGCCGAGGGCCGGATCGCGGCGCAGGACGCGCCCGCGCAGGCCAGGGTGCTGGGGTTCAGGCCCGGGACCGATCCGCTGCTGCCGGTGGTGATGCGGCTGACCCCCGGCTCGGCGCCGGCGGGCAGCTGGGCGCTGCTGGCACGGGCCGTCACGGAGGAGCTGTCGGCGATGGGGGTGCCCGCGCTGCTCGGGGTACGGCCCGTGGAGGGCCGGATCCCCCTGCTGCTGGCACTGCGCCCGGGAACCGGTCGCACCGCGATCGCCGACCGGGTGGCGGCGGTGCTGAGGGCCGGGGTGGAGCGGGCGGGCCTGGAGCGGGCGGGGGACCGTACGCCGGTCGTCGTGGTCGGGGACGCGGGCGGCTGGGCGGCGGCGGGCGCGGGTCTGCGGCACGCTGCGGAGGCTGCCACGGCGGCGCCGGAGCTCGGCGACGAGCCCTGGTTCGACGCGCGGGGCCTCGACATCGACCTGCTGCTGTGGCGGCTGCGGGACGACCCCGGCCTCGCGTCGTTCGTGGACCGGGCGATCGGGCCGCTGCGCGAGCACGACCGGACTTCGCGTCCCCCGCTGCTGCCCACGCTGGAGGCGTACCTCGCCCATGCCGGCCGCAAGGCGGAGGCCGCGCGTGACCTGCATCTGAACCGGCAGACGCTCTACAACCGGCTGGCCCGCATCGGGGATCTGCTCGCCGCCGACCTGGACGACCCCGAGACCGTACTGGCGCTGAGCCTGGCCCTGCGGGCCCGCCGCCACACGCCCTGAGGCGCACCGCTCCCCCTGGGCGGGACGCGGCGGCCGGCTCCCGGCGCGGCGGGGTCCTCACGTACGCGGCGGCGCCGACGGCTGGGCCAGTTCGTCGTACACGGACAGCACATGGGCGATCACGTCGTCCTCGGTCGGCCAGCCGGCGGCCTGCAGCCGTCCCGCTTCGGCGAGGCGTTCACGCCGGCCCGCGTCGCCGAGGAGCCCGGTCACCGCGCCGGCCAGGGCCTCCGCGTCACCGTAGGGCACCCACGCCGCCGCCCCGCCGACGAGATCGGACAGGCCCTCGGAGGCGGCGGCCACCAGGGGGACGCCGAGCCGCAGCGCCTCGTGCGCCAGGACCGGCCGGTGTTCTCCTCGGCCGGGCAGCACCGCCAGGTCGGCGGCGGCGAGGATCTCGCCGAGTCCCTCGCGGCCGGCCGGCACGACGGTCGGCCCCTCGTCACCGATCCGGCGGCGCAGGGCCGCGGTCGGACGGTCCCGCTCAACGACGACCAGCAGAGGTACCGGGTCGAGCGCCCGCCAGGCGCGGGCGGCGTCCAGCAGCGTGTCGTGGCCGTGGTGAGGCGTCGAGCCCGCCACCGACACCAGCAACGGCCTGCCGATCGCGCCGAGTTCGGCGCGCACCTTGCCGTCGTCGCGCCCCGGGTGCTCCGGGGCGGTCGCCTCGCCGGTCCCGGTGTCGCGGCCGGTCGTCCCGTCCTTCGCCGCCTCCCCGGCGGCGCGGGCGAAGCCGCTCGCGGGAACGGCGGGGCGGGCGAGCCTGGCGTCCCTGGCTCCCCGGCGGCGGGCCCGGTCGACCAGTTCCGTCGACGTACCGAGCACAACGGCCGCCGCACGGGCGGCTCTTCGCTCCAGAAGGCGCAGCAACCGGCCGCGGGCGCCCTCCGCCGTGGCCCGGTGGTGCCAGGTGACGACCAGCGGCGTACTACGGCCGCTCAGTGCTATCCCGGCACGGACGGCGGCGTGCAGACCGTGCGCGTGGACCACGTCCGCGTCGGCGCAGGCGGCGCGCAGGGCGGCCACGGCCACCGGATCACTGCGCCGGGGCACGGCGGCGAAGCGGGCCCCGGTGGAGGGGAAGCCGTGGGCCCGGTCCGCGCCGGGCGGTGCGCAGACCGTGACCCGCACCCCCCGGGCGACCAGTCCCGCCGCCAGGGAGGTGACGTATGCGCTGCTCCCGGCACCGCCGCCCAGGACTTGGACCGTACGCAGCTCTGACACGTTGGATGGCTCCCGGGGCTCCCGAGTCGGCGGAATGTACAGCGCCAAGGATGCCAGCCCGTACGCACGTTCAGGCACCGGAGAAACGTTGCTCCCCTCGGCGTGGCGACAGCCGGACGACCCACCCCACCCGTGCGAGTGACCCTGGAGAGCGGAGTTGACGCGTGGTCATCCCCGCCCTCGCCCGGCCGGCCGTCTCCCGCGTCCCCGGACCGCAGCCGCCCGCGCCCGGCAGGCGTCTCCGGGACGTCGCGCCGTCCGCCCGGTGGGCAGGGCGTACGGCGTCAACGGCCGCGCGCCGCACGGCGGATACCCGTGCGCCTGTCAGGCGTGAGCTGACGGTCCGGCCGGGGCGGGCCCGGCGAGAGGCCCGCGCGGCGCGCGGCGGCCGGCACGGTAGGGACGGCGTGGTGCGCAGGTGCCGTCCACCCGGCGACGCCTCGCACGCACACGCACCGGTGACGGGGATCGCCCGGAAGTACCGGCTCCCGGGCGATCCCGGCCTCGCGCCCGCACGAACCGGAGCACAACGCCGGGACACGCGGACCGGGACCGCGCCCCCGCCTCGCGCGCGCACGAACCGGACGCCGCCGGTCCCGCCCTCCGGGCGGCCGGCGCTCCTTCCGAGGCGCGTCCGAGGGGGCTGTCCCGTGCTCCCCGGCGGGCGCACGACGACGGCTACGACACCTCGCGGCGTTGCCGGAACGGCGGACACATCCCGTCCGCGGACGGGATGTGTCCGCCGTGCGGGGCACCGCGGCGGACGCCGCGCGCCGATCCGCCACGGTGACGGGACGGACCTCAGCCGCCCGCCCGCGCGGTCGCCAGGAGTTCCTCGGCGTGCGCCCGGGCCGTCTCCGAGTCCTCCTGACCCGCCAGCATCCGGGACAGCTCCCGCACCCGGTCCTCGCCCTCCAGGACCGTGACACCGCTCCTGGTGACCGAGCCGTCCACGGTCTTCTCGACCAGGAGCTGCCGGTCGGCGAAGGCGGCCACCTGGGGCAGGTGGGTGACCACCACGACCTGCGCGGACCGGGCGAGCTTCGCCAGCCGCCGGCCGACCTCGACGGCGGCCTTTCCCCCGACACCCGCGTCCACCTCGTCGAAGAGGTAGGTCGGCACGGGGTCGGAGCCCGCGAAGACGACCTCGACGGCGAGCATCACCCGGGAGAGCTCACCCCCGGACGCGCCCTTGGCGATGGGCCTGGGCTGGGCACCGGGGTGGGGAGCCAGCAGCAGTTCGACCTCGTCGGCCCCGGACGGCCCGTAGACCACGCTGCGGCCCCCGATGTCGATCCCGGACGCCTCGTCCGCCGCCTCGGTCTGCCGGACGGCGAAGGAGACCCGGGCGTGCGGCATCGCGAGGGAGGACAGTTCCCCCGTCACCGCCTCGGCGAAGCGTGCCGCCGCCTCCGTCCGCGCGTCGGTCAGCGCCTGCCCGAGCCCGGACAGCTCGGCGCGCAGCGCGTCGCGTTCCGCGGTCAGCTCACCGATCCGGTCGTCGTCGCCCTCCAGCTCGGTCAGCCGGGCGGCGCCCTCGCGGGCCCAGGCGAGTACGGCCGCGGTGCTGTGACCGTCCAGGCCGTCCTGGCCGTACTTGCGGATGAGCGCCGTGAGCGCGGCACGCCGCTCCTCGACGGCGGCCAGCCGCAACGGGTCGGCGTCCAGCTGGTCGGCGTACCCGGCGAGCTCTCCGGCCACGTCGGCGAGGAGGATGGAGATCTCACCGATCCGGTCGGCGAGCGCGGCCAGCGCCGGGTCGTGGGCCCGGACCGCGTCCAGGGACCGCCCGGCGGCGGCGACCACCGTGGTGGCGTCCACGCCCTCCGGGTCCTCCGGGTCGCCCGCGAGCGCGCTGTGCGCCAGGGCGGCGGCGGAGGCGAGGGCCTCGGCGTGGCCGAGCCGTTCCGCCTCGGCGGCGAGGTCGGCGTCCTCCCCGGCCAGCGGTTCCACCGCGGCGATCTCGTCGAGGCCGAAGCGCAGCAGGTCCGCCTCCTGGGCCCGTTCCCTGGCCCGGGTGGTCAGTTCCTCGAGCTCGGCGCTGACCGCGCGCAGCCGCCGGTAGGCCGCCGTGTAGGCGGTGTGCGGGACGGTGACGCCGTCGCCCGCGTACCGGTCGAGTGCCTGCCGCTGCCGCGCGGGCTTGAGCAGCCCCTGCTGGTCGGTCTGGCCGTGGACGGCGACGAGCTCGTCGGCTAGTTCGGCGAGCACCCCGACGGGCACGGACCGGCCGCCGAGGTGGGCCCGGGAGCGCCCTTCCGCCGAAACGGTACGGCTGACGAGCAGCGCGCCGTCCTCGATCTCGCCACCGGCCTCCTCGGCGCGCACCGCCGCCGCGTCACCCGGGGAGACCGTGATCCGCCCCTCGACGACCGCGGCCTTGGCACCGACCCGCACCAGGGCGGGGTCGGCACGTCCGCCGAGCAGCAGACCCAGACTGGTGACGACCATGGTCTTGCCCGCGCCGGTCTCACCCGTCACCGCGGTGAAACCGGGTGACAGCTCCACCACCGCGTCGTCGATGACTCCGAGCGACCGTATCCGCATCTCCTCCAACACGGACATGACCTTACGAGGTCCGGGCCCCGGCGCGCTAACGGCCTGCCCGGCGACACGGAGCTCTCCCGTCACGGCGCGGATCAGTGCGGAGCGCCCCGCCAGCCCTGGACGGGCAGGGCGAACTTGGCGACCAGACGGTCGGTGAACGAGGCGTGGTGAAGCCGGGCCAGCCGTACGGGCACGGCTCCGCGCCGCACCTCGACCCTGGCTCCGGCCGGCAGCTCGACGGACCTGCGCCCGTCGCACCACAGCACCCCGTGCGGGGTGTGCGGCTGCACCTCCACGGCCAGCACGGACGTGGGCGAGGTCACGAGCGGCTTGGCGAACAGCGCGTGGGCGCTGATGGGAACCATGAGCAGGGCCTCGACCTCGGGCCAGACGACGGGCCCGCCCGCGGAGAAGGCGTACGCGGTCGAACCGGTCGGGGTGGCGCAGACGATCCCGTCGCAGCCGAACCCGGTCACCGGCCGGCCGTCGATCTCCAGGACCACCTCCAGCATCCGCTCGGGCGACACCTTCTGCACGGCGGCCTCGTTGAGGGCCCAGTCGGCGTGCACGATGTCGCCGTTGCTGCGGACGACGACGTCGAGCGTCATCCGCTCCTCGACCTCGTAGGCGCGGGTGACGACCCGGTTGACTACCTTGTCCAGGTCGTCGCGCTCGGCCTCGGCGAGGAAGCCCACGCGGCCCAGGTTGACGCCGAGCATCGGGACGCCGGAGGCACGGGAGATCTCGGCACCCCGCAGCAGCGTCCCGTCCCCGCCCAGCACGATCAGGAGTTCGCAGCCGTCCAGGACCGCCGGGGTGGCGTCCGTGACCGTGTGCACGGACGGCGGCAGCGGGAGGTCGGCCGCCTCCGCGGCCAGCACCCGCACACCCAGACCGTGCGCCAGCAGGCCCTGGACGACGAGTTCGGCGCTGCGGATGGCCGCCGGCCGGCCGGTGTGCGCCAGCAGGAAGACGGTGCGTTCCGCGTTTCCGGGTTGTGCCGCATGCGTCGTCAACGAGGCCCCTCCGCCACTGCACGGTCGACATCCGCGGGATCCAGCTCAGGTGCTCCGGCCCGCAGCCACAGAAAATACTCGACGTTTCCGGAGGGGCCGGGCAACGGGCTCGCCGTGACCCCCCGCACACCGAGGCCCAGCAGACCCGCCCGGCGCGCCACCTCCCGTACGGCCTCCGCCCGCAGCTCGGGGCTGCGCACCACACCGCCGCTGCCCAGGCGCTCCTTGCCCACCTCGAACTGCGGCTTGACCATGAGGACCAGGTCCGCGTCGGGGGCGGCGCAGCGCGCGAGGGCGGGCAGCACCAGGCCGAGCGGGATGAACGACAGGTCGCCGACCACGAGGTCCACCGGCTCTCCGTCGATCTGCTCGAGCGTCAACTCGCGCACGTTCGTACGGTCCTTGACGGTGACCCGTTCGTCGGACTGCAACGACCAGGCGAGCTGCCCGTAGCCGACGTCGACGGCGAGGACATGGGCGGCTCCGGCCCGCAGCAGCACGTCGGTGAAGCCCCCCGTCGACGCCCCGGCGTCCAGCGCCCGCCGTCCCTCCACCTTCAGCCCGAGGGGGCCGAAGGCGGCCAGGGCGCCCGCGAGTTTGTGCCCGCCGCGCGAGACGTACTCGGGGTCGCTGTCGTCCTCGAGGACGACGACGGCCGCACTCGTCTCGACCTGGGTGGCGGGCTTGGCCGCGGTGCTGCCGCCGACGGTCACCCGCCCCGCTGCGATCAGCTGGCTGGCGTGCTCGCGCGAGCGGGCCAGCTTGCGGCGTACCAGCTCGGCGTCGAGGCGGCGTCGTGCCACTCCTGCCACGTTCGGTTCAGCTCCTGTGGTCGTGCGCGGGCGTCGGTGCGGGGGCGGGCCGGGTGTCCAGCGCGGTCAGCTCGTCACGCAGCCCACGGTGTACATCCTCGTACACCGCGGTGTGACCGTCCGCCGGGAGGTGGTCGGCATCGGCCAGCCGCTCCAGCCGCGCGTCCACCCCGGCGTGTCCGGTGGGGGTGCGCGGGACGCCGAGGGGGGCGGGCGGGGCGGGTTCGAAGGAAGGGGCGTCCGGGAGGGCGGGCGGCGCGGCCGCGCCCTCCGCGCCGTCCTCCCGCTCCGTGCCCGGTTCCGGCATCCAGTGGCTCATGCGGGAACGCTACCCCGAAGGGCCGGTGTACCGTCGGTGACGATGGCGACCATGGCGGAGTGCCGCAGCGCACTCGACACACTTTCCGGCAACCTGGCGGGCGCCGACGGCGACGTACGCAGCGCCGCTGCGCTCGACCGCTCGTTGAGCTGCCACATCACGGACCTCGACGGCACGTTCGCCGGACGGCTGGCGAACGGCCGGATTCAGGTGCTCGACACCTACGACGGCCCTCCCCGCGAGAAGGCGCAGATCCGGCTCGCGATGACCGGGGACGACCTGGTGGCCATGGTCAACGGCGACCTCCACTTCGCGAAGGCCTGGGGATCGGGGCGGGTCAGGCTGGAGGCGGGCTTCCGCGATCTGCTGAAACTCAGGGCCCTGCTGTGACGGTCCGCCGGCTCACGCGCGGGCCCGCCTCCTGCGGGCGGCGGGGACGACGAGCGGGGTGCCCGTCTCCGGGTCGGCGATGACCTGACAGGGCATGCCGAAGACCCGCTCCACGAGTTCGGCGGTCACGATGTCGCCGGGTGCCCCCTCGGCGATGATCTCGCCCTGGCGCATGGCGATGAGGTGGGTGGCGTAACGGGCGGCGTGGTTCAGGTCGTGCAGTACGGCGACGAGCGTGCGCCCCTGGGTCTCGTGCAGCTCCGCGCAGAGGTCGAGTACGTCGATCTGGTGCTGGATGTCGAGGTACGTCGTCGGCTCGTCGAGGAGCAGCAGCGGGGTCTGCTGGGCGAGGGCCATGGCGATCCAGACTCGCTGGCGCTGCCCGCCGGAGAGCTCGTCGACATAACGGTCGGCGAGCTCTTCGACGCCCGTCGCGGCCATGGACCCGACGACGATCCGCTCGTCCTCGGGCGACCACTGGCGCAGCAGTCCCTGGTGCGGGTACCTGCCGCGCGAGACGAGGTCGGCGACCGTGATGCCGTCGGGGGCCACGGACGACTGGGGCAGCAGACCCAGGGTCCTGGCGACCTTCTTGGCGGGCAGCTGGTGGATGGACCGCCCGTCCAGCAGCACCTCTCCGCTGCTCGGCCTGAGCATCCGGGAGAGCGCGCGCAGCAGGGTCGACTTGCCGCAGGCGTTGGGGCCGACGATCACCGTGAAGGAGTGATCGGGGATCTCGACCGAGAGGTTCTCGGCGATGATCCGCCGGTCGTAGCCCAGGGTCACCGAGTCCGCGGTGAGGCGCTGCATGGTCGTGCTCCCGGTCTCGAAGGGGTTCGTCCGCGCGGTGGCGGGGTCCGATGGGGTCGTCGGGGTACCGGTTCTCATATGCGGCCCGCCCTGCGCTCGGACACCAGCAGCCACAGCAGGTAGCAGCCACCGATCACGCCGGTGACCACGCCAACCGGGAGCTGCCGGTCGCCGAAGGCGTTCAGGGCCGTCCAGTCGGCGACGAGGAGCAGGGCCGCGCCGGTGGCGGCCGACGCGGCCAGGCTGGGCCCCGGCGCACGGGTGAGCCGCCGGGCCACCTGCGGGGCGCTGAGCGACACGAAGACGATGGGACCCGCGGCGGCGGTGGCGACCGCGACGAGCAGCACGGCGCATCCGAGCAGGAGGAGCCGGGTGCGCTCGACCCGTACGCCCAGCGCGTGGGCGGCGTCGTCGCCCATCTCGATCATGCGCAGCGCCCGGCCGTGCCCCAGCACCACGGGCACGAGCACGGCGCAGACCGTGAGCAGGGGCCACACCTGCGCCCAGTCCCGGCCGTCGAGGGAACCGGTCATCCAGACGACGGCGCGGGTGGCGTCGACCAGGTCGGCCTTGGTGATCAGGTAATGAGTGGCGGCGGTGAGCATCGCGGCGGCGCCGATCCCGACGAGGACGAGCCGGTAGCCGTGCACGCCCCGCTTCCAGGCGAGCAGGTGGACGGCGACTCCGGTGAGGATGCCGCCGGCCACGGCTCCCGCGGCGACCTCGGCGGCCCCGCCGCCCAGGAGCACGATCACGACGAGGGCGCCGACCGCGGAGCCCTGGCCGAAGCCGAGCACGTCGGGGCTGCCCAGGGGGTTGCGGGAGAGGCTCTGGAAGACGGCACCCCCCACGCCGAGGGCGGCACCGACGAGAAGGCCGACCAGGACCCGTGGAAGCCGCAGTTCGGTGACGACGAACTCCTGCTGGAACGTTCCGCCGCCGCTGAGCGTGGTGAGCACCTCGCCCGGCGACATGGCGTAGTCGCCGCTGCCGAGGAGCACCACCGCGGCGGCGAGCGCGGCGGCGAGGAGCAGCACGACGGCGAGGAACGCCCGTACGTCGACGCGGAAGGAGTACCCGCCGGTGGTCCGTACGGCACGGACCGTCCTGGTGGCGTCCTGTGCGGCCTTCACAGCTGGACCATCCTCTTGCGTCGTACGAGGTGGATGAAGACGGGTCCGCCGATCAGCGCGGTGACGATGCCGACCTGCAGTTCGGAGGGGCGGGCGATCACCCGGCCGGCCACGTCGGCGCCCAGCAGGAGCACCGGCGCGAGCACGGCGGCGTAGGGCAGGATCCACCGCAGGTCGGGGCCGGTGATGCTGCGCACCAGGTGCGGGATCATCAGCCCGATGAAGACGATCGGCCCGCAGGCGGCGGTCGCGGCCCCGCAGAGCAGGGTGACGGCCACCATGGCGAGGATCCGGGTGCGGGTCAGGTGCGCGCCCAGCGCCCGTGCCGTGTCGTCGCCCATCTCCAGCGCGTTCAGCGGGCGGGCGATGAGGAGGGTCACCAGCACGCCGAGCGCGATGAACGGCCACACCTTGCCGACCGTCCCCATGTCGGCGGAGGCCAGCGACCCGACGGTCCAGAACCGCAGCCGGTCCAGCGCCGCAGCGTCGAGGAGCTGTACGGCGTTGACGTAGCCGAACAGGGCGGCGGTGACCGCCGTGCCCGCGAGGGCCAGCCGGACCGGATTCGCGGACCGGCTGCCGCCGAGGACGTACACCGCGACGGAGACGACCGCCGCACCGCCGAACGCGAACCAGACGTACCCGGTCAGCGAGGTGACACCGAAGAAGCTGATGGCCGAGACGACGGCCGCCGACGCGCCCGCGTTGACCCCCAGCAGCCCGGGTTCGGCGAGCGGGTTACGGGTCAGCGCCTGCATCACCGCACCGGCGAGGCCGAGCGCGGCCCCGACGAGCAGCCCGAGCACCGTACGCGGCACCCGGACGTCCCGGACGAGGACGTCACCGCTGGTCCCCGAGGCGTGGAACAGACCGTGCCAGACCTCGGAGAGCGGCAGGGCCTTCGCCCCTACGGCCACACTCGCGAGGCATACCAGCACCAGCACGCCCACGGCCGCCAGCAGCCCTGCGGCGCGCAGCGTGTGCCGTCCGGCGCGCACGGGTGTCTCCGGCGCGGCTCCGGGGCCGGCGTTCGGTTCGGGGGGACTCTCGACCAACACCGGGTTAGGTTAGCCTATCCTCCCATCGCATGGCCTGCCCGGTACGGAACGTGCGCCCGTGCGCTCCGCCCGGTGGGTAGTCCGGTACGGTCCGTACGCACCGCCAGGTGGGCGGTCTTCCCCAGGGACGGCCATCCCGTGGTCAGGTCCCGGTGCACGGCCGTCCCCCGTGGCCGCACGCCCCCAGCCGGCCACCCCGTGGTCCGGCTACCGGACAGGTGACCTCCCTCGTGGCCCGGCTGGCAGGGACGGGCCCCCGGTGCTCGAGCCGGGCCCGGGCCGGTGCTCGGGACGCCACCGGCCACAGGCCGAGCGCGGCCATCCCGTGGGGAGGCCACCCGTGGACGGCCTTCCTCCTGGTCGCACGTCCGCATCCCCACCGGCGGCCATCCCGTGGTCCGGCTACCGGACAGGTGGCCCCCTCGTGGCCCGGCTACCCGGGGACGGGCCTACCGGGTGCTCGAGCCGGGCTCGGGCCGGTGCTCGGGCCGCGCTCGGTCACAGACCGAGCCTGGCCACCGCCTTCCCCGTGTCGAGGACGCACGAAGCCGCACCCGCAGACGTCCAGGCAGCCCCGCACAGGGCCCGCAGACCGTCCAGTGCGTCGCCGTCGCCCTCCAGCGAGAGCGCGTCGCCCCGTACCGCGGCCGTCCAGCCCCCGCAGTGGAAGGCGCCGTCCCGCTCCGACACCTCCGGCTGTCCGGTGAGCAGACCGCGCAGATCCCGGTCGACGTAGGTCGGCCGGTGTTTCGGCTCGGCCGCGAGCAGTCGCGCCGCGTCGGTCACCCCGGTCAGCACCAGGAGCGAGTCAACGTCCCCGTTGAACGCCCCTTCGATGTCGGTGTCCAGACGGTCCCCGACCACGAGCGGCCGCTCGGCCCCTGTCCGCAGAACCGTTTCGCGGTGCATCGGCGGCAACGGCTTACCGGCCACCTGCGGCTCCGCGCCCGTGGCGATCCGTACGACCTCCACCGCTGCGCCGTTGCCCGGCGCGATGCCCCGGGCCCCCGGGATCGTCAGGTCCGTGTTGGACGCGAACCACACCGCCCCGCCCGTGATCGCGTACGCCGCCTCGGCGAACCGCCCCCACGGCAGGTCGGGCCCCCCGTACCCCTGGGCGACGGCGACCGGGTCGTCCTGCGCCGACTCGACGGGCACCAACCCCCGCTCACGCAGCGCGACGCGCAGCCCCTCCCCGCCGACCACGAGGACCCGCGCCCCCGGCGGCAGCTGATCGGCCATCAACCGGGCGACCGCCTGCGCCGATGTGATCACGTCGGCCGGCTCGGCCGGGATGCCGAGTTCCGTGAGGTGCCCGGCCACCGCGTCGGGGGTGCGCAGGGCGTTGTTGGTCACGTACGCCAGCCGCATGCCGCCCGCGCTCGCGGTGCCCAGCGACTCGACGGCGTGGGCGATCGCATGCCCGCCCGCGTACACCACCCCGTCCAGATCGAGCAGCGCCGTGTCGTACGCCGCGCTCAGCGCCACACCGCTTCCGAGCGGCCGGGACCTGTACTGCTGACTCATATGCCGCGCTCCTCTTTCCATGCCTCTCCCCCGATCATCGCCCATCGCCCGGCGCACATACGATGCACGGATGAACTCACCCGGGCCTGCCGGCGGCCATGGACTGCGGCTGATCCCCTTCCGCGGACTGCGGTACGTCCCCGAAAGGGTCGGCAGTCTGGCCGCCGTGACCTCTCCCCCGTACGACGTCGTCGTACGTCCCGACGGTCTGCACCACCTCGAGTCGGCGGACCCGCACAACATCGTGCGGCTGATCCTCCCCCAGGCGGACAGCGCCGCGGCCCGGCACCGGCAGGCGGCCCGGACCCTGCGGCGCTGGCTCGCGGAAGGCGTCCTCGCCGCCGACCCGGAGCCGGTGCTGTACGTCTACGAGCAGCGGGCCGGCGACGTCCTCCAGCGCGGAGTGATCGGGGCACTGGCGCTCTCTCCCCCGGACGAGGGTGTGGTACTGCCCCACGAGGACGTCATGGCCGACATCGTCGAGGACCGCGCCGCCCTGATGCGTACGGCGGCGGCCCACCTCGAACCGCTGCTCCTGACCTACGCCGGCGACGGCGGGCCGACCGGGGCGACGGCCGTCATCGAACGGGTGGTGGAGCGCCTGCCGCTGCTCGCGACGACCACCGAGGACGGGGTCGCCCACCGCCTCTGGGCGATCACGGACCCCGCGGAACGGGCGGAGGTCCAGGCGGACCTCTCGCGGCACCAGGCGCTGATCGCCGACGGTCATCACCGCTGGGCCACCTATCTCAGGCTGCAGCGGGAACGGTCCGGCCCCGGGCCCTGGGACTTCGGTCTGGTCCTGCTGGTCGACACCGCCCGCTACCCCCTGCAGGTCCGTGCCATCCACCGCCTGCTGCACCGTCTTCCGGTCGCGGAGGCGCTCCGGGCTCTCGAAGGCGCCTTCAGGGTGCGGGCCGTTGAGGGCCCTCTCCCCAGGGCGCTCGACGTCCTCGCGGAGGCCTCGGCCGAGGGTAACGCCTTCCTGCTCGCGGGCGACGGCCGCTTCCATCTCGTCGACCGGCCCGACGCGAACCTCCTGGCCCGAACGGTGCCCGCGGACCGGCCGGCGGCGTGGCGCGCGCTCGACGCCACGGTGCTGCACTCCGTGCTCCTCGACCATGTCTGGCGGATACCGGACGACCCGGACCACATCGCCTACATCCACAGCGCCGAGGCCGCGGTCGAGCAGGCCCAGCGGCGCGGCGCCACCGCGGTCCTGATGCATCCGGTGAGCGAGGACATCGTCCGGGACCTGGCCAGGCAGGGGGTCACCATGCCCCGCAAGTCGACCTCGTTCGGCCCCAAGCCGGCCACGGGCCTCGTCCTGCGCAGCCTCGACACGGACTGACGGGCCGGAACGCAGGAGGGGGCGGCACCCGGCGGGTGCCGCCCCCTCCTGTGCTCGTGGTGCGTCAGCGCTTACGCCTTCGCGGGTCCGTCCACGCCCTCGACGCCATGGTCACCTTCAGCCTCTTCGGCCTCCACGGCGTCATCCGCCTCGTCGGCGTCCTCGGCGCCCTCCGCGTCGGCCTTCTCGCCGGCGCGGTCCTGCGCGTCCGGGCCGTCCGCGGCGGCGGGTACGACGGCGTCCTGCTCGTCGTCGTCCTCACCGAGGGCGTCGACGAACTCGACACCGTCGAGCGCGGCGAGGCGGTCGGACGCGTCGGTCGCTCCGTCCTTGTCGGCCTCCATGGCCTTCGCGAACCACTCGCGGGCCTCGTCCTCGCGCCCGGCCTCCAGCAGGGCGTCCGCATAGGCGTACCGCAGACGCGGCGTCCAGGAGTGGACTGCGCTGGAGGCGAGCTCGGGGCTCTGCAGCGTGACGATGGCGGCGTCGATCTGCCCCATGTCCCTGCGGGCCCCGGCGGCCACCAGACGCATCTCGACCTGGCCCGCCTTGTCCAGCTTCTGCACCTCGGGCTCACCGGCCATCGCCATGGCCCGCTCGGGGCGCCCGAGCCCACGCTCGCAGTCCGCCATGACGGGCCACAGGTCGACGGACCCGGTCATCCTGCGGGAGGCCCGGAACTCGGCCAGCGCCTCCGCGTACTTCTGCGTGGCGTACGCGGCGAAGCCGGCGGCCTCACGCACCGCGGCGACGCGCGAAGCCAGGCGCAGGGCGATGCGCGAGTACGCGTACGCCTGCTCGGGGTCCTCGTCGATCAGGCGGGCCACCATGACGAGGTTCCGTGCGACGTCCTCGGCAAGCGTCTTCGGCAGGCTCATGAGCTCCTGGCGGACGTCCTTGTCGATCTCGTCGCCGGTGACGTCGTCGGGAATGGGCAGTCGCTTGATCGGCTCACGGTCGCGGTCGTCACGCCCCTGGTAGCCACCTCGGTCGTCCCGGCCACGGTAACCCCCGCGGTCGTTGCCCCGGTCGTTGTCACGGCGCGGGCCGCGGTCGTCGCGGCGGAAGCCGCCGGCGCGGTCGTCGTCGCGGCGCGGGCCACGGGGACGGTCGTCACGGCGCTCGAAGCCACCGCCCGGACGCCCACCCCGGTCATCACGCTGCTGACCACCGCGGTACCCACCCCGGTCATCCTCACGACGCGGCGCACGATCGTCACGACGGGGGGCGCGGTCGTCACGACGGAAGGTGCTCGGCCGCTCATCGTCCCGGCGCGGGCCACGGTCGCGGTCGTCGCGGCGGAAACCACCACCGGTGCTGCCACCCCGGCTGTCGTCACGCCGGAAACCGCCACCGGTGCTGCCACCGCGGTCGTCGTCGCGGCGCGGGCCACGATCACGGTCG
>NZ_MDKB01000003.1:159452-160546 GCF_001715295.1 Streptomyces griseus | reverse complement strand
GCCACCCCGGCTGTCGTCACGCCGGAAACCGCCACCGGTGCTGCCACCGCGGTCGTCGTCGCGGCGCGGGCCACGATCACGGTCGTCCCGGCGGAAACCGCCCCCGGTGCTGCCACCGCGGCTGTCGTCACGACGGAAACCACCGCCGCTCCCGCCACCACGGCTGTCGTCGCGACGGAACCCACCGCCGGCACCCCCACGGCTGTCATCGCGGCGGAAACCACCACCGGTGCTGCCACCACGGCTGTCGTCGCGACGGAAACCACCACCGGTGCTGCCACCGCGGTCGTCGTCGCGGCGCGGGCCACGGGGACGGTCGTCACGGCGCTCGAAGCCACCGCCCGGACGCCCACCCCGGTCATCACGCTGCTGACCACCGCGGTACCCACCCCGGTCATCCTCACGACGCGGCGCACGATCGTCACGCCGGAAACCACCACCGGCGCTACCACCCCGGCTGTCGTCACGCCGGAAACCGCCACCGGTGCTGCCACCGCGGTCGTCGTCGCGGCGCGGGCCACGATCACGGTCGTCGCGACGGAAACCGCCGCGGTCGCCGTCACGTCGAGGAGCACCGGACCGGTCGTCGCGACCGCCTCGGAAGCCGCCCCTGTCTCCGCCGTCCCGGCGACGCAGCTCGCGCTCCGGACGGTCGTCGGAAGAGTTGGTGGACATGGGGGTGACTCCTGTCATCGGGTACCACAGACATTCTCGCGCAGCCGACCATCCGACGCGCTTCGGGAAAACAAAAAAGGACCCTTGGTCCCAGCATGAACGCTGGGACCAAGGGTCCTTGAAAGATTGTTCGGCGGCGTCCTACTCTCCCACAGGGTCCCCCCTGCAGTACCATCGGCGCTGAAAGGCTTAGCTTCCGGGTTCGGAATGTAACCGGGCGTTTCCCTAACGCAATGACCACCGAAACCCTATCGGGCTCTAGCGAACAAGCACACTTTTCAATTAAGAAGTGAAACTGTTCAACCGGTGCGACTGTTCGCAACCCGGGAACAACACAGTGGACGCGAGCAACTGAGGACAAGCCCTCGGCCTATTAGTACCAGTCAGCTCCACCCGTTACCGGGCTTCCACATCTGGCC
>NZ_MDKB01000003.1:157582-157781 GCF_001715295.1 Streptomyces griseus | reverse complement strand
ACTCATGCCTGCATTCTCACTCGTGAACCGTCCACAACTCGCTTCCGCGGCTGCTTCACCCGGCACACGACGCTCCCCTACCCATCCACACAGGCGTTGGCCCTCAATGTGTGAATGACACGACTTCGGCGGTACGCTTGAGCCCCGCTACATTGTCGGCGCGGAATCACTTGACCAGTGAGCTATTACGCACTCTTTC
>NZ_MDKB01000003.1:156116-156555 GCF_001715295.1 Streptomyces griseus | reverse complement strand
TCCTTCATCGGTTCCTGGTGCCAAGGCATCCACCGTGCGCCCTTAAAAACTTGGCCACAGATGCTCGCGTCCACTGTGCAGTTCTCAAGCAACGACCAGCCACCCATCACCCCGTCTTCCGACGAGTGCACTGGGGCCGGCGTCGAAGGCAGCCTCACGGCCATACCTTCAGACACCCAACAGCGTGCCCGGTATCCGGCGATCCGTCCGACTCGCTTTCCACGCTCCGAGGAGCAGTACTTACGACCCGGTCGAACCACCAGGTACCGAATAGTCAACGTTCCACCCATGAGCTGACCACCGTCGAACATTTGCCGACGTAGTGGCTCTGGATTCCTTGCAGAATCTAGATGCTCCTTAGAAAGGAGGTGATCCAGCCGCACCTTCCGGTACGGCTACCTTGTTACGACTTCGTCCCAATCGCCAGTCCCACCTTCGA
>NZ_MDKB01000003.1:0-154891 GCF_001715295.1 Streptomyces griseus | reverse complement strand
CGGGGTATCAACATATCTGGCGTTGACTTTTGGCACGCTGTTGAGTTCTCAAGGAACGGACGCTTCCTTCGGTCCCGTTTCACCGGGCTCCTCCGGGCGCTTCCCTTCGTTCTTGCGTTTCCGACTCTATCAGACTCTTTCGTGTCCGATTCCCGGTCGAAGCGGGTTGCTTTCGGTTCTCCGCTTTCGCGTTTCCCTTTCGGCGTGTTCACCACGTTAGCCGATTTCCTCGGTGACTCATAATCGAGCCGTCAGACGAATTCCGGCATGCCGAAATCACGCCCACCAGGGCGAATCGTAGATAGTGGTTGGCCCTCTCACGATGCTCCGGCGCGGTCCCATGGACCGCGCCAACCACGACTGCATCCGTTCAAGCGGCTCGGACTACTTTAGGGAAGAGGTGGGGTCGCGTCAAGCGGCGGGGCGACGGCAGGACGTATGCGCGCGGCGGGCGGCCGGGCCACCGTGGCGTCCCGCCAGTCGGCGGTCCCTTCCCGCAAGCCGCCCACGGGCCGGCCGGTGACCCCGGCGAGGCGCCCAGCGGCTCAGGCTCCGGCGGACCGCTCGGCTCTCGGACTCAGCCGGTACGCCGAGACCGTCGGATCACCGGCGAGGTAGAACCGGTGCTGCCAGTCATGGGCCTTGCTCACGCCCACCCGGGGGCCGGCCTGGATGAGCGCGGTGGGTACCGGCTCCCCCTCGGACAACACGACCGAGGTGCCTGCCAGGAGGTCCGCGCCGTTGTGCTCCGCCGTGATGCCGAGTGCCTGGCAGAAGTTGCCCGGCCCCCGGGCGAGACGCCGGTCCTCGACCTTCTCCCCCCGCCGCCGGCGTGCCAGTTCCTCCCCCTCGACGACCCTGCCTGCCCGGATGAGGACGGCCGAGGCGATGCCGTCCGTCCCGGTGACCACGTTGGCGCACCAGTGCAGACCGTGGGACCGGTAGACGTACAGGTGTCCCGGGGGCCCGAACATGACGGCGTTTCGGGGTGTACGGCCCCGGTAGGCGTGGGAGGCCGGGTCGGCCGTACCGGAGTAGGCCTCGGTCTCCGTGACGACGACGCTCACGGTCCCCTCGGAGGTCTCGCAGGTCAGGAGGGCCCCGAGCAGCTGGGGTGCGACCTCTTCAGCGGGATGGGCGAGGCGGCCGACCTTCATGACGCCCGCCGTGCCGTGCCGTGGGTGACGTCCACGTACGAGCGACCCGGCGTACCGGAGGTGACGGAGGTGCGTGCCGTCCCCCCGCGAAGGGCGGGGGCGCCGCGGTCGGCCTCCGCTCCGGCAGGCGTCGGCTCGACGACGCCCGCGCCGGTGGTACGGGCCGGGGCGCGGCCCGGCGGGTCGGGTGCCACGTCCGGGACGGGCAGGTCGAAGAGGTCCCGCGTGCGCGGCGTACGGTCCATGCCTTCGTTCATGGCGTCCGAGGGTACTGGGAAGCCCGTACCGGGAACCGGCTACGGTCGTCGCGCGTATGTAGAGGTCAGGACCAAGGAGGAGTAATCATGGGCTTCAAGCGGCTGCTCGCGAGCATGGGTGCCGGCGGTGCTTCGGTGGAGACCGAGCTGACCGAACTCAACGTCGTCCCCGGCGGGGTCGTCCAGGGCGAGGTACGGGTCCAGGGCGGATCCGTGGACCAGCAGATCGAGGGGCTCTCCGTCGGTCTCCAGGCGCGCGTCGAGGTGGAGGGCGGGGACCAGGAGACCAAGCAGGACATCGAGTTCACCAAGCTGCGTCTCGGTGGTGCCTTCGAGGTGAAGGCGGGCGCCGTGCACGTCGTGCCGTTCGGGCTCGAGATCCCCTGGGAGACGCCGATCACGATGTTCGCGGGGCAGCACCTGCGCGGCATGAACATCGGGGTGACCACGGAGCTGGAGATCGCCCGGGCGGTGGACTCCGGAGACCTGGACGCGATCAACGTGCACCCGCTGCCGGCCCAGCAGGCCATCCTGGACGCCTTCGGGCAGCTCGGCTTCGGTTTCCGCAGCGCGGACATGGAACGCGGCCACATCCGCGGTACGCGCCAGCGCCTGCCGTTCTACCAGGAGATCGAGTTCTTCCCGCCGCAGCAGTACCGCGGGCTGAACCAGGTCGAGCTGACGTTCGTCGCGGACGACCGTGAGATGGACGTCGTCCTGGAGATGGACAAGAAGCCCGGCCTCTTCAGCGAGGGCAGCGACTCCTACCGCGCGTTCAAGGTCGGGCTGGACGACTTCCGGAACACGGACTGGGCCGCCTACCTCAACCAGTGGCTCGCCCACGTCGGCGGACAGCGCAACTGGCTCTGAGGGCCCCCGCGGACCGGCCCGCTCCCGTGGACGACGCGGTGCCCCGAGGCGGTGCGTCGCAGGACGGTGGGGCGTCCGTGTACGGAATGCCGTGAGGACGTGCCGGCGACGTGGCGAGGAACCGCGGCTGTCGTCGCGCGCCCACCGGGAATCGGCGGCACAGCCCTTAGGGTCGACGGGAGACCCATCGCAGACGACCAGGAGAGGTGCTGACGTGACCGAGTCGAAGAGGGCGCCGCTGCCGCACGACTTCCATCCCGAGGTCCCCTCGTTCACCGTGGTGAGCGACGATCTCGCACCGGGAGGCGTTCTCGCGGACGCGCAGGTGCACTCGGCGGGGAACACCTCACCGCACCTGCGGTGGGAGGACTTCCCCGCCGGGACGAAGAGTTTCGCGGTGACGTGTTTCGACCCGGACGCCCCCACGGGCAGCGGGTTCTGGCACTGGGTGGTCTTCGACATCCCGGCAACGGTGACCGAGCTCCCGGCGGGCGCGGGTTCCGGCAGGTTCGACGGTCTCCCCCGGGGCGCGGTCCAGGTGCGCAACGACTACGGGGCGAAGGAGTTCGGCGGCGCCGCGCCGCCGGCCGGTGAGAACCACCGGTACGTCTTCACCGTGTACGCGGTGGACGCCGAGAAGCTCGGGCCGGGCAGCGACGCCACGCCCGCCGCGATCGGATTCAACCTCCGGTTCCACACCCTGGCCCGCGCCCATCTGATCGGTGAGTACGCCTCGCCCGACAGCTGACAGTTCTCCTCCTGTTTGCCCTGCCCTGGTCTTGGAGAGATCAGGGCAGGGCACTTTTTATTGCGTTGTCCATCACGGCTCGCCCGGACAGAGTTGATCCGGGCCCGCCGGGGGGCGGGCGGCACACGGGAGGTGGGCAGGATGCGGGACACACTGGTCCTCAACGCGAGCTTCGAGCCGCTGTCGACGGTGACGCTCAACCGTGCGGTGGTACTCATCCTGCAGGACAAGGCGGTCGTCGAGCAGGCGGATCCCGGCCTGCGTATGCGAGGTGCCGCCGTCGACATCCCGGTGCCCCGGGTCATCAGGCTCTGCCGGTACGTACGGGTGCCTTTCCGAAGACACGCCCCGTGGTCCAGAAGGGGGGTCCTCATACGGGACCAGCACCGGTGCGCGTACTGCGGGCGGCGGGCCAGCACCGTGGACCACGTGGTGCCGCGTGCCCAGGGCGGTCAGGACACCTGGCTGAACACCGTCGCCTCGTGCGCGGAGGACAACCACCGCAAGGCGGCCCGGACGCCCGAGCAGGCGGGCATGCCCCTGCTGCGGCAGCCGTTCGTCCCCTCGCCGGCGGACGCCATGCTGCTCGCGCTGGGGGCCGGGGACCGGTCCGCGCTGCCGGAGTGGCTGGCTCGGTCCGCGGCGTAGCCGCCGTACACGGCCGTGCGCGAGCGGCCCGTCCCCCCGCGACCGACGGGGAGACGGGCCCCCTCGGCGTCAGCGCAGCAGCAGTTGGACGATCGCGGCGGTTCCCACGACGACGACGAGGGCGCGCAGCAGGCGCGGGCTGAGCCGGCGGCCCACCCTCGCTCCGATCTGTCCGCCGATCGCCGAGCCCACGGCGATGAGCACGACGGCCGTCCAGTCGAAGTCCGCGACGAAGAGGAAGAAGAGTGCGGCGACGCTGTTGACGACGGCGGCGAGGATGTTCTTGACGGCGTTGATCCGCTGCATGGTGTCGTCGAGCAGCATGCCCATGAGGGAGAGGTAGATGATCCCCTGGGCCGCCGTGAAGTAGCCGCCGTAGACGCTGGCGAGCATCAGGCCGACGAACAGGAGCGGCCCGCCGTCCGGGCGGGCGACCGTACCGGTGCGGGCACGGCGCCGCTGCACCGCCCTGCCGATCCGGGGCTGAAGGACGACCAGGACGAGTGCGAGGGCCACGAGGACGGGGACGATCGTCTCGAAGGCCGTGGAGGGCAGAGCCAGCAGGAGGGTGGCGCCGGTGAGGCCGCCGACGAGTGCTCCGGCGCTCAGTTTGAGTATGCGGCGCCGCTGGCCCGCGAGTTCCCTGCGGTAGCCGATGGCGCCGCTGACCGACCCCGGGATCAGGCCGAGGGCGTTGGAGACGGTGGCGGTGACCGGGGGCAGCCCGGTGGCGAGCAGGACGGGGAAGGTGATCAACGTGCCTGACCCGACGATGGTGTTGATCGTGCCGGCGCCGACCCCGGCCGAGAAGACCGCGAGCATTTCCCAGACGGACAAGGCCATCTCCTTCGATGGTCAGTGATGCCTCCCCGCCATGAAGGTCGAGGGGCTTCACCGATCATGCACGAAGGGGTCCGCCGGTCAGTCGACCGGGGGCTGTTCCCGGCGCTCCGTACCGGTGTTGAAGCCGGGGACGCCTCCGCCGAGGTTGCCGAAGGCGCCGCTGAGGCCCTTCAGGGCGTCGCCGATCTCGCTGGGAACGATCCACAGCTTGTTGGCGTCGCCCTCGGCGATCTTGGGGAGCATCTGGAGGTACTGGTACGAGAGGAGTTTCTGGTCCGGGTCCCCGGCGTGGATGGACTCGAAGACCGTGCGGATGGCCTGGGCCTCGCCCTCGGCGCGCAGGGCGGATGCCTTGGCCTCACCCTCGGCGCGCAGGATGGCGGACTGCTTCTCGCCTTCGGCGGTGAGGATGGCGGACTGCCTGATGCCTTCGGCGGTGAGGATGGCGGCGCGCTTGTCGCGGTCGGCGCGCATCTGCTTCTCCATCGAGTCCTGGATGGAGGTCGGCGGTTCGATGGCCTTGAGCTCGACGCGGTTGACGCGGATGCCCCACTTGCCGGTGGCCTCGTCGAGGACGCCGCGCAGCGCCGCGTTGATCTCTTCGCGGGAGGTGAGGGTCCGCTCGAGGTCCATGCCGCCGATGATGTTGCGCAGGGTGGTGACGGTGAGCTGCTCGATCGCCTGGATGTAGCTGGCGACCTCGTAGGTCGCCGCGCGGGCGTCGGTGACCTGGTAGTAGATGACGGTGTCGATGTTGACGACGAGGTTGTCCTGGGTGATCACCGGCTGCGGCGGGAAGGGGACGACCTGTTCGCGGAGGTCGATCCGGTTGCGGATCGAGTCGATGAACGGGACGACGATGTTCAGCCCGGCGTTGAGCGTGCGGGTGTAGCGGCCGAAGCGCTCCACGATGGCGGCACTGGCCTGCGGGATGACCTGGATCGTCTTGATCAGGGCGATGAAGACGAGCACCACCAGAATGATCAGGACGATGATGATCGGTTGCATCGTGTGCCTCGTGCCCTTCGGTTGCCGACGGATCGCGGTGTTCGAGCTCGGACGGTCGCGACGGTCACGGTTCTTGTGACAGTCGCGGTCTCATATTTCTTATGAAAGTCGCGGTCTCATGATGATCGACTTCGAGTGTGGCAGAACACGGCCTGCCGTGGGGCGAGTTCGCTCACATGACGAGGGCCGTCGCACCGTCGATGTCCACGACGTCGACCTGGCGGCCCGGTTCGAAGCTCTGGTCGCCGTCGAGGGAGCGGGCGGACCAGATCTCGCCGGCGAGCTTGATGCGGCCGCCGCTGCCGTCGACCCGTTCCAGGACGACGGCCTGACGGCCCTTCAGGGCGTCGATGCCGGTGGCGTGCGGGGCCCGGCCGGACCGGTGCCGGGCGGCGATCGGGCGTACGACGGCGACGAGCGCCACCGACACCCCGACGAAGACGAGTACTTGGGCGACGATGCCACCGCCGAGGGCCGCGACGACCGCTGCGGCCACCGCTCCGACGGCGAACATCCCGAATTCGGGCATGGCGGTCAGGACGAGTGGGATGCCCAGTCCCACCGCGCCGATCAGCCACCACACCCACGCGTCGATGTCCACCCGGTCATCGTAGGACGCCGGTCACCTCCGCCGACAGGGCGCCGGAGGGGCGGCTGCCGGAAAGGGAGTTCAGGAGAGCGGGAGTCCGCGGGCCGTGTAGCGGTCACCGTGGTGCTCGACCACGAGCGGCAGACCGAAGCAGAGGGAGAGGTTGCGGGAGCTGAGCTCGGTCTCCATGGGGCCGGCGGCGAGGATCCTGCCCTGGCGGATCATCAGGACGTGGGTGAAGCCGGGCGGGATCTCCTCGACGTGGTGGGTCACCATGACCATCGACGGGGCGTACGGGTCACGGGCGAGGCGTCCCAGGCGGCGGACGAGGTCCTCGCGTCCGCCGAGGTCGAGGCCCGCGGCGGGCTCGTCGAGGAGGAGGAGCTCGGGGTCGGTCATCATGGCGCGGGCGATGAGGGTGCGCTTGCGCTCCCCCTCCGAGAGGGTGCCGAACCTCCGGTCGAGGTACTCGGTCATGCCGAGCCGGTCGAGGAAGGCGCGGGCGCGCTCCTCGTCGACGGCCTCGTAGTTCTCGTGCCAGGTGGCGGTCATGCCGTACGCGGCGGTGAGGACCGTCTGCAGGACCGTCTGGCGCTTGGGCAGCTTCTCGGCCATGGCGATCCCGGCGATCCCGATGCGGGGGCGGAGCTCGAAGACGTCGGTGCCGACGCCGCCGAGCTGCTCGCCGAGGATCCGGGCCGTGCCGGTGCTCGGGAAGAGGTAGCTGGAGGCGATGTTGAGGAGGGTGGTCTTGCCGGCGCCGTTCGGGCCGACGATCACCCAGCGCTCCCCCTCCTTGACCGACCACGAGACGTCGTCCACCAGAGCGCGTCCGTCGCGGACCACGGATACGTCCACCAGCTCCAGTACATCGCTCATGGCGCGTTGTCTCCCCATGCAGTGTCGAGATCGTCGCGTGCCGGTGGGCACGGCTCCCAGGGAAAACCTACGCCACCCGCGGAGTGCTCAGGCCCTGGGGCCGTTCCCTAAGGGCTGTCCCGCAATTCCCGGTGGATCAGCGGGCGGCGTCAGATGCGGGGCATCGCAAGGCGGAGGGACGTCCGCATACTGGATGTATGGGGACGTTCCGACAACGCGGCGAGGTGCCGTAGCTGTCGTCGCACGCCCGCCGGGAATTGCGGGACAGTCCTTAGGCTGTTCCCATGCTTTCGGAACCACGCTCAGGGCGGCTCGCCGCATGGGGAAACGCACTTCTGTCAGGACGTGTGTCGCCGGACGACGCGGCGCTCGCGATCGTCGGTGAGGACGCGGTGCACCGCGTCCTGGGACTACCGGGTGAGGCGGGGCCGGTCGGGCTCACGCTGGCGCTCGGGCGGCTGAGGTCGCTCGGTGCGACCGGTTTCCGGGTCGCGCTTCCGGTGCCCGGTCATCCGCTGGGGCTGAGCGGGCCGCCCGCCTTCAACGCACGGGCACTGGAGGCGGAGGAGGCGGTCGTCACGTCCGGGGCGCCGTACGGGCTCGTACCGGAGGTGACGGAGGCGGGGCCCGCCGGTGACCTGCACGTCGAGGTGGCGTGGCACTGTCTTCCGGTGCGGGAGGCGCCCCCGGCCGACGTGCCGTCGCTGGGTGAGGCGGAGCGGGAGCTCGCCGAGGCGCTGCGGGAGGCGACGGCGGTGCTCGCGCGGCTGGACGTCGCCGGTTCCGGGCCGGTCGCGGAGGCGGCGGTGGACGCGTACCGGGCGCGGGCGGCGCGGGGCCGGGAGGTGCTGGCTCCGGGCTATCCGGCGCGGGCGGCGCGGGTCCTGGAGCTGGCCCGGCGGGTGGGGCTGCTCGTCTCGGTGGCCCATGAGAACGGCCACGGGGGCGCGGTGAGCGCTTCGGAGATCGCGGCCCGGGGTGAGGCGCTGCGGCCGGTGGAGCGGGTGGCCCGGCGCGCGCAGGTCGCGGCGTACAACGCGTACGTGGAGGAACGCGGGCGGTGAGCGCGCCGGGCGGCCGGGGTGGGCCTGCCCGGCCGCGGGCCGCGGGACGGCCGCAGGAGGGGAAGCGCCGGACAGCCCGCTTCCCCCGGCCGGCCGCACCCTCGGTCCGCCGCTCCGTACCTGACCGCTGACCGGCCGCTCCCCTCAGTCCGCAGCTCCGTGCCTGACCGCCCAGAGCGCGGCCTGCGTCCGGTCCGACAGGTCGAGCTTCATCAGGATGTTCGAGACGTGTGTCTTGACGGTCTTCTCCGACAGCACCAGCGCCCGGGCGATCTCCCGGTTGGAGCGGCCGTCGGCGATCAGCCCGAGTACCTCCCGCTCGCGTTCCGTCAGGGTGCTCCCCCGCCCCGTACCGCTTCCGGAGTCCTCCTGGGCGAGGAGGGCGTCGGCGACCTCCGGCTGGAGCAGGACGTGCCCGGCGTGGACCGAGCGGATGGCGCCGGCCAGGGCGTCCGGGTCGACGTCCTTGTAGACGTACCCCGACGCGCCGGCGCGCAGGGCGGGGACTACCGTGCGCTGCTCGGTGAAGCTCGTGACGATCAGGACCTTGGCGGGGTTCTCCAGCGCCCTGAGCCTGCGCAGGGCCTCGATGCCGTCCGTACCCGGCATCTTGATGTCCATCAGGACGACGTCGGGCCGCAGCTCCTCCGTCCTGGCGACGCCCTCGGCCCCGTCCGCCGCCTCGCCGACGACCTCCACGTCGTCCTGGATCTCCAGGAAGGTACGGAGTCCGCGTCTGACCACCTGGTGGTCGTCGACCAGCAACACCCTGATGATCTTGTCAACCACTGGGGATCTCCATCCGGATCGTGGTGCCCTTGCCGGGCTCCGAGGCAACGGTGAGCCGGCCGCCGACGCTGCCCGCCCGGTGCCGCATCGAGACGAGGCCCAGATGACGGCCGGCCCGCCGGACCGCGTGGACGTCGAAGCCGCTGCCGTCGTCGGTGACCCGCAGCACCGTGACGGCGTCCCGCCTGCCGAGCGAGACGGAGACACGCTCGGCGCCGGAGTGGCGCAGGGCGTTGTGGAGGGCTTCCTGGGCGACCCGGAGCAGCGCCTCCTCCTGGGCCGAGGGCAGGGCGCGTACGCCGCCGCTCTCGAAGGTGACCCGGGCGGCGTGGGCGCGGTCCATGACCCGGATCTGGGTACGGAGGGTGGCGACGAGGCCGTCCTCGTCCAGGGCGGCGGGCCGCAGCTCGACGACGGCGGCGCGCAGTTCGTCCACGGCTTCCGCGGCCAGGACCGCGACCTGCTGGAGTTCACCCTTGGCGCGGGCCGGGTCGCGGTCGACGAGGGCGGCGGCGGCCTGGGCGGTCAGCCGGAGGGAGAAGAGTTTCTGGCTGACGGCGTCGTGCAGTTCGTGGGCGAGCCTCGTGCGCTCCTCGGCGATCGTGAGCTCGCGGCTGCGCTCGTACAGCCGGGCGTTGGTGAGGGCGATGGCGGCGTGCTGGGCGAGGATGCCCAGCAGTTCCTCGTCCTCCTCCGTGAATCCGCAGCCGCCCTGCGGCTTGGGGCAGCGCTTGTTCGCGAGGAAGAGGGCGCCGATGATCTCGTCGCCGTCCTGGATGGGCAGGCCGAGGAAGTCGGACATGTCGGGGTGGGCCTCGGGCCAGCCGCCGAAGCGCGGGTCCGCGCGGACGTCGGCGAGCCGCTCGGGCTTCGCCTCGTGGAGCATCGCGGCGAGGATGCCGTGCTGCCGGGGCAGCGGGCCGATGGCCTTCCACTCCTCGTCGCTGACCCCGTCCACCACGAACTGGGCGAAACCGCCGTGGTCGTCCGGAACGCCCAGGGCCGCGTACTCGGCGTCGAGGAGTTCCCGGGCGGACTGGACGATCGTCTTGAGGACGTCCCGCATCTCCAGATGCCGGCTCATGGCGAGCAGCGCGGCGCTGACCGCGGCGAGGCCCGACGGGGGGCGATGGCTCATGGCTTCACCGTACCGGCGGGCATCCGGCGGCCGTATCCGCCTGAGGGCGGCCGCGGGGTAGGGCCGCAGGCCTAGTCCTCCCGTTCGGTGCGGGCCGGGCTCGCGGCCCGTGGCAGGGGACCTCGGTCGCGCACCCGACGGCCGCCGGGCCCGTCCAGGCCCGAGGGCGTCCGCCCTGCGCGGGAGGGCGGGGACACCCCCGGTTCCGGCCGGTCGCAGGCGCTCACTCTCTGCATTACACAAGCAACATTTCGTGAAGCGAAGAGGCTCCGCGTGTGAGCCCAGGCATAGGACGCACGTCACTTACGAAGACGGATAGTTGACCCAAAACGGGCAATACGGCAAGCCCCAAAACGGACAGAGCGTCACGAACGGCGCCCCATTCCACTATCCAGCTTCGTACGTCACACCTTTGCCAGGCCATTTTGCTGCCGCTAAGAATTGCATCTGTCCCCGACGGAGATGCGCCCCGGCGCTTCCGTCCGCGTCCTCGCCGAGGACTCCTGCTATTCGAGAGGTGCGACTACATGTCTGTCTCCCGCATCACCAGCCGTAACCGTCGCCTGAACAAGGCGCAGAAGCTCTCCGTCGCGGGTGTGTCCACCCTGGCCGCCGCCGCGCTCGCGTTCTCGCTCGTCCCGGACGACGCTTCGGCGACGACCGAGCCGCAGGCCGCCGCGGCCGCGCCGGTCGTCTTCGCCGGTGCGGCGCAGACGAAGTCCGTCCAGAACAGCATCCTCGACCAGCACTCCACGGCCACCCAGCTGGTGAAGGCCGCCGACGCGGCCAAGGCCAAGGCCGCCGCCGACGCGAAGAAGGCGGAGGAGAAGGCCAAGGCCGTGGCGAAGGCCAAGAGCAAGGCCGCCGCCGCGAAGAAGGCGAAGGCCGCCGCCGACGCGAAGAAGCGTTCCGCCAAGAAGGCCGGCCGCGCGGCCGACCGCAAGCCCGTCTTCGCCGACAACCTCGACGGCTGGATCCGCGAGGCCCTCTCGATCATGCACGAGAAGAAGATCCCCGGCACCTACGAGGGCCTGCACCGCAACATCATGCGTGAGTCCAGCGGTAACCCGCGCGCCATCAACAACTGGGACATCAACGCGATCAACGGCGTCCCGTCCAAGGGCCTGCTGCAGGTCATCAAGCCGACCTTCGACTTCTACCACGTCAAGGGCACGAAGCACGACCAGTACGACCCGGTCGCCAACATCACCGCTGCCGCCAACTACGCGGCGGACAAGTACGGCTCGATCGACAACGTCGACAGCGCGTACTGAGCCGGCCCGACAGAGCCGGGGCACCGGCCCGGCCGGACCGCGTGACGGCCGGCGCGCATGCCGAAGGGCGGCACCCCACGGGGTGCCGCCCTCGGGCGTTTCCGGGTACGGGACGGCGCGTTACTTGCGCATGACCTCCGGCTCGTGGCGGCGCAGCAGCCGCGCGACGGCGACGAAGCAGATCGCACCCAGGAAGAGCAGCACCGCGATGTTGATCCCCCACTGACCGGCCGAGTGCTCCCAGAGCGGGTCCAGGTCGGTCGGGTTCTGCGGGTCCCACGGCGGCATGAGGTGGGCGAGGTCGAGGGTGGTGCCGGCCGCCGCCATCGCCCAGCGGGACGGCATCAGCCAGGCGAACTGCTCCAGGCCGGGCGAGCCGTACAGCTGGAAGAGCACGCCGGTGAAGACCACCTGGACGATCGCGAACATGACCAGCAGGGGCATGGTCTTCTCGGCCGTCCGCACCAGCGAGGAGATCATCAGGCCGACCATCATCGACGTGAAGCCGAGCGCGATGATCGAGAGGCAGATCTCCGCGGCCGGGTTCATGAACAGGCCCTCCTCCGGCAGATCGCGGGTGGAGAAGCCGATGCCGCAGATGATCACACCCTGAAGGGCGGTGATCACACCGAGGACGATCACCTTGGAGACGAGGTACGCGGAGCGGGAGAGGCCGGTGGCCCGTTCCCGCTCGTAGATGACCCGCTCCTTGATCAGTTCTCGTACCGAGTTGGCGGCGCCCGAGAAGCACATGCCGACGGCGAGGATCAGCATGATCGTCCCCGCCTTGCTGTTGAACCTGGCGGGCGGGGTGGGCTCCGCCAGTCCGAAGTCCGACGGGATGACCACGCTGACGATGCCGAGGACCGCCGGAAGGATCACCATGAGGCCCAGGAATCCCCGGTCGGATGCGATCACCGAGACGTACCGGCTCATCAGGGTCCACAGCTGGGCGGTCCAGCCCTGCGGCTTCGGCGGGCGGACCTGCTGCCGCGAGGGCATGTGGACGGGCTGCGCGGCCACGGCGTCGATGTCCGCGGCGTACATCTGGAAGTGCTGGGACCCGCGCCAGCGGCCCGCCCAGTCGTAGTCGCGGTAGTTCTCGAACGCGGAGAAGACGTCGGCCCAGCTCGTGTACCCGAAGAAGTTCAGCGCCTCCTCCGGAGGGCCGAAGTAGGCGACGGACCCGCCGGGCGCCATGACCAGGAGCTTGTCGCAGATCGCCAGCTCGGCGACGGAGTGCGTGACGACCAGCACGGTACGGCCGTCGTCGGCGAGGCCGCGCAGCAGCTGCATGACGTCGCGGTCCATGCCCGGGTCGAGGCCGGAGGTCGGCTCGTCCAGGAAGATCAGCGACGGCTTGGTCAGCAGTTCGAGGGCGACGGAGACGCGCTTGCGCTGACCACCGGAGAGGGAGGTGACCTTCTTGTCCTTGTGGATGTCGAGCTTGAGCTCGGCGAGGACCTCGTGAATCCGGGCGGTGCGCTCGGCCTCGGTGGTGTCCGCGGGGAAGCGGAGCTTGGCGGCGTACCGGAGAGCCTTGGTGACCGTGAGTTCCTTGTGCAGGATGTCGTCCTGCGGGACGAGACCGATGCGCTGCCGCAGCTCGGCGAACTGCTTGTACAGGTTCCGGTTGTCGTAGAGCACGTCGCCGCGGTTGGCGGGCCGGTAACCGGTGAGTGCCTTGAGCAGGGTGGACTTGCCCGAGCCCGACGGGCCGATGACCGCGATCAGCGACTTCTCGGGGACGCCGAAGGAGACGTCCTTGAGGATGTCCTTGCCTCCGTCGACCGTCACCGTGAGGTGGCGGGCCGAGAAGGAGACCTCACCGGTGTCGACGAACTCTTCCAGCCGGTCCCCGACGAGCCGGAACGTCGAGTGGCCGACACCGACGATGTCGTTCGGGCCGATGAGCGCGGAGCCGGACCTGCTGAGCGGCTGGCCGTTGACGTACGTGCCGTTGTGGGATCCGAGGTCCCGGATCTCGAAGCGGCCGTCGGGCGTCGCGCAGAATTCCGCGTGCAGGCGCGAGACCTGCAGGTCGGAGACGACCAGCTCGTTCTCCAGGGCACGGCCGATGCGCATGATCCGGCCGAGGTCCAGCTGGTGGAAGGTGGTCGGGCTACGGTCGCCGTGGACGGGGGGCGCCCCTGCGGCGGAGCCGGGCCCGCCCGCGCCCGGTGCCCGGGAGGGGCCGCCCTGCTGATGGGGTACGGGAGGCTGGTGCGCCTGCTGCTGCGGGGCGGGGGGCTGGTGCGCCTGCTGCCCCTGCTGCCAGGGCGCCTGCTGCTGCGGGGGCTGCTGCCAGCCCGCCGGGGCGCTGCCCTGCTGCGGCTGCCGCGCCGCCACCGCCTGCGCGCCAGGAACCCCCGCGGTCCCGGCGCCGGCCGCGGCGGTGAGGTTCAGCCGCGGTCCGTCGGTGGCGTTGCCCAGGTGGACCGAGGTCCCCGCGCCTATCTCCGTCTGCTGGACCCGCCTGCCCTGCAGATAGGTGCCGTTGGTGCTGCCGTGGTCCTCGATGGACCAGCCGCGGCCGTTCCAGCTGATCGTGGCGTGGCGCCACGACACCCTGGCATCGTCGATCACGAGGTCGCCCTGCGGATCACGTCCGAGGGTGTACGGCCTGGACGGGTCGAGCGTCCAGGTCCTGCCATTCAATTCCAGTACGAGTTCCGGCACTCCGCGCCCCACTAGTCGTCCCCCGTGTCGCCCCCGTCGCAGGGAGCCTAGGGATGCTGAACATCGTGGGGAACTATTCCAGGACCGGCCCCGGAACGGAAAGCCGGGCGGTCCGAAGACCCCGTGGAGTGCTCACCGCCCCCGGCACCGCCCGGGCGATACCGGTGCGGAGTGCCGCAACCGGGGCGGCCGGCGCACCTCGTCGCAGTCCCGTCACGGTCTGTCCGCCACTCGGGACGGGCTTCGGCGGGCCCCTGGCCGACCTATACGGTGGGACTCACCATGAGCGCACCTCAGCCCCCTCAGCCTCCCCGGTCCCCTGAGCTTCCTGAGCCCCCTCAGGGCCCGGACACGCCCACACTTCTCGTCAAGATCTTCGGGAAGGACCGGCCGGGCATCACCGCCGGACTCTTCGACACCCTGGCCGCCTACGCCGTCGACGTCGTGGACATCGAGCAGGTGGTCACCCGTGGCCGTATCGTCCTGTGCGCTCTGGTGACCCCTCCGGCCGCGGGCGGTACGACCGAGGGGGACCTGCGGGCGACCGTGCACAGCTGGGCGGAGTCACTGAAACTCCAGGCCGAGATCATCTCCGGTACGGGCGACAACCGTCCCCGGGGCGTCGGCCGTTCCCATGTGACCGTGCTGGGCCACCCGCTGACCGCCGAGACCACGGCGGCCATAGCGGCCAGGATCACCTCGACCGGTGGCAACATCGACCGGATCTTCCGCCTGGCCAAGTACCCGGTCACCGCGGTCGAGTTCGCGGTGTCCGGCACCGGGACCGAGGAGCTGCGGACCGCACTGGCCGTCGAGGCGGCCGGCATCGGCGTCGACATCGCCGTGGTGTCGGCCGGACTGAGCCGCCGGGCACAGCGGCTGGTCGTGATGGACGTGGACTCCACGCTGATCCAGGACGAGGTCATCGAGCTCTTCGCGGCCCACGCCGGCTGCCAGGACAAGGTCGCCGAGGTGACCGAGCAGGCGATGCGCGGAGAGCTGGACTTCGAGCAGTCCCTGCACGCACGCGTGGCGCTGCTGGCGGGGCTCGACGCCTCGGTGGTGGACACGGTACGTGCGGAGGTCCGGCTCACGCCGGGGGCGCGGACCCTGATCCGTACGCTGAAGCGGCTGGGATACCAGGTGGGGGTGGTCTCGGGCGGCTTCACCCAGGTCACGGACGACCTCAAGGAACGTCTGGGGCTGGACTTCGCCTCGGCCAACACCCTGGAGGTCGTCGACGGCAAGCTGACCGGCCGGGTCGTGGGTGACATCGTGGACCGGGCCGGCAAGGCGCGTCTGCTGCGGAGCTTCGCGGAGCAGGCCGGGGTACCGCTGGCGCAGACGGTGGCGATCGGCGACGGGGCGAACGATCTGGACATGCTGAACACGGCCGGCCTGGGCGTCGCGTTCAACGCCAAGCCGGTCGTCCGTGAGGCCGCCCACACGGCGGTGAACGTCCCCTTCCTGGACACCGTGCTGTACCTGCTCGGCATCACCCGCGAGGAGGTCGAGGCCGCCGACGGCCTGGTCGACTGAGCACGTAGGAAGACGGGACCCCGGCACTTCACCTGTGCCGGGGTCGTGTCGTACGTACGCACCGGGCCGTCGCTCGGGGGGCCGCCCGGCGCCCCTGCGGGGGTCCGGGCCGGCCTCGGTCACCCGGCGGACGGGGTGGACGACGAGGCCGGCGACGCCTCAGTCGTTCGGTGTCCAGTAGTCGACGAGTGTGCCCACGCCGTGCTCCAGGCCCTTCCAGGAGCCCGGGAACTCGACGACGGCGTAGGCGGCGGTGGGGAACCCGTCCCTGGTCAACCGGGCGAGCGTGTCCCCGTCCCCGTGACCGGAGAGGGCGTCGGCCGCCCCGTGCATGCCGGGGTTGTGGCCGATGACCAGGAGGTTCCGCACGTCGTCGGGGGTCTCGTTGAACAGGGCGATCAGTTCGCCGAGGGAGGCGTCGTACAGCCTCTCCTCGTACACGGTTCTGGGGCGCTGCGCGAACTCGTGGACCGCGAGCTTCCACGTCTCGCGGGTCCGGACGGCGGTCGAACACAGGGCCAGATCGAAGACGATGCCGGAATCGGCGAGCTTGCGGCCGGCGACGGGGGCGTCTTTGCGGCCCCGCTCGGCCAGTGGCCGCTCATGGTCGGACTGCTGCGACCATTCCGCCTTTGCGTGCCTGAGAAGGACGATCCTGCGAGGTGTATCGGCGCTCATACACCTCAGCTTCGCACGAATCGAGCGTCCGGGCGCAGGGTGTTGACGTGCTCGTCCGGGCGGGTGACGGAAGCCGGACGACGTCCCGCGACCCGCCCGGACCGCCGGACGGCTCCGCCCGGGCGGAGGGCGGACCGGGGCGTGCGAGCCGCTCCGCCCGGGGCGCGGGAGCGCTCTCCCCGCGGGGCGGCGGCCCCTCTCAGCGGGCCAGCTCCAGAACGCGCCCGAGCAGCCGCCCTACCGCGGGGTCCCCGGGGGCGGCCTGCGCCTGGCCCGGCCCCGAGACCAGCAGGAGGAGCGCGGCGAAGGCGAGCGCGGGGAGCGCCACGGCCCACCACGGCAGCCGCACCTCGACGGTGTCCGAACCGTCGCGGTGGGTGCGGGTCTCTGTACGGGCCGGCATGTCCGCCTCCTGGGGCCTCGGTTGTGGTACCGAGAACCTACGGAACGGCGGGCGGCGGTCCCATCCGGTGACCCACCCAGTCGACCCTGAACCTGGCCCCTAAGGGCTGTCCCGCACTTCCCGGTGGATCAGCGTGCGGCATCGGATGCGGTGCATCGCAAGGCGGAGGGACGTCCGCATACTGGATGTATGTGGACGTTCCGACAACGCGGCGAGGTGCCGTAGCTGTCGTCGCGCGCCCGCCGGGAATTGCGGGAGAGCCCTTAGGGGAGGGTGGGGCCAGCACCACCGAGGGCGCCGGGGAGCGGCCGGATACTCCGTCGATTCGTCACGGGGAGGCGATCGTGGCGATCACGCCGATGATCACCGAGATGAGAAGCATCGTCCCGAACACGAGGAGCAGCTTCTTCTGGCCGTTCTTGGGATGCGGATCGAGCACTGGCATGGGCCCAGTCTCGCATCTCAGCATTCGTCCTCGATCGTCCGGTCCCGCCCGGCGAGTACACCCGCCGCCATCTGCGGGATCATGAGGGCCGCCATGAGCGCGATCGGCAGGCCCCAGCCACCGCTGTGCTGGTAGAGCACGCCGACGAGGAGCGGGCCGGGGATCGAGATCAGATAGCCGGTGGACTGGGCGAAGGCCGAGAGCCTGACGACGCCGGCACCGGTGCGGGACCGCATGCCGATCATGGTGAGGGCGAGCGGGAACGCGCAGTTCGCGACGCCCAGCAGCAGGGCCCAGAGCCAGGCGCCTCCGGCCGGGGCGAGGTAGAGGCCCGCGTAGCCGAGGAGGCCGCAGCTTCCGAGGACGAGGACGATCGGGCCCTGGTTGCGCAGCCGGGCGGCGGCCCGGGGAATGACGAAGGCGAGGGGCACCCCCATCGCCATGGTCACGGCCAGCAGGATGCCCGCGGTACCGGCCGACAGGCCCGCGTCGCGGAAGATCTGGGGCATCCAGCCCATGGTGATGTAGGCGGCCGTGGCCTGGAGGCCGAAGAAACAGGCCAGGGCCCAGGAGGTCCGGCTGCGGGTGATCCGGAGCGCCGGCGCGGGCCTGGGCTGCTCGGCCGGCTTCCCGGACGCGGCTGTGCGGTCCCGTACGAGGAAGAGCCAGGGGACGACGGCAGCGGCGGCCGGCACGGCCCAGAGGACGAGGCCGGTCTGCCAGCTGCCGCCCAGCCCGTTCGTCAGGGGCACGGTCAGGGCGGCCGCGAGGGCGGTGCCGAGGGCCAGGGCCATCGAGTAGAGGCCGGTCATGCTGCCGACCCGGTCGGGGAACCAGCGCTTGACGATGACGGGCATCAGGACGTTGCTGACGGCGATGCCCATCAGGGCGAGGGCACTGGCCGCCAGGAAGGCCGCGGTGCTGCCGGCGAAGGGCCGGATCAGCAGTCCCGCGGCGATGGCGGCCATGCCCGCGCACACGACGGCGCCGGGCCCGAACCGGCGGGCGAGCCGTGGGGCCGCGAAACCGAAGAGGGCGAAGCAGAACGGCGGTACGGACGTGAGGACCCCGGCGACGCTGCCGCTCATGTGGAGCCCGTCCCGCACCTCTTCGAGGAGGGGGCCCAGGCTGGTGATGGCGGGCCTCAGGTTGAGTGCGGCCAGGACGAGACCGACGGTGACCACGCCCAGCAGCCAGGGAGCGGGGCCGGCGGCGGGCACGGGCGTGTGGGCGTCGCGCACGGGCGCGGGGTTCCGGGTCGAAGTCTCGTCAGGGGACATGGGGCTCATCATAGAATCATGGGATGATTACTTGTCCACTCGCGGTGCCTCCGGGCTGAGAGAATCCGGCACACGCTTCACGGATCCGAACAAGGAGCACCATGGCGCTGACGTCCCCCCGGCGTTCGGCTCTCGCCGACCAGGTGATTGCCCAGCTGAGGAACCAGATCACCTCGGGCGAGTGGCCCGTGGGTTCCCGCATCCCGACCGAACCCGAACTGGTGGAACAGCTGGGGGTCGCCCGCAACACGGTCCGCGAGGCCGTACGCGCCCTGGCGCACAACGGGCTGCTGGACATCCGCCAGGGCTCCGGCACGTACGTCGTCGCGACGAGCGAGCTGGCCGGCGTGATGCAGCGCCGGTTCGCGGACGCCGACCCGCGGCACGTCGCCGAGCTGCGCTCAACCCTGGAGTCGTCGGCGGCCCGGCTCGCCGCCCGGCGGCGCACGGACCGTGACATGCGGCAGCTGGACGCGCTGATGGCGCAGCGGGAGGCCACCTGGGCCGCCGGTGACGCCGAGGCGTTCGTGGCCGCCGACGCGACGCTGCACCTGGCGGTGGTCGCGGCCTCCCACAACGACGTGCTCACCGAGCTCTACGCCGACCTGAACGACCTGCTCCGTGACTACCTGCGCGACGACGTCGGGCCGGAGCTGCGGCCCGAGCAGTACATGGACCACGCACGGCTGGTCGAGGCGATCCGGGCGGGCGACGCGGAGACGGCGGCCGCCGAGGCGGCGGGACACGCCCTGAACTGCCTGCGGGAGCGGGCGTAGGCCGTACCGGCGCCCCGGGAGGGGCGGGGCCGGGTCAGCCGGGGTGGTGACTGACCCAGGCCGAGTCGACCTCTTTCCAGCAACGGTCCTGGAGCTTGACGGTCGCGCCCGGCCGCACGGCGACCGGCTTGGCGTCCGCGTCCACGTCCCACCAGCGGGCACACTCGGTGTGGAGCTGGACGAGATCGGTGGTGGGGTAGGGGTTGTGGCAGTAGGCGACGACCCGGGAGCCCGCCACCGACGTGCGGCACTCGGAGCCGGAGGGTTCGGGGGCCGGCGCGGACGGAGCGGCCGCCGAGCCGCTGCCGGCCCGGTTCGCCGCGCTCACGGCCACCGGCGCGAGGAGACCGGCGGCGACCCCCGCCGTGGCCAGCAGGGCCCAGGTCCGGCGGCGCACGCAGTGCGGGGCCCTGGTGCGGCGACCTGTGGAGCGCACGGCGATCTCCTCCCCACAGCCTGACCAGAAGTCCGGTACCACCACATTCTGCGGTGGAACGGCTCCCTTTTCGACTCGGGACGCGCCGGCACCACGGACGCCGGGGCGCCGCGGAAGAGGGAGTCCCCGCCCGTGGCGTGCACGGAAGCCGTGCCCGGCGCACGACGGCCGCGTACCGCCCCGGAGGGAGGCGGTACGCGGCCGTACGACCGTGCGGGGGAGTCAGGCGCCCATCATGTGCACGCCACCGTCGACGTGGACGATCTCGCCCGTCGTCTTCGGGAAGAAGTCGGAGAGCAGCGCGACCACACCGCGGCCGGCCGGCTCCGGGTCGGCCATGTCCCAGGCCAGCGGGGACCGGGTGTTCCAGACCTCCGCGAGATCGCCGAAGCCCGGGATGGACTTGGCGGCCATCGAGCCGATGGGGCCCGCCGAGATCAGGTTGCAGCGGATGCTGTCGCCGCCAAGGTCGCGGGCGAGGTAACGGGAGGTCGCCTCGAGCGCGGCCTTGGCCGGGCCCATCCAGTCGTACTGGGGCCAGGCGAACTGCGCGTCGAAGGTGAGGCCGACGATCGATCCGCCGTCCGCCATCAGCGGCTTGCAGGCCATGGCGAGCGACTTCAGGGAGAACGCCGAGACGTGCATCGCGGTGGCGACCGACTCGAAGGGCGTGTTCAGGAAGTTCCCGCCGAGCGCGTCCTGCGGCGCGAAGCCGATGGAGTGCACGACGCCGTCGAGCGAGCCGAGCTCCTCCTTGACGAGGCCGGCCAGCCGGCCCAGGTGCTCGTCGTTGGTCACGTCGAGTTCGATGACCTTGGCGGGCTTCGGAAGCTTCTTGGCGATGCGCTCGGTCAGCGTCGGCCGGGGGAAGGCCGTGAGGATGACCTCGGCGCCCTGCTCCTGGGCCACCTTGGCGGTGTGGAAAGCGATGGACGACTCCATCAGCACACCCGTGATGAGGATGCGCTTGCCGTCGAGGATTCCGCTCATGGTGATCAGTGACCCATGCCCAATCCGCCGTCAACGGGAATGACGGCTCCAGTGATGTACGACACGTCGTCGGACGCGAGGAAGCGCACCGCGGCGGCGATCTCGGCGGGCTGCGCGTAGCGGCCGAGCGGCACCTGCGACACGATGTCCTTGCGCTGCTCGTCGGTGAGCACCTGCGTCATGTCGGTGTCGACGAACCCGGGCGCGACCACGTTGAACGTGATGTTCCGCGAGCCCAGTTCGCGGGCCAGCGACCGGGCGAAGCCGACCAGGCCCGCCTTGGACGCGGCGTAGTTCGCCTGGCCCGCCGAGCCGAGGAGGCCCACGACGGAGGAGATCAGGACGACACGGCCCTTCTTGGCGCGGAGCATCGCACGGTTGGCGCGCTTGACGACGCGGAAGGTGCCGGTGAGATTGGTGTCGAGTACGGAGGTGAAGTCCTCCTCCGACATCCGCATCAGCAACTGGTCCTTGGTGATACCGGCGTTGGCGACCAGCACCTCCACCGGACCGTGCTTCTCCTCGATCTCCTTGTAGGCCTGCTCCACCTGCTCGGTGTCGGTGATGTCGCACCGGACCGCGAGAACCCCGGCCTCGGTGAGCGCCTGGGGCGGCTCGCCGGACCGGTAGGTGATCGCGACCTTGTCGCCGTTGTCGGCGAAGGCGCGGGCGATGGCGAGGCCGATGCCCCGGTTTCCTCCGGTGACGAGAACCGAGCGGCTCAACGGATCACCCTTTCCTTGACGGTCTGATACCTCGAAAACCTATCGGTACCACCGTCCGTACAGGGAATCCGTCTCCGACAGTGGCTCCGTCACGGCACTGTCGGGTTCCTACAGGGGGCGTCCGGCCGGGCCGCACCGGGCCCGCCGGGGGGGGGTGCCTCTATGTCTTTCGTCAAGGCAGCCCTGTCGGTTTTGGGGTGGTTGGGGGTGCTGGGGTCATGCGGCGAGCTCGACGTTCTTGGGCGTGCGGGATTCGTAGAAGGTGCCGTCGCGGAGCATGGCGAACAGGACACTGATGCGTTGGCGGGCGAGGCGGAGGAGGGCCTGAGTATGGGTCTTTCCGCGGGCTCGCTGGCGGTCGTAGTAGAGCCGGGAGGCGGGGTCGGCGTTCATGCAGGCGAAAGCGGACAGGAACATGGCGCGTTTGAGCTGCCGATTGCCGCCTCGGGGTGCGTGTTCGCCGTGGATCGAGGTCCCGGACTGTCTGGTTGCGGGGGCGAGTCCGGCGTAGGAGGCGAGGTGGGCGGCGGTGGGGAAGCTGGTGCCGTCGCCGACGGTGACCAGCAGGACTGCGGCGGTCCTGACGCCGACGCCGGGCATCGACGTCAGGACCGGGGAAAGAGGGTGGGCCTCCAGCAGGGTGTTGATCTGGGCTTCCAGAGCCCGGCGCTGGGTGTGGACGGCGGCCAGGGAGGCGGCCAGGGAGGGGATGACGATGTCGAGGGTGCCGGTGCCGGGGACGACGACGGTCTGTTCGTCGAGTGCGTCGAAGACGTCGTCGATCAGCCGCTGGGCCATGCGTGGGGCTTTCGGGCGGATGAGTTCGACGAGTCTGCGGCGGCCGGCTTTGCGTAGGGCGGATGGGGATCCGTGGCGCTCGAGGAGCCAGGTGACGGCCTGGTGGTCCAGGCGTGGGCCCAGGACGCGTTCCAGCGACGGGTGGAACTGGGTGAGCAGGCCGCGTATCCGGTTGGAGGTGCGGGTTGCTTCGGCGGCGAGGTCCTGGTCGAAACCGGTCAGGACGGTCAGCTCGGCGGTGATCTCGTCGGTGAGTTCGAGCGAGCGCAGGGTGTGGGGCAGGGTGCGGGCGGCGTCCGCAATCACCGCGGCGTCCCTGGCGTCGGTTTTCGCTTCACCGGGGTAGAGGTCGGCGATCCGGCGCATGGCCAGGCCGGGCAGGTAGGCGACCTGGCAGCCGGTGTCCCGGGCGACGGCCAGCGGCAGGGCGCCGATGGAGGCGGGCTGGTCAACGATCACCAGGACGGTGCCGAACTTCTCGGTCAACTTGTCGAAGACGGCCCGCAGCTTCGGCTCGCTGTTGGGCAGCTGCTTGTCGAAGACCTTCTTCCCGGCCGGGGTGAGTCCGTGACCGTGATGGGCGCTCTTGCCGACGTCCAGGCCGAGGAACACACCCACGTCTTCAGTGTCGAACATCGCACCCTTTCCGCGGAGTTGGTGGTGCCGGCCTCAGTAGTGGTGTCGTGCGCGCGCATCCACGTTATGCAGACCTGCCGCCCGCGAGCTGCCCGGCTTTGCGCCAGGCCGGACGGTGGCCGGACCTCTCATCAGCGTCTCCGACGGCACCTCCCGGGCCCGGTGACACCACCCCCCAGGTCATGCCTTCGACAGGGGGACACAGTCATGCCGGGCCCGGAGGCCAGCGGTCCCGTTGCAGGACCGCGAAAAAGATAACGGGGGGCGGCGACGCCCCCGCGCTCACGAACCGGTAGCCGCCCGACGACCCTCCGCTCCGTGATTCACTGCCAGCACTGTCAAAGGAGGGGAGCCCTTCGTGGCCCACGAGGTAGATCAGTCGTTCCTGGCGCTGCCGCTACGTGCCCTCGCCGACGCGGCACTAGCCCGCGCGCGTGCGCTCGGCGCCGTACACGCCGATTTCCGGTTCGAGCGGGTGCGCGGCGCCTCCTGGCGGCTGCGGGACGCGCGGCCTTCCGGGACGTCGGACAGCACCGACCTCGGGTACGCGGTGCGGGTGGTGCACGGCGGGGCGTGGGGGTTCGCCTCCGGGGTGGACCTGACGATGGACGCCGCGGCGAAGGTGGCCTCGCAGGCCGTCGCCATGGCGAAGCTGTCGGCGAAGGTGATCGCGGCGGCGGGTTCCGACGAACGCGTCGAGCTGGCGGACGAGCCGGTGCACGGTGAGCGGACCTGGGTGTCGGCGTACGAGGTCGACCCCTTCTCCGTACCGGACGAGGAGAAGGCGGGGCTGCTCGCCGAGTGGAGTGCGCGGCTGCTGGCCGCGGACGGGGTGGCCCACGTGGACGCGTCGCTGATGACCGTCCACGAGAACAAGTTCTACGCGGACACGGCCGGCACCGTCACCACCCAGCAGCGGGTGCGGGTCCATCCGCAGCTGACCGCCGTGGCCGTGGACGGCACGACCGGTGAGTTCGACTCGATGCGGACCATCGCACCGCCGGTGGGCCGGGGCTGGGAGTACCTGACCGGCACCGGCTGGGACTGGGACGCCGAGCTGGAGCGGATCCCCGGTCTGCTGGCCGAGAAGATGCGGGCGCCGGGCGTCGAGGCGGGGACGTACGACCTGGTCGTCGACCCGTCCAACCTGTGGCTGACGATCCACGAGTCGATCGGCCACGCCACCGAACTGGACCGGGCGCTGGGATACGAGGCGGCGTACGCCGGGACCTCCTTCGCCACCTTCGACCAGCTCGGGAAGCTGGCGTACGGCTCCCCCGTGATGAACGTGACCGGCGACCGCACCGCCGAGCACGGGCTGGCGACCGTCGGGTACGACGACGAGGGCGTCGAGGCGCAGTCGTGGGACCTGGTGAAGGACGGCACGCTGGTGGGCTACCAGACGGACCGCCGGATCGCGAAGCTCACGGGCCTCGGACGCTCCAACGGCTGTGCGTACGCGGACTCCCCGGGCCACGTCCCGGTACAGCGCATGGCGAACGTGTCGCTGCGGCCGGATCCGGGCGGGCTCTCCACGGAGGACCTGATCGGCGGCGTGGAGCGTGGGATCTACGTGGTCGGCGACCGGTCCTGGTCGATCGACATGCAGAGGTACAACTTCCAGTTCACCGGGCAGCGGTTCTTCCGGATCGAGAACGGCAGGCTGGCGGGCCAGCTGCGGGACGTCGCCTACCAGGCGACGACCACGGACTTCTGGGGCTCGATGGAGAAGGTCGGCGGGCCGCAGACCTACGTCCTGGGCGGCGCCTTCAACTGCGGCAAGGCCCAGCCGGGCCAGGTCGCCGCCGTCTCGCACGGCTGCCCCTCCGCCCTCTTCCGGGGCGTGAACATCCTCAACACGACGCAGGAGGGCGGGCGATGAGCGGTCACCGCGGAACCGGCCGGGGGTCCGGGGGCCGGCCCCCGGGCAGGCACAGTCTCAACACGACGCAGGGGGGCGGGCGATGAGCCGCGTCAGTAAGCCGTACGAGATCGTGGAGCGCGCACTCGAGCTGTCCACCGCGGACGGCTGCGTGGTCGTCGCGGACGAGAACTCCTCCGCCAACCTGCGGTGGGCCGGCAACGCCCTCACCACGAACGGGGTGACGCGGGGCCGGAGCCTGACCGTGATCGCGACCGTGGACGGCGCGCAGGGGACCGCGTCCGGTGTGGTGTCACGCTCGGCCGTGACCACCGAGGACCTGGAGCCGCTCGTGCGGGCCGCGGAGGCCGCCGCGCGCGGCGCGGGTCCGGCCGAGGACGCGCAGCCGCTGGTCTCCGGGGTACCGGTGTCCGCCGACTTCACGGAGGCACCGGCCGAGACCGGTTCCGACGTGTTCGCCGACTTCGCCCCCGCGCTCGGCGAGGCCTTCGCCCGCGCCCGGGCCGGCGGCCGTGAGCTGTACGGCTTCGCCCACCACGAACTGAGCTCGACCTACGTGGGGACGTCGACCGGGCTGCGGCTGCGCCACGACCAGCCGAACGGGACGCTGGAGCTGAACGCCAAGTCGCCCGACCGGACCCGGTCCGCCTGGGCGGGCAGGGCGACCAGGGACTTCAAGGACGTCGACCCGGCGGCCCTGGACGCGGAGCTCGCGCGACGCCTCGGCTGGGCGGAACGCCGGATCGAGCTGCCGGCCGGGCGGTACGAGACGCTGCTGCCGCCCACGGCGGTGGCCGACCTGCTGATCTACCAGTACTGGTCGGCCGGCGCCCGGGACGCGGCGGAGGGCCGCACGGTGTTCTCCCGGCCCGGCGGTGGCACGCGGATCGGCGAGACGCTCTCCCCGCTCCCGCTGACCCTGCGCAGCGACCCGCACGAGCCGGGGCTGGAGTCCGCCCCCTTCGTGATCGCCCACGCGTCCGGCGACGGGGCCTCGGTCTTCGACAACGGGCTGCCGCTGGCCCCGACCGACTGGATCAAGGACGGCCGGCTGGAGCGGCTGACCACCACCCGGCACTCCGCCGGGCTGACGGGCCTGCCGGTGGCCCCCGCCATGGACAACCTGGTCCTGGACGGGGGCGGTGAGCGGTCCCTGGAGGAGATGGTGGCCGCGACGAGCGGGCGGGCGCTGCTGCTGACGTGCCTCTGGTACATCCGCGAGGTGGATCCGGCGACGCTGTTGCTGACCGGGCTGACCCGGGACGGCGTCTATCTGGTGGAGGACGGCGAGGTCGTCGGCGAGGTGAACAACTTCCGGTTCAACGAGTCGCCGGTCGGGCTGCTGTCCCGGGCGTCGGAGGCGGGACGTACGGAGAAGACGCTGCCGCGTGAGTGGGGCGACTACTTCACCCGGGCCGCGATGCCCGCGCTGCGCATCCCCGATTTCCATATGAGCTCGGTCAGCCGGGGCGTATGACCCCCATAGACTGACCGGTACGACCCATCGCACCTGGGGCGTTTTTCCGGGAGTGGCGTCGTCTGCCCGCAGGGCAGGCCCGGCGGCGTCCGGTGCGTGCGATCGCACGGCGGAGGGCCGACCCGATACTGGATGTACCGGGAAGAGCCCGAGAACGCGGCGCGTGAACGTACCGGGCGCCGCCGGGCCGACGGGACTCGCGGAACACGCCCCAGGAACCCTCAGAGGAGAGAAACGACCGTGACGGACATCGTCGACGAGCTGAAGTGGCGCGGGCTGTTCGCCCAGTCCACCGACGAGGACGCCCTGCGCAAGGCTCTCGCGGACGGCCCGGTCACGTTCTATTGCGGCTTCGACCCGACCGCGGCCAGTCTCCACGTCGGCCACCTGGTGCAGGTGCTCACCATGCGCCGCCTCCAGCTGGCCGGACTCCGGCCTCTCGCCCTGGTCGGCGGGGCCACCGGTCAGATCGGCGACCCGCGGCCCACCGCGGAGCGCACGCTGAACGACCCGGAGACCATCGCCGCGTGGGTCCAGCGGCTGCGCGGGCAGATCGAGCCCTTCCTCACCTTCGAGGGCCCGAACGCCGCCACGATGGTGAACAACCTGGACTGGACCGCGGGCCTCTCCGCGATCGAGTTCCTCCGGGACATCGGCAAGCACTTCCGGGTCAACAAGATGCTCACCAAGGACTCGGTCGCCCGCCGGCTGGAGTCGCAGGAGGGCATCAGCTACACGGAGTTCAGCTACCAGCTGCTGCAGGGCATGGACTTCCTGGAGCTGTACCGGCGTTACGGCTGCACCCTCCAGCAGGGCGGCAGCGACCAGTGGGGCAACCTCACGGCGGGCATCGACCTGATCCACCGCCTGGAGCCCGGGGCCGCCGTGCACGCGCTGGCGACACCGCTGATGGTCAAGGCGGACGGCACCAAGTTCGGCAAGTCCGAGAGCGGGGCCGTCTGGCTCGATCCGCAGATGACCACGCCGTACGCGTTCTACCAGTTCTGGCTGAACGTGGACGACCGGGACATCTCCACCTACATGCGCATCCTCAGCTTCAAGAGCCGGGAGGAGCTCGAGGAGCTGGAGCGGCTCACGGAGGAGCGCCCCCAGGCCCGGTCGGCTCAGCGGTCGCTGGCCGAGGAGCTGACGACGCTGGTGCACGGCGGTGCGGAGTGCGCGGCGGTCATCGCCGCGTCGAAGGCCCTGTTCGGGCAGGGGGAGCTCGGTGAGCTGGACGAGGCGACGCTGGGCGCCGCCCTGTCCGAGGTACCGCACGCCCGGGTCGCCGAGCTGGCCCCCGTGGTGGACCTCCTGGTCGAGGTCGGCCTGTCGGCCAGCAAGTCGGCCGCCCGCCGTACGGTCAAGGAGGGCGGGGCCTACGTGAACAACGTGAAGGTCACGGACGGTGAGAGCGCGCCGGCCCGCGAGGAGCTGCTGCACGGACGCTGGCTGGTCCTGCGCCGGGGCAAGAAGAATCTCGCCGCCGTCGAGGTCACCGCCGGCTGATCGGGAGCCGGCCTGCCCGGATCACCACCGGTGCGCCGGGGCGGGCCCCCGACACGGCACTGCGGCCGGTCACGCGTGACGCGTGGCCGGCCGCAGTGGCGCGTGGCGCGGTTCAGATTCTCTCACGGGTGCCCCGGTTCCCGCGGATCGACTGCCAGAGCATGTCACCGAGCCCGACGACCACCACGGCGCCGATCAGCTGCAGCAGGTGGCGGATCCAGTCGATGCCCTTGGTCTCGTTGACACCGATCCAGGTCGCGACCGCGTTGCCGAGGACGCTGCCGAGGATACCGAACACCACCGTCAGCCAGAGGGGGATGTTCTGCTTCCCCGGGAGGATCGCCCGGGCGATCACACCCAGCACAAGACCCACGATGATCGCCCACAACCAGCCCATGACGCCTCCTCACGCGGCGCGGTGTGCGCACGTCCACCCAGTCTCGGCCCGGGGGATGGAGGGCGCATGCCGGGCAGGCCCGTTCGCGGTACGGCGGTGGCGGCCCGCCCGGGTGGCGCGCGCCCCGGTCTCGAACACGGCGGAACCCGGGCGTACCGTATATGCGGACCGGTCCGGGAAGTCCGGCACAGCGATCTGGTGGTGGAGCATGATGGGGAAGCGAAGCGGCCCGGAGGTCTTCCGGATCACGGGCGCCCGGCAGGGTCTCGCCGACGACGTGCGCGGCAGACAGCGGCGCTACATCATCTCGATGTCCGTGCGGACCGTCTCCGTGGTACTGGCCGCGACCCTGTGGAACGTCGAGCGGCATGTGGCGGTCGTGGCGCTCGCACTGGGTGTTCTGCTCCCGTACGTCGCGGTGGTGATCGCCAACGCGGGCCGGGAGAACGCTCCTTCGCTGCCGTCGGCATTCGTGCCCGCGCCGCTGCGGCCGGCCGTCGGCGCCGCGCCTGCTCCGGGCGCCCCGGAGCCCGCGCCGGAGCCCGGTCCGGCGGGCCGGGCCGCGGATCCGCAGGCCACGGGCTGACCGACCGAGGAGCCGGGAGCTCCGATCAATCGTGAAGTTCCGGTGCACCGCACCCAGGTCCCCGTGACATACTTCAGAACGCGCTCCGCATCCCCCGTCGGAGCGACGGACTGACGCCGGGCAGCTCCCCCCGTGGCTGCTCGGCGTCGCTCTTTCTCCGGCGGGGATGCGTACGGAGCCCGGCGCGGAGCCTCCCTTAGGGTTGAGGCCGTGAACCTCCCCGAATCCACCGCCGAGAGCGCCTCCGGTGCGCCGGTCTGTTCCGCCAAGGGCTGCCGCGCCGATGCCGTGTGGGTGCTCGCCTGGAACAATCCGAAGCTGCACACCCCGGAGCGCCGCAAGACCTGGCTGGCCTGCGAGGAACACCGGGAGCACCTGTCCTCGTTCCTCGGGGTGCGCGGCTTCCTGAAGGACGTCGTGCCGCTGGCGGAGTGGGAGTCCTCAGCCGCCGATCGCTGACATCGGGCGGTCGGGCTGCAGGAAGGCGGGGTCGTCGATGCCGGAGCCCGCCTTCTTGCCCCACATCGCGAGCCGCCAGATCCTGGCGATCTCCTCGTCCGGCGCGCCCGAGCGCAGGGCGCCCCTCAGGTCCGTCTCCTCCCGGGCGAACAGGCAGGTACGGACCTGGCCGTCCGCGGTGAGCCGGGTGCGGTCGCAGGCCCGGCAGAAGGGCCTGGTCACGGAGGCGATGACGCCGACGGTGTGGGGACCGCCGTCCACCGTCCACCGCTCGGCGGGTGCCGAGCCGCGCTCGTCCTTCCCTTCGGCGGTGAGGGTGAAGCGGGTGCGCAGCGAGGCGAGGATGTCTCCCGCCGTGATCATTCCGTCGCGCTTCCAGCCGTGCTGGGCGTCGAGCGGCATCTGCTCGATGAACCGGAGCTCGTACGCGTGCTCCACGGCCCAGGCGAGCAGCTCGGGGGCCTCGTCGTCGTTGAGTCCCGGCATGAGGACGGCATTCACCTTGACCGGGGTGAGACCGGCCTCGCGGGCGGCCTGGAGTCCGTCCAGGACGTCCTTGTGGCGGTCGCGGCGGGTGAGCGTCTTGAAGACGTCCGGGCGCAGGGTGTCCAGCGAGACGTTGACCCGGTCCAGACCGGCCGCCTTCAGTGCGGCGGCGGTGCGCTTGAGCCCGATGCCGTTGGTGGTGAGCGACATCCGGGGGCGGGGGTCCAGGGCGGCGCACCGCTCGACGATGGAGACCAGCCCGGGGCGCAGCAGCGGCTCCCCGCCGGTGAAGCGGACCTCCGTGACGCCGAGCTCCGTGACGGCGATGCGGACGAGTGTGACGATCTCGTCGTCGGTCAGGAGGTCGGGTTTGGAGAGCCACTGCAGGCCCTCCTCGGGCATGCAGTAGGTGCAGCGCAGATTGCACTTGTCGGTCAGTGAGACACGCAGGTCGGTGGCGACCCGGCCGTAGGTGTCGATGAGCACTGTGGGCCCCCTCCCCCGGTGATGTCCGCCGTCGTGGTCTGACTCCTCCGAGAGTACGCGAGACCTGTGACATCGGGAGTGCTCGTTCGGTACGAGGTGTGGTGGGGCCCCGTCGTAGGACTCTACGACGGGGCCCCGGAGCTGTTCTGAACTGTTCGGCGGCGCGGTCAGTGGGCGCCGGTGCCGGTGAGGGACTTGACCTCCAGTTCGGCGTACTTGCCGGCGTCGGGCTCCTCCTTGGAGACGACCGAGCCGACCCAGCCGAGCAGGAAGCCCAGCGGGATGGAGATGAGGCCGGGGTTCTCCAGCGGGAACCAGGCGAAGTCGACGTCCGGGAACATTGAGCTGGCCTTGCCGGAGACGACCGGGGAGAAGAGCACCAGCAGGACCGAGGAGGCGAGACCGCCGTAGATGGACCAGAGGGCGCCCTGCGTGGTGAAGCGCTTCCAGAAGAGGCTGTAGAGGATGGTCGGCAGGTTGGCCGACGCGGCGACGGCGAAGGCCAGGGCGACGAGTCCGGCGACGTTCAGGTCGCGGGCCATGGCGCCGAGGGCGATCGAGACGATGCCGATCGCGACGGTGGCCCACCGGGCGGCGCGCATCTCCTCCTTCTCGGTCGCCTGTCCCCTTCGGATGACGTTGGCGTAGATGTCGTGGGCGAAGGAGGACGAGGAGGCGAGGGTGAGACCCGCGACGACCGCGAGGATGGTGGCGAAGGCGACGGCCGAGATCACCGCGAGGAGGACGGCGCCCCCCGTGGTGCCGACCCCGCCGAGGTATTCCGCGAGTTGCGGCGCCGCCGCGTTGCCCGCCGGGTTCTTCGCCTTGATCTCCTCGGGGCCGATCAGCGCGGCGGCACCGAAGCCGAGGGCGATGGTCATGAGGTAGAAGGCGCCGATGATGCCGATGGCCCAATTGACGGACTTACGGGCGGCCTTGGCCGTGGGCACGGTGTAGAAGCGGATGAGGATGTGCGGCAGGCCGGCGGTACCGAGCACGAGGGCGAGCCCGAGCGAGATGAAGTCCAGCTTCGAGACGCCGGTGACGCCGTACTTGAGTCCCGGCTCCAGGAACGCCGCTCCGTGGCCGCTCTTCTCGGCGGCGGTGCCCAGCAGGTCGGAGACGTTGAAGTCGAACTTCCACAGCACCATGAAGGTCATCAGCAGCGCGCCCGCGATGAGGAGCACGGCCTTGACCATCTGGACCCAGGTGGTGCCCTTCATGCCCCCGATGGTGACGTAGACGATCATGAGTACGCCGACCAGGGCCACGATGAGGATCTTGCCGGCGTCGCTGGTGATGCCGAGCAGCAGCGAGACGAGGACGCCCGCCCCCGCCATCTGGGCCAGCAGGTAGAAGATCGACACGACGATGGTGGAGACGCCCGCGGCGGTGCGGACCGGCCGCTGGCGCATCCGGTAGGCGAGGACGTCGCCCATGGTGTAGCGGCCGGAGTTGCGCAGCGGTTCGGCGACCAGCAGGAGGGCCACGAGCCAGGCGACGAGGAAGCCGATGGAATAGAGGAAGCCGTCGTATCCGAAGAGGGCGATGGCACCGGCGATGCCGAGGAAGGACGCGGCGGACATGTAGTCGCCGGAGACCGCGAGGCCGTTCTGGAAGGCGGTGAACTGGCGGCCGCCCGCGTAGAAGTCGGACGCGTTCTTCGTCTGCCGGCCGGCCCAGACGGTGATGGCGAGGGTCGCGGCGACGAAGACCGCGAAGAGGCTGATGATCAACGGGCGGTGCTCGGCCGTCGAGGAGGCGGCGAGCTGGATCGCGGGGTGCGGGTACGCGGCGCTCATGCGTCGGCCTCCATACGGGACTTGATGGCCGCAGCCTGGGGGTCGAGCTTCCTCGTGGCGTGGCGCGAGTAGAACCAGGCGATCAGGAACGTGGTGGCGAACTGGGCCAGGCCGAACACGAAGGCCACGTTGAAGTTGGCGACGACCTTGGTGCCCATGAAGTCCCCGGCGTAGCTGGACAGCAGCACGTAGAGCAGGTACCAGGCGACGAAGCCGACGGTCAGCGGGAAGGCGAAGGACCGGTGGGAACGGCGCAGTTCGGCGAAGTCCGCACTGTGCTGCGTCTCGAGGAACGCCTCGGTGGTGGGCTGGGCGGGACGCTGGTCCGTACTGCTCTCGGGCGGCGGTGCATCGGTAGCCACGGATTCTCCTCGCGACGCGGGTGCGGTGGTCGGGACGGTGATCTTCACAGGGAGTCCTCGGAGTGGGGTGCGGTACGACTCCCTGACAACGGCACGGAGAGCGCGGCGAAGCGGTTCACCGGGGGTTAGTCCTTCTCGGACTGACGTCTGCGGGTGTCACCCCTTCAGATCACACCTCGAACTCACTTGCCCATATTCATTGATGTATCGCACTGATCAGCGATAACTTCACTCGTCATGTACGTGACCGGATACAGACTTGTGTCCGGCCATCAAGCACGGATGATGTGGAGAACCCATGGCTCATCTGGCATCCGGACGGACCCGCGTACTCGCGCCGGCCGTCGGACTCGCCCTCACGGCCTCGCTCGGTTTCCTCCCGACGGGGATCGCTGCGGCGGCACCCGTGGACGAGCCGGCCGCGGCGGTCCGGGCCGACGGCCCCGAGTTGTCGTACGTGGTGAACACGCGGGGCGGTCAGGGCACCGTCAAGCAGGTGAAGAAGGCGATAACCCGGGCGGGTGGCACCGTCATCACGTCGTACGACAAGATCGGCGTCATCGTCGTCCACTCGAAGGACCCCGGCTTCGCCGCCTCGGTCCGCAAGGTCCGGGGCGTGGTCTCGGCGGGTGCCACCCGCACCAACCCGATCGTTCCGCAGGCCACGAAGGACATCGGAGTCGAGCAGCCCCTCACCGCGGCGCAGGCGGAGGCCGCGGCCGCGGAGGCGACGGCGGGTCAGGACCCGATGGAGCCCCTGCAGTGGGACCTGCCCGCCATAAAGGCGGACAAGGCGCACGAGAAGTCGCTCGGCAGCAGCAAGGTCACGGTCGCCGTCATCGACACGGGTGTGGACGACACGCACCCGGACCTGGCGCCGAACTTCGACCGCCGGGCCTCGGTGAACTGCGTGTCCGGCGCTCCGGACACGACGGACGGCGCCTGGCGCCCCGCCGCCGGGGAGAGCGACCACGGCACGCACGTGGCCGGCACCATAGCGGCGGCGAAGAACGGCACCGGCATCACCGGTGTCGCGCCCGGCGTGAAGGTCTCCGGCATCAAGGTGTCCAACCCGGACGGCTTCTTCTACACCGAGGCCGTCGTCTGCGGCTTCGTCTGGGCCGCCGAGCACGGCGTCGACGTGACGAACAACAGCTACTACACCGACCCGTGGCTGTTCAACTGCAAGAACGACCCCGACCAGGGCGCCCTGGTCGAGGCGGTCACCCGTGCCACCCGCTACGCGGAGGGCAAGGGCGTCGTCAACGTCGCCGCGGCCGGCAACTCGGACCACGACCTGGCCCTCGACGCCATCGAGGACACGACGAGCCCGAACGACACGACGACGGTCACCCGCACGGTCGACCCGAGCGAGTGCCCGGACATCCCGACCATGCTGCCGGGTGTCGTGACGGTCTCCGCGACCGGCGCGAAGGGCCTGAAGGCCTCGTACTCCAACTACGGTCTCGGCGTCATCGACGTCGCGGCCCCGGGCGGTGACCGCACGGCCTACCAGACCCCGGCACCGCCGGCCACCAGTGGCCTGATCCTGTCCACCCTCCCCGGTGGCGGGTTCGGCTACAAGGCCGGTACGTCCATGGCCTCCCCGCACGTCGCGGGCGTCGTGGCCCTGATCAAGTCGACCCACCCGCACGCCTCGCCGCGCACGGTGAAGGCGCTGCTGACCCACCAGGCCGACGCCACGGCGTGCGGCGCCCCGTACGACATCGACAGTGACGGCACCGTCGACGCGGTCTGCGAGGGCGACGCCGACTACAACGGCTTCTACGGAGCCGGTGTGGTGGACGCGCTGGACGCGGTCCGCAGGTAACGCGCCCCGCACGACCTGACGAGGGGGCCGGGGGCAACGACTGCCCCCGGCCCCCTCCGCCGTACGGAACCGGGGGCGCCCGGCTCAGTTCCCGACGTCCGCCGCGCGGTCCGCCCGGGCGGGACGCACGCGGGCGGCGAGTGCCCCCTCGGTGAGCAGGTACTGGGCGGCCAGGTAGGTCAGCATGATCCAGAAGTCGTGGGCGGGCGGCTGCGCCCGGTCCGCGATACCGGCGGCGATGAGCCCGTCGGAGAGCAGGAACAGCGCGCCGCCGAGTGCGGCGCGGGGACCGAGGGCGCCGGCCCGCCAGGCCATGGCGGTGAGCAGCAGGCCGTAGCCGGTCAGCGGGGCGCGCAGTTCACCCGGCAGGCCGGGCCACAGGAACGCGACGAAGGCCACGAGGACGGCGGCGTAGGCGAGTCCGGCGGCGGCCCGGACACCGGCGCGGCCGAAGAGCAGGAGATAGCAGAGGTGGCCGGCGGCGAAGCAGGCCATTCCGGCGAGGAAGGCGGCGTCCTCGCCGGACAGCAACAGCACGTCCCCGCCCCAGCCCGCCAGCAGGGCGGCGACGAGAAGCCGGGGGCCTCCCCGGGCGACCGCGTAGGCGGCCAGCAGCGGCATCAGCAGTGGCTTGGCGACGAGGTGGGCGGCGGACACGCCGGCCAGCAGGCCGGCCAGGTCCAGTGCGGCCACCGCGAGGAAGGCGACGAGCAGGGGGCGGGCGGCACCCCGGGGGGCGCCGGCGGGGCGCCTCATCCGGCGCGCTCGGTGGTGACGCGCGGCTGCACCGGCACCCGGTCCTCCGGCACCCTTCCGGCGGGCTGCCAGCCGGGTCCGCGGAAGATCCGGCCCGCCCGCTCGCTCCAGCTGCCGGCCGCGCGTACGTCCCGCGCGATGGCGGCGTACTCGTGCGTGGCGACGCGGACGGGATTGTGGGTGGCGATGTTCTTGGTGAGGCCGAAGACGGGCCGCTCGGTCTCGGGGGCGAAGGAGCCGAAGAGCCGGTCCCAGACGATCAGGATGCCGCCGAAGTTCCGGTCGAGATAACCGCCCTGGGAGGCGTGGTGCACCCGGTGGTGCGAGGGCGTGTTGAGGACGTACTCGAAGGGACGGGGCAGCGTGCCGATCCGCTCGGTGTGCACCCAGAACTGGTAGACGAGGTTGACCGAGGAACAGAAGGCGAGCGCCGCCGGGTGGACCCCGCAGGCGACGAGGGGGACGTAGAACGGCCAGACGGTCAGTGAGGTCCAGGGCTGGCGCAGGGCGGTGGTGAGGTTGAACTTCCGGCTCGAGTGGTGGACCACGTGGCAGGCCCAGAGGATCCGGACGACGTGGTGTCCCCGGTGGGACCAGTAGTAGAGGAAGTCCTGGGCGAGCAGCATCAGCAGGACGGTCCACCACAGGACGGGGAGGCGCAGCGGGGTCAGTTCGTACACCGCGGTGTAGACGGCCACGATGGGTATCTTCCACAGCAGGTCGAAGACCAGGCTGCCCAGCCCCATGGTGACGCTGGTGGCGGCGTCCCGGGCGTCGTACCCGGTGGCTTCCTCGTCCGGGTGAAGCCGGTGGACCGCCACCTCCAGGACGGTGAGCAGCACGAAGGCGGGGATGGACCACAGCACGACATCGGGCAGGTTCGGCTCCATCCGAGCACCGTAGAGCCGCCGGGGGGCTACGCATAGAGGTTGTTACCGACAAGTATGTGAGACCTGGCGTCAGGAGTGGTTGTCGGATCCCGCCAAGACCCCCACGTCTCATGGGTCGTGAGCACCTCGGGCGTCGAGCACCTCGGGCCGCCGGCACCGCAGACCCCACACACCTCGGCCCCTGAGCACCTCGGCCCGTGAGCGTCCGTCCCCGCGGACGCCGCCCGGCACCCCGGCACGCCTCCGGCCCCCGGTCTACACCCCCGCCGCGCCCAGCAGCGCCCCCACCGCGTACGTCACCGCCATCGCCACCGCTCCCCCGGCCGTGTTCCGCAGCACCGCACGCCCCGCCGGCGCCTCGCCCAGTCGCGCGCTCCACCAGCCGGTGAAGGCCAGCGCGGCGAGCACCGAGACGACCGTGACGGGCAGCCGCACCGCGACGGGCGGCAGCACGATGGCCAGCAGCGGCAGCAGCGCCCCGACCGTGAAGGCCAGGAAGCTCGCGCCCGCCGCGTGCCAGGGGTTGGTCAGCTCGTCGGGGTCGATGCCCAGTTCGACCTCGGCGTGCGCGCGCAGGGCGTCGCGCCGGGTGAGCTGGGCGGCGGCCTCCCGGGCGACCTCCGCGCTCAGCCCCTTGTCCTCCAGCATGCCCGCCAGTTCGACGAGTTCGGCCTCGGGGGTCTCCGCCAGCTCGCGCTTCTCCATGGCGAGCGCCGCCCTCTCCGAGTCGCGCTGGGTGGACACCGACACGTACTCCCCCGCCGCCATCGACAGGGAACCCGCGAGCAGTCCGGCCAGCCCGGCGGTCACCAGGGTGCCGCGGTCCTGGGTGGCCCCGGCCACGCCGACCACGAGGCCGGCGGTGGAGACCACACCGTCGTTGGCCCCGAGCACGGCGGCCCGCAGCCAGTTGAGCCGGACCCCGAGTCCGTTTTCGTGCGGTTCGTTGTGGTCCTGCGGCTGCGTCTCCGTCACCCCGGAAGCGTCTCACCGCACCCTCGCCCGGCGCACCTCGACCCGCCCTGCCGGGCGCGGCCGCCAACTCCGCAGCGCGCCTCCGGGGTTCACGTCCCGCCCTCGGCCCCGGCCGACCGGATAGGAGGCTGTCGGTCCCGGCCCGTATTCTCTGTGACCATGCTCGACGACCGTCAGACCGCAGTGCCGTGGCCGACCGCGTACCCCCGGGGGTACGCGGTCGTCGACGTGGAGACCACCGGACTCGCCCGCGACGACCGGATAGTCTCCGCCGCCGTCTACCGCCTGGACGCCCTGGGCAACGTCGAGGACCACTGGTACACGCTGGTGAATCCCGAGCGGGATCCGGGCCCGGTCTGGATCCACGGGCTGACCAGCGACGTACTGGAGGGCGCGCCCCTCTTCCCGGAGGTGGCCACGCAACTGTCCGAACGTCTCGCCGGGCGGGTGCTCGTCGCGCACAACGCGGCGTTCGACTGGTCGATGCTGGCCAGGGAGTACGCGCGGGCTGCGGTCACCGCGCCCGTGGAGCAGCGCCTGTGCACCATCGCGCTCTCCAAGGAGCTCCGGCTGCCCCTGCCCAACCACAAGCTGGAGTCGCTGGCCGCGCACTTCGGTGTGGTCCAGCAGCGCGCGCACCACGCGCTGGACGACGCCCGGGTGCTGGCCGAGGCGTTCCGGCCGAGCCTGCACGCGGCGGCCCGGGACGGTGTGCGCCTGCCGTTGCTGGAGTGCCGCCCGCTGACCGAGTGGCAGGACTCCCCCGTCGTCCCGCGCGCCGGCTACCGGCCGTCCCGCGCCCAGGGCAGCTGGCGCCCCGCACGCAGGCGCCCCGCGTGTCCGTACCCGAACCCGGGCAGGTACCGGCCGGACCGGCCCCTGATGCAGGGCATGCGGGTGGCGTTCTCCGGGGACACCTCCGTCGACCGCGAGCTCCTGGAGGACCGGGCGGTGGAAGCCGGGCTGCACGTGGCGACCAGCGTCTCCCGGCTGACGAGTCTGCTCGTCACCAACGATCCGGACTCGGCGACGTCCAAGACCGTCAAGGCGAAGTCGTTCGGTACCCCGATCGTGGAGGAGAGCGCCTTCACCCATCTGCTGCGTGACGTGGCCCCGGCCCGCACGGTGGCGGTGCCCCCGCCGTCACCGTCATCGGAGTGAACCGGCCACGACTCGCCCGTCAACCGCTCGCCCGCCGCCGCCCGGCATCCCACCCTGTGGCGCATGGCACGTTGTGAGGTTTGCGGAAACGACTACGGGATGTCCTTCGAGGTGCACGCGCAGGGGGCGGTACACGTCTTCGACTGCTTCTCCTGCGCCATCCACCGCATGGCGCCCATCTGTGAGCACTGCCGGGTGCAGGTCATCGGCCAGGGCGTCGAGGTCGACGGCCACTGGTACTGCGGCGGTCACTGCGCCCGGGCCGAGGGAAGGGCGGGCATCGTGGACAAAGTATGACGGGCCCCACGGGGACCCCTCCGTGCCGCACCCCATGGCCCCGGTTGTACGGTCATGGGGTGTACCGCTTCCTGTTGACCCGGCAGTGGGTGATCGTCACCCTCCTCGTCCTCGCCCTGATCCCCACGATGGTCGAGCTGGGTTTCTGGCAGCTGCACCGGCATGAGCACCGCGTCGCCCAGAACGCGCTGATCACCCGGAACCTCGAGGCCGCTCCGGCCCCCGTCACACGTCTCACCTCACCGGGGCACACGGTTCCCCGCTCCGACTACTGGCGGACCGTGACGGCCACCGGGACGTTCGACACCGCGCACGAGGTGGTCGTGCGGCGCCGTACCTCGCGGGACGAGCGCATCGGCGTCCTCGTACTGACCCCCTTGGACCTCAAGGGCGGTGGCACGGTCCTCGTCAACCGCGGCTGGGTCCCCGCGGCCGCCACCCAGGAGGCCTTCCCGAAGGTCCCGCCGCCGCCACGCGGCGAGGTCACCGTCACCGGCCGGCTCAAGGCGGACGAGACGACGGGCGCCAGCGGCATCAAGGACCTGGCGGGTCTGCCGGACCGCCAGGTGATGCTCATCAACAGCGCCCAGCAGGCACAGGTGCTCGGCCGCCCGGTCATGGGCGGCTACCTCGAGCTGACCGCCCCCGAACCGGCCGACGGCAGTCCCGAGACGATCGCGGCCCCCGACGACGGCTCCATCGGCCCGCACATGGCTTACGCGGTCCAGTGGTGGCTCTTCGCTGCCGGGGTCCCCGTCGGCTGGGTGATTCTCGTGCGCCGGGAGAAGAAGGACCTCGACCAGGCCGCCCGGGACGGCGCGACGGCCGCCGAGCCGGAGCCGGCACACGCGTAGATCCTTCCCGTACCGCTTTCGCCCCGGCCGTCCTGCTTAACAGGGCCCGGCTTCGGGAAGACGCCACAGCGTGACCCCACGCATCGAGGACTACGCCCTCATCGGCGATCTCCAGACCGCCGCCCTGGTCGGCAGGAACGGTTCCGTGGACTGGCTGTGCCTGCCGCGCTTCGACTCCGGTGCCTGCTTCGCCGCCCTCCTGGGCGACGAGGACAACGGCCACTGGCGCATCGCCCCCCAGGGCACGGACAGCGACGACACCTGCACCCGGCGCGCCTACGTGGACGACTCCCTGGTCCTGGAGACCTACTGGGAGACCAGGACCGGGACGGTCAAGGTCATCGACTTCATGCCGCAGCGCGACAAGGCGCCCGACGTCATGCGGATCGTCGAGGGCGTCAGCGGCAGCGTCGAGATGAGTTCGGTCCTGCGGCTGCGCTTCGACTTCGGTTCCGTGGTGCCGTGGATGCGCCGCTCCGAGGGCCACCGGGTCGCGGTGGCCGGCCCCGACTCCGTCTGGCTGCGCAGTGAGCCACCGGTCAAGACCTGGGGCCAGCAGTTCAGCACCTGCTCCTCCTTCACGGTCACCGAGGGCGAGAGCGTGGCGTTCGTGCTGACCTGGCACCCCTCGCACTCCCCGCGCCCGAAGCTGATCGATCCGCACAAGGCGCTGAGGCACACCCTCACCGACTGGGCGAAGTGGTCGGCGCAGTGCACCTACCGGGGCAGGCACCGGCAGGCGGTGCTCCGCTCCCTCATCACCCTGAAGGCACTCACCTACGCCCCGACCGGCGGGATCGTGGCCGCCCTGACCACCTCCCTGCCGGAGGAGATCGGCGGCGTACGGAACTGGGACTACCGCTACTGCTGGCTGCGGGACTCCACCCTCACGCTCGGGGCCATGATCTCGGCCGGATACGTCGAGGAGGCGGCGGCCTGGCGGGACTGGCTGCTGCGGGCCGTCGCCGGCGACCCGGCGGACCTGCAGATCATGTACGGGCTCGGCGGCGAACGCCGGCTGCCCGAGACGGAACTGCCGTGGCTGAACGGGTACGAGAACTCCCGGCCGGTCCGCACGGGCAACGCGGCCGTGCGGCAGCGGCAGCTCGACGTGTACGGCGAGGTCATCGACTCGCTCAGGGTGGCCCGCGAGGCCGGGCTCGACGACAAGCCGCACGCCTGGAACCTGCAGCTCAGCCTGCTCGGCTTCCTGGAGTCGACCTGGCGCGAGCCGGACGAGGGTCTGTGGGAGATCCGGGGACAGCGGAGGCACTTCGTCCACTCGAAGATCATGGCGTGGGTCGCGGCCGACCGCGCGGTACGCACCCTGGAGCAGTACCCCCAGCTGCCCGGCGACGCCGACCGCTGGCGGGTGATGCGGGACGCGGTGCACGCCGAGGTCTGCGAGAAGGGCTACGACCCGGAGCGCAACACCTTCACCCAGTACTACGGCTCCCGTGAGCTGGACGCGGCGACGCTGCTCATCGTGCGGACCGGATTCCTGCCGCCGGACGACCCCCGGGTCGTCGGCACGGTCGACGCGGTCCGCGACGAGCTCGCCCACGACGGGCTGATCCGCCGCTACAGCACCGAGGGCGCGTCCGTGGACGGTCTGCCCGGCGGCGAGGGCGCCTTCGTCGTCTGCTCGTTCTGGCTGGTCGACGCGTTGCAGCGGACGGGCAGGACCCAGGAGGCCGAGGAACTCTTCGAGCGTCTCCTCGCCCTGCGCAACGACGTGGGGCTGCTGGCGGAGGAGTACGACCCGGTGAACCGGCGCCAGCTCGGCAACTACCCGCAGGCGTTCAGCCACATCGGCCTGGTGAACAGCGCGGTCGACCTCAGCGCCGGGGACGCGGCAGGATAGAGCCATGGATCTTGGACTGAAGGACCGCGTGTACATCGTCACCGGCGCGACCCGCGGGCTGGGCAACGCCACCGCGCACGCCCTCGTCGCCGACGGCGCGAAGGTGATCATCTCCGGCCGGGACGAGAAGAGCGTCGCGGCGGCCGTCGGTGAACTCGGGCCGGACGCGGCCGGCCTCGCCGCCGACAACGGCGACCCGGAGGCGGCCCGGCGTCTCGTCGATGCCGCGAAGGAACGGTTCGGCCGGCTGGACGGCATCCTCATCAGCGTCGGCGGTCCGGCCCCCGGCTTCGTCGCGGACAACACCGACGAGCAGTGGCACTCCGCCTTCGAGTCGGTCTTCCTCGGTGCCGTACGCCTGGCCCGCACGGCCGCCGCCGAACTGGGCGAGGGCGGCGTCATCGGCTTCGTGCTGTCCGGGTCGGTGCACGAGCCGATCGCCGGTCTGACCATCTCCAACGGTCTGCGTCCCGGTCTCGCCGGCTTCGCCAAGTCCCTCGCCGACGAACTGGGCCCGCGCGGCATCCGGGTCGTCGGGGTGCTGCCGTCCAGGATCGACACCGACCGGGTGCGCGAACTGGACGCCCTGTCGGGCGACGCGGAGGCCTCCCGCACGGCCAACGAGGCCCGCATCCCGCTGCGCCGCTACGGCACCCCGGAGGAGTTCGGGAAGACCTCGGCCTTCCTGCTCTCCCCCGCCGCCTCCTACCTGACGGGCATCATGGTGCCCGTCGACGGCGGCGCCCGGCACGGATTCTGACCGGCGGGCCGTCAGTTCACCCGATGCGCACGGTGCTTGACGGCCTTGAGGCGGACCTCGGCCGGCAGCTCGTCCAGGCCCGCCGAGGTGCGCGCGTGGTACAGCGCCCCCTCGGACAGGCCGCGCAGCGCCTGCTCCGGGGCGGCGTGCGGCTCCAGCAGCAGGCGGACACGGGCCCGCGGGGCGGTCCGCCGGCCAATCAGCGCGACCTTGGCGTCGGACACCCCGTCCATCGCACCGGCCTCGTCCCCGAGCACGCCCTCCAGGGCCCTGCCCCTGAGCAGGGCGCCCTCGCCGTCCCCGCTGTCCACCAGCACCTCGGCGAGGCGCGCGCGCCGCAGCTGGGCCAGCAGCCACCACAGGGCGAGGAGCACCAGGACGGCGAGGACCGCGATGACGGTCGGCCACCACCAGCCCTCGTCCCGCCAGCGGTAACGGTCGGCCCGGCTGAGCAGCACGTCGTTCCGGCCGTCGAAGGGCCACCAGGAGGGCACGGACACGCCGAGCCCCGTGGCGAGGACGGAGCCGCCGACGACGAGGAGGATCACTCCGGCCAGGCCCAGCAGGACCCGGTTGACGGTCGCGATCACGTGCCTCACCTCTTCTTCGCAGGGCGGCGGACATGGACGGACAGGCCGGGCGGCCGCGCCAGGCCCAGATCCCTGATGCCCGTGCCCACGGCGGTGTCCAGGTCGCCCCGTACGTCGTCGAGTTCACGGAAGTGGGAGACGGCACGCACGGTCGCCCTGCGCCGCCGCATCCGCACGCGTACGGACTGCACCCCGGGCACCTCGGCGGCCCGGTCGCGCAGGACCATGGCAGCCGCGGAGCGGTCGAGTCCGGCCCGTACCCCGGGGTGGTCGCGTCGCATCGGCAGCAGCGCGCGCAGGCCGGGGGTCAGCGCGAGGAGCAGCAGCCACAGGCCCAGGGCCGCCGCCACCGCCGAGCCCGTCAGCACCCATACGTCGTCGAGGTGACGGCTCGCCAGGTCGTCGGCGAGCGAACGCCGCCACCGCATGCCGGGGTGGCCGGTCCGTACCGCCGCGACGTCGTAGAGCAGGAGTCCGGCGCCCGCGACGACCAGCAGGGCGACCAGGGCGGCGGGAACCCTCCGTGCGGACCAGAAGCGGCCTGCCCGGCCGCCGGTCCGCTCGGTCGGGGTCGCGGGTTCGTGGGTCGAGCCCGACCCGGTCCGGACCGTGTCGAGTACGGCGCCGGACGCCGCCGGCCCGGTCGTGGGCAGGCGCTGCGTGCTGTCCGGCGGCTCCTGGGGTTCGCTCATCTCGTGCTCCCCTCCGGGGCGGCGCCCGCTTCCGTGAGGTGCAGCCGCTCGACCCGCACCGACACGTCGGGCACCTCCATCCCCGCCAGTTCCCTTACCCGCTCGGCGACATGGTGACGCACGGCCCCGCACTGGCGGCCGATGTCACCCGGATAGCCGAGTTCGAGGCTGACGCGTACCCGGGCGGACTCGCGGTGCACGGTGACCGTGGCACGCGGAGGCCTCCCGCCTCCGGGCGGCTCGGCGACCGCCTCCCTGGCGGCCTGCGCCGCGATCTTGGCCACGACCCGGTCGGCGATCCGGGTCTCCCCGCGGCCCGCGGCGGCGACCCGGTCCGACACCGCCGTCACCGTCGCCGGTCGCCGCGCTCGCGACTCCGGAAGAAGTCGCCGGGCTCCAGGTCGCCGTCCAGGAAGCGGCCGGCGACGAAGCCGACGGCCCCCAGCGCGGCGACCAGCAGGAACGCGCCGAACCCGCCGAAATACCCGGCGAAGCCGAGCGCCATGCCGGCGATCAGGCCGACCACAGCCATGCTCATCTGTGCTCCTCAACTGCCTCGGGGACGAGGACTACTGCACGCGTGACCCGGACTGGTCCTCGTCGTCCTCCTCGTCGGGGAGCTTGACGTCGCTGACGGCGATGTTGACCTCGACGACCTCGAGGCCGGTCATGCGCTCGACCGCCGCGATGACGTTCTCCCGGACCTCGCCGGCGACGTCCGAGATCGACACGCCGTACTCCACGACGATCTCGAGGTCGAGGGCGGTCTGCGATTCGCCGACCTCGGCCTTGACGCCACGGGTCACGGACTTGCCGCCCCCCGGCACACGGTCGCGTACGGCGCCGAACGTACGCGACATGCCGCTGCCCATCGCGTGGACACCACCGACGTCACGGGCCGCCATTCCGGCGATCTTCTCGACCACACCGTCGGCGACGGTGGTACGGCCACGGGTGGCGGGGGCTCCCCCGCCTCGCTTGGCGAGCTGGTGCTGACGGCTGTCCTCCCCGCCGGACACGCTGCCGGGGTCGTCAGACCGGTTCCGCTGCGGGCTCTCCGTCATCGCCGCTCTTCCCTTCGAGGGGGCAGGGTTGGACTTACGGTGCCCACATTAAGTGCGCTTGCCCCGTTCCGCGCCACCGATACGGCAGGCTGGGGCAATGACAACGGCTGAGGGCCCCCACCGGGCCGACGGATGGACCGCCGCGGTACGCCAACGGCTCGGCCTGGGCCGGCTGCTCCCCCTGGGCGGCCCCGCCGACGGGTCCTGGATCGCGGAGCGGGCGGCGACGGAGGTGCTGCGGGACGCCACGGCCGGTTCGGGGGCGGTGCTCGGGCAGCTGCGGATCGCCCCCGCGGAAGCGGACGGCGCGACCGAGCCGGTGGTACCGGGGCCGCCGAGCGCGCTCCCCCCGGGGCCGCTGCGGATCGAGGCGGGTTTCGCGGCGACGGTGGCGCGGCCGCTGCCCGCCACCGCCGCCGCACTGCGGGCGGCGCTGCTGGCGGCGGCGGCCGAACGGCTCGGCCTGGTGGTCGACGCGGTGGATCTGCGGGTGACGGATCTGCTGGAGGAGGAGCCCGGGCCGGCCGGGCCGCGGCGGGCCGAGGTGCGCCCCGCCGAACCGGACGGGCCGGCGGGGCGGGCTGCCGCCCGGGTCCCCGGGGTCGTCTCCCTCACCCGGGAGCTGGGCAGCGCGGTGCACTCCGCCCCCGGTCACGTCCGGGTGGAGCTGGCCACGGCAGGCGACCGCAGGGCGCTCGACGTGGCCCGCGCGGTCCGCGAGGCGGTGTCCGGGACGGTGGAAGGCCGTCCCACCGTCGCCGTGCTCGTCACGGCCGTGGTGGGTCCCGCCCGGACGTGACCGGACCCGCCCGGGGCGGGTCCGGTCACGGCGGGCTCAGTCGGTGACGCCGGCGAGGTCGCGCAGCCGGCGGCCCTGGGCGGCGCGCTCGGCGGCGCGCTGCTCCTCGTACGTGCGCGCGTGGGCGCCGCCGAGCAGGGCCTTGGTCTCCACCACCGCGTCGCGCGGGGCGGCCAGCAGGGCGGCGGCCAGGTCACGGACGGCCGCGTCGAGCTGATCGGCGGGGACCACCAGGTTGGCCAGGCCGGTGCGCTCGGCCTCCTCCGCGTGCACGAAGCGGCCGGTGGCGCAGATCTCGAGCGCGCGGGCGTACCCCACGAGGCCCACCAGGGGGTGGGTGCCCGTGAGGTCGGGGACGAGGCCGAGGCTGGTCTCGCGCATCGCGAACTGCACGTCGTCGGCCGCGATCCGCAGGTCGCAGGCGAGGGCGAGCTGGAAGCCGGCACCGATCGCGTGTCCCTGGACAGCCGCGATCGACACGATGTCGTTGCGCCGCCACCAGGTGAACCCCTCCTGGTACGCGGCGATGGTCGCGTCGAGTGCGGCCTCCGAACCGCGCGCCATGTCGAGGAAGGACGGCTCGCCGTCGAACCCCTCGGGGGTGAACGCCTGCCGGTCGAGGCCGGCGGAGAAGGACGTGCCCTCGCCGCGCAGCACCACGACGCGCACGGTGCCGGGGAGCACCCGCCCGGCCTCTGCCAACGCCCGCCACAGAGCGGGAGACTGAGCGTTGCGCTTGGCCGGGTTGGTGAGCGTCACCGTGGCCACCGCGTCTTCGACGGTGAGCCGTACGCCGTCCTTGTCGAGCACGGGGTCGAGCGAGGTCATGGAGCGCCTCCGGATCGGGAGCAGTCAGCACTTACTGGCAAGTAACTGAACAGTAACCACCCGGACGACCTCTCGGTCGGCCGGGTGGCCACCCGGTGTTCCGGTGAGCCCCGGGGCCGGCGAACGGCCGGCGGACCACGCCCGCCGTCAGGCCGAAGCGGCCTTCTTGCCCCGAGTCGCCCCGCCGCGTCCCCGCAGCGTGACTCCGGACTCGCTGAGCATCCGGTGGACGAATCCGTAGGAGCGGCCCGTTTCCTCGGCCAGCGCCCGGATACTCGCACCGGAGTCGTACTTCTTCTTCAGGTCTGCCGCGAGCTTGTCACGCGCGGCGCCGGTAACCCGGCTGCCCTTCTTCAGAGTCTCGGCCACCCGTGCCTCCTCAAGGAAGTGCGCTCTGGACTCTCATGATCACCCCTACCGGGCTTCCTGGCCACCCATTCGGCAAGGTCCGCACGAGCGGTTTCACCGTCCGGGCGCGGGCCGACACAAACGGAACGCCACCCTCCGTAGGTGCGGGCGGGCTCCGGGAGCCGCTGCCGGAGAGAACGGCCAGGTCAGAGCCGTGCCCGCGTGGAGGCCGCACAGAGGGGCGCCCGGCAGACATCTGCCGGGCGCCGCGCCGGGGTACGAGAGCCGCTCACCCAGATGAAGGATCACGCATGGGCCGAATGATCCAGGCGTGGTGGATCACCGGGTCGGCGGGCCGGGTCAGGCGAGGGCCACCAGGTCCCGGTAGTCCGCACCCCACAGGTCCTCGACCCCGTCGGGCAGCAGGATGATCCGCTCGGGCTGGAGTGCCTCGACCGCGCCTTCGTCGTGGGTGACGAGGACGACGGCGCCCTTGTAGGTGCGCAGCGCGCCGAGGATCTCCTCGCGGCTGGCCGGGTCGAGGTTGTTCGTCGGCTCGTCCAGCAGCAGGACGTTGGCCGAGGAGACCACCAGGGTCGCCAGGGCGAGCCGGGTCTTCTCGCCGCCCGAGAGCACCCCGGCGGGCTTGTCGACGTCGTCGCCGGAGAAGAGGAACGACCCCAGCGTCTTGCGGACCTCGACGAGATCGAGGTCGGGCGCGGCTGAGCGCATGTTCTCCAGGACGGTGCGCTCCGGGTCCAGGGTCTCGTGCTCCTGGGCGTAGTAGCCGAGCTTGAGGCCGTGGCCCTCGATGATCTGGCCGGTGTCGGGCTTCTCCGCGCCGCCGAGCAGGCGCAGCAGGGTGGTCTTGCCCGCGCCGTTGAGGCCGAGGATGACCACGCGGGAGCCCTTGTCGATGGCCAGGTCCACATCGGTGAAGATCTCGAGCGAGCCGTAGGACTTGGAGAGGCCCTCGGCCATCAGGGGCGTCTTGCCGCACGGGGACGGCTCGGGGAAGCGGAGCTTGGCCACCTTGTCGGAGACCCGGACGGCCTCCAGGCCGGAGAGCAGGCGCTCGGCCCGCTTGGCCATGTTCTGGGCGGCGACGGTCTTGGTGGCCTTGGCACGCATCTTGTCGGCCTGCGAGTTGAGGGCCGCGGCCTTCTTCTCGGCGTTCTGGCGCTCGCGCTTGCGGCGCTTCTCGTCCGCCTCGCGCTGCTGCTGGTAGAGCTTCCAGCCCATGTTGTAGATGTCGATCTGGGCGCGGTTGGCGTCGAGGTAGAAGACCTTGTTGACGACCGTCTCGACGAGCTCGACGTCGTGGGAGATCACGACGAAGCCGCCGCGGTAGGACTTGAGGTAGTCGCGCAGCCAGACGATGGAGTCCGCGTCCAGGTGGTTGGTGGGCTCGTCCAGGAGCAGCGTGTCGGCGTCGGAGAACAGGATGCGGGCCAGCTCGACGCGGCGGCGCTGACCGCCGGAGAGCGTGTGCAGGGGCTGGCCGAGCACCCGGTCCGGAAGACTGAGCGCGGCGGCGATGGTGGCGGCCTCGGCCTCGGCGGCGTACCCGCCCTTGGTGAGGAACTCCGTCTCCAGGCGCTCGTACTTCTTCATCGCCTTCTCGCGGGTGGCGCCCTTGCCGTTCGCCATGCGCTCCTCGTTCTCGCGCATCTTCCGCAGCGTCTCGTCGAGCCCGCGGGCCGAGAGGATGCGGTCGCGGGCGAGGACGTCGAGGTCGCCGGTGCGGGGGTCCTGCGGGAGGTAGCCGACCTCTCCGCTGCGCGTGATGGTGCCGCCGGCCGGGGTTCCCTCTCCGGCGAGGCACTTGGTGAGGGTGGTCTTGCCCGCGCCGTTGCGGCCGACCAGGCCGATGCGGTCACCCTTGGCGATGCGGAAGGAGGCGGACTCGATGAGGATGCGGGCGCCGGCACGCAGCTCGATGCCGGAAGCGGTGATCACGGGTAAGACTCCAGGGCGTAGGGGCGGCGGAGGGACAGCTGGGAACGCACGACTCGACGCCGTTACTCAATGCACAAGGAGAATTGCCATGGGACTCAGTCTACTGGCGGTGTCCACCGGCTTTTCCCGTGCTCCCCGCCCGCCTCGGGGCCGTCGTCCGTGGCCGGCGGCCGTCCCTCCGGGGGCGCGTCGCGGTAGGTCCGGTGGAAGACTGAGACGCAGATCACTACGAGCGGCGAACGAGGCCGGGACGAGGTGAGCGCGATGGCAGGTGTGGACGGTATGCCGACGATCTACCCGACGATCCTGTACGAGGACGCGAGGGCGGCGATCAGGACACTGACGCAGGGCCTGGGCTTCACGGAGGAAGCGGTCTACGAGGGCGGGGACGGCAAGGTCCTGCACGCCGAGCTGTCCTGCGGGAACGGCAGGGTGATGATCGGCTCCAAGGGCCACGAGGGCGTCTTCGCGAAGGCGATGGCCGACGCGGGGCCCTCGGGGGTGTACGTCGTCGTGGACGAGGTGGACGAGCACCACGCGCGGGCCGTGGAGCACGGCGTGGAGATCCTCATGCCGCCCACCGACCAGGACTACGGGTCGCGGGACTTCATGGCGCGCGACGCGGAGGGCAACGTGTGGACGTTCGGGACGTACGCCCCGGGGTCCGCGGGCTGACCGCGTCGCCGGGCGCTCCGGCGGGGCAGCCCTCGGGGAGGCTTCCGTCCGGACGGGCCGGCCGGAGCCCGGCCTGATCCGGACGGCAGCCCTCAGACCCCGCCGGTGTGCACCTGGAAGGCGGCGCGACGGACCGCCTTGGCGAGCGCCGGGTCCGGGTGGGCCGCGGCCAGCGCCACCAGCACCTGGACGGTGCGCGGATGACCGATGGCCCTGACCTCGTCCAGCAGCGCCGGGACGGTGCCCTGCACCGCGGAGTCGAGGTGGCGTACGAGCAGCCCCGTCTCGCCGTGGTCGGCCACGGCCGCCGCGGTGTCCACCCAGAGCCAGGTGGCCTCCTCGCGGCTGAGGACGTCCTGGGCGTCGTCCGGATCGGCGCCCTCGTACTCGGCGAGCCAGAGCAGCGCGTACGGCCGCAGCGGGGTCTCGGTGACGACGGAGCGCACGACGGGCTCGGCGGGGGCGCCCACGACGCGGAGCGCCTCGAAGGCGAGCCCGCGCAGGAGGGCGTCCTCGCCCCGGGCGACGGCGAGGAGTTCGGCGACCGCGCTGCCGACGGGCCGGGCCGCCAGCCAGGCACGGTATTCGGCCCGGGCGGGCCCGGGGGTGAGCCGCGCGCAGCCGAGCAGCATGTCCGCGGCGGACTGCTCGATGTTGCCGGCCGGGCTCTGGGCCGCGACGCAGATCTGTTCCAGCTTGACCCAGACCGCCCAGTTGCCCAGGGGGGTGAGGGTGGCGTGTCCGGCGCCGAGCGTGAGGGCGCCGACGGCGGCGAGCCCCTCGAGCGCCCAGTCGAGGAGGACGGCGTTCAGGTCCTCGGAGCGGCCGGGCGCCGCGCCCGTCGTCGGCTGGGGCGGCCCGTACGGCACCTCGCACCGTTCCTCGCGGAGTTCCGCGACCCGCTGGCCGAGGAGGTCGAGGAGCGCGGGCACGGTGACGGGGCCCGCCGAGAGCTGGAGCAGGGAGAGCACCTGGGGCACGGCCTCGACGGCTTCGGCGACGGCGGTGGTCTCCATGCCGTCCGGGGCGGCGTGGACCAGCGACCAGGCGTCGAAGAGCGCGACCCAGCCGCGGAGCACGGCCGAGTCGTCGCGGTCCCAGGCACGCAGCCGCCAGCCGGGGCGGGCGGTGTCGCCGTGCAGCTCGATGAGCCCGGCGAGCCGTGCCCGGTCCCAGCCGGTCTGCACCTGGGCCGGGGAGAGTTCCAGGGCCGCCGCGGCGCGCTGGAGGGCCTGGGCGGCGAGGGGGACGGTTCCCGGACTCTCCCCGTCCGCGGCCCAGTGGGCGATCCGTACGGCATCGGCGAGCACGGCCCGGGCCTGGCGTGCCAGTTCCGCGGGGGGCGGGGTGCCCTCGGGTGGGCGGGGGGCCGGCCTGGTGCGCCGGGTGGTCACGGCCTTGCGGGCAGTGGCAAGGGGTCGCGGGCGGACAAGTCGCAGCCTGGAGTCGCGCGGGTTACGGGACGTCACGGGGAGCAGTCTTGCCCCTGACGGCCCGAAAGCCCAAACGGAAGCCGGATCGCCGGGGTACGGCGGGGTTTCCGGTCCGGTCACCAACCGGCCCGTTCCCACCCATCAGCTCACATCAAGGGCGTGAGAAAGCGCCGGAGGGTCTCCTCGTAGCCCGCCGGGTCGGCGTTCCACATCGCCGCATGCGGAGCCTCCGGTACGGCGTGCAGGGCCACCAGGTCGGGGCGGCGGCGGGCGAGTTCGCGGGACGGCTGCCAGGGGGCCAGGGTGTCTCCGGGGCCGTGGAAGATCAGCGTCGGGGCCCGCAGAGCGGTGGGCAGCGAGGTGTCCAGGAGCGGGGCGCCGTACAGCCCCGTCTGTCCCTGGGCCGCCCGGACGGCGAGGGGCAGCAGGGCTGCGGGGACGCCCCGGGCCGCGGCCAGGGCGCGCAGGGTGCGCCGCCAGTCCAGGACCGGGGAGTCGAGGACCAGACCGCTGATGCGGTCGCGCAGCGCGGAGTTGACGGCCGCGTGCAGCGCCATCGACGCGCCGGACGACCAGCCGTGGACGACGACTCTCTCGGCCCCGTAGCGGACGGCGTGGCGGATGGCCGCGTCGAGGTCGCGCCACTCGGACTCGCCGAGGTGGGAGAGCCCGTCCGGGGAGCGGGGTGCGCCGGCGTCGCCGCGGTAGGCGATGTCGAGTACCGGGATCTGCTGGTCCCGCAGGAAGCCCAGCACGTTCATGGGGTGTTCCCGGGTGGTGCCGAGGCCGTGCACGGTGATCACCCAGGTGTCGCGGGCCCCGGGCAGGTACCAGGCGGGGAGGTTGCCCAGCTCGCCCGGGATCTCGACCTCCTTGTACGCGAGGCCCAGGGCGGTGAGCGGGTCCCCGGTGTGGAGTTCCGGGGTGAGGCGGACCCTGGCCCCGGGGCGCAGGGTGCCGCTGGTCACGCGTTCCAGTCCGCGGACGACGGTGTCGGCGGAGACGTGCGGCGCCTGTTCGAGGACGGGGCCGACGACCGCGTGGACACCACGGCCCACCAGGCCGTACGTACCGGGGCGCAGCGCGGGGAAGGAGCGGGTCAGGGTGACCTGATCGGCCGTCGCGGCGTGCACGGTGAGTCTGCGGTCGGCGGGGAAGGCCCGTGACGACGCCCCGAGGGCGGTGTCGCTGGCGTACCGGCCGGCTGCGACCGCTGCCGCGCCGGCGCCGAGGATCGTGGTGACGGCCGCTGCCGTCGCTGTTGCCGGGCGCACGGCTTCAGTCTCCAGGGTGCGGGGCGGCCTGCCAACCCGGCGGGGACCGTACGGTGACGGAGGCGGGTCTCAGCCCGGCCCGCCGTACCCCTTCAGCGCTTCCCGCGCCTCGTGCAGCTGGGCCGGGGAGAGCAGGCTGGGGCTGCGGCCGGGCACGGAACTGGCGGTGAGCCAGAGCCTGCACATCCATTCGAGCTGGGCGGTGCGGTCGTAGGCCTCGTCGAGGGTGGCGCCGTAGGTGACGGTCCCGTGGTTGCGCAGGAGGCAGCCGGTGCGGTCGCGCAGCGCGGCGAGCATGCCGTCGGCGAGTTCCCGGGTGCCGTAGCGGGCGTAGGGCGCGGTGCGGACGGGACCGCCGAGCATCGCTGCGGCGTAGTGCACCGCAGGGACCTCCGTGACGAGGGTGGAGACGGCCGTGGCGTGCACCGCGTGGGTGTGCACCACGGCGGCGGCGGGGGTGTTGCGGTACACCGCCAGGTGGAGCGGGAGCTCGCTGGTCGGGGGGAGGTCGCCGAACACCCGGCGGCCGCCGAGGTCGACGCCGACCGCGTCCCCGGGGCCGAGCCGCTCGTAGCGCACCGCGCTGGGGGTGACCAGGACGAGGTCGCCGACCCGTGCGGAGACGTTGCCCGAGGTACCGACGACCAGACCCTCGGCGGCCGTCCTGCGGGCCGTCGCGAGAACGGCTTCCCACGCCTGTCCGATCGCGTCCTGATCGTGGTCGCTCATGCGGGTGATCCTAGGGCGCGTTTCGAAAGTCCCGTCTGCCCGGCGACGCCTGGCACGCGCCCTCGCGGCGTTGTCGGGATCGCCCCGATACACCGGTATCGAGGCGACCCTCCGCCTTGCGATCGCACGCACCGGACGCCGCCGGGCCTGCCCTCCGGGCAGACGACGCTACTTTCGACACACGTCCTAAGGGGGTCGTCCCGCACGTCCCGGCGGGCGCGCGACGACCGGTGCGGGGCCGGGCCGCGTCACCGGACCGTCCGCCTGCACCACTGCATCACGCCCCACGCATCCGGCGCCTGGACGCCCCTCCGCCGTGCGAAGCGCCGGGTCCGAGGCCGTGCGCCGGTCCACCGGGAAGCGCGTGCCGGCCCTCGGGCCCTCCGGGGCGGTCGGGGCCGGGGCCGGTGCCGCGCTTCCCCGGGGGCACGGGACCGGGCAGGCCCCCCATGACGTCCGGGCACGAGCGAGGCCGGGTGGCCGGGGAAGGCTCCACGGCCCCGGGGCGAGGCGCGGTGCCACGGCACGCGGGCCCACCCCGGCCGGGGCCGCACGAAGGGGCGCCCGGGTCACGGGCACCACTGCGGGGAGGTGACCGAAGTCTCCCCGGCCTCGTGCGCCGGGCACGTCACGCGTCCGCCCACACGCCGTGAGGCCGCTCCTCGCACCGCCGCGGGAGTACCGGGCCACCTCGCACGCACACAAGCGGAACGGGTGCGCACGGTTGGGGTCACCGTGCCGCCCTGCTCAGTTCACCTTCCGTTCATCCAGGTTGCTTACGTTCCACGAGCCAATGACGTCGAACGATTGCCTGGGTAAATGGAACACATCACGCTGCTGCTCGCGATCGTGATCGTGACGGCTCTCGTGTTCGATTTCACGAACGGTTTCCACGACACCGCCAACGCGATGGCCACCACCATCTCGACCGGCGCCCTCAAGCCCAAGACAGCGGTGGCCATGTCCGCCGCTCTCAACCTGGTCGGCGCGTTCCTGTCCGTGGAGGTCGCCAAGACGATCTCGGGCGGGATCGTCAACGAGGACGGCCTCAGAACCGAGGTCATCTTCGCGGCGCTCGTCGGCGCCATCCTGTGGAATCTGCTGACCTGGCTGGTCGGCCTGCCCTCCAGTTCCTCCCACGCGCTCTTCGGCGGTCTGATCGGCGCCGCGGTGATGTCGGCCGGCTGGTCCTCGATCAACGGCGGGACCGTCGTCACCAAGGTCCTGCTGCCCGCGATCGCCGCCCCCGTCGTCGCCGGTCTGGCCGCGCTGCTGGCCACGAGGCTGACGTACCGCCTCAACCGGAAGATCACCGACGAGGCGCAGCTGAAGTCGACCGCCAAGGGCTACCGGGCAGGCCAGATCGCCTCGGCCGGTCTCGTCTCGCTCGCCCACGGCACCAACGACGCGCAGAAGACGATGGGCATCATCACCCTGGCCCTGGTCACCGGTGGGGTCCTGTCCCCCGGTGCGAACCCGCCGGTCTGGGTCATCTGCGCCGCCGGTGTCGCCATCGCACTGGGCACCTACCTCGGCGGCTGGCGCATCATCCGCACCATGGGAAGCGGCCTTACCGAGCTCAGGCCGCCGCAGGGCTTCGCCGCCCAGACCAGTGCGGCCACGGTCATCCTGGCCTCCTCGCACCTCGGCTTCTCCCTCTCCACCACCCAGTCCTGCTCCGGCGCGGTGATGGGTGCCGGCCTCGGACGCAAGGGAGGCGTGGTCCGCTGGTCCACCGCCACCCGGATGTTCGTCGCCTGGGGCCTGACCCTGCCGGCCGCGGGCCTGGTCGGCGCGGGCGCCGAGTTCCTCACCAAGCAGGGCGGCTGGGGCGTCGGTGTCGTCGCGGTGCTCCTCGTCGCGGGCTCCGGTGCGATCTGGCTGCTGTCGCGCCGCAAGCCGGTCGACCACACCAACGTCAACATGCCGGACGCCGAGCCGGCGGGGATCGTCACCACCGCCATGGCGGCCGTCAGCCCGCCGCCCGCCGGCATCGTCCCGGACCTCAAGACCACCATCCCGGCCCCGGCCCAGGCGGCCGAGGTTCCGGCCGACCCGGCCCGACCGGCCACGGTGTAAGGACAGATCCGCATGAACATCGACTGGGCAGCCCTCGCCTCCGTCTTCGGCGTCAGCCTCGTGGTCACCGTCGCGCTGGTGGGCCTCTTCACCCTCGGCATCGTGGGCCTCGCCAAGCAGGCGCCCACGGCGGCGGGGAACGGCGGTTCCGGTGCTCCCGCACGCTTCGGGGCCTACGCCTGCTTCGCGCTGTGCGCGGCGGCGGTGGCGTACGGGATCTATCTGATCGTGGCCTGACCTCCCGCACCCGACCCCGGGCCGGACACACCACCCGTGTGTCCGGCCCGCTGTGCGTCCGGGCGCTTCCGCAGCCTCGCAGGTCAGCGGCAGGTTGACGGGCGTTCGCGGGACATGGTGGACTGCCGTGGCCATGTACGGCGACAGCAGAGGAAGCCGGTGCGAATCCGGCGCGGTCCCGCCACTGTCACCGGGGAGCAGTCCCCCACACGGAAGTCACGGTCCGCCACCGCGGACTGGAAGGCCGGGGGAACTGCGGATCCGGGAGCCAGGAGACTCTCGTCGCCGGTCACGTCGAACCAGGGCGCGGACCCTGAGTGAGGACATATGCCATGCCCGGCTGCCGTCTGTCGGTCGCTGCTCCCCCTTTCCCCCGGTCCCCGGTCCTCCGAGGCGCGACGGCCGGCTGACCCGTGCGAGCCGACCGCATCTTCGCGTACGGCGCCACCGCCGGTCTGATCGGCGACCTGCTGCTCGGTGATCCCCGCCGGGGTCACCCCGTCGCCGCCTTCGGGCGGGCCGCGGCGGCTGTCGAGAGCCGGCTGTGGCGCGATCACCGCGGCTGGGGCGCCCTGCACACGCTCGTCTGCGCCGGTGGCGCCGCGGGTGCCGCCGCCCTCGCCGCCCGTGCCGTGCGGGGCCGCCCTGCCGCCGCCGTGGCGCTGACCGCCGCCGTCACCTGGTCCGTCGTCGGGGGCACCTCGCTGGGCCGTGAGGCCCGGGCGGTCGGGGACGCCCTCGCCGCCGGTGACCTCGGTACGGCCCGGCAGCGGCTGCCGCACCTGTGCGGCCGGGACCCGCACGCGCTCGACGGGCAGCAGATCGCCCGCGCCGTGGTGGAGTCGGTCGCCGAGAACACCTCCGACGCCGTGGTGGGCGCCCTGGTGTGGGGCGCCCTGGGCGGCGTCCCCGGACTGGCCGCGTTCCGGGCCGTCAACACCCTCGACGCCATGGTCGGCCACCGGTCGCCGCGCCACCGGCGCTACGGCTGGGCCTCGGCACGGCTGGACGACCTGGCCGGCTGGCCCGGCGCCCGCCTCACCGCCGTGCTCGCCGTGGTGGCCGGGGGGCGGCCCCGCGAGGCCGTGCACGCCTGGAGGGCCGACGCCGGCCGGCACCCGAGCCCCAACGCGGGGCCGGTGGAGGCCGCGTTCGCGGGCGCGCTCGGCGTACGGCTGGGCGGGACCCTCGCGTACGGCGGACGGGTCGAGCACCGGCCCGTACTCAACGGGGAGAAGGGCCGCGACGTGCGGGTGGCGGACATCGAACGTGCGGTGCGGCTGTCGCGCCGGGTGAGTGTGCTGGCCCTCGGCGTGTGCGTGGCCGGGCGGCTGGCCGCAGGACGGAGGCGCCGGGCATGAGCGGCGGACTGCTGGTCGCGGGAACCACCTCGGACGCGGGCAAGAGCGTCGTCACGGCAGGGATCTGCCGGTGGCTGGTGCGCCGCGGGGTGAAGGTCGCGCCGTTCAAGGCGCAGAACATGTCGCTGAACTCGTTCGTCACCCGCGAGGGCGCGGAGATCGGCCGGGCCCAGGCGATGCAGGCACAGGCCGCCCGGGTGGAGCCGTCCGCGCTGATGAACCCGGTGCTGCTCAAGCCCGGGGGCGACCGGTCCAGCCAGGTCGTCCTGATGGGGAGACCGGTCGGCGAGATGAGTGCGCGCGGTTACCACGGGGGGCGTCAGGAAGCCCTGTTCGGGACGGTCGTGGACTGTCTGGAGCAGTTGCGGGGCACGTACGACGCCGTGATCTGCGAGGGGGCCGGCAGCCCGGCGGAGATCAACCTGCGCCGCACGGACATCGTGAACATGGGCGTCGCGCGGGCCGCGCGCTTCCCCGTGCTCGTCGTCGGTGACATCGACCGCGGGGGCGTCTTCGCGTCGTTCTTCGGTACGACGGCCCTGCTGAGCGCCGAGGACCAGTCGCTGGTCGCCGGCTACCTGGTCAACAAGTTCCGGGGGGACGTCTCGCTGCTGGAGCCGGGACTGGACATGCTGTACGGGCTCACGGGACGGCGTACCTACGGGGTGCTGCCGTACACGCACGGACTGGGCATCGACGAGGAGGACGGGCTGCGCGTGTCGATGCGCGGCGCGGTGCGGGAATCCGTGGTGGCGCCGCCGCACGGCCGGGACGTGCTGCGGGTCGCGGTGTGCGCCGTGCCCCTGATGTCCAACTTCACCGATGTGGACGCGCTGGCGGCGGAGCCGGGTGTGGTGGTCCGGTTCGTGGACCGGCCGGAGGAGCTCACCGACGCGGACCTGGTGATCGTGCCCGGTACGCGGGGCACCGTGAAGGCCCTCGCCTGGCTCCGGGAGCGGGGGCTGGCCGACGCGCTGCGTCGGCGGGCCGCGGAGGGGCGTCCGGTGCTGGGCATCTGCGGCGGGTTCCAGGTGCTGGGCGAGAGCGTCGAGGACGACGTGGAGTCGCGGGCGGGGCTGGTCGAGGGGCTCGGAGTGCTGCCGGTACGGGTCAGGTTCGGGCGGGAGAAGGTGCTGGCCCGGCCGGTCGGTACGGCTCTCGGGGAGACGGTGGAGGGGTACGAGATCCACCACGGGATCGCCGACGTGCGCGGCGGTGAACCGTTCCTGGACGGATGCCGGGTGGGTGCGGTGTGGGGGACGCACTGGCACGGGTCGCTGGAGAGCGACGCGTTCCGGCGGGCGTTCCTGCTGGAGGTGGCGCGGGCTTCGGGGCGGCGGTTCGTACCGGCCCCGGACACGAGTTTCGGGGTGCTGCGGGAGGAACAGCTGGACCGGCTGGGCGATCTGATCGAGGAGTTCGCGGACACGGACGCCCTGTGGCGGCTGATCGAGGGGGGTGCGCCGGACGGGCTGCCGTTCCTGGCGCCGGGGGCGCCGCAGGCTCCGGAGGCCCCGGGCGCGGGGGCCGGGGGTCCGGTCGGCGGGGGTTCTGCCGTGGTGGGTTCGGCGGGCCTTCCTGCCCGCCCCGCCCCTTCCCGCATCCGGGGCTCCGCCCCGGGCCCCGGTCCTCGACCGCCGGACGGGCCGGGATCGGCCCGGGTCGCGGGCGTGACGGCCGCGACGGCCGCGACGGCCCGGGACGCGGACCCGGCGGAACCCGGGCCCGCGGTCGCCCCGGATGCGGGCGGCGCCGTAGCGCGGCTGGGACCGGCCCGGGACGTGGGGTCCGGGGTGGTCGGGACTGATCTTTCCGTGAACGAGGAGGCTCCGTGAGTACGCCGTATCCCTTCACCGCCATCGTCGGGCAGGACGACCTGCGGCTCGGGCTGTTGCTCAACGCCGTCAGTCCGGCCGTCGGCGGGGTGCTCGTGCGGGGGGAGAAGGGCACGGCCAAGTCGACCGCCGTGCGCGCCCTCGCCGCTCTCGTGCCGGAGGTCGCGGTGGTGGCCGGGTGCCGGTTCTCCTGCGATCCGGCCGCGCCCGACCCCGCCTGTCCGGACGGGCCCCATGACATCGGCACCGGTGTGTCACGGCCCGCGCGGACCGTGGAACTGCCGGTGGGCGCGTCGGAGGACCGTCTGGTGGGCGCCCTCGACATCGAGCGGGCCCTCTCGGAGGGCGTGAAGGCCTTCGAGCCGGGGCTCCTCGCGGACGCGCACCGGGGGATCCTGTACGTGGACGAGGTCAACCTCCTCCACGACCACCTGGTGGACCTGCTGCTCGACGCGGCGGCCATGGGCGCCTCCTACGTCGAGCGTGAAGGCGTCTCCGTACGGCATGCGGCACGCTTCCTGCTGGTCGGGACGATGAACCCCGAAGAGGGGGAACTGCGGCCGCAGTTGCTCGACCGTTTCGGGCTGACCGTCGAGGTCGCCGCCTCGCGCGACACCGACCTGCGCGTCGAGGTCGTGCGGCGGCGGCTCGCCTACGACGACGATCCGGCCGCCTTCGCCGCCCGGTGGGCGGACGAGGAGGGCGCGCTGCGGGAGCGGATCGTCGCCGCCCGGGCCCTGCTGCCCCGTGTGGTGCTGGGTGACGGCGTGCTGCGGCAGATCGCGGCGACGTGCGCGGCGTTCGAGGTGGACGGTATGCGGGCCGACATCGTCATGGCCCGTACGGCGACCGCGCTTGCCGCATGGGCGGGACGCGAGGAGGTCACCGTGGAGGACGTCCGGCAGGCCGCCCTTCTGGCGCTTCCGCACCGGCGCCGCCGCAACCCGTTCGACGCGCCGGGGCTGGACGAGGACAAGCTGGACGACACCCTCCGGGACGCGGACCCCGACGGGGGCGGCGCGGAGGACGGGGACGACGACCCGGATCCCGGCGGGCCGGGCGGTGGGGTGCCCCCTCAGGGGGGTGAGCCCGGTACCGGCGGTCAGGGGCCGCAGGACGGGCCGGAGAGCGGTGAGCGAGGCGCTACGGAGAACGGGGCGGCGCAGCCCGCGCCGGGCGGTGCGGAGCAGCGGCCCGTGGCGGCGTCCGAGCCGTTCCGTACGAAGATGCTCAGCGTGCCCGGCCTGGGCGAGGGAGCGGCCGGGCGGCGGTCCCGGGCGCGCACCGAACACGGGCGCACCACCGGATCGCGGCGGCCCGAGGGTGCGCTGACGAAGCTGCACCTGGCGGCGACCGTGCGGGCCGCCGCGCCGCATCAGCGGGCGCGCGGGCGGTCCGGGCGGGGTCTCGTCGTGCGGCGGGACGACCTGCGGCAGGCGACGCGGGAGGGGCGCGAGGGCAATCTCGTGCTCTTCGTCGTGGACGCCTCCGGATCGATGGCCGCCCGGCAGCGGATGAGCGCCGTGAAGGGCGCGGTCATGTCGCTGCTCCTGGACGCCTACCAGCGGCGCGACAAGGTGGGCATGGTGACCTTCCGGGGCAGGGACGCCGAGGTGGTGCTGCCGCCCACCTCGTCGGTGGACGCCGCGGCGGCCCGCCTGGAGTCGCTGCCGACCGGGGGGCGTACCCCGCTGGCCGCCGGTCTGCTGAGGGCGCACGACGTGCTGCGCGTGGAGCGGCTGCGCGACCCGTCGCGGCGGGCCCTGCTGGTCGTGGTGACGGACGGCCGGGCGACCGGCGGCGTCGATCCGGTGGCACTCGCGGCCCGGGCCGGGCGCCTGCACGCCGCCGAGGGCACGGCGTCCGTCGTCGTGGACTGCGAGTCGGGGTACGTACGCCTCGGTCTCGCCGCACAGCTCGCCCGGGATCTGGGGGGTACCGCCGTCACGCTCGACGAGCTGCGGGCCGACTCGATCGCCGGGCTGGTCAGGGACGTCACTGCAGCCGGGAGGGCCGCGTAATGCCACAGGGACAGCCGGTGTCGGTGCCGGACGACGGGCTCACCACCCGTCAGCGGCGCAACCGTCCGCTCCTCTTCGTCCACACGGGTGTCGGCAAGGGCAAGTCGACGGCGGCCTTCGGCCTCGCGCTGCGTGCCTGGAACCAGGGCTGGCCGATCGGGGTGTTCCAGTTCGTGAAGTCGGCGAAGTGGAAGGTCGGTGAGGAGAACGCGCTGAGGGTGCTCGGGGCGAGCGGCGAGGGCGGCACCGTCGCCTGGCACAAGATGGGCGAGGGCTGGTCGTGGGTGCAGCGGGGCGTCCGCGGCGACTCCGGCAACGAGGAGAACGAGGAGAAGGCCCGGGAGGGCTGGGAGCAGGTCAAGCGCGACCTGGCGGCGCAGACGTACAAGCTGTACGTGCTCGACGAGTTCGCGTACCCGATGCACTGGGGCTGGATCGACACCGACGAGGTCGTCGAGGTGATGCGGAACCGGCCGGGGGCGCAGCATGTGGTGATCACCGGGCGCAACGCCCCCGCGAAGCTGATCGAGGCCGCGGATCTGGTGACCGACATGTCGAAGGTCAAGCACCCGATGGACGCGGGACAGAAGGGCCAGAGGGGCATCGAGTGGTAAGTGTTCCCCGTCTGGTCATAGCCGCGCCGGCGTCGGGCAGCGGCAAGACCACGGTCGCCACCGGGCTGATGGCGGCCTTCGCGGGGCGCGGCCTCGCCGTGTCCCCGCACAAGGTGGGCCCCGACTACATCGATCCCGGGTACCACGCGCTGGCGACCGGCCGTCCGGGCCGCAACCTCGACGCCTACATGTGCGGCCCCGAGCTGATCGCACCCTTGTTCGCCCATGGGTCGGCCGGCTGCGAACTGGCGGTCGTCGAGGGCGTGATGGGGCTGTACGACGGGGCGTCGGGCCAGGGGGAACTGGCGTCGACTGCGCAGGTGTCGAAGCTGCTGCGGGCGCCGGTCGTCCTGGTGGTCGACGCCTCCTCCCAGTCCCGCTCCGTCGCCGCCCTGGTGCACGGTTTCGCCTCCTGGGACCCGGAGGTGCGGATCGGCGGGGTGATCCTCAACAAGGTGGCCTCCGACCGTCACGAGGCGCTGCTGCGGGAGGCCCTGGACGAGTCGGGGCTGCCGGTACTCGGGGTGCTGCGGCGGGCCCCGCAGGTGGCGACCCCGTCGCGGCACCTGGGCCTGGTACCGGTGGCCGAGCGGCAGGCGGACGCCGTGGACGCCGTACGGGCCATGGGTGAGCGGGTGCGGGAAGGCTGCGATCTCGACGCCCTGCTGGCGCTGGCCAGGTCGGCTCCCGTGCTGCCGGAGGAGGTCTGGGAGCCGGAGCGGGTGGCTGTCGTGGGGCCCCGGCCGGTCGTCGCCGTGGCGGGTGGCGCGGCGTTCACGTTCGCGTACGCGGAGCACGCCGAGCTGCTGACGGCGGCCGGTGCGGAGGTGGCCGTCTTCGATCCGCTGCGGGACGAGGAGCTGCCCGCCGGCACGGCGGGTCTGGTCATCGGCGGGGGGTTCCCCGAGGTGTACGCCCCGGAACTGTCGGCGAACGTGGCCCTGCGCGGGGCCGTCACCGCGCTGGCCCGGGCGGGTGCCCCGGTGGCCGCGGAGTGTGCGGGACTGCTCTACCTGGCCCGTGAGCTGGACGGACGTCCGATGTGCGGGGTGCTGGACGCCTCGGCCCGGATGTCCGGGCGGCTGACCCTGGGCTACCGGCAGGCCGTGGCGCTCACCGACAGCGTGCTCGCGGCGGCGGGGACCCGGCTGCGCGGGCACGAGTTCCACCGCACGGTGCTGGAGCCGGGGGCCGGCGCCACCCCGGCGTGGGGCCTGCATCAGCCGGAGCGGCGGGTGGAGGGTTTCGTACAGGGGGGTGTGCACGCGAGTTATGTGCACACGCACTGGGCGGCGTCGCCCTCGGTAGCGCGGCGTTTCGTGGAGCGGTGCCGGGGATGAGGTCACCCCGCGACGCCGACCACCAGCCAGATGAAGCCCACTCCCGCGACGGTGCACAGCAGGGTGGAGCGGGCCGGGTGTTCATGGTGCGCCTCGGGCAGGATCTCGGCTGCGGCGAGGTAGAGCAGCGCCCCGCCGAAGAAGCCGAGATAGCAGCCGAGCGGTTCCTCCGGAAGGGTGACCACCAAGGTGGTCGCCGCGCCCAGGACGGGGGCGAGCGCGTCCGCGTACAGCATCAGGAGCGCCTTGCGGCGGGCGTTCCCGTAGAGGCTGGTGAGCGTGTAGGTGTTGAAGCCGTCGGCGAAGTCGTGGGTGATGACGGCGAGTGCGACGGCGGCTCCCATGCCGCCGCCGACCTGGAAGGCGGCGCCGAGCGCGACGCCGTCCATCAGGCTGTGTCCCACCATCGCGGCCGCCGCCGTGAGCCCCACCTGCGGCACCCGTTCCTCGCTCGCGCCGTGTGCCGCCTGCCGCACGGCCAGCGAGCGCTCCACGAGGTGGGCCGCCAGGAAGCCGCCCACGAAGAACAGCAGGGCGGCGGGCACCCCGAAGACCTCGCCGCCCGCGGCCTTCATCGCCTCGGGCAGCAGATCCAGGCCGACGACGCCGAGCATCAGCCCTCCGGCGAGGCCGAGTACGAGATGGCGGCGGTCGCTGACACGCTGCGCGGCCCAGCCCCCCGCCAGGGTCATCAGGAACGCGCCGAGCGCGACGAATACCGCCATGGGCTCTTGCTAGCCGATTGACCCGGGGGCGCGCATCCCAGGCCACCCTCACCGGCGGTCCCCGGCCCTCCGTTCCGGGCCGGTGAGACCCTGTCCCCCGTCTCCCCCGTCACGCTTCTCGCGTTCTTCCGGAAGGACTCCGCCCATGACCCGGGCCGTGCTCGTCGTCGGTGTCGGTGCCCGCCGGGGGGCGCCGGCCGAGGAGGTGGTGGGACTGGTCCTCGAGACGCTGGACGCGGCCGGCCTGCCGGCGGGCGCGGTGGCGGAGCTGGCCACCCTGGACACGAAGGCGGACGAACCGGGAATCGTCGGGGCGGCGGCACGGCTCGGGGTCCCCGTGCGCCCGTACACGGCGTCGGAACTGGCCGCCGTCCACGTCCCCAGTCCCTCGTGGGCGGCGCGCGCCGCCGTGGGGACCCCGTCGGTCGCGGAGGCCGCCGCTCTGGCCGGTGCGGGCGAACTCCTGGTAGGCAAAAGGAAGTCGGCGTCGGCGACCTGCGCGGTGGCCCGCCGGTGTCCGCGTACCGGCACCCCGCCGTCGACGTACGGCTCCGGGCCGTTCACCATGGCTGCCATGCTGCCCCCCACGAAGGACACCGAGAGCGCCGGGCCCGATCTGCGGCACCACGGCGACGCGGAAGTGCGTGGCCTGGATCTGACGGACCTCGCCGTGAACGTACGAACCGGAACGCCTCCTCACTGGCTGCGCGAACGGATAGCCGCGTCGCTGGGCTCGCTCGCCGCCTATCCGGACGGGCGGCGCGCGCGGACGGCGGTCGCCGCACGGCACGGGCTGCCCGAGGAGCGGGTCCTGCTCACCGCGGGGGCGGCCGAGGCCTTCGTGCTGATGGCGCGGGCGCTGCCGACGGAGCGGCCGGTCGTCGTACACCCTCAGTTCACGGAGCCGGAGGCGGCGTTGCGTGCGGCCGGGCACGAGGTGGGGCGGGTGCTGCTGCACCCGGAGGACGGCTTCCGGCTGGATCCGGCGGCCGTTCCGGAGGACGCGGACCTCGTGGTGGTCGGCAACCCGACCAATCCGACGTCCGTGCTCCATCCCGCGGAGGTGCTGGAGCAACTGGCGCGTCCCGGGCGGACCCTGGTGGTCGACGAGGCCTTCATGGACGCCGTGCCGGGCGAACGGGAGGCCCTGTGCGGCCGGCAGGACGTCCCGGGACTCGTCGTGCTGCGGAGCCTGACCAAGACATGGGGGCTCGCGGGTCTGCGGATCGGCTACGTCCTGGCCGAGCCGGCGACGATCGCCCTGCTGCAGGAGGCGCAGCCCCTGTGGCCGGTGTCCACACCGGCGCTGGCCGCGGCCGAGGCGTGCATGGAGCCGCGCGCACTGGTGGAGGCGGCCGGCGCGGCGGATCGGGTCGCGGTGGACCGGGCGCATCTGCTGGCCGGGCTCGCGGAGTTCGGCGAGGTACGGGTGGTGGAGCCGGCCGCGGGTCCGTTCGTACTGATCGGACTGGACCGGGCGGACGAGGTACGGGAACGGCTGCGGGCGCGGGGGTTCGCGGCCCGGCGGGGGGACACGTTCCCCGGGCTGGGGCGCGAGTGGCTGCGGCTGGCCGTACGCGACCGGGTGACGACCAACCGGTTCCTGCAGGCCCTCGACCTGGCGCTGCAGGGGCTGCCCCGGGGAGCGGTGGGCTGACGGCCCCGGTGGGGAGCGCAACTCATCCGTGCGAGCACCGCTCCCCACCCTCCCCCTGGCCCCTCTCGGGCCTGCCCCCCTCGGGTGGATCAGTTCTGGCCGCGCCTGCGGGCGACGACCGTGGCAGCGCCACCGGCCGCCAGCAGGAGGGCCGCACCACCCGCGATGTACGGGGTCGACGAGCTGGAGCCGGTCTCGGCGAGGTCACCGGTACCGGAGGCCGGTGCCGGCTCGGAACCTGTTTGGGGCTTCACGTCGCCGATCTCGTCCTCCTTGCCGGTGGAGTCGCCGCCGGAACCGCCCGTACCGCCCGTACCCTGCGGGTCGCCGGAACCGCCGCTGCCCGAGGTGCCACCACTGCCGGACGACCCGGCGGTCGACGAGCCCCCGCCCCCCGATCCTCCGTCGCCGGAGGAACCGCCGTTGCCGGACCCGCCGTTGTGCGAACCGCCGCCGGACGAACCGCCGTTGCCCGGCCCGCCCGTGCCCTCGGGCGTCTCGCACGTCGCTTCCGCCAGCGTGACCTCTCCCCCGACCTCGGCGACGTTCAGGCTGAGCGGGTTCACCGACACCCGCAGCCTCAGCGCCGTCGCGGCGGCCGTACGCGTGGTGGTGCGGGTCTCCGAAAGGTCGAGGGTGACCTCGCCGACGCCGGGCACCTCGACACCCGTGGTGCCGCCCGAGGTCAGCTCGACCCGTTTGCCGAGCACCGAGACGTGGCCCAGCACGTTCGACTCCGCGACCGGCTTCGCGCCGGCCTCGCACACCGCCTTCGAGGTGACCTTCTCCACCTCGACCAGGGAGAGCAGGGGAAGGCCGGGCACGTGCACACGGGCCTTCGCGAGGTTGGCGTAGCCCTCGGCCCGGTGCTCGTCCACGGTGGCGTTCGCGGTGGCGGCGTCGGCCTTCAGCACCTGGACCGGCCGGCCCTTCCCGACACCGTCGAGTTCCACGCTGAGCGCCGTCCGCTCCGCGCTCGCCGGGGCCTTCACCTCGTTGAGCGTGGCCTTGAGCGGCACCTGGACCGACCTGTTCATGAGCGAGACGTCGAGCGTGGTGCGGAGCACGACCGCGGCCGCCTTTCCGTGGCCGTTGGCCTCGGTGGCCGGAGCCGTCGCGGTGGCTGCCTGCGCGGGGACGGCGACCAGCAGGGCGACGGGTGCTGCGGCGACCGCCAGGACAGCCGGACGGAAGGTGTTGCTGTTCACGATGGTGGAACCCCCACAAGAGACATGGAGCCGCCGGCGCCGTCCAAGGGGGGACATCACGGGCACCGGCGGCCTCGACTCCGTGAATCTTTACGCACACAGAGTGAACTGGCGTACACCCGGCGTCAGTTCACTCCAAAGGGGGGTTTCCGTGCGTGTATTCGAATCTTCCGGCACAGGAGTTCCTCGCCGTCACCCGATCCACCGCACGCGGTCGGCGCGGGTACCCGGTCACCGGACGGACCGCTGAAGTGCTTCAACGACTGGTGCGGGCGTGCGTCACTGCCTGTCAACACGACGACGCCCGCGGCCGGTCAGCCGACCACCCGGCCGTCGAGGACCACCCTGCGGGGCGCCGCCAGCACCCGCACGTCCGCCCGCGGATCCTCGTCGTACACCACCAGGTCCGCCGGAGCCCCCTCCTCCAGCACCGGCCGGCCGAGCCACCTCCGCGCCCCCCAGGTGGTCGCGGAGAGCGCATCCAGGGGCGGGATGCCGGCCTTCACCAGTTCGGCCACCTCGGCCGCCACCAGGCCGTGGGCCAGCGAGCCGCCGGCGTCCGTGCCGACGAAGACGGGGATGCCCGCGTCGTACGCCGCCCGCACGGTGTCGTACCGGCGGGCGTGGAGCCGCCGCATGTGGGCGGACCAGCGCGGATACCGGGCCTCGCCGCCGGCCGCCAGGTCGGGGAAGGTGGCGATGTTGACCAGGGTCGGGACGATGGCGACGCCCCGCTCGGCGAAGAGCGGGACGGTGTCCTCGGTCAGCCCCGTCGCGTGCTCGACGCAGTCGATCCCGGCCTCCACCAGATCGCGCAGGGCGGCCTCGGCGAAGCAGTGCGCGGTGACCCGGGCGCCCAGCCGGTGGGCCTCCGCGATGGCCGCCTCGACCTCGGCGCGGGGCCAGCAGGCGGTGAGGTCCCCGGCGTCCCGGTCGATCCAGTCACCCACCAGCTTGACCCAGCCGTCACCCCGCCGTGCCTCCCGGGCGACGTAGGCGACCAGATCGCCGGGCTCGATCTCGTGCGCGTAGTTGCGGATGTAGCGGCGGGTCCTGGCGATGTGACGGCCTGCCCTGATGATCTTCGGCAGGTCCTCCCGGTCGTCCATCCACCGGGTGTCCGAGGGGGATCCGGCGTCCCGGATGAGCAGCGTGCCGGCCTCCCGGTCACTGAGGGCCTGCTTCTCGCCGGTCGCCGCGTCGACGGGGCCGTGACGGTCGAGTCCGACGTGGCAGTGGGCGTCGACGAGGCCGGGCAGTGCCCAGCCGGTGAGCGTCAGGGCGGCGTCCGCGCCCGGCGGCCGGTCGTAGGTGATCCGGCCGTCGACGGCCCAGAGCCCGTCCCTGACGTCGTCCGGGCCGGCGAGCACCCGCCCCTCGATCCGCAGCACCCGCGCCACCTCGTGATCACTCATGTACAGCACTCTACGAGCCGCTCCGCCGGCTCCTCCGGGCGGTGGCCGGGCACCGCGGGGAGCCGGGCAGGCCACTACCCTCGACGCGACAGCCCGCCACGGACCGACCGACCCGAAGAGAGCACCACCGTGACCCACCCCCTCCTCGACCTCCCCCCGCTCACCGCCGCCCGTTTCGCGGAGATCGAACAGCGGGTGGCCGGCCTTCTCGCCACCGAGCAGGACGTCGTCATCATGCAGGGCGAGGCGCTGCTGCCCCTGGAGGGATGCATCCGGGGCGGCGCCGGGCCCGGTTCCACCGCGCTGAACGTCGTCACCGGGCCGTACGGCCGGACATTCGGCGACTGGCTGCGGGACTGCGGGGCCGACGTCGTCGATCTGGCGGTGCCCTTCCACTCGGCGGTCACCGCCGAACAGGTCGGGCAGGCGCTGGCGGACCACCCGGAGATCGGCTTCGTCTCGCTGGTGCACGCCGAGGCCGCCACCGGCAACACCAACCCGGTCGCGGAGATCGGCGAGGTGGTCCGGGAGCACGGCGCGCTGTTCATGCTCGACGCCGTGGCGTCCGTGGGTGCCGAGCCGCTGCTGCCGGACGCCTGGGGGGTGGATCTGTGCGTCATCGGCGCCCAGAAGGCCATGGGCGGGCCCGCCGGCGTGTCGGCGGTGTCGGTCAGCGAGCGGGCCTGGGAGCGGATGGCGGCCAACCCCCGGGCTCCGCGCCACTCGTACCTCTCGCTGCTGGACTGGAAGGCCCGCTGGATCGACGCCGGCCGCCGGGCGCTGCCGCACGCCCCGGCACAGCTGGAGATGCTGGCGCTGGAGGCCTGCCTGGAGCGGATCGAGGCCGACGGTCCGAACGTGGTCATGGCGCGCCACGCGGCGGCCGCGGCGGCGACCAGGGCGGGAGCCCTGGCGCTGGGCGGCGGCCTGGAGCCGTACGTCCACGAGGCGCGGGACGCGGCACCCGTCGCCACGACGCTGCGCGTGCCCGCGGACACCGACGCGGCCTCGCTGGTCGCCGCGGCGCTCACGGCCGATCCCGGTCTGCCCCTGGTCGCCGGCGGCGGAGCGCTGGCGCGGGAGATGGTCCGGGTCAACCACTACGGCCCGGACGCCACGCCCGGCGCGGTGGGAGCGTCGCTCGACGCCCTGGGGGCGGCACTGGCGGCCGTCGGCCGGAAGACCGACCGTGATGCTTCCCGTAAGGCCGTCGCCGAAACCTGGTCCGGCCGCTGAATTCCACGGTTCACCCGAATGGGCCACCGATGAACAGATAATTCAAAGAATGCGGGGAACTACTCCACCGAGAGTAGCTCCCCGCATTCTTTTGCCCCCGTCCTCCCTGCGTAAACACCCTGGTTCTCAACCCCTCCGGCGGGGTGCTCCCCGGGCGATTCCGGCGGGTGTCGAGAGAGTTACAACCCTGTGACCGACTCCACAGGGAGGCCGTTTTGCCGGATGAATCCCGGACAGAACGGGACGTCTCGGCGGGGGCCGTGCGCGAGCACGCGCCCGCGTGATAGCACACCGCAGCTTCCCACCCAACCCCTTGCGGCGATGCAATTTCTGAATTTGCTCGGTAAATTCAATTCACATGACCGCCGCACCAGCAGACCTTGCACGTGCCCGAAACGAATTCCTCAGAATCGACATGCCACGGGTGGAGGACGGAGCCGCCATCTGGCGCATCGCCCGCGACTCCGAGGTCCTGGACCTCAACTCCTCCTACAGCTACCTGCTGTGGTGCCGTGACTTCGCGGCGACCTCCGTGGTGGCCCGGGACGAGAACGGCGACCCGGTCGCCTTCGTCACCGGGTACACACGCCCTGACCGCCCGCAGACGCTCGTCGTCTGGCAGGTGGCCGTCGACCGCAGCCACCGCGGCAAGGGCCTGGCCGCCACGCTGCTGGACGCGCTGACCGCCCGGGTCGCCGCCGACCAGGGGCTGACCTCGGTCGAGACGACCATCACCCCGGACAACACGGCGTCCGAGCGGCTGTTCACCTCCTACGCGCAGCGCCACGACGTGGCCCTGGAGCGCGAGGTGCTCTTCGCGGGAGACCTGTTCCCCGAGGGCACGCACCTGCCGGAGGTGCTGTACCGCATCGGACCGTTCCACTCCTGAACGGTCCAGGGGGTGCCCTCGGCACCTCCGCGCCCGGCCCGTCCGCGGACCGGTGGCCCGCTCGCCCCGCGGGGCCGCCCGCCCGAGACCTCGCTTCCCCGCCACGGAAGCCTGCTGCACCGCCGCCCGTCCCACCCCTCCCTCGAGCAGGAGATCGCCGTGACCATCACCCCGCCCGCCCTGAGCGTGTTCGAGACCCTGGAATCGGAAGTACGGAGTTACTGCCGCGGCTGGCCCGCCGTCTTCGACCGGGCGCAGGGAGCCCGGCTGACGGACGAGGACGGCCATACGTACCTCGACTTCTTCGCCGGCGCCGGCTCACTCAACTACGGCCACAACAACCCGGTGCTGAAACGGGCGCTGATCGACTACATCGAGCGCGACGGCATCACCCACGGCCTGGACATGGCGACCACGGCCAAACGGGCGTTCCTCGAGACCTTCGAGAACGTGATCCTGCGCCCCCGTGACCTGCCGTACAAGGTGATGTTCCCCGGCCCGACCGGCACCAACGCCGTCGAGTCGGCGCTGAAGCTCGCCCGCAAGGTCAAGGGCCGCGAGTCCGTCGTCTCGTTCACCAACGCCTTCCACGGCATGTCGCTCGGCTCGCTCGCCGTGACCGGCAACGCCTTCAAGCGGGCCGGCGCCGGGATCCCGCTGGTGCACGGCACCCCGATGCCGTTCGACAACTACTTCGACGGCAAGGTCCCCGACTTCCTCTGGTTCGAGCGTCTCCTGGAGGACCAGGGCTCCGGCCTCAACAAGCCGGCCGCGGTGATCGTGGAGACCGTCCAGGGCGAGGGCGGCATCAACGTCGCCCGCGCCGAGTGGCTGCGCGCGCTCCAGGAACTCTGCCACCGCCAGGACATGCTCCTCATCGTCGACGACATCCAGATGGGCTGCGGTCGCACCGGCGGCTTCTTCTCCTTCGAGGAGGCCGGCATCGTCCCGGACATCGTGACGCTGTCGAAGTCCATCAGCGGATACGGCCTGCCGATGTCGCTCTGCCTCTTCAAGGGCGAGCTGGACATCTGGGAGCCGGGCGAGCACAACGGCACCTTCCGCGGGAACAACCCGGCCTTCGTCACCGCCGCCGCCGCCCTCGACGCCTACTGGGCGGACGGCCAGATGGAGAAGCAGACCCTGGCCCGCGGCGAGCAGGTCGAGCAGACCCTGCTCGCGATCTGCGCCGAGGAGCCGACCGCGCAGTTCCGCGGCCGCGGCCTGGTCTGGGGCCTGGAGTTCGCCGACCCGGCGCGCGCCTCGGCCGTCTGCGCCCGCGCCTTCCAGCTGGGCCTCCTGCTGGAGACCTCCGGCCCGCAGAGCGAGGTCGTCAAGCTGCTCCCGCCGCTGACCATCACCCCCGACGAGCTGGACGAGGGGCTGCGCACCCTGTCCCGCTCCGTCGGCGAGACCGCCTGAACGGCTACCCCCGCGCAGGCAGCATCCGAGCAGTACAGAAGAGAGAGGCACCATCCCACCGTGATCGTCCGATCGTTCAGTGACATCGAGAACACCGACCGGCATGTGAAGTCGGCCTCCGGCACCTGGGAGAGCAAGCGCATCGTGCTCGCCAAGGAGAAGGTGGGCTTCTCGCTCCACGAGACCGTGCTCTACGCGGGGACGGAGACGTCGATGTGGTACGCGAACCACATCGAGGCCGTGCTGTGCACCGAGGGCGAGGCCGAGCTCACCAACGACGACACCGGCGAGACGCACTGGATCTCGCCGGGGACGATGTACCTGCTGGACGGGCACGAGCACCACACGCTGCGGCCCAAGACCGACTTCCGCTGCGTCTGCGTCTTCAACCCCCCCGTCACCGGACGGGAGGACCACGACGAGAACGGTGTCTATCCACTGCTGACAGAGGAGGGCTGAACCATGACCACCGAAGTACGCGTCGACCTCTACCCCTCGCGCGGCGCCGCCGAGATGACCACTCCCCGCCAGGACCCGGTCATCTGGTCCGCGCCGGGCGCGCCCGGGCCGGTGTCCGCCAAGGATCTCCAGGGCTTCGAGGAGAACGGCTTCCTCACCGTCGACCAGATCATCACGCCGGACGAGGTGGCCGTCTACCAGGCCGAGCTCGACCGGCTGATCGCCGATCCCGTGGTCCGCGCCGACGAGCGTTCGATCATCGAGCCGAAGTCGCAGAGCGTGCGGTCCGTGTTCGAGGTCCACAAGCTCAGCGAGGTCTTCGCCCGGCTGGTCGGCGACGAACGCGTCGTGGGCCGGGCCCGCCAGATCCTCGGTTCGGACGTGTACGTCCACCAGTCCCGGATCAACGTCAAGCCGGGCTTCGGCGCCTCGGGCTTCTACTGGCACTCGGACTTCGAGACCTGGCACGCCGAGGACGGTCTGCCGAACATGCGGACGGTGTCCGTCTCGATCGCGCTGACCGAGAACTACGACACCAACGGCGGGCTGATGATCATGCCCGGCTCACACAGGACGTTCCTCGGCTGCGCGGGTGAGACGCCGAAGGACAACTACAAGAAGTCGCTGCAGATGCAGGACGCCGGCACCCCGTCCGACGAGGCGCTGACGAAGATGGCCGACCGCCACGGCATCAAGCTCTTCACCGGCAAGGCCGGTTCGGCGACCTGGTTCGACTGCAACTGCATGCACGGTTCGGGCGACAACATCACCCCGTATCCGCGCAGCAACGTCTTCATCGTGTTCAACAGCGTGGAGAACACGGCCCAGGAGCCCTTCGCGGCTCCGGTCCGCCGCCCGGAGTTCATCGGGGCGCGGGACTTCACCCCGGTGAAGTAGGGCGCACGGTGGTTCGGAAGGGGCGGGACGCGAGGGCGTCCCGCCCTTTCCGTGTGCGGGGCCGTCCGCCCGCACCGGGTGCGCCGGGCCGGCCGGACGACCCGCCCACCCCCGAGGCCGGCCCGGTCCGCCGTGGGACGCGGAAGGACCCCGCCCCACGGCGCGGTCCCCCGCCGCGCGGGGAAGCGTCACGGCCCGCAGGCGTCCGAACTCGCTGGACCCGGCCCCGGTCCGGCGGGGAAAGTGAGGCCATGACATCTCTCGTACAGCACGTCACCGTCGACTGCGCCGACGCCTACGGACTGGCCGGCTTCTGGGCCGGGGTGCTCGGTTCCGCCGTGTCCGACGACGACCGGCCCGGCGACCCCGAGGCACTCGTCGAGACGTCCCGTGCGGCGCTGCTCTTCATCACGGTGCCCGAACCCAAGAGGACCAAGAACCGGATCCACCTCGACCTGCGGCCGGAGAACCGCACCCGTGACGAGGAGGTCGAGCGGCTGCTCGGTCTCGGCGCCACCCTGGTCGCCGACCACCGCAAGCCGGACGGGCGGGGCTGGGCGACGATGGCCGACCCCGAGGGCAACGAGTTCTGCGTCGAGTGCGGTGCGGCGGAACGCGCGGCGCTGTCCGGCACCCGGCTGCCGGTGACCGCGGACGACGTGGACCTCGCCGTCCGCCTTTCGGCCGACGCGCTCGCGGCGTTTCCCGCGGACCGGTGGCACACGCCCGCCGGTTCGCTGGAGTGGACCTGTCGGGAGACCGTCGAGCACCTGAGCGACGACCTGTTCGCGTACGCCGTCCAGCTCGGCCCGCGCCGGCCGCCGGTCGACGCGTACGTGCCCTACCGCTGGGCCCGGGACCGTGAGGGCGGGCCCGCCAACTCGGTCTTCGCCGACCCGGCGGCCGGACCCGCGGGGCTCCTCCTGACGCTGGAGGCGAGCGGCGCCCTGCTGACGGCGATGGTGCGGACGGCCTCGCCGGACGTCCGCTCCTACCACTCCCACGGGGTGTCGGACCCGGAGGGCTTCGCCGCGATGGGTGTGGTGGAGACCCTCGTGCACACCTACGACCTCGCCTCCGCGGTGTCCTTGCCGTGGGCCCCGCCCCAGGACCTCTGCGACCGGGTGCTGGCCCGCCTCTTCCCCGGTGCCCCGGAGGACGAGGACCGGTGGACCGTCCTGCTGTGGTCCACCGGCCGCGCGGATCTGCCGGGCCGCGACCGTGTCACCTCGTGGAAGTGGCACGGCGCGCCGCTCCCGGGGGTTGCTGCCACCTGAGCGCGATGCCGCCACCCCTGCGGGCAGGGGTCGGGCACCTCCAGGTGTTCCGTGGGGGCGTCGGCACCGGCGATGCTCGCCGCGGGCCCTGAGGGCTGTCCCGCACTTCACGGCGGGCGCGACGACAGCGCACCCCGCCGTGCTGTCGGAACGTCCCCATACATCCCGTATGCGGACGTCCCTCCGCCGTGCGATGCACCGCATCCGACGTCGCGCGCCGATCCATCGGGAAGTGCGGGACGCCCCTCGGCTGACGACGGTCCGCCGGCCGTGGGACCGCGTCGCGGGGACGGTACGGGTACTGCCGGCGCAGGTCGGCGGGTGGACCCGGCCGCGGTCTTCCTCCCCACCGAACTGGTCCGTCGGGACCGGGCGTAGGGGTACCGGCGGCTCTTCCGGTGCGCGGCTCAGCCGGCCAGCACCTCCAGGGCGCGGTCGACATCGGCCTCCGTGTTGTACAGGTGGAAGGCTGCCCGCAGGTTCCCGGCCCGGTTCGAGACCATCACCCCCGCCCTGGCCAGTTCCGCTTCACGGCCGCCCAGCCCGGGCACGGCGACCACCGCGGACTCGCCCGGCACCGCCTCGTGCCCGAGCCCGGCGAGCCCTTCCCGGAAGCGGGCGGCCAGGCCGGTGGCGTGGGCGTACAGCGCGTCGGCGCCCACCTCGGCCAGCACGGCGAGGGAGTGCTCGGCGCCGTGGTACGCCAGGAAGGCGGTCGGCTCGTCGAATCTGCGGGCCGTGGCGGCGAACCGCCCGACCGGCCCGTACGTGCTCTTCCAGGGCTCCTCCGCCGAGAACCAGCCCGCGTACAGCACCGGCACGGACTCCTGCGCCTCCTCGGTCACGGTCAGGAACGAGGTGCCACGGGGGCACAGCAGGAACTTGAAACCGCCGGTGACCGTGTAGTCGTACGCCCCGGCGTCCAGCGGCAGCCAGCCCGCCGACTGGCTGGCGTCGAGCAGCGTCCGCGCACCGTGCGCGGCGGCGGCAGCACGGACCGCGTCCAGGTCGGCGACCCTGCCGTCGGAGGACTGGACGGCCGAGAAGGCGACGAGCGAGGTACCGGGCCGCACGGCCTCGGCCAGTCGGGCCAGGGGCACGTACCGCATCTTCAGATCGCCCCGGACGGCGAACGGGCTGACGACCGAGCTGAACTCACCCTCGGGGGCCAGGACTTCGGAGCCGGAGGGCAGTGAGGCCGCGACGAGCCCCACATGGGCGGCGACGGATCCGCCGGTGGCGACCCGGTCCCGGGTGACGCCGGCGAGCCGGGCGAAGCCGGCCCGGGCCGCGTCGACCGCCTCGGCACTCCCCGCGCCGGCCCGGCGGCCCGTGGCGTTCTCCTCGGCCAGGGCCTTGACGGCTTCGACGGACCGGCGGGGCAGCAGCCCGCAGGTGGACGTGTTCAGATACGTGGTCTCGGGTGCGAACTCGGCGGCCCTGACCTGATCGATCGCGGAGGTATCCATGCCTGACAGCCTGACGCCCGCTCAACCTGTCGTCAATTGCGCATAGTTGAGCGGTCTGCCCAAGAAATGCTTATACGTGCCGGCCGGGGGCGTCCGTCCGGGGCACCTCGCAGGCTCCGTCGGCGTCGCAGGCCGCCGCGTCGTCGCCGAGCGGGGTGAGCGCGGTGACGTCCCGGTCCTTCCACGCCTGCTCCAGGGCCTGCACGAACACCTCGGAGGGCTGGCCGCCGGAGATGCCGTAGCGCCGGTCGAGGACGAAGAAGGGCACGGCGTTGCCACCCAGCTCGGCGGCCTCGCGCTCATCCGCCCGCACGTCGTCCGCGTACGCGTCGGGGTCGGCCAGCACCGCCCGCGCCTCGTCGCCGTCGAGTCCCGCCTCCACGGCGAGGTCGATCAGGACGGCGTCGTCGAAGACCGAGCGCTCCTCCGCGAAGTTCGCCCGGTAGGCGAGGCTCAGCAGCTCGTCCTGGCGCCCGCGCGCCTTGGCGAGGTGGAGCAGCCGGTGGATGTCGAAGGTGTTGCCGTGGTCACGGCCCTCGGTGCGGTATCCGAGTCCTTCGGCCTGCGCGTTGGCGGCGACGTTGGCCTCCATGCCCCTGGCCTGCTCGAGGGTGCGCCCGTACTTCCGCGCCAGCATGTCGATCACCTGCACGGTGTCGCCCTTGGCGCGGCCGGGGTCGAGCTCGAAGGAGCGGTGGACGACCTCGACCTGGTCGCGGTGGGCGAAGGCGGCCAGACCCTTCTCGAAGCGGGCCTTTCCGATGTAGCACCACGGGCAGGCGATGTCGCTCCAGATCTCGACGCGCATGACTCTTCTTCTCTCCAGGTCCGGGGCAGGCCGACGGGGACGGAGAAACCCTCCGCCACCGGGTCCACAACAACCCGCCCGCCCCACGCATTCCCCGCACCCCCGGGAAGTGCCGCCGCCCCCCGGGCCCCGGCCCCCGGGAGGCGGGGACGGAAATCCGGAGGGCGTGCCCGGTGGAGGCATGCACCCGCCTCCCGGCGGAGGCGGGTGCGGAGCGGTGGGGATCAGGTGCCGTCGCGTAGGTCCGCGGGGGCGGTGGGGCGGAAGGTGATGTGGTCGAAGGATGCCGTGCAGCCCTCGCCGGTGGGCGACTGGACGAGGAAGCCGATCCGGGCCGCCGCCCGCTCCTGCTCCGTACCGAGGGTGAAGAAGCGGACGAAGGTCCACCGTTCACCGTCCGGCGAGGCGTGGAAGGCGAAGGCGCCGCCGGAGCGGGTGAGCCGCAGCCAGTGGCTGTCGCCCTCCACGGTGGCGGAGTTGACGTCGTCGGAGTGACCCCGGGTGACGACCGTGCAGACGGTGGGACGTTCCGGGGAGAGCTCCAGGCAGAGCTTCGCCCAGTCCCGCTCCCCGACGTGGAGGTAGAGGACACCCGCGTCGAAGGCGGCGGCGAAGCCGACGTCGACCCGGGCGATCAGCTGGAAGTCGCCCTGCGGCGCCGCACCCAGCAGGCGCGGGGCGTCCGAGGCGGATTCCGTGGAGACGCCGTCCGGCGGGACGAAGCGGTCCTGCTTCGCGCCCGCCGAGCCGGTCAGCACGCCGTTCTCGTACGTCCAGCCGCCGTCGGGGCCGAACGGCTCCAGGGCGAAGGGGAGTTCGGGCAGCTTGATGGTCATGCGCGGCTCCCGTCGACCCGGCGCGGCAGACCCTGCGGATTGTCCTCGCGGAGCTCCGGCGGGAGCAGGGCGTCGGGTGTCGACTGGTAGCTGACGGGGCGCAGCCAGCGCTCGATGGCCGTGGCGCCGACCGAGGTGGAGGTGGAGGTGGTGGCCGGGTAGGGGCCGCCGTGGTGCTGGGCCGGGGCGACGGCGACACCGGTCGGCCAGCCGTTGACGAGGACGCGGCCGGCCAGCGGGGTGAGCGCCGCGAGCAGTCCGGCGGCGCCGCCGTCCGCCTCCTCGGTGGCGATCTGGAGCGTGGCGGTGAGGTTGCCGGGGAGGCGGGAGAGCACGGCGGTGACCTCGTCCTCGGAGTCGTACCGTGCGACGACGGTGACCGGGCCGAAGCACTCCTCGAGCAGGGCGTCGTGCGGGCCTTCCTCGGCCAGCCGCTGCGCGGGGACGGTGAGGAAGCCCGCGGAGACGGTGTGCTCGCCGCCCGCGCCGGGGGTGACGGGGGCCTCCACGTCGGGGAGCGCGGCCCGCTCGGCCACGCCCGCGACGAAGGCGTCCCGCATCCGGTGGTCGAGCATGACGCCCGAGCCGGTGCCGCTGACCGTCTCGGTCAGCGACTTCAGCAGCCGGTCGCCCGCCTCGCCGGACGGGGCGAGGACGAAGCCGGGCTTGGTGCAGAACTGCCCGGCGCCCAGCGTCATGGAGCCGCCGAGCCCGGCGCCGATCTGCTCACCGCGCTCGGCGGCGGCCGCCGCGGTGACGACGACCGGGTTGAGGGAGCCGAGTTCGCCGTGGAAGGGGATGGGGGTGGGGCGTGCGGCCGCCGCGTCGAACAGGGCCCGGCCGCCGCGGATCGAACCGGTGAAACCGGCCGCGGCGACGAGCGGGTGCTGCACCAGCTCGACACCGGCGTCGAAGCCGTGCACGACGCTCACCACGTCCTCGGGCAGGCCGTTGCGGGCGGCCGCCCGGCGCAGGAGCGAGGCGCAGAGTTCGGAGGTGGCCGGGTGGTCGGGGTGGGCCTTGACGACGACCGGGCAGCCCGCCGCGAGGGCGCTGGCGGTGTCGCCCCCGGGTACGGAGAAGGCCAGCGGGAAGTTGCTGGCGGCGTAGACGGCGACGACGCCCAGCGGGATCTTGTAACGGCGCAGGTCCGGCCAGGGCGGGGTCCTGCTGCCGTCCTCGTGGTCGATGTGGATGTCGAGGAACGCGCCCTCGTCGACGACCTCCGCGAAGGCCCTCAACTGGGCTGCCGTGCGGGCCAGTTCTCCGGTGAGCCGGGCCGGGCCGAGTGCCGTCTCCGCGTCCGCCGCCTCGATGACGTGCTCCTGGGCCTCGGCGAGCAGGTCCGCCGCGGTGCGCAGGAACGCGGAGCGGACGGTGCGGTCGGCCAGGGCACCGCGCACGGCGTGCGCGGCCCGGACCACGCGGTCGACCTCCTCCGCTGTAGCCTCCACCGCAACCTGCTCACGCGGGTTCCCGGTGCGGGGGTCGACACTCCAGACTGGTGCTGCTGCCACCGTGTTTCCTTCCGGTCCACTCTGCGCATCAGGAGTTGTTCGGTATTCTGAACAAAGTTCCTGATCGTGAATATGCAGGAACTCTATTTCCGGGTGTTCGGTGTTGGCAAGAAGTCGCAGGGTCGCGCACGGTTGTGGCAAGAGGGCTGGAAGGGGCATGGGGCATGTCGGTTGCCGAGTCTGGTGGGGCGCAGGTCAAGTCCGCGGTACGGACGGTGGAACTCCTCGAGTACTTCGCGGGGCGCCCCGGTATGCACTCGCTGGCCGCCGTGCAGGAAGCCGTCGGCTACCCCAAGTCCAGCCTCTACATGCTGTTGCGCACCCTCGTCGAGCTCGGCTGGGTGGAGACCGACGCGACGGGCACGCGGTACGGGATCGGGGTGCGCGCCCTGCTCGTCGGCACCTCGTACATCGACGGTGACGAGGTCGTCGCCGCCGCCCGCCCCACCCTGGACCGGCTCTCCGACGACACCACGGAGACCATCCACCTGGCCCGGCTGGACGGTACCAACGTCGTGTACCTCGCCACCCGGCAGTCCCAGCACTACCTGCGCCCCTTCACCCGGGTCGGCCGCCGGCTGCCCGCCCACTCCACCTCGCTCGGCAAGGCGCTGCTCGCCACCCACACCGACGAGCAGGTCCGCAAGATGCTGCCGCAGACCCTGCCGGCGCTGACCGAGCACACCCTCACCGACCGCGAGAAGCTGATCGACGAGCTGCACGTCATCCGGGAGCAGGGGTACGCGGTGGACCGCGAGGAGAACACGCTCGGACTGCGCTGCTTCGGCGTGGCCGTGCCGTACCGCACGCCTGCGCGGGACGCGATCAGCTGCTCGGTCCCGGTCGCCCGGCTCACCCCCGCACACGAGCAGCTGGTCAAGGACGCCCTGTTCGACGCCCGCGACCGCCTCACCCTCGCGACCAGGAGACTCTGATCCCATGCGCGTCACCCTCCGCGAGGTCCGGGACGGCGACCTGCCTCTGTTCTTCGCCTTCATGAGCGACCCGGAGGCGACCCGGGTGGCCGCCTTCACCAGCGCGGACCCGTCCGACCGGGCCATGTTCGACGCCCACTGGCAGCGCATCCGCGCCTCGGACTCCGTCGTCATGCGCACGGTGCTCGCCGACGGCGTGGTGGTGGGCAACGCGGGCGTCTACGGACCGCCGGCCGAGCGTGAGGTCACCTACTGGATCGACCGGGCCCACTGGGGCAGGGGCCTGGCGACCGCCGCGCTGCGGGCGCTGCTCGACGCCGTACCGGAGCGCCCGCTGCACGCGCGGGCCGCCGCGGACAACACGGGGTCGGTCCGCGTGCTGGAGAAGTGCGGGTTCGTCCTGTCCGGCAGGGACCGCGGCTATGCGGAGGCCCGCGGCGAGGAGACCGACGAGGTGCTCCTGCGACTGGACGGCCGACCGTCCGGGTGACACGGCACAGCCCACCCCGCCGTATATATGCGCATAGACCACCACCTATATACGGATGTTCACCAGGTCCGAGCTGCTCCTCGAAGTCGATGACGACGCGCTCGCCGAGGCCGCTGAACTCTTGGGGGCCGGCACCAGGAAGGACACGGTGAACACCGCGCTCAACGAGGTCATCGCGCGCCGGAGCCGGGCCGTAGCGCTCGCGGAGCCCGGCACCGCCTGAGGACCTGCCGCAGCAGAATTCTCCGGTACCGGGGGTTCAGGTTCCCGCGAGGTTGCGCCTTACTGGGGTACGCACTCGCGTCGAAGCGCTTCCGTCGTGCGCGGGGGAACGCTCTCGCCCCCCGCGCACGGCCCTCGGAGCGCACCCCGGGTCAGCGAGGGGGCGTAGGCCGTCCTGGGCGCGGCGCGTCAGGGCGGGGCGTGCTGGGATCCGACTGCAGGGAAGGGGTGCCCGTGGGCACGGTCGTGGACGATGCCGCCGCAACCGATTTCCATGCGTTCTTCGAGGCGCACTACGCCGAACTCGCCCGCTTCGCCCACCTGCTGACGGGGGAACTTGACGCGGCCGACGACCTGGCGGCCGACGCGCTGACGGCGCTCTGGCACCGCTGGGACCGGGTCAGGGACGCCGACCACCCGATGGCCTACGCGCGAGGGGTCGTCGCCAACCTGGCCCGGACGCGCATCCGGAGCGCCGTACGGGAGCGCCGCAGGATCGCCCTCTTCTGGGCGCCCCGCGGGTCCGGGGACGGGTACGCCGCGGACGGGCCCGACGTGTCGGCGGTGGTGGACGTCCAAGGAGCCCTGCGCAGGCTGCCGTTCCGCAAGCGGGCGTGCGTGGTGCTGCGGCACGCCTTCGACCTCTCCGAGCGGGACACGTCGCTGGTGCTCGGGATATCGGTCGGCACGGTGAAGAGCCAGACCTCGCGCGGTGTGGCGGAACTGCAGCGGCTGCTGGAGCCCGAGGAACCGGCCGCCCGGGTACGGGTGGCCGTCGTGCCACCGCGCACCGACGGACGACGGTGAACGAGGAGGATCTGCGGCAGCGGCTGCGCTCCGCCGCAGCCTCGCACCGCCCGGCCCCGGAACGGATGCCCGCACGGGTCGGCGTGGCGGGGCGGGGAGCCCCCGGCCCCGCCACGCCCCCTCCCCCACGGGCCCGCGGGGCCGTGGCTGCGGGTGGCGGGCGCGCCACTCCCCCGCCGCCGAGGAACGGACAGCCCGCATGAGCGAACGAGCCGGCCCACGGCGTCAGCGGCAGGGACATCGAGCCGTGCGTCCGCCGCACGGGCGACAACACGGGCGCCGGACCGAGGGATACGGGCAGCGGCCCGGACAGCACGCACCGCCGCCGCACGGGCGACCACACTGGGCGCCGGACCGGGGGAAACGGGCAACGGCCCGGACGGCACGCACCGCCGCCGCCGCACGGTCCCGGACACCGGTGACGACCGATCCGGTCGGAGGGCCGCCCGTGCGAAGGCGCGCGGGCGGCCGTCCTGGCGGTCCGGTCGGCGGTACCTCCCCCGTCAGCCCGTGGGGAAGGAGTCGGGGGTACTGATCCGGCTCTTGAGCAACGCCCCGGACTCCGTCAGCACACCGCTGCTGCTGTAGTCGCCGCCGTCACAGGTTCCGGGCCGGAACGCCGCGCTGGTCTCGGGAGCGTCGGAATAGGTCCAGTTCGCGTAGCTGATCTTCAGCTGGTCGAGCAGGTCCAGCCAGGCCGTGGTGCTCGCCCGGTCCAGCGTCCCGCCCCCGGTCGCACTCACGGTGCCGAACTCCGTGACGAACAGCGGCAGTCGTGAGGCCGCGCGGCTGAGGGTGGCACGGTAGGCGTCCTTGTGGCTCGCGGCGTAGAAGTGGAACGCGTACATGATGTTGGCGGCGTTGACGGGACTGGCGACGACCTCGTTCTCGTCGGAGCCGTCCGAGACTCCCAGCGAGGACCAGCCGCGGGTGCCGACGATGACGACCGCGTCCGGGTCGGCGGCCCGGATCACCGGGATGACCTGCTCGGCGTAGCTCTTGACGGCCGCCCAGCTCACGCCGTTCGGTTCGTTGGCGATCTCGTAGATCACGTTCTTCTTACCGGCGTTGCGGGCGGCGACGGACGCGAAGAACGTCTTCGCGCGGTCGAGGTTGTAGTTCGGGTCGCCCGGAGTCAGGGTGTGGAAGTCGATCAGGGCGTACATGCCGCGTGCCTCGGCCATGTCGACGAGGCCGTTCACACGGCTGGTGAAGCCCGCCGGGTCGGTCTCGTAGCCGTCCTCCTGCACGTACATCGCGACGCGCAGCAGGTCGGACTTCCAGTCCTTCGCCAGCGCGTCCAGGGAGGCGGCGTTGTAGCACTGGGCGAACCACTGGATGCCGTGGGTGCTCATGCCCCGCAGCTGGACGGGGCGGTCGTACTGGTTGCACAGGTTGACGCCGCAGACGTGCAGCTGTCCGTTGACGCCCACGGGGGTGCCGTCGCCCGTGGGCGGCGGGTCCTCCCCGCCCACGGAGCCCGTACAGGCGACGCCGTTGAGCGTGAACGCCGCGGGCGTCGGATTGGCGCCCGTGAAGGAGCCCGTGAAACCCAGGTCGGCAGCCGCGCCGGTGGCCAGCGTGCGGTTCCAGTCGACGCCGGTGGCGGTGACCGCGGAACCGGACTGCGACCAGGTGGCGTTCCAGCCCTGGACGACCTTCTGACCCCCGTCCGGCCACGTGAACCCGAGCCGCCACCCGGTGACGGGGTCCCCCAGGTTGGTGACCTTCACCGCGGCCTGGAAGCCTCCCTGCCACTGGTTGGTCAGCGTGTAGTCCACCGTGCAGCCGGCGGCGGCCGCCGCCTGGGGGGCGGACAGGGCCGTGAGACCCAGCACCGTCGCGCAGGTCGCCAGTAAGGCCAGTATGCGTTTCACAGCGTTCCTCCTCGTTCGAAGCGGAAGCAACATGGGAGCGCTCCCAAAGGCCGTCGGCCCGAGACCGTACACCGGCGCACCGGTGCGCGTACAGGCATACGACAGCGGAACTCCACGGGCCTCGCGGCCGGGAACGCTCCCTGCGCGACGCCGCACCTCACGCGTACGGGTGCCAGTCGCCGAGCCAGTCGGCCGGGGTGTGCGAGCGGGCCTGCGCCCGGCTCAGCCGGGGGCGGTCGGCGGGATCGGTGACGCGGGCGCCGGGGCCGGTGTTGCGGTACTCGGCGAAGCGCTGCTCCTGCCAGGGGAAACCCGCGGACATGGTGCCGTAGGGCGCGACGGCGTCGATGCCCGCGCCGAGGTGGCTGTCGCGGACGGTGAGCATGGGGTGCGCGGTGAGGTCGGAGGAGGGCACCCAGGGGCGGGCCAGCTTGTAGTAGCCGTCGGGAGCGGTGCTGGTGACACGGGAGCGCAGCACGAGGAAGCCGTGCGGGTTGGCCCGGGCGGTGCTGGGTGCGAAGACGAAACCGTACGGCGCGGACCCCAGGTCGGTACGGGTCAGGGTCCGGAAGTGGCAGCGGTCGTAGACGGCGGTGGCACGGCCGAAGACGAAGTCGACGTCACCCTCGATGGAACAGTCGCGGTAGTACTGGCGGGCGAAGGCGGTGAGGGACGGGGAGTCGGCGTACAGGGTGTCCTGGTGGCCGAGGAAGCGGCAGCGGTAGAACGCCGAGCGGTCGCCCTGGACCTTGATCGCGACGGCCTGGGTGCCGGTGTAGTCGGGGTGGTCGGCGCGCAGCCAGTCGTTGGCGAAGGTCAGGTCGCGGGCGGTGAAGCCGGCCGCCCGGACGGTGGTGGTCGCGGACCCGGAGGTGCCGTGGGTGCCGGAGCCGTCGGGCCTGGGGGTGCCGGCCGCGTTGTCGTGGACGAGGACGGTGTCGCGCGGGTCCCCGCTCGCGCCGATCAGGGTGAGGCCGGTCCTGTCGGCCGGCACGGTGACGGTCTCCCGGTAGACGCCGGGGGCGAGCACGAGGGTGTATCCGGTGCCGGAGGCCGCGTCGACGGCCGGCTGGACACCGGTGTGGTCGCCCCGGCCGTGCGGGTCGACGTACAGCGTCCGTGGGTCGAGGCGGCGGGACGGCGAGCCGTAGCGGCCGAAGGGGCGGTGGGGGGAGGTGCGGGCGTGTGCGGCGGGCGCGGCGCCGAGCGCCAGGACGGCACTCCCGCCGGCGAGCAGGGACAGGGCGCTGCGTCGGCTGGGCATGGTGGTGCTCCTTCGCGTGGGTCCTCGGCCGGGGGGTTTCCTTCGCGGGTGGTTCCTTCGGCGGTGCTTCGTTCGCTGGTGGTTCGTTCGCCGGTGGTCCGTTCGCCGGTGGTCCGTTCGCCGGTGGTCCGTTCGCGGGTGGGCCGGAGCGGCGCTCCCCGGGGTGCTGGAGAGCGTGCGGTGCCGCTCCGGCCGGTTGGTGGACCCGAGGGTCAGCAGCCGGGGGCCCGTCCGGCGCCCGCCCCGCGGTCCACGAGCGCGGGCACGGCGCGCGGGTGGTCGATCCGCGTGCGGAGCTCCGGGGTCCAGCCGGCGCCCCTGGCGAGCTGCGCCGTGGGGAAGCCGGCGTTGTGCGCGGCGATCAGGTCGGTCCTGCGGCCGTTGACGTAGTTGTCCTCCGCCGTGAGGGCGGACTCGGACCACTTCTTGAGGATGGCCGCCTTGTCGAGACCGGCCGGCACGGTGAAGGCGTTGTGTTCGGCGACGAGGTGGGACTCGGCCCCGATGCCGTACGTGTAGCCGTAGGCGGCGCCCTCGGTGGCGACGAAGTGGTTGTTGTACGAGTCGACCTGGCCGAAGCGGACGCGGGGGGCGCGCTCGTTGACGTCCTTGAAGAGGTTGTGGTGCAGCGTGACGCGGAGCCTGCCCCGGTCGGTGGCGCCGGCGCCGTCGCTGTTGCCGATGAGCATCGTCTTGTCGTGGTCCTTCAGGACGTTCCAGGAAACGGTGACGAGGTCGGCGCCCCGGACGATGTCGAAGAGCCCGTCGTGCTGCTGGTACAGCTCGCCGAAGTAGCGGGGCTGGGCGGAGTCGGGGCGGTCGCCGTCGCCGAAGGTGTTGTGGTCGACCCAGACGCGGCTGGAGCCGTGAACGACGAGGTTGTCGTACTCGGAGTTCCAGTGGCCCGTGTCGCCGTCGGTGGGGTCCCACTGCGGGAAGCAGTCGTAGGTGTCCTCGAAGGAGATGTTCCGGACGATGACGTTGGAGACGTTCCTCACCTGGAGACTGGCGCCGATGACCGTGGCGTCCTCTCCGACGCCGACCAGCGTGGTGTTGGACGGCACGTACACGTTGACCGCCGCCGCCTGCCGCTTCGCGGACGCGTCGCGGGCGTCCTCCAGCGGGCCCGAGGGGACCTCGTCCCGGCCCCAGACGGCCGGGTCGTAGGCGGCCAGGTACTTCTCCAGGGTGTAACCGTCCTGCTGGTACTCCTCACAGCCGATGGGGGTGCCGTCGGCGTCCGCGTTGCCGTGCAGGGTGCCCACGACCCGGACGATCTTCGGGGCGTCGCCCGCGTCCTCGAAGGCGGCGATGAGCTCGGCCCGGTCGGTCACGGTGTAGACGTGGTCGGGGGTGGCCTTCGAGCCGCCCGTGGTGGAGCCGTCGGCGGCGGCCCAGCCGTCGCCGGCGGGAAGGACGGCACGCTCGATGCCCCTGCCGTGGGCGTGCGGGGCGGCCTGGGCGGGGACGCCCACGGCGAGGGCCAGACAGGCGCAGCCCGTCATCACGGCGATGGCGCGGGAATGACTCATGCGTGCGGGCATGGCGAATCCTCAACTGTCGTTCGGAAAAGGTGCGGTGGGGACGGGTGGCAGGTGGGACCCTGCCGCTCGGGGCGCCCGCGCCCGCCGGGCGGAGCCCGTGCTGCTCACCGTCCGGGGGGTGAGTGACACGGGGGTCCGCCTCTCTCGTGGGGCGTCCGCGCGGGGCGTGCGGGGAGAGGGACCGGCGGCGGGGCGCGACCCGAACCGCCGCCGGTCCCCCGGTCACCGGGGTTCCGGCCGTGACGGGACGGCCGGGTCAGCCGTTGCCGAGTTCGGACCACTCCTTCTGGGCCGCGTTCAGCTCGTCGGCCATCTTGTCGAGGAACGCCTTGGCCGTGGTCTTGCCGAGCAGCACCTTCTGGAACTCCGGCTCGTTGTCGGCCTTGCTGATGTTGTTCCAGTCGGGCAGGTAGTACGGCAGGTCGACGATCTTGGTGGAGCCGTCCGTGAGGGCCTTCGCGGCGAGCGCGGTCGGCTCGGACTTGCTGATCCACGGGTCCTTGGCCGCTTCGGTGTTGGCCGGGATGGCGCCCGCCGACTCGTTCCACTTGCTGTTGGACTCGTGCGAGGCCGCGAACTCGATGAACTTCCAGGCGGCGTTCTTGTTCTTGCTGCTGCGGAACAGTCCGAGCCCGTCCACCGGGTTGGAGACCTGCACCCGGGTGCCGCCCTCCCCGATGGGCGCCGGGATGCCGGCGAACTTGTCCTCGCCGAGGGCCTTCACATGGTCCTGGTAGGAGCCGAGGTTGTGGCTGAGCATCCCGATGGTGCCGGTGTCCCACTGGGCGACCATCTTGGTGAAGTCGTTGTTGACGTCGGCGGCGGGGGTCGTCCTCTTGAAGAGGCCGGCGTACTTCTCCAGCGCGGCGACGTTCTTCGGGTCGTTGAGCGTCGTCTTGTCGCCGTCCCAGAACTCGGTGATGCCGGTCTGCCCGTAGATCGCGTCCAGCGCCTGGGCTATGGAGCCCGCGCCGCCGCGGATGGTGTAGCCGAACTTGTTCTTCCTGGCGTCGGTGAGCTTCTCGGCGGCCTCGTAGAACTTGGGCCAGGTGGTGGGCGGGTCCAGCTTCGCCTGCGCGAACAGGTCGGTGCGGTACCAGAGGGCGCCGTTGTTCGCGGAGGTCGGCATGGAGTACATGTCGTCGCCCCGGCCGGCCGCGGCCCTGACGCTCTCGACCATGCCCTCGACGAGCTTGCCCTTCAGCGGCGAGTCCTCGAGCCGCTTGTTGAGGGGTTCCAGGGCCTCCTGCGCCACGATGTTGGCGAGGTAGGCGGTCCCGACCCCGCCCACGTCGGGCAGACCGCCGCCCGCGATGGCGGTGTCGTACTTGGACTGGACGTCGGCGATCGGGATCGGGACGTACGTGACCTTGATGTCCGGGTACTTCTTCTCGAAGTCCTTGATGATCTCGGTCCAGACGGCGGTCCGCGGACCGCCGTTGTTGTCCCAGAAGGTGATCTCGCCCTTGCCGCTGCCCTCGGTGCCCGTGCTGCTGCCGTCGTCACCGCATGCGGTGGCCGTCAGGGCGAGTACCGCCGTCAGGGACACCGCGGCCGCGGCACGCCCCCGCTGGGTCTTCGAGATGGTCATCGTCGGCTCTTCTCTCTCGGTGCTTGTCGGTGGAATCGCTGGTGTCGCAGGTGCTGGTCCGTACGTCCGTGGGCCGTGCCGTCAGCGGCCGGTGCGGAACGCGGTGAAGCCGGCCGTGCCGGAGGGTCCCGTACCGTCCGGCGCGGTGGCGAAGAGGCCGAGCAGGGCGCCGACCCAGCGCCAGGGGGTGGCGGCGAAGACCTGGCCCGAAGGGCGGAAGCCGTCGCCGGTGTCGGCGAAGAAGCGGCAGCGGGCGCCCCGGGTGACCTCGACGCGCAGCCGCACCCCGGATCCGGGGACGGGGCGGGGGTGTGCCGCGTCCCGCTCGTGCTCGGCGACGGCCTCGGCGAAGCGGTGGACGAGCCGGGCCGCCCCGTCCTCACCTACCTCCAGGCCGATCCACGAGAAGGCGTCGCCGAGGACGGCGAGGCCGGCCTTGGCCCCCGGTTCCCCGCTGTGCAGGGTGAGACCCGTCTCGACGGTGAACTCCTCGGCGGGCAGCCGTTGCACGAGGACGTTGGGCAGGGCCCGCAGGTCGTGCGCGTACGCGGTCCGTACGCAGCTGAGCCGCAGCCCGTCACCCGCGTGCTCGACCGTCCAGCCGGGCCGGGGGTTGGCCGTCCACTGCCACTGCCTGCCGTGGCGTCCCCCGGGGAAGCCGTCACCGGAGGCGGGCACTTCGACGGCCTGCTCGGGGGCCTTCGGCTTGGGATGGACCAGGACGGGTTCGCCCTCGTCGCCGATGACCGGCCAGCCGCCCTCCCACCGCATCGGCTGGAGGTGGACCACCCGGCCGTAGGCGCCGCGGGCCTGGAAGTGGAGGAACCAGTCCTCGCCCCCGGCGGTCCTGACCCAGCCGCCCTGGTGCGGTCCGTTGACGTCGGTACGGCCCTGGGCCAGGACGACCCGCTCCTCGTACGGGCCGGCGAACTCCCGCGAGCGGAAGGCGCCCTGCCACCCCGTCTCCACTCCCCCGGCGGGGGCGAGGATCCAGAAGTAGCCGTCGTGCCGGTAGAGCTTGGGGCCCTCCAGGGTGAACCAGCCCGGGATCGCGTCGGCGTCGACGAGCGTCGCGCCCTCGTCGAGGAGTTCTTGCCCGTCCGGGCTCATCCGGTGGCCGGTGAGCCGGTTCTTGATGCCGGAGCGGGATCTGGCCCAGGCGTGGACGAGGTAGGCCTCGCCGGTCTCCTCGTCCCACAGCGGGCAGGGGTCGATCATTCCCTTTCCCGCCTTGACCAGGTGGGGAGCGGTCCACGGGCCCCGGATGTCCCGGGCGTTGACCTGCTGGATGCCGTGGTCGGGGTCGCCCCAGAAGATCCAGAAGCGTCCGGCGTGGTGGCGCAGGGAGGGGGCCCACACCCCGCAGTCGTGACGGGGCACCGCGAAGTCGGCCGCCGGCTCCAGCCGGTCGAGGGCGTGGCCGACGAGCGTCCAGTTGACCAGGTCGCGGGAGTGCAGGAGCGGCAGTCCGGGGACACGGCCGAAGCTGGACGCGGTGAGGTAGTAGTCCTCGCCGACCCGCACGACGTCCGGGTCGGACCAGTCGGCGCCGAGGACGGGGTTGCGGTAGGTGCCGTCCCCGAGGTCGGCGGCGGGGAGCTCCGGCGGCGCGCTCACGCGGTCACCACCTTGCGGACGTACGCGGCGGCGGTGTCCCGGTCGAGCCGGCCGTCCGCGACGACGGTGACGATCCGCCGCACCACGGTGGACCCCGCCTCGACGGGCAGCCGCCGGTCGGCGGCGAGGGAGGAACCGACTCCGGGGTACTCGGTGGTCCGTACGAACCACGGGTCGCGCCGGGTCTCCTCGGTCGCGCCGGCGAAGACGAGGGTCCAGCCGTCACCGGCCAGGGCCAGCCAGTCGGCCGGGGCGCCGTGCACCGCCTCCTCGCCCTCGCGGGTGTCGGTGAAGACGGCCGGGGCGGCGGCCTCCTTGGGGGCGCGCCAGAAGAAGCCGCCGTATCCGGCGCCGGGGCGGCCGTTGGTGGCGGGGCTGCCGAGGGACAGGGCGGTGGTGCCCCGGTTGGTGAGGGAGAAGGAGAGGTCCAGGACCCAGGCGGTGGGGGAGAGTTCACCGACGGCGACGGTGCGGTGCTCGCGCAGGAGCTCGGTCCCGCCGGCCTGCCAGCCGAGCTCCTGGACGAAGCCGTCCGGGTCACGGAGTTTCCAGCCCCGGTGGCGCTGGACACCGTGGTTGTCGAGCTCGGTGGGTCCCTGGCCGCGGACGAAGGTCCTGCCTCCCCAGAAGTTGTGCCCGGCCACGTCGGGGACGGCGACGGAGACGCCCAGGTGGTGGAGGTGGTCGGCGGGGCGTTCCTCGGTCACGGGGATGCCCGCGAGGGTGGTGACGGGGTGGAGGTAGGGACGGCCGTCCGTCCCGGACCCGTAGCCGTAACGGCCGACGGGGCGTCCGGCGCAGCTGAGAAGTGCGGTGGTCACGGGGTGCTCACCTCGCTGGGTCGCGCCCAGGAGGCGCCGAGTTCGGAGAAGAGGGTGAGGGTGTCGGCGCCCGCGGCGACCAGCCCGTCGACACCGCGTACGACGCGCCGCACGCCGGTCCCGGCGGTGGCCGGTTCGGTGTACCAGGCCTCGGCGGGCAGCGGGGTGGGCTCGGGCGCGGTCCGTACGGCTTCGACGACCCGCATGAACGCGCCGGTGCGGTGCGGCGGTACGAGCAGCGGGGTGCCGTCGGCCAGGTGGCCGACGAGGTTCTCCAGGAGATCGGTGCGCCCGTGCACCGCCTCCTCGGGGCCGTGTCCGGCGCGCTGGACGAGGACCCGGTCCTGCTTGTACCAGAAGGTGACGCGGCCCCGGTCGCCGTGGACGATGACGTACGGCTCGTCGGCCCGCTCGGCGCAGAGGGTGACGGCGGCGGTGACCGGCGGACCGTCCTCGGTGGTGACGCGGACGCAGCTGGTGTCGTCGGCCTCGATGTCGTGGGCGCGGAAGAGTTCGGTCTCGATGTACGCCACGTCCTCGGCCCTCCCCCGGTCCGCGAGTTCGAGCGCGGTGGCCACCGCGTGTGCGAGCGGGTTGGTGAGGACGCCGTCGACGACGTCGGTGCCGTCCATCCGGCGGCGCCCGGCCCAGGGCGCCCGCCGGAAGTAGGCGTCGTCGCGGACCCAGGCTCCGGCGGCGCCGATGCCCCGTACGGTGCCGATGGCTCCGGCGCCCACGAGTTCCCTGATGGCCGGGACGGCGTGCGAGCCGAAGGACTGGAAGCCGATCTGGCAGGCGATACCCGCCTCCCGTACGCCGTCGGCCATGCGGGCGTAATCGGCCCAGGTGGCGGCCGGCGGCTTCTCCAGGAGGAGGTGGACCCCGCGGGCGGCGGCGGCCAGGGCCAGCTCGGTGTGGGTGGGGATGGGGGTGCAGATGACGGCGGCGCGGGCCCCCGTGGAGTCGAGCAGGGAGCCGAGGTCGGACGACTGCGCGGGCGGTTCTCCGGCGAAGGCCGCCAGCTCGCCGTCGGTCAGCGGGTTCAGCTCGCACACGCCGACGAGCCGGACGAGGCCCTGGTTCTGGAGCCGGCGGATGTTGGTGAGGTGCCAGCGTCCGTGGCCCCGGGCGCCCGCGAGGACGATCGGGAGGGGTGAGGTGGTGTCATGTGTCCGCATCCGGGTCATCCCTTCACGGCGCCGGCGCTGAAGCCGGTGATGAGCCACTTCTGGATGAACGCGAAGACGATCACCACGGGGACGGCGGCGATGACTCCGCCCGCGGCCAGCGCCCCGAGGTCGACGCTGTCCGCGCCGATCAGGGTGTTGAGGCCGACCGGGATCGTCTGCTTGTCCTGCTCGCTGAGGAACATCAGGGCGAACAGGAAGTGGTTCCAGCTGTGCACGAAGGCGAAGGAGCCGACGGCGATCAGCCCCGGCCGCAGCAGCGGGAGCACGACCGCGCAGAAGGCCTTGAAGCGGGAGCAGCCGTCCACCCAGGCGGCCTCCTCGAGCGAGACCGGCACGTTCTTGATGAATCCGCTGATCAGGATGATCGACAGGGGGAGCTGGAAGACGGTCTCGGCGATGACGACGCTGCCCAGCGAGTTGATCATCTGGAGGTTCTTGAAGATCTCGAAGAGCGGTACGAGCATCAGCGCGCCCGGGATGAACTGCGAGCAGAGCAGCGCCAGCATGAAGGCGCCCTTGATCTTGAAGTCGAACCGGGCCAGGGCGTATCCGCCGGCCAGCGCGACCAGGGTCGTGGCGATCAGCGTGCAGACGCCGACGATCATGCTGTTCTGGAAGAAGACGGCGAAGCTCCGCTCGTTCCAGACCTTGGAGAAGTGCTCCCCCGTCATCGGCCACGGGACCAGCGAGGTGGACCCGGCGGGCCGGACGGCGAAGAGGAACATCCAGTAGAACGGGATGAGCGTGAAGAGGAGGTAGACGCCGAGCGGCACGTAGATCTGCCAGCGCGGTACGTCGTCGAAGGAGCGTTCGCGACGGGTGCGGCGGTGCGAGTCGGGCGGCGGGCCGGCGTGCCGCGTGGACGGCTGCGGCGTGCGGGCGCGGTTCTTCTCCGCGAGGGCGGCGGTCACTTTTCGCCTCCGAACTTGCTCAGGCGCAGATAGACGATCGAGCAGAAGAGGAGGATCACGAAGGCGACGGTGGTGAGCGCGGAGGCGTATCCGAAGTCGTGGCCCTCGATGCCGGTGTTGGCGACGTAGAGCGGCAGGGTGGTGGTCTCCCCGGCCGGCCCCCCGCCGGTGAGGGTGTAGAGCAGGTCGACGTTGTTGAACTCCCACACCCCGCGCAGCAGCGTCGCCAGGATGATCGCGTCGCGCAGGTGGGGCAGCGTGATGTGGAAGAACTGCCGCAGCCGGCCGGCGCCGTCGACCGACGCCGCCTCGTACAGCTCCTTGGAGACCGACTGCAGGTCGGCGAGGATGAGGATGGCGAAGAAGGGGACGCCGCGCCAGAGTTCGGAGACGGTCGCCGCCCAGAAGACGGTTCCGGTGTCCGAGAGCACCGAGGTCCCGTACTCACCGATGCCGGCGTCCGCGAGGTAGCGGCTGAAGCCGGTCGAGGAGTTGTAGAGCAGGATCCAGATGGTGCTGGTGAGGACGCCGGAGACGGCCCAGGGCGAGAAGACCATGGCCCGCGAGATGCCCCGGCCGACGAAGGTCTGGTTGACGATCAGCGCGAGCGCGAGTCCGAGCGCCAGTTGGAGGGTGACCTGGGTGAAGACCCACTGGGCGCTGAAGCCGAGCGTCGACCAGAACTGGTCGTCCTCGGTGAAGACCCGGGTGAAGTTGTCGAGTCCGGCGAAGCCGTTCCGCCACGGCTTGGTGACGTTGTAGTTCTGCAGGCTGTAGTAGAAGACGCTGAGCACGGGGTAGGCGATGAAGCCCAGCATCAGCAGGCCCGCGGGCGCTATCAGCAGATACGGCAGGCGGCGGGGGGTCGCCGAGCGGCGCCTGGGCGCTTTCGCCTCGGGCGGCGGTGTGGCCACGGCTGCGGAGTGGGCCATGACGCGTCTCCGATCTCTGGGAGGTGCCGAGCAGTGCGGGGGGTGCGGGAGCTGCTCGTCGGTGCTGGAGGTGCCGTACGGTCGGTGCATTGCGCAAGCGCTTACCGCATGCCGTTCGGTATCCCGGACGGAAGGGCGCGCCGACGTCTGTTCGCCCGGTTCAGCCCGCGTACGGGTCGGGCACTTCTCCCTGCCGGGACAGGAACGCGAAGTCGCATCCGGTGTCGGCCTGGGTGATCTGGTCCTGGTAGAGGGCCCCGTACCCGCGCCCGTACCGGGCGGGCGGCGCGGTCCACCCGGCCCTGCGCAGCTCCAGCTCGTCGTCGGGTACGTCGAGCTGGAGCAGCCGTGCCTCGACGTCCAGCGTGATCAGGTCGCCGGTGCGGACCAGCGCGAGCGGCCCGCCGACGAAGGACTCGGGCGCGACGTGCAGGACGCACGCGCCGTAACTGGTACCGCTCATCCGGGCGTCGGAGATCCGCACCATGTCCCGCACGCCCTGCTTCAGCAGGTAGTCCGGGATCGGCAGCATGCCGTACTCGGGCATGCCCGGGCCGCCCTTGGGGCCGGCGTTGCGCAGCACCAGCACGTGGTCCGCGGTGAGGGCCAGGGAGGGGTCGTTGATGGTGCGCTGCATCTCCTGGTAGTCGTCGAAGACGACCGCGGGCCCGGTGTGGCGCAGCAGGTGCGGCTCGGCGGCGATGTGCTTGATGACCGCGCCGTCGGGGCACAGGTTGCCGCGCAGCACCGCCACGCCGCCTTCCTCGGCCAGGGGGTTGTCCCGTTCGCGGATGACGTCGGCGTCGTGCACCAGCGCCCCGTCGAGCTGTTCGCGCATCGTGCCGTGCGCGACGGTGGGGCGGTCCAGGTGCAGGACGTCGGTGAGCCGGGCCAGGAATCCGGGCAGTCCGCCGGCGAAGTGGAAGTCCTCCATGAGGTACTTCCCGCCGGGGCGGAGGTTGGCCAGGACCGGGACGGTGCGGGCGATGCGGTCGAAGTCGTCCAGGGTGAGCTTCACCCCGGAGCGGCCGGCCATCGCGATCAGGTGGATGACCGCGTTGGTGGAGCCGCCGAGCGCCAGGACGGTGGCGACGGCGTCCTCGTACGCGTCGGCGGTGAGGATCTCGGACAACGTCAGCTGCTGCCACACCAGTTCGACGATCCGGAGGCCGGACTGCACGGCCATGCGGTCGTGACCGGAGTCGACGGCGGGGATGGAGGAGGCTCCCGGCACCGTGACGCCCAGCGCCTCGGCGGCGGCCGTCAGGGTCGACGCGGTGCCCATCGTCATGCAGTGGCCGGGTGAGCGGGCGAGCCCGTTCTCCAGTTCGGCCATCTCGCAGTCGCCGATGAGTCCGGCCCGCTTGTCGTCCCAGTACTTCCACATGTCCGTGCCGGAGCCGAGGACCTCGTTGCGCCAGTGGCCCGGCAGCATCGGACCGGCGGGCACGAACACGGTCGGCAGGTCGACGGAGGCCGCGCCCATCAGGAGCGCGGGGGTCGACTTGTCGCATCCGCCCAGCAGCACCGCGCCGTCCACGGGGTAGGAGCGCAGCAGCTCCTCCGTCTCCATGGCCAGCAGGTTGCGGTAGAGCATCGGGGTCGGCTTCTGGAAGGTCTCCGACAGCGTGGAGACCGGGAACTCGAGCGGGAAGCCGCCGGCCTGCCACACGCCCCGCTTGACCGCCTGAGCGCGGTCGCGCAGATGGACGTGGCAGGGGTTGATGTCGGACCAGGTGTTGAGGATCGCGATGACCGGCTTGCCCAGGTGCTCCTCGGGGAGGTAGCCGAGCTGGCGGGTGCGGGCGCGGTGGCTGAAGGAGCGGAGCCCGTCCGTGCCGTACCACTGGTGGCTGCGCAGCTCCTCGGGGGCGACGCGGCCCCGGCCGGCTGTCATACGGACCACCCGGCGACCAGGCCGGCGACCTCGGCGCGCTGGGCCTCGGGCAGTACCCGGCTCGGCGGGCGCACGTCGCGGCGGCAGAGTCCGAGCGCGGCCAGGGCCTCCTTGACCACGGTGACGTTGTCGGCGGACTGCCGGTCGGCGCGCAGGTCCTCGAAGGGGCGGATCTGCTCCCACACCTTCATCGCGGCGGTGTAGTCCCCGGCCCGCAGCGCCTCCAGCATGCTCAGCGAGACGCCGGGGGCGACGTTGACGAGGCCGGAGGTGAAGCCGGTGGCGCCGGTGGCGAAGTAGGAGGGGGCGTAGAGCTCGGCGAGTCCGGCGACCCAGACGAACCGCTCCGGACCCGCGTCGCGGGCGAACCCCGCGAAGCGCGCGGCGTCCGGGACCGCGTACTTCACCCCGATGACGTTCGGGCAGCCGTCGGCGAGTTCGGCGAGCCGCTCGCCGGCGAGCAGGGGGTTGCGGATGTAGGGGACGACGCCGAGTCCGGGGACGGCCTCCGCGATGGCCCGGTGGTAGTCGATCCAGCCGTCCTGCGACACGTACGGGTGTACGGGCTGGTGCACCATCACCATGTCGGCGCCGGCGTCCCTGGCGTGTTCGGCGTCGGCCACGGCGGTCGGTATGTCGTGGCCGACGCCCACCAGGACGGCGGCCCGGCCGCCCGCCTCGTCGACGGTCAGCTCGGTGACCGTGCGCCGCTCGCCGGGGGTCAGGGCGTAGAACTCCCCGGTGTTGCCGTTCGGGGTGACGATGCGGACACCGCCGTCGAGCATCCGCCGCAGCAGGGCGCGGTGCGCCGCGGTGTCGAGGGAGCCGTCCTCGGCGAACGGGGTCACCGGGATCGCCACAACGTCTGCGAGGGCCGCCTTGAGCGGGGAGAGGTCCATGCGGACTGGCCTTTCGTCGAGGTGCTGGTGGTTCGGGTCCAGCTGGTGTCTCACGCCGTGTCACCCCCGTCTTCGTCGTCGGGGAACGCGCGGCGTACGAACGAGGCGATGTGGTCGTGCAGAGCGCCGGCGGCGGCCGCGGCGTCCTCGGCGAGTGCGAGCCGCAAAATCTCCCGGTGCTCGGCCGCCTCCCGCTCCCAGGACGGGACGGCCGCCCAGGCCACGGTCGAGACGAGGGCGGCCTGGTCGCGGATCTCGTCCAGCATCCGGGCCAGCAGCGGGTTCCCGCAGGGCAGGTAGAGGGCCCGGTGGAAGTCCCGGTTGGCCAGCGACCTGTCGGCCTTGTCGATCGCCGAGTCGGCCCGCTCCAGGGCCTCCTGGGCGGCTTCGAGCGAGGCCCTGCGGGTGATGGAGCGGCGCAGCGCCTCCGGTTCCAGGAGCAGCCGCACGTCGTACACCTCGCGGGCCATGGTCGCGTCGACGAGCCGTACGGTGGCGCCCTTGTACTGGCTCATGACCACGAGCCCCGTGCCCGCGAGGGTCTTCAGCGCCTCGCGGACCGGAGTCTTGGAGACGCCGAACTGCGCGGCAAGTTCCGTCTCGACCAGCGCCTGCCCCGGTCTCAGCTGCGCCGTCAGGATCGCGTGCTTGATCGCCTCCAGCACGTACTGGGTCCGGGACGGGATCGGGGCAGGCGCAAAGGTCATGGGTGAAGGGCTCTCACATCTCGCGTATCGCGTCTCATATATGACGTACGAAGTACGACGCGATGAAGCTAGAGCGGTCGCGAATGTTTCGTCAACGCTTCTGACAGAAGATGTTTCGTTTACGGTGTCGCGGCTTCCGGGGCGCCTGCCCGCCGCCGGCCGGACTCCCTGGAGCGTGCCGGTCCGGAAGTACCCAGGTCACAGCGGTGCGGATACCGAAACGGAGTGGACCGGCGGGACTCCCGCCGGTCCACTCCCCCAGCCACTCCCTCAGCGGCTCCCCCTGCGGCTTCTTCAGCGGCCGATGCGTGAGAGCGCGCCGGTGACGGCGTCGAGGTCCGGCCCGGAGGCCAGTCCCGCGTGGTACAGGCGCAGTTCACCCGCGCCGAGCGCGCGGGCGTGGGCGGCGTCCCGTTCCAGCGTGCCGGGGCTGCCGCCCATGCCCGTCACCACGTTGAAGTTGGCCGCCAGCACCCCGGAGAGTCCGGCGAACGGGCCGAGGACCGCCTCGCGCGCCGCGTCACCGCCGGTGCAGGGCAGCACCGCACCGTCGGCCGTGGACAGCAGGTGCCCGGGGTCCACCCCGACGTTGGCGCCGGTGCGGTACGGGGCGGGGTCCGCGTGCAGCAGGACCTGGAAGTCCGGTGCGGGCGCCGCGCCCCGCACGGCGGCGACGGCGGCCTCCTGGAGCCGACGGGCCACCTGGTCCCGCCACTGCCGGGTGGCGTCGGCGAGACCGGCGCCGAGCAGCCCGCGCACGCCGGACCACCCGGTCTCCGCGGAGCCGGATCCGGCCCAGACGGGCTCCAGGGCCCGGCGCACGGCTGCCGCCAGTTCGTCGGCGTCGAGCCCCGTCCCGGCGTACCCGGCCCGGCAGTCGGCGCAGAAGCAGAGCGACATCAGGTACTGCGCCGCGTCCCCGAGGGCGACGCCCGCCGTCTTGTCGTGGGCGTGGAGATGGGCGAAGCCGTACCAGCCGCACGACTCCAGTTCGGTACCGAGGGCCCCGGGACGCACGGCGGCCTCCGCGGCGAGGTCCACCAGATAGGCGTGGACGGCGGGCTGCGCGATGCACGGCGCCCAGGGGTAGCGGTCGCCGTAGGCGTTGACCACGCAGGTGCCGGGATGCTCGGCGCCCAGACGGGAGTTGTGGGCCAGGACCACCCAGGAGTGCACCTCGAGGCCGGCGTCGGCCAGTGCCGCGGCCGCCTCGGCGTACGGGTCGTCCCCGGTCACCCAGGCCTGCGCGTAGGGGCGCAGCCCGCGGCCCGCCCAGCGTGCGGGGTCGGACGGGTAGAGGACCGCCGCGTGTTCGGCGGTGACGACGCGGTGCCCGGGGTGACGGGGGGTCAGGGCCCGGGTGGAGTGATAGGCCGAGGCGAGGGTCACCTGCTGGACGCCGAGGTCGGCGACGCGGGTGGCGGCGTCCGGGTCCCCGACGACGTCCCAGGGGTAGAGGAATACGGAGGTCTTCACCCTTGGGCCTCCTGCAGGGCTCCGCGCTTCTGCAACAGCGCGCGGCCGTCGGCGATGATCCCGGCCAGTTCCTCGATGTGCGCGGCAGGCGGTTCGGTGAGCGGTGTGCGTACGGTGCCGACGTCCAGGCCCCCCAGCCGGACGCCCGCCTTGACGAGCGACACCGCGTAGCCGTGGCCCTTGGCACGCAGTTCGACGAGCGGCCGGTAGAAGTGGTCGAGGAGGGCGTCGGCCAGGTCGACGTCACCGGACTCCAGTGCCCGGTAGAACGCCAGGGCGAGGTCGGGGGCGAAGGCGAAGACGGCGGAGGAGTAGAGCGACACCCCGATGCCACGGTAGGCGAGGCCGGTGAGTTCGGCCGTGGGCAGCCCGTTGAAGTACAGGAAGTGCCGACCGGGGGCACCGGAGCGCACGGCGCTGACGATGCGCTGCATCAGGTCGAGGTCGCCGTAGCCGTCCTTGAGGCCGACGACGCCGGGGGTCCGGGCGAGGGCGACGACGGTCTCGGGCGTGAAGACGGCGTTGTCGCGCTGGTAGACGATCGTCTCGAGCCCGGTGGCCGCGGCGAGGGCGGTGTAGTGGGCGAGCAGCCCTTCCTGCCCCGCGACGACGAGGTACGGCGGCATGGCGAGAAGACCGTCCGCTCCCGCCTCCTCGGCGAGCCTCGCGTACTGGACCGCGAGGGCCGTGCCGTATCCCGCGCCCGCGACCACCGGCACCTGCCCTGCGGTCTCCTCGACGGCGGCGGCGACCAGGAGGCTGAACTCCTGGGGGGTCAGCGCGTGGAACTCGCCCGTGCCGCAGCAGGCGAAGACCGCCGCCGCGCCGGCGTCGATCCCTGCCCGCACGTGCGTCCGAAAGGCGTCGAGGTCGACGGTACCGTCCGGCCCGAAGGCGGTGACGGGGAAGAAGAGCGGCCCGGCGACATCGGTGAGCCGGGCGGCAAGGGGGGCTGAGGTCACGGGCGCTCCCTGAGCAGGGTCAGACGTGCACAATTCTGATCGTCGTCCATATTCATGAACGCGACCACGCTAAGCCAGCCACGCGGCGCAGGTCAAGACAGGAAAGCGTTACCCGGAGGCTGAGTGGCCCACCCGGGACGGCACTTGACGTGGTCCGCCGGACTTCCTAGCTTGTCCATGCATGTGAATGCGCTCCATGGGCCGAGCGCGCGGATGACGCGTCGGGCGGCTGCGCCGTGCCCGCGCGGGGGGGCGTACCCCGCTGTCCGTACGCGCGGCCCGCACACCCGGTCCCGCCGGTCGGTGGTGGCGCCGGGGGCATCCGCCCGCGGGACACCACACTGAAAACGAACACTCCGCGGCTCGACAGCACCACTCGGGCACCACCACACCCAGCACCGCCGCACCGCGCCGCCCGCCACAACCGCACCACGCAGCCCGGCAGCATCACGCAGCCCGGCAGCACCGCTCGACACCACCGCACCCAGCACCACCGCAGCCCGCCCCACCCGCACCCGCACCCGCACCCGCACCGAGGAGATCCCGTATGCCCGCCCCCCGCACCGTCCTGCTCACCGGCGCCGCCGGCGGCCTCGGCACCCTGATGCGGGGGCTGCTGCCCGCGTACGGCTACGAGCTCCGTCTCTTCGACGTCACCCCCATCGAGGGCGAACCGGACGCGATCACCGCCGATCTCGGTGACAAGGAGGCGCTGCGCGAGGCCGTACGGGGCGTCGACGCGGTGATCCACCTCGCGGGCATCTCCCTGGAGTCGTCCTTCGAGAAGATCCTCCGCGCGAACATCGAGGGCACCTACAACCTCTACGAGGCGGTACGCGAGGAGGGCGTCGGGCGCGTCGTCTTCGCCTCCTCCAACCACGCCATCGGCTACACCCCGCGCCCGCTCCCCGGCGACCCGCTGATCCCGGTCGACACGCCCCGCCGACCCGACACCTTCTACGGTCTGTCGAAGTCGTTCGGCGAGGACCTCGCCCAGTTCTACTGGGACGAGCACGGCGTGGAGACCGTCTCCGTACGCATCGGCTCCTGCTTCATGGAACCGACGTCCGTGCGGATGCTGTCCGTCTGGATGAGCCCCGGCGACGGGGCGCGCCTCTTCCACGCCGCGCTGACGGCCGAGGACGTGGGCCACACCGTGGTCTACGGCTCCTCCGCCAACACCCGCCTGTGGTGGGACCTGTCGACGGCCCGGTCCCTGGGCTACGAGCCGCAGGACGACTCCGAGCAGTACGCGGACACGCTCGTCGCCGAACAGGGTGAGCTCGACCCGGAGAACCCGGATCACGCCCACGTCGGGGGCCACTTCGTGACCGACCCGCCGCTCTGGCCCCACTGAGGGCCGTCCCGCGCTCCTCGGTGGATCGGCGCGCGGCGCCGGAACCGGTGCGTCGCGCGGTGGAGGACGCGCCGCACACGGGATGTGTACGGACGTGCGGGCAACGCGGCGAGGTCCCGTACTGTGTCGCGCGCCGGCCGGGAACTGCGGGAGCGCCCTCGGCGGGTGACCCGGCGTCCGGTGCGCGCCCCTGCACGGCGGAGGGCCGGCCGAATGCCGGACGGCGCGGTTCGGTCCGGACGGCGCGGAACGTGTGCGGATCAGGCGTCACCGGCGGACGGGACGGGCGACACACGCCCCGGGGCTCGCTCACCCGCCTTCACGCTTCCGGGACAGGGCACACGGCTGGGTCCGTCCCGCGGATCAGGCCGTCCCCCCGAAAATGCCGCGACGCGCCGCCCGGGGTGCGGCACCATGCGGCCATGCCGAAACCTTCCGGATTCCAGTACGAGCAGCGCGGTGCCACCACCGTCGTCCTCACCCACCACGGCCGCCCCGCGGGCACCCTGCGCGGCGACCGGGCGGCGACGTTCCTGGCCGAGGTGACGTCGGGTGACGCCCAGCTCGTGATGGCGCGCTGGACGGGCGCCTACCGGCACGGCAACGAGCGCACCGCCCGCGACCACCCGCGCAACCGTGCCCGTGGCGGGCGCTGAGCCGTTCGGACCACACCGGCGAAGGTAAGGGAACGGCAAAGCCGGGTCGTTCGTTACCCCGTGCATGACCGCAATGACCCCCGGCTCGAACATCCCTCTCTCCGCCGCCCGCGTGGCGGTGGACGTCGCCGCCCCGGTGCGGCTCGACGTCTCGGGCCTGCTGCTCACCGCCGACGGCAAGGTGCGCTCCGACGACGACTTCATCTTCTACAACCAGCCCTCGGGCCCCGGTGTGACCTACCGCGCGGGCGGTGGTTCCGCGCCCGACGCGATCGTGGTGGACACCTCGGCCGTGCCCCCGGGCATCGAGAAGATCGTCGTCACGGCGAGCCCCGACGCGGCGGGCCAGACGTTCCAGGGCGTCGAGCCCACCGCCACCGTGCGCAACGCGGACGACGGCAGCGCGCTCGCCACCTTCACCCCACCGCGGCTGGGAAGCGAGACGGCACTGGTCGTCGTCGAGATCTACCTGCGCAACGGCGCGTGGAAGGTCCGCGCGGTCGGCCAGGGCTACGCCGACGGGCTCGCGGGCATCGCCACGGACTTCGGCGTCTCCGTCGAGGAGCCCGCCGCGGCCGCACCCGCCGCTCCGGTCACGCCCCCGGCGGCGCCCGCGGCCACCCCGGCCGCCGCGCCCGTGGACCCCCGGATCGCTCCCCCGGCGCCTCCCGCCCCGCCGGCCGCGCCCCCTGCGCCCGCAGGCGCAGGGAAGATCAACCTCGACAAGGGGCGGGTCAGCCTGCAGAAGAACCAGTCGGTGTCCCTGGTCAAGGGCGGCCGGCCGCTGCTCTCGCAGGTCAAGATGGGTCTCGGCTGGGAGCCGGCGTTCCGCGGCAAGGACATCGACCTCGACGCCTCGGTGATCGCCTACGGCCCCGACCGCAAACACCTGGACAGCTGCTACTTCGGCAAGCTCTCCATCCTGAACGGCGCGATCAAGCACTCCGGCGACAACCTCACCGGCGAGGGCGCGGGGGACGACGAGGTGATCGTCGTGGACCTCGGCCGGATCCCCGCGGAGGCGACCGGCCTGGTCTTCACCGTCAACTCCTTCACCGGCCAGAAGTTCACCGAGGTGGCCAAGGCGTACTGCCGGCTGATCGACGCGGCCACCGGCGAGGAACTGGTCCGCTTCGACCTGACCGGCGCCGAGCCGCAGACCGGCGTGATGATGGCCAAGCTGATCAAGCAGTTCTCCGGCGAGTGGGAGATGACCGCCATGGGCGAGTTCGTGAAGTCGCGGACCGTCCGGGGCATGGTCAAGCCCGCCGCGAAGGCCCTGTAGGGCCCCGGACCCCACAACGGCATCCGGGGCACCTGATGGACTTCTCCTCAGATGCCCCGGATCCGGAGAGTCTCCGGTCGGACGCGGTACGTGCTCGTGCTGCCTCTCAGAGCTTGGTCAGCTTGGAGTACGGGCTCAGGATCCTTCCCTGTCGCCCCGAGAAGTCGATGAGCACTGCGTCGTTGTCGCCCTCGACAGCGAGGACTCGGCCGAGTCCGAACTGGTCGTGCGACACCCTGTCGCCCACGTCGAAGCATTCGACCGGTGGGGCCGCCTGGGCCGGGCGGTTGAAGGGACTGGAAGGCAGGTGACGCCGGGATCCGGCTGACTGTTTCATTACGTTGAGTATGCGCCCTGGGAGCCCCCGACGCCATGCCCGACCGCTTCCGGGGCCGCAGTAGTGGCGGTTTCGTAATCAGCCGTTCCAGGGCCAGTCGGCGCTCCTGCCCGCCTCCAGCAAGGGCACCATGCGGAACGCCGCGTCGGAAAGCCCCCCGAAAGTGTGGCGGTTCTCGCTTCCTGACGGCGCGTGCCCGACCCGGTACCCCGCCAGGTTCCACGTGTAGACCGGGACGGTGAGCGGGATCCCGTCGGTCGCGTCGCCGTAGTGCGTGTACGAGGCCTGTTCGTCGGTGACGATCAGAACCCGGTCGTGCTTCCGGTAATGCCTGCGCACCGCCTCCACGGTGTTCGTACCGCCCAGGTTGCCGAAGCGCTCCAGGATCCTCAGCGCCGACTCGCCCCTGCGGCAGGCCACCGGCGCACTGCTCGTGCCGAACTCCACCAGGTCCGCGTCCGCGGCCCGCAGCGCCAGCGCCGTACCGAAGACCGCCGCGGCGTCCGCACGGTTGAGCTGCGAGCGCTCCGAGAGCGGCGACCACATCGAGCCGGAGCGGTCGACGAGGATCAGGGTGCGTCCGGGCAGCGCCGGGACGTTCCCCAGGGAGTGCCCGAGCGCCTGCTCCAGGGGGTAGGCCCAGCGCAGGGACGGCGCGTGCCGGTACGCCGCCAGGTAGCGGAACGGGAACTGCCGCGAGGCCGCCACCGTCTCCGGGTCACAGATCCGGCGCGCGACCGTGGCCGCGACCTCGTCCGGTACGCCGGCCTCGTCGAAGTTGCGGAGGTTGCGCACGAGCGCCATCGGCCCCATGGACGGGATCACCGCCTCCCAGGCCGCGGCGTCCATCGGACCCTGCAGCCAGCCGGCGAGTGCCTCCCAGGTCATGCCCGCCTCGGCCAGCCGGTCCGCGCCGCCGGCCCCGGTGACCAGGGCGCGGCGCTGCGCGACCGGCACGTCCATCAGCGCCCGGTGAGCGGTCAGGACGCGGTTCGACGCGGGCGGCACGGCGTCCTCGGGGTGGTGCCTGCGGTCCAGCGCGTACCGGAACAGGTCGCCCTGCCACGCCTTGGCCGGGTCGGGCGAGGCGTGCACCAGGTTCAGTACGTCCCCGAAGCGGTAGCCCCTGGACGCGGTGTCGTACTTCAGCAGGGCCGTGCCGCTGTAGAGTCGGCGTACGGCGTCGGCGATGCCCCGCTTGACCGGCTTGGGCACGGCCCGGCCGTACCGCGAGGTCCAGTGGCCGAGCAGTTCACCGGGCTCGTCGGCACGCAGCAGCACGGAGTCCACCACCTCACGGTTGGACGGGCCGTCCACCGCACCGGCTTCGAGGCGGGCCCTGACGTACTCGACGGCGCCCACGAGCGAGGCCGTACGCATCTGCCCCTCCCGGCGCAGCCAGCGCAGCAGCCCGGCGGTCCACTCCGGGTCCTCGACGGCGAGTGTCCGCACCAGGGCGGCGTACCGGGCGTCGCGCTCCTCGCCGTCCTCGTGGAATGTCTGCTGCGACACGAAGTGGGTGACCGCGAGGAGGAAGAGCTCGGAGCGGGGGTCACGGAGGTGTCCCTGGGCCCCCCGGTGGTTGCGTGCCGTGTCCCCCGTCGACCGGACGGGCGAGGTGGCCCGGGGCAGGGTGGACCGGTGGTCGAAAAGGGCCATGCGATGTCCCCCGCGTGTGTGGGAGAGGACACCGCGAACCGGGGTGCCCGAGATCGGGGTCGGCGACGGGCTCGTGTCCGATGCTCTGTCCGTTCGAGCTACCGGCCGTGGCCGGGCGGGATTCGAACCCGCACCCTTCGGATCCATGGAAGTATCCGTCGCCTGCGCACCGGGCGCCCCGGCGCCGGTGCCTCCCGAGATCAGGACGGCTGCGGCGTATTTCGGGAAAGGAAGTAGCCGCTGCCTTCGCACCGGGAGGTGCGCCGCTCCGACCCTAGACCGACGACTGCGCGGCACGCGAGGGAGTTTCCCCCCGCGCACCGCGCGGCGTCCGGGGGTGTCAGCGCTTGTCCGGCTGACGCTTCCAGGGGCCCGTGATGGCGAGCATGATGCCCGGGGTCTGGATGCTGGCGAACAGGGTCTTCCCGTCGGGCGAGAAGGTGACGCCGGTCATCTCGCTGTACGAGGGGTCGTCCTCGGTGCCGATGTTCAGGTCGTTGCGCGCGATCGGGTACGTCCGGCCGCTGTCGGTGGCCCCGAAGAGGTGCTGGACGCCGTCGCCGTCCTCGGAGATCACGATGCCGCCGTAGGGCGAGACGGTGATGTTGTCGGGGCCGTCGAAGGCGCCGTCCACGGACGGGGCCGGGTTGACGCCCAGGAGGACCTTGAGGGTCATCGTGCGGCGCTTGGGGTCGTAGAACCAGACCTGGCCGTCGTGCGCCACGGGGCTCTCGCCCCGGGCGTAGGAGGAGACGAAGTAGGCGCCGCCGTCACCCCACCACATGCCCTCGAGCTTGCGGGCACGGGTGACCTGGCCCTCGGTGAACTGCTTGCGCACCGAGACGGTCTTCGCGTCACGGTCGGGGACGTCGGTCCAGTCCACGCCGTAGACGGTGCCGATCTCCGTGGCGCGGGAGAGGTCGTCGACGAAGACGCCCTTCCTGTCGAAGCACTTGGCGGCCTGCAGGACACCGGCGTCGTCGGCGAGGGTGCGCAGCTGTCCGCGGCCGTGCTTGAAGCCGTGCGGCGGAACCCAGCGGTAGAGCAGGCCGTTGGGGCCGGAGGCGTCCTCGGTGAGGTAGGCGTGGCCGCGCTTGGGGTCGATGACGACGGCCTCGTGGGCGTAGCGCCCGAACGCCTTGACCGGACGCGGGTCGCGGTTGGCCCGCCTGTCGTACGGGTCGACCTCGAAGACGTAGCCGTGGTCCTTGAGCAGACCGTTCTTGCCGGCCTTGTCCTCGGTCTCCTCACAGGTCAGCCAGGTGCCCCAAGGGGTACTGCCGCCCGCGCAGTTGGTAGACGTACCGGCGATGCCGACCCACTCGGCGGTACGGCCGTCGCGTCGGGTCTCCACGACGGTGCAGCCGCCGGCGGCGACGGAGTCGTAGACGAGGCCCTCGGTGAGGGGCACCGGGTACTCCCAGCGGGCCCGTGTGCCGCTCAGCTCGTGGTTGTTGACGAGGAGGGTGACACCGCGGGGGCCCTCGAAGGCGGCCGTTCCGTCGTGGTTGGAGGGGGTCGGCTCGCCGCTCTCCAGCCTGGTGACACCGCTGTGCGTGACGATGCGGTACGAGAAGCCGGCGGGCAGCGCGAGGATGCCCTTCGGGTCGGGGAGCAGCGGACCGTAGCCCAGCTCCTTGTCGTGGCCGTGCCCCTTCCCCGGGCCGTCGTCCTCGTGGCCGTGGCCGTGCCGGGCGTCGTCGGCGGCCAGCGCACCGGGCGCCGTGGCCAGCGCTCCGACGGTGCCGGTGAGGGCGATACCGGCACCGGTGAGAGCGGACTGTCTGGTGAATTCCCTGCGCGTGAACGACATCGCGGACTCCTGGGGCTGCGTGGCCGGGTGGGTTGGCGTGATCACGCTCCCTCCCTCGCACCAACGCCGGTTGAACGCCGGACGACATCGAGCGGGCCTGCACGTCAAACCGTCGGACGATCAAGGGCAAAGCCGGTCACGACACGAGGGCCGACCGGTCACGCATGGCCGAAAACGACCCGTGAGCCCCGCGGTTCAGCCCTGAGAGCCGGCCCGCGATCCACGGCCGGCGCGCGACGGCGGCCACGGCCACCTCGCCGCGTCGCCGGCACATCCCCTTCCGTCCCGTGTGCGGACGTCCCTCCGCCGTGCGCTGCACCGCTTCCGACGCCGCGCACCGAGCCACCGGGACCGGCGGACGGCTTCAGGTGCGCGAGCGGGCCTTGAAGGCGGACTTACGGGCGAGCTTCGCCGTCTTCCGGTCGCGGTGCAGCCGCCCCATCGCCTCCAGAACCTCCGCCGTCGCCGGGTGTTCCACCCGCCAGGCCTCGTCGAAGAAGCCGCTGTGGCCGCCGGTGAGACCCTCGACCAGTGCCTGGAGCTCGTCGAGCTCGCCTTCGGCGTCCAGTTGGGCCGCGATCGTGTCGATCGCCAGCCAGAAGATCATCGACTCCGGCGGCGCGGGCACGTCGGCCGCGCCCCGTTCCGCGAGCCAGACCCGGGCCAGCCCGCCGAGTTCGGGGTCGTCCAGGACCGCGCGCACCGCGGGCTCGGCCTCCGGACCGGCCGACGCCAGGGCCTGCTGGCAGTGGAGCCTGCGCAGCGGTGCACCCCGGTCGGCGCCCCGTGCCGCGGCCAGGAGTTCGGCGGCGGCCCCCGCCCCGTCCCGCGCGCCGTGCCGGTCGAGCCACAGTCCGACCTCGGCGTGGGCGGCGTCCTCGGGGTAGTGCGCGATGCCGTCGAGGAGCACGTCGGCCCCCTTGTCGGCGAGGTCGCCGACGGCGGGCGCCTCCACCCCTGCCTCCAGCATCCGCTCGCGGATGCCGTAGAGGCCGAGCGGGGTGAGCTTCACCATCCCGTACCGGGTCACGTCCTCGTCGTCGGCGGGGGGAGTCGCCTCCTCGCCCTCCTCGGTCAGCAGCGTCTCGTCCACCGGCCGGTACTCGACGATCCCGATGGGTTCGAGCACCCGGAACTGGTCGTCCAGCCGCATCATCGCCTCGGACACCAGCTCCAGGACGTCGTCGGTGGGCTCGCCCATGTCCTCGGGCACCACCACGGAGGCGGCCAGGGCGGGCAGCGGCACCGGGCCGTCGCCGGGCCCCGCGTCCGAGAGGGTCAGCGCGTAGAGGTTGCCGAGCGCCGTGTCCAGGAGGTCGGCCTCCGCCTCGGGGTCCCAGTCGAGGGCGTCGAAGTCGACGCTGCCGTCCTCCCCGATCAGGTCGGCGAAGTCGTCGAACGCCGGTGCGGTGGCGTCCGCGTGTACGGCGTCCAGCCCGTCGAGCCAGATCCCGAGCACGTCCTGGGGCGACCCGGCGGTGATCAGGGCCAGGCTCTCGCCCGCGGTGACCGTGCCCTCGGCGTCCTGGCCGGCCGTGCCGTCCGCGGCCTCCGTACCGGGCTCCGGGTCCTCGACGTCCACGAGCCCCGTGTCCACCGCCAGACGCCAGGCCTCGCCCGCGTACGCCGCGCCGTCCTCGTCCCCGGCGAGGCCGAGGTGCTCGGCCGCCGCCGGCACCTGCGCCTCCGCGAGCTCGCCACCGGCGCCGACACGCGTCTCGGGCCCCGCCCAGCGGGCGAGGCGGACGGCACGGGCGAGCAGCGGAGTGGCCAGCGCGTCCCGTGCCAGCTCGGCCTCGGTGTGCAGCCGCACCGGCGGCAGGGAAGGGCGCTCTGCGGGCATCAGGGGGTTCTCCTCGGGGCATGCGCGGGGCGTGAGTGACGAGCGGATCCCGTGTACGGGTCCGGGGCGGTCCTGTGCGTGTGGGGCCGGGCCGCCGACCCAGCGTAGACGCATTTCGTCCCCTGCCGCCCGGTTCTCCGGCAGGCCCGCACCGATGCCGGACGGGGGTGCGGCGGCGTCCCTGCCGTCCCCCCGGTGCCGTGCGGTCGGGCGGGACGGTGGGACCGGGCGGGATCAGCCGGGCAGCGCCGTGCGCCAGGCCGTCGTGTTCAACTCGTCCATGAGCCGCACGTCGTGACTCTCCAGGGGGAAGGTCCGCGCGCCCGCGTCGGGTGCGGCGGCGATCTCCAGGGCGTCCCCCTCGATGAGGTCGCCGCCCTCCTTCGTCGAGACCCAGGCGAGGACGGAGGTGACGGTCCCCCCGGGCTTCAGCATGACCTCCTGCGGACCCTCGTCGTTGCCGAACATCGAGCCTCCCGCGTTCACGGGGACGGGGAGCCGCTCGCCGTTCTCGCCCAGGGCACGGACGGACGGATAGCCGTGGACCCGGTAGGGCTTCTTCCCGCAGTTGGTGAGCGTGAGGGTGACGGCGCGGTGGAACATCGCGGCCTGCACCTCGCTCATCTCCACGACGGCCCCGGACGCGGGGCATCCGGCCGTCGTCGCCTCGGGAGCGGGTGCGCCCTGGGCCGGTGCGTCCGCCGTGGGCAGAGGCTCGGGTCGCAGCGGGTCGACGGCCGCCGGCGCGCTGCGGGCGGACGTGGGGGAGGGAGCCGGCTCTCCCTCACCGGCAGGGACGAGGAAGCCGGCGCACCCCGCGAGCACCGGCGTGGCGGCCACCGGTACGGCGGCCAGGATCGTCGTCCGTACGCGCATGGCCGTGTACCCCACCCCTGGAACGGTCTCTCGCTGACACGTTCGATCATGCCAGACGGGGCGGGCCCCGGGAGATTGTTCAGTGACCCTTCGCGGTCACCCCGAGCAGAACTGAGTGGACCTGAACGGTGGGGGCGCCGACACTGCGGACATGACACCGCCCAGGCCTTTCGGCCGCGCACTCTGCGCCATGATCACGCCGTTCACCCCCGAGGGGATGCTCGACGCCGGCCCGGTCCGCGAACCGTTGCAGCCCGCCGGCCGCGAGGCGACCGCCGGGCTGCGCAGGGTGTACGAGGAGCTGCTCGCCGCCACCGGCTGAGCGATGGGTCAGGGCGCTCCGGCAACGCGGCCGAGGTTCCGTGGCCGCCGTCGTACGCCCGCGGGGGACTGCGGGACGGCGCTCAGTTGTGGCTGTGCAGGACGTCGTTGAGCCCGCCCCACACGGCGTTGTTCGGGCGGGCCTCGACGGCGCCGGTGACCGAGTTGCGGCGGAAGAGGATGTTCGAGGCGCCGGAGAGCTCACGGGCCTTGACGACCTGTCCGTCGGGCATCGTGACACGGGTACCGGCCGTGACGTACAGACCGGCCTCCACGACGCACTCGTCGCCGAGCGCGATCCCGACGCCCGCCTCCGCGCCGATCAGGCACCGCTGTCCGATCACGATGCGCTCCGTGCCGCCGCCGGACAGGGTGCCCATGGTGGACGCCCCTCCGCCGATGTCGGAGCCGTCGCCGACGACGACGCCCGCGGAGATGCGGCCCTCGACCATGGAGGTGCCGAGCGTGCCGGCGTTGAAGTTGACGAAGCCCTCGTGCATCACGGTCGTGCCGGGGGCCAGGTGCGCCCCGAGCCTGACCCGGTCGGCGTCGGCGATGCGCACACCCTTGGGGGCGACGTAGTCCGTCATCCGGGGGAACTTGTCGACCGAGGTGACCTGCAGGTGCAGGCCCTCCGCCCGGGCGTTGAGCCGGACCTTCTCCAGGTCGTCGACGGCCACCGGGCCGAGCGACGTCCAGGCGACGTTGGCGAGGAAGCCGAAGATGCCGTCGAGGTTCTGCCCGTGCGGCTGGACGAGGCGGTGCGAGAGCAGGTGCAGCCGCAGGTAGGTGTCGTGGGCGTCGAGCGGCTTGTCGTCGAGCGAGGAGATGACCGTGGCCACGGCGACGACCTCGACCCCGCGGCGCGCGTCCACGCCGACGGCCTCGGCCGCGCCCGCTCCGAGGCGGTTCACCGCCTCCTCGGCGGTCAGGCGCTGGGTGCCGGCCGGGCCGGGGTCCGCGACGAGCTCGGGGGCGGGGAACCAGGTGTCGAGGACGGTGCCGTCACCGGCGACGGTGGCGAGGCCGGCGGCGACGGCGCCGGTGGTGCGGGCGGAGCCCTGGGAAGTCGTGTCGGTCATGCACAGAACCTAACCGCCCGGGTGCCGCTCGGGCCAACCGGTCCCACCGGACGGTCACCACCCCGGCGCCGCCCGTTCCCGGTGCCGGGCCGTTCCCCCTCCCCGCCCACCGGGGCGGTCCTGGCCACGGCGCGCCCGGCCCGGTGCCGTGCGCGGGCGGACGTGACCGGTCTCAGCGGCCGGCCCCGTCGACGATCCGGCCCAGCATCTCGCGCGTGTACGCCGCGTCGAATTCACCCCCCGTCAGCAGCACCTGCAGGCTGATCCCGTCCAGCAGCGCGACGAGCGCCCGCGCGGTGGCGGGGTCCGTCCGGGAGGCGAGCAGGGCCCCCAGGTCGTCGGCCCACTCCGCGGCTACGGCCCGCAGTGCCGGACGGCGCAGGGCGGCGAGGTAGAGCTCGTACTCCAGCTCCGCCGGCCCGCGCCCGCCGGCGAACCACTCCTCCAGCAGCCGGGTCAGTCCGCCGGCGAGCGGGACCCCGGGATCAGCCAGGCAGTCGCTCTCCCGCACGGTCCGCGCGAAGTTCTCGTTGCACCGGCGCAGGGCGGCGACCAGCAGTTCGTCGAGCGAGGCGAAGTGGTACGTCGTCGAGCCGAGCGGCACGTCGGCCTCGGCGGCCACGGTCCGGTGGCTGAGCCCCGCGATGCCTTCGCGGGCCACGACACGGAGGGCCGCGTCGATGATCCGCTCGCGCCGCCCCGGGTCGTAGCGGCGCGCCATCAGTGCGCCCCGCCCAGGTTGAGCACCACGACCCCGGCGACGATCAGTGCGATGCCGGCCAGCTTCACCGGGCCCGCGGACTCCCCCATCCACAGGATGCCGATGGCGGCGACGGCCGCGGTGCCCACCCCCGCCCAGATGGCATAGGCGGTGCCGATGGAGAGCGTCTTGAGGGTCTGGGCGAGCAGCACGAACGCCACGGCGTAGCCCACGACCGTGACGAGCGAGGGCCAGAGCCGGGTGAAGCCCTCGCTGTACTTCATGGCCGTCGTCCCGGCCACCTCCGCCGCGATGGCCGCGGCGAGCAGTCCGTATCCCATGCGTACGAGCGTACAGATGGTTGTGTACGCCCGTACACAACCAGGCTCCCCCGCCCTGACCCGGTCGGACACCGGTCGGGACGCTACGGTGTCCCGACCGGTACGACCGGATGATGACCGGACGACAACAAGACGACGGAGTGGCAGTGGCGCAGGACGCGGGGTGGGGCGGCGCATACGGGGGCGCACCGTACGGAGGGGTTCCGTACGGCGGGCCGCCCGGGTGGGGCGGCTGGACCCCGCCGCCGAAGCCGGGGGTGATACCGCTGGCTCCCCTGAAGCTCGGAGACGTACTCAACGGCGCGTTCTCGACGATGGGCAGGTACGGAAAGCCGCTGTTCGGCATGGCCGGCGCCCTGTACGGCGGCGCCCTCCTGATCATGGCGGCGGCGGTCGCCGTCGCCTACTCCTCGGTCTCCGGCCCCCTGAAGCGGGTGGTGTCGCTCAGCTACGACGAGGAGCCCGCCTCCGCGGACGTCGTGTCGCTGCTGACGGCACTCGGGGTCCTCGTGCTGCTGGGCCTCGTCACGATGGCCGTCGTCTCCGGACTGATGTACGCGGCGGTCCCGGCGGTTCTGCGGGAAGCCGTGCTGGGCCGGCCCGTCGCGTTCGCCACGGTGTGGCGCCAAGCCTGGTCGCACGTCGCGCCCGTCGTCGGAGCGCTGATCCTCACGGCCCTGATCGCCGTGGTGCCCGTGGTCCTCGTCATGGTGGCGATCCTCGGGGTCGCCGTCAGCATCATCGCGATGGAGAGCGACGGCGGAGCCCTCACCGCCACCGGGCTCGGCCTGCTGGGCGTCCTGGTGACCGGGCCGCTGGCCGTCTGGCTCTGGATCAAGTTCTGCCTGGCGCCGGCAGCCGTGGTCTTCGAGGGCCAGGGCCCGGTCGCCGCCCTGCGCCGCTCGGCCCAGCTCGTGCGCGGCGACTGGTGGCGGATCTTCGGCATCACCCTGCTCGCCGGCATGATGGCGGCCGCCGCGGGCTACGTCGTCCAGATGCCGTTCTCGATCCTCGGGATGTTCCCCGGCGTGATCGGGACCTCCTCGCTGGGCGACGACCCGAGCCCCGCGGCGGTGATCGTCGCGATGAGCGGCTCCCTGGTCGCGATGATGCTGGGCCAGCTGGTGAGCCAGATCATCTCCACCACGTTCCCGCAGCTGGTGACCGGGCTGCTCTACGTCGACCGCCGCATACGGACGGAGGACCTGGGCCCGGTCCTGGCCGAGGCGGCGGGCGTGCCGCCCCAGGGCTTCCCGCACCAGGGCCCGGTCCCACCGCACGCGGGCGGACCGGCACAGTGGTGAGGCGTCCCCCGCCGGCGCTCCCCTGCCGGCGCCCCGCCCGGACCTGACCGCCACCACCACGGAGGCGGCGGGCGAGGGCTCCGTGCTCAGTCCAGCAGCGACTTCTTCGGCCTGAGCACGCAGAACTCGTTGCCCTCGGGGTCGGCGAGCACCACCCAGGTCGCGTCCTCGCCCTGGCCCACGTCCACCCGCCGGGCACCGAGCGCGAGGATGCGCTCGACCTCGGCGGCCTGGTCGTCGGGGGTCAGATCGAGGTGCAACCGGTTCTTCGCCGTCTTGTCCCCGGGCCCGCGGAGGAAGCACATCCCGGGCAGGGCGTTCTCGTCGGCACCGATGACGATCTCGTCGCCGTCCTCGTACAGGACCCGCCAGTCGAGCACCCCGCACCAGAAGCGGGCCAGGGACGGCAGGTCGCGGGCGTCGACGGTGAGGTGGTACATGCGTACGGCCATGCCCCCGAGTCTGCCTCGGGAGCATGGCCGTGCGCAGGTGAAACGGATGACTCAGACGTTGAAGCCCAGCGCGCGAAGCTGCTCGCGGCCGTCGTCGGTGATCTTGTCGGGGCCCCACGGCGGCATCCAGACCCAGTTGATCCGGAGCTCGTTGACGATGCCGTCGGTCGCGGACTTCGCCTGGTCCTCGATGACGTCGGTCAGCGGACAGGCCGCGGACGTGAGGGTCATGTCGAGGGTGGCGATGTTGGCGTCGTCGATGTGGATGCCGTAGATCAGGCCCAGATTGACGACGTCGATCCCCAGCTCGGGGTCGACCACGTCGTACAGCGCCTCGCGGACCTCCTCCTCGGAGGCCGGCTTGATGGTGAGAGTCTCGTTGTCGCTCATGCCGTCTTCCCTTCGGACAGCGCCTGCGCCGTCGCGTCCTTCCACGCCATCCAGCTCAGCAGCGCGCACTTGACCCGGGCCGGGTACTTGGAGACGCCGGCGAACGCGACCGCGTCCTCCAGCACCTCCTCCATCGCGTCGTCCGGCTCCAGCTGACCCTTGGACTGCATCAGTTCCAGGAAGGTCTCCTGGATCTTCCGCGCCTCGCCGAGCTCCTTGCCGACCAGCAGATCGTTGAGCACGGACGCGCTGGCCTGGCTGATGGAGCAGCCCTGGCCCTCGTAACTGACGTCGGCGATGGTCTCGCCGTCGTACTTCACGCGGAGCGTGATCTCGTCGCCGCACGTCGGGTTGACGTGGTGCACCTCGGCGTCACCGTCCCGCAGGCCACGCCCGTGGGGGTGCTTGTAGTGGTCCAGGATCACTTCCTGGTACATGGAGTCAAGCTTCACCAGTCAACCTCAGCCACTGTTCCGATCAACCGAAAAAGTTACGCACGTGCTCCAGGCCGTCCACCAGGGCATCGACCTCGGCGGGCGTGGAGTACAGATAGAACGACGCTCGCGTCGTCGCAGGAATTCCGTACCTCAGGCAGACCGGGCGGGCGCAGTGGTGTCCGACGCGGACGGCGATGCCCAGTTCGTCCAGGACCTGGCCGACGTCGTGCGGGTGGATGTCACCGAGCGTGAAGGAGATCGTCGCCCCACGGTCCTCGGCCGTCGCCGGGCCGATGATCCGCAGGTCGGGGACCTCCAGGAGCCGCTTCACCGCGTACGCGGTGATGGCCTGCTCGTGACGGTGGATGTTCTCCATGCCGATGGCCGAGAGGTAGTCCACGGCCGCGCCGAGGCCGACGGCCTGCGCGATCGGGGGCGTACCGGCCTCGAACTTGTGCGGCGCGGGCGCGTACGTCGAGGAGTGCATCGACACGGTCTCGATCATCTCGCCGCCGCCGAGGAACGGCGGCAGGTCCTCGAGGAGTTCCTGCCGCCCCCAGAGCACGCCGATGCCCGTCGGACCGACCATCTTGTGGCCGGTGAAGGCCACGAAGTCGGCCTGCAGCGCCTGCACGTCGAGCACCATGTGCGGGGCTGCCTGCGAGGCGTCGATGCAGACCAGGGCGCCGACCTGCTGGGCACGCCGGATGATCTTCTCGACCGGGTTGTGGGTACCCATGATGTTGGAGACCAGCGTGAAGGAGACGATCTTCGTCTTCTCCGTGATGATCTCGTCGATGTTCGACAGGTCGAGGCGGCCCTCGTCCGTGATGCCGAACCACTTCAGCTTCGCGCCCGTGCGCTGCGCGAGCAGCTGCCACGGCACGATGTTGGAGTGGTGCTCCATCTCGGTGGTGACGATCTCGGTGTCACTGTCGACCCGATAGGGCTCGTCGGCCCAGCCGAGCATGTTGGCCACGAGGTTGAGCGACTCCGAGGCGTTCTTGGTGAAGATCACCTCGTTGCGGCTGGGAGCGTTGATGAAGGCAGCGACCTTGTCGCGAGCGCCCTCGTACAGCGCGGTGGCCTCCTCCGCGATCGTGTACACGCCGCGGTGGACGTTGGCGTTGTGCCGCTCGTAGTACTCGTTGAGCGCGTCGAGGACCTGGCGCGGCTTCTGCGAGGTCGCCGCGCTGTCCAGGTAAACGATCTTCTTGCCGTCGTGGACCGTGCGGTCCAGGATCGGGAAGTCCTTGCGGATCGCCTCGGTGTCGAGGAGGCCGGAGAGCCCCTGTCGGGCGTCAGTCACGCGGCTGCCCCTCCTGAGTTCGCTCCGCTCGCGGCGCCACCCTTCACGTACGCCTCGTAGCCCTCGTTCTCCAGCTTGTCGGCCAGTTCGGCGCCACCGGACTCGGCGATGCGGCCGTTGGCGAAGACGTGGACGAAGTCGGGCTTGATGTAGCGGAGGATCCGCGTGTAGTGCGTGATCAGGAGGGTGCCGACCTCGCCGCTCTCGCGGACCCGGTTGACGCCCTCGGAAACGATGCGCAGGGCGTCGACGTCCAGGCCGGAGTCGGTCTCGTCGAGGATGGCGACCTTCGGCTTGAGGAGCTCCAGCTGAAGGATCTCGTGGCGCTTCTTCTCACCGCCGGAGAAGCCCTCGTTGACGTTGCGCTCGGCGAACGCGGGGTCCATCTGGAGGCCGGCCATCGTCTCCTTGACCTCCTTCACCCACGTGCGCAGCTTGGGGGCCTCGCCGCGGACGGCGGTGGCGGAGGTGCGCAGGAAGTTGGAGACCGAGACACCGGGGATCTCGACCGGGTACTGCATGGCGAGGAACAGGCCGGCGCGGGCCCGCTCGTCGACGGACATCTCCAGGACGTCCTCGCCGTCCAGGGTCACCGTGCCACTCGTGATCGTGTACTTGGGGTGACCCGCGAGCGAGTAGGCGAGGGTGGACTTGCCGGACCCGTTCGGGCCCATGATGGCGTGGGTCTCGCCCTGCTTCACGGTCAGGTCGACGCCCTTGAGGATCTCCTTCGTGGCGTTGTCGGCCTCGACGGAGACGTGCAGGTCGCGGATTTCAAGCGTTGCCATGGGTGACTCAGGACTCCTGGGTGACGGAGACGAGCACATCGTCCCCTTCGATCTTTACGGGGTATACGGGGACGGGGCGCGTCGCGGGAAGGCCGGACGGCTTGCCGGTGCGCAGGTCGAAGCTCGAGCCGTGCAGCCAGCACTCGATCATGCAGTCCTCCACCTCGCCCTCCGACAGCGACACGTTCGCATGCGAGCAGATGTCGTTGATGGCGAACACCTCGCCCTCGGTGCGGACGACGGAGACCGGCGTACCGTCGATCTCCGCCCGCAGGGGGGTGCCGTCCTCCAGCTCGCTCAGCGCACAGGCTCGGACGAAGGCCATCAGACCGACGCCTCCAGCTCGGCCTCGATCTTGTCGAGGAGACGGGCTTCGACGTCGGGCAGACCGATCTGCTGGACCAGTTCGGCGAAGAAGCCGCGCACGACGAGCCGGCGGGCCTCCTCGGCCGGGATACCGCGGGACTGGAGGTAGAACAGCTGCTCGTCGTCGAAGCGGCCGGTCGCCGAGGCGTGGCCCGCGCCGACGATCTCGCCGGTCTCGATCTCCAGGTTGGGCACGGAGTCGACCCGGGCACCGTCGGTCAGAACCAGGTTGCGGTTCATCTCGTAGGTGTCGGTGCCCTCGGCAGCGGCCTGGATGAGGACGTCGCCGATCCAGACGGCGTGTGCGCCGTCGCCCTGCAGCGCGCCCTTGTAGGCCACGTTGGACTTGCAGTGCGGGGTGTTGTGGTCGACCAGGAGGCGGTGCTCCTGGTGCTGGTTCCGGTCGGTGAAGTACAGACCGAAGAGCTCGGCCTCTCCGCCGGGGCCGGCGTAGGCGACCCGGGGGTGGAGGCGGACCAGGTCGCCGCCGAAGGTGACGACGACGGACTTGAAGGAGGCGTCCCGGCCGACCAGCGCGTTGTGCTGACCGACGTGGACGGCGTCCTCGTCCCAGTCCTGGACGGAGACGACGGTCAGCTTCGCACCGTCGCCCAGGATGTACTCGACGTTGGCGGCGAGCACCGCGTCGCCGGTGTGGTCGATGACGACGACGGCCTCGGCGAAGGCTCCCAGCTCGACGACCTGGTGGCCGTAGGCGACACCGCCCTGGCCGTGCACGGCGATGCGGACCGGCTCGGTGAGCACGGCCTCCTTGGCGACGGTGACGACCGAGGCCTGCCGGAAGGAGGAGTACGCCTGGGCGGCGACCCGGTCCACGGGAGCACCGGCCCTGCCCAGGCGCGCGTCGTCGCGGCCCACGGTCTCCACCGTGACACCCGCGGGCGCCTCGACGACGACCTTCACGCCGTCACCGGTGGCGACGGCGGTGCCGTCGTGCAGTCCGCGCAGCCGGTCCAGCGGCGTGAACCGCCACTCCTCCTCACGGCCGTGCGGGACCGGGAAGTCCGCGACGTCGAAGGACGGGGGGGCGCTCATGCGCGTGGCGACGGTCGACTCGGCGGCCACCGCGATGGACCCGGCGGTGGTGGAGCCCGCAGGGATGTTCTGAGCCTCAGCCATGGCTGTCGTAGTGCTCGCTTTCTCAGTCAAGAACTCTTCGGGACGCGGTCGGCGGGCGTGCTAGCCGACCGAGCCCTCCATCTGCAGCTCGATCAGCCGGTTGAGCTCCAGGGCGTACTCCATGGGCAGCTCCTTCGCGATCGGCTCGACGAAGCCGCGCACGATCATCGCCATGGCCTCGAACTCGGTGAGTCCGCGGCTCATGAGGTAGAAGAGCTGGTCCTCGGAGACCTTGGAGACGGTCGCCTCGTGGCCCATCGACACGTCGTCCTCGCGGACGTCGACGTACGGGTACGTGTCCGAGCGGGAGATCGTGTCGACCAGGAGCGCGTCGCAGAGCACGTTGGACTTCGCGCCCGGTGCGCCCTCGCCGATCTCGATCAGGCCGCGGTAGGAGGTGCGGCCACCGCCTCGCGCCACCGACTTGGAGACGATGTTGGAGGAGGTGTTCGGGGCCATGTGGACCATCTTGGCGCCGGCGTCCTGGTGCTGGCCCTCGCCCGCGAAGGCGATGGACAGCGTCTCACCCTTGGCGTGCTCGCCCATGAGGTACACGGCCGGGTACTTCATGGTGACCTTGGAGCCGATGTTGCCGTCGACCCACTCCATGGTCGCGCCCTCGTACGCCACGGCACGCTTGGTGACGAGGTTGTAGACGTTGTTCGACCAGTTCTGGATGGTCGTGTAGCGGCAGCGGCCGCCCTTCTTCACGATGATCTCGACGACCGCGGAGTGCAGGGAGTCCGAGGAGTAGATCGGCGCGGTGCAGCCCTCGACGTAGTGGACGTAGGCGTCCTCGTCGACGATGATCAGCGTCCGCTCGAACTGGCCCATGTTCTCCGTGTTGATGCGGAAGTAGGCCTGGAGCGGGATCTCCACGTGCACGCCCTTCGGCACGTAGATGAACGAGCCACCGGACCAGACGGCCGAGTTCAGCGAGGCGAACTTGTTGTCGCCCACGGGGATGACGGTGCCGAAGTACTCCTTGAAGAGCTCCGGGTGCTCCTTCAGCGCCGTGTCGGTGTCCATGAAGATGACACCCTGCGCCTCGAGCTCCTCGTTGATCTGGTGGTAGACCACCTCGGACTCGTACTGCGCGGCGACACCGGCGACCAGGCGCTGCTTCTCCGCCTCCGGGATACCGAGCTTGTCGTACGTGTTCTTGATGTCCTCGGGCAGGTCCTCCCAGGACTCCGCCTGCTTCTCCGTGGAACGCACGAAGTACTTGATGTTGTCGAAGTCGATGCCCGAGAGGTCGGAGCCCCAGTTCGGCATGGGCTTCTTGCCGAACAGCTTCAGGCCCTTGAGACGCAGCTTGAGCATCCACTCGGGCTCGTTCTTCTTCTCCGAGATGTCGCGGACGACAGCTTCGGACAGGCCGCGCTTCGCCGCCGCGCCTGCCGCGTCGGAGTCGGCCCAGCCGAATTCGTACGTGCCCAGACCCTCGAGCTCAGGGTGGGCAGTCTCCGTGGGGAGCGTCATGCGGGGTTCCTCCCGGCCGTGCTTGCAGATGCTGAATGGGTGGTCTGTGAAGCCTGGGGTGCTGCGGGGCCGCCGCGCGGGACGAACGTCGTGCACACGCCGTCGCCGTGGGCGAGGGTGGCGAGACGCTGGACGTGGGTCCCGAGCAGGCTGGAGAAGAATTCCGTCTCCGCCTCGCACAGCTGCGGGAACTGCTCGGCGACGTGCGCGACCGGGCAGTGGTGCTGGCACAACTGCTCACCTTGCTGCGGCGCCGGCGCGCTGCGCGCCGTCGCAGCGTACCCGTCGGCCGAGAGGGCCTTGGCCAGCGCCTCGGTGCGCGCCTCGGGGTCGGCGGCCTCGACCGCCGCGCGGTAGGCCTCCGACTGGGCGGCCATCCGGGCGCGGGCGAACGCAGCGACCGCCTCGTCCCCCGCCGTCTCGGCGATCCAGCGCAGGGCGTCGGCGGCGAGCTTGTCGTAGGACTGGTCGAAGGCGTCCCGGCCGCAGTCGGTCAGGGCGAACACCTTGGCCGGCCGCCCGCGGGTCCGCGCGCCGTACACCCGCTGCTCACGGGCCTCGACGACGCCGTCGGAGACGAGTGCGTCGAGATGGCGGCGTACGGCGGCCTGGGTCAGTCCGACGCGCGCGGCCAGGTCGGCCGCGGTGGAGGGGCCGTGGTCCAGGATGGATCGCGCGACCCTGTTGCGCGTCGAGCGCTCACCGGTCGCGAGTTCCTCCTGGGGAGCCTCGCCCGCGTATTTCACAACGCCATTGTTGCGTAATTCCTTCGAACGTGACAACCCACCCCCTGACCGGGCGTGGTGCGGTTCATCACTTAGGCAGACCTAAGTTGACCTGCGGAAACGGGGACCGGGCGGCGCGCCGGCAGGAAAGGGCTGCCCCGGCCGTCGCGCCGGGAGCCGCCCTCCGCGCGGAAGGCGGCACCCCCCGCCCAAGGGCTGTCCCGCACTTCCCGGTGGATCAGCGTGCGGCGTCGGATGCGGGGCATCGCAAGGCGGAGGAACGTCCGCATACTGGATGTATGTGGACGTTCCGACAACGCGGCGAGGTGCCGTAGCTGTCGTCGCGCGCCCGCCGGAAAGTGCGGGACAGCCCTTAGACTTGCCCGCCATGAGCAGCGAGCCCGGCAGGCAGGTCGTACAGGTGACCGGCCTGGTCAAGCGGTACGGCACGAAGACCGCGGTGGACGGCCTCGACCTGGACGTCCCGGCGGGCGCGGTCACCGCGGTCCTGGGGCCCAACGGCGCCGGCAAGACCACCACCATCGAGACCTGCGAGGGGTACCGCCGTCCGGACGGGGGGACGGTGCGGGTCCTGGGCCTGGACCCCGTCGCCGACGCGGCCGATCTCCGCCCCCGCATCGGCGTCATGCTGCAGTCCGGCGGCGTCTACTCCGGCGCGCGCGCCGACGAGATGCTGCGCCACATGGCGAAGCTGCACGCCCACCCGCTGGACGTCGACGCGCTGATCGAGCGCCTCGGCCTCGGCAGCTGCGGACGCACCCCCTACCGCAGACTCTCCGGCGGCCAGCAGCAGCGCCTGGCCCTGGCGACGGCAGTCGTGGGCCGCCCCGAACTGCTCTTCCTGGACGAGCCGACCGCGGGCCTCGACCCGCAGGCCCGCCGGTCCACCTGGGACCTGGTCCGGGAGCTGCGCTCGGACGGCGTCTCCGTCGTCCTCACCACCCACTTCATGGACGAGGCGGAGGAGCTCGCCGACGACGTCGCCGTCATCGACGCGGGCCGGGTCATCGCCCAGGGCAGCCCCGAGCAGCTGCGCCGCGGCGGCGCGGAGAACACCCTGCGGTTCACCGGCCGCCCCGGCCTGGACCTGGCCTCGCTGCTGAAGGCGCTGCCGGACGGCAGCGCGGCGGCCGAGCTCACCTCGGGCACGTACCGCATCACCGGGCGTGTCGACCCCGAACTGCTGGCCACCGTCACCTCCTGGTGCGCCCAGCACGGCGTGATGCCGGACGGCATCGCGGTGGAGCGGCACACCCTGGAGGACGTCTTCCTCGAACTGACCGGCAAGGAGCTGCGCGCATGAGCGCCGGTACGTACACCCCCCGCCCCGGCGCCGCCCCGCTGTCCCGCATGATCGCCGCGCAGGCCGCGCTGGAGACCCGCATGCTGCTGCGCAACGGGGAGCAGCTGCTGCTGACGGTGATCATCCCGACCCTGCTCCTGGTGCTCTTCAGCTCGGTCGACATCGTCGACACGGGCACGGACGAGCCGGTCGACTTCCTGACGCCGGGCGTCCTGGCACTCGCGGTGATGTCCACGGCGTTCACCGGCCAGGCCATCGCGACCGGCTTCGAGCGGCGCTACGGGGTCCTCAAGCGGCTGGGCGCCTCGCCGCTGCCACGCTGGGGCCTGATGGCGGCGAAGACGCTGTCGGTGCTGGTCACCGAGGTACTGCAGGTCGCGCTGCTCACGGTGATCGCCCTCGCGCTCGGCTGGTCGCCCGGGGGCAGCCCGGCGGCCGTGCTGCTGCTCCTGCTGCTGGGGACCGTGGCCTTCTCCGGTCTCGGGCTGCTGATGGCGGGGACGCTGAAGGCCGAGGCGACCCTGGCCGCGGCCAACCTGGTCTTCCTTCTGCTGCTGGTGGGCGGCGGGGTCGTCGTGCCCCTGGACCGGTTCCCGGACGCGGCGCGGTCCGTCCTGGAGCTCCTGCCCGTCTCGGCCCTCTCGGGCGGGCTCAGGGACGTGCTGCAACACGGCTCCGGCCTGCCGTGGGGCGACGTGGGAATCCTGGCGGCATGGGCCGTCCTCGGGCTCGGAGCGGCGGCCAGGTTCTTCCGCTGGGAGTGACGCCCGGGAGGACGCGTGCCCTGCCCGGAAAGGCCCGGCCCTTCCCCGGGAGTGACGCCGCCGCGGCACTCGGTGACGCTTCGTCGTCACTCGTCCCCCTCGTGAACGCGTGCACAAGCCGCCGCTTACGATGGTGCGCGTGCCCAAGCTGACCCGAGCCGACGCCGCTCAAGCCGCCCGCAACCCGCTCCAGTACATCGCCGAGCGGTGGACGCCGACGTCCCGGACCGTGCGCCGGGCCGTCATGGCGTCGATCGTCATGGCCGTGGTCATCGTCGTGACCGGCGGCGCCGTACGGCTGACCGGCTCCGGCCTCGGCTGCCCCACCTGGCCGAAGTGCACCGCCGACAGCCTCACCACGACCAGCGAGATGGGCCTGCACGGCGTCATCGAGTTCGGCAACCGGATGCTGACGTACGTGCTGTGCGCGGCGGTCGGCTGGGCGATCGTCGCCACTCGTGCGGCAAAGCCCCGCAGGCGCAGTCTCACCCGGCTCGGCTGGGCGCAGTTCTGGGTCGTCATGGGCAACGCGGTGCTGGGCGGGATCGTCGTCCTGGTGGGGCTCAACCCGTACACCGTCGCGGCGCACTTCCTGCTCTCCACCGCGCTGCTCACGCTCGCGGTGCTGATGTGGAACCGGCTGGGCGAGGGAGACACCGAGCCCAAGCCGCTCGTCGGCAAGGCCGTGGCCCAGCTCACCTGGATCCTGGTGGTCGCCGCCGGTCTGCTGGTGTCGGTGGGAACCGTCGTGACGGGCTCGGGGCGGCACGCGGGCGACTCCAGCGACGTGCACCGCATCCCGCTCGACTGGAAGCTGATCAGCCAGCTGCACGCCGACCTGGCCTGGGTCGTGGTGGCGCTGACGATCGCGCTGTGGTTCGTGCTGAAGGCCGTGGACGCCCCGGCCGGGCCGCGTCGCCGGGCCGGTGAGCTCTTCGGGGTGCTGCTGGCCCAGGGCGTGATCGGCTACGTGCAGTACTTCCTGGACACCCCGGAGATCCTGGTGGGTCTGCACATGCTGGGGTCGTGCCTGGTCTGGATCGCGGTCCTGCGGGCGCTGCTGTCGCTGCGGGAGCGCCCGGTCGCGGAGGCGGCCGTTCCCGCACCGGTGGCCGCGCCGAGGCCGGAGCACGCGCCGACCCCCTGACGAACGGGGCCGCACGGCCCGCCGACACGGCAGAGGGCCTCCGTCGTACCGCCCGGGCGGGACGTGACGGAGGCCCTCTGCCGTGTCGGCGGGAAGGGGTTCAGCCCTGGGAGGGGCCGCCCACCTGGATGCCGGCCATGCGGGACCACTCGTAGGGGCCGGTGCGCACCTTGGCGGCGAACTCGCCGTCGAACGTCTCGTGCAGGGTGAGGCCGGCCTTGCGGGCGGCGCTCTCCGCCACCGCGTACGAGGGGGCGACCAGGTCGCCCCAACGGCCGTCCTCGCCGACGAGGACGATGCGGGTGCCCACCTGGCCGAGGTGGGCGAGCTGTCCCTCGGCGCCGCCGTGCGCCTTGCTGAACGCGCCGATCTCCCTGGCGAGCTTGGCCGCCCTGCGCTCCGCGCGGGCCGCCTTCCTGCCGTCGTCCTGCCGGGCCGTGGACTCTGCCGTTTCTGCCGTCTCTGCCATGAACAGGATGCTACCGACGGGTAGATCACATGGCGACGGGCGGGGGCGTGGCATCGGCCACGTCCCCGCCCGTCGGCGGAGTCTCCACGCGTGCGGGACTACCTCAGGAAGGGGTCCACCGCGACGGCGACGAAGAGGAGCGAGACGTAGGTGATGGACCAGTGGAACAGCCGCATCTCCTTGAGCTTGGCGCCGGTCACCCCGGCCTTCGCCCGGTTCTGCAGGCCGTGGGCCTCCCAGAGCCAGAAGCCGCCGGCCACCAGGGCGACGGCGGTGTAGAACCACCCGGTGTAGCCCAGCGGCGTCAGCAGCAGCGAGACCGCCACCATCACCCAGCTGTAGAGGACGATCTGGCGGGCGACCACCCGGTTGGAGGCGACGACCGGAAGCATCGGGACGCCGACCCGGGCGTAGTCGTCCTTCACCTTCATCGAGAGCGGCCAGTAGTGCGGCGGGGTCCAGAAGAACATGACGGCGAAAAGAATGACCGGGGCCCACGACATCGAATTGGTCACCGAGGACCAGCCGATCAGTACGGGCATGCAGCCGGCGATTCCGCCCCAGACGATGTTCTGCGAGGTACGGCGCTTCAGCAGCATCGTGTAGATCACGACGTAGAACAGAAGTGCGCCGAGAGCGAGAGCAGCCGATAGCCAGTTGACGAGCAGTCCGAACCAGACCGTGGAAATGACGCCGAGGGAGATTCCGAACGCCAGGCATTCCCGCGGGGACACCATGCCCGTCACGAGCGGCCGCTGCGACGTGCGGTCCATCAGCGCGTCGATGTCCCGGTCGATGTACATGTTGAGCGCGTTGGCACCGCCGGCGGAGAGGTATCCGCCGATCGTGGTGGTGACCACGAGCCACAGGTCGGGCACTCCCTGAGCGGCCAGGAACATCACCGGGACGGTGGTGATCAGCAGCAGCTCGATGATGCGCGGCTTGGTAAGCGCCACGAATGCCTTGACGCGGGCCCCGAACGGGCGATGACCCACCGGGCTCGGAGTCAAGGCGACCCCCGCGGGTCGGGACTCGACGGCCGTCACGCACACCCCTGACAGAGAAATCCCAGCAAGCTCCGGACCCTGAGGCCCCGTGAAGACTTGCGCGAACCAGACCACTGTAGACGTTGGGCCCACGCCGTTCTTCGCGGGGGTGGGGGTGTTGGGGGTGGCGCAGAAGTGAACGGGAGCGCTCATACGGGAGGCGAACTCCGCAGGTCGCCCGCACTGTGGAAAGCGCAGAAGTACCGCGTGTCGTCGGGGGTAGGCTCGGCAATGCCCGGTGCGGTAACCAGCCACCGGCTTTACGACAGTGGAGAGGAGCCCTGACTCAGGGTGAGCACCAAGCCGACCACCACAGACCTCCAGTGGACCGAATTGGACCAGCGGGCCGTGGACACCGTCCGCGTCCTCGCCGCGGACGCCGTACAGAAGGTCGGAAACGGCCACCCGGGTACGGCGATGAGCCTGGCCCCTGCCGCGTACACCCTCTTCCAGAAGGTGATGCGCCACGACCCGGCGGACGCCGACTGGACGGGCCGCGACCGGTTCGTGCTCTCCGCGGGCCACTCCAGCCTGACGCTGTACATCCAGCTCTACCTGGCGGGGTACGGCCTGGAGCTGGACGACCTGAAGGCCTTCCGCACCTGGGGCTCCAAGACCCCGGGGCACCCGGAGTACGGCCACACCACCGGTGTCGAGACGACGACCGGCCCGCTGGGCCAGGGTGTCGCCAACGCCGTGGGCATGGCGATGGCCTCGCGCTACGAGCGCGGTCTGTTCGACCCGGACGCGGCTCCCGGCACCTCTCCGTTCGACCACATGGTCTGGGTCATCGCCGGTGACGGCTGCCTCCAGGAGGGCATCTCGGCCGAGGCGTCCTCGCTGGCCGGTCACCAGAAGCTCGGCAACCTGGTGCTCCTGTGGGACGACAACCACATCTCGATCGAGGGCGACACGGAGACCGCGGTCTCCGAGGACACCCTGAAGCGGTACGAGTCCTACGGCTGGCACGTCCAGCGCGTGGACCAGCTGCCCAGCGGCGACCTGGACCCCGAGGGGCTCTACCGCGCGTTGCAGGCGGCCAAGGCCGAGACGGAGCGGCCGTCCTTCATCGCCGCGCGCTCGATCATCGCGTGGCCCGCGCCGAACGCCCAGAACACCGAGGCCGCTCACGGCTCGGCGCTCGGCGACGACGAGATCGCGGCCACCAAGCGGGTGCTCGGCTTCGACCCGGAGAAGACCTTCGAGGTCTCCGACGAGGTCATCGCGCACACCCGGGAGGCCCTGGACCGCGGCCGCGAGACCAAGGCGGAGTGGAACAAGTCCTTCGCCGCGTGGCGCACGGCCAACCCCGAGCGCGCCGCCACCTTCGACCGGATCGCCGCGGGCGAGCTGCCCGAGGGCTGGGAGGACGCGCTCCCGGTCTTCGAGGCCGGCCACCCCGTCGCCACCCGTGCGGCCTCCGGCAAGGTCCTGCAGGCGCTCGGCGCCGTGGTACCCGAGCTGTGGGGCGGCTCCGCCGACCTGGCGGGTTCGAACAACACCACGATCGACAAGACGTCCTCGTTCCTCCCCGCCGGCAACCCGCTGCCCGAGGCGGACCCGTACGGCCGGACGATCCACTTCGGCATCCGCGAGCACTCCATGGCCGCGGCCATGAACGGCATCGCGCTGCACGGCAACACCCGCGTCTACGGCGGCACGTTCCTGGTCTTCTCCGACTACATGCGCAACGCCGTGCGGCTGTCCGCGCTGATGCACCTGCCCGTGACGTACGTGTGGACGCACGACTCGATCGGCCTCGGCGAGGACGGCCCGACGCACCAGCCGGTCGAGCACCTGGCCTCGCTGCGCGCCATCCCGGGCCTGAACGTCGTCCGCCCCGCCGACGCCAACGAGACGGCGATCGCCTGGCGCGAGGTCATGCGCCGGTACACCAAGGAGTTCGGCAAGGGCGCCCCGCACGGTCTGGCGCTCACCCGCCAGGGCGTGCCCACCTACGCGGCGAACGACGACGCGGCCAAGGGCGGCTACGTGCTCCTCGACGCCGAGGGCGGTGAGGCGCAGGTCGTCCTCATCGGCACGGGCTCCGAGGTCCACCTCGCCGTCGAGGCGCGCGAGGAGCTCCAGGCGGCCGGCGTGCCGACGCGTGTGGTGTCGATGCCGTGTGTCGAGTGGTTCGAGGAGCAGGACCAGGCGTACAAGGACAGCGTGCTGCCGCCGTCCGTGAAGGCCCGGGTCGCCGTCGAGGCGGGCATCGGCCTGACCTGGTACCGCTACGTGGGTGATGCGGGCCGGATCGTCTCGCTGGAGCACTTCGGCGCCTCGGCGGACGCCAAGGTCCTCTTCCGTGAGTTCGGCTTCACCGCCGGGCATGTGGCCGAGGCCGCGCGGGAATCTCTCGCCGCCGCCGCGCGCTGACCCCGTCATACGACTAGTAGGAGATGCAACTCTCATGACAGACGCACTCAAGCGCCTCTCCGACGAGGGCGTGGCGATCTGGCTCGACGACCTGTCGCGCAAGCGCATCACGTCCGGCAACCTGGCCGAGCTGATCGACCAGAGCCACGTCGTGGGCGTCACGACGAATCCGTCGATCTTCCAGAAGGCGATCTCCGCCGGCGACGGGTACGAGCAGCAGCTCACGGACCTCGCCGCCCGCAAGGTCACCGTCGAGGAAGCCATTCGCATGATCACCACGGCGGATGTCCGCGACGCCGCCGACATCCTGCGTCCGGTCTTCGACGCGACGGACGGCCAGGACGGCCGGGTCTCCATCGAGGTCGACCCGCGCCTGGCCCACGACACCCTGGCCACGGTCGCCGAGGCCAAGCAGCTGGCGTGGCTGGTGGACCGGCCGAACACCCTCATCAAGATCCCGGCGACCAAGGCCGGCCTGCCGGCGATCACCGAGACGATCGGGCGGGGCATCAGCGTCAACGTGACCCTGATCTTCTCGCTGGAGCGCTACCGCGAGGTCATGGACGCCTACCTGGCGGGTCTGGAGAAGGCGAAGGCCGCGGGCCTGGACCTCTCCAAGATCCACTCGGTGGCCTCGTTCTTCGTGTCCCGGGTGGACACCGAGATCGACAAGCGGCTGGACGCCGTCGGCAGCGACGAGGCCAAGGCCGCGAAGGGCAAGTCGGCCGTCGCCAACGCGCGTCTCGCCTACGAGGCGTACGAGGAGGTCTTCTCCGGCGACCGCTGGGCGGCCCTGGACAAGGCGCACGCCAACAAGCAGCGTCCGCTGTGGGCCTCCACCGGCGTCAAGGACCCGTCCCTCAAGGACACCCTGTACGTCGACGACCTCGTCGCCCCGAACACGGTCAACACCATGCCGGAGGCGACCCTGGAGGCCGTGGCCGACCACGGTGACATCACCGGCAACACCGTCGCCGGCGGCTACGACCAGGCCCGCGCCGACCTCGAGCTGATCAAGAAGCTCGGGGTCAGCTACGACGAAGTCGTCCAGCTGCTGGAGGACGAGGGCGTCGAGAAGTTCGAGGCGGCCTGGAACGACCTGCTCAACTCGACCGAGGCCGAGCTCAAGCGCCTCGCTCCTTCGGAGGGCTGACCACTTTGTCTGGTGTTCCCGGAGCCAACCCGCTCCGTGACGCCCAGGACCGACGGCTCCCGCGTATCGCGGGGCCGTCGGGTCTGGTGATTTTCGGCGTCACGGGCGATTTGTCCCGTAAAAAGCTGATGCCTGCTGTCTACGACCTGGCCAATCGCGGCCTGCTGCCGCCGGGCTTCTCGCTCATCGGCTTCGCGCGCCGCGACTGGGAGGACGAGGACTTCGCGCAGGTCGTCCACGACGCGGTCAAGCAGTACTCGCGCACGCCCTTCCGGGAGGAGGTCTGGCAGCAGCTCGCCCAGGGCATGCGCTTCGTCCAGGGCAACTTCGACGACGACGTGGCGTTCGAGACCCTGCGGGCCACGATCGAGGAGCTCGACAAGGCACAGGGCACGGGCGGCAACTTCGCCTTCTACCTCTCCGTGCCGCCGAAGTTCTTCCCCAAGGTCGTCCAGCAGCTCAAGAAGCACGGGCTGGCCGACCAGAAGAACAATTCCTGGCGACGGGCGGTCATCGAGAAGCCGTTCGGCCACGACCTGGAGAGCGCGCAGGAGCTCAACCAGCTCGTGCACGACGTCTTCCCGCCCAACGAGGTCTTCCGCATCGACCACTACCTCGGCAAGGAGACGGTCCAGAACATCCTGGCGCTGCGCTTCGCCAACACGATGTGGGAGCCGATCTGGAACAGGTCGTACGTCGACCACGTCCAGATCACGATGGCCGAGGACATCGGCATCGGCGGCCGGGCCGGCTACTACGACGGCATCGGCGCCGCGCGTGACGTCATCCAGAACCACCTGCTCCAGCTGCTGGCGCTGACGGCGATGGAGGAGCCCGGCTCCTTCCACCCCAAGGCGCTGGTCGCCGAGAAGCTCAAGGTGCTCACCGCCGTGGAACTGCCGGAGGACCTCGGCAGGCACACGGTCCGCGGCCAGTACACGCACGCGTGGCAGGGCGGCGAGGAGGCCCTCGGGTACCTGGAGGAGGAGGGGATCGACGCCAAGTCGAAGACCGACACCTTCGCGGCGATCAAGCTGACGATCAACAACCGCCGCTGGGCGGGCGTGCCGTTCTACCTCCGGACGGGCAAGCGGCTCGGCCGGCGGGTCACGGAGATCGCCGTCGTCTTCAAGCGCGCCCCCTACCTGCCCTTCGAGTCCGGCGCGACGGAGGAGCTGGGCGGCAACGCCCTGGTCATCCGGGTGCAGCCGGACGAGGGCGTCACGGTGCGGTTCGGCTCCAAGGTGCCCGGTACCTCCATGGAGGTACGGGACGTCACGATGGACTTCGCGTACGGCGAGTCCTTCACGGAGTCCAGCCCGGAGGCGTACGAGCGGCTCATCCTCGACGTCCTGCTCGGCGACGCCAACCTCTTCCCGCGCCACCAGGAGGTCGAGCTCTCCTGGAACATCCTCGACCCGATCGAGGAGTACTGGGACAAGCACGGCAAGCCCGCCCAGTACCCCGCCGGCAGCTGGGGTCCGGCCGAGGCGGACGAGATGCTCGCACGCGACGGACGGAGCTGGCGCCGGCCATGAAGATCGACCTCACGGAAACCACGTCCAGCAAGATCAACCAGGCGCTCATCTCGGCGCGCCGGTCCATCGGCACGCCCGCCATCGGCATGGTGCTCACCCTCGTCGTCGTCACGGACGAGGAGAACGCCTACGACGCGCTCCGCGCGGCGAGCGACTCGTCCCGCGAGCACCCGTCCCGGATCATCGCGGTGATCAAGCGGGCCAGCAGGTCCCCGCGCGCACGGCGCGAAGCACGGCTCGACGCGGAGATCCGCGTCGGATCCGACGCGGGCTCCGGCGAGACCGTCGTGCTGCGCCTCCACGGTGAGCTGGCCAACCACGCCCAGTCGGTCGTCCTGCCGCTGCTGCTGCCGGACGCGCCGGTGGTGGTGTGGTGGCCCGAGGACGCGCCCGCCGACCCGGCGAAGGACCCCCTGGGCGCACTCGCCCAGCGCCGGATCACCGACACCTACTCCGCCGAGCGCCCGCTCGACGAGCTGGCGGTGCGCGCGGCGACGTACCAGCCGGGTGACACGGACCTGGCCTGGACCCGCATCACGCCCTGGCGCTCGATGCTGGCGGCGGCGCTCGACCAGCAGCCCGCGCAGGTCGTCTCGGCCAAGGTCGAGGGCGAGTCCGACAACCCGAGCTGCGAACTGCTGGCCATGTGGCTCGCGGACCGGCTGGGCGTCCCGGTGGAGCGCACCCTGTCCGGCGGTCCCGGCCTGACGGCCGTCCGCATGGCGACCAAGAACGGCGACATCGTGCTGGACCGGCCCGACGGTGCGCTCGCCACGCTCTGCATGGTGGGCCAGCCCGACCGTGCCGTGGCGCTGAAGCGCCGGGAGACCGCGGAGCTGCTCGCGGAGGAGCTGCGGCGTCTGGACCCGGACAACATCTACGCGTCCACGGTGAAGTTCGGGGTGGAGCGCCTCGGCGGCCCTGCGGAGGCCTCGTCCGTCGGTTCCGGTCAGAAGCCGTCGGAGCCTGCCGGTGCGGGGGCCCCCGCGGCCAAGAAGGCCGCGGCCAGGAAGGCGGCGCCCAAGTGAGTGCTCCCCAGCTCGTCGTCCACCGCGACAAGGAGCTGATGGCCGAGGCGGTCGCGGCCCGGCTGGTCACGAAGATCGTGGACGCCCAGTCCGCCCGCGGCTCCGCCTCGGTGGTGCTCACGGGCGGGCGCAACGGCAACGGTCTGCTGGCCGCGCTCGCCGCCTCGCCCGCGCGGGACGCGATCGACTGGCGGCGGCTCGACCTGTGGTGGGGCGACGAACGCTTCCTGCCGGAGGGCGACCCGGAGCGCAACGTCACGCAGGCCCGCGCGGCACTGCTCGACGCGGTGGACCTGGACCCGGCACGGGTGCACGCGATGCCGGCCTCGGACGGACCGTACGCCGGTGACGTGGATGCCGCCGCCGCGGGATACGCGGCGGAGCTCGCCGCCGCGGCGGGCCCGGAGGACCACGGGGGCGTGCCGGCGTTCGACGTGCTGATGCTGGGCGTCGGCCCGGACACCCACGTGGCGTCGCTCTTCCCGGAACTGCCGGCGGTACGGGAGACCGAACGCACCGTCGTCGGGGTGCACGGCGCGCCCAAGCCGCCTCCCACCCGGGTCACGCTCACGCTGCCGGCGGTCCGGGCGGCGCGTGAGGTGTGGCTGCTGGCCGCCGGTGAGGACAAGGCGGAGGCGGCGGAGATCGCGTTGTCCGGTGCCGGGGAGATCCAGGCGCCGGCGGCGGGGGCGTACGGCCGCAGCCGCACGCTGTGGCTGATGGACGCAGCGGCGGCCTCGCGGCTGCCGCGGGCCCTGTATCCGCCGGCGTCCGCGTAGGCCTGCCCGGCGGGCGAGGGCCCGGTCCGCTCCTTCCGGAGCGGGCCGGGCCCTCGCCGTGTCAGGACTCCGTGAGCTCCGGCCCCGGCGTCACGCCGCGGCCGGGGCGGGCTTGGCGGCCTGGCGCCGTGCGAGCAGGCCCGTGCCCACGGTGATGGTGGTGCAGCACAGGGCCAGTCCGAGCCAGACGACGGGGGCCTGGCCGCTCGCGGCGAGCGCCACTCCGATCGAGGGCCCGGCGAAGTTGCCGACGCCCATCATCGAGTTGGCCAGGGCGTTGGCCCTGGTCAGTTCCCGGTCGGGCACGAGCGAGATCAGCCAGGGGTGGAAGGAGCACGAGTAGGCGCACTCCCCCAGTGCGAAGAGCACCGCGTACACGAGGAGCCCGGTGAGCCGGAAACCGTACGGCAGGAAGGCCATCGCCCCGGCCACGACGTAACCGGCGGTCCACAGGACCACGGCGATGCGCAGGCCGTCGATCTCCGGGCGGTCCTCCAGGACGCGGGTCATCCACCCCTGGACCGAGACGATCACGACGACGTTGACGGCCAGCATCAGCGACACCATGAACAAGCCCATGTCCATGAGCCGTTCGGAGACGAGGGGCGAGGTGGCCTCGAACTGGCTGAAACCGAAGAGGAAGACGGCCAGTTGGACGAGGGCGGCCGGCAGCACCGTCCGGGCGAGAGCCGTCAAGGGCAGGGCGGGACCCTCGTCGGTCTCCTCCGCCTTCTCGTCGGCGCCCCGGGCGTGGCGCCCGGCGGCCAGCATGGCGATCGTCAGGGGCAGGATGCCCACGGCGTTGGCCACGAAGAAGTACGGGATGACCGATCTCGGCAGGAACAGCGTCAACGCGCCGGCGACGAGCGATCCGGCGGCCAGGGTCGCGTTGAGCACGGCGTACCGGCGGGCGAAGACCTTCCGGCGCTCGTCGGCCGTCACCAGCGAGTTGACCAGGGGGACGATCGCGGCGAGGAATCCGCCCTGGCCGCAGCCGATGGTCACCCCCACGGCCAGGGTCGCCGGGTGCGAGCCGACGAACGGCAGGGCGAGGTAGCCGCAGAACCACAGCACGGTGCCGAGCACCCCGAGGGTCACCCGCGGCAGCTTCAGCACCCCCGCCGTCAGCAGCAGGGCCACCGTCAGGTTCGCGATCCCCGCAGCTCCGTAGAACAGCGCCACTCCCCCGGTGCCGACGCCGGGCCGGTCGGCGAGGTGGATGGCGGTGTACGGGAAGACGAGTCCGAGGCAGAACGACGAGAGACCGTGCGTGACGATCAGCCGGTCGACCGGTCTGAACCGTGGCACACCGGCCGTCACGGGGCGTCCCCCGCAAGGGGTTCGACCTCGGCGGTCACCAGGGGTACGGCGGCGTCGAGCACGCGTGCGCACGCCGCCTCGTCGGCCCCCTCGGCGATCAGGACGGCCAGCCGGGGTATCGCCTGCCGGGGAGGCAGCAGCAGCTCGGCCCCCGGCTCGGTGAGGACGGCGGCGTGGGCCACCCCGGGGACGGCCTCCGCGCCGCCCGTGGAGACGGAGCGCACCGTGCCGTCGTGCGGCGGATAGACGAACCGCACCTCGGCGTACCCCGCCCTGCGCGGCGTGAGGTCGGGGGTCCGGCCGAGCGCCACCTCGGCCGCGGCCACCACCAGGTCGACGCCGGTGGCGAGCTCCCCGGCGTACGGGATGAGGTCGCCGCCCAGGCGCCCGTTGAGCTCCACCAGCCGGGGTCCGGAGCTGGTCAGCCGCACCTCGGCGTGGGTGACGCCCAGGTCGACGCCGAGCGCCCGGTGCGCGTCGGTGACGAGTGCACGGACCGGTCCGGCCCAGGGCTCGGAATCGTCCCAGCCGCCGACCAGGTGCCCGACCTCCTCGAAGTGGGGGGCGTAGCCGAGGCGTTTCCTGGCGACCTGGACGAGGGTCACCTCGCCGTCGGCGACGACGCTGTCCACGCTGATCTCGGGCCCGTCGAGGAACTCCTCGACGAGGATGCCGTGACCGGTGGGCAGCGTGGAGTACGCCGCCCCGCCGGCCAGCCGGTGGGCGGCGCGCACCGCCGGCGCGTCCTCGGCGAGCACGACGCCGACGCTGCCGGCCAGGGCACGGGGCTTGACGACCACGGGGTAACCGAGCGAGTCCGCGATCCGCTCCGCCTCGTCCTGCGTGTGGGCGAGACCGTGGCGGACGGCCGGCAGGCCCGCCCCGTCGAGGAGACCGCGGGTGAGGAACTTGTCCCGGCAGCGCTGCGCGGCCAGGGCGCTCATGTGCGGCAGGGACAGCTTCTCCGCAGCCGCGGCGGTGACCTCGAGCACGGTCTCGTCCCAGGTCAGCACCGCCGATCCCGGGCCCGTCAGCGCGTCCAGGGCCGCGGTGACGGCGACGGGGTCGCCCAGGTCCGCGACCTTCCAGCTGTCCAGGTACTCACGCTGCCAGGTGGGTTCCTCCGCCAGCAGCGCGGACAGCCGGTGCCGCGCGGCCAGGGCACGGAAGGCGTAGGCGCGGTAGGGCCTTCCGCCGCTCCCGACCAGGACGATGTGGGTTTCGGTCTCGTTCACGGCTTTTCCTCTCCAGGACCGTGGTCGTGTCACAACTGTCCGGGTCAGGAGGCGGCTTCGCGCAGCGGGCGCAGGGCCCCCTCCAGCCTGCCGATCTCGTCGAGCATGGCGGCGGCGGCCTCGGCCATCGCCTCGGTGCCGGCGAAGCTGCCGTCCTGCGTGATGTGCGTGCCGGCGTAGTGGATGGCCACGGACTCGGTGACGGGCATCATCTTCAGGGTGGTGACGACCTGCTTGGTCATCTGCGCGGCACGCAGGCCTGCCGAGGTGTTGCCGTAGCTGACGAAGCCGACGGGCTTGTACTGCCACTCGAAGTACAGGTAGTCGATGGCGTTCTTCAGGGCGGCGTTGATGCCGTAGTTGTACTCGGGGGCGACGAAGACGAAGGCGTCGGCCTCGTCGACCGTGGCGCTCCAGTCCTTCGTGTGCTGCTTGGTGTAGAGCCGCTCGGAGGGGTGGTTCGGCTCGTCCAGCAGGGGCAGGCCCACCTCGGCCAGGTCCACGACGCGGATGTCGAAGCCGCCGTGCTTCTCCGCGACGGCGGTGAACCAGTCGGCGACGGCCGGGCCGATGCGGCCGGGGCGGGTGGAGGCGATGACGACGTGCAGGCGGGGCATGGGACTCCTCGATCGGGTCGGTACGGGGGTACGGGCCGGGCGCGGCGGTGCCGCGACCGGACGGAGGTGCCGGCGGGGGACGGTGCCGTGTGCAGGACACACGCCATCGCACCTCCGCCGGCCGGCAAGGGTCAGGCGGGGTCCGGGACCCAGCCGTAGGAGTGCTCGATCCGGAACCGGACCACCAGCCGCCGGTCCTGGACCATGACCGTGCGGTACTCGTCCCAGTCGGGGTGTTCGCCCTGGACCGCCCGGTACACGTCGACCAGTTCCTCGACCGCTTCGTCGTCCGGTGCGGCGGCGACTGCGGACAGGGTGGCTTCGCCCTCGAAGACGGCGTAGGCGCCGCCGCCCTCCGTGGTCACGTGGAGGCTGACGCGCGGGTCACGACGCAGGTTGGTGATCTTGGCACGGCCGTCCGTGGTGGAGAACCGGATCGTGCGGTCCGCCTCGTCGTAGGCGAAGTCCACGTTGGAGAGCTGCGGCCGGCCGTCCTTCTTCAGCGTGACGAGCACGCCTCTGCTGTGGTCGGCGAGGAGGGAGAGGTGACGGGCGGAGCCGGGGGTGTCTGGCACGGTGGATCCTTCGGTGGTTCGGGTGGTTCGGTGGTTCGTGGGCGACGCGTCGATTGTGCGTGCTGTCAGGCCGCGGCGAGCCGCCATAGCTGAAACTCGATCACTGTTCTGTCCAGTTGCCGCTGCTCGGAGCGGAGCATCGACGGTTCCAGGCCGGCGTCGGCGGCGAGCCGCCGCAGCAGAGCGACGTTGCCGATGCTGCTGAAACCGAGGAGCAGGCTCCCCTCGGGGGTGAGCCGGCCGGGTGCTTCCTTCAGGAAGCGGCGGTGGGCGTCGTAGCCGGGATCGAAGAACGCGTGGTGCAGGTCGGTCTCGTTGACGAAGTCGGCAGGCGGTTCGGCGAAGTTGGAGTTCCAGTAGACGAGGTCGTACCGGTCCTCGGGCGGCAGGGCGTCGAAGAGGTCGCTCTCCAGCACCCGCACCCGGTCCTCCACCTTGTGCCGGACGACGTTGCGCCTGGTGTTCTCCACCGCCGCCGGGCTGATGTCGAGCGCGGTGACGCGCGCGCATCCCGACTGCGCCGCCACCACCGCGGTCACCCCGGCCCCCGAGCCGATCTCCAGGAAGGACCCGCCGTCCGGGAAGGGGAGCCAGCTGGTGAAGAGGTCGGTCACCGGCGTGTAGGTGGGGCTGAACACGCCGTCCATCAGGTCCCAGTCCCGGCCGAGGAGGGTGAACTCCCCGGGCCTGGTGGTGTCCTGCGTGTGCCGCCGCAGCAGAGAACTCGCGCGCTGGAAGCCGGTGTCACTCATCGTCGCTCTCCGGTGGGTTCGTGTTCGATCAGGGCCAGGACGCGGCTCGGGCTGCCGGAGCCCCTGACGATCGGGAGCGGGCCGGCGACCACGACCGCCCCGGTGGGCGGGAGCTTCGCGAGGTTCCTGAGCTGGGTGAGGCCGTACTTGCCCGCGCCGTGGAAGAACCAGTGGCACGGGTAGGGCTGGTCGGGGAACTCCCCGGCGAGGCCCGCGTCGGTGCCGACGGTCTCCACGCCGATCCCGCTGAGCGGGGTCTTCTCGGCGAGCCACCTGGCGCATTCCGGTGCGACGCCCGGCGTGTGGCGGCCGTTGTGGAACGCGGAGGGGTCCGCCTGGCGTTCGGCCCAGCCGGTGCGGTAGAGCAGCCAGCCCCCGGCGGGCAGCTCACCGTGCCGGTCCTGCCACCGCTCGACGTGCTCGCGGCGCATCAGGAAGTCGGGGTCCTCGGCGGCCTCGCGGGACAGGTCGATGACGGCCGCCGGGCCGACCAGGCTGCCCGGGGGGACCTGGGAGACGTCGTGGGAGTCCTTGCCCGAGAGCCAGTGCACGGGCGCGTCGAAGTGCGTCCCGGTGTGCTCGGAGAGCCGGATGTTGTTCCAGTAGACGGTGGGGCCCGCGGCGTCGTAGTGGCTGATCTCCTCGCGGGCGAAGGGCCAGGGCTGCCCCCGCTCCGGTGGCAGGTCGATGATCGGGGTGTCCTCGGAGAGCGGGGAGGTCAGGTCGACCACCTCGACCGCTCCGCTGCGCAGGGCCTCCACCAGCCCGGTCAGTACGCTCATGCCGCACCGGTCCCACCGGCGGCCGGCAGCGTGGTGCACCACTCGGGGTGCTTGCCCAGGCCGCGTACCGCGTCGTCGTAGTGGTCCTGGAGCAGCCGGGTCAGTGGCCCGCGGGTGCCGTCGCCGACGGTCACCCGGTCGACGCTGGTGACGGGCAGCAGTTCGGACATGGTTCCGCAGAGGAAGACCTCCTCGGCGATGTACAGCTCCGTGCGGTCGATCTCCCGGCGCCGCAGGGTCAGTCCGAGGTGGTCCTCGGCGAGCCGGGCGACGGTCTCCACCGTGATGCCCTCCAGCACCCCGCTGGTCCCGGGCGGCGTGATCAGCTCCCCCTCACGGACGACGACGACACACGAGCCGGGCGCCTCGGCGACCGTGCCGCGCTGGTTGAGCAGGAGCGTCGTGTCGTAGCCGTTGCGCACGGCCTCGTGCTGGGCCAGGCGGCTGTTGTGGTAGTTCGCCCCGGTCTTGATGCGGGGCGGCATCGAGTCCTCGCCGATCCGGCGCCAGGAGGAGATGGACGCCGCGACGCCGTGCTCGTGGGCGGGTGAGCGCGGTACCGGGGTGGACGTGATGTGCACACCGGTCTCGGTGGTGTGGCCCATCGGGTCGAAGGAGGACCCGAGGCCGAAGTAGGCGACGACGCAGACGTGCGCGTCGGCCTCGAAGTCGTTGGCGAGGACGAGGTCGGTGCAGGCCCGGACGAGCTCGGCGTCGGAGTAGTCGATCTCCATGTGCAGGCTCTTCATGGAGCGTCGCAGCCGCGTCAGGTGGTCCTGGACCCGGAAGAGGTGGCGGGCGCCGTCCGGGTCCCGGTAGACGCGCAGCCCCTCGAAGACGTTGGCGCCCCAGAAGGCGCCCTGACTGCGGGCGTGGAGCACGCACTGGTCCCAGGGGACGACGCCGCCGTCGAGCCAGGCGTACGGAGGTGCTGCGGTGGTCATATCTGCGTTCCTTCCAGGAGCGGGGCGTCCCGCGTCGGACCGTTGTCCCCGGTGGCGACGGGGACGCCCGCCGCGGCGCGCAGGGACGTGGCGAAGTCGGCACCGTTGCCCGAGCGGGCGGCGAGGTGGCCGTCCGGGCGTACCAGCCACCACACGGCCGTGCCGTCGCTGTAGCCGGACGGGAGCGTGCCGGGATCCGCGTGGACCACGGTGAGGCCTTCGGGAAGGCCCGCGGTGGGAGCCCCGGACGGCAGGACCACGACGGTCGCGGCCGGAACGGGCCAGGGCCGGGACTTGGTCTCCGAGACGAGCCGCGCGGCCGCGGCGGCGTCGGGGGCGACGAACAGGCCGACGAAGCCGTCCCCGAACAGCCTGCGCAGCCGTGCCGGGCCGGCGCCGCCGACGAGCGGGGCGTCGGGGGCGAAGGCACCGAGCAGGGGGTGCTCCCGCGCCCGGGGGACGAGGGGCGAGTCGCGGTAGGTGTACGGCTCGGCCATGCGCCCGCTGTTGACGCGCCGTTCGGCGAAGGGCAGCACCGTGGAGAGCTTCAGCAGCACGGAGCGGGCCCAGCGCCGCAGCGGGTGGGGCGGCACCATGAAGCGGATGGTCGCCTCGGTGACCCGGAGGTTCTCCTTGGCCGCCGCGTACCGCTCGCTGTGGTAGGTCTCCAGCAGGTCCTCGCCGGCCTGGCCGCGCTCGATCTGCGCGAGTTTCCAGGCGAGGTTGTCGGCGTCCTGGATGCCGCTGTTCATGCCCCGGGAGCCGTACGGCGGCAGGGCGTGCGCGGCGTCGCCGGCGAACAGCACCCGGCCGACCCGGAGCCGTGCCACCACCCGCTGGTGGAAGCGGTAGGTGCTGACCCAGTCGACCTCGTACGGCACGTCGCCGATGACGGCGCGCACCCGGGCGTCGAACCGGCCGTCCGCGCGCTCCGCGTCGATGTCGGCGTCGGGCGGGAGCTGCCAGTCGATGCGCCAGATGTCGTCCGGCTGCGGGTGCATGACCAGCTGCCTGCCGGGGTTGAACGACGGGTTGTAGTGGAAGTGCCGCTCCTGCGCCAGCGGCAGCTTCGCCTTGATGTCGGTGATGAGGAAGCGGTCGCGGTGGGTGTACCCGGTCCACTCGACGCCGAGCAGGTCACGCAGGGTGCTGCGGACGCCGTCGCAGGCGACCAGATGTCCGAAGCGCAGGGCCCGCTCCCCGTCGGGGGTGGTGGCGGTGAGCGTCACCCCGTCGGCGTCCTGGGTGACGTCGCCGACACGGTGGTTCCACCGGAGGTCGATGAGGGGCTCCGCACCGGCCCGTTCGGCGAGCACCTGCTCGATCCGGAACTGCGAGATGTTGACGAACGGCCCGTAGCCGAGCGCGGCCGGGTGCTCGACGGCCCTGATCTCCTCGTCGGCCACGTAGGTCCGGGCGACGCGCCAGGTGACCCCCTCCTCGTGGATGGGCCCGGCACAGCCGGACTTGTCGAGGATCTCCAGCACGTCCCCCTGGATCAGGCACGCCTTCGAGCCCTGCTTGACGAGTTCGGGCTTGCTGTCCAGCACGATGCTCGGGACTCCGAAGTCCGCGAGCCTGAGCGCCGCCACGAGCCCGACCGGGCCTGCGCCGACGATCCCCACGGGTGCGTCCAACACGGTCATCGAGACCTCACCGTCGCTTCGTTGTCGGCCGGGCTGACCTGATGGAACACGGGTATGTCGCGCACCGCCGCCAGATACGGGGTGCCCTCGGTGTAGCCGGTACCGGTGGCCTCTCCCAGCATCCGGACCGCGAGCCGGTAGTGAGTGCCCCGCCAACGGTGCAGGGCGCTCGCGAAGGTGCTCATCGCGGCGCCGACGCGGGCGCATTCCGCCGGGCCGAGGTCTCCGGAGTCCCGGACCTCGCGGTAGGTGTCGTCCAGGTTGGGATGTCCGCCGGCGAGCCGGGCGTGGATCTCGGGCACGGAGTGGAAGGCCGGCGACTCGGCCCGCTCCCGGTCGGGTGTCCGGCAGAGGGCTTCGACCAGCTTGTAGCCGCGTGACTGGATGGCGCTCGCGCCCTCGGTGAACTCCCTGAAGGTGCGGAACGATTCGATCTGCATCGTCGCGAGCATGGAGAACAGCGGCGCGGACTCGCGCAGGGAGTCCTCGGCGCCGTTGAGGAAGTGCACGGCCTCGTCGGCCCGGCGTCCCGACAGGGCGTCGATCGCCGCCCTCAGATGCATGGTGAGCAGGACGAAGGTCGTCTCGAAGGTCTGCAGTACCCGCAGGAACATGTACTCGTCGTGCGAGACGTACACCGGAAGGATGCTCAGGTCCATGGCCCGGCGTTCGGCGATCGCCATGTCGGCGCGTACGAGGGAGCGCATCTGGCGGGCCCGGTCGACGTGGTCCTCGGAGGTCACGCCGCGGGCCAGGGACATCCGCGTCAAGGCCGGCAGGACGGCCCGCAGACCGTGTTTGCAGCGCTTGACGGCGAGGTCCCGGGAGGGCCGCAGCTCGCTCAGCCGCATGCTCAGCCCGTCCAGCGCGGCCAGTTCGAAGTCGAGCGCGTCGGCGATCAGCTGGACCGATAACCGGTCGCAGCGTGAGCGGGCGAACGGGGCCGTGGCCACCGGCTCGTCGAGGCCCGGCAGTTCGAGCATCGACAGGGCCAGATAGGTCGGATAGTCGTAGCGCCCGTCGGGCTTGTCGAGCGCGGTGTCGAGGAAGGAGGCCAGGGCGCGCACCTCGGGCCAGGGGCCGTGCATCATGGGCAGCCGGTCGCGTACCGCGGTGAGCCGGTCGAGCAGCTCCTTCGAGACGAAGTGCTTGCCGACGCGCTGGTATTCGCGGACAACGGCGTCGTACGGAAATCTTCCTGGGTCCGCTTCCTGGACCCACGAGGCCAGTTCTGCTGTGGCCATGGCTCCTCCTCCTGGGGTGGGAGTGATCGGGATGGGGATGTGCTCAGGAGAACCGGTGGTCGCGCAGTGCCGCGCAGAGGATCTCGACGTCTTCGGCCCGGTTGTAGTAGTGGAAGGCCACACGGACGACGTCGCCGCGGGGACTCACCATCACGCCGCGCTGCGCCAGCGCCTCGGCGAGCCCGGCGGGATCGGGATCGATCAGCCCGACGTGGGCGCCGCGCCGCTCCGGCCGGACCTCCCGCACGCGTTCGCCCTGGGCCGTGAGCTGTTCGACCGCGAGGGCGGTGAGGCTTCGGACGTGGGCCCGTACCCGCTCGGGGTCGGTGCGCGCGATCAGGCCGAGTCCCGCGACGGCCGCGTAGCAGGCGGGGACGGCCGCGGTACCGGTCTGGTAGCGGGCGGCGGTGTCGGGGAAGTCGAGTGTGCGCGGGTCGAAGGAGAAGGGATCGGGCCGGCCGAACCAGCCGGTCAGGGTGGGCTGCCGCTCCGCGGTGTGCGGTGTACGCGCGTAGAGGAACGCGAGTCCGGGCAGTCCCAGCAGGTACTTCGAGGTGCCGGCGACCAGGTAGTCGCAGCCCAGCCGGTCCACGTCGACGGGCTCGACCCCGGCGGCCTGGTAGGCGTCGACGAAGAGCTCCGCACCCTCCGTGTGGGCGAGGTCCGCGAGTTCGGCCACCGGCATCCGCACGGAGTCCTGATAGCCCGTCATCGGTACGGACACCAGCCGGGTGCGCCCGTCGACCAGCGCCGCGTAGTCCTCGGCCCGTTCGGCGAAGACGACCTGAGCGCCCCGGGGGCGCTGTGCGAGCCACACGTGGGCGAGGGACGGGAACTCCAGGGGGGTCGTGACCAGCCGGGGTCGCGCCCCCCAGTCGACGGTCGAGGCGATCTGGTAGGCACCCACGGACGCGCTCGGCACCAGGGCGATCTGCTCGGTACGGGCGCCGATGAGCGCGGCGAACCCCTCCCGGGCCAGGCCGACCTGCTCCTCGAAGAGGTGCCAGGGCGCTTCCTTCCCCGTCATGGCGTCCAGCATGGCGCCCATGGCGGAGTCGAGCGCCGTCGAACGGGGGCCGAGGCTGCACCCCGCCAGGTGCACGGTGCTCTCCAGCATCGGGAAGGCCGCGCGGAACCCGGCGGGTTCCAGGGCGGGGGCGTCGGCTCTCGGTCTGCCCGTCATGACCGGTCCCCCACCGGCCGTTCGCCCATGGGGCCGGTCTCGGTCAGCTCGGTGCGGACCGCCCAGAGCTCGGGGAAGTGCTTGTGCGAGATCAGCTTGGCCAGGACGTCCACCGGTGTTCCCTGGGTACCGACCACCTCGTGGCCGATGATCCGGGTGGTCATCTTGAAGTGCTGGACGCGCCAGATCGATATCCGCTCGTCCCACTCGATCATCGCCTCGGCGAGCCGGAACTCCGCGGTGTCCTCGCCACTGCGGTACAGCTCGGCCAGGTCGACACCCCGGTCCGCGACCAGCTTCAGGAAGGCCGCGCCGACGAGCCGGTTGGATGCGCGGACCGACCGCCATCCCGGGGAGTCGGCGCCCGAGCCGTGGCCGAGGACGGTGCGGATGGTCTGGAAGTCCCAGGGGGACAGGTGACGCATCATCTCCAACTGCTGGGTGACCAGTTGGGCACCCAGGGCGGCGCGGCCGAGCAGCCGGGTGGCGGTGTCGAGTTCGCCGGACTCGATCCGTGCGGTGGCCTCGGCGACCTCCGAGCAGGCGAGCTTGAGCCAGAGCTCGGTCGACTGGTGGACCACCTGGAAGAGGAGCTCGTCCCGGTGGACGGATTCCTCGGGAAGCCGCTGCAAGGACAGCAGGGCGTCGGTCCGCATGTACCTCGTGTAGTCGTTCTCGCCCTCACCGGACAGGATCTGCTCGGAGTAGTCCTTCATCGTCTCGCCTCCGCGTGTGCTGCGTACTCCGCGCGTGCCGGCCGCTCCGCGACCGTCCGTGCGACGGGTTCGGCGGTGACCCGGAAGCGGGCCGCCGTATCGGTCAGTGCGGCTTCCACCTCGCCACTGGTACGCCCCCGGAAGCGGAATCGGCCGCCGACGTGCTCGTAGTAGGCGTCGGCCTCCGGCAGCACCTCGCCGGGCGGCAGGATCGATTCGGCATAGGGGCCGGTGCGGCCACCCAGCATCGAGGTGACGTGGGTGATGACGCAGGGCCGTGCCTCCGGTGCGGGGATCAGCAGCCACCCGCCGACCTCGCCGGTGGGCGGGGCCGTCTCCGCGGCCGTGCCGGCCAGGCCGAGCTGCAGCTCGAAGGCCGCCCGCATCAGGTCGTACCCGTGCAGGTCCCGCCAGATGAACGGGATCTCCGCACCGCCCACCCGCGCGCCCACCTCGAGGAAGACGCAGTGCGCGCCGTCCGGCGTCCTCTCCACGAAGACCTCCAGATGGAAAGGGGTCGGCCCGTCGGTGAGGGCCGCGAGATAGCCGTCGGCGGCCTCGGTGACGGCCCGGACGACACCGGGGTCGTCGACCTCGACCGAGCCCAGGAACGCCCCCTCGCGGAAGCCCAGGCACGTGTTGACGTAGCGGGAGACCCGCAGCCGCGAGGTACGGGTCCCGTCGAAGACGCCGTCGACGTGGTGGATGGGGTGCTCGACGAAGGCCTGGACGAGCATGGGCTCGGTGAACGCGGGCAGCCCCGCCAGGTCGGCGGGCCCTGACAGGATCCGCACACCCGCGCTGGAGCTTCCGATCCGCGGCTTCAGCACCACGGGCCAGCCGCTCACGGACGTGAAGTCCGCGACCTCGCCCGGGCTGTCCGCCGAGGCGAAGGCGGGAACCGGGAGCCCGGCGGCGGCTATCGCCCGGCACATCAGGAACTTGTCGCGGAACGGCAGCAGGTCGGCCGGGTACGGCCCGGGAAGGCCGAGGTCCTCGCGCAGTCCGGCGGCGACGAGCAGGTCGTCCTCCTTGAGGGCGACGATCCGGTGCGGGATCCCGTGCCGGCCGGTCAGTCCGGCGACGGCGGACCGGACCTGGACGGGGTCGTCGGTGGCGTCGACCAGGGCGATGCCGGCGGCTTCGGCCGGGACCGATCCCAGCCCGACCTCGGTGCTGACGTAGGTGACGGCGTTCTCGCGGTGGTCGACGTAGCCGAGATAGTCGGCATATCGCTCTCGCCAGCGGTTGACGACGACTATGTGGGGGCGGCCGTCGTCTCCGCCGGCCCTCTGTTCCGGTAACACACGTGGTCCTTTCACGGTTTACGGCGGCTTCCGGCCATGGGGGCTCGCCCGGCGCGCGCCGGGGCAGCCCGAAGGGACGCCGCGGAACGGGTCAGGGGAACCGGATCGGGAGGGAGGGAGGGAGGTGGTCAGCCGGTGGTGAACACACAGCTGCTGCGTGTGCCGGGGTTGGAGAAGGAGATGACCGCACCGTCGGTGGGTTTCAGCGCGCGGACGAACCCTCCGGCGTAGCCGCCCTCGTCGACGAACACGCCCCAGTTGGCGGCCCAGTCCTCGGTGCGGCCCGAGAGAGCGTCGACCACGGGCTCCGCCGCGGGCACCACCCGGCGCTGGACCACGGCGTCGCCGTCGGCGGAGGCCAGTGCCTCGGCCCACTGCTCGTCGCCGACCCGGTGGCCGATGACGGTACCGACGCCTCCGTAGCCCACACCGGGCTTGAGGACCAGGTCGGCGCGCTCGTCGCGACAGCGCTCCAGAAGGCCGGACCGGTCCCCGGCGTGGTTCAGGCCCGGGTCGAGCAGCCTGGTCCAGGGCACCGTCCGGTCCACCACGGCCAGCTCGGACGGGGTGAGCGCGGAGCGGACCTCCGGGTCGTGGAACAGGGCGAGGCTCCCCTTGCTGGCGTACACGCCGCTGTCCAGACCCAGGAAGAGCGCGGTGGTACCGGCCTCGTCGGCGCGGAGCAGGGTGTCCAGGACGTCTTGCGCGGCGGGATCGCCGGCGATCTCGCCGGCCACGAAGTAACGGAGTACGACGTCCAGCGGGGTGCCCCGGAGCGTGATCTTGCCGTTGCGCTCGCCGAGTTCCTGGATCTCTCCGAGAAGGAGTCGTATCCCGTGCTCGGCCATCGCTTCGCGCACCGCGAGGAAGACGTGTTCGTGGGCGGCGATTCCGCCGGTGCTCTCGATGAGGGCGATGACCGGTTCGCCCGAGGTGACCGGTCCGGCCGCGCGGCGCAGGGCCTCGGCCACCCTGGGCACGGTGTCGAGGTGGCCGAGGCCGTGGCGTTCGGCGAAGTCCGCGAACTCCGGCACGTCGAGGAACGCGCGGTTCTGCTGCGCGGTGTCGGTGCCGCCGAGTTCGCTGCCGACGTTGAGTTCCAGCAGCCAGAAGCGCTCACCGTCGTGATAGGCGTCGGCCCGGGCGTGCAGAACGGGCGCCGTTCGGGCGCCGCGGCACATCAGGCCGGCCAGTGCGTCGTCCATGCCGATGGCTCGGCAATAGGCCCGCAGATCACCGCCGTACAACCGGTCCGGCAGGGACACCATGACTGAGTAAAGCTTGTGGAGATCATCGGCAAAAGCCTCGATCTCCGAGCGCTCGACGAATAAGGGGCGGTCCAGCAGGACCTGCCCGAAAGAATCCGCATAGACAGCGGGAAGTTCCATCTTGCGCGCTGCATGACGAAGATTGGAGTGATTCTGCAAGCACTCGTCGACGTAGGAGCGGGTAGTACTGTTGATCACGAACGGTCCCCCTGAGCCCACAAACGCTCGGCTGACGACGGGTCTCGTCGGCAACCGCAGCTATGTCTGAACTTCCGGCAAAACAGTGCGAGATGGCGCACGCTCTACCCGCCCGGCGCCTCACGGAAGCTATAGCGCCCATCGAGTATCGGTCAAGCCCCACCGGGTCCTGATGCAATTGCCTGCAGGCCGTTTCACGCCAATTGCTTCGGGAGTCGAATTACCGGAAAGAGAAACGTGATAGGCACTCAGGAGGTGTTCACCCGTTTTTCCCGGTCAGGCAGGGTGCGTTAAGCCCGAAGATGCCGGGACAGGGCGGCGGACGCGGTCAAAATCGGTCAGCCACCCCCGTGCGGAGGCTGGTCATTTTCCGGCCAGGGCTGGCCCGCCGGGCCGGGTCCCGGGTCCTGCGGGGCCGAAAAAAACGGTCCCCCGACGGGACGCGCACCGCGGAGACAGGGACCCGGATCCGGCCCCCGCCCGGGGAGGCAGGGGTCCAGGGCGGACCCGCACCGACCCGCGGGGCGGTACACGACAGGAGACCCCTGCGTACGCCGGTCTCCCCGGCGTGGTCACAGGCGTCCAAGGGTGTCCCGCGATTCCCGGCGGATCAGCGCGCGGCGCCGGACGCGGTGCGTCGCACGGCGGAGGGACGTCCGCACACGGGATGTACAGGGACGTCCCGACGACGCGGCGGGGTGCCGGCGCCGCGCGCCCCGCCGTGCCGTGCGGGACAACCCTCCGGGGCCGCGTCCGGCCGGGACCCCCGCAACGGGCTCCTGACCGCGCTCGGACCGCGCCGCCCGCCGGGGGCACGTCCCAGGAGGCCGCTCCTCTCCCCGCCACCGTGAGGGGCCGCGCGGCGCACTTTCAGCGCGGTCCTGGCCGCCCGCCTCGGGCGGACGCCGTGGGTGCGGTACCGGCGGGGGGGGGAGGGAGGACGGCGCACAGGCTGCCCGAAGACCGAAGATCGTCGGCGCCACGGCGGACATCAGCGGCCGGGTTCCGGGCGGGGTGAGGAACCCGCCTGCCGGCCGGGCAGTCCCGGGACCGCGGCTGCCCGGCTACCCGGTGCGTGGCGGCCGGTACCGCACCGCCCCCCTCCCGTCACCGCCGGCTCAGCGGCCGCGCAGCGAGCGGTACGTCGCCACGAGCGCGGCGGTGGAACTGTCCAGGCCCTCCCCGCCGGTGCCGTCGGTCAGGACCGGCTCGATCTTCTTGGCGAGGACCTTGCCGAGTTCGACGCCCCACTGGTCGAAGGAGTCGATGTTCCAGACGGCTCCCTGGACGAAGACCTTGTGCTCGTACAGCGCGATGAGCTGGCCGAGCACCGACGGCGTCAGCCGGTCGGCGAGGATCGTGGTCGTCGGGTGGTTGCCGCGGAACGTCTTGTGCGCCACGAGTTCCTCGGGCACGCCCTCCGCGCGGACCTCTTCGGGCGTCTTGCCGAAGGCCAGGGCCTGGGTCTGGGCGAAGAAGTTGGCCATCAGCAGATCGTGCTGGGCGATCAGCCCGGGCAGCAGGTCATGTGCCGGCGCGGCGAACCCGATGAAGTCGGCCGGGATGATCTTCGTGCCCTGGTGGATCAGCTGGTAATAGGCGTGCTGCCCGTTGGTCCCGGGGGTGCCCCAGACGACCGGTCCGGTCTCCCACTCCACCGGATCGCCGTCCCGGTCCACGGACTTGCCGTTGGACTCCATGTCCAGCTGCTGGAGGTACGCGGTGAACTTGGACAGATAGTGGCTGTAGGGCAGCACCGCGTGCGACTGGGCGTCGAAGAACTGGCCGTACCAGATGCCCAGCAGGCCCAGCAGCAGCGGGGCGTTCTCCTCGGCGGGGGCGGTGCGGAAGTGCTCGTCGACGAGGTGGAAGCCGTCGAGCATCTCGCGGAACCGGTCCGGGCCGATGGCGATCATCAGCGAGAGGCCGATCGCCGAGTCGTAGGAGTACCGGCCCCCGACCCAGTCCCAGAACTCGAACATGTTGGCCGTGTCGATACCGAAGTCGGCGACCTTCTCCGCATTGGTCGACAGTGCCACGAAGTGCTTGGCGACGGCTTCCTGACCGGCCCTCAGCTCGGTGAGCAGCCAGTCGCGGGCGGAGGTGGCGTTGGTGATGGTCTCGATCGTCGTGAACGTCTTGGAGGCGACGACGAAGAGCGTCTCGGCCGGGTCCAGACCCTGCACCGCCTCGTGGAGGTCGGCGCCGTCGACGTTCGAGACGAAGCGGACGGTCAGCGAGCGGTCCGTGAAGGAGCGCAGCACCTCGTACGCCATGGCGGGTCCGAGGTCGGAGCCGCCGATACCGATGTTGACGATGTTCTTGACCGGCCTGCCGGTGTGCCCGGTCCACTCGCCCGCCCGGATCCGGTCCGCGAAGGCGGCCATCCGGTCGAGGACGGCGTGCACGGCCGGCACCACGTTCTCGCCGTCGACCTCGACCACGGCGTCGCGCGGGGCGCGGAGCGCGGTGTGCAGGACGGCGCGGTCCTCGGTCGTGTTGATCTTCTCGCCGCGGAACATGGCGTCCCGCAGCCCGGTCACGTCCGTGGCGGCGGCGAGGGCGCGCAGCAGGCGCAGCGTCTCGTCGGTGACGAGGTGCTTGGAGTAATCGATGTGGAGGTCGCCGACCCGGAGCGTGTACCGCTCCCCCCGGTCCGGGGCGTCCGCGAACAGCTGTCGCAGACCCGTCCCCCCGAACTCCTCACGGTGCTTGCCGAGAGCCGCCCACTCGGGCAGCCGGCTGAGCTTGGTTCGGCCTTGTGCGTTCATCCCGGAAATCGCCCACTTCTCTCGTACCTGCAACCTTCCCCGCTGCCCTCCCAACCTAATTGATCGGGAGGGTGCGGCGGCGCACCGGCAAGCTGGTGGACGGCATACGGATTCCGGCCGGGCACCCTGGGGGTGACCGGCCGGTGAAAAGTCTCAGATCTCGCCGCGGAGTTTCGCCAGGGCCTCGGCGAGGATCGCCTCGCCGTCCGCGTCACTGCGGCGTTCCCGCACGTACGCGAGGTGCGTCTTGTACGGCTCGGTGCGCGGCGGGTCCGGCGGGTTGTCCTGGTCCTGCCCGGCCGGGAAACCGCAGCGCGGGCAGTCCCAGGTCTCCGGTACCTGCGCGTCATGGGCGAAGCTCGGCTGGGTCTCGTGCCCGTTCGAGCACCAGAAGGAGATGCGCAGGCGCGGCGCGGACTCGCCGCGCTCGGCCTCCCCCATCGGCCCCGCTCCGACCCGGCTTCCCCGGATCGCGTTGCCACTTGCCACGGTCGTAACTCCCTGCGTGATGGTGCTCGAGGATGCCCCAGTCTACGTAAGGCCCAACGCGCGTCCAGTGAAAGGAGTTACACCGTCACCGGGAATCGCGGAGCCGGGTCAGCTGTCCAGCTTGATGAGCAGACCGAGGACGACGATGCACGCGAACCAGGCCAGTCCGACCACGACGGTGATGCGGTCGAGGTTGCGTTCGGCGACCGAGGAGCCGCCCACGGAGGACTGCATGCCGCCACCGAACATGTCGGAGAGGCCGCCGCCCTTCCCCTTGTGCATCAGCACCAGCAGCATCAGCAGCAGGCTGAAGACGATCAGGGCGATCTCGAACGCCAAAATCACGGCTGGTCCCTACTTTCCGGAAATTCCTAGGACTGCATGTACGAACAGCGGGGGCCGGGGGTGACAGCCCCCTGGCCCCCGCAAGGGTACGACGGATCCGCGCTACCGCATACTCACTGGTCGCGGAAGCGGACGATCTTGACGAACTCGTCGGCGTCGAGCGCGGCGCCACCGATCAGGGCTCCGTCCACGTCGGGCTGCGCCATGATGGCCGCGACATTGCCGGACTTCACGGAGCCGCCGTACTGGATACGGACGGCGTCGGCCAGCTCCTGCGAGTACAGCTCGGCGAGCCTGGCGCGGATCGCGCCGCAGACCTCCTGGGCGTCCTCGGGGGTGGCGACCTCGCCGGTCCCGATGGCCCAGACCGGCTCGTAGGCGATCACGAGGGACTCGGCCTGCTCGGCCGGGATGTCCTTCAGGGCACCGTCGAGCTGCGCGAGGGTGTAGGAGACCTGGTCACCGGCCTTGCGGATGTCCAGGCCCTCTCCGACGCAGAGGATCGGGGTGAGGCCGTGCTTGAACGCCGCCTTCACCTTGGCGTTGCAGATCTCGTCGTTCTCGCCGTGGTACTGGCGGCGCTCGCTGTGGCCGACGGCCACGAACGTGCACTTCAGCTTGGCGAGCATGGGGCCGGAGATCTCACCGGTGTAGGCGCCGGAGTCCTGCGCCGAGATGTCCTGGGCGCCGTACTTGATCTTCAGCTTGTCGCCGTCGACCAGGGTCTGCACGGACCGCAGGTCCGTGAAGGGCGGCAGGACCGCGACCTCCACGGCGTCGTAGTCCTTCTCGGACAGGGCGAAGGCGAGCTTCTGGACGTGGGCGATGGCCTCGAGGTGGTTGAGGTTCATCTTCCAGTTGCCCGCCATCAGCGGGGTGCGGGTGCTCATCAGGTTCAGTCCTCCAGTGCGGCGAGTCCGGGAAGCGTCTTGCCCTCGAGGTATTCGAGGCTGGCGCCGCCACCGGTCGAGATGTGGCCGAATGCGTTTTCGTCGAAGCCCAGGATGCGGACGGCGGCCGCGGAGTCCCCGCCGCCGACGACGGTGAAGGCCGGCGAGTCGACGAGGGCCTGCGCGAGGGCCTTGGTGCCCTCGGCGTAGTCGGGGTGCTCGAACACGCCCATCGGGCCGTTCCAGAAGACCGTGGCCGCGTCGGCGAGCTTCGCCGCGTACAGCTTGCGGGTCTCGGGCCCGATGTCCAGGCCCTCCTGGTCGGCCGGGATGGCGTCGGCGGCGACCGTGGCGGGGTGGGCGGGGGCCTTGGTCTTCAGGTCGGGGAACTCGTGGGCGACCAGGACGTCGACGGGGAGCACGAACTCCACGCCGAGCTCCTCGGCCCGCTTGAGGTACTCCTGGACGGCCGGGACCTGGTCCTCCTGGAGCAGCGAGATACCCACCTCGTGGCCCTTGGCCTTGAGGAAGGTGTACGCCATGCCGCCGCCGATCAGGATGCGGTCGGCCTTCTCCAGCAGGTGGTCGATGACCCCGAGCTTGTCGGAGACCTTGGCGCCGCCGAGGACCACGGCGTACGGGCGCCGCACCTCCTCGGTGAGCTTCTTCAGGACGCCGACCTCGGTCGCGATCAGGCCGCCGGCCGCGTGCGGCAGCCGGGCCGGGAGGTCGAAGACCGAGGCGTGCTTGCGGTGGACGGCTCCGAAGCCGTCGCCGACGTACACGTCGGCGAGCTCCGCGAGCCGGTCGGCGAAGGCGCCGCGCTCGGCGTCGTCCTTGGAGGTCTCGCCGGCGTTGAAGCGGAGGTTCTCGATGACGGCGACCTGGCCGTCGGAGAGTCCGGCGACCGTGGCGCGGGCGGAGTCACCGACGGTGTCCGTCGCGAACGCCACGTCGGCCCCGAGCAGTTCACCGAGGCGCGTGGCGGCGGGGGCCAGCGAGAAGGCCGGGTCGGGGGCGCCCTTGGGGCGGCCGAGGTGGGAGGCGACGACGACCCGCGCGCCGGCTCCGGCGAGGCGGGCGACCGTCGGCTGGACGGCGCGGATACGGCCGTCGTCGGTGATCGTGGTGCCGTCCAGCGGCACATTGAGGTCGGCGCGGACGAATACCCGCTTGCCCGCGACCCCTTCGGCGAGAAGTTCGTCGATCGTCTTCATCTGTTCCCCTACTCCTTGGAAGGACTGATGAGCATGCGAGGGGGCTCGAACGGCGCCGCGTCGCACCGTCCGAGCCCCTCACATCACATCTGGATGCCTGCCGATCCTAGGATCAGAGCTGGCCGCCGACGAAGACGGTCAGGTCGACGAGGCGGTTGGAGTAACCCCACTCGTTGTCGTACCAGCCGAGGATCTTCACCGAGTTGCCCTCCTGGACCATGGTCAGGGAGGAGTCGAAGGTGCAGGACGACGGGTCGCCGACGATGTCCGAGGAGACGATCGGGTCCTCGGTGTACGTCAGGAAGCCCTTGAGGTCGCCGTCGTCCGCGGCCTTCTTGAACGCGGCGTTGACCTCGTCCTTGGTGACCTCGCGCGCCAGCGTCACGACGAGGTCGGTGGCGGAGCCCGTGGGGACCGGCACGCGCATCGCGATGCCGTCGAGCTTGCCCTTGAGCTGCGGGAGGACCAGAGCGGTCGCCTTGGCGGCGCCCGTCGTGGTCGGGATGATGTTCTCGGCGGCGGCGCGGGCGCGGCGCAGGTCCGAGTGCGGGAAGTCCAGGATGCGCTGGTCGTTGGTGTAGGCGTGCACCGTCGTCATCAGGCCCTTGACGATGCCGAAGTTCTCGTCGAGAACCTTGGCCATCGGCGCCACGCAGTTGGTGGTGCAGGAGGCGTTGGAGATGACGTGGTGGTTCGCCGCGTCGTACTTGTCCTGGTTGACGCCCATCACGATGGTGATGTCCTCGTCCTTGGCCGGAGCCGAGATGAGGACCTTCTTGGCGCCACCCGCGATGTGCTTCTCGGCGTCGGCCTTCTTGGTGAAGATGCCGGTCGACTCGATGACGACGTCGACGCCCAGCTCACCCCAGGGGATGTCGGCCGGGTTGCGCTCGGACAGCACCTTGATGGTGTGACCGTCGACGGTGATGGTGTCGGCGGTGTGGCTCACCTCTGCCTTGAGGCGGCCCAGGATGGTGTCGTACTTCAGCAGGTGGGCCGTGGTCGCAGTGTCACCCAGGTCGTTGACAGCCACGATCTCGATGTCCGCACCCTGCTCCAGCAGCGCGCGGAAGTAGTTACGACCGATGCGGCCAAAGCCGTTGATGCCTACGCGGATCGTCACGAACCGATCTCCTCGTTAGGAACGCCGGTTTCGATGCCGGCGAGTTTTATAGGGATGTCCCCGACCGCCTCCGACCCTACCTCTCCGAAGGCTCCGGAGTGACATCGAGAGGGCGGGCAGCCAGGGAGATCCGCTTACTCCGGAGGGGGAGCGGGGGATTCCGGCCGCGGTGATCGACGGAAATCCCCTGCTCCCCCACCGTGGTCACGGAGCGTCAACGAGCTTCGGGGGCCGCCCCCTTGCAGTGCCGGGGCCCTCGGCGTGACCCGCCGGCCCGATGTCACGGGGAGTCGCCGGCGCGAGCCCCGCCCACCCGGCCCGCGCCGCATCCACCGGCATCGCCGGAGCCTCGCTCAATTGTGCGGAGTGGTACTCAATCGATAAACACGCCGAGACCGCGTGTTCTTTTCCGGATGCACGGACGAGCGGAACGGCGACGGAATCCGCTCAGTTGTGCAGGGTGGTGCTCAGTCAATCCGGTGGGCCGGAAGCACGGCCCTGCGCCCGGCCCATTCCGAAAAAATGCTGGGCCGGAAATCGGAATGGAACCCGTCCCGTCGGGGAAATGGCCCCCACCGGCCCCTGCGAACCGCGCTCTGTGACCTCAGCCGACGAGGCCGTCGGCCAGCTCCTCGCTGAGAGTGGATTCGGTACCCGGGATACCGAGGTCCTGGGCCCGCTTGTCGGCCATGGCCAGCAGGCGCCGGATCCGGCCCGCGACGGCGTCCTTGGTCAGCGGCGGGTCGGCGAGCGCGCCCAGCTCCTCCAGGGAGGCCTGCTTGTGCTCCATACGCAGCCGTCCGGCCGCTGCCAGGTGCTCCGGGACCTCCTCGCCGAGGATCTCCAGCGCGCGCCCCACGCGGGCGCCCGCGGCGACCGCAGCCCGGGCCGAGCGGCGGAGGTTGGCGTCGTCGAAGTTGGCCAGCCGGTTCGCGGTGGCCCGGACTTCGCGCCGCATCCGGCGCTCCTCCCAGGCCAGCACCGCGTCATGGGCCCCGAGCCGGGTCAGCAGCGCGCCGATGGCGTCACCGTCACGGACGACGACCCGGTCGACGCCGCGCACCTCGCGGGCCTTGGCCGCGATGGACAGCCGACGGGCGGCGCCGACCAGGGCGAGCGCGGCCTCCGGGCCGGGGCAGGTCACCTCCAGCGAGGAGGAGCGTCCGGGCTCGGTCAGCGAGCCGTGGGCCAGGAAGGCGCCCCGCCAGGCGGCCTCGGCGTCGCAGGTGGCCCCCGAGACCACCTGCGGGGGCAGCCCGCGGATGGGCCGGCCACGGCCGTCGACCAGGCCGGTCTGGCGGGCCAGCTGGTCGCCGCCCGCCACCACACGCACCACGAAGCGCGAGCCGCGGCGCAGTCCGCCCGGGGCCATCACGATCAGCTCCGAGCTGTGCCCGAAGATCTCCAGGATGTCCCGCTTGAGCCGGCGTGCGGCGTTCCCCGTGTCCAGCTCGGCCTCGATCACAATCCGGCCGCTCACCAGGTGCAGCCCGCCCGCGAACCGAAGAATCGCCGAGACCTCTGCTTTCCTGCAGCAGGTCCGGGTGACGGGAAGCCGAGAGATTTCGTCCTTCACCGCTGGCGTCATCGCCATGGGCCGATCCTTCCATGCATCCGAAAAATACGGTCGTACGCGGCGGCCAACAGCTCCGGATCGTGAATCGGAACGCCGTCGGGTGAGGCCACAGGGGCCAGCTCGACCGCGGCTCCGAGCCGCTTGGCGGCGTCGGCGAGGGATGCGCGGTCGGGCACGGCGGCCTCGTCGGCCAGCACCACGTCCATGGCGAGTTTAGGGGCGTGTCGCCCCAAAACCTCCAAATGACGCTGCGGTGAGAAGCCTTCTGTTTCGCCGGGCTGCGGTGCGAGGTTGAGCGAGAGGACCTTACGGGCCTTCGTGGCGACCAACGCGTCGAGCAGGTCGGGCACCAGCAGGTGCGGGATCACCGAGGAGAACCAGGAGCCCGGGCCGAGGACCACCCAGTCGGCGTCCAGGACGGCGGCGACCGCGTCCGGGACCGCCGGCGGATCGGTGGGAACGAGGTGGACGGACTGCACCTCGCCGGGGGTGAGGGCCACCGTGGCCTGCCCGCGCACGGTGACCACGTCGTCCGGGCACGCCGGATCGTGGCCGCGGACGAGGGCCTGCAGCTCCAGCGGCACGGCGGACATCGGCAGCACCCTGCCGTGCGCGCCGAGCAGTTTGCCGACGAGGTCGAGGGCCTGGACATGGTCGCCGAGCTGCTCCCAGAGGGCGACGATGAGTAGATTGCCCACCGCGTGCTCGTGGAGATCGCCCTTCGACTCGAAACGGTGCTGGATGACCCGGGCCCAGGTCTGGCCCCACTCGTCGTCGCCGCAGAGCGCGGCCAGCGCTTTGCGCAGGTCGCCGGGGGGCAGGACGCCGAGCTCCTCCCGGAGCCGGCCGCTGGAGCCTCCGTCGTCGGCGACGGTCACCACGGCCGTGAGATCGCCGGTGATCCGGCGCAGCGCCGTGAGCGACGCGGACAGGCCCATGCCGCCGCCGAGGGCGACGACCTTGGGCTGCGTGCCGCGCTTGCGCCCGGAGAGTGCGGCCGTGGCCCTGCTCAGCCGCCGCAGGCGCAGATTGCGACTGGTCACTCGCGCCCCATGTCGCGATGGACGAGGACGGTCTCGATGCCTTCCGCGGCCAGCCGGGTGGCCAGCTTCTCCGACATGGCGACGGAGCGGTGCTTGCCTCCCGTGCAGCCGACGGCGATGGTCACGTAGCGCTTGCCCTCACGGCGGTATCCGGCGGCGATCAGCTGCAGCAGCTCGGTGTACTGGTTGAGGAACTCCTTGGCACCCGGCTGGTCGAACACGTACGCGGACACCTCCTCGTTGAGCCCGGTGAAGGGGCGCAGCTCGGGGACCCAGTGCGGATTGGGCAGGAACCGGCAGTCCACGACCAGGTCGGCGTCGACCGGCAGCCCGTACTTGAAGCCGAACGACATGACCGTGGCCCGCAGCTCCGGCTCCTCGTCACCGGCGAACTGGGCGTCCATCTTGGCCCGCAGCTCGTGGACGTTGAGGCTGGAGGTGTCGATGACCAGGTCTGCGTCGCCCCTCAGCTCACGCAGCAGATCGCGCTCGGCCGCGATGCCGTCGACGATGCGCCCGTCCCCCTGGAGGGGGTGGGGACGGCGGACGGACTCGAAGCGGCGTACGAGGGCGTCGTCGGACGACTCCAGGAAGACGATCCGCCGGGTGACGTGTTTGTCCTCCAGGTCCGCGAGGGACTCCCGGAGGTTGTCGAAGAAGCGGCGGCCCCGTACGTCGACGACGACGGCGATCCGGGCCACGTTGCCCTGGGACCGGGCGCCGAGCTCCACCATGGTGGGGATCAGCGCGGGCGGCAGGTTGTCGACGACGAACCAGCCCAGGTCCTCCAGGCACTTGGCGGCCGTACTGCGCCCCGCGCCCGACATACCGGAGATGATCACCAGTTCGGGGATGGCGGGCGCGGCGGCCTCGGCCTTCTCCGTGGTGCTGCCCGTACTCATGTGCGCTGCTCCGTCTGCTCGGTCGGTGCGATCGTCCGTGTGGCCCGCCGCGGAGGCGGCGTCTTCGCGCCGGCGCTCTTCGGTACGGCCGTCCCCCCGTGCTCCGTCACGGCCGTCCTCGGGCCCGTTGCGACGCTCGGCGTCGCGTTCGTTCTCACGTTCATCTGCGTGTTCGCTCATGTCGTGCTGCCCCCGTCGTCCTCTTCGATGATCTCTCCTGTGGCCGTGTTCACGGCAGGTGCGGCCGGGGCGGCCGTGGCGAAGGCGGCGGCAACCGACTCCGCCGTCCTGCGTCCTATCCCCGGAACCTCGCAGATCTCGTCGATTGTCGCCTGCCGCAGCTTCTTCACGGAGCCGAAATGCTTGATCAGCGCCTGCTTGCGGGTTTCCCCGAGGCCGGCGACGTCGTCCAGGGGACTGCTGCGGATCCGCTTGGCGCGCTTGGCCCGCTGGTAGGTGATGGCGAAGCGGTGGGCCTCGTCCCTGATCCGCTGGAGGAGGTACAGGCCCTCGCTGGAGCGGGGCAGGACCACGGGGTCGTCGTCGTGGGGCAGCCAGACCTCTTCGAGGCGCTTGGCCAGACCGCAGACGGCGATGTCGTCGATGCCCAGCTCGTCCAGAGCCCGCTTGGCGGCGGCGACCTGGGGCTGCCCACCGTCGACGACGACGAGCTGCGGCGGGTAGGCGAAGCGCCGGGGGCGTCCGTCGTCCTCGCGGGGCTCCTCGCGCGATTCCGTGACCGGCGCGGCGGCGGGCTCCGCCTGCACGGGCCCTCCGGGCACGGCGGTGGGCTCCTGCGGGGCGGGCACGGTGACTCCCGGCGCCGGCCGGGCCGCTTCCGGGGCGGGGACCGGGCCCGAGGCGGCGGGGGTCGTGTCCCACTCCCCCGTCCGCTCCTTCTCCTGGAGGTAGCGCTTGAAGCGGCGGCCGATGACCTCGTGCATCGACCGGACGTCGTCCTGGCCCTCGAAGCCCTTGATCTGGAAACGCCGGTACTCGCTCTTACGGGCGAGCCCGTCCTCGAAGACCACCATGGAGGCGACCACGTCGTCGAACCACTGGTCCAGCGCATCGGTTCGGCTGGTCAGGAACGCAGGACTTCTTGTTCGGTAGCGGCGCAGTTCGGCTGTGGCCGGCTCG
>NZ_MDKB01000002.1:1448312-2190966 GCF_001715295.1 Streptomyces griseus | reverse complement strand
AGACTCTTTCGTGTCCGATTCCCGGTCGAAGCGGGCTGCTTTCCAGTTCCTCGCTTTCGCGTTTCCCTTTCCGGCGATTCCGACTCTATCAGATCCTTTCGGGCCTGATTCCCAGTCAGCGGGTTTCGCCTTCCCGGCCGTTGGGCCGTTCCGACGAGTGAGACTTTAGCGGAATCCCCGGCCCCGAAGCTAATCGGGCCACCTTCGAACGCTGATTCCCCATCTCGCACATGCGCACAGAAAGACGTGCGACAGATGTCGCGCGTTTTGCGTGGTTACTGCGGAATGGTTGTCCGGGGACCGACCGGGGTCGGCGCTCACGTCGGACAACTCGGAGCACACTACGGAGCAGTCCGGGCCGTGTCAACCCCGGTGTGTTCGGGGCGACTGTCGGCCGCGCGGAAGGCCGGTCGGCGGTCGCGCGGCCTCCGCCCGGGAGCGTCCCGACGTCCCGACGCCTGGAGATCCCGCTGCCGGCGCCCTTTCGGCGGGCCACCTGCGGGAGGGGCAGGCCCGTCCGCTCCGGCGGCTTCCGTGCCGCGGTCACCTACGGGGCGATGAGCCGGCGCAGCGGGCCGTCCCCGGCGTGTCCCGGGTGTGTGTGGGCGACGGTTCGGGCCGACGTCCCGGTGTGCGCGGCGAGCCCCTCCATCGTGTGGGTTCCGCCGGATGGGCGAGCGCCTGCGTGCGTACGGCTGCGGGAGTCCAGATACCGGTCGGACCGCGCGGTGGGGGTGTCCCGACGGCCTGTGTCCGTGTGCCCGTACAGGACGAGGCGGTGAGCGTCGAACGGGTGAACGTCGCCGCCGTTGCGTCTCCGTGTGCCGTACGGACCGGCTGGAGGCAGAGGCCTGTGGCCGGGGCGACGTACCCGCCGATGGCCGGACGGAGTCTTCGTGGCCGAAGAGCGGGGCCCGCACCGCACCGCACTGCTCAGCGAAGCCGGGCGTGCGGCAGACCGTCAGGCCCGGGTGGGTGACGGCCCGGCAGCCGTCCGGACGTACCGCCCGGGGCGAGGGTGTAGGCGCCGCCGCAGAGCGGGGCGACGGAACTCCGCCGGGAGTGGGCGCGCCGCAGTTCTCCGAGGGTCGGGGCGGGGCGTCGAGGCCGGGGACCACGATCAGGTCGGCCGGCTCGACGGCGTGCGGGCGGGTGGGGGCGAGGCCCCCGGAGGACGTTCTGCGCAGCGGGGTGACGCGAATCCACCGCCGTGTTCCTGCACGGCGGTGGATTCGCGGGCGTGGCGGGCCGGGAAGAGTGGTGGCCCGGCGGCGCAGTGGTCACCCGTTGCCGGAGGCCAGTTCACGGCTGCGGTCGCGGGCCGCCTCCAGAGCGGCGATGAGGGCGGCCCGCACGCCGTGGTTCTCGAGCTCCCTGATGGCGCTGATAGTGGTGCCTGCGGGGCTCGTGACAGCCTCGCGGAGTTTCACCGGGTGTTCGCCGCTGTCCCGGAGCATGATCGCGGCACCGATGGCGGCCTGGACGATCAAATCGTGGGCCTGCGCCCGGGGAAGGCCGAGCAGGATCCCCGCGTCGGTCATGGCCTCCACGAGGAAGTAGAAGTAGGCGGGCCCGGAGCCGGAGAGCGCGGTCGCCGCGTCCTGCTGTGATTCCGGGACGCGGAGCGTCTTGCCGACACCGCCGAAGATGGCGTCGGCGTGGGCGAGGTGCTCGGCGGTGGCGTGGCTGCCCGCCGAGATGACGGACATGCCCTCGTCCACGAGGACGGGCGTGTTCGGCATGACGCGTACCACCGGGGTCCCCGCGGTGAGGCGGTCCTCGATGAAGGCGGTCGTGATGCCGGCGGCCGCGCTGATGACGAGGCGGTCGGCGGCGACGTGCGGGGCGAGTTCGTCCAGGAGCCGGCCCATGTCCTGGGGCTTGACCGCGAGGATGAGGATGTCGGCGGACTTCGCCGCCTCCGCGTTGCTGACGGACTCGACGCCGTAGCGGGTGCGGAGCTCCTCGGCCCGTTCGGAGCGGCGGGTGGTGACCAGCAGGTCGGGTGCGCGCCAGCCCGCCCGGATCATGCCGCTGAGCAGTGCCTCGCCGATTTTCCCTGTACCGAGGACTGCGACTGTCTGGGTCATGCGGTTCATCCTCCGGGGGGCTGTACTCGTCGTTGCCGCCATCCTCGCACCGGCCCGTCAGCCGGTGCGGCGTCGGAGGGTGGCCGCTCCGAGACAGAGGACGAGCAGGGCAGAGCCGGCGACGATCAGGACGTCGCGGTAGAAGTCGGCGGTGGCGGCCGTGTGGGTCAGGACCTGGTTCATGCCGTCGACGGCGTAGGACATCGGCAGGACGTTCGAGATGGCTTCGAGGACCGGGTGCATCCGGTCGCGTGGCGTGAACAGGCCGCACAGGAGCAACTGCGGGAAGATCACGGCCGGCATGAACTGGACCGCCTGGAACTCGGAGGCGGCGAAGGCCGAGACGAACAGGCCGAGTGCGGTGCCCAGGAGCGCGTCGAGCACGGCGACCAGCAGGAGGAGCCAGGGTGATCCGATGACGTCCAGGCCGAGGACCCACACCGACATGGCGGTTGCCAGGAGCGACTGGACGACGGCGACGGTACCGAACGCGAGCGCGTACCCGCCGATCAGGTCACCCTTGCGCACGGGCATGGCGAGCAGCCGTTCGAGGGTGCCCGAGGTGCGTTCGCGGAGGGTCGCGATGGAGGTCACCAGGAACATGGTGATCAGCGGGAAGATCCCCAGCAGTGAGGCGCCGACGGAGTCGAAGGTCCGCGGGTCGGCGTCGAAGACATAGCGGAGCAGCGTGATCATCAGGACGGGGACGATCAGCAGCAGCGCCACGGTGCGGGGGTCGTGACGGAGCTGGCGCAGGACGCGGGCGGCGGTGGCCAGAGTGCGGGCGGGGCTCACGGCGGTGGCGACGGTGGTCATCGGGTCGGCTCCTCGCGGATGGTGTTGGCCTCGTCGACGAGGTGGAGGAAGGCTCCCTCGACGGTGGCGGAGCCGGTCCGGGTACGCAGCGCGTCGGGGGTGTCGTCGGCGAGGATCTCGCCCTCGCGCATGAGCAGCAGCCGGTGGCACCGTTCTGCCTCGTCCATCACGTGCGACGAGACGAGGATCGTGGTGCCCCGCTCGGCGGCGAGGGCATGGAAGAGGTTCCACAGGTCCCGGCGGAGTACGGGGTCGAGGCCGACCGTCGGCTCGTCGAGTACCAGCAGTTCGGGCGTACCCAGCAGGGCGACGGCGAGGGAGACGCGGCTGTGCTGGCCGCCGGAGAGGTGCCCGGCGAGGACATCCGCGTGCGAGGCGAGGTCGACGTCCCGGACGGCGCGGATGACTGCCTCCCGGCGGGACGCCGCGTGACCGCGCCCGGGTCGCAGTACGGCGGCGAAGTAGTCGAGGTTCTGCCGGACCGTGAGGTCGGAGTAGACCGAGGGGGCCTGGGTGACGTAGCCGACCCGGGGGCGCAGGCCGGGATGGCCGGCAGGACTGCCCAGGACGTCGACGGTTCCGGTGACGTCGGCCTGGGTGCCCACCACCGCCCGCATGAGCGTGGACTTGCCGCAGCCCGAGGGACCGAGGAGGCCGGTGATCCTGCCCGGCGCGACGGTGAAGTCGAGGCCGCGCAGGACGGTGCGGTCACCCCGTACGACGGTGAGCGCGCGCGCCTCGACGGCTCCCGCCTCTGCGGCATCCGAGTAATTCATCATGCGATGAATATGATCCTGCGGCAGGCCCTGCGTCAAGGGATCGGCGTCCGCGGGACGGGAGGCCGGGCGTGACCTCTCGGGCCGGACGCCATGAAGAACCCCGCGCCGCAGGCGACGGACACGGGGTTGCGCACACGGGCGCGTACGCGGGCGGCCCGGGGGTGGTGGGCGCGGGTCCGCGAGTCGGGGTGCGGGCAGGGAGGCAGTGCGCCGCAGGGCCGGTATGTGTCCATGCCCGGGTCCGAGCCGGTTCCGAGCCGGGTGAGGGAGACGGCAGGGGACCGGAACGCCGAGGTGGCGACGAACGGCGGAGAGGGCGCCCGGGGCCCAGCGGTCTGCCACCGTCCGGGCCCGGATGGCCGGACGAACGCCGCGGGCGGACGCGGCGGGCGTTCCGGTGGGCAGGTGGGCGGGGAGTGGGACGGTCGGGGGTCGGGGGTCGGGGGCCTAGGAGGCCGGACGGGCGCGAGACGGACGGGCGGGGAGCCGGACAGCCAGGGGCCGGAGGTCCGGGAGGCCGGGAGCCGGGGCGGGCGAACAGGTGGCCGGGCGGGCGGCGCGACGGGAAGGGACGCGGGGCCCGCTGGGCGAACGGCGTCAGGGTACGCAGCGAAACCAGGCACAACGCACGGGAAGCGGCCGGCCGGACGCACGAAGCCGGAGCAGGACGACACGGCAGGACGACAGGACGACAGGACGAGAACAGGACAGCGGACCGGTCCCCCCACCTCCGTCCCGCTCCGGCGGGACGGGCCGGTGGCGCCGGGTACTCCCCGGGCAGCCGGGCCAAGCCGGAATCAGGCAGCGGACGGCGGAGGGGCGGGGCCGGACGGCGCGCAGGCCCGGGTTCGTCTACCTGCGACCGGGGCGCTTGCCCTTGATGTTCTTGCGGGCCGCCGGGTTGCCCGTGCGGGTCGCGCGGCGCCTGGCGTACTGGGCCAGTGCCGTCTCGTACTCCCTACGCCGGAGCTTCTCGCCCGGCGCCTCGGTGAAGGAGCGAAAGAAGTAGGCGAGCAGCGAGCCGATGAAGCCGATCGACTTGAGGCCGCGCAGCCGGTCCTCGCCGGACGGGTCCGCAGGGCGGCGGCCGAAGCCCTCCCAGGTCTTGCGGAACGCGATGGCACTGCACACGGCGAACATCAGCACGACGAGCATGCCGACGAAGTCTCCGACCTCGGCGATCTCCAGCCCCTGGTACGCGAAGCGGAGCACGAAGCACGACGCCACCGTCGCCACGAGGGACCCTGCGGTGGCCCCTGCCCGGCGCAGCCCGTAGCCACCGTCGTGGTCGACCCAGGTCGTACCGAAGAAACGGAGAGGTTCGGGCTGCGGCCCCGGTGCCGTGCCGCTGCCTGCGGTCATGCCGGACGCTTCGCTGTTCTCGCTCACGGGGTCGATTATCCCCGGGCGGGAGGTGGTCGTGTCGGGCGTGGCGCGGGCGAGCCGCCGTCACTGCCGTGCGGAGACGGTCTTCCCCGACGTCGTCGGCTCCGGGATCTCGCGGCCGCCGGTTTCGGGACCGCCGCGGCGCCGGGCGCCGGTGCGTTCGGGCACCTGGCGCGTGCGCCGGCGGCTCCGGCTGCCTGGCTCGGAGAAGCGGCGATGCCCCGCGGGGCCGGCCACCTTCCTGCGGTGGCGGGCCTCGCTGCGGTCCCCGGCGAGCCCGGCACCCTGCTTGCTCCCCCGCGGCACCCACGCCGCGCTGGGTCACCGCCGGCGTGAGGGACGCCCCACCCACCCGTGGGGCCGGGGGGCGGGGCCGTCCGGAGGTCGGGCGTCAGCGGAGTCCGGAGACGTCGCGGACCGCGCCGCGGTCGGCGCTGGTGGCCATCGCCGCGTAGGCGCGCAGGGCCGCCGAGATCGTGCGCTCGCGGTTCTTCGGCGCGTAGACGCCGTTCAGGGCCGCACGGCGGGTGGCGAGCTCCGCGTCGGGAACGAGGAGCTCGATGGACCGGTTCGGGATGTCGATGCGGATCCGGTCACCGTCCTCGACCAGCGCGATCGTGCCACCGGACGCCGCCTCGGGCGAGGCGTGCCCGATGGACAGGCCCGACGTGCCACCGGAGAAACGGCCGTCGGTGACGAGCGCGCAGGCCTTGCCGAGGCCGCGGCCCTTCAGGAACGACGTCGGGTAGAGCATCTCCTGCATGCCCGGGCCACCGCGCGGGCCCTCGTAACGGATGACGACGACGTCACCCTCCTTGATCTCCTTGCGGAGGATCTTGTCGACGGCGTCCTCCTGCGACTCGCAGACGACCGCGGGGCCCTCGAAGGTCCAGATCGACTCGTCGACGCCCGCCGTCTTCACGACGCAGCCGTCCTCGGCGAGGTTGCCCTTGAGGACGGCCAGGCCGCCGTCCTTGGAGTACGCGTGCTCCAGGTCGCGGATGCAGCCTCCGGCCGCGTCCAGGTCGAGGGTGTCCCAGCGCTCGGACTGCGAGAAGGCGGTCGCGGAGCGGACGCAGCCGGGGGCCGCGTGCCAGAGCTCGACGGCCTCAGGCGACGGGGAGCCGCCGCGGATGTCCCAGTTCTTCAGCCACTCGGCGAGGGTGTCGGAGTGGACCGCGTGCACGTCCTCGTTGAGGAGACCGCCCCGGTGCAGCTCGCCGAGGAGGGCGGGGATGCCTCCCGCCCGGTGGACGTCCTCCATGTAGTACGTACCGCCGGGGGCGACGTTGGGGGCGACCTTCGACAGACAGGGGACGCGGCGCGAGACCTCGTTGATGTCGTCGAGGTCGTAGTCCAGCTCGGCCTCCTGCGCGGCGGCGAGCAGGTGCAGGATCGTGTTGGTGGAACCGCCCATGGCGATGTCGAGAGCCATGGCGTTGTCGAACGCGGCGCGGGTGCCGATGGAGCGCGGCAGGACCGTCTCGTCGTCCTGCTCGTAGTAGCGCCTGGTGATCTCGACGACCGTGCGGCCGGCCTCCTCGTACAGCGCCTTGCGGGCGGTGTGGGTGGCGAGGACCGAGCCGTTGCCGGGGAGGGAGAGGCCGAGGACCTCCGTCAGGCAGTTCATCGAGTTGGCGGTGAACATGCCGGAGCAGCTGCCGCAGGTGGGGCAGGCGTTCTCCTCGATGCGGAGGATGTCCTCGTCGGAGATGCTCTCGTCGACCGCGTCGCTGATCGCGTTGACCAGGTCGAGCTTGCGGACCGTGCCGTCGACGAGGGTGGCCTTGCCGGCCTCCATCGGGCCGCCGGAGACGAAGACCGTGGGGATGTTCAGGCGCATGGCGGCCATCAGCATGCCCGGGGTGATCTTGTCGCAGTTGGAGATGCAGATCAGGGCGTCGGCGCAGTGGGCCTCCACCATGTACTCGACACTGTCCGCGATGAGGTCGCGGGAGGGCAGGCTGTAGAGCATGCCCTGGTGCCCCATGGCGATGCCGTCGTCCACCGCGATGGTGTTGAACTCGCGGGGCACCGCGCCCGCCGCCTTGATCGCCTCGGAGACGATCCGGCCGACCGGGGCCAGGTGGGTGTGACCGGGGACGAACTCCGTGAAGGAGTTGGCCACCGCGACGATCGGCTTGCCGATGTCCTCGCTCGCTACACCGGACGCGCGCATAAGGGCGCGGGCGCCCGCCATGTTGCGGCCGTGGGTGACAGTGCGGGACCTCAGCTGGGGCATCGTCGCTCGCTCCTTCGACAGAAAAGACTGCCTCCGAGCGTACGCCTCTCGTGCCAAGATCTGGACATCCTGTCCGGAATGCGGGACCGGATGCTCAGCGGGCGGGCAGGGCCGGAGCCCCGCCCGTTCCCTGCCGCCGCGCGGTCACACCGCGGGGAGCGCCAGCACGCGTCGCCCGTGGAGCGCGGCCAGCCGTTTGCCGCCGGCGACCACGTACCACGGGTCTACCGACCCCGAGCCGTCGTTGTACGTCCAGCGGAGGGTGCCGCTGCGCACGTCGTAGGCCTGGACGCCGCCGTTCTCGTCGAACTCCGTCGCCGCGTACAGAGTGTCCCCGACCTGGGCGAACTGCAGCGGGACCGAGAACTCGCCCAGATCGGCGTTGTGCCACCGCCGCTTGCCGGTGGCGGGATCGACGGCCCAGAGGGCGTGGACGCTGTCCGAGGCGTAGAGCACGCCCTCGAGAACGGTCGGGCCGTTGAACGTGCCGAACTCCTCGGTCTCCAGGGCCCAGCGCTCGGCACCGTCGTCGAGGGCGAACGAGCGCAGGTGCCGGCCGTCGGCGACGTACACCGCACCGTCGTGGGCGGCGATCCTGTCCCAGTTGGACCTGCTGATCTTCTTCGTCCACAGCTGCCGTCCGGTCGCGGTGTCGCGGACGGTCAGGTTCTCGCGGTGGTCGGTGTAGACGAGGCGGTCGCCCAGCACCGTGGGGGTGATGCCGTACTCCTCGGTCCCGGCGTCCCGCTGCTCGTTCCAGACGGCCTTGCCCGTACGGATGTCGACGGCGGCGATCACGTTCCGCCGGGAGCTGAGGTCCTTCTCCAGAATGCCCGCCAGCACGTACACGCGTTCGGTGTCAGCGCCGATGGGCCGGGGCTGGGCGTACGCTCCGTCGAGGCGGCTGCGCCATGTCTCCTTGCCGGTGGCCGGATCGAGACCCACGAGGTCGCCGTCGTACGTGCCACTGGCCAGATAGAGCGTGTCCCCACCCATGATCAGCCGCGCACCCGGCTGGGCGGCACCCGGCAGCGACCACAGCTTCTCGCCGGTGGCGAGGTCCCGCGCCGTCAAGGGGTCGTCGGCGATCAGCACCACGTCCCCCACGACCGCCAGCACCTCGTCGCTGCCGAGGGAGCCCACCCCGGCGGGCTCCTGCCACAGGGCACGGGGGGCGCGCCCGGCCGGCGGAGTCGTGAACGCGTCCCCGCCGCCCTTCTCGCCCCCGCCGGGCTTCGGCTTCTCCGTGCCGCCGGAGGCACCGGCCTCCTCGGGACCGCAGGCCGCGGTCACCGTTCCCGCCACGGCGACGCCCAGGCCCACGCCGGCCATCCTCAGCAGCCTTCGGCGGGTCAGGGCGCCGTCGGCGGCGTACCCGTCCGGCTTGCGTATGTGCCGAGTCGTCACGGTTCGTCTCCCACCATCGTCTTCACCACGTGCTGTCCGGCTCGCGGGTCCCGGACAGCCAACCATCGATATCCGGCCACGACGGCGCCTGATACCGAGTCGCGACATCGTTGTGAAGCGACCGGCACAGCGGTCACACAGGCGGGACGGCGGTCATTCGCCGGCCAGATACCGCTGGAGCGCGGGGGCCACCAACGCGATGATCTTCTCCGGGTCGGCCGACGCCAGCGGTTCCGCCCGGATGACGTACCGAAGGATCGCGATGCCGATCATGTGGGAGGCCGCGAGTTCCGCGCGGAAGGTGGGGTCGGGTACGTCGAGGTCCGCTGCGATGCGCTCCAGCAGCCGGCGCAGCACGAATCCGCGCAGCACGGTGGCCGCCGCTTCGTTCGTGAGCGCGGAGCGCAGGACGGCCAGCAGAGGCGCCCGGGAGACCGGGTTCTCCCAGACCCCGATGAAATACCGGGCCAGCCGCTCGCCGACGTCCTCGGAGGGCCCGCCCAGGATCGCCGGGATGACGGCTGCGGGCTCGAAGGAGAGTTCGACGGCCGCGGCGAAGACCTCGTCCTTCGTACCGAAGTAGTGGTGGACCAGGGCGGCGTCGACCCCCGCCGCCTTGGCGATGCCCCGCATCGACGTCCGGTCGTAGCCCCGGTCGGCGAACTCGGCCCGGGCCGACTCCAGAATCCGGGTCCTGGAGTCGGGGCCCGCGGTTCCCGGTGCGCGTGCGGGGCGGCCCCGGCGCCGGGGGGCCGGGCCGTCCGTGGCGTCCGCCGTCACGGGCGGGGGGCCCGCACCGACGACGCCAGGTGCAGCCGGGTGAAGGCCAGCGCCTCCGCGAGGTCGGCCTCGCGTTCGGCCGATGACATGGCGCGGCGTGTGTTGACCTCGATGACCACATGGCCGTCGAAGGCCGTACCGGCCAGCCGCTCCAGCAGTTCGGCGCACGGCTGGTCACCGCGGCCCGGCACCAGGTGCTCGTCCTTGCCCGAGCCCTTGCCGTCGGCGAGGTGGACGTGGGCCAGCCGGTCGCCCATCCGGTCCACCATGGCCAGGCCGTCGGTGCGCGCGGTCGAGGTGTGCGAGAGGTCCACGGTGAAGTGGCGGTAATCGTCCTGGGTGACGTCCCACGCGGGGGCGTACGCGAGCATCTCGCGGTCCCGGTAGCGCCACGGGTACATGTTCTCCACGGCGAACCTCACGTCGGTCTCGTCCGCCATCCGCCAGATTCCGTTGACGAAGTCGCGGGCGTAGTTGCGCTGCCAGCGGAAGGGCGGGTGGACGACCACGGTCGACGCCCCGAGCTTCTCCGCCGCGGCCCTGGCCCGCTGGAGCTTGACCCACGGGTCCGTGGACCAGACCCGCTGCGTGATCAGCAGGCAGGGCGCGTGAACGGCGAGGACCGGGACCCCGTGGTAGTCCGAGAGCCGCCTCAGCGCCTCGATGTCCTGGCTGACGGGATCGGTCCACACCATGACCTCGACGCCGTCGTAACCCAGGCGCGCGGCGATCTCGAAGGCCGTCGCCGTCGACTCCGGATAGACGGAAGCCGTCGACAGGGCGACCTTCGCATCCGGGATGCGCACCACTGGTTCTGCCACGTTGACAGGGTACGGGCAGCCGTGGGGCGCACCAGGGGTTCCCCGGCCGAAAGTGACCAGGGCCATGGCGGTCCGGACGCCCCTCAGATGAGGGAGACCTGTCCCTGGGGCAGGTGGTCCAGGCGGCGCAGGATGACTCCCTCGCGCAGCGCCCAGGGGCAGATCTCCAGCTCCTCGACCGCGAACAGGTCCATCGCCGCCTCGGCGACCAGCGCCCCGGCCAGCAGCTGCCCGGCCCGCCCCTCGGCGACCCCGGGCAGGCGCCCGCGCTGCTCGACGGTCATCGCCGACAGCTTGGGCACCCACTCCTCCAGCGCCTTGCGGGTGAGGGTGCGCTGCACGTACAGCCCGTCCGCGGAGCGTGCGGCACCGGCGATCCTGGCGAGCTGCTTGAAGGTCTTGGAGGTCCCCACGACGTGGTCGGGCGGCCCCAGTCTGGCGAACTCGCCGACCGTACGCGCGATGCCGGTGCGGACATGGCGGCGCAGCGCCCGGATGTCCGACGGGTCCGGTGGATCGCCCGGCAGCCAGCCCGCCGTGAGACGGCCTGCCCCGAGCGGCAGCGAAACCGCGGCGTCGGGCTCCTCGTCCAGCCCGTACCCGGCTTCCAGCGACCCGCCGCCGATGTCCAGGACCAGGAGCTTGCCCGCCGACCAGCCGAACCAGCGGCGGGCGGCGAGGAAGGTGAGCCGGGCCTCCTCCTCGCCGCTGAGGACGGCGAGGGCCACCCCGGTCTCGTCCCTGACCCTGGCCAGCACCTCGTCGGCGTTGCAGGCCTCGCGCACGGCGGAGGTGGCGAAGGCCAGTACGTCCTCACACCCCTTGTCCTCGGCGGCCTGGAGCGCGTCGGCGACCGTCGAGACGAGACGGTCGACACCCCTCGGGCCGATGGCGCCGTCCCGGTCGAGGAGCTGGGCCAGCCGAAGCTCCGCCTTGTGCGAATGCGCGGGCAACGGTCGGGCGCCGGGGTGCGCGTCGACCACCAGCAGATGAACCGTGTTCGACCCCACGTCGAGGACTCCGAGTCTCATACCCGGAACGCTACTGCGGCACGGGGTCCGGACCGACCGGCAGGGCGAGGCGGCGCCGTGGGGTTCGGCACGGGCCTTCTCCCGCCCGCCGGTTGCCGCCCGGCCTTACTCTGGGCGCGTGCCAAAGACGAAAAAGGCGAAGCCGGACAAAGTCACGAAGAAGCAGAGAACGAAGCAGGAGATGCCGCAGCCGGAGACACCCGGGCCGGACGAGCCCGACGAGAAGGGACTCGACTTCGCTCGGGCCTGGGTCGAATTCCCCGACCCCGCCGACGACGAGCAGGTCTTCCGCTGCGATCTGACCTGGCTGACGTCGCGGTGGACCTGCGTCTTCGGCAGCGGCTGCCAGGGCATCCAGGCGGGCCGCGCGGACGACGGGTGCTGCACGCTGGGCGCGCACTTCTCGGACGAGGACGACGAGAAGCGGGTGGCCGGCCATGTCGCGCGGCTCACACCGGAGCTGTGGCAGTTCCACGACGTCGGCACGAAGACGGGCTGGGTCGGCGTCGACGAGGACGGCGAACGCCAGACCCGGCGCTGGGAGGGCTCCTGCATCTTCCAGAACCGGCCGGGGTTCCCGGGCGGCGCGGGCTGCTCCCTCCACATCCTGGCCCTGCGGGAGGGCAAGGAACCGCTGGAGACCAAGCCTGACGTGTGCTGGCAGCTGCCGGTCCGGCGGACGTACGAGTGGATCGACCGGCCCGACGACACGCGCGTGCTCCAGGTGTCGATCGGCGAGTACGACCGACGGGGCTGGGGGCCGGGCGGACACGACCTGCACTGGTGGTGCACGTCGGCGACCTCCGCGCACGGGGCGGGGGACCCGGTCTACGTCTCCTACCGCCCCGAGCTCACCGAGCTGATGGGAGCGGAGGCGTACGACCGGCTGGTCGAACTGTGCGAGCAGCGGCTCTCCTCACTGCTGCCGATGGCCCCGCATCCGGCCGACCCCGTGTGAGCCGCCCGGCCCGGACCGGCGGTCCGGGCCGTGGTTCCCCGAGGGTCCGGGCACGGGTCTGCGGGCGGGCACGGCCCCGCGGGCGGCAACGGGCACGGGTGGGCACCACCCGCAGACGGGCACCGCTGTCCTTGCCGCCGGACGGGTCGTCGATCCGCGCGCCGTCAGCCGGGCGGCTGCGTCGTCCCGCCCGCCTCCGTCGCCGGCCCGGACGGCGGTGGTTCGGGTGACGTGCCGGTGGGGGACGGAATGGGCCCGGGTGATCCGGGCGGATCGGTGGCCGGGGGATCTGTCGCGGGGGGTGTCGGGTCCGTGGGGTCCGGCGGGGCGGTGGGTTCCGTCGGCTCCGGGGGGTCCGACGGACCGGACGGCGGGGGCGGTGAGGAGGGAGCGGGGGGGCCGGACGGGCCGGGGGAACCCCCGGACGAGGGATCCGGAGCCGGCCCCGGCTTTCCGGGGGCCGGGGCCGGTACGCCGGACCCCGTGATCGCCACCACGGACCCGGAGGGGGTGAACCGGACGCGCGCGCTCCAGGGGCCCTCCGGCTCGGCCGTCCGGTCGACGCTGACGTACAGGGTGACGCTCCGCCCGGGGGCGAGCGTGCCGGACGAGCGGCTGAGGCTCAGCCAGGGGACGTCCGTCCTGGCCGACCAGGCGACCGGTTCACCTCCGGCCACCTCCAGGGTGATGGCCGTCAGGCCTCCGGAGGAGTGGGCCGACACCTCCAGCGTGCCGGAGCCCTCAGGACCGGCCGGCACACTCAGGACCTCCGCCGAGACGTCCGGCCGCCGGGCGTCGCCGGGGAACCACCCGTCGCCTTCGGGGCCGGCGTTGCCCGCGTTCTCGTACTCCTCGTAGGGAGTGCCGCCGGATCCCGCTTCCCCGTCCCTCTCCGTCGCGCTGACCGAGGACCCGTCGCGCCCTTCCCCCGTCAGCGGCGCCCCCCGGTAGGCGGCCCAGAGGGCGATCACCGGGGCGGCGACCACCGTCGCCACGACCGTCGTCGTCACGACCCGCGCGCGCAGCCGGTCCCGGCGGGCGGCACGGTCCTTCGGATCGAGGGGGAAACCCGTCCGGCCGAAGCGTGGAGCACCCGGCCTGGTCCGCCTGGCATGGGCCAGGGCGACCCGCACGGAGGGGCGCGGAGCCTCCACGACCGCCAGCGCGGCGGCCGGGGTGACGCTCGCACCGGGCCAGGGTCCGGCCGCACCCGCCCGCTCGGCGGCCCGACGGCACCGCGGACAGTCGTCGACGTGCCGGACGAGCTCACGGCGCAGGGCCGCGGAGAGAAGCACCCGGTGGCTGCCGACGAGCCGGGCGACGGTGGCGCAGTCACCCCGCTCGACGACGGCGAGGGCGGCACGGGTGCGCTCCACCTCGCACGCCGCGGCGGCCAGCAGCTCGCGGGCCCCGGCGGGGTCGAGGCCGAGCACGGCCGCGACCGCGCGCGGTGGGAGCCCGTGACGGACGGCCAGCTCCAGCGCCTCCCGCTGCTCCGGGGTGGTGCCCGCGGCCTCCGGCCAGGCCAGCCGCGCGAGTTCACGCCGACGGGCTTCCGCCGCGGGCGACTCCGCGCTCCCGGGGCCTGCCGCCGTGTCGCCGGCGGGGCGGATCCCGGCGGTGGGAGCGGGCACGGGGGGCGGCGGAGCGGTCGTACGGCGATGGGCCTGCCGGCCCCGCTGCCGCTCGGTGAGAGCGCGCAGGCACGTCCACCTGGCCAGGGCGTACAGCCAGGATTTACGTTCCTCCTCGGCCGCGGGGCACCGGCCGTCCTGCCGTTCCGCGATCGCGAGGGCCGAGCCGAGCGCGTCGGTGGCCGCCTCGTGGTCGCACAGCACGGAGAGGCAGTAGGTGAACAGGCCGTCGAGGTACGGCTCGTAACGTGCGGGCGTGCGCTGTGCCGACGGGTGGGGCGCACGTCGCTGCGCGCGGTGTGCGCCGGTGGTGTGTCCGGGGATCTCCAGCCTGCTGCTCGTCACCTGGCGACCGTAGGCAGAAATCGGCGGCGCCCTGGTGCCCCTTCTGCGTAATTACTGCTTACGAGTGAACGTATCCCGTGATATGGGACAGGAATCCCATATTCCACAGGATGAGCCGTATCGGGCATACGTTCGGCTTTCGCACCGGCGGACCGGACTGTCGGACCGCCCCTATACGGTGACGCCATGGCTGCCCGTACGAAATCCGCGAAGGACCGGCCGTCCTACCGCTGCACCGAATGCGGCTGGACGACCGCCAAGTGGCTCGGCCGTTGCCCCGAGTGCCAGGCCTGGGGGACGGTCGAGGAGTTCGGCGGCGCTCCCGCCGTCCGCACCACCGCGGCCGGCCGGGTCTCCACCGCCGCCCTGCCGATCGGCCAGGTGGACAGCCGGCAGGCCACGGCCCGCTCGACCGGTGTCGGCGAGCTGGACCGCGTCCTGGGCGGCGGGCTCGTGCCCGGCGCCGTCGTGCTGCTCGCGGGCGAGCCCGGCGTCGGCAAGTCGACCCTCCTGCTCGACGTGGCCGCCAAGGCGGCGAGCGACGAGCACCGCACCCTCTACGTCACGGCCGAGGAGTCCGCGAGCCAGGTGCGGATGCGGGCGGACCGGATCCGGGCGATCAACGACCATCTGTACCTGGCTGCCGAGACCGACCTGTCCGCCGTCCTCGGGCACCTGGACGCGGTCGAGCCGTCCCTGCTCGTCCTGGACTCCGTGCAGACCGTCGCCTCCCCGGAGATCGACGGGGCGCCCGGGGGCATGGCACAGGTCCGCGAGGTCGCGGGCGCGCTCATCCGGGCGTCGAAGGAGCGCGGCATGTCGACGCTCCTGGTCGGCCACGTCACCAAGGACGGCGCCATCGCCGGGCCGCGGTTGCTGGAGCACCTCGTCGACGTCGTGCTGTCCTTCGAGGGGGACCGGCACGCCCGCCTCCGGCTCGTGCGGGGCGTCAAGAACAGGTACGGCGCCACCGACGAGGTGGGCTGCTTCGAGCTGCACGACGAGGGCATCACCGGCCTCGCCGATCCCTCCGGGCTCTTCCTCACCCGCCGCGACGAGCCGGTCCCGGGCACCTGCCTGACCGTCACGCTGGAGGGCAAGCGTCCCCTCGTCGCCGAGGTGCAGGCGCTGACGGTGGATTCGCAGATTCCCTCCCCCCGGCGCACCACCTCGGGCCTGGAGACCTCCCGGGTCTCGATGATGCTCGCCGTCCTGGAACAACGGGGCCGGATCAGCGCGCTCGGCAAGCGGGACATCTACAGCGCGACGGTGGGGGGCGTGAAGCTCACCGAGCCCGCCGCGGACCTGGCCATCGCGCTTGCGCTGGCCAGTGCGGCCAGCGACACACCCCTGCCGAAGAATCTCGTCGCGATCGGCGAAGTGGGCCTGGCGGGCGAGGTCAGGAGGGTGACGGGGGTCCAGCGGAGACTGGCCGAGGCCCACCGTCTCGGGTTCAAGCACGCCCTCGTCCCGAGGGACCCGGGACAGGTACCGTCCGGTATGAAAGTCACGGAAGTCGCCGACATGGGCGACGCCCTCAGAGTCCTGCCCCGCCGGTCTCGCCCGGACGGACCACAGGAGGACGGCGCACGCCGGTAGACTTTGCCCTGGTCTCGCCCGCCCGTACACACGGTATGAGGGACGTAAGGGCACCGCAAACCTGTGACCGGAGGAGTGCAGTGGCAGCCAACGACCGGGCAACCTCGCCCGGAAAGTCCGGCCAAGGCACCGGTAACGAGGCGTTGATGCGCGCCTCGTTGAGCGCGGTCGCGCCCGGAATGGCCCTCCGCGACGGCCTGGAGCGCATCCTCCGCGGCAACACCGGCGGGCTGATCGTCCTCGGCATGGACAAGACGGTGGAATCCATGTGCACCGGCGGTTTCGTGCTGGACGTGGAGTTCACCGCGACGCGGTTGCGCGAGCTGTGCAAGCTGGACGGCGCGCTGATCCTCGACAAGGACATGACCAAGATCCTGCGGGCCGGCGTACAGCTGGTCCCGGACGCCTCCATCCCCACCGAGGAGACGGGCACCCGCCACCGCACGGCCGACCGCGTATCCAAGGCGTGCGGCTTCCCGGTCGTCTCGGTCTCCCAGTCGATGCGTCTCATCGCCCTGTACGTGGACGGGGAGCGCCGGGTCCTGGAGGAGTCCTCCGCGATCCTGTCCCGCGCCAACCAGGCGCTCGCGACGCTGGAGCGGTACAAGCTCCGTCTGGACGAGGTCGCCGGGACCCTCTCCGCCCTGGAGATCGAGGACCTGGTGACCGTCCGGGACGTGACGGCGGTCGCGCAGCGGCTGGAGATGGTGCGCCGGATCGCCACGGAGATCGCCGAGTACGTCGTGGAGCTGGGCACCGACGGCAGGCTCCTCTCGCTCCAGCTGGACGAACTGATCGCGGGCGTGGAGCCCGAGCGGGAGCTGGTCGTGCGCGACTACGTCCCCGAGCCGACCGCGAAGCGGTCCCGTACGGTCGCGGAGGCGCTGACCGAGCTGGACACGCTCACGCATACGGAACTGCTCGAACTCCCGGTGGTCGCACGGGCGCTGGGCTACAGCGGCTCCCCGGAGACGCTGGACTCGGCGGTGTCGCCGCGGGGATACCGGCTGCTGGCGAAGGTGCCCCGGCTGCCCGGGGCCATCATCGAGCGTCTGGTGGAGCACTTCGGCGGCCTGCAGAAGCTGCTCGCCGCCAGCGTGGACGACCTCCAGACCGTGGACGGCGTCGGCGAGGCCAGGGCCCGGAGCGTGCGCGAGGGTCTCTCGCGGCTCGCCGAGTCGTCGATCCTCGAGCGGTACGTCTAGGAATCCCCGCCGCATCGGGCCGGGGCGGGACCGGAGCCACCCGGCGGCCGCGTGTCCACCCTGCGCACCGGACGGTGTCCCGCGCCGCCGGACACGGGCCTCGGCCACCGGCCGTGGTCCCGCTCACCGGACGACCCGCGCGCTGACGCCGACCGGTCCGTCCCGGTATCCCGGGGCCGAGCTCCCGTCCGGTGGCAGCCCTTTGCTCCCGGTGTCAGGACGTGACGCGCTCGGTGTCGGTGCTCGATGCGCCCGGTGTCAGTCCCTGGCGAGGACGAACGACACGCGCCGGAGCGGTTCGCCGGGGACCTGTGCCTCCAGGAGGTACGTGCCCGGCGACGCCTTCGCCACAGCCGGGGTCGCGCACTTCGGAGTGCTCGTCCTGCGGTCCCACGTCACGGTGTGGACGACCGTCGCACCCGCCGGGATCTTCAGGAACACCGGTCCGGCCGCCGCCGGGCAGTCCTCGGAGGACCACACCTGCTCGTCCTCACCTCCGGCCTCGGTGACCGTCAGCACCGCGCTCTTCGGGCCGAAGTCGGCCTTGCAGTCGGTGGCCGAGGTGTTCCGCACGGTCAGCCGGAACTCGGGCTTGTCGTCGGGGCCGTAACTGTTGTCCGTCCGGAGGCCCAACTGAAGTGCGGAGGCAGCGCAGTTCGGGAGGGCCGAGCCGGCCGGCACCTGCACGGCCGGCGTTCCGGTTCCGGTTCCGCCCGCGACTGATCCCGCTGAGCCCGCGCCCGCCGCGGTGGAGCCGCCCGCTCCCGTCGTACCGGAGCCTGCCGCGCTCCCCGCTCCGGTGCCGCCGTCGCCACCTCCGGCACCCGGGTCCGTACCGGCGCCGCCACCACCGGAATCCCCCGACTCGTCGCGCCCGCCGGGCGGTTGGCCGACGACCGGACCGGAGCTGGAGGGACCGGGGGTGATGGAGGGGGCGGGACCCGAGTCGCCCGACTTCGCGTCGTCCTTCCTCCGGTCACCGCCGGCCGAGGTGACGGCCCACACGGTCACGGCCGCGAGCAGCGCGATCACCAGCACGGCTACTGCCCTCCGTCGCCAGTAGATGCTGGAGGGAAGTGGCCCGACCGGATTGCGCATAGATCCCACGGTCAGAACTCTACGAGAGTTCGGGGCCAACTCCGGTCCCCAACCGCCGCTCTGATCGACAAGTTTTCCGGATCATCATCACGGCGCGGCCGTTCACTTCACTTCCGTCCGCTTTGCCCCACTCAGGCCCTGCCGGTCCGCCGCCGAGGGGTCAGAACGGGTGGCGTTATCACCCCGTGAGCCCTCCGCAGGGCCGACACCTCCGCGGCCGTGCCCGATGTCCCGTCTTCCGTGCCAGGATCGTAGGTGCGATGACTGCCACGACTGCGACACACACGCCCCCCGCCTCCCTCCACGACCCCGTCATCGGGTGGTTCGAGCAGCACGCCCGCGATCTGCCCTGGCGCCGCCCCGAAGCGGGCGCCTGGGGCGTGATGGTGAGCGAGTTCATGCTGCAGCAGACACCCGTCAGCCGGGTCCTGCCGGTCTACGAACAGTGGATGGCCCGCTGGCCACGCCCCGCCGACCTCGCCGCCGACGCGCCGGGCGAAGCGGTCCGCGCCTGGGGCCGGCTCGGTTACCCCCGCCGCGCGCTGCGCCTGCACGGGGCCGCGCAGGCGATAACGGAACGGCACGGCGGCGACGTACCGCGCGAGCACGGTCAGCTGCTCGCTCTGCCCGGGATCGGCGAGTACACGGCGGCGGCGGTGGCCTCGTTCGCGTACGGGCAGCGCCACGCCGTCCTGGACACGAACGTCCGCCGGGTCTTCGCCCGGGCCGCCTCCGGCATCCAGTACCCGCCCAACGCGACCACGGCGGCCGAGCGCAAGCTCGCCCGTGCCCTGCTCCCCGAGGAGGAGGAACGCGCGGCCCGGTGGGCGGCCGCCACGATGGAGCTCGGCGCGCTCGTCTGCACCGCGAAGAACGAGGACTGCACCCGCTGCCCGATCTCCGGGCAGTGCGCCTGGCGGCTGGCCGGGAAGCCCGCCCACCAGGGGCCCGCGCGCCGCGGACAGACGTACGCCGGTACGGACCGGCAGGTGCGCGGTCGCCTGCTCTCCGTTCTGCGCGACTCCGTCGTTCCCGTGCCGCAGTCGGCGCTGGACGCGGTGTGGGAGGAGCCCGTGCAGCGGGCCCGCGCCCTGGACGGGCTGGTCGCCGACGGCCTGGTCGAGCCGCTGGCGAACGGCCGGTACCGGCTCCCCCTGACCTGAGGCGGCACCTCCCGGCGGACCGGGCTGTCCAGCGGCTGTTACACAACCGATGGACAGCCGTGCGTCCGTGTACGGCTGCTCCGCACACCCTCGTGACAAGCCCTCCGTAACGTCGTCGACGCCGGCGACCGGACCACCTGCCGGCAGCGCGACCACGGGGATTTCACGGTGACGGAGGCGGTTGTGGCGGAGCAGGGCCAAGTGCTCGCATTCGAGGACTACGTACGCAGCAGGCAGGACGCACTCCTGCGCAGTGCCCGCCGGCTCGTCCCCGATCCCGTGGACGCGCAGGACCTGTTGCAGACCGCCCTGGCGCGTACCTACCGCCGCTGGGACGGCATCGCCGACAAGTCCCTCGCCGACGCCTATCTGCGCCGCGTCATGATCAACACGCGTACGGAGTGGTGGCGGGCCCGCAAGCTCGACGAGGTCCCCACCGAGCAGCTCCCGGACGCGAGCATCGACGACGGCTCGGAGCAGCGCGCCGACCGCGCCCTGCTCATGGACGTCCTGGGCGTCCTGGCTCCGAAGCAGCGCAGTGTCGTCGTGCTGCGACACTGGGAGCAGATGAGCACGGAGGAGACGGCCGCGGCGCTCGGCATGTCGGCGGGTACGGTGAAGAGCACGCTGCACCGCGCGCTGGCGCGGCTGCGCCTGGAACTGGAGGACCGTGCCGCCCGGAGCCGCGAGGCCGAGCGGACACCGGCGCCGCTTCCGGCACGGATCCCGGCGCAGCGGAAGAGGCGCCATGACGAGCGGGAGCGGGAGCGGTGCACGGCCTGACGGGCAGCGGTGACGGCACGGACGGTTCGGCGGCCGTCAGAAGCGGCGGACGCCGGGCCGGCCTGGCGGCGGGCGGCACGGCGATCGCCGGGCTCGCCGCCTTCGGGCTGTTCTGCGCCGGCTGCTCGACCGGTGGTACGGGCACCCGGGACGAGGGACCGGCGGCCGGCCAGCCGGCCGTCCGGGTCACCTCCTCCCACACGGTGCCGTCCGGAACGACGAAGCCGTCCCCGAAGATCAACGCCGTGAAGCTCGTCAAGGGCGACCCGAAGGTCAGCCGGCAGCTCAGGGACGGTCTGAAGCCCTGCACGGGGGACGAGTACCCGGTCGACACCTCGTACGGATCGCTCACCGACGGGCCGACGGCCGATGTCGTGGTCAACGTGATGACCTGCGGTGATTCGGTCGGAGTCGGTACCTACGTCTACCGGGAGGGCCGGGACGGCTCGTACAAGAACGTCTTCAGCGCGGAGATCCCGGCGGTGTACGGCACCATCGACCGGGGTGACCTGGTGGTGACCACGCAGGTGTACGGCTCGAAGGACGCGGTGGCCTACCCCTCCGGCGAGGACGTGATCACGTACCACTGGGCGGCCGGCCGGTTCACCGAGACCGACCGGGTGCACAACGACTTCAACCGTGCCGTGGGCGCCGGGGAGGGCGCCGTTCCCGGGCCGGAGAAGACGCAGAACTAGGGCGTCTTCCGGAAACAGCGCCGTCCCCCGCCGGGCGGACGGCGCCGACCGGGCGCCGAAACACGACACAGGACCAGCCGGAGAACTGAGAGCCGCACGTATGGCCGAGACCCACGTCCTCTTCGTCGAGGACGACGACGTCATCCGCGAGGCCACCCAGCTCGCACTGGAGCGGGTGGGCTTCACGGTCACCGCGATGCCCGACGGCCTGCAGGGCCTGGAGGCCTTCCGGGCGGACCGGCCGGACATCGCCCTGCTCGACGTGATGGTGCCCGGCCTGGACGGGGTGAGCCTGTGCCGCCGCATACGCGACGAGTCCACCGTTCCCGTGATCATGCTGTCGGCCCGGGCCGACTCCATCGACGTCGTACTCGGCCTGGAGGCCGGGGCCGACGACTACGTCACCAAGCCGTTCGACGGAGCGGTGCTCGTCGCCCGCATCCGCGCCGTACTGCGCCGCTTCGGCCACGCCTCGGGACAGGCGGGCCAACCCCGCACGGTGTCCGGCGGGGCACCGGACGAGACCGGCGGGGTGCTGGTCTTCGGCGACCTGCGGATCGACACCGAGGGCATGGAGGTCCGCAGAGGAGGTGCCCAGGTGGGCCTGACGCCGACCGAGATGCGGCTCCTGCTGGAGTTCTCCTCGGCGCCCGGCACCGTGCTCTCCCGGGACAGGCTCCTGGAACGGGTCTGGGACTACGGCTGGGGAGGGGACACCCGGGTCGTCGACGTCCACGTCCAGCGGCTGCGGGCCAAGATCGGCCAGGACCGGATCGAGACGGTCCGCGGCTTCGGCTACAAACTCCGCGCATGAAGCGGCTGGCCTTGCGGACCGGGGTCCGCTGGAAGATAAGCATCGCGATCGCCGCCGTCGGTGCGCTCATCGCCGTGGCACTGAGCCTCGTGGTCCACAACGCCGCCCGCGTCTCGATGCTGGACAACGCCCGCGAGGTCCAACTGGAGCGGCTGCTGTTCGCCCAGCGGCTGTACGAGGCGTCGAGCACCCTCAAGCCGGCCCCCAAATTCGGTGCCAAGCTCAACGACCCGGCCCTGCCGCCGAGCCTGCGCGCACAGATGCGGCAGAACAGGCGTGCCACCCACGTCGACGAGTACGCGGGCGGGGTGCCCGACGTCTGGGCGGCCGTACCGCTGGCCAACGGCGACGTCCTGTCCCTGCACACCCCGTTCGCCGACCGGAGCGCCACGATCACGGGCGACCTCGACCGGGCTCTGATCATCGGCTCCGTCTCCGTCGTGTTCGGCGGTTGCGCCCTGGGGGTCCTGATCGGCGGCCAGCTGTCCCGCCGGCTGCGCAAGGCCGCGGCGGCGGCCGGCAAGGTCGCCCAGGGCAATACGGACGTACGGGTACGGGACGCCGTCGGCGGCGTCGTCCGGGACGAGACGGACGAGCTGGCGCGGGCCGTCGACGCACTCACGGACGCGCTGAACGAGCGGATCGAGGCCGAGCGCCGGGTGACCGCGGACATCGCCCACGAACTGCGCACCCCGGTGACGGGGCTGCTCACCGCAGCCGAGCTGCTGCCCCCCGGACGGCCCACGGAACTCGTACGGGACCGGGCACAGGCGATGCGCACCCTGGTCGAGGACGTGCTCGAGGTGGCCAGGCTGGACAGTGCCTCGGAGCGGGCCGAGCTGCAGGAGCTGCCGCTGGGCGAGTTCGTCAGCCGGCGGATCGCGGCGCTGGATCCGGGGATCACGGTACGGGTGGTCCACGAGTCGTGGGTCTCCACGGATCCCCGGCGCCTGGAGCGCATCCTGGGCAATCTGCTCGGCAACGCCGCCAAGCACGGGGCCGGTCCGGTCGAGGTCACGGTCGAGGGCCGGGTCGTGCGGATACGCGATCACGGGCCCGGTTTCCCGGAGTCGCTGCTGCGGGAGGGGCCGAGCCGGTTCCGTACGGGAAGCAGCGACCGGGCCGGGCACGGTCACGGCCTGGGGCTGACCATCGCCGCCGGCCAGGCACGGGTCCTGGGCGCCCGGCTGACCTTCCGCAACGCGGCTCCGGCCGGGGCCGCGGAGGGTACGGGCGGGGCGGTCGCCGTGCTCTGGCTGCCCGAGCACGCGCCGACGAACACGGGGAGCTTCCCCGTCCTGCGGGAGGGGATGGACGGCTGAGGCGCTGACCGGCGGGCCACGGGGTGAGGGGGCGTGCGGCGGCCGGCCGACACGGTTCGCGAGCCCCGTCACGGCACCCGGCACCCGGCACCCGGCACCCGGCACCCGGCACCCGGCACCCGGCACATACTCCCGGTTTCCGGCTCATCGCGTCCGGGAGAGGGCATGGGTGCGGAAACGGAAGGGGCCCCGGAGGCTTCGTCCGCCTCCGGGGCCCCTCTTCCGCCGTGGGCGTGGACGCCCGGTCCGTACGCCTGCTCAGACGGCCTGAGCCTCCTTGGCATCCGCGGCCTGCGGCTGTGCCGTACCGGCGCCGTCGTCGGAGGCCGCCTCCGGCTTCGCGCCGCCCCGGAGCGGTACCTCCTTGACGAAGAGCGACGCCAGCAGGGCGATCACCGCGACCGAGCCGCCCACCAGGAAGGCCAGGTGGGTGCCGGAGGCCACCGCGTACTCGTACGCCTCGCGCATCGCGCGCGGTAGCTTCGCCAGGCTCGCGGCGTCCAGCTGGGCGGAGTTCGCCGTGGCTCCCCCGCCTCCGCGTGCCGTCATCTCGTCCTGCACCCGGCCGGTGAACAGGGCGCCCATGATCGCGACTCCGAAGGAGCTGCCGAGTGTCCGGAAGAGCGTGGTCGTGGACGAGGCGACACCCATGTCCTTGAGCTCGACACTGTTCTGGGCGACCAGCATCGTGATCTGCATCAGGAAGCCCATGCCCGCGCCGAGCACGGCCATGTAGACACCGGAGGTGAAGCGCGTGGTAGCGGTGTCCATCGTGGCCAGGAGGAACAGGCCCGCGATCATCAGGACGCTGCCCACGATCGGGAAGATCTTGTACTTGCCGGTGCTGGTGGTGATCCGGCCGGCGATCAGCGAGACGACCATCATGGCGAGCAGCATCGGCAGGAGCAGCAGTCCGGAGTTGGTCGCGGACGCTCCCTGGACCGACTGCTGGAAGAGCGGCAGGAAGAGCACCGCGCCGAACATCACGAAGCCCGCCATGAAGCCGACCACGGACATGAGGGTGAAGTTGCGGCTGCGGAAGATGTGCAGCGGCATGATCGGCTCGACGGCCCTCGTCTCGACGAAGAGGAAGCCTACGAGGGAGGCCACGCCGAGGGCGACGAGCTCCATGATCACGGCCGAGTCCCACGCGTACTCCGTGCCGCCCCAGGTGGTGACCAGCACGATCGCGGTGATGCCGACGGTGAGCAGTACGGCGCCCAGATAGTCGACCTTCGCCTTCCTGCGCTCCTTGCGGGGCAGGTGCAGCACCACGGTGACCATGGCCAGTGCGACCGCGCCGAGCGGCAGGTTGATGTAGAAGCTCCAGCGCCAGCCCAGGTGGTCGGTGATGGTGCCGCCGACCAGCGGTCCGCCGATCATGGCGATGGCCATCACACCGGCCATCATGCCCTGGTACTTCCCCCGCTCGCGGGGCGGGACCAGGTCACCGATGATCGCCATGACGCCCACCATGAGGCCGCCGGCGCCGAGTCCCTGGACGGCACGGAAACCGATCAGCTGGCTCATGTCCTGAGCCATTCCGCTCAGCACCGAACCGATCAGGAAGATCACGATGGACGTGAGGAAGATGCCCTTGCGTCCGTACATGTCGCCGAGCTTGCCCCAGATGGGGGTGGAGGCGGCGGTGGCCAGGGTGTAGGCGGTGACCACCCAGGACAGATGCTCCATACCGCCCAGATCGCCGACGATGGTGGGCATCGCGGTACCGACGATCAGGTTGTCGAGCATGGCCAGCAGCATCGCGATCATCAGCGCGAGGACCACCACCCGGACGCTGCGTTCCTGTGGTTCCGGTTCCCCGCCCGCCGTCGCTTTCGTCAGTTCCGTCATGCCGTCCGCTCCCCTGGTCCCCTGCTACTCGTTCCGCCCCCGGACCGACACTTACTTGCCGTCCGGCTAGTTGGCTACACTGAGGAAAGTAGACCCGTACTAGCCGGGCGTCAAGTAAGTTCTTGGGAGAGTCGCATGGGCCGCACGCCGCAGCCGCGCCGGGGCAACACCCGCCAGCGCATTCAGGACGTCGCCCTGGAGCTCTTCGCCGAGCGGGGGTACGAGAAGACCTCGCTCCGCGAGATCGCAGAGCACCTGGAGGTCACCAAGGCGGCGCTGTACTACCACTTCAAGACCAAGGAAGACATCCTCAACAGCATCTTCGAGGACCTGAACCGGCCCATCGAGGATCTCCTCGAGTGGGGCAAGGAGCAGCCGCGCACCCTGGAGACGAAGAAGGAGATCCTGGTCCGCTACAGCGAGGCGCTCAGTGCGGCCGCCCCGCTCTTCCGTTTCATGCAGGAGAACCAGGCGACGGTCCGCGACCTGAGCATCGGCCACACCATCAAGCACCGCGCCATCGCACTGGTGGACCTGCTCAAGGAACCCGACGCCCCCCTCACGGACCAGGTCCGCTGCTTCACGGCCCTGTTCGCCATGCACGCCGGGATGCTCGCCCTCAAGGACGCCGAAGGCGACCCCGAGGAGAAGCGCAAGGCTGCTCTCGAGGTCGCCGTCGAGCTGGTGACCCGTGCCCACGATCAGGACCCTGCCGGGCCTGCCACGTAGGGCGGACGCCGGACGCGTCAGATGGAGACGTGCACGGAGTTCAGGAACGAGACCGGGTTGATCGCCGAACCGTAGTTCGGGGTCGTGCGGATCTCGAAGTGCAGGTGCGGGCCACTGGAGTTCCCGGTGTTGCCGGACAGGCCGATCCGCTCGCCCGTCTTCACGTGGTCACCGATCTTCACCTGGATCTTCGACAGGTGGGCGTACTGCGAGTACTTGCCGTTGGAGTGCTTGATCACGATGGCGTTGCCGTACGCGGGACCGTCGCCGCCTCCGTTCGGGCCGGCCTTGACGACCGTGCCGGAGTGCGCGGCCTCGACCTTGGTGCCGATCGGGACGGCGAAGTCCTGACCGGAGTGCTTGTGGGCCCAGCGGGAACCGCCGGTGCCGTAGGTGGCGCTCAGCACGTACTTCTCGACCGGCGCCTCCCAGGAGGCGGCCTTCTTCTTAGCGGCGTCGGCCTTCTTCTTGGCGTCGGCCTTCTTCTTCTCGGCCGTGTCCGCCGACGCCTTCTTGGCGGCGGCAGCGGCCTTGCTCTGGGCGTTCGCCTGCTGGGCGACGGAGTCGGCAGTGACGGAACCGGCGAGGGCCGCGGTGCCCGCGGTACCCGTCGTGCCGGACGCGAACGCAGCGCCCGCGCCGAACACCATCGACACACCCAGGCCTGCGGCCACGACGGCACCGCTCACACGGGGCATGGACGGGCGGCGGGAAGGCTGGAACGTAACGCGCTTCGACATGCGGGGAGAACCTCCGGGGTGACTGGACCCGGCGCTCCGGCCGGGCTTGCTCCACCTTGGTAACCCGCACCCCCGGAAACACTCAAACACCCCATCTACGATGAAAAGCCGTAGAAGGTGCCACGGGAATGCGCCGCAGCAGCCACGCGAAACCTGCGCCGAACACGGTCGCACCAGGCTCCTCGAACCAGGTACACCCTCAGACGAAAGGCCACCTTAAGGGGTACTGGGGGAACAGTGCGCACCTTTTCGGACAGATACTCCCGAAGCGGACGCATCCTCCTGGGCTAGGTCACGCGCTGGACCATTGAACGATCAAGGATTTTTCTCCTATGCGCGCTAGTAGGCCCGAAATCGCCTGTGCGCCTTGTCACCGCCGGTAGGTCCGAAGGCTGTCCGTTTCGGGACCTTCGGCCCCAGGAGCCGACCGCACAGGCGGACCTCCCTCAGCGGGTACGGGTGTGGGTGGCCGACGCGGACAGGGTGTTGCAGGGCCCACGCCCCTCGGGGCCTCACGCCCACGTTCGGACCGCGTCCCCCGAGCCTTCAGCCCGCACCGCCGGGACCCCGGTGTTCTCCCCTTCTCCCGCCCGCGTCCGGGCCCGGGCCGTTCTCCGGGCACCAGGGCGGTTTGGAGGTGCCGGCCCCACGCGCACCGCAGTGCCGACCGGCTGTCCCCGGCTGTCCGGGTACGCGTCAGGGGGTCGGGGCCCACGCCTCAAGAGCCCCGGGCCCGCACCGGGACGGGCGCACCTCATAGCCGCGCACCGGGCCCCGCAAGGCCGGCTCAGGCCTGTCGGGCCACGCGCCGCTGTTGACCCGCCCAGGCCCAGGCCACGCCCGGGCCCCACACCTTGGGGCGCCTCCGGAAACCCGACCTCGGCCCCCAGGCGCGCGCCGGGGCGGCGAACCCGTAGCCGTGCACCGGACCCCCGCAAGGGGGGCTCGGCCCTGCCGATCCCCACCGGTAGGGCGCCTGAAGGGCGCACGGACGAGGACGAGCAGCAACGCGAGGCCGCGCGTCCGGGAATCCGACCTCGGTCCCCCGGGCGCGCGTCCGGCAGCGCCACCACGGGCCACCCACCGGGCACCCCCACGGGCAGCCCACCTGCTGCCTCACGCGCCACCGTGGCCGCCCGGAAAGCCGGACAGGCGAGGAGCAGGCCGGACGGGCGAGGACGAGCAGCAGCGCGAGGCGCGTAGCAGGCACCGCGTACGTCGTACCTCGTGCCTCGTCGCCGGCGGTCGGGAGTTCCTCAGCTCTTGTGTGGCCGGGTGGCGCTGCGCGCAGAGCCGTTCGGCTCGACGGGCACGGCCCTCGGACGGTGACGCGGGCCGGACCGCCGAACGTCGCCTCTCGGGCTTGCCCACGCCGTATCAAGGCAGCGGCGGGCGGAGAAGGCACTGGAGCCCCGCTTCACCCGCCGGAGCCCGGCCCTCCCACCGTCGACCCACTCCCACCGCCCGCCCGGCCTACGCCCGGCGTAACCGGCGGATGGGCGGATGGGCGGATGGGCACACCGGCGCACGGTGACTGGGCGGACCGCCCCGAGGCAGGGCGGGCCGGCCGGCTCCGCTGGGCACGGCACGCCAGGCCCACGGGAAAAGGGGCTGCCCCGGACCGTGACCGGTCCGGGGCAGCCCCTTCGACGCTCAGGCGCTACGGCGCGCCTTACGCTTCCTTCGACAGGTTCGGGCCGCCGCCCGCAGCCTGCTCGATCGGCGGGACGTCGGGCAGTGCCGACTTCTCCTCACCGCGGAACGAGAACTTCTTCTCGTCGCCCTCGCCCTCCGTACCCACGACCACGATGTGACCGGGGCGCAGCTCGCCGAAGAGAATCTTCTCGGAGAGGATGTCCTCGATCTCGCGCTGGATCGTCCGACGCAGCGGCCGGGCGCCCATCACGGGGTCGTAGCCCTTCTTCGCGAGGAGCGACTTGGCCTCGGCGCTGAGCTCGATGCCCATGTCGCGGTCCTTGAGACGCTCGTCCACCTTGTCGATCATGAGGTCGACGATCTGGATGATGTCTTCCTCGGTGAGCTGGTGGAAGACGACCGTGTCGTCGACACGGTTGAGGAACTCGGGCCGGAAGTGCTGCTTCAGCTCTTCGTTGACCTTGACCTTCATCCGCTCGTAGTTCGTCTTCACGTCACCCTGGGCGGCGAAGCCCAGGTTGAAGCCCTTGGAGATGTCCCGGGTCCCGAGGTTGGTCGTCATGATGATGACCGTGTTCTTGAAGTCCACGACCCGGCCCTGGGAGTCGGTCAGGCGACCGTCCTCCAGAATCTGGAGCAGGGAATTGAAGATGTCGGGGTGGGCCTTCTCGACCTCGTCGAAGAGAACGACGGAGAACGGCTTGCGGCGCACCTTCTCGGTGAGCTGGCCGCCCTCTTCGTAGCCCACGTAGCCGGGAGGCGATCCGAAGAGGCGGGAAACCGTGTGCTTCTCGCTGAACTCCGACATGTCGAGGGAGATCAGCGCGTCCTCGTCGCCGAAAAGGAATTCGGCGAGCGTCTTGGAGAGCTCCGTCTTACCGACACCGGACGGGCCGGCGAAGATGAACGAACCACCGGGGCGCTTCGGGTCCTTCAGACCGGCTCGCGTACGGCGGATCGCCTGCGAGAGGGCCTTGATGGCGTCCTTCTGCCCGATGACGCGCTTGTGGAGCTCGTCCTCCATGCGCAGCAGACGCGAGGACTCCTCCTCCGTCAGCTTGAAGACCGGGATACCGGTGGCCGTGGCGAGGACTTCGGCGATGAGCTCGCCGTCGACCTCGGCGACGACGTCCATGTCGCCGGCCTTCCACTCCTTCTCCCGCTTGGCCTTCGCCGCCAGCAGCTGCTTCTCCTTGTCCCGGAGCGACGCCGCCTTCTCGAAGTCCTGGGAGTCGATCGCCGACTCCTTGTCGCGGCGGACACCCGCGATCTTCTCGTCGAACTCGCGGAGGTCCGGCGGCGCGGTCATCCGGCGGATGCGCATCCGGGAACCGGCCTCGTCGATCAGGTCGATCGCCTTGTCCGGCAGGAAGCGGTCCGAGATGTACCGGTCGGCCAGGGTCGCGGCCTGGACCAGCGCCTCGTCCGTGATGGAGACCCGGTGGTGGGCCTCGTAACGGTCGCGCAGACCCTTGAGGATCTCGATGGTGTGCGGCAGCGACGGCTCCGCGACCTGGATGGGCTGGAAGCGGCGCTCGAGAGCGGCGTCCTTCTCCAGGTGCTTGCGGTACTCGTCGAGCGTCGTGGCACCGATGGTCTGGAGCTCGCCTCGCGCCAGCATGGGCTTGAGGATGCTCGCCGCGTCGATCGCGCCCTCGGCGGCACCCGCACCCACCAGGGTGTGGAGCTCGTCGATGAACAGGATGATGTCGCCGCGGGTGCGGATCTCCTTGAGGACCTTCTTCAGGCGCTCCTCGAAGTCACCGCGGTAGCGGGAACCGGCGACGAGTGCGCCGAGGTCCAGCGTGTAGAGGTGCTTGTCCTTGAGCGTCTCGGGGACCTCGCCCTTGACGATGGCCTGGGCCAGGCCCTCGACGACCGCCGTCTTGCCGACGCCGGGCTCGCCGATGAGGACCGGGTTGTTCTTCGTACGGCGGGAGAGCACCTGCATGACCCGCTCGATCTCCTTCTCGCGCCCGATGACCGGGTCGAGCTTGGACTCACGAGCGGCCTGGGTGAGATTCCGGCCGAACTGGTCGAGCACCAGGGACGTGGAGGGCGTGCCCTCGGCGGGGCCGCCGGCGGTGGCCGCCTCCTTGCCTCCCGAGTACCCGGAGAGCAGCTGGATGACCTGCTGCCGCACCCGGTTCAGGTCGGCGCCCAGCTTCACGAGGACCTGGGCGGCGACGCCCTCGCCCTCACGGATCAGGCCGAGCAGGATGTGCTCCGTGCCGATGTAGTTGTGGCCGAGCTGAAGGGCCTCGCGGAGCGACAGCTCCAGGACCTTCTTCGCCCGGGGAGTGAAGGGGATGTGCCCGGACGGGGCCTGCTGGCCCTGACCGATGATCTCCTCCACCTGCTGGCGGACCGCCTCGAGCGAAATCCCGAGGCTCTCCAGGGCCTTAGCGGCGACACCCTCACCCTCGTGGATCAGGCCCAGGAGGATGTGCTCGGTGCCGATGTAGTTGTGGTTGAGCATCCGGGCTTCTTCCTGAGCCAGGACGACAACCCGCCGCGCGCGGTCGGTGAACCTCTCGAACATCGTTAATCGCTCCTCAGAGCGGTCAGGCAGTAAGGGGTCGGTCCCCTCCCTGTCCTTCCGCAGCTTAGTCCCGCAAGCAGGGACCGCTCATTTCAACTGCCGACACCCGCGATGGCCTCCTGCCCCGAACGCCGACAACTGCTCCAACCCGATCCTGCGAGACGATGTTCCCGCAGGCCAGGCAGATAGCCCTTTCGCCAGTACGCCGATGGCGAACGTGAGACGTTTTGCCTGCCGTGTCGCCCCTTCCCACTAGGGATGTCCTACCCGCACACCCCGACGGTCCATGCGGCGCACTACCGTTCCCTCCGCTACGGGCGAACAACCTAGCGCGGACGCACGCTCCTGTACGCCCCCATGACGGGGACGGTGGGCGACAGCGAGGCGACGGTGCGTAACCTCGCGGACGGTGCGGGGGTTCACCGTGCATGGCTCCCCTCGTCCCGCCTCCTCGCTCGTCGCCGGAATCCGACGACCGCGCGCAGTGGTACGCACGCGAGCTCGACTGGGCGACCGCGGGCGGGCCTCCCGCGATGCTGCTGACGGGAGTGCGCTTCGACGTGCTGGACCTGCCGGCGGAGGCCGGGCACGCGGCGCTGCGCCGCGTGGGGCGCACCGGCCCCGTGGCGTTGGACGGGCCACGGATGCGTCTCCTGGTGGCCGTCGGCAGCGCCGACGAGCTGCCCGGGCTGCTCGACTGGCTGGATTGGGGCGGCATCGCACTCGATCTGACCGTCATCGGCGCCGGCGGGCGCATGACCGCACCCGTGCCGCCCGGCGGTGCGGCCGCCCGGCCGGGGGCCGCGTTCTGGCTGCGGCCCCCCGCACCACGGCAGGAGGTGGAACCACTGCTCCCGGCCCTGGCCGGCCTCGGGAGCAGGGGTGGGGATACTCCCGATCTCGTACGGCTGCTGGACGCGGCGGCCACGGAGTGCCACCGGGCCCGGCTGACGCGCGCCCGGACGCACCTGCCGGCCGATCGCGCGGCAGATCAGCCGTTGGCCTTCTCGTAAGCCTCACGGATCTCGGCCGGGACACGGCCGCGGTCATTCACATTGTGGCCGTTCTCGCGCGCCCACTTACGGATCTCCGCAGTGTCCTTGTTGCCGCCGGAAACCGCGCGGCCCTTGCCACGGCCGGTCGCCGCGCGGCCACCGGTGCGACGGCCACTCCTGGTGTACGGCTCGAGAAGACCACGGAGCTTGTCCGCGTTGGTCGTGGTGAGGTCGATCTCGTAGGTCTTGCCGTCCAGAGCGAACGTCACGGTCTCGTCCGCCTCGCCACCGTCGAGGTCATCAACAAGAAGGACCTGAACCTTCTGTGCCACCGGATTTCCTTTCATCGAAAATGCAGTACGCGGAAAGGAAACCGCTTTTCCCCGGAAAACACAAACCCCCGGGAGAGGTTCGGGAGTGCAAGAACACGGGAAACATGCGCGATTCGGACATAGGGTTCGGGTACCTTCCACCCTTCACAGGTGCAGAAGCATCCGGCTGTTGCCCAAGGTGTTCGGCTTCACCCGTTCGAGACCCAGGAACTCCGCCACGCCCTCGTCATAGGAACGCAGCAGCTCGCTGTAGACATCTCCGTCGACGGGCGTCTCGCCGATCTCGGTGAAGCCGTGCTTCGCAAAGAAGTCGACTTCGAAGGTGAGACAGAAAACCCGCCGGACGCCGAGCCAGCGCGCGGTCTGCAAGAGCTTGTCCAGAACCTGATGGCCGACTCCCGCCCCCTTGATGCCGTGGTCGACGGCGAGAGTGCGCACTTCGGCGAGGTCTTCCCACATCACGTGCAGGGCGCCGCAGCCGATGACCCGGGCGTCCTCGTCGCGTTCGGCGACCCAGAACTCCTGGATGTCCTCGTAAAGAGTGACCGTCGCTTTGTCGAGCAGGATGCCTTCGGAGACGTACCCGTCAAGGAGATCGCGGACGGACGCCACGTCGCTGGTCCTGGCCCGCCGTACAGTGATGGCGGGCCTTTTTACCGACGGGTCGGTATGAAAATCTGTATCCAGCTCGGTATCCGGCTCGGTTTGCGGCAGCTCTGAGGACATACCCAGACGCTATCGCCCGGCCTCCGGTGGCGTCCCATCGGCCGGAGGGCCCCCGTGGGCCGGGTCCGGAGGCGGTTCAGGGAAGGTGGGTGCGACGATGCGCATCGCGTCCTGGAGAGCCTCACGCTGCTCGGCCGACATCATGCCGAAGAAGGCGACCAGCGCGGCAGCCGGGTTGTCACTGCGCGACCACGCTTCGTTCATCAGTGCGGCGGAGTACGCGGCACGGGTGGAGACAGCCGTATATCGATATGCCCGGCCGTCCACTTCCCGGCGGACCCAGCCCTTCTGATGGAGATTGTCCATTACCGTCATGACGGTCGTGTACGCGATGGACCGCTCCCGCTGAAGGTCCTCCAGGACTTCCCGCACGGTGACCGGACGGTTCCATTGCCAGACCCGTGTCATCACGGCGTCTTCCAGCTCTCCCAATTGGCGCGGCACAGCGTCACCTTAGTGCTAGATGTCCGGAATGATGCGCTTTCCGGACGGCAAAAGGGCGCACGGCTCCCGGGGAAGCCGTGCGCCCTTCGTACGTGGATCCGGTTCAGGCACCCCCGGGCCGCGGCGCCTGCCGCGCCGACTCCGCCCGGGCGATCGCCGCGTCCACGGCGGCGTCCTCCTTGGCCTTGTTCGGGCCGCCCTGGCTCTTGATGATCGTCACGACGAGACCGATGAAGAAGGCGGCCATCACCACGGGTGGCACGAGCGCGGATACGTAGTCCATGCCGTCCAGAGTAGCGAGTCCGGCATTCCGGCCCCGCCCGGCACCCCCAAGGGCTGTCCCGCGATTCCCGGCGGATCAGCGCGCGGCGTCGGATGCGGGGCATCGCACGGCGGAGGGACGTCCGCATACGGAATGCATGGGGACGTTCCGGCAACGCGGCGAGGTGCCGCAGCTGTCGTCGCGCGCCCGCGGTGAAGTGCGGGAAGCCCTCAGGACACGGCGCGCTCCTCGGGCGGGGGCGCGGGTGCGGGGCGGCGGCGGGGCGGGAAGACCTCGGACGGCTTGGGCATCGGACGCTCACCCGGGGTCGCAGGGCGACCCGGCGTCGCGGGCCTGGCCGGCTCCTTGGGGCGTTCGGGCTCCTTGGCCGCCGCGAGGCCGCCGGGCAGGGCCAGCAGCCGGCTGCGGGGCGCGGGCGCCGTCGCCGGAACGGCGCGGCCGGCCAGGCGTGCGCGCACCGAGCGTTCGGCCAGCACCTGGCAGCGCTCCAGGAGCGCCGCGGCGACCGGTCCGGCACGCAGGGCACGCAGGGCCGCGAGATCGTCGGGGCGGGGGTCGTAGCCGGCGGCGAGGGCGTCCTGGAGGAGCTCCAGATAGCCACTGAGCGATCCGGGGAGTGCTTCGCGGTAGCGGGCGAGGTCGGCGAGGAGGAACGCGCGCAGCCGTCCCGCCTCGCTCACCGCCTCGTCCACCGCGCCCGCGAGCCGCAGGCAGTCCTGGACATCCTCTTCCGGCAGGGGCGTGGGGTGGAGGGCATGGGCGAGAGCGCGTCGGAGCACCCGCAGCTCGTCCGCGCCGAACGCCATGCCGCCGCGTGATCCGTAGGGCGTGGGCATAGCGCAACAATACGTGCTAAATGGACAAAATCCGCTTAGCTGGTCACTCGGCGGCGCGCCGTTCCGTACCGCGCCGCCGAGGCGTTCCCGCAGGTGACCGCAGGCCCGCGCTACATCCGGGCGATGTTGCGCTCGTACACCAGGCGCAGGCCGATGAGCGTCAGCCAGGGCTCGTGCTCGTCGATGACGGAGGACTCACCCAACACCATCGGAGCAAGGCCCCCGGTCGCGATGACGGTGACCTCGTCGGGATCGGCCGCCAGCTCCTTCTTCATGCGCTCGACCACGCCGTCGATCTGCCCGGCGAAGCCGTACACGATGCCGGACTGCATGGCCTCGACGGTGTTCTTCCCGATCACGCTGCGGGGCCTGGCGAGCTCGATCTTGCGGAGCTGGGCGCCCTTCACACCGAGCGCCTCGACCGAGATCTCGATCCCGGGCGCGATCACCCCACCCGTGTACTCGCCACGAGCCGACACCGCGTCGAAGGTGGTGGCCGTGCCGAGGTCCACGACGATGGCCGGGCCGCCGTAGAGCTCGACGGCGGCGACCGCGTTGATGATGCGGTCCGCGCCGACCTCCTTCGGGTTGTCCGTCAGCACCGGCACACCCGTCTTGACGCCCGGCTCCACGAGGACGGCGGGGACGTCGCCGTAGTAGCGACGGGTGACCTCGCGGAGCTCGTGCAGCACCGCGGGGACGGTCGAGCAGATGGCGATGCCCTCGATGCCGTCACCCAGTTCGACCCCGAGCAGCGGGTGCATGCCCATCAGGCCCTGGAGGAGCACCGCCAGCTCGTCGGCGGTGCGGCGGGAGTCGGTGGAGATCCGCCAGTGCTCGACGATCTCCTCGCCGTCGAACAGACCGAGGACCGTGTGTGAGTTGCCGACGTCGATGGTGAGCAGCATCAGGCGTCGGCCCCGTCGGTCGGGGCCGGGGCGTCGCGGAAGTCCAGGCCGATGTCGAGGATCGGCGAGGAGTGCGTGAGCGCGCCGACGGCCAGGTAGTCGACGCCCGCCTCGGCGTACGCACGGGCGGAGTCGAGGGTCAGCCGGCCGGAGGACTCCAGCACCGCGCGGCCGCCGACGAGCGCGACCGCCTCCGCGGTCCCGGTCGGGGTGAAGTTGTCCAGCAGGATCAGGTCGGCCCCCGCGTCGAGCACCTCGCGGACCTGCTCCAGGGTGTCGACCTCGACCTCGATCGGCAGCTCCGGGAAGGCCTCCCTGACCCGCTTGAACGCCTCGGCGACCCCGCCCGCCGCGATCACGTGGTTGTCCTTGACCAAGGCCGCGTCCACGAGCGACATGCGGTGGTTGACACCCCCGCCGCAGCGCACCGCGTACTTCTCCAGGGCGCGCAGCCCCGGAGTGGTCTTACGGGTGTCGCGGACCTCGGCCTTCGTGCCGTCGAGCACGTCCGCCCAGGCCCGGGTCGCGGTCGCGATCCCGGAGAGCCTGCAGAGCAGGTTCAGGGCGCTGCGCTCGCCGGTGAGGAGGTCGCGGGTCCGGGTGGTGACGGTGAGCAGCTTCTGGCCGGCGACGACGCGGTCGCCGTCCTCGACGTGGCGCTCGACCTCGAACTCGTCCGTGCAGACGATGGACAGCACGGCCTCGGCGACGCGCAGGCCCGCCACGACGCCGTTCTCGCGGGCGGTGAAGTCGCCGGTGGCGACGGCGTCCTCGGCGACGGTCGCGACGGTGGTGACGTCGACCCCGCCGTCCAGGTCCTCCTCGATCGCGACGTGGGCGATGTCCTCGACCTGGACGGGGTCCAGTCCGGCCTCCGCCAGGAGCTGGGCCAGGGCGGGATCCAGTCCGCACTCCAGCCCGTCCGGGTCGTAGCCGTCACCGCAGCCGCAGTCGTCGCCGCAGCCGCCGGACTCGGCGGGTGCGCCGATGTGGATCAACGGTACGTCCACGGGTGTGGGGCGCGGGTTCTCTTCGGGCGTGCTCACGGTGACTGCTCCTCTGGGACGTCGGCGGGGTGGTGCCGGAGGCTGGTGGGTCCTGCGAAGTCTGCTGAGTTCCCGGGCTCCACGGGCGGGAACGCGGCATTCCGGGTCCGGCGGACGACCGGCCGCAGGTCCGGGGCGAGGTGGACGACGAGGTGACGGCGCCATGCCTCGTCGTCGCGGTCGGGCCGGTCCTCGCGCCAGTGGCAGCCGCGCGTCTCCTCACGCTCCCGGGCGGCGGCGACCAGGACCCGCGAGACCAGGAGGAGGTTGGTGGCCTCCCACGCCTCCACACCGGGCACGACGTCCTTCGCGGCGTCCTCCCCGGCACCGGGGACGGCGGACGTCCGCTGGAGCGCCTCCAGCTCCTCGGCCGCGGCGGCCAGGCCGTCCGCCGAGCGGATGACTCCGGCGCCCCTGGCCATGATCCGCTGGATGCGGGTCCGGGACTCCGCGGTGAGCAGCGGGACGGTCTCCGTGGCAGCGTCGGGCACCTCCTCCGGCAGCGGCCGGTCACGGGGTCCGCCGGCCACGATGTCGGCCGCGATGCGCTCGGCGAAGACGAGCCCTTCCAGGAGGGAGTTGGACGCCAGCCGGTTCGCGCCGTGCACACCCGTGCAGGCGACCTCGCCGCAGGCGTACAGCCCGGGGACGGTCGTCCGGCCCCTGAGGTCGGTGCGGACGCCTCCCGAGGCGTAGTGCGCGGCGGGGGCCACCGGGATCGGCTCCGTGACCGGGTCGATGCCGTGGGAGCGGCACGCGGCAAGGATCGTCGGAAAGCGCTCCTCCCACATCGCGGCACCGAAGTGACGCGCGTCGAGGTACATGTGCTCGGCGCCGAGCAGGTGCATCTGGCTGGTGATGGCCTTCGCGACGATGTCACGCGGGGCCAGCTCCGCCAGCTCGTGCCGGCCCAGCATGAAGCGTGTGCCGGAGGCGTCGACGAGATGCGCGCCCTCGCCCCGTACCGCCTCCGACACCAGGGGCTGCTGGCCCTCGGAGCCGGCGCCGAGGAACAGGACCGTCGGGTGGAACTGGACGAACTCGAGGTCGGAGACCTCCGCTCCCGCGCGGAGCGCGAGGGCCACCCCGTCGCCCGTGGAGACCGGCGGATTGGTCGTGGCGGAGAAGACCTGGCCCATGCCTCCGGTGGCCAGGACCACCGCCGGGGCGCGGACCGCGCCGACACCGTCGTGCTGGCCCTCGCCCATGACGTGCAGGGTGACACCGGCCGCACGGCCTTCGGCGTCGGTGAGCAGGTCGAGGACGAGGGCGTTCTCGACGGTGTGCAGTGCGGCCGAGCGGACTGCCTCGACCAGGGCGCGGGAGATCTCCGCGCCGGTCGCGTCCCCGCCCGCGTGCGCGATGCGGCGTCGGTGGTGGCCGCCCTCGCGGGTCAGGGCGATGGCGCCGTTGTCGGTGGTGTCGAAGTGCGCGCCGGTCTCGATCAGCCGGCGGACGGCGCCGGGGCCCTCGGTGACGAGGGTGCGGACGGCCGCCTCGTCGCACAGTCCCACCCCGGCGACGAGCGTGTCGTCCAGGTGCTGCTCGGGGGTGTCGCCTTCGCCGAGCGCCGCGGCGATGCCGCCCTGGGCCCAGCGGGTCGATCCGTCGTCGAGGCGCGCCTTGGTGACGACCACGGTGGCGAGGCCCGCGGCGGCGCAGCGCAGCGCGGTGGTGAGACCGGCCACGCCGGAGCCGACCACGACGACGTCCGCGTCGATGGACCAGCCCGGGGCGGGGGCGGTCAGCCGTATTCCGGTCACGTGAGGGCTCCGAGGGTCAGGGGGATGTTGTCGATCAGGCGGGTGGCGCCCACGCGGGCCGCGACGGCGAGGACCGCCTCCCCCTCGTCGCGGTCGTCGGGGATCTCGGTGAAGTCCGACGGGTCCACGAGCGCGAGGTAGTCGAGGGCGAGCGGCACCGCTTCCCGGGCCGCCTCGTCGAGCACGGCCTGTGCGGCGGCGCGCACGTCGGCGGGTCCCACGGCGGGCCTCGCCCGTGCCACCGCCTGCGAGTCGGCGGCCGCGCGGCCCTCCCCGATGCGGTCGAGGGCGGCGGCCCTGCCCTCGTGGCCCGGAACGGCCGTGGCCCGCGCGTGCAGCGCCTGCTGGGCCGCCAGCCGGTCGCGGGCCGCGAAGAGGGCCCGGGACAGGGCGAGCGCCGTGCGGCGTTCCTCGGTGGAGAGGAACCGGTTGCGGCTGGACAGCGCCAGGCCGTCCGGGTCCCGGACCGTCGGTACGGCGACGATGTCGATGCCGAAGTCGAGGTCGCGGACCATGCGGCGGATCAGCGCCAGCTGCTGGGCGTCCTTCTGGCCGTAGAACGCGGCGTCGGGCCGGGTGAGGTGCAGCAGCTTGGCGACCACCGTGAGCATGCCGTCGAAGTGCCCGGGCCTTGACGCGCCCTCCAGCCGCTCGCCCATCGGGCCGGCGGTGATCCTGACCTGGGGTTCGCCGCCGGGGTAGACCTCGTCGGCGCCGGGGGCGAAGACCGCGTCGGCGCCCGCCTCGGAGGCGACGGCGAGGTCGGCCTCCAAGGTGCGGGGGTAGCGGTCGAGGTCGGCGGCCTCACCGAACTGGAGCGGATTGACGAAGACGGTGACGACGACCTGTCCGCCGGGACCGGCGGCGGCGCGCGCCGTACGGATCAGGCTGGCGTGGCCGTCGTGGAGCGCGCCCATCGTCATGACGACGGCGCGCTGCGCGCCGTCGGGACGGGGGAGCGCGCGCAGCTCCCCGACGGTGCGCAGCAGGGCGGCGGGTGCGGTGGTCATCGAATCTCCCCCGGACCGGGCTCGCCGGTTCCGTCTGTTCCGTCGGTGCCGTTCCCCGCGCCGGCGCGGTCGGAGAGGACGCCGAGAAGGTCCTCCGCCGACTCCGGCTTGAGCAGGCCGTGGGCCAGGGCCCGGTCGGCCGTGGTGCGGGCCATGGCGAGGTAGCCGGCCACCGCCTGCGGGGCGTGGGCACGCAGCTCGTGTATGTGCGCGGCCACCGTGCCCGCGTCGCCCCGGGCGACCGGGCCGGTCAGTGCCGCGTCCCCGGAGCGCAGGGCGTTGTCGAGTGCCGCGCCGAGCAGCGGTCCGAGCATCCGGTCGGGCGAGGCCACGCCTGCCTTTCCGAGCAGCTCCAGGGACTGGGCGACCAGGGTGACCAGGTGGTTGGCGCCGAGGGCGAGCGCCGCGTGGTAGAGCGGACGGGCCTCCTCCGCGATCCACTCGGGTTCGCCGCCCATCTCGATGACGAGGGCCTCGGCGGCGAGCCTGAGCTCCTCGGGCGCGGTGACCCCGAAGGAGCAGCCCGCCAGCCGCTGGACGTCGACGGAGCTGCCGGTGAAGGTCATCGCCGGATGCAGGGCGAGCGGGAGGGCCCCGGCCCGCAGGGCGGGGTCGAGGACCCGGGCCCCGTACCGGCCCGAGGTGTGGGCGATCAGCTGGCCCTGCCGGACGGCGCCCGTCTCGGCGAGGCCCTCGACCAGGCCGGGCAGAGCGTCGTCGGGCACGGTCAGCAGCACGAGCTCGGCACGGGCGAGGACGTCGGCCGGGGGGACCAGGGGCACGTCGGGAAGGAGCGCTGCGGCTCGGCGCCGGGACGCGTCGGAGACGCCCGAGACCGCGACGGGGCGGTGCCCGGCGAGTTGCAGCGAGGCGGCGAGGGCGGGGCCGACACGTCCCGCGCCGACGACGCCGACGGTGAGGCGTGCGGGGCGGTCCCTCGCGTCGAGGGCTTCCTTGGAAACTGATGCGTTCACGCGGCGATGGCCTTCCGTTCCAGTCCGCGGGGGGTACCGGACGATTCCTCTGCATGCTACGCCAGGGTTTCCCGGCACCCCCGGTCATCCACAGCCTGTGGGTAACTTCCGGAGGGCGGGAACCGGTGCGGTGAACGGCAGCCGGCCGCGCGATGATCGTCCCATGGCAGTCAGCGATGAGCAGAAGCAGCGGAACCGCAGGCTGGCCGCCTGGCAACGGTCCACGAGGACGCTGGCCCGCCCGTCGGCCGACCGGACGCTGGGCGAGCGGCTCGCCGCGCTGGCCGCCGACGCCGGGGCGGTCCACGACCTGAGCGGGTGGACGGACGTGTACGGCGACGGGGTCGTCGCCGAGCTGGAGCGGCGGACGGCGCGGCTGCTGGGGATGGAGGCCGCGGCCTTCTTCCCGACGGGCACGATGGCCCAGCAGGTGGCGTTGCGCTGCTGGGCGGGGCGCACGGGCAGCCCCGTGGTCGCCCTGCACCCGCTCTCCCACCCGGAGGTGCACGAGCGGGGCGCGCTCGCCTCGGTGAGCGGGCTGCGCACGGTGCATCCGGCGTCCGGACCGCGACTGCCCACGGCGGACGAGGTCCGCGACCTCCCCGAGCCGTTCGGCACGCTGATGCTGGAGCTGCCGCTGCGCGACGCGGGCTTCGTCCTGCCGTCCTGGGAGGAGCTGGAGGCGGTCGTGGCCGCCGCGCGGGAACGCGACGCGGTGGTGCACCTGGACGGAGCGAGACTGTGGGAGTGCGTGCCGCACCTCGGGCGCGGGCTGCCGGAGATCGCGGCCCTCGCCGACAGTGTGTACGTGTCGTTCTACAAGTCCCTGGACGGGCTCTCCGGGGCGGCGCTCGCAGGCCCCGAGACCCTGGTCGACGAGGCGCGGGTCTGGCGCCACCGGTACGGCGGCCAGGTCTTCCAGCAGTACCCGGCGGCGCTCTCCGCGCTGCTGGGCCTGGAGCGGGAGCTGCCGAGGCTGCCGTCGTACGTGGCGCACGCGAAGGTGGTGGCGGGGGCGCTCGCGGAGGGCTTCGCGGAGTCCTCCGTGCCCTGGTCCCGGGTGCACCCGGAGCCCCCGCACACGCATCAGTTCCAGGTGTGGCTTCCGTACGGCGCCGAGGTGCTGGACGAGGCGTCCGTGCGGCAGGCCGAGGAGACGGGTGTGGCCCTCTTCCGGCGGTGGTTCGCCGGACCGCCCGGGATTTCCTGCACGGAGGTCACGGTGGCGGGGCCGGGGCTGGAGTGGACGGCGCTGGACGTCCGGGCCGCGGTGGCGGCCTTCGTGGGACTGCTGGGCTGAGCTGAGGCCTGTCCCGGGGCTCGGCCGTGGCACGCGGGGCCGGCCGTGCCCCCGCCGGCCCCGGTTGCGGCCCGCCCTGCCCGCGTCCGGGCCCAGGCGCCCCCGCCTGGCCGCCCAGCGGTGTTCCCTCGCGGCCGGACTGCCCCCGGCCCGGCGCCCTGCCCGCTCCCGGGCGGTCCCCGGTTCAGTCCCCGTCGCGCGGGCGTTCGGACCAGGTACGGAATCTCCTGCGCAGCTCCCGCAGGACGTCCCGGTCATGGCGGCCGGGGAGCGGGGGTGGCACCTCACCGTGCCGCACGGCGCGGTAGCTGTCGAGCATGTGCTGCTGAACGATGTCCATGGGCCCAGCGTGAACCCGTCCGCACCGGACCGGCCCGTGGATTGACGGCCGCCGTCAAACGGCGGCGGAACCCGCTCGGCCAGGCCCCACCATGGAGGGGTGAGCGTCCACATCGACATCGCCGGCCTGCCCCCCGAGCACATCGTCTTCGAGATCTCGCCCCTCGCCGAGCTGGGGCTGGCTCTGCACGCGCTCTCCGAGCCGGGGCACCATCCGGGCCTGCACGGCTGGGCCACCGCGACGGCCGCCGCTCTGGAGCCGGACCTGGCGGACCGGCTGCACGAGGCGGAGTTCCTCTGGCGGAACACCTTCTCCGACGTCTTCATGCCGTTCGCCGGTGTCCGCGGCGGGGACGGCAGGACCGGCTCCACCCTCGCCGAGGACCTGGACATCCTCGACAAGCTCGACGACGAGCGGTTCGTCTCCGCCGCCCTGGAGTTCACCTGCGCGAGCCAGTACGGAGCCGGGGGGCCGTCCCCGCTCACCGACGCCGGCATGCGCGCCCGCGCGCTGGACCTGGCTGCGGCCCGAGGTCCCAAGCAGACGGAGTTCACCCGGGAGCTGCTCCGCGACCCCGCCGCCGTACGCGGCTGGATCCGCCGTCTCTTCGAGGACTGCGACCAGGCCTTCTTCGCCGCCACCTGGCAGCGCGTCCAGGTCCAGCTGGCCGCCGACGCCCGCCACAAGACCGACCTGCTACGGCGCAAGGGCGTCGCCGCCGCGATGAGCGCGGTGTCCGCGGCCCTCACCCTGGACGAGGACGCGGGCAGGATCAGCGTCGACAAGCTGACCGTCGGCCGCGCCGACGCCTCCGGCTCCGCGGCGGACGCGGGGCTCACGCTCGTCCCGACCAGCTTCGGATGGCCCCATCTGATGGTGCTGCACGCCCCTGGCTGGCGGCCGGTGATCCACTACCCGGTGCACGCGCCCGAGCTGCCCTCCCCCGCCTCCGTCGAACTGCTCCAGCTGCGGATGGAGGCCCTGGCCCACCCCATGCGGATGCGCCTCTGCCGCAACCTGGCCCGTTCCCCGTACTCCACGGGGGAGCTCGCCGAATCGCACGGCATCACCCCGCCCGAGGTCTCCCGCCATCTCTCGGTGCTCAAGAAGGCCGGCCTGGTCACCACGCGGCGGCGCGGCCGGTACGTCCTGCACTCGCTGGACCTGACCGTCGTGGCCCGCCTGGGCAGTGACTTCCTGGAGGGCGTCCTGCGCTGACCGCCGGCGGGCCCGGTCCCGAGGGACAGGCCCGAGGTCCGCCCGGGTTCCTGTCGGCCGGCGCCGCAGCGGGCGGTCCCGGACCGGTCTCCACGTGCCCGGGAGCGCACACCCCGCTGCCGGGCAGCCGCGCCCCGGTCCGTACGCCGCCCGGGCCGCCGGAGCACCGGCGGCCCGGCCCGGGGACCGTGCCCGTCAGCTCGCCTGGCCGCCCGCCCTGACCAGGCCGGTCTCGTACGCGAGCACCACGACCTGTACGCGGTCGCGCAGGGCCAGTTTGGTGAGGATGCGGCCGACGTGCGTCTTCACGGTCGCTTCCGACAGCACCAGGCGGGCGGCGATCTCGCCGTTGGACAAGCCCTGGGCGACCAGCATCATGACCTCGCGCTCCCGCTCGGTCAGCTTGCCGACGTGCTTGTGCTGCGGCTCCTTGCCGCTGCTCGGCAGCATCGGGGAGAACCTGTCGAGCAGCCGGCGGGTGGTGGACGGGGCGACGACGGCATCGCCGCTGTGCACGGAACGGATCGCGGAGAGCAGCTCGCCGGGCGGCACGTCCTTGAGCATGAAACCGCTGGCGCCCGCCTTGAGTCCCGAGAACGCGTACTCGTCGAGGTCGAACGTGGTCAGGATCAGCACCTTGGGCGGATCGGGCTGCGCGCAGATGCGCCGGGTCGCCTCGACGCCGTCCAGGCGGGGCATGCGGACATCCATCAGCACCACGTCGACGGCGGTGGCCCGCAGGACCTCGATCGCCTCCGCCCCGTCGCCCGCCTCCGCGACGACCTCCATGTCCGGCTGCGCGGCGAGCACCATCCGGAAGCCGGTGCGCAGCAGCACCTGGTCGTCGACGAGCATCACGCGGATCGCCATGAGGGGTCCTGTCCTTCTGTCGCTGGCATGGTCACTGGCCGGCCGCCTTGAGCGGGAGGAGGGCGCTGATCCGGAAGCCGCCGCCCGGGCGCGGCCCCGCGTCGAGCGTGCCGCCGACCATGCCGACCCGCTCCCGCATGCCGATCATCCCCTGACCGGCGCCGTCGGCCCCGCCGTCCGCGTAGAGCTCGTGCGCGGCGCCCCGGCCGTCGTCCTCGACCAGCAGCCCGAGTCCGTCGTCGAAGTAGACCAGCCGCACGCTCGCCCCGGCGTCCGGGCCACCGTGTTTACGGGTGTTGGTCAGGGCCTCCTGGACGATGCGGTACGCGGTCAGCTCGACCCCGCTCGGCAGCGGGCGCGGGGTCCCCTCGATCTTGAAGTCGACCGTGAGGCCTGCCCGCCTGACCTGGCCCACCAGGTCCTCGATCTGTTCGACATCGGGCTGGGGCACGTACTCCCCGCTCTCCTGGGAGTCGCCGGTCCGCAGCACCCCGAGAAGCCGGCGCATCTCGGCGAGCGCCTGGCGGCCGGTGACGGAGATCGTCTCCAGCGCCTGCCGGGCCTGATCGGGGGAGGCGTCCATGACGTAGGCGGCGCCGTCCGCCTGGACGACCATCACCGAGACGTTGTGGGCGACGACGTCGTGCAGCTCGCGTGCGATCCTCGCGCGCTCGGCGGCCACGGCGACCTTGGACTGGGCCTCCCGCTCGCGCTCCAGCCGCGCGGCGCGCTCCTCCAGCTGGCTGAAGTAGGCGCGCCTGGTGCGTATCGAGTCGCCCAGCACCCACGCCAGGACGAACGGCACCGTCATGACGACGACGACGAACACGGACTCCGCCCAGCCGCTGGAGGAGATCTCCTGCGGCCAGCGCAGCGTGGACAGCCCGGCCGCGACCAGGCTGCACCCCAGGGCCAGCCGGGAGGCCCAGCGCTCCCCGACGGTGGCCACGGTGTAGGTGATCACCAGCAGGGCGAAGTCCGCCGCATTCGGCCGTACGCCGAACACCAGCTGGGCGGCGCCCATCAGGATCGCCAGGAGGAGCGTCCGCTCGGGCGCCCGGCGGCGCAGTGCCACCACCACGCACAGGCCGACGGCGATGGGTACGGCGGCCACGCGCTCCCGTCCACCACCGGTCTGGTCCTGCACGATGGACATGCCGGAGATCCCGAGGAGGACGACAGCCCAGAAGGTGTCGACGCCCGTCGGGTGTCTGCGGATGAAATCGTAGAGGCGCTGCACGTTACCCAGCGTAGGGACGGCTGATCGGTGCCCGGGTCAGCCGAAGGGCCGATCCGGGTCCTGGGACCGTACTCCCCAAGGTGGAGACTTGCCTACGTGACGTATGAGTGGTGTGGCTGGCGGGAAGCGGCAGAGACCGCCTTGTACGGGCAAAAGGGCTTCTACCGGCGCCCCGAAGGTCCGGCGGGCCATTTCCGCACCTCGGTGCACGCCTCCCCGCTGTTCGCCGCGGCCGTCGCGCGACTGCTGGTCAGGACGGCCGGCCTGCTCGGGACCGACGCGGTCGACCTCGTGGACGTCGGAGCGGGCAGAGGTGAGCTGCTGACCGGGGTCCTGGCGGCGCTCGGGGAGCGGCCCGCCACCCCGGGACTCACCGTGCGGGCGTACGCCGTGGAGGTGGCGCCCCGCCCCCCGGGGCTGGATCCGGGCATCGAGTGGTGTGCCGAGCCGCCCCGGGGCACTCAGGGCCTGCTGTTCGCCAACGAGTGGCTGGACAACGTCCCCACCGACGTCGCCGAGGCGGACGAGGACGGGGTCGCCCGTTACGTGCTCGTCAGGCGCGCGGACGGCGCGGAACGGCTGGGCGACCCGGTGACCGGTGCGGACGCGCGGTGGCTGGACCGGTGGTGGCCGCTGTCGCGGCCGGGTGAGCGGGCGGAGATCGGCAGGCCGCGCGACGAGGCGTGGGCGCGGGCGGTCGGCTCGCTCGACGGCGGGGTCGCGGTCGCCGTGGACTACGCCCATGGGCGGGGAGCCCGGCCGCCGTTCGGGACACTGACCGGGTTCCGGGCGGGGCGCGAGGTGCGCCCCGTGCCCGACGGGAGCTGCGACCTCACCTCGCACGTGGCGCTGGACGCCTGCGCGGCGGCGGCCGGCGGGGAGCACGAGCTCCTCGACCAGCGGTCCGCGCTGCGGGAGCTGGGGGTCAGCGGCGAACGGCCGCCCCTCGCGCGGGCGTCGTCCGATCCGGCCGGCTATGTGCGGGCCCTCGCCTCGGCGGGCGAGGCGGCGGAACTCACGGCGCGCGGCGGGCTCGGCGACTTCGGCTGGCTCCGGCACCGGGTGAGGCCGGGCTCCGCCGCCCGGCCTCGGACCGAGGAGGGATACTGTCCCGCATGACGGAGACGACGGTCGGCATCGGCGGCGCGGCAGAGAGCACCGACATGGTGCTCAACATCGGTCCGCAGCACCCCTCCACGCACGGGGTGCTCCGGCTCCGGCTCGTTCTCGACGGCGAGCGCGTCCAGCAGGCGGAACCGGTCATCGGTTACATGCACCGCGGGGCCGAGAAGCTCTTCGAGGCCCGCGACTACCGGCAGATCATCATGCTCGCCAACCGTCACGACTGGTTGTCGGCCTTCTCCAACGAGCTCGGGGTCGTCATGGCCGTCGAGCGCATGCTCGGCATGGAGGTCCCGGAGCGCGCCGTCTGGACGAGGACGCTGCTGGCGGAGCTGAACCGGGTGCTGAACCACCTCATGTTCCTCGGCTCCTACCCCCTCGAACTCGGCGGGATCACCCCCGTCTTCTACGCGTTCCGGGAGCGCGAGGAGCTGCAGGCCGTCATGGAGGAGGTCTCCGGCGGCCGGATGCACTACATGTTCAACCGGGTCGGCGGCCTCAAGGAGGACCTGCCCGCGGGCTGGCTCGGCCGGGCCCGGGACGCCGTGGCCTCCGTCCGCTCCCGCATGGACGTCTACGACCGGCTGGTCCTCGGCAACGAGATCTTCCGGGGCCGCACCCGCGGGGTGGGTGTCCTGTCCGCCGAAGCCGTGCACGCCTACGGGGTGTCCGGGCCGATCGCACGTGCCTCCGGCGTCGACTTCGACCTGCGGCGCGACGAGCCCTACCTGGCGTACGGGGAACTGCGGGACACGCTGAAGGTCGTCACCCGGACCGAGGGCGACTGCCTGGCCCGCTTCGAATGCCTGCTGGAACAGACGCACAACGCGCTGGACCTGGCCGACGCCTGCCTGGACCGGCTGGCCGCTCTCGCGCCCGGGCCCGTCAACCAGCGGCTGCCCAAGGTCCTCAAGGCTCCGGAGGGCCACACCTACGCCTGGACCGAGAACCCGCTCGGCATCAACGGCTACTACCTGGTCTCCACGGGCGAGAAGACCCCCTACCGGCTGAAGCTGCGCTCCGCCTCGTACAACAACATCCAGGCGCTCACCGAGCTCCTGCCCGGCACCCTGGTCGCCGACATGGTCGCGATCCTGGGGTCGCTCTTCTTCGTCGTCGGCGACATCGACAAGTAGCCGGTCCCCTCGGCCACGGTGGTCACGAGATCGCGCTGCGCAGCCGCACGACGTCCAGTTGTTCGGTCTCGTCGTGGGCGGTCAGGTCGATGACCTTGCCGACAGCACGGTTCTCGGCCGCGCCCGTACGGTGCGCCGCCAGGGCCTCCTGGCCCACCACGTCCGCGAGGTCCTCGTTCTGCACGGACTCGAGCGCGGTGGCGTTCGCCTTCTGGGTGCCGAAGAAGTCGAAGCTCCCCTGCGGGACGAGGTGGCGGCGCGCGGCGGAGGGGACGACGGCCGAGGCCGCCGGAACGGCCCGGGGCAAGCGGACGGGGGTGGGCGACGGCTGGAGTGCGGGCAGGGCCGCGGAGGGACGGCGGTGCCGGTGGTCACCCGCTCCGGCGACCGCCGGGTGGTTCCCCCTCGGGCCCTCGCCCTCCGGGTCCCCTTCCGCGGTCCGCTCGGGCAGGTCCCGCCCTCTGGCCGGTGCGGCCGTGCGGCGGGCCTCCTGGAGGGCGGCGTTGCGGGTCAGGTCCTGGAGGGCCTGCGCGGCCCTGAGGTAGGCGCCCGGTGTCGGTGTGGACCGTGCGGCGGGCAGCTCGCGCGGGGTGGACGCTTCGATGGCGAGCTGCCTGCGGCCCTCCAGGGCGCTGGCCCGCTCGGTCTCGGCGTTGGCGTAGCGGCGGAGCAGGGCGGCGTGTTCACCGCGGAGACCGGCGAGTTCCACGCGCTTGCGGCGCAGTTTCGTCTCCAGCCGGGTGCGCAGTGCCCGTGACTCCTCGAGATCGGTCTCGAGCTCGGCTATGCGCTCCTCGGCCTTCCACTCGTCGCCGGCCCTCGCCCGGGTCAGTTCCGCGACGCGGAGCCCCGCGGCACGGTCCCAGCTGCGCATCAGGTACGCACCGGAGAGCGCGGCGACGGCGGTGACCGCCACGAGTCCCCGGAGGGGCACGGGGTCCGCGAGGAGCCAGGCTCCGGCGGCACAGACGACCGACACCCCGGCCACCACGGAGGGCGGCAGGATTCTGTGGAGGGGCGGCGAATGGCGGTGGCGTCCACGTGACATGGCCCGAAATTTACCGTGCTCGCCGGTCAGTTGGGAGGCCGCCCGGCAATCTGTTCCCGGGCGGTTACCCAGGACGCGCACAGTGGATCTTGCCGGACCCGCCGCGCCTTCCTCCGGACCGATCCGCCGAAAGGCGTTCAGGTCCTTCGGAAGCCCCTTCGCCGCGTTCTCCTACTTCTTGACCAGCCCCTTGGACCGCAGATAATCCCTGGCCGCGTCGGCGGGCTTGACGCGCTCCGCGTCGACCTTGAGGTTGAGTTCCGCGAGGTCCTCGGTGGTGAGTACGTCGGTGAGCTTCCCGAGCGCCGCGGCGATCTCCGGAGAACCCGCGTCCTTCGCGTTGAGCACGGGCAGGACGTTGTCGGCGTTCTGCAGCTTCTTGTCGTCCTCCAGGAACACCAGCCCGTAGCTGTCCAGCACCGCGTCCGTGGTGGTCGTGAGGACCAACTGGTCCTTCCCGTCCTTGACCGCCTGCTTGGACTGCGGGGTTCCGACACCCTTGGGGTCGATGCCGGTGACGTCGATTCCGTACGTCTTCTTCAGGCCCGGGGCGCAGAAGGGGCGCACCTCGCACTCGTCACCCGCCGCGATCTTCACCTTCAGCTTCGACCGGCCGAGGTCGGAAAGCGTCTTGAGGTTGTTCTTCGAGGCGAATTCCCCGCTCACCGCGAAGGCGTTCTGGTCGACCGCCTTGCCTGCCGGAAGGACCTTCAGGCCGAGCGGCGTGGCGAGCTTCTCCAGCGCCGCCACGGTGGCCGCGGCGTCACCGGAGGCGACCGGCGCGGCCTCCGCCTTCTTCGCCCCGTTGACCTTGGCGTTGAGGAATTCGGCGATGGTCGCCGCGTATTCGGGGACGACGTCTATCTCACCCTTCTCCAGGGAGGGTTCGTACAGTTCGCGGTTCTTCACCGTGGTGACCGAGGTGCTGTATCCGGCGTCGTCCAGGAGCTGGGCGTAGAGCTCGGCGAGCACCTTGGACTCGGTGAAGGCGGCGGCTCCCACCACCAGCGAACCCTTCGTGGAGCCGGCGTCCGCACCGGCGTCCGCGCCGCTCTTCCCGCTCTCCAGGCTGTCGCCGCCGCAGGCGGCGAGCGAGCCTGCCAGCGCGACCGCTCCGACGACCGCACCCGCTATGCGCGAGGTCCTGCTCATGATGTTCTCCGTCCGCGAGAAAAAGGTGTGTGCACGTCGAAAGCCCGGTCCTCACGCGGTCCGGCGCCGGCCTCCGGGCGCCAGCAGCCGGTCCAGCGCCACGAGTACGCCTTCGACCACCAGGGCCAGCAGGGCGACCAGGACGGCTCCCGCGAAGACCTGGGCGGTGTCATAGGTGTTGAATCCGGCGGTGATGATCCGGCCGAGGCCGCCGAGACCGACCATCGCCGCGATCGAGGCCGTGGCGACGACCTGGACGGCGGCGGAACGCAGACCGGTCATGATCATCGGGTAGGCCAGCGGGAGCTCGACCCGCAGGAAGAGCTGCCCGCCCGACATCCCCATACCCCGTGCGGCCTCCACCACCGCTCTGTCGACCTGCGTCATGCCGACGTAGGCGTTGGTCAGCAGCGGGGGCACGGCGAACAGCACCAGCGCGATGACCGTCGGCAGATAACCGGAGTTACGCAGGGGGGTCATCATGAAGAGGGCCAGTACCGCGAAGACGGGGACGGCCCGCCCCACATTCGAGATGTTGACCGCGAGCGCACCCCCCTTGCCGATGTGTCCCAGGTACAGGGCGAGCGGCAGCGCGAGGGCGCAGGCCGCCGCGAGGGCGACCCCGCTGACGAACAGGTGCTCGGCGAGCCGGTGCGTGGCCCCGTCGTCCCCGGTCCAGTTGGCGCCGGTGACGAGCCAGGTCCAGGCGTCCCCGATGACTCCCATGGGTCAGCCCGCCTCCGTCGTCGCGAGGCCCGCCTGCGCGGCGGGTGTCCGTATCCGGGTCCAGGGCGTGAGCAGGCGCTGCAGACCGAGGAGCAGCAGATCCGCCACCACCGCGAGCACTACGCAGAGCACGGACGCGGTGAGCACCTGGGCCTTGAAGAAGCTGGGCAGCGCGTCCTCGATGAGATTGCCGAGACCGCCCTTCCCGACGAGGGAACCGACCGTGGTCAGCGCGACCGTCGAGACCGTGGCGATCCGCAGTCCCGCCATCAGAGCAGGCAGCGCCAGCGGGAGTTCGACCTCCCAGAGCAGCCTGCCGGGACCGTAACCCATGCCCTGCGCGGCTTCCCTGGCCTCCTGGGGGACCGCTTCGAGGCCCGCCAGGATGTTCCGCACGAGAATGGTCAGCGAATAGAGCACGAGGCCGGTGACGACCAGTGCGGCGGAGAGCCCGAAGAGCGGCAGGAGGAGCGAGAACATCGCCAGCGACGGCACGGTGTAGAGCACGGTGGTCAGCCCGAGCACCGGTCCGGCGAAATGCCGTCCGCGGCGTGCGAGCAGCGCGAGCGGAAAGGCGACCGCGAGCCCGATCAGCACCGAAAGCGCCGTGATCCAGATGTGCTGGACCGTCGCATCGGTCAGCTCCTGGCTCCGGGAGCGCAGATATTCTCCACAGATCCAGTCGTTCGCCACCAGGCAGTTCCGCTCGGCCATCCGCCCCTCACCCCCCGTTCACCGCGGCCGCTCCGCAGCGGATCCGATCACCGGCGACCCTATCCTCGACCACTGACAATCGCCGAGGCTGTCGTATTCCGGCAACACGTCCTTCACAGAACCCGCGTCACAATGGGGAACCATGATCCGTTTCGAGCACGTCACCAAGCGGTACGCGGACGGCACGACCGCCGTCGACGGCCTTTCCTTCGAGGTCGCGGAGGGGGAACTGGTCACACTCGTCGGACCTTCCGGCTGCGGCAAGACGACCACCATGAAGATGGTGAACCGCCTGATCGAACCGACCGAGGGCCGGATATCGCTCGACGGGGACGACATATCCTCCATCGACCCCGTACAACTCCGCCGCCGTATCGGCTATGTGATCCAGCAGGTGGGACTCTTCCCGCACCGGACCGTGCTGGAGAACACGGCGACGGTGCCCCATCTCCTGGGCTGGAAAAGGGCGAAGGGGCGTGAGCGCGCCGCCGAACTGCTCGACCTGGTCGGACTGGACCCCTCCGTTCATGGCGACCGCTATCCGGAACAGCTCTCGGGCGGTCAGCGCCAACGGGTGGGCGTGGCCCGGGCGCTGGCAGCGGATCCGCCCGTCCTGCTGATGGACGAGCCTTTCGGAGCGGTCGACCCCGTCGTCCGGGAAAAACTCCAGAACGAATTCCTGAGACTGCAGGCCCAGGTGCGCAAGACCGTGTTGTTCGTCACGCACGACATCGAGGAGGCCGTCCGGCTCGGTGACCGCATCGCCGTGTACGGCCAGGGCCGCATCGAGCAGTTCGACTCGCCCGCCACCGTGCTCGGCGCCCCCGCCACACCGTACGTGGCGGACTTCGTCGGGGCCGACCGCGGCCTGAAGCGGCTCTCCGTCACACCCATCGAGGAGAGCGACCTGGACCAGCCGCCGGTCGTGCACCTCGACGACCCCCTGGCACGGGCGACCGAGCGGCTGCGGGCCGAGGGGGCCCGCTGGGCGGTGGTGCTGGACGGCGAGGACAACCTGCACGGCTGGATACCCGCGGGCGGCACCGGGCCGGCGGCGGCCGGGGGAACGGTTCGCGAGCACGCCCGGCGGATGGAGGCCTGGCTCCCGCTCGGCGCCCCGCTCAAGCAGGCCTTCGCCACGATGCTCCAGCACGACGCGGGATGGATCGCCGTCATCGACGAGGGGGGCGCCGGACGCTTCCTCGGCGTCCTCACCCCGGCACGCCTCCACGAGGCCCTGCGCCGCTCGATCGACGCGGACGCGCAGGACGTCCCGCGGGCGGAGGTCGCGGTGGAAACGGTCACGACGGTCGACTCCCGCTGAGAGCGGGGCGGCCGGCTCCCGGGGACGCCGGGGTTCGGCCGTCGGCGTCCCTGAGGCGGCTCCCGGGGGCCCGGGCCGCCTACCGACGGGCCCGGGCCGGCTCCCGCGGACGCGGAATTCGGCTTCGGTGTCTCCGGGCGCCTTCCTACGGGCCCGGGACGGCTCCCGGGCACAGCCTGCGGGCCACGGAGGCCCCGGGGCACGGCGCCGACGGGCCCGGAACCGTACCGCGTGGTCCCCGCGTTCAGCGCCCGCCGAGCCTGCTGCTCATCCACTCGAGCGCCGGAGGGATCTCCCGCCGCCAGGTGTTGAAGTTGTGCCCGCCGCTGTCGAGCACGATCGAGGAGACCCTGGCGGGAGCCTTCACCCGGGCGATGAACTCCCGGGTCGCCGCGAGGTTCCCCTCACCCTGCCGGGACGTCGTGACCAGGAAGGACGAGGCGGCCGGCGGCCGGTGCGCCAGGGTCCACAGCAGGTCCGCCCGGTGGCGCGCGGCCCGGTCACCGTGGAAGAGGTCGCCGGTCGTCGGGTCCTCGGCCGCCTTGTAGTAGGCCGAGAGTCCCGCGCTCGCCGCGAATCCGTCCGGGTGGTGCATCCCGATCTTCAGGGCGCAGTAGCCACCGGTCGAGTTCCCGATGATCCCCCAGTCACCGGGGCGGCTGCCGGCCCGGTAGGTCCGTGAGACCGCCTGGGGCAGGTCCCGCGCGAGGAAGGTCTCGGTCTGCGGACCGCCCGGGACGTCCACGCACTCGGTGTCCCGGGGCGGCGCCACCGTCGGCCTCAGCATCACCAGGATCATCGGCTGCGCCCTGCCGGCCTTCACCAGCGCGCGGGCGGTCTGCGGATAGCGCAGCCCCTTGAAGAGGTTCTCGGCCGTACCCGGGTAGCCGGTGAGCACGACGACCGCGGGAAAGGTGCGCCCGGCGTGGGCCGGCTGGAAGTACTCCGGCGGCAGATAGACGTAGGCGGCGGAGTCGATCCCGGACCTGTGGCCCGAGACGACGACCTTCTCGATCCGGCCGCCGGTCGCGGGCCTGCCGCCCCCCGGTACATCCGGCCGCACGCTGCCGATCCGGGCCGCCGTACTCCCGGGGGCGCCCGCCCCGTGGTCGGTGACCGTGCCCAGGTCCTGCTGCCGCCCGAACAGGTCGGCCCAGGAACCGTAGAAGAGGAAGGAGTTGTTGGCCACCAGGCCGACCGCGACGAAGAGCGTCAGCTGGGTGGCCAGCAGGAGGCCGACCCGGCCCGCCACCGCGCGTGCGGTACGGGCGGCCAGCCGGGGCCAGAGACGGATCGTGACGGCGAACAGCGCGACGGCCACGGCTGTCGCGACGGCCAGTACGGCGTTGCTGGTGAGACCCATGAGTACAGATGAGCTTTCTGTGCGTGAAATTTCCGCAAAGAGGATGAACCCACTTCGCGGAAGCCTCGTCCTAGAGGTCGCACATCGTCCGTAGGGGCTTCGGCCGACGGACTCAGGAATCTCTCGCGGAGCCACGGGAAGCGATGTCTGTCACGGTAGATGGGGACAAGTCGAGAAAGGTTCCGTTCGCGGTCCGCGGACGCGGGCTTCCGCGCGGGCCACGGCCCGAAGCGGTACCGGCACTGGTCGGCAGCGCCTGCACGGTCGTCGGCCTGATCGACGTCGCCGCGGGCGTCTTCCCCCGCTTCCGGCACAGCCGGATGCACACCCTCGCCGAGGTGCTCCCCGGCGCCCTCGGCCCGTTCGCCGCGGCGCTCTCCCTGAGCTCGGGGGTCCTGCTGCTCCTGCTCGCCCACGGCATCAAGCGGCACAAACGGCGCGCCTGGCGGGCGGCCGTGGTCCTGCTGCCGGCGGGCGCCGTGGCGCAGTTCGTCTACCGGCACTCCCTGATCGGCGTCCTGGTCTCCCTCGTGCTCTGCTACCTCCTGGTACGGCACCGGAGCGAGTTCGCGGCGCTCCCCGACCCGAGGAGCCGCTGGCGGGCCCTGGCCAACTTCGTGCTGCTCGGCGCGGGTTCGATGGTCCTGGGCCTGGTGGTCGTCAGCGTGCATCCGGGACGCGTCGTCGGCAACCCCTCCATCGCCGACCGGCTCCAGCACGTGCTGTACGGCCTGTTCGGCTTCGAGGGGCCCGTCGACTACGCCGGGGCGACCTCGTGGACGGTGGCGTACTCCCTCGGCTCCCTGGGCCTGCTGACCGCCGTCACCACGATCTACCTCGCCTTCCGGCCCGAGCACCCGGCCGCCCGCCTCACCGAGGACGACGAGGTGCGGCTGCGTGCGCTGCTCGACAAGCACGGGAGCCGCGACTCCCTCGGGCACTTCGCGCTCCGCCGCGACAAGGGCGTGGTCTTCTCCCCCAGCGGCAAGGCGGCCGTCTGCTACCGCGTGGTGTCGGGCGTGATGCTCGCGGGAGGTGACCCGATCGGTGACGTGGAGGCCTGGCCGGGAGCCATCGAGCGCTTCATGGACGAGGCCAGGGCACATTCCTGGACACCGGCCGTGATGGGCTGCAGCGAGACCGGTGGCGAGGTGTGGACCCGCGAGACCGGGCTGTCCGCGCTGGAGATCGGCGACGAGGCGGTGGTGGACGTCGCGGATTTCTCCCTGGCCGGGCGGCCGATGCGCAACGTGCGGCAGATGGTGAAGCGCATCGAGCGTAACGGCTACGAGACCCGGGTCCGGCGCGCACGCGACATCGGCGACACCGAACTCGCCCGCATCCGCAAGGCCGCCGCCGACTGGCGCGGTACGGACACCGAGCGCGGCTTCTCCATGGCGCTGGGCAGGATCGGTGACCCTTACGACGGCGACTGTGTCGTCGCCACCGCCCATCTGGCCGATCCCGGCGCGGCGGATTCCCCGCACGGCGACCTGAAGGCGGTGCTCCACTTCGTCCCGTGGGGCAGCGACGGCCTCTCCCTGGAACTGATGCGACGCGACCGCTCGGCCGACCCCGGCATGAACGAACTGCTGATAGTCGCCTCCCTGCAGGCCGCTCCCGCACTCGCGGTCACCCGGGTCTCGCTGAACTTCGCCATGTTCCGTTCGGCGCTCGCCCGCGGCGAACGGCTGGGCGCGGGACCGGTCCTGCGCTGCTGGCGCGGACTGCTGATCTTCCTGTCGCGCTGGTTCCAGATCGAGTCGCTCTACCGCTTCAACGCGAAGTTCCGGCCCCGCTGGGAACCCCGGTTCGTCGTCTACCGCGCCGGCCGCGATCTTCCCCGCATCGGCCTCGCCGCCCTCCGGGCCGAGGGCTTCCTGAATCTCGCGCCGCCCCGCCCGTTCCGCCCCCGTACCCCCCGGCCCTGCGCCCACCGCCCGGACCTGCCCGCCGAGCACACCGCCCACGCGGCCTGACCGGGCCGTTCACGGCCCGGCCGCTCAGGGGGAACCACCGGAAGGCGTGCTTCGGGTCCGGTGGCCCCGGCGACGCCCGCACGCGCACGCGCCGCGTTGCCGGGACCTCCCCGACACGTCCGGTGCCGGGGCGAGCCCCGCCGTGCGTACGCCCGCCCCGGGCGCCGCCGGTCCTGCGCCACGGGCAGACGGCGCTCCGTGCGCGACACGCCCCTCCGGCGCGTTTCGAAAGTCCCGTCTGCCGGGCGACGCCTGGCACGCACACTCACCGCGTTGTCGGGATCGCCCCGATACACCGGTATCGAGGCGACCCTCCGCCTTGCGATCGCACGCACCGGACGCCGCCGGGCCTGCCCTCCGGGCAGACGACGCCACTTTCGAAACACGCCCTAGGCTGGGTCTCATGAGTACGTTGCGAGGACGGGGCACAGTGCGGGGCCTGCCGGAGTGGGACCGCTGCGCGGTCATGGGCGTCGTGAACGTGACCCCCGACTCCTTCTCCGACGGCGGCCACTGGTTCGACACCACGGCGGCGATCAAGCACGGTCTCGGGCTCGTGGCCGAGGGGGCCGACCTCGTCGACGTGGGCGGTGAGTCCACCCGCCCCGGTGCCAGCCGGGTGGACGAGGCGGAGGAGCTGCGCCGGGTGATCCCCGTCGTACGGGGGCTCGCCTCCGAGGGCGTCACCCTCTCCGTGGACACCATGCGGGCCCGCGTGGCCGAGCAGGCCGTCGCCGCAGGTGCGGCCCTCGTCAACGACGTGAGCGGCGGTCTCGCCGACCCTGACATGGTCCGGGTCGTCGCTGCCTCCGGCGTGCCGTTCGTCGTGATGCACTGGCGCGGTTTCAGCGAGTCGATGAACAGCCGCGCGGTCTACGACGACGTCGTCGCCGATGTGGTCGGCGAGCTGCGTGCCCGCATGGACGCCGTGATCGACGGCGGGGTCGCCCCGGAGAAGCTGGTGATCGACCCGGGGCTCGGCTTCGCCAAGAACGCCGCCCAGGACCTGGCGCTCATCGCCCACCTCCCCCGGCTCCGCGACCTGGGCCGGCCCCTGCTCGTGGCCGCCTCCCGCAAGAGGTTCCTCGGCCACGTCCTGGCCGGTGAGGGCACGGCCCCGCCCCCCGCACGCGAACGCGACGCCGCCACGGCGGCCGTCTCCGCCCTGTCGGCACACGCGGGCGCCTGGGCCGTACGCGTCCACGCAGTACGGCCCACGGCCGACGCCGTCCGGGTCGCCCGCGCCGTCGAGGGAGCCGCATGAACACACCCCGGGACGAACACGAGGCCGCGGCGGCCGACATCCGGGCCGTCGAACAGGCCAACACCGCCTTCTACGAGGCGATGGAGCGAGGCGACCTCGACGCGCTCTCCGGCCTCTGGCTGCCGGGCGAGGACCTCACGGTCTCCTGCGTCCACCCCGGCTGGCCGGTGCTCACCGGGCGCGGTGAGGTGCTCCGCAGCTACGCGCTGATCATGGCCAACACGGAGTACATCCAGTTCTTCCTGACCGACGTCGGCGTCGCGATGACCGGTGACACCGCGCTGGTGACCTGCACGGAGAACATCCTCAGCGGCGCCCCGGCGGAGGACGGCGACGCGCTGGGACCGCTCGTCGGCCAGCTCGTCGTGGCCACGAACGTGTTCCGGCGCACACCGGACGGCTGGAAGCTCTGGTCGCACCACGGCTCCCCCGTACTGGCGGAGACCGGCGAGGAAGAGGACGAGGGATCACCGTCCTGAGCGGGCGGGCACCGGGCGGATCACCCCGGCGAGGGCACAGCCCCGGCGCTCGGGGATTGACCGGCCCGAACACGGGGTATACGCGGCTCCCGGCCCCCTGCCGGGCCGGACCCGAAGCCCCACGCGTGAGCCCTGTCGGTGCTCGCGGGTAGATTCGCACGACGGCACCCTCCCGCCCGCACGCGCGCGGGTGCCGACCCGACCAACGACAGCAGGAGTGATTCGCGTGGATCGTGTCGCGCTGCGCGGCCTCAAGGCCCGTGGGCACCACGGTGTCTTCCCCCGGGAGCGGGAGGAGGGCCAGACCTTCATCGTGGACCTGGTCCTCGGCCTGGACACCCGCCCCGCGGCAGCCGCCGACGACCTGACGAAGACCGTGCACTACGGCGTGGTCGCGGAAGAGGTCGTCGACGTCGTCGAGGGCGAACCGGTCGACCTGATCGAGACCCTCGCGGAACGCATCGCGCAGCAGTGCCTCACGCACCAGGGGGTCGAGGAGGTCGAGGTCGTGGTGCACAAGCCGGACGCCCCCATCACCGTCCCCTTCGACGACGTGACCGTCACCATCACCCGGAGCCGAGCATGACCGCATTCCCCGAGGGTCAGAGCGATCCGACCGTCCAGCCGGTTCCCGCCGCCGTGGTCGAGCAGGTGGACGCGGCGGACATCACCCTGTCCAACCCCAAACGGGCCGTGATCTCCCTCGGCTCCAACCTCGGCAACCGGCTGGAGACCCTCCAGGGCGCCGTCGACGCCCTGGAGGACACACCCGGGCTGCGGGTCAAAGCCGTCTCCCCGGTCTACGAGACGGAGCCCTGGGGCGTGGAACCCGGCTCCCAGCCGTCGTACTTCAACGCCGTGGTCGTCGTGAAGACGACGCTGCCTCCCTCCTCCCTCCTGGAACGCGGCCAGGCCATCGAGGAGGCCTTCGACCGGGTCCGGGAGGAGCGCTGGGGGCCCCGCACCATCGACGTCGACATCGTGGCGTACGCCGACGTGGTCTCCGACGACCCGCTGCTCACCCTGCCCCACCCGCGCGCCCACGAGCGGGCCTTCGTCCTCGCCCCCTGGCACGACGTGGACCCCGACGCCCAGCTGCCGGGATCCGGACCCGTCGGTGAACTCCTGGAGAGCGTCGGACGTGACGGGGTGCTTCCCCGGGCCGACCTGGAACTCCGCCTCCCCGAGTAGTCGTTAGGCTCGATGACGAACGGAACGACATGGGCGGCGGAGAAGGGCGGCACTCTCGGTGAAGCAACTACGGCTCGGGCCGCTGGCCGGCCTCTTCGCCGGAGCCGGCGTCCTGTCCTGGGGCGGATCCCGCCTCTGGGACGCCCTGGGCACCCTGCCGAGCGTGCCGCTCGCCGCACCCGTCGTACTGGCGGTGATCGCCGTCGTCCTGCTCGCCACCGCGCTGTCGATCCGGTCCCGCCTCCGAGCCCAGCGTGAGCGCCGCCCGGGAGCCAAGGGCATCGAGCCCCTGATGGCGGCCAGGGCGGTGGTCTTCGGCCAGGCCAGTGCGCTCGTCGCGGCGCTGGTCGCCGGGATGTACGGCGGCACGGGCGTCTTCCTGCTCAGCTACCTCGACGTACCACCCCGGCGTGACCAGGCCATCTACGCCGGCTGCGCGGTGCTGGCCGGTGCGGCGGTCGTCGCGGCCGCGATGTTCCTCGAGCGCGTCTGCAAGCTCCCGGAGGACAAGAACGACCGCGGAAACGCCGCCACCGCGGCCTGACACCCACCCCCGCCGGCCGACGGCCCCTCCGGCGGCCTGCGGGTGATCCGCCCGCTCAGCGGGCCCTGAGCCCGGCGGGCCACGAACTCAGCGGGCCATGATGAGGCTCATCGCCTCCGCGCGGGTGGCCGGATCGCGCAGCTGACCGCGCACGGCCGACGTCAGCGTCTTGGCGCCGGGCTTGCGGATCCCCCGCATGGACATGCACATGTGCTCGCACTCGATGACGACGATGACACCGCGCGGCTCCAGGATCGCCATCAGCGACTCGGCGATCTGCGTGGTGAGCCGCTCCTGCACCTGGGGACGCCGGGCGTAGACGTCGACCAGCCGCGCCAGCTTCGACAGCCCGGTGATCTTTCCGCTGGTGGCCGGGATGTACCCGACGTGCGCGACCCCGCGGAACGGCACCAGATGGTGCTCGCACGTGCTGTAGACCTCGATGTCCTTCACCAGGACCATCTCGTCGTGACCGAGGTCGAAGGTGGTCGTCAGAACGTCCTCGGGCTCCTGGTAGAGGCCCGCGAATATCTCCTTGTAGGCACGCGCCACCCGGCCCGGGGTCTCGCGCAGCCCCTCACGGTCCGGGTCCTCTCCGACCGCGATGAGGAGCTCCCGTACGGCGGACTCGGCCCGCTTCTGGTCGAACACGCCGATGGACGTCTGCCCGTCGAGCGTTACCGGGTCGGTCATCTGTGCCTCGTTCCTCTGTGCTGTCACATGCGCGGGGCCGGCCGGGGAATCCCGGAAAAAGGCAGGTCCGGCACAGGCATACGGAAAAGCCGCGCCCCCACAGGCTAGAACCTGGGGGGCGCGGCATCCATTCCGGAAGCTGCGGTGCACCCGTGACGGGGGACACACCTGCTGCGACGGGACGGACCTCAGCTTTCGGGACGTTCCTCCGGGGAGCTGCCGAGGTCCTTCGACGTGATGTCCGGCGGGGCGATCTCCGGAGAGGTACCCGAACCGTTGGCGGTGTTCGCGCCGTTGGTCAGGGCGAGCTCCTTCGGGGAGAGCACCGGCGGACGGGTCGACGGGGTGCGCCGTGCGGAACCGGTCCACGCCGGACGGGCCGGACGCTTCACGATCGGGGCGAAGATCTCGGCGATCTGCTCCTTGCCGAGCGTCTCCTTCTCGAGGAGCTCCAGGACCAGGGCGTCGAGGATGTCGCGGTTCTCGACGAGAATCTCCCACGCGTCGTTGTGCGCGGTCTCGATGAGCTTCTTGACCTCCTCGTCGACGAGCGCCGCGACCTCTTCCGAGTAGTCGCGCTGGTGGCCCATCTCCCGGCCCACGAAGGGCTCGGTGTTGTCGCCGCCGAACTTGATCGCACCGAGCCGCTCGGTCATGCCGTACTGCGTGACCATCGCGCGGGCCGTTGCGGTGGCCTTCTCGATGTCGTTCGCCGCACCGGTCGTCGGGTCGTGGAAGACCAGCTCCTCGGCCGCGCGCCCGCCCAGCATGTACGCGAGCTGGTCGAGCATCTCGTTACGCGTCGTGGAGTACTTGTCCTCCTCCGGGAGCACCATCGTGTAACCGAGGGCACGGCCGCGGGAGAGGATCGTGATCTTGTGGACCGGGTCCGACTGGGGGGAAGCCGCCGCGACCAGGGCGTGTCCGCCCTCGTGGTACGCGGTGATCTTCTTCTCCTTCTCGGACATGATCCGGGTCCGCTTCTGCGGACCCGCCACGACGCGGTCGATGGCCTCGTCGAGCATGTGGTTGTCGATCAGCTTCTTGTTGCTGCGCGCCGTGAGGAGCGCCGCTTCGTTCAGCACGTTCGACAGGTCGGCACCGGTGAAGCCGGGCGTACGACGGGCGACCGCGTTGAGGTCGACGTCGGGGGCCACGGGCTTCCCCTTCTGGTGCACCTTGAGGATCTCCAGGCGGCCCTGCATGTCCGGCCGGTCGACGGCGATCTGCCGGTCGAAGCGTCCGGGGCGCAGCAGCGCCGGGTCCAGGATGTCCGGCCGGTTGGTGGCGGCGATCAGGATGACGCCGCCCTTCACGTCGAAGCCGTCCATCTCGACGAGGAGCTGGTTGAGCGTCTGCTCGCGCTCGTCGTGACCGCCGCCCATGCCCGCACCGCGGTGCCGGCCGACGGCGTCGATCTCGTCGACGAAGACGATCGCCGGAGCGTTCGCCTTGGCCTGCTCGAAGAGGTCACGGACCCGGGAGGCTCCCACACCGACGAACATCTCGACGAAGTCGGAGCCGGAGATCGAGTAGAACGGCACGCCCGCCTCGCCCGCGACGGCGCGGGCGAGCAGCGTCTTGCCCGTGCCGGGGGGCCCGTAGAGCAGGACGCCCTTCGGGATCTTGGCGCCGACTGCCTGGAACTTCGCCGGCTCCTGGAGGAATTCCTTGATCTCGTAGAGTTCCTCGACGGCCTCGTCCGACCCCGCCACGTCGGCGAAGGTCGTCTTCGGCGTGTCCTTGGTGATCAGCTTCGCCTTGGACTTGCCGAACTGCATGACCTTGGAGCCGCCGCCCTGCATCTGGTTCATCAGAAACAGGAAGACGACCACGATCAGGACGAAGGGCAGCAGGGAGAGGAGGATCGAGACGAACGGGGACTGCTTCGACGGCGAGACGGTGTAACCCTTCTCGATGTCACCGCTCTCGAACTTCTTCTGCAGCGTGTCGGCCAGCTCGACGCCCTGGTTGCCGATGTAGCTCGCCTGGAACTTGCTGCCGGACTCGCCCTTGAGCTTTTCCTTGTCCTTCAGCTCGATCTTGAGAATCTGTTCGTCACCGGTGGTCAGCTTGGCCTGCTCCACCTGGTTGTTGCTGATCGCCTGGATCACCTTGCCGGTGTCCACCGTCTTGTAGCCGCCCGACGAGCCGACGACCTGCATCAACACGACCACGGCGAGGACGGCCAGCACGATCCACATGACCGGCCCACGGAAGTATCGCTTCACGTCCATCCATACGGAGCGAAGTCGCCCCGTCCCTCCTGCCCGTAGGTAAATGCTGCTGTGAGAAAAGACTGTTCTTCGGACGGTACCCCAGCATTGTCACCCGAGACCGCAGGGGACGTCTGTCGAACCCGCCTCCGAAGGCTCAACGCCGGGAGAACGGTCAGGGTTCCCCGGAGCCGGCCCCGGTTCGGCGGGTCCCGCCGGGCAGGGGTCAGCCGCCGTAGACGTGCGGGGCGAGCGTGCCGACGAAGGGGAGGTTGCGGTACTTCTCCGCGTAGTCCAGCCCGTAGCCGACGACGAACTCGTTGGGGATGTCGAAGCCGACCCACTTCACGTCGATCGCGACCTTCGCCGCGTCGGGCTTGCGGAGCAGCGTGCAGACCTCCAGGCTCGCCGGTTCCCGGGAGCCGAGGTTGGTCAGCAGCCAGGACAGCGTCAGGCCGGAGTCGATGATGTCCTCGACGATCAGGACGTCCCGGCCCTTGATGTCGGTGTCGAGGTCCTTCAGGATCCGGACGACGCCGGAGGACTGGGTGCCCGCGCCGTACGAGGAGACGGCCATCCAGTCCATGGTGACGGGGGTGGACAGCGCACGCGCCAGGTCCGCCATGACCATCACCGCGCCCTTGAGCACGCCGACGATGAGCAGATCCCTGCCCGCGTACTCCGCGTCGATCTTCGCGGCCAGCTCGACGAGCTTCGCGTCGATCTCTTCCTTGGTGAGGAGCACCGACTGGAGGTCGGCGCCCATGTCCTTCTCGTTCACCCGCGTCTCTTTCTCTGCCTGCCGGACCCGGGCTCTTCCCCGGGACGGGCCGGCCGTTTCGCCTGCACTTCAGCCGCTTGCGCTTCAGCTCTGCCGAATGACCAGTCTGCCACCCTGCCGCAGCGCTTCGACGCGGCCGGGCAGGTTGATGGCGCCCTGGCCGCGCCAGCCGGTGATGAGCCGGTCGACTTCCTCGATGTGGCGGGCGAAGAGCGATCCGGCGGGGGATCCGGCGTCCATGACGGCGCGGCGCAGCACCCGGCGACGCACCGCGGGCGGCAGGACGGAGAGCTTGGCGCATTCGAGCCGCCCGTCGTCGTCGAACACCGAACGGGCCGCCTCGGCGGCCCAGGTGTCCAGTGCGTCGGCGTCGTCACGGGACAGCTGTGCCGTACGGGCGAGGGCCTCCACCACCCCTTTGCCCAGGGCCTTCTCCAGGGCGGGCAGGCCCTCGTGGCGCAGACGGGAGCGGGTGTAGGCGGGATCGGTGTTGTGGGGGTCGTCCCAGACGGGGAGCGACTGGACCAGGCAGGCCTTACGTGCGGTCTGCCGGTCGAGTTGCAGGAAGGGACGGCGGTAGCGGCCGGCGGGCCCGGAGGCGGCCGCCATGCCGGAGAGCGAGCGGATACCGGACCCGCGGGCGAGTCCCAGCAGGACGGTCTCGGCCTGGTCGTCACGGGTGTGGCCGAGGAGGACGGCGGCGGCGCCGTGGCGGTCGGCGGCGGCGTCCAGCGCGGCGTACCGCGCCTCCCGGGCCGCAGCCTCGGGCCCTCCCTCGCGGCCGACGTGCACGGCGACGGCCTCGACCGGGTCGAGCCGCATGGCGGCGAGGCGGGTGACGACCTCGTCGGCGCGGAGCCCGGAGCCGGGCTGGAGGTTGTGGTCGACGGTGATGCCGCCGGCGCGGACGGGAAGCTTGCGGGACTCGAAGGCGAGGGCGGAGGCGAGCGCCATGGAGTCGGCGCCTCCCGAGCAGGCCACGAGTACCAGCGGGGTCTCCGGGCGGTCGGGGAGCGGCGCGCGCCGCCCGCCCGCCCCGGCTTCCGCAAGCTCGGCACGGCCGGCCTGCCCGGGGTGTCGGTTGTATTCGGTGACGACGTCGTGGAGTACGCGGCGGACCGCCAGGCGTATCGCCGCGACCGCAGGATGGGGACCCATGTCCGGTGCCCTTCGGTGAAGTTGTGGGGAGGTGCCTCGGAGTGCCGGAACCCGGGGGTTTCCTCACTCAGAGTGCGTCGATGGTGACAGAACCAAGCTGTTCACCGAGCATTGCACGCCTTCCCATGCCCCTACGCTCCCTCGGATGGGTGATTGGAGGGGCAATCTTCTGCCGTCGCTCAGCCCGTGATCACGAATCGGTCCTGCGGTGCACACGGGCCACCCAGTCCGCGGGAGCCGCGATCTCCGCCTTCGTGGGGAGGGTGTTGGGCGAGGTCCACACCCGGTTGAAGCCGTCCATGCCGACCTCCTCGACCACGGCGCGCACGAACTTCTCGCCGTCGCGGTACTGCCGCAGCTTGGCGTCCAGGCCCAGGAGCTTGCGCAGGGCCAGGTCGAGGCGGCTCGCACCCCGCGCCCGGCGCTGCTGGAACTTCTCCCGGATCTCGGCCACGGAACCCACCACCTCGGGGCCCACCCCGTCCATCACGAAGTCCGCGTGGCCTTCGAGAAGGGACATCACCGCGGTGAGGCGGCCGAGGATCTCGCGCTGGGCGGGCGTCTGGACCACGTCGACGAGGCTGCGCCCGCCGTCCTCGCCCCCTTCCCCCTGCTCGCCCTCGGGGCGGCTGCCTCCTGCGAAGGTCTGGGCCGCCTCGCGGAGGCGTTCCAGCACGGTCATCGGGTCGACGTCCGTCTCGTCGAGGAACGACTGGATCTCGCCCCGCAGGTGGTCGCGGAGCCAGGGCACGCCGGTGAACTGGGTGCGGTGGGTCTCCTCGTGGAGAGCCACCCAGAGCCGGAAGTCGTGAGGTGCGACGTCGAGTTCGCGCTCGACGTGCACGATGTTGGGCGCGACCAGCAGCAGCCTGCCGCCGCCCTCGGCCGACGCGGGGAGATCCCTGGTCGCGGGCGCGAAGGTCTCGTACTGCCCCAGGACGCGGGAGGCCAGGAACGACAGCAGCATGCCCAGCTCGACGCCGGTCACCTTGCCGCCGACCGCGCCGAGCACCATGCCGCCGGGGCCGTTGCCGCGGCGTTCCTGCATCTTGCCCAGCAGGGGGCGCAGCAGTTCGCGGAAGCCGGCCACGTTGGCCCGGATCCAGCCCGTCCGGTCGACCACCAGGACCGGGGTGTCCTCGGGTTCGTGTCCTTCCGGGATCATCCGGGTGAAGGAACGGACGTGTTCCTCGGAGACCTTGGCATGCCGGCGGAGCTCCGCGACGACGGCACGGGCCTCCTCGCGGCTGATCTCGGGACCCGGCCGCACGAATCGTGTCGCGGTCGCGACCGCGAGATTCCAGTCGACCATCTCGGCACCACCGATGCTCGTCATGCGTCAACCGTACGTGAGGCCGCCCGCTCGCGGTGGGGTGTCAGCCGCTCACCCGGTGCCCCGGGTGAGCGCCGTGGCCAGAGCGTCGAGCGTGGCCTCCGCCTCGTGCGGGGAGGTGGTGCCGGAGGCCAGGAAGGCGAAGGCGAGCAGTCTGCCCTGGGCGTCGACCGCCGTCCCGGCGAGCGCGTTCACCCCGGTGAGCGTGCCGGTCTTGGCCCGGATCAGGCCGGTGCCCCGGGACGTCGCGGTGTAGCGGCTGCCCAGGGTGCCGCTGAATCCGGCCACCGGCAGGCCGGTGAGGACCGGGCGCAGTTCGGGATGGTCCGGGCCTGCGGCGAGCGCCAGCAGCCCGGTCAGGAGACCGGCGGTGACCTTGTCGGCCCGGTCGAGACCGCTGCCGTCGGCGAGGTGGGCGCCGGCGACCGGGAGGCCCAGCTTCCTGAGCTGTTCGGTGACGGCGAGCCGTCCTCCGGCGAAGGAGGCCGGTTTGCCCGCCTTCAGGGCGGTCTGCCGGGCCAGGGCTTCGGCGATGTCGTTGTCGCTGTTGGTCAGGGCGCGCTCGACCAGGGCGGAGAGCGGCGGGGACCGATGGGTGGCCACGGTGGTGGAGCCGGCCGCGGCCCGGCCGGCGGAGGGGGCCGGACGGGTGGCGACCCCGGCGTCGCCGAGCAGGTCCGCGAAGGTGCGGGCCGCGTCCTCGGCCGGGTCGCCGGTGCGGGGCGCCGGACCCTTGTCGCTGCCGTCGAGCCGGCCCTCGTCGACCATGAGCGCGCTGACGGGCGCGATGTTCTCGTTGGGGCCGATGCGGTGCAGGGCGGGGCCCGCGTAGCGCGAGGTGTCGTACGTCAGGGAGACGGCGCCGGGGCCGCTCGCCCGCAGGGCGCGTGCGGTGCCGGCGGCGAGGCCGCGCAGGGCGGCCTCGTCGAGGGTGGGGTCGCCGCCGCCGACGAGGGTGACCGTCTTCGCGTCCTTCGACAGCCGGACGGTGGTGGCGATGCGGTGACCCGGCCCCAGGGCGGAGAGCGCGGCCGCGGTGGTGGCGAGCTTCACGGTGGAGGCGGGGGTCATGGGCCTGGTGGCGCCGCGCGCGTACACCTGCTTGCCGGTGGCCGTGTCGACGACGACGGCGGTCCGCAGGGGACCGAGGCCCGGCCCGTCCAGCAGGGGCGTGAGGGCGGCCGCCAGGCCGCCGCCGGCGGTGGGCTCCTTCAGGTCCCGCGGGGTCCCCAGGGGGGTCAGGACCGCGGGGGCGCTGGCCGCGGGTCCGGGGACCCGGGGCGCCGCTTCGTGATGTGCGCCACCTGAGCGCACACTGGCGGCCGCCCGGTGCTGCTCGGCCTTACGCTGACCGGAGTCCCAGGGACCGGCGGCGAGGACGGCCCCGGCGGCGACCACCAGGCCGAGCACCGCGGAGCCTGCGACGAACCGCCGGTCGTCCGGAGCGCCGCCCCGCAGTGGGCGCATCGGTCCTTTCCACCCGCCCCACCGGCTCAACGGTTCGTCCGTCGGTCCATCCACCGGCTCGGCCACCGTTGACCAGCCCCTTTCGCGAGCACTCGTCTGCGTGAGGGACACTTAACCACCAGTCGTATGTGTTGATCATGGAGGAGCCACCCGTGGAGTTCGACGTCACCATCGAGATCCCGAAGGGTTCGCGGAACAAGTACGAGGTGGACCACGAGACCGGTCGGATCCGCCTGGACCGTCGACTCTTCACCTCGACCAGCTACCCGGCCGACTACGGCTTCGTCGAGAACACCCTCGGCGAGGACGGCGACCCGCTGGACGCGCTGGTCATCCTTGACGAGCCGACGTTCCCCGGATGCCTCATCAAGTGCCGCGCCATCGGCATGTTCCGGATGACCGACGAGGCCGGCGGCGACGACAAGCTGCTGTGCGTCCCGGCGTCCGACCCCCGGGTGGAGCACCTGCGCGACATCCACCACGTGTCGGAGTTCGACCGCCTCGAGATCCAGCACTTCTTCGAGGTCTACAAGGACCTGGAGCCGGGCAAGTCCGTCGAGGGTGCCGACTGGGTCGGCCGCGCCGAGGCCGAGGCCGAGATCGAGGCCTCCTACAAGCGTCTCCAGGCCAAGGGCGACGCCCACTGACGGGATCCCGTCCCCTTCCGCTTACGGGCGGACGGCGCGGATCGCGACGCTCCGGGCCCACGGGCCCCGCTGACCGTACGTAGGACGGGCGGCGCACCCTCACCGGTGCGCCGCCCGTCGCGCGTGGCGGGCCATGCCCGTGTCCATACTGGGCAGAAGCGCTCCCAGGACGCGTGGTCGAGCAAGGAACGAGGTCGAGTGGTGGCGGAACAGGGCGGTCCCGAGGACCAGAAGCCCCAGTCCGACGAGGCACGCAGCGCGTTCGTCCCACCGGCCGGTGTGGAGCAGCCCGCCGCCCAGTCGGAGGACGACCACCCCACGTCGGAGTTCGCCGTTCCGGCAGGTCTGCACACCGATCCGCCGTCGGCGTCCGGTCCGGGGCCGGGTTCCGCTTCCGGCTCCGGCGGGGGTACGGGCGGCGAGCCGCTCGGCTCCGCCTTCGTCCCGCCGAGCGGGTACAGCGCGCAGCACCAGCCACCCGCCTTCACCCCCGCGCAGGGCATTCCCATGGTCCGGCTGACCAAGGAAGCGCCCTGGCAGGACCGGATGCGGACGATGCTGCGCATGCCCGTGTTCGAGCGGCCGGCGCCCGAGATCGTGCAGAAGACCGACGACTCGGGCCCGGCCGTACCGCGCGTGCTCGACCTGACCCTGCGTATCGGGGAACTGCTGCTGGCGGGCGGGGAGGGCGCCGAGGACGTGGAGGCGGCCATGTTCGCGGTGTCGCGCTCCTACGGGCTCGACCGGTGTGAGCCGACGGTCACCTTCACCCTGCTGTCCATCTCGCACCAGCCGTCCCTGGTCGACGACCCGGTCACCGCGAGCCGCACCGTACGCCGCCGGGGCACGGACTACACCCGGCTGGCCGCGGTGTTCCGGCTCATCGACGACATCACCAGCATCGAGCACGTCGAGGTCTCCCTGGAGGAGGCCTACCGCCGCCTCGCCGAGATCCGCCGCAACCGGCACCCGTACCCCGGCTGGGCTCTGACGGCAGCTGCCGGACTGCTGGCCGGCTCGGCGTCGGTGCTGGTCGGCGGCGGTGTGCTGGTCTTCATCGTGGCGGCGGCGGGCGCCATGCTCGGGGACCGGCTGGCCTGGCTCTGCGCGGGCCGGGGACTCCCCGAGTTCTACCAGTTCATGGCCGCGGCGATGCCGCCCGCGGCGATGGGCATCGCGCTGACTCTCACCCATTCGACCGATGTGCGGCCGTCCGCGGTGATCACCGGTGGACTGTTCGCGCTGCTCCCCGGGCGGGCCCTGGTCGCCGGTGTGCAGGACGGGCTGACGGGTTACTACATCACCGCGGGGGCCCGGCTCCTGGAAGTCATGTACTTCTTCATCGGCATCGTCGCCGGGGTGCTTCTGATGCTGTACCTGGGGGTGCAGCTGGGTGCCCAGCTGAACCCGGAGGCGCGGTTCGTGGCCAACGACCGGCCGGTACTGCAGATCCTGGTGTCGATGACGCTGACCCTCGCCTTCGCCGTCCTGCTCCAGCAGGAGCGCTCCACGGTGCTGGCGGTGACGCTCAACGGGGGCGTGGCCTGGGTCGTCTTCGGGGCGATGGCCCGGACCGGCAACATCTCCCCGGTGGCCGCGACGGCGGTGGCGGCCGGCCTGGTCGGTCTGTTCGGCCAGCTGTTCTCGCGTTACCGGTACACCTCGTCGCTGCCCTACATCACGGCGGCGATCGGTCCGCTGCTGCCCGGTTCGGCGACGTACTTCGGTCTGCTGGGTGTGGCGCAGAACCAGGTGACCACCGGGCTCGCCTCGCTCACCACCGCCGTGGCGACTGCGCTGGCCATCGCCATCGGGGTGAACCTGGGGAGCGAGATCTCACGGCTGTTCATGCGGGTGCCCGGCGGTGTCGAGGGCGGCCCGTCCCGCCGGGCCGCCAAGAGGACGCGCGGCTTCTGACACGCGGACGGCGCCTCGCCCCCGCGAGGGGACGGGGCGCCGTCGTGCGGCTGCGTGAGGTCAGCGCCTGTCCTGCCACCCGTACGAGCCGGCGTCGCCCTCCTGGTCGTCGCCGTACGGAGCTGCCTGGCCGTCGCCGTACCGGCCCTGGCCGCCGTGGCCGTTCCCGTACGGCCCCTGACCCTGGGCGTGTCCGTACTGCCCCTGCCCCTGGGCGGGTCCGTACTGCCCCGGATCCTGGGCCTGTCCGTACTGCCCCTGGCCGTACCGGCCCTGGTCACCGCCGTACTGGCCTTGGCCGTACTGGCCCTGTCCGTCCCCGTACGGAGCTGCGGGGGTGGCGCCGTACGGGCCCTGGCCCTGTCCGTTCCCGTACTGCCCCTGCGGCCGGCCCTGGCCGTTCCCGTACGGGTTCGGCCCGCCGTTGCCGTACGGGTCCTGCTGGTACTGACCGCCGTTCCCGTACGGCCCCTGCCGGTCGCTGCCGTAGGGGGGCTGGGCGTTGCCGTACTGCGGGCCGTCGCCGTGCGGAGCGGCCTGGACGCTGCCGTACGGGTCGGCCTGGCCGGCGCCGTACGGTCCTGCCTCCGGGGCTGCGCCGTACGGACCGGCGTGGTACCCGGAGCCGTACGGGCCGGTGTCCTGGCCGTGAGCGGCGGGGCCGCCGTCCGACGGGTCCCCGTCCGTCTCCCGCTGCTCCCCGGCGGCCGCCGCCTTCTTCGACCGTCCGCGGGCCCGCAGGAACTCGATCAGGATCGGCACCACGGAGATCAGGACGATCAGGATGAGGATCAGCTCGATGTGCTCGTGCACGAAGGCGATCTTGCCGAGTGCCGCTCCGAGCAGCGTCACCCCGACGCCCCAGAGCACGCCACCGATGATGTTGTACGTGATGAAGGAGCGGTAGTTCATCCGGCTCACACCGGCGATGATCGGTGTGAACGTCCGGACGATGGGCACGAAGCGGGCCAGCACCAGCGACTTCGGCCCGTACTTCTCGAAGAAATCGTGGGCCTTCTCGACGTTCTCCTGTTTGAAGAGCCGGGAATCAGGGCGCCTGAAGAGGGCCGGGCCCACCTTGCGGCCGAAGAGGTAGCCGACCTGGTCACCGATGATCGCGGCGAGCGCGACCAGGGTGCAGACCAGCCAGAGCGGGTATTTCAGGTCTCCCGTCGTCACCAGCAGGCCCGTGGTGAACAGCAGGGAGTCGCCGGGCAGGAAGAAGCCGATCAGCAGGCCGGACTCGGCGAAGACGATGAGCAGCAGGCCGGGAAGCCCGAAGGTGTTGAGCAGGTAATCCGGGTCCAGCCAGCTCGGTCCGAGCGCAAGCGTATTCAAGGGTCCGGGCTCCAGGATCGATCGATGGCGGCTGCGTGGCCGCCCCAAGCTATCAACGCCCCGGAACGACTCTGGGTTCCAGTGGCGTAGCCAATGATGCGCACGGCCCGAACCGGGGTGAGGCTGACCCCAGGAGGTGCCACGTCATGGGCATTGAGGATTACGGCGGCGGCCAGCCACCGCAGGCGGACGTGCTGGTCGTCACGACGAACGACATCCCGGGCCACCAGGTGACCCAGGTCATCGGTGAGGTCTTCGGGCTGACCGTGCGGTCGCGGCACATCGGCAGCCAGATCGGCGCCGGCCTGAAGTCCTTGGTGGGCGGAGAGCTGAAGGGTCTGACCAAGACCCTGGTCGAGACCCGCAACCAGGCCCTGGAGCGGCTCGTCGAGCAGGCCAGGGCGCGCGGCGCCAACGCGGTGCTGATGACGCGCTTCGACGTCAGCGAGGCGGCCGACGTGGGCACGGAGATCTGCGCCTACGGGACCGCGGCCGTCGTCAGCAGGTCCTGAACCCTCCCACGCCTCGGCCGCCCCTCCCTCACCTCCCCCGGAGACTTCCATGCCCACGTCCGTGAACCTCGCCGTCGTCTACTACTCGTCCACCGGCACCATCTCCACGATCGCCAAGGCCATCGCCGGGGACGCGGAGCGGGCCGGTGCGCAGGTGCGGCTGCGCAAGGCCGCCGAGCTCGCCCCGCAGGCCGCCGTCGACTCCAACCCCGCCTGGGCCGCCCACGCCGAGGCGACCGCCGACATCCCCGAGGTCTCACCGGACGACATGGTCTGGGCCGACGCGGTGATCCTCGGCACGCCGACCCGGTACGGGAACGTCACCGCCCAGCTCAAGCAGTTCCTCGACACCCTGGGCGGCCTCTGGCAGGCGGGACAGCTCGCCGACAAGGTGTACAGCGGCTTCACCGCCAGCAGCACGGCGCACGGCGGCCAGGAGTCCACGCTGCTCGCCCTCTACAACACGGTCCACCACTTCGGCGGCATCCTGGTCACCCCCGGTTACACCGACCCGTCGAAGTTCACCGACGGCAACCCCTACGGCACCTCGCACGTGTCGGGTCAGGGCGACATCCCGGTCGGCGAGGTGACCCTGACCGCCGCCCGCGTCCAGGCCCAGCGGGTCGTGAGATTCACCCGGGCCCTCAAGACAGGCCTCGCGGCCGGGAACTGAAGGGAACCACTCCGATGCCGCTCCACCAGGGATCGCACGGCCGCGCACGGTCCGAGGAACACCGAAGACTCGCCCTCAACCCGTTCTTCGGGGAGGCGGACCCGGCCGCGCCGATGTCGGCGGCACCGCCCACCCACCGCCTTCCCGACGGTCCGCTGCCACCCTCGACCGCCTATCGGCTCGTCCACGACGAGCTGATGCTCGACGGCAACGCCCGGCTCAACCTGGCGACGTTCGTCACCACCTGGATGGAGCCCCAGGCCGGTGTGCTCATGGCCGAGTGCCGTGACAAGAACATGATCGACAAGGACGAGTACCCGCGTACCGCCGAGCTGGAACGGCGCTGTGTGGCGATGCTCGCCGACCTCTGGAACGCCCCCGACCCGGCGGCCGCGGTCGGCTGTTCGACCACCGGATCCAGCGAGGCCTGCATGCTGGCGGGTCTGGCGCTCAAGCGGCGCTGGTCGGCCAGGAACGCCGACCGCTACCCGGCGACCGCCCGGCCCAACCTCGTCATGGGCATCAACGTCCAGGTGTGCTGGGACAAGTTCTGCACGTACTGGGAGGTGGAGCCCCGCCAGGTGCCGATGGAGGGTGATCGCTTCCACCTGGACCCGCGGGCGGCCGCCGACCTCTGCGACGAGAACACCATCGGTGTCGTCGGCGTCCTCGGCTCGACCTTCGACGGCTCCTACGAGCCGATCGCCGACCTCTGTGCCGCTCTCGACGAGCTCCAGGAGCGCACGGGGCTCGACATCCCCGTCCATGTGGACGGCGCGTCCGGGGCGATGATCGCCCCCTTCCTCGACGAGGAACTGGCCTGGGACTTCCGGCTCCCGCGGGTCTCCTCGATCAACACGTCGGGCCACAAGTACGGCCTCGTATACCCGGGCGTGGGGTGGGCCCTGTGGCGCTCATCGGCCGAGCTCCCCGAAGAGCTGGTCTTCCGGGTCAACTACCTGGGCGGCGACATGCCGACCTTCGCACTGAACTTCTCCCGGCCGGGCGCACAGGTGGTGGCGCAGTACTACACGTTCCTGCGACTCGGACGGAACGGCTACCGGGCCGTCCAGCAGGCGTCGCGGGACATCGCGGTCGGACTCGCCCGGCGCATCGAGTCCCTGGGCGACTTCCGGCTGCTGAGCCGGGGCGACGAACTCCCGGTGTTCACCCTGACGACCGCCCCCGACGTCCGGGCCTACGACGTCTTCGACGTGTCGAGGCGGCTGCGCGAACGCGGCTGGCTGGTGCCCGCCTACACCTTCCCCGCCAACCGCCAGGACCTCTCGGTCCTGCGGGTGGTGTGCCGCAACGGGTTCTCCTCGGACCTCGCGGAGCTCCTGCTGGAGGATCTGCGCAGGCTCCTGCCGGAACTGCGGTCGCAACCCCACCCCATGACGAGCAACCGGGGGACCCGGACGGCCTTCCACCACTGACCTCCGGCCGGCGACGGGGACGCGGCTCAGCCGTCGTCGCCCGGGTCGGGGACACCCGTCGCGTAGGGGTTCTCCCGGCCTTCCGGGAGAACCCCCACGAACGGCTCGCCCTCCCCCGCGAACGTGTACGCCCCCGCCTCGATCCGGGCGATCAGACCCCGGGTCCACTCGGCTCCCGCGTCCGCCGTGTGGACCCACAGGCGCATGATCTCGCCGATGTGCCCGAGCGCCTCCGGGCCCTCGGCGGGCGTGTAGTGCTCCGTGACCGAGGCCCGCCAGCCCTCGATGGCGGCGACCCTCTCCCGGAGCAGCGACACCGACTCGGCGCGCTCCAGGTCGACGATGAACCCGATGCCCGCCGAGAGCACGTCCATACCCTGGTCGTAGGAGGTCAGGGCCGTGCGCAACAGGGCCAGGAACTCCTCGTGGCCCTTCCGGGTGATCTCGTACTCCGTGCGGGGCGGGCCCCCGGCCGTGGAAGGGGCGGTCTCGTGCGCCACGAGCAGCCCCTGCCGGGCCATCTGCTTGAGCGCGTGGTAGATCGAACCCGGCTTGGCGTTGGACCACTCGTGGGCGCCCCAGTACTCCAGGTCGTTACGGACCTGATAGCCGTGCGCGCGGCCGTGCTGGCGTACGGCACCGAGGACGAGGAGCCGGATCGCGGACATACCACCCCCACCCTTGTCAACAAGTGTGATCAGGGTATCCCGCGTCCTCGGCGACCGGATCGAAGGCCGTCCTCCCCACGCAGCGAGCGCTCCGAGCAGCTCTCCTCCGGGAACCGGGCGCACGGCGGAGCGCTCGGTGCCGCCTGCCCGGTCACCGCACGGACCCGGCGGGTCGGTCACCGGCCTCGACGCCGGAACTCAGAAGGGGAAGTCCGTCCGCCCGTGCTGAACCGAGATCCATTGCCGGGTGGTGAAGGCCTCCACGGCGGCCTCGCCGTTCAGCCGGCCCGTGCCGGACATCCTCTCGCCGCCGAACGCGGCCAGCGGGTCGTCCTGGACGGTGGAGTCGTTGACGTGGAACGTCCCGCTCGTGATGCGCCGGGCGAACCGCACGCCCCGCTCGGTGTTCGCCGTGTGCACGGCCCCGCTCAGGCCGTGGGGGCTGTCGTTGACGATGCGGACGGCGTCGTCCTCGCCCTCGAACGGCATCAGCAGGGCCACGGGGCCGAATATCTCCTGCGTCAGCAGCGGCGAGCCGTGGGGCAGCCCGGTCAGCACCGTCGGCTCGACGAGACTGCCGCGGGTACGCCCCCGGACGAGCGCGGTGGCGCCGGAGGCCAGTGCCTCCTCGACCAGCGCCGTGAGCGCGTCGGCCTGGAACTCGCTGATGACCGGGCCGATCCTGGTGTCCGGATCGCGCGGGTCACCGGCCTGGAGGGCGGACACCTCGGCGGTGAACCGCTCGGTGAACTCCGCTTCCACGGACCGGTCCACCAGAATGCGATTGGCGGCCATGCCGACCTGGCCCTGGTAGAGGAAGCGGCTGAAGACGGCCGCCCGGACCGCGTAGTCGATGTCGGCGTCCTCCAGCACGACCAGCGCGCTGTTGCCGCTCAGTTCGAGGATGGTCTTCTTGAACAGGCCGGCGGCGGTCGCGGCGATATGCCGGCCGACCCGGTCCGAACCGGTGAAGGAGATCACCTTGGGCACCGGGTGGTCGATGAACGTGTCACCGATCTCGGCGCTGTCGGTGATCAGGACGTTCAGCAGTCCGGCGGGCAGCCCGGCGTCCTCGAATATCCTGGCCGCCAGTCCGCCGCCGACGACCGGGGCGTTCTGGTGAGGTTTCACCACGACCGCGTTGCCGAGCGCCAGAGCGGGGGCCACGGTCTTCATGGTGACCAGGAAAGGGAAGTTGAAGGCGCTGATGACGCCCACGACGCCGACGGGCATCCGGTAGAGCCGGTTCTCCTTGCCGTCCACGGCGGAGGGCAGCAGAAGACCCTCAGGACGGAGTGCCAGCCCGGCCGCCGCACGGAGGAAGTCCCGGGCGGCCCGCACCTCGTACTCGGCCCGGAAACGGGTACCGCCGAGTTCGTCGATGATCATTTCGACGATGTCGTCCGCACGTTCCCCGACGACACGCTCGGCGTTCTCGAGGACGTGCCGGCGCCGGTGCGGCGGTACCGCGGCCCACTCGCGCTGCGCGCGCCGGGCGGCGCGATAGGCGAGATCGACCTCCGCGGCCGTCGCCACGGTGACGGAGCAGAGCTTTTCCCCGTTGTAGGGATTGAAATCGATGATGTCCCACGAGCCGCTGCCGTTCAGCCACTCGCCGTCGATGTACTGGTGGGCCAGTTCATTGAAGAAGGACATGCAATCCCTTCAATCCCTCACTGCAGGCGCGGACTCCTGTAGGTACGTCATCGTACTGGCGAATCAGATGAGTTGGAGAAGTCCACGGAGAAGATCCCGGCTCTCTTCGGGTCCGGGACTGTCTTCGTGGAGCCGGGTCATGGCCTTTTCGTACTGGGCGACTTCCTCCGGCTTGTCCACATAGAGCGCGCTTGTCAGCTGCTCCAGATAGACAATGTCCGACAGATCGGACTCCGGGAAACGCAGCATCGTGAATGCTCCGCTCTCGCCCGCATGGCCGCCGAAACTGAAGGGCATCACCTGGAGGGTGATGTTGGGGTGCTCCGACATGTCGATGAGGTGCCGCAACTGCGCCCGCATCACCGCACGGTCTCCGTAAGGGCGGCGCAGGGCCGCCTCGTCGAGGACCGCGTGGAAGCGGGGGGCCCGTTCGGAGACCAGCACCTTCTGGCGCTCCAGCCGCAGCGCGACGCGGCGGTCGATCTCGGCCGCCGGGGCTCCGCGCATACCGCGCTCCACGACGGCGTGGGCGTACGCCTCGGTCTGCAACAGACCGTGGACGAACTGGACTTCGTAGATCCGGATGAGCGAGGCCGCTCCCTCCAGACCGATGTACGTCTGGAACCAGCCGGGCAGCACGTCGCCGTAACTGTGCCACCAGCCCGCCACATTGGCCTCACGCGCCAGACCGAGGAGCGAATCCCGCTCCGTCTCGTCCGTGACTCCGTACAGCGTGAGCAGGTCCTCGACGTCCCTGGCCTTGAAGCTCACGCGTCCCAACTCCATGCGGCTGATCTTCGATTCGGAGGCACGGATGGAGTAGCCGGCCGCCTCACGCGTGATGCCGCGCGACTCGCGCAGCCGCCTGAGCTGTGAGCCCAGCAGGATGCGCCGCACCACAGATCCACTCGACTCGCCTGCCGGCACTGGTCCAACCCTCCCCATCGCTTCCCGTGCACCGGGGTCCCCCCGAACCCCGGAGGCGGATTCTGCCACCAAAACGCTTCAGCGCGTACTCATTCGATTACGGAAATGGCAAGAGTTCCGAAAAGCTTCCCCATCGATCACCGGAATAAATGAGTCAGAACCCCACGCTACCGGGCACGTCCGGCGCCTGCACGTGCATCTGCCCTTGCATCTGCTCTGCGCATTCGGAACCATGGTCCTCGCGCACCTGCGTGCTCGATCGTGTTGTGCCGCTGTACCCCCTCGCGGTGCCGTTACCAGCAGTGCCGCCACAGCCGCGATTCCCGGGAGTGCCTCGTATGGGGACGAATGGATCGACGATGCTCGAGCCGTTACGGCGAGGGCTTCCACCCATCGACCCCTCGGCGGTCGCCGCTTCGGCCACCTGTGCGCTGCCGTCCCGGTACGAAGCGGTGGGCGGTGCCAGGAAGTTCACCCGCACCACCCTGACCTCCTGGGATCTCTGCGACCGCTTCGACGACGTGGCTCTCGTGGTGTCCGAGCTGGTCACCAACGCACTGCGGCACGCATTGCCGGCCGATCCCGCCCACGAGCGCCACGACCGCCCGGTGCGCCTGCACCTGATGCGCTGGACCTCACGGCTCGTCTGCGCCGTGCGTGACCCCAGCGAGGACGGCCCGGTGGCCGGGCACGCCGCGGACTCCGCCGAGTCGGGCCGAGGGCTGTTCCTGGTGGAGTCGTTCGCCGATTCCTGGGGCTGGCACCCGTCGTTCGCGCCGGCCGGGGACCCTTGTGCCACGCCGCGCGGGAAGGTGGTGTGGGCGCTGTTCCGGCTGACCGACGCGGGCGAGGGCGCGATCACGGGCCGCCCGGCAGGGGAGCTCGTGCCCTGACGTGTCCATGCCTCTCGAAGGTGCCACCGACTCCCGGAGGCCGGCCGTCCGGCCGGTGTCCCGGCGGCCGCGGTCAGGGCACCGCGCTGCCGCCCGGGCTGCCGGTGCCGCCTGCGCGCTGCGGGCCCGCGGTGCGCGAGCCGTGCGCGAGCACGGTCAGCCGTCCACGGCCAGATGGTCGAACTCCCCGTCCTTGACGCCCAGCAGCAGCGCCTCTATCTCCGCCGGCGTATAGACGAGGGCGGGCCCGTCGGGGTGGCGCGAGTTCCTCATCGCCACATTCCCGCCGGGAAGTTTCGCGAACTCCACACAGGATCCCTGGGAGTTGCTGTGTCTGCTCTTCTGCCAGACGACTCCGCGAAGCTCTGTGGCCGCCATGCCGTTGTACACGTGGTGCACAGGACGCTCCCCGAGTTGCAAGGTGCAAGTGTCAACTAGCTCGGATCATAGCTGTGTTCATATGCAGATGCAGGAGCAGATGCACGTGCACGCGCGGTACCCGAATGGTTACAGCTGCCCCGTGTTCTGCCCCGCCCCTTCCCCGGTCACTAGGGAAGGGAGACGAGCGTCGCGCCTATTCGGCTCCCGTACAAGGGAGTTATTCCGTCACACCGATAGGGCCGCCGTCATTTCCGCCGTGGATCACGGCACCGGCCGACGGAGCCCACCCCGATGTCTACCGACGGTAACACCGGCGGCTCCTCCCGGCACCCGCGGCCCCGGCCGGCTGTGACGGGCACTCAGGGCGAGCCGTTCTTCCGCCGGTCCGGGTCCGCCCCGCCCTCCAGAGCACGGGAGAAGTCCTCCAGCGCCCGGAGGAGCAGGACCGCACCGCTCCGTACGAACGGCCCGGGGACGGGGGCCGCTTCCGGGCCTTCTTCCGGCACGTCCCAGGCGGTGATCACCCGGCGGACCGGCTCCCAGTCCGGCACACGGCGCTCGCGCACCGCCTTCGCGCCCTGCTCGGTGGCCGTGCGCAGGGCCTCCGCCAGCCCCGCCGCCCCCGGCAGGGGATCGGCCGAGCGGGCGGGCAGATGGGCCTCCAGGAGCATCGCGACGCGCCCGAGCTGGGCGAGCGCCTGCTGGGCGTCGTCGGCCGCTCCTCTGGAGATGCCCCGGTGCCGTACCGGCTCGTGCCGAGCCCTCTCCAGCGCCTCCTGCCAGGCCACCCGGGCCTCCCGGGTGGTGAGCAGCGCGGAGCGCACGTCCTCCAGGTCGGCGGTGGCCGGATCGGCGTAGTGGTCCAGGACCGTGGCCGCGTACCGGCCGTCCGTGGTCAGCCAGTCGGCGAGCCGGCTCCGCAGCCGCGGGGTCTCCCAGGCCGGGTACACGGCGTACGCGACCATCGCGAGCAGCCCGCCGATCAGGGTGAGGACGACCCGTTCGGGTACGGTCTGCGCCCAGTCGTCGCCTGCCATGCCGAGCAGGAACACGACATAGGCGGAGACGCATGCCTGCCCGACCACGTACCCGGTGTTCACCAGCATGTACAGAAGGAAGGCGCAGCAGATCGCGAGGCCCGCGGCGACCGTCACGCCGGGCCTGACCGCCTGGACGATGCCGGTGGCGAGGGCCACCCCCACGACGGTGCCGCCGAACCGGGCCACGGAGCGGGAGTAGGTCTGGGAGAAGTCCGGCCGCATCACCATGACGGCCGCCATCGGGGCCCAGTAGCCGTGGCCGAACGGCAGTGCGGCCCCCAGGAGGTATCCGGCGGCGGCGACCACCGAGACCCGGACGGCATGGCGGAGGATCGGTGACCTGCGGTGCAGCTCCCGCCGCATGGCCGCCAGCACCACGGGGACCATCCGCAGCAGACCGGGGCGCCGGCGGGCCTGCCCCGTGTGGTCCGCCGGGCCACGGGTGCCCGCGCCCTCGGCGATGTCGATGACGTCGGCGAGCAGCACGTTGAGCCGGTCGGCGGCGCGCCGGGCGGGTCCGACGAGGATCACCTCGTTGTCGGGGGTCCGCAGGACACCGAGGTCGGTCGGGGCGATGCGCACCGGCTCCCCGTGCCGCACGGCGGTGGCCGCCGCGTCCAGCACGGAGCCGGTGGCGGCCAGCATCTCGCGCACCCAGGCACGCTCCAGCCCTTCGGCGGGCACGCCCAGGGCCGGGTCGGCCAGCGAGGCCAGCACCGGCCGTAGGCGTTCGGCGACCCCGCGGGCCCCGTGCAGTTCGGCGGGGCGCCGGCGGGCCTGGCGGGGGGTGACGGCGGCCGCGCTGCGGGCCGTCATCAGCGGAACGGGGTCGAAGTGCACGGTCGGGTCGTGGCGCAGACGGCGGGCGTAGTCGGCCTCGGCGGCCAGGGCGTCGGCGAGCGCGTCGCGTTGGGCGCCCCATCTGCGTACCGGGAACAGGACGATCAGCACCGCCTGGACCAGCCCGCCGAGCGCCATCACGGCGCCGTGCACCGCGGCGTCGGCGACGGAGGTGGGGAGGGTGATCGTGACGAGCATGATCGCCACGTTGGAGGCCGCGATGATGCCGCCCGTCGGGCCCGCGGCCCAGCACATCCCGGCGGCGAACGTCCACACCGCCAGCACGACAAGGAACAGCACGGTGTGCGAGACGGTGACGTACCCGACGAACGTCGACACGGCGAGGCTGCTGCCGGAGAGCAGGGCGAGCACCGGCCGCGGGCGCCAGCTGCGCTGGAAGCCGGCGGTGGCCGCCTGGAACGCGCCGAACGCCGAACCGGCCGCGATGACGGGGCCGAACAGGGCCAGGCTCACCCCCACGACGAGGGCGAGGCCCGCCGCGCCCCGCAGCGCGACGAGCGGTTCCAGCCGCTGCCGCTCGACCGTCAGCCCCGAGCGGGCGGTCTCCTTCAGCGCCCGGAACCAGCCCATGGGCCGAGCGTACGGGCCGGGCCGCGTCGGCGGTGGATGGGCACGCGGCGTGGGAACACCGCCCGCGAGGCGGAGGGCGGACCGCCGCCACCGGCCGCGGTCCTCGCGCATCCGCCGTCCGCCTCCGCCCCGGGAAACAGGCACCCCCGGCGGAGGCCGAACCGCCCCCACCCGCCGTAGTCATCCGGGCCGCCGAACCGCCGGACACCCACCCGCCGGGCACAGCACCGCAACCGCCGTCCCGGCCGTGGCCCTCCGGCACGCGCCGCCGGACACCGCCCGGCGCAAGGACCCCACCGGCCGCCCGGTGAAGGGGTCCCACCGGCCGGCCGCCCCACCACCGCGCCGCCGGTCACGCTCTACCGGCCGATCCGCGGTTCCCCTCCGCCCATCCGGGCCCGGTCCGCCGCATCCGTCCCGTGGGCCCACCCCTCGGCGTCCGTGATCCCGCGCACCCGGGCGGTGGTGGTCCTCGGGAACATCCGCTCCGCCGTGTCGGTGACGGCGACGTCCCGGGCCGCCAGCACCGGCAGCAGACCGTCGGCGGCTCCGCGCCCTTCCGCCTCCCCCGTACGGGCGCCGGAACCGGCCTCCGCGGTGACGCGTGCGGTGTCCGCGGCGAGCCGGCTGCCGAGGCGCTGGGCGTACGCCATCAGGAAGGACTGCCGGAACGTCTTCGTCCTCCTGCGGCCGCCGGCCCGCTGACCGGCCTCCGCCTTCGTCATCGCGGCTGTGCCCTGCACCAGCAGGGAGGTGAACAGCAGCTCCACGGCCTCCAGATCCGGCTCGAAACCGACGACCGTGGTGAAGCCGAGGTCGCTGTTCCACACGGCCCGGCACCGGTTGGCCGAGGCGACCGAGTCGAGCAGGACGGCCTTGGCGCTCTCGTACGGGGCATCTATCCCGATCCGGCAGGCGCCCGGGGTCTCGGCACTGTGGGTACGGGCGGCGAGCAGGGCCTCGTCGATGCTGTGCCGGGCCATCAGCTCCTGCGCTTTCGTGGTGAGCGCCTCCGCCTCCTCCGGAAAGCCCGTCGCCTCGGCCTTGGCGAGCAGGGCGCGGATCCGGGTGAGCATGCGGGGCTCGCCGTGGACGGGCGGCCGGTGCCGGCCGTCGGCCGCCGTGCCGGGCGGCGGGCCGACCGGCTCGACGGCGGGGAGCCGCAGCAGCAGGCGGTACAGCTCCAGCAGCGCGGAGGCGTACGTGAAGCGGTCGGGACGGTTGCGGGGCGCCGGGGAGGGCAGTTCGGCGAGCTGGCCGGCCCAGCGGGGCGGCAGCTGCGCGTACCCCGCGGTCTCCGCGGTGATCAGCGCGGCGGCGAGCCCGGCCCCGGTCTCGTCCAGCTCGCGCCGGACGATCCGTACGACGTCGGCCGGCTGCCAGCCGCGGGCCCAGGCGCGGCGGACGAACTCCTCGCCCCGGCGGTGCAGCTCCTCGTCGGCCGCGGGGTCGGCGGCGAGCAAGGAGGCGCCTGTGTCGAGGCCCGCGTCGTCGTCCGTGTAGAGGGCCGCCGCGCATGCCTGGTCGATCACCGGTTCCATCAGGTCAGGGTAGGCGGCGGGCGGCCCGTGCGGCATTCGCCCCGGGGCACCTCGGTCCCGGGGCGCTGTCGGTGCCGGGTGCCAGACTCGGAGCATGACCGGACGCTGGGCCCTGGCCCCCGCCGAGGCGGGCGCCGCACTCCTCGTGCCGCTGGGTCGGGACGGCCTGCCCGGCGGCCCGGTCCTGACCGAGCCCGATCTCGTCGAGTCCGTCCGTTCCCGCCCGGGCGTGACCCGCTGGGTCTGGCGGTCGACGGCGGAGGTCTACCCCCGCCTCCTCGCCGCGGGCGTGCGCGTCGAGCGGTGCTATGACGTCGAGTGCGCCGAGCTGCTGCTGCTCGGCCACGAGGGACGGCTCGGGGAACCCCGCTCCGCCGCGGCCGCCTGGGCACGGCTGCGCGACGCACCGGCGCCGGCCGACCCGCCGCCCCGCCCGGCGGAGCCCGGCGCCCAGTCCTCCCTCTTCGAGCCGCCTTCGGGCACGGGCCTGCCCTTCGACGCGCTGCTCGACGTCTACGCGGAGCAGCTGCGCCGCCATGACGCGACCACCCACCCGGACCGGATGCGCCTGCTCACGGCGTCGGAGTCGGCCGGGATGCTGGTCGCCGCAGAGATGAACAGGTCAGGCCTGCCCTGGCGGGCCGATGTGCACCGGGAGGTGCTGGACGGTCTGCTGGGCGAGCGGTACGCGGGCGGGGGCGAGCCGCGCAGGCTGGCCGAGGCGGCGGAGGAGGTGTCGGCGGCGTTCGGCAGACGGGTGCGCCCCGATCTGCCCGCCGATGTGGTGAGGGCCTTCGCGCAGGCCGGGATCAAGGTGAAGTCGACCCGGCGGTGGGAGCTGGAAGGGATCGACCACCCCGCGGTCGAGCCGCTGATCCGCTACAAGAAGCTGTACCGCATCTGGACCGCGCACGGCTGGAGCTGGCTCCAGGACTGGGTGCGCGAGGGCCGCTTCCGCCCCGGGTACCTGCCGGGGGGCACCGTCAGCGGCCGCTGGACGACCAACGGCGGTGGCGCCCTGCAGATCCCCAAGGTGATGCGGCAGGCGGTCGTCGCCGACGCGGGCTGGCGCCTCGTGGTGGCGGACGCCGACCAGATGGAGCCGCGCGTGCTGGCGGCGATCTCCCGCGACCGGGGGCTGATGGAGGTGGCGGGGCATGAGGGTGACCTGTACACGGCCCTGTCCGACCGGGCGTTCCACGGCGACCGCGACCACGCCAAGCTGGCGCTGCTGGGCGCCGTCTACGGGCAGACGTCGGGCGACGGGCTGAAGAATCTCGCGGCGCTGCGGCGGCGCTTCCCGCAGGCCGTCGCCTACGTCGACGACGCGGCGAAGGCGGGCGAGGAGGGCCGGCTGGTCCGCACCTGGCTCGGCCGTACCAGCCCGCCCGCGGCGGGTGCCGGGGAGGACGGGGAGGCCGGCATCCCGCAGGCGGGCGCGGGCCCGCCGCCGGGGGAGGGCTCCGGGGCGTACGGGTTCACGCCCGGCTATGCCTCGACGGACGCCCGGGCCCGGGGCCGCTTCACCCGCAACTTCGTCGTCCAGGGCAGCGCGGCCGACTGGGCGCTGCTGCTCCTGGCGGCGCTGCGGCGGACGCTGTTCGCCGCGGGGATGCGGGCCGAGCTGGTGTTCTTCCAGCACGACGAGGTGATCGTGCACTGTCCGGCCGAGGAGGCGGAGGCGGTCGTGGAGGCGATCCGGGAGGCCGGGGAGCTGGCGGGGCGGGTGGCGTTCGGGCGTACCCCGGTGCGGTTCCCGTTCACCACGGCGGTCGTCGAGCGCTATGCGGAGGCCAAGTGACGCTGTCTTTGCGGTGACGGGCCGGAAACCACCGAGCGGTGTCACGGCCCGGGGCGGGCGGAAGCCCGGCCCGGGAGGTGGCCACTCCGGGTGGCTGCCGCCTGTCCACCCGGCTCCCGGACGCGGGGCCCGGCAGCGGCGCTCCCCGGCCCCTGGACCGTCCCCCGGCCTCGTGGCCGGGGGCCCTGACGTCCCGCCCCGTGTACCTCCGGCCGGCCGGGATCACCCACGCGCCGACCGGAGTCCGGGCCTCCACGGTGGCCGGGTCCCTGCCGACGGCGGGACCGGACCGCCAGGGAGCGGTTCCCCGGGCCGGGCCGAGGACGTCCGCACGCGCTGACGACTCCCCCGCGCACGGTGGCCCGGGTAGGTTTCCTCCCATGCACATAGGCCCTCTGCTGGCTTCGGGACGCACCGCCGATGTGTACGCACTCGACGGCCCCTGGGTCCTGCGCCGCTACCGCCGCGACGCCGACAGCGTCGACGAACTCGCGGTGCTGTCGTACCTCTCGGCCTCCGGCTTCCCGGTCCCCCGCATCGGCCCGCCCGGTGAGGCGCCGCTGCCGACGGACCTGGTGACGCAGCGGCTGACCGGTCCGACGTTGGCCGAGGCCCTGTCGGCGGGCACGCTGGGCGCCCCTGAGGGCGGCACACTGCTCGCAGGGCTCCTGCGGGAGCTCCACGCGATCCCGCCGCGCCTCTCCCAGGACCCGGAGGACCGGATCCTGCACCTGGACCTGCGGCCGGAGAACGTGGTGCTGGCACCGGGCGGGGCCGTCGTCGTCGACTGGTGCGCGGCGGCCGAGGGACGGCCGGCTCTGGACCGTGCCATGTCCTCGCTGCTCGTCGCCCAGGCCGCCCTCGCCCCGTCGGCCGCCGGGGGCGAGCGGGCCCGGGAGCTCCTCGCGGAGTTGCTGTCCCGGCTCGCCGAGGACGGTGGCGTCCCGGCCGGTTCCCTCGCGGCGGCCGTCGCCCGCCGGGCGGCGGATCCCCGGCTCACGGCGGAGGAGACAGCGGCGCTGGACGAGGCGGCGGCACTGGTGGCGCGGCTCGCGGGCTGACCTGGAGGCTGCGTCCGGGGGCTACTTCCGGAGTTAGGCCAGGACGGCCAGGACCCGCCGGTTCGTCGCGTCGGTCAGGGTCAGGTCGAGCGTGGTGAGGATCGAGCCGACGTGCTTGCTGACCGTACCCTCACCGGCCGTCAGCGCCTCGGCGACGGAGGCGTTCGACCGGCCCTCCGCCATCAGGGCCGGCACCTCGCGCTCCCGTACGGACAGCCCGGTTCCGGGCCCCCGCGCGGGGCCACCTCGACCGGGTGGGAGCGCAGGACGTTCCTCCTACGGGCCCGTGACCACCGGAAGAGATGACGGCCGGCCCCACTCGCTCCACGACCCGTCGTACACCGACACCTCCTCGTAGCCCGCGAGTTCGGCGCCGAGCGCGAGGACGCAGGCGGTGACCCCCGACCCGCAGCTGACGACGAGCCGGCGGCGGTCGCCCGCCAGCGCCTCGTACAGACGCCGCAGTTCGCGCGGCGGAAGCATCCGGCCGTCCCGCTGGATCTCGCCGAAGGGCAGATTGAGGGCGCCCGGCATGTGGCCGCCCCGCAGACCGGGCCGCGGTTCGGCCGCCGTACCCGCGAACCGCTCACGGGAGCGGGCGTCCAGGACGGCCGCTCCCGGGTCGGCCAGAGCGGCCACGACCGCGCCGCTGTCCACGAGCAGCCCGGCGCGCGGACAGGCCTCGAAGTCCCCGGTGCGCCTGGTGTCCTCGGGCTCGCGGTCCTCCACCGGCAGCCCGGCGGCCTCCCACGCGGGCAGGCCGCCGTCGAGCACGGCGGCCCGGTCGAAACCCATCGCCCGGAGCATCCACCAGGCGCGGGCGCTGGAGTAGATCCCCGCCGTGTCGTAGACGACGACCGTGTCCGTGCCGTCGACACCGAGGGCCCGCACCTCCTCGGCGAACCGCCCGGCACCGGGCATGGTGTGCGGCAGGGGCCCCGACCCGTCGGACAGCGCACCGTCGATGTCGAACCGGCGGGCTCCCGGAATCCGCCGCCCCACCGCACGGTGAGCCCCCACCGAGGCATCGAGGACCACCGGGCCGCCCTCCGTCATCCGGCCGGCGAGCCAGTCCGTGCCGACGAGCGGCCCCGGCAGACCGCCCGCACCCGGCGCGGCACCCGTCGTCCCCCGGTCCTCCGTCATGGTCCCTCCCCTGGGCCCGTCATCTCTCCGCTCGCTCATTGTCCCGGACAGCGGCGGGCCCGGACCAGGAGGCCGGACAGCGGCAGGCCCGGACCAGGAGGCCGGACGGCACCGGTTCGGGGGCCGGCGGTCGGAGCGGCTGTTCCTCACCCGCCGGTCACCCCGCTCACCCGTCGGCCGGTGCGACGCCACGGTCAGGGGGTGACGACACGCGCGCGCGGAGGCCCCTGACCGCAGGGCGCCGTGGAAGGATCTCGCGGACCGGACGGCCGGGCCGAACGGGATGGGCCGGGCGGATCGAGAACACGGTACGAGGGAGAAAAGATGTCCCTTCCGGACCCGGACAGGGAGGCCGAGGCCGCGGCCGCGCTCGGCTTCGACCTCAGCGAATGCGACCAGGAACCCATTCACCTGCTGAACCGGATCCAGTCCCACGGCACCCTGCTCGCGGTGGAGGCCGCCACCGGCACCGTGGACACCGCGGCCCTGAACACCGGACGCCTGCTGGGGGTCGAGCCCCGGGAGCTGACCGGGGGGCCGGTCGCCCGGGTACTGCCCCCGGAGGCCTGGGCCGAAGCTCTGGAGATCAGCGGCGGGCCGGAGACCGCGAGCATGGTGCTCCCCGTCTCCGTCGACGTGGGGGGCGTCCCCCGGATGTTCGACGTGACCGCACACCGGCAGGGACACCACATCATCCTGGAGTACGAGCCCCGAACCGTCGCCTTGCCGCACTTCGCGGGCTACTACCAGGCGGTGCGGCGGGCCCTGACCAGGCTTCGGACGGCGACGACGGTGGCCGAGTGCTGCCAGGCGGCCGCCCAGGAGGTCCAGGCGCTGACCGGCTTCGACCGCGTGGTCGCGTACCGCTTGGAGGAGAAGGACGGACCGGGCGAGGTGGTCGCCGAGGTGATCACCGAAGGTCACGAGCCCTGGCTGGGGCTCTGGTTCCCCTCCAGCGACATCCCGCCCCAGGCGAGGCGGCTGTACCGCGACAACTGGATCCGGGTGATCGCCGACGTGGACGACACCGGTGTGGAGCTGTACCCCGGCCGACGGGCGGACTCGGGCCTGCCGCTGGACCTGTCGCACTCCGTCCTGCGCACCGTGTCCGGCTTCCATCTGGAGTACCTGCGGAACATCGGGGTGCGTTCGTCGATGTCGGTGAGCGTCCTCCGCGAGGGCGAACTCTGGGGGCTGATCGCCTGCCACGGAGACACCACCGTCACGTTTCCCCCCGAACTGCGTGCGGCGTGCGAGTTCTTCGGCGTCGCCTTCTCCCTGCATCTGGCGGTCGTCGAGGAACGGGAGCGCGCCGAGGCACTCCGCGCGTCCCGGGAGCGCCTCGACCGGATCGTCTCCCGGCTCACGTCCGACCTGGAGCGCTCACTGATGGCGGGTGACGACGCCTTCAGGGGCCTGCTGAACGCCGATGGCGCGGTGTTCTCCCGAAACGGCCGCAGCACCACCACCGGGACGGGTTGTCCCCCCGCCCTGCTGGAGTACCTCCGGGCACGCGCGGCGGACCTGCCCCCGGGCGCGATCTGGGAGACGGACCGTCTGTCCGAGGCACCGGACCTCCCAGGGGAAGACGGCGGACCGGAAGAGCCGGACCGGTCCGGAGGGGATGGCACGGCGGTAGGCGGACCGGCGGGGGTCCTGATGGTGTCGCTGAGCCGCTCCGGTGACTTCCTCGCCTGGTTCCGCAGGGAGCGTCCCACCGCCCGCCGCTGGGCCACCGATCCGTCCCGGCCCGTCCGGGTCGGCCCGCGAGGCGAACGGCTGACCCCACGGGGGTCGGGGGCCGCCTTCCGTGCGGTGATACGTGGACGGAGCCTCCCCTGGACACCGACCGACCGCGCCACAGCTCAGGAGCTCTGGCGCACACTGACCGGTCTCGTCCTCCGGCACGAGGCACAACTGGCCTCCCTCAACGAGCAGTTGCGTGTCATCAACTCCGACCTCGACTCGTTCGCCCATGTGGCGGCCCATGACCTCAAGGAGCCGCTGCGGGGGATCTCCAACGCCGCGGCCTTCGTCCTCGAGGACGCCGCGGGAGACCTCGACGAGACGACCGTCCGCCGGCTTCTCACCATGCGGAGGCTGGCCGGCCGGATGGACGGCCTGCTCGACTCGCTGCTGCACTTCGCCCGGCTGGGCCGGGGCGGGCTGCACCGCGCCCGCGTCCCACTGACCCGGGTGCTGGACTCGGCACTGGACGTGGCGGGTGAACGCCTGACCGAGTCCCACGTCCGGGTCGTACGGGGTGATCTGCCCGCGGTGTACGCCGATGAGGACCGGCTCCACGAGGTCCTGGTCAACCTCCTGGTGAACGCCGCCAAGTACGCCGCCGACCGAGAGGACCGTACGGTCGAGATCCTGGCCGAAACAGTGCGCACGCCGTCCGGCGGGGACCCCCGGCAGGCCGTGGTGGTCCGCGACAACGGCATCGGCGTACCGGCCGACTTCCAGCACGAGGTGTTCGAACTGTTCCGCAGGCTGCACGGCCACGACGAACGCGGTGGGGGCTCCGGCGTGGGCCTCTCGATCGTCAAGCGGATCATCGAACGGCACGGCGGAGAGGTGTGGCTCGAAAGTGAGCCGGGCCGTGGGACCAGCGTCTACTTCACCCTGGGTCAGGAAGGTGGCGACTGAGCGGGAGGGCGGCCCTCGTCCCCGCCCTTCGCCCTGCTCTGCCAGTAGTCGACGGCCCCCTTCAGCACCGTCCGGAACAGTTCGAAATTGACCGGCTTGTAGATGTAACTGTCGGCGCCCGCCTCGTAGGTCGCGTCGACCTCCGCCGGAGCCGTGGAGGACGTGAAGGCGACCACGGTCACGCCGTTCAGTTCGGGCAGGGCCCGGATGGACCGGAGCACCCCGGCTCCGCTGAGACCGGGCAGTTTCAGGTCGAGGAGGACGAGCCCGGGCCGCCGGGTGGCTTCCAGCAGCCGCTCGGCGACTCCGGCCCCCCGGTCGGTGAACAGCAGGGTCAGTTCCGGATGAGTGCGGCCGAGTGCCCGCCGGATCGCCTCCGCGTCCTCCGGCGAGTCCTCGACCACCCAGACGAAGTCCTGGTCGATCCAGGGATCCCCGGCCGGCCCGCCGGTGCGCCCGCCTCGGCCGGTGCGATCGTCTCCGCCCGTCCGGCCGCCCGCGCCGCCCGGGTGGCTGCCCGCGTCGGTGCGGCCGTCCGCGGCCATGTCCCTGCTCCGCTCGTCGCTGCGGTCATCCCCGGGCATGGGGCCGCCCCCGTCCGTGCGGTCGTTTCCGTGCGTGCGTGCGTCCCCGTCCCCGTGCGTGCGGCCGTCCCCGTGCGTGCGGCCGTCCCCGGGCATGGGGGCGTCCCCGGGCATACGGTCGTCTCCCGGCATGGGGCCGCCCCCGCCCCTGCGGCCGTCCCCGCTCACGCGGCTGCCCCCGCCGGTGCGGTCGCGTCCGCTCGTGCGACGAGCACGGCGATATCGTCCGCGTCCATCGCCCGGAACGCGACGACGGCCGCCGCCAGCCGCTCGGCGAACCCCGGAGCGGCCCCTTCCCCCCGCTGCGACACCGCGTCCGCCAAGCGGGATTCGAAGAACGTCCCGTCAGCCGCTCTCGCCTCGGTCACCCCGTCGGTGAACAGCACCAGCGCGTCACCCGGCGCCAGGTACGCCGCTCCCGATCCGTACTCGATGTCCTCCAGTACGCCCAGCAGGTCCCCGTGGGCCGCGAGCTCCTCGACCTCGCCGCTCCGGCGGCGCAGCAGAGGAGCCACATGGCCGGCACTCCAATAACGCAGCTGGAATCCCTGCCCGTCCGGCACCAGCACGGAGACCAGAGCCGTCACGAAACGGGACGTCCCCTCTCTCATCAAGGCCTGGTTCAGCCGTCCGAGCGCGTGCTCCGGCGTACTGCCGTCCTCGATCAGGGTGCGCAAGGTGTGGCGTGCCAGCCCGGTGAGGGCGGCAGCCTCCGCCCCGCGGCCGCAGACGTCACCGATGAGCAGCGTCACACCGCCCTCCGCCCCCGGGACGGCGTCGTAGAAGTCACCGCCCACGTCGAGCGCGATGTCACCCACTTCGTAGGCCGCGCTCAGGGTGAGACCCGCGATCTGCGGGAGTGCTCTCGGCAGCAGATGCCGCTGGAGGGAGACCACGTGCCGGCGCCGCTGTTCGTACAGGACGCTGGTGTCGATGGCGAGAGCGGCCCGGTCCGCGAGGTCGGCGAGGAAACGTGACGCCTCCTCGGCCAGATCGAACCGGCGGTAGAGGAACGTCAGGGTGCCCAGGGCACGTCCTCGCGCCGTGAGCGGGTTCACGCTGAGCGCCCGCACGGCATGCCCCGCCCCGGACGAGGACGGGCCGAAGGGCCCGCCTGCCAGCTCCTCGCCGTGCAGCACCAGTCCCTCCCCACGGTCGACGGCCCGCTGCAGCACCTCCATGAGCCAGTGGTCCCGGGCCGCGACCGCACCGAGCCACTGCTGCTCGGCCGCGTCCATGTGCGACGAGGCGACAGGAGTCAGCCTGCCGGAAAGGCCGAGATGGACGACGCACCCGTCGGCGACAGCGGGTACGGCCGTCCGGGCCACCCGCCGCACCGTCCGTTCCACGTCGAGGCTCGAATCCATCTGCAACGACGCCTCCGCCAGGAAGGCGTCGCTCACCCGGCGCAACTCGTCCTTGCGCCGGGCGAGGATGCGCCGGTCGCACACCATGGTCACCTCGGCCACCTGCTTCAGCCGGGTTCGCAGCGTCACGTCGGCCGTTTCCCGGTCCGCGGTGCCGACCGAGAACGAAGCCCAGCCGCCCTGCCCCAGCGGCACGGCGCACTCGGCCGCACTCCGCGCACCGGCTGCCACCAGAATCCGGACGTGCGGCAGGGCGCCGTCCAGTTCCGACACCTCGTGAACCGTGACGACGGGCCCACCGTCCGGCGCCCCGGCGGCGGCGGACGGGCCGTAGTCCCCACCGCACGGGAGGGATTCCGGTCTCGGCTCCGCCAGGGTGACGCTGCGCAGTGAGTGCAGCGTCCCACCGCTCCAACGGGTGCTCACGACGGCCAGCACGCCGGGCATACCGAGCAGCACGCCGGAGAGGGAATCGGCGAGCCCGGTGACGTCCTGCGCCGTGTCGGCGTCACGCCAGACCTGGTGCAGCCGGCTGGACCACCGGTCGTCGTCCGCCTGCCGTGCTGTTCTTCCCTCGTGCTGCTCCACCGCTGATCCGCCGTTCCGTATGCCGACCGTCGGTCCCGGCCATCACGCGAGATGCTAGGGGACGCCCCGACGCGGCGCCTTCGGACGCGGTCGGTCCCGGTGCCCTCACGGTGAGGGGAGCACGTCTCCCCGGCACGGCGCTCTCCGGGCAAGGCACCGGGCACGCCCGGCCGCCCTCCCGCGCACGGTGCGGAGGCGGCGGCGACGTGCAACGCGAATCTCCGCCCCGGTCGGCGTGCGTGCAGCGAGAAGAACCGAACGGCCCTGACCCCGGTGGCGGGTGGGCTGCGACGACCGCTGCCCACCCGCCGTGGCCGCCCGCTACTTGGGCATCAGGACGGTGTCGATGAGCTCCACCGTCGCGTTCGCGGTCGGGATGCCTCCACAGACGATCTTCGCGGTGTTGTTCACCGTGAAGGAGTCACCCGAGCCGGAGGTGGTGATACTGCTGCCCTCCAAGGTCTTGAAGTCGCCCTTCGCGAGCTCGTTCTGCGTGATCTTCTTGTCCACCACGTGGTAGGTGAGGACCTTCTTCAGCTGGGCCGTGTTGGCCAGCAGGGCGTTGAGATCCGACTTCGGGATCTTCTCGAACGCAGCGTTGGTCGGCGCGAACACCGTGATGTTCTGGGACTGGTTCAGGGTGTCGGTCAGCCCGGCGGCCTTCACCGCGGCGGCGAGCGTCGCCAGCTCGGGGTTCTTGGCGGCCGCGGTGGCCACCGGGTCGTTGGCCATGTCGTTCAGGCCGCCGGTGCCTTCTTTCGGCACGGACGAACAGCCCGGACCGAACGGCTGCGAGCCGCTTTCGGCGGACGCCGTCGGCGCGGCGATTCCCAGCGCTACAGGAAAGACCACTGCCGCCGAGGCGGCGAGGACGGAGCGGCGGATTCGAGTGATGTTCATGGATCGTCTCCTCCGTGGAGGGCTCTGCCTGGACTGGTCCGGCGCTCGGTCGGCGAAGGGCCGTTTCCGACCGGCATTCGCAGGCGCCGCGAGGGGTGCCCTGCGCTCCCGCAGGGCACGCCATCAAGCGTCACACAGATGTCCCGTCACCGCTCAGGGAGCCTGTCGAGTTGCGTGGCGGCAGAATCTCCCGTGCCGGGTCAGGGTTCGGTGGACGGTGGAAGCCGGCAGTCCGGGAGTCGGACCGATCCTGGCCGGCCGAGCCTGCGGTCCTGGCGCGGACCGCAGACCGCAGACGGCCGCTTCCGTCTCGGGAGCCGGGCGACGCGGAGTCGTGTGCGGCCGGCTCGAGCGGTCGCACAGCCCTGGATCGCCCTCAAAGTGCCACCGGCGGATCCGTTTGTGGGCGGTCGCCGGGGAGATCTCCCTCTCCGTGGCCACGTGGGCGACCGGACGGCCCCCGCGAACACGGCGGATCAGCAGCCGCCTGCCATGAACGGTCAGCCGGGCATCACGGCGGGACACGAAGGCCTCCGTGTGGTGTGTTCCTGAGGGCCGTCCCGCAGTTCCCGGTGGATCGGCGTGCGGCGTCGGATGCGGGGCATCGCACGGCGGAGGGACGTCCGCATACCGGATGTATGGGGACGTTCCGACAACGCGGCGAGGTGCCGTAGCTGTCGCCGCGCGCCCGCCGGGAAGTGCGGGACAGCCCTTGGACAGCTCCACCACACCGGAGGTCTTCGCCTGTGATCAAGCCACCGCGTCAACCACGCTCGTGATCAATGCACCTGGCGTTCGCCCGGGCCGCAGGAGGTCGGCAGGTCATCTCCGAGGACCTGCCAGCGCATAGGCGGTGATGCCGACGGCCATCAGTACGGCGGCGGTCCAGCCGGCGGGCACAGCACCGGGCGGGGCCAGGAGCCAGCCGGCAAGCCCGTCCGGGTCGGACGGGATGAAGAGGGCGGCGGCCGACCAGGCGACGACAGGCAGCCAAGCATGCTGTGCGCCGAACAGGACCGCGCCCAGGGCTGCGAGTCCGGTCAGCCCGGCTGCGTTCCGGACCACGAAGGCGGCTGTCGTGGGTCCGGTGCCGACTGCCTGTGCTGCCAGGAGAGGAAGGGTGGCGAGGGAGGCGATCAGCAGCACGTGTACTGCCCTGAGGGGGGCCCAGCGGATCGCGGCAGTCCGGTCCAGGTCCGCGTCCTGGCCGCCGAGGCCGGGTGCGGCGGCAGCTGCTGCTGCCACTGTGGCCAGAGCGGTCCATCGAGGGTCGGTGGTGCCGCCGGCTGTGGCGAGCATGAGCAGTACTGCCGAGGTGAGGACTCCTCCGAATGCGGCAGGGGCCTGCCGGGCTCGGGCGTACAGCAGGAGTCCGCCTGTCACCGCGGCCCCCCAGCGAGGTGATCGGCCAAGGTGAACTCGCAGTCGAGAGCGGCCCGCCGCACTTCGACGGCACGTTTCTGCTGCTGTTGCGCACTCAGCGCCGCGAACTTCTTCCACGCCCTCTCCGTGGTGGCGAGGTAGGACTTTCGGTCGTACACATCCCCTTCTATGGGCTTGAACGATCCCAGTGCCCAACTTGCGAGCACGCTCTGTGTGGTGAGAGCCATGTCGCCGGACCACTCGCGCGAGCTGACGGCCTGGCAGTTCGGCGCCATACCTTCACCGACCAGTCGGCGCAGCAGAGCATCGCCCTTCGTCGCGCCCATATTCGGATCTTCGAAGTTCACGAGGACGGTGGAAGGGGTGAGGCGGCGCAGATCGCCGATGGCTCGGGGCGTGGTCTCTTCCCACACGTGCTTGGGTGCATCGTCGCCGAGGGCGGCGCTCAGGACGCCGAGAGCGCGGGTGGCGAGCGGGGCGAGGGTGTGGAGCCGGTCACGGCTCAGTTCGGTGACACACACCTGGCCTTCGCAGACCCGGGCGGCCGCAGCCTGATCGACACGGTAGCTGTCTTTCGGGTCGGCGGGCAGCAGCACCAGGGCGAGGGCGGCTCCGGTGGCCGCGGGCAGGAGTGCCGTCAGCCGGCCCCGGCGTCGCGTGGCAGCCAGGAGAGCGAAGCCTGTGGCCAGAAGCCCGAGCAGCCAGATCGTCTGGCCCAGGTGTACAGCACTGGTCAGCGTCAGCAGGGCCTGGCGTGGCTCAGCGACCGCGGGGGAGAACTGCGACAGCAGGTGCGAGCCCAGGCGGGCGGTCGGCAGAGCACTGTCCGCCTCCTGCATAAGCATGACAGTTGCGACAAGGAACAGCACTGCCACGATCGGCGGGGTCAGAGGCGAGGGCAGAGTACGCGCCACCCCCATTCCGAACACCGCCGCAGCCACCAGGGCGAGCATCGCCACGGCGGAGATCGGTAGCCAGCCGTAGTGGGTGTAAGAGGTAGGTGCGAGTGCCACCTGCACGCCCCCGGTCACCAGCAGAGCGCCGAAGCCGACCGTCAGGCCGAGTGCCATGGCAACCGCCGGTACGGACGCGCGCTGCCACGCGGGGCGTGGCATGGAGGCCAGGAGTTCCGGCATGCGGGAACGGTGGTCACGCAGCCCGTACAGGGCGCCGAGCCCGGCGGCCACGGGCCACAGGTAGGCGAGCAGCCCCCGGGTCCACAGAGCCAGCGAGGTCCATTGCGTGTTCCACCGGACGCCACCGCGCCACCAGTTGCCGTCGATGGCGTAAAGGAACAGAAGCGCACTGGTCAGGACGATGGCACCGGCCCAGAGGGCGGCGGAGCGCAGGAGTTCGGTGCGCAGGACTCGTAGGTTCACCACATGCTCTTTTCATGCCCGGATCCCGACAGCAGGGCGGAGTAGCCGCGTTCCAGAGGACTGTCGCCCGGCTGGTCGACGCTCCCCTCGGCGGCCAGTTCCTCGGAGGTCCCCTGAAACACGAGGCGCCCTTGGTCGAAGAGCACCACATCGGAGCAGGCGGCGGCGACGTCCTCCACGAGATGGGTGGAGACCAGCACGCAGCTCTCCCGTCCCAGTTCCTGGAGCAGGGAGCGGAACTGGAGGCGCTGCGCCGGGTCGAGGCCGACGGTCGGTTCGTCGAGCAGCAGCACCGAGGGGTCGTTGACGATGGCTTGGGCGATGCCCACGCGGCGCACCATCCCGCCGGAGAGCGCCTTCATCCGGCTCTCGGCCCGGTCCGCGAGTCCGACCCGTTCCACGGCGCGCTGTACGGCGCCGGGAATGTCCCGGGCGGGCATGTCCTTCAGCCACGCCATGTATGTGACGAACTCGCGGACGGTGAACCGCTTGTAGTAGCCGAACTCCTGGGGCAGATAGCCGATGCGGCGGCGCAGCTCACGGTGGTGGCCGCGGTCGCGGACCGAGTGGCCGAACAGCCCGAGGTCCCCCCCGGTGGGCCGCAGGACGGTGGCGAGCGTCCGGATCAGGGTGGTCTTGCCCGCGCCGTTGGGCCCGAGCAGACCATGGGTACCGATGCCCAGCGAGAGGTCGAGTCCGTCGACGGCGCGATGGCGGCGGCCCACCTCGACGGTGAGCCCGGCGGCATGGATCTCATGCGTGTACATGCGAGGCGCGGTGTCGAGCGCGCCGGTCGGGAGAGTCATCAATGCCTTCCATGACAGGGCTATCGGAGGGTTGCGGACGTGGTGTAGGTGTGTCGGCGGATCAGGACGACGGCGACAGCGACGGCGAGCGCCCCGGCCCAGAACGGCAGTTGGTCCGCTTGGAGGAGGAAGGGACGTCCCAGCGCAAGGGCCGGCGCGAGGACCGCCGCGGTCCAGAGCGTTCCGAGGGCAGCGGTGGCACGGCCGACACCGACGACGCCGCCGAGCGCTACGGCGCTCGCGGTGAGGGTGAGGGAAGGCAGCAACCACTGCGCGACAGCGACGCCCGTCAGGAACCCCGCAAGCAGGTGCACGGGCAGGAGGACGGCGAGGACGGTCAGCGTCCGCTTCAGGAGCAGAGGAAGACCGGCCTGTGGGGTGACCGAGGTCAGTTCGAACGCGGGGTCCAGACTCCGTGACCACGCCGCGGCGACTCCGGCGAGCGGCAGAGCCGGTGCCACCAGCAACACGACAGGTGTATTCGCCGCCCAGCCGGCCACGCGGTCCAGCAGCACCGCGACAACACTCACCCCTACGACCATGGCCAGCCAGGGACCCATCGCCGGGGTCGCCCGGAGCGGGATGCGCCGTCGCCCGGGTGGGGCAGGCACCGACCGGGCGAGGGCCGGTTCCAGGTCGCTGCGGACAGCGGTCAGCAGGTCGGTGACCTCGGGCACGTCGGCTACCGCAACGGCCAGCCGCCCCCGGCAGTGGGTGCACTGTTCCAGGTGGGCTTCGACGGCCCACAGCTCATCGGCGGGCAGGTCGGCGCCTCCCCGTACGTACCTGCCGATCAAGCCGTCGGTGGGATGCTTCGCGCTCATGCCAGTGCCCTCCTCATCGCGATACGGGCCCGGCGTGCCCGGGTCTTGACCGTGCCTTCGGGAAGACTGAGGAGGACGGAGGTCTCACGGACCGAGAGGCCGTCGAGCACCATCGCCTCAAGTACGTGCCGCAGCTCGGGCGCCATGGCGCGCAGCGCGTCCCCGACCTCCCCGCCGATGCCGGCCTCCAGCACTTCGTCCTCGGCGGCAGGAGCGACGGTGCGCTCGGCAGCTGCCACAGGGGGGTGGGCGTGGTGAGCACGTCGGCGGAAGGCGTCGACCAGTCGGCGGGCCGCGATGGTCCACAGCCATCCCGCCGCGCTTCCCCCGATGCCACTGCCGCCGAACGCGCCGGCGGCACGCCACACAGCGAGATAGGTCTCCTGCATGACCTCGGCGACGATCTGCTCGTCAGCACACCGGCGTTGCAGGCGTACCGCCAGCCAGGGCGCCGTACGCCCGTACAGGACGTCGAACGCGTCGCGATCACCGTCGGCGATCCGGCGGAGGAGAAGTTCCTCAGTCAGATCGGGGGGCCGCTTCTTCCAGGTCTTCACACACCCCAGACGCGAGCGGTTCCTGTCAGGTTCTCACTTCCGTGTGGCATCCGACACATCGCCGCCGGGGAGCATGGCGCCCCAACCCTGACACCGACCCGAGCCGCACCTGGGTGGTCGCCCGCCGCAGCGTCGCCCGCCCGCAAGCGGTCTGCGCTGCATCGCCTGCTCCCGCCGAGACCACACTCAGCCGGCCGATTCGCCTCGCGGGCAGCCGGTGGGTTCGGTGCACCCCCAGGTCAGCGAGTCGCCGGCCATCAGGGGGAGCAGTCGCGGTAAGCACGGCAGGCCGTCGACCGCCGGAAGCCATCCCTGTCAGCGGTCCCGGCCCAGTTCGCCGCCGATGTGCCCGGAAGGCGTTTGTCGCCCGTGCACGCGCGGGGCACAGCGGACGACGGCAGGAGTCGGGTCGAGAGCCGAGGCAGCAATTCCAAGGTCATCCGAAGCAGGAAACCCCAGTGCAGAGGCCCAGCCTGGGGTTCATCTCGGAGCCGCCTTCGGGCCTCCTGGAGCTCCCGGTCGATCAACAGCCCTCCCTCCGCCTCCGGGGTGAGGGTGATCGTCGCCGCCGTACCGTCACGGAGATCCTGCGGCACACCCAGGTCACCCGGACCCGGCGGTACGTGAAGGGGCGTTCCGAGCAGCCCCGGGACGCCATGAAACGCATGGGGGACGCTGCCCTCCCCCAGCTTCAGCCCGAGACCGAGAAGCCCACCAGGGGCCCGACTGAGACCCCACCTGCGGCCGGACAGTCGCGCGGCCCGCGCGCGGCTCGGACGTCGCATCCGGTAAATGAAAAAACCCCAGGTCACGGCGAGTGAGTCCTGGGGTGATTCCGAGCCGCCTTCGGGATTCGAACCCGAGACCTACGCATTACGAGTGCGTTGCTCTGGCCAACTGAGCTAAGGCGGCACGCTGCGTTCACACCATGGTGCGGTCAGCAGCGACGCCAAGTCTACACAGTTCCCGGGGGTGCTTCGTACCACCATCTCCTGCGGCCCTCTCCGCAGGTCAGGAGCACTTCTTCCCGTCCTCGGGCGGGGTTCCCGCGAGCAGGTACGTGTTGATCGCCGTGTCGACGCAGTCACTGCCCCGGCCGTACGCGGTGTGCCCGTCGCCCTCATAGGTGAGGAGGGTGCCCGAGGAGAGCTGGGCCGCGAGGGACTTCGCCCACCTGTAGGGGGTGGCCGGGTCACGGGTGGTGCCGACCACGACGATCGGGGCGGCTCCCTCGGCCTCGGTGCGGTGGGCGGTGCCGGTGGGATCGACGGGCCAGGACGCGCAGTTCAGTGCGGCCCACGCGAAGCCCCTGCCGAAGACGGGGGACGCCTTCTCGAAGGCGGGCAGAGCCTTCTCGACGTCCGGCGGGCCGGAGAAGGCGGGGGCCAGGTCAAGGCAGTTCACGGCCGCGTTGGCGAACATGAGGTTCGCGTACTTTCCGCTGGGTCCGCGCTCGTAGTAGCTGTCGGCCAGGGCGAGGAGGCCGGATCCGTCACCGCGCCTCGCGCCGGCGAGGGCCTCGCGGAGCTGGGGCCAGGCGCCCTCGTCGTACATGGCCGCGATCACGCCCGTGGTCGCCAGGGACTCGCCCAGCTGCCGGGACTCTCCGGTCGCCACGGGCCGGGAGTCGAGGTCGTCGAAGAGCCTCTTCAAGGACTTCGCCGCCTCGTCCGTGGACTTCGTGCCGAGCGGGCAGTCCTGCCTCCGCACACAGTCGGCGGCGAACGACTGGAACGCCGTCTCGAAGCCTGCGGTCTGGTCGCGGTTGATGTCGACCGCGGAGAGCGAGGGGTCCATCGCCCCGTCGAGGACCAGCCGGCCCACCCGGTCCGGGAAGAGATCGGCGTAGGTCGCACCGAGGAAGGTGCCGTACGAGGCGCCCACGTAGTGCAGCTTCTCGTCGCCCAGCAGGGAGCGCAGGATGTCCATGTCGCGGGCCGTCTCCACCGTGGAGACGTGCGGGAGGACCTCACCGGAGCGCTTCTCGCAGCCCTGCGCGAACTTTTCGTACGCCGTCTTCAGCTCGGCGACCTCGCCGCTGTCGTCGGGGGTCTGGTCCACCTGGGTGTAGGCGTCCATCTCCTGGGCGGTGAGACAGGTGACGGGTTCACTGCCTGCGACCCCGCGCGGGTCGACGGCGACCATGTCGTACCGGGCGCGGACGGGAGCCGGGTAACCGATGGCCGCGTACCCCTGGAGATACTCGACGGCCGAACCACCGGGCCCGCCCGGATTCACCAGGAGGGAGCCGATCCGCTTGCCCGGGCCCGTGGCCTTCTTCCGGGAGACGGCCAGCTTCACGTCCCCGGCGTCGGGCCTGCCGTAGTCCAGCGGGGCTTTCATCGTGGCGCACTGGAAGCCCTCCACACCGCAGTCCCGCCAGCGCAGCTTCTGCCCGTAGTACGGCTCGAGGTCCTCGGATGCGGCCGAACCCGTCGCCGACGCGCTCGGCGCCGAACCGCCGCCGCTGCAGCCGGAGACGAGGAGGCCGGCCGTGCCGAGCGCGGTGGCGAAGGTGCGGAGCAGGCGCCTGGTATCCATCCCCGGAGCGTAGCCGCAGGGGGACGACTCGACCGATTCCCTGCTCGTACGGGTGAATTCCCACACCGCCCTGCCACCCCACGACGGGCGTCGGCCCGCCGACGGCCCGTACGGTCCGGCCCGAGGTCAGCCGGCCCGCAGGGCCATGGTCATCGCCTCGACCGCCAGCAGGGGCGCGACGTTGCGGTCGAGGGCGGTGCGGCAGGCGATCACCGCTTCTATCCGCCGCAGGGTGCGTTCGGGGGTGGACGACTCGGCGATCCGGTCGACGGCGTCGCGTACGTCGGTGTTGGCGAGGGCCAGCTGCGACCCCAGCTGCAGCGCCAGCACATCGCGGTAGAAACCGATGAGCTCCGTGAGCGCGAGATCGAGGCTGTCGCGCTGCGTACGCGTCTTGCGGCGCTTCTGCCTGTCCTCCAGCTCCTTCATGGCGCCGGCCGTGCCGCGCGGCATCCGGCCCCCGGCGACGCCGCCGAGCGCCGCCTTCATGTCCTCGGTCTCCTTGACGTCGACCTCTTCGGCGATCTGCCTGGCGTCGTCGGTGGCCGTGTCGATCAGCTCCTGAGCCGCCTTGAGGCAGCCACCCACGTCGTGGACGCGCAGCGGGAGCTTGAGCACGGCGGCACGCCGGGCGCGCGCCCGCTCGTCGGTGGCGAGGCGGCGGGCGCGGCCGATGTGGCCCTGGGTGGCCCGGGCGGCGGAGGCGGCGCGCTCCGGTTCGATGCCGTCACGGCGGATCAGGACGTCGGCGACGGCCTCGACGGACGGCGTACGCAGCGTGAGGTGGCGGCACCGGGAGCGGATGGTGGGCAGGACGTCCTCGAGCGAGGGCGCACACAGCAGCCACACCGTGCGGGGCGCGGGCTCCTCCACCGCCTTCAGCAGGACGTTGCCGGCGCCTTCGGTGAGGCGGTCGGCGTCCTCCATGACGATGACCTGCCAGCGTCCGACGGCCGGGGACAGCTGGGCGCGGCGGACCAGCTCCCGGGTCTCCTTGACGCCGATCGACAGCAGATCCGTGCGGATCACCTCGACGTCCGCGTGGGTCCCGATCAGGGCCGTGTGGCAGCCGTCGCAGAACCCGCAGCCCGGTGACCCGCCCAGGGCCCGGTCCGGGCTGGTGCACTGCAGCGCCGCGGCGAAGGCACGGGCGGCGGTGGACCGGCCGGAACCCGGCGGGCCGGTGAACAGCCAGGCGTGGGTCATCTTCGACCCCGGGGGCACCGAACCTCCCGAGGAATGCGCGGTGACCAGCGTGTCGGCGTCACGGGCGGCGGCAGCGAGCTGCTCCTGCACCCGGTCCTGTCCGACCAGGTCGTCCCATACGGTCACGGGCGACCGCCCTTCCGGTGGTGTGGTTCCGGGGAAAAGCCCGATTCCCATTGTGCGGGACGGGTCCGACAATCCCGGCCCTCCGGCCGCCCCGGCCGGAGGGCCCCCGGCGCCCCCGGGAGTCGCTCTCCGGTCAGCCGCGCGGGCGGCGGCCACCCCGGCCGCGGCCGGAGGTCCCCGGGTCTTCGTCCTCCGGGCCGCCGAAGAGTTCGTCGGCCAGTGTCGGCAGGTCGTCGAGCGGTGTCTCCTCGGCCCAGTCGGGCCGCGGGCGCTGCCGGCCGCCCGCACGGTCCTGCCCTGCCTGCGCCTCCTGGCCGACCTGGGGGAGTTCGCGCGTGCGCTCGTTCTCACCCTCCGCCTCACGCGCGGCGGGACGTCCGTCGCGGAAGGTGCCCGGCGGTACCCGGTCCGAGGGGCCTTCGTCCCGCACGGACGGCAGGACGGCCGTCTCGTCGGCGTCGCGCGGCTCCGGGCGGTCCGACGGACGGGTGAGGGGCACCGGCTGCGTGATCTCGTTCGGGTTCACGACCGGGGTGGGCACCGTCAGCTCGTTGTCCGGCACCGACGGCGAGGGCGCGGCGGACGGGGACTGCGAGGACGCCTCGGACCGCCGCGCGGCGGCCGCCGCGGCCTCGGCGCGGGCTGCCGCGTCCTCCTCCGCCCTGCGTCGCGCCTCCTCGGCGCGGATGAGCGCCTCCTCGGCCCTGCGCTGCTTCTCCAGACGGAGCTCCTCCGCCTCCTTGCGGAGCCTGGCCTCCTCCTGGGCCTGCTTCCGCAGTCGCTCCTGCTCGGCCTCGCGCACGCGCTCCTCGGCCTCGAGACGTGCCCGCTCCTCCTCGGCGCGGCGGCGGGCGTCCTCGGCGCGCTGCCGGGCCTCCTCCGCCTGCCGTTCGGCCTCGCGCCGGCGCGCCTCTTCCTCCTCGCGGCGCCTGCGCTCCTCCTCCTCGGCCCGGAGCTTGGCGAGCTGGGCCTGACGCTCGCGCTCCAGCCGCTCTTCCTCGGCCTTGCGGGCGGCTTCTTCCTCGGCCTTGCGCCGCGCCTCCTCCTCGGCCGCCCTGCGGGCCTCCTCCTGCGCCTTGATCTCGGCGTCGGAGAGGGGCAGGAGCTGGTCGAGCCGGTGCCGTACGGCGGTGGTGACCGCTTCGGGGTCCTGGCCGGCGTCCACCACCAGGTACCGGGACGGATCGGCAGCCGCGAGCGTGAGGAAGCCGGTTCGTACCCGGGTGTGGAATTCCGCGGGCTCCGACTCCAGCCGGTCGGGCGCCTCGGTGAAGCGTTCCCGAGCCGTCCCGGGGTCGACGTCCAGCAGCACCGTCAGGTGCGGGACGAGGCCGCTCGTCGCCCACCGCGAGATCCGGGCGATCTCGGTCGGGGAGAGGTCCCGGCCCGCGCCCTGATAGGCGACGGACGAGTCGATGTAACGGTCGGAGATGACGATCGCGCCGCGCTCCAGCGCCGGCCGGACGACCGAGTCGACGTGCTCGGCACGGTCGGCGGCGTACAGCAGGGCTTCGGCCCGGTTCGAGAGCCCGGCCGAGGACACGTCCAGCAGGATCGAACGCAGGCGTTTGCCGATGGGGGTCGCTCCCGGCTCGCGGGTGACGACGACCTCGTGGCCCTTGCCCCGGATCCACTCGGCGAGCGCGTCGACCTGGGTGGACTTGCCCGCCCCGTCGCCGCCCTCGAGGACGAGGAAGAAGCCGGTGGCGGCGGGCGCGACGGAGGGTTCGCCGCCGCGCAGGGCCTCGCGCAGGTCCCGGCGGAGCGGCACTCCGGAACGGTCGTCCGTCCTGGCGAGGACGATCACGGCGACGGGCAGCAGCAGGGCACCGATGAGCATGAGCGCGAAGGCCGCTCCGCCGTGGGCGAAGACGAAGTCGCCCGAACCGAGACGGTGCCGTCCGATGGCGGCGGCGAGCACCGGGCCCCCCACCGCGCCGAGTGCGATCAGCACCCGGACGACCGCCTGGAGGTGGTCCGCCGTCCTGCTCCGACGGGACGACTCGGTCTCCTGGTCGATGATCGTGTGCCCGATGCGGGCGGCGACACCGGCCGCGTACCCGGCGAGGAGCGCGATCATCAGGCCGGTCGCCGTGTCCGGCACCAGGCCGAGGGCGAGGAGCGCGATCCCGGTGACGGCGGTGGCGAGGGACAGCAGACGGCGCCGCGACAGGGTGGGCAGCACCTTGCCGGCGGTGCGGATGCCGACCGCGGTGCCCCCGGTGAGGGCGAGGACGAGGAGGGCGAAGGTGGCCGGCCCCCCGCCGAGGTCGGCCGCGTGCAGCACCGAGACGGCGGCTGCGGCGGCGACCGCTCCGGCGACCGCGGCGCACACGCCGACGACCAGCGGGAGGCTCCCGGTCCGTCCCTTGTCCGGACCCGTCGCGGTGGAGGGTCTGCGCAGCCCCTCCAGGGGGGAACGGGGGCGGGGCGTCGGAGTGCCGGGGAGTTCGAGGAAGTACAGGGTCGAGATCGACGCGGAGAAAAGGCCCGCGGCGACGTACGAGCCGAGTGCGGCCTGGTGGAAGGAGAACCAGTCCAGCCCCGAGCCGAGCAGTCCGCCGATGAGCGCGGCGACCAGGAGTATGACCGCGGCGGCGGGGATCGCCAGGAAGTTCGTGCGCAGGGACAGCCGGCGCAGTGCGTCGTGGTGGTCGGGCAGCGGGCGGACGGCGGCGCCCTCCGGCGGCGGGCCCGGAAGCAGGGCGGGAGCGGCGCTCTCCTTGGCCACCGTCCACAGGCGTTCGGCGGCACCGGCGACGAAGACGGTCACGAGGATCATCAGGAGCGCCTTGTCGGGCAGCCAGTCGATCCACAACGGCGCGATGACGAGCAGGGCCAGCCGCAGGCCGTCCGTCCCGATCATCAGCCAGCGCCGGTCCACGGGTCCGCCGGGCGCCGTGAGCGCGGTCAGCGGCCCCAGGAGTACGGCTCCGAAGAGCACGGTGGAGAGAATCCGGGCACCGAACACGGCGGCGACGGCGAAGGCCGCCCCGCGGTATCCGGCTCCGAACGAACCCTCCAGGACCGCCGCCTGCAGCGACAGCAGCACAAGCACGAGAAGGGCGAGTGCATCGCCCATACTGCCGACGAGCTGGGCGCTCCACAGCCGCCTGAGCTGGGGAACGCGCAACAATGCCCGCACGGCGCGCTCGCGTGAGTCTGCGGCAAGTGGGTCGGAGGTGGGGCTCACGACCAATGGCTGCTCGGCTCGCGTCATCCGCCCAGCCTATCGGGGACCGTACGGTGACCGGGGGGCGCGTCCGAACAAACGGCCGCCGGGCTTGCGAGAACAGGGCCGGTTACCCTCTGCGCGGACTCGCCGGCGCGCCCGGCTCCCCTGCGCGGCCGCCGGGCCCCGGCCCGACGGGGCGGACATCGGCCTGTACGCGGGTTCGGATTCGGGTGGCCCCGTGAACGGGGCCGGGGGCCGACCGGACCCCCGGCCGGCCCCCGCCCCTGGATGGAGCCTCGGTCAGTCCTCCGTGGGCGCGGCCGAGGCCGCCTTCTTCGCCGTCGTCTTCTTCGCCGCGGTCTTCTTCGTGGTGGTCTTCTTCGTGGCCGTCTTCTTCGCCGCCGTGGCCTTCTTGGCGGGCGCCTTCTTGGCCGGGGCCTTCTTCGCCGTCTTCTTCTTCGCGGGCCCCTTGGCCCGCTTCTCGGCGAGCAGCTCGTAGCCGCGCTCCGGCGTGATGGCCTCGACGCTGTCGTCGGTCCGCAGGGTCGCGTTCGTCTCGCCGTCGGTGACGTAGGCGCCGAACCGGCCGTCCTTCACGACCACCGGCGCCCCGCTCACCGGGTCGGTGCCCAGTTCCTTCAACGGCGGCTTGGCGGCCGCCCGGCCGCGCTGCTTCGGCTGGGCGTAGATCGCGAGGGCCTCCTCGAGCGTGATGTCGAAGAGCTGCTCCTCCGACGTCAGCGAACGCGAGTCCGTGCCCTTTTTGAGGTAGGGGCCGTAGCGGCCGTTCTGTGCGGTGATCTCGACGCCGTCGGCGTCCTCACCGACGACCCGCGGCAGGGACATCAGCTTGAGCGCGTCGGCCAGCGTCACCGTGTCCAGCGACATGGACTTGAAGAGCGACGCGGTCCGCGGCTTCACCGCGTTCTTGCCGGTCTTCGGCGTGCCCTCGGGCAGCACCTCGGTGACGTAGGGGCCGTAGCGCCCGTCCTTCGCGACGATCTGGTGCCCGGTGACCGGGTCCGCACCGAGCTCGAAGTCGCCGCTCGGCTTCGCCAGGAGCTCCTCGGCGTGCTCCACGGACAGCTCGTCGGGTGCCAGGTCCTCCGGCACGTCCGCACGCTGGTGGCCCTCGGAGTCCTTCTCGCCGCGCTCGATGTAGGGGCCGTACCTGCCGACCCGGAGCTTGATGCCGTTGCCGACGGGGAAGGAGGAGATCTCGCGTGCGTCGATCGCCCCGAGGTCGGTGACGAGCTCCTTCAGGCCACCGAGGTGGTCGCCGTCGCCGTTGCCCGCGTCGGAGGCCGTGCCCGCGCCGGCGGTGTCGTCGCCGGCGCCGAAGTAGAAGCGACGCAGCCACGGCACCGACTGGGCCTCGCCCCGGGCGATGCGGTCGAGGTCGTCCTCCATGCGCGCCGTGAAGTCGTAGTCGACGAGCCGGCCGAAGTGCTTCTCGAGGAGGTTGACCACGGCGAACGAGAGGAACGACGGCACGAGGGCCGTCCCCTTCTTGAACACGTAGCCGCGGTCCAGGATGGTCCCGATGATCGAGGCGTACGTCGACGGACGGCCGATCTCCCGCTCTTCGAGCTCCTTGACCAGCGAGGCCTCGGTGTAGCGGGCCGGCGGCTTGGTGGCGTGGCCGTCGACCGTGAGCTCGTCGGCGGTCAGCGCGTCGCCCTCGGCGACCTGCGGCAGGCGCCGCTCGCGGTCGTCGAGCTCGGCGTTCGGGTCGTCGGCGCCCTCGACGTACGCCTTCATGAAGCCGTGGAAGGTGATCGTCTTGCCGGACGCGGAGAATTCGGCGTCCCGGCCGTCGTTCGCCCGGCCACCGATCTTGACGGTGACGGAGTTGCCTACGGCGTCCTTCATCTGGGACGCGACGGTGCGCTTCCAGATCAGCTCGTACAGCCGGAACTGGTCGCCGGTGAGACCCGTCTCGGCCGGGGTGCGGAAGCGGTCGCCGGAGGGACGGATCGCCTCGTGCGCCTCCTGGGCGTTCTTGACCTTCCCGGCGTACGTGCGGGGCTTGTCGGGCAGGTAGTCGGCCCCGTACAGCTGCGTGACCTGGGCCCGGGCCGCGGAGACCGCGGTGTCCGAGAGGGTCGTGGAGTCCGTACGCATGTAGGTGATGAAGCCGTTCTCGTACAGCTTCTGCGCCACCTGCATCGTGGCCTTGGCGCCGAAGCCCAGCTTGCGGCTCGCCTCCTGCTGGAGGGTCGTCGTGCGGAACGGGGCGTACGGGGAGCGGCGGTAGGGCTTCGACTCGACCGAGCGGACCGCGAAGGAGGAGTCGGCGAGGGCGGCGGCCAGGGCGCGGGCGTTCGCCTCGTCCAGCTGCAGCGTCTGACCGGAGGAGGACTTGAGCTGCCCGTCCGGACCGAAGTCACGGCCCTGGGCGATACGGCGCCCGTCGACCGCACTGAGGCGGGCGGTGAGCGTCGAGGGGTCCGAGGCGTCACCGGTCCGGCCGGTGGCGAAGGTGCCGGTGAGGTCCCAGTACTCGGCGGAGCGGAAGGCGATGCGCTCGCGCTCCCGCTCGACGACGAGACGGGTCGCGACGGACTGGACACGGCCCGCGGAGAGCCGCGGCATGACCTTCTTCCACAGGACCGGCGAGACCTCGTAGCCGTACAGACGGTCGAGGATGCGGCGGGTTTCCTGGGCGTCGACCATGCGCTGGTTGAGCTCGCGCGGATTGGCGACGGCGGCCCGGATCGCGTCCTTGGTGATCTCGTGGAAGACCATCCGGTGGACCGGGACCTTGGGCTTGAGCACTTCCTGCAGATGCCACGCGATGGCTTCGCCCTCGCGGTCCTCATCGGTGGCGAGGAAGAGTTCGTCGGATTCGGCAAGAAGCTGCTTGAGCTTTCTGACCTGGGATTTCTTGTCGGCGTTGACGACGTAGACGGGCTGGAAGTCGTTCTCGACATCGACGCCGAGACGACGTACCTCGCCCGTGTACTCGTCCGGCACCTCGGCCGCGCCGTTCGGCAGGTCGCGGATGTGCCCGACGCTCGCCTCGACGACGTATCCGGGGCCGAGGTAGCCCTTGATCGTCTTCGCCTTGGCAGGCGACTCGACAATGACGAGTCGGCGGCCTGCGGTCTCGCTGGTCGGGGACAACTTCGCTCTTCTCTCCGGTCGGCACTCGTGGGGCATCCGGGCAGAGCTGTGGCGCTGCCCGCGGTGCTGTCGCTGCGGAGTGTGACGGTACAACCCGCCCCCGTGTCAAACGGCAAAAGCCCGCAACGGCCACTCGAACGGTAACCCGACTTCCGCCATTCCTGCCGCCCGGACCGCTCGGTCCGGGCTGCGCACCGCTTCCGCCTGCGCGTTTCGGGGCGGTGCCGGAGGGCCGGCGTCGTGGGTGTACGGCCGGTGATCGGCCCAGCTGGAGATGCGGGTCAGGCCCGCGTGAAGCACCACACGCCGAGGGCGAGGAAGAGCACCCCGAAGAGGGTGGCGAGAGCGGCGGAGGCGACGGGGCTCACACCGTGCGCGACCGGCGCGCGCTGGATGGTACGCGCCCCTGTCCAGACGAGGAGGGCGGCACCGAACAAGGCGAATGCCGTACCGGCGAAGACCGCTGTGACGCTCTCCATGTCCGTACCCCTCACACTCTCCGCGTCGGCCGCTGCCCGCACCGGACGCCCCTGGCCCACATCCGGCGCGGCCGTGCCGTCCGCCCCGCCGTCGCTGCGCCGTCCACGGGCTCGGGCGCGGCGCTCCTGTGTCCGCGCCGCTGACGTGTCCGTACTGCCGGCAGCAGGGAGACTGCCACGTCGCCGCATCACCGGAACGAACCGCGGGTGAACGGCTCGCAGCCGTGCCGGGAACGGCCCGGAGGAACGGGGGCGCCGAGGAGTGAACGCACCGCTGCGGCCCGCAAAGGCGCTGGTCGCAAGGGTGAGCGGGCCGGGCACGCGGGGACCCGCCGCCGGGGGCAGACGACGGACACCGCCTCGCGGCCCGTCGGCGGAGACGGTCCCGCGTCCGGCCCGGGCGGCGTGGGCGTGCCCACCGCCGCGCCCGGTGAGGCACCGGACGTCACTCCAGGGGCGCGCCACCTGCGGCCGGCTCCAGGAAGCCCTCCTCCACGAGGAGCCGGATCGCCTGCGGTGTGCGGTCGCGGAGCAGTACCGGGTCCTCGGCCATCAGCTGGGCGATGGCGTCGAGGATGCGGCCCGCGGGAAGCGATCCGTCGCACACGCCCGCGAAGCCCGCGCCGACGGCGTCGACCTTGGTGGCGCGGCACATCCCCCGGTTCTGACGCAGCACCACGTGCTCGGGATCCTCCGCGCCCGGCAGGCCGACCTGCTCCTGCACGACCTCTTCGGCGAGGGTGAAGTGCGCGGCCAGCAGCGCCGCGTCATCGTGCTCACGGAGATAGTCCTGGCGTGCGAAGTGGGCCTCCACGGCAGGTCCGAGAGGTTGTTCCACCGCGTGCGGCCACTCCTCGGCCACCACCGAGGGCTGCCCGGCCGCAGCGGCGGCGGACTTCCTCAGAGTGATCCAGCCGAAGCCCACCGCCTTGGTGTTCCGGGCCTCGAACTCGTCCAGCCAGGCCTCGTACCGCTCGGCGTAGACGGCGGGGTCCGTGCGGTGGTCGCCGCTGTCGCGCAGCCACAGCTCGGCGTACTGCGTGATGTCCTGCACCTCGCGCTGCACGATCCAGGCGTCGCAGCCGGGCGGCACCCAGCCGCGCACCCTGTCCTGCCAGTCCTCGCCCTCCACGTGCTGCCAGTTGGCGAGGAACTGCGCGTAGCCCCCCTCGTTCAGCCGGTCACCGGCCTGCTGCACCAGGGTCCGGCACAGGTCGTCGCCGCCCATGCCACCGTCGCGGTACGTCAGCCGGGCACCCGGCGAGATGACGAAGGGCGGATTGGAGACGATCAGGTCGTACGTCTGCGAGCCGACCGGTTCGAAGAGGGAGCCCTCACGCAGGTCGGCCGGAGCGGCGCCGGACAGGGCGAGGGTGAGCCGGGTGAAGTCCAGGGCCCGTGGGTTGACGTCCGTGGCCGTGACCCGGGTGGCGTGCTGGGCGGCGTGGAGCGCCTGGATACCGGAGCCCGTACCCAGATCGAGAGCGGAATCGACGGGCCTGCGTACGGTGATCCCGGCGAGCGTGGTGGACGCCCCGCCGACCCCGAGGACGACCCCTTCCTCGTGCGAGCCGATACCGCCGGCCCCTCCGACCGCGCAGCCGAGATCGGAGACGATGAACCAGTCCTGGCCCTCGGGCCCGCCGTACGGCCGGACGTCGACGGTGGCCCTGACCAGGTCTTCCTCACGCACCACCCAGCCGTCCTCCAGGCACTCCTCCAGAGGGAGCACGGCGGCGGCCCGGGCGGTCGGGACGGGGCGTTGCAGCAGGAACAACCGCACCAGCGTGTCGAGCGGTGAGCCGCCGCGTGTGGCCCGCAGCGCGGGGACGGTCTCGCTGCGGGCGAGCGCGGCGTAGGCGGACGCGCCGAGCCGCTCGAGGAGCCCGTCGGCGGTGAAGTCCGCGGCGATCAGGGCTTCGCGGAGCCGGGGGGTGCGGACGGATGCGGGGAGGCTGGTCGTACTCACCCCGCCATTGTCGCCGCTCCCGCCGACAACGGCAGCGGCCCGGACCTACGAGGGGGTGCCGGGCCGCCGCGGCCACCGCGGGGTGGCCACTTCCCGTCCTGCCCGGGAATCCGCGTTCGCCTGCGGCTCCCTGCCCCGCTCGCGCGTCCTTCCCCTCCACGACTCCCTCGCCGCTACGACTCCTTCGCCGCCGACGCCGAAGGAGAAGCGGACGTCGATGCCCCGCCGGGGGCCGAGGGTGCGGAAGCCGGGGGTGCGGAGGCCTTCGGCTTCTGGCAGCCCTTCTGCTTGGCCATCGCGGCACCGACCTCACCGGACTGGAGCTTCTTCAGCGCCTGGTCGCCGTTGGTGCTGATCTTGTTCAGTTCGTCGGCGACACCCTTGAGGCCGTCGGCGAACTTGGCCTGGTCCTTCGTGTCGAGCGCGTCGACCTTGGTCTTCAGATCGGCGTAGGCCGCCGAGGACGCGTTGAGCTCCTTCACGGCCTCCCGTTGCGTGGTCTCGCCGTCGTCCACGGGCGGTGCGCCCGCCGACTCGACAGCCGAACCCAGCGCCTTGTACGCCTGCGAGATCTGCTGGAAGGCAGCCGAGTCGGTCTGCTGGACGTCGGCGGGCTTGCTGTTGTCAGCCGTCTGCTGCTGGATCGCGGCATTGGCGTTCGCGATCTTCTGCAGTTGCGGCTGGACCTGGTCGCATACCTTCTTCGCCCAGTCGTTCACCTTGTTGTCGCTGTCGTCGCTGCAGCCCGACAGCGTCAGTACGAGTACCGCACCGCCGGACAGTGCGGCTGCAAGCTTCTTGTTCACCGGATTGGTCCCTTCCAAGGCTCTCGGCCCCGGAACTTACACGCCAAGTGGGCGGCATTCAGGCGCCAGGAATCCGATGTATATGCTTTTGCAGCCATTTGCACCAAGGGAAATGAGGGAGATACACCTCACCCCGGGAGTCGGACGCACGTGCGGGCGCATACCTGGTCCGAGGGCGTCATCACCGGCCGCTCTGACGGTGTGTGGTGCGGGCGCGACGTCAGAGTTTGCGACGCATAGGCGTGCTGATGTCGCGTCACTCGCCTGCCTCGCAGGTCGAGGCCGCGCCACACGGGCCGGGGGCGGGGCGCACCTCGCAGGCCGGGGTCGCGCCACACGGGCCGAGGCCGCGCCTCATGGACCGAGGTCTCGGCCCGAAAGCCCAGTTCGCCCGTGAGTGCCGACACGGATACGCATCGTGGCGTCCGGATCGATCCGATACGCCCACCCTCGGGTCGCCCCCCTCCGCCGTGCGGTCGCACACACCGCGCGCTTCCGGGCCCGCTCTCCGGGCAGACGACGCTCCTTCCGGCGCATGCCCCAGGCGCGTCCCGCCCCACCGCAGGCGCCTCAGGAAACGGCCGTCGGACCGGAGGACGGGGCAGGACGACCGCCACTGCCGTCGTCGCCTCCCGGGCCGCTCTCGTCACCCATGGCGATCCCGCGCCGCTTGGAGACGTAGACCGCGCCGACGATGACGACAGCGGCGAACACGGCCACCCCGGCCCGCACTCCCGCGCTCGCGGCGGCGCCGTAACTGAACTGCACCACGGCGGGGGCGATGAGCAGCGCAACGAGATTCATCACCTTCAGGAGCGGGTTGATCGCCGGGCCGGCCGTGTCCTTGAAGGGGTCGCCCACCGTGTCCCCGATGACCGTCGCGGCGTGCGCGTCACTCCCTTTGCCACCGTGACGGCCGTCCTCGACCAGCTTCTTGGCGTTGTCCCAGGCGCCACCGGAGTTGGCGAGAAACACGGCCATCAGCGTGCCGGTGGCGATCGCTCCGGCGAGATACGAGCCGAGCGCGCCCACCCCCAGGGAGAAGCCGACGGCGATCGGCGCCAGGACCGCGAGGAGCCCCGGCGTGGCCAGCTCCCGCAACGCGTCCTTGGTGCAGATGTCGACCACCCGGCCGTACTCAGGCTTCTCGGCGGAGTCCATGATCCCGGGATGTTCACGGAACTGCCGCCGCACTTCGTAGACCACCGCCCCTGCGGAACGCGATACGGCGTTGATGGCCAGCCCCGAGAAGAGGAAGACCACCGAGGCGCCGAGGACCAGGCCGACCAGGTTGTTCGGCTGGGAGATATCCAGGCTCAGCCCCACCTCCCCCGCCCGGGCGCCCACGTCCGCCACGGCTGTCGCGATGGCGTCGCGGTAGGAGCCGAAGAGCGCTGCCGCGGCCAGGACCGCCGTGGCGATCGCGATGCCCTTGGTGATGGCCTTGGTGGTGTTGCCCACCGCGTCCAGGCCGGTCAGCACCTGGGCCCCTGCGCCGGTGACGTCGCCCGACATCTCGGCGATCCCCTGGGCGTTGTCGGAGACCGGCCCGAACGTGTCCATCGCGACGATGACGCCGACCGTGGTCAGCAGGCCGGTCCCGGCCAAGGCCACCGCGAAGAGCGCCAGCGTGATCGACGTACCACCGAGCAGGAACGCCCCGTAGACGCCCAGGCCGATCAGCAGGGCCGCGTACACGGCCGACTCGAGCCCGAGGGAGATGCCCGCGAGGATGACGGTCGCCGGACCGGTCAGCGAGGACTTCCCGACGTCGCGGACGGGGCGCCGGCCGGTCTCCGTGAAGTAGCCGGTGAGCTGCTGGATCAGCGCGGCCACGACGATACCGATGGCGACGGCGACCAGGGCGAACACCCGGGGATCGCCTCGGTGCGAGGTGATGGCGCTGTCGGTGACTCCGTCCAGCCCGGCGTACGAGGAGGGCAGATAGACGAAGACCGCCACCGCCACCAGTGCGAGGGAGGTCACGGCGGAGACGAAGAAGCCCCGGTTGATGGCCGTCATGCCACTTCGGTCGGCGCGCCGGGGAGCGACCGCGAAGATACCGATCATCGCGGTGATCACTCCGATGGCCGGAACGATCAGCGGGAAGGCCAGGCCGGCGTCCCCGAAGGCGGCCCTGCCCAGGATGAGCGCGGCGACGAGCGTCACGGCGTACGACTCGAAGAGATCGGCGGCCATACCCGCACAGTCACCGACGTTGTCGCCCACGTTGTCGGCAATGGTTGCGGCGTTACGGGGATCGTCCTCCGGGATGCCCCGTTCCACCTTGCCCACCAGGTCGGCGCCCACGTCGGCGGCCTTCGTGAAAATGCCGCCCCCGACGCGCATGAACATGGCGATCAGCGCCGCACCCAGGCCGAACCCCTCCAGCACCTTGGGCGCGTCGGCGGCGTAGACGAGTACGACCACGGACGCACCGAACAGACCGAGGCCGACCGTGATCATGCCGACCACACCGCCGGTGCGGAAAGCGATCTTCATCGCCTTGTGCGAAACGGCGGTGAGATCCTTTTCCGGTTCCCCTTCCGCCGGGGTCGCCTCCCGCGCCGCAGCGGCCACACGCACATTGCTGCGGACGGCGAGACGCATGCCGATGTATCCCGTGGTTGCCGAGAAAAGGGCACCGACAAGGAAGAACAACGAACGCCCGGCGCGCTGCGCCCAGGTGTCGGCGGGGAGCAGGAGAAGAAGGAAGAACACCAGGACGGCGAAGACCCCGATCGTACGCAGCTGGCGGGCCAGATAAGCGTGAGCGCCCTCCTGGACGGCCGTGGCGATCTCCTTCATACGGTCGGTGCCCTCCCCTGCCGCCAGCACCTGACGTACCAGCAGACGGGCGACGACCAGCGCGGCAAGGGCGACGCCCGCGACGAGGACGACGATCAGGCGGTTGTCAGCGGTGAGTACCGCGGCTGCGAGTGAGGTGGACCGACCGGAAGGCACGGGAACCTGCGCCAGTTCTGCTACTCGGGTGTCGAGGAACTCCGCCATACGTCCTCCTTGACGCTGAGCGCCCAAGCCGTGGACGGATTACAGGGAGAAGAGTTCGACCAAAACAGTGAGTGGTCGACGAAATCGACTTCCGTCCACCCAATGGCAAATGATCGCTACGACTTTGCACCTGAATGCAGTAATGACCCGGTCGCGGGGCTTCGTACAATTCCTCAGCTGTTGCCCCCGAGAACCCGCCGAAGGAGACGCTGCGAAGCGGAGCCCCCTTTTCGAACACCTCTACGCGCCTCCCTCGGCGGAGGCGCGCTGCGGCAGAAGACGAAGAGCACGAAGAGCGAATAGGCCGCCCTGAGCAAGACGGGGCACAGGCCGGGAACAGCGGGAGGCCGTGGGCGGCGCGCAGTGCGGGGGCAGCGCGGCTGGTGAGGGAAGCGCAGGCGGCACACAGAGCACGGGCAGCAAGGCAAGCGAGAGAGGCGCAGGCGGCCCGCACAGCAGGGCAGCGCGCGGCAAGCCGGAGAGGCGCAGGCGGCGCACACAGCACGCGCAACGCGGCGGGAGAGATGCACGGGCAGTGCGGGCAGTTGCAGCGGGACTCCGCAGCAGAAGGCTGGGGCCGGTACGGGCGCGCCGGGGCAACCTCCGGCAGCGCGGCAAGCGAGAGAGGCACGGGCAGCCCACAGAGCACGGGCAGCGCGGGCAGTGAGGGGAGTTCCGGGCGACCTCAGCAGAGAACCGTGGCCAGTACGGGCGTGCCGGGCACCTCGGTCAGTGCGCAGAGCCTCAGCGGGCCTCGACAGGGCTAGGCGGGACTCGGCGGGACTCGGTGGGACTCAGTGGGACTCGGTGGGACAGGAACGAGACTCAGGACAGCGCGGTCGTCGCCGACATCGTCGGCCAGGTCATACGGATTACTTCGCCGTCCGCCCCCGAGCGCACCTCCATGTCGTCGACCAGGCCGCTGATGACGGCGAGGCCCATGTCGTCCTCGCTGTCGGCTTCGGCGTCGGCCTCCCCCACCCTGCCTGCACCGGTGGCTCCGGGCGGCAAGGAACCGCTTCCCGGGCCGGGAACCTGGTCGCCGACCTCGATGGAGAACGCTTTCTCCTCCTCGTTCAGCAAGACCGTGACCGGAGCGGTGATGTCATGGCTGCGATGCAGCCCGACGGCGCGGCTGCATGCCTCACCGACGGCCAGCCTGACCTCGTCGAGCACCGCCTCGTCCACGCCGGCCCTGCGTGCCACGGCGGCCGCCACGAGGCGGGCCGTCCTGACGTGCTCAGGCTGAGCGCTGAAGCGGAGTTCAACGGTTGGCATGCCATCCCCCTCGAACGTACGGGTGTGCATCTCAGGGGACCGGGCGAGCCGCCCGGTACCCCTGCTCTCGAAATCCTCCGGAGCCGACGAAGCCGACAGCCGACCCCTAGGGACGACCGCCTGCTCCTGACGGCACGTCTCGCCGTCTGCCGACCTGCCACGAACCGCCGACCGCGCAGCGGCCGGCCGGGTGCCGACGACTCAGTCGGTGGCCGCGACGGCCTCGTCAACCGTGGTGTGAATGGGAAACACCTTGGTCAGGACCGTGATCCGGAAAATCTTGAGGATGCGCTCCTGGTTGCACACCAGGCGCAGCGAGCCCTCATGGGCCCGGACACGCTTCAAGCCGCCCACCAGCACGCCGAGACCGGTGGAGTCGAGAAAATCGACACCTTCCATGTCGACAACCAGGTGGTAGCTGCCGTCATTCACCAACTCGACCAACTGCTCGCGCAGCTTGGGCGCGGTATACACATCAATCTCGCCACCGACCTCGACGACCGTACGGTCGCCACCAGGGCCGGACACATTGCGAGTCGACAGGGACAGGTCCACGGATCCTCCAGCACCTTGCTATCGAGCGGTCGCCCCTCGGTCTCCCCGGCGGAGGCCAGGGGACGGATCGCCAGCCGCCATGGCATTCAATCACTTACCGGCAGCCATGCACGACGCCTTGGGGCCATTGTCCGTCATGCCAGTGACACACTCGGTGCCGATGGCCAAGAATCAGCGCCCCGACGGACCACCCGAGAACACGGGCTCGCGCCCCTCTCCCGACGTGGTTCTCGACCGGCTCACCGCAGGGGCGAGCCGGGCAGCGCGCATCACTCATACGGAGCACCTGCCCCCGCGTGCGGGTTCTCATGCCGTCTGGCCGGATCGCATCCGGCCAGAAGTGATCTCCGCAATCGGCCGAGCAGGAATCGACCATCCGTGGACGCATCAGGCGACCGCGGCCGAGCACGCCCTGTCCGGCGAGTCCGTGGTCATCGCCACCGGAACGGCGTCCGGGAAGTCACTCGCCTACCTCGCCCCGGTCCTCAGTACCCTCCTCGACGGCTCCGAAGCCCGCAACGGCCGCGGGACGACGGCTCTGTACCTCGCGCCGACCAAGGCCCTGGCCGCGGACCAGAGACGCGCGGTGAAGGCCCTGGCCGAGCCCTTGGGCTCTGCTGTCCGGCCTGCGGTCTACGACGGGGACACGCCGGTCGAGGAACGCGAATGGGTACGCCAGTACGCCAACTACGTGCTGACGAATCCCGACATGCTGCACCGGGGGATCCTCCCGTCCCATCCCCGGTGGGCCTCCTTCCTGCGCGCCCTGCGCTTCGTCGTCATCGATGAGTGCCACACCTACCGCGGCGTCTTCGGCTCCCACGTCGCCCAGGTGCTGCGCCGTCTGCGGCGCCTGTGCGCCCGCTACGGATCCGCCCCCGTCTTCCTCCTCGCCTCGGCGACCTCGGCCCGGCCGTCGGAGGCTGCGGGCCGCCTCACCGGTCTGCCGGTCAAGGCGGTCGCCGACGACGCGTCTCCCCGCGGCGAAATGGTGTTCGCGCTCTGGGAGCCGCCGCTGACCGAACTGCACGGCGAAAAGGGTGCTCCGGTACGCCGTACCGCAACGGCCGAGACCGCCGACCTGCTGACCGACCTGACCGTCCAGGGCGTCCGCTCGGTAGCCTTCGTCCGCTCCCGGCGCGCCGCCGAGCTGGTTTCCGTCATCGCCAAGGAGCGACTGGCCGAGGTGGACCGCTCCCTGCCCGCGCGGGTCGCCGCCTACCGAGGGGGCTATCTGCCCGAGGAACGCAGGGCACTGGAGCGGGCGCTGCACTCCGGCGAACTGCTGGGCCTGGCTGCCACGACCGCCCTGGAACTCGGAATCGACGTCTCCGGTCTCGACGCCGTCATCATCGCCGGCTATCCCGGCACCAGGGCGTCCCTGTGGCAGCAGGCGGGCCGCGCAGGTCGCTCGGGCCAGGGCGCACTGGCGGTTCTGGTGGCCCGGGACGACCCGCTGGACACGTTCCTCGTCCACCACCCCGAGGCGCTCTTCCAGCAGCCGGTGGAGTCGACCGTCCTCGACCCGGACAACCCGTACGTCCTCGCCCCGCATCTCTGCGCCGCAGCCGCGGAACTGCCGCTGACACCGGCGGACGTCTCTCTCTTCGGTCCTGCGGCGCCCGGACTGCTGCCCCAGCTGGAGGCCGCGAAGCTGCTGCGCCGGCGCGCGACGGGATGGCACTGGACCCGCCGCGAGCGCGCCGCCGACCTCACCGACATCCGTGGCGGTGGCGGCCGCCCGATCCAGATCGTCGAGGAAGGCACCGGCCGACTCCTCGGCACGGTCGACGAGTCGGCCGCGCACACCGCCGTGCACCAGGGTGCCGTCCACCTTCACCAGGGCCGGACATATCTCGTGCGGACACTGGACCTGCGCGACTCGGTCGCCCTGGTGGAGGAAGCCGCGCCGCCGTACTCCACCAACGCGCGCGACACCACCGCCATCACCGTGCTGGAGACCGACAACGAGATCCCGTGGGGAGAGGGCCGGCTCTGTTTCGGTTCGGTCGAGGTCACCAACCAGGTCGTCTCCTTCCTCAGGCGCAGGCTCATCACCGGGGAGGTTCTGGGCGAGACCAAGCTCGATCTGCCGCCTCGGACGCTGCGTACCCGCGCGGTCTGGTGGACGGTCACCGAGGACCAGCTCGATGCAGCCCGCATCAGCCCCGAAATCCTCGGAGGCGCCCTGCACGCCGCCGAGCACGCCGCCATCGGGATGCTGCCGCTCTTCGCCACCTGCGACCGTTGGGACATCGGCGGCGTCTCGGTACCGCTCCACCCGGACACGCTGCTGCCGACGGTATTCGTCTACGACGGCCACCCCGGCGGCGCGGGCTTCGCGGAGCGTGCCTTCCACACGGCCCGGGCGTGGCTGACGGCCACCCGTCAGGCCATCGCGGCCTGCGAATGCGAGTCCGGCTGCCCGTCCTGCATCCAGTCCCCCAAGTGCGGGAACGGCAACGAGCCCTTGCACAAACGTGGCGCTGTGCGTCTGCTGGCCGAACTCCTGAGGACCGCAACACCGGACCCGGAGGCCGCCCGACAGGAGTGGAACGCTCGGGAGTAGCCCGTTCGTGCCGCCGAGAAGCTCCCTCCCGGCCCTTTCTCCACCCGTACCGAGGCGGCCGTCGCAGGGAAGAATCCGGCGACCAGACCCCCAGGAGGAAGTAGGCGCCGTCACCCCGCGCCGAAGCAGAAACGCGAAGAGCCGCACCGCGGGAGGCACCCACGCCTGCCCGGGGGCCACGACCGAGGACCGCCCGGGCGCCGCCGGCTCCGGCAGGGCATCACATACCGGGAAGCGACCGCCCGGCGCCCTCTGCGCGTGCACGGGGGCCGCGTGAGGCGCGAAGGACCTACCACCTGATGGCAGTCGGGCCACATGTGCCGCGTCACCCGGCGCCTGCGTCGCCGAGGACACGGCGCCCGGCGGACCCGCCCGCGACCTGACCTCCGGCGCGTACAGGCCGAAGCGCGCCCGGGCCGTCACATCGGCGACCTCGCCCTCGACAGCGCACCGCACCAACTCGGCCCCCTGGGCCGCCGCCACATCGCCGGCCACCTCACAGGCCGACGCAGCCCCGCCCAACGCACGGTCGGCGGCCGCGAGCGCTGCCAGATCCGCCGCGTTGCCGGCCTTGTGGCGGGCGGTCACAGCCTGGCCGAGCGCGAGCACCATCGCGAAGACCGCGCACAACGTCGCCGTGGTCACCGCCACCCATACAGTTGCCAGCCCACGGTCACCACCTCCGGGCCCTCCGACAGCCCCACTCACGGCTCGGCCCCCACAGCGTCCTCGGCAAGGGCCACCGCCTCGGCATTCAGAGTCAGGGCGAGACTTCCGGGGCCGGGCGTCGGTGCCTCCACCCGGACTCTCCACAGGTCCCCCGCCCTCTTCACCTCGATCCGGGCCCTGCCCGGTGCCGCGCCACGAGCCGTGGACACAACCGTGGCCGCGGCCTCCCCGCGGGCTGCGGCACGTGCCCCGGCCCGCGCGGCATCCACGCAGCGGATCTGGTCGGCTGCGGTGACCAACGCCCAGAGAAGGGCCAGCACGAATGCCACCAGCACGGGAATGGCCATAGCGGCCTCCGCCGTCACCGCTCCCCGGTCCCCGCCGCGGCTCACGAAGCCGGCGGTTGGGCTCCTCACCGCGTCAGAACTTCGCATCGAGCGCGTCCTTGATCAGCGTCTGCAAGGCCGACAGCACCGCCCCGCTGTTCACCACCTTGTAGAGAACCGCGGCGAACGCGCAGGCCGCAATGGTCCCTACGGCGTACTCGGATGTCGTCATTCCCGTGTCCGGACGTCCGCTCCGGGCGAGCCGGCCGCGCCTGTCCACACACGTACGGCACACCGCGGCCCACATCCGACCGATGCTGTTCTTTCCCATCGTTCCCCCACTGTTTTCGTTCCAATGTCGTTGGACGTTCAGGTCTGGCGGTATCGAAAAGGCGCCTACGAGGGCACTTGCGGCACTCACCGGTCACGTCGGCCGCCGGTCGAGCACCCCGCCGGGTGCGGTGCGCACCGGTCGCGGTATCAGCGGGTCGCGGCGCCGCTCAGGCGGGGCACCCGTCAGGTGCGGTGCAGCAGACCTGTCGCCAGCCCGATCACCACGGGCGCCACTCCAACCGCCAGAAAGGCGGGCAGAAAACAGAGCCCTACGGGCGCCGTGATCAGCACACCCGCCCGCTGAGCACGCGCCACGGCCGCTGCGGCGCGCTCCGCACGCATCTCATCGGCCAGCCGGGCGACGGGCTCCGCTGCCGGAGCCCCCGTGGACCCGGCCCGATCCAGACAGCGGGCCAGAGGGCCTGCGCCGGGTATCTCCCCGAAGCGCCCCCACGCGTCGGCCGGTTGACCGCCCAGCCTGATCTCTGCCGCCGTCCGAGCCAGCAATTCGCCCACCTGACCGCCCATGGACTCTCCGACCGCCTCCGCCGCGTCCAGTGGTCCGGCACCCGCCGAGATGCAGGCAGCCAGCAGGTCTGCCGCGAGCGGCAACTGCCTGGCGACCGCGGCAGCCTCCGCCTTGCGCCCGCCGTCGCTACTTCCTCGCCCGGAGCGCGACCACCGCCACACTCCGTACGCCGCGGTCAGACCGACACCGCAGCCGGGCACGCCACCGACAAGGACCCAGCCGGTCACGAACGCCCCCACCGGCCCCGCCCACAACCGGAGTCCGCCGGGGCCCGTCACTCGACGGCACGACCCTCCCGGCGTCGGTCCATCGGCGTCCATCCCCGTCAGTCGCCCTCCGCGCCGGCGGACCCCTCGCTCCTGCCGCCATCCGGCCAGCGCAAGGCACAGGTACACAGCCGTTCCCAGCGCTGCGCCCACCGCTCCTGTCCCGCGAACCGCGTCCGCCCACCCGTTCATGCCGCCTCTCCCGCCCGAACGATCCGCGACGCCCAGAACAACCCCGCCCCTTCCAGCAGGCCACCTGCCGCCAGGCAGGCCAACCCGCCCGGACTGTGCAGCAGAACGCTCAGCGGATCGGCTCCCAGCGCCGCCCCCAGCCCCAGCCCTACGACCGGCAGCAACGCCAGCACGAGCACCGTCGACCACGCGCCCGCCAACTGCGCCCTGAGCTCCTCCCGCCGACGCCTGTCGGCACGCAGCGCCGCCTCAAGCCGAGCCAGACCCGCCGCGAGACCGGCACCGCCGTCCACCGACACCCGCCAGCAGGCCGCCACCCCCGCGAGTCCGTCCAGCCCCGGGCCGGCCGATGCCTTCCGGAGTTCGCTCGGCACATCGCCGCCGAACCGGGCGGCCGCAAGCACCGCCGCCTCCGCCTCGTCCTCGCCCAGTGCACCCGCGTTCCGAGCAGCGGTGAGCAATGCCTGCCCGGGCTCGCGTCCGGCTCGCAGTTCGCCCACCACCGTCCCGCAGAGTGCCACCACCGCGTCAGCCGCCCGCTCCTGAGCGCAGCGCATGGCCCGACGTCGTAACCACCGCCGCACCAGTGGCACCGCGACGGCCCCCGCGACCAGCGGCAGTACAGACGCGCCGAGCACGGCAAGAAGCACCGCCACGGGGGCACACAGCCATTCGCGCCGCGCGTCGAGACGTCCGCGGACCGCTCTCCAGCAGGCCTCGAGACCCGAACCTGTCCGGCGCCCGTCCGTGAACATCTCCCGTGCCTGCCGCTCACCCGGGTGCTCAAGTACGGCCAGCCAGCCCGCCAGTCCTGCGCCGACAGCCATCACCAGGGTCGCGGCCTGCCCCAGGGGGTAAGGAACAGCCGCCGTCACAGCGCCTCCCCGACGAGCAGCGCCAGCCGCTCCCAGCCCCGCTCCCGGATGAACCCGTCGGGTCCCCAGCGCACCGCGGGAACAGTGATCACCAGGCCCGCCGAGTCCCGCTCGAGTACGTGGATCGTGGCGAGACGTCGCTGCCCACCCCGGTCACGGACGAGATGCACCACCACGGACAGGGCGGCTGCCACCTGGCTGTGCAGCGACGCCCGGTCCAGGCCCGCAGCGGTCCCCAGCGCCTCCAGGCGTGCCGGAACGTGCTCGGCGGCATTGGCGTGTACCGTCCCGCACCCGCCCTCATGTCCGGTGTTCAGCGCAGCAAGCAACTCCGTCACCTCACCGCCCCGCACTTCTCCGACCACCAGCCGGTCGGGACGCATACGCAAGGCCTGGCGCACCAGGTCCCGGAGAGTCACACGACCCGCGCCCTCCTGATTCGCGGGCCGCGACTCCAGTCGCACCACGTGCGGATGATCAGGGCGCAGTTCCGCCGAGTCCTCGGCCAGCACGATGCGCTCGCGCCGGTCGACCGCCCCCAGCAGGCTGGACAGCAAGGTGGTCTTCCCCGCCCCGGTTCCCCCACTGATCAGATACGAGACCCGGGCATCGACCAGTGCGCGCAAGAGCCGGTCGCCTGCGGGCGGCAGGGTCCCGGCATCGACGAGTTCCGCCAGGGTGAACGCGTTCGGCCGCACCACTCGCAGCGACAGACACGTCGAGCCGACGGACACCGGGGGCAGGACCGCGTGCATCCGCGTTCCGTCCGGGAGCCGTGCGTCCACCCAGGGCCGGGCGTCGTCCAGCCGGCGTCCGGCCATCGCCGCGAGTCTCTGGGCCAGCCTCCGGACCGCTGCGGCGTCAGGGAAGGTGACCCTCGTCAGTTCCAGCCCGCCGCCACGGTCGACCCAAACCCGGTCCGGCGCGGAGACCAGCACGTCGGTCACCGCTGGGTCGGCCAGCAACCGCTCCAGTACGCCTGTTCCGACCAGTTCACCGCGGAGTTCTTCCGCAGCTCCGAGGATCTCCGCATCGCCGAGCAAGCGCCCCTGCTCCCTCAAGGCCGTCGCCACTCCTGCCGGAGTGGGCTCGGTGCCGCTACGGGCCAGGCGTTGCCGGACCGCGTCCAGCAGCGTGTCGCTCACGACGCGTCCCGAGGTCGGCCTGCTGCGACGCCGCCCGTCGAGGCATCCGCCAGGTCCCAGAACGCCGTGCAGAACCGGGCCAGCGGGCTGCGAGCATGACCGCCCGGCGGCACAGCACCGCCCTGAGCCGCCCCCAGCCCGGCCTCCACAGGCAGGTCCCCGACAAGAGGCCTGCCCAGCGCCTGCGCCACCCAGTGCTCGTCCAGTCCGGCGGTATAGGGCCCACGGGCAACGACCCGGAGGTCCTCCAACATCATCCCGGCCACCGACGCCACCCGTCTGGCCGCTGCCACCGCCCGCAGCTCACCCGGCACCACCAGCAGCCCGACGTCCAGTTGTGCCAATGCCTCGGCCACGCCTTCGTCGACCCGGCGCGGCAGGTCCACGACCACCACGCCTCCGAGCCGACGCGCCGCCGCGAGCACCGCCCGCATGGCCTGCGGCGGGATCACCACCTCGTCGTCCCGGCCCCAGCTGAGTACGCGCAGTCCGTGCAGCGCCGGCAAGGACTCCTCCAACGCACCGGCTCCGACCCGCCCCTTGGAACGTGCGAAATCCGGCCATCGCATGCCGTCCGACTGTTCGCCCCCCAGCAGCACATCGATACCGCCACCCAGCGGGTCACCGTCGATCAGCATCGTCCGCCGACCGGACCTGGCCGCCGTCACGGCAAGCGCACAGGCGAGCGTCGACGCGCCGGCTCCGCCCCGCCCTCCCATCACGCCGACGGTCAGCGCCGGACGTCCCACGCCTTCCGCCGCATTGGCGATCTGGTCGACGAGCCAGCCCTCCGAGTCGGGCAACCGCAACACATATTCGGCGCCGATCTCCACTGCACGGCGCCACACGTCCGGATCGTCCTGGTCGCGCCCCACGAGCATCACACCGCGCCTTCGTGCCACACCCCGACACCGGGCGGCAGCGTCGTCACCCACCAGAACCACGGGAGCCGCCTCCCAGGCGCCCTTTTCTCCAGGTGGCCCGTGATGCACCTGAGGGACCGCTCCGGCCGCTGCGCACAGCCTCAGCAGGTCGTCCAGCAGCTCCGCGTCCTCGGTCACGATCAACGGCCCGCTCGGCGGCTCCTCCGCTCCCGCCTGACCTTGTCGCGCGAAGGTTCCCGTCACGATCTCCGCCCCCTTCTCACTGCCTCTTCAGTGCGGTTCGCGGTGATCTCGGACTGGACCGAGAGGCGCGATTCCGGAACCCACGGACTTCGTGGGCGGAATCAAGATGCAACGATCCGGAAAAACATGTGGATCTTGCCCGAAAACTGTGGACAAGCTCGCGCATGTGAATATCTCGGTAGCTCGTACAGGCGACATTCGGAGCGCAGCTCTTCAACTACACAGAGTCATCGACCATGCTGGGTGCGGACCCGCTCAGCAGTCGGCCGAAACGGCGGAAAGAGGTGAGAACGCCTACATCAAGGCACCCGAAACGCGTCGGGACATGCGACGACCCCCGCCGGGGGGGAGAGCGGGGGTCGTCCCCACGGGCCGACTCGGGGGGGGGAGGAGCCGGACCGGGGTTAGCACGGTCGCGAACGATCCGTGACTTCCATGGTGTACCCGAGGGCCTTCTCAAGCAAACCCACCCGCCGGATTTTACGCCGAATGGTGGCCACCTATGCTCACCTTTGTGGAAAACTGCTTCTCGCCGCGCACAGCAGCCTTCTTTGACCTGGACAAGACGGTCATTGCGAAGTCATCGACGCTGACCTTCAGCAAGTCCTTCTACCAAGGCGGGCTGATCAACCGCCGCGCCGTACTGCGCACCGCGTACGTGCAGTTCGTGTTCCTCGCCGGTGGCGCCGATCACGACCAGATGGAGCGCATGCGCGCATACCTCTCGGCGCTCTGCAAGGGGTGGAACGTCCAGCAGGTCAAGGAGCTCGTCGCCGAGACTCTGCACGACCTGATCGACCCCATCATCTACGACGAGGCAGCCACCCTCATCGAGGAACACCACGCAGCCGGGCGCGACGTGGTCATCGTGTCGACCTCCGGCGCCGAGGTCGTGGAGCCGATCGGGGAATTGCTCGGTGCCGACCGGGTCGTCGCGACCCGCATGGTCGTCGGCGACGACGGCTGCTTCACGGGCGAGGTCGAGTACTACGCCTACGGCCCGACCAAGGCCGAAGCCGTGAGATCACTCGCGGCCTCCGAGGGATACGACCTCGCGCGCTGCTACGCGTACAGCGATTCGTTCACCGACGTTCCCATGCTGGAGGCCGTCGGCCACCCGCACGCCGTGAACCCCGACCGGGCGCTGCGACGTGAGGCCGCTGCCCGGGATTGGCCGGTTCTGGTCTTCGATCGCCCGGTTCGGCTCAAGCAACGGCTGCCGGTCTTTTCGATGCCGCCACGCCCGGCCCTCGTGGCCGCTGCAGCAGTAGGCGCGGCCGCCGTCACCGCTGGTCTCGTCTGGTACGCCTCCCGCCGTCGGACCTCCGCAGTCACGCCCTGACGAAAGGCAGAGCCGGCCCGACGGAAGGCCGCCGTGACAGTACGGGGCGCCACCCGCCACCTGGGCGGCAACGAGCTCAACCGTGTCCGAACCGCCCGTATTTGAATGCAAAAGTAAAGTTGCGCGGCCAGCACTTCCGCTCCTCCCGACCCTGGAGTACAAAGGAGTCAACGGCCCGCGAGACCGAGGACATCCGAGAGGATGACCTTCACACGCAGACTGGCCCCACGGACCGCGCACGGATGCCAAGTACCCACGCGACGTCGACCCGTCGATTACGGGCCAGCCACACCAGGCACCGGACGAAGAGCCGGCCTGATGGGCACATATCGAGGACGCCTGGTAACTGGGCAAACGTGCCAGCGGCGGTACCGGATCCGGTACCGCCGCACCCTTTCGGGAGACTCCGGACGCCGCTCAGCGGCTCGGCGCATCTCCGGGTCGGGCCGTCAGGCGGCACCGCGCTGGAGCGCTTCGCACACCGCCGTCGATTCCCTGACCCCGAGTTCGACCGACCGTCCGCAGTGGGCGATCCAGGCAGCCATACCTTCCGGCCTCCCGGAAAGGTACCCCTCGAACGCCGCTACATACGCGGCTCTGCCCTGCTCGGCATGTCCCACTTCGGCGGGACAGATCGCCTTCGGGTCGAGACCGCTGCCGACCAATACGATCCGCTCCGCCGTACGGGCAACCAGGCCGTTGTGGGACACGAAAGGCCGCAAGGCCAGCAACTCACCGTGCACGACCGCAGCCGTGACCAGAGCGGGCGCCGCGCTCCCGGCGATGACCAGCTGCGCCAGCCCTTCGAGCCGTCCAGCCATCTCTTCGACACCCGGGACCGCCGCCTCGATCAGGGGCTCATCGACGGACTCTCCTGCCAAGCGAGGCCGGCCGACGGCCCCCTCGGGCGACGACCCGCCGGCCGCGACGAGATGCAGCCGCGCGAGAACCCGCAGCGGCGACTGCCGCCAGATGGAAAGGAGCTGTCCCGCCTCCGCGGTCAGACGCAGCGCCGCACCCATCGTGGACGCCTCGTCGTCACCACGAAAATCCGTACGCCTGCGCACCTCCTCGAGGTTCCAGTCCGCGCCCGAAAGGGCCGCGGAACCGCGGGCACCGCGCAGGGCCGCCTCCGCCGTCACCTCGTTGCTGCGGCGCCGCATGACCCGGTGTCCGTAGACCCGGTCCACCGCTTTGCGTACGGAGCCCACCGCTTCGGCGACGCCAGGCAGGGTCCCCAGGGCGGCAAGCGGGTCGGAGGAAGTCGTACTCATAAGTAGGGAGGCTACGCGCCCCCGCACACGGATACCCCACAGGAGTGGTTTTCTTCACCCCGAGCGACAACGGCGAGCGATTGACCGGCTACCCTAGGTGAACATGAAGATCGCTTTCGTAGGGAAGGGCGGCAGCGGGAAGACCACGCTGTCCTCGCTCTTCATCCGCCACCTCGCTGCCAACGAAGCCCACGTCATGGCCGTGGACGCCGACATCAACCAGCACCTGGCAACCGCTCTGGGCCTCGACGAGACGGAGGCCACCGCCCTGCCCGCGATGGGTGCGCACCTGCCCCTCATCAAGGACTACCTGCGCGGCAGCAACCCCCGCATCGCGTCCACCGCGACGATGATCAAGACGACACCGCCGGGCGAGGGTTCACGCCTGCTCCGCGTGCGGGAGGACAATCCGGTCTACGACACCTGCGCGACCACGGTCCGACTGGACGACGGTGACATCCGGCTCATGGTGACCGGCCCGTTCACCGATGAGGATCTGGGGGTGGCCTGCTACCACTCCAAGGTCGGCGCGGTGGAACTCTGCCTCAACCACTTGGTCGACGGACCGGACGAGTACGTGGTGGTCGACATGACGGCGGGGTCGGATTCCTTCGCCTCAGGAATGTTCACCCGCTTCGACATGACCTTCCTGGTGGCCGAGCCCACCCGGAAGGGAGTTTCGGTGTACCGGCAGTACAAGGAGTACGCGCGCGACTTCGGTGTCGCTCTGCGGGTCGTCGGCAACAAGGTGCAGGGCCGGGACGACCTGGACTTCCTGCGCTCGGAGGTCGGTGACGACCTTCTGGTCGGCGTCGGGCATTCCGACTGGGTCAGGACCATGGAAAAGGGGAGGCCGGCCCCATTCGACCTGCTCGAGGCGGACAACCGCATGGCACTGCAGGCTCTCCAGGACGCTGCGGAGGACTCGTACGGGCATCGGGATTGGGAGCGGTACACGCGGCAGATGGTCCACTTCCATCTCAAGAACGCGGAGAGCTGGGGCAACGAGAAGACGGGCGCCGACCTGGCCGCCCAGGTCGACCCCGCCTTCGTGCTGCACGAGCAGGGCCGCCTGGAGGCTGTCGACCAGCCGGCCTGACGAGGACGTACGCCCGGACCAGCCCGGAGCCACAGGGGTGGGGCGGACCGATGCGGGCGCACGCCCCCCTCCGCGTCCCCGTCAACGCCCTTACCTACCGGCGCCGGCCTGATCCGCCGGCCTGGCGGGCACCGGGCTGGCCACGGGCTTGCCCGGGGCGGTCCCCGCGAGGAACGCCGACCACCCGGGCTCGGGCTTCTGGCCGACCTTCAGTGTCCGGAGTTTGGCGAGCACCGCCGGGTCCTGAGCATCCAGCCAGTCGGCGAGTTGCCTGAAGGAGACGCAGCGCACGTCCTGCTGGGTGCATACCGTTTTGATCGTTTCCTCGACGGCTCGCATGTACGTGCCGCCGTTCCAGGACTCGAAGTGGTTGCCGATGATCAGCGGAGCCCTGTTCCCCTTGTAAGCACGGTCGAACGCCTGAAGCAGGCCGTCGCGCATCTGATTGCCCCAGAACGCGTGTCGGTCCGGGTCCCCTTGCGTCGTGCCGGACTGATTGAACATGAAGTTGTAGTCCATCGAAAGGGTCTCGAAGGCTCGGCCCGGCACCGGGACGAGCTGCAGGGGAAGGTCCCAGAGGCCGTCCTTCCTGGCGGGCCAGACTTGGTTGCCGATGCCGCTGGAGTCATAGCGGAAGCCCATCGTCCGCGCCGCTGCGACCATGTTCTTCTGCCCCTCCAGACAGGGCGTACGGGCGCCGACCAGCTCCTTGTCATAGTCGAACGGCAGTGGCGCTTCCGCCTTGAGAGCCGGGGTGTTGGTCTTCCAGCCCTTCACGAAGGCCTTCGCCTGGAGGATCTCGCTCTTCCACTCCTCGACCGACCATGTTCCGACGCCGCCGTCCGGGCCACAGAAGTGCCCGTTGAAGTGGGTGCCGATCTCGTTGCCGTCCCGCCATGCGGCCCGCAACTCCGCGAGGGTGTCGCGAATCCCCTCGGTATCGTTGAAACCGATGTCGGACCGGCCCGCCGAGTGCTGGGGCGGGTCGTAAAGGGCCTTCTTCTCCTCCGGCAAGAGGTACACGCCACTGAGGAAGTAGGTCATCTTCGCGCCGTACTTCTTCGACACCTCACGGAAGTGCGAGAACAGCTTCTGACTGTCCTCTCCGGCCCCGTCCCACGAGAACACCACGAACTGCGGGGGCTTCTGGCCCGCTTTCAGGGGTTTGGCCGCGGGAAGCCCCGGCTGCGCTCCGGTGAAGGCGGTGGACCCGTCACCGATGAGCCTGACAGCACCCTTGGGGGCTGCCGCCGGGGAACGTTCCTCCGAGCCCGGCGTGGCCTTCCGCTCCACCGTCGAACCCGCGCCACCAGGGCCTGAGCACCCGGCCAGTCCTGTGATCAGCGCCACGGCCACAGTGCCCAGGGCGAGCGTCTTTCCGGCACCCATCCGTCCACCCTCTTTCTTGCAGGAGTCGCGCGTCGTCGCGCAGACACGGCGCGGCCAACGTCGCACGCACCCTCGAAAGACCAGTACGACAAACGGGACGAAAATCTACTTATTCACCTTAAAGAGTGAGGTTAGAGCCTATTTGCTCGAAAGTGTGGCCACTTTTCTTTACTCTCCATTACGATTCATTTACCGAGAGTTGCCCTACCTCGCCGTCGCATGCCGTGACCCACCGCCGCGCCCCTATCGAATTCGCGACCGCGCCGCCCCGGAGGAGACGGGACCATGCCTGCCTGTGCCCCTACACGCAATGACCACTCATCCCGCAGTTCGCGCCCTTCCCGCGCGTCGGGATTCAAGCGCCCTCATAGCCCGCCACCGCCCCACCGCCGTCGACTCCGCGTTTCAGGCGCCGACGTGTCCGCGTCGATCACCGTCTTCCTGATCGCCGTACCCATGTCACTCGGCCTCGCCGTGGCCATGGACGCCCCGTTGGCAGCCGGTCTGGTCTCCGCGGCCATCGGCGGCATCGTCGCCGGGCTGCTCGGCGGTACCCCTCTGCAGGTCAGCGGGCCGTCGGCAGGACTGACGGTCGTCACGGCCGAGTTGATCCAGCTGTACGGCTGGCGCACCACGTGTGCGATCACCATCGGAGCCGGGCTTCTGCAGGTTCTGCTGGGATCTCTGAAAGCCGCCCGTAGTGCACTTGCCGTCAGCCCCGCCATCGTGCACGGAACGCTCGCCGGTATCGGCGTGGCCATTGCGCTCGCGCAACTGCACGTGATGCTGGGTGGCACACCCCAGAGCTCCGCCCTGGCCAACGCCTGGTCGCTGCCGGCTCAGCTGGGGCGGATGCATCCTGCCGCACTCGCCGTCGGCGCATTGACCGTCGCCCTTCTCATCCTCTGGCCGCGGATGCCAGGGCGTGTCGGCTCGACGCTCGGCAGAATTCCCGCCGCGCTCGTCGCCGTCGGAGTATCGACAGCGGTGGCAGCGGTGGCCACCCCCGGGATCGCCCGGGTGGATCTGCCGTCGTGGAGCTCGCACGCCCTCGCCGAACTGCCGGACGGGCCGGTGGCAGCGCTCGCCACCGCGATGTTGACGGTCATGCTCGTCGCCAGTCTCGAATCACTGCTGGCTGCCGTCTCCGTCGACAAACTGGCTGCCGAGCGGGCGTCGGCCGCGTCCAAGGACGGAGCGACGCCGTGCCGTCCCGTCCAACGGTCCGACCTCGACAGGGAGCTCCGGGCCCAAGGCGTCGCCAACGCACTGGCCGGGCTCTGTGGAGGCCTCCCCGTGTCCGGCGGCGCCGTGCGCAGCTCGGCGAATGTGCGGGCAGGAGCGACCGGCCGCGCCGCTACGGTGCTGCACGGTGTCTGGATACTGCTGGCCGCCGTACTGCTCGTCACGGCGCTGGAGTGGATTCCGCTGGCATCCCTTGCCGCCCTTGTGCTGGTGGTGGGCATCCAGATGGTCAGCTTCGCCCACATCCGCAAGGTGCACAGGCACCGTGAATTCCTGGTGTACGGGGCGACGATCACGGGAGTGATCGTGGCGGGCGTGCTGACGGGCGTGGCCGTCGGGATCCTCGTGGCGGTGGCCATCGCCCTGCACCGGCTGGCCCGCACGCGGATCACCGTGACGGAGCAGGACGGACGATTGCTGGTATCCGTCCGCGGGCAGTTGACCTTTCTCGCGGTTCCCCGGCTGAGCCGCCTGCTCAACCACCTCCCCGAGGGGGCCGACGTGGTCCTGGAGCTCGACGGCTTCTTCATGGATCACGCGGCGTACGAGACCATTCAGGACTGGTATACGGCCCGGACCGCGCAGGGTGGCGCCGTCGTCCTCGCCGGCCGTTCCGGGGGCCGGATCGCCGAGCCGGCATCAGCTGCCCACTCCTGCTGCCGGCCATGGACACCGTGGCGCAATCATCACTGTCACGGCCGGGCCGGACACGACGTCTCCGATGCCGCCCCGCCGGCCACCACCATCGGCGACTCCATGTCGCACACCGCGCAAGCCCACCCGACAGCCGCGTCACCGGCTGTGACAGCTGCTTCCGTACCGGCCCGCCCGAGCCGTCACCAGTTGCTCAGCGGCCTGAGCTCCTTCCAGCGCACCACAGCCCCGTTGGTCCGTGAGGAGCTGGCCCGGCTGGCGACCGAGGGGCAGAAGCCCTCCCAGCTGTTCCTCACCTGCGCCGACTCCCGCCTGGTCACGAGCATGATCACGGCGAGCGGCCCGGGTGACCTCTTCACCGTGCGCAACGTCGGCAATCTCGTGCCGCCACCCGACACCGAGAGCGCGGGGAGACACGACGACTCCGTGGCCGCCGCGATCGAGTACGCGGTGGATGTTCTCCAGGTCGAGTCCATCACTGTCTGCGGGCACTCCGGATGCGGGGCCATGCAGGCTCTGCTGGACGCCCCACCGGAGATTCCTCCCACGCCCTTGTGGCGATGGCTGCGGCACGGCAGGCCGAGCCTGGAACGCATGCGCTCCCGCCATCACTCCTGGGCGCGGATCGCCGGGCGCCTGCCCACCGACGCGGTGGAGCAACTCTGCCTGACCAACGTGGTGCAGCAACTGGAGCACCTGCGCGCACACCATGCGGTGGCACGCCGACTGGCTTCGGGAACCCTCCAGTTGCACGGTATGTACTTCCACGTCGGGGAAGCGCAGGCCTACCTGCTCACCGAAGGCGCCAGTTCGGGGACCGGCCCCGACGAGGTCTTCGTCCGGGTCACTGCCGGCGCGGAGTCCGAGATCGACCCTCAATCTCCGTCACGTGCACCGTCCCGCACGTGCCCCGGCCCGGAACTCGCTGCCTCCGGGAGGCCCGACCCAGCGCTCGGCGTCTGAACCTCTCGCATCCCAGGCCCGTGAGACCCCTGTGAGACCTTGTGGTTCCGCTTCCGCGTCCGCACGACAGCGCCTGCGGAAGCGGAACACGTGACCCCCTACACGGGACACAGGTCTACACCAATTCCCGGCAGACACTTGTCACCCGGCCTGTGGCCTGATGAGCTGTCCTCCGGGACACAACGGACACCCTGGGAATGGGAGATGTCGTGAGCAACGAAAGCCTGGCCAATCTGCTCAAGGAGGAGACCGCAGGATGAGCGAGCCTTCCTCCCTCTCCAATCTGCTCAAGGAGGAGCGGCGGTTCGCACCGCCTGCCGATCTGGCCGCGAACGCCAACGTCACAGCGGAGGCGTACGAGCAGGCCGAGGCGGACAGGCTGGGCTTCTGGGCCGAGCAGGCCCGTCGTCTGACCTGGGCCACGGAGCCGACCGAGACGCTCGACTGGAGCAATCCGCCCTTCGCGAAGTGGTTTGCGGACGGCACCCTCAACGTCGCGTACAACTGCGTGGACCGTCATGTCGAGGCGGGCAACGGCGACCGGGTCGCCATCCACTTCGAGGGCGAGCCCGGGGACAGCCGCGCGATCACCTACGCGGAGCTGAAGGACGAGGTCTCCCGGGCCGCCAACGCCCTCATCGAGCTCGGTGTCGGCAAGGGCGACCGGGTCGCCGTCTACCTGCCCATGATCCCCGAAGCCGCCGTCGCGATGCTGGCCTGCGCCCGTATCGGCGCAGCGCATTCGGTGGTCTTCGGCGGTTTCTCCGCGGATGCGATCGCCGCACGTATCCAGGACGCCGACGCGAAGGTCGTCATCACCGCCGACGGCGGGTACCGCCGGGGCAAACCGTCCGCGCTCAAGCCCGCCGTGGATGACGCCGTCTCGCGTATCGAGAGCGTCGAGCATGTGATCGTGGTCCGGCGCACCGGGCAGGACACCGCGTGGACGGAGGGCCGGGACGTCTGGTGGCACGACGTCACGGGCCGGCAGTCCGCCGAGCACACCCCTGAGGCGTTCGACGCGGAGCAGCCCCTGTTCATCCTGTACACCTCGGGAACGACGGGCAAGCCGAAGGGCATCCTGCACACCTCGGGTGGTTACCTCACCCAGACGGCCTATACGCACCATGCGGTGTTCGACCTGAAGCCCGAGTCGGATGTGTACTGGTGCACCGCGGACATCGGCTGGGTGACCGGACACTCGTACATCGTCTACGGCCCGCTGGCCAACGGGGCGACACAGGTCATGTACGAGGGCACCCCCGACACCCCGCATCAGGGGCGGTTCTGGGAGATCGTCCAGAAGTACGGCGTGACGATCCTCTACACCGCGCCGACGGCGATCCGTACGTTCATGAAGTGGGGTGACGACATCCCCGCCAAGTTCGACCTGTCGTCCCTGCGCGTGCTCGGTTCGGTGGGGGAGCCGATCAACCCCGAGGCCTGGATGTGGTACCGCAAGAACATCGGTGGGGACAGGTGCCCGATCGTGGACACGTGGTGGCAGACCGAGACGGGCGCGATGATGATCGCGCCGCTGCCCGGGGTCACCGCGACCAAACCCGGTTCGGCCCAGCGCGCCCTGCCCGGTGTCTCCGCCACGGTCGTGGACGACGAGGCCCGCGAGGTGCCGGACGGCGGGGGCGGCTATCTCGTCCTCACCGAGCCGTGGCCGTCGATGCTCCGCACCATCTGGGGCGACGACCAGCGTTTCCTGGACACCTACTGGTCCCGGTTCGAGGGCAGGTACTTCGCCGGGGACGGTGCCAAGAAGGACCACGACGGTGACATCTGGCTGCTGGGACGGGTCGACGACGTCATGCTCGTGTCCGGCCACAACATCTCCACCACCGAGGTCGAGTCGGCTCTCGTGTCGCACCCGGCGGTCGCCGAGGCGGCCGTGGTCGGCGCGAACGACGCGACGACCGGACAGGCCATCGTCGCCTTCGTGATACTGCGCGGCACGGCGACCACGTCCGAAGAGCTCGTCGCCGAACTCCGCAACCACGTCGGCACGACACTCGGCCCGATCGCCAAGCCCAAGCGAGTCCTGCCCGTGGCCGAACTGCCCAAGACCCGCTCCGGCAAGATCATGCGCCGTCTCCTGCGCGACGTCGCCGAGAACCGGGAGCTGGGCGACGTCACCACGCTCACCGATTCCTCGGTCATGTCCCTGATCCAGACGCAACTGCCCTCAGCTCCTTCCGAGGACTGACGGCCCGACTCCGCGAACCCGCATCAGCATCCGAGCCGGAACCGGCACAGGGCTGGAGCCGGCGTGGACCTGTACGGCTCCGAGGGGCATCCGGCAACGCGCCGGGTGCCCCTCGTGCCCTGTGGTGCGCGCCCGGTCGGCCACGCCTTTCGTGGAACAGCTGCCGCGCCCGACCGGTCCTGGGCCTGGGTCCCGGCCCACGCACCGGACCGGATTACGGCATCGCAGGTAGGATGGCCACTTCGCCGACGGAGCAGATCAGCTGGTCATCGCCGACGAAACCAACGACAACAGGACAGAAATCTCCACAGGGGCGCCGGGAAGTCTGGTCGGCATGTGCTTCGCCATGCCATCACCGCCACCCCCGACCGGAGGACTCCTGTGGCCGCTCCCCCGTCCCCTCGCCGCACCCTGCTCGGACGTCTTTCCCTTCCCGAGCGCACCTTCATCGCCGACGCCCTGCGTACCGAGACCGTCGGCGGCATCCTTCTCCTGGTCGCAGCCGTCGCGGCCCTGATCTGGGCGAATACCTTCGGCTCCGGTTACGCGGCCGTCAGCCATTTCCACTTCGGTCCCGAAGCGCTGGGGCTCAACCTCTCCGTGTCCCACTGGGCGGCCGACGGCCTGCTGGCCGTCTTCTTCTTCGTCGCGGGTGTCGAGCTCAAGCGTGAACTGGTCGCCGGCGAACTCCGTGACCCCAGAGCCGCGGCCCTTCCCGTCGCCGCGGCTCTCTGCGGTATGGCCGTCCCCGCCCTCGCCTACACCCTGACCGTGGTGATCGGCGGGGGTTCGGCAGCCGGCTGGGCCGTTCCCACCGCCACCGACATCGCGTTCGCGCTGGCCGTCCTCGCAGTCATCGGCGCGTCGCTGCCGTCGGCGCTGCGCGCCTTTCTGCTGACGCTCGCCGTCGTCGACGACCTCTTCGCCATTCTGATCATCGCGGTCTTCTTCACCGACACCATCGACTTCCTGGCTCTCGGCGGCGCCTTCGCGGGCCTGGTCCTCTTCTACGTACTACTGCGCACAGGCGTTCGAGGCTGGTACATCTATCTGCCGCTGGCGCTGGCCATCTGGGGGCTGATGTACAACAGCGGCGTCCATGCCACCATCGCCGGCGTCGCCATGGGCCTCATGCTCCGCTGCTCCCGCCGCGAAGGCGAGTCCCAGTCCCCCGGCGAGCACATCGAACATCTGGTGCGCCCCCTCTCGGCCGGCGTCGCCGTGCCGTTGTTCGCCCTCTTCTCAGCGGGTGTCACCCTCAAGGGCGATGCCCTGGCCGGCGTGTTCACGAGGCCCGAAACGCTGGGTGTGGTTCTCGGCCTGGTCGTCGGCAAGACCGTCGGTGTCTTCGGTGGGACGTGGCTGGTCACCCGCTTCACCAAAGCCGAGCTGAACAAGGACCTGGCCTGGGCGGATGTCCTCGCGGTGGCCACGTTGGCGGGAATCGGCTTCACCGTTTCGCTGCTCATCGGTGAGCTCGCGTTCACGGGCGACGACGACATGATCAACGAGGTCAAGGCCGCGGTCCTCCTCGGTTCCCTGATCGCCGCCGTACTCTCCGGTGTACTGCTGAAACTCCGGGTACGGAGATACAAGGCCCTGTACGAGGCGGAGGAGCTCGACGAGGACCTGTCGGGCGTTCCCGACGTCTACGAGCAGGACGACCCGGACTACCACCTGCGGATGGCCGCCATCTACGAAAGGAAGGCGGCCGAGCATCGCCGCCTTGCCGAACAGGCGGGGGCGGCGAGCGGCAAGCCGGACAGTCCGGCATGATCTGACAACGGATGTACGGAAGAGGAGAGGGAGTCAGGGATGAGCGACCCCGGCAACTATGCGGGCAGCACCGACCGTAGTCTCGGGCAGCTGTTCGCCTCGGCGACCGCCGAGATGTCCGCGCTGGTGCACGACGAGATCGCCCTGGCGAAGGCCGAGGTGCGGCAGGACGTCAAGCGCGGCGTGATCGGCAGCGTGGCGTTCATCGTCACGGGCGTGCTACTCCTCTTCGCGATCCCCGTGCTCAGCTTCGCCGCGGCCTACGGGATCCACAATCTCGGACTCGGCCTCGCCTGGTCGTTCCTGATCGTGGGCGGCGCGTTCATCCTTCTGGGCATCCTCATCGCCCTGTTCGGCCTCGCGAAGTTCAAGAAGGTCAAGCCGCCGGAGAAGTCCATCGCCTCCGCCAAGCAGACCGCGGCGGTCCTTCAGGGCGTCAAGCCGCACCCGCGCCCCACCGTCTCCGCGCGCGCGATCGAGGGCGCGCAGGGCAGCACCCTCGCCGACAGGGCCGTCGAGGCCCGTCCGGTCCAGGACAAGGCGAACTCTGTGGCACGCTCATCAACATGACCGTCCCCGACATCAGCAGACCCGGCCCCACCGGGCCGACCGGACCGGTATCCGCCCCCGGCGGCCCCGTACGTCTGGACGGCCCCTGGACCCACCGCGATGTGGCGGCGAACGGTGCCCGCTTCCACATCGCGGAGCTCGGCGACGGGCCGCTGGTACTGCTGCTGCACGGCTTCCCGCAGTTCTGGTGGACGTGGCGCCACCAGCTCACCGCGCTGGCCGACGCCGGATTCCGCGCCGTCGCGATGGACCTTCGGGGCGTGGGCGGGAGCGACCGTACGCCCCGCGGGTACGACCCCGCCAACATGGCGCTCGACGTCACCGGGGTGATCCGGTCGCTGGGCGAGCCGGACGCGGCCCTCGTCGGCCACGACCTGGGGGGGTACCTGGCCTGGACCGCCGCGGTGATGCGGCCGAAACTGGTACGCCGCCTCGCGGTGTCGTCCATGCCCCACCCCCGTCGCTGGCGTTCCTCGATGGTGTCCGACGTCGCCCAGTCCAGGGCGGGTTCGCACATCTGGGGCTTCCAGCGGCCGTGGGTGCCGGAACGTCAGCTCGTCGCGGACGACGCGGCGTTGGTCGGCCGGCTGATTCACGACTGGGCGGGGCCGCGCACCCCGGGCTTCCCCGACGACGCCGGCGTGGACGTCTACCGGCGCGCGATGTGCATCCCGTCGACGGCACACTGCTCGATCGAGCCGTACCGCTGGCTGGTGCGCTCGCTGGCCCGTCCGGACGGCCTCCAGTTCAACCGGCGGATGAAGCGGCCGGTACGCGTACCGACGCTGCACCTGCACGGCTCCCTCGATCCCGCGGTGCGGACCCGCAGCTCCGCCGGATCCGGCGCGTACGTCGAGGCGCCGTATCGTTGGCGGCTTTTCGACGGTCTGGGGCACTTCCCCCACGAGGAGGACCCGGTCGGTTTCTCGACCGAACTCATCAACTGGCTCAAGGATCCTGAGCCCGACCGGTAGCCGTGGGGAACAGGTGTCCGACGAACGGCCATTGCCTGCCGCATAAGCCAATTGGCTGACTCACGCACGATTACCGACCATGAGTCACGGGCAGACGTCGGTGTATGGGCTGGACGCGCGACTTCAGTGACGCAGCACGCAACCGCCGCTCGACCGCTCCTGCTGGTCCGAGCACTCATGAGGGGGGCGGCTCCGGGAGCCGGGTGCACGATGTGAGCGATCTTCATGATCTCCGGCTGGGTATTCCGCGCATCCTCCACCGACGGGCGCGCTGGGTCTCGGCACGGCTACGCCACCCCCGGGCCTGACGAAAGACCCAAGGGAACAACGCGGGGCACGGTTCCACGGCTTTCGGAGCCGTGGAACCGTCCCGTCACGGACCCACATCCTCCCCGCCCGGACGCCGGCTCGTCGTCCTACAGCGCGCACCCCTGGCTGTCGACCTGCTGGACGGCGGCCTTGCCGAGGTCGATGTCCTCGCGGATCTCGTCGGCCGTGAGGGCGTAGCCGGTCTCGGGGTCGTCGAGCGACTTGGCGAACACCACTCCGTACACCTTGCCGTCCGGGGTGAGCAGCGGGCCGCCGGAGTTGCCCTGGCGCACCGTCGCGAAGAGCGAGTACACATCACGCTGCACGGTGCCCCGGTGGTAGATGTCCGGGCCGCCCGCGTCGATACGGCCACGGATGCGGGCCGAGCGCACGTCGTAGGCGCCGTTCTCCGGGAAGCCGGCCACGATGGCGCTGTCGCCGCTCCTGGCGTCGTTCTCCGTATCGGTGAAGTGGAGCGGTTTCGCGTCGAGGTCCGGGACGTCCAGCACCGCGATGTCCCGCCGCCAGTCGTAGAGGACCACCTTCGCGTCGTACAGCCGGCCTTCGCCGCCGATCTGGACCGTCGGCTCGTCCACGCCGCCGACCACGTGCGCGTTGGTCATGACCCGCCGGTCGGAGAAGACGAAGCCGGTACCTTCGAGCACCTTGCCGCAGCCGGGCGCCATGCCGACGACCTTGACGATGGAATTCTTCGCGCGGGCGGCGACCGGGCTGCCCGCCAGCGCCGGATCCGGTGCCCGCACCTCGGTGATGGGCTCGTTGGCGAAGGGGCTGAAGACCTGGGGAAAGCCGTTCTGCGCGAGCACGGAGGAGAAGTCCTGGAACCAGGTGGACGCCTGGTCCGGCATGACGCGGGAGACTCCGAGCAGGACCGAGGAGTTGCGGACGGCCTTGCCGAGGGTCGGCAGGGAGGTCCCCGCCAGCAGCAGACCGATCAGCCAGGCGACCAGCAGCATGGCCACCACATTGACCAGCGCGCCTCCCGTGGCATCCAGGGCGCGCGCGGGCGACCACGTGATGTACCTACGAAGTTTGCTGCCCAGGTGGGTGGTGAACGCCTGGCCCACGGAGGCGCACACGATCACGATCACGACCGCGACGACGGCGGCCGTGGTGGAGACCTCCGATCCGTCGGTCACCTTGTTCCAGATGACCGGAAGCAGGTAGACGGCCACCAGGCCGCCGCCCAGGAAGCCGATCACGGACAGGATGCCGACCACGAAACCCTGACGGTAGCCGATGACCGCGAACCACACGGCGCCGACCAGCAGCAGGATGTCCAGCACGTTCACCGTCTATAGCCTCGCAGATTCGTCACCTGGCCCGTCCGGTTCGACGGGGTCCGGGCCAGGCCCGGAACAGCGCAGCACGGGTCAGCCTGTCATGCGCGCCAGTCGAGCGGCACCTGCCTGGCCCGGTCCCAGGGGCGTTCCCAGCCCGCGTAGTGCAGGAGGCGGTCGATCAGGCCGGCCGTGAAGCCCCAGACGAGTGCGGATTCGACCAGGAATGCCGGGCCTCGGTGGCCGCTCGGGTGGACGGCCGTCGCCCGGTTGGCCGGGTCCGTGAGATCCGCCACGGGGACGGTGAAGACCCGCGCGGTCTCGGCAGGATCGACCACACCCACCGGGCTGGGTACCCGCCACCATCCGAGGACGGGCGTGACGACGAAGCTGCTCACCGGGATGTAGAGCCGGGGCAGCACGCCGAAGAGCTGGACGCCCGCCGGGTCCAGACCGGTCTCCTCCTCGGCCTCCCGCAGCGCCGCCCTGAGCGGCCCGGTGGTCCCGGGGTCGCCGTCCTCCGGGTCCAGGGAACCTCCGGGGAAGGACGGCTGACCCGCGTGCGAGCGCAAGGTGCCCGAGCGCTCCATCAGCAGCAGCTCCGGGCCGCGCTCGCCCTGTCCGAAGAGGATCAGGACGGCCGACTGCCGGCCCGCACCGCTCTCCGGCGGCAGGAAGCGGCTGAGCTGCTGGGCGCGGACGTGCCGCATGGCCTGCGCCACCGGGTCGAGCCAGTCCGGCAGCCCCTCGGTGGTGACGGCGACCGCGCTGTCCTGCGGCGCGTCCCTGTCCGCGGCGGCCGTCTCCCGCGCGGTTCTCGTGCGCTGTGCGTGCGTCATGGGCACCCCCTCAGCTCTGAACGCCTACCGTCGGCCATTTCGTTCCGGATGGCGCCGCACGGCACCCCTACGGGAACACTCCTCACCCGGCCCCCAGGGGCGGGGCAGGCCTGCCCGGGTAGTCCGGGGGCGGGCTGAGGCGCTGGCCCGGATAGCCGCCCAGCTCGTACTTCAGGAGCTTCCTGGCCTTCTCCGGGTCCGTCTCCCCCTCGCCGTAGGAGGGGCAGAGCGGGGCGATCGGGCAGGCTCCGCACGCGGGCTTGCGGGAGTGGCACACGCGTCGGCCGTGGAAGACGACGCGGTGGGACAGCATCGTCCATTCGCTCTTGGGGAAGATCGCGGCCACCTCGGCCTCGACCTTCTCCGGGTCCTCCTGATCGGTCCATCTCCAGCGGCGGACCAGCCGTCCGAAGTGGGTGTCCACCGTGATGCCGGGCACGCCGAACGCGTTGCCGAGGACGACGTTCGCCGTCTTGCGGCCGACACCGGGCAGCGTCACCAGATCTTTGAGCCGGCCCGGGACCTCGCCGCCGAAGTCGTCCCTGAGGGAGGCCGAGAGGCCCATCAGGGACCGGGCCTTGGCCCGGAAGAACCCGGTGGGCCGGATGATCTCCTCCAGTTCCTCGGGCACGGCGGCCGCCATGTCCTCGGGTGTCGGATACCGGGCGAACAGGGCGGGTGTCGTCTGGTTCACCCTCAGGTCGGTGGTCTGCGCCGAGAGCACCGTGGCCACCAGGAGCTCGAACGGATTACGGAAGTCCAGTTCGGGGTGGGCGTACGGATACACGTCGGCGAGCTCGCGGTTGATCCGGCGGGCACGGCGGACCATCGCCAGGTGCGACTCGGGCTTGGCCGACTTCTTGGCCGAGGGCGCACCCGGCGGGCGTTTAGCGGCTTTCTTCCTGCTTTGCGCGGGCTGTTCACCCACAGCGGAATTCTCGTCCTCCGACACCCCATCAGCCCCCTTGGCCTGCGTTCTCACCGGCTTTCCGGACACCCGGCCAGCCTAGAGCCACCCGCCGACATCCGCCCCGGTCACCGCGTGTCCACGCCCGATCGGCCCCCTGCCGTAGGGTCCGGCACGCCCGTGCGTCAAACTGGTTTGTGATTGATCGCACTGTTTTACCGTCCGGCATCATGGGGACCACGCTTCCCTGAACAGGCCGACAAGGAGAGAACTCGTGGACGACGTTCTGCGGCGCGCCCCGCTTTTCGCGGCGCTCGATGACGAGCAGGCCGCGGAGCTCCGCGCCTCGATGAGTGAGGTGACCCTCGCACGCGGCGACGCGTTGTTCCACGAGGGTGACCCGGGCGACCGCCTCTATGTGGTGACCGAGGGCAAGGTGAAGCTCCACCGCACGTCCCCCGACGGGCGGGAGAACATGCTGGCCGTCCTCGGCCCCGGCGAGCTGATCGGGGAGCTCTCGCTCTTCGACCCGGGCCCGCGCACCGCCACCGCGACGGCGCTCACCGAGGTCAAGCTTCTCGGTCTCGGCCACGGCGACCTCCAGCCCTGGCTGAACGCACGCCCCGAGGTGGCCACGGCCCTGCTGCGCGCGGTCGCCCGCCGCCTGCGCAAGACCAACGACCAGATGTCCGACCTGGTCTTCTCCGACGTTCCGGGCCGTGTCGCCCGTGCGCTCCTGGACCTGTCGCGCCGCTTCGGCGTGCAGTCGGAGGAGGGCATCCACGTCGTGCACGACCTCACCCAGGAAGAGCTGGCCCAGCTGGTCGGCGCCTCCCGCGAGACGGTCAACAAGGCCCTCGCGGACTTCGCCGGCCGCGGCTGGCTGCGCCTGGAGGCACGGGCCGTGATCCTGCTGGACGTGGAGCGTCTGGCGAAGCGTTCCCGCTGACCCGCACCCCGCAGCCGTTCCGCGAGAGGCCCCGCCGCCCGGCGGGGCCTCTCGCGTTCCCGCACGGGGCCTGCCGCAGCCGGAGACGCATCGCTCTCACCCCTGGATCAGCCCTCGCTCGGCCAGATACTCCATCTGCGCCCGGACCGACAGCTCCGCCGCCGGCCACAGGGAACGGTCGACATCCGCGTACACCGCCGCCACCACCTCCGCCGGCGTGCGGAACCCGTCCTCCACCGCCGTCTCGACCTGGGCCAGCCGGTGGGCCCGGTGGGCCAGGTAGAACTCCACGGCGCCCTGTGCGTCCTCCAGCACCGGGCCGTGGCCCGGCAGCACCGTGTGCACCCCGTCGTCGACGGTCAGCGAGCGCAGTCGGCGCAGCGTGTCCAGGTAGTCACCCAGCCGCCCGTCCGGGTGCGCCACGACCGTCGTGCCGCGTCCGAGGACCGTGTCCCCCGTCAGCACGGCGCCGTCGGCGGGGAGGTGGAAGGAGAGGGAGTCCCCGGTGTGCCCCGGGGTGGGGACCACCCGGAGCTCCAGACCGCCCGTGGTGATCACGTCACCCTCCGCCAGCCCCTCGTCGCCGAGGCGCAGGGCGGCGTCCAGGGCGCGCACCTTCGTACCGGTGAGCTCGGCAAGGCGGGCGGCGCCCTCCGCGTGGTCCGGATGGCCGTGCGTCAGCAGCGTGAGGCCGACGCGCCGCCCGGCACGCTCCGCGGTCTCGATGACGGCCCGCAGGTGACCGTCGTCGAGCGGCCCCGGGTCGATCACCACCGCGAGGCCGGAGTCCGGCTCGGCGACGATCCAGGTGTTCGTGCCGTCCAGCGTCATCGCAGAGGCATTGGGGGCCAGGACGTTGACCGCACGGGCCGTGGCGGGCCCCGAGAGGACTCCGCCGCGTGGCTGCCCCGGCAGGGCCGCGGCGTCACTCACGGTGCGCTCCCGTCCTCGCGCGCGGCCTCCCCGTGGCGGAGGCTTCCCCGGACCCGGCCGGGACGCTCTTGGTGAACTCCTCGTGGCCCGGCCAGCTCAGCACCAGCGTGTCGCCCTCCATGCGGGCCTCTGCCAGCACCGGAGCGAGGTCCTGGGCGTCCGCTGCCCGCAACGCCTCGGCGGCTGTCCCGTACGGCGTCAGCGCCCGCAGCGTGGCCACCGTCGGCGGCATCATCAGGAGCTCACCCCGGTCGTAGCGTTCGGCTGCGTCCCCGGGGCGGATCCAGACCGTCCGATCGGCCTCCGTGGAGGCGTTCCGGGTGCGCTGGCCCTCCGGGAGCGCGGCGACGAAGAACCACGTGTCGTACCTGCGCGGTTCGAACGCCGGGGTGATCCAGCGTGCCCACGCGCCCAGCAGGTCGGACCGCAGAACGAGCCCCCGGCGGTCGAGGAAGTCGGCGAAGGACAGCTCGCGCGCCACGAGGGCCTCGCGGTCGGCCTCCCAGTCGGCGCCCGTGGTGTCGCTCACGACGGTGCCGGCGGTCGGTCCCGCCAGCAGGACACCCGCCTCCTCGTACGTCTCGCGGACGGCGGCACAGACGACGGCCTGTGCCTCGGCGGCCGTACCGACACCGAGCCGCTCCGCCCAGCTCTCCAAGGAGGGTCCCGCCCAGCCCACGAGGTGATCGTCGTCGCGCGGGTCGACCCCGCCACCCGGATAGGCGTACGCACCCCCGGCAAAGGCCATGGAGGTGCGCCGTCGGAGCATGTGGACGGCAGGGCCCGGGCCGCGCTGTCCCGGGCGGCCGTCGCGCAGCAGCATCACCGTGGCCGCGCGCCGGGGGGTCACGGCCTTCAGGTCGCCGCTGGCGAGGGCCCTGATCCGGGCGGGCCATTCCGGTGGGTACCACTGACCGTTGGACATGGCCGGAGGCTATCCGGAACCGCGCCGATGTTCGAGAGGCACAAGGCCCGAGGACCGGGAGCGACCCGGTCACGCCCCACGCCCCGGGGGCCGGCCCCTGACACACGTGATCCCGCCGTCGTCGCGGGGACGGGGCGGGATCGGCGGGACGGCACGGGCCGGTCCTCCGCTCAGTCCTCGACGAGCTCTACCTGGACCTCGATCTCCACCGGGGCGTCCAGGGGAAGCACCGCGACGCCGACGGCGCTGCGGGCGTGCACGCCCTTGTCGCCCAGGACCGCGCCCAGCAGCTCGCTCGCGCCGTTGACCACGCCCGGCTGCCCCGTGAAGTCGGCGGCCGAGGCGACGAAGCCCACGACCTTCACGACCCTGGCGATCCGGTCCAGGTCACCGGCGACCGACTTCACGGCCGCCAGGGCGTTCAGCGCGCAGGTCTTCGCGAGCTCCTTGGCCTCGTCCGGCGTCACCTCGGCGCCGACCTTGCCGGTCACGGCAAGCTTGCCGTCCACCATCGGCAGCTGGCCGGAGGTGTACACGTACACCCCGGAGCGCACTGCGGGCTGGTACGAGGCCAGCGGCGGGACGACGGCCGGGAGCGTCAGGCCGAGCTCGGTGAGCTGTGCCTCGACGGCGCCCGCCACTACGCCTTCTCCCGCTTCAGGTAGGCCACGAGCTGCTCGGGGTTCGGTCCGGGCACGACCTGGACCAGCTCCCAGCCGTCCTCGCCCCAGGTGTCCAGAATCTGCTTGGTCGCGTGCACGAGAAGAGGCACTGTCGCGTATTCCCACTTGGTCATGAGCAGACTGTAATGCCTGGCACAGACGGTCCCGTGCGTAGCCTGCCTGCCGACTGGTTAGGCTCGAAGACGTGAGCAGGTTCCAGGTCGTCAGCGGCAAGGGCGGTACCGGTAAGACCACGGTCGCCGCCGCCCTCGCGCTCGCCCTCGCGACCGAGGGCAGGCGCACCCTCCTCGTCGAGGTCGAGGGCAGACAGGGCATCGCCCAGCTCTTCGAGTCGGAGGCCCTCCCGTACGAGGAACGCCGCATCGCCGTGGCCCCGGGAGGCGGGGAGGTCCACGCCCTGGCGATCGACGCCGAGCGCGCGCTCCTGGACTACCTCCAGATGTTCTACAAGCTGGGGAGCGCGGGCCGGGCGCTCAGGAAGCTCGGTGCGATCGACTTCGCCACCACCATCGCGCCCGGGGTCCGGGACGTCCTGCTGACCGGTAAGGCATGTGAGGCCGTACGCCGCAAGGACAAGCAGGGCCGGTTCGTCTACGACCACGTGATCATGGACGCGCCGCCCACCGGCCGCATCACCCGCTTCCTCAACGTGAACGACGAGGTGGCGGGGCTGGCGCGGATCGGCCCGATACACAATCAGGCGCAGGCCGTGATGCGAGTCCTGAAGTCCCCCGAGACCGCGGTCCACCTGGTGACGCTCCTGGAGGAGATGCCGGTCCAGGAGACCGCGGACGGCATCACGGAGCTGCGGGCCGCCGGACTGCCCGTGGGGCGGATCGTGGTGAACATGGTGCGCCCGCACCTCCTGGACGAGGACGCGCTGCGCTCGGCGTCGGGGGGACGGCGCAAGGAGCTCGCGAAGGTCCTGACCCGGGCCGGCGTGACCGGTTCCGCAGGACTCGTCCGCCCGCTGGTCGAACAGGCGGCCGAACACGCCCAGCGCGTGGGGCTGGAGCGGGAGCAGCGCGCGGTGCTGGCCGGCCTGGGGCTGCCCACGGCCGAGCTGCCCCTGATGGGCGAAGGGATGACCCTGGCCGCGCTGTACGAACTGGCCTCCGAGTTCCGCAAGCAGGGTGTGGGCGACGAGACGGCCGACATCGCGGGGCAGGGCCCCGGGGCGAGCGGGCGACGGGGGTCCGGAGGCGGCGGGACGGGACGAAGAGGCACCGGACACGGCGGCTCCGGACAAGAGGTGGGTTCATGACGCTGAGCACGGACATCGCACCGGGACTCGACACCGACGCCCTGCTGGACGACCGGGGGATCCGCATCGTCGTGTGCTGCGGTTCCGGCGGCGTCGGCAAGACCACGACCGCGGCGGCGCTCGGGGTACGGGCCGCCGAGCGTGGCCGCAAGGTCGTCGTCCTCACCATCGACCCGGCCCGCAGGCTCGCCCAGTCGATGGGCATCGACCAGTTGGACAACATCCCGCGCAGGGTCGAGGACATCGACGGCGCGGGGTCGGGCGAACTGCACGCCATGATGCTCGACATGAAGCGCACCTTCGACGAGACCGTCGAGGCGCACACGGACGCCGAGCGGGCCGGCGCGATCCTGGAGAACCCCTTCTACCAGTCGCTGTCGGCGGGGTTCGCCGGCACCCAGGAATACATGGCGATGGAGAAGCTCGGGCAGCTGCGGGCGCGCGACGAGTGGGACCTGATCATCGTGGACACACCGCCGTCCCGCTCCGCCCTCGACTTCCTCGACGCGCCGAAACGTCTCGGCTCCTTCCTGGACGGGAAGTTCATCCGCCTGCTGATCGCCCCGGCGAAGATCGGCGGGCGGGCCGGCATGAAGTTCCTCAACGTCGGTATGTCGATGATGACGGGGACACTCGGCAAGCTGCTCGGGGGGCAGTTCCTCCGGGACGTACAGACCTTCGTCACGGCGATGGACTCCATGTTCGGCGGATTCCGCACCCGCGCCGATGCCACGTACAAGCTGCTGCAGGCGCCGGGCACGGCATTCCTCGTGGTCGCGACGCCCGAGCGGGACGCACTGCGCGAGGCCGCGTACTTCGTGGAGCGGCTCGCCGCCGAGGAGATGCCCCTGGCCGGCCTGGTACTCAACCGGGTGCACGGCAGCGGGGCCGCGCGGCTCTCCGCGGAGCGGGCGCTGGCCGCCGCGGAAAATCTTGACGATGTCGGCATGGCGGATCAGCCGGCCGGGAATGCTGGCCTGGGCGAGCCGGTGGACGCACCGGCCACCACCTCTCCCGAGACTCCCGCGTCACCGCTCTCCCCCGAGCCGCACGGCCGCACGCCCCACACCTCCCGGCCGCAGGACCGCGCCACTCGCACGCCCGAACCGCACGACGTGCCCGAGCCGCACACCCCGTCAGCTCCACCCGTCCCGCCGACGGCGGACGGGGACGACGTCCCGCCCTGCGACGCCGTGTCCGTCGAGCAGTTGGCCGCGGGCCTGCTGCGGCTGCACGCCGAGCGGATGCAGGTCGTGGCACGCGAGCAGCGCACCCGTGACGGCTTCACCGCGCTGCATCCCGAGGTTCCGGTGGCCGAGGTGGCCGCGCTGCCCGGTGACGTGCACGACCTGTCGGGTCTCCGTGCCATCGGGGAACGGCTCGCTGCCGGTGCCGCACAAGCCGGAGCCGCGTAGGCCGTTTCCCGGCGGCCCCCTCCGCGGCACTCCCCCGCGCGGTCGGCCCGCGGCGGCGTACGCCTCGTGCGCAGGCCTGCCGGGAACGTTCGTCTCCCGCGCTCACCCCACCGCGGCGTACGTCTGGTGCAGTTCGTCGTCGTCAAGCCCCACCGCGGGCAGCATGCCCGTGGACCGCTCGTACTCACTGCGCGCGGTCTCCAGCAGCCGACGCCACGACGTGACGGTGGGCCGGCGGCGCAGCAGCGCGCGGCGTTCCCGCTCCGTCATCCCACCCCACACGCCGAACTCGACGCGATGGTCCAGCGCATCGGCCAGGCACTCGGTCCGCACCGGGCAACCGGTGCACACCGCCTTGGCCCTGTTCTGCGCTGCCCCTTGTACGAACAGTTCATCCGGATCGGTAGTGCGGCAGGCTGCCTGCGCACTCCAGTCGGTTACCCAGCCCATCCCGGCGCCGTCCTCTCCCGAATCGAGGCTCCCCCACGGCGACAGCGGCATATTCACCGCTGCCAGTTGAGGACGTTACGGAAAGTGGCGACAGCACAACACCCCCTTCGGGCCCAATCTTGAATGGTCCGAACGGACTATGCGTACGCGGCAGATCACCCAGAGGAGTGAGGGGAGGACATGCGTGATCTTCCCGAGGGAATCGGGACAGAAAACCCAAGCCGCAACGGACATTCAGTGACAAGCGAGGCGAATTCGGGAGCGCCGCGCGGGTGGCTGAATTGCTCAAGGCGTGCACGGGGGTTGATACGACTTCGGACTGCTGTGACAGTTGAGAGCAGCTTAGGCCAACGCCTGCCCGCCTGTCCGGCGAATGAGAAGGTAGCCGCCTCGCGCCGCCGCCCCCCTCGGACTCGGCATGCACCCGTGCCGACGCGGCCTCCCGGGACCCCTCTCGCGCCGGCCGTCCCGCTCTCACGCTCGTCGACGGTCCGGACGTGCCCGGATGTCACGATCCGGCACTGGAACGTCGCGAGAGGCGCCTGCTCCACCGGAACGCCCTTCCCCACGGATTAGGCTGCCCTCATGCCAAAGAAGCGCTCAGGCGGGGGTCTCACGACGACCCAGCAGGCCGCCAAGTTCCTCGGTGTCGCCGCGCTCTCCGGAGCGGTGCTGGCCGGCATCGCGTTGCCGGCCGCCGGAGCACTGGGGCTCGCAGCCAAGGGGACGGTCGAGGGATTCGACGAGATCCCGTCCAACCTGAAGACTCCACCGCTGAGCCAGCGGACCACGATCCTGGACAACGAGGGCGGCGCGCTCGCCACCGTCTATTCGCGTGACCGCACTGTCGTCCCGCTCAAGGACATCTCCCCGTACATGCAGGACGCGATCATCGCGATCGAGGACTCACGCTTCTACGAACACGGCGCGGTGGACCTCAAGGGCATCCTGCGCGCGATGAACCGGAACGTGCAGGCGGGCGGTGCCGCCCAGGGTGCCTCGACGCTCACCCAGCAGTACGTGAAGAACGTGTTCGTCGAGGAGGCGGGCGACGACCCGGACAAGGTCGCGGAGGCTACCCAGCAGACGATGGGCCGCAAGGTCCGTGAGCTGAAGTACGCCATCCAGGTCGAGGAGGAGCTCGGTAAGAAGAAGATCCTGGAGAACTACCTCAACATCACGTTCTTCGGACAGCAGGCCTACGGCATCGAAGCGGCCTCGCAGCGCTACTTCTCCAAGCACGCCAAGGACCTGAACCTCCAGGAAGCCGCGATGCTGGCCGGCCTCGTCCAGTCGCCGACCCGGTACGACCCGGTCAACGACAAGGAGGAGGCGACCAAGCGCCGCAACACCGTGCTGCAGCGCATGGCGGCCGTCGGGGACATCTCGCAGGACGAGGCCGCCAAGGCCATCGCCTCTCCGATCGAGCTGAAGGTGAAGAAGCCGAAGAACGGCTGCATCACCGCTGTCAGCGGCTCCGGATTCTTCTGCGACTACGTGCGCAAGACCATCCTCACCGACCCGGCCTTCGGCAAGACCGAGGAGGAGCGTTCCAAGCTCTGGAACCTCGGCGGCCTGACGATCAGGACGACGCTCTCCCCGCGGGCGCAGGAGGCCGCCAACGAGGCCGCCACCTCGAAGGTCAACAAGGACGACAAGGTCGCCGCCTCGGTGGTGCAGGTCGAGCCCGGCTCCGGCAAGATCCTCTCGATGGGCCAGTCCCGCCCGTACGGCCTGGACCAGAAGCAGCACGAGACGGTCCTCAACCTCGCCGTCAGCAACAAGATGGGCGGCAGCACCTTCGGCTTCCAGGTCGGTTCGACCTTCAAGCCGATCACCGCGGCCGCCGCGCTGGAAAAGGGCGTCAGCCCGGCCCAGACCTTCGACACGGAGTGGAAGACCTCCGTTCCGCTCAACACCTACCGGACCTGCGCAGGCGGCCCCGCCGGTGGCGGCGACTGGTCCGTCCAGAACGAACTGGAGAGCGAGAAGGGCTCGTTCGACATGACGAGCGCCCTCGGCAAGTCCATCAACACCTACTTCGCGATGCTGGAGCAGAAGGCCGGCCTGTGCGAGACCCTCACGATGGCCAAGAAGGTCGGCTACCAGAGGGGTAACGGCAAGCCGCTCACGGAGAACCCCTCCATCACGCTCGGCACCACGGAGAGCACCCCGCTCGCCATGGCCTCCGCGTACGCCGCCTTCGCCAACCGCGGCACGTACTGCACCCCGATCGCCATCGAGTCGATCAAGGACGCCAACGGCAAGAAGCTGAAGGTGCCCGCGTCCGACTGCTCACGCGCGATGAGCGAGACCACCGCGGACACGATCAACCAGATGCTCAAGGGCGTCGTCGAGGACGGCACCGGCACCCAGGCCGGCCTCACCGACCGCGACAACGCGGGCAAGACGGGTACGACCGAGAACCGCGTGGACGCCTGGTTCGTCGGCTACACGCCGAACCTCTCCACGGCGGTGTGGGTCGGCGCCGACATCGGCAAGAAGGTGCCGATGTACGACATCAACATCGGCGGCCAGTACTACGACAAGGTCTGTGGTGGCTGTCTGCCGGGCCCCATCTGGAAGATCGCGATGACCGGTGCGCTGAGCGCCTCGGAGACCCCGTCCTTCAATCCGATCACGGTGCCGCGTGCGAAGCCGAAGGAGGACAAGGAGCCGAACAAGGGGAAGGGCGGTGAGCACGACGGGAACGGCGGCGGCAACGAGGAGCCCGGCGGGAACCCGATCGGCGGCATCACCTTCCCGCCCGGAGTCATCGGCGGACACGGTGGCGGGCGCGGTGGGAACGGTCCCTGACCGGCCGCGGCTCACACCGGGTACCTGAGGGCCCCTGAGCCCTCAGTGCCCGAGTGACCCGCAGGGCCTCCGGGCCCGTGCGTGGACAGACGTGAAGGAGGGGCGCTCCCCGGCGGGGGCGCCCCTCCTTCACGCGTCGTACGCTTCGCCGGCCGCGTCAGCCCGCGAGCAGCTTCTTCACCGTGGCGGCCACCCGGCCACCCTCGGCGAGCCCGGCCACCTTCGGGCCGACGATCTTCATGACGGCCCCCATGGCCCGCGGCCCCTCGGCCCCGGCGGCCTTGGCCTCCGCGACGGCCTGGCCCACGATCGCGGTGAGCTCGTCGTCGGAGAGCTGCTTGGGCAGGTAGGCGTCGAGCAGCTCGCCCTCCGCCCTCTCCCGCTCGGCCTGCTCGGTCCGGCCGCCCTGCGCGAAGGCCTCGGCCGCCTCACGGCGCTTCTTCGCCTCCCGGGCGATCACCTTCTGCACCTCGTCGTCGGAGAGCTCGCGCGCGGACTTGCCGCTGACCTCTTCCTTGGTGATGGCGGTGAGGGTGAGCCGCAGGGTGGACGAGGTGAGCTCGTCACGCGCCTTCATGGCCGTGGTGAGGTCTTCCTTGAGCTTGGACTTGAGCGTGGTCATGCGGCGATTGTGACAGGTACGGGGCGTTCGCCGCCCGTCTGTTTTCGTCCCGCCGCACCTGGTCTGCGACGATGGACCCATGCGCGCACGCTACGGAGTACCCCTGAAAGTCACGGCAGTCGGCGCGGCGCTCGGCGCCGCAGGCCTCGTGTACGCGGCCGGGTTCGAGGCCCGCTCGTTCCGCCTCCGCCGGATCGCCGTTCCCGTACTCCCGCACGGGGCACGCCCGTTGCGCGTACTCCAGGTGTCCGACATCCACATGGTGAGCGGCCAGGGCAAGAAGCGGGCCTGGCTGCAGTCGCTGGCCGGTCTGCGTCCGGACTTCGTCGTGAACACCGGCGACAACCTCTCCGACCCGGAAGCCGTACCGGAGCTGCTGGACGCCCTGGGTCCACTGATGGACTTCCCCGGGGTGTACGTCTTCGGTTCCAACGACTACTACGGCCCCCAGCTCCGCAACCCGGCCCGGTACCTCCTGGAGAAGGTCCAGGGCAAGCACGGTCTGAACGGGAACGCACCGGCGGTCGGGGCCGTCCACAACCCGTGGCAGCCGATGCGGGACGCCTTCGACGAGGCGGGCTGGCTGAACCTCACCAACACCCGGGGCCGTCTCAAGGCGGACGGGTTGGAGATCGCCTTCACCGGCCTGGACGACCCCCACATCAAACGGGACCGCTACGCCGAGGTCGCCGGCGGCCCCGAGACGGGCGCCGATCTCTCCATCGGTGTGGTGCACGCGCCCTACCTGCGCACCCTGGACGCCTTCACGGCGGACGGCTACCCCCTGATCCTCGCCGGCCACACCCACGGCGGCCAGCTGTGCATCCCCTTCTACGGCGCCCTCGTCACCAACTGTGACCTGGACACGGACCGGGTGAAGGGGCTCTCCGACCACAGGGTCGGCGACAAGCGCGCGTATCTCCACGTCTCGGCGGGCTGCGGCACGAACCGCTACACTCCGGTCCGCTTCGCCTGCCCCCCGGAAGCGACACTGCTGACGCTGACGCCCCGCGACTGACGCCAACCGGCACCCGGGTGCCGGAGCCCGGAAAGCGGATTTCGCCTCCGGGCGCCGGTGGGCTAAAGTAATCGATGTCGCCGGGACAATCGGTGGACATCGGGGTGTAGCGCAGCTTGGCAGCGCGCTTCGTTCGGGACGAAGAGGTCGTGGGTTCAAATCCCGCCACCCCGACAGCTGAAGCACCAGGTCAGGGCCTGATCCACTGAGTGGATCAGGCCCTGACCTGTTTCCGGAGATCGTTCGAAAGAAGAGCCCGGCCGGGACGAGCCGGACGCGCTCGCGTTCCTGTCGACCGCAGGTCACCGGCCCCGATCCTCGTCCACCACGGCCCGCACGGCAGTGGTACCCGCGCCCCCGTGCCCGCCCGCTGCGCCGCGTGGGCCACTGCTGCCCGGCCCGCTCGGACGTATCCGTCGGACGGGGCTCCGCGGTGGCCGCCACGGACTCAGCGGTGCGGATCAGGCAGATTCTGGTCAGGCGTGTGGAGCCGGGGGACCTCGTGGGTGCGGCCGGCCGCCGCGAGCGGCCACCTGCCGGTGACGGCGGGTAGCAGCCGGTGAACGCCCTGCCCGCGCAGCACTCGGATCCGACAGGGCGCTGAGAGTCGCGGACGGCATCCTCCTCGTCGTCCTCGCGTTCCCCTCCGAGTCGCCGTCGTCCGGAACCGGGCGGTCGGGTCGGGAACAGCCGGTCCGGTCCACTCGGTTGCACCGACGGAGGAACCGGCGCCGTACGGGCGGGATCACGGGGACCGCACGGTCGTCCGTCCTGCCAGGGGCCGGCCACTGAACGGCGGTGCACCCGCCGTGCGTTCGGACCACGACGTAGTTCCGCAGGAGGACTTCTCATGACTGACCGGCCTTTGACGCTCATGGCTGTACACGCCCACCCCGACGACGAGGCCACCGGAACCGGAGGGGTCCTCGCTCGGTACGCGGCGGAAGGCGTCCGCACGGTTCTCGTCACATGTACCGACGGCGGCTGCGGTGACGGGCCGGGGGGTGTCAAGCCGGGCGATCCCGGGCACGATCCGGCGGCCGTCGCCTCGAGGCGCCGGGAAGAACTCGAGGCGAGCTGCGGCGTCCTGAAGATCAGCGATCTGGAGACGCTGGGCTACGCCGACTCCGGGATGATGGGGTGGCCGAGCAACGACGCACCGGGGTCCTTCTGGCGGACCCCCGTGGAGGAAGGCGCCGCCAGGCTCGCGGAGCTGATGCGGCACTACCGGCCCGATGTGGTCGTCACCTACGACGAGAACGGCTTCTACGGCCACCCCGACCACATCCAGGCCCACCGCATCACGATGGCGGCGCTGGAGATGACCGCGCTGACACCGAAGGTGTACTGGACGACGATGCCCCGCTCGATGATGCAGCGCTTCGGGGAGACCATGCGCGAGTTCGGGGAGGACATGCCGGAGCCGGATCCCGCCGAGGCCGCCGCGATGGCCGAGATCGGTCTCCCCGACGACGAGATCACCACATGGGTGGACACCACGGCGTTCAGTGGCCAGAAGTTCGACGCGCTGGCCGCGCACGCCAGTCAGGGCGAGAACATCTTCTTCCTCAAGATGGGCAAGGAGAGGTTCGGCGAGTTGATGGGCACGGAGACCTTCGTACGCGTCAAGGACGCCACCGGCGCGGCCGTGCCCGAGAACGATCTCTTCGCCGGCCTGCGCTGATCCGGACGGTGCCGGCGGGGCTGCGCAGGGCCCCCGCTGTGTGTCAATTGGCGTAGACCCGGGGGAGGCCGGTGTCGTACAACTGGGGCGACTGATAGCGAAGTTGCTGTCCGAATCCCTGGGGAGACCGCCATGCCCGGTGAGGCCACGCACTGCTGGGTCGTGGTGCTGGACATCGAGAACTTCAGCTCCCGGCCCGATCCGATCCAGCGCTCCCTGCGGGCCGGGATGTACGAGGTGCTCCGTGAGGCGCTCGTGCGGGCCGGGCTGGCGGACGACGGCATCGTCACCGAGGACCGGGGTGACGGGGTGCTGATGATCGTGCCGGCGACCGTGTCACCCATCTCCCTGGCCGGCGCCTTCGTGCGGGCCCTGGACGAGGAGTTGCGGCAGAAGTCGGTCGTCTACAGCCCCGCCCACGCCATGCGGTTCCGGGTAGCTCTGCACCAGGGGCTCGCCGCGCGCGACGGTGAGGGATGGTCCGGGGATGCCGTCAACACGGCCTGCCGGCTGGTCGACGCGGGCCCCCTGCGCGAGGTCCTGGCCGCGGCCTCCTCCTCGCGGATGGTCTTCGTCGTATCGGACGAGATCTACCGGGCGGTCGTCCGGCACGGGCACCGGTCCGTGGACCCGGCCGCCTATCTGCCGATGCCGTTCCGGACCAAGCACGGCGAGCTCATCGAGAGCTGGGTGACCGTTCCGGGTTCTCCGGCTCCGCCCGGCCTCACCGCGGCCCCGGGTCCTTCCGGGGGTTCCGGCACTCCGCACGGGGGAGCGTCGGGTGCGGGGAGGCCGGACGCGGCGGGGGCGGCGGCGACGGGGTCGCCCCGGACGCCGCGCGGGACCTCGATCAACGTCGGGACCGTGCAGGGTGACCTGGTGAACGGGGACAAGACCGTCACCGTCCACACGACGGGTCGGGTTCGTCCATGACCACACCGACGGGGGGAGCACCGGCCGTCGGCGGTGCCGCGGGAGCGGCGCCGGCGGCCGGTACGGGGGGCGGGCCGGGTGGGGCTGCGGCACACGCCGGCGCGCCATCCGGCCCGGCGCAGCCCCGCGGCGAGGGCCGGCCCGCCTCGGCGGAGACGCCGGCGGGGGCACAGGCGGGCGGGCCGGAAGGAGGCGGCGCGCAGGGCGAGCCGCCACGTTCGGGTCCCGGCGCCGAGTCCTTCGACGCCACCGGCCGCATGGGGCAGGGGTCCCTGCGCCACGACCGGGTGCGTAACGCCTTCGCCAACGTCGAGGGCGACGTCGTCGGGGGCGACAAGTACGTCCTGCTCATGGGCGGTGCCCAGCGGCGTCTGCGGGCCCTCTCCCCGCTCCTGGACGAGCGGGTGCGCTTCGCCTACGAGGAACCTCCCGGTCTGTCCGAGGCACGGGAGGCGCTGGCGGACCGGCATCTGCTGATCCTGCGCGGCGCCCCCGGCCACGGGAAGACGGCGATGGCCGTCCGCCTGCTCCAGGGCATGGGCGCGTCCGCCAAGTACCACCTGGACAGTGACGTCGACTTCTCCTCCCTGGCCGACCTCCTGGAGCGCGGCGGGGACTCCATCGAGCGCGGCGCGGCGTTCCTGCTCGACCAGCCGTCCGCCATCTCCGGCCTCGGCGGGGAGACGTACGAGAAGGTGCAGGGTGCGCTCGCCCTCGCGGACGCGTGGCTGGTGATGACCGTGTCCAGTACCGAGGTGGCGGACAGCGAGCTTCTGGCGGCCGTCGTCGATGTCACGGAACCTCCCGACCAGTACGGCATCGTCTCCTCGCACCTGCGCTGGCGGCTGGGTGACGCGGTCCGTGACCGGCTGCTCGCCGACGAGCGGATCGGCACGCTGCTGGACGAACTGCTCGGCGGTGACCCGGCTTGCAGGCAGGCGGCCGATCTCGCTTCGGCGATCATCGAGGAGTGGGAGACCGGCCGGCTGGACCCGGAGGGCATCAAGAAGCGCCGTGCCCGGCAGGCCGACGAGGATTTCGACATATGGGTCGAGAGCCTTCGGGAGCCGGCCGTCCGCAGTCTCGCCGTCGCCCTGGCCGTCCTCAACGGGCTGCCCCAGGAGTACGTGGCCACGGCGGCGCGCGCCCTGCGGGAGTCGCTGGAGGACGACCGCCCGCACGTGCTGATGGCGGGGCCGGACGGGGAGCTGCCCCGCGTCAGGGACCCGTTCGGCCGTCCGCGCCGCACCCAGCTGACCCGGTTGCGCGCCCGTGACGTCGTCAAGGAGGACGGCGAGCCGGGCCGCGCGCTGGAGTACAAGGACCCTTCCTACCCGCGGCGGGTCATCCGGCACGCATGGGTCCAGTACGAGATCCAGGACGAGCTGCTGGACTGGCTGTCCGCCCTGGTCGTGCAGCCGGCTGAGGAGGTGCGGGTCTACGCGGCCGCGGCGCTCGGCGCGATCGCCGCGGAGTCGTACACCTACCTGTGCGACCAGGTCTTCCACCGATGGGCGGACAGCGAGAACCCTCTGCTGCGCGACGCCGTCGCCTACGCCCTCCAGGTCGCCTCGCGCGATCCGTGGATCGGGGAACGGGCGAACGTCATGGTCGAGGGGTGGCTCGCCGACCGGAGCCGGCCCTACACGCAGGCCACGGCGGCGCGGGTGTACGGGATGCGGGAGGACCCCGAGCAGGCCGTCGCGGCGCTGGCCCGTCTCACCGTCGTCGACCGGGCGCCCGTGGCCGTAGCCGTGGGCCGAAGCCTGACCGACGTCCTCGCGCGGAGCGCCGACACGGCCGGGCTCGTGCTCCGCACGCTGCAGGAGCGGTCCACCGACCACCGCAGACGCCCCACCGCACTGCTCTCGTTCCTGATCGTCGCCGCGCAGGTGGTGGTGGGCCGCGACGAGTGGGAGACCCAGGGCGAGGTGGAGCAGTGGCCGGCCCTCCTGTATCTGGCGGACCGACGCGAGGAGTTGCGCACACCGTTCATCGCCCTGTGGCGTGAGTCGCTCAACCAGGCGGACTTCGGCGAGGAGGCCCAGCAGGTGCTGCGCAACTGGGCCGCGCTGGCCGAGCGCGATCCTGCCCTGCGGGCCATGTTCCAGCTGATGGTGGGGGCGATCGCCTACGGGGACACGAGGACCGGGCGGATCCTGCGGCGGTGCGCGGCCGACTGGGTCGACCCCGAGGAACTGGCTCCCCTCCCGCTGACCGCCGCCATCGTCCGGACCCAGCTCGACCTGGAGGGTGTGACATGACCGTCCCGCTGATCCTCAACAACCGCCCGCTGGCCCGTGCCGAGCTCGCCTCCCTGCCCAACCTCCCGCCGAACTTCGCGGTCGTCTACCCGTTGGAGGGTGGCGGCTGGGAGGTCGAGTCGCCCCGGCACCGGACGATGACGCAGCGGTGGCTCGGCAAGAACAAGCTCTGCTACGTGGTGGATCTGGGTGACCACCGGCGTACGGCGAAGCTCACCAAGACGCCGCTGACCTGCAAGGACCAGGCGCACCGGTTCGAGGCGACGATCGACGTCGGCTTCAGGGTGCACGATCCGGTGGCGGTGGTGCGCAGCGCGCTGGCGGACGTGCTGAGTGCCGTCTATCCGCACGTGATCAGCCGGATCCGGCCGCACGCGGCACAGTTCGCGATCGACGAGGCCTTCGAGGCCCAGGCCAGGATCAACGGTGCGCTGGCCCTGCCCCTCCAGCTGCCCGAGGGCGTGACCCTCTACTACTGCGATGTGCAACTCCAACCCGACCAGGCGGCAAGGGAGTTCATCCGCAGCCGCACCAAGGCCGGACGCGACTCGGAGATGGGCCGCCTGCATCACCGGGAGGCGGTCGGTCACACCCGCCACCAGGAGACGATCAAGGGCATCGAGCAGGAGTACCGGCTCGAACGGGACAGGCGGGAGAGGGCCGCCCTCGCTGCCGTACGGCTCGACTTCCGGGGCCTCGTACTGGAACACCTGGTGAAGCACCCGGACGACACGGAGAAGTCCATGGACCTCCTGTTGCGCTGGGAGGAGGGGCGGCAGCTGCGTGCCCTGGACCAGGAACAGCGGCAGGTCGAGATGGTCCGGTACATGATCGACAAGGGGATCGTGCGGGAGGTCGACCTGCCCGGACTGCGCCAGGGCGTGCTCGGGCCGTCGGCCGGCGCCCTCGGCGGGATGATGCTGCCGCCGGGCTCCGCCGCGCCCGCGCAGACGGCACCGGCCGCGGCGCAGGCGCATCCGCCCGCGGCTTTGCCACCGGTGCCCGATCCCACGCCGCCGGCCAGCCCGCCGTGGGGAGGGACCCGTCCCGACGGCGCCCAGCGGCCCGGTGGACCGGACTCCGCCCCGCCGCAGGGAGCCCGTCCCCCGGCAGTCGGGCTCGCACCGGTCTACGTCGTCCTGGACACCTCGTCGGCCACCGCGGGCTGCATCACCCAACTGTGCGACTCCCTGAGGTCGTTGCAGACCCTGCTGGCCAACAGCCCGGACGTGACGTCGGCCGTCCGGCTGTCCGTCCTGACCTTCTCCGACACGGCCGACGTACGGCTGCCTCTCACCCAGGTCTCCTGGCAGACGGGGGTACCCGACCTCCGGATGGGCGACGGCTGCCTGTACGAACCGGTCTTCCGCCGTCTGCTGGAGCTCGTGCCCCTGGAGACGGAGCGGCTCAAGCAGCAGGCGTCCCGGGTGAACCGGCCGACCGTCTTCTTCCTGGCCGCGGGCGACCCGCGGGACGGCGGCGGGTGGCAGGCCGCGCATCAGCAGTTGATGCGGCACCCTTACCGGCCGAACATCGTCGCGTGCGGCATCGGGGCCGTCGACCGGCGGACGGTGGCGCGCATCGCGAGCCCCGCCGAGTTCGCCGTCGCGGCGGACCCGCACGCCGAACTCGCGGATTCGGCCGCACAGTTCTCGATGCTGCTGCAGAACACCGTGCTGCACCTGGGGCGGAGCGCGGTCGCGGGGTCGTCCGAGCTTCAGCTGCAACGTCCGCAGGGACTGCTCCCCATCGGATACGACGAGTAGAGGGGTTCGAAAGCGATGGCCGAAAATCAGGGGCAGTTGCTGCCGGTGTACGTACTGGCGGACGAGTCCGGTTCCATGCATCCGTACGTGGGCGACCTCAACGCCGGGCTGGCCTCGCTCCACCGGGCCCTGCTCGGTGAACCGATGGCCGCGGCGAAGGTCCGTTTTTCGGTGCTGGGATTCGCCAACAGCGTGACGGAGCGGCTCATTCTCGCCGACCTGCGGGCCGAGAGCGAGCTTCCCCGCCTCACGGCGAGCGGCGGTACGAGTTACGAGGCGGCGTTCGGCGCGCTGCTGAGGCGTATTCCACAGGATGTGGACACGCTGAAGAGTCAGGGCTACCGCGTCCACCGGCCCGCCGTGTTCTTCCTCAGCGACGGCCAGCCCAATTACGGGGAAGCCTGGCAGGACAGGCACCGGGAACTCGTCGACCGCTCGGTGACCAAGGCGGCGCCGAACATCATCGCCTGCGGCATCGGGCAGGCCGAGGCCGAGACGATGCTCAGCGTCGCCACCCAGCAGGACTTCGCCTTCATCTCGGTTCCCGGGGCGCAACTGGGCCAGTCCATCGCGCGGTTCTTCACCGCGCTCACCAAGAGTGTGGTCGAGTCCGGCAACGCGATGGCGTCAGGGCAGCCGGAGCTGGTCGTCGAGCGGCCGGAAGGCTTCCGGCTCGCGATCGACGAGGTGTGAGCGTGCCGCGTTTCTTCGGGCGCCGGCGGGAGGACGAGGAGGAGCCGTGGGCGCCGCCCTCCGGCCCCTCCGCATCAGCGGACGGACGGGCTCCGGACGGACGAGGGCCGAACGGGCACCTCCCCGTGCCGCGGCAGGATGACGGGGACCGCCCCGTCGTCCTGCCGCCGGCGGGACAGCCGCCGCCCCCGCGCCCTGCGCCGCGGCCCGGGCAGGAGGCGCGGCCCGGCCATGCCCCGGAGCCGCCGGACGAGGGGCAACCGCTGGGTACCGCCCAGCCGGCCCCGCTGCCGGACCACGGCGCCCCGCTGCCTCCCGTGCTCAGGACCCGGGAGCCCAGGTCCCCCCAGGCGCCGCCACCGGCGTGGTCGCGTTTCGTGCTCGGCCGGCCCACCGCCCGGTTCGAGGCGAAACCACCGCCCGCCGACCCCTACCGCCCCGACACGTTGTTCGACGGATGGTCGACCCAGGGGCTGACCGTCCGGCTGGCGTCCGTACGCGGCGACGCACACCGCTACGGCGGGCAGCCGCGCCAGGACGACGTGGTGGTGGCCGCCCACGAACCGACCGGCGCCGTGGTGTTCGCCGTCGCGGACGGTGTCTCGGCGGCCCCCCAGTCCCATGTGGGTGCGGCGCTCGCCTGCCGTACCGCCGTCTCCGACGTGCTGCGGCAACTGGACGAGGGCAGGAACCAGGTCGACTGGAAGCGGGTCGTCGCGGCGGCCGCGTACCAGCTCGTCATGCGCGTGACCCGGGGCGGTGAGCCGACCCGGGAACAGAAACAGGAGGCCCAGACCCTGCTGGCGACGACACTGGTGACGGGCGTGGTGAGGCCCGCGGCGGGCGGACAGCTGGACGTCAATCTGGTGCACGTCGGCGACAGCGGTGCCTGGCTGCTCCACCAAGGCCTCTTCCATCCCCTGCTGGGCGGCAAGGACCAGTCGGCGGACGGGATCTTCTCGTCGGCAGTGGCCGCACTGCCCTGGGTGCCGCCACAGGTGGAGGGCACCTGGTACACGCTCCCCGAGGACGGGGTGCTGCTGGTCGGGACGGACGGGTTCGGCGATCCCCTGGGAGACGGCACAGGGCGGATCGGGGAGGTGATGGCGTACGAGCTCGGCCGTCCGCCACGCGAACCCCAGGCCGTCGCGCAGTTGCTCGACTTCTCCCGCGAGACGTTCGACGACGACCGGACCCTGCTCGCTGTCTGGCCGCGTCACCGCCTCGACGAGGGCCGCGCCACGGGAGCAGCGGGGTGACCGGGCCCGGGCCCTACCCCGGGGCCATGACCACCGATACGGTGGTGAGGGGGCAGAGGTTCAACTCCGGTGGGCAGGGAACGGTGTGGGCGGTCAGGGACCGCACCCTCAACGGGTCCTGGCCGGTCGCGTACAAGGAGTACCACTCCAGGATCCGGGCGGGCCTGGATCCCGGCGTCCTCGCCGCCATGGTGGACTTCATTCCCTCCCTGCCCCCGGGAACCGGCCGGTGGCTCGCCGACTGCGCTGCCTGGCCGGCCGTGCTGGTGACCGACTCCCAGGGCGTGAGCGGTTTCCTGATGCGCCAGATCCCCGAGCGGTTCTTCGTGCGGCTCGCCTTCGCGCCGGAGGAGTCCAGGCCCGCCGGCTTTCAGTACCTGCTCAACCCTGCGTCCTACTTCGCGGTCGCAGGGTTCACCATCACTCCCCGCCAGCGCTTCGAACTGCTCCTGGACTTCGCCCGCACCCTGGGGCGGCTGCACTCCCTCGGCGTGGTCGTCGGCGACGTGTCGCCCAACAACGTCCTCTTCTCGCTGGAAGGGGCGCCCCGTTGCTTCCTGATCGACTGCGACGCGATGGCACTGCGCGGCACCTGGGCACTCCCCCCGGTGGACACACCCGGCTGGGACCTGCCTCCGGGTGAGCGGATGGGCCGATGGACGGGTGACGCCTACAAGTTCGGGCTGCTCGCCGCACGGCTCTTCGCGGGATCGCAGGACGGCCAGGACCTGGCGGTCCTGCGTGCCACCGACCCCGCCGTGGCACTGCTTGCCGAGCGCAGCCTCCATTCCGATCCGTTCCGGCGGCCTTGCCTGGAACAGTGGCTGCAAGCGCTGGCCGCCGCGGTGACCGCGGCCCCCGCGGTGCTTCCCACCCCACCGCGCTCCGGGCAGCAGCCGACCACTCCGTCCGCCCCGCAGGGCGGAGCAGCCGCGCCGCAGGGGCCGCCGCTGACCGTGGCCAACACCCCGCCGGTGGCACCCCGCCTCCCCCACGCGCCGCGGCCGGTACCGGCCCGGCCCCCCAGGTCCAGGGCCGGCCGGCGGCTGGTCGCAGTCGGCCTGGTCGTCCTGGCCCTCGTCTACGGCCCGGACCTCCTACGAGAGTTCGGGGAGGGCTCCGGTTCCACGGGCACGGGCAGTTACGGCCAGGACGTGGGTCCGGACGGCTCCGCCTCCTCCGCACCGCGCACCGAGGAGGCCCAGGTGCGGGCCCTGGGCGGCCTGCTGGAGCGGAACGAGGGCAACCGCAGCGACGTGGGAGCGGCGGTGCGCCGGCTGACCACGTGCCCCGGCCGCTCGGGGCTGCGCGAAGCCGAGGGGGTCTTCCAGGACGCGGCAACCGAGCGGGAGGAGCTCGTACGGGATCTGGAGGCCCTGGACGCGGATCTGCTGCCCGACTCCCTGACGGGCAGCCTCCGGTCCGGCTGGCGGGCGTCGGCGGAAGCCGACCGCGCGTACGCACGGCTCGCCGGTGAGGTGATGAGCGGCTGTACGCCCGAGGCCGTGCAGGCCTCCGTCCACTGGCGGGACGCGTCCCGCGCCAACACGCGGGCGACCCGCGCGAAGCAGGATTTCGTGGGTGCCTGGAACCCGGTGGCCGAGGGGTACGGGCTCTCTGCCATGGCCTGGGACGAGGTGTGAGGGCCGCACCGGGCGGGTGTCCCGGTGACGCGAGGGGATCGGGGGCACCGTCGACGGCTCCGGGCGGCCCTGTGCCCTCGCCGGTCAGTGCCCCTCGCCGATCCGCTTCAGCTCGTCCGGCCTGTCGATGGTCAGCTTGTTCCGCCCGGTCGTCACCCAGCCACGGCCGCGCCACTGCTCGAAGACCCTGCTGACCGTCCTCCGCGAGCTGAGGACGAGCCCGGCGAAGTCGTCCTGCGACAGAGGCAGCGCGATGAGGACCGATCCGTTGCCGACGGGACGCCCGTACGCCGCGCCGAGTTCGAGCAGCAGTGCCGCGAGCCTGGCCTGGACGGCGTGCGAGCCCACGGCGGCCCGGTGACTGTCCGCCTCACGCAGCCGTTCGGAGAGCACCATCTGGAGTGCGAGGCCGATGGCGGGCACGGACCGGGCGGCGGACCGGAACACGGGCGACGGGATCACCAGGGCCTCGACCCGGGTCAGCGAGGTGAGCGTGGCGGAGCGCGGGCCGCCGTCCAGGGCCGCCTGCTCACCCAGCAGGTCCCCGGCGTTCCGGATGGCGAGTACGGCCTCGTAGCCGGCCGCGGAGTTCACGGCGACCTTGGCGCAGCCGCGCCGTATGACGAGCACGTGGTCGGTCAGGTCGTACTGCCGCAGCATCGTCTGCCGGGGCGCGAACGCCGTCAGGGTGCCCGCGGCCCGCAGACGCTCCTTCGCCTCCTCGTCGAGCAGTGACCAGAAGGGCGTACGGCGCGTTCGGCGGTGCGCTGCGCTGTCCATGGGGAGGCGACTCAGGCGAGGGCGACGACGACGGCGACCAGCAGGCTACCGACGACGGCCAGCACCAGGGACTGCTGGACGCGCCGGTGCTTCGTCCACGCGATGCCGCTCATGATCACGAGCTGGCGGCTGAGGGACGGCAGCACCTCGGCGCGGACGAGCCGCTGAGCGAGGTCGTCAGGGGACCAGTGGCGCAGGTGGCCGTAGAAGAGGAACTCGTCCTCGCCCGGGCTGGGCGAGCGGCCCTGCCCGTTGTGGCGGGGGACGACGACGAGAACGGCGAGGATGGCGGAGAGCCCGAGGAGGGCCACGCCCAACCAGAGGACGAACTCGGAGAACCCGGTCACACGGTCGAGGGCCCGGCCGCCGCCGGACAGGGCGGCGATCCCGGCAAGGGCGGCGGACTCCATCGCGAGGGCGAAGGACGCCTTGGCGTCCACCGTGCGGGTCGATTCGTGGAGTGAGGCATGAATCTGCCAGGCGACCTTCACGGCCTCGGCACGGGACTCGTCCTGCGACACTGGAGCATCCCCCGATTCTCTGTACCTCCGCCACTATAGCCACGGCGTGCCCCCGGCCGACCCCGAACGGACAAGCCCGAATGCCGCTCTGAACAAGCCAGTTGGAGCCCCGGCCGGGCGTCGCGCGGTGCGTGACGACGGCGGGGCTCCGTTTCTGGCCGACCGCTGCGCGAGCGCTAGAAGTAGAGCTTCACCTGACCGGAGTGGCGCAAGGGCAGCCAGAAGCGGCACTGGTGGTCGCGGGCGAAGGCGGAGGCCGAGTTGGGCGCGGTGTCCCCGGGCATGAGTTCCTGTACGAGGTCGTACCTGGGCCACGGCGGCGTGCCCGGTGTGTTGGGATCGCCTGTGGCGGCGAACCGGGTCCAGTAGGAGAGCATCGTGTCCGACAGCGCCCGCTGAGCCGTGGAAGCCCGTTTCCACGCCGACGCGGGCTCCTGGAACACATAGGGAATCTCCGCGGTGTGCCCGGCGCCGGGCCCGGCGTAGAGGTCGTAGGCGACGGGGTGGGGATCGTTGAACTCGTAGGCATGCGGTGGCGTCCGCTGGGCGAGTGCCTCGTTCGCCTCGTATGCCTGGCAGGCGAATGCGGCGTCCGTCAGGGCGGCGCCCAGCGCCCGGAGCGTCTACGGATGGCGATAGGCGGACAGTGGGTACTGGGCTGGGCTTCGACCTGGGCGGCGACCTTGCCCCCCAACGGACGCCATCTGGCCGACCGTCCCAGCTGGTCCGGGGGGCGAGGGACGGTCGAGGGCCTGCACGACGTCGGAGACGCCCTCTTCACCGGGGACGCCTCCCAGTCACGGACCGGGACCGCACCTGGGTGATGACGGCACGGCCTGCGGACACCTGGGGACAGGAGCCTTCCGCCTCGTCGACCTCCGCACCATCACCTCCGGCAGCCCGGGACCGGCCCCGGGCCCTCACCCTTCCCGGCCTCACAGGATCCGGAAGGTCGAGGCCCGACTGCGCTGCAGAACCGGGCACATGGGGCTGCGGAGCCTGGTTACGATATGTCTCGGCTCTGATGACTTAACCCCAGAAAGGGAACCCGCACCCATGCCGGCCGAGACATTCGAGTTCCAGGTAGAAGCGCGCCAGCTCCTGCAGATGATGATCCACTCGATCTACTCGAACAAGGACGTCTTTCTGCGCGAGCTCATCTCCAATTCTTCGGATGCGCTGGACAAGCTGCGACTGGAAGCTCTCCGCGACGAAACTCTCCAGGCCGATACCTCCGACCTCCACATCGCCCTCGACGTGGACAAGGAGAAGCGGACGCTGACCGTACGCGACAACGGTATCGGAATGTCGCACGACGAGGTCGTCCAGCTGATCGGAACGATCGCGAATTCCGGTACGGCGAAGTTCCTGCAGGAATTGAAGGAGGCCAAGGACTCGGCGGCCTCCGAGGAACTCATCGGACAGTTCGGTGTGGGTTTCTATTCGAGCTTCATGGTGGCCGACGAGGTCACACTGCTCACCCGCCGCGCGGGTGAGGCCACCGGCACGCGCTGGCAGTCCAGCGGCGAGGGGACGTACACCGTCGAATCCGTCGACGACGCCCCGCAGGGCACCTCGGTCACGCTGCGGCTGAAGCCGGAGGACACCGAGGACCAGCTCTTCGACTACACCTCCCCGTGGAAGATCAGGGAGATCGTCAAGCGGTACTCCGACTTCATCACCTGGCCCATCCGCATGGAGGCCCCGGCCACGGGCGACGAAGGGGCCGAGCCCGGGACCGAGACGGTCAACTCGATGAAGGCGCTGTGGGCGCGGTCGAAGGACTCCGTGACCGATGAGGAGTACAGCGAGCTGTACAAGCACATCAGTCATGACTGGACCGACCCGCTCGAGACCATCCGCATGCAGGCGGAAGGCACCTTCGAATACCAGGCGCTGCTCTTCCTCCCGTCGCACGCACCGCAGGACCTGTTCATGCAGGGGCACAAGCGGGGGGTCCAGCTCTATGTGAAGCGCGTCTTCATCATGGACGACTGCGAAGCGCTCATGCCGACGTACCTGCGCTTCGTGAAGGGTGTCGTGGACGCGCAGGACCTTTCGCTCAACGTGTCCCGCGAGATCCTCCAGCAGGACCGTCAGATCGAACTCATGCGGCGGCGGCTGGTCAAGAAGGTGCTGTCGACGGTCAAGGAGATGATGTCCGCGTCGCCGGACGACTACCGGACCTTCTGGAAGGAATTCGGCCGGGTCCTCAAGGAAGGGCTCCTGCAGGACTTCGAGAACCGTGACGCGATCCTCGACGTCTCCTCGTTCGCCTCGACGCAGGACGAGGAAGGGCTCACCACCCTGCGCTCGTACGTGGAGCGCATGAAGGAGGGTCAGGACCAGATCTACTACATGACCGGCGAGTCCCGCGCCGCCATGGAGAGCTCGCCGCACATGGAGGCCTTCCGCGCCAAGGGCTTCGAGGTCCTCCTGCTCACCGACCCGGTCGACGAGGTGTGGGTCCAGTCGGTGCCGGAGTTCGACGGCAAGCAGTTGCAGTCGATCGCCAAGGGCGAGGTCGACCTGGACACCGACGAGGAGAAGAAGGAGGTCGAGGCCGAGCGCGAGAAGCAGCAGCAGGAGTACGCCGGGCTGCTGACCTGGATGGGCGAGCAGCTGGGCGAGCACGTGAAGGAGGTGCGCCTCTCCTCACGGCTCACCGTCTCCCCGGCCTGCATCGTCTCGGACACCCACGACGTCACTCCCGCCCTGGAGAACATGTACCGCGCCATGGGCCAGGAGGTGCCGCAGATCAAGCGCATCCTGGAACTCAACCCGTCCCACGCACTGATCAGCGGACTGCGCAGGGCTCATGCCGAGCGTGGCGGGGACCAGGATGCCGCCGGCGAACTCGCCGAGACCGCCGAACTGGTGCACGGGCTCGCCCTTCTGTCGGACGGCGGCGAGCTGAGTGATCCGTCCCGGTTCAGCAGGCTGATGGCGGACCGGCTGGAGCGCACGCTGTAGGCCGGACCCCACCCGGAACCGCGGCCGCCAGGAGTCCTGGCGGCCGCGGTCGTGTGTCCGGAGGCGTACAGGACGACGACACGAAACGCCGGGGCGCACACGAGGGAGGAGCGCGGCCGCGCTTCGCGCACGGTGAGACCTTCGGGTCGGGTTCCGGAACGGTCGCCCGACGGGCACTCAGGAAATCCCGAGGCCGTGCTCGTCCCGCACGTTCGCCTGTCCGAGGCCTTGTCAGAGGTTTATCTACGCGCGGAGCTGTCATGCCCGAACGGTCATTCGGGCATATCAGACGACTTCCTCCGGGGCTATTACCGACGGGTACCGCGAGCTGCTACAAACGTGCTCGCCCCACGAACTCCTGCCCCGTCCCCCACACTTCGAAGGGCTGACAGCCATGTCAGTACGTTCCTTCTGGGCCTCCCTCTCCACCCTCGCGATCGGCGCCGCGGCCGTACTCGGCCTCGCGCAGCCCGCCTCCGCAGCGGGCGGCAACTACGTCGCTCTCGGCGACTCCTACTCGTCCGGTGTCGGCGCCGGCAGCTACACGTCCGAGAGCGGCGACTGCAAACGCAGCACCAACGCGTACCCGTACCTCTGGGCGGCGGCGAACTCGCCGTCCTCGTTCGCCTTCGTCGCCTGCTCGGGTGCGACGACGGCCGGTGTGGCCGGCGGCCAGCTGGGCGCGCTGAGCTCGTCGACGACCCTCGTCAGCGTCACGGCGGGAGGCAACGACGTCGGCTTCGCGGACGTGATGCAGACCTGCGTGCTGCAGAGCGAGGCCACCTGCGTCAGCCGCGTCGACACAGCGATCTCGCAGATCCGGAACACGCTGCCGGGCAACCTCGACTCGCTCTACAACAGCATCCACGCGCGCTCCCCGCAGGCCCGGGTGGTGGTGCTGGGGTACCCCCGCTTCTACCAGCTCTCCGGCAGCTGCATCGCCGGCCTCACGGAGAACGAGCGCGGCGCGATCAACAACGCATCCGGCGTGCTGAACGAGGTGCTCGCCAAGCGGGCGGCCGACCACGGGTTCGCCTTCTCCAGCGTGGTGGACGAGTTCACCGGGCACGAGCTCTGCTCGGGAGACGCCTGGATCCACAGCGTGACGATTCCGGTCACCAACTCGTACCACCCCAAGGCGATCGGGCAGTCGAACGGATACCTGCCGGCGTTCCGTTCCGCGGCCTGACGCGCCTGCTCCGGCTCTCGCGGTCCTGCTCACGCGGTCCGGCTCCACGGGAGCCGGACCGTGCGATCCGGGCTCGCGCGCCGGGTCGTACGGCTCTGATCGTGCGGTGCCGAAAGGCGATCCGGGCCATGTCAGCCGGTGTTCTGCAGGCCTGGTCCGGTCAGCCGCCGGTGGGCCGTGAAGCCTTGATCGAGTACATCATCGGAATGCGCGGCCGGCCGGCCGGGAAGCGGTAGTAGCCGTCCGCGTGCCGCTCCAGGGCCCCGTAACGGCCGTAGAGCGTGACGTCGTGTTCGTGCAGGAAGTCGATCCGCAGACCCGCCGCCGCCAGCGCGGAGACCACCTCACCGACCGGATGCTGCCATTCGACACTGCGGTTGTGGACGGTCACCGCGTCGCGGTCCGCGTACGTACCCGGCGTCTCGTCCACCCAGGGGTCACGGCTGAAGTAGTCGTACGTGACCGTCGAGCCGGTCGCGTCGTCCAGGCATTCGCCCAGCGGATGGCACTCCGCGAGGTAGAGGAAACCGCCGGGCGCGACCAGCGACGCGGCGATCTCCGCCCAACGCCGCACGTCCGGAAGCCAGTTCAGCGCGCCGATCCCGGTGTAGACGATGTCGTACGCGGAGTCCGGCACGGCCTCGACCGCGTCGTACACGTCGGCGGTCACGAAGGCCGCCCGCTCCGGCCGCAGGCCGAGGGCACCGGCCAGTCCCCGCGCCGTCTCGACGGCGGGCTCGGAGAAGTCGAGGCCGACGACGTGCGCGGCCCCGCGGCGGGCCCACGAGAGGGTGTCGAGCCCGATATGACACTGCAGGTGCAGCAGGGTCCGGCCGGTCACCTCACCGACCTCCGCGAGCTCGAAGTCGCGCAGGGAGTCCTTGCCGGCACGGAAGGCGTCCAGGTCGTAGTAGTCGCCGGCCGCGTGGATGGCCACGCGCTCGTCCCAGCGGGCGCGGTTGGTCTCGTGCCAGTCATCGGGCGTCGGTGCGTACATACCGCAAAGTTATCCACCGGGTGATGGTGCTCGCCAGCAGTTATCCACAGGCCGCCCGGCGCCGGATCCGTATCGGGTTGGATGGGGGCATGAGCGACACACAGAACGACGCGTCCGAACCGCAGCGGCAGCAGGTGGCCGCGGGAGAAACGCCGCCCGGCGGGGCCGAGCCGCCGGAGTGGGAGCAGCGCTTCCGGGCTGCCCGCGTCTCCCTGCCCGAGTGGGCCGAGGACGCCCCCGATCGCGCACTCTTCGTCTCCAACGCGACGGGGACGTACGAGCTGTACACCTGGGACCGGGCGACGGGCAAGCAGCGCCAGGCCACGGACCGGCCGAACGGGACCACCGACGGGGTCCTGACCCCGGACGGAGAGGCGGTCTGGTGGTTCGCCGACACCGACGGCGACGAGTTCGGGGTGTGGATGCGCCAGCCCTTCGGGGGTGGCGCCGACGAACCGGCGGTGCCGGGTCTCGAGCCCTCCTACCCGGCCGGGCTCGCGCTGGGGCGGGACGGGACCGTCGTGGTCGGCCGTTCGACGGACGAGGACGGCACGACCGTCCACGTGGTGCGCCCCGGGGCGGATCCGGTCGAGATCTACCGGCACCGGGAGTCGGCCGGGGTGGGGGACCTGTCGCACGACGGCACACTGATCGCGCTGGAGCACACGGAGCACGGCGACGCGATGCACTCCGCGCTGCGGGTGGTGCGCCCGGACGGTTCGACGGTCGCCGAGCTGGACGACACGGAGGGCGGGACGAAGGAGCTGGGGCTGTCGGTGCTGGGCTTCGCCCCGGTGGCGGGTGACAGCCGGCTGCTCGTCGGGCACCAGCGCCGGGGGCGGTGGGAGCCGATGATCTGGGACCCGGTGGCGGGGACGCAGACGGATCTCGCGGTCGATCTGCCCGGGGACGTGGGCGGCGAATGGTATCCGGACGGCTCGGCGCTGCTCCTGCACCACAGCTTCGAGGCCCGCAGCGAGCTGTGGCGGTACGAGCCGGGTGCGCCGGTACCGGTCCGGGTGGAGACCCCCGGCGGCACGGTGTCGGGTGCCACGGCCCGCCCCGACGGCACGGTGGAGTTCCTGTGGTCGTCGGCGGCGCAGCCACCCGCCGTGCGGTCGACGTCGGGTGCCGCCGTCCTCGACCCGCCGGGAGCGAAGGCGCCCGCCTCGGTGCCGGTGCGGGACGCCTGGGTGGAAGGGCCCGGTGGCCGGATCCACGCCCTGGTGCAGACCCCGGCCACGGGTGACGGCCCGTTCCCGACGGTGTTCGAGATACACGGTGGGCCCACCTGGCACGACAGCGACGCCTTCGCGTCCGGTCCCGCCGCCTGGGTGGACCACGGCTTCGCCGTGGTACGGGTCAATTACCGCGGCTCGACCGGTTACGGCCGCGCGTGGACGGACGCGCTCAAGCACCGGGTGGGGCTGATCGAGCTCGAGGACATCGCGGCGGTGCGGGAGTGGGCGGTCTCCTCGGGCCTCGCGGACCCGGCCCGGCTGATTCTGGCGGGTGGCTCCTGGGGCGGGTATCTGACTCTGCTCGGACTGGGCACGCAGCCGGACTCCTGGGCGCTCGGGCTGGCCGCGGTCCCGGTCGCCGACTACGTCACGGCGTACCACGACGAGATGGAGGCGCTCAAGGCCATGGACCGTACGCTGCTGGGTGGCACGCCGGAGGAGGTGCCGGAGCGTTTCGCCGCGTCGTCACCGCTGACCTACGTGGACGACGTGCGTGCCCCCGTGTACATCTCGGCCGGCGTCAACGACCCGCGCTGCCCGATCCGTCAGGTGGAGAACTACGTGGACCGGCTCGCCGCACGCGGTGCCGTCCACGAGGTGTACCGGTACGACGCGGGTCACGGCTCGCTCGTCGTCGAGGAAAGGATCAAGCAGGTCCGGCTGGAGCTGGACTTCGCGCTGAGGCACCTGGGACGGGCGGAGGCCGCGGGCTGACACACGACGGCGGAACGGGCGGAGGCGGCGGGCTGACACACGACGGCGGAACGGGCGGAGGCCGCGGGCTGACACGCGGTGGCGGAACGGGCGGCGGCCGCCCCGCCGGCACACGGCGATACGGGGACAGGCCGCCTGACACCTGCCGGCAGGGCGGGTGCCGTGCCGTCACTGCCGGCACGGGGGACAACCCTGGGGGCGAGCGGGGTGCTCCCGCGGGCCGGCCGGCCGTAAGGCGTGGATAAATGGGGCACCCCGCTCCGGGCATGCGGAGCGGGGAACCGTACCGTGGAGGGGTGTACCGGTTCCTGCTGACCCCGCGATGGTGGGGGATCAACCTCTTCGTCGTGCTGGCGATCCCGTTCTGCGTGTTCATGGGCACGTGGCAGCTCGGCCGCTTCGAGGACCGCGTGCAGTCGCACGAGGAGGCCGAGAAGCGGCCCGACCCGGCCGCCCGGGCCGCCGAGCCGCTCGACGAACTGCTGCCTGTGACCACGGAGACGTCCGGCCGCCCTGCCGTGGCCACGGGGACGTACTCCGACCAGTTCCTGGTGCCGGGGCGTGAGTTGGACAACCGCAGCGGCTTCTACGTGCTGGATCTGCTGCGTACGGACAGCGGTAAGGCGCTGCCGGTGGTACGGGGCTGGCTGCCCGGCACTCCGGGGGGCACGAAGGTGCCCGCTGCGCCGGCCGGCACGGTCACGGTGACCGGCGATCTGCAGGCCTCGGAGAACACCAGCAGCGACGGCGTCGACCTCCGGGGCGGGCTGCCCGAGGGCCAGCTCGGGATGATCAGCGCCGCGTCACTGGTCAATCTCGTCCCGTACGACGTGTACGACGCCTGGATCACCCTGCCGGAGCCGGAGGCGGGCGCGACGGGAGGACTGCGGCCGGTGCCCGCCACGGCGGCCCAGGGCAGCGGGCTGGACCTCAAGGCGTTCCAGAACCTCGGCTACACGGGCGAGTGGTTCGTCTTCGCCGGCTTCGTGCTCTTCATGTGGTTCCGGCTCGTGCGCCGCGAGGCGGAGGCCGCGCGGGACGTGGAACTGGGACTCGCGGCCGACGCCGACTGACGACCGACGTCCGACGGCGTGACCCGGCCCTCGCTCCGGTGGAGGCAGGCCGGGGTGTCACGGAGGTGGCCGCAGCTGTGGACGACGACCGGACCCGGTGCGGTCTCGTGCCGGATGTCGGCCGCCGTCACGCGGCGGGCAGCACGCCCGTGCGGTAGACCGTGCCGGAGCAGGCGTGTGTGATCGTGGTCTCCGCCGTCGGCGCCCCGGCCTCGGGGACGTGCGTGACCGCCACGCTGCCGTCCGCCGGGTCCTCGTCCGCGCTGCCGAACTGCGGTGCCGTGTCCGTGGAGCCCGCGGGGTTCCCCGCGCTGCCGTCGCCCGCGCCGACGCCTCCGCCGGTTCCCCCGCCGGCGTCTCCGACGGTGGGCGTCGGGCTCGGCGAACCGCCGGTGGTCGGGCAGGTGTCCGACGGTACCCAGGCGAACTGCACCTCGTACGCCATCGCGGGTTTCAGGAGGACCGTTCCCGGCTCCAGCGACGGATCGGGCAGCCCTGCCGCCGGGTCCCCGGCGGTGTGCTGGACCACGGTGATCTTCTGCCGGTCGGCAGCACCCGTCGTCCTGATACCGACTGTGCCGTTACTGGTGACCGCGCACTCCTTGCCGGAGACGTTGGCGATCCGGAAGGTGCCGTACACCGTGCCGTTCGCATCGGCCGTCCGGGATTCGGCGGACGCGACACCGAGCTGGCCGGGCTCGCACGGCGGCGTGTCCGCCGTGGAGACGTCCGGCTGGTCCTCGGTACCGGCGGGACCGCTGCCCCGTGGCTCGGATCCAGGATCATCCGACGGAGCCGCGGAGGTACCGGCTTCGTCCTCCCCGCCCTCGTTGCCGGGGTCGGCGGGGCCGGCCGGCTTCTCGCCCGCGGCATCGACGCCGGTGTTCTCGCCGTTGCCGCCCTGGGCCTGCTGTTCGTGGCCGGCGATGGCGGGGTCGGCGGTCGCCGACCCGTTCGAGGTCGCCACATGCACGAACGCCGGAACCGCCGTGCCGATCAGCAGCGCGGCCGCCGCGGCACCCACCACCGCCTGGCGGCGCCGGGCGCGCCGCGCCGGCACCGCACGGTGCAGATGTTCGAGCGTGCCGTCGCGGGGCTCGAGCCCCTGGACGGCGCCGCGCAGCATGCGGCGCAGCGCGACCTCGTCGGAGTCCGCGCCGCCCTCTGCACGGTCCCCGCAGTCTCCGCCGTCCCAGCCGTCCATGCGGAAGGCGCCCGCTCGGCCGCCCGTCCCGCCGCCCGCCCCGCCGCCGAGGAGTGCCGTCAGCGGGGAGCCGCCACCGCCCGGTGCGCGGGCGGCCGACCCGGTCCCGAGCTGCCCGGTGGTCCCTCGGCCCGCTGCCGCGCCACCGGTTGCGTCACCGGCAACTCCCTTGTCACCGGCGGCGGCTGCGGCGTCGTCCGCACCGGCCGTGGCCGAGGGAGCGGCCTCCGCGCCGTCGGCCACGCCGGCACCCTGCTCGCGTGCGCCGTCCGGCTCGCGTGCGCCGTCCGGCTCACGTGCACCGTCCTGCACGCGTGCAGGACTGTCCTGCGCCGGATCGGTGTTCGGTGTGCTGTCCGGCCCGTGGTTCACAGTTCCGTTTCCAGTCCGGTCATCGTCGTGCCTGTGCTCGGCCCCGCTCATGCCTGCGCCTCCATGACGACGCGCAGCGCAGCGATACCCCGGGAGCCGTACGCCTTCACCGAACCGAGCGATATCCCGAGCGTCTCGGCGACCTGAACCTCCGTCATGTCCGAGAAGTACCGCAGCACCAGGACCTCGCGCTGGCGGCGCTGGAGCCCCTTCATCGCCTTGATCAGCGCGTCCCGCTCCAGTTGGTCGTACGCCCCTTCCTCGGCGCTCGCCATGTCGGGCATCGGCTTGGAGAGCAGTTTCAGGCCGAGGATGCGGCGGCGCAGCGCTGACCGGGAGAGGTTGACCACGGTCTGGCGGAGGTAGGCGAGGGTCTTCTCCGGGTCGCGCACCCGGTTGCGCGCCGAGTGGACCCGGATGAACGCCTCCTGCACCACGTCCTCGCAGGACGCGGTGTCGTCCAGCAGCAGTGCCGCGAGGCCCAGCAGCGAACGGTAGTGGGCACGGTAGGTCTCGGTGAGATGGTCGACCGTGGTTCCTGCCACCACGGCGCCCTCAGCGCCCTCGCGCTGCGAGGGCAGCCGCGTGGACCGCGCAGCCGGCACGGGCGCGATCACCGGCATGCCACCGGCCGCGCGGGGCCGCCGGAGCGGGCGCACCGAAGCGCCTCGCAACGGGCCCGCCACTGTGATGTCGAGAACCTCTGCCACGCCAGTTGGACACGCTGCCCCCCGTCAGGGTTGTACGCGTACGGCACCTCGTCGGATGCTGTGCGACATGCCCTCATTCGTACCTGCTCTTCCCCGAATACCCCGATAACGCAACCGGCCACGCAAGAAGTGACGGCATAGACGCGCAGCATCCGACGAGCGGTTGCAGGAGGTCAGGAGATCATCGTCGGATACGACGACGCCCCCGCTCAAGAGGTGCAGACCTGCCAGTTGCTCACCGAGCGCTCACAGATCCTACAAAACAGGTTCGATCAAATCTCCGGAAATTCACGGGCCACGGTTTCCGCGATCTGCGCGACATTGAGAGCTGCGCCTTTTCGCAGATTATCTCCGCAGATGAACATCTCGACGGCGTTCGGGTCGTCCATCGACTGCCGTACCCGCCCCACCCACGTCGGATCGGTGCCCACCACATCGGACGGTGTGGGGAACTCACCGGCCGCCGGTCTGTCGAAGAGCACCACCCCGGGCGCGGTCGCCAGGACCTCGTGCGCGCGGTCCACCGCCACCTCGTTCTCGAAGCGGGCGTGCACGGACACGGAGTGCGTCGCGACGACGGGTACGTAGACGCAGGTCGCCGTGACCTTCAGGGCGGGCAGGCCCAGGATCTTCCGGCACTCCGCCCGGATCGCCAGTTCCTCGGACGACCAACCGTCCCCGGCGTCCTGGCCGGCCCAGGGCACGACGTTGAGCGCCACGGGCGCGGCGAACGGGCTCCTGTCGCCGCCGTCACCGCCCAGTGCCCGCCGTATGTCCCCGGGACACGTGCCCAGCTCCGTGCCGGCGACCACCGAGAGCTGCTCGCGGAGCGCGGCGACGCCTTCACGGCCCTCGGCACTCACCGCCTGGTAGGAGGAGACGATCAGCTCCCGGAGCCCGAACTCCGCGTGCAGGGCTCCGACCGCGACGATCAGCGACAGCGTGGTGCTGCCCGGGGAAGCGACGATGCCGCGGGGCCTGAGCCGCGCGGCATGGGGGTTGACCTCGGGGACGACCAGGGGCACGTCCTCGTCCAGCCGGAACGCCGCCGAGTCGTCCACGACCACGGCGCCCGCCGCGGCGGCGACCGGCCCCCACTGCGCGGACACCTCGTCCGGCACCAGGAACAGGGCCACGTCCACTCCGTCGAACACGTCCTGTTCGAGCGCGAGGACCTCGGTCTCCTCCCCGCGCACGGCCAGCTTGCCGCCGGCCGCACCCGGGGAGGCGATCAGCCTGACCTCGCCCCAGACGTCCGCGTGCTGCGAGAGGATCTGGAGCATGACGCCGCCGATCGCCCCGGTCGCTCCGACGACCGCGAGCGAAGGGCGGCGCCGCGTCATCGGCCGGTGCCTCCGTAGACGACGGCCTCGTCGGAGTCGCTGTCGAGGCCGAAGGCGGTGTGCACGGCGCGCACGGCCTCGTTGACGTCGTCGACACGGGTGACGACCGAGATGCGGATCTCGGACGTCGAGATCAGCTCGATGTTCACACCGACGTCGGACAGCGCCTCGAAGAAGCCCGCCGTGACACCGGGGTTGGTCTTCATGCCCGCGCCGACCAGGGAGATCTTGGCGATCTGGTCGTCGTAGCGCAGCGACTCGAAGCCGATACCGGCGCGGTTGCGCTCCAGGGCGTCGATCGCCTTGCGCCCCTCCGACTTGGGGAGCGTGAAGGTGATGTCGGTGAGACCGGTCGAGGCGGCGGAGACGTTCTGCACGACCATGTCCATGTTGATCTCGGCGTCCGCGATCGCACGGAAGATGGCGGCGGCCTCGCCCGGCTTGTCGGGCACGCCGACGACCGTGACCTTGGCCTCGGAGACGTCGTGGGCGACTCCGGAGATGATGGCGTGCTCCACCTGCTGGTCCCCTTGCGGCTCGTTGCTGACCCAGGTGCCGCGCAGTCCGGAGAAGGACGAGCGGACGTGGATCGGGATGTTGTATCGGCGTGCGTACTCCACGCAGCGGTGCAGCAGCACCTTGGAGCCGGACGCGGCCAGCTCCAGCATGTCCTCGAAGGAGATCCAGTCGATCTTCCGGGCCTTGCTGACGACCCGGGGGTCGGCGGTGAAGACACCGTCCACGTCGGTGTAGATCTCGCAGACCTCGGCGTCGAGCGCGGCCGCCAGCGCGACGGCGGTGGTGTCGGACCCGCCGCGGCCGAGGGTGGTGATGTTCTTGCCCTCCTGGCTCACGCCCTGGAACCCGGCGACGATGGCGATGTTGCCCTCGTCGATCGAGGTCCGGATGCGGCCGGGCGTCACATCGATGATGCGCGCTTTGTTGTGGACCGAGTCGGTGATGACACCGGCCTGGCTGCCCGTGAACGACTGGGCCTCGTGGCCCAGGTTCTTGATCGCCATGGCCAGCAGCGCCATGGAGATCCGCTCACCCGCGGTCAGCAGCATGTCGAACTCACGCCCGGCAGGCATCGGGGATACCTGCTCGGCAAGATCGATCAGCTCGTCCGTCGTGTCGCCCATCGCTGACACCACGACAACCACCTGGTTGCCGTTCTTCTTGGCATCGACGATTCGCTTGGCGACGCGCTTGATGCCCTCGGCATCGGCTACGGAGGAGCCTCCGTACTTCTGCACGACAAGGCCCACGTGCGCTCCTCGCTCACTGTTGGTGCGGTCGGCTCAGTCTAACGAGCAGCCCGGAATCGACCCGTCTATACCAGATGGTGAGATGTCCCGCCCACCACATGGTCCGGCGTGTCGCTCCGGCCTGCTCGTACCGTGGTGCCTGCCCGGTCCCCCGCCGGGCACTCCCTTTTGTGTCCCAGCCCACAGCGCGGCAGGCCGCGGCGGGCGCCCCGGAGGCCGGACCGGTGGGCCCGCGGGTCAGGCCTTCAGAGGACCGGCCGCAGGCCCAGCGGGCCCGCGATCTCCTCGGCCATCACACGTCCCGCCTCCTCGGCCAGGTCGACGTCTCCGGGGTCCTGGTCCGTGTCCAGGCCGTCGAGCTCCTGGAGGGGCTGGTTGAGCCTGATGTGGGCGATCAGGGACTGGAGGGCGCGCAGCGCCGCCGACGCCGTGGAGCCCCAGTTGGAGAAGTAGGAGAACTGCCACCACCACATGGCTTCCGCCGTGCGGTCCGCCTCGTAGTGGGCCAGGCCGTGGCTCAGGTCCGTGACGAGGTCGGCGAGGTCGTCGGAGATGCGGTGCGGGACCGGGGGCTTGCGGGGCTCGTACGGATCGAAGACCTCGGAGTAGACGTCGATCGGTTCCAGGAGCTCGGCGAAGCGCTCGCGCAGGCCGTCGGCGTCCGGTTCGGCGCCCAGGTCGGGCTCGTAGCGCTCGTCCGGGAGGATGTCCTCGTACGCGCCGAGCCTGCCGCCGGCCAGCAGGAGCTGGGAGACCTGGAGGAGCAGGACGGGTACGGCCTCCTCCGGCTCCTCGGCCTTGGACACCTCGCTGACCGCGACGATGAACGTCTTGATCTGGTCCGCGATCTGGACGGCGAAGTCGTCCGGGTCCTGCGTGACGGAGTTCAGCGTGGCGTCAGACATCGAGGGGACCTCCCGTGGGCACGGTCGCGAACGGTGGGTAGAACATAACGTCGCCGAACATAAAGCGGAGATCAGCTGCCGGGTCCCGCCCCGCCGGACCGCACGCCTCCCGGTCACGCGCCGGGGGCCCGGAAACCCCCCGGCCGCACTCCGTCGGGTCACACATCGAGGAGCCGCCTCCCCTCGAACGCGCGGCCGAGGGTGACCTCGTCCGCGTACTCCAGGTCCCCGCCCACCGGGAGGCCGCTGGCCAGCCGGGTCACCCGCAGGCCCATCGGCTTGACCATGCGCGCGAGGTAGGTCGCGGTGGCCTCGCCCTCCAGATTGGGGTCCGTCGCCAGGATCAGCTCCGTGACGGAGCCGTCCGCGAGGCGGGCCAGCAGTTCCCTGACGCGCAGGTCGTCGGGGCCCACACCCTCGATCGGGCTGATCGCGCCGCCGAGTACGTGGTAGCGGCCCCGGAACTCGCGGGTCCGCTCGATGGCGACGACGTCCTTGGGCTCCTCGACCACGCAGATGACCGTCCGGTCCCGGCGCGCGTCCCGGCAGATCCCGCACTGCTCCTGCTGGGCGACGTTGCCGCAGGTCTCGCAGAAGCGGACCTTGTCCTTGACCTCGAGGAGCGCGTGCGCGAGGCGGCGTACGTCGGTGGGCTCGGCCTGCAGGACGTGGAAGGCGATCCGCTGCGCGCTCTTGGGGCCGACGCCGGGCAGCCTGCCCAGTTCGTCGATGAGCTCCTGAACCACGCCTTCGTACAACGGAACGCCTTTCCTTGTCCCCGCTCGTACCGTAGCGGGTACGAGCGGGTAGCTGTAGGGGTCAGAACGGGAGGCCCGACATGCCGCCCAGCCCCTGGGCGAGCGGGCCCAGCTTCTGCTGCTGGAGCTGCTGGGCGTTCTCGTTGGCCGCCTGGACCGCGGCCACCACGAGGTCGGCGAGCGTCTCGGTGTCCTCCGGGTCCACCGCCTTGGGGTCGATCACGAGGGACCGCAGCTCGCCGGAGCCGGTGACGGTGGCCTTCACCAGGCCACCGCCCGCCTGCCCGTCGACCTCGGTCCTGGCGAGCTCCTCCTGGGCCTCGGCGAGGTCCTGCTGCATCTTCTGGGCCTGCTGGAGCAGCTGCTGCATGTTGGGCTGACCACCACCGGGAATCACGGTCACTCCTGGCACATCGACGACGGATTGTTTCGGTATGCCGAGCCTACGTGGTCGCCGGACGCCACGCTCCACCCGTGGGGACCAACTCTTTCGGGTGAGATCCGGAAAGCGTCTGCCGTGCTCCTATACCTGACCAGAGGCCGTGTGCACGCGGCAATCCCGCGATTCCGACCCCACCGCCCACCATTCGGCGGTAGGAAGAAGGTGCGTAACCGTACGCACACGCCCACCGCAGGTAACGCAGAGTTACGCGGACGGGGCCCGGGTCATATGCCGGTTCCGCCCCGCCCGTGTCCGAGATCCGTGCCGAGCCGCGTCGATACGCGCCGAACGCAGAGTGCAGAGGAGTGCCCCGGTGAGTCAGCCGGAGATGCAGCCCGAGGGGCCGCCCCGCAAGGAGTCCGGCGCGGGATCCGGCGCGGATACCGGAACGGAGCGGTCCGGTTCGCGCTACGGTACGGACCCGCAGGACCTGACCGGTCGCGCCTTCCCGCTCGGCGACTGGGGCGAACCGGCCGAACGGCTCGACGAGCTGTACCGCTGGGTCGAGGAGGGTGCCCTGCGCACCGCCGACTGGTACCTGCGGGACCGTGTCCGCAAGCGGCGCACGGCCCGGCTGCTGCGGCTCGGTACGGCGATCGGCGTGGTCGCCGGGGTGGCCCTCCCGCTGCTCGACCTGACCGGGGACCTCGCCGGGTCGGCCGGCTGGGGCTATCTGGCGCTGCTGCTCGGGGCGGCGTGCATGGCCTGTGACCGGTACTTCGGACTGACCTCCGGCTGGATAAGGAACCTTGCGACGGCGCAGGCCGTGCAGCGGCGCCTCCAGGCGCTCCAGTTCGACTGGGCCTCCGAGTGCGTACGGGAGATGCTCGGGCCGACGGAGGGCACGGCCAGCGAGGCCGCGGAGCGCTGCCTGGGCGTGCTGCGCCGGTTCTCCGAGGACGTCACCGAGCTCGTCCGCATGGAGACCGCCGACTGGATGGTGGAGTTCCGTGCCGGCCCCGCGCCGATGGGGATGCAGTCGCTGGTCTCGGGAGCGGTCGGCGGCCGTCAGGAGCACGGGGCCCATCCCGGCCGGCTCACCATGCCCGCGGTGGCGCGGCCGAACATGCCGCGGCAGCGGCCGCCGGAGCCGCCCCGGTGAGTGGAGCGTGGGCCGGCGGTTCCGCCCGGCGACGAGCCGGGCGGAACCGCCGTCCACCGGCTGCCCGTGACGGGCGGCCCGTGGACGCCCGGTTCGTGACCGTTCGGCCCGCCACCGCACACCGGTGAACCGCACGGCCGGTGGTCCCACGGCCCGTCGCCGCTCGCCGCTCGCCGGTCAGCTGAAGACGATCATCGAGCCCTGGGCGAGGCTGCGGGTGGCGGCCGCGTGCAGGCCCAGCCAGACGTGCCGCTCGCGGGCGAACGGGCTGTCGTCGTACGGCATCGTGTCGGACCGCTCCTCCAACTCGGTCGGACCCGCGGGCGGGTGCGGGGCGGCCGGCGGGTTGGCCGGGTCGATGCCGAGGGCCGGCCCGACGAACTCCAGCTCCCGCAGCAGACCGTGCGAGGAACCCAGCGGTCCGCCGCCCTCCAGCAACCGGTCGGTGGAGAGCGGGACGGGGAAGTCGAGCGGGACGTACGCCCCGGCGTGGTCGTAGTGCCAGACCAGGTGCGACTGCTGGGCGCTCTGCTCGAACATCTCCAGCAACTGCTCGTAGTCCCCGCCCAGCTCGTCCACGGGCGTGACGGCGAGCCCGCTCAGCTGGAGCAGGTAGGCGCGGCGCAGGAGGTGCAGGGCGTCGTAGTCGAATCCGGCGACCGGGGCGACGTCCCCCGTGAGGCCGGGCATGTAGGCGTAGACGGGGACGGGGGGCAGCCCCGCGTCACCCAGCGCCTTGTCGTAGACGGCGATCTCTTCGGCGAACGGGTTGTCGGGGCTGTGGCACAGCACATCGACGAGGGGGACCAGCCACAGGTCACAGGCCACGAAGTCTCGCTCTCCAACGGGTTACGCGGTGGTCGGGACAGCGTAATGCGACCGGGACCCCGCGCACAGGGCGCGGTCGGGACGGCGGGCCGCCGGGCGGGCCGTGACCGGCCGCCGGAGGACTCAGCCACCGTGGCCGGGGTGCGGGGGGTTGCCGGCGGCCAGCCGGTCCGCCCAGTCGAAGCCGTGCGCGGAGTAGGCGTCGAGCACCGCGCGTACCGCGTCGCCGTCGGCGGCCGTGATCGCCTCGACCAGCTCCTGGTGGCCGCTCCACAGCCAGTCCCGCACGTCGGCGTCCCCACGCAGGTACGGAACGGAGAACACCCACGCCTGCACGCGGAGACGGTGCAGGAAGTCGGTGAGGTAGGCGTTTCCGGCCACCGCGCCGAGCTCCCGCCAGAAGCGCAGGTCGTAGCCGATGAGGATGTCGAGGTCGCCGCCGCGCGCCGCGCGGGCGGCCTCCGCGGCCCGGCGGCGCACGGAGACCAGGGCGGCGCGGTGGGCGCCCACCAGCTCGGCCGCCCGGCCCGTCCCGTCGAAGATCCGCCGGAACACACCGTCGATGACCAGGGCACGCGCCTCCACCATCGACCGGTAGTCGGCGACGGTGAACTCGCGGACCCGGAAGCCGCGGTGCTGGTCCGATTCGAGCAGCCCCTGTGCGGAGAGGTCGAAGAGCGCCTCGCGTACGGGGGTCGCGGACACCCCGTACTGCTCGGCGATCTGCTTCACGGTGAATTCCACCCGCGGCCGGAGCCGCCCCGCGAGCACCTCGTCGCGCAGCGCGCCGGCGATCTGCTGCCGCAGCGTGTTGCGGGTCACGCCTCCGCTCGCGCCCATGACGCCCCCTCCCGTTCTCGGCTCGGGCCACCTTAAGCCAGGGGGTGTGCCCGGTTCCGGGCACGGGTGGGGGCGTCGTGCCGGGCCCGTCCCGGGCGACGGCGGCTGCTACACGGTGTGTTCGTCGGCGACCGAGAGTGCCGCGTCCAGGGCGGCCAGGCCCTCCTTGGCCTCCGCCTCGGTGATGTTGCAGGCGGGGACCACATGGGTGCGGTTCATGTTCACGAAGGGCCACAGGCCGTTCTTCCTGCACGCGGCCGTGAAGGCGGCCATCGGGGCGTTGGCCTCGCCGGTCGCGTTGTAGGGGACCAGCGGTTCACGGGTCTCCCGGTCGCGGACCAGTTCCAGCGCCCAGAAGGCGCCGAGGCCCCGGACCTCGCCGACGGACGGGTGGCGCTCGGCGAGCTCCCGCAGCCCGGGACCGAGGACGTGCTCCCCGAGACGGGCGGCGCTCCGGACGATCCCCTCGTCCTCCATCACCCCGATCGTGGCGACGGCGGCGGCACAGGCCAGCGGGTGCCCGGAGTAGGTGAGCCCGCCGGGGTACGGGCGGGTCTCGAAGGTCGCGGCGATCTCGGCGTTGATGGCGACGCCCCCGAGCGGTACGTAGCCGGAGTTGACGCCCTTCGCGAAGGTCATGAGGTCGGGTACGACACCGTGGTGGTCGGCGGCGAACCACTTCCCGGTACGGCCGAAACCGGCCATCACCTCGTCGAGGACGAAGACGATCCCGTACCGGTCGCAGATCTCGCGCACGCCCGCCAGGTAGCCGGGCGGCGGGTTCATGATGCCGGCCGTGCCCGGGACGGTCTCCAGGACGACGGCGGCGACGGTCGACGGCCCCTCGAAGGCGAGGGTGTCCTCCAGGTGCTGGAGTGCGCGGGCGCACTCCTCGGCCTCGGTCGTCGCGTGGAACGGCGAGCGGTAGAGGAACGGCGTCCAGAAGCGGACGACGCCCGCCGAGCCGTTGTCGTTGGCCCAGCGGCGCGGGTCCCCGGTGAGGTTGATCGCGGTGGAGGTGGCGCCGTGGTACGAGCGGTAGGCGGAGAGCACCTTGGTACGTCCGGTGTGCAGCCGGGCCATACGGACGGCGTTCTCGACGGCCTCGGCACCGCCGTTGGTGAAGAAGATCTTGTCCAGGTCGCCCGGGGTGCGCTCGGCGATGAGGCGTGCGGCCTCGGAGCGCGCCTCGACGGCGAACGCGGGGGCGAAGGTGATGAGCCTGCCCGCCTGTTCCTGGACGGCGGCGACGACGGTGGGGTGCTGGTAGCCGATGTTGGTGAAGACGAGACCGCTGGTGAAGTCGAGGTAGCGGTTGCCGTCGTAGTCCCAGAAGTGGGCCCCCTCGGCGCCGGCCACGGCGAGCGGGTCGATCAGGCCCTGGGCGGACCAGGAGTGGAACACGTGCGCGCGGTCGGCGGCCTTCACGGCCGCACCGGCGGCGGGGTCGGCGTACGGGGCATGAGGGGTCATGCGGCGAGCGTAGGCGGTGGTACGGCGGCGCTCCATGGCCACTGTGTATGGCGTGGGGCGCCGGGCTCGGCAGGGTGTCGGGGCCGCGCCCGTGCTCCGGGCCACGGTCGCCGGTCGTCCGCCCCGCCGGGAAGCGGGCGGGCCGGCCGTGCCGGGGGCGGCTCCGCGGCGGACGCGGAGCCGGGCGGCCGGCGGACCCTCGTACGGGTGCGGACGGTTCCGTGCCGCGAGGGAACTGCGTGACACGGGGTGAGCCGGTGGGAGGAGGCCGGTCCGGGAGCTGCCGGCGGACCACCCTGCGGTGCGGGTGCGAGAGCCGGGGCCCGGGACATCCCTCGGCCGCCCGGGCGGAAGGCCGGGGGGCGGTGCCGGTGAGGGGCCGGGCCGCCGAAGCGGCCGTGACAGGACCTACGGGACCGTGCGGCCGTGCGCGGACGCCGTCCGGGGCCCACGGCCCGGCAGCGGAGCGCCCGCGCCGGGGAGGCGGCGCATCGCCCGCTGCGGACGGGCGGTCAGATCAGGCCGACCTGCATGGCGCGGGCCCCGGCCTGGAAGCGGCTACGCGCGTCAAGTGCCTCCATGGCGGAGGCCACGTCGTTGCGTACGGTGCGGACGCTGCACCCCAGCCGCCGGGCGATCGCATCGTCCGTGAGGCCTTCGGACAGGAGGCGCAGCACGATCTCCGAGCGGGGGCGGCGGGTCGGCGCGACGGGCTGCCGCCCCGTCTGCCGTACGGTCGCCCCGCGCTCCCAGAACCGCTCGGCGAGGGCGCTCAGCCGCTCCAGTTCCGCCGGGGACCGTACGACACGGATCGCTCCGTTCTCGTCGACGACCACGGCGACCGCGTTGTCCATGATCACCGCGCGCGGCGGAAGGGTGCCCACCGAGCGCAGCGCGGCGCCCTCCTGGGTCAGCCACTGGGCGTGGGCCATGGCGCCCGGCGCCTTGATCACCGAAGACGCCCACACCGCCCGGAGCTTCGCGCCGCGCCGCAGCGCCATGTCCACGACGGGACGGGAGAACTCGAAGCCGCCCTGACTGTAATGCGGGACGAGGAAGACGACCTCGCGCTCGACCTTGGCGACCAGCCGCTCGATCATGACGGACGCGTCGTGACGGTTCTCGCCCCCCTCGCCGGCGTCCCCGAAACGTTCCGCCTGCTCGTGCAGGGCGATGAACCGGCCGATCCGTACCGGGCAGGGCTGCGGCGAGCGGCCCTCACGCATCCGCGAAGCCAGCAGTGTCGGCAGGGCTATGCACGGCTCGACGGCCCGGTACGCCGTCCCGTCCTCTCCCGAGGCACTCGCGAGACCGTCGGCGCGCAGCGCGTCGAGCACTCTCGTCACCTGGTCCGCCGGCCACGCGAGCGTGTGTGCCAGGTCCCGGGTCCGCCACGCCGCACGCTGGAGAAGCGTGCGGTAGACAAGCTCCGACCGCACATCCAAACCGATCCCCGTATCAGCCACGTCAACCTCTCGGCAGTTGCTTCCTCCGGGCAGAACCGCGCCCCCTTGACGTGGTCAACTTAGGCCGCCTCCAGCACAGTCCGTATGTTCGAGAACCGATTTCGACAGCTTGGTGCCACGGCCACGCGGGTTCCCCTCGCTCACGCCCGGGTAGACGGCACAACCGGTCATGCGCCGAGCGGCGTCCCCACCGCCGTACCCGGGGCGGAGAACCCCGTTCCGGGGAAGGGGAGAAGAACCCCTTGTCGGCGCGGGGGCCGGTGGCCCACGGGGCACGGGCCGGGTGCGGGCCTCCTCGCCGGCTCCGGTCCGGCGTCCCGGACGGCCGGCTCGGGACGGCGCGTACGGGCAGGTGCCCGTCCGGTTCCCGGGTGACGGCATCTGCACGTTGTTGCCAGCGACGCCGCCCCGTCCACATCTGCGGTTTCCTGTACCGGGGCCGGGTGGAGAGGTTTCGCCGGAGCCGCGGACAATGGCCGCCGGCGCCGGGAGAGCGGCACAGCCCACCAGCCGGCAGGCCCGGTCCGACGACTGAACGGCCCGCACCCGCACCCCACATGGACTCCGGTCCGGGAAAGGCTCCCCCCATGCAGCACACAGCGTTCCTGATCTTGATACCCGTCCTCTTCGTGTTCACCCTGGTCGGCCTCTCCATGGGTGCCCGGCGCCTGCTCGGCATCAGGATCGGCACCATACGTGCCGCGCTCGCCGGCACCGTGGGTGTGCTGGCCACGATGCAGATCATCTCGGCCATGGGACCCAGCAGCCATCGACCGGCCATGACGTCGGTGCAGGTGGGCTGCGGAATCCTGGTGACGATGATCTTCCTGGCCGTCTCGGAGGTCATGCTGCCCAGCAGCACGCTGTCCGACCTCGTACGGCTGCCGGGGGTGCTGCGCCGCCGCGTGGTACGCACGCGCCGCTACGCGGAACTCAGCGCCATAGCCATGCGGAACGGCCTCTCCCCCTCGCTGCGCGGCCTCTCCCGGGCCGGCTCCGCCAAGGGGACGGCCGCCGGACGCCGCCACTCCGCGCAGCAGGTGCGGCGGGCCCTGGAGGAGGCGGGCGCGACGTTCGTCAAGCTCGGCCAGATGCTCTCCACCCGGTACGACCTGCTCCCCGCCGAGTACGTCGAGGAGTTCTCCCGCCTTCACCACCAGGCCGCCGCGGAGCCCTGGGACCGGGTACGGGAGTTGCTCACCGAGGAGCTGGGCCGCGAACCGGAGTCCGTGTTCGCCGAGTTCGACAGGGAGCCGCTGGCGGCCGGATCGATGGCCCAGGTGCACCGGGCCCGGCTGGCGGACGGCCAGGAGGTCGCGGTGAAGGTCCAGCGTCCCGGCGCCGGGCAGGTCGTGGAGCGCGATCTGGACATATTGTTCCGGCTCAGCCGCAAGCTGGAGGAGCACACGAGCTGGGCGAGGAGCATGGGCCTCGGTGAGCTGATGAACGGTTTCGCCGTCTCGCTCCACGAGGAGCTGGACTTCCGGACCGAGGCCCGCAACATGGCGGCGATCACCGCCGCGGCCGAGGCGTCGGGATCCGTCTGCGCCATCCGCACACCGCGCGTGTACGACGAGCACAGCAGCAGGCGGGTGCTGACCCTGGAGCGGCTGCACGGCGTGCCCCTCAGTTCCGCCAGGGAGACGATCGCCGAACGCGGTCTGGACGGTACGAAGCTCGCCGAGCAGCTGCTCGACTGCATCCTCGAACAGATCATCCTGGGCGGGGTGTTCCACGCCGACCCGCACCCCGGGAACGTCCTCCTGCTGAGCAGTGGCGAGCTCGGGCTGCTCGACTTCGGTTCGGTGGGCCGGCTGGACCGGAGGATGCGCTCCGCGCTGCAGGACCTGCTGCTCGCCCTGCACCGCAACGATCCCGCGGCGCTCAGCGACGCGCTCCTGGAGGTCGTCGACCGTCCGGAGCAGCTCGACGAGAGGCAGCTGGAGCGGGCGCTGGGGCGGTTCATGGCGCGGTACCTGAGCCCCGGGAGCACCCCGCACCGCGACATGTTCTCCGAGCTGTTCCTGCTCGTCGCCCAGCACGGCCTGACCGTCCCGCCGGAGGTGGCCGCGACCTTCCGTGCCCTGGCCACCGTGGAGGGCACCGTCGAACGGCTCGTGGCGGACTTCGACATCGTCGCGCAGGCGCGTACGTTCGCCGCCGCGCGGGTCCGCGAGCAGCTGAGCTACGAGCGGGTCAAGGAATCACTGATCGAGGAGGCGCTCTCGCTCACCTCGGTGCTGCGCCGGCTGCCGCGGCGGGTGGACAGGATCAGCAGCGCGGTGGAGGGAGGCCGGCTGGGGGTCCGCATACGGCTGCTGGCGGACGAACGGGACCGGCGCTTCGTGCGCGGTCTCGTCCACGACGTGCTGCTGACGTTCCTCGGCGGGGTCATCGCGCTGGTCGGCGCGGTGCTGCTGAGCATCGACGGCAAGCCGACGGTCATCGGGTCCGTCTCGCTGAGCCAGCTGATCGGCTACAACCTGCTGGTGGTCAGCTTCATCCTGGTGCTGCGGGTGGTCTTCTCCATCTCCCGGGGCCGGCACTGAGAGGCTACGGGGTGTCCTCCGACCGGAGAGCGGACGTGCGTGGTGCGTGCGGTTCCACGGCGCCGGAGGCGTGCGCGCCGGGGCGTGGCCATCCGGTCGGAGGTCACCCGCCAGGCGCCGGGACGCACATCGGCCGGGAGGCGCGGTGTGCGCCTCCCGGCCGCGGGCGGTCCGGTACGGGTCAGGGGGTGACGCGTCCGTGGGTCACAGCACCTTGAAAGAGCGGTTCGCGATCGGCGCGCACACGGCCACCAGGACGCAGGAGACGCCCACGGTGGTGAGCAGCTCGGTGAGCGAGGCCTGCCCGGCGACCATGCTGCGCATCGCGTCGTTGGCGTACGAGATGGGGTTCGCCTCGGCGACCACCCGCAGCCAGACCGGCATCGACTCCGGGGAGACGAAGGCGTTGGAGGCGAAGAGCAGCGGGAAGGTGCACAGGGTGGTGATCATGCGCAGGACGTCACCGTTGCGCAGGACGGCGGCCAGCGCGATGAAGATCCAGCTCATGGACCAGCCGACGAACAGGCTCAGGAGGATCGAGCCGACGACGCCGAGGATCCCGCCGGGCGGGTTGAACCCGAAGATCAGGGCGGCCAGGACGGCCACGGCGATCAGCTGGTAGAGGGACCGCGCGGCGTCCGCGAGGCTCCGGGCGAGCAGCACGCTGAACCGGGAGATCGGCATCGTGTGGAAGCGCGTGATCACGTCGTTGCGCAGATCGTTGATGAGCCCGTTCCCGGCCTGGGCACCGGCCGCGACCGAGGTGATGATCATGATCGCGGGGGCCAGCCCGGCGATGTACGACAGGTCGCTCCCCTGGGGGGCGACGGTGTCGCCGAGGGCGCGCAGCACACCGCCGAACATCAGCAGCATGACCAGCGGCTCGATGAACGTCACGATGAGCACGCCGGGTTGCAGGTAGGGCCGTACGGAACGGCCCGTGAGGGCGAGGGTCTGGGTCAGCAGGTTGCTGCCGCCCCACTCCTCGGACACGCTCAGAGTCGGCCGGGTGGTCGGGCGGGGTGTGGCTTCGGCGTCGATGACCGTCATCGGGACGCTCCTTCTTCGGTGAGGGGGTTCGGGACGGTCACGCGGGCACCGGCGTCCTGGTGGGCTCGTGGGTGAGCTTCAGGTAGACGTCGTCCAGAGTCGGTTCGGAGAAAGCGAGTTCGGCGATCTCGGTGTGCGCGTCACTCAGGATGCGTACGACGACGGCGAGGTCCGCGGCTGCCGCCACCGGGGCGCTGAGCGCCGTCCCCGACTCCTGCGGCGTCGCCCGGATGCCGGCCGCCTCCAGGGCGCGCACCGCCGCCTCCATGTCGGACCGCGTCGCCAGTGTCACCGTCACCAGGCGCTCACCGACCTCGGCCTTGAGCTCGGCCGGGTTGCCGTCGGCGACCACGCTTCCCGCGGAGAGCACGGTGATCTGCTCGCAGAGACGGTCGGCCTCCTCGAGGTACTGGGTGGTGAGGAGCACGGAGGTGCCGTCCTTGGCGAGCCGCTCGATGGTCTCCCACACACCGATCCGGGCGTTGGGGTCGAGCCCGGTCGTCGGTTCGTCGAGGAAGATGACCCGGGGCCCGCCGACGAGGCTGGCCGCGATGTCCAGGCGCCTGCGCATACCTCCCGAGTACTGGAGCACCGGACGCGTCGCCGCGTCGGTCAGCTCGAAGAGTTCCAGCAGTTCGTTGGCGCGGGCGAGGGCCTGGCGTCGGCTCGCGCCCAGCAGGCGCGCGACCAGAGCGAGGTTCTCCCGCCCGTTGAGCTGCTCGTCGACCGAGGCGAACTGCCCGGTCAGACCGATGCAGCGGCGGACCTCCTCCGCTTCGGCGGTCACGTCGTAGCCGCAGACACGCGCGGTGCCGCCGGTCGGCTCCAGCAGGGTCGACAGGATGTGCACCAGGGTGGTCTTGCCGGCGCCGTTGTGGCCGAGCAGACCGTGGATCGATCCCTCGGGAACCGAGAGGCTGACACCGTTCAGCGCCTTCACGTCACCGAACGACTTCACTACGTCGACTGCCTGAATCATGGGTTTGGCCACGTGCTCGGCCTCCGTTGCTGTTTCCGGTGGCCCGATGGCTGGCCCCGGTTCGGATGTGTGCTCGGAAAAGCCACCGCCGCCGGGTGGCGATCGTAAAACCGTGGAGCGGCCGGAACCGGGGCGCTGCAGGTTGCGGAAACCCGGATGTGCCCGGCACTCCGGGGGTCAGCCGGCCGGGGCCTCGCTGATCCGGGCCGTGCGCGGGCGGGCCATGCGCACGTAGTCGTCGGTGGACAGTGCCATCGACAGGTCGAGCCGGGCGGCGTTGAAGTACAGCACGTCGTGACGGAGCAGGTCCTCGTCGACGATCAGCTCGAGCTCGGGGTGGAAGGAGAAGGGGATGATGGAGCCACTGACCGATCCGGCCAGCCGCTCCGCGGTGTCGCGGGCCGCGAAGCCGGCCTTGCGGCCCCCCGCGAGCTCCGCGATCCTGCCGAGGTCCACGCGCCGGTCACCGGGCACGACGGCCAGGACGTACCGGCAGGTCCGCTTGGTCGGACGGGCCGCGACGACGAGGGACTTGGCGCTCTGCGCGAGGGCGTGCCCGCGCAGCTCGCTGGCGGCCTCGGTACGGCCCTCCGGCGCGTGCGCGATCATCCGGTAGGCGGCGCCGTGCAGATCCGCCAGCTCCCGCAGCCGCAGGTAGGCGGTCCGGCCGTCCGGCACGGCGCCGTCCAGGCCGTCCGGTACCGCGCCGCGCGGTTCGTCCGGTGCGGCGTGCTCCCGGACGGCGGGCGCGGCCGCGCCCGCACGGCCGGGAGGGTGTCCGATCGCCGTCACGTCACACCCGGCCGGGGCTCATATGGTGATGCCGCCGTCGATCTGGAGGACCGATCCGGTGATGTAGCCGGCGCGGTCGCCCGCGAGGAAGGCGACGAGGTCGGCGACCTCCTCGGCCTGGCCGAAGCGGCGCAGCGGAATCTGCTTGGCCGCGTCCTTCTTCACCTTGTCGGTGAGTTCGGCGGTCATGTCGGTCTCGATGAAACCGGGCGCCACCGCGTTGGCACGGATGCCGTAGCGGCCGACCTCCTTGGCGAGCGCCTTGGTGAAGCCGATGATGCCCGCCTTGGACGCGGAGTAGTTCGACTGCGTCGCGTTGCCGTAGACGCCGGCGACGGAGGACACGTTGATGATCGTGCCGGACTTCCGCTTCATCATCTCGAAGATCACCGCGCGGTTCACGTGGTAGACGCCGTCGAGATTGGTGTCCAGGACGCTGTGCCAGTCCTCGTCGGACATCAGCAGCAGCGGGTTGTCGCGGGTGATGCCGGCGGAGCAGACCACCACCTCCACGGCGCCGAGTTCGGCCTCCGTCCTGGCCACCCACTCCTTGACGGACGCGGCGTCGGTGACGTCGACCCGTACCGCCAGGGTGCGCACGCCGAGCTCGCCCGCCTCCTTCTCCAGCGCCAGGGCGGCCTGCTCGTTGGACTGGTAGCAGAAGCTGACGTCGTGGCCCTCGGCGGCGAGCCGCAGGACGACGGCCCGGCCGATGCCGCGCGACCCCCCGCTCACCAGGGCTACGCGGGCTCCGTTGTCGTCTGTCATGACGTGTCTCCTGGCCGGCTGCCGGTCAGCGGGGCGCTGTTCCGGGCGGCGTGTTCGGGGTCGAGTTGTTCTTGCGGGCGGAAGGCCACGGTGACGGAGCCGATGGTCAGCACCGGCCGGTCGCCGGCCCTGCTGACGCCTTCGAGGACCAGCGTGTCGTTCACCGCGCGCTGCAGCCGTACGTGGTGCTCGAGCACGTCGCCGGGGAACACCTGCCGGTGGAACTGCACGTCCCGCAGCGAGCCGAACAGCATGGTCCGGCCGGCGGCGGATCCCTCGTCCGACCGCGTGGCCAGCAGGCCGGCGGTCTGGGTCCAGGACTCGAGCAGCAGGAAGTCCGGGTAGGCGAAGTCCGCCTCCGCGGGCTCCGCCCCGAGCCGTCCGTACCACGGTTCGTTGAGCGTGACCGCCTTGACGGACCGGATCTCGTCGGCGCCGGCCGAGAGGATCCGGTCGACGAGGAGCATCGGGTAGCGGTGGGGCAGCGCGGCGCGTATCCCCGCGGGGCCGATCACGCCGCCGCCTCGCGCCGGTAGTGGAGGCGGGCGGAGGCCGCCGGGCCCCGGCCGGTCGCCACCTTCGCGCTGCAGCGCCAGCCGGCGTCGCGCGCCTCCCAGACGAGCTCGATGTCCAGGACGTCGCCCGGGTGGACGGCGGCCAGGAAGCGGCCGGACTCGACCGCGGCGAGCCGGAGTCCGGCCGCCTCGGGCGGTACGGAGTCCTCCGCGGCGGTGCGCACGCACTCCAGCACGCACACGCCGGGGAGGATCGGGAAGTCCGGGTAGTGTCCGGCGAAGACGGGTTCGTCCGCGCCGATCGCCACCGAGTACCGGGCCGACCACTTCCCCGTACCGGGGTCGTGGGCCGGCTCCCGCACCGTCTCCGGGCGGGCCAGGACCGCGGTGGTCACGGACGCTCCGTCAGCTTGCGCAGCACCTCGTCGTAGGCGCTGTTCAGCGTCCGCACCGTGCGCATCTCCTGCTCGGCGAACTTGATGCCGTACTTGCGTTCGAGTACGACGACGACCTCGAGGGCCATCAGCGAATCGACCCCGAGCGACTCCACGAAGTCCGTGTCGTCCCCCACGTCGGACACGTCGGCGTCGATGGTCTCGGCCAGCAACGTCCGCAGCTCTTCTCGATCGAGCCGGGCCACCGCGTCGATTGTCATGCTCTTCCTTCCGGTTGCGCGCAGATTGTCCGGTCAGTCGGCGAGGAGGCGGAGCACGGCGCAGGCGACGATGCCGTCGTCGTCCACCGAGGAGACGACCGCGAGACTGCCCGCGGGCCTCTCCCCCCGGCCGGCCGTGCTCAGCAGGGAGCCGATCTGGAAGGCGGCGGAGGCCGCGGAGGTGTCTCCGGCACCGTCCAGGGACGGCGCACGGTCCAGGGCGTCCGCGCCGAAACGGGCGGTGAGCGCGCCGCGCTCCTCGTCACCGGCGTGGCCCGCGAGTCCGGAGGCCGACACCGCCCACACGTCCTTCGCCTCGACACCCGCCCGCGTCAGCACTCCGTCGAGGCATGCGTCGAGCACCGCGCGCAGCCCCGTGTCGAAGTACACCCGCGACTCCACGGCCAGTACCTCGGCGAGTGCGTCGCCCTGCCCGACGTCCGACGCGGACTCGAGCATGAACATGGCGCATCCCTCGCCGAGCAGCGCACCGGCCGCGTCCTCGTTCCGCCGGTGGTGGTCCAGCCACGCCCGCGCGTTCGAGAACTCCTCGGCCGCGCCGCACAGTACGGTCTCGGCGCGGCCCGTCCGCAGGAGTCCGGCCGCGTAGCTCAGCGCGGAGAGTCCGGCGACCCGGCCCCCGGCGATCGTGGTGTTCGGGCCCTTGAGCCGGTGCCAGATGGCGCACTGGCCGGCGGCGCAGTTCATCACCGCGTTCGGCATGAGCGAGGGGTCGACGTAAAAGGGGCGGTCACCGACCAGGGAGGCGCGGGTGAAGTCCATCATGCTCTGGGCACTGCCGGTGGTGGTGCCGAGCACCAGGGCGGTCTCCTCGTCGCCGCCCTTGCGCTTGCCCTCGCAGTCCCGCAGCAGGTCCCGGACCGCGGTGACGGCCAGTCCGGTCACCCGGTCCATGGACCGGGTGCCCTTCTTGCCGAGGACGTCGCGGAGTTCGAAGCCGGGGACCAGGCAGGCCCGGTCGTCCGGCGCCGCCCACGCGTCGGGGTCCAGTGCGGACGTGGCGCTCTTCCTGGCCAGCACGCCGGCCGCGAACTCGTCCTTGCCGATGCCGTACGGCGACACCGCGGACCACGCGGTGATCACCGGCCTGCTGAGGGTCGCGGTCGCGCTCGCCGAAAAGGTCATGGTCATTCCGTCCTGCTCAGAGTCCATGGGGCCGATATCTCGTTCAGACCGCGGCCGGCCGGGGAGCCGCCGGGGCGGGCGGCCGCAGTACCAGCGCGGCGCTGCCGTCGTCGTCGTCGCTGCCCGCGACCAGGCACACCGGGCCGCGCGCACCGGCTGCGAAGCCGCCGATCGCCGCCGCGGCCTGCACGAGGCCCAGCGCCCCGGACAGTTCGCCCCAGATCGCGGAGAGGTCGTGGCCCGGCAGTTCGGCGGGCAGCACCTCGGCCGCGGCGCCGGAGGCGAACCAGCCGGTCAGCGGCGCGGGTTCACCGGCGGCGAGCCGTTCGTACCCGGCGGCTGGGCCGGCCACCCGGACATGTCCGCCGATCTCCGCGTGGACCGTGGCCCCGCGGGCCTCCGCGGCCTCGGAGCGTTCCAGCACGAGGGCCGCACCGCCGTCGGCGACCGGTCCGCCGACGAGTTCGCGCACGATCTCGTTGTCGGGCTCCACGCCGATCACGACCGCCTGGTCGGCACGGCCGGAGCGCAGCAGGGCGGCGCCCCAGCGCAGCGCGTCGAGGCCGGAGCCCGGCCCGTTGCACACCATCAGGTTGGGACCGTGCAGCCCGAACCTGATCGCGACCTCGGAGGCGATGATGTTGCTGGAGGCGTTCGGGGTGTCCATCGGGCTCAGCCCGCGGGTGCCCTCGTCGGCGATGGTTCTGGCCACACGGCAGGCCGTGTCCACGTTGCCCAGGTTGGAGCTCACGAGGACCGCCACCCGGTTGCCGTCGACGTTCAGCACTCCGTCGCGCCAGAGCCCCGCGTCGGTCAGCACACGCAGGCCCGCGACGAGTCCGAGCTGGGTCGCGCGGTCCTTGTAGCGCAGGCCCTTCTTCCCGAGGACCGCAGCGGGGTCCACGGAGCCCACGGGGGACACGGCGGCCGCCAGCGCGGCCGCCGTGTCGGCACCGGGCAGGGCGACCCCGACGCCTGTGACAAAGATGCTCATGGTGCCTCGACAATCGCCACGGCGTTGATCCCGCCGAATCCGAACCCGTGTACCTGCGCCAGCGAGACCTGGTGCTCGGCCTCCTGGCCGCGGACCAGCCGGAGGCCTGCGGCCTCCTCGATCGGCTGCTCCAGTCCGATCAGCGGCGGGACCTTGCCCGTCGCCATCACCTGCAGGGCGGTGACCAGGCTCAGCACGCCCGCCGAACCGCTGGTGTGGCCGGTCATCGGCTTGATGCCGGTCACCACCGGTACGCCCGCGTCCGGGCCGAAGACCTCGGCGTACGCGGACGCCTCGACCAGGTCGTTGAGGGGCGTTCCGGTGCCGTGGAGCATCAGCAGGTCGACGTCGGCGGGCTTGGTGCCCGCGTGCGCGTGCGCCTGACGGATCGCCTCGGCGACGTACTTCTGGTCGGGGGCGGTGGGGTGCTTGGCGTCGCAGGTCATCCCGACGCCGCGGAGCATGCCCCACAGCGCGCCGTCCGACGGGGGGAGGTCCTCGCGGCGCAGCACGACGGCGGCCGCGCCGTCGCCCAGGATCGTGCCCTTGCGGTTGACGTCCAGGGTCCGCAGCGCGCCGGGCGGCTCCGGCTGGACGCGGTCGGCCAGGCCGAACATGCTCTCGGTGATCGAGTCGACCCCCGCGACGATCACGGTGTCGGCCTCGCCGAGCGCCAGCATGTCCGCACCCAGGGCCAGGGCGTACAGCGAGGCGGAGCACGCGTTGGAGAAGGTGTGCGTGTCGGGGGTGCCGAACCGTTCGCGCAGGGCGGTGCCGAAGTGGAGCCGCTCGGGGCCGAAGGACACCCCGTCGCGCCACCACAGCTCGGCGGAGCGCAGTTCGCGCAGGCCGGTGCCCACGAGCACCGGGCAGTCCGACAGGTCGTCGCCGAGGCCGGCGTCCCTGGCCGCCTGACCGACGGCGTCGAGCAGGAATCCGGTGGCGCGCAGCGTGCGGTCCACTCCCGGCTCGGGCCGGTCGTCGATCTCGAAGAGCTGCGTGCCGGTGTACAGGTCGTGGTCGAAACCGCGCATCGGCCCGAGACCGCCTTGCCCGGCGCAGAGGTTCCGGAAGATCTCGTCCGCGTCCCGGCCGATGCTCGCGACGGCGCCGATTCCGGTGATGGGCAGCCTCACCGCTCACCGTCCTGGTACTTGCCGAGGATCACGATCGCGTTGTTGCCGCCGAAGGCGAGCCCGTTGTTCTGCACGATGCGCAGGTCCGCCTCGACCGACTCGTTGGGCACGCAGTCGATCTCGCACTCGGGGTCGGTCTCACGGTGGTTGATGGTCGGCGGGATGAAGCCGTGGTACGCGGACAGGGCGCAGGCGATCGCGGCCAGCGCGCTGGCGGCGCCCATGGTGTGGCCGAGCATCGACTTCAGCGACACGGTGCGCGGCGGTGTGTCGCCGAACACGTCGTGGATCGCGCGGGACTCGGTCACGTCGTTGGCCTTGGTCCCGGTGCCGTGGGCGGAGATCAGGTCGACCTCCGACTCCTTCACACCGGCGTTCTCCAGGGCGATCTCCATGCACCGGGCGACGCTCGCCTGGTTGGGGGCGACCTGGTGGTAGGCGTCGCAGTTCATCCCGTAGCCGAGCACCTCGGCGTAGATGCGGGCACCGCGCGCCTGTGCGGAGGCGAGGCTCTCCAGCATCAGCACGCCCGCACCCTCACCGGTCAGGATGCCCTTGCGCTCGGAGTCGAAGGGGCGGCAGACGTCGGGGGCTATGGTGCCGAGCCGGTAGAAACCGGTGAACGTCTTACGGCACATGGCGTCCGCGCCGCCGCAGAGCGCGTAGTCGACCGCGCCGGAGCGGATGGCGTCGAAGCCCTGGCCGATGGCGTAGTTGCCGGCCGAGCAGGCGGTGGCGATGGTCACCGCGTCGACGTTCGACAGCCCCAGTTCCTGGGCCGCGGCGATGGACAGCCGGTTCGGTGAGACCCGGCGGGCGACGGTGGGGTCCATGGCGGCGGGTCCGGAGGCGACCTCCGTCCCGACCAGCTGGTCGAGGTCGTAGGACTCACCGTCGGTGGTGCCGATCGAGATCATGCCGCGCTGGGCGCGCAGCTCCTCGAGGTCGACCCCGGCGGCCTCGACGGCCATGCGGGCGGCGGCGACGGAGAACGTCGTCGCCCGGCCCAGGGTCTCCACGGGCAGGTTGTGGATCCAGCGCTCCGGCTCGGCCCCCGTGATCTCGCACCCGTTGGCGTGGGCGAAACCCTCGGTGTCGAACAGGGTGATCGGCTTGGCGCCGCTGCGGCCCGCACGCAGGCCCTCGGCGAACTCATCGGCTCCGACACCGATGCTGGAGAACACGCCGAACCCGGTCAGCACGACCCGGGACGCCGCGTCGTCACGCATCGCGTCAGAAAGGCTGTCAGACATCTATCTCCCTCGGTACGGCCTGGTTCACCGCGGGGACCCCGCGGGGTCACCACGGGTCGCCACGGAAAGGGGGGCGGGGGGAAGCACCGGACGGTCGGGCCGGGTGGTGTGCCGGGGCGGCGGGGGAGCCGGCGGTACGCCCGCTCCCCCGCGCCCGCCCGCGGCCGGCGGCCCGCCCACCGGTCCCGTACGGCCCTGGCGGGGGTCCGACGACCGTCGCGGCTCCGCTCCGCGCTGCCGGAACGCCCGGACGTGCGGGCGTTCCCCCGCCGTGCGGTGCGGTACGTCGCCCGCGTGTGCGGGCGTCGCCGTGCGGTGCGGTACGTCGCGTCCGGCGCGGGCGCCGGTCCGCCAGGGGTGACGGGACCGCTCTACTTCGCGTCGATCGACTCCTGGACCACGGCGTAGACGCCGTCGAGGTTGACCATCCGCTCCAGCTCGGACTGGTCGATCGTGATCTTGAACTCCTTCTCGAGGCCCGCGAGGATCTCGATGGCGCGCAGCGAGTCCGCGCCGTACTCCTCCTTGAAGAGACCCTCGTTGGTCACCTCGTCCTCCTCGAGCTCGAGGATGTCGCAGACGATCTCCTTGATGCGGGCCTGCTGCTCGACGATGGTCGCGCTCATGGGAATCACTCTCAGTTCTTCAGGGATGGTGAATGCTTGACGTGATGCAGGGGTGTTCATCGGTTACCGCTCGGCGGTGAGCGGGCGGTCGCCCGCGTACCGCCGGATCTCAGCCGGGGGTGCCGGCCGGTTCCCGGGCCGCTGTGCCGGGTCCCGGGCGGGCCCGCCGGGAAGAGCCCCGGCAGACCTCCCTCGGGTCCCAGCCCTCCGGCCGGTCGGGGAGCAGGTCCGGGTCTCCGGACACCACTCCCTGCCGGCCGAGCGCGAGCAGCGGACGGCCGAGAATGTCGGAGGCGCACGAGATGCCGCCGAGCATGACGCCCGCGACACCGTTGCCCGCCTGGGTACTGGCACCGACCACGTGCAGGCCGGCGATGTGGGTCGCCGTGCCCGGCCGGGCCGTACCGCCCCATTCGGCCATGCCGAAGGGGGTGCCGCCGGAGGAGAGGGTGTACCGCTCGTGGGTCAGCGGGGTCGCCGCCTCCAGGTGCGTGATGTGGCCCCGCAGCGGGCCGATCGCCTTCTCCGCCGCGCGGAGGGTCGCCTCGGTGAGTTCCCGCTTGCGGCGCAGGTACTGCGCGTCGCGCCGGTAGGAGGTGCTGTCACCCTCGATCCCGTCGGCGGCGCCCCACCACTCGTAGTCGGGCGGGCAGAGCGTCATGACCTGGAGGTTGGCGTGGCCCGGTGGGCACAGGGCGCCGTTGCCCGGGTCCTTCAGCGAGGCGAACGAGCAGAAGAGGAAGGGGACTTCGCCTATGTCACCGGTGCGGGCCCGGTCGAAGTAGCCGTCGATGTCGTCGGTGTCGTACCACCACAGGTTGGCGTTCGGCCGGTCGCGCAGGTCCGTGTCGAGGCCCAGGTAGAGCACCAGCCAGGGCATGCCCATGCTGGCGTTCCTGGTCCGGTTGGCGAGGGACTTCGAGAAGTGCTCGGCGCCGACCAGGTCGAGGACCGTGCGGCGGTAGTCCGCGTTGGACACCACCAGACCGGCGGTGATCGTCTCGCCGCCGTCCAGACCGACGCCCGTGACCTTGCGGTCCTCCACCAGGATGCGCCGCACCCGGGCGCGGGTGCGGACCTCTCCCCCGTGCGCCTCGATGACCTCGACCAGGCCGGCGGCCAGCGTCTGGCCACCGCCGGCCGGGTAGTAGGCGCCGCGGAGGTAGTGGTCGGTGACGCTGGTGTGCCGGGCGACGGTCGCCTGACGTGGCGTCAGACCGTAGTTGGGGGCCTGTGCCGCGAGCACCGTACGCGCCTTCGGCGAGAGGCCGCAGTGCTGGAACAGGTCGTCCAGCGTGCGCCTGCCCCACTCCCGGACGGCGACGGTGCCGTTCGCGATGTCCGCGGGCGACCAGGTGTGCGACTCGAACAGTGCCGAGCGCTGCTCCTCGCCCACGGCCTCGCAGATCCCGGTGAAGGTGCGCAGCCCCTCCGCCTCGTCCGGCATCGCGGCGACGAGCCGATTCCGGTACTCGGACCAGCCGGCCGGCATGTCCACGGAGGCGCCCGGCACCCGGATGAGGTCGAAGCCGCCGCGGTCCATCTCCAGGAACTCGGTCCGGTCACCGAGGCCGAGTCCGCCCAGGATGGACGGGATGACTCCGCCGGGCGCGCAGTCGCCGAGGTAGTGGACCCCGACGTCGAACTCGTAGCGGCGCTTCCTGCGGAAGACGTGGCTGTTCCCGCCCACCACCGAGAACTGCTCCAGCACGAGGACGCGCCGGCCGGCGGCCGCAAGGTAGGCGGCGGTGGTCAGACCGCCCAGGCCGGCACCGACCACGACGGCGTCCCAGCTGCCGCCGCCGGCCGGACGGCGTGCGGCGCCGCCGGTGGCGGTGTCGTCGGGGTTGCTGTCCACAGTCGTCTCCTCGTCGCGTTCCGCGGATGCTTCTTCGGTACTTCGCCTGAGAGCCCGTCGGGTCACCCGGGAGGCTCTGAGGCCGGTGGCCGCGTTCCGTGCCGCGGCCACCGGCCGGTATCAGCCGCAGCCGCCGGCGTGGCCCGCGTCGCCGCCGGCCGCCAGCAGGTCGGCGTGGCTCGCCGGGTCCGGGACGCCGGTCTTCCCCGCGACGGGCAGCCCGGAGCCGCGCAGGGCCTGGACGAACGGCGCGACGCGGTCGACGCCCCAGAACTTGTCCCGGCCGGTGATGAAGAACGGCACACCGAACAGGCCGTCGTGCGCCGACTCCGCGAGCAGGGCCGCGCCCCGCTTGCGCAGGTCGGCGTCCTGGGCCGCGGTGGACAGCCGTACGGCGTCCAGGCCCAGCTCCCGCGCGATGTCCGCGATCACCTCGGGCTCGGAGATGTTCTTGCCCTCCTGCCAGCGGGCGCGGTACGCCGCCGCCACGAAGTCCTTGCCCCGCCCCTCGTCCTCGGCCGCTATCCAGGCGAGGTGGGAGACCTCCCAGCACGGCTCGCGGTCGATGGGCCAGGTGATCTCGGCCAGTCCGCGCTCGGTGGCGAGCCTGCGGGTGTCCTGCAGGATGTAGAAGTTCTTCGCCCGGCTCATGGCGACGATCGGAAGGGTGACCCCCTCCTCGGCCAGCAGCCTCGCGGTCTCCTCGTCCGGCTCCCAGAACGGCAGCCACTCGATGGCGTCGAGGACCTCCGGGTGGGTGGCCATGAGATCGCGGTAGGCGAACCAGGAGTACGGGCTGCGCAGGGAGAAGTACCAACGCGGTGGGCGTTTAGCCATGGGGTTCCTCCGGGGCTCGGTCGTCCGGGGCGTCGATGTCCGGGACGGGGGGCGTCTCGGTCACTCGCCGCGCAGGGCGCGCAGGACCTCGTCGTCGAAGACGGTCATCTGCCACTCGGCGTCCGGCGACTCCTTGTGGCAGTAGCCGTGGGTGATCGAGCCGGTGGCGGTCCGGACGAGCTCGCCGTTCCGCACGACGTAGAAGTCCACGCGGGAGGTGTAGAGCATGTCCTTGAAGACGGACTCCACGGTGTAGACGGTGTAGAGGTCCTCCTCCATGACCGTCTCGTCCGTGAAGTGGATCTTGCACTGGGTCACGACGGGGATCCAGCCGCGCTCGTCGAGCATCCGCTTGATACTGATGCCGCGCGAGGCGACGAAGACGTGCTTCGCCTCCTCCATCTGCCGCAGGTAGCCCGACATCTGCATGCGCTCGGTGAAGTGGCAGTAGTAGTACGGGACCCGCCACTTCCAGCCGACCGCGTTGTCGTCACCGATGATCTCGGCGAGCACGGGGTCGGTGTCACTGTTCTCACCGCGGTGCAGGGCGCCGGCGAAGTCGTCGGACGGGGTCGCGGCGAGCGCCATGGGCTTCTCGGTGGCGAGCCGGTCGACGACGAAGCGGCGCAGCTCGGCGGGGAGCGGCTGCGGGTCGTCGACGTTGGTGTCGCGGCGCAGCAGGACCCGCAGCTTGGAGCTGACGGCCTTCTTCGGCGCACCGTCGCGCTCGACGGTCGCGGTGACCGCGAAGACCATCGCGGTGTCGGTGTCCTTCGTCTTCGGCGTCACTTCCAGCAGGACGTCGTCGTCGAGCATGAGCACCGTGTGCAGCCGGGTGTCGAGGCCGGCCACGTCGAAGTTGACGCCGTGGACGAGGAACAGCTCCTGGGCGCCGAGGCCGACGGCCCGGAAGTGGTCGAGGACGGCGGCCTCGAGCAGGTAGTTGACGCACTTGAAGCCGATGGCGGTGTTGATGTTGCCGCCCTCGTAGGGCGGCCGCATGGTGACCGAACTCGGTTCGTTCAGCAGCTTCTTGAGCGCGACGTCGGACAGGGTGGTCATCGTGTGCTCCCGTACTCAGTTGACCGCCGCCGGGGGGTGCCCGGCCGGCAGGGTGGTGAGGAATTGCTGGACAGCGAGCGCGAACCGCTCGGGGCGCTCGGTCATCGGCGAGTGGCCGCAGTCCTCGATCCGGTCGACCGAGGCGCGGCCCAGCGCACGGGCGAGGGCCTCGCCCTCGGCCGGCGGTGCGACCGTGTCGCCGGTGCCGATGACGATGTGCACGGGCAGGTCGATCAGGTCGGTGGCCAGGAACGGCGTGCGCAGGTAGGCGTCGAGGTAGCGGACGGCCCAGTAGGGGCCGAGCCGTGCACAGGCGAGTTCCGCCATGTCGGCCCGCACGTCCGGTTGCAGGCGGTCGCGGGCCGTGAGCCGGATGTACTCGTCGGCGCTGCGGCGCATGGCGTCGAGCGTCCTCGGCAGCTGGGTCCAGGTGAAGTCGGCCGGGTCCTCACGGAAGAACGGCGAGACGAGTACCACGCCGCTGATCCCGAACCGCTCCCGCGGGTCCACCCCGGCGGCGACGGTGTCGGACAGCAGGGCGAGCAGCAGGATCGTGGCGTAGGAGTGCGCGATCACCACCCCGGGGCCGCCCGGGACCCGGTCGACCGCCTCGCCGACCCATGCCTTCTCGTCCCGCTCGGTCACCGCGTACGGGCCGCCGGCCCGCCACGGCAGCCCTGCCGTCCACAGGTCGAGTCCCGGCGGCCGGTGCGCGACGAAGGCGTCCCAGCAGTTCTCGCCGCTGCCGAGACCGTGCAACAGCAGGGCTCGGTGGTCCGCCTGCGCGGGCACACCTCGCTGTCGGAGCACGAGCGGCTCGACATCGCTGTTTCGGAGCACCGGAAAGCCCTTCGAAGGATGGGGAACACCACAGGGACGGCGGGGCGAACGGCCCGTGCCTGACAGCCGGCCGGCGATCGCCCGCAGAAGCCGCCGACCTCGTCCGACCGCCGGACGGTCCGTGCTCGGCGGTCCGTCCGGGCGTCCCGGAGGAGAGGCGCGCACGCCTGCGGGAGGTGTACGCGTTCCTGCGCGGAAAGCCGTCGGCCGTGTCGGTCGGACGTCGGTTCGACGTGGTCCGATCGTGCCGGAGGAGCACCGGGGGACGACAGGGCCTTTACAGCAAGCTGCGACTACAAAGACTTCCAAGCGGCGACGGTGTCGTGGGCACCGTCCGGCGTACCCGCCGAACGCCGGGCCGCGAGAAGGGCCTTGGGCCAGTTCACCGTCAGCGCGGCGTACAGCCGCGGACCGTGGTGGTAGGCCACGGCGAACCGCCGGCGCGGCCCGTCGGCGTGCACCACGGTCACCTCCGCGCCGGGGTCCGGGCGTCCGAGCAGGGCGATCTTGCCCCCGTACTGGTCGGACCAGACGAAGAACTCGTGCCCGCAGGCCACCGGGACGGGCTCCAGGAGGTTGCGGACGACGACGGCCGCCTGCTCCACCGTGTTGGTCCAGTGCTCGACCCGCAGATGCCGGCCGAGCCGGGGGTCGCGGCACCGGGCCGCGTCCCCGACCGCGTACACCGTCCGCCCGGCGTCGACGGCGCAGAACTCGTCGCTCAGGATCCCGCCCCCGTCGTCCAGCGGGATGCCGGAGCCGGCCAGCCAGTCCGTGGCCGGGCGTACGCCGACCCCCACGACGACCGCGTCCGCCTTCAGTACGGTCCCGTCGGTGAGCTCCACCCCGGTGACCTCGGGCGCGCCGGTCAGCGCGGCGACCGAGGTGCCGCACAGCAGCCGTACGCCGTTGTCGGTGTGCAGCCGCGCCAGTTCGGCGGCGACCTCCTCGCCGAGCAGTCCGGACAGCGGGGCGGGCAGCGCCTCGACCATCGTGACGCCGATCCCGCGCGAGCGGGCGGCGGAGGCCACCTCGGCGCCGACGAAGCCGCCGCCGACGACCACCACGTGCCCGGAGCCGCTCAGGCCGTCCAGGCGCGCCCGCAGCTCCAGCGAGTCGGCCAGGGTCCGCAGCGGGTGGACCCCGCGGCGCGGCATCCCCGGCAGCGTCCTGGGGACCGCTCCGCACGCCAGGACCAGCTTGTCGTAGGTGAGTTCGGTGCCGTCGTCCAGGCGCAGCACCCGGTTCGCCGGGTCCAGGGAGGTGGCGGCCGCAACGTGCCGCTCCGCCTGCCACTGCGCCGGGTCGCCGAGCGACGCCCGGTCGGGCGTCCACTCGCCGGTGAGGATCTGCTTCGACAGCGGGGGCCTGTCGTAGGGGGCGTCCGGATCCGGGTCGACGAGCACGACCGGACCGGTGTGGCCCGCCTGCCGCAGGCCCTCCGCGACCCGGCTGCCGCCGAGGGATGCGCCGACGATCACGACGCGGCCGGCGCTCACAGGGCGGCCCCGTCCTCGACGAGTCGCGCGGCACCGGCGTCCACGCCGGCTGCCCGGCCGGCGAGGGCGCGGGGGGTGCGCAGGTCCAGCACGTCCCGCAGTCCGAAGGTCCAGCCCTCCTTGCGGGCCCGCCCGGCGAGGCGGACGGCTCGCAGGCTGTTCCCGCCCCGGGCGAAGAAGTCGTCGTCGAGGTAGACCACCGGCAGGTCGAGGACCTCGGCGAACAGCTCGCACAGCCGGGTCACGGCGGGGCTCTCCGGTTCGGCGCCCGGCACCTCGGCGTCGGCCGGAGGTTCGGGCAGGGCGGCCTGGTCGAGCTTCCCGTTCGAGGTCAGCGGGAGGTCGCCGACCACCATGATCCGGGCGGGCACCATGTAGGCGGGGAGCACCTCGGCGACGGCCGCACGCAGGCCGGCGGGGTCCACGGCCGCCCCGTCCTCCGGTACGGCGTAGCCCGCCAGGTACCGGTCGCCGGCCCGGTCCTCGCGTGCGACCACGGCGGCGAGCCGCACTCCGGGAAGGGAGCCGAGCACCGAGCTGACCTCGCCGAGCTCGATGCGGTAGCCGCTGATCTTCACCTGGTCGTCGGTGCGGCCCAGGTACTCCAGGACTCCGTCGGGGCGCACCCGGGCGATGTCGCCCGTACGGTACATCCGGCCGCCGCCGAAGGGGTTCGCCACGAACCGTCCGGCGGTGAGGCCGGGCCTGCGCAGGTAGCCGCGGGCGACCTGGCCGCCCGCGATGTACAGCTCGCCCGCCGTCCCGCTGCCGACCGCCGCGAGCCGCTCGTCCAGCACGTACAGCTCGGTGCCCGGCGTGGGCACGCCGATGGGGACGGCGCCCGGGGCGGTCTCCTCCTCCGGCTCGATGCGGAACACACAGCATCCGACGGTCGCCTCGGTGGGACCGTACTCGTTGACGACCGCCGCGCCGGGGTGCGCGGTGCGCCACTGGTCGACGACGTCCCCGCGCAGCATCTCGCCGCCCACCACGAGCTCACGGGTGGGCGACAGCGAGCCCGGCAGGGCGGCCAGCAGCGGGAGGTGCGAGGGGGTCGCCTTGACGAAGCCCGGCCTCTCCTCCTCCGGACCGGCCGCCGGCTCGCGGTCCAGGGCCGCGACCCGGACGCAGCCGCCCAGGAGGAGCGGCCCGTACAGGGCGGTGACCGTGAGGTCGAAGGCCACCGGGGAGTGCAGCAGCGCCCCGTCCGCCAGTCCCGGGTACTGCGCGCACGCGAAGTCCAGGTAGCGCGTCAGGGTGTCGTGCTGCACGGTGACGCCCTTGGGGCGGCCGGTCGATCCGGAGGTGTAGATGACGTACGCCAGGTTGTCCGGGCGCAGCGGCGCGGCCCGGCAGGCGTCCGTGGGGTCGTGGTCCGGAAGACCGGCCGCCTGCGCCGCGGCGACCGCCCCGGCGACCGTCAGGGTCTCCGGGCTCCCGCCGGCGCCGCGCGGCGCGGCCCGCTCACCCAGCACCAGACCGAGTCCGGTGTCCTCGATGATGAACGCGGTGCGCTCCGCCGGGGAGTCGCTGTCGATCGGTACGTAGGCCGCGCCGGCCTTGAGGACACCGAGCAACGCCACCACCAGGTCGGCCGACCTGGGCAGCCGCACACCGACCAGGCGCTCGGGGCCGGCCCCGCAGGCGATCAGGTGGTGCGCCAGCCGGTTCGCACGGGTGTTGAGCTCCGCGTAGGTCAGCTCCTGCCCGCCGGAGCGGACGGCGGGGGCGTGCGGCGTGCGTGCCGCCTGCTGCTGAAAGAGGTCGGGCAGGAGCGATTCAGCCATCGTGTCTTCCATCTTTCGGAACGGGACGCTTCGTGCTCGCGGGTGCGCGCTTCACGCGCGCCCGGCGGCCAGCTGACGGATCGTCGGGGACATGTACAGGTCCCGCATGGGGACCGTGGCGGCCCCGCGCCGGCGCAACGCCGCGCCGACGCGCATGGCCAGCAGCGAGTTGCCGCCGAGGTCGAAGAAGTTGTCGTCGGGTCCGACGGCGACGCCGAGCACCTCCTGCCACACCTCCAGCAGGGTCGAGGTGAACTCGTCCTGCGGTGCGGCGGGCTCCGGGCCTTCCGCGGCGGCGACGGGCACCGGAGCGGGCTCCACCGCCGGCGCGTGGGCGGGCCGGGGGAGCTTGCGCGCGTCGAGCTTGCCGTTCGGCGTGAGCGGCATCCTGTCCAGCGCGGTGACGGTCGAGGGGACCATGTACGCGGGGAGGTACCGTGCGGCCCGCTGCCGTACCCCGGCGGTGTCGCCGTCGCCGGCCGTCACCACATAGGCGTCGAGCTGGGCGGTCGCCGGGTCGTCCGGGTCGGTGCGGTTGAGGACGACGGCGGCGGCACCGACCTGCGGGTCGTCCAGCAGTACGGCCCTGATCTCGTCGAGCTCGATGCGGAAGCCGCGCAGCTTGACCTGGTTGTCCAGCCGGCCGAGGTGCTCCAGCCGGCCGTCGGGCAGCAGCCTGCCCTTGTCGCCGCTGCGGTACATCCGCTCCCCGGTGAGGGGGTCGGTGAGGAAGCGCAGCGCGTCGAGGTCGGGCTTGTTGAGGTAGTGCGCCGCGACTCCGGCCCCGCCGACGTAGATCTCGCCGGCGACACCGACGGGCAGCGGCCTGCCCTCCGGGTCGGCGACCCGCACCCACCAGCCGGGCAGGGCGTGCCCGACGGACCTGGATCCGGTGAGCGCCTCGTACCGGGTGACGGTCTGCGCGGTCACGTGCACGGTCGTCTCGGTGATGCCGTACATGTTGACGACACGGCACCCGGTCTCCGGGTGCCGGTCGAACCAGGGCAGCAGCATGCGGGCTTCGAGCCCTTCTCCGCCGAAGACCACCAGCCGCACCGGGACGGGTTCGGCGCCGTCCCGTTCGACGTCCATCAGATGGGCGAAGGCCGACGGGGTCTGGCTGAGGACGGAGACCCGCTCCTGGACGAGCAGCCGGTGGAACTCCTCCGGGGAACGCGACACCCAGTAGGGCACGACGACCAGGCGGCCACCGGTGAGCAGGCAGCCCCAGATCTCCCAGACGGAGAAGTCGAAGGCGCTGGAGTGGAACAGCGTCCAGACGTCGTCGGAACCGAGTGCGAAGTCCTCCAGGGTGGCGGCCATCAGGCTCAGCACGTTCACGTGCGGGATGACGACGCCCTTGGGGCGGCCGGTCGACCCGGAGGTGTAGATGACGTACGCGGGGTCGTGCGGCCCGGTCGCCGAGGCCGGCGGGCCGTCGACCGTCCCCGGCGTCAGCCCGGCCAGCTCCGCCGTACCGATGACGCGGACGGCCTCACCGCCGGGGAAGTCGGCACGGTCCGTGACGACGACGGCGAGTTCCGCGTCCGCGGTCGTGTACGCGAGCCGCTCCTGCGGGTAGGCCGGGTCCATGGGTACGTAGGTGGCGCCGGCCTTGAGCACGGCGAGCAGCGTGACGACGAGTTCGGCGGACCGTTCCAGGCAGACGCCGACCCGGTCGCCGTCGCCGACTCCGAGCCCGCGCAGCGCGTGGGCGAGCCGGTCGGCACGGCCGTCGAGCTCGCGGTAGCTGAGCCGGGTGGACTCGAAGGACACGGCGACGGCATCCGGACGGGACGCCGCGATGGCGGCCACGGCCACGTCGATCCGCTCCGGCTCGAACCACGGCAGGGGTGCCGGCCGGCCGAGTTCCGCCGTGGCGGCCCGCTCGGCCTCGTCCAGCAGGGCGACGTCGGCGACCGGGGTGCCGGGCGACTCGCAGAGCGCCCTGTGCACCCGCGCCACGTGTCCCAGGAGCCGGTCCGCGATGTCGGGGTGCAGCAGCCGCGGCGAGTGGTCGCAGCGCAGCAGCAGGCCACCGGCGCTGTCGCGGGTCACGGAGACGGTCACCGGGAACGGGGCGCGCTGGAACGGCAGGTAGGTGTCCGTGCCGGGGTCGTCCGCGGATCCGAGGCCGACGGCGACGGTCCCCACGGCGGGGAACGCCTCGAACTCCCCGTCGGCGGCCACGAGTGCGCGCCGGAGTTCCTCGGTGTACCAGGCGGGGCCGGCGGCGAGGGCGGTACGGACCCCCTTGTGCACCGTGCCGAGCGTGTACGCCGGGCCGGCCTCGACGGGCACGAGCGCGACGCCCTCGACGGGCCGCGGGCCGGTGGCGTCGGTGACCAGCGCCGGGACGAGCGGCCGGACGAGTCCCTCGTACCGCGCGAGGACGAGGCCGAGGGCGGCGGCCCAGCTCTCCGGGTCGCCGGCGGGGTGCCCGGCGGGCAACGGCAGCGTACGGGTCTCCCGGACGTCAGGGCCGTGCGGCCGGCCCAGCCCCCAGTCCGGCCGGTCGCCGAACTCGCAGTCGGCCAGTCCGGCGGCCTGTGCGACGGGGTCCGGGGCGGGGAGGGCGTCCGCGGGGGCGGCGTCCGGCGCGGCGGGCGCGCGGTCCAGCACCTCGTCGGCGAACCGGCGCAGGGCGACGGCGCCGAGAGCCGCCCGGTGGGCGACCACGACCAGGTCGGCGACGCCGTCGGTGTAGGTCAGGAGCACCCCGCGGACCGCCGGGTCCCGGTGGGCGACCAGCGGCCGGTCCAGCTCCCGGGTACGCCACCGCGCCGCGTCGGACGAGTCGGAGCGGCACGGCACCGCCTGCGGCCACAGCGTCGCGGCTCCGGGGAAGAGGCCCGCCGCCGGGCCGCCGGCCACGAGCTCCGCGGCGCGCGCGGCGAACCGGTCCGCCAGCTCGTCCCGCGCGTGCGCACGCAGCGGTCCGGTGATCCGTGCGCTCAGCGCGTGGCACACCGCGCCGGGTGCTTCCCGGCCGCTCTCCCTCGCCCGGTCCCGGGAGGGGACGACGGTACGCCGGGCCGGGGTGAGGGCTGCGACGGCGTCCTGTTCAGAGATCGACACGACTGGTTCCCTTGACGTGGTTGCGGTGCTTCACCGGGCGGTGAAGCCACCGTCGACGGTGAGCACGGAGCCGGTCACCTGAACGGACTCGTCGGAGGCCAGCCAGAGGGCTGCCCCGGCTACGTCCTCCGGCTCGATCAGCGCGTTCATGGGCTGCGACTGCACGAAGGTCTCCTCGCTCTCGGAGACCGGGAGATCGAGTGCCCTGGCGATCTCCCCGAGCATCCGCCCCTCGGCCCGGCTGTCGTCCCGGATCGATCCGGGGCACAGGGCGTTGACCCGTACCTTCAGCGGCGCGTAGTCGAGGGCGGTCGCCTTCGTCAGGCCGATGAGCCCGTGCTTGGACGCGGCGTACCCGGCGAAGTTCCGGTAGCCGACGAGGCCGGCGGTGGAGGCCACGTTGATGACGCTGCCGGACCGCTGGGCGAGCAGCAGGGGGCCGACGATCGAGGTCATCCGCCAGGCACCGGACAGGTTGATGTCGAGCATCACCTGCCACTCCTCCTCGCCGACCTCGTGGGCCGGCTTCCCCGACGGCGCGACGATGCCCGCGTTGTTGAGGAGGACGTCCACGCGGCCGAACCTCTCGCAGGTCCGGTCCACGGCCGACCGCAGGGCGGCACGGTCGCGGATGTCGGCCTGCGCCGTGAGGACGGCCGCCCCCTCCCGGCGGCACAGCTCGGCCGTGTGCGCGAGCTGGCTGGCCGTGCCGAGCGGGTAGGGCACGCCCTCGATGTCGCCGCACACGTCGAGCAGGGCCAGGTCGGCGCCCTCCCGGCTGAACGCGAGCGCACAGGCACGGCCGACACCGCGTGCGGCGCCCGTCACGATGACGGTCTTTCCTTGCAGGCGCACCAAGTCTCCTTAACGTTGGGGGCGGCCGGTGGACTCGCCCGCCGCACTCATCCGGGGACGACGTCCGCGAGCACCCTGATCAGGGCCTCGGTGTTGTCGACCAGGTACATGTGACCGCCCTCGACCTCCACGAGGTCGAAGGCCTTGTCGGTGGCCTTGCTCCACTCCAGGGCCTGCTCGGGGCTCACGAGGGTGTCCGTGGTGCCGCGTACCGAGGTGATCGGCACGGGCAGCGGCGTGTCGGACAGGGCGAGGTAGCTCTCGTGCATCTCGACGTCCGCCCGCAGCGAGGGGAGCAGCAGCTCGCGCATCTCCGGGTCCTCGAGCGCTTCGTGCCGGTAGCCGGCGAACTCGCGCACCCTTTCCAGGAACTGGTCGTCGTCCAGGCCGCTCGCGCCGTTCTCCCGGCGGGTCCAGGGACCGGGCGAGCCGCTGACCACGAGCGCGGCCAGGTCGACCCCGTCGGTCGCGGCCAGCCGGTGCGCGAGCTCGTACGAGAGGACCGCGCCGAGACTGTGGCCGAAGAGCACGACCGGGCCCGCGCCCGAGACCCGCTCCAGCACCTCGGGCATCAGCCCTTCGACCGCCACGGCCACGTCCTGGTAGGGCTCCTCCGCGAAACGCTGCTCGCGGCCCGGCAGCTGTACGGCCGCGAGGTCGAAGCGGTCCTCGCAGAGCGGGACCCACGGGCGGAAGACCGACGCGCCCGCTCCGGCGAACGGAACGCAGAGAACCATTGCTCGTGCCATCTCAAAACCTCTTTCTGCTGGGGGACGGGTGCCGTGCAGGCGTCACGCACGGTCCGCGGAGCCGGTGCGGGCCAGCTTCTTGGCCAGCACCGCGCCGATCTCGGCGAGCGGCTGCGGCCTCATCAGGTCGTTGTGCGCGGCGGCCACGGCATGGATCTCCAGGTCGCCGTCGAGGTGGTGCAGCCAGTCGGCCGGCTCGCCCGCCGGATCGACGGTGGCGGCGAACATCACCGCGTCCGCCCGGCAGCGGCCGGTGACGGAACCGGCCTCGACCCGGAAACTGTTGGCCATGACCCGCTGCAGGCGGCGCAGCTGCTCCTCGGTGAGTCCGGCGAGCTCCTTGCCGGAGGCGCGCATCGCGGCCATCACCCGGTCGAACTCCACGGGGCCGCCGAGCTCGGCGGCCTCCATGCCGATCGCGGCCAGGATCCCCTGCAGGAAGTCCTGTTCGGAGAAGGACGCGGCGGGCTCCGGCTCCGTACGCGGGTAGGCGTCCAGCAGCGCGAGCAGTTCGACCTCCTGGCCGTCCGACTCCAGGAGTCCGGCCATCGCGTGCGCGATCCGGCCGCCGAGCGACCAGCCGAGCAGGCGGTAGGGCCCGTCGGCCTGCACGGTGCGGATACGGGCCACGTAGTCGGCGGCCATCTCCTCGACGGTCGCGGGCAGCGGCTCGTCGTCGCCGAGCCCGGCGGACTGGAGTCCGTAGAGCCCGACTCCGACCGGGAGGTGCTCGGCGAGCCCGGCGTAGGGCCAGCTGAGCCCGCCGAGCGGGTGGACGCAGAAGACGGGGGCCCCGGTGCCGCCGGAGCGCAGCGGCAGCAGCCGGCTCAGCGGTCCTGCCCCGTCCGCCTCGGTGAGACGGACGGCCAAGGCCGCGACCGTGGGGGCCTCGAAGATCGCCACCACCGACATCTCCGCACCCAGCCGGTCACGGACCATGCTGATCAGCCGGGTGGCGAGCAGCGAGTGGCCGCCGAGCTCGAAGAAGTTGTCGTCGATGCTCACGGTGGTGTGGCCCAGCAGTTCCGCGAAGATCTCGCAGAGCACCGTCTCGGTCGTGTCGCGGGGGGCGCGACCGGCCTCCCGCTCCAGCAGTTCGGGCTCGGGCAGCGCCTTCTTGTCGACCTTTCCGTTGGGCGTGACCGGGACGGCGTCGATGGCCGTGTAGTGCAGGGGCACCATGTGGCCGGGCAGCACGCCGGTGAGGTGGTCGCGCAGGGCGGCCGCGTCCGGGAGCTCCTCCGGCCCGGCCGGAGTGACGTACGCGGCGAGCGCGACCCCGGAGGGCGAGCTGCGGACGGTGACGACCGCGCTGCCCACCAGCGGGTGCTGGGCGAGGGCGTGCTCGATCTCGCCGAGCTCGACGCGCTGGCCGCGGATCTTCACCTGGTCGTCGGTACGGCCGAGGAACTCCAGCACGCCGTGCGCGTTGATCCTGGCCAGGTCGCCGGTGCGGTAGAGCCGTGATCCGGGCGGACCGTAGGGGTCGGCCACGAACCGCTCGGAGGTCAGCGCCGCACGGCCGAGGTAGCCGTGCGCCAGCTGGACCCCGCCCAGGTACAGCTCGCCGCTGCTGCCCACCGGAGCCGGCGCGAGCCCGGGGTCCAGTACGTACGTCCGGGTGTTCCAGACGGGCCTGCCGATCGGGACCACCGCGGCGGCGGAGTCCTCGGCGCAGTCCCACGCGGTCACGTCCACCGACGCCTCGGTCGGCCCGTAGAGGTTGTGCAGACCGGCCGGCAGCAGCGCGCGGAAACGCCCGCGCAGTCCGGTGGGCAGTGCCTCGCCGCTGCACAGCACCCGGCGCAGGCCGGTGCAGTGCGCGGCCTCCGGCTCGGTGAGGAACACCTCCAGCATGGACGGCACGAAGTGCGCGGTCGTCACGCCCGCGTCCTGGATCAGGCGCGCCAGGTAGGCCGGGTCGCGGTGCCCGCCGGGCCTCGCGACGACCTGGACCGCCCCGGCCACCAGCGGCCAGAAGAACTCCCACACCGATACGTCGAACCCGGACGGGGTCTTCTGCAGGACCCGGTCGTCCGGGCCGATCCGGTAGGTGTCCTGCATCCACAGCAGGCGGTTCACGATGCCCCGGTGCGGTACGACGACCCCCTTGGGAAGGCCGGTCGACCCGGAGGTGTAGATGACGTAGGCCGGGGAGTCCGGCAGGGGTCCGGGCAGGGCGGTGGTGCCGCGCAGGGACGCCGCCTCCTCCCGCGTGCCGGGGTCGTCGAGCACGACGAGCTTCCCGGTGCTCTCCTCGGGGAGAGCGCCCCGCGCCCCGCTCGTGGTGACCACGACGGCCGGGGCCGCGTCGGCCAGCATGTGGGCGACCCGCTCGGCCGGGTAGTCCAGCTCGATCGGCAGGTAGGCCGCTCCCGCCCTGATCGCGGCCAGGAGGGCGACGGTCAGGTCGGCGGAGCGGGGGACGGCCACGGCGACGGTGTCACCGCGGCGCACGCCGCGGGCCACCAGGAGTGCGGCCAGCGCGGCGGAGCGCTCGTCCAGCTCCGTGTAGCTGAGGCGCACGTCCTCGGCCACGATCGCGAGGGCGTCCGGGGTCCGGGCGACCTGGGCCGCGAACAGCCCGGCGATGGTCTCCGGCTCGGGGCCCGAGGCCGTCGCCGCGGGCAGTTCCAGTACCCGTGCGGTGTCGTTCCATCCGGTCAGCAGCTGTGCGCGCTCGTCCTGTTCGAGGATGTCGATGCGGCTGAGCGGCGTCGCGGGTTCGGCGGCGCCGGCCGTGAGGAGGCGGACGAGCCGCTCCGCGATGCGCTGGACCGTGCTCTCGTCGAACAGGTCCGCGCTGAAGTCCACGGTGACCTCGATGCCGGCCGGGGCACCGTCCAGGTCGGTGCGCTCGACGAAGTTGAAGCCGAGGTCGAACTTGGCCGCACCACCCTCACCGTCCACCGGCGCCGCCACCAGACCCGGCAGATCCAGCGACGCCACCGCGTTGTTCTGCAACACGATCATCACCTGGAACAACGGATGCCGCGCCAACGACCGCGACGGCTGCAACGCATGCACCAACTGCTCGAACGGCACATCCTGATGCGCATACGCCGCCAGATCCGTCACCCGGACCCGCTCGACCAACTCACCGAACCCCGGATCCCCCGACACATCCGCACGCAACACCAGCGTATTGACGAAGAACCCCACCAACTCGTCCAACGCCGCATCCGTACGACCCGCGATCGCCGTCCCCAGAGGAATATCCACACCACCCCCCAACCGCGACAACAACCCCGACACACCCGCCTGCAACACCATGAACAAACTCGCACGCGACGAACGCGCCAACCCCACCAGATCCCGGTGCAACCGCGCACCCAACCCCACCGAAACCGTCCCGCCCCGATAACTCGACACCACAGGACGAACCCGATCCACCGGCAGACTCAACTCATCCGGCAACCCCTCCAGCACCCCACGCCAATAACCCAACTGACGCGAAATCGCCGAACCCTCATCACCCTCATCACCCAAAACCTCACGCTGCCACAACGCATAATCCGCATACTGCACCGGCAACGCATCCCAACCAGGCGCCACACCCCCCACCCGCGCCCGGTACGCCACACCCAGATCCCGCGCCAACGGAGCCTGCGACCAACCATCACCAGCAATGTGATGCACCACCACACACAACACATGCTCGACCGCCGACACCCGGAACAACCACACCCGCACCGGCAGATCCACCGACAGATCGAACCCCACCGACGCCACACCCGCCAACGCCGCGTCCACACCACCGGCCGACACCTCGACCACCTCGAACGGCACCACCACATCCCCCGCCGCGACCACCTCCTGCCACGGCTCACCACCCACATCAGGGAACACCGTCCGCAACGACTCGTGCCGCCCCACCACATCCACCAGCGCCGCACGCAACGCCACCACATCCAGCACACCCGACAACCGCACACCCAACGGAATGTTGTACGTCCCGCTCGGCCCCTCCATACGATTCAGGAACCACAACCGCCGCTGAGCGAACGACAACGGCACCCGATCAGGACGCACCATCGGCACCAACGCCACACGCCCACCCACCGACGAACCCACCACACGCTCCGCCAACGCCACCACCGACTGCGCATCGAAGAGGGCGCGCACCGGCAGCTCGATCTCGAAGACGCTCCGGATCCGGCTCACCAGGCGGGTGGCGAGCAGCGAATGCCCGCCCAGGTCGAAGAAGTTGTCGTCGATGGAGACCGACGGAACACCGAGGACCTCGGCGAACAGGCCGCAGAGCACCTCCTCGTGGGGGGTCCGCGGCGCGCGGCCGCCGGCGGCCGGAGCGTCTGCGGTCCCGGCGGCCGGCGCGGAGCCGCCGTCCGTGCGGGGGCCGGGGAGCTCCCAGCCGAGGGGCAGGCCCACCGACCGCAGCACCTCGCCCACCGGCTGCGCGCCGTTCCCGGCGACGGTCTCCAGGACCGCCTCCAGATTACCGAGGACCGAGGCGACGGACTCTTCGGTGAACAGGCCGTCGCGGAAGCCGAGGCGCAGCTGCAGCCGCTGCCCGGGTACGGCGATGAGCGTCAGCGGGTAGTGCGTGGCGTCGGACCCGGTGGTACCGGTGATCGTGAGGTCACCGAGCGAGCCCCGCAGGCTGTCGGAGTCCACCGGGTAGCTCTCGAACGCGACCAGGCTGTCGAAGAGCTCGCCGTGCCCGGCGGCGCGCTGCACCTCGGTGAGCCCGATGTAGTGGTGGTCGAGCAGCGCCGACTGTTCGGCCTGGACCCGCATCAGCAGCGACTGGAGGGACTCGGCCGCGTCCAGCCGGATGCGCACCGGCACGGTGTTGATGAAGAGGCCGACGATGCCCTCGACCCCCTCGATCTCGGGAGGGCGGCCGGAGACGGTGGCACCGAACACGACGTCCTCGGTGCCGGTGAGCCGGGCCAGCTGGAGCGCCCAGGCGACCTGCACCATGGTGTTGACGGTGATGCCGAGGCGGCGGGCCAGCGCGGTCAGCCCCGCGCTCCGCTCCTGCGACAGGTCCAGGGTGAACTGCCTGGGCAGGGCGTCGACCGTGCCGCCGGCCCCCGGGGCCACCAGGGTGGGGCCGGTGACCCCGTCGAGGGCCTCCCGCCACCGCGCCAGCCCCTCCTCCTTGTCCTGCTTCCGCAGCCAGGCGAGGTACCGCTTGAACGGCACCGCGGGCTCCATGCCCGCGGCGTCGCCGCCGCGCCCGTACAGCTCGAAGAGCTCACCGAGGACGAGGGGCATGGACCAGCCGTCGAGCAGGATGTGGTGGCAGCTGAACATCAGCCGCCAGGTGCGGTCGGCCAGGCGCACCACGGTGAACCGCAGCAGCGGCGGGACGGCGAGGTCGAAGCGCACGGCCTCCTCGGCCGCGGACAGCTCGTCCAGCCGGGCCCGGCGCTCGTCCTCACCGAGTCCGGACAGGTCGTGCGTGAGGACGGGGGTCTCGAACTCGCGCGGCACCACCTGGACCGGCCTGCTCAGGTTCTCCGACAGGAAGCCGGCCCGCAGGTTGCTCCGCCGGACCAGGAGGGCAGTGACCGCGTCGCGGAAGACGTCCAGGTCGAAGGGGCCCTCGAAGTCGACGGCCAGCCGCACCGTGTAGACGTCCAGGGCGTCCTCGTCGTACGTCGCGTGGAAGAACATGCCTTCCTGCAGCGGTGCGAGGGGCAGGACGTCCTCAAAAAGATCCTTGCGGGTCACCGGGTCTTCCTCCACTCAGCTTCCAGTACCCCGAGATCGTCGAGTTCGAGGTCGATCAGTGACAGGTCCGAGGGGGCGAGGCCGGCCGGCCCGCCCTCGCCCGCGTGCTCCGCGAGTGCCGTCAGGGCGCGGAACCATCCCTCGGCCAGCGTCCGTACGGCCTCCTCGCCCAGCAGGCGGCGCGGCCAGGTCCAGTTGGCCACCAGCCGGGGTCCGGCCGGGCCGTCCTGGACCAGGACGTTGAGGGACAGCGCGTGGGTGGCCGGCATCTCCGGGTCGCCGCCGAGCTGCCGGAGCACCTCTCCGTCGGCGGACATGGTCCAGTCACCGGCGGCGGGGTCCTGCGGCGCGGTCGCGTCGTCGCCCCCGGCGACCTCGGTGCGGCCCAGGTAGTTGAAGCCGAACTGCGGGGTGCCGAGGGCGGCCAGCGTGTCGCGGGTGTGCGGGTTGAGGTGGCGCAGCAGGCCGTACCCCACGCCCTCGTCCGGCATCCGCCGCAGCGTCTCCCGGACCCGGTCGAGGGCCTTGTGCAGGGCGGCCGGGTCGGTGAGGACCCGGCCCCACGGAACCGGTCCGAGGTCCAGGCGCACCGGTGCGAGGCTGGTGAACCAGCCGACGGTGCGGGAGATGTCGAGCTCCTCGCCCTCGGGGATCTGCCTGCCGTGGCGCTCGAGGTCGACCAGCACCTCGGTGCCGGCACCGAGTCCGCGCCGCCGCCGCCAGTCGGCGACGGCCAGGGCGAATCCGGTCAGGAGCACGTCCTCGACCGTGCCCCGCGCGGCGGTGGGCACCTTCGTGAGGAGCGGCTCGGTGACCGACTCGGGCAGGGTCAGCACGAGCGCGTCCTGGGTGCCCATGGTGTCCAGGGCCGGGTCGCGCGTCTCCACGGTCACGGGCACGTCGCCGTCGCCGAGCTGCTCGGCCCACCAGGTGACCTGGGCGGCACGGGCGGGCTCGGCCGCGCGGGCGGTGAGCCACTGCGACCAGCTCCGCCACGAGGTGGCGACGGGCTGCGGCGCGGGCTCCACGGAGTCGGCGACCGCCTGCCAGGCCTCGGCGAGATCGGGTACGAGGATCCGCCACGACACCCCGTCGACGGCCAGGTGGTGGGCGAGGACCAGGAGGCGTCCGGGCGCGTCGGGGCCGGCGTCGAACCACACGGCCCGCACCACGGCGCCGTCCACCGGGGAGAGCTGCGCCACGGCCCGCTCCGCCTCCTCGGCGATGACGGCCCGTACCTTCGCGCCGTCCGCGCCGGTGATGTCCGCCCGGCTCACGCAGTCGGCCGCGTCCACCGCGCCGCGCTCCCGGACCTCGTAGGACCAGTCGCCGCCGGTCACCGTCAGCCGCAGGCGCAGGGCGTCGTGGTGGTCGAGCACGGCGGCGAGGGCGGTGGTGAGGGTCGGCAGGGTCATCCGGGCGGGGACCTGGAGCAGCACGGACTGGTGGAACCGCTCCATGCGGCCGCCGTGGTCGCGGAGCCAGTGCGTCATCGGGGTGAGCGGCACCTCGCCGATCCCGGCGTCGGGGTCCTGCGCCGGGAGTTCGCCGACGGTGCGGGCCACGGCCGCGAGTGCGGCGGCCGTCCGGTGCTCGAAGACGTCCCGGGGCGTGATGACCAGTCCGCCCTTGCGCACCTGGCTGACGAGCTTGATGGAGACGATGCTGTCGCCGCCCAGCTCGAAGAAGTTGGCGTCGGCGGCCACCCCGGGAAGACCGAGCACGGAGGCGAAGGCCTCGGCGACGACCCGTTCGGCCTCGGTGGCCGGGCCCCGGCCACCGTCCGCGGGGGCCACGTCGGGTGCGGGGAGCGCCTTCACGTCGAGCTTGCCGTTCACGGTCAGCGGCAGGGCGTCCATCACGACGAGCGCCTGCGGGACCATGTACTCGGGAAGCAGCCCGGCCACCGACGCACGCACGGCGCCGGTGTCCAGCTCCGTGCCCGCGTCGGGGACGACGTAGCCGACGAGCTGCCGGACGCCGGGCCGGTCCTCGCGTACGACGACGGCCGCGCCGTCCACGCCCGCACAGCCCGAGAGGACGGACTCGATCTCGCCGAGTTCGATGCGGAAGCCGCGCAGCTTCACCTGGTCGTCGCGGCGGCCGACGAACTCCAGCACGCCGTCCGCACGCCACCGCACCACATCGCCCGTCCGGTACAGCCGGGAACCCGGCGCACCGAACGGATTCGCCACGAACCGCTCCGACGTCAGACCGGCACGCCCCAGATACCCACGGGCCAACCCCGCACCCGACACGTACAGCTCACCCGGAACGCCCACCGCACAGAGGCCGAGCCCGGCGTCCAGGACGTACACCCTGGTGTTGGCGATCGGGCCGCCGATGGGCGGGGTGACGGTGCCGTCCACGGAACCGCTCGCCGTGGCGCACACGGTGGTCTCGGTCGGCCCGTAGGCGTTGATCACCCGGTGGTCCGGGGACCAGCGGGCGGCCAGGTCACGGGGGCAGGCCTCGCCGGCCGTGACCAGCGTCAGACCCGCGGGGACCTGCTGCGGGTCCGCTCCGGACAGGGCGGTGGGGGTGAGGGTGGCGTGGGTGATCCGCTCCCCGGCCAGGAAGCCGGTGAGCGCCTCGCCCAGGACCGGGCCGTCGGCCGGGGTCAGGACGAGCGCGGCGCCGTTGAGGAGCGCCATGACGGTCTCCCAGGCGGAGGCGTCGAAGCTGGGCGCCGCGAACTGGCCGACCCTGCTCTCCGCGGTCACGCCCAGCGACTCGGCCTGCCATGCGGCGAGGCTGCCCAGTCCCCGGTGGGTGACCGAGACGCCCTTGGGCTGCCCGGTGGAACCCGAGGTGTAGATGACGTACGCCGGGTGGTCCGCCGACAGCGGTGAGCGGCGGTCCGCGTCCGTGACCTCGGCGCCGGAGAGCGCGGCGAGTGCCGCGACGGTCCCGGGGCTGTCGAGGACCAGCGGCTCGCCGATCCCGGCCGGCAGCCGGCCCGCCGGGCCGGCGAGGGTGACGACGAGCGCGGGTGCGCTGTCGCGGATCATGTACTCGATCCGGTCGGCCGGATGGTTCGGGTCGACCGGTACGTAGGCTCCGCCGCTGGTCATGACGGCCAGCAGCGCGGTGGTGAGTTCCGCCGACCGGGGCAGGACGAGCGCGATCCGGTCCTCGGGTCCGACGCCCCGCTCGATCAGCAGCCTGGCGAGCCGGTTGGCCCGGCGGGCCAGCTCCGCGTAGTCCAGGGTGGCGCCGGCCGCGACGACGGCGGGCCGGCCGGGCACCGCCTCGGCCTGCCGGGCGAACAGCTCCGGGACGGTACCGGCGGGCACCGGCCGGTCGCTGTCGTTCCAGTCGGTGAGCAACTGCCCGCGCTGCGCCTCGGGCAGGATCTCCAGGCTGCGTACGGGCACCCGCGGGTCGGTCACGACGGCGCGCAGCAGGGTGACCAGGTGGCCGGCGAGGCGCTCCGCGCTGTCCCGGTCGAACAGGTCCGTGCTGTAGCCGAGCATGCCGGAGATGCCGCCGTCGGCGCCCTCGGCGAGGCTCAGCTCCAGGTCCACCTTGGCGACCGGCAGCATCATGTCCTGGACGCTGACCCGCAGGCCGGGCAGTTCCAGCTCGCCCGAGGTGTTGTTCTGGTATGCGATCAGCACCTGGAAGAGCGGGTTGTGCGCCAGGGAGCGGTCCGCGCCGACGAGGTCGACGAGCCGCTCGAACGGCAGGTCCTGGTGCGCGTAGGCGTCCAGGGCGGTCCTGCGGGCCCGGTGCAGCAGTTCCACGAAGCTGGGGTCGCCGGACACGTCGGTGCGCAGCACCAGGGTGTTGACGAAGAAGCCGACGAGGTCGTCGGCCGCCGCGTCCGTCCGGCCCGCGACCGGTGTGCCGATCGGGATGTCGGTCCCGGCGCCCAGCCGGGACAGGAGCGCCGCGAGGGCCGCCTGGAAGACCATGAACGGCGTGGTGTCCGTCTTGGCGGCGAGGCCGCGCAGGCGCTGCGCGAGCTCCGTGTCGACGGTGACGGGGACATGGGCGCCCCGGTGGGTCGCGACGGGCGGGCGGGGCCGGTCGGCGGGCAGCTCCAGCTCCTGCGGGGCGCCCGCCAGCTGTCCGGCCCAGTAGGCCCGCTGGCCGGCCGCGAGGCCGGCCTCGTCGTCGTCGTCGCCCAGCAGGTGGCGCTGCCACAGCGTGTAGTCCGCGTACTGCACCGGGAGGGGCCGCCAGTCCGGGGCCCCGCCGGCCAGCCGGGCCCGGTAGGCCTCGCCGAGGTCGCGGGAGAGCGGGGCCTGCGACCAGCCGTCGCCCGCGATGTGGTGGACGACGACGCAGAGCACGTGCTCGTCCGGAGCGATCCGGAAGAGCCGGGCGCGCAGGGGCAGTTCACGGGCGAGGTCGAAGCCGGTGGCTCCGGCGGCGTCGAGGGCGGCGGGCAGCTGCTCCTCCGTCACGTCGGTGACCTCGACGGTCACCGCCGCCACGCCCACGGGCACGATCTGCTGCCAGGGCTCGCCGTCGGTGTCCGGGAACACGGTGCGCAGCGACTCGTGCCGGGCGACCACGTCACCGAGCGCCTGGGTCAGGGCGGGCACCCGCAGGTCGCCCGAGAGGCGGAGGGCGAAGGGGATGTTGTAGGTGGCGCTCGGCCCCTCCATCCGGTTGAGGAACCACAGCCGCCGCTGGGCGAACGACAGCGGCACCCGCTCGGGGCGGTCGGCCGGGCGCAGCGGGGTCCGGGCCGGGGCAGCGCTGTCCACGAGGCGGAGCGCGAGCCGGGCGACGGTCGGTTCCTCGAAGACGCGCCGGATGGACAGTTCGACGCCGAGGACCGCGCGCACCCTGCTGACGAGCCGGGTGGCGAGGAGGGAGTGGCCGCCGAGCTCGAAGAAGTTGTCGTCGACGGAGACGGAGGGCAGGCCGAGCACCTCCTGGAACAGGCCGCACAGCAGTTCCTCGTGCGGCGTCCGCGGGCCCCGGGCCTCCTCCACGACGTACTCGGGGGCGGGCAGCGCCTTCGCGTCGAGCTTGCCGTTGGTGGTCAGCGGCAGGGCGTCCAGGGCGACGACGGGCCGCGGGATCATGTACTCCGGGAGCCGTTCGGCCGCCCAGGCGCGCAGCTCGTCCGTGTCGAGCGCGGCACCGGCGGCGGGCACGGCGTAGCCCACGAGCTGCCGGACGCCGGGCCGGTCCTCCCGGACCATGACGGCGACCTGGCCGACCGCGTCGTGGCCGGCGAGCACGGACTCGATCTCGCCGAGTTCGATGCGGAAGCCGCGCAGCTTCACCTGGTTGTCGCGGCGGCCGACGAACTCCAGCACGCCGTCCGCACGCCACCGCACCACGTCGCCCGTCCGGTACAGCCGTGAGCCCGGCGCACCGAAGGGATTCGCCACGAACCGCTCCGACGTCAGACCGGCACGCCCCAGATACCCACGGGCCAGCCCCACACCCGACACGTACAGCTCACCCGGGACCCCCACCGCACAGAGGTTCAGGGCGCTGTCGAGCACGTAGACCTGCTTGCCGTCGAACGGCCGGCCGATCGGCACCGGGTCCGGGACGGGACGGCCGGCGGTGAGCGGGTGCGCGGCCGCGATGACGGTGACCTCGGTCGGCCCGTAGGCGTCCACCACCGTGATGTCCGGGCAGGCCTCCAGCACCTGGCGCACCGACGCGGCGGGTACCGCCTCGCCACCGGCCCACACCTCGCGCATCGGCCGGAGGATCTCCGGCGCCTCGGCGGCGATGAGCCGGAACAGCCCGGTGGTGAACAGGGCCGCCGTGACGCGGCCCTCGGCGACGGTCCGCCCGATGGTGGCCATGTCCAGCTCGCCGGGCGGGCCGACGACCAGGGTGCCGCCACTCAGCAGCGGGGTCCACATCTCGTAGGTGGACGCGTCGAAGGCGTGGGCGGAGTGCATCAGCACCCGGTCCTGTGCGCCGCCCGCGAAGAGGCTGTCCGCGGCCAGGTCCGCGATCCCCCGGTGGGTGACGGCGACGCCCTTCGGCCGGCCCGTCGAGCCCGAGGTGTACATGACGTACGCGAGGCGCTCCGGTCCGGGGGGCATCGGCACCCCGCCGGCCGGCACCGGGTGGGACCCGGGCAGGTCTCCCTGCTCCAGGAGCAGGGAGATGCCGCTGTCCTTCAGGACGTCAGCGCGCCGGGACTCCGGCCAGCGGTGGTCGACGGGGACGTAGACTGCGCCGGCCCGCAGCACGCCGAGGACGGCGAGCACGAACTCGACGGAGCGCTCCATCGCGATGCCGACCGGCTCCTCGGGACGTACGCCCCGCTCGAGCAGCCAGGCGGCGATCTCCTCCGCCCGGCGGACCGTCTCCGCGTAGGTCAGCGACAGGTCACCGCGGACCAGCGCCTCCTTGTCCGGTGTCTCGGCGGCACGCAGCGCCAGAAGTTCGGGCAGGGTGCGGGCGGGCGCCGGGACGGGAACCGGGTTCCACGCGCCGAGGAGCCGCGCACGCTCGTCGGGGTCCAGCAGCTCGACGGCCGCGGTGCGCCGGGAGGGCTCGGCGGCGAACGCCTCGAGCACGGCGGTGAGCTGCTTGCCGAAGCTGTCGATCCGGTCCTTCTCGAAGGCGTCGGACCGGTAGGTGAAGCGGAGTTCGAGCGAGTCACCGGGAATGACCATGAGGGCGAGCGGGTAGTGCGCGCCGTCCGTGGAGAAGAAGCCCGCGACCGAGAGACCGCCGGGCAGGGTGAGCGTGGCCGGGTCGACCGGGAAGTTCTCGAGGACCGTGAGGGTGTCGAACAGCTCGCCGTGCCCGGCGGTCCGCTGGATCTCCGCGAGGCCGAGGTGCTGGTGGGCCATCAGCCGCTGCTGCTCCTCCTGGAGCCGCGCGCAGAGTCCGAGCAGTGTGTCCTCGCGTTCGACGCGCACCCGCACGGGCACCGTGTTGAGGAAGAGGCCGACCATGGTGTGCACACCGGGGATCTCCGGCGAGCGGCCCGCGAGGGTCATGCCGAAGGTGACGTCCCGGCGGTCGGTGAGCCCCGCCAGCACCAGCCCCCACGCGGCCTGCACCACGGTGTTCAGCGTGATGCCGTGTTCGCGGGTCCGCTCGGTCAGCCGGGCCGTCGTCCTCGGCCCGAGCATGACAGCGACCTTGCTGGGCAGCACGGTCGTGGACCGGTCGTCGGGCATCGCGGCGAGCAGGGTCGGCTCTTCGAGCCCGTCCAGCGCGCTCCGCCAGGCCCGGACCGCGCCCTCGCGGTCCTGCTTGGCGAGCCAGGCCAGGTGGTAGCGGTACGGGGTCACGGGCGGCAGTGCCGAGGCGTCCCCGCCGGCCCCGTACAGCTCGAACAGCTCGCGTACGAGGACGGGCGCGGACCAGCCGTCCAGCAGGATGTGGTGGTTGGTCACCAGCAGCCGGTGCCTGTCCTGTGCGGCACGGATCACGGTGAACCGCAGCAGGGGCGGGTTGCGCAGGTCGAAGCGGGTGGCGCGGTCCCGCTCGGTGACCTCGCGCAGGGCCGCCTCCCGCTCCCGCTCCGTGAGGGCGGTGAGGTCGGCCTCCTGCCACGGCAGTTCGATCGCCTTGGGTACGAACTGCAGGGCACGCGGACCCTCGTGCCGGAACCCGGCGCGCAGGTTGCCGTGCCGCTCCAGCAGGGACCGGGCGGCGGTGCGCAGGGCGGGCACGTCGAGCGGGCCGTCGATGTCCAGGCCGAGCTGCATGACGTAGACGTCCGGGCCCGACTGCTCGTCGTACTGGGCGTGGAAGAGCAGGCCTTCCTGCAGCGGGGTGAGCGGCAGTACGGCTTCCAGCGACGACGTGTCGTTCGTGCTCATTCCTAGACGCTCCACTTCGACTCGAACTCGTCGAGTTCGTCCTGCGAGACCAGGTCCATGTCCCATTCGCCCGCGGCGGCCGGCGCGGCGTCCGCGCCCACGGGCACCGGCTCGGCCATCGCGGCCAGGGCCCGCACGGTGCGGTGCGCGAACACGTCCTGCGGGGTGAACGCCAGCCCCTCGGCGCGGGCCCGGCTGACGAGCTGGATGGAGACGATGCTGTCGCCGCCCTGACGGAAGAAGTCGTCGTCCGCGCCGGCCCGGGGCAGCCCGAGCACCTCGGCGAACAGCCGGGCGAGCGTGCGCTCCTCGGGTGTGGCGGGGGCGGCGTCCGAGGTGGGTCCCGCCGCGTCGGGCGCGGGCAGCGCCTTCTGGTCGAGCTTGCCGTTCAGCGAGACCGGCAGGGCGTCCAGCAGCACCAGGGCGGCGGGCACCATGTGGTCGGGGAGCCGCTCGGCGAGCGCCGAGCGGAGCCCGGCGACCAGGGCGCCGTTCCGGCGGGCGACGAGCGGGTCGTTCGCGAAACGGGCGGGGAGGCCGTCCGGCACGTAGAGGTCCCGGTAGGCGGGTACCGCGTCCGTGCCGTCCTGCGGCTCCGCGGGGACGTACACCGCGTCCAGCCGGCCGTCGTCGGCCCCCGCCGTCCAGGTGACCAGGGCCCGGTAGCCGTACGGGGTGCCCGCCTCGTGCAGGGCCGTCACGTCGACGCCCGCCTGCACCGGCGTACCGCCCGCGCCGTCCGCGCCGGCCAGGTCCGCGTCGAGCCTGCCGTTCGGGACGCCGGTGACGCGCACGGCGGCCGGGCGCTCCTCGCGCAGCCGGTCCGCGAGCCCGTCGAGTCCGCCGGCCCGCTCCCAGGCGAGGGAGGGCACCGAGTCGAGCGGGACGGGCGCGGCCGGCCGCTTGTGCAGGACGACGTCGTAGCGGTAGCGGCTGAGCTCGTTGGCGTAGTCGCCGCGCTTGATACGGACGTCCGCGCCGCCGAAGCCCTCCAGCACGCCGTCCAGAGTGCCGAACAGGGCCGGGTCCACGAGCAGTTCGGTCTCGCGCTCGACGGCCCGGTCCACGGCGTGCCGGGTCGCCTCGGGGTCGTCGCCGGGGTGGCCGGTGCGGTGGACGGCCGCCCGCATGCGGCGCAGGAGCCGCAGGTCGCGGAGGTCGCCGAGGAAGACCGCGCCGGTGTCACCGAGCAGGTCGAACGCCTTCCTGATGACGTCGGTCAGGTAGTCGACGCCGGGGAAGTACTGCGCCACCGAGTTGATGACGACGGTGTCGAAGTCCCCTTCCGGCAGACCGTCCAGCAGGTGCGCCGGGGTCGCGGTGAAGCAGGTGCGCTGCGCGAGCTCGGGGATCTGCGCCGTCTGCCGGACCAGCGTGTCGATCACCTCGCCGGACAGGTCGGTGCCCCAGTACAGGTCCACGTGGGGGGCGACCGGGACCATGATCAGTCCGGCGCCGACCCCGATCTCCAGGACCCGGCGGGGCCGCAGTTCGAGGATCCGGTCGACGGTCGCCGAGCGCCAGGCGCGCATCTCGGTCTCGGGCAGCTCCGACCCGTCGTAACTGCTGTGCCAGCCGCTGAAGTTCTCGCCGAGCGGCGGACCGTCCTGGGCGGAGGCGCCGTACACCTGGTCGTTGATGACCTGCCACTTCTCGACCTGGTCGCTCTCCAGGCCGGTGTCGCGGGCGGCGGCGTCCTGGGCGGCGGGCACCACGTAGCCGACCAGCCTGCGCTCTCCGGGGCGGTCCTCGCGGACCACGACGGCGGCGGACTCGACCTCCGGCCGTTCGGTCAGCGCTTCGGTGATCTCCCCCAGCTCCACCCGGAAGCCGCGCACCTTCACCTGGTCGTCGGCCCGGCCGGCGAACTCGAGCTGCCCGTCGGCCCGCCTGCGCACCACGTCGCCGGTGCGGTACATGCGCTCGCCGGGAGCTCCGAACGGCGCGGCGACGAACCGCTCCGAGGAGAGTCCGGGGCGGCCGAGGTACCCGCGCGCCAGGTTGACCCCGGCGATGTACAGCTCACCGAGCACGCCGACCGGGACCGGGGCGAGCCGCGCGTCCAGCACGTAGGCGCGGGCGTTGGCGATCGGGGTGCCGATGGGCGGGGTGACCGCCCCGGACAGCGGGGCGCTCATCGTGGCGCAGACCGTCGTCTCGGTGGGACCGTACGCGTTGATCATGCGCCGGCCCGCCGACCAGATGCCGGCCAGCTCCGCCGAGCACGCCTCGCCCGCCACGGTCAGCACCATGCCGGCGGGGACGGCGGCGGGGTCGAGGCCGGTCAGCGCGATGGGCGGGATCGTCGCGTGGCTGATGCGCCGCTCGGTCAGGAACCGGGCCAGCTCGTCGCCGAGCAGCAGCCCGCCGCCGACGGGCAGGACCAGGGTGGCGCCGCCCAGCAGGGCGATGCAGGTCTCGGACACGGCGGCGTCGAAGCTCGGGGCCGCGTACTGGACGACCCGGCTGCCGGGCCGGACGTCGAACCGCTCGCTCTGCGCGGCGGCGAGGTTGCCGATGCCCCGGTGGGTGACCACGACGCCCTTGGGGCGGCCGGTCGAGCCGGAGGTGTAGATGACGTAGGCCGGGTGGTCGGCGGAAGCCGGCTCGCGCCGGTCCGCGTCCGACAGCGGCACGTCGGGGCGGGCGGCGATCCGGGCGGCGGCCGCCGGACGGTCCACGACGATCACGGGCACGTCCGGCACCACCTCCCCGGCGGTGTCCGCGACGGCGGAGGTGGTGAGCATCAGCGCGGGCGCGCAGTCCCCGGCCATGAAGGCGACCCTCTCCCGCGGGTAGCCCGGGTCGACCGGTACGAAGGCGGCGCCGGCCGTGACCACGGCGAGCTGGGCCACCAGGAGGTCCAGCGACTTCGGCATGACCAGCAGGACCCGGTCCTCGGCGCCGATCCCCCGCGTGACCAGGTGCCGGGCCAGCTTGTTGACCCGGCGGCCCAGCTCGGCGTAGCGCAGTTCCTCCTCGCCCGCGACCACGGCGGGCGAGTCCGGGGTGAGCGCGGCGCGGGCGGCGAAGAGCTCGGCCAGCGTGCCGTCGGCGACCGTGCGCCCGGTGTCGTTGAAGTCGACGAGGAGTTGCCGGCGCTCGTCGGCGGCCAGCACGTCCAGTTCGCTCAGACGGCTCTCCGGCCGGCCGGTGGCCTGGTCCAGCAGGCGCATCAGCCTCCTGGTGAGCGTCTCGATCGTCGCTTCGTCGTACAGGTCGGTGGCGTACTCGACGGCGCAGGTGGTGTGGTCAGGGGTGTCCCCGTCGCCCTGCACCTCGCGGAAGTCGAACAGAAGGTCCAGCTTGGCGGTGTGGGTGACGGCGGGCTCGATCCAGGCGTCGAGACCGGGCAGGTCGAGACTCGGGGTCGCGTTGTTCTGGAAGCCGAGGCCGATCTGGATGAGCGGGTGCCGGCCGGCCGAACGCTCCGGGTTGACGGCCTCGACGAGCCGCTCGAAGGGCAGGTCCTGGTTGGCGAAGGCGGCGAGGCCGTCCGCGCGCGCCCGTCCCAGCAGGTCGGCGAAGCTCGGGTCGCCGGACAGGTCGGTCCGCATGACGAGGGTGTTGACGAGGAAGCCGACCAGGTCGTCCAGTGCCTCGTCGGTGCGTCCGGCGATCGAGATGCCGAGCGGGATGTCGTCACCGGCGCCGAGCTTGCCGAGCAGGGCCGCCAGGGCGGTCTGCACGACCATGAACGGGCTGACGTCGTGCTCGCGCGAGCAGCGTGTCAGCTGCTGGTGCAGCTCGGGTGTCAGGTCGAAGCGGAGCGTCTCGCCCCGGTAGGAGGCGACGGCCGGCCGCGGCCGGTCGGTGGGCAGGGTGACTTCCTCGGGCAGTCCGCGCAGGTACCGCGTCCAGAAGGCCAGCTGGCCTGAGATCGCCGAGCCCGGGGTGTCCTCGTCCCCCAGGATCTCGCGCTGCCACAGGGTGTAGTCGGCGTACTGGACCGGCAGCGGCGCCCACTCGGGGCTCCGGCCGTGGCAGCGCGCGGTGTAGGCGGTCTGCAGGTCGCGGGTGAGCGGCACCAGGGACCAGCCGTCACCGGCGATGTGGTGCATCGGCATCAGAAGGGCGTGTTCCTGCTCGGACACGGCGAACAGATGCGCGCGGATCGGTGCCTCGGTGGCGAGGTCGAAGCCGACGGCGGCGCGTTCGGTCATCGCCTCGGCGAGCCGGTCGGCGGCGATCTCGGTCACCCCCATGACGGGCGTGGCCTGCGCCGGGGACAGGATGTGCTGGCGCGGGGTGCCCCGGTGGTCGGGGAAGACGGTGCGCAGGCTCTCGTGCCGGGCGACCACGTCGCCGATCGCCGCCTGCAGCGCCTCCCGGTCCAGCGAGCCGTTCAGCCGTACGACGAGCGGGATGTTGTAGGTTCCCGAGCCGCCGTCGATCTTGTCGATGAACCACAGCCGCAGCTGGGCGAAGGAGAGCGGGATCTCCGCCGGCTTCTCCATCCGGGTCAGCGGGCGCCGGGCCCTGGGCACGTCGCCGTGGCCGGCGAGCCAGGCGATGAGCGCGGCCGGGGTGGGTGCCTCGAAGACGGTACGGATGGCGAGTTCGACGCCGAACGCCCCGCGGATGCGGCTGACCAGCCGGGTGGCCAGCAGGGAGTGGCCGCCCAGGTCGAAGAAGTTGTCGTCCATGGAGACCGAGGGCACACCGAGAATCTCGGCGAAGACCCCGCAGAAGATCTCCTCCTCCGGGGTGCGGGGCGCGCGGCCGCCGGCCGAGCCCGCCAGGTCGGGGGCGGGCAGGGCCCGGGTGTCGAGCTTCCCGTTGCCGGTCAGGGGCAGCACGTCCAGCTGGACGAAGGCGGTGGGCACCATGTGCTCGGGCAGGGTGGCGGCCGCGTGCTTGCGCAGCATGGCCGTCTCCAGCTCGACCCGGCCCTCGGGCCCCTCGCCGCCGACGACGTAGGCCACCAGCCGCAGGTCGTCGGGGGTGTCCTCACGGACGACGACGGCCGCCTGCCGGACATCGGGGTGCAGCAGCACGGCCGCCTCGATCTCGCCCAGCTCGATCCGGAAGCCCCGGATCTTGACCTGCTGGTCGGCGCGCCCCAGGTACTCCAGGTCGGCGCTGCCGTCCAGGGCCCAGCGCGCCAGGTCCCCGGAGCGGTACATGCGCTCCCCGGCCGGACCGAAGGGGTCCGCCACGAACCGGGTGCTGCTCAGGTCCGGTCGCCCCAGGTAGCCGTCGGCGACGGCGGGACCGCCGACGTACAGCTCACCGGTCGCGCCGGGCGGGACCGGGCGCAGCGCGGAGTCGAGCAGGTAGACGCGCAGGTCGCTGATGCCGAGGCCGATCATGCTGCCGCTGCGGGACGTGGCGCACGAGGCGTCGAGCATCCGCTCGGTGGTGTGCACCGTGGTCTCGGTGATGCCGTACATGTTGACGAGCCGCGGCGAGTCCTCCGGGTGCCGCTCGTACCATTCGGCCAGTCGCCCGAACTCCAGGGCGGCACCGCCGAAGACGACGTACCGCAGGGCGAGCGCCCGCCCGGTGTCCGGGTTGTCGCGGTCGGCCTGGACCAGCTGGTAGAAGGCCGACGGCGTCTGGTTCAGGACGGTCACCCGCTCCCGTACCAGCAGTCTGAGCATCTCCTCCGGCGCCCGGCTCACCGCGAACGGCACGACGACGAGCGTCCCGCCGTGCAGCAGCGCTCCCCAGATCTCCCACACGGAGAAGTCGAAGGCGTACGAGTGGAACAGCGCCCACACGTCGTCGGGCCCGAAGCCGGTCCACCGCGCGGTGGAGTCGAAGAGCCGGATCACGTTCCGGTGGGCGACGACGACGCCCTTGGGGCGGCCCGTCGACCCGGAGGTGTAGATGACGTACGCCGCCTGGTCGGGCAGGACCGGTCCGCCGCGCTCCTCGTCCCGGAGCGGGCCGCCCGGCAGGCCGTCCAGCTCGACCGTCGTCTGCGGGTGGTCGAGCACGATCTCCGGGGTGCGCACCGTGAGCTGCGCGAAGGCGTCACGCTGCGCGGTGACCACGACGGCGGGCTCGGCGTCGCCGAGCATGTAGGCCACCCGGTCCGCGGGGTACTCGGGGTCGATCGGCAGGTACGCCGCCCCCGCCTTCAGCGTGGCCAGCAGGGCCACGGCCATGTCCACGGAGCGGGGCATGGCCAGCGCGACGAGCTGGCCGCGCCGGACGCCGCGGGCGATGAGGAGCCGGGCCAGCCGGTCGGAGCGGTCGTCCAGTTCCCGGTAGGTGAGGGACCGGGTGCCTGCCCCGTCGGGGTAGACCACCGCCCTGTTGTCCGGGTACGCGGCCGCCGCCGCGGCGAACCGCTCGGGCAGCGAGGTGTCCTCGCCCCGACCGGAGTTCCGTGCGGCACCGCCCCAGTCACCGACGAGCCTGGCCAGCGTGTCGGGGTCGACGACGTCCAGGGCGCCGATCGGGCGGTCGGGGTGTTCGGCGAGCTCGCCGAGCAGCCGGGTGATCAGCCGGTGGTGCTGGCGCACCGCCTCGGGGGCGTACACGTCCGGATTGGCCGAGACGTCGAGCTGGAAGCCGCCGTCCTGCCGGCCGAGGACGATGAGGGAGAAGTCGTCGTCGTGTCCGGCCACCAGCGGGTGCAGGCTCGCCGGCAGCCCCGCGAAGTGCAGGGCGGGCGAGACGACGTGCAGGTTGAGGCGCGGGCCGAGCAGCCGGCCGTCGGAGCCGAGGAGCTTGAGGTCGCGCCGCAGGTCCTCGTAGCGGTAGCGCTTGTGACGGGAGACCGCGCGCATGCGCTCGTGGGCGTGGCGGACGAGCTCCCGCGCCGTCATGTCGGGACGCACCGTCATCCGGACACCGACGACGTTGGACACCATGCCGGGCACGGCCCGCCCGGTGCCCGTCGTCCGTGCGGCGACCGACAGGGCGATGACGACGTCGGCGCTGCCCGAGATCCGGCTCGTGTACGCGGCGAGGGCGGCCAGCACCGCGGCCGGCCAGCCGACCCGGGCGCCGCGGGCCACGTCGCGGACCCGGGTGCCGGTCTCCGCCGGAACACCGAGCGTCTCGCGTACGAGGTCGGTGGGCAGGGCCGTCGGGCGGTCGCCGAGGCTCACGGCGTTCGGGCGGTCCTCGAACTGCGCGGTCCAGAAGTCGCGGTCGGCGGCGAAGGCGGCGGACTCCTGGTAGGCGACCTCGTCCTCGATCAGCTCGCGCAGCGGGGGGAACGCGCCGTCGGAGGTGTCCGCGCCCGTGACGAGACCGGTGTAGACGTCGGCGGTGCGGGAGGCGACCAGGCTCGCGCCGAAGCTGTCCATCACCAGGTGGTGGTAGCGGTAGTAGAAGAGGAACCGGTCGTCGGAGACCTTGAGGAGCGCGAAGCGGTAGAGGGCACCGCCGAGCACGTTGACCGGGGTACGGGCGTCCGCCCACATCCACGCGTCGGCCGCTTCGCCCGGCCGCTCCTCGGCGGTGAGGTCGAGCACCTCGACGGGCTCCGCCGACCAGTCGGTGACCGGCCCGATCACCTGGACGGGGCCTGCGCCCCCGTCGGTGAACCGCGCGCGCAGCGCGTCGGTCTCGCCGACGACCTGGCGCATGGCGGCGGTGAAGAGCAGGGGATCGACCGCGCCCGCAATCTCCAGGTACAGGGCCGCGTTGAACGTCGCGTTCGGACCGCTGAGGCTCTGCGCGTACCAGATTCCGGCCTGGCCGGCGGTCAGCGGCAGAACCGTGGCTGACGAGTCAGACATCTGTCCTCTGTTTCTTCGGGCCTGGCCGATCCGGGAATCGGTCGGTGAGCTGGGTGTCGGCAGGCACGGGGCTCCGGTGCCGCCCGGCGCGGGCCGGCTCACCGGCCGTCAGTAGGTGGGCAGGGCCGTGCCGTTCGCCCGTGGGAACCGGTTTCCGCCGGCTGCGGTCCATCAACGTCCAGTAAACGAATACACGTCCGGACAAGCCGTGTCGCACGTGGATGCAATTTCCGGAAAGGGCTCTTCTCACCCTCGGCCCGAAGGATGCGGATTCCGCCGGACCGGATTGTCTTGCAGCAAGTGGCAGAGCCTCCGGCGGACCGGAATTCCGTCCGTAGCATCACCCCGAGCAGGCTCATTACCACATCGAAGACAGGGAAATTTCCCATGACCGACGCCATGGAGATACCGGCGACCTGCCCCGTCGCCCCCCGCGGCTGGCCCAACCCGCTGCTCGCCGAGTACGACCAGGTGCCGGCGGGTCGTCCGCTGACCCAGGTGACCATGCCGTCGGGCAGCAAGGCGTGGCTCGTCTCCCAGCACGACCACATCCAGCGGCTGCTGGCCGACGACCGGTTCAGCGTGGAGCCGCACCCGACGTTCCCCATCAGGTTCCCGGCGCCGCAGGAACTGCTGGACATGATCGCCCGGGACTCGAAGAACCTGCTGGTGACCATGGACCCGCCGCGGCACACGCGGGTCCGTCAGATGGCCCTGCCGGACTTCACCATCAAGGCCGCCGAGAAGCTGCGCCCCCGGGTCCAGGAGCTCATCGACGGCTACCTGGACCGGATGGAGGCGGCCGGCGGCCCGCTCGACCTCGTCCAGGCCCTCGCCCTGCCGCTGCCCGCGCAGGTGATCTGCGAGATGGCCGGCATCCCCGAGGCCGAGCGTGACGTCTTCACGCGCAACGCCGCGATCATGGTGGGCACGCGCCACTCGTACACCATGGACGAGAAGATGGCCGCCAACAACGAGCTGATGGAGTACTTCGCGACCCTCGTCACCGAGAAGCAGAAGAACCCCACCGACGACATGCTCGGCAACTTCATCACCCGGGCCGGCCGGACCGACGAGTTCGACCACCACGGTCTGACGCTGATGACGAAGATGCTGCTCCTGGCGGGCTACGAGTTCATCGTGAACCGCATCGCGCTCGGCACCCAGACGCTCCTCGACCACCCCGACCAGCTGAAGGCCCTGCAGGCCGACCCGGCGGGGCTGATGCCCAAGACCGTGAACGAGGTGCTGCGGCACTTCAGCATCGTCGACGAGATCATCGCCCGCGTGGCGCTCGCCGACGTCGAGATCGACGGGGTGACCATCAAGGAGGGCGAGGGCATCCTCGTGCTCAAGGGCCTCGGCGACCGCGACCCCGCCAAGTACACGGACCCCGACGCCTTCGACATCCACCGCGACTCCCGGGACCACCTGGCCTTCGGGTACGGCGTCCACCAGTGCCTGGGCCAGCACGTGGCGCGGCTGATGATGGAGCTCTGCTTCACCTCGCTGTTCACCCGCTTCCCGGGTCTGCACGTGGTCGAGTCCGACGAGCCGATCGAGCTCGTCGACGGGCTGCCGCCGGTGCACAAGCTCGTGGTCGGCTGGTGAGCGGCATGCGGGTGAGCGTCGACCGCGACCGCTGCATCGGTGCCGGTCTCTGCGTCATGAGCGCGCCGTCGGTCTTCGACCAGGAGGACGACACCGGCCTGGTCGTCCTGCTCGACGACCGCCCCGCGGGTGTCGACTCCGAGCACGCACGCAAGATCGCCGAGCACATCTGCCCGTCCAAGGCCATCCGGATCACCGGCGGCTGAGCCTGTCGGGTGACCTGGGACCGGAAAGCGGACGCGGTCCGGTGCGTGCGACTCCGAGGCGCCGGGATGCCCACGTAGCTCGGTTACGTGGGCATCCCGGCAACGCGGGAAGCGTGCGTACCGGGGCGTGGCCGCTCGGTCGGAGGCCACCGACAGGCTCTCAGCCGCCCCGTACAGACCGGCCCGGCGGGTCCGCCGCCGCCGGGGTCCTCCGAAACGGGAGACCCCGGTGCGGGGCGGGCCCTCCGTCGTGCCCCCACCACGCCTCCCCCCCGTCCGCACCCGTGCGCGGTGCGGGCCGTCGACCAGAGTGGACTGCATCCATGACAACACCCAGCGCCTGGAAAGTACTGAGCGCGGGCCGGGGCCCCGGCCTCGTCCTGGCCGTCGACTTCGCCACCACCGGGCGTTCCGACTCCGGCTTCTCCGACCTCGCCCCGCGCCTCGGCCCGGAGTTCACCGTGTGGGAGACCCGGCAGCCGGCCACCGGCGACGGGATGTCCGCGCGGGACTACGTCGAGCGGTGGGCCCGCGAGGTCGAGGCCTGCGGCCGGCCCGTCCGGGCGGTGCTCGGCTACTGCGCCGGCAGCGTCTTCGCCGGGGAGCTGGCCGCCAGGCTGGGGGCCGGACGGACGGAGCCGCCCGGGTTCCTGATGTTCGACCCGGAGGTGCCGACCCGGGCCGCACTGGACCGGGACTTCACCGCCATGCTGGACCAGTTCGCCTCGGTGCTCTCCGCGGACGAGGTGGCCACCGCCCGGCAGGCCGCGGCGACGGCACGGACCGCCGCCCCCGACTTCGCCGCCTTCGGGGACGAACTCGTACGCATCTTCCGGGAGCAGGCCGGTGCCGCGTTCGCCCGCGAGGAGCTCGACCCGGACCTGCTCGAGGAGTTCGCGGCGGTGTTCCGGTCGTTCGTGTCGTACCTGGACGCGGCCCGCGGGATCGATCCGGCCGCCGCCTGGCGCACCGCCACCGCGGTGAACTCCGCGGAGCCGACCGAGGGTTCCCGGCTCGCCGCGCGGGCCGTCGACATCCCGGTCCGCCACGCCGACATCCTGCGCAGCGACCTGACGGCCGGCGCCGTCACCGAGTTCCTCTCGGCCCCCGCGCTGTCATGACGTGTGCCGGGGTGTCAGGTACCCCGGCACACGCCGGTCTGTGTCAGCGGGCCGCGGCCGTCCGGTCGACCTGGGCGCGCGGCCTGCTCGAACCGATGAGGGCGCCGACCGTCATGACGCACCGGTCGCCGTCCCAGCTCTCCCCGGAGACGAAGACGTTGTCGGCCATCAGCCGGTCGATGCGCGCCACGTGCCGCAGCACCGCCCCGGGCCGGACCTCGCCGGCGAAGCGGCAGTGCCGGAACGCCGCGGCGACCTGCACGCCCCCGGTGGTTCCGCTCGACAGCCACAGGAGCACCGAGGACTGCCCGAAGGACTCCAGCATGAGCGCCCGGGGATACATGTACCGGGACAGCGGCAGGCCGTCCTCCATCGCGGCGTAGCACGGCTCGGACCCGGAGACGGCCTTGAGCGTCGTGATCTCCCGGCCGGGGTCGAAGGCCTCCACCCGGTCCACCAGCAGCATGGGGTGGCGTACGGGCAGCCGGTCCAGGATCGCGGTGTAGTCCGGTCCGGACGCGGTGGCGGGTACCGGGGGCGGCCCGCCCGCGGGGGCGAGCCGGTCGGACAGGACGGCGTCCCGGCCGCCGAGCACCACCTTCGCGGCGACGACCGGGACACCGTCCTGGCGCACACCGTCGGCGGTGACCAGCCATCGTCCGTCCGCGGTCTGCGCGGCGGTGACGTCGAGGCGGACCTCGTCGCCGCCCTGCATGGGCGCCAGCCACCGGCCGGAGGTGACCTCCAGCAGATTCAGCGGCTCGGCGGCGCCGGTGAGGGTCGTCACCGCCTGCCGGAGTCCTTCGAGGACGAACACGGCCGGCAGCAGGGTGAGTCCCGGGAAGTGCCCGGCCATGTACGGGTCCTCGGCACGGACCGTCTTGAACGTACGGAACCGCAGGTCCGGCCCGCCCGGGCACACCTCGATCCGGTCGACCGCGCGCAGCGGGGTGGCGAAGGTGCGCGGCGCCACGGCCGGAACGCCGCTCATATGAACCACACGTGGTCGTACGCGGGCCAGCGGGCCGCCAGTTCCGCCGGGTCCAGGCAGGTGGTGCCCGGCACCAGGTCCTCGGGGGTGAACCCGAGCGCGGTGAGCGCGGCCCCGTCCACGAAGACCTCGAAGCCCTCGGCGACCAGGTCCCGTACGGAACCCCGGTAGTCCGGCAGCGTGTCCAGGGTCGTGGAGCCGAGCTGCAGGGAGGGCACGTACGTGTGCTCCTCGACGGCCATCGTCACCGTCGCGCCGCGCAGCGCCAGGTCGACCTGCTCGAACTGCCCGTGCAGATCGAGCAGTCCGTACAGCGGGTGGAAGAACTGCACCTCGACCGCGCCCCGGTAGGCACGGTCGATGACGCAGAGCACGCGCCTGCGGGGCTCCGCCCGTCGGTTCGTCGTCATCAGGCTCCCCCGAGGTACAGCGTCTGCCGGGCCGCGTCGATGGTCCCCGCCAGCCGGAGCGGCGAGCGGTGCCGCACCTGCGGGATGTGGTGGGTCGCGCCGCGCTCCTCGGAGCACGCGGTGCACGCGATCCAGGCGAAGCGGCCCTTGCCGTCGGCGGTCAGCTGCCGGACGACGGCCGAGGTGGAGGGGTAGTGTCCCTCCGGATCACGGGTGTTCGGCAACTTGGTGTCACCGAACGTGTCCTGGGTGAGCATGTTGGCGTAGCCGCACGCCCAGACCCGCACCGAGCCGCCGTTCTCCAGCACCGCGTGCGAGAGCCGCAGCGCGGAGGTGACCACGTCACCGGAGTGCGGGGCCGCCGTCATGATCAGCAGCAGGTCCCAGACACGGCGCTTCATCGGAGTACCCATCAGTGCCACACCCCCCTGCAGCCGTCCTCGGCCAGGGCGGCCGCGACGCTGTCCATGCCGGCGATCCTCACGTGCGGCGACAGCCGGGTGGGTGCCAGCGCGCGCTGCGCCGCGGAGAAGTCGTCCACCAGGACCTCGACCCCCGCCTCGGCGAGCCGCTCGATCTCCGGCACGGCGGTTCCCACCGCGCCCAGCACCCCGTCCTCGACGAGATACACCCGGACCCGGTGGCCGGCTTCGGCCAGCGCCACGGCGTCCAGGAGGAAGGTGCCCGCGTTGGGACCCGCCCAGGTGCCCTTGCTCTCGATCAGGAGGTAGGAGGCGGCGGCTCCGCCGGTGTCCGCGGTCCGGACCGGCTGCGCCTCCATCAACCGCTCAGCTTCCGGCTGAGCAGTTCGCGGATGTCGGTGAAGGTCCGGAGCTCGACGAGCTCCTCCTCGGGGATCCTGATCCCGTAGCGCTGCTCCAGCGTGACGGCGAGCTCCAGCGCGACGACCGAGTCGACGCCCAGCTCCTCGATGAGGAGCGCGTCGTCGGTCAGGGCCGTGGGCTCGACGTCCAGGGTGTCCGCAACCATGTCCCGCAGCTCCGACGTGTCCAGCGTGCTTTCGACCGTCACCGGATCCCCTTTCTTTCGAATATTGAATTCGACTCCGCTTCATAAGGACTTCTTTTTCCTTTTTACGGAGCCGAACCGATCGCCCCGAATCGTATGGGAGGCCGCCTAACACCCGGCCCTTTTCTGCAGGTACTTGCAGGGATAACGGCCGCAGAGCTTCCACGACGGCACTCTGGTCGCTATCGGTCAATTTATTCCGCACGTTCGGAAGGAGTGGGGTGCCGGTGACGGTCGTTGTCACGGGACTGGGGGCGATGACCTGTTTCGGCAGGGGGGTCGACGCGCTGTGGGAGGGTCTGCTGCGCGCCGACCGCCGCCCGGTGCCCGCTCCGAACGGCTGCGGGCTGCCGGAGCATCCGCCGCTGTACGCCGCTCCGCCCGGTACCGGCACCCCCGGACGCACCAGTTCGCTGGTCGTCGAGGCGGTCGCGGAGGCCGTCGCCGAGGCCCGGCTGAGCCGGGAGGACCTGTTCGACGCGGGCCTCACCGTCGGCACGTCGCTCGGCGACATCGATCTGGCCGAGCTGCCGGACGGGCCGGAGCGCCGGACCGCCACGCACGGGGTGTCCGCGGTGGTCGCCGACCGGTTCGGCATCGGGGGGAGCGCCCACACCCTGTCCACCGCCTGCTCCGCCGGGGCGTACGCGGTGGGCTGGGGCGCCCGGCTGATCGAGACGGGGCAGGCCGACATCGTCGTGGCCTGCGGCGGCGACGCCTTCTCCCGGGTCGCCGTCGGCACGCTCCACCGGTTCGGACTGCTGGACCCCGAGTGCTGCCGGCCTTTCGACACCGGGCGCGCGGGCATGGTCACCGGTGAGGGCGCCGCGGCCGTGGTGCTGGAGTCCGCCGAGTCCGCCCGGCGCCGGGGAGTGACCGCCCAGGCGGCGCTCACCGGCCAGGGATGGAGCTGCGACGCCCACCACCCGATGGCCCCGGAGCCGTCCGGCGGGCAGTTGCGGCGGGCGGCGGCCCAGGCCCTCGCCACCTCGGGACTCCCGGGGGCCGTGGTCCTCCACCGCGCCGGGGTGGCGCTCAACGACTCCGTGGAGAGCACGGCCGTCAGCGAGGCCGTCACCGCCGCCGGCGGTGACATCACCCGGACGGCCGGCTACGCGCCGAAGGCGGTCATGGGCCACACGGCGGGTGCGGCCGGTGTGTTCGGCTGCGTCATAGCCGCCCGGATGCTGCGCACCGGCCTGGTCCCGCCGAACGCCCACGTCACCGAGGTCGACCCCACCTGCCCGATGGACGTCCCCCTCGTGGGGCCCGTGCCGCTGCCCCGCCCGGCCGTGCTGGTCAGCGGGACCGGGTTCGGGGCCAACAACGCGGTGCTCGCCTGGGAGGCCGTCGCGTGAACGTACTGCTCACGGGCGCCGGCGCGGTCGCGGAGACTCTCCCGGACGGGGCGGGGGACCGGGACCCGGCCTGGTTCGACCCCGCCGCGCACCTCGGCCGGCGCGGCTGGAAGTACTTCGGCCCGGCCACCCGCTACCTCCTGGCCGCCGGCCATCAGGCGCTCGGCCGCCGCCACGACGACCCACCCCTGGACGGCGATCCGAGCCTGCGCCTCGGTGTGGTCACGGGCACCCAGTACGCGATCGCCCGGGCGCACCGCCGGATGGACGACACCCTGCGCACCGAGGGCGTCCGGGGGATCAGCCCGGCCGAGGTCCCCGCCTTCTCGATGAGCACCCCCGGCAGCCAGCTCGCGATCAGCACCGGGGCCCGGGCGTTCTCGGTCACGCTGACCAATCCCGTCACCGCGGGGCTGGAGGCCGTGCACTTCGCGCTCACGGCGCTGCGTACCGGCCGTGCGGACCGGGTGGTGGCCGCGGCCACCGACCAGGCGCCCGAGGGGGACGAGGGGCACGGCCTGCTGGACGGCGCCGCCGCCGTCGTCCTGTCCACGCCGGACGCGGCCGGCCCGGACGACGCGCTCGCCGAGATCACCGGCGGCCTCTCCCGCTTCCTGCCGCGGGGTCCCGGTGGCCGCCGGGACCCGGAGGCCGTCGCGGCGGCCGGCGCACGCGTCGCCGCCCTGGCCGCCGGCGCGCACGGTGTACGGCTCGTCGTCAGCGCTCCGGCCGGGGCCGCGCCGCTCGCGGCGGCGGTGCTCGACGCCGTCGCGGCGGCGACCGCGGGGGCCGGTGGCTCGCTCCGCGGCTCCGGCGGCCGCATCACCGAGGCCCGGCACTGCACGGTCTCGGGAATGCTGGAACTGACCGCGCTGGCGAGGGCGGGAGGAACCGCGCTGCTGGTCTCCCTCTCCGATTCGGGGCATCTCACCGCCATAGCACTGCGCAGCCCGGAAGAACATCGATTTCACCATTCTTCCGCAATGCAGGAACCCATGGGAGAAGGTGGGATACTTTGACCGCCGATGACCGGTCGGATAGCATGCCGATCATGACAGTAATGGCGGCACAGCCGACCTCACGGCTGATCAAGATGCGCAGAATATGCGGCTACGGCACCGTGGTCGCGGTTATGCCGTACATGCTGATCAAAATCGTCTGGACATTCGGAATATTCCTTCCGAACGACGAAATGGGCGAGGCGGACTGGCGTGCGATCAATGCCACGACCGCAGTGCTCGCCGCGGTGGGAATCCTGCTGGCGGTGGCCTTCATCCAGCCCTGGGGCGAGAGGCTTCCGGCCTGGCTGATCGTCCTGCCCGTCTGGGTGGGCACCGGCCTGCTCGTCCCGATGCTGGTCCTGGCACCGGTGCTCGGCCCGGCCGCCATGTCCCAGGACGAACAGGCCGACGCCTCCAACGACCTGTGGGCGTACGAGCAGGTGCTCGTCATGATCTCGCTGGTCGGGGTCGGCATCGGCCTGCCCCTCGCGCTCGCCGGATACGCCCGGGCGCGCTGGCCGGAGGCCCTGAGCGGTCCGGTCGACGGTGGCGAGGCCGCGGGCGGCACCCGGTCGCTGCAGATCACGGTGGCGCGGCTGCTCGCCGCGGGCTGCGTCGCGCTCGGCCTCGTCAAGGTGTTCTGGGCGGCCGGCGTGACGGTGGGGCTCGACGCGGACCGTCTGTCCTACCGCGACATGTGGTGGCACCTGCTGTCCCTGAGCATGGGGGTCTGGGCCTTCCTGGGCGCCTGGGGGCTGCTCGTCCTGACGGGCCGGCGGGGGGCCAGGAAGTTCCTGGTCCCCATGGCGGCGTCCTGGATCTCCTCGGGCATGCTCTTCTCGTACAGCCTCTACAGCCTGCTGACCAACCTCGGCACGAAGCGTCCCGCCCCCGAGAGCGAGGTGGCGCACCTGCTGGCCGGCCAGGCCGGCACGGTCCTGGGCGTGCTCATGGGAATGGTCATCCTGCTGGTGCTGCACGACCGCAGGCGCGCGCTGCGCGAGGCGGCCTGAAGTCCTCCTGCCCGTACGGTGAACGCCGCGTCGACCTGGTCGGCGCGGCGTTCCGGCGTCACGGACGTGCCGTGCCCGGAAGGGATTCCGTGCACCACCGCGGCAGCCCGGACCACACATCCGTCTCGTAGAAGTGCCCGCCCGGCAGCTCGCAGGCCTCGAAGCCGCCGTCGGCCAGCGACCTCCAGTCCGCTTCCACCTCGGCGAAGGGCGCGGTGTCGCCGGAGCCGTAGAGCAGCCTCAGCGGCACGGTCGCCCGGGTCCCCTCGGTGAAGCGGTACGACTCCGACACGGCGAGGTCCGCGCGGAGCAGTTCCACGGCGATGGCGCGGAGTTCGGGTTCGTTGGCCACGACCGCCGGCATCTGCCCGAAGGCGCGCATCCAGGCGACGAGGGCGTCGTCGCCGTCGTCCGAGCGGGGGGTGTGGGCCCCGTGGGCCTGGCGCTTGTGGGGCGCCACCCCGCCGGACACGACGAGCGAGGACGGGGGCGGGACGCCGATGCGCTCGAGCTGGGCCGCCGTCTCGAAGGCCAGCCAGGACCCCATGCTGTGGCCGAACAGGGTGTAGGGCCGGGAGGTGAGGCCACGGACGGCGTTCACCACGTCGTCGCGCAGGGTGATCCAGTCCCGCGCGAACGGCGTGCCGAACCGCATCTCCCGCCCCGGGTAGCAGATCAGCGCCAACTCCACGTCGGCGGGCATGACGTCGGCCCACCGGCGGAACGGTGCGGTGCCTCCGCCGCAGAAGCTCAGGCACACCAGGACCCGGCCTGCGCCCGGACGCGGCCGGGGCCGGTACACCGCCGAGGCGGAGGAGACCGTCTGCATGATCGTCCTTTCCGGCCGCGTCCTACTTCGACTCGGCCATCTGGCGCTGGAGGCTCAGCGGGCGCATGTCGGTCCAGTTCTCGTTGACGTAGTCCAGGCAGGCCTGCCTGCTGTCCTGACCGTGCTTCACCGTCCAGCCGGCGGGGACCTCGGCGAACGCGGGCCACAGGGAGTGCTGGCCTTCCTCGTTGACCAGCACGTAGTAGGAGGCGTCGTTGTCCTCGAACGGGTTGGTGCTCATCGTTTTCTCTCCAACGTTTCTGGAAGGGGAAGAAGATGGGAAGAGATCTCCGCCGGAACGGCCGCGGAAACAGTGGACGCCGCCGAAGGGAATCGGCGCACGCCTTTCAGGCGCTGTTCTTCCCGGCCATCGGCACGGCCGCCCCGGCGGGCGTCCGTCCGCACTCCGCGTCCTCGTCCGGGCGCGGGCCGCGGATGTCGCTCATGAGCGCCAGAACCGCCTGTGCGGACGTCAGGACCGATCGTCCGCCGCGGGTCAGCCTGGCCCCACCGGGGTGCCGGGTGAACAGCTTGAAGCCGAGGGAACGTTCCAGGCACTGGATCTGATAGGTGATCGCCGGCTGGGAATAGCCGAGTTGCCGTGCCGCGGCATCCATCCGTCCGGTTTCCGCGACCGAAACGAAAGCTCTCAACTCACGCTCGTGCATCACACCTCGCATTCGGCCGATACCGCGGCGGGAATTCCGATGACCGGGAACGCCGTATCAAAATCCTACAGACACCCCCACTGTTCGCTCCCCTCGTCTTTCAGGAAGCTGCACGGCCCGCCGGGGGGACGGAAGACGCCCGCCCCCGGCCGGGAGGTCCGGCCGGGGGCGGGCGGTGATCCGGGGCGGCCCGGAGGGACCGAGGGCTCGGGCACCGGACGCCGCCGGTCCTGACCCGGGCGGACGGCGCCGCCTCCGGGACATGCCCTGAGGGCTGTCCCGCACTTCCCGGTGGATCGGCGTGCGGCGTCGGATGCGGTGCATCGCACGGCGGAGGGGCGTCCGCATACTGGATGTATGGGGACGTTCCGACAACGCGGCGAGGTGCCGTAGCTGTCGTCGCACGCCCGCCGGGAAGTGCGGGACAGCCCTTACCGGCTCCGGGAGCCCACGAGGTCGTCGGAGCCGTGGCCGGCGAGAGGCTCCGCGGCCTCCTCGTCCGCCGCCGCGGCGCCACGGTTGCCCGGCCACCACGCCTTCGGTCCCGCCAGGGTGGTGACCGCGGGAACGAGGAGGATCGCCATCACGAACGCGCTGAGCAGGATCCCGAAGGCCACGGCGAAGCCCATCTGCTTGAGCATGGCGTTGTCCGCGAGCATCAGCACACCGAAGGTGCCGGCGAGGATGACCGCAGCCGCGCTGATGGTGGGGGCGGAGTGCGTGACGGCCAGCCGGACGGCCTCCCTCGGCTCCTTGCCACTGCTGACCTCCTCCCGCAGCCGGGCCACCATCAGGATGTTGTAGTCCGTCCCGATGGCGACGACGAAGAGGTAGACGATCACCGGCAGCATGAACAGCAGCCCGCCCGAACCGCTCTGGAACAGCCAGACGGTGGCGCCGAGGGTGCCGCCGAAGCCCAGACCGACCGAGATCATCAGGTACCAGGGGGCGATGACGCTGCGCAGCATCAGGCCGAGGATGAGCATGATCGCCACGGCGGCGACCGGGAACACGAGCTTGTAGTCGCGGTTCACGGCGGTCCGGACGTCCGCGAGGAGGGCGGTGCTGCCGCCCACGAACTGTTCGGTGCCCTGGGGCGCCGCCCGGTGGACCGTGTCCCGCAGGTCGCCCCCGACGAGCTCCATGGCCCGGTCCTCGGTGGGGCGGTAGTCGAGCACGACGCCGTACTGCGCGACCTTGCCGTCGGGACTGACCACGGCCGGGGCCACCTGTGCCACCCCGCCGACGTCCGCCAGTTCCTTCCCGTAGGCGTCCAGTGCGGCCTTGTCGAGCGCCCCGCCGGTGGATTTCACGTAGACGAACGTGGGGTCGGACTGGCCGGCCGAGAAGCCGGTCTGGAAGTCCTCCATGGCCTGCACGGACTCCAGGGTGTCCGGCAGCGAGCTCTCGGTGTCGTACTCCGCCCGGAAGCCGAGGACCCCCGAGGCGAGCGCCACGAGGACCAGGCCGGAGACGCCGGCGATGAGGCCGGGCCTGCGGGACGCGAAGCTTCCGACCCGGCCCGAGAGGGCGTTCTTCGGCTGGGTGCGCCAGGCCTTCGAAGGCCAGAACGCCTTGGTGCCCAGCAGCGAGAACACGGCCGGCACGAGGGTGAGCGCGGAGATCAGGGTGACGGCGACGGCGAGCGCGAGCGACAGGCCCATGCTGCTGAGCATGCCCATGGACGACAGCAGCAGCGAGAGGAACGCGGCGATGACCACGCCCGCGGCGGAGGCGATGGTCTCGCCGACCCGGCCGGCGGCGGTGGCCAGCGCCTCCTTGGCCTCCATCCCGTCCCTCAGGTGCTCCCGGTACCGGAACAGCAGGAAGAGCGTGTAGTCGGTGCCGACGCCGAAGAGCACCACGATGAGGATGGCGGAGATGGAGGCGGGCGCCCGCATGCCCGCGAGTTCCACGGCTGTGGCGATGACGCCCATGGTGACCATGAACACGACCCCGATGACGAGGACGGGCATCAGGGCGATGACCGGGCTGCGGAAGATGGCCAGCAGCAGCACGATGATGAGGACCAGGGTGGCCATCATGACCATGGCGTCGGTGCTGTCCGACGCCTCCATCGAGTCCAGCACGGTGGCGGCCGGACCCGTGTAGGCCCACTCCAGCCCGCTGCTCCCGATCCGGTCGGCGGTCGCGGTGCGGAGCTCACCGACGGATTCGACCAGCGTCTCGTCGTTGGCCTTCTGCGTGGAGGCGAACACGTGGACGAGGGCGATCTTCCCGTCCGGTGAGACCGCCTTCGGGTCGGCCACCACCTCGGTGATCTTCGCGAACTTCTCGTCCCGCAGGGCGGCCGCGATCTCGCCGGCCTTCGCCGTGTCGGCCGCCGTCAGCTTGCCGCCGTCGGCGCGCTGGACGACGCCGATGGCCGCGGGCTGACGGCTCTGCGGAAAGGCGTCCTGCTGGATCTGCACCGCGCGTACCGACTCGTAGTGCGACGGGAGGAACTCCGCCTGGTCGTCGGTCGGCTTCAGCTGCGGAGCCAGCGCGATCAGGGCGGTGGTCGCCAGCAACCACAGCACGACCACCGTCCATGGGCGGTTCACCGAGAACCGCCCGATCCCTCGGAACATGGGAATCCTCCACGTCTTCACCCGCGGCTCGTCCCGCCGCGTATCTGCACTCGGACCTTTGGACGGCCACGTTCCGCAAGGTCCCCGCCGACTTCAAGTAGCCGTGCAACGACCTGCATCCGCCGGCAGGTCAGCGCCCGCCCCGCCAGGAGACACGGGACGAGGCCGGGGCCTCCGCCCGGCGCCACGGCGCCCGCGCGGGCGCCGCCGTGTCCGGGGCGGCCGTTGCGGACCGCTGGACTGCGGCGAGCACGACCGCGACCGCGGCCGCCAGCTCCTCGGGCGTCGGCGAGCCGTTGACCACTCTCAGCAGGGAACCGCCCTGCCCGGGCACGGCGCTCACGCGGGCTGGTTGCCGTGCTTGCGCGACGGCAGGTCGGCGTGCTTGAGGCGCAGCATCTCCAGGGAGCGGATGAGCAGGTGCCGCGTCTCGGCGGGGTCGACGACGTCGTCGACCAGGCCGCGCTCGGCCGCGTAGTAGGGGTGCATCAGCTCGGCCTTGTACTCCTTGACCAACTGGCCGCGCGTCGTCTCGGGGTCGTCGGAGGCGGCGATCTCGCGGCGGAAGATGACGTTGGCGGCACCTTCGGCGCCCATCACCGCGATCTCGTTGGTCGGCCACGCGTAGGACAGGTCGGCTCCGATGGAGGTGGAGTCCATGACGATGTACGCGCCTCCGTAGGCCTTGCGCAGGATCAGCGAGATCCGCGGCACGGTCGCGTTGCAGTACGCGTAGAGCAGCTTGGCCCCGTGCCGGATGATCCCGCCGTGCTCCTGGTCGACGCCCGGCAGGAAGCCCGGGACGTCGACGAGCGTGACCAGCGGGATGTTGAAGGCGTCGCAGAACTGGACGAAGCGCGCGCCCTTCTCCGAGGAGTGGATGTCCAGCACCCCGGCGTACGAGAGTGGCTGGCTGCCCACGATGCCGACGACGTGTCCGTCGAGGCGGGCCAGCGCGCAGATGATGTTGGTGCGGGTCGCAAGCACCTGGAGCTCCTTCAGCGGCAGCAGCTGCTCAAGGAGCTACTGGAACACGTACAGCATCCCCGCCAACGGCAGCCCGGGGACGAGGTCGAGCAGGACGTCGCCGCGCCGGTCCGCGGGGTCGTCGCTCGGCACGACCGGGGGGTTCTCCCGGTTGTTCGAGGGGAGCATGCCGATCAGGTAGCGGACCTCGGCGATGCAGGTCTCCTCGTCGTCGTACGCGAAGTGCGCGACGCCCGAGGTCTCGGCGTGCACGTCCGCGCCACCGAGCCCGTTCTGCGTGATCTCCTCACCCGTGACCGCCTTGACGACGTCCGGCCCGGTGATGAACATCTGCGAGGTCTCACGGACCATGAACACGAAGTCGGTCAGGGCCGGACTGTAGGCCGCGCCACCCGCGCACGGGCCCAGCATCACACTGATCTGCGGGATCACACCCGAGGCCCGGGTGTTGCGCTGGAAGATGCCGCCGTACCCGGCGAGCGCGCTCACCCCCTCCTGGATACGGGCCCCCGCACCGTCGTTCAGCGACACCAGCGGAGCCCCGGCCGAGATGGCCATGTCCATGATCTTGTGGATCTTCGTCGCGTGCGCCTCACCCAGCGCCCCACCGAAGATCCGGAAATCATGGGCGTAGACGAAGACCGTCCGGCCCTCCACCGTCCCCCAGCCGGTGATCACACCGTCCGTGTACGGCCTCTTCGCCTCCAGGCCGAACCCCGTCGCCCGGTGCCGGCGCAACTGCTCGAGGAGGAACTTGCTTGGGAGCAGGTCGTCGTCGCGCTATGCGAGGGCCCGGCAGTCGAACGGGAACCGCACGACGCGGAGCCAGCGGGCGTCACCCGGCCCGCTCAGCGCTTCGGCGCGGATCGCCGCCAGTTCGTCAACCGATTCCGTCGGCATGTCCCACCCCTTGTCGTGTCTGCTGGTCAGATCGGTGCCCCGCGTCCGCCGTACGGGCGACGCGCGAGTCGACGTAGTCGCACAGGGCGTGCAACGCCCGGCGTGCCGGGCCCGGCGGCAACACGCCCAGCGCCTCCCGGGCCAGGCGCAGCCGGTGTCCCAGATGCGCCGCGGCCGCCGCCGGGGCGGGCGAGGCGGCGAACAGGTCCAGGGCGCGCCTGCGGTCCCGCGGGTCGTCCAGCGGCCCGGACGACAGCAGTTCCCGCAGTTCGGCGCCGGCCGGGCGACGGTCGGTGGCGGCCAGGACCACCGGCAGGCTGGGGACCCCGGCGGCCAGGTCCTTGCCGAGCTCCTTGCCGGTGCTCGACGCGGGTGCGACCAGGTCGAGGAGGTCGTCGGAGATCTGGAAGGCGACGCCCAGCTGGCGGCCGTACTCGTCGAGGGCTCCTCCGTACGCGGCCGGGGCGCCGGCGTGCAGCGCCCCGGCGCGCAGCGCCATGGCCAGCAGGGCCGCGGTCTTGCCCGAGGTGACGCGGAAGAAGTGGGCGACGGGGTCCTCGCCCTCGCCGGGACCCGTCAGCTCGCGCAGCTGGCCCTCGACGAGCTCGCTGGCCACGTCGGCCTGGAACCGCACCATCTCCGGGCCCAGTTCGGCGGCGAGACGGGCGGCGCGGGCGAGCAGCCAGTTGCCGCCCGCCACGGCCAGCCGGGCGCCCCAGAGCGCGTTGACGCTGGCCACTCCGTGCCTCAGCTCCGCCCCGTCCATCACGTCGTCGTGGTGGAGGGAGGAGATGTGGACGAGCTCCGCGATCACGGCGGCCTCCACGACGCCGTCCCTCCACGGTTCCCCGAACTCCGCGCCGAGCAGCACGAGCAGGGGGCGCAGCCGTTTGCCGCCCGCCGTCGCGATGTGGCCCACGAGTTCGGCCACGCGCGGATCGGGTGCGTCCGCCGCGCAGGCCAGGAGACGCTTCTCGACGGCCAGCAGCGCGTGCGCCGTCCGCTCCCGGAAGCGCGGGTCGTGCGCGGCCAGGTTGGCCAGCAGTTCGGAACCGGGCAGGGCCGTGGCAGTCATGTCCTCGTCCTCTTCTCGGCGGGCTCGCGGCGTCGCGGGAGGGCACGGCGGGCACGTCACGCGTCAACTCCGGTGGTCCGGCCACACGAAGGGACCGGACCCCCGGGCGTCCCGGCAGTACGAGGGGGGTCGCCTGCCGGACAGGTGGGCTCCGCGTTCGGGGCGAGCACTGCACCTGACGCGTTCATGGAACTGCCGGCCCGCCGCGCTCGGCAATACCCGCTTCAGGAAGCTGCCAGCAGGCGGGGTGCCGGGGACCGCCTGTGCTTCCGGGGGCCCGGAGTATAGAAAAGGCATAGGTATGTACCCAACTCTGGAGGGAACGCCCGGCAGGGGCGGTTCGACGAGGAGGGAACCATGAGCACGGACGCCGCACCGGATCCGACCGAGGTGCCGGACACTCCGGAGCGGACCGGGGCACAGAGGCACGGGTGCGCACCGGCCGACGTCCCCGACGGGGTGGGCGGGGACGGACCGGAGGAGGAGGGGTTCCCGGAGGAGGACGCGGTCGCGGACGACGAGGGGCTGCGCTGGGCCGCGTTGCTGGCGGCGTTCATCAACGACGTACAGCCCCCGCCGCCCAGCACTCCGCCGGCCGGCTGACCCGTGGGGTCCGGGTCAGGGACCGTCGGTCACGGCGGCCGTCCCCCGGGCCATCAGCCTGACCAGCGGTGTGCACCGGTAGCGGTCCTGGGGCGGCGGCGCGACGGCCGGCGGGTACGGAGGAGGCCCGCCCGGCGCCGCCTCCGTACCCCCGTCGGCCACCGCGCCCACCAGGGGTCTCCCGGCGACCACCTCCAGCAGCCCCGCCTCCACCAGCGCCTCCAGCGCGCCGCGGGCCCGGTCCTCCGACCAGTCGAGCCGCCTCGCGAGGCAGGCGGGTGAGACGGAGCCCGGCTCCGTACGGGCCAGCGCGCGCAGGACGGGGCGCAGCGGCGGCTCCAGCCGCATGACGCCCTCTCTCAGGACGGTCCACAGTTCGTCGGCCCCCTCCTCCCACTCGTCCGGCCGGACCTCTCCTCTCTCCAGCCGGTCCACCAGTGCGGCCACCGGCCACTGCGGGCGGGCCATCAGCCGCGTCGCGCAGAACCGCAGGGCCAGCGGCAGGCCCTCGCAGAGGTCCAGCAGCCGCCCGGTGGCGCCCGGTTCGGCGGTCAGCCGCTCCCTGCCGACCCGGGAGGCGAGCAGCTCGCGCGCCTCCCGGTCGTCGAGCCGTCCGACCGGCACCGGTCTGACGCCCTCCATCGAGACCAGCCGGCGGCCGCCGCTGATCAGCACCCGGCAGCCGGGGCCGCTCGCCAGCAGGGGCCGCACCTGGCGTTCGTCCGACGCGTTGTCGAGCACGACGAGGATCCGGCGGCGGGACAGGGCGCTGCGGTACAACTGCACCCGCTCCTCCAGCGTGGCGGGCAGGTCCGCGCCCCGTACGGACATCAACGCGCGCAGGAAGCTGCCGAGCACGTCCAGCGGATCCTTGGCGCGGCCTCCCTCGCCACGCAGATCGGTGTAGAGCTGACCCTGCCGGAAGTCGTCCCGGCAGGCGTGCCCCGCGCGCACGGCCAGCGCCGAGGTGCCCACCCCGGCCGCACCGGTCAGGACGACGCCTCGGTAGGGGCTCCGACTGTTGCGTAACTCCTCCACCACGCGGGTCAGTTCGGCGCGGCGGCCGACGAATCCGGGCGCGTCCACGGGCAGCATCGCCGGGACCAGTCCGTTCCAGGGGCTGTCCGCCGCGTTCCGCGGTCCGCCGGCCGCCGCGTCCGGAGCCGGCGGGGCGCACCCGGCGCGCCGTACGGTCAGTGTCAGGGGTTCGGCGGCGGCCGGGCCGGGCAGCTCCTCCAGCAGCACCGCCCGGTGGAGCGCCCGCAGCGACGCCCCCGGGGCCACCCCCAGCTCCTCCTGCAGGACCCGGCGGCCCTGTTCGTACACCCGCAGCGCGTCCATCTGCCGGTCACAGCGGTACAGCGCGGTCATCAGGTGGCCGCGCAGCGACTCCCGTGCGGGGTTCTCCGCCACCAGGCGGGTGAGCTCCGGCAGCGCCGTCTCGTGTCTGCCGAGCGCCAGGACCGCCTCCATCCGGTGGTCCAGCGCCCGCAGCCGGGCCTCCTCCAGCAGGGGGAGCTCGGTCCGGGCCAGCACGTCCGTGACGTCCGCGAGAGCCGGCCCCCGCCACAACCGCAGGGCCGGCTCCAGACATGCGGCGGCCTCCGCGTAACGGTGCTGGGCCAGGTACTGCCGCCCCTGCTCGGCCAGCCGCTGGAACGTCTTCCAGTCGAGCCGGGAGGACCCCAGGATCAGGCCGTAGCCGCGGTGCCTGCGCACCAGCCGGACGCCGGGCTCGCAACTGCGCCGCAGCCGGGAGACGTAGGTGTAGAGCTGTGCCGACTTCGTCGCGGGCGGGGTGGGCCCCCACAGCAGTTCGGCGAGCCACAGGTCGGAGACGAACCGCGCCGGGGAGAGGAGGAGCGCCGCCAGGACCGTGCGCTGCTTGGCCGCGGTGAGCGGGACGCGCACTCCCCGCGTCCAGATCTCCGTGGGACCCAGGATCCTGAACTCCGTCTGCGGCACCGGCACGTCCTGCCCTCCCGGCAGGCGGGGCCGCCCCCCGTCCTGTTGGGGGAAGGTCATCCGTCGGACGCCTCGCCCAGTCGCAGTGCCGCGTCGATCACGGCACCGCCGAACTCCCGCGCCGGTTCCCTGGTCAGCACGGGGACCGGACCCGACAGGGAGAGCGCCGCGACCACCCGGCCGCCGGGCCCCCGCACGGGAGCGGCCAGCGTGACGACGTCCGTGTCCCAGACACCGAGCGTCTGCGCCCAGCCCCGGCGGCGCACCTGCGTCAGCGCGGCGGCGGTGAAGCGGGCCCGGGTGACGCCCGCGTACAGGACCTCGGGCTGCTCCCAGGCGAGCAGCACCTGGGCCACCGCACCGGAGCGCAGGGAGAAGGCGGTCCCCACCGGCACCGTTTCCTGCCCCGCCGCCGCCACCTCCGCACCGGCCACGCACAACTGCCCGCCCTCGCACCGCCGGTACAGCCGGGCGCTCGCCCCGGTACGGTCGCGCAGCCCGGCCAGTACGGAGCCGGCGAGGTCCAGCATCCGGTCCCCGTGCACGACGACCGCCATCTCCCCCAGCCGGGGGCCGAGCTGGAAGCGGCCCCCGGCGTCCCGGGTGACGAGCCGCAACCGCTCCAGGGCCAGGGCCAGACGGTGGGCGGTGGGACGCGTCAGCCCCGACACCACCACGATCCTGGAGAGCGAGGCGGGCCCGTCCTCCAGCACGCTCAACAGCAGGGAGGCCTTGTTCAGCACGCCGACCCCACTGTCGTGGGGGAGTGCGAGTCCCGGGAAGGACATGGTGGTCATCGAACACACTCCAGGGACTCGGCCGGCGCACCGGCCGGTTCGGCACGCCGGGCGGCGGCCCGCGCGTCCGGGCTCCCCGGGACGGTCGTGTACGGACCGGTGGGGCACCCGGAGACGGGGATCAGCGCCTCCTCGCCCACCGCACAGGCGAGCGGGGGCAGCGCGTGGGGGCCCACGGCCTTCCGGCCCGCCGCCCGGCACCACCGGACGGGGAACACGACACGGCCTCCCGCAGGAGACAGGACCGGCGGACCCGTGCGGAGAACCGCAGCCCTGTGGCGGCGGATCCGTCCGCCGCCCGTGCCGGCCTTCATCCTGTTCGCACCTCGCGTCAGCGGTACTTCGTGGCGGTACTGCGCCGGGGCACGCAGGCGCGCCCGGTCGAGGCGGCCGGTCGCGGCCGTCCGTCGACGCAGCCAGTTGTAGCCGTCCGCTTCCCGGCCCGACAACGGCAACTTCAGGAAGCTGCCAGCACGGGCCGCCGTCGCCGGTCCGTCAGGTCCCGTCGGCGGGAGGGGCCGGTGACCTCCCCGGCCCCTCGATGCCGCCCAGCAGGCCGAGCTCGGCGGCCCTGACACCCGCCTGGAAGCGGGAGCTGGCGTCCAGCAGGGTCATGATCTCCGCGACGTAACGCCGGTAGGTGCGTACGGAGACGATGAGTTCCCGTGCGGCCACCTCGTCGGTGACCCCGGCGCGCAGGGCCCCGAGTATCCGCCGGGCGAGATCCGTGCGGCAGTGGTCGCCGAAGGTGATGCGCGCGTAGGCCGGCACCGCGTTGCGCCAGACGCCCTCGTAGAGCGTACGGAGCGTGCTGATGACGTCGGGCACCTTGATGAGCGACGCCCGGCGCCCGGTCGACGACTCGGCCGAGACGAGCGCGACGGCCCCGTCCACGATGACGGCCTGCAGGGGCGGGACCCGGGCCACCCGGACCTCGACCGGGGTGCCCTGGTCGAGCTGTTCGCGTACGAAGTCCTCGTCGATCATGGCCGGGGAGCACAGCAGCCGCATACGGACGGTGCCGGGCACCACGTAGGTCAGCTCCCGCAGGGGTGCCCTGGCCTCCGCCCCGCAGCTCGGGCCGGAGGCCAGCACCACGTCGATGGTCGACCGGGCCGTCAGCACCAGCTTGCGCGCCTGGTCCAGCAGATGGTCCCGCCGGCCGTCCACGGCGACGATCTGGTGGTCCCACGAGACCCTGTTGCGGTGCCGCTCCACCGTCGACTCGATCAGGGCCCTGACCTGGAGCAGCGCCTGCTCTATGGCGTCCTGCCCCTCCTGGCCGTCCGGGCCGCGGTCCGGTGGACCGAGGGGTCCCCCGCCGGGTTCCTCGGGTCTGCGCCCTTCGCCGTCGTCCGCGCTCGGGCCGGTTTCGGGTGTGCTTCTCGTCATGTTCTGTTGCCCCCGTTGCTCCACAGCTGGTGTCAGTGCACGGACCGACGCATCAGCACCGTTCCAGTAACCCGAGCTCCACGGCGCGGACTCCCGCCTGGAAACGGGAGTTCGCCCCGAGCACCCGCATGATCGCGGCGACATGGCGCCGGTAGGTACGCAGTGACACGTCGATCTCCCGGGCGGCCACGTCGTCGGTGCGCCCCGCCCGGAGCTGCTCCAGGATCCGCCGCGCCAGTTCGCCGCGCAGACTTCCCTCCAGCCGGAGTTCGTCGGCGACGGGCCGGGCGACGGCCCAGGCTCCGGCGAAGAGCAGATCGAGCGCGCCCACCGCCGCGGGGTCCGTGACGACCGCCGCGTGCCTGCCGCCCGAGCCGTCGCCCGACTGCACCAGAGCGGTCCGGCCGTCGACGATCAGCGCCTCGCGCAACTCGCCGTTGGTCATGCGCACTTCCAGCGACGTGTCGGCGAAGCCCTGATGGCAGTCGGCGGACAGTTCGAGCGCCCGGCCCGCCGCGAGCAGCCGTACGGCGAGCTGGCCCCGTCTCCTCGGCGCAGCGGGCTGCGCCACTGCCGCGGCCACCGCCTTGATCACCACCGACGAGTGCTTCCAGTTGCCGGTCACCGCCAGGTGCGCCGAGTACTTGGCGCCCGCCATGACGCGCTTGACGGCCTTGTCCACCGAGCCGTCGTCCGCCCTCACCAGCAGCGAGGCACCTCCCGGCCGGCTGCGGTGCATCGACACCGAGGACTCGATCAGTGCCCGCGCCTCCAAGAGCGCGCGCTCCACGGAATCAGCACCGCGCATACCTTCAGGCGCATCCGTCACCCCCGAACCCATTACGCTCCCTCGTTCACTGATTCGACCGACCCGGGAAACAAGCACGCGCGCTGCATTCACCCCTCAAAGGCGCTGCGGAGTCAAATGAGGTTGACCGGTAAACCGTTTGCTTTTCCCAGGGTCACTTACGCGCCATCGCGCTACTTTCGCAGACATTAGATCTCGGACGTGAACCAGTCAACGGCCCACCGGCACAAGCGGACGGATCCGATCCGCGATTTCCCGTCCGGGCGCCTCCGGGCACACCCGGCGGCGCGAAAATGTCACCAAGCTGCATCCGGGGCCCCTATTCAAACCCTCCACATTCCACTTACCCTGCGGTATGTGACCGAGTGGACACGGAGCGGATCCACCGATGTCCGGTAGCGGCCATCCACCCCTGGAACGCGCCGGACCCGCCCACCCTCCGGCCATGACCGAATCGCACGCCCAGGCGGGCCCGATTCGGGCCCCGAACGGGGGCCACCGGCCCGGGTTGAGCACGATTCGGCCGATCTCGCGCCCTCCACGCCCCGCCGGGCACACCCGGCCGGGCCGTTGCGAACACGCCGGTGCCGTCGGTGCGTTCAGCGCCCCGCCGGACACCCACCGCAGACACCCCCGACCGGCGCTCGACACCGGGCGCCATCCGCCCCGCACGCGGCGACCAAAGGCATGGACCACTGGTCGCGGCCCCCTCCCCTGCCGGTCGCTCCGCGTCACACCTCGGGGCCGTCGCTCCCCCAGCATCCACGACGCTCCGTCAGGCGCCCTACGGAGCAAGGGTTCCGGCACCGCCGGGCGCGGGGAGGACGGTGCGCGGCACGGCCCGCCCGCCGGCCCGGAGCGCATCCGGACCGCCGGGGCCCGGAGGGACTCCGCCCTGCCCGCGCCGGGCACCGCGGGCCCTCTCCCGGCCCGGCGTGCGGGGCCCCGGCGGCCCCGCCGTACGGGCCACCGGGCGGGCGGCGGACCGACTGCAACCGTTGCGCCGCCACACAGCGTCTCCATAGGTGTGAACACACTTCGCCTCCGCTGATCGCACGAGCAATTCCCCCCGTCCCCGTCCGATATTCCGCAGTACGTCCCCCGGCCCGCAATGCAGCGTTCTCCACACGGCTCACGCCGAGCCACTTCGGAAAAACGTGCACTACTTGCGGGTAACGAAATCAGCTCGCGGATAACCGCCGCGAGCCATAGGCATGCGCGAAAAAGCCCGACGCGTTCGAAGGAATGCGTGAGCACTCCTCACGTTTCCCTGTCATCAATAGCAACCCGGTAAGGAAACCGCACCGCAGCGACGCCGTCACCTCGGCGACGGCACCCGCGGGCCCGGCCCCGGTCCGCCCCGGTCCGGCCGGGGGAACCCGCCGCTATCCTCGACCCCGGCCCACCACGGCCGTACGGGGAGGAAGCGCGCACATGGAGAAGCTGGGCTCCGGCGATCCGCAACGCATCGGGAACTACCGCCTGCTCGGACGCCTCGGCGCCGGCGGGATGGGACAGGTGTTCCTGGCCCGCTCCGACCGCGGACGCACCGTCGCCATCAAGCTGGTCCGTCCCGATCTCGCGCAGCAGCAGCAGTTCCGCGACCGCTTCCGGGCCGAGGTGCGGGCGGCACGGCGGGTCGGCGGCGCCTGGACCGCTCCCGTCCTCGACGCGGACATCGACGCGCCGGTGCCGTGGGTGGCCACCGGTTACGTCGCCGGGCCCGCCCTCCACCGGGTCGTCTCGGGCCACCCGGGCGCCCCGGCCGGGGCGCCGGGGGCTTACGGCCCGCTCCCCGAACGCTCCGTACGGGTCCTGGGGGCCGGGCTCGCGAGCGCCCTCCAGGACATCCACCGGGCCGGCCTCATCCACCGCGACCTGAAGCCGTCCAACGTCCTGATGACGATCGACGGCCCCCGGGTCATCGACTTCGGCATCGCCAGGGCGCTGGACACCGTCGCCGACGGTCCGACCCGCACGGGCGCCCTGATCGGCTCCCCCGGATTCATGGCACCGGAACAGGTCCGGGGCGAGCGGGTGACCACCGCGTGCGACGTCTTCTGCCTCGGCTCCGTCCTGGCGTACGCCGCCACCGGGCGGCTTCCCTTCGGCGCGGCGGACAGCGGGGCCCACGCGCTGATGTTCCGTATCGCGCAGGAGGATCCCGACCTCACCGGCGTACCCGTGGACCTGGTCGGGCTGATCCGGGACTGCCTGGCGAAGGACCCGGCCGCGCGCCCCACGACGGGCGACCTCCTGGAGCGGCTCGCCGGCGCGGAGACCGACGAGCCCTGGCTCCCCGGCACGCTCGTCGCCCAGTTGGGGCGGCACGCGGTCGAGCTGCTGGACGCCGAGGACCCGGACCCGGAAGGCCCGGAAGGCCCGGAAGGCCCGGAAGGCCCCGACGGCGCCCCGCATCCGCGGCAGACACCCGCCGGACCGCCCGCCCCCGAGGGGGTACCCGCCGGCGCAGCCGCGTCGCCGCCGCAGCCGGGACCGCAGGCCGCGTACCCCCCTCCGCGGCAGCCCGCGCCCCCGTACGGCTACCCGCAGCAGCCCGTCCCGGCCCCCTCGTACGGCTACCCCCGGCCCGCCCCGGCGTACGGCGACGGCTTCGGGCCCACTCCCCCGGACGGCCCGCCACCGCCGCACTTCCCGCACCCCGCCCCCGTGCCGGGGCGGGGGCGTTCGGCGGGCTCGACCGTGCTGCTGGTCGCGGTGGCGCTGTTCGTCGCCTTGGGGGCGGGCTGGTCGGTCTACGCCTTCATGCGCGGCACCGAGGGAGACGGCACGGCCTCGCCGTCGCCCACCACGTCCGCGACGCGCTCCGGCGCGACGGGCTCCGGGACGGAGGGCTCCGGTCCGTCGCCGGGCCCCTCCGAGGACGGGAAGCACGCCGAGGGCGCGATCCCTGCCGGCTATCTGGGTTCCTGGTCGGGAACCGTCGACAACGGCGCGGGCCGGTCCACCCGTGACCTGGTCGTCCGGCAGGGCGAGGTCGGGGAGACCGTCCTGTCCCTCACGGCCGAAGGCCCGCTGGCCACCGGCGGCTCCTACCACTGCGTCTTCGAGGCCACCCTGCGGGCCGAGCCCTCCCCCGGCTCCCCGGTACGCCTCGGCCCCTCCGAGGTCACGGCCGGCGAACCGATGACCTCCTGCACCCCGGGCAGGCCCACGGTGCTGACACTGCTGCCCGACGGGAGCCTGCGCCGGGAGGTCCCGGAGACCGGCGAGAGCCTGACCTACCGCAGGACCAGCTGACCCACGACTCCGCGTCCCCCGCCGTCCGTCGGGGGTCCCGGCTTCGGGGCGCCGGGGGCTCCCGGCCGGGAAGGACACGAAATCCGCCGGCTCACCGGCACCCGCCGATGTCCGCCAGTCCCGCTCCGCTCCGACGTCGGCCCCGGCCCGGGTGCGGACTTCCGGCCCGTGCGGGGCCGGAACGGGGCAGGGGGTGTACCCGGCCGCCACCGCACCCCCCGTCCCGGGCGGTGCGGTGGCGGCTCGCTCAGCAGCTCAGGTTGGAGCCGGGTGTGGTGCCGAGGATCTGGACGAACGCCCGGTACTTGTCGATCCGGCTCTGGACCTGGGCGGGGTTCCCGCCGTTGCACTCCAGGGAGCCGTTGATGGAGCGGATCGTCTCACCGAAGCCGGCACCGTTGACCATGGCGTTGTGGGCCGTCATGGTGCCGGGGCCGTTCTGCGTGTTCCAGTACCAGAGGCCGGTCTTCCAGGCGACGGAGGCGTTCTGCTCCACCTGCCAGGGGTTGCCCAGCAGGTCGATGCCGAGCGCGTCACCGGCGGCCTTGTAGTTGAAGTTCCAGCTGAGCTGGATCGGGCCGCGGCCGTAGTAGGCGGCCTGCCCGGCGGGGCAGCCGTAGGGCTGGCCGCTGTCGCAGTAGTGCGGGTAGTTGGCGGTGTTCTGCTCCACGATGTGGACCAGGCCACCGGTCTCGTGGCTGACGTTGGCGAGGAACGCCGCGGCCTCCTGCTTCTTGACCGTGTCACTGCCGGTCGTCGCGAAGCCCGGGTAGGCGCTCAGGGCCGCGGTCAGGCCGCTGTAGGTGTAGAAGGAGTTCCGGCTCGGGAACATCTGGTTGAACTGGGCCTCGCTGACGACGAATCCCGAGGGATCCGGCTGGCCCGGGTCCGTCCCGCCGCCCGTACCGCAGGTCCCCTGGTCGGCCCAGACGTCGGCCGTGCCCGGCTTCTCGTTCTGCGTCCACCACTTCGCGGACCAGTTGTGCCCGTTGTACGAGGCGGTGCCGCCGCCCCAGTACACGGACGAGGAGTTCCAGGCGGGAGCGCAGGTGGCCGCCGAGGCCGATGCCGCGGGGAGAAGGACGAGGGTGGCGACGGCTGCGGCCATCGCAATAAGCATGCTCATGACACGTCTGAACACGTGATCACTCCTTCGGCGCGGCGCCGCCGAGGGGCGAGCGCCGCCATGGGGGGTACGGCCACTCAACCGCCGCTGGTCTGAACCTGTCAAGGTCTAGACCTTGACTGGCCTTTCCCTGAGCCGAACGTGCCGGGCACCGGGCGGGCACACCCCGCACGGTGAGGAAACGGCTTCCGGCGCGCGGACCGACGGGCCCCGCACACGGGTGAGGGCCTCCGCCGGACGTGGGGAACGTCCGGCGGAGGCCCTCACGCGCTCCCCTACAGGAAGGAGTTGATCTCGATCGTCTCGGTGCGGCCGGGGCCGACGCCGATCGCGGAGATCGGGGCGCCGGACATCTCCTCCAGCGCCTTCACGTACGCCTGCGCGTTCTTCGGCAGGTCGCCGAAGGTCTTGGCCTTGGTGATGTCCTCGGACCAGCCCGGCAGCATCTCGTAGATCGGCTTCGCGTGGTGGAAGTCGGTCTGGCTGTACGGAAGTTCCTCGACCCGCTTGCCGTCGATCTCGTACGCCACGCACACCGGGATCTGCTCCCAGCCGGTCAGCACGTCCAGCTTCGTGAGGAAGAAGTCCGTGAGGCCGTTGACCCGGGTCGCGTACCGCGCGATCGGGGCGTCGAACCAGCCGCAGCGGCGGTCACGCCCGGTGGTGACACCGCGCTCGCCCCCGATGCGGCGCAGCGCCTCACCGTCCTCGTCGAGAAGTTCGGTCGGGAAGGGTCCGGCACCGACGCGCGTGGTGTAGGCCTTGAGGATGCCGATGACCCGGCTGATCTTCGTCGGGCCGACGCCGGACCCGGTGCAGGCACCGCCCGCCGTCGGGTTCGACGAGGTGACGAAGGGATACGTACCGTGGTCGACGTCCAGGAGGGTCCCCTGGCCGCCCTCGAAGAGGACGACCTTCCCCTCGTCGATGGCGTTGTTGAGGATCAGCGTCGTGTCGGCGACGTAGGGCCTGATCTGCTCCGCGTACTGGAGCATCTCCTCGACGATCTTCTCCGACTCGATCGCGCGCCGGTTGAAGACCTTGGCCAGGAGCTGGTTCTTCTGCTCCAGCGCCGCCTCGACCTTCTGGGTGAGGATCGACTCGTCGTAGAGGTCCTGGACGCGGATGCCGACCCGGTTGATCTTGTCGGCGTACGTCGGGCCGATGCCGCGCCCGGTCGTACCGATCTTGCGCTTCCCGAGGAAGCGTTCCGTCACCTTGTCGACGGTGACGTTGTACGGAGTGATCAAATGAGCGTTGCCGCTGATCAGGAGCTTGGACGTGTCGACGCCTCGCTCGTTCAGACCGCTCAGCTCGGAGAGCAGGACCGCCGGGTCGACCACGACACCGTTACCGATGACCGGGGTACATCCCGGTGACAGGATTCCGGAGGGGAGGAGATGCAGTGCGTACTTCTGGTCGCCAACGACCACCGTGTGGCCGGCATTGTTGCCGCCCTGGTAACGCACCACATAGTCGACGGATCCACCGAGGAGGTCGGTGGCCTTCCCCTTGCCCTCGTCACCCCACTGAGCACCGAGCAGCACAAGTGCGGGCACAGGCGTACACCCCTTCCGGGCGGGGCATGTCCAAGGTCAGGGGGCGTACGTAAAGGTCGTACCTGCCGCACGACGATGTACGGCACAGCCTGAGCCGTCGAACCGGGTGCCCCGGAATAGACGAAGCCCCTGGCGCAATAGCGCAAGGGGCTCTTGCACCAAGATGCTACCCGAGGAAGGACCGAGGTGTCGGCTGCAGAGCCCCCCGGCGACGGCGACCACCAGCTACTCGTACTCATCGACCCCCTCGCCAGGCGCTCCGACGGCGAGTCCGTCCGCATCGCGAAGGACGTGCTGAGCGCCGGTTCCCACGCGAAGATCTGCCTGCCCGACGGCCCGGAGGAGTTCGCCCGGGCCCTGTCGAGGCGGGGCGGGAGGCGTCCGGTGGTCGTGGGCGACGACCATGCGCTGCTGCGGGCGGTGACCCAGCTGCACCGGGAGCGGGAGCTCACGGACAGCACGCTCTCCCTGGTCCCGGTCGGCACGGCGCAGACCCTGGAACTCGCCCACGCGCTCGGCGTGCCCAGGGGCGCGGTCGCGGCGGCGCGCACGGCGCTCGACGGCGTCGCGCGCCGGCTGGACCTGCTGGTCGACGACAGCGACGGGGTGGTCCTGGGGGATCTCCGCATCCCGGCCGGCGGGCCGGCCGGGGGCGGGGCGGCGCCCTCCACGGTCTGGGACACCTGCCGCACGCTGGTGGCCGCCCTGGTACGCCCGGCCCCGGCCTCCGCGTCGGCTGCTCCCCGGGCCCACCGGCTCCGGGTCGAGGCGGACGGCGCCCTGCTGAACGACCTGGACCGGCCGGTCGACGGGGTGTCGGTGACCACGCGGGGCGACGGCGGCCTGGTGGACGTGGTGGTCCACACGGCCACCGGCGAGACCGTCACGGCGGAGGCCAAGGCCGTCACGGTCTCGGGCCCGGATTTCCGCTACCGCGCGGACATACAGGCCGCGGGCCCGGTCCGCACCCGCACCTGGACGGTGCGGGCGGGGGCATGGGGGCTGATACTCCCGGCGGACCCACCCGAAGGCTGAGGGCGCGCGGCGGGGCGGCACCCAGGCACGGGGAGGGGTCCGCCGAGGTTCCACAGCGGGTCCGGTCGGGGCGACCGAGGGTCCGTAGGGAACCGCCCCGTGCCCGGGCGCGTCCCGGGACACATGGAGCGAGGCGAGGCGGCAGGCTACGGCGGCCGCGGGTCTGCGGTCCTCGGAGCGGTCACGGTCCTGCTCGTCCGGGCCTCACCCCGGCGTCACGCTAGCCGGGAGTGACCAGCCGCGCCTCGTACGCGAACACGGCCGCCTGCGTACGGTCGCGCAGGCCGAGTTTCACCAGGATGCGGCTGACATGCGTCTTGATCGTCGACTCGGCGACCACCAGGTGCGAGGCGATCTCCAGGTTCGACAGTCCCTGGGCGATCAGTACGAGGACCTCGGTCTCCCGCTCGGTGAGGTCGCCGATCCGGGCCATGGCGGGCGACCGGGGCGCACCGGCGAGCTTGGAGAACTCCGTGATCAGGCGCCGGGTCACGGTCGGCGCGAGCAGTGCCTCGCCGGAGGCCACGACCCGTACGCCGTCGGCGAGCTGCCGCGCGGAGGCGTCCTTCAGGAGGAAGCCGGACGCTCCCGCCCGCAGTGCCTGGTAGACGTACTCGTCCAGGTCGAACGTCGTCAGGACGAGCACCTTGGCGTCCGCGTCCGCGGCGACGATCTCGCGGGTCGCCTCGATGCCGTTGAGTTCCGGCATGCGGATGTCCATGAGCACCACGTCGGGGCGGAGCGCCGCGACCTGCGAGACGGCCTGCCGGCCGTCGACGGCCTCGCCGACGACCTCGATGCCGGGCATCGCGTTGAGCAGGACGGAGAAGCCCTCGCGGACCATCATCTGGTCGTCGACGACGAGGACGCGGATGGGGTCGCTCACGCCGTTCCGCCCTTCTCCGCGGTGACCTCGGCAGCCGGTACGGGCAGGAACACGGTGACCTCGTACCCGCCGTCCTCCGTCGGCCCGGCCGTCATCTGCCCGTTCAGCATCGCGACCCGCTCCCGCATCCCCGTGATCCCGTGACCGGCCCCCGGCGAGGGCTTGACCAGCCCCCTGGCGGGGCCGTTCACGACGCGCAGCGCCAGCCCGCCGAGCACATGGCCGATCTCCACCCCGGCGGTGGCGCCCGGGGCGTGCCGGAGCGTGTTGCTGAGGGCCTCCTGGACGATCCGGTACGCCGACAGCTCGACGCCCTGCGGGTATGCGCGTACCGCGCCCGTGACCGTCTTCTCCGTATCCAGGCCCGTCTCCCGGACGTTGTCCAGCAGCCGGTCGATCTCGGCGAGGGTGGGCTGCGGGGCGTCCGGCGCCTCGTAGTCCTCCGCCCGTACGACACCGAGGACGCGGCGCAGTTCGGTGAGCGCGGCGACGGCGTTCTCCCGGATCGTGACGAAGGCCTGCTCCAGCTCGGGCGGCGGGTTCTCCACCCGGTACGGGGCGGCCTCGGCCTGGATCGCGACGACCGACATGTGGTGGGCGACGACGTCGTGCAGTTCGCGGGCGATGGTGGTGCGCTCCTCCAGGAGCGTGCGCCGGTCCCGCTCGACGGCGGTGACGGTGCGCTGCACGGTCACCTCGCGCTGCGCCTCGCGGCGGACCTGGATCATGGTGACGACGAGCAGGGCGAAGGCGGAGGTCACGGCCATGGGCGCGGTGTTGGAGAAGCCGGGGCCGAACTCGCCCAGGAAACTCCCGACGAGCAGGGTGATGACCCACATCCAGGCGGCGGTACGTGGCCGGGTCCTCGCCGCGACGACGGTCAGCACGGCCAGATGGCACACGAACGGGGCGGGCGCCCAGGGCCACTCCCCGTTGCCCGCCACAGCCACCAGCGGGGTGCACGCGATCGACACCCAGAACGCGAGGACGGGACGGACCAGGGTCATGAGCAGCGTGACGGCGGGCAGGAAGGCGCTGAGGACGGTCGTGATCCCGAACGGCGCGTAGGTGTTCGCGTCGAAGACGCCTGCGAGCAGCGTGATCCCCGCCACCGCGGCCACCACCGCGTGCGGGAACCAGACGACCCGCCTGCGGAGCGGCTGCGGCAGCCGGCGGATCACCGGCCCGTCCGTGCCCAGGGGACCCATCGGACGGTAGTCGAGCACAGGGTGGAAGAGGTCCTGCCGCAGGTCGCCTATCGCGCCTGCGGCCAGCCGGTACTCCGGGCTTCTGGTCTTCGTCTCGGTCACGCTCCTCACGGTAGGGGAGCACGGCGCGCCGGTCGTCAGCAGTGATACGGATCCCGCGCCGTCCGTCGCAAGTACTACCAGGCCAGTTGGGCGATCTCCTCGGCCACCACCGCGCAGGCGTCCGCCGAGGGGTCGATCAGCGGGAAGTGGCCGACGCCGTCGAGCACCGTCAGCCCGACCATCTCGCCGGCCTTCGCCGCGGCGTCCACGAACGCCTCCGCGACCGCCTGGGGCACGGTGAGGTCGCGGCTGCCCTGCACCACGGCCGTCGCGATCCCGGTCGGCAGCAGCAGGGCCGGATCGGTGTGCGCGGCGCGCTCCGCCGCCTCGTCCGGCCCGCCGAGGAGCTGGTGCACCGCGCCGGAGCAGACGTCCAGCTCCACGGCTGTCGCGAAGTCGGCGATGGGCGCCAGGGCGACGACCCCGCGCAGCGGGGGAGGCGCGGGCAGCCGCCACGGCGACCCGGCCGGGAGGACGTGCCGGGCGGCGGCCCACAGGGCGAGCTGCCCGCCCGCCGAGTGACCGGTGACGACGGTCCTGCGTATGTCGGCCCGGGGGAGGTCACGGGCCGCCAGCCCGGGCAGGGCGTCCATCGCCGCGGCCACGTCGTCGAAGGTCTCGGGCCAGCGTCCGGCGGCGGGCGCGTCCGTGCCCCCTCCCGGTCCGCCTTCGCCGCCGCGCCGGTACTCGACGCTCGCCACGGCGAACCCGCGCCGGGCCAGGAAGCCGGCGAACGGCGAGACGTGGAGCCGGTCGTACGGGGCACGCCAGGCTCCGCCGTGCAGGACGACTACGAGCGGGGCGGCGTCCCGGCCGCCGCGCGGCGCGAAGAAGTCGATCACCTGGTCGGGATGGTCGCCGTAGGCAGCCGACCGGTCGGGGGCGACCGCCGGATGCCCGAGCGCCGACTCGGTCTCGGCGGCGTCCTGATCACGCGCGGCAGAATCCGACATGCTGCTCCAACCGTCCTACGCACAAGCCCAACTGGACCGATCTGCGGGGACGGTACCAGTACGACGGGCGACGGCCGGACGGGACCGGAGAGCGGCCCCGTCCGGCCCGGGGGCTACGCCGTCAGCACCTCCGAGAGGACCCGCGCCGCCCGCTCCGCGTCCGCGAAACCGACGTACAGCGGGGTGAAACCGAACCGCAGGATGTCCGGGCGCCGCAGGTCACCGATCACGCCGCGCCCGATGAGCGCCCGCATCACCGGCTCCGCCTCGGCCGGGTCCTCGCACCGCAACGACACCTGGCTGCCCCGCTCCGCGTGGGCGACCGGGGTGACCGAGGCGACCCGGCCCTCGGGGACGTACGCGGCGACGCACTCCAGGAAGAAGTCCGTCAGAGCCAGGGACTTGGCCCGCACCGCCTCCACACCCACCCCGTCCCACACGTCCAGCGCCGCCTCCAGCGCCAGCATGGAGAGGATGTCCGGAGTGCCGACCCGGCCCCGTACGGAGCCGTCCGCGGGCGTGTACGCGGGGGTCATCCCGAACGGGTCGGCGTGCGACGTCCACCCGGGCAGGGGCGAGTCGAAGGCCGCCTGGTGGCGCTCCGCGACGTACAGGTAGGCGGGCGAACCGGGGCCGCCGTTGAGGTACTTGTACGTGCATCCCACGGCCAGATCCACGCCGTGCGCGTCCAGGCCGACCGGCAGGGCGCCCGCGCTGTGGCACAGGTCCCAGACGGCGAGGGCGCCCGCCCCGTGCACGGCGGCCGTGAGCCCCGGCAGGTCGTGGAGCCTGCCCGTGCGGTAGTCGACGTGGTTGAGCAGGACGGCCGCCGTGCGCGGACCGACGGCGGCCGGCACGTCGGCGGGGGCGACCGGGACGAGGCGGTGCCCCGTCATCCGCGCCGCCGACCCGGCGATGTACCCGTCCGTGGGGAACGTCGTCGCGTCGACGAGGATCTCGTCGCGTCCGTCGCCGGCCAGCCGGCTCGCGGCCACCACGGCCTTGAAGACGTTGACGCTCGTGGAGTCACCCACCACGATCCGGCCGGGGGCCGCGCCGACCAGCGGGGCGATGCGGTCGCCGATCCGCTCGGGCGCCGTCCACCAGCCGCTCTCGTCCCAGGAGCGGATGCGCAGCGCGCCCCACTCCCGGGTGATGACGTCCTGCAGGCGGGCGGGGACGTGGCGGGGCAGCGCGCCCAGCGAGTTCCCGTCGAGGTACACGGTGTCGTCGAGGGCGAACAGCTCGCGGTGCGCGGCGAGTTCGTCGGCGGTGTCGAGCGCCTGTGCGCGCTCCCCCAGGTCAGACATGGCTGCGCGCCGTCCACAGCTCGGGGAAGACGGTCTTGGTGGCCCGCTTCTCCAGCCAGGCGACCCCGGCCGAGCCCCCGGTGCCGGTCTTGGAACCCATCGCGCGCCGGGTGGCGGTCAGGTGGTCGTTGCGCCAGCGCCACACCAGTTCGGCGACGTCGGTCAGCACCTCGCCGAGCCGCACGAGCTCGTCGTTCTGGTCCGGGGCGGCGTAGATCTCCGCCCAGACGGCCTCGACCTCGGGGGACGGCTCGTACTTCTGCGACAGGTCGCGGGTGAGCACCGACTGCGGGACGGCGTGGCCGCGCCGGGCCAGCAGCGCGAGCGTCTCGTCGTACAGACCGGGCTCGTGGAGCGCCTTCTCCAGCTCGGCGTGGACACGGGGCGCGCCCCGGTGCGGCACCAGCATGGACGCCGACTTGTCACCCAGCAGGAACTCCATCCGCCGGTACATCGCCGACTGGAATCCGGATCCCTCGCCGAGCGAGCCCCGGTAGGAGTTGAACTGCGCGGGGGTGAGTCCGGCCAGCGGCTTCCAGGAGGCGTTCAGCGCCTCCAGCTCCCGCAGCGAGCGCTTCAGCGCGTCGCGCGCCACCTGGACGCGGTCCTCGCGCAGGGCGTGCGCCGCGGTCTCCCACTCATGGACGATGACGGTGAACCACAGCTCCATGACCTGGGTGGTGACCAGGAAGACCATCTCTCCGGGATCCTCGGAGCGCAGGTGCTGCAGATGGGTCAGGACATCCGCCTGGACATAGTCCTCGTACGGAGTCGTACCCGCGAAGTCCAGATGCGGGGAGTCCGCACCGGTGGCTTCGGGGTCGGGGTGGATGGTCGACATTTCTGTCTCCTCGACACGAGCTTCCGGGTAGCGGTCCGCCCCTTCCTGAGAGGTAGTGGAGCTCCGGTCCCCTGTCGGCATCCTAAGGGCTGTCCCGCAAGCTTCGCTTCGTCGCGCCACCCGGGGCGCACGCCCGCAGCGTCGGCAGGACGTCCTGGAAGCTCCTCCGCCGGGGCGTCCGCCCGCCGGGACGGCACTCCCCCTGGGGCGGACAGCACCGGTCACGGCACCGGGCCGGTCCCGTCCGGCACGCTCCGGGCCCCGCGGGCGCTGCCCGCGGGGCCCGGAGAGGGGCGGGTCAGCCCAGGGTGTCGGCGGCGGTCTGCGAGGAGTCGCGCAGGAAGGACGAGCAGCGCTCGTACTCGTCCTGCTCACCGATCGACTGCGCGGCGCGCGCCAGGGCGTGCAGCGCACGCAGGAAGCCCCGGTTCGGCTCGTGCTCGAACGGCACAGGGCCGTGGCCCTTCCAGCCGGCCCGGCGCAGGGCGTCCAGGCCGCGGTGGTAGCCGGTGCGGGCGTACGCGTAGGACTCGACGACCCGGCCGCCCTCGTACGCCTCGTCGGCGAGCTGCGCCCACGCCAGCGAGGACGTGGGGTACTTCGCGGCGACGTCGGCGGGTGCGGTACCGGCCGCGAGCAGCTCGCGCGGCTCCGGGTCGTCGGGCAGGTGGGTCGGGGCAGGGCCCCCGAGCAGGTTCTCGTGGATGGACATGGCTCAAGTGTGCCTGTCCCCGGGGCCGGGCTCCAAGGGAGGGGCGGTGACCCCGCAGTGCGTCGCGCACACCGGCCGGGCGGCCCGCGTGGCCCGCGGCCCGGTCCGCAGACTCCACCAGGCGATCACCGACCCCGCCACCAGAAGCCCGGCGCACATCGGCATCGCCCGCCGGAAGGTCGAGGCGAATTCACCGGCGTCCCGGTACGCCTCCGGGCCCATCCCGGCCAGCAGGGGGAGCGCGGCCACCGCGATCAGGCCGGCGGCCCGCGCGGCGGCGTTGTTGATCCCGCTGGCGAGCCCGGCCCGCCCGGTGTCCACGGCGGCCAGCACCGTCGCGGTGAGCGGCGCGACCAGGGTGACCATGCCGAGCCCCAGCACCAGGACGGCCGGCAGCACGTCCCGCCCGTACGAGGCACCCGGGCCGACCCGCAGCATCAGCAGCATGCCGGCGGCCGCCAGCAGCGGGCCCACGGTGAGCGGGACGCGGGGCCCGACGCGCCGGCCGAAGTCTCCGGCCGACGCGGAGAAGAGCAGCATCAGGACGGTGGTCGGCAGCAGCGCGGTGCCCGCGCCGAGCGCCGAGTACCCGGCGACGACCTGGAGCTGGATCGCGGACAGGAAGAAGAACCCACCGAATGCCGCGTACACGCAGAACGTGACGATGTTGACGGCGGTGAACCGCCGGGAGGCGAAGACCGAGGGTGGCACCATCGGCTCCGCCCGCCGCCTCTCCACCTGCACGAAGAGCGCCCCCAGCACCACTCCGGCGACGGCCGCACCGATGACCAGGGGCGACGCGCTCTGCTCCGGCACCTCGATCAGGGCGTACGTGACCAGGGCGAGCGAGAGCGCGGCCAGCGCGGCACCGAGCACGTCGAAGCCCTTGTGGGCGCCGGGCTCCCGGGACTCCGGGACGTGGCGCAGCGCGACGGGCACGCAGACGGCGGCCAGCGGAAGGTTCAGCAGGAACACCCACCGCCAGCCCGGCCCGTCCACCAGCCAGCCGCCGAGGAACGGCCCGACCGCGGCCCCGACCCCGCCGAGACCGGACCAGAGCCCGACCGCGCGGGCCCGGTCGTCGGGGTGGAAGCTCGCCTGGATGATGGCCAGCGAACCGGGGGTGAGCAGCGCGCCGCCCACCCCCTGCAGCGCCCGCGCGGCGACCAGCACACCCGCGTCGGGCGCGATCCCGCAGAGCAGCGAGGCCCCGGCGAACCAGACGATCCCGACGACGAAGACCCGGCGCCTGCCGAACCGGTCCCCGAGCGTGCCCCCGAGGAGGATGAGCCCGGCCAGCGTGAGCATGTAGGCGTTGACCGTCCACTGCAGGGCGGCGAGGTCGGTGCCGAGGTCCGCGCCGATGCGGGGCAGGGCGACGTTGATGACCGTGGAGTCGAGCAGGGCCATGCTCGACCCGAGGACGGTGGTCAGGACCACCCAGCGCCCGGGTGCCGAGGCCACGCGGATGTCACCGTCGGAGGTCGTCTCGCCCATGTGCCCAGCATCGGGGCCGCCGCGCCCGGGGGCCACCCGGTCGGCGCCGGACGTTCGGACGGTGTCCCCCGGCGACGGTGTCGCCGGCCGGGCCCGGCTCCCCTATGCCGCCGGGCGCACGGCCCCCAGCGCGCGCACCAGGGCCGCCACTCCGGCCTCCGCCTTGCGGCGTGGGCAGCCCACGTTCAGACGGAGGAAACCCGGGGCCCCGTACACCGATCCCGGCATGATCGCGGTCCTCTCCCGCTCGATCAGCACCCGCTGCAGCGCCTCGTCGTCCACGCCCAGCGGGCGGAGGTCCACCCACGCGAGGTAGCCGGCCTGCGGCGGCTCCCAGCCCAGCTCCGGGAAGGCCCCGTTCAGGCGGTCCGCGACCAGGGCGAGGTTCCCGGCGGTGTACTCCCGCACCGCGTCCAGCCAGGCGGCACCCTCGCGGTAGGCGGCGATGTGGGCGGTCAGGGAGAGGACCGCGGGGGAGGCCAGTCCCTCCGCCGTCTCCATGCGGCGCAGGAACTCCGCGTGGTCGGCCGGGTCACCGATCAACCCGTAGGACCCCGTCAGCGCGGGGAAGTTGAAGGCCTTGGACGCCGAGGTGACGACCGCCCAGCGGCCGTCGCCCGCGACCCTGACCCAGGGCACGTGCGTGTACCCCTCGTGGACGAAGTCCGCGTGGATCTCGTCGCTGATCACCGCGACCCCGTGACGGGCCGCGAGCGCGGCCGTTTCCCGGAGCTCCGCCTCCGTCCACACCCGGCCCGTCGGGTTGTGCGGCGAGCACAGCACCAGCACCTTCGCGTCGGGGCGGGCGAGCTCCCGCTCCAGCGCCCCGGTGTCCCCCAGCGGCACCCCGCGCAGCTCCCGGCCGAGCCCGGTGACCGCCTTGCGGAAGCCGTCGTACGTGGGCGTGTGGAGGACGACGCCCTCCCCCTCCCGCGTCCACATCCGGACCAGCTGCGACACCTGGCTGAGGACGGAGGGGCCGTAGACCAGCCGGCCGGTGTCGATCGTGGTGCCGTACCGCGTCGCGTACCAGTGCGCGACGGCCGAGCGGAAGTCGTCCTGCCGCCAGGTGGTGTAGCCGAGGACTCCGTGGCCGAGGCGGGCGCGCAGCGCGCTCAGCACCTCGGGCGCGGTCTCGAAGTCCATGTCGGAGATGGTGAACGGCAGCAGCCCGTCCACCCCGAACCGGTCGGCGACCCCGTCCCACTGGACGCACCAGGTGCCCCGGCGGTCGACGGCGGTGTCGAAGTCGTAGCGCGCGGCCCTGCTCACGGACGTTCCTTCCTCACCGGTACGGCCGTGGGCCCGGCCTCCCGTGGTGACGGGAGGCCGGGCCCACGCGCACGTCCACGACGTGCGTGCCCGCTTGTACGGGTACGCGCTCCGCCGGCCTCGGCTCACACGTCCTGCCGAGTTCCGGCGTGCTCCGGCCCCTGTGCCCGGTCGGGCCGGGGCCGCGTCCTACTTGAGCTTGGTGCCGGAGGAGCGCAGGTTGGCGCAGGCCTCCGTGACACGCTTGGCCATGCCGCCCTCGGCGGACTTGCCCCAGCTGCGCGGGTCGTAGACCTTCTTGTTGCCGACCTCGCCGTCGACCTTGAGCACGCCGTCGTAGTTGCGGAACACGTGGTCCACGATCGGGCGGGTGAAGGCGTACTGGGTGTCGGTGTCGAGGTTCATCTTCACCACGCCGTTCTCCAGGGCGGTGGCGATCTCCTCGGCCGTGGAGCCGGAGCCGCCGTGGAAGACGAAGTCGAAGGGCTGGCTGCCGGCTGCCTTGCCGTACGTGGACGCGACGCCCTCCTGGAGGTCCTTGAGAAGCTCGGGACGCAGGACGACGTTGCCCGGCTTGTAGACACCGTGGACGTTGCCGAAGGACGCGGCCAGCAGGTAGCGGCCCTTCTCGCCCAGGCCGAGCGCCTCGGCGGTCCGCAGGGCGTCGTCGACGGTCGTGTACAGCTCGTCGTTGATCTCGTGCGTGACGCCGTCCTCCTCGCCACCGGTCGGGGTGATCTCGACCTCGAGGATGATCTTGGCGGCGGCGGCCTTGGCCAGCAGCTCCTGGCCGATGGCCAGGTTGTCGGCGAGGGTCTCGGCCGAACCGTCCCACATGTGGGACTGGAAGAGCGGGTTCAGGCCCTTGGCGACACGCTCGGCGGAGACCTCGAGCAGCGGACGGACGTAACCGTCCAGCTTGTCCTTGGGGCAGTGGTCGGTGTGCAGGGCGACCGTGATGTCGTACTTGGCGGCGACGATGTGCGCGAACTCGGCGAGGGCCACTGCGCCCGTCACCATGTCCTTGTTGTACTGGCCGCCCAGGAATTCGGCCCCACCGGTGGAGATCTGGACGATGCCGTCGCTCTCCGCCTCCGCGAAGCCGCGCAGCGCAGCGTGCAGGGTCTGGGTCGACGTCACGTTGATGGCCGGGTAGGCGAACTTGCCTGCCTTCGCCCGGTCGAGCATCTCGGCGTAGACCTCGGGGGTTGCGATGGGCATCTGTCCGCTCCTTGGGATGTGCGGGTGTGCAGTGCTTGGTCCCTGACCTGGGGGCGACGTCATCGTCGCCCCCATCTTCCCAGACTCTCGTCCCGGCTCCGCCCTGCCCATCGGGTAGCGGGCCAGGTTTCACGTGAAACCTGGCACCTCCCTGCAAACCCGCAGGTCAGGACAGGCCGAGGTCCGCCACGGAGTAGACGTTGACGTACGGCAGCCCCGCCTCGGCGATCGCCGGAGCGGCCCCCCGCTCGACGATCACGGCGACGGCGACGACCTCACCGCCGGCTTCGCGCACCGCCTCCACCGCCGTCAGCGGCGAACCGCCGGTCGTCGAGGTGTCCTCGACGACGAGGCAGCGGCGGCCCTTGACGTCCGTGCCCTCGATCCGGCGCTGCATCCCGTGCGCCTTCTGCGCCTTGCGGACGACGAACGCGTCCAGGCTCTTCCCGCGTGCGGCGGAGGCGTGCAGCATCGAGGTGGCGACCGGGTCGGCGCCCAGCGTCAGACCGCCGACGCAGTCGTAGTCCAGCTCGGCGGTGGCATCGAGCATCACCTGGCCGACGAGCGGCGCGGCCGTGCCGTCCAGCGTGATCCGGCGCAGGTCGATGTACCAGTCGGCTTCCAGACCCGAGGAGAGGGTCACCTTGCCGTGCACCACGGCCTTGTCCTTGATCTGCTGGAGCAGCTCAGCGCGTACGTCAGTCATGCCCATGAGGGTAACGGCCGGGGCGGCGGGTACCGCGCGGCCGCTCAGAGCCGCACCCAGCTCCAGGTGGCCGCGATCTCCAGGGGGTCGATCGGTGTGACCAGCCGAGGGGTGGTGTTCAGCCCGTTCGGCGGTCCGGACTGCGGCTCCACACAGACCGCCTCGGCCTGCTCGTCGTAGATCACGACCCACTCGTCCCGGCTCCTGACCGTCAGCTCGAGCTGCTCGGGCCAGGTGAGCTTCACATCGACGCCGTCGGGCATCCCGAAGCAGTCGTCCCAAGGACCGGGAAGAGGGTCGATACGCCGGCCGGTCGGCAGGTGGTCGTCGCCCCGCTCCTCCTGCCAGGCCGCGTCGAAGGCGATCCGCACGTCCTGCCCCCCGAGGTTCCGGAGGAACCATGGATGCCAACCGGCCTGCGCCGGGAAGGAGTCCCCGTAGGTCTCGATGCCGAGACGGAGGGTCAGTGCGTCCTCGGTCAGCTCGAAGGACTGCGTCACCCGTCCCTCGTACGGCCAGGGGTCGGCCAGGTCGTAGAAGAAGGCCGCTTCCGCGTCGTCCTGCCGGGCAAGCTGCCACGTGGTGTCGCGGCCGGTGCCGTGAATGGCGTGCGGCGGGGAGTTCAGAGGCAGTTGGTGCGGCTCGCCGCCGTTGCGGAAGAGGCCGTTCTCGGTGCGGCCGCACCACGGCACCATCGGGAAGCAGCCGTACCGCTCGCCCTGGCGCAGCAGTTCGGCGCCTCGGATGCGCAGGCTGCGGATCCGGCAGCCATGGACGGGGTCGACGGTCAACTCGGCGTCGCCGGCGGTCAGCCGGACGCTCTTCTCAGCTCTGCTCACCCCCACGACACTACTGGCGCGCGGCCGGGGAGGTGGCCTGCCGTCCTCCGGATCGGCGTGCGACGCCGGGGCCCGGCGAGGCCACGGGGCCTCCGGCCCACAGGGCCTCAGGGCCTCAGGGCGAGCACGGCCGGCACGTCCACCGGGCCGGGCCTCACCGGCGGCGGCGCAGGGCCCGGCCGATGACGACGGCCGAGGCGATCGCCAGCGCGGCGGCCGGAGCGGCCCAGCGCAGCGCGATGCCGGCGGGGCTCGTGTCGGGCGACGGCACGGGGGCGTACCGGCCGCGCGGCGGGGCGTGGTCGACCTCCTCCGTACTGCGGCCGATCATGGTGCGGCGGGCGTGCGCGGCCTCGGCCGGCGGTTCGTCCGGCACGGTGAACTCCAGCTCCGCGGCAGGATCGAGGGCCGATGGCGGCACGGGCGCGTCGAACACCGACTCGCTGCCGGGCTCCTCCTCGGACGGCCCGGACGGCTGCTCCGCGGAAGGCTGCTCCTCCTCGGACGGCCGCTCTTCCCGGGGCGGCTGTTCCTCCCCGGACGGCTGCTCCCCGGACGACCTCTGCTCTTCCCCGGACGGCTGCTGTCCCCGGGACGTCCGCTCCTCCCCGGAGGGCTGCTCCCCGGCGGGTGATCCAGGGGCCGACGCGCCGGCAGCGGGCTTCTCCGCGGCCGGTACGTCCTGCGGTACGTCCACTGCGGGGGCGTCCACCGCCCCTTCGTCGGCCGGAGCGTCCGCCGTTCCCTCCTCAGCCGGAGCGTCCGCAGTCGGCACGTCCGCGACCGGCCGGCCGGCCGTGCCGGAGGCGGAAGCCCCGCCGGACTCCTCCCCGTCCCGCGCGGTGACGTCCCGGTCCGTCGACGCGTCGTCCCCGTCCCGCGACGCCAGCGCCTCCGTCACCAACTGCTGCGTCAGCCGGTCCAGCAGCCGGTGCGCGGCCGCGAGGGCCGCGTCCTCCTCCAGGTCGACGATGCGGCCGTCGCCGCTCGCCGTCCCGGCGAACCCGATCGTCGTACCGCCGTCCGACTCGGTGAGGCCGATCGTCAGGGCGAGCTGCGCCGAGCCCGTGCCCCGGGCCTCCACCCCTTCCCCCGTCACGGAGAAGCCGGTGCCGGAGGGACGCAGCGCCAGCGATCCGCGGTACGTGATCGTGTGACCGCCGACCCGGAGCTTCAGACGGCCCGCCAGCGGGCCTGCGGCCGCGTCGGCGTCCTGCTGGAAGCCCGGGACACAGCGCGCCACCCGCGCAGGATCACCCAGCGTCCGCCGAAGGGACGCGACCGGAACCGGAACGAACACCTCATGCTCCATATCGTCCGAGCCTACTCAGCCCCGGCCGTCCCGTCAGCGCTTCCCCACCCGGGACTCCTCACGGACCCCTGTCGTGGCTCGTCTCACGTCCCTTCCCGGTAGCGCGGGTGGACCAGCGTCGAGGGGGGTACGTCCGGCTGCCGTAATCGCTCCGCGGACCGTCCGGCCGCCGCCAGTTCCCGTTCCCCCAGCGACCGGAGCGCCGGAGCCCGCGGGTCGGTACCGAGTCGCCCCACCCTGTGCGGGGCGGCCAGGACGAAGCCCCAGTCGGGGGGTGCGCCCGGCCCGCCCGCCGCCCGGCCGGAACCCGCGGCAGCGCCGGTGAGCCGCCCCTCGACGCGGTACGGGCGGGTCGCCAGACCGCCCGCGCGTATCGAGGCCTCCACCGTCCAGAACGTCGCCCGCCCGCTGCCCGGAGCCCCCGCGTGCACCACCAGCCGCCCGCCCGGAGCGAGGACCCGGGAGACAAGACCGTAGAACTCGGCCGAGTAGAGCTTCGTACTGGCCGTGATGCGCGGATCCGGCAGGTCGGAGATGACCACGTCGTACCGGTCGCGCGTGGCCCGGAGCCAGGTGAACGCGTCCCCCGTGGCCGTCGTCAGCCGCGCGTCCTCCAGCGCGTGCCCGTTCAGCTGCGAGAGCGCCGGGTCCGTGCGGGCCAGCCGGGTGACTCCCGGATCGAGTTCGACCACGACGACGGACCGCACGTCGCGATAGCGCAGCACCTCGCGGGCGGCCAGCCCGTCACCTCCGCCCAGGACGAGGACACGCCCGTGGGGCCCCTTCATCGCCGGGTGGACCAGCGCCTCGTGGAAAGGGCACTCGTCGCGGGAGCTGGCCCGCAGCCGGCCGTCCAGATAGAGGTCGAGCGAGCCGCGTCCCGCCCCCGTCAGGACGACCTCCTGCACCCCGGTCCGCACGGCGACCCGCACCTCGGCGCCGTACACCGCGCGCCGCGCAGCCCGCTCGAAGTCGTCGACCAGCACCGACGCCGTCGCGAGCAGGACGATCACCGTGACGTCGACGACGATCAGCAGCCGCCGCGCCCCGGGGGTGAGGTCCCGCCGGAACACCCACAGCACCAGCGCGCCCCCGGCCGCCGCGTTGACCGCGCCGGTGCACAGCGCACCGGAGAGCTGTCCCATCCGCGGAAGGAGGAGGAACGGAAAGGCGAGGCCGCCGACGAGCGCTCCGACGTAGTCGGCGGCGAAGAGGTCGGCGACGGCCCCGCCCGCGTCCTGCCGGTCGACCCGCTGGATCAGCGTCATCAGCAGGGGGATCTCCGCCCCGATCAGAACGCCGATGACCAGGGAGAACCCGACCAGTACGTGACGCGACTCGCCCAGCCACGCGAAGGACGCGTACAGGACGAGCGCCGAGGCGCCGCCGACCAGGGCCAGGGCCGCCTCGATCAGCCCGAACCCGACGGCGGCACGGCTGCGTAAACGTTTCGCGAGCAGCGAGCCCAAGCCCATCGCGAACACCATCACGGAGAGCACCACGGAGGCCTGGGTGACCGTGTCGCCGACGAGGTAGGAGGCCAGCGCGACGAGCTCCAGCTCGTACACCAGCCCGCACGCGGCGCAGACGAAGACCACGGCCAGCACCAGGAAGCGGCCGGTCCTCGGCCGCACCGGAAGCCGCGCCGCGCCCCCGCGCTGCGACACCTCGTGGTCGATCATGAAACAGACGCTACGTGACGGAAAGGTCGCGCTTTGTCACCCACACGGGTGCAAGTACGGCCGCTCGCGCATGATCCCCCACGCACCGCCGCCCTTGCGCGCTCATGACACCGGCGCCGCCGCGCGTACGCCCACCCGGGTGCGGGTGACCACCAGCTGCCCCTCCTGCGGGTACGCGTGCCACGTACGCCAGCGCACCTGGCCCTCCGTGCACTGCGCCAGCATCGCCGTGAAGGCGTAGGGGCTGCCGGGGAAGGTGCCGGCGAGGCCGTGCGGGTGGTCGGCCACCAGGGCGAGCAGTTCCTGCGCGCGCCCGGCGAACGAGCCCTCGGAGAGCGTCTCGACGCGGGCCGCGAACTCGTACTCCCAGTCGCCCAGCCGCTCGGCGACACCCAGGGGCAGGGGTGTGCTGCTGCCGGGCATGCAGGCGACGGTCTCGGAGCACGTACCGCGCTCCTCCTCCAGCAGCACCTGGTGGGAGGCGCCGAGCAGCCTGAGCTGCAGTTCGGCGCCGGCGAGCCGCAGGTCGAGCACGGCGAGGGCGGGCAGCGGCTCGCACCCCAGCGTCCAGGCCAGATCGGCGGCTCGGGTATCGGAATAGGCGGTCTGGAGGGTCGTGAGCATGGGTCGGCTCCGCAAACACACATGGACACGTGGACAGGAGGCGCCCCCGGTGCGGTGGTGCGGTGCACGTGGGGGAGGGGAACGCCCGATCCGGCCCAACTGGGGTCCGAGGGCTGAATGTTCTCTCCGACGAGGGAATCATGAAGTACCCATACCCGCAGTGGTTTTACCCAACTTGACGTGGTTTCCATCCCTCAGGGGGCAGCACGGTTCAGTTGTTCCCCGCGCGCCCCAACAAAGAGATGCCCGACGGGAGTTCGTCCCGTCGGGCACCTGACAAACACCCGGGAGTGCGGGCAGGAACGGAAGGCGCGGTTCAGTCGCCCCCGCCGCCACAGCCGCCCCCGCCGCCGCACGAGTGGCCACCGCCCCCGCACGAGTGGCCCCCGGAGTGACCGGCGTCGCTGTCACCGCTCCACCAGCTGCCCCCGTCGGAGCCTCCGCCACCGTCCCCGCCCGACCCGCGACGGCCGCCGCGCCTGGTGCGGCCCGCCAGCGGGTCCCCTCTGCGTCCGGCGCCCGCGACGAGCGCGACCAGTCCCACGACCACGACCACCACCACGGCCACCACGATGAACAAGGCCATCGACCTCACGTCCTTCTCTTCCCCCGAAGCGAGGTCCCGCTTCTCGACTGACCGGGAGATTCCCATGCCCCGAGGGCGCCAAAGCGGACTTGAGCAACTCCAGAGCTTCGGCACAGGATGGCGTCCATGACACAGGGACCGCAGGGACGACCGCTGCTCAACCGCCGCCTCGCCGCGTTCGGTACGACGATCTTCGCGGAGATGTCGGCACTGGCCGCACGGACCGGCTCGATCAACCTCGGGCAGGGCTTCCCCGACACCGACGGCCCCGAGGAGGTCCGCGAGGCCGCGGTCCGCGCCCTGCGTGCCGGGCACGGGAACCAGTACCCCCCGGGCTCCGGCGTCCCCGAGCTGCGCACCGCGATCGCGGAGCACCAGCAGCGGTGGTACGGCCTGACGTACGACCCCGACACGGAGGTCCTGGTCACCACGGGCGCCACCGAGGCCGTCGCCGCAGCCCTGCTGGCGCTCCTGGAGCCCGGAGACGAGGTCATCGCCCTCGAGCCCTACTACGACTCGTACGCCGCCTGCATCGCCATGGCGGGCGGGAGCAGGGTCCCCGTCACGCTGCGCCCGCACGAGGACGGCTACGCGCTCGACCTCGACGAGCTCCGCGCCGCCGTCACCCCGCGGACCCGGCTGATCCTGCTCAACACCCCGCACAACCCCACGGGCACCGTCCTGACCCGGGCCGAGCTGGCAGCCGTCGCCGCGCTCGCCTGCGAGCGCGACCTCCTCGTCGTCACCGACGAGGTGTACGAGCACCTGGTCTTCGAGGGCGAGCACATCCCCCTGGCGTCCTTCCCGGGCATGCGGGAGCGCACCGTCACGGTGAGCAGTGCCGGCAAGACGTTCTCCTTCACCGGCTGGAAGGTGGGCTGGATCACCGCGAGCCAGGACCTGGTCGCCGCCGTGCGCTCCGTCAAGCAGTTCCTGACCTACGTCTCCGGCGGGCCCCTCCAGTACGCCGTCGCCGAGGCCCTACGGCTGCCGGACGGCTACTTCGACGACCTGCGTGCCGATCTGCGCACCAAGCGCGACCTGCTGAGCAGCGGCCTCGCCGAGGCCGGCTTCGGGGTCTTCCGGCCGGCGGGCACCTACTTCGTCACCACCGACATCCGTCCGCTCGGCGGCGGACGCGACGGCTTCGCCTTCTGCCGCGAACTGCCCGGGCGGTGCGGGGTGGTGGCCATTCCCAACGCGGTGTTCTACGACCACCGGGACCAGGGCGCGCCGTTCGTCCGCTTCGCGTTCTGCAAGCGCACGGACGTACTCGCCGAGGCGGTCAGCCGGCTGAAGAGCCTCTCCGCGCACTGACCCGCGCGGCACGCGCGAAGGCCCGGCCCGGGCGGCGGTCGCCGTGACCACCGCCCCGGACCGGGCCCTCGGTACGTGCCGGGCCGGGCGTGCAGCTCCCGGGTCAGCCCTCGGGGGACTGCTCGGTACCCTCGCCCTCGGTCTTCTTCTCGCCGGACTCCAGGCCGAGGCGCTCCACGAGCCACTTGTCGAACTCGATGGAGGCCCGGACCCAGCTGACCGTCGAGGAGACGAAGTGCTCCAGGCTGACGCCGGTACCGATGAGCATCTGCGCCTCACCGATCAGCCGGACGGAGGCGGCCGCGCCCTCCTCGCCCTCGTGGGAGTGGGTGTAGACCTTGGGCCACAGCGTGCGGCGGTTCCAGTCGTCGATCGCGTCGAGGAGCGCGGGACGCCGGTCCAGGGCGTGCGGGCGGTCGTAGAACGTACGCACCGAGAAGACCTGCTGCTCCTCCTCGCCGCGGAACATGAAGTACGTGCGGAACTCTTCCCACGGCGCGGCGAGGTCGCCCTCGTCGTCGACGACGTACTTCAGCTCCATCTGCTCGAGGAGCTGCTTGACGAGGTCCTGGTCCGGGACCACGGGGCCCTCGGGTCCTGTCGTCTGCGGCTCGGGCTGGCCCCCGAAGTTGGGGATCGAGGACGGGTCGATAGACATCGCTGGGTACTCCTGTGGATCGCTCGTGGTTTCCTTCCGTCGACCCTAGCCGCCCTCGCGGCCGGTAGTCCTACGCGCTCAGGGGAATCGTCCCCGCGCTCGTCTCCCGGGCCCGCGCCCAGGAAACCGCGACGGCGATCGCGCACATCGTCCCGACGAGGCCCGCCCCGCCGATCGTCCGGGCCGAGGACCCGGACAGCTCCGCCGCCAGGCCCCCCGCCGCGACACCGATCCCCTGCATGGCGGTCAGTCCCGACCGGGCCAGCCCCAGGGCCTGACCGCGCTGGCCGGCCGGGGTGAGCAGGACGAAGGTGGCTCCGGCGGTGATCTGGTACGCGGAACAGATACCCGACACCAGCAGCACCAGGAGGGCCGGCCCCACGGCGGGATCCGCCCAGTAGACGAGCAGCGGGACGTTCGAGCCCACCGCGAGCGGCCCGAGCAGCTGTCTGCGCCGTTCCGCGCCGACGCCCGCCCGCCCCAGGAGGGCGGCGCCGACGACCATGCCCGCGGGATGCGCGGCCAGCAGGAGCCCCACCGACGCGGCGCTCCCGCCGGCCTCCTCCGCGAAGGGGGCGGCCAGGCCCTCGGGGAGCACGATGAACCCCGCCAGCCAGCCGAGTGCGACGAGGGAGCGCAGCCGGGGGTCCGACCAGATCAGCGCGGCCGCGCTGCCGACCTGCGAGCTCATCCGCCTGGGCCGCGCGTCGGCGCTCTCGTCCACGGGCCGCGCCCGCACACCCACCCGGATCAGGAGGGCGGAGATCAGGAACGTGAGCGCGTTCAGTCCCAGGGCGACATGGCTGCCCAGCCACACCACGAGGACCCCGCCGGCGGCGAAGCCGACCAGTTGCCCGGCCTGGTGGGTGATGAGCATGACCCGCTGCCCCCGCTCGTACAGGCGGGTGCCGAGCACGGCGGGCATCAGGGCCCCCTGCGAGGCGCCGAACGGGGCCTCGGCGAGCTGCGCCAGCACCAGCAGGGCGGCCAGCAGCGGCAGCGGCGTGCCGGGCAGGGCCATCAGCCCGACGAGTACGGCACGGACCAGGTCGCAGCCGATCATGACGGTGCGGCGGGGGAAACGGTCCGCCAGCCCGGTCAGGAGCACTCCGGACAGCAGGGCGGGCAGGCTCGTCAGGGCGTAGGTCGCCGCGGTCCAGCCCGCCGAGTCGGTGCGTTCGAAGACCAGCAGGGAGAGCGCCACCCGCGCCAGCTGGTCCCCCAGGACCGACTGCGCGAAAGCCGCCCACAGCGCACGGAATTCGCTTCGGCGAATCAGACTGTCACTTCTGCAATCCTTCGACTCCGCACCCGTCTCGCCCGGTATCCGCTCCATCATGCCCGTACCTTACCCGTTTCCGAATTCAGGACCGCCGCACCCGCAATAAAGAAAAAGAGTCCGGAGTGTCCTGATATCGAGTGGGGTCCGATCGCCCGCGCACCAACCGATCGGGCTCCGAGCAAGGAGGGAATATGTATGGTCGAAATACAAAGGGTGGCCTATCCTCCCGCATACACCCGCCTTCGATCCGGCCACCGGACGGGAGTTTTCGGCTCGATTTCAAGGGCGGCCCGCCAGGGCGGTACGTGCTATATGCACCCATGATTGCGGGCGGGGCGCACACACACGTGTCCCCCGGCCGGAACAGGCACGTCCGGCCGGGGGACAGGGGGCTAACGGCTGTCCCGCGAACCTCCACCGCTGCCACGCTCCCGGTGCGTCCTCAGAGGACCTTCGCCGCCGGCGCGGTTCCCACGGTCAGCCCGGCTCCGGCCCGGTCCACCCGGACCGTGTCACCGTCCTTGACCTCGCCCGCGAGGATCTCCTTCGCGAGCCGGTCGCCGATCGCGGTCTGGATCAGCCGGCGCAGCGGCCGGGCGCCGTACGCCGGGTCGTTGCCCTCCACGGCAAGCCAGGCCAGGGCGTCGGGGGTGACGTCGAGGGTGATCCTGCGGTCGGCCAGCCGGTCTGCGAGGCGGCGGACCTGGAGGCCCGCGATGTGGGCCAGCTCGTCACCGGACAGGGCGGAGAAGACGACCAGGTCGTCGAGCCGGTTGAGGAACTCCGGCTTGAACGAGGCCCGGACGACGTCCAGGACCTGCTGCTTCTTCACCTCGGGCTCGGTGAGCGGGTCGACGAGGAACTGGCTGCCCAGGTTCGAGGTCAGGATCAGGATGGTGTTGCGGAAGTCCACCGTCCTGCCCTGCCCGTCGGTCAGGCGGCCGTCGTCCAGCACCTGGAGCAGGACGTCGAAGACCTCGGGGTGGGCCTTCTCCACCTCGTCCAGCAGGACGACGCTGTACGGACGGCGGCGCACCGCCTCGGTGAGCTGGCCGCCCTCCTCGTAGCCGACGTAGCCGGGCGGAGCACCGACGAGCCGGGCGACGCTGTGCTTCTCCCCGTACTCGCTCATGTCGATCCGGACCATGGCCCGCTCGTCGTCGAACAGGAAGTCCGCCAGGGACTTCGCCAGCTCGGTCTTGCCGACACCGGTCGGCCCGAGGAAGAGGAACGAACCGGTGGGACGGTCCGGGTCGGCGATCCCCGCGCGGGTGCGGCGTACGGCGTCCGAGACGGAGCGCACGGCCTCCGTCTGGCCGATCAGCCGCCTGCCCAGCTCGGACTCCATGCGCAGGAGCTTCTGGGTCTCGCCCTCCAGGAGCCGGCCGGCCGGAATGCCGGTCCACGCACCGACGACATCGGCGATGTCGTCCGGCCCGACCTCCTCCTTGACCATGGTGTCCTTGGCCGCCTCCTGCTCGGCCTCGGCCTCGGCCGCCTCGGCCAGCTCCCGCTCCAGACCGGGGATCTCCCCGTACAGGAGCTTGGAGGCGGTGTCGAAGTCGCCGTCGCGCTGGGCGCGCTCGGCCTGACCCCGCAGATCGTCCAGACGTTCCTTGAGCTCACCCACGCGGTTGAGGCCCCGCTTCTCCTTCTCCCAGCGGGCGGTCAGGCCGCGAAGCTCCTCCTCCTTGTCCGCGAGGTCGCGGCGGATCTTCTCCAGGCGCTGCTTGGAGCCCTCGTCGGACTCGTTCTTGAGAGCCAGTTCCTCCATGTGCAGGCGGTCGACGGCACGCTGGAGCTCGTCGATCTCCAGAGGCGAGGAGTCGATCTCCATACGGAGCCGGGAAGCCGCCTCGTCGACCAGGTCGATCGCCTTGTCGGGGAGGAAGCGGGAGGTGATGTAGCGGTCGGAGAGGGTCGCGGCGGCCACCAGCGAGGAGTCCGCGATCTGCACCTTGTGGTGGGCCTCGTAGCGGCCCTTGAGACCGCGCAGGATCGCGATGGTGTCCTCGACGGACGGTTCGGCGACCAGGACCTGCTGGAACCGGCGCTCCAGGGCGGGGTCCTTCTCGATGCGCTCGCGGTACTCGTCCAGCGTGGTGGCGCCCACCATGCGGAGCTCACCGCGGGCCAGCATCGGCTTGAGCATGTTGCCCGCGTCCATCGCCGAGTCACCGCCGGCGCCCGCGCCGACCACGGTGTGCAGCTCGTCGATGAACGTGATGATCTGGCCGTCGCTCTCCTTGATCTCGGAGAGGACGGTCTTGAGGCGCTCCTCGAACTCGCCGCGGTACTTGGCGCCCGCGACCATCGCACCGAGGTCCAGGGAGACGAGCCGCTTGTTCCTCAGGGACTCGGGGACGTCACCCTTGACGATGCGCTGGGCGAGACCCTCGACGACGGCCGTCTTGCCGACGCCGGGCTCGCCGATGAGCACCGGGTTGTTCTTCGTCCGGCGCGACAGCACCTGTACGACGCGGCGGATCTCCTGGTCCCGGCCGATCACCGGGTCCAGCTTGCCCTCGCGTGCGGCGGCCGTGAAGTCGGTGCCGAACTTCTCCAGGGCCTTGTACTGGCCCTCGGGGTCGGGAGTGGTCACCCGGCGCCCTCCCCTGCTCTTCTCGAAGGCGTCCAGCAGCTCCTCGGCACCGGCACCCTGTCCGTCGAGGATCTCACCCGCGCGGCCGCCCTTCGCGGCGACGGCGATCAGCAGGTGCTCGGTGGAGAGGTAGTCGTCCCCGAGTTCCTTGGCCCGCTGGTCCGCGTCGGCGAGCACGGCGAGCAGCTCACGGCTTGGCTGCGGCGGCGCCACGGTCGACCCGGTGACGCTCGGCAGGGCGCCGAGGAGCCGTTCGGTCTCCGCGCGCACGGCCACCTGGTCGGCCTCGACGGCCGCCAGCAGGTCGGTGATGTTCGCGTTGTCCTCACCGGCGAGCAGGGCGAGCAACAGGTGGGCGGGGGTCAGATCGGGGTGCCCGTCCTTGACGGCCCTGCTGGTGGCCGTGTTGAGGGCGTCCCGGCTCTTGTTGGTCAGCTCGGCGTCCACGGGCGCTGTCTCCTCCTCGTGCTGGTGTTTCCGGCCTGGCAGCTATGACTCTCACAACGAGTAGAAAGTTGAGTCTATTCCACTCAAGCCTGAACGTCGCCTCCACCGTGGCCCTTCGCACCTCCTCTCCCTAGGCTGACCCCATGCCTGACGTACGCAACCCCGGACCCGAGTACCTCGCCTTCTGGCGGGAGCGCCACGTATGCACGCTGACGACGCCGCGGCCCGACGGGACCCCGCACGTGGTGCCGGTCGGCGTGACGTACGACCCCGAGACGCTCACGGCGCGCGTCATCACCGACGGACACAGCCGGAAGGTCGCCCACGTCCTGGCCGCCGGCCCGGAGGGGGCACGGGTCGCCGTCTGCCAGATGCAGGGGCGCCGCTGGGCGACCCTGGAGGGCCGCGCGGTGGTCCGCACGGAGCCCGGCGAGGTGGACGACGCCGTACGCCGCTACGCGGAGCGGTACGAGCGCACGCCGAGGCCGAACCCGAACCGGGTCGTCATCGAGATCGCCGTGGACAGGGCGCTCGGAAGGGGCTGAACCCTTTCCCCTCCGCCTTTGCGCGCCTTTCGCCCTCCGTCGCTCTTTCCCTTTCCTTTTCCCTTCCCTTACCCGCCGGGTTCCGGTTTACGGTTCCGGACAGCACAACGGCGCCATCGTGTTCAGGTCACGATGGCGCCGTTGTGTGGGGGAAGCGCCTGAACGATATGGAACGACGGGGGAATCGTTCAGGCGCTGCGGGGGGTGGCGGAAATGGCTTCTTGTTCGAACAGCTCATGGTCGCGCTGATCGAGATTGACGAAAATCATGCCGTACCTCACGGCACAGCGGACCGGTTGCGGGGCTCCCCGCGGCCGGCGGAGGCAGCGATAGGCGCGGATGTCCTCATCCGTTTCCATCACGACGACGATCGGCTCGCCGAACAGGGTGACCATCAACGAATCGCCCTGCCGGGTGAGGGCCGTGAGCAGATCGATGAAGTGCCACCCTGACCGATACGCCGTAGCCATCTCCCGCCGGAAGGTGCGGTCGTCCGGAGGGGTGGTCATGCGACTGTGCGGGCCGGAGCAGCGTTCCAGCCGATGTCGCCCTGGGCGGACCAGCCGATGTCCCCCCGGTCGCCCTGGGGAGCGATCCAGCCGATGTCCTTCGGCGTGGCTGCCTGCACGTTCCAGCCGATGTCACCCGGCGCAGCAGTCGCCTCGCTGCTCCAGCCGATGTCGCCCGCGCTCGACAGCCCGAAACCCATGGCCGCGACGAACGAGGCGGCAAGCGCCGAGCGAAGCATTCGCTTGTACATAGTCGGCTTCGTCCTCACTTGTGGATTCTTCTCCCCCGCACTGAAGACGATGTCTCACCTGGGCACTCGAACACCACCGAGTCGATGCATCATGTTCCTGTAAGAGCAGGAAGCTGGGGGGTGGAGATATGAGCGCAAGTACCGCAAAACCGGTACATCCTCATGGGATCGCCGATCTGTGTGAAGACGGAGCTCGCCTTTACGCCATCGCGTTGCGTACCGGGCGGATCGCCCGCGCCGAGGTCGAACCCGCCCCCTGCCTGATCGAGTTCGCCCTCCTGCATCCCGATCCGGACGCCACGGACTGGCTGCGCCCGGTCGCCCCGTCGGCCGTGCTGGCCCAGCACATGCATCCCATCGAGCGCGAGATCCAGGAACGGCGGCGGCACTCCCTGGCGCTGGCCGAGTGTTTCGAGCCGTTCATGGACATCAGCGCCCAGGGTCCGTCCACCACGCACGCCATCACCGTGCTCGAGGGCGTCAACCGGATCAACGCGTCCCTGGACCTGGCGACCGCCGAATGCCGCTCCGAGGTCCTCACGGTCCAGCCGGGCGGCGGGAGGCCCGAGGACAGCCTCAGCAAGTCCCTCGAACGCGGACTGTCGGTCGTGCACCGCGGCGTGCGGATACGCACCCTCTACCAGCACACCGCGCGCCACAGCCAGAGCACGCTCGCCTACGCCGAGCGCATGGCCGGCGACCACGTGGAGATACGCACCCTCGAAGAACTCATCGAACGCCTGATCGTCTTCGACCGCAGCGTCGCCTTCATACCCGCCCAGGACGACCGCATGGTCGCCCTGGAGCTACGCCACCCCGGGCTGGTCGAGTACCTCGCCAAGGTCTTCGAGCAGCTGTGGACCAGGGCGGCCCCCCTGCTCGAAGAGATCAAGTACGAGCCGACTCCCGCGGGAATCAGCGGTGTTCAGCGCTCCATCGCCCAGCTCCTCGTCGAGGGGCACGTGGACGACTCCATCGCACGTCGCCTCGGCATGAACGTCCGCACCTGCCGGGCCCACGTGGCCAAGCTGTCGGCCACCCTGGGCAGCACGAGCCGCGCCCAGCTCGGCTATCTGATCGCCCGCTCGGGGATCCTGGACCAGGACTCCTGATCCGACGGCTCCGACCCGAGGCCTCCGGGGCCCAGGGCGCCCCGTACGGCCCGGAGGCCGTCCTCCGGGCCGTACGGGGCGCGCTGCCGCACCCGTGGGCCCCACACGCGCAAGGGCCCGCCCCCGGGCGTGAAACCCCGGGAGCGGGCCCTGTACGGCTGTCTCAGTCCTTCGGCCTCTTGGGCCGCCAGACCACCAGCGCACCGGCCTGCTGCACGTCCTGGTACGGAACGAGGTCGCGCCGGTAGGAGGCGTGCACCTGGGCCTCGCGCTGCTGCATGGCCACGGCCGCGCCGTCCACGGCCGCCGAGAGCTCGGCGACGCGCTGCTGGAGCGCGGCGACCTGGTTCTCCAGCTCGATGATGCGCTTGATACCCGCGAGGTTGATGCCCTCGTCCTGCGACAACTGCTGCACCGTACGCAGCAGTTCGATGTCCCGCGCGGAGTAGCGCCGGCCGCGTCCCGCCGTACGGTCGGGCGAGACCAGGCCGAGACGGTCGTACTGCCGCAGCGTCTGCGGATGCAGGCCCGAGAGCTGGGCCGCGATCGAGATCACGTAGACAGGTGATTCGTCCGTCAGCTGGTACGGATTACGTCGACGGCCGTCCATCTCAAGCTCCCTTCGCAGCCTGGAACAGCTCCGCCCGCGGGTCCTCCCCCGCGGTCGCCTTCCGGTAGGCCTCCAGGGCCTCCTGAGCCTCCGCGCCGAGATCGCCGGGCACGGCGACCTCGACGGTGACCAGCAGGTCGCCCCTGGTTCCGTCCTTGCGCACGGCACCCTTGCCGCGGGCCCGCATCGTACGCCCGTTCGGCGTGCCGGGCGGGAGTTTCAGGGTGACGGGCGGTCCGCCGAGCGTGGGGACCTTCACCTCACCGCCGAGCGCCGCCTCCGCGAAGGTGACGGGCACGGTGACCGTGAGGTTGTCGCCCCTGCGGCCGAAGACCGGGTGGGCGTCGACGTGGACGACGACGTAGAGGTCACCCGCCGGGCCGCCACGCTCGCCGGGGCTGCCCTTGCCGCGCAGCCTGATCCGCTGCCCGTCCAGGACGCCCGCCGGGATCCGCACCTGCATGGTGCGCGCCGACTTCGCCCGGCCGCTGCCCTTGCAGACGTCACAGGGATCCTGGGCGATGAGCCCGCGGCCCTTGCAGTCCACGCAGGGGTCCGTGAGCGAGAATCCGCCGCCGGTCCCGCGCGACACCTGCCCGGTGCCGACACAGGTCGGGCAGACCCTCGGTGTGCCGTTCTTGTCACCGGTGCCCGAGCAGGCCTTGCAGGGGGCCTGGCTGGACATCCGGAGCGGGACCGTGGCCCCGTCGACGGCCTCCGTGAAGCTGAGCGTCACCTCGGACTCGATGTCCTGGCCGCGGCGGGGCTGGACACGGGTGCCCGCACCGCCCCGGTTGAAGAGTCCGCCGAAGACGTCACCCAGACCACCGCCGCCGAAGCCACCGGCGCCGCCGCCCTGACCGCCACCCCCGGGCGCTCCCCCGAAGAGGTCGCCCAGGTCGAAGTTGAAGTTGCCGCCCGCACCACCGGGACCCGCCCGGAAGCCCCCGTTGCCGAAGAGGGCGCGCGCCTCGTCGTACTCCTTGCGCCTCTTGGGGTCACCGAGGACGTCGTTCGCCTCGGAGATCTCCTTGAAGCGCTCCTCGGCCTTGGAGTCGCCCTTGTTGGCGTCCGGGTGGAACTCGCGGGCGAGCTTCCGGTACGCCTTCTTGACCTCGGCGTCGGTGGCGTCCTTGGGGACGCCGAGAACCTTGTAGTAGTCCTTCTCGACGAAGTCCTTCGTGCTCATCGACGTCCCTCCTTCCGGACGATCGGCCGTGCGGCCGGCCAGTCGGCCGGCCGCACGCCCCGTCGGTGTGCACCGCAGTGGTCGGACGTGATGTCAGACCTCTTCGGTGCCACCGCTCTCCTCGTCGTCTGCCTTCTCTTCCTTGGCCGCCGCGGGCGTGGCACCCGGCTGCGGCTCGGCCACGGCCACCCGGGCGGGGCGGATCGTGCGCTCCCCGATGCGGTACCCAGGCTGCAGGATCGCCACGCAGGTCGTCTCCGTGACGTCCGGCGCGTACGAGTGCATCAGGGCCTCGTGGATCGTCGGGTCGAAGGGCTCACCCTCCTTGCCGAACTGCTGGAGTCCCAGCTTCGCGACGACCGTCTCCAGGGATTCGGCCACCGACTTGAAGCCGCCGACGAGCTCGCCGTGGTCCCGCGCGCGCCCGACGTCGTCGAGCACGGGCAGGAGCTCGGACAGCAGGCCCGCGACCGCGACCTCCTTGACCTGGACCCGGTCGCGCTCCACACGGCGACGGTAGTTCTGGTACTCGGCCTGAAGCCGCTGCAGGTCGCCCGTGCGCTCGGTGAGCGCGGTGCGGACCTGGTCCAGCTGGGCTGTCAGAGCCACTGTCTGCTGTACGTCCCCGGCCGGGGCCGCCGCCTCCTCCTCGGAGGGGGTGGCGGCCGTCGGTTCGGCGTCGTCGGAGTTGGCGCCGGAGGGGACGTCAGGCTTCTCGTCGAAGCCCGGAGTCTCCTCGGTCACGCCGCACCGCCCTTCTGGTCCTTCTCGTCGTCCACGATCTCGGCGTCGACGACGTCGTCGTCGGCCTTGGCCTGGCCGTCACCCGGCGCACCGGCGCCCGGGGCCGCACCCTCGGTCTGGGTGTTGGCGTACATCGCCTGGCCCAGCTTCTGGGAGACGGCCGCGACCTTCTCGGTGGCGGTACGGATCTCGGCGGTGTCCTCGCCCTTGAGCTTCTCCTTCAGCTCGGTGAGCGCGGTCTCCACCTCCGTCTTCACGTCACCGGGGACCTTGTCCTCGTTGTCCTTGAGGAACTTCTCCGTCTGGTAGACGAGCTGCTCGCCCTGGTTGCGGGACTCCGCGGCCTCACGACGGCGGTGGTCCTCGTCGGCGTACTGCTCGGCCTCTTCGCGCATCCGGTTGACCTCGTCCTTCGGCAGCGAGGAGCCGCCGGTGACGGTCATCTTCTGCTCCTTGCCGGTGCCGAGGTCCTTGGCGGCCACGTGCATGATGCCGTTGGCGTCGATGTCGAACGCGACCTCGATCTGCGGCACGCCCCGCGGGGCCGGCGGCAGGCCGGTGAGCTCGAACATCCCGAGCTTCTTGTTGTACGCCGCGATCTCGCGCTCGCCCTGGTAGACCTGGATCTGCACGGACGGCTGGTTGTCCTCGGCCGTCGTGAAGATCTCGGACCGCTTGGTCGGGATCGTGGTGTTGCGCTCGATGAGCTTGGTCATGATCCCTCCCTTGGTCTCGATACCGAGGGACAGCGGGGTCACGTCGAGGAGCAGGACGTCCTTGACCTCGCCCTTGAGGACACCGGCCTGGAGCGAGGCGCCGATGGCGACGACCTCGTCCGGGTTCACACCCTTGTTGGCGTCCTGGCCGCCCGTGAGCTCCTTGACGAGCTCGGCGACGGCCGGCATACGGGTCGAGCCACCGACGAGAACGACGTGGTCGATCTCGGAGAGCTGGATGCCCGCGTCCTTGATGACGTTGTGGAACGGGTTCTTGCAGCGGTCCAGGAGGTCCGCGGTGAGCTGCTGGAACTGCGAGCGCGTGAGCTTCTCGTCCAGGTGCAGCGGGCCCTCGGCCGACGCCGTGATGTAGGGCAGGTTGATCGTGGTCTCGGTCGAGGACGAGAGCTCGATCTTCGCCTTCTCCGCGGCCTCGCGGAGACGCTGGAGAGCCATCTTGTCCTTGGACAGGTCCACGCCGTGCCCGTTGGCGAACTGCTTCACCAGGTAGTCGACGACCCGCTGGTCCCAGTCGTCACCACCGAGGTGGTTGTCACCGTTGGTGGCCTTCACCTCGACGACGCCGTCGCCGATCTCCAGGAGGGACACGTCGAAGGTGCCGCCACCGAGGTCGAAGACGAGGATCGTCTGGTCGTCCTTGTCGAGCCCGTACGCCAGCGCGGCGGCCGTCGGCTCGTTGACGATGCGCAGGACGTTCAGGCCCGCGATCTCGCCGGCCTCCTTCGTCGCCTGACGCTCGGAGTCGTTGAAGTACGCCGGAACGGTGATCACCGCGTCGGTGACCTTCTCGCCCAGGTACGCCTCGGCGTCGCGCTTCAGCTTCTGCAGGATGAAGGCGCTCATCTGCTGCGGGTTGAAGTTCTTGCCGTCGAGCTCGATCTTCCAGTCGGTGCCCATGTGGCGCTTGACCGAACGGATCGTCCTGTCGACGTTGGTGACCGCCTGACGCTTGGCGACCTCGCCGACGAGCACCTCGCCGTTCTTCGCGAAGGCGACGACGGACGGCGTGGTCCTGGCGCCTTCGGCGTTGGTGATGACGGTGGGCTCGCCGCCTTCGAGAACGCTGACGACGGAGTTAGTCGTGCCCAGGTCGATGCCGACCGCACGTGCCATTTCGATTCCTCCAACTGACTACTTGAGTGGATCTGACTCAAGGATGCACGACACCCGGCCCGGAGTCAAAGGACCTGAGCCACTTACGCTCAACTTATGTGCTCGCACCCGCCATGAGCAGGCATTTTCCGGGTTTACGGCCCGACGGTGCAGGCCTGGCGGCGACGGGGACGGACCTCCGGCCGCGACACCGGCCGCACCGCGCGCCCCGCACCCCCCACCCACCTTCGCACCATGGGATCGTTCTGTCACAAAATGCAGCGAGACGGTCATAACGGCACGTCACCGATCCCGGGCAGGCACCCATGCGGAACGCAAAACAGACTGCGCCACGAAGGAGACGGCATCCCGCCGCACAGGCGGCCGTCCGGGCGGCCGGCCGCACTCTCGGCCGGGCCGCCGAGATCCTGGAGGCGGTGACCGTCAAGCGGTCCCTCGACCTCGTACTCGGCTCGGCACTCCTGGCCCTCGCCGCCCCGGCGCTCGCCCTCGCCGCCCTCGCCCTCGCCGTACGGCACCCCCGCGACCCCGGGGGCGTCCTGCGGCGCGAGATCCGGACCGGCCTCGGCGGCCACCCCTTCGAGCTGTGTTCGCTGCGCACCCGCAGATTCCGTCTGGACCTGCTGTCACGGCTCGTCCACGTCGTACGCGGACAGCTCTCGCTGGTCGGCCCGCCGCCCCTGGCCCCGGACGATCCGGCCCTTCTCGAGGCGGCGGCCGGCCGGTGGCGCCGGGAGCTGAGACCCGGCCTGACCGGGCTGGCACAGGTCCAGGCGCGCTCCGGTATGCCCTGGGACGAACCCGCCCTGCTCGACGCGCACTACGCGGAGCATCATGGAACCTGGCCGGACCTGGCGATCATGGCGCGGTCCGTGCGGATCCACCTGCGCACGGAGTTCCGCGCCCTGACCCGGCAGGGAAAGGACCGCCTGAGCGACACAGATCACCGCCTGCCCAACTACAGCGTGGCGGAATAAGTGGATAGTGTCAGCACAGACTGATTAAGTTACTGCTTAGTAATCGCTTGTCCCGCTGGATCCCACCCTCGCAGGCCCGAGGAGCCCCACATGCAACTCGCCGCGATCATCGTGTCGCTGGTGCTGACTGTCGTCGGCGTTGCGCTCATCGCCCGAGCCGTCGCGCAGATCTACCGGTTCGTCCGCCTCGGACAGCCGGTCCCGGCAGGCAGCCGCACCGACGACCCCAAGCAGCGCACGATCACCCTGGTCAAGGAGTTCCTCGGCCACACCCGGATGAACCGATGGGGCATCGTCGGCTTCGCACACTGGTTCGTCGCGATCGGCTTCCTGACCCTGCCGCCGACGCTGCTCCAGGCGTACGGACAGCTCTTCCAGGCCGACTGGGTCCTCCCGATCGTCGGCGGCTGGCTGCCGTTCGAGCTGTACATCGAGTTCATCGGCATCATGACGGTGCTCGGCATCGTCACGCTGATGGCCATCCGGCTGCTGAACCTGCCCTCCCGCGCCGGGCGCAAGTCCCGCTTCGCCGGTTCCAAGGCCTGGCAGGCGTACTTCGTCGAGTACGTCATCCTGGCCATCGGCCTGGCCATCCTGACCCTGCGCGGCCTCGAGGGCGCGATCCACCACGTCGAGGGCTACGAGGCCGCGTACTTCGTCTCGTACCCCCTGGTGCTCGCCTTCAAGGGCCTCGCGCTCGGGACGCTGCAGAACCTCATCTACTTCACCGCCATGATCAAGATCGGCGTCTCGCTGATCTGGATGATCACGGTCTCGCTCAACACCAACATGGGTGTCGCCTGGCACCGCTTCCTCGGATTCCCGAACATCTGGTTCAAGCGGAACGCCGACGGCGCGGTCGCGCTCGGCGCGCTCCAGCCGATGACCTCGGGCGGCAAGGAGATCGACTGGGAGGACCCCGGCGAGGACGACACCTTCGGCGTCTCCCAGGTCGAGCAGTTCTCCTGGAAGGGCATCCTCGACTTCTCCACGTGCACCGAGTGCGGCCGCTGCCAGTCGCAGTGCCCCGCCTGGAACACCGGCAAGCCCCTCTCGCCGAAGCTCCTGATCATGTCCCTGCGCGACCACGCGCACGCCAAGGCCCCGTACCTGCTGGCCGGCGGCGGCAAGGACATGGAGGGCAACGAGAAGGCCACGGCCGAGCAGCTCGCGGGCGTCCCCGCGGCCGCCCTGGCCGAGGCCGAGCGCCCCCTCGTCGGCACGCTCGAGGAGAACGGGGTCATCGACCCTGACGTGCTGTGGTCCTGCACCACCTGCGGTGCGTGTGTGGAGCAGTGCCCGGTCGACATCGAGCACATCGACCACATCGTCGACATGCGCCGCTACCAGGTGATGATCGAGTCCGCGTTCCCGTCCGAGGCGGGCACGATGCTCAAGAACCTGGAGAAGAAGGGCAACCCCTGGGGTCTCGCGAAGAAGCAGCGCGTGGAGTGGACCAAGGAGGTCGACTTCGAGGTCCCGATCGTCGGCAAGGACGTCGAGGACCTCGGCGAGGTCGACTACCTGTACTGGGTCGGCTGCGCGGGCGCCCTGGAGGACCGGGCCAAGAAGACGACGAAGGCCTTCGCGGAGCTTCTGCACATCGCGGGCGTCAAGTTCGCGATCATGGGCGGCGACGAGAAGTGCACCGGTGACTCCGCCCGTCGGCTGGGCAATGAGCCGCTGTTCCAGCAGCTCGGCCAGGAGAACGTCGCGATGCTGAACATGGCGTTCGGTGAGTCCCTCGACGAGGACGGCCGCGTGGACGACTCGACGAAGAAGGCGAAGTCGACGAAGAAGATCGTCGCCACCTGCCCGCACTGCTTCAACACGATCGCCAACGAGTACCCGCAGCTCGGCGGCGAGTACGAGGTCATCCACCACACCCAGCTCCTCCAGCACCTGGTGGACGAGGGCAAGCTGGTCCCGGTGACACCGGTCGAGGGTCTGATCACCTACCACGACCCCTGCTACCTGGGCCGCCACAACAAGATCTACACGCCCCCGCGCGAGATCATCGCGAAGGTGCCGGGTCTGCGGAACGAGGAGATGCACCGCCACAAGGAGCGCGGCTTCTGCTGCGGCGCCGGCGGCGCGCGGATGTGGATGGAGGAGCGGATCGGCAAGCGCATCAACAACGAGCGCGTCGACGAAGCCCTCTCCCTCAACCCCGACATCGTCTCCACGGCCTGCCCGTTCTGCCTCGTCATGCTGACCGACTCGGTCAACGGCAAGAAGAACGACGGCCAGGCGAAGGAGTCGGTCCAGGTCGTCGACGTCTCCCAGCTGCTGCTGGAGTCGGTGAAGACACCCGCCGACCCCTCGGGCGAGGCAGAGGCGGCGGACGTGCCGGAGCCCGAGCCCGTCAAGTAGTCCTCCCACCCGCACGGAAGCGGCCGGACCTGCCTCGGGGGCAGGACCGGCCGCTTCCGCGTGTACGACGCGGAACGGGCCCGGCGGCCGGGGGTCAGGACCACCGCCGGGGGTGGGCGGACCCCCCAGGGTCCCCCTAGGGGATGTCACAGCTAGGCCGCAATGGCCGCCCTGTTCCCCCGGCCCCCACCCCCCACCCGCGCGGACCAGGTACGTTCGACACGTGGCTGGATTCAGGATCGGACGCGGCCGGGACAACCGCACACCGCAACAACACCCGCAGCAGCAACAGCCGTACGGCACGCAGGCATCACCGCCGCCGTACGGCCGCCAGTCGTGGCCCCCCTCGGGCGGCGGCGCACCGCACGGCGGCCCCCAGGGCACCCCGTACGGCGGCGGGCACGGGGGCGGCGGGCACCCGGGCGGAGGCGGGCACGGCGGCGGCGGACAGGGCGGCGGACACGGCGAGCCGGAGTACTTCGGCGACCCCTACCACCAGCCGCCGCAGCAGGACCCGTACGCCAACGCCCCGGGTCACACCCAGGCGTTCAGCATCGGCGAGGACCCGTACGGCGACGGGAACACCTACCAGGCCGACCAGCCCCCCGCCCAGCCCGCCGGCCCCCGGCTGCCCTGGAAGCAGCTGCTGAGCGGTGTGGTGCTGCGCCCCGGGCCGACGTTCTGGCAGATGCGCGACTACCCCGTCTGGGGCCCCGCGATCGTCGTCACGTTCGTGTACGGGCTGCTCGCCCTCTTCGGCTTCGACCAGGCCCGCGACGAGGCGATCCACGCGGAGGTGTCGACGGCCGCCCCGTACGTCATCTTCACGGGCGTCGGCTTCGTCGTCGGCGGCCTCGTCCTCGGCGCCGTCACCCACACCCTGGCCCGCCAGCTCGGCGGCACGGGGGCCTGGCAGCCGACCGTGGGCCTGTCGATGCTGATCATGTCGATCACGGACGCGCCCCGCCTGATCTTCGCCCTGTTCCTGGGCGGCGAGAACTCCCTCGTCCAGCTTCTCGGCTGGGTCACCTGGCTGGCCGCCGGCGCGCTGTTCACCTCCATGGTGAGCAAGTCGCACGACCTGCCGTGGCCGAAGGCGCTGGGCGCTTCCGCGATCCAGCTGATCGCGCTGCTCTCGATCATCAAGCTCGGCACCATCTGACCGCACGCGCATGAGGGAGGGCCCCGGCCGGACCGGGGCCCTCCCTCATGCGCGCGTACGTGCGTCCCGCGACGTGTGCGTGCGGGTTCTCGCCCGCCTGCGCGCTCTCGCCCGCCTACGCGTCGAAGACCTGGCCCTCACGGCGTACGACGGGCTTCTCGACGCTCCACGGGAAGTTGATCCACCGCTCGGTCTTCTTCCACACGTACTCGCACTTCACGAGCGACTGCGGCTTCTCGTAGATGACCGCACTGCGCACCTCGGCGACATGGTCGATGCAGAAGTCGCGGACCAGCTTCAGCGTCTTGCCGGTGTCCGCCACGTCGTCGGCGATCAGGACCTTCTTCCTTGTGAAGTCGATGGCGTTCGGAACGGGCGCCAGCATGACGGGCATGTCCAGCGTGGTGCCGACACCGGTGTAGAACTCGACGTTCACCAGGTGAATGTTCTTGCAGTCCAGCGCGTAGGCCAGACCACCCGCGACGAAGACCCCGCCCCGCGCGATGCTGAGCACGACGTCCGGCTCGTAACCGTCGTCCGCGACCGCCTGGGCCAGCTCCCGCACGGCCCGCCCGAAGCCCTCGTACGTCAGGTTCTCCCGCGCCTCACCAGCCATACCGCATCACACCTGCGTCCGATGGAAGTTCATGAACGAACGCGAGGCGGTCGGGCCCCGCTGGCCCTGGTAACGGGATCCGTACCGCTCGGAGCCGTACGGGTACTCCGACGGGGAACTCAGCCGGAACATGCACAGCTGCCCGATCTTCATACCCGGCCACAGCTTTATCGGCAGCGTCGCCAGATTCGACAGCTCCAGCGTCACATGGCCGGAGAAACCGGGGTCGATGAACCCGGCGGTCGAGTGCGTCACGAGCCCGAGCCGCCCCAGTGAGCTCTTGCCCTCCAGCCGGGAGGCGAGATCATCGGGCAGCGAGATGACCTCGTACGTCGACGCCAGCACGAACTCCCCGGGGTGGAGGATGAACGCCTCGTCGCCCTCGGGCTCCACCTGACGGGTCAGGTCCACCTGCTCGACGGCGGGGTCGATATGCGGATAACGGTGGTTCTCGAACACCCGGAAGTAGCGGTCCAGCCGCACATCGATGCTCGAGGGCTGCACCATCGAAGCGTCGAACGGGTCAATGCGAACCCGCCCGGCATCGATCTCGGCCCGGAGGTCCTTATCTGAGAGAAGCACGTCCCGAGGATACGCAGAACGCGCGAGCCCACCCCAACCGGACTGCCCGCGCGCCTGCCCCCTCGCTCCCTACCGTCGCTCGAACACCACCGGAACGGCCTGCCTCAACCGCGCACAGCGCGGACAGCGCAGCAACCGCCCGGGGCCGATCCGGCCGGACCCGAGCTGCTGCATCGGGAACGACGAGGTAGCGAAAACGTGCCCTTCGGCACAGCGGACGACGGTGCGCTCCATCGACTCCATCAAGTCCCTTCCCCAACCAGCCATGGACGAGACCGCCACATTAGGGGATGAACAGGACGCCGCTCCACGCGGCACTCCGCCCGCCCACGCTACGCCCCCAACTCCCGCCCCTCACCACCGCGTCCACCCCGCACCACGCCACACGGACCCCACGGCGCACGCACCGGGGGCCTGGCATGGGGTAGAGTGTGGGGCGATGCACTGCCGATAGCGGCGCGCTTCGCGGGTGTAGTTTAATGGTAGAACATGAGCTTCCCAAGCTCAGAGCGCGAGTTCGATTCTCGTCACCCGCTCCATGACGAAGGCCCAGGTCAGCGACCTGGGCCTTGTTTGTTGTCTAGACCATTTTTAGGGCTCGTGCCATTCGCGTGCCATAACGACCCTTCCCATCTGCATCAATAGTGGATCCGTCACCCCTGAGGGCGAGCGCTCCACTACCGGGTCCCGCATCGCGAGATCCCTTCCAAGTGCCCTGCGTCACACGCACAGTGCGGACTGTCTGCTCCTGCGCGATCAACGCCGCGCAGCCCGTGGGGCGGACGGTCCGGGCGGACGTGGCACCAGCGGGTGAACGGTCGCCCCACCACGCCCCGAGGCTGCAGCCGACTGTTGGCGGCGCACGTCGAGATCGATGTTGGCGGCGAGCCTGCGCTGATGCTCCTTGGTGGAGTGCTGATAGATCAGTTGCGCGCGCTCGGATGACTGGCCGGCTCGGACCATGAGGTCCTTGAGCTTGGCACCGGTGTCGGCCGCCAGCGTGTTGCCCGTGTGCCGTAGGTCGTAGAAGCGGAAGCCTTCGGGCAGCCCCACCTTGTCCCGGGCCCTGCGCCACTTGCGGCCGAACGTGGTGCCGCGCAGTACCGCCCCCCTCTCGCCGACGAAGACGAGCCCGTCCGGACCCGGCTGGGCGAACCACTCCAGGTGCCGACGGACGTCCTCGTGGAGGAATGACGGCAGCACGATCTCTCGTCGGCCCGCCCGGGACTTGGGAGCGCCGATCACACGGCGCCCTGTATTGAGCTCCGGTGCGGCACGGCGAACCCAGAGCGCGCCGGAGTCGAGGTCCACGTCCCGCCGCCGGAGCTCGGCGAGTTCCTCGGGCCGCATCGAGGCGAAGGCACCGAGCAGAACCATGAGGCGCCAGCGCAGACCGACCACATCTGCCGCGGCGAAGACCTGCTCGACCGTCGCCACCGGCCGCTCGTCCGCGTCCTCTCGACCCGCTCCGCGGATGCGGCAGGGGTTCTTGCGCAGCATGTCGTCCTCGACGGCGGTCTCCATCACGGCTTTGAGGAGCCGGTACGACTTGGCCACAGTGGTGGCACCGGTGGCGGACAACCGCTCCGCCCGCCAGGCTCTGACCCGAGCGGGGCCGATCATGTTGACGTTCATCTCGCCGAACGTCGGCTCCAGGTGGAGCCGGAACAGCCGGCGGTACAACTCAGTCGTGGTCGGGGCGAGGCCACGTTCCGCGATCCAGCGTGTGGCGTAGTCGGCGAACGAGACCTCCCCGGCGGTCGGGTCGAGCCAGTCGCCCCGCATCTGGTCCGCTTGGACCTGGACGAGGAACGCCTCTGCATCGCGCCTGGTCTCGAAGGTTTCCGGAGCTGGCCGCAGGGTGTCATCGGCCGTGCTGGGGTAGCGGGCCTGATAGCGCCCCGAGGGCAGTTGTCGTATCGCGCCGAATGTGCGGCGCGGAGCCTTCTGACGCGGACGGGGCATCAGGCCGCAGCCCTGAATCCGGAGCGGCGAGTACGGACCGGCTCGACCGTGCGCGCCTCTATGTAGGCGTCCAGCGCGGTGTCGGAGATGCGGACGTGCTTGCCGACCTTGACGTATCGGATACGGCGCTCGGAAACGAGGCGACGGATGAATCACTCACCGACACCGAGATGTTCGGCTGCCTCGGCCACGCCGAGAAGGCGGTCAGCCATTCGAGACCGCCTCCTCCCACGTGTCGGCGGGCCATGGGGTGGTGATCACTGCGGGTCGGGGCAAGGATGTTCCTTCTACGAGGCGGCGGGTCAACAACCGATGCACCCATGCGGGAGCACGCCCAATGAGGCAGACGTACGGGCATCGCGACCGCTGCGAGCTATCGCGCTGCCCCCGCTGGGACTATTTCGGCATCCCGTAAGTGATACCTCTGCATCGCCGGTTTGGTTAACCGGCGATGTGCGTCTATGTTGCCTCGACTCCCAGCAGATTTCGGGAGTATCGGAGTTGGGGATCCGGCCCAAATTTTGCTGACCTGAAGCCAAAGGCGACTCGGTCACGGGCGCCATCGGCATGAACTTCTTGGTGAACGGCCGATTCGGGTCTATCGTTTTTGGACCGCGTTCCGCCGGCGTTCGCCGTCGGCTGCTCGCTTTGTGCGAAGTAACCCTGGACTTGCGCGAGGTGATGTGGCTTCCTTCTTGGTCCAGTCGCTGAAATGAAGGCCGCCCGGATCGGCCTTCGGTGCGCCAGCTCCGTCCGACGGCAGCACCGCCGTCGCGGCGATTCGCGGCCACCGCCACCACCCCCTGCTTCGAGGAGCCGCCGAACCATGAGCCACGATGCCCGCGCCTGGGTATGGGACCACAGCCTCAGCAAAGGCACTGCCCGCATGGTCCTCACCTTGATCGCCGATCGTTGCATCGACCACACCTGCACGGCCTACGCCTCCGTCCCAGCCCTGATGCGACGCGCGAACGCGTCGCGCAGCGCCGTTCGGGACGCGCTGGACAAACTGGTCGCCAGCGGCGAGATAGTCCGCCTCGACGGACGCAAAGGGCCTCGCGGGGAAACGTATTTCCGCCTCCCCGAAGCCGCCCGTTTCATGACCGAGGACGTTCGAAATCCGACCGATCAGGAGGGCCAGATTCTAACCCCCGAGGTACCGGAATCCGATACCTCCAGCAGCAATGCGGACGGTCCGGAATCCGCCCCCGGGGTACAGAATCCAACCCCGGGGGGTGCCGGATTCCGATACCTCGGGGGAGCAGAATCCGACCCCCAGAACAGAAGTGAACCAATAGGAACCAGTAGGTACAGCAGCAGTGCACCCATCCCCGCCTCTCAATGGCAGATCGACGCGGGCAGCGACTCCTGGCTGCGGAGCGAGGGGCACCTCACCCGCCTTGGCGAGGAGGGCGTACGAGTGGCGGACGACAAGTGGCGGGCCTTCCGGGCCGGCGCGTCTCCACGCTCGGGTGCCGCGTGGGGTGCCGACTGGCGAGCGTGGATCACTCGCGAGCGGAGCCCCGCCCCAGTAGCGCCCCACTCAGCCGCCAGCCCCAGTGGCGGGTCAGCGAGCCCCAAAATGACCCGGTCGGAGGTGCACCTGGCAGCTCTGCTGGCAGCCCTCGATGAACCGGTCCCGACGGTGTAGCGCCCTCGCCTGCCCGGCCGGTCCGCGAGGTGCGGGGACAGTGGGGACCGGTCCCCGCACAGCTCGGTTCGCTGGGGACGGTCCCCCTGACGGGCAGTCGGGGACCGGTCCCCGACTCAGGTGGGGACCGGTCCCCACCAAGTTCACCCCTGTCCCCTGCCTCTTCGGGGACCGGTCCCCGAAGAGGACGGAGTTATCCGGGGACCGGTCCCCGAAGAGGCAGGGAAACCGCAGGTCAGTGCGGACCGTCTACGCCATACGGTCGGCCCCCGAGCTCACGCCTCAGGGCTCAGAGCTGCGGGACCAGGCCAGCGGGGACCGGCAGCCGACGCAGTCGGTCCCCGCCGCGTGTGCAACGAGCCGTGCCCAGGTCCCTCGGACCGGCATCGCGCTTCATGCCGGTAGCTGCCAACGGGTGCTGGCGAAGCGTGTGACGGCGGAGTCGAGGAGACGGCCGAACTCTGCCGGGGTGCTGATCCGGGGACCTTCGGTGAGGACCTCGTTATCGGTCAGCGCATCGAGGTCTGCCCAGCCTCCGCGATACAGGACAAGGTGCAGCTCGGCCCATCCATCACTGCCCTGGATGCGCAGACCGATCGAATCCGGATCGCTTACACGGGTCCGGTCGGTCTCCAGCGGCTGCGGCCAAGGCGCAAGGCCGTCCCGCCAGGTGATCGGACAAGGAGCGAGCCCCGCCGCACTCCAGGCAGAGAGACGCGCGGTGATCTCGGCGGAGGCCGAATCGAGGTCAACGACGTGGTCCATGCAGCGATCCTCCCCGTTCGCCCCTCACCCATGAAGGCCCTGGCCGAGTCCGGCCAGCCCAACCGTCCAGGGCCGACGACCAGTCAACGTTCGACGCCCAACTCCCACCTCGGAAAGAGACCTATGCACGGCGCGCAGCACGAACCCCCCAGCAGACCGAGACAGCAGATGAATCGCCCCCAAGCACCAGGCGGAGCAAGGTATGGCGTTGGACCGTCCAAGGGCCGGTCCAACACAGTGCCCGCCCCAGGGGTGGCGGGGATACCTGGGAGCGAGGGCGCTCCCAGGACGAACGACGGTGTGGTGCGGGCCGCTGAAGAGGCTGCGCTCCACCGGGTCGCCAGCCGTCGTGCGCGCCAGGACGTCCAGCGCACCGAGCGCGTCGATGTCCGCTACAGCGTGGAGGAGAAGAGTGAGATCAAGGCCGAGGCTCAGCGGCTCGGGCTGGCCGGCGCCCACTTCGTCGGGGCCCTGGTCATGGCCCACCTCCACGGCGGCTACGCGTTGCCCGACGGGCGCACTGCGGTGGACGACTTGATCGACGAGCTTGCCGCGCTGCGTACGCAGGTCGCGCGAATCGGTACGAACGTCAATCAGATCGCCCACCGCCTCAACGCAGGAGGCGATCCACACCCTGGGGACAAGCCGGTGCTGACGGAGGCCGCGCGGGTTCTGGTCCTGGTCCGCCAGGCAGCCACAACGATCGACACCGCCGCCGACGCGGCCGCCACACAGCACCGGGCAGTCTGATTGATCGCGAACATCGTCAAGCCCGGCCACAAGACCCCCGGCGTCCTGAACTACCTCTACGGACCCGGCCGTGCCAACGAGCACACCGATCCTCACCTCGTCGCCTCGTGGGACGGCTTCGCCCCCGACCCCGGCCGCGACCCGGAGGCCACCCTCGCCCAACTCAGCACAGCCCTCGATCTGCGAGTGAAGCAGGCCGGTGACAAGGCGCCGAAGGAGCATGTGTGGCACTGCTCGGTCCGGACCGCACCCGAGGACCGAAGCCTGTCGGACGAGGAGTGGGCCGCCGTCGCCCGCCGCTTGCTCAACGCCACCGGCATCGCTCCGGACGGCGACCCCGACGCCTGCCGGTGGGTCGCCGTCCGCCACGCCGCAGACCACATCCACATCGTCGCCACCAAGGTCCGGGGCAATCTACGCCCACCACGGAACTGGAACGACTTCCTGCGCGCCGACAAGGAACTCGTCGCCATCGAGGAGGAATACGGGCTCCGCCAGGTGCCGCGCGGAGACCGCACCGCCGCCAAACGCCCCACCCGCGCTGAGCAGGAGAAGGCCCGCCGCACGGGCAACGCCCGCACCTCCCGCGAGCACCTGCGCACCATAGTCCGCACCGCAGTCTCGGCGGCCACGACCACAGCGGAGTTCTTCCGGATCATCGAGGGGACCGGCGCCCTCGTCGACGTCCAGTACTTCCCGTCCGGCGACGTCCGCGGCTACAAGATTGCCCTCAACGACGACACCAACGCCCAGGGCGAGCCGGTGTGGTTCTCCGGTTCCACCCTCGCCCCCGACCTCTCCTATCCCAGGATCGCCGAACGCCTGACGGCCACCGAGGCAATACCGGCGGTGCGGACTGGCGCCTCGGCCTGGCGGCGGTTCGCCCTCGCCGTCGACCAGACGCCCGACCACCTCGCCCACGACGAGGACGAGGCAGGACAGGCCCACATCACCGTCCTCGCCGAAGCCCTCGACGCACTTCCCCTGGTAGCCCCTGTCGGGCTCCGGCCGCAGCTCGTCCAGGCCGCCACCGCCTTCGAGCGCGCCTCCCGATCCCGTATTCGCTCCCAGCATCAGCAGACCCAGGCCACCCGCTGCGCGGTGAAGGCGGTGCTGCGCGAGCCCGCCCCGCAGGACGGAGCCCTCCTCACGATCGTCCTCGACGCCCTCCTGCTCGCGGTCATCGCCGCCCAGCACTGGCACCGCACCCGGCAACACCATCAACAGGCCGAAGCCGCCCGCCAGACCGTCACGCACCTTCGCCCCGCCTACCGGGCCACTGCCACCGAGCCCCTGACCACACTTCGGCAGCGCGGGACACGGCTGACTGAGACTCTGCGCCGCCGACAGGAGAACACCCTGCGCCGGGCCCTTCCCGAGCTGGCCGAACAGATTCTCGCGGAGCCCGGCTGGCCGGCTCTCGCCGCCACCCTCGCGCGGGCTGAAGCCGTGGGCCACAAGCCCACCGCTCTCCTCACCCAAGCCACCGCCCGACGGGAAACTGACACCGCCACCAGCCTCAGCGAAGTCCTCACCTGGCGCCTCCACCGCCTCGCCGACCTGACCGCCGGCACCACCGGCAGTGCCCCGGCACCTCCGTCGGCCGCCTACCGCCCGACCAAGACAGGCGGCTCCCTGCGCAGGGAGCACCGACCAGGACCAATGGCCAATGGCCCAGGAACTCCCCCACGCGCCACGGCCTCCTGGGGGCCGCGCTGGTGACGAATGGGCAACAGACACGCCGAGCACCAAAGCATTTGTGCAAAATCTCCGACATCAACTAAAGTCAGGGCCGCACTGGAATGCTTCAATGCGTAGTCCGACCCGAGGAGTCGTCCGCATGAGTATGCCTTCGTCGTCGTGGACGACCGACGTGTTCGGCGAGCACGCAGCAGATGCCCGCCGTCGCGTCGGGCAGGGCCTTCGCAACATGCAGGCCAACGCACAGGCCGCACAGGAACAAGCCGCCTCCCGCACCACCCGCGTCTACGGCACCAGCCGGTACGAGAACCAGTACGAGCGGCTTCAGGACGAACTCAAGAAGGTCCCTGGCGCCCGTGCGGTCAAGCCGTTCGGCTTCTCGTACGAGCTGATGCTCATCGGCAACGGGCTGCTCTACCCGTTCCGGTACTCCAAGACCAAGTCAGACGTACGTAGCGCACGCATCCCCAGCCAGTCCCGGCTGGTGCAGGAGCTCTTCACGTTCGCGCCGACGCCGAAGCACATCCAGGACCCGTTCGACCTCGACTTCGGGCCGGCCATCCCGATCGCCGAGCCGCGCGGCGCTCTGGCGACAGTCCCGGAGGGCACCCAGCTGGTTCTGGTTCCCTTCGCCTGCAACGCCTCCGAGCTCTTGGAGGCGTACTGGGGCATCGCGGCGCTCGGGATGAACCGGCAACTGGAGTGGGCCACCGATCCCGAGCCGCTCCACCTGCCTCAGGAGGTCACCTCGTACACGCTGCGCCCGATCAGCATTCCGAGCCAGGTCACGGCACACACCGGCTTCGCCGAAGGAATCGAACCCACCCTTACGCTGTCCTCTCGTGCCGCCTCGGACCAGGCCCTGCACGTACCCGTGCAGACCGAGGCAGAACCCATTGAGGACCAGAGCAGCGAAGACGATGCGACCCATTAAGCATGACCTCATTCCCGGTACGGAAGAACGAGGCGCAACGCCGCGCGCCGTCTACGATGCCTTCGATCCCACCCGGGTGACGCAAGCTCGTCGTCTGGCGGAGATGACGAAGAAGGACGTGGCGGCCGGGCTCGGGGTGACGCCTGCAGCCGTGGGGCAGTACGAGACAGGGGTGTCGAAGCCACGACCTGACTTGATCCCCCGGCTCGCAGAGGTCCTCGGGGTTCCGGTGACGTTCTTCCTGCTGGGGAGGCCGGCTAATCGGCTCGACGCTTCCATGGCACATTTCCGCAGCCTGCGCAGCACACCGAAGTCCCAGCGGGAACGTGCGCTCGCGTTCGCCGAGCAGGTCTGGGAGCTTACGTACGCGCTGGAACAGCGGGTTCAGTTGCCTCTCGTCGATCTGCCCGGCTTCGCCGGTGGGGAGGTCCATCCCGGCGAAGAGCTGTCCACCGATCCTGTATCCGCTGCCCGCGAGCTTCGCAGGCGCTGGGGTCTCGGCGACGGCCCTGTCACGCATCTGGTGAGGCGGATGGAGTCTCACGGGATCGTGGTGGTCATGCCGCCTGCCAGCGATCCCTCCGCCGCGAGCGTGGACGCCTTTTCCACCCGCGCAGCACGGCCACTCGTCGTTCTGACCGCCGCCCGGGCCGACGACATCTACCGGCACCGGTTCACGGCCGCCCATGAGCTGGGCCACCTTGTGCTTCACGCCGATGCCACCGGTGACAGCCGTCAGGAGAAGCAGGCTGATGCCTTCGCCGCCGAGTTCCTGACCCCCCAGGACAGCATCCTGCCGTTCCTGCCGCGGCGAATGGATCTTGCACGCCTGGCCGAGCTCAGGGGAGTCTGGGGAGTCTCCCTCCACTCGCTCGTCTACCGATGCCGCGAGCTGGGGCTGATCTCCGACGCGACTGCCAGCCGGACGTATCAGCGTCTACGCGCTCTCGACGGCCAGCCGGGCTTCACCGCCGAATCCGTCTCGAACTTCCCCGGTGAACGGCCTTCGCTGCTTCGGCAAGCCTTCGAGCTGGCTGCCAGGGAAGCGGGCCTATCGGTTTCCCGACTGGCTCATGAGCTGGCGTGGACAAGCGAGAGGGTGCAGAACCTGCTGGACGTTCAGGAACAGAAGCCGGTGCTCCGGCTGGTCCAGTAGCAGCGCCACTCGACCCGAGAAGACGCGGGCGCGGCTCGTTTTCCGTTACTACGTACAGGGCGTGCGGCATCGAGCCGACGTTAAGCCAGTAGCGCGTACGGACGCCATCAGGGCCGGGTCATCTCAGAGTCGGCCCTGATGGCGTGCTGACGCACTCGAAGGCTCAGAGCGATGCCTCGACTCCGAGGCTTCCGGCCCTGATGGCTCCCCGTAGGACGTGGGCGATCTCCTCGGGCTTTAGGTCGATGCCGTCGAGCCCCTCCATGGTCAGCGGAATCTCCTCCAGCGCGTATTCACCGCGGCCTTCGGCGCTGAACTCGGGACCGGTGCGGTCGTCGAAGGACCAAGTCGCGATACGGGCGAAGTAGAAGAGCTGCCGCTCATCATCGGACTCCATCGTGTGGAGGAGGCGGATGATGTCGGCCTTCCCCGCGATCTCCTCGTGGATCTCCCGGTGGAGAGCCGCCTCCCGGGACTCGTCGCTGGGTTCGACGCCGCCGCCGGGCAGAACCCAGTATTCGGGAATGCCGGGCCGGGTACGGCGGATGACCAGCATCGTGTCGTCTGCAGTGACGAGGACGGCGCGGACTCGTTCCATCATTTCGGTTTGTCTCCTTGCTTGTTGGTGGTCTCAGTGCAGCAGCCAGCCGCCGTCGACGTGGACGGACTGCCCCGTGATGAACGAGGCGGAGGGGCCCACGAGAAACGCCACCAGGGCCGCGACATCCTCGGGCCGACCACGGCGCGGGACACACTGGCGCTTGATCTGGTCCTCCGGCCGCGCGCGGTGCTGGGCGGGGAGGGTGTTCTCGGCCTCGACCTGGATGGCCCCAGGCATGACGGTGTTGACGCAGATCCCGTACGGACCCAGTTCGCGGGCGAGGGAGCGGGTCAGTCCCAGCAGCCCTGCCTTCGCAGTGCTGTACGCGACGAGGTTCGTCCGGCCGGCGCGGGCGTTGACACTGCCGATGTTCACGATCCGGCCCCAGCGGCGTTCGATCATGTCGGGGGTGAGCACGTGGCAGGTGCGGTAGTGAGCGGTGAGGTTCACGTCGAGGGAGTAGTTCCAAGCGGTCTCGTCGGTGTCCTGCCAGGCAACGCGGGGGTAAGAACCGGCGTTGTTCACCAGGATGTCGACGGGGCCGATCTCGGCACGGACGAGGCCGGCCATGGTCTGGACGGAGTCTGGATCGGTCAGGTCGGCGTTCACCGCGATCCCGGGGCTGCCCGCGCGCTCGAAGGCGGCGAGGAGGGCGTGGGCGTCGGGGTCCTGGCCGAGGTGGTTGACCGCCACGGTTGCTCCGGCGGCCGCGAGCACCCGTCCGATCTCGGCGCCGATGCCGGTGGCCCCGCCGGTGACGAGGGCGGTGCGCCCCTGGAGCGGCCGGGTCTGGAGAGGAGTCTCAAGCAGGGGCAGGGACATTGCTGCTCCGTTCGCCGGGGTGGGGGTGAGGGGCCGGTGTGGTGGTGAAGAAGGTGTCGAGCGTCGTGTGCGGGTCCTGGCTCTCGGCGAGTTTGATCAGGACGAGCAAGAGGTCGTGTCCGGTCAACCGAGAGGGCGGGATGACCCCGAGGATGCGCAGAGCGAGGAAGGCGCGGATCTCCTCCAGACTGCTGCTGTTCTCCCTGCGAAGGCCGTCCAGGGCACGGGTGATGGCAGCAGCGCGGCCGGGGCCGGTGTTCCAGGAGTACCGGACATCAATGTGGCGACTGCTCCGGTGCAGTTCCAGGTGCTCGATGCGCGGGCGGGTCAGGGGCGGCAGGGCGAGACGGAGGGTGCGGGCGTACACGTCGGGCTGGTAGTGGGGGACGAGCCAGCCGCCCAGGGCCATCAGGTACCAGAGCAGGTTGGCGGCCTCGCCCGCGACGGTGTTGCGCCCGGCGAACTCGAAGTCGAGCCAGCACAGCGGGTCGGCGATGTTCGGTTCCGTAGGGTCGCCCTGCGTCAGACCCGCGAGCCTGCGGCGGTCGGGAGCCAGGGCATGGCGGAGGGTGTCGATGGTGTCGGCGACCTTCAACGTCAGCGGTCTGCCGTTGGCAGTGAGGGTGAAGTCTGCCAGCTCCCGGAGGGTGAGGGTCGTATCGGTTTGGGGCAGGGCGAGCGGCAGGCCACGTCGCAGGTACCAGCGATCCAGTCGGCTACCGGGGCGGATGCGGTCGAGGTAGAGGTCCGGAACGCACTCGGCCAGCGGCACGCTCTTCCCGGTCTCCTCAGCCGCTGCTTGCAGGTCGGCGCAGACCCCGTCCACAAGGCGGTCCAGGCGGAGCTGGGCGGCCGGATCGCGGTCGGCGAGGGCGATCACGTCGCCCATCAGCAGTTCGCACCGGCCGGTGGCGAAGACGTCCTCGTAGACGAGGAGTTGCCTGTCCGGTAACGCGATCTGCCCGTGAAGGGCCGGAACTGCGATGCGGGAGGCGAGCCGCACACATCCCCTCGCCTCGTATTCGGCCCGCTCGCGGGTCGCCACCGGCTTGTGGAAGACACCCATTGTTGCCATGGACCGTCGGACGTTCGCGCTCACCGCGTCTCCCCAGGGAGGGTGTCCAGCCAAGCCTGGAGAACGAGGAGTGCGAGCGCTTCGGCAGCGAGCGGCTCGGTGCGGGCGGTGGTAACCAGGGCCGTGTCCTGCCGTGTGGCGTCGAGGAGGACGGTGAGGGCGTCGCTGTCGGAGGGGCACTCGATCCCACTGAAACGGAGCTGAATCTTCGCGAGCAGCGCAGTGACCTTGTAGAGGGCGCGGAGGTCGGGGCTTCCCTTGAGGAACTGGCGGCGGATCTCGATGGCGGCCTGGATGCCGTCGCGCAGGCTTGCAGCGACGTCGGTGGCCGCGTCCGGAGCGGGCAGAGTCAGGCCGGGGGTGGACCACAAGGGAACCAGCGACCCGCTGCCGATGAGAGCGAGGACGTGAAGGAGTCGTGAGGTGATGGCGCCGGCCCGGCACTCGGCGCGGGTCAGTACGGTCATGCCCAGCTTGACCCCGCCGAGTTCGGTCTCCAGATCCGCGAGGATCTGGCGCATCTCGTCGAGGGAGGAGGTGTCGGCCACGACAAGCACGTCGAGGTCGCTCCAGCCGTGCTGGTACTTGCCCCGGGCGCCGCTGCCGGTGACGGCGAGCAGGTCAATCAGCGGGCGCAGGCCGGTGGTCCGGTCGAGGAATTCCGCCAGGTAGGACTCCAGGTGCACGGGGAGTCCGAGTGCGTTGACCGGCATGGTGGAGGGTTGGTGCTCCGGCCAGCGGCGGTTGAGCGCGATGCGGTCCAGCCGCCGCTCCAGCTCCAGGCGCGGTCCGTCGTTGCTGATGATCTCGTGGGCGATGGAGACGATCTTGTCTGCGCCTCGTGCGCTTTTGATGAGGTCGCGGTCGACGACGTCCTGGGTGCCGACGGTGCCCCGCCGGGTGCGCGTGGCCTCGGAGGAGTCCAGATAGGCGATGGTGAGCTGGGCCCCGAGCATCCGGGCGAGTTCAGCGGTCGAATCGAAGTCGTGCAGCGACTCGATGCTGACGGAGTCGATGAAGTGGTGGGCCTGGCAGAAGCGGTCCAGTGAGTCCACGATCAACTCGGCCTGCACGACCGATCCCAGCCGGTACGGATCGTGTATCCCTGCCCGGCCAGCCGCGCCCTCAATGAGGTACCCGATCTTGAGGCGCGCGTGGCCGTGCTGGGTGCGCAGGTACTCGCCAGCCGTGCTCTTGCCGCTCTCCGACATGCCGCCCAGCGCGATGACATGCACTCCTGCCAGAGCCTTCCCGGGAACGTCCGGGTGCAGGGGTGCCAGAAGCCGGCGCACCTCGTCCTGGACGGCGACGGTCGGCCGATCGCTGATGCGGATCGCCATCGGGAAGCGTCCCTCGTCGACGAGGCGGTTGATCTGCTCATGGAGGTGACGTTGGTACGCCGCGTAGATGTCGGTGACGGTCACCTCGTGGGCCAGGCTCCGGCGGGTACCTTCCTCCGGGTCGTCGCAGTGCAGGAGGACGAGGGCGTGCTCGCCCTCCTCAGCGGCACGTAGGTCGGTCTCATACGAGGTCAGCAGGAGTCGGGCCCGGTCCGCGGCCTGCTCGGCGCCCAGATCCTCCCGTACGGCGACCGTCGCGGCGACGGACGCCTCCAGCATCGGGATGCCCCGGTCCAGCAGGCGCACCGGCGCGGAGAAGGGGTGCCGGGAGCGTTCCAGGTAGGAGGTGGCGAGGACGTCGGCGACCTCCTCGACCGGGCCGGTCTCGAACCACCAGCGGGCCATGCCGTCGGCCTTGATGGCGGTCCAGCGGGGGTCGTAGTGGTCGAGCGGGCCTGCTGAGGTCGCGGCCGGGCCCATGCGCCGGGCGAGGATTCCGATCTGCTTGGTCTTCCCTGTGTTGTCGGGGCCGCTGAACGCGACCGACACGGGGAGGGGATACGTGTCGCTGTTGTACGAACTGGACATCGGCTTCCCTTCACTAATGATGCCGAGCGGGTACGCCTGCAAGGCGCCGTGAGCGCCCTGCGGCGAGAACTCGATGGGGCTCCGACCTCGCCCCGGTCGAGAGGCAAGGACGGGCCGGAGTGCCTATACGGGGCCGTCGGCCAACGGAACGTCCTCGGCGCTGAGCGTCGGCTGCGCCAACGGGACCTGCGCGGAGGAGTGCTCGGTGTGGGCCAGAAGTCCGACCATGGCGAGCCCGGCAGCCGTGCCGAGGGCCCACACCCAGCTCAGGGCGGTCTCCAGCGGGTCGGGTACGTGGGAACGGCTCATCGGACTGCCTCTCGGACGGCGGAGCCTTGTGCCGCACTGGGCTGGCGCGAGAGCGGAATCGTGCGGGTCCGTGCGTTGTCAGGGGGCATCGCCACCGTCGGTTCCTCTCAACGTGTCCGGGCAGGCGCCAACAGGCCCTGAACAGGGCCTATTCGAGCCATTCGGAGATCTGCAGAGTGATGTTCAGTGAACGACGGGCCGCACTCCCGGGACAGGGCCCAGGATGTAGTCCTGCGTAATCCCGCGTAATCCAGGTGGGGAGGGTGACGGGGTGCCGAAGAACCCGGCCGTCGCGGAACTGATCAAACGGGCCTGCCAAGAACGCGGCTGGGGGCCCTCGGAGTTGGCGCGTGCCCTCGGCCTCGCCGAATGCGGTGACCCGCGCCGCCTGCAGCGCCAGCACGCCCGGCGGTGGATAGAAGGCGAACGAACCCCCGGCCACTGGTGGCCCTACATCGCCCAGGTCCTGGCACTGAATCCCGAAGCGATCAACCTCTCGGAGCCCGCGCCTGCGGCACCCCACACAGATACCGTTGCATCAGTCCTGCACCTGGGAAGGAGCGACGTGGAACGCCGGGAGTTCATCCTCGCCTCCAGCGGATACGCGCTGTCCGCACTCGGCCTGCCCGACATGGACAGCATCACCCGCCGAACCAAGACCGCCCTCCCCGGAGCGGTCCGCGTCGGCCAGGGCGAGGTGGCCGCCGTACGGCACATGGTCAAGGCCCTCGGCGACTCCGCCTCCGAACTCGGTGGCGGGCACGCCCGCCACCTGGCCGTCCGCTACCTCACCCAAGACGTCGCCCCCTGGCTGGAGGGCCACTTCACCGAAGCCACCGGCCGCGACCTGTTCGCCGCCACCTCCCAGCTCGTCCACCTCGCCGGCTGGATGGCGCAGGACGAGGGCGACACCCCAGAGCTGCGCGGCCTCGCCCAGCGCTACTACGCCCACTCCTTCCGCCTGGCGGCGGAGGCCGGTGATCCGGAGCTTTCTGCGACGGCTCTCCGCGGCCTCGCCGTGCAGTGCGTCGACCTCGGCTATCGCGCCGAAGCCGTCCAGCTCGGCGAAGCCTGCGTGGAGTACGGTCACCAGCTCGACAACCCGCGGGCCGTCGCCTACTACGAGGCCACCCTCGCCAACGCCGCCGCCCAGGACGACGACCGTCGCATGGCCACCAAGCACCTGGCCCTGTCCGAGACCGCCATCGGCAAGCCGACCGCCGCAGCCGGCGACTCCTGGGCCGCCCACTACTCCCCCGGCCGCTGGGCCCACGAATCCGGCATGATCCTCTCCCGCCTCGGCGACCTCGACGCCGCCGAGGAACACCTCCACCTCGCCCTCGACATCCACGGCCTCGACCGCCGCCGCACCCGCGCCATCGTCCTCGCCGACCTCGGCGGCGTCCGCCTCCGCCAAGGCGACGTCGACGGCGCCATGGCCACCTGGCGCGACTTCCTCGACTGCGCCGACGGCATCCGCTCGGTGAAGGTCCAGGCAGCACTCCAGGACATGCGCGTCCGCCTGCGCCGTTACGGCGGCGTCCCGGAGGCTCAGGAGCTCCGCGAGCGGGCGGCCCGGCTCGTCGCCTAACTCACCGGAGCATCACCCGCGCTCACGCCGGTCATTCTTAGTAAGAGAACCGAGACAGGAGCCCGCTACGATCACGCGGGCTACCCCTGAGCATGCAGACGATGACCGACCGGACAGCACGCTGCCGGGGAAGGCCAGGCCCAGCCATGGCCGCGGCACAGTAAAGGTCGAAGGCAGCGGCGTTCTGCTGGGAGCCGTCACCTACGCAGCGCAGGGCGCCGCAGATACGGCGGTATGAACCACGCGTGCGATCACTGAAGACGGGGCGCGACGGCGTTGCGATCGCACCTACGCAACCCATCGTCGTCAACGGGTCACCCCCCGGGCGGGCGGTAAGGGTGAGTGGCGAGCCGGACGGATCTGCTCGCCGCTTGAGGGACCTCGGAAACGTGTAGGTCAGGTCACGAGCGAGCGTAGCAAGCGGAGAATCTTGAAAAACGGCCTGTTTTGTGGGCTCTTGAGTGGTTCCATTGTTTCCTGATGGCGTGGACCGGAGCGGGGTCGACTGTTCGGCAGCAGTCAGTGCATCTTCGCGGATGCTGCGCGGTCCGCCTCGGCAAGACTCGGGTCGGGAGCAACCAGGACTCCTCGCCCCATTCGAAGGTGACGCACGATCCTTCGAGGACGTAGAGCGGGAGCTATGGCATCAGTAGAACAGCAAGTGAATAGCGCCGACAGCGTGATCTGCCAGAACCTTGCCAACTCAATAGGCGACCGGGGACTCCTCTCGCAGAACGTGCTGGGGCAGCTCCGGAATCTCGTCGAGGGGCTTGCTGTCTGGGCACACCTCAACGATCGCTCGACTGAGTTTCACTACAACCAGGTCGGGCCAGCCCTGGATTTCGTTAGGCCGATTGCCAAGTTCAGGCTCCTCAGTAGATTCCACGGCTTGCTCCAGGCCAGCGTCTCGCACTACACGCTGGATCGCGATCCGTCTGAGCGATTGATGCTGAAGTATTACGAGTACCTACTCCGCACACGAGACCTGGCAAAGGATCTACTCGGAGTAGAAATCCTGCAGAACATCGAGCAGTTCCCGATCGACCTCGACCCCTCGCTGGGTGAGTACTATGAAAAAATTGCCGCACGCATCCGACGGCCCAAAGCAGCGACATCCTCAAGTTCACGTCGCGAGCGGTACTACATTCACAGCTCGCGCCCCTTCTTCGTCGCCGACAGCATTTACTATGAAGTGACGTTCTATCTCGCCCACAACCGGACGAGCAAGTTCGATCGCATCATTGGTTTTACTGACATCGATATCACCGACAAATACGCAGCCAGTCTTGAATTGGAGAGCGACTCGATCGAGGTCCTCGGACGGGCGATGCCGATCACTCTGATCCGAACATGGGATGTTTCGATCCGGCCGTGCGAATTCAATAATTTCGCACGCCTTTTCGATGTCGCACACGAGAGCGTCAGGACGTCGCATTCAGAGTATCGCAACCTGATGAACTACCTAACAACAACCCGATCAAACCTGCTCGATCTCATGGAGATGACAGAAGCGGCTTACGGCTCACTCCGCTCCTGGGCAATAGGCGGCACTCAACGAGATGCGGCCATCTTCCCGATTCTCGATCGCGCACGGTCACTCATCCGAAACGACCGGCCAGGTTCTCGCTTGTTGCGGTACCTCATGCTCCGGATGAACAATCGCCTCATCAGGGCACAATTCCATTATGAAAAATGTTACGCGCTCTCCGGATTGTTCGTTTCCCAGGGCTGCAGGCCATTCGATGCGATGCCATTCTGCACATCACCACGCGGACATAACCCGCCCTTTGGGGACCTTACCGAGAGTCTGGATGCGAGGGCTCGACCTCACGAGCTCCTGGCTAGACGAGTCCGGGGAAATGTCGAGCAGCACGGCGTGATCTATACGCCGACATCCGAGCTGGAGGACCTCGGTGACGTCGACAAGCTGATCGCGCACCACAATCGGGCGCTTCCGCCCACCGACCGACACAAGCCGCGGAGGCTGGCTCATGAAAATGGGCACGTGTTCATCACCGGGTACGAGGACGGCACGGTTTCGATCATCAAAAAGCTCCAGGAGATTTCCGCTAGCGGTGTATCCCAACACTCCAACGATGTGCAGGCATGGATTGACGCGAACCCAGGTGCTATCGATGACCCTTTGAAGGCTCAGGCACTGATGGAATTGTTTGAGCACTCGAAGGTCGCCCTCGTATACGGTGCGGCCGGTACGGGAAAATCAACGATGGTAAATCACATCGCGAATTACTTCGAGAATTCGCGAAAACTGTTTTTGGCTCACACTAACCCGGCTGTCGACAACCTGAAGAGGAGAGTACAAGCACCGAACGTCGAGTTCAGTACGATCACCAGACACACGCGCAACATCACGTCGGGCAGCGAGAAGTATGACGTACTAGTGATCGACGAGTGCAGCACGGTAAGTAACGCAAGCTTGCTTGATGTTCTCGAGGAGACATCTTTCGACCTACTCGTACTCGTTGGCGATGTCTATCAGATCGAGTCGATTGAGTTTGGCAACTGGTTCGGTATCATCCGGTCATACATCACGAGCGAGTCCGTATTCGAACTCACAGAACCTTTCAGGACGACCGATCCGGGACTTCTCACCCTGTGGGGTAGAGTGCGGAACTTGGACGACCACATCGAAGAGTCGCTCTCCAAGAATGACTATTCAAAGGTTCTGGGGGAATCACTATTTGAGCACCGAAGTGACGACGAAATCGTCCTCTGCCTCAACTATGACGGTTTGTACGGCATCAATAACGTTAACCGATTCCTGCAGGCGATCAACCCAAATCCGGCTGTGACTTGGGGTGAGTCTACATACAAGGCCGGCGACCCCGTACTTTTCAACGAATCTGATCGGTTCAGTCCCGTCATCTTCAATAACCTGAAAGGAGAGATCGTCAAGATCGATCGCGCGCCCGGACGTATCACCTTCGATGTAAATCTCGAGCGAGATGTCGATGAAGCTGCAGTGCTTTTCACAGATCTACGCTGGGTGGAAGGCTCAACGGTCCAGTTCGACGTCTTCGAACGCGGCAACAGTGACGATGATGACGACTCGGTCAACACCATGGTGCCTTTTCAGATCGCTTACGCCGTATCGATTCACAAGGCGCAGGGCGTTGAGTATAAGTCAGTCAAGGTTGTCATCACCGATGCCAACGAGGAGAGTATCTCCCATAGCATCTTCTACACCGCGATCACCAGAGCTCGGGAGCGTCTCGAAGTGTTCTGGACTCCGGAAACACAGCATCGGATCCTGGGCCACCTCGCAGTGCGCGAGAACATGAAAGACGAGCAACTGCTGAAGGTCCGCCGAGGCTTGATCCCTGTTGAGAAGCGGCCGAAGCGCCAAAAGATGCGGCAGCTACCGTAGGCGCCCGCCGCCGCTACCCAGGCGTGATACTCCGGGGGCTGCGCGGCTGATCCGCGGTCGCGGGTGCCCCGTCCGTGCCCTTCAAGGCGGCTATCCGGGGCACCGGGCTCGTGATGCCGCATCGACGCCGCAAGGGCGAGGAGTTGCCCGACTGGAAGCAGGCCCACAAAGAGTGCCACAAGCAGGTCCGCGCCCGCGTCGAGCACGTCTCCGCCCGCATGAACACCTGGAAGATCCTGCGCGACTGCCGCCTCAAAGGCGACGGAGTCCACCACGCCATGCTCGGCATCGCACGGATGCACAACGGGGGAAGGCCCCGCGGATTCCAGCATGGTTACTTGCGGCTCTGGCCACGCATCACGTCGAGCACATCCCCCGGGGACAGTCGGTCACGGTACAAAAGCACCCAGGCGACGGCGCCGACCACGGCAACGATCTGCGTGGACGCGGCGGCAGACAGCTCCGACAAGCCCGCCGCGATGGCGGCACCGGTCATGGCCACGCCGAGGATGACCAATCGCACCCATTCCCGGTCAACCGCAGATTCTACGCCGTCCACGTCCCTGGGATCGAGCAAGGCGAGTGTGTTGCCGCTCGCGTACCGTTCAGCAATCGTCACCAGCACGCGCGCCATTTCCTCGAAGACTTGGCCTGTGTTGTCGTCGATGTCCTGCCGTGCCTCTAGCCGCCGGATTACCCCCACTACCTCGGCCGCGTGCTTCCGGTAGTCCCGCCGAAGCGCACCGCGCACCGGACCGTGTCTAACCTTCCATGCCGACCACACAACCCGTTCAGCCCCGGATAGGTCCACGCGAGCGACATAGAAAGTGCTACGAGTTCGCGTAACGGTCTGGTAGTAGCGCCGCGCCGAGCCCACACGGGCAAGGCAGTCGACCAAGACCGCGACCGGCCGGGTACGACTGGCCACCCCCGGTCGCAGGCTCATTAGCGACCGCAGCCACCACCAACGAGGAAGGGGGTCAACGAAGCCTGGGTTGCGCTTATGGCCGTCCCGAGACGGACCAGGACGCCGACCGAGAACTCCCCTCACGGCCCTCAACGCAAGGAGTAGCACGAGGGCGAGAACAAGCCCGATCATCGCAGTAGCTGCCTCGGCAGGCCGGCCTTCCGGGGCTGCGAGAGCTGGAAGATACTGAGCGGCTTTCCCCCAGATCGCCTCACCGAACGCCCGGAAGATCGCCACTATCGTCACCACTATGCCCGGCGCCTCGCCGGTCAGGGCAACCTGCCGAACTGGCCCCCACAGGCCGCCGCTAGGCGCCCACCACGGAACGGGCGCATACTCACTCTCCGCCCACGTGTGGGACAACCATCTGGTGACGGTATCGACGAGGCCCCCGAGGTTGAGCAACACCAACAGCAGGAAGTATTCGTGGTCAACCACTGGGTGATTCCCAAGCTCAGAGCGCGAGTTCGATTCTCGTCACCCGCTTCACAACGAAAGCCCAAGTCAGCGACTTGGGCCTGTTTGTTGTCTAGACCTGTCTAGGTGTCTCGTCCCGCTCCGTGCCCGATGCCTGTTCATCGGCCTTGGCCGCAGCCTTCCGACGTTCGGCCTGCATCAGGGAGTCGAGCCCGGAAGCGACCTCACGTTGACGCTCGGTGTCCGAGTGCTGATAGATGAGCGCGGCCCTCTCCATGGACTGCCGACACGCACCACCGTGTCCTTGAGCGTCGCGCCCAATCGGGTGGTCAGGGTGTGTCCGGTGTGACGAAGATCGTAGAACCGGACATCGGCCGGCAGTCCGACCACGCTGCGGGCCTTGCGCCACTCCCGGCCGAAGGTCGAACGACGGAAAGGCTTGCCCCGCTCGCCCACGAACAACAACCCGCCCGGGGTCTTCTCCGCGTACCAAGCGAGCCAGGCATGGATCAACATGAGTCGATTGAGAGTGGTGTCGCCCTCCCGTACCTTCTGGAACATGGGAGAGGGACGGGACGTCACCAACAACGTAAGTAACGACGTGAGCGGCCATGTCAACGGGCCCGTGGTCCAGGCTGGATCCATCAACGGCAATGTGATCCTGCCTGCTACGCCGAGCCCAGAGGAGGCAGAGTTACGTGCTCGCTGGTCGGCACGCACGAAACGAATCCTGGACGCCGAAGATGCAGAACGTGCAGCACGCTACGCCCAGTCTCAGTTTCAAAGACAGAGATTCCTCAAGAAGGCACGTCGTGGAATCTACGGGTCTGTCGTATGGATCCTTTTCGGCCTGTTCCTGGTTGTCGGTGGTCACGGATCCGGGGGCGACAGCACGCGAGTGATGTGGGCGTCGATTGGGTGGTTCGACGTGGTGATCGGTTTCGGATTCCTGGCGAAGCACTGGTTGGCTCTTCGACGCTACCGCTGAGTCCCGGATTGAGCAGCTGATCAACCGCTGTCCTTCAATACGTCTGACACTTGGCGCCGCACGTGCGCAGTCGAGTGGATCACGTACCGCAGCCCGTCGCAGGAGTGGTCGTGGCACTTGATCGGCTTGTCCTCGCCGCGTGCTGTGGCCTCTTCTGACCAGGCGTAACCGGGCAGCTCGTCGAGGAGTCCCCGGCATGAGTGATGTACGCGCAACAGCCCCGAGCCGAGCGCGGTCGACACGCTGCGGATGCCGTTGAGCACCTCGTTGTTCGCAAGGGTGACGACGGGATGCCTGTCTGTCCACAACTGAGTGGAAAAGCTCGTCGCGGACGGGTCAATAAACGTCTACTCGGGAACGACCTGCTGCTCGTCGAGCCGTGCGCTCACGGCGCGGCTGAACTGCGCGTCGGTCATCTGTCGGTGTGCGGCTCACGAGTTGGGGCGCCACTCGTTGACCGCGTACAGCCGGTCGTTGGCGCCGAGACCGTACAGGATCGCCGAGAACTGGTTCGCGGTTCCGTAGTCGATGGCGACCCAGCACCGGCGCATCGGCGGCAGTTCGTCGACGACGTGCCGCTGCTCGTCGAACATGTCGTAGACCGCGCCCTCGGCGATCACCCAGGTGCCCTCGATCATCCGGCGGCGCCAGAGTCCGACGTACTCGGCCCGCAGCGCATCGATGTAGGCCGCGGAGAGGCTCGGGTTGTCGTCGAGCCGGATGTGCCACGAACGCAGGTCGACACGGTGCACAACCAGCCGGTTCCCGCCGAGCAGTGCAGCGACGTGCGCCTGCTCATACCCGGTCACAGCGAGGTACCACTGCGTTTGCGGCGTCGGCTCGTCCGGCACACCGGCGAGCCACTCATCGAGCTGGTACGCGCTGCAGGTTTTGATCTCCAGCAGGCTGGACGGTCGAACCACGAGCGCTTTCGAGAGGGGTTGTACGAACGGTTGCCGAGGTTCTGGGACGAAACCAGGAAAGTACAAGAGGCCAATCCTGCATAGCTGATGGGCGAGCAGGTGGCGCCAATCGTGTGCCGTGGCATGGACGGCGTAGCACAGGGCGTCGACGCTGTGGTCGTCGAGTGTCAGGGGGTACGGTGGCTGCCTCAGATGCTGCAAAGGTGGTTCGATGGAAGCGGAGTTGGTGGCACTTGCTGCCGCAGGCGCTACGACATTGGTTCAGCAGATGGCGGTGGACTCCTGGGCACAAGCTCGTGACCGGATGGTGTCGTTCTTCTCGCGTCGCGGTGGTGGTGAGGAAGACGTGATCGAGGGGGAGCTGGAGACCTCGCGCGGAGAACTGGCGGCGGCAATGGAGGCCAGCGACGAACAGACCGCCTTGGACGTCCAGGCGGAGTGGCGTACACGATTGCGGCGCACTTTGCTGGCAAATCCGGCCGCGGCTGCCGAACTGCGGTCAATGATTGCTGACTTGGCGCCCCCAAAGGGTGATCAACAGGTCGCGGATGTCCATAACACGATCAGCGGGGGCGTGCAGCACGGCCCAGTGATTCAGGCTGGCAACGTGGGCTCGCTGAGCTTCGGGACACCTTTCGGTCAGACCTGAGCCTGGCGGCAGTACGGGGCCCACGCCGGCGACGGCCACGGTACGCCGCTCTCCGGAACGGCGAAGGGGGCGGTCACCAAGTGTGTTCACGGGCATTGGCATCGGCCGCTTCGATGGTGATCTTGTGCGTCAAGCGCGTATCTTCCGCCTCATGAGCGAACAGCCGTCCATACGCAACGAGTTGAGTGGAAGCGTCGGGGGCCACGTCGTGCAGTCCGGTGCTATTCACGGCGACGTTGTGTTCACTTCGCCCGCCGCGCCGGTGGACCCGGAGGCAGTGGAGACGCAACGACGTTGGAGCGAACGTCAGCGGCGCATCCTCGATGAAGAGACCGCCAAAGAGGCGGCAGAGCAGCGCAGGTTTGAGGATTACGTCAGGGTCATTCGCAGGAAGCGACGTTGGAACTTGTGGTTGCTGTTGGTTGAGGGTCTGGCCGTGGCGCTGGGGTATCTGCGCGTGTTCCCCTCCGCTGCGCTCGTTGGCGCCTTGGGTATTCTGTTTGGGCTGATCTCCCTGTTCGGCTGGGTCCACTGCTCCGTGCTCTTGTGGAGGGCCCGGACGGGGCGGACTATCCCAGTTCCCCGGCATCGGTGGATGTGGTGAGCCGGTGGCGTCACTCGTGGGCATTGGAGTGCACGACGTAGCGCAGCGCGTCGGCGCTGTGGTCGTCACGCTTGATCGGCTGGTCCTCGTCGCGGTCGGATGCTGCGGGGTCCCATGCGTAGCCCGGTAGCTCGTCGAGCAGCCCGGTGCATGGGCGGTGGATACGCATCAGCCCGGAGTCGAGGGCGGTCGACACGGATCGGATGCCGTCGAGGACGTCGTTACGAGCCGGGCAGTGCCGAGGTGCCCGCCATCGTCCCGCTTGATTGCGGGGCGCCGGTGGTGCTTCTAGGTTGCGTCTGGCGATGTGTCCCGTGTTGTTGCTGTGGGGCGCGTTACTGCTTCAAGGCGGCCTTGAAGATCTCGGCGACCTCGTGTTTGACGGCGTAGACCCACAGCGGATCGGTGTCGGCGATCCGCATGGAGGCGGGAAAGTCCCTGGCCATAGGTCGTCCGACCTTCCTGTTTCGGCAGCACTGGCAGGGAGCGCGGGAAGTGAGGTCGGCCGCCAAGCTTGGGCAGGGCTGGCTGCCTTGGTGCGACGCCCGTTCCAGCGCAGGACGGTTCCGGAGCCGGCTGGGAATGGGCCGCCCCGGGCCAGCTCCGGCGAACTGGAGCTCGCCGCGCTACAGGAAGACAGCACCGATCTGAACCGGGCGCAGGCACTTGTGACAGCCCTTCACGTACGGGCGGCTCTACACGAAAAATTCCGCGTCCGCCTCGAAGAGTGGTGGCAGAGGGCACAGGCAGCCGGTGGCGAGGTGCACAACAGCGTCTCGGGAGGTACGCAGAACGGTCCGGTGATCCAAGGCCGCGACTTCTCCAACCTCACCTTCCACATGACCCGCGGGACTGAGAAGCCGGATCGCAAGTAGACGGATCGGGCTCACCACGATGCCCGCCGCGACGGCATCGTGTGGGACTGCGTACCGCCACCCTGCCTGGTCCGTCGCGTCCCTCACATCTTGCGGCGAATCGCGCACGCGCCCCGACACTCCTGATGCACGATAGTCGTCTCGAACGATGCGAACGGAAGTGGAGTGGTGGAAGAGCACCGCGCAGCCGGCAACCCCCGGCGGCAAAGTACGGCATCTCAAATCAACAACGAGGCCAGCGGCGGTACCTTCCACGGCCCTGTGATCATGGGTGGTCAGGTTCAGTTCGGGCAGACCCAGAATCCGGTCCGGAACGGAACCAGGCTTGGGGCACATGAACAGATGTACTCCTGCGGTGAGTGGGTCGACCTGGCTTACGATCCCGTACCGGACGCGGGCACCGGCGACTTCTATGACGATCTCCGCGCGGCGGAATTCGATCCTTGGCTCGCCGCAGACGGATTCGCGGACAAGGTCGACAGCCGCTACGCCCACGACCGTCACGTGCCGCTGAACTTGGTCGTGTACGAGAGGCACTCGCGTGTGCCCCGATTCGTCATCGTGCTGACGGGCAACACCTACGGATCCGTACTCACCACCTACGCTGCTTCTCTGCCCGACCTGATGGATCTCCTGGCCAGATGGACTCCGACCATAAATCTCTTGGCCCAGATCGACGGTTTGGCAAAGGAGCAGAGGGATTCGACGGGGGCTGACAAGCAGCCCTCCGCGGCTCCCCCGCTGCCCGCGTCCTCCCTCCTCTCACGCATGGTGAGCCCGAATGGGCCTCGTACCCCGTGACGGGCCGACTGACGAGACCCTGGGGTCCGACTGTGCCTCCATCCGGTTCCGAGTCATCCTGGCCCAGAAATCTGCACGGGTGAACCGATCCCTCCCATCGGGCCTAGGGTCGTGCCACAACGTGCCAGTAGGGGCGGTAAGCAGCGGTCATTAGGGGCTTCACGGGAGCTGGCCGCGAGCATCCCAAGATAGACATCGCCGCAGGTCAGAGGCTATTCATGGGTCGAAGTGCCGGGTGATTCCCAAGCTCAGAGCGCGAGTTCGATTCTCGTCACCCGCTCCATGAAAAAGCCCCAGGCCAATGGCCGGGGTTTTTTGTTGTCCAGACTGGCCAGCGCCACACACCGCCTCCGCACCAGAAGGCTTCTCCTCGGCCTTCACGGGGCGCCGCGCACGAGGCCGTCCGGGCCGCCGGCCACCTTCTGCTGCCGTCCAAGACCGGAGTGCTGTTAGATCAACGCGACCTTCTCCGAGAACTGCCCGGCCCGGACCATCGCTTCCTTGAGGGTGGCCCCGGATCAGGTGGCCTGGGTATGCCCGGTGTGACGGAGGTCGTGAGAAGCGGAAGCCGTCCGGCCAGGCCAACGAGCACACGGGATGTCGGTCCGGAGCCGACAGGACCACGACCCGTTCGACCACCTCTGACTTGATGTCGCCCGGAGGACGGCGACCGGCGGTCAGCTCGGGCGCCGCCATGCGGACGCGGTTGGTCAGCTCGTCCAGGCCCCGATCCCACGTGGGTTGTCGGATCACGTCGTCCTCAATCGCACGGTTTCCCACGCTGACAGCAATTGGCAAGGTGAGCCAGGGGGTTGCACGTCCCGCCACGTTCTTCGAAGGCCACATGCGTGTCAGTGGCTGGTCCTAACCTGGTCCCCGCGCAGTCGTGAAGAGGGGGCTATATGCCGAAGGTGCCCGAAAGTAGGCGTATCGGACGCATGGCAGTGAATGAGGTGCGTTCGCTGCTGGAACGGCACGGCCACATCGTGCAGGAGATAGACGGCGGCAACGACCACGGCGAGGATCTGCACATCACCTTCGTCGATAACGGACAGCGGACGGAGGATTCCCTGACCGTGCAGGTGAAGGGCGGAATCTCGACCCGCACCAGCCGCGGGCACCGCGTACCGGTCGGTAATCACGGGGATAACTGGCGCGATGGCAGCCTTCCCGTTCTCTGCGTGGTCCACGATCCCGAGCGCGGTGGGCTTTTCTGGGCCAATGCGACCCGTCAGCTCCGCCGGGGCAGGGCGCTACGCAAGAAAGTGAAGTCGATCGTCGTCTCCAAGGAGTCCGTACTGGACGACGCGAGCCTCAATGTGTTCGTACAGGTCATGCGGCGCTATCTGGCACGGGAACGCGAGGGAGTCGGCAGGTGGGCGGACATGGCGAACGTCGAGTTTGCTCCGGACGACATCGTCAAACCCTTCGAGAACGAGGTCCACGAACCCATGGTCTTCTGGCAGCGTCGCGGTGAGCCGCACGCCGTTCTTCTCCACCACGACCTGGATTGGGAGCCGGTGCGCATCCAGGAGGGCATGCTCCGCTTCGAGCCAATCCCCTGGGTCGGCAACGTCATCCTTGACATCGCGGAAGCCCACTGGCTGATGGGCTGTTTCAAATCTACGGAGTGGTGGCGACGGCCAATCGACCATCGCGACTCCACTGGGACCCGCCAGCCTTCCAGCCAGCCGTGAGCTACGACTCAACCGTCCCGGGCACACAGGAGCTTGTTCATACAGCTTCCCACCGCACGTCGAGGCCGAAGGGGAGGCAACGTCGCGGCATGTGGTGTCCCATCCACATTGCATGGCTAGCGTCACGGAGAGTGGCGATGGGGGCCCAAACACATACCCTTGCGCGCATACTCCAGTATGCTTGCTGCATGTCCTCAACGACTCGCATCACCGTCACGCTCCCCAGCGACCAGGTGGCGGAGCTCCGCAAGCTCACGGACAACGTCTCCGGCTACGTGGCGGAAGCCGTGGCCCGCCAGATCAGGCACCAGCTTCTGGGCGACGACCTCCGCCGCCACGAGGAAGAACACGGACACTTCAGCGACGAGGAACTCGCTGAGGCCCGTTCGAAGATCTTCGGTGCCGTCGACTCCTCCACGGATGCGGACGCCGCGTGAGTGAGCGCATCGAGACCGTCGTCCTGGACTCGGAAGGACTGTCCGCCTGGATTGCGCAGGACCGCAAGCTCCTCGCCATGCTGCAGGTCTTCCACGACATGGGAGCCGACCTGGTCATCGGGGCCAACACCATCGTGGAAGTCACCCACTCCCGCACCAACATGCCCCGCCTGAACTGGGCCCTCTCCCGCGTCAAGGTCGAGCCCGTCACCGAAGCGGCGGCGAAAGCAGCAGCGGAACTCCTCAAAGACGCCGGGCTGCACGGGCACAAGTACGCCATCGACGCCACGGTCGCCGAGGTCGCGCTGCGGCAGCCGAAACCCGTCGCCCTGCTGACCTCCGACAGCGATGACATGACCAAGCTCTGCGGCAACCAAGTCCGCATCATCCCCCTCTGACCAGTCGGCCCGCCCGGAGCGCGCACTTCGGCGGGTTCCGTCGCACTGCCAGCTCTCGTGCCCCATCCGTGCCCAGCAGAGCGGACACAGCGGTCAGATTCGGCTCCCAGAGGCCGGGAGCCATCCACCTATCCAATCCGAAATCGCAGGTCAGAGCGCCTTCAACAACCCAAGCACCGTTGATTCCCAAGCTCGGAGCGCGAGTTCGCTCCTCGCCACTCGCTCCTGAACGAAGACCCAGGTCAGTGACCTGGACCTTCGTCGTCGAACTAGCTCGATCGGCCTTCGGTTCCGTGCCGACGCCCGCGGCCCGCCAGGGGATCTTCCTCCGCGCGGGGAGTCACGGGGAAGCGGCGTATGCGGCCATGAACATGTCGAGCAGGCCGTCGATCGCCGCTTCGTCGATGGGACGGGTGGACAGCAGCCCCCGGTAATAGAGGGCACCGCACAGCACCTCGGCGGGGTAGCCGAGGTCGGCGTCCGCGACGAGCTCACCGGCGCGCTGGGCGCTGGTGAGGCGGTCCAGGGTGTGCTGTTCGATCACAGCGAGGAACTGCCGGTAAAGCCGTTCGCGCAGCGCGTCGTCGTCCTGGGCCGCGATGATGACGGCACGGTAGACGGGCCAGATGGCAGGGCTCAGCAGTGCGGCACTGGAGCGGATGAACTGTTCGCGCAGGTCGGCGCGGACGTCGCCGGTGTCGCGGTAGTCGAGGGCGGGACCGAGGGCGCGGTGCAGGGCGTCCAGGAGCAGCTCGGACTTCGTCGACCAACGCCGGTAGATCGTGTGCTTGCCCACGCCGGCGCGGCGGGCGACCGCGGCGATCGTCAGGTCCGAGTAGCGGACTTCCGCGGCCAGTTCGAAGGTGACGCGCAAAAGCTCCTCGGTGCGCACCGCACCACGGCGGCGGGGCGCGGCGGCGTTGTCGGTGGTCATGCACTCGATGCTATCGGCACCACCAGTGCCGTTGACAGAGGGGATTCGACCAAGCCACCCTGGGATCCCTCCATCGGCACGCAGTGTGCCGACGGGTTGCGGTGCTCCGGCTGCCAGGAAGCGACCCCCTGCACGGAAACCTACGAGGAGAAGCACCTTGCAGATCAGCGCGTCCACCGTCTCGCTCACCGTCGACGACGTCGCCGCGTCCCAGCGGTTCTTCACCACCCACCTCGGCTACACCGAGCAGGCCGCCGCCGACGGGTTCGCCTCCCTGACGCGCGACGACGCCGCGATGGACGTCGTCCTGCTCGCACGCGGCACCGAGGTGCTGCCGGCCGACCAGCGCGACCGGCACGCCTCCGGCCTGATCCTCGCCTTCACCACCACCGGCATCGAGATCGAGGAGAAGCGGCTGCGTGCCGAGGGGGTCGACATCACCATGCCCTTGCGCGAAGAGCCGTGGGGCGAACGCCTCTTCCAGGTCACCGACCCCAACGGCGTGGTCGTCCAGTTCGCCGAATGGGTCACCGCGGCCGGCCACGAGAACGTCTGAGGCCCGATCCCTCAGGCCGATCCGTTCCTGCCCCGGCCACACCCCTCCAGGACCGTGTGCGACATCCCGTAACCAGGCAAAGGACTCCGGCCTTGTCTCCTGACCCCAACACTCTCCACCCGCTGCCCGCCCACGAGCGGGTGGTGTTCCTCAAGGCGCTGGTCACTTCGCCGAACATCGCCGTGGGCGAGTACACCTACTACGACGACCCGGACGGCGCCACGGACTTCGAGCACCGCAACGTCCTCTACGCCTACGGGCCGGAACGCCTCGTCATCGGCAAGTACTGCGCCATCGCCTCCGGGACCACGTTCCTGATGGCCGGCGCCGATCACCCCACGATGGGCGTCTCGACGTACCCGTTCACCATGTTCGGCGGCCGGTGGGCCGAACGGACCCTGGACATCGTCACCGCCATGCCCAGCCGTGGCGACACCGTCGTCGGCAACGACGTCTGGTTCGGCCACCGGGCCACCGTCATGCCCGGCGTACGGATCGGCGACGGCGCCATCATCGCGGCCGGGGCTGTGGTCACCGCCGACGTCCCGCCCTACACGATCGTCGGCGGCAACCCGGCCCGACCGATCCGGCAGCGCTTCGACGACGCCGACGTCGAACGGCTGCAGCGCGCCGCCTGGTGGGACTGGCCCGCCGACCTGGTCACCGAACACGCCCGCACCATCATGGCCGGAACCCCGGCCGACATCACGCGGATCGCCTCCGAACACGGTCCCGGGAGGACCTCTTGACCCGGATGTCCATCGAAGAGCACACGGTGGCCGACAGCGCGGCCGGACCCTACGCCCTCACCACGGGACCCGACGGTGCCCTGTGGTTCACCCTCGTCCACAGCGGCCGGATCGGCCGCCTCGTCCCCGGCGAGGAGCCGACGAGCCACCCGCTCGCCCCCGGCAGCGGGCCGAGCGTCATCGCCTCCGGTCCTGACGGGGCCCTGTGGTTCACCCAGTACAAGGCGGACCGGATCGGCCGGATCACCACCGACGGCGTGATCGAGGAATTCGACGTACCCACGCCCGGCTGCGGGCCGTTCGGCATCGCGGCGGGACCCGACGGCGCTCTGTGGTTCACCGAGACCGCCGCCGACCGCATCGGCCGCATCACCCTCGACGGGCGCGTCACCGAGTTCCCGCTACCCGTCACCGGCGCGTTCCCCTCGGGGATCATCGCCGGCGGTGACGGCGGGATGTGGTTCACCCTCAACCAGGCCCACTCCCTCGGCCGGATCGGCATGGACGACGCGATCACCCTCCACCCCCTGCCGACGGAGGCGGCAGCGCCCGTCGGGATCGCGGCAGGCCACGACGGCGCGCTGTGGTTCACCGAGATCGCCGCCGGACAGATCGGCCGGATCACACCGGACGGGCGGATCACCGAGTTCCCGCTGCCCGACCGCACCGCCCGACCGCACGCCGTCACCGTCGACGGCGACGGCACCGTCTGGTTCACCGAATGGGGCGGCAACCGCATCGGCACCCTCACCCCCGACGGCGCCCTCACCGTCCACGACCTGCCCACCCCTGGCTCCGAACCGCACGGCATCACCGTCGGCCCCGACGGCGCCCTGTGGACCGCGCTGGAGATCGGCGCACTCGCCCGCATCGCTCCGGCCGCCCCGGTGGTCGGCGCCACCTGACCGGACGGGGCGGTGACCACCGTGCCCCGGGCCGGCAGAGCCGTGCCCCCGGGCCCGGCAGACCCGGGTCAGTCGAAGAGGGCGACGACTCCGTTCACCCAGATCGCGAGGAACGCGAGGACCCCCACCAGGCAGCCGATGCCCGCCAGCGCACCGCCGGCCGTCCACGGCTCGGAGGGCGCGTCGTGCCCCTCCTCCAGGTCGTCCCGGTAGGAGGCGGGGTCGTCCCAGTCGACGGGGTGCCCCAGCTCCTCGGCGCAGGCGGTCCGCACGGCCGCCAACTGCCTCTTTGCGAAGGCGGTGGCAGCCATCGCCTCGGGGCCGCGCCAGGCGAGGGCGCTCATCCGCCACCCCGGAGACCCGTACCGCGCCTCGAAGGCGGCGGTCTCACCGGCGTCGCGGTCCTCTTCCAGGTACATCCAGCGCCCGGCCTCGGCGGCGTCGCCGTAGAGCCGGTACACCTCGGCCAGACGCCGACGGAGCGTCAGGTCGTACGGGAAGGACGAGACGAGACCGCGCAGACGCTGGCGTGCGACGGGAACCCGGCCGGCCGCCAGGTCCGCGTCGACTCGGGCGAGGGTCTCTGTCAGGGGCATGGGCACATGATCGGACACCGCACCGCACCCCGTCGAGCCGGTTCTCGGGCCCGGTCCACCGGCCGTGCCGGTGCGGCCGGGCCTCGTTCACCGTACGGGGAAGCCGAAGGAGTACCCCTGCTCCCTCAGCCAGGGCAGCACCTCGCCCAGGGCGGCAACGGTCTGGGAGCGGTCGCCTCCCGCGTCGTGGAAGAGGACCGTCGGCCCGTCGGAGATCTCCGACTTGACGGTGGCGACCATCGTGTCCACACCAGGACGCTCGAAGTCCTTGGAGTCGACGTTCCAGCCCAGCGGCCGCATCCCCCGGGACGCGGCGAGGTGCCGGCTGTACGGGGTGAAGGCTCCGCCCGGAGCCCGGTAGTACTGCGGCCGGACCCCACCGGATGCCTTGGTGATCATGCGTTCGGCGTCCAGGATCTCCTGGGACTGGTAGGCCTCGGACCGGGTGTCCATGGCGGTGTTGTGCGAGACGGTGTGGTTGCACAGCCGGTGGCCGTCCGCCACGACCGCCTTGACCAGGTCCGGGTACGCCTCGGCCTGCGTGCCCACCATGCAGAACGTCGCCTTCACACCGCTGTCCTTCAGCAGGCGCAGCACCTGGGGCGTCCAGACCGGGTCCGGTCCGTCGTCGATGGTGATGTTCACGCCCCGGTCGCCACGGTCCGAGGCGTGCGCGATGTCCGCCGCCACCTTGGTCACCTGGTCCTCGGGCCGGACCTCCGGCGCCGGGACTCCTGCCTGCGGACCCCCGCCTGCGGTGCCGGCCTGTGCGGTCCACACCGAGGTGGCGGCGGCCAGCGCGGTCACCGCGAGCGCCGCCCCGAGAAGCCGGCCGTGCCGTGCCCTTTCCTTGTGCCGTGCCATGTCCGCCCGCCCCTTTGCCGTCTCCCCGATGCCGTGCGCCCATGAAGACACGCGGACGGCTCCGCGGGCTGCCCCCGTTACCGAGCACGGACAGTTCCGCAGAGGACCGGCGACAAACGCAGAGGTTCCGCGACGGATCACGGGAGGCAGCGGCCTCCGCCCGGCGTCGGCGAAGGCGGCGGACCCGGGGCAGGACGGGCGCCGGGGGCGGGGCGGGTGCCGGCGCCGGCCGCATGTCGCGGGGTCCCGGGCCGCGCGGCGCGTCACTCGCCCCGCCGTCCCGCTCAGCCGTGGCCCGTGGCCTGTTTCCTCGACCACGCGGTGGCGTCGACGCCGTACCGGGAGAGGAGGCGTGCGAACTGCACGCGTTCCTCCGGCGCCCAGGCAGCGGTGATCTCCAGGAACGCCCGTCGCTGCTCAGCGGCGAAGCGGCCGCGCTCGGCCTCGCCGTGCTCGGTGAGTTCGAGTACGCTCCGGCGCCCGTCGGCCTGGGACGCCGTCCGTCGCAGCAGCCCCTCCTCGATGAAGGCGGCGACGGTCCGGCTGGCGACCGGCTGGGCGACACCCATCTCGGCGGCGAGTGCGCCGACGGTCGTCTCACCCGGCGCGTCGGCGATCACGTTGAGTACGAGGTTGCGGGACAGGTCCTTGCCGGAGGCGGGCGCGCGTCGCCGCAGACGTGACAGCGCCGGGCCGATCCGGTCCAGCGCCGACTCGTCGGGCGGCTGCTCGGAGGAAGACGCGCTACTCATGTGCCTGATTCTAAGCCCCGACACCGCCGTTTGCATACCGACAGGCATGTGCATAGCATTAGATATACAAATTGCCGAGCAGGGAAAAGGGGCGGACTTCCATGGCACTCACCGCGATCACCGGTGCCCGGGTCTTCGACGGGGAGAAGTCGGTGGGCGTGCAGACCGTGGTCATCGACGGCGGAAGGATCGCTCGCGTCGGCGGTGACGTCCCCGCGGGCAGCGAGATCGTGGACGGGAGCGGCGCCACACTGCTGCCGGGGCTCATCGACGCCCATGTGCACTCCGCCCCGGGCTCCCTGGCGCTCGCCCTGCGGTTCGGGGTGACGACCGAACTGGAGATGCAGGGGATGAACACCCGGGAGAACCGGGGAGCCGTCACCGACGACGACACCGTGGCCGACGTGCGCTCCGCCGGCTTCGCCATCACACCGCCCGGTGGACACCCGAGCGAGTTGATGCCCGAGGGTTTCCGCCCCAAGTGGGACCTGCCCCCGGTGATGCCCCTGATGCCGTTCTCCACCACGCCGGAGGAGGCGGCCGCCTACGTGCCCCAACTCCTCGCGCGAGGATCCGACTTCATCAAGTTCATGATCGACGACGGCAGTGTGGAGGGGCACCCCGGGCTGCCCTCGCTGGACCGGGCCACCGTGAACGCCGGTGTGGCGGAGGCCAAGAAGTACGGGGCCCTCACCGTGGCCCACGCGCTGACCGTGGACGCCACCAGGATGGCCGCCGAAGCCGGCATCGACGGCCTCACCCACGTGTTCATGGATCAACCGCACACCGCTGAGATCGTCGACCTCATCAAGGACGCGGGCATGTTCGTCGTCCCCTGCATCAGCCTCAACGCCTCGATGATGGGGATCACCGCCGGCGAACTCGCCGACGACCCCCGGGTGGCCTCCCGTCTCGACAGCGCGTGGGACCGGACCCTGCGGTCCAGCTACAACCGCTACCCGCAGGGCGAACTGACCGACGTGTACGACACCGTGCGCGCCCTGGACGCCGCCGGTGTCGACCTGCTGGCCGGCACCGACGTCTCCATGGCGGAGACGTTCTTCGGGGGCCTGGCCCACGGGGCGAGCCTGCATCACGAGCTGCAGTACCTCGTGGCAGCCGGCCTCACGCCCTCGCGGGCGCTGCGCGCGGCCACAGCCACCGCGGCCCGCCGCTTCCGCCTCGGCGACCGGGGCCGCGTGGCGGAAGGGCTCCGCGCCGACCTTCTGCTGGTGGACGGCGACCCCACCCACACCATCAGCGACACCCTCAACACACGCGCCGTCTGGCGCAGGGGGACCCGCCTGGCGGACTGACCACCGCCCGGACCCCTGCGTCCCGGACGCCGGCCACGGCCGAGGGCCCGGGTCGGTCCGACGGCCGTGACACGGGGCCGGCGGTTCCTCCGGCGGCGGGCTCGCCCGGCCGTACGGCCCGTCGCCCGTGACACGGCATCATGCCTGCATGATCACCGTTCACCTGAAGTACGAGATCGACCCCGACAAGCTCGACGACTTCGAGGAGTACGGACGCCGCTGGGTCCGGCTCGTCAACCGTTTCGGCGGGACGCACCACGGCTACTTCCTGCCGAGCGAGGGCGACAGCGACATCGCGTACGCCCTGTTCTCCTTCCCCGGCCTGGCCGCGTACGAGCAGTACCGCACGGACAGCATGACCGACCCGGAGTGCCAGGAGGCGTTCGCACTGGCCCGTGAGACGCGCTGCATCAAGCGCTACGAGCGCCGCTTCCTCCGGCCGCTCGACGTCCCCGCCTGACCTCGGCGGCCGGGACGGCCGGTTGCCGGCCCTCCGCGGACCGGACCGCGGGCGCCGTGGTCCGTGTCTCCGGCCTCGCGCCTCGCCCCGCGAAGCCGCCGGCCGGCCGCCGGAGTGCGACCGCCCGGTGGGTGTGCGAGGGCCGGACCGGTCAGGGAGTCGGTGCCCGCCCGGTACTCCCGCCCGGAGCCGTACGGCCCGAGGTGCCCGGGTGCGAACGCACCGGGCACCGACCGGCAAGTAGCTCACCGGGGAAAGGACTTGCCCTGAAGGCCTTGGTGAGGATAGATCTACACCACGACCCTGGGGAGGGGCGCCACCACCGGTGGGGGGTTCTTGTTCTGTCGTGCGCGCGTTGAGGGCGTTTTCGCCGTGGCGCGTCGACGACGTCACACGTCCGTGGTTCTGCCCGGCATGCGCCGCCCTCCTCGGACGGTCTCCTTTTCTTCCACGTGGAGGCAGCATGCCCAACCCTGCGAGACCCGAGTCCCGGTGGACCCGACGTATGGCCGTGTCGGCGGCGATCGGCTGCGCCGGACTGCTGGTCAGCAGCTCGATGACGATCACCGCGTACGCGGCAGAGGGTGACGGGGGCACGCCGGGGGCGTTCACCGCCCCCCTCCCGGCCGCCACCGAGCGTCCCGTCCTCTCCATGCCGGGCCGATCGGCGGCGGCCGGAGAGCAGAACAAGGGCCTGGCGCGGTCCGCGTCCGTCCCGGCCGCTCAGCGGGCCGACTTCGACAACGACGGTACGGGCGACTTCGTCTACCGCGTCCCCTCCGGCGATGTGTGGGCCGACTGGGGATACGACGCGGTTCCCGCCATCTCGGGTGCCGAATCGCAGGTCAAGGACCTGCTGCTGCCCGGTGACCTCACCGGTGACGGCCACGCCGATGTGCTGTCCCTGACCGCCACCGGCTCCCTGCGGCTGCACAACGGCATGTACGCCACGTCGGAGGGCGGGCTCGCCTCGTACACCACGCTCAGCAGCGGCTGGCAGGCCTACAACAAGCTCGTCGTCCCCGGTGACCTGAACGGCGACGGCGCGCCCGACCTGCTGGCACGCAGCACGGCGGGACTCTTCCTCTTCCCTGGTACCGGCACCGGCTTCGGCAAGGGCATCCAGGTCGGTGGGGCGGGCTGGGGCCAGTTCGACCAGCTGGTCGGCGCCGACGACCTCACCGGGGACGGCTTCGCCGACCTGGTGACCCGTACGTCCGCCGGGCTGTTCCTCTACCCCGGCAACGGAAGCGTCACCGGTTACCCGTTCAAGGACCGCATCCAGATCGGCGGCACGGGCTGGACCCAGTACAACCAGCTGGCCGGCGGCACCGACTACAACGGCAACGGCACCGCGGACCTCGTCGCCCGGGCGTACGACGGCACGCTGTACCTCTACGACGGCAAGGGCACCGGCACCTTCCAGGCCAGGCAGTCCGGCGGCGAGGACTGGAACGTGGCGGCCCCGCTGGGCGGCGCCGGCGGCCAGCCGGCCTTCGGCAAGCAGGCCGTGTTCGCCCGCACCGGTGACGGCACCCTGTACTACTACTACGGCACCGGTACCGGCCGGCTGTCGGCGAAGTACCTCGTCGGCACGGGCTGGACCCGTTCCGCGGTGCGGCTGACCCACGCGGTCTCCCTCCGGAACTCCGGGGACTCCGACCTCATCGCGCACAGCACGTACGACGGCCACCTGTACAACACGGCCACCTACGCCGAGAACGACACCGATCTCGCGGGCGGCTCGAAGCTGTACAACCTGGTGGTCGGCCCCGGTGACCTGAACGGCGACGGCAAGAGCGACCTGATCGCGCGCAGTGCGACGGCGCTGTACTTCTACGCGGGCAACGGCGACGGGCTCTCCATGAAGAGCCGGGTACAGGTCGGCGGCAGCGGCTGGAGCCAGTACAACAAACTGGTCGGCGCCGGTGACTACAACCTCGACGGGCGGGCCGACCTGATCGCCCGCAGCTCCGCCGGCCTCTTCTTCTACCCCGGTACCGGAAAGGCCAGCGCCCCCTTCGGCGCGCGGATCGCGGTGGGGGGCACGGGCTGGAGCCAGTACACCAACCTCGCGGCGCCGGGCGACATCAACGGCGACGGCATCGCCGACCTGCTGGCGTCCAACTCCGCCGGTCAGCTGTTCTTCTACGCCGGTACGGGCAAGGCGTCCACGCCGTTCAAGGCGCGGGTGCAGATCGGCTCCGGCGGCTGGAACCAGTACCCCGACCTGGTCTGATCCGGGCGGCGCGATCCGGCGTCGTACCCACCTCACGCCCCGCCCCGTCCCGCACCCGCGGGGCGGGGCGGTCGTGTCCGAAGAAGCGAAGAAGCTCAGCGGCAGGCCGGCGCTCGCCGTCGGACCCGTCGGTCCGGACGGTGACTTCTGCGGCGCCTTCCAGGGCAAGGACTCCGCCGTCACCGGCATCGGCCGGCTGCCGGACCGGCGGGGGGCGACGAGTTCGGCATGGTCGCCGTCGGCCGGGCGCTGATAGCGGCCCCGAGCGGGTGGCGAAGACGCCGAGCGGCGGCGCCGAGGACATCACGCCGTTCGCGGCCGGGATGCCGGGATCCCCGCGCGGACCGCACCCTGACCGGGGGCGGCGGCGCGGACCGGGCCGGCCGCCCCCGTCGGGACCGGTTCGCGCGTAATTCCGGGCAACGGGGCGGGCGGCCGTTGTACAGTCTCCGCGTCCTGTCGTCTCCGATAGAGGTGGACGTTGCGCATCTGAGGTCCGCGATCACCGCGCGGTACGGCCCCCGCCGTAGCCCGTCACGCTCCCGTCGGCTTTCCTGCCGTCCCGTGACGTCCGCGTGGATGCGACCTCGGTGCATGAGCCGTCCCCCGCCCTCCGGAGGACCGCACCCCCGTTCTCCCCGGCCTGGTCGCCGCGTGGTGCTCGCCTGCGAAGCCCCCTGTTCACGCGCTTTCGACTGCGAGGATCACCATGCCCCAGCCCCTCACGCCCTCGGCTTCCCTCACCTGTTCCGGCCTCTCCTTCCGGTGGCCGGACGGGACGGAGCTCTTCGACGGGCTCTCCCTCGTCATCGGACGGGGCCGCACCGGGCTCGTCGGCGCCAACGGCTCCGGCAAGTCGACACTGCTGCGCCTGCTCGCCGGACTGCTGCGCCCCGCCCAGGGGTCGGTGACCGTCGGTGGCAGCCTCGCCTACCTGCCGCAGAACCTCACCCTGGACACGGGCCTGCGCGTCGACGCGGCCCTCGGCATCGGCGAGCGGCGGGCCGCCCTGCGCGCCATCGAGGCCGGAGACGTCTCCGAGAAGCACTTCGAGACGGTCGGCGACGACTGGGACGTCGAGGAGCGGGCCCTCGCCACCCTCGGCTCCCTCGGGCTCGGGGGCGTGGGACTGGACCGCACCGTCGGGCAGCTGTCCGGCGGCGAGACCGTCCTGCTGCGCCTGGCCGCCCTGCTGCTGGAGCGCCCCGACGTGCTGCTGCTCGACGAGCCGACGAACAACCTCGACGTGTTCGCCCGCCGCCGCCTGTACGAGACCGTCGACTCCTGGCGTTCCGGCGTGCTCGTCGTGGTCAGCCACGACCGTGATCTGCTCGAACGGGTGGACCGCGTCGCCGAACTGCACACCGGCTCGGTGAGTTGGTACGGAGGCGGCTGGTCCGCCTACCGGGAGGCGCTGGCCACCCGGCAGGAGGCCGCCGGCCGCATGCTGCGGGCCGCCGAGTCGGACGTACGCCGCCAGAAGCGCGAGCTGGAGGAGGCGCAGATCAAGGTGGCCCGCCGTCAACGGCACAACAAGAAGATGGACGCCCAGCGACGCGCCCCGAGGATCGTCGCGGGCGAGCACAAGAGGTCGTCCCAGGAGGCGGCGGGCAAGCTCCGGGGCCTCCACGAGGACCGGCTCAAGGAGGCCCGGGAGCGGCTCGACGACGCGGCGGACGCCGTCCGTGACGACGCGGAGATCCGGGTGGAGCTCCCGCACACCGCCGTACCCGCGGGGCGCACCGTCCTGAGCGTGCGGGGGCTGCGGCCCCGCTTCGGCCTGCTGCGGGACGGGGAGCTCGACGTCCGGGGGCCGGAACGCGTCGCGCTGATCGGACGCAACGGCGCCGGCAAGACGACACTCCTGCGCACCCTCACCGGTGAGCTCGCGCCCCTGGCCGGCGAGGCCAGGACGTTCGTACCCCTGCGCTTCCTGCCGCAGCGCCTGGACGTGCTGGACGAGGAGCTGAGCGTGGCGGCGAACGTGGCCCGGCTGGCGCCCGGTGTCACCGACAACCGGATCCGCTCCCAGCTCGCCCGTTTCCTGTTCAAGGGGGCGCGCGCCGACCAGCCGGCCGGCACCTTGTCCGGCGGGGAGCGCTTCCGTGCCGCGCTGGCGGCGACGATGCTCGCCGCCCCCGCCCCGCAGCTGCTGATGCTGGACGAACCGACCAACAATCTGGACGTGGCCGGTGTCCGGCAGCTCACGGCCGCGCTCGCCGCCTACGAGGGCGCGCTGCTGATCGCCGGCCACGACCTGGCCTTCCTCGAGTCGGCCGGCATCACCCGCTGGCTGCTCGTCGGCGAGGACCTCACCGAGACGAGTGCGGAGGAGGTGCGTGAGCTGCTCGACTCCCCCGACGCGAGCGGGGGAGGGGCCACCGGTGGTGTACTGGAAGGTGGCGGGCCGGGAGCCAGGGCCCGCGGAACTCAACCGACCGGCTACTGATCCGGAACCCCCTCATGCACCGAGCAAACGGAACCGGCGGACGCACCCGGGCGCTCGCGGGCGTGGCCGCCGCCCTCGTCCTCGCGGCAGGCTGTACGGCGACGGCGTCGGCCACGGAGCCCGCGCCGACCACCGCCACCGCCACCGCCGTCGCGGCTCCGGCCGCCACCCCCGCCACCGCGCCGAGAACGCCGGCCGACAGGACCGACCCGCGTACCGCGAGCGCCACACTCTCGGTACCGGCGATCGGCGTGACGGACCTGCGCGTGGTGCCGTACAGGGGGACGACCGACGACGGGCCGGGGACGCGTATCCAGGACCGGAGCGTGGCCGCGAGTCCCTGGGGTGAGCGCGGCGGCGTCGGGCCCGGCGAGATCGGGAACTACCTCGTGACCGCCCACCGGCTCTCCGCGGGCGGCCCCTTCCGCGACGTGCCGTCGCTGGACAAGGGCGACCGTGTCCTCGTCACGTCGCAGGGCACGGTGTACGAGTACCGGATCACCGGGACGCGGGAGACGTCCTTCCGGTCCGCCCGCTCCCTGGCCGAGCAGCGGGCGGAGGTACCGGGCGCGCCGGGTGAGGCACCGACCCGGGCGATGATCACCCTGTCCACCTGCGCGACCCCCGAGGACGACGCGGCCGGGAACCACTGGCGCGACGCCCACCACAATCCGGAGCACCGGATCGACAAGATCGGCGTGCTGGTCTCGTCCCGGCCCTCCTGAACGCCCACGCGGACCGCCCCGAACGCGCCGGACGAGGCGGGAGCGGGCCGGACGCGCGGGGTGGGTCAGGACGGCAGGTCCAGCCACTGCGCCGTGGCGGTGGGCACCACGTACGTCCGCCCGTCGAGCACGACCTTGAGCCCCGGCTTGCCGTTGTCCGGGACGGCGACCCTGACGCGCTCGGCCCGAAGGCGCAGGTCCACGTCCCAGTGGCCGCGGAAGCGGAGGCGCATCCCGAACTTGGAGAGCTGCGGCAGGGTGGCCGGGGAGAGCCGGAGGGCGTCGTCGCGCGTCTCCAGGCCCGTCATCCCGCGCTGCACGAAGTCGAGCGTGCCGGCCATCGCCCCCAGGTGGATGCCTTCCTCCGTCGTACCGCCCTGGATGTCGGCGATGTCGCCGATCAGCGCCTCCTCGCAGTACGCCCACGCGTCGGCACGCCGGGTCCTGGCCAGCACCCAGGCGTGGACGAGGGAGCTGAGGGTCGAGCCGTGGCTGGTGCGCGCCAGGTAGTAGTCGGTGGTGGCCCGCCAGGTCTCGTCGTCGAGCTCGTGGCCGAGCCGCCGGAACAGGCCGGAGAGTTCCCGCGGTGAGAAGAGGTAGCCGAGCATGAGTACGTCCGCCTGCTTGGACGCCTGGTAGCGGTTGACGGTGTCGCCCTCCGCCTCCAGGATCCGGTCCAGCCGCCGGATGTCCCCGTACCGCGCCCGGAGACCGTCCCAGTCGAGTTCGGCCAGATCGCCGTAGCCGGCGAACTGGCTGATGACGTCGCGGTGGTAGGGCACGTGCAGCCGGTGGGAGACGTCCTCCCACCGGGACAGCTCGGCGGGCTCGATCCGCATCTCCTCCAGGAGCTTCCTGCGTCTGCTCCCGGGCAGGGCGAGGACGATTTCGCCCGCCCGGGCCAGCACCCACGCCGCCGTCACGTTGGTGTACGTGTTGTCGTCGAGCCCCGCCACGTCGGAGTCCGGATAGCCGTCGTGGTACTCGTCGGGCCCCATGACGTGCCGGATCCGGTACCGCCCGAGGGCCGGGTCCCAGGTGGCGCTGTCGGCCCAGAACCGGGCGATCTGCAGCAGCATCTCGGCGCCCTTGGAGTACAGGTACTCCGTGTCGCCGGTGGCCTGGCAGTACTGCCACACGTTGTACGCGACCGCCGAGCCGACGTGGTGCTGCAGCCGTGACCGGTCGGTCAGCCAGCGGCCCGACCGCGGATTGAGGTGCACCTCCTGGGTCTCCTCGCGTCCCTCGGCCGCGCTCTGCCACGGGTACATGGCGCCGGCCCGGCCCGCCTCCCGCGCCGCCCGGCAGGCAGCCGGCAGCCGCCGGTACCGGTAGTCGAGCAGCCCCCGGGAGACCTCCGGCAGGTGCAGGTTCAGGAACGGCAGCACGAACAGCTCGTCCCAGAAGACATGGCCCCGGTACGCCTCCCCGTGCAGCCCCCTGGCCGGTACGCCGACGTCGAGTTCGGCCGTGTGCGGGGAGAGCGTCTGCAGCACGTGGAACAGGTGCAGGCGCAGGATGCGGCCCGGCTCGCCGGGCACCTCCAGCTTGACCTGCTGCCACAGGTTCGCCCAGGCCCGGCGGTGCGATGCCAGGAGCCTGCTGTACGCCGGGGCACGGCGCACCGCGGAGACGGCGGCCCGCAGAGGGCTGCCGATCGCCGCGTCACGCGAGGTGTACAGGGCGACCGTCTTGTCGACGGCGACCGCCGCGTCCGGTGCCATGGGCAGCCGGAGGGCCTGCTGGACCACGCGCGGCAGCCGCCGGGGCTCGGCGCGGTAGCGCCCGGCGTCACCCTGGGGAACGGCAGCGGCCACGGTACGGGCGGCCAGCGCCACACCGATGTCCGATTCCACCGTCCGGCACCGCAGCCACACCACGGAACCCGGCTCGACACCCGTCTCCCAACCCGTCAGGTGCCGGTTCGCCAGATCCCGGTAGCGGGCGACACCGCTGTTGCGGACGTCCCCGTCGATCCCGGACTCCACCTCCAGCTCCCCCTCCCAGCCGTCGGCCGTGAACGTCGTGTGCAGTGCCGCGAGATGGGGGTCCTCCATGTGCACCAGCCGCTCCTGCTCCACCGTCAGGCGCCTGCCTTCCCCGTCCTCGTACACGGACCGGCGGGTCAGCGTTCCGCCGCGCAGGTCGAGCGACTGCCGGTGGCCCACGAGGGAGGGGTCGTCGGGGGAGAGCCACGGGCCGGGGCCGGCGGCGCCGGCCGGATGGAGGCGGTAGCGCAGCGGCAGCCAGTCGGGGAGGTTGACCATGTCCTCGTTCTCGACCTGCCGCCCCTGGACGGTGGAGGTCAGCCGGTTGTAGCAGCCGGCCGCGTAGGTGCCCGGGTAGTGGAACTCACCCGCGGATGTCTCGGGGGCGGCGCCCCGGGTGGCGAAGTAGCCGTTGCCCAGGGTGCACAGGGCCTCCCGCAGGCGCTCCTTCCGCGGCTCGTACCCCTCGTACGACCAGGTCCATGCCCGCGCCGCCATCAGTCCTCCTCCGGGATCAGCAGGTCGCCGGGATCGGACACCACCAGATCGGCGCCGTGGCGGCGCAGGTCGGCCGCGCTGTCGGGCCCACGGGCCCGGTCGACCCCGACGACCAGACCGAAGCCGCCGCGCCGGCCCGCCTCCACCCCGGCGAGTGCGTCCTCCACGACGGCGGTCTCCTCGACCGGCGGCCCCAGCCGGCGCGCCGCCTCCACGAAGAGGGCGGGGTCGGGTTTCCCGGGCAGGCCGAGGCGGCGCGCCTCGTTACCGTCGACCACGGCCGCGAAGAGGTCCAGCAGTCCGGCACCCGCGAGTAGCTCGGTGGCGTGCCGCGAGGCGGAAGCGGCGGCGCACGGGATCCGCTCGTCGCGCAGCACCCGCAGGAGGCGGACGGTGCCCGGCCAGACGGCGACCGGACGGGCGCGCAGGCCGTCCGTGAACGCCGCGTCCTTGCTCGCCGCGACCGCCCGCACGGTCGCCGTCCCGGGCGGGTCGTCGGGGCTCCCCTCCGCCAGGGTGATCCCTCTGGAAGCGAGAAAGGCCTCGGCTCCGTCCAGGCGCGACTTACCGTCGACGTGGCGCCGGTAGTCCTCGTCCGCGTCGAAGGGTGGCTGCCCCTCATGGGCCGCCAGGCACGCGTCGAACGCCTGTTTCCATGCCGCGGCGTGCAGGGGGGCCGAGTCGGTGATCACCCCGTCCGTGTCGAAGACGACTGCGTGTACGGAGCGCAGGGCTGCGGTCAGTGACGGCGCGGCTGCCATGACCGGGTCGTCCCTTCGTCGAAGGCGGTCCCCCGTTCCATGGCACCAGGTATCCGCCGCGGGCGCCGCTTCTCACCCACAGGGCAGGAAGTTTCTCACCTACCTACAGGGTGAGAGGTCGCAAAAGTGTCACTCAGTAGTTCGTGGATCTACCGTGGACATATGGCCAGAACCGAGCTTCCTCAGAATCGGCGGGCCGCACACGTGTGTCCGGTCTGCAAGCACCCGGTCGCGACGGTGGTGACGCGGCACAAGACCCTGGGCATCTTCGTGCCGGAGTGGGGTCCCGGATCGTGCAGGAATCCCGCATGTCCGGGTCGTGCGACGAAGACGGAGAGTCACGGGGAGACCACGGAGCGGTAGTCCGGGATCTCTCGGGTCGGGGAGCCGGATCCGGACGGGGGCGCCGGAGAGGGGCAGGCACCGCCCTGTGGGCTGCGGGACGAGGGGGCACGGGTCGCTCCTCCGGCCGCCGCACCCGACGCATCGCGAAGTCGGCGGCGGACGCCTTCGGGAACGCGGTACGCGGTGCGTGTCCCTCATGAGGGGAGGACGGGGGCGCCACCGGCGCTCCGGGGAGGGGACGGCGACTTCTGCGGGGACGCCTTCGGAACACGGCTCGCGTTCACGGAGGGCCACCGCGAGGACGCACTTCGCATCGCCATCGGCTGCACCTGGGAGCTGTGGCGGCTCCGGAGCTCTTACCGCGGACCCACCCGGCGCTTCCGAAGCTGGGCGGAACGCGCGCACCGCACCACCGACGGACCGGTCGGCATCATGACCCGGCGTGTTGCGGACTTCGCTAACGGCTGGGGGGACGACGGCAACCTGAATGCTCTGCACGGCTACGGTGCTTCCCTTCCGCGCTTCCGGGACGACGTTCCGGTACTGCCGGGACGGTAGAGCCATCACTTGCCCTCACTCCGGGTGTTGCCGAGCGGCTTCTACGGTGCGGTTCCTGCTGCTCGTGCGGGCTGCTCGTGCGGTTCCTGCTGCTCGTGCGATTCCTGCTGCTCGTGCGGTTTCTTGCTGCTCGTGCGCTGTGTTCGGTTCGGTTCTCGCGCCTGTCGGGCGGGCCGAACGATCAAGCGGTTCAGGCAGGTCAAGCGGTTCAGACGGTTCAGGCGGTTCAGGCGGTTCAAGCGGTTCAGTCAGTTCAGTCAGTTCAGTCAGTTCAGGCAGTTCAGGCAGTTCAGGCAGTTCAGGCGGCCAGGGTGAGGCGCTGCCCGGGGTAGATGAGGTGCGGCCCCTCGTCCAGGAGGGCACGGTTCAGCTCGTACAGCGTGTGCCAGCCACCGGGTACGTCGGCGCGGTCGGCGATCACCGAGAGACAGTCGCCCGGCTCGACGACGTAGGTGTTCCGGCCGGCGAGCTCGGAGGAGTCCGTGGAGTCGGTCGCCTCAGCCGCTTCGGGTGCCTGGTCCGAGGTACCACCGGTGCTGCTGTCCACGCTGCTGCCGGAGTCGCTTCCCGTGCCGCCGTTCGCGGTTCCGCTGCTCTCCGTACCGTGCTCCGCACTGCTCGAACCACTGCTCGAACCACTGCTGGACTGCCGCTCGGGGGCCGCCGCGCTGCCGCTTCCCGAGGACGAGGTGCCGTTCACTCCGAGGCGTCCACAGGTGGGCCAGGCGGAGAGACCCTGGCCGCGGGCCACGCGTTCACCGACGGCGATCTGCTCGGACCGGGTCGCGAGGTCGGCGCGAGGGGCGTACTGCTCGCCGCCGTAGGCCCGCCAGGTGGAGGGTGAGAACTGGAGGCCGCCGTGGTAGCCGTTTCCGGTGTTGATGTTCCAGCGGCCGCTGCTCTCGCACTCGGCGATGCGGTCCCAGTCGGTGCCCGCGACGACGGTCGGGGCGATCACGGCCTGCGCGGGGACCGCCTGGGCGGGTGCCGCCTGCGCCGGGGCGTCGGCAGCGCTACGGCCTGCGAGGCCCAGCACGCTCAGGAGAACCAGCAGAAGGGCGAGCGCCGATTCGACGGGCCGCTTGGCGAGGGGTGATGTCTGCATGACTGTATTCCTCCGCTGTGCTCCGAAAGGTGTGCAAGGGCACGAACAGATAAGCCGCCGATAAGCTGCTTATTGGACTTAGACGCGCTCGAAGTCCGCACATTCACTCGGGTGGAGGCTCTCTCATGGCACTGTTCGGAAACGCTCACACCGTCGATCCGGCCGCAGCTCAGCAGGACTACGCGCGCCTGCTCGGGCAGGGCGAACGGGTGCACGCCGCGTACCTGCTGATCCGCGACACCATCCTGTTCACCGACCGTCGGCTCCTGCTCGTCGACAAGCAGGGAATCACCGGCAAGAAGGTGGAGTACCACTCCGTTCCGTACCGCAGCATCACGCACTTCGCGGTCGAGACGGCCGGGACCTTCGACCTGGACGCCGAACTGAAGATCTGGATCTCCGGCAGCGCGACCCCGATCCAGAAGACCTTCACCAAGGGTGTCGACATCTACGAAGTGCAGGCGATCCTCACCCAGTTCGTCGCCGGCTGAGCGCCGGTCCGACAGCTGCGGCGATCAGTCGCGGCGTCGGACGCGGTGCGTCCCGAGGCGGTGCACCACGAGGCGATGGGGGTCCGCGCGCCGGACACAGGAGACGTTCCGCCAGGTAGGGCGAGGCGCGGCAACTGTCCGTCGCCGGGCGCCTGCCGGCAGCTCCGGGACCGGCCCTCGGGCCGCCGGCCGCGACGCGTGGCGCGGGAGACGGCAGACAGACGCGGGAGACGACGGACGCGGGCGGGCCGGGTCAGGGACACGGGCCCCCATCCCCTCAGTGCCGGGCCGCCCGCAGTCTGACCATCTCGGCCCGGATCGCCGGTAGTTGCGCGTACAGCGCCTCCCCGGGGCAATCGGTCCGGTAGGTGTCGCGGTGGCCCGACACCGCCTGGAGGCGGACGACTTCGCCCCGCTCGTAAAGACTGTCACCGTTCGTGGAGACCATCCGTACGATGTCCCGTGGGTCGATCTCCCTGCGCAGCTTCCACGCGCCCACCTTCGCGATCCCCTCGATGAGCGCCTTGGGCACCGCTACCCCGGGGCCGAAGGTGCCCAGGGCCGCCACTCCCACGCTGTGCGCGTTGAACCCCGTGGCGTGGGCTCCGCGCACGGTACGGCCGACGCCGCCCGCCCTGCCCTCGTATATGGTCCCGCAGCGGTCCACGACGAAGTTGTAGCCGATGTCGTCCCACCCCTCGCCCTTGACGTGCTGCGCCTCCATGGCACGGAGCATCTTGGGGGCGTCGGCGCAGGCGTACCGGTTGGTGTGCCCGGTGTGGTGCACGAAGACGACCTTCACGCCCCCCGTGTAGACCGCCTTCTCCTTGACCAGGCCCTCGTCCGCGTGCCACGCGGCACGGCTGACGATCGGGGGCCGCGGGGCGCCGCTCTCCGTCTCGGGCTTCGCCATGGCCGGATCGGGCGCGACGAGCCGTACCGGCGCGTCCCGGAAGACCAGGAGCGTCAGCGGCACGACCATGGCGCCCAGGGCTGTTCGGCGAAGCCACATAGAGCCACCATGCCGCCCGACCAGCCACGACGCAGGCGAGGACCCCCATTCGGGTGACACGTGGCCGTGCGGCCGGCCGGGTCAGGACGCGACAGCGGCTGTCCTGTTCTGCTCGATGATGCGTTCGGCCCGGTGCGGGGAGGTGTCCAGCCGGGCCAGCACGCCCGGCACGGTCGTGTTGGGGAGGATGAGCTCGAAGAGGGCCGAGATCTCGGTGACGAGGTCCGGCGGATCCGCCATGGACTCCGTCACCAGCTGCACCCCGGTCCAGGCCCCGACCAGGAGACGTGACGTGGCTACCGGATCGACGTGCGGAAGCAGCTCGCCGCGCTCCTTCGCCTCGGTGAGGAGGTCGGCGCCTATCACGATCCAGTCCGGCCAGCGGGTCCCGAAGAGGCTGCGCGCCCGCGGGTCGACCGACAGTCGTATCGAGGCGCTGAGCAGGGGCTCCCTGGGCAGCCGGTAGGCCAGCAGAAGGGCCATGTCCACCCACTCCTGCAGCTTGAACGTCTGTGGAGTGACGCCGTCCGCGGTCACCGCCTCCTGGAGAACACCGCGGGCCAGCTCCTCCTTCGACGTGAAGTGGAAGTAGAGCGCGCCCCTGGTGAGACCGGCGCGGTCAAGGATCGCGGCGATCGTCGCGGCGTCGTAGCCGTGCTCGTCGAAGACCTCTGCGGCGGCTTCCAGGAAGATTCTGCGCGTGCGGATCGCCCGTTGCTGTCGTGCCAACTCGCGCTCCCCTTGGCCGTGGATGGACGCTTCTTCAAAAAATACCGGTGAACCGGTACCGTATCAGCGCCACACTGACCATTTTGCGACATGTCCGGGGGGGCCGTGCCCGACGTACCTCTGTGCCCGCAGACACCGCGCAGCAGGGCAGAAGACCCGGTCGGCGTCCCCAAGGAGTACGTCCACCTCAGTCGCGCCGACGCCGTTCTGATCAGCGGCTGGGACCGCCTGGAAGATGGCGAGTTCTCACTCACCGCCCACTGGCCGGTGCCCCAGGACGGGATGCCGTACGACCCCCGGGTGCTCGTCCAGACCATCCGGCAGAGCGGTCTCGCCATAGCGCACGCGGAGTACGGCGTCCCCCTGTCCCATCACACGCTCCTGGACTCCTTCGACTTCACCGTCGCCCCCGGATTCAGCGTGTCCGCCTCCCCCCGGCAATCCTGCCCCCTCACGGTCAGGATCTCCCTCGCGGAACAGAAGAAACGCGGCCGGTCCGTCAGCTCCCTGGGAATGGATATCCGCCTTTTCCATGACAACGACCTGGTGGCGCGGGCGGATTGCCAGTTCGGGTGGATCTCCCCGGGCGCCTATCGCCGGCTGCGTGGCGAGCGGCTGAGCGCCGGATGGAACACCTGGCCCCTCCCCGAACCGGTGGCCCCCCGCACCGTCGGCCGTGCCACGCCCACCGATGTGGTGCTCGCTCCCGGTGACCGGCCCCGGCACTGGCAGTTGCGCAACGACGTGGACAACGTCCTGCTCTTCGACCACCCCGTCGACCACGTCCCCGGGCTCGTCCTGATGGAAGCCGCCCACCAGGCGGCGCACGCGACGCTGCATCCGACTCCCTTCGAGCCGACCACGATCGCCACCACCTTCGAGCGGTACACCGAGTTCGACCGGCCCTGCTGGATCGAGGCGGAGGCCGTGCCCACCGGCGCCCCCGGCGAGACGGCCGTGCTGGTCACCGGAGTGCAGGACGGCAGAACGGTCTTCCGTGGCCGGCTGAGCGGTCCGTGCGGCTGACGGCCGGCCGCGCGCCGCGCCGGCTCACTGGTTGACGAAGCCGCCGTCCACCGGCAGGACCGTGCCCGTGAGGAACGGGCAGCGATCACTGAGCAGCCAGGCCGCGGCCGCCGCTATCTCCACCGGCTCGGCCGTGCGCCCCTGCGGCGTCATGCTGTTGACCATGTCCTCCAGACCGGGGTTGCGGCCGAACCAGTCGGCCGTGATCTCGCTGCGGGTGGTGCCCGGGGCCACGGCGTTGACCCTGATGCCCTGCTGCGCGTATTCGTCCGCCGCGGCCCTGGTGAGGCCGACCACCGCGTGTTTGGCCGCTATGTAGGGGGCGGCGGCGGGTATCGCCACCAACCCGCCCACACTGGTGGTGTTGACGATGGAACCGCCCGCACCGCCTGCCAGCATGGCCGCTATCTCGTGCCGGAGGCAGTTCCACACCCCACGGACGTTGGTGTCCATGACGGCGTCGTAGACGTCATCTCCCATGAGGTGCATAGGGGTACGGTCCCCGCCCAGCCCCGCGTTGTTGAAGGCGGAGTCGAGACGCCCGTAGGTGTCCACCGTGAACGTGACCGCCCTGGCGGCGTCTTCGGCCACCCTGACGTCACAGACGACGTGCGACGCCTGCGCTCCCTTGTCCCTCAACTCGCCTGCCAGCGCGGCCAGACGGTCCTCCCTGCGCGCGGCGAGCACGACCGTCGCGCCTTCCCTGGAGAACACGTGCGCCGCCGCCGCGCCGATACCACTGCTCGCCCCGGTGACGAGGACGACTTTGCCGTTCAGGAGATCGCTCATGCGCGCAGTCTCGCAGGCATGTCCGGCCGCGACCACGTCTGTGGACAACCCCTGTGGCCACCTACGTCGACAGCCGTTTCGGCACCCGGTTCGTAGGCGGCACCCGGGCTCCGGGGGCCCTTCGCGCGGGAACGGCCGGCATCCTGTGTGCGCGGGGGGCGTGACGCAGCAAGCCCCATAACAGACCGGATGTGCCGTTTTGCCGTATTTCGGTCGGCCCGTTCGTCCGGGTGCTCCACCGGACGAACGGGCCTCACCCCCGATCCGGCCGACGCCCGATCCCGCGCGGTACCGTGCGGCATGCTCGCCATCCAGTTCGACCACTTCGGTGGTCCCGAAGTCCTGAACCCCGTTGAGCTGCCCCCTCCCGTCCCGGGCCCCGGTGACATTCTGATCACCGTCGAGGCGGCGGGGGTGAACTTCGCGGACACCCACCAGGTGGACGGTTCCTACCTCGCCGCCGACGCCCTCCCCTACGTGCCGGGCAGCGAGGTCGTGGGCCGTACTCCCGACGGGAGACGGGTCCTGGCCCGGGTCTCCCACGGATACGCGGAGCAGGTTCTCGCCAAGGAGTCCGCGGTCCACGAGATCCCCGAGACCCTGGACGCGGCCGAGGCGCTGGCCCTCCTGGTGCAGGGGCTGACGGCGTGGCACCTGCTGCGCACCTCGGCACGGCTGCGGGACGGGGAGAGCGTCGTCGTGCACTCCGCGGCCGGTGGCGTGGGCAGCCTGGCGGTCCAGCTGGCCCGCCGGTTCGGGGCGGGCAGGGTTCTCGCACAGGTCTCCACCCCGGCCAAGGAGCGGCTGGTCCTGGACCTCGGCGCGGACGCGGTGGTCACCTACCCCCTCCAGGAGAAGGCCGACGTCATCCTGGACGCGGTCGGCGGCGAACTCTTCGAGCAGGCGCTCGGCTCGCTCGCCTCCTTCGGCCGCCTCGTGACGTACGGCAGCGCGGCCCGCACCGGCTTCACCCCCGTCGACCCGGCCCGGCTCGGCCGCCTCAACGCCTCCGTCGTCGGGTTCTGGCTCCGCCCCACGCTGGCCGTTCCCGGTGCCGTGGAGGGGCCGCTCGGGGAACTCCTCGCCCTGGTCGCGGCGGACCGGCTGAAGCCCGTGACCGGCGCGGACTATCCGCTCGCGGAGGCCCGGCGCGCCCACGCGGACCTGCTGGCACGCCGGACGGTCGGCAAGGTCGTCCTGCGCCCCTGAGCACGCCCGTGCGCACGGCCTCGCGTACGGACCCCGCATCCCAGGCGGCTGTGCCACGCACCGCACCCCCGGCCCTGGCGGGCACGGGGGTGCGGGTCGCAGACGCGTACCGGTCAGACGGACCCGGGGGTGCCGAGCAGAGCCGACGCGGTCTCCAGCGGGGTCAACGGCACCGCCGGTGCGGGAGGCTCCGCGGGCCGGCAGGTGAAGCCGAGACGCGTCAGCGCCCGGGTCACCTCGGCCGCGCTGAAGTCGCGGCGGTCCTGCCGGGTGATCACTTCACCCACCTGCTTGACGGGATACACGCGGCGGCTGATGACCACGGCGTCACCGGTGACGGGTTCGGGCTTGATGCCCTTCATCGAGTCCTCCACCTCGTTCTTGAAGAGGTCGAAGGGGAAGCGGGCGATGACACAGCGCATGGTGCCTCAACAGGGTCGTGGAGAAAACCGGACGGGGCCCGCCGGACCGGCGGGCCCGGTGACTACGCGGCCCGGTTGGACCGGCGCTGTGCCGCGGCGGCCCGCGCCTGCGGCGTCGGCGTACCCGCGTTGGAGCGGCGGCCCTGGCCCGGCCGCGCGCCACGCCGGCCCCGAGGACCGGAACTCTTCGCGCGCTCCGTCGGCGGGGCCGAGATGACGACGGGGACACCGGAGGGCGCCTGGGCGCCGGTGATGCGGCTGAGCTCGGCCTCGCCGGAGCGGACCTGCGCGATCTGCGGCGTGATCCCGGCGTCGGCCATCAGACGGCTCATCTCGCGGCGCTGGTTGGGCAGCACCAGCGTGACGACGCTGCCGGACTCCCCGGCGCGGGCGGTACGGCCGCCGCGGTGCAGGTAGTCCTTGTGGTCGCTGGGCGGGTCGACGTTGACGACGAGGTCGAGGTTGTCGACGTGGATGCCGCGGGCGGCGACGTTCGTGGCGACCAGCACCGTGACATGGCCCGTCTTGAACCGGTCCAGGGTGCGGGTGCGCTGCGGCTGGGACTTGCCGCCGTGCAGCGCCGCGGCCCGGACCCCGCTGTTCAGCAGGTGGTCGGTGAGCTTGTCCACGGCGTGCTTGGTGTCCAGGAACATGATCACCCGGCCTTCACGGGCCGCGATCTCGGTGGTCGTGGCGTACTTGTCGGCGCCCTGGACGTAGAGCACGTGGTGCTCCATCGTCGTCACCGCACCGGCGGCCGGGTCGACCGAGTGGACGACCGGGTCGTGCAGGTACCGGCGGACGAGGAGGTCCACGTTGCGGTCCAGGGTGGCCGAGAACAGCATCCGCTGCCCGTCGGGGCCGACCTGGTCGAGCAGCTCGGTGACCTGGGGCATGAATCCCATGTCGGCCATCTGGTCGGCCTCGTCCAGGACGGTGATGGCGACCCGGTCGAGCCGGCAGTCGCCGCGCTCGATGAGGTCCTTCAGCCGGCCCGGGGTGGCGACCACGACCTCCGCGCCACCGCGCAGCGCGCTGGCCTGGCGGCCGATGGACATCCCGCCGACGACCGTGGCCAGCCGCAGCTTGAGGGACCGGGCGTAGGGGGTCAGCGCGTCGGTGACCTGCTGCGCGAGCTCCCGCGTGGGGACGAGGACCAGGGCCAGCGGACGGCGGGCATCGGCGCGGTTGCCCGCGGTGCGGGCCAGCAGGGCCAGTCCGAAGGCGAGCGTCTTGCCCGATCCGGTACGGCCGCGGCCCAGGACGTCACGGCCGGCCAGCGAGTTGGGCAGGGTGGCCGCCTGGATGGGGAACGGCACCGTCATGCCCTCGGCACCCAGCGCCGCCAGCAGCGGTGCGGGCATGTCCAGGTCGCCGAAGGTCTCCACGGCGGGGAGGGCCGGCGTGATGGTCACCGGCAGCGCGAATTCACCCGTGACGGCGGCCGGGCGGCGCCCGTAACCACCGGAACGCTTCGGTCCGCCGGAGCGGCCCTGGAAGCCGGGGGCGGCCTGGCGGGCGGATCCCTGCGAACGGAAACCGTTGGCGGTGCGGCTGCCGGAAACCCCGCCGGAGCGGGTCCGGGAAAATCGGTCGTTCGTGCGAGCTGTGCGATCGCGGTTCAATGGAGAACCTTCCCTCGAATGGCACGTGTCGAGGGATTCTTTCCGGGCGGCTGCAGCCATGTACGGCGCCAAGAATCGCAAGAACGAGCCGGTGAAATAACGAAGAACGAAGCGCGCCCGCCGGATGAACCGGCTCGTTGCGGCGCTTCAGGATGACTGCAATTCACTGCTCCGGCCCGGCCCGCGCCCACCGGAATCGTCTACCGGTCCAGCGCCGGCCACGGCCGGGGAACACAACGAGCTGGGGCCCGCACCCCAAGGTGCGGGCCCCAGCTACGCAGTACGCCTGACGGTGATCAGGCGGGGGTGATGTTCTCGGCCTGCGGGCCCTTCTGGCCCTGCGTGACGTCGAAGTTCACCTTCTGGCCTTCCTGCAGCTCACGGAAGCCCTGGGCGGCGATGTTCGAGTAGTGGGCGAAGACGTCAGCGCCGCCACCCTCCTGCTCGATGAAGCCGAAGCCCTTTTCCGAGTTGAACCACTTCACGGTGCCAGTAGCCATGCCATATCTCCTTCGGGGCGTTGCCCGTGGGCCCACACTGTGCGAGCCCTACGTCGCCGCAAATGATTGCCCCGTCCGGAAGAGACCGGAAATACAAAAGTGCGCCCACCGGAGTGAAACCGGCGAGAGCACTTGAAGTTTTGGGAACCACAACTGCAACTGATCCCAACCGTAGCACGATTCGGGCGCAGCCGGGCGGTAAGCCATATCACTCCGGCGGCGCTCCACCGTGCACGGCATAAAAATTCATCGCTCATTGCGCGTAATTCTGTGCCGGCGGAATCAGATATGTACCCGTCCGCCGGTCAGGAATCGGTACCGCCCCGGCCCGCCCTCGGCTTCCGGGGAACCTCGTCGAGCCGGAGTTCCTCGTTGAGCCGCAGGGCCTCCTCGAGCTGGTCCTCCAGGATCACGATGCGGCAGGCCGCGTCGATCGGCGTGCCGCCGTCGACCAGTTCGCGGGCGCGGGCGGCGATGCGCAGCTGGTAGCGCGAATAACGGCGGTGACCGCCCTCGGACCGCAGGGGCGTGATCAGCCGGGCCTCACCGATCGCCCTGAGAAAACCCGGCGTCGCGCCGATCATCTCCGCGGCTCGCCCCATGGTGAAAGCGGGGTAGTCGTCGTCGTCGAGACGATCCGTGGCGTGCGAGGAAGTCTCCGGGGGCATCTGCACCTCTTCTGCTGCGCACCGGCCACCGGTATGGCCTGGCTGCACGAGAAAGCCTAGGCGTACGGGTAGGTCATGTCTATCGCCGCTATATCAGGTTCCCGGCGTCGGGGACATCCCCCTCGCGGCACACGCACCGACGACCGAAGGCGCCGTGCCGCCTCCGACCTGCCGGTCCGCGCGACCCGGCTGACCGGCCGGTCAGTTGTCGGGGGGCCCTCGAGCGGTCATACTGCACGGGTAGCCCTTCACGCATCCCCCGTCGTGAAGGGCTACTTCTATGCCGGCCCCAGCCCCGGAAGCCGCCGCCCCCGACCGGACCGGCGCGAGCGGCACGGAGCCCACCGGTGGGCCACCCGGCGCGTCACCGGCGGCCACCGGCCCCCGGCCTTCCGCCTCCGCCCGGCCGGCGGATCCGTCCATCGGGGCCGCCGCTCACCCGTACGGCCCCGATTGCGGTCCCGCCCCGCAGCCGGTTACGTGGACGAGGGGGCCGCGCATGTACGCACCAGGAGGCATGGAGATGCCCAGGACTCCGAAGAACTCCGCAGTCGGCCTGATCTCCGGTCCGGGCGGCGTAGCGGTCGCCGTCGTCCGTACCGTCAGGCAGATGCGCCGGGCCCGGGGCGCGCGGGGCAGGCCGAGCACCGCGAGGACCGTGGCCGGGCTCCTGCCTCTGGCCACCTCCGCTTTCGTCGTGCTGCGCCGGCTGCGTCGACGTCACGACCGGCACGGTCGTTGAACGGGTCGCATGCCGGGTACGAACGTCTCGGGCAGAACTTCGCGATCACGACCGCGAGCGCCCACGACATCACCGTGCTGGGGGACTGGGCCCACGCGGAGGGATGGAATCCGGGCCTCACCGACGGGCAGGCGTTCTTCGTCGCCGATCCGTGCGGCTTCCTCGTCGGCCGGCTCGACGGCGAGCCCATCAGCTCGGTCTCCGTGGTGCGGTACGGCGCCGGCTTCGGATTCCTGGGCTTCTACCTGACCCGGCCGGATCTGCGGGGCAGGGGGTACGGCCTGCGAACCTGGCAGGCGGGTATGGCCCGGCTTCACGGGCGCACCGTCGGCCTCGACGGCGTGCCCGCCCAGCAGGACAACTACCGCAGGTCCGGTTTCCGTGTCGCCTGGAGCAACGCCCGGTACGAGGGCGCCGTCCCCCGGGACATCGCGCCGCCTCCGGGCGTCGTCCTCACCGATGCCGGGGTCCTGCCGTTCGCCCTCCTCACCGCGTACGACCGGCGCTTCTTCCCCGAAGCCCGCGACAGCTTCCTCGCCTCCTGGATCACCGCACCCCGGCGCACCGCTCTCGCCGCCGTGCGTGACGGGAAGCCCGTGGGCCTCGCCGTGCTGCGCGAGTGCAGGGAGGCCTCGCGCATCGGACCGGTGCACGCCGACTCCCCCGGCGTGGCCGCCGCACTCGTCAGCGCGCTCGCCGCCACGGCACCGGAGCGAGCCGTCGCGATCGACGTCCCCGACATCAACCCGCAGGCCGTCCGCCTCGCGGAGCAGCTCGGACTGACACCCTCGTTCGACACGGCACGGATGTACACGGACGCCGTACCCGACATGGACCGGGCGGGCGTCTTCGGCATCACCAGCCTGGAACTCGGCTGAATCCGGGCCGGCCCCTTCCCGGGCGGCTCACGACGGCCCGGGCTCCCCGGGCGGTCAGGCAGACCGGGCCGTCCCGCCGGTCCGGGTCCGGCCGCGCAGCCGCTCCAGCACCCGGTCGCGCAGCAGCTCGTACTCCTCGCGGAGCCGTACGATCTGCGCCGGCCGCTCGATCACCACACCCGCGCAGACGACTTCGTGCGGGGCGAACTGCTCGCGTGTCAGGTCGATCTCGACACCCATGCCCAGCCGGTTCCACCAGTGGTAGTCGACGCGCTCCCCGTCGACGCGCACCTCGCCGCGGATCAGTTCGCCGCCCAGCAGGTCGTTGATCACGAGGGCGGTGACTCCGCACTGGTCACGGGCGGGGTTGCCGGGATTCCACCGCGGCCGGTGCTCGGGCGTGGTGGTGTCCGCGTCCCAACCGGTGCGGACGGCGGCTTCGATGTCGGCGAGGAGGAGAGGTTCCATGGTCGTGATGGTCCCAGCAGCCACTGACAACGGGCCCGTTCAGATCTTCTCCGCGTCCCTGATCCGTGAGGCCAGGACGGCGATGTCGTCCTCCGCGTCCCGCCCGAACCTGCCGATGACCTCCTCCAGCAGGTCGTCGAGCCGCCCGCTCGACGGCAGGGTGACGCTCGCGAGCCGTCCGACGGACACGTCGATGTCCTCGTTCCGGCGCTCCACCAGCCCGTCGGTGTACATCAGGAGCACCGTGCCCGGGCCGCACGGCACCGTCGTCGTCGTGTACGCGCCGAAGCCCATCCCGAGCGGCGGGCCGACCGGCAGTTCGGCGATCCGGGCGGCGGAGGCACCCGGATCGATGAACACGGGCGGCAGGTGGCCGGCGCTGGAGATGTGGCAGACCCCCCGGGAGCGGTCGACGACCGCGAGCAGGCAGGTCGCCGCCCGGTCGACCCCTGAGCGTTCGACCGCTCTGTCCAGCCGGTCCAGGATGAGGTGCGGCGGCTGGTCGTCCTCGGCCAGCAGACGCAGCAGCGAGCGGTAGTGGCTCATGGCGACGGCCGCCTCCACACCATGGCCCATGACGTCGCCCATCGCCTTCAGATGGCGCCCGCCCCGCAGCGGGATGACGTCGAACCAGTCGCCGCCCACCAGCGCGCCCTGGTCGGCCGGCAGGTAGCGGGTCACCACCTCGACGTGCGGCTGGGGCCCTCTCGGCTCGGCCAGCAGGGAGTTCTGGAGCTCGCGGGCGATCGTGTGCTCATGGGCGTAGTGGCGGGCGTGATCCAGGTCGACGGCTGCCCGTCCCGCCAGCTCCCGCGCGACGAGTACGTCCTCGTCGGTGAAGGGGGGCGACCCCTCGGCCCGGGCGAGGCTCAGGCAGCCCAGCGGACGGCCGCGCACGGTGAGCGGAACGATGACCGCCGCGTGCATACCGACGGCACGGGCCGCTTCGACGCGCTTCCTGGTGAGCTCCGAGCGGGTGAGCTGTTCCTCGCCGGCGAGGTCCTCGATCCGTGGCAGGTTCGCCTCCAGGCAACGCGGTACCGGCGCGTCCTCCTGGTAGTCGATGTACTCCCCGGGGCGACCGAACTGATCTGCGGCCGCCTGCAGTTCCGGGACCGCCACGAGCGCGGACCGCCTCAGCCGGAGGACACCGGGCGGCGCGTGGCGCACCGTGTGCCCGATGTCCGACGGGCACACTTCGACGGCGGCGACGTCGGCGAGCGCCGGCACGACGAATTCGGCGAGCTCCCGGCAGGTGGTGTCCATGTCGAGGGTCGTGCCGATGCTGACGGCCGCGGTGTCCAGCAACGCCAGGTGACGCCTGGCGCGCTCCAGCTGCTCCTGCTGGTGCTGGGCCTTGCTGATCTCGAGCACGAGTACGACGACGCCCCGGATCCGCCCGTTCTCCTCCAGGCGGTGGTACGCCCCGTGCCAGTACCGGCGTTCGAGCGCCGAGGGCGCCCAGGTCTGCCCGCTGGACACGGCCTCGCGCGGGCGGCCGTCCCTCAGCACGGCCCGGAGCACGTCCTCACGGGCGTCGACCTCCGGGAGTACCTCGCCGATGGGCCTGCCCAGGTGCTCACGGGCGGGAAGTCCGTCGAGCCGCTCGAGTGCGGGGTTGACGTAGAGGAAACGCAGCTCCGTGTCGAGCACCCCCACGCCTGCCGTCGTACCTCCCAGGAGGACGTCGAGCACGGCCGGGTCGAACGGCGGCGGGTCGGCCTCGGTGTCCTCTTCACCCTGCAAGGGAACCTCCCGGAACGGGTGGGCTCGGTCGGCGGAGGAAACCGCGTCCGGGGGGCGGCCCGGCCGCCCTCCGTCCCATGGTCAGCCGCCACCCCGCGCTCCGCATCTCCGCACCGCCCCCGGGACCCACGGCCGTCGCCGCCGTCCGTACTGGACCCGCCCGGCAGTCAGCGCGGGGCAGCGCCGCGCAGCGCGTTGCCGCCCGGTCCCCGGGGCAGGCTGTCCAAGGTCATCGTGCCGTCGGTCGGCAAGGCGTCGGCCGGCAGCCGCAGGGCCGCGTCGACGGCGTCCGGGAGCGCGCCGAGTCCCAGCAGGCCGCGGACGAGTGTGGTGGTCAGGTGGTGCCAGGCCGGGGCGCGGCGGAGCATCGCGTGGTCGCTGCCCGGGACGGTGACCAGGCAGGTACGGGCACCGGCGTGCCGGGCCCGGGCCGTGAGTGCCTGGGAGGCGTCGGGGCTCGTCACCCGGTCCCGCGTACTGTGCAGCAGCACGACGTCGCGTCCCGCGAGCTGCGTGACCGGATCCCCGGGCGGGCACCACGGGGCCAGGCCCACCACCGAGCGGACCAGCGGATGGCCGGCCGCCTGGAGAGCGGCGCGGGCCCCCATCGAGTGGCCCAGGAGGACCACCGGGACGGTGCCCGCCTCCTGCCGCAGGGCGTCCAGGGCGCGGACGGTGTCGTGCAGCGGGTCCCGGCGGGTCCCGTTCCACCCCCGGTGCGTGTAGCGGACGGCCCGCACCCGTATGCGGACGCCGGAGCCCCGGACGGCTCGGGCCACCGCGCGGGTGATCGGCACCATCCGCAGGCCCGGCAGGTTCAGGACGCCGGGCGGGGGCGGGGCGATCCCCGTCTCGTAGCCGCCGTGGAGGATCAGCACCGCCGCGGAAAGAGGTCGTCCGGTCACCTGTGCCTCCTCTGCGGGTCCGGACCGGGTCCGGTCCTCTCTGCGTGGTTCGGTGCCGAGCGGCGTACGGATGGGTCGGATGTGTCGATGCGTGGAAAGTGCCGTTCACTGTACGAGTCACGCGCCCTCGCGCGTACGGATTGAGGAGCAGCCCGATATGGCATCAGGACCCCGGCCCGGCAACCTGGCACCCGATTTCGTCCTTCCCGGCGGCGTCCTGGACGGCGACGCGTTCGAGCGGCGCGACTACGCGCTCTCCGCCGCGCGCGGCCGCAACGTCGTCCTCGCCTTCTACCCCGGTGACAACACGGCCGTCTGCACCAAGCAGCTCTGTTCCTACTCCTCGGGGCTCGACGTGTTCGAAGGGCTCGACGCCGAGGTCTGGGGAATCAGTCCACAGGGTGTGGACAGTCATGAGTCGTTCGCCCGCGCCCACGGTCTGCGCATGCCGCTCCTGGCCGACACGGGGCGGGAGACCGCCCGGGCGTACGGTGTCGCGGCGCCCGGCATCGGCGTGCGGCGCGCCGTCTTCGTGATCGGGCCGGACGGCGTGCTGCGGTGGAAGCACGTCGCGCTGCTGGGGGCGACGTTCCAGTCGTCCGACACGCTCGCGGAGAAGCTTTCCGGCATCAAGAGCGCGTGAAGACTGCCGGGTTCCGGCAGTACCACTCATGGGTCGCGTATGGGACCCTTCAGCCAGTTCGACGGAAACGTCTCGGGGGAGATCGAAGCACCAGGGGGAGTGATCACATGACCGTTCTTCTCGGTCTCGGCATGGCCGGCATCGCGCTTCTCACCTTCTCCCTGATCTTCGACGGACTCCTCGAAGGGCTCTTCGGCGACGCGCTGGGCGGCGTGCTGAACGGCTTCTTCGACGGCCTGCTCTCTCTGCCCGTCATCGCCGGTTTCCTCTCCATGCTCGGTTTCGGTGGCGCGATCGTCCTCGGCACGACCGGCGTGGGCACGCCTGCGGCCGTCGCGGCCGGGGCCGCCGCCGGAGTCGTCGCGGCCTGGCTGACCTGGAAGTTCAGCCGGGCCCTGATGCGGGATCAGACCACGGCGACACCGCGCGGGGAGGATCTCGTCGGCACCTCGGGGTCCGTCGTCACGCCCATCCCGGCCGACGGCTACGGCGAGGTCCTGCTGCGCCTCGCCGGCCAGACCGTGAAGTTCTCCGCGAAGAGCGCGGTGCCGGTGGAGCGGGGTGCGGAAGTCTGGGTGGAGGCCACCCTGTCGACCACCTCGGTCACGGTCCGCCCCGTCGAGCGCTGAGCGCCCACCGCCGATCCGCACGTCCGTCCGCAGTCCGCACAGTTCGAAACAACTGCCGCCCTTCCGGGAGGCAGGGGGGACACACCTCATGAGTCCAGTAGTGACCGCCGTCGTCGGCGTCGTCGTTCTCGTCGTTCTCCTGGCCCTCGCCGTGATCACCCGGTACAAGGTCGCGGGCCCCAGCCAGGCCTTCATCATCACGGGCCGCCGGGGCAAGAAGTCCACCGACCCGGTGACCGGGCGCACCAGCATCGACAACAGCGGCCAGAAGGTCGTCGTCGGCGGCGGCGTCTTCGTCGTGCCGTTCGTCCAGCAGAAGTTCACCCTGGACCTCTCCAGCCGGCACATCCCCGTGGCCGTCCGGGGGGCCGTCACCCTGCGCGGGGTGAAGTCCAACCTCGAAGGCGTCGCCATCGTCAAGGTCGGCGGCAGCGAGGACGCCATCCGCGCCGCCGCCCAGCGCTTCCTCCAGCAGCAGAACGGCATCGTCGGCTTCACCCAGGAAGTGCTGTCGGGCGCCCTGCGCGCCATCGTCGGCCGCATGTCGGTCGAGGACATCATCCGCGACCGCGCCGCGTTCGCCGGGCAGGTCGCCGAGGAGGCCGAGGCCAGCCTGTCCGGCCAGGGCCTGATCCTGGACGCCTTCCAGATCCAGGACATCACCACGGAGGGCTCCTACCTCGAGGACCTCGGACGGCCCGAGGCCGCCCGCGCCAAGCAGGAGGCCGACATCGCCGAGGCCATCGCCCGGCGCGCCTCGGAGCAGGCCCGGCTGAAGGCGGCCGAGGAGATAGCCGTCGCCGAGCGGACGTTCTACCTCAAGCAGGCCGAGATCAAGGCCGAGACGGAGGCCGCGGCCGCCAAGGCGAACGCCGCCGGCCCTCTCGCCGAAGCGGCCCGCCAGCAGGAGGTCCTCGCGGAGCAGGAGAAGGTCGCCCAGCGCCAGGCCGCCCTGACGGACCGCGAGCTCGACACCAAGGTCCGCAAGCCCGCCGACGCCGCCCGCTACCGGGCGGAACAGGAGGCCGAGGCCCGCCGTATCGCCCAGGTCAAGGAGGCCGAGGCGGACGCCGAGCGCTCCCGCCTCACCGGCCAGGGCGAGAAGCTGCACCGCTCGGCCCTCGCCGACGCCGTGCGCACAGAAGGTGAGGCCGAGGCCGCAGCCATCGCGGCGAAGGGCGCCGCCGAGGCCGAGGCCATGCAGAAGAAGGCCGACGCCTTCGCGCAGTACGGGGACGCCGCCGTCCTCCAGATGCTGGTCGAGGTGCTCCCGCACGTCGTCGCCAAGGCGTCCGAGCCGTTGAGCGCCATCGACAAGATGACGGTCATCTCCACGGACGGTGCCAGCCAGCTCTCCCGCACGGTCACCGACAACGTGGCCCAGGGCATGGAACTCCTGAGCTCCACCACGGGCGTCGACCTCGCCGCCCTGCTCCAGAACCTCCGGGGCAAGGCAGCCGGCACCTCCGCGCCGGAACCGGCGGCCGTACCCGCGGCGGGGTCGGGATCCGCGGCGGGGCACGGGTCCGCGCACGGCAAGATCGAGGTCACGGACTGACGCACCCCTGCGCTCCACCGGGGCCCGGCGGGACATCCTCACCTCCCGCCGGGCCCCGCTGCGTCGCGGGCGCCCGCCGGTGTGTGATTGCAGACAGGGCCTCCCTGCAGAAGCCGCAGGTACCGCAGGATCGGGCCGTCGGTCGCCTCCCTCCGACAGCGCGAGGCCCCCGGGGGCCGGAGGGGGCCGGTTAGGGTAATGGGGAGCTAAAGAGATCACCAAAACGCGCCGCACGTCGCCGCGCTCCTGGGGAGGAAACCATGGGGACCCACCGCACTTCGCTGCCGGGAGTCGGCGTCCAGTACGACTACACCACCGAGTCGGGACAGCACATCTCCGTCGTCGTGCACCACGACGGTCGCCGGTTCCTGGGGTTCTACGAGAAGGACGATCCTGATTCGTGCCGCCTCTCCGTACCCCTGACCCCGGCGGAGGCCACCGGGCTCGCCCACCTCATCGACGCCGCGCCGATCGACGCCGTGCGGACCGAGGGGATCGACCTCGTCACCGAGCACATTCCGCTCGGGGCCCGGTCCCCCTACGGCGGGCGGATGCTCGGGGACACCCGGGCACGTACCCGTACCGGGGCGTCCATCGTGGCCGTCCTGCGCACCCACAGCGCGCATCCGTCGCCGGGGCCGGACTTCCGGCTGGCCATCGGGGACACGCTCGTCGCCGTAGGCACGCGTGAGGGCGTCGACACGCTCTCCGAGATCATCGCGGAGGGCTGACCGTGCACGACACGACCGCACTGCTGGTGGAGCTTGGCTCCGTCATCCTGGGGCTCGGCATCATCGGACGCTTCGCCGGGCGGATAGGGCTCTCACCGATCCCCCTCTACCTGCTGGCGGGACTCGCCTTCGGGGAGGGCGGTCTCCTTCCGCTCGGCGCCAGTGAGGAGTTCACCGCCATCGGGGCGGAGATCGGCGTCATCCTCCTCCTGCTCCTGCTCGGACTCGAATACAGCGCCTCCGAACTCGTCACCAGCCTCAAGACGCAGTACCCGTCCGGGGCCGTGGACTTCGTCCTGAACGCCACCCCCGGCGCAGCCGCCGGACTGATGCTCGGGTGGGGCCCCGTGGGGGCGGTGGCACTGGCCGGGGTGACCTGGATCTCGTCGTCCGGCGTGATCGCGAAGGTGATGACGGACATGGGGCGGCTCGGCAACCGCGAAACGCCCGTCATCCTCGGTGTCCTCGTCATCGAGGACCTCGCGATGGCCGTCTACCTGCCGCTGCTCACCGCGATGCTGGCCGGGGTCGGCCTGGCCGGGGGCAGTATCGCCCTGCTGATCGCGCTCGGGACCGTCGGCTTCGTGCTGTACCTGGCGCTGCGGCACGGGCGCCTCATCAGCCGGGCGGTGTCGTCCGACAACCCGGAGATGCTGCTGCTCGTGGTCCTCGGGCTCACCGTCCTGGTGGCGGGTGTGGCGCAGCAGTTGCAGGTGTCCGCCGCGGTCGGCGCGTTCCTGGTGGGCATCGCCCTGTCCGGTGAGGTCGCGGAGGGCGCCCGCAAGCTGCTGACACCGTTGCGGGATCTGTTCGCCGCCGTCTTCTTCGTGTTCTTCGGGCTGTCCACCGACCCGGCGGAGATACCGCCGGTGCTGCTCCCCGCCGCGCTGCTGGCGATCGTCACCGTCTTCACCAAGATCGGCACCGGCTGGTACGCCTCCCGGCGGGCCGGGATCGGCCCGCGGGGGCGCTGGCGCGCGGGCGGCACGCTCGTCGCGCGGGGTGAGTTCTCGATCGTGATCGCCGGTCTGGCGGTGGCGACCGAGCCGCGGATCGGGCCGATCGCCACCGCGTACGTCCTGATCCTCGTCATCGCCGGGCCGCTCACGGCGCGGTGGACCGAACCGGTCGCGTCCCGGGTGCAGGCGCTGGTCGCGGGCAAGGGGAAGGGCACCGCCAAGGGCGCCGGTGCAGATCCGGCCGTGACCGTGGCAGCCGACGACGCGATGCCGTCACCCATCGACCCGATGCCGTCGCACGACGGGCTCACGCCGTCACCCATCGACCCGACGCCGTCCCACGACGGGCTCACGCCGTCACCCATCGACCCGACGCCGTCCCACGACGGGCTCACGCCCGAACCCGCGGGGCAGGACGGGAAGCGTCCCTGAGAGCCGGCCCGCGGTTCCCGGTGGGCCCCCGCGCGGTGCCGGACATGCTGCGGCGCACGGCGGAGGTCCGTCCGGACGCTGCGTGCGCGTGGAGGTTCCGGCAGACGCGGCAGGCGCCCTGGCCGACGCCGCCCGCCCGCCGCGGGATGCGGGATGCGGGATGCGGGATGCGGGATGCGGGATGCGGGACAGCCTTCAGGTACCGACCCCGTCGGGCCTGCCGTCAGGCCGGTCCGGTTCGGCTCCGGCCGCGCCGGACCGGTTCCCGGCCGGGCCTGCGTCCGCACGAGCGGGTGGATCTCCGGTGCGGTTCCTCGCCGCCCTCCTCGGTGGAGGCCGTCAGCGCGTCGCCCAGGGCCGTGCGCCGCCTGGGGGCGAGGCGTTCCACGAGCGCGGCGCCCTCCCTCCGGCGGCCTGCGGTGGTGTCGGCGACGCGGCAGCCGTTCGGCGTCGTCCGGAACACACGGGTGCGCCGGTTCCCTTCGCCGGGCCGGCAGGCTCATCCGTGGGCCGGGCCTGCCGGCCGGGATGCCGGGGCGCTCGGACTCAGAGCGGCGTGGCCGCGTGCAGGATGCGCACGAGCATCACCGTCGCGTTGAGCGACGACAGCGCGGACGCCGCGGTTCCCGCGGTCGCCAGCATGGCCGCGACCCCCAGGTGCGCCGAGGGCGGCGGCCACAGGCCGGTGGACGGCACGGGGCCGAGCAGCGCGGCGACCCTGCGCGGGACCTGACCGGCCGCGGCGAAGGCGGGCAGCGTGGCCCGTTCGGGGTCGGGCCCCGCCGGACGGTTCGAGAACAGGGCCGCCTTGCCGACCGCCGTGGCGACGGTCCGGCGGCTGCCGACCGCGTGCGCCGCCTCCTCGTCCGCCCAGCGTTCGGTGCTGTACGCCACGGCCGTACGGAGCGGCAGCAGGAACGGGTTGGCCCGGGCGGCGAGCTGGACCGCCAGCAGGTAGCGGTGGTGGCCGCCCGCCAGGTGCGCACGCTCATGGGCGACGAGCGCGCGGCGTTCGGAGCCGTCGAGGCACGTCAGCATGCCGGTGGACACCACGACCCGGCCGCCGTGGCCGCGCGTACGGGGCAGGGCGTAGGCGTACGGGTCGGGGGACGCGACCACCGCCACGTCCGGCGTCGCCCCGTCCGTGTCCCGGGACGACGTGGGCTCGCCCGGGAGTTCCGCGCGCAGCGTCGCCGTGTGCCCCGCGGACGGCGGCGGCAGGGCGCGGACCGCGCGGATCCTGGTCCGGGCGTGCCGGACCAGGGTCGCGCCGCAGGCGGCCACCACCGCTCCCAGGACGCCGATGGCGACCAGCCCCGCCTTCTCCTCGTACGGGACGGCGGCGCGCACCTCCGGGTCGGACCAGCCGTCGGGCAGCGGGTTGCCGGGGAGCTGGGCCGTGCCGACCACCATCAGCAAGGCCAGGCACAGGGTGCTGCACAGTGCCAGGGTCGTGCCGACGGCGGCCAGCAGCCTGGTGGCGCTCCTGGGGTGCAGGTGCTGTTCCGCGAGGCGGGCCATCGGCAGGGCGGTCAGCGGCAGCACGAGCGGGAGGTAGACGAAGACACCCATGGTGTGCCGCGCCCTCAGTCTTCCGTTGCGGGCTCACCGGCGTCGCCGGGCCCGGTGGCGCGGGCGAGGAGTGCGCGCAGCCGGGCCTCGTCGCCGGGCGAGAGCGCCGACACGAAGCGGGCGAGGACGGCCTCCCGGTCGCGTTCGCCGTCCAGGACGCGGCGCATCCGCAGGGCGGCGAGACCGGCCTCGTCGGAGGCGGGGGTCCAGACGTAGGAACGGCCCTGGCGGGTGCGGGTCACGGCGCTCTTCGCGTAGAGGCGGGAGAGGATCGTGATGACCGTGGTGTACGCGAGGTCACCGTCGAGGTGTTCCTGCACCCAGCCCGCCGTCGCGGGGCCGTCCGCCGACCGCAGCACCGTGAGGACCTGGGACTCCAGCTGGCCCTGGCCCCGCCTGGGCAGCCGCGGGCCGTGCGAGGTGTCGCGGCTGTCCGCGCCTGTGGGCCTGTCCATCGCCGCATCCTACTGAGTGCCCGGATTCCCGGCCCGGCGGGCGGCATACCTGCTAACTTCTACACGGCTGTAGAGTTCGACTGGTTCCCGCGCCGCGGGCACCACCCGCCGCGGCTGCGGGTACGCACGCGGCGCACGCACCACAAGGCAACGCAACGTATGGAGACGTCATGGCCCTTTGGGATCGGATCAAGGAATCCGCGTCGACGATGCAGACGCAGCTGGAGGCGAAGAAGAACGACCTGAAGAGCGGGGCGTTCCGGGACGCGAGCATGGCCATGTGCGCCCTGGTCGCTGCGGCCGACGGCTCCATCGACCCCTCCGAGCGGCAGCGTGTGGCCGCACTGATCGCGAGCAACGACGTCCTGCGGAACTTCCCCGCGGAGGACCTCCAGCGCCGGTTCAACGACTATGTGAACAAGCTGACCGCGGACTTCGCCTTCGGCAAGGTCAGCGTGCTCCAGGAGGTCGCCAAGGCGAGGAAGAAGCCCGCCGAGGCGCGTGCCGTCATCCAGATCGGCATCGTCATCGGCGGCGCCGACGGCGACTTCGACAAGTCGGAACAGGCTGTCGTGCGCGAGGCCTGCTACGCGCTCGACCTGCCGCCGCACGAGTTCGACCTCTAAGGGCTGTCCCGCGCACGCCGTCCGTCCGGCGGGCACGACGGCGTCCGGTGCCCGCGGTGGCGGGCAGGGGAGCGTGCCGGCACCGGACGTGCCGGAGGACACCGCCGACGCGGCGGGCGTGTGCCGGGCATCACCGGAACGCGCAGGCCGGGCGCCGGGCGGACGGGACCTCCGGAGCAGTCCCCGGTACGGCACCACCACCGGTACGACGGCGCCGCCCGTCGTACCCAACTCACCGCCGGATGACCGCGGACCGGCCCACCCCCGGTCCGCGCCCGGCAGGCCGGGAGCGCAACACCCCCCTTCGCGCTCCCGGCCACCCCCTCGTCCCACCCGGTCCCGCATACGCCCCCGCCGGGGCCGCGTTCCGGCAGCGGCGTCGTCCCCGTCGAGATCCCCCGGGGCGCGCGCACCAGCGGGCCGATCACGCGCGGTCAGAGCTCGTTCGCCGGCCAGTCCAGCAGCCGGGCGCCGATCACCGCCGTCTGCAGCGTGTAACGGTGCATCGGGTCGGCCGGGTCCGAGCCCGTCAGCTGGTGGATGCGCTCCAGCCGGTACGTCAGCGCGCGCACGCTCAGCGACAGCCGGCGGGCCGTCTCCGCAGCCACACAGCCGGCGTCGAAGTACACGGACAGCGTCCGCAGCAACGGCTCCGCGCCGCCCCGCGCTTGCTTGAGCGGGCCGAGTTCGCTGCGCACCAGGTCGGCCATGGCCTGCCGGTCCCGGGTCAGGACCGGATAGACCAGCAGGTCGGCGGCGTCCAGCACCGGATCGTCCAGCCCCATCCGCCGTGCGAGATCGAGGGCGTCGAGCGCCTCGTCGTACGAGTGGACGACCCCGCCGGGACCGTCGTGGGGGCGGCCGACCGCGACCTGGCCGCCGTCCGTCGCCGCGTGTGCCTGCTTCGCGAAGTACCGCAGGACGTCGGGCTGGCTCCCGGGTGCGATGCAGACGAGGCGCCCGTCCTTAGTCGTCAGCAGGATCTTCCGGCCGCCGAAGCGGGCGAGCAGGGCAGCCTCCACGCTGCGGGGGACGGCGTCGCTCTCGGTGTACGCCTCGGGGCCCGCCGCCACCGCGACGGCGTGGGCCCGCGAGAGCCGCAGCCCGAAGCGGGTGGCGCGCTCCGCGAGCCGGCCGAGGTCGCTGCGCCCGTAGAGCAGGTCGTCGATGAACTCCCGCCGCGCCGCCTCCTCGCGGCGCACGGTGAGCCGCTGCGCCCGCTCGAAGCCTTCGGCGAAGGCGTCGACCGCCTGTTCCACGGCGGCCAGCACGTTCTCGACGGTGCCCGCCCCGACGGCGGCGCCCGGCCAGCCGGTTCGCGTCGCCTTCAGATGAAGGCTCACCAGGGCGCGCAACTGGTGCCCGGCCTCGGCGGCCTCACGGCCCAGGGCGCGCCGGGTCTCCAGTTCGTCCCGGGTCAGCCTGCGGCCCGTCTCGGCGACCTCGGCCAGTACGCGGGCATGGTCCCCCAGGAATCTTTCGGGGATCTCGGGTTCCGCCACCACTCACTCCTGTCTGCCGACAACTGCGCCGTCGTTCCGCCGACCCCCCGGACCGCTGCCGGTGCCCGGCAGGACGACCCTGTGAAGTTTGCCGGATTCCGGCAGTGCGTGGGAGCGCCCCGGCTGACACCATCAGGGCAGCAACACACGGGGGAAACACGGGGGATACACGGGGGAACACGGGGGGAACGGGGGAGCAGAACCGGTTGTCGCGGGACCGTTCGCGGTCCTGCGGCGCCGGTGCCCCTCCCACGCCTCCGCCCCACCGCCGCCTCCGGGAGCCGTAAGCAGAGGCGCGATGGCGCAGGGGGTGGACCGATGAGCGAATTCCTTTCCGCGGCACTGACCTTTCCGGCCGTCCTCTTCGGTGCCGCCCTGGTCGTCGTCGTCTGCTTCTGGCTGCTGGTGCTGGCCGGCGTCACCGGCCCCGACTCCTTCGACACCGACCTCGACGCCGACTCTGCCGGTCTCGGCGGGGTCCCGGTCGCCGTGTCCGTGTCGCTGCTCGTCCTCGTCTCCTGGTTCACCAGCCTGACGGGGTCCGTCCTCGTGCTCCGCAGCGGTGTCACCGGTACCGCTCGGGCCGCGCTCCACGTCCTCGTACTGGCGGGGGCGCTACTGATCGCCCTGGGGGTCGTCCGCGTGGTCGTGCACCGCTTCCGCCGCTACTTTCCTGCGGAACCCCCGCCCTCACGTCAGGACTTCGTGGGCCAGGTCTGCACGGTCCGCACAGGCTCCGTCAGCTCCGACTTCGGGCAGGCGGAGGTCGTGGCGGCCGACGGCTCGACCGCGATCGTGCAGGTGCGGCAGCCGGGTCCACCGGATCCGGGCGAGGTGCTCGCGTCGGGCAGTACGGGACTCCTGTACGCCTACGACGCCGAGGGCGAGTTCTTCTGGATCGCGGCGTACGACGCGGCGCTCGCACCGAGACCCGTGCCACGCGAGGCCCGCTGACCGGCCGGGCCGCCGCCTCCCGCCTCACCGCCGTACCGCTTCCTTCCGGGCCCCGGGCCCGTGGTTCCGCGCGCCCTGACGCGGCGCGCCCCTTCCGGACTTCCGTCCCCTCCAGCCGCCAAGGACTGCCATGGATGCCATTTCCCTGGGCGTCGGCCTGCTCATCGCCGTCGTCCTGCTCATCACCCTCGCCCTGGTCCTCGTCGTCACCCGCCTGTTCCGCAAGGTGGAGCAGGGCAAGGCGCTGATCATCTCCAAGACGAAGAAGGTCGACGTCACCTTCACCGGTGCGGTCGTCCTGCCCGTGCTGCACAAGGCCGAGACCATGGACATCTCGGTGAAGACGATCGAGATCCGGCGCACCGGGCGCGAGGGGCTGATCTGCCAGGACAACATCCGCGCCGACATCCACATCACGTTCTTCGTACGGGTCAACAAGACGGTCGAGGACGTCATCAAGGTCGCCCAGGCCATCGGTACGGAGCGGGCGAGCGACAAGGCCGCGATCCAGGAATTCTTCGCCGCGAAGTTCTCCGAGGCCCTGAAGACGGTGGGCAAGCAGCTCGACTTCGTCGATCTCTACACCAAGCGGGAGGAGTTCCGGGACCGGATCATCCGGGTCATCGGGACCGATCTGAACGGCTATCACCTCGACGACGCCGCCATCGACTTCCTCGAGCAGACGCCGATGGCACAGCTCGACGGCGCCAACATCCTCGACGCGCAGGGCATCCGGAAGATCACCGAGCTGACGGCGATCGAGCACGTGCGGACCAACGAGTTCCAGCGCACCGAGCAGAAGGAGATCACCCGGCAGGACGTCGACGCCCGCGAGACCATCCTCGAACTGGAACGCCGGCAGGCCGAGGCCGAGATCAAGCAGCGCCGGGAGGTCGAGACCCTGCGGGCCCGCGAGGAGGCGGCCACCGCCCGGGTGCAGGAGGAGGAGCGGCTCGGCGCGCAGGGCGCGTTCATCCGTACGGAGGAGCAGCTCGGCATCCAGCGGGAGAACCAGGCCCGGGAGGTCGCCGTCGCACAGAAGAACCGCGAGCGGGTCATCGCCGTGGAGAACGAGCGCATCGAGAAGGACCGTCTGCTGGAGGTCATCGGCCGCGAGCGCGAGACCGAGCTCACCCGGATCGCCGCGACGAAGGAGGTCGAGGTGGAGCGCCGCGAGGTCGCCGACGTGATCCGGGAGCGGATCGCGGTGGACCGTACGGTCGCCGAGCAGGAGGAGTCGATCCTGACCCTGCGGGCCGTGGAGGAGTCGGAGCGCACCCGTAGGTCCGTCATCATCGCGGCCGAGGCCGAGGCGCAGGAGAAGCTGGTCAAGGACATCAAGGCGGCGGAGGCCGCGGAGGCCGCCGCGACGCACCGTGCTGCGGAGCAGCTGACCCTCGCGGACGCCCGTCTGAAGACCGCCGACCTGGACGCGCGGGCGAAGCTGCGGCTGGCGGAGGGCGTCCAGGCGGAGAGCGCGGCAGCGGGACTGGCGGAGGTCCGGGTCCGCGAGGCGGAGGCGGACGTCACGGAGAAGGCCGGCCGCGCCGAGGCGCAGGCCACGGAGGCGCGGCTCAAGGCCGAGGCGGAGGGTTCCCGGCTGAAGGCGCTGGCGGCCGCGGAGGGTACGCGCGCCCAGGCCACCGCCGACGCGGCCCTGATCGGCGAGAAGCTGAAGGCCGAGGCCGAGGGCCTCACGCAGAAGGCCGCGGCGATGGCGGCACTGGACGACGCGTCGCGCGGTCACGAGGAGTACCGGCTGCGGCTGGCCGCGGAGAAGGAGATCCGGCTGGCGGAGTTCGACGTCCAGCGGCAGGTCGCGGAAGCTCAGGCGACGGTGCTGGCCACGGGGCTGGAGCACGCGGACATCGACATCGTCGGCGGCGACTCGGTCTTCTTCGACCGCCTCGTCTCGTCGGTCTCGCTGGGGCGGAGCGTGGACGGGTTCGTGGACAACTCGCGGACCGCGCGGGCGCTGGCCGGTCCGTGGCTGGACGGGACCGGGTCGTTCACGGACGACCTGACCCGGGTCCTGGGTTCCGTCACCTCGGGGGACGTGCGGAACCTGACGGTCTCGGCGCTGCTGACGCAGTTGATGCGGTCGTCCTCCGGGACGGCGTCCGGGCAGGTCGGGCAACTGCTCGCGGCGGCGGAGAAGCTGGGGCTCGCCGGGATGACGGTGTCCTCGCTGACGGGCGGGACGGGCGGGACGGCCGCGGGCACGGCGTCGTCCGGGTCCCCGGCGGAGGCCTCGGGCCCGGGAACGGGCTCCGGCACGGGTACGGGGCCGGGTACGGCTTCCGGCTCGGGTGCGGCCGTACGGAACGGGGCGGTCGTCGGTTAGTGGGGGCTGCCGTCCGGCCCCGGGGGGCCCGGTACGGGTGGCCGGACCCCGGTCCTCGCCTCCGGATCCCGTCCGACTCGGGCAGGCCCCTCGATGCGGGCCCCCTCGGGGCCGGGGTTTCCGCTCTGGCGCCGGGTGGGCCGCTCGCAGCCGGATCCGGGTCCGGGTGGCCGGACCGGACCCGGCCGCCGGATCCGGTCCGACGGGGGCGGGCTCCTCGACGCGGGTCCCCTCAAGGCCGGGGCTCCCGTCCCGGCCCCTGGGGGCGGATCCCCGTCCGGCGGCAGGCCCCTCAGCGGGGGCCTCCTGGCCGGGGTCCCGTCCCGGCGCCGGGCCGGCCGGTCGCGGTCGGACCCCGGTTTTGGCCGCCGGATCCCGTCCGAGGGGGGCAGGACCCTCGACGCGGGCCCCCTGGGGCCGGGTTTCCGCCCTAGGGCCGGGTGGGCCGAGCGCGGCCGCTCGCCCTGCCACCACGGCCGGTCGTGTGGTCACGGGCCGCTGGCCACGGCCGTGCGGACGGACGGGGACACCTGCACCCGGTCCCGTCCGCCGCCCGCCGGAGGCCGGGGCCCGGCCCGGAGTCCGGGGAGGGGCTTGCGGGCGCCACCCGCACGCGCGTTGTTGGTTGTTGATCTCGTAGGGAGCCGTACGCATGGACCGCCACAGCACACTCACCGACGCCGGGACCGAGGCCGGACCCGGGACCGACGCGGGTACCGGACCCGGGACCGCGGCCGACACCGGTACCGGGGCGCACGCCGACGCCGGCGCCTACGAAGTGCTCCGGCGCCGGCTCGGTGCGCAGGCCGATGAGCTGGTCCGGCGGGCGGAGGCGCTCAACGCGCGGCGGACCGCGGAATTCGGGTCCACCGGGCTGCGGCTCCTCGCCACCGAGCAGGTGCGCACCGAGCACGCCTCCGTCGCCCGTGACCTGGTGGCCGTCGGCGGACGGCTGCTGTTCGGCTTCGAGCGCGGACCCGGGGCACGCGGTGAGGCGGAGGTCGGCGACGTACTCGTCCTGCGCGAACCCGGCCTGGAGCCGGTGGACGGCGGGCTCCTCGACGACGAGGCCTTCGTCCGGGAGTTCGCAGGGGTGCACCGCTACTACCGCGACGCCCGGCTGGTCCGGCTGCGCCGCGTCAACGGCCGTCTGCTCGCCGTGTTCCGGACCGGCGAGACCGCCGAGGACATCCGCGTACTGCGCTGGGCGCTCGGCCCGGACGGCGCGCCCGGCGCGTTCCTGGACGCCAGGGGCGAGCGGGACCACGTGTTCCCGCCCTCGCACGACTTCGCGTGGATCCCGGCCGGCCGGGACGCGTACCGCTCCGGACGCCACCCGCACATCGCCGTCCGCGACACCGTGTACGTCGACACACTGGGCGGCACCCTCACCGTCAGGACCACCGACGACACCGAGTCGCCCGACGGGATCTACGAGGAGCCCGTCGACGAACCGCTCCAGTCCCTCGCCGACGCCGACGTCGAGTACGCCGAGGCCGGACCGCTGATCCTGCTGCGGGTACGCCCGTACAAGGAGGAACACTGGCGGTACCTGGTCTACAACACGCTGCTCGCGGACGTGCGGCGCCTCGACGCCGTCGGCCGGTCCTGCCACCGGCTGCCCGAGGACCAGGGAATCGTCTTCCCCGGCGGCTACTACCTCACCACCGGGACCGTGAAGACCTTCGACACCGCCGAGGAGCTCGTCGACCCGGTCTTCGAGGGCGCGATCCGCTCCCCCAACGGCGAGGACGTCCTGTACGTCTTCCGGTCCGGGGACGACAGCCGTACCCTGCTCCTCCCGTACAACCTGATCCGCCAGGAGGTCGCCGCGCCGCTGCTCGGCCGGGGGTACGCCCTCCTGGACGACGGCACCCTTCTCCTGCTCAGGGGCGGCGAGGACGGGCCGGGCCGGGTCCATCCGGTGCAGCGCTGGCAGACGCCGTACGTCTCCGACACGTACGCCGCCTCCCGCCCCGCCGGTACGGGACCGCTGGCCCGGACCGGCAACGCCGACCTGGTACGCGGGATCTCCGACTGCCTCGCCCTGGCGCAGGGGGTCCGGGAGATGACTCCGACCGCCGCCGTCCACGGCCGGCTCGTCGCCGACTGTACTCGCGTGGCCGACCGCTACCACTGGCTCACCGACCCCGAACTGGGCACGCTCGGCGAGCCGTTGGCCGACCTCAGGGCCACCGCCGACGCGGTGCTGGCCGAGTTCGGGACCGTGCGGGAGCTGACCCGGCAGGCCGCCGACGCCCTGGACGCGGCGGAGGCCCGGCTCACCGCCCTGGTGCGCCGCATCCGCGGCGAGGCCCCGCGCTCCGCCGCCGCCTGGGTCGGCCGGCTCACCGAACTCCGGCGCGAACACGGCCACCTGGCGACGCTGGGCGAGATGCGGTACGCCGACACCGACCGCGTCGCTGCCCTGTCCGAGCAGACCGGGCGGGACCTCACGTCCACGGCCCGGCAGGCCGTCGCGTTCCTCGCCCGCGAGGACGCCTTCACCGGGTACCACGAGGACCTCGCCCGGCTCACCGAGGAAGCCGGCGCGCTCACCACCGCCGCCGGGGCGACGGAGGTCCGAAAGCGGCTCGCGGAGATCACGGAGGGCCTGGCGACCGTCACCGACGTCGTCGCCGGGATCGACATCGCGGACACCACCGTCCGTACCTCGGTCCTGGAGCGCGTCGCCGAGGTCCTGGGCGGCGCCAACCGGGCCAGGGCGACGCTCGACGCCCGCCGTGGGGAGCTGCTCGCCACCGAGGGCCGGGCCGAGTTCGCCGCCGAGTTCGCCCTGCTGGGGCAGTCCGTCACGGGTGCGCTGGCCGCCGCGGACTCCCCCGGCGCCTGCGACGAACAGCTGGCACGGGTGCTGCTCCAGCTGGAGAACCTGGAGTCGCGGTTCGCCGAGTACGACGACTTCCTGGGCCGGCTGGCCGAGCGCCGCACCGAGGTGTACGAGGCCTTCTCGTCCCGTAAGCAGACGCTCCAGGACGCACGCGCCCGGCGCGCGGAGCGGCTCGCGGACTCAGCCGTCCGGGTCCTGGAGACGGTCGCCCGGCGGCTGTCCGCCCTGGAGGACCTGGACGCGGTCCACACCTACTTCACCTCCGATCCCATGGTCGCCAAGGTCCGCCGCACCGCGGACGAGCTGCGCGAGCTCGGTGACCCGGTACGCGCCGAGGAGCTCGACGGCCGGCTCAAGGCGGCCCGGCAGGAGGCGGGGCGGGCGCTGCGCGACCGGGGCGAGCTGTACACGGACGGCGGCTCGGCGATCCGGCTGGGCCGCCACCGGTTCGCGGTGAACACCCAGCCCCTGGACCTGACCCTCGTCCCGCACGGCGACGGGCTCGCGTTCGCACTGACCGGCACGGACTACCGGGCTCCGGTCGGCGACCCGGCGTTCGCCGCGACCCGCCCGTACTGGGACCAGGTCCTGCCCTCCGAGTCGCGGGACGTCTCCCGCGCGGAGCACCTGGCCACCCGCCTCCTGGAGGAGCACGGCGCGGACACCCTGGGCAAGGTGGGGGACCTGGCCGCGTTCGTGCGGGAGGCCGCCGCGGCGGCGTACGACGAGGGGTACGAGCGCGGGGTGCACGACGAGGACGCCACCGCCGTCCTGACCGTGCTCCTGCGGTTGCACGCGGGCGCCGGGCTGCTGCGTTTCCCACCCGCCGTACGCGCCGAGGCCCAGCTCTTCTGGGCGCACACCGCCGATGACGGCCTGCGCGCGTCCTGGTCGCGCCGGGCGGTGTCCCTGGCGCGGGCCCGTGACACGTTCGGCCTCGCCCCCGCCGTCGCCGCCCTCCAGGCGGAGTGGGCGGCGGCGATGGGCGCCGGGGGCGCGGTGGCGGAGTACCTGTTCGAGGAACTGACCGGCGGGCCCGCCGGCTTCGTCACGAGCACGGCGGCCCGCACCTTCCTGGACGCGTTCCGCCGGGCCGCGGGCACATCGGCGTACGACGAGGACCTGGCCGCCCTGGGCGACGACCTCCCGGCCCGGCGCCAGCTCGTGGAGGGCTGGCTTGCCGCCTACGCCGCGGCGAGCGGCACGGCGCCGGACGACGGTGACCTGGCGGAGGCCGTCGCCGTGGAGCTGTGCCCCGGTCTGGAGCGGTACGGGTGCGACGCCCCGCTCACCGCGACGGTGGAGGGGCTCCTCGGCGGCCACCCGCGCACCGACCGGGGGCGGCTCACCATCCGGCTCGACGAACTCCTGGCCCGCACAGCCGAGTTCCGGGCGACGACCGTACCCGGCTTCCGGGCCTACCGGCGGCTGCGTACGGCCCTGGCCGACGCGGAGCGGGCCCGGCTCCGGCTGGAGGACCACCGGCCGCGCGTCATGCCCGCGTTCGTGCGCAACCGGCTGCTGGACGAGGTGTACCTCCCGCTGGTCGGTGACAGCCTCGCCAAGCAGCTCGGGACCGCCGACGCGGACCGGCGCACCGACTCCCAGGGGCTCCTGCTGCTCGTCTCGCCGCCCGGTTACGGCAAGACCACGCTCATGGAGTACGTCGCCGACCGGCTCGGCATGGTCCTGGTCAAGGTCAGCGGCCCCAACCTCGGACGTGACGTGACCTCCCTCGACCCGGCCCAGGCACCCGGTGTGACCGCCCGGCAGGAGATCGAGAAGATCAACTTCGCTCTGGAGGCGGGCAGCAACGTCCTCCTCCACCTGGACGACATCCAGCACACCTCGCCCGAGCTGCTCCAGAAGTTCATCCCGCTCTGTGACGCCACCCGCCGCATGGAAGGCGTACGGGACGGCGAGGCACGCAGCTACGACCTGCGGGGTAAGCGGTTCGCGGTGGTCATGGCGGGCAATCCGTACACCGAGTCCGGGGAGGTGTTCCGCGTCCCCGACATGCTCGCCAACCGGGCCGACGTGTGGAATCTCGGCGAGGTCCTGAGCGGCCGGGAGGACGTCTTCGCGCTGAGCTTCGTCGAGAACGCCCTCACCGCCAATCCGGTCCTGGCCCCGCTCGCGGGCCGTTCCCGGAGCGACCTCGACCTGCTCCTGCGGATGGCCTCCGGCCCGGGCGGCACCGTCGGCGCGGACCGGTTGGAGCACCCGTACACCCCGGCCGAGCTGGACCGGATCCTCGCGGTCCTGAGCCATCTGCTCACCGCCCGGGACACGGTGCTCGCGGTGAACGCCGCGTACATCGCGTCGGCGGCCCGGACGGACGACACGCGCACCGAGCCGCCGTTCCGGCTGCAGGGCTCCTACCGCAACATGAACAAGATCGCGGAGCGGATCGTGCCCGTCATGAACGAGGCCGAACTGGCCGCCGTCATCGGCGACCACTACACGGGCGAGGCACAGACCCTGACCACCGGCGCCGAGGCCAACCTGCTCAAGCTGGCCGCCCTGCGCGGCACACTCACCCCCGAACAGGCCGTCCGCTGGGGGGAGATCACCGCCTCGTACGTCCGCGGTCAGGCACTCGGCGGCCCCGACGGCGACCCCATGACGCGCGCGGTCGCGGCGCTCGGTCTGCTCGCGGACCGGATCGCGGCCGTCGAGACGGCGATCGAGAGGGCGGGCGACCCCCGCCCTCTTCCGGCCGGCACCGGCCGAGCCCGGGGTTCACGGGACTGACGAAGGCAGGACAAGGCATGCTGGGTTTCGTGCCCCCACTTCCTCATCAGCCCCAACGCCCTTACGCAGGCGGCCACATGGTCGTGTGCGGTGACGACGCGCTCGCCCGGCGGCTCGCCGTGGAACTGCGCTACGTGTACGGGGAACGGGTCACCCTGCTGCTCCCGCCCGGGCGGGAGGCCGCCCGGCCCGAACTGCCACTGACCCAACGTGCCCGCGCCGCGACGCTGTTCGGCCGGATGTCGGCGGCGATGAACCGCAACGGGACGAGCGGGGGCACGGGCGACGACGACACGAACGCGGGCGTCGAGGCCGTCCACATCATGGAGGCGCCCGAGCCCTCCGACGAGGTGCTCGAGGACGCGGGCGTCGACCGGGCCGCCGCCCTCGCCCTCGTCTACGACGACGACGAGCGCAACATCCGGGCCGCGCTCACCGCGCGGCGGCTCAACCCCCGGCTGCGCCTGGTCATCCGGCTCTACAACCGCAAGCTCGGCCAGCACCTGGAGACCCTGCTCGACCAGGCCGCCGCCGTCGCCATGCCCGGCATCGACACCGCCGCGCTGGACGCCTCGACGACCGTCCTGTCCGACGCCGACACCGCCGCGCCCGCCCTGGCCGCCACCGCCCTGACCGGAAGCAGCAAGGTGATCCAGGCCGAGGGGCTGCTCCTGCGCGCCGCCGAGCGCACCCCGCCCCGGCAGGGCGAACTCGCCGATCCGGGCCTGTGCACACTGGCCCTGCTCTCCTCCACCACCCAGAACCCGGCCGGCGCCGAGGGCTCCGACAGCAGCGGCGACGAGGGCCCCCGGCTCCTGCCCGACGAGGCGACCGTGGCCGCCGCCACCGGCCGGGGCACGGTGGTCCTGGAAGCCATCAGCCACGCGGGACCCGACCGGGCCCCCACCCGGATGGGCGGCCGGGGCGCCCCGCTCGGTCACATCTTCTCCCGGCGGCTGCGGTGGTCGGCGGCGGGCGTCGCGGCGGCCGTGGTCGCCCTGGCCGTCGCCTCGGTGATCACCACCGGGGACAGCCCGCTGCACGCCGCCTACCTCACGCTCCTCGACCTCCTCGCCATGGGCGACCCCGCGGTCGAGGACACGGACTCCTCCTCCCGCCAGATCATCCAGCTGCTCTCCGGTACGGCCGGGCTCCTCCTGCTGCCCCTGCTGGTTGCCGCCGTCCTGGAGGCGTTCGGCTCGCTGCGCACCGCCTCGTCCCTGCGCCGGCCGCCCCGCGGGCTCTCCGGCCACGTGGTGCTCCTGGGTCTCGGCAAGATCGGTACGAGGGTCCTGGTACGGCTGCGCGAGCTGGACATCCCCGTGGTCGTCGTCGAGGAGGACCCGGAGGCGCGCGGCATCCCGCTGGCCCGCAGCATGCGTGTGCCGACCGTCATCGGTGACGTCACCCAGGAGGGGGTGCTGGAGGCCGCGAAGATCCATCGGGCCCGCGCGCTGCTCGCCCTGACGAGCGCCGACACGACGAACCTCGAGGCCGCGCTGTACGCCCGCTCGGTGAAGCCGGACCTCCGGGTGGCCCTCCGCCTGTTCGACGACGAGTTCGCCACCGCCGTCTACCGCACCCTGCGCACCGCCCACCCGCAGGCCCTGACCCGTTCCCGTTCCGTGTCCCACCTGGCCGCCCCCTCGTTCGCGGGCGCCATGATGGGCCGGCAGATCCTGGGCGCGGTGCCGGTCGAGCGCAAGGTGATGCTGTTCGCCGCCCTGGTGGTGGCGGGCCATCCCCCGTTGGAGGGCCGCACCGTCGCGCAGGCGTTCCGCCCGGGGTACTGGCGGGTCCTGGCCCTGGACGCCACGCCGCCGGCCGACCGCGTACCGGACCTGGCCGCCACCCCGCCGTACGACCCCGCGCACCCGGCCGGCGGCCCCGCCGGCCCGGAACGTCCGGCGGGGCTGGTCTGGGACCTGCATCCGGGTTACGTACTGCAGCCGCAGGACCGGGTGGTCATCGCGGCGACCCGGCGGGGTCTGGCCGAGCTGCTGGGCCGGCAGCGCACGCTGACCCGCTGACGCCTGCCCCACCCTCCGGACCGGCCGGGAGGCGCCCGCCCTGCTCGCCCCGTCACCTCAGCGAGGTGTGCCCATCGCGTCGCGCACCTCGTCCAGGGTCGCCTCGGCAATCGCGTTCGCCCGCTCGTTGCCGGCGCGCAGCACCGACCGGACGTACCCCATGTCCTTCGCGTACTCCGCGCGCCGGGCCCGGATCGGGGCCATCCGGCTGTTCACCGCGTCCGTCACCGTCCGTTTGAGGACGGCGGCGCCGCCGTCACCGATCTCGTCGGCGACGGCGTGCGGGTCCCGGTCCAGGCAGAGCGCGGCCAGCAGCACCAGGCTCGACACCCCGGGCCGCGCCTCGGGGTCGTAGGTGATGTGCCGGTCGGCGTCGGTCGTCGCCCCCTTGATCAGCCGGGCGGTCTCGTCCTCGCTCGCGCCGAGGGCGACGGAGTTGTTGCGGCTCTTGCTCATCTTGGTGCCGTCGGTGCCGAGCAGCAGAGGTGCGGCGGAGAGCAGCGCGTCGGGCTCCGGGAAGACGGCTCCGTACCGCTCGTCGAACCGCCGGGCGATCGTACGGGTGATCTCCAGGTGGGGCAGCTGGTCCTGCCCGACGGGCACGAGGTTGCCCTTGCAGAACAGGATGTCGGCGGCCTGGTGCACCGGGTAGGTGTACATGAGTCCGCTCACGGCGGCCTGCCGGGAGTGGGCGATCTCGTCCTTCACGGTGGGGTTGCGGCCGAGCTCCGCGACGGAGACGAGCGAGAGGAACGGCAGCATCAGCTGGTTGAGGGCCGGGACCGCGCTGTGGTTGAAGACGGTCGTACGGGCGGGGTCGAGCCCGATCGCCAGATAGTCCAGGAGCAGTCCCTCGACGTGTTCGGTGAGCCGCTCGGCGACGTCCCGGTCGGTGAGCACCTGGTAGTCGGCGATGAGCACGAAGACGTCCACACCGAGGTTCTGGAGGCGGACCCGGTTGTGGAGGGTGCCGAAGTAGTGCCCGAGGTGGAGGGCGCCGGTGGGCCGGTCCCCGGTGAGGACGCGGAACCGGCCGGGGGCTTCGGCGAGCTGCCGTTCCAGCTCGGCGCTGCGGCGCTCGGCGGGGCTGACGGGAAGGTCGTCGGTGATGGTCACGGGGTCTCCTCGCTGGTGGCGTGTGCGTGGAGGACGGCCCGCCGAAGGACACCGGGGCAGCAAGAAGGGCCGTCCGAGATCGAACGGCCCTGGTTCCGTGCGGAAGAGGCGGCCGCTCCTAGGAGGAGCGCCACCAGTTACGGCACGGTACGGAGGTCATGGCGCCACTGTACCTCGCCCGGGTATGCGGGCCCGGGCTTTTCGGCGGCCCGGCGGGCGTCACGCGGGGGGAGACAGCCGGGGGCCGCCGTCCGGGCCGGACCGGAACGGGCCCGGTCGGGATGGGGGCGCAAGGCGGGCCCCCACCGGTCCGCGTGGCCGCCCGGAGAGAACAGCAGCACGACGGAGCCGCAGAGGTGCGTCGCGAGGACGGGGACGAAGACGCGCAGGGCCACGCCCCGCTCCTTCCGGCGTTCGCCGTCGCCCGTCCGGCCCGCCTCCTTCGCCTGTCGCCTCGGCCGGCGCCCCCACGGTACGCGGCCCCCCCGGGTGCCCCCGTGTCCTGCGGAATAGGAGGAGGGGGCACCCCCGTTGTAGAGTGTGTCCAACATAGTTCAAGGTTCAACTAAAACTGGAGGCGGGCGCCATGCAGTTCGGGATCTTCACCGTCGGGGACGTCACCACCGACCCCACGACCGGCCGGACACCGACCGAGAACGAGCGGATCAAGGCGACCCTCGCGATCGCGCAGAAGGCGGAGGAGGTGGGGCTCGACGTCTTCGCGACCGGTGAGCACCACAACCCGCCGTTCGTCCCGTCCTCCCCGACGACCACGCTCGGCTACATCGCCGCCCGCACCGAGAAGCTGATCCTCTCCACCTCCACCACCCTGATCACCACCAACGACCCGGTGAAGATCGCCGAGGACTACGCCACCCTCCAGCACCTCGCGGACGGGCGCGTGGACCTGATGATGGGGCGCGGAAACACCGGGCCGGTCTACCCCTGGTTCGGCAAGGACATCCGCCAGGGCATCCCGCTCGCGATCGAGAACTACGCACTCCTGCACAAGCTGTGGCGCGAGGACGTCGTCGACTGGGAGGGCAAGTTCCGCTCACCCCTGCAGTCCTTCACCTCGACCCCGCGCCCGCTGGACGGCGTACCGCCGTTCGTCTGGCACGGCTCCATCCGCTCCCCGGAAATCGCCGAGCAGGCCGCCTACTACGGTGACGGCTTCTTCCACAACAACATCTTCTGGCCCATGGAGCACACGAAGAAGATGGTCGACCTCTACCGCCGGCGCTACGCCCACTACGGCCACGGCACCGCCGAGCAGGCCGTCGTCGGCCTCGGCGGTCAGGTGTTCATGCGGAAGAACTCCCAGGACGCCGTGCGGGAGTTCCGCCCGTACTTCGACAACGCCCCGGTCTACGGCCACGGCCCCTCCCTGGAGGACTTCACCCGGGAGACCCCGTTGACCGTCGGCTCGCCGCAGGAGGTCATCGAGCGGACCCTGTCCTTCCGGGACGCCGTCGGCGACTACCAGCGCCAGCTGTTCCTGATGGACCACGCGGGACTGCCGCTGAAGACGGTTTTGGAGCAGCTCGACATCCTCGGCGAGGAGGTCGTGCCCGTGCTGCGCAAGGAGTTCGCCGCCCTGCGCCCGGCCGGCGTGCCGGACGCGCCCGTCCACCCGGCGGTCACCGCCGCCCGTACCGCCGCCGAGGCCAACCCGAAGGAGCTCCGATGACCGCGCTCACCACCGCCCCCCTGAAGATCGTGGCCGTGGCGGCCGGGCTCAGCAGCCCCTCGTCCACCCGGCTGCTGGCCGACCGGCTCGCCGGGGCCGCCCGCGAACGGCTGACCGCCGATCAGGACCGCCCGGTCGAGGTCCAGGTCGTCGAAGTGCGCGACCTGGCCGTCGGCATCGCCAACAACCTGGTCACCGGCTTCCCGCCCCGCCCCCTGAAGGAGGCGATCGACGCCGTGACCGGGGCCGACGGGCTGATCGCCGTGACGCCCGTCTTCACCGCCTCGTACAGCGGACTGTTCAAGTCGTTCTTCGACCTCGTCGAGCCCACCGCCCTGACCGGTAAGCCCGTCCTCGTCGCGGCGACCGGCGGCACCCCCCGCCACTCCCTGGTCCTGGAACACGCCCTGCGCCCGCTCTTCACCTACCTCCGGGCGGTCGTCCTGCCGACGTCCGTGTACGCGGCGTCGGAGGACTGGGGCTCGTCCGGCGACGAGTACACCGAGGGGCTGCCGTCCCGGATCCGGCGCGCGGGCGGTGAACTCGCCTCAGCGGTCACGGGGCGGACCGTCTCCGGAGCGACCCGGGAACCGACGCTCGACGACGGCGAGGACGCGGTCGTGCCGTTCGAGGAGCAGCTCGCCGGGCTGCGAGCCGGCTGAGCGGGCCCGGTACCCGCCCGGCACACCGGGGTCCGGTTTGACTAGAGTTGTCACCGATAGACGCATCGTGAGGTGCATGGCGCACATGCTCGACACCAGGTGGAGGCAGACATGGGCAGGATCGTCGTCGGTGTGGACGGCTCGGACGCGTCGATCAAGGCGCTGCGCTGGGCGGTCCGTCAGGGCGAGCTGACCGGCGACACGGTCGAGGCGGTCAACAGCTGGGAGTACCCGGCGACCAGCTGGGCGTCGATGATGCCCGGCATGCCGGAGGACTTCGACCCGCAGGCCGTGGCGCGCGTGGCCCTCACCGAGGCGCTGGAGGAGGCCCTGGGCGCCGAGGGCGCGTCGAAGGTCGAGAAGATCGTCGTCATCGGCAACCCGGCACTGTCCCTGCTGGAGCGGGCCAGGGGCGCGAACCTGCTGGTCGTCGGCGCGCGCGGTTACAGCGGCTTCAAGGCCACCCTGCTGGGTTCGGTCAGCCTCCACGTCACCCAGCACGCCTCCTGCCCGGTCACGGTCGTCCACGACTGACACGACCGGGTCGTGCCCCGCGACTCCCGGCGGCCGCGCATCCGCGGGAACCCCCTGAAGGCGGTCCCGCGGTCGCCCGGGAACCGGCCTCGTGATGTCCGGGAACCGAGGAGCACCGGCGCTCACTCCATGTGCGTGTAGATGACGTAGTAGGCCATGCACGTCACGCCTGCGGCGATCACGAGTCCGAGGGTGGTCGACGCCAGGACGCTGTTGTCGTGCAGGCTGTACAGGAAGCCGATCGCGCCCCCCGACAGGGCGCCGTACGCCGCGGCGCTCAGCTCCCGGGGCAGCGCCCGCTGCACCCGGCCGAGGGCGAAGCAGAGGGCGGCGAAGGCCACACCGGAGACCACGCCGAGCCAGATCTGGCCGTTCGTGGTCACCCCGCCGTCCCGCCGGATGAAGAAGGCCCAGAAGCCGAGGATCACGCCCAGCGTGACGGGCACCGCCCAGCCGAGCGGGGTGTGTCCGTGCCGGACCGTGGAGGGTGCGCGCGTACGTCGTCCACGCGTCGGCATCGTTGCGTGAGTGGCCATGGCCGGCAACCCCTTCCCTCTCCCCCGTCGCTCTGTCACTCCAGCCCACACCCGGCCGCGCCGCCCGGCAACTCGAACGGCCCACCGCCGAGCGGCACGCGGCGGCCCCAGGGGGTTGGCTGGGGCTGTGCGGACGTATCTCACAGCGGTTCTGTCGGCGGTACTGCTCGTCCTGCTTGCCGTGCTGGTCCCGGTGAGCGCCCTGTCCGCCTGGGTCGACCTGGAGCTCGACGACCCCGACCGGTACGTCGCCGCCGTCTCGCCGCTGGCCTCCGACCCGGACGTGCAGCGCACCGTGGCCACGCGGATCACCGACGAGGCGATGAAGAACATCGACGTCGGGCCCTTCCAGGACACCGTGGAGGAGTTCCTGCGGCGGACCGCGCGCTCCTTCACGACGACCGAGGCCTTCCGGCGGGCCTGGGACGCCGCGAACCGGACGGCGCACAAGGCGGTGACCGAGGCGCTGCACGAGGACAGCGGCCAGGCGGTGACCATCGACCTGGCGCCCGTCGTCCAGGAGGTCAAGCGGGAACTGGTCGACAACGGTGTGCCGTTCGCCGACCAGATCCCCGTCCGGCACATCTCGATCACCGTCCTGTCCGCCGACCGGGCGGACGAACTGCGGACCTCCTTCCGCTGGCTGCGGTACGGCAGCGTCTGGCCGGCCGTCGGCACGCTGGTGCTGCTGGTGGTGGTCCTCGGGCTCGCGGTCGTCCGCGGGGGTATACGGGCCGGGCTCCGGACCGCCGCCGTGGCCGGGGGCGGTCTCGTCCTCGGCGCGGTCGTCCTGCGCATCGCGGTGGCCGTGGGCCGTGCGCGGGTGCTGGACCAGGTGCCCGGCAGCGACCGGGACGCCGCCGCCGCCGTGTACGACGCACTCACCGCCTCGCTGCGGACGACGGTGTGGGCCGTGCTCCTGGCCGGGGCGGTACTGGTGGTCGCCGGGGGGCTGGGCTGGGCTCTGGCGTCCCGGAGACGTACGGCGTCGGCCGGGTGAGGGCGCGCGGCCGGGGTACCCCGTGAGCGCGCGGGACACGGCAGGGGGCGGGTGCGCGGCCCGACATGCGCGGGTGCACGGGCCGGGCGAGAGTGGAGGCGTGAGAGTCGGGGGCGACCGAGAGGCCGGCCGTATGCGAGCCATCGCTGTCAGCGCGTTCGATGCGGAGCCGTGCCTCGTCGAGGTACCGAAGCCGGACCCCGGGGCGGGCGACGTCCGGGTCAAGGTCGAGTACGCGGCGCTGAACCCGCTCGACGCGCAACCCCCCGGCCGGCCCCCGGACGGGGGGTTCTCCGCGGCGTTCCCCCTGATCGTGGGGGCCGACTTCGCGGGCCGGGTGGACATGATCGGCCCCGGAGACAACCGTTTCCGGGTCGGGGACCCGGTCTTCGGCCGGGTCACGGTACAGCCTCCGGGCCGGTGCGGCGCCTACAGCGAGTACGTGTGCGTCCCGCAGGACTCCCCGGTCACCCTCGTCCCGCGCGAGCTGCCGCTCCGGCTCGCGGCGGCGCTCCCGACGGCGGGCGGTACCGCCGCACAGATCCTGGGCGGCACGGCGGTGCACAGCGGACGGAACCTGCTGGTCGTCGGTGCGGCGGGCGGCGTCGGGAGCTTCCTGACCCAGCTCGCCGCCGCCCGCGGCCTGGCGGTCGTCGCGGCGGTGCGGGGCGACGAGGGAAGACGGATGAAGGCCCTCGGCGCCACGGCCACCGTCGACACGACCCTCGCGGCCGGGGAGCTGGAGCGGGCGGTGCGGGAGCTGTACCCGGCCGGGGCCGACGCCCTCGTCGACCTGGTCTCCACCGGTCCGGCCGCCTTCGCCGCGCATGCCGCCCTGGTGCGCGAGGGTGGTGTCGCGGTCACCACCCGGGGGGCAGCCGCGCCGCGGGGGGTCGCCCGGGTCGACTTCCGGTTCGCCCCGACGGCCCGCCTGCTCGACGAGCTGGCCGCCGCCGCGGCGCGGGGAGAGCTGAGGGTGCCCGTCGACATGGAGCTCCCCCTCGAGAAGGCCCCGCAGGCACTGCTCCGGAGCCGCGCGGGCGGGGCGCGGGGGAAGACCGTCTTCACCCTCTGACCTGCCGGGCAGCGCATCACCGCCGGACACCGCGGAACACCAGGACACCGAACCGGGAGAGCCTCATGGGTGACCAGGACATCTTCGAGAGCATCGACGAGCTGATCTCTCTGGAGCGCGACCTGCGCTCCCGCTCGACCCTGGACGGCCTCTCCGCCGAGGAGCGGGCACGCCTGCGGGAGGTGGAGATACGGCTGGACCAGTGCTGGGACCTGCTCAGGCAGCGGCGGGCACTCAACGAGTACGGCGAGGACCCGTCGGCGGCCCGGGTCCGCCCCGCCGACGAGGTGGAGGGCTACGAGAGCTGATCAGCCCGTCAGGGCTTGTCCCGCCGCTCCTGGAGGCGCTCCATCTCCCGCCGGTCCCGCTTGGTCGGACGGCCTGTGCCCCGGTCGCGGACGGGGACCTGGAGCAGCGCCTCACGCGGCGGCGGGGGCGGGCTGTTGTCGACGAAGCACTCCACCGCGACCGGCGGCCCGACGCGCTTCTTCACGATCTTCGAGACGACGACGATCCGGTCCCGGCCCGCGTGCCGGAGGCGCACCTCGTCGCCCGTGCGCAGCGCCTGGGCGGGCTTGGCCCGCTCGCCGTTGACCCGCACGTGCCCCGCCCGGCAGGCTGCGGCAGCCTGCGACCGGGTCTTCGTCAGCCGGACCGACCAGATCCAGACGTCGACCCGGACGCTTCCCTCCGCCTGCGGCGCCTCACCGGAAACCATGGACCCGACTGTAGTCCGGCGAGGAACCCGGCGTGCGGTCTCCCGGGTACGGCCCACGGCCCGGCGGACCGCCACCGCCCCACCGGCCCGGCGGGGCAGGCGGGCGGTGGGGCGGTGGGGGCGCAGTGGTGCGACGTTCAGACGCCGATGTCGCGGCCGTCCTTGCGCCAGACCGCGACGACCGACGGCCGCACGATCCGGCCCGGCCCGTCCGGCCAGGTGCTCGCCGGCTTCTCGACGGACGCCCCGTCCACCTCGCCCGGGTGCTGCACGGCGACGAGGACCCTGCGGTCCTGGATCAGCGGGCCACAGGTCTCGGCGCCGGTCGGTACGGTCAGGAACTGCTTGAGCTCACCCCGGCGTTCACCCTGCGTCGCCACACCGAACAACCCGTCGTGGGATCCCAGCTGGTTGCCGTCCGTGGAGATCCACAGGTTGCCGTGGTCGTCGAAGGCCACGTTGTCCGGGCAGGAGATGGGGCTGACCTTGTCCTTCGGGAACCCGGAGAAGTACGTCGCCGGGTCGTCCGGGTCGCCCGCGACGAGGAAGAGCCGCCAGGCGAAGCCGTCGCCCGCCGGGTCGTCCCAGTGCTCCGCGAGCTCCAGGATCTGGCCGTGCTTGTTGACGTTGCGCGGATTGGCCTCGTCGACCCCGGGCTTGCCCGGCTTGCCGCGGTCGGTGTTGTTGGTGAGCGCGATGTAGACGCGGCCGGTACGCGGCGAGGGCTCGACGTCCTCGGGGCGGTCCATCTTCGTGGCTCCGACCTTGTCACCGGCCAGACGCGTGAAGACGTACACCTCGTCGGCGGTCATCCCGGGCACGTGCGAGACGTCGCCCGTGGCGAGCGGGATCCAGACTCCGCTGCCGTCGAACTCGCCGTCGGCAGGCAGCTTGCCCGTGCCGTCGAACTCCGCGGCCGGCGAGTCACCGGTCAGCTTGGCGACGTACAGGGTGCCCTCGTCCAGCAGCGTGAGGTTGTGCTCGCGGGCGGCCCGCGAGTTGCCCTTCTTCATCCGCTTGCCGGAGACGAACTTGTAGAAGTAGTCGAACCGCTCGTCGTCCCCCATGTAGACGACGGGGCGGCCGTCCGCGGTCAGCCGGGGCTGGGCCGCCTCGTGCTTGAAGCGGCCGAGCGCGGTGCGCTTGCGGGGCGTCGAGTCGGGGTCGTACGGGTCGAGTTCGACGACCCAGCCGAAGCGGTGCGCCTCGTTGGGCTCCTGCGCCAGGTCGAACCGCCGGTCGAACCGCTCCCACTTGCGCTCCGTGGCCGCCGTACCGATGCCGTACCGCTTGTCGGTGGCGCTGGAGCCGTGGGCGAAGTACTGGTTGAAGTTCTCCTCCCCGTGCAGCGTGGTACCCCACGGCGTGGTGCCACCCGCGCAGTTGTTGAGCGTGCCGAGGACCTTGCGGCCCGTGCGGTCCGCGGACGTACGGAGCAGCGGGCTGCCGGCGGCGGGGCCGGTGAGCCGGAACTCGCTGGTCGCGGTGAGGCGCCTGTTCAGCGGGTGGCGGTTGACCGGGCCGAGCTTTCCGGTGCGGTTCTCCTCCTGGACCACCACGACGGAGAGCCCGTGCGCGGCCCAGGCGATCTCGACCTGCTCGCGGGTCGGGGCGGCCGGGTCGTAGCCACGGAACATCAGGGTCTCGTCCGTGTACTCGTGGTTGGCGACCAGCACCTGGCGGCCGTGCTCGCCGCGGAGGGGGAGCAGGGAGAGGAAGTCGTTGTTGTAACCGAACTGGCCCGCCTGCGCCGCGGCGGACTGCTTGTCCGGGTCGAAGGCGGGAGCGCCGCGCAGGATCGGTTCGCCCCAGCGGATCACCACGTTCTGGCCGTAGCCCTCGGGAACGGTGACCTTGTCGTCCGTGTTGGGCGCCACGGGGGAGAAGCGCAGGCCCCGGGCGCCCGAAGCGCCCGGTACCGGCCTGCCGGGGTGACCGGCGAGCGGCGCGGCCTGCGCCCTCGGGGCGACCGGACCGGCGAGAGCGGTGGCCCCGGCGGCAGCGGCGACCGTCACCACCGCGGCGGCCCGCATCATCGACCGGCGCGACAGGGCACCGGCGATGATGTCACCGGCGTACTCGTTTCCACTGGTGTTCGGAACCTCTTGGAAGCAGGCGTCACCGCAGCGGTAGCGGCAGGTCAGCGCGGACCGCCCGCCCGGGTGCGAGCCGATGAGCGGCAGCATGGTGCGCACGTTTTCGTCCCTCCGTCTGTGTGTCCTGCGTGACGGTAGGCGGGCTTCCACGCAGCGGGTGGGACTGCCGGTGAACGGCGGGTGAAGTCGGGGACACCGCTCCTCACGGGCCGCCCGGGAAGCCCGGCCGACGCCGGGGCGGGCCGCACCACCGAACGGCCGGATCCGGCCGCTAACCTTACGTATCCGCCCTGGCCAGGGATCAATTCCCGCAGTACGGACATTTATCGCACCCAACTCATGCGAAAGGCCTCGCCCATGGGCATTCGGAGCTTGCTGCGCAAGGTGTTCGGCCGCACGGAGCAGGACGAGCCGACCACGGCCACCGTCCCGCCCCAGGCCGAGCGCACCCAGCCCACGGAGCCGGAGCCGGAGACCACTTCGGCGGCCGAGCCCGCGAAGGCCTCGGTACCGGCCCCGGCCTCCCCTTCCTCGGACCGGTCCGAGGAAGGGCGTGACGGCGGACCGGCCTCGGACCTGGTGGCGGCGGCCTTCGACAAGGCAGCCGTCACATCAACTCCCAAGCGCACAAGCAAGGTTCCGGCGCAGGGAGAGGACCCGGACGTGACGAAGCCGGACGCGGACGCGGGCACCGGCCCGGATCCGCAGAAGGCGGAATCGGCCACCGCTCCCGAGCCCGCCACCCTCGCACCGATCACGATCGACATCGACCCGGAGCCGGAGCCGGCGGCCGAGGAGGCGAAGCCGGCCGCGGAGGCGGACGTGACGCCCACGACCGAGGCAGAGCCCACCGCGGCCGCGGAGACGGCGGCGGACACGAAGCCCGGGACCGAAGAGGCGAAGCCGGCCGCAGGCACGGACCCGACCCCCGAGGCCGAGGCCGAACCCACCGCAGACACCGACGCGGCGGCGGACGCTGAGCCACAGGCCGGGGCGGAGCCGGCCGCGGACGCAACCGTCCCGCCCGCGGCGGGAGCGGAGCCCACCGCGGACACAGACGCGACGCCCGCAGCGGAAGCAGAGCCCACCGCGGCCGCAGACACGGCGGCGGACACGAAGCCCGGGACCGAAGAGGCGAAGCCGACCGCAGGCACGAACCCGACCCCCGAGGCCGAAGCCGAACCCACCGCAGACACCGACGCGGCGGCGGACGCTGAGCCGGCCGCCGAGCCGCAGGCCGAGGCGACCGAGCCCGCCGCCGCACCGAAGAGCGGCGAGTCGGCCAGGGACGCCGTCGAAACGGCCGCACCGGCCGAGGCCGCCTCCGCAGCGGTGCCCGCCGGCGACACGGCCGACACGACCGTGGCCACCCCGGAGACCACGGACGCCGCGGACGCCGTGGAGCCCGCAGCGGAGACCCGTGCTGACACTCCCGAGGCCCCTGCCGGCACCCCGGCGGCGGACAAGGAGCCGGAAGCCGCCTCCGACGCCGTCCCGCACGCGGCCGAGGAGGCCCCGAAGCCGGAGGCCGCCGAGGCGCCGCAAACCGAGCCCGTGGCCGCCGAGCCCACCCCCGCTCCAGCAGAGGCGGAGGCCACTCCCGAGGCCGATCCCGCCCCTGAGGCCAAGTCCTCCACCGCGTCCGGGCCCGCCGTCACCCTGGCACGGGTCAAGGCCGCCGCGCCCCAGCTCGTCGCCCCCTACAAGGCGGCACAGGCCGGGCTCAAGGCACACGGACTGACCGGACTGCGGGCCACCGTGTACCTGGTCCTCGACCGGTCCGGGTCCATGCGGCCGTTCTACAAGGACGGCAGCGCCCAGCACCTCGGGGACCGCACCCTGGCGCTGGCCGCGCACCTGGACGGGGCCGCCACCGTGCCCGTCGTCTTCTTCTCGACCGACATCGACGGCACCGGCGCCGTCGACCTGGGCGCGCACGAGGGCCGGATCGACGAGCTGCACGCCGGCCTCGGCCGGCTGGGGCGTACCAACTACCACCGGGCCGTCGAGGAGATCGTCGCGCACTACGAGAACTCCGGGGCCACCGGACCGGCACTCGTGATCTTCCAGACGGACGGCGCCCCGGACGCCAAGCAGGCGGCCAAACAGGCGCTGGCGGACGCGGCACGGCTGCCGCTGTTCTTCCAGTTCGTCGCCTTCGGTGACGAGGACGCCAAGGGCTTCGACTTCCTGCGGAGGCTGGACGTCGAGAACGCCGGGTTCTTCCACGCCGGCCCCGCCCCCCGCGAGGTCGCCGACGCGGCCTTCTACCGGGCCGTGCTCGCCGGCCTGCCCGCCTGGGCCGTAGCCCGCGGTTTCGTCACCGAGGACTGATCCACCGGCAGGCATACGGTCACGGCGCCCCCGGCCCGGGGGCGGTGGCGCCGTGACCGCGGCACCGCGGGACGCAGGACAGGGCCGTACGGCCGACGGCCCGGGGCCGTGGCGCCCGCCCCGCCCGGCCCGGCACCGCGCCGGAACGACCGGAACGCCGTAGGAGCAGGTGGAACGGGACCCGCCCTACGGCCGGGCCCTCCGCGGCAGGGGCGGCGCTTATCGAGGTGAGGAGCTCGTCCCCGGGCCGTTAGGATTTCGACCATGGCGGCCACTGGATCCGAGAAGCAAGGGGGCGACGGCGTGAAGAGTTTCTACGTATCGACCCCCATCTACTACGTCAACGACGCTCCTCACCTGGGCCACGCCTACACGACCGTCGCAGGCGACGTGCTCACGCGCTGGCACCGTCAGCGCGGCGAGAAGGTGTGGTACCTCACCGGCACGGACGAGCACGGTCAGAAGATCATGCGCACGGCCGAGGCGAACGACGTCACGCCCCAGGCCTGGTGCGACAAGCTCGTCGAGGAGTCCTGGAAGCCCCTCTGGGAGCACCTCGACATCGCGAACGACGACTTCATCCGCACGACGGAGAAGCGGCACACCGACCGTGTGCAGGAGTTCGTGCAGGACCTGTTCGACAAGGACCAGATCTACAAGGGCGGCTACGAGGGCCCGTACTGCGTGGGCTGCGAGGAGTACAAGCTCCCGGGCGACCTGATCGAGGCCGAGGACGGCACGAAGCTGTGCTCGGTCCACAAGAAGCCGGTGGAGATCCTCAAGGAGGAGAACTACTTCTTCAAGCTCAGCGAGTACGGCCCGAGGCTCATGGAGTTCTACGCGGCCAACCCGGACTTCATCCAGCCCGAGTCGGCGCGCAACGAGATCGTGAACTTCGTCAAGCAGGGCCTGCAGGACCTGTCGATCTCCCGTTCCACGTTCGACTGGGGCGTCCCGGTGCCGTGGGACCCGAAGCACGTCATCTACGTGTGGGTCGACGCCCTGCTGAACTACGCCACGGCGGTCGGCTACGGCGCCAACCAGGAGAAGTTCGACAGCACCTTCCCGGCGGACGTGCACCTGATCGGCAAGGACATCCTCCGGTTCCACTCCGTCATCTGGCCCGCGATGCTGATGGCTCAGGGCCTGCCCCTGCCCGGCAAGGTCGTCGCCAACGGCTGGCTGATGGTCGGCGGCGAGAAGATGTCGAAGTCGAACCTGACGGGCATCAAGCCCCAGGACCTGACCTCGCACTTCGGTGTGGACGCCTACCGCTGGTACTTCCTGCGGGCCATCGCCTACGGCAGCGACGGCTCGTTCTCCTGGGAGGACTTCAGCGCCCGCTACACCTCCGAGCTCGCCAACGACTACGGCAACCTCGCCTCGCGCGTGGCCGCCATGGTCGGCAAGTACTTCGGCGGCGCCCTCCCGGAGGCCACGGCCGCGGGTGACGCGGAGCGGGCGGTCCAGGAGGGCCTCGCGCGGGCCGTCGACGCGGCCGACCGGAAGATCGGCGAGGAGCTGGACTTCCAGGGCGGCATCCTCGCGATCTTCGACTTCGTGAAGCAGGTCAACGGTTACATCACGGAGCAGGAGCCGTGGAAGGTCGCCAAGGACCAGTCGCCCGAGGGCCAGGCCCGCCTCGCGACCGTCCTGTACACCGCGGCCGAGTCGCTGCGCGGTGTCGCGGTGCTGCTGAACGCCGTGATGCCGGACACCTCGCAGAAGCTGTGGGACTCCCTCGGCGCGGAGGCCTCCCTCGGCGCCCTGGCCGCCCAGCCGGTGCAGGACGCGGGCCACTGGGGGCAGCTGCCCGCGGGCGCGACCGTGACCAAGGGCGCGGTGCTGTTCCCGCGCCTGGAGGAGAAGCCCGCCTAGGGCGTGTTTCGAAAGTGGCGTCGTCTGCCCGGAGGGCAGGCCCGGCGGCGTCCGGTGCGTGCGATCACAAGGCGGAGGGTCGCCTCGATACTGGTCAGGCGTCGCCGGGCAGACGGGACTTTCGAAACGCGCCCGAGGGCGTATGCTGGAGGGGAACGCCCTCCCGGGCTGCCCTGCGCACAGGAGCCCGGTACCCGACGTGTCGGGTACCGGGCTCCTGTGTGTGTCCGTCCGTCGGCTCTCAGCGGGTCAGCGACACGGCGTCCCCCATGACGATCACCGGGTACTTCGCCGGGTCCAGCGTGCGAAGGAGCTCCTTCATCCGGTCCTCGGGGAGCGAGACGCAGCCCTGGGTGGGACCGCCGTGGTCCACGTGGAGCCAGATGCCACCGCCCCGCTCCTCACCGAGCGGCCGGGTACGGTCCAGCGGGCTCGCACCGGGAATCCGGTTGAAGTTGATGGCGACGACGTAGTCGAAGGACCCCTCCAGCGGCTCTCCCATGAAACCCTCCCCGCTCACACGGAAGCGTGGCTGTTCGTCGTACGGGAGGAGCGCGCCGGGATCCGGGAGACGGCCGCCCGCGTCGGTGAGCCCGAACACCCCGACGGGGGACCGGAGATCACTTGCCATGTGGTAATCCGTCCAGCCCTTCATGCCGTTGTGGGCGGGCCAGGGCCCTGCCTCCGGTCTCCAGCCGAGTGCGGGATCGTCGCGGGAGTAGAGCACGACCGAGGAACGGTTGAGGTCCCGGCCCTCCCCGGTCACCACGACGGCCTGCCGCGCGGTGGCCGGGATCCGTCCCCTGGTCAGCGGGCCCAGCGCCGGGATCTCCCGGGGCGGGGCGAGCACCACCGGGGACGGCGACGGGGTCGGCGAGACCTCGGGGCCTGCCGCACCACGGGGCGCGGCCGTCTTCACCGCACCGGCGGAGCAGCCGATGACCAGAAGGAACAGGGCGACGAGAAGGACGTACGGGCGACGAGGGACGGACACGGTGCGGGACTCCTCGGTGGCAGGGCGGTGGGTCTCCTTCGGTGCCAGTCTTTGCCGGGCCCGGCACCGCCGAACCGGAACGGGGGCCATCCGGCTGTACCCGGGCCTCTGTCCGTGTGCCCGCGGTCCGGGCACCTGCCCGCGGGTGCCCGGACCGCCCGGGAGCCCTGTCACGAGAACAGCCCCCGGCAGGCCGGGGGCTGTTTCACGTGGAACCGAAGCGGGAGGGAAGCACCTACTTCGCGGCGGCTTCCTTCGTCTCGGCCTTGTCCTTGGCCGATGCGGCCGGCTTGCGGAGCTGGATGTTCAGCTCGCGCAGCCGCGCCTCGTCCAGCACGGTCGGGGCACCCATCATCAGGTCCTGGGCGTTGCCGTTGAGCGGGAAGGCGATCGTCTCGCGGATGTTGGGCTCGTCGGCCAGGAGCATCACGATGCGGTCGACGCCCGGGGCGATACCGCCGTGCGGCGGGGCGCCGAGACGGAAGGCGCGGAGCATGCCCGCGAACTCGTGCTCGACGGTCTCGCGGTCGTACCCGGCGATCTCGAAGGCCTTGATCATCAGCTCGGGCTCGTGGTTGCGGATGGCGCCCGAGGACAGCTCGATGCCGTTGCAGACGATGTCGTACTGCCAGGCGAGGATGTCCAGCGGGTCCTTCGTCTCCAGGTCCTCCAGGCCGCCCTGGGGCATCGAGAAGGGGTTGTGCGAGAAGTCGATCCTCCCGGTCTCCTCGTCCTTCTCGTACATCGGGAAGTCGACGACCCAGCAGAACCGGAAGACGCCCTCCTCGAAGTGGCCGGCGCGCTTGGCGGCCTCGACGCGGACGGCTGACATGATCTTGGATACCTCGTCGAACTCGCCCGCGCCGAAGAAGACCGCGTGGCCGGGGACGAGGGAGAGGCGCTCCGTGAGCGTCTTGACGTCCGTCTCGGTGAGGAACTTGGCGATCGGGCCGGCCAGCGTCCCGTCCTCGCCGACGCGGACCCAGGCGAGGCCCTTGGCGCCGTGCTCGACCGCGTACTCACCGAGGCCGTCGAAGAACTTCCGGGACTGGCCGGCGGTGTCCGGGACCGGCAGCGCGCGGACGTGCTTGCCCGCGAACGCCTTGAACCCGGAGTCCGCGAACACGTCGGAGATGTCGACGAGCTCCAGCTGGGCGCGCAGGTCCGGCTTGTCGTTGCCGTACTTCAGCATCGCCTCGCGGAACGGGATGCGCGGGAAGGGCGACGTGACGTGCCGGCCGTTGCCGAACTCCTCGAAGAGCTCGGTCATCAGCTTCTCGATCGGCTGGAAGACGTCCTCCTGCTCCACGAACGACATCTCGACGTCGAGCTGGTAGAACTCGCCGGGCGAGCGGTCGGCGCGGGCGTCCTCGTCACGGAAGCAGGGCGCGATCTGGAAGTAGCGGTCGAAGCCGGAGATCATCAGCAGCTGCTTGAACTGCTGCGGGGCCTGGGGAAGCGCGTAGAACTTGCCCGGGTTCAGCCGGGACGGGACGACGAAGTCGCGGGCGCCCTCGGGGGACGTCGCGGTCAGGATCGGCGTGGCCATCTCGTTGAAGCCGAGGGCCACCATCTTGGAGCGGATGGAGGCGATCACGGCCGAGCGCAGCATGATGTTGCGGTGCATGCGCTCGCGGCGCAGGTCGAGGAAGCGGTACTCCAGGCGCCGCTCCTCGTTCACGCCGTCCTCGGTGTTGATCGTGAAGGGCAGCGGGCCGGCCTCGCCCAGCACCTCGACCTCGGTGACCTCGATCTCGATCTCACCGGTCGGCAGCTCCGGGTTGACGTTCTCGGCGCCGCGCGCGGAGACCTTGCCGTCGATCCGTACGACGGTCTCCTTGGTCAGCTTCGCCAGGGCGTCGTTACCGGGGGTGCCGGGACGGGCGACGAGCTGGACCAGTCCGTAGTGGTCGCGCAGATCGATGAAGAGGATGCCGCCCAGGTCTCGGCGATTGTGCAGCCAGCCGCTCAGCCGGACGTCGGTGCCGACGTCAGAGGCGCGGAGCTCGCCGCAGGTGTGGGACCTGTACCGATGCATCGTCGTTCATCCAGTCTTCGCGGTTCGGGGTGGATTGACACCCCAGGCTACCGCCCGTCGGCGCGCCCCTTCGTTGCCGTGGACGCCGCGGGACTCCGGGACGGCCGCCGGAGAAGGCCGGTCACGTGCCCGAACGGTCATCGGGCGGCTGCCCCTCGGTGGCGTCCGCGAAGAATATCTTCATAAAGTGGGGCAATGCGCACCGAGGAGATCCTGGCTGCGATCGGAACCGGGCTGTGGAGCTGGGACAGCTCGGCGGGTACGGTCTCGCTCGACGCCGAGGCGGCCCGGCTGCTCGGACTGCCCGCCGAGCCCACGGTCCGCCCCGGGGCCGAGGTGCGCCCCCGCTTCCACCCGGCCGACTGGGACGAGGTCGACGGCGTGGTGAACTTCGCCATCGCCGAGGACACGGTCGCCGAGGCCCGCCTGCGCGTGGTGGACGACGGGGGAACGGTCCTGCGCACGGTACGCAGCCGGTCGAAGCCCGTCCCCGTGGGGCCGCCCGCCGGCCCTGACGAGTACGTCCTCATGGGCACCCTGGAGGAGGTCGCCCACGCCTCGGACGCCACCGCGGTGCGCACACCCCTCACCGGTGACTGGCGCCGCTCGCGCGAGGCCTTCCTGCTGGACGCGGGGCGGGCCCTGGCCGAGGCCGCGTCGACCGAGGAGGTGCTGCGGGTCGCGGGTTCGCTCTCCATGCCCGGGTTCTCCCCGAACGGGCTCGCCGTCTTCGGGGTGACGGGCGACCGCCTGTCGGTGATCGGGCACTACGGGCCGGGCGACGGTGACGCGGAGCCGTTCACCGACATGCCGCTGGACACCGACCACCCGGCCGCCGAGGCCGCCCGGACCGGGCAGGCCATCTACCTCTCCTCCCCCGAGGAGTACCGCAGGCGCTTCCCCGTCACCTGGCCGCTCGACCGGCCCTTCGAGCGCCGCTCGTGGGCCTTCCTGCCGCTGGTCGCGTCAGGCCGCACCATGGGTGCCTGGATGGCCGGCTTCCGGCACAGCGTGGCCTTCTCGCCCGACGAGCGCTCCGTACTGACGACCGTGGCCCGGATGCTGGCCCAGGCACTGACCCGGGCCGGGGCCGCCGAGACCGAGCGCGCGCTGTCCATGGGGCTGCAGAGGGCGATGATGCCGTCCCTGGGGCCCGGCATCCCGGGGCTGAGCGTGGCCGCGCGCTACATCCCGACCGGCGGCGGCCTCCAGGTCGGCGGCGACTGGTACGACATGATCCAGCTCCCCAACGGCCGCATCGCCCTCGTCATCGGCGACGTCCAGGGCCACGACGTCCGGGCCGCCGGGCTGATGGGCCAGCTCCGGATCGCGCTGCGCGCCTACGCCGCCGAGGGCCACCGCCCCGACGCGGTGCTCTCCCGGGCCTCGCGCTTCCTGGCCGGGCTCAACGACGCGTACGTCCCCGTGGAGGGCGAGGACGAACTCACCGCGGCACGCTTCGCCACCTGCCTGTACGCGGAGGCCGACCCGGACACCGGCAACCTCGACATCGCCCGCGCTGGCCATCCGGATCCGGTGGTGGTCAGCGTCGACGGCACCGCGGCGATCCGGCAGACCGCGGGCGGCCTTCCCCTGGGCATCGAGAAGGACACCGACTATCCGACGACGCAGGTCCTCCTCGAGCCGGGAGAGACGATCATGCTGTGCACGGACGGGCTCATCGAGACCGGCGGGCACGACATGGCAACCGGGTGGACCCGGCTCCGGCCGATCCTGGAGAAACCCACCGAGGAGCTGGAGGCGCTCGCCGACGCGCTGGTCCAGGCCGTGCACGGCCCGGGTTCGCATTACCTGACCGGCCCCCTGGTGGACCGGCGCGAGGACGACATCGCCGTCCTGGTGCTGCGCCGCGAGGGGACGCGGACGCGCCGGCAGCCGGGGCGCCGTTCCGCGATGATCATCGCCCAGGCGGAACCCGAGCGGGTCTCCGCCGCCCGCGAGCAGGTGCGCGCGCTGCTGCACGACTGGTCCGACGGAGAGCAGGTCGACTCGGCGGTGCTCATGGTCTCCGAGATGGCCACCAACGTCCTCGTCCACACGGACGGGGACGCGCTGCTGGTCGCCGAGCTGACCGGCGAGCGGGGGGAGCGGCGGCTGCGCGTCGAGGTGGCCGACGCCAGCGACGAACTGCCGCACAAGCGGCGGCCCGGCGAGATGGCGTCCAGTGGGCGCGGGCTGATGCTGATGGAGATGCTCGCCGACGCGTGGGGGGTGGACCCGCAGGGCGAGGGGAAGTGCATCTGGTTCGAGCTGTACGAGTCGGAGGATCCCGCGGAACTGCGCCTGGCCGGCACGTCATGAGCCTTCCGGGGCCCCGTCGTCCTTCCGCAGCTCGCCGATGATGCCGAACGCCGCCGCGCACAGGGGCACCGCCAGCAGCATGCCCAGCAGGCCCGCCACGCTCGCCCCCGCGGTCAGCGCGATGAGGATCATGGCGGGGTGCATGTGGACCGTGCGGCTCTGGATGACCGGCTGCAGCACGTGCCCCTCCAGCACCTGGACCGCGAGCACCACGCCCAGCGCCCAGAGCGCGATCACGAACCCGCGGTCGGCGAGGGCGACCAGGACGGCGACGGCGCCGGAGACGAAGGCCCCCAGATACGGGATGTAGGCACCCACGAAGACCAGCGCCCCCAGGCCCACGGCGCCCGGGACCCGCAGGATCAGCAGTCCGGCCGTGATGCACGCCGCGTCGATCAGCGCGATGAGGGTGGTGCCCCGCATGAACCCTTCGACCGCCCCGAAAGCCCTGCGCCCCATCGCTTCCACCACGTCTGCGGTGCCGCGCGGGGCGACGGTGCGCAGGAGGTGGGCGGCGCGGTCGGCGTCGCGCAGGAAGAAGAAGGTCAGCAGCAGGGCCAGGACGGCGGTGGCGGTGAGGGAGCCGATGACGCTGATGCCGGTGAGCAGACCGCCCGCGGCACTCGCGCCGAACTTGCCGACGAGGGTTTTGGCGTTGGCCGCGAGGTCGTTCACGTCGGCGACGCCGGCGACGTCCAGGTGGTCGACGACCCACTGACCGGCCTGCTTCAGCGAGGCCACGATCTGGCCGCCGCTGTCGACGAGCGCGGTGACGACGATGTATCCGGCGCCCCCCACCACCGCGACGAGCGCCGCACAGGTCAGCCCGGCGGCCAGCGACCTGTTCAGCCCTCCGGCGGTCAGCCGGCGGTGGACCGGTCCGAGCAGCGCCGTACCGAGCAGGGCGAGGAGGACCGGTGTGACCGCCGTCTTGAGGGCGACGACCAGCCAGACGGCAACCGCCGCGACACCGGCCACCAGGAGCAGGACACCGCACCAGGCGGCCGTCCGCCGGGCGCTGTCGGGCAGGAGGCGCTTGCGGGTAGGCACCCTCCCACCCGAACACGCGGGGGCAACGGTGTCCCGCCCGTACGGGCGTACGGGTGACGAGCCGTCACCCGTACGCTCCGCCTTCCGTCACATGCCGTGCACGGCGGGCACCGTGCCGAGGCGGCCGGCCTGGAAGTCCTCGAAGGCCTGCTGGAGCTCGGCCTGGGTGTTCATCACGAACGGCCCGTAGTGCGCCATGGGCTCACGGATCGGACGCCCGCCGAGCAGCACGACCTCCAGGTCCGGGGTGTTGCCGTCCTGCGTCTCGTCGGCCCGGAAGGTCATCGAGGACCCGGCGCCGAAGACCGCGGTCTGCCCCATGTGGACGGGGCGCCGCTCCACGCCGACGCTCCCGCGCCCGGCGAGGACGTACGCGAGGCCGTTGAAGTCCTCGCGCCACGGCAGCGTCACCTCGGCACCCGGCCGCACGGTGGCGTGGATCATGGAGATCGGGGTGTGGGTGATGCCCGGTCCCTCGTGGCCGTCGAGGTCACCGGCGATGACACGCAGCAGCGCGCCGCCGTCCGGGGAGGCGAGGAGCTGGACCTGTCCGCCCCGGATGTCCTGGTAGCGCGGGGCCATCATCTTGTCGGCCTTCGGCAGGTTCACCCAGAGCTGGAGACCGTGGAAGAGACCACCGGACATGACGAGGTGCTCGGGGGGCGTCTCGATGTGGAGGAGGCCCGAACCGGCCGTCATCCACTGCGTGTCACCGTTCTCGATCGCGCCGCCACCACCGTTGCTGTCCTGGTGGATGAAGCTGCCGTCGATGATGTAGGTGACGGTCTCGAAGCCGCGGTGCGGGTGCCAGGGCGTCCCCTTCGGCTCGCCCGCCGCGTACTCCACCTCACCCATCTGGTCCATCATGATGAACGGGTCGAGGTGCCGGTAGTTGATCCCGGCGAACGCGCGCCGCACCGGGAACCCCTCCCCCTCGAAGCCGGACGGGGCGGTCGTGACCGTGAGCACGGGTCGGGCCACGGCATCGGCCGGGGCGGCGACCTTGGGCAGGGTCAGCGGGTTGTCGACGGTCACTGCGGGCATGGGAGCCACCTCCGGAGGTCTTGCGTCCAATTTAGTTGAACCGTGAACATCCCGCAAGGCGACGTTCATTCCCGCGGCCCGGACAGCGAGAAGGCCCGGTCCGGGAGGTTCCCCCTCCCGGACCGGGCCCGCCGCCCGCACGCCGCGGCGCTCAGCCGTACATGCGGCGCATGGCGAAGTCGACCATCTGCTCCACCGCCTTGGCGTCGAACACCATGCGGTGGTCGCCCTCCATGTCCAGCACGAAGCCGTAGCCGGTCGGAAGGAGATCGATCACCTCGGCGCCGGTGATCACGAAGTACTTCGACTCCTTGCCCGCGTACCGCCGGAGCTCCTTGAGCGTGGTGAACATCGGGATCACCGGCTGCTGGGTGTTGTGGAGAGCCAGGAAACCAGGGTTGTCGCCGCGCGGGCAGTAGACCTTCGACGTCGCGAAGATCTGCTGGAAGTCCTCCGCGGACAGCGAACCGGTCGTGAAGGCCCGAACCGCGTCGGCCAGGGACGGCGGCGAGGGCTCCGGGTACAGCGGCTGCTCGTAGCCGCCACCCATCTGCTGCTGCGCGCCCGGGTTCTGGTCGTAGCCATACATGCGGCAAAGAGTAATCGGACACATCTGCACCTTGAGGGGTTGCGTCTTATTACTGACGGGTAGCATCATCGTGAAGTGAGCTGACACGCCCACGCCAGCCGTCGCCCGGTCCTCACTCCTCCACGGGGCGCTGCGCGCCACTGCTATTGATTACGGAGCCTTCCCATGGGGCACTACAAGTCGAATCTCCGCGACATCGAGTTCAACCTCTTCGAGGTCCTCGGGCGCGACAAGCTGTACGGCACCGGCCCGTTCACGGAGATGGACGTCGACACCGCGAAGTCGATCCTCGACGAGGTCACCCGCCTCGCGGAGAACGACCTCGCCGACTCGTACGCCGACGCCGACCGCAACCCGCCGGTGTTCGACCCCGAGACCAACACCGCGCCGGTCCCGGACTCCTTCAAGAAGTCCTACCAGGCGTTCATGGACTCCGAGTACTGGCGCCTGGGCCTGCCCGAGGAGATCGGCGGCACCACCTCCCCCCGCTCCCTGATCTGGGGTTACGCGGAGCTGCTGCTCGGCTCGAACCCGGCCGTCTGGATGTACTCCTCCGGCCCGGCCTTCGCCGGCATCCTCTTCGACGAGGGCAACGACGCGCAGAAGAAGATCGCCGAGATCGCCGTCGAGAAGCAGTGGGGCTCGACGATGGTGCTGACCGAGCCGGACGCCGGCTCGGACGTCGGCGCCGGCCGCACGAAGGCCGTCGAGCAGGAGGACGGCTCCTGGCACATCGAGGGTGTCAAGCGCTTCATCACCTCGGGCGAGCACGACATGTCGGAGAACATCCTCCACTACGTGCTGGCACGCCCCGAGGGCGCCGGCCCGGGCACCAAGGGCCTCTCCCTCTTCCTGGTCCCGAAGTTCCACTTCGACTGGACCACCGGCGAACTCGGCGAGCGCAACGGCGTCTACGCGACGAACGTCGAGCACAAGATGGGCCTCAAGGCGTCCAACACCTGCGAGATGACCTTCGGCGACCGGCACCCCGCCAAGGGCTGGCTGATCGGCGACAAGCACGACGGCATCCGCCAGATGTTCCGCATCATCGAGTTCGCCCGCATGATGGTCGGTACGAAGGCCATCGCCACCCTGTCGACGGGCTACCTCAACGCGCTGGAGTACGCCAAGGAGCGCGTCCAGGGCACCGACCTGTCGCAGTTCATGGACAAGACGGCGCCCAAGGTCACCATCACGCACCACCCCGACGTGCGCCGGGCCCTCATGACGCAGAAGGCGTACGCGGAGGGCATGCGCTCCCTCGTGCTGTACACCGCCTCCGTGCAGGACGCGATCCAGGTCACCGAGGCCGCCGGCGACGACGCCAAGGCGCTGCACGGCCTCAACGACCTGCTGCTGCCGATCGTGAAGGGCTACGGCTCCGAGAAGTCCTACGAGCAGCTCGCGCAGTCGCTCCAGACCTTCGGCGGCTCCGGCTACCTCCAGGAGTACCCGATCGAGCAGTACATCCGGGACGCCAAGATCGACACCCTCTACGAGGGCACCACGGCGATCCAGGGCCAGGACTTCTTCTTCCGGAAGATCGTCCGCGACCAGGGTGCCTCCCTGAACGCCCTGTCCGAGGAGATCAAGAAGTTCCTCGCGGGCGCCCAGGACCACGAGGAGCTGTCCGGCGCGCTGGACAACCTCGCCAAGGCCGCGGTGGACCTGGAGGCGATCGTCGGCACGATGATCACCGACCTGACCGCGACCGGCGAGGACGTCAGGAACATCTACAAGGTCGGCCTCAACACCACCCGCCTGCTCATGGCCTCCGGTGACGTCGTCGTCGGCTACCTGCTGCTCAAGGGCGCGGCCGTGGCCGCCGAGAAGCTGCCCACGGCCTCCGCCAAGGACGCCGCCTTCTACCGGGGCAAGATCGCCGCCGCGAAGTTCTTCGCCACCGACATCCTGCCGCGCGTCTCGGCCGAGCGCGCCCTGGCCGAGTCCGTGGACAACTCCCTGATGGAGCTGGACGAGGACGCGTTCTGACGCTCCTCCCGCCCCGCCGCGTACGGCCCGCCCCCGCCGGGGACGGGCCGTACCCGTGCCCCGGGCCGGAGCGGCCTGCGGTGAATCCTTTCGGCCCCCCGTCGTTACAGTGAAGAACATGAGCTCACGCCTCCGCTTCGACCGCGGGCACACCGACGACCTGATGACCTTCCTGATGGCCGGACCTTCCCCGTACCACGCCGTCGCAGCCGCGGCGGCCCGGCTGGAGAAGGCCGGTTTCCGGCAGGTCGAGGAGACGGCGGCCTGGGACGCGTCCACGGGCGGGAAGTACGTCCTGCGCGGCGGAGCGATCGTCGCCTGGTACGTGCCCGAGGGCGCGGAGGCGCACACCCCGTTCCGGATCGCCGGGGCGCACACCGACTCCCCCAACCTGCGGGTCAAGCCGCTGCCCGACACCGGTTCGTACGGCTGGCGGCAGATCGCCGTCGAGATCTACGGCGGCACCCTCCTCAACACCTGGCTCGACCGGGACCTCGGCCTGGCCGGACGGCTGTCGCTGCGCGACGGCACGCACCGGCTGGTCGACATCGACCGGCCGCTGCTGCGCGTGCCGCAGCTGGCCGTGCACCTGGACCGGTCGGCCAACACCGACGGGCTCAAGCTCGACCGGCAGAAGCACATGCAGCCGATCTGGGGGCTCGGTGACGTCGCGGAGGGCGACCTCATCCGCTTCGTCGCCGAGGAGGCCGGCGTCGACCCGGACGACGTCACCGGCTGGGACCTGATGCCGCACCCCGTCGAGCCGCCGGCCTACCTGGGCCGGGACCGTGAGCTGCTCGCCGGCCCCCGCATGGACAACCTGCTCTCCGTCCACGCCGCCACGGCCGCCCTGGCCGCCGTGGCCGGACAGCCGGACGGCGAACTCCCGTACATCCCCGTCATGGCCGCCTTCGACCACGAGGAGAACGGCTCCCAGTCCGACACCGGCGCGGACGGCCCGCTGCTCGGCACCGTCCTGGAGCGCTCCGTGTTCGCCCGCGGCGGCTCCTACGAGGACCGCGCCCGCGCCTTCGCGGGCACCGTCTGCCTCTCCTCGGACACCGGCCACGCCATCCACCCCAACTACGGGGAGCGGCACGACCCGACCCACCACCCGGTCGTCAACGGCGGGCCGATCCTCAAGGTCAACGTCAACATGCGGTACGCGACCGATGGCGGCGGCCGTGCCCTGTTCGCGGCCGCCTGCGAGAAGGCGGGCGTGCCGTGGCAGACGTTCGTCTCCAACAACTCCATGCCCTGCGGCACGACGATCGGCCCGATCACCGCGGCCCGCCACGGCATCCGGACCGTCGACGTGGGCGTCGCGATCCTGTCGATGCACAGCGCCCGCGAACTGTGCGGCGCGGACGACCCGTACCTCCTGGCCGAGGCGATCGCGGCGTTCCTCGCCGGCTGACCTTTCCCGGTGTCAGTCCTCTTTAGGGACATGGTTGTTGCCGGGCCGGGTACGCGACACGTACACCGGCCCGGAGTCACCGGGCCGTCGAGGAGGCGGAAATCATGGGACTCGGAGGATGCATTCTCCTGATCGGTGCCGGGGCGATACTCGCGTTCGCCACCGATTGGCAGATGGACACCGTCAACGTCGACCTGGTCGGCTGGATCATGATGCTCGTCGGACTCGTCGGGGTCTTCGTCTACGTGAGCATCGCGCGGCGCCGCCGCATGGTCGTGCCGCCCACCACCACGGTCGTGACGGAGGAGGAGCGCCGCTACCCGTGACCCGGGCCGTCGGCCGGCCGGGTGCCACCGGTCCGGCGCGACCCCCCGCCGGTTCGGCGACGACCCCGATATTCTGAGGGCCGGCCCGGGCCCCGGGTGCGTCCCACCCGGAAGGAAAGCCGCTCGTGGAGTTCCGGCTGCTCGGCACGGTCTCCGTCGACACCCTCACCGGGCCGCTCCCCCTCGGGCCCGCCAAGCGCCGCAGTCTGCTGGCCGCGCTGATGCTCTCCGCCAACACCCCGGTGTCGGTCACCCGGCTGACGGAATCCCTGTGGGACGACGAACCCCCGCTGCACGCCCGCAGCGTCATCCAGGGTCACGTCTCACGGCTCCGCGCGCTCCTGGTGGGCGCGGATGCCTCTGCGTACGGCGTGGAACTGGTGACGCTCGGGGACGCCTACGTCCTGCGGGTGCCGGAAAGCCTCCTGGACTTCCAGCGGTTCGAGGAACTCCTCATGCTGGCCCGCCGGCAGCGCGACGCCGACGACACCGTCGTGATGCTCCACGAAGCACTGGCGCTGTGGCAGGGACCGGCCCTGAGCGGAGTGTTCGCCGGGCCCCCGCTCCAAGCCGCCGCGCACACGCTGGAGGAGTCGAGGCTGGCGACGGTGGAACACCTCGCCGACGCCTACACCTCCTTGGGCGAGCACCACCGCGCCGCCGCCGTCCTGCGGACGGAGGCCGTCGCCCACCCGATGCGGGAGTCGCTCGCCGCCGCCCTGATAAGGGCGCTCTACCGGGCGGGGCGCCAGTCGGAGGCGCTCGACTGGTTCCACCGCACCAGGCGGCTGCTCGCCGACGAACTGGGCATCGACCCGGGACCCGGACTCGCCGACGCGTACGCGCTGATCCTGCGGGGCGGCCCGGTGCCCGACGGCGTACGGGAGACGGGACGGGAACCGGAACCCGCGCGGGAGCGGAGACGGGAACGGAGACCGGCCGGGGCCGGGGACGCCGCTCGCCCCGGCTCGGCCGGAGGAGGCCGGACGACGCTCACGGCCCTGCCCGCGGTGGGCCCCGCCGATACGGCGGCCACCCCCCTGCGGGCCGTGCCCGGTGCCGGGAAGGCGGCCGGTCCGGCCGGGGACGCGGACGGGCTCCCCTCGCCGCACCTCCTCCAGGCCGTGCGCTCCGCCGAGTTCGCGCACCCCACCGACCTGCTGCCCCGCCCTCCCCGCGGTTTCCACGGGCGTACGTCCGAACTCGCCGCGCTGACCCGGGCGGCGGCGGGTGAGGCACCCGTCTGCCTGGTCACCGGCCCGGCCGGGGTGGGCAAGACCGCGCTGACCCTGCACTGGGCCCACCACAGCCCGGCCGCCTTTCCGGACGGCCGCCTCTTCGCCGACCTGCGGGGGTTCAGCGAGACCGGTGAAGCCGCCCTGACCGACGTCCTGCGCGAGTTCCTGCTCGCGCTCGGCGTCCTGCCGCGCCACGTCCCGGAGTCCGTCCCCGCCGCCGCCGCGCTGTTCCGCTCCCTGACCTCCCGGCGCCGGCTGCTCGTGATACTCGACAACGCCCGCGACTCCGCCACCGTCCGCCCCCTTCTCCCCGGCGGCCCCGGCTGCGTCACGCTCGTCACCAGCCGCCACCGGCTGGAAGGCCTCATCGCCTCCGACGCGGCCCGTCCCGTCCCCCTCGACACCCTCGAACCGCACGACGGCACCGCCCTCCTGGCCGGGGTGATCGGCGACGAGCGGGTACGTGCCGAACCGGTGGCGGCCCGTCGGCTCGCCGAACTCTGCGGCGGGCTGCCCCTCGCCCTGCGCGTGACCGCCGCCCGGCTGGCCGGGCGCCCCCGATGGACCCTGGCCGGCCTGGCCGACGAGCTGGCCGACGAGCGCAACCGCCTGACCTACCTGGAAGTGGACGACACCGGGGTGTCGGCCGCTCTGCGGCTGACCGTCCAGCAGTTGCCGCCGGACGCGGTGCACCAGCTGGCCCGGCTCGGGCACCACCCGGGCAACCACGTCGACCCGTACACCTGCGCCGCGCTCGCGGGCACGGATCCCGTGCGGGCGGCCGCCGCGCTGGAGCGGCTCGGTGCCGCCCACCTGGTGAACGAGACGGCTCCCGGGTGCTGGGTACTGCACGACCTGGTACGCCTCTACGCCCGCGGTATCGAACCCGAGGCCGGGCCCGAGACCCTCGTCCGGGTCCTCGACCACTACATCGCCACCGCCCTCGCGGCGGCCGACACCGCCGAGCCGGGCGGCGAGCCGTGCTTCGTCCTGCCGGACGACTACCACCGTCCGTCGGCGGTCAGGGACTTCACCGACCGGGCGGCGGCGATGAACTGGCTGGCGGCCGAGCGCGACGACCTGGCCCTGGCCGCCGTCGCCGCCCGCACCGCCGGGCTCCACGACCGGGCCTGGCGGATCATCCTGCTCCAGTGGCCGCAGGTCGTGTGGCGGGTCCGGGACAGCTGGACACCGCTCCTGCACCTCGCCCTGGAGTCCGCCCGCACCCAGAACGACCCCGCCGCCGAGTCGCGGGTGCTCAACCTCCTGGGCTGGGTGCTGACCGAGGAGGGCCGGACCGCCGAGGCCGTCGCCCTGCTGGAGCGCTCGCCCGGACTCGCCCGGCAGGCAGGTGACCGGCTCGGCGAGGCGACCGCGCTGATCAACCTGGCCGTCGTCCAGGCCGGGCAGGGGGAAACCGCCACCGCCCTGGAGGGCTGCGGACTGGCTGTCCGGCTGGCCCGCGAGGAGCGGGACCGCCATACCGAGATGCTCGGGCTGCAGCACCTCGCCCGGATGCTGCTCACCGCGAACCGGCCGCAGGAGGCGCTGGAAGCCGCCCGGACGGCACTCGACCTCGGGCCCGAGCACGAGGAGGCGGCACGCCGGGTGCTGCTGCTGACCGTGGCCGGGGAGGCCCGTCTGGCGCTCGGCGGGACGGAGGACGGGATCCGGCTGCTGGACCGGGCGGCGGGGGTCGCGGAGGAGGCCGGTTACGACGAGGGCGCCGTGGGAGCCCTGGAGGCCCTGCTGCGGGTGACTCCGCGGGAGGAGTACCGCGGACGGTACGAGCAGGCCCGCCGCAGGCTCGCCGGCGAGTGCTGACCGCTCACGCGGCGCCACGTCAGCGGAACGTCAGCGGGACAGCAGCGATACGTGAGCGGCGGAGCCCAGACTGATGGATGTCAGCAGGCCGGCGGCGGATCGCTCGACCAGGCGATCGCCGCGCCGTTACTTCCGGGGGAATCTCCATGCGTACGTTCCGTAACCGCACCACCGTCCTCACCGCCGCGACCACCGCGGTTCTCGCCCTGACCCTCACCGCCTGCGGTGACAACGGGACCGGCACGAAGTCCGACGGCCCCGCGGCCGCCTCGAAGCCCGCGGCGTCCACGGCGCAGACCGGGAAGGACACGAAGGACGCCGGCACCACCGGGGACGCCGGGGACACCGGCACCGCGCAGGCCGCCGGCACGAAGACGTCCGGCGGGGCGACCACCGCAGCCGCCAAGGGCACCGGCGGCTCCTCCTCGTCCTCCTCCGCCTCCGTCTGCACCACCAAGGACCTGAAGATCAGCGCGGCGACGCAGGACGGCCCGCCCTTCACCCACCTCGTCCTGACGGCGAAGAACACCTCCGGCCACAGCTGCCGGATGGAGGGCTTCCCCGAGGTCCGCTTCCTGGAGAACGCCCGGGGCATCGCACCGGCGGTCGCCAGGAGCAAGCCCGCGGCCCCCGTGGTGCTCACGGCCGGCGCCCCCGCATACGCGCTGGTGAAGCTGTCGGACGGCGGCATGGACGAGGACGTGGAGGCCGTCAAGGACTTCTCCGTCACGCTCCAGGGCAACGGTGGCATGGCCGTGGTGAAGGCTCCCGGCTCCGAGGGCATCGCCGTCGACCCCGCGAAGTGGGCGACGGGCTACTGGACGTACGAGCTGCGCGCCGGCGCCGACGACTTCTGAGCCGTCAGCCCCGCTCGTCCAGCCCGGCCAGCACCAGTGGCAGCCTGGCGTCCCCGTCGGCCGTGACGCGTACGGGGACGCCCCAGTCCTGCTGGTGCACATGGCAGGCCGGGTACTCGTTCGCCGGGTCGTCGTCGCAGGACGCCGCCATCGCCGAGACGTGCAGGACCCCTTCGGTGACTCCGTCCGCCAGCACCAGGTCCCTGCCCAGGTCCGTGCCGGGGCCGGAACCCCCGGCGAGCAGCTCGGGCGGGGTCGAGGAGACCAGCAGCCGGGTGGAGGGGCCGTACCGGGTGTCCAGCTTCTGCCCGGCGGGCGCCTGGAAGACGACGTCCAGCCGGAGGGTGCCGGGGGCGATGTCGGTGGCCGCCCGCCGGGTGCGGTGGGCCCGGTCCGCGACCCGCACGGCCTCCTCGGGGAGCCGCAACCGGGTCAGCCGGTGCCGGGCGGACTCGACGACCACCAGGTCGCCGTCGACGAGCACGGCGTCGCTCGGCTCCCGCAGGTCCGTGGCCAGCGTGGTGACCTCGCCGGTCTCCGGGTCGTAGCGCCGCAGGGCGTGGTTGTACGTGTCGCTGACCGCGACGGAGCCGTCGGGCAGGGCGGTGACGCCGAGGGGGTGCTGGAGGAGCGCCTGGCCGGCCGCGCCGTCCCGGTGGCCGAAGTCGAACAGCCCGGTGCCGACGACGGTGTGGACGGCGCCTTCGCGGTCCACGTATCTCAGCGCGGAGGTCTCCGAGTCGGCGACCCAGAGCCGGTCACCGGCTGCGGCCAGACCGGACGGCTGGGCGAACCAGGCCTCGGCGCCCGGCCCGTCGACCAGTCCCTCGTTGGTCGTCCCCGCGGCGACGCGCACGGTGCCCCGGCCGGGGTCGTACGTCCACAGCTGGTGCACCCCGGCCATGGCGATCCACAGCCGGCCGTCGAACCAGGCGACATCCCACGGGGAGGACAGGTCCACCTCCGTGGCCGGCCCGTCGGTGGCGGAGCCCTGCCACCACTGGCGCCCCGTGCCGGCGAGCGTGGTCGTCGTACCCGTGGCGAGGTCCAGGGCCCTGATCGCGTGGTTGACCGTGTCCGCGACGGCGATGCGGCCGTCGGGCAGGACGGCGAGGCCCTGCGGTTCGCTGAACCTGGCGTCCTCCGGGCCCCCGTCGGCGAAGCCGCGCTCACCGGAGCCGATGTGCCGGCGTACGGTCTCGCCGTCCGCGTCCAGCTCGACCAGGCGGTGGCGGGTCGTGTCGGAGACCAGGAAGCCGCCGTCGGGCAGCAGGAGCGCCTTGCCCGGGAAGCGCAGATGGGTGGCGACCGGCTCCGGAGCCACGTACGGGCCGTCCCCGCGGCGCAGGGTGCCCTTCGCGGCGTGCTCGGCCTCCAGCTCCTCCACGAGCTTCTCGATGGCGTGCGCGTGCCCCTCACCGGCGTGCTGGGCGACGACGTAGCCCTCCGGGTCCACCACGACGAGCGTGGGCCAGGCGCGTACGGCGTACTGCTTCCAGGTGGCGAGCTCGGGGTCGTCGAGGACGGGGTGGTGCACCTCGTAGCGCTCGACGGCGTCGACCACGGCCTGGTGCTCGGCCTCGTGCACGAACTTCGGCGAATGGACGCCGATGATCACCACGGTGTCGCGGTGTTTCTCCTCGAGCTCGCGCAGCTCATCGAGGACGTGGAGACAGTTCACACAGCAGAACGTCCAGAAGTCCAGGACGACGATGCGTCCTCGCAGGTCGGCGAGGGTGTATTGCCGACCACCCGTATTGAGCCAGCCGCCCTTGCCGGTGAGTTCGGGGGCGCGGACGCGTGCACGTGCTGTCATGACACCAGTCAACATCACGAGGTCCTGCGCGCATTCCGGTGAGGCGTCGTGGAACCTGTGATCCATGAGACTTCTCGTGCGTGAGCGTCTGTTCGCCGTCGGAGACGACTACTGGATCGAGGACGCGGACGGGCACAGGCTCTTCCTGGTCGACGGCAAGGCGATGCGCCTCCGTGACACCTTCGAGCTGAAGGACCAGGACGGCCGGGTACGGGTGGAGTTCCGCCGGAAGCTGGTGAGTCTGCGGGACACGATGGTCGTCGAACGCGACGGGGAGCCGCTCGCCCGGATCAGGCGGAAGCGGCTCTCGCTCCTGCGGAACCACTACCGGGTGACCCTGGTGGACGGCACCGAACTCGATGTCAGCGGGAAGATCCTGGACCGCGAGTTCGCCGTCGAGTACGACGGCGAGCTGCTCGCCCGGATCTCCCGGCGCCAGCTCACCGTCCGGGACACGTACGGCATCGACATCGTCCGGGAGGACGCCGATGTGCCCCTGCTCGTCGCGGTGGCGGTGTGTGTGATCGTCCTCGCCGACAAGGAGCGCGACGAAGAGTGAGGGCCACGGCGACCCGCGTCCGGTTTCACGTGAAACGCGGGCGTCCTCCGGTCCGCCCGGTCAGCGCGGCGGGGCGAGTCCGAGACGGCGGTCCTTGAGGGCCGGGAACTGCTCGCGTGTGGCGGCGGTCTTCGCCGGGTCGAACTCCACGGTGAGTACCTCCTCGGCCGCGCCGGCCTCGGCGAGGACCTCGCCCCACGGATCGACGACGATGCTGTGCCCGGCCTGCTCGACACCGGCGTGGGTTCCCGACGAGCCGACGGCCAGGACGTACGCCTGGTTCTCCACGGCCCGCGCCCGGGCCAGCAGGGTCCAGTGCGAACGGCGGCGCTCGGGCCAGCCGGCCGCGACGACGAGGGTCTCTGCCCCGGCGTCGGTCAGTCCCCGGAACATCTCCGGGAAGCGCAGGTCGTAGCAGGTGGCCAGACCCAGAGTGGTCCGGGGCAGGGCGACCGTCACGAGTTCCTCGCCCGCGCCCATCATCACCGCCTCGCCCTTGTCGAAACCGAAACGGTGGATCTTGCGGTAGACGGAGGTCCGCTCGCCCTCGGGCGAGAAGACGAGCGAGGTGTTGTACAGCGTGCCGTCCTCGGCGCGTTCCACGAAGGAACCCGCGTGCAACCAGACCCCGGCCTCGGCGGCGGCCTTCGCCATCACGTCGTGGGTGGGACCCCGCAGCGGTTCGGCCTCGTCGGCGAACGCCGTGTAGGCGAAGGCGCCGACCGGCCACAGTTCCGGAAGGACCACCAGATCCACGCCGCGCTGGGCCACGACCAGCGAAGCCGCTCGCTCCCTACGGGAATTGACCGACTCGTCCGGGTTTACTGCGATCTGGATGAGGGAGGCGTGCACACTACCACCGTCCTGGCGTGGGGACCGTCAACGCGGGCCTACGATCGTCACACGAAAGCACTGCCGGGGTGCCTGCTCGCAGCGTAACTTAGCGAGCGAACCTCCCACGCAGCCCGCAGACAGCGCCGTCAGTGCCGGCCAGCCCGCCGGCACTCCCTGCTCTCCAGCCCATGCACCGCAGAACCGCACGAGGGGTCCCGTGACCGTCCATCCCAGCCTCCAGACCTACGCCGACGCCTGGACCCACTCCATCGAGTCGATAGCCGAGCTGGTCAAGCCGCTCGCCGAGGGGGAGTGGAACCGCCGTACGCCCTGCCCGGGCTGGTCGGTGCGCGACATCGTCTCGCACATCATCGGCATGGAGTGCGAGCAGCTCGGCGACCCACGGCCGATCCACACCCTGCCGCGCGACCTCTACCACGTGCAGAACGACTTCCAGCGCTACATGGAGATGCAGGTCGACGTCCGGCGCCACCACACGGCACCGGAGATGACCTCGGAGCTCGAGTACACGCTCATCCGGCGCATGCGCCAGCTGCGCAACGAGTCGCGTGCCCCCGAGACCATGGTGCGGGCACCGCTCGGCGCCGAGCAGACCCTGGAACTCGCCCTGCACCTGCGGGCCTTCGACGTCTGGGTGCACGAGCAGGACCTGCGTACGACGCTGGGTCAGCCCGGCAACCTGGACTCCCCCGGCGCCCTGGTCGCCCGTGACACGCTGCTGGCCGGGCTGCCGAAGGTGGTCGCCAAGGACGCGGGCGCACCGCACAACTCGGCGGTCGTCCTCGACGTGCACGGCCCCGTCGAGTTCCTGCGCACGGTCCGTGTGGACGGTGACGGCCGCGGGTCGGTCGACGGTGCGCCGTCACTGGGTCCCGCCGCGACGCTGGCGATGGACTGGGAGACGTACTACCGGCTGGCGTGCGGCCGGGTCCGGCCGCACGCGGTGGAGGACCGGATCAAGATCGAGGGCGACCAGGAACTGGCGGCCGCGATCCTCCAGAACTTCGCCGTGACACCGTGAGGCCGTAGCAGCCGCTCCGCGGTGCGGTGCCGGCGTGACTCCGTGGTGCCGAGGCGGGCCGGCCGCCGGGCCCGCGGGTGGGCCGGCCGGTGGCGCCCGCCCGGCCGGGACCGGGCGGGGGCGCCCCCGGACAGCGGTCAGACGGGCACGTGCACGGCTTCCACCCGGCTGACGACGTGGTGGTCGCGCTCCCTGTGCGTGGCGCGTGCGTGCAGTCGCAGGATCTGCGTGACGCCGATCGCCTCCAGGACGAAGACCGAGGCGAAGGCGACGCGGTAGTTGTCGCCCGTCGCGTCCAGCAGCACGCCGATCGCGAACAGCGTGGTCATCGAGGCGACGAACCCGCCCATGTTGACGATCCCCGAGGCGGTGCCCTGGCGCTCCGGCGGGTTCGCCGGCCGGCCGAAGTCGAAGCCGATCATCGACGCGGGGCCGCAGGAGCCGAGCACCACGCACAGAGTGACGAGCAGCCCCATGGGCGCGTGGTCACCGGGGTAGAAAATCGTGGACGCCCAGAGCAACGCGGTCAGCCCGACCGTGCCGAGGGCGAGCGGGGCGCGTGCCGCGTGGTGCCGGGCGATGACCTGTCCGTAGACGAGCCCCACCACCATGTTGGAGAGGACGACGAGGGTGAGCAGCTCACCGGCCGTCCCCCTGCTCAGTCCCTGGGCCTCCACCAGGAAGGGCATGCCCCACAGGAGCAGGAAGACCATGGCCGGGAACTGGGTGGTGAAGTGCACCCACATGCCGAGCCGGGTGCCCGGCTCGCGCCACGAGGCGGCGATCTGCCTGCGGACGAACGAGGCGCCGGCGTGCCGGGCGGGCGGCGGTTCGTGGCCTTCGGGGTGGTCCTTGAGGAAGAGCAGCAGCAGGACGAGCACGACGACGCCGGCGACGGCGCTGCCCGCGAAGGTGGCCGTCCAGCCGAAGCCGTGCAGCGCCCGGGCGATGACGAGGGTCGAGACGAGGTTGCCCGCCATGCCGAACAGTGCGGCGACCTGTCCGATCAGCGGCCCGCGCCGGGCCGGGAACCACCGGGCGCCGAGACGCAGCACGCTGATGAAGGTCATCGCGTCACCGCAGCCGAGGAGCGCGCGCGAGGCGAGCGCCATGCCGTACGAGGGGGAGAGGGCGAAACCGAGCTGGCCGAGGGTGAAGAGGACCGCGCCGAGGGTGAGGACCTTCCTGGTGCCCAGCCGGTCCACCATCAGGCCGACGGGTATCTGCATGCCGGCGTAGACGAGGAGCTGGAGGATCGAGAACGTCGACAGGGCCGAGGCGTTGACGTCGAACCGGTCCGCCGCGTCGAGTCCGGCGACCCCCAGACTCGTACGGAAGATGATGGCGACGAAGTAGACGGCGACCCCGATGCCCCAGATCCAGGCGGCACGCCGGCCGCCGGGCGGATCGCCGGGCAGGGAGAGGGTGGGGGCGGGGGAGGTCACCGGTCATCACCTCGGACCAGGACCTTGACCCGGCTCACGTGGCGTCGTACCACCTGGGCGGCACCGTCCGCGTCACCGTTCCTGATGGCGTCCAGGAGCTCGCCGTGCTCGGTGATGTTGGCGGCGATCCTGCCGGGGTGCGCCTCCATCACGGCGACGCCCATGCGCAGCTGGCGGTCGCGGAGCTGGTCGTAGAGCCGGGAGAGGATCTCGTTGCCGGCGTTCTTGACGATCTCGGCGTGGAAGCAGCGGTCCTTGACGGAGACGGCCTCCAGGTCGCCGGCCTCGGCGAGCTGCCGCTGCTCCTCCAGGAGCTGCTCGAGGCGGGCGATCAGCTGCGCGGAGGCGGGCACGGCCTTGCGGGCGGTGAACTCCTCGACGAGCAGCCGGGTCTCCACTACGTCGGCGATCTCCTGGGCGGAGACGGCGAGCACGAGAGCGCCCTTCTTGGGGTAGAGCTTGATCAGCCCTTCGACCTCCAGGCGCAACAGCGCTTCCCGTACGGGCGTGCGGGACACGCCGACGGCGTCGGCCAGGTCGCCCTCCGTGAGGAGGGTGCCGCCCTCGTAGCGGCGGTCGAGTACGGCCTTCTTGACGTGGGAGTAGACGCGCTCGGCGGCCGGGGGCTGTTTGACGGGGTTCTTCGCGGGTTCGGCGGTGACCAGGGGTGCGGCAGGCATGCGCACAGCATAGATACAACATGCACGCATGGTGGGACCCGTCCGCGATGCGGGACACCACCACGGCCGCCGCGCGCACACGGCGGCCACCCCGTCGGCCGCACTCCCTTCTCACACAGCCACGACATCCGAAGTCACCGCTCCCAGTACATCCATCTCCCCGGTTCATGAGTCTCACCACGGGGCGGCACCCTCATGTGGCCGCCAAACAGGGGTATTTGGAGCGTTTGACTTGAAAATCGGTCTTAAGGGCATACACCGCGCAAACGTTGCCGCCACCGTGGCCCTCACCGCAGGCGCCGTCCTGGCCGGCAGCGCGTTCGCCACCACAGCTCAGGCAGCGACGCCGCCCACGCCGTCGATCACCGCCAAGGGCGGGTTCGTGATGGACAACGGCACCGCGAAGACGCTCTACACCAAAGCCGCGGACACCCGCCGCTCCACCGGTTCCACCACGAAGATAATGACGGCCAAGGTGGTGCTGGCCCAGAAGAACCTGAACCTGGACTCCAAGGTCACGATCCAGAAGGCGTACAGCGACTACATCGTCTCCAAGAACGCCTCCTCGGCCCGGCTCATCGTCGGCGACAAGGTCACGGTCCGTCAGCTCCTGTACGGGCTGATGCTGCCCTCGGGCTGCGACGCCGCGTACGCCCTGGCGGACAAGTTCGGCTCCGGCACCACGCGCGCCGCCCGGGTGAAGTCCTTCATCGGCAAGATGAACGCCAGTGCCAAGAGCCTCGGTCTGAAGAACACGCACTTCGACTCGTTCGACGGCATCAGCAGCGGGTCCAACTACTCGACGCCACGCGACCTGACGAAGATCGCCAGCGGTGCCATGAAGAGTTCCACCTTCCGCGCGATCGTCAAGACGAAGTCGACGAAGCAGAAGGTCACCACGAAGAGCGGCGGCTACCGCTACATGTCGTGGACCAACACCAACCCGTTGCTCGGCAGCTACAGCGGGGCGATCGGCGTGAAGACCGGTTCCGGCCCGACGGCCAAGTACTGCCTGGTCTTCGCCGCGACCCGGAACGGCAGGACGGTCATCGGCACGGTCCTCACCGCGACCTCCGCGACCACCCGGTCGGCCGACGCGAAGAAGCTGCTGGACTACTCCTTCAAGAAGTAGGTCCGTACGTACGGAAGAGGGGCCCGCCGCACGGACGGGCCCCTCCTTCGTTCCGGCTGCGGCCGTCAGGCCCAGGTGATGAGCCGCTTCGGCTGTTCCAGGATCGCCGCGACATCGGCGAGCACCTTGGAGCCGAGCTCACCGTCGATCAGCCTGTGGTCGAACGACAACGCCAGCGTGGTCACCTGGCGGGGCTTCACCTTGCCCTTGTGGACCCAGGGCTGCGGCTTGATCGACCCGACCGCGAGGATCGCGGACTCGCCCGGGTTGAGGATCGGCGTACCCGTGTCGACACCGAAGACGCCGACGTTGGTGATGGTCACGGTGCCGCCGGCCATGGCCGCCGGGGAGGTCCTGCCCTCGCGTGCCGTGGAGACCAGTTCGCCCAGTGCCTCGGCCAGTTCGGGCAGGGTCTTGTCGTGCGCGTCCTTGATGTTCGGCACGATCAGACCGCGCGGGGTGGCCGCCGCGATGCCCAGGTTGACGTAGTGCTTCTGCACGATCTGCTGGCCGGCCTCGTCCCAGGCGGCGTTGACCCCGGGGTTCCGCCTGATCGCGACGAGGAGGGCCTTGGCGATGATCAGCAGCGGATTGACCCGCAGCCCCGCCATGTCCTTGTCTTCCCTGAGCTCCGCCACCAGCTTCATCGTGCGCGTCACGTCGACGGTCACGAACTCCGTGACGTGCGGCGCCGTGAAGGCGCTGCCGACCATGGCCTGGGCCATGGCCTTGCGTACGCCCTTGATGGGGACGCGCGTCTCCCGGCCGGCCTCCGCCACGGGGGCGGCGGCAGGTGCGGGGGAGGCGGGCGCCGCCGGGGCCTGCGCGGGGACCTCGGCGGGGGCCGGGGCCGCCGCCGCGTGGACGTCCTCGCGGGTGATGACACCGCCCTCGCCGGTCGGGGTGACCGTCGCCAGGTCGATCCCCAGGTCCTTGGCCAGCTTGCGCACCGGCGGCTTGGCGAGCGGACGGCTCTCCGGTACGGCGGCACCGCGGCCGTTGATCTCGGCCTGCACGGCGGCGGCGGCCGGTCCCGGGACCCCGGCCCCCTTGCGGGCGCGCCGCTTCGTGGAGGTCTCGGCCACGCCGTAACCGACCAGCACCGGCTGGCGGCCCTTGGGTGCCTCCGGCACGGGCTCCGCCACGGGCTCCCGCACCGGCTCCGGCGCGGCCGCGGGGGCCGCCGGGGCGTCACCGCTGCCGGGCTCCACGTCCACCGCGATGATCACCTGGCCCACGTCGACCGTGGCGCCCTCGGGGAAGCGCAGCTCGTGCACCACCCCGTCGAACGGGATCGGCAGTTCCACCGCGGCCTTGGCGGTCTCGACCTCGCACACGACCTGTCCGTCGGTGACGGTGTCGCCGGGCTGGACGAACCACTTGAGGATTTCCGCCTCGGTCAGTCCCTCGCCCACGTCGGGCATCTTGAACTCACGGAAACGGGCAGACGTCTCGGTCATCGTCGTCACGGACCCTCTCCTCAGTACGCCAGCGAGCGGTCGACGGCGTCGAGCACCCTGTCGAGACCCGGCAGGTACTCGTCCTCGAGCCGGGCCGGCGGATAGGGGGCGTGGTAGCCGCCGACCCTCAGTACCGGTGCTTCGAGGTGGTAGAAGCAGCGCTCGGTGATCCGGGCCGCGATCTCGGCCCCGGAGCCGTAGAACACCGGTGCTTCGTGGACCACCACCAGGCGGCCGGTCTTCTCGACCGAGGCCTGGACGGCGTCGAAGTCGATCGGGGACATCGACCTCAGGTCCAGGACCTCGAGCGACTTGCCCTCCTCCTGCGCGGCGGCGGCCGCCTCCATGCACACCTTCACCATCGGGCCGTACGCCGCCAGCGTGAGGTCGGAGCCCTCGCGGGCCACGGCGGCCTTGTGCAGCGGGCCGGGGATGGCCTCGGTGTCGAGCTCCCCCTTGTCCCAGTAGCGCCGCTTGGGCTCGAAGAAGATGACCGGGTCGTCGCTCTGGACCGCCTGCTGCATCATCCAGTAGGCGTCGTTGGCGTTGGACGGGGAGACGACCTTCAGGCCCGCCACATGGGCGAAGAGGGCCTCGGGCGACTCACTGTGGTGCTCGACGGCGCCGATGCCACCGCCGTACGGGATGCGGACGACGACCGGCATCTTGACCTTGCCCAGCGCACGGGCGTGCATCTTGGCGAGTTGCGTGACGATCTGGTCGTACGCGGGGAAGACGAAGCCGTCGAACTGGATCTCGACCACCGGGCGGTAGCCGCGCAGGGCCAGGCCGATCGCCGTACCGACGATGCCGGACTCGGCGAGCGGGGTGTCGATGACCCGGCCCTCGCCGAAGTCCTTCTGGAGGCCGTCCGTGATGCGGAAGACCCCGCCGAGCTTGCCGACGTCCTCCCCCATGACCAGGACCTTGGGGTCGGTCTCGAGAGCCTTGCGCAACGATTCGTTGAGCGCCTTCGCGATGGACATCTTCTGGGTGGCCATGGCTAGTTGCCCTCCTCGGCGAACGATGCCTGGTAGGCGGCGAACTGCGCGCGCTCCTCGTCGACCAGCGGGTTGCCGTCGGCGTAGGTGTGGTCGAAGATCGCCAGCGGGTCCGGGTCGGGCATGGCCCGCACCGCTTCGCGGACCCGCTTGCCGAGGGTCTCGCTCTCCTCCTCCAGCGCGGTGAAGTACGCGGCGTCGGCGAGGTCCTGCTTCTCCATGTACGTGCGCAGACGGAGGATCGGGTCCTTGGCCTCCCACGCCACCCGCTCCTCGTCCGCCCGGTACTTGGTCGGGTCGTCGGAGGTGGTGTGGGCACCCATGCGGTAGGTGAACGCCTCGACGAGGGTCGGACCCTCGCCCCGGCGGGCGCGCTCCAGCGCCGACCTGGTGACGGCGAGGCACGCGAGCACGTCGTTGCCGTCGACCCGGACGCCGGGGAAGCCGAAGCCCTGGGCGCGCTGGTAGAGCGGCACCCGGGTCTGCTTCTCGGTCGGCTCGGAGATCGCCCACTGGTTGTTCTGGCAGAAGAACACGACGGGGGCGTTGTAGACCGCGGAGAAGGTGAAGGCCTCGGCGACGTCGCCCTGGCTGGAGGCTCCGTCACCGAAGTACGCGATCACGGCCGAGTCCGCGCCGTCCTTGGCGACGCCCATGGCGTAGCCGGTGGCGTGCAGGGTCTGCGAGCCGATGACGATCGTGTACAGGTGGAAGTTGTTCGTGTTCGGGTCCCAGCCACCGTGGTTCACCCCCCGGAACATCCCGAGCAGATTGGTCGGGTCGACGCCTCGGCACCAGGCGACGCCGTGCTCCCGGTAGGTCGGGAAGACGTAGTCGTCGTCGCGCAGCGCCCGGCCGGAGCCGATCTGCGCGGCCTCCTGGCCCAGCAGCGAGGCCCACAGGCCCAGCTCGCCCTGACGCTGCAGCGCGGTGGCCTCGGCGTCGAAGCGGCGGGTCAGGACCATGTCCCGGTAGAGACCGCGCAGGTCGTCCGCGCTCAGGTCGATCTCGTAGTCCGGGTGCGTGACGCGTTCGCCCTCCGGCGTCAGCAGCTGTACCAGCTGGGGCTCGGAACTCTGTGGCGTCTTCGCGGCGCTGGTCCGCTTGCTGCTGCGTCGCGGTTTGCGCGCGGCAGTGCTCTCCACGGTCACGTACGTGCTCCTCCGTCGGTCCGGCCCCCGGGATGGCCGGGAACCAGTGCGGCTCGCCTGTGAGGGGACCCGGGCACGGGGTGGGTGCCGCTCGGTCCGGAACAGGCGTGACAGGTGCCCCGGCGAGCACCCTGTCATAGGCACGTTACCCAGTGCTTCGCATAACTGCGAAACACCTTGTGACCTGCGATTTTGCTTGGATTTCCAAGTAAATCGTGAAAATCGCGAAGTCCTGCTGGTCACAGCACTGGTAACGGCCGCACAGGCCGCCGGAACAACGGCACGTTATCCCGGCCGTCGGCGGCAGGGAAGGGCGGACGGGAAAGGAGTGTGTGAGACTGCGAGCGTGCGCGAAGATGGAAAAATCACTGTATTTCTGCTTGATGACCACGAAGTCGTCCGGCGGGGCGTGCATGAGCTGCTCTCCGTCGAGGAGGACATCGAGGTCGTCGGCGAGGCCGGTACGGCAGCGGACGCGCTCGCCCGGATCCCCGCGACGCGGCCCGATGTCGCCGTCCTGGACGTCCGGCTGCCGGACGGGAGCGGCGTGGAGGTATGCCGGGAGATCCGCTCCCGGGACGAGGGCGTCCACTGCCTGATGCTCACCTCCTACGCCGATGACGAAGCCCTGTTCGACGCGATCATGGCCGGCGCGTCCGGGTACGTGCTCAAGGCGATCCGGGGCAGCGAACTGCTGAACGCCGTCCGGGACGTGGCGGCCGGCAGGTCCCTGCTGGACCCCGTGGCGACGGCACGTGTGCTGGAGCGGCTCCGGGAGGGCAAGGACGGCAAGGGCGACGACCGGCTCGCCGGCCTGACCGACCAGGAGCGCAGGATCCTCGACCTGATCGGGGAAGGGCTGACGAACCGGGTCATCGGGGAGCGGCTGCACCTCGCCGAGAAGACCGTCAAGAACTACGTCTCCAGCCTGCTCGCCAAGCTGGGTATGGAGCGGCGCTCCCAGGCGGCGGCTTACGTGGCGCGCCTCCAGGCCGAGAAGCGCTGAGCCGCGGGCGGGGCGCCCCGGCGCGAGCGCGCTTCCCGGGACTTTGGTCCCGCCCCACCGGGGGCGGCGGACCCTTACCCGGCTCCTACAGGTCACGGACAGTGGAACGCATGCTGTCCCTGGGCCCCTCCGACGAACTCCGTGCCATCGAACTCCTCGGCCGCGTCCGCTACGGCCGCCTGGCCACGAGCATGCGGGCCCTGCCCCACCTGGCCGTGGCCCGGCACATCGTCGTCGAGAACCGGGTGCTCCTGCGGATGCACCGCGGTCTCGGCCACCACGAGTCGTGCGACGGCAGCGTCATCGCGTACGGGGCGGACAACTGCGACGCGCGGGAGGCCGGCCGGCCCGGGGATCCCGGCGAGCCCGCCGAACTGTGGTCGGTGCAGGTCACCGGGCCCGCGGAGATCGTGCGCCCGGGGCCCGGGGAACGCGCGCGTCTCGGCTCCGGCCCGGCGACGGTGAACGGTGAGCCCTTCGATCCGGTGTACCTGCGTCTCGATCCGCATGTGATCCATATGCACACATGGAACTTCGACGCAAGTCCGTAAAACCAGCCACATAGCGTCACCTAACATGTGTCGAGTGCCGCGCTCATCTGTGACCCACCCGCCTGTGCCTCCGGTCGGCCAGGTCCTGCGCCGCTACCCCGGTACCGGTGAACCCCTCAGCTGCGAGCCCCTGACCAAGGGCCTGCTCAACCACGGCTACCGCGTCTCCACCACCCGTGGCCGGTACTTCCTCAAGCACCATCTCGACAAGCACCACCTCGACGACGCGAGCGGCGACCACGCCACCATCGTCCGGCAGCACCGGGCCACCCAGCAGCTGCACTCACTCGGTGTTCCCGTCGCCCCGCCGCTCGCGGCCACGGAGGGTGAGACGGTTACGGTCATCGACGGCAGGCGCTACGCCCTGCACCCCTGGGTCGACGGTCTCCACCGGGACGGCGCCCACCTGACGACGGCGCAGTCCCGGCGGCTCGGGGCGCTCCTCGGAGCCGTACACACCGGCCTGGAACGGGTCATGGAGGCGGCCCCGCCGCCTCCGGCACAGGAGCGGAGCCCGGACCCCGCCGACACGTTCACGCTGATCGACGAGTTACTGGCGGCGGCGCGGGGCAGGGGGCCGCGCGACGCGTTCGACGAGCTCGCCGTGCACCGTCTGGTCGAGCGCCGCGCCCTGCTGGAGCAGCACGCCCACCGTCGTCCACCCACCCCCGGGGGCGCCGCCAGGGGCTGGGTGCACGGCGATTTCCACCCGCTGAACCTGCTCTACCGCGGCGCCGACCCGGTCGCGATCGTGGACTGGGACCGGCTCGGTGTGCAGCCGCGGGCGGAGGAGGCCGTACGGGCGGCGGCGATCTTCTTCGTGCGGCCGAACGGCGAACTGGCCCTGGAGAAGGTGCGGGCGTACTCCCGCGCCTACCGGCGCTCGGCCGGCGCGGGCGCGGGCGAACTGGCGGCCGCGGTGCACCGGGTCTGGTGGGAGCGGCTCAACGACTTCTGGATACTGCGCTGGCGTTACCGCCTCCACGACCGCAGGGCCGACCCGCAGTTCCCTGCGGTGTCGGCCCTGGCCGTGTGGTGGACCCGCGCCTACGACGCGGTCGCCGAGGCCTTCACGGGGTGAGGCCCCGTGAAGGCCCGGACGCTGTTCAGGGGGTCGTTCCCGTGCCGGTCCCGGTGGTCGTACCCGCCACGGCGCCCGTTGAGGTCCCGGCCGGTGTACCGCCGCTGCCGCCGTCGGTCGTGGTGCCGCTGCCGTCGGTCGTGCCCTCGGTGGTGGTGCCGCCGTCGGTGGTGCCCGTGTCGCCGGTGGTGCCCGTGTCCCCGGTGGAGCCGTCGGTCGTCGAACCGCCGCCCCCGCTCGTGCCCGGGTCGGACGTCGTCGGGGTGTCCGTGGGCTCGCGGGTCGGCTGGGTCGGAGCCGTGTCACTCGGGGTCCAGGACGGCTCCTTGTCGGGCCAGGAGTTCCCGCCCGTGGAGTTGCCGGTCTCGTGCGACGACTCGTCCGACGGTTCGTCCGACGGCTCCGGGGAGGACTTCGTCTCGGTCGGCGACGGCGAGGACGACGGCGCGGCGGGCGGCTTCTTCTTCGTGTCTCCCTGGTCCGCCGCCTGCATGGCGAAGGCGACGCCCGCACCGATCGCGATCAGGGCCAGCAGGACGAACAGCCACATCTTCCCGCGTCCGCCGCCGCTGTGCGAACCGCCCGTGTACGCCCCGTCGTCGGGGTTCATCGGCGGAAGGATCGGCCCCTGCGAGGTGTCCCCGTGCAGGGGGTGCGCCATGGCGGCCGTACCGCCGCCGATGTTCATCGCCGCCGTGTGGCCGCCGTCGTGCCCCGCCACGACCGGGCCCGTGTTCCACGTCCCCGTGTGACCGCCCTGGACCTGCAGCATCTGCAGGCTGTACTGGACCAGGGCGCGCATCTCCTCGGCGCTCTGGAACCGGTCGTCCGGGTCCTTGGCGAGGGAGCGCATGACGAGGCCGTCCAGCTCGGGCGGCACGCTGCCCGCGACCTCCGACGGCGGAACCGGGATGTCCTGGACGTGCTGGTACACGACGGACAGCGGCGTCTCACCGGTGAACGGAGGCCGCAGGGCGAGCAGTTCGTAGAGCAGGCAGCCGGTGGCGTACAGGTCGGACCGGTGGTCGACCGCCTTCCCGAGCGCCTGCTCGGGGGAGAGGTACTGCGGGGTGCCCATGACCATGCCCGTCTGGGTCATCGTCGACTGGGCGCCGTGCAGCGCGCGGGCGATACCGAAGTCCATGACCTTGACCGCACCGGAGTTGGTGATGATCACGTTCGCCGGCTTGATGTCCCGGTGCACGATGCCGTGCTGGTGCGAGTACGCGAGGGCTTCCAGCACGCCGGAGACGATGATCAGGGCCTGCTCGGGCGGCGGGGCCTCGGCGCTGATCAGCAGATCGCGGATCGTGCGGCCCTCGACCAGCTCCATCACGATGTAGGGAACGGTCGCCCCGCCCACGACGTCCTCACCGGAGTCGTACACGGCGACGATCGCATGGTGGTTGAGCCCCGCGACGGACTGTGCCTCGCGGGTGAAACGGGCCTTGGAGACCGGGTCCTCGGCGAGATCGGACCGGAGCAGTTTCACCGCTACCGTGCGTCCCAGCCGGACGTCCTCCGCGGCGAAGACCTCGGCCATGCCGCCGCGGCCAAGCCGGTGGGTCATGCGGTAGCGGCCGTCCCCGACCACGCCACCGACGCCCCAGGAGTCGGTGCCATCCGAAACTCCGCCGCCGCTTGCTTCGGAATCGGGTGCCATCAGTCCTCGCCGTCGTATCTGTCCCCGCGTGCGCGGGTTCTCACGGTGCTTTGCTGCATTGCCACGTCACGCTACAGCCTCCGGGGGACACACCGGTTTCCAGAGTGACGGGCCATCCAATCGGCTGGCGTGGCGGGCACGCAAATTCCATGCGAATCCTGTAACGCTTCCGAGACGCTTCTCGTGCGTACGGTCACGGAACGGGCACCCGGCTTGACGTGTCGGACCCCTCGGGCAGACTTGGCCCGTAACAGGGATCACCGCGTCCGTCGGGCGCCGAGGGGGATGCAAGTCATGAGCCACGACGGCGCACACGGGCGCTACGCGGGCGGTTCCGTGGCCGGCGGCCGCTACCAGCTGCGCGACCTGCTCGGCGAGGGCGGCATGGCCTCGGTCTACCTGGCGTACGACTCGGCACTCGACCGCCAGGTCGCCATCAAGACGCTGCACACGGAACTGGGGCGCGAACAGTCCTTCCGTGAGCGCTTCCGGCGCGAGGCCCAGGCCGTTGCCAAGCTGCAGCACACCAACATCGTCTCGGTGTTCGACACCGGCGAGGACGAGCTGGGCGGCGCGCTCATGCCGTACATCGTCATGGAGTACGTCGAGGGACAGCCGCTCGGCTCCGTACTCCAGTCGGACATCCAGCAGTACGGCGCCATGCCCGCCGACAAGGCGCTCAAGGTGACGGCCGATGTGCTCGCCGCCCTGGACACCAGCCACGAGATGGGCCTGGTCCACCGCGACATCAAGCCCGGCAACGTCATGATGACCAAGCGCGGTGTCGTCAAGGTCATGGACTTCGGCATCGCCCGCGCCATGCAGTCGGGCGTCACCTCGATGACCCAGACCGGGATGGTCGTCGGTACGCCGCAGTACCTCTCCCCCGAGCAGGCGCTGGGCCGCGGGGTGGACGCGCGGTCCGACCTGTACTCGGTCGGCATCATGCTCTTCCAGCTGTTCACGGGACGCATACCCTTCGACGCGGACTCGCCGCTCGCCATCGCGTACGCGCACGTCCAGGAGGAGCCGGTCGCCCCGTCGAGCATCAACCGGTCCCTCACCCCCGCGATGGACGCACTCGTCGCCCGCGCGCTCAGGAAGAACCCGAACGAGCGCTTCCCCAGTGCCGCGGCGATGCAGGACGAGATCACCCGCGTGCTGAACGCGAGCGGTCCGGCCGGTGCTCCGGTGATCATCGGCGGCGGTGCGCCGGTCAACAGCGGCTCGGGCGTCGGCTCTGCGGTCTTCCCGCCCGTGGACCAGGCCACCCCCTCTCCGCACGGCGTGCAGACGCCCTACCAGCCGCAGCCCCACCACCCCCAGTCGCAGCCCGGCCCCTACGGGGTGCCGACCCCCGCTCCCACGCCGGGATACGGCTACCCGCAGGCGGCCCAGCCGTACGCGTCCCCCGCCACCGTGGGGCACCGGACCCCGCCTCCGTACACGACGTCCCCGCAGCCCACGGGCGGACGGGGCGGTTCCCGGTCGAACATGCCGGTCGTCGTGGGGTCGATCGTGGTGGCGCTGATCGCGGTCGGCGGCCTCATCGCCTTCCTGAACATGCGCGACGACTCCGACTCCGGCAAGGGCGGCGACCCCGGTACCGGCGAGTCCGCGGCGGCGGGGGAGCACAAGCCCCCGGAGCGGAACCGGACGATGGAGACCGAGAAGTGCACGGACGCGATGGAGGACACGGACGACCCCGCGAAGGTGCAGGCGCCGAACTTCGTCTACAAGGACATCCTCTCCGCGAAGGCGTGCGCCGACGCGGCGGGCTGGACCGTCAAGGTGATCGAGGTGGAGGGCAACACCTACGCGGAGGACCAGGTCATCGACCAGTTCCCCACGCCGGGTACGGCTGTGGCGGAGCGGGGCGCCCACTTCGAGCTCCGGATCGCCACGGGCGACCCGGCCTGACGGCTGGGTGCGTGCCGCGTATGCGCTGCGTGCGTGCGGCCGCGTACGTGCGTGTGCTGCCTTCCTGACGGGCTCCGACGCCTCCGACTGCCTCCGGCTCCGGCCTCCTTCCTGACAGCGGCCCCGCTGAGCGCGCGCGGGTGCCGGATGCCCGCCGGGGGCCGGGTGGCGCGCAGGTGCCCGAAATGCCGGGCCCCCTGGTGCGTGTGACGCTGGTCTCATGCCTCCGGGACTCCTGGCTTCACGGCCGTCACGATGCGTGGCCGGTCTGGCGATGGCCGCCGGGCTGATCCTCGGGCCGGTCTCCACGGCGTACGGGGACGTACGGTCGTCAGCTGCCACCTCTGCGTACGCCTCCGCGGCACGGGGCCTTCCGGCCGCCCACGCGCTCTCCGCGCGCACCCTCCCCACGCGCGCCCTCCCCCCGCGCACGCCGGGGGCCGCCGCCCCCGGTCGGCCGTCGTCGTCGCCGTCCCCGCGGCCCCCCGGCACCGGTCCGTCCGCCGAGGACTCCCCCATGGCCGGGAGGCAGGCGGGGAAAGGCCGTCCCAGGCCGGGGCGGTCGCTGACACCCGTGGAACTCGAGCGCTCCGAGACGCCCCCCGCCGACGAGGTACCACCGGAACCGGACCCGGACGAGGTGCCCGCCTTCACCCCACCGCCCGGCGCTTTCCCCGAGCCGGGGAAGTCGTCCCGGCAACGGCAGGCGCTGGACGGATCGGCCGCGCGGCAGGTCCCGCTGCTGACGCTGGGCAGCGGGCTCGCCTCGGTCGGCCTGGGCCTGGGATTCCTCGCCTTCCGCATGCGCCGGACGGGCTGACCGGGGGGACGCGACCACTGCGCGTTCGTCGAACTGCGCACCCTCCGAGCCGGCGGCCTGCGGCAGGCTCGACCTGCTGGACCTGCTGGACCTGCTGGACCTGCTGGACGCGCTCGACCTGCTCGACCTGCTCGACCTGCTCGACCTGCTCGACCTGCTCGAAGGGGAGTACCCGCACGGTGCGGAGAGGTCGTCGCGGGCGAGCCAATCCCCGAGTCCGCCGGGATGCACGTCGGCTCGCGCACGGCCCTACGTGGTTCCGGGCAGACGTGGACGGTCACCGGCAGGATCGAGCTGCCCGGCGAGCTGGACGCGAGTGCGCTGTGCGCGGACGCGGGCGCGGCCCTGGGCGCGTGGAAGGCGGCGGCCGAACGTGTCGAGACGGTCGTTCCGCCGCACCCCGATGACGTCAGGTGGCTCGCCCGGGGCCCTGCCGGGGCGGAGGCGTCCACGGCCTGATCGGCTGATCCGGCGCCCCCGGAAAGGTGGATCATGCGTTTCCGGGGGCACCACCGTGTGGTGCAGCAGGTGTGCGAGACAATGGCTACATGGAGATGCCGAGGAATGACCGGTCGCAGGAGCACCCCCAGGTCCTCGTGGTGGGGCAGGACGGAATGGCTATCGGGGGCGGCGACGACGAGTCGCGTGAGGTCCCGGTGACGGAGATGGTCGAGCAGCCCGCCAAGGTCATGCGCATCGGCAGCATGATCAAGCAGCTTCTGGAAGAGGTCAGGGCCGCTCCTCTCGACGAGGCCAGCCGGGTGCGGCTCAAGGAGATCCACGCCAGTTCGGTGAAGGAGCTCGAGGACGGCCTGGCGCCTGAGCTGGTGGAGGAGCTGGAGCGGCTCTCGCTGCCGTTCACCGAGGAGTCCGTTCCCTCGGAGGCCGAGCTGAGGATCGCCCAGGCCCAGCTGGTCGGCTGGCTGGAGGGGTTGTTCCACGGGATCCAGACGGCGTTGTTCGCCCAGCGGATGGCGGCCAGGGCGCAGCTGGAGCAGATGCGCCGCGCCCTTCCCCCGGGTGCGCTCCACGAGGACGAGGAAGGCGGCCCTGACCCGCACGGCCCGGCTCGTTCCGGCCCGTACCTGTAGCCGTTCACGGCGGGCTCGGGGCGACACCGCGCGGAGGCGCGTGCGGTGGGCGTCCTGTGTCGCACCTACGCGCCGGGGTCCGGCACACCCTCAGGGTGTGCCGGACCCCGGCGCGTAGGCCGTACCGCAGGCGTGCCCCGGTACGCCGGCCTCGGTGGCCGGTCGTATCGGTTCTCGGCACGCCGGGCTCAGGGCACGGCCGCCGTGTCTCCGTCAGGCCGTCGGGGCGAGCAGGAGCACCTTGCCGATGTGGGTGCTGGACTCGAGCACCCGGTGGGCCTCCGCAGCGTCCGCCATCGGCACCGTACGGTCCACGACGGGCTTGACGACACCTTGCTCGATGAGCGGCCAGACGTGCTCGCGTACCGCGGCGATGATCGCGGCCTTCTCCGCGAGCGGCCGGGCTCGCAGGGAGGTGGCTGTGACGGCGGCCCGCTTGCTCAGCAGGGCGCCCAGGTTCAGCTCGCCCTTGGCTCCGCCCTGCATACCGATGATCGCGAGCCGCCCGTTCACCGCCAGCGCCCGCACATTGCGGTCCAGGTACTTCGCCCCGACGATGTCGAGAATCACGTCGGCTCCCGCGCCGTCCGTCGCCCTGCGCAGTTCGTCGACGAAGTCCTGCTCGCGGTAGTCGATGAGGATGTCGGCGCCGAGTTCCTTGCACCGGGCCAGCTTCTCGGGGCCACCCGCGGTCACCGCGACCCGCGCCCCCACCGCCTTGGCGAGCTGGATCGCCATGGTGCCGATGCCGCTGGAGCCGCCGTGGACGAGCAGGGTCTCGCCGGGCCGCAGATGGGCCACCATGAAGACGTTGGACCAGACCGTCGCGGTGACCTCGGGAAGCGCGGCGGCCACCGCGAGATCCACTCCGGCGGGCACGGGCAGCAGCTGTCCGGCCGGTACGGCCACCTTCTCCGCGTAGCCACCGCCCGCCAGCAGCCCGCACACCTCGTCGCCCACGGACCATCCGGTCACACCCGGACCGAGCGCCGCGATGCGGCCCGCGCACTCCAGGCCGGGATACGGGGACGCGCCGGGCGGAGGGTTGTAGAAACCCTGCCGCTGCAGGACGTCGGCCCGGTTGACCGCACCGGACACGACCTCGACGAGGACTTCGCCCTCGCCTGCTACGGGATCGGGTACCTCGGTCCATACGAGTGCCTCGGGGCCACCGGGTTCGGGGATCGTGATCGCATGCATGGCGGCGAGGCTACTCCGTACCGCCTTCCGGGCGCGTCAGGCCAGCTGCGACCCGTCCGGGGCATCTGGTCCTTCTACGACCGCTGATTGGACTGCGGCGGATGGTTCGTCGAGGGCACGTGGAGCGGCGAGGCCCGCACGATCGTGATGACACGGTCCGTCAGCTGCAGAGGGCTGGCCGCCGGATCGTCGTAACCGAGCAACCGGTGTCCGCGCAGGACGCTGACCACCAGGTCGTCGGTCTCCCGGACGCTCTTTCCCACCTCGGCCTTTATCACCGGCCGTTCGACGAGATCGAGGCCGCTGCCCTGCTGGATGAGGTCTTCCATCACCGTGCCGGCGCTCGGGCTGAGGACGGAGAGCCCCAGCAGACGGCCTGCCGCGCTGGCGCTGGTGATCACGGCATCGGCGCCGGACTGACGCAGCAGCGGCGCGTTCTCCTCCTCACGCACGGCGGCGACGATCTTCGCGCCACGGTTGAGTTGCCGCGCCGTCAGGGCGACCAGTACGGCGGTGTCGTCGCGCTGAGTGGCGATGATGACCTGCCGCGCTTTCTGTACCTCCGCCCGTAGCAGCACGTCACTGCGCGTCGCGTCGCCCACCACGCCTACGAATCCCTCGGCGTTGGCCGCCTCGATCACCTTGCCGGCCGGGTCGACGATGACGATCTGGTCCTTCTTCAGCCCGGTGGCACAGAGCGTCTGGATTGCCGAGCGGCCCTTGGTACCGAAGCCCACGACAACTGTGTGTTCACGCAAGTTGGTTCTCCAACGGTTCAGCCGGAAGTCCTCCCGGGTCCGTTCCGTCAGGACCTCGAGGGTGGTGCCGACCAGGATGATCAGGAACAGCACACGCAGCGGCGTCACCAGCACCACGTTGACGAGCCGCGCCGAGTCGCTGTACGGCACGATGTCGCCGTAGCCGGTCGTCGACAGCGTCACCGTCGCGTAGTAGACGGCGTCGAGGAAGTCGACCTTCTCGTCGGCGTTGTCGTGGTACCCGCCCCGGTCCGCCCAGACGATGAAGACCGTCGCGGCCAGTACCGCCAAGGCCATCGCCAGTCGCTTGGCGACCTGCCGCAGCGGCCTGTCGACCACCCGTCGGGGCAGGAGCACCCGGGTGGGCACCACGTATTCGTCGGCGCGCCTGGCCATCGCGTCGTGGCCGGGAAGTTTCACGTGAAACACCCTTCAGTCCACGGCGTTGCCGAGGCCCACGGTAGATCGAGGATCTCCACCTCGGTGCCGGACCGTACCCCGCCCGGGGGCACCACAGCCAGCCCGTCGGCAGCGGCGATCCCCCGGAGCATCGCGGGACCGTTGTAGTGCAGGGGCACGACCCCGTCCTCCCGGTGGACCACGGGGACGAGCCGGGTGTCGTGCGGATGTCCCTGGACCTCCTCGTGCACGAGCACTCGAAACGCTACCTGAGCGGGGCGGCCTGCGATTCCGCGGAGCAAGGGTTCGGCCAGCGTCAGGAGCCCGGACACGGCTGCGAGCGGATTGCCGGGCAGACCCACCAGGTAGGGGCCCCCGTCGGCGAACCTGGCCAGAAGCATGGGGTGGCCTGGGCGAACGGCTACCCCGTCGACCAGCAACTCGGCGCCGGTAGCGGCGAGAACGGGATGCACGTGATCGACGGGCCCGGCCGCGGTGCCGCCGGTCGTGATGATCAGATCGGCGTCGGATGTGGTGAGGGCTCGGCGGAGAGCGTCCGCGTCGTCCCCGAGGCGCCTGGGGTCCGTGACCTCCGCTCCCAGGGCACGGAGCCAGGGTCCCAGCATCGGGCCGAGGGCGTCCCGGATCAGCCCCTCACGCGGCAGTCCGAAGGTGAGCAGTTCATCGCCCAGGACCAGGACGTCGACGCGTGGCCGGCCCACGGCCACCAGGGCGTCGTATCCCGCCGCGGCCGCCAGGCCGAGGACGGGCGGTGTCACCAGAGTCCCGGCAGGCAGAAGTTGGTCGCCTGACCGGCACTCCTGGCCGCGCGGCCGGACGTCCTGCCCGGGAACGACCTCGCGAGTCGCGTGGAGCAGCCCCTTGGTCTCGTCCACGCGCGCGTGTTCGCTACGGATGACGGCGGTGGCCTCGGAGGGAATGCGGGCGCCGGTGGCGATGGGGACCGCTGTGCCGTCGGGCAGCGGTACGGCGTTGCTGTGCCCGGCGAGGACCCCGCCGCCTTCCCGTACGGACCACGGGCCCGGCCCAGCGACCACCCAGCCATCCATGGCCGACGTGTCGAAGGACGGCAGATCGGTGAGGGCGACGACGGCCTCGGCCAGGACGTGGCCGAGTGCCCGGTCCAGGGGAAGCCGGTGAGCGGCCCGCGGGGCGGACCGGCCGAGGCGCTCGGCCAAGGCGCGCGCGCCGCTCCACGACGTGGCCGGGTGCGAATGGGGCGAGTGGGATGAGTGGGATGAGTGGGGCGAACGGGAGGAACTGCGGGAGGCGTGCGTAGCCAGCACCTGGGCGCTGCTGCGGGCAGCCGGGGACACGTCGGCGGCAGGGGGATTCTCACCCGATGCCGTCGGGGTGGACGGAGCGGAGAGAGGGGAAGGCTCGACAGGCTCCGAGGGCTGGGGCCGGCCGGACATGGAGTGCGCGGAGGGGGCCTGGGGCCCGACCAGAGCCAGAGCCTGCTCGACGGCCCGCTCCGCCTCGGCGGCACGGGCTTCTGCTGCGGCACGGGCTTCCTCGGCGGCGGCACGGGCTTCTGCTGCGGCACGGGCCTGTGCGGCACTGGTTTCTGCGGAAGTACGGGTTTCTGCGGGGGTACGGGTTGTCCGGCACGTCCGCGCCTTCTCTGCGGCACGGGCTTCCGTGGCCGTCCCGGCTTCGACCGGCTCGGCGACTTCTGCAGCCGTCCGGGCTTCCACCGGCTCGCGTACTCCTGCAGCTGTCCCGGCCTTCACGGCACCGAGCCCGTCGGGCTCACGGGTGCCCTCGGCGGTCCGGGCATCCTCGGCCGTGCGGACCGGGTCGGCGGCTCGGGGCTGCTGGGCGGCGGCAGAGACTTTCCGGGCGTCCGGGGATCGCCGGGCGGCGTCGGCCGGGCGCCCACCCGTCCGATCCGCCGGGAGCGGATCCCCCGTCTCGCCTCCCGGCACCGTCATGGCGTGCCGGTCCCGCCGCCGGCCTCCGTCTCTTCCTCCCAGCGCAGGGCCAACGCGGCGGCCTTGCGGGCCGCGTCCGCCACTGCGGCGGCCGCGTCCTCCGGGCTCGCCCCGCTGCTCGCCTTGGCCGCCGCGTATCCGACCAGGAAGGTGGTCAGCGGTGCGGCGGGCCGGGCGACACCGTGCGCGGCATCACGGGCGAGGTCGAGCAGGACGCCGGTGTCGACGTCGAGTTCGATGCCCAGTTCGCTCTTGACTGTGGTGATCCATTCATCCAGCACGGTCCCATGGTCCCTGATACGCGCCCTGGCGGCAGCTACGTCTTCCCAGGTGTCGCAGTCGAACGAGGCCAGAGGCCCCGCCTCGACCCGTTCAAGGGCGAGTTCGGCCGTCAGCAACCGCAGCGGCAGCCCCGCGAGACTGCCGTGCTCCGTTGCCAGGAGCGCGAGTTCGCGACGCAGCGGTTCCACTCGGTAGGCCGCGACGAGCGGCTGGTCCCGACCGTCGGGGTCCGTACACACAGCGCCTTCGCAGGCTCCCGTACGGACCGCGTCCAGCAGCGAGCGGACGGTCGCCCCGTCCAGGAACGGCAGGTCCGCGGACAGCACGAGCACGGTTTCCGCGCTCACGTGCCGTATCCCAGCCCCGAGCGCTGCCAACGGCCCCCCGCCGGGTGGGACTTCGCGCGTCCAGAGGACCGGACGGCTGGTGGGCCTGCGCCCGCCCACCACGACGGTGGTACCCGCGTCGGCACACGCCGCGAGCACGCGGTCCAGCAGCGCCCGTCCACCCACCCGGAGCCCGGGCTTGTCGGCTCCCCCGAGCCGCTCGGCGGCTCCTCCGGCAAGGACGATGGCGTCATACGCGGTCATGCCCCGAGTATGCGGGCCCCCCGATCCGCCGATCACCCCGGGGAGGGAACTCGATCCCGGAACCGGCGCCCGCAAGGACGGACGGCCGGCACGGCCTTGGCCGGCCAGTCGCGCACGCCCCCGGCCCTGGCCGGCACCCGCCCGTACGCCCCGGCCCGCACGGGCGCGGACTCTTCCCGGCCGGGGGCCGGACACGGTCCGCACGGGTCGGACACACTCCGGCCGGGGCGATCGGGCCGGGGGCCCGGCCGGGGCGGTCCGGCCGGCGGTCCGGCCGTGTCCGGTCACGGCGGACCACCGTCGGTCACAGCGTGCGCAGCAACACCGCCGGCTGCTCCACGCAGTCGGCCACATACCGCAGGAATCCCCCCGCGGTGCCGCCGTCGCAGACCCGGTGGTCGAAGGTGAGCGACAACTGCACGACCTGCCGCACCGCCAGCTCTCCCTGGTGTACCCAGGGCTTCGGCACGATACGGCCGACCCCGAGCATCGCCGCTTCCGGGTGGTTGATGATCGGTGTCGAGCCGTCGACCCCGAACACCCCGTAGTTGTTCAGTGTGAACGTGCCGCCGGTCAGGTCGGCGGGCGTCAGCTTCCCGGCGCGCGCCACCTCCGTCAGCCGGCTGATCTCCGCGCCGATCGAATCCACGTTGCGAGCGTGGGCCCCGCGGACGACGGGCACCACCAGTCCCCGCTCCGTCTGCGCCGCGAAGCCCAGATGGACCTCCGGCAGGCGCACGACCTCGCGGGCCTCGGCATCGACCGTGGCGTTGAGTTCGGGGAACCGGGCCAGTGCCGCCGTGCAGATACGGGCCAGGAGCGCGAGCACCGACACCTTGGGTGCCGTTCCATCGCCTCCGTCGCCGTTCATCGCGGCCCTTGCCGCCATCAGTTCGGTGGCGTCCGCGTCGACCCAGCACGTGGCATCCGGAATCTCCCGCCGGCTGCGCGCCAGCTTGTCCGCGACCGCGCCCCGGACTCCGCGCAGCGCGACGCGCTCGCCGGCCACCACCGGTGCCGGGCCGGTGACCGGGGCCGTCGGGGCGTCGGCACGCTCCTGGTCACCCTTCCTGATCGCGGATTCGACATCGGTACGCAAGATCAGCCCGTCCCGCCCCGAACCCCGGACCTGCCGGAGGTCGAGACCGTGCTCCCTGGCCAGCTTCCGCACCAGTGGGGAGACAACGGCCACGGGTCCCAGGACCTCCGGGGCAGGGGCGGGGGCGGAAGGCCGTTCCGGCACCGTCCGCGGGGCCGCAGGGCGAGCCGTGACGCACGGAGGCCTGACTCTGCGGCGCCGCGCCGCGGGCGCTCCCGTGCCGTAGCCCACCAGTACGTTTCCGGACGACTCACCCGCCGGCTCGGAAACCGCACCGGAGGCATCACCGGACACCGGCGCGGAGGCCGCCCCGGAGGCGGTGTCGGCAGGAGTGGGGCCCGCGTCCGCGCCCGTCGCTCCTACCGCCACGGTCAGCAGCGGGGCCCCGACGGGAAGCTCCGTGCCCTCCTCACCGAACCGCGCCGTCACGACGCCGCCGTACGGGCACGGCACCTCCACCATGGCCTTGGCCGTCTCGACCTCGACGACCGGCTGGTCGATGGCGACCACCTCGCCGACCTCCACCAGCCACCTCACGATCTCCGCCTCGGTCAGTCCCTCACCGAGGTCCGGCAACGTGAACTCGAGTACCTGGGCCATCAGCTCTCGGCCTCCCACTGAAGACGGGCCACCGCGTCGAGCACCCGGTCCACGCCGGGCAGATGATGGCGCTCCTGCATCGGCGGGGGATAGGGGATGTCGAACCCGGCGACCCGCAGCACCGGCGCTTCGAGGTGGTGGAAGCACCGCTCGGTGACCCGTGCCGCGATCTCGCCGCCCGGGCCGCCGAATCCGGATGATTCATGGACGACCACCGCGCGCCCCGTGCGCCGTACCGACGCGGCGACGGTCTCGTCGTCGAACGGCACCAGCGAGCGCAGATCGACCACCTCGAGGTCCCAGCCCTCGGAGATGGCGGCCTCGGCTGCCTCCATACACACCGGGAGGGACGGGCCGTAGGTGATCAGGGTGGCGCTGCGCCCGGGGCGGCGCACCACGGCCCGTCCGATCGGCTCCACCGGGGCCGGTGCCTCCGCCGACCAGGCCGCCTTCGACCAGTAGAGCCTCTTCGGCTCCAGGAAGACCACCGGATCGTCGGAAGCGATGGACTGCCTCAGCAGGCCGTACGCGTCCTCGACCGTGGCCGGCATGACGACGTGCAGACCGGGCGTCGCCATGTAGTAGGCCTCGGAGGAGTCACTGTGGTGCTCCACGCCCCCGATTCCCCCGCCGTACGGAACGCGCACCGTGATCGGCAGGGGCATGGCTCCCCGGGTGCGGTTCCGCATCTTGGCGGCATGACTCACCAGCTGCTCGAACGCCGGGTAGGCGAAGGCGTCGAACTGCATCTCCACCACGGGCCGCAGGCCGTACATCGCCATCCCGACGGCGGCACCCAGGATGCCCGCCTCGGCCAGTGGCGTGTCCGTGCACCGGTCGTCGCCGAACTCCTTGGCCAGGCCGTCGGTGACACGGAATACCCCGCCGAGGGTGCCGACGTCCTCGCCGAGCACATGCACCGTCGGGTCCTCGGCCATCGCGTCGCGCAGCGCGCGACCGAGCGCCTGCGCCATGGTGGCAGGCCTGACCGCGCCCGCACGCTCACCGGCCGTCGCCGCAGCGGTGGTCATCGCCTCTCCTCCGCGCCGCTCTCGTCGTGCTCCGCTTCCAGCTCGTCCCGCAGCCGGGCGGCCTGCTCGCGCAGCTGCCCTGTCTGCTGCTCGTAGACGTGGGTGAACAAGTCCATGGGATCGAGCACCGGATCGGCGTTCATCTGCTCACGCAGTCCAGCGGCCATGCGCTCCGCCGCCTCCCGCACCGTCCCGATCCGCTCCTCGTCCAGCAGTCCCCGCCCGGTCAGGTCCCGCTCCAGAAGCAGGATCGGATCGTGCTGACGCCACGCCTCGACCTCACTGTCGCCGCGGTAACGGGTGGCGTCATCGGCGTTCGTGTGGGCTTCCATGCGGTACGTCACCGCCTCGACCAGCGTCGGCCCCCCTCCGCGCCTGGCCCGGGCCACCGCTTCGCCCAGGACCTGGTGCACCGCGACCGCGTCGTTGCCGTCGACCAGCCGGCCCGGCATGCCGTACCCGACGGCCTTGTGGGCCAGGGACGGGGCGGCGGTCTGCTTGGCCAGGGGCACGGAGATGGCGAAGCCGTTGTTCTGCACGAGGAAGACGACCGGAGCACGCCAGACCGCGGCGAAGTTGAGAGCCTCGTGGAAGTCACCCTCGCTCGTCCCGCCGTCACCCACCATGGCCAGCGCCACGACGTCGTCGCCCTTCAGCCGTGCCGCGTGAGCCAGCCCCACGGCGTGCGGCAGCTGGGTGGCGAGCGGGGTGCACAGCGGGGCGATGCGGTGCTCGCGCGGGTCGTACCCGGTGTGCCGGTCCCCGCGCAGCAGGGTCAGTGCGTCGACCGGGTCCAGGCCACGCGCCACGGCGGCAAGCGTGTCGCGGTAACTGGGAAAGAGCCAGTCACGCTCCTCCAGGACGAGCGCTGCCGCGACCTCGCAGGCCTCCTGACCGGTGCTCGACGGGTACACGGCGAGCCGGCCCTGCCTGGTCAGGGCGGTGGCCTGGGTGTTGTAGCGCCGGCCGCGCACCAGTTCGCCGTAGAGCCGCAGCAGCAGCTCGGGGTCGGCGTGGGCCGCGGCGTCCGTTCCGAGCACCCGGTACGGCTCGGGGTCCGGGAGCAGCGGCGCAGGATCGGTGAGCGGCTTCCAGGCCGGGGGCGGTGTGGGCCGGTAAGCGGCCGCGCCGGGCAACTCCTGGACCGTCATGTGAAGCACCTCCTGGCATCGAGATACATCAAGGGTGTCGAAATCTGCGGAAATATCGAGACGGGAGCGAGGCGCCGGGTGCGGTGTTCCTCACCTACCGATTGTTCGGTCGTGGAGGCATTTTGGCTACAGGCAGCGTCAGCCTGTGGACAAACGGTTCTCCACAGCCTGGGATGGGGGCAGGTCGTCCACAACAGGGAGGTACGGGCAGATGGCCGCTGAACAAATGGCCGCCGACGGCACGGACCCCGACCAGGTGTCGCCCGCCAGGCCGCTCGACGCGGTGGACCGCGACATCCTCCGCATCCTGCGGACGGACGGCCGGGCCTCGATACGAGCCGTCGCCGAACGCGTCCACGTGTCGCGCGCCAACGCGTACGCCCGCATCAACCGGCTCGTGGAGGACGGGGTGATCCGCGGCTTCAGCGCCCGTGTGGATCACGAACGGGCAGGGCAGGGCGCCTCGGCGTACATCACGCTGAAGATCGTCCAGAACTCCTGGCGCACGGTGCGCGAGCAGCTCGAGGCACTGCCGGGCGCCACCCACATCGCCCTGGTGAGCGGCGACTTCGACGTCCTGCTCCTCGTGCACACCCCGGACAACCGGGCGCTGCGGGAACTGGTCCTGACCAGGATTCAGGCCATGCCCGAGGTGCTCTCCACCCGCACCCTGCTGGTCTTCGAGGAGACCGACCTCGGCCCGCGCCCGGACCGGCCGGCCGAGCTCACCTAGGCGCATCGACGCGAGCCGTTTCCGCCCGGAACGGCGGGGGCGGGTCGGCCGGGCGGGCCCGCACAGGCCACCGACCGGCGGCTCAGCGGCTGGCCCGCATCCCCTCGAAAGCCAGCTGCACGACCGTGTCGGCCAGCTGCTCCCACTCCGACGGTCCGCCCGGCTGCGGGCGATACCACTCGACCAGGGAGTTCACCATGCCGAACAGGAGCCGGGTGGCCAGGCGTATGTCGACGTCGGCCCGCAGGTCACCGTCCGCGACGGCGGCCTTGAGCAGTTCGGACACCCGCTGGTCGAACTCCCTGCGCCGCTCCAGGGCCCAGCGCTCGGTGTTCGTGTTCCCCCGGACCCGCAGCAGCAGCGTGACGTAGGGCAGTTCGCCCACCAGGACCTCGACCGTGCGGCGCGTGACGTACTCGACCCGTGCGATCGCCCGCCCCCGCGTCGCCCCCGGCTCCTCCAGGATGCCGAACAGGCCGTCGAGCGCCCGGCTCACCGCACGGCGCAGCAGTTCCTCCTTGCCGGCCACATGGTGGTAGATCGACGACTTGGAGATTCCGGCCGCCTTGGACAGATGCTCCATGGAGGTGCCGTCGTAGCCGCGTTCGTTGAAGACACGGACGGCAACGGTGAGGAGGGTTTCCGGAGTGTACGTGTCCCGCTTGGCCGTGGTCATGACCGCGATCCTCCCCCATGAGTTGTCCACAGGTCCTTCGGGGCCCCTTGTCCCGACCGATCGTTCGGTTACTCTAACTCCGTCCGCACATCCCTGCCCGGCTCGACGAGGAGTTGGTCCGTCATGGCCGCCGAGCTTTCCCCCGAGAAGCTGTCCGAGACCCACCGTCCGACGCTCGACCAGGCACTCGACGCGATCCGCACGCGCGCCTACTGGTCGCCGCACCCCGAGCATCCGAAGGCCTACGGCGAGGGCGGCCCGGCCGGCAGCCTGGGCGCGGCGGAGGGCAAGGCCGCGTTCGACGCCGTGCTGAACACCCGACTGGATCTCGGCCAGCCCGGCACCGACGGCTGGACCGGCGGCGAGGTCTCGCCGTACGGGCCGAAGCTCGGCGTCGAGTACCCGCATGCCGACCCGGACGTGCTGCTCCCGGCGATGATCGCCGCCATGGGCGGCTGGCGGGCGGCAGGACCGGAGACCAGGGCCCTGGTCTGCCTGGAGATCCTCGCGCGGATCAGTGCACGTACGCACGAGCTGGCCCATGCCGTGATGCACACGAGCGGGCAGGCGTTCGTCATGGCCTTCCAGGCAGGCGGCCCGCACGCCCAGGACCGCGGTCTGGAAGCGGTGGCGTACGCCTACGCGGAGCAGACGCGCACGCCGCACACCGCCGACTGGTCGAAGCCCCAGGGCAAGCGCGACCCGCTCCGGTTGCACAAGACCTACCACGCGGTCGGCCGGGGTGTCTCGCTGCTGATCGGCTGCAACACCTTCCCCACCTGGAACGGCTACCCGGGCCTGTTCGCCTCCCTGGCCACCGGCAATCCGGTCCTGGTCAAGCCGCACCCGCGGGCGGTGCTGCCCCTCGCGCTCACCGTCCAGCTGGCCCGCGAAGTGCTGGCCGAGGCGGGTTTCGACCCCAATCTCGTCGCACTGGCCGCCGAACGGCCCGGCGAAGGCATCGCCAAGACCCTGGCCCTGCGCCCCGAGATCAAGATCATCGATTACACGGGTTCCACCGCCTTCGGCGACTGGCTGGAGGCCAACGCCAGGCAGGCGCAGGTCTACACGGAGAAGGCCGGCGTCAACACGATCGTCATCGACTCCACCGACGACTACCGCGGCATGCTCTCCAACCTGGCCTTCTCGCTGTCCCTCTACAGCGGTCAGATGTGCACCACCCCGCAGAACCTGCTCATCCCCCGGGACGGTGTGCCGACCGACACGGGCCACAAGACCTACGAGGACGTGGTCACGGACATCGCGGGGGCCATGACCGGCCTCCTGGACGACGACGCCCGCGCCAACGGACTGCTCGGCGCCCTGGTGAACCCGGACGTGCGGGCGCGCCTGGACCAGGCCGCGGGGCTGGGCGAGGTCGCTCTCCCGTCCCGCCAGGTGGCCCATCCCGACTTCCCGGAGGCGGTCGTGCGCACCCCGGTGCTCATCAAACTCGACGGCACCGATCCGGACGGCGGGTCGGCCTGTCTCTCCGAGTGCTTCGGGCCGGTCTCGTTCGCTGTCGCCGTCGAGTCGACGACCGCCGCACTGGATCTGCTCCGCCGCACCATCCGGGAACAGGGCGCCATGACGGTGGGCGCGTACACCACGTCCCCGGAGGTGGAGCGCGCGGTGGAGGACGTCTGTTTCGACGAATCGGCCCAGCTCTCGCTCAACCTCACCGGCGGGGTGTACGTCAACCAGACGGCGGCCTTCTCCGACTTCCACGGTTCGGGCGGCAACCCGGCGGCCAATGCGGCGCTGTGCGACGGAGCGTTCGTCTCCAACCGGTTCCGTGTGGTGGAGGTCCGCCGCCAGGCCTGACGCCCGTCAGGCCTCGCCGTGCCCTCCCCCGGCGGGGATGCGTGCCGACCGGGTGAGCGGGGGGGACGAGCGGCTCCCCCGCTCACATCGCTCACCCGCTCGACGGCTCCGGGATGTCCGCGTACCGCTGGACCCAGGCATGCATGGCGATGGCCGCCGCCGCTCCCGCGTTGATCGACCGCGTCGATCCGAACTGTGCGATGGAACACACGACCGATACGTGCCGGCGTGCTTCCTCCGTCAGCCCCGGGCCTTCCTGACCGAAGAGCAGCACGCACCGCCGGGGCAGAACCGTGCGTTCGAGGGGCACGGCGCCGGGGAGGTTGTCGATACCGATGATCGGCAGCCCCTCGGCGGCCGCCCAGGCGGTCAGGTCGGCGGTTTCGGCATGGTGACGCACATGCTGGTAGCGGTCGGTGACCATGGCACCCCGCCGGTTCCAGCGCCGCCGGCCCACGATGTGGATCTCCTTGGCGAGGAAGGCATTGGCCGTGCGCACCACCGAGCCGATGTTGAAGTCGTGGCCCCAGTTCTCCACCGCCACGTGGAAGTCGTGCCGTCGCAGGTCGAGATCGGCGACGATCGCCTCACGCGTCCAGTACCGGTAGGCATCGCCCACGTTGCGCCGGTCGCCCAGGGCGAGCAGTTCGGCGTCGTAGCGCTCCCCCTCTGGCCAGGGCAAGGGGTGCGGGCCGACCCCGATCCCGGTGCCGTACCCGTCGTCGTACTGGAGGGGCTCCGCGGACGGATCGGGCTCCGCGGGCGGGTCCGACACCGTGGAGCGACCCGTTCCCCCGGGCGGTCCGGCCGCCGTGGACGGTTCCGCCGCCGCTGCTGCTGCTGTCCGAGGCTCTTCTGCACTACCGGTCTCGCTGGTCACCCGACGAGCGTATGGCCCCCGTCCCGGCCGTGCCCCAGGGGCTCCTGATCACCGTCGTCCGTCCGCCGCTGTCCCGGCACCCTGGCCCCGCCCCCCGCCCGGGAGACGAGCCGCTGCCGGCCGAGGGTCGCCCTGCCGCCCAGCCACAACAGGAACCCTGTCGGCAGGAAGACGGCGTCCGCCGCGATCATCGCCATCGAGAAGAAGGGGAGTCCGAGGAGAACGGCGATCCCGGCGTGCTCCCCGATCATGACGACCAGCAGAACGTTCTTGACCCGCCGGTTGAACAGGGTGAAGGGGAAGGCGACCTGCACCATCACCGTGGCGTACGTCAGCACCATGACGGCCAGCGCGCTGGACGCGAGCAGACCGGAGAGCGCCGGCCACGGGGTGAAGTAGTCGAGCTTGAGCGGATAGTAGAGGGCCGTGCCGTCCTGCCAGCGGGATCCCTGGATCTTGTACCAGCCGGCGGTCGCGTAGATCAGGCAGACCTCGGCCATGATCACCGCAAGGGCGGCATTGTGGGCCAGGTTGGCCAGGACGTCGAGCAGGGTGCGGAGCTCACGGTCGGGTGCGTAGCGGCGCAGGGCCCACCAGAGGCCGTTGCCCAGCCACAGCACGCACAGGAGCGTCCGCAGCCACCAGGTTCCGCCGAGTCCGTCCATCACCATGGCGGGCAGCAGGACAGTACCGGATACGGCCCACAGGGCCGGGCCCACGACATCCCGTGAGGGCCCGTGCCCCGCCGCGCGGTGTGCGGCGTCCCGTGCGGCGCGTCGCGCGTCCAGCGACCAGACCCGTGCGCAGCGGGTGAGCACGAGATAGATCGCCATCAGATGGATGACGTTGTCGCCACCGTCCCCCATGAAGATGCTGCGGTTCTGCAGCGAGAGCACACCGGCCATGAACACGACCGAGGTGACGCGGGTCCGCCAGCCGAGCATCAGAAGGGCGGCGGAGATCAGCGTGAGTCCGTAGACGCTCTCGAACCAGAACATGCTGTCCGACCACATCAGGACGGTGAAGGCGTCGTTACCGGCGACGAGTTCCCTCGCCATGTCCCAGCGCCACGGGCCGTCGGGGCCGTACATCTCGTGGCGGTTCGGCAGCTCGCGCAGCAGGAACAACAGGTAGGTGGCGGAGACACCGATACGGACGACGGCGCTCTGGTACACGCCCAGCGGTTCGGCAGTGACCCGCTGGATGGCGCGGGCCAGGGAGCGGTCGGAGTTCCGGACGCCGCCGCGCGGCTCGGCGGATGTGCTCACTTCTCCGCCTCTGCGCCGCTCGACACCTGATCCGCGCCGGCCTCCGGCAGGTCCGACGGGGTCACGGTCCACCACGGGAGGACCCGGTAGTTCGGCTCGGTGCTGATCTTCTCTGCGCTCCACGGCGGAGCACCGACGGAACGGACCGAGGAACGCACCTGGATTCGCTCGACCGTGCCCCCGTAGTCATGCTCGGAGAGGCGGAGCATCACGATCCGCCGGATGTAGCGCTCCGACAGTTCTCCTCGCAGGCCACGGGGGCGGTTCTCGTCGTCATGAGACCCGGTGTAGAAGTCCCAGGCCCGGCGCAGCTCGTTCTGATGGACGTGGCTGGGAAGGGGGTTCCCGCGGATCGCCTGGCCGTCCTCGTGGGAGAGGCTCATCCAGCGCGTGGTGATGCGGCCGTCCGCCCCTTCGACCTCGGCCCGCACGTGTACGGCGATGTTCTGCTGCAGCGGATTGGGGGCGAAGAGCTTCCAGTTCTGTTCGAATTCCGGATAGATCCAGTCGTCGATGCGCTCGCCGTGCTGCTTCGTCAGTGTGTTGGACGGGGCCACGTGCAGGAACACCATGGCGAGGTGACCACAGGCCACCAGCCCCATCACGGAGAGCGCCAGGGCCGCGACGATCTGGTACGGAAGTGACAGGCCGGCTATTCCCCGGCCCTCCCGCCGTGAAGGGGCCGTGCTCGGAGCCGTCGCCGGGTCCGGCACGGAATCGCGTCTGCCGTACGGCTCAGGACCCGGTATGCCCCCGGGTTCGGCGGCCGCATCCGCCGCGGTGTCCGTCTGCTCCGGAGGCGGGGCGACCACCTCGGGCCCGGGCCCGCCGCTCGAACCGGCGCCGTTCCGGCGGGGTATCTCCGGCCAGGCACGCTTCTCGCCGTCAGCACGCCCACCGTGGTCCGAATCCATCCCGCCCCGATCACCGTCGATCACCGCTCAGTCATCCACAGGGTTGACACCCTACGGGCCTCCGACTCACCATTGAAGCCAAGGAACCGAACGATCGGTCGGTAGGGAGTCCGGGATGACGGCAGTGACCGCGGAGGAAGCGACGCAGGGGGCGGCGGACGGGGCAGCGGCGGACGCGGCGCGCGCCGAGGCCTTCGACGCCGCCGTCGCGGCCGACGATCGGATCGAGCCGCGGGACTGGATGCCCGACGCGTACCGGGCCTCCCTCGTCCGCCAGATGGCGCAGCACGCGCACTCCGAGATCATCGGCATGCAGCCCGAGGCAAACTGGATCTCCCGGGCACCCTCGTTGCGCCGCAAGGCGATCCTGATGGCGAAGGTGCAGGACGAGGCAGGGCACGGGCTGTATCTGTACAGCGCGGCGGAGACCCTGGGGACAAGCCGCGAGGAGCTGCTCGACAAGCTGCACGCCGGCCGTCAGCGGTATTCATCGATCTTCAACTACCCGACGCTCACCTGGGCCGACGTGGGGGCAATCGGCTGGCTGGTGGACGGCGCCGCAATCACCAACCAAGTACCGCTGTGCCGTTGCTCCTACGGCCCGTACGCCCGGGCGATGGTCCGGATCTGCAAGGAGGAGTCCTTCCACCAGCGCCAGGGGTACGAGCTGCTGCTGGCCCTCAGCCGTGGCACTCCTGCCCAGCACGAAATGGCGCAGGACGCGGTGAACCGCTGGTGGTGGCCGTCCCTGATGATGTTCGGTCCCCCCGACGACGCGTCCGCCCACTCGGCACAGTCGATGGCCTGGAAGATCAAGCGCCATTCCAACGACGAGTTGCGCCGGCGCTTCGTCGACATCTGCGTCCCGCAGGCGGAGGCGCTGGGCCTCACCCTGCCGGACCCCGACATCCGGTGGAACGAGGAGCTCGGCCAGCACGACTACGGGGCGATCGACTGGACGGAGTTCCAGGAGGTACTCAAGGGCAACGGCCCGTGCAACGAGGAACGGCTCGCCCAGCGACGCAGGGCCCATGAAGAGGGCGCCTGGGTCCGCGACGCGGCAGCGGCATACGCAGACAGACACGCGGAACGGCCCGGGACGTCCGGAGCGGCCGCAGAGCCCGTGGAGGCGACCGCATGAGCAGCTCGACCGACTGGCCCCTGTGGGAGGTGTTCGTGCGTTCCCGCCGCGGACTGTCCCACACCCATGCGGGCAGCCTGCACGCGCCGGACGCCGAGATGGCCCTGCGCAACGCCCGCGATCTGTACACCCGCCGCTCCGAGGGCGTCTCCCTCTGGGTGGTCCCGTCGACCGCGATCACGGCCTCCTCGCCCGACGAGAAGGACTCCTTCTTCGAACCGGCCGGGGACAAGCCCTACCGCCACCCCACCTTCTACGAGATCCCGGAAGGGGTGAAGCACCTGTGAGCGCGGCCCTCGCCCTCGGCGACGACGCGTTGGTGCTGTCGCACCGGCTGGGGGAGTGGGCGGGTCACGCCCCGGTCCTCGAGGAAGAGGTGGCGCTGGCCAACATCGCCCTGGACCTGCTGGGCCAGGCAAGGATGCTGCTCTCGTCCGTCGGGGACGAGGACGAACTGGCCTTCCTCCGCGAGGAGCGGTCCTTCCGCAACGTCCAGCTGGTGGAACAGCCGAACGGCGACTTCGCCCACACCATCGCGCGCCAGCTGTACTTCTCGGTCTACCAGCATCTGTTGTACGAGCAGCTGGCCGCAGGGACGGGGGAGTTCGCCGACCTGGCGACGAAGGCCGTCAAGGAGGTCGCCTACCACCGCGACCACGCCGAGCGGTGGGTCCTGCGGTTGGGTGACGGCACGGCCGAGAGCCACGAGCGCATGCAGAACGGACTCGACGCTCTGTGGCGGTTCACCGGCGAGCTGTTCCGACCGGTGGAGGGACTCGACGTCGACGGGGAGTCGCTGCACGGCAGTTGGTCGTCCGCCGTCACTTCCGTGGTCGAGCGGGCCACCCTGCGCCTTCCGTCAGGCCCACAGAGCAGCGCGTGGAGCGCGGGAGCCGGCCGACAGGGCCTGCACACCGAGCCGTTCGGGCGCATGCTCGCCGAAATGCAGCACCTGCACCGCAGCCACCCGGGGGCGTCATGGTGACGGAGACCTTGCTGGAGGCGGAGCTCCACCGGCTCGCGGGCTCGGTTCCGGATCCCGAGCTGCCGGTCCTCACCCTGGACGAGCTCGGTGTGCTCCGCGGGGTGCGGATGGACGGGCCCGACCACGTCACGGTCCAGCTCACACCGACGTACACGGGCTGCCCGGCGATCGAGGCCATGTCCGCCGACATCGAGCGGGTGCTGCGCGATCACGGCGTGGCGGAGGTGTCCGTGGTCACCGTGCTGGCCCCGGCGTGGTCGACGGACGACATCAGTGACGAGGGGCGCCGCAAGCTGGCCGAGTTCGGCATAGCGCCGCCGCGGCCGGGCGGGCCGTCGGGGCCCGTGCCGCTGACCCTCTCGGTGCGCTGTCCGCACTGCGGTTCCACGGACACGGAGCTGCTGAGCCGGTTCTCCTCCACGGCATGCAAGGCGCTGCGCCGTTGCGTGGCCTGCCGCGAACCGTTCGACCATTTCAAGGAGTTGTAGATGTTCCATCCGCTCCGGGTCAGCGCGATCGAACGGATCACGGACGACGCGGTGGCCGTCACCTTCGCCGTGCCCCCCGCGCTGCGCGAGACCTTCCGCCACACACCGGGCCAGCATCTGAACGTGCGGTACGGCGCCGGTGGCGAGGAGATCCGCAGGTCGTACTCGATCTGTGCGCCTGCTGCCGAGCAGCCGAACCCTCCCGAGCTGCGGGTGGGTATCCGCATGGTCGACGGCGGGGTGTTCTCCACGTACGCCCTCAAGGAACTGACGGTCGGTGACGAGGTGGAGGCCATGCCTCCGATGGGCCGCTTCGTCCTTCGCCCGCGCCCCGGCCACTTCGCGGCGATCGTCGGGGGCAGCGGCATCACACCGGTGCTGTCCATCGCGGCAACGCTGCTGGCGCGTGAGCCGGAAGCACGCTTCTGCCTGATCCGGAGCGATCGGACAGCGGCCTCGACCATGTTCCTCGACGAGGTGGCCGACCTCAAGGACCGTTATCCGGACCGCTTCCAGCTGGTGACCGCGCTGTCACGGGAGGAGCAGGCCGCCGGGCTCACCTCCGGCCGCCTGGACCGGGAGCGGCTGGGTGGGCTCCTGCCCGCGCTGGTGTCGGTTCCGGATGTGGCGGGCTGGTTCCTGTGCGGACCGTTCGGTCTGGTGCGGGAGGCTGAGAGGGCCCTGCGGACGCTCGGCGTCGAGCGCGCCCTGATCCACCAGGAGATCTTCCACGTCGCCGACGAGAAGACAGCTGCGCCGACCGCTGCCCGGGTGACCGCTCCGGCGGAGAGCAAGCTCACGGCGACGCTTGACGGCCGCTCCGGCAGCTGGCCGGTCCAGGACGGCGAATCACTGCTGGAGACGGTCCTGCGTGGCCGCTCCGACGCCCCCTACGCCTGCAAGGGCGGCGTCTGCGGCACGTGCCGCGCCTTCCTGGTGTCGGGCGAGGTGCGGATGAACCGGAATTTCGCCCTCGAGCCCGAGGAGACAGAAGCCGGCTTCGTACTCGCCTGCCAGTCGCACCCCCTCACCCCGGAGGTGGAGATCGACTTCGACCGCTGACCGGCCGTGCCCCCGCCTGCCATGACCGGCCGTGCGCGGCTGCTACGAACAGTCGGCCGGGCAGGACGGTCGAACACGAACCTCCGGGTGTGGTGCTGCGGTGCAGTCCTGGACAGCCCCACCACCCCCGGAGGCCTTCGCCCGTGATCACAACCCCCGAGCCAACAACGTTCGTGGATCCGTATCCGTGATCCGTACGCTCGTGACCCACACGCTCGTGATCCGTCCGCTCGTGATCCGTACGCTCGTGACCCACACGCTCGTGATCCGTCCGCTCGTGATCCGTACGCTCGTGACCCACACGCTCGTGATCCGTCCGCTCGTGATCCGTACGCCTGGGCCGTTCGGCTCCTCAGGAGGTACAGACGGAGCGGGGCGACGCTCGCCTCCGGGGGCGAGCCCTACGCGACCGACACGGTTGCGTGACGCTCGGGACGAGCGGCCCGCACGAACAGCCCGCACGGTCGGCGCCCACGTCCCCACGTCCGGCGCCCGCTCCCAGCCCCCGCCGCCGGCCCCCGGCCCCGCTGCCAGCCCCCGGACCAGTCAACCTCCGCGCCACTGCGCCACCCCGGCAGGGGCAGGAAGCAGAAGCAGGAGCAGGGGCGGAAGCAGGGCAGGGGAAGAAGCAGGTAACGGCCGGAGCGGCAGCGGGAGTCAGAGGACGAAGGCGGGGTTTCCGCTGTCCGTGACCATCGGACGGCCCGCTCCGTCCCAGGCGAGCATCCCGCCATCGATGTTCACCGCGTCGATGCCCTGCTGCACCAGGTACTGGGTGACCTGGGCGGACCGGCCGCCGACCCGGCACATCACATGGACGCGCCGCCCGTGATCGGCTGCCTCGGTCAGTTCACCGAAGCGCCCCACGAAGTCGCTCATGGGGATGTGGAGCGCGCCCTCGACATGCCCCGCCGCCCACTCGTCGTTCTCCCGGACGTCCAGCACGAGGCCGTCCGCCGGCACCGCCGCTACGTCCACCGAGGGCAGCGGAGCGAAATTCATGGGTCATGCCTTCTCTCGTACGTACGCGCCAGGGTCTCCGGAAACGCTACTGCACCAGTGCCGTCAACTCCGCCTCGCGCTGGGCCACCTCGGCCAGGAGCTTCTCCCCGATGTCCTCCAGCAGCCCGTCGGGGTCGTCCGGGGCCATCCGCAGCATGGAGCCGATCGCGCTCTCCTCCAGTTCCCGCGCAAGAGCGGTGAGCAGTTCCTTGCGGCGGCTCAGCCACTCCAGCCGGGCGTAGAGCTCCTCGCTCTCGCTCAGCTGCAACTCCGGAGCGGCCGGGCCCGCCGCCCACTCCGCTGCCAGTTCCTGCAGGAGCGCGACATCACCACGCCCGTAGGCGGCGTTGACACGCGCGATGAACTCGTCGCGCCTCGTTCGCTCGGTCTCGTCCGAGGCGAGGTCCGGGTGGGACAGGCGTGCCAGCTCCCTGTAGAGCTTGCGCGCCTCCTCGCTGGGCCTGACGCGCTTCGGCGGCCGGACAGGCTGCTCCGTGAGCATGGCCGCCGCCTCCGGTGACAGCCCGTCGGAGTCCATCCAGTCGTGGAAGAGCTCCTCGACCCCGGGCATCGGCATGACGATCGCCCGCGCCTCCTCGGCCTTGCGCAGGTCCTCCGGATCGCCGGTCTTCGCGGCCCGCGCCTCCGCGATCTGCGCGTCGAGTTCGTCCAGGCGCGCGTACATCGGACCGAGCTTCTGGTGGTGCAGCCGGGAGAAGTTGTCGACCTCCACGCGGAAGGTCTCCACCGCGATCTCGAATTCGATCAGAGCCTGCTCGGCCGCCCTGACAGCCTTCGCGAGCCGCTCCTCGGGCCGGGGGGCTCCCGACGGGTCCGCAGGCGCGCCACGGTCGTCGCCATCGGCGCCGCGACCGGCGTCTCCGCCGGCCCCGGGCCCGCCACCGACCTCGTCACCGGGCGTCGCCCCGGGGTGGTGTCCGGCCGCCGGTTCGCCGTCCGGACCGTCGGGCAGCTCGGCCGGGGACGCGGGGTGCGCGTACTCCGGCTCGCTCGGCCGGTCCTCGGGCCGGCCCTGGCACTGGTCCCGGTCCTGCGCGTCTACGTCGTTCCGGGTGGTCGGCACCCCGGTGGCTTCTTGACTCACCCGTCCAGCGTATGGCCACGGCCCGCACCGCGGGGACGCGCGGGGGCAGCAGACCCGCCGGAGGCCCGCTAGACACCGAGTTCGGCGGCCGTGCGACCGCTGCGGACCGCCCGCACGAGCTCGGCGTGGTCCGCCTCCGTACGGTCGGCGTAGAGCACCGCGAAATCGGCCACGGCGTCGTCCAGCTCGGCGTTCTTCCCGCAGTAGCCCGCGAGCAGCCGGGGATCGGCACTGTGCGCGTGAGCCCGGGCCAGCAGGGCACCGGTCATCCGCCCGTAGTCGTCCACCTGGTCCGCCGCGAGCGCTGTCGGATCCACGCTTCCCTTGCGGTTCCTGAACTGGCGCACCTGGAAGGGCCTGCCCTCGACCTCGGCCCAGCCGAGCAGTATGTCGCTGACCACCTGCATCCGCTTCTGCCCGAGCACCACACGGCGCCCTTCGTGCGCCACTTCCGGCACCTCGAAACCTGCCTGGGGGAGGTAGGGGGAGAGGGCGGAGGGCCTCGCCTCCTTCACCTGCAGGACCAGCGGCTCACCACGGTGATCGAGCAGCAGCACGACGTAGGACCGGGTGCCGACGCTGCCCGTGCCGACCACGCGGAAGGCCACGTCGTGGATCGCGTAGCGGGCCAGCAGCGGGGTCCGGTCCTCCGAGAGCGTCGAGAGGTAGCCCTCCAGACCGGCCGCGACCGCCGCCGCCTCCGCGTCCGGCACCCTGCGCAGCACGGGCGGGGCGTCGATGAAGCGGCGTCCTCCGTCCTCGCACTCCTCCGTGGACCTGGCGGCGAAGCGGGCGCTGGTGTTGTTGCGGGCCTTGGCCGATACGCGCTCCAGTGTGCCCAGCAGATCCCGCGCGTCCGTGTGCGAGACGAGTTCCTCGTCCGCGATGGCGTTCCACGCGTCGAGGGCGGGCAGTCCGGCGAGCAGACGCATCGTGCGCCGGTAGGCACCGACCGTGTCGTACGCGCCCTGCCGGCAGGTGTCCTCGTCCGCGCCCGCCTCGCGGCCGGCGAGGACCAGCGACGTGGCGAGCCGCTTGAGGTCCCACTCCCACGGGCCGAACACGGTCTCGTCGAAGTCGTTGAGATCGATCACCAGATTGCCGCGCGCATCGCCGTACAGCCCGAAGTTGGCCGCGTGCGCGTCACCGCAGAGCTGTGCACCGACACCGGTGACCGGTGTGCCGGTCAGGTCGTGGGCCATCAGCCCGGCCGAGCCGCGTAGGAAGGCGAACGGGGTGGCGGCCATCCGCCCCACCCGGATCGGCGTCAGGGCGGGCACGCGGCCCCGGTTCGACTCCTCCACCGCCTGGACCGCGTCGGGCCGGCCGGCGGGCAGCACCAGCGATCGATGGGCGGAGCGGGGCACCTGGTGCCGCAGCGCCTTGCCGGCGGCCTTCGGTGATCTCCCGGGATCCTCCGCCGGACGCCCTCCGGCCGCGCGCCGCGCGAATCCGGGCACGACCGGAATGCGCGCTCCTCCCGCTGCCGCACTCCGCGCCGGCACCGTCACCTCGGCCTCACTCATGGAGCGCCGCCTCCCCCGTCTTGTCGCTGTCCCGCCGAACTCACCTGCGCACGACCGTACAACTGCGCCGCGCCGGTCGTCGTGGCCTGTGGACAACCCGCGCGGCCCGTGCCGTCGGCACCGGGCACCCGTCGGACAGCGTCCTTCGGACAGCCCTCGCCCGAGACCCCTGCCGGCCGCCTCCGACGGCCGCAGCCTCCCTCGTCTCCCCCTCGGCGGACACCTCCCCAGCTGGCACCTTCGCGGAAGGCTCCCGCGCCGTGAGCGTCCCCTCGGCCCACGCCTCCGAGCGGGAAGTGCCGACACGCGTGCGCGCTCCTCAGCGCACCGCGCATCCTCGACCCGCTCAAGCCCACCATCGTCCGACCCGATGCCGTCAGCCGTCAGCCCTCAGCGGCAAGAAGGAGCCCTGGCCGGTCGGACCGCCGTCCGCCCGCGGCGCGACATTCGTCACCTCGAGCGGCGGCCCCGGGCTGCAGCGACCTCGGTGACGACCTTCCGCGCCTCGGCGACCCCGGTGCCCCACGGGGCGGTCGCCACCCGTGGATCGGGACGATGCTCGCACAGGCAGGCGCCGGGACTCCCGCGTCGGCCGTCCCTCGCCGGGCATCCGGAGGCCATCACCGGGGGCAGTTGAAGGGCCACAACGAAGAACCCCCGCTTCGGATCTCTCCGAAGCGGGGGCTCTGTCGAACCAACCCGGCAGTTGCAAGCAACCGCCCGTTGTGCGCGAGGGGGGATTTGAACCCCCACGTCCCTAAGGACACTGGCACCTGAAGCCAGCGCGTCTGCCGTTCCGCCACTCGCGCATGAGTGGTGTTTTCAGACTCTCTCACCGTGTGGTGCGAGCGCCTGGCGACATCCGGAAGATTAGCACGCTGGACAGGGTGGATTCACATCCGTTGTTTCGCGCAACCCGCGACGGGCACCGGGAACCCGAAGAGGCCGCCCCCACTCCTCCTGAGTACACGCGGAGTGCGGGACACTGTCGGGAGGGCACCTCTACGATCCGTGTGAGAGGTGACACTCATCCACTGTGCAGACAAGGGGAACCAGCCGATTTCCCGACGCGTGGATACGATCAGTAAGCAGTACAGGGATGACGACACCGGAGGAGGTGCCCCATGGGAGTCATGAAGCGTTTCGAGCAGCGTCTCGAAGGTCTGGTCAACGGCACCTTCGCCAAGGTCTTCAAGTCCGAGGTGCAGCCGGTCGAGATCGCCGGCGCGCTCCAGCGCGAGTGCGACAACAACGCGACGATCTGGAACCGCGAGCGGACCGTCGTCCCCAACGACTTCATCGTCGAGCTCAGCACGCCCGACTACGAGCGGCTCAGCCCCTACTCGGGGCAGCTCGGCGACGAACTCTCCGGCCTCGTCCGGGACTACGCCAAGCAGCAGCGGTACACCTTCATGGGCCCGATCAAGGTGCATCTGGAGAAGGCGGACGACCTCGACACGGGGCTCTACCGCGTACGCAGCCGGACTCTCGCGTCGAGTACGTCACAGCAGGGGCAGCAGAGCGGTCCCGCGCCCTACGCCCCGCCGAACCGCCCCGCATCTCCTCAGGCACCGGGCGGTTACGGCTACCCCCCGGCCTCCTCCCCCCCGCCCATGCCCTCGGCCCCGCCGCCGGGCGCGGGGCGTCCCGCCGGCCCTTCCGGCGACTGGCGCCCGCCCGCGTCCGGCCCCGGGGCGGACGCCCAGGTGCGGCGCTGGATCGAGATCAACGGCACCCGCCATCAGATCTCCCGCCCGACGTTGGTGATGGGACGAAGCACCGACGCCGACGTGCGGATCGACGACCCCGGCGTATCGCGCCGGCACTGTGAGATCCGGACCGGAACGCCCTCGACGATCCAGGATCTCGGGTCCACCAACGGCATCGTGGTGGACGGGCAGCACACCACCCGCGCTACGCTCCGCGACGGCTCGCGGATCGTCGTGGGCAGCACCACCATCGTTTACCGGCAAGCCGAAGGGTGAAGCGGGGGCAATGTCAGAGCTGACCCTGACGGTCATGCGGCTAGGTTTCCTGGCTGTTCTGTGGCTATTCGTAATCGTGGCCGTTCAGGTCATTCGCAGCGACCTGTTCGGAACGCGCGTCACGCAGCGCGGCTCACGCCGCACTGCCGCCGACACGCGCCCGCAGCAGGCCCGCCAACAGCAAGCGGCACCTCCTCAGCAGCGCCAGCAGCCCGGGCGCCAGCGGCGTGGGGCCCCCACCAAGCTGATCGTCTCCGAGGGGACGCTCACCGGCACCACGGTCGCGCTCCAGGGCCAGACCATCACGCTGGGCCGTGCGCACGACTCAACGATCGTGCTGGACGACGACTACGCGTCCAGCAGGCATGCCAGGATCTACCCGGACCGTGACGGCCAGTGGATCGTCGAGGATCTCGGGTCCACCAACGGCACCTATCTCGACCGGACCCGGCTCACCACCCCGACACCTGTTCCGCTGGGCGCGCCGATCCGCATCGGTAAGACCGTCATCGAGCTGCGGAAGTAGTACGACAATGAGCGAGCGGAGCGAGCGAGCCGCGGCGGTCCTGACGAAGGACCCGGTGCGGCTCCCGACCGGAGGGTGGGCAGTGTGGCTCGAGACCGGCTGGCGCGACAGTCGACCGGCGAGCCGACGGGCGAGGTGCGCATGAGCTTGTCGCTGCGCTTCGCCGCCGGATCGCACAAGGGCATGATCCGGGAGGGCAACGAGGACTCCGGTTACGCCGGCCCCCGCCTTCTGGCCATCGCCGACGGCATGGGCGGCCAGGCGGCCGGTGAGGTCGCCAGCTCCGAGGTGATCTCCACGCTCGTCCAGCTCGACGACGACGTGCCGGGCTCCGACATCCTCACCTCGCTCGGCACGGCGGTCCAGCGGGCCAACGAGCAGCTGCGGGTCATGGTCGAGGAGGACCCCCAGCTGGAGGGCATGGGCACCACGCTCACCGCCCTGCTCTGGACCGGTCGGCGCCTCGGCCTCGTCCACGTCGGCGACTCGCGCGCCTATCTCCTGCGCGACGGCGTCCTGACGCAGATCACCCAGGACCACACCTGGGTGCAGCGCCTGGTCGACGAGGGGCGGATCACCGAGGAAGAAGCCACCACCCACCCGCAGCGCTCCCTGCTGATGCGGGCGCTCGGCAGCGGCGACCACGTGGAGCCCGATCTCTCCATCCGCGAGGTCCGCGCGGGTGACCGCTACCTGATCTGCTCGGACGGTCTCTCCGGCGTCGTCTCCCACCAGACGATGGAGGAGACCCTCGCCAGCTACCAGGGCCCGCAGGAGACGATCCAGGAGCTCATCCAGCTCGCCCTGCGCGGCGGTGGCCCGGACAACATCACCTGCATCGTCGCCGACGTGCTGGACGTCGACAGCAACGACACCCTGGCCGGGCAGCTCCATGACACCCCGGTCGTCGTCGGCGCCGTCGCCGAGAACCAGGCCGCACAGAACGACGGCCGCGCCATGGAGACGCCCGCAGGCCGCGCGGCGGGCCTCGGCCGCTCCGCCCCGCCACCCTCCGGAGGCTTCGGCCCTCCCGGCAGCGGCGACGACATGGGCTACGGCTCCGGTCCGGACAGCGCCCTCGACGCGTACACCGACGAGGACTTCGTCAAGCCCCGCGGCGGCCGCACGTGGCTGAAGCGGTCGGTCTACGTCGTGCTGGCGCTGGCCGTCATCGGCGGTGGCGTCTACGGCGGCTACCGCTGGACCCAGACGCAGTTCTACGTGGGTACGAAGGACGAGAACGTCGCGCTGTTCCGCGGCATCAGCCAGGACCTCGCGTGGGTGTCGCTCTCCGAGGTCGAGGAGAGCACCGAGATCGAACTCAAGTACCTCCCGCCCTACCAGCGCAAGCAGGTGGAGGCGACCATCGCCGAGGGCAACCTCGCAGACGCCCGCCAGAAGGTCGGCGAGCTCGAGACACAGGCCTCCGCGTGCAAGAAGAACGCGCAGCGCCGCGCGGCCGAGGCGGAAGCCGCCAAGAACCAGAACGAGAACGCAGACAGCACATCCGCCTCGCCCCCCGCCAAGGGCGACAAGAAGACCGCGACCCCCACTCCCGGCCCCAGCCTCTCGGAGGAAGAGAAGAAGCTGGTCCCGCAGTGCGGTAAGCAGTAAAGCCGTAGGGGGCCTTCAGTACCATGAGCGTTGTCACCAACACCACCACGATCGGCGCGATCGACGCACCGAGCCGCCGCAACACCGAACTGGCGCTGGTCGCGTTCGCCGTCCTGATCTCGGTGTTCGCCTACGCCAACGTGGGCCTCGCCCTCAACGGCGAACTGCCCGCCGGCATGCTCGGCTACGGACTCGGCCTCGCCCTGCTCGGAGGAGTGGCCCATCTCGCCGTGCGGCGGTTCGCCCCGTACGCGGACCCGCTGCTGCTGCCGCTGGCCACGCTGCTGAACGGGCTGGGGCTGGCCTTCATCTGGCGTCTGGACCAGTCGGAACGCTTCCAGGCACTGACGACGTTCGCCCCTGCGGCCTCCAAGCAGCTGATGTTCTCGGCCGTGGGCGTGGCTCTGATGGTGGGTGTACTCGTCGCCCTCAAGGACCACCGCATCCTGCAGCGCTACACCTACATCTCCATGCTGGTGGCGCTGTTCCTCCTGATCCTCCCGATGTTCTTCCCCGCCGTGAACGGCGCCAAGATCTGGATCAAGATCCCCGGTGTCGGCACGATCCAGCCGGGAGAGTTCGCGAAGATCATCATCGCGGTCTTCTTCGCCGGCTACCTCATGGTCAAGCGGGACGCACTCGCCCTGGCCAGCCGCCGCTTCATGGGGCTCTACCTTCCCCGCGGCCGCGACCTCGGGCCGATCCTCATGGTGTGGGCCTTCTCGATCCTCATTCTCGTCTTCGAGACGGACCTCGGTTCCTCGCTGCTGTTCTTCGGCATGTTCGTCGTCATGCTGTACGTCGCCACCGAGCGCACCAGCTGGATCGTCTTCGGTCTGCTGATGTCCGCCGCGGGGGCCGTCGGCGTGGCCACGTTCGAGCCGCACGTGCAGGACCGCGTCACCGCCTGGCTCGACCCGTTCGCGGGCTGGGGCAAGGAGGCCGCCAGCGAACAGATGGCCAAGTCCCTGATGGCCTTCGGCTCCGGAGGCACCCTCGGCACGGGCCTCGGCCAGGGCAACTCCGACCTGATCGGCTTCGCAGCCAACTCCGACTTCATCCTCGCCACCGTCGGTGAGGAACTGGGCCTGGCAGGGATGATGGCCGTCCTGCTCGTCTACGGCCTGATCGTCGAGCGTGGCGTCCGTACGGCACTGGCCGCCCGTGACCCGTTCGGCAAGCTGCTCGCGATCGGCCTGTCCGGTTCCTTCGCCATCCAGGTCTTCGTCGTCGCCGGCGGTGTCATGGGGCTCATCCCCCTGACCGGTATGACCATGCCCTTCCTCGCGGCCGGTGGCTCGTCCGTGATCGCCAACTGGGCACTGATCGGCATCCTGATCAGAATCAGCGACACCGCCCGACGCCCCGCCCCGGCCCCCGCGCCCTCCCCGGACGCCGAGATGACCCAGGTGGTCCGACCGTGAACAAGCCGCTCCGCCGCATCGCGATGTTCTGCGGCCTCCTCGTCCTGGCTCTGCTCGTGCGCACCAACTACCTGCAGTACGTCAGGGCCGACGAGCTCAACGCCAACGAACACAACCGCCGCGTCCAGATCGAGCGTTACGCGCACGAACGCGGCAACATCATCGTCGACGGCGAACCGGTCACCGGCTCCGTCGAGACCAAGGACAGCGACTTCCGGTACAAGCGGGTCTGGAAGAACGGCCCCATGTGGGCGCCCGTGACCGGCTACTCCTCGCAGGCCTTCGACTCGTCGCAGCTGGAGAGCATCGAGGACGGCATCCTCACCGGCAACAGCGACCAGCTGTTCTTCGACCGCACGCTCTCGATGTTCACGGGCGAGAAGAAGACCGGCGGGAACATCGTCACCACTCTGAACGGTGACGCGCAGAAGGCCGCGTTCGAGGGGCTGGGCGACAAGAAGGGCGCCGTCGCCGCGCTCGACCCGCAGACCGGCGCCATCCTGGCGCTGGCCAGCACCCCCTCGTACGACCCCTCGGTCTTCGCCGGCAACTCCCTCAAGGACTCCGACGCCCGGCAGAAGCTCCTGAAGGACGAGGACAAGCCGATGCTGAACCGGGCCCTGCGGGAGACCTACCCGCCCGGCTCGACGTTCAAGGTCGTCACGGCCGCCGCGGCGCTCGAGAACGGCCTCTACACCGACATCGACGCGAAGACCGACTCGCCCCTGCCCTGGCGGCTCCCCCTGTCGACGAACCTGCTGCAGAACGAGGGCAGCATCCCGTGCAAGGACGCCTCGCTCCGTGAGGCGCTGCGCTGGTCCTGCAACACCGTCTTCGGCAAGATGAGCGACGACCTCGGCAACGACAAGATGATCGAGCAGGCCGACAAGTTCGGCTTCAACGAAGAGGTCTTCACACCGGTCCGGGCGGACGCGAGCGTCTACCCGAAGGACAACCGCCCGCAGAACGCGATGGCGGGCATCGGCCAGGCGTCCAACCGCGCCACCCCTCTCCAGATGGCCATGGTGGCCTCCGCGATCGCCAACGACGGCAAGCTCATGCAGCCGTACATGGTCGCCCAGCGGCAGGCTCCCAACCTGGACGTCATCTACACCCACGAGAAGGAGCAGCTGAGCCAGCCGCTCTCGGGGGAGAACGCCCAGAAGCTGCAGCAGATGATGGAGACCGTGGTCGAGGACGGCACGGGAAAGAACGCGCAGATCGACGGGGTGACGGTCGGGGGCAAGACCGGAACCGCGCAGCACGGCCTCAACAACAGTGAGAAGCCGTACGCCTGGTTCATCTCGTACGCGAAGACCGACAGCGGCTCCCCCGTGGCCGTCGCCGTGGTCGTCGAGGACGGCAACGCCAACCGCGACGACATCTCCGGCGGCGGGCTGGCCGCCCCCATCGCCAAGAGTGTGATGAAGGCAGTACTCGACGGAAAGAAGTGACACTCGTCACAACGTCCGTCCACACCAGCACATTGGGATACCGGTCGGATATCAGCTGACGGGTGCGGGCCGATCACGCCGGGCGTGCCCGGTAGCGTGAGTGCGAACAGCGCACCGCCGGACCACACACGGGTGCGGTCGGGACTGACGGAGAGGGCTGGATCAGTTATGGAAGAGCCGCGTCGCCTCGGCGGCCGGTACGAGCTGGGCTCGGTGCTCGGCCGTGGTGGCATGGCCGAGGTATACCTCGCTCACGACACCCGGCTCGGCCGCACCGTCGCCGTGAAGACACTGCGGGCCGATCTCGCCCGCGACCCGTCCTTCCAGGCCCGGTTCCGCCGTGAGGCCCAGTCTGCCGCCTCGCTCAACCACCCCGCGATCGTCGCCGTCTACGACACCGGCGAGGACTACGTCGACGGGGTCTCCATCCCGTACATCGTGATGGAGTACGTCGACGGATCGACCCTGAGAGAGCTTCTGCACTCGGGGCGCAAGCTGCTGCCCGAGCGCACGCTCGAGATGACCGTCGGGATCCTCCAGGCCCTGGAGTACTCCCACCGCGCCCAGATCGTCCACCGCGACATCAAGCCGGCGAACGTCATGCTGACGCGCTCCGGTCAGGTCAAGGTCATGGACTTCGGTATCGCCCGCGCGATGGGTGACTCCGGCATGACGATGACCCAGACCGCCGCCGTCATCGGCACCGCCCAGTACCTCTCCCCGGAGCAGGCCAAGGGCGAACAGGTCGACGCCCGCTCCGACCTGTACTCGACCGGTTGCCTGCTCTACGAACTGCTGGCCGTACGGCCCCCGTTCGTCGGGGACTCGCCCGTCGCGGTCGCCTACCAGCACGTGCGCGAGGAGCCGCAGCCGCCGAGCAACTTCGACCCCGAGATCACGCCCGAGATGGACGCGATCGTGCTGAAGGCGCTGACCAAGGACCCCGACTACCGTTACCAGTCGGCCGACGAGATGCGCGCCGACATCGAGGCCTGCCTCGACGGGCAGCCGGTCGCGGCCACGGCGGCCATGGGAGCGGCGGGTTACGGGAGCTACGACGGCTACGGCAACGACCAGCCCACCACGGCCCTGCGCCAGACGGACCCGGGCGGCGCCCCGACCTCCATGCTGCCCCCGGTCAACCCGGACGACGGCGGCTACGGACACGACGACCGGCCCGGCCGCCGCCGCCAGCAGAAGAAGAACAACACGTCGACGATCCTGCTGATCGTCGCGGGCATCCTGGTGCTGATCGGCGCGATCCTCATCGGCCGTTCTGTCTTCGGCGACAACGAGGGCAGCAGCGGCACCCTCGACGTACCGAAGCTGGTCGGCTCCACGGTCCCGGAGGCCCAGCGGCTCACGGACAACGCCGAGGTCGTCCTGAAGGTCGGCGCGAAGGAGCCCTGCGAGAACCAGGACGAGGGCAAGATCTGCAGCCAGACCCCGGCGGACGGTCAGATGAAGACGGGCGAGACCATAGAGGTCGTCGTCTCCACCGGCGCACCGAAGGTCGAGGTCCCGAACGTCCTGGAGAAGTCCGAGGAGACCGCCCGGCAGGAGCTGGAGGACAAGGGCTTCACGGTCAACATCACCTCGGCCGAGTCCGAGGCGACCCCGGACACGGTCATCAAGCAGGACCCGGAAGGCGGCTCCAAGGTCGCCAAGGACAGCGAGATCACGCTGACGGTGGCCAAGCAGGCGTTGCTGGACCTGCCGGACGTACGCACCCGGAGTTACGCGGACGCGGAGGCCCAGCTCAAGGGCATCGGCTTCACGAACGTCTCGCGGACCGACGTCGACTCGACGCAGCCCAAGGACACGGTGGTCGAGCAGACGCCGAGCGGTCCGGGCAAGGAGGCCAAGGACGTCCAGATCGTCCTCAAGGTCTCCAAGGGCCCGCCGGAGCCGGAGAAGGTAGCGGTCCCCGACCTGACGGGGAAGACGCTTGCCGACGCCAAGGGACTGCTGGCCCAGGCGGGTCTGCAACTGGGCGACGTCCAGGGCGACAAGAGCGACCAGGCCCGCGTCCTCGGCTTCCAGCCCGGCGTGGGTGAGATGGTCGACAAGAACAGCGCGGTCACCGTGCAGACCCTGCCGGGTGGTGGCGGTGGCGACGGCGGCGGCAACAACGGCGGCGGGGGCGGCGGCTTCTTCGGCGGGCCGTCGAACTAGGGCCGGCGCGGACGTTCCGCCGGTTGTCCCGGGACAGACAGGGGCCCCGGTCACCACCACGGTGACCGGGGCCCCTCGCATTCCGCCCGACAGCGTCGCCCGGGCGGACCTGGGCCGTGTTCCGAAAGTCCCGCCTGCCCGGCGACGCCTGGTACGCGCACTCGCCGCGTTGCCGGGATCGTTCCGATACATCCAGTATCGGAACGCCCCTCCGCCTTGCGATCACACGCACCAGACGCCGCCGGGCCTGCCCTCCGGGCAGACGACGCTACTTTCGGAACACGGCCTAGCGCAGCTCCGCCGGTTTCGTGCGGTCGCTGTCCACCTTCTCCGTGCGCACCAGCTCGCCCCACACGATGTAGCGGTACTTCGACGTGTAGACGGGCGTGCAGGTCGTCAGCGTGATGTAGCGGCCGGGCTTCTTCACGCCCGACTCCTTCGGCACCGGGGCGATCGCGTCGACGTTGTACTTCGACGTCTCGGGGAGCTCCGCGTAGACCTTGTAGACGTACCAGGTGTCCTTGGTCTCGAAGACGATCGCGTCGCCCTTCCGCACCTTGTCGATGTTGTGGAACTTGGCACCGTGGCCGTCCCGGTGGGCGGCGAGCGTGAAGTTGCCCTGGGCGTCCGAGGGAAGGGCCGACTTCACGGGATCCGTGTAGTAACCGGCGATGCCGTTGTTGAGCGTTTCGGTATCGGTGCCCTTCTTGACCAGTACCTCGCCGTTCTTCATCGCGGGCACGTGCAGGAAGCCGATGCCGTCCTTCGTGTCGAGCTCGCCCGGGCCCCGGCCCTCGGCCCAGTGGCCGCGGACGGTGTCCCCCTGCTTGCCGGCCTCACGGTCGGCGAGGACGTTGGTCCACCACAGCGAGTAGACGACGAAGAGGCCCAGCACCAGCCCCGCGGTGATCAGCAGCTCGCCGAAGAAGCTCACGACCGTCGCGACGGGACGGCGGCTCCCGCGTCGCACCGGCGGCGCCGACTCCTCGGTGCGCTCTTCCTGCTCGGTCCTCGCTGCCACCGCACCCGCCCCTGTCGTGATGTCGTCCAGCCCGCGTCAGCCGATGAGCGCGTCGGGCTTCCCCTTGCTGCGCGGCCGCTCGTCGACCATCTTGCCCCACACGATCATTCGGTACGTACTCGTGAATTCCGGGGTGCAGGTGGTCAGCGTGATGTATCTGCCGGGGCCGGTGAAACCGGACTGCCGCGGCACGGGGTCGATCACCGAGACGTTGGACGGCGACGTCTGCGGAAGGATGCTGGTCATCTCGTAGGTGTAGTAGGCGTCCTGTGTCTCCACCACGATCGGGTCACCGGGCTTCAGCTTGTTGATGTAGCGGAACGGTTCGCCGTGGGTGTTGCGGTGACCGGCCACCGAGAAGTTCCCCTGCTTCGCCGACGGCATGGCGGTCTTCAGCTTGCCCTCGCCGTAGTGGCCGATCATGCCCCGGTCGAGGACCCTCTCCTTGCTGATGCCCTCGGCGATCGGCGCCACCACGTCGAGCTTGGGGATGTGCATGATGGCGAACCCCTGTCCCGGCTCGAACACCCCGGGCGAGCGGGCCCCGTTCGCCCAGCCGTCCTGCATCTTGTGCGTCTCGCGCCCGGCGATCTGATCGGCACGGACGTTGGTCCACCACAGCTGGTAGGCGACGAACAGGAGCATCAGCACCCCGAGGGTGATGAACACTTCGCCGACGACCCGGCTGGCCACGACCGCCGGGCTGTCCTTGGCGGCACGGGCGGCGCGCCGGGCCTCCAGACGTGACATCGGTACGGCGGGCTCCGCTGCGGACCCCGTGGGGGCCGTGGGGGCCGCTCCGGCGTCCGCCGGGCGCCGAGTCTCCCCGCGCCGTCTTCCGCGCCCCTTCGCGGCCCGGCGGCGCTCCGCCCGCCCACCCGTCGGCAGGGGTTCGGGCGCGAGCTCGGCGGGCCGGGGCTCCGGGTCCTGCGCGCCGGCGTCGTCCTGGAGCGGCACGTCGGGCGTGACGGTGGTGACCGGCATGACGGCCGTGACCGGCTCGTCCGGTGCGGAGGTTCCCGCCTGGGGGAAGGGCGCCGTACGCGCGGCGACCGTCCGCAGAGCGACGGTCTCGTCCGCCACCGCCGGGGCCGTGACCGGTCCCGGTGACGGCCGAGGGGCGGGTTCCGGCCCCGGCTGCCCGTACCAGTCCCGTGCGTACCCCTCCGGGTCGTACCACTCGCCCGGGGGCTCCGGACGCCGCCGGCGGCCCTGAGGGGGCTGCTGAGCCGCCGCCGGGGGCGCCTCATGGACCAGCCGGCCGGACGCCGGCGTCTCCGCCCGGAACCGGGGCGATGCGTGCCGCCCCGGCAACGGGTCGTTCAGCGGGTCCGCCAGCCGTTCCACCGCCGACTCGAACGTGCCGTCGGCCTCGTACGCCCCCGGGGCGTGCGGACCTTCCTGTCCGGCATCGGGTTCGGGTCGGCGTGCGGTCACGCTGCGGCCTTGCCCACCACCGGAGCGAGCCCCGCCGATCTCGCGACGGCACCCGCGTCCCCGCACCGCTCCAGCCAGTTGGCGAGCATCAGGTGCCCGTGCTCGGTGAGCACCGACTCAGGGTGGAACTGCACCCCCTCGACCTCGAACGCGCGGTGGCGCAGGCCCATGATGATGCCGTCGGCCGTGCGCGCCGTCACCTCCAGCTCGGACGGGACCGTGGCCGGTTCGGCGGCGAGGGAGTGGTAGCGCGTCGCGGTGAAGGGGGACGGGAGACCGGTGAACACTCCCTTTCCCTCGTGGAGCACGGGCGACGTCTTACCGTGCAGCAGCTCGGGCGCGCGGTCCACGACTCCGCCGTAGGCCACGGCCATCGACTGCATCCCCAGGCACACGCCGAAGACGGGGACGCCGCTCCTCGCACAGTGGTGCACCATGTCGATGCAGACGCCCGCCTGCTCGGGTGTGCCGGGGCCCGGCGAGAGCAGGACCCCGTCGAAGCCGTCCTCGGCGTGTGCCGTGGTCACCTCGTCGTTGCGCACCACTTCGCACTCGGCGCCGAGCTGGTAGAGGTACTGCACGAGGTTGAAGACGAAGCTGTCGTAGTTGTCGACGACGAGGATGCGAGCGCTCATCGGGCCGCCCCCGCCCCGGTGCCTTCGCCGTCCACCGTCACGTCACCGAACGGGAGCAGCGGCTCCGCCCAGGGGAAGACGTACTGGAAGAGCGCGTAGACGACGGCCAGGGCCAGCACCAGCGAGATGAGTCCCCGCACCCATGTGTTGCCCGGCAGATGCCGCCAGATCCAGCCGTACATGCTGTCGCCTCCATTCGGTACGGCACCAGACTAAAGGGCCGGAGGACAGGCGTGGGTCAGCTGTGGAAAGCCGCCGGTCCCCGTCCGTCACAGGTGGTACGGCGCCCCGGACGCGGGGCGCCCGGCGGTCCGCTACTCCACGGGCCGCGCGTGGTGGAGATCCACCGTGCCGGAGTATCCGGGGAGGGTCGTCCGGTCGTCCTCCTCGACCTTCCAGCCCAGTCCGTAGGCCTTGACGTAGAGCTGGTAGTTCTGGATCGCCGTGGAGTCGTCGAGCGCCTGCCTGAGCTTCCCCCGGTCGCCGACCGCGGTGATCCTGTACGGCGGGGAGTAGACCCTTCCCTGCAGGATGAGCGTGTTGCCGACGCAGCGCACCGCGCTGGTGGAGATCAGCCGCTGGTCCATCACCTGGATACCGCGGGCCCCGCCCTGCCAGAGGGCGTTGACGACCGCCTGCAGGTCCTGCTGGTGAATGACCAGGTCGTTGGGTTGCGGCTCGGGGTACCCGGGGTTGGCGGTGGCGTCGGGCGGTGCGTCGTTCAGGGTGACCGACAGCGCCTCACCGGTGAGCTTCGTGGTGCCGGCGGCCTTCTCCAGCGCGTCGAGTTCGGCGTCCTGGGCCCGGGTGCTCCCGTCGTCGCGCCGGGCGAGCGTGTCGATGTCCGCCCGTACGGAGGCGGTCGACGCGTCGAGTTCCGCGTTCTTCTCGCTGCGCTGCTGGATGAGGTCGGACAGCTTCAGGAGGGAGGAGTCCGTGCGGATATCGGTGCCCTTGGCCGTGTTGGCGCTGGTCACGAAGATCAGTCCGGCCAGCGCGAAGACACCGGCGGTGAGGCCCTGGACGGCCCATCGGGACATGCGCCGGCCGGGACCTCGGGGGGAGTCGGCAGAATTGCTCAACGTACCCTTATCTCCTTAGGCGCCACGGAAGCACTACGCTAACGGACGCCCCGGGGAGGCAGCATTCCCCCTTGCGCCCCGGCGCCAGCCACAGATCCCTGCGCGGTCACGCAGCGCATCGACAGGAGAGTCCCTCGTGCCGAAGTCACGTATCCGCAAGAAGGCCGACTTCACGCCTCCCCAGGCGAAGCAGTCCACCAACATAAAGCTGACCAACCGCAGTTGGGTCGCGCCGGTGATGCTGGCGCTCTTCCTGATCGGTCTGGCCTGGATCGTGATCTTCTACGTGACCGAGGGCGACCTGCCGGTCGACGCACTGGGCAACTGGAACATCGTCGTGGGCTTCGGCTTCATCGCAGGCGGCTTCGGCGTCTCCACCCAGTGGAAGTGACGCTGCGGGTGTGACCGTGCCTCCACGTTACCCACAGGGTTATCCACAGGCGGGGGAAAAGGTCAGACGATCTGTGGATAACCTTCGTCGACGTTGACGCCGGTGTGACTGGAGCCTCTCGCGCCACGAGGCCCTACGCCCCTTGTCCTGACTGGGAAAACCCGGTTCAGCGACAAGGGGCACACCTGTTCCCCACGCCATGCACAAGATTCGGCACACTCTGTGGACAAGTTTGACCGGGGAGCAACGGATTCCGGTCAGATGAGGACAGCGGTCCTGGCGATGACCATCCCCACCACCGCCAGCAGGACCAGTCCGCAGGCGCCGTACTGCACGAGATTCCGGCGCTCGCGCGGGGCGTGCACCATGGCGAAGGCGATCACGGTCCCTGCCACGAGGCCACCGACATGCGCCTGCCAGGCGATCGCACCCCACGGGTTGAAGGTGAAGATCAGGTTCACCACCAGCAGGATGATCACCGGTCGCATGTCGTAGTTCATGCGCCGCATGAGGACGGCCGTCGCGCCCAGCAGGCCGAAGATCGCCCCCGACGCTCCGAGCGATCCCTGCGCGGGGTCGGCGATCACGTAGGTGAGGGCACTGCCCGCCAGTCCCGAGAGCAGATAGAGGGCGAGGTAGCGGACCCGGCCGAGCGCGGCCTCCAGTGGACCGCCCAGCCACCACAGCCCCAGCATGTTGAACGCGATGTGCCATACCTCCTGGTGCAGGAACATCGAGGTCACCAGCCGGTACCACTGGCCCTCGGCGACCCCTTCGATGCCCGCCGACGGGTCACCGTTGTAGGCGCGGCCGAACAGCAGCAGCTCGTCGAGCAGAGGGCGGCCGACGATCGAGACGGCGACGAATACCGCGAGGTTGACGCCGAGCAGGATCTTGGTGATCAGTCTGGGGTCGGACGTGACCGTGCCGCCCGCGACCGTGCGCGGCCGGGCGGCACCGGGGCGGTGCCCCGTACCGGACCCCTGGCGAACGCATTCCGGGCACTGGAAGCCGACCGAGGCGCCGATCATGCAGTCGGTGCAGATCGGCCGCTCGCACCGCACACAGCGGATGCCCGTCTCCCTGTCCGGATGCCGGTAGCACGTGAGGGCTCTGTCCCCGGCCGCTGACGCGTCCTGGCCTTGTGGCGGCTGCTGCTCCATCGGTCATGGCCCCTTCGGTCCTCGTCCGTGAGGGCGTGCGGGGAGCCGGCACGCAGAGGACCGCCCCGATCGCCCGTTATGTAGCAGTACGGACGAGCGGGGCGGTTGGTTCCCGGCGGGGCGGGCGGGTGTTCCGGCCTGCGGGAGCGGCAGGTGTGCGTGACAGAACGTGACAGGTACGAGGGTCCGACGGTCAGTGGGTCTCGACGACGACCGACTCGATGACGACGTCCTCCAGCGGGCGGTTGGTGCGCGGATTGGTGGGGACCGCCGCGATGGCGTCCACGACCTCCCGGCCCGCGCCGTCCGCGACCTCGCCGAAGATGGTGTGCTTGCCCGTCAGCCACGCGGTGGGCGACACCGTCAGGAAGAACTGCGAACCGTTCGTGCCCGGCCCCGCGTTGGCCATCGCCAGCAGGTACGGCGTGGTGAAGGCGAGGTCCGGGTGGAACTCGTCCGCGAACTCGTAGCCGGGGCCTCCCGTGCCGTTGCCCAGCGGGTCGCCGCCCTGGATCATGAAGCCGCTGATGACACGGTGGAAGACAGTGCCGTCGTACAGCTTGCCCCTGGACTTCTTCCCTGTGGCCGGATGGGTCCACTCACGCTCGCCGGTGGCGAGCGCGACGAAGTTCTCGACCGTCCTGGGCGCGTGGTTCGGCAGGAGCCGGATCCTGATGTCGCCCTGGCTGGTCTTCAAGGTGGCGTAAAGCTGCTCGGCCACTGGCTGCCTTCCGTGAGTCGTCGCTGAGGACCCCCGATCCTCGCACGATGCGGCCCCCGGGCCGGCCCGTCCCCGGCCCGGAAACGGGGGGCGGAGTACCGTGCCGCCCGCCTTCCTGCATGTTTTCCACACTTCCTGTGGGACAAATGCGGCCAGGTGCGGGACTCACGGCGCGCCCCGGCCCGAACCGTGGCAGGGTCGGCGGCAGGCTCCCCTTGCACCACATTGCCCGTTCATGACCCGGATGCCCGTCCCGTCTGGCGCTCGGGGTCCCGGAAGGCATGATTTCGACATGGGTGGATAGGCGGAGTACCTACCCGCCACCAAGGAGGAGGATCCCGTGACCCGCATCGACAGCGTGCGCGCCGCAACCTACTCGGCGAAGGACAGCGCGCAGCACGCCGCGGACGTGGTGGCGCCGTACGCCGACACGGCCAAGGAACAGGCCGCGCACTACGCACAGGAGGCTCGCGCACTGCTTGCGCCCAAGGTGTCGAAGGCAGCCGCGCAGGCCCGTGTCCAGTACGACGCGCATCTCGCCCCCCGCGTCGAACAGGCGCTGACCCACGTCCCGCCCAAGGTGGACGACGCCGCCCACCGGGCGGCGGTGCGGACCCGCAAGGCGGCCCGGACCGCGGCCGACTTCACGATGCCGCGCGTCGAGCACGCGGTCGCCGTGGCACAGCCCATGGCCGAGGAGGCCACCGCGCGCAGCCTGGCCGCCGTGGCGGCGCTGCGGAGCCAGGTGACCGCCAAGGAGATCCAGAAGCTGGCCAGGAAGCACGAGCGGCGGGCCAAGGCCGGCCGGGTCGGCAAGGGCTTCCTCGTGGCGGGCCTGCTGGTGGGCGGGGCCGTCGCCGCCTGGAAGTGGTGGGACAAGCAGGCCAACCCGGACTGGCTGGTCGAGCCGCCCGCCCCCACCGAGGTGGCCGACGACCGCGCACCGCTGACCTCGGTCGACGGCAGCGGCGGGGCCGTACTCGACCCCGAGGTCAAGGCCAAGCAGGACGACGCCGAGGGTGGCTCGGGCAGCACGGACGAGGGCGGCCGCGAGGACCGCCCCTGACCGGCCCGGCAGAGCACCGCGCGACCCCCGGCGAGAGGGGCGCCGGAAGACCGCGAGGTCCCCGGCGCCCCTCTCGTCGTGTGCGCGGGACCGACGGGCCGCCGGCTCGTACGCATGGCCGGGGAAGGACCTCCGGCGCCCGGGGGTACGGAAGCCGGGGACGTCTCGGTGTCCGTCCACCGAAAGCCCGGGAACCCGCCTCCGGCTCGCTGCGCGGGACGTGGGGTACGGCCTCCCGCAGCTGTGCAAGGCAGCCGGGGAAGCCCCCCGGCCCCCCGTACAGAAGGCCGGAAACCACCTCGGCTCGCCACGCGGAGCTTCGGGAAGGGCCGTCCGCGCCTGTGCGGGTCGGGGGACGGGGGTCAGCGGGCCATCTCCTGGTGGTACAGCGCGCGGAGCCGGCTACGGGCCCGGGTGAAGGCGCTCTCCGCCGACTTGTACGTGATCTGCAGCGCGTTCGCCGTCTCGGCGGTGGTGAGGCCGCGTGCCCGGGCGAGCAGCACGTCGCGTTCACGGTTGCCGAGCCCGGGGAGCTGGGTCAGCAGCCAGGCGCCCGCCGCCCGGTCGCAGACCCGGTGCTCCACCTCGGAGCCCGGATCCGGTTCGGGACGGCGCAGGACGTGGACCCGGACGGCGAGCCGGCGGTCGCGCTGGGTGCCGCGCTGGTGGTCCACGCACAGGCGCAGCGTGATGGTGGTGAGTAACGCGGCGACCCGGGATTCGTCGAGCGCGTCGAAAGCCGCCGCCCGGAGCATGGCCTCCTGGACGCAGTCCTCCGCGTCCGAGATACGTCCGAGCCGGCTGACGGCCAGGCGCAGCAGTCGCTCCCGCTCGGCGAGTACGAGATTCCAGCGGTGGTGCCGATCCTTCTCTGTGCAGGGGTGGGACAGGGTGCGCGTCACATCAGCTCCCGCGTGCGAGGTCGTGGTGGCAGGAGCCAGCCTCGACGGGCACGGTGCGGGAAAACTTGACGAAAGCATTCCCTGCTTCACCGTCCACGGCAGGGGGCATTCAGCGAAAATCAAGAAATGCCACATCGTGACGGGCTTCGTTCACCAGAGCGAAGTCGGTCAATCTCATCGGCGGAACGATCCGAGACAGCGCGCACACGGGGGAGTGGGCAAGCGTGGCTCTTGTTCAGTTGTTGGGGCCTGTGCAGTACCGGGCCACGGGGGATAACGCGGTAGAACTGGGACAGACGAAGCAGCGTTGCGTGTTCGCGATGCTTGCCGTCGATGCCAATGAAGTAGTCATGCCCGACGAGTTGATCAGCCGGGCGTGGGGGGCGGACCCGCCGAAGTCGGCGCGGAACATGATTCACTCCTACATCTCGCGGCTGCGCGGGGCACTGGAGGCCGTCGACGACGGGCACGGGGCCGTCCTGCGCCGCCGGCACGGCGGTTACGTCCTGGAGGCCGAGCCGGACACGATCGACCTGCACCGTTTCCGCCGGACCGTGGCGACCGCCCGGGCCGCCGGGACGGACCCCCGGACGGCCGCGCGGCTGTTCCGGGAGGCGCTCGGCAGCTGGCGCGGCAGGCCGCTCGGCGGGGTGTCGGGAGAGTGGGCCACGCGAACGCGGTGGCTGCTGGAGCGGGAGCACTTATCGGCCCTCGTGGAGTGCCACGAGGGTGAACTGCGGCTCGGCGGCAGCGCGGGGCTCCTCGACGAACTGCACTCGCTCGCCGACCTGTATCCGGACAACGAGCTGGTCATCCGCAACCTCATGACCGGACTCCACCGCGCCGGCCGCCGGACCGAGGCCGTCGAGGCGTACGAGTCACTGCGCCGCCGGCTCGCGGACCAGCTGGGGGTGGACCCGGCCCAGCAGACCAAGGCGCTGCGCGCCACCATCCTGCGCGCCGATCCCGACCTGACCGCCGCCGGGCCCCGGACCGGCGCGGCCCCGTCCGTACCCCGCCAGCTGCCGCGCGGCATCCGCTGCGTCGGCCGGGAGCAGGAGCTCGCGATGCTCGACGGGTCCGTCACGGCCGCCGACGGGCGCCCCGTCACCCGGGTCATCCTGGGGCCGCCCGGCATCGGCAAGACCGCGTTGGCGGTCCAGTGGGCGCACCGGGTGGCGCACCGCTTCCCGGACGGGCAGATCTTCGTGGCCCTGCACGGCAGCAGCACCGGGCCGGCTCGGCACGGGTGCGCGCACGTGCCCGGGCGGACGCCGGACCCACGGCACGGCCCGGCCGACCCGGCACGGGGCACGCGCGCGACCGTACCTACACGCGACCGGGCTCCGTCGGGGGACGACGTGCTGCGGTACGTGCTGCGCAGTCTGGGCGTGGTCGTACCGCCGGGTGAGGCCGACCCCGTGGCGTTCGGTCAGGAGGCGCTGAAGGACCTCCGGGTGCTGATCGTGCTCGACGACCTGGCCTCGCCGGAGCAGTTGGAGGTGCTGCGGCCCGGGCCGTCCGCAGGAGCCCTCCTGGTGACCGCGCGGGACTCCGGCCGCCTCCCCCGCCTCGCCGCGCTGCGCACCGTGGGGCTGCGGGAGCTCAGTGTCCAGCAGGCCCGGCGCATGCTGGCGGGGATCCTCGGGGAACGCCGGGTGGAGGCGGAGCCGGCGGAGGTGTCCCGGATCATCGACCTGTGCGGTCGTTCACCGCGGGCGCTGAGCGCGGCCGCCGAACAGGCGCTCGTACGGCCGTGGCTGCCTCTGGCCGACCTGGCGGCGGCGATGGCGGGCCGGACGGGGTAGGGCGGACGCGCCCGTGCCGCCGCGGGCGGCACGGGAGCGTGCCCCGGGCCATGGGCGTCCGGCTCAGCGCGGCGCGGCCGCCAGGGCGTCGAAGAGGGTGCGCAGTTCGGTGATGCCCGCGTCGAGGGCCTGCTGCTGGTCCTCGGCGCGGGCCACCGCCATCGCCGTCTCGCACAGGCCGCCGTACAGCAGGTGGGTGAGGGCGGTCACGGAGTGGGGCGCGATGTCACCGGTCGCCGCCGCGCGCCGCACTCCCTCCTCCATCATCTTCATGCAGTTGGAGTTGATCTCGCGCATCTCCTCGGTGCCGAGCGCACCGGGGGCGTCGAGGAGGTTGATGCGCTGGACGTCGGTCGCGAGAACCTCCACGAGGAAGGCCCTCGCGCCGACGAACACCGCTTCCCAGGAGTCCGGCTTCGCGTCGAGGTAGGCGTGGGCCACGATGTGGGTGAGCCGGGCCTGTTCGCGCTCGTACACCGCCCGGAACAGGTGCTGTTTTCCGGAGAAGTGGTGGTAGAGGGCGCCCTTGGTGAGGTGGGCGGCCTCCACGACGGCATCCAGCGACGTCGCGTTGTAGCCGCGTTCGGCGAACAGCGTGCGGGCGGCGCGCAACAGCTCCTCGATGGTGCTGTCGGACCGTTCGCGCTGCGTCGGACGCGTTCTCGTACGAGTGGTGGGCATGTTCACACTCCCCGAGGGTCGACCGCCTTCAGCTGGTCTTCCAGGCTACACGCACTTTCATTCCTTCCATACGTATGTGTTCCGGCCTGTCCTGTTGCCCGCGCTACGCCGCCGGAGCCCCGTCGCCGGGAGCCTCAGGGGGCGCCGACGCGGTCCACGAAGCGCAGCACCCGGTTCCAGGCGTCCGCGGAGGCGTCCGCGTAGGCGTCCCGCTGTGCGTCGAAGAAGCTGTGGGGGGTGCCGGGGTAGGTGACGACCTCGTGGTCGACGCCCGCCTCGGTCAGGGCCTCGTCGAACGCCGTCACATGCGCCTGCGGAATGCCCGGGTCGTCCCCCGCCATCAGCGCCAGCACCGGCGCCGCGAGATCGGCCGCCCGGCGGGTCGGACCTGCGGAACCGTCCGGTCCGTCGGCGGGCCAGCAGTAGAAGCCGATCACGCCGGCCAGGTCGAAGTTCCCGGCCGCCGCCATCACCGCGAGCCGGCCGCCGATGCAGAAGCCGACCGTGAGGACGGCGCTCGCCGCGCCGCCCTCCGCCGCGCGCAGGTGGGCGACGGCCGCGCTCAGGTCGGCGTACAGCTCACGGGGCCTGAGTGCGGCCATGTGCTCGGCGTACGGGAAGTCCTTCTCCCGTTTCCCGACGCCCGCAGTCCGTCCGTAGTAGTCGACGACGAGTGCCCGTACGCCGTTCTCGGCGAAGCGTTTGGCCAGTTCCGTGTAGAACCCGTACAGCCCGCGGACGTCGGGAAGGATCACGATCGCCGTACGCGTGCCGTCGGCCGGCGCGGCGGTGAATGCGGCGAATGTGTTGCCGTCCTCGGCGGTCAATTCCAGATACCGGCTCTCGATCACGGAATCCGGAACGGGCGGTACCGGTGGAACGGCGTCCTCGTCGAAGCACATGGGCGGGGGGCCTCCGTTTTTCTGTGTGGTTCTGCTTTTCTCCGCAGGCGCTTCGCCCACGAAAATATCGTGCGCGGAGGAGTCCTACTCCCCCACTTCTTCCAGACTGAACGGGACACGGAACGGGGGCACGCTGGTGCCCTCGATCCGGTACCGGTTCCACAGATCGGGTTCGGTGATGCGGCCGACCGCGTCACCCTCGGCCGTACGCAGCACGACGCCGGCGCTCCGGTCGCCGACCAGCCGGGTCAGCTCCTCGTGCGCCTCCAGGCGTCCGTACCAGCGGTAGCGGCCGTCCAGTGGCTGGAACCGGCCGGTGAGCCGGGCCCGGAGCGTGAACTCGGCCCGGTCTTCCACGACCAGTACCGCCGGACCCTCGTATCCGTCATCTTCCACGGTCCACTTCCCTTTTCTCTAGGCGTCCTTCAGCCAACCCGCCTCGCGCCACACCTTCTCCGAGCGCCCGCCGATCAGGCCGATCGACTTGTAGTACGGGGCGATCCGCTCGGCGCCGTACGCCCCGTTCACCAGCCCGACGGGGTTGTTCCGGCCGGCCTCCACGCAGGTCTTCGGATCGAGGCCCGCCCGCTCGTACATCAGCGGGTTGTAGCGGTCGCGGCGCACGGACTTCACCACGGCGGCGAGAAAGTCGCGGAGCAGCTGCAGGCGCCGCTTGGAGAGCGTCGGCACGAACCGCTCCAGCTCGGTGCGGGCGAAGCTGATGTGGCGGGCCTCCTCCACGACGTGGATGCGGGCGACCGTGCGCACCAGCGGCTGCACCGTCTCGTCGTTCGCCTGCTCACGCTGGAAGCGGTCGAAGAACTCCTCGGTGAGCAGGAGCATCGCCCACAGCGCGGGAACCGGCGCGAAGGTCTTCAGCAGGAGTCCGGACCGCTGGGTCTTCGGGTTCACGGGGTAGAACTCCGCCCCGGTCTTCTCCACCAGCTGGGCGAACATGATCATGTGGCGGACCTCGTCCGCCACCTCGGTCAGCGCGAACTGCACCTGCGGGCTGGTGATGTCCCGCTTGTAGGCGTACCGGGACACCAGGTGCAGCAGGATGTGCTCGGTCCACACGCCCGCGGCCAGCGACGAGGCCAGCTCCTCACGGCTGAGCAGCAGCTTCTGCTCCATGGGGAGGGAGTCGTACAGCTCCGTTCCGAAGAGGGATATCCGCTTCTCGGGCAGGAACCACTTGCCCTCCTCCAGCGGTTCGTCCCAGTTGACGTCGACACGCGGGTCGTAGGAATGCCGGGCCGACGCGACGAGCAGCTGCGCGGCCTTCTTGGTCTGCCGGACGAGCGGGTCGCCCGAGCGGCGTCCCGGGCGGTCGGTGGCGGTGGTCATCGCGACTCCTTGTCCTGTGCGCGCTGAGTACGTTCCGAAGGGGTGCCCGGCAGTCCGGCGTCCGCCGAGACCAGCCGGTGCACGTCGACCGTGAGCTGCTCGCGGACCGGGCGGCCGGCGAGGATCTCGACCACGTACCGGGCGGCGAGTACGCCGAACAGGTGTGATGCGTAGACGAGTTGGGGGACGCTGTAGTCCGGGTCCGCACGGTGTGCGGTGACGTCCGCGATCAGGTCGGCCGGGACGATCTCCCGGGGGATCACCTTCAGCAGAAGCGTCCACAGCGCGCCCTCGGCGACGTCCTGGGCGCTGACCGCGTCGGCGAGGGGGGCCGGGTCGGTGCGGTAGTCGTAGAAGCGCACGTGCTGGGTGCCGGCCAGGTCGTAGCCGGAGACCACGGGCAGGCGGCGCCGGGCCGCGGCGACGTGCAGGGCGTACTTGGCCTGCCAGCCGCCCAGGGTGGTGACGTCCACGCCGTCGACGACCACGTCCACGCCGTCCAGGAGCAGCTCGGGGGCGTCCGGGCGGATGCCCGCCGTGTCGACGCGGACCTCGGCGAAGGGGTTGACCGCACGGATGCGCTCGGCGGCCACCTCGGCCTTGTTGCGGCCGATGTCCGCGCGCGTGGCGCTCTGCCGGTTGAGGTTGTTGAGCTCGTACTCCCCGGGCTCGGCCAGCACGAAGCGTCCCGTACCCAGCCGGGCCAGCGGCTCGACGGCCGCCCCTCCCGTCGAGCCGCATCCCGCCACCAGGACGGTGGAGGCGCGCAGCCGCTCCTGCACGGCGTCCGGGATCAGGCCCCGGTTGCGCTCGGTCAGGGAGCGGTAGTACGCCTCCGGGTCGTCGGGGACGCCGGCCGTGACCGTCGCCGCGGCGGGGGCCGCGGTGGTGGTGCTCATATCCTTACCCTCCGGATCTCTCCCCCGACCCGGCCGACGAGCTCCTGGAAGCCGGCGAGGGGATTCGTCGCGTCCAGCGCGCGTCCGAGCCAGTGCACGAGCCCGTCCAGCTCCTCCCCGCGGGGCACGCGGGCCACGAACGGCTTGACCACCGCGCGCTCCACGTACGCCGGGAAGAGCAGGTCGTCCTCGGCCAGCGAGGGGCAGGTGCCCTCGATGACGGTGATCTCCTTGAGGCTGCGCGCCAGGCGCCGCACGGCCAGGCCCTCCTCGCCGTCGCCGACCAGGAACTTCGGCCGGGGCGAGAGTCCGGCCAGGACGGTGTAGAAGCCGAGCATCAGCTCCAGCGACAGGCGCAGCCGCCGGGCCGGTGAGGTGTCGCGCTGGGAGGAGCGCTGCATCAGGCGCTTGATTTCCCAGACCTCCTGACCGGTGACCGCTTCGTCCAGGGGCACGTGGTCGAAGAGGTTGATGCCGTGGGCCACCTCGCAGGGGAACGGCGAGCGGTCCGGGTGCGTCACGGGCAGGGGCGCGGTGTCCGTCGTGGCGATGACGGACACGTAGCGCAGGATGGCGCCGGTCGACTCCTCCATGCCGATGACGTGGATCTCCTCGCCGTGTCCCACGCCGAGCGGCTCCGCGAAGAGGCCGCGGGCGAAGGCGATGCGGTCGCTGGCGAACCGGGACCGCAGGTACTGGGCGAGCCGGAAACCGTAGATGGCCAGCCGGTAGCGCTCGGGGAGCCGGGACTGCGGCACCGCGAGCACGGTCAGGCCGTCGGGGCGCCGGGCGAGGTACAGCGGGTCGGCGTGCTCGGCCAGGCCCGCGAGACTCATCCGGTCGTGGAGGGCCAGCACGTGCTCCACGTAGCGTGCCCGGCGGGCGTCCTCGGCGGTCGTCGCCGCGTCGTCGACGGTCTGTGACGTCACGAGGACCTCCCCTGCGGGGAGCCGGGGGCGGGCGTCGCACCGGCGGTCTCCGGCGCCAGGGGCGGACCCAGCAGCAGGGAGGTGCAGCGGGCCAGGGTGGCCTCCACGTACGAGGCGGCCGAGAGCGCGGCGGCGGCCCGCGCCCGCGGCGCGGTCGCCGGGGCCGGTCCCGGCCGCGGCGCGGCCGTCCGCGGGGCCGTCCGCGGGGCCGAGGCCTGGGGCGCCGTGACCTGGGGTGCCGACGCCCGGGGTACCGACGCCTGAAGGGCCGACGCCCGGGGTGCCGGCGCCTGAGGTGCCGACACCCGGGGTGCCGTGGCCCGGGGCGCGGGAGCCGTACGGGGCGCGGAGCTCCGGGGCGGGGTCGCCCGGTCGGTGCGCGGGGCCGCCGTCACAGCCGGCGCCCGTACAGCGCACCGGTGATGGCCAGGGCCAGCACCTCCGGCGTGCCCTCGTAGATACGGGCGCCGAAGGACTCCCGGACCAGCTTCTCCACCCCGTGGTCACGGCAGTAGCCGCGGGCCCCGACGATGGACATGGCCTCCTCGGCCACCTCGATCGCCGCCCGGTCGGCGAACATCTTCGCGACGGCCGGGCCGTAGACGGGGGCGGGCATCATGTTGTCGGCCTGGTAGGCCGCCTGGAGGTACAGCAGCCGCGAGGCCTCGATCTTCGAGGACATCTCGGCCAGCTTCCGGGCGGTGAACTGGTGCTCGTACAGCGGCTTGCCCGCCTGGACGCGCTCGCCGGCCCACTCCTTGGCGATCTCGAAGGCGCCGCGGGCGACCCCGGTCGACATGGCGGCGACGATCGAACGGGCCTGGTTGGACTGGACGGTGAGGTAGTTCCAGCCGCCGCCCTCGCCGAAGGCGATGTTCTCCTCCGGGACCCGGACGTCGTCGAAGTGGAGGGTGGTGCCGAGGCAGGCCCGGTAGCCCATCTTGTCGGCGACCTCGCCGCGGGTCACGCCTTCGGTGTCCAGCGGCACGATGAACACGGTGAGGCCGGTGGCACCGGGGTTGCCCTCGATGTTGGCGAAGACGGCCGCCCACTCGGCCGTCTTGCCGTTGGTGATGAAGCGCTTGATGCCGTTGAGGACGAAGTGGTCGCCGTCCCGGCGGGCCGTCATCACGTCCTCGGCCAGCTCCGCGTGCTCGGGTATCAGCAGGTCGCAGCCCGCCGTCTCCTCGGTGATGGCGTTGCAGGCCAGGACCGGCTCGTCCCCGAGGAACGGGGGCAGGAAGCGGGACTGGAGCTGCTGGTCGCCCGAGAAGAGCACGGAGGTCTGCCCGAGCAGCGAGGCACCGAAGATCAGGGCCGTGCTGGGGCAGACGGAGGCGAGCTCCTCCATGGCGACGGAGACACCGAGCACGCCCATGCCGCGGCCGCCGAGCTCCTTGGGGATGGTCAGCCGCAGCAGACCCAGCCGGTGGCCGGCCTCGACCATCTCCCAGTCGAAGGCGTCGGCGGGGGCGAGGTCGTTGGCGAGGGTCCGCGGTTTCACCACGGTCTGCGCGAACTCACGTACCTCCTCGCGCAGTTCCTCGACCTCGGGCGGGAGCTGGAACAGCGAGGGCATGGCGGCGGCGTTGAGGGCGCTCAGGTCGGAAAGGGTCGGGGCGTTCGGGACGGCGGTGGTGGTGGTCGCGATCACAACGGTCGGCTTTCTGTGGTGGCGGACGGTGTGGGTTGCGGACGGCGCCGGATACGGTCCCGGGGCGGTGTGCCGGTCGTGATCCCGGCGACGGCCCTCCGGCGGTGGGGCGGGCGTACGGCCGGTGCCGCACGGCCCGCCGTCGCGCGGCTCAGGCGGAGGCCGGTGCCAGGGCGAGGCCGGCGTACGCGCGCCCCATCGCCGGCAGGTGGTCGGCCAGCCGGCGGACCTGGGGGACGGGGCCCTTCACCACGAGGCCGCGGGCGACGACCGCCTGGGTCACGCCGAGCTGCCCCAGAAGGATCAGGTGCAGCGTCTCCGGCCGCACCTCAAGCCGCAGGCTCGCCGGGTGGGGCGCTCCGTCGTGCACGCCGTCGGAGTCCAGCAGGAAGGCCGTGGGGGCGTCCCCGGTCACCACGAACTGGATGGAGAACTCGCGCTCCTTGAGCAGGGCCGCGAAGTCCGCGTCGGAGAAGGCCGCTCGGAAGGCCTCGATGAACAGCTGCGGGTCCTGAACGGTCACAGTCGTACTGCCTTTCGTCTGGTGAGGCTGGTCGTGTGCGGCGGGTCAGCGGTGCGACAGGGCACCGACGCGGTGCTCCGCCGCGTCGGCGAGGATCAGTTCGGCCGCGCGCTCCGCGAGCATCACGGTGGGCGCGTGGGTGTGGCCGCGCGGCAGGGAGGGCAGCGCGGAGGCGTCGACGACGCGCAGCCCCGCCACTCCCCGCACCCGCAGCCGCGGATCGAGTACGGCCTCCGGGTCCGCCCCCATGCCGCAGGTGCCGACCGGGTGGTACAGCGTTTCGGCGTGGGCCCGGGTCAGGGCGTGCACCGTGCCGGGGTCCGGGTCCAGGGCCCCGGGCGTCAGCGGCTCGCCGAGCCGCCCGGCGAGCGCGGGCCGGGTGAGGACCTCCCGGGCCCGGCGCACCCCCTCCGTGAGCACCCGCAGGTCGTCGCCTTCCGGGTCGGACAGATAGCGCGGGTCGATCACCGGGTGCGCCGCCGGATCCGCCGAGGCGAGCCGTACGGTGCCGTGGCTACGGGGCCGCAGCAGCACCACGCCGAGGGTCACGCCGTGCGCCTGCGGTGCCCGCCCCTGGTCGAGGAAGGGCACCAGCATCCACACGAACTCCAGGTCGGGCGCCGTGAGCGCGGGGTCGCTGCGCAGGAACGCGACGGCCTCCGCGAGGTTCGACGTCAGCCGGCCGCGCCGGCCCCGCAGGAACTCGGCGATCTCGCCCTGCTGGTCGGTGACCCCGGGGGTCACCGGCCCGTGCGCCTCGAAGGCCAGCGGCACGTAGAGGTGGTCCGCGAGACCCCGCCCGACCCGGGGGGAGTGGGCGCGGACGGTGATGCCGTGCCGCCGCAGCTCGTCCGCGTCGCCGACGCCGGACAGCATCAGCAGCTGCGGGGAGCCGATCGCGCCCGCCGCCAGGATCACCTCGCCGTCGGCGCGCACCTCGGCCGGTCCGTCGGCGGTCGTGCAGGCGACGCCGACCGCGCGGCCGTCCTCGATCAGGACGCGCTCGACGTGGGCGTCCGTGACGACGGTGAGGTTCCCGCGCCGCAGCGCGGGCCTCAGGTAGCCGTCGGCCGCGCTCCACCGCCGTCCCCCGCGCTGGGTGGCCCGTACCGGCCCCGCGCCCTCCGGATCCAGCGGGTTCCCGTCGTCCAGAGCGGGTAGCCCCGCCTCGGCGCAGGCGCCCAGGAACTCGGCGGTGGCGGGGCTGGGATCGCGGAGGTCCTCGATGCGGATCGGCCCGCCGGAGCCGTAGGCGCCCGTACCCGAGCGGTCCTCGGACCGCTCGAAGTACGGCAGCACCTCGTCGGCCGACCAGCCGGCGCACCCGTCGTCCTCGGCCCAGCCGTCGAAGTCCGCCCGGTGCCCACGGGTCCAGATCTGGGCGTTGAGCGAGGAGGAGCCGCCCAGCGTGCGGCCGCGCGGCCAGTTCAGTCTGCGGCCGCCGAGACCCGGTTGCGGGGCCGTGCGGTAACCCCAGTCCGCGGACGTGCCGAACAGGGCGGGGAACGCGGCCGGGATGCTGATCTCGGCGCGCCGGTCGGGGCCGCCCGCCTCGATGAGCAGGACCTGCCCGTCCCCGTCGGCGCTGAGCCGCTCGGCCAGCACGCAGCCGGCCGAGCCCGCCCCGATCACGATGTGGCGTACGGTGCCCTCGACTCCCCTCACGTCCGCGCACCGCCCGCGATCCGCGCGCCGAGTGCCTTGACGATCTCCGCGGCGAGGGCGGCGTGCCCCTCCATCGCGAAGTGGATGCCGTCGGCGCTCATCAGGTTGGGACGCAGCCGCACGGGATGGCTCCACATCTCGATCAGCACGGCGTCGTGGCGCGCGGCCACCGCGCGGATGCGTTCGTTGAGCGCGGCCGTACGGTCGCTGAAGACCGCCAGTTCCGGGACCGACTCGAAGACGTTGGTCACGGTGAAGGTGAAGATGTCCGCACCCTGCGCCCGTAGCGCCGTGTACATGGCGTCCAGGTCCGCCTCGACGCCGTCCAGGTCCGGCTCGGCGTCGAAGAGGTCGTTGCCACCGGCCGCCACGTTGACCAGGTCCGGCTCGAACGCGAGGACCTGCTCCAGCTGCTCGACCCGCACGGCGCCGGTCCGCTTCCCCATGACACCGGTGTTCAGGTAGCCGAAGTCGGGCTTGCCCGCACCGAGGGCCGCCGAGACGCGCTGCGGCCACGGCACATGGGCGTACCCCTCGCTGGGGTCGCCGAGACCGGCGGCGAAGCTGTCGCCCATCACGGCCAGCCGCTGCCAGGGCGCTCCCCGGAGCAGCCGCACGGACTCCTCGTGGGAGAGCGTCAGCGGGTCGTCCGCCTCACTGCGCAGATCGTGTGTCGTCATCTTCTCGTGGTCCTTCCCTGGGCGGGCGGGTCAGGCGGCGTCGCTCGGCGCCGCCTGCTGCTGGTCGACGAAGTCCTCGATGTCCTTCACCGTGGTGATGTCGGGCGTGGTGTTCGTGCCGAGGTCGGCGAGCGGGAACTCCTGCTCGATGCGCAGGGAGAGCTCGATGACGGCGAGCGAGTCGTAGCCGAGCTCCTCGACGAGGCGGTCCTCGGACCGCGCCTCGCGGGCCCCGAGCGGGCTCATCTCCCCGACGATCTGCCGGACCTGCGCGCGCAGCGTGTTGTCGTCCATGTCTTCGTGGTCCCTTTCACTGTCTTCTTCGTGGTCCGGGGGTCCGGCGCCGCTCAGGCCGCGGCGGCGCGGATGGGGTGCGGTGCGTCCCAGCGCTCCGCGTAGGCGTCGAGGGCGGTCTCCACCGCCTGGTCCCAGGAGGCCGTGGCCTTCTCGGTCAGCTCCGGCAGCCCCACCAGCCGCAGCTGCTTCACCAGGCGCTCGCGGGCGATCTCGACGCTGCCCTGGATCTGGGCGGCGCGGCTGAGCAGCGCCGCGCGGAGCGCGGGCACCGGGTTGTGCCGGGAGGGGCCGATGAGGACCCAGGCCGCCACGCCGAGCGACTCGAAGTGGGCGTCGCCGACCACCTGGGCGAATCCGCCGGCGACCCCGTCCTGCGCGGCCCGCAGGCCGAAGGAGACGTGCCGCGACTCGTCACGGGTGACGTTGGTCAGGCCCTCCTCCAGCGCCGCCAGCTTGAGCCGGCGGGCGAGGAAGCGGGTGGTGCGCAGGGCCGTGGCGGCGAGCACGCCCTCGGTGATCAGGTGGTAGTAGACGAGTGCCCGGTACCAGGACTCGCGGTCCGCGTGGTCGGCCCGCACGGCGTCGGTCGCCCGGGTGAGCTCGGGCGTGAACACCTCCGCGTAGTCGGCGCCCTCCTCGACCGCGTCGAGGCTCGTCCGGCACCCCTCCTCCAGGTAGGTCTGGAAGAACCGCACGTGCCGCGCCTCGTCGGCGAGCTGGGTGCAGAGGAAGATCCGGTCGTCCTCGGTGGGCGGGGCGTCGATCAGCGCTCCCAGCGTGTGCGTCACCGTGACCTCGCCGACCTCCAGCTCGCCGAGCGAGCCGAGCATCTGGGCACGGGAGAAGGGGGTGAGGGCCTGCCAGGTCGCCGCGTCCCGCGCGGGGTCTACCTGGGCGACGGCCCACTGCTGGCGCTCCCACCGGCGGTACAGGTCGGCGGAGTTGGCGAGCCGGCCGCGCTGTTCCGCGGAGGTCTCGGGGGCCGTCTCGGTGACGTCGAGTACGAGCCCGGTGGTCGTGACGCTCATGTGGCTACCCCATCCAGTCCCGGTGCGGTCTGTGCTGTCGGTCGGTCGTCGCTGTGCGTGCCGTGCAGTACGTCGCCGGCGAGCGCGTTCTCCCCCGCCTGGCGCCAGAGCAGCCGGCGGCGCGGTTTGCCGCTGGAGGTCCGTGGGATGGTGCCGCGCCGGGCCCGCACCACGGTCACGGAGACCGAGGTGTCCAGGGCGGAGCGCAGTACGCCGGTCACCGCGTCCAGCCAGCCGTCGCCGGACGCCTCCACGACGATCACCGCTCCCGGGCGGCCGTCGCGGTCGCCGAGCGCCACCGCGCAGCGGCCCGGCGGCACCCCGGGGACGGAGGTGAGCGCCGCTTCCAGGTCCTCGGCGTGCACCTTGCGGCCGCGGACCTTGATGCTGTCGCCGATCCGCCCGACCACGTACAGCTCGCCGTCGAGCAGGAAACCGGCGTCGCCGGTGCGCAGTCCGTCGTCGCCGAAGGGCGCGCTCGCGGCAGGGTCGGGCGACTCGTAGCCGTCGGCCACGGAGGTGCCCCTGACCCGTATCTCCCCGAACGTGCCGTCGGGCAGCGGTTCCCCGTCCTCGCCGACGACTTCGACGGCGGTCTCGGGCACCGGCGTACCGCAGGAGGCGATCCAGCCCGCGGGGTCCTCGGGACGGTCGGTACCGAGGGTGCCCGAGCCGGCGACGGTCACCGGCGCTCCGGTGTCCAGCGGACCGGACGGCCGCACGATGCGCGCCCCGCGGCCGGGGCGGACGCCGGTGACGGCGAGCGTCGTCTCCGCCATGCCGTAACAGGGCGTCAGGGCCCGGGAGTCGAACCCGTACGGCGCGAGCTTCGAGGTGAAGTCGGCGACCACCCGTGCGTCCACCCGCTCGGCACCGCTCATCGCGACCCGCCACGTGGAGAAGTCGGTGCCCGCCAGTTCCTCGTCGCGTACCCGGGAGGTCGCGTACCCGTAGCCGAAGTTGGGCGCGGTGGTGATGGTCACCCCGTGCCGGCCGTGACAGTCGAGCCAGCGGGCCGGGGAGCGGATGAAGTCGACCGGGCTCATCAGCCACAGGTCGATCTGGGCGACGACGGACCCCAGGAACGTCCCGATGAGGCCCATGTCGTGGTAGAGCGGGAGCCACGACGAGCAGGAGTCCTCGGGTGTCACCCCGAGCCAGCCGTGGATGGCCCGGACGTTGGCCGTGAGGTTGTCGCCGGTGACCCGGACCCCCTTGGGGGTGCCGCTGGAACCGGACGTGAACTGCAGCAGCGCCAGTTCGGCCGCCCGGGGCGCCAGGTCGTCGGCGGCGGGCAGCCCGGCCGGATCGGGCAGCACCAGAGGTGTGCCCGTCCCCGCCTTCGCGCACGCCGCGGCGGCGAGCGGGGCGAGGTGGGCGTCGGTCAGCACGGCGGCCGGGCCGGCGGCGCCGAGGACTGCGGCCGCGTGCTCGGTGAAGGCGTCGTGCCCGCCGAACGTGACGGGTGAGGCGATCGGGGACGGGGTGGCCCCCGCGTACATCGTGCCGAGGAAGGCCGGGACGAAGGTCTCGGGTTCCTCGATCAGGAGGGAGACGACGCCCTTGGTGACGCCGTTGGCATGCAGGAAGGCGGCTGTCCGGCGGGCCGCCGAGGCGATGTCCGCGTAGTCACGCAGGTGCCAGTCGCCGTTTCGGTAGTAGTGGATTCCACGCTCCGGCGCGGGGGAGTCCAGCCAGTCGAGGACTGTGTTCATCAATTCCCCTCATCCAACCGATGGGCTCTCGTCCTGTATTACGGGCCACCGGTGCCACCCCCTCGTGGCGATCGCGGATTTCTCGGCGCGTCACGGTTTCCGCCGGCGGCGGCCGGTCGCGGCAGGGGTGGGACACCGGGTGACGGGAGCCGCGGCGCGGGCGTCCCGGCGGGTGTGAGGGAGCCGGCGGCAGGGGGAACGCGAAGCGGGGCCGCGGTTCCTTGCGGAGCCGCGGCCCCGCCGGGGCCGGCCGCGGCCACGGGGGATGGAACCGCGGCCGGCGTTCGGGGTGGAGCGTGGTGTCAGCCGCGGTCCGCGGTGGCGGCACCCTCCGCGGAGGGTGCGGCCGCCGCGGCCTTGGCGGCCGCCTCCGCCTGCGCCCGCATGTAGGCCTGGATCTGCGCCTGCGTCTCCGCGATCTGCGCCATCGACTTCTTGGTGAACATGCCGAACGCCGGGATGGCGGCGGCGGCGATGAAGATGCCGGCAAGCAGGAAGGCGTTGAGGTACGGCTGCGGGGTGCTGAGATCTCCCGCCGCGAACACCGCGGCCATCGCGGCGACACCGACGGAACCGCCGAACTGGCGGGCGGTGGTGGCCATACCGGTGCCGGTGGCGAACTTCAGCGGGTGCACCGAGATGGACGCCGCGGTCGTCACGCTGGTGAGCGCGGCGCCGATCACGGCGCCGCCGAGCGCACCGTACGGCAGCCACAGCGCCAGGAACTCGCGGTCGGAGCCGAGTCCCGTGTACGCCCAGATGCTCAGGCCGAGGAAGGCGAGGCCGGCCACGATGACCACCGGGCGCTGCTGCTCCGGCTTCAGGCGGCGGCCGACGGTGATGGCCGCGACCGCGGAGAGCACCGCGCCGGGGGTGACGGCGAGACCGGCCTTGAGCACGGAGTAGTGCCAGATCGTGGTGAGGTACAGCGGCCCGGACAGGAACCAGACGAACAGGCCGGCACCCAGCAGGAACGCGGTGAGGTTGGCCGCCGCGAACATCGGGGTCCGCCACAGGGAGGTCTCCACGGCCGGGGCCGGGTGCTTGCCGGAGCGGACCAGCGAGTAGGCCATGAGGAGGACGCCGGCACCGATCCAGGCCCAGGTCTGCACCGCGCTCCAGCCCCAGTCGCCGCCCTTGGTGAGACCGACGACGACACCGGCGATGCCGAAGGTGACGGTGGCCGTCCCGAGCAGGTCGGGAAGCTGCGTCTTCTCCACCGGCCGCGTGGGCAGGCGCAGGGCGCCGAAGATCACGGCCAGGCCGATCGGGACGTTCAGGATGAACACGACCCGCCAGTCGATCTCGCTGACCAGCAGACCGCCGAGCGCGGGGCCGGCGGCGGCGGCCATCGATCCGGCCGCACCCCAGATACCGATCGCCTCGGCCCGCTTCTCGGCGGGTGTCTCGGACAGGACCAGTCCGAGCGCGGAGGGAATCATGCCGGCCGCGCCGATGCCCTGGACCGCACGGGCGGCGATGAGCAGCTCCATGTTCGGGGCGACGGCGCAGGCGAGGGACGCGAGGCTGAAGAGTCCGACCGACCACAGGAACAGCTTCTTCCGGCCCAGGATGTCGGCGAAGCGTCCGGCCGGTGTCAGCAGGGCGGCGAAGAGGATGCCGTAGCTGGTCACCACCCAGGTCAGGTCGGTCACGGACTCCTTGGGGAAGTCCTCGTGCAGGGCCGGGAAGGCCACGTTGACGATCGTCGTGTCGAGGAAGGCCATGAACGTGGCTGCCGACGTGAGCAGCAGTGTCTTCCCCGCACTCGACGGCTCGGCGCGAGACGCAAGCGGTACTGAGGTCACCTGTCGATCCTTCCAACTAACATTCCTTGGGTATGTGAGTACATACCGTCGGTATGTGGTTGTCAAGCGGAAACCGTGCACTCTGTCGCCGTGGTGTCACGCGGGGTCGCGCCGTCCGGCGCGTAAACACTGCGAAGGAGCAATCGAGGGAGAGCACACGCAAGGACGCAGTTGCGAGCGACGACAGGAGTCCCGTGTGAACACCACGCACGCCGCGCACGTCCCCGGTCAGGGCCGCCACCACGCGGTGCTGCTCGGCATCGGGGGCTACCGGCCCCGACGGATCGTCACCAACGAGGAGGTCTGCCTCACCCTGGACTCGTCACCCGAGTGGATCCTGCGCCGCAGCGGCATCCGGACCCGCTGCTTCGCGGGCCCCGACGAGACGCTGGCCGAGATGGGGGCCACCGCCGCCGGGAAGGCGCTCGCCGACGCCGGGATCGCGCCGGACGAGGTCGACCAGGTGCTGGTCGCCACCATGTCGGACATCCACGGGGCGGGCACCGGGGCGGCGGCGAACGCGCTCGCCGCCGAGATCGGCCGCCGGCTCGGCGCCCCCGGCACCGCCTGGCAGGTCGGCGCCGCCTGCGCGGGCTTCACCGTGGGACTGGCCCTGGCGGCCACGGCCGTGAGGACCGGTCAGGCCCGCACCTGCCTGGTGATCGGGGTGGAACGCATGTCGGACATCCTCGACCCCCGGGACCGCTCCACCGCCTTCCTGTTCTCGGACGGAGCGGGCGCGGCCGTGGTGGGGCGCGGTACGGAGCCGGGCATCGGGACCGTGGTGTGGGGCACGGACCCGGCGCTGGGCGAGGCGATCACCGTACGGGAGGAGCCCGAGCACGGCGGTCCCGTGATCCGCATGCAGGGCTCGTCGGTCTTCCGCTGGGCGGTGACCCGACTGCCCGGCCTCGTGAGGGAGGTGCTGGACCGCTCGGGCGTCGGGCCCGGCGACGTCCAGGCCTTCGTCCCCCACCAGGCGAACCTGCGGATCATCGAGGCGGTAGCGGAGAGCGTGGGGTTCCCCGACGACGTCGCCGTGGCCCGCGACATCGTGGACCAGGGGAACACCTCGGCGGCCTCCATCCCCCTCGCCCTGGACCGCATGCGCACCTCGGGGGCCCTGCGGGAGGGCGACCTCGCGGTACTGATCGGCTTCGGGGCCGGCCTCACGTACGCCGGGACGGTGGTACGCATCTGAGCGACCGGGCCCCGGGCGCCCCGCGGGCCGTACCTCAGCGGGCCCCGGTGCCCAGCAGGGCCCGCAGGGTGTCCGCCTCCGGGACGGCGAGGGGACCGGCCAGCCGCAGCGCCCGGCGCCAGGGCCGGTCGGGCCGCCCGTGTCCCGGCACGGTCCCGGCGGCGCGGCCCCAGGACAGCAGGGCCCGCACCTCCCCCAGCCGGTGGCCCGCCGTCCGGTACAGCGTGGCGGCCCGGCGGTAGCCCGCGACGGCGGCCGCGCACCGGCCGGACGCCAGGGCGCAGTCCGCCTCCAGGACCAGCATCTGGGCCGTGACCAGGCGCATCTCGCACCCCTGGAGGGCCCGCCGGGTACGCCGTCCGGCCGCCAGTGCCTCCTCGTACAGCCCCAGCCGCACGTAGGTGGCCGCGCTCTCCGCCTGGGCGCGCGCCGCGCCCTGCAGGTAGTCGATCTCCTCCGCGAGCAACAGCGCCTTGCCGAAGCTGCGCATGGCCACGTCCGTGTGCTCGGCCGCGGCCTCCACCCCGCCCAGCCGGATCAGGCAGTCCGCCTCGATACGGGGGTCCGACAGGTGCGGGATCGCCACGTGCGCCTCCCGTGCGGCAGCCACCGCGCGGGCGTGCTCGCCCAGGTCGCTGAAGAGCGACGCCCGGCAGGTCAGCGCGATGGCCACCCCCTCGTGGAACTCCACGTCGCGGCTCAGACGGATCGCCAGCTCGCACCACCGGCCGGCCTCGGTGTACTGCCCCAGCTGGCGCAGGGTCAGCGCGATGTAGGCGGGGACCCTGACCTGCCCGAACCGGGAGCCGGCCCGTTCCGCCAGTTCCAGGGCCCTGCGGAAGTCACGCAGGGCGGACACCGGTTCGCCCGTGTCGTAGGCGTTGCGGGCCAGCCGGCCCAGGGCGTTGGCCTGGCCCGCCAGGTCCCCCGTGCTCTCGTGGATGCGCAGCGCGGCGCGCAGGTAGCGGTCGGCCATCCCGATGGCCCCGACCGCCCAGTAAGACCGGCCGAGGACCGACAGGGAGAGGGCCTCCCCGGTCCGCCACGCGCCGTCCCGGCTGGCGGCGAGCGCCTCCCGGGCCAGCCGCCGCTCGCTGGTGGAACGGCCCTTGCGGTACCGCGAGTCGGCGACGTTGAGCAGCATCGCGGTGTTCGCCCGCCGGTTTCCCGACCTGGCCGCCGCGCTCTGCGCCGCCTCCACGGCGGCCGACCAGTCGTCGCCGCCCGGATGGAGCCGGATGAAGCCGAGCATGGCGTCGGCCAGCCGCCAGCTCGCCGGTCCCAGCCCCAGTTCGGCGGCGAGTTTGATGGCCGCGCAGAGATTGGCCTTCTCCCGGTCCAGCCAGTCCATGCCGAACCCGTCGCCGACGTCGGTGCTGCCGGGTCCGCCCGAGGCGTGGGGACCGTACGCGCCGGGGTCTCCCGCAGCCGCGTCCGTACCCGGCTCCGTCCCGACCCGGGCTCCCGGGCCGGACGGTGCCGCGCCCGCGCCCCGGTGCGCCCCCGCCCGCTGGATACCGATGGAGCTGCTGACCTGTTCCACCGTCTGCCGGTACCACTCCAGAAGCCGCAGCAGGACGTCCCGGCGCACCTCCCACGGGTCCTCGTCCCCCGCGCGCCCCACCGCGTACTCCTTGACCATGGCGTGCATCCGGTAGCGGCGCGGGGCGTACTCGGACAGCAGGTTGGCCCCGACCAGCGCCCCGATGCGCTCCTCCTGCACGGCGAACGAACCGTCCGCCAGCGCCGCCACCGCGTCCCGCCCGAACTCGGTGCCCGGGACGACACCCAGCTGCCTGAACAGCCGGCGCTGGTCCGCCCCCAGCTTCCCGTACGACAGGTCGAGCGCCCGGCCCATCGCCCCGCGCGCGTCCGCGCTGTCGGCCGTCGGGACCCGTGCGAGGACCTGGCCCAGCGGCTCGTCGGGGTGGTTCGCGGCATACGCGCCGCTGAGCCGCACGGTCAGCGGCAGCCGCCCGGAGGCCCGTACGATGCCGGCCGCCGCCTCCGGATCGTTCGCCACGCGCGCGCTTCCGACCAGCCAGGACAGCAGGGCGAGCGCCGAGGTGGCGTCCAGCGCGTCCAGCAGCACCTCACCGGCGAAGTACGTGGCGGTCAGTCCCGGCATCCGCTCCCGGCAGGTCACCACGACCGCGCTGCCGTCGGCGCTCGGCGGCAGCAGATGGCGCACCTGCCCGGGTCCCGCCGCGTCGTCCAGGACGAGCAGCACCCGGCGGCCCACCAGCAGCGTCCGGTACAGGGCGGCGCGCTCGTCGAGCCCGAAGGGGATGTCGGCGGCGGGCAGCCCCAGCGCGAGCAGGACCCGGGCGAGCGTCTCGGCCGGCTCGAGAGGCGGCAGGTGCGGCTCGTGCCCCCGCAGCGCCACGAAGAACTGCCCGTCGGGGAAGGAGGATTCGACCCGCTGCGCCCACTGCAGGGCCAGCGTCGTCTTCCCCGCTCCGGCCATGCCGCTGATCACGGCGAGGTTGGTGCCCTGCGGAACGGCGGCCGCCGTGGCGGCCCGTCTCGGCGTCAACAGCGCGTCCAGCTCGCCGAGTTCACGTTCCCTGCCCGCGAAGTACCCGGCGCCCCGGGGCATCCGCAGCCGGTCACGGGCCCGCGTGGCCACGGCGAGGGCGGTGCCCGTCTCCTCGGTCGGCCGCCGGGGGTTCAGCAGCCGCTCGCCGGCTGCCCGCAGCGCCTCGCCGGGACGGGTCGACAGCTCACTGGCCAGCCGCGCCCGTGCCGCCTCGTACGTCCGCAGCGCGGCGGCCGGGTTTCCGCTGTCCCGGTGGGCCAGCACCAGCCGGAGCGCCAGCTCCTCGTCGTACGGGCGTTCCTCGGTCATCCGCTGGAGCTGGGTGAGGATCTCCTGGGGGCGGCCGAGTCGCAGCCGGGCGTCGAAGAATTCCAGCAGGGCGGCCTGCCGCTCGCCGTCCAGGGCCGTGCGCAGCGATTCGACGCGGGTCCCCAGGAGATCGCCGAGCGCGGCCCCCGTCCACTGAGCCAGCGCGGACCGCAGGAGCGCGCAGCGCTCCTCGTCGTCCTCGGCCGCGGCGGCCCTGGAGGTGAGTGCGCGGAAGCGGTACAGGTCGACGGCCGCGGGGTCGGCCCGCAGGACGTATCCGCCGTCCCGGGAGACCAGGGACGGCCGGCCGGGCGCGCCGGTCAGGACCTTGCGTAACCGGGTCGCGTAACCGGCGAGCGTGTTGCGCGCCCGGCCCGGCGGTCTGTCGTCCCACACGAGCTCGGCGAGCCGGTTGCTGGGCACCACGTTGTTCACGTCCACCAGCAGCATGGCCAGCAGGCTGCGCTGCCGTGCGTGCCCGATGTCGAGGTCGCGTCCGTCGTCCAACGCCCGTACCGGTCCCAGCACCCGCAGGTCGATCACAGTGGACTCCGCTCATGAGTGCGACGATCGCCGGGTGGCCCCCATGGCTACGTCAACAGTGCAGGGCCCAGGGTTGTCGAACACCCGTCGCAGAGCAGGCACGTTGTGTTCTATGTGGCGAACGTAACGCGATGACGCCGGTCCGGGGCTGAGGGCCGTCCCGCGATGACCGGTGGATCGGCGCGCGGCGCCGAATGCGGGGCATCGCACGGCCGAGGGACGTCCGCGTTCGGGAGGTGAGGTAGGGGGACGTACCGGCAACACGGCGAGGTGCCGTAGCCGTCGTCGCGCGCCCGCCGTGAAGTGCGGGACAGCCCTCAGCCGGGCGCACCGGAAGGCGCCGGGACAAGTGCCCCGAAAGCGGTGCGGGCGGCCCGGGCGAGGAGGGCGTCGTCGCGTGCGGCGTCCTTCGTGCCGCAGTCGGAGAGGACGGCCAGGGTGATCGGGGCGCCGCCGGGCGGCCAGGCGACTGCGATGTCGTTGCGGGTGCCGTAACCGCCGGTGCCGGTCTTGTCACCGATCTGCCAGCCGCCGGGGGCACCGGCGCGGATGGTGTCGTCCCCGGTGGTGTTGCGCTTGAGCCAGTCCGTCAGTACGGCCCGTTTGCCGGCGGGAAGGGTGTCGCCGAGGACGTAGGCGCGCAGGTCGGTGGCGAGGGCGCGGGGCGTGCTGGTGTCCCGGGGGTCGCCCGGGATGCCGTCGCTGAGGGCGACCTCGTAGCGGTCGCACCGCGTGACCCGGTCGCCGAGCGCGCGGAGGGCGTCCTGCAGACCTCCCGGCCCGCCGAGCTCGCGGAAGAGGAGGTTGGCGGCGGCGTTGTCGCTGTAGCGGACCGCGGCGTCGCACAGCTCGCGGAGGGTCATGCCGGTGGCGAGGTGGCGCTCGGTGACCGGTGAGTTGCTGATGAGCTCCTCACGGCCGTAGCGCACGAGCCGGTCGAGCTGCCGCAGGGAGTTCCGCTCCAGCACGGCACCGGCGAGCAGGGCCTTGCAGGTGGAGGCGTAGGCGAAGCGTTCGTCGGGCCGGTGGACGACGGTCCGCCCGCTGCCGGTGTCCAGGGCGTACACCCCCAGCCGGGCGTCGAACTCCCGCTCCAGCGCGTCGAACGCGCGCCGGGTGCGGGGGTCGGCCGAGGCCGGCGGGGCGGGCTCGGGGGTGGCCGGCGACGGGCCGGACGGGGCCGGGGCTGCGGTGCATCCGGCGAGCGGCAGGGCGGCGAGCCCGGCCAGGGTGGCGAGTGCGGCCCGGCGGGACGCGGGCCCTCCGGTGCGGGCGGGGGTGGGGGTGCGCATGGGTGCGGCCTCTCTCTGCTCTGTCGGGTGTGTCTGCCGTGCTGCCGGGTCTGTCGTCCTGGTCTCCTGCTCTCCTTCCGGTCCGGCCGTCCTCGCCTCCGCCCCTGCCCGGTCCCGTCCGTCGGGTCAGCCGGCGAGGTTCCGGAGGAACTTCGCGGCGACCGGACCCGCGTCGGCGCCCCCGGAGCCCCCGTCCTCCAGGAGCACCGCCCAGGCGAGGTCGGAGTCGCCCTGGTAGCCGATCATCCAGGCGTGGGTGCGCGGCGGTACCTCGGTGCCGAACTCGGCGGTGCCGGTCTTCGCGTGCGGGCTTCCGGGCAGGTCCTTCAGTGCGTGGGCGGAACCCGAGGTCACCGTGGTACGCATCAGTTCACGGAGCCGGCCGGCCACCTCGGTGCCCAGGGCCGTCGGGGCCTCGTACCTCTTCTTCACCGCGTCCGGCACCAGGACCGGCTGGGTGAACGTGCCGTTCTTGACGGTGGCCGCGACCGACGCCATCACCAGCGGTGACGCCTGCACGCGGGCCTGGCCGATGGTGGCCGCGGCCTTGTCGTTGTCGCTCGTGTTGGCGGGAACGCTGCCGTCGTAGGTGGACGTGCCCACGTCCCAGCTGCCTCCGATGCCGAACGCCTGGGCCGCGTCGTGCAGGGCGGTGTCGGAGAGCCGGCCACGGGCGTCGACGAAGTAGGTGTTGCAGGACTGGGCGAAGACATCCGCGAACGTCGAGCCGGCCGGCAGCTCGAACTGGTTCTGGTTCTCGAACCGCTGACCGTCGACGGTGGCGAACTTCGGGCAGGGCGCGGGGTCCGCGGGCCGTATGCCGTCCTCCAGGAACGCCGCCGCGGTGACGACCTTGAAGACCGAACCGGGCGGATAGCGCCCTTCGAGGGCCCGGTTGAAACCGCCGGGCCGGTTGGCGGCGGCGAGGATGTGACCGTTGCGCGGATCCACCGCGACGAGGGCCGCGTTGACCTCGGCCCCGGCCAGAGCGTCGGCCGCCGCCTTCTGGACGCGCGGATCGATGGTGGTACGGACCGGGCGGCCCGTGGCCGGCGGTGCCCCGGTCAGGTCCTTGACCGCCTGACCGGTCCGCCGGTCCGCGACCACCAGCGACTTGCCCGGCTTCGCACCGCCGGACAGTACGTCGTCGTAGCGTGCCTCCAGTCCGGACGTGCCCTCGCCGCTGACGGGGTCGACGGTCCCGACGAGGCTGTCCGCCCGCAGCGGGTCGCCCTCGGCGTCGAGCACTGCCGCCCTGCCTCCGCCGCTCTTCAGCGCGAGCGTCTGCCCCGCTTCCAGCTCCGGATGGATCACCGGTGAGGTGAAGGCGACCTTCCAGCTTCCCGCCGTCTCGGTCACCTGCGCGCCGGAGCGCCAGGACACCTCGCCCGCCCCCGGCACCGCCATGGTCACGGTGAAGGGGAAGACCACCTTCCCGTCGCCCTCCTTCCGGCCTTCGCCGTCCTCGATGGTCGTCGAGGACGGCGCGAGGTTGGTCAGCACCGACGTGAGGAGCGAGGCCGCGTCGTCGGGGGTGTCGGTGTAGCCCGCGGCCTTCCGTGCGTCGTGTCCGGCCCACGCGGCGAGGAACGCGGCCAGGGGCTCGCGGGCGGACCTCACGTCCGCCTCCGCCTCCTCCGCGTCGCCGCCCACGAGGCCGGAGGCGGCGTATCCTCCGCCGGCCAGCAGGAGAAGGGTCACGGCGATCCCGAGCACCGTCCGCCCGCGCCGAGGCCGTCCGTGCGGGGTGGGACCGTTCAGGTCGTCGGTACGTCTCAAGGTGATCTCCGTTCCGGGTCAGGGCCTGATCGGCTCGCCGGAGACGGCCCCCGGCGTCGGCGGAGGTGCCCGCGCCCGTCGGCGGACCTGTGCGGCCCTCCCGACGCCGGTGCGGCGGCCCTCGTCCCGGAGTCAAGCCCGCCACCGCTCGGCATGTCGAATACGATCTCGGCATCGAGCCGATTCATCGGCCGTATCACCGCACGCCAGGGGGTCCGGTGCTCACGGAACGGCATCTCGAAATCTTCGTCGCGCTGGCGGAGGAGGAACACTTCGGCGCCGCGGCGCAGCGGGTGGGCATCACCCAGCCGCCGCTGTCCCAGGGGCTGCGCCGGCTGGAAGCCCTCCTCGGTGTCCGTCTGTTCGACCGGGAGCGGGGGGTGTCGCTCACCGAGGAGGGGAGCCAACTGCTCCCGCACGCCCGCAGAGCACTGGCCGCCCTCGCCGAACTCCGGGAGACCGGTGCGCGGGAGCACGCCGACGGCCGGCGCCTGCGGATCGGGCTGGCCCCCGAGGTGCCGACGGCCCTCGCGGCCGACGTGGCCGCCGCACCGGTCCGGGCCGGCGGGCGGAGCCGTATCGGCATGGTGACGGCGCCGACCGCCACGCTGCTCGGCGACGTCGCGGCCGGGCGGCTCGACATCGCCGTCGTCCGTCACCCCTGCGTGCTGCACGGTCTCGCCGCCGGCCGGGTGATCCTGCTGCCGACGTGGACCCTCGCACCCGCCGGCCACGGCGTCACCGCCGAGGTGCCGGCCCCACGTCTGCCCGTCGCCGTACGCCCCCGGGCCGAGGCCCCCGCCGCCCACGACCTGTTCCTCGACACCCTGGCCAGCCGGGGGCGCCGGGTGGAGACCGTGGTGGTGTCCGACGAGCGGGCCGGTCTCGCCCTGGTGGCGGCCGGGCAGGCGGTACTCGTCACGGCCGACCCGGCGCTCACCGCCTCCGGGATCGAGCGGCGGGAGGCGACGGACCCACCCCTCCCCCTGCGGTTGCGGGTGGCCTGGGACCCGCACCGCCCGGGGGCCGAGGACACCGCCGGGACGGCGCACCTGCTGGAGGAAGCCCTGACCCGGAAGGTGGCACCGTGAGCGGGACCGGGCGACGCAGCGGCGTGGAACGCGTCATCCGCGGCATGTTCGACGACGCGGGCGTCCGCGGCTGGCTGCACGTGGCGGACCTGCACCGGCCGTCCGCCCAGGTCACGATCGACCCCGGCGACCAGCTGCCCATGAGCTCGGTCTACAAGGTGCCCCTGATGGCCGCCTTCTGCCGGCTCGCGGACGCCGGACGGATCGACCCGGGCCGGCGGCTCACGCTCGGGCCGGACGAGCGCGTGCCCGGCCCGACCGGGCTCTCCGTCCTGCGTGACCCCGTCACCCTCTCGCTGCGCGACATGGTGGTCCTGATGATGACCATCTCCGACAACACCTCCGCCCACGCCGTGCTCCGTGCCGTGGGCCCGGAAGCGGTCGACGCCACGTGCCGTGACCTGGGGCTGCCCGACACCCACATCCACGGGGGAGTCGTCAGCACGTTCAGCCGGCTGGTCGCCGAGACGGGTGCACCCTCCCTGGACGCGGCGCTGGCCCACGTGGCGGACAACGACGTCGTCGCGCCCCCGGGCGTCTACGACCCGGCGTCGAAGGCGTCGACGACACCGGCGGACATGGCACGGCTGCTGCGCGCCATCTGGACGGACCGGGCCGCCTCCGAGGACCGGTGCGCCTTCATGCGCGGAGTCATGCGCAGGCAGGCGTGGAGCCACCGGCTCGGCTCCGGATTCCCGTACGACGACGTCACCGTCTACGGCAAGACCGGCACCTTCGGCTCGCTGCGCCACGAAGCGGGCGTCGTCGAACTGGCCGACGGCAGCACCTACACCGCGGTGGTCTTCACCCAGGCCGCCCGCGCCGACACCAAGCTGCCGCGCGCCGACGCGGTGATCGGCGCCGCGGCGCGGGCCGCCGTGGAGGAACTGCGCGGCAGCCAGGGCACCTGACCCCCGCGCCCCCGATCCCCGGGGTCAGCGGAAGGCCGCGGCGTTGCGCCGCGCCCACTGCGCGAACGGGGTGGCAGGACGGCCGAGAAGGTCGGGGACGTCCCGGCTGACCCGCTGCTCGTCGGGGGTGGGGTCACCGAGGATGGACAGGGTCCCCTCCACCACGGCGGGTGGCATGAACCGCGACATCCCGGCCCGTGCCTCCTCACGCGTCTGCTCGACGAAGCGGACGGGCTCGCCGAGCGCGGCGGCGAGCGCGGCGGCCCGCTGCCGCGGCGTGACGGGCTCCGGGCCGGTCAGGACGTACGTCGCACCCGTGTGGCCCGCCGCACGGAGGACGCGGGAGGCCACGGCCGCCACGTCGTCGGGGTCGACGAAGGGCAGCGCCACGTCGCCGAAGGGCGCCGCGGCGGTCCGGTGCGTGCGGACCGGTTCCGTCCAGGCGAACGCGTTGGACGCCATCCCGCCCGACCGCAGGACGGTCCAGTCCAGCCCGCTGCCGGCCACCGCGGCCTCGAACAGGGCCGGATGCCGGTACGCCTGCGGGCGGGTGCCCACGCCCTGGGAGGAGAGCAGGACCACCCGGCGTACACCGGTCTCGCGCGCCACGGCCAGGACGCCCTCGGCGTCCTCACCCGCGACGAGGAGGAACAGCGCGTCCGCACCGGTCAGTGCGGGGCGCAGGGTCGCGGGATCGGCGAGGTCCGCGGGGACCGCCCGCACGCCGTCCGGCACGTCGGCCCCGCTGATCCGCCGTGCCACCGCCGTCACCCGCTCGCCGTCCCCGGCCAGCAGGCGCACCAGCGTCCGCCCTACGTTTCCGGTCGCGCCGGTCACCACGATCATGCCGCCCCCTGAATAAGTTAGCTGACTGACTTGCTCGGACCGTAGCACGGCACCCCGGACCGGTGTCTATAGTGAGTCGGGTGACTGACTCCGAGAAGCGACGGCCCCGGGGCACCGAGAAGCGCCGCCGGCTGACGGAGGCGGCGGCGCGGGTCCTGCACGAACAGGGCGTCGAGCGCACCACGCTGGCCGACATCGCGGGTGCGGCCGGGGTCCCCGTCGGAAACGTCTACTACTACTTCAAGACCAAGGACGACCTGGTCAAGGCCGCCCTGGCGGAACACACCGCCCACCTGACCGAGCTCACCGACCGTCTGGACGCACTGCCCGACCCGCGCGACCGCCTGAAGGCGCTGGTCGGGGCCTGGGTCGGCCGGCGCGACATCGCGGCCCGCTACGGATGCCCCACCGGCACCCTGGCCGTCGAACTCGACAAACGCGGCGACGACGCCCTCGACCTGGAAGTCGGCGGCGTGATGCGGTAGTTGCTGAACTGGGCCGAGGCGCAGTTCCGGGAACTGGGTCTGCGCGACCCCGGCGACCTGGCCGTCACCCTCGTCGCCGCCTACCAGGGCATGTCACTCCTGACCAACGCCCTGCGTGACCCGGAGATCATGGCCCGGCAGGGCGTACGCCTCACCCGCTGGCTCGACTCCCTGACCGCGGACAGCACCTTCTGACCCGGGCCTCCGCCGCCACCGTGGCTCTGGCGTACCGGCACAGCGATCCGAGACCGAAAAAGAACCCCTCCGAGCGCGTTTCCGCAGCTCGGAGGGGTTCTGTGAAGTGGAGCCTAGGAGATTCGAACTCCTGACATCTGCCTTGCAAAGGCAGCGCTCTACCAACTGAGCTAAGGCCCCGATACGCGGACATCACCGGCCACATCCGGGTGGTGGCGTCCGTCGGAGAACAGAGTACCGGGTGTCCCCCCGAATCCTGCAAAAGGATTGGGGGTCCCCGTCCTTGACCGGTCTCCGTAAGATGCACGACGAGGTTCGCAGCAGCGAAGCGGCAGCCAAGGGGAGACGCAATGGACACAGCGCAGCAAGAGGCGACGGCTAGAGCCCGGGAGCTCCAGCGCAGCTGGTACGGGGAGCCGTTGGGTGCGCTGTTCCGCAGGCTGATCGACGACCTCGGGCTGAACCAGGCACGCCTCGCCGCGGTGCTCGGGCTGTCCGCGCCCATGCTGTCCCAGCTGATGAGCGGCCAGCGGGCCAAGATCGGCAACCCGGCGGTCGTCCAGCGGGTCCAGGCCCTCCAGGAACTCGCCGGGCAGGTGGCGGACGGGAGCATGAGCGCGGGCGAGGCCACCGACCGGATGGAAGAGATCAAGAAGTCGCAGGGGGGTTCCGTGCTGACCGGCACCGGCCAGGCCACCACCACAGGCGGAGCGCCCACCGTGCGGCGCGTCGTCCGTGAGATCCAGTCCCTGCTGCGGTCGGTCGCCGCGGCGGGGGACATCATCGACGCGGCGGACACCCTCGCCCCGGCCCACCCCGAACTGGCGGAGTTCCTCAGGGTGTACGGCGCCGGACGCACCGCGGAGGCAGTCGCCCACTACGAGGGCCACCAGAGCTGAGGGCTGTCCCGCGATTCCCGGTACAGCAGCGCGCGGCGTCGGATGCGGGGCACCGCACGGCGCAGGGACGTCCGCACACGGGATGCGCGGGGCCGTTCCGACGACGCGGCGAGGTGCCGTAACTGCCGTATCGCGCCTCCGCCCCGGAATCGCGGGACAGCCCTCGGACCTGCCGTCCGGCTCGGCGCCGTACGAACCGGTGCGGGGTCCTGCGGGACAGGCCCCGGCGGTCCGCCGGAACCGGGCCACGAGCCGACAGCGGAACGGGAGCGGGCGCAGCGCGATGGGTGAGGTTTTCGCCGGCCGGTACGAACTGGTCGATCCGGTCGGGCGCGGTGGCGTGGGCGCCGTATGGCGCGCCTGGGACCATCGCCGCCGCAGGTACGTGGCCGCCAAGGTCCTGCAGCAGAGCGACGCGCACACCCTGCTGCGGTTCGTCCGCGAGCAGGCGCTGCGGATCGAGCACCCGCACGTCCTGGCACCGGCCAGCTGGGCGGCGGACGACGACAAGGTCCTGTTCACGATGGATCTGGTCAGGGGCGGCTCGCTGGCTCATGTCATCGGCGACTACGGGCCGTTGCCCCCGCGTTTCGTCTGCCTTCTGCTCGACCAGCTGCTGTCCGGACTGGCGACGGTGCACGCGGAGGGCGTCGTGCACCGCGACATCAAGCCGGCCAACATCCTCATGGAGGCCACCGGTACGGGCAGGCCGCATCTGCGCCTGTCCGACTTCGGCATCTCCATGCGCAAGGGTGAACCGCGCCTGACCGAGACCGACTACGTGGTCGGCACCCCCGGTTACTTCGCACCCGAGCAGCTGACGGGCGCCGAACCCGACTTCCCCGCCGACCTGTTCGCCGTCGGCCTGGTGGCGCTCCACCTGCTGCGCGGGCGGAAGCCGGACGCACAGGCGCTCGTCGAGCACTTCGCCGCACACGGCACCCCGGGAGCGCCCCAAGGTGTTCCGGAGCCCCTGTGGCAGGTGGTCGCGGGACTGCTGCAGCCCGACCCGCAGGCCCGCTTCCGCACGGCCACGGGTGCGCGCAAGGCCCTCACCACCGCCGCCGAGATGCTGCCGGAGCCCGGTATCGACGACGAGCCGGTCGAGATCTTCGACCAGATCGGCCCCCTGCCCGCCGGTTTCGGCCCCGACGGCCCCGTGCATGCCCCGCAGGCCACGGCCGGCTCCCGGACATCCACGGACGTCCACGGCGCTCCCGCGCCTCACCCCGAACCGGAGCCCCGGGGCGCCGGGCGGCATCGGCTCGCCCCGCCGGCCCCGTCGACGGCGGAGACGGGCGGCCCTCGTCCGGTGCCGCCCCCGCAGCGGGCCGCGCCCCCGCCGCCCGGCCGGCCGTACGGGCCCCCGCCTCCGGGGCAGCCGTACGGCCCGCCGCCCCACCCTGCCACCGCAGTACCCGCCGACGCCTCGGCGCTCGCCCAGGCGCCTACGGCCCCGGTCCCCTACGGGACACCTCCCACCCGCGCGTACACCGCCGAGCACCCGCAGGCGCTCCCTCCCGAGCCGCCGCTCCCGGGGGCACCCCACCCGGCGGCGCCTCCCCCGGGGACGACCGCCGCCCCGCCCGGCCCCGTACCGCGCACGTCCTCGCGCACGCGCCCGGGACCGCCCCCGAAGGTGGCGATCCCGGTACTGCTCGTGGCCCTCGTCTGCTTCGCCGTGGGCATCTGGGCGCTGACCCAGGCCTGACGCGTCCGGCGACCGGTGTCCGGCGGCCGCGTCCCGCCCGAACCGCGCCGGGGCACTGCCGGGGGCGCTCCTGCCCGGGCCGCCCCGCCGGAGGGCCGCGACGCAGGTCCGGCCCTACATCTCCGCCCGGCCGCGTCCCCGCACCCCCCGCCGGTTCACAGCGGCGAACTCTCCACCACAGCCCCGGCGTCCCCGCAACAGGAGACCGGCCCGCGCCCGGACAGCACGAAGCCCCGGCCGCTCAGCGACCGGGGCCCGCGTCAGACTGTTCCGTCTCACACACCCGAACCTGCGGGCACGGAGTCGGTCGCCTCCGTCCACAGATCCTGCTCGGCGCGATCCGCCTGGATCTGGCGGTACACGAGGAGCCCGCCGATGGCGGCCAGTGCGACCAGGAGAAGCTTCTTCACCGCGCGACCTCGTCTTTCCTTGACGTAAGGGACTTCTGCGGCCCGACTATACACACCGGCCGATACCGATCGGTGACCTCCCCGGGGCCCCGCCTCCACCCTTCAGCGGCGCCTCGCCGGCACCCCGCGGGAACCCGTCCGAGGGCCCCGGGTGCCTCCCGGAGCGGCTTCTCCGGGCCGGTTGAACCATACGAGTGGTGTTCATCCGAAGATCGGCGCAGGAGGGGCGTCGGTCCCCGGATCCGCCGGGCACATCCACATCATCGGAAAGGTAAGCAAACCGGACCACCTGAAAGTGAGGGGCAATGAGCGCCTTCAAGGTCAAGAACATCTGGACCGCCTTCCTCACCGCCTTCTTCGCGGTCCTCGCGACCCTGGGCTTCGCCACCACCGCCCAGGCCACGGCCACGGCCACGGCCACGGAGCCGGCGGCCACGACCCAGGAACACACGGGGGCGGCCGCCGCAACCGCGACGACACCGTCGGTGCGATGGACCCTTCCGCGTGACCGGGCACTGCCGCCCACGATGAAGCAGCGGATCCGGGCCGAGGCCCACGGCTCCTCACCGGCCACCCGCCAGCCGGCCGCCGACACCACCGGCACCGCGCACCTGAAGAACGCCACCCGCTCCACCCACGGCGGCACTCCGGCCGGGGACTCCTCCCCGCTCCCGCCGTGAGAGAGCAGCTGACGGCCTCCAGGCTCCCGTCCCGGTTCCCACCGGCGGGAGCCTTTTCCATGGCCCCGCACACCCCACGTACGGCTCCCAAGGCCACACGGCAACCACCGCCCCTGAAACGGCACTTCAGGGGCGGTACGCACGTGTCCCGACCCCTCGCACGGCCCCCGCGCCTCCCCGCCGCTTCGAGCCACCCCGCACCCCGGCACGACACCCCCCGGCCCCGCTCACCCGGCCACCGGCCCCGCGCCCCCGCAGCGCCGCCCTGACAACGCCGAAGGCCCCCCACCGTTTCCGGTGGAGGGCCTTCGTGCTGGTGGGGCTAACAGGATTTGAACCTGTGGCCTCATCCTTATCAGGGATGCGCTCTAACCAACTGAGCTATAGCCCCGCCGCGCTGCTGCGCTGACTTCTGAAGATTAGCGCACGTCGGGGCCAGTCCCAAAATCGATACCCGGCGCCCTACTCGTCCTCGGCCAGCGTGAGCTCGACACCGCCCACGAAGCCCGCCGACAGGTTGTAGATGAAGGCGCCCAGCGTCGCCAGCGCGGTGGCCAGCACCACGTCGATCACGGCGATGACCGACGTGAAGATGAGGACCCGGGGAAGCGAGAGGAACGACTGCAGGTCGAATCCGTTGCTCTCGTTCGAACCGGTGGCCTCACTGATCGTGCCGCCCACGGTGGAGAAGACGCCCATCGCGTCCATCACCATCCACAGGACGGCGGCCGCGACCACCGTGCAGATGCCGAGCGCGATGGACAGCAGGAAGCTGACCTTCATCACCGACCACGGATCGGCCTTCGCCACCCGCAGACGGGCCTTGCGCGTCCGCGGAGTGGTCCGCGCCCCCGTACGGGGCAACCGGGTCGCCTGTACACCGCTCACGCCCTGTGCTCCGCCCTGTGTGCCGCCACCCTGCGTGCCGCCCCCGGCGGGGGACGGGTACGCCTGCGGCGGGTGGTAGGGCCCCGCCTGACCCGTTGCGGGCTCCCGCTCACCGGGCAGCGGCCCGGTCGCGTAGCCCTCGTACTGGGGCTGAGGTCCCCGAGTGTCCGTCACAGTGCCCCCTTGGGAGTCCGTGGCAGGGCCACGGGCGCCGTTCGCACCGGCTCCGGAAGCGGCCGAACCTGCACCCGTGGCTCCACTCACGCTCTACTCCTCGTGCTCCCCGGCCGAAGGCTCCATGCCCTCGACTGTGCCCTCGACCACGCTCTCGGCATGGGCCTCGACCGTGGCGCCTTCGGCTTCATCGGTCCCGTCGACCTCTTCGGCCTCGCGACCGGCCTCGGCGTTGCGCGCGATGCCGACGACGGCATCACGCTTGCCCAGATTGATCAGTTGGACGCCCATGGTGTCACGGCCCGTCTCCCTGACTTCATTGACTCGCGTGCGAATCACACCACCGCCGAGCGTGATGGCGAGGATCTCGTCCGATTCCTCCACCACCAGCGCACCGACGAGTGATCCCCGGTCCTCCACGATCTTCGCGGCCTTGATACCCAGACCACCACGACCCTGGACCCGGTACTCGTCGACGGCGGTCCGCTTCGCGTATCCGCCGTCGGTGGCAGTGAACACGAACGTGCCGGGCCGTACAACATTCATGGAGAGCAGTTCGTCTCCTTCGCGGAAGCTCATGCCCTTCACGCCCGAGGTGGCGCGGCCCATCGGACGCAGCGAGTCGTCCGTCGCCGTGAACCTGATCGACTGCGCCTTCCTGCTGATGAGCAGCAGGTCGTCGTCGGCCGACACGAGTTCCGCGCCGATCAGCTCGTCGTCGCCGCCGTCCTGCGTCTCCCGCAGGTTGATCGCGATGACACCGCCCGAGCGCGGGGAGTCGTAGTCCTTGAGCGCGGTCTTCTTCACCAGACCGCCCTTCGTGGCCAGGATCAGGTAGGGCGCGGCCTCGTAGTCGCGGATCGCCAGGATCTGCGCGATCTGCTCGTCCGGCTGGAAGGCCAGCAGGTTCGCCACGTGCTGACCGCGCGCGTCCCGGCCGGCGTCCGGCAGCTCGTACGCCTTGGCCCGGTAGACCCGGCCCTTGTTCGTGAAGAACAGGAGCCAGTGGTGGGTCGTCGACACGAAGAAGTGGTCGACGATGTCGTCCTCCCTCAGCTTCGTGCCGCGCACGCCCTTGCCGCCGCGCTTCTGCGAGCGGTAGTCGTCGGTCTTCGTGCGCTTCACGTAGCCGCCGCGGGAGATCGTGACGACGATGTCCTCCTCGGCGATCAGGTCCTCGATGGACATGTCGCCGTCGAAGGGCACCAGCTTGGAACGCCGGTCGTCGCCGAACTTGTCCACGAGCGCCGCGAGTTCCTCGCTCACGATCTTCCGCTGCAGCTCCGGAGAGGCCAGGATCGCGTTGTACTCGTTGATCTTGGCCTGGAGTTCGTCGTGCTCCGCGGTGATCTTCTGGTGCTCCAGCGCGGCGAGCCGGCGCAGCTGCATCTCCAGAATCGCGTTCGCCTGGATCTCGTCGATCTCCAGAAGGCCCATCAGGCCCTCCCGCGCGATCTCCACCGTGTTGCTGCGGCGGATGAGGGCGATGACCTCCTCGATCGCGTCCAGGGCCTTGAGCAGGCCGCGCAGGATGTGCGCCCGCTCCTCGGCCTTGCGCAGCCGGAACCGCGTACGCCGGACGATGACCTCGATCTGGTGCGTCACCCAGTGGCGGATGAACGCGTCGATCGACAGGGTGCGCGGCACGCCGTCGACGAGCGCCAGCATGTTCGCGCCGAAGTTCGTCTGCAGATCGGTGTGCTTGTACAGGTTGTTCAGCACGACCTTGGCGACGGCGTCACGCTTCAGCACGACGACCAGACGCTGACCGGTGCGCGAGGACGTCTCGTCCCGCACGTCCGCGATCCCGCCGATCTTGCCGTCCTTCACCAGGTCGGCGATCTTCTGCGCGAGGTTGTCGGGGTTGGTCTGGTACGGAAGCTCCGTGACGACCAGGCACTGCCTGTTCTGGATCTCCTCCACCGCGACGACCGCGCGCATCGTGATCGAGCCACGGCCCGTGCGGTACGCCTCCTCGATGCCCTTGCGGCCCACGACCAGGGCGCCCGTCGGGAAGTCCGGGCCCTTGATCCGCTCGATCAGGGCGTCCAGGAGCTCCTCGTGCGAGGCCTCCGGGTGCTCGAGGTACCACTGCGCACCGGCGGCGACCTCGCGCAGGTTGTGCGGCGGGATGTTCGTCGCCATACCGACCGCGATGCCCGCCGAGCCGTTGACCAGCAGGTTCGGGAACCGGGCCGGCAGGACCGTCGGCTCCTGGTTGCGGCCGTCGTAGTTGTCCTGGAAGTCGACGGTCTCCTCGTCGATGTCCCGGACCATCTCCATGGACAGCGGCATCATCTTGCACTCGGTGTACCGCATCGCCGCGGCCGGGTCGTTGCCCGGGGAACCGAAGTTGCCGTTGGAGTCCACCAGCGGCATGCGCATCGACCAGTGCTGCGCCAGTCGCACGAGCGCGTCGTAGATCGAGGAGTCGCCGTGCGGGTGGTACGTACCCATGACGTCGCCGACGACGCGGGCGCACTTGTAGAAGCCCTTCTCGGGCCGGTAGCCGCCGTCGTACATCGCGTACAGCACCCGGCGGTGGACGGGCTTGAGGCCGTCCCGTACGTCGGGCAGCGCACGCGAGACGATCACGGACATCGCGTAGTCGAGGTAGGAGCGCTGCATCTCCGTCTCGAGCCCCACGGGCTCGACACGCATGCCCACGCCCGGGACGGTGGGCTCCTGTTCGGGCATCACAGGGGTGTTCTCGTCGGCCATTTCTGGTCAAAGTCCTTTCGAGCTGCGGCGTGCTTGCGCGGCCGGCTCAGATGTCGAGGAAGCGGACGTCCTTGGCGTTGCGCTGGATGAACGAGCGCCGCGCCTCGACGTCCTCGCCCATCAGCACCGAGAACAGGTCGTCGGCCTGCGCCGCGTCGTCCAGCGTGACCTGGCCGAGGACGCGGTGGTCCTGGTCCATCGTCGTGATGCGCAGCTCCTCGGCGTTCATCTCACCGAGACCCTTGAAGCGCTGGATCGAGTCTTCCTTGATCCGCTTGCCGTTCTGCTTGCCGAGCTCGACCAGGGCGTCACGCTCACGGTCCGAGTACGCGTACTCGAAGTCGTCCCGGCCCCACTTGATCTTGTAGAGCGGCGGGCGTGAGAGGTAGACGTGGCCGGACTCCACCAGCGGCCGCATGAAGCGGAACAGGAACGTCAGCAGCAGGGTGTTGATGTGCTGGCCGTCGACGTCGGCGTCCGCCATCAGAATGATCTTGTGATAGCGGAGCTTCTCGATGTCGAAGTCCTCGTGGACCCCGGTTCCGAAGGCGGAGATGAGCGCCTGGACCTCGGTGTTCTGGAGGATCTTGTCGATCCGGGCCTTCTCGACGTTCAGGATCTTGCCCCGGATCGGCAGGATCGCCTGGTACATCGGGTTGCGGCCGGACTTCGCCGAACCGCCGGCGGAGTCACCCTCGACGATGAAGATCTCGCACTTGGTCGGGTCGTTGGACTGGCAGTCGCTCAGCTTCCCGGGCAGCGAGGCGCTCTCCAGCAGCCCCTTGCGCCGCGTCAGGTCGCGGGCCTTGCGGGCCGCCACGCGGGCGGTCGACGCCGCGATGCCCTTGCGGATGATGTCGGCGGCCTCGTTGGGATTCCGGTCGAACCAGTCCGTGAGCTGCTCGTGCACGACCTTCTGCACGAAGGTCTTGGCCTCCGTGTTGCCCAGCTTGGTCTTCGTCTGGCCCTCGAACTGCGGCTCGCCCAGCTTGACCGAGATGATCGCCGTCAGACCCTCGCGGACGTCCTCGCCGGTGAGGTTGTCGTCCTTCTCGCGCAGCAGCTTCTTGTCGCGCGCGTACCGGTTGACCAGGGAGGTCAGCGCGGCGCGGAAGCCCTCCTCGTGGGTACCGCCCTCGTGCGTGTGGATCGCGTTGGCGAAGGAGTAGACCCCCTCGGTGTACTGCGTGTTCCACTGCATGGCGATCTCGGCCGAGAGGAGGCGCTCCTTGTCCTCGGCCTCGATGTCGATCACCGACTGGTGGATCAGGTCGCCCTTGCGGGAGTTGAGGTACTTGACGAAGTCGACGATGCCGTTCTCGTAGTGGTACGTGACCGTGCGGGTCGTCTCCTCGTCGGGTACGTCGACCACCTCGGCACTGTCCGCGCCCGCCGTGGCCTTCGCCTCCTCGCGCTCGTCGGTGAGCTTGAGGGTGAGTCCCTTGTTGAGGAACGCCATCTCCTGGAAGCGCCGCGACAGCGTCTCGAAGGAGTAGTCGGTGGTCTCGAAGACGTCGCCGTCGGCCCAGAAGGTCACGCTCGTGCCCGTCTCCTCCGTGGCCTCGTGACGGGCCAGCGGGGCGGTCGGGACGCCGAGCTTGTAGTCCTGGGTCCAGCGGTAGCCGTCCGTGCGGACCTCGACGGAGACCCGTGTGGACAGGGCGTTGACGACGGACACACCGACGCCGTGCAGACCGCCGGAGACGGCGTAGCCGCCGCCACCGAACTTTCCGCCCGCGTGCAGGACGGTGAGCACGACCTCGACGGCCGGCTTGCCCTCGGACGGCACGATGCCCACCGGGATCCCGCGGCCGTTGTCGACCACGCGCACCCCGCCGTCGGCGAGGATCGTGACGTCGATGGTGTCCGCGTGCCCGGCCATCGCCTCGTCGACCGAGTTGTCCACCACCTCCTGCACGAGGTGGTGGAGACCGCGCTCACCGGTCGACCCGATGTACATGCCAGGTCGCTTGCGGACCGCGTCCAGGCCCTCGAGGACCGTGATCGCGCTGGCGTCGTACGAGGCGGTCACCTCGCCGTGCTCACCGGCGGTGGAGGGGATGTTCTCGTTGGGGTTGCCGGAATCGGCCACGAAGCGCCCTTTCTGGCACAGCACAGGCCGTTCTCCGGACAGGCGGGAGCGGCTGCGTCGTTCGGCTTGTATCGACGACTCCCGCAAGGAAGCGGGATTTTCCATCAGTCTACCGGTAGCGCCGACATGAATGGGGGTTTGCCGGTACCTGAGTCCGCATGTGCCGCCCTGGATGAGCGGCTGACGACTCCCCATATGCGGGGCGGGCCCCTGGGAGGCTCACGCGGGCATTGAGCGCTTCGAGCTGTCAACCTCCGGCTACGGTGAGGGACGCCTCATCACACCCGCCCGGGACAAAAGCGGACAGAGTAATACAAAAGGGAACGTCCGAGTGGTCACCCGACCAGGACAGAACGGGACAGAACTCCCAGGACGTCACTGCGCGGCGATGCCGGAGGGCCGGGAGGAGGCACCGGCACCCGGTCCGGCGAGACCGCGGCGAGCCCGCTTCCTCAGCCGTAGGTGTCTCCGGGTCCCCTGCTTCCCGGCGCCCGCAGGGGACCGAATCTCTGCTGCGGTCCACCCGGGCCGTTCACCTTGATCATCCGCACGGTTCCCTGGCCCAGGTCCGCGTTCAGCCGGGCCACCAGCTGCGGAGCCAGCAGACGCAGCTGCGTCGCCCACGCCGTCGAGTCGCACTGCACCGTCAGGACGCGCTGATCGGGGTCCTCGTCGTAACGCAGGGGCACACAGTGCTTGGCCAGGTCGTCCCCCACGATCTGCGGCCACCGGCCCATCACGCCGCCCACCGCCGCCGGGGTCTCCCAGCCGCGCTCGGTGATCAGCCGGTTGATCGCCGAGCCGAGGGGCAGCGGATCACGGCCGTCGGACCGGGCGCCCGAGCGCAGTCCGCCGCCCCGCCGGGCCTGTCTCTTCTGCTGTGCCGCCGCGCCCCGCGCACGGGCCTGTTCCTTCGCCGCACGCAGCGCCACCCGGGCCAGATCGACGCCGGAGACCTCGGGCTGCTTCGCCCCCGGGCCGGGTCCCGCCCCGGGTCCGGCGGGACCGGGCAGGGCCCGCTGTCCCTCGTCCGGTCCGCTCACAGCCGTTCCACCGCGCCTTCGGAGACCGCGTACCGAGCACCCGCCAGGACGCCCGGGACGTCGTCGTCGACCGCGGCGGTCACCAGCACCTGCTCGGCCGGCGCCACCAGCTCGGCCAGCCGCTCACGTCGGCGCGCGTCCAGCTCGGCGAACACGTCGTCCAGGACGAGCACCGGCTCGTTGCCCTCGCCGCGCAGCAGGTCGTACGAGGCCAGCCGCAGCGCCAAGGCGTACGACCAGGACTCGCCGTGACTCGCGTACCCCTTGGCCGGCATGCCCCGCAGGCCGAGCACCAGATCGTCACGGTGCGGGCCGACCAGCGTCACGCCCCGCTCGATCTCCTGCTTGCGGGCCTCCACGAGCGCCGTCATGACCTGCTCGTAGAGCTCCTCGCGGGTGCGGGCGTGCTCCACCCCCGCACCGACCGAACTCCGGTACTCCAGCGACACCGGACCACCGCCAGGGGCGACGTCCGCGTAGGCCTTGTCGGCCAGCGGCTGCAGGGTGGCGATCAGGTCGAGACGCTGCGCGAGGAGTTCCGCCCCGACCCGGCCCAGGTGCTGGTCCCACACGTCCAGCGTGGACAGGTCCATCGACCGGCCGCCGTGCCGGCGGGCCATCGCCGCGGACTTCAGCAGGGTGTTGCGCTGCTTCAGCACGCGTTCGTAATCGGACCGGACGCCTGCCATGCGGGGGGAGCGCGCGGTGATCAGTTCGTCGAGGAAACGCCGCCGCTCGCCCGGATCGCCCTTCACCAGGGACAGGTCCTCAGGGGCGAACAGCACCGTCCGCACGATGCCCAGGACGTCACGGGGTCTGACCTGAGACGACCTGTTGATCCGGGCCCGGTTGGCACGGCCCGGGTTGAGCTCCAGCTCGATCAGCTGCGCACGTTCGCCCTGGGTGACCGCGGCCCGTACGACGGCTCGCTCGGCGCCCATCCGCACCAGGGGCGCGTCGGACGACACCCGGTGGCTGCCGAGGGTCGCGAGGTATCCGACGGCCTCGACGAGGTTGGTCTTGCCCTGGCCGTTGGCCCCCACGAACACGGTGACGCCCGGGTCGAGGGGTACCTCGGCCCGGGCGTACGAGCGGAAGTCGGCCAGCGAGAGATGCGTGACGTGCATGGTCGCCGACCTTCCCGACTGCGTGCTCTGCTGGGTGACGCTGTGGTGCGTACTACTTCTTGTTCTCGACCGCGTGCCCGCCGAACTGGTTGCGCAGCGCGGCGATCATCTTCATCTGCGGCGAGTCGTCCTGCCGCGAGGCGAATCGGGCGAAGAGGGAGGCGGTGATCGCCGGCAGCGGTACCGCGTTGTCGATGGCGGCCTCCACCGTCCACCGGCCCTCGCCGGAGTCCGCGGCGTATCCGCGGAGCTGGTCGAGGTGCTCGTCGTCGTCCAGCGCGTTGACCGCGAGGTCGAGCAGCCAGGACCGGATGACCGTGCCCTCCTGCCAGGAGCGGAAGACCTCGCGCACGTCCGTGACGGAGTCGACCTTCTCCAGGAGCTCCCAGCCCTCGGCGTAGGCCTGCATCATGGCGTACTCGATGCCGTTGTGGACCATCTTGGCGAAGTGGCCGGCACCGACCTTGCCCGCGTGCACGGAGCCGAAGTCGCCCTCGGGCTTGAGCGCGTCGAAGACCGGCTGGACCTTCGCCACGCTCTCGGCGTCGCCGCCGTACATCAGCGCGTAGCCGTTCTCCAGGCCCCAGACACCGCCGGACACGCCGCAGTCGACGAATCCGATGCCCTTGATGCCCAGCTCGACGGCGTGCTTCTCGTCGTCGGTCCAGCGGGAGTTCCCGCCGTCCACGACGACGTCGCCCGGGGAGAGCAGCTCGGCCAGCTCGTCGATGGTGGACTGGGTCGCGGCACCGGCGGGGACCATCACCCACACGACTCGCGGGCCCTCGAGCGCGCCCACGAGTTCTTCGAGGCTGTGGACATCGGCGACGTCCGGGTTGCGGTCGTAACCGATGACGGTGTGGCCTGCGCGGCGGATGCGCTCGCGCATGTTCCCGCCCATCTTGCCGAGGCCGACGAGACCGAGCTCCATCAGAGATTCCTTAAGCGTTGTGCCGATTCGTACCCAGGTCCGAGCCTACGCCCGGCCGGGGGCAGGGCGGCGGGCCTGCTCCGCGCTGAACGGGCCCGCCGGCGACTGCCGCATAGGAGGAACGAACGCCGGGTCAGCCGGAGAGGCGGACCGGCATGATCAGGTACTTGTACGCGTCGTCCGCCTCGGCGTCGACGGCCGGGCGGCCACTGAGCAGGGCCGGCTTCGTCGATGTCGTGAAGGACAGCTGGGCGACCGGGGAGTCGATCGCGCTGAGACCGTCCAGCAGGAACGTCGGGTTGAAGGCGATCGAGATGTCGTCGCCCTCGAGCACGGCGTCCACCCGCTCCACAGCCTGTGCGTCGTCGCTGGAACCTGCCTCCAGGATGAGCACGCCCTGCTCGAAGCTGAGCCGCACCGGGGTGTTGCGCTCGGCGACGAGGGCCACGCGCTTCACGGCCTCGACGAACGGCGCGGTCTCGATGACCGCCACCGAGTTGAACTCGGTGGGGAACAGGGTGCGGTACTTGGGCAGGTCGCCCTCGAGCAGCCGCGTGGTCGTACGCCGGCCGGCACCCTCGAAGCCGATGAGACCCTCGCCGGCGCCGGAGCCGGACAGAGCGAGGGTGACCGTGTCACCGCTGGTGAGCGCCTTGGCGGTGTCCAGGAGCGTCTTGGCGGGCACCAGGGCCACGGCGGAGGCGTCCGGGTTCTCCGGCTTCCACAGGAACTCGCGGACCGCGAAGCGGTAGCGGTCGGTGGACGCGAGGGTGACCGTGTCGCCCTCGATCTCGATGCGGACACCGGTGAGGACGGGCAGGGTGTCGTCACGGCCGGCGGCGATGGCGACCTGTGCGGCCGCGGAGGCGAAGACCTCACCGGGGACGGTGCCCGTCGCGGTGGGCATCTGGGGCAGTGCCGGGTACTCCTCCACAGGCAGTGTGTGAAGGGTGAACCGTGAGGAGCCGCAGACCACGGTGGCCCGTACACCGTCGGTGGAGATCTCCACCGGCCGGTTCGGGAGGGCGCGGCAGATGTCCGCGAGCAGCCGGCCGGAGACCAGCACCGTGCCGTCCTCCTCGATCTCCGCGTCCACGGAGACCTTGGCCGACACCTCGTAGTCGAAGCTAGAGAAGCTGAGGGCGCCGTCCTCCGCCTTCAGCAGAAGGCCCGCGAGCACGGGCGCCGGCGGACGGGCCGGGAGGCTGCGGGCCACCCAGGCCACCGCCTCCGCGAGTACATCGCGCTCCACCCGGATCTTCACCGGAACCGCCTCCTGCTGTTGCTCGCTCGCCCTGCTGGCCTTCGTCGTCTGGTCGGGGGCTCCCTGCCGTCGGGCTGGGGTGGCCGCCGGGGTCCAGTCTGACGTACGGCACCGACACTCGTTGCTGCTCGGGGTCAAGTCGCGTCGAGAGGTCCGCGGAGCTCGCGGCTCGAGTTGTGCACAGGCCCCACTTCGAAGCGGATTCCTGGCTAACTCTGAGTGGTAGTAGTAGTAGGCCCTGTGGAAACCGTGGATAACGTCGTTTTCCCAGGTCAGCGCCGGTTTTTTGTCCACCGACCCTGTGGGTGGCACCGGTGGACAACCAGGCGCTTCTGTGGACACGCGAAAGTTCTGCACACCCGATGCACAGGTGGGGGTGACTTCTCCCCAGGGCTGTCCCCAGCTTTACCCACGTTCCCCACAGCCCAATCCGGCATCTTGGTGTGACGCCTTTCACTCCCGGCGGTGAAAGGCGGTGTCGGGTTGCCGAACAGTGGACAGGGGTGTGGAGAAGCTGGGGACAACGCGGACCCGCCTGTGGGCGGGCGGTGGACAACATCATCCGAGTCCTGTGGACGAATAATCTGTCCACAGCCTGTGGATCACCGTTGACCACAAATCCCCACCCATGTGACCTGGCCTGATGGAGTATCGACAGCCGGCCCTGTGGATGCAATCTGGACAACTTCTCAGTCCCCAGGCTGTGGACGCCAGATTCCGGCCCTCTCTGTGGAGAAGGGCCGATCCGCGGCGTCTATTCGAACAGCGGGGCCGCCTCGGGAGACTGCGCGGTGGGCTCGGAGAGGTGCTCAGTGCGTTGTCGCGAGCCTCCGAAGCTCCTCCGGAGGCTCGTGCCTGCGGCGGCCGCCTCCCTCGGACCGGAGTCCGGACTTCTGGTGGAGGCCCCCGGGCCGCCCCCGGTCGCAACCGGTCGGGGGCGGCCCGAGGGAGGCGGCTCAGGACGGTCCTCAGCGGTTGTCCGGACGACGAAAAGCGCCCCGGGAGGACTCGCTCGGTCCTCGCGGGGCGCTGGGCGCGCTTTTTCGGGTCGTGCCGGTCCACTCCGCCGGAGGCCCCCGGCCGGCCGCTCGGCCGTTCCTCCGCCGGTCGTCGGCCGTGCCGGGCCTGCGACCGGGGAACAGGCCCCGGAGAGCCCCCGGGCACAGTCCCCGGGCACAAGCTCCGCACGCGGGCCCTGGACGTGCGGGCCTGTCAGCCGTTCTTGATGCGGTTCGTGAGTTCGGTGACCTGGTTGTAGATGGAGCGCCGCTCCGCCATCAGCGCGCGGATCTTCCGGTCGGCGTGCATCACGGTGGTGTGGTCGCGGCCGCCGAACTGCGCGCCGATCTTCGGCAGGGAGAGGTCCGTCAGCTCGCGGCAGAGGTACATCGCGATCTGGCGCGCCGTCACCAGGACGCGGCTGCGGGAGGAGCCGCAGAGATCCTCCACGGTCAGTCCGAAGTAGTCCGCGGTCGCCGCCATGATGGCCGGCGCGGTGATCTCGGGAGCGGTGTCCTCACCGCCGGGGATCAGGTCCTTGAGCACGATCTCGGTCAGTCCGAGGTCGACCGGCTGCCGGTTGAGGCTCGCGAAGGCGGTAACCCGGATGAGCGCGCCCTCCAGCTCACGGATGTTGCGTGAGATGCGCGAGGCGATGAACTCGAGTACCTCCGGCGGGGCGTTGAGCTGCTCCTGTACCGCCTTCTTACGGAGGATCGCGATGCGCGTCTCCAGTTCCGGCGGCTGCACGTCGGTGGTGAGGCCCCACTCGAAGCGGTTGCGCAGCCGGTCCTCGAGTGTCACGAGCTGCTTGGGCGGCCGGTCCGAGGAGAGAACGATCTGCTTGTTGGCGTTGTGGAGCGTGTTGAAGGTGTGGAAGAACTCCTCCTGCGTCGACTCCTTGCTCGCCAGGAACTGGATGTCGTCGACCAGCAGGATGTCCACGTCGCGGTACCGCTTGCGGAAGGTGTCGCCCTTGCCGTCGCGGATCGAGTTGATGAACTCGTTGGTGAACTCCTCCGAACTCACGTACCGCACCCGGGTGCCCGGGTAGAGGCTGCGGGCGTAGTGCCCGATGGCGTGGAGCAGGTGGGTCTTGCCGAGCCCCGACTCCCCGTAGATGAAGAGGGGGTTGTAGGCCTTGGCCGGCGCCTCGGCGACCGCGACGGCCGCGGCGTGCGCGAAGCGGTTGGACGCGCCGATGACGAAGGTGTCGAAGAGGTACTTCGGATTCAGCCGGGCGTGCGGCTCGGTGGTCCCCGGCGGCGGCGCGGAGTTCGTCCCCATGGGGCCGCCGCCTCCGGGTCTGCCGGTGCCGCCCTGGCGGTGCGGCTGCTGCTCCTGCAGTTCGTGCCGGTCCCGCCCGTCCCGCCCGTCCCGTTGGGGCTCGTACCCCTGGTGTTCGGGCGGCTGCGTCCGGTAGTCGTGCTGCGGCTGCTGCGGGCGCGCGCTCGCGTACGGGTCACGGTCCTGGTACCCGCCGTGCCGGGGCTGCCAGAGATCTTCCTGGGCGCGGGGCCACGCACCGGGTTCCGGCCGCTGCTGCTGGTAGTCGGGGTAGGCCGGGCGGGCCGTCGGCATGCCGTCGTCGGCCGGCCGGTGGCCGTACCCGTCGTACCCGTCGTTGTGGAGAGGCTCGTCCCTCTGCGACCCCTGGTACCGGTGGGACTGCTGGCCCTGGTGCGACGGGTGCATGGGGGGTGCCGGCGGGGCCGGAGGCTCGCCCGCGGAATCGTCGACCGTGATCGCGATCCGGATGGGGCGCCCGCACTCACGGGTCAGCGTCTCACTGATGAGCGGCGCGAGCCTGCCTTCCAGGACCCGCTTCCCCCACTCGTTGGGGACGGCCAGCAGGGCGGTGTCGGCGACGAGGGCCAGCGGCTGACAGCGCTCGATCCACTGCTTGTCCTTCGGCTCGATGCCCTGCTGACCCTCTCCGAGGAGTTGGTCCAGCACGCGTGGCCACACTGCGGCAAGATCGGCAGGTACATCAGCCACAAGGCACGCTCTCTCGCATGTCCCACGAATGTGTGGTTCTCGGGACGGGATGGGTCGGGTCGGGTGAGGCCCGGCAGGGGGGAAGGAAAGGAACCGGAGTTCAGCCACGGTAGTCAGGCCGACCCGCACGGTTCAAGTCGTTGTCCACAGGCTGTGTACAGCAGGGGGTGCCGCGGAGCTGGTTTGACCGGACGGCGCGGCCGCGCGTACCGTGGCCAGGTCGAGTTGTCGATGGCTGCTGCCGCCTGCCTCCGATGGGCAAAGATCACGATCTGTGATTGTGAAGCGGTGCACTAAGGCGTTTACGCGAGTTCCTCGTGGGCGCACGGTGACAGCCAGGCGATGTCCCGCCAACACACGAATCATTTCTGGAGCCCCCGAGTGAGCAAGCGCACCTTCCAGCCGAACAACCGTCGTCGCGCCAAGACCCACGGCTTCCGGCTGCGTATGCGTACCCGTGCCGGCCGCGCGATTCTCGCGAACCGCCGTGGCAAGGGTCGCGCCAACCTTTCCGCCTGATCGCCGTCAGGTCATGACGTGCTGCCTACCGAGAATCGGCTGAGGCGGCGCGAGGACTTCGCGACCGCGGTACGCCGAGGGCGTCGGGCCGGACGCCCGCTCCTCGTCGTACATCTACGCAGCGGTGCTACGGACCCGCACGTGACTGGGGAGAGTGCTCCCCCGCCGCGTGCGGGTTTCGTCGTCAGCAAAGCAGTGGGCGGGGCAGTCGTTCGCACGGCGGTGAAGCGAAGGCTTCGTCACCTCGTCCGCGAGCGGCTCGCTCAGCTGCCCCCCGGTAGCCTTGTTGTCGTACGAGCGCTGCCCGGATCGGGCGACGCCGATCATGCACAGCTGGCCCGAGACCTGGACGCCGCTCTGGAGCGGCTGCTGGGAGGGGGCACCCGATGAAGTACCCGCTGCTGGCTCTCATCAAGTTGTACCAGTGGACGATCAGCCCGCTTCTCGGGCCCGTCTGCCGCTACTACCCGTCGTGTTCCCACTATGGATATACGGCGATCGACCGGCACGGAGCGATCAAGGGAACGGCGCTGACGGCCTGGCGCATCCTGCGGTGCAATCCGTGGTCACCCGGCGGTGTGGATCACGTGCCGCCGCGCAAACGTCCGCGTTGGCACGAACTGCTGCGCAGCCGTGCGCGTGGTGGCAAGGGCGGGGACTCCGCCGCCGATGTGCCTGCCGGGGGGTCGGCCTCCGAACCCCTGAGCCCGGCCACAGAGACCTCGCCCAATGCTCAAGGAGCCTGATTAGTGGACACGATTGCCAGTCTGTTCAGCTTTATCACCACACCTGTCTCGTGGGTCATCGTCCAGTTCCACAAGCTGTACGGAGCGATCTTCGGTGACGACACGGGCTGGGCCTGGGGCCTGTCCATCGTGTCCCTGGTGGTCCTGATCCGGATCTGTCTGATCCCGCTGTTCGTCAAGCAGATCAAGTCCACCCGCAACATGCAGGTGCTCCAGCCGAAGATGAAGGCGATCCAGGAGCGCTACAAGAACGACAAGCAGCGCCAGTCCGAAGAGATGATGAAGCTGTACAAGGAGACGGGCACCAACCCGCTCTCCTCGTGCCTTCCGATCCTGGCGCAGTCCCCCTTCTTCTTCGCCCTGTATCACGTGCTCTCGGCCATCGCCTCGGGCAAGACGATCGGCGTCATCGACCAGCCGCTCCTCGACAGCGCACGTCAGGCGCACATCTTCGGAGCTCCGCTGGCCGCGAAGTTCATGGACAGCCAGGACAAGGTCGCGGCGCTCGGCGCCTCGCTGACCGACGTCCGGGTCGTCACCGCGATCATGATCGTGATGATGTCGGCGTCCCAGTTCTTCACGCAGCGCCAGCTGATGACGAAGAACGTCGACCTGACCGTGAAGACCCCGTACATGCAGCAGCAGAAGATGCTGATGTACATCTTCCCGGTGATCTTCGCCGTCATGGGTATCAACTTCCCCGTCGGTGTCCTCGTCTACTGGCTGACCACGAACGTGTGGACCATGGGCCAGCAGATGTATGTGATCAACCAGAACCCGACGCCGGGCAGCAAGGCACAGGACCAGTACCTGGGACGTCTGCTGAAGAGCGTGACCGCTCATGGCGAGGTGCGGGGCAGGACGCGGCGCAACACCGTCAAGCGGATCGTCGCCAAGGGGCCCGACCGCAACGACATCGAGCGCAAGTTCATCACCGGTCTGGCCAAGCTGGGTCTCGCCGCCCAGGAGGACGGGACGGTGGCGAAGAGCGAGACGGCTGTCGCCGAAGCCGAGGGCGGTGCCGCGGCCAAGCGGCAGCAGCCCAAGCGCCAGACGAAGTCCAAGCGTCAGACCGCTGCGACGCATCCGGGAGCTGCCAAGGAATCCGGGGCTGTCGGCTCGGAGTCCAAGACCTCGCTGGAGAAGCAGGACGCACCGCAGGACGACAAGCCGAAGCCGGCGGGCAAGCCCACCGCGTCCGGCTCCTCACGCCAAGCCAAGTCCGGACAGCGCAAGGGCCCGCAGCGGCCCAAGCACCCGTCCAAGAAGTAAGAAGGAGTCCATCCGTGACGGACGGCACCATCACCACGGCCGCTGAGGGCAGCGACACTCTGACCCGCCTCGAGCAGGAGGGGGAGATCGCGGCCGACTACCTCGAAGGTCTCCTCGACATCGCCGACCTCGACGGTGACATCGACATGGATGTGGAGGCGGACCGGGCCGCAGTGTCGATCATCAGCGAATCGCCGCGTGACCTGCAGAAGCTTGTGGGCCGCGACGGTGAGGTGCTGGAGGCGCTCCAGGAGCTCACGCGCCTGGCAGTGCATCGGGAGACCGGTGACCGCAGCCGCCTGATGCTGGACATCGCCGGCTTCCGCGCCAAGAAGCGGGAGGTGCTCGCCGCCCTGGGCGCGAAGGCCGCCGACGAGGTCAAGAGCTCCGGTGAGCCCGTGAAGCTGGAGCCCATGACGCCGTTCGAGCGCAAGGTCGTGCACGACGCCGTGGCGGCGGCGGGCCTGCGCAGCGAGTCCGAGGGCGAGGAGCCGCAGCGCTTCGTCGTCGTGCTTCCGGCCTGACCGGATCCTTGTACTGTCGGCCCCGTCTGTCCGCAGACGGGGCCGATCGTTGTCAGCCTGTTAGTCAGCCACCCCCAGTGCGCTAGTGCGGTACGGAAGGACGGTCCTCGTGAGCGAGGCAGCAGAGCTCCCTCAGGCGCCCAAGGAGGCGCAAGCGGTATTCGGTGAGTCCTTTCCCATGGCTTCCAGGTACGCGGAGCTGCTCGCGGACGCCGGCGTCACAAGGGGGCTGATCGGCCCCCGAGAGGTCCCGCGTCTGTGGGAGCGCCACCTGCTGAACTGCGCCGTGCTCTCGGAAGTGGTCCCCGAAGGCGTCACGGTGTGCGATGTGGGGTCGGGGGCGGGCCTGCCCGGGATTCCCCTCGCCCTGGTGCGGCCGGACCTGAAGATCACGCTGTTGGAGCCGCTGCTGCGCCGCACGAACTTCCTCCAGGAGGTCGTCGAGCTGCTCGGCCTGGACCATGTGACGGTCGTGCGCGGCCGGGCCGAGGAAGTGCTCGGGTCCCTGCAGCCGGTGCATGTGGTGACGGCTCGGGCCGTCGCTCCCCTTGACCGCCTCGCCGGCTGGGGCGTACCGCTTCTGCGCCCGTACGGCGAGATGCTGGCCCTCAAGGGAGACACCGCGGAGGAGGAGCTGCAGGGTGCCCGTGCCGCCCTGAGCAAACTGGGTGTGGTGGAGACCGAGGTGCTTCACGTCGGTGAGGGACTGGTCGAGCCTGCGTCCACCGTTGTACGCGTAGTGGTCGGGGAGAGCCCGGGCGGTGTGCGGTTCGCCGCCAAGCGCGCCAAGGCCGCGCGAGTGGGGCGGACACGCCGACGTCGATAGGCCTGGGGTACACGAGAGCGGCGCGCCCTTTTCTCGCATTCATCGCTTACGGATCTTTTTCCGTGCCTATGCGGAGCGTGCAGCTATATGTGACCTTCGCGGAGTGTCGAAACGTCGGCGCTTCGCTCCAGGGGCATCGTGTTTCACGTGAAACGTCGCTCTCTGCTGCAGGGAATCATCGGCCGCGGTCGTGCGGCTGCATCGCCGCGCGACCGCAGGCCCGTCAGGGTTACCGAGTTGTCCACAGAAGTGGATTCATCCACAGAAGAGTCGGCCTCGCTGGTTCATGCCCCCGAAAGCATGGCAGGCTCTCTTCATTGCGAGCCTGAAGTCGAGGAGAGTGAATCCTTGCGGTCCGACGCCAATATCGCGGGACCGATGACCGATCCGGTCCCCGGTCCCCGTACCGAGTCCGTGGGGGACGGTGTTTCACGTGAAACACCGCCTCCGATGGACGACACACCCATCGGTCGCGCGGCCCAGCTGGCCGTTGAGGCCCTCGGTCGCGCCGGTGAGGGCCTGCCCCGACCGGAGCAGACCCGCGTGATGGTGGTTGCCAACCAAAAGGGCGGCGTAGGTAAGACCACCTCGACGGTCAATATCGCCGCTTCGCTCGCGCTGCACGGTGCGCGAGTCCTGGTGGTAGACCTGGATCCGCAGGGGAACGCCTCCACGGCCCTGGGGATCGACCACCACGCGGACGTTCCGTCCATCTACGACGTGCTGGTGGACAGCATGCCTCTCTCCGAGGTGGTCCAGCCGGTTCCTGACGTCGAGGGTCTTTTCTGTGCGCCCGCCACCATTGATCTCGCCGGCGCGGAGATCGAGCTGGTATCGCTGGTGGCGCGGGAGAGCCGGCTTCAGCGGGCCATTCAGGCCTACGAGCAGCCACTCGACTACATCCTCATCGACTGCCCGCCGTCCCTGGGGCTACTGACGGTCAACGCGCTCGTAGCCGGAGCCGAAGTGCTCATCCCGATTCAGTGCGAGTACTACGCGCTGGAGGGCCTGGGGCAGCTGCTGCGTAACGTCGACCTCGTGCGGGGACATCTCAACCCGGAGCTCCATGTCTCCACCATCCTCCTCACCATGTACGACGGGCGTACGAGACTTGCCTCCCAGGTGGCGGAGGAGGTTCGCAGCCACTTCGGCAAGGAGGTGCTGCGGACGAGCATCCCGCGGTCGGTACGCATCTCCGAGGCGCCGAGCTACGGGCAGACAGTGCTGACCTATGATCCAGGGTCCAGCGGATCACTGTCCTACCTCGAAGCGGCCCGCGAGATCGCCTTGAGGGGTGTGGGGATGCACTATGAGGCCCAGCACGCCCATACGGACATGCAGAACAGCCAGCAGAGCAAGACGGAGGGCATGCAGTGAGTGAGCGTCGTAGAGGGTTGGGGCGTGGGCTCGGTGCACTGATCCCCGCAGCTCCGTCGGAGAAGCAGGTAGCCTCTCCCTCTTCGGGTCCGGGGCCCTCTGCCCTGCTGACCGCTGACCGTGGGGTGGCGGCCGCGAAGGTCGCCGGTCTCCCCTCAGGCTCGCTGGTGCCGGAGCCGAGCTCTCCCCCGGCCGATGCGGAGACTCTTGAGGGCTCGGCCGACTCCGCGGGGGCTTATTTCGCCGAAGTGCCGCTCGATTCGATCACCCCGAATCCCAGGCAGCCCCGCGAGGTATTTGACGAGGACGCTCTGGCGGAGCTGGTCACCTCCATCAAGGAGGTCGGTCTTCTCCAGCCCGTCGTCGTCCGCAAGGTGGCCGACGACCGCTACGAGCTCATCATGGGTGAGCGTCGGTGGAGGGCCTGCGGCGAGGCCGGCCTGGAACGCATCCCGGCGATCGTCCGTGCCACGGACGATGAGAAGCTCCTGCTCGACGCGCTCCTGGAAAACCTGCACCGGGCCCAGCTGAACCCATTGGAGGAGGCGGCGGCATACGACCAGCTGCTGAAGGACTTCCAGTGCACCCAGGAGCAGCTGGCGGACCGGATCGGCCGTTCCCGTCCTCAGGTCTCGAACACGCTGCGCCTGCTGCGGCTCTCTCCGCCGGTGCAGCTCAGGGTAGCGGCGGGTGTTCTCTCGGCAGGCCACGCACGGGCACTGCTGTCGGTGGACGACTCCGAGGAGCAGGACCGGCTGGCTCACCGCATCGTGGCGGAGGGACTGTCGGTGCGCGCGGTCGAGGAGATCGTGAATCTGCTGGGCCACGAGCCCATGAGTTCGGTGAAGCCGAAGCGCCCCCGGGCGGGCGGCCGCGTCTCACCTGCCCTCACCGACCTTGCGTCCCGGCTGTCGGACCGTTTCGAGACGCGGGTGAAGGTCGATCTCGGACAGAAGAAGGGGAAGATCGTCGTCGAGTTCGCTTCGATGGAGGATCTGGACCGGATCCTCGGCAGTCTGGCTCCAGGCGAGGGGCGAGTGCTGGAACGGAGCCTCTCGGAGGAGCAGAGCGACGACGATCCGAGCGACGACGAGATCTGAGCCTCCCGCGCGGGGCGGCGGGGCGGGATGTGCGCCGGAGAAGTTTCCGGAACACAGCCCGCCCTTTGCATTTCCTCGGTGTCGGCATCACCTCTGGGTGGATACGATGCGTTCTGGGATGACGTTTCCACCACCGTGACGCACCTCAGAGGAGGCGGGGGTCGTGCGATCACTGAATCGCAGCCACCTGGTGACAGTTGGGCTGGTGCTCGGTGCTGTCGGGGGCTTCGTCGGCAGCCTGTTCCGAGAACGGAGTGCGCTGGCAGCCGCACGGGATGCGGCGGGCGAAGGAAGTGAGGAACCGCCTACATGGGGCGTCGGCTCGTACCGCTCACACTGGACAACCTTCCGGATCTCCCCCGGCGATGCCGCTCGTGTGTCTTCTGGGAACTTGATCCGGTCAGCGGGGAAGCAGCGGTAAAGGCCGGCCGGCCCGAGGTGGAGAAGGAAGCGTGGATCTCCGCTGTTCTACTGGAGTGGGGTTCCTGCGGGCGGGTCGTCTACGTGGACGATGTGCCAGTCGGCTACGTCCTCTATGCCCCGCCTGCGTATGTGCCGCGGTCCACGGCGTTTCCCACCAGCCCCGTATCTCCTGATGCTGTCCAGCTCATCACCGCGTTGATCTTGCCCGGGTTTCAGGGGCAGGGGCTCGGACGGGTCATGGTGCAGACAGTCGCCAAGGATCTCCTGCGGCGGGGCTTCAGAGCCATCGAGGCCTTCGGCGACGCCCGCTGGAAGGAGCCGGCCTGTGTACTGCCTGCCGACCATCTGCTGGCGGTGGGATTCAAGACGGTGCGCCCCCACCCGGTGTACCCACGGCTGCGGCTGGAGCTGCGTACGACACTCTCCTGGAAAGAGGACGTCGAGCTGGCGCTGGACAGATTGCTCGGTGCAGTACAGAAGGAACCCGCGTTACGTCCCCTTTGAGCGTGGGGCTGTGGCAGGTCCCTGCCGACCGAACGAAACGGGCCCACCCCGGAGGGTGGGCCCGTTTCACGTGAAACAGTGTGCGGTGCTGTCCTACGCGCCGATGAAGGCTTCCAGGTCGCGCAGGATCGCGGCCTTCGGCTTGGCACCGACGATGGTCTTGGCGACCTCGCCGTTCTGGTACACGTTGAGCGTCGGGATGGACATGACGCCGTACTTGGCAGCGATGGCCGGGTTCTCGTCAATGTTGAGCTTGACGATTTCGATCTTGTCGCCGAACTCGGTCGCGATCGCCTCGAGGGACGGCGCAATCTGCCGGCACGGGCCGCACCATGCCGCCCAGAAGTCCACCAGGACGGGCTTGTCGCTCTTGAGGACGTCCTCGTCGAACGAGGCGTCGGTTACGTTCTTCAGGGCGCCGGCCACGGCGACCTCCTTAACTACGTGGGGTGTGGGGAAACGGTCAGACTGCCGGGGTCTTCTCCGGCTCGGCGAGCTTCTCGTCCGAGAGCGCAGCCAGGAAACGCTCCGCGTCGAGGGCCGCGGAACAGCCGGTCCCGGCAGCGGTGATCGCCTGCCGGTAGGTGTGGTCGACGACATCGCCGGCGCCGAAGACGCCCGTCAGGTTGGTGCGGGTCGAGGGGGCGTCGACCTTGAGGTAACCCTCGTCGTCGAGGTCCAGCTGACCCTTGAACAGCTCGGTGCGAGGGTCGTGACCGACGGCGATGAAAAGGCCGGTCACCGAAAGTTCGGACGTCTCGCCCGTCTTCGTGTTGCGAAGGGTCAGGCCGGAGAGCTTCTGATCGCCGTGGACGATGGCGACCTCGCTGTCCCAGGCGAACTTGATCTTCGGGTCGGCGAAGGCCCGCGCCTGCATCGCCTTGGAGGCCCGCAGGGAATCACGACGGTGGACGATCGTGACCGACCTGGCGAACCGCGAGAGGAAGGTTGCCTCCTCCATGGCGGTGTCGCCACCACCCACCACGGCGATGTCCTGGTCCTTGAAGAAGAAGCCGTCGCAGGTGGCACACCAGGAAACGCCCCGGCCGGAGAGTGTGTCCTCGTTCGGCAGGCCGAGCTTGCGGTGCTGCGATCCCGTGGTGACGATGACCGCCTTGGCCCGGTGCACTGTGCCGGCGGTGTCCGTGACGGTCTTGATGTCGCCGGAGAGGTCGACGGAGACCACGTCGTCAGGGATGAGGTCGGCCCCGAAACGCTCTGCCTGGGCCCGCATGTTGTCCATGAGCTCAGGGCCCATGATTCCGTCCTGGAAGCCCGGGAAGTTCTCCACGTCGGTGGTGTTCATCAGCGCACCGCCTGCGGTGACGGCGCCCTCGAAAACCAGCGGCTTCAGCGACGCGCGAGCGGTGTACAGGGCGGCGGTGTAACCGGCCGGCCCGGAGCCGATGATGATCACATTACGGACGTCGCTCACGGGTTCTTCCTCGTCTCTGCAGACTGCCTACTGCCTACTGGGGTCGGTTCCACGACTCTCACCCCACCCAACGGATCCTACGGGGCGTGCATTCCCGAAGTATCGGATCCGGTCCGGGGGCGTCCCTCAGCGACGTGTGTACGTGTGCGTGAGGAGCAGGCTGCCCTTGTCCGCAGCACCGGAGTCCGTGCACGCAGCATCCACGACATAGGCCTGTACGCGGCTCGGGTCGGTCGCGTGGGGCAGGACGACCAGGAACGCGGCGGTTCCTTCGTACCTGCCCTCTTCCACCGCCAGGGCCGGCGCGTCTCGGCCGGTTCCCTGCTGGATGCAGGGAGGCACCTCCACCGCGGGGGCCAGCAAGGGGGTGTGGGGCGACGAGGCGCCGGGGGAAAGGTTTCGTGGGGACGCTTGCGTGTCCATGGAAGGCTCGTCCTGCTTCGCGCTCCTGTCCGTGTCGCTCAGCAGGGTATGGACATCCCTCTCCAGAGTGCCTTCGGCGAACTCGCGACGCTTTTCGTCGGAGGCGGCACTGAGGCCATGGTCGGCCTGCGTTCCCGCTGAATCCCCTGACCGCTGCACCGTCTGGAGCATGAAGACGCTCATGCCGACCACGGCCGCTCCCAGGGCGGTGCCGAGAACGAGTGCGCGTCGGCGACGCCGACCGGAACGCCGACCAGGGCCGGTGGCTCCGCGGGGGTGTCCTTGAGGACGCTCGGGGGCCGTGCCGTCCGGAGACTGATCGCGTGTTTCACGTGAAACATGCTCTGACGTACCCGCAGGGGTGGGGAGCGCCTCCGCCGCCAGCGCCGTGGTGATGCGGTCGGCGACATCGGCGGGCATGGGCTCTTCCGAGGGCACAGTGCCGAGAAGGGAGCGGATCTCCTCCAGAGAGGCACGAACCTCGCCGCAGGGAGCACAGGCGCCGATGTGGCGACGGAGGGCTTCGGCGCGGGAGGGGGGGAGGAGACCTTCGGTGAGGTCGGAGATCTCCGATACGTCCGGGTGCTGAACCGTGTCGGCCGTGGATGTCATGCGAGCCCACCTCCACCCTGTACACCAGCAGGATCGCTTGTGCCTGCATCCCTTGGTCCTGACGCCGGTGGGACGGATGTCCCGTGCGTCCGGTTCCTTTCCATGATGCCGCTCGCGCTGTCACCTGTGTCCCGTAGATGGGTGAGCAGCGGAAGCAGCTTTGCCCGGCCGCGGGCGCAGCGGCTCTTCACCGTGCCGGTCGGTACGTCGAGAATGCGGGCGGCCTCCGCGACGGGGTAGGCCTGCATGTCCACGAGGATCAGTGCTGCTCGCTGCTCGGCGGGAAGGGTGGCCAACGCCGCCAAGAGTTCACGGTGCAGATCCTGCCGCTCGGCGGGAGCCGCGGCGGACTCGTGCGGCTCCAGAAGCTGCTCGAGCCGCTCGGCGTCGTCGACGGGCGAGGTTCTGCGTGAGGCTGCCTTACGGGCCCGGTCCAGGCAGGCGTTGACGGTGATGCGGTGCAGCCAGGTGGTGACGGCTGACTGGCCACGGAAGGTGTGGGCCGCGCGAAAGGCGGACACGAGGGCGTCCTGCACTGCGTCGGCGGCTTCCTCGCGGTCGCCGAGAGTGCGGATCGCGACTGCCCAGAGGCGGTCTCGATGCCGCCTCACGAGCTCACCGAAGGCGTCCGGTTCGCCTGCGACGTGCTGAGCCAGGAGATCCTGGTCGCTGGGTGGGTCGGATTGATGCACGGTCCCCCTCCCTACTTCTGGGCCCTGGCTGCCTGCGATCGCCAGCACTCTTGCTCGATCTCGCTGCGAACAGTCCGCCCGTACGCAGGGGATCGCGGACGGGCCGACCTGCTCGGTGTGCCGGCCTGTCCGTCACGGTGCGACCGAGGAGAGCATAGAGATGGAGAAGCCTAGCGTGCAGAGGGCTGCGGCCATGAGTATCTCAGGTGCAACGCCTTCCGGTGTGGGAGGCGTTGGAGGAGGTACGGAAAGGGCAGCGGCGTGAGGACTCGGAGCTGGATCGGGGGAACGAGCTTCGATCCGTAGGCGGGCGGTGTGACGACTGCGCCGTGGCTGTCCCCGGACACCACCACGCCGTCACGCCTCAAGTGCGGTCTCCCTCAGTGTGGACGGTGGCACCCAGGCGGCCGGCAACGGTCTCCACAGCCGGTACGCCGGCCCTGTCGCAACCCAAGTGAAAGGCATGTGACTGCAGTTGGGCGGGCGCAGGGGCGCGTTCGGCCCGGAGAGCGTCGCGGGCCACTGCGGCTGGTTCTCCCACTGCCGTGACACCGCGGCGAGACGGGGCGGGATCACGCAGGCGGCGGCACGCAGACGGGCCGGCGAGATGGTTCCTCGCCGGCCCGTTCGCTCATCCGAGGACCGAGATCTCCGAGATGCCGCCCCGGAAGCCTGATGAGCCGTCCGGGGGCAACTCCGCGATGCGGACCAGGATGTAGCGGGTCCGGACCGGCTCGGTGAGGGTCTTGTGCAGGGTGCTTCCCGTCGTCTCCAGGTTCGTGAGGCGATGAGGGAAGTCGGACAGTGACGTGGGCTGGGAGGCGTTCGCGTCTGCTGCCAGCACTTCGGCCTTCTGCTGGCTGCGGTACATCTTGATGTCGATGCCGGAGACGTCCTGTGCGCTGCCGAGGTCGACGATTATGCCGCTGCCCTGCTTGCGGTTCGCGAGGTTGCCGAAGTTGGCGTACCCCACGTACCGGGGAGTGACCCAAGCGGTGTCAGGCTTGCCGTCGATGGTGTTCGGGACATCCTGCTGCTGAATTCCCGAACCGCTGGGGGTGAATTCCTCCGCGTCGACGATGCGGAGGTCCTTGAGGGCGGCCGGCACCTTGTCGTCGGCCCCTTCCTCCGTGGTCTGTGTCGGCGCCGGCTCCCCGGAATCGTTGTCCCGGTTGAGCACGGTCTCTGCCAGCTGCCAGCTTCCGAGGCCCAGAGCGGCGATGAGCAGCGCGGACACGGCCCACTTGAGCGCCTTGCCCGTGCGGCTCTGGAGAGGGGGCGGGGGAGCCGTGACGACCGGCTGGGTGGCCGAGGTGGGGCGTACCGAGGGGCGCCCGTAGGTGCCCTGCTGGTACGTCGTGCGCTGGTATTCGGGCGGTGCGGTGAAGACGGGCTCAGGAGGCAGGATGCGCGGCATGGCGGCGACCGCCTTCGCCAGCTCGTCCGGCGTGGTGCAGGGCTGTTCCTGGCGTGAAGCGGTGGCGCCGTCGTTGACGAGTGCCCGCATGGCGAGCTCCGAGAGGCCTCGGTGGACGCCCGCCCGCACCTGGTCCGGGGGAATCAGTCCCAGGTCCTTGGGCAGCCCGGCCAGGCCGTAGGCGTCGCTCTCGTAGGGCCAGCGCCGGGTCAGGGCCGCGTAGAGGAGCGCGCCGATGGCCTCGGTGTCCGTACGCAGTGGCTGGTCCGCGGTGATGCCCCGCAGTGCGGCGTTCACGGCGAGGCCGCGGATCCGGTACTGCCCGGTCGAGCTGCGCAGCACGGCGCCGGGAGTGAGCCGCAGGTGCGCGAGGCCTTCCCGGTGTGCGGCGGCCATGGCCTGGGAGACCTGGCTCACCAGCTGGTACGCGTCGTGGGCCTCCAGCGGCCCGGCCGCGAGCAGGGCGGTGAGCTCCGTGGCGTCGGGGAGCCACTCGTGGACGACGTAGACGAGGTCGTTCTCCTCGACGGCGTCCAGGACCTGCACGAAGCGTGGGTCCCCCAGAAGCGCGGAGGAGCGGGCGGCCGCGAGCACCGAGCGGGCACGCGGGTGGTCGGCGGTCAGCAGGTGGACGCCCACCGCCCGCCGCAGCTTCTCGTCGACGGCACGCCAGCTGCTGAATCCGTCCAAACGGGTGACGCACTCCTCGAGGCGGTAGCGTCCGGCCAGTTTGTGACCACTGTGCAGATCGGGGGTCGCCGGTACGGGGCCCGCACCCGCCGGTCCGCCGCCCGGGCTCTCCGGGCTCGCGCCCTCGGAGTCCTGGGACGTCCCTTCGGGCGTCGCCTCGTCCGCCTTGGCGGCCGACGGTTTGTCGCCGTCGTTGTCGGCCACATCCACAGCAGCCGTGCTACGTTCCGCCACCGTCGTTCCTGCCTCCCCATCCGTTGCGCGAACCAGCCAGCTCTGCACAGTCACGTCAATTGTGCCCACACTCCCGCGCTATGCACGACACGCGGTGCCCAGCGATGGTTGTGCGGCCCGGTGCCCCCTTCACGACCTCCCCACGTGTGGCCGTCAGCGGCCGAGCCGCCCCCGGACCATGCCGACCATGCTGTTGAGCTCCTCGATCCGCATCTTCCGGGCGGCGACGAAGAAGACGCCGAGCAGGACCACACTGCCGCAGACGAGGGCGACCACCGACCCGCCGGCCCCCTCCCCCAGCGTCTCGAGAAGAGCGAAGCCCACGGCTCCGCCCAGGAGTGCCGCGGGGATCGCGGCCAGGCAGAGGCGGGCGTAGGTGCGCACCACCCGGGCGCCGTCGAGGTCGCCCCCCAGCCGGTTGCGCAGGCGCCGCCAGGCGATCCCCACGCCGACCGCGTAGGCCAGCCCGTAGGAGGCGGCCATTCCGACGACCGCCCACTGAGCGGGGAGGACCACGTAGCAGAGTGCGGACGCGGCGGCGTTGACGGCGGCGACGATGACCGTGTTGTAGAAGGGGGTGCGGGTGTCCTCGTACGCGTAGAAACCGCGCAGCACGACGTACTGCACGGAGTACGGGATGAGGCCCAGGCCGAACGCCATCAGGATGAAGCCCATGGACCGGGCGGCCTCCGTGCCGCTCGACGCGTAGAGCAGGGTGCACATCGGCAGGCCGAGCGCCAGGAACGTGAAGGCGACGGGCACGATCGCGACGGCGGAGTTGCGCAGTCCCTGCGAGATGTCGTCGCGGACGGCTCCTGGGTCGTTGTCGTGGGCCGCGCGGGAGATACGCGGCAGCAGCGCGGCCATGACGGAGACGGTGATGATCGCCTGCGGCATCCCCCAGATCAGCTGGGCGTTGGAGTAGGCGAGGAAGCCGGAGCCGTCCTTGTCCGCGAGCTTGCCCGCCGAGGTGGCGAGCTGGGTGACGACCAGCACACCTGCCTGGTTGGCCAGGACGAACAGGACCGTCCACTTGGCGAGCTTGACCGTCTTGCCGAGCCCGTGGCCCTTCCAGTCGAAGCGCGGACGGAAGCGGAAGCCGGTTTCGCGGAGGTACGGGATCATCGCCAGGGCCTGGACGGCCAGACCGAGCAGCGTGCCGATGCCGAGGAGGCGGACGCCCTCCGGCGGGATCGTCTCGACGCCCATCCGGGATTCGGCCGAGGTGCCGTAGACCCAGATGAACATGCCGAACGTGAAGATCATGACGATGTTGTTGAGGACCGGCGTCCACATCATCGCGCCGAACTTTCCGCGGGCGTTGAGGATCTGGCCCATCACCACATGGATGCCCATGAAGAAGATGGTCGGCAGGCAGAAGCGGGCGAACGTGACGGCGACGCTGTTGGCAGCCGGATCGTTCGCGATCGGCAAGGACATCATGCGGATGAGCAGGGGGGCGGCGAAGACCGCCAGGGCCACGATCGCACCGAGCGCGACCATGACCAGTGTCAGCAGACGGTTGGCGAACGCCTCGCCGCCGTCCGCGTCGTCCTTCATGGAGCGGACGAGCTGGGGGACGAAGACCGAGTTGAGCCCGCCGCCCACGGTGAGGATGTAGATCATGGTGGGCAGGGTGTACGCGATGGTGAAGCTGTCACCGAGCAGTGCCGCACCCAGCGCCGCGGTGATCACCAGGCTGCGGATGAAGCCCGTGAGCCGGGACACGAGGGTCCCTGCCGCCATCAGGGCGCTCGACTTCAGTATTCCCGCGGCACGGCCACCGGACTTCGGCGGTACGGGTGCCGGAGCTGCCTCCGGCTCGGCCGGCGGTGCCGGAGGGCGCCCCGACCCTTCCTGGTCACGGAAGAGGTGGGCGAAGGCGTCGGGCTGCTCACCGTCCGCGGCGGCCTGGGTGACCAGGTCGTCCACACCGACGTACTGGGTGGTCGCCGGGTTGTCCCCGTACGGAAGGTGCCGTGAGGGACCTGCGGGCTCCGGTGGCGGCGTCTGGGCCCAGATGCGGGGGTCGGGGGCGTACTGGCCCGCGGGAGGCTGCTGGTAGAGCGCCGGGGGCTCCTGATACGTGCCGGGGGGCGGCGGGGGGTGGGAGGCGCGGTCGTAGAGGGCCTCGGCCACCGGGTCCTGCGCGGCGAGGTCCTGCGCACGGTACGGATCGTGGTCGTAGGCGTGCTGGAGGTACGGGTCGGGCGTCACCCCGTCCTGCCCGGATCCGGGTGGTGCCGGCGGACCGCCGGAAGACCCAGCTCCGCCCGCGCCCTGGCCGCGGTCACCGTCGTACGGCGCGTTCATCGAAACCCCACCTCATTGTCCCCGGCCGACCGGCCACGACAGACATCGCTCAACGGTCCACTTTCTCACCCGGGCCCGACGGCTTCCCGCTTTCCGGACCGGTGTCCGGCGCCGGGTCACTCGGCTGCTCGGGTTCACCGCCGTCGTTCTCCGCCAGGCCCGCCGCCGCGGTGCGCTTGCGGTGGGTGTACATCCTGATACCGGCGAGGACCAGCAGCAGCAGGCCTCCGGCGATCACCAGAAGCACCGTGGGTGTGACTTCCGAGACCTTCACGGTGAAGGTCATCTCCTCGCCGTACGGCGTTCCGTCCGGCGTGAAGAGGCGGGCGGTGACCTGAGCCTGTCCGTTGGCGTTGGCCGAGGCGTCGAACTTCACCGACTGGCTGTGACCGCCGGCGATCCGGACCGGCTGCTCGGCCACGGCTCCGCCGTCGTTCAGGTTGAGCCGGGTGGCGTTGCCCGACGTCAGGCGGAGCACGAGGTGGTCGACACCCTGCACCAGCTTGTTCTGCACGGTCACGGGGATCGTCGCACTGCGTCCGGACAGGGTGACGTCGGACTTCGCGATGAGCTGCACCTCGTTGGTGAGGCTCCGCAGATAGATACGGACGGCATCACGGTAGCGCTGGGCTTCCAGGGCACTGCCGCGCCAGGACGTCGACATCGAGCGGTTGATCGCGTTGCCGAACGGCGTGACCACGCGGTCGGGCTGGGTGAGGATGACCTGGAAGCTGTTGAGCGAGTCCTGTGTCGTCCTGATGTCCTGGAAGGCCTGGGTGGGCAGCTCCTGGCTGCGGAGCTTCTTCGGGTACCGGGAGGCCCTCGGCACCTTCGTCGTGGCCTGTGCGTCGGGCTTCTTCCCCGCTGCGGCGACGAGGTCGAGAGGCTGCGTCCAGTGCTCGTCGGTCAACGCCTGCACAGCGCGGGCCATGGCCTGTGCCTGGGCGGCCGTGGGCGTCCGCTGCGGCGCTACGACGATGCTGCGCTCGCGATCCGGTGCCTGTTCGGTCAGTGTCAGCGTGTGAGCGAGGAACTTCTGGACGGCCAGCGTCGCCTTCCCCGCCTTGGACAGGTCGCCCTCGAACGCGGTGGAGAGACGGTGGTCGGAGACCACCGCGGTGGTGCCCCCACCGATGGGACGGGCTGCCGTCGGCGTGTAGGGAAGGTCACCGGTCTCCTCGAGGCTGTCGCTGCGGGCGATCACCTTGTGGGCGCCGGCCGATGTGGCCACGTCGACGATGGAAGGGTCGATGGCACCGTTCACGGGCCAGGCGAAGTCGGTGGACGGCTTCACATGGAGAACCGTCTCCACGGTGACTCCCGCAGCCTCGGTCGCCGTCTGCAGATGACTGAGCGTGCCCGTCACGTTCTTGCCGCGGTGAGCGATGGAGGCGAGGTCCGGATCCGCGAACGGCAGGGCCACCACCGTGCCGTCCTTGACCGCGGCTTCGAGCGAGGTGAGCCACTGCTTGGCGATGGCCTGATTGGTGCCCGCGACGGTGGTGTCGCCGACCCTCACCCGGTAGTTCTTCGTCATGGCGTCGGCCGCTGCCAGCAGATCCGGGTCGATCACCCAGGTGACGGGGAGCTGACGGCCCAGGGAGACCATCTGCTCCAGCCGGCCCCCGGGGGCGAGATCGAGGGCGAGTTCGTCGTCGGCGAAGACAGGAGTCTGCTGTTCGTCGGACCCCGTCTCCGCCGTGACGTGCGCCGACGCGATCAGTGGCCAGAGGAAGGTCAGGCCGGTCTTGCGCTCCGCGTCCTCCGGCTGCCAGGGAAGGAAGGTCCGCCGGATACCCAGCACCTGGTCGTAGACGCTGTCGGAGGTGTGGCCCGTGAGGGAGACACCGAGCTGATAGACGCCCGCGTCGTCCAGGCCCAGCTTCTCCACCGGGACGGAGAGCGTGAAGTCCTGGCTTATGCCGGACGCGAGCTCGGCGATCTTCACCGTGTACGGGCCGCCGAGCTTCGCCGGATCGCTGCCGGGCAGGTACCCGGTCCGCCGCGCGGCCTCGTCGATCGCGGACCTGCCGGAGAGCCGCGGCCCGACGCGCAGGTCCACCTCGGCGTCCGTGATCGTTTTCCTGCCCTTGTTGGTCAGGGTGCCGGACACGGTGAGCGTGTCGCCCTCGACCGGTGCGCTCGGCGCGAGGGTGTCCAGGGACACATCGACGGTGCGTGATCCGGTCGGTGCCTCGGCCGTGACGCCGGCCTGGGCCGACGGCGCCGCCGGGCCGGCCAGGAGGCCGGCGATCAGCGGCACTCCGACGATCAAGGAGGCTGTGCGCCGGAGCCACCGGCGGGCAGGGGAGGGATTCATCCCCTGAGAGTCTGCCGCCTCGGCCACGCGTATCCGTCCCTCGTCGTCGTCAGCTGGTACCGGTCTTGCCGGTCTCTGCGTCCACGCATGGTAACGATGTGCCCGACGGCTGAGTGCCGGGGACCGTGCCACATGATCGGGAGAGTCTCGCAGGGCCCGGAGAAACGAGGACGCCCGGGCCGGTCGGGGCACGTACCCTTTTCTGTTGTGCCGAACGCCAACGAAGACAACGCCAGTGCACTGAGTCAGGTGCAGCAGCGCGCAGTAAGTGAACTGCTGCGGGTGTCCCCCGTCGCCGACGACCTCGCCCGCCGCTTCGAGCAGGCGGGATTCGGCCTCGCTCTGGTCGGGGGGTCGGTCCGTGACGCGTTGCTCGGCAGGCTCGGGAACGATCTGGACTTCACCACGGACGCCCGGCCCGAAGACGTACTCAAGATCGTCCGGCCGTGGGCCGACTCCGTCTGGGAGGTCGGGATCGCGTTCGGCACGGTCGGATCGCAGAAGGACGGCTACCAGATCGAGGTCACGACCTACCGGTCGGAGGCCTACGACAGGACCTCCCGCAAGCCGGAGGTCTCCTACGGTGATTCGATCGAGGAAGACCTCGTGCGGCGTGACTTCACCGTCAACGCCATGGCCGTAGCCCTGCCTCGGAAGGAGTTCATCGACCCCCACGGTGGGCTCGAGGATCTCGCGGAGCGTGTGCTCCGTACGCCGGGCACGGCCGAGGACTCCTTCTCCGACGACCCGCTGCGGATGCTGCGCGCCGCCCGCTTCGCCGCTCAGCTCGATTTCGAGGTCGCCCCGGACGTCATCACGGCGATGACGGACATGGCCGGCCGGATCGAGATCGTGTCGGCCGAACGGGTCCGGGAGGAGCTGAACAAGCTGCTCCTCTCCGGGCACCCACGTAAGGGGCTCGGTCTCCTCGTCGACACGGGCCTCGCCGACCGGGTGCTCCCCGAGCTCCCCGCGCTGCGACTGGAGAGTGACGAGCATCACCGTCACAAGGACGTCTACGAGCACTCACTGACCGTGCTGGAGCAGGCCATCGACCTCGAGGAGAACGGCCCCGATCTCGTCCTGCGCCTCGCCGCCCTGCTCCACGACATCGGGAAGCCGAGGACGCGGCGATTCGAGAAGGACGGCCGGGTCTCGTTCCACCACCACGAAGTGGTCGGCGCCAAGATGGCCAGGAAGCGGATGACCGAGCTCAAGTACTCCAACGACATGGTCAAGGACGTGGCGAAGCTGGTGGAGCTTCACCTGCGCTTCCACGGCTACGGCGACGGGGAGTGGACCGATTCCGCGGTCCGCCGGTACGTACGGGATGCGGGGCCCCTCCTGGAACGGCTCCACAAGCTCACACGCTCGGACTGCACGACGCGGAACAAGCGCAAGGCGAACGCCCTCTCGCGGACGTACGACGGCCTGGAGGAGCGCATCGCGCAACTGCAGGAACAGGAGGAGCTGGACTCCATCCGTCCGGACCTCGACGGCAACGAGATCATGGAGATTCTGGGAGTCGGCCCCGGACCGGTGATCGGTCAGGCGTACTCCTACTTGCTGGAGCTCCGGCTGGAGCACGGGCCGATGGAACGTGACGCGGCCGTCGCCGCCCTCAAGCGGTGGTGGGCCGCGCAGCAGTGAGACCTCGCCTCACTGGGTCATGTTTCACGTGAAACATGACCCGGTGGATTCCGGCGTCGAGTATCGAGGGGCGCTGTTTCACGTGAAACAACGCCCCTCATCCATGTGTGACGCAGTGCCCGGCGTGTACGAACCGGCGAAGCGGTAGTCCTCACACACTGGGGTGGGCGTCCGGCTTCGCGGTGCTGACGTCTCTCCACCGGAGCATGGCCAGGGCTACCGCGGCGTAGAGAGCGGCCACCGTGACCACTACCACGACGGATCTGCCGTCCGCCGGAAGCGCGAGAGCGGCCATGCCGGCAGCGGCGACGAATGCGACGTTGAACAGCACGTCGTAGAGCGAGAAGACCCTGCCGCGGAACGCGTCGTCCACAGAGGTCTGCACCTCGGTGTCCGTCGCGATCTTCGATCCCTGGGTCACCAACCCGAGTACGAACGCCGCAGGCAGCATCGGGGCGGGCGCGAAGGGCAGTCCCAGGGCCGGCTCCAGGACGGCTGCCGCGCCTGCGCACACCGCCAGCCAGCCGTAGCGGCCGAAGCGTCCGACGGCCCAGGGGGTGATGACGGCGGCCACGAAGAATCCGGCGGCGGAGGCGCCCAGTGCCAGGCCGAGCAGGGCGAGGCCGTCGGACGCGCCGTCGGACCACGCGTAGCGGCACAGCATCAGGAGCATCACGGTGAGAGCCCCGTAGCAGAAACGGATCACGGTCATGGCGGCCAGGGCGCGCGCCGCGTCCTTCCGCTCCGCCAAATGGCGCAAGCCGGCGACGAGTCCACGCGCGGTCGTGGCCAGGGCCTCCCGTAGACGCACGTGGGGCTGGTCGCGGTCCGGGCCGAGCAGTTCACGGGCCAGTGACAGCGAGGTCAGCGCGGACAGCAGGTAGAGCACCGCGCCCAGGAGGACGACGGCCGCGTCGGACCCGTTCGTCAGGAGCCGCATGGCCAGTGCCAGGCCGCCGCCCGCAGTGGCCGCCAGAGTGCCTGCCGTCGGGGAGAGCGAGTTGGCCACCACGAGCCGGTCGTTGTCGACGACATGGGGGAGGGCGGCGGAAAGCCCTGCCAGGACGAAACGGTTGACCGCGGTGACGAAGAGAGCTGAGACGTAGAACATCCACTCGGGCACGGACTGCAGGAGCAGAAGGGCGGTGCAGCAGGCCAGGGCGGCCCGCAGGAGGTTTCCGTAGAGGAAGACCTGGCGTCGTGGCCAGCGATCCAGCAGGACTCCCGCGAACGGGCCGACCAGTGAGTACGGGAGGAGCAGCACGGCCATGGCGGAGGCGATGGCACCTGGGGTCGTCTGGTTCTCCGGGGAGAAGATGACGTACGTGGCGAGCGCGACCTGATAGACGCCGTCGGCTGCCTGGGAGAGGAGCCGCACGGCGAGGAGGCGACGGAAGTTCCGGAGGCGCAGGAGTACGCCAAGATCACGCACGACAGGCATGTGGGCAAGGGTCACACACGAGGGGGGTCCCCGGGCGGATTGCCCGGGGACCCCCCTCGTGCGGAGGCGGGAGCGCTGCCGCCCCTCACCCCGGTGAGACTGAAGCCGTGACGGCCCCGATCAGCGCTCGACGTCGCCGTTGATGAACTTCTCGACGTTCTCGCGGGCCTCGTCGTCGAAGTACTGGACCGGCGGGGACTTCATGAAGTACGAGGAGGCCGAGAGGATCGGGCCACCGATGCCGCGGTCCTTGGCGATCTTCGCCGCGCGCACGGCGTCGATGATGACACCCGCGGAGTTCGGGGAGTCCCACACCTCGAGCTTGTACTCGAGGTTCAGCGGGACGTCGCCGAAGGCGCGGCCCTCGAGGCGCACGTAGGCCCACTTGCGGTCGTCGAGCCAGGCCACGTAGTCGGAGGGGCCGATGTGGACGTTGTCCGCACCGAGCTCACGGTCACGGATCTGCGAGGTGACGGCCTGGGTCTTGGAGATCTTCTTGGACTCCAGGCGCTCCCGCTCGAGCATGTTCTTGAAGTCCATGTTGCCGCCGACGTTCAGCTGCATCGTGCGGTCCAGGATGACGCCCCGGTCCTCGAAGAGCTTCGCCATCACGCGGTGCGTGATGGTGGCGCCGACCTGGGACTTGATGTCGTCACCGACGATCGGGACACCGGCCTCGGTGAACTTGTCCGCCCACTCCTTGGTGCCGGCGATGAACACCGGGAGGGCGTTGACGAACGCGACCTTGGCGTCGATGGCGCACTGTGCGTAGAACTTCGCAGCGACCTCGGAACCGACGGGCAGGTAGCAGACCAGGACGTCGACCTGCTTGTCCTTGAGGGTCTGGACGATGTCGACCGGGGCCTCGGCGGACTCCTCGATCGTCTCGCGGTAGTACTTGCCCAGACCGTCGTGGGTGTGGCCGCGCTGCACGGTCACGCCGGTGTTCGGCACGTCGGCGATCTTGATGGTGTTGTTCTCGCTGGCGCCGATGGCATCCGCGAGGTCGAGGCCGACCTTCTTCGCGTCGACGTCGAAGGCGGCGACGAACTCGACGTCGCGCACGTGGTAATCGCCGAACTGGACGTGCATCAGACCGGGCACCTTGCCGGCCGGATCGGCGTCCTTGTAGTACTCGACGCCCTGCACCAGTGAGGCGGCGCAGTTGCCCACGCCGACGATGGCTACGCGAACCGAACCCATGCCGATTGCTCCCTGTGTGTTCTCGGTGTTGCCCGTGACGCCTTGCGGGTCTGCGGGGTCTTTCACTTGGTGTCGTCGGACGGATCCGGCCGGGTGTCATCCCGGTGCCGGGGCAGGCCGCCCGTCTCTCCTGATGTGTCGTGCTGAGTGGAGCCCCCGGGCGAGGATCGTCGCTGATCCCGTCCCGACCGCTCGCTCTCGATGAGCTCGTTCAGCCAGCGCACTTCGCGCTCCACGGACTCCATGCCGTGCCGCTGCAGCTCAAGCGTGTAGTCATCGAGTCGTTCACGGGTGCGGGCCAGGGAGGCGCGCATCTTCTCGAGCCGCTCCTCCAGCCTGCTGCGGCGGCCTTCGAGCACGCGCATGCGCACCTCGCGCTCCGTCTGCCCGAAGAAGGCGAAGCGAGCGGCGAAGTGCTCGTCCTCCCAGGCGTCGGGGCCGGTGTGGGAGAGCAGCTCCTCGAAGTGCTCCTTACCTTCCGCCGTCAACCGGTAGACGATCTTCGCGCGGCGCCCCGCGAGTGACGACGCGGGGGCGACCCCACGGCCGGCCGCGGGCGGAAGTGCCGGATCGCTCCCCGTCTCCTCGATCAACCAGCCGTTGGCGACCAGCGTCTTGAGACAGGGGTAGAGGGTGCCGTAGCTGAAGGCGCGGAAGATGCCCAGCGAGGTGTTGAGGCGTTTACGCAGCTCGTACCCGTGCATCGGGGATTCGCGGAGCAGGCCCAGGACGGCGAATTCGAGGATGCCGGAGCGTCTGCTCACCTGCGCCTCCTCCTTCGCCGGCGTTTCCGCGCGGCCTGGGCGGCCACGCTGTTCCACGCTGATGTATCGACTCGATACATCAGCACGATAGATCGGTGCGTCATGTTGGACAAGGGGATGCAGGGTGAGCGGTGTCACATCGGAGATTCTCGGCGAGTGACTTGCGTAATTTGGGATGAAGTTCGGCCTCCGGAGGTTTTCGACCGTGCGTAGTCTGTGCGGGATGCAGACCACCGGGAACCGTGAGACGCCGTCGTGCGTCACTCATCGCGGACTGCCGGATGTACTGCGGATGAGCCTTCCGCAGGGCTTGTCCGTCATGCGGGGGGACCGGAACTCAACTGCCGCTTCCAGGCGCTCTCGCCTGCCCGAGGAGTAGTCGTTCGATGAGCGAGCACCGTCGCAAAGCGCCGCAACCGCAAGGTGGCGGACGTGCCGCGGCCAGACGAGCCGCCCAACAGCCTGCCGGACGCCGCAATGGGTCGTCACGCAGAGCAACGTCAGCAACACCCTCAGAGGCCTATGACGAGGAACCGTCGTACGGCAGCCGTGCTGAGGCACGTCGCGCCCAGCGGGGCGGCGGAGGGGGAAGGCGGCGCGGGGGCGGCGGCGACGCCGGCGGTCCGGAAGGGCGTGGCCGGGCGGGAAGCCGCCCCGGCAAGAAGCGCTTCATCGACTACCCCCGGGCCGGTAAGTACGGCGTACGCCGCTGGGTGCCGTCGTGGAAGCTGGTCTCCGGCCTGTGTCTGGGCTTCCTGGGCCTCATGATGGGCGCCGCCGGCGTGGCGTACGCGCTCGTCGCGACGCCGGAGGTGAAGAAGGACGCCCTGGCGCAGAACAACGTCTACTACTGGGCCGACAACACGCAGATGGTCGCCACCGGCGGTTCTGTCAACCGGCAGTGGATCAGCTACGAGCAGATCCCCAAGGCCATGCGGAGCGCGGTCGTCTCGGCCGAGAACAAGTCGTTCAAGGACGACTACGGCATCGACCCCATGGGCATCGCCCGCGCCTTCTGGAACATGGCCAAGGGCGGTGAGACGCAGGGCGGTTCCACGATCACCCAGCAGTACGTGAAGAACTCGATGCTCACGCAGGACCAGACGCTGAGCCGCAAGTTCAAGGAGCTCTTCATCACGCTCAAGGTCGGCAGGACCGTGAGCAAGGAGAAGGTCATGGAGGGCTACCTCAACATCTCCTACTACGGCCGCGGCGCCTCGGGTCTGCAGGCCGCCGCACGCGCGTACTACGGCAAGGACGCCACGGCGCTGGACGCGAGCGAGTGCGCCTTCCTGGCGAGCCTGCTCAAGGGTGCGAGCTACTACGACCCGGCGGGCGCCCCCGAGGTGGACCCGGTGCAGGCCACGCGGGAGAAGAACACCGAACGCGCGCAGAAGCGCTGGAAGTGGATCCTCGACGAAGAGGTCAAGGACAGCCGGCTGAGCGCGGCCGAGCGCGCCAAGTACACGACGTTCCCCATGCCCCACGAACCGAAGAAGGACGCCAAGCTGGGCGGCCAGACGGGTTACCTGGTGGACCTGGCCACGAAGTACTTCCTCGCGCACAACGACCGGGGCGTCACCGAACGGCAGCTGGCCCAGGGCGGTTACGAGATCCACACGACCTTCGACAAGAAGAAGGTCAAGGCGCTCGAAGCCGCGGTCACGAAGGTGTACAAGGCCAAGATCGACCCGGAGAAGCGGCCGGACAAGGACACGCACGTCGAGTTCGGCGGGGCGTCCGTGGACACCGAGACGGGGGCCATTCTCGCCACCTACGGTGGTCAGGACGCGACGAAGCACTACACCAACAACGCCGACGCGACCGGCGCGCAGGTCGGTTCGACCTTCAAGCCCTTCGTGCTGGCCGCCGCCATGGAGTACGGGAAGCGCGATCCGAAGCTCCCCGCGGAGCAGAGCGAGACGGACCGGACCCCTGTCTCGCCCATGGCGCAGTACAACGGCGACAACAAGCTGAAGATCAAGCTGTACAACGGGGACGTCTGGCAGAACGCTGAGGGAGAGCAGTGGCTGCAGACCAACGACGGCGGTAAGTCCTACGGTGACATCACCCTGCGGTACGCCATGCAGGAATCCGCCAACTCCCCCTACGTGCAGCTGGGCATGGACGTCGGTACGGACAAGGTGAAGGACGTCGCCGTCGCCGCGGGTCTGCGTGACGACGAGTACATGGCGGATTCGAAGGTTCCGTCGTTCTCCATCGGCACGTCGTCGCCGAGCGCCATCCGCATGGCCGGCGCGTACGCCACCTTCGCCACCAGCGGTAAGCGGAACGACCCCTTCTCGGTCACCGAGGTCAAGCAGAAGGGTGAGGTCATCTATCAGCACGAGACGGTGACCAAGACCGCCTTGAAGCGGGTCATCGCCGACAACGTCACCGACGTCCTGAAGAACGTCGTGGAGAACGGCACCGGTACACCCGCGCAGCTCCCCGGCCGTGACGTGGCGGGCAAGACCGGTACTACGGACGGTAACAAGTCGGCCTGGTTCGTCGGCTACACCCCGCAGATCTCCACGGCCGTCAGCATGTTCCGGATGGACGACGACGAGACGAAGAAGAACCGCGAGTTCCTGGAGATGTTCGGCACGGGTGGCGAGGCCAAGATCCACGGTGCGTCGTTCCCCGCACACATCTGGCACGACTACATGGCCGAGGCGGTGAAGGGGATGAAGGTCGTCAAGTTCCCCAAGCCCGAGCCGTACGGGGAGAAGCTGTTCGGCGGCGGCGCGGTCAGTCCCAGCCCGACCCCCAGCCCGACCCCGTCGCCGTCCGAGTCCAGCGAGTCACCCACCCCGCCGGCGCCCACGCCGTCGACCGTGTCCCCCACACCGACGGAGACCTGCGGCACGTTCGACTGGGACTGCCAGAACCCCAACGGTGGCACCAACACCGGGAACGGCAACGGCGGCACCACGGACGGGACCACCAACGGCGGGACCACGACCGGCGACACCACGACCGGCGGGACGGACACCGGAACGACCACCGGGACGACCGACGGCTCGACCGACGGATCGACCGGAACCACGAGCGGCAACGGCAACGGCAACGGCAACGGCGGCGGGCTCTTCGGAGGCGGCGGGTAGTACCGACCTCCGGCCTCCCCCAGGACCTGCCGGATACGCGTGACGAGGGCCGCCCGCACCCCCCAGGTGCGGGCGGCCCTCTCGTGTCCCGCAGGCGGCCCACGTGTCACTCACAGCCCGGTACGGCAGGATGTGCGGCATGCCAAGCGCAGAGGACACGAGCGTGCACCAGGAGCGCCCCGTCGTACGGCCGACGCGGCAGGACGAGATCGCCGCGGCCGGCAGCGAGCTGATCGGCGGCCCCGTGGGCCGCTGGGCACGCCTGGGAGCGGGACCGCTCACGCCGGTACGGGTCGTCGTGCTCGTGGCAATCGGGATGTTCGCACTCGGCATGGTGCAGAAGATCCCCTGCTACGACTGGGCTTGGTTCCGCGGGACCAGCTCGCAGTACACCCATGCCTGCTACTCGGACATCCCGCACCTGTACCTCGGCCGCGGCTTCGCCGAGGGCCTCGTCCCCTACGCCGACCGGCTCAGCGGCGACATGGACTACCTCGAGTACCCGGTCCTGACGGGCCTGTTCATGCAGATCGCCTCCTGGCTGACGCCGACCCCCGACTCCGATTCCATGCAGCAGCACGAACAGATGTACTGGATGGTCAACGCGGGCATGCTGATGATCTGCGCCGTGATCATCGTGGTGTGCGTCGCCCGCACCCACCGGCTCCGCCCCTGGGACGGGCTCCTGGTCGCCCTCGCACCGGCGCTCGCGCTCACCGCGACGATCAACTGGGACCTGTTCGCCGTCGCGCTGACGGCCGCGGCGATGCTGATGTGGTCCCGCGGCAGGGTGCTCGCCTTCGGCGTCCTCATCGGCCTGGCGACGGCTGCGAAACTGTACCCGGCGCTGCTCCTGGGGCCGCTGCTCGTCCTGTGCTGGCGGGCGGGCAGATGGCGGGAGTACACGTCCGCTCTGCTCGGCGCGGCGGCTGCCTGGCTGGCTGTGAACCTTCCGGTCATGCTGTACGCGCCCGAGGGCTGGAAGAAGTTCTACACCTTCAGCCAGGAACGGCAGATCGACTACGGCTCCTTCTGGCTGATCATCACCCAGCGCACCGGACGCCCCATCGGCGTGGACACCGTGAACACGGCCTCCGTGCTGCTGATGATCGTGCTGTGTGCGGGGATCGCGGGCCTGGCGCTGGGAGCCCGGCACCGGCCGCGGTTCGCCCAGCTCGCGTTCCTGGTGGTGGCCGCCTTCATCCTCACGAACAAGGTCTACTCACCGCAGTACGTGCTCTGGCTGATCCCGCTGGCCGCGCTGGCCAGGCCGCGCTGGCGGGACTTCCTCGTCTGGCAGGCCTGCGAGGTCGTGTACTTCCTGGGGATCTGGCTGTACCTCGCGTACACCACGAGCGGCGACAAGCACCAGGGACTGCCCCAGGAGGGCTACCAGGTCGTGATCGCCCTGCACCTCCTGGGCACCCTGTACCTCTGCGCCGTGATCGTCAGGGACATCCTGATGCCCGAGCGCGATCCGGTACGGCGCGACGGAGCGGACGACCCGTCGGGCGGGGTGCTCGACGGGGCCCCGGACAAGGTGTCGCTGCGGCGGATGGTGGACCGTGCCCGCCCCGGCACAGACCCTGAGGCCGGGGAGCCGGGCGGGGACCGGCACCCGGCAGGCGGAGCGGCCCTCGGCTGACCTGCGGTTACCGGTCCACGAGGCGGTCGAACTGGGTGGTCGTGTGGCGCAGATGGGCCACCAGTTCGTCGCCCACCTTCGGCTCCTGCGCGTCCGAGGGCACGAACAGGATCGACACCTGCATGTGCGGAGGCTCGGCGAACCAGCGCTGCTTGCCCGACCAGACGAACGGCGACAGATTGCGGTTGACCGTGGCGAGACCCGCGCGTGCGACCCCCTTGGCCCGCGGCATCACCCCGTGCAGGGCCTTGGGGGCCTCCAGCCCGACACCGTGGGACGTCCCCCCGGCGACGACCACCAGCCAGCCGTCCGAGGCGGCCTTCTGCTGGCGGTAGCCGAACCGGTCGCCCTTGACGACCGGCGTCACGTCGAGCACCGCGCCGCGGTACTCGGTCGCCTCGTGGTCACCGAGCCACAGACGCGTGCCGATGCGGGCGCGGAAGCGGGTCTGCGGGAACTGCTGCTGCAGCCGGGCCAGCTCCTCCGCCCGCAGATGGCTGACGAACATGGTGTGGAGCGGAAGCCGGGCCGCGCGCAGCCGGTCCATCCAGGCGATGACCTCCTCGACCGCGTCCGAACCGTCCGTGCGGTCCAGCGGGAGGTGCAGAGCGAAGCCTTCGAGGCGCACGTCCTCGATCGCGGCGTGCAGCAGGCCCAGCTCCTCCTCCTTCACCCCGTGGCGCTTCATCGAGCTCATGCACTCGATGACCACCCGCGCTCCCACCAGGGCGTGCACGCCGTCCACGGAGGAGACGGAGCGGATCACCCGGTCGGGCAGCGGCACGGGCTCCTCGCCCCTGCGGAAGGGCGTCAGCACCAGCAGGTCACCGCTGAACCAGTCCTTGATGCGGGCGGCCTCGTACGTGGTGCCGACCGCCAGCGTGTCGGAACCGAAGCGGATGGCCTCGTCGGCCAGCCGCTCGTGGCCGAAGCCGTAGCCGTTGCCCTTGCAGACGGGCACGAGACCGGGGAACTGGTCGAGCACCGACTTCTGGTGCGCCCGCCAGCGCGCGGTGTCGACGTAGAGGGAGAGCGCCATGGCCGGCCCGGAACCTTTCTGGTGGCTGCGGTGGAATCGGAAGGAATCGAAAGGAGGAAAAGGAGGAGGAGAAGGGCTGGGACGGGGACGGGGCTGCTCAGCGGCGCGACATGTACATATCGAGCGCCTTGTGCAGCAGCTTGTTGAGGGGGAAGTCCCACTCGCCGACGTACTCGACGGCCTCGCCGCCCGTGCCGACCTTGAACTGGATCAGCCCGAAGAGGTGGTCCGTCTCGTCCAGCGAGTCACTGATGCCACGCAGGTCGTAGACGGTGGCACCCATCGCGTAGGAGTCGCGCAGCATCCGCCACTGCATCGCGTTCGAGGGCCGTACCTCCCGTCCGATGTTGTCGGACGCGCCGTACGAGTACCAGACGTGCCCTCCGACGACGAGCATCGTGGCGGCGGAGAGGTTCACGCCGTTGTGCCGGGCGAAGTACAGGCGCATGCGGTTGGGGTCCTCGTTGTTGAGCACCGTCCACATGCGCTGGAAGTACGAGAGCGGACGCGGCCGGAAGTGGTCGCGCACCGCGGTGATCTCGTAGAGCCGCTGCCATTCCGCGAGGTCCTCGTAGCCGCCCTGGACGACCTCGACGCCCGCCTTGTCGGCCTTCTTGATGTTGCGCCGCCACAGCTGGTTGAAGCCCTTGAGGACGTCCTCCAGCGAACGGTTGGCCAGCGGGACCTGGAAGACGTAGCGGGGCTGTACGTCGCCGAAACCGGCTCCGCCGTCCTCGCCCTGCTGCCAGCCCATCTTCCGCAGCCGGTCCGCGACCTCGAAGGCGCGCGGCTCGATGTGGCTGGCCTCCACGTCCCGCAGGCGCTTCACGTCAGGGTCCTGGATGCCCGACTTGATCGCGGCCGAGTCCCAGCGGCGGATGACGACGGGGGGGCCCATCTTCACCGAGAAGGCACCCTGCTGCTTCAGGTGGGCGAGCATGGGCCGGAGCCAGTCGTCCAGATTGGGGGCGTACCAGTTGATGACCGGGCCCTCGGGAAGGTACGCGAGGTAGCGCTTGATCTTGGGTAGCTGCCGGTACAGCACCAGGCCGGCGCCGACGATCTCGCCACTCCGGTCGAACCAGCCCAGGCTCTCCGAGCGCCATTCGGTCTTCACGTCCGCCCACGCCGGGACCTGGCAGTGACTGGCCGAGGGCAGACTCTGGATGTACGCCAGATGCTGCTCTCGGCTGATGGTCCTCAGGGTCAGGCTCATGCGGGGCGCTCCTCGGCAGGTGTGTCCCCATCGGTCAGGGGCTCCGGCTCTCGCGCCGAAGCCTACTGTGACCGACGGGTGCCCGGTCTGGCCCGTCGGGACCGGACCGGGTGTCCACTGTCCGGGATCGCCTGCCGGAGCGCTGCGCGGGGGTGGGCGGCGGGCCGGTCGCGGCGCTGCCGCTCAGGCGATCACGCCACCGAAGAGGCCGCCGTGCGCCATGCCGAGGTAGAAGCCCACGGCGGAGGAGCCGAGGCCCATGATCAGACCGAACCGCTCCCAGGTGGTCCTGGAGATGTACTGCCCGTAGGCGCCCGTCAGGATGCCGATCAGTCCTGCCCACGAGCTGACCAGGTGCAGGCTGTGGAACATCGCCGTCACGAAGGCGAGGATTCCCAGCACCCCGGTCACCACCATCAGGGTCTCCTGCAGCGGATGCGGTCTGCCGTCCGTCGCGAAGAGGGAACCCGTGGGCCGGCGCCTGCCGGAGTCCCGGGCGGGAGCGTGCCGCCTGCCGGGGGAACGAACTGTCTGTGCCATGAAGCACCTCCAGGCCGAGAGGGCGGTGCAATGTAGTGCCTCTCACACCGCGTCTGTCTCGATTCTGCTCCCTGAACACCGGATTTCAACCGGAAGGCGGTCTGCGGGTAGTCTGTACGGTCTGCACCGGTGTCTGCCCTGAGTCGGCACGACGACCCCCCTCGGTTTCCCGGAAGGGCGTTGTCAGTGGCGGCTGTTTTACTCGGAGACACTGATGCTCACGCATCACGACCCTCCTGCCACGGAACGACCGTGGCCGCTGAGTCCAAAGGAGGTGGGTTACACATGCGTCACTACGAGGTGATGGTCATCCTCGACCCCGATCTCGAGGAGCGCGCAGTCTCCCCGTTGATCGAGAACTTCCTCTCCGTCGTCCGTGAGGGCAACGGAAAGGTCGAGAAGGTCGACACCTGGGGCCGTCGTCGTCTCTCTTACGAGATCAAGAAGAAGCCTGAGGGCATCTACTCGGTCATCGACCTGCAGGCCGAGCCTGCGGTTGTCAAGGAGCTCGACCGACAGATGAACCTGAACGAGTCGGTCCTCCGGACCAAGGTCCTCCGTCCCGAGATCCACTGAGCGTCTAGCTCAGCGGTCATCGGGTTCGAGTAGCAAGCAGCCAGAAGCAATCCCCGCCGAGAGGTTCACCCATGGCAGGCGAGACCGTCATCACGGTCGTCGGCAATCTCGTCGACGACCCCGAGCTGCGCTTCACCCCGTCCGGTGCGGCGGTCGCGAAGTTCCGTGTCGCGTCCACTCCCCGCATCTTCGACCGGCAGACCAATGAGTGGAAGGACGGCGAAGGCCTGTTCCTCACCTGCTCGGTCTGGCGTCAGGCGGCGGAGAACGTCGCGGAGTCGCTTCAGCGAGGCATGCGCGTCGTCGTGCAGGGCCGGCTGAAGCAGCGGTCCTACGAGGACCGTGAGGGCGTCAAGCGCACGGTCTACGAGCTGGACGTCGAGGAAGTCGGCCCCAGCCTGAAGAACGCCACGGCCAAGGTCACCAAGACGACAGGTCGAGGTGGCCAGGGCGGCGGCCAGGGTGGTTACGGCGGTGGCCAGCAGGGCGGCGGCAACTGGGGCGGCGGTCCCGGTGGCGGTGGCCAGCAGGGCGGCGGCGGTGCTCCCGCCGACGACCCGTGGGCGACCGGTTCGTCGGCCGGCGGTCAGCAGGGCGGGGGTCAGCAGGGCGGCGGAGGCGGCTGGGGCGGAAGCTCCGGCGGTTCCGGCGGTTCCGGCGGCGGCTACTCGGACGAGCCTCCCTTCTAAGGGCTGCTCGTACCCCACTTCTTGATCACACAGGAGAAACACCATGGCGAAGCCGCCTGTGCGCAAGCCTAAGAAGAAGGTCTGCGCGTTCTGCAAGGACAAGACCCAGTACGTGGACTACAAGGACACGAACATGCTGCGGAAGTTCATTTCCGACCGTGGCAAGATCCGTGCCCGCCGCGTCACCGGCAACTGCACGCAGCACCAGCGTGACGTCGCCACGGCAGTCAAGAACAGCCGTGAGATGGCGCTGCTGCCCTACACGTCCACCGCGCGATAAGGGAAGGGTGACCGAATCATGAAGATCATCCTCACCCACGAGGTCACTGGCCTCGGTGCCGCCGGCGACGTCGTGGACGTCAAGGACGGGTACGCCCGTAACTACCTGGTTCCGCGTGGCTTCGCCATCCGCTGGACCAAGGGTGGCGAGAAGGACGTGGCGCAGATCCGCCGCGCCCGCAAGATCCACGAGATCGCGACGATCGAGCAGGCCAACGAGATCAAGGCCAAGCTCGAGGCCGTGAAGGTGCGTCTGGCTGTTCGCTCCGGCGACGCCGGCCGTCTCTTCGGCTCCGTCACCCCGGCCGACATCGCCTCGGCGATCAAGTCCGCCGGCGGTCCGGACGTCGACAAGCGTCGCGTCGAGCTCGGCTCGCCGATCAAGACGCTGGGTGGGCACCAGGTGTCCGTCCGTCTGCACCCCGAGGTTGCCGCGAAGCTCGGTATCGAGGTCGTTGCTGCCTAAGGGCACAGCTCAGCAGAGCTAGGTGAAGGGCCGCACCTTTGGGTGCGGTCCTTCGTCGTGCGCCAGGGTGTCCCGGCGGGCGTCATGCCGTGAGTGCCGTGGGTTCCCCGGTATCACTGTGGTGTCGGATCGTCCGGGGAGCCGGGGAGCCGGGGAGCCGGGGAGCCGGGGAGCCGGGAAGCCGGGGGTCCGAGCGCCGGGAGGCTGTTTCACGTGAAACGGCCCGTCGGGGACCACAGCCGGGCAGGGGCCCCGCTCACCGAGCCCGTCCCTCGGCTCCCAGTCGGTGACCGCTGTTCAGCGCGTGGCGCCGGTGATGATCCACCGGCCCGAGCGCGTCCGTAGCCAGAGCGTTCCCAGCCGGACCGTCATCATCAGCGCCATGGCCCACCACAGTGCGGTGAGGCCGCCCCCGAAGCTGGGGATCAGGAGCGCCACCGGGGCGAACACCGCCAGGGTCAGGAGCATGGCCCCGGCGAGATAACGGCCGTCACCAGCCCCCATGAGTACGCCGTCCAGGACGAAGACCACTCCGGCGACGGGCTGGGAGAGAGCCACGACAAGCAGTGCCGGGAGAAGCGTGTCCCGGACGTTGCTGTCGTCCGTGAAGATCGGCACGAACAGGGGCCTGGCCAGGACGATCAACACCCCGAGGACCACGCCGGAGGCGATGCCCCACTGGACCATGCGTCGACAGGCTTCCCGGGCACCCTTGGCATCGTTCGCGCCGAGGTAGCGGCCGATGATGGCTTGCCCTGCGATGGCGATGGCGTCGAGCGCGAAGGCCGTAAGGCTCCAGAGGGACAGGACGATCTGGTGCGCGGCGATCTCGGTGTCGCCCAGCCGTGCGGCGACGGCGGTGGCGATCATCAGGACCGCGCGCAGGGAGAGCGTACGGACCAGGAGCGGAACACCCGCCTGTGCGCTGGCGCGGATCCCTGCGCTGTCGGGGCGCAGGGAGGCCCCGTGCCGCCGGGCCCCGCGCACCACGACAACCAGATAGACGAGTGCCATGCCCGCCTGGGCGATGACGGTGCCCCAGGCCGATCCGGCGATGCCCAGGCCGGCCCCGTACACGAGCCCCACATTGAGAACCGCGTTGGCCGTGAAGCCGCCGATGGCCACGTACAGAGGTGTTTTGGTGTCCTGCAAGCCGCGCAGCACGCCGGTCGCCGCGAGTACGACGAGCATCGCGGGGATGCCGAGACTGGAGATCCGCAGGTAGGTGGTGGCGTACGGCGCGGCCGTGTCGGATGCCCCGAATGCCTGGACCAGCCAGGGGGCCGAGGGGAGTGTGACGGCGACAACCGCAGCGCCGAGCAGCAGTGCGAGCCAGATGCCGTCCATGCCTTGGCGTATCGCGGCGGGAAGGTCCCCCGCGCCGACCCGGCGGGCAACCGCCGAGGTGGTGGCGTAGGCGAGAAAGACGAAGATGCTCACCGCGGTGGTCAGCAGGGCGGCCGCGACTCCCAGGCCGGCCAACTGTGAGGTGCCGAGATGGCCGACGATGGCGCTGTCGACCATGACGAAGAGGGGCTCGGCCACGAGCGCGCCGAAGGCTGGTACAGCGAGGGCGATGATCTCGCGGTCATGCCGACGGCGGGACGGTGGTGGGGTCGCGGGGGCCTGGGTCATGCGTGCCAATCTAATCTTCCACAGGTAAGAGATGCAATGCGGTAGGAGTCCTTACTTTTGGCACGGTCCGCACCGGCGCCGCCGACCGCTTCAGGTGATCTTGAGAGAAGCGGAAAAGTTTTTCTCCCCCACAGCCGGTGGATGGAGAAGTCGCAGGTCAGCGTGGTTCCTGGCGTGGGGATATGAGTTTGTCCACAGTGCTGTCCCCCGATCCGTGCACAGGATCCGGCGAGTTCTCCACAGCATCTGGTTGGTCATCCACATGCCCTGTGGATAACCGGATTGGCTGACGGTGCGGACCGGCCTACCGTGGTGCGGCGCCCGCACTCCGTTCCGGCCTGGAAGTCCGCAGAACTTGACGCGCCGGAATCGGAGTCGGGCGTCTTGTTTGTCGGTGCCGTGCCGTAAGAAAGAGTGGCACGGCTAGGTCCGCGAAGCGGACGGGAGGAGGTGGCCGGGTGAGCATTCCCGAGCCGTTGGACGACCCCTGGGCCGATGTCGGTCCCAGCGACCGTCTGCCTGTGTCCCGTCAGCGCCGTGGAGAGGGCGGCAGAGGGCGCGAGGAGCAGCACGAGCGAGGGCGGGAGAGCGGCTGGGACAGTGGTTCGTCCGGCTTCGAGCGGGTCCCCCCGCAGGATCTCGACGCGGAGCAGTCCGTCCTCGGCGGCATGCTGCTGTCCAAGGACGCCATCGCCGACGTCGTGGAGATCATCAAGGGGCACGACTTCTACCGTCCGGCCCACGAGACCGTCTACACGGCGATCCTCGACCTGTATGCCAAGGGCGAGCCGGCCGACCCGATCACGGTGGCGGCCGAGCTGGTCAAACGCGGTGAGATCACGAAGGTCGGTGGAGCCCCCTATCTCCACACGCTGGTCCAGTCGGTGCCGACCGCGGCCAACGCTTCGTACTACGCCGAGATCGTCCACGAGCGTGCCGTGCTTCGGCGCCTCGTCGAGGCCGGTACGAAGATCACGCAGATGGGGTATGCGGCCGACGGCGACGTGGACGAGATCGTCAACTCGGCGCAGGCCGAGATCTACGCCGTCACCGAGCAGCGCACCAGCGAGGACTACCTGCCGCTCGGCGACATCATGGAGGGTGCGCTCGACGAGATCGAGGCCATCGGTTCGCGCAGCGGCGAGATGACCGGGGTGCCGACGGGGTTCACCGATCTCGATGCCTTGACCAACGGTCTGCACCCGGGCCAGATGATCGTCATCGCGGCCCGGCCCGCCATGGGTAAGTCCACACTCGCCCTGGACTTCGCCCGTGCCTGTTCGATCAAGAGCAACCTGCCGAGCGTGATCTTCTCCCTCGAGATGGGACGCAACGAGATCGCCATGCGCCTGTTGTCCGCCGAAGCCAGGGTCGCGCTGCACCACATGCGCTCCGGCACGATGACGGACGAGGACTGGACGCGACTGGCGCGGCGCATGCCGGACGTCTCGGCGGCACCGTTGTACATCGACGACTCCCCGAACCTGTCCATGATGGAGATCCGGGCGAAGTGCCGCCGCCTCAAGCAGCGCAACGATCTCAAGCTGGTGGTCATCGACTATCTGCAGCTGATGCAGTCCGGCGGCGCCAAGCGTGCCGAGAGCCGGCAGCAGGAAGTCTCGGACATGTCCCGAAACCTCAAACTCCTCGCCAAGGAGCTGGAGCTCCCCGTCATCGCGCTGTCCCAGCTGAACCGTGGCCCCGAGCAGCGCACGGACAAGAAGCCGATGGTCTCCGACCTGCGTGAGTCCGGTTCCATCGAGCAGGACGCCGACATGGTGATCCTGCTGCACCGTGAGGACGCGTACGAGAAGGAGTCACCGCGCGCGGGTGAGGCCGACCTGATCGTGGCCAAGCACCGTAACGGCCCCACGGCGACGATCACGGTGGCTTTCCAGGGCCACTACTCCCGCTTCGTGGACATGGCCCAGACCTGACCCTGCGCGCTGCGGGTTCTCACATTCCGTGTCATTTGCTCAGTCGTCATGACGTCTGACCGGCCGAACCGGCACGGGATTGAGAACCGCTGTCCACCGCCCTCACTCGTTCTGGCGAGAGGGTCCCAGTGCGTGACACGGGGCACCGCCGGCTTACGGGCAGCTGATCACCTCGGTGACCTCCATGCCAGTGAGCAGGTAGTTTGCGGGAGGACGGAGAGAAGAGTTCGCATGGACTCCCGAATCGCCCGCACCCGACGCAAACTGGCCAGGGTGCCCTATGCCGCGATGCGAAGCCATTCCTTCGGCGAAGAGAAGCACCGCCTCGAACCCCCGTTGCCGGACACGAAGGTCGCCGAGTTCGAGGCCGACCATCACATCGAACTGCCCGAGTCCTACCGCAGCTTCCTGACCACACTGGGCGGGGGCGGAGCCTCGCCCTTCTACGGCCTACTGCCGTTGCAGTCGTGTCGGCTGTTCACGATGGACCCCCGCGGCGAGCCTGGCCGCCCTAGGGGGTTCACGTTCGCCGGCGGCCCTCCTCACCGAGGTGACCTTTTCCTGCACATCGTCGAGGCGGGGTGCACCGACCTGGTGCTTGTCGGCATCACCGGTCCTCTGGCCGGTCGCGTCGCCACCGGAAACGCCGACGGCTTCTGGGGCCCCGACGTCTCGTCGGCCACCGACTTCCTGGCCTGGTATGAACGCTGGCTCGACCACATGCTCGACGGGCGCGACAACCGTGACCTGGAACTGACCTCGCCCGCCCTGCGAGCGCCACTCGACCGTGCTCTGCGGAAGCACCGCAGCCGAGAGGATCTGCCACGCGACCGGGGATCCGGAGTCGTGCCATCCGATTGAGAGCGGGCCGGAGCCGCTGGTGGCGCGGGCGATCACATGACATCGAGGCTGAGAACCTCCAGTGCTCGTAGGGCCTCATTCTTCGTGCCGAGATCTCAAGGTCGATGTCGGACGGATGTCGGATACGACATCGGTGCGCGGAAGTTGCCGATGTTCCGGACGCCGGAGGCGGGAAGGAAGCGGGCAGCCCCATCACGCCGGAGCACCTGTGGGAGTCGGCTGGCCCGTGCGTCGGCCAGGGTCTCGTTCACCTTGTGGGGTGGGCGTGGGAGAGCGGTGCAGCTTCGGAAGCGCGGCCGGTTCACGTCCGCCACGCGGCAGTCCTCCACGCCCAGTTCGCTTCCCGGGGGACGGCATGTGGACGTTCCGCTCTCCATCCGCCCCCGCCGGGGCGATGCACTCCGCCCCAGCCGGGCCGGACAAGCCGTGAGGACGCTCTGAGCGACATCGACGGCGCTCGAACAGACGGCAACACCCTCAAGACCGGCATGCCTGTCGCCTCGTGGCCGCCCGCCTCCGCAGACCCCATGACCGGCCGATCGCCGACGGACGGCTATCGAACAGGACCGCACTCATCGACCAGGAGGGTCGGCTCTGACAGGAACACCTTCGGGCCGACGGGCCCATAGGCAACGTTGAACGTGTCGAGCCAGTACGACCAGTCCCGTATGCCGGCGGCACTACTGAACCGATAGTTCAGCTGCCAACGAACCCACTGCCCCGGGACCAGACGCACCGCCGGCGGCCGCCGCGGGCGCGGTGGCAACCCGAACAACTGCTCTACACGGGCCAGCACCCGGAGCCGATCGCCCTCGTCCCGCAGACTGAGTCCGACCTGGCGCACGTCCTTCTCGCCCTCGTGCGGCTCGAAACCGTCACGCTCGGACATCTGGATAACCTGGGCGAAGGAAGACGGCACCGGTGACACCAAGAACCCCCTCGGCGCCGAATTCCTGCGGGCAGCGGCCTCACCGCCCCTGGAGTGCTTGGTCCAGGACGTCCTGATCCACTGCACCGTGATCTCCACCGGAACCGCCTCTCGCTGTGCGGGCGCGGGAAGGCGCCTGGCCGGGACGCCGCCGTACGCTACCCCGAGCGCACCGGGTGCACGCGTTTCCGGCAGTGAAAAGTGCTGGCCAGGCGGCCATCGCGAGGGTAGTCCTTGACCATGACCTCATCCGAAGAACTGCTGCCCGCGTCGAGCCGGGCCCTGCTTCACCGCATCGCCACCGCACAGGCCGAAGGACGGACCCCCTCGCTCGTCGCCGCAGTGCAGCGAGGCGGCCGGATCGTCTGGAGCGGCTCGCGTACATGCGTGGACGGCCATGCGCCCGACGGCGACACCCAGTTCAGAATCGGCTCGATCACCAAGACGTTGACCGCAGTGCTGGTACTGCGCCTGCGCGACGAAGGGCTGCTCGATCTGGACGACCCGCTGGAGAAACACCTCCCCGACGCGGGAGCCGGCGAGGTGACCATCCACCAGCTTCTGGCCCACAGCGCGGGTCTGGCGGCGGAGACCCCCGCGCCGTGGTGGGAAAGGACACCCGGGACGACCCGGCCGACACTCGCCGACGTTCTCGGTGAGCAGCCGCGGATGCATCCCCCCGGCCGACGGCACCACTACTCGAACCCCGGTTACACGCTGCTCGGAGCCCTCGTCGAGAGAGTGCGCGGTGATTCCTGGGCCGAGGTGCTGCGTCGCGAGATTCTTGAGCCCCTGGGAATGGACCGTACGACTCCGCAGGCCCAGGACCCGCACGCGGGCGGCTGGGCCGTGCACCCGTGGGCCGACGTCATGCTTTCCGAGCCGGCCGAGGACCTCGGGCTGATGGCCCCCGCCGGGCAGCTCTGGTCCACGACCACGGACCTTCTTCGCTTTGCTTCGTTCCTCGAACGAGGAGACGACCGCGTGCTGAGTGCCTCGTCGGTGCAAGAGATGCGCGCTCCGGCAGCACCGTCCGAAGCGGGTGACCGGGACGGCGCGTACGGTCTCGGCCTCCAGGTCCTCCGAGTGGCCGGGCGTACGCTCCTGGGCCACTCGGGGTCACTGCCGGGGTTCCTGGCGGCGCTGTGGTTCAGCGTCGAGGACGACGTCGCCGCTGTCGTGCTCACCAATGCCACTTCCGGCCCGCTCGTCAGTACGATCGCCGCGGATCTCGTGGGAATCGTTGCCGACGCGGAACCCAGGATCCCCGAACCCTGGAGACCGTTGCCCGAGGTCGACGACGAACTGCTCGCGCTGACGGGTCCCTGGTACTGGGGCACCCAGGTGCACACCCTGAAGCTCCTTGCGGGCCGAGGGCTCGAACTGCGGCCGTTGCGCGGTGCCGGTCGGGGCGCTCGTTTCGAGGCACGCCCGGACGGGACCTGGGTCGGCCTTGACGGGTACTACGCAGGCGAGACGCTGCAGGTGAGGCGGGCCGAGGACGGCACGGTGGACCACCTCGACCTGGGATCGTTCGTCTTCACGCGGGAGCCCTACGACGCGTCGGCCGCCATCCCCGGTGGTGTCGACGGGGCCGGCTGGCAGGGGCTCGCTCCCTGAGTCCGATCGGGCGGCAGCTCCGCTGTTTCACGTGAAACACCTACCGCGCCACGCACAGCCCCGCCCGACATCAGCCGCCCTGCTCAGGACGTCAGTTCGCGTTCCAGAGGAGTACGGAAGCGGGGGGTGACCCGGGCCTCACCCACCCATGAAGCGAGCCGCGACGCCTCCGCCTCGATGAGGTGCGAGGCGTCCCGCCCCACGTCGGACAGGAGCCGCCACACGATTTCGCCGTCTGCGCGTTGCGCCCATCCGCCCACGACGGATCCGTTCCACCACACCGTGGGGCCGATGTTTCCGGCGCGGTCGAAGAGCGCGGCCCGGTGGTGGGAAGGCAGGTGGAAGCCGCGGTCGGCCCAGCCCATGGCGCTCGGATCGAGGCTGGGGAGCAAAGCGATCCAGGGCTCCAGGGGCGGTTCGGGGGCCACGTCGCCGGGGGCGACCCAGCCGGTGGCCCCGTTGTCGAGGAGGACTTCCTGCCCACCTGCGGCAGCCAGCGCCTTTCGCGTCTCCCGCAGGCCCCACCCGGTCCACCACTTCAGGTCGGCCTCTGTGGCGGGGCCGTAGGAGCGGAGCCACCGCCGTGTCAGCTCTGCCTGCGCCTCGGCCGTCTTCGTGGGCGCCCACGCCTCCGCTGCCGTCCAGCGGAACTGGCTGGACGTCCAGGAACCGAGTGGCCGGTCGCGTCGGATGCGGCCGTCGGCGGCCAGCAGGCGGATGACCCTGGAGGCGACACCCTGCACCGTCTCCTGCTTGGTGCCGGGGAAGACCGTGATCTTGGTGCGGAGTGCGGGGACCGCTGCCGACAGCTCGCTTCCCGTCGCCCGACCCCGGGCGGTCAGCTCGGTGACGGCGGCCTCTTCGACCTCGCTGAGCCAGTGTTCATCGAGGCCGTTGCCGTCTTCCCGCAGGCGCTTGAGGAGGGTGCGGCGCTCCTTCACCGCCACCGCCCGCGCGTTCGCCGCGTCGACGAACGGTGCCAGTTCACCGGAGACGGTGAACAACGTGTTGCGCATCGCGAGGAGCCGAACGAGCGAGACGTCCTCGTACAGGGCGCGCTCCACCGCCTCCACCTGGGGCCGCGACAGCCTGGCGCATGCGGAGAGGTGGACCGTGGCGGCATCCGTGGCGTGCAGGGCCACGAGTGCGTCCGCCACCGTCACTGCGGAGGTGGTGCGCACCGAGGGGGCCAGCAGGTGACGTCTGCCGAGCCTGGTACGGCGCTGTTCGTCATCGATGCGGTGCACGCTGTCCTCTCGTTCTCCGGATGCGGCCGACGCGCCGCTGGGACTCAGAGGGTGAGTTTGAAGCCTACGTGGCTGGCGGTGAATCCGAGCCGCTCGTAGAAGCGGTGGGCATCGGTCCGGGAGGCGTCGGACGTCAGCTGGACCAGCTGGCACCCCTGGCGCCGGGATTCGTCCACCGCCCACTGGATCAGCTGGGTACCGAGGCCGCCTCCGCGTTCGTCGGCGTGAATGCGGATGGCTTCGACGATGGAGCGGGTCGCTCCGCGGCGGGAGAGCCCTGGTACGACGGTGAGCTGGAGGGTACCCACGACGCGCTCCTCGCGCGCGGCGACGACCAGATGCTGGTTGGGATCATCCGCGAGCCTGCGGAAGGCCGCGTGGTACGGCGTGAGGTCGTCCGGCGACTCGCGCTGAGCCCCGAGAGGATCGTCGGCGAGCATGGCCACGATGGCCGGGAGGTCGACGAGTGCGGCGGGACGTATCTCGAGATCGCTCATGATCAGCAGACTACGCAACCCGCACGGTCACGCGGGCGCGTTGAGCGCCTCGACCGTACGCACGAGCGGGGCCAGTTCGGGATTCCTCGCCGCTTCGTCCAGGGCGTCGCGCAGGGCCGTGTCGTTGGTCGGTCGGGCGGCATCGAGCAGGGCGAGACCGGCTGGGGTGACATCGGTGTAGATGCCCCGCCGGTCCGTGTCGCACAGATATCGGGTGAGCAGACCGCGGTCCTCGAGCCGGGTGACCAGCCGGGTGGTGGCGCTCTGGCTGAGTACCACCGCGTCGGCCACCTGCTTCATCTGGAGGTGGCCGCCCGTCCCGCTGTGCTGCCGGCTCAACACGTCGAGCAGCGAGTACTCGCGCACGCTGAGGCCGTGGTGCGACTGCAGAGCCCGCTCGATGCGCGCCTCGATCTTTCCGTGGAGCAGGGAGAGGGCGCACCAGCTCTGGGAGAGGGCGGTCAGCGCGGGATCGGTCGCGGTCATGGGTCTCTCCTCCGTACGCACGGGACCTCCTTGCACCCCCAGGATAGGGCACGAACGCAATAGCCCGCGCTTGCAATTAGTGAGCGTCTGCAATTATTGTCTACGCTCGTAAAGCGCATACGCAACTTTCAAGGAAGGTGTTACTCATGCCGCTCGCGCTTCTCGCCCTCGCCATCGGGGCATTCGGTATCGGAACCACCGAGTTCGTGATCATGGGGTTGCTTCCTGACGTCGCGGCGGACTTCCAGGTGTCGATCCCGACCGCAGGGCTCCTGGTCACGGGCTATGCCCTCGGGGTGGTCCTCGGTGCGCCGCTGATGACCTTGCTGGGCACCCGGTTCACCCACAAGCGCATGCTGATGCTCCTCATGGGCCTCTTCATCGTGGGAAACGTGGTGTCCGCCCTCGCCCCCGTCTTCGGCGTGATGGTCGCCGGACGGGTGATCGCCTCGCTCGCCCACGGCGCCTTCTTCGGCATCGGATCGGTCGTGGCGGCGGATCTGGTGGCTCCGGAGAAGAAGGCCGGTGCGATCGCCATGATGTTCACGGGACTCACCGTGGCCAACGTCGTCGGCGTCCCGCTCGGCACGTTCGTCGGTCAGAGCGCCGGCTGGAGGGTCACCTTTCTTGTGGTCGCGGGGCTGGGGGTCCTGGGTCTGGGCGGGGTGGCGAAGCTCGTCCCTGAGCAGCCGAAGCCCCAGGGTGTACGGATCCGCCCTGAGCTGGCAGCGTTCCGCAACGTCCAGGTGCTGCTCGCCATGGCAATGACGGTGCTGGGCTTCGGTGGGGTCTTCGCGGCCATCACCTACATCACTCCGATGATGACCGAGACCGCCGGCTTCGCGTCGTCCTCCGTCACCTGGCTGCTGGTCCTCTTCGGGCTCGGCATGGTCGGGGGCAATCTGATCGGGGGCAGGTTCGCCGACCGCCGTCTGATGCCGATGCTGTACGTGTCACTCGGATCCCTCGCCGTCGTCCTGGCCCTGTTCACTCTTACGGCTCACGACAAGTTCGCCGCTGCGGTGACGATCTTCCTTGTCGGTGGTCTGGGCTTCGCGACGGTTCCCCCGTTGCAGAAGCGCGTCCTGGACCAGGCCGCGGGTGCTCCTACCCTTGCGTCGGCCGTGAACATCGGTGCCTTCAACCTCGGAAACGCGCTCTCGGCCTGGCTCGGAGGCGTGGTCATCGCAGCCGGCTACGGCTACACCGCCCCCAACTGGGTGGGTGCCGCTCTGGCCGCAGCGGCCCTCCTTCTCGCGCTCGTCTCCGGCACCCTGGAGCGCCGCACGGAAACGCGCAGCCGGGTGGTCGCCGGGCGCAGCCCCGAGCCGGTTCCGGCCACTTCCGGACAGAGCTGAATCAGTGCCGGTCCGGCACCTCCACCGTGGGGCCGTCGGCCGGGACACCGCCGCGAGCGGTCCACCGGCCCACGGCTCGACGGTGTCTGTCATCGGTGGCGCGCAGTGAGCGTGCACCCGTCCGCCCGGCGGCCCCGCCGACCTCCGTAGGCGTCGGCCGTGTCAACGGGTTTCACGTGAAACACGTCGTTTCACGTGAAACACAGCGATCGGCAGCACGACGCCGGTCGTCCGGTGGAGGTCTCCGCGTGTGCCGGCGGTACGCGCACCCTTCGAGTGGAGAGGGGGCCCAGGGCGAGCGGATCAGCCGGTATCAGCCGAGGTCAGAAGCTTGCAGTGCCCGTACGCCCTCGATGTTTCCGTCGAGGTAGTGGCGCAGGGACAGCGGCACCAGATGGACGGCCGCGATTCCGACCCGGCTGAAGGGCACGCGTACGATCTCGTATTCGCCGCACGGCTGGTCGACCTCGGGACCATGGCGGCGTGACGGGTCCATCGACTCGAGGCGGCACACGAAGAAGTGCTGGACCTTCACTCCTGTGATGCCACCGCCCTCGATGTGTTCGACGGTATCCACGAAGCACGGTACGACGTCGACGATCTTGGCACCGAGCTCCTCGTCGACCTCGCGGTGCAGAGCGTCGATGACGGTGGCGTCCTCCGGCTCGACCCCGCCACCTGGCGTGACCCAGTAGGGATCGACCCCGGGCTTGGTGCGCTTGATGAGGATCAGGTCGTCACCGTCGAGCAGGACGGCACGGGCGGTGCGCTTGACCACAGGGCGTTCGGTCATGGCAAGAGAGTGGCCCAGGAAACCCGGCTTGAAACGCATCCGGGCCGACGGCCACCAGGCGACGGCGGCACGCGCCGGTCACTCGCGCGCCCGCGCACGGTGCGGGAAGGGTGTGCCGGCCCTCCCACGACAAGAAAAGGTACGCCCGTAGCAGGGGCACCCTCGAGAGCCGAGCCGGTCCATGAGCGCATCACGCTCCGACGCGTGTGGCAGAGGTGCGGGGAAGGGTGGCGAGGCCGACGTGCACCACCGCGCACTCCAGGGGCCGTGTGGGGGACGAGCGGGCGTCCGGGTGTCGCTCTGTGCGCGGACCTGCGAGGTGACGGCCGACCGGGAGGGCCGAGCCGTGGCGGCTGCCCTCGGGAAGGGGCGTACGCCGTGGCGAACGTCCGCAGCAGCGCCAGGCCCGTGGGTGCACCTGCCACCTTCGCGTCGCCCGCGCACCCCCCCACCACGGAGATGCCGGCAAATGGCAGTCGTTCATGCAAGGGGACGGTGACGGATCGGCAACTACCTTTGCCGATAGGTCGTGTACACCGAGAACCGGTGAGGTCCGCATCGCGGGGGGAAGCGGACCACCCGTCTGCAGGGCCGGCCTGATCGACGCCCGTCCCGGGCCGCCCGCCGATCGGCGCCGCCCGGTGGCGCCGATCAGCGCACCGCTTCGTCCGGATGTTCAGCGCACCGCTTCGTCCAATGCGCGTGCCACGTCCGCCAGCAGGTCGGCCGGGTCCTCGGCGCCGACCGAGAACCGGACGAAGCCTTCCGGTACGGCGTCGCCTCCCCACCTGGCCCGGCGCTCGGCCGTGGAGCGCACGCCGCCGAAGCTCGTCGCGTCGTCGACCAGCCGAAGCCCCGCCAGGAAGCGCTCGGCGGTCTCCTTGTCCGCCAGCACGAAGGAGACCACGGAACCGAAGCGCCGCATCTGTCGCACGGCGATCCGATGCGAGGGGTCGCCCAGCAGACCCGGATAGCGAAGCCCCGTCACCTCGGCGCGCTGCGAAAGAGCCTCCGCGAGCGCGAGCGCGGTGGTGCACTGCCGGTCGATCCGCAGCTGGAGCGTGGACAGGGAGCGGTGAGCGAGCCAGGCCTCCATGGGTCCGGGAATCGCGCCGACCACCTTGCGCCAGCGCCGTACGCCGGCCGCGAGCTGCGGGTCCCGGCAGGTCACATGGCCGAGCAGGATGTCACCGTGACCGGTCGTCCCCTTGGTGTCACTGGCCACCGAGAAGTCCGCGCCCAGCTCCAGAGGGCGCTGGCCGAGAGGGGTGGCAAGCGTGTTGTCGACGGCGACAAGCGCACCGGCCGCATGTGCGGCGGCGACGAGTCTGCGCACGTCACAGACGTCGAGCCCGGGGTTGGACGGGGTCTCGATCCACAGCAGTCTCGCGCCGTCGATGGCCGCCAGCTGGGCGTCCCCACCGGTCGGCGCGGTGCGTACCTCGACGCCGTACGCCTCCAGCTGTTCCCGGACCAGGGGAAGTGCCTGGTAGCCGTCGGCGGGCAGGACCACGATGTCGCCGGCGCGTACCTGGGACAACAGCACCCCCGAGACGGCCGCCATCCCGGAGGCGAAGACCGTCGTCTCGACCTGCTCCCCCGGTGCCTCCAGCTCACCGATGGCCCGTTCCAGGTGGGTCCACGTCGGGTTGGTCTCACGGCCGTAGGTGTACGGGCCCACGGGTTCGCCGGACAGATGGAAATGTGCGGCGAAGACCGGGCCGGGCAGCGTGGGCCCGTACTGCTCCGGTTCGGGCAGCCCCGCCCGTACGGCCCGTGTTCCGTCGCCCGTGGTACTCATCGTGGTTTCCTCTTCTCCCTGGTGTTCTCCGGTCCGCTCCGCACTGTGTCAGGAGGGGATGTATCAGTCCTCGTCGGGGAGCACCACGTTGAGGGCCCAGGACACGACCGAGATGATCAGCCCGCCCAGCACCGCGGTCCAGAAACCGTCCACATGGAAGTCCAGGTCGAAGACGCCGGCCAGCCATGAGGTCAGCATCAGCATCAGGGCATTGACGACCAGGGTGATCAGCCCGAGTGTCAGGATGAACAAGGGGAGCGTGAGCAGCTTCACCACGGGCTTGACCACGAAGTTGACCAGGCCGAACAGCAGCGCCACCACGAGCAGCGTGAGTATCTTGCGGCCGGTGTCGTCACCGGTCAGCGTGATGTCCTGGAGCAGCCAGATGGCTACGGCCAGCGCACCCGCGTTGGCGATCGTCTTGACTACGAAATTCTTCATGTGTCTGATCGTGGCAGACACGATCGGTGGTCGGCACCGGCCGACGGACGAGAACGGCGCGAGGGGCGGACGGACGATGAAGGCATTCAGACTGGACGAGCTGGAAGCGGAACGCGCGGCCAACGAAGGCGCTTATCTGCAGTTCGTCCGGGAGCGCAACATGTCCGTCGGGCTCTATGCGCTGGACGCCGGTGAGCTCGACCCCCAGCAGCCGCACAAGCAGGACGAGGTCTACCTCGTCGTCAGCGGCCGCGCCTCGATCACCGTCGGGTCGGAGACCACCCAGGTGGGCAGAGGAAGCGTCGTGTACGTACCCGCGGGGACCGCCCACAAGTTCCACCACATCACCGAGGACCTCAGGGTGATGGTCGTCTTCTCTCCGCCGGAGAGTTGAGCCGTTCCCCGGGTCTCCCTAGGGGATCGTTCAGGGGACTTCAAGGGCTCCGGGCCCCCCGGGAGGCCCTTCCGCGCCTCTAGCATCGGAGCAGGAACTCACGGATACGAGGTAAGGACGATGACGATGCGGGAGCTGTTCGCGGGGATGCCCTGGTGGGTGAAGTGGGTCGCGGTGCCTCTCATCGCGATCGTCGTGTTCGGAGGTCTGATCGCCAGCGTGGTCGGCTTCGTCATCGGCCTGCTGTTCAAGGCGCTCGTCTTCGTCGTCCTGGTCGGCGGTCTGATCTTCGTCGTACGCAAGTTCATGGCGTCCTCCTCACGCAGCGACTGGTAGGGCGGGCGCCGGCCGGCGTCCGAGGGGCTGGGGCGGGCCGGCCGGACGGTGCGGCTCACGGGACGGTCGGCCCGGTGATTAGCCCAGCTGAGCTAAGTACGCGGCAAAACTCCGACGGTTGCGGAGCGTGCCGATACAGTTGCACAACGCTGCCGCGGCTGGGATATGACAGACCGTCACCATCCTGCTCAGTGGTTTGTGCGACCGTCCGGTCTCCCGGACCCAGGCTCGCGGCGGGCCCGTGGGGGCGGCCCCCGCGGGAGGGCTGAGCGCCCGTCACCATGTCCGGGGGTGACCTGTGACCGCGGCATCGAGTACCACCGCTGTCCCGACGTTGATCGGCTCGGTTCAGCGGGCGTTGAGGCTGCTGGAGGCTGTGGGCGCCCATCGGGACGGGGCGCCGGCGAAGCAGCTCGCGCGTGAGGCGGGGTTGCCCCTGCCCACCGCCTACCACCTCCTGCGCACGCTGACGTACGAGGGCTATCTGCGCAGGGAGAACGGCGTCTTCCTGTTCGGTGCCGCCGCTGAGCGTCTCGGAGCGGGACCGGCCACCCCGCGGCCGGGCGTGATCGTCGAATCGCTCGCACGATGGGCGGACGCCCTTCGGGCCCCCGTGTACTGCGCCCTGTACCGCGACGGCGAGATCGAGCTGGTCGCGGTGGCCGACACCCCGGCGTTCCCCGCCGTGCGCGAGTGGGCCGCGTTCCCGGAGACCGGCCACGCCCACGCCCTCGGCCAGTGTCTGCTGGGGCAGCTCGACGAGCGGGCGCTCGAGGACCATCTGGACCGGCACCCGGTCCGGCAGCTCACGCGCTACTCCGTACGGGACCGACGGGAGTTCCTCGACCGGCTGAGGGTCATGAACCGGACGGAGCCTGTCGTCGAGCGGCAGGAATATGCCCTGGGGACGGTCTGTGCCGCGATTCCGATCACCGTCGGGTCGGCCGTGGCGGCGATGGCTGTTTCTCTCCCTCTGGAACAAGAAGAACGGTTGCTCGCTGCGATCGAACAACTACGCTGCGAAGTAACCACTCTCTTGCGCTCGTTCGTGTTCTCTATCAGTATCTGAAAAATCACTCCTTGTGATCCGCTATCGCGTGCACCACGATGGCGTCAATAGGGCCATGGGGGATCATTCCTGGCCAGATTCATCTACTGCGGGGTTGAACGATGCGCGAGTCGGTTCAAGCAGAGGTCATGATGAGCTTCCTCGTCTCCGAGGAACTTTCATTCCGTATTCCGGTGGAGCTCCGGTACGAGGTGGGTGATCCGTACGCGATCCGGATGACCTTCCACCTGCCCGGCGACGCCCCCGTCACCTGGGCGTTCGGCCGCGAGCTGTTGCTCGACGGCCTCAACAGCCCCAGCGGTGACGGCGATGTGCACATCGCTCCCACCGAGCCGGAGGGGCTGTCGGACGTACATATCCGTCTTCAGGTGGGTGCGGACCGCGCTCTCTTCCGGGCCGGCACCGCACCTCTTGTGGCGTTTCTCGACCGTACGGACAAGCTGGTGCCATTGGGTCAGGAGCACACGCTGGGTGACTTCGACGGAAATCTGGAGGAGGCGCTGGGCCGCATTCTCGCCAAGGAGCAGAACGCCGGCTGACCAGGGAAGGACGCCTGGACGCCGCACGACAGCGGAGCACGAGGACACGGAGCGGTGGCCCGGTGCTTCCGGTCAGGCCCTACGGCGCCGACCCTTCCCGGTCCGTACGGGTGCAGGAGCTCCGGCTCCCGCGCCGAGCCCCGTGCGGTCCGCGGAGACCACCAGCGCCGCGAGCACCGTCGTCACCGGCACCGAGGCGACCAGGCCGATCGATCCGACGAGGGTCCGGACGATCTCCTCGGCGACCAGTTCGCTGTTGGCGACCGTCCCCACGCTGCTCTGTGCGATGGAGAAGAGCAGGAGGAGGGGCAGCGCCGCGCCCGCGTAGGCCAGGACGAGCGTGTTGACGACCGACGCGATGTGGTCGCGCCCGATCCTGATGCCCGCGCGGTACAGCTGCCGTACGCCCATGGTCGGGTCCGCCTGGCGCAGTTCCCAGACCGCCGAGGTCTGGGTCACCGTCACGTCGTCGAGCACACCCAGCGAGCCGATGATCACGCCGGCCAGCAGAAGTCCACTCATGTCGATCTCCGGGTACAGCCCGTGGATGAGACCCGTGTTGTCATCGGTGTTGCCGGTCAGGCTCGCCCAGCCGATGAAGAGGGAGCCCAGCAGTCCGATCAGCAGCAGCGAGATGAGCGTGCCGATGACGGCCACGGAGGTGCGAGCCGTCAGACCGTGGCAGGTGTAGAGGGCGATCAGCATGATCGCGCTGGCCCCGATCACCGCGACGACCAGCGGGTTCGAGCCCTGCAGGATTGCCGGCAGGATGAACAGCGTCAGCACGGCGAACGAGATCGCCAGCGCGATCAGGGCCATCAGCCCACGCAGTCTTCCCACGACGACCACCGCGAGCGCGAAAATACCGGCCAGCAGGGTCATCGGGAACGTACGGTCGACGTCCGTCACCGAGTACTGCAGGTCGTGGGGGGCGTCGGGAGCGTACGCCACGACCACCCCCTGGCCTTCGCGCAGTTGCCGGGGAGCGTCGGGCTGGACGACCTCGACGAACGTGCGGCCCTTGTCCTTGCCGCTCGTGACCTCGACCGTGGCCTTCTTGCACAGCCCCGACTGTTCGGCGACCGCCTCGCGGCCCGAAGGCGTGGACGTGTCCCCGGTCGGGGGCACCTGGGCGGCGTTCACGTCCGCGCAGTCGACCTTGTCGACCCGTACCACTTTGCCGTCCTGGGTCTGCCGGTCGAAGCCGACGCCCGTGCGCTCGTGCGCGGGGGCACCGCCGGGCCAGAACGCGACGAGACCGACCAGGACGGCCGTGGCGAACGGGATCAGGACCGCGGCGATGACCTTACGCAGGTGCTTGGACACGGGTGCCGCGGGGCCGTGGCTGTGCGTGTGGCCGTGCGCAGGGGAGTGCGTGCTGCCTGCCGGGTGGCCGGGGGATTCGGGGGAGTTTCCGGGGGAGGTCACCCTGCGATCATCCCAAGAACGAAGGAGGCCCTCTGGCCAGCACGCCAGGAGGGAGGCTAGCGTGGAGACACCTTTGCACACGCGGGAGCTCGGAGCACCGGGCTGAGAGGGCGCTGACCTCCGTATTTCCTTACGGGAAACGCTGCGCCGACCGACGAACCTGTTACCGGGTAATGCCGGCGTAGGGAGTAGGTCTCATGACCACAGCGGACGCACGCACGCCTGCCTCGGCGCAGAACGCGCAGAAGACCGAGGCCGGGAAGTCCATCGGCTGGCACAAGGGGTACCTCCAGGGCTCGCGCCCGGAACTCCGGGTGCCTGTCCGTCAGGTGCACCTCACCAACGGCAAGGACGTGACGCTGTACGACACGTCAGGGCCGTACACCGACCCCACCGTCGAGACCGATGTCCGGCGGGGACTCGCGCCCCTGCGGGAGAACTGGATCGCGGCCCGCGGGGACACCGAGGAGTACGCCGGCCGCCCCACGCGTCCCGAGGACGACGGGGTGAAGCACACCGCGCCCCGGGGCGGACTGCGCAACCTGAACGCGGTCTTCCCGGGCCGCTCCCGCCGGCCTCGTCGCAGCCGTGACGGCCGGCCGGTCACCCAGCTCGCGTACGCCCGCCGGGGCGACATCACCCCGGAGATGGAGTACGCCGCGATCCGGGAGAACGTCGCGCCGGAGATCGTGCGCGAGGAGATCGCGGCGGGCCGGGCCGTTCTGCCGGCCAACGTCAACCACCCCGAGATCGAGCCGATGATCATCGGCAAGCGGTTCCTGGTGAAGGTCAACGCGAACATCGGCAACTCCGCCGTCACCTCCTCCATCGAGGAGGAGGTGGACAAGATGACCTGGGCCACCCGGTGGGGCGCGGACACGGTCATGGACCTCTCCACCGGCCGCAACATCCACACCACCCGTGAGTGGGTCCTGCGCAATTCCCCCGTGCCGATCGGAACCGTGCCCCTGTACCAGGCCCTGGAGAAGGTGGACGGCCGGGCCGAGGAGCTGACGTGGGAGATCTACAAGGACACCGTCGTCGAGCAGGCGGAACAGGGCGTCGACTACATGACGGTGCACGCCGGAGTCCGGCTGCCGTACGTCCCGCTGACGGCCCGCCGCAAGACCGGCATCGTCTCCCGCGGGGGCTCCATCATGGCGGCGTGGTGTCTCGCGCACCACAAGGAGTCGTTCCTCTACGAGCACTTCGAGGAGCTCTGCGAGATCCTCGCGGCCTATGACGTCACGTACTCGCTGGGGGACGGGCTCCGGCCGGGCTCCATCGCCGATGCGAACGACGAGGCGCAGTTCGCCGAACTCCGCACCCTCGGTGAACTCAACACCGTGGCCAAGCGCTTCGGCGTCCAGACGATGATCGAGGGCCCGGGCCACGTGCCGATGCACAAGATCAAGGAGAACATCGACCTCCAGCAGGAGATCTGCGAGGAGGCGCCGTTCTACACGCTGGGCCCGCTGACCACCGACGTGGCACCCGCGTACGACCACATCACGTCGGGCATCGGGGCGGCGATGATCGCCTGGTGGGGAACGGCGATGCTCTGCTACGTCACCCCCAAGGAACACCTGGGGCTGCCGAACCGGGACGACGTGAAGACCGGAGTCATCACGTACAAGATCGCCGCGCACGCGGCCGATCTGGCCAAGGGGCACCCGGGAGCGCAGGAGTGGGACGACGCGCTGTCGGACGCCCGTTTCGAGTTCCGGTGGGAGGACCAGTTCAACCTCGCGCTCGATCCGGACACGGCACGGGAGTTCCACGACGAGACGCTGCCCGCCGAGCCGGCCAAGACGGCCCACTTCTGCTCGATGTGCGGACCGAAGTTCTGCTCGATGAAGATCTCACGCGACATCCGCCGTCAGCACGGCGCCGGTCAGGACGAGATCGAGGCAGGCATGGCCGAGAAGTCGAGGGAGTTCGCGGCGGCGGGGAACAGGGTCTACCTCCCGATCGCGGACTGAGCCGGGACGCACTGCCCAACCGGGGGGACATCGAACGGTGTTCGACCGGTGGTCGTGTTCCCCTCCGGCGGCGCTGCCCGGGGCCACCCGGCCCCGGGCAGCGCCGCCGCCGTTTCCTCCCGGCTGTCCCGCCGGATCGGTGACGGGCGTCCGGTCGCGTCCGGTCGCGTCCGGTCTCGGCCGGGAAGTGCTCTCCGGCGAGCCCTTCGGCGGCAGTTCGGCGACGGTATGGACACGGTATTGCAGCAGGTAGATGTACGTTCTCGCAGCAGCTCGAAGGCTGTTGACGCGCACTTATCTGTGCTTTATGTTCCGCTGTGCTTGGCCGAAATGTGTGCGCCCCGACGGGGGGCGCCCGGGGAGGGATGCACAGTGAACTGGTACCTGGACGTACTCAAGAACTACGCGGGCTTCAGCGGGCGTGCGCGCCGCAAGGAGTACTGGATGTTCGTACTCTTCAACTTCATCGTTGCCCTGGTGCTGGTGGCGATAGGCGCGGCCATCGACACCCAGATCCCGTACTTCGTCTACCTGGCCGCGGTGCTGGTCCCGACGCTGGCCGTCGTCTTCCGCCGGCTGCACGACACCGGCCGCTCCGGCTGGTGGTTCCTGATCGCGTTCGTCCCTCTGGTGGGCGGCATCATCCTGCTCGTCTTCATGTGCCTCGAGGGTGTGCGCGGGCCGAACGAGTACGGCGCCGACCCGAAGCTGGCTCCCCAGGGAGTCTGATGGCGTGCCCCGGCAGGGGCTTCGCGGCACGGCAGAGGCCGGGACGGCAGTGAGCCGTCCCGGCCTCTGCCGTGCCGGGAGCAGGGGGCGAGGTGCTGGGACGGATACGTCGTGCGGCGGGCCGCCACCCGTACGCGACGGGCCGCACCGTGAGTACGGGAGGTGGCATCGTGGACGCCGGGCCGTATTCACTCAGGCCGGTGTTCGGGGCCACCGAAGTCGGGACTGGTGAAATCGGGGCTGGTGAAAGTGGGCCGCGGCCCGGCGGACGGGCCGTCCTGCGGGCCGGAGAAGGCGGGCCGGCTGTAGCCGATCTTCGGGATGCGGTCGGGGGACGGGTGCGGGATCCGGGCGGCGGGTCCCGCCGTCGGATCGGCCAGGGAGTCCCGCAGGAAGGGCAGGATGCCGCGTTCCAGCAGGGCGTGGCGCCAGGCCTCCCGGGCGCGCGCGACCTCCTCGGGCAGTTCGCCCCCCTCGTCGACCGCCGGCAGTGCCGTGGCGCCGTTGCGCAATGCGGTGACGAGGAGCCCTATCGCGGCCATCAGTATGGCCGCGGCGGCGACCGACGCGAAGACCCATCCGGCGGTGACCATCGTGGCGGCGAAGGCCAGGGAGGGGCTCACGGCCTTCAGGAGGTAGCCGAACAGCAGGAATATGAGGGCCGCCGTTCCGGCGAGCACGGGGGCCAGCGCGGTGATCACGGCCACCGTCCCGGCGCCCGTGCGCTCCGCTTCACCCTCGGCCGTCCCCGGAGCTTCCTCCGACGCCCCGGCCGCCGAGGCGCGCAGTTCGGCGCGGGCCTTCACGTAGTGCTCGTACTCGGTGGCTGCTGCGGACGTGATGAACGCGGTCGCGTCGAGTGCCCTCGTCCGTAGTTGTTCCGCGTTGAGCCGGTCCCCGACGCCGTCCAGATCCGGGCGTTCGCGGGCATGGCGCAGGGCGTCGGCCAGGATCCGCTCGTACTCGGGGCGGTCCTCGGCCAGCAGGTGCGGAGCGCTGTTCATCTGCATCCCCCGATGCTCCGTAGGGCCTGATCGACCGCGTGGGGCCGGGCGACCGGGCAGAACGGAGGAGAGCCTGCTACGGATACGCCGATGGTAGAGCGACTACGGCACGGCGTGACAGGGGGTTTCCGGAAATAAGGGCTGTCCCGCACTTCCCGGCGGGCGCGCGACGGCAGCTACGGCACCTCGCCGCGTTGTCGGAACGTCCACATACATGCAGTATGCGGACGTCCCTCCGCCTTGCGCTGCACCGCATCCGACGCCGCACGCTGATCCACCGGGAAGTGCGGGACAGCCCTGAGGTCCGGCCGACCGCGGAGTCAGGTCGTGATGCCTCTTCCCCGGCGACCGTCAGTCAGGCAGGGGGAGTTGGACGACCAGGAGCTTTCCGGCCATGGTCACTCCACCGTCCATGGCGATGGCCAGCCCGTCCGCGTACACGTGCGGACCGTCGACCACGGTGCGCTCGCTGTCCTCGCCGTCCTCCGACCCCACCTCGCCGAGCAGGTACGGGATGGGGCTGTGACCGTGGACGATCCGCCGGCCGCCGTACGTCGACATCAGGTCCCGCACGGCCTGCGCCCCGCCCTCGTCCCGGAAGGCGAACCTCTTGGTGAGCTTGCGGAACAGGTCCCAGCACTCGTCGGCGTCATGCCGCGTCAGGATGGCGTGCACCGTGTCGTTGACGTCCTCGATGGTGGATCCGTAATCGAGGTAGGCCGTCGTGTCGGAGTGCATGAGCAGGTGGCCGTCCTCCTCCACGACCGCGTCGAGGCGCGCCATCCACTGCAGGTGGACGTCCTGGAGCCGCTCCATGTCGGTCTTCTGCCCGCCGTTGAGCAGCCAGGCGGCCTGGAAGGTGGCGGTTCCGGCGCCCGAGTTGACCGGGGTGTCACCGAATCTCTTGGCGCCGATGAGCAGGAGCTCGTGGTTGCCCATGAGCGCCTTGCAGTACCCGCCCGCCGCCGCTGCCTCGGCGGAGAGCCGCATCACGAGGTCGATGACGCCGATGCCGTCCGGTCCACGGTCCGTGAAGTCCCCGAGGAACCAGAGACGTGCGTTACCCGCGGCCCAGTGGCCGTCGGCGTCGACGAGGCCCTGCTCGCCGAGGGCGGCGAGCAGTTCGTCGAGGTAGCCGTGGACGTCCCCGACGACGTACAGGGGCCCGCGGCCCTCGTCGCCGGCCGGACGCGTCTCGCCCGCGGCCCGCACCTGGACGGTGTCGCCGCGGTTGATGACGGGAAGGTCGCGCTCGGTGGGGGTGTACCCCTCCGGCGGCTCGCCGCCCGCCCTGACGTTGCCGGGGTGCGGCACGGGCGGGGGCATCGGCGCCTGCGCATACGGCGGTACGCGGAAGTCACGCAACGTCGCAGTCCGCACTACGGGTTCCTGACCGGCCCCCTGAGTCATCGACCCCTCCACCACCGTCGCGCCGCCGTACACCTGACGGGCCCTGCCTGGTAGAGGTGGTCCGCGGTGTCGTGCGCCCATCATAGGAACGCGGATCGTGCTGTGTGACGCACCAGGGGTGGTGAATCCGGGCCCACACGTGGTTCACCGGCCGTTTGGTCCGGATTAAGGGGATCAATCCCCGGCCGGTGAGCGAGGCGCACTGACCGTGGTGCGGGGCGGACGCCGTTGCGAGGACGTCCGGACGATGAGTTCCGTCGGTATCACCTGCTCGAGGGTGCCGTCGTGTTCGACTCCCTCGATGGCGTCGATGAGGAGCTGGACGACCGCCGTGCCGATCCTGCGGGGCTTGAGCGAGAGCGTCGTGATGGGCGGCTCCGTCGCCGCGTAGACGGTGGACTCGCTGCAGCAGACCAGCAGCAGGTCCTCGGGGACCCGTAAGCCGTAGCGGCGGGCCGCGGCGAGCAGATCGGTCCCGTTGGGGTCGAAGAGGCCGTACACCGCGTCGGGGCGGTCGGGCCGGGCGAGGAGACGGTCGGCGGCCACGGCACCCGCGCAGGGGTCGTGGGCCGGGTAGGACTCGTACACCGGATCCTGGCCGACCCGCTCGCACCAGTGGAGGTAGGCGGTGGTGGAGAGACGGGTGTACGTGTCGGTGGTGGTGCCCGTGAGCAGGCCGATGCGGCGCGCGCCGGCGGCCGCGAGATGGTCGAGGAGGTCGAGCACGGCAGCCCGGTGGTCGTTGTCCACCCAGGCCGTCACCGGAAGGGTTCCGGCCGGCCTGCCGTCCGAGACGACGGGCAGGCCCTGGCGCACGAGCTCGGTGACCACGGGATCCTGGTCCGAGGGGTCGATGACCACGGTGCCGTCGAGGGCCACGTTGGACCAGACGTCGTGCCGCGAGGTGGCGGGCAGGATCACGAGGGCGTACCCGCGGGCGAGCGCCGCCGAGGTGGCGGCTCTCGCCATCTCCGCGAAGTACGCGAACTCGGTGAAGGTGAAAGGTTCATCTCCGTAGGTGGTCACGGTCAGGCCGATGAGCCCCGACTTGCCGGTACGGAGGGTTCTGGCCGCGGCGGACGGGCGGTAGCCCAGTCGTTCGGCGACCTCGCGGACATGGCGGCGGGTGGCGTCCGGGAGCCTGCCCTTTCCGTTGAGCGCGTCGGACACGGTCGTGATGGAGACCCCGGCCGCCGCGGCTACGTCCCGGATCCCCGCCCGCCCCGGCCGACTGCGCCGGGGCGTCTCTGTCCGGCTCACCTGGTGCTTTCCTGCTGCTGTCATAGCGAGCCGATAGTAGGGCTCAGACGGTGGGTCGGGCCGGACGCACAGGCATGCGTCGGCAGGCACGTTTCTGCAAGGCGGCGAGAGAGTAAGTACCTTGCGAAAAAAGGTACTTACCGGATCTGGCATCGATAAGACAGGTGTCGGTGTGTGCGTGCCTGCCGTAGGGCCCATGTCTCGAAGAGGTCTCAACTCACCTCTTCGAGGGATGCGCGCCAGGGCGCGAGCCACCGGCGTGCGTCGAAAAGCTCGGCGCTCCCCCCTCCTCGCCCGGGCCGGGCCGTCCCCGGGGAGCGGGATCCGCCCGTCGGCTCCCGTCCCGGGGCGGTGCTCCGGGCCGATTCGTCCCGGGCCGTTCGCAGGGGAGGCCAATCCTCATAAGGTGAGCAGTATTGATGTGAACAGACGGTCGAGGAGGACCTGCGGTGAGCGAGACGAGCCCCAAGCTGCGCGCCGAGCTGGACGGCGTCCCTGCGTACGTACCGGGGAAGCCGGCGGCCGCCGACGGACCGGTCGCCTTCAAGCTGTCCTCCAACGAGAACCCGTATCCGCCGCTGCCGGGCGTGATGGAGTCGGCACTCGCCGCCGCCGCCCACTTCAACAGGTACCCGGACATGGCCTGTACCGGCCTGATGAACGAGCTGGCCGACCGCTTCGGTGTGCCGGTCTCGCACCTCGCCACCGGAACCGGCTCGGTCGGGGTCGCGCAGCAGCTGCTCCAGGCCACCTCCGGCCCCGGTGACGAGGTCGTCTACGCCTGGCGCTCCTTCGAGGCGTACCCGATCATCACCCAGGTCAGCGGTGCCACGTCGGTCAAGGTGCCCCTGACCGGCGGAGACGTGCACGACCTCGACGCGATGGCGGACGCGATCACCGACCGTACGCGGCTGATCTTCGTCTGCAACCCCAACAACCCGACGGGGACGGTGGTGCGCAGGGCGGAGCTGGAGCGGTTCCTCGACCGGGTGCCGGCGGACGTGCTGGTGGTGCTCGACGAGGCGTACAAGGAGTTCGTCCGCGACCCCGAGGTGCCGGACGGCATCGAGATCTACCGGGACCGGCCCAACGTGGCGGTGCTCCGGACCTTCTCCAAGGCGTACGGGCTGGCGGGTCTGCGGGTCGGTTTCGCGGTGGCGCACGAGCCGGTCGCGGCGGCGTTGCGCAAGACGGCGGTGCCCTTCGGCGTCAGCCAGGTCGCCCAGGACGCCGCGGTCGCCTCCCTGCGCGCCGAGGACGAACTGCTGGGCCGGGTCGGTTCCCTGGTCTGCGAGCGCACCCGGGTCCACGAGGGGCTGGTACGGCAGGGCTGGACGGTTCCCGAGTCCCAGGCCAACTTCGTCTGGCTGCGGCTCGGGGATCGGACGTCCGATTTCGCCGCGGTGTGCGAACGCGCTGGGGTGGTGATCCGGCCGTTCGCAGGGGAGGGCGTGCGGGTCACCATCGGGGAGTCCGAGGCGAACGACGCGTTCCTGAAGGTGGCGGAGTCGTACCGGCAGGGACTGTAGGCGCGATCTCGGTACGGGCGGGGAGCGTGAGGCTCCGGCCCGTATGCACTTCGATGGCCCCCGGACCTCACCACTGAGGTCCGGGGGCCATCGGCGTTTGTGTTCCGTGGTGCTGGTGACGTGGTTTCCGGCCCCCGGTGCGGATGCCCGTCCGCCCCTCCCGCACGCGGAGCCGAGCCCCGGCCGCCCGCCGACGACCTGATTGTGCGGTCATCGGCCGAAAACCACCCCCCGTCGAAGAGATCGAAAGTGCGTGCGCCATAATTGCTTGTGAATGTGAACGCGTTCACAAGCGCGTCCCGTTTTCTCCCGTGATCAATGGGTCTGGGTGGGCGGGCTGCGGCTGTGATCGCGGCGACGCAAGGAGAAATGGGCGTGAACCTAGCTCTGGCACCAGAGACTCTGGCGCGATGGCAGTTCGGCATCACCACCGTCTACCACTTCCTGTTCGTCCCTCTGACGATTTCCCTCGCCGCGCTCACTGCCGGCCTGCAGACCGCCTGGGTGCGCACGGACAACGAGAAGTACCTCAGGGCCACGAAGTTCTGGGGCAAGCTGTTCCTGATCAACATCGCCATGGGTGTGGTCACCGGCATCGTGCAGGAGTTCCAGTTCGGCATGAACTGGTCCGACTACTCGCGGTTCGTCGGTGACGTGTTCGGCGCCCCGCTCGCCTTCGAGGCGCTGATCGCCTTCTTCTTCGAGTCCACCTTCGTCGGGCTGTGGATCTTCGGCTGGGACAAGCTGCCGAAGAAGATCCATCTCGCCTGCATATGGATGGTCTCCCTCGGCACCGTCCTGTCGACGTTCTTCATCCTGGCGGCGAACTCCTGGATGCAGCACCCGGTCGGCTACCGCATCAACGAGGAACGCGGCCGTGCCGAACTCACGGACTTCTGGCACGTGCTCACCCAGAACACCGCGCTCGCCCAGTTCTTCCACACGATCACGGCCGCCTTCCTCGTCGGCGGCGCCTTCATGGTGGGCATCGCCGCCTTCCACCTGGCGCGCAAGAAGCACATCCCGGTGATGCGTACCTCTCTTCGGCTCGGACTGGTCACCGTGGTGGTCGCCGGCCTGCTCACCGCCGTCAGCGGTGACGTGCTCGGCAAGGTGATGTTCAAGCAGCAGCCCATGAAGATGGCGGCGGCCGAAGCCCTGTGGGAGGGCGAGCACGGAGCACCCTTCTCGCTCTTCGCGGTCGGTGACGTCGCCGAGGGACACAACACCGTCGAGATCTCGGTCCCGGGAGTCCTGTCCTTCCTCGCGGACGACAGTTTCACCTCCTACGTGCCCGGTATCAACGACATCAACAAGGCGGAGCAGGAGAAGTACGGGCCGGGAGACTACCGGCCCAACATCCCGGTGGCCTTCTGGAGTTTCCGCTGGATGATCGGGTTCGGCATGGCGTCCCTCATGCTCGGCCTGCTGGGCCTGTGGCTGACGCGCAAGAGGTTCATGGTGCCGCAGGCGTTGCGCACCGGCGAGGACGAGGTGCCGCATCTGGTGCTCTTCGGGAACAAGGTACTGAGCCCGAAGCTCACCAAGCTCTACTGGATCACTGCCCTCTGGACCATGCTCTTCCCGCTGATCGCCAACTCGTGGGGCTGGATCTTCACGGAGATGGGCCGCCAGCCCTGGGTGGTCTACGGCGTCTTCCAGACCCGCGACGCGGTGTCCCCCGGCGTATCACAGGGTGAGGTCATCACCTCCATGATCGTCTTCACCGCCCTGTACGCGGTGCTCGCCGTGATCGAGGTGAGGCTGCTCCTGAAGTACGTCAAGGCCGGACCGCCGGAGCTCACCGAGGACGACCTGAATCCGCCCACCAGGATCGGCGGTCACGACCAGGACGCCGACCGGCCGATGGCCTTCTCCTACTGAGAGCAGCGGAGCTGAGAGATGGAACTCCACGACGTCTGGTTCGTACTCATCGCCGTCCTGTGGACCGGCTACTTCTTCCTGGAGGGTTTCGACTTCGGCATCGGTGTCCTCACCAAACTGCTCGCCCGTGACCGCACGGAGCGACGGGTCCTGATCAACACGATCGGCCCGGTCTGGGACGGGAACGAGGTGTGGCTCCTCAGCGCCGGCGGTGCGACATTCGCCGCCTTCCCGGAGTGGTACGCCACGCTCTTCTCCGGTTTCTACCTGCCGCTGCTGGTCATCCTGATCTGTCTGATCGTGCGCGGAGTGGCCTTCGAGTACCGCGCCAAGCGGCCCGAGGTGCGCTGGCAGACCAACTGGGAGCACGCGATCTTCTGGACCTCGCTGATCCCGGCCGTGCTCTGGGGAGTGGCCTTCGGCAACATCGTCCGGGGCGTGAAGATCGACGCCGACATGGAGTACGTCGGCAGCCTGACGGACCTGCTCAATCCGTACGCCCTCCTGGGCGGGCTGGTCACGCTGTTCCTCTTCACCTTCCACGGCACGGTCTTCGCCGCGCTCAAGACCGTGGGGGACATCCGGCAGCGGGCGCGCAGGCTGGCCCTGAAGACCGGGCCCGTCACGGCCGTGCTCGCGCTGGCCTTCCTGATCCTGACCCAGGCCGACCACGGTGACGGATGGAGCCTGCTGGCCCTGGTGGTCGCCGCGGTGTCGCTGGTGGCGGCGATCGGTGCCATCGCACGGGGCCGCGAGGGGTGGTCGTTCGCCCTGTCCGGCCTGACCATCGCGGCGGCGGTCGCGATGCTCTTCCTCACTCTCTTCCCGAACGTCATGCCGTCCTCGCTGAACGACGCATGGAACCTCACGGTCACCAATGCCTCGTCCAGCCCCTACACCCTCAAGATCATGACGTGGTGTGCGGGCGTCGCCACCCCGGTGGTGCTGCTCTACCAGGGGTGGACGTACTGGGTGTTCCGCAAGCGCATCGGTACCCAGCACATAGCCGATGCCCACCCCACCCACTGAACGCACCGGGCGGACGAACGCCATGAGCACCCTGGGGAGCTGTTTCACGTGAAACCGATCGACCCGCGCCTGCTCCGGTACGCGCGCACCACCCGCTTCTTCCTGGCGGCCGTGGTGGCCCTCGGTATGGCCGGAGCGGCGCTGGTGATCGCTCAGGCCATGCTCGTGGCCGAGGTGGTGGTCGGCGGATTCGAGGACGGGCTGACCACTGCCGGGCTCCGTACGCCCTTGGTGCTGCTCGCCGCGGTGGCACTGGGCCGGGCCTGCGTGGCCTGGCTGACCGAACTCGCCGCTCACCGTGCGAGTGCCGCGGTCAAGTCCGAGCTGCGCGGCCGGCTCGTCGAGCGGGCCGCGCAGCTCGGACCCGACTGGCTGGGCGGGCAGCGCACCGGGTCCCTGGTGGCGCTGGCCACCCGGGGTGTCGACGCCCTCGACGACTACTTCTCCCGTTACCTCCCTCAGCTCGGGCTCGCCGTCGTGGTCCCCGTGGCGGTTCTGGCCAGGATCGTCACCGAGGACTGGGTGTCGGCAGCGATCATCGTGGTGACGCTGCCGCTGATCCCGCTCTTCATGATCCTGATCGGCTGGGCCACCCAGTCCCGGATGGACCGCCAGTGGCGTCTCCTGTCGCGGTTGTCCGGCCACTTCCTCGACGTCGTCGCCGGGCTTCCGACCCTGAAGGTGTTCGGCCGGGCCAAGGCACAGGCCGAGTCGATCCGTACGATCACGGCGCAGTACCGCAGGGCGACCCTGAAGACCCTCCGGATCGCGTTCCTCTCCTCCTTCGCCCTGGAACTGCTCGCCACCCTCTCCGTCGCGCTGGTCGCCGTGACGATCGGCATGCGGCTCGTCCACGGCGAACTCGACCTGTACACGGGACTCGTCGTCCTGATCCTGGCGCCCGAGGCATACCTGCCGATCCGCCAGGTCGGAGCGCAGTACCACGCGGCGGCGGAGGGGCTCTCGGCGGCCGAGGAGATCTTCGCCGTACTGGAGACGCAGCCCCGGGCGGCCGGCGACGAGGCGGTGCCGGCCTCGCTGCGACTCGAGCTGGAGGGCGTGACGGTCAGGCGTCCGGGCCGTGCCGCGCCGTCGCTGGACGCGGCCTCCCTGGTGGTGGAGCCGGGCGAGACCGTGGCCCTGGTCGGCCCCAGCGGCATCGGCAAGTCCACGCTGCTGGACGTGATCCTGGGGTTCGCGGTACCGGACGAGGGACGCGTACGCGTCGGGGGAACCGATCTCTCGGCCCTCTCCCCCGGGCACTGGCGCGAGCACATCGCCTGGGTGCCGCAACGCCCCCACCTCTTCGCGGGAACGATCGCCGAGAACGTACGGCTGGCCCGTCCCGAGGCGGACGACGACGCGGTCGCGGCAGCTCTCCGGCAGGCGGGCGCCCACGCCTTCGTGGCCGCCCTCCCCGACGGGACGGCAACGGTGCTCGGCGAGGACGGCGCCGGACTCTCCGCCGGCCAACGGCAACGGCTGGCGCTGGCCAGGGCTTTCCTCGCCGACCGGCCGTTGCTGCTGCTCGACGAGCCGACGGCCGGCCTCGACGGCGAGACGGAGGCCGGCATCGTCGATGCGGTACGGCGGCTCGCGGCGGGACGCACCGTCCTGTTGGTCGTGCACCGTCCGGCACTGCTGGCGGTCGCGGACCGGGTGGTGGCGCTGGGGCCCCGTGAACCGGCATCCACGGTGAGTGGCGCGCCGGCGGCGACCGAGCCCGAGCACCGGATCACCGCCCCCGCCCCGGCTCCGGGTGAGCCGGCCGGCACGGGGGAGTACGGGGCGCTCGTGGACGCCCCTGTAGGTGCCGGGCGCCGGGTGTTCGCGCGGGTGCGGCGGGCGGCCGGTGGCCGGCGGGGGAGGCTCGGCCTGGCGCTGCTGCTGGGAAGCCTGGCCGTGGGGTCGTCCGTCGGCCTCATGGCCGTCTCCGGATGGCTGATCTCCCGGGCCTCCGAACAGCCGCCGGTGCTCTATCTGATGGTGGCCGTCACGGCGACCCGCGCCTTCGGAATGGGCCGGGCGGTCTTCCGCTACGCGGAGCGCCTGGTGTCCCATGACGCGGTGCTCAGGATGCTCGCCGACCTCAGGGTCGCCGTGTACCGCGGGCTCGAGCGCATCGCGCCCGCCGGCCTGCGGACGGTGCGGCGCGGTGACCTGCTGTCCCGGCTCGTCTCGGACGTGGACGCGCTGCAGGACTACTGGCTGCGCTGGCTCCTGCCCGCGGGCACCGCCGTCCTGGTCGGGGCGGGGGCTGTCGGGTTCACCGGCTGGCTGCTCCCCCAGGCAGGTGCCGTGCTCGCCGCCGGGCTGCTTCTCGCGGGCGTCTGCGTGCCCCTGGTGAGTGCGGCCTGCGCCCGGCACGCGGACCGTCGGCTGTCCCCCGCCCGGGCCGCGCTGGCCGTCCGGGTCGCCGACCTTCTCGAAGGGACGGCGGAACTGACGGTCGCGGGCGCGCTGCCCGCACGCAGGGAACGGGTACGAGTGGCCGACGCGCTCCTGACCCGGATCGCCTCGCGCGCCGCGACGGCGACCGCGCTCGGAGGCGGACTCTCCGCCCTGATCTGCGGGCTCACCGTGGTGGGCGCGGCGGTCGTCGCCCTGCCCGCGGTGCACGACGGGCGGCTGGCGGGTGTCGAACTCGCCGTCGTGGTCCTCACCCCGCTCGCGGCCTTCGAGGCCGTGACGGGCCTGCCGCTCGCGGTCCAGTACCGCCGACGGGTCAGGCGCAGCGCGGAACGGGTCCACGAGGTACTGGACGCTCCCGTTCCCGTCCGGGAGCCCGCGGCACCGGCCGACGTGCCCGCGTCACCGTTCCCGCTCGTCGTGAGGGGGCTGTCGGCCCGGTACGACGGTGCGGAGCGCGACGCCCTGCACTCCGTCGACCTGACGCTGCTCCCCGGCAGGCGGGTGGCCGTGGTCGGGGCCTCAGGTTCGGGCAAGACGACGCTCGCCCACGTCCTGCTCCGCTTCCTGGACGCCCGGGAGGGCAGTTACCGCCTCGGGGGCGTCGAGGCGTCGGAGCTCGACGGGGACACCGTGCGGCGCTTCCTGGGACTGTGCGCCCAGGACGCCCATGTGTTCGACAGCTCCGTCCGCGAGAACCTGCGCCTGGCCCGCACCGGGGCGACGGACGAGGAACTGTGGGACGCCCTCGCAGGGGCGAGGCTGGGGGACTGGGTCCGGTCCCTGCCGGACGGGCTCGACACCCTGGTGGGCGAACACGGCGCCCGGCTCTCCGGCGGGCAGCGTCAGCGGCTCGCGCTGGCCCGCGCGCTCCTGGCCGACTTCCCCGTGCTCGTCCTCGACGAGCCCGCGGAACACCTCGACCTGGCGACGGCCGACGCCCTGACCGCGGACCTGCTGGACGCCACCAGGGGGCGCACGACCGTACTGATCACGCACCGGCTGGCCGGACTGGAGGCCGTGGACGAGGTCCTGGTGCTGGACGCGGGCCGGGTGGCACAACGGGGGGCCTACGCCGCGCTGGCCGCCCAGGACGGGCCCCTGCGGCGGATGCTGGACCGCGAGCGGGAACCCGGGGTGCTCGTGGGTGGCCGAAGGGCCGCGTGGCCGACCTCTTCCGGGCAGCATGCGTGAACGAAGGCCGTCCGGTCCGGCGGACGCGCGACGCCGGCTGCCGCACCTCGCCGGGTCGTCGGAACGGCCATGCACACCAGGCCTGGGTCGGTCCCTCGCCCGGCGGCGCACCGCCTCCGACGCCAGGCACTGATCCTCCAGGAACGCGGGACACCCCTTAGGCTCGACGTATGCCCGAGCAGGACGCGAAGGACTCGGCCGATGCCCGGAACGCGGCACGGGGAGATCTGCGGGGGCCCGCGGCCGGACTGACCGCGCGCGTGCCGGGACTGGTGGAAGCCACCACGTGCGCCGGGCCGGAAGCTCTCCACTCGACGCTGGCCCGCATCGGCGAGACGGCGGCCCAACTCACCGGGGCCCGTCGTGCCGCCGTCGCCGTGGACGACGTGTCCGGTGAGGGACCGCCCGATCTCGTGACGTACGGCCTCCCCCAGGAGGACGCCCGGGCGACCGGCCGGTCCGGCGGCGTCACGGGTCTCGCGGGCGCGACGACCCACGAGCCCGGCCGGGCCCCGCGGGCCGATCCGGCGGCCGGGCCGCGCCGCGACGGGCTGCTGCCCGACCACCCGGAGACGCGCACGTTCCTCGAGGTCCCGATCCGGGTCCAGCGGGAGGTCTTCGGCCATCTGCGGGTGGCGGAGAAGCGCGGCGGAGGGACCTTCGGTGACGACGACCTGAACGTGCTGCGGGTGCTCGCCACGGAGGCCGGGATCGCCGTCGGTCACGCGCGGCTGTACGAGGCGGCGCGGCAGCGCGAGCGGTGGATCGACGGTTCCGTGGCCGTCACCACGGCACTCCTGTCCGGCGGGGATGCCGACGAGTCACTCACCGTCGTCGCCGAGCAGGCACGCCGGCTGGCCGAGGCCGCCACCGGGATCGTGCTGCTGCCCGCGGGGAGCGGGGGCCTGGAGATCGTCGCCGCCGCCGGGGAGACACCGTCCGTCTCCCTGGGACTGATCATTCCGCCGGAGAGTCCCACGGCTGCGGCGCTCCTCGCGGGTGAAGCGGTCTTCGTCGACGAGGCGGCCACCGACACCCGCGTGATCACCAGACTGGCCGGCCGGTACGGCCCCCACATGCTGCTGCCCCTGCGCAGCGGAGGCCGGGTGCTCGGCGCCCTCGCCATGGCTCGCGCGCGGGGCGACCGGCCGTTCACGGGGACGGAGCGGACCCTTGCCACCCAGTTCGCCGCGCAGGCCGCGCTGGCGCTCAAGATGGCCGAGTCCCAGCGGGACAGGGAGCGGCTCGCCGTGTTCGAGGACCGGGACCGGATCGCCCGTGACCTCCACGACCTCGTCATCCAGCGGCTGTTCGCCACCGGGATGATGCTGGAACGTGCCCAGCGCCTCGCGGTGGCCCCCGAGGTGCGGTCCGGCGTCGGCCGGGCCGTCGACGAACTGGACGTCACCATCCAGGAGATCCGCACGGCCGTCTTCGCCTTGCAGCCGGAGCAGACCGAGGCCCCGCCGGGGCTGCGGACCCGGGTGCTGCGGGAGATCAACCTGGCCGCGGTCCCTCTGGGTTTCCGGCCGACGCACCGTTTCGTCGGCCCCGTCGAATCGCTCGTGGGGGAGCTCGCGGGCAAGAACCTCATCGCGGCGCTGCGCGAGGCGCTGTCCAACACCTTCCGGCACGCCGCGGCCTCACGGGTCGAGGTGACCGTGGACGCGACGGCCATCCTGCCGGACGGCCGGGAGGCGGTACGGCTGTCGGTCGCGGACGACGGCGTGGGCATCCCGGACAGCGGTAGGCGCAGCGGCCTGCGCAATCTGGCGCGCCGTGCCGAGGCGTTGGGCGGATCCAGCTGGTTCGGGCCCGGGGCGGGTGAGGACGGCGGCGGTACGACGCTGGTCTGGCAGGTCCCGCTCTGACGCCCCGCGCTTCCGGGGCGCCGCCCCGGGCGGGGAGCGCGGCAGGGCGTGGCCCGGGACGTGGGGGACCGGGAGGGCGGCGCCGGGCGTGCGGGACCGGCGCGAAGGCCGCGTGTGCCCGGTTCCGGCGTACCGCCTCGGCTGACGCTTGCGGTAGGCGCCGTGGAAGCCCGTCCGTAGACGTCCCGGCAGGGCGTTCGGCCGGGAGCTCCGGCCGGTGGTTCAGCGGGTCGTTCCGATCGATGGGTCCGGCCGTGGCTCAGCGGGTGGCGAGTATGCGTTCGATGACGACCGCCACGCCGTCCTCGTTGTTGGTGAGCGTGACACCCGAAGCGGCGGCGATGGCGGCCGGGTGGGCGTTTCCCATGGCGAACGAGGCACCGGCCCAGCTCAGCATCTCCACATCGTTGGGCATGTCCCCGAAGGCCACCACCTCGGCCGGGGTGATGCCACGCTCCGCGCAGCAGGCGGCGAGCGTGCCGGCCTTCGAGACACCGTGCCCGCTGATCTCCAACAGCGCGGTGGGGCTGGAGCGGGTGAACGAGGCCAGCTCCGCCGCGGCCTCGCGGGCAGCGGTGAGGAAGGTGTCCGGAGCCAGTTCGGGGTGGTGGGCGAGGACTTTGAGCACCGGAGCACCGGTGCCGGGCGCCTCCTCGTGGAGCAGCTTCTCCGCTACGGCCACGGTGGCTCCCGGGTCCAGGTGAAACGGCGGGTAGGCCGGTTCGTAGTGGATGCCCGTGGTGAGTTCGACGGCGAACGACGTGCCGGGAGCCACCTCGCGCAGAAGGCCGACCACCTCGAGGGCTGCGACCCGGTCCAGGGGCCGGACCTCGATCAGCCGGCCGTCCGCGTGCAGATCGGCGACAGCCGCGCCGTTGGCGCAGATCGCCATGCCGTGGCCGTGGACGTGGGTGCTGACGACGTCCATCCAGCGCGCCGGCCGGCCGGTGACGAAGAAGACGTCGATTCCCGCTTCCTCGGCCGCCGCGAGGGCCGCGATCGTACGGTCCGACAGAGTCTTGTCGTCGCGCAGCAGGGTGCCGTCCAGATCGGTGGCGATCAGCCGGGTAACGGCAGGCAGAGGCGTGTCGGTCGCTGAGGTCACCCCGCCATTCTCCCGTACGTACCCGCACGGGAGTGCAGGGGGGCGCACATATGAGAGCGCGAGCCGCTGAACTCCGTACATACCAAAGGCATATGCCTGGAGCGTGGCGTCGAGACCGGGGTGTGCGCCCCTCGGCTGCCCATCGGCTCGGGGTCGGTCGTGGCCGGGCTGCGCGCACCGCGTCCCCGACCGGCCCTGTCACCGGCCGGCCGCACCCTCCGGTGACTGAGCCGCTGCCGGCGTCTGTCCGGGCTTCAGGACTGCGGTGGGCCCGGCTGCCGTGACCGACCGGGCCGGAGGCCAGCATCGGCCGTGTCGGCCGGTGCGGTCACGCAACGGGGATGGTCAGCCGAGCTGGGCGAGGCCTTCGGTGGCGATGCGCTCGAACACCTTCATGTCCGCGGCGAAATCGGAGTCCGGTATCGGCCAGTGGAGGACGATCTCCGTGAAACCGAGCTCGTAGTGCGTTCCCGCGAAGTCCACGAAGGCGTCGAAGGACTGCAGCGGCCGGTCGGGAGTGAAGCCGGTGAGCAGAATCCTGTCCATCCCCGAAACGTCCCGGCCGACCGCCTCGCCTGCCACGCCGAGCCGGGAGATCTGGCTGCGGATCGCTGCTACGGACTGCTCGGGGGTCCCGGCTTCGTACAGCTTCGGGTCGCCCGTGGTGACCCATGCCTGACCGTACTGTGCGGCGAGTTTGAGGCCGCGCGGTCCGGTGGCCGCCACGGCGAAGGGCAGCCGCGGGCGCTGGACGCAGCCGGGGATGTTGCGGGCCTCGTTCGCCGCGTAGAACTGCCCCTCGTAGGTGACCGTCGGCTCCCTGAGCAGCCGGTCGAGCAGCGGTACGAACTCCTCGAAGTGGTCGGCGCGTTCGCGGGGCGTCCACGGTTCCTCGCCGGCCCTGCGGAGTGTCGTGGCGTCGAACCCGTTCCCGCCCGCACCGATGCCGAGCGTGATCCGCCCACCGGACACGTCGTCCAGTGTGATGAGGTCCTTGGCGAGGGTCACCGGGTGCCGGAAGTTGGGAGAGGTGACGAGGGTACCCAACCGCATACTCCGCGTGACCGACGCTGCCGCTGTCAGCGTCGGGATCGCACCAAACCACGGCCCGTCCCGGAACGACCGCCAGGCCAGGTGGTCGTAGGTGTACGCAGCATGGAAGCCGAGGTCTTCGGCCCGCCGCCAGATCTTCTGCCCTTCGGCCCATCGGTGGATGGGGAGGATCACCGTGCTCAGACGCATGACCTCGACGATACGCGGGCATCCCGCTGTCACGGATATGCCGACGGAGCAGATTCGGGAAGCCAGGCCGACGCCGCGACGGCGGCCGCTACCGTGGCGTCGGCGGGCACGCTGGGCAGGGCTGAGCCAAGCTTGCCGCCGGCGCCGGTGGGCACCGCGGAGCGCCGAGAGTGCTCATAGGTCATGTACTGCACTTCCCCTATGGACACGCCCCGCCCCGGCAAGACCCGAGTCACCAGCGTCTCCCTGCGCGCCGAGACCCTGGAAGCGATCCGCGCACGCCCCGGCAAGCAAGGCGTCTCCTCCTCTATCGAGGAAGCCGTACAGCGGCAGCTCCAGCGCGAGGCCATCGATGAGTACATCGCCGCCGTTGAAGCGGAGCACGGCCCTGTCGGCCCTGCCGAGGTGTCGGACAAGGCCGAGCGTATCCGCGCCTACCACGCCGCCCACCGCGGTGAGTCCGCTCCGGTGGACGCGTGGTGGCCTGAGGCGAACACGGGGGACAGCGGCGGTTGCGGCGGCTCGGCCGGGCGGGGAGTCAATCGCGCAGGCGCAGGAAGCGCGGGGGCACCGAATCGGTGAGCCATACGCCGTTCGCGCTGACGTAGAACGAGTGGCCTGCCCGATGCATGGCACCGGCGTCCACGGACAGCACCACAGGGGCTCCGCGCCTTGCGCCGACGCGGGTGGCCGTCTCACGGTCGGGTGAGAGGTGGACGTGGTGGCGGGCCATGGGGCGCAGCCCCTCCGTGCGGATGACATCGAGCACCCGGGCCACTGTGCCGTGGTAGAGGTACGGCGGCGGATCGACGGGTGACAGGCCGAGATCGACCGGTACGGTGTGGCCCTGGCTCGCCCTGATGCGTCCGTCCGCCACGGCGAAGCGCTTCTTGTCGTTGGACGCGACCACGTGATCGATCTCGGCCCGGCCGACGGTGAAACCGTGCCGGGCACACGCCAGCAGCAGTTCGTCGATGGCGACCCAGCCGTTCGCGTCGAGAGTGATCCCGATCCTTTCCGGTTGGTGACGCAAGTGCTTCGAAAGGTACTTGGACACCTTCACGGTGCGATGATCGTTCATTCCGACAGAATGCCTGCACGGCATATCTGTCCGCACCCTGTTTCAGCGCGCATGCTGCACTCTGCACGTTACAAATGGCTGCACGAGTAAGGGAGTTCCGACTTCCGACTTCAACTGAGTTAAAAAGCAGCGTAGTTGCGCAACTACCGTGCCCTGCAAGCTAATACGTTCGTCAGGCACAACTCCGCTGCTCACTGTGGGTGTCGGAGAGACATCGCGGAGTGTTGGTACCTCATGCGATGCTTGCCGCGACGGAACGCGGCAGCATCGATACTCCTCACACGACACCAAATTGGGTGCCGCACACATTGCTTGGTACGTCGGTCGCGCCCCGGCCGAGCTGCTTCGGCCGTCCGTGCCGCGCCCTCCTTGTCCCGCTCCACGGCCACCACCCGGGCGCCCGCTGTGGTGAGAGCGGGCGCGGTGGCCCGGCCGATGCCTCGGCCGCTCCTGTGACCACCACCAACTGGCCCCCGAAACGGTCCGCATGCGCTCAGGTGGCGGTGTCGCCCCGTACGTTCGGCCCCTCCTCGCCCGCTGCCTCGACGGTGCTGACGAACTCGCCTATCCAGGACGACAGCTGGTCCGGCCTGGTGCGCGGTACCCAGTGTGTGGCGGGCAGCGATCGCCGGACCAGCTGAGGGGCCCAGAAATCCAGGTCGTCGTAGAGCGTGGGTGACAGGAAGGCATCACCGGTCGGAGTGATCAACTGGACCGGCACATGGGCGTACGCGTCCGTACGCGGCCGGCGCATGCGGGCCCTGACGTTGTCACGGTAGAGCCATGTCCCGTGTGCGGCGTCGCGGGGGAGCGAGGCGGTCGGATAGTCCTCCGAGGACACCTTCTCCATCCGCTGCAGGATGCGCGGCCACTGCCGGCCGAGCACCCCGCGCCAGGCCATCTCGGGCAACACGGGCGTGTGCAACGCGTATATGTACCAGGACTTTGCGGCCTGGCCGATCAGCTGGCCGACGCGGCGGGGACTCGGCCGGGACACCCGCTGCTTGATCCAGTGGCCGAAGTGGTCGAGGGACGGACCGGATATCGAGGTGAACGAGGCGATACGGCCCTTGGCCCTCTCCACCGTGGCGAACTCCCAGGACTGGACGGACCCCCAGTCGTGCCCGACGACATGAACAGGATGGTCGGGGCTCACCGCGTCCACGACGGCCAGGAAGTCGTCCGTCAGCTTCTCCAGCGTGAAGCCCCCGCGCAGCGGCCTGGGCGCCGTCGATCGTCCGTGTCCCCGCACGTCGTACAGCACCACGTGCCAGCGTTCCGCCAACCGGTGCGCGACGTCGGACCAGACCTCCTTGCTGTCCGGGTATCCGTGCACCAGCACGATCGTCGGCTGCGTCCGATCACCCAGTTCGGCCACGCAGAGCCCGATCCCGCCCGTACGGATCCAGCGCTCACTCGCACCCCGCAGATTCACGCAGCCTCCTCGTCCGATGTACGGCCGTCGCGGTACGTGCCCGTAACGTGACACCGACGAATGTGGCAATCCGAAGGAGCCCGCGTCAAGGGCGGACCGGGACCTGTGGACAGCCCCCTGTGGACAGCCCCTGTGACGAGGCCGGAGCGGCGACGCGCTCACGGACACCACCGCTCATGTATCCGCCGCCGGGCCCCTCGCGCCTGTCGCGCCTCCGCCCCCGGCTCCTCCCCCGTGCGGTCCCCTTACGGGTCCGTACGTCTCGAGTCGGACGCCGATACAGCCGCCTGGTCTGACGACTCCTGTGGCGCCCGCCACTAGCGTCGTCGACGTGACTGTGATCGCGACCGAAAGCCTGAGCAAGCGGTTCCCCCGTGTGACCGCGCTTGACCGGCTCTCCTTGGACATCGGACCGGGCGTGACCGGCCTGGTGGGTTCCAACGGGGCCGGCAAGTCCACCTTGATCAAGATCCTGCTGGGTCTGTCCCCCGCCACCGAGGGCCGGGCCGCGGTGCTCGGGCTCGACGTCGCCACCGAGGGCGCCGCCATCCGGGAGCGGGTCGGGTACATGCCCGAGCACGACTGTCTGCCGCCGGACGTGTCGGCGACCGAGTTCGTCGTCCACATGGCGCGGATGTCCGGGCTGCCGCCCACGGCGGCGCGCGAGCGCACCGCCGACACCCTGCGCCACGTGGGGCTGTACGAGGAGCGCTACCGCCCCATCGGCGGCTACTCGACCGGCATGAAGCAACGGGTGAAGCTGGCCCAGGCGCTGGTCCACGACCCCCAGCTGGTCCTGCTGGACGAGCCGACCAACGGCCTCGACCCGGTCGGCCGCGACGAGATGCTCGGCCTGATCCGCCGCGTCCACACCGACTTCGGGATCTCGGTCCTGGTCACCTCCCACCTCCTGGGGGAGTTGGAGCGGACCTGCGACCACGTCGTCGTCATCGACGGCGGAACGCTGCTGCGGTCCAGCTCCACCCGCGACTTCACGCAGACCACCACCACGCTGGCGGTCGAGGTCACCGACAGCGACACCCACCCGGACGGCACGGACGCGCTGCGCCGCATCCTCACCGGCGCCGGCATCAAGCTCGTCGGACACGACGGCGTCGACGCCGAGGGCCTGCCCGGTGCGGGACACATCCTCCTCGTGGAGGCGACGGGCGAGGAGACGTACGACCTGGTGCGGGACAGCGTCGCCGAGCTCGGACTCGGTCTCGTCCGGATGGAACAGCGGCGCCACCACATCGCCGAGGTCTTCCGCACCGCGAGGACAGCAGAGGCGGCCATGACCGTGGCAGCCGGGGCCGGACAGCAGAAGGGGAGCGGTCGGGATGAGCACTGAGACCGGGACCGCGACCGGGAGCGACACCTCCCGGATCCACAACATCGGCTACCGCTCCTACGACGGCGTACGCCTGGGCCGGGCCTACGCCCGCCGCTCGCTGTACTCGCAGTCCCTGCGGGGCTCCTTCGGGCTGGGCCGCTCCGCCAAGTCCAAGGTGCTGCCGATGCTCCTGTGCGGGGTGATGTGCATGGTGGCGCTGATCCTCGTCGCGGTGGCCATGGCCACGCCCACCCTGACGAAACTCCCCATCAAGTACACGGACTTCGCGATCTACCTGCAGGCCGTGATCGGGCTCTTCGTCGCCTCCCAGGCCCCGCAGTCCGTCTCCCGGGACCTGCGTTTCAAGAGTGTCCCCCTGTACTTCTCGCGGCCGATCGAGCGGATCGACTACGTCCTGGCGAAGTTCGCCGCCATGGCGTCTGCCCTGCTGATCCTCACCGGGCTTCCGCTCGTCATCCTCTACGTGGGCGCGCTGCTCGCGAAGTTCGACTTCGGTGACCAGACCAAGGGCTTCGGGCAGGGGATGGTCTCGGTGGCGCTGCTCTCCGTGCTGTTCGCCGGACTCGGGCTGGTCGTCGCCGCGCTGACCCCGCGCCGGGGCTTCGGGGTCGCCGCCGTCATCGCCGTACTGACCATCACCTACGGTGCGGTCTCCACGGTCCAGGCGATCGCCTGGGAGACGGACTCCGCCGGTGCCATCACCTGGCTGGGGCTGTTCTCGCCCATCACGCTGATCGACGGGGTGCAGACGGCGTTCCTCGGCGCCTCCTCCGCCTTCCCCGGGGGCGAGGGCCCCGGAGCCGCCGCCGGTGTCGCCTATCTGATCGTTGTACTCGCGCTCGTCGCCGGCTCGTACGCCGTCCTGATGCGCCGCTACCGGAGGGTCGGGCTGTGACCACCATCGAGATCGACCACACCTCCCGCTGGTTCGGCAACGTGGTCGCCGTCAACGACGTGAGCATGACCGTGGGCCCGGGAGTCACCGGGCTGCTCGGCCCCAACGGTGCCGGCAAGTCCACGCTGATCAACATGATGGCCGGCTTCCTCGCCCCCTCGACCGGCGAGGTCACGCTCGACGGCACCCGGATCTGGCGCAACGAGGCGGTCTACAAGTCGATCGGGATCGTGCCGGAGCGGGAGGGGATGTACGACTTCCTGACCGGCCGCGAGTTCGTCGTCGCCAACGCGGAGCTGCACGGACTGGGGGAAGCGGCCGCCCACAAGGCGCTGGCCACCGTCGAGATGCAGTACGCGCAGGACCGCAAGATCTCCACCTACAGCAAGGGCATGCGCCAGCGGGTGAAGATGGCCTCCGCCCTGGTCCACGACCCCTCCGTGCTGCTCCTCGACGAGCCGTTCAACGGCATGGATCCGCGGCAGCGGATGCAGCTGATGGAACTGCTGCGACGGATGGGCGCGGAAGGCCGCACGGTCCTCTTCTCCTCGCACATCCTGGAAGAGGTCGAGCAGCTCGCCTCGCACATCGAGGTGATCGTGGCCGGCCGCCACGCCGCGTCCGGCGACTTCCGGAAGATCCGTCGGCTGATGACGGACCGGCCGCACCGATACCTCGTACGGTCCAGCGACGACCGGGCGCTCGCCGCAGCGCTCATCGCGGACCCCTCGACCGCGGGGATCGAGGTCGACGTGGCCGAGGGGGCCCTGCGCATCCAGGCCGTCGACTTCGGGCGCTTCACGACGCTGCTGCCGCGGGTGGCACGCGAGAACGGCATCCGGCTGCTGACCGTTTCACCTTCCGACGAATCACTCGAATCGGTCTTTTCCTATCTCGTAGCGGCCTGAGTAGTGGCCTGAAAGGAGCTGTGAAGCGTCATGTACGACCCCACAGTCGCCCGGCTCACCTACCGGGCCCTGCTCGGCCGGCGCCGGGCCGCCATCCTGTTCGTCCTGCCCGTCCTCCTGGTGGCCATCGCCGTCGCCGTCCGCGCCTTCGCCGGAGCCGATGACGGAGTGGCCTCCGGTGTGCTCGGCGGATTCGCCATCGCCACGATGGTGCCGCTCATCGGCGTCATCGCGGGGACCGGGGCCATCGGTCCGGAGATCGACGACGGATCCATCGTCTATCTGCTGGCCAAGCCGGTGAGGCGGCCCACGATCATCTTCACCAAGCTGATCGTGGCCGTGGCGGTGACGATGCTCTTCTCGGCGCTGCCGACGTTCGTCGCGGGACTGATCCTCAACGGCAACGGCGGCCAGATCGCCGTGGCCTACACCATCGCGGCGCTGGTCGCCTCGATCGCGTACAGCGCGCTGTTCCTCCTGCTCGGTACGGTCAGCCGGCACGCCGTGGTCTTCGGCCTGGTCTACGCGCTGGTGTGGGAAGCGCTGTTCGGCAGCCTGGTGCCGGGCGCCAGGACGCTCAGCGTGCAGCAGTGGTCCCTCTCGGTCGCCGAGAAGGTCGCCGGGGAAGGCCAGGTCACCTCGGACGTCGGCCTGCCGCTGGCCACCGCTCTGCTGATCGGCGTCACGGTCGTGGCCACCTGGTACGCCGGCCAGAAGCTACGGGCGCTGAAGCTCGCCGGCGAGGAGTGAGACCGGATCCGCCCGCAGCCCCTGCCCTTCGGGTGGGGGCTGTTCCGTGAGCGGGTCATGAGAACCGTGACGGTACGGTTGTCGGCTCGTTGGGTGAGATGCGTGGAGGCAACTGGAATCTGTGGCGTCGAGCTTTCGTGAATTCGGGGAATGCCGGCAGCGGTGAGGCAGTGCCCGCCGGGTCGGTCATCGAGCAAGTGGCAACCGTGAGCGTCCTCCTCCCCTGCAGCTCGGGGTCAGGGCCGTCCATTTCCGTACCCGCGCACGAAAGGCATGCCCATGCCCACGGAAGTCGCCTTGCTCGAATCACACGCTCTGCGTGTCGAGCAGATGGGGCGCGTCGAAGCCCTCGACAAGGTCAAGAGCCTCGTCCTGCTCCCCGATGGTATTCACCTTCGCACAGGGGATGTGGCTCGTTACTTCGAAGTATCCACAGCTTCGGTCAGGAGGCTGACCGACCGGCACCAGCAAGAGCTGATCAGTAATGGAATGAGGGTGCTGCGAGGCGCTGAGCTGCGGTCCTTCCATGGCGACATGGTGTCGCTATGGGAAGGGGAGGTGCCGGCAAGTTATCCACAGGCGGCAACCCAGTTGCGGCTCTACACCCGCAGGACAGTGCTCAACGTCGCCATGCTTCTTCGCGACAGCGACATCGCGCGCAGCGTCCGGACCCACCTGCTCGACGCCGAGGAGGACCTCCGGGATTCCTACGTGTCACTCGACAAACGGGTCACCCGCATCGAGGGCTGCCTCGCCGGAGTGGGAAGCGCGCTCCGGGAGCTCGGCCCCGTGCTCGGCCGGATGTCACATCGGCTCGACTCCCTCGACCGGAAGCTGGAGATCACCCACCAGATCGTCGGCGCCATCAGCCTCCGGCTCACCGACGTGTCCCAGGACGTCATCCGGCTCGACACGCGCATGGACGAACTCGCCCGCCGGCTCAAGGACCTGAGTCGGCGCAAGCAGGGCTGACCGTTCGGCCGCACGTGGAGGAATGCTGTCCGGGGGCCGTCCGGAAATCCGGTGGTCCCTGGGCGGCGTCCTCGGGCACAGTGAGGAGCGGCGCAGGGGACGGCACGAGGAGCCGTCCCGGACCACGGCGCCCACCAGGACCGGGAGAGGAGCGCGGCGATGACCGGTAGGAGTCCGTCGAGTTCCCTGCAGGGTGGTCCGCAGCCGGCACCCCGGTAGCTTCATCAGCTACGCGGAGTCGGGCGCAGCAGGACCCCGGGTGGCCTTCGGCGCGCTTCGCGCGCCAGGCCACTTCCCGGAGGATTGGCCGAGTGGTAAGGCAGCGGCTTGCTAAGCCGTCGTCGGGGCGCAGCCCCGCGCGCGTTCGATCCGCGCATCCTCCGCAGACCGCGGCCCGCAGACCGCGGCCCGCAGACTGCGGCCCGTAGACACGGACCGCAGACCGCACCCCGCGGCCCGCAGACCCGCGACCCGCACGCGGAGTACGGCGTGGTGGAACCCACGTCCGCCGGGTCCCCCGCTCGCCGGCGCGGGGCCGGCAGCAGTCCGGCGCGTGCCTCGGCCTTACGCCCCCCTCGGCGCCCGGAGCAGTTCCTCCAGGACCACCGCTATGCCGTCGTGCTCGTTCGACGCGGTGATCTCGTGCGCTACGGCCTTCAGGTCGTCGTGCGCGTTGGCCATGGCCACGCCGTGCTGAGCCCAGCCGAACATGGGGATGTCGTTCGGCATGTCGCCGAAGGCCAGCGTGTCCGCCGCCTTCAGCCCGAGACGGCGGGCGGCCAGGGACAGGCCGGTCGCCTTGCTCAGTCCGAGGGGCAGGATCTCCACGACCCCCGGGCCCGCCATCACGATGTCGACCAGTCCGCCGACGGCCTGCCGAGCGGACGCCGCCAGGGCGTCGTCGCCGAGTTCGGGGTGCTGGATGTAGACCTTGTTCAGGGGAGCGGCCCACATCTCGGCGGGGTCGTCGGCCAGGAGCGCGGGCAGCGGCCCTTCCTGCACCCGGTAGCCGGGCCCGACGAGCACCTCGCCCTCCAGCCCGTCGCGGCTCGCGGCCAGCGCGAGCGGACCGACCTCCGCCTCGATCTTGGACACGGCAAGGGCCGCGAGCTGCCGGTCCAGGGTCAGGGAGGTCAGCAGCCTGTGCTCGCCGGCGTGGTAGACCTGCGCGCCCTGGCCGCATACCGCGAGGCCGTCGTAGCCCAGATCGTCCAGGATGTGCCGGGTCCACGGCACGGCGCGCCCGGTGACGACGATGTGGGCCGCGCCGGCCGCGGTGACCGCGGCCAGCGCCTCCCGCGTGCGTGCGGAAACCGTGTGGTCGTCGCGCAGCAGTGTGCCGTCGAGGTCGGTCGCGACGAGCTTGTAGGGAAAGGTCACGTGGCGACCGGCTCCAGGAGCTCGCGTCCGCCGAGATACGGACGCAACACCTCCGGCACCCGTACGGAGCCGTCGGGGAGCTGGTGGTTCTCCAGGATGGCCACGATGGTGCGGGGCACGGCGCAGAGCGTGCCGTTCAGCGTGGCCAGCGGCTGCACCTTCTTGCCGTCCCGCATGCGCACGGAGAGCCTGCGGGCCTGGAAGCCGTCGCAGTTCGACGCGGATGTCAGCTCGCGGTACTTGCCCTGGGTGGGGATCCAGGCCTCGCAGTCGAACTTGCGGGAGGCGGACGCACCGAGGTCACCCGTGGCGACATCGATCACCTGGAACGGCAGCTCGAGGGCGGTGAGCCACTGCTTCTCCCAGTCCAGCAGCCTGCGGTGCTCGGCCTCGGCGTCGGCAGGGTCGACGTACGAGAACATCTCCACCTTGTCGAACTGGTGGACGCGGAAGATGCCGCGGGTGTCCTTGCCGTACGTGCCTGCCTCGCGGCGGAAGCACGGCGAGAAGCCGGCGTAGCGCAACGGCAGCTTCTCGGCGTCGATGATCTCGTCCATGTGGTACGCCGCGAGCGGGACCTCGGACGTGCCGACCAGGTAGTAGTCGTCCTTCTCCAGGTGGTAGACGTTCTCCGCGGCCTGGCCGAGGAAGCCCGTCCCCTCCATGGCGCGCGGGCGTACCAGGGCCGGGGTGAGCATCGGGACGAACCCGGCTTCCGTCGCCTGCGCGATCGCCGCGTTGACGAGGGCCAGTTCGAGGAGAGCGCCGACGCCCGTCAGGTAGTAGAAGCGCGATCCTGAGACCTTGGCGCCCCGTTCCATGTCGATGGCGCCGAGCGCCTCGCCGAGCTCCAGGTGGTCCTTCGGCTCGAAGCCCTCCGCGCCGAAGTCGCGGATCGTGCCGTGCGTCTCGAGGACGACGAAGTCCTCCTCGCCGCCGACCGGCACGTCCTCGTGGACGACGTTGCCGAGGAGCAGGAGCAGCCGCTTGGCCTCGGCGTCGGCCGCGTCCTGAGCGGCATCCGCCGCCCTGACCTCGGTCTTCAGCTCATCGGCCTTCCTGAGGAGCTCGGTGCGCTCCTCGGGGCCGGCCTTGGGGATCAGCTTTCCGAGCGCTTTCTGCTCGGATCGGAGTTCGTCGAAACGGACGCCGGACGACCTGCGCAGCTCGTCGGCGGAGAGCAGGGCGTCGACGAGGGCGACGTCCTCTCCACGGGCGCGCTGGGAGGCGCGAACACGGTCGGGGTCCTCACGGAGCAGGCGAAGGTCAATCACCCCTCAAGGCTACCGGTGCGGGGATCCGCCACCCGAACCGATATAGCCGAGCGTGGCACTTTGACCTAATTGCCGGAATTGGGAATCGTGCGGGGAAACTGTCGGGCCAAGGGGTGAGGATGGTCAATAAAGGATGCCCATTACCTCGAAAAGGGGGCAAGTGCCCCTCCAGGTGACGCATCAGCGGTGCGCGGCAAGGGAGTTGGGGCACGGGGGCGGCCATCTTGTCCACAGGGGCCCTTGGGTCGATTCGGTTATCCACAGGCTGTGTGGAAGATCTGTGGACATCGGAAGTGATCGTCCCAAGGGACTGTTCGAGGCGCCGATTCACCACTCAAACCTGGCCCATGCACTCATTCGAGTGGGAATTCCGCGCCCTGGGGAGTTGATCAGCGGAATTCGAGTGGCGCCGGCCGGTCCGCACCCCTTCGGTCGAGCCGCTGTCGCGAGGTGATGTACCGGCCCCGCCGCCCGGAGGTGTCGACTTGTCCCCAGGCGAAGACACGCGCCTGTGGATAACTCTGTGAGTGAGTGACAATCCGCAGGTACGACCGGTCGGGGCAGCCGAGTCCCCACGGGACGGTCGGCTCCGTCCGGGAAGCACGGCTCCGCCGTCGCGATCACGCCCGTCGGGTGTGGCCCCGTCCGGCCCACCGCGGCAGGCGCCGTATCCCGCCCCTGCCGGCCGGCCCGGACGGGCTCACCGACCCCGGCACCCCGGGCCCGGCACCCCGACCCCGGCACCATCACCGACCCCGACTCCGGCCCGGACGCCGTCACCGACCCCGGCCCCGACTCCGCCACCGACTCCGAGGTCGTCGCCGACCCCCGAGGCTCCCGTTCCCCGAAGCCGTCCGCGGCCGTCAGACCCGTCCGTCCTGGCTCCGGGCCAGCCAGTCGGACGCCTCCGTGAAGTCCTGGTCCGACGTACCGGGCCGTAGGTCCCTCACCTCTTCCGGAGACACCCCGGCCCGCGGATAGGACCCCAGGAACCGCACCTTCGGGCAGATCCGCTTCAGACCCATCAGCGCCTCGCCCACCCGGCGGTCGGCGATGTGCCCCTCCGCGTCCACGGCGAAGCAGTAGTTGCCGATGCCCTCGCCGGTGGGCCGCGACTGGATGAGCATCAGGTTCACCCCGCGCACGGCGAACTCCTGCAGCAGTTCGAGCAGCGCACCCGGGTGGTCGTCCCCGAGCCAGATGACCACGGACGTCTTGTCGGCCCCGGTCGGCGCGGACGGCCTGGCGGGACGGCCCACCAGTACGAAGCGGGTCTGCGCGTTCTCCGCGTCGTGGATCTCCGTCACCAGGGGCTCGAGCCCGTAGGTCGCCGCGGCGAACTCACCGGCGAAGGCGGCGTCGTACCGCCCCTCCTGCACCAGCCGTGCCCCGTCGGCGTTCGACGCGGCGGACTCCCACACCGCGTTCGGGAGATGGGCCGCCATCCAGTTGCGTACCTGCGGTTGCGCGGCCGGGTGCGCGGTGACGGTCTTGACGTCCGACAGCTTCGTACCCGGGCGTACCAGCAGCGCGAACGTGATGGAGAGCAGCACCTCGCGGTAGATCATCAGCGGTGCGCCGGTGGCCAGCTCGTCCAGCGTCGCCGTGATCCCGCCCTCGACGGAGTTCTCGATCGGGACGAGCGCTGCCGCCGCCTCCCCGTTGCGCACCGCGTCCAGAGCCGCCGGCACCGAGAGCATGGGCACGAGTTCGCGTGTGGCGGCTTCCGGGAGAGTACGGAGGGCGACCTCGGTGAAGGTGCCTTCGGGTCCGAGGTAGGCGTAGCGCGTGGCTGACATACGGTCACCCTAATGGGCTGCCGGAGGCGACCGTGCGGTCTCACGCCTCCAGCAGCCGCTGCCCCACGTACTCCCCGGCCGCGGCACCGCCCGGAACTGCGAAGAGACCGCTCGTCTCGTGCCGGATGAACCGCGAGAGCGCGTCCCCGCGGTCGAGCTTGCGCTGCACCGGGATGAAGCCCTTGAACGGATCGGCCTGCCAGCAGACGAACAGCAGACCCGCGTCCGGGGTGCCGTCCGCGGACATGCCGTCGTGGTACGAGAAGGGGCGGCGCAGCATCGCGGCGCCACCGTTCTTCCCGGGAGAGGCGACCCGGGCGTGGGCGTTGTCGGGGATCAGCAGTTTCCCGTCCGGATCTGCCTTGTCCAGGTCCATGGGGGTGCTCTCGGAGCCGCCGCTCAACGGTGCGCCGTCCGCCTTGCGCCGTCCGATGACCTTCTCCTGGCGCTCGATCGTGAGCGCCTCCCAGTCGTCCATGAGCATCCGGATCCGCCGGACGACGGCGTACGAGCCGTCGGCCATCCAGGCGTGCGCCGAGGAGCCCCCGGACGGTACGAAGATCCGCCCGTCGAAGTCGTCCTCGGTCGGTTTCGGGTTGTTGGTGCCGTCTACCTGGCCCATCAGGTTGCGTGTGGTCCTCGGCCGGTCCGTGGCGCCCGGGGTGCGGTTGAAGCCGTTCATCTGCCACCGCACCCGGGCCGTCGGGCCGGCCTCCTTCTGCAGGGCGCGCAGAGCGTGGAAGGCGACGAGTGCGTCGTCGGCACCGATCTGGATCCAGAGGTCGCCGTCGGACCGCTTGGGGTCGAGGCGGTCGGAGGAGAACGGCGGCAGCGGATCCAGAGCGGACGGCCGGTACGCGGTCAGGCCCGTACGGTCGAAGAAGGTCCGGCCGAATCCGAAGGTGACGGTCAGGGAGGACGGCCCGGCGTCGAGGGCCACCCCCGTGTCGTGTCCCCGGCCACCCTCCGCCGGTTCCCCGGCCATGAGCCGTTCCGCCACGGCCGACCATCTGCGCATGAGCGCGGCGGCTTCCCTGCGCCCCGCCCCGGCCGCCAGGTCGAAAGCGATCAGGTGCCCGCGTGCTTGAAGCGGGGTGGTGATCCCCGGTTGATGTTTCCCGTGAAACATCGCCTCGGTAGCGCCGATCGCGGTCAGCGCGGTCGGAGCGTCGTCGCGTGCCACGGCGTAGCCACCGGCGCCTCCTGCCGCGCCGAGCACCAGGCCGGCCGCCCCGGCGGCGCCCGCGCCGCCGATCAGCCGCCGTCGGGAGAGGCCCGGCCCCTGGGCCCCGTCGGCGGGGCGTGCGCTGTGGTCGTCCATCTTCTTGCTCAACCTGCTCAGCCGATCTTCACGTTCTTGTCGATGGTCGTCTGGTCGATGTCCGAGGTACGTACGGTCACCGCGACCTTCCATTCGCCCGCCATGGGGATCCGTACATCGCTCGCCGTCCAGTGCCCCACGGTGAGACGCTCGGGGACGACCGGCAGCGGGCCGATGTCCTTGGCCTCCAGGGTGAAGGCCACTTTCACTTCGGGAACATCCCTCGGGCGGTCGTCGGCGCCGTCCACCCAGAGGTGCACCTCGTTCGAGCCGGTACGTCCCGGGGTGATGTCCAGCCGTACGGTGCCCTTGCCGTTCGTGCCGCCGGTGTCGAACGGCATGCTCAGGTTCACCTGCCCCCCACCCACCGGGGCGGCGGCGGCCGTCGTGCTGCGGGCGGCCTCTTCCTCGGTACGTCCGGGCTCGGTGGACGTCAGGACCGTCGTGACCGCGAGAATCACGACGGCGACGGCCGTTTCGACCAGCACGGACCGGCGCAGCCCGGAGCGGTCAGGATCGGCGTCGCGTGCCCGCTTCTTCTCGGCCGCCGTCAGGGCGGCGCGCTGCCGGGCGAGCTGTGCAGCACGCTCGGGGCCCACAGGGCTCTCGTCGGCGGCCTCCGCCGGTGCCCGCCCGGTGTCGGTGACGGACACTTCCGAGGCCGGAGCCGGAGCCGTGTCCGCACCCGGTCCGGCATCCTCCTGCTCCGTATCGTCCCCGCCCTCCGCCAGCCGTGCCGTCCACTGCCGCGAGATCCACGCGACGCCGACGAGCACGGCGATCAGCGCCACCTTGACGATCAGCAGCTGCCCGTAGCGGGTACCGGTCAGGGCGGACCAGGAACCGACCTGCCGCCAGGACTGGTAGAGACCGGTCGCCGTGAGTACGAGCACGCTGCCGAACGCCAGCCGGGAGAAACGCCGTACGGCACCCGTCGTGATGCCCGGGGTGCGGTACAGGGCGACCAGCAGCGCGGCCAGTCCGCCCAGCCAGGTGGCCACGGCGAGCAGGTGCAGGATGTCGACCGGCATGGCGATCTCCGGCTGGATGCCGGTCGAGGCGTGCTCGGCCAGGGCCCACGTACCGGCGATGCCGATGGCGATGACCGAGCCGCCGACCGCGAGCCCGAAGGTGAGGTCCTGCTTCGCCTTCTCGTCCTCGCGCCGGGCGTACGCCCCGAAGAGAACGGCGATGAACAGTGCGGAGGCACCCAGCAGGAGGAGCCGGGAGACCAGCGCGGCCCCCGGCTTGGTGTCCAGGACGGTCTGGAGCCCGTCGAGGTCGAAGGCGTCGGAGAGTTCCCCCGACCCGGTGTACGGGTTGCGCAGGAGCAGCATGGCCAGGGTGGCCGCGGTGAGCGTGACCCAGCCGCGTACGACCAGACGCTGCAGGGCCCGTGCGCCCGCCCCGCGCTGCCAGCAGGCGAGTACGAAGGCCGCCCCGCCGGCCAGCAGGACGAACCCCGCGTACGCGGCGTAGCGGGCGATGCCGTAGAGAACCCCGACGAGGCCGCCGCCGGCCCCCTGCGAGGGCAGCGTGACCGTCGTTTCCGAGGGGGCGCCGACGGAGAAGGTGAAGGCTCCGGACACCGGGTGGGAGTCCGCGGAGACGGCCTGCCAGGCGACGGTGTAGGTGCCGTCGGGCAGACCGCTGTGGAGTGCGACTGCGTACCGGACGGTGCCCCCGCCCGTCAGATCGCGGGGGGCCCCGTCGTCGGCCCGTTCACCGCTGGGGTCGAGGACCCGGATCGAGCCGTCCCCCATGGCGACCTGTTCCGAGAAGGTGAGCGTGACCTCCTCGGGGGCCGTGGCGATCACCGCCCCGTCCTGCGGATCGCTCCCGGTGAGCGCGGCATGCGCGGACGCGGGGCCCGCGCCGGCCAGCACCAGGCCGAACAGCAGGCTGAACAGCGTGGCGAGGAGCGCGGCCGCCGCGAGCGGCCGTCGTGCCGGAGAGTGCCCGAGGTGCGGGGCGGTGACTGTCATGGGATGTCAGTACCTCACTGCTTCTTCGGGTTGTAGGTGGTCTCCTTCACGGGCACGTCGACCGTGATGGGATCGGCTTTCTCGAAGTGCAGCTGCAGGGCGACCGTCTCCCCCTGCTTGGGCCGCTCCTTGAGGTCCATGAACATGATGTGGTTCCCGCCGCGCTCGAGGTCGAGCTCACCACCGGCCGGGATCTCGAACGAGGAGACCATGCGCATCGCCTGGTTCTTCGTCTCGTGGATGGTGACGTTCTCCGAGAGGGAGGAGGTCACCGAGGTGAGCCGGTCGGCGTCACCGCCGCTGTTCCTCACGACGAGGAACCCGGCCGCCATGTCGCTGACGGGCTGCGGCATGAAGGCGCCGGTCACCTCGAGCTCGGGGCCGCCGGACGAGGAGCATCCCGTGAGTGCCAGTCCGGCGGTGAGCGCGGCCGCGCCGAGGAGGGAGGTACCGCGGTTCACGGGTTCTTCCCCTCGACGAGCGCGGGGAGGTCCTTGGTGTAGTCCTCGGCCGTGGTGTCCTCGCCGTAGAGCACGTATCCCTGGTCGGTCTTCGGGGAGAACGCGATGACCTGGGCCCCGTGCATCGAGACGATGGTGCCGTCCTTCTCCTTCTTCGGCGCGTCGATGCCGATGCCGATCTGCCGGGCGCCCGCCTGGATGGCCGGGAAGTCACCGGTGAGGCCGGTGAAGTCGGGGTCCTGGGCCTTGAGCCAGCTGCCCAGGGACGCCGGGGTGTCCCGCTCCGGGTCGGTCGTGACGAAGACGACCTGGAGCTTGTCCTGGTCGGCCTCGGGCAGGGCCCGCTTGGCGAGTGCGATGTTGCTCATGGTCAGCGGGCAGACGTCCGGGCAGTTGGTGTAGCCGAAGTAGATGAGCGTCGGCTTGCCCTTGGTCCGCTCGCGCAGGTCGTACGTCTTGCCGTGGGTGTCGGTGAGGACGAGGTCGGGCTTGGTGAAGGGCTGGTCGAGTACGGTCGCCGGCTTCGACGGCGTGCTGCCGGAGACGTCCGCGACGGATGTGTCCTTCGGGGCGTCGGTGCCGCACGAGGACAGGGTCAGTGCGGCCACGGCGGCGAACGCCGCGGCCAGCACCTTCTTCTTGCTGTGCATGGAGAGCTGGTTCCTGGTCTGTGGTGCGGGTGGTGGAGTCGGGCGGTCAGGCGGAGCGGCGACGGCCCGCCAGGACGCCGAAGGCGACGCCCGCGATCCCGACGACGATGCCGACGATGCCCAGGACCCGGGCGGTGGTGTCGTCGGCCGACGACGAGGACGCCTCGTCGGAGGAGGCCGTCGCCTCCTTCGTCTCCTTCGCCCGGTCGTCCTCGCCGCCCTTGTCGGCCGCGGCACCGCCGTGGGCGTCGGCCGACGCGGCGGTCAGCGCCAGGACGGGCGCGGGGCTCTCGGGCTCCTCACCGCCTGCGGTGGGCTCCTCGATCCAACGGACGACTTCCTTGTTGTCGTACGTCTGCAGCGTCTTGAAGACCAACTGGTCGGCGTTCTCGGGGAGCTGGCCGACCGAGAGCGGGAACTGCTGGAAGTAGCCCGGCCGGATGCCGTTGCCGTCAGCGGTCCAGGTGACCTTGGAGACGGCCTCACCGATCTTCTTGCCGTGTACGTCGATGGGCTCGGCGAGCTTGCTCTTCGTGACGACGACCTTCCAGCCGGGGACCGCCTGCGGGCTGACGGAGGCCAGCGGGTGGTCGGCCGGGAAGTTCACCTCGAGCTTCACGGTCGAGGCGTCGTCGCGCTCGTTGGGGACCTTGAAGTTGATCGTGGCGTAACCGCCCTTGGCGGCTTCGCCCTGCGGCTGCACGCTGACGTGCGCGAAGGCGGGGCCGGAGAGCAGCAGGACGGTGGAAGCGGCGATGCCGCCCGCGAGGGCGATGCGTGAAACGTACATGGCAGGAGTCACTCCACAAGGCACGAAGGAAGGGTGGTCCGGCGCGCAGGTGCGCGACGGCGTCACGGCCACCTCGTCCCGGTTTCCGGCGGAGGGGCCGCGTCAGGCTGCGCGTACGTACACGGGCGGTGGGCCCCGCCTGATCACCATGTGCTGAAGGAGCTCCCCGGTGGCGGGCGCCGGTGTGTCGGCGGCGCTGCGGGGACGGAGCGGCCCGTTGGCGGGCAGCCCGGGAAGGCCGGCACGCAGGGCGCGTACGAGGGCCATGGCGGCACGCAGCGCCCGCAGCCTGGCCCCGGCCGCGAGCTGCCGGGCGCCGTGCACCGAGAGCCTCGCCAGCCGGAACACCGCGATCTCGCCTCGGCGCAGCAGCCAGCCGGTGGCGAGGGCGGCGACGAGGTGCCCGAGGAACATGGGCAGACTCGGCATCAGCCCGGACAGGAGCGCGCCCGACACGCCGGGGTCGGCCGCGAGGTGCGTGTGCCCGCCCGTCACGGTCGCCGGATCGATGCCCGCGGCCGAGACGATGCGGTGGGCCTGCCCGGCACTGATCTGCGAAGGCCCGGCTCCGCACACCAGCCCGGCGGCGAACCTGATCAGCGAGTCGTCCGCGGACGGCATCGCGGGGTGCGGTGCGTGACGCCCCAGCCCGAAGGCGGTGTGCAGGGCGATCTGCCCGGTCGCCAGCGCGGCGGCGATCGCGGGGAGGGACCGTTCGCGTCCGGCGAGCGCCGCCGTGACGACGAAGACCCCGAGGAACGCGGCGAGCAGGATCCGTCCGGGGACGGGCGCACCTGCGGCCAGCCCGTGTCCGGCCGCGGCCAGCACGACACAGACCGCGGTGAACACCGCGGTCCTCAGGAGCCGCAGACCGGCTCCGGCGCGTGCGACGGGCATAGACATGGCGAGGTCATCATCGCACTGTGCCCCCCGTCCCCGTACGGCAGGTCCGGAAGGTCGGTATCCGTCCCCATCGGGTCGATCGTGGAGTGTTGTACCTGTTCACGGAGGCTCGGTGAGGGCGCCTGGACCGGGCATACACCGGTATACGGAACATTCGCATCCGCCGAATGAGCGCTGTCACAGAGGATTCGTGCTTACGGAGTGTGCCCTGCGGCAATACGTAACCGTATGTCGAGCCGCAGCCAGGAGGCTGGAGCATGAGCATGTGGTGGTCACTCCATCTGCGGCGCGAAGCTGCGAGCGTTCCGCTCGCCCGTCGTTTCCTGCTGGGCACCATGGAGACCGCGGGAGTGGATCCGGACATCTCCTACGACCTGTCGGTCGCGCTCAGCGAGGCCTGCGCGAACGCCGTGGAACACGGTGGCGGCCGCCCGGACGGGAACGGCGCCGCAGGCCCCGGCGCCGACCGCACGGACGACGGGCCGCCCGGGGACAGCGGCGAGCAGTACCGGGTCACCGCTTATCTGGACGGCGAGAAATGCCGTATCGAAGTCGCCGACTCGGGACCCGGTTTCCCGACCCGGCGCACGCTTCGCACCGCAGCACATCCGTCCCCGGGACTTCCGCCGGACCCGCAGCCGCCGGCGGAGCACCCGCCGTCTTCCTGCGGGTACGCCGGCCGGCCGGTGGAACACCCCCCTGCCATGGCCGAGAGCGGCCGGGGGCTCTGCCTGATCGAGGAGCTCGCCGATCACGTCCACTTCGCGAACCGTCCGGGGCACGGTGCGGTCGTCAGCTTCGACAAGGTCCTGAAGTGGCGCGAGGGCGCGCTGCTCATGGTGTCCTGAGCAGCGCGCCCCGGGGTGAGCCGTGCGGCGCCGGGGGCGTCAGCCCTTGAGCCCGGCCATCCACGCCTCGATGTCCTCGGCCCGGCGCGGCAGCTTGTCGGAGAGGTTCCGGTTGCCGTCCTCGGTGACCAGGATGTCGTCCTCGATCCGGACCCCGATACCGCGGTACTCCTCGGGCACGGTCAGGTCGTCGGCCTGGAAGTACAGTCCGGGCTCGACCGTGAGGCAGACACCCGGCTCCAGGATGCCGTTGACGTAGGACTCGGTGCGGGCGGCCGCGCAGTCGTGGACGTCCATGCCGAGCATGTGGCCGGTGCCGTGCAGGGTCCAGCGGCGCTGCAGTCCCAGCTCCAGGACCTTCTCCACGGACAGGTCGCCCAGCAGGCCCCACTCGACGAGCTTCTCGACGAGGACGCGCTGCGCGGCGTCGTGGAAGTCGCGGAAGGCGGCGCCGGGCTTGACCGCCGCGATACCCGCTTCCTGCGCCTCGTACACGGCGTCGTAGATCTTGCGCTGCAGCGGGCTGAAGGTGCCGTTGATCGGCAGCGTGCGGGTCACGTCCGCGGTGTACAGCTCGTCGGTCTCCACGCCCGCGTCGAGCAGCAGGAGTTCGCCGGGACGGACGGCGCCGTCGTTGCGGACCCAGTGCAGGGTGGTGGCGTGCGGACCGGCGGCGCAGATCGACCCGTAACCGATGTCGTTGCCCTCGACGCGGGCGCGCAGGAAGAACGTGCCCTCGATGTAGCGCTCGCTCGTCGCCTCGGCCTTGTCGAGCACCCTCACGACGTCCTCGAAGCCGCGCGCCGTGGCGTCGCAGGCCTTCTGGAGCTCGGCCACCTCGAAGGCGTCCTTGACCAGCCGCGCCTCGGAGAGGAAGACGCGCAGCTCCTCGTCCCGCTCCGCCGTGACCTTGTCGGTCAGGGCGCCCTCGACGCCGGCGTCGTGACCCCGGACGACGCGCACGGGACCGGTGGCCTCGGCGAGCGCGGCCGGGAGTTCGCGGACGTCCTTCGCCGGGATGCCCAGCAGCTGTCCTGCCTCGGCGAGGGAGTTGCGGCGGCCGACCCAGAGTTCGCCCTGCCCGTCGAGCCAGAACTCGCCGTTCTCGCGGTTGGAGCGGGGCAGCAGGTAGAGCGTCGCCTCGTGGCCGGCCCGGTCGCCGGAGCCGGCCGGCTCGAGCACCAGGACGCTGTCCTGGGTGCGGTCGCCGGTGAGGTAGGCGTACTCGGTGGAGGCGCGGAAGGCGTACTCGGTGTCGTTGGAGCGGGTCTTCAGGTTGCCCGCGGGAATGACGAGCCGCTCGCCGGGGAAGCGGGCGGAGAGCGCCGCGCGGCGCGCGGCGGTGTGGACGGCCTGGGGGATCGGCTCCAGACCGTGCAGTTCGGTGTCGGCCCAGCCGGACTTCATGTTCTCGGCGAGCTCATCGGAAATGCCCGGGTACAGGCCGTTCTTCCGCTGCTTGATCGGCTCTGCTTCTGCGGCTTCTTCCGGGGTCTCCGGGATGAGCTCCTCAGACACGATTTGTCTCTCCTTATACGACACTGGGCCCCGTCCATCGTACGGGCGTACGGAAGGGGGCACAGGGTCGGAGGACCTCTTACCTGCCGGGAGCCGCGGTCAGTCGAAGCGTGCCGCCAGGACGACGACGTCCTCGCCGTCGCCGCCCCCGTCCAAGCCGTCCGGCAGGACCGTCCGCAGCACATGGTCGGCGACGGCTCCCGGGTCCTGCCGGAGCACCTTCGGCACACCGGCCGCCGCAGCGTGCAGCCGTTCCAACGCGCGGTCCATGGAGTCCCCGGTGCGGCGCAACAGCCCGTCGGTGTACAGCAGCACCGTTTCTCCGGGTCCCGGGGAGAACTCGACGCTCGGCGCTTCCCAGCAGGAGAGCATGCCGAGCGGTGCGGAGAGGGACGTCTCCACGAACGCGGTCCGCCGGTCACCCGTCACGAGCGGCGGGGTGTGCCCCGCTCCCGCCAGCAGGACCGTGCGGCGGTCGGGTTCGCAGTACGCGTACAGGGCCGTGGCGGCGGTCGCCGGTTCGGTCATCCGCAGCAGCAGTTCGAGATCGGCCAGTACGGCGACGGGGTCCTCGCCCTCCATGACGGCGTAGGCCCGCAGACCGGCGCGGAGCCGGCCCATGGACGCCAGGGCGGCCGGCCCGGAACCGCCGACGGAGCCGACGGCCAGGCCGAGGCTGTTGTCCGGCAGGGGCAGCGCGTCGTACCAGTCGCCGCCGCCCCGGGGCGTGTTCCGGCGGCGTACCGCCAGCCGCACTCCGGGCAGGCGGGGCAGTCTGCTGGGGAGGAGTTCCTCGGCGATGACGGCGGCATCCGCCCTGGCGCGCTCCAGTTCCACCAGACGGGCCAGGTGGGCCGCGGCGTACCGGGTGTACAGCCCGGCCACATGGCACTGGCGTTCCAGCGGTTCGGCAGGCTCGTCGTACAGCCATACGGCGGCGCCGAGCCGGCCGGTGGCCTCGGTGGACAGGGGGACGGTGTAACTGGCGGCGTATCCGAGCAGTGCGGCGACCTCGCGGCAGCGGGGGTCGAGGCTCGTGTCGCCGAGGATGTCGGGGGTGGCCAGCGGGCCGTCCGTGTCCGGAAGGCCCTCGAGGAACCGGCCGTAGGCGGTGGCGCCGCGCGGGACCGTCTCGATGTGTCCGAGTTCCGCGTGGGCGAGGCCGAGCCCGACGGTCCGGGACGGCACGGCCCCGTCGGCCGGTTCGAGCACCAGAAGGCCGCGGCGGGCTCCTACCAGGACGGCTCCGGCGCCGAGCAGTTCGTCCAGGGCGCTGTCGAGGGTGCGGGTGCCGGCCAGTCGCTCGGTGAGTTCGTGCAGCGTCGTGAGGTCGGAGACCCAGCTCGCCAGCCGGTCCTGCAGGAAGGCTGCGGGCGCGGGCGGTACGCCCTTCAGCGGTGCGGCAGTGTGCGTCGAAACGGGAACTGTGGGATCGATTCCAGCCACTTTCGGCAGATGCGGGGCGCTCATGGCAGTCGGCTTTCCGAGCGGTGCGTTTCGGTGAGTAGCATCGCAAACCCCCATGTCGATCTGCGCCGCTATCAGTGCGTCCACAGGTACACGCACCCACATCTACACGCACAAGGAAGGTGATGTCCAGCATTGTCCCCGGGGTATTCGAGCGGTCCATAAGTCAGGTAACTTGGCCAGAAAATGCACCCCCGCGCGGCTATTTGCGATCGACTGGGCGTGCCCGACAAGGGGCGCTCCCGGGGTGAAGTGCCGGGGGGCGCGTCATTCCGGTCATGCTGGGTACGTAAGCGTTGATGGCCAGGGGCGGTTGCCAATGCCCCGGAACCCGACAGTGTGCCCGGACGTCCCCACCCGTGACGACCGCACCCCGGTCCACGAGCGGCGGGGTCTGCACCAGGGCGGCACGCGCGAAGCGCACGCCGTCCGCGCGATGTCCTGACTGGGCGCGGCTCAGTTCAACTCGGTTCAGCTCCATCAGTTCGGTTCCACTCTGTTCGGCTCGGCTCACGCTCGGCACCGACTGACCCGTCCGTACCGCAGACCCGATGAGCACGTACGCACAGTGAACAGACACACGCGCGGAGTGACGGTCGCGTGCTGTGATGTGAACCTCGGCGTTCAACGGAAAGGAACGAGCGCACATGCGCGAGATCCTCGGAAGGCGACGCAGGCGCCGGTCCCGGCGCAAGCAGAGTTCCGCCCGGCTCGACGCGGCGCTCACCTGTGCCACCGCCTGGAAGTGGCCCCTACTCCCCGGAGTGGGGCTTGCGGCGTCCGGAGTGCGCGGTGAACGCGGCCGCGGTTGTGCCTGCCCCGACCCCGAGTGCGCCGTGCCCGGCGCGCACCCCTTCGACCCCGGTCTCCTCGCGGCGACCACCGACATCCGCATGGTGCGCTGGTGGTGGACGAGCCGGCCCGAGGCCCCCGTCGTCCTGGCCACCGGTGGCAGGGCGCCCTGCGCGCTGAGCCTGCCGGCCGTGGCGGGTGTCCGGGCGCTGACCGCGCTCGACGGCATGGGGCTGCGGCTCGGTCCTGTGGTGGCCACGCCCACCCGGTGGTCGGTGCTGGTGGCTCCGTACACACTGGAGCGGCTCGGCGAGCTGCTGCACGCCCAGGACCGGGTGCCCAGCTCGCTGCGGTTCCACGGCGAGGGCGGTTATCTGGTCCTGCCCCCCTCGGAGATCGGTTCGGGGCAGGTGCGCTGGGTACGACCGCCCTCGTCCGACACCGAGGCGCCGTGGCTTCCGGATGTGGGAACGGTGCTGGACGCGCTCGTGGAAGCGAGCAACAGCGCACCCGACGGTGGTAGTCGACTCGCGTTCTGAGCGTCGGCGGGGGTGTGAGGTGCCGCCTCGCGCGCCGGACGCGCGCGGGGGCGCCCGGCCTACGGAACGCGGTGGCCCGGGCGGAGGCGTACACGCCGGTCAGGCGGAGCGCCGGAGGGGCGGGCGGCCACGGCGTCGAACCGCCGGTGCTCCGGCGTGCGCCTGTTCGGCCCGGCCCGGCTGGTATGCCCGGCTGCTGCGCCCGGGAACGAGGACGCCCGATCGCTGGCGACGGGGGATGCACCAGCGACCGGGCTTCCAGAACGGTAACAAGAGATCTGCCCTGAGCAAATTCGATCTCGCCTGTCAGAGCGGCGATTTACCGGTGAGTACGAGCTGTTGTGACGCGAGTCACGGGACTGCACCGGCTCCTGTCACTGTCAGCTGAGCGTCACCTGGCGGTTGGTGAGCCCGCCCCGTGCCCGGCGCTCCTCACCCGTGAGCGGGGCGTCCGACGCGAGCGCCTCGGCGAGGCGTTCCGCGAACTGCGCGGCCGGCTTCTCGCACTCCTCGGCACCCATCGCGCTGGGCAGGTCCCAGACCGGGACCATGAGTCCGTGCGCGCGGAACGAACCGACGAGGCGGGTTCCCTCGCCGAGCGAGGACGTGCCGGCCGCGTGCAACCGGGCGAGGGCGTCCAGGAGATGCTCCTCGGGGTGTGGCATGACCCAGCGGAGGTGGTTCTTCTCCGGGGTCTCGCACCAGTAGGCGGCGTCCACACCGGAGAGCAGCGTGGTCGGGATGGCCGCCGCGTTGGCACGCTCGAGGGAGGCGGACACCTCGGGGGAGGCGTTCTCCGCATCCGGGACCCAGAACTCGAACCCCGGGTGCACGACCGGCTCGAAGGCGGCGCCGGGGTCGAGGAGGTCCTGCAGGCGCGGGCCGTCGACGGGTACCCGGCGGGCGGCGACGGGCGAGCCCGGCTCCGCCTCGAGCGCGCGCTGCAGGGTGTCCGCGAGGTCGCGGCTGAGGTCGCCGGACGAGGTGTCGTTCTGCAGGGCCAGCAGGACGGAGCCGTCGTCACGTCGCAGCGCGGGCCAGGCCATCGGCAGGACGGTCGCGAGCGACACGGACGGCACGCCCTCCGGAAGCCCGCCCTTCAGGGTCAGTTCGACCGTCGCGGCGGGGACGAGCTCGCGCAGCGCGACCCAGTCGCACTCCCCGGCCAGTCCCTCGAACGGGCGCTGGACCAGCTCGGTCACCGCGTGGGCGGCGGCGCGCCCGTGACAGGCCTTGTAGCGGCGGCCCGATCCGCACGGGCAGGGTTCGCGGGCCCCGACGACCGGAATCTCACCGTCCTTGAGCTGCGGCTTCCCTGCCTTGGACTGAGGGCGCTTCTTGGCCATGGTGGGCGTTCTCCCGATTGCGACAGTGCGGTCTCGCCGCGAGCCTAGCCGTCCCCGTCCCCACCCGAGGCCACTCGTTCCACGCCGGGCCGCGACGGCACCACCGTGCCGCCCCGCCCGTCGGCGCCGGGTGGGGCGCACGAAGGTGCCGCACCGTCGGAACCGGGTGCCGGTACGCCGGTTCGGCAGGGCGTGCCTACGAGGTCCGGGCGTCGCGGCCGCCCGCCGGGTCCCGGGCGAGCCGGTTCGGCAGGGCGTGCCTACGGCGTCCGGTCGTCGCGCCTGCCCCTCGCGTGCCGGTACGCAGGTTCGGCAGGGCGTGCCGGTGCCGACGGTCTCCGGGCTTCGTACCCGTCGCCCGCGTGAGCGGTGCGGCCGGTCCCGCGTTCAGCCCGCGTCGTCGAGGGCGTCGAGGATGTCGGAGAGGTCGAGCCCGTCCAGGGAGCCGAGCCCACTGTGCCCGGCCTGTCCGTGCAGCCTGCCCGCCTCCCGCCGGCCGGGGGCCGTACGCCCGGGGCCCGTACGGCCGAGGTGTGCGGCGTGTGACCCGTGGGCCTTCTTCGCGTGATGCCCGGAGACCAGCGCCCAGACGGTGACCTCGCCCGAGGTGCCGTCCCGTACGCCCCATTCCCGGGCGAGGGCACCGATGATGGTGAGCCCGCGTCCGCCCCGCGCGGTGACCGACGGGGTGGACGGGACCGGTCTGGTCGGGCCGCCGCCGTCCGTGACCTCGACGGTCAGGTCGCCCGCTCCGTCCACGCGCCAGGCGGCGCGGATGTCGCCGTCACCGACCTCCGTGTGCCGGCCCAGTGGCCTGCCGTGACGGCAGGCGTTGCTGAGAAGTTCGGAAAGGATCAGGACTGCGTCGTCGACCACCGCGTCCGATACCCCGTTGCCGCGCAGCTGCTCCCGCATGCGGTGCCGCGCCTGTCCCACACCCGCAGGACCATGGGGTACGGCCATGCTCGACGACGCGGGCACCTCCTGTGCCACCACAAACGTCACCCCCGAGACCTCCTTTGCCCCACGCCACGAATGGGATGCCCCCCTGAACTCCGCCGGAAACCGGCCAAAGCCTTGTCGGTGATGCACTCGCAACGTTCGGATACGGAGTGAATGCGCCGGTGCACTACGGGTGACTGATGCTAAAAGCGTCCTAGTTGCGACAGAACCTGTCTGGGCCGGTTGGTGATGATCGCCTCCACGCCCAGGCGCACGCAGAGCTCCACGTCCTCCGGTTCGTTCACGGTCCACACGTGCACGCGGTGGCCCGCGCGGTGCAGGCGGTCGATGTATGCGGGGTGATTGCGTACGACCCGCATCCCCGGCCCGGCGATGCGCGCGCCGGCGGGCAGCCGTCCGTCGCGCAGCCGCGGTGAGACGAACTGCAGCAGGTAGACGGTGGGCAGGGTGGGCGCGGCGGACCTGACGCGGTACAGGGACCGTGCGGAGAAGCTCATGACGCGCACCGGGGACGGCCCGTCGGCCGGCGGTGCGTCCAGGCCGTAACGCCTCAGCAGGTCGAGCAGCCGCTCCTCTACCTGTCCGGCCCAGCGGGTGGGGTGTTTGGTCTCGATGGCGAGCTGCAACGGCCGCCCGGTCGCCCGTACCTCGGTGAACAGGTCGAGGAGCCGTTCCAGCGTGAGTACGGAGGTGAGTTCGCCCGGCACCGGGTCCCAGTCCGGGGACTCCTCGCGGTCCTTCCAGGAGCCGAAGTCGAGGGCGGCCAGATCGGCGAGTTCCAGGGCGGAGACGGCGCCCCTGCCGTTGGACGTGCGGTTCACCCTGCGGTCGTGCACGCAGACGAGATGGCCGTCCGCGGTGAGACGGACGTCGCACTCCAGGGCGTCGGCACCGTCCTCGATCGCCTTCCGGTACGCGGCCAGGGTGTGCTCGGGGGCGTCGTCCGAGGCTCCACGGTGCGCGATGACCTGGATGGGGCGGCCCGGGGAGGGTAGGCGTGCGTGAGTCACGGCCACATGGTGTCACCGTGACGCGACGGAGGTCGCCGCGATGCCAGGTCGGACCGTTTTGTCTGATGTAAAGATTGGTGTGCGGATGCACAGGTCCTGCTTACAGTGGCCTGACGTGCTGTGGGAAAAGCTGGGCGCAGACACGTGCACAGCGGATCTCTTGCCGAATGCCGAGTGGAACCGAGGAGTAAAGAGCTGTGAGCACCGAGAACGAGGGCAACGAGGGCAACACGGTTCCGCCCGTACCGTCTGTTCCGTCCGTACCTCCCGTGCCGGCTGCCGCTCCTGAGGGCACCCCGCAGGAGGCCCCGCCGGCGTCCGGCGCCGAGGGGACTCCCACGGCGCACGGGGAGGCACCGGCTCCGCAGGTTCCGGGCGCGGCGCACCCGCACGGAGCCGGGTCGCCCTTCGACGGCCACCAGCAGCCATCCCACCAGCCGCCTGCCCCCCCGCAGCCGCCTGCCGGCCCGGCCGGCTGGCCGCCGCCGCCTCCGGCGGTTCCGGCCTACGCGGACGGTGCTACGGCGGAGTGGGGTGCCCCGGCACCGTCGGCCCACGAACCACCCCGTAAGCGACGTGTCAACGGCCTCGTCGCCGCCGTGGCCGTGGCCGCACTCGTCGCGGGAGGCATCGGTGGCGCCCTCGGCTTCTGGGCGGCCGACAGCAGGGACGGCGGCTCTTCGGCGGGCTCGACCACGGTCGCCGCCTCGAACAGCCCCAAGGACTTCAAGCGCCCCGCGGGCACGGTCGCGGGCGTCGCGGCGCAGGCACTGCCCAGCGTCGTCACCATCGACGCTCAGTCCGGTGACGGTGAGGGCGGCACGGGCACCGGCTTCGTGTACGACAAGGAAGGCCACATCCTCACGAACAACCACGTGGTGGCCTCCGCGGCGGACAGCGGTCAGCTGACCGCGACGTTCTCGGACGGCAAGAAGTACGACGCCGAGGTCATCGGCCGGGCCCAGGGCTACGACGTGGCCGTGCTGAAGTTGAAGAAGGCCCCTGACGGACTGACTCCGCTGCCCCTGGGTGACTCGGACAAGGTCGCGGTGGGCGACTCCACCATCGCGATCGGCGCCCCGTTCGGCCTCTCCAACACGGTCACCACCGGCATCATCAGCGCGAAGAACCGCCCGGTCGCCTCCGGAGACGGCTCCAGCAACAAGAACTCGTACATGAGCGCCCTGCAGACGGACGCCTCGATCAACCCGGGCAACTCCGGCGGCCCGCTGCTGGACGCGGGCGGCGCGGTCATCGGGATCAACTCGGCCATCCAGTCGACCAGCGGAGGCGGCGTCGGCCAGTCGCAGGCCGGCTCGATCGGCCTCGGCTTCGCCATCCCGGTCAACCAGGCGAAGAACGTCGCCGAGCAGCTGATCAAGACGGGCCGGCCCGTCTACCCGGTGATCGGCGCCACGGTGACCATGGAGGAGAAGACGGGCGGCGCCGTCATCTCCGACCAGGGCGCGGGCGGCACCGCCGCAGTCACCCCCGGAGGCCCCGCGGCCAAGGCGGGGTTGAAGGCCGGCGACGTGATCACCAGGTTCAACGACACGGTGGTCGAGAGCGGGCCGACCCTGATCGGCGAGATCTGGACCCACAAGCCGGGGGACAAGGTCACCCTCACCTACAAGCGCGACGGCAGGACGGCGACGGCCGAACTCACCCTGGGCGAGCGCGAGGGCGACAGCTGACCGGCTAGGCTGTCCCTCGCGTCGAGCCGGACCCCACTGCCGGGGCCGACGACGCGGGGTGGGTTGCCCGAGCGGCCTAAGGGAACGGTCTTGAAAACCGTCGTGGCAGCGATGTCACCGTGGGTTCAAATCCCACACCCACCGCAGGCGAGAGGCCCCCGACCAGTACATATGGTCGGGGGCCTCTGCCATGCCTGCTCCCCGCCGGGCACCGCTGTTCCCCCCGGTTTCCCGCTCTGTCGGGCACGGAAGGGGCACGCGGGGGGCACGGCTGGGCCATGGCTTTGGAGCTGCCGGGGCCAGCTCGTCAGCGGTTGATGGGGATCTCGTAGACGATCTCGCAGTGCGCTGCGGGCACCACGATGTCCGCTGTCTCCACGGGACGACCGTCGTCGCTGTAGTACGTCCGCCGGATGTGCGTCACGAGTGCGGCTTTCTGGATGCCGAGTAGCGATGCTTCCTCGGCGGTCGCGTGCCTGGGTTCGGGCTGCTCCACCGCGTGGCTGATGGTGACTCCGATCTCGGCCATGCGGTTCACGACCCCGGCCCCCGCGTGGGGCCCTCCCTCGGGAAGAACGACGAGGGTTCCGCCAGTGACGGCGTACGGCTCCCAACTCGTCGACAGCTGAACCGGCTTCCCGTCCGCAAGGAACTCGTACGTCGTCCGCACGCACGGCTCGCCTTCGGCGATCCCGAGCCGCGTCGCGATCTCCGCCGGGGCCGGCACCTTCGCGTCGGTCCGGCTCTCCCAGTCGCTCTGTAGGCGAAGGGCCTTCATGTCCTGGCGGAACGGGGATCCGCTGGGCTGCTCACGCGCCGACGACCGGACGACTCTCACGCGCTCCCGGGGCTCGGCGACGTAGGTCCCCGATCCGGCCCGGCCTTCCAGCACGCCTTGGGAGATCAACAACTCCTGGGCTCTGCGCACCACGTTCTCGCCCACGCCGCACTCCTGGCCGATCTGGGCGCGGGATGGGAGGCGGTCGCCCGGTTCCCAGACGTGCTCCGCGATGCGTTGCCGGAGTTCGTCGGCGATGCGGAGGTACGGCGGTTGCTCAGACATATGGAAAATCTAGTCCACTAGCTCTAATCTAGTTAACTAGCTTCACTGAAAGTGATCGCTGGCAACGGAGGGTGCGCTGTGTCCGCTTCGGAAGTGACCGCGGCGGCTATCGCCGCCCGCTTGTCTGCCGCTGGTCTCCGCCCGCGTGTGGAGGAGGACACCCAGTTCACGACGGTCGAGGCAGAAGTACCGGACACGCTCTCCGCCGATTCATGGCGGGAGGTCCTGGACGCGGTGGCCGATGCCGATCGATTCGGGCTCGTGGCCACCAGCTTGAACGGCCGCACCTTATGGGCGGTCGTACGTAAAACGGTCCCCACGACAGGCGACGTCGGGGGACCGGGCTATCAGCGATAGGAGCTGAACAGCATGCTCAACCGTATCCGCCGAGCCATCTCGCGCACCAGAGCGCGGTGCTTCCCCAACGGTCGGCACCGCCGCGCGTTAATGCCCGCCCGGCCGCTGGCCCCTCTCACCTGCCCCGCGCCCGCTGACGCTTCGACCGTCGCCCTGAGGCGGATTCCCGTCGGCCCGCTCCACCGTTACCCGCTGAGGGGAGAGGACGTCGCGCTTGTCCGTCCGTACCTGCTGGCGTGGGAAGAGCAGCGTGCACGGACGCGCTCAGTGTTCGTCGCCCCGCACTTGCCGGCCGATGCCTGGTCGGCCCTCGCGGGGGCCCACTGATGCCTCCTCGCCGGCAACCGCACCCAACGGACACGACTTCAGTCCCCTACCGCTCGATCGCCTGCTGGATCGGGACGCACCACTCCTGCATCGAGCCGTCCCCGCCTGCGACGACGGACGACGTACCAGTGATCTACGAAGTGTGCATCTGCCCGTGCCACTCGACCCCCGGCCCGTCCGCGCCCGTGAAGGTGATGGCATGAGGGCACCAGCCCCCGGCGGCGCGCTGGTTTCCACCGTCGAGGTCACGCCGGCCACCGTGCAACGCGGCGACATCATGCAACTCGGCGGTCAGGCCTGCCGAGTGAGCGACCTCTTCCAGCTTCCCTGCGGGGCCAAGCAACTGGTCTTCGAGTCGGGCGAACTGCTGGCCATACACGCCCGCACCCGGCTCACCGCCCTGCGACCGCTGAGAAGGCGGTGACTCGCTCCGTGCCCCGACGCCATCACGACATCGCCGACGACCTACGCCACCAGATCGCAACGGGCAGCATCAAGCCTGGCGAACGCCTCCCGTCCGAAGCTGGCCTGGCCGCCCGGTACAGGGTCAGCACGGTGACCCCGCGACGCGCTCTCGCCTTGCTCCAGGGCGAAGGACTCGTCGAGAAGATTCACGGCAAGGGCAACTACGTACGTCACCCTCGCCGCAAGATCATGTACGTCGGAGGCTGGGGCACGCTGGACCCCTGGACCGCCGCTGAGCCAACGTTGCGCATCACGGTTCGCAGCACCACGGTTCCGGCCTCCGTGCACCTGACGACGTTGCTGAAGGTGCCAACGGGCAGCCCCCTCGCGGAGTACACCTGTCTCAGCCTCGAACAAGGCTCGCCGCACGGCCTGGCCCGCATCTACATCCCGCGCGACCTGGCCCCGGCCGGAGTCCTCGACGACGACTCCGCGTGCCAGGAGGCAGCCACGCGATTCGCCGTCCTCGGCCCGTCGCCAGCCACCATCCGAGAGACGGTCTCTGCCCGCTCTCCCACCCCAGACGAAGCGTCGGCCCTCCGCATCGGAAACAACATGGCGGTTCTCGCGATCACGCGCATTGCCACCGACACCAACGGCCGCGTCGTTGAAGCCGCGCTCCTGGCCTTTCCGGGAGACCGAGTCGACGCCGTCTTCACCGCCCACCATCTGCTCAACGAGAGGCCAACCCAAGGATGACAACACCGAACGAACTTCGGCTCCTCCCGTGGTCAGGCCCGGGGGACAAGCCCTGCTACCTGAGCACTGACGACCCGGACGGCTACATGTCCCGCCTCGCGGACGGCATCGAAGCGATCCAACTCGGCACGGCGAAGGAACTGTTGGAAGAAGCCTCAGGGGCTCTCGACAACCAGGGGACGTCACTCGACGACATGCGGGGCCTGGTCAAAGAGCTGACCGGGGCTCTACGGGACGTCTACCGCGTCGCAACGAGCCGCGGCCACCTTCGGGCAACGAGCGATCCGTGTGAGTCCGCCTACTGATCTACCCACGCCGAACAGCACAGCAAAAGAGGCCCACGGCTCTGACCAGATCAGATGCCGTGGGCGTCTGGCTTTGCCGACTGACTTCCGCTGATCTTGGACGGCCTGAGGACTGCTGCGCCCCCCAGCAACCTGGTAAGAACGCTGCCTTGGGCTGACCTGGCTCTCACCTGGCGTAAGGAGCACAGTGTGGTGGGACAGCCGTCAGCCGAGCGGCTGCCTGCGACTGGTGGCAACCGAGGAGCCCGGGAGCTCACGTGCCCGGCCGGCTAGGACCGGGGCGTCATCTTCGTCATAACTCCGGATGATCTGGTGGGTGTGCGCCGTAGCCAGATTGTGCAACAAGACCGGCAAAGCGCTATGGCACCTGCTCGGTCGACTAGGTCGCAACCTGTGCGTTCATACCGTAGCGTCGGTGCCGCCGCAGAGGCGCCCGGGCGCTCAGGATGTTGATCGCTGGGCGGCTATGCCGCGTTCGACGGGTACTCGGTCCCAGACCCGGCCAACGGCTTTCGGGTGGGGTGAGAGGCTTTCGTCCCACTATTTCCTCTGGCTTGCGGAACGCAGTATGGAAGCCTCATCAAGTCCTACTCGACTGGCAGCGGCACCGAGGTCATTCAGTTTGCGATGGGCATGTTGGAACCGAAGTTCTGCTACCCAGACCCACGGCTTCCTGCTTGAATCGTAGAAGACGAACTGCGCCAGTTGACCAGACTTTTTTCTCGAGCGAACGACGCCACTCTCATCGCCAGCGAAAGTGTGACGGACAGTGTCATAGTGCTTTCCGGTCGAGAAAGCGAGATAAAGGCGCTGCCCTTCCGGGCTCAAGGCAACGAGGTCGTATCGGTCTGCGGGGCCGACAGATTTAAGAGGAACGAAGGGAAATGAACGTTCGCTGCCTACGCGGACGGTGTCACACAGAGGCATGGAGCAAAGAAGGTATATCTTTTCCTGACCATACCGCCCTCTCACCACGGTGCCTTCTGTCAAAATAGGTGTCCGATCTCCCGGGAAAGGAGAGGGATCATTTCGGGCTAGGCATGTCAGGCGAGCGAAATCATAATCCAAGCTCTCGGCAGATCCATCGGGAGAGAGTACGCTAGTAATGGTTTCTTTGTACTCTCGGCCCAGGTTAAATTTATGGCCAGCCATGGCCTGATTGGTCACCTCGAATTGACCTCGGTGCCTGTCGCCGGAAATGGCCTGGACTAGCTCATCTTTAGATATCAAGGCAGTCTTCTTCTTGACTGTCAACTCGACTTGATCGGCTATATGCTGCTCAGCCCAAAGCGCGATGGCCTTGGGCTCCAACCAGCGACGAACGTCTGCGCTGTCCAAAAGGGTCTTAATCTCATCAGAGACCAAACGAACAAGCAGCTCCTCACTCTCAGGGCCGCCCTCGTAGAATCGATGCGACAGGAATGGTGTGTCGAGGTTGACCCCGAATCGGGTGAGCAGCCTGTGTGCATCAGCCCTAACGGCAGCAAGTGAGGCCACGGCAACGTTGCTCACCAAGCCGGCAGTGAGTACGGCAAACTCCTCCACCAACTTCTGAGGCAAATCATTTTCTTCTACCTGGAGATTTGAGTGCACTGAATCTATTGTCAGGCCGCCAGCTTTTGCAAGCACCACAACTCGCATGCAGCCGCAGTCAAGCCAACGCGACGAATCGTTTGGTCCAGATGAAGAAAGAACTGCGGTGTCGAGATGGCCTGCGATTGATTGAAAAACGCTCTCCAAATCTGGATGACTAGTATAGAAGCACACCAATCTGAGTCGACCTTGACCCAGTTGGTCCTCTGCTGCCACCTCAGACAGCAGCTTTAGGGCCGCTTGGCCGTCGACAGCGTCGTTTAGCTGCCAGTCCAGGACCAAAACATCTGCGCGGCGTGCTGCTTTTACGAGCCGCCTATTGAGGGTCCCATCGTCCTGCTCATCCTGAGACGGACGAAGGACCGCGCAGGTCAGACCGATATCTGCGCTGGCATCAGTGAGTACCGAAACATCGAGAGATGCCCCACCAAGCTCAAAATCAGTCGAGTCATCGAAGGACTCCGAAAAGGCGGTGCCTGAGTTAGGATCGATAAGCCCTGTTACCTTCTCCTGCTCCCCATAAGTAGCGCGATCATCGACAACCACAATCGTGTGGATAAACTCCTGGGCCGCACGTATGCAAAGATCCTGGTAATTCAGAGCTGAATCTACCGGATGCAAAGAAGACGACATTTTAGTCGCTGCCATCTGTGCGGTCTCCTGTCGATCTATTTCGCTATGAGTCAGGGTAGTGCAATGGATGAAGCGGTACCAAAGATCAGCCCTTAGTCATCGAACTCCAGGGCTAGCGTGTCCGCAATATCCTGCTCCTTCGATGGAGATGCGGAGTCATCATCAGGCTCGCCGAGAGTGAATCTTGCTCCGCCGAGGGGCGACGTCGATAGAGACAAGGACCACGACTCTTTCTTAAGAACGTCTCGACTAATATGCAGACCCATTCCGCGGCCACTTGGCTTACGAGAGAATCCGAGCTCAAAGATTCGAGCCTGGTCTACTGTGGGAACGCCAGGGCCATTGTCCTCGACGATCCATTCCCCTTCTTTATGGTCTAGGCGAAGTACACGCGGGTTGCCGCGCGTACTTAGCCAGTAAATGGCATTGTCAACCAAGTTGACGAAGACTGGATAGAGTGTCGATGGGTAAGCTCGTACTTTTGCAGAGCGAAATTCCGCGGTTGCTTCGAGTTGAATACTTTCTTGCGAAATTCGCTCTTGAAACAGGTCGACAAGAAATCGCTCAACCTCGGCCCCCTTCATGATTGTGTCCCGCCTATAGAGGCGACGGTTTAGAGGCGTGAAGAGTCGAAGGTACGCATCCAAGTGCTCGAAGCTGGCTCGAAGATCAGAATATACGGGGCGCAGGCCCTTGTTAGCGTCTGCCCAGGACTTCAACCTGCGTAGGTTATTTCGAACTGCTCGAATGCTAGAGGAAAATTCGTGATTAATGACCTGAAGTGCCAAGCCGAGTTGGGCAAGTTCTAGATCTTCATCGGCTCGGTCTCGCAGTGAGACTACTTCTTGCTCGAGGGAGCCGATTACATCGACAAAATCTCCATTGGAAGAATCAGTTTCACTTCCGAGCGACATATTTACACGATCAACGAGCTGGTTCAGTTTCGAAAGGTCTCGTGACAGGGCTCCATCGATCCTGTCCTCAAAACGACGACGGATGTCTGCGATTTCCTGATCGTTAAGCCTGTCGGTGTCCATGCCTGCAAGTTCAAGAAGGACAAGTCGGCAATCGTCTTCGAAGGCCTTCCGGCTGTCGCTTGCTTGACGCGTTAGCGATTCGCGCATCACCTCTACGACTTCAGTAGTCTGTCGGTGCGTCCGTCCCAGGGTTCCTTGCGCGTCGGAAATTCGACCCTTGATTCCCGACTCTAGACGCCGGCGCCTATCAAGAGAAGAGCCCAACCGCTCAGCTGCTGCGGAGCTCCGCCTCTCAACTTCCTTTCTAATTTCATCTAGTAGGCCGTGTTCCATGACCTCAAATTCTCGCTGATAGTCGTCCCAGTCCTGGGCGACACTCTTTGGTAGCGCCACTCCTCTAGGCTTGGAAACCCTATATCTGGTCCGGATCTCGATAATGGCTCGAAGCGCTCGCGTCTCAGCCATCACGACCTTCTCAGATGCCCTCGCTTGGTTTGTGTCGGAGGTGGCATCAGCAAGGTTTATCTCAAGTTCTCGAAGAAGGACCCCTACCTCCTGTTCTGGTGTTCCACTATTCAGGCGCTGTTCCGCGAGCTGTAGTTCACGCCGAAAATCTGCCTTCCGTACTCGAGATTGCTTATCGTGTCTCTGCCGTGCTTCCGATTCGCGTTCCAGTTCGCTGCGAGTGATTCTCCAGGAATCGTCCGAGCTGTCATTACGGAAGAAGTCTCGAGCTGTTTGTACGAGGAAGTTTTGAAGCAGATCTCTAAACTCGCGATATGCCGCGTTTGCTCGGAAACCCTCGCGTCCCGCCTTTTCCTGCAGGCGAAAGTTTTCCCTACTGTTGATCCCAACGACGCCAAACATGCGCCGGTAGGACCAGAAGTAATCAGAAGCGCTTTTGCTGCGCTCGCGTTCAATGTCGAGCCAGTCGAAATCACTGCGTCCGTATGGAAGCATACGGACCCTGTCTCGATAGACGTACAGGCCTCCGACGCGGGCGAGCTTACGCGCCAGCCTGTTGAAGTCTTCGTCTCCCAAACGGGATTGACTCTTATTCCCTTGCACATATGCGAGGTTTAGCTCAAACTCACCACAAAGAGTTCTATTCCCTCGGGATCCTGGCCACGGAACTACGTGAGAAACAGGTTCTCTGCCGTATACGGACACTTGACCCGTAAATTGGCCATGCTCATCGAAGCGGCCCGAAATTTGGTGATCTGCGAGTTGGAAATCCTGAGGCGTGAAAAACTCGCCGTCGCCGATCACGTCCAGAGATACTTCACGCGAGCGATGATCATAGAAGTGAGCGACCATGGGTGGCGGCGGATTGCCGGGGACCATAGTATCGCTGAAGCCGATCAGCGTCCTAAAGAGAGGTGAGGCTTCTTGCTCACCTCTGGGATCTCCGCTTACGTCGAATGCGAGCATCTCGTCAGTCGGAGTGATCCAGAACTGGGTCCCTGATGCCTCTCGAAGACTCGGACCAGACATGCGCTGAGAAATAACGACAGGGTCCAGATTCTCCAGCAATGAGATCTCATGATGGACCGTCTGAGAGATATTCTCGGCGATTCTTCCGTCGAGCAGGCTGAGATTATCTCGAATTGCCTGTACGAGTTGGCGGACGTCATTCTGGTCGGGAAGTCGTCCGACTGGGATCTGGCGGACGGGGATTTCAACCTCTTCAAGGTCAATCCCAGGTGCTGTGAATAGGGTCCAATTAACGAGGGACAAGGTCAGGAAGCGATCCTTAGTGCTGCGGGTCAGAACCATGACCTGAGGGCCAACCGCAGCCACAGCCAGACGTCCGATGCCCTTCTCCCCAAGGATGGGGCGCCGCGTCCCGTCCGGAACATCGGGAGAGGAGGCTGCGTTGACCTTGCTCTCTGTTCCAACAACAAGCCATTTTTCAAGAAAATCACGCTGGGTCATGCCGACACCGTCGTCACGAATTACTAGAACATTCTCCTCGCGGAAGTAATCCCCGATGACGTTCTCAGCGTAGGCGTCGTGTGCGTTCTTGAAGAGCTCATTGATTGCCGTAGGGATGCCGGCGATCTGTTGGCGCCCGAGCATGTCGACTGCACGGGCACGGGCTTTAAAATTAGCCATTCTGTGCAGACCTCCGGTTTGTGGTTTCCCCTCGAGCCACTAGGCTTGTTCTGTAGAAATCTTGAGCTGTTTGACGTGTGGCGCCTTGGATTCAAGTATGTCGCGTGCGTGAAGTGTCGTACCCGGCAGCACGAACTGGTCTGGATTTGGCCTCTTTCCGCCCAACATCCAACTGCATACCCAAGCTAGTTGATGGCTAATCAGAGGGGGAACGGCGTCGCCTACGTGACGGTAAGCGTTCTGTCGGCTGGTTCCTTCGAAATCGTAGGTGGTCGGAAATCCTTGTAGCAGCGCAAGCTCTCGCACGGTACAAAGACGATCCTGCCGCGGATGTGTGTAGCGGCCGTTTCCTACGTGACTACATTCGCGCTTAACGACTGGTGCGGGTGCATCCCATGCCATTCGACCGTACACATCGCTGAAGTGGTTCGTGCGAGCAGCTTCCACCGACCTTCGCATCGCTGGCGTAGCCAGTTCGACTGTCTCAGGCTTTTCGAAGAGGCTAATCCAGGATCCGCCGTCTGTCGGAATTGCCTGAATTCGGCGCAGAACTACATCTGTCACATTGCTGCTCACATGCGATCGATCCGCCGGGTGCGCTTCGCCGGCACTGACTTCGGGTAGGTCGTAAATCGCATGCCGGACCGTGGTCGCCTTTGGGTCGACCTCCCATCCCGCCCAAAGGTCGTCAAGGGTGCGGAGTGGCATATCGGGGGCCACTGCAATAATGATGGCGCGCTCGCGGCGCTGTGGCAGCCCCATCCGGTCAAATCGGTAAATTTGCGAGTGGACTGAGTAGCCCAACTTCTCGAGCTGCGAAGTAAGATTCTCTGAATGTGACCTAAAAGAACCTCGAATCAACTCTCTAGCGTTCTCGAGAACTATAATTTTGGGTTTCAGGATCGCCGCAAACTCAGCTACGCGACCTACTAGGCTATTGCGAGGGTCGTCCTCGAGATGATTTTTGGGCAGCGTTCGAGTGAATCCAGTGCAGGGAGGGCAGGCAAGCAGAATTGTGGGGCTGCGAAATTTGCCCTCACGGCGAACTGCTTTAAGCAGCTCTGAAGCGCCTATTTCCTGAAGATCGTACGCGAGGGGCTTGATGCCAATATTGCGTTCGTAAGTATCATTGCAATCAAGCGTGCTTCGGCTCGGCTTGCTTTTCTGGGCATCCACCGCCGCTGCGATGCGAAATGCCGGATGAGCATGGAACCCACAGCTCATTCCCCCAGCGCCGCTGAACAAGTCAACAACTGTCCAGCGTCTATCGCGCGCGGTCACTGACCTTGCGGCAGGAAGGCCGCCCAGCGGGGAAGCTCCGCGCTCGATTGGGGGCAGTGGATCAAGAGGGCGCACATGGGGAGATGGTAGCTTACGCAGCGTTCACTTCCAGGCCTTTGGTATAGCTTCTCACCGATGCCGGAGGGGGCCATGGGTGTCCAGTTCCCCGCATGGCCGTGGTAGCCCTGTTGAGGTCGGCGGAGCGGGTTTGGCCGGTGTCCTGCCCGGTTTGGGGTCGAGCATGATCAGGGGGCCGTACGCTGGCCGGCAACTCGGGCAGGCTGTGATCCTGCCCGGAATTTGAACGAGTGGCCCCCTGGTCTTGCTCGACGCGGGACCCGAACCGGGGAGGTGGCTAAAGCCGTGGAGCCGACCGCCCCAGCCAAAGAGGGTGTCTCCCCACTTCATGCCCGCAGCCGTCGAGCGCGCCGCCGGGCGCGGCCAGCCGGGGCGGAGACAGGAGGCAGGCCGCGCCGCAGAGGCGGCGCGCGCCCGCGCCGTGCGCGGGCCTTGATGAAGTAGAGAAAGTCTTATCCCGCTGTGATGAGCTGCTTGCCGTCGTGGCTCCGCACGTGAGGGCCGTTGCCGTCCAGGGCGTCCAGGAGACGGACCGCGTAGACCTCGGCCATGCGCTCGCTGACTTCGTCGGGTGTGAGCCAGGAGACGGCTGTCGACTCGCTTGATGTGCGCTCGGTGCCGCCGGAGGGCTTGCAGCGGAAGACCAGGGCGACGATGCCTCGGGTCGTGTTCTTGTAGACGCCGGTGAGCTGGTCCACCTCGACGTGGATGCCTGTCTCTTCCCAGACCTCGCGTGCAACGCCGGCCTCGGGTGTCTCGTTGAGTTCGAGGATGCCGCCGGGGAGCTCCCAGGTGCCGTTGTCGGCTCGGCGGATCGCCAGGAGACGGCCGTCCTCGCGCACCACTACTCCGGCGACGGACACGGAGTGCAGGGGAGTGGGTGCCGCTTCCTGTGATTGACTCATGTAGAGGAGCATAGGAGGCAGGGAAGGACTATGGGAACTGCGGCGGGAGGGGCCGGTTCCGGTCCTCGATATGTGCAGATCGCTGATGACCTCGTGCAGCAGATCCGGGCGGGGGTTCTCAAAGCCGGCGACATGGTGCCGAGCGAATCCGAGCTGGTGGACCGCTACGGCGTCTCCGGCGGGACGATCCGTAAGGCCATGGTCGAGGTACGGGCGAGTGGGCTCGTCGAGACCAGGCACGGCAAGGGCTCGATCGTGAAGAACCGGCCCCCCGTACGGCACCGCTCCTCCGACCGGTTCCGGCGCTCGCTCCGGCAAGGGGGCCAGGCCGCCTACCTCGCGGAGTCCGCACAGTCCGGCGCCACTGCCAAAGTCAGCGTCCTCTACATCGGTCCCATGGACGCGCCCGAGGACGCCGCCGAGCGCCTCGGCGTTCCCGCCGGTACGCAGGTGTTGGCCCGCCGGCGCCTCTACTTCCGCAACGGCACCCCGGTGGAAACCGCCTCGTCGTACCTGCCCTGGGACGTGGTGAAGGAGATCCCCGAGCTGTTCGCCGAGAACCCCGGGGGCGGTGGCATCTATGCCCGACTCGAAGATCACGGGCATGAGTTCGCGGAGTTCGTCGAGACGCTGCAAGCGCGCCCGGCCTCGAAGTCGGAGGCGTCGGAACTGGCGCTCAGCCCCGGTGCGCCCGTGGTCCACCTGATCCGGGAGGCCCGTACGACCGCGGGTCGGGTGGTCGAGGTGTGCGACACGCTCATGGCCGCTGACCAGTTCGTTTTCGAGTACCGGATCCCTGCCGACGACTGACGGCCGCTCAACTCCCCGCAACCCGTCGCGAGTTCTTCTTCGCGGCGGGTTGACTCATGTACAGGAGTCATGCACTCTTCTTCATGTCACTCATATACATGAGTGACGGAGTTCAGCATCTATAGAGGAGTGATCTGCTGTGCGTCAGATTCCCGTCGACACCTCCAGCGCTGTCGTGATGGTCGCCAAGACTCCGCAGGTCAAGGTCCGTGACCGCCGCACCGGTGAGGTCGCCACCGACACGGAGACCGGTGCTCAGCTCATGACCGTGGACGTGATGTTCGCGGCGAACGAGGAGGTGGAGATCCTGTCCGTCACCGTTCCGGAGCCCGGGATCACCGGTGAGCTGTCCATGGGCACGCCGGTCGCGCTCACCGGCCTGGTCGCCCGTCCGTGGGAGAACGACTTCAACGGTCAGCGGCGGCATGGCATCGCGTTCCGCGCGGTCGCGGTCACCTCGCTCGCCGACGTCGCCACCGCAGGGTCGAAGGCGGCCTGATCATGACCGCCTTCACGGTCGCTCTGGTGCTGGTCGTCGCCGCTGCGGGTCTCCTGCGGTGGCGGCTGCCCGCCTGGTACTGGCTGGCCTTCGGGGCCACCCTGGCCGCACTGCGGGTCTTGGTCCGGTACCGCTCGGTCATGGACGCGTGCGGGTTGACCGTTCCGCCGGCGCGATGGCGGTTATCTCTGGCTCGGGCCACCAACCGGCCGATACCTGAGCCCCGCCCACCGCGTATCCGGCGACTGCGGCCGACTCGCACCGGCCTGGTCCTCCGACTCAAGCTCCGTCCCGGCCAGGACATCTTCGACATCGCTGCGGCCTCGGACCGGCTTCGGCACTCGTTCTCGATGTTCGGCGTGACCTCGCGTGAGGTGCGGTCTGGGGTCGTCGAGGTGCGAATGACCGGATACGACGTGCTCAAGCGGGTGCAGATGCCTGCTGAGACGGAGACCCGGGCGATGCGGGTACCGGTCGCCCTTCGGGAGGACGGGGCGGTGCACTACCGCGACTACCGCGCGATACCTCACGCCCTCACCCTCGGCGCCACGGAGTCCGGCAAGTCGGTCTACCAACGCAACCTGGTCGCCGGCCTTGCACCTCTGGACGTCGCCCTCGTCGGCATCGACTGCAAGCAAGGGGTCGAGCTCTTCCCGCTGGCCCGCCGGTTCTCAGCGCTGGCCGACAGCCCGGACACCGCCGCCGAACTCCTCGATGCACTCGTGGCGCGGATGGCGGACGTCTACCGCCTCATCCGTACCCAGCAGCGCATCACCGTCGATGTGCCGGACGCGGAGATCGCCGCCGACATCTGGGACCTGCCTGATGAGCTCCGCCCGACCCCCGTCGTCGTCCTGGTCGACGAGGTGGCCGAACTCGCCCTGTACGCAACGAAGGAGGAGGAGAGGCGACGGGACCGCATCATCACCGCCCTGGTCCGTCTCGCGCAGCTCGGCCGCGCCGCCGGTATCTACCTCGAAATCTGCGGACAGCGCTTCGGCTCCGAACTCGGCAAGGGCATCACCATGCTTCGCGCCCAACTCACCGGCCGCACCGCCCACCGTCTCAACGACGAGACCTCTGCCAACATGGCCTTCGGCGACATCTCCCCGGACGCGGTCCTCGCCGCCATCCAGATTCCCGCCGAACTGCGAGGCCTCGCCATCGCGGGAGACGCGTCCGGCGGTTGGCACCGCATTCGCGCTCCGCACACCTCGCTCCGCCAGGCCGTGAACCTCTGCAACCGGTACGCCGACAGGGCACCGGACCTGCCAGAGCTGGCCCCTTTCCGGCCCACCACCGGCACCGCCACCGACCTTGTGCCATCAGCGAAGGCCTCTCCGGCCACCGCCTGATCTCTCCCCCCACCGGTAGGCGTGACCGTCTTCGCGCCGAGTCCCTACCACCGCCATGCCCAAAGAAGGGAGAACCGCCATGTGCCCCGACTGCGAGGACTTCGCCCGGACCGTGCTTCTGCTCGGCCAACTCGCTCTGTACGCCGACATGGCCGGCGCCGACCTCGACTTCGTGGACGTCGTCAGCCAGGCCCTCGCCGTGTCGCTGCCGGAGCCGCCGGGCACGTTCCCGGACGGCTCCGACCCCGCTGAGGACTCCTGATGGGCGCCCGGCACGGTCTCCGGATCGACGCGGTGTTGATCCAGGCGGTCATCGCCGGAGCTCTGTCCTTCGCCCACCTGCACGACCTCGCGGCCGCGGCCGGACAGGACGGCTGGAAGGCATGGGCCTACCCGGTCAGCGTCGACCTGCTCCTTGTCGCCTCCTGGCGTCGGCTGCGCAGTGAGGGCCCGTCCCGATTGGCCTGGTGCTGGTTCCTGATCGCCCTGTTCGCGTCGCTCGGCGCCAACGTCGCCACCGCCGGGTTCCTCGACCTGGCCGACCCGCCGGCCCTGCTCCGGCTCGGCATCGCCGGATGGCCCGCACTCGCCTTCCTCGGTGGCACTCTCCTCGCCCACTCGTCGGGGAAGCCGGAGCCGGTTCCTCCAGCCGCCGTCACGGAGGCAAAGGACGTCGGGCCGACGCGTGTGCCTGACGCCGCCCCGACCTCATCCCCGGCCGATGAACTCCCTGCGACAACGGCCCTGTCCTCGCCACCGGCCCCGTCCCCGGATACGCCAGTTCCCGCCGTGCTGATCGACCACGCCCGCAAGGTCGCCGACGAGTACCGCACCCGTACCGGATCACCGATCGACACCGACACCCTCCGCTCCCGCCTCGGCGTTCCGCCCCACCTCGCCGATGCCATCGCTGCCCGCCTCAGCTGACCGCAGAGGAGAACTGAGATGACCCACGATCCCGCCGGCCTGACCGTGGCCGACTACCTCGACGGAGCGCGTGAGATGGCCGCAGCCGGACGTCCGTACCCCGCCCACCTGCTCGCCGAGGAAGCCGCACGGCGCGTCGACGACCCGGCCACCGCCCGCAGCATCCGCACCCAGTACACCGACCCGACGACCGACAGGGGCTGACCGGCATGCCCGCCCGCGACAGCTTCCACTCCGTGATGCGAATCGGCCCCGTGCAGATCGGCACCCACCGCGACCGCACCGGCCGCACCGCCCACGCCGCCGTCTGCACGGCCGACCGCTGCGGCTGGTCCGCCGACTACTCCAGCCGGACCGCCGCCCAACTCGCCGCCCGTACCCATCGCTGCACCGTCCGTTAGGAGACAGCGTCCATGGACGTCCCCCTCTGGATCGCCCTGCTGGTCGTCGGCTACCTCGGCATCAAGCTCTTCCGTCCGCCGGCGTGGCTGATCTGCGTGCTCCTCCTCGGCGGCTACCTCCTCGCCGACAGCCTCTTCGCCTCCGTCATCGACACCGCCGTCAAGTAGCCCGCGCCCGGGAGAGGAGAACCACCCATGTTCCAGCCCAAGATCCCGACCATGCCGCAGCCCTCGGGCCTGGTCACCCCGCCCGCCGTCGTCCAGCCGACCACCATCACGCCGGGCACGCCTGCCCCGGCACCCGCCGCCGCCCCTGAGCCGTCCCGTCCGGTCGTACAGCTCACCCCAGGCACCGCGGTCGCGCTCGTCGGTGCCGGCACTGCCGTCGTCCTGGTCGTCGGCACCGTCCTGGTCTCGCTGCTCCTGGCGGTCGCCGTCACCAGTGCCTCGGTCGCGGTCTGCACGGTCGTCCTGCGATCCCTGATCGCGTCCGACGCCAAACGCCGCTGACCGGCCCCCGGGCGGCCTCGATACCGCCAAGCATCCGCCGCCCGGGAGCCGTGCCCACCGATCGATCTCGCAACCGGAAGGAACCCCCAGCATGGCCCACCGGCCCTCACCCTCGAAAGAGAAGCGGTCCATGCCCGCCCCACAGCTCGACCCGACCGTCCTCGGGGACGTCCTCCGGGTGGCCTCGGCCTCCGACTACACCCGCTGGGAGGACCAGATCCGCCGCACCGGCGGCTGTGCCGACCCCGTCCATCTGAGCGGCTGGGTAACCCACAAGGACAAGACCACCGGCGAGACCCTGCACCGCTACTCGACCGCGTACGAGCCGGGCGGACGCCTTCGTATCGCCTGTGGCAACCGCCGCGCCTCCCGCTGTCCTTCCTGCGCCTGGACCTACGCGGGCGACACCTACCACCTGATCCGCGCTGGCCTCGCCGGAGACGACCGCCGCGACATCACCGCCGCCGTACGCGACCACCCGCGCGTCTTCGCCACCCTCACCGCACCCTCGTTCGGCCCTGTCCACAACCGACCCGACCGGGGCACCTGCCGTTGCGGCATCGCGCACGCCTCGGACTCCGGGGACCTGGGCTCCGCCCTTGATCCGGAGACCTACGACTACGCGGGCGCCGTGCTCTTCAACAACCACGCCGGGGAGCTCTGGCAGCGTTTCACCACCCGACTCCGCCGCGAACTCGCCATCCACACGGGCATCCCACGCCGTGAGCTGGGCGACCATCTCCGCGTCTCCTTCGGCAAGGTCGCCGAATTCCAGAAGCGCGGAGCCCTCCACTTCCACGCTGTCGTACGTCTCGACGGCCCCGAGGGACCTCGTACGCCGCCGCCCTCTTGGGCCACCGTTGATCTCCTCACCGACGCGATACGCGCCGCAGCCGCGCACTCGTACACGTCGGTCTCCGTCCCGGCTGCCGGTGAACAGCCGGCCCGGACCTTCCGGTGGGGCCGACAGCTCGACGTCCGCCCGGTCAAGGCTTTCGGCGACGGTTCAGATGTCACCGAACAGGCTGTCGCCTCGTACGTGGCCAAGTACGCCACCAAAGCCGCCGAGAACACCGGCACCCTGGACCGCCGTATCGGTGAACTCGCCGAACTTGACCGCCACCGCGTTCCCGTTCACACCCGCCGACTCATCACCGTATGCCGTGAGCTCGACAGCCTCTATCCGGACCGGCGCCTCTGGGCCTGGGCGCACATGCTCGGCTTTCGCGGCCACTTCTCGTCCAAGTCCCGCACGTACTCGACCACCCTCGGTGCCCTCCGCCAGGAACGCGCCGACTACCGCGCTTCACAGGAAGCGACCGTCCTCGGCCTGGCCGACCGTGAACCTGACACTGTCCTCGTCCTGACGGACTGGCAGTACGTCGGCCACGGGCACACCCCCGGCGAAGGCGCTCTCGCCGCCACCATCGCCCGTGACCTCCAGACCAACCGCGAGACCGCCCGCGACGCACTGAAGGAGCGCACTACCGACGAGGGGGAGTGGTGACCGTGGCAGACCGACTGCTCACCGTGCACCAGGTCGCCGAACGCCTCGGCACCGGTCTCCGCTTCCCTCGCCGGCTCATCGAGGAACGCCGCATCACGTTCGTCAAGGTCGGCCGACACGTCCGCATCCCCGAGAGTGCCGTGGAGGAGTACGTCAGTGCCCACACGGTGGCGCCGATCGTCCTGCGGCCCGCCTCGGCGTACTCGTACCGGAGGGCTGCCTGATGGCCGCCAAGCGTAAGTCCCGACGCGCCTTCGGGCGGATCCGTAAGCTGCCGTCCGGCCGGTTCCAGGCTCGGTATCCGGGGCCTGATGGCGTGCTGCGTGCCGCTGATCAGACATTCGCGACAACGACGGACGCCGATCGCTGGCTGGCACGGAAGCGAATCGAGATGGAGGAGGGCCGCTGGCTCGACCCCGCCGAGGGACGGACCACCGTCCGCGATTGGTCGGCACGATGGCTCACCGCGGTCTCCCCGCAGCTCAAGCACAAGACACAGGCCTCGTACCGATCCCTGATCAACTCGCTGATCGTTCCGGCGCTCGGTGATCGTGAGCTTTCCAGCCTTCGGCCGATCACCATCGTCGAATGGGTCGGTGCGATGAAGACCCGTGGTCTCAGCGCCTCGCGGATCAGGCAGGCCTACCGGGTGCTCTCGCAGATCATGCGGGCGGCCGTCGACAACGAGATGATCGGGCAGACCCCGTGCAGGGGCGTGAAGCTGCCCCGCATGCCGCAGACCGAGCCGCACATCCTCACCCCGCTGGAAGCCTCATGGATTGTGCGGAGCGCGACGAAACCGCATGACCTGCTGATCTCCTTGCTCGCCTACGCGGGTCTGCGGGTCGGGGAGGCGTTCGCGTTGCGGCGAGCGGACATCGATGTGTCCGGTGGCCTGGTCCTCGTAGATGAGAACCTGGCCGAAGCGAACGGCACCCTGGTCTTCGACACTCCCAAGTCCCATCAGAAGCGGGTCCTGCGGATCGGGCCGTCACTCGCGGCGCGGATCGGCCGGCACCTGGAGACGCTGTCGGGTGCGGAGGACGCTCTCCTCTTCGTCACGCCCGGCGGCAAGCCTCTGCGCTACAACCAGTGGCGCAAGGCGTACTTCGATCCCGCCGTGGCGGCTGCCGGGCTCACCGACGTCACGCCGCACGATCTCCGCGCCTCACACGGGACGTGGGTCGCTGACCGGTATGGCGTGATGACCGCCGCGCACCGGCTCGGGCACTCGAACGCGAGCGTTACCACTCGGCACTACGCCCGGCCTGTCGCCGGTCGCGACGACCAGGTGGCGAAGGCGTCGGACTTCTGGCTCAGCGGGTCGGACGCCGAGAACGGCGGTGCTGTGGAAGCCACTTCGGACTGAAGGCGCAGCCCCCCCACCGGGTCCAGGCCCCTGACCATGAACGTGGTCGGGGGTCGCGGCGTGTCCCGGCGCGTGCAGACTTCACCGGACGGGGACGCTCCTCGATATCGTCAGATCGGATCGCGCTGCCTCGTGGAGCACGTTGAGGGCCTCCACCAGCGGAACCGTGCGAAGTTCGGCTATCCCACTTGAGGGGATCCGGGCAATCCGCAGCAGCTCCCACGTCCGCTGGTTGACCGTGTGAGCAGCGGTGGCAGCCTGCTCGTTGCTCAGCAGGATGAAGGTCTCGAAGAGGATCGACCTTCTGTTCTCGCTGGCCTCCATCTCGTTCAAAGGGTCGGACGCGTCGGCTCCCTGGTCGCGGACCCGCCCGGCTTCCATGGCAGCCCTCTGGATTTCCTTGATGCACGACAGGTACTCGATGTACGTATCAAGCTTTCGCTCGTCCCAACGCGTGGCCATCTCCCGTCGAAACTTCACCCGTTCAGCCGTGGTCGTTGCGAAGTAGGACGTCAAGGCGCCGATCAGGACGCCGACCAAGGTGAAGATCTGGGTGGCCATGATTGACAACGTACCTTCGCGGGACGCTGCGGTTCGGGGCATTGAAGAGGTGGATCCCCAACTCAACGAGCACGATCACGCCTGGGGGCACGTAGCGGGCACGACAACGATGACTGTGGCTCTACTGGGACGCTCATATCCCTCTGACCTGCGGCGGAGACCGGTAGCCTTCCACCCGCCGAAAGGTCTTGAAAACCGTCGTCGCAGCGATGTGACCGTGGGTTCAAATCCCACACCCACCGCAGGTGAACGGCCCCTGACCAGGCGAATCGGTCGGGGGCCGTCCTCTTTCGCGCAGTCGTCGGGAACCACGGATCTTCCGTCGGCCCTCCGCTGACCGGGCACGTCAGGGGCACCTCGCACACCCTCCGGGACCCGTGCCACACGGGCGACGGCAATGCCCCTGTGGACGAGGGGCGCTCCCGGTCCCGTGCCGGTTCCGGTGGCGGGAGCCCGACGGCCGGCACCGTCAGTCGCTGATGCCGAGGTCCTCGCGCATGATGCGGTGCATGGCGGTGAGTTTGGGCTCCGCCGCCTTCAGGGCCAGGAGTACCTGTTCCGGGTTCTCGGTTCCCGCAGCCCTGCCGCGGTCGATGCGTTTGACGGCGGAGTCCACGGCGGCGAGGACGGTGTTGAGGTCGCGCGAGGCGTTGATCACCGTAGTGGGGATGATCATCTGGGCTTCGGCGTACCGGTCGCGGTAGTCCCGGCGGCCCACTTCGAGCTGGACCCTGTCCTCGTCGGTGTAGACCCCGTCCCGCAGGCGATGGAGGGCGTCCTTGAGGAGCGTGTGGAAGTGGCGGGAAGCCCGGTTCATCGAGGTGTACGCGGCGCGTCGTTCCTCGAAGTTCCGTCGCTTCCCGTCGGCCAGGGCCGCCTCGGCGCGTTGACGCGCCGTCACCCGGCTGGCGACCAGCGGTGCGAACAGCGTGCCGAGGACTCCGGCGACTGCGGTGAGCATGGTGGCTATGGCGGCATCATGGCCGTGACGCTACCTGCGCCGCGCCCGGGCCGGACGGCGGTTCGGGCGTCGTGACGCCCGGGCCGGCGGCACCGGGCCCCCCGGGTGGCGGCCCCGAGGAGTCCGGGCGGGCCCCTCCACCTTCAGGAGGTGGGGCCTGCCCTACCTCTACAACCTGAGGCGGACGTGGCTTCGCGACCTGGGGCCGATCCCCTCGACGGCGCCCGCTCCTAGCGTGGGGCTATGACCACGCCAGTGTGCACCGGCGCCTCCACGGCGCTCGCTGCCTCCGCCGGAAACCGCCGCTACCCGTCGTTCTCGTCCTACGTACGGGCGCGGGGCCCCGTACTCCTGCGCACCGCCCGCTCGCTCACCGCCAACCCGAGCGACGCCGAGGACCTGCTGCAGACCGCGCTCACCAAGACCTACGTCGCCTGGGAGCGGATCGAGGACCACGGTGCCCTGGACGGGTACGTCCGCCGCGCTCTGGTGAACACCCGCACCTCGCAGTGGCGCAAGCGCAAGGTCGACGAGTTCGCCTGTGAGGAGCTTCCCGAGAAGGAGGCCGCACCCGCTCCCGACCCGGCGGAGCACCAGGCCCTGCACGACACGATGTGGCGTGCCGTCCTCAAGCTCCCCGACCGTCAGCGGGCCATGGTCGTCCTGCGGTACTACGAGGACCTCAGCGAGGCGCAGACGGCCGAGCTGCTCGGGGTGTCCGTCGGTACCGTCAAGAGCGCCGTCTCCCGGGCCCTCGGGAAGCTCCGTGAGGACCCGGACCTCACCCCGGTGCGCTGACCCGGCCACCCGCGCGCCGCCTGGGCGACGTCCCGCGTGCCCCCGGTGGGACGACGGCCTGCGTGGCGTCCGTACGTCCGGCCGCACGCTGCCTGTCACGGCCACCGATGGGCCCCCGTCCTGCCCGCCGCCACCGTCGCGCCGCGGTGCCCCCGGGCCGCCGGCCTGCCCGCCGACGTCGGATTGGTACTCCCGGGACTAGTGACATACCGCTCGGTATGTGAGCAGAATCAGCGGAACCCCTACTGCCACGTAGCGCCCACCGGGAGGACGCCGTGCTGAGCACCATGCAGGACGTACCGCTGACTGTCACCCGCATCCTGAACCATGGGATGACCATCCACGGGAAGTCGCAGGTGACGACCTGGACCGGCGATCCGGAGCCGCAGCGGCGCAGCTTCGCCGAGATCGGCAGGCGTGCCACGCAGTTGGCGCACGCCCTCCGCGAGGAGCTGGGCATCGACGGCGATCAGCGTGTGGCGACCCTCATGTGGAACAACGCGGAGCACGTCGAGGCCTATCTCGCGATCCCGTCCATGGGCGCCGTGCTCCACACGCTCAACCTCCGGCTCCCCGCCGAGCAGCTGATCTGGATCGTCAACCACGCCGACGACAAGGTTGTTCTCGTCAACGGCTCCGTGCTGCCGCTGCTCGCGGCACTCCTCCCGCACCTGCCCTCCGTCGAGCACGTGGTCGTCTCCGGGCCGGGTGACCGGTCGGTGCTCGACGGCCTCGCACCGCGGGTGCACGAGTACGAGGACCTGCTCGCCGGCCGCCCCACCACGTACGACTGGCCCGAGCTGGACGAACGCCAGGCCGCCGCCATGTGCTACACCTCCGGGACCACCGGCGACCCCAAGGGCGTGGTCTACTCCCACCGCTCCGTCTACCTCCACTCCATGCAGGTCAACATGGCGGAGTCGATGGGGCTGACGGACAAGGACACGACCCTCGTGGTCGTCCCGCAGTTCCACGTGAACGCGTGGGGTCTGCCGCACGCGACGTTCATGACGGGCGTCAACATGCTCATGCCCGACCGTTTCCTCCAGCCGGGCCCGCTCGCCGACATGATCGAGCGCGAGAAGCCGACGCACGCCGCCGCGGTCCCCACCATCTGGCAGGGGCTGCTGGCCGAGGTCACCGCCCGCCCGCGCGACCTCACGTCCATGGCCAGCGTCACGATCGGCGGCGCGGCCTGTCCGCCCTCCCTGATGGAGGCGTACGACAAGCTGGGCGTCCGGCTCCACCACGCCTGGGGCATGACGGAGACGTCACCGCTCGGCACGATGGCCAACCCGCCCGCCGGGCTGACCGACGAGGAGCAGTGGCCCTACCGCATCACGCAGGGCCGTTTCCCGGCCGGCGTCGAGGCACGCCTGACCGGCCCCGGCGGCGAACGCCTGCCGTGGGACGGCGAGTCCGCAGGAGAGCTGGAGGTGCGCGGGGCCTGGATCGCCGGTGCGTACTACGGCGGGGCGGACGGCGAGCCTCTGCGGCCCGAGGACAAGTTCAGCGAGGACGGCTGGCTGAAGACAGGCGACGTCGGGGTGATCAGCGCGGAGGGTTTCCTCACGCTCACCGACCGGGCGAAGGACGTCATCAAGTCCGGTGGTGAGTGGATCTCCAGCGTGGAGCTGGAGAACGCGATCATGGCGCACCCGGATGTGGCCGAGGCGGCCGTCGTCGCCGTTCCCGACGACAAGTGGGGCGAGCGCCCGCTGGCGACCGTCGTCCTCAAGGAGGGCGCCACGGCCGACTACGCCTCCCTGAAGACGTTCCTCGCCCGGTCCGTCGCCAAGTGGCAGCTCCCGGAGCGGTGGACGATCATTCCGGCGGTGCCGAAGACGAGTGTCGGCAAGTTCGACAAGAAGGTGATCCGCCGGCAGTACGCGGAGGGCGAGCTGGACGTCACCCGGCTCTGACGAGCCCGGACGCTTCCAGGGCCCGAGGGTCGCCCGGGCCCGGTTCGCTTCGAGGGCGGTACGGATCCTCCCGTACCGCCCTCGACGTGTGCGTGCCGCGCGCGGTGCTCAGTTGGTCCCTATCTTCGCCAGCAGGTCCACGATCCGGGACTGCACCTCGTCACTCGTGGATCGTTCGGCCAGGAAGAGCACGGTCTCCCCCGAACCCAGCCGCGCCAGATCCGACTCGTCCATGGCGGCCGAGGTGTAGACGACCAGGGGCGTGCGGTTCAGGTGCCCGTTCGCCCGCAGCCAGTCGATGATCCCGGCGCGCCGGCGGCGCACCTGCATCAGGTCCATCACCACCAGATTCGGCCGCATCCGGGTGGCGAGGTCGACCGCCTCGCTGTCGCCGGACGCCCGGACGACCTGCATGCCGCGGCGCTCCAGCGTCTCGGTGAGCGCCAGCGCGATCTCCTCGTGCTCCTCGATCACCAGCACCCGCGGCGGGTGCTGGCCGCTGTCGCGCGGCGCGAGCGCCTTGAGGAGTACCGCGGGGTCGGCGCCGTACGCAGCCTCCCGGGTCGCCTGCCCCAGGCCGGCCGTCACCAGCACCGGCACCTCCGCCGCCACGGCGGCCTGGCGCAGCGACTGGAGCGCCGTACGGGTGATCGGCCCGGTCAGGGGGTCGACGAACAGCGCGGCGGGGAAGGCCGCGATCTGGGCGTCGACCTCCTCGCGGGAGTGCACGATCACCGGACGGTAGCCGCGGTCGCTGAGGGCCTGCTGGGTGGAGGCGTCCGGGGCGGGCCAGACGAGCAGCCGCCGGGGGTTGTCCAGCGGCTCCGGGGGCAGTTCGTCGTCGACGGGCAGCGGCTGCGGGCGGTTGGCCACCTCCACCGCGCCCCCGGGGCCGTCCAGTGGCTCCGGGCCCTCGGCGCCCTCGTCGGGCGCCCCTATGGCGTAGGCGCGCCCCTCCGCCGCGGGCGCGGACAGCAACTGCCCCGAGCCCTGCGTCGTGCTGCCCTGCGCGGCACCGGGCGCACCCGGCACGTGGGGCTGCGGCGGAACGGGGGCCGGGCCGGGCTGGGCCGCGGGTTCCGTCTCGGGCGGGGCCGCGAGCTTGCGCCGGCGTCCGGCACCGCTGAACGTCTGGTTCTGCTGATGAGCGAGGTGCTGCGCGAACGGCACGCCCTGACCCAGCGTCCGCACGCTGAACGCCCGTCCCTGGGTCGAGTCCGGCGAGGCGCCCGCCGGCGACGGCGTCTCCGCGGGCAGCGGCTGCCGCCGGGCGTCCCGCACGGGAAGGGCCTGCGCGTCGGCGTCGGCGGGATGATGCGCCGCTGCGGGGGACGGATCCGGGACGGCATCGCCCGGCACGCTCATGGTGCCCGAGGTGTGTGTGGTGCTGCCGGGGCCGGCCCAGGACTCGTCATCGGCGTGACCAGGTGCGGCGGCGGGAGCGGACTCGTCCGCCGTCGGCGCGGCCGGCTCCCGACCCGGGGCGCCCGGCTGCGCCCAGTCGGGCTGCGGGGGAACGGCCGGCAGCGGCTGCCCCGGGACGGGGTGGCCGGGCCGGGGCTGCTGCTGCTCCGGTACGTCCACCCGGCGCGCCCTGCGGCGGCCGGACGGTACGGGGTGGGCCTGCGGAGAGGTGTGGTCCGCGTCCGGTGCGGTACGGGCGGCGTCGTGCCGCTCCACCGGCGCACCGGCCGCACCGAACCCGTCCGGAGCGACCGGCATACCGGGAGCACCGGGGCCCACCGGCCCGGGGTACGCGGGTACCCCGGTGGAGGCGGGCGGGACCGGTGCGGCCGGACCCGGCGCTCCCGGCGGGACCGGTGCGGCGGGCCCCGGCGCTCCCGGCGGGACGGCCGCGGGTGACGGGGCGGTAGCGGGTGCTGGGACCGGTGCGGTGGGCGGGACCGGGGCGGCGGAGGCACCCGGTGCGGCCGGCGGTACGCGGTCGGCGTCGGCGGGCGGCAGCGCGAACGCGGTACGGGGCCCCGTCGGCTGGGCGGCGGCGGAGCGTTCCTGGGCCGCGGCGAGAGCCCGCCGGGCCCGCCGCCCCCCGGGCTGCTGCGCGGACTGCTGGTGAGCCTGCTGCGACGACGTCTCGGAGGAGGCGAGGGCCGGGAGCGCCTGCTGGTGCCCACCCTCCGGACGCCCCTGGGCACCGTGCGGCACGCCCTGCGGCGGCACGGTCCGGCCGCGCTGCGGGCGCCCGCCGGCACCCTGCGCGCCCTCCGCCGCCGTCACCACGGACCCCTCGGACGGGGCGGGAGCCGCGGAGGCCGCCGCGGGCAGGGCCAGCGCTCGACGGGGTTCGGCCACCGAGGCCTCCGTACCCGTCTCGGCAGGGCTGGGACGGCCGCGCCGGCGGCCGGAACCCCCACTCTGCTGCGGCAGGACCACGTCCTCCTGCTCCTGCTGTTCGCCGGGGGCCGCCGCACGCCGGGCCCTGCGCCGCCCGGTGGGCTCCGCCGCCTCGGTGTCCCCGGCCGGCGGCGCCTCGACGGCACTCTCCAGAAACGCGTCCGTCGACGACCGGCGCGCCCTGCGCCGGCCACCGGGCTGGGGCTGGGACGCGGGAGCGGCCTCGGGCTCCGGGACCGGAGCTTCTGCGGGCACCGGGGCGGGGGCCTCTGCGGGCACCGGGCCGGGAGCCTCTGCGGCCACCGGCGGCGGGGGCACGACCGTCCCGGCACCCGCACCGAGGGGCACCTCCAGGACGTACGCGCTGCCGCTCATCCCCGGCATCTCGTGCGTCTGGAGCACGCCGCCGTGCGCCCGTACGATCCCGCGCACGATCGGCACGTGCACCGGGTCTCCCCCGGCGAACGGCCCACGCACCTCGATCCGTACGACGTCCCCACGCTGCGCCGCGGCCACGACGACCGTCGAGTCGACGTAGCCGCCGCCCGGGACCAGCCGTGCCTTGCCGGTCGAGTCGACACCGGCCACGTCCGCGACGAGGTGGGCCAGTGCCGTGATCAGCCGGCCCGGGTCCACCTCCGCCTCGATCGGGGGCGCGTGCACCGCGAACTGGGCGCGGCCGGGCCCGATCAGCTCGACCGCCCCGTCGATACCGGCGGTCACCACGGAGTCGAGCAGCACCCGCTGCTTGACGAGCTCCTCCGCGCCGCTGTCCAGCCGCTGGTAGCCCAGGACGTTGTCGACGAGCGTCGTCATCCGGGCGTAGCCGGCGGCCAGGTGGTGCAGGATCTGGTTGGCCTCGGGCCAGAGCTGGCCGGCCGGGTCCGCGGCGAGTGCGGACAGTTCGCCGCGGAGTTCCTCCAGCGGACCACGCAGGGACTCCCCGAGCACCGCGGTCAACTGGGTGTGACGCTCGCCGAGGTCGGCCAGGCGCTCGGTCTGCTCCTCGAGTTCGGACGCGTACCGCTCGGTCCGGTCGGCCAGCTCGGCCGCGTGCCGTTCGGTGAGTTCGTCGATCTCGGCCCGGTGGCTCTCGGTGAGTTCGGCGACCGCGGCGGCGTGCCGTTCGGTCAGCCCGGTGACCTCGTCGGTGTGCTGCTGGGCGAGCTCCTCGAACGGCCTGCGGTCGGTGAACGTCATGACGGCGCCGACCAGCTGGTCCCCGTCGCGTACCGGTGCGGTCGTCAGGTCGACCGGCACCTGTGCCCCGCTCTTGGACCAGAGCACCTGCCCGCGCACCCTGTGCTTCCGGCCGGACTTGAGCGTGTCCGCGAGCGGAGAGCCGTCGTAGGGGAACGGCTCGCCGTCCGCCCGGGAGTGCAGGACCAGCGTGTGGAGTTCCTTGCCGCCGAGGTCGCTGGCGCGGAAACCGAGGATCTGGGCGGCGGCGGGGTTGACCAGGACGACCCGGCCGTCCATGTCCGTACCGACGACGCCCTCCGAGGCGGCCCGCAGGATCATCTCGGTCTGACGTTGCGAACGGGCCAGCTCGGCCTCGGTGTCGACGGTGCCGGAGAGATCCCGCACGACGAGCATGAGGAGCTCGTCGCCCGTGTAGCTGGAGTGGATGTCGTTGTACCCGGCCTGGCCGCTGTCCAGGCTGGCGCTGGTGACCTCGACGGGGTACTCGCTGCCGTCGGTGCGGCGCGCGGTCATCCGCGTCGGCTTGGTCCTGCCCTGCTCGTCCGCAGCATCCGGCCTGCGCATCGAACCCGGGATCAGCCTGGAGTCGAACTCCGGGAGCAGATCGAGCAGCCCGCGCCCCACGAGGGCGGTGCCCGGGGTCTCGAACATTTCGAGGGCGATGGTGTTGGCGTTGACGACCGTGCCGTTGCAGTTGACGAGCAGGAGCCCGTCCGGGAGGGCGTCGAGTATGGCTGCGAGGCGAGCAGCGCCTCTGGATGGCCTGCTGCTCACGAGACGCTTCCTCCCTGATTACCGCACCTTGCCGACAGCGGGCCCCATCCTGCCCCTCGGGCCTCAGGCTGTCACGGGACGAGTCTAAAGGCTGGGACGGTACATGGGGCGGCGGATGAGGGGGAGCTCTCACCAAGGTTCTGTGCACACGGTGCACGCCGGCGGTCGGGCCGTGACCGCGAGCGCCCCCCTACGACATGCACGGACATGCGCCGGCCGGTCCCCGTGGGCGCACCGGCGCACGTCCTGGCCCGGGGGTTACCTCGCCGAGGGAAGGACCGGCACGAGGTTGTTCCAGCGGGAGATCTCGCAGCCGTTGGAGCGGCTGAAGCGGGCGTCGATCTCCTCGCCCTGCCATGTCCCCTGGACCCGGGCGGCCGCCGGCCCGCCGGCCTGGAGGGTGCACATGGCGTTCCGGTCCGTCGGTACGAAGGGGTTCTCGCCCGAGGCCGCGGCCTCGTCGAGAAGGTCGCAGGCCCGCTGCGCCGCGGGGTGGCTCCCGCCCGCCGGACCGCACTTCAGCTCGAAGGTGCCGTCGGCCGCCGGGTTGCCGGACTCCGAGACGGTCACCGTGAGCCGGGTCTGCGCTTCCTTCCCGTCCAGCCAGTCGCCCTGGAGCACGGGCAGCAGCGGGGGCAGCGGTACGAGCGGGGAGGCGGCCGTGGCGGCGGGCGCGGCGGCCGACAGCACGGCGAGGGAGGCGACGGCGGTGACGGTGAGACGGCGCAGCATGCGGGCTCCTGTTGTGTTCTGGCGCACGCGGGCGCGCGCCGGGCTGCTCGGCAGGCGCGCGGTGGTTCCGCGCACGCCGGTCAGGTAGGCGGTGACGGACGGAGGGCGCAGCCCTCGCACTCTCTAACGCTCCGCACGCCCACACGTTGCGCAACTCATGGGGGGCCGACCGGAACGCCGTGCGAAGCGGCCATGCGAAGTGGCCGTCCGAAGTGGCCGTCCGAAGCGGGCGTGCGGGAGCGGCCGCCCGAAGCGGGCGTGCGGAGCGCTGCCCTACGGTTCCCGTCGGAGGGGGCGCGGGACGCCGGGCGCCGTCGGCCTCTGGTCCCCGGTCGTCCCCGGCGCCGTCCGCCGGGCGCAGTGGGCCCGTCCTCCCGGCTCCTACGGGGTCGGCCCACGCGCGTCATCCCGGCCCCGATCTCCCCGCGCATCCGTCGTCCGGCTCTCCGGTACAGCCCACGCACCCGCCATCCGTCCCCCGCGCAGGCCATGGACCCGTGGTTCCTGCGTCCCCGGCCGCCGCCCTCGTCCCGCGTCGTCCGCCGCAGGGCGCTTTGCCTCGCCGCCCACCTGCCTAGTACCGTGGGCGGCGATTGGTGACAGCGCGCTCGTCTGTGTCATCATCTGCACGCACCACCCGCGCTCGCGCGGGGTGTGCTGGAGGCGTCGCCTAGTCCGGTCTATGGCGCCGCACTGCTAATGCGGTTTGGGTCTTAAAGCCCATCGAGGGTTCAAATCCCTCCGCCTCCGCAGAAACCCGAAGCCCCGTGCCCCAGGCACGGGGCTTCGGCCGTTCCCCGGGCTCGGTCTCCGGTCCCGTCGGCGACGCGCCCGGCTCCGGCCGTATCGGGGCGCCCCTGCCGAGAACCACCCCGGAGCGGTGTTTCCGCAGGTCAGAGCCCCTATGGGGAATGGATTTCGCGTGACGGCGCAGGTCATGTAATGTTGTTCCCGCAACGCCGACCAGGAAGAAAAAACCGGGGAGGCGACACCGGCGGTGAAGACCGCAGGCGGGCACTCGTAGCTTAACGGATAGAGCATCTGACTACGGATCAGAAGGTTGCAGGTTCGAATCCTGCCGAGTGCACAGCAGGCGGAGGCCCTCAGGAGAAATCCTGAGGGCCTCCGCCGTTGTGTACAGCAGCAGGGTGCAGCGACGGGCTCGGAGCAGCCCGGTCAGGGACCGGACGGCTCCGGACCCATGGCCCGGCTCGGGGAACTCGGTCCGCCCGCGGCTCATGGTGCGAACGTCCGCTGACGTCGCGTCCGCTGAGGGCCGGGGCCGGGGCGGTGCTGTGACGGGCGGGGCCGTACGAGGGCCGGAGCTTGGACAGCGGGCCTGACAGCGGTAGTGGACAGCGATTCCGTCGATGGCATCGGCACCGCCCGGCGGATCGGCTGTGCCCCGGGTGACGTTTCTTGATCCGTTTGCGCTCTTGTACTGGGGCCGGGGACGCCGGTTCCCGGTTTCCCAGGAGGACCCAAGTGCTTTTCAGACGCGCCGTACTGGCCGTGGGGATCGTCGTCGCCTCTGCTCTGCCGGTGGCGGGGACAGCAGCGGCGGAGCAGGGATCGGCGGCCGGTTGGATCACCGCCACCGACTACTCCTCCGGCTCTCCCGCTCTGGTCTCGCTCGACCCCGTGAGTGGCGGCGTCGGGATCGTCGCGCAGGACGCCGAGGACGGCGTCCTCTCCCCGAAGGGCTCCACCGTCGCCTACGTCCAGCGCGACGACACCTGTATTCCCCGGACCGAGGGCTGCACGTACGCCCGGAACCTGGTGGTCGCGGAGGCCGACGGCAGCGGCCAGAAGGTTCTGGTGCGGGGTATCGCGCCCGAGACCGGCGAGGCTCCGTACGTCGGGCACCCCGACTGGTCCCCGGACGGCAAGCGGGTCGTGTACGACAGCCCGCGGGGTATGGAGTGGATCAACAGCGACGGAACCGGGCAGGAGGTGCTCACGGCGGCCGGAGGCGCAGGCACCTTCTCCCCTGACGGCCGGAGCATCGCCTTCGTGCGGACGACCGCGTACGAGACCGCCGACGGTTGGGAGTACGGCAGGGACGTCTGGGTCGTGAACACCGGCACCCGGCAGGCACGGCAGATCAGTACCGTCCGCAACGCGCTGTCCGCGCCCGTCGACTGGTCACCCGACGGGCAGCGCATCGTCTATGTCACCGTGAACGGCCTGAGTGTCGTCGATGTGGCAACGGGGGCCGTCACCGAGCTGCAGAGCAACTGGACGACCCCGCTCGGCAGCATCCGCGGCCCCGTCTTCTCACCCGACGGCACCCGGATCGCCTTCTTCGCCACGGACGAATTCGACTACACCCCCCGCACCTATGCCGTGGACGCAGTCGCCGGAAGGAACCTGCAGGTCCTCACCGACCAGGCCGTGACGCCCACCGACTGGCTGGACAAGTAGCCGGAGCGTCGGCCGCGGGCCCGAACGGAGCCCGCGGCCGATGCCCGCGCGGGGGCGCGGCGACGTCGTGGTGCAGGACAACGGCGGCGTACCAGGAATCCGGCACTCGTCCCCTTCCGCCGGAGTCCTCGTCGGGCCGGTGCGCGACCGGTGTGACCGCCGGCGACCGTTCCGGACGAACCTACGGACCAGTAGGCCGCAGGCTCGAATCCTTGCCGGATGTACGGCAGGCCGGAGGCCCTCAGGAAAGAGCCTGCCGGCCTCCGGCGTTGACAGGTGGTCGGCTGTGACGGCGCTGTGGGCGCTGCTCGCGCGGATCACGGCGGCGGGCGTGACGGGCGTTCTTGCCCGCCGGCAGGAACGCGGCGACCACGTCGGTGAACACCTTGGGCGCTGCCCCGCTCTCGCCCAGCGCCTGGAGCAGGACGAGCGGCGGACTGTCCGGCGGCCCCGACACCTCGTGGGCGAGCCGGATTCCTCCTACGTCGACCGAGCGGTGATCAGCCGTGTGCGAAGGCTGCGCGGTGACGCCTGCGCCGGCGGGTCGAGGTTCACCAGCGGCGGAACCGTCTCCGGGGTCGGCGTCACGGGTCCTCGGCCCACGCGGCACGGGGCCCGGATCTCGCACGTCGTCCTCGCGGTGCTGTGATGCTGTGGTGCCGAAACGACGACGAGCCAGGAGTGGGCGTATGGGATGGCGGTGCGCCGGGCTGAGCTGGCCCGACGACGGGCCCGTGCTGACGTGGCGGCGGTCCGGCCGGGCGGGGCCCGGGCGGGTGAGCGCCCTGGCGTACGGGAAGGAGCTCGGGTTCCGGGCCGAAGGGGAGCGGCACTGTGTGGGCGCGCGCGGCAACGTGTGCCCGGTCGGGGCCGTGGTGCCGGTGCGGAGCACCGGGGCGCGGTGCGCGGAGTGCGGGCGCTTGGACCGGGCCCACTCGGTGGCCGCGGACACGAGGGCCGACGACCCTCGTCCGTACCGCGTCTACCTCGCGTGGTTCGGGCCGGGGATGGTCAAGGTCGGGATCACCGGTGAGGCCCGGGACGCGGCTCGGCTGCGGGAACAGGGCGCCGTGCTGTTCAGCTGGCTGGGCCGGGGGCCGCTGATGGCCGCGCGGCGTACGGAGGAACTGCTGCGTACGGCGCTCGGCGTGCCCGACCGGATCCCGTACGCACGGAAGCGTGCGGTGCGGGGTGCGCTGCCCGGGCCGGCGGAACGGGCCGCCGAGATGGCGGCGTTGTACGGGCGGGCCGTGGCGCTGGAGGGTGCTGGGTGGCCCGAGGCACTGGAACGGCTGCCGTTCGATGCGGTGGACCACGGCCGGCTCTTCGGGCTGGAGGGTGCCGGGTCGGCAGGACTCGTGCCGGCGGAGGCCGGACCAGGGGTACGTGTGGTGACCGGGCTGGCGGACGGCGGGGTGGTGGCCGGGCGGCTGCTGGCGGCAGCCGGGCCCGATCTGTATCTGGAGACCCGGGCGGACGGGGTCGTCGTCGTGGACACCCGGTTGATCACCGGCTGGGATCTGGTGGGCGCCGATGCACGGGCGGGTGTGACCGTGCCGGTCGCCGGCGTCGGGGCCGGTGGTGTGCAGGACGGGCTGTTCTGACACGGACTGTTCTGACAGGGTCACCGGAAGCACCGGAAGCACCGGAAGCACCGGAAGCACCGGAAGCACCGGAAGCACCGGAAGCACCGGAGACGGCGGAACAGCGGAACGGGCAGGGGCTGGGGCGAATGGGCTTGGGTGACGACGACCGCGACCGCGGCAGCGAACCCGCCACCGGCCGCGGCAGCGAACCCGCCCCCGGCCGGGGCGGCGACCGGGACAGCGAGCCCGCCCACGACCGGGACCGGGACCGGGAGGACGTACGGCGCTTCTGCGAGCGGCTCGGGCTGCCCGGGATCATCGACGTCCACACGCACTTCATGCCGGAACAGGTGCTCCGCAAGGTGTGGGCCTACTTCGACGCTGCCGGCCCGCTGACGGGTATGGAGTGGCCGATCACCTACCGGCACGCCGAGGACGAACGGCTCGCGCTCCTGCGTTCGTTCGGCGTGCTGCGCTTCACCTCCATGCTCTACCCGCACAAGGCCGGGATGGCGGCCTGGCTGAACGGCTGGGCGGCCGACTTCGCCGCGCGGGTGCCGGACTGTCTGCACACGGCGACCTTCTTCCCGGAGGAGGGGGTGGACCGTTATGTGCGCGAGGCGGTCGAGGCGGGAGCGCGGGTCTTCAAGTCGCACCTCCAGGTCGGCGCGTACGACGCGAACGATCCCCTGCTGGACCCCGTCTGGGGGCTGCTGGCGGAGGCCGGTGTCCCGGTGGTGACACACTGCGGGTCGGGGCCTGCGCCGGGTGCGTACACCGGGCCCGGGCCGATCGGCCGGCTGCTGTCCCGCCACCCGCGGCTGCGGCTGGTGGTGGCGCACATGGGGATGCCGGAGTACACGGAGTTCCTGGACCTGGCGGCGGCGTACCCCGAGGTGCGGCTCGACACCACCATGGCCTTCACGGACTTCACGGAGGAGTTCACCCCGTTCCCCGTCGGGGAGCGGGGGCGGCTCGCGGAGCTGGGGGACCGGATCCTGCTCGGTACGGACTTCCCGAACATCCCGTACCCGTACGCCCACCAGGTGCACGCCCTGGAACGTCTGGAGCTGGGCGATCCGTGGCTGCGAGCCGTCTGCCACGGGAACGCGCGTGCGCTGTTCGGCCTGGACTGAGGATTCTCAGGGAATTCACAGGTGGGGGAAAGGTCCTTCTCACGGCCGCCCCGAAGGCTGGTGGCATGACGACGACCTCGCCCCAGGGGCGTACCGAACTGCTCAGGCCGGACCGCGATCCCGTACGCGTACTGGTCGTGGACGACGAACCTCCGCTGGCCGAGCTGCTCTCCATGGCCCTGAGGTACGAGGGGTGGCAGGTGCGCAGCGCCGTCGACGGTGCGGGTGCCGTCCGTACGGCGCGTGACTTCCGGCCCGACGCGGTGGTCCTGGACGTGATGCTCCCCGACATGGACGGGCTCGCCGTGCTGGGGCGGCTGCGGCGCGAGCTCTCCGACGTCCCGGTGCTGTTCCTGACCGCGCGGGACTCGGTGGAGGACCGGATCGCGGGGCTCACGGCGGGCGGCGACGACTACGTCACCAAGCCGTTCAGCCTGGAGGAGGTCGTGGCCCGGCTGCGCGGACTGATCCGCCGTTCCGGCACGGCCGCGGCGGCCCGCGGCGATTCGACGCTCGTCGTCGGTGACCTGGTGCTGGACGAGGACAGCCACGAGGTGAGTCGCGGTGACGTCCCGATCCATCTCACGGCGACCGAGTTCGAACTGCTGCGCTTCCTGATGCGCAACCCGCGCCGGGTGCTCAGCAAGGCCCAGATCCTGGACCGGGTGTGGCACTACGACTTCGGCGGCCAGGCCAACGTCGTCGAGCTGTACATCTCCTACCTCCGCAAGAAGATCGACGCGGGGCGGAGCCCGATGATCCACACCCGGCGCGGGGCGGGATACCTGATCAAGCCCGGTGAGTGAGACGGTGGCCGGGAGGCGGACGGGCGTCCGGCGGCCGTGGACGCTGCGGACCCGGCTCGTCGTGTACGCGGTGACCCTCATCGCCGTGGTCGCGGCCGTGATCGGCTCGGTCACCGCCATCGCCTTCCAGAGTTATATGTACGGCAAGCTGGACGGTCAGCTGCGTGACATCACGGTGCGGGCCGCGTCCGGTGGGCCGCCCGGCCGTGCGGTTCCCCCGGGCGGGCCGGACAGCGTGGGCCCGCTCGGGTTCGTCGGCATGGGCGGCCAGCCCTTCAAGACGTTCGGAGCCGTGTCCGTGGACGGGGCCGTCACCGGGTCGAAGGTCGTGAAGGACAGGGGGAAGTTCACGCAGCCGGTCTCGGAGCCGCTGACCGGCGAGCAGGCCGGCGCCCTGGAGGCGGCCGGTGTCCCGGCGGACGGCGAGGCGCACGACGTCGACCTCCCCGGGCTCGGCGGCTACCGCGTGCAGGCCGTCCGGTCGAGCGGCGGCACGACCCTGCTCGTCGGTATCCCGACCGCCGAGGTGAGCGGCGCGCTCACCGCGCTGATCGTCGTCGAGGTCTGTGTCACCGGCGCGGGGCTGGTCGCCGCCGGGATCGCGGGAGCGGCCATGGTCGGTGTCGCCCTGCGCCCGCTGCGCCGGGTGGCCGCCACGGCACGACGGGTCTCCGAAATCCCCCTGCACAGCGGCGAGGTGGCCCTGTTCGAACGGGTCCCCGACGCCGAGGCCGATCCGCGTACCGAGGTCGGCCAGGTCGGCGCCGCCCTCAACCGGATGCTGGGCCACGTGGGTTCGGCCCTGGACGTCCGGCAGAAGAGCGAGACGCGGGTGCGGCAGTTCGTCGCGGACGCCGGCCACGAGCTGCGGACCCCACTCGCCTCGATCCGCGGTTACGCCGAACTCACCCGGCGCGGGCGGGAGGAGGCGGGGCCCGACACCCGCCACGCCCTCGGCCGCATCGAGTCCGAGGCGGTACGGATGACGGGCATGGTCGAGGACCTGCTGCTGCTGGCCCGGCTCGACACCGGACGTCCGCTCTCGTACGAGAGCACCGATCTCTCCACGCTCGTCATCGACGCCGTGAGCGACGCACGGGTCGCCGATCGGGCAGGCGGGCCGGACGCGCAGGGCGGACTCGACGGGCTCGACGGGGACGGGCACACCCGTCACTGGCGGCTGGAACTGCCCGAGGCGCCCACGACCGTACGGGCCGACCCGACGCGGATCCATCAGGTATTGGTCAATCTGCTGGCGAACGCCCGTACGCACACCCCGCCGGGGACGACGGTCACGGTACGGGTACGCCAGGCGCGCCGGGAGCTGCCCTGGGTGACCCTGGAAGTCCAGGACGACGGGCCCGGAATCCCCGACGAGCTGCGGCCGCACGTCTTCGAGCGCTTCGCGCGCGGAGACGCCTCTCGCTCCCGCCACGCCGGGTCGACGGGTCTGGGGCTCGCCATCGTGCAGGCCGTCGTCGCCGCGCACGGCGGGCTGGCCGAGGTGCGGTCGGTGCCGGGGGACACGGTGTTCGCGATCCGTCTGCCCGTCGACCCGGAACACCCCCCGCCCCCCGAACACGGAGTGCACCGAGGTCCGGCCGCGGGAGGGCATGCACAGCCGGGACACAGGCTCAGCACACGGGCGTGACAGCCCGGTCGGCGAGTGTCGCTCCCATGCGAACCGACACCCCATGGAGCTCCCTGCCTGCCCGGGAACACCTCCTGGCCGCAGCGGTCGACGCGGCCGGCGCCCCCGTACTCGACGTGGTGGTCCCCGTCTTCGACGAGGAGGAGGACCTCGAACCGTGTGTGCTGCGCCTGCACGACCACCTGGCGCGCACCTTCCCCTACCGCTTCCGGATCACCGTCGCGGACAACGCGAGCACCGACCGCACCCCTGAGGTGGCGGCCCGGCTGGCGGCGCTGATCCCGGAGGTGCGGTCGTACCGGCTGGAGGAGAAGGGCCGGGGGCGGGCCCTGCGTACCGTCTGGACGCACTCCGACTCCCCGGTCCTCGCCTACATGGACGTCGACCTCTCCACCGACCTCAACGCGCTGCTGCCCCTGGTCGCCCCGCTGATCTCCGGCCACTCGGACCTGGCCATCGGATCGCGTCTGGCCCGCAGTTCGCGGGTGGTGCGGGGTTCGAAGCGGGAGTTCGTCTCACGCTCCTACAACCTGATCCTGCGTTCGTCGCTGGCCGCCCGGTTCACCGACGCCCAGTGCGGGTTCAAGGCGATACGGCGCGAGGTCGCCCAGCGGCTGCTGCCCATGGTCGAGGACACCGGGTGGTTCTTCGACACCGAGATGCTGGTGCTCGCGGAGCGGGCCGGGCTGCGGATCCACGAGGTGCCGGTCGACTGGGTCGACGACCCCGATTCCTCGGTGCACCTCGTGAGGACCGCCACCGAGGACCTCAAGGGTGTCTGGCGCGTGGGCAGGGCCCTGGCCACCGGTGCCCTGCCGCTGGACCGGCTGGCCCGGCCCTTCGGGGACGACCCGCGCGACCGGGCCGTGCCCGGCGTGCCAGGGGGCCTCGCCCGGCAACTGGTCGGGTTCTGCGTCGTCGGCGCGCTCTCCACACTCGTCTACCTCGCCCTGTACTCCCTCTTCCGGCTGGGGGCCGGCCCGCAGGTCGCCAACGCGGCGGCCCTCCTGGTCTCCGCCGTCGCCAACACGGCGGCCAACCGGAGGCTCACCTTCGGCGTACGGGGCCGGGGTGGGGCCGTGCGCCACCAGGCCCAGGGGCTCGTCGTGTTCGCCATCGGGCTCGCCCTCACCAGCGGCTCGCTGGCCGCGCTCGGCACGGTCACCGGCTCCTCCTCGCACGGTACGGAGGTCGCCGTGCTGGTCGCGGCCAACCTCGCGGCGACGGTGCTGCGGTTTCTGCTCTTCCGCGCCTGGGTCTTCCCCGGCCCGCACGCGGACCACCGGGACGCCGGCACGGGGTCCGCACACGAAGTGAGGAACGTCCGATGACCGCCGTCCACCCCGACCCGCTCCCGGCGCCGTCGCCCACCCCCCGGCCGCCCGCGCACGCCGGGGTGCGGGCCGAGTCGCTCGCACGCCGCATCCGGCGGGGACGGCCCGAAGACCCGCGCTGGGCGCGGCCCGCGTTCCTCGGCATGCTGCTGGTCATCGCGCTCGCGTACCTGTGGAACCTCAGCGCCTCCGGCTACGCCAACTCCTTCTACTCGGCGGCCGTACAGGCCGGGAGTCAGAGCTGGAAGGCGTTCTTCTTCGGCTCGCTGGACGCGGCGAACGCCATCACCGTCGACAAGCCTCCGGCGGCCCTCTGGCCGATGGCCCTGTCGGTACGGGTCTTCGGGCTGAACTCCTGGGCGATCCTCGCCCCCCAGGTGGTGATGGGCGTCGCCACGGCCGGCGTGCTGTACGCCGCCGTGCGCCGCCGCTTCAGCGCCGCCGCGGGACTGATCACGATGGCCGTGTTCGCGCTGACGCCCGTCGCCGCCCTGATGTTCCGCTTCAACAATCCGGACGCCCTGCTCGCGCTCCTGATGACCGTCACCGTCCACTGCGTGCTCCGCGCGCTGGAGGGCGGCCGCACGAAGTGGCTCGTACTGGCGGGGGCAGCTGTCGGTGCCGCCTTCCTGACGAAGACCCTGCAGGCGTTCCTGATCCTGCCGCCGCTGGCCGTGCTGTACGCGGTGTGCGCGCCGGTGCCCGTACGCAAGAGGTTCGGCCAGCTCGGCCTGTCCGCCCTGGCGACGGTCGTCTCCGGCGGCTGGTGGGTGGCGGTCGTCGAACTGTGGCCCGCCTCCTCGCGCCCCTACATCGGGGGTTCGCAGAACAACTCCTTCCTCGAGCTCACCTTCGGTTACAACGGGCTCGGCCGCCTCAGCGGTGACGAGACCGGGAGCGTCGGTGGCGGCGGTCGGGGAGGTGGCTGGGGCGAGACCGGGATCGGTCGGATGTTCGGCACGGAGATCGGCGGCCAGATCTCCTGGCTCCTGCCGGCCGCGCTGCTCCTGCTGGCCGCGGGCGTCTGGCTGACCTGGCGGTCCGGGCGGGACGACACGGCCCGCGCGGCGTTCCTGGCCTGGGGCGGTTCGCTGCTGATGACAGCGCTGGTCTTCAGCTTCATGGCCGGCATCTTTCACCAGTACTACACGGTGGCCCTGGCGCCCTCGATCGCGGCGCTGACCGGCATGGGTGCCACGGTGCTGTGGGAGGAGCGGGCCCGGTGGTGGGCGGGCACCGCGCTCGCCGCGACCGTCGCGGTGACGGCCTCGTGGTCGTACGTGCTGCTGGGGCGCACGCCGGACCACCTCCCCTGGCTGCGCTGGGCCGTCCTGGCCGGCGGCCTCCTGGGCACGGTGGGCCTGTTGTTCGCCGCACGGCTGGGGCGGGCGCTGGGCCTGGGCGTGGTGGGGCTGGGCCTGGCGGCGTCGCTGGCCGGGCCGGCCGCGTACACGGTCAGCACGCTGAACACCGGGCACCAGGGCTCCATCGTCACCGCCGGCCCCCCGGGGGCGAGCACGGGCGGGCCGGGCGGCGGCCGGGGAGGCGGTCCCGGAAGGGGCGACGGCGGCTTTCCCGGCGGCGGTCCCGGTGCCGGGACACGGCCTCCAGGACAGGGCGGCCGGGCACCGGGCGGCACCGGGGTCGGCGGCGGTCTCCTCGGTGGCGGACAACAGGGCCGGGGCCAGGCTCCCGGGAACGCGCCGGGCGGCGGTATGCCCGCAGGCGCCACGGGCGAGGGCGGCATGGGCGGGGGCGGCATGGGAGGTCTGCTCAACGGCGCGTCCGTCGCCGCGGAGGCCGAGGCGCTCCTGACGCAGGACGCCGACGCCTACACCTGGGTCGCCGCGGCCATCGGCTCGCAGAACGCCGCGAGTTACCAACTGGCCACGGGGAAGCCGGTGATGGCCGTCGGCGGCTTCAACGGCAGCGACCCGTCACCGACGCTCGCGCAGTTCGAGGAGTACGTGGCGGACGGCAGGATCCACTACCTGATCTCGAGCGGAACGGGCGGCGGGAGGGGCGGCGGCATGGGCGGCGCCGGTACGTCGTCCCAGATCTCGGCATGGGTGGAGGAGAACTTCACCGAGGTCACGGCGGGTGGCGCGACCTTCTACGACCTCACCCGGCCGGAGGACGCCGGCTGAGGGCGGTCCCGCACTCCCGGTGGATCGGCGCGCGGCGTCGGACGCGGTGCGGCGCACGGTGACGGGACATCCGCGCACCAGGGGTACGTGGACGTTCGGACGACGCGGCGACGTGCCGTGGTCGTCGTCGCGCGCCCGCCGGGAGTCACGGGCGACCCCGGGAAGCCGTGGGAAGCGCCCCCTCGTTCCACGGTGCGGCCGAGCCCGGCGCCCGGCGCCGGAGCTCGAGGTCGGCCACGACGGGGCGGTGGTCCGAGGCGAGCGTCTCGGCCACCGCCGCCGCGCGCACCCGGACCGACCCGGCGCCGTCCTTCGACACCGCCACGAAGTCGATCCGCTTCACCGGATCCAGCGCCGGGAACGTCGGCGCTCCCGGGTCGGCGTCCGTCAGCTCCCGCCAGAGCGGCGCGAGTTCGGGAGCGTCCGGCTCCGCGTTGAAGTCACCCAGCAGGATCTTCGGGCCCCGGTCCTCGCCCATGATCCGCCGGGTGTCGGCCACTTGTGCCACCCGTACGGAAGGGTCGGGGCGGTAGTCCAGGTGCGTCACGTACACATGCAGCGGCAGCCCCTTCACCCGCAGCACCACCTCGGCGAAGCCCGGGGCGGGTGCCGGGACCGGGTTCTGGTCCTGGGTGGAGAGCCGGGTGATCTCGTGGTTCTCGGCGCTCACGACGGGGTACCGGGACAGCAGCGCCACCCCGTACTCGCGTCTGGCCCCGCCCGGAGCCGGCGGATCGAGGCTGTATATGGGGGCGAACGAGACCCGCATGTCCAGCCGCCGGGCCAGTTCGCCCGCGAGATCCCGCCACTCGCTGCGCGAGCCCCAGTGGGCGTCGACCTCCTGGAGACCGATCACGTCGGCGTCCAGTGCCCGTACCCGGTCCGTCTGGCGGTCCAGGTCGAACACGCCGTCCATACCGGCACCCGCGTGGATGTTGTACGTGGCGACGCGGAGCGGCACCCCGGGTGACCGGTCGGCGGCCACCGCGGGCGGCGCCAGTGCCGTCGCGGACAGACCTGCGGCGATCAGGAAGCCGACCGTACGACGACACGGGGTCATGCCACTCCACTCATCCGCTCCACGAGGTGCCGGGCCGTGGGGAGAGCTACCCCGGCGGGCACGGTGCGCAAACGGCGTGCCCGGCGTACGGGACGTGCCGATGCCGACGGGGCCGGGGCGCCCTCCACGGACGCGCACCCCGACCAGGGGCGGCGGGCGCTGCGCGGGCGGCCACCCGCGGGCGGCCCGGTGCGGTACCGGCCGCGGCCGGCGGCGTCGCGACCGGTGGGCGGGCCTCCCGGGCCGCAGGCCGAGCGGCGTCAGTAGCCGCGGGCGGTGTCCACGGCCAGGGCGGGGGTCTGCCCCCGGGCCACCGCCTCCCAGCAGGCCGTGAAGTCCGAGACGACGTCCTCGTCGGCCGTGATGCCGGCGGAGTGCGAGGTGATCACCGTGCGCGGCAGCCGCCAGGCGGGGTCCTCCGGCCCTGCGGGCTCGTCGGGCAGGACGTCGAGGACGGCGCGCCGCAGGGTTCCGGTGCGCAGCGCCGACTCCAGCGCCGCCATGTCGACGGTCCCGCCGCGGCCGGCGTTGATGAAGGAGGCGCCGTGCATCGCGGTGAAGCGGGCGCTGTCGAAGAACCGTTCGGTGGCGCCGGTCAGCGGCAGGGTGGAGACCACCCACCGCGCGGCCGACAGTTCCGCCGTCTCCTCCTCGCCACCGGCCGGGACCACGCGGTCGAAACCCGGAGCCCCGCCACCGGGTGTGCGGCGGACACCCACCGTGCGCAGGGAGAGCTTCCGCAGCAGCCCTGCGACCGCGGTTCCCACGGCTCCGGTTCCGTGGACGACGACGGTCCGGCCGCCGACGAGCCCGGAGGGCAGCCGCCGCCACTCGGCGCGGGCGTGCTGCTCGGTGTGGTCCGTGACCGACTGGCTCTCGGCGAGGATCCAGGCGGCCACGTACTGGGCGATCCGCTCGCCCATCAGGCCCACGGTCCGGGTCAGCAGGGCGCCCTCGGGCCAGGGCCCGGAGGCGAGCAGCGCGTCCGTACCCGCGTTGACGCTGTGGAACCACACCAGCTCCCGGGTCCGCAGGGCCTCCGGCAGTGCGGACCCGACGTACACGAAGGGGCCTTCCGGCACGGTGCCGTACGGATCCCCGGCCGGGCGCCCCGCGACCCCTTCGAGTGCGCGGACCAGAGAAGGCCCGAGGTCCGGGGCGGTCAGCAGCTGCGTCCGTGCGAGCACGCCGGGGTGGGGCGGTGTCATACGGCCGTCAGCCGCCGGTGGCCGGACGGGCGGGGAAGCCGCCGGTGGCGACCGGGCCCCAGCGCTCCGGGGTGATCCGGATGATGGACTTGCCCTGCTTGATCATCGCCGCCCGGTACTCGTCCCAGTCGGGGTGTTCCCCGGAGATGTTCCGGAAGTACTCGACGAGCGGCTCCACCGAGTCCGGCGCGTCGATCACCTCGGCGGACCCGTCCACCTGCACCCACGGACCGTTCCAGTCGTCCGACAGGACGATCACGCTCACCCGCTCGTCCCGCTTGGCGTTACGGGTCTTGGCCCGCTCGGGGTAGGTCGAGACGACGATCCGTCCGGCGTCGTCGACACCGCAGGTGAGCGGCGAGCCCTGGGGGCGGCCGTCGGACCGGGTGGTCAGCAGGATCGCCCGGTGCCGGGGCCGCACGAAGTCCAGCAGCTCGGCGAGCTCCACAACGGTGTTGGTCGCGATGTTGGATGCCATACGGGCAGCCTATGCCTCGGCCGATTCGCCCTGCACGGCCTGGATGTCGAGCTCCACCCGCACGGTGGTGCCGATCGCGGAGATGCCCGCCTGCACCACCTGGTTGTAGTTCATGGCGAAGTCGGCGCGGCGCAGCTCCGCCGACGCGTGGAAGGCCGCCCGCAACCCGCCCCACGGGTCGGGGCCGGTGCCGAGATAGCTCAGGTCGAGGTCGATGTCCCGGGCCACCCCGTGCATGGTGAGGACACCGTGGACGGTCCAGCGGTCGGGGCCGGCCGGGGTCAGCCCCCGGGAGCGATAGGTGATCTCCGGGTACCGCTCGACGTCCAGGAAGTCCGCCGAGCGCAGGTGCTTGTCCCGCATGCCGTTGCCCGTGTCGATGCTGGCCGAGGTGATGTAGGCCTCCACCCGGGAGCGCTGGACGTCCTGGGCGATCTCGATCCGGCCGCCGAACTCGGTGAACCGGCCGTGCACGCTCGAGATCCCCAGGTGCTGGGCGACGGCGGCGACCGACGAGTGGACCGGGTCGAGCGACCAGGTGCCCGGCGGGGGAAGTTCCACACCGCCCTGCCGGGCCAGCACCACGGTGCCCGCCTCGACGCGGCCGGCGGCCGTGACGAGCGCGGTGGACGCGGCGGGGGCGTATCCGACGGCCGTCACGATCACCGTGTACGCGCCGGCCGGCAGGAGGTCGCCGGTGCGGACGGCCCCGTTCTCGTCGGCGGCGGCCCGGAGCACCTGGGTGCCCGTCATGTCCGTCACCGTCACGACCGCGTGCTGGACCGCCCAGCCGTCCCGCGTGCGTACCTGTGCGCGAAGTCCCATCCCGTGTTCTCTCCTTGCTCGGTCACCCGGTGGCCCGGTGACTCAGTGACTCAGTGACGCGGTCACCCGGTGACGCGGTGACGCGGTGACGCTGTGGCCCGATGAGATGGGCCCCGCGGCGGGGACGGCAGGCCGTCCCCTGCCTGCCGTCCCACCGCGGGGCCCTTTTCCGCCGGCGACCACAGCCTCTCCGCTGGGAGTGCTGTACCGCCAGGGGTCTTGGTGGATCTCCCTAATCGCTACACGCCCGGGTGGGCCAGTTCGATGTCGTGGCCGTCGATTCCGCTGCCGGTCACGGTCAGCGCACCGGCCACCGGCGGGTAGCCGGTCGCGATGATCGAGTACTCGCCCGCATCCAGGTCGGCGAAGGCGTAGGCGCCGTCCTCACCGGTCGTCGAGGTGGCGACCACGTTGCCCGCCGCGTCGATCAGCGTGACGCGGGCGTCGGACAGCGGGGCCCGGCCGGAACCGGCCCGGACGACGCCGCGCACCAGGGCGCCGGACTGCAGCACCGCGTCGACCCGGGTGACGCCCTGGCCACCGATCTCCACCGGCAGAGCCAGCGGGCGGAAGCCGGCCGCCGTCACGGCCACGGTCACCGAACCGGGGATCAGCTCGCCGAAGCCGAACTCCCCGGCCCCGCCGGAGACCCCGGTGGCCAGCACATCGCCGCGCACGTCGGTCACGACCACCATCGCCCCCTCGACCGGGGTGGCGTCCTCGGCGGTCCGTACGGTCCCGGAGAGGCCGCTCGTACCGGCGAGCAGGATGTCGTAGGCCAGTGGCTCGTCCGAGACGATCACGGTGGAGGCCTGCGGCTGGAAGCCGTCGGCGGAGGCGATCAGGACGTACGAGCCGGCGCCCGGGGCGTCCAGTACGTAACCGCCGTCGGCCTGGGCGACGGAGCGCCCCAGCTGCCGGCCGCCCAGCGAGATGAGCGTGACGGCCGCCTGGGCGACGGGTGCGCCCTCGGCGCCCCGGACCACTCCCCGTACGGGCGTGCCCTGGACGGCCGGGGCCGGCACGGGAGCCGCCTCGGTGGCGACCTCGACCGAGGTGACCCCGGCCGTTCCCTCGGCGACGAGCGCGGTGGTCGTGTCGGAGGACGCGAGTGCCTTCGCGTCCGGTGCCTCGGCCGTCGCCGGTACGGCGTCGTTGCCCGCGTGCGTCTTCAGGGCGACCTCCTTGATGAAGAGGGTCACGACGAAGGCGACGAGCGCGGCCGGGGCGGCGTACATGAAGACGTCGGCGACACCGTGTCCGTAGGCCACCTCCATGACCGTACGGAAGGGCGCGGGGAGCGCGTCCAGATCGGGGATTCCCCCGCCGCCGGTCCCGCCGTGGCCCAGGGCGGCACCCTCGGGGCCGAGGTCGGCGAGGCCCTCCTTGACGTAGTGGGTGACGCGGTTGGCCATGACGGCGCCCAGCGCCGAGACCCCGATCGCACCACCGAGCGAACGGAAGAACGTGACGACGGAGCTGGCCGCGCCGAGGTCGGCGGGAGCGACCTGGTTCTGCGTGGCGAGGACCAGGTTCTGCATCATCATGCCGATGCCGAGGCCCATGACGAACATGAAGATCGCGATGTGCCAGTACGTGGTGTCGTACCGGATGGTGCCCAGCATCCCGAGGCCGGCGGTGACCAGGAAGCCACCGCTGACCAGCCACGCCTTCCAGCGGCCCGTCTTGGTGATGACCTGGCCGGAGACGGTCGAGGAGAGGAACAGACCGGCGATCATCGGGATGGTCATGACGCCGGACATCGTCGGCGACTTGTCCCGCGCCAGCTGGAAGTACTGGCTGAAGAAGACGGTGCCCGCGAACATCGCGACACCGACGAACAGCGAGGCCAGCGAGGCCAGCGTGATGGTGCGGTTGCGGAAGAGGCGCAGCGGGATGATCGGCTCGCTGGCCCTCGACTCGATGAGGAGGAAGAGCGCGATGAGCACGACGGTGCCGCCGAGCATCGTGTAGGTCTGCCAGGAGACCCAGTCGTACTTGTCGCCCGCGAAGGTCACCCAGAGCAGCAGCAGCGAGACGGCGGCGCTGATGAAGAACGCGCCCGACCAGTCGACCTTGACGTCACGCTTGACGATCGGGAGCTTGAGGGTCTTCTGCAGGACGATCAGGGCGATGACGGCGAAGGGCACGCCCACGTAGAAGCACCAGCGCCATCCCATCCAGCTGGTGTCGGTGATGACGCCGCCGAGCAGCGGGCCGCCCACGGTGGCGACGGCGAAGACCGCGCCGAGGTAGCCGCTGTAGCGCCCGCGCTCGCGCGGGGAGATCATCGCGGCCATCACGATCTGGGCGAGGGCGGAGAGACCGCCGACGCCCACACCCTGCACGACACGGCAGGCGATGAGCATGCCGCTGCTGGTCGACAGGCCGGCCACCACCGAACCGGCGACGTAGACGACCAGGGCTATCTGGACCAGCAGCTTCTTGCTGAACAGGTCGGCGAGCTTGCCCCACAGGGGCGTGGTGGCGGTCATGGCCAGCAGCGAGGCCGTGACGACCCAGGTGTAGGCGCTCTGGCCGCCGCCGAGGTCGGAGATGATCTCGGGCAGGGCGTTGGAGACGACCGTCGACGACAGGATCGCGACGAACATGCCGAGCAGCAGCCCGGTCAGCGCCTCCATGATCTGCCGGTGTGTCATCGGCGCGCCGCCGGAGGCTTCCGAGCCCCCGTGCTTGGCGTGGCCGCCCCGCACACCGGTCGGTGTGGTCGTAGCCATGAAAATCCTTGTCTTTGCTTCTGTTACACGGGTGTACGGGTGTACGAGTCGTCGGAGTGTCCGGCGCGGCAGTCGCCGCTGTGCCGTCCGGGGACGCATCCACCGGAGCCGCGGCAGGAGAAACTGTCGCGCAGCCGGGACAACAACGTGTTGAGCTGTCCGACGTCTTCGTCGGACCAGTCGATGAGGTTGTGGGCGAACATCTCGGTGGTGCGCCGAGTCAGATCGTCGAGCAGTGCCTCCCCGGCCGGGGTCAGCCGCAGGATGCGGGACCGCTTGTCCGCCGGGTCCGGAAACCGTTCGATCCAGCCGTTGTCCACCACGTGGGCGACATGTCTGCTGGTCACAGACATGTCGACGGCCAGCAGCTCGGCCAGCCGGGTGATCCGCATCTCGCCGTACTTGGCCAGGAGCGTGAGCACCGCGGCCGAACCGCTGGGGCACTCGGAAGGCAGGATGCGGGCGAGGCCCCGTTTGACGGCCCCGACGGCGCTGAGCTGCCGGGCCAGTTCCTCGTACTGGCTCCGTGCGGCCACCGGCCCTCCTGAGATCTACGGGACATCTTGTTGCTTAGGGCAACGATATAAGCCGTTGGTTGCTGCAGGCAAACGAAAGGGGGCTTGCACAAGTAAAGGAAGCCAAAAGGCTCCGTAGGCTGCCGGTCAAGCGCCCAGCGCATCCCAGGTGACCTGATCCGGATGTGTCCCTCGGCACACTCCGGGGGGCCGGAGGAAGGGCCGGTGGAAGGGCGGTGGAGGGGCCGGAGGGGAAGGAGGGGGGAGTAGGGGAAGGGCGGGGAGGGGGCGGTGGACACGGGGCGGGCTCGCGGAGACGGCGCGACCGCCACGACGGCCGGGTGAAGAGGTCGTGGACGTCCGGGACCGGCATCGCCCTTAGAGGACCCGGGGGTTGGGTGCTACGGCCGAGTTCGCTAGGGTCCTGGGCCATGGCACACAACCCCCACGCCCCGCAGCCGGGCCCCGAGGGCACTCATGATCCGGCGGGCAGCACCCAGATGTTCCGCGCCTTCGTCGACGAGGGCGAGCCGCAGCGCAGGCAGCAGCCGGCCGCGGCCTCGTCCGACTCCAGGACCGGGGTGATCGTGGCCCTCGTCGCGGTCGTCATCGTCCTCGGCGCCGTCGCCTGGCTCGCGCTCGGCTGATGTAACCCGCCCCCGCCGGCCTTCCTCGCTGCCGCTGCTCGCGTGGCCCGGACCCGGGGCACCGTACGCAGGTGGCGTGGGGGACCCGCCCGGCAGCCGTGCGGCCGGGCGGGGGCCCGTACAGGTGGCGTACGGACTGCTCGCACCCGCCTCCCGCGTTCGACCGGCGAAGGAGGCGGGTGCCTCCCGTTGCGGCGGTCGCCCCCACGGCGGTCCGGACGGCCGTGGGACCGGACGATTCTTGAGGAACGCCACGGCTCGGCCGCCGGGGCGGTGACCATGGGACCCGGCGGCCGGTGGAGCCGCGTCCCGGGTGAGGTGCCGCCGCCGGACGGACCGGCCGGACGGGGCGGTCGGCTGTCCGCCCCCTCCATGCCGGTCAGTCGGCGATGAGCCCTTCCCGGAGCTGCGTGAGGGTGCGGGTCAGCAGTCGTGAGACGTGCATCTGCGAGATGCCGACCTCGTCACCGATCTGCGACTGGGTCATGTTGGCGAAGAAGCGCAGCATGATGATCTGCCGCTCGCGCGGGGCCAGTTTGGCCAGCAGCGGCTTCAGGGACTCGCGGTACTCGACGCCTTCCAGCGCCGCGTCCTCGTACCCCAGGCGGTCCGCCAGCGAGCCCTCGCCGCCGTCGTCCTCCGGTGACGGGGAGTCAAGCGAGGAGGCGGTGTACGCGTTGCCCACGGCCAGGCCGTCGACGACGTCCTCCTCGGAGACGCCGAGGGCCTTGGCCAGCTCCGGAACGGTCGGCGAGCGGTCGAGCTTCTGGGCGAGCTCGTCACTGGCCTTGGTGAGGGCGAGCCGCAGCTCCTGGAGCCGGCGCGGCACCCGCACCGACCAGGAGGTGTCCCGGAAGAAGCGCTTGATCTCCCCCACCACGGTGGGCATCGCGAACGTGGGGAATTCCACGCCCCGTTCGCAGTCGAAGCGGTCGATGGCCTTGATCAGGCCGATCGTCCCGACCTGGACGATGTCCTCCATGGGTTCGTTACGGCTCCGGAACCGTGCCGCCGCGTACCGCACGAGCGGGAGGTTGAGCTCGATGAGTGTGTCCCGCACGTACGTCCGCTCGGGGCTGTCCGTTCCTTCGGGACCCGAGGCGGGGCCCAGCGCGGCGAGCCGCAGGAACAGGGAGCGGGACAGGGTGCGGGTGTCGATGGCTTCCGGCGAGCTGGTGAGCACGGCAGGTGCCGGCACGCTCTTCGTGAGCGTGAGCACCTTCGAGCTGCCCTGTTCTGCGGACATGCCACCCCCTTGAGGTCGCGGACGGTCGCGGTGGCCACGACCATCGGAGGAACGCAGCCTCCACCTGAATACCGGAGGTAGGGCTGCGGCAAACGCGGTTCCTGCAGAATGTCACATGTCGGCAACACGCTGTAGTGACTTGTCGACAAGTCAGCGCCGAGACCGTGCAGGAAACAGGGGGTGTGCGGCATTTATGCCACGGGGAAAAGCCTGTGTGGGGTCTACCCGTTCCGGCTACGCCTCGATCCTGTTTGCGGATCGCAGACGGGCAAAGCTTCGGGCAAGAAGCCTTGACACGTGCATCTGGGAGACGCCCAGTTCGGCGCTGATCTGAGACTGGGTCAGGTTGTTGTAGTAGCGGAGCAGCAGGATCCGCTGCTCGCGCTCGGGCAGCTGGACGAGCAGGTGCCGTACGAGGTCGCGGTGTTCCACTCCGGCCAGCGCCGGGTCCTCGTACCCCAGCCGGTCCAGGAGGCCCGGCAGTCCGTCACCCTCCTGGGCGGCCTCCAGTGAGGTCGCGTGGTACGAACGGCCGGCCTCGATGCAGGCGAGGACCTCTTCCTCGGCGATCTTCAGCCGCTCGGCGATCTCCGCGGTGGTCGGTGAGCGGCCGTGAGCGGTCGTCAGGTCCTCCGTGGCGCCCGTGACCTGCACCCAGAGCTCGTGCAGCCGCCGGGGTACGTGCACGGTCCGCACGTTGTCCCGGAAGTAGCGCTTGATCTCGCCGACGACGGTCGGCATGGCGAACGTCGGGAACTGCACGCCGCGTTCCGGGTCGAAGCGGTCGATGGCGTTGATCAGCCCGATGGTGCCGACCTGGACGACGTCCTCCATCGGCTCGTTGCGGCTGCGGAACCGGGCCGCCGCGTACCGCACGAGCGGCAGGTTCGCCTCGATCAGCGCGGTGCGGACCCGGTGGTGCTCGGGAGTGCCGGGCTCCAGGGTCTTGAGGCGGCCGAACAGCACCTGGGTGAGTGCCCTGGTATCCGCGCCCCTGGTTCTCGTGGGGGGCGCGGAAGGGTCCGGCGTCTCGGTCTGGATGTCGTCGGTCTGGGCGTTCTGGGGCGGGACTTGAGGCGCTGTACTGGCCGGCACGGTGTCGCCACCCCTTTGCGGTCAACTACGGTCAACTCATCCGTCAAAAGCGGTCATAGCATCACAAGACATGCCCAGTGTGTGCAAGCACCGCATGGAGTCGTGTTGGGGGTGTTGTGGTTTAAACATGACGAAAAGCCCCTCTCCTGTACGGGGAGGGACTCGGCGGGACGGGGGCCGGGAAGGTCAGAAGGGGTAGTCGGCGATCACCCAAGTGGCGAAAGCGCGCCACTGACCGGCTGCCTCCTGATGGGCCGGGTGCTCGATGTAGCGCTTCAGGGACTCCTCGTCGGCGACCGCCGAGTTGATGGCGAAGTCGTACGCGTTCGGCCGATCGGTGATGTTCCAGGCGCACTCCCAGAACGCCAGCTCGGGGATCTTCCCGCCGAGCTCCTGGAAGGCCCGGGCGCCCGCGACGACCTGCGGATCGTCGCGTCCGACGCCGTCGTTCAGCTTGAACAGGACCAGGTGGCGGATCATGGGTTCTCCTAGTTCACGAGCTCGGACATGAAGTCCCCGACGCCCCGAGCGGCACTCGATATGCCTTCGAACCCTATTTGGACGAGGTCGGCGGCCCGGGCGGGGGACGTGATGATCGTGTACAGCACGAAGACCACAATCATGTAGAGCGCGATCTTCCTCGCTTGCACCACAGCCCGGCCCCTCCGTTCGATCACCTGTGCAGTCGCGTGATTGTAGCCGCAGGCGTGCCCGTATCCGGGGGCCGTTTCCGATCACTGACGTCGTTTCGAGGGACCAAGGGCCTGGCGTTCCGGACCGTTCGCCCATCGGCGCGGCTCCCGACGGGGAGGAGGGCGGTGAGTGGCCCGCCGTAGGTGTCAGAACCGCGCGGGCCAAGGGCTGTCCCGCACGTCCCGGTGGATCGGCGTGCGGCGTCGGATGCGGTGCATCGCAGGCGGAGGGACATTCGCATACGGGATGTATGGGGACGTTCCGGCAACGCGGCGAGGTGCCGTAGCCGTCGTCGCGCGCCCGCCGGGACGTGCGGGACGGCCCTTGAGGACAGGACCTCCGCAGGGTCCACGCCGCGGTACTTCCCCCGACCGCGGCGGGGGCCTGGGTCCCGGTCCTCACCGGGGGAAGCGGCGTGTCCCCCCGATGCCGCTTCCCCCGGCCTCATCCGCCGCGTCTCCGGCCCGAGCTCCGCGGCCGTACCAGGAACGCTCGAAGGGCCCGGCGCAGTGCGCCGGGCCCTTCGTGAAGAGCGGTAGCGGAGGGATTTGAACCCTCGGTGAGTTTCCCCACACTCGCTTTCGAGGCGAGCTCCTTCGGCCGCTCGGACACGCTACCGAGAGAGAGCTTAGACCATCCCGGGCCGTGGTCAGAAATCCGATTCCCCACAGGTCCGCGCGGCGCGTACCGGGCGGGCCCCGGCGGGTGCGCGAGAAGGCGTCAGCGGTCGCGGAAGAAGGCCGTCAGCTGGGCCGCGCAGGCGTCCTCCAGGACGCCGTGGATCACCTCGGGGCGGTGGTTGAGCCGACGGTCGCGGACGACGTCCCAGAGCGAACCCGCGGCCCCGGCCTTCTCGTCCCGCGCGCCGTAGACCACCCGGCCCACCCGGGACTGCACCAGCGCCCCCGCGCACATCGTGCAGGGTTCCAGGGTGACGACCAGCGTGCAGCCGGTCAGCCGCCAGGCGCCGAGGGCGGCGGCGGCCCGGCGCAGGGCGAGCACCTCGGCGTGCGCGGTCGGGTCGCCGGCTGCCTCGCGTTCGTTGTGGCCGGTGGCGAGCAGGGCGCCGTCCGGGCCCAGCACGACGGCGCCGACCGGCACATCGCCGGCCAGCGCCGCCTGCGCCGCCTCTTCGAGGGCCCGGCGCATGGGTGCCTGCCACGGGTCCCGCACGGGATCGGTGGGAGGGGGTGAGGTGGGTGGTGGTGCGGTCACCCGCGGACCCTAACGGACGGACTCCAGGACGTCGGAGGCACCGAGCGCGTCCGCGATCTCCGCGAGCGCGTCGGTACGCAGGGTCAGCAGGTCCTTCTCCGACAGGCCGAGGTCGGCCAGGAGCCCGAGATCACCGAGCGGCCCGGCCGGTACGGCGTCGGGATCGTGGTCCGGATCGAGGTCGGGGAGGGCGGTGCCGGCCGGATCGCCGGCGCCGTCCTCGGGTGCGTCGGGTTCGCCGTCCTCCGTGCCGTCGAGGTCGACGAGCTCCTCGAGTGCGGCGATCTCGTCCTCGGCTTCCGGTTCGCGGCCGAGCAGTTCGTCGGTGAGCAGGATCTCCCCGTACGAGGAGCGGGCGGCGGCGGACGCGTCCGAGACGTAGATACGGGGGTCCTCCTCACCGTCCACCCGGACGACGCCGAACCAGGCGTCCTCCTGCTCGATGTAGACCAGGACCGTGTCCTCGTCCACCGAGGCCTCACGGGCCAGATCCGTCAGGTCGGACAGGGTTTCCACATCGTCGAGCTCTGTATCGCTCGCTTCCCACCCGTCTTCGGTGCGCGCGAGCAGTGCGGCGAAGTACACCGTGACTCTCCCACTGTTCATAGGCGAATCGGTCCGACGGGAGGGCAGACGGTCATCCGGCTGCTCTGGGCCCCGCCCAATCGGCATCGTGGCAGAAACGAGCGCGTTGCGAGACCTCTTCGACCGTTGCGTCGGCCATGAGTTCATGGAGTGCCCGGTCGGCGGCAGCCCTTCCGTCGCCCTCACCGAGCCCGTCCGCAGGCCCTGGGTCCGGCGGTCACCAGCGGAATGTGCGCATCCGCATCTGCTGGCGCATACGGGCCGCACGGGCGCGGCGGGGCTGGACCCGGTCGCGGAGCTGCTTCGCCTCGTGCAGTTCACGGAGGAACTGCGCCCGGCGCCTGCGGCGCGCCGCTTCACTCTCCTGCGCGTCCGGCGCACTCTCCTGCGCCTCGGGCACGTCGCGCGCGTCGCGTTCCCGCCGTGCCTGATTCCGCTGCTCCCCGTCGGGCAATCGACACACCACCCCAAGCCTGGGTCCGTATGGCACCACCTTCCCTCCGAACAGGTGCTTGATGCCAGCGCAGACCGGCGAAGAGTGCGGCCTGGGCCCGGTTACTGTTGACGGCATGCGGATCCACGTCGTCGACCACCCGCTGGTGGCGCACAAACTCACCACGCTGCGCGACAGGCGCACCGACTCCCCGACCTTCCGGCGGCTCGCCGACGAGCTGGTCACCCTCCTCGCGTACGAGGCCACCAGGGATGTGCGGACCGAGCAGGTCGACATCGAGACTCCCGTGACGGCCACGACCGGGGTGAAGCTGTCCCACCCGCGCCCCCTGGTCGTCCCGATCCTGCGCGCCGGGCTCGGCATGCTGGACGGCATGGTGCGGCTCCTGCCGACCGCCGAGGTCGGCTTCCTGGGCATGATCCGCAACGAGGAGACGCTCCAGGCGGAGACGTACGCGACGCGGATGCCCGAGGACCTCTCCGGGCGGCAGGTCTACGTCCTGGACCCGATGCTGGCCACCGGTGGCACGCTCGTGGCGGCCATCCGTGAGTTGATCAAGCGCGGTGCGGACGATGTCACCGCGGTCGTCCTGCTCGCCGCGCCCGAAGGTGTCGAGGTCATGGAGCGCGAGCTGGCGGGGACACCCGTCACGGTGGTCACCGCCTCGGTGGACGAGCGGCTCAACGAGAACGGCTACATCGTGCCGGGCCTCGGGGACGCCGGCGACCGGATGTACGGCACCGCCGGCTGACGGCCGGGTCGAGCGGTCCGGGCGGTACGTCCGAGCGGGAGGACCGGCCGCCCGCGCGGCACCGCCGGGTGACGCCGCCGTGCGGCGCTCTCAGGAGCAGGCGGACGGTGCCGGGGCCGGCTTCGTCAGGGCGGCGAGTGCGGAGGCCGCGGCCTCCGGTGTGCTGAACGCCTTGAACTTCGTGCCGATGATCAGGTCGACGTCCGCCGTCCGGCGGGCGTCGGTCTTCCGTACGGCCCCGGGCAACTGGGTGGCGAGCACGGGGAACGAGCCGTCGGCCGCCGTCGGGGCGCCGAGCAGGAGGCCGGTGCCGGGCACCTTCTTGTCGTACGCGGCGGGTGCGTTGTCCACCTTGCCGATGGCGAACCCGCGCTTCTTGAGCTCGTCCGCGGCGGCCTTGGCGAGCCCGCTGCGGGGCGTCGCGTTGTAGACGTTGACCTTGACGGCCGCGGGCTTCGGCAGGGTCTTCACGGGGGCGGGCGCCGTCGGGGAGGGGCAGGCCTTCGGCCGGTCCGCCGCGTTCGCCTGCTCGTGGCTCCCGGTGAACACGTCGACGATCTGGAGCGTGCCCCATCCGGCCAGGCCGAGCGCCATGACGGCGGCGGCCCCCGGAAGGATCAGTCTGCGGCGGTTCCGGGGGCGGCGCATGCGCGGGTACGTGTTGCCCGTGACGCGGTACTTTCCGCCCATGCCGGGAGGGGTCAGCATGCTCATGGCCGCAGCGTAGTGCGACCTGGTGATGATGCCTACTTAAACGATCAGCAGATGGCACCCGTACGTGCACAAAAGCACCCGAAAGGCCCGAAATGGGCCACGGGTGGGAGTGGCGCCGGTCAGCCCATTTCGAGGACGCGGGCGTGCAGCACCTGGCGCTGCTGCAGCGCGGCACGGACGGCGCGGTGCAGCCCGTCCTCCAGGTAGAGGTCGCCCTGCCACTTCACGACGTGCGCGAAGAGGTCGCCGTAGAACGTGGAGTCCTCGGCGAGGAGGGTCTCGAGGTCCAGCTGGCCCTTGGTCGTCACCAGTTGGTCCAGGCGGACCGGACGCGGTGCGACATCCGCCCACTGTCGGGTGCTTTCCCGGCCGTGGTCGGGATATGGCCGCCCATTTCCGATGCGCTTGAAGATCACACGGAAAGCCTACCGGGCGTGGGCCTCCTGGCGCAGCCATGGCGCGGGACTGCGATGGCGCTCCTCGCGCCCTGCAAGGGCGTCGGGGGCCGGGAGGGCGGGGCGATGCGGCCGGAGGGGCGCCCACGGGGCGTACGCCGCAGGCGCGTGCGGGTGCCTGCGGCGTACACCTGCCGGGCGGTGCCGTGCTACGCGGTGACGCCGTGCGCGTGGCCCTCGCGCAGGACACCCTTGCCGGTGGTCCCGGCGGCGCCGGGGGCGGTGGTCGCGGGGCCGGTCAGGGAGTGGAGGTCGTAGGCGTAGGTGCCCACGGCGTTGGCGATCACGTCGATGTTGGTGTCGAAGTGCGCCATGTCGAGGTTGTCCAGGTCGTCGCAGGCCGCGTGGTAGCAGGGGTCGTAGGCGATCCCCGCCGTGCCCCCGAAGGTCGTCGCCTCGGCGGCCGTCTTGATGCCCTCGGCGCCGGTGTCCGTGCCGCCGGACGGGATGCCGGCCTCGACGAACGGCCCGTAGTCGGAGCGTCCGGTGAAGTCCGTACCGGTGTGCGGCTTGCCCTGCTTGTCCAGGAACGCCGTGATGTCGTGTTCCAGTTGGGCCGAACCCTCCGGCCCCGGGCCCGCCCCCACGCCGTCGGAGTCGTCGCCGTCGAAGACGAACTGGGCGCCGTTCGGGGAGGCGATCATGTCGAAGTTGAGGTAGAGCGCGATCGCGTCGCGCTGGGCCTGGGACAGGTGGGCGACGTACGCCTCCGAACCCAGCAGCCCGTTCTCCTCCGCCGACCACCAGGCGAAGCGCACCTTGTTGGCGGGCGCCTTGTGTGTGCGGGCCAGCTCCAGGGCGACCTCGAGGAGGCCGGCCGAACCGGACGCGTTGTCGTTGATGCCCGGGCCGTCGGTGACCGAGTCGAGGTGGGCGCCGAGCATGACCGTCCTCGCCGCGTCCCCGCCCCGCGTCTCCGCCACGACGTTGCGGGTGGTGCGCTCCTCCTGGAGTTCGCGGATCTCGAAGGAGACCGTCACCTCGTCCGCGGCCAGGTCGGCGACGAGTTTCTCGCCCTCCTCCTGGGTGAGTCCGCCGGTGGGGATCTTCGCCGCGGCGGCGTCCCCGAGGGTGCCGGACAGCACGCCCTCGGTGTTGTTGTAGATGACCGCGCCCGCAGCACCCGCGGCGGCGGCGGCCTCCTGCTTCTGGGCGAAGGAGCAGCCGCCGCGCTTGATCAGGGCGATCTTGCCGGTGAAGGTGGCGGAGGCGTAGTCGGCCGCTTCGCAGCCGGTGGTGTCGTCGGTGGGGACGGCCGCGAGAGCGGCGCGGAGACCGCCGACGGGGGTGGACTTCGTGTAGGTCATCGCCCTGATGGCGACGTCCCGGGGCGTGGGCGTGACGACGGAGAGCTTCTCGGCGAGCGTCTCGGTGTAGACGAAGTCGAAGGTCTCGTAGCCGACCCGGTACCCCGCCTCCCGGAGCAGTCGGTACACGTAGGCGGCGGAGGCGTCGTGGCCGGGCGAGCCCGCCGCGCGGTGGCCGTCCGCCGAGTCGGCTATCGCCTGGAACCGCTGCAGGTGCCGGTAGGCGTCCGCAGCCGACGAGCGCTGCACCAGCTTCTGCGACAGCTTGGCGGCCTCCTTCGCCGGGTCGTGCGGGGTGTGTCCCTGGTGGGGGGATGCGGCGAGGAGGAGCGGTGTGGCCAGGGCGGTGGCGGCCACGACAGCTGCGGCTCTGCGACGAGTGGTGTGCACAGGTGTCCTTCCGGTGTGAACGGATGTGCAGGAGAGCTGAGGGGTACCCCGCATCTCCCGGTGGATCGGCGCGCGGTGTCGGACGCGGGGCATCGCACGGCGGAGGGACGTCCTCGTACGGGATGTACGGGGGCGTTCCGGCAACGCGGCGAGGTGCCGTAGCTGTTCTCGCGCGCCCGCCGTGAAGTGCGGGACCATCCTGGGCGAGCCGGCCGGTGTCTGGGAACCGTTTGTGCGGCCGAATATGAGCGGTCATGGCCTCTGGGTGATCACTTGGCCCGGCTCGCGGCCCTGGCCGCCGCCTTCACCTGCTGCTTGTACGCCCGCACCTCGGCGAGCGAGTCGGGGCCGGTGATGTCCGCCACCGAGCGGTGCGAGCCGGCTTCCCCGTACGGCCCTGCAGCCTCCCGCCACCCCGGGGGACGTACGCCGAACTGCTTGCCCAGCAGGGCCAGGAAGATCTGCGCCTTCTGGGTGCCGAACCCGGGCAGCGCGCGCAGCCTTCTCAGCAGCTCGGCCCCGGTGGTGGCGTCCGCCCAGACCGCGCTCGCGTCGCCGTCGTACTCCGCGACCAGGAACTGGCAGAGCTGACGCACCCTCGTGGCCATGGAGCCCGGATAGCGGTGCAGGGCGGGTTTCGTGGTGAAGAGTTCGGTGAAGGCGTCCGGGTCGTACGCGGCGATCTCCCGGGCGTCCAGGTCGTCCGATCCCATCCGCCGCGCCAGCGTGAAGGGGCCCGTGAAGGCCCATTCCATCGGCACCTGCTGGTCCAGCAGCATGCCGACCAGGGCGGCCAGCGGACTGCGCCCCAGGAGTTCGTCGGCCTCCGGCTGCTGGGCGATGCGCACGGTGGCGTTCTTGCCCGTCCCGTTGTCGGTCATACCTGTGATCATCGCCAGGACGGCGGGCATCGGCGACTCCAGCGGCCGGCTACGCGGGGCCGGCCCCACCGGACCGGCCGCCGCCGCGGTGCCGGCCCGACGTGTGCGGGGCATCCCCCCGTAGGCCGCGGCGCTCCGGCCGGGCAGCGGCCGTACGGCCGGGCGGTCGAGGGTTCCCGGTGCGTGCACGGCCTTCCGTGGGAGGACGGGTCTCCGGTTCGAGGAGTGCGGTACCGCTCGGCTGCCACGGCGGGGAGGCGGGAGTACCGGCTGCCCGGGGCCGTCGCGCGGGAAGCCCTGGCCGGGGCTCCGACCGGGCCGGACAGTAGAGTGCGGCAGCGTCACACCCACGAACTCCGAGGTACCGGCCGTGTCTCCCGCACCCTCCGAACCACCGGCGCAACCGCCCGCAGCTGCCGGATCACCGGCGCCGCCCGCACCGGCCGTGGCCGTCGTGGGCATCGGTGCCGACGGATGGGCGGGCTTGCCGGACGCGGCGCGCTCCGCGGTCCTGGAAGCCGACGTGGTCGTCGGCGGTGAGCGCCACCTGGGTCTGCTCCCGTCCGGGTGCGCGGGGCGGCGCGTGCCCTGGCCGTCACCGCTGCGGCCCGCCCTGCGCGGTCTGCTCGACGCCCACACGGGCCGCCGGATCGTGGTGCTGGCCAGCGGCGACCCCATGTTCTACGGCATCGGCCGGGCCCTGACCGAGGAGCTGGGCGCCGGGGCGCTCCGTGTGCTGCCGCACCCCTCCTCGGTGTCGTACGCCTGCGCCCGGCTCGGCTGGCCGGTCGAGGACACCGAGACCGTCACCCTGGTCGGCCGCCCCACGGCACGGCTGGCCGCCGCGCTCCACGACGGACGCCGACTGCTGGTCCTGAGCGCGGACGGCGCCACGCCCGCCGCCGTGGCGGCCCTGCTCCGGGACCACGGCTTCGGGCCCAGCCGGATGCGCGTGCTCGAACAGCTGGGCGGCCCGGACGAGGACTGCCTGGACGGCACCGCCGATACGTGGGACCGGCCGCCGGGGGACCCGCTCAACGTCATCGCCCTGGAGTGCCGGAGCACTCCGGACACCGTGCGCCTCGGAGCCGTACCGGGGCTTCCCGACGAGGCGTACGAGAGCGACGGGCAGCTCACCAAACGCCACGTGCGGGCCGCCACCCTCGGTGTGCTCGCGCCCGCGCCCGGCGAGCTCCTGTGGGACGTCGGCGGGGGGTCCGGATCGATCGCCGTCGAGTGGCTGCGTACCCACCCGTCCTGCCGGGCGCTCACCGTCGAACGCGACCCGGTACGCGCCGGGCGCATCGCGCGCAACGCGGACCGGCTCGGCGTCCCCGCCCTGCGCGTCGTCACCGGCCGGGCGCCGGACGCCCTGGCCGGACTGCCCGTTCCCGACGCCGTGTTCATCGGCGGCGGCCTCACCGCGCCCGGACTGCTCGACGCCTGCTGGGACGCGCTGCCCCCGGGCGGCCGGCTCGTCGCCAACACGGTCACGCTGGAGTCCGAGGCGCTGCTCACGGAGTGGTACCGGCGGCTCGGCGGGGAGCTCGTACGGCTGGCGGTGGCCCACGCGGTGCCCGTCGGCGGGTTCACCGGCTGGCGTCAGGCGATGCCCGTCACCCAGTGGTCCGTACGCAAGGCCCCTTCCACCTTCTCAGGAGACAACAGATGACCGTGTACTTCATCGGCGCGGGCCCCGGTGCCGCCGACCTGATCACGGTGCGCGGTGCCCGCCTCCTCGCCGCCAGCCCCGTCTGCCTCTACGCGGGCAGCCTGGTGCCGCGGGAACTCCTGGACGCGTGCCCGCCGGACGCCCGGCTCGTGGACACGGCCCAGCTCGACATCGACCGGATCACCGCCGAACTGGTGCGCGCGCACGGGGAAGGCCACGACGTCGCACGGCTGCACTCCGGCGACCCCTCGGTCTTCAGCGCCGTCAACGAACAGATGAGGCGGCTCGACGAGGCGGGCGTGCCGTACGAAGTGGTGCCCGGGGTACCCGCGTTCGCCGCTGCCGCCGCCGCCCTGAAGCGGGAGCTGACGGTCCCCACGGTCGGCCAGACGGTCATCCTCACCCGGATCGCGCAGCGGGCGACGGCGATGCCGGAGGGCGAGGACCTCGCCACCCTCGGCCGCAGCGGCGCGCTGATCGTGCTGCACCTGGCGGCGCGGTACGTGGACCGGGTGGTCGACGAACTGCTTCCGCACTACGGGGCCGACTGCCCGGCCGCGGTCGTGGCCATGGCCTCGCGCCCGGACGAGATCGTCCTGCGCGGGACGCTCGACTCCCTCGCGGACCAGGTGAAGGAGGCGGGGGTGATCCGGACGGCCGTGATCATGGTGGGCCGGACCCTGGGCGCGGACCAGTTCCGGGACAGCCATCTGTACTCCCCGCACCGGGACCGCCACTCCTGCTGACCCGGGTGGCCGGAGCCGGGGACGGCCGCTGGGGTCCGCGGAGGCGAGCGAGCCTCCGGGGCGCGGCACGCGTCACCGCACCGCGCTCCGCCCCACCACCGTCCCCGCCCGGTCGATGCAGATCACGTCCACCGTCACGGGTGCGCCCCGCAGCACCGACAGCGCCTCGTCGCGTGCGGCCACCGCCACCAGGTCGCCCAGGGGCACCCCGGCCGCCATGCACAGCTGCAGGGCCGCCAGACCGGTGTTGGCCACCTCGATCTCCGCGGCCAGCTGCTCGCTCGCTCCGCCCTGCCGCGCCAGCCTCGCCAGGAACGGCTTGTCGACCTGGGAACGGCCCGAGTGCAGATCCAGGTGGCCCGCAGCGAGTTTGGACAGCTTGGCGAACCCGCCGCAGATCGTCAGCCGGTCCACGGGATGCCGGCGTACGTACTTCAGCACGGCCCCGGCGAAGTCCCCCATGTCCAGCAGGGCGATCTCCGGGAGTCCGTACTCGGCGACCACCGTCTTCTCCGAGGTCGAGCCCGTACACCCCGCCACGTGCCGGTGGCCGGCCGCCAGCGCCACGTCCACCCCGCGGCGGATCGAGTCGATCCAGGCCGAGCAGGAGTACGGCACGACGATGCCCGTGGTGCCCAGGATCGAGAGCCCGCCCAGGATGCCCAGGCGAATGTTCCACGTGAAACGTGCGATCTCCTCGCCGTCGTCCACCGCGACCGTGATCTCGACATCGCCGGTGCCCCCGTGCCCGGCCGCCACCCGCGCGATGTGGTCCCGCATCATCTGGCGGGGGACCGGGTTGATCGCGGGCTCCCCGACCTCCAGAGGCAGCCCGGGGAGGGTCACGGTCCCCACGCCCGGGCCTGCCCGGAACACCACTCCGGAGCCGGGCGGCAGCAGCCGTACGGTGGCGCGCACCAGCGCGCCGTGCGTCACGTCCGGGTCGTCGCCCGCGTCCTTGACCACGCCCGCGGTGGCCCGGCCGTCGGCCAGTTCCTCGACGGCGAGCGCGAAGGCCGGGGTCTGGCCCCGGGGCAGCGTCACGGTCACCGGGTCGGGGAACTCCCCGGTGAGCAGGGCGGTGTACGCGGCGGTGGCCGCCGCCGTGGCGCAGGCACCGGTCGTCCAGCCCGGCCGCAGACCGGTGTGCTTGAGTTGGGCGGTGCGCCCGCCCAGCGCCTCACCGCTCATGGATGGACCGATCCCATGCCCTTGCACCTGCTCGTCCTCGGTGGCACGACGGAGGCCCGGCGGCTCGCGGAGTCGCTGACCGCCGAGAAGGGGATCAGGGTCACCAGTTCGCTCGCCGGGCGGGTCACCCGGCCCCGGCTCCCCCCGGGCGAGGTACGCGTCGGGGGCTTCGGGGGAGCCGGCGGCATGGCCGAGTGGCTCCGTGCGCACCGAGTGGATGCGGTCATCGACGCCACCCATCCTTTCGCCGGGACGATCAGTTTCAACGCGGCAGCGGCAGCCGCCACCGTTCATGTTCCCCTGCTGGCTCTCCGCCGGCCCGGCTGGGTGCCCTCGGACGGTGACCGGTGGCATACCACCGGCTCCCTGGCCGGCGCGGCCGAGCTGTTGCCCGGCCTGGGCCGTCGGGTCTTCCTCACGACGGGACGCATGGGGCTGGCGGCGTTCGCCGGGCTGGATGCGCTGTGGTTCCTCGTGCGGTCGGTGGACGCCCCCGAAGCCCCGTGTCCGGCGCGCATGGAAGTCCTGCTGGACCGGGGCCCGTTCACCCTGGAGGGTGAGCGGGCGCTGCTCCGGCGCCACGGCATCGACGTCCTGGTCACGAAGGACAGCGGCGGTGCCGCGACCGCCCCCAAGCTCACGGCCGCCCGGGAGGCGGGCATTCCGGTGGTCGTGGTGCGCCGGCCGCCCGTTCCCGAGGGCGTACCGGTGGCCGGGACCCCCGAGGACGCCCTCGCCTGGCTGCGGGAGGTCACGGGAGCCTGCGTGTAGGCGTCCCGCACCTGCCTGGCCTGGCCGGGCCTGCGCGTACGGAGTCCGGAGGCGCGGGCCGGGGCGGGCGGCGACGGTCGCGGTCCGTGGCCGCGGGGCCGGGGCAGGCGGCGGGCCGGCGGCCGGCACCCACCGGATCCGGTGCCGTCCCCGCACCGCCCACCCCGGCGCGTCCGTACCTCTGTACCCCGCCCCCGTCCTCCCCGGCGCCCGGTCAGGTCTCCGGATAGCGGCGCGGCGTCCACACGATCTGCCGGCCGTCGCCCCGGTGCACCCAGCGGGTCTGCGAGGAGCCCACGATCAGGATCGTCCGCATGTCCACCTCCATCGGGTCCAGGTCGGCCAGCCGGACCGTGCGCACGCTCTCCGCCGGTCCGCCGACATCGCGGCCGAGCACCACGGGCGTGTCCGGGGAGCGGTGTTCCAGCAGCAGGTCGCGTGCCTTGCCGACCTGCCAGGTCCGGCTGCGGGAACCCGGGTTGTACAGGGCCATCACCAGGTCGGCCGTGGCCGCCGCGCGCAGCCGCTCGGCGATCACCTCCCACGGCTTGAGCCGGTCCGAGAGCGAGAGGGTGGCGTAGTCGTGGCCCAGCGGGGCGCCCGCGCGGGCGGCGGCGGCGTTCGCGGCGGTCACCCCGGGCAACACCCGTACGGCGATGTCCGTGTACGCCTCCTGCGCGGCCACTTCGAGCACGGCCGTCGCCATCGCGAAGACACCGGGGTCGCCCCCGGACACCACGGCCACGCGGCGGCCGCGGCGCGCCAGGTCCAGTGCGAACTCGGCGCGCTCCGACTCCACCTTGTTGTCGGAGCCGTGGCGCCGCTGCCCGGGACGGACCGGCACCCGGTCCAGGTACGTGGTGTAGCCGACCACGTCGTCGGCGGCCGCCAGCGCACCCCGCGTCTCGGGCGTCAGCCACAGCGGCCCGGCCGGCCCGGTGCCGACCACGACGACCTCGCCCGAACCGGGGGCCCGCCCGGGCCGCGGGGCGTCGATCCGGCTGGGCAGCACGGCGACCGCGAAGTACGGCACGGAGTCCGCGTCGGTGTCCGCGAGGTCTCCGGTGCGCTCGCCCGCCATGGTGGCGCGCTCGACGTACCGCGCCTCGGGCAGCCGCCCGGACGCCTCGAACGCACGGCGTACGGCGGGGAACGTACGGCCCAGCTTCATCACGACCGCCGAGTCCGTGGCCGCCAGACGTGCCGTCAGTTCCTCCTCCGGCAGGGTGCCGGGCAGGATCGTCAGCACCTCCTCCGCCTCGACGAGCGGGGTGCCGAGCCGGGCCGCGGCGGCGCTGACCGAGGTGACGCCGGGGATGACCTCGGTCTCGTACCGGTCGGCGAGCCGCTTGTGCATGTGCTGGTACGAGCCGTAGAAGAGCGGGTCGCCCTCGGCGAGGACGGCGACGGTGCGGCCGGCGTCGAGGTGTGCCGCGAGGCGGCCGGCTGCCTCGGCGTAGAACTCGTCCAGCGCGCCCCGGTAGCCGCCCGGGTGGTCCGTGGTCTCCGTCGTGACGGGGTAGACCAGCGCCTCCTCGATGTGGTCGGCGCGGATGTGCTGCGCCGCGATGGATCGGGCGATCGAGCGGCCGTGCCGGGCGGAGTGGTACGCGACGACGTCGGCCTCACCGATGACCTGCACGGCCCGCACCGTCATCAGGGACGGGTCGCCCGGACCGAGCCCGACCCCGTACAGCCGGCCGCTGCCCGTGCTGCCCGCCGTGCCTGCGCTGCTCGTGCTGTCCGCCGTGCCTGCGCTGCCTGCGCTGCCCGCCGTGCCTGCGCCGCCCGGGATGGTCCCTGCCGCGCCGGAGTGCTGTTGTTCGGGCACGCTCATTCCTCCTCGCTGGCGATCGCGTTGAGGGCGGCGGCCGCGATGGCGCTGCCACCCCGCCTGCCCCGCACGACGAGGTGCTCCAGACCCGACGGGTGGGCGGCCAGGGCCTCCTTCGACTCGGCGGCGCCGATGAAGCCCACGGGCACGCCGATGACGGCGGCGGGGCGCGGCGCGCCCTCCTCGATCATCTCCAGCAGCCGGAACAGCGCGGTGGGCGCGTTGCCGACGGCGACGACCGCCCCTTCCATCCGGTCCCGCCACAGCTCCAGGGCGGCGGCGCTGCGGGTGGTCCCGAGCTCCGCGGCCAGCCCGGGAACGGCGGGGTCGGACAGCGTGCAGATCACCTCGTTGTCCGCCGGCAGCCGCTTGCGGGTGACCCCGCTGGCGACCATGGCGACGTCGCAGAGGATCGGCGCGCCGGAGCGCAGTGCCGCGCGGGCGCCGGCCACGGCGTTCGGGGAGAAGGCGAGGTCGCGTACGAGGTCGACCATGCCGCAGGCGTGGATCATGCGGACGGCGACCTGGCTCACGTCGGCGGGCAGCCCTGCCAGATCCGCCTCCGCGCGGATGGTGGCGAAGGACTGGCGGTAGATCGCCGGTCCGTCCTTCTCGTACTGGTGCACAGTGCTGTCGCTTTCCTCATCGAACAGGGGGATACGTGGTGGTCAGGTGCGAGCGCCGCGTGCGGCCGCCACGGCGGCGGCGAGCACGGCCGGGTCGTCCCCGACCGTCGCGGCCTCGGTGGTCCGGTCTCCCCGGACATGGGAGATCCGGTGTCCCCCGGGGGTGGCGACCACGTCGATCCACTCCCCGTGCGGATGGCCGCAGCGGCGTTCGCACCCGGACCAGTACACAGGGAGCCGGCCGGCGGGGCCGACGGCGGCCCCCGCCTCGGCCCGTACGTCGGCCAGGGACTTCGCACAGCCGGGCCGCCCGATGCAGGCCCCGACTCCGGTCCACGGGGAGCCGGGCCCGGTGATCAGGCCGGCCCCGGAGAGGTCGTCGAGCAGGCGGTCCACCCGGTCGGAAGGCACCCCGGTGACGACGGCGCCCCGCCACGGGGTGAGCCGCAGTCCGCCCGAGCCCGACAGGAGGCGCCACTGTGCCCGGTCCAGCCGTCCGAGCGGTACGCCGACGGACAGGGCGGCCGCACCGCCGCTGCCGGCGACGGGTCCTGGAGCCGGGGGCAGGGCCTCGGGCGGGCGGGGCAGGACCGCTTCGGAGACGTCGATGCCGGCCTGCCCGAGCCGGCGTCCGGTGTCACCGGGCAGCCGGGCCGCCGCACGGTCCGGCAGGTCCTTGATCCGCCAGGCGCCCGTCTCCCGGGCCGCGTCCAGGAAGGTCTCGGCGGCGAGGAGCGCGGCGCGGGGGGCCTCGGGGGCGGGTACGCGCAGGACCGCGTCGGTGGCCCCGACGCGCAGCAGCGCGCTGCCGTCCTCCCGGGCCAGGAGGGTGAGGTCGGCACCGAGGGCGTCCACGTCGCCGCGGCCGTCGTCGAGGGCGAAGAGGAAGCGTCCGGAGAGCGCCGCGGCCCGGTCGCTTCCGCAGAGGAGGTGGTCCAGCCGGGTCAGCCACGGCCCGATGTCGGCGGCCCCCAGGGAGTCGAGCCCGGAGAGCGGGGAGGCGACCACGTTGCGTATCCGCTCGTGGCGTTCGGAGGGAAGCAGCCCGGCGGTGGCGAGCAGTCCGGCCAACTCCGCGCCGCAGTCCGGCGAGAGCCCGCGCAGCTGCACGTTGCCCCGGGACGTGAGGTGCAGCTCACCGTCACCCAGCCGCTCGGCGGCGTCCAGCAGGGCGGCCGACCGACGTGGTGTCAGCACGCCGCCGGGTATGCGGATCCGGGCCAGTGCGCCGTCGTCCGCCCGGTGCAGACGCAGCGCGCCCGGGCATGCGTCACCGCTGCCCCGGGCGCATGCGGCGCCCGGTGACCGGGGCGGAAGGGGCGAGGCGGACATGGCGGCGAGCATACCGACCGTGACCGGAGCGCACCCCTACGGTCACTGTGACCTACCGGACACCCGCTGCCGTTCCGGTCCGGGGCGGGGCCGTCTGGTCAGGACCCCCCTCCTCCCGCCTACTATGCCTAGCGGCGGTCCGTACGGTCCGCCATCGCCGTACGGCGACCTGGGAGGAAGCCCGGTGAGATTCCGGCGCGGTCCCGCCACTGTGAGCCCGGCCCACCGGCCGTGCGAGTCAGGAACTCCCTTTCCCAGGCGCTCGGTCCGTCCGAGCGCCGATCCGACACTGCCCGGGGCGTGGACACCCCGAGGAGGGCTGACGCCGCATGATCCTGCTCCTGTCGACGTCCGACACGGACCTGCTGAGCGCCCGCGCCTCCGGCGGCCCGGTCGGCTACCGCTACGCCAACCCTTCCCGGCTCTCCCTCGACGACCTCCCCCGCCTGCTGGACGGCACCGACCTCGTGGTCGTACGCCTCCTCGGCGGCGTACGCGCCTGGCAGGACGGGCTGGACCAGGTGCTGGCCACCGGCCGCCCCGTCGTCGTCCTGACCGGTGAGCAGGCCCCCGACGCGCAGCTGATGGCCGCGTCGACCGTGCCCATCGGTATCGCGGCCGAGGCGCACGCCTACCTCGCCCACGGTGGGCCGGCCAACCTGGAGCAGCTGGCCAGGTTCCTCTCCGACACCGTGCTGCTCACCGGCCACGGCTTCGATCCGCCCGCCCCCGCACCCGCCTGGGGGCCGCTGGAGCGGACCGCCCGGGAGGTCACGGGGCCGACCGTCGCGGTGCTCTACTACCGCGCCCACCACATGAGCGGCAACACCGCGTTCGTCGAGGCGCTCTGCAGCGCCGTCGAGGACGCGGGCGCCCGCCCCCTCCCGCTGTACGTCGCCTCCCTCCGCGCCCCCGAGCCGGAGCTCGTCGAGCGGCTCCGGGCCGCCGACGCCATCGTCACCACGGTCCTCGCGGCGGGAGGCACCAAGCCCGCCACGGCGTCCGCGGGCGGCGACGACGAGTCCTGGGACGCGGGCGCCCTCACCGGCCTCGACGTACCGGTCCTCCAGGCGCTCTGCCTGACCAGCCCGCGCGCCGCCTGGCAGGAGAACGACGAGGGCGTCTCCCCCCTGGACGCGGCCACCCAGATCGCCGTCCCCGAGTTCGACGGCCGCCTGATCACCGTCCCGTTCTCCTTCAAGGAGATCGACGAGGACGGCCTGCCCGCGTACGTCGCCGACCCCGAGCGGGCCGCCCGGGTCGCCGGGATCGCCGTACGGCACGCCCGGCTCCGGCACATCCCGGCGGCCGAGAAGCGGATCGCGCTCGTCCTGTCCGCCTACCCGACCAAGCACTCCCGCATCGGCAACGCGGTCGGGCTCGACACTCCCGCGAGCGCCGTGGCCCTGCTGCGCAGACTCCGCGCCGAGGGTTACGACTTCGGCCCCGAGGAAGCGATCCCGGGACTGGTCTCCGGGGACGGCGACGAGCTGATCTACGCGCTCATCGAGGCGGGCGGCCACGACCAGGAGTGGCTCACCGAGGAGCAGCTGGCCCGCAACCCGGTCCGCATCCCCGCCGCCGACTACCGCCGCTGGTTCGCCACCCTGCCCGCGGAACTCCGCGAGGCCGTGGAGGAGCACTGGGGCCCGGCGCCCGGCGAGATGTTCGTCGACCGGTCCCGAAACCCCGAAGGCGACATCGTGCTCGCCGCCCTGCGCCGCGGCAACCTCCTGATCCTCATCCAGCCGCCGCGCGGCTTCGGCGAGAACCCGATCGCGATCTACCACGACCCCGACCTGCCGCCCTCGCACCACTATCTGGCCGCGTACCGCTGGATCGCGGCGTCCGCCGACGACAACGGGTTCGGCGCCGACGCGATGATCCACCTCGGCAAGCACGGCAACCTGGAATGGCTGCCCGGCAAGAACGCGGGCCTCTCCGCCGCCTGCGGCCCCGACGCCGCCCTCGGCGATCTGCCGCTGGTCTACCCGTTCCTGGTGAACGACCCGGGTGAGGGAACCCAGGCCAAGCGCCGCGTGCACGCCACCCTCGTCGACCACCTCGTGCCGCCGATGGCCCGGGCGGACAGCTACGGGGACATCGCCCGCCTCGAACAACTCCTGGACGAGCACGCGCAGATCGCCGCCATGGACCCGGCGAAGCTGCCGGCCGTCCGCGCCCAGATCTGGACCCTCATCCAGGCCGCGAAGCTCGACCACGACCTGGGGCTTGAGGGCCGGCCGGAGGACGAGGGCTTCGACGAGTTCATCATGCATCTCGACGGCTGGCTCTGTGAGATCAAGGACGTCCAGATCCGTGACGGTCTGCACGTCCTGGGCGGTGCCCCGGCGGGCAAGGACCGCGTCAACCTCGTCCTCGCCGTCCTGCGGGCCCGTCAGATCTGGGGCGGGACGGCGTCACTGCCCGGTCTGCGGGAGGCACTCGGCCTGGACGAGTCGGCGGCCACCCGTACCGCGGCCGACGCCGTGGAGGAGAGCGCCCGCGCGCTCGTACAGGCGATGGAGGACGCGGACTGGGACCCGGCCGCGGTCGCCGGGGTGGCGGCCGGGCACCCGGGACCCGTGGCCGACATCCTCGCCTTCGCCGCCCGGGAGGTCGTCCCCCGCCTCGCCGCGACGACCGACGAGCTCGACCACGCCGTCCACGCGCTGAACGGCGGCTTCGTCCCGGCGGGGCCGTCCGGTTCCCCGCTGCGCGGTCTGGTGAACGTCCTGCCGACCGGCCGCAACTTCTACTCCGTCGACCCGAAGGCGGTCCCCTCCCGCCTCGCCTGGGAGACCGGCCAGGCCCTCGCGGACTCGCTCCTCGCGCGCTACCGCGCCGACAACGGCGACTGGCCCACCTCGGTGGGCCTCTCCCTGTGGGGTACGAGCGCGATGCGCACCGCCGGCGACGACATCGCCGAGGCCTTCGCCCTGCTCGGGGTACGCCCGGTCTGGGACGACGCCTCCCGCCGTGTCACGGGCCTCGAACCGATTCCGTACGAGGAGCTCGGCCGCCCCCGCATCGACGTCACCCTGCGCATCTCCGGCTTCTTCCGGGACGCGTTCCCGCACACCATCGGTCTCCTCGACGACGCCGTACGGCTCGCCGCCTCGCTCGACGAGCCGGCCGAGCGGAACTTCGTGCGCGCCCACACCCAGGCCGACCTCGCCGCACACGGCGACGAACGGCGGGCCACCACCCGCATCTTCGGCTCCAGGCCCGGTACGTACGGGGCAGGGCTGCTCCAGCTCATCGACTCCCGCGACTGGCGCACGGACGCCGACCTCGCCGAGGTCTACACCGTCTGGGGCGGTTACGCCTACGGACGTGAGCTCGACGGACGTCCCGCCCGGGACGAGATGGAGAGCGCCTACAAGCGGATCGAGGTCGCGGCGAAGAACACCGACACCCGCGAGCACGACATCGCGGACTCGGACGACTACTTCCAGTACCACGGAGGCATGGTCGCGACCGTGCGCGCGCTCAAGGGCACGGCCCCCCAGGCGTACATCGGCGACTCGACCCGCCCCGAGACGGTCCGCACGCGGACCCTGGTCGAGGAGACGTCGCGCGTCTTCCGCGCCCGGGTCGTCAACCCGAAGTGGATCGAGGCGATGCGCCGCCACGGGTACAAGGGTGCCTTCGAACTCGCCGCGACGGTCGACTACCTGTTCGGGTACGACGCGACGACGGGTGTGGTCGCCGACTGGATGTACGACAAGCTGACCGAGACGTACGTACTGGACCCGGCGAACCGCGAGTTCCTCCAGCAGGCCAATCCGTGGGCGCTGCACGGCATCGCCGAGCGCCTCCTGGAGGCCGAGTCCCGCGGAATGTGGGCCGAGCCGGACCCGGCCGTGCTCGAAGCCCTGCGCCAGGTCTTCCTGGAGACGGAAGGCGACCTGGAGGGCGAGGACTGAGCGGCGGGGGAGGGGGCCGGCCCTCCGGTCGTACCCCGCTCCCGGACGGCCGCCACCGACGGGATCGGGGCGGCGACGGACTCGGGGCGGCGACGGGAACGCGCGGGTGCGGCGGTGCCGGCCCGGCGTCAGCCGTGGTCGCCGATGCCGGCCATGAGCGCGTCGGCCGTACGCAGCAGAACGGCGCGGGCGTCGCTGCCGTCGAGGTAACCCCCGACCATCGCCCCGTCACGTGCCAGCAGCAGTGAGGCCGCGCCTGCGTCCGGGGCCGGGTGGCCGGCCGCGCGCAGCAGCCCGGCGAGGGTGTCGCGGAACCAGGTGCGGTGCTCCGCCACCAGCAGCCGGACCGGGTGGTCCGGGTCCGGGTATTCGGCCGCCGCGTTGATGAACGGGCAGCCCCGGAATCCGGGGCCGCAGACCTCGTCGGCCAGCCACTCCATGACGGAGGCCACCTGTCCGCGCGGGTCGTCGGCCGCGGTGACCGCACGCCCGATGTCGGCCCGGATGGCGTCGTCGCGCAGCCGCAGGTAGGCGAGGACGAGGTCTTCCTTCGAGGGGAAGTGGCGGTAGAACGTCGCCTTGGTGACCCCGGCCGCCGCGATCAGCCGGTCCACCCCCACGGCGTGGATCCCGTCCGCGTAGAAGACGTCGGCCGCGGCGGCGACGAGCCGGTCGCGAGCCGCTGAGCGCGGGGGTGCTGCGGGCGGTGTCGGCTTCGCGGGCATGGACGTCACGTTAACAGACCGATCTGTCTCTTTCGGGCCTTGACAAAGATCCCGGGCAGCCGCACTCTGTGAAAGACAGAACGTTCTGTCTACCTCTGAGCCGGCCCGCGTTCCCACCGGTCCCGTTCCCCGGGTCCGCCCGGCCCGGCTCCCTGATTCCGTCCCCCGTACCCGTTCCGCAGCGCTACCGACCGAAAGAGGCCCGTCCCATGAGCGACTTCACCACCACCGACGGCACACGCATCCACTACAAGGACTGGGGCAGCGGCCGGCCCGTCGTCTTCAGTCACGGCTGGCCCCTCAACTCCGATGCCTGGGACGGCCAGTTGCGGCTCGTCGCGGAGAACGGCTTCCGGGCCGTCGCCCACGACCGGCGCGGCCACGGCCGCTCCGACCAGCCCTGGCAGGGCAACGACATGGACACCTACGCCGACGACCTGGCGCAGCTGATCGACCACCTCGGGCTCGACGACGTGATCCTCGTCGGCCACTCCACGGGTGGCGGCGAAGTCGCCCGCTACATCGGACGGCACGGGACCGCACGTGTCGCGAAGGCCGTCCTGCTCGGGGCCGTACCTCCGCAGATGCTCAGGACCGACAGCAACCCGGAGGGGCTGCCCATCGAGGTGTTCGACGGCATCCGCGAGGGCGTACGGAGCGACCGCTCCGCGTTCTACCAGGCGCTGAGCGAGAGCTTCTACGGCGCCGACCGGCCCGGATCCACCGTCTCGCAGGGGGCGCGCGACGCGTTCTGGCTCATGAGCATGCAGGCGGGGCTCAAGGCGGCGTACGACTGTGTCGCCCAGTTCTCGGAGACCGATTTCACCCAGGACCTCGAGCGGTTCGGGGACGTCCCCACGCTGATCGCCCACGGTGACGACGACCAGATCGTGCCGATCGCCGACTCCGCGCACAAGGCGGCCCGGATCGTCCCGAAGGCGACGCTGAAGGTGTACCCGAACGCCCCGCACGGTCTGACCGGCGCGTTCGAGGAGGCGTTCAACGCCGATCTGCTCGACTTCATCAAGCAGTAGTCCTCCAGGGGCCGTTCGGGCCTGTGCGGTGGGGGGAGGGCCGGCGCGTCGCCGCCTCCCCGCACCGGGTTCCCGCTCGGCGGGCCGGTGCCCGCCGTGTCCCTCGTGGAGCGCGCGGTCCGTCCGATCGGCGCGGGAGCGCCCCCCGGGGCGCAGCGGCCCGGCTTGCGCACGAGGCGGGCCCGGAAGCCGGCCGTCGCGGTCCGGGTGCGGTGCACACGCACCCGGACAGCCCTCCCCCTCGGTCTGTCCCGCGGGGCCCGCACGCTTCGGCGGGGGCCGAACGATTCCGCGCCTAGCGTGAGCCGCATGACCAGCACCTATGACGACGTATCCCGGAGCGCGGACGCCCGGGGAGCCCTCGCCGGTCCCGGCCCCGTACCCGGTCCGGTCACGCTCCGGGCCGGGTCCCACCCGGGGCGCGACACCCGGGCCGCACACGATCCGGCGGCGGACGCGGCGGAGGCGGACACCGCCGGGGCCGACGACGGCGGTGACGCTCCGGTGACCGACGACCGCGACCCCGCAGAGGTCGTCACGGCCATGGTCGGCCACGTACTCGCCGTGGCCGCCACCTGGACCGAGTGGAACGGGGACCCCGTCCACACCGACGGCCGCGTCTACACCCCGCACAAGGCGATCCGCAGAGTCACCGACCACCTGATCGACCATCTCGCCGAGTTGGAGGCGCGTCTCGCGGGGGAGGAGACGCAGCCCGACCACTGGCACGCGTCGGCGGTCACCACCCCCGCCGACCTCGCCCCCTTCACCCGGGACGACCTGGACGAGGCGCGCAGCCGGCTCACCAGGCTGGCCAGGATCTGGGCCCATCGCCTCGGCTCCCTGACCGTCGATCAGCTCGACCGATCGCCCGGCACCGGATGGACCTTCCGCGCCCTCGCCTTCCACGTGGCGGAGTCCGCCTACTACGCCGACGCCCTCGGCGAGCTCCCGCCTCCCGCACCCGGACTCCGCGGACAGAACGACTAGGCCGTGTTGCGAAAGTGGCGTCGTCTGCCCGGCGGGCAGACGGGACTTTCGCAACACGGCCTGGGTGTATGCACCCGCAGGGTCGTTCACCCTTCTCAGCCGCGACATGCGCGACCGGACGCCCTGACGTGACACGTTCGACCGGCAGAGGCCTCCCCAAGGCCCTCAGCCGGGCATGACGGGGGACACGAAGACCTGCGTGTGGTGTGTTCCTGGACAGCTCCACCACATCGGAGGTCCTCGCCCTGTTCAAGACCCACGACTGTCGACGACGCGCGTGATCGCTACAACCGGCCCGGTCGCCTCGTGCGCCGGTCCGGACCCTCGCCGGGAGCGTCGGCAGAGGCGCGGTGCGGAACGCCGGAAGGTGTCCCGTGTGGCATTGCCCACAGCGAAAACACAGGTACTGAAGGCAACTGCACCCTTTCGTCTTTTCTGTCTGTGCCGGGGGTGTGGTATCGGGGGGGTCGGGTGAAGAAACCGTGCGGACCGGCCGTCGCTCCGGCCATACGATCACTTCAGGTCGCACATGCGTGTCCCACTCCGCTGCGGCCTCTTTCTTCTTTTTCCGGACCCCGAAGGGCTCTTGTGAAGATTCGCCGGATTCTCGCCACAGCTGTTGCCGCCGCCGTGACCACTCCCGCCCTCATGCTCTCGGTCACCCCCGCGTTCGCCGAGGACAAGCCGGCCGCGCAGACGCAGAACAAGCCCTCCATCGCGGAGCTGGAGAAGGCCGCCGCCGCGGCCCAGACGGCGTACGACGCCGCCGTGGCGGCCCAGAGCGCCGCCGAGGCGGCTGTGGACGCAGCCGCCTCCGAGACCGCGCCCCTCTACCTGGCCGCCAAGGCCGCCAAGGGGAAGGCAGAGGAGGCCGCCACCGCGAAGACCGCCGCCGACGAGGCGGTCCTCGCAGCCAAGGCCGCGCTCGAGGACCTCCCGGACACGGCCACCGAGGAGGAGAAGACCGCAGCGCAGACGAAGGTCACCGAAGCGGAGGCCGCCGCCAGGACGGCCGACGAGGCGAAGACCGCCGCCGACGCCGAGGCCGCGGCAGCGCAGAAGGCGCTCGACGACGACCGGATCGCCGCGATCCGCACCCTGGACGCGGCGCAGAAGGCGGTCGTGCAGACGCGCGCCGACAAGACCGCCGCCGACGCCGCGCTGGCCAAGGCCAGGGAAGAGGAGGCCGAGGGCGGCAAGGGCGAAGGTGAGGAGGGCGAGGACTGCGTCCCCGAGGCGAAGCTCACCACGGTCGTCACGGGTCTCCCGTCCACCGTCGTCGCCGGCACGAAGGTCAACTTCACGATGCGGGTGACCAACGGGACCGACAGGACCATGGACGAGGTGCTCCCGTTCGCCTACGTCCACGCCACGGACAAGAGCGGGCTCAAGGACCTCGACAAGCTGGTCCGCCTGCAGTGGTCCAACGGCTCTTCCCCGACGTGGAAGACCGTCGACAACGAGAACTACATGGACGCCATCAGCCCGCTGAAGGCCGGCGCCCACGCAGACATCAAGATGCGGCTCGCGATCGACGCCTCCGCACCCGCGGGCAACGGCATCACGTTCGTCGCCGGTGACTACTTCAACGACAACGGCACCTGCGGCGGGACCCCGGACCTCGAGGGATACGAGTTCCTGATCGCCGCCGCGGGCAGCAACCCCGGCAAGGTCCCGGACGCCAAGCCCGGCACGACCAAGCCGAACACCTCGGACGTCAAGCCGCAGAGCGGTGCCTCGGCCCGCCCGGTGAGCGGCAGCCTCGCCGCGACGGGCTCGTCCTCCGCGACGTCGCAGCTCGCCCTCGCGAGCGGCGCCGCCCTGGCGATCGGCGCGGGCGCGATGTTCGTCGCACGCCGCCGCAAGGCCGGTTCCCAGGCCTGACGTACGGGGCGGGGCGCCGGCACGGCACCCCGCTCCACGCGTTGACCGTTCTGCGGGCCCGGCACCGGACGGTGCCGGGCCCGCAGGCATGTGTGCGGGCGGTGAGGGACGCGGGTCCCGCCTCGGCCGGAACGGTCAGGAATCAAGAAGCGCGCCCGGTGGGTGGCGCATAGCTTCGTCACATGGCTTCCATCAACTCCGTCATCCTCGAAGCGGCCGACCCCGACGCTGCCGACCGCTTCTACCGCACCGCCTTCGGCCTGGACAGCCGGGTACGCGTGCGGGCGGGCGAGTCACCGACGACCGGCTTCCGCGGGTTCACGCTCTCGCTCACGGCGTCCCAGCCCGCCGACGTCGACGCCCTCGTCGGCGCCGCCCTCGACGCCGGTGCCACACCGGTCAAGCCCGCCAAGAAGTCGTTCTGGGGCTACGGGGGTGTCGTACGGGCCCCCGACGGCGCGCTCTGGAAGATCGCGACCGCGGCGAAGAAGAACACGGGTCCGGCCACCCGGCGGACCGACCGGTTCGTGCTCCTGCTGGGCGTCGAGGACGTGCTCGCGACCAAGCAGTTCTACACCGGGCGCGGGCTCGTCGTGGGGAAGAGCTTCGGCCGCAAGTACGTCGAGTTCGCGACGCCGCCCAACTCCGTCAAGCTGGCGCTCTACGGCCGCCGCGCGCTCGCCAAGGACGCGGGCGTCGACCCCGACGGCACCGGATCGCACCGACTCGTCATCGGTGCCGACGCCGAGCCCTTCACCGACCCGGACGGATTCGCCTGGGAGAGGGCCGCGCAGTGACACCGGCCCGCTGACGGCCGACCGCGCCGCCCGCCGTACGGACTGCCCGTCGTCCGGACTGCCTCTCGTACGGGCCACCCGCCGTACCGGCTGCCCGCCGGGCTGCCTCTCGTACGGGCCACCCGCCGTACCGGCTGCCCGCCGGGCTGCCTCTCGTGCGGGCCGCCCGCCGTACGGTCGACCTGATCGATACGACTGGGCAAGCCCCGCCCCGCGTGGCACGATCGCGCAGGTGAGCAGCAGACCCGTCACCGCGCAGCGCCTGAGCGACCTCGCGCGGCTGCGCCGCGTCCGCGACCGGATCGACCGGGAGTACGCGCAGCCGCTGGACGTCGAAGCCCTCGCCCGGGGTGCGCACATGTCGGCCGGCCACCTCAGCCGCGAGTTCCGCCAGGCCTACGGCGAGTCGCCGTACAGCTACCTCATGACCCGCCGTGTCGAGCGGGCGATGGCGTTGCTCCGCCGGGGCGACCTCAGCGTCACCGAGGTCTGCTTCACGGTCGGCTGCTCGTCCCTGGGGACGTTCAGTACCCGGTTCACCGAGCTGGTCGGCATGCCGCCCAGCACCTACCGGCGGCTGGCGGCGCAGGCGACCGAGGGGCTGCCGTCCTGTGTGGCGAAGCAGGTGACCAGACCGGTCAGGAATCGAGAAGCACGCCCCGGCCGGCCGGAATAGCGTGTCCGCCATGGACATCACCATTCACACGAGCGTTCTTCCGCACGACGACCCCGAGGCCGCCCTCGCGTTCTACCGTGACACCCTCGGCTTCGAGGTCCGCAGCGACGTCGGGTCCGGCGCGATGCGCTGGATCACGGTCGGCCCCGCCGGCCGGCCCGAGACCTCCCTCCTCCTCGCGCCCCCCGGCGCCGATCCCGGGATCACCGACGACGAGCGCCGCACCGTCACCGAGATGATGGCCAAGGGAACCTACGGCTGGATCCTGCTGGCCACCAAGGACCTCGACGCCACGTTCGAGCGGGTGCAGGCGGGCGACGCCGAGGTGATCCAGGAGCCGACCGAGCAGCCGTACGGCGTGCGCGACTGCGCCTTCCGCGATCCCGCGGGCAACCAGATCCGCATCCAGGAACTGCGCTGAGCCCTCCACCGCGGGGGTGACCGGCGCCCGGGGCGGGAGTGGCCGCACGGCGTATGCCCCGGGTTTCGGCCACATGCCTTCGGCACGCTGCGTGCGGCTCCTCCGCCCCGTGATCACTCTTCTCCTCAGCACCTAGTCGAGGCAGCCGAACCCGGCACCGTGCCCCGGCGAAACGGGTCAGCTACCCGGTGACCGGCGGCCGGGGTCCCCGTCCGCGAGCCGGGCGCAGGTGTTCCGCGATCTCGGCGGCTGACCGGAACCGCCGCCCCGGACGCGTCGCCCCGGACGGAGACGCCCGGTGCCGCGCCGTGACTGACGGGCAGGGTACGGGTGACCCCGTCGCGGCCGCGGTCGATGGGAAGACGGGGGGCTGCCGTCGTGGGCCGGCCCCTTCTGTCAGACAGCCGCAGCAGGACGTGGGCTCCCGTGGAAGACCTGGCTGGTGTGCCAGGAACGATGGGCGGCGGCGACGGCCCGGACCCCCGGCTGGGGGCCGATCACCGGACGGCCGGCGAGCACGATCACGTGCTCGCGGGCGGCGGCGCTGCGGCCGACGAAGTTCCGGGACACCAGGATGCGGTGGCTGTCGCCACGGCCGTCGCCGAGGTTTCCACCAAGGCCCTCGCCGGGGTCCTCACCACGGCCCTCGCCGAGACCGAGTACGCCTTTGTCGAACAGCTTGTGGTGAAGCGAGCACAGACACAGCCCGTTCTCGACGTCGTCCGGTCCGCCGAACGCCCACCAGCGCACATGAGCCGCCTCGAGTCCGACCGGCACCGCGCCGATCCTGCCGTCGTACCCGCAGAAAGCACACCGGTACTCGTAGGCAGTCAGGACCACCTCCCGCATCCGTCGGTCCCGCCGCCTGCGCGCAGCCGAGAGCGGTCCGGTCTCGGCCTCCTCCAGCCCCAGGCCGACGGCTTCGCACAGCTCGCTGTGAAGGGACGGCGGGAAGTTCAGATCGAGCAGTACCCGAGCCATCCGGCCGAGCAGGGACGGCTCCCGCCGCAGCGCCGCCCGCAGTTCGGGCGTCAGCCGCCCGGCGGCGCCGCTCGCGCGCAGTTCCCTCACCCCGGTCCCGGGGCTGCCCGGCCCGCGCTCGGTGCGTACCTCCCACACGCCGTCACTCACCAAGTGGTGGAAGGGATAGGCGGGTGTGCTCCGGTTACCGGGGCCGTACTCGGCGAGCAGACCCTGCAGATCCCTCTCCACGGCGCTGTACAGCAGCTCGTCATCGGCGTCCCGCTGGAACCGGCTCAGCGCGTACAGGAACAGCAACGGCTTGTGCGGCGCCCGCGTCCCGCTTCTCGTCCACTGCCTCAACTGCGCAGTGCGCTCGACCCAGTCCATGGCGGGCGATCGTAGCGGCGGCATCTGACTGCTGTCCCGACGATTCCGGCGGGCGCGCTCCCCTGCGGCACCTCACCGAAGCTCGGCCGTTCGGCAGCAGTCGCGGGCGTCTGGACCTGTGGCGGAGCCGGCGTTTACAGGCTCGATGAACTGTGGTGAACACCTGCGAATGAGACCGGAACCGAGACCAGGCGATCGTTCATTTACCGGACACCGGGCCGTACCACTGCATGGCCTGACCGGTGATTGCGGCGATACATTCGAAGTCGTGGTCGCGGTGCAGGAGGGTCAGCCCCTGGAGTTCCGCTGTGGCGGCGACGACGAGGTCGACAGCTCCTGCACTGCGGTGCCGACCGCGTTGGGTCAGCAGCTCCTGAACCCGCCAGGCGCGGTCGTACGCGCGGTCATCGACGGGCACCCAGCCGAACAGCAGCCGCATGTCCTCGATGCCGCGCGCACGGTCGGCGGCGGAGCGGGCGCTGTAGAAGAACTCCAGCTCGGTAACGGGGCAGGTCGCGATGAGCCCTGCTGTGGCGGCCTGATCCCATCCGTACGGGTCGGCGTCGTCGCGGAAGAATCGGATTCGAACTCGTGAGGGGTTCCCCCAACACGCTTTCCACATGTTCGTCCGAGATTCCGGAGGTGGTCGTGGGTGTGCTGACCAGCCGTGGAGAGGGCTGTCCAGCGGCGTCCGGACACAGCTGAACCCGAGCGAATGAGACCAGAACTGAGACCACGAGGTGACGGGTGGACGGCCCGCGTCGTTCGGTGGGTGCTGCATCCCAGTCAGATTCCTACTTGTTTGATAACGTTGGGCCCCATGAGCGACTTTCCTTACAGCGTCGGCGAAGGGCCAGCCACCAGGGTCAGTCTCTCCCTCCCTGAGGGGACGGCGGAGGCGATCCGCCGACGGGTCGGCAAGCGTGAGTTCTCCGCGTTCATCACCGAAGCGGTGGAGCGCGAGCTGCGCGGTCAGATCTTGGATGAGTACCTGGCCGATTACGAACGCCGCCAGGGGGCGATCTCCGAGGAGGAGCAGGAGCGGGCACGCCGGGTCTTCGACGAGGTGTTCGCGGAGGAGGGGCAGTGGCCCGCCGCAAGCTGAGCCACGAAGGCACCCTCGTTCTCGACTGCGAGGGCCTGTCGAAGTTCGTCAGTGATCACGAGCCCGTCGTCGCCCTCATCGCCGAAGCCCGCAAGCGGGGCATGGAGGTGGTCATCAGCGCACTCACCATCATCGAAGCGGTGCATCGCCGGACCGACAAGGCACGACTTGCCTGGGTCCTGTCCGGCGTGCGGATCGTGCACATCGGCGACGAGGAGGCCAGGGCCGCCTCAGCCATGCTGATCAACGCCGGGCTGCATGGTCACAAATACGCCATCGACGCTGCCGTGGCCGAGATGGCGCTGCGGCAGCGCCGCCCGGTCGTCATGCTCACCTCGGACATCGACGACATGACGAAGCTCTGCGGCGACAGAGTGCGCCTCGTCGCCGTGTAGTCGACGCCCAAGACCCGAAGGCCGGGGACGGACGGTCGACCCATACGTCCTTGTCCAAGCGCGGCAGGGTCGGTGGCATCCAGGGCCGTGAACGGCTGGTGGCGGACGGCTGGTCTTCACGGTGCCGTGAATCGCAGCAGCCGAGTTTGGCCTCATCCGGTGCAAAGCGGGCAGGGGCGAATTCCGTGGCGGACCGAAGCCCGAGCCACTCCAGCATGGCGTGGTGTTCCGCTGGCCTGATGGCACGAGGAGAGCCGCTTCAGGGCGTCTCGGGCCGGGGTCGGGGCGTACTCGATGCGTGACCTCTGATCACCGGCAGAGGGGGCGTTCGCCGCATGGCTGAAATGTATTGAATGTCGGAAATGAATGAGACCAAAACTGAGACCACAACGTCGAAGGGCCCCACCGCGAGCGGTGGGGCCCTTCGACGTATTGCCCGGTGAGAGCAATGGCGGAGGATACGAGATTCGAACTCGTGAGGGGTTGCCCCCAACACGCTTTCCAAGCGTGCGCCCTAGGCCACTAGGCGAATCCTCCGCCGCAAACAATACAAGACGTTGGAGGGTGCTCGCGAACACGTTCCCCGGAGATCGTTCCGGAGGGCTCCGCCGGCCGACTCCGGCGGGGAGCGGGTGGACGGCGGGGGGCGGGGATCGGTTAAGGTGGGCGTCAGCCCCTCACGTGGCGCTATCTGACTGAACTCCCCCAGGGCCGGAAGGCAGCAAGGGTAGGTCGGCTCTGGCGGGTGCGTGGGGGGCCCTTGCGTGCCCGGGGTGCGGGCCTCGTCGGGCATCACATCCAGGGCGGGGCCGGTTGTCGGTCCGCCCCGATAACCTCGTAGATGTGTCGTCCCTTGCGCTGTACCGCCGCTATCGCCCCGAGTCCTTCGCCGAGGTCATCGGTCAGGAGCATGTCACTGATCCGTTGCAGCAGGCCCTGAGGAACAACCGGGTCAATCACGCGTACCTGTTCAGCGGGCCGCGTGGCTGCGGGAAGACCACCAGTGCGCGCATCCTGGCCCGCTGTCTGAACTGCGAGCAGGGTCCGACACCCACCCCGTGCGGGGAGTGCCAGTCCTGCCGGGACCTCGCGCGCAACGGGCCGGGTTCGATCGACGTCATCGAGATCGACGCCGCTTCCCACGGTGGTGTGGACGACGCCCGTGACCTGCGGGAGAAGGCGTTCTTCGGCCCCGCCTCGAGCCGGTACAAGATCTACATCATCGACGAGGCGCACATGGTCACCCCGGCCGGGTTCAACGCCCTGCTGAAGGTGGTCGAGGAGCCGCCGGAGCATCTCAAGTTCATCTTCGCGACCACGGAGCCCGAGAAGGTCATCGGCACGATCCGGTCGCGTACGCACCACTACCCCTTCCGGCTGGTTCCGCCCGGGACGCTGCGGGGCTACCTCGCGGAGGTGTGCGGCAAGGAGAACAGCTTCGTCGAGGACGGGGTGCTGCCGCTCGTCGTGCGCGCCGGGGCCGGGTCCGTGCGTGACTCCATGTCCGTCATGGACCAGTTGCTGGCCGGGGCGGGCGACGAGGGTGTGACATACGCCATGGCGACCTCGCTCCTCGGATATACGGACGGCTCCCTGCTCGACTCCATCGTGGACGCCTTCGCGGCGGGCGACGGGGCTGCGGCCTTCGAGGTCGTGGACCGGGTGATCGAGGGCGGGAACGACCCGCGGCGCTTCGTCGCCGACCTGCTGGAGCGCCTGCGCGACCTGGTGATTCTGGCCGCGGTGCCCGACGCCGGGGACAAGGGACTCATCGACGCCCCCGCCGACGTGGTCCAGCGGATGCAGGACCAGGCGGCCGTCTTCGGTGCCGCGGAGCTGAGCAGGGCCGCCGACCTGGTCAACGAGGGACTCACGGAGATGCGCGGGGCGACCTCCCCGCGGCTCCAGGTGGAGCTGATCTGTGCCCGGGTGCTGCTGCCCGCCGCCTTCGACGACGAGCGTTCGCTGCAGGCCCGGCTGGACCGCCTGGAGCGCGGGGCGTCCTTCGCCGCCGCGGGGGCAGGGCCCGCCATGGGGTACGTACCGGGGCCCGAAGCCCATGCGGCCGACGCAGGGCTGCCCGGCGGCGGTCCCGCCGCTGCGCGCGCGGCCGTGCGCGGCGAGGCGCCCGTCGGCGCCCCGGCCGGCCTGCCGCGTGACGTGCCCCCTGCCCCCGAGGCGGCGCCGGCCCAGCAGCCCGTGCAGCAGCCGCGCACGGAAGCAGCGCCCGCCCCGCAGGCCCACGGCCAGCCGTCTCCGGCCGGTGCCCCGGCCGGAGGCCAGCGACCCGGGGCCTGGCCCGCGGCGGCGGGGCCGGGCGGTGGCACGAACGGCCCGGAGGCTGCCCGCCGGCCCGGTGGATGGCCGACCGCCTCCGCGCCGGGCCGTACGCCGCCCGCACCCCCGCAGGCGGCCACGCCGGCCGCCCCCGCTCCGGCCCCGGCCGCCCCCCAGGCGCCCGCGGCGGGCGGGCAGGACATGGCGCAGGGCGCGGCACAGGTCCGCGCCATGTGGCCGGACATCCTGGAGGCCGTCAAGAACCGCCGCCGGTTCACCTGGATCCTTCTCAGTCAGAACGCCCAGGTCACCGGATTCGACGGCACCACACTGCAGCTCGGGTTCCTGAACGCCGGCGCCCGCGACACCTTCTCCAGCAGTGGCAGCGAGGAGGTGCTCAAGCAGGCCCTCGCCGAGCAGTTCAACGCCACGTGGCGGGTCGACGCGGTCGTCGATCCGTCGGGTGGCGGCGGCCTGCCCCCGCAGACCGGTGGCGGTGGTGGAGGGGGCCGGCCCCCGGCCTCCGCTCCGTACCAGCCCGCGCCCGCTCCGCAGGCCGCGCCGTACGAACCGTCCCGGCCCGCCCCCGCGCAGCAGCAGTCACCGGCCCAGCAGCAGCCGCCTTCCCAGCAGCCGGGACGGCCCGAGCAGCAGGCCCAGGAACGGCAGGGCTACGAACGGCAGGGCTACGAACGGCAGGGCTACGAACGGTCCGCCGCCGAGCCTCCGCGTGCGGTCGCGCCTGAGGACGACACCGCGGAGGCGGACGATCCGGACCTGGTGGACTCCGCCCTCTCCGGTCACGACCTGATCGTCCGCGAGCTGGGGGCCACGGTGGTCGAGGAGTTCACGAACGAGTAGGGGAGGGGCGCCAGGTTCCCGTCACGGAGCCTCGCCCGAAGGACCCCCGCCCCCGCCACGGAGTGCCCCCGGTGATGCCCTCGACCCGCCGTCTGTGGATCCTGGCCCGGTAGGCCCCCGATCCCGGTCCACGGAGTGCCCCCGGTGAGGCCGTGGACCTCCCCTCCGCGGATCGTCGCCCGGCAGGCCCCCGCTCCCCGTCCACGGAGTGCCCCCGGTGAGGCCCTCGACCTCCCGTCCGTGGATCCTGGCCCGGTAGGACTCCCGGGTCGGGTCCACGGGGCCTCGCCCCGAAGAACCCTCCGGCCCCCGTCCCCGGAACCTCGCCCGGTGAGACCCCGGCCCCTCGGTCCCTGTCCACGCGGCAGCGCCCGGTGAGGCCCTCCGTTCCTGTCCACGGAGCGGTGGCCGGCGAGGCCTCCGGCCCCCGGCGGTTAGGCTGCACCCCGTGAAGGTCCTCGTCATCGGCGGCGGCGCCCGCGAACACGCCCTGTGCCGCTCTCTCTCCCTCGACCCCGATGTCACCGCTCTGTACTGCGCCCCCGGCAACGCCGGGATCGCAGAGGTGGCCGAACTGCACCCGGTCGACGCGCTCGACGGTGACGCCGTCGCGCGTCTCGCCAGCGAGCTGGGCGCCGAGCTGGTGGTCGTCGGCCCGGAGGCACCGCTTGTCGCCGGTGTCGCCGACGCCGTGCGCGCGGTCGGCATCCCCTGCTTCGGCCCCTCGCGCGAGGCGGCCCTGCTGGAGGGATCCAAGGCGTTCGCCAAGGACGTCATGGCCGGGGCCAACGTCCCGACCGCCCGTAGCTACGTCTGCACCACGCCCGCCCAGATCGACGAGGCGCTCGACGCCTTCGGCGCCCCCTACGTGGTCAAGGACGACGGTCTGGCGGCCGGCAAGGGTGTCGTCGTCACGGACGACGTCGAGACCGCCCGCGCCCACGCGCTCGCCTGCGACCGGGTGGTCATCGAGGAGTTCCTCGACGGCCCCGAGGTGAGCCTCTTCGCGATCACCGACGGCACCACGGTGGTCCCGCTCCAGCCGGCCCAGGACTTCAAGCGCGCCCTGGACGGCGACGAGGGCCCGAACACCGGCGGTATGGGCGCGTACTCGCCCCTCCCGTGGGCCGACCCCAAGCTGGTCGACGAGGTCATGGAGACCGTCCTCCAGCCGACCGTCGACGAACTCCGCCGCCGGGGCACGCCGTTCTCCGGTCTCCTGTACGCGGGTCTGGCGATCACGTCGCGCGGCGTACGGGTCATCGAGTTCAACGCCCGCTTCGGCGATCCGGAGACCCAGGTGGTCCTGGCCCGTCTGAAGACCCCGCTGGCCGGTGTCCTGCTCGCCTCCGCCAACGGCACCCTGGACGTGCTCCCCCCGCTGCACTGGCGCGAGGACGCCGCGGTCACCGTGGTCGTCGCCTCGCACAACTACCCCGGTACGCCTCGCACGGGAGACCCGATCGAGGGCCTCGCGGACGTGGTCGCGCAGGACGCTCCGCACGCGTTCGTGCTGCACGCGGGGACCCGGCAGGACGGCGACGAGGTCGTCAGCGCCGGCGGTCGTGTCCTGTCCGTCACCGCGACCGGCAAGGACCTCGCACAGGCCCGTGAGCGGGCCTACGCGGCGGTCGGGCGGATCAGGCTCGACGGCTCCCAGTACCGGACCGACATCGCGCGCAAGGCCGCCGAGGAGGCCTGAGCGCCCCCAGGGGTTCCTGACGGTTCCTGCGGCTTCGGTGCCCGGCCCTCTCCGGAGGCGCCGGGCACCGCCATGTCCGGACCACGATCGGCGGAGGCGGCTGTGCACGAACCACCCTCCGGCCGTGGCCGGGCGGTGCCCGACCTCGGTGACCCGGTACTCCGCCCCCTGTCCGGGTGACGGAGAGCCCTTCGCTCCCCGACGTGACCCGTCCGCCGTATCACCGGACGGCCGTACCCCGGCGCGTCAGCAGCTTTGCCCAAAGCCATTCCATCGGGTGACGGCTCAGCCATCCGGATGACGTCCGCCGAGGCCCCAACTAGGGTGCGGCGCAGGCATTCCGGCACTTGGCCCACCGGCATTGCGATGTCGGTGCCCGGTGCCACAGTGGGGGAGTGACCAACACCGTCGCGGGGGCAGAGGGGGTGACGTCCGGCCGTGTCCGGTACCGGTTCGGTTGAGGAGCAGGGTGCGCACGCGGCGCGTGCCCGGGCCCTGGCTCTGCTGCGCATCCGCAGCAGAGCCGTGGCCGTGGCTGTTCTGCCCGCGGCCGTGGCCGTCGTGCTGCTCGTGGCGGGTGCCCAGGGCCGTATCAGCGGCCCGGGGTGGGACGCGGCCCGCTGGGCCGTGGCGGCGTGCGCCGTCGTCGTGCTGCTGGTCGCCGCGGGGGTCGCCCTGACGGTGGCGCGGGCGAGACCCGCGGTCAGCCCCACGGTGCCGCTCACCGAGGAGGCGGCGCCCGATCTCTACCGGCTCGTGCGGGACCTGGCGGACCGGCTCGGCGTACCGGCGCCGTCGGCCGTGGCGCTGACCCCCGACTGCGACAGCTGGCTGGAGGACCGTACGCACCGGGCCGCCCGGCCGGGGGCGAAGGGGGTGGCCGGTGGCAGGGGCGGCCACCGCACGCGTCCCGCACCCGTGCTGGTCATCGGCTCCCCGTTCCTGTGGTGGATGCGGGTCGCCGAACTGCGCGCGGTACTCGCTCCGGTCGTCGCGGGCACCGGCCCGTCCGCCCACCCCGACATAGCCGCCGCCCGCCGTTTCGTACGCGGTCTGGACGCGGCGGTCGCCGACGCCTCCGCATCCGGCGGGCGGTTCGTGCGCCGGATCCCGGCAGCCTTCGTGGGGCGGATCGCCCGGATTCTGCTGCGCGGCTGCCGCGGCCACGCCGCCGAGATGGAGCGCTGCGTCGCCGCCGCCGCCTCTGCGCGCGCGCAGGAGGTGGACTACGGGCTGCGGATCGCCGCCCAGGAGCAGGTCGGCCTCGCCTACGCGGGCTGGGACCGGCTGCTGACCCGCGTGGCGCTGCCCGCCTGGCGGATGGGCCGCTGGCCCTCCGCGCTCGACGTCGGCGTCGTCTCCGCGCTCACGGAACTCTCCCGGCGCGACCGGCTGGCCGAGGGCTTCGCCTCACGCCTGGGGGAGCGCCCCGCCTGCCACCTCATCGAGGAACCGGGCGCGGCCGACGAGGCGGCCTCCCTGCTGGCCGCGCGGCTCTTCCACGGTGGCCCGGCGGCAGCCGGCCCCGGCTGGGCCCCCGTCGACTGGCAGCAGTACCCGGAAGAGATCGTCGGCCTGAAGTGGCGTACCGAGGCCGCCCGTCTCAACCACGTCCTCGACACCATGGGGGTGGCGTCGAGCGTCTCCGTCGGGGCGTCGGGCGCACCGGTGGCGGACGGCCCCGCCGTGCCCACCCTGGCCCGCGTCATCGACCACCTCGCGGGGCCCGGTGCGAGCAGCGAGGAGCTGGCGGCCGCCCTCGGCGCCGCCGTGGCGCGCGACGAGGCCGGCTCCGCCCCGCGGACCACCGCGGACGCCTCGGAGGAACGCCGGGCCGGCAGGTGCAGGACGGGCAGGCGTACGGCCGGCAGGCGCAGGAGCGGCGGGCGCGGGGACGGCAAGCCCGTGGACGCCGGCCGGAAGAATCCCGTCCGGGCGGGCACCCCCGGCCCGGAACCCCGCCGCGCGGACGACACACACGCGGACGACCCGCACGCGGACCGGACGCACGCGGACCGCCTCCAGCCGGACGGCCCCCAGGCCGACCACCCCGGGACCGACCAGCTCCGGGCCGACAGCACCCGGGTGAGCGGCAAGCAGGCAGGCGCGGACGCCGTGGACCCCCTCGACGCCTGGGGCTCCGCCCCCCTCCCCGTCCTCCCGCTCCAGCCGCCCCGCACGGGTACGGAACTCCTCGCCGACCACGTCGTGGCCATGGTCTGCTGCGCCGCCGTCGACACCGCGGGGGCGGTGCCCGGCCTGGACTGGCTGGACGGCCCCGCGCTGCTCGTGGACGGGGGGCGCCGGTCGGATCTCGGCGGACCCGTCCTCAGCCTCGTCGAGGACGGCGATGCGGAGCCGTTGCGCGTCTGGCTCACCTCGGTGGGCGTCCGCCCGGACGAACCCGTACGCCTTATCTGAACGACCGGCCGTTCACTCTGACGCCGAGGCGTGCTCGATTCGGCACCAATGATGCGGAAGAAACGGTTTTGTGCATGCCGATTCGCGACGAACGGTGACGGACCGCATGCGATATGTGATGTGCTGGTGGCCGACGCCGGAATCCGGCGCGTCAGGAAGTCCGGGGGACGAGGGAGGGGCGCAGCATGGGGGCGGAGCAGATCCGGCGATGGGAATCAGGTGCCCTCGCGCACGCCGTGAGCGACCCCTTCGGGCAGGGCCCGCTGCCCTGGCTACGGGGCAGCGAGAACTACTTCGACGACACGGGCCAGGTCGTCCCCTGGTACGCCGACCCCGACCTCGGCCGCGGCGGAGCCGGGGGCGGCACCCGTACTGCGGACGACGTCCACCAGCAGATCAAAGGCTTCGCGTCGCCGGGCGCCGCGGCCCCCGGTGAGGCGATCGACTTCCACATCACCGTGGACCCGCCGCAGCAGTTCTCCGTCGACGTCTACCGCATCGGCCACTACGCGGGCGACGGCGCCGCGAAGATCACCACGAGCCCCCGTCTGTCCGGCATCGTCCAGCCGGCACCGCTCACCGCCGAGCGGACCGTCTCCTGCCACCACTGGTGGCTCTCCTGGCGCCTGCAGATCCCCGGCTACTGGTCGGTCGGCGCGTACGTCGCCGTCCTCACCACCGCCGACGGATACCGCTCGCACATCCCCTTCACGGTTCGCGACGACCACCCGGCGGACCTGCTGCTCCTGCTCCCCGACATCACCTGGCAGGCTTACAACCTCTATCCGGAGGACGGCCGTACCGGCGCAAGCCTCTACCACGCCTGGGACGAGCGGGGGCGGTTGCTGGGCGAGGAGGACGCGGCCGCCACCATCTCCTTCGACCGCCCCTACGCGGGCGCGGGCCTCCCGCTCCACGTCGGCCACGCGTACGACTTCATCCGCTGGGCCGAGCGCTACGGCTACGACCTGGCGTACGCCGACGCCCGGGACCTGCACGCGGGGCGCGTCGATCCCAGCCGCTACCGGGGCCTGGTCTTCCCCGGCCACGACGAGTACTGGTCGCTGCCCATGCGCCGCACCGCCGAGCTCGCCCGGGACACCGGCACGTCGCTCGTCTTCCTCTCCGCGAACACCATGTACTGGCAGGTCGGCCTCTCCCCGTCCGCCCCGGGCGTCCCCGACCGCCTCCTCACCTGCCACAAGCGCCGGGGCCCCGGGAAGTCCGCGCTCTGGCGCGAGGTCGACCGCGCCGAACAGCAGCTCCTCGGCATCCAGTACGCGGGACGGGTCCCCGAGCCCCATCCCCTGGTCGTACGCAACGCCGGTCACTGGCTCTGGGAGGCGACCGGGGCGGCCGAGGGCGACGAGATCGACGGGCTGGTCGCCGGTGAGGCCGACCGGTACTTCCCGCGTACGACGCTGCCCGAGCACGACAACCGCCTCCTGCTCGCCCACTCCCCCTACCAGGACGGCGACGGAGCCACCCGGCACCAGGAGACCTCGCTGTACCGAGCCCCTTCGGGAGCCCTCGTCTTCGCCTCGGGCACCTTCGCGTGGTCCCCGGCCCTGGACCGGCCCGGCCACGTCGACCCCCGTATCCAGCGGGCCACGGCCAACCTGCTCGACCGGATCTGCAAGCGGGACTGAGGGAGCCGGACACCGGCGGCGTCCGCCGCAGGCCACCCCTGGCGGCGCGGACCGGCTCCATGCGGGACAATCGGACCGACTCCTGGATCAACCTACGCGGAGGCAGCGTGTCCGGTTTCGTAGAAAAGCCCGAGCCCGTGCAGGTGCCGGGGCTCACCCACCTGCACACCGGCAAGGTGCGCGACCTGTACCGGAACGAGGCGGGTGACCTGGTCATGGTCGCCAGTGACCGTATCTCCGCGTACGACTGGGTCCTGCCCACCGAGATCCCGGACAAGGGCAGGGTCCTCACCCAGCTGTCGCTGTGGTGGTTCGACCAGCTCGCCGATCTCGTCCCGAACCACGTCCTGTCCACGGAGCTCCCCGCCGGGGCCCCCGCCGACTGGGCCGGGCGGACCCTCGTCTGCCGCTCCCTGCGCATGGTCCCCGTCGAGTGCGTGGCGCGCGGTTACCTGACCGGTTCGGGCCTCGCCGAGTACGAGGCGACGCGCACGGTCTGCGGTCTCGGCCTTCCGGAGGGCCTGGTCGACGGGTCCGAACTCCCGGGGCCGATCTTCACCCCGGCGACCAAGGCCGCCGTCGGCGACCACGACGAGAACGTCTCGTACGAGGAGGTCGCCCGCGAGGTCGGCCCCGAGACCGCTGCGGCGCTGCGGCAGACCACACTCGCCGTCTACGGCCGGGCCCGCGACATCGCCCGCGAGCGCGGCATCATCCTCGCCGACACGAAGTTCGAGTTCGGCTTCGCGCCCACCGCGGACGGCGGTGAGGAGCTGATCATCGCGGACGAGGTGCTGACCCCGGACTCGTCGCGCTTCTGGCCTGCCGAGACCTGGGAGCCGGGCAGGCCGCAGCCCTCGTACGACAAGCAGTTCGTGCGGGACTGGCTGACCTCGGCGGCCTCCGGCTGGGACCGGCACGGCGAGCAGCCGCCGCCCGCGCTGCCGCAGGAGATCGTGGACGCGACCCGGGCCAAGTACCTGGACGCCTACGCCCACCTGACGGGCATCAGCTGGTCGGCCGCACCGCAGAGGTGACAGCAGGAAGGCCCCGGTCGTGATGACCGGGGCCTTCCTGTACGGAGCGAACGACGAGGTTCGAACTCGCGACCTCAACCTTGGCAAGGTTGCGCTCTACCAGCTGAGCTACGTTCGCATGCGCCGTGGCGCGGTGCCTACTATACCCAACCTCGCTCCCGCGTGAGACGCACCGCAGCACGGAGCTTCTCCGTACCCGGGTGGGGGACGGCTCACGACGGGTGGGTGCGTACCGTCCGCGGCGGGAGCGAGGCCCGCTCCGCGATCTCCGCGACGGGCACGTCCTCCCCCGCCCACGCCCGTTCCCCGGCCTGCCGCGGCGAGGGGAGGGGAGGGGCTTCGGGGCGGATCGCTTCGGCGTCCAACTCCGGCCCCGCACCGCGGTTTCCGCGTACGACGCCCTGGCGGTTCCGGCCGGCCGCCGGCTGTCTTCGATACGAACGCCCGGGCGCCGCCGGCGCCTCAGGCGCAGAGCCGCGCTGTGAAGGTCGCCACACTCGAGGGGCGGGGCAGCCCCGACGTCGTGGTGCGGCTCATGCCGCACCACGTCCGGGCCGCTGGTGGGGAAGCACGTCAAAGGCCCCGGTCGGATATCCGACCGGGGCCTTTGGAACAAGAGCGGACGACCAGGTTCGAACTGGCGACCTCAACCTTGGCAAGGTTGCGCTCTACCAACTGAGCTACGTCCGCATTGCTACCACTCGGCTTTCACCGGTGGCGCGTTCACCACTCTACCTGATCCACGAAGTGATCCGGTAAGGCAGTGCAGAGCGGGTGACAGGAATTGCACACTGCGCCTTCCCCCTGGAAGGGGGATGTTCTACTACTGAACTACACCCGCACGCTGCGTGGGGCCCGGCTTTTCGGCCTTGCCCTTCGGCGTGCTCCAGACTCTAGCCGACCTGCAGGGGTGTTGTGCAAGTCGGCTCTCCGGCGGCGGCGTTCCGGCACCGTCCGAGGTCGTACCGGAACGGCGCATACCGGGCGTAGCCCTCAACTGGCGGCGTGGAACGCCTCGTAGACCTTCTTGGGGATCCGGCCGCGGGCCGGCACCTCCATGCGGTGCGAGCGGGCCCAGGCGCGCACGGCCGCGGGGTCGGGTGCGACCGAGGTGTGGTGGTACGCCACGGGGGCCCTGCCGTGTCTGCCGGCGGCGGTCTGCTTCCGGCCGGCCGCCATGTAGGGCGCGAGGGCCTTGCGCAGTTTCTTTGCATTGGCGGGATTGAGGTCGATCTCGTACCACTTCCCGTCCAGGGCGAAGGTGACCGTTTCCGCCGCTTCTCCCCCGTCGATGTCGTCGGAGAGCGAAACCACTACGCGCTGAGCCACGGATATCGGTCCTTTCCTACGGCACCGTCGCGTCCGGGATGCGACCGGCCTTCCGGCCGCTGAGGATGCGGATCGACTGGTGTCGTCTGTTTTCGGGGCAATCCTGCTTTCCCCGCTAATCATTTGTACAGCGGCGGGAGCCGCATTGTGAAGCCCGGCCAATTGCATCCGCGTGTCCGGGTGCAATCGGGGTGAAGATTTTTTTCCAGGTCTTTTCCTTCGTGGTGTGGCTGTCGATATCTCGGCGTGATCGTGGTACTCGGATATCTACCCGCGTAGAATTTCTGGCCAGGTACGCTGAGTGGACCCGCGGGGATCTGGGGAACCCCTCGGAGACACAGCCGCACCACACCACCGGGAGTGCCAGTGGCACGCGTCGTAGTCGACGTCATGCTCAAGCCGGAGATCCTCGACCCGCAGGGACAGGCTGTGCAGCGCGCACTGCCCCGTCTCGGCTTCGACGGAATCGCGGACGTACGTCAGGGAAAGCGTTTCGAGCTCGAGGTCGAGGGGCCGGTGGATGCCGCAGCCCTCGCCCGCATCGACGAGCTGGCGGAGACCTTCCTCGCCAACACCGTCATCGAGGACTTCACCGTCAGGATCGAGACGGACGAGAAGTCCGAGGAGCCGAAGTGACCGCTCGTATCGGAGTCGTCACCTTTCCCGGCACGCTCGACGACCGGGACGCCCTGCGTGCCGTCCGGCTCGCCGGGGCCGAACCCGTATCCCTCTGGCACCGCGACAAGGGCCTGCACCAGGTCGACGCGGTGGTCCTCGCAGGGGGCTTCTCCTACGGCGACTATCTGCGCGCCGGAGCCATCTCCCGTTTCTCCCCGGTGATGGAGACGGTCATCACCGAGGCGAAGGCCGGGATGCCGGTCCTCGGAATCTGCAACGGCTTCCAGATCCTGACCGAGGCGCACCTGCTGCCCGGCGCCATGCTGCGCAACAACCACCTCCACTTCATCTGCCGCGACCAGAAGCTGCGGGTGGAGAACGCGGAGACGTCCTGGACCTCCGACTACTCCGCGGGCCAGGAGATCTCCGTACCGCTGAAGAACATGGACGGCCGCTACACCGCCGACGAGCACACGCTCGACGAGCTCGAGGCCGAGGGCCGCGTCGCCTTCCGCTACCTCGACGGGAACCCGAACGGTTCGCTGCGGGACATCGCCGGCATCACCAACGCGGCGGGCAACGTCGTCGGCCTGATGCCGCACCCCGAGCACGCCGTCGAGCCGCTGGTCGGTACCGGCCGCACCGACGGCCTCGGTTTCTTCACCTCGATCATCAAGAAGCTGGTCAACGCATGAGCCTGGACACGGTCAAGCACGCGGCCGAAACCCCGGACACCGGGCAGCCCTGGAAGGAACTCGGCCTCAAGGAGGACGAGTACGCCCGGATCCGCGAGATCCTGGGCCGCCGCCCCACCGGCGCCGAGCTCGCCATGTACTCCGTGATGTGGTCCGAACACTGCTCGTACAAGAGCAGCAAGGTCCACCTCAAGCAGTTCGGTGAGAAGGTCCCCGCCAACGACGCGATGCTCGTCGGCATCGGCGAGAACGCCGGTGTGGTCGACGTCGGCCAGGGGTACGCGGTCACCTTCAAGGTCGAGTCGCACAACCACCCCTCGTACATCGAGCCCTACCAGGGCGCCGCCACCGGCGTCGGCGGCATCGTCCGCGACATCCTCGCCATGGGCGCCCGTCCGGTCGCGGTCGTCGACCCGCTGCGCTTCGGTGCGGCCGACCACCCCGACACCCGCCGCGTCCTGCCCGGCGTCGTCGCGGGCATCGGCGGCTACGGCAACTGCCTGGGCCTGCCGAACATCGGCGGTGAGGTGGTCTTCGACGAGTGCTACCAGGGCAACCCCCTCGTCAACGCCGGCTGCATCGGTGTCATGAAGCACGAGGACATCCACCTCGCCAAGGCCTCGGGCCCCGGCAACAAGGTCATCCTGTACGGCGCCCGTACCGGCGGCGACGGCATCGGCGGCGTCTCCGTCCTGGCCTCCGAGACCTTCGAGTCGACCGGCCCGGCGAAGCGCCCGGCCGTCCAGGTCGGCGACCCGTTCCAGGAGAAGCTCCTCATCGAGTGCACCCTGGAGATCTTCAAGGAGAAGCTCGTCGCGGGCATCCAGGACCTCGGCGGCGCCGGGCTCTCCTGCGCCACGAGCGAGCTGGCCTCCGCGGGGTCCGGCGGCATGCGCGTCGAGCTGGACACCGTGCCGCTGCGCGACTCCTCGCTCTCGCCCGAGGAGATCCTCATGAGCGAGTCGCAGGAGCGCATGTGCGCGATCGTCGAGCCGCAGCACGTGGACCGCTTCCTGGAGATCTGCGAGAAGTGGGACGTCATCGCCACCGTCATCGGTGAGGTGACCGAGGGCTCGCAGCTGGAGATCTTCTGGCACGGCGAGCAGATCGTCGACGTTCCCCCGCGGTCGGTCGCCCACGAGGGCCCCACGTACCACCGCCCGTTCGCGCGGCCCTCCTGTCAGGACGCGCTGCAGGCCGACGACGCCGGCAAGCTGGCCCGCCCGGCGGACGGCGCCGAGCTGCGCGAGCAGGTCCTCAAACTGGTGGCCTCCCCGAACCAGGCCTCCAAGTCCTGGATCACCGACCAGTACGACCGCTTCGTGCAGGGCAACACCGTGCTCGCGATGCCCGAGGACGCCGGCATGGTCCGGATCGACGAGGAGTCGAACCTGGGCGTGGCCATGGCGACCGACGGCAACGGCCGCTACGCGAAGCTCGACCCGTACACGGGCGCGCAGCTCGCGCTGGCGGAGTCGTACCGCAACGTCGCCGCGTCCGGTGCCAGGCCGCTCGCCATCTCGGACTGCCTCAACTTCGGTTCGCCCGAGGACCCGGACGTCATGTGGCAGTTCGCCGAGGCCACCCGCGGCCTCGCGGACGGCTGCCTGGAGCTGGGCACCCCGGTCACCGGCGGCAACGTCTCGCTGTACAACCAGACCGGTGAGACGGCGATCCACCCGACGCCGGTCGTCGCCGTGCTCGGTGTGATCGACGACGTCACCCGCCGTACGCCGGTCGCCTTCGCGAAGGAGGGCCAGCTCCTCTACCTGCTCGGTGACACGCACGAGGAGTTCGGCGGCTCGGCGTGGTCCGAGGTGATCCACCGGCACCTCGGCGGCATGCCCCCCAAGGTCGACCTGAGCCGCGAGAAGCTGCTCGGCGAGATCCTGATCTCGGCCTCGCGCGACGGCATGATCGACGCGGCGCACGACCTCTCCGACGGCGGTCTGATCCAGGCGGTCACCGAGTCCTGCCTGCGGGGCGGGAAGGGTGCCCGGCTGGTCGTGCCGGACGGTCTCGACGCCTTCACCTTCCTCTTCTCGGAGTCGGCGGGGCGCGCGGTCGTCTCGGTTCCCCGCAGCGAGGAGCTCCGCTTCACCGACATGTGCGGGGCGCGGGCCCTGCCCGTCACCCGCATCGGTGTCGTGGACGGCGAGGAGATCGAGGTCCAGGGCGAGTTCAGCATCGCGCTGGGTGAGCTGCGCACGGCGCACGAGGGGACCCTGAAGGGTCTGTTCGCCTAGTTCCGCCTGCTCCGAAGCCCCCGCCCGGGTCGACCTGGCGGGGGCTTCGACGTGCGGCGCGCTACCTGTTGATGAACATTACGTAACTACGTAAGGTGGTGGTCATGGAGCTCGAGGAACGTGTGGCCGAGCTGGAGCGCCGGATCGCGGCACTGGAATCGGCCGGGGACCGAGGAGCCCCCGAGCTGGGGGACGGCGACTTCTGGGCGCTGGACGGGCTGAAGGACCAGCTCGACAGGGTCGGGGACGCCGCCGCCGACGGCGGGGTGCTGTTCACCGGCGCCGTCCGGCTTCCGGCCGGCGAGCGGTACGAGTGGCAGTACGGCGCTCTCACCGCGGGGCTGCTGGGTGCGGACGAGGACCGCCCGGACTGGTCGGAGGCCGCCGAGCCCCTGGCCGCCCTCGGCCACCCGGTGCGGCTGCGGTTACTCCGCGAGATCCTCGGCGGCCGCCGCACCGCCGCGGAGCTGGCCGGGCTGGACGAGACGGGCACCACCGGCCAGATCTACCACCATCTGCGTCTGCTCACGGCCGCGGGCTGGCTGCAGACGGCGGGCCGGGGGCGGTACGAGGTGCCGGGTGCGCGGGTCGTGCCGCTGCTGGTGGTGCTCACGGCCGCCCGGCCCTGAGACCCGTACGCCGTGGACGCCGAGAGCAAGGAGGGACACCATGCCCGTACGTAAGGCCGCGATGCTGCTGTACCGCTGCTGCTGGCTCGCCTTCCTGGCCCTGGTGCCGGTGAGCCTCCTCGGCGATCCGCCGTTTCCGTACGGGGCGGCCTTCGTCCCCGCGGCGGCCGCCGTGGCCATCGGGGTCCTGGTGAACCGCCGCAGCCGGGCCGGCCTGGCGAAGGCCCGGCCCGCCGTGGAGACCGGACCGCCCGTGACCGGCCGCTGGACCGCGCGCAACAGTCCCGCCGACAGGATGCTCAGCCACGGCACCCAGGGCTACGGGCAGACGTACGCGATCGACCTCGTCGCCGATCCGGAGGAGGGGAGCCGCCCGGCGTTCCGGTGGCTGTGGCCGGTCGCCCGCCCGAACCGCGACTTCCCGGCCTTCGGCGCTCCCGTCGTCGCCGTGGCGGACGCCACGGTGGTGCACGCGAGCGACGGGCAGCGCGACCACCCCAGCCGTGATTCCGGCCCTGCGCTGGCCTAAGGCCTGTCCCGCAGTTCCCGGCGGGCGTGCGACGACAGCTACGGCACCTCGCCGCGTTGTCGGAACGTCCCCATACATCCAGTATGCGGACGTCCCTCCGCCTTGCGATGCCCCGCATCTGACGCCGCACGCTGATCCACCGGGAAGTGCGGGACAGGCCTTACCTCCTGCTGGCCGAGGCAACCGTCCGGGACCTGGCCGGCGCGCGCAGGGTCGTCGGCAACCACGTCGTCCTCGACCTCGGGGACGGTGTCTACGCCGCGTACGCCCATCTCCGGCGCAGCTCCCTCCTGGTGAAGGCGGGGGACACCGTCCGGGCCGGCCGGCAGCTCGCGCGCTGCGGCAACTCCGGCAACTCCACCGAGCCGCACCTGCACTTCCAGCTGATGGACCACCCTGACCTCGGCGTGGCGCGGGGGATCCCGTTCACCTGGCGGGGGGTCGGTGTGCCGGCCGGAGGGGAGACCTTCACGGCGGGGGAGCCCGCCGGCACCGGCTGACGCCAGGGCGTGTCCCGGACGTCCCCTCCGTCCGGCGGCGCCTGCCGGACAGCAGGACGCGACAGGCTCATCCGCACGGCCTCCGTGCCGAGCTCGCGTGTTCCTCGGCCGGCTCCCCTGCTCGGCCGAACGCCGCCCGCACGTAGGGCGGTTACTCGTACGAGCGACCGACCACGACCGACTGTCCGGACCCGGGGGCAACGATCGAGCTAGTCTCGCCCCCATGCCCCCGGCCAAGAAGCGCCCGCGCGCCTACGACGTCTCCAAGGTCCGGACCGCGGTCCTGGCCCAGTTCGCCCACGTGAAGGACGGCGTCGCCGCCCTGACGCCCGAGCAGCTGACCCTGCCCGGGCTGGGGGAGTGGACCGTACGCGACCTCGCGGCGCACATCACGACGGCCCTGGAGCGGGTCAGCCGGGCCATGGAGCTGCCGGAGCCGGCCGGCGGTCCCAAGCCGGAGGTCACCCTGCTGGAGTGGCCGTTCTCCACCGCCGGGGACGCGGCGGAGATCGCCGGCCACACCCAGGACCTGGCCACGGACCGGCCCGACCTGGGCGCGCTGTACGCGGAGACCGCCGCCCGGTTCGCGGAGCTGGTCCCCGCGGCCGGTGACCGGCTGGTGACGACCCGGGCGGGGACGATGCGGCTGGGTGACTTCCTGGTCACCCGCACCGTCGAACTCGTCGTCCACACCGACGATCTGCACCGGGCGACCGGCCTCGACATCCCGTACGACCGTCAGGCCCTCGCCACCTGCACCCGGCTGCTCGCCGACGCGCTCGCGGACCGGGCGCCCGGCGGCTCCGTCGAGGTACGCGTCCCGCCGTTCGCCGTCGTCCAGTGCATCGGCGGTCCCAAGCACACCCGGGGCACACCGCCCAACGTGGTGGAGACGGACCCGCTCACCTGGGCCCGGCTGGCGACCGGCCGTACGGGGTGGGCGCAGGCGCTGGAAGCGGCGCAGGTCAGCGCCGGTGGGGAGCGGGCCGACCTCGGCCCGCTGCTCCCGCTGATGCGCTGAGGGGAACCGGATCGCCCGGCCGGCCCGTCCCATCGCCATGCACACACCACGGATCGTCGTCAGCGTCCTGGCCCTCCTCACCCTGGCCGCCTGCGGTACGGAGTCCGGATCCGGAGCGGGATCCGGCGCATCCGGGGGCGGCAGCGGCACCGTACGGACGGAGCCGCCCCTGACCGGTGTCCACTGGACGGTCTCCTCCCTGACCGTCGACGGGAGGAAGACGCCCGCACCGGCCGGCGCCCATCTCGTGATCGACACGAAGGGGAGGGCCACCGGAAGTCTGGGCTGCAACCGGTTCACCGCCGAGGCCCGCGTCGACGGCGCCAAGGTCACCGTCGGCCCGGCCACCACCACCGAGATGGGCTGCGAGAGGGACGTCCAGCGCTTCGAGGAGGCCCTGGGCCGTGCCTTCCGCGGTGAGCTCCAGGCCGACACGGCGGGCAGCGGCGAGCGTAGGACGCTGGCCCTGACCACGGCACGGGGCGACTCCGTCGCCCTCGTCGAGCAGCCACCGGCTCCGCTCACCGGCACCGCCTGGAAGGTGACCGGGCTGACCTCCGGGAGCACCGCCACCTCCCTGCCCCCGGGCACGGACGGCGCGGCGCACCTCACCTTCGGCGAGGACGGCACCGTACGGGGAGGCCTCGGCTGCAACTCCTTCCACGGCCGGGCGACGGTCTCCGGCTCCACGATCACCTTCGGACCGCTCGCCTCCACCCGGAAGATGTGCCCGGGGCCGCAGATGGAACTGGAGCGTGCGCTGCTCCGCGTCCTGGAGGGGAGGACGACGTACGGGATCGACCACCGCTCGCTGTCGGTCGAGGCGGCGAACGGCGAGGGGCTCCACGCGTCCGCCCCGGCGGACGAGGACTGACCGCGGACCGGATCGCCCGCATGCCGTGAACGCCGGGAGCCCGCCAGTACACGAACAGGCGGGTGCGTGGCCGCCCCTGCGCGGAGGGTGGAAGCGCGTCGTTCCTGGCCGCCGCCGCAGACGAACTCGGTGCCGGGACGGCGTGCGTGCCTTCCGCGGACGGCGCGGCACCGGCCGCGGTCCAGCCCGACCCCGTGCGGGGCGACGGCCGGCGCCCGCACCGACACGTCCACCCCGGTGCAGCGGCTGAGCAGCGCCTGCGCCAACCGGCCCGGTCCGCAGCCGGGGCGCTCGCGCATCTCGTCGCCGTTCCGCCCTTTCCACCCGTCCGCTACGTTCCGACCGGTCACGCCGTGACAGCCGTTCTGCGCGTTCCGTCCTTTTCGCCGGTACGGGAGCAGGGGCGGGGAGTGGCCCGCAGGCCTTCCGCCCGCGGCCGCGCGGTGTGAGGCTCGCCACGGAGCGGGTGGGCCGCCGCCGTCCCCGCTGCCGGACGTTCCGGCTCACGGAGTGCCACGAGCGAGCCGTTCCGGGAGCGCGGCCACCGGCGGGCCCGACCCGCCGGTAACGCCTTTCCGCCGGGCGCCGGGGGCCCTCACCCTCCCGAGGACGGCGTTCGGGAACCCGACCGCGATCACTCCGGGTGACGTGCCGGTGCCGGGCCGGACCGCCGGGAGAAGCGCTCCGCCCTGCCGGCCGGGGCGCCCGCCGGGCGGCCACCCAATTCGGACCGGTGGTCGATCTCGCCTACACTCGGTGGCGTGCCTCGTGGTGATGGACGACTCAACCACGACCTGCTCCCCGGAGAGAAAGGCCCCCAGGACGCTTGCGGCGTCTTCGGTGTCTGGGCTCCGGGCGAAGAGGTCGCCAAGCTCACCTATTTCGGACTGTATGCCCTGCAGCACCGTGGACAGGAGTCCGCGGGCATCGCAGTGAGCAACGGGTCCCAGATCCTGGTCTTCAAGGACATGGGACTGGTCTCGCAGGTCTTCGACGAAACGTCTCTGGGTTCGCTCCAGGGCCATATCGCGGTCGGTCATGCCCGTTACTCCACCACCGGTGCCTCGGTGTGGGAGAACGCGCAGCCGACGTTCCGTGCCACCGCGCACGGCTCGATCGCCCTGGGACACAACGGCAACCTGGTGAACACGGCCCAGCTCGCCGAGATGGTGGCCGACCTTCCCCGCAAGGACGGCCGGACCACCCGGGTCGCCGCGACGAACGACACCGACCTGGTGACCGCTCTGCTCGCCGGCCAGCGGGACGAGGAGGACAAGCCGCTCACCGTCGAGGAAGCCGCCGCGAAGGTGCTTCCCGAGGTCAAGGGCGCCTTCTCGCTCGTCTTCATGGACGAGCACACGCTCTACGCGGCCCGTGACCCGCAGGGCATCCGCCCCCTGGTCCTCGGCCGGCTGGAGCGCGGCTGGGTGGTGGCCTCCGAGTCCGCCGCCCTCGACATCTGCGGCGCCAGCTACGTGCGTGAGATCGAGCCGGGCGAGCTCATCGCCATCGACGAGAACGGCCTGCGCACCTCTCGATTCGCAGAAGCGAAGCCCAAGGGCTGCGTCTTCGAGTACGTCTACCTGGCCCGCCCCGACACCGACATCGCCGGCCGGAACGTCTACCTCTCCCGCGTGGAGATGGGCCGGAAGCTCGCCGCCGAAGCGCCGGTCGAGGCCGACCTGGTCATAGCGACGCCGGAATCGGGCACCCCCGCGGCCATCGGGTACGCCGAGGCGAGCGGTATCCCGTTCGGGGCCGGACTGGTCAAGAACGCCTACGTCGGCCGGACGTTCATCCAGCCGTCGCAGACCATCCGCCAGCTCGGCATCCGCCTCAAGCTGAACCCGCTCAAGGAAGTCATCAAGGGCAAGCGCCTGGTGGTCGTCGACGACTCGATCGTCCGCGGCAACACCCAGCGCGCCCTGGTCCGCATGCTCCGCGAGGCCGGCGCCGCCGAGATCCACATCCGGATCTCGTCCCCGCCCGTGAAGTGGCCCTGCTTCTTCGGCATCGACTTCGCGACGCGTGCCGAGCTGATCGCCAACGGCATGACGGTCGACGAGATCGCCACCTCCATGGGTGCGGACTCGCTCGCGTACATCTCGCTGGACGCGATGGTCGAGGCGACGACGATCGCCAAACCCAACCTCTGCCGCGCCTGCTTCGACGGCGAATACCCGATGGAGCTCCCCGACCCGGAGCTGCTGGGCAAGCAGCTGCTGGAGACCGAGCTGGCGGCCGGCCCCGCCGGGACCGCGGCGGCCGACGCGCTGCGCCGTCCGTGACGCGGACCGGCCGGCTCCGTCCCCACCAGCCCCGTACTCCCACACGAAAGATCCCGGGCAATGTCTGAGACAACAGGTGCTTCCTACGCGGCGGCGGGCGTCGACATCGAAGCCGGTGACCGCGCCGTCGAGCTGATGAAGGAGTGGGTGAAGAAGACGCAGCGCCCCGAGGTCGCGGGCCTCGGCGGCCTGGGCGGCTTCGCCGGCCTCTTCGACGCCTCGGCGCTCAAGCGCTACGAGCGCCCGCTGCTCGCCTCCGCCACCGACGGTGTCGGTACCAAGGTCGATCTGGCCCGGCAGATGGGCGTGTACGACACCATCGGCCACGACCTGGTGGGCATGGTCGTCGACGACCTGGTCGTCTGCGGTGCCGAGCCGCTCTTCATGACCGACTACATCTGTGTCGGCAAGGTGCACCCCGAGCGCGTCGCGTCCATCGTGAAGGGCATCGCCGAGGGCTGCGTCCTGGCGGGCTGCGCCCTGGTCGGCGGCGAGACGGCGGAGCACCCGGGCCTGCTCGGCCCGGACGACTTCGATGTGGCGGGCGCCGGTACGGGCGTGGTCGAGGCCGACCGGCTGCTCGGCCCGGACCGTATCCGTAAGGGTGACGCCGTGATCGCGATGGCGTCCTCCGGTCTTCACTCCAACGGGTACTCGCTGGTGCGCCATGTGGTCTTCGACCGGGCCGGCTGGTCCCTGGACCGGCAGGTCGAGGAGTTCGGCAGGACGCTCGGGGAGGAGCTTCTCGAGCCCACGCGGATCTACTCCCTCGACTGCCTGGCCCTGACGCGTACGACCGAGGTGCACGGCTTCAGTCACGTCACGGGCGGTGGGCTGGCCAACAACCTGGCCCGCGTCGTACCGGACGGGCTGCACGCCACCGTCGACCGGTCCACCTGGACGCCCGGTGCCGTGTTCGACCTGGTCGGCAAGGCCGGGAAGGTCGAACGGCTGGAGCTGGAGAAGACGCTCAACATGGGTGTCGGCATGATCGCGATCGTGCCCGCCGACTCCGTCGACGTGGCGCTGACGACGCTGGCCGACCGGGGGGTGGACTCCTGGGTCGCCGGTGAGATCACCGACCGCGGTGACCACGCCACGGGCGCCGCCCTGACCGGCGACTACGCCCGGTGACGAGCTGACGTCGCGTCCGTCGGCCCGGTACCTACCGGGGCCGGCGGACGCGGCCCCGCACCACCCGTCCGGACCTGGACAGCACAGAACCCGGTCCGGGCAGGCCCGGACCGGGTTGATGTGTCAGCGCGAGGTCAAGCGCCGCGGCGCTGTGACGACGGACCGGACCGGCCGTCCTCGTCCGCGTCCTCGTCGTCGTTGTACAGATCCGCGTACTGTGCGTACGGGTCATCTTCCTCGTCGTCGTCCTCGAACGGCTCAGCGTTCGGTGGCTGACTCGAAGGCGATGCGCCCAGCTCATTGGCCAGACGCGACAGGTCAGTCCCGCCGCTGCTGTACTTCAGCTGGCGGGCGACCTTGGTCTGCTTGGCCTTTGCCCGGCCGCGCCCCATGGCTCGACCCCCTCGGTGACGGGGCTCGACGGCCCCAGAGTCTTGACACGCGTTCATGTTTCGGGACGGACTCTCGGCTGAGAGACCGCGCCCGTGGCTTTAACGGTACCTGCTTCCTCGGCCATACGGTACGCCGCCCGCATCACGTGCCTTGCCGCAGGACCGTGGAGGAGCCCGTCCTCGCTGGTCAACAGCGAGTTTAACCTCTTGCCGGCGGCCGACCCGCCGACCGGAGTGAGTCTTGTCTCCCCTCGCGCTCCCGGCCCTCGACGGACCCTCCCAGGCCTCCGTCCCGGCTCCCCACGCCCGTCCGGCGGGGTGGGGCCGGGCGGGCGTGGGGAGCCGGGGGCGTGCCGGTCACCGGTCCGGGCCCGGCCCGGGCGACGGCCCGGTGACCGGCGCCCGGACCGGTGGTGTCCCGCGGGGGATCCGTCGGCGGTGACGCCTCAGCGGCCGCGGGCCTCGGCCATCCGCTGTTCGGCGATCCGGTCCGCGGCGGCGGCCGGCGGGATACCGTCGGCCTTCGCACGTGCGAATATGGCCAGCGTGGTGTCGAAGATCCTCGCGGCCTTGGCGCGGCACCGGTCGAAGTCGAAACCGTGGAGCTCGTCCGCGACCTGGATCACGCCACCGGCGTTCACCACGTAGTCCGGTGCGTACAGGACCGAGCGGTCGGCAAGGTCCTTCTCCACACCGGGGTGGGCGAGCTGGTTGTTGGCCGCGCCGCACACCACCTTCGCGGTCAGTACGGGGACCGTCGTGTCGTTCAGCGCACCGCCGAGCGCGCACGGGGCGTAGATGTCGAGGCCCTCCGTGCGGATCAGCGCGTCCGTGTCCGCGGCGACGGCGACCTCCGGGTGCAGTTCGGTGATCCGGCGTACGGACTCCTCGCTGACGTCCGTCACCACGACGTGGGCGCCGTCGCTGAGCAGGTGCTCGACCAGGTGGCGGCCCACCTTGCCGACGCCGGCGACACCGACCTTGCGGCCTCGCAGGGTCGGGTCGCCCCACAGGTGCTGGGCGGAGGCGCGCATCCCCTGGAAGACACCGAAGGCGGTCAGCACGGAGGAGTCGCCGGCACCGCCGTTCTCGGGCGAGCGGCCGGTGGTCCAGCGGCACTCCCGGGCGACGACGTCCATGTCGGCGACATAGGTGCCGACGTCACAGGCGGTCACGTAGCGTCCGCCGAGCGAGGCCACGAACCGGCCGTAGGCGAGCAGCAGTTCGTCCGTCTTGATGAGCGCGGGGTCGCCGATGATCACGGCCTTGCCACCGCCGTGGTCGAGGCCGGCCAGGGCGTTCTTGTAGGACATGCCGCGCGACAGGTTCAGCGCGTCCTCGACGGCCTCGGCCTCGGTGGCGTAGGGGTAGAAGCGGGTGCCGCCGAGGGCGGGGCCCAGGGCGGTGGAGTGGAGGGCGATGACGGCCTTGAGGCCGGTGGCACGGTCCTGGCAGATCACGACCTGCTCGTGACCCCCCTGATCCGAGTGGAACAGGGTTCGCAGTACATCGCCAGGCACGCCGGTCACATCGGTCACTGTGGTGACTCCCAAGTACGAAGCGGCGGAAGACCCTCCTGAAGGTGGGGAGGGCCTCGGACCGGCCGGCACGGCCGGTCCGACTGGGCAAGACTGTAAGTCCTACGGGCCCGTAGATCCCTCGGAGTGCCCGGGATCACCCCCCTGCGGAGTACAGGCGTGGCACGATCTGCCGCATGCCGGTGGTGTCCTCTGTGGTTGTCCCTTACGCGTCCTACCTGCGGGTGTACGAGCCGCTCGCGGCCTTCCCCGAGCCCGAGCGCGCCCACTGGGCGCGCTACGCCCGGCGGACCGACCTGCCTACCGCCCAGGACGAACTGCGGCGGTCACTGGCCGACTTGGTGCCCACTCCGCCCGTGGGCGTGCCCGTGCACGAGAGCGGGGACGCCTTCGTCGCGGACGTGGACGGGGTCGTGTGCGTCTGCCCCTGGCGGACGCGGATGCGGGGCTGGATGGCGCTGGACGAACTGGGGGGTCTGTTTCCGGCCACTGTGCTGGACGCGGTGCTCCCGCCGGTGGTGCGGGGTCAGGCGGCCGCGGACTACGAGCGCTGGGCGGAGCGGAACCCGGACGCCCGTCCCTGGATCCGGACCACGGTGTGGCACGTCCCGGTCCGCTGGTTCGTCCTGTTCGACGACGAGGAGCGCGAGTACGTGGCGCGGGACGGGGAGGGGGTCCGCCCCCTGCTGCGCTACCGCACGCCGATGGTGCAGGCGCGGCGCCGGCTGGCGCGGGCGCTCAAGACGCTGCGGGAGACGGTCGACGAGGGGCCCCTCGCGGAGGGGCTGGTGGACGTGGGGCGCTGGCTGGAGGAGTTCCATCCGCACGCCATGGTCGAGCTGGACTACGGCGGCCTGGTGTACGCGCTGTCCGGCGACCAGCTGGCGGGGGACCGCTCGGCGGCGGACGTCGCCGAGGGCATCACGGCACTTCGGTCCGGGGACACCGACGCGGCGGGGGTGGCGTACGGGCGTCTCGCCGAGCGGTGGCGGGCCGTACGGGACCGGCAGTCGGCCAACTGAGGGCGTCCCCGGCGGGCGCGCGGCGACGGCCACGCCCCTCGCCGCGGTGGCTGGGCGTCCCCGGGAGTCGGGACACGGAGGTTCCTGCGTCTGAGGTGCACCGTGTCCGAGCCGCGTGCCGGTCCCCGGGGACATCGGGGACGGGTTCCGGCGGGAAAGCAGTGTGAAGTGCCCGTAACCGTCGCATAGACAGGCGATCGGGAGGGAAGAGACATCCTGCACGGTGTCCGGCATCCAGGGCGCCGAGAGCTCCCGGCGGGTTTCGGTCCCCCGGGGGGAGGGCCCCGGGAGAACCCGCGGGGCGGCGGAAGGCTCGGGTGGAGGTGAACGGAGATGTCCTGAGGGGAACTGACGGTCAGTGAACCGAACGCCCTGTGTGACGCGTGTAACAGGTGGGGCCGGAGGTGGACCGGCGGAGTTCGGGACCTACGTCCCGAACCGGGCCTTTGCCTCAAGCGTGATGGATAGCACTAACGGGGCCCTTGCGTCCTTCCCTACTCCTCATGCCAAAATAGGACAAGGGGTCCTGGGGAGACTCTGTCCGCCCAACTATGGGTGGAATGCTCAGCATTGCACGCTATGGGGGGTCTGACGACTTCTGACGACTCCTGATCGCTCTGTGACTGATCGTCACTGGAGCGTGACTGTCCGCTATGGCATGGTCCATCGGCTTCCGTCGCTGATGAACACCTGGGAGGGCAATTCCATCGGTTTGGCCGACGTGGCTGGACGGATGGTGTAGTTGTAGTGCCGAGGACAAGCCGTTCGTCCTATAACCGACTCGGCCCGCGTCCGTCATTTCGGGCAACGCGGGTCAAGGTGCAGAATTTAGAGGAAAGAACCGAGAAGGTTCGGTTCTCCCGAGGAGGCCGCTCATGACCGCTCGCACCCCTGATGCCGAGCCGCTGCTGACCCCGGCTGAGGTTGCCACGATGTTCCGCGTGGACCCGAAGACGGTCACCCGTTGGGCCAAGGCTGGCAAGCTCACGTCCATCCGCACGCTCGGTGGGCATCGCCGGTACCGCGAGGCAGAGGTCCGCGCACTGCTTGCGGGTATTCCGCAGCAGCGCAGCGAGGCCTGACACACCCCTGTCGCCGCAGCATCACAGGGCTGCCGAAGGGCCCCCCAGCCCCCGGTACCCACTCATAGCTCCACATGACGGACGCCCGCCCCAACGGGCGTCATACCTGTGACTCACGGGTGCGTCGTTCGATCGCGCTGGACTCCGCCGGGTCCAGCGCGATCTTTTTTGTGCCCCAGGGCCTCCCCTCGTGGATGTCCGGCGCCCGCTCGGGTCCGGCTCCCCTTCCGGAGGCTGTCTGCCGCCGCGTGGGCCGGTGCCCGCCGCGTTGCCGTTCCGTAGCCGGCCCCCGGTGCTCCGACGGGCCGACAACAGGCCGACGGGTCGGTTTCCCGGCGGCCCGTGTGCGGGTGTGGGCGTGCCTGTTCGGGGCTGTTCGTCCGGGGCCCGGCGGCGTGGGAGGGCTCGGTGGGAACGGTCCGGGATGTGCTCCCGAAGGAGTGCAATTGCACATATTAAATTCGCCCGTTGTAGGAAGTGCGTAAAGTGCCCCCCTGGCAAAACCAATTCGGTGACTCCCGTCACACCGGCGGGACCCCTCCTCCCTGAGCCTTCCACCCCTCGGAGGCGTACGACTGCGGCTGTCCGTCATGTCGTGGAGGGGCTTCGGCCGCCGGGCGGGCGGGGGGCGGGGTGGTCGTTCCGGTCCCCTTTCCGGTCCTCGTGCCCCCGTGGGGGCTCGTCCCCGCCCTCGGCGGTGGCGCGGGGTGGGCGGGCGGTCGCCTCGGCCGGTCCTTCCGCCGCACCGACGGGCGTCCAGGGGGCCGAAGGCGGGTCCGGCGCGTTGCGCGGCCCGGAGTGCACGTACGGCGGCTGAGGGGGCGTCAGGGGCTCCATGGCGAGCGCCTGGAGGCGATGGCAGACCGGGCAGTTGCGGGTGAGGTGGCGGTAGCCGGACGCGGCCGCCAGGTGGGCGCGCAGCAGCGCGCGGGTCTTGTGCCGTGCCGTGGGTGCAGGCATGCGGGCGACCTCCCGGAGGACCCGGCCGTCCCGCACCGGAACCAGGGCGGCCTCTGTCCTACGGGTTACCCGTGTCGGATCCGGCCGTCAAGACGCACGAAAGCCCGGATCCAGGGGATCCGGGCTTTCGTCTACTGCGGTCCTGACGGGATTTGAACCCGCGGCCTCCACCTTGACAGGGTGGCGAGCACTCCAAACTGCTCCACAGGACCAGGTTTTCGCTGCTGCCTTGCGGCTGGCTGCGAAGACAGACTGTACAGGAGGTGCGAGGGCCAGGTCGAACTCACTCTGGGTGGCGGGAGCGCTACAGCCCCGCGGAGGTCCGGCAACAGCCCTGCGGTGGCCCGGTTCCCCGTACGGCGGCCGTACGGAGAACCGTCGCACGCCGGCTCCGAGGAGGGGTGCCGCCGGGCCGGATCACGGTGCGGCCGCGTCGATCGCCTTCACGATCCGCTTGTCCGAGACCGGCTGTGCCGTCCCCAGGGCGTGGGCGAAGTAGCTCACCCGGAGCTCCTCGATCATCCACCGGATGTCCAGCACCTCCTGCGGGACGGGCCGCCCCTGCGGCAGCTGCTCCAGCAGCCAGGCGTACTCGTCCTGCATCTCGTGGACCTTCTCCATGCGCGTGGTGTCGCGCTGGACGTTCGTCGGCATCTGCTGGAGACGGCGGTCCTCCGCGACCAGATAGCGCATCAGGTCGGGCAGCCTGCGCAGTCCGGTCGCGGTGACGAATCCGGGCGGTACGAGACGGGCGAGGTGATCGCGGACGTCCGTGACGTTGTTGATCAGGACCAGGCTGTTCGTGGCCTTCAGCCGGCGCTCGCACGCCTGCCAGGCCGCCAGGATCTGCTGCACCTGCCCGATCGTGCGGACGGTCAGGTCCACCAGGTCCGCGCGGACCTTCTCGTACAGCGCGCGGAACGACGCCTCGTCCCACGCCGGACCGCCGTGCGCGGCGATCAGCCGGTCCGCCGCCGCCGTCGCGCAGTCGTCGAAGAGCGCCTGGACGGAGCCGTGCGGATTGCGCGACAGTGCCAGCTTCTGCTGGTTGGTGAGCGTGTCCGAGGCGAACTTCGCCGGATTGACCGGGATGTTGAGCAGGATCAGCTTCCGGGTACCCCGCCACATCGCCTGCTGCTGCTCGGCCTCCGTGTCGAAGAGCCGTACGGCAACGCTCTCACCCTGGTCCACGAGGGCCGGGTAGGCCTTCACGGGCTGGCCGGCCCGCCGGGTCTCGAAGACCCGGTTCAGGGTGCCGATCGTCCAGTCCGTGAGGCCCGAACGCTCGACGGACCCGCCCGAGGGCCCGGCGGTGGCCGCCGCGGCCTCGGAAAGCGCCTTGCGGGCCTTGGGGCGCAGCCGGACCTTCAGCGCCTCCAGGTCCTTGTCCTCGGCGACCTTGCGACGCCGTTCGTCGACGATCCGGAAGGTGATCTTCAGATGGTCCGGCACGCGGGACAGGTCGAAGTCCTCCGCCGTGACCGGAACACCGACCATCCGCTGGAGTTCCCGGGCGAGGGTGAACGGCAGCGGCTCCTGCAGCGGGACGGCCCGGTCGAGGAACTTCGCCGCGTAGTTCGGGGCGGGGACGTAGTGCCGGCGGATCGGCTTGGGCAGCGAGCGGATGAGCTCGGTGACCACCTCTTCGCGCAACCCCGGGATCTGCCAGTCGAAACCCTCCGTGGTGACCTGGTTGAGCACCTGGAGCGGGATGTGGACGGTCACGCCGTCGGCGTCCGCGCCCGGCTCGAACTGGTACGTCACCCGGAACTTGAGCCTTCCCTGGCGCCAGGAGTCCGGGTAGTCGTCCTTGGTGACGGCCCCGGCCTTCTCGTTGATGAGCATCGAGCGCTCGAAGTCGAGCGCGTCGGGCTCGTCGCGGCGCTTGTGCTTCCACCAGGAGTCGAAGTGCGCCCCGGAGACGATGTGCTCCGGAATCCGCTGATCGTAGAAATCGAAGAGCGTCTCGTCGTCCACCAGGATGTCGCGGCGCCGGGCACGGTGCTCCAACTCCTCGACCTCGCCGAGGAGTTTGCGATTGTCATGGAAGAACTGGTGAGGGGTGCGCCAGTCACCCTCGACCAGGGCGTTCCGGATGAAGAGATCCCGCGACGCCTCCGGGTCGATCCGGCCGAAATTGATCTTGCGCTGGGCGACGATCGGTACTCCGTAGAGAGTGACCCGCTCGTACGCCATGACCGCCGCCTGGTCCTTCTCCCAGTGCGGCTCGCTGTAGGTCCGCTTCAGCAGGTGCTGCGCCAGCGGTTCGATCCACTCCGGCTCGACCTTGGCGTTCACCCGCGCCCAGAGACGGGAGGTCTCCACGAGCTCGGCCGACATCACGAAACGCGGCTGCTTCTTGAAGAGCGCGGACCCGGGGAAGATCGCGAACTTCGCACTGCGGGCGCCCAGGTACTCGTTCTTCTCGGTGTCCTTCAGCCCGATGTGCGACAGCAGTCCCGCCAGCAGGGAGGTGTGCACCGACTGCTCGGGCGCGGCCAGGTCCGCCGAGGAGTCCTCGAGATGCATGCCCATCTGCTTGGCGACCGTGCGCAGCTGCGCGTAGATGTCCTGCCACTCGCGGATGCGCAGGAAGTTGAGGTACTCCTGCTTGCACATACGGCGGAAGCTGGAGGAGCCCCGCTCCTTCTGCTGCTCCCGGACGTAGCGCCACAGGTTCAGGAACGCCAGGAAGTCGGACGTCTCGTCCTTGAAGCGGGCGTGGTGCTGGTCGGCCTGGGTCTGCTTCTCCGCGGGCCGCTCGCGCGGGTCCTGGATGGAGAGCGCGGCGGCGATGACCATGACCTCGCGGACGCAGCCGTTGCGGTCCGCCTCCACGACCATGCGGGCCAGGCGCGGGTCCACCGGCAGCTGGGAGAGCTTGCGGCCCAGCGGGGTGAGGCGCTGGGCCCGCTTCCCCTCCTGCGGGGTCTTCTCGGCCGTCTCGAGCGCGCCGAGCTCCTGGAGCAGCTGGATGCCGTCCCGGATGTTGCGGTGGTCCGGCGGATCGATGAAGGGGAACTTCTCGATGTCGCCCAGGCCGGCCGCGGTCATCTGGAGGATGACGGAGGCCAGGTTCGTCCGCAGGATCTCGGGGTCGGTGAACTCCGGACGGGTCAGGAAGTCGTCCTCGGAGTACAGCCGGATGCAGATACCGTCCGAGGTGCGGCCGCAGCGGCCCTTGCGCTGGTTGGCGCTGGCCTGGGAGATGCGCTCGATCGGCAGCCGCTGGACCTTGGTGCGGTGGCTGTAGCGGGAGATGCGGGCGGTGCCCGGGTCGATCACGTACTTGATGCCGGGGACGGTCAGCGAGGTCTCCGCGACGTTCGTCGCCAGCACGATCCTGCGTCCGGTGTGGCGCTGGAACACGCGGTGCTGCTCGGCGTGCGAGAGGCGCGCGTAGAGGGGGAGGACCTCGGTGTTCCTGAGACCGCGCTTGTTCAGCGCGTCCGCCGTGTCGCGGATCTCGCGCTCCCCGGAGAGGAAGACCAGCACGTCTCCGGGGCCTTCGGAGCCGAGCTCGTCCACCGCCTCGCAGATCGCGGTGATCTGGTCGCGGTCGGAGTCCTCGCTGTCCTCCTCCAGGAGCGGCCGGTAGCGCACCTCCACCGGATACGTACGCCCGCTGACCTCCACGACGGGCGCCTCGCCGAAGTGTCTGGCGAAGCGCCCCGGGTCGATGGTCGCCGACGTGATGACGACCTTGAGGTCGGGGCGCCTGGGCAGCAGCCGGGCGAGGTAGCCCAGCAGGAAGTCGATGTTCAGCGACCGCTCGTGGGCCTCGTCGATGATGATCGTGTCGTAGGCGAGGAGCTCGCGGTCCGTCTGGATCTCGGCCAGCAGGATGCCGTCCGTCATCAGCTTCACGAAGGTCGCGTCCGGGTTCACCTGGTCGGTGAAGCGGACCTTCCAGCCGACGGCCTCGCCCAGCGGGGTGTCCAGCTCCTCGGCGATCCGCTCGGCGACCGTACGGGCGGCGATCCGGCGGGGCTGGGTGTGCCCGATCATGCCCCGGACCCCGCGCCCCAGCTCCATGCAGATCTTGGGGATCTGCGTGGTCTTGCCGGAGCCGGTCTCGCCCGCGACGATCACGACCTGGTGGTCGCGTATCGCCTCCAGGATCTCGTCCTTCTTCTGGCTGACCGGAAGCTGTTCCGGGTACGACAGAGCCGGCATCCGCCCGGCGCGCCCGGCGAGGCGTTCGGCCGCCTTGCCGGCCTCCGCGGCGATCTCGTCCAGCACGGACTGCCTGGCCTCGGGCTTGCGGATGCGGCGGGTGCCCTCGAGACGGCGGCCGAGCCGCTGCGCGTCGCGGAGCGAGAGCTGCCCGAGCGTGGTCTGGAGATCGGCGAAGGAAGTAGACATACGGACCCCAGGATCTCACCCGGGCGCGAGGAGTGGCGAACGTATTTCACGCGGGGTGCGTCACGGTGCCGGCGGGCTCACGCGGTCGGACCTGTCCTGCGTGCGCGCCGGGCGGGGGCCGCGGCGGGGCCGCGGTGGTCTGCACGGTCCGGCCGAGTGGTGGTGCGGTCCCGGCGCGGTGGGGGCGGGGGCCGGGTGGCCGTGGTGTGACCCTGGTGCGGTGAGGGCTGGGGCGGGAGGTGGTGCGGTCCCGGCGTGGAGACGGCCGGCGTCGGACCGGGGTCTGCGGTCCGGCGCGGGGAGGCTCGTCCGGGTCCGGGTGTTCCCGGGGGCCCGGCGCGGCGAGGTGCCGCAGCCCGGCCCCGGGGCCTGCGGCTCGGCCGTGACGGCAGTCACCGAGCGGGCGCACGGGATCACAGCACGTACCATTCCGGGCAACTGATCAACGTTCCCCGCGCGCAAGGCGGTCCCGTGTCCCGTACGCAGTGGTGCAGCCTGCTGGCCGTGCTCGCGGTCGTGCTGGGGCTGCTCTGCGCACCGGCGGCCGCCGCGGGCGGCACCCCGGCCACGGGGGTGGTGGCCACCGCAGGGGACGCCGGCATACCCGGCTGCGACCGCACCGGAGACCACGACGGCACCGGTCCCGCCCTGCCGGCCCGGACGCGTACCGCTCAGGACCAGGCGCCGGGGCCCGCCCCGTGGGGCCTGCCCGCCGCCGCCGGCCGGGGGCCGGCTCCGCTGCCGGCGTGTCTCCCCGTGCACGGTCCCCGGCCCGCCGCACCCACGCCCGTAGAACTGTCCGTGCTGAGGGTGTAGGCCGCCACGCCTCCCCCGCCACCGCAGCATCCACCCTCCTCAGCACGGAGCACCACATGCCCATGCCCACCCGTCCCTCGTCCCGGTCCTCCTCGAAGAAGCCGCTCGCCCTCGGCGCCGTCGTCGTCCTCGCCGCCGGCCTCCTCGGCTTCGTCTCGTACCGCGCCACCGCCCCCGACGTCCCGGCGTCCGACACACCCGCCGCCGTCGCCGGGTCCGCCGCGCCGGACGACGACGTCTACCCGGAACTGGCGAAGCTCGCCAGGCGCGAGGCCGGGGACAAGCTGGCCCAGGGCCGCACGGACGCCCCCGTCGTCCTCATCGAGTACGCCGACTTCCAGTGCGGTTACTGCGGGAAGTTCGCCCGGGACACCGAACCCGCGCTCGTCGAGAAGTACGTCCGGAACGGCACCCTGCGCATCGAGTGGCGTAACTTCCCCCTCTTCGGCGAGGAGTCGGAGGCCGCCGCCCGTGCCTCCTGGGCCGCCGGACAGCAGGACCGCTTCTGGGCCTTCCACCGGGCCGCCTACGCCGACGGCGCCAAGGAGAAGGGCTTCGGCGAGGCCCGGCTCAGGGCCCTCGCGAAGGAGGCCGGGGTCAAGGACCTCGACCGCTTCGCACGCGACACGGAAAGCCCTCAGGCCGCGGAAGCGATCGGCCGCGACCAGGAGCAGGCGTACGGGATCGGCGCCACCTCCACCCCGTCGTTCCTCGTCAACGGACGCCCCCTGGCCGGGGCCCAGCCCACGGCCGTCTTCACCCAGGCCATCGAGGCGGCCGCGGCCGAGGCGGCCAACGTGGGCAGCGCGGGCGAGGAGGCGCGGTGACGCCCGACATCGGCTACGTCGCGGCCCTGCTCGGCGGCCTGCTCGCCCTGGTCAGCCCGTGCAGCGCCCTCCTGCTCCCGGCCTTCTTCGCGTACTCCGTCGACTCCGCCTCCCGGCTGCTGGCCCGCACCGGCGTCTTCTACGCCGGCCTCGCCACCACCCTCGTCCCGCTGGGTGCGGCGGGCTCGTACGCCGGACGGATCTTCTACGGGCACCGCGACGCCCTCGTCCTCGGCGCCGGCTGGCTGATCATCGGGCTCGGTCTCGCCCAGATCGCGGGAAGGGGTTTCGCCTCCCGCCGGATGGCGGCCCTCAGCGGCCGGATCCGCCCCACGACCGCTCTCTCCGTCTACGCTCTGGGCGCCGTCTACGGACTGGCCGGCTTCTGCGCGGGCCCCATCCTCGGCAGCGTCCTCACGGTGGCGGCCGTCAGCGGCAGTCCGGTCTACGGCGGCCTGCTGCTCGCCGTCTACGCCCTGGGCATGGCCCTGCCGCTGTTCGTGCTCGCCCTGCTCTGGGAGCGCTTCGACCTCGGCCGCCGGGCCTGGCTGCGCGGCCGGACCCTGCGGGCCGGCCGCTTCGAGCTCCACACCACGTCGCTGCTCTCCGGCCTTCTCTTCGTCGGGCTCGGGGCGCTCTTCCTCGCGTACGACGGGACCACGGCGCTGCCCGGACTGCTGGACGTCGACGCGTCGTTCGCCGTCGAGCAGTGGGCCCAGCGGATCGGCGCGCGGGTACCGGACGCGGTCGCGCTCACGGCTGTGGTGGCCGTGGTGCTCCTGGGCCTCGGGGCGCAGGAATGGCGGCGTAGGTCCGGCGGGCTCCGCGCTCGGGAGGACGGGGCGGGGACGACGGCTCGCGCACAGGAGGAGCGGGAGGAGGAAGTGGCCTGACACGGCGAAGGCCCCGTCCGTGGACGGGGCCTTCGGGTGGTGGCTGGGGCCGGGATCGAACCGGCGACCTATCGCTTTTCAGGCGATCGCTCGTACCAACTGAGCTACCCAGCCACGCAGCTCACAAGGGCTGCAGCGGTCCTGACGGGATTTGAACCCGCGGCCTCCACCTTGACAGGGTGGCGAGCACTCCAAACTGCTCCACAGGACCAAGCTAATGTGCGAGACAAGTCTCGCACACGGTAAAGCGTGCCCCCAACGGGATTCGAACCCGTGCTACCGCCTTGAAAGGGCGGCGTCCTGGGCCACTAGACGATGAGGGCTAAGGGCCCACCTGCGCGCTTTCCAGCGCGTCGGGGACGTGAGAAGCATATGTGATGGCAGGAGGTATCGCCAAAACGGTTTACGGGGAGGTCGGGGAGCCGGTCGGCGAGGGGGAGCGGCCCGTCGGCTTCTCCTCCGGCAGATGGCGGCCGACCTCGGCGGTCGTCAGTCCGAGACCGCCCAGGGTGATCTCGTCCCAGGCCTGCAGGCGCCGGGTGGAGCGGTCCAGGTAGAGGACCGAGGCCCGCACCTTCTCCGGCTTCTCGTTCTGCACGGCACGCAGGCCTCCACCGCCGGTGGAGCCCTCGACCTTCAGCCGCGTACCGAACTTCAGCAGCTCGTTCACCCGGTGGTGCACGTGGCCGGACAGGACGAGGGGAACCGTTCCGTCCGTCTCGCGGGCGGCGTCCGGGTCGTGGGCCACCGCTATGTCGACCGGGGTGCCGGCCCGCTTCTGGTCACGCAGCGCGGACGCGAGGCGCATGCCCGCCAGTTGCTCGGAGGCCTTCCCTCCCGGGGTGCGCGAACGGTCCGGGGTGAACTGCGGGTCACCGGTGCCGGCGATGCGCAGCCCGGCGACGTCCACCGCGCTTCCCCGGTCGAGGACGTGCACGTTGCCGAGCTCGTCCAGATAGGCCTGGGTGACCTCGGAGTCGTGGTTGCCCCGCACCCACACGTAGGGGGCGCCGAGGTCCTGCACGGGGTCCAGGAAGCCGTTCTCGGCGGCCGTGCCGTGGTCCATCGTGTCGCCGGAGTCGATGATCACGTCGATCTCGTACTGCTTCACGAGCGAGCTGATGATGTGCCAGGAAGCCGGGTTGAGATGGATGTCGGAGACGTGCAGGACCCGGATGGTCGCCGGGTCGGGCCGGTACACGGGGAGCGTGGACGTGGCGTCGTACAGCTTGGTGACGTTGGTGACGAGCCGCGCCAGCTCCTGCTGGTAGACGTCGAAGTCGGTGACGATCGAGCGCGCGTCGCCGACGACCGAGGGGGCGCTGGAGAGCAGCCCGGAGAACTTCGGCTCCAGGACGGACTTCGGGTTCCAGGTGGCGTACGCGCTGACGCCCGAGGCGGCCAGGAGGGCCAGTGCGAGCCCGCCGGCCGCCAGGGCGCGGCGCGGGCGGCGGTAGACGGCGAGTCCCAGGGCGGTGGCGCCGGAGACGACGGCCACACAGGAGCGCACGGCGAGTTCGCGGGTGCCGGAGGCGACGTCGCCCGTCACCTCGCCCTGGAGCCCGGAGAGCCGTTCGGGGTGCTTGACCAGGGCCTGCGAGCGCTCGGGATCCAGCTGGTCGACGTCCACGTCGAGCCGGACGGGGGCGGTGTGGGAGTCCAGTTGGAGCGCGCCGAGAGGGGCCACGTTGATCTTGGTGCCGCCGGTCAGCGAGGGCCGCAGGGTCATCGTGGTGTCCATGGGCCCCACCGGCGTACGCACGCTGCCGACGGCCAGCAGGCCCAGCCACGCCCCCAGCACGACGACCGCGAGCAGGCCGAGCGCGCGTGCGTACGGGTGCGCGGGGGCGGCGGCGAGGGAGCCGCCCGGCGCGCCGGAGCGGGGGCCGGAGCGGTGGAGGTGCCGGACGCGGACGCGTGCGGCGCGGATCGGATCGCGGGCCATTGGGCGCGTATGCCCACCCGGGCGGGGGCCATGCGGACGTTCGGGAAGGCGTGAGCCGGGGGTGGCACGTACGGCCACTCGCTCAGGCGTCGCGTACGGGACAATGGCGGAGTGCTGGAGATGACGCGCGAGGAGTTCGAAGAGCTGGTGAGCCTGGCCCTCGACCGGGTCCCGCCGGAGCTGATGCGGCTGATGGACAACGTCGCGGTGTTCGTCGAGGAGGAACCGGAGGACGCGGAGGACCGGGAACTGCTGGGACTCTACGAAGGGACGCCGCTCACCGAGCGCGGCGAGTGGTACGCCGGGGTGCTGCCGGACCGGATCACGATCTACCGGGGGCCGACCCTGCGTATGTGTGAGACGCGGGAGGACGTGGTCGCCGAGACCGAGATCACCGTCGTGCACGAGATCGCCCACCACTTCGGCATCGACGACGAGCGTCTGCACGCGCTGGGGTACGGCTGAGGCGACCGGGACGGCGGGTCGCGCGACCGAGGGCCTGACGGACCGCAGGCATGTGCGGGAGTTGTGCCGGGGCGTGTCCCCCGCGGGTGCGCGGGAGTTGGACACATCGCTCTCTCCCTCGTTCCGCAGTCTCCCCGCCCCCGGAGGTGCCGTTCCGTGCGCCACTTGTCCGCCCGCGTCCGCCGGGCAGCCGTCACCGCGCTGACGATCGCCGTGTCCACCGGCTGCATGAGTGTCGGGCACGACGCCGGGCAGCCGGCCCCGCCCCGTCCCTCCGGGCCCCGGGGTGAGTCCGCCCACCCGGACGGCGCGACCGTGCGCGGTCCCGGGCGGGCCGGGTCCGGCGGCGGCCGCGCGGAGGCGCAGTCGGAGCGTGACGCCCCGCGCCGACCGGAGCCGACCGCGTCCCACGACGGCCCCCCGGCCACTCCGGCGGGCAGCCTCCCTCCGCCCGCCCCGGGGCAGCCGGAGGAGACCCGGGGCGGACAGCCGCCCCTCCCGGAACCGAGCGTCCCGGGTCCCGGCGAGCCGCCGCCCCCGCCGTCGTCCCCCGAGCCGCCCCCGTCCCCGCCGCCGGTCTCCCCGGAGCCCTCGCAGCCGCCTCCCGAGCCGCCCTCGGCCTCGCCGGCCGCGCAGTTCCGCGGTGATGCGGCGGGGTCCTCGGAGCGGGTCGAGGCGTGGGCGACTCCCGCGGCATCGCCGCAGGTCGCGCCGGTGTGAGGCGCGTCCCGGCGGACCCGGTTTGCACGAACGGGGGGAGAGTGCGTATGGTAGTAGATCGTTTGATCCCATTGCCCGGCGCCGACACAGAAGAGCGCCGTGTGGCGCGTACTCTCCCTTGCCGTGGCTGGACCGCATTGAGGCGGTCGACATTGCGAAAACACGGAGTTATGGGCGCGTGCCGAGACTCCGGAAGGTTTCGCATTTCGCATGTCAATTTCCAGTTCTGACCACACCGTCCTGCCCGAGAACGTCGAGGCCGCCGAGACGAGCGCCGTCATCGAGATCGCCGAGGCCGTCGCGGCCGCCGCCCCCGAGACGGTCGCGGAGACCCTCGCCGCCGAGAGCGCCGGCAGCACCGGTGACGCCGTCGGCACCGAGGCCCCCGAGGCCGAGGACGCCGAGCCGACCCTCACGTTCGCCTCGCTCGGACTGCCCGAGGGCATCGTCCGCAAGCTCGCGCAGAACGGTGTGACCGCCCCCTTCCCGATCCAGGCGGCGACCATCCCGGACGCCCTGGCCGGCAAGGACATCCTGGGCCGCGGCCGTACCGGCTCCGGCAAGACGCTCTCCTTCGGTCTGCCGACACTGGCCACGCTGGCCGGCGGCCACACCGAGAAGAAGAAGCCCCGCGCGATCATCCTCACCCCGACGCGTGAGCTCGCGATGCAGGTCGCGGACGCCCTGCAGCCCTACGGCGACGTGCTCGGCCTGAAGATGAAGGTCGTCTGCGGCGGTACGTCGATGGGCAACCAGATCTACGCGCTGGAGCGCGGTGTCGACGTCCTCGTCGCCACGCCGGGCCGGCTGCGCGACATCATCAACCGGGGCGCCTGCTCCCTGGAGAACGTCCAGGTCGCGGTCCTCGACGAGGCTGACCAGATGTCCGACCTGGGCTTCCTGCCCGAGGTCACCGAGCTGCTCGACCAGATCCCCGGCGGCGGCCAGCGCATGCTCTTCTCCGCCACCATGGAGAACGAGATCGGCACGCTCGTCAAGCGGTACCTGCACAACCCGGTGACCCACGAGGTCGACAGTGCCCAGGGCAACGTCACGACCATGTCGCACCACGTCCTCGTCGTGAAGCCGAAGGACAAGGCGCCGGTCACGGCCGCGATCGCCGCCCGCAAGGGCCGCACGATCATCTTCGTCCGCACCCAGCTGGGCGCCGACCGTATCGCCGAGCAGCTCATCGAGTCCGGCGTGAAGGCGGACGCGCTGCACGGCGGCATGACGCAGGGCGCCCGTACCCGGGTGCTCGAGGACTTCAAGAAGGGCTACGTCAACGCCCTGGTCGCCACCGACGTCGCCGCGCGCGGCATCCACGTCGACGGCATCGACCTCGTCCTGAACGTGGACCCGGCCGGCGACCACAAGGACTACCTGCACCGCTCGGGCCGTACCGCCCGCGCCGGCAAGTCCGGTGTCGTCGTCTCCCTCGCGCTGCCGCACCAGCGCCGTCAGATCTTCCGTCTCATGGAGGACGCGGGCGTCGACGCCTCGCGTCACATCGTGCAGGGCGCGGGCGTCTTCGAGCCGGAGGTCGCCGAGATCACCGGTGCCCGCTCGCTGACCGAGGTCCAGGCCGACTCCGCGAACAACGCGGCCAAGCAGGCCGAGCGCGAGGCGGCCGACCTCACCAAGCAGCTGGAGCGCGTCCAGCGCCGTGCCGTCGAGCTGCGCGAGGAGGCCGACCGCCTGGTCGCCCGTGCCGCCCGCGAGCGGGGCGACGACCCGGAGGCGGCGGTGGCCGAGGTCACCGCCGAGGCCGAGGCCGCGCTCATCGCCGCGGTGTCCGTCCCGGAGCAGCCCGCCGCGCGCGACGACCGCCGTGACGACCGGGGCAACTTCAACCGCCGGGACGACCGTGGCGGCGACCGCGGGGGTTACCGCGGTGGCAACGACCGGGTCGGCGAGCGCAGCGGCCGTCCGTCCGGTGGCTCGGGTTACCGCGGCAGCAACGACCGCCCGTCGTTCCGCAGCAGCAACGACCGTCCGTCCGGTGGCTTCCGCTCCGGTGGTGGCGACCGTCGTGACGACCGCGGTGGCCGTTCGTTCGAGCGCCGTGACAACGACCGCCCGGCGTTCAACCGTGACCGCCGCGACGACCGTCCGTCCGGTGGCTTCCGTCCCGGTGGTGGCGACCGTCGTGACGACCGCGGTGGCCGTTCGTTCGAGCGCCGTGACAACGACCGCCCGGCGTTCAACCGTGACCGCCGCGACGACCGTCCGTCCGGTGGCTTCCGCTCCGGCGGCAGTGACCGCCCGTTCAACCGTGACCGCCGCGACGACCGCCCCACGGGCGGCTTCCGCTCCGGTGGCGGCGACCGTCCCACCGGCCGTCGTGACGACCACCGCGGTGGCACCGGCACGGGTACCGGCACCGGTACCTTCGGCCGTCGCGACGACAAGCCGCGCTGGAAGCGCAACGGCTGAGACCGGCTGACCGCCGGTCGGCCCGCGGGGCCCGTACGACACTTCGGTGGCGTGCGGGCCCCGCGGCGTTTCCGGCGTCCCTGCCCGGGCATCGCTGGGGGCATGACAAACGACGAAGCCGTGGCGGCGGACCCTCCGCCCGATGCCCTCCGGGGCTCACCCGTACCCACCTCCGACGAGGAGCGGCTGGCGCAGCTCGGTTACACCCAGGTCCTCGCACGCCGGATGTCCGCGTTCTCCAACTACGCGGTCTCGTTCACGATCATCTCGGTGCTCTCGGGCTGCCTGACGCTGTATCTGTTCGGCATGAACACCGGCGGTCCGGTCCTCATCACCTGGGGATGGGTCGGCGTGGGCCTGATGACGCTGTTCGTCGGCCTGGCGATGGCGGAGATCTGTTCGGCGTACCCGACGTCCGCCGGACTGTACTTCTGGGCCCACCGCCTCGCCCCACCGCGCTCGGCGGCGGCGTGGGCCTGGTTCGCCGGCTGGTTCAACGTGCTCGGTCAGGTGGCCGTCACCGCGGGGATCGACTTCGGGGCGGCGTCCTTCCTCGGGGCGTACCTGAACCTCCAGTTCGGCTTCGAGGTCACTCCGGGCCGTACGATCCTGCTCTTCGCGGCGATCCTGGTGCTGCACGGCCTGCTGAACACCTTCGGCGTCGGCATCGTCGCCGTGCTCAACAACGTCAGCGTGTGGTGGCACGTCGTCGGTGTCGCGGTCATCGTCGGCGCGCTGACCTTCGTGCCCGACTCGCACCGGTCGGCGTCGTTCGTCTTCACCGAGTTCGTCAACAACACGGGCTGGGGCAGCGGCTTCTACGTGGTGATGATCGGCCTGCTGATGGCGCAGTACACCTTCACCGGGTACGACGCCTCCGCCCACATGACGGAGGAGACCCACGACGCGGCCGTGGCGGGCCCGCGCGGGATCGTGCGGTCCATCTGGACCTCCTGGATCGCCGGCTTCGTCCTGCTCCTCGGTTTCACCTTCGCCATCCAGTCCTACGAGGGCGCCCTCGCCTCCCCGACCGGGGCCCCGCCCGCCCAGATCCTGCTGGACGCGCTCGGCGCCACGACGGGCACACTGCTGCTGCTCGTCGTCATCGGCGCCCAGCTGTTCTGCGGTATGGCGTCGGTGACGGCCAACAGCCGCATGATCTACGCCTTCTCCCGCGACGGCGCCCTGCCGTTCTCCCGTATCTGGCACACGGTCAGCCCCCGTACCCGCACCCCCGTCGCGGCGGTCTGGCTGGCCGCACTCGGCGCACTGGCGCTGGGCCTGCCGTACCTGATCAACGTCACCGCGTACGCCGCCGTCACGTCCATCGCCGTCATCGGCCTCTACATCGCCTACGTCATCCCCACCCTGCTCCGGCTGCTGCGGGGCGACGACTTCACCCCGGGCCCCTGGCACCTGGGCCGCTGGTCCCGGCCCATCGGCATCGTCGCGGTGACCTGGGTCGCGGTGATCACGGTCCTGTTCATGCTGCCTCAGGTGGCCCCCGTCACCTGGGAGACGTTCAACTACGCCCCGCTGGCCGTCCTGGTCGTCCTCGGCTTCGCCGCCACCTGGTGGCTGGCGTCGGCCCGCCACTGGTTCCTGAAACCGGACACCCCGGACCGCCCGTCCACCTCCTGAGACCCGCCCCGGCCCCGGCGCGCCACGGCCCGGCACCCGATACCCGATCGGCTGCCGGGCTCGGGGCAGCTATGCTCGGGGGGTGATCCATCAGGGGCCGTTAGCTCAATTGGTCAGAGCAGCGGACTTTTAATCCGTTGGTTGTGGGTTCGAGTCCCACACGGCCTACCGATCACGGCGGGACGCACCCCCGCCGACCTGGTACTGAGCGCCCTTTCCTGTTTCGGCCGGAAGGGGCGCTCCGTCGTTCGGGAGGGGCGGCAGCCTCAGTTGATGATCTCGGCCCGGCCGTCGAGACGCATGGCGGCCAGCCGGTCGCGCCACGCCTGGAGTGCTTCGGGTGTCTGCCGCGTCCAGTCGGTGACCTCGCCGACGATCCGGAGCGGTTCCCTGCTGCGGTAGGAGCGGGTGGGATTGCCGGGGAACTTCTTGTCGGTGACGTTGGGGTCGTTCTCGAAGCTTCCGGTCGGTTCGACGAGATACACGCGGGGGGTGCCGTCGCCGGCGGCGAGTTCGGCGGCCAGGCCCGCGCCGTCGCGCAACGCGGTGAAGTAGATGTGGTTCATCACGATGTCGGGCCGGTAGTTGGACCGGAAACCCGCAGTGAGGTGATCTCCGGCCCGCAGCTCGGCCTTGGTGCCGTGGAAGAACGGCCCGTCGTCCAACGCCTTGTCCATCAGGTCAGGTTACCCACCGCGCAGTCCTGACGGTGGGCAGTCCAGGACGGTGGGAACGCGGTGACCGCACCCCACCGCAGGAGCAGGTCGTCCTGCCGGGTGCCGTACAGGGCACGGCGAGTGCGCCGGGCGTGGCCACCGGCCTCCCGCGTGTCCCGTACCCGTGGCTGACGCCGCGCGCTGATCCAGCGGGAAATGCGGCCGACCCTCAGTCCAGGCCCTCCTCCCTCAGCTCGTACATGAGGAGGAACGTGCGGTACGTCCGTGCCGACACGTCCTGGCAGGCGTCGGGCCGGTCGGTGACCGTCGAGGTGTTGTCGAGTGCCCGCCGGCAGGCCTCTTCCGTCTCGGCCTCGCTCGGGATGCTGGACAGGAAGGCGGCGACGAGCAGGGCCACTGCGAGGACGACCACGCCGATACGGATGCGCATGGCCTTCCAACGACCGTGCGGGCCGCCCGGTCACCCGTGGGGGCCGGCTGGTCCGGGGCCGGCGACGCGCCCGTCGCCCCCGGGCCGGTCACACGTCCCCCGTCACAGGTCTCCGGGTGACGCGCCCGCAGGCCGCGCGCCGACCGCCGGTCGCACGTCCCCGGTCACTCCGTCTCGTCGGTGAACGGCGGCAGGTCGGGCTCGACGAACAGCCCCGCGTACTGGGGCGTGGGAAGCGGGGCCGCGCCCGTCTCCGTGGCCGCGGCCGAGCCGTCGGTGTGCCGCTGCGTCGTGGATGCGGGCATGTCGGTCATCGAGTGTCCTGTACGTAGGTGTGACGTAGGTAGGTGTGGTGAAGAGCCCCGCGACCGGGCCGCCGGTGGAATGACCGGAAGGGTCCCGACCGGTACGGCGACGATGTGCCGCAACCGGTGCCGCGCCGCCTCGCGGGCGGCCGGATCATCATGCGGTGCATGCAGACTGTAACCCTCCCAGCACGGCTTTCCCCCGGTATTACGCCGCCCGGCCCGAAGGTCGGTGCGGTGGGGCGGGTTCGACGCGCGGGATCGCGTGGAAGAGGTCGTGCGGATCGTACGTCTGCTCGGTCTCCCGAGGCCGCGTCGGCGCGGCGCTGACCAGGTGGGCGGCCCGTCCCTCACCGCGCCGAACGCTCCGCCCGCGAGAGCGATCCGCAGAGGCGAAGGGGGACGCGGGGGAGGGGGCGGGTCCGAGCGGTGGGTTCGTCCCGAGGGCTCCCACGACAGGCCTCGTGCACGATCGTGGGAGAAGCTGCACCCGCCCTTGAATACCTCCCGCGCACATCAACGGCCTTTTATATATGCGGTGTTGGGGCGAAACGCCTGGCGGGCGGAGGTCCGGACGGCAGGTCGTTCGACGGAGTGGCGGCCGTACGTGGTCGGCAGAGCCTCGCGGATGCCGTAGAGTTGTCATCACAACGACGCGGGGTGGAGCAGCTCGGTAGCTCGCTGGGCTCATAACCCAGAGGTCGCAGGTTCAAATCCTGTCCCCGCTACTGAAGACGGAGGCCCGGATCCTTCCAAGGATCCGGGCCTCCGTCGTCTGCCTGTAAGCACCTGCTCGGCGGCAAGAGATTCTGCCCGGCGCGCTGGACCTTGACGCTACGTGAAGATCTAGCGTTTCCGGCATGGAGTGGTCCATCCAGGAAATCGCCGGAAGAGCCGGCACCACGAGCCGCACCCTCCGGCACTACGGAGATCTCGGTCTCCTCACGCCCAGCCGGATCGGGTCCAACGGCTACCGGTACTACGACCAGGACGCCCTCGTCCGGCTGCAGCGCATCTTGCTGCTGCGGGAGCTCGGGCTGTCGCTGCCCGCCATCAGGGACGTACTGGAGGGGCAGCGGGACACCGCGGTGGCGCTCAGGGCCCATCTGCGCCTGCTGGAGGAGGAACGGGAGCGCATCGGGCGGCAGATCGCCTCGGTGCGGACCACTCTCCGCAGGACCGAGGAGGGGAAGGAACTCATGGCCGAGGAAGTGTTCGACGGCTTCGACCACACGGTGCACGAGGCGGAGGTCACCCGGCGCTGGGGCCGGGAGGCGTACGAGCGGAGCGCCCGGTGGTGGCGCGGGCTCAGCCCCGCCGACCGGACCGGATTCCAGGACGCGCACGACACCATCGCCCGGGACTACGGACAAGCCCGCGCGGCCGGGGCGGACGCGGGCAGCGAGGTGGTGCAGGACATCGCCCGGCGGCACGTCGAGTGGCTCTCGCTGTCGACGGCGGTCACCCGGTCGTACGTCATCGGCATCGGGGAGATGTATGTCGCCGACGCGCGCTTCGGAAAGAACTACGATCGCTACGGGGACGGTACCGCCGTCCTCGTACGGGATGCACTGACGATGTACGCGTGGCACCGGCTCTCCGACTGACCTCCGGAGGGCCGGGGCTCCGGCGTGCTCCTCCCTTCGGCCGACGGCTGCGTGCCGCACGGCGCGGCTCCGGCCGGCCCGGGTGGGGCGCGGTACCGTCCGCAGCCGTGGGCGGACCGGGCAGGAGTACACAGGTGGGGAAGCGGGAAAAGCGGGCCGGGGCGGCGTTCGGTACACCCCGGGCGCGACGGCTCGTGCGCTGGCTGCCGACCCTGATGATCGTGGTCGGGGTCGTCTTCGACACCGTGACGCCGGCCGCGGTCACGGCCGTCCCGTTCTTCGCCGCCGCCCCGCTTCTCGCCGCCCCCTTCTTCTCGATGGCCAGCACGGTCCGCACCGGGGTCGCCGCGGTCCTCGTCGTCCTCGCCATCCGGCTCTCCGACGGCACGCTCGCCAGGGTCGTGCCGCTCACCGACCTGCTCACCCTGATCACCGTCTCCGGGCTCGCCCTCGTCATCAACGCCGTCGTGCGGCGCAGCAACGAACAGCTGGCCTCGGCCCGCGTCATCGCGGCCACCGCGATGCGTGCGGTGCTCCCGGCGCCGGACGACCGCATCGGCGGGCTGCTGGTCGCGGCGCGGTACGAGGCGGCCCAGGCGGACGAGTTCGTCGGCGGCGACCTGTTCGCCGTCGCGGACACGCCGCACGGGGTCCGGCTGGTCGTGGGGGATGTGCGTGGCAAGGGGCTGGAGGCCGTGGGGGCGGTGGCCGTGGTGATCGGGGCGTTCCGGGAGGCGGCCGAGCAGGAGCTGTCGCTGGAGGGCGTGGCCCAGAGGCTGGAGCGTGCGCTGGCGCGGGAGGGCACGCGGCGTGGCGGGCTGGACTCGATGGAGGGGTTCGTCACCGCCGTACTCGCCGAGATCCCGGCAGGTGCGGACACGGTGCGCATCGTCAACCGCGGTCACCCCGAGCCGATCCTGCTCCACGGCGACGGGGCGCTCGACGTGCTGTCGCCCAGTGCTCCCGCGCTGCCGATCGGGATGGGGCTGGGCGTGTGGCCGGACCGGTCGGACGAGTGGGCCATGCCCCCCGGGGCGACGCTCCTGGTGTTCACGGACGGGCTCTCCGAGGCCCGGAACGCGGACGGTGCCTTCTACGACCCCGCGGAACGGCTGCGCGGCCGGATCTTCCCCGGACCCGACGAGTTGCTCTCCGCGCTCACCGATGACGTACGGCTGCACACCGGGGGCCGGTCGACGGACGACATGGCGCTCCTGGCGGTCGGGCGTCCCGCCCGGGGGCAGCCGGAGCGGCGGACCACGGTGAAGATCGTGGGCAGGGGCGAGGGATGACCGCCTGCGACTGTCCGTGACCGAAGGACGCCGCTCCGCATAACATTTGACACACCGTCAGAAATTGCCTACCCGTGAGAGGGTGCTCAACTCGCCCGTTTGCGACCGTTTCACCCATGAACGTGCAGGCCGGAGGCGTGAATGATCACTTGGAACGGCTTGGAATCGGGCCCTGGTCTCTATTAACGTTCGATAACGCAGCGCGGTTGTCCCAGTCGTCGCCAGAGGCGGCACCGTGCGCGAGCGCCGAATTCCGCAAGGGAACCGGGGAACCACCTACATGGGGTGAATCGGGCACCTGCGTCTCGTGAGAGACGAAGGGACCCGTAGGAGACCTTCCTGCTCCGAACCCGTCAGCTAACCCGGTAGGCGAGAAGGAAGGAAAGGAGTGCGCCCACGTGGCGTCGAATCACCCTGCCCCCGAGGCCCCGTCACCCTTCATGACCGCCTCGTCCGGTGGCGAGGAGAGGACGTGGGGCGAGTGGAATCCCACCGAGGAGTCCGTCCGCCCCGTGCGCGGCAGGCACCGCGTAGCCAAGCAGCGAGGTCTCGCCCGTAGCTCCACCGTCCTCGGCGTCGGTGTCATCGCGGCCGTCGGCGCGGGTGGCATGGCCACCGCGCAGAGCAAGCCGCCCGTCTCCATCTCTCTTCCCGATTCCCTCGCGGACAAGCTTCCCGATGCCAAGTCCCTTCCCGGCATGGGCGCTTTCATGTCCGACGAGGCCGAGGCGGACCACGAGACCGTGGCCGCGTCGGCCCCGCTGACCACGGCCGGCATCACCGCAGCCGAGGCCGAGGGGGGAACCACCGACGCGGGTGAAGCCCTGCGGGCGCGCATCCTCCAGCAGGCCGAGCAGCAGCAGGCCGGAGCCGATGCCGAGGCACGGGCCGCGGAGGAGAAGGCCGCAGCCGAGGAGGCCGCAGCCCAGGCCGCGAAGCAGCAGAGCAAGGCCGAGGCCGAGGCCGCGGCCGAGAAGAAGGCCGCGGAGGAGGCTGCGAGGAAGAAGGCCGAGGCCGAGCGCCTCGCCAAGCTCGCCGCCAGTTACGCCATCCCCACCTCCTCGTACACGATCACGTCGACCTACGGTCAGGCCGGTTCGATGTGGTCCTCCGGCTACCACACCGGGCTGGACTTCGCCGCACCGACCGGTACGCCGGTCAAGGCGGTCCACGGCGGAACGGTGAAGTCGGCCGGCTGGTCCGGCTCGTACGGCTACCGCACGGTCCTCGAGCTCGAGGACGGTACGGAGGTCTGGTACTGCCACCAGTCCTCGATGGACGTCACGGCCGGTCAGACGGTCAACACCGGCGACACCATCGGACGCGTCGGCGCCACCGGCAACGTGACGGGCCCGCACCTCCACCTCGAGGTCCACACCGCGGACGGCTCGGGCATCGACCCCATGAGCTGGCTGCGCAGCAAGGGCCTGTCGATCTGACCGCACGCGCCGGCGTACGGCGCACCCGAACCCCGGCGGCCCTGACGCACACCCCCCGACGTCAGGGCCGCCGGTCTGCGTACGGCGCGGCCGCGCGGCTGCCGGCAGGTCGGTCGGTCCGGGGGCCGCAGGTGCCGGCTCGGCGTCCGCCGGTCCGCGCCTGCGCCGGTCCGCGCCTGCGTCGACCCGCCCGTGGGGGTGCCCGCCCGCCGGTTCGGGGCCGCGGGTGCCGGCCCGGCGTCTGCCGGGTGTGCGGCCGCGCGGGTGCCGACCGGTCCGGAGCCGCGGGTGCCGGCTCGGCTTCCGCCGGTCCGCGCCACCGTCGATCCGCCCGTGGGGGTGCCCGTCCGCCGGTTCGGGGCCGCGGGTGCCGGCCCGGCGTCTGCCGGGTGTGCGGCCGCGTCAGCCTTGTGCGGGCCGGGGACTCCGCCAGGCCTACCGGGGCGGCGGGTGCTCACCCTCCGGCCGCTGACCGCCGGTCTGCAGATAGGGGTTGTGGCCGCCGTAGTGCCGGTGCGGCGGCGGGAGCTGCTGCGGATACGTCCCGGCGGAGGGCCGTTGGTGGGGAAACGGGCCGGGCGGAGGCATCCGGTGGGCGCGTATCCGGCCCGTCGCATGGGCCGCGTACGTCAGGGCCGGGCCCGCGACCTCCCGGCGCTGCCACAGATGGTGCAGCAACTCCTGCTCCCGTGCGGCGAACTCATGGCCCGCCCCGTCGTGGCGGGCCCTGCGGCGCAGCATCGCCAGCGAGGTCGCGAACAGCTCGTACTCGGCGACCGCGCGGGCCGCGGCCCTGCCCCGGGCACGGTCCGGGTGGCTGTTCCAGTGCCTGGCCATGTCACGGGCCATGCCCCGCGCCCGCATCGACGCCAGGGCGACCGGCTCGGCGGGGGTGAGCCAGCCCGCCGCCGCGTAGACGGGCAACTCGCCGGCGAGCGTACGGAGCTCCCGCTGGCGTGACCAGATCGCCAGCCAGGTCACCAGGCCGAAGGCCGGGACCATGACCGCGCCGTACACCACGTAGAAGCCGTACGCGCCGAGGGCCGACGAGCCGTTCCACAGGGCGTGCAGGCCCATGGCGAGGAGGAGCCCGAGCACCGGCAGCACGATCCGGCGCACCGGGTGCCGCCTGCCGCCGACGGCGGCGATCCCGAAGCCGATGCCGGTCAGCACCGTGAACAGGGGGTGCGCGAACGGTGACATGACCGCCCGTACGAAGAAGGTCCCGGCCGTCACCGAGGGGAACCCCGTGGTCCCCAGCTGCTGGTCCTCGCCGAAGGCGTTGCCCAGGTAGAGGATGTTCTCGGTGAACGCGAACCCGGTAGCGGCGAACCCGGCGACCACGATCCCGTCGACGACGCCGCCGAATTCCCGTCTCCGGAAGAGGAAGATCAGCAGGACTGCGGCGGCCTTGGCGCTCTCCTCGACGACCGGGGCGATGACGGTGGCGCCCAGGGTGTCCGCGCTCGCCGGGTCGGCGGTGGCCGTCGCTATCCAGCGGGTCGCGAACGTGTTCGCGGTGATCGCGACGAGGGCGGCCGCGCACGCGCCCCAGGCGAAGGCGAACAGCAGGTTCCGCCAGGGCCCCGGCTCCACCCGGTCCAGCCAGCGGAAAGCCGACATGAGCACGGGGACGGGCAGCACGGCCAGGCCGAGCCCCACCACGAAGCCCTGGGTGCCGGTCTGTTCGCGGACCAACGCCAGGATCATCAGCCCGCACAGTGCGAGCACGGTGATCACCGCGCCGGCGCGGAACGTCCTGCTGCGCCAGACCATGCCGACGCGCCGGGGCCGGTAACGCCATTGGCCTCGCTCGGGTACGGCGCCCAGGAACTCGTCGAGCCGCTGCTCCTCGAGCACAGGGACGTCCGGCTGCTGGTGCTGTTCGGACACCTGATGACCCTAGCGAGAGGGACTGACACCCGGCCATGCGTGTGCCGGCCGGGCGCCGGTCGGTGGCTGGTCGGGGATGCCCGGAACGAGCCGGGCGAAGGTCCTGCGACCGGGTGCCGGGCGAGATCCGGGCGGATGCCGGGCGGGAGTCAGAGGCGGCGGAACAGGACGTCGCGCACGACGTGGCCCTTGTCCAGACCCTGGCCCTCGAAACGGGTCAGGGGCCGGAAGGCGGGCCGGGGCGCGTAGCCGCCGTCCGCATGGGTGTTCTCGAACAGCGGGTGCGCGGTCAGGACCTCGAGCATCTGCTCCGCGTACGGCTCCCAGTCCGTCGCGCAGTGGATGACCGCCCCCGGCTTCAGCCGCCGCGCCACCAGGTCGAGGAACTCCGGCTGGATCAGCCGTCGCTTGTGGTGCCGCTTCTTGGGCCAGGGGTCGGGGAAGTACACCCGCAGCCCGTCCAGCGACGCCGGCTCCAGCATCTCGCGGAGCAGGATGATCGCGTCACCGTTGGCGACACGGATGTTGGACAGCCCCGCACGCTCCGCGAGGCCGAGGAGATTGCCCTGACCGGGGGTGTGCACGTCGACGGCCAGAATGCCGGTTGCGGGATCGTCGGCCGCCATCAGCGCGGTGGCCTCGCCCATGCCGAAGCCGATCTCCAGGATCACCGGAAGGCCGTCGAACAGGGCGGGCAGGTCCAGGACACCGCGGCCGTCGATGTCCAGGCCCCAGAGAGGCCACAGCCGCTGCAGGGCGTCCTCCTGGCCGGCGGTCACCCGGCTGCGGCGCGGCTGGAAGCTGCGGATCCGGCGCTCGTGGTGGGAGCCCGCCGGGTCGGCGGCGGGCCCGCCCGGGAAGCGCGGCTCCTGGCGCAGCCTGCGCTGACGCTCGAACGAGGCTTCGCGCAGGGCGTCGGCGTCGGTGCCTGCGGGGCCGGGCGTCTCGGGCGTCTCGGGCGTGGGGTTCAAGGGATCAGACACAATGCCCCGATTCTACGGCGGGCGGCGTCCATCCCGTCGCGCGCGCCCGCTGCAGGGCCCGTCGCGCCACCTCCCTCCCGATGGGCAGCGAAGCGGTGGCAGCGGGCGACGGGGCGTTCAGCACGTGCACGGTGTGCGTGGCCTCCCGGATCAGGAAGTCGTCCACGAGCGTGCCGTCGCTCAGCACCGCCTGCGCCCTGACACCCGCCGGGGACGGCCGCAGATCGTCCTCCGTGACCTCGGGAAGCAGCCGCTGGACGGCCCGGGTGAACGCCCGCTTCGAGAGAGATCTGCGCATCTCGTCCGCCGCGTACCGCCAGTGGCGCCGGGCGATCCGCCAGGAACCGGGCCAGCTCACCGTCGCGGCCAGCTCCCGTGGGTGGACGACCGGCCAGCTGTACCCCTCGCGGGCCAGCGCCGGCACCGCGTTCGGCCCGACGTGGACCGTGCCGTCGACACCCCGGGTCAGGTGCACCCCGAGGAAGGGGAAGGCCGGATCCGGCACCGGATAGACCAGCCCCCGCACCAGCTCGGGGCGGGCCAGCTCGTAGTACTCGCCGCGGAACGGCACGATCCGCACGCCCGGGTCGTCACCCGCGAGTCGTGCCACCCGGTCGCAGTGCAGCCCCGCGCAGTTCACCAGGACCCGGGCACGGACCACCCGGCCGTCGGCCGTCCGCACCGCCACGCCCCAGGCGCGCCGGTCCACGGCGACGACCTCCGCGCCGTACCGCACCTCGCCGCCGGCCTCACCCACCTCGGCGGCCAGCCGGGCGGCCACCGCCGGGAAGTCGCACACCCCGGTCGTAGCGACCCGGATCGCCGCACGGCCGCGCACCCGCGGTTCGTACCCCGCGATCTGGACGGGACCGAGCTCCCGGACCGGCAGGCCGTGCGCCCGGCCGCGCTGCGCCAGGGCGTGCAGCCGGTGCAGCTCGCCGCTCTCCGTGGCCACGATCAGCTTGCCCGTCACGGCGTACGGGATGCCGTGCTCCGCACAGAAGCCGGCCAGCTCGGCACCGCCGCGCGTGGCATACCGCGCCTTGAGCGAACCCGGGGGGTAGTAGATGCCGCTGTGCACCACTCCGCTGTTGCGTCCGGTCTGGTGGCGGGCGGGGCCCCACTCCTTCTCCAGGACCGTGACCCGGGTGCCCGGCGCGGAGCGCGTGACGGCGTACGCGGTCGACAGACCGACGATCCCGCCACCGATCACCAGAACGTCGCAGTCGTACGCCGCGTGCGTCATCATCACGCCACCTCCCACCCCGATAGTGCACTGACCCACTGACAGCGGGCTCAAACCCGGAGGAGCGGGGCGTGGCGGCCTGTCCACCGCCCCGTTCGGGCATATCGGGGCGTAGCGGCTCCTGCTACGCGGGGGAGACCAGGAGCGGACGCGCCCGTTCCCTCAGCTCCGCCACGCGGGGCTCGTCCCCGTACGGTTCGAGACGGTGGAGCAGGTCGCGTACGTACTCGGTGGTGCGCGCCGAGGAGATGCGTCCCGCCACCTCGACCGCGCGCGTCCCCGCCGCGCAGGCCGCGTCGAGGTTGCCCGACTCGAGCTCCGCGACCGCCGACACGACGAGCCGCAGTCCGTGCGAGCGGACGAACTCCTCGGTGGGCCTGGACAGCGCCTGCTCGGTGAAGCGCCGCACCTGGCGGGGGGCCTTCAGGTCGCGGTAGCACTCGGCGGCGTCGGCGGCGAACCGGTCGTACGAGTAGAAGCCGAGCCAGGACGGGTCGCTGTCCCCGGCCCGGGAGCGCTCCAGCCAGCTCTCGGCCGCCCGGAGCGCGGCACCGGCGGCCGCTGCGTCGGACGCCTTCGCGTGGGCGCGCGCCTCCACGAGCCGGAAGAAGCTCATGGTCCGTGCGGTGGCCAGGCCCCGGTTGCGCTCGACGGCCGCCTGGGCGAGGTCCACGCCCTCGTCGGCGAAGCCCCGGTAGGTGGCCTGCAGGGACATCGACGCCAGGACGTAGCCGCCGAGCGGGACGTCGGCGGCGGCACGGGCCAGGCGCAGCGCCTGGATGTAGTAGCGCTGGGCGGCTTCCTGCTGGCCGGTGTCGAACGCCATCCAGCCGGCGAGCCGGGTCAGTTCGGCCGAGGCCCCGAACAGGGCCCGGCCCACCTCGTCGCTGTACGAGCCCAGCAGCAGCGGTGCGGCGTCGACGCGTAAGCACTCCGGGACCATGGAGGAGCGCCAGTCCCCGCCGCCGTACTTCGAGTCCCAGCGGCGCGCGTCCTGGGCGGCCTCGCGCAGTTTGGCCACGTCGCTGTGGCCGACCCGCAGGAGCGAGGCGTCGGACACCGTCTCCGGGCCCGGCTGGAGGGGTACGCCAGGCATCCCCCCGTGCGCCCCGGATGCGCCCTGGCCGCCCAGGAGCGCGGCCCGCGCGGCCGTCGAGTCCCGTGCGACGGACGCGTCGGCGGACGTGATGAGCCACCGGGAGGCCGGGGTGGCGTACGCGCTCACCGAGAAGGAGCCCGCCAGCGACTGCCAGATCCCGCCACCTCCCCGGCGTCCGGCCAGGTCCAGCCGGTAGAGATCGGTCGCCGACCGTACGGCCTCGCCCACATCGCGGGGGAAGGCGAGGCCCACCTCGGGCGCGGGATCGGCGTCGGCGAGCCCGATCTCGTGCAGCGGCACCGGACGGCCGAGTTTCGCCCCTATCGCGGCGGCGATGAGGTGGGGCGCCGCGCCTTGCGGCACCATCCCCTTGGCGACCCAGCGGGCCACCGACGTCTTGTCGTACCGAAGAGTCAGGCCGCGCTGCGCTCCGAGGTCGTTGACCCGCCGGGCGAGGCCGGCGTTGCTGATTCCCGCGAGGGCGAGAACCGTGCCGAGCTTCTCGTTCGGCCCGCGTTGCTCCCTGGACATGCGTCACCCCTCGACACACAGACGGCCGCCGCGTCACCGTGAGGCGCGCGGCATTCGTACCGTGTTCTCCCCCGGTACGGTCCCCGGCACTCCGGCCGCACACGCATTTGGCCGAGCCCCGTGGAATATGCCGCACCGCTGAGAACATCAGTCAACACAGCGTAGTTCGCCGCATCCTTACCGTTAAGGGGCAGACGTCCGTATGGCGGGAAAGTCGTCAACCTGGGCGGAGTGCGCCCTCGGCGCCGGCCGCCGCGACGGAAGGCCCACGGCGGCGTCCGCGGCAGCGGTCGCGAAGTCGCGCGCGGGAGCACGGCGCGGGCGCCCGCGGCACGGAGCCGGAGGCCCACCGTGCCGACCTGCGGCGTCGTGCACCTGGTGTGTGGCCGTGCGCCCGGCCGTGCGCTCTGCCCCGGCCGGTGGGCGGCGGCTTCCATGGATGACGCGTGGGTCGGCCCGCTGCACTGGACTCAGCGGGCTGGGGGAGATCGCCGCCCCATCCCCGCGGGCGGCGAACCGGTCCGGGAGGTGACGAACACCTCCCGGACCGTGCGCGGAAGGGCAGCTCAGGGGGCGGACGTGGTGGCCGGCGCACCGGGGGGACGCGCCGGCCACCACCGTGTCCGGCCCGCCACGGGGCGGGGCGCGAGGGTCCCGGCTCCCTGCTCCGGCGGACGTGCCGGGGTCCTCGGAGGTCCTGCCGGCCTCGTGGTCAGCTGCGGGACCGCCGGATCTTTCCGGGGTCGCACGGACCGTCCGGGGCGAAACGCGCGGTCATCGGCCGGGCGAAGAATGGCCGAATCGCGTCGGTCGGCCGGGGCTCCGGGAACGTGGCCGACTATGGCCGGATTACGTCGGTTCCCCAGCACGGGCGACGACGGGCCCGGCGAACGGCCACTGTGGAGCAACTCCTCGACCCGGCGGCCCTCTTGCCGGGAGATCCGGAGTGCGGCACCCGGGTCTGTGCCAGGGGCGCATGCACATCCGGTGTGCGCCGCCCGTACCCCCTCCTGGGCGCCGCTGTCGTGGCAGCATGTCCCGCAGCGGCGTTCCCGTGTCCTGGCACGCCGGTTCGTCCACAGCCTGTGGAGGCGGCGATGCGTTGGTTGGTGGGGTGGAGCAGTATCGCCGCGCGCTTCGGCACCGTCGGCTCGGTCGGGCGGCACGGGGAGGAGCGCACCGTCCACCCCGTGGGCTCCCAACTCCTGTGGGGCGACCCGGATCCGCTCTGGGCCGTGGGTGACTGGCGGCCGGACGAGATCCGCATCATCTCGGCCGCCACGCCGGAAGGCGCGCCCACCGCCCGGCTCGCCGTCCTCGGCTGCTGCGGTGCCACCGACGAACAGCTCCGCGTAGGCCTGCTGGCCGCGCGGGGCGGAGCGCTGCGGCATCTCACGGCCTGGGCGGGCAGTTACACGGCCGTCGTCCAGATCGGACGCCGCATCACCGTCACCGGGGACCTCGCCGGAGCCCGCCCCGTCTTCCACACCCCGTGGGCCAACGGCACCGCGTACGCCACCGCAGCCCTCCCGCTCGCCGACCTCATCGAGGCCCAGCTGGACATCGGGCACCTCGCCGCGCTCCTCGCCTGCCCCGAGACCCCGGAGGCCCTCGGCGACGGCACCCCGTACGAGGGGGTGAAGCGGGTCCCGCCGGGCCACGCGCTGATCCTCCGGGAGGGCTCGCGCGAGGTCACCGGATACGAGGCGGTGGCCTCGCTCGCCGTCGCGGCCCCCCAGACCGACCCGGTGAGCGCCGTGGAGGGTGTGCGCGACGCCTTGGTCGAAGCCGTACGGGCCCGGCTCACCGCCCCGCGCCACGCCCCGGAGACCCTGCCGCCCGACCCCGGGCCCGTCCCCGGCATGGGCCCCGCCGACCGCCGCGCGGCCCGTGGAGCGCCCGTACCCGGCATCGGGGCCGACCTCTCCGGCGGCAGCGCGTCCGCCACGCTCGCGCTGCTGGCCGCCGGGCTCCCTGGACTGCCCGGCACCGTCCTGGGCCACGGCACCGGGGCCGGCGAGCGGCTGCTCGCCGTCACCTTCAACGACCTGACCGCGCAGGGCCTCGAGGACGAGATGGAGCGCGCCCGCGTCATCGCGTCCAATCCCCGCCTCCACCACGTGGTCGTGGCGGCGGGCGAGGAGGCGCTGCCGTACGCGTCACTGGAGAACGGCCCGCTCACCGACGAACCCGCTCCCTCCCTGGTCGTCGCCGAACGCCACCGCCGCCGGTTGGCCGCCGGGAGCGCCGACCACTTCGTCGGCCACGGCGCGCGCCAGGTGCTCGACGCGCACCCCGCACGTCTGGCCGACCTCCTCATGGACCGGCGCAGACGCCACCTCCTGCGGCCCGTCGCCGCGCTGGCCCGCGCCGAAGGGCCCTCCGCACACTCCCTGTTCGTCCCGCTCGCCGTGTACCGCGCCGCCCGCAGGCTGGCCCGTACGTCCTACCGCTCCGGACTCGAGACGGCGGCGGGTCTGCTGCCCGACGCCAACCGCTACGCACCCGACCTGGCCACCCCCGCGGACGCCTCGCTCGCCTCCCTGGCCTGGTCACGCCCCGGGCCGGCCGCGCGCTGGCTCACCGGGGAGGCACTCGCGGAAGTATCGGCCCGCCTTCAGGAGGCGGCGTTCCGGCCCGCCTCCGTACAGCGGCCGGGGGAGGCCCGCGCCCGCGCGGCCCTGGCCCGGCACGCGGCCGGCCAGCGGATCCTCGAGCAGGCGGCGGAGATCCGCAGTCAGCGGCTGCACGCCCCGTTCCTCGACAACCAGGTCGTGCGGGCCGCCCGGGCCCTTCCCGAATCCCTGCGGGTCCAGCCGGGGGCCAGGGCGGCGATCCTGCGCCGGGTGCTCGCGGGGGCGGGGATCCACGACCTGCCGTCCGGCTGGGGGACCCCCTCCCAGGCCACCTCGACCGCGGCGGGCCGCATCGGGCTGCGGGCCGCGCTCCCGGAGCTGATGGCGCTCTTCGACGCCCCGCTGCTGGCCGACGCGGGCCTGATCGAGGCGCGCGTCGTACGCAAGGCCCTGCGCGCGGCCTCCGAGGGTGAACCCCTCCCCTTGGACGGACTGGCCGAACTGGCCTCCACCGAGCTGTGGCTCCGCCGCCTGGTCACCCGCCGGGGCACCTGCTGGACGGGCACCGCGGCGCCGCGCCAACGGGCGGTAGCCGGCGGAGTGGTCCCGGCCCGCCGGACGCTGCAGCCCTGACGACCGGTCACCGCCCCGCTCACAGCGCCGCTCACGGGTACTCGGGGGCATCCTCGAGACGCAATCCTTGCCGTTCCCCTCAGGCCGGGCATGCCCCGTCCCACCCGCACGTGGTGCCGAGGGGGCTGTCGGGGCCTGGCCGCCCGCGGGGTGCCGAGTGAGGCTGCCGGGGCCTGCCCGACCGATGCCCGCGCCGACCACGGGGGTGGCAGGGGGCCGACCCTGGGGACAGGGCCCCGAGACGGAGGCCGGTCGCGAGCCTCCGGCCCGCCTCACCGCGCGGCTCAGCGACAGCTGATCACCGAGTCGGCCCAGTCGGCGAGGGCGACCCCGCCGAACGGTTCCGCCGGCTCCACGACGAGCCGGACGGAGGAGCGGCCGTCGATGGAGATGTCCACCGGCACCGCGGGGTCGCCGCCCCGCACCACGGGGGACCCCCAGAGCCGCGCACCGTCCCCGTCGACCACGGAGAAGCGCACCGCACCGAGCCCTTTCGTCATGTCGTCGACTCCGACCATCGCGCGGTACCGGGTGCACGGACGGTTGAGCCGGATGGTGACCGACGAGCGGGCGTGGGTGCTCACGCCGTGCGCGTACGTCGTGGAGCCGATCGACAACCCGGAGCGCTGCCAGAACACGCCCGTGCTCTCGCCGAGCACCACTTCGGGCCCGGTGTGGTCCCCGGCGACCGAGTACGCCAGCTCGCTCACCTGGAAAATGTCCGGCGCGGGAGGCGCGGGAGGCGCGGGAGGCGCGGGCTGAGCCGGCGTGGGCCGCGGTTCCGGCGGAGGGGCCGGTGCGGGCGGTTCGGACCGTGTCGGCGCGGGGGTCGGCTCCGGCGCCGGTGATGTGGGGCGGGGGGTCGGGGCGGCGGCCGGTTCGGACGGGGGTTCCGGCGTCGGGGCGGCGGGCGGTGCGGGGCGTCGCGGCTTCTCCTCAGGCGGGGCGGCCGGCGACGGTACGGCGGGTGCCACCACCGATGGCACGGTCGACGGCTTCGCCTCCGGGGCGGGGCGGTCGTCGCCCACCAGGGCCCACGCCAGCCCGGCCGCGACCGCGACGGCCACCGCGGCGGCGATCCCCGCCTTCACGGGGGCGCCGAGTCCTTCGGCGGCGGCCCCACCGGCCGTGCTCCCGGAGGAGGCACTGCCCGTGGCCGCCGAGGCCGCTCCGGCACCTGCCGCACCGGCCGCGCCCCCGGCTGCGATGCCGGCCGCCTTGACGGCGTGGCCCGCGGCGAACCAGCCGATGACGGCGACCGGGAGCAGGGCCGGGATCCCGGCGTTCACTCCGGCCAGCTCTCCGGCGGCGATACGGCACTTCGCGCACGCGTCGAGATGTTTGCGCAGTCCGCGCTCGGCCCGGCTCCGGAGACCGCCCCTGGCGTGGGCGCCGAGCCGGTCGGCATACCGGGCGCATTCACCGCCGGAGGTCAGCGCCCGGCTCACATGGGCCTGGAGATAGGCCTGCTTGAGGCCTTCCCGGGCCCGGACGGCCAGGACGGCCGTCGCGTTGGGCGTCAGGCCGAAGAGCGGCGCGACCTCGCTCGGCGACTCCTCCTCGACGGTGGTGTGCCACAACACGGCCTGCCAGCGCTCCGGGAGGCTGCGGAACGCCTGCATGGCCATCGACCGGTCCGCCTCCCGCATCGCCCGGACATCTGCGCCGAGATCGACGGTGTCGGCCTCCGAGAGCTCGGCTGTACGCGTGGCCTGTGTGGCGAACACGGCGAAGTCGTCGACGAGATGCTCGCGCCTGGCACTCCTTGTCCACGCGGCGGCGACATGCCGCAGAGCGGTCATGAGGTACGCCCGGACGGCTTCCTCGGGCCCCTTCCCGCCCCGCACGGCCTGCAACGTCCGTGCGAAGACCTCGGCCGTCAGGTCGTCGGCCGTGTGCGCGTCGCGGCAACAGGTACGGGCATAGCGGCGCACCGCGTCCGAGTGGCGCCGGAACAACTCCTCGTACGCCCGGTCGTCGCCGGCACGCATCCTCTGGATCAACTGGGCGTCGGACGGGGCGGTATCGGCGGATCCCCGGCGCCCTTCCCGCTGGAGAGGCACGGCGTACGCGATGCCGGTCTCCACGGTTCCGTCGTCGGCCTCGCGGGCGCGGTCCTCCACCGGCGCCGGCCAGGGGCCCGGAAGCACGGTGCCGCCCTCGGCGGGGACCTCCGGCCGTCCGCCGTCCGCCGACGTGGGCCGCCGGCCCGGGGCCGGCACGCCTGTCTCCGTGGCTCCGCCCGCGGCAGCGGTACCGTCGGCCGGTTCTCCCTGCTGCGCGTCACCGCTCATCGCGGAAGCCCCCGTGTGCACCCTCGGACCCGAATACCGGCCAAGAGTGCCACAGAGCCTCCCGACAGCGGACCTTCCGGCCGGGCAACCACTCGTCCGGGGGTTTTCCTGTACCAGCGGTGCTTGTCGTCACTCCATCGGGGAATCAACCCGTGTCGCGGCCGGGAGCGAACCCGCGTCGCGGCCGGGAGCCGATGACGCGCTCGGCCACGGCCCCACCGGCCCGCCGGCACGCGGCCGGCCACGGTCCCACCCGTAGGCCGGCACAGGCCGGCACCGGCCCGTGCACGCCGAGCCAGGGCGAGAGCGGCGGCGCCGGGACGGTACGGCAACCGCGGCGCGGTACCGACGCGATGCAGCCGCCGTCCCGGGCGGTTCCCGTCGCTCCGACGGTGAACGACGGCCTGCGACGTTTGACCGTGACCGGGGCGGGGCCGGGCCGGGCCGCCGGGTGGATCCCGCCCCGGCCGGCCGGCGCCCGCCTACACGGGCCGGGAGCGCAGACCCTCCAGCAGGATGTCCAGCAGGCGTGCCGAAGCGGCGGCATGGTGAGCGGGGTCCGGCAGCGCCGGTGCCGCCGTGGCGATGACCAGCAGCACATCGGCCACCGTCACGTCGCCCCGCAACTCCCCCGACTCGCGCGCCCGGTCGACCAGCCGCCCCACGACCTCCAGCAGTTCGGCCGCACCGGGATCGTCGGCAGGCACCTCACCGGTGCCCGCACGCTGCTCGACCGACCGCAACTCCGGCTCCCCGGCCTGCCGCTGATGCGGGACCCGTGTCCCGCCGTCATCCTCGGAGGAACCCGCCGCGACGGCCTGCTCCTCCGGGTCGGCCCCGACCCGGAGCACCTGCGGCGGCAGCAGACGGCCCGCCCCCGACGCCACGGAGGTCCGCAGGAAGCGGGAGAGAGCCGACCAGGGCTCGTCCTCCTGTCCCAGGGCCGCACGCGCCTGATCCGTGAGCCGGGAGGTCTCCTCATCGGCTATCCGACGCACCAGTACGTCCTTGCTCGGGAACCGGCGGTAGACGGTGCCGACCCCGACCCGGGCGCGGCGGGCCACGTCCTCCATCGGCGCGCCGTACCCCAGCTCGCCGAACACCTCACGCGCGGCGCGCAGGACGTGTTCCAGATTGCGCTGCGCGTCCACACGGAGCGGCGCCGAGCGCACCCCGCTGCCCCCCGGGGCGACCGCCCCGGCCAGTCCCACGGGACCCAACCGCCCGTGTCCCTCCGGAACAGAGGTCACAGCGTTCTGCCCATGCAAATCCTGAATGTGCATAACTTCCCCCGGTTATGGCGTCTCCCCCCGGAGACTTCCCCGCCGTGTCAGTCGGTGTGCGGATCTTCGTCCGAATCCGACACCCCGACGGGGTACGAACATAGTTGAGCCCGGCTCAATTCAGAAGAGGGTAGTTCCGCACGGAGCGCCCCCCGATCGGAGCAAGGACCGGTTGGACCCCGATTCGCCCCCCGGCGCCACCCTCTCCCGCCGCACCTGACCTGCGCCGCTGTCGCGCTCCGCGGCGATCCGGCCGCCGCGCCCCGTCGACGAGCTCCGGTCACACAATTTGCCGGGCCTGTGGACAAACACCGGACTCCGTTGCGTCATGGGATGGTGATGGCTCCAGATTCCCGGGGGACGGCCCCCGGCACCCGGCCGAAGGTGCGCATTCTCGTCGTCGGCGGCGGCTACGTCGGGATGTACACCGCGCTGCGACTCCAGCGGAGACTGGGGCACAGACTCAGGAGCGGCGAGGCCGAGGTCGTGGTCGTCACGCCGGAGCCGTACATGACGTACCAGCCGTTCCTCCCCGAAGCGGCCGCCGGCTCCCTCTCCCCGCGGCACGTGGTCGTACCGCTGCGCCGGGTCCTCAAGCACTGCACGATCGTCATCGGCGAGGCGGAACGCGTCGACCACGCCAAGCGCACCGCCACGGTCACGACGCTGGCCACCGGCGAGGACGGCACGGGCGCCCTCGAGATCCCGTACGACGAGATCGTCGTCGCGCCCGGGTCCGTCTCGCGCACCCTTCCGGTCCCCGGCCTCGCCGACTTCGGCATCGGCTTCAAGACCGTCGAGGAGGCCATCGGCCTGCGCAACCACGTCATCGAGCAGATGGACATCGCGTCCGCCACCCGCGACCCCGCCATCCGCGACGCCGCCCTCACCTTCGTCTTCGTCGGCGGGGGCTACGCGGGGGTCGAGGCCCTCGCCGAACTCGAGGACATGGCGCGCTACACGTCGCGGTACTACCACAACATCAAGCCCGCGGACCTGCGATGGATCCTGGTCGAGGCGACGGGCCGCATCCTGCCCGAAGTCGGGGAGACCATGGGGAAGTACGCCGTCAGGGAACTGCGGGGCCGCAACATCGACGTACGGCTCGACACCCGGCTGGAGAGCTGCGAGGGCCGGATCGCCGTACTCAGCGACGGCTCCCGCTTCCCGACCCGGACCCTGGTGTGGACCGCGGGCGTCAGACCCGCGCCGCTCCTCGCCGCCACCGACCTGCCCCTCACCGAGCGCGGCCGGATCCGCTGCACGGCCGCGCTCTCCGTGGACGGCGCCGAGCACGCCTGGGCCGCGGGGGACGCCGCGTCCGTACCCGACCTCAGCTCCTCCGAGCCGGGCACGGAAACCGCCCCGAACGCCCAGCACGCGGTGCGTCAGGCCAAGGTCCTCGCGGAGAACATCGTCCGCGCGCTCGCCGGACGGCCGACCGAGGACTACCGGTACTCCCACGCCGGGTCGGTCGCCTCGCTGGGACTGCACAAGGGAGTCGCCCACGTCTACGGCCGCAAGCTCAAGGGATACCCGGCCTGGCTCATGCACCGCGTCTACCACCTCAGCCGGGTACCGACGTTCAACCGGAAGGCGCGAGTCCTTGCCGAGTGGACCCTGGCCGGGCTGTTCAAACGGGAGATCGTCTCCCTCGGCTCGCTCGAACACCCGCGCGCCGAGTTCGCCCTCGCCGCCGGCGGCCACGCCCCCGTGGGGCGCCCCAGGAGCGAGCAGCCTCCGGGGCGTACCGGGGGCGAGGAGCACCGGGCGCACCCGGAGGACAACCCACCGGGGGAGGGCCCGCCGAGATCCTCGGGCTGATCCGCCGCCAGGCGCGTCTGCGTCCGCCGCCCGCCCCCGCACACGTCCTCCGGAACGACGGCTGGATGCCGACGGCCGTACGGATCCCGTACGGCACCTGTCAGTACGGTCGGCGACACTGGGCGTGTGACCATTGGTGTGGCCACACCTGCACAGAGTCACCCGGCCGCCGGTCACCTACAGTGACCGGCAGCGACGACCACAGCGCCTCCCCGGGACCCAGCCCTGGTGCCCCGGCCCGGCAGGAGTACCGGCGGGGGACCGGCACGACGCCAGCAGGACGAAGCAGCTCGCCCGAGCGGACCATACCGACACACGAGGCCAGAAATTCCGTGAACTTCACGCGCTGGAGCGCCCGCCTTCCCGGAACACAGCGTCGAGCCGCCGCGCGGGACGACCAGGGTTCCGTACCCGCAGCCCGCGCGGAGTCCGTACGGCCGAAGACCGCGTCCACGCCACCGGCCGGGACGCGCACCTCCGCCCCGGCGGCAGGCCCCTCCCTCGACGCCCTTCCGGCCGGCGAGATCCTCGGCCGGCTTCCCGCCCCGATCGCGCTGCTCCACGGCCCCGAGCACCGCATCACCTACGTCAACGACGCCTACGAGACGGCTTTCGGCCCCCGCCCCTGCGGTGTCCCCGCGTCCGAGGCCATGCCCGAGCTCGTCGAGCTGAGCCTGCTGCCCCTCCTGGACCAGGTCCTGCGCAGCGGCAGACCTCGTACGGTCAAGTCCCGCAAGGTCTCTGCCGGTCACTCGTACACCGTGACCTGCACCCCCCTGACCACCGGCGACGGCGAGGCGGGCGTGCTTCTCTACGCCACCGATGTCACCGACCACGCAGAAGCGGCGGAGCGGCTCCGTACCAGCGAACGACGCCACAGGCAGACGGCCGTCACCCTCCAGCGTTCCCTCCTTCCGCAGGACCTCGAACAGCCCGACGACCTGCGGATCGCGGCGACGTACCAGCCCGGCGGCACGGACGCGGCGGTCGGCGGCGACTGGTACGACGTCATCACCCTGGGCGCCGGACGCACCGCGCTCGTCATCGGTGACGTGATGGGGCGCGGTGTGCGCGCGGCGGCGGTCATGGGCCAACTCCGCACCGCGGTCCGCGCCTACGCCCGCCTCGACCTGCCGCCCCACGAGGTCCTCCAGCTCCTGGACGTCCTCGCCGCCGAGATCGACGCCAGTCAGATCGCCACCTGCGTCTACGCGGTCCACGACCCCAACGAGGGGCATCTCGTCTACGCCTCCGCGGGGCACCTGCCGATCCTCGTGTGCCACGAGGACGGGACGGTCCACCGGGCCGAGGACCCGACGGGGCCGCCGCTCGGCACGGGCGGCTGGGTCCACACCTCCGGGACGATCGGTCTGCCACCCGGCTCCACCGCCGTCCTCTACACCGACGGCCTGGTCGAACGGCGGAGCGAGGACATCGACGAGGGCGTCGCCTCCTTGGAGCGCGCCCTGTCGGGCGCCAAGGGGTCGCCCCAGGTGGTCTGCGACCGGCTCATCCGCTCCCTGGGAGTGACGGCGGAGCACGACGACGACGTCGCCGTGCTCGTCGTGCAGCACCCGGCGCGTACCGGGACGAGCGCGGAGCTCTTCCACAACGCCTCCCTCGAACTGCTCGGCGGCATCGAGGCCGCCCCCCGCGCCCGCGCCTTCGCCACCGGCGTCCTGACCTCCTGGCGTTTCCCCATGGAGCTCTGCGACCTGGGTGTACTCGCCGCGAGCGAGCTCGTGGCGAACTCGCTGCAGCACGGCACCCCGCCGATGCGCCTGGGGCTGCGCCGCACGGACCGCCGGCTGATCATCGAGGTGACCGACGGGGACGACCACCTGCCGCGCCGCCGCCGCGCGGAACCGGTGGACGAGGCGGGCCGCGGTATCTCCATCGTCGCGACGATCGCCTCGTCCTGGGGCTCCCGCCGCACCCCGGGAGGCGGGAAGGCGGTCTGGTGCGAATTCGCCCTCCCGGACTGAGCCGCGCGGCAGTGCCGGCTCAGTGAGCGGCGGCGGGCGCCGTGACCGGCTCGCTCTCCGGCAGGGACACGGCCACCACACGTGAGGGTGCGGCCGCGAGCGACGGTTTGTCCTGCACGGGAGTGAGCTGCCGTCCCAGCTTGAGGGCCAGCGCGGTGATGCCGAGCGAGAAGAGCACGAACGTCACGATGTACGGACCGTGGAGCGAGGCCCCCATGGGCCCGCCCACGGCCGGCCCGACCGCCAGCGCCAGCTGCTTCACCAGCGCGAAGGCCGAGTTGTACTGCCCGACCATGGAATCCGGTGCAAGATCGGCGACGAGCGGCGCCACCGTCGGCGACAACATCGCCTCACCCAGCCCGAACAGCGCGTACGTCGAGATCATCGCGGCGGTGGCCATGGTCCGGCTGCCGTGTCCGAGGCCCGCGTACCCGGCCACGATCCAGGCGACGGCCCAGATCAGACCGACCCACGCGATGACCCGGCTGCGCCGCCGCCGCTCCACGAGACGGAGCACGACGAACTGCGCGGCGACGATGACCGCCGTGTTGGCGGCCAGCGCGACACCCAGGGTCGACGGGGCGATTCCGGCGGCCTCGGTGCCGTAGGCCGCGAGGCCCGACTCGAACTGCCCGTAGCAGGCGAAGAAGATCACGAAGCCCAGCACACACAGCTGGACCATGGCCTTGTGGGACAGCAGCGTCTGCAGCCCCGCCTTCGGTGCCGCCTCGCCCGTGGGCCTGGCGTCCGTGACGGACGGGGAGTGCGGCATGCGCACGGTCGCCGCGACGACGCCGAGCACCACGAACATCGCCGCTTCGATCAGGAACAGCAGCGTGAAGCTCGACGGACGGTCCACATCGACCAGCTGCCCGCCGACCAGACCACCGATACCGAGGCCCAGGTTCTGCAGGAAGAACTGCATGGCGAAGGCGCGCGTCCGGGTCGTGGGGCTCGAACACCACACCAGCATCGTCGCCAGGGCCGGCTGCATCACCGCGGTACCCGCGCCGAGCACCGCGGCCGACAGGACGGCGGTCGTCACACTGCTCGCCACTCCCAGCGCGGCAGCACCCGCGGCGGCCGCGGCCGACGCCGCGATCAGCACGGGCAGCGGCCCGCGCCGGTCGATGGCCCGGCCGGTGAACGGCAGGACGGCCAGAGCTGCCATGGCGAAGACTGCCAGTACGACACCCGCCGTACCGGCACCAAGATCCCGCACCTGCGCCACGTAGACGTACAGATACGGAACGGTGAACCCGAGCCCGAACGCGCTCAACGCGCTGCCCGTCTGGATCCGCCGCAGCGCTGCGCCCATCTCCCTGGTCACACTCACCTACCTCAAGACTCGAAGAACGTTGAAGAACACGAACTCGTAGACTTTAGCACTAAAATTAGAAGGTGAAAACTACAGCTTGAAGGACTTCGATGCCCGTGGGTGGCGTGCGATACTGCCCGCCATGTCTGACACCTCCGAGCAGTCCGAGCTTCCGGAACCGGGCCTGGACGAGCAGATCGCGGCCTACCAGCGCGAGTTCCAGGACCTCGACCCCCAGGTCGAGCAGGTGGTCTCGGCCCTGGGCCGGCTGAACCGCCGGATGAACGTGGCGTACGGCAGGCAGCTCGCCGCCCTCGGTATCAGCAACACCGAATGGGAGGTCCTCAAGACCCTGGTGCTGGCCGGCGCTCCGTACCGCATGGGCCCCGGCGAGCTCGCGAAGCGTCTTGGGCTCACCCCGGCAGCGATGACCCACCGCATCGACCGGATGGCGGGCGAGGGCCTGGTCACCCGGGACCGGGACGAGAACAACCGGGTGCGTGTCATCGTCGAACTCACCGACGACGGCCGTACGAAGTGGCTCGAGGCCATGCGGATGGCCACGGCCTTCGAGGGGGACCTCCTCCAGGACCTGACGGGCGACGAGCGCGGCGCTCTGGGCGAGATCCTGATCCGGCTCCTGCGCCGCGTCGAGCACGCACAGCCGGACGCCGGCGGCCGGCTCACCGACCTGGACTGACCGGCCGAAGATGGGGGCGAGAGGCTGAGTTGACACCGCTTCCCCGGATCCGTAAGGTTCTTCGAGTTGTCACGGAGTCGGTACGCATCCGCGACGAACGATCCCGCCGCGCATGCGGCAACCAAAACTCTGCACGACCTCCCACCGGAGAGAATTTCGGCATGCCGAAATTCATTTCGAAGGCCCGATTATGAGCCGCCGGGAGAATCCGCTAGAGTTTGAGCGTCGGAACGGCCCAACGGCCGGGAAGACGAAACCCGCTGACTGGGAATCAGGCCCGAAAGGATCTGATAGAGTCGGAATCGCCGGAAAGGGAAACGCGAAAGCGAAGAACTGGAAAGCAGCCCGCTTCGACCGGGAATCGGACACGAAAGAGTCTGATAGAGTCGGAAACGCAAGAACGAAGGGAAGCGCCCGG
>NZ_MDKB01000002.1:1445929-1446217 GCF_001715295.1 Streptomyces griseus | reverse complement strand
GTAGTGGCGAGCGAAACCGGATGAGGCCAAACCGTATGCGTGTGATACCCGGCAGGGGTTGCGCTTACGGGGTTGTGGGAGTTCTCTTTCACAGTCTGCCGGCTGTGAGACGAGTCAGAAACCGTTGATGTAGGCGAAGGACATGCGAAAGGTCCGGCGTAGAGGGTAAGACCCCCGTAGCTGAAACATTGACGGCTCGTTTGAGAACCACCCAAGTAGCACGGGGCCCGAGAAATCCCGTGTGAATCTGGCGGGACCACCCGCTAAGCCTAAATATTCCCTGGTGAC
>NZ_MDKB01000002.1:1445705-1445897 GCF_001715295.1 Streptomyces griseus | reverse complement strand
TACCGTGAGGGAATGGTGAAAAGTACCGCGGGAGCGGAGTGAAATAGTACCTGAAACCGTGTGCCTACAAGCCGTGGGAGCGTCGCTGTGTGTGCTTGCACATGCAGTCGTGACTGCGTGCCTTTTGAAGAATGAGCCTGCGAGTTAGCGGTGTGTAGCGAGGTTAACCCGTGTGGGGAAGCCGTAGCGAAA
>NZ_MDKB01000002.1:889521-1443235 GCF_001715295.1 Streptomyces griseus | reverse complement strand
TTTTCCGGGAAAGCCCCGTGCCGTTGGCACGGGGCTTTTCTGCGTTCACGGCCCGATCGGTACCCGAAAGCCCCTGACAGCCGGCCCCGCCCGCCCGCCCCTCCGCGCGTCTCCTACCTCGTGCTCACGAAGCCTGTGTCATACGTCAGGGATCACCGCGCCGGTGGCGATCACAGCCTCGCCGTACGCCACCGCATGGATCGCCCGTAGGAGCTCCTCCGACGGTGCATCCTCGAAGCCAGTGATCCGCTTGCACCCGCCCGATGGCCGCCGTACCCGTATGCGTCCAGACCGTGGTGGTCACCGGGTGACCTGGGGGGTTGCGACCATGACGGCGAAGGCCCAGTCGGCCGGCTCCGTCCCAGCTCTGCCGCCAGGACGGCAGTCGGCGGGTGGAGCGGTGAGCGAGGCCAGGACCATGCCGGTGGTGCACTCGCCCGCGGTGACGAGGAACCCGAGGGCGGTGACGCGGAGCTGGCCGAGCAGGGGCGCCTGGCGCACAAGAACCCGTGTCGACGTAGAAGGCGGTGCCGACCTGGGTGAGGTTCGCGCGGTGGGGGGCGTAGGTCCGCCCTCCGATGGAGGACCGGTCGCGGGTCGGGCGTCCAGGCCGGGCAGCATGAGCAGGGTGGGGACGTTCCGGCCGCCGGGGCCGAGGAGCTCGCGGACGACGGTGGTCTCTCCGTACCGCCAGGTGAGTGCCCATATGCCCTGATCTCACTGATGTGGCCACGGAGCGTGTGGGCGGCGGTCGTCCGGCCGGGCCCTGGAACGGGCGTGGGTGTCGTGCCGGGGTACGACGGTGCGGTGTGCGAAACGCGTTTGTGGGCGTGCCCGGGCGCGGGGCAGGATCTGCGGATGGACTACACAGTGCGTGCCGTGCGGAGCGAGGACTGGCAGCAGGCCCGGCAGTTGCGGCTCCTTGCGCTCCAGGACCCGGCCGCGCCCGTCGCCTTCCTGGAGACGTACGAGGCCGCGGTCAGGAAGCCGGACGGTTTCTGGCAGGAGCGGACGGACCAGGTGGCGGAGGGCAGGTCGGCCCGGCAGTTCGTCGCGGAGGGGCCGGACGGGAGTCTCGCGGGCACGGTGTCCGTGCTCGTCGAGCGGGCGGCTGACGACGCTGTGCGGTTCGGCGCTCCCGCCGAGTTCGACCAGACCCATGTGGTGGGCGTCTTCGTCCGGCCGCAGGACCGTGGGCGTGGGGTGGCCGACGCATTGTTCCGGGAAGCGGTCGACTGGTCGTGGTCGTTGACCGATCCGCAGGTGGAACGGGTGCGGCTCTACGTGCACGAGGCCAATCAGCGGGCCGCCGCCTTCTACCGCCGGATCGGATTCGTGCCGACCGGGCAGACCACGCCGGTGCCGGGGGATCCGTCCTCCCGGGAGGTGGAGTTCGAGATTCGGCGCTGACCTGGACGGGTCTCACGGGCCGGTGCAGGGCCTCCGGAGGGATGCCGGCGAGTCCGGGGACGGCAGGGTGTCAGCGTGGGCCCGGCGACGGCAGCTGTTCGCGCCAGCGGGCCCGGGCCTGCTCCTGAGAGCGCAGGAGCGCCAGAGTCGGCAGCCCCTGGGCCTGGCCGGCCGCCAGCAGTTCGGGGAGCTGCGCGAGCGGTGCCACGGCCGCGACGTCGTCGAGGACGAGCGTCATTGGTGGGTCGAGCCGACCGTCGGGTGACCGTGCGGCCATGCGGCGGCCGTGCTCGACCACGTGCGAGGCGAGTGCGGTGAGCAGGGGCATCGCGCCGGGCCTGTGGCGTGGATCCTCGATGGGCTCACCCACCACGAAGAGCGTTCCCCCTTCGCCCGCAAATGATGCCAGGGCGAGCGCATCGGTGCGGTGCGGCGTGCAGGCCTCGCGGATGTGGACGGAGGAGAGGGCCGTGAACGCCCGCACCGTCAGTTCCTGTGCCGCTTCCCGGCGTTCGGGATAGGCGGTGAGCGCGGACTCCAGGAGGCCGGCGAGCCCGGAGGCGGCCTTGGGGTGGGTGCGGAGCAGGCGTACCGCTTCGTGCGCGCCACCTCCCGAAGCCCAGCGGTGGACCTGCCGGAAGGGGCGGCCGTCCACGGCGGCCGCGTGCAGCCAGCACTGCAGGAGCGTCTGGGCCGTGTCGGCGACGGCGGTGTCGGCCTTGGCCGGCGGGCGGACGGGGGTGAGCAGGGCCGCAGCCCTCGCGGCGGCCGTGGCGGGGTCCTCGCAGCCCGCGATGGGGGACCAGTGAAGGCGGGCCGGGGTGTCACAGAGGTGGCCGGGGTCGTAGACGAGGACCGGGCCGAGCTTGCCGCGTGCGTCCTTGGTCTCGGCCCAGACCGTCGGGTCGGAGGTGACGACGAGGACGGGTCCGTCGGCCTCCCGGACGGCCTGGACGACGGTGGGCCGGCGCGCGGCGGCGGTCCCGTAGAGGAGGAGCGGGATACGGGGGGACGGTACGAGGGGAGCGGGCTCGTGGGCGTACGAGGGCGCGGGGGTGGCCGGAGCGGAGGCGGGGGCCGGAACGCCGGCCCGGGCGGGGGCCGCCTCGGTGGGCCGGAGGGCCGCAGCCGCCGGTCGTACGGGCTCCGGCCGGGGGGCCGCCGTCGGCCCGGAGGCCGGCGCCGCTTCGGGCCCGGGGTGGGGTGCGGGTACGGCTCCGGGGCGGTGCGCGTGCGTTCCCTCGTGGTCGGGTGCGGGCTCCGGAGCGGCTTCGTAGCGTTCCGCCCGGGCCTTGGCCTGCCGCCGCTTCCGGACCAGGCGCCCCCGGGCCACCACGCCGATCACGAATACCGTCAGCACGACGAGCACCATCAGCTCGCCGACGAACAGCCCCCAGAACAGGCCGTATCCGGAGAGCGCGTCTGCCGGGGTGTCGGGCCAGGCGCCCGGCAGGTTCTGCGGATCGACGGCCAAGGCGCGCAGCGCCAGCGGGGTGCGGGTGAAGGTGACGCCCGGTGGCCAGGCGCCGTGTGCGAACAGTCCGGCCAGGCCCGTGGCCGTCCAGGCCAGCACCGTCAGCCCGAACAGGAAGGCCAGGAGGCCGATCAGCAGACCGTCCGGGATACCGCCGCCTTCGCCGCCGCGTCCCGTACCGGGGGGTGCCTGGCGTGCCACGTCATGCCACCGTCGACTCGGACGACTCGTTCAGCCGCTGCTGGTGCTCGATCCGCGCCGCTCGCTGCTCCGCCTCCAGCTCCGCGGCTCGTACGTCCTCGGGGAGCAGGTCGGACGCGGAGCCCTCGGTCATCGCGCGGTCGGTGAAGACCAGGGGGCGTTCGGCCTCGGTGATCAGGTGTTTGACGACCTGTACGTTGCCGTTGACGTCCCATACGGCGATGCCCGGGGTCAGCGTCGGGATGATCTCGACCGCCCACCTGGGCAGGCCGATCACCTTGCCCGTCGCTCTGGCCTCGTCGGCCTTCTGGGCGTAGATCGTGCGGGTCGACGCCATTTTCAGGATGGCTGCCGCCTCCTTCGCCGCAGCACCGTCGACGACGTCGCTCAGGTGGTGGACGACCGCCACGAACGACAGGCCGAGCCGGCGCCCGAACTTCAGCAGGCGCTGGAAGAGCTGCGCGACGAAGGGCGAGTTGATGATGTGCCAGGCCTCCTCGACAAGGAAGATGCGTTTCTTCCGGTCGGGCCTGATCCAGGTGTGCTCCAGCCATACGCCGACGATCGCCATCAGGATCGGCATCGCGATGGAGTTGCGGTCGATGTGGGACAGGTCGAAGACGATCAGCGGGGCGTCGAGATCGATGCCGATCGTCGTCGGGCCGTCGAACATGCCGCGCAGGTCACCGTCGACCAGCCGGTCCAGGACGAGCGCGACGTCCAGGCCCCAGGCCCGAACGTCGTCCAGGTCGACGTTCATCGCCTGCGCGGACTCCGGTTCCGGATGGCGCAGTTGTTCGACGATGTCCATCAGGACCGGCTGGCGGTCGGTGACGGTCTCGTTGACGTAGGCGTGTGCGACCTTGAGCGCGAAACCGGAGCGCTCGTCGAGGCCGTGGCCCATGGCGACTTCGATGATCGTGCGCAGGAGGGCGAGCTGCCCGGTCGTGGTGATCGACGGGTCGAGCGGGTTGAGCCGGATGCCGTCGTTCAGAGCGGCCGTGGGGTCCAGCCGGATGGGGGTTATGCCCAGCTCCTGGGCGATGAGGTTCCACTCGCCGACGCCGTCCTCACCCTGGGCGTCGAGGACGACGACCTGGCGGTCGCGGAAGCGCAGCTGGCGGAGGACGTACGTCTTCTCCAGTGCGGACTTGCCGTTGCCGGACTCACCGAGTACCAGCCAGTGAGGGGCGGGGAGCTGCTGCCCGTACAGCTGGAACGGGTCGTAGATGTAGCCCTTGCCGGAGTACACCTCGCGCCCGATGATCACGCCGGAGTCGCCGAGGCCGGGTGCGGCGGTCGGCAGGTAGACGGCCTGGGCCTGACCCGTGGACGTGCGGACCGGCAGCCGGGTCGTCTCCACCTTTCCGAAGAGGAAGGCGGTGAAGGCATCGGACAGCGCGGACAGCGGATCTCGCATGGCGTGACTGCCCTCTCGTTAGCGTCGGATACCGGTGGCGAACGGCAAGGTGTTCACGAAGGCGCGGTGGTGCTCGCGGTCGCACCACTCCAGCTTCAGGTACGACTTGCCGGCCGAGGCCCGGATCGTCCGCTTGTCACGGGCGAGGGCTTCGGGGGAACGCGATGACACGGTGATGTACCCCACCAGGTTGACTCCGGCCGCGCCGCTCGCGAGATCTTCACCCCGCTGGTCCAGCCGGCCGTGCGCGGCGATGTCGCGGGGGTCGACGGTGCGGTTCATCTTGGCCTGGCGGCTGGCCTCGGCGTCGTCGTTGGTCTTCTCGGTCAGCATCCGTTCGATGGCGACCTCGGTGGGCTCGAGGTCCATGCAGACCGCGACGGTGCGGATGACGTCGGGCGTGTGGACGAGCAGCGGTGCCAGGAAGTTCACGCCGACGGGCGTCATCGGCCACTCCTTCACCCAGGCCGTGGCGTGGCACCAGGGGGCGCGTGTCGTCGACTCCCGGGTCTTGGCCTGGAGGAAGGTCGGCTCGACCGCGTCCAGTTCGGCGGGCCAGGCGTTGCGCTTCGTCATGGCCTGGATGTGGTCGATGGGGTGGTCGGGGTCGTACATCGAGTGCACGAGGGAGGCTACGCGGCTCTGGCCGAGCGGCTGGCGTACCCGGATGTCCGCCTCGGCGAGACGGGCGCAGATGTCGGTGAGCTCGCGCGCCATGACGACGGCGAGGCCGGCGTCCCGGTCGATCTTGCGGCCGCCCTGGGGGCGCATGGCGCGGGCCATGGCATTGGCCTCGGCGGCCAGGTCGCGGCTGTAGTGCATGCATGCGACGAGGTAGGCGCGGTGCTGCTCGCTGGAGGTGGAGACCATCGACTGGAGCTGGTCGTAGGAGTCCTGCAGCCAGCCGGGCGCGTTCCTGTCGCCGCGCTGGGCGACGTCCTTCGCGTGTGCGTCGGGGTCGGCGGGGAGGGTGCGGGCGAGCATCTGGAGGCGGGTCACGAACCCGTCCCCGTTGGCGACGTGCTTCAGCAGCGTGCCGAACCGGTCGACCAGGGCCTCCTGGTCCTCGCTGTCGCGCAGCCCGACGCCGGGGCCCTCGATCTCGATGGCGGCGGTGACCGTACGGCGGTCGGCGTGCAGGAGGACGGCGATCTCGTCGGGGCCGAACGGCGCGGCGAGCCAGCTGATCCTGCCGATGCCGGGCGGCGGCCCGATCTCCACCTCACGCCCGTCGGCGCCGACACCGGCCTCCATGGCGGCGGACCGGTAGGCCGTCCCGCGGCGCAGGGTGCGCTTGTAACTGCGGTTGATCTCGAACCACTTGTAGAACGTGCGGCCCTTGTAGGGCAGGTACACGACGGCCAGGGCGAGCATGGGGAAGCCGACGAGCGTGACGATCCGCAGGGACAGGACGGGGACCAGGAGCCCGCTCATCATGCCGAGGAAGGCCCCGGCGATGATCAGGGCGATCTCGCCCGTCTCACGGTTCTTGCCGACGATCGCATTGGGCCGGGCGCGGCCGATGAGATACGTACGGCGGGGCGCGATCGTGTGGGACTGGGTCGTCAACGCCCTCCACCTCCTGTGCTCGTGTTACCTGTGCTGCCTGAACCGCGTGGGGTGCGGCTGCCGTGGGGGGTGCCGGAGGTGGGGCCCGCGCCGCTGCGGGGCGCGGGTGCGGCCGAGGGAGCGGACCCGGCGCCTCCGGCGGTACGGGAGCTGTGCGCGGCGACACCGCCGCTCGCCGGGTTCGCGGGCCGGGCGCCACCGCCGCCACCCCCTTCTCCGCCCCCGCGTCCGCTGTGCGTCTTGATGCCCTGGGAGACCAGGGCGGCCGGAGAGCTGATGAGGGCGGCGGCCTGGGATCCGTCGGTGGCCTGCTTGCGGTTGGTGCGGGCGCCCTGGATCTCGTCGCCGAACCCGGGGACGAAGCGGTAGATCATCGCGGAGGCGAAGATCGCCAGGAGGATGATGGCGAGGCCGGACACGACGGCGGACATGGCGTTCGGCCCGTCGTCGGCGGAGAGGGCGCCGGCCAGGCCGAGCACGATGACGATCACCGGTTTCACCATGATGACGGCGATCATGATGCCCGCCCAGCGGCGGACATGCCCCCACATGTTCTTGTCGACGAGCCCGGCGTAGACGACGACCCCGAGGAGGGCGCCGACGTAGAGCAGGGCGGCCCGGATGACGAGCTCCAGCCACAGGATGCCGGCGGCGAGGATCGAGACGAGTGAGACGACGATCAGCATGATCGGCCCGCCGCCGATGTCGTCGCCCTTCTTGAGCGCCTCGGCGAACGATCCGAAGAAGACGTCGGAGTCACTGCCGGTCGCCACCCCGATGACCGAGGTGACGCCGTCCGTGGCCGATACGACGACGTACAGGATGAGAGGTGTGAAGGCGGAGGCCAGGACGGTGAGCCAGAGGAACCCGACGGCCTCGGAGATCGCGGTGGTGAGCGGCACGCCCCGGATGGCGCGCTTGGCCACGGCGAACAGCCACAGCACGAGGGTGAGGACGGTGGAGGCCGCGAAGACGACGGCGTACTGCTGGCGGAAGGTGGGGTTGGTGAAGTCCACGGTGGCGGTGGTCTCGACGGCCTCGCTGAGCTTCCCGACGGTCCAGGACGCGGCGTCGGCGCAGCCGCGGGCGAGGGAGGAGAGGGGGTCGAGGGCGTTGTCCGTGGCGGGGGGAGTGGAGGTGCTGCGTGCGCTTTCGCCGTCCTCGCAGTAGTCCCGGGCTGCCCCATAAATGAGGTCGCAGGGGTTGTTGCTGGAACTCGGACTGGGCTGGGGTGTCGGGTCAGCCAGAGCGGTTGGGGCAAATAGGACCGCCGATGTTTGCACTGTAGCCACCAGGGCTGCGACTCGAGTCGCACGGAGGCGTCGGCTATCGGGCATAGGTGAACCCTCCGAACCCGCTGACCGCACCGGCAATCTCTTCAGCGCTGGACGCTCGGTCGTCGCCACCGACTGGAGCAGGACCCTCCTTTTGAGAGTGAGTTACGGCCTTCCAATCACCGTTGATCCACTGTAGTTCCATGGTGATGGTGAACCAGCCGTCTGAGACGGGCTTGGTCGACCCTTCACCGGCCAGCCCGATAAGACCGGAGCACCAGACCTCCACGGTGGCCTGGTCTGTAGCGGACTTCGTCAGCCTGGTCCCGACGGGTGATGTGCGCGAGATGAAGGCAAAGCCGGCGGGGGCTGTGCCGTCGTCGTTGAGACCTAGGTTTCTGAAGAAGTCCGTTGAGTAAGCCTGGTCGAGTGTGGTGCGGAACCGGTTGACTGACTGGGGTGCGATGACTGCGTTGAGGATGCCATCGCGCTTCGTCTTGTCGAACATGTCCGCCGACCCCAGCGCCACCGCGTAGTTAGCCGCCGCGCTCTGCGCCCCCTGCTCGTCGTGCGCGAAGCCCGAGGCCGTCACGCCGTTGCGGCCGGTGACCGGCTTCGTGCCTGTGGGGGCGGTCGGGGCCGAATCCGCCTTCTTGTCCGTGCCGCTCCCGCCGCCTGCGGTGTCGTCCCCGCCGCCTCTGTTCGCGAACGCGATCGCCGCGATCAGCAGGACCACCACACCGACCACCATGACCAGCGACCGGGAGCCGCGCGTCGGCCGGCGGTTGTACCCGTCGCTGTCGTCCCCACCGGGCAGCCGCGTCCGTGTCTGCCGGGTCCCGCCGAGGGTGCTGTACGCGTCCTCCGTACGGCCGCCCGGTTCGTCGCCGTAACCCCGTTCGTCGCCCTGGCTCATGCCGCGTACGCCCCTTCGGCCCGCTGCGGTTCCGCGGAGTACGACGGTGGCTGTGCTGGTTGCCGCGTGGACGCGGTGGGGTGACTCGACATCAGGGGACGCAACCTCTGCCGGTGGGCACGACGGACGGATGGTGGGGGTGGGCCGGGGGGACGGACCCGGCGGTTCGATGGCTGACGTCGGGTCAGACAGCCATGCCGTACACGATGGTGAACAGGGTGCCGAGGGAACCGATGATGAAGACGCCGGTCAGGCCGGCCACGATGAGACCTTTGCCCTGCTCCGCGCTGAAGGTGTCGCGCAGAGCCGTCGCTCCGATGCGCTGTTTGGCCGCGCCCCAGATCGCGATGCCGAGGCAGAGCAGGATGGCCACCGCCATCACTACTTCGATCATGATGCGTGCCTCGTTGCCGAGGGTCCCGAACGGCCCCCAGTTCGGGGCGATTCCGCCGATGATGGTGGTGATGTCGCCCTTTTCAGCTGCCAGGATCATGTAAGTCACCGCCCCTGATGGGTAGTTCGCCGCCCGCGCCGATCGACACGGGTCGGTCTCTATCTTCGCTGATGAAACCGCCTTCGCACGACGCCTTCCCGGGTCTCTTTACCCGGATCTCGCACGTTTGACCGGGACGGCCGCCCTGACCTGCGGCTCGTCCCGACATCCGTGCGCATATGCATGGTTACTCTGTGTATCACGCTCTGTGACCGCTAGCAATGAATGGCCACGGGTTGAGGGCTCGGTTGCAGCGTTCGCGGGAGGTGGGGCGCCCGTACGCGCTGTTCGAGAGCCGTGAGCGCGCCGGTGGCTTCCGGCGGACGCTTCGTCAGGCGGCCCGCGGGGAAGAGACCGGCAGTCGCCGACTTCAGAGGACCGTCCGGACCGGCGCCGGGGGACGGTGAGGGGTGGTCCAGTGCGGCGGTGGCCTGAAGTCGCACCACGAACCGTCGAACGGGAAGGACCTCGTCTCGACGCACCTGACCACGCGCTCCCCTTCGGCGCGGATCGCGGCTGCCTCGTCGGCCGACCAGTAGGCGGGGTGGCCGGTCTTCTCGGCGAACGACCGCTCGTCCTTCCATTGCCAGACGTGGTCCGGTGACACGGTGATGTCGAGTTCGTGGTCGGCGACGTCGATGTCCTCCCCGTGATGGACCCGGCGCTCGAGATTCACGTACCAGCCACGGAACTTCTGCTTCCGTCCGAAGAACCAGAACACCGCGTGCCCCGCTGCCGTGGGCTGGTGGATGAGGGCGCTGCCCATGGGCCAGCGGTCGGCGGTCACCGTGTAGCCCTGGGCCGGCCGGTCCTCGGGAGGGATGTCGCGGAGGTGCGCCCGGCCGGGGAGACGCGTACGCCACATCGGAGTGCCGGTCTCCAGCCATACCGTCTGGCCCTCCTCCGTGCGAGCGACCAGACGTACGGGGACGGAGGAGCTGAGGTGGCCGCCGATGAAGAGGTTCCACCGAAGGACCTGCCCGTCCTGTTCGCCCGGTCGTGGCTCCGGCCGGGTCATGACGCGAGCAGGGCGAGCTCGTCGTCGGTGAGCCGCAACGCGCCCGCCGCCACGTTCTCGGCCAGGTGGTCCGGGTTGCCGGTGCCGGGGATGGCCAGCACGTGCGGCCCCTGGTGGAGCGTCCACGCGAGCCGTACCTGTGCGGGCGTGACGCCGTGGGCCCGGGCGACGGTGAGGAGCGTGTCGCTGTGGGACTTGCCGGCGCCGTCCTCGCGCCCGGCGCCGGCGATCGCGAAGAAGGGGACGAAGGCGATGCCCTGGTCGCCGCACGCGCGCAGGAACGCGTGGTGCTCGGGCGGGGAGCCGATGCCGTACATGTTCTGTACGCAGACCACCGGGGCGATGCCTTGGGCCTCGGCCAGCTGTGCCGGCGAGACGTTGGAGAGGCCGAGGTGGCGGATGAGGCCGGCGGTGCGCAGGTCGGCCAGTGCGCCGAAGTGCTCGGCGACAGGTTCGGACGTCCGGCTGCGCGCGACGCGTAGGTTCACCACGTCGAGGTGGTCCCGGCCGAGCTGGCGCAGGTTCTCCTCGACCTGCCCGCGCAGCTGCTCCGGGGTGGCCCGGAGCCACTCACCGGATGGGTCGCGGCCGGGGCCGACCTTCGTGGTGATGACCAGGTCGTCGGCGTAGGGGGCCAGCGCACTGTTGATGAGTTCGTTGGCGGACCGCAGGGGCGAGAAGTAGAACGCGGCGGTGTCGATGTGGTTCACGCCGAGCTCGGTCGCGCGGCGCAGGACGGCGATCGCCCGCCCCCGGTCGCTGGAGTGGCCCTTCGAGAACGCCGGGCCGCTCTGGGTGAGGCGCATGGAGCCGAAGCCGATGCGGTTGACCGTCAGGTCGCCCAGTTTCCAGGTACCGGAGGCCGAAGCGTCGATCGTTTCCGCGGATGAGGTCATCAGCGGATCATCCCACCGCAGGCGAAGGCGGTGCTGCGGTATGGCGGTGACACCATGACGGCCCTCTGCGCGGGCCTGGGGGTCGCCTCCCGGGTCCGGGGGAGAGGAGGACGGCCACCGGGGTGAAGTCGGTCCGACGCCGCAGTCTCATACGGCTTCAGGCGTCTGAGGGTCCGTGGCGCCGGTCTCGGCGAAGTGGTCGAACTCGCCGGCCAGTACCCCTTGGGCGAACGCCTCCCACTTCCGCCTGGTGGTGGTCACCACGGTGTCCGGGTCGCCGGTCTCGCGGAGACGGACGAGGTCCCCTGGGCCGAACGCGATCTCGATCCAGGGACCGGGGCCTTCCGCGTCCTCGGGTGCGGCGCGGGTCCAGGTGACGTCGGACGTGCCGGGGTCAGCCATGGTTGTCGGCGTCCTTGATGCTGCGGATGAGGGCGTTCCACACTGTGGGCGAGGTGCGGAGTACGGCGCCCGAAGGGTCGCTGCTCTCGGTGAGGGCAACCTCGGCGCGGTCGCCGGTGACATGCACGCAGGACTCACCTTCGCCGCAGTAGGAGGACTTCTGCCATCCAGGTATGGACACGTCGCTTTCCTTCACAGGTCTCGGATGATCGTGCGAATCAAGGCGCGTGAATCGGTGGCGCTATGAGCCAGAGTTTCGAGCCGGGCGAATACGTGGCGGTACTTCTGCAGTAGCGCCTCGCCGTCGAGGAGTACAACGCCGTGTGACTGGTCCAGTTGAACGGTGTCGAGCTGGGGGACCGGGCCGTGGACGTAGTAGGCAGGCTGACCGGCACCCGGGTACCCACCTGCTGCGAACGGGATCACCTGGACGGTGATGTGCTCCCGCTCGCTCATCGACAGGATGTGGCGCAACTGTTCCCTGGTGGTCGTCGTCCCGCCGAACCTCATGTGGAGGGCGGCCTCGTGAATGACGGCGCGGTACGGCACCGGGTTCGACCTGAAGATGACGGTCTGCCGTTTCATACGAAAGGACAGGCGATTCTCGATCTCAGGGGGAGGAAGTGGCGGGACGACCTGCCGGAAGACTTCACGCGCGTGGTCCGTCGTCTGCAGGAGACCGGGGAGTCCTGATGTGTGTGAGGTGCGCAGAGCGGTGCCGTGATGTTCCAGTTCGGCCAGATCCAGGAGTCCGGGCGACACCGTGCCCCTGTACTCCTCCCACCAACCGCGCCTTCTCTCGCCTGTCATGGAGGCCAGGGCGTCGACCAACTCGTGGTCGGGGCAGTGATAGTGGCAGGCCAGAGTCCGGACCCGGTCCGCGCTCACGCCGTAGCGGCCGGCTTCGATGTTGCTGATGCGGGCCTGATTGCCGCCGAGGAGGGCCGCAGCCTCCGTCGCGGTGATGCCTGCTCGCTCACGCAGTTTGCGGAGCTCCGAACCGAGCCGCTTGCGGCGTGCCGTCGGTGTGGAGTTGGCCGCCATCAGTCACTCCCCGGCTTGGTCACCCACACGAGGGTATCTGGCAAGTAATCCATCAGTTTCATGGAATGCATTACATGACCCGCCCTACTGTGTGGCTCAGGCCACCCGCCCGGAAGAACCCCGCTCGACGGAGCGACCTGGTCACCGGGCAACGCGACACACACCTCAACGCTCCTCCGTGAACGGAGACTTCCATGGCTCTGGCCACCGTAACGCCGCCTTGGGCGTACACCCTCCAACTTCCGCAGGATCCTCGGGCGCCGGGGGTCGCGCGGGCCACTGTGCGGACCGTGCTGCGGGTGCACGGGATGCCGGATCTCGTCGACACCGCCGAACTGCTGGCCGGTGAGCTGGTGACCAACGCCTACCGGTACTCCTCGGGTCCGTACTCCCTCCGGCTTCGGGGAGCCGGGCGGGGCCGGGTGCGGGTCGGGGTGTGGGACTCCTGCCCGGAGATCCCTGCACCGTTCGACGGCGGCGGGGGTGGCGTCATGGTCCGGCCCCCGGTTCTCGCGGAGCGGGGGCGAGGGCTGTACCTGGTGCGGGAGTACGCCGACAGCTGGGGCGCGTACCCGATCAGGGGCGGTCTGCCGGGGCAGGGCGGCAAGGTGCTGTGGGTCGAATGCGTGGGCAAGCCCGACTGTCAGTGGGGTGATCTATCGTGACTGAGAGTGATGGCGGAGAGATCGACGACCGAGGGAGATCCGGTGTCCGAGACGTATGAGTACATCCGGCAGTGCGGTGACACGACCGTGGAGCGTGAGAGGGGCACTCCCCTCGCCCGTGTCCCCGCGGGCCCCGTACCCCCACCGAGCCTTCTTCTGCGGTGCGGGGGCCGAGCCCGGTGCCGACGCCGCCTCCTCGCCCTGGAGATCTGTGTGCAGTCACCGAGCAGATCGAAGAAGCGACGGGTCCGGCGACGGACGACGTCCCGCTGTTCTGCACCTCCGGGTACGGTACCTCCGGGTGGGAGACGACCACCGAGGCGCGTACCGGGCGGGCGTGGCCGTGAGGCGCGGGGTGGGTCCGGGCGGGTCCCCGCGCCCCCGTTCGGCGGATCAGCGGGTGTAGCGGCCCTCGAACGTCCTGAAGGCCTCCTCCTGGCGCCATTCCAGGCGAGCCTTGGGGTTCTGGGCGGTGAACCTGGTGCAGCGGGCCGAGTGCAGGACGCGGCACTCGTCGACGGGGCGGAACCCCTGGCGTACGGGGTCGGGGCGCCAGAGGCTGCGGCCGGGCAGGAAGGAGTACTCGAGGGAGGCGCGGGCCAGGTCCTTCAGCTCCGGGTAGCCGAGCCCGTAGGTACGGGCCGCGCGGCGGTACTCCTGGCCGATGTCACCGCGCGAGACACCCGGATCGTCGGTGGCGAGGACCACGGGGACCCCGTACTTCCGGTAGACCGGGAACGGGTGCTCGTCCCCCTCGACCTGGAGGATCTGCGCGTTGCTGGTGAGCGGTACCTCCACGGCGACCTGGCGGCGGGCCATGTCCCGGGCCAGAGCGCGCCAGTCGGTCTCGTGCACGAGGTCGACGCCGTGGCCGATCCGTTCCGCCTGCCCGGTGCGTACGGCGTCGTCGATGTGGAAGGTGAGGTCCTCCGGCTTCACCAGGCCGGGGACGAGTTCGCCGGCGTGCAGGGTGATGTGGGCGCGCGGGTAGACGCCGTGCAGGTAGTTCAGCATGCGCATGTGGAGGCGGTAGTCGCGCAGGGAGATCTCACCGTCCTCCGGCTGGACGAGGTTGACCGCGACGAACCGCTGGTCGCGCTCTGCCAGACGCAGACCCAGAGCGATCTGGGTGAAGACCCGTTCCGGGGCGCTGTTGCGGGACACCTGGGAGATCCAGCGCACCGTGACCCGGCAGGCGGGTGCGGCGGCGGTGCTCGCGCAGTGCGCCGTCTCGCGGAACTCGGCGTCGGCCTCGTCGGCCTCCTGCTTGGATTCCGACACCAGTCGGTCGAGGCGGCCACCGGCGAGCAGCTTGTTGTGCAGAGAGGCGAAGTCCGGGTCCCAGCCGACGTCGGTGGCCAGTTGCTTCGCGCCGGCCGACGCGGGGCTGACCATCGTTTCCAGGTACGTCTGGTTCTGCGCCGCCGCCGATCCCGCCACATCGGCGAGCATCTTCCCGCGGTGACCCGTGGCGGCTCCGAACTTGCCGAAGGTGGCGAAGAAGTGGTCGTGTCCCGATTCGCCCTGCGGGAAGTCCTGCATGGACCAGGCGCGGACGATGGACTGCCGGAAGGCGGCATCGGTGAGTGCGTCGGCCGCCGGGCGGCTGCCGGGTCCGCACGGGGGTGCGACGGCGGTCATCGTGGTGTCGATGCAGAGACCGTCCTCGGCGGCGAGTTGGATCAGGTACTCGGTCCTGACCGCGCCGGAGAGGTGGTTGTGCAGGTCACCGCCTTTGGGCAGCTCCCGGAAGAAGCGGTCGGCCGCCCCGTCTCCGTTCAGGTGCGCGTCGAGCCAGGTGGCGGTGCGGGTCTCGGCGGCGGTCGTGGGGCGGGGTGGTACGGAGCCGGCGGTGGCGGCCCGGGCCGGAGGTCCGGCCGGCAGCGACGAGACGAGGGCCGCCGCGGCGAGCCCTGCGGTCAGCAGCAGGCGATGGCCGCGCGTTGAGGTGCGGTGTACAGAGATCACGCCTCGCATGATCACGAAGACCGGAGCGCGCCACCCCGAACTGCGGTGACAGTGCCTGGTAAACCATCCGTCCGGGGGACATCCGGGTACCGGACCCGGCTCCTACGGCCACCGCTTCCACAGACGCAGCTCCTAGGGACGCAGCTCCGTAGGGAAGCCGGTCCAGCGGAGTTCCGGTGGAAGGTGGCCCATGTCGTTGACGACGACCAAGGCGGCGGGTCTGCCCGGGGTGTACCGGATGACGGTCAGTGCCGCGTTGGCGTGGTTGAGGCCCATCCAGCGCCACGCGGGGGCGTCGAGCGCGTCGCGTACCAGCCAGGCGGCCAGGAAGGCGTGCGTGACCAGCAGTTCGTGGCGGGGCTCGGCACCGTCGACGGGTCCGGTGAACCGTGCCAGCGCGGCACGGGCCAACTCGGGTCCCCGCTCGCGCTCCCGGACCGAGAAGCCGTCCAGGAAACCGAGCAGGCGGTCCGCGGACGCGGGCGGGATCTCGTCGCGTCGCGGGACGTACGGGATGTAGTCCCCGGCCGGTTCCGAGGGGCAGAGCGGGACGTCGCGGAGTTGCTCCCCGATCAACCGGGCCGTCCCGGCGGCTCGGGGCAGCGGGCCGTGGTGGACGGCGGAGAGGGGGACGTCCGCGAGGCGCCGGCCGAGCAGCACGGCTTGGCGTCGGCCGCTCTCCGTCAGCTCGCTCTCGTCCGGTGACGCCTCGGCGTTCCTGGCTATGTAGAGATGACGAGTGGCGGCTGCGCCCACGGTGGAGTCCTCGGCTGCGATGCGGATCACGCGGTCGCGAAGGTGGACGGCGGAGGCGGGCCCGTTGGTTCCGGCGTCCCGCATTCGGGTGACTTCGGCGCGGACCTTCCCTTGGGAGGCCGGGGCGACAGGCATCCGCTCCGGACCGTCCGGCGTGTCGGGTACGTCGTATTTGGCACAGTGCCGCTCCGTGATCAGGAACGGGGTGAGCGGTGTGTCCGTGGTGCGGAGGCTGAGTGACCTGGCGGGGCCGGGTGCGGGGAGTGGCGGTCGACCGGAGCTGAGGCACAGCGACGGTCCGTGGCTGCGGGCAGCCGGGGGCACGGAGGGGCTGGCCACGCAGTTGGGCCCGGTGCGGACCGAGTTGTCGACGGCGCACGAAGGGCTGGTCGCCGGGGCCGGGGCACTGAAGGCGCTCGCGGAGCTGGACGCCGTGCGGGAGTCCTGGCAGCGGCGGATCGAGGCCGCGCGGGGCGAGTGCGGCAGCCTGGCCGGGAAACTGCGCGCCGTGGTCCGGGCGCAGGATGAGACGAGCGAGGCCGTGCGCTCGTCGTTCGCCCCGGTTGCGGGTGGCGGCGGCGGTGAGCGGTGACGTCGGCACTCACCTGGGCGCAGTTACGGGACGTGCGGTGCGCCGAACTGGAAGGTGCGGCCGACGGCTGGGGCAGGGCGAGCAACCGTGCGGACGCCGCGCGGGACCGGATCGAGCAGCGTCTGCTGACCGGGCTGCGCGACACCCAGGAGGGTGAGGCGGCGGAGTCGGCGGTCGCCCGGTTGCGCAGACTGAGCCGCAACCTGCAGTACGTGTACACGGAGTGCGGTCTGATCCGTACGACGCTGAACAGCCTCGCCCACGAGATGAGGGCCCAGCAGAGGGCATTGGCGGACGCGTTGGGCGACGCGGAAGCGCTGCGGTTCACCGTGCACGCGGACGGGTCGGTGACATACCCGGAGGCCGGCGAGGGACTCCTCGACGGCAAGCCGCTCCAGGGCGGTACGGCGACCTCGGCCACGCCGGGGCTGGTGCCTCCGTCGGGCCTCGTCGCCCCGAATCCGAACGTGGCCAAGGCACAGGACATCGCGGACCGGGTGGCGAAGGCCGTGCGGACGGCAGCCGAGATCGACTGGCGGTTCGCCCGCATCCTGCGGGAACTGAAGGCGGAGGAGGGCCTGAAGGTCCCCGACTCGACGTGGAAGGACGCGGCGGGCGACGCGGCTGCGGTACGGGACGCGGCGGCGGGTTACCTGAAGTCGGGCATCCCGTACGACGCGACGCCGGCCGAGCGGCGGGACTGGTGGCGCGGACTGACCCAGGAACAACGCGAGGAGTACCTCGCCGTGTACCCGGACCGGATCGGAAACCTGGACGGCATCCCCGCCCTCGTACGGGATGCGGCGAACCGGGACAACCTGCAGTTGCTGATCGGCAAGCTGGAGGGACGGGAGGACGGGAAGTCGGTCACCCAGTTGGCGGGGCTCCGGGAGATCGACCGGCAGTTGTCGGCGGGGGCGCAGCCTCCGATGTTCCTGCTGGGCATCGGGGACCAAGGGAATGGACGTGCGATCGTCTCGTTCGGGAACCCGGATACGGCGAAGAACGTGGCTGCTTATGTGCCGGGGTTGAATACGGCGCTGGACAAGGAGTTCGCGGAGGGGGACCTCAAACGGGCCAGGGACACGGCGATCGCAACTCAAAGGTACGACCCGTCCAGTGCAACGATTGCCTGGCTTGGGTATGACGCGCCGCAACTGGTCGATGGAGTGGAAAGTCTTGCGGTGATGGGAGGTGAAAAGGCAGAGCGTGGAGGCCGCGCCTTCAATGGATTTATGGGTGGATTGGTCGCTACGAATGAAATCGAAGAATCTCATATGGTGGCCATCGGACACTCTTATGGATCCCGGACCCTCGGTGCAGCAACTCAGCATGGCGAAGGTATCCCGGGGATTGACGACATCATTCTTGTCGGTAGTCCGGGAGTTGGCGTAGATCACGCTAAGGACCTCGGCGTGGGGGAGGATCACGTGTTTGTTGGTGCGGCAGAGAACGATGTGGTCACGAAGCTTCCGTCCAAGCAGCAGGTCGCTTTGGGTGCTGCTGCAGGGCCATTTGGGTATGTGGTAGGGGACCTGGCTGATAGGGGAGACGATGACCTGTGGTTTGGTCGAGACCCGGCCAGTGAGTCATTTGGGGCGCGACGGTTCCGTGTGGACGATGGGCCACCACTGGTCGGTGTGCGCGGCGTCTCAATTGATGCGCACTCGAGGTACTTCGACGTCGAGCCCGTGCGTGAGAATGTCTCGGCAGACAATATTGCCTTGGTTGCATCAGGCTACTCTCGAAAGATCAAGACGGAGGAGCCTCGGTGACGTTTAAGGCAACTTACGCCGCCTCAGCCCTGGCTGTGCTGGGAATGGCTCTGGCAGGCTGTGCAGCCTCAGTGGAACCGGCCGGTGGGGGAGAGCGTGTGCAAATGAACATGCAGGATGCGGCAAGTCGTGCTGATGAGATTCTGGGCGAGGTGTTCGCAGAAATCCGTCCTGCGGTGGATTGGGCACATGGTCCAACGACTACGGGTACGTGTGACGTATCCCGTAGGCGCACTGTCATGACAGTGATTTCAACTGAACGGCGAGGTGGCTTCCTAGGCGTCGTCGAGCGCTTCTGGCGGAGCCGCGGCTTCCATATCAAGGCAATCAATAATGATGCAGACTTTCCGGCCATCTACGCCCGTACTAGCGACGGTTTCGGGGTGAGCCTGAGCTTCGGCGCAGCTGGGCAGGCCTTCTTCGAGGTGGACAGTCCCTGCGTAGCGAAGTCTGCGGTGGATGAGCCCACTACTTCGCCGAACGGACGCGCCTACGAGGGCGTGTATCCACTCCCCCGACCCAACATCCGCTCCCCCTTCTGGTCAGCCGGCGCCCCCTGATCCCCCGTAGCCGCCCCTGACGCCCCCTCATGCTCCCTGCCACCCGTACACACCAGCGAATCCCGCCCTTAACGGCGCCCGAATGGGGGATGGTTGGGGTGTGCGGAAATACTGGGTGTTCGTCGGCGGTGGGATCGGGCTCGGCCTGTGCTTCATCGCTCTGCTCGTCGTCGGTACGTACTCCGCCGCTGCCGGGATCAGCGGGGCGGGTGGGGCCGTGGGGCTGGCCAAGGGGGCTGTGCCGAGTCGGTACCAGCCTCTCGTGGAGAAGTGGGGCGGTCTCTGCCCCGCGATCAACCCGGCCCTCCTGGCTGCGCAGTTGTACCAGGAAAGTGGCTGGAATCCGCGTGCTCAGAGTCCGGCCGCCGCTCAGGGGATCGCTCAGTTCATCCCCGGGACCTGGGCCACGCACGGCATCGACGGGGACAAGGACGGGGACCGGGACGTCTGGGATCCGGCCGACGCGATTCCGTCGGCCGCCTCCTACGACTGCGAACTTGCCGGGTACGTCAAGAAGGTCCCGGGCGATCCGACCGACAACATGCTCGCCGCGTACAACGCCGGCGCCTACCGGGTGATCAGGTCGGGCGGCGTGCCCGCGATCGCGGAGACCCAGAACTACGTCAAGATCATCCGGTCCCTGGAGAAGAGCTTCGCGAGGCCGGTCGGCCGGGTGCAGCCCTCCCAGCAGGCGGCCGGGGCCATCTACTTCGCGCAGAAGAAGCTGGGTACCCCGTATCTCTGGGGCGGTAACGGCACGGCCGACCAGGGAGGGCGGTTCGACTGCTCCGGGCTGACCCAGGCCGCGTACCGGACCGTTGACATCGAGTTGCCTCGGGTGGCGAACGACCAGTACAACGCCGGTCCGCACCCCTCGCGGGACGAGCTGCTCCCCGGCGACCTGGTGTTCTTCTCGGATGATCTGACCAACTCGCGGGCCATCCGCCACGTGGGGCTCTACGTAGGCGGGGGATACATGATCAATGCGCCCTATACGGGGGCCGTCATCCGCTTCGACAAGATCGACACCCCTGACTACTTCGGTGCCACCCGGGTCACGAAGGACGGGGCCGAGGCACTTCCCACGGCACTCCCGGGAAGCTGACGGGGCAGGGCGGCCGAGGAGCTGACGAAGGGTCGGACATGGCCGGAACTCTCCGTTAAGCCTGGGCCCTGAGCTGCGACTACGAGTCACTCTTCGATAACGTCATGGTGATCATTCGGTGGAGAGCGGAACGTCCGGTGCCGTCACGTCGTTCCCTGGACTGGGACAGCATGCGCACTGACCACGCGGCGACCGGGCCAGGGCAGGCACGCGTCACCGCATCGCGATGTCACGCAGTACTGCATCCGCACCGACCACGGGGGTCCGACCAAGGCGGCGCACGACGTTGTGCGGCGCAGCAGAAGACAAGGCAAGGGGCCGCAGCAGATGGCTGGACTCGCACTCGATGGGTCGAACCCGGACGTCAGCCTGCTCTACGACATCAATGGGCTGGCGAAGGCCGCTCCCGCCTGGTTCGACCGGGTCATGGAGTTCGTCGGTGAATACGGGATCATGCTCGGCATGGTCCTCGTGGTCCTGTGGTGCTGGTGGGGCGTTCGCCGACGCGGGACGACCGAGGACTCGGTGACAGCGGTCGCCGGGCTGGTCTGGGCGCCTCTCGCCGCCGGGATCGCGTTGATCATCAACATCCCGATCCGGGGGTTCGTGGAGAGGCCCCGCCCGTTCAACGATCATCAGGGGTTGGACGTCCTGGTGGCGGGCAAGGACGACTTCTCCTTCGTCAGCGACCACGCGACGATGGCGATGGCCATCGGCGTCGGCCTTTTCGTGGCCAACCGCAAGTTCGGTCTGGCGGCGATCGCGCTTGCTCTCCTGGAGGGTTTCTGCCGCGTGTACATGGGCGTGCACTATCCGACCGATGTGATCGGCGGCTTCGCGCTCGGTACGGCCGTGGCACTCCTGCTCGCCCCCCTGGCGATGATGATGCTGACGCCTCTGGTGGGGGCCGTGGCCCGTGCCGGATCGGTCGGATGGCTCGTCCGTTCGCGCAGGCCGGCCACCGCCGGAGCCGACGGGCAGGGGCAGCCGCAAGGGATTCCCGAGCCGCGTCCGGGGGCGGGCCGAGGCGGTTCGCCCGACGAGAAGGACCTCGCCGCCTAGGTTCGGTCCGGCCGGACGTCGGCGCGGAACGCCGGAGTGCGGGAGGGGGGCGTCCCTGAGGGGACGCCCCCCTCCCGCGTTTCGGCTGTGCCCGGCTGCCCCGAGTGCCTCTCGGCCCGAACGGGAATCGGCGTACGCATCGAGGGCGTCCCGCTGAGGGCGGCCAGGCTCCAGTCGCCGTCCCGCTGAGGGCGGCCTGGCTCCCGCCGATCGCCTCGTGGCCCTCCGCCTGCCCGCCTGCCCTGGGACGTTACCCGGTAACCCAGGGGCCGGTGCTCCCCCTCCCGGCCCATGGCGGCAGACCGATCTTGTCCTGGTGCCGAGGGCACGGCACGTCGGTCATGCCCGGCATCCGGGTGGGCTCGGGATCCGCCAGGCCGTCGCCGTCTCCTCCCACGAACGCTCTGACGGGAACGGTGTCTCCGGTCCGCCGAGAACCGGTAGAAGCTGCCGCGTTGCCGCAACCGCAACCCTGCCTGCGGGGGACGGAGACAGAAACGGACGGAGACATCAGAGACAGAAACGGACGGAGACACCAGAGACAGAAACGGACGGGGGCGGGGACCAGAGACAGAAAACGGGCGGGGACCGGCACGGAGGCGTCAGGCCACGGCCTCCTCGGGAGCGCGGTCAGGCAGCCGGGCCGTTGGTGGCCGCGTGATGGTCGTCGGCGTCCGTGCGCGCCCGGTCGCGGGAGCGCCGGGCCGCTCCCGACCAGCCGCAGGTGCAGCGGGCCAGGCAGAACGATCCCCGTTCGACGGTGGTGGTGGTGTGCGCCGGCGCGGTGGCGTGGACGTGCGGGTCCGGGGTCTCCTCATACACGCATCCACGGTACTGGCGGTGGCCCGTGGCCGTACGCGAGTGGGCCGAACGGCTTCCCGAAGGGCCCGGTCGGCGTGACGGGGGGACCCGGTGGTCGTTAGGCGTGGCGGGCGGGAGCTCGGTCAGGCGGTCGTCGTTGGGGGTTGGCAGGCGATGGTGGTGCGGCAGCACAGGTGCGGAGGCGGGGTACTGGCTGTGTGCGCCGTGGCCGTGGCGGGCGTGATGGCGGCGGGCACCGGATGTTCCGCTACGGGTGGCGCGGTCGGCGGGGACGCGGCCGGGGAGCGGGCGGTGGCCGCGGACGGTGCCGACGGTGACGCGGCCGGGGACCGGGCCATGGCCGCGGACGGTGCCGGCGGGGACGCGGCAGCCGTGGTCCGCCGGGCCGCCGAGATGCTGACCGGGGCGGGCACCGCCGAGGCGCGTACGTGGATGGAGACCGCGGCCGGTGGGACGCGGGTCACCATCAGGGGCCAGGGTGCGTACGACTTCCGCAGGCAGCTCGGCCGGATCGAGGTCGTGCTGCCGAAGGGCGCCGCGGGGGCGGACGAGCACCGGCCGATCACCGAACTGCTGGCTCCCGGGGCGCTGTACATGAAGAACCGGGGAGCCGGTGTGCCCGCCGGTAAATGGGTCCGCGTGGACACGACGGTCCTGGAGGACGGCAATCTGGTCACCGGCGGCGTGACCGACCCGATGGCCGCCGCAGAACTGCTGCGCGGCGCGGGCAGGGTGGCGTACGTCGGGCGGACGGAGCTGGCCGGGGTGGCGGTGCGTCACTACCGGGGGACGGCCGACCTCGGGCGGGCGGCGCGGGCGGCTTCACCGTCCTCACGCGGTGCGCTGACCGCGGCGGCGAAGGGTTTCGGTACGGACACCGTCCGGTTCGACGCCTACGTCGACGGCGACGGCCTGCTGCGGAAGGTGCGGCACCGCTTCAGCTTCGCGGCCGAAGGACCGCCTGCCGCGGTGGTGTCGACGTTGGCGCTCCGCCGCTTCGGTGTGCCGGTCTCCGTGGAGCTGCCCCCCGACGCGGACATCTACACGGGGCGGATCCAGCAGAGTGGGAAGGGCCCGGATACACCGTAGGGAGGGGGCCGAAATGACCCGTCCGTGCCATGCGCGGTGCACACCGTGCTCCCTACGCTGAGGGCTGTCCCGTCATCTCCGGATCAGCGCACGGCGCCGGACGCTGTGCGTCGCACGACTGAGGGGCGTCCGCATCCGGATGTATCCGGGCGTTCCGGCAGCGCGGTGAGGTGCCGCAGCGGTCGTCGTGCGCCCACCCGGGGGTGCGGGTCGGCCGATGGGGAGTCGGTTCGCCGGAATGCGGCGACGGCAGAGAGAGGTGACGCAGGTGGTGACGCTCAGCGCTCCGCACGCTCAGGACTGTGTGGCCCTGGCCGAGATCGAACTCTGCGGCGAGCTCATGATCGCTGCGTCGGCCGCGCTGGAGGACCGGCTCAGTCCTGACCGTATCGACGAGGTGCTCAACGTCAGGCAGGACGCCGTCGCGGTGATCGACGTCAGGCGCGACGCCGGTGAGGTGCGGGACGATCCCGCCCCGCGCGTCCCCCGGCAGTCGCACCCCGTCCACGGGGGGTGACCGCGGCGCCCGCCCGGCCGGACGTCCTGTACGGATCCCCGGGGCAGGGCGGGCACCTCTGCGGACGGACGCACCGATCCCGGTCGGCCGGCGTCGTCGGCGGGACGGGCCGGGACGGTTTCCGCTCCGGGCCCGTCTGCGACCCTCCGCGGGCTGGGCGCCGGGCCGGGCCTCGGTGCAGGCGGGGCGGGCGGACCGCCCCGACGCTCAGGTGCGGAGCATGCGGGCGATCGCCTTCGTCGCCTCCTCGACCTTGGCGTCGATCTCGTCGCCGCCCTTGACGGCGGCATCGGCGACGCAGTGGCGCAGGTGCTCCTCCAGCAGCTGGAGCGCGAAGGACTGCAGGGCCTTCGTCGAGGCCGAGACCTGGGTGAGTATGTCGATGCAGTAGACGTCCTCGTCCACCATCCGCTGCAGGCCGCGGATCTGCCCCTCGATGCGGCGCAGCCGCTTGAGGTGCTCGTCCTTCTGGTGGTGGTAGCCGTGGATGCCGCGGTCGTGGTCGGTGACGACCGCTTCCGTGCCGGCCGCCCCGCCGGTCTCGGTGGCCTCGGTGGTGGTCATGGGGGTCCTCCCGTTGTCCTCTTGCCCTGCCGTCTGTATACCGGTCCGCGCCGTGTGGATACCCCCGCCCCGTATAGGGTAACGAATCGCGCCGAAACGTGACCGGGGGTCCGTGCTGATCACTGTGCCCGATGCGCGACACTGAAGAACGCCGGTTAGCCGTGGCCGGATGATGCGCCTAGCATCAGCCTGACCGAAACCAAAGCACCCCGAGGACCCCACGTGCGTTTTCGTCTGACCCCCAGGGAGACGAGCTTCTACGACATGTTCTCCGCATCCGCGGACAACATCGTCACGGGCTCGAAACTCCTGATGGAACTGCTCGGGGCGGATTCTGCCTCCCGGGTCGAGATCGCGGAGCGCATGCGGGCAGCGGAGCACGCGGGGGACGATGCCACCCACGCGATCTTCCACCAGCTGAACTCCTCGTTCATCACGCCGTTCGACCGCGAGGACATCTACAACCTGGCCTCGTCGCTCGACGACATCATGGACTTCATGGAGGAGGCCGTCGACCTGGTCGTGCTGTACCAGATCGAGGAGCTCCCGAAGGGTGTGGAGCAGCAGATCGAGGTGCTGGCCCGGGCCGCCGAACTGACCGCAGAGGCCATGCCGAACCTGCGGACCATGGACAACCTGACCGAGTACTGGATCGAGGTCAACCGCCTGGAGAACCAGGCCGACCAGATCCACCGCAAGCTGCTGGCCCATCTGTTCAACGGCAAGTACGACGCCATGGACGTGCTGAAGCTGAAGCAGATCGTGGACGTGCTGGAAGAGGCGGCCGACGCGTTCGAGCACGTCGCCAACACCGTGGAGACCATCGCGGTCAAGGAGTCCTGAACCTCGTGGACACCTTTGCGCTGATCGTGACCATCGGTGTCGCGCTCGGCTTCACGTATACGAACGGCTTCCACGACTCGGCGAACGCCATCGCCACCTCGGTCTCCACCCGGGCGCTGACGCCGCGTGCGGCTCTGGCGATGGCCGCTGTGATGAACCTCGCAGGCGCGTTCCTGGGCCAGGGGGTCGCCAAGACCGTCAGCGAAGGTCTCATCGCGACCCCCGAGGGCCAGAAGGGGATGGGCATCCTCTTCGCGGCGCTGGTCGGGGCGATCATCTGGAACCTCGTCACCTGGTACTACGGTCTGCCGTCCTCGTCCTCGCACGCGCTGTTCGGCGGCATGGTCGGCGCGGCGCTGGCCGGCGGGACGATGGTGCACTGGAACGGGGTTCTCGAGAAGATCGTCATCCCGATGTTCCTCTCGCCGATCGTGGGCCTGATCGTCGGCTACCTCGTGATGGTCGCGATCATGTGGCTGTTCCGCAGCACCAACCCGCACAAGGCCAAGCGCGGTTTCCGTATCGCGCAGACGGTCTCGGCGGCGGGGATGGCGCTCGGTCACGGTCTGCAGGACGCCCAGAAGACGATGGGCATCGTGGTGATGGCCCTGGTCATCGCCGACATCGAGGGTCCGAACGACGAGATCCCGGTCTGGGTGAAGATCGCCTGTGCGGCGATGCTGTCCCTGGGCACGTACGCGGGCGGCTGGCGCATCATGCGGACGCTCGGCCGCAAGATCATCGAGCTGGACCCGCCGCAGGGATTCGCGGCGGAGACCACCGGTGCGTCGATCATGTTCGGCTCGGCCTTCCTCTTCCACGCTCCGATCTCCACGACTCATGTGATCACTTCGGCGATCATGGGTGTGGGCGCCACGAAGCGGGTGAACGCGGTGCGCTGGGGGGTGGCCAAGAACATCATCCTGGGGTGGTTCATCACGATGCCGGCCGCGGCCCTGGTCGCCGCGCTCAGCTACGGGATGGTGGTCCTGCTCTTCGGCTGACCGGCCTCCCGTAGGCCCGCCGGTCAGCCCGCGGGCCGCTGCCGTCACACGTACGGAAATGGGTCCGCCCCTGCTCCCCGGTTCGGGGAGCAGGGGCGGACCCGTTGCCTTGTGGTGGCACCGCCATGCAGCACCCCAAGGCCGTCTGGGGTTATCCGAAGCGGCCCGAGATGTAGTCCTCGGTCGCCTGCACGGACGGGTTGGAGAAGATCCGCTCCGTCTCGTCGATCTCGATCAGCCGGCCGGGCTTGCCGACCGCCGAGAGGTTGAAGAAGGCCGTACGGTCGGAGACGCGCGCCGCCTGCTGCATGTTGTGCGTCACGATGACGATCGTGAAGCGCTCCTTCAGCTCGCCGATCAGGTCCTCGATGGCGAGGGTCGAGATCGGGTCGAGGGCCGAGCACGGCTCGTCCATCAGCAGCACGTCGGGTTCGACGGCGATGGCGCGGGCGATGCACAGGCGCTGCTGCTGGCCGCCGGACAGGCCGGAGCCGGGCTTGTTCAGGCGGTCCTTGACCTCGTTCCAGAGGTTGGCGCCCTTGAGGGACTTCTCGACGATCTCGGACAGCTGGTTCTTGCGGTAGGAGCCGTTCAGCCGGAGACCGGCGGCGACGTTGTCGAAGATCGACATGGTCGGGAACGGGTTCGGCCGCTGGAAGACCATGCCGACCGTGCGGCGCACGGTGACGGGGTCGACCCCGGAGCCGTAGAGGTTCTCGTCGTCCAGGAGCACCTTGCCCTCGACGCGGCCGCCGGGGGTGACCTCGTGCATGCGGTTCAGGGTGCGCAGGAAGGTGGACTTGCCGCAGCCGGACGGGCCGATGAAGGCGGTCACGGAGCGGGGTTCCACGGTCATCGAGATGTCCTCGATGGCCTTGTGGGAGCCGTAGTAGGCGGTGAGTCCGCCGACGTCGATGCGCTTGGCCATGTGAATCACTGCTTCTTTCGGAGGTCGCTGATGGCCGCGTCAGCGACCGGTCTTCGGGGCCTTCCAGCGGGCGATGCCGCGGGCCACGAGGTTGAGGATCATGACGAAGGCGATCAGGACCAGGGCGGCGGCCCAGGCGCGGTCGTAGGAGGCGGCCTCGCCGATCTTGTACTGCTCGTAGATGTAGAAGGGCAGCGAGGACTGGGCGCCTTCGAAGGGGTTCGTGTTGATCAGCTGGCTGCCGAAGACCAGCAGGATGATCGGTGCGGTCTCACCGGCGATGCGGGCGATGGCGAGCATGACACCCGTGGTGATGCCGCCGATCGCGGTCGGCAGGACCACCTTCAGGATGGTGCGCCACTTCGGGATGCCCAGGGCGAGGGAGGCCTCGCGGAGCTCGTTGGGGACGAGCTTGAGCATCTCCTCGGTGGAGCGGACCACGACGGGGATCATCAGGATGGTCAGGGCCAGGGCGCCCATCAGACCGGACGGCTCCAGGCCGGCGATCAGCATGATCGACAGGATGAAGAGGCCGGCCACGATGGACGGGATGCCCGTCATCACGTCGACGAAGAAGGTGACGGCGCGGGCGAGGCCGCCCTTCCCGTACTCCACCAGGTAGACCGCGGTCAGCAGGCCGAGCGGGGCGGAGATCACCGTGGCGATGCCGACCTGCTCCAGGGTGCCGATCAGCGCGTGGTAGACACCGCCGGTGGCCTCCGAGCCGAGGACCCCGGCCATGGAGTGGCTGAGGAAGTAGCCGTCCAGGCGTTCCGAGCCGCGGCTGACGGTCGTCCACAGCAGTGAGGCGAGCGGGACGACGGCGGCCAGGAAGCACACCCAGACGACGCTGGTGGCGAGGCGGTCCTTGGCCTGGCGCTGGTTCTCGACGACGGTGGTCGCCACGTACGAGATGGCCAGGAAGAGCAGGGCGGCGATCAGGCCCCACTGGACGCGGCTCTGCCATCCGGCGGCCGTGCTGATGCCGACGGCGAGGGCGACGGACACGGCGGCGAAGCCGAGCGGGGCCCACCGGGGGAGGCTGCGGCTGCTGAGACCGGTGCCGTGGGTGCCCGGCCGGGTCTGCGGACGCTGGTCCCGGACGTCGGTGGTGGTGGCGTTGCTCATGCGTTGGCCCCCGAGTACTCCTTGCGGCGGGCGATGATGAGCCGGGCCGCGCCGTTGACCAGCAGGGTGAGGACGAACAGGACGAGACCCGAGGCGATCAGGGCGTCCCGGCCGAACGCGTCGGCCTCGCCGAACTTCGCGGCGATGTTCTGGGCGAAGGTGCCGCCGCCCGGGTTGAGGACGTGCAGCGAGATCAGGAAGCTCGGCGACAGGACCGTGGCGACGGCCATCGTCTCGCCGAGCGCGCGGCCCAGGCCCAGCATCGAGGCGGAGATGATGCCGGAGCGGCCGAAGGGCAGGACCGAGAGGCGGATGACCTCCCAGCGGGTGGCTCCGAGGGCGAGCGCGGCTTCCTCGTTCATCTTCGGGACCTGGAGGAAGACCTCGCGGCTGACACTGGTCACGATCGGAAGGATCATGATCGCGAGCAGGATGCCGACGGTGAAGAGCGAGCGGGCGACGCCGACCTCGGTCTTCTCGAAGATGTACGTCCAGCCGAAGAACTGGTCGAGCCAGAGGTTCAGGCCCTCCAGGTACGGCACGAGGACCAGTGCGCCCCAGATGCCGTAGACGATGCTGGGTACGGCGGCGAGCAGGTCGACGACGTACGCGAGGGGGGCGGCCAGCTTGCGCGGCGCGTAGTGCGAGATGAACAGGGCGATGCCGACAGCGACCGGGACCGCGATGACCATCGCGATGATCGAGCTGACGACGGTGCCGAAGAGGAGTACCGCGATGCCGAAGACCGGCGGGTCACCGGCCGGGTTCCAGTCGAAGGTGGTGAAGAAGTTGCCTTCGTCCTTCGAGATGGCCGTCGCGGCACGGTAGCTGAGGAACACGGCGATCGACGCCATGATCAGCAGCAGCAGGATGCCCGAACCCCGCGAGAGGCTCAGGAAGATCTTGTCGCCCGCGCGTCCGGTGGATCCGGGGCGCCGTGGTCGGGCCGGCGGGGCCGGCGGTATGTCGAGCTGAGTGGTGGAAGCCATGGTCTTTCCGGTCTGTGTGGGGGAGCGGTGGGCTCCCCTGGCGGCGGTGCACCGGATCGGGCGGTGGCCGGGGCGGTCCGGAGGGGTGTTCCGGACCGTCCCGCCGTGTGCGTCGTGCGGTCCCCTGGTTACGAGAGGGCGCCGATGGTCTCGCGGACCTTGGCGTTGATCTCGGCCGGGATCGGGGCGTAACCGGCCTCCGTCAGGACCTTCTGGCCCTCGTCGGAAGCGGTGTACGTGAGGAAGGACTTGACGGTGCCGAGGGTGTCGGCCTTGTTGCCGGAGTCGCAGACGACCTCGTACGTCACCAGGACGATCGGGTAGGCGCCCTCGGCCTTGGTGGTGTAGTCGAGGTCCAGGGCCAGGTCCTTGCCGGTGCCCTTGACCTTGGCGGCGGCGATGGCCTTGGAGGCGTTCTCCGAGGTGGCCTTCACCGGGGTGGCGCCCCCGGTGTTGATGTCCACCGTGGTGATGTCCTGCGAGGCGGCGTAGGACAGCTCGAAGTAACCGATCGAGCCGTCGACGGCCTTCACCTGGGAGGCGACACCGGAGGAGCCGGACGCGGCCTGGCCACCGGGGGCCGGCCACTTCTTCTCGGCCTCGTACTTCCAGTCGCTCGGGGCCGCGGCGCCCAGGTACTTGCCGAGGTTCTGCGTGGTGCCGGAGTCCTCGGAGCGGTGGAAGGGCTGGATCGCCTTGTCCGGGAGCTTCGCGCCCTTGTTGAGTGCGGCGATCGCCGGGTCGTTCCACTTCTTGATCTTGGTGTCGAAGATCTTGGCGAGCGTGGGGGCGTCCAGCGTCAGGCTGTCGACACCCTCGAGGTGGAAGCCGACCGCGATCGGGCCGCCGACCATCGGGAGGTTGATGCCCTGGCCCGTCTTGCAGATCTTCTTGGAGTCGGCGACCTCCTCCGGCTTGAGTGCCGAGTCGGAGCCGGCGAAGCCGACGGTGCCCTGGTTGAAGGCCACGATGCCCTCGCCGGACGACGAGGAGTTGTAGTTGATCTCCACGCCGGAACAGGCGGCCATGTAGTTCTTGACCCAGAGGTCCATCGCGTTCTTCTGCGCGCTCGACCCGGAGGCGCGGAGCTGGCCCTTGGCGTCGTCGCACTTGATGTTCGACGCGGCGGCGCTGGTCTTCTTGCCGCCTCCCTCCGGGCTTCCGCTGTTGTCGTCCGAACCGCACGCCGTGAGGACCAGGGCGCCGGAGACGGCGAGGGCACCGAGCGCGGTGGCACGAAGCCGGTTCTTGCGCTGAAGCTTCACTTTCGGGGTGTTCCTTCCAGGAGCCGCCGCGGCCGTAGGTGCGAGGCGGCGTGCGATGAGGAAAGGTGCGGTGGCTTGGCGCCGTGCACCGTGTACGTCCGAAATTAGGCAGAACAGGTGAAGCCGCCTACGGGGCAGAGTGAACGGCAGGTGAACCGTGCTGGGCGGGCTGGTTCCGTGGCGCGGGTGCGGGGCGGGGGGCCTGGCCGGGGGCGCGGGCGGGGCCNGCCTGGTCCGGGGGTGCGGGGCGGGGCTGGTCCGGGGGTGCGGGGCGGGCTGGTCCGGGGGTGCGGGGTTCCGTCCTCAAGCGCCGGACGGGCTTGGGTGCGCGGCTCCTGGTTCCGGCGGGGTGCGGCTTCTCCGGGGGTGCGCGGCTCCGGGTCTCTGCGGTGTGCGGCTCCTCCGGGGTGCCCGGCCGGGGGTGGGTGGGGTCCGGGGGCCCTCCGGAGTGTCTCCTCGGGCGACGAACGTTTCCAGCTCCACGTGAGGACGCCCCGGAAGGCGTTCGTCGCCCTGCGGGGACCCTCCTGCACGCCCCCGGACCGGCCGTCGCCGGTCCGGCGGGCGGTGGTGGGTTCCGGGGGCGCTGCGGGTGCGGTCCTGTGGGCCGGTGGTCGCCGGTGGGTGGTCAGGTGGTGGGGACGGTGTTCAGGAACGCGGTCAGCTGGATGCGGTCGCCGGGGCGGGTGAGGCGGTTGTGGGCCGCGGCCGGGGAGAGCCAGGCCAGGCGGTCGACCTCGTCGCCGGGGACGAAGGCGCCGTCCGTCGCCTCGGCCGCCCAGTAGCTGACCACTTTCGGGCGCCCGTTCACCGTGTACCGGGCCGTGGGCAGCGCGGCGCCCGGGACGCAGTGGTGGCCCGTCTCCTCCAGGACCTCGCGCAGGGCGGCCTCCAAGGGGGTTTCGCCGCGCTTCAGCTTGCCTTTGGGATACGACCAGTCGTCGTACCGGGGGCGGTGGACCAGGCAGATCTCCAGGCCACCGTCCCGGGACCGGCGCCACAGGACGCAGCCCGCGGCCCGGACGGGCGCCTGTCCACGGGGGGTCATGACGCCGGAACGGCCGTCGTGTACGGCCAGGTCTCGCGGAACACGGCACGCGCCGCCTCCACCTCGTGCCGCTGGTCGGCGTGGAGGACGCCCAGGGCGTACGCCGTCGCCGGGGCGATCCGCGGGGTGCGCGCCGCCGCTGCCGCGGCCCCCGCCGCCTCGGCGGCGTCCCGGTGCAGGTCGAGCGCCCGCCCCGCGCCGGCCAGGACCGGATCGGGTGCGCCGTGGACCACCTCGTGCGCGTACCGGTGCAGCCGCAGCAGCAGGCGGGCCTGGTGCCAGAGGGTGTCGTGGCCTTCGTTGTACGGCTCGGCCCCCTCGTCCGGCGGCAGGGCGGCGACCGCCGCGAGCATGCGCTCCTCGGCCAGTTCCGCCGGGGCGTGCAGCAGGTCCGCCGCCGGGCCCGCGGCCGCGGGGACGAGGGGGACCTCGGAGGCGAGCAGGGCCACGGCGTCGGCGACGGCGTGGAAGCGGGAGGAGCCGAGCGCCTGGAGGGCCGCCGAGTGGGCGCGGGTCCGGGCGAGGGTCAGCCGGCGTTCGAGGAGCGCCCCGGCGCGGGCCGCGCCCACGCCGAGCACCGCGCGTTCGGTGTCGCCGTCTCCGCCGGAGGTGGAGGAGGTGGCGGAGCGGGCGGCGGGGAGCGCGGCGCCGGAGAGCTGGTGCAGGGCCTCCAGCAGCCGTCTGAGCCGGGTGGCGTAGGCGTGTTCGCGGGCCAGGGTGCCGGAGAGCCAGGCCAGTTCCGTACGGAGGTGGTCGGCCCAGGCCGGGTCGAGCGCGGACCGGAAGGTGTGGAGCGTGCCGCTGATGCGGCGGGCGGCGTGGCGCAGGGCGGTGGCGGCCTCCTCGGCCCCCTGGGTGCCGGTGTCCGTCGGGGCGCTGTGCTCGCGGTGCAGGCGCAGGCCGCGGAGGAAACCGGCGGCCTGCCGGGACAGGTAGGGGGCGAGGACCGTCTCGGCGGACAGCGTCGTCGTGTGGTGGTCAGGGCGTCGCACGCCGGCGCCTCCGGGCGTCAATGAGCATCTCTTGTACGTGCCGCAGCGGCTGGCCGTCCGCGTCCGTGGCGTGCCGGGTCCAGTTCCCGTCGGAGCCCAGGTGCCAGGAGGAGGTGGTGTCGGACATGCCTGTTTCCAGGAGCCTGCTGAGCGCGGCGCGATGCGCGGGGTCGGTGACGCGGACCAGTGCTTCGATCCGGCGGTCGAGGTTGCGGTGCATCATGTCGGCGCTGCCGAACCAGACTTCGGGCTCGCCGCCGTTGCCGAAGGCGAAGACCCGGGAGTGTTCGAGGAAGCGGCCCAGTATGGAGCGGACCCGGATGTTCTCGGAGAGTCCGCTGACGCCGGGGCGGATCGCGCAGATGCCGCGTACCCAGATGTCGACCGGTACGCCGGCCTGCCCGGCCCGGTAGCAGGCGTCGATGATCGCCTCGTCGACCATGGAGTTGACCTTGATGCGGACGTAGGCGGGACGGCCCGCGCGGTGGTGGCTGATCTCCTTGTTGATGCGGGCGATCAGGCCGTCGCGCAGGGACTTCGGGGCGACCAGCAGGCGGCGGTAGGTCTCGCGGCGGGAGTATCCGGAGAGCCGGTTGAAGAGGTCGGAGAGGTCCGCGCCGACCTGGGGGTCGGCGGTGAGCAGGCCGAGGTCCTCGTAGAGCCGGGCCGTCTTGGGGTGGTAGTTGCCGGTGCCGACGTGGGAGTACCGGCGCAGGGTGTCGCCCTCCTGGCGGACGACGAGCGACAGCTTGCAATGGGTCTTGAGTCCGACCAGGCCGTAGACGACGTGGCAGCCGGCCTCCTCCAGTTTGCGGGCCCACTTGATGTTGGCCTGCTCGTCGAAGCGCGCCTTGATCTCGACGAGGACGAGGACCTGCTTGCCGGATTCGGCGGCGTCGATCAGGGCGTCCACTATCGGCGAGTCGCCGGAGGTCCGGTACAGCGTCTGCTTGATCGCGAGGACGTCGGGGTCGCCGGCCGCCTGTTCCAGGAACGCCTGGACGGAGGTCGAGAACGAGTCGTACGGGTGGTGCAGCAGCACGTCGCGTTCGCGCAGGGCGGCGAAGATGTCGGGGGCGGAGGCCGACTCGACCTCGGCGAGGTCCCGGTGGGTGCCCGCGATGAACTTGGGGTATTTCAGTTCCGGGCGGTCCAGGGACGCTATGCCGAACAGTCCGGTGAGGTCGAGCGGGCCGGGCAGCGGATAGAGCTCCGTCTCGGAGATGTTCAGCTCGCGTACGAGGAGGTCGAGGACGTACGGGTCGATGGACTCCTCGACCTCCAGGCGGACCGGCGGGCCGAAGCGGCGCCGCATGAGCTCCTTCTCCAGCGCCTGGAGCAGGTTCTCGGCGTCGTCCTCCTCGACCTCGAGGTCCTCGTTCCTGGTGACGCGGAACATGTGGTGGGCCAGGACCTCCATGCCCGGGAAGAGCTCTTCGAGGTGGGCCGCGATGATGTCCTCGATCGGGACGTACCGCTGGGGGGACGCCTCCAGGAAGCGGGTCAGCAGCGGCGGCACCTTGACGCGGGCGAAGTGACGGTGGCCGCTGACCGGGTTGCGGACGACGACGGCGAGGTTGAGGGAGAGCCCGGAGATGTACGGGAAGGGGTGGGCCGGGTCCACGGCCAGCGGTGTCAGTACGGGGAAGACCCGCTGCCGGAAGAAGGTGAAGAGGCGGGCCTGCTCCTTCTCGGTCAGCTCGGGCCAGCGGATCAGCTGGATGCCCTCGTCCGACAGCGCGGGCGCCACGTCCTGCTGGTAGCAGGCGGCGTGCCGGGCCATGAGCTCGCGGGAGCGGGTCCAGATCAGGTCGAGGACCTCGCGGGGCTGCAGCCCGGACGCGGAGCGGGTGGCGACCCCGGTGGCGATGCGGCGCTTGAGGCCGGCCACCCGGACCATGAAGAACTCGTCCAGGTTCGAGGCGAAGATCGCGAGGAAGTTGGCCCGTTCGAGGAGGGGAGTGGTGGGGTCCTCGGCCAGCTCCAGAACGCGTTCGTTGAACGCGAGCCAACTGCGTTCCCGGTCCAGGAAGCGGCCCTGCGGCAGCTCGTCGCCCTCGGCGTCGGGTTCGTACGCGTCCGCGTCGTTGTCCAGGTCGGGGTCGAGGCCGGGGGCCGTGGACAGACCGGTGGACACGGACGAGGATCCGGCGACGGCCTGGGGCCGGTGCGCCGCGAGGGAGCCGACGGACGGCTGGGCGGGCGGGACCGGGACCTCGGAGCTGGGCTGCTGGCTCATGGCCCTATTGTTCCGCGCGTTCGGCTTCTCAGGCGCGTCGGAGCCGTTAAAGATCGCGGAAGAGGCGGGGGCGGTCGGCGAACCCCGGCCTCTCCCGTTGCGGGGGGTGGGCACAGCTGGCTGCATCCCGTGAGGGTCGCAAGCGTGGCTGAATGGACGGTAACGGCGACATGACGTGCAGGAAGCGGTGTGGCTGCGGGGCCGCGTCCGGTCACGGTGTGTGTTCCCCGTCCCGGGCTCCGGGCTCCCCCCGGAGTCCGGAACCCGGGACGGGTGGTTCGGTCAGCCGTGGCGACGGCGCAGCACCCGGAAGGCGAGCGCGAGGGCCAGGGCGGCGAGGGCGAGCAGGATGCCCGTCTCGACGAGCTGGAGGGGCCAGAAGTGGGAGGCGGGGTGGTAGTCGAGGTAGTGGCCGACGATGTCCTGGTCCGCCATGCACCGGAGCCGGGATTCCTCGGTTCCGGCCGTCGAGCACAGGTCGTTCGGCAGCCGCCTGCCGCTGCTGTCGAGGTCGCCCACGTCCACCCACCAGATGTCCGACACGGGGTTCAGGGTCCGGCCGGACAGCGTCCGTGGGGGCCACAGTCCGCCCCGGAGGTAGGTGAAGGCCGTGATCACCGCGCCGGTGACGAGCGCGGAGACGGTCAGTGCGAGGACGGTGCGGCGTATCAGCAGTCCGGCGAGTGCTCCCACGCACAGGCCGAGGACGAGGTAGGCGAAGGGCACGGTGCCCGTGGTGGCGAAGACCTTCCAGGTGTACCACTCGGAGGCGTAGGGATTGTCCGAGTAGGACTGCGCCCAGTACAGGACGGACGACAGCACGGCCGTTCCGGCCGTCAGCAGCACGGCCGGAACGGCGAGCTGGGCGGTCAGCCAGCGTGCGGGCGACACCGACTGGGTCCAGGACACCTTGTAGGTGCCGCTCTCCAGTTCCCTGGCGATCAGGGGGCCGGCGACGAAGGCGCTGAGGAGCACGGGCAGGGCGGCCAGGAACACGGCGACGTCGTCGAAGAGGCTGTTGTACGTCGCCATGCTGACCAGGTAATTGCGTGCTACCTGCATGCAGTCCCGGTTCCCGTCGGCACCGTCCACCCGGCACCCGCTGGCCACGAAGACCTCGCTGACGCGGGACGACCGCAGGGTGAGGGCGGCCATGCCGAGGACGGCGGCCAGCGCGAGGCCGCCCGCGAGCCGCAGGGTGAGACGGTGCCGGCGCACCAGCACACGGACAGGGCCGCCGAAGGTGAGGGTGCTCATGCCGCCGCCCCCTCGGGGACGTGCGCGCTCGGGGTGAGCAGCGGGGGTGCGTCCGGGGAGCGGAGGTGGGCCAGGAGCAGGTCTTCCAGGGAGGGCTCCGTGACCTCCCAGGCCAGCTCGTCGACCGGGCCCTCCGTCCGTACCAGCGCGGTGAGCTGTCGCCCGGTCGTGCGGGCCTCGACGACGGTGTGCGGGGCGAGGTCGCGGGCCCTGCCGGTGAGGACGGCGTGCGCGGCGACGATGTCGTCGCTCTCGCCGCCGAGCCGGACCCGGCCGCCGTCGACGAGGAGGACGTAGTCGCAGGCGCCCTCCAGTTCGGTGAGGATGTGCGAGGACATCACGATGGTGGTGGCGTGCTCGGCGGCCTCGGCCATCAGGACGCCCATGAGCTGGTGGCGGGCGAGCGGGTCGAGGTCGGCCATCGGCTCGTCCAGCAGCATCAGGTCGGGCCGCTTGCCCAGGGCGAGGGCGAGGGCGAGCCGGGTGCGCTGGCCGCCCGAGAGGGTGCGGACCCGGGCGTCCTGCGGGAGGGGGGCCGCGACCCGGTCGGCGGCGGCGCGGTCCCAGACGGCGGGGTTGAGCTGTGCGCCGGCCCACAGGGTGTCGGCCACCGTGAGCTGCGGGTACAGGGGCTTGTCCTGGGAGACGTAGGCGATGCGGGCGCGGGTCCCGTCGGGGTCGTCGGAGCCGAGGACGCGTACCGTGCCCTCGGTCGGCCGGAGCAGGCCGGCCGCGAGGGCGAGCAGGGTGGACTTTCCCGCGCCGTTGGGTCCGACCAGAGCGCATATCCGTCCGGTGGGCAGCCGGAACGAGCAGTCGCGTAGTGCCCACCCGCGCTTTCGCCCGTAGGTCATACCGAGGCCGATCGCCTCGATCGCGGCGCCTTTCATGCGTGCGGGTCCCCCTTGAAGGTGCTGTCCAGTACGGCGGTGAAGAGCGCGTGCACGTCGTCCTCGTCGAGTCCGGCGGCGCGTGCCCTGCGGGTCCAGTCGGTGAGTTCGGCGCGCAAGGGTGCGTCGGTGGTGACGGCGGCGCTGCCGAGGGTGCGGCGGACGAAGGTGCCGAGGCCGCGGCGTGCCTCGACGAGGCCTTCGCGTTCCAGTTCGCGGTAGGCCTTGAGCACGGTGTTGGGGTTGATGGCCGTGGCTTCCACGACCTCCCGGGCCGTCGGCAGGCGGTCGCCCGGCTCCAGGACACCCAGGCGCAGGGCCTGTTTGGTCTGGTGCACGATCTGGAGGTAGGTGGCGACGCCGCTGCGCCGGTCGATGCGGAACTCGACCGCTGCGGACCCTGTCATGGGCACCACCCTTTCACTAATTGAGTAGTGAAAGGGTGGCGTAAGGAAGGGGCGGCGTCAAGTGACGCCGCCCCGCACCCTGCTGATCGGCAATCAGGACTCCGTGCGGTACATCAGGTCCGTCTCGTGCGTGACGAAACCCATGCGCTCGTACACCGCGAGGGCGGCCGGGTTGTCGGCGTCGACGTAGAGCATCGCGGTGGGCAGGCCCTGGGCGGCCAGATGGCGCAGCCCGATCGCGGTGAGCGCCTTGCCGAGGCCGCCGCCCTGGGCGTCGGGCCGGATGCCGACCACGTACACCTCGCCGAGGTTCTCGTCGGCGTGCACCTTCGTCCAGTGGAAGCCGATGAGTTCGCCGTCGCGCTCGGCGAGGAAGAAGCCCTTCGGGTCGAACCACGGCTCGGCCTTGCGGTCGTCCAGGTCCCGCTGGGTCAGGGAGCCCTGCTCGGGGTGGTGGGCGAACGCGGCCCTGTTGACCGCGAGCCAGGCCTCGTCGTCCTGGCCGGGTACGAAGGTACGCAGGGTGACCCCCGGGGGCAGCACCGGCTCGGCGATGGGGGGTGCGTCCAACGGGCGCCGCAGCTGGCGCAGTTCGCGGAAGAGCGAGAGGCCGAGTACCTGCGCGAGGTGCCGGGCGGAGGACTTGCCGCCGTGGGCCCAGACCCGCAGCCGCTTGCCCGTCGCGGCCAGCAGGGCGGCTCCCAGGGCCCGTCCGTGCCCGCGCCCGCGGTGGGCCGGATGGACGACGAGCTCGGCGGCTGGAGCCTCCACGGGGTCGGCGTCCTCCAACTGTGCGTACCCGGCGAGGACGCCGTCCGCGGTGAGCAGGAAGTGCCGCACGCCCTCGCGGTGCCCGCCCCGGAGCTGGAGCCGGCCCTGCTCGGAGACGGCCTCCCTGCCGTCGCTCCGGGTGGCCTCGCCGAGCAGGGCCAGGACGGCGTCGGCCTGCTCGGGGGTGAGCGCGTCGAGGGTCTGGATCGTACGTCCGGGGGCGGGGAGGGGTACGTCTGTCGTCATGGGGACGAGCGTACGGGGAGCGGGCGGGGCGGCGGGGGTGGTGACTGCGCGACGGCTCGGTGCACGGTCCGTTCGGGCGGTGCGCCGGTGCTCCCGCAGGAGCGGTCTGCGGTCATCCGCCGACCTGTGCGGAACGCCGGACGCAAGTGCGGGTGCCGGTCGGCCGCTGACGGTGCCTCCGGCCGTTTCTGCCGTGTCCGGCGCACCGTTCGGGGCGCTTCCGCACGCGGTGATGTTTCTGCACCGTTATGTACGCCCTACGGGTGATCGACCCCTTTCTGATCGGTCAGCAACCAGTTCGTAACCCCGAACACCTGTCGCGCTACGCGCGTTGACCCTAGGCTGCCGCACGCAGGATCCAGACACTCACAAGGGGACCGATGTCAGCCACTCCGCAGAAGAACCGCGTGTCCCGGCGGGTGCTTGCCGCCGCCGCCGGCCTGGCCACCGTGGGCGCGCTCGTCGCCGCGATGCCGGCCGGGGCCGACGAACGGGGCCACGGTGACGGCCACGGGCACGGTCTCCCTGCCCGTACCGTCGACGTCCAGCTGCTGTCCTTCAACGACCTGCACGGCAACCTGGAGCCGCCGGCCGGTTCCGCCGGGTCGGTCAGCGAGAAGCAGGCCGACGGCACCGTGAAGTCGGTCCCGGCCGGCGGCGTCGAGTACCTCGCGACCTCGCTGCGCACCGCGCGCAAGGGGCACCCGTACTCCGTCACCGCGGCCGGTGGCGACATGGTCGGCGCCAGCCCGCTCCTGTCGGGGCTCTTCCACGACGAGCCCACGATCGAGGCGCTGAACGAGCTCGACCTCGACGTGACGGCCGTCGGCAACCACGAGTTCGACGAGGGGGCCACGGAGCTGGGCCGCCTGCAGAACGGCGGCTGCCACCCGGTGGAGGGCTGTTACGAGAAGGGCAGGACGTTCGGGGGCGCGGACTTCCCCTACCTCGCCGCCAACGTCACCGACGAGAAGACCGGCAAGCCGATCCTCGAGCCGTACACCGTCTGGAAGAAGGACGGCGTCAAGATCGGCTTCATCGGGGTGACCCTGGAGGGCACGCCGAACATCGTCACGGCCAACGGTGTCAAGGGCCTGAAGTTCCACGACGAGATCGAGACGGTCAACAAGTACGCCAAGGAGCTGGACCGCCAGGGCGTCAAGTCCATCGTGGCGCTGATCCACGAGGGCGGGGCCCCGGCCTCCTCGGCGTACAACTACGACTGCGACAGCCCCGGCGCCGGCAACGGCATCTCCGGGCCGATCGTGGACATCGCCAAGGGCATCACCCCGAAGGTCGACGCCCTGGTCACCGGCCACACCCACCAGGCCTACGTGTGCACCGTCCCGGACCCGTCCGGGGAGCCGCGCATGGTCACGTCCGCCTCGTCGTTCGGCAAGCTCTACACCGACACGACCCTCACCTACGACCGCCGCACCAAGGACATCGTGCGTACGTCGGTGCGGTCGGCGAACCACATCGTCAGCCGGGACCAGGCCAAGGCCTCCGACATGACCGCGCTGATCGCCCGCTGGAACGCGCTCGCCGCGCCCATCGCGAGCCGTCCGCAGGGCTTCATCTCCGCCGACATCGACGGCCGCGGTTCCACGGCCCCGGAGAAGCCCCTCGGCAACCTGATCGCCGACGCGCAGCTGGAGGGGCTGGCCCCCGCCGACAAGGGTGGTGCGGTCGTCGCGTTCATGAACCCCGGCGGTATCCGCGCGGACCTGGTGTACGCGGCGTCCGGCAGCGAGGGCGACGGAGTGGTGACGTACGGCGAGTCGTTCACCGTCCAGCCGTTCACCAACATGATGAACGTCGTCGACCTGACCGGCGCCCAGCTGGTCACCGCGCTCCAGCAGCAGGTCAGCGGCTCCAACGAGGCCTCCCCGAAGATCCTGCAGATCTCCCGGGGCCTCACCTACACCCTCGACATGACGAAGTCGGGCGCGGCCCGGGTGGTCGCGGACTCGATCCGGCTGAACGGTGAGGCGATCGACCCGGCGAAGACGTACCGCGTGGCGATGAACGAGTTCCTCGCGGGCGGCGGCGACGGCTTCGCGGCTCTCGGCCAGGGCACGAACAAGCTGGTCGGCCCGTCCGACCTGGACCTGTTCAACGCCTATCTGGCGGCACACTCCACGGCCTCCGCGCCGCTGGCCCCGCCGGCCACGGACCGGATCACGGTCATCCGGTAACCGGCGGCGGGCACGACAGGAGCGGGGCGGTGGGCCGGGAGGCCTGCCGCCCTTCTGCGTCTCCCAGGCCTGTTCAGGGTGCCGATGCGGCCCGGGCCGACGTGAGCACGCCGCCTTCCGGTACGGGGGCAGCCGCCCCAGCGCCGCCCTCCCCCGGGTGGGCACCAGCGGGACGCTGTCCGATGCGTGGCTGCCGTACGACCTTGCAGGGATACCCCGGCGCGCCGGAACGCGATCCACGCCCCGCGTCCCGCACCTTGCGATCTTCCGCCGGGACGGCCGACGGCCCTGTTCCAGTAGTGACGTGCACCCGTCATAATCCGTGAGTCGACCCCCCACGGCAGACGGAGGCACCTTCCGCATGAGCCCGTACACCGCCACTCGCCGGAACTTCCTGGCCGGCGCCCTCGCCGCCACCGCCACCGTCCTGATCGGCGCGGACCCCGCGGGCGCCGTGACCCGCCAGGCCCTCACCACCCGGGACTGGATGGGTGCCGTCCCCGGCGTCACCGCTCTGCAACGCCTCACGATCCCCGGCTCGCACGACTCCGGCGCCCGCTACGGTGGCCCCTGGACCGAGTGCCAGAACACCACGATCGCCGAGCAGCTGAACAGCGGAATCCGCTTCCTCGACGTACGGTGCCGGATCACCGGCGGCTCCTTCGCGATCCATCACGGGGCTTCGTACCAGAACCTGATGTTCGGCGATGTGCTGGGCGCCTGCTGGGACTTCTTGGCTGCCCACCCCACCGAGACCGTGCTCATGCGGGTCAAGCAGGAGTACTCGGAGGAGGGCGATGCGGCGTTCCGGGCGGTCTTCGACGACTACCTCGACAACAGGGGCTGGCGCCCGCTGTTCCGCATCGACCCGTCGCTGCCCTCGCTGGGCGAGGCGCGCGGCAAGGTGGTGCTACTGGCCGACAACGGCGGACTGCCCGGTGTCCGGTACGCCGATCCTGAACTCTTCGACATCCAGGACGACTACATGGCCGAGCCGTTCGGCAAGTACCCGAAGATCGAGGCGCAGTTCCGCAAGGCCGTGCAGCAGCCCGGCAAGCTGTTCATGAACTACGTGAGCACCGCCGCCCTGATGCCGCCGCGCTGGAACTCCGACCGGCTCAACCCGCAGGTGCACGCGTTCCTCGACGGGGCGGCGTCGGGCTGGACCGGCCTCGGCATCGTCCCGCTGGACTACCCGGCGACCCGGTCCGGCCTCGTCGAGTCGCTGATCCGGCACAACCCTGCGGGCTGAGGCCCGCTCACACCCCCGGCGGCGGCGTCGGTGCCCCCGGCAGCCGGATCGTGGCCACCGTGCCGTCCCCGTCCGCCGGGCGCAGGGTGGCCCCCCGGGCGGGCCCCCGTCGCTCCCCGGATGCGGGAGGTCCGCGGCGGGTGGGGCCCATGGTCCTGGAGGGCCGCACTCGCTTGCGTTTCTTTCGAATTGTGCGATGCTGGGGTGACCCGAAGGAGACGGACCATGCACGGAACCACTGAGGACCGCACTCTTCTGCCCGAGCACCGAGCGGAGATCGCCGAGCTCTGCGCCTTCCTCGACCGCACGCCGCAAGCAGCCGAACCGGCTCTCCTGCGCGGTCCCGACGGCAGCACCCGCACGCTTCCCTCGGAGGTCTACGAGGCGCTCCTGGCGGTGGTGCGGGCTCTGTCGGAGGGCAAGGCGGTGACGGTCGCCCCCGTGAACACCACGCTCACCACACAAGAGGCCGCAGACCTGCTGGGTGTCAGTCGCCCTACATTCGTCAAGATCCTCGATGAGGAAGGCGTCCCGTTCTCGCGTCCGGGCAGACACCGCCGGGTGCTGCTGGCCGACGTGCTCGCCTACAAGGAGCAGAGGCGGTCACAGCGGAAACGCGGGGTGGACGAGCTCGTCCGGCTGACCGAGGATGCGGGTCTGTACGACAACTGAACGCCGGATCGGCTGAGTCGCCTGGAGTGATGTGCAGCGCGTAGTCCTGGACACCTGTGTCCTCTTTCCGAACTACTTACGGGACACGCTCCTGCGTCTTGCCGAGACGGAGCTCTACGAGCCGCTCTGGTCACCTGACATCCTGGCCGAGCTGACGAGGAACGTCGGCGAACGGATCGGGGACGTCAAGGCCAAGCATCTCGTCGTCGCCATGGCGGACACCTTTCCGGAGAGCCTGGTGACGGGCTATGCGGCGCTCGTGCCCGCGATGGCCAACGATCCCAAGGACCGGCACGTCCTGGCGGCGGCGGTGCGCGGCCAGGCCCACGCCGTCGTCACACTCAACGTCAAGGACTTTCCGGCCGAGGCCGCAGACCCCTACGAGATCGAGGTGCTGCGTCCCGACGACTTCCTGCTGGATCTGCTCGATCTCGCGCCGGCGGAGGTGAACCGCGTCCTGAGGGCACAGGTCAGCGGTTACCGGCGCGAGCCGCGCGACCTGCACGGGCTGCTGGACAGGCTGGATGCCGGCGGTGCCCCGCAGTTCGCCGCAGAATTCCGTCGCCGGCTCTGAACCCCCGCCCTCACACCCCCGGCGGCGGCGTCGGTGCCCCCGGCAGCCGGATCGTGGCCACCGTGCCCTCCCCGTCCGCCGGGTGCAGGGTGATCTCCCCGCCCGCCTGCTGGACCGTACGGGCCACGATGGACAGGCCCAGGCCGGAGCCGGGGAGCTGGCGGGCCGACGGGGAGCGCCAGAAGCGTTCGAAGACGTGCGGGAGATCCTCGGCGGGGATACCGGGGCCGTGGTCGCGCACGGTCAGCTCGCCCCGGTGCAGTACGACGTCGATCGTCCCGCCGGGCGGGCTGAACTTCACCGCGTTGTCCAGGACGTTGACGACCGCCCGCTCCAGCGCCGCCGGTTCGGCCCGTACGTACCAGGGGGCCAGGTCGGCGGTGACGGTCAGCTCGGGCCCGCGCAGCCGGGCCCGCCGCAGTGCGGTGCGGGTGATGTCGTGCAGGGCGACCACCTGGAGCGGGCCCGGCTGGGCGGCGTCGGGGCGGGAGAGCTCCTGGAGGTCGCCGATGAGCGCCGCGAGCTCCGTCATCTGGGCCTTGACGGAGACCATCAGGGCCCTGCGGTCGTCGGGTGGGATGGCCCGGCCCGTGTCGTCGCTGCGGGCGAGCAGTTCGATGTTCGTGCGGAGCGAGGTGAGCGGGGTGCGCAGCTCGTGCCCGGCGTCCGCGATGAGCTGGGACTGACGGTCGCGGGAGGTGGCGAGGGAACTCGTCATGGAGTTGAAGGAGCGGGAGAGCCGGGCGATCTCGTCCTCCCCCTCGACCGGGATGCGGACGGTGAGGTCCTCGGTGCGGGCCACGTGCTCCACCGCTTCGGTCAGCCGGTCCACGGGGCGCAGGCCGGTACGGGCGACCCACAGCCCGGCCGCCCCGGCGCCGACGACCCCGATGCCCGAGACGAGGACGAGGACCCAGGCGAGGGTGGAGAGCGGGCGGGTCACCTCGGCCTCGGGCCGGGCCACGGACACCGCGTAGACCTCCTGGGAGGGGCGCAGCTCCACGCCGTAGGTGAAGACCCGCATCTTCTTGCCGTCGGCGGCGGTCGCGGAGCGCAGCACGTCCGCGCGTTTGCCGGCGGCCACGGCCAGGTCCTCGGCCGTCGGCGCGATGCGCGGGGTCCCCGGCCGGGCGCAGACGGTGCCGGCCGCGTCGATGATCTGCAGGGAGTACGCGCCGGGTGACTGCACCGGGCCGCCCCCCGTGCCGCGGCAGCTGGCCAGCAGGTCGGAGACGTAGGACCGGTCCACGGTCCGGGAGTTGCGCAGCGACTCGTCCAGCTGGTGCTCCAGCTGCTCGCGCGTCACGAACCAGCAGGCGGCGGCCACCGCCGCGACGGCCGCCGCCACGGCCACGGTGACGAGCAGCGCGAGGCGGGACCGGAGCGGCAGCGCGCGCAGGCGGTGGGCCGGACCGCTCACCCCTCACCGCCGCCGGACCGCAGGGCGTAGCCGACGCCCCGCACGGTGTGGACGAGGCGTGGCTCGCCGCCGGCCTCGGTCTTGCGGCGCAGGTACATCACGTACACGTCCAGGGAGTTGGAGCTGGGCTCGAAGTCGAAACCCCAGACGGCCTTGAGGATCTGTTCACGGGTCAGCACCTGCCGCGGGTGGGTGAGGAACATCTCCAGCAGCGTGAACTCGGTACGGGTCAGTTCGACCCGGCGGGTGCCGCGGGTGACCTCGCGGGTGTTCAGGTCCATGCGGAGGTCGGCGAAGGAGAGGACGTCCTCGTCCGGGGCCGCGCCGCCTGCCGGGCCCGCGTACGAGCTGCGGCGCAGCAGGGCCCGGATGCGGGCGAAGAGCTCGTCCAGCTCGAAGGGTTTGACCAGGTAGTCGTCGGCACCCGCGTCCAGCCCGGTGACCCGGTCGCCCACCGTGTCGCGGGCGGTGAGCATCAGGATGGGTGTGGTGGAGCCGGTGGACCTGATGCGCCGGGCGGCGGTGAGGCCGTCCATGCGGGGCATCTGGATGTCCAGGACGATGAGGTCGGGGGCGTACGCATCGGCCTTGGCGAGGGCGTCGTAGCCGTCCACGGCGACCTCGGTGCCGTATCCCTCGAAGGCGAGGCTGCGCTGCAGGGCCTCGCGCACGGCGGGCTCGTCGTCGACGATCAGGACGCGCTGGGGATCGTCTTCGGCAGGGCTCATCGCTTCTTCGTCCTCTTCCTTCGGTCCGGGTGCGGCGTGCTGTTCCCTCAGCCTCGCACGGCCGCCGTACGGCGTCCCGCGGCACGGCGTGCCCGGCCGGTGCCGGTGGTGCCGGCCTCGGCCCGGTGGCGGGCGGCGGGAGCCGGGGGCCGGGGGCCGGGGGCCGGGGGCCGGGCGGCCGTTCCTGTGGCCGGCGCGGATGCGGGGCGGGCGGGCCGGTGCCGGTGTCCGTCGGAGCCTCCCGGTCAGGATCCGTCGCCGGCGCGCAGGGCGGACAGGTCGGCCTTGACGGTGTCGACCGGGATGGCGAAGCCGAGACCGACGCTGCCCGCCGCCGAGCTGTCGGAGGAGCCAGCCGAACTGGGCGAGTACATGGCGGAGTTGATACCGATGATCTGGCCGTTCATGTTGATGAGCGCGCCACCGGAGTTGCCGGGGTTGAGGGAGGCGTCCGTCTGGATGGCCTTGTACGTCGTCCGGGACGTCCCCGTGTCGCCGTTGAACTGCTGTCCGCCGAACTCGAACGGCCAGTTCGTGCCGCCCTGTTGCTGCTGGCGGTTCTGCTGGTCGTCCTTGGCGACCGTGACGTCGCGGTCCAGCGCGGAGACGATGCCGCTGGTGACCGTGCCGGTGAGGCCCTCGGGGGAGCCGATCGCCACGACCTGGTCGCCGACCGCGACCGACGAGGAGTCGCCCAGGGTCGCGGTCTTGAGCCCGCTCGCGCCCTGGAGCTTGACGAGCGCCAGGTCCTTGGCCGGGTCGGTGCCGACGACGTCGGCGGTGTACGACCTGCCGGTGCTCAGGGTGACCTTGATCTGGGAGGCGCCGGAGATGACGTGGTTGTTGGTGACGATCTCGCCGTCCGAGGTGATGACGACACCGGAGCCGGTGGCGTCGCCCGACGAGGAGGCCGCGCTGATCTCGACGATGGCCGGCGACACGGCTGCCGCCACCCCGGACACGGTGCCCGCGCTGCTCTGCGAGACCGTGGTGCCGCGGACGGCGCCGGCGGAGGTGGTGGTGCCCGGTCCGCCTCCGGCGAGCTCGCCGATGAGGGTGGCGGTGCCGCCGCCCACCGCCGCCGCGGCGATCGCCACCGCGGCCAGCAGGGCGAAGGGCCGCTTGACGCGGCGCTCCGGTGCCGGGGCGTGCGGGGCGGGAGCGCCGGGTACCGCCGAGTGCTGCTGCGGGCCGGGGCCGTAGGCGGGCGGCGGCGGGTAGGCCGCCTCACCGTTGCCGTACGGGGGGTACGCCGGGTATGTCGGGAACTCGCCGCTCGGGCGGTGGCTGTCTGTCATGTCTACGAGAGTGGCCAGCGAACATGAGAGCAGCCTGAGTGCGTCCTGAGAAGCCGGGCAGAACCGTGGACGGTCCTGAAAAGCCCGGCAGAACCGTGGACGCCGGATCCGGGGAGCCCGCCGTCGCCGTGCGGGGCGGGCCCGCCCCGCACGGCGGGCGCGCGAGGCAGCTGCGGCGCCTCGCCGCGTCGCCGGGACGTCCCCGTACATCCGGTACGCGGACGTCTCCCCGTCGTGCGATGCACCGCATCCGACGCCGCGCGCCGATCCACCGGGACGTGCGGGACACCCCTCAGCGGGCGGTGGCCGGCGGCTCCCCGCAACCGCACGACCGCCGCACCACCAGCGCGGACGGGAACTGCTTCAGGCGCTCGCGCCGTGATCCCGAGACCCGCAGCGAGTCGTCCAGGACGAGGTCGACGGCGGCCCGTGCCATGGCCGGGCGGTCCGAGAAGACCGTCGTCAGGGGCGGATCGGTCAGACCCGCCTCCTTCACGTCGTCGAATCCGGCGACCGCGAGTTCCCCGGGCACGTCGATCCGCAGTTCGCGCGCCGCCCGCAGCACCCCGATGGCCTGGTCGTCGGTCGAGCAGAAGATCGCCGGGGGCCTGTCGGGTCCCGCCAGCAGCCCCAGGGCCACGCGGTAGGCGTCGTAACGGTTGTACGGGGCGTGGAAGAGCCGCCCCTCCGTCGTCAGCCCGGCTTCCTGCATGGCGCGGCGCCAGCCCTCGATGTGGTCGGCGACCGGGTCACCGACCACCGGCGTCGACTCCGTACCGCCGAGGCAGGCGACGTAGTCGTTGCCGTGCTCCAGCAGGTGGCGGGTGGCGAGCTGGGCGCCGCCGACGTCGTCCGTGACGACCGCGACGTCGTCGATGGCCTCCGGGCGCTCGTGCAGCAGGACGACGCGGGCGTCCCAGGCCTCGATCTCGGCCGCGGCCCGTTCGCTGGGGCCCTGGCTGACCAGGATCAGCCCGGAGACGCGCATGCCGAGAAAGGCGCGCAGATAGTGGACCTCGCGCTCGTCGCGGTAATCGGAATTGCCGACGAGCACCATTTTCCCGCGCTCGGCGGCGGCCTGTTCGACCGCGTGCGCCATCTCCGCGAAGAAGGGCTGCCGCGCGTCCGGCACGATCATCCCTATGAGGTCGGTGCGCCGCGAGGCCATCGCCTGGGCGACCCGGTCGGGCCGGTACCCCAGTTCCTTGATCGCGGCGAGCACCCGCTCGCGCGTGGCCGGGGCGACCGGCCGGGGTCCGTTGTTGATGACGTAGCTGACGACCGCTGTCGAGGTCCCCGCCAGTCTCGCCACATCGTCCCGCGTCACCTTGGCCACGCGCGGCAGTCTACGCGGATCGACCTACCTCTTGGCGGGTCGTGCCGGGGCTTCTTCCACGATCTCGTCCTCCGCGGACTGCTCCGTACGGGGAACTGCTCCCGCGCCCGTCCCCGGGGCCGCCTCGGCCCTGCCCTCGTCGGCCGCGCGCTCCCCCTTCTCGGGGGTGACGAAGCGGTAGCCGACGTTGCGGACGGTGCCGATCAGCGACTCGTGCTCGGGGCCGAGCTTGGCGCGCAGCCGCCGGACGTGGACGTCGACCGTGCGCGTACCGCCGAAGTAGTCGTAGCCCCACACCTCCTGCAGCAGCTGGGCGCGGGTGAAGACCCGGCCGGGGTGCTGGGCGAGGTACTTCAGGAGCTCGAACTCCTTGAAGGTGAGGTCCAGGACCCGGCCCTTCAGTTTGGCGCTGTACGTCGCCTCGTCCACGGAGAGGTCACCGTTGCGGATCTCCATGGGGGAGTCGTCGGCGGTGATCTGCCGGCGGCCGGTCGCCAGCCGCAGCCGGGCCTCGACCTCGGCGGGGCCCGCCGTGTCCAGCAGGACGTCGTCGATGCCCCAGTCGGCGGTGACGGCCGCGAGACCGCCCTCCGTGACCACGAGGATCAGCGGACAGCCCGGTCCGGTGGACCGCAGCAGCTGGCACAGCGACCGCACCTGGGGGAGGTCGCGCCGGCCGTCGACGAGAATGACGTCGGCACCCGGGGTGTCGACGAGCGCGGGTCCCTCGGCGGGAGCCACCCGCACGCTGTGGAGCAGGAGGCCGAGGGCGGGGAGCACCTCCGTCGACGGTTGAAGGGCATTCGTCAGAAGCAGCAGTGAACTCATCGCCGCCCACCTGCCTGGGTCGTCGGTCGATCGTGCACGGTTCGCTCGCCCATTACGTCGGTCCTCCTCGTTTCCCTGCGAGAGGGGCACTCCCGGGTCGGACCCGGGGGAGTATGCGGCACTGCTTCGTACTCCCGTACGGCCGTTCGCCCTGGGGCGACCTGCCTACGGCTTTTCTGCTGCGGCCCCTCCGTCCAAGGACCGCTGAGGTTGCTGAAACGTCTCCGTAACACCACTCGGAAAGCACAAAAGGACCCGGGGGCTGCATTGCCCGGATCCTCTTCGCAGCAGAATAGCCCACATGAGTTCTGTGTCCGAGGGTCGTTTCCCGAGTTCTTCTGTTCCCTCGATCACGCCGGGCCCTCGCCGCACCACATTGCTGACCGGTGACGGCGTCCGTATCGAGGCGGTGTACACCCCGTGTACGGCGGGTTCCGCGCCCGGGGACGGCGGCGCGGCCGGCCGGACGGCCGTGGTCCTCGCCCACGGCTTCACCGGCGCCGTCGACCGGCCTGCCGTGCGGCGGGCCGCGAAGGTGTTCGCCCGGCGTGCGGCCGTGATCACGTTCTCCTTCCGGGGGCACGGGAGGTCGGGTGGCCGGTCGACCGTGGGTGATCGCGAGGTGCTGGATCTGGCCGCGGCGGTCGCCTGGGCGCGCTCGCTGGGGCACCGGCGCGTCGTCACGGCCGGCTTCTCCATGGGCGGCTCCGTGGTGCTGCGGCACGCCGCGCTGTACGCGGCGCCCGGGGCCGCCGGAACGGACTCTCTCCCGGGGGCCGAACGGGTGGTCGGGCGCGTAGCGGCGCATCGGGAGCGCTTGGGGGCGCATACGGACGCGGTGGTCGCGGTGAGCGCTCCCGCCCGCTGGTACTACCGGGGCACGGCCCCCATGCGGCGCCTGCACTGGGTGGTCACCCGCCCCGCCGGCCGGTTCGTCGGCCGCTACGGCTTCCGCACCAGGATCCACCGGGAGGACTGGGACCCGGTCCCGCTCTCCCCGGCCGAGGCGGTTCCGCTGATCACGGCTCCCCTGCTGATCGTGCACGGCGACCGGGACCCGTACTTCCCCCTGGACCATCCCCGGATGCTGGCCGCCGCCGCCGGGGGACGCGCGGAGCTCTGGATCGAGCGGGGGATGGGGCACGCCGAGAACGCGGCGGACGAGGCCTTGCTCACGCGTATCGCCCACTGGGCGGCGCCGGCGTGATTCATGATGGACAGCTGACGTACAAGGAAAGGGGTGCCGCCATGGCAGCGGGGACGATCCGCTACTGGGCCGCGGCCAAGGCCGCCGCAGGGACCGCCGAGGAGCCGTACGCGGCGCAGACGCTGGCCGAGGCGCTCGACGGGATGCGCGAACGGCACCCCGGTGAGCTGGCACGCGTCCTGCTCCGCTGCTCGTTCCTGATCGACGGGAACCCCGTGGGGACGCGCGGGCATGAGACCGTACGGCTTGCCGAGGGCGGCACGGTCGAGGTGCTCCCGCCGTTCGCAGGAGGGTGAACCGCAGACCATGAGCGACAGCGATCAGCAGTATCCGTATCCGCACGACCCGGGACACGACCAGCAGGAACAGCCGTACCCGCGGTACGACCCGCGGTACGACCGGTACCCGCAGGGGCAGGGGTACGCCCAGCAGGGACAGCCGTACCCGCAGCAGGGACAGCAGGGCGCGTACGGTGCTCCGCCCGTGCCCTCCCAGGACGCCTACGCGGCCCCGTACGCGCACCCCTCCGGCCAGGACGGCCGGCCGCCGGGGCAGGCACCGCAGGAGCCCGCCGGGCACCCCTGGCAGGGCCACGCCGGGAACGACGTCCACGGCGCCGCGGATCAGGGCGCGTCCCAGACGTGGCAGGGGCAGACCTGGGACACCCAGTACCAGCCGACGATCCAGCCGCAGGCCCCGCAGGCCCCGCAGGCCGCCTACCGGCCGGTGGAGGAGCCGCAGCCGTACCACCAGCCCGAGCCGCGGCCCCAGGACGCCGCGTACGACCCGGCCCCGCATCCCGCAGCCGTGCGGGGCGGGGCCCCGGCCGCCTACCCGCTGCCGCCGGAAGCACCGGTCACCCCGCCCGCACCGGAAGCCCACGCCGGCGCCGGGACGGGGACGGTACCGACCGGGGACGACCCGGGGTACAGCGCTCCCACCACCCTCGGGAACAGCAGGATCACCGACGCCCAGCGCGCCCGCGCCGAAGGGCGTTCACCGATCATCGCGCCCGGGATGCAACCCGCCGCCCTCACGGCCGGCCTCGGCCTCCTCCTCGCGCTCGGTGCGGCGATCGGCCCGTACGCGCTGCTCGTGCCGCTGGTCCTGCTCCAGGCCGTGACGGCGGCCGGCTGGTTCCGGCTCAACGGCATGTGGCCGGCCAGGCAGGGCATCGCTCTCGCCTTCGCGGGCGGTCTCGTCGCCGACGTCGTCCTGCTCGTGGCGGGCCGCGACGACGCGCCTGCGGCCCTCCTCGGCACGCTGGGCGTCTGGGTGCTGCTCACCCTCGTGCTCCAGCTGCGCAGCCACGCCGGGGCCGACGAACGGATGTACGGCCTGACGGCCACCGTCGCCTCGGCCGCGCTCGCCGTGCTGGCCGCCGGGCACCTGGCCGCCGTACCGGACGCGGTCACGGTCGGAGGGATCGCGGTCGCCGCGGCCGTGGTGGTCCGGGCCCTGCCGCTTCCGGGGCCCGTCTCGGTGGTCGTGGCGCTGCTCGCCCCCGCGGCGGCCGGCGCCCTCCTCGGCGGGTTCACGGACTTCGGTGCGCAGGCCGCTCTGCTCGGCTTCGCGGCCGGTGGCTGCGCCCTGATCGGCCTGCGGGTGGCGAGCTACGACTACCCCTCCCGGTTCGTGCACATGACGGCCGGTGTGGCCCTGCCGCTCACCGCCGCGGCCCCCGCGGTCTATCTGATCGGCCGCGCCCTCACCTGACCGCGCCGCCCCGCCGTGTCCCCGGCCGGTTCCGGTCCCTCCGCGCGCTCGCACGTCGGCGCATGTGATCGCGTGGGAAGGGTACGGAACCGGCCGGGCCTGTTCCTCGTCGGTCATTCCGGGCGTGCCGGATCGCGGCAGCGGGCTCGCGGGCCGCAGGGGCCCGGCCGGTCGGAGTGGGGGAGCAACGGGTATGCGCGCACTGCGAATACTGCTGATCGTCGCTGTGGTGCTGGGGGGCGTCTTCGTCGCCGTCGACCGGGCCGCCGTGTACGTCGCGGAGTCGGAGGCGGAGGGCCGGGTCCGCTTCAGCGATGCCGAGGCCGGATCCACCGACGTCTCCGTCAAGGGGTTCCCCTTTCTCACCCAGGTCGCCGACAGCCGGCTGGAACGGGTCGACGTCAGGGTGACGGACCTCCGGACCAGCGCGGCGGGCCGGTCGATCCGCATCAGCGAGATCCGGGCGCGGCTGCACGACGTGACGCTGGGGGCGGGATACCGCAGCGCGACGGCCGCCCGGGCCACCGGGACGGCCGTCGTCTCGTACGCGGACCTCACCGCGGCTGCCGACGAGGGCGTCACGGTCGCCTACGGGGGCGACGGAAAGGTCAAGGTCACCGGCACGATCCGGATCCCGCTGCTGGACCGCCCCGTCTCGCGGAGCGTGCTCTCCACCGTCACGCTGGTCGACGGCGGCACCGTCAAGGTGCACGCGGACGCGGTGCCCGGCGAGGGCATTCCGGGCCTGGAGGGGCTGGTCCGGAAGAAGACCGACTTCGAACGGGAGATCGGCGGGCTGCCCGACGGGCTGAAGCTGGAGAAGATCGAGGTGACCCCCGGGGGCCTGGAGATCTCGGTGACGGGGGCGGACGTCGAACTCGTCGGCTGACGGCCGACGACGGAAGCGGAGCCGGTAACCGGACCCGGAGCCGGGGCCGGCCCCGGCTCCGGGCGGACGGCCGTGCGCCGGGCGGACGGCCGTGCGGAGGACGGTCGGGGATCCAGATGATGAGACGTCCTCGTCCGACCCGCAGATGGCTCCTCCACGCGCGGGGGGCGGGCCGCGCGGACGCGGTGAATCCGGGGCCGTCGTGTCTTGCATCTCGGACGATCGCGTCTCATCATGCGACACGACGGTGACATCTCCACCCGTACCTCCCTACGATCGGACGCATGGAGCGACAGGCGGACCTCACGAAGCGGCGGGCAGTAGACCTGTGCCGCGTCGCCGCCATGCTCTGTCGCACCTTCTGAGCGGGACCCTCTCCCGTTTCCCCCGGCCCTTCGACGATGTCAGGGCCACTCGTGCCTCCCGTACGCGTCCCGCTCGACGCACCTGCGCGTACACCTCGCACCCGCACACCGCACCGCCCCGCCGCAGACTGCCCCGGAGGAGAAACACATGAGCCGCGCAGACGTTCTCGTCGACGCCGACTGGGTCGAGGCCCACCTCGACGACCCGCAGGTGGCCCTCGTCGAGGTCGACGAGGACACCTCGGCGTACGAGAAGAACCACATCAGGAACGCGATCCGGATCGACTGGACCAAGGACCTCCAGGACCCGGTCCGCCGTGACTTCGTCGACCAGGCCGGCTTCGAGAAGCTCCTGAGCGAGAAGGGCATCGGCAACGACACCCTCGTCGTCCTCTACGGCGGCAACAACAACTGGTTCGCCTCGTACGCGTACTGGTACTTCAAGCTGTACGGCCACGAGAACGTCAAGCTCCTCGACGGCGGCCGCAAGAAGTGGGAGCTCGACTCCCGCGACCTGACCGACGCCGTCCCGACGCGTCCGGCCACCCAGTACAAGGCCAAGCCGCAGGACGCGTCGATCCGCGCCTACCGCGACGACGTCGTCCAGGCCATCGGCAGCCTGAACCTCGTCGACGTGCGCTCGCCCGACGAGTTCAGCGGCAAGCTGCTCGCGCCGGCCCACCTCCCGCAGGAGCAGTCGCAGCGCCCCGGCCACGTGCCGAGCGCCCGCAACATCCCGTGGTCGAAGAACGCCAACGACGACGGCACCTTCAAGTCGGACGACGAGCTCAAGGCCCTGTACGAGGCCGAGCAGGTCGACCTGTCCAAGGACACCATCGCCTACTGCCGCATCGGTGAGCGCTCCGCCCTCACCTGGTTCGTCCTGCACGAGCTGCTCGGCCAGGAGAACGTCAAGAACTACGACGGTTCGTGGACCGAGTACGGCTCCCTCGTGGGCGTGCCGATCGAGCTCGGCGCCGCCAAGTAGTCCCCCAGGACCCGTACCGCAGGATCCGTACCGCAGGACCCCGACCAGAAGGACAGAACACCATGTGTGGAGCACAGGCCGGCGGCCCGGACGCTTCGACGATCAAGCCCGGCGAGACGACGATCCAGGGCAGCGTGACCCGTGACGGCGAGCCCGTCACCGGTTACGTGCGTCTGCTGGACTCGACCGGCGAGTTCACCGCGGAGGTCCCGACCTCGGCGACCGGACAGTTCCGCTTCTACGCGGCCGAGGGCACCTGGACGCTCCGCGCCCTGGTGCCGGGCGGCACCGCCGACCGTACGGTCGTGGCGCAGACCGGCGGCCTCGCCGAGGTGGCCATCGCCGTGTAGTGCCGGCGCGCATACGGCCGGAGGGCCGCACCCCAGGGGGTTGGACGCCACCTGATCGGGGTGCGGCCCTCCGTGCTCCGGTCCTACCCTGGAAGCATGTACGCCCGGCGCCGACGTGCCTACTTCCTGATGATGGGCGGATGCCTCGCCCTCTTCGTCTCCGCCTGGGCTTTCGTGCGTCTGTGGTCGATTCCCGCGGCCGTGGCGATGTGTGTGGTCGCCATGGTCATTCCGCCCGTCGCGGCGATCGTGGCCAACCGCCGGGGCCCGGACGACCGCTGGTGGGACGATCCCCCGCAGGACCCCCTGCCGCGGGCGGGCACAGCGGACCGCCGCCCCGGCACCGCGGACCGCCGCCCCGGCGGCGCGGAGTCCCGCCCGAGCGGCACCGGACCCGGCGAGGAGGGTCTCGCACCCACCGGTGACCCCGTGTCGGACGAGTGGTGGGACGAGCTCGACGGCAGGAAACGCCGCCGCCGCCCCTGAGAGCGTGTCGGTGACCTCCGACCTCCGGCCCAGCGGCCCGCCCCGGCACTTCCGGCGCCTTCTCCGCCCCTGTGTCGCCGATGCCGACGCCCAGGGAGGCGGCGAGATCGACGCCGAGGTCGAGGAGGCGACGAAGGCGATCGCCCGCCAGCTCCGCACCTGAGCCGCGGAGCTGGCCTCCGCAGGCCCGGCGCCCGGCCTGCGGAGGCCCGCGGAGGGAGCCGCAGCCGGGAATCGCACGCACCGGACCGCGTCGCTTCCCGATCCCAGGTCACCCGGCAGGCTCCGGGACGGTCCCGCCGGCCGGGACGCCGGTCAGTAGACGAGCGCCTGTGTGTCCTGAGCCATGGCCTCCTGCACGAACACCTGGGCGCCGGCGATCCGTACGTCCTTCAGGACGTCCTTCTCCGTGATGTCGCGCCGCGCGGCGCACTGGGTGCAGACCGTGATCCGTCCGCCTGCCTGGATCGACTCGATGAGGTCGGGCAGCGGCGCGGAGTGCGGGAGTTCGAACTCGGCGGCCCGCCCGGGCAGGGCGAACCAGGCGGATTCGCCGGTCAGCCAGAGCGAGACCTCGACCCCGCTGGCGACGGCCACGGCCGCCACGGTGAAGGCCTGCGAGCAGCGCTCGGCGGAATCGGCCCCGGCGGTCACCTTGATGACGAGCTTCTTGGACATGTACGGAACTGTAATCGCCGGCCGGACCCCCTCCCCGGGACACGGTGGACCGGCCGCGTGCGCCACCGCTGCCGCCTTCCGGTGCCCGGGGGCCGCAGGGCCGGCCGGACCGCGCCCGGGAAGCCCCGGGCCGCCGCCCCGGGCCTCCACCCATTAGGCTGGGGGCCGGCCGCGTACTGCCGTCACGTCGTTCGTATCGAGGAGCTCCCGTGCTTGAGGCTTTCTTCTCCGCCCTGCTGGTCCTGGTCTGCGTCGGCGTGCTCGCCTTCGCCGGCCTGACCGTGAAGAAGCTGTACCAGGGCCAGCGCTGACCCTCGCCGAACACCTCCCGTACACCCTCACAGATCGTCTGAGCCGCTCATGATCGAGATTCCGTCCGACCTCCACCCGGACCTCGTACCGCTGGCCTTCCTCCTCGGCAACTGGGCGGGTGCGGGCGTCTCCGACTTCCCCGGGGCCGAGAAGTGCAACTTCGGCCAGGAGGTCACCTTCAGCCACGACGGCCGGGACTTCCTCGAGTACGTCTCGCACTCCTGGGTGCTGGACGCCGAAGGGAACCAGGTCAGGCCGCTGGAGTCCGAGTCCGGCTACTGGCGCGTCGACAAGGACCGCAAGGTCGAGATCGTCATGGTGCGCGACCAGGGCGTCGTCGAGGTCTGGTACGGCGAGCTGGCGAAGCAGAAGCCGCAGATCGACGTGGTCACCGACGCGGTGGCCCGCACCGCGGCCTCCGGCCCGTACAGCGGTGGCAAGCGGCTCTACGGCTACGTGAACAGCGACCTGATGTGGGTCGGCGAGAAGGCCACCCCCGACGTCGAGCTGCGTCCGTACATGTCGGCGCACCTCAAGAAGGTCGTCACCCCCGAGGAGGTCGCCGCGATGGCGAAGAGCCTCGGTGACATGCCCGACGACGGCATCGCGTTCTTCAAGTAGGGGCTCCTTCCGCGGCGCCCCGGCAGGGGCGCCCTCCGCCCTACACTGGGCCCGTGGTGAGCACCGACTGGAAGACCGATCTTCGCCGGCGTGGCTACCGGCTGACGCCTCAGCGCCAGCTTGTCCTGGAGGCCGTCGACACGCTGGAGCACGCGACCCCCGACGACATCCTCTGCGAGGTGCGCAGGACCGCGTCGGGCGTCAACATCTCCACGGTCTACCGCACCCTGGAGCTCCTGGAGGAGCTCGGGCTCGTCAGCCACGCCCATCTGGGACACGGCGCGCCGACGTACCACCTGGCCGACCGCCACGACCACATCCACCTGGTCTGCCGTGACTGCTCGGACGTCATCGAGGCGGATGTCGGCGTGGTCGCCGACTTCACCGCGAAGCTCCGCGGCACGTTCGGCTTCGAGACCGACATGAAGCACTTCGCGATCTTCGGGCGCTGCGCCGGCTGCACGGCGAAGGCGGCCCGGTCCGCCGGCGCGGAGGCACCCGGTCCCGGGCCCGGGGAGGAGCCCGGTGAGGGGCGGCGGAGCCGGTCGGACACGCTGTGAGGCGAGTCGTACGCTTGGTCGCATGAAGAGCCCCTTGCTGTCCCTGCCCGGCGCCGTCCCCGCCGAGGGGCGCGACGAAGGCGTCGCCGCGCACTACGGCGACCTGTTCCGCGAGCAACGTGCCCTGGCCGACGGCAACGGCCTGGTCGACCTCTCGCACCGCGGAGTCGTCACCGTCTCCGGCGACGACCGGCTGACCTGGCTGCACCTGCTGCTCACCCAGCACGTCAGCGACCTCGCCCCCCACCGGGCGACCGAGGCACTGATCCTCTCCGCCAACGGTCACATCGAGCACGCCGTCTACCTCGTGGACGACGGGACGACGGTGTGGATGCACGTCGAGCCGGGGACCCAGGGCGACCTGGTCGCTTACCTGGAGTCGATGAAGTTCTTCTACCGGGTCGAAGTCGCCGACCGCACCGAGGACTTCGCCGTCGTGCACCTGCCGGCCGGATCCATCGCGGAGGCCCCGGAGGGCACCGTGGTCCGGGAGACGGCACACGGCCGGGACCTCTTCCTGGAGCGCGGCGCTCTGGAGGAGTACGCGTCCGGGCACGGCCCGGTGGCCGGCATCCTGGCCTACGAGGCGCTGCGGGTCGAGGCGCACCGCCCGCGGCTCGGATTCGAGACGGACCACCGGACCATCCCGCACGAGCTGGGCTGGATCGGTACCGCGGTCCACCTCCAGAAGGGCTGCTACCGGGGGCAGGAGACGGTCGCCCGTGTCCACAACCTGGGGAAGCCGCCGCGTCGGCTGGTCTTCCTGCACCTGGACGGCAGCGAGGTGCACCTGCCCGGCCACGGCACGCCGGTCCGGCTCGCCGCGGACGGTGAGGAGGGCCGTCAGCTCGGCTTCGTCACCACCTCGGCCCGCCACCACGAGCTGGGACCGATCGCCCTGGCCCTGGTCAAGCGGAACGTGGCCGTGGACGCGGAGCTGATCGCCGGGGACACCGCCGCGGCCCAGGAGACGGTCGTCGAGCCGTAGCCCGCGTAAGGCCTGTCCCGCGATGCACGGCGGGCGCGCGACGACGGGTACGGCACCTCGCCGCGGTGTCGGCACGCCCCCGTACATCCCGCGTGCGGACGCCCTCCGCCGTGCGAGGCCCCGCGTCCGACGCCGCGCGCCGATCCCCCGGGCATCGCGGGACACCCCTCGGGCGCCGGTCCGCGGGCCGTCCCTCAGACCTCCACGAGTACGGTGAACGGGCCCTGGTTCGTGAGCGAGACACGCATCTGCGCTCCGAACCTGCCCGTCTCCACCCGGGCGCCCAGGGCGCGCAGGTGCGCCACCACCTCGTCGACGAGGGGTTCGGCGACCTCGCCCGGAGCGGCCGCGTTCCAGGTGGGCCTGCGGCCCTTCCTGGCGTCGCCGTAGAGCGTGAACTGCGAGATCACCAGGAGCGGGGCGTTCACGTCCGAGCAGGACTTCTCGCCTTCCAGGATCCGCAGGGTCCACAGCTTGCGGGCGAGCTGTGCCGCCTTCTGGACGGTGTCCCCGTGGGTGACCCCGACCAGCACACACAACCCCTCGCCGATGATCTCGCCGACGGTTCCGGCCCCCTGCTGATCGTCCGAGGGGTCCGTGACGGTGACGGTCGCGCCGTCCACTCTCTGTATCAGTGCACGCATACAGACCAACCTATCTTGGGCCGAACGGGTACAGAGTACCTGCGTGAACACCCTGCGTAGTGGCACCATGCACGATGTCGGTGTGCCGACGCACCGGTCGAGGGGACGGAACAGCATGAGTACACATGGAACCGGGCCATCACCCGGTGCCGTACCGGTGACACGTACGGCCGGTGCCGTGCGGCCACCTGTGCAGCGGACCGGTACCGCATCCGCACAGGGCCCGCTGCCCGCACCACTGCCGGGGCCCCTGTCCGGGCCGCTGCCCGCGCCGGTGTCCGTGCCCGGGCAGACCGGGGCCGGGGACGGGAAAGGTCCGGCCGCCGCCCGGCCGCAGGCCGGATTCCGCGGGCTGGGCCTGCCGGAACTGCGCAGCCTGCGGCGGGACGCCCAGCGCGACGAGGCGGACCTCAGTTACGTACGCCGGCTGGTGCAGGGCCGGATCGACATCCTGCGGGCCGAACTGGCCCGGCGGGCGGGCCCGGAGTCGCCGGTGGTGGACCGGCTCCCGGAGATCCTCCTGGACACTCCGTCCGTCCACCGCTCCTCGGCACGGCACGTCACCCTCACCACGCCACGTACCGACGAGTACCGGCAACTGGCGGCCGACACGCTTGCCGAGATCGGGCTCTCGGACCTCGGCGCCCGGACGGACGAAGAGCTGCTGACCGCCATGGGGCGGCTCGTGCGCTACGAGCGGCAGGTCTCCCGGCGCCGTCACCGGCTCCAGCAGACCGTCGACGATTGCAGCGCGGAGATCGCCCGCAGGTACCGTGACGGGGAAGCACAAGTAGACGACCTGCTCACCTGAGGCGATCCTTCCGGGAGCGGGTCCCCGCCCGCCCCCGGAAGGCCACCAGCCACCATGACCTCCACATCTCCCTCCACGCCCTCCACGCTCCCGGTCCTGGCCGAGGTCGTACGGTCCGGCTTCACCGAGGGGCACCACCGGGGATCGCTGGTCCTGCTGGCAGCCGACGGAAGCGTGGAGTTCGCGCTCGGTGATCCGGCGGCCCCGGTCTTCCCGCGCTCGTCGAACAAGCCGATGCAGGCGGCCGCGATCCTGCGGGCCGGTCTCGACCTGTCCGGCGAGCGCCTGGCGCTGGCCGCGGCGAGCCACTCGGGGGAGGACTTCCATCTCGACCTCGTGCGCACGATGCTCGGTGAGCACGGGCTGAAGCCGGACGACCTGCAGACCCCGCCGGACCTGCCGCTCGACCCGGTGGAGGCGGAGGCGTACCTCGCCGCCGGGCGGGTGCGGGAGCCGCTCACCATGAACTGCTCCGGCAAGCACGCGGCGATGCTCGCGGTCTGCGTGCGCAACGGCTGGGACACGGCGACGTACCTCGACCCCGCGCATCCGCTGCAGGTGCTGGTCGGCCAGGTCGTGGCGGAGGCGGCGAGGGAGCCCGTCGCGGCGGTCGGCACGGACGGCTGCGGTGCTCCGCTGATGGCGATCGGGCTGGTGGGGCTGGCCCACGCCTTCCGTACCTTCGTGCTGGCGGAGCCGGGCAGCGCGGAGCGGCGGGTCGCCGACGCGATGCGTGCGCACCCGGAGTACGTGGCGGGCACGCGGCGGCCGGACACCTGGCTGATGCGGGAGGTGCCGGGCACGCTCTCCAAGATGGGGGCCGAGGCGGTCCAGGCGGTGGCGCTCGCGGACGGCAGGGCGCTGGCCTTCAAGGTCGACGACGGCTCGACGCGTGCCCTGGGGCCGGTGCTGGCCCGGTCACTCGAACTGCTCGGCGTCGACGCCCCGGTGGTCTCCCGCATCGGCAGGGCGCCGCTGCTGGGCGGCGGCGCGGAGGTCGGTGCGGTCCGAGCGGCGTTCTGAGGCCTGCGGGCGGCCGGAAAAGCGCGCGACACCGCGTACGGCGTGTGCCTAGCGTGAGCGCATGAGCCTCGATCCCCGTGCCGTGTCCGCCGCCGAGTTCCCCGACTGGTACCGCGCCGTGGGGATCGGATTCCTGCGCTCGTCGATCCCGGCGCCGGACGAGGAGGTCGCGGTGCGCCTGGCCACCCTCGATCTCAGCCGGGTGCAGGGGGTGTTCGACGCCGGGCGCTGTGTGGCCACCTTCCGGTCGTTCGCGCAGGAACTGACCGTCGTCGGTGGCGCCACCGTGCCGGCCGACGCGATCACCGCGGTGACGGTGACGCCCACGCACCGCCGGCGGGGGCTGCTCGGGCGGATGATGGCGGCGGACCTGGCGGCGGCGAAGGAGCGGGGCGACGTGGTCGCCTCGCTGATCGCGGCGGAGTACCCGATCTACGGGCGGTACGGGTTCGGTCCGGCGTCCTGGACCACCGAGTGGGAGATCGACGTGCCCCGGGCGGGTCTCGATCCGCGCGAGCGGGTCCCGTCCGAGGAGGACGGCGGCCGGATCGAACTGGTCGACGGCGCCGACGTACGCAAGCTGGGCCCGGAACTTCACGGTCGTCTCGCGGCCCGGCAGCACGGCGTGGTCTCCCGGGACGAGCGCTGGTGGCAGCGGAACACGGGGGTGGACGTCCCGGCGTTCGAGGGGTGGAAGGAGCCCTTCCACGCGGTGCACCGGTCGGCCGACGGGGAGACGGACGGGCTGGTCACCTACCGTGCCGACGACAACTGGGGCGATCGGAAGCAGCCGCAGAACAAGGCGACGGTGGCCGGCCTGATCGCGGTCACCCCGGCCGCGGAACGCGCGCTGTGGCGGTTCGTCTGCTCCATCGACTGGATCACCACGGTCCGTACCGGCTACCGCGCCCCCGACGACCTGCTCCCCCTGCTCCTCCCGGATCCGCGTGCCGCCCGCGTCGTGACGCAGGCGGACTGGCTGTGGCTGCGGATCCTGGACGTCCCCCGGGCCCTGGAGGCACGCACGTACACGGCCGCGGCCACCCTGGTCCTGGACGTCCACGACGCGACGGGCCTGGCCGGCGGCCGCTACCTGCTGGAGACCTCACCGTCAGGCGCCTCCTGCACCCCGACCACCCGGACCCCCGACCTGGCGCTGGACGTGCGGGAGCTGGGCACGCTGTACCTGGGCGACGAGTCGGCCCTCCGGCTGGCGGCGCTGGGGCGGATCGAGGAGCACCGCCCGGAGGCGGCGGCCACGGCGGAGGCGGTGTTCCGGACGGCACGGCGGGCGTGGTGCCCGGACGTGTTCTGACGCCGGGGCGACGTGTTCTGACACCGGGGCGACCGGACGTGTTCTTGACGGCGGGGCGACCGAACGGCGGGGCCGGCGGTGGTGCGGGCCTGGCGCTGCTGCCGGTGTCCGGACCGGCACGGGCAGCGCACAGTGTCGTGGTCCGGGGCTCCGGCGCCGGAGCGGCCCGGCGGCGCGCTCCGACCGGCACCTGCACCCGTGCGCATCCGGGTGTCCGGTGTGGCCGGGCGTCCGGTGAGCTCGGTGTGGCGGGTGTCCGGTGTGGCCGGTGCCGTCCGGTCCATGAGACCGATGAAGCCGAGGGGGAACCGGGAGCCGGGGCGCGGAGCCCGTGACTCCAGGCCGAGGATCTTCCCCCGGGCCCGTGGGGGAGGCCGTGCGCCCCGGCCGCGAGGACGGCCACGACGTGCGCCTTCCGCGCATCCGTACGCCGTACGACGTACGGGATGACGTCTCCTTAGGATGGTGGTCACGTCGGTGCCGGGACAGGCGGCTTCGGCTGACTGCTCCCGCGCGATCCCAGGGCGGCCGTCGAGGCGGAGTGCGGGTCACCGTGGGGGTGATGGCGCGGGGGAGGAGCACGGTGCGGCGGCCGGCCGGCCCCGTGCGGCACCCGGCGCCGACACGGCTTCCGGGCGCCGAGCGGACGGGCGAGCCGGACGGCTCCGGCCACGAGCAGGTCGATCATGAGTTCGTGTTCGGGTTCGAGCGGGTACCCGACGGCATCGACGTGCTTGTACGGAAGGCCGGGTGGCATGAGCGGGGACATGAGCGGGGACACGGGCGGGGAACGGCGCGAGGCGCCGGGCGGGCTGCGCGAGCGCAAGAAGCAGCGGACCTATCAGGCGGTCTCCGACACCGCCGTCTCCCTCTTCCTGGAGCGGGGTTTCGACAAGGTCTCGGTGGCCGAGGTGGCGGCGGCGGCCGAGATCTCCAAGCCGACGCTGTTCCGGTACTTCCCCACCAAGGAGGACCTGGTGCTGCACCGGTTCGCCGACCACGAGGACGAGTCGGCGCGGGTCGTGACGGGCCGGGCGGAGAACACCTCTCCGCTGGACGCGCTGCATCGCCACTTCCTGGACGGCCTGGAGCGGCGCGACCCGGTGACGGGCGTATGCGACGACCCGGCGGCGCTCGCCTTCCTCGGCCTGCTCTACGGGACCCCGTCACTCGTCGCCCGGCTGTACGCGTACCAGAGCCGCTCGGAGGCCGCTCTCGCCCGCGCACTGGATCCCGCCGCCGCAGTCCCGGCGCGCTTGGCCGCAGGGCAGATCGTCGCGGTCCTGCGCATCCTGGCCGAGGAGAACTGGCGCCGTATCGAGGAGGGCGAGACCGCGGCGCAGGTGTACGGCGATGCCGTGGCTGCGGCCGGACTCGCCTTCGCACAGCTCCGGAACGGACTGGGCCGCGTGGGATGAGCCTCCCCGACGGCGGAGGCCGGCACGCGTGGCCGTGGGGAGGCCGCGGGCTGCGCCCGGCCGCAGACCCAGGTGGCGCCTGGGCCTGCGGTCCCTGCCTTCCCGTCGACCCGACGCCCGGAACACCACGGGCGTGTGCCGGGCCCGGTGCCCGTCCCCGCGCCGCGGCAGCGACGAGCGCCTGGTGGCGGGTCAGTGCGCCGCGAGAGCGGCGAGCAGCTCGGCGGCGGGCTTCGGGTGGACGAGCCAGCGCAGGTGACTCCCCTCGAGGGTCCGGACATCGAAGGGGTTGCCGGGTGTGAGCGCGTCGGCTTCGCGGATCATGCGGTCCTGCACGGCGGGCGGAACGCTGGCGTCGGCGGCCAGGCGCACATAGGTCCTGGGAACCCGGCCCCAGGTCGGTGCCTGTGCCCGGTCGGCGGACGTACCGGCGTCGAGGTTCTCGTCGGGCTGGAAGGTGTTCAGGAAGGCCCGGAACTCGTCGTCGGTCAGATCGGCGGCGAACGCCCGCTTGAACGCGGCGAGCGCCGTCGGCTCGGCGGTGCGGAAGTTGGTCCGGAGCAGACCGAGTTCGGCCGGGTTCCCGACGAGCGTGGCAGCGAAGGCCCCCGCGTCGACGTCCGCCATCTCCGGCTGGGCGTAGTAGCCGCTCACTTCCAGATCGACGGGGCACCAGGCGGAGACGTAGACGATCCGGTCGATCAGCTCGGGCCGGGCGTTGGCGACGGCGGTGGCGGTGATGCCGCCCCTGCTGTGGGCGACAAGGATGGCGGGTCCGTTCCTCTTGGCCCGTTCCAGGACCTCGATCACGCGGGCGGCGTTGTCGGCGAGCGTGACCCCCTTGATGCCTCCCGGTTCTTGGGCGAGTGCGTCGAGGACCTGGGGGGCCTGGTAGGTCGCGGGGAAGGTCGCTTCGAACCCGTGCCCGGGAAGGTCCACGGCGGCCGAGCGGTGCCCGAGGAGGGCCAGCTCGGCCTGCAGCGGCGCGAACGAGAACGAGTTCGCGAAGGCACCATGGACCAGAACGAATGTCGGCGGATTCTGCATGCCTCAGCCTCCAACAGAACGATTCCTCAGACAAGATCAAGCGTTAAGGAGGGCTTCGATCACTTCGTCTCCGGCCCGGCGCTCGGTCCCCGGAGCGTGCCCTGGCCCCGGGCGCTCCCCGGGTCGGTCACCACGTGCGGCCGCGCCCGTCCCGTCGTGCGCGGGCGACGGGCCTCGCCGTCATCCCCCGTGGCGCGAGTGGCGCGGAACACTTTTGCAAGCGGGCGCTTGCAAAAGTTAGCAACGCGGGGCACCATCGGGGTATGGCATCACTCAACGTCGGCAATCTCGGCGAGTACCTGCGTGAGCAGCGGCGTACCGCGCAGCTCTCCCTGCGGCAGCTCGCCGACGCCGCGGGAGTGTCCAATCCGTACCTCAGCCAGATCGAACGCGGGCTGCGCAAGCCGAGCGCCGAGGTGTTGCAGCAGGTCGCCAAGGCCCTGCGGATCTCGGCCGAGACGCTCTACGTGCGGGCCGGGATCCTCGACGAGCGGGAGCGGGAGGAGCTGGAGACGCGAGCGGTCATATTGGCCGATCCGTCGATCAACGAGCGGCAGAAGAACGTACTGCTCCAGATCTACGACTCCTTCCGCAAGGAGAACGGGTTCGACGTCGTGCCCGACACCGGCGCGGAGGTCCCCGGCGTGACGGGCGCGGGGAGCAGAATCGACCCCGGCGCGGAAGGCGGTGCCGGCGACGAGCGCGGCGCCGGTACGGAACCCCGCGGCCCCCGCACGGCCGGCGGCAGTGATGCAGACACGCCAGGCACGCCTCATAACTGACTTCTGATGATCCGGGAGGACCACAGTCATGGCCATCACCGATGACCTGCGTAAGACCCTCACCGACCCCACCCCCCTCTACTTCGCCGCCGGCACCGCCGGTCTCGCCGTGGAGCAGGCGCGCAAGGTCCCGGCGCTGATCGAGCAGCTGCGGGCCGAGGCGCCCGAGCGCATCGAGGCGGTGCGCAACACCGACCCCAAGGCCGTGCAGGAGCGGGTCGCCTCGCAGGCCCGGGAGGCCCAGGCCACCGTCCAGGCGAAGGTGACCGAGGTATTCGGGTCGCTGGACACGGACCTGAAGAAGCTGGGCGAGACCGCTCAGGACCTGGCCCTGCGGAGCGTGGGCGTCGCCGCCGAGTACGCGGTGCGTGCCCGGGAGACGTACGAGAAGGTCGCCGAGCGCGGTGAGCAGTCCGTGCGGACCTGGCGGGGCGAGACCGCCGACGAGATCGTCGAGATCGCCACCGTCATCGAGGCGGAGCCGAAGCCCGTGCCGAAGCAGAAGTCCGACGTGGTGGCCAAGTCGGCGCCGGCGGGCTCCCCGTCGGCCGGTAAGCCGGCGCCGAAGGCCGCCGAGTCCAAGGCCGCGCCCGCCTCGCCCGCGCGGAGGTCGACTCCCGCCAAGCCGGCGCCGGCCCGCAAGCCCGTGGCGAAGAAGACCACCCCGCCGTCCGCGAAGTAGTCCGAGCGGTACGGGCGTGAACGCAGACGGTCCGGGCACCTTCGGGTGTGCCGGATCGTTGTCCCGGTACCTTGGCCGCGAGGCGCTCATCCACTGACTAGGCGGTGTTCACCGTGTTGCTCGAAGCATTCGGCTCGATCCTCCAGCTGCTGTACCTGGCCATGCTCGTTCTGGCCGTGGTCGCGCTCGTCTTCGCGGTGACGGCGCGTGAGGACGCCTACCGGGCGGCGGACAAGCAGAAGAAGTCCTTCTGGCTGATCATCCTCGGGATCACCGTCTTCGTGAACCTCGTCATCCCGATCCTGTTCCTGCAGATCGCGGGCGTGATCGCGTCCATCGTCTTCATGGTGGACGTGCGACCGGCGCTCAAGGCGGTGTCGGGCGGCGGCCGACGCGGGGGTTCCAGCAGTGACGGGCCCTACGGCCCCTACAACGGCGGGCGCTGAGCGCTCGCGGGTGAGGCCGGGACGGGGCGGGAGCGCACGGCGTTCCCGCCCCGTCGGCGTATGCGGGACTCGTCGCGTTCCAGCAGCAGGACCGCCACGTCGTCGGTCAGCTCGCCGCCGTTCAGCTCCTGCACCTGCGTGACCGCGGCCGCCAGCAGCGCTTCGCCGCCGAGTCCCTGGTCCAGCCGGCCGTCGACCAGCGCCACCATGCCGTCCTGGCCGAGCCGCTGGGTCCCCGTCGCTCCGACGCGTCCCTCGATGAGCCCGTCGGTGTACATCATCAGGCTCCACGACCCGCCCAGCTCCACCTGGCGGCGCGGCCACCGGGCGCGCGGCAGCAGGCCGAGAGCCGGGCCGCCGTCGTCGTTCGGAAGCAGATGGGCGGCCCGGCCCCGGCGGGCGATGAGGGGGGCGGGGTGGCCCGCGAGGCAGAGCCCGGCCCGCCGGCCGTCGGGGGCGATGTCCACGGTGCAGAGCGTCGCGAAGATCTCCTCGCTCTGCCGTTCGTGCTCCAGGACCTGCTGCAGGGTGCAGAGGAGCTCGTCGCCGCAGAGCCCGGCCAGGGTCAGGGCCCGCCAGGCGATGCGCAGCTCGACGCCGAGCGCCGCCTCGTCCGGCCCGTGACCGCAGACGTCGCCGATCATCGCGTGGACCGTTCCGTCAGGCGTGCGGACCGTGTCGTAGAAGTCCCCGCCGAGCAGGGCCCGGCTGCGGCCGGGCCGGTAGAGAGCGGCGAAGCCCAGGTCGGAGCCGTCGAGGAGGGGGGTGGGCAGCAGGCCCCGTTCCAGTCGTGCGTTCTCCTCGGCGCGCAGGCGGGACTCGGTGAGCTGGTGCTGGGCGGTGTCCGCGCGCTTGCGTTCGACCGCGTACCGGATGGCGCGGCTGAGGAGGCGCCCGTCGAGTTCCCCCCGGAAGAGGTAGTCCTGGGCCCCCACCCGTACGGCGTCCGCGGCTCGCTCGACGTCGTCGGCGGCGGTCAGGGCGAGGACGGCGTGGCGCGGAGCGATGCGCAGGACGTACTGGAGGGTGGCCAGTTCGTCCGGACGCCCCGCCCCGTCCTCCCCGCCCTCGGCACGTACGCCGGAGGGCGGTGCCAGGTCGAGGTCGAGCAGGATGCAGTCCACGTCGTCCGTGAGGAGCCGGGTCGCCTCGGTGAGGTTGCGGGCCGTCCGGACGCGGATCCTGGAACCGGCGGCGGACGGGAGCTCGGGAACGGTGAAGGTGCCCGCAGGGTCGTCCTCGATCACCAGGACGGTGAGGTCGGTGCCATGAGCGGTCTCCGCAGCGGAAGCGGCACGTTGCTGCGGTACGGGTACGGGCATCGGTTCGGGTTTCCTTCCCTCCCCCCGAGGGTGCGGCGGGACGACGATCGACGACCCGCCAGACGGGGACGATAGCGGTCCCCGGCAGGGGAACGGAATGGTGTACGAAGATCCGCAGCGGACACGTGCGCGGCCATAAGCCGCTTCCTGCCACGGATCCGGCGCGATCCGCGGTCCCCGAGCGGGTGGGCAGGCCATGACAAACATCACGCCCCGCCCGGCCTCCGTGCCGCCTCGACGGCGGCCCGCAGCGCCGCCGTCGTACCGCCTCGGCCGGTGCGGCCACGGCCGGGCGCCGCCTCGACACGGGCTGTCGTGCACCGGCCGGCCGCGGTGCCGACTCGACCGGGGCCTCGCAGCGCCGCCGTCGTACCGCCTCGGCCGGGCGCCGCCCCGACGGCCGCCGCCGCGCCGCGTCGGCCGTACGTCCGCTACCCGCCGGAGACTGCCCGCCCCGCTGCTACTGGCCGGAGACTGCCCGCCCCCCGCTACCCGCCCGGGGCTGCCCGCCCCGCTCGGGGCCGGGCGGTCACCGGTCCGGGCGGACCACACCGAGGATCTTCATGGAGCCCGCGCCCGCCAGCGTGACGTTCCGGCCGGGCCGTGGCGCGTGCACGATGAAGCCGTCGCCGACGTACATGCCGACGTGGCTCGCGTCGCCGTGGTAGATGATCAGGTCGCCGGGCCGCATGTCCTGGACGGGTATGCGCGGCAGCTGCCGCCACTGCTCCTGCGAGGTCCGGGGGATGGGGCTCTTCGCCGCGGCCCAGGCCTGCGAGGTCAGCCCGGAGCAGTCGTACGAGCCCGGGCCCTCGGCTCCCCATACGTAGGGCTTGCCGATCTGGGCGGTCGCGAAGGCCACCGCCTGCCTGCCCGCCGGGCTCGCCTCGCGGTTGATGTCGGAGAGCGCCCCGGAGGAGAGCCAGGCGGACTGCGCGGTGGAGGCCGCGTCCTGCTCCATGCGCAGGAGCCGGGCCCGCTCGTCCTTCGCGAGCTGCGATTCGATCTTCTTCGCCGCCGCTATCTGCGCGTTGATGCTCTTCTTCGCCTCGGCCTGCTCGATGCGGTGGGACTCGAGCTTCTTCCGGTTGAGCTGCGCGTCCTTGGTGTAGGTCTCCAAGTCCTCCTGTGACTGGGTCAGTTCGGCCAGGAGGCCCTTGGTCGCCTGCTGACTCTGCCTGACCTGGTTCACCCCGTCCAGGAAGAGGTTCGGGTTCCCGCTCAGCACCAGCTGGGCGCCCGCGGGCAGTCCGCCGCTGCGGTACTGCTCGCGGGCCTGGGCTCCGGCCCTGCTCCTCAATTCGTCGATCTTCGCCTGCCCGTCGGCGATCGCCTTGGTCAGGCGGACGATTTCGCCGGACTGCTTCCTGGACTGCTCCTCGGCGAGGTTGTACGCGTCCGTGGCCGCACCCGCCTTGCGATAGAGGGTGTCGATCTCCTCGCGCACTTCCTCCAGGCTCTTCCTGCCCGGCGCGGCAGGGGCGGACGGAGCGGTCGGGACCGGCTCGGGGACCGGGGCCGCCATGGCCTGGACCGGAGCGGTCAGCACAGCCAGTGCACAGACCAGAGTGACCGCGGCGGCGGCACAGTGGCGTCGGTTCACGAACTCCCCCTCCGGGCGCAAGGCGACGAAAGCCTGAGCACGGCCATCCGACTTACCTTCAGTAACGTTCAGGTGACGACGCGATCGTGTCATGTCGTCCCGTAAAGCGACAGAGGCCCGGGCCACCCGGCACGTCATACAGGGGGACGAACGGTGCCGCACCGGTGTTCCCGGATCGGGCCGGTTTTCCGCACGGCCTTCGCCGGCCGTCCGTTCAGAGGGGCGGACCGGGCCGCAGCGCTGCCCACCGCACCGTCAGTTCGCCCTGCCGCCACCGCCGTACGTCGTCCGTCAGGGGCCAGTCGGCGGAGACGGACCGGACCGCCGTGATCCACCGCTGACGCGCACCCAGCGAGGCGTACGGGGACGCGGCCGCCCAGGCCCGGTCGAGGTCGCGCAGGAAGGCGTGGACGGGTTCGCCCGGCACATTGCGGTGGATCAGGGCCTTGGGGAGGCGCTCCGCGAGGTCGGAGGGGCGCTCCAGCGAACCGAGCCGGGTCGCGAAGGTGACCGTGCGCGGCCCCTCCGGTCCCAGTGCCACCCAGACGTGCCGGCGCCCGATCTCGTCGCAGGTGCCCTCGACGAGCAGACCGCCCGGGGCGAGCCGTGCACACAGCCGCTGCCAGACGGCGTCCACCTCGTCCTCGTCGTACTGGCGCAGCACGTTCGCGGCCCGGATCAGGTCCGGGCGACCGGGCAGCGGGATCTCGAAGCCGCCGTGGACGAAGGTGAGGCCCGCACGCTCGTACGGCTTCGCGGCGGCGACCCGCGCCGGATCGATCTCGACGCCCACGACGGCCGTGCGCGGCTCGACGGTACGCAGCCGTGCCAGCAGTTCGACGGCGGTCCAGGGTGCCGCGCCGTAGCCGAGGTCCACCGCGAGGGGGGAGTCGCTGCGGCGCAGGGCGGAGCCGTGGGTGGCGGCGATCCAGCGGTCCATGCGGCGCAGCCGGTTGGGATTCGTCGTCCCGCGGGTCGCGGTGCCGATGGGGCGCGGGTGCATGACTGCGAGCGTAGGCGAAGCGCGGCAGGGGGAGCGGGCGGGGCGGACGGGGAGGACGGAGCGGGCGGGCCGGGCGGCGGGGCAGGAGGATGTCCGGGGCACCCCGGTCATACCGTAATGATTTGGCAAAACGGAAATGAAAGGCCGGGTTCCGCTGTTCGGACCCTTGGACGGGGTCGTGTGCGCCCCCTGCCTGTCATGCCCCGAGCGAGGAGGAGCGGACCACATGAGCCAGTACGTCTCTCGGCTCGGCAGCGGCCGTGTGGCGCCCCGCCTCCGGTTCCCGAGTGGTCTCGCGGGCGGTCACCGCAAGCCGCGTCGTGTCGCGATGCTCTCCGTCCACACCTCTCCGCTGCACCAGCCGGGCACCGGTGACGCGGGCGGCATGAACGTCTACATCGTGGAGCTGGCCGAGCGCCTCGCCGCGATCGGCATCGAGGTGGAGATCTTCACCCGCGCGACCACCGGTGCCCTGCCTCCGGTGGTGGAACTGGCGCCCGGTGTCCTCGTACGCCATGTCGACGCGGGTCCGTACGAGGGCCTGGCCAAGGAGGAGCTGCCCGCCCAGCTCTGCGCCTTCACGCACGGCGTGATGCAGGCCTGGGCCGGTCAGCGTCCCGGCTACTACGACCTCGTCCACTCCCACTACTGGCTGTCCGGCCAGGTCGGCTGGCTCGCCGCCCAGCGCTGGGGTGTCCCGCTCGTCCACGCCATGCACACCATGGCCAAGGTCAAGAACGCCGCCCTGGCCCAGGGCGACACCCCGGAGCCCGCGGCCCGGGTCATCGGCGAGACGCAGATCGTGCACGCCGCCGACCGGCTCATCGCCAACACCGCAGGGGAGGCGGACGAACTCGTCCGCTTCTACGAGGCCGACCCGGCCGCCGTCGCCGTCGTCCACCCCGGCGTCAACCTGGACCGCTTCCGCCCCGTCCCCCGGGGTTCCGGCCCGCTCCACCCCGGCGGGGCCGCGACCGCCCGCGCGGCAGCCCGGGCCCGCCTCGGACTGCCGCAGGACGCCCTGATCCCCCTCTTCGCCGGCCGGATCCAGCCGCTGAAGGCCCCCGACGTGCTGCTGCGCGCCGTCGCCGTACTTCTGGAACGGGACCCGTCGCTGCGCTCGCGCATCCTCGTGCCGGTGGTCGGCGGCCCCAGCGGAAGCGGGCTGGCCAAGCCGGAGGGTCTGCAGAAGCTGGCCGCACGGCTGGGCATAGCCGATGTCGTACGGTTCCAGCCGCCGGTCGGCCAGGACCTGCTCGCCGACTGGTTCAGGGCCGCGTCCGTGCTGGTGATGCCGTCGTACAACGAGTCCTTCGGGCTCGTCGCCATAGAGGCCCAGGCAGCAGGCACACCGGTGGTGGCCGCGGCGGTCGGCGGCCTGCCGGTGGCGGTGCGGGACGGGGTCAGCGGCTTCCTGATCCCCGGCCACGAGCCGGAGGCGTACGCCCGCGCGCTCAGCCGGTTCGCGGACAGCCCGGAGCTGGTCGACCGGATGGGGGCGGCGGCCGCCGAGCACGCCCAGTCGTTCGGCTGGGACACTGCGGCTTCCGCTACGGCCGACGTGTACACGGCGGCGATGTGCGACCACCGGCGCCGCGCACGGTCGCACCGCGGCTGACGCCCGTTGCCGCCGTCGATGCCGCAGGGCCGTTCCCGGCCGCGGCCCCGGGCCCGTGTCGTACGCTCGGACCATGGCTGACGTATCCGAGGAAATCGCAGCGGCGCAGGTCATCGAGGCAGTGCTGGACGAGGCGGAGCTCGCCTGGGAGAGCCCCGGCCCGGGCAACTACGTCGTCACGCTGCCCGGCACCCGGAAGCTCTCCACCACGTGCTCCTTGCTCGTCGGCAAGCACTCCCTCTCCGTGAACGCCTTCGTCATCCGCCACCCGGACGAGAACGACGCGGCGGTGCACCGCTGGCTCCTCGAGCGCAATCTGCGGCTTTTCGGGCTGAGTTACGCGATCGACAGCCTCGGCGACATCTACCTCGTCGGAAAGCTCCCGCTGTCCGTGGTCACCCCGAAGGAGCTGGACCGGCTGCTCGGCACGGTTCTGGAGGCGGCGGACGGGGCCTTCAACCCGCTCCTCGAACTGGGCTTCGCGAGCGCGATCCGCAAGGAGTACGCCTGGCGGGTGGAGCGCGGCGAGTCGACCCGGAACCTCGACGCGTTCACCCACCTGACGCAGCGTCCCACCACCTGATCCCCGGCTTCCCCGCATGCGCCGACGGGGCGGCACCCTACGGCGCGACTGCCGGCAGCGGCGCGGACGGGGGTCCTGGCGGATCGGTGTCCGGGCCTCGGTGAAGCCCGGTAACACCCGTTCCGAGGCCTGCGGAGACCCGGAGGCGGTCCCGGGGGCGGGCCGTCCGCCGGTACGTCCGCGGAGCCTGGCACGTCCACCTCCGCATCCACGTCCACCTCCGCATCCACGGGCGGTACTTCTCCGGCTGAGCTCCGATGTAGGCGCCCGCAGACATCCCGTGAGGTCATCACGGAGGAGTCACGATCACATCCCGTGACCGTTCACGGTGACCGTCCGACACGCGTCCGCTCGTAGAGTGTCGTCCACTGCGACAGCACTCCCTGGACGAAGCAACTCCGTCACGGTGACGGGCTGTTGCTCCTTCCGGATGGAGAGATGAACCATGCGCGCCACTGCCGTACGCCGTACCGCCCTTGCCGCCTCCGCGGCTTCCCTGGCCCTGCTGGCCACCGCCTGCGGGGGTTCCGACGCCGACACCGGCTCCGGTGACAAGGGCGACGGTGCCGCGTCGGGCGGCTCGCCGAAGCCGGTGGTCAAGGCGCTGACCGCGGCGGAGCTGGAGAAGGCGTCGCTGGAGCAGGGTGACGTGGCGGGCCACAAGGTCGCGAAGACCGGTGCCAAGAACCTCGTGGGGCCTGACGAGGTCTCCGTGGACAAGAAGGAGTGCGAACCGTTCGGGCTCGCCTACGCCGGAGCGAAGCGGGGCACCCCGGTCGCCACCGCGGGCCGCGAGGTCGTGCAGGAGCCCAAGAAGGGTGCGGGCAAGGACCCCGCGGACGTCATGAAGGCCGCCTTCGACGTGACGTCGACCCTGGTCACGCTCGCCTCCTACGAAGGCGACGGTGCCGCGAAGAGCGTGGCCGAGCTCCGTGACTCGGCGGCCGCGTGCGCCGCCGGCGGTTTCACCGTGACGATCAAGGGCGACAAGACGAAGATCCTCAAGCTGGCCGAGGAGAAGGTGACGGGCGGTGAGGAGACGGTGGCCTGGACGGTGACGGCTGAGCAGGACGGCACCAAGACGCCTCTCAAGCTGGTGAGCCTCCGTCAGGGCGGCACGGTCGCGACGTTCTTCGCTCTGAACCTCGGTGTCGTGGCCAGCGGGAAGGCCGACTTCGACATGCCGTCCGAGGTGGTCGCGGCTCAGGTCGAGAAGCTCGGCTGACCTTCCGGGCGGGGCGAGCAGGCGGGGGCGGGGCGGACGGCCGTTGCCTTCCCCGCCCCCTTTCGCCTGTCCGCCCAGGGCCGGCGAGCATGACGGGGGGACGACCGCCACTGGGCCCGCCGGCTGTGACGGGGCCCGCGCGTCGCCCCGCACGAAGCAGCCGAGAACGGTCGCGGCGAGCGGTGACGCCGTCCGGGGACGGAGACGGCCGGTGCGGACGGCCCTTCCGTGCCACGGAACCACATCACGGAGGCGAACAGGGCGAGCGGAACGCGGCGATCCGCGCAGCTTTCCGGGACCTCGGGGCCACCACCGACCCTCACCGACAGCGGAACTGCGCGGGGCCGGAGGGCTGCCGGCGGCTCAGGGCAGGGGGACGAGTCTGACCACGGTGACCGTCAGCACGGATCCGGAGACGTAGTAGAGGACGATCGCCCCGTAGACCGTCGCCTCGCGCCGGTCGCGTTCGCGCTTGACGGCGGACGAGGCGTGACCGTACGGGTCCCGGCCAAGGGTGCGCGCCATCTCGTCGCGGAACGAGTCGCCGTCCCGCATCTTGGCCAGGGTGTCGTCCGCGGGCGGGGCGTAGGAGATGCGGAAGCTCAAGCGACGCTCCGCCTCTCGGCCTCGTCCTGCGCCAGCCGGTCCAGGATCTGCTCGGCCTCCGGATCGGGCACGGACTCGAGCATCCAGTGCCGCATGACGGCCTGGATCTCATGGACGCCGGCGTCGTTGATCGCCTGGTCGAATTCCTCGCGTCTCTCCTCGGGCAAGGCGGCACGGATCGCCGGGATGCTGTTCGGCACCTCGACCTCGGCGCCGCCGACGAAGGTTTTCAGAGCCTCACCCATGATCGCTCTCCCCGGTCTCCTCGCGCTCTGCCCCGGTGTGTACCCGCCGCGCGACGCACGGTGCGGTGCCAACAGCCGGGCGCAGTGGGCACGTTCCCTCGCGGCACCGAGGGAAGGGTACGGCGGAGCATGCACTGTACTGCCCGCCGGTTCGACTCAGTGTGCCCTGGGCACCCGGCGGGGCAGTAGGGGGCGTCCGCCGGCCGTGACACAACGGCAGAGCGAGCCCCCCACAGGACGCGACGAGGCGGAGGAGCGCTCTCATCGGTCCCAACTGCACCCGGAACGACGTGACTACGTGGGCTTTCGGACCGGAATGCGGCGGACCGTCAGCTGGGGACAGGTGGCGCGGGCCGCCACGCCTCGGTGAGGCGAACCTCGTTCACGTGCCCCCTCTATGCGGTCACCGCCGTGGTCATGCAACGTCCGGGTCGCCGAGCGCTCGCAGGAGGCCTCCTCCTGGCCGTGGTGCGACCGCACGCACCGGGTGAGGCTCCTCTTGATGCGGACAGCGCCGGTCACAGCACGGGTTCTCGCGGCGCACGGGGAGGTCGTTTCCACGGGCAGCGCCGCGAGCCGCCTGCGTCCGTCGTCGCAGATAGGGAGGGGTGTCAGCGATCCTCGGACGCACTGCCGGGAGCCGGGTCCGCGCGCCGTTGCCTCACCGCGTAGACCAGCGCCACGACCGACATCACCAGGGCGAACAGGGCCGTCCCGGCCGACACCACCGCCAGCACGGCTGCCCCGCCGCCTCCGAGGTCGTCTTCGCGGACAGCCACCTGCGGGTCGTCAGCCCGGTATCGGACGGTGAGATGCGTGCCGACCGAGCTCTTGCCGCCGCCGCTGCCCGCAGGCAGATCCGCCACTACCGTCCGGCCGTCGGCCTCGAACTCGACCTGGCAATGGCCCACCATGCAGGAGCCGCCCCTGTACAGAGTCGCGGGAGCACGCTCGCCGTCCTGGAAGGAGCGCAGATGCTGGGCCGCCGGGAGCGTTACCAGCACCGCGAACGCGGCTGACACCGCTGCGATACCCAGGAACGCCAGCGTGGCCGCAACTGGCCGCACCTTCCTCTCGTTCCCCTTGTTCTGCCGCGCGCCCGGGGTGCCCGCGCCCGCTATGCCGCCCATATCCCTCACCGTCCGCATCAGTTCTTCAGGGTCGTGCCGGGAATCCCGGTGCTTCGATCTTCACAGGTGGTGGCGCTGGCCGTCTCATTCTGAGTGACCGTCACCAGCGCCTGGCGGGCAGCATCGGACGGTCCATCCACAAGGTCACCGATGTCCCGCTTCCGGCTGTCGTGCCCTGGTGACAACCGTGCCGCAGCGTCCTTTCCTCCTTCTCGACACGCACCATCCGCTCATCCCGTCCGGACGTCGTCCCGGCACCCGCAGGCCTCTGCCACCGGCGCCCCCTCGACGTCTTCCGACCAGGGGAACCCGCTCCGGGAGCGGTGTGACCCCGGGCTCGAGACCCGAGCGAGGCTGAAGTACGACTGCACGCCCACGGCGTGAGCAACCCCGGTCCAGGGAGGGGGGCAACTGCAGGCCACGCTTGCCTCCCGGTGCGGCAGTGTGCTCGGCTTCACGCGGTTACCGGCCGGCACCGTGGACTTGGGCGCCGTCGAGACCGGGGCGCCGGGGGTGGAAGCGCTCAAGCGGCTGCCGCACCTGGTCGGCCGTACGAATGTCGCAGCGAGGGAACGGGACCAGTCGCTGCTGCCCAGTTCCTGGCGTGGCCTGATGCGCGCCAACCCGGACGTCGAGCCATTCGACGGCATCTCAGAGCAGCGCTGCGGCTACACGATCACGCTGCGCACCGCGATCGCGGCCGAGACCCCGCAGGCCGAGGAACTGTCCCCCTGCGCATCTCGATCGAGACCCCGCAGGCCGAGGAGCTGTCCCGGAGCCGAGAAGCGGAAGCGCTGCCGATACGGGCAAGAGGTGCGGTGAGGAGGAGCCCCTGGGTGCGGGAGCGGAGCCAGGAGGGCGCGCTGGACGCACCGGGGTCCCCGTGCCGCCCGGCCTCTGTGGCCGCCTCGGTGGCCTGACGGCACCCGGCCCGCCCTACCATGCGTCCGAGATGGTGAACATGTCGTAGGAAAGGGCAGTTTGATAAGTCATGCCGCTTCCCGGCTGTAATGGTGCTGGGCATGAGATGCAGACGACCATCCACCGAAGCCGGGCTCGGTGTTCCTGGTTTCCTTTCCCCGTACTTGGCGTGGAGCGGGATCCGGGCGGGACTACGTGCCGGTGCCGTCCTCGTGGCGGTCATCGTCGCGGCGGCAGGTGCGGTCGCGTCACCGGCGACGGCGAGGGCGACGGCGACGGCGGGCGACGGCGACGGGCCCGTGGTGACGGTGAGGCAAGGCCGCCTTCAGGGAGTCGAGAACCGGGGCGTCAACCGCTTCCTCGGGATCCCCTACGCCGCCCCACCGAAGGACGAGCTGCGTTGGAGACCGCCTCAGCCCGTCCACCACTGGCCCGGGACCTGGCCGGCCAGGGCTATGGGCTCTCGATGCCCGCAGTCGGGGGAGTTCGGGGAGGATCTGCGGGTGAGCGAGGACTGCCTGTTCCTCAACGTCTACGCCCCGGCCCGGCCGTCACACAGCCCCCGACCGGTCATGGTGTGGATCCACGGCGGTTCCTTGGTCAGCGGCAGTGGCAATGACTATGACGGCAGCGCGCTGGCCGCCCGGGGCAATGTGGTGGTGACCATCAACTACCGGCTCGGGGCGCTCGGTTTCCTCGCCCTGCACAGTCTGTCGAAGGAGTCACCGGACGGCGTGTCCGGACAGTACGGCCTGATGGACCAACAGGCCGCACTGCGCTGGGTACGCGAGAACGCAGGAGCGTTCGGCGGCGACCGGGACAACGTGACGGTCTTCGGAGAGTCTGCCGGTGGCGGCAGCATCTGTGACCATCTCGCCTCCCCGCCGGCGGCGGGCCTGTTCCAGCGGGCGATTCTCCAGAGCGTCTGTGTCACGGACACTCCGGAGCAGGCCACGGCCGATCTGCAGGGCGCGGACTTCGCGCGTCAGGCCGGATGCCGGCACGCGAACGCGGCCGCCTGCCTGCGTGCCCTCCCGGCCCAGGCCATCGTGAGCACACAAGGGAATTACGGGTGGTCCCCGGCCTCCGGCGGTCCTCTCCTGCCCGAACCGGTCAGGAAAGCCGTTCGGGCCGGGCGTGTCCATCATGTACCGGTGATCGCGGGGACCACCCACGACGAGGGCACCTTCTTCGTCTACCTCCTGTACCCGGAGGGCCTCCCTCTGCCGTCGGACTTCTACCGAAAGGCGGTCGCTCACCACTTCGGAGCCGGTGAGCAAGTCGTTCAGGACATCATGGACCGGTACCCGCTGGTCAGGTACGAGGGTGATCCACGCAAGGCTCTCAGCGCAGCCCTCGGTGACGGTGCCTTCTCATGTGCCGTCAACCTGTCCAACAAGCAGTTGTCGCCCGAGCAGCCGGTCTACGCCTACGAGTTCAACGACCGGCATCCGGTTGCCAGTAGCGATGTCCCCTGGTGGCCGGACGGTCCCCTGGGCGCGTACCACGGCTCGGAGCTCCCCTACGTCTTCCAGCGGAAGCTCGGTCAAGGGCACACGGAGAAACCGGCTTTCAATGCGGCCCAGCAGGTGCTGTCCGACACCATGGCCGGCTACTGGAGCCGTTTCGCCGCGACGGGGACCCCCAACGGCGACCACGCCCCGCACTGGCCGCGGTTCACCGTGGCCGCGCCTTCGGTGCAGTCCCTGGCCCCGGGTGCCCGCGGCGTCCGACCCGAGAGTGACTTCTCGGCGGAGCACCAGTGCGGCTTCTGGGAGCCCCTGTGGCTGCGGAAGGATCCCATCAAGGTGAATCTGGGACCGCTCCCGGAACTCCGGCCCGTTCCGCCTGATCAGTTCATTCCCTGAGCGTTCTTTCCGCCTCTCCGCGACGTGCTGACCGGGTGCGGTGCGCAGACCCGGGCCCGACGCTCCGCGTATACGCGAGCGTGTGCCCTCCAGCAGGAACGCCCCGGCGAGGCGGTATCGCCGCCGTCTTCGACACGGCCCGGTGCGACCTGTCCAGCACCTGAACACCTCAGCACAGAACGAGCCCCCTGCTCGCGGAGCGACCGCAGGCAGGGGGCTCGTCCGTGGGCGCTTACTTCTTCTTGCCCTGGTTCTTCACGGCCTCGATGGCGGCCTTCGCCGCTTCCGGGTCGAGGTACGTGCCGCCCGGCTTCAGCGGGCGGAAGTCGGCGTCCAGGTCGTAGGCGAGCGGGATACCGGTCGGGATGTTGAGGCCCGCGATGTCGGCGTCGGAGATGCCGTCGAGGTGCTTGACCAGGGCGCGCAGGCTGTTGCCGTGGGCGGCGACCAGGACCGTGCGGCCGGTCAGCAGGTCCGGGACGATGGCGTCGTACCAGTACGGCATCATGCGGATGACGACGTCCTTGAGGCACTCGGTGCGCGGACGCAGCTCCGAGGGGATCGTCGCGTAGCGGGCGTCGTCGCTCTGCGAGAACTCGGTGCCGTCCTCGAGGACGGGCGGCGGGGTGTCGTACGAGCGGCGCCACAGCATGAACTGCTCCTCGCCGAACTCGGCGAGCGTCTGGGCCTTGTCCTTGCCCTGGAGAGCGCCGTAGTGGCGCTCGTTCAGCCGCCAGGAGCGGCGAACGGGGATCCAGTGGCGGTCCGCGGCCTCCAGCCCGAGCTGGGCCGTGCGGATCGCGCGCTTCTGGAGGGAGGTGTGCACGACATCGGGGAGCAGGCCGGCGTCCTTGAGCAGCTCACCGCCGCGGACCGCCTCCTTCTCGCCCTTGTCGGTGAGGTCTACGTCCACCCAGCCGGTGAACAGGTTCTTCGCGTTCCATTCGCTCTCGCCGTGGCGGAGGAGGATCAGCTTGTACGGTGCGTCGGCCATGAGTCCGAGCGTAATGGAACCCGTGAGGGCTCCGCGCGCCCGGTCACTGGGCGGACAGGCGGCGCGGCGGTGGGCCGACGTTTGACGCCCGGCGTCAATTGAGTGGTGTCCCGGGAACGGGCCTTCGTAATGTTCGGACTGCTGTCGGGCCGCTTACAGGGCCCGCACCCGTTCCGTACGTCCCCAGGGGGAAGCCCATGTCTGTCGCCGGTCTCAGAAAGGCGGCCCACGAGACGCTGTCCGGGCTCCCCGGAGCGTTCTGGTGGCTGTGGACCAGCACGCTGGTCAACCGTCTCGGGGCGTTCGTCGCCACGTTCATGGCGCTGTATCTGACCCTGGACCGGGGCTACTCGGCTTCGTACGCCGGTCTCGTCGCCGCCCTCCACGGGCTCGGCGGGGTCGTGTCCTCGCTCGGGGCCGGGGTGATGACCGACCGCCTGGGGCGCCGGCCCACGATGCTGATCGCGCAGCTCTCGACCGCCGTGTCCGTGGCCGTACTCGGGTTCATGGTGCATCCGGCGGCGATCGCGGCCGTGGCGTTCGTCGTCGGCATGGCCAGCAACGCGTCGCGCCCGGCGGTGCAGGCGATGATGGCGGACATCGTGCGGCCCGAGGACCGGGTGCGGGCCTTCTCCCTCAACTACTGGGCGATCAACCTGGGTTTCGCCGTCTCCTCCGCCGGCGCCGGCTTCATCGCGGAGTACAGCTACCTGGCCGGCTTCATGGGTGAGGCGGCCATGACACTGGTCTGCGCCGTCGTCGTCTTCCTGAAGGTTCCCGAATCCCGCCCGGAGGAGAAGCCCCGCGTCGCCGGGGTCCGTGAGCCGGACGACGTCCGGCTGGGCACCGTGCTGCGCGACGGGCGTTTCATGGGCGTGGTCGGTCTGTCGTTCCTCGTCGCGCTGATCTTCCAGCAGGGGTATGTGGGGCTGCCGGTGGCCATGGGGACGGACGGACTCTCCAGCTCCGACTACGGCACGGCCATCGCCGTCAACGGTGTGCTGATCGTGGCCCTGCAGATACCGGTGACGCGGTTCATCCAGCACCGCGACCCCCGTCGGCTTCTGATCCTCTCGTCCCTGCTCGCCGGGTACGGGTTCGGGCTCACCGCGTTCGCCGGCTCGGTCGGGGTGTACGCCATGACCGTATGCGTCTGGACCCTGGCCGAGATCGTCAACGCCCCGACGCAGACGGGCCTGGTCGTCCAGCTGTCCCCGGCGCACGGCCGGGGCCGCTACCAGGGCATGTACACGATGTCCTGGTCGGTGGCCGCGCTCATCGCCCCGCTGATGTCCGGCTTCGTCATCGACCACTACGGCGCCGCCTGGCTCTGGGGGGCGTGCGCGGCGGTCGGCACGATCGCGGCGACCGGCTACTGGCTGCTGATGCGGAGCCTGGAGACGGAGAAGGGGACGGGGACGGAGGCGGGCAGGGCGGAATCGCCGTCGCACCCCCCGGCCCGGTCGGAGAGCGAGCGGGGCTCGGCGCCCGAACCGGTCGTCACCGGAGTCGAGCCCGGTGTCCTCACTCCCGCAGCCGTAGCCGTAGCCGTAGCCGGTCCGGCCACCACCCCGCCCGTCGAGGAGCCGAAGGCCGTCAACGCGTCCGGCACCGGCCCCGCGGCCCGACCTTGAGGGCTGTCCCGCACGTCCCGGCGGGCGCGCGACGACAGCTACGGCACCTCGCCGCGTTGTCTGAACGTCCCCGTACATCCCGTATGCGGGCGTCCCTCCGCCGTGCGAGGCACCGCATCCGACGCCGCACGCCGATCCACCGGGAAGTACGGGACAACCCTCAGGCAGGCCACGGAACGGCGCTGTACGGCCGGGCACCGTACTGAGCACGGCGACCCGACGCCCGGGGGTGCCCCACGGCTCACACACCTCCGCCGTGGGGCACCCCTGCGATCCTCCGGTACCGCTCCGGTCAGCCGGAGCAGCCACCGCACTGGCACGGAGCGCCGGACTGGCAGCCGCACCCGCAGCCCGAGCCGCAGCCGCAGGCGCCGAGCACGGTCAGACGCACCACTTCGGCCGGGGGCTCCTGCTGGGGTTCGGTCATGGGGTAATCGGCCATGGTCCCTCCTCAGGGGGTACGACTCGACGGCGTACGTCATGTGCGTACGACGGGGGCGTACGGCATGGCGTGCCGCCCCCGCCCCCATTGCATGCCCAACCCGGAGGGCGCATCAACGGCGCACGCGCGGGAACAGACGTGCGACCCCCGTGGCGTCCGCGCCCCTACGCTCCCTCCGCCTGCGTCGCCGCCGCCTGGATCTCGTCCGCGTGCTCACCCGTCACCAGGTAGACGACACGCTTGGCGACCGACACCGCGTGGTCGGCGAAGCGCTCGTAGTAGCGGCCGAGCAGCGTCACGTCGACGGCCGTCTCGATGCCGTGCTTCCAGCGGTCGTCCATCAGGTGCTGGAAGAGCGTGCGGTGCAGCAGGTCCATCTCGTCGTCGTCCTGTTCCAGCTGCAGCGCCAGGTCGACGTCCTTCGTGATGATGACCTCGGCGGCCTTCGCCATCAGCCGCTGCGCCAGCTGCCCCATCTCCAGGATGGTGGCGTGCAGGTCGTGCGGTACCGCCGAGGCGGGGAAGCGCAGCCGCGCCAGCTTGGCGACGTGCTGGGCGAGGTCGCCCGAGCGCTCCAGATCGGCGCTCATGCGCAGGGAGGTCACCACGATCCGAAGATCGGTGGCGACCGGCTGCTGGCGGGCCAGCAGGGCGATGGCCCGGGCCTCGAGGTCGTGCTGCAGGTCGTCGACCTTCTGGTCCGCGGCGATCACACTCTCGGCCAGCTTGAGATCGGCGTCGAGCATGGACGTCGTCGCCCGGCCGATCGCCGAGCCGACGAGCCGGGCCATCTCGACCAGGCCCTCGCCGATCGAGTCGAGTTCCTCGTGATAAGCGTCGCGCATGGAAGTCCCTCTCCAGATCCTTACTGAGGCCGGGGTCTCTGGGCCGACCCCCACGCTCCCACGGTGCGGGCCCAACGCGTCCGGATCCGGCCCCCGAAATGAACCAACCCCATCCCCTCGGTGAACTCTGGGCGACGAGTGTTCGAGATGGCACCCGGATGGCTGGGAGAGTGTCGGCCCACCCGCATAACCTTTAAGCATGGACGTGAACGCGGCGGTCGCCGCAGCTGCTGCGATCGCCGGTGTACTCACCGGCGTGATCGCCATGCTGGCGTTCCGCTGGAGCGAGCGCGAGCAGAGACGTCCCACGCGTACGTCGCTGCGGCCGGACAGCAACGCGCCGCTGCCCCCAGGGGTGGACACGGTCCTCTCGGTGCTCAGCTCCTCCGCCGTGGTGCTCGACGAGAGCGACAGCGTCGTCAAGGCCAGCTCCGCCGCGTACGCGCTGGGTCTGGTCAGGGGCGGCCGGCTGTCGGTCGAGCCGATGCTCAACATGGCCAGGGACACCCGGCGGGACGGCGAGATACGGCAGGTCGAGCTGGACCTCCCCCGGCGGGGGACGGGGCGGGGGGAGGCACTGGCCGTCTCGGCCCGGGTCGCCCCGCTGGGTTCGCGGCTGGTGCTGCTGCTGGTCGAGGACCTCACGGAGGCCCGGCGCATCGAAGCGGTGCGGCGTGACTTCGTGGCCAACGTCAGCCATGAGCTCAAGACACCCACCGGCGCCCTGTCGCTGCTCTCCGAAGCCGTGATGGACGCCTCCGACGACCCGGAGGCGGTGGAGCGGTTCGCCGGCCGTATGCAGATCGAGGCGACCCGGCTGACCAACCTCGTGCAGGAGCTCATCGACCTCTCCCGGGTGCAGAACGACGACCCGCTGGAGGACGCGGAACCCGTACGGGTGGAGGAGCTGGTCGCAGAGGCGGTCGACCGGTGCCGCCAGCAGGCCTCCTCCAAGCAGATCACCATGGCCTCGGGCGGCACCGCGGACCTCTTCGTCTGGGGAAACCGCGGCCAGCTCGCCGCCGCTCTCGGCAATCTCGTGGAGAATGCCGTCAACTACAGCCCCGCCCGCACCCGCGTGGGCATCGCGGCCCGGCGGATCGCCGCAAGCGGCGGGGATCTGATCGAGATAGCCGTGACCGACCAGGGCATCGGCATCTCCGAGAAGGACCGCGAGCGGGTGTTCGAGCGGTTCTACCGCGTCGATCCGGCCCGCTCACGGGCCACCGGTGGCACCGGCCTCGGCCTCGCCATCGTCAAGCACGTGGCCGCCTCGCACGGCGGGGAGGTCACCGTCTGGAGCTCCGAGGGACAGGGCTCCACCTTCACTCTTCGACTGCCCGAGTCCGGTGTGGTACGCGGGCGCACCACCGGCGGACCGCTCATCGTCAACGGTCACTCCGCTGACGACGACGGCCCGTACGGCCCCGACACTCTTGAACCATTTCCTGCCCCGGAGGCTCTTCCGTGACCCGAGTGCTTGTCGTCGAGGATGAGGAATCCTTCAGCGACGCCCTGTCCTACATGCTCCGCAAGGAGGGCTTCGAGGTGGCCGTCGCGGCCACCGGCCCCGACGGCCTCGACGAATTCGAGCGCAACGGTGCCGACCTGGTCCTGCTGGACCTGATGCTCCCCGGCCTGCCCGGTACGGAGGTCTGCCGTCAGCTGCGCGTGCGCTCCAACGTGCCGGTGATCATGGTGACCGCCAAGGACAGCGAGATCGACAAGGTCGTCGGCCTGGAAATAGGAGCCGACGACTACGTGACCAAGCCCTTCTCCTCGCGGGAGCTGGTGGCCCGCATCCGCGCGGTCCTGCGCCGCCGCGGGGAACCGGAGGAGGTCACCCCGGCCGCTCTGGAGGCCGGCCCCGTGCGGATGGACGTCGACCGCCACGTCGTGACGGTGTCCGGCGGCAAGGTGGACCTGCCGTTGAAGGAGTTCGATCTCCTGGAGATGCTGCTGCGCAACGCCGGCCGTGTCCTGACGCGGATGCAGCTGATCGACCGGGTCTGGGGCGCGGACTACGTCGGCGACACGAAGACGCTGGACGTCCACGTCAAGCGGCTGCGCGCGAAGATCGAGCCTGACCCGGGTGCGCCCCGCTACCTGGTGACGGTGCGGGGACTGGGCTACAAGTTCGAGCCGTAGACCGGTGTCGTAGGGCTGTGCGCAGGGCGCCGTCCCCGAGAGGGCCGGCGCCCTGCGCATGACCCGCGTCAGTGCCCTGCGGACTCTTCGTCGGTCTGCTCGCCGGTGCCGTTCCCGCCGTCCGCCGGGGCGCCGGACTGCCCGCTCGCCGACGGGCTCGGGGCGCCCGGCGTCTCGGAGGTCTTCCCCGAGGGCGTGGTCTTCGGGGACGGCAGCGTGCTCGGGCCGAAGCCCTCGAAGAAGGTGGTCGCCGGGACGATCAGGGCGCCGAGCCCGACGTCCCCCGTCTCGCTGAGGGTGAAGACGACGTTCTGCACGTCGCCGTCGCTTCCGGCCTGACGGCCGTTCTCGATGACCGCGGAGGCGTTGCCCTTGCCTCCGAGGATGACCTGCCCGCCGGCCGGGACCTCGATCGGTCCACTGCCCTTGGCGGCGTGCAGAGCGACCTTGGCGTTCGTGCCGGGAAGCTTGACGGACTCCAGGACCTGCGCCTTGGGGCCCTCGTTGAACAGCGTGGCGATGACGACGGCCGGTCCTTCGGCGCCGTGCTCGGGCTGCGTGACGATGTTCGCGTTCTGGATCTTGATGTTCTCGACAGCGGTGGCTGCGTTGTCCGGCCTGACCTGAAGCGTCTGCGCGTTGTTGCCGGCGCTGCACGCGGAGAGCGAGGCGATCGAGAACACGAGGGCAGTGGCGGCGAGGGCGCCGTGTCGAAGGCTGCGGCTCACGGCGGCGGCAACTCCTTGAACGTTCGGACTGCGGACTTCGGACTCTTGCGGACGGGAAGGCCGAGCGACGTAAAGCCGCCCTAAGGGTGTGTCAGCGGGCTCAGGTTACCGAGCCGCCGTCCCGGCCCCGCACCCGACCCGCCCCTAGGCCGTGTTGCGAAAGTGGCGTCGTCTGCCCGGAGGGCAGGCCCGGCGGCGTCTGGTGCGTGCAATCGCAAGGCGGAGGGTCGTCCTGATACTGGGCGTATCGGGATGATCCCGACGACGCGGCGAGTGTGCGTGCCAGACGCCGCCGGGCAGACGGGACTTTCGCAACACGGCCTAGGGCCGTCGGAGCTGACAGCCGGCCCGAACGTGTCCATTCCCGCCGCGTTCGGATAAGGCGCGGCGCACCGCTCGGAAGGCGCGTGTGCACCGTCCGGCCGATGGGTGATCGATTTTCCGGCAGTGGCGCATTTCTTGCGCATAATCCACCCGGCGGCCGGGTGGTGATCAATTTCAATGACCACCGACTCTTAGGCTCGTACGTGTGATCGATGTCCGAACGGAGTACGGAAAGTTCACCATACGGAACCCGACAATACGGGACGTTTGGCCCCTTCTGAGTGACTTCCCGGACGTGTGACGCGCGTGTTTCCCGTCGCCCGCACGCCCGCTCCGACCTGCGAATATCGCCTTCCGGGAGCCCTCCGCAGCACGTTCGTGTTGCTGTTGTCAAGCCCTGAGATATGCCCTGACCTGCGAAAACGCCATTCAGGAGAAGCTGTTCTCGTGTTACGCTTGATAGCCACGGAAGGGGTACCTGTCACATGACGTTCAAGGTTGGCGACACCGTGGTCTATCCCCATCACGGGGCCGCGCTGATCGAGGCTATCGAAACTCGCCAGATCAAAGGCGTGGACAAGACCTACTTGGTGCTCAAGGTCGCCCAGGGCGACTTGACGGTTCGTGTGCCGGCGGACAACGCGGAGTTCGTCGGTGTGCGTGACGTGGTCGGGCAGGAGGGCCTGGACCGGGTCTTCGAGGTGCTGCGCGCACCGTACGCCGAAGAGCCGACGAACTGGTCCCGGCGCTACAAGGCAAATCTCGAGAAGCTCGCCTCCGGCGATGTCATCAAGGTCGCCGAAGTGGTCCGCGACCTGTGGCGTCGTGAGCGCGAGCGTGGACTCTCCGCAGGCGAGAAGCGCATGCTCGCCAAGGCCCGCCAGATCCTGGTGAGCGAACTCGCCCTCGCGGAGAACACGAACGAGGACAAGGCCGAGGCCCTGCTGGACGAGGTCCTCGCGTCCTGAACCGGGTTCCACCGGGGTCAGGGATCCGGTCGTAGAAAATGCCGCGGTGCCCGCTGGCCAACCGTCCTCTTCGACGGTGCGTCGTCGGGCGCTGCGGCATGTTCGGACCGACACGCGGACGGGCGGCCCGATTCTGACGTCCTGATCCGGGTCCGGTCCTCGGCATCCAGGATGCCGCTCGGCTCCACCCCTCGATCACGCCGTCCCCGGCTCGGTGAAGACGACGCGGAACCCGCCGAGGACGACAGACCGAACACCGGGAAACCCGATCGGCCAACTGTCCGATCGAGACGTCGCGACCGGAACGGTCCCGGCCGAGAGCCCTGCCTGCGAGCCGCCGCTGCCGCTCGACCGACCGGGGGTCACGGAAGGGTTCCCGGTCAGGTCAGGCGTCGCGCCCGGCTCTCCCCCCGACCCTACGGTGGGGGGCACGCCCAGGCCATACCCACGCGTGCCGTGGAAACAAACCTGCCGAAGCTTCGGAGTGCAACCGATGTCACCGATGTCACCGACGCCCGCCGATCCACGCCCGTTCCGCACCGCAGCGGTGATCCCCGCAGCCGGCCGGGGCGTCCGGCTGGGCCCTGGAGCCCCCAAGGCGCTGCGCACCCTCGGCGGGACGCCGATGCTGATCCACGCCGTGCGCGCCATGGCCGCCTCCCGCGCCGTCTCCCTCGTCGTCGTGGTGGCGCCCCCGGGCGGCGCGCCGGAGGTCAAGAACCTCATCGACGAACACGCCCTGCCCGAGCGCACCGACTACCTGGTGGTTCCCGGAGGTGAGACCCGCCAGGAGTCGGTGAAGCTGGGCATCGACGCGCTGCCGCCGGACATCTCCGTCGTGCTCGTCCACGACGCGGCCCGGCCGCTGGTCCCCGTCGACACCGTGGACGCGGTCGTCGAGGCCGTTCGCGAGGGGGCGCCCGCCGTGGTGCCCGCGCTCCCGCTCGCCGACACCGTCAAGGAGGTCGAGCCCGGCCCGCCGGGCGAGCCCGAGCCGGTCCTCTCGACGCCCGTACGCGCCCGGCTGCGCGCCGTACAGACACCCCAGGGGTTCGACCGCGACACGCTCGTCCGCGCTCACGCGGGCGTGGCCGTCGACGGCGACGGCGCGACCGACGACGCGGGCATGGTCGAGCGCCTCGGCTCCCCGGTCGTCGTCGTGCCCGGGCACGAGGAGGCCTTCAAGGTGACCCGGCCGCTCGACCTGATCCTGGCCGAGGCCGTTCTCGCGCGCCGGAGGGCCAACGATGAGTTCTGAGACCCCTGGTCAACCGCTGCCCGTGATCCCCCAGGTGGGGATCGGGACCGACATCCACGCCTTCGAAGAGGGCCGTGAACTGTGGTGCGCCGGGCTGCTGTGGGAGGGCGAGGGTCCCGGCCTGGCCGGCCACTCCGATGCCGACGTCGTGGCGCACGCCGCGTGCAACGCGCTGTTCTCGGCCGCCGGACTCGGCGACCTGGGGCAGCACTTCGGTACCGGCCGCCCGGAGTGGGCCGGCGCCTCCGGGGTCACCCTGCTCACCGAGGCGGCGCGCATCGTGCGGGCCGAGGGCTTCGGGATCGGCAACGTCGCCGTGCAGGTCGTCGGGGTACGCCCCAAGATCGGCAAGCGGCGCGGCGAGGCGCAGAAGGTGCTCTCCGATGCGGTCGGCGCCCCCGTGTCGCTCTCCGCCGCCACCTCCGACGGCCTCGGATTCACCGGGCGGGGCGAGGGCATCGCGGGCATCGCGACCGCCCTGGTGTACCGGACCGCCGTCTGAAGGAGCACCCGGCGGCGGGGCCCCCGGACCGTATTGCACATCACTTGCAGCTACGCTGAAGCGGCAGGTGATGTGCTGTACGGGCCGAGAGCGAGGGTGAGCGTCAGTGGTGAGCGCGACCGCCGGGGCGAGGGCGCAGGATGCGCGGGAGGACGCGGGTGGGTACGCCCTGCGGACCGCGACCGCGCAGGATCTGGGCGGCGCCCGGGCCGTCATGCTGGACACCGTCTACGGTGACCTGAAGTCCGGCTACGTCCCGCACTGGCACGCCGACATCATCGACCTGGAGGGCACCTACCTGCGCCCCGGGCGGTGCACGCTGCTGGTCGTCCGGCACGGCGACGAGGTCGTCGCGACCGGCGCCGTACGCGACCGGGGGCCCCAGGCGCCGCCCAATCCCCCGTGGGTCGCCGACCGGTTCCCCTCCGGCTCCACGGCCCAGCTGTGCCGGATCTACGTACGCCCCGAGCACCGCAGGCACGGATTGGCGCGCCGGCTGGTCCGGGCGCTCGCCGACTTCGCGGACCGGGCCGGCGGTTACACCCGGCTCTACCTCCACACCGATCCCGCCGTGCCGGGCGCCGAGCCGTTCTGGCGGTCGCTGGCCGAGGAGGTGTGCGACGAACGTGCGCTGCCGGGCGGCGGGCAGGGGATCGTGCACTTCGAGCTGCCCATGCCGGGATCCGGGCGACGGACTCCCTGACCTCCATATGATTATCGTTTTCATATAGGCTCTCCGTCATGCCTACGCCTCGAAGCCGCCGCTCACCGCTGCCGGCCGTCGCCGCCACCGCAGCCCTCCTCCTCCCTCTGGCAGCCTGCTCCGCCCCTGGCGACGACGGGGCGTCCGGCGGGGGGCGGCCCCTCCGGGTCGTCATGGCCTTCCCGCCCGCCCAGGCCATGTCCCCCTACGGGGACGACGCGATCACCCTCAGCCGGCTCGCCGTCACCGAAGGCCTCACCACGCTCGACGCCGACGGCGCCGCCCGGCCCGCGCTCGCCGCGTCGTGGCGGCGGACCGGCGCCACCGCCTGGACGTTCACCCTCCGCGACGCCGCCTTCCAGGACGGCACGAAGGTCGACGCCGAGGCCGTCGTACGCTCCCTCACCGCGGCGGGGAAGGCGTCCCCCCTCCCGCGCGTCCTGTCCGAGGCGACGCTCACCGCCACCGCCACGGACCCGCGCACCGTACGGATCGTCACCGGGCAGGCCGACCCGCTCCTGCCCCAGCGGCTCGCCAATCCCTCCCTCGCCGTCCTGTCCGCCGCGGCGTACGGGAAGAGCGGCGTGGATCCCCTGGGACACGCCACCGGGCCCTTCACCATGACCCGCCTGAACGGCGCGGTCGGCGCCACCCTGGAGCGCAACCCCGCGTACTGGGGCGGCAAGGCGAAGGCGCCGGGCGTCGAGGTGACGTTCGTCGCCGACGGGACCGCCCGGGCCAACGCCCTGCGGACGAAGGCGGTCGACGTCGCCGAATACGTACCGGTCTCCCAGGCGTCACTCCTCGGTGACGCGTACGTCCACGAGTTCCCGTCCGCACGGACCAACGGCCTCTCCCTCAACACCCGGCGCGGCGTCTTCGCCGACCCGGCCATGCGCGCGGCCGCCCGCGAGGCCATCGACCCCACGTCACTGGTCGAGGGTGTGTACGAGGGCAGGGCCGACACCGGGCAGGGACTCCTCGGCCCCGGCGTCCCCTGGGCCGCGGACGCCCGTACGGCACCGAGGGGCCGGGCTGCGGCCGCCGGCCGCGCCGAGGTGGCGAGGACGAAGGAGATCGTCCTCGCCACCTACACCAACCGCCCCGAACTGCCCGAGGTCGCCACGATCGTCCAACAGCAGCTCCGCGGGCGCGGCTTCACCGTGAAACAGGTCGTACGGGACTACGCGCAACTCGAGGCGGACGCGCTCGCGGGCAGGTACGACGCGTTCGTCCAGGCCCGCAACACCCTCCTGGACACCGCCGACCCGGTCTCCTACCTCGCCTCCGACTTCACCTGCGACGGCACTTTCAACATCTCCCAGCTCTGCGACGAACGCGTCGACGCCGCGGTCGGCAGGGCCGCCTCGCAGGCCTCCACCGAGGGCCGGCACCGCGCAGCGGCAGCCGCCGAGGCCGCCGTCCTCGGCACCGACGCCCTCGTACCGCTCGTCCATGAGCGCTTCGTCCAGGGATACGACGGGACGCGCGTCGAAGGGGTCGCGCTCGATCCCATGGAGCGCACCCTCGTGACCGCCGACACCCGCGTCCGGTGACCGCGTGAAGTACCTGGCGAGCCGCCTCGGCACCCTCCTGGCCGTCGTCGCCGTCATCGGCCTGCTGCCCCGCCTGACCCGCACCGACCCCGCCCTGACGATCCTGCACGCCCGCTACGCGGACCGGCCGCCGACGCCCGCCGTTCTCGACGCGATCCGCACCGGCACCGGACTCGACGGCGGACCGCTCGACGTCCTCGGCCGCTGGGCCGCCGGGCTGCTCCGCGGCGACCTGGGGGAGTCCTGGGTCTCCGGGCAGCCCGTCGGACCCGACGTGACCTCCGCATTCGGTGTCTCCCTGGCCCTGATGGGCGCCTCCTCGGGCGTCGCGCTCCTTCTCGCCCTCGCCCTCTCCGCCGGTACCCTGCGCCGCGGGGCACGCCGCAGGCTCGTCGCCACCCGGGCGGGGGCCGCAGCGGCGGCGCTCGCCGCCCTCCCGGAGTTCCTGGTCGCCGCCGTCCTGGCCACCGTCCTCGCCGTACAGCTGGGCTGGTTCCCCGCTCTCGGCTGGGGTGGGGCCGACCAGCTCGTCCTGCCCGCCCTCGCCATGGGCATACCGGCGGGCGCGCTGCTCGGGCGGCTGCTGGACGACGCGCTGCCCGCCGCCTTCGCCGAGCCCTGGGCCCGCGCCGCCACGGCGGGCGGCCTGCCCGCCCGGCGCATCGCGGCCCACGCCCTGCGACGCGTCCTTCCCGCCCTGCTGCCGCAGCTCGGCCTGATCGTCGTCGGACTCACCGGCGGTGCCGTCGCCGTCGAATCGCTCTACGCCGTACCCGGCCTCGGCGGCACCGCCCTCGCCGCCGCGCTCGCCCAGGACCTGCCCGTCCTCCAGGCCTGCGTGCTCGCCCTGCTCCTGCTCGGTCTCGCCGCCGGCCTCGCGGCCCGGACCGGCGCCCGGCTCCTGCTCGGCCCCGCCCGCGCCGACGGGGCCCTGCCCCCGCTCGTCGCCCCGCACCTGCCCGCCCGTCGCGCGGTGGCCCCCGCCGCCGTGTTCCTGGCGGTGCTCCTCCTCGCCGTCACCCTCGCCGGCCTGCTGCGCGACCCTCTGCACGTCGACGCCGCCGCCCGGCTCGCCGCCCCCTCGGCGGCTCACCCCCTGGGTACCGACTCCCTGGGCCGGGACGTCCTCGCCCGGCTCGGCCACGGCACCGCCCGGACCGTACTCACCGCTGTGGCCATCAGCGCCGCCACCCTCGCGCTGGGACTGCTCGCGGGCACCGCCCGCGCCGGGGCCCTCACCGAGACGGCCAACGCGCTGCCCGCCGTGCTGGCGGGCCTGGTCGCGGCGGGCATCGCGGGCCCCGGCGCCTGGGGCGCGGCAGCCGCGGTCACCGCCGTCGCCTGGGCGCCCCTGGCCGCCCACACGTCCGCGCTGTACGCCCAGGAACGGGCCGCCCCGCACGTGGCCGCCGCGGTCTCCCTGGGCGCCGGGCGCCTCCACCTGCTCCGCCGGCACCTCCTGCCGGGGATCCTGCCGCCCGTCGTCCGCCACGCGGTACTCCGTGTCCCCGGCGTCGCCCTGGCGCTCGCCTCCCTCGGCTTCCTCGGCCTCGGGACCCAGGCCCCGGCTCCCGAGTGGGGCCGCATGCTCTCCGAGAACATGCCGTACGCGGAACGCGCCGCCTGGCCGGTCCTCGCCCCCGCAGCCGCGCTCGCCGTCCTCGGCGTCCTGGCGGTGCTGACCTCGGCGGCCGTACGGGGCGGACGGGCGAACCGGGCGGCTGCGGCCGGACAGGACGGCCCACCGCCCGGGACGGCGGCCCGGAGCGCGCCCGCCGTAGCCGTGACGGCCCGGCCCGGGGCGGACCGGACACCGGCGGCCCGCCCATGAAGGCCGCCGGAAGCACGTCCGGTGGAGGCGCGTCCGTACGCCCGCCCTCGGAGGTGCGCCCGCACGCACGACGGCTCGGGTGTCCGGCACCCCCTCGGCTGCCCGGCCGGCTCGGGGAGCGGCTCCACCCGTGCGTCACGGGTTTTCCACAGGGTGCGCCGGGCACTGGTGCGGGCCCACTACCCTTGAGGGGTGACTATTCGCCTGTACGACACCAACGCCCGGCAGATCCGTGACTTCGTCCCGCTCACAGCGGGCTGCGTCTCGATCTACCTCTGTGGCGCGACTGTCCAGGCCGCCCCGCACATCGGGCACATCAGGTCCGGACTGAACTTCGACATCATGCGCCGCTGGTTCGACCACCGCGGCTACGACGTGACGTTCATCCGGAATGTCACCGACATCGACGACAAGATCATCGCGAAGTCCGCCGAGCAGGGCCGCCCCTGGTGGTCCATCGGCTACGAGAACGAGCGCGCGTTCAACGCCGGGTACGACGCCCTGGGCTGCCTCCCGCCCACGTACGAGCCCCGCGCCACCGGGCACATCACCGAGATGGTCGAGATGATGCGCGGCCTCATCGAGCGCGGCCACGCCTACGCGGCCGACGGCAACGTCTACTTCGACGTGCGTTCGTACGGGGACTACCTCGAGCTCTCCAACCAGGACCTGGACGACCTGCGCCAGCCCTCCGGCGACAACGAGACCGGAAAGCGGGACAAGCGCGACTTCGCCATGTGGAAGTCCGCGAAGCCCGGGGAGCCCAGCTGGGAGACCCCGTGGGGCCGCGGCCGGCCCGGCTGGCACCTGGAGTGCTCGGCGATGGCCCACAAGTACCTCGGCAGCGCCTTCGACATCCACGGCGGCGGCATCGACCTGATCTTCCCCCACCACGAGAACGAGATCGCCCAGGCCAAGGCCTTCGGCGACGCGTTCGCGACGTACTGGGTGCACAACGGCTGGGTCACCATGTCCGGCGAGAAGATGTCGAAGTCCCTCGGCAACTCCGTGCTGGTCAGCGAGATGGTCAAGCACTGGCGCCCCATCGTCCTGCGCTACTACCTCGGCACCCCGCACTACCGCTCCATGATCGAGTACAGCGAAGAGGCGCTGCGCGAGGCGGAGTCCGCGTTCGCGCGGATCGAGGGATTCGTCCAGCGCGTCCTGGAGAAGGCGGGCCGCGAGGTCGCCCCGGCCGCCGAGGTGCCGCCCGCGTTCGCGGATGCCATGGACGACGACCTCGGGGTCCCGCAGGCCCTCGCGATCGTCCACACCACCGTCCGGCAGGGCAACTCCGCCCTCGCCGCCGACGACAAGGAGGCCGCGGTCGCCCGTCTCGCCGAGGTGCGTGCGATGCTCGGCGTCCTGGGTCTCGATCCGCTCGACCCGCACTGGGCGGGCGAGAACGACCGCGGCGAGGACCTGCACGGCGTGGTCGACACCCTCGTACGACTCGTCCTCGACCAGCGCCAGGCGGCGCGCGAGCGCAAGGACTGGACCGCGGCCGACGCCATCCGCGACCAGCTCAACCAGTCCGGCCTCGTCATCGAGGACAGCCCGAGCGGACCCCGGTGGAGCCTCGGCCCGCGCTGAGCGGACCGCCGACGCACCATGCGTGAACAGCACAAATGTGCCGCCCGGCCATCCGGGCGGCACACTTTCACTTGACGACGTCTTTCTGAAGCAACGAAACAGGTAGGTCATGGCCGGGAACAGCCAGCGCAGGAACCGCCGCACGTCCAACAAGAAGGGCATGCAGGTCGGCAGCGGCGGTAACCGACGCCGTGGTCTCGAGGGCAAGGGACCGACGCCGCCCGCCTCCGCCCGCAAGGGACACAAGAAGAACCGGGTGGCGAACGCCCAGGCCAAGCAGGCCGCCGCCCGCCGCCCCGCACCGCGCCGCGGCGGCGCCAAGGGCACGTCGGAGATGGTCGTCGGCCGCAACCCGGTCTACGAGGCCCTGCGCGACGGCGTCCCGGCCACCACCCTCTACGTCCAGCAGTACATCGACAACGACGAGCGGGTCCGCGAGGCCCTCCAGCTCGCCGGCGAGCGCGGCAACATCAACCTGATGGAGGCCCCGCGCCCGGAGCTCGACCGGATGACGAACGGCCTGAACCACCAGGGCCTCGTCCTCCAGGTCCCGCCGTACGAGTACGCGCACCCGGAGGACCTCACCTCGGCCGCGTACGACAACGACGAGGACCCGCTGATCGTCGCGCTCGACGGCGTCACCGACCCCCGCAACCTCGGCGCGATCGTCCGCTCCGTCTCCGCGTTCGGCGGCCACGGCGTCGTCGTCCCCGAGCGCCGGGCGGCCGGCATGACGGCCGGAGCCTGGAAGTCGTCGGCCGGCACCGCCGCCCGCACCCCGGTCTCCCGCGTCACCAACCTCACCCGTGCCCTGGAGGGATACCAGAAGGCGGGCCTCACCGTCGTCGGCCTCGCCGCCGACGGCGAACACACGGTCGAGGACCTGGAAGAGCTGGCCGGCCCCGTCGTGATCGTCATCGGCAGCGAGGGCAAGGGCCTCGGCCGCCTCGTCGGCGAGACCTGCGACTACCGGGTCCGCATCTCCATGCCGGGTGGCGCCGAGTCCCTGAACGCCGGGGTCGCCGCGGGCATCGTCCTGTACGAGGTGGCCCGCCGCCGCGCCTGAGCCGGGCCCGCTCCGGCCGCGGGGTACGCGTCGCACGCGGTCAGGAGCCGCCCGGCAGCGTCCGGGCGGCTCGTTCTTCCAGGTGCGCTCCCGCGCGGCGGGCTTCGTCGCCTGCTTCCGCGCCCGGGCCGGCGCCGCGGCCGCTTCCACGCCGTACGGCTCGGCTTCGCGCACGGCCCGTCCCTCGTGCTCCGAGGGGCCCTGGCGTGCCCGGATCCGGGCCCGGGACGGCTGTTGACGGGTCTCGGACACTCCGAGGCGTCAAGGCAGTGTCCTAATCACACATCACTCGGTTAGATGAGTGTGGACACCAGAACGCCTCGGTTCGACGACCAACCCGCCCTGAGCATGACGAAGGTGGACAGTGACCCCGCCCAGGTCATCGTCAGCCACGCCAGCTTCCGGGTGCAGCTCGCCCCGGGCCAGCGCACCCGTCTGCGCGGGGCGCCGGGCCCCGCCGGGCAGGCCAGGATCCCCGTCTTGAGCGGCGCGGGCGGCCGCAGGCGGGCCCCCGTCGTCTGGAGCGGCAGGTCGGAGCCGGGGGACCCCGGAGCGACCGGGCTCCTGCAGGCCGTACGCAACTCCACCGCGGGCAGCTTCGGCAGCGACTTCGGCACGGGGAACGACGACACGGGCGGCGGCACGCAGGTCATCCCGCTCCTCGAGGAGACCCAGCCGAACCCCGTCCTCATCGCCCCCCAGCCGGGGCCCGGCCGGACCGGTCCGCTGCTGCCCCCCATGCGTCAGGCCGTCGGCGCCTACGACCCCGTCGACACGAGGCCGCACCGCCCGTACGGCCACCCGGAAGACCCGGAGCACGACGAGCTGGACGGCCTCGGGCCCGACGGTCTCGGAGACGAGGACACCGGGCGTGAGACCGCCACCTCCGGCGAACGGCGCCACGGCGACAAGGTCCGGCACGCCTACTACCCCGGACGCCGGATGAACCTCGGCGTCGTCCTCCTGCCGCTGCGCGTCTTCCTCGGTTTCCTCTCCATCTACGCCGGCATGGGCAAGCTCTGCGATCCCGTCTACTTCGACGGCGGCCACCGCGGCTCCATGGTCAAGTGGCTGACGTCGATGCACCCCTGGGCGGTCGCCGAACCGCTGCGGGACTTCGCACTCGCCCATCCCGTGGGCTCCGGACTGGGCGTCGCCTTCCTCCAGGTCGTCGTCGGCGTCCTCACCGTCCTCGGCCTCTGGCAGCGCGTCGCCGCGGCCTTCGGCGCCCTGCTCTCCGCGGCGCTCCTCGTCACGGTCAGCTGGCGGAGCGTGGCGGCGTACGACGCCCCCGACATCATCTTCCTGGCGGCCTGGAGCCCTCTGGTCATCGCCGGCGCCCCCGTCTACTCCGTCGACGGGCGCCTCGCCGGGGAGGCGTGGCGCACCCTCGGCCCGCGCTCCGAGATCTGGGACCTGCGCCGCCGCGTCCTGCGCCGTGGCGCTGTGGTCGCTACCGTCGTCGTCGGCCTGACCCTGCTGATCGGCTCGATGCTGGGCGGGGCCGTCCGCTCCACGGAGGTCGTCACCGTGCCCGGCCCCGACGACAACCCCACCAACCAGCTCCCGGGCTCGCCGCTCCCCGACGAGACCACCGGCAAGGGGAAGCCTTCCCGTACCCCGGCCGAACGCCGCCCCGAGGCGGCTCCGTCCAGCGCCCCCGGCGCCCCGGCGGCCCGGGAATCCACACCGGCGGGTGAGGACTCCGCCCGTGAGCCCGCTCCGGCCACGGGGGCGGGTACCGGGCAGCCCAGCGAGACGCAGGGCACCGGTCAGCAGCCCCCGCAGGAGACGAGCCCGCAGGAGCCCCCGGCCACCGGCAGCGCGGGACCGACCTCTGCGGGCAGTACCGGATCCGGCGGCACCACCGGCGGAGGTGGCTCCGACGCCGGCGGTTCGGACAGCGGCGGCGGCGATTCCACCGGCGGCGCGGGCCAGAACCCCCTCGGCGGCCTGCTCGGCTGATCCCCGGGCCTCCCCCGCCGGGGCGGGGGCCGGCACCGCGCGAGCGCGTGCGGGCCCCGAAGGCGGGGGAGGCCTCGTTCCTACCGCGAGGGCGGTCGCCGGACACCCGGTGACCGCCCTCGCGCGCATCCGCCCGCAGCCCGCCCGGTTGCCTCGGAGGGCCTTCCGCTCGCGGCTGCGGGGAACAGCCTCGGCGGCTTCAGCCGCCCGGCCGGGAACCCAGTTCCTTCGCCGCCTCCGTCAGGTCCTTCGCCGTGTCGATCGCCCGCCAGTACGCCCCGTGCGGCAGGGGGTACCCGGCCAGCCGGCGCTCCCGCGCCAGCCGGGGGAACGTCGTCCGCTCGTGGTCACCCCGGTCCGGCAGCATGGCCGTGAAGGCGGGCGCGAAGACGTACACCCCCGCGTTGATCAGATACGGGGACGGAGGCGACTCGATGAAGTCGGTGATGTGCCCGAACGCGTCCGTCTCGACCGCGCCCCACGGAATCCGCGGGCGGGCCAGTGCCAGGGTCGCGAGGGCGTCCCGCTCGGCGTGGAACGAGGCCATCTCCCTCAGCGAGAAGCGGGTCCAGATGTCGCCGTTGGTCGCATACCACGGCGCCGCCGCGTCGGGCAGACGTGCCGCGGCATGCTTCAGACCGCCGCCCCGGCCCAGGGGCTCGGTCTCCACGACGGTCGTGACACGCAACGGAAGTACCGCCGAGGCCAGCCACTCCTGCAGCACATCGGCAAGATGGCCGCACGAGACCACGGCGTCGGTGACACCCTCGGCGGCCAGCCAGGAAAGCTGATGGCCGATGATCGGGGTCCCGGTGCCCGGGATCTCGACCATCGGCTTGGGACGGTCATCGGTGTACGGGCGCAGCCGCGAGCCCTGACCACCCGCCAGGATCACGGCCTGCGTCGGAAACGTATGCATGCCAGGCACGATATGCCGTGCCCGCGCACACCCCGCTCAGCTGAACTGCGCGACGCCGGAGGCGAACGACGTGTCGCACACCGGGCGGGAGAAGCGGTGCGCACGCGTCGGGCCGTACTGGTCGACGGCCGCCCTGCCCAGGGCCTTCGCGATCGACATGCAGTGCTTCGCCAGCGACGGCCGGGCCTCCACGGTGCGCTGGAGGTGCGTCAGCGCCACACCCGGGTCCTTCTCGCGCAGTTCCAGGAGGAGCTTGTCGCGCAGGACGTCCTGCGGTGCGCGCGTCCTGGCGCGCGTGGACACGGTCTCGGAGGCAGCGGTCAGCAGCTGGGTCTCGGTGTCCTGCCCCGACCACTGCACGCGGGTGACCGCGAGGGTCCCGGACAGGACCATGACGACGGGCAGTACGAGAGCTAGGGTTCGGCCGATTCGGCGCGCGGTGTGGGTCACGCAGGCGAGCGTAGCGTTCAGTGATGACATGGCGACATTTCGTCACCCCTACGGGGGATGGTTCGAGGGCGTCTTTCGAATCACGTGTTGACGCGCTCAGGCGAATCGGCCGTTGTGACGGGGGATAGGACCACCTCCGGCGCGAAACCCCCGGGCACCCCCGGCCACGCGAACGGCCCCACGTCCCTGGGGGACGCGGGGCCGGAGGCGGAACGTGGAGTACGACGCCGTGCGACCGGACCGACGGCCGGCCTCGGCGGCGACCGGACCGCGAGGCGGCCGGACGCTCACCGTCGCGCGGTCCTCCGGGCGGTCAGGCGATGAGACGTCCTGACATCACGTCCTGACGGTCTTGCGGTCAGGCGGTCAGACGGTCAGGCGCTCACCGGTCGACGTCGCGAAGACGTGCAGCTCGTCCGGACGCGGCACGACGTGCAGCTCGGTGCCCTTCTCCGGGACGGCACGGCCGCCCACGCGGACGACCAGGTCCTTGTGCTCGCCGCCGACCTGCGCGGCACCGTAGACGTACCCGTCGGCGCCGAGCTCCTCGACGACGTTGACGGAGACGGCCAGACCGGCCGGAGCGTCGGCCGAGCCCTTGGAGAGACTCTGCGCGGCGGCGCCACCGTGCTCGACGATGTCGAAGTGCTCGGGGCGGATGCCGACGGTGACCGTGCGGTCGCCGCGGTCCGCGGCGGCGGAGAGCGCCGCGCGGGAGACCGGGACGACGCTGTTGCCGAACTTCACGCCGCCGTCGGTGATCGGGACCTCGACGAGGTTCATCGCCGGGGAGCCGATGAAGCCGGCCACGAAGAGGTTCGCCGGGCGGTCGTACATGTTGCGCGGCGAGTCGACCTGCTGGAGGAGACCGTCCTTGAGGACCGCGACCCGGTCGCCCATGGTGAGGGCCTCGACCTGGTCGTGGGTGACGTACACGGTCGTGATGCCGAGGCGGCGCTGCAGGGAGGCGATCTGCGTACGCGTCGACACACGGAGCTTGGCGTCGAGGTTCGACAGCGGCTCGTCCATGAGGAAGACCTGCGGCTCACGCACGATGGCGCGGCCCATCGCCACACGCTGGCGCTGACCACCGGAGAGCGCCTTCGGCTTGCGGTCCAGGTACTCGGTGAGGTCCAGCATCTTGGCGGCCTCTTCGACCTTCGCCCGGATCTCCGTCTTGTTGACCCCGGCGATCTTGAGCGCGAAGCCCATGTTGTCCGCGACGGTCATGTGCGGGTAGAGCGCGTAGTTCTGGAACACCATGGCGATGTCCCGGTCCTTCGGGGGCAGGTGCGTGACGTCGCGGTCACCGATGCGGATCGCGCCGCCGTTGACGTCCTCGAGACCCGCGAGCATGCGCAGGGAGGTCGACTTGCCGCAACCGGAAGGACCGACGAGGACGAGGAACTCGCCGTCCTCGATGTCGATCTCGAGCTGGTCCACAGCCGGCTTCGTGGAGCCGGGGTAGACGCGGGACGCCTTGTCGAACGTGACACTGGCCATGGCGATTCTTCTCCTCCACCGGCAGGAACGTGCCGGACGATCCGAGTAAGGGAGTGGGTGGTCCACTGGAGTGAACCTGCAGTGACGCTACCTGGCGTTCTCCGATCTGTCAGTAGTCCTGGGACCCGGATATGGTGCTGTTGCCGGTCGCCGGGTTGGTTAGACTGCTCCGGCATGCCTCCTTAGCTCAGTCCGGCCAGAGCAACGCACTTGTAATGCGTAGGTCGTCGGTTCGAATCCGACAGGGGGCTCGGAGAAAACCCCAGGTCACATAGTGCGTGACCTGGGGTTTTCCGCTGTTCGGGGGCTGGCGTGCCGGATGCCGGAGCGTGGCGGGAGGTCCTGCGTGAGCGGAGTCGCTCAGGGGCCCTACCTACTGGGCTTCGGGTCTCCGGTCTTCTTCCTGCTCTCGGTCCGGTCTTTCGGTTTACCCTCCGCCTCACTCACGACTGAACATGCCGCCCCGTGCGCGATGCCTTCCGACGCGGCGTCCGCCGAGCCGCTCGGCCGCGGAAGCTGTGCTCACCGGGGCCGCACGAGCCGGTTCATCGTGAAGGAGGAGGGATTGCCAGACTTGCTCCTGCAAAGCGCGGATGCACGGACCACAGGCGAACATCGCCGCCTGGGCACCGGCCACACTCACCGGACCGATCCACAGAACACGCGTCCATCGCTGGCCGCAGTAGAGCCAGCAAAAGCCGTCCGTCCACGTGTTGCCGTCGTCAGTGTCTGCTGCGGCGGGCAGACCGCCATGCGCGAACTCTGCGATGCCGGGTACGACCCGAGGTGTCATGGCCAGTTCTACAAACACAGCTCGGTCCTCAAGGTCACTCGCTCGGTACAGCTGCCCTGGCCGAAGCCTGCTTGACGGCGTCGGAGAAGAGGAGAGTGGGTTCGGCCAGGATGTCCCTGCCGGACTCGCTCTTGTAGATCTCATCGACGCTGCCGAATCGTGCCTCGGCGTAGTCGAGTTCGAGCAGGGCGGCTGCCTGGCGGACCGATGCCTCGTCGGGGCCCTCGATCTCGACGAAGGTGGGGAGGTCCGGCCAGGTGTCGAAGTCGAAGGCGACCTCTCCGAGGCGCCATTCCTCGCGGTAGTTCTCCTGGTAACGGACCTCGCGCATGCCGAGGCTGCGCAGGATCTCGGCCATGGCGTGCAGGTCGGTGACCTCGGTCTCGATCTCGGTGGTGCCGTTGATCGTGGTGGCGTCGGTGACCTGCTTGAGCGTGAGCGTCGATCGGGTGCCCTCGTCCCGCAGTCGCACCCAGGCGCCTCCTTCGAGTGCGTCGTTCTCGAAGATCTTGCGGGTCAGGAGGGTGCGCGGGAACGCTTGCGTGGCGCCCAGGGCGGTCAGCTTGGTCTGGAGGCCGGTGACGTCGATGGCGAGGAACTTGGCCTCGTACTCGTGCTTCACGGGTTTGTCCTTCGTACTAGGAGGGGGTGCGGGTCGCGAGGAGCAGGCCCATTCGGTGGGTGTGGTCCTGGAGCTGGCCGATGTGGGCTCGCTCGGTGAACTCGTTCGTGCGCAGGGTCAGCAGGACGTCCCAGTCGCCGATGAAGTGGCGCCTGAGCTTCTCGGGGGACGTGTAGTGCTCGATCAGGTGCTGGCGCTGGGTGATGGGCATCATGAACTCCGCGCCGTACAGGCCGCTCGGGGCGACAGAGGTCTGCATGCGGGTGACGAAATCTGCGAGCGGGCGATGATGGTTGGCACTGTAATGCCAGGAGCAGCTCGTCCAGATGGCATCGCAGGGCGTGCCCGAAGGCTCCCATTGGAGGAAGTCCTCCTCCACGATCTGCACGCGGTCGTGGAGTGATTCGAGCTTGAGGCGGTCGAGGAGTCCCATCGCGTTGGCCCGGTTGTCACCCTGGAGGATGACCTCGCCCCCATGCAGAGCGAGCGGGTCGTGCTCTACCGCGACTACCTGATAGCCGGCGGCGGCAAGCGGTAGGACGAACTTTCCGTCGCTCGCCCCCACGACCATGACCGTGGCGTTAGGAGTGGCACGCTCCTTCAGTGCGGCGAGGAACTGGGGGAAGAACGTGAGGGTGTGCTCCCACAGGCTCTGCGTTTGCACGGTGGTGGGCTCCTTGCGTGTCGATGGACAGGATCGTCTGGAGGACCTCGTCGGGGTCCCGATGTGTGGTGTCCACGTGGTGCATCGGGAACTGGGAATAGGCGTCGGAAACGCGGTCTGCCATCTCTTCCGCGAGGGCGTCCCAGCGGGAGACCGGCTTGATGCGCTCGGTGAGCCGGCGACCGCGCTCGCCTTTGCCGCACGTCAGTTGGTACGTCACGGGCTGGGGCAGGCTGGGCGGGAGGCTGACGCCGAGGCTGGAGCCGAGTGCCTGGTGGTTGGCCAGGCAGCGGGCGAAGTAGCTCTCCACGACCACCGAGGTGCCTTCGGCAAGGATGCGCCGGATCTCATCGGTCACGGTGAACAGCGCGGACAGGTAGAAGCACATCCGGGCCTCGGTGTTTCCACGCCGGTCCACCTCGCGGCGTAGAGGCTGGTAGAAGAAAGGCACGGTCGGGACCAGGACGGCGCGGCGGGCCTCTGCGAGCATCGGAGCGATGGTCGACTTTCCGGTGCCGCGGAGCCCTTCGAGGCTCTCGAACAGCGGACCGTCAGGCACGGGCGTACACCACGTCCGGTACCGCGAGGGTGAGCTCGTCGGTGGGGGAGGGCCGGTGGTCGATGTGGTCTGCGAGCTTGTCGTACCAGAAGGCGTGCGAGTCCTTGCCGACAGCTTTGCAGGACATGGTGAGCGCGCCGCGCGGGTCAGCTTCGATCCGCTCGATCTCCACAGGGCCCCCGGCGGGGAGGCAGACGTCCGGCGCACCGAGCTCGGACAGGTCCTCGTCGAGGATCACCTCGATGCCCAGCTCGGCCGAGGCAAGACGCTCCCGCAGACGGGTGTAGGCCGTGGCGTCGTTGACGAGGAGCTCGGGGTGAGCTGCGGCGTTGCCGACCGGCCGGAGACAGTGGAGTTTCAGCTGCTCCACCCCGTAGTGCTGCAGTGTGCGGGCGAGCGGCAGGACCTCGTCGATGTTGCGTGAGGTGACTGTCATGGTCGCGCCGGCGCGGACGCCGAGCTGCTGCGCGATTTCGAGGGCGCTCAGGGCGCTCCGGTAGCTCCCGAACTTGCGGATCTTGTCGTTGGTCGTGCCGATGCCCTCCAGCGATACCCGGAGCAGGTCCAGGTCGGGAGCGATCTCGGTCAGCCGGCGCTCGATCCGGTAGCCGTTGGTGCAGATCTCGACCTGCATGCCCAGGTCCCGCTTGGCGTACCGGACGACCTGGGCGAGGTCTCGGTAGACGAACGGCTCGCCGCCCAGCAGGGTGACGGCCGCGGTGCCGTACTCGTCGCGCATCAGCGTGAGGAGGTTGACCGCCTCGTCCGTGGTGAAGGCGTCGGCGTGCTGGAGCCGTTGGCCGTGGAAGCAGTGCAGGCATTCGAAGTTGCAGCGGTAGAGCAACTGCAGGTACAGCATCCGGATCCTGCGGATGCCGGTGATTTCACTGATCACGAGGGTCTCCTTCGGGCGTTTGTCTGGTGGGAGACCTGATATTGGCGGGAAAGGTACGGACCTCGTCACCGCGTATCGGGACGCTCCAAGGACGTCCTGGGACGTTTTCAGGACGCCGCAAATGCCTGCAGGATTCCGAGCACATGAGCGGTGTCCGTCAGGTCGGGCAGTACCCTTTGAGCACCGGCAGCGGCCAGTTCCTCGGTGCTGTGGATGCCGGAGGCGACCGCGATGATCTCGGAGCCCGTGGCGATCGCGGCCTCGACGTCCCTGGGCGTATCGCCAACGAGCACAACGGGCACGTCGCCCTGCGCACCTCGCAGCCGTTGGGCACGCTGACGGGCGACAGCAACCAGGTCCGGCCGCTGGAGGGCGTCAGCACCATAGGCGCCAACTCGCAGATCGAGCAGGGAGTCAAGGCCGAAGGCCGATACCTTCACTCGGGCGTTGGCCGCGATATTGCCGGTGAGTACCGAGGACACCCAGGCATCGCGTACGGAGGCTTCCTTCAAGATTTCACGCACACCCGGCAAGGCTGTTCCGCGCCGCCCTAGCTCGGACAGACGCGCCTCCCCCGCGGCAGTCAGAGCCTCCTCGACAGAGGTCCAGTCCGGCTCGGCCACACCGTTTCGGCGGAGCATGTCGCGCATGATCAGGCGGTCCGTACGGCCTTCCGTCCGCGCCGGTCCCATGGGCTCTCTCCCCGACAGCGCTGTGAAGGCAGCGGCGTAGATCTCCTTGCTGACCCCGGCATTCTCGATCAGTGTGTGGTCGATGTCCCACAGGACGATGAGCTCCATACGCCCAGCGTAAGCACCCTGGTCGTGCCGTCGACGTCCCGCAGAACGTCCCGGAACGTCCTTGCCGCTCCCGGCCCCTTCAGCTTGTATGGCGACTGTGAACGAGCGACTGCACTCCGTACTGGCCCAGCGCGGCATCCCACCCGAATCCCTCGCCGAAGTCTGCGAGGTAGACCCCAAGACGGTGAGCCGATGGCTCGGCGGACGTGTTCCCCACGCCCGCCACCGCTTCCGCGTCGCCCGGCACCTGCGGGTGGAGGAACTGTTCCTCTGGCCGGCGCCGGAACGCTCGGCCCTACAGCAAGCCGCCGGGTCAGAGCAGGAGCTTGTCATGACCTACCAGAACCGAGCGAGCGTCCCACGGGACACATGGCTGTCGCTGCTCAAAGGCGCGCAGGAGCAGATCAGCGTCCTCGTGTTCTCCGGCACCTTCTTTGCCCAGTCCAATCCCCACGTCGCGAAGATGCTCGCCGAGCGGGCGTCGGACGGGGTGCGAGTGCGGCTCTGCTTCGGCGACTCGAGCGGCCAGGCAGCGGCCATCCGGGGCCGGGAGGAGGGCATCGGCGACACCCTCGCCGCCAAGATCCGCGCCTCCCTCACCTATTACCGGCCTTTACTCTCCGAGGCAGGCTGCGAGGTGAGACTGCACGACACCACGCTCTATACCTCCATGTTCCGCTACGACAACAACCTCTTGGTCAACCCGCACGTCTGGGGCCAGCCGGCCAGCGCCAACCCTCTCCTGCATCTCCGCAGAGCAGACACGGCGGGTTGGTTCGGCAACTACGCTCAGAGTTTCGAAGCTGTCTGGGCCACCGCGCGGCCCTGGACACCAGACCAGGAGGGGTCCGCGTCACATGGGCAGGACTGAGTACTACAACGACCCCGAGGCCCCCAAGGCCAACACGCTCATCCCCGCCAACAACCTCCTCGTCGTCGACGAAAACGGCGCCATACTCCTCCAGCGCCGCCGGGACACCGGCCAGTGGGCCCTGCCGGGCGGTGCGCAGGACATCGGCGAGACAGCGGCCCAGTGCGCTGTGCGTGAGTGCCTGGAAGAGACCGGGATCATCGCCGAGGTCACGGGTTTCTTGGGGGTCTACACGAACCCGAACCACATCGTGGCCTACACGGACGGCGAGATCCGCCAGCAGTACGAGAACACCTACATCGGGCGCCCTGTGGGTGGCGAGCCCACCATCAACGACGAAGCCGACGGCGTCCGCTACGTCCAGCCCAACGACCTGGACGAGTACGACATCCACCCCAGCATGCGCCAGCAGATCGGCGACTACCTCGACGGCACGTACCCCTACCTAGGCTGAGCCGCAACAGCGGCTTCCACTCGCTCCACGGAGGCGCAGATCTCCGGTGCCGCCCGGCGAATGAATCGCCCGACCACACTGTCGTCCCCGTAGCGGCTGAGGATCTCCGCGACCCGGTCCTGCGCGGTGGTCCGGCCCCCGTCGGGCGTCGTGGTCATGTCGCAGTACACGAGGGCGTCCACAAGCAGCGGCTGCTCCAGCAAGGGGAACTCCGTCGTAAGTTCCTCGCGCAACCCGCGCTCCTCTGCCTCAAGGAGCGCAAACGAGTGGTTAGCCACCAGCCGCACCAGTCGCTCGTCGGCCCCGTGCTCGTCGCGGAGGAACCGAGCACCGTCCAGCGGGTGGAACCCTGTGAGAGCCAGCCGAGGCGCGTACCCGACATCGTGCAGCGTGGCGGCGGCGACGAGTAGGGCGGCGTCATTGCCTATAGCGGACGCAACCTCGGCCGCACGACTAGCCACACCTCGCGTATGCGCCCACCGGCGGGGAAGGGGACTCCGGAGCTCTGCCTCCGCCACCAGTGCCGCCCACTCAACGATCGAATCGTTCATGCCATGCCTCATGCCTCAATGGTGGAGTCAAGCACGTAGCCGCGAACGCACTTCCTGGATGCTTCCTTTAACCGGTCGAGTCCCTTGATGCCTGTCGCACTATGCCCTCGATCCGAGCGCAGGCATCCACAGGATCTTCGTGCTCCCAGACGCGGACGACGGTCCACCCCGCTTCGCCAAGCAGGCGGTCGGTCTCGGCATCGCGAGCGCGATTGCCCTCGATCTTGCTACGCCAGAACTCGGCGTTCTTGTGTGACTTCCGAAGATGCTCGGGGCATCCGTGCCAGTAGCAGCCGTCAACGAAGACCGCAACCTTTGGCTTGGAGAACAACACGTCGGCGGTTCGTCGCAGTTCGGGGAGCGGCCGTGCCGCCACGCGGTAGCGGAGGCCCTGCTTGTGCAGCAAGGAGCGGAGTCGCAGCTCTGGCCGGGTGTCCTTGTTCCTGTTGCCCCGCATCACCGCACGCACGGATGGCGAGGAAGCCCAGGAGCCCTCAGCCGGCGGTTCCTCGGTGAGAAGGCCCTTTTCCCAGGCCATCCTCCAACCCTCGGCGAGGTTCGCGGCCCGGGTCTCGTGCTCGACCTGTCCGAGGTAGCGGGCCGGGGACTTACCGCCGTCGGACCAGCGCAGGTACGCGCGAATGCGTCGTGTGTCGGGAAGAACCTTCAGCTCCACAGAGGCCCGGGCGAAGCGCCCCTCGCCGAGGTCCACAGATCGTCTGTGACGACCGCCGGCCGCCCGGTCCTGCTCAGCGGCGATGGCGGAGCGTGCCCTGCCGGGCCGCCCCTTCCACGCCCGGTCCGGCGGCGGGTCGTGCTTCCAGCCGCTCTGCGCTCTGCTGGTGGGCGCCGTCACTTCTGGCGCTCCTCCGCCTCGTCCAGGACGGCGGCGACCGCCTTGGCGAAGACCTCGCCAAGGGCAACGGGTACGGCGTTGCCGAGCTGGCGCATCTTCTCCCCCCGCGGGCCCTTGAGCTCCCACGTGTCGGGGAAGGTCATGACGCGAGCGGTTTCGCGAACCGTCATGTACCGGTACTTGTACCGGACGCCGCCCTGAGCGGCCTTGTCGGCCACCAGCTCGTCCAGGAGCATGACCGACTCGCCGCCGGGCACGCCGTGCACGCCGGCCTTGACGGTCTTCGCCGGGCGGTCGAGTTCGTTGGGGGTGTGCCCGTCGTAGATGCGGGCACCGGGCCAACCGACGTGTTCCGTGAACCCGCCGAGGAAGTGTTCGGTGCGGTCCAGCCACTCGTCCGGTACCTCTGGCAGTGGCTTGTTGTCACCGATGCCGACGATCGCGTCACGCAGGGTGTGCCAGGGGAGCAGGCCGTCGTCCATGGGCATGGTCTTCGGGAGGCGGGCCATGACCCACTCGCGCACGTGGTCGGGCACATTCGCGTGCCGCTCCCAGTAGCTCCCGTCCTCCATGGATCGGAAGAGGGCAGTCTCGGAGTGCGTCGGCCTCACGAGGTCCTTGAAGAGCTCAAGGTCGGCGTTCAGGTCGCGACGAAACGCGACGATGATCACGCGATTGCGAATCTGCGGGACCCCGTAGTCGGCTGCGTTCACCGGCATCATGACGGTGTCGTACCGCTTCCCGGGATCGTCCAGCTCCTTCTCGCGGCGCTCCAGCAGGTACTCGTAGTGCTGCTCCCAGTTGGTGCCGTCGACTCGCTCCTCGAAAGGCAGCTCCAGCTCGCGCTGGATGTAGTCGAAGTAGCGACGGAATGAGGGCCTGAGTAGACCGCGGACGTTCTCGCAGATCACGGCCTTCGGCTGGATCTGCCGGACGGCCTTGAACATCTGGGGGAACATGTTCCGCTTGTCCTCGTCGCCCTTGGCGACGCCGCCGAGGCTGAACGGCTGGCAGGGAGGGCCGCCAGCGAGGACGTCCACTTCGCCGGCCAGGTAGTCCATGTCGAGTTCTTGGACATCGCCCGCGACGAGGGGCACCTTCTCGTCGGGTGCGGGAGCCCGCGTCGGCTTCTGGCCGTCCGGCAGCCGCTGGGCCCCGTTGGCCTCCAGGGTCTCGCACGCCCGCTTGGCGAACTCATTGAAGAGCAGGGGGCGGAATCCCGCACGGTGGACGGCCATGGCCAGACCGCCGGCGCCAGCGAAGAGCTCGACACCCGTGCGGTCCTTCTTTGATCCTTCTAGCAGTTCAGCCATTTTAAAAGCATACCGCGGAGTTGTAGATCTTCAAGCCGCTTCGAGCTGAAGGTTCGTCAGTGTGTGCAGGTCGCCGATAGGCTGCCCGCGATCATGCCGACAAGGGAGTGGGACCGATGGCGCCGGTGGTGGGCTCCGACGACGGGACGCAGTACCACAAGGACTTCACGTTGAGCATCACTAAGGCGCTCGGTGACCAGCTGGCCGCCGCCCTCGATGGACTCGACAGGGCTCCACTCACGGAGCCGAACATCGCGCGGCTCAAGGAGAAACCCGGGGTCTACCAGCTCTACTTGAACGGCGAGTTCGTCTACGTCGGCAAGGCCGACAAGTCCCTGCCGGCCCGTCTCCGCAACCACCTCGGCAAAATTTCGGGGCGCCGCAACATCTCCCCGGACGAGATGGCCTTCTCGTGCCTGTACGTAGCCGAGGACTTCTCCGCCCTCGCCCCGGAACAGCTGCTCATCACCCATCACAAGGGCATGGGCGACATCCCCTGGAACAACAACGGCTTCGGCAACAAGGATCCTGGCCGCCAGCGGGACAGCACCGTCCTGAAGCAGAACCACTTCGACGTCGTGTTCCCCATCGATCTTGACCGACCGATCAAGGGGTTGTTGCCCGGCGAGACGACGCTGCAGGAACTCCTGGAGACCATCAAGGCTGGCCTCCCGTACAACTTCAGGTACGGAAAGTCGGCGGACTTCAAGGCTCGAAGCGTTCACGTGCCATCGGCCGCAATGACCGCCGACGAGGTCTTCCAGCTGGTCTCGGCGGAGATACCGGCTAAATGGCAGGTCGCCGCTCTCATGGGCTACGTGATCATGTACGACGACAGCCCCAATGACTACAAGAGCGCGTGGCGGTACTACCGCGCTGGCCAACGCGTCAACGCCGTGCCCGAGGCCGAGCCGGCAGGGGACATCGAAGTCGATCCGCCAACAACAGGGGGCTGACCCAGCCCGCGCGGACCAGCATCCCATCCAGTAGCCAACGATTCCGAACAAGAAACGGAGAAGCCGCCGTGTCAGCCCAACTTCCCTTCGATGGCGTCGTGGACGAGCCGCCAAAGGCTGGCGCCGACAGCATCTACGACCCGCTTCGACGGGAAAACCTCGGGCGCAGTGTGCTCTGGGCGCTAACGTCCGGCGAGCCTATTCGGATGGACAGGGTCCGGTCGTTCAACGGCTGCGGGATCTACGCGATCTATTACGCGGGGGACCACGAGCTGTACGCGCCGATCTCCGGATCGTTCGAGGTGCCCATTTATGTGGGTAAGTCTGATCCTGAGGGCGGCCGCAAGGGCGCTGAGGTCGCCGAAGCGTGGGCAGGAACGCCGCTTTGGAAGCGACTCTCGACCCATCGGCGGAAGCTCAAAGCGGCCGCTGATTTCGAACTGGAAGACTTCTACGTCCGCTACCTCCCCGCCGACGACCTCTTCACGCCGATGGCCGAGCGCTTGATGATCCAAGACCTCCAGCCTGTCTGGAACGTGATACTTGAGGGCTTCGGCGTGAACCCTCAGGGAGGGCCCCGCCAGGCCGAACAGATGCGACCAAAGTGGCATGAGGTCCACACCGGTGTGGCGTGGGCCGACGGGATGCGCCCCCAGCCATCGGGGCCCATGCCACTCCGAGAAGCGGTCCGCGAGCACCTGAAGCTGCATGCAACGCCTCCGACGAGCGCGGCCGGGCGGCCCCCCGGAGCGATCTGATCACGCTCTAAGCCGACCCGTGGGCGGTGGCACACTGGCGGAATGATCAGGGAACCAGCCGAGGCCGCCATCTCCGAAGCAGGCGCCATCGAGATTCCCTTGGGGGTGCTCGCGGAGGCGGGGCTGTCTCCAGGAGCCGCTGTCGTTGTGTATAGCGCCGGGGATGGGCGGATCGTTGTTCGCAGGCGAGACGACGCGATCCGTGATCTGTTGGAGAAGGGCATGCTGTAGTCGGGGCGCCCCCAGCCCCTGGTCCGTCGGTCGAAGCCATGCGCTTTAGTCACTTGCCATGCGAGCGAAGTGCTGCCGCACCGCCCGTTGCAGATCGGCGCGGCTCAACTCGGCGTCCCTCTGGCGCTCGGACTGCGGCCTTCCCGGATGCAGCTCATCCCAGAACGTCCGAGGGGTCGTTGCCGCCCGAAAGCTGCCCTGCTTGTGGACCCCGAAGCCTTTTACGACGACGTTCCAGACCGGTCGGTGATCACCGATCATGAGCCGCTCAGGGCCGATCGTCCAGATTTCGTCTACTGGGAGATACCGCACCAGGAAGTCCTGGGCATCAAGGTCGTGTACGTCCTCGAGCGATCTCAGATGAGTGCGCAGCCGACGATTCATGGAACCCCGGACGACCATCCCGCTACGAGACTTCCCACTCGGCAGGGACTTGCCGACATAGATCGGAACCGCGCAAGCCGATGAGGACACCGGGCGATAGAGCGAGTGCGACCCCACGTAGTACAGGGCGTACAGACCTTCGACCGGCGCCGCAGGGAACGAGGCAAGCGGGACGGGTGGAGCACTTTCCAGCGCCCACTGCACTGACCGTTCCAGGTTCTCGCGTCGTAGCGGGTCGAACCGGCCTGAAGTGTCGGCGGCATCGTCTACCTCAGAGCTGGGTTCTCGGGCGAACTGCCGGCTCCGGTCCTCTGCTCGCGGCCCGGGGGGCGGAGTCCGCCGATCCTCCTTGGCTTGCCTGAGCAGTTCAAGCAACGGGGTCGAGTCCGCGCCGAGAGCCTGGCAGATCCTAACGACCGTATCCGCAGATGGGATTTTCCGGCCCTTACGGGCGTTCAGTGCGTTGCTGATCACTGTCCGCCCCAGAGAACCGCACCTAGCGACGAGCTGATTGACGTTCCAGCCGCTCATCACACGCAAGTCAGTGAGGCGCTGGCCCAGTTCCGCCAGCGGGTCGTTCGTCACGCACCCTCCCCCGATCCCCTTGTTCACCTCTGTGCGCCATTGTGCATGGTGAACAAAAAGTGTCGATCACGGGTGGAAGGTAGGTCCGGACAACGACGAAGGAGGGCTGCAGGTGTCATACGAGTACATCGCCATCTGGGTGTTGAGCGGGGTGATAGCCGTGGAAACGGCCGTGATCTGCGGAGGGATCACAGGCGTACTGCACCACCTCGGGGGCAACCCTCTTCCGGCTGTCCTGCTGAAGGCTGGCACGGCGTTCGGAGCCTGTCTCACGTTGAGCGCCGCGATGGCAGGGCTCGTGATCAGCAAGGGTTGATGATCCCGGCAAGGCCAGACAGGGCCCTTCCGGATTTTGCTGGACGGGCCCTGCCTCACCGCATGCGTGCAACCGCTTCACCCTGAAGCAGCGGTGGGGCCGGCCACCCGCTACGACGCGGTCAGCGCGATGATCGGAAAAAAGCGCCCGGGGCCCCTGGGCTCCAGCCGAGGGGTGAGGTTTGGGGCCCCCGGCTCGGGGGCGAGTCACGCAGGGCCAGGAGTGAGGGCCCGTACGGACGGTCGCCTTTCGAAGGCCAGCGACCTGCGGTTTTTCGGTCGTCGCACGTCTCGCTTGCGTGAGCGCTGCGTGAGCGGACTGGGCAGCACTAGGGTGGACCCAGCGTCATAGTGATCAAGGTCAGGTGTCCCTGACCTGGGGAAACGAGATTCTATGGCATCGTCCGGCACCAGCCGGGAGGATCTCGCGGGCCCTTGTAATGCGTAGGTCGTCGGTTCGAATCCGACAGGGGGCTCGACGAGATCCCCAGGTCGGACAGTGTCCGCCCTGGGGATTTCTGTTCGTTCGACGCGTCGGCGTGAGCGGGCGGGGGCCGCGCGGCGGCTGCCGGTCTCAGTGCCGGTCTCGGTCGCGCTCGCCGGCGCCGGTTCCGGAGCGGGCAGGAAGGCGGCGCCCCTCACTCGCCCCGCGCTCTGGGCCGTCGGTTCGCATCCGACGGAAGCGTGGTGGAAACCCCAGGTCACACGCTCGTGACCTGGGGTTTTCGCTGTCGCGCACCCGATGTGACCGGCTGCCCGACGCTCAGCGCCGTCCTGCCACCCGGTTCGCCAGCTTGGCGAGGCGGTGGGTGTCCGAGGTCGCGGACGTGGATTCCCGGCGGTCGGCGGTGCGGTAGGCCGCGTAGAGGGCGTGGACGCCGAGCCAGCGCAGGGGTTCGGGTTCCCAGCGGCGGACCTTGTGGCCGACCCAGGGGAGGGTGGTCAGCTCGGTGGGGCCGGCCTGGCCGGAGTCCTGCTGGATGAGGTCGCGCAGGGTGCGGGCGGCGAGGTTGGCGGTGGCCACCCCGGAGCCCACGTACCCGCCGGCCCAGCCGAGGCCGGTGGAGCGGTCCAGGGTGACGGTGGCGCACCAGTCGCGGGGGACGCCGAGTACGCCCGACCAGGCGTGGTCGATGCGGGCGCCCGCGGCGCTGGGGAAGAAGCGGACGAGCAGGTCGCGCAGGGCGTCGACGGTGGCGGGCCGGGTGCGGTCCGTCCCGTTGACGTGGGCGGCGGCGGATCCGTAGCGGTAGGGGACGCCCCGGCCGCCGAGGGCGATGCGGTCGTCGGCGGTGCGCTGGGCGTACATGTAGGCGTGGGCCATGTCGCCGAGGGTCTCGCGGCCGTCCCAGCCGATGGTGTCCCAGAGGGCTTGGGGGAGCGGCTCGGTGACGATCATGGAGGAGTTCATGGGGAGCCAGGTCCGCTTCTGCCCCTTGAGGGACGCGGTGAAGCCCTCGGTGCAGCGCAGGACGTACGGGGCGCGGACGGTGCCGTACGGCGTGATGGCGTGCTTCGGTCTGATCTCGGTGACGGGCGTCGACTCGTGGAGGGTGACGCCGAGGGCTTCGACGGTCTCGGCCAGGCCCGTGACGAGCTTGGCGGGGTGCAGGCGCGCGCCGTGCGGGGTCCAGCTGGAGCCGACGGCTCCGGTGACCCGGACGCGCTCGGCCGTCTCCCGGGCCCCCCGCAGGACGCGGCCGGTCTCGCCGAAGGCGATCTCGACGGAGTGGAAGTCCTTGAGGCGGGCGAGTTGCGCGGGGGTGCGGGCGATCTCGAGGACGCCGCCGTGGTGGATGTCGGCGTCGATCTTCTCCTCGCCGGCGACGCGGACGACCTCGCCGACGGTGTCGTTCATGGCCTGCTGGAGGCGGACGGCGGCGTCGTGGCCGTGGAGCCGGGCGTAGCGGTCGCGGCCGGCGATGCCGTTGTACAGCCAGCCGCCGTTGCGGCCGGAGGCGCCGTAGCCGCAGAAGGAGGCTTCCAGGACGGTGATGTTGAGGAAGGGGACGGCCTTCTTGAGGTAGTACGCCGTCCAGAGTCCGGTGTAGCCCCCGCCGACGATGCAGACGTCGGCCGTGGTGTCGCCGGGCAGGGGTTCGCGGGGCACCGGGGTGCCCCCGTGCGCGTACCAGAACGATATGCCGCCGTTGACGGTACTGACGGTGCTCATGTGTCCCCTGCTTGTCCGTGTGCAGCCGAGTCGCTGGAGGGAAGGTACTGCGCGGCCGGGGGTTTCGTCGTGCTGCCCCCTACGCTTACGGGCGTGATCGAGGTCCCGGAGGAGTTGGTGGCCCGCCAGACCGCTCTGAACGGGGAGCGGGGGCGGGAGTTCGTCGCCGTGTTGCCGGTTCTGGCGGAGCGGTTCCTGGAGGAGTGGGGGCTGCGGCGGGACGGGGCCGCGATGTGCGGGATGTGCGCGCTGGTGCTCCCCGTGGTCCGGGAGGCGGACGGGCGGCGGGCGGCGCTGAAGCTGCAGGCGGTCGACGAGGAGACGGTGGGCGAGCCGGTCGCGCTGCGCGCCTGGGGCGTGGCCGGGGCCGGGGCGGTGACGTTGCTGGAGTACGACGTGGTGTCGGGGGCGATGCTGCTGGAACGGCTCGACGAGGGGCGGTCGTTGGCCGGCGTACCGGATGCCCGGGAGGCGGTGCGGGTACTGGCGGCGTCACTGGCCCGGCTGGTGGCCGTACCTGCTCCGGTGGGGATGCGGCGGCTGGGGGACATGGTGGCGCGGATGCTGCAGGCGGCTCCGGGGGCGGCCGGTTCGCTGGTGGACGAGAGTGAGCGGCGGTTGGTCCTGGACTGCGCGGCGGCGGTGCGGGAGGTGGCGGGGGAGCCGGGGGACCGGCTGCTGCACTGGGATCTGCACCACGACAACGTCCTGGCCGGACGTGCGGAGGAGGGGCGGGCCGGTGAGTGGGTGCCGCTCGACCCGAAGCCCCTGGCGGGGGATCCGGGTTTCGAGCTGTTCCCGGCGCTGGGCAACCGGTTCGACGCGTCCGAGGTCCTGTGGCGGTTCGATCTGCTGACGGGCGTGCTGGGCCTGGACCGGGAGCGGGCGCGGGCGTGGACGCTGGGTCGGGTCCTGCAGAACGCTCTGTGGGGGATCGGGCGCGGGGAGTCGCGGCTGCCGGCGGACCACGGGGAGATCGCGCGGCGGTTGCTGGGGCGGATGTGAGAGGCGGATGGCCTGCGTGTCTAGGCTGCGCTCATGATTCGTGTCGCTACCACCGCAGATGTTCCCGTCATGCATGCCATGGTCCGGGAGCTGGCCGAGTACGAGAAGGCGCTCCACGAGGCGAACGCCACCGAGGAGCAGCTGAGGGAGGCCCTCTTCGGGGAGCGGCCCGCAGCGTACGCGCATGTGGCGGTGTCGGAGGAGGACGGCGAAGTGGTCGGGTTCGCGCTGTGGTTCCTCAACTTCTCGACGTGGCGCGGGGTGCACGGCGTGTACCTGGAGGATCTGTACGTACGTCCCGAGCGGCGCGGGGGCGGTTACGGCAAGGCCCTGCTGAGGGAGCTGGCACGGGTCTGCGTGGACCGGGGGTACGGGCGCCTGGAGTGGTCGGTGCTGAACTGGAACGCCCCGTCCATCGCGTTCTACGAGTCGCTGGGGGCTCGTCCGCAGGACGAGTGGACGGTGTACCGGCTGACGGACGGGGCGCTGGCCGAGCTCGGGGGCCGGTGAGCGGTGGTCAGGGGATGAGGACCACCTTGCCGATGGTGCCGCGGTTCTCGAGGGCGCGGTGGGCGGTGGCCGCTTCGGCGAGGGGGTAGCGCTGGACGGCGGGGCGGAGCCGTCCGGAGGCCGCTTCGGTGAGCGCCGCGGTCTCCAGGGGCCGTAGGCCGCCGGCCCTTTCGGTCATGGCGGGTCCGAGCACGTTCTGCGAGGTGAGGCCGCGTGCGGCGAGTTCGGCGTCGGTGAGGGTGAAGGGTCCGCCGCCGCGGAGGCCCGTCCCCGACCAGCCGAAGGCGATGTGCCGGCCGCCCCGGCCGAGCAGGTCGGTCGCGGCGCGTGCGATGTCGCCACCGACGGAGTCGTAGACGACGGTGGCGTCGCGGCCGAGGGCGTCGAGGTGGGTGCGGACCCGACAGGGCCAGTCGGGGAGGGTGTAGTCGACGGCGAGGTCGGCTCCGTCGGCGGTGACGTGGGCGACCTTGGCCGGGCCCCCGGCCAGGCCGATGACGGTGGCGCCGGCGTTCTTCCCGGACTGGACGAGGAGCGTGCCGATGCCGCCGGCGGCGGCGAGGACGACGGCGACGGAGTCGGGGCCGAGGTCGGTGAACTGGCGGATGCCCAGAGTGGTGCGGCCGGTGCCGATCATGGCGACGGCTTCGGCGGCGCCGAGTCCGTCGGGGACGAGGTGGAGTCTTCCGGCGTCGGCGACGGCCAGTTCGGCGTAGCCCCCGGGGGCCGTACCGAGGTGGGTGACGACGCGGCGCCCGAGCCAGGCGGGGTCGGTTCCCCTGCCGAGTGCGGTGACGGTGCCGGCGACCTCCCGGCCAGGGATCGTCGGCAGGCAGGGGACCGGGAACGAGCCGGTCATTCCTCCGCGCAGGGCGGTGTCCAGGAGGTGCACACCGGCCGCCGCGATGGTGATACGTACCTGGCCGGGGGCGGGTTCGGGGTCGTCGGTCCGTTCGTAGGTGAGGTTCTCGGCGGGGCCGAAGGCGTGGAGACGGATGGCGTGCACGGCGTGCTCCCCGTTACTGGGCGGTTGGTCGTCCCACCCTCGGTGCTCAACTGCGCTTGAGGTCAAGTCCGGTGTCCCGGGGTGCCGTGCCGAGGAGTTCCAGCGCCCGGACGGCCGCCTCGATGCCGCTGGTGAAGGAGACCTCGCTGAGGAGTCCGGGGGCGGCCACCTGGTCGCCGGCGAGGAGGATGCCGTCGCCGCGGTCGATCGCCGGGCGGTCGCGCCAGGTGGTGCCGGGCCGGTCGACGGCGCCGGTGCGGCCGGAGGCGAGGGCTTCGCGGCGCCAGGTGGTGCGGGTGCGCCAGCCCGGGAAGCCGAGGTCGAGGAGATGCTCGGCGCGTCGGACGGCTTCGGCGCGCGGGGTGCCCGGGGCAAGGGGGATCTGGCCCTGGACGAGTTGCTCGCCGTGGGGCGCCAGGGTGGGGTCGGAGGCGGTGAACCGCTCGATCCAGCCGGGTGCGTCGAGGTCGGAGAGGATGTACGGGTCGCCGCGCCGGGTCCGTACCGCGAGGTCGACGAGGGTGGTGCGGCCGCTGTCCCACGTCAGGGAGGGGTCGTCGAGCAGCGTCCGGGCCGAGTCCAGGTGGGTCGCGACGATGACCGGGCCGGTGCGGGCGAGCCCGGCCAGGGCGGAGGCGTCGACGCGCCGGGTCGTCTCGACGCGTACGCCGAGGTTCCAGGCCCGGGCGGCCATCCGGTCGACGAGCTGGGCCCAGCCGCCGACGGGGTAGCGGGCCTCGGGAGGCAGCGCCGTGGCGCGGCGGAGGCGTTCCTGGACGAAGGCGGCGGAGAGCGAGCCGGGGTCGTGGTGGAAGAGGGCCACGCCCATGTAGTGCGCGGCGGCGCGGGCCGTCTCTTCGTCCGTCTGCCCGGTGGCCCAGCTGAGGAAGTCCGTGTCGACGGGGGCGTGGCGGCGGCGGGCGAGACGGAGCAGGCCGAGGGGCGGAACCCTGCGCAGGGCGCCGTCCCGGTGGAAGAGGAAGCGGGTGCCCTCGAAGAGCGGTGCGGAGGCGAGGGGCCCGAGGAGACCGCGCTGCTTCAGCCAGGCCCAGTGCGGACCGCCGCGGTACAGCGCGTGCGGACCCTCGTTGGTGAGGTAGGGCCCTTCGGCGGTCCTGGCCCGTCCGCCGAGGGTGTGGTGGGCTTCGTGGAGGGTGACCTGGGCCCGGCACTCGGCGGCGGTGACGGCCGCGGTGAGTCCGGCGAGGCCGCCGCCGACGATGTGGATGCGCTGCATGGCTCGTCTCCTCGCGGTGGGCGCTTCTGCGTCTGTGACGGATCGGCGGGGCGGGTGTGTGACATCGACGGCGGGGATGTTGTCAGTGGCGTGCGTCACGATGAGGGCATGGCAGGGAGAAGCAGTGGAGGCCGCGGGGGCGCGAGGGCGGACGGGAAGGGGGCGGTGGCGGTGGCCCGGCGGCCGGAGGTCCGTTTGCCGGCGCTCGTGGCGTACGACGGTGAGGGGCTGGAGCCCGACGGGGACTACGACGGGGTGCGCTTCGAGGAGGTGGATCTGGCGGACGCCTCGGGGGCGGGTGCGCGCTTCATGGACTGCGCGTTGCGGGGGTGCGCGCTGGACCGGGCGGAGCTGGTGCGGTCCCGGTTCATCGATTCCGTGCTGACGGGCGTCCGGGGGGTGGGCACGGACCTGGCCGGGGCGTCACTGCGGGATGTGGAGATCGTGGACGCGCGGCTGGGCGGGACGCAGCTGCACGGTGCGGTGCTGGAGCGGGTGCTCGTGCGCGGCGGGAAGATCGACTACCTGAATCTGCGCAGGGCGCGGCTCAAGGACGTCGTGTTCGAGGGGTGTGTGCTGGCCGAGCCGGATTTCGGGGGCGCGCAGCTCGTCCGCGTGGAGTTCCGTGACTGTGTGCTGAGGCGGGCCGATTTCAGCGCTGTCCGGATGGAGTCGGTCGATCTGCGGACGGTCACCGAGCTGGACATCGCGCGGGGCGTGGAGCGGTTGGCGGGGGCGGTGATCAGCCCGTCCCAGCTGATGGAGCTGGCTCCGGCGTTCGCGGCGCAGATCGGGGTGCGGGTGGAGTCGTAGCGGCCCGGCGCCGGGGCGGTTGGCGGGGGCCGGGGTTCAGAGGCGGGGGAAGCGGGCCTGCAGGTCCCAGATGACGGGGTTGTCGGCGAGGCCTTCGTGCATGTCGGCCAGGTCGGCGATCAGGTCGTGGAGGAAGTCGCGGGCTTCGCGGCGCAGGGCGGAGTGGCTGAAGGTGAGCGGGGGCTCGTCGCCGGGCATCCAGTCGGCCTCGACGTCCACCCAGCCGAAGCGGCGCTCGAAGAGCATGCGGTCGGAGGATTCGGTGAAGTCGAGCTCGGCGTACTGCTGCCGGTGGGACCGGTTACCCCGGGGGTCCTGGTCGATCTGCTCGACGATGTCGCAGAGTGCCCAGGCGAAGTCCAGTACGGGCACCCATCCCCAGGCTGTGGATACTTCGCGGTCCGCCGTGGTGTCGGCGAGGTAGACGTCCCCGGAGAACAGGTCGTGCCGCAGGGCGCGGACGTCCGCGCGGCGGTAGTCGGTCTGCGGGGGGTCCGGGAAGCGCCGGGAGAGGGAGTAGCCGATGTCGAGCACGCTCAGATGGTGTCATGCCCGGTGACCGGTCCGGGCAGGGCCGGTCCCGGAGGCCGCCCGGCCGGGGCTCCGTCGGCGCGGGAGACGGCCGGTCCGGTCCTGGAAGCCGGGCCCGCGCGGCTCTGGGAGGCGTGCGGAGCACCGGGAGCGGCGTGCGGCGCGCGGCAGGAGGGGGCGAACCTGCGGGAGGGGCGGACCTGCGGAACCCCTGGCCGGCGGGGCCGGCCGGGGGTTCCGTGGGACGGTCGTTACCTCAGAGGTTGACGCCGAAGTCCTGGGCGATGCCGCGCAGGCCCGAGGCGTAGCCCTGGCCGACCGCGCGGAACTTCCACTCGGCGCCGTTGCGGTAGAGCTCGCCGAAGACCATGGCGGTCTCGGTGGCGGCGTCCTCGCTCAGGTCGTAGCGCGCGATCTCCGTGCCGCCGGCCTGGTTGACGATACGGATGAAGGCGTTCCGCACCTGGCCGAAGTTCTGGCCGCGCGACTCGGCGTCGTAGATGGACACCGGGAACACGATCTTGTCGATGTCCGCCGGGAGGCCCGCCAGGTTGACGTTGATCTGCTCGTCGTCGCCCTCGCCCTGGCCCGTGACGTTGTCACCGGTGTGGACGATGGTCTGGTCCGGCGTCGACTTGTTGTTGAAGAAGACGAAGTGTGCGTCGGAGTGGACCTTGCCGGCGGTGTTGACCGCGATCGCCGAGGCGTCGAGGTCGAAGTCGGTGCCGGTGGTGGTGCGGACGTCCCAGCCGAGGCCGACCGTGACGGCGGTCAGGCCCGGTGCCTCCTTGGTGAGCGAGACGTTGCCGCCCTTGGACAGGCTTACTGCCATGGGAAGTCCCTTTCCTCGTCGTGTGCGGGCTTCGTGCCATCACGAAAGCTACCGTCACCCGTCCTAACGCAGGCGGGGGACCACGAGGTTCCAGCTCGCTTTACTTTCTTTGCCGAACTTCTGGTCGAACGACCGCGAAACAAGGTGACGAACGGCCTGTGGGCCGGAGACTATGGGTGTCATGTCCGGGCCCTATGTCATCCGCGGTTCGGTCTCCCTGCCGGAGGCCGAACTCATGTGGCGTTTCTCGCGGTCCTCCGGGCCCGGCGGGCAGCACGTCAACACCAGCGACTCCCAGGTGGAACTCCGTTTCGACCTCGCCGCGACCGAGGCGCTGCCCGAGGTCTGGAAGGCGCGTGCCCTCGAACGCCTGGCGGGCAGGCTGGTGGGCGGGGTCGTGTCCGTACGCGCCTCCGAACACCGCTCCCAGTGGCGCAACCGCGAGACGGCCGCCGTCCGGCTCGCCGCGCTTCTGGCGGAGGCGACCGCCCCGCCGCCCAAGCCGCGCCTCAAGAAGAAGATCCCGCGGGGCATCAACGAACGCCGCCTGCGCGAGAAGAAGCAGCGTGGCGACACCAAACGCGGACGCTCCGGCCGCGACTGGTAGGCGCGTACGCGCGGCGCCGTCCGTGCGCCGGCGTTCGGGCACCGCTGTGAAGGGTCGGTGTCCGTGCGCGAGGTACGAAAAGCGCTGCACAGGCGGCGGTGTCCGTGCGCGGGGTACGGAAAGCGCTGCACAGGCGGCGGTGTCCGTGCGCGGGGTACGGGAAGCGCCGTGCCGGCGTCGGCGGCAGCGCGCGAGGTAGATACGGGGAGTGCCGCGCGGCCGGCGGCGTCCGCGCGCGAGGTACGGGGAGCACTCGCAGCCGTCGTCGTCCGGGCGCATGCGTACGCCGCCGCGGCGCAGGCGCCGACGCGCTCCCGTACGGGCACGGCGGTGGAGGCGCCGCCGTGCGGCGGCAGGTCACGCAGGCGCGGGAGTGAGCCCCCGAGCCCCCCGCCCGTCACCCCAGGCGCCGGTAGCGCCCCTTGAAGTACGTCAGAGGTTCGCCCTCCGCGCTGGGCAGCTCCGCCGTCAGCACCCGGCCGATCACCAACGTGTGGTCGCCGGCCGTCACCCGCTGCTCCGTCCGGCACTCCAGCGTGGCCAGTGCGCCGCCGATCAGCGGGGCGTCCGTGACCTCGCCGCGTACATAAGGGAGGTCCTCGAACAGCAGCCGGTCACTGATCCTGCCCTTCATGGCGAACCGTCCCGCGATCTGCCGCTGGCTCTCCGCCAGTACGGAGACCGCCCACAGGGGCTGCTCGGCGAGCAGGTCGTCCATCCGTGAGTCGTTGCGCAGGCTCACCATGACCAGCGGCGGGTCCAGGGAGACCGACACGAAGGCGGTCGCGGTCATCCCGACGTCCTCGCCGCGGCCGTGCTCGTCGAGCGGCGATTCCTGGGCGGTGATCAGCACCACGCCCGCGGCCAGACGGGACAGGGCGGCACGGAAACGGTCGTTGCTCACCCCTTCAGCATGGGGGACGGCTTCGGGGCGCGGGGCGTGGGACGTCTTCTGCAGCACACCAGGCACGCTAGTGCCGCGTGGGGCGCCCTCGCATCGGGCCAGGGGACCAGGCAGGTCCTAGGACCCCGGGACCATCGGTATGCAGAGCAGATTTGCATCCAGAAAGAAAATGGCGGTCTCGCGGGCATCTCGGAACCCAGTACTCCGCGTTGTGACTTGAGTCACAGAGGGCGGTATTTGTTGACCCTGTGTACCGGGTGCGCAGCGCACTGTGATTCAGTGACCGTGACACTGCAACAAGTACGTCGATATGAAACCTGGAGTTGCTGTCGAGGTCTCGGGGAGTGCGAGCAATGGAGGCCGAGTCGGAGCCGTACGTCCGCCTTGCGACCATGCGGCAGCTGCACCAGGCCGTCGCTGATCTCAACACGGCGCGGAGTCTGGCGGACACGCTGCAGGCCGTAGCCGACGGCATCGTCGCCGGTCTCGGCTACGAGTTGGGCTGCGTCAACCTGGTCCGCCCCGACGGTGACCTCGTCGTCGCCGCCTTCGCCGGCAACTCCGCCGCGGAAGCCCTGATCACGGGCCGTGTCGGCTCGCGTGATTCGTGGGACCGCCGGCTCTCCATGGGCGAGGCGTGGGACGGGCTCCGGTTCATACCGCACACCGAGGGCTGGGTCCTCCTCGACGACGACGTACCGCAGTGGCACACCGAGGGGCCCGAGCCGCGCTTCGAGGACGAGTGGCACCCCCTGGACCGTCTCTACGCCCCGATGTACGCGTCCGGCGGAGGTCAGGACCTCCTGGGCGTCATCTCCGTCGACAGGCCGCGCAACGGCCGCCGCCCGGGCGCCTGGGGCCGTGAGGCGCTCCAGATGTACGCCTCCCAGGCGGCGATTGCGATCAGTAACGCCCGTCTCCGAGCAAACATGCAGCGTGCCCTGGTCCGGCTGGAGCGCGAGCAGCAGGCGCTGCGGGCCAGTGAGGAATCCTTCCGCCAGGCGTTCGAATACGCCCCCAGCGGGATGGCCATCGCCGAGATGGGCGGGGACCAGCACGGCCGGCTCCTGCGGACCAACGACGCGCTCTGCCGCCTGCTGGGTCGGCCGGCGTCCGTCCTCCGCCGCTACTCCTTCGCCGACCTGGTCCACCCCGAGGACATCGGGACCCTGCTGCGCACGTCGGCCGAGGGCGGGCGGGCGGAGCTGCGGCTCGGACGCAGGGACGGCACGTACCTCTGGGTGTCGCTGCGCAACTCCGTCGTCGCCGACACGGCCGACGGCCCGCGGTTCCTGCTCACCCACGTCGAGGACATCGAGGAGCGCAAGCGCAACGAACTGCACCTCGCGCACCGCGCCTCGCACGACGCGCTCACCGGCCTGCCCAACAGTGCGGAGCTGCGCGCCCGGCTCAGCGCCCGGCTGTGCGAGAGGCCCCACTCGACGGGCACCTCCATGGCGGTCGAGGCGCTGGACGCCGCCTACGGGGACATCGAGGCCACCTCCCCGCACGGCTACCGGGCCGACGGGTACGAGGCGGACGGCCTGCCGGGCACCGGCCCCTACGACCACCACGTGCACACCGTGGCTCCCCATCCGGAGCGGGACGACGGTACGAAGGGGCTCGCGGTGCTCTTCTGCGACCTCGACGGCTTCAAATCGATCAACGACCGCTTCGGGCACCACGCGGGTGACGCGGTTCTCATCGAGGTCGCCCGGCGGCTCACCACCTGTGTACGGGACGGGGACACCGTCGCGCGGCTCGGAGGTGACGAATTCGTCGTCCTCGCGGACGGTCTGGGGGAGGCCGACGCCGCGGACCTGGCCGTACGCTTGCGTAACGCCATCATTCCGCCCATCCGGGTGGACGGCCGGGCAGTCAGGGTCGGGGCGAGTTTCGGTATCGGCTGGGCCGAGTGCGGCATGACCGAGGAAGAGGTCCTGCACTCCGCCGACCAGCGGATGTACGTGGAGAAGCGGTCCAGGTCGAAGGTTCACCGCAGAGCCGGCTGACGTTCACACCGCCGCTGTCCCCGTACCACACCCCGTTTCCGGGGTACCCGAGGGCAATTCGGCGCGTGCTCCGTTCGGGGTAGGCTCGGCCGGTCGGCGACGGCTGGCGACATGGTGAGGAGTGACCCAGGGATGACGGCCGGGAACAACGGCGCGAGCAAGCCCGAGGACGACGATCCGTTCGGCTATCTGTACGCGGACGGGCAGGCGGCAGGCGCGCAGCCGCCCGGCCAGGGTGGTTACGGCTACCCCGGGCCGGCCGCCGCGCAGCCCGGCGTGCCCAGAACCTCGTACAACCAGGTGCGTACCGTCGGTGAGCGTCAGCGCTCCTACGGACAGGTACCGCCGCAGCAGGCCTACGGCCAGCAGCCCCCGCCGCAGCAGGCGTACGGGCAGCCGCATCCGCAGTACGCGGCCCCGGAGAGCTATCCGGGCGGTGCGCCCTCGGCGCAGTCCGGACCGCAGGGCGGTGGCCGTGGTGCGGGACCGGGCCGTGGCGGCCCCAACACCAAGGCGATGCTGATCGCCGCGGTGGCCGTGGTGGCGGTGGTGCTCATCGGTATCGGCGCCGCGCTGATGACGGGCGACGACACGGGTGACAAGAAGAAGGACGAGGCCGGCACGTCGGCCGGTCCCGGGGGCGAGGTCGAGGAGTCCCCGAAGCCGGAGAAGTCCACGAAGCCGTCCGACCAGCCGGTCCAGCTGCCCAAGCAGGACGCGGCGACGCTGACGCTGGGAGGCACGGCGGCCCTGGACAACTCGGTCGAGGGAGCCAAGGGTGCGAACGGCCAGTACATCAGCCTCAACGAGGTCGGCCGGTCGGCGACCTGGACGGTCGATGTGCCGGCGGACGGCCCGTACACGCTGTTCGTGACGTACGGCGTGCCCGGCAGGGACGCCAAGACGTCCCTGACGGTCAACGACGAGGAGCCCCGCTCCATCAACATGAAGAACTTCGCGCATGCCGCGGAGGGCGACCTGGAGAAGGGCTGGACGAACACGTACGCGTGGGTCCAGCTCAAGAAGGGGTCGAACACGCTGATGCTGTCGTGCCGTGAGGGCGACTCGTGCGACGCCAACCTCGACCAGCTGGAACTCAAGTCGGGCCACACCAAGTAGCTTTGCCGCTCCGGTGCCGCCGCTGTGCCCCGGTCTCGCCCCGCGAGCCGGGGCACGCGCGTGTCCGGGGGCGCCGGGCCGGCCGGGCCGAGGTGTCGGGGGTGCCGGTTCAGGCAGCGGGTGCGTGGGCTGCGACGGTGACGCGCGGCAGCAGCTGCTCGTACGCCCCGCGGTCGAACTCGCCTGCCGCGGGCGCCAGTACGGTCGCGGTGGAGAGGGCCACCGCCCGCGCCAGCCGGTCCGGCCAGTCCAGCCCCTCGGCGAGGGCCGACAGCAGTCCGGCCACCGCGGAGTCGCCCGCGCCCGTCGGATTGCCCCGGACCGCGGACGGCGGCGCGGCCCGCCAGACGCCGTCGGCGGTGACGGCGAGCAGGCCTTCCGCGCCCAGCGAGGCGACGACGCTGTGCGCGCCTCTGCGGCGGGCGTCGCGGGTGGCGCGCAGCGGCTCGCGTGCCCCGGTGAGCTGGGCGAGCTCGTCGGCGTTCGGCTTGACGAGGTCGGGGCGGGCGGCGATGCCGCGGCGCAGCGGTTCGCCGCTGGTGTCCAGGAGGACGGGTGTCCCGGCGGAGCGGGCGAGCCGGACGAGTTCCGCGTAGGCGCCGACGTGGATGCCGGGCGGGAGACTGCCGCAGAGGGCGACCGCGTGGGCGCCGGTGAGGAGTTCGGCGTACCTGCCGAGGAAGGCGGCCCATTCGCCGGCGTCGATGTGCGGGCCGGGTTCGTTGAGCTGGGTGGTGTCGCCGGTGGACCGGTCGACGACGGCCAGGGTGCGGCGGGTGTTCCCGGCGACGGGGACGAGGGCGTCGGTGAGGCGGGCGCCGGCGGGGCCGTGGGGGAGCGTGCCGAGCAGCCCGCGCAGGACGGCTCCGGTGGCGCCGCCCGCGAAGCCGGTGACCACGGTGTCGTGGCCCAGTGCGGTCAGTACGCGGGCGACGTTGAGGCCCTTGCCGCCGGGGCGTTCGCAGGTGTCCTCGACCCGGTGGCTGGTCTGCGGGACCAGGGCGGGGACGGTGTACGTCAGGTCGAGTGCGGCGTTCAGCGTGACGGTCAGTATCACCTGCACCGGCCCCCGGTTCCTCGGTCGCTCCCTGCGCGCCGTCTCCTCGCGGCGCCTCCCGATGATCATGCCAAAGAGGCGGCGGCCGTCCCAGGCCTGCCGGACAACCGCCGTCTCTTCGTTACGTGTTCAGTCCGCCGTCACCGGCGTCACGGTCACCGGCCGGGCTGCGGCTCGATGATCCACTCCCCGCGGCGCATGACGCCCTTCACCGTGAAGTCCGCGTCCAGGACGACCAGGTCGGCGTCCTTGCCCGGGTCGAGGGAGCCGACCCTGTCGTACAGGCCGAGCAGGCGTGCCGGGGTGGCGGAGATGGACCGTACGACGTCGTCGACGGAGATCCCGTCGAGCGTCACGGACCGGCGGAACGCGGTGTCCAGGGTCAGGGTGGATCCCGCGATCGAGCCGCCTTCCACCAGGCGTGCGACGCCGTCCCTGACCTCGACGGCGAGCGGGCCGAGTTCGTAGTGGCCGTCGCCGGCACCGGCCGCGTCCATGGCGTCCGTGATCAGGGCGACCCGGTCGGCGCCCGCGTGGTGGTAGGCCAGTTCCAGGGAGGCGGGGTGCAGGTGCGTGCCGTCGTTGATCAGCTCGACGGTGACCCGCTCGTCCTCCAGGAGGGCGGCGATCGGGCCCGGTGCGCGGTGGCCGAGCGCGGGCATCGCGTTGTAGAGGTGCGTGGCGACGGTCGCGCCCGCCTCGATGGCCTCGACGGTCTGTTCGTACGTGGCGTCGGTGTGCCCGACGGCGGCGATCACCCCGTGTTCGCCGAGCAGCCGCACGGACTCGATGCCGCCCGGCAGTTCGGTGGCGAGGGTGACCATCTTCGCGGTGCCGCGTGCCGCGTCGAGCAGCTTGCGGACCTCGGAGGGGTCGGGGTGGCGGAGGAGTGCCTCGCTGTGCGCGCCCTTGCGGCACGGTGCGATGAAGGGGCCCTCGAAGTGGACCCCGGCGAGCTCGCCCTGCTCCACCAGTTCCGAGAGCAGGCCGGCCTGCCGGGCGAGGAAGTCCATGTCGCCGGTGACGGTGGAGGCGACGACGGTCGTGGTGCCGTGCGCGCGGTGGGCGCGGACGCCGGTCAGGACGTCCTCGGCGGTGCCCGTGGCGAAGGACGCGCCGCCGCCGCCGTGGTTGTGCATGTCCACGAAGCCGGGGACCACCCAGTGGCCCGTGAGGTCGACGGTCCGGGCGCCCTCCGGCGTACTGCCGGCGATCCGGGTGCCCTCGACGATCACCCGGCCGTTCTCCACGGTCCCGGTGGGCAGTACCACCCGGGCCCCTGCGAGAACTGTGCTGTCTGCGCGTCCGGCCATCAGGCGGATACCTCCGTGGAGAGAAGATCCCAGGCGAGCAGCCCTGCGCCCAGGCATCCGGCGGTGTCCCCGAGGGCCGCCGGGACGATGTGAGGCAGTTTCTGGAACGTGACCCGTTCCTCGACGGCCGCACGCAGTGGTGTGAACAAGGTTTCCCCGGCCTCGGCGAGACCGCCACCGATGATGAGCGTGCCGGGGTCCAGCAGGGTGAGGGCCGTGACCAGCCCGGCGGCGAGCGCGTCGACGGCGTTCTGCCAGACGCGCCGGGCCGCGGGGTCACCCGACGCCACGGCCTTCGCGCAGTCTGCGGCGTCGGCCTCCGGGTCGCCGGACGCGGCGGCCCAGGCGCGGGAGACCGCGGACGCGGAGGCGAGCGTCTCCAGGCAGCCGCGCTGGCCGCAGCCGCAGTCGGGGCCGTCCGGCCGGACGACGACGTGGCCGATCTCGCCCGCGTACCCGTGGGCTCCCGCCTCGATGGTGCCGCGGATGCCGATGGCCCCGGCGATCCCGGTGCCCAGCGGCACGAACAGGAAGCGGTCGGCGCCCCTGCCCGCGCCGATCCGGCCTTCGGCCAGTCCGCCGGTCCTGACGTCGTGGCCGAGTGCGACGGGTATGCCGCCGAGCCGCTCGCCGATCAGCTTCCGCAGTGGTACGTCGCGCCAGCCGAGGTTGGCGGCGTAGACGGCGACGCCTCGTTCCGCGTCGACGATGCCGGGTACGGCGACCCCGGCGGCGACGGCCCCTTCGCCGAGGTGGTCACCGCCGTACGCGTACAGGTCCGCGACGAAGCCGAGGATGGTGTCCACGACGGCCTCGGCACCGCGTTCCCTGGCGGTGGCCCGGCGTGCCTCGTGGAGCAGGGTGCCGTCTTCCCCGACCAGTGCGGCCTTCATTCCTGTGCCGCCCACATCGAGGGCGATGACGTGTCTCACGGGAGACAGTTTCGCCCGACGACCCCTAAAAGGTCTAGTCCACTAGCCTGGTTTGTTGAGCACCCATACAAAACGCCCCTGCTAGATTGCGGAATCGGTACCACGGTGGTGTAGACCTCCGGGTCGGTCATCGGACAGGATCACGGGTCACCGCACGGCGGTGATCGGCGCGGGACGAACGTAGGGGTGGCAGGGCTGTGCAGCGGCGCTTTGTAGGTCTGACCGCGGTGGTGGCCGCACTCGGCATGACGGCGACGTTGTCGGGGTGCGGGTCCGAGAGCGGTTCGGGTGACGTGACGCTGAAGCTCGTCGCGGCCGATTACGGCACCGGCGCGGAGAACAGCTCCGAGAAGTACTGGAACGGCCTCGCCCAGAAGTTCGAGGCGGACAACCCGGGGATCGACGTGGACGTCCACGTCTACTCCTGGAAGGACGTCGACCGGAAGGTCGCGGAGATGGTGAAGGCGGGCCAGGCCCCCGACATCGCCCAGATCGGCGCCTACGCGGACTACGCCAAGGCCGGCAAGCTCTACTCCGCCGACGAGATGCTCGCCATCCGCACCGCGTCCAACTTCCTTCCCTCGCTCAGCGACGCGGGCAAGGTCGAGGGCACCGTGTACGGGCTGCCGTTCGTCGCCAGCACCCGGCTCCTCTTCTACAACAAGGGCCTCTTCTCGAAGGCGGGGATCGACGCCCCGCAGACCTGGGACGACATCCGCAGCGACGCCTCCGTGCTCAAGGCGCGCGGAGTGACGTACCCCTTCGCCCTGCCGCTCGGCCAGGAGGAGTCCCAGGCCGAGACCCTGATGTGGCTGCTCAGCGGCGGTGGCGGTTACACGGACGAGGTCGGCAACTACGACATCAACTCCCCGGCCAACATAGAGACCTTGGAGTGGCTGCGGGACGACCTCGTCGGGAAGGGTCTCACCGGGCCCGTCGCACCCGGCGAGCTCGACCGGGCGAAGGCGTTCGAGGCGTTCACCGACGGTGAGGTGGGCATGCTCAACGGCCACCCGACGCTCATGCAGGACGCCGAGAAGAAGGGTGTCGAGGTGGGCATGGTCCCCCTCCCCGGACCGGAGGGGCCGACCGAGGGCTCGATGGGCGTCGCCGACTGGATGATGGGCTTCAAGCAGAACGGCCACCGCGTGGAGATAGGCAAGTTCCTGGACTTCGCCTACGACGACGAGAACGTGCTGGCCTTCGCCGACCGGTACGACCTGCTGCCCGTGACCGGCAGCGCCTCCGCGGCGATGGAGGCCGACGACAAGCACAAGGCGCTGCACGAGTTCCTGCAGGCACTGCCGAACTCCCAGCTGTACCCGTTCGGCAAGACCTCCTGGGCGCAGGTCAGCGAGGCGATCAAGGGGGACATCGGCTCCGCGGTCGAGCCGAACGGCACCCCGGAGAGCGTGCTGAACTCCATCGCGACCAGGGCGCGGGAGGCGGAGAGCGCGGAGTAGGTTGGTTGATATGACCGCCGACCCCGCTGCCCCGCTGTCCGACCAGGAACGCGCGGTCCTCGCCGTCGAGCGGCGCTCCTGGCCGGGCCCCGGCGCGAAGGAAAGGGCGATCCGGGAGCAGCTCGGCATCTCGCCGGTGCGCTACTACCAGCTCCTCAACGCGCTCCTGGACGACCGCCGCGCCCTGGCGGAGGACCCGGTGACGGTCAACCGCCTCCGCCGGGTCCGGGAAGCCCGCCGCAACCGCCGCTGAGACGGCCCGCCCCGTGCGGGGCGGGTGCACGCCCCGCGTGCCTGCTGGGGAGGGACACCCACGGCCCGCCGGTACGGGGACGCTCTCCGCCCCGCCGGCGTTCGAGGCGCGGGGTCCTTCCCACCGGGTCCCTGCCGTGAGGCCCGTTCCCTCCGGGTCCGTCGCCGCGAGGTCCGCCCCGCCGGTCCCGCCGTGGGTCTCCCGCGGTCCCGTGTCCACGGGTCCCGTTCTCTCCGGGTCCGTCCCCGCGAGGGCTTGTTCCCATCGGGTCCGTTCCCCTCACGGGACCGTCCCCACTGAGTCCCTGCCGTGAGGCCCGTTCCCTCCGGGTCCGTCCCCGCGAGGCCCGCCCCTGTCGGTCCCGCCGTGAGTCCCCCCGCGGTCCCGTGTCCACCGGGTCGTCGCCGCGAGGCCCGCCCCCGCCGTGAGTCCTCCGCGGTCCCGTGTCCACCGGCCCCGTCCCCTCCGGGTCGTCCCCGCGAGGCCCGTTCCCACCGGGTCCGTCCCCGTCAGGTCCGTTCCCACAGGGCTTGCCCCCGCCAGGTCAGTCCCACCGGGCCCCTCCGCTCCGGGCCCGTCCGCTCCGGGCCCGTCCACCCGCACGGGCCCGCCCTCGGGCGGGCCCCCGTCAGGACCGACCGGCCTCCCGATACGCTCGGACCATGGGCACTCCGGATCACCCCCTCCCGACCCCCACCACCCAGGCCGGCCGAGAAGGCCTCGCCGCGTTGCTGGCCCGCCCCGAGCACGCGGTCGTCGCGCTCGATTTCGACGGCACGCTCGCCGAGATCGTCCCGGACCCGGAGCAGTCCCGCGCCCACCCCGGCGCCGTACCGGCGCTCTCGGCGCTCGCACCGAAGGTCGGCTCGGTCGCCGTGATCACCGGCCGGCCGGCCGGCACCGCGGTCCGCTACGGGGGCTTCGCCGACGTGCCCGGCCTCGACCACCTCGTCGTCCTCGGGCACTACGGGGCCGAGCGCTGGGACGCCGTCACCGGCACCGTGAACGCCCCCGCGCCGGACCCCGGCGTCGCCGGCGTCCGCGAGGAGCTCCCCGGTGTGCTGCGCGCGGCCGGGGCGGAGACCGGGGACGAGGACGGCGTCCGGGTCGAGGACAAGGGTCACGCGCTCGCCGTGCACACCCGCCGCGCCACCGACCCGCGAGCCGCCTTCGAGGCCCTGCGCGGCCCGTTGGCCGCCCTCGCCGCCCGGCACGGCCTGATCGTCGAACCGGGCCGCCTGGTACTGGAGTTGCGCCCCCCGGGCATGGACAAGGGCGTCGCGCTGGCGGAGTACGTACGGGAGACGGGCGCCGGGTCCGTCCTCTACGCGGGGGACGACCTCGGTGACCTCGCCGCGTACGCCGCCGTCGAGACGCTCCGGACGTCCGGCGTCAAGGGCCTGCTGATCTGCAGCGGCAGTGAGGTCCCCGAACTCGCCGAGCGTGCCGACCTGGTGCTGCCCGGCCCCGCCGCGGTCGTCGAGTACCTCGCCTCACTGGCCCGGCACATCGGCGCGTGACACCGCGCCCGCTCGTCGTGGGGCGGGGGACGGAGAGGGAGGCGGAGGCGGCGGGGGGCTACTCCGTGCGGAGGGCGTCCAGCTGGTCGAGGAACCACTGCTGCGGCGGCAGCGAAGTCGACGCGGCGGCCAGCCGCTTGGTGCGCGCCGCCCGCTCGTCGTCGTCCATCGTCAGCGCCTCGTGCAGCGCCGCCGCCGTGGCGGAGACGTCGTAGGGGTTGACCACGACCGCGTCCTCGCCGAGTTCCTCGTAGGCCCCGGCCTCCCGCGAGAGCACCAGCGCGCAGCCGTCGTCGGAGACGACGGGCACCTCCTTGGCGACGAGGTTCATGCCGTCGCGGATGGGGTTGACGAGGGCCACGTCCGCCAGCCGGTAGGCCGCCAGCGAGCGCGCGAAGTCGTCGTCGAGGCGGAGCAGGACCGGGGTCCAGCCGTCCGTGCCGTACTCGGCGTTGATGGTGTGGGCGACCCGCTCGACCTCGGCCGTGTAGTCGCGGTACACCGCGAGGTCCTGCCGGGACGGATAGGCGAACGCCACGTGCACCACGCGTTCGCGCCATTCCGGATGCTCCTCCAGCAGGGCCCGGAAGGCGTGCAGTCCGCGCACGATGTTCTTGGACAGTTCGGTGCGGTCCACGCGCACGATCGTCCGACGGCCCTCGCCGATCTGTTCCCGCAGGGTCTCCATCCAGGCGTCCACGTCGGCCTCGTGGGAGCGGCGGCGCAGGAACTCCGCGTCGGCGCCGAGCCCGTGGGCCCCGATGCGGGTGCGCCCGGTCCCGCCGAGGATCTCCGTGCAGCAGCCGATGAACGCGTCCGCCCAGCGGCGGGTCAGGAACGCGGCCCGGTCGGCGCCCAGGATGCCGCGCAGCAGCTGTTCCCCGATGTCGTCCGGCAGCAGCCGGAAGTAGTCCACGGGCGCCCACGGGGTGTGCGTGAAGTGCCCGATCCGCAGGTCGGGACGGAGTTCGCGGAGCATGCCGGGCACCAGCGAGAGGTGGTAGTCCTGCACCAGCACGGCGGCGCCCTCGCCCGCCTCCTCGGCGAGTGCCTCGGCGAAGGCCCGGTTGTACGCCTCGTAGGACGCCCACCGGCGACGGAACTCGGCGTCGAACACCGGCTCGACGGGGGTCTGGTAGAGCATGTGGTGCACGAACCAGAGCACGGAGTTCGCGATGCCGTTGTACGCGTCGGCATGGACTTCGGCGTCGATGTCGAGCATGCGGACGCCGGGCTCGGACCGTCCTCGCCGGACCGCCTCGCGGTCGCCGTCGCTGAGGGCCGCGCACACCCAGAGCTTGTCCTCGACGGCACTGAGCCCGGAGACGAGGCCGCCCCCGCCGCGCTTGGAGTCGAGGGAGCCGTCGTCGCGCAGCGAGTACGACACCGGGCCGCGGTTGGAAGCGACGAGGACCTGTGCTGCGTGCTCGGAGACCATGTGCGGAACCTAGCCCGATCGGGGAGGTGATAAACGTGAGGAATCAGGCCGCGCGGCGGGCCGCGTACTCCGTGATCCCGAGCATCGGCGGCCGTTCCTCCGTGTCGACGGGATACGTGCGCGGGACGAATCCGTCCTCGCCCCGTTCGAACTGGGTGATCTCGGGCCGGACGATGGTGCCCCGGCCGAGCCGCAGCTGCGCCGTGCGGTAGATCGTGGCCGCCATCCTGCCCAACGCGTGGCCGTCCTGGTGGCGGTGCCTGCGTTCGCCCACGTCGACCTGGGCGAGGGCGTCGAGCCCCACCGTGTTCAGGGCGTCGATGAGCAGGCCCAGCTCCACCCCGTAGCCGACGGGGAAGGGCAGCTGTTCCAGCAGGGAGCGGCGGACCGCGTACTCGCCGCCCAGGGGCTGGACGAAGCCGGCCAGCTGGGGCCAGTGGAGGTTGAGCAGGGGGCGGGCCATGAGCTCGGTCACCCGGCCGCCCTGACCTGCGGTTCCGTTGAGCGGACGGTCGTACATCGCCTTGACGAAGTGCACGCCGGGATCGGTGAGGAGGGGGCCTACGGTGCCGGAGACGAAGTCCGGCGAGAACTCCCTGAGATCGGCGTCGACGAAGCAGACGATCTCACCTTCGGTCACCAGGAGTGACCGCCAGAGCACCTCCCCCTTGCCGGGGACGGCGGGTATGCGCGGCAGTATCTCGTCGCGGTGCACGACCCGGGCGCCCGCCTCCCGGGCCACGGCGGCGGTGCGGTCGGTGGAGCCGGAGTCGATCACCACGAGTTCGTCGACCAGCGCGACGCGTTCCATGAGCTCGCGCCGGATCGTCTCGACGATCGTTCCGACCGTCGCCTCCTCGTTCAGCGCGGGCAGCACGACACTGACGGTCGTACGGTGCGGATCCTGTGTCCTGGCGGCCACGAGCCGGTCCAGCGGGCGATCGGCGGCTGACCAGGAACGCCTGCTCAACCAGCGTTCCATCTCTTCCGGCACGGTCGTCTCTCCCTGGGTGTGATCCATCTCGCGGTACGGACGACTGGTTCGACCGTCCGACGTGTCGGTTACAGTCTGAGCAACGCGGATGAGCCTTGCACGTCGGGGTAGGTCCGCGAACAAATGCCCGGGTTCACGACCCGGTGCCACAGCGCTCATCCAGAGGGACTGAGGGAACGGCCCGTCGAAGTCCCGGCAACCCTCCTGCCGACCGCGAGGTCACGGTGGGGAAGGTGCCAATTCCGTCTTGTGGCGAAATACGTCGCAAGGAAGATGAGGAGAAAGGGCCTCCGCCATCATGGCCGTGCAGACAGTTGCAGCCGACACCCATTCTTCCGCCGTGGACCTCGGTCCCGCCGCCGCGCTTTCCTGTCGCGAATGCGGCGAGCGTTTCGAGCTCGGCCCCATCTTCGCCTGCGCGGCCTGTTTCGGGCCGCTCGAAGTGGCGTACGACCTGCCGAGCGGCTCCCCCGAAGAGCTGAAGAAGCGCATCGCCGAGGGCCCGGACAACATCTGGCGGTACGCGCCGCTGCTGCCGGTCCCCTCCGACGTCGCGGACAAGCCCAACATCAACCCCGGCTTCACGAAGCTGGTGAAGGCCGACAACCTCGCCCGCGAGCTGGGCGTGACCGGCGGACTGTACGTGAAGGACGACTCCGGCAACCCGACGCACTCCTTCAAGGACCGTGTCGTGGCCATCGCCGTCGAGGCCGCCCGCGCCTTCGGGTTCACCACGCTCTCCTGCTCCTCCACGGGCAACCTCGCCGGCGCGGTGGGCGCCGCCGCGGCGCGTGCCGGCTTCCGGTCCTGCGTGTTCATCCCGCACGACCTGGAGCAGGGCAAGGTCGTCATGGCCGCGGTGTACGGCGGTGAGCTGGTCGGCATCGACGGCAACTACGACGACGTCAACCGCTTCTGCTCGGAGCTCATCGGCGACCCGCTCGGCGAGGGCTGGGGCTTCGTCAACGTCAACCTGCGGCCGTACTACGGCGAGGGCTCCAAGACCCTGGCGTACGAGATCTGCGAGCAGCTGGGCTGGCGGCTGCCCGACCAGCTCGTCATCCCCATCGCTTCCGGCTCGCAGCTCACGAAGATCGACAAGGGTCTCCAGGAGCTGATCAAGCTCGGTCTCGTCGAGGACAAGCCGTACAAGATCTTCGGCGCCCAGGCCGAGGGCTGCTCCCCGGTCTCCACCGCCTTCAAGGCCGGCCACGACGTGGTCCGCCCGCAGAAGCCGAACACCATCGCCAAGTCCCTGGCGATCGGCAATCCGGCCGACGGCCCGTACGTCCTGGACATCGCCCGCCGCACCGGCGGTGCCGTGGAGGACGTGAACGACGAGCAGGTCGTCGACGCGATCAAGCTGCTGGCCCGCACCGAGGGGATCTTCGCGGAGACCGCGGGCGGGGTGACGGTCGGCGTGACGAAGAAGCTGATCGAGGCCGGTCTGCTCGACCCGTCCCTGACCACCGTCGTCCTGAACACCGGCGACGGCCTGAAGACGCTCGACGCGGTCGCCCCGACGACCGGCCTGTCGGCCACGATCCGGCCCAGCCTGGACGCGTTCCGCGACGCGGGCCTCGCTGCCGCCAACTGACCACCCGAGACCCGAGGAAGGCACCCACATGAGCGTCAAGGTCCGTATCCCCACCATCCTCCGCACCTACACGGGCGGTCAGTCCGAGGTCCCGGCCGAGGGTGCGACCCTCTCCGAGGTCATCGCGTCCCTGGAGCGGAACCACCCGGGCATCGGTGCCCGCGTCCTGGACGACCAGGGCAAGCTGCGCCGCTTCGTCAACGTGTACGTCAACGATGACGACGTGCGCTTCGAGGGCGGTCTGGACGCGGCCACGCCGGACGGTGCCGGCGTCTCGATCATCCCGGCCGTCGCCGGCGGCTGAGGCGGGCACCGGACGTCCGTGCCGGCTGCGCGATGTGACCATGACGACCCCCTCCGCGAGAGAAGCGGAGGGGGTCATTCTGCATGGTTGAGCGCGGTACAGTTGGGGAAGTCCCCGCAGCCGCCCATGCCATGCGCATATGAGAATGCGCCCGGTCGCGACCAGAAGCAGCCAAAGTGCGTGCGCTTCTTGCGTCATAAGTGGCCTTTGTCTGGCCCGAGTTGCCCTGGAATCCTGCGAGTTACCCCTGTCCGGGCGTTCCTGTGTGCCCAGAATTCTCGTCCGATTGACCTGTTGCAGAGGGCAGTTGGGCAGATACATTCGGCCGCGGTCGACGCGTTCCGGCGCACGCCGCCCCCTCCTGTCGGGGGGTGAGTTTGACCCGGGTCCGCGAAGTGCGGTCCTGTGCAAGGGCCAGTAATAGGGGAGTTAGGCATGGCTCAGGGCACCGTCAAGTGGTTCAACGCGGAGAAGGGGTACGGCTTCATCGCGGTCGACGGTGGTGCGGATGTTTTCGTCCACTACAGCGCGATCCAGATGGACGGATACCGCACCCTCGAAGAGGGTCAGCGAGTTGAATTCGAGATCTCGCAGGGCCAGAAGGGGCCGCAGGCGGACATGGTCAAGCTCGCCGTCGGCTGAGCGCGGCGCGGTCGGCCGACGACACTGACACTACTCGCACACGCGGGGCCCGTACCTCCTCGGGGGGACGGGCCCCGCGTGCGTCCGTGCGTGGCGTGCGGCGTGCCGGGCGCCTCCCTGCGTGCGGAGTGCGGCGTCTTCGGGCGCGTCACGGGCCGGGCGGGCGCCCCCCGCGCGCCTCGGCACGCCGCCTCGGGGCTGTGCGGATACCGGGGCGGACGCCCGCTCCCACCCGTCGTCCGCGCCTTCGCCCTCAGCGAGCCGTCCTCGAAGGCGCTTGCACTCGAAGGGGTCGAGTGCTAATCATTGGCGTTAGCACTCTCCAGGTGAGAGTGACAGAACGTGGACCGGGCCGGTGAGGCCCGCAGGTCCGGTGGGGCAGGGAACCACTGGGCACGCTGGCCGTCCGTCGCGGGCGCCTCTCGGTCCGGAGAAATCCTTCCCCAAGCTCTCAACTGCGTTCGAGCAGGGGAGACCCCATCAGTCCGGGAGGACCACTTCACATGGCCAAGATCATCGCGTTCGACGAGGAGGCACGGCGCGGTCTCGAGCGCGGGATGAACCAGCTCGCCGACGCCGTCAAGGTCACCCTCGGCCCCAAGGGCCGTAACGTCGTCCTCGAGAAGAAGTGGGGCGCGCCCACGATCACCAACGATGGTGTTTCCATCGCCAAGGAGATCGAGCTCGAGGACCCGTACGAGAAGATCGGTGCGGAGCTGGTCAAGGAGGTCGCCAAGAAGACGGACGACGTCGCCGGCGACGGTACGACCACCGCCACCGTTCTCGCCCAGGCTCTCGTCCGCGAGGGTCTGCGCAACGTCGCCGCGGGTGCCAACCCGATGGCTCTCAAGCGTGGCATCGAGAAGGCCGTCGAGGCCGTCTCCGCCGCTCTGCTGGAGCAGGCGAAGGACGTGGAGACCAAGGAGCAGATCGCCTCCACCGCCTCCATCTCCGCTGCTGACACCGAGATCGGCGCCAAGATCGCCGAGGCTATGGACAAGGTCGGCAAGGAAGGCGTCATCACCGTCGAGGAGTCCCAGACCTTCGGTCTGGAGCTGGAGCTCACCGAGGGTATGCGCTTCGACAAGGGCTACATCTCGGCGTACTTCGCCACCGACATGGAGCGTATGGAGACGTCGTTCGACGACCCGTACATCCTGATCGTCAACTCCAAGATCAGCAACGTGAAGGACCTCCTTCCGCTGCTCGAGAAGGTCATGCAGTCGGGCAAGCCCCTGCTGATCATCGCGGAGGACGTCGAGGGCGAGGCCCTGTCGACCCTGGTCGTCAACAAGATCCGTGGCACCTTCAAGTCCGTGGCCGTCAAGGCTCCGGGCTTCGGTGACCGCCGCAAGGCCATGCTCGGCGACATCGCCATCCTCACCGGTGGCACCGTCATCTCCGAGGAGGTCGGTCTCAAGCTGGAGAACGCCGGCCTGGACCTGCTGGGCACCGCCCGCAAGGTCGTCATCACCAAGGACGAGACGACGATCGTCGACGGTGGCGGCGAGAGCGACCAGGTTCAGGGTCGCGTCAAGCAGATCCGTGCCGAGATCGAGAACTCCGACTCGGACTACGACCGCGAGAAGCTCCAGGAGCGCCTCGCGAAGCTGGCCGGCGGCGTGGCCGTCATCAAGGCCGGCGCCGCCACCGAGGTGGAGCTCAAGGAGCGCAAGCACCGCATCGAGGACGCGGTGCGCAACGCCAAGGCCGCCGTCGAGGAGGGCATCGTCGCCGGTGGTGGCGTGGCTCTGCTCCAGGCCTCGGCCGTCTTCGAGAAGCTCGACCTGACCGGTGACGAGGCCACGGGCGCCAACGCCGTGAAGCTCGCGCTGGAGGCCCCGCTCAAGCAGATCGCCGTCAACGGTGGTCTCGAGGGTGGCGTCATCGTCGAGAAGGTGCGCAACCTGCCGATCGGTCACGGCCTCAACGCCGCGACCGGCGAGTACGTCGACATGATCGCCGAGGGCATCATCGACCCGGCGAAGGTCACGCGCTCCGCCCTGCAGAACGCCGCGTCCATCGCCGCGCTCTTCCTCACCACCGAGGCCGTCATCGCCGACAAGCCGGAGAAGGCCGCCGCGGCCGCTCCGGGCGGCATGCCGGGCGGTGACATGGACTTCTGATCCCCGGATCAGCAGTTCCACGCAGGACCCGCAGTACCTGAACGACGTCGGCCCCCCGGGATTCGTCCCGGGGGGCCGACGTCGTTCCGGCTGACGGTGCAGCCGGTGCCGGACCTGCGGCGGCGCATCCACCAGTGGGGGCCCCGCCCGCGACGGCGAGCGCGGCGGCGATGCCCGCGATCAGCCCGACGGGCGTGCCGGTACCCGTGTCGGCGAGGCCGCCGTCCGGGTGGTGGGCGGGCGGCGGGGCCGGGCTGTCACTCCCGGCGGGGGTGCTCGTCTGCCCGGACGGGGTGTCGGTGGGCGCCGGGGCGGACGGCCGGTCCGACGGCGTCGGCGTGACCCGTTCGCGCAGGGGGCGGCCTGGTACGTCGGGGAGGCCGTCCGCCGGTCGTTCGCCGCATGCGGAATGCACGATCCGCTGGTGTGGACACGATCCGCTGGTGTGGATGTACGCCGTGCGGGCCCACCCACCGGACGCCGCCGGCATACGGGACGTCCCGAGCATGCCCCGGACGGCGGTGGGGCGGGCGTGGGCTCAGCCGCGGCCGCGGGACCAGGACGTCCTGTCCGGGCGCGGGACCAGGCCCGCCCGGACCGAGGCCATCCGCTCCCGCACCCCGCCGGTGGGGACGGCGCCGGGCGGACCCGTGGGTGGGGTGTCCACCTCGCCCCGGCACGGCCCGCAGAGCCCGCCGCGCAGGGCCTCCGAGCTGCCGGGGGCGCGGCACTCGCCGCATTCCAGGGTGATCAGTGGAGGCCGTTCGACCGGTGCGGGCCGGTGCGGTGGCATCTTGTCCGTCAGCCGCCTGCGGAGGAGTGAGGCTGCGTGGTGCACAGGCGTGGGGAGCCCCGTGGTCAGGGCGCCCACGACCTCGGCCTCGGTGGCGCCCCGCTCGAACCACTCGCCGACGTGGGGCTCCAGGCCCGCGCACTCCGCCGCCGACAGGCTCAGCGCGGGCGCGGTACGGCCCAGTGCGGCCAGCAGGGCGAACGCCCGGGAGCGGGTGGGCCGTTCGCGCCTCTCGACGGGCACGTCCCCGCGCTCGAAGGTCTCCCACCAGGCGTCGTCGCGCGCGGTACGGGAGAAGAAGGTCCGCGTCACCCAGAGCATGACCCTGTCGGTGGTGACGCATTCGCTGCCCCGGCGCAGATGCCCGGCGGCCTGGAGCCTGTTGAGCGCGGTGCGCAGCGCGCACTGCCCGTACGGGAGGGTCCTGGCCAGTGTCTTCACGGAGATGTCCGAGCCGTCGGGCAGCCGGTCGATGTAGGACGCGATGGCCGCCTCGCGGGGCGCCAGGTGGGCGAAGTCGGTCGCTGTGCGCGGCCGTTGGCCGGGGGCGGAGCGCTTGCCGTAACCGGGACCGGCCATGGGGTGGGCGGCGGTGGATGCGGATACGTGCGGGGGGCAGGGGGTGGCACTAAGCTGCTCGACAGCCATCAGTTCGCCGCTTTCGATCTTGGTGGTCAGACCCCTGTCCGGTGTTGGCGCACCGGCGGGGGTCGTTCTATGCCATGGCGCACGCTAGAGCGCAGCCACGCTGCGTGGCAAATCGGTCACGGGGCGTCAGCCCGTCGGTGAGGGTGGGTGGGTGGGCAAAGGCCCTCCACCCATTCCTCTGAAAGAGCGCTCGGACTCCAGGACTTGAGCCCCGGGCCCGGGACCGGCTCCCGGCTGCGGTTTCCTCCGTGGCCGGCTCCCCGTGTCCGCAGGGGTGCGGGGAGCCGGTGCTCCCGCCCGGAGCGGCCTGGGTGCCGTCGCCGGGAGGGGCTACGCGTGGATGCGCTCCAGTCCGAGCCGCGCGGGACGCGGCAAGGGGGCCGCCGCGTCGGCCCGGAAGGCGTGCAGCAGATAGGCCGCGAGGCGCCGGGACGCGGTGGCCGCCTCCTCGCCGGCCCCGCTCGTGACCCCGCAGTTGGCGAGCAGCAGCAGGGTGACGTCGCCCGGCTCGAAGTCCTGGCGCAGCGCGCCCGCTTCCTTGGCCCGCCGGATCAGGAGCGCCAGGCCTTCCTCGGCGCGGGAGCGCTCGCGCGCGAAGTCGGCCTGGTCGGGGAACTCCGTCAGGAACGCCTGGGTGAAGCCCCGGTCCGCCGCCTGCATCAGGCAGACCCTCTCGACCACGGTGCAGAACCCGCGCCAGGGGTCCGGGTCCGCCAGCCCCTCGTCCAGCACGGACACGCAGTGGCCGAGCTGCTCCGCGAAGGCCTCCGTCACCAGTGCGTCACGGGTGGGGAACCGCCGGTACAGCGTCGCGACCCCGACCCCGGCCCGCCGGGCGATCGCCGCCACCGGGACGTCGATGCCCTGCGTCGCGAACGCCTCGCGCGCCGCCCTGAGAATCCGGTCCCGATTCTCCCGCGCGTCGGCCCGCAGACCGCGTTGTGGCGGCTTGTGAGACGTCTGAGCAGGCATGTTTCTCACTTTAGCTCAAACGGAGAGGGGCGTCCGTTTACCCGCTTACCGTGGAGGACATGAACACCATGCGCGCCGCTCTCCACGACAGCTACGGCCCTCCCGACGTGCTCTACGTCGGCACGGTCCCGGTACCGAAACTCCAGCGGGGACAGGTCCTGGTCCGCGTCCACGCGACGAGCGTCAACGCCGGTGAGCTGTACACGCGCGCCGGACGCGCCCGCCTGGTGACCGGCCGTACCTTCCCGAAGCGCACCGGGATCGACTTCGCCGGTGAAGTCGCCGAGGTGGACCCCACGATCACCGGCCTGCGGACCGGCGCCCGGGTGTGGGGCGTTCTGCCCCGTACCTTCGGCAGCGCGGCCGAATTCGTGGCGGTCCGACCCCGGAACCTCTCGTACGCCCCCGAGAACCTCGGTCTCGTCGAAGCCGCGTCCCTTCCCGTGGGCACCACCGCCCTCACGGCCTTCCGCAAGGCGCGCCTCGACGCGGGACAACGGCTGCTCGTACGCGGGGGCAGCGGGGGCGTCGGCAGCATCGCCGTCCAGCTCGGCAAAGCCCTCGGCGCTCATGTCACGGCCCTCGCGGGCACCCGGAGCCTCGACCTCGTCCGGGAGCTGGGCGCCGACGAGGCCCACAGCTACGCGACCACCGGGCCGTCCGACCTGGGCCGCTTCGACGTCATCCTGGACACCGTCGGGACCGAACTCCGGTCCTTCCGGCGGCTCCTGGCGCCCGGCGGCCGCATGGTCTCGATCGCCGTCGACCTCGACCACATCGCCATGAGCCTCGGTTACCTGCTCGCCTCGACGGTCCATGGCCGTGGACGCGTGCGGTTCTTCAGCGGCAACCCGCAGCACGACCTGCTCGCCGAACTGGCCGGATACGTGGAACGCGGTGCGATCCGCCCCGTGGTGGACACCGTCCACCCGCTCGCGGAGATCGCCACCGCCCACCGTGCCCTGGAGGCGGGCGGCGTACGGGGCAAGCACGTCATCCAGGTGGTCTGAGCGCCCCGCACTCACACACCGAGGCCGGCGTCCCGCGCCAGCAGGGCGGCCTGCACCCTGTTCTCGCATTCCAGCTTGGCGAGTATGCGGCTCACGTACGTCTTCACCGTGGCCTCGCTCATGTGGATCCGCTGACCGGCGTCCGCGTTGGACAGGCCCTCGCCCAGCAGGGCCAGGACGTCCCGCTCGCGGCTCGTCAGCTTCTCCAGCCGGCGGCGGGCGTGCTCCGCCCGTTGCGCGGTCCCGCCGGTGGCCAGCGAGTCCACGACGTGCCGGGTGGCCCCCGGCGACAGGTACGCCTCCCCGGCCGCCGCCGCCCGTACGGCGCGCATCAGCTCCCCGGGCGCCGAGTCCTTGAGGAGGAAGCCCGCGCTGCCCTCGGTCAGGGCGCGCAGCACGTTGTTCCGCTCCCCGAACGTCGTCAGTATCAGCACCCGCACCTGGGGCGCGGACCTGCGCAGCTCCGCCAGGGCCGTCAGCCCGTCCATGACCGGCATCTGGATGTCCAGCAGCGCGACGTCGACCCGCTGGGCCCGGGCGAGGTCGACGGCCTCGCGGCCGTTCGACGCCTCCGCGACGACGTCGATGTCGTCGGCCGAGGAGAGGATCATCCTGATCCCTGCCCGGATGAGCGGCTCGTCGTCCGTCACAAGAACCCTGATCATGACTCTCCTGAGCGGTCCTCGGCAGTCCTGGGCCGTCCTGCCCCCGGGCGGTCCGGCCCATCATCCCCGATCCCCGGCCGGGGGGTGGGCGGCAGCCCCCGGCGCACGGGCGGACGGCGGGTGCGCCCTCAGCTCGTCTCGAAGGACTTCTTCTCGACGAGCGTGCCGTCCTTGAAGCAGAACCGGAACACCGGGTCCTTGTCCCAGCTGCTTCCGAGCTCCGAGGACATCAGGGTGAGACAGGTCGCCCCGTCCGGCTCGGGCGGCGTGCCGTCACCGGTCTCGGTGTTCAGGAACGAGTCCCCGCGCGGCAGTTGCTTCCGTACGGCCTCCTCGGACTGGCCCACCTTCACGGCGTCGTACTGCTTGGGCTCGATCATGGCCTTGTCCGCCTCGCGCACGAGGAAGACGCCCCCGACGACCACGGCCACCACCACGACCACGGCCACCACCGCAGCCACTCCGCAGCCGATGGCTATTCCGTTTCCCCTCTTGGTCCTGCTCACTGCTCTGGCCAACTCCTTCGGGAGACCGTTCCGGTCGATGACGGGATCACTCTCGCCGGAAAGGCCGGCCGGGTTCTGCGCCCGAAAGTCGTCGGGTGGAGCGACGAACGTCGTCATGGCGTCGCGGGAGGACGAGCCGCGGAGACCACCCTCCGCCGAGGTGTACGGCAGTACGCCCGCCAGCCGGAAGCCGCCGTCGGCCGTGGGGCCCGCGTGCACCATGCCCCCCACGAGCCGGGCCCGCTCCTCGAGCCCCGTCAGCCCCTGGCCGCCACTGGCCACGCCGCCGCGGTCCACGGGCTCCGCCGCCGGGCCGTTGGCGATCTCCACGACCAGCGAGTCGGGCTCGTACCGCAGGCCGATGGTGATCGTCGCGCCGGGGGCGTGCTTGTGCGCATTGGTCAGGCCCTCCTGGACCACGCGGTACGCGGCGTGGTCGGCGGCCGGTGCGAGCGGGCGTTCCCCGCCCGAGCGCCGCAGTTCCACGGCCGTCCCGGCCCTGCGGGACGCGTCGGCCAGGCTTTCGATGCCGGCCACCCCGCGCGAGGGTGTCCCGGGGTCCTCACCCCCCTCGTCCGTGCCCTGCGGGCCGGAGTCCACACCGCCGTCCCTCAGCACGCCCACCACGTCACGCAGTTCGTGCATGGCGGCCACCGAGGCCTCGCGCAGCACGCCGACGGCCTCGCGCTGCTGCCCGGTCAGTTCGCGGTCGACCTCCAGTGCGCCCGTGTGCACGGCGATCAACGCGAGTTGGTGGCCGAGGCTGTCGTGCATGTCCTGGGCGATGCGCTGGCGTTCCAGCATCCTGGCCTGCCCGGCGATCATGGACCGCTCGCGCAGGAGCTGGGCGTTGTACTCCTGGAGCGTGTCGGACAGGGTCCGGCGCTGCGACCAGTACCGGCCTGCGAGGCCCGGCACGATCAGCGGGACCAGGAGGAACAGACCGCTCAGGAGCAGGAGCGACGGGGAGAAGCCCGGCTGCTCCGTCGCGAGGGTCAGGCCGAGGGTCAGGGCGTAGGCGAGCCCGAAGATCCCGAGGGCCCGTCCGAGACCGTCGATCCGCCGTCCGGCCGACCAGGAGACGACGAGGACGAGCGGCACGAAGCCGCCGAACGGTACGAAGCACAGGGCGGTCACCAGCAGGACCGACGCGGGGAACACCCGGCGCAAGGCTGACAGCACCCCGGCCGCCAGCCCGACGGCGACGGACTGCACCACACCCTCGTGGGCCAGGAAGCCGGCGCCCGCCGCCAGCAGCGCCAAGGTCAGGCTCAGGAGCGCTTCACCCACGATGCGCCCGGCCGGCCACATCCCCGGCGCGGAGAGGGCGTGCCACGGTACCGCCGGCCAGGGCACCCGTCGCACCCTCACCTCCGGTGCCTGGGACGTGGGTGTTGCGGGGGCCATGGAATCCACACGAGTCACACGCCCACGGTAGAGACCTCCCCCCGGCCCCCGCCGTCGCCATTGGTCGCGACGGCCGACGACGAAAGTCACCACCCCGCACCGAACTGTCCTCCCCACCGGTGGTTTCGGCAGGCGTACCCGAGCGCGGGGTCCGCCCTCGGAGCGCCGGGCGACACCCGGGGCCATGGCCACGGGCGTTCGGCCGCGGAGCGCCGGCTCCGGCAACGTCCCCTGGCCCGGGCCTCGTTCCCCTGCGGGGTGCGGCGGGGCGGCGGCTCGGTGTTCACCGCAGTCGGTGCGCCCGGCGGCCGGGTACGGCCGGACGGCGGGGTGGGTGAGGCCCGGAGCGGGGAATTGGACACGCTGAGTAGGCATAGCCGCTACGCAGCGTGGAAATGGGGAAGATCATGATGACGGCTACGGAACGGCGCAGAGAAGCAGCGGGCAGAGTGCGGGCGGCGGAGGACGCGGTGGCGCGGCTCAGGGCCGGGCTCGCGGGGGTCGGGGTGAAACTGCCGTCGCTGAGAGTCGACCCGGTCTCGTGCGCGGGCAACGAGCCGATGCCGCTGGTCGATCTCGGCCGGTGCTCGATCGAGACGGCGCTGCGGCTGAGTGCGGAGCTGGAAGCGAAGGCCGCCCATGACAGTTGAAGGGCTTGAACCGTGTACGCCGGAGCCCGGCACGTTCGCCATGGACGCCCGGGACGGGCGGGTGGGCCGCGTGATGGGCCGGGTCGGACCGTACGTACAGCTGCGTCCCCCGGGCGGCGGCGCGGAGTGGGACTGCCCGCCGGAGGCCGTCCGGCCGGCGCCGCCGGGGCTCGTGCTCCGGGCGCGGGTGACGGAGATCAACCGTGAAGGGCAGCTGCCGCGGTGACGGGCCGGGCCGGGGCGGCGGGTCCGGTGTGTTCCTCGCGCGGGGCCGGCCCGTCGGGGCGAGGAGCGTGCGCCGGGACGGGGTGCCTCCGCACGGCCCGCCTGCGTGCTGCCGGCCCGTGAGCCGTCCACTCACCGAGGGCGACGTCCTGGTGCGCGAGGGCCTGCGGAGTCCTGACGCACATGACGGCGGGGCCCGCTCCGCGTTCGGAGCCGGCCCCGCCTCTGATCATGGTGCGTCACGCTCACACGGGGCGGTGGCTGCCGTAGTAGCTGCTGACCTGGGTGTGGTAGCCCGGGTCACCCGCGTGCTTGTGCTTGTCGAACTCCGGGGAGTTCTTGATCTGCTCCTTGGTCAGGTCGACGTGAATCGTCCGATTCTCGGTGTCGATCGCCCGGACTGTACCCGCCGGAAGCAGCACGTCCTTACCGAAGATCCAGACCCCGGTGTCGACGACGAGGTAGGCGGCGCCCGCATCGTCGGAATGCTTGTCGACCTTTCCGATACTCCCGTCCGTCGCTTCGACCGTGTAACCGGTCAGTTCGGCGCCCGCTGTGTGACCGCTTGTCGGCTGATAACCCCACAGGTGGTCGCTCATTATCGGCTCCTTTCTCGACGGCGCTATTCGGTGTTCATCAGTTCGCATGCCCTCTGTTCGAGGAGTCATACCTCGTGCCTCGCCAAAAGGGCGCGGCACAGGAAGTGGCCCGGACCACCGGGGTCCGGGCCACTTCCATCGGTGCTGGTAAAAGTGGGTTCTACCAGCGATACCACCGGCCGCGGCGGCCGCCGCTCGCGGTCGGGCGGACGAAGAACCCGATCAGCCAGACCACCAGGACAATGACGGCGATCCACCACAGCGCCTTGAGGGCGAAACCGGCACCGAAAAGGATCAGGGCGAGAAGTAGAACGAGAAGCAAGGGGACCATGGTTATCAACCTCCGAGACATCTGATGCCCGGCAAGTAATTTCCTACACATGGATGCTCGGAAAATTGTTCCGCACGCTCCCGGCTCCCCTCATGAGGTCCGGAAGTCCTGCCGCGCGGAACCTCGCGCGCAGGGGTTTCCCGGTCAGACCCCGGCGGGTTCCTCGGCCGGGGAACCACCCTCGGCGGCCGGGCCGGTGGCCGTCGGCGTGTCGTGGGCCGTGCCCTGGGGGACGTCGAACTCCGCGAGCAGGGACCTGCTGAAGCCGAAGAAGTACGTCGTCACGAAGCCCGCGACGTATCCGACGAGCAGGCCGCCCGCGTAGATCGCGAGGGTGGAGCCCAGCCCGTGGTTGCCGTCCAGGAGCGGGAACAGGGCCCAGCCGGACGGACCGATGGCTGTGGAGCCGACCGAGTCACCCAGCTGGTTGAACAGGCCCACGAAGCCACCGCCGAACGCGCCGCCCACACAGGCGGTGACGAACGGGCGGCCCAGGGGCAGCGAGACGCCGTAGATCAGCGGCTCGCCGACGCCCAGCAGCCCTGCGGGCAGGGCGGACCTGATGGTCCTGCGGATCGACTCGTTACGGGGGAGACGGAGGTAGACCGCGGCAGCCGCGCCGACCTGGCCCGCGCCGGCCATGGCGAGGATCGGGAGCAGTACGGTGAAGCCCTGCTGCTCGATCAGGGTCGTGTGGATGGGGATCAGGGCCTGGTGCAGGCCCAGCATCACCAGGGGCAGGAAGAAGCCGCCGAGCACGAAGCCCGCGCCGGCACCGCCCGTCGAGAGCAGCCAGTCGGCGAAGGTGCCGATGGCGGAGGAGACCTCACCGGCCACGTACATCAGGCCGAAGATCGTGACCAGGCCGGAGACCAGCACCGTCAGGGTCGGCGTGACCAGGACGTCCAGGGACTCCGGGACCCAGCGGCGGCACCACTTCTCGACGTACACCGCAAGGACCGCGGCGCCCAGGGCGCCGAGGACGCCGCCCTGGCCGGGCGAGAGCGTCTGGCCGAAGGCGTGGACGTTCGCCACACCGGGGAAGACGATGATCGCCGCGACCGCGCCGCCCAGGATCGGCGTGCCGCCGAACTCCTTCGCCGTGTTGTAGCCGACGAAGACCGCGATCAGCGCCATGAAGCCGGAGGCCATCGCCGCCAGGGCCGGGGTGACCGAGGTCAGCTGGCCCAGGTTCACCAGGAGGCCGTTCAGGCCGGCGATGATGCCGCAACCGATCAGGGCCGGGATCAGCGGGACGAAGATGTTCGCGATCCTGCGCAGGAACAGTTTGAACGGGGTGGCGTTCTTCGCCTTCTGCCGCGCCTTGAGGGCCGCCCCCTTGTCCGCGAGGTCCTCCGCGGGGCCGGCGGCGGTTCCCCCGGAGGCGCGGCCCTCCTCGACCAGCTGCTCGAACTCCGGGGTGACCCGGGCGACCGTGCCCGGGCCGAGGACGATCTGGTACGTGTCGTCCTCGACCACGCCCATCACGGCCGGGACCGCCTTCAGGGCCTCGTCGTCGACGAGGGAGCGGTCGTGCAGGCCCAGCCGGAGGCGGGTCATGCAGTGGGCGATCGAGCTGACGTTCGCGGCGCCACCGACGAGCGGCAGGATCGCGGCGGCGGTGGCGCGGTTCTTGTCTTCAGTAGCCATGGTGCGTGGTGCCTTGCTGTGCGGGGGAGTAGTGCGTCAGGTGGTGCGTACGGCCGCCAGGGCGGCGCGGAGATGGCCGTGCGCATCGGCCAGGAGCGTGGCGGCGGTGGGGCCGTCGACCCCGCCCAGGATGGTGAGGATGGCGTTCTTCACCTCGCCGTCGGTGGCGGCGAGGGCGGCCTCGATCTCCTGGTCGGAGGCGCCGGTGGCGAGGGAGACGATCCGGCGGGAGCGGGCGCGCAGCTTCTCGTTGGAAGCGCGCACGTCGACCATGAGGTTTCCGTACGTCTTGCCGAGTCGGATCATCGTGATCGTCGACAGCATGTTGAGGACGAGCTTCTGGGCCGTGCCGGCCTTGAGCCGGGTGGAACCGGTGAGCAGCTCCGGGCCGACGACGATCTCCAGGCCGTGCTCGGCGGCCGCGGCGAGCGCCGAGTCCGCGTTGCAGGACAGGCCGAGGGTGAGTGCGCCTCGGCGGCGGGCGTGCTCCACCGCCCCGATGGCGTACGGCGTGCGGCCGGAGGCGGAGATCCCGACCACCGTGTCGTCCGCCGTGAGGCCCAGCCCGTCCAGGTCCGCGGCGGCCAGCTCCTTGCTGTCCTCCGCACCTTCCACGGCCTTGACCATGGCGGAGGGGCCGCCCGCGATCAGGCCGACGACCTCGGACGGGTCGGTGTTGAAGGTGGGCGGGCACTCGCTAGCGTCGAGGACACCGAGGCGGCCCGCCGTCCCCGCCCCCGCGTAGATCAGCCGGCCACCGCGCGCCATGCGCTCGGCGGTGGCGTCGATCGCGGCGGCGATCTCCGGCAGCTTCTCGGCGACGGCGGCGGGGACGGTGCTGTCCTCGCCGTTCATGATCCGGGCGATCTCCCGCGTCGGCAGCCGGTCGATCTCGGCGAGCTCCGGGCGGAACGCCTCGGTGGTGAGGGTGTCGAGCTGGGCGCGCAGCTCGCCGTAGCCGTCGGGTTCGGTGCCGGGTCCGGCGCTGGGGTCGGTGGTCGAGGTCATGGACAGCGGCTCTGCTTTCTCGTGCTCGTACGGTTCAGCGGGTGCGGGTGCGGGTGCGGGTGCGGGCGTGCGGTGCGCGCGGGGCGCGGGCGTGCGTGAGGGTCCTGGCCGGGCGGTCCGGCGGTGTCAGCGGCTGCGGGGGGCGTGGCGGTGGGCGAGCGCCTCGTAGGAGGCGGCCAGTGCCGGTGCGGCCGTTTCGTACGTGCGCTGGGCGACGCCTATGAAAAGGCAGTCGACGACGAGCAGCTGGCTCGTCCTGCTCGACATGGCGGCCGGACGCAGCTCGCTCTCCCGGGCGGTGGACGTGGTCAGGAGGTGGTCGGCGTACTGCGAGACCGGTCCGTCCGGGCGGCCGGTGATCGCGATCGTGGTCGCCCCCCGGTCGAAGGCGACCCGGAGCGGCTCTATGGCGTCCCCCGTCGAACCGGAGTGTGTGATCGCGATGGCCACGTCGCCGGAGCGGAGCTGCACGGCGTTGGTCACGGCGAGGTGCGGATCCGTGTGGGCGTGGGCGATCAGGCCGATGCGCAGGAGCTTCTGCGCCAGGTCCTGGCCGACGAGGGACGAGGCGCCGACGCCGTAGATGTCGATGCGGCGGGCGGTCGCCGCGGCGGCGACCGCGGCGCCGAGCTGGACGGTGTCGAGACCGGCGGCGGTGTCGGCGAGGGTCTGCTGCTCGTCGTAGGCGAGCTTGGTGACGACATCGGCGATCGGGTCGTCGACCGCGATGTCCGCGGTGACGGCCGGCGCCCTCCCGGACTGCTGGTGGGCGGCGAGCCCCGCCAGGGCCAGGCGAAGATCGCGGTACCCGGGGTAGCCGAGGAGGCGCGCCGTGCGGACCACGGTGGCCTCGCTGGTGCCGGTGAGCTCGGCGAGACCCGTGACGGTGAGGGCGGCGCACCCTGCGGGGTCCCCGGCGACTGCTTCGGCGACCCGCTGCATGGAGCGGGTCATGGACGGTGCCAGGGTCCGCACCTTGGCCGCGAGCGCGGCGGGCGCGGGAGGCGAATCGGCGCTGAAACTTTCCTTCACGTCATTGGTCACCCCTGAAAGTTATTTCCGCCCCGTCCTCCCGTCAATCCCCCGTGGCCCCACGGGGGGTGGAGGGTGGAATCGGGAGCGATATGCCCGATTCGGGCGTCCGTAATTCCCCACCGGCCCGGCCCACCGACCAGTCCCGTCGGCCACCGGGGGCTCGCGGGGCCGCCGGGGGACAATGGGGGTATGGAGGTGGACGGGGTGGAGCGGGAGTTGCACACGGCGCGGGCACTGGTGATGGCGGATCTGGTCGCGGGAGACGTGGCCGACGCCGGGATCGTCTCGCTGGTCGAGGACGCGGTGACCCATCGCAGGTGGTGGGTCGAGCAGTGGCCCGAGGGCGCGGCCTTCGTCACCGGTCTGATAGCCCAGGACGTCCAGGACGCCCTGCTGGAACGGTACGGCCGCTGGCCGTTGTGCCCGGTCTGCAGGGAAGGCGGACCCCACGCGCTGGAGGTCGAGCCGGAACTCGGCCCCGATCCGCACTGGGTCTGCGGCGAGTCCATGGTGTCCGTCGCGCCCGTGGGGGCGCTCGCCGAGGTCATGCGCCGGTGACCGTCTACATCGACCCGCCCACCTGGCCGGGGCACGGGCGCATGTGGTCGCACTTGGTCAGCGACGTGTCGTTCGAGGAGCTGCACGCCTTCGCCGCGTCGATCGGCTGCCCGCCGAAGGCGTTCGAACGGGACCACTACGACATCCCGGAGGCCCGCTATGCCGACGCCGTACGCGCCGGGGCGCGTGAGGTCGGGCCGAAGGAGATCGTGCGCCGGCTCACCGCCGCCGGACTGCGACGCCCGAAGGGGCGGCCCGCACCGTCGCCGTCCCGCTGACGGCCCGCTCCGTCACGCCGTCGCGCGCGACGGCCGCTCCGTCATGCCTGCGCGCCGGCGGTCCGGTCCGTCGGCTGCCCGGTGACGGCATGCGCCGGTGCGCCCGCCGCCACGCGGCGCGAGGGCGTACCGCCGCTGCCCAGTCGCAGCGACACCGCCACGGCCGCAAGCCCCAGCAGCAGCATCGCGGCGCCCGCCCAGGCCGTCGCCGGGAAGCCCAGGTCGGCGTCGATCACCGCGCCGCCCAGCCAGGGGCCGCTCGTGTTGCCCAGGTTGAACGCCGCGGTCGTCGTCGCGCCCGCCAGTGTCGGGGCCACACCCGCGACGTTGAACATCCGGGCGTTGAGCGCCGGAGCCGTGTAGAAGGCGGACAGACCGAGCAGGAACGCCAGGATGACGACCGCGACCTGGTTCGAGGCGAGGAGAGCCAGCGCCACCAGGAAGACCGTCGACGCGCTGATGCCGCTCATGAGGACGCCGAAGAGGTGCGCGTCCGCGACCCGCCCGCCGATCGTCGTGCCGATCAGCGCGCCGAGACCGAACAGCGCGAGCACCCACGGCACCCAGCCCGCGCTCAGGCCGGCGACATCGGTGAGCAGCGGCGCGAGATAGCTGAACGCGCAGAAGACACCGCCCGCGGCGAGCGCGGTGATGACGATGGACAACCAGACCTGGCGGTCCCGGTAGATGGCGACCTCGCGCCTCAACTGCGGCTTCCGGTCCGGCAGCGGGATACGCGGGATGCGGGTGACGACGCCGGCCAGCGCCACGGCGGACGCCGCCCCTACGGCCCAGAACGCCGAACGCCAGCCGAGGCTCTCCCCGAGGAACGCGCCCAGCGGCACGCCCAGGACGTTGGCGATCGAGAGCCCGCCGATCATCACGGCCATCGCCCTGGCCCGCGCGCCGACCGGAACCATCGCGATGGCGACGGCCGCCCCCACGGCCCAGAACCCGGCGCACGCCAGGGCGCTCACCACCCGGGAGACGAAGAGCACCTCGTACGTCGGTGCCAGCGCCCCCGCGACCTGCCCGAGACCGAAGGCGGAGATGAGCGCGATCAGGGTCGTCCGGCGGGGCAGCCGGAGCGTGGCGACGGCCAGCAGCGGGGCACCGATCACCATGCCGATCGCGAAGGCGGATATGAGGAGACCGGCCTGGGGGATCGACACGTTCATGTCGTCGGCGATGGGTGGCAGCAGCCCGGACAGCATGAACTCACTGGTACCGAGAGCGAAGACCGAAAGGCCCAGGATGTAGACGGCCGACGGCATACGGGCACGGCCGGAAGCGGTCGGGGCTGAGTCGGACGGAGCGGAGGCCGCGGAGCCGGCCGGGGCGGAGTCGGGCATGACAGTGGGCAACAGGTGGATACGCCCCGGAATTCCCCTGTCCCGGTGGGTGAGCAGGGAAGCGAGGCGATTGCGCGCCGCCTGCGGCGGGGTGGAGGAGGCCCGGGGGTGGAGGCGGTCGGGTGCGGTCCGGGAGAGCCGGGTGCTCTCAGTTGCGGTCACGGGTCCCGGGCGGGCCGCGTGACCCGTGAGGCGGGTGTTCGGCGTGGTGAGGGTCCTGTTCCGGGGGACGGCTCGGCCGGTGTCCGGCCGGCGTCCCACGGGGGGTTCGGCCGGGGCTCGGATCCACGGGGCGTCGGCGCGCGGGGAGCGCTCAGCGGGGGAGCAGCTCCAGTTCCGTCGTCAGGTTCTGGCGGGCCCGTGGCTCCCATTCCGCCGCCCCGTGCGGCGTACGGAACAGGCAGGGCAGGCCCAGCAGCTGCCGTAGGACGGCAGCCCGGCCCTCGCGGAACGCCTCGTCAGGGACGAAGCCGTACTCCTCCCTGACCTGGGCCGCGTAGGCCGCGTACTCCTTCGGGCCTGCCGCCAGGATGGCCAGGTCCGCGTCGCACAGCACCTCGCCGTTGGTGTCGCCCCCGGCCGGGTCGTGGGTGACGGTCAGGCGTACCAGCCGTGCGACCTCCGCCGTCGCCGCGTCGGCGACACCGGCCTCGGGCAGGGCCCGCTCGGCCAGTGCCGCGCTGCGCTCCTCGTTCTCCGAGCGGTCCGGGCGGTAGACCGCGTCGTGGAACCAGACGGCGAGGCGCACCAGGTCCGGGTCGGCGGCGTGGGCCGCCAGCGTGTCCACATGGTCCAGGACCTGCGTCAGATGAGCGGTGGTGTGGTACTTGCGATGGGGTTCGGCCCAGCGGGCCAGGAGATGGTCGGCGTAGGGGAGCGGGTCGGGCCCCGGGACAGGGCCCCGGACGGCGAGAAGGGTGTCCTGCCAGCGGGTGCGGAGCGTCTGCACGTCGGTCATAGGGCGACTGTAGAGCCGGTTGGTGCGCGCCCGACGGGGGGAGGGAGAGGGGGAGACCGGGTCTCCGGTACCTCCCCGGTCGCGCGGGCCGGCCGCATGCCGCGGGCGCGTGCCTGCGGGGAGCTGCGTGTGCGGGGGGACGCCCCGTAGGCTGGTCAATGGACTAGACCTATACCAACAGCCGCTCCGAAGAATGGGAAGCCCATGAGCAACCGTGCAGTCCTGGAGGTGATCGCTCTCGACGCGGAGGACGCGGTCGCGGCTCAGGCGGGTGGTGCGGACCGCCTCGAACTGGTCACCGACATGGCCGCCGACGGCCTGACCCCGTCCCGGGCGGTGTTCGCCCGGATCCGGGCCGCCGTCGACATCCCCCTGCGGGTGATGCTCAGGGTGGCGGACGGGTTCGCGGCCGGTGACATCGGGATCCTGGTGGAGAAGGCGCACGAGATGCGGGCCGCGGGAGCCGAGGAGTTCGTCCTCGGGTTCCTCGACCGGGACGGACACGTGGACCTGGTCGCCGTCGAGCGGCTCGTGGCCGAACTGGAGGGCTGCCCGTGGACCTTCCACCGTGCGATCGACCGGGCCGTCGACCGCGACGCCCTGCGCACGCACCTCGCCGAGATGCCAGGCCTGGACACCTACCTCACGGCCGGCGCGGCGACCGGCGTCGACGACGGCATCCCGACCCTGCTGGCCGAGGCGGCCCGCTCGGGCCGGCCCGGATACCGAGCGCAGATCATGGTCGGCGGCGGCCTCCGCCTGGACCACCTGCCGCGCCTCCTGGAAGCGGGCATCGACGCGTTCCACATCGGAGGCGCGGCCCGTCCCGGAGGCTGGTCGGGACCCGTGGACGTGGCGGCCGTACGCGAGTGGCGCGCGGCGCTCGACGGCTGACACGCCCCCGGCCGCACCGCCCGGTGGTCACTGCGGTGACCGATCGGCCCCTGCCGCACCGCGTGGCGCCCCCGGCCGCACCGCCCGGTGGTCACTGCGGTGACCGATCGGCCCCTGCCGCGCCGCGACGCACCGCCCGGTGGTCACCGGGTGATCCGACCGGCTGCCGCCGTACCGCGTGGCTCCGCCGGCCGCACCGCCCGGTGGTCACTGTGGTGACCGATCGGCCCCTGCCGCACTGCGTCGCCCGGGGTGTGCCGGTCGCGGGGCCGGGTGCTCACCGCGGTGATCCGACCGGATCCTGCCGCAGTGCAGCGCGCCGTCGGCCGCGTCGCCCGGGTGGAGACTGGGTGACCGACCGGCTCTGCCGCACCGCGACGCCCCCGGGGTGCGCCGGTCGCGGGGCCCGGCTCCCCGGCAGCCGTCCGGCCGGGGGTGCGGCGCCACCGCGCGGCCCGGGAGCCGTCCGGGTCAGTCGTCCTGTGCGAGGTGGTCCGGGAGGGGCGCCGCGTGCACGACGACCAGGCCGGAGACCGCGCGGGTCAGGGCCACGTAGAGGCGGCGCAGCCCCGTGCGTTCGTCGGGTTCGCCGTCGACCACGGCCGCCGGTTCGTCCAGCACCACGTAGTCGTACTCCAGGCCCTTGGCCAGCGACGCCGGGACCAGCGTCAGCCGGGAGTCGGCCGTCGTCTCCTCGCCGGGTGAGAGGGAGCGGTGGCCGGCCGCGGCCAGCGCCCCGGCCAGGACCGGGACGCGGGCGTCCGCCGCGATCAGGCCGATCGAGCCTTCGTGGCGCAGCGACTCCTCGCACGCCGCGACCACCGCCGCGTCCAGGGCCTCCGGCGCCACCTCCCGCACGTCCAGCGAGCCGGGCGTCTCACGTACGGACTCCACGGCGGCCAGACCCGGGGAGATCGCGGGGAGCAGCCGCGAGGCGTACGCGATCACCTCGCGCGGCACACGGAACCCGGCGGTGAGCTCCTCCACCACCGCGTCCGCCTTGCCCAGGTGGAACAGCGCCCGCTCCCAGCTCTCCGTCGACCACGGGGTCGTCCCCTGTGCCAGGTCGCCGAGGACGGTCGCCGAGCCGGTCGAGCAGCGGCGGCCCACCGCGCGGTACTGCATCGGTGACAGGTCCTGGGCCTCGTCGATCACGACGTGGCCCAGCGAGTGCGTACGCGCCACCAGGTCGGCCGCCTCGTCGATCAGGACCGCGTCGGCCGCCGTCCACATGGCCGACTTCACGCTACGGGCGGGCTTGGCCATCAGGATCCGCTTCTGCTCGTCCTCGGTCAGCAGCCCCTCCGCGTGCGCGGCCAGGAACTCCGCGTCCGTCAGGAGCCGCAGCACCAGTTTGGCCGGTTCCACCGCCGGCCAGATCGCCTTCACGGCCGCCTTCACCGCGGGATTGCGCGCCACCGCGTTCTGCACGCGGTCGTCGGGGGCCTCGCCCGCCTCTTCCATCCGGACGAGCACGGCGTGCGCGATGCGTTGCGGAAGGGCCTCGTGCGCCGCGCCGTAGCGCATGTCACGGGCCAGCAACTCACCGACCATCTCCTCGACTTCGTACGCGGGCACCCGCCAGCGGCGCGAGCCGCGCACCACGACGACCGGTTCCGTCGGAGGCGTGACGTGCGAGCGGATCGCGCGCCGCAGGGCCTCGGCCATCCGGGCGTCGCCCTTGACGACGGCGGCTGCCGCCTCGTCCGTCCCCCGGACCTCGACCCGCGCCGCCACCAGGTCCTCGACCGTCGCCTGCTTCACCTCCAGCTCACCGAGGGTGGGCAGGACCTGCTCGATGTAGTGGAGGAAGGACCGGTTGGGGCCGATGACGAGGGTGCCGGTACGGGCGAGGCGCTCGCGGTGCGCGTACAGCAGGTAGGCGACCCGGTGCAGGCCCACGGCCGTCTTCCCGGTGCCGGGACCGCCCTGGACGCAGACCGTCCCGCCGAGTCCGCTGCGTACGATCTCGTCCTGCTCGGGCTGGATCGTCGCCACGATGTCCCGCATCGGGCCGACACGGGGCCGCTCGATCTCCGCCTGGAGGAGCTTGCTGGTCCGCTCGGTCTCCGACGGGTCGCTGAGGCGCTCGTCCTCGTACGCGGTCAGTTCCCCGCCGGTGTAGCCGAAGCGGCGGCGGCGGTCGACGTCCAGCGGGTTGTTCCTGGAGGCCTGGTAGAAGGGCTGGGAGACCGGGGCGCGCCAGTCGATGACCATGGGGTCGCCGTGGGCGTCGTGGACGTGGCGGCGGCCGATGTAGAACTGCTCCCCCTCGCTGCCCTCCGCGTCCTGCGCGCCGACCGTGTGCAGGTAGTCGAGGCGGCCGAAGAACAGCGGGGTGTGGGTGAGGTCGGCGAGCGCCTTGATGCGGTCGTCGATCTGGGCCTGCAGGACGGCGGCGTTGACCCAGTTCGCCGTGACGTCGCGGATGTCGAGCGCCTGCACGTCCTCGCGCATGGCGCGCAGCGCGGCGCGGGACTCGGCGAGATGGGCGCGCTCTCCGACCAGGGGATTACGTGTCTCTTCGTGCGCGGGCACGGTGTTGCCTCCGGCTTTTCAACGCAGGACGGCGGACCGCGCTCACCGCGCGGTCCGCTCGGGACGTTCACACAGGTGCGCACGCGCCCGGGGCGCGTACGGCTGTCGCAGGCCGGTTTCCGTCCGGTCGGCGGCGCTCCCCCGGCTGCCGGACGCTCAGGTGCGGCGGTCCGGTACCACGGTGCGGGAGGCGGGCAGACCGGAGAGTCTATCGACAGGGTTCCGCCGGTGCGAACCGATGAACCGGCGGGGCGGTTCGCCACGTGCGCCGGGGCGGGCCGGTCCGTGGACGACGGCAGGCCGGTGGAGCGCCGGGGCGGCGGGCCGGTGGAGCGGCGGACCGGCGGGACGGTGGAGCGCCGGGGCGGTGGGCCGGTGGAGCGGTGGGCCGGTGGAGCGGCGGTCCGGTGGGGCGGCGGGGCGGCAGGCTGGTGGAGCGGCCTTGTCCGCGACCGTCTCCCGGCCGGGACCGGCCGTCCACCCCGTAGGGGACCGCGTGCGACCTGCGGGCTACCCGGGCCCCCGCGGGCTTCCGTCCGCAGGGCGATGCCGCTCCGGGCGTCGGCGGCGCACCATGGAAGACATGAGCACCCTTTACCTGAACCCGCGCACGACCGGCCCCGCGCACGGCGCGGCGGCGGCCACCGGGCACTCCCCCGCCGACCGCCATCGGTTCGGCGAGGCGGTACGCGCGGTCGCCGTCTTCGTCCGTACCGCGATCGGAGTGACCGTCCTCGGCGAGTACGCCGAGGAGGCGGGCGTCGTCCGCCGTCACCGCTGAACCGCGCGCCCCGCGCCGGGGCCGTCGCGAGCCGCGCCGCTCTGCGTCGTGCGAGCCGTGCCGCGTCGGCCGCGGACGAGCCGGGCACCGGCGGCACAGCGTCGTGCTCCGAACCGGTCCGTCTCCGCCCGCCCCGTTCCGGACCGCGCCGACCCCGCGTGAGCCGGGCTCACGCCCGCCGGGAGCCCCGCGCGTCGGCTCGCAGCTCGCCGAGGGGGTCCGCTCAGCTCTCCGCGAGCAGCTCGTCCGCGTCGACGATCCGGTACGCGTACCCCTGTTCCGCCAGGAACCGCTGGCGGTGCGCCGCGAAGTCCTGGTCGATCGTGTCCCGCGCGACCACCGAGTAGAACCGGGCCTCGTGCCCGTCCGCCTTCGGCCGCAGCACCCGGCCGAGCCGCTGCGCCTCCTCCTGGCGCGACCCGAACGTCCCCGACACCTGGATGGCGACCGTCGCCTCCGGCAGGTCGATCGAGAAGTTCGCGACCTTCGACACCACCAGCACGCTGATCTCACCCTCCCGGAACGCGCCGAACAGCTTCTCGCGCTGCGCGTTGGTGGTCTCGCCCTTGATCACCGGGGCGTCCAGGTGCTCACCGAGCTCGTCGAGCTGGTCGATGTACTGCCCGATGACGAGGGTCTGTTCGCCCTGGTGCTTGCGTACGAGCGCCTCGGTGACCTTCCGCTTCGTCGCGGTCGTCGCGCAGAACCGGTACTTCTCCTCGGGCTCGGCCGTCGCGTACGCCAGCCGCTCCGAGTCCGTCAGATTGACGCGGACCTCGACGCAGTCGGCGGGCGCGATGTATCCCTGCGCTTCGATCTCCTTCCACGGAGCGTCGAAACGCTTGGGCCCGATGAGCGAGAACACGTCCGACTCGCGCCCGTCCTCGCGCACCAGCGTCGCGGTGAGCCCGAGGCGTCGACGCGCCTGGAGGTCGGCGGTGAACTTGAAGACGGGGGCGGGCAGCAGATGCACCTCGTCGTAGACGACCAGGCCCCAGTCGCGGGAGTCGAACAGCTCCAGGTGCGGGTAGACGCCTTTGCGCCGGGTCGTCAGCACCTGGTACGTGGCGATGGTGACCGGCCGGATCTCCTTGCGCGTACCGCTGTACTCGCCGATCTCGTCCTCGGTCAGCGAGGTCCGCTTCACCAGCTCGTGCTTCCACTGCCGGGCCGAGACGGTGTTGGTGACCAGGATCAGTGTCGTCGCCTTGGCCTCGGCCATCGCTCCCGCCCCGACCAGCGTCTTCCCCGCACCACAGGGGAGTACGACGACACCGGAGCCGCCGTGCCAGAACCCCTCGACGGCCTGCTTCTGGTACGGCCGCAGCGCCCAGCCGTTCTGGTCCAGCTCGATCGGGTGGGCCTCGCCGTCGACGTAACCGGCCAGGTCCTCGGCCGGCCAGCCGAGCTTCAGCAGGGTCTGCTTGATCTGCCCGCGCTCGGAGGGGTGCACGGCCACGGTGTCGGGGTCGATGCGCGCGCCGACGAGCGGCTGGACCTTCTTCGAGCGGAGGATCTCCTCGAGTACGGGCCGGTCGGTGGTGGTCAGCACCAGGCCGTGGACCGGATGCTTGGACAGGGTGAGCCGGCCGTACCGCGCCATCGTCTCGGCGATGTCGACGAGCAGCGCGTGCGGCACGGGGTAGCGCGAGTACTCCACGAGGGCGTCGACGACCTGCTCGGCGTCGTGCCCCGCGGCTCGGGCGTTCCACAGGCCGAGCGGGGTGACCCGGTAGGTGTGGATGTGCTCGGGCGCACGCTCCAGCTCCGCGAAGGGGGCGATCGCACGACGGCAGGCGTCGGCCATGTCGTGGTCGACTTCGAGGAGCAGCGTCTTGTCGCTCTGGACGATCAGGCAGGACACATATACCTCCGGAAGTAGGTCGTCCCGTGACGGACAGCACACCCGTGACGGCTCGGGCTCCGCCCCGTGCCCGGCGCTCGAAGGCTGTTCCGGCCGGTGCGCCGGGGACGCGCGCGGCCGGCCGTGTCATTCGCGGGAAACGGAAGATTCTACCTCGCCGGAGTACCGGCGAGCTGTGCGCGAGGTGTTGTGCCAGGCCGGGGACCGTCACACCGTGGCAGTGGAAGAAGGCGTCGACGGGTCCGGCTATTCCCCCGGACCGGATCGCCGGAGCCGCGACGGCGCTCCCGGGCGGACCCGGGGCCTCCCGCGCGGACCGGACCGCGCCGGTCCCTTGCGCGTGATCCCGGGGGGCGCGGACACCTCCGGGGATGTTCCGGGAAGGCGCGGACACGACCCGGGAAGGCGCCGAGGGCCCGTCACCGCCCGCCGGGAAGGCGCCGAGCGTCCGTCACCGCCCGCCCGGACGGGCAGGTACCGGACCACGGCGAGCCGGTCCGTCGGCGGCCACGGGGCGGGCTGGGCTTCCCCCGGCACGCCCAGCACGTAGCGTGGACGGATGGACGGAGCGGACGAGGTGGGCCGGGGGCCGGGCCCCGAGGAGCGGGGGTTCCCGGCGCATCACGCGGCCCGGAGTACCGGGCTGGGGGATCTGGACGGGCTCGTCGCGCAGTGCCGGGCCTGCCCGCGGCTGGTGGCCTGGCGGGAGGAGGTCGCCGTGGTGAAGCGGGCCGCCTTCCGGGAGCAGGACTACTGGGCCCGGCCGGTCCCCGGCTTCGGCCCCGGGGACGCGAAGGTCGCGGTGGTCGGTCTCGCACCCGCCGCGCACGGCGGCAACAGGACCGGGCGGATGTTCACCGGGGACGCGGCCGGCGACTTCCTCTTCGCGGCCCTCCACGAGGCGGGCCTCGCCTCCGCCCCGCGCTCCCTCCACCCCGGGGACGGGCTCCGCCTGTACGGCGTGCGGCTCACCTCTCCCGTGCACTGCGCCCCGCCCGCCAACAAGCCCACCCCTGAGGAACGTGACACCTGCCGGCCCTGGCTGGCGGCCGAACTGGACCTGCTCAGCCCCGGGCTGCGGGCGGTGGTCGTCCTCGGCGGCTTCGGCTGGCAGGCGCTTCTGCCCGTACTCGCCGACGCGGGGTGGACGGTGCCGCGCCCACGCCCCCTCTTCGGCCACGGGACCCACGTCGTGCTGCCCGCCACGGGCCACCGGCAGGAGCTGCACCTGCTCGGCAGCTACCACCCGAGCCAGCGCAACACCTTCACCGGACGGCTCACCACGCCGATGCTCGTGGACGTGCTCCGCGAGGCCGCCCGCCTCGGCGGAGTCACCGGGTGAGGCCGCGGGACGCCGGCCCCGCACCCGCCCTCGTCCGGTTCGGGCCGGGGGCGTCCGTCCTGCTCAGCCCGTCTGGTCGTCGGCCAGTTCCGCGACGCCCGTGATGCGGTGCAGGGGATAGGTGCGGACCTCGTCCGCCGTGTGGTCGTAGCCGGTGACGAAACCGCCTTCGACCTTGACCGGGGCGATCACCCGCTGGCTTGCCGCGCCGTCCGCGCTGACGTAGCCGATCCAGACCGCCGATCCCGTCATCGCGGCCGCCTGCACCGTGGCCAGGGTCTCGGCCGGGGACGTACGGGGCAGGGCGCCGGGCGCCTCCGCGTCCGGGGAGTCCCGGTGCACCGCCCGGGCGGCGGTGTCGCCGGCCCTGACGGCACGTACCGCGGCGGTCAGCAAGGTGGCGTCCGGGACCGGCGGGCCCTCCGGGACCGGTACGGGAGGCCTGCGGGGCGGGGTCCTGCGGGCGCCCGCCCGGGCGATCAGGACATCGCCCTCGGCGGACTCGGCGGCCGGGGCGTACCCCATCTCGCGCAGCCCCTCCAGCAGGGCGCCCGGTTCGCTCTGCGCGGCCAGGACCGTCGGCGCGAGGCGGCGCAGCCGCAGGGCGGCGGACCGCTTGTCGGCCAGGATCTCGTTCAGTACGGCCTCGTCGTCGCAGCGCACGTACGCGGAGGCGGCGCCGATCCGCAGATGGCCGTGGCGGCGGGCCACGTCGTCGACGAGGTAGCTCAGCGGTTGCGGGACGGGCGTCCGGCTGTGGGTCGCCAGGAAGGCGTGCAGGTCGGCCGCGGCCAGGCCGGCGTCCAGCGCCCGGCGGACGGAACCGGGGGTGAAGCGGTAGACCGTGGCGCCGCCCTTGGACTCGATGTCGGCGAGGACCGACAGGGTCTCGGCGAGCGGGCGTTCCAGCGGGCCGGGGGCGACCGCCGTCAGGTCGGCCTGGAGCAGTACGTGGTCCAGCGGCTCGGGCAGGAGCGGGGCGAGCCGGGCGGCGGCCTGGGCCGGGCCGCCGTCGAGCAGGGCGCGGGCCTGGGAGGAGAGGGCCCCGCGCCCGGTGACGCCGAGGAGCTCCGACTCGTTGACCGTCCACAGGGCGATCCGGGAACGCAGGTCGGAGGGGGTGTCACCGGAGGACGGGCCGCTGCCGGAGGCGGAGGCCCGCAGCGGGCGTTCCCAGCGGAGCCTGGCCAGCAGCGTCTGCGGATCGGGGGCGGTACCCGGGGGGAGCGAGGCGAACAGGTCCAGGACCCGGCGGCGTACCTCGGGCGCGGCCGAGCGGTCCAGCTCGGGGCCGAGTGCGGACAGGGCCCGGCCCTTGGCGTCCTGACCGCCGACCAGACCCGCGGTGCGGGTGGCGGCGAGCCAGGCGGTGGCGAGGCGGGTCCAGCGGTCCTGGGCGGGCAGGTCGAGCCAGTCGTCGTACGCGGGCGTCGCGCAGTACCGTTCGTCGGCCTCTCCGTCCGGGGCCACCAGACCGGCCGCGTACGCGAGTTCGACCCAGAAGGCGGCGACGGGCTCGGTGACGTCGAGGGCGTGCGCGACCCGCTTCAGCTCGCGCACGCTCAGCCCGCCGGCCCGCAGGATGGGCGGGCCCCCGTTGTCCCAGAGCTTGAGCAGTTCCTCGACGGTGGAGAGTGCGGTGAAGGCCTGTCCGGCCGCGGCCCTGTCCACAGCCTGGGGATCGCGCCCGGCCGCCGCCGCCAGGGCCGGCGGCACGGGCTCCGGTACGCGGTGGGCGCGGCCGGCCCGCAGGTGCAGCGCCGCCTCGCGCGGCAGGACGACGGTCCGCGTCGACACGGGCAGCAACAGCCCGCGGTCGCGCAGCCACTGCACGGGCGGCGCCGGATGCGGGGTGACCTCGCCGTACGGCGGGCCCCACACCAGCCGGTCGAGCACGGAGAGGGCCTCGGCCGGGGCGGTGTCCAGCAGCGCGCCCATCCGGGAGCGGTCCGTGAAGAGACCGCTCAGCGAGGCGACGGCGGAGACCGGATCGTGGGTGGCCGGAAGCCCGGCGGCGGCCAGGATCTCCTGGATCCGGCCGGGCGACATGCCGGCCGTCGCCTCCGCGACGGTCGGGCCCAGACCCGTGGGGGAGGGGTGCTGGGGGGAGGGGGCGAGCAGTTCACGCGCGGTGCGCACCAGGTGCAGGCGCTCGTCCTCGCCCCAGACGAGAGCCTGTTCGCGCAGGGTGCCGAGGGCCCGGGGCAGCGCCGCGGTGATCGCCGCACCGGCGTCGTCCCGCCCCTCGCCGTCGTCGGCGCCGTCGCCCGTGAGGAGCCCGAGCAGCGTCGCGTACGGAGCCGGGTCCGGTGCCACCGCCAACGCCTCCGCGGTCTGCAGAGCGAACCGGTCCAGGTGCTCCAGCGCACGCACCACGGAGGCCCGCGTACCGGCCCGGGTGGCGAGCTGGGTGATGTCGCTCGGCACGGGACTCAGCAGGTCGGGGCGGGCGCGCAGCAGCCCCGCCAGCGCCTCGTCGCCCCGGGCGCGCAGGGCTTCGGCGAGCGTGCGCGGTGGTGTCGTCGTCCCCATCCGTCCCACGGTAGCCCCTGGAACGCTACCGTCGGGGCAAGGGCGGGTAGAGGGAGAACGTTCGCGTGGGGATCGAGAGCGACCAGCTTGTCTACGACTATCTGAGCCGGGTCGGTGACCTGGCGCAGCAGCAACAGCTGTCGTCCGGCGCCCGGATGAGACTCGTCTCGACGCTCCGGGGCGAGATCGACCGGCAGCGGGGGGCGGACGGTTCGGACTCCCCCGCGGTGGTCCGGCGCATCCTCGGACGGCTCGGCACGCCGGACCAACTGGTCGCCGCGGCGGCCGGATCGGGCGAGGGCACGGCTCCGCTGCCCCGGCCGCGTACGGGCACCGGGGCGGATGCGGCCGAGCCGCGCACGGTGCCGCGGGCGCGGCTCGCGGCGCTCCGCAAAAACGTGTCCCGCAAGGGCGCGTCGCCGGGGGCCGGACCGTCGCCGGACGCCGAAGCACCCGACGCCACCCGGCCTGAAGTGCCCGAAGCGCCCGAAGCGCCCGACGCAGCCCGGCCGGGGGCGCGGGAGACGCATCCCGAGGAGCCGGACGCGGATCCGGCGGCACCGGACACGGAACCGCTGCCCGGCTGGCCGTCCGCGTCGGCTCCGCACATGGCGGGACTGAGCGGCGACGAGACCGAGTGGTGGCAGGCCGAGCCGGAGCCCTTCGGCGGTCCGGGGGCGCTGGACACGGCCGTGCCGGGCTTCGTGGGCGGGCTCAGCCCGGAGCTGCTGCGGCCTCCCGGGCCGCCTCGGCCGGTGGAGGAGGACGCTGCGGAGCCCGCGGAGGAGGCCGGTCCCGCCGAGGAGAGCGCCCCGCCGCCACGGCGCCGCCGGCCGCGCCTGCGGTTGCGCCGCCGGACACCCGCCGGGGCCGTGACCGAGGGGGCCGCGGGGCCCCGGGTCGCACACCCGCTGCTGCTGCTCTCCGCCGCGCTGCTGGTGGCGGGCGCCGTCCTGGGATCATGGCTGGCCCTTGCGGGCGGCTGGCTGCTCGCGTACAGCTCGCGCCGGTTCTCGCGGGCGGAGGCGAAGTGGGTGGCGATGGGGCTGCCGGGTGTCGTGGTGGCCGGGGCCCTCGTCTGGCTCTGGGGCCGCATGGACGGCCGCTGGGGCGACCCGATCGCAAAGGACGCCCTGGGGGACGCGATCGCCGGCACGTGGCCGGTGGTGGTCCGTACGGCGGCGGTGGCGTCCGCGCTGTACCTGGTGTGGCGCTCGCGGCGGCTCGGACGCTGATCCGGTGGGCCGGCCCTGCGGATCCTCCGCTCCGCCGGCTCGTCGAAGGCGTCACCGTGCCGGTCGGTGCCGGCCGGGACCGGGCAGGGCCCCGGCGGACGACTCCGGGGCCGGGGCCGGCAGGACGCATCCGGGTCGAGCGCGGAGTCCGGCGCGGCGGTCTCCGGGACGACGACCCGGCCGCGGATGGTGCTCTCGCCGCCGACCCCGTCGGAGCCGATGTCCGACGTGCCCCCGGCGGGGAGGTCCGGCGCGGCCGTCACCGCGGGCGGGGTGTGCGCGGCCTGCGAGGAGCGAGCGGGTGACGCGGGCGTGTCAGCGGGGCGTGGGAGGAGCGAGCGTGACGCGGGCGGGTCAGCGGGCCTCTCCGGGGGTGGCCGGGGGCGGGGACCAGGGCGCGCCCGGCACGACGAGCGGCGAACCGGTGACCGGGTCCGGGACGACGACCGCCTCCAGGCCGAAGACCTCGTGTACGAGATCCGCGGTGACGACGTCCCCGGGGCGGCCCTCGGCGACGATCCGTCCCGCCTTCATGGCGACGAGATGGTCGGCGTACCGGGCGGCCTGGTTGAGGTCGTGCAGCACCGTGACGACGGTCCGCCCGCGGGTACCGTCCGCCGCCGGGGCGGCCAGCCGGCGCACCAGGTCCAGGACCTCCACCTGGTGCGCGATGTCGAGGTACGTCGTCGGTTCGTCGAGCAGCAGGAGATCCGTCTCCTGGGCGAGCGCCATCGCGATCCACACCCGCTGACGCTGACCGCCGGACAGCTCGTCCACCGGCCGGTCGCCGAGCGCGGTGACGTCGGTGCGCTCCATGGCGTCCGTCACCGCGCGCTCGTCCGCCTCCGACCACTGCTGCCACCAGTGCTGGTGCGGCTGACGGCCCCGGGCGACGAGGTCGGAGACGGTGATCGCCTCGGGTGCCACAGGCGTCTGCGGGAGCAGCCCGACCGATTGGGCGATCTTCCGGGTGGGTATGCGGGAGAGCTCCGTACCGTCCAGGAGCACCGACCCGCCCGCGGGCTTCAGCAGCCGGCCGAGCGCGCGCAGGGTGGTCGACTTGCCGCAGGCGTTCGGGCCGACGATGACCGTCACCCGCCCGTCCGGCACGGCCAGGTCCAGCTCGTGCACGACGGTGCGGTCCTCGTAGGCGAGGGTCAGCCCGCGCGCCGTGAGCCGGCTGGTCACGGCGCCGGGCACCGGAACGGGTACGGCGTCGGAGACGGAACCGGGGCCGGTCGTGCTCATGCGTTGCCTCCAGTGCGGCCGCGGTGACCGCGGATGATCAGCCAGATGAGGTAGGGGGCGCCGACCGCCGCCGTCAGGACGCCCACCGGCAGTTCGGTGGGTGAGAAGAGCCTGCGGGCGAGGAGGTCGCCGAGGACCACGACGACGGCCCCGAGCAGGGCGGAGGACAGCAGCGGGATCTGCGCCGTACGGGTCGCGCGGCGGGCGATCTGCGGGGCGAGGAGCGCCACGAAGTCGACCGGCCCGGCGGTCCCGGTCGCCACCGACGCGAGGACCACCCCGACGGCCACCAGCCCCAGCCGTACGCGGCCGAGCCGCACGCCGAGCGCCGTCGCCGTGTCGTCGTCCATCGAGACGGTGCGCTGCGCCCGGGCCGCCCACAGCACCGCGGGCAGCAGGACCAGCAGCGCCCAGCCGATCGGGGCGGCCTCGTCCCAGCCCCGGCCGTTGAGCGAACCCGTCATCCAGATCTGTGCCTGCTGGGCGACCAGGTAGTCGCCCTTCGTCAGGAACAGCGTCGTCACCGACCGCAGGGCGATCGCGAAGCCGATACCGATGAGGACGAACCGGGTGGCGTGCAGTCCACCCCGCCACGCGAACACGTAGACGAGCGCCGCCGCGGCGATCCCGCCGAGGACGGAGAGGTACGGCAGAACGGTGTACGAGGTGACCCCGAAGGTCATCGCCCCGACCGTGAGCGCGCTCGCGCCCTGGCTGATGCCGATGATGTCGGGGCTGGCGAGCGGGTTGCGGGCGACGGTCTGGATCAGCGCCCCGGCCACCCCGAACGCGGCGCCGACGAGCAGGCCGACGACGAGACGGGGAAGCCGCAGCGTGCCCACGACCAGTTCGTCCGGCGACGGCCGGCCGAACACCACCTTCACCACCTCCGCCGGTGCCACGAAGCTCTCACCGACGCAGAGGGAGACCACACAGACGGCGGCCAGCAGGGCGGCGAGGACGGCGGCGACACATGCGGCCCGCCGGTGGAGCAGGAAACCCGTCCGCCTCCCGGCCCGTACGACGCTGTAGCCGGACGGGCGCACCGGCGCCGGGGCCTTCCGGGCGGGCACTGCCGTGTCCGCGCTCATGCGGGCACCGCCTTCCGGCGTACGAGGGTGACCAGGAACGGGACACCGATCAGTGCCGTCGTCACACCGGCCGGGACCTCGCCCGGCGGCAGGACGATCCGGCCGACGACATCGGCGACGAGGAGCATGGTGGGGCCCACCAGGGCCGCCATCGGCAGCACCCAGCGGTGGTCGCCGCCCACGATCGCGCGGGCGATGTGGGGGACCGCGAGGCCGACGAACGCGATCGGCCCGGCCGCCGCCACTCCGGCGCCGGTGAGCACCGTGGCCCCGACGCCGCCCACGACGCGTACGGTCGCCACGTTCTGCCCCAGGCCCTTCGCCACGTCCTCGCCCAGGGCCAGCGCGTCCAGCCCGCGCGCCACCGACAGGACGAGCACCACGCCGACCAGCAGGAACGGCCAGATCTGCTGGGCGACCTGGGCCTCCCGGCCGGCGATCGAGCCCACCTGCCAGAAGCGGAACTCGTCGAGCGCCGACGCCTTCGTGGTGAGTACGGCCATGGTCACCGACACCAGCAGCGCGTTGATCGCCGCGCCGCCCAGCGCGAGTTTGACCGGCGTGGCGCCGCCGCGCCCCCGGGCGGCGACGGCGTACACGGCGACGGACGCCACCGCGGCGCCCGCGAACGCGAACCACACGTACCCCGTGAGCGTGTGGACCCCGGCGTAGGCGATGGCCAGTACGACGGCCACCGAGGCGCCCTGGCTGATCCCGAGGATCCCCGGGTCCGCGATGGGGTTGCGGGTGATGCCCTGCAGTGCCGTGCCCGCGACGGCCAGCGCCGCGCCGACCATCAGGCCGATCAGGGTGCGCGGCACACGCATCTGCCGGATCACCTCGGCGGCGTCCGAGTGCCCGCCGTGCAGCAGGGCGTCGGCCACGGCGGCCGGGGCGACGGACCGGGCCCCCACGGCGAGACTGAGCAGGACGGCCACGAGCAGCGCGACGACGGCCGCGGCCGTCGCGAGGGCGCGTCCGGACAGGCGGGGTGCGACGGCCATCGGAACCAATCGGGTGAGCGGGCGGGGTGGACAGAGCGAGAGAGGTAAGGCTTGGCTAAGCCTAAGCCGCCGCCCGCCCGGCCTTCCGGGCGGGCGGGGAGCCCCCGCCCGCCCGGCTCGGCACAATGGCGGCATGCACGCACCCGCCCCGACGGTCGGTTTCGACCTGGACATGACGCTCATCGACTCCCGGCCCGGCATCAAGGCCGCCTACCTCGCCCTGGCGGCCGAGACCGGGGCGCTCATCGACACCGACCTCGTGGTGAGCCGGCTCGGCCCGCCGCTCGAGGACGAGCTGGCCCACTGGTTCCCCGCCGAAGCGGTCGCCGGGGTCGCCGACCGGTACCGCGCGCTCTACCCGGACACCGCGATCGCGCCGACGACCGCCATGCCCGGCGCCCGGGAGGCCGTCGAGGCGGTGCGGGCGCTGGGCGGCCGGGCACTCGTCGTCACGGCGAAGTACGAACCCAACGCCAAGCTCCACCTCGCCCACCTCGGCATCACGCCGGACGTGCTGATCGGCGGGCTCTGGGCCGAGGGCAAGGCGCAGGCGCTGCTGGAGCACGGCGCGCGGATATACGTCGGGGACCACATCGGGGACGTACGCGGGGCGCGCGCCGCGAACGCCGTGTCGGTCGGCGTCCCGACGGGCCCCTGCGACGCGGTGGAGCTGCGGGCGGCGGGCGCCGACGTGATCCTGCCAAATCTGACGGAGTTCCCGGCCTGGCTGCGCGCCCACGCGGCGGGGCGCTGAGGGAGGGTACTAGCGGGTCGCGGCGCGCTTCGGTGAGTTCTTCCACACCGAGCGCACCACCCCCGCCCCGGCGATCAGGAACCCCACTCCCATCAGCATGCACACCGCATATGCGACGGATGGGAACGGATCGGTGCCCAGGAACAGCGGTGCGACCGTGATCAGGGTGGCGAGCGCGCCGATGAAGAAGACGATCGCGCCGACCCGTACGAGCCGGTCGCCGGGGCCGGAAGGAGTAGTACTCACCCGGCCAGGGTAGTTCCCCGCTCGGCGGAACCGTTCGGCGACGTCTTGTCTCCGGCCTCCGGGCCACTAGCCTTGGACCCGGCGGGTCGTCAGGACCCGCTGTACTGCTATCCGGAGCCGTTTCCGGCTCCGCCGCTCACCGACGAGTACGAGGACGAGGACAGACGTGCCCACGGGTAAGGTCAAATGGTTCAATTCGGAGAAGGGCTTCGGCTTTCTTTCGCGCGACGACGGCGCCGACGTCTTCGTCCACTCCTCGGTGCTCCCGGACGGTGTCGACGCCCTCAAGCCCGGTCAGCGCGTCGAGTTCGGGGTCGTCGCGGGCCAGCGCGGTGATCAGGCCCTGTCCGTGGTGGTCCTGGATCCCACGCCGTCCGTCGCCGCCGCCCAGCGGCGCAAGCCCGACGAGCTGGCCTCGATCGTGCAGGACCTGACGACCGTGCTGGAGAACATCACGCCGCTGCTGGAGCGGGGCCGGTACCCGGACAAGGCGGCGGGCGCGAAGATCGCCGGCCTGCTGAGGGCGGTCGCCGACCAGCTCGACGTCTGACGGCGCGCACCGCCCCCGGCCCGGCCGGGGGCGGTGGTGCAAGGTGGGCCGGGACGTCAGCGGGCCGCGGTGAACGCCAGCGCGTCCGGGCGCAGGGGCGGCACGAGACCTTCCGCCGCCGCCCGGGTCAGCAGCCCGCGGACCGCCGCGTAACCGCTCTCGCCGAGGTCCGCGGTGAACTCGTTGACGTACAGCCCGATGTGCTGGTCGGCCACGGCCGGGTCCATCTCCTGCGCGTGCTCCAGGACGTAACCGCGCGACCGCTCCGGGTCGTCCCAGGCCATCCGTACGGAGGTGCGGATGGCCTGGGCCAGCTGGCGCAGCGTCTCCTCGCCCAGCGACCGCTTGGCGATGATCGCGCCGAGGGGGATCGGCAGGCCGGTGGTCGACTCCCAGTGCTCGCCCATGTCGGCGAGGCTGTGCAGCCCGTAGTCGCGGTAGGTGAAGCGGGCCTCGTGGATCACGAGCCCGGCGTCCACCCGCCCGTCGCGCACCGCGGGCATGATCTCGTCGAACGGCAGGACGACGATCTCGCCCACACCGCCCGGAACCACCTCGGCAGCCCAGAGCCGGAACAGCAGATACGCGGTGGAGCGCTCGCTCGGCACCGCGACGGTCCTGCCCGTCAGGTCGGTGCCCGGCTCCCTGGTGAGGACGAGCGGCCCGCAGCCGCGTCCCAGAGCGCCGCCGCAGGGGAGCAGCGCGTACTCGTCCAGGACCCACGGCAGAACGGCGTAGGACACCTTCAGCACGTCGAACTCGCCGCGCTCGGCCATGCCGTTGGTGAGGTCGATGTCGGCGAAGGTGACGTCGAGGGCGGGCGCGCCCGGGACCCTTCCGTGCGCCCAGGCGTCGAAGACGAACGTGTCGTTCGGGCAGGGCGAGAAGGCGATCCGCAGCTCCGGACGGGCTGCGGCGCCGGTCGCGGTGTCAGTCACGGTCGTGGTCGTGTCGGTCATGGTGGGTCCAGCCTTCCACTACAGGTGCGAGCTTCCCGAACGCCTCGGTGAGCGCGGCCAGGGCCTCCCCGATATGCCAGGCAGCACGGTCGCGCGGTCCCACCGTGTTAGAGACCGCCCGCAGTTCGAGGACCGGTACGCCGGCCCGCGCGGCGGCCTCCGCGACCCCGAAGCCCTCCATGGCCTCGGCGGCGGCCCCGGGATGGGCGGCCAGCAGGGCGGCCGTGCGGGCCGCGCTGCCGGTCACGGTGGACACGGTGAGGACGGCGCCCGGGACGGCGCCGGTGGCCGCCGCCACGTCGCGTACGAGGGACGCGGGCGGCAGGAGGGTGTCCCGGCCGAAACCGAGGCCGGTGACGGGTACGAAGCCGTCCGGGGTCTCGGCGCCCAGGTCGGCGGCGACGATCCGGGTCGACACGACGAGCGAGCCCACGGGTGCGACGGAGGCGAAGCCGCCCCCGATGCCCGCCGAGACGACGAGGCCGTACGGCTCCGAGGGCGGGGCGGCGGCCAGGGCGAAGGCGGCCGCGGCGGCCGCGGCCGCCGGACCCGCGCCACCGGCGAGGACGTCGAACGGCCCGGCCCGGTGCACCTCACCGCCCGGTACGCGTACCCGGCGCGGTTCACCGAACGCGCGTGTGACCGCGTTCCGCTCGACCGGAACGGCGGTCACCACGAGGACGCGCACGGCGGTGGTCATCGGAGCCGGGCGGTCAGGAGGTCTTCCTGAGCTCGAAGTGCCAGACGCCCGTGAGCTTCTGGCCCTGGGCCTCGACGATGCTGATCTGCGTCTTGTCCGCCGTGGTCTCACCGGTCTGGCTGGCGAAGAAGGCGCTGCCCGGGATGGACCGGTAGGTCTTCTTGTACGGCTCCTGCTCGGCCTGCTGGCCGTTGATGAACAGGGTCCATCCGTGGTCGGCGATCTCCGGGTCGACGCCGAAGCGGACCTTGTCGTCCATCGCGACCTCGACGGACTTCTCCGCTTTCTTGTTGAGGCAGCCCTGGATCTCGGACTCCTTGAGCGCCTTGCCGTCGTTGTAGCAGGCGGCCTCGGTACTCACCGAGGTGTCGCCGACCGTCACGGTGGCGAGCGGCGTCGGCTTGTCGCAGGCGGACAGGACAAGGAGTCCCGCGGACACGGCACCAAGAGCGACGCCGATTCGACGGCCCTTACCGGAGAAGAACGCAACGGTCATGCGCCGAAGGCTATCGGTCGCCACCGCTCATGCCACGCGGGGGTGCGGTGAGCCGCGCCGGGCGGCCCCCAGGAGGCCCCGTACGGAGGCGGTGGCGCCGAGCGCGAGGATCCCCGCCGCCACCGACATGCCGAGGACTTCGTTGAGGGGCAGGGCGATGCCGATGGCCCCGCCCACCACCCAGGCCATCTGGAGCAGGGTCTCGGACCGGGCGAACGCCGACGTGCGCACCTCCTCCGGGACGTCCCGCTGGATCATCGCGTCCAGGGACAGTTTCGACAGGGCCTGGGTGAACCCGGCGACCGCGCCGAGCGCGGCGACCATCACGGTGCTGAAGAACACCGCCGCGAGGACGGCCACACCCAGGGCGAGCCCCAGCACCGTCGCGATGATCACCTCGGGGCCGCGGGCCCTGAGCCAGGACCCCACCGCCGTACCGCAGGCGTTCCCCGCCCCGGCCGCGACGCCGACGATCCCCAGGGAGACGGCGGCGCTCTGCCCGGCGAGCGGATTCTCACGCAGCAGGAAGGCCAGGAAGAAGATCAGGAAGCCGGAGAGCGCGCGGTGCGTGGCGTTGGCCTGGAGACCGTGCAGGACGGCCGGGCCGACCGACCGCAGCCCCGGCGGCTTGCTCCGCCCGTTCCTCCTGCCCTTCCCACCGCTCTTCCGGCCGTCCCCCCGGCGGGCCGGGGCGGGCGGGGCGGCCTCGCCGTGCGGCGGGACGAGGCGGGCCTTGCGCTCGCCCTTGGCCGAGTCCACCTTGGGCGGCAGGGTGAAGGCGAGGACGGTCCCGCCGAGGAAGATCACGCAGGCGCCGTAGAGCGGCCAGGACGATCCGACGCTCTGCAGCCCCGCCCCGATCGGTGCCGCCACCCCCGTGGCCAGCAGTCCGGCCAGGGTGACCCGTGAGTTGGCCTTCACGAGGGAGAAGCGGGGTGGCAGCAGCCGGGGCACGACGGCGCTGCGCACGACCCCGTACGCCTTGGAGGAGACCAGGACGCCCAGCGCCGCCGGATAGAGCTCCAGTCCGCCCGTGGCAACGGCGCCCGACATCGTGAGCGCCAGCACCGCCCGGGCGAACATCGCGCCGGCCATCGCGGCGCGGCGGCCGTGCGGCAGGCGGTCCAGGAGCGGACCGATCACCGGGGCCAGCAGGGTGAAGGGGGCCATCGTCACGGCGAGGTAGAGGGCGACGCGCCCGCGGGCCTCGTCCGTCGGCACGGAGAAGAACACCGTGGAGGCGAGTGCCACGGTGATCATCACGTCGCCCGCGCCGTTGACCGCGTGCAGTTCGATCAGCTTGCCCAGACCGGACTCGCCGGCCCCGTGGGCGTGGGTCGCCCTGCGGACGCCCCGCGCGGTGGCCGTGAACGGGGCGCGCAGGACACGGCCCGTCGCCCGGCCCGCCCTGCGGAGCGGACCGGTCTCCTCGGACGACCTGGTGGCGGCCACGTGGTCATAGTGCCCCACCCCCCGCCGTCCCGAACCGGGATAGAGCCGGGGCGCGGCCGCGGGGCGCTCTGTCGGGTGAGTCGTCCGGCCCCTCGACATGGCCGGGAAGCGACGCGCGGGCCGCCCGCGGCCGGGCCGGATCCGCCCCGGCAGGCCCGCTGCGGCCCGGGTCCGGCTGCGGATCCGGTGCCGATCGGGACGGGCAGGTGGGCGCCGGGCGGCGGAGAGGGTAGCGTGCACTCACGCGCCACCGGCGGTTGTTCTTGGCCGCGCGCCTCTCTGATCCCGCAGAATGGGTGACAGAAGGCGCGCCCGAGGCAGGCACAACGGGTGTGGACGTCGACGCGGCCCCCAGGTCCGCTCCGCCCACGACCGTCATGGCCGAAATCGGACATCGATGGAGCTGCTGGCGCGCTCGTGAGACGGCGTATGGAGAGAAGCGAGACCTGTGAGTGCTGCGACGACGCGAAGCCGTACGGCCCGTACCCCCGCCCCCGACCGCCTGTGCGCCGAGGCGGTAGACCTCGCACGCGCGGCGGCCGAGGAGGCCGCCGCTCCCGGAGTGGTCGGTGAACACGTGGGCCTCGTCTCCGAAGGGGACCGGGTCGTCACGCACTACTTCGAGAGCGAGATGCCCGGTTACCGGGGCTGGCGCTGGGCGGTGACGGTCGCCAGGGCCTCCCGCGCCAAGAGGGTCACCCTTGACGAAACGGTGCTGCTGCCCGGGACCGACGCGCTCCTGGCGCCCGAGTGGGTGCCGTGGAGCGAGCGGCTGAGGCCCGGCGACATGGGCCCCGGCGACCTGCTTCCCACGGAGGCGGAGGACCCCCGCCTGGAGCCCGGCTGGACCGGCGAGGACGAGCCGCCGCCGAACTCCGCGGTCTCCGACGTGTCCCAGGAGCTGGCGGCCCTCGTGGACGTCGAGGACGCGGAGCTGACGACCCGGCCGGGGACGAGCCGCGGCTCGATCGCCTCGGTCGCGGAGGAACTCGGTACGCGCCGAGCGCGGGTGCTGTCCCGGTACGGCCTGCGGCTGGCGGCGGAGCGGTGGGACGAGGCGTTCGGCGCGCAGACGCCGATGGCGCAGGCGGCACCCGCCTCCTGTGTGACGTGCGCCTTCCTGGTGCCGATGGCCGGTTCGCTGAAGCAGGCCTTCGGGGTGTGCGCGAACGAGTTCGCCCCGGCGGACGGCCGTGTGGTCTCGCTGTCCTACGGCTGCGGCGGGCACTCCGAGGCCGCGGTGATGCCGAAGCCGCCGCAGCGGGCGCCGCACGCGATGGACACGATGCGGGTGGACACGTACTCGCTGCGGCCGGCGGACGACTCCGGCTCGGTCCCGTCCCACCCGGACGGCCGGACCGAGGACCTCGGGCACTCCTGACCCACCGGGGCCGCTGCCGCCGCCGAGCCGGGCCCCGCGCCCTCCCGTGACGTGCGGGGCGGGCCGACGCGCGGCCGTTCCCGCGGGCCGGTGCGCACCCGGCCCCCACGATGCACGGAATCCCGCGCCCGCCCCGGGTCCCCCGCGCGGCACGGCCGCCGTACGGTGCGGTCACGGGGGCGGTACGGGACGGGCTTCGCGCGCGGTACCTTCGGGCGCACACTGGGCGTGGTGGGTCACCGGAAGAGCGGAGTTACGAGCGTGGGCGTGAATGCGACCGAGGGGGCCGATCCGTTCGGGACGGCGCGGCTGCGGCGCGGCGTGCTCGACGCCTGGGGCGCCGGTCCGGCCCGCTTCCGGGAGGACGCCAACGCCGAGGAGGACCTGGCCCTCGGCGGCTACCGCGACCGCCTGGTCGTCGAGCTCGCCCAGAACGCCGCCGACGCCGCCGCCCGCGCGGGCGTCCCCGGCAGGCTCCGGCTCACCCTGCACGAGGCGGGCGACGGCAGGGCCGTCCTGGCCGCCGCCAACACGGGCGCCCCGCTGGACGCCACCGGCGTCGAGTCCCTGAGCACCCTGCGGGCCTCCGCCAAGCGCGAGGGCCACGAGGCGTCCGTGGGCCGCTTCGGCGTCGGTTTCGCCGCGGTGCTCGCCGTCAGCGACGAGCCCGCCGTCATCGGGCGCCACGGCGGCGTCCGCTGGTCCCTCGCCGAGGCACGCGACCTCGCCCGGCAGGCCGCCGTCGGCAGTCCCGGTCTCGGTGACGAGCTCCGCCGCCGCGACGGCCATGTGCCGCTGCTCCGGCTCCCGCTGCCCGCCGAGGGCTCCGCACCCGAGGGGTACGACACCGTCGTCGTCCTTCCACTCCGCGACGGCGTCGCCGAGGACCTCGTCGGCCGGCTGCTCGCCGGGGTGGACGACGCACTCCTGCTCACGCTTCCCGGCCTCGACGAGATCGTCCTCGAAACCCCGGACACCGTGCGGACGTTGACCCGGTCGCAGCACGGTCCGTACACACACGTCGACGACTCCGCGCACGGGACGCGCCGCTGGCGGACGGTCGCCCACCACGGTCCCGTCGAGCCCGCGCTGCTGGCCGGCCGGCCCGTCGAGGAACGGCTGCGGCCGCACTGGTCGGTGACCTGGGCCGTGCCCGTCGGCGACGACGGAGGGCCCGAGCACCCCCGTACGGCCCCGGTCGTGCACGCGCCGACGCCCACCGACGAACCCCTCGGTGTTCCCGCGCTGCTCATCGCCTCCCTGCCGCTGGACACCTCCCGCCGGCACCCCGCGCCCGGACCGCTGACCGACTTCCTGGTGCAGCGCGCGGCCGACGCGTACGCCGAGCTGCTCGCCGGCTGGGAGCCCCTGTCCGTCGCCACGATCGCGCTCGTCCCCGGGCCGCTCGGCAAGGGAGTGCTGGACGGTGCGCTGCGGGCCGCGATCCTGGAGCGGCTGCCCCGGATCGCCTTCCTGGAGCCCGCCGCGCCCCGCGACCCGGACGCCGCCGACGGCCGGCCGGGTGACTGGGAGACCGACGGCGGCACCCCGGGCCGGGCGGCCGGGCTGCGGCCCGTCGAGGCAGAGGTGGTCGAGGGCGTGGGCGCCGGGACCGTACGGGTCCTCGCCGAGGTCCTGCCCTGCCTGCTGCCCGCCGGACTGGAGCGCCGCGCGGAGCTCCGTACGCTCGGGGTGGCCCGCGTCCCGCTGACCGAGGCCATCGACCGGCTGGCCGGTCTGGAGCGCGAGCCCGGCTGGTGGCGGCGGCTGTACGACAGCCTGGCCGGGGTCGACCCGGACCGTCTCTCCGGCCTCCCCGTGCCGCTGGCCGGAGCCACGGACGGACACCCGCCCCGCACGACCGTAGGGCCCCGTCAGGTCCTGCTCCCGCTGCCCGACGCGCTGACCGCACCCGTCCTCGCCCGGCTGTCCCGGCTCGGCCTCAAGGTCGCCCACCCGGACGCCGTCCACCCGCTGCTGGAGAAGCTGGGCGCCCTGCCCGCCACGCCCCGGGCCGTCCTGACGACCCCGCAGGTCCGGGCCGCCGTGGCCGGGTCGCTGGACGCGGGGGAGATCTGGGACGAGGACGCCCTGGACGGCGACGAGCTCGCCGACACGGTCCTCACCCTCGTACGGGACGCGGACCTCGGACCGGGCGACGAGCCCTGGCTGGGCGCCCTGGCCCTGCCCGACGAGGACGGCGAACCCGCGCCCGCAGGTGAGCTGGTGCTGCCCGGCAGCCCCTTCGCCCAGGTGATGCGCGCGGGCGAACTCGCCCTGTGCGACGGGGAACTGGCCGAGCGATGGGGCGAACAGCCCCTCACCGCCTGCGGGGTGCTGGCCACCTTCGCACTCGTACGGGCCACCGACGTCGTGCTGGACCCCGACGAACTCGAGCCCCGGGACGGCGACTTCGCCGAGCCGGACGACGCCGGACTGCTCGACGCCGTCGACGTGTGGTGCGAGGACGTGCTCGACCAGCTGCCGGACACCCCGGTGCCGCCGGTCGCCACCGAGCTGGTCGCCGTACGCGACCTCGACCTCGTCGACGACGACGCCTGGCCCCAGGCGCTCGCCCTGCTCGCCCGCCCGCCGCTGCGCGACGCGCTGATCCAGCCGGTACGGGTGCTCCTGCCCGACGGCACGACGCAGTCCGTGCGCCCGTACACGGCGTGGTGGCTGCGCGACCACCCCGTCCTCGGCGGCCGGCATCCGGCGGGCCTGCGCGCCGCGGGCGGCGACCCGCGCCTGGCCGGCCTCTACGACCCCGCCGACGCGACGGGCTTCGACGACGCACAGGTGCTGCGCGCCCTCGGCGTACGGACGTCGGTGGCCGCGCTGCTGGACGAGCCCGGCGGCGCAGCCGAGCTGCTGGGACGGCTCGCCGACGAGGACCGCCCCGTCGGCCCCGTACAGCTGCACTCGCTCTACACCGCGCTCGCCGAGCTGGACCCGGACCAGGTCACGCTGCCCGACGAACTGCGGGCCGTCGTCGACGACGAGGTGCGGGTGGTCGACGCGGCGGACGCCCTGATCGCCGACGCCCCGGACCTGCTGCCGCTGACCGGCGGACTCCCTCTGCTGCCGGTCGCCCCGGCCAGGGCGGCGGAGCTGGCGGACCTGCTCCAGGTGCGGCGGCTCGGCGAGTCCGTCGAGGCCGAGGTGACCACGGAGGGCGAGGAGCGCCGGGTGCCGGACTCCGTGCGGGTCCTGCTCGGCGCCGGGACCCCGGACACCTACGTCGAGCACGGCGAACTGCGGGCCGGCGGCGTGGAGCTCGACTGGCGGCGCACCCCGGACGGCACGGTCCACGCCGCCACGCTGGAGGGCGTGGCGGCGGGCCTGGCGTGGGCCGCCGGTCAGTGGCCGCGCCGCTTCGAGGTGGCCGCCCTGCTGGAGGACCCGTCCCGTACGGAGGAGCTGGCCCGGGACCGCTGGTTCGACTGAGAGGGGCGCGCCGCGCGGGTCCTCAGCCGGGGAAGCGTCGGCCCACCAGCCGCCAGGCCAGCTCCAGGAGGGCCGACGCGACCACGGCGATCCCCACGGCCGCCCACGGCATGACCGCGCCCACCAGCTTCAGCGCGAAGAAGTGCTGGAGCGACGGCACGGCCAGCACGGCCACGAAGCACAGGCCCATCGCCGCCACCAGGGCGAGACGCCACCAGGTGTACGGGCGGGCGATGATCGCCAGGACCCACATCGAGACGAGGAAGAGCGTGAGCGTCGCCGCGCTCGTCTCGGCCTCCAGCGCGCCCGGGCCGGAGTAGTGGTGCCGGGCCATCACGTACGCGACGAAGGTGGCGGCCCCCGCGATGACCCCGGACGGGATCGCGTAGCGCATCACCCGGTGGACGAAGTGCGGCCGGGCCCGCTCCTTGTTCGGCGCGAGCGCCAGGAAGAAGGCGGGGACCCCGATCGTCAGCGTGGAGAGCAGGGTGAGGTGGCGCGGCAGGAACGGGTACTCCACCCGGAAGCAGACCACCAGGATCGCCAGGAGCACCGAGTAGACGGTCTTCGTCAGGAACAGGGTGGCCACCCGGGTGATGTTGCCGATGACCCGGCGGCCCTCCGCGACGACCGACGGGAGCGTGGCGAAGCTGTTGTCGAGGAGCACGATCTGGGCCACGGCGCGGGTCGCCTCCGAGCCCGATCCCATGGAGACGCCGATGTCGGCGTCCTTCAGCGCCAGGACGTCGTTGACGCCGTCGCCCGTCATCGCGACCGTGTGCCCGCGCGTCTGGAGGGCCCCGACCATCTCCCGCTTCTGCTGCGGGGTGACGCGGCCGAAGACGGCGTTGCGCTCGATGACGCTCGCCATGTCGTCGGGGTCCGCGGGCAGCCGGCGGGCGTCCACCGGATGTTCGGACCCCGGCATGTCCAGTTTCTGGGCGACCGCGCCGACCGAGACGGCGTTGTCCCCGGAGATGACCTTGGCGGCGACGTTCTGGTCGGCGAAGTAGGCCAGGGTGGCTCCGGCGTCCGACCTCAGCCGCTGTTCCAGGACGATCAGCGCGGTGGGTACGGCACCGGCGGCCGCGTCGGGCGCGTGCAGCTCGCCCCGTACCCGGGCGAGGAGCAGGACCCGTAGCCCCTGTTCGTTGAGATGTCCGGTCTCGGCCAGGGCGGGGTCGTCGTCCGGGAGCAGCACGTCGGGCGCGCCGAGGAGCCAGGCCGACGCCTCGCCGCCGCCCTCGGTGAAGGCGGCGCCGCTGTACTTGCGGGCGGAGGAGAACGGCATGGCCGCCGTGACGGCCCAGTCCTGCCCGTCCGGGCAGGCGTCGATGACGGCCTGGAGGCTGGCGTTGGGCCGCGGGTCCGAGGCGCCGAGCGCGCCCAGGACACGGCCGACGTAGGCCCGGTCGGCGCCGTTCAGCGGGCGGACCTCGGTGACGTCCATGCCGCCCTCGGTCAGTGTGCCGGTCTTGTCCAGGCAGACGGTGTCGACCCGGGCCAGGCCCTCGATGGCGGGGAGCTCCTGCACCAGGCACTGCCTGCGGCCGAGCCGGACGACCCCGATGGCGAAGGCGACCGAGGTGAGCAGGACGAGTCCCTCGGGGATCATCGGGACGATGCCCCCGACGGTGCGGGCCACCGCCCCCTTGAAGTTGTCGTTCTTGACGACGAGCTGGCTGATGATCAGCCCGAGCGCGGTCGGCACCATCATCCACGTCACGTACTTGAGGATCGTGCTGATGCCGCTGCGCAGCTCGGACCGGACGAGGGTGAAGCGGGAGGCCTCCTCGGCGAGCTGCGCGGCGTAGGCCTCACGGCCGACCTTCACGGCGGTGAAGGAGCCGCCGCCCGCGACGACGAAGCTGCCCGACATCACGGCGTCCCCGCGCTGCTTGATCACCGGGTCGGCCTCACCGGTCAGGAGCGACTCGTCGATCTCCAGGCCGTCGGCCTCGGCGACCGTACCGTCCACGACGACCTTGTCGCCGGGGCCGAGCTCGATGAGGTCGCCGAGGACGATCTCGGAGACGGAGACCTCGGCGGACGTCCCGTCGCGGCGGACGGTCGGTTTCGCCTCGCCGATGACCGCGAGGTTGTCCAGGGTCTTCTTGGCGCGCCACTCCTGGACGATGCCGATGCCGGTGTTGGCGAGGATGACGAAGCCGAAGAGGCTGTCCTGGATCGGTGCGACGCTCAGCATGATCACCCAGAGCACACCGATGATCAGGTTGAAGCGGGTGAGGACGTTGGCCCGGACGATCTCGGTGACCGAGCGGGACGACCGGACCGGTACGTCGTTGACCTCGCCCCGGGCGACCCGCTCGGCGACCTCGGAGGTGGTCAGTCCCGAGGGTGGTGCGGGCGGAGGGGAAGTCCGTCCGGAGTCCGGCCGGTCACCGGAGGAGTCGAGTGCCCGCTGCGTCATGGATCCGACGGTACGGGCGCGAGAGGCGGTTCACCCGCCGGGGAGCCGGAAGATCCGACCGCGGGGGGACCCGGATGGTCCCGTGGACGTATGCGGGCGGACGCCGCCGCTGGGAGCTTTCAGTGCCGGACGCCGGCGTCCGGGACGGATCCGTCCGGGGCGGTTCCTCCGGCGGCGGCCCGCTTGATCGCGGCATCCCGTCCCCGTACGTACCAGATGCCGATCAGGCCGAGCCCGGCCCCGGCGAGGCAGGTCCAGATCCACCACGTGTGGCCGTGGTCGTCGAACCAGCCGTAGAAGGGGAGCTGCGCGAGGAAGAGGACGAACCAGAGGATCGTGCCCCCGGTCACGGTGGCGACGACGGGACCCTCCAGGGGCTCGGGTGCCTCGTGCCGAGGTGTCCACTTCTCCATGCGCCCAGTCTACGGGCAGTCCTGCGGTTCACGGCGGGCGCGCGAGGACAGCCACGGCACCTCGCCGCCCGGTCGGAACGTCCAGGTCCCTCCCGTGGGCGGAACGCCCCTCCGCCGGGCGACGCCCCGCATCCGGCCCCGCGCGCCGGCCCACCGGGGAGCGCGGGGCGGTCCATGGCCGGCGGGTGCCTGGCACCTGCCTGCGGCGTGGCGGCGTCCGGCACGTACGCCCACCGCGTCGCAGGCAGGTGGCTCCACCGCGAGGGCGCTCCGGTGCCCCGCGAGCGCCGCTACCGGGGCCGCTCCTCCTCCCGCGCTCACGGGCCGGACATTCCTCCCTCCGCCCCGCGCCGGGCGGAGGGAGGAACGGGACGCCCGAACGGCGCACGACGCCCACCCCTCGGTCGTGCGTCCTCACGGGGCCCGGCCAGGCGGCGCGGCGGTCTACGCGCGGAGATAGCGATCTTCGCCTTATGTATTCATACTGAATCCGCTTATGGATGTCTCGTTTTATTCGTGCGAAAGTCCAAGGCTGACCATTTTTCTCCCCCCTAAGTCATGACTGAGGTCCTTACATGCCCCCCTCGGCCACCGCTCCGGTCGACTCCGTGCCGCCGTCGGCCCCGCAGCCGCGCAACGGCCTGGACCGTTACTTCAAGATCTCCGAGCGGGGGTCGTCGGTCGCCCGCGAGATCCGCGGCGGATTCGCCACGTTCTTCGCGATGGCGTACATCATCGTGCTCAACCCGATCATCCTCGGGAGCGCGAAGGACCTGTACGGGCACCAGCTCGACGGCGGCCAGCTCGTCACGGCCACCGTGCTGTCGGCGGCGTTCTCCACGCTCCTGATGGGCGTCATCGGCAATGTGCCGATCGCGCTCGCCGCCGGTCTCGGCGTCAACACCGTCGTCGCCCTCCAGCTCGCCCCCCGGATGAGCTGGGCCGACGCCATGGGCATGGTCGTCCTCGCGGGCATCGTGGTGATGCTGCTGGTCGCCACCGGTCTGCGCGAACGCGTGATGAACGCCGTACCGAGATCGCTCCGCAAGGGCATCGCCATCGGGATCGGCCTGTTCATCCTGCTGATCGGTCTCGTCGACTCGGGCTTCGTCTCCCGGATGCCGGACGCCGCGCACACCACGGTGCCGCTCCAGCTCGGCAGCGACGGTCACCTCAACGGATGGCCGGTGCTCGTCTTCGTCCTCGGCACGCTGCTGACCCTGGCGCTGATCGTCCGCAAGGTCCCGGGCGCGATCCTCATCTCCATCGTCGCCATGACGGTCGTCGCGCTGGTCATCGACGCGGTCGCCGGCCTGCCCACGGGCGCCTGGGGACTGACCGTCCCCGAGTGGCCGGGCAATCCGGTCGCCTCCCCGGACTTCGGGCTGCTCGGCCAGGTCAGCCTGTTCGGCGGCTTCGGCAAGGTGGGCATCCTCACGGGCGTCCTCTTCGTGTTCACCGTGCTGCTGTCCTGCTTCTTCGACGCGATGGGCACCATCCTCGGCGTCGGCGACGAGGCGAAGCTCATGGACCAGGACGGCAGGTTCCCCGGGATCAACAAGGTCCTGTTCATCGACGGTGTCGCCGTCGCCGCGGGCGGCGCGAGCTCCTCCTCCGCCACGACCTGCTTCGTCGAGTCCACGGCGGGCGTCGGCGAGGGCGCCCGTACCGGCATCGCCAGCGTGGTGACCGGCCTGCTCTTCACGGTGTCGCTGTTCCTGACGCCGCTGGCGACGATGGTCCCCTCGCAGGCCGCCACTCCGGCCCTGATCGCGGTCGGGTTCCTGATCCTCGCGGGCTCCGTGCGGGACATCGACTGGAGCGACCTCACGCTCGCGATCCCGGCCTTCCTCGCGATGCTGATGATGCCGCTCACCTACTCGATCACCAACGGCATCGGCATCGGCTTCGTCTCCTTCAGCCTGATGCGCCTGGTGGCGGGCCGCGGCCGGGAGGTGCCGGCGGCGATGTACGTGGTCTCCGCAGTCTTCGTCTTCTACTACGCGATGCCCGCGCTCGGCCTCACGTAAGGCTCCCGGCACCACGTCCTACGGGGCGGATCCCCGTCATGTCACCCGGTCCGCCCGGCCGGCCTGACGGGGGTCCGCCCCGTAGAACTTCTCCGTCTCGTCGACGGCGGCGTTGAAGCGTTCGTCGAAATCGTCGCGGACGAGCGTGCGGACCACGTAGTCCTGGACGCTCATGCCGCGTCTGGCGGCGTGCCGGCGGAGCCGGTCGAGCAGCTCACCGTCCATGCGCAGGCTGAGCACTGTCGATCCCATGCCATGCAGCGTCGCGGCACACATGGCCGTTCCGGGAGTCTTTCCGGCCCATACTCACTCGTTCGGGTGGTCAGTTTCTCGCGCGTGTACCACCGGCTGGTCTTTAGTGTAGCTAATGAGTTAGGCTAATAAACATGCCTGACCTGATCCACGACGGCGACGCAGCCGCCGCCGTGAGCTCCCTCCGCTCGGCCGTGATGCTGCTGGGCCGGCGCCTGAAGCACCAGCGCGTCGACGAGTCGCTGAGCCCCACCGAGATGTCGGTGCTCGGTACACTTGCCCGTTGCGGCTCCGCCACCCCCGGTGAGCTGGCCCGCAAGGAGCACGTGCAGCCGCCGTCGATGACGCGCATCGTGGCGCTGCTCGAGGCCAAGGGTCTGGTCAGACTCGAACCGCACCCCGATGACCGCCGGCAGAAGATGGTCAGCCGGACCGAGCAGGCGGAAGCCATGCTCGCCGAGAGCCGCTCCAAGCGGAACGCCTGGCTGGCCGAGCTCGCCGGGGGCCTGGACGAGGACGAGTGGGAGAAGCTGCGGGCCGCCGCGCCCGTGCTGGAGAAGCTCGCCCACCTCTGACCCGGCGGGGCGCAGGCCCGCGGCCCGCGCCCCCTGGCACGTCCCCGTCCGTACGTACGTCGTCCACGCCCGAGGAGGCGAACTCTTTTGAGTACGGGATCCGGAGCAGACTCCGCCCCCGCACCGACTTCCACCCACGAGAGCAAGACCGGCGGGACCTTCTCGTCGCTGAAGATCCGTAACTACCGCCTGTTCGCCACGGGCGCCGTGATCTCCAACACCGGTACCTGGATGTCCCGCATCACGCAGGACTGGCTCGTCCTGAGCCTCACCGGGTCCGCCGCCGCCGTCGGTATCACCACGGCACTCCAGTTCCTCCCGATGCTGCTCTTCGGCCTGTACGGCGGCGTCATCGCCGACCGGCTCCCGAAGAGGCGCCTGCTGCTCATCAGCCAGGCGGCGCTCGGCCTGTGCGGGATCGCACTCGCCGTCCTGACCCTCTCCGGTGTCGTCGAGGTCTGGCACGTCTACCTGATCGCCTTCCTGCTCGGCATGGTCACCGTCGTCGACAACCCGGCGCGCCAGTCGTTCGTCTCCGAGATGGTCGGCCCCGCGCAGCTGCGCAACGCCGTCAGCCTGAACTCGGCGAACTTCCAGTCCGCCCGGCTCATCGGCCCCGCCGTCGCGGGTGTCCTGATCACCACGGTCGGCAGCGGCTGGGCGTTCATGTTCAACGGGCTGTCCTTCATCGCCCCGCTCGTCGGCCTGATGATGATGCGTACGAGCGAGCTCCACGCGTCCGTGACCGTCAAGCGGGCCAAGGGACAGCTGCGCGAGGGTCTGCGTTACGTGTCCGGCAGGCCCGAGCTGGTCTGGCCGATCGTCCTGGTCGGCTTCGTCGGCACCTTCGGTTTCAACTTCCCGATCTTCCTGACGGCCTTCGCGGACGACGTCTTCCACGGCGACGCCGGGATGTACTCGTTCTTCAACATCCTGATGGCGGCCGGCTCCCTCGCCGGGGCCCTGCTCGCCGCCCGCCGCCGCTCCTCGCGGCTGCGCATGCTGGTGGCCGCGGGAACGCTGTTCGGACTGCTGGAGATCGCCGCCTCGCTGTCCCCGTCCGTCTGGATGTTCTCGCTGCTGCTGGTCCCGATCGGCATGATCGGCCTGACGACCAACATCAGCGCCAACACGAGCGTCCAGATGGCCGCCGACCCGGAGATGCGGGGCCGGGTGATGAGCCTGTACATGATGGTCTTCGCCGGAGGCACTCCGGTGGGCGCCCCGATCGTCGGCTGGATCAGCGACGCCTACGGTGCCCGGATCGGCATGGCGGCCGGTGGGGCGGTCTCGGTGCTGGCAGCGGTCGGGGTCGGGTTCATGCTGACCCGGGTCGGCGGCCTCCGCCTCAAGCTCGACCTGCGGTCGGGCCGTCCGCACGTGCGAATAGTTCCGCGCGAGCAGCTGGCCACGGCGGCCTGAACCGGCCCACGGACGCCGCCCTGCTCCTCCTCGGAGAGGGCGGCGTTTCGCCTTTCAGTCGCGGGGGAAGTCGCCGGTCTCCAGCGTGAGGCCCACGACCGTCCCGGTGAGGTCGATCGCGGCGCCGAAGTCGAGGCTCAGTGTGCTGCGGTACTCGTCGTCCTTGGGGAGCGTGTGGAGGTGCCACGTGCCCGTGTACGGGTCGGCGATGAGGTACACCGGTACCCCCGCGGTGGCGTAGGTGGCCTTCTTGGAGCCGTAGTCGTTGGCGGCGGTGTCCTTGGAGATGACTTCGGCGACGAACTCGATGTCCTGGTAGCGCCAGCGGCCCTTGGCGTCCTTGGCGGCCTCCTCCGCGAGAGCGACCACGTCGGAGGCGAAGCCGTTGAGGCGGCCCGGGAAGTCGATGCGCACATCCGTCTTGAGGCGCTTGCGCGGGTAAGCGGCACGCAGTTGCTCCAGGATGTCGAAAATGATCTCCCAGTGCGTGTCCCGCTGCGGCGACATGTAGACGTTCCCCTCGACGATCTCGACCTTGAATCCCTCGGGGGTGGGCTCAAGCCACTCGAACATCATGTCCAAGGTGCGCTCGTCGCTGGTGTCGGCCATGTCGATCCTGTCGGTGTCTACGACGGTCATCGTGCCGCTCCTCCCCGCTGCCGCACGGCGCGGGCAGCCGCGTAGTACAACGATAGGCCCGGCACCCAGGACACGTCGGGACGCTGCGACACTCGCCCCATGAGCAGCCAGAGACTCTTCGCCGCCGTCCTGCCACCCTCCGCAGCAGCCGAGGAGCTGTCCGGAGCCGTGGCCGCGCTGCACGAGCTGCCGGGCGCCGGGGAACTCCGCTGGACCGCTCCCGCGGGCTGGCACTACACCCTGGCCTTCCTCGGCCACGTTGACGAGGAGCTGCTGCCTGAGCTGTACATACGGCTGGGGCGGGCCGCGCACCGCACCGAGCCCTTCCCCTGCCGCATCCACGGTGGCGGAAGATTCGACGGGCGGGCGCTGTGGGCCGGGGCGGCGGGCGGCCTGGACGCCCTGCGACTGCTGGCCCAGCGCTCCCACGCCGCCGCCCGCAAGGCCGGGGTGCCGATGGAGGAACGCCACCGCTTCACCCCGCACCTCACCCTGGCCCGCAGCCGGATCCCGGCCGATCTGGGCCCGTTCGCCGAGGCGCTCGGCGGATTCGACGGCACGCACTGGGAGGCCGGCGAGCTCAGTCTCGTACGCAGCCACCTCCCCGTGGACGGGGTGCCGGGTGAGCAGCCCCGGTACGAGGTGGTACGGGCCTGGCCGCTGGGGAGGTGAGCGGGGCGGTTACGCTCGTCGGGTGGACCCGAAGACCAGAAACCGCATCATGGCGGCCGTGCTCGTGCTGATGTTCCTCGTCGTCGCGGCGGCGGCCGCCCTCGGGGGCTGACCCCCGGGAACGGCCGTCCGCCGACGATGCCGCTACCAGGCGAAGTTCTCCGGCGACGGGCCCGGGCCGGGGAAGATCTCGTCCAGCCCGGTCAGCACCTCGTCCGGGAGCTCCAGCTCCACCGCACGCAGTGCGGAGTCGAGCTGCTCCCGCGTACGCGGACCGGAGATGGGGCCCGTGACGCCGGGCCGGGTCAGCAGCCAGGCCAGGCCGGCCTCGCCCGGCTCCAGGCCGTGCTTCTCCAGCAGGTCCTCGTAGGCCTGGACCTGCGCCCGCTGCTTCGGGTCGGCGAGCGCCTCGCCAGCGCGGCCGGACGTGGACCGGGTGCCGCCCCCCTCACGCTCCTTGCGGATCGCGCCGCCGAGCAGCCCGCCGTGCAGCGGCGACCACGGGATCACGCCGAGGCCGTACTCCTGGGCGGCCGGGATGACCTCCATCTCGGCGCCGCGCTCCATCAGGTTGTAGATGCACTGCTCGCTGACCAGGCCGTAGCTGCCCCGCTGCCTGGCTCGCTCGTTGGCCTGGGCGATCTTGTAGCCGGAGAAGTTGGAGGAGCCCGCGTACAGGATCTTGCCCTGCTGGATCAGTACGTCGATGGCCTGCCAGATCTCGTCGATCGGGGTGGACCGGTCGACGTGGTGGAACTGGTACAGGTCGATGTGGTCCGTCTGCAGCCGCTTGAGGCTGGCGTCGACGGCCCGGCGGATGTTGAGGGCGGAGAGCTTGTCGTGGTTGGGCCACGGCTCCCCGTCGGCGGCCATGTTGCCGTAGACCTTGGTGGCGAGGACGACCTTGTCGCGGCGGTCGCCGCCCTGCGCGAACCAGGTGCCGATGATCTCCTCGGTGCGGCCCTTGTTCTCGCCCCAGCCGTAGACGTTGGCGGTGTCGAAGAAGTTGACGCCCGCGTCCAGGGCGGCGTCCATGAGTGCGTGGCTGTCGCTCTCGTTGGTCTGGGGGCCGAAGTTCATCGTCCCCAGGACGAGGCGGCTGACTTTGAGTCCGGTGCGTCCGAGCTGCGTGTACTTCATGTCTCCCCACCCAACGCCTTCGAGCGCGCTCGAAGCAAGAGGGTTCCCCGGCGGGCCGGGTCGTGCCTACCTCGGCCGCGCCGCCTGACCGAACCTCCCGGACACGCGGTTGCCGTCGCACGCGTCCGGCGTCCCGTGGCCGCACGGTTCGGTCGGCGGGTACGTCCCGCCCGGTCCATGGTTCGTGGAGGCGGCTCCCACGGCTCGGTGGCGTGCGACGGGACCCGGCGTGGGGGAGGGGGCCGGGGCACCGGGGATCCGGAGCGGATCCGGCCGGGGCTCCGGCGGGCAGGTGACCGGGCGGCGCCCCGTCGCCGCGCACGGCAGCCCGGCGCGTGCCGTGCCGCCGGGCGTACCGTGGCGCCCGTGAACGCGACTCCTCAGGTCCTTGCCGTCCTGGACGAACTCCTCGCAGCCGCAGCCCCGGAACGGCGCGGCGCCCTGTGGCGTCTCGCCGAAGAAGGACGGGAGCTGGACGCCAACGTCGTCCGCCTGCCACCGGGCGCCGGGGTGGGGGAGCACCAGGAGGACGTGCTGGACGTGCTCCTGGTCGTCCTCGGAGGCAGCGGCTCGCTGCGCACCGGCGGCGACACGCTGCAACTCGTCCCGACGACGGTGACCTGGCTGCCCCGCACCGCCCGACGTGCCCTGGAAGCGGGACCCGAGGGGCTGACGTACCTCACCGTGCACCGCCGCCGCCCGGGGCTCGCCATCAGCCCGGCCGCCGGTCCGCCGGCGGGGGCCGAGGGCGGTGAGGCCCCGTGCATGCTGGACCTGGTCTGCCCGGCGTGCGGCCGTCTGTCGGCCGACCGGGCCCCCGTGTTCTGCAGCGCGTGCGGGGAGCGCTTCCCGGAGCGCTAGCGGAGCGCACGGGGGTGCGCGGTCGGGATCCTCCCGGTACCCGGTACCGGGGGCCCTCCCGCCCCGGGATCGCACGCACCGGGCGCCGCCGAGCCTGCCCTTCGGCCGGACGGCGCTACTTCCGCGACGCGCCCGGGCGCCGGGCCCTGCGGCGCTCCTCCCAGCGGTCCGCCGCGTGGGTCTTCGCGTTGAACGCGCGGGTGACGGCGCGGTCGGCGATCGAACCGCGCGTGGGCAGCACACCGATCTGGCGCGCCACCCCCGCACCGTCGAACACGGTGCGCGCGTGCCGTATGCGGCCCTCGTCCACCTCGGTGAAGTCGATGCCCGCCAGTTCGATCCGGCGCCCGTTGGGGGCGACGCCCTGATACGGCGTCCCCGTGAAGGTACCCGCCAGATGCCACTTCACCGCAGCGTGACGGTCGTCGCCGACCACGTGCTCGAGCGTCATCGTGACGTCCGGCATGGCCCGGCGGACTTCTTCGAAGTACCTCCGCACGGCCGGCCGGCCGTGGCGCATGCCGACCGGAACGATGTCGTAGACGACGTTCTCGTGGAGCAGTTCGGCGAACCGGTCCAGGTCTCCCGTGGCGATGGAGAGGAAGGCGTCACGGGTCACCTCGACGGGGGTGACAGGGGTGGGTGCTGTGCTCACGGCCGCCTCCTGGGTAGGGCGATGGCGCGACGGCGGACGCGTCGTTCGAGCCGATGCCGCGCCCGGCCCTCGCCGCGGTCTCTCGTTCAGCGTGCGGCTCCTCCGCGTCTCGCGCGACAGGAGGACGGGGGCCGACGGGGGCCGCCCGGGCCCTCGGAGGGGGCCCAGGCGGCCCGGGGTCCGCAGCCGAGACGGTGCGTTCCTGGTCGGAGGTGCCGGTGGCGGACGTGTGCGGGGCTGTGAGGGTTCAGCGGGCCGTGTCCGGCCCGTGGGTCTCGCTCGGGCACCTCGGCGGGCCGGCGGCCGCCGCCGGATCCGCCCACGGTCCGGCCCGCAGTCGAGGCCGGTGTGTCCCTGGTCGGAGGTGCCGGTGGCGGACGTGTCCGGGGTTGTGAGGGTTCAGCGGGCCGTGTCCGACCCGTGGGTCTCGCTCGGGCACCTCGGCGGGCCGGCGGCCGCTGCCCGTCCGGGACCCCGCGCTCCCTCGGCGGCATCCCGGACCGGCGGCCGCGCCGCGGGCCGGGTCAGGGATGCGTCCGGCGGCGGGTTCGCTTCACCTCCCGGTCGACGGCCCAGGCGTCGGCGACCGGCCCGAGGTGGCCGAGCTTGTCGGGGTTGGTCACCGTGCGGATGGTCCGGATCCGGCCGTCGAGCACCTCGAGGACCATCGCGTACAGGACCCTGCCGTCCCGGTCGCGGAAGATCGCGCCCGGCCGGCTGTTGACCTCCCGGGGTTCGAACGTCACGTCGATCTCGAACAGCCAGGGGATGAACGTCCCCAGCATCCGGGCCACCCGCTCCGCGCCGACGACCGGCTTGGCCAGCTGTGGAGCCTTGCCGCCGCCGTCCCCGACCATCTGCGCGTCTGCGGCCAGCAGACTCCGCAGCTCGCCCACCTCGCCGTCCTTCAGCGCCTCGAAGAAGCGTTCCGCCAGCTCCTGCCGCTCCTGCCGGTCTGCCTCGAACCGAGGCCGCCCGGCCTCCATGTGCCGCCGGGCCCGTACGAGCAGCTGCCGGCACGCCGCCTCCGAACGACCCACCGCAACGGCGACGTCGTCGAACCCGAAGGCGAACACCTCCCGTAGCAGGAAGACCGCCCGCTCCAGCGGGCTGAGCCGCTCCAGCAGCAGCAAGGCCGCCATCGACACGGAGTCCGCCAGCTCCACCGACCGTGCCGGATCCTCGTACGGGTCGTTCAGGAGCGGCTCGGGGAACCAGGGCCCGACGTACTTTTCCCGCCGCACCCGAGCCGAACGCAGTACGTCGATCGAGACCCGTGTCACGGCGGTCGACAGAAAGGCCTTGGGCGATGCGGGCACCGTCGCCGAGCCGTCGAAGCGCAGCCACGTCTCCTGTACCGCGTCCTCGGCCTCGCTCACGCTGCCCAGGATCCGGTAGGCGATCGAGAACAGCAGGGGCCGCAGTTCCTCGAAGTCCTCGACCTTGCTCACGTCGACTCCTCGTCCGGAGCGGCGTTCCGTGCCCGGCGCATCAGCGGAACTGTCCGGGCACGTAGTCTCCGGCCGGCTGCCGGGCGATGATGTTCAGCCGGTTCGCCGTGTTCATGAACGAGATCAGCAGCACCAGGGCGGTGAGCGCCTCCTGGCCGTAGTGCTCGGCGGCGGAGGCCCACACCCCGTCACCGACCCCGCCGGCCGCGTCGGCCACCCGGGTCCCCTGCTCCGCGAGTTCCAGCGCGGCACGTTCGGCGTCGGTGAAGACGGTGGCCTCACGCCACGCCGCCACCAGGTGCAGCCGCACCGGGGTCTCACCGGCGGCGGCGGCGTCCTTGGTGTGCATGTCGACGCAGACGGCGCAGCCGTTGATCTGGCTCACGCGCAACGCCACCAGCTCCTGCGTCGTGGCCGGCAGCGCCGAGTCCTTGATGGCCGTACCCGCCGCCATGAGGTGCTTGAGGGCCTTGCCGGCGGTCGGGTCGGCGAAGTAGTCGAGTCGCTTTTCCATGGTGTGCTCCTACGTCGTGGTGAGTTGCCGCACCTCTGGGACGAGGTAGCCCCGCTCCCTGTGACACGGCCTGCCGTGACCCGGGTCTCCCTGCCTCGGGCGTGCGCCGCCCGGCGTGCGCCCGGGGCGCGCCGGGCCGATCCCGAACTGGGGTTCACCCCCCGCCGGGCGGCGCGGCGGAGAAGGGGCACGGAGGCGGGCCCGGGACAATGGCGCACGCGCCACGCAGAGGTGACGAAGCCCTCTTCCGCGCTCGCGGCCCCGGTCAGCCGCTGCCGCGAACGGTGGGGGACGCGGCAGACGAAGGAGGACCCGTGGTGGATGTCTCGGTGGATCAGGTGACCGGCACGGTCGACAGGACGCGCGCGGGGGCCCGCGAGCAGCTCCTCGACGCGGGGCTGGAACTGTTCGGTGTCTACGGCTACGCGCAGACGTCGGAGTGGGCGCTGTGCGCGACGGCCGGAGTGCCGGAGGAGGTGCTGCGGGAGGAGTTCGGCTCCCGGGAGGGAGTGCTGACCGCCCTGCACAACCAGGTCACGACGAACGGGCTGCGGGCCGCCGAACGGGCCCTGCTCTCCGAGGGGATGGACGACTGTCCGGTGGCCGAGCGCTTCCGGCGCCTGTTCGACGCGTACGTGTCCGCCGTGACCCGGGACCTGCGTGAGGCCCGGGTCACGTTCGTCGAGGTGCTGGGAGTGAGCCCGGCGGTCGACGAGCACTGCAAGCGCTGGCGGGACCTGTGGGCCGACTTCCTGACCGGTGAGGCCGAACGGGCCGCGGTGCGCGGCGAGGCGGAGGAGCGGGACCACCGGGTCGTGGTGATGGTGATGGTCGGGACCGTCCACGAGCTCATGGCGCATCACGCCCGCCGCCCCCGGAGGGCCCGCCCTGACGAGGTGTCGGCCGAACTGACCCAGCTCGGGCTCGCCATGCTGGGTACCGAGACGGTGGAGTGAGGGGCCCCGGCCCACGCTTCATCCTCCTCCCGCAGGCGGCCTGCGGGTCCGGGTAGGCGTGCGGCCGTCCACCGGACCTTGCGGCCCCGCCCCGGCACGCGGCCGCCTCACGACCCCGTCGCGGCGGTCGCCCGGGCCACCTGTCTCACCACCTGATGCGCGCGGTGACGGGCAGGTGGTCGCTTCCCGTCGCGGGCAGCGACCGGATGCCGGTGACCGTCGCGGAACGGGTCAGGACCTGATCGATACGGGCGACGGGCAGGGAGGCCGGCCAGCTGAACGCGAACCCCGAGGCCGGGACGCTCATCCGGGAGACGACCGGGGCCAGCCCCCGGTCGTCCACCGTGCTGTTGAGGTCGCCGAGCAGGACCACCCGGTCCAGGCGCTCCGCCGCGACGGCCTCGCCGAGGAGGACGGCGCTCTCGTCCCGCAGAGCGGAGCTGAAGCCGTCGGCCGGCCCGAGCCGGACCGAGGGCAGGTGGGCCACGTGGACGGCGACCTCTCCCCACGGTGTCCGGGCGGTGGCCCGCAGCCCGCGGTTCCAGCCCTCGCCGACCCCCCGCGGCCGGATGTCCACGAGGCGTACGTCCGTCAGGGGGTACGCCGACCAGAGCCCGACCGTGCCCCGGGTCGCGTGGTGCGGATGGTCCGCGGCCAGAGCCGCCTCGAACGCCGGCAGGGCGGAGGGTGTCAGCTCCTCCAGCGCGACGAGGTCGGCCCCCACCGCCGCCAGCGCCCGTGCGGTGGCCGCCGGATCGGGGTTCACGTCGCTGACGTTGTGCTGCACCACCGTGAGTCGGGGCGCCGGCCCGTCGCCGGGGGAGGAGCCGTCGCGGGGGATGCCCTCGTGGGAGAACACGAGACCGCCGAAGAGAGCGGTCCACGCCGCGACGGGCAACGCGAGGGCGGCCGTCGCGAGATACGAGCGGCGCACCAGCGCGAGGACCAGCAGGACCGGGACGGCCAGTCCGAGCCAGGGAAGAAACGTTTCCAGCAGGCTGCCCATCCGGCCGGGCGTCTGGGGCACGGCGCCGTGGAAGACGAGGAGGCAGGCGACCAGGACGGCGAGCAGCGCCAGGACGCGCCCCTGTCTCCAGCCGCGCCGCGCAGGGCCTTTCCCCGGTTTCGTCATCGCCTGCCAGGTCCGCTCGGTCGCTCCTCGTGCCGTGTCCGTGCGGAACGGCGCCGTCCGTCACGACGACGCTCCTGGCCACCCGCCCGGTTCCGGGCCGTGCCCTCAGGCGGCCGCCAGGGCTCCCGCGTACGGGCCGCCCACGGACCACGCCCGGTACATCGCGTCCGCGAAGGCTCCCGCCAGCCGGTGTTCGCCGCTCGGATTCGGGTGGGTGCCGTCGTAGGTGTCCGTGTGGATGTCGTAACCCGCCGGACGCGGGGCCAGTACGAGAGGGGAGCGGGGGGTGTCCAGGTCGGCCACCGCCTCGGCCAGGAGCAGGTTGAAGCGCTCGCACTCGGCGGCGAAGGGGGCGTCGGACTCGGCCCGTATGTTCGGGATGACGGGCAGGAGCACCATCCTGACGTCCGGGTTCGCGGTGCGGGCCGCCGCGACGAAGGCCCGGGCGTTCGCGGCCGTCTGCCCGCTGTCGGTGTAGAAGCCGAGGTCTATCAGACCGAGCGAGACGAGCAGCACGTCGGCGCGGGTGCCGGCGACCACGTCCGCGATGACGGGAGCCATGTGCAGCCAGCCCTCGCCCCAGCCGGCCAGGTGCCGGCGCGCCGGCGCGGGGAAGGCGGGGTCGCCGTACGCCTGGGAGAGCGGGGCGTCCGCCTCGGAGTCGTACAGCCCGGTACGCGGTCCCGTGAGCGTGTACCCGCCGGCGCCGAGGGTCGCCTCCAGGTGCTGCCACAGGCGGTAGCGCCAGGTGAAGTCGCCGGAGCGCCCGATGGTCATGGAGTCGCCGACCAGGAGAAAACGCATGGCGACATCATGGCCGATCCCTGCTACCGCCCCCTACGTGACGGTGGACACTTGTCCCATGAGACCGCTGCTCACCGCGACCGCCGGCGCCCTCCTGCTCCTCCCGGCGGTCACACCCGCCGTGGCGGACGGCGGGGACGGGGCCGACCGCACCTTCACGATCGAGGACCCGAGGATCACCGAGTCCAGTGGTCTCGCGGCCAGCCGCATCCACCCGGGCGTCTACTGGACCCACAACGACAGCGATGACGGCCCGTACGTCTACGCCGTCGACTCCCGCACCGGGAAGACCGTCGCGACGATCACCATGCGGGGTGTGGGGGAGCCCCGGGACGTGGAGGCGATCTCCCTCGGACCGGACGGCGACCTGTACGTCGGCGACATCGGCGACAACCTCGACGGCTCCTGGGACCACGTGTGGATCTACCGCTTCCCCGAGCCCGCGAAGCTCGGCGACGCCACGGTGCGGGCGACGCAGTACGACGTGAAGTACGCCGACGGGCCGCGCAACGCCGAGGCGATGATGGTCCACCCGAAGACCGGGCGGGTGTACATCGCCTCCAAGAACGAGGACGGCGGCGGGCTCTACGAGGGCCCCGAGGAACTCTCCACAGGCGGGACCAACGTGTTCCGCCGCGTGGGCGAGGTGCCGTGGGTGACGGACGGGGCGTTCTCGCCGGACGGGAAGAACCTGGTGCTCCGCTCCTACTTCAGCACCCGCGGTTACGCCTTCGCCGACGGGCGGCTCGGGGCGGACTACCGGGTGACCGTGCCGCTCATGGGGCAGGCCGAGTCGGTCACGTACACGGCCGACGGCTCGGCCATGATGTTCGGCTCCGAGGGGGAGCGGAGCCGCGTGGTGCGCGTGGAGGTCGAGGGACAGGCCGGCGGCGGGGCGCCGTCCTCCGGCGGGAGCGGTGCGGCCTCCTCCGCTGCGGGCGGGAGCGGCGGGGACGACTCGCAGAAGGGCACCGTGACCGGGGGCGCCGTACTCCTCGCGGTCGTCGCCGTGGCCTGGATCGGTCTCCGGCGGCGGCGCGGTTAGCGCGCGGCGCGGGAGCGGCCCGGAGGCCGTTCAGCGCTCCTCGGAATGGGGGCGCAGCTCGTAGTGCAGGGTCCGGTCGCGCTTCAGCCGGTGCAGGAGGGGGACCACCACACCGTGCAGGGCCGGGTACTTGCGGGAGAGGGTCCGGGCCGCGTGGACGTCCTCCTTGGTGCCCGGCTGCAGGAGCCGTGCCCAGGCCTTCATGGGCGGGCCCGTGGGCGCGCCGCGCACGGTGCACGGGGAGATGTCCACGACGGGATGGTTGCGCATGCGGTCCACCTTCCACGCCGACGAGAACGTGCGGATGAAGGCGTGATCGCCCTCGACGGCGATGCTGACCGGGGTGTGGGCGAGTGTTCCGTTCGGCCGGCGGCTGCTCAGCAGGACGGTGTACTGCTTCACGAAGGGTTCCAGTTCGCTGATCGTCTCCATACGTTCCATGGTGCCCGAATCGGGCGATACAGGTCTTTTGTGACGTATGGAACCTTGCTCGGCGTCGCCTCCCCGGCTGCCGGCGCCCCCGGCGGCCCGGCTCCCCGGTGCGTTCCTTCCTGCCCGTCCCGCTCCACGGCCGGTGCCACCACCCCGCCGCCCGTCCGCGGGCTCCGGCGTCGCAGCCGCCGATCCCTGCCCCGTACGATCGGCCCGTGCAGCCGGAACCCTTCTCCACCGCCCGACTCGACGCGGTCCCCGTCGACCCCGTGCACGCCGACGAGATGGCGCGGGTCCTCTCCGACCCCGCCCTGTACACGTACACGGGAGGCGCCCCGGAGGACACGGACACCCTGCGCGCCCGCTACGAACGCTGGACCGCCGGCTCACCGGTACCGGGCGAGCTGTGGTGGAACTGGGTGCTCCGGGTACGCGCCGACGGTGGCCTGGCCGGGTACGTCCAGGCCACCGTGCGTGGAGAACACGCCGAAGTCGCCTGGGTGGTGGGGGCCGGTCGGCAGGGCCGGGGATACGCGAAGGAGGCCGCGCGGGGCCTGGTCGCGCACCTCATGGGCACCGCGGGCGTCCGTACCGTCGTCGCCCATGTCCACCCCGGCCACAAAGCCTCCGCCGCCGTCGCCGAGGCGGCGGGCCTGGTGCCCACGGACGAGCGCGAGGAGGGTGAGGTCCGCTGGCGCCGCACGGGGGGAGATCAGGAGACCGGGTGAGAGCCCGTCGCCCCGTCGAGCAGCTCCCGGACGATGTCCATGTGCCCGGCGTGCCGCAGGACGTCCTCCAGCATGTGGACCAGCACCCAGCGCATGGACACCGTGGTGCCGTTCCAGGAGGTGCCCGTGGTGTCCAGGTCCGTCTCCTCGATCGACCGGTCGGCGGCGGCGCGCGCCCGGGCGTAGAAGGCGAGGATGTCAGCGGTCGACTCGTCCGGGGCGACCGTCATGTCGTCACGGGCCGGGTCGAACCAGAACTCCTCCGTCCGCCGGCCGAACGTGCTGCAGAACCAGCCGTATTCGACGGTGGCCAGGTGCTTGACCAGGCCCAGGAGATGGGTGCCGCTCGGGGTCATGGGGCGGCGCAGTTGTTCGTCGTCCAGCCCCTGAAGCTTCCACAGCACCACGTCACGGTGCCGGTCGAGACTCGCGTGCAGGGATTCCTTCTCGCCACCGGTGTACGGCACGGTCTTCGGCGTGGTCGTCATCCGGGGAACGTAGCAACCGGCACCGACAACGGCGCCGTGCGGGCCTTACGCGCGGGGGCGCCCGGCCTTCACCAGGTCCTCCACGTCGAGGGTCACCTCGGCGCCGATGGAATCGGGGAGCGTCACCGTCTGGCCCGGTGAGTACACCTCGTGGTTGTCGTACGTCCCGCCGGTGGGGACCGTCAGGACGTGGACGCGGCCGTGCCTGCGGTCGACGATCACGTAGACGGGGATCTTGGCCTCGGCGTACGTGGCGACCTTGTTGCGCAGGTCGTTCCGGTAGTTGCTGGAGGTCACCTCCAGCACCAGGCGGAACACGGCCGGGTCGTAGCAGTTGTTCTCGACCAGGTGCTCGTCGAAATCGGCGTCCACGAGGGCCAGATCAGGGATGGCGTAGTCCTCGGGGCCGCCGGGCAGCCACAGGCCGATCGCCTGGAGGACCCTGGCCTCGTCGCCGTGAAGCCCTGCGGCCAGAAAAGGGATCATGAGTGTGGTCAGCGCGTTGGCGTGCGGGCCGTCCGGGCGTGGGGCCACGGTGATGACGCCTCCGATGATCTCGACGCGATAACCCGGAAGCTGCTCCATGAGGTGGTTCGCCGTCACGAGCATCGGTTCCGGCTCATCGTCACAGGGGTGCTCGACTGCTGCTGCAGACATTGCGGGCCTCCTGGAATGGCTGGTGTCGAGACCATCATGGAAGGACGGCGCGCCCGGACGGGGCACGGACGGAATCCGTCACCCGGCCGAGTGAAGCAGAAACGGCCCTGCACGCGTTTCACGACGTGTGCAGGGCCGTTCGCGGGCGGGTGACCGCTACAGGTTCTCGATCACGTAGTCGATGCACGCCGTCAACGCCTCGACGTCCGCCGGGTCGATCGCCGGGAACATCGCCACGCGCAGCTGGTTGCGGCCCAGCTTGCGGTACGGCTCGGTGTCCACGATGCCGTTGGCGCGGAGCGCCTTCGCGACCGCCGCCGCGTCGACGCCGTCCTCGAAGTCGATCGTGCCGATGACCTGCGAGCGCTTCGCCGGGTCGGTGACGAACGGGGTGGCGTACGCGGATTTCTCCGCCCAGCCGTACAGGGCCTGCGAGGACGCGGCCGTGCGGCCGGTCGTGAAGTCCAGGCCGCCCTGGGTGTTCATCCACTTCAGCTGCTCGTTCAGCAGGAAGAGGGTGGCCAGCGCCGGGGTGTTGTACGTCTGGTTCTTCAGCGAGTTGTCGATCGCCGTGGGCAGCGAGAAGAACTCCGGGACGTGCCGGCCGGATGCGTGGATCCGCGCGGCGCGGTCCAGGGCCGCCGGGGAGAACACGCCGATCCACAGCCCGCCGTCGGAGGCGAAGGACTTCTGCGGGGCGAAGTAGTAGACGTCGGTCTCGGTGATGTCGACCGGGAGACCGCCCGCTCCGGACGTGGCGTCCACCAGGACGAGGGCCCCCTCGTCGGCGCCCGCGACCCGTTCGACGGGGGCCGCGACACCGGTGGAGGTCTCGTTGTGCGTCAGCGCGTAGACGTCGACGCCCGCCTCGGCCTTCGGGTCCGGGTGGGTCCCCGGGTCGGAGGAGATGACGGTCGGGTCGGCGAGCCACGGGGCGAGTTTGGCGGCTTTCGCGAACTTCGACGAGAACTCGCCGAAGTTCAGGTGCTGGGACCTGTTCTCGATCAGGCCGTGCGTCGCGACGTCCCAGAACGCGGTGGAGCCACCGTTGCCCAGGACGACCTCGTAACCCTCGGGGAGGGAGAAGAGGCTCCGCACACCGTCCCGTACCTCGCCGACCAGGTTCTTGACCGGGGCCTGGCGGTGGGACGTGCCGAGAAGAGAGGTGCCGGTGGCGGCCAGCGCGTCGAGCGCCTCCGTCCGCACCTTGGAGGGGCCGGCGCCGAAACGTCCGTCGGCGGGCTTGATGTCAGCGGGAATCTGGATATCGGCCACGAGCCGGAGCGTAGTCCCTCCCGGACACGGAGGGGGAACCGTGTCCGTCGGATGAGACGCGCGCTCCGGCCGGTGGACGGCCCGTGCGGTACGAAGATCAGCCCAGCTCGACCGGGAGTTCGTACAGGTCGTTCTGGGTGACGATGGGCTTGTTGCGCAGTTCGGACGCCGGTACCGCGAGGTCGAGGTCCGGGAAGCGCTCGTACAGCGCGGGCAGCGCCACGCCCGCCTCCAGCCGGGACAGGGCGGCACCCGGACAGACGTGCGGGCCGTGACCGAAGGCGATGTGGCGGTTCGGCGAGCGGGTGACGTCGAAGTCACCGGCGGTCGGCCCGTACTGCTTCTCGTCCCGGCCGAGCGCGCCGAAGGAGACGATCAGCGCCTCGCCCTTGGGCAGCACCCTGTCGCCGACCTCGATGTCCTCGGTCGCGAAGCGGAACAGGACGTGCGAGGTCGGGGTGTTCCAGCGCAGCGTCTCCTCGATCACGTTCTCCCACGGCACCTCCCCGTTCAGCACGCGCTCGCGCTGCTCGGGGTGGGTCTGGAGGGCCTCGACGGCGTTGACGATCAGGCTGATCGTGGTCTCGTGGCCGGCCGCGATGATCAGCTGGAGGGTGTTGACGATCTCCTCGTCCGTGAGGTGGTCGCCGTCCTCGGAGGCGGCGATCAGCGCGCTGGTCAGGTCGTCGCCCGGGTTCGCGCGCTTGCCGTCCACGATCTTCGTGAAGAGGGCGCCGAGATCCGCCATCATCTGCGGGACCTCGGCCGGCGGGGTCTGCGTCGAGAAGAACTTCTCGAACAGCTCCTTGAGCCGGGGGTGGTCGGAGGCGTCCACCCCCATGAGCTCGCTGATGACGTTCATCGGCAGCGGGTAGGCGAACTCGGCCTTCAGGTCGACCGTCTCCCCCGTCGGCAGCGCCGCGAGCCGGTCCAGGCTCGCGTTCGTCAGCGCCTCGATACCGGCCCGCAGCCGCTCGACCCGCTTCACGGTCAGCGCCTGCGCGACCAGGGTGCGCAGCCTGCGGTGCTCGGCACCGTCCACCGTCAGCATCGAGCGGCCCGGGTTGGCGAGGCCGATCAGCGGCCAGTCCATCGGTATCTCGCCCCGCTGCCACGCGGACCAGACGTCGATGTCCTTGACCACCCGGCTGTCGGTGAGCAGTTGGCGCGCCTCGGCGTGACGGGTGACGGCGTAGCAGTGCACCCCGCCGGGAAGCTCGACCTCGGCCAGCGGTCCGGCGGCGCGCAGGGCGGCGCTCTCGCCGTCCAGGTCGGCGACGAATGGATCGAGGACGATCCGGGTCATGACGGGCCTCCAAGGGCGGGGGTGGGAGTGAAGTGCACCGGCAGGTCCGTCAGACCGGACAGCCAGGGGGACGGGCGCCGGGTCAGCTGTTCCTCCGGGACGGCGAGGTCGACGTCCGGAAGGCGGTCCAGGAGCACCTCGATCCCCGTACGGGCGATGACCTCGGCGGTCTCCTGGGCCGGGAAGGGGCAGCGGTGCTCGCCGTGGCCGAAGGAGAGGAAGGCGTTGTTGCCGCCGGTCAGCGTGGACCCGTCGGTGCGCACCTGGGGGTCGCCGTTCGCGGCGGCGATGCCGAGGAGGAGCAGGTCGCCGGCGCGGATGTGGCGCCCGCCGAGGTGGGTGTCACGGGAGGCCCAGCGGCCCGCCACGTTCTGGGTGGGGGTGTCCTCCCAGAGCACCTCGTTCATGGCCTCGGCGACGCTGTGCCGGCCGCCGGAGAGCGAGGCGGCGAAACGGTCGTCGGTCAGCATCAGGCGCAGGGAGTTGCCCATCCAGTCGGCGGTCGGCTGGTGGCCCGCGGCCATCATGACCATGAGGTCCTGGGCGACCTCCTCGTCGGTGAAGCCGCCCGGGTCCTCCAGCATCCGGGTGGCGACGTCGTCCCCCGGCTCGGCGTGCTTGTCCGCGAGGAGCTGCGCCATGGACGAGCCGAGGTGCTGCTGCCCGGCCAGGGCCCGCTCGCGGCCGTCGATCATGTCGTTCAGCGCGCCGACGAGGGGGGCGCCGACCTCGTTGGAGAAGCCGTAGAGCCGCGCGAGGACGAGGGCGGGGAGCAGCATCGCGTACTCGGCGATGATGTCGGTGCGGCCCACGGAGCAGAACCGGTCGATGAGTGCGTCGGCGAACTCCTCCGCGTACTGCTTGAGCGCGAACGGGTCGACGGCCTCGAGGGCGTTGCTGATCATGGCCGCGCGTACGGTGTGCCGCTCGCCGACCGTGTAGAGGATCGACGGTTGCTTGCGGCCGATCATGGGCATCAGCGGCCAGTCGCCCGGGATCGAGTCCCACTGGTTCCACAGCTCCGAGTCGCGGCTGAAGAGCACCGGGTCGTTGGTGACCTGGTGGAGCTCGCGGTAGCCGAGGATCAGCCAGGCGGGGACGTTCCCGTCGAGCGTCACCGGGGCGACGGCGCCGTGGTCGCGTCGCATGTCCCGGTAGAGCCGCGCGGGGTCGGCCTGGAACTGTGGTCCGGACAGGGGTACGGACCCGTGGGACACGGGGCATCCGCTCACGGTGTGGGCTCCGGGGTCTGTGCGGCCGGCGCGGTGGCGGTGCTCCCGGCCAGGGCGGGGTCCGCGGTCGCCGCGCGGGCGGCGGAGAGCGCGTAGAGGTGTTCGACGAGGGTGATCAGGACGTACTTGCTGGAGGACCGGTCCCGCGCGTCGCACTCGACGAGCGGCACGTCGGGGGAGAGGTCCAGCGCCTCGCGGATCTGCTGCTCGGTGTGGAGCGGGCCGCCGAAGTCGTTGCACGCGACGATGAACGGCGTGCCGTGGTGCTCGAGCCGGTCGATCGCGTACCAGGAGTCGGCGAGCCGCCGGGTGTCGACGAGGACGACGGCACCCAGGGTCCCGGAGAACAGGCGGTCCCACAGGAACCAGAAGCGTTCCTGCCCGGGCGCGCCGAAGAGGTAGAGCACCGAGCGCGCGTCCAGGGTGATCCGGCCGAAGTCGAAGGCGACCGTGGTGGACGTCTTCGACTGCACACCCGCGAGGTCGTCGACGGCCTCGCCCGCGCTGGTCATGGTCTCTTCCGTGTTGAGCGGGCGGATCTCGCTCACGGAACGGACCATGGTGGTCTTGCCGACCCCGAAGCCGCCGACGACGACGATCTTCAGTCCGTTGTCGGCTGTCGCCTGCAGGGCGGCACGGTCAGAGGTTGCGGAGTCCAACGAGCACCTGTTCCAGGGTGTCGGTGTCGGGGAGCCGGTCCGCGACACGTGCAGTACGGGGGTGGCGGGCGCTGATCCGGCCGGTGTCGAGCAGGTCGCAGAGCATGATGCGGACGATGCTGACGGGCAGATTCAGGGTGGCCGAGATCTCGACGACCGCGGTGGGGCGTTGGCACATCCGCAGGATCGCGGTGTGCTCCGACTGCATCCCGGGGTTCGGATCGCACTCGGCGACGACGAGCGTCACCAGGTCGAACGCGGCCGAGTCGGACCGGCTGCGGCCACCGGTGAGGGTGTACAGCCGGTCCGGATCGTCGTCGCGTCCGGGGCGGGGGCGCGGCACGGACGTCATACGTCCGCGGTTTCCGCCGCCGGGGCCCCGGGCGCCGAGGAGCGCGGCGGGGCGACGAGGTACTCGCCGAGCTGCTCGACGAGTTCGCTCATGTTGTGGCCGACCAGGCCGACGTCGGAGTCCTCGGCGGCCACGACGGCGAGATGCGCGCCCGCACCCGCCTCGACGATGAACAGCACACCGCCGTAGAACTCGGCCATCGCGGACCGTACGCCACCGGTGCCGTCCCCGAACTCGACGGACGCGCCGTGCGAAAGGCTCTGGATGCCGGCGGAGATGGCGGCCAGCTGATCGGCCTGGTCGACGGAGAGCTCGGGGGTACGGCACAGCTTCAGGCCGTCCCGGGACAGGACCAGGGCGTGCCGGGTGCCGGGCGTGCGCTCCAGCAGGCCCTCCAGCAGCCAGTTGAGCTTCTCGTCGGTGGTCGCGGTCATCGGGTGTTGCCTTCCGGGTGCGGGGAGTTGGCTCGTACGGCCTGGCTGAAGGTGCTGAAGCGTGCGGCCTGGACCTTCGGGTCGGTCGTACGGGGCCGGGGGGCGTCGGCTCCGCCGTGGACGGCGTTGCCGGTACGGGACTCGGCGGCGGCCAGGGTGCGGCCGCGGCGGCGCTTGGGCAGGCCGCTCTCGCCGAACTGCGGGACGGCACCGGTCGATTCGGACGGGGACTCCGCCGCGGGGCGGGGGGAGCCCGCCGGGGGCGCGGCCGTCGCGTGGTCCGGCTCCGGCTCGGGGGCGGCGGCCGGTGCGGGCGCGGGCGCACGGACGGCGGCCTGCGCCGGGACGGGTGCGGAGGCGGGGACGCGGGAGATGAGCTCCTGCGGCAGCATCATCAGCGCGCCCGTACCGCCGCGTGCCGACGGCCGGAAGGAGACGGTGAGCCCGTGCTTACGGGCCAGCCGGCCGACGACGGCGAGACCGAGCCGGGTGCCGGACAGACCCGTGAGGTCCTGGTTCTCGGTGGACACGGCCCGCTCCGCGCGACGCAGCTGCACCTCGCTCATCACGAGGCCGCTGTCCTCCACGGTGACGACGATGCCCGCCGGGACCTCCTCCACGTACACGTGGACCTCGGCGGTGGGCGGCGAGAAGTTGGCCGCGTTGTCGAGGAGTTCCGCGAGGGCGTGCATGACGCCCTCGGCGGCGTGACCGGCGATCGCCACGTCACTGGTGGAGTGCAGACGGATGCGCTGGTAGCCGCCGATCCGGCCCATCGCGCCGCGCAGGATCGACTCCATCACGATCGGCTTCGCCCAGCGCCGACCGGAGCGGGCGCCCGTCAGCACGGCGATGGAGTCGGCGAGGCGGCCCGCCTGGGCGGTGCGGTGGTCCAGGTGCAGCAGGTCACCCAGGACGTCCTCGGCGGTGTGCCGGTGTTCCATCTCGCGCAGGTCGGCCAGCATGCTCGTGGCCAGGGCCTGCATGCGGCCGGCGGCGTTGGCGCAGGCGGCGACGGCGGCGGAGCGTTCGGTCTCGCTGCGCCGGACCCGGGCGGTGAGCCGCGCGACCTCGGCGGTGAGCCGGGTGTGCTGCTCGGCCGCCTCTGCGGTCACCTGGGCGACCCGGTCCTCGGCCGCGGCCGTGACCCGGCCGGTCTCGGCCGCGGCGGCCGACCGGATGCGGGCCGTCTCGGCGGTGAAGCGCTGCGCCTCGGCGGCGGAGGCCGAGACGAGACGCGAGGTCTCGGCGGTGAAGCGTTCGGCGTCGGCGGCCCGCAGGGCCCGCAGACGACGTGCCGAGCCGAGTGTGTGGACGGTGACGGCCACCGCGGTGCACAGTGCCAGGGAAGCGGCGCCCGCCCCCCAGGCCAGCGGGGTCCGCACCGCATCGGGAGCGGCGGCGACCGCCCACAGGCACAGGGAACCGGTGACGGCTGCCGAGATCAGCAGGGCGAGTGCGGTCGGCCGGAGTGAAGGGCGCAATCGGAGTCCTCGGGGCGGACGGTGCGGGGAAGGGACGTTCCGGATGTTTCGGTGCCTCGGCGAGGAAAGAGCCACCAGGGGAGCTGGTTCTTCCTGATCAAGCCAGGGCAACTATAGGAGAATTGATGACTTGTTTGGGGTTTCCTTGTGGCCACTTCTGTTTGAAACCTGGCTGAAAAGCGCCCCCTGGCGACTTCTGAGTGTTCTGCGAGGGGGAGTCGAGGGGTCCTGGTGGACGGTACGGAGGGGAAGTCGGCAGGGAATATGCCGCTATGTCCCCTGCGGAGGGCCTGAATTACCGTGATCGTCGCCCCCGGGCGGGCGGGCGGCTAGTGTGAGCGCTCGGGTGCAGCCGACCCCCCAGGTCGCGGCACTGCCGTAAGACACACCGCGCACCTTGAGGGGGAGGTGCCGCGTGGGCCCCGACGGAGGACGCAGGCAACCGTGGACGCGCAAGGCCGTGGGCGGGACGAGAACATCGACCCCGCAGACCAGTGGGTACTCAACCCGGACACCGGCGATTACGAACTGCGACTGACGCCCTCCGCAGGGCGACCGGCCGCACCGTCCGGCACGTCGGGCTCCAGAGCGTCCGCTGCGGGCCGGCGCCGCGACCCCGCCCCCACGGGCGAGCCGTCCGGCGGCCGGGCCTCCGTACCGGGCCAGCGCGGCGGACGCAGGGGCACGGGTGGCCGCGGAGGCCGGGACGGCGCGCGTCAGCCGGGCGGCCGGGCGGCCGGCCGGGCGGGCGCCCGGGCTGCGGCGGACGCCCCGCCCGCGGGCCGGCGCAGGCCGCCGCCCCGGAAGTCCGCCAAGAAGAAGGCGCTGGTCTGGACCGGCGGGGTGCTCGCCTTCGTCCTGCTGGGCGTCGGTACGGCCGGGTACCTCGTCTACGAGCACTTCAACGGCAACATCACCTCCGTCTCCAGCGACGGCGCGGGCACGGGCGGCTTCAGCAAGGACCGGCCGATCAACGTCCTGGTGATCGGGACGGACAAGCGGACCGGCGAGGGCAACGAGGGCTACGGGGACAAGGGAAGCGTCGGCCACGCCGACACCACGATCCTCTTCCACGTCTCCAAGGACCGTACGAACGCGACCGCCCTGAGCATCCCGCGCGACCTGATAACCGACATCCCGGACTGCCCCACCACCCAGGACGACGGCTCGACGAAGGACATCCCGGCCACCCCGGCCAGGCGCTTCAACGAGAGTCTCGGGCAGTACGACCGCACCCCCAGCTGCACCATGCGCACCGTCACGGAGCTCACCGGCATGAAGGTCGACCACTTCATGGTGGCCGACTTCAACGCCGTCAAGACCCTGACCGCCGCGGTCGACGGCGTGGACGTCTGCCTCGCCAAGGACATCGACGACCCGGACTCGCACCTGAAGCTCTCCGAGGGCGAGCACACCCTCGACGGTGAGCAGGCCCTGGCCTTCCTGCGTACGAGGCACTCCGTCGGTTTCGGCGGCGACCTGAGCCGGATCGAGATCCAGCAGCAGTTCCTGGGCTCCCTGATGAGGAAGCTGAAGTCGAACGACACGCTGACGAGCCCCACCCGGATGTGGAGCCTCGCGGAGGCCGCCACCGAGGCGCTCACGGTCGACGACAAGATCAGCGACATAAACCAGCTCCGCAAGCTGGGCATGGAGCTGGCCTCGGTCGAGCCGAAGAACATCACGTTCACCACCGTGCCGGTGGTCGACAACCCGGCCGAGAAGGTCAAGGCCACCGTCGTCCTCGACCAGTCCAAGGCCCCGCAGGTGTTCTCGATGATGCGCGAGGACATCTCCTTCACCGCGGTGGAGAAGCAGGAGAAGGCCGAGGCCAAGGCCAGGGACGCCGCGAAGCTCGAGGGCAGCACCGCCGCCCCGGCGGACGTGCGGGTGGACGTCTACAACGGCGGCGCACCGGCCGGTTCCGCACAGGACGCCCTGGACTGGCTGCAGAACGACAAGGGCGTGCTCAAGTCCACCAACAAGGCCAACGCGCCGGCGGACGTGAAGAAGACCCAGCTCGTCTACGCCCCCAACCAGGCGGACCAGGCCCGCGCGCTCGCCGGAATGATGGGCCTGTCGGCCTCGGCCCTGAAGCCGACGACGACGGACGCCGGCGCCATGGACCCGATGGTGCTGACGCTGGGCCCCGACTTCCAGGAGGCGGGCACCCCGCTCTCCGCTCCGCGCAAGGCGCCGGACCGGATCCAGCGCGTGGAGGCGGACAAGGCGGTCTGCGCCAAGTAGCCCCACCGGCTCGCTGCGAGGGGCCGGGGCCCGGAACGCGGGCTCACCGCCCCCGCTGCCGGCGTCCCGGCCCGTCGGTGGTGCGGGCTCCCTCACGCCGGCGGCGCGTGCTCGCCGCCGGCGACGATCTCCCGGGCGAGCGCGGCCAGGTGGGGCAGTGCGGGGTGGCCGGGTCCGTCCCGGCGGGCCAGCAGTACGGGGAGCGGCGGCGCGTCCCGGAGCGGCAGGTAGGTGACCCCGGCGTGCGGGTGCACGGCGGCGGTGGAGGCGCCCGAGACCCCGCTGCCGCGTCCGGCCGCGATGGCGGTGAGCCAGTCGTCGGTGTTGGCGACGGTGAGGATGGCGACGGGCCGGGCGTCCGGCGGCCACAGGTCGAGGGTGGTGGCCCCCGAGACGGTGTTCAGGACCACGGCCTCCCGCGTCAGATCGGCCAGGGCGAGGGAGGAGCGGGCGGCCAGCGGCCCGTCCGCGGTGACGGCGGCGACCCGCTCCTCGGTGAACAGGACCTCGGTGACGAGCCCCGGTGCGTCCACCGGCCCGCGCAGCACCGCCGCGTCGACCTCGCCGCGGGTGAGGCCGGCCGTACGGTCGTCGATGCGGAGCATGTCCAGCGGCGTCAGCGGATACCGCCGCTGCCACGTGCGCAGCAGCGGTGTGGTGTACGGACCGAACGCCGACCAGGCGTGCCCGAGCCGCAGCGGCCGGCGGCGCAGCCGTCCCGGGTCGAGAGCCTCGTCGAACGCGCCGACCGCCACCGCCGCCTTGTCGCGGAAGGCGACCCCGTCGGCGGTGAGGGCGAGGTGGTGGGTGGACCGGTCGACGAGCCGGGCCCCCAGATGCCGCTCCAGGGCGGCGAGCGTACGGGAGACCACGGGCTGGGTGAGGTGCAGACGGGCGGCGGCCCGGGTGATGCTCCCCTCGTCCGCGATCGCCAGGAAGGCCCGGAGGTGGCGGACCTCGACACCGCGTCCACCACCGGGTTCCGTGCCGTGTTCCCCACCCTCTCCAGCGCTCATGCCTGCGGAGCATAACGGGAGCGCAATCGGCATTTCACGGGACGCGCGCAGGTCTCTACGGTGAGGGAGCGGCGGGCAGCCGCCCGGTGTCGTACGGTGGACGGTCGGTGCAGTGTGATGAACTTTTCGAGAGGTCTCCGGTGAACGACCCGCGCAGCGCCGCCCAGCCGGCCGCAGTCGTCGCCGCATCCGAGGCGGTCTCCGTTCCCGAGGCGGTCGCCGCGCTCGACGGAGCGGGGCCGGGGCGGCCCACCGGCCGTGGGACGGCCCTCGGCCCGGTCGCCCTGGTCGTCGCGGGCGGGCTCTCCGTCCAGTTCGGCGCGGCGGTCGCGGTCCTGCTGATGCCGAAGGCGGGCGCGCTCGGCGTCGTCACCCTGCGTCTCGCCGCCGCCGCGCTCGTCCTGCTGGTCGTCTGCCGCCCGAGACTGCGCGGGCACTCGCGGGCCGACTGGGGCACCGTGGTCACGTTCGGCGTCGCGATGGGCGCCATGAACACCCTCTTCTACCAGGCCGTCGACCGCATCCCGTTGGGCGCCGCCGTCACCCTGGAGGTCCTCGGTCCGCTGGTCCTGTCCGTGGTCGCCTCGCGCCGGCTGGTCAACCTCGTCTGGGCCGGCCTCGCGCTCTGCGGGGTCGTCCTGCTCAGCGGCGGAGGCTTCGACCGCCTGGACCCGGTCGGGGCCGCGTACGCCCTGGGCGCGGGTGCCATGTGGGCGGCGTACATCGTCTTCAGCGCACGGACCGGCCGGCGCTTTCCGCAGGCCGACGGGCTGGCCCTGGCGATGGCCGTGGCCGCGGCCCTGTCGCTGCCGCTCGGCGTCATGGAGTCGGGCGCGGCCCTCGTCGTCCCCTCCACGCTGGGCCTGGGGTTCGCCGTGGCGCTGCTGAGCTCCGTCCTCCCGTACACCCTGGAGCTCATGGCCCTGCGCCGGCTGCCCGCGCCCACCTTCGCCGTCCTGATGAGCCTCGAACCCGCCATCGCGGCCACGGCGGGCTTCCTCCTCCTCGACCAGGCGCTCTCCAGGACCGACGCCCTGGCCATCGCCCTGGTCATCGGCGCGAGCATCGGTGCCGTACGCAGCCGGACGGCCCGCACGCCGTCCCCGCGCCGGGCCCGGGTGCGGGGGGCACGATGGAAGGGAGCGGAGGAAGGAGGCCTGCCCATGGGCTCCACCAAGGGAACCGATGCCTACGACGACGGCCTGTACGCGCACACCCCCTCGCAGGCCGAGGGCGAACGCGACGAGCCCGCCGCGCGCGGCAGGGCGCCCGAGACACACCCCGACGTCCCCCGTACCGAACCCTCGCAGGCCGAGGGGGACCGCACGGATTAGGGGCGATGCGGCTCAGCCGTCGACCGGCAGGATGCGGAACGCCGTGAGACCGGGTGTCAGGGGTCTGATGGCACGGAAGTTCCGCTGGTCGAGCGTGAAAATGCGGTCGGTCTTGTACCGATCCGCGAGGATCACGCCCACGGCGTCCGCGAGGTCGAGCCGCAGTCCCTCGTAGGTCCGACGCACCTGATGAGCCGCACCGAGGTCCACGGGCTTCAGCTCGGCCAGCCGGTACTGACCGTCCGACATGCGGGAGTTGAGCGCCTCCATCACCTGCATCGCCGCCGGGAAACCGAGACCCCGGTGGACCAGGTGATCGAGTTCGGTGATGACCAGGGGGGAGAGGGCGAGCCGTTCGTGCCGGAGGATCTCCGCCGCCCCGGCGTGCTCCGGCTGTGCCGCGTCGAAGGCGGCGTACAGGGCGGATGTGTCGGCGACGATGATCAACGGCGCGCCGCTCGCACTTTGATGTGTTCGTAGACGGAGTCGTCCATCGCTTCAGGGCTGAGGGCGCGCCCGCTGTCGAAGACCGGAAGCTCCTGGCTCCGCTTGGGGCGCTCCGCCTCGTCGAGCAGCATCGCGATGCCGCGCCTGATGAGCTCGGCCTTGCTTATCCCGGTGGCCGACGACTCGGCGTCGAGCCGCACTTCCAGATCCTCCGGAAGGTACACCGTCGTCTTTGTCATGGCCGGGAGCAAATCATGCAAGCATGCTTGCTTGTTTTTCGTCCCACTGCCATGCTCCAGGGCACACCGCCACGCCCCGAGGGAGCGCCCCGTGTCCGATGCTTCGGCCGTGACCGCCGCCGTGCTCGACGACCTGGCCCAGGAGAGCGCCGAACTCGACCTCCTGGTAGCGGGGCTGAGCGCGCACGAGTGGGCCGCGCCGACCCCCGCCGAGGGGTGGAGCGTCGCCCACCAGATCGCCCACCTCACGTGGACCGACGAGGTGGCCCTGGTCGCCGCCACCGAGCCCGGCGCGTTCGCCGCCGAGGTGGAGAAGGCGTTGTCCGCCCCCGGGACCTTCGTCGACGAGGCGGCCGGGGAGGCCGTGGCCGCCCTGACGCCCGAGGCGCTGCTCGTGGAGTGGCGGGAGGGACGTGCCCGGCTCCAGGAGGCCCTGCGCCGGATGCCGGCCGGATCCCGGATGCCCTGGTACGGGCCACCCATGAGCGCGGCCTCCATGGCCACCGCCCGGCTCATGGAGACCTGGGCGCACGGCCAGGACGTCGCCGACGCGCTCGGTGTGGCCCGGAAGCCGACCGCGAGGCTGCGGCACATCGCCAGGATCGGTCTACGGGCCCGGGACTACGCGTACGCCGTGCGGGGCCTCCAGCCTCCCGCCGAGGAGTTCCGCGTGGAACTGCGCTCGGATCAGGGCGAGTTGACGGTGTACGGCCCCGAGGACGCCGCCCAGCGGATCACCGGTCCGCTCCTCGACTTCTGCCTGCTCGTCACCCAGCGCGCGCACCGGGACGACCTCGCCGTCGAGGCGGCCGGCCCCGACGCCGACCGGTGGCTGGACATCGCGCAGGCGTTCGCCGGACCCGCGGGGACCGGCCGGCCCCGCAAGGGGGACCGGTGACCGGGCCGCTGCGCATCGGCAACGCCTCCGGGTTCTACGGCGACCGCTTCGACGCCGTGCACGAGATGCTCACCGGCGGCCCCCTCGACGTCCTCACCGGCGACTACCTCGCCGAACTCACCCTGCTGATCCTCGGCAGGAGCCGCCTGAAGGATCCGAGACGCGGCTACGCCACGACGTTCCTGCGGCAGCTGGAAGACAACCTCGGACTCGCCCACGAGCGGGGCGTGAAGATCGTCGCCAACGCCGGCGGGCTCAACCCCGCCGGGCTCGCCGACGCCGTACGGGACCTGGCCGCCACCGTGGGTGTCCCCGTGCGCGTCGCGCACGTCGAGGGCGACGGTCTGCCCGTACCCGAGGGCCACCTCACCGCCAACGCCTACCTCGGCGGCGGGGGGATCGCCGCCTGCCTGCGCGATGGGGCCGACATCGTGGTCACCGGCCGGGTCACCGACGCGGCCCTCGTCACCGGCCCGGCCGCCGCCCGTTTCGGCTGGGGACCGGACGACCTCGACGCCCTGGCCGGGGCCGTCGTCGCCGGGCACGTCCTGGAGTGCGGGACGCAGGCCACCGGCGGCAACTACGCGTTCTTCACCGGCCACGACGTCCGCCGCCCGGGATTCCCGCTCGCGGAGATCCACGAGGACGGCAGCAGCGTCATCACCAAGCACGACGGGACGGGCGGCGTCGTCGACATCGGCACCGTCACCGCGCAGCTCCTCTACGAGACCGCAGGGGCCCGGTACGCCGGACCCGACGTCACCGCCCGGCTCGACACCGTCACGCTGACGCCCGACGGGCCGGACCGGGTGCGGATCAACGGAGCGCGGGGCGAGGCCCCGCCCCCCACGCTGAAGGTCGGGCGGTGCCGCCTCGGCGGCTGGCGCAACGAGGTCGTCCTCGTCCTGACGGGACTCGACATCGAGGCCAAGGCCGCCCTCGTGCGGGCGCAGTTCGCCGACGCCCTCGACCGTGCCGGTACGATCCCCGCCGAGGTGCGGTGGGAGCTGGCCCGCACCGACCGGCCCGACGCCGCCACGGAGGAGACGGCCGGCGCCCTGCTCCGGCTCGTCGTGCGGGACAAGGATCCCGAGGCGGTCGGGCGCGCGGTGTCCGGGGCGGCGGTCGAGCTCGCGCTGGGCAGCTACCCGGGCTTCCACATGACCGCGCCCCCGGGGAAGGGCGCCCCGTACGGGGTGTTCGAGACCGGGCACCTCCCGGCGGAGGAGGCCGTACACGTGGCCGTCCTGCCGGACGGGCGGCGCGAGCACGTACCGCCGGCCGGCCGGTACCGGGAACTGGAGGCCGTCGCGGAACCCCCGCTCCCCGAGCCGCTGCCCGCCGGGCCCGTCCGCGACGCCCCGCTCGGCCGCGTCGCCGGTGCCCGCAGCGGCGACAAGGGCGGTGACGCCAACGTCGGCGTATGGGTGCGCGACGACGCGGCCTGGCGGTGGCTGGCGCACGAGCTGACCGTCGCGCGCTTCAGGGAACTGCTCCCGGAGACCGCGGGGCTCACCGTCGTACGCCATGTCCTGCCGAACCTGCGGGCGCTCAACTTCGTCGTCCACGGCCTCCTCGGCGAGGGCGTCGCCGCGCAGGCCCGTTTCGATCCCCAGGCCAAGGCGGTGGGGGAGTGGCTGCGCTCACGGCACCTCCCCGTCCCCGTGGCGCTGCTGGACCCTCCGGAGGAGGCCGTATGACCGTCCTGCCCACCGCACTCGACACCACCGGCCCCGCATACACCGCCCACCGCGAGGCGATGCTCGCGAAGCTCGCCGAGCTCGACGCCGAGCACGCCAAGGCCCTGGCGGGCGGCGGCGAGAAGTACGTGGCCCGTCATCGGAAGCGCGGCAGACTCCTCGCCCGCGAACGCATCGAGCTGCTGGTCGACCCGGACACCCCGTTCCTGGAACTCTCCCCGCTCGCCGCCTGGGGCAGCGACTACACGGTCGGCGCCTCGCTCGTCACCGGGATCGGCGTCGTGGAGGGGGTGGAGTGCCTGATCACGGCCAACGACCCGACCGTACGCGGCGGCGCCTCCAACCCCTGGACGCTGAAGAAGGCCCTGCGCGCCAACGAGATCGCCTTCGCCAACCGGCTGCCCTGCGTCAGCCTCGTCGAGTCGGGGGGCGCCGACCTGCCCTCCCAGAAGGAGATCTTCATACCGGGCGGGGCGCTCTTCCGCGACCTCACCCGGCTGTCGGCGGCCGGCATCCCGACCGTCGCCGTCGTCTTCGGCAACTCCACCGCCGGAGGCGCGTACGTCCCCGGCATGTCCGACCACACCGTGATGATCAAGGAGCGGTCGAAGGTCTTCCTCGGCGGCCCGCCCCTGGTGAAGATGGCCACCGGCGAGGAGAGCGACGACGAATCGCTCGGCGGCGCGGAGATGCACGCCCGCACGTCCGGACTGGCCGACCACTTCGCCGTCGACGAACACGACGCGCTGCGCCGGGCCCGGCGGATCGTCGCCCGTCTCAACTGGCGCAAGGCGCACCCCGATCCGGGGATCGCCGAGCCGCCGAAGTACGACGAGGACGAACTGGCCGGGATCGTCCCGGGCGACCTGAAGGTGCCCTTCGACCCACGCGAGGTCATCGCCCGGATCGTCGACGGATCGGACTTCGACGCGTTCAAGCCGCTCTACGGGACCAGCCTGGTCACCGGATGGGCCCGTCTGCACGGCTACCCGGTGGGCATCCTCGCCAACGCGCAGGGCGTGCTGTTCAGCGAGGAGTCGCAGAAGGCCGCCCAGTTCATCCAGCTCGCCGACCAGCGCGACATCCCGCTCCTCTTCCTCCACAACACCACCGGCTACATGGTCGGCAAGGAGTACGAGCAGGGCGGCATCGTCAAGCACGGCGCCATGATGATCAACGCGGTGTCCAACTCCCGGGTCCCCCACCTGTCCGTACTGATGGGCGCCTCCTACGGCGCCGGGCACTACGGCATGTGCGGCCGCGCCTACGACCCCCGCTTCCTCTTCGCCTGGCCCAGCAGCAAGTCCGCCGTCATGGGCCCCCAGCAGCTCGCCGGCGTCCTGTCGATCGTCGCCCGCGCCTCCTCCGCCGCGAAGGGCCTGCCCTACGACGAGGAGGCCGACGCGGGCCTGCGCGCCATGGTGGAGCAGCAGATCGAGGCGGAGTCCCTGCCGATGTTCCTGTCCGGCCGGCTGTACGACGACGGGGTCATCGACCCGCGCGACACCCGCACCGTCCTCGGGATCTGCCTGTCCGCCATCCACACCGCACCGGTCGAGGGCGCCCGGGGCGGCTTCGGCGTCTTCCGGATGTGAGGCCCGCCGACGGGCCGCCGCCGCCCCGGAGTTCCCCGACCGACGCTCCCCGTGTTCCAGCGGAAAGAGTCTCTGCCATGCCAGACATGATGCGTACGCTCCTGGTGGCCAACCGGGGCGAGATCGCCTGCCGGATCTTCCGCACCTGCCGCGCGCTGGGCATCGCCACCGTCGCCGTGTACTCCGACGCGGACGCCGGAGCCCTGCACGTACGGGAGGCCGACACCGCCGTGCGCCTCCCCGGGGCCGCGCCCGGCGACACCTACCTGCGCGGTGACCTGGTGGTGGCCGCCGCCCACGCGGCGGGCGCCGACGCCGTGCACCCCGGGTACGGGTTCCTCTCCGAGAACGCCGGATTCGCGCGCGCCGTGCAGGACGCGGGACTGCTCTGGGTGGGCCCACCGGTCGAGGCCGTCGAGCTGATGGCGTCCAAGACCCGGGCCAAGGAGCTGATGGCCGCCGCGGGAGTACCGCTGCTCGCCCCCGTCGACCCGGCGTCCGCCACCGCCGGGGACCTGCCGTTGCTGCTCAAGGCGGCGGCCGGCGGCGGCGGACGCGGGATGCGGGTCGTCCGGGACCTCGCGGACCTGCCCGTGGAGCTGACGGCGGCGGCCGCCGAGGCCACCGCCGCCTTCGGGGACGGCGAGGTCTTCGCGGAGCCGTACGTCGAACGCGGCCGGCACGTCGAGGTCCAGGTGATGGCGGACGCCCAGGGCACGGTGTGGGCGCTCGGCACCCGCGACTGCTCCCTCCAGCGCCGCCACCAGAAGGTCATCGAGGAAGCCCCCGCCCCCGGCCTCGACGACGCCCTCCGGCAGCGGCTGCACGACGCCGCCGTGGCCGCGGCCCGGGCGGTGGGCTACCGGGGAGCGGGGACCGTCGAGTTCCTCGTATCGGCCGCGGGACAGCCGTACTTCCTGGAGATGAACACCCGGCTCCAGGTCGAACACCCCGTGACCGAGGCCGTGTACGGGCTCGACCTGGTCGCCCTGCAACTGCGCGTCGCCGAGGGCGCACCCCTGCCGGCACCGGCCCCACCGCCGCCCGGCGGCCACGCCGTCGAGGCCCGGCTCTACGCCGAGGACCCCGCCCGCGACTGGCAGCCGCAGACCGGAGCACTGCTCACCCTCGACGTACCGCCGGCGCCCGGCCTGCGCCTGGACACCGGGTACACCGGCGGTGACACGGTCGGGGTGCACTACGACCCGCTGCTCGCCAAGGTCATCGCCCACGCCCCCACCCGCACCGAGGCCGTACGCCTCCTCGCCCGCTCCCTGGAACGCGCCCGCATCCACGGACCGGTCACCAACCGCGAGCTGCTCGTCCGGTCCCTGCGCCACCCGGAGTTCATGGCGGCCCGCCCGGACACCGGCTTCTACGACCGGCACCTCGACACGCTCACCGCCCCGGCCGGCGAGGACGACCGCCGTCTCGCCGCCACCGCCGCCGCGCTCGCCACCGCCTCGGCCCCCACCCGCTTCGGCGCCTGGCGCAACCTGCCCTCGCAGCACCAGACCAAGCGCTACCGCAGCGAACCCGACGGCACCGAACACGAGATCGCGTACCGCACCGGCCGTGACGGCCCCGCGCCCGTCACCGGCGAACGCGTCACCGTCCCCGGGCCCGGCCAGGTGGCCCTCGAAGCGGACGGCGTCACCCGGCGGTTCACCGTCACCCCGCACGGCGACCGCGTCCACGTCGACGGTGCCCACGGCTCGTACACCTTCACCGTCCTGCCGCGCTTCACCGACCCGGCCGCGACCGCCGACCCCGGCTCCCTGCTCGCCCCCATGCCCGGCACCGTCGTCCGCGTCGCGGACGGCCTCGCCCCGGGCGCGGCCGTCGAGGCCGGACAGCCGCTGATCTGGCTGGAGGCCATGAAGATGGAGCACCGCATCCTCGCCCCCGCCACCGGCACCCTCACCGCGCTCCACGCCGCCCCCGGCCTCCAGGTCGAGGTCGGCGCTCTGCTCGCCGTCGTACAGGACGGCCCCGCGCACCAGGAGGAGACGAACCGATGAGCACCGTCCTCGAGACCGAAGAGCACACGGCGCTGCGCGCCGCCGTAGCCGCGCTCGGCAAGCGGTACGGCCGGGAGTACATCACCGCCCTGGCCCGCGAGGGCGAACACCCCCGCGAGCTGTGGGCCGAGGCCGGCAGGCTCGGCTACCTCGGCGTCAACCTCCCCCAGGAGTACGGCGGCGGCGGCGCCGGCATGGCCGAACTCTCCATCGTCCTGGAGGAGCTCGGCGCGGCCGGCAGCCCGCTGCTCATGATGGTCGTCTCCCCGGCGATCTGCGGCACGGTCATCGCCCGTTTCGGCACCGAGGCCCAGAAGCGGGCGTGGCTCCCCGGCCTCTCCGACGGCACCCGGACGATGTCGTTCGGCATCACCGAGCCGGACGCGGGCTCCAACTCCCACCGCATCACCACCACCGCCCGCCGCGACGCCGGGGGAGACTGGGTCCTCACCGGCCGCAAGGTCTTCATCTCCGGCGTCGACATATCCGACGCCACCCTCGTCGTCGGCCGCACCGAGGACGCCCGTTCGGGGAGGCTCAAGCCCTGCCTCTTCGTCGTGCCCCGCGACACACCCGGCTTCGACCGCACCCCCATCGACATGGAACTGCAGTCCGCCGAGAAGCAGTTCGAGCTGGTCCTCGACGACGTACGGCTCCCCGCCGACGCCCTCGTCGGGGAGGAGGAGGACACGGGCCTGCTCCAGCTCTTCGCCGGACTGAACCCGGAACGCATCATGACCGCCGCGTTCGGCATCGGCATGGGCCGCTACGCACTCGGCAGGGCCGTCGAGTACGCCCGCACCCGCCAGGTCTGGAAGGCGCCCATCGGCGCCCACCAGGCCGTCGCGCACCCGCTCGCCGTCGCCCACATCGAACTGGAACTCGCCCGGCTCATGATGCAGAAGGCGGCCGCGCTCTACGACTCCGGCGACGACACCGGCGCCGGTGAAGCCGCCAACATGGCCAAGTACGCGGCCGGCGAAGCCTGCGTGAAGGCCGTCGACCAGGCCGTCCACACCCTCGGCGGCAACGGTCTCACCCGGGAGTACGGGCTGGCCTCCCTGATCACCGCGTCCCGCGTCGCGCGCATCGCCCCCGTCAGCCGCGAGATGGTCCTGAACTACGTCTCCCACCAGACCCTCGGCCTGCCCAAGTCCTACTGAGCGCCCCGCACCGTCACGGCTGCCGCGCGCGGGCTCCCCGGATCCCGGCGCGGAGGGGATCCTGACCGCCCGTCCACCCGCGTCGAAGGGACGACCCCGGTGTTCCGCAGCGAGTACGCAGATGTCCCGGCCCTCTCCACACCCATCCACGACGCCGTCCTCGGGAACGCCGCCGCCTTCGGCGACACGACCGCCCTGATCGACGCCACGAACGGCACGAGCGTCACCTACGCGCAGCTGGCCGCCTTCCACCGCCGCATCGCCGCCGCCCTCGCCGAGGCCGGAGTGCGCAAGGGCGACGTACTCGCCCTGCACAGCCCCAACACGATCGCCTACCCACCCGTCTTCTACGGGGCCACCCGGGCCGGCGCCACCGTCACCACCATCCATCCCCTCGCCACCCCGGAGGAGTTCGCCAAACAGCTCGGGGACTCCGGCGCCCGCTGGATCGTGACCGTCTCGCCGCTCCTGGACGTCGCCCGCCGCGCCGCCGCACTGGCCGGTGGTGTCCGCGAGATCTTCGTCTGCGACCAGGCCGAAGGACACACCTCCGTACTCGACATGCTGGGCTCGACCGCACCCGAACCCACCGTCGTCATCGACCCCGACGAGGACATCGCCGCCCTGCCCTACTCCTCCGGCACCACCGGCGTCCCCAAGGGCGTCATGCTCACGCATCGCTCCATCGGCACCAACCTGGAGCAACTGCGCCCCTTCGTCCCCATCGGCGAGGGCGACCGCGTCCTCGCCGTCCTGCCGTTCTTCCACATCTACGGGCTGACCGCCCTCATGAACGCCCCGCTCCGCTACGGCGCCACCGTCGTCGTCCTGCCCCGCTTCGACCTCGCACCGTTCCTGGACGCGATCCAGACCCACCGGATCAGCGGACTGTACGTGGCCCCGCCGATCGTCCTCGCCCTCGCCAAGCACCCCATGGTCGGCGCGTACGACCTCTCCTCGCTCCGTTACATCGTCAGCGCCGCCGCGCCGCTGGACGCCGAGCTCGCCGCCGCGTGCTCGGCGCGCCTGGGCCTGCCGGCCGTCCGCCAGGCGTACGGGATGACGGAACTCTCGCCCGGCACCCACGTCGTACCGCTCGACGAGCCGAACCCCCCGCCCGGCACCGTGGGCAAGCTCCTGCCCAGCACCGAGATGCGGATCGTCTCCCTGGTGGACCCGGGCACGGACGTCTCCACCGGCACCGACGGCGAGATCCTCATCCGGGGCCCGCAGGTGATGAAGGGATACCTCGGCCGCCCCGACGCCACCGCCGGCATGATCGACGGGGAGGGCTGGGTCCACACCGGCGACATCGGGCGCGTCGACGCCGACGGCTGGCTGTACGTCGTCGACCGGGTCAAGGAACTCATCAAGTACAAGGGCTACCAGGTCGCCCCCGCCGAACTCGAAGCCCTGCTCCTCGGCAACGACGCCATCGCGGACGCGGCCGTCATCGGCGTCCGGGACGACACCGGCAACGAGGTCCCGAAGGCCTTCGTGGTCCGCTCCCGGCAGTCCCCCGCCCTCACCGGCGAGGAGGTGATGGCGTACGTCGCCGAGCGGGCCGCCCCGTACAAGAAGGTCAGACAGGTCGAATTCGTGGACGCCGTCCCGCGGGCGGCCTCGGGCAAGATCCTGCGGCGGGAACTGCGCGACCGGGAGAAGCGGACATGACCCTCGTGCACCAGGCCCACGACCGTGGGATCACCGTCCTCACCCTCGACTCCCCGGCCAACCGCAACGCCCTCTCCGCGCCGCTCGTCGGCGAACTGGACGAGGCGCTGGCCGCCTGCGCCGCCGCCCCGGCCGTCCGGGCGGTCCTCCTCACCCACACCGGCTCCACCTTCTGCGCCGGCGCCGACCTGACCGCACCACCCGACCCGCACACCCTCGTCGCCCTCATGCGCCGCATCGTGGCCCTGCCCAAACCGGTCGTGGCCCGGGTCACCGGCCACGTCCGGGCGGGCGGACTCGGCCTGCTCGGCGCCTGCGACATCTCGGCCGCCGGCCCGGCGGCGACGTTCGCCCTCACCGAATCGCGCCTCGGCCTCGCCCCCGCCGTCATCTCCCTGCCCCTGCTGCCCCGCCTGGACCCCCGCGCCGCCACCCGCTACTACCTCACCGGCGAACGCTTCGACGCGGCCGAGGCCGTGCGCATCGGCCTCGTCTCCCTGGCCGCCGGGGCGGCCGAGGACGTGGACAATACGCTCGAACCGGTACTCGACGGACTGCGCAGGGCGTCGCCCCAGGGGCTGGCCGCGTCGAAGGAGCTGGTCACGGCTACTGTGCTGGAGACTTTCGATCAGTACGCCGAAGATCTCATCGCCCGCTCGGCAGCGCTCTTCGCCTCCGACGAGGCCAGGGAGGGGATGACGGCCTTCCTGGAACGACGGGATCCCGCATGGCGGCTGTGACCCCACCCGCGAAGACCCCCAAGCAGGACCGCAGCCGCGCCACCCGCCGGCGCCTGCTGGAAGCCGCCGTCGCCTGCCTCGCCGAACACGGCTGGGCGGGCTCCACGGTCTCCGTGGTCGCGGAACGCGCCGGGGTCTCGCGCGGCGCGGCCCAGCACCACTTCCCCACCCGCGAGGACCTCTTCACCGGCGCCGTCGAGTACGTCGCCGAGGAACGCTCCGCCGCCCTGCGCGCCCTGCCGGTCCAGGGCCGCGCCGACGTGGTCGCCGCCCTCGTCGACCTGTACACCGGCCCCCTCTTCCGCGCCGCGATCCAGCTCTGGGTGGCCGCGTGCAACGAGGCCCAGCTGCGCCCCCGCGTCACCGAGCTCGAAGCCCGGGTCGGCCGCGAGACCCACCGCATCGCCGTCCAGCTGCTGGACGCCGACGAAGCCCGCCCCGGCATCCGCGAGACGGTCCAGGGCTTCCTCGACATGGCCCGCGGCCTCGGCCTGGCCAACCTCCTGACGAACGACGCGGCCCGCCGCGACCGCGTGGTCACCCAGTGGGCCCGACTCCTGGACGACGCCCTCGGCCCGGTCCGGGGACCGGGCCGCCCGGTGTGAGCCGGGGAACGGGACCGGGACCGGGAGCGCGATGCCCGGCCACACCGTCCCTCTCCTCACCCGACCGGCCACGTGCGGTTGCACGGCCGCACGGCTGACCGCGCGACCGGAGGCGCAGGCCGCCGAGGTCAGTTCTCCAGCGCGAGCTGGTCGTATCCGGCGATCTCGCGCGGGTCGCGGGCGGCGGGGCCGACGTACGTCGCCGAGGGGCGGACCAGGCGGCCGGTCCGCTTCTGCTCCAGGATGTGGGCCGACCAGCCCGCCGTACGGGCGCAGCTGAACATCGACGTGAACATGTGCGCCGGGACCTCCGCGAAGTCCAGGACGATGGCCGCCCAGAACTCGACGTTCGTCGCCAGGACGCGGTCCGGGCGGCGGGAGTGCAGCTCCTCCAGGGCGGCCTTCTCCAGGGCCTCCGCGACCTCGAAGCGCGGGGCGGCCAGCTCACGGGCCGTGCGGCGCAGGACGCGGGCGCGGGGGTCCTCGGCGCGGTAGACGCGGTGACCGAACCCCATGAGCCGCTCGCCCTTGTCCAGGGCCTGCTTCACGTACGCCGTGGCGTCGCCGGTCCGCTCGATCTCCTCGATCATGCCGAGCACCCGGGACGGGGCGCCGCCGTGCAGCGGGCCGGACATCGCGCCCACGGCGCCCGACAGGGCCGCCGCCACGTCGGCGCCGGTGGAGGCGATGACCCGGGCGGTGAACGTCGAGGCGTTCATGCCGTGCTCGGCGGCCGACGTCCAGTAGGCGTCGACGGCCTTGACGTGCTTGGGGTCCGGCTCTCCGCGCCAGCGGATCATGAACCGCTCCACCACGGACTGCGCCTTGTCGATCTCGCTCTGCGGGACCATCGGCAGCCCCTGGCCGCGCGCCGACTGGGCGACGTAGGACAGGGCCATCACGGCTGCCCGCGCCAGGTCGTCGCGCGCGGTCTCCTCGTCGATGTCGAGGAGGGGCTTCAGGCCCCAGACCGGGGCCAGCATGGCGAGCGCGGACTGCACGTCGACACGGATGTCACCGGAGTGCACGGGGATGGGGAAAGGCTCGGCGGGCGGCAGACCGGGGGTGAACGCCCCGTCCACCAGCAGACCCCAGACGTGGCCGAACGAGACGTGGCCGACGAGGTCCTCGATGTCCACGCCGCGGTAGCGGAGCGAGCCGCCCTTCTTGTCGGGTTCGGCGATCTCCGTCTCGAACGCGACGACTCCTTCAAGTCCGGGTACGAAGTCGGACATCAGGCGGCTCCCTCGGCTCGGCGGCTGTAGGCGGCCCCTGGTCCCACGGGGCCTGCCCACGATACTGGCGGGTACGCACGGTGTTCGGAAGGGTGACATCCGGCACAACTCCCGGCGCCCGGCCGGTCCCCCGGCGGCCGCGGCCCGCTGGGACGCCCCTTCCCGACGAGGCGTCGTCCTCCTGCGGCAGGATGGCCCTCGTGCCCACAGCTGATGCCACTCCGTCTTCCGCTTCCGCCTCCTCCCGCGCCTCCTCCGATTGCACCACCGATCCGGCCGCGATGCGCGAGCAGTACCGCTCCGAGGACTTCACCGAGCAGGACCTCGCCGCCGACCCGATGGAGCAGTTCGCGCACTGGTTCCGGCAGGTCGCCGGTGGCGGCGCACTCCACGAGCCGAACGCGATGGTGGTCTCCACCGCCACGCCCGACGGCCGGCCGTCCTCGCGCACGGTCCTGCTCAAGCACTACGACGACCGCGGCTTCGTCTTCTTCACCCACTACGGCTCACGCAAGGGCCGCGAACTGACCGCGAACCCGTACGTCTCGCTGCTCTTCCCCTGGCACCCGCTGGCCCGCCAGGTCGTCGTCAACGGCACGGCGTCCCGGGTGGGCCGCGAGGAGACCGTGGCGTACTTCCGTACCCGCCCCCACGGCTCCCAGCTCGGCGCGTGGGCGAGCGAGCAGTCGACGGTGATCGGCTCGCGCCGGGAGCTCGTCGACCGCTACGAGCAGCTGGTCTCCCGCTACCCGGAGGGGGAGAAGGTCCCCGCGCCCCCGCAGTGGGGCGGCTTCCGGGTGGTGCCGGAGACGATCGAGTTCTGGCAGGGCCGCGAGAACCGGCTGCACGACCGGCTGCGGTACGTACGCGAGGGCTCCGGCTGGCGGGTGGAGCGTCTCTGCCCGTGACCCGGCGGCGGCCGTGCCTCCCGGCGGGCGGTCCGGCCGCCGGGCCCGGACACGCAGAAACCCGCAGGCTCTGGTCCCTCCTTGCGGAGGAGCCGGCCGGACTTACCGGCGAGCCTGCGGGTCGGTGACTGCTCGGGTTTCGGCAGACAGCCTGCCGAGGTGCACGGTGTGCGACGACGGGCTGTCAGCCCGCAGCCACCTCACGAATCCGATAAGACTGCACTTTTCGGATCACCTCCTTTCGACGTGTGCCTACAGACTAGGAACCCGCCCCGGGGCGGCACAAGTGATTAATCGGGGAGGTGGCCTCCCGATTTCCGGGAAGTGGATGTGCGGTGGCCCGCGTTCGAGTTCAATGGTTTGACGTGCGGTAATGCGGACAGCCACGACGGACACGTCCTGCGGGGGTACGGAGTGAGTGCTTCCAGGAGCAGTGGGACCACCGACGCGCTCGGTCCCGACGAGGACCCGGGGCGGCAGCCCCCGGCGGGGGCCGTTCCCGGGTCACGGCTGCTGGCCGCCCTGCTCGACGGCATGGACGCGGCGCTGTGCGCGTTCGACGCGCACGGCACGATCACGCACTGGAACCGCGAGGCCGAGCGCATCCTCGGCTGGACCGCCGCGGAGGCCGTGGGCCGCACCGGATTCGCCGGGTGGGCCGTGCGCAGCGCGGACGCGGACGGGGTGCACGGCCGGCTCATGGCCGTGATGGACGCCCCGGGCCGGCAGGTCCACGAGTTCGCACTGGTGCGCAAGGACGGCGGCCGGGTGCTCGTCCGCACGCAGTCCTCGGGCGTGCGCGGTGAGAACGGCCGGCCCGCCGGGGTGTACTGCGCGTTCAGTGAGGTGCACACCCAGATCGACCTGGAGCGCTCCATCGCGCTGAGCGAGGCGCTGCTGGAGGACGCCTGCTGGGGGGTGGTCCTCGTCGACGTCGACCTCCGCCCGACCGTCGTCAACGCCCACGCGGCCCGGGCCCTGGGCGGCGGCCGTACGACGCTGCTCGGCCGCCCGCTGGGCGAGCTGATCGTCCAAGGGGTCGAGGAACTGGAAGGCGCCCTGCAGCATGTGCTCGCCGAGGGGGCGCCGCCCGCCCTCGCGGAACTGTGGGTGACCCTGCGGACGCCGGACGGCGACCGGCGGCGCTGCTGGCGCAGCGGGTTCCTCCGGCTGGCCTCGCCACTCGCCGAGGAGCCCGTTCCGCTCGGCGTCGGCTGGGTGTTCCAGGACGTGACGGCGGCCAGGCTCGCCGAGCAGGAGGCGGACCGGGTGCGCTTCCGGTCCAACCAGCTGCACCGGGCCGCCCGGCAGGCCGCCGAGTGCGAGGACCCCATGGAGGCGGCGACCTCGTCGCTGGACTACGCCCTGGCCGGGTTCGCCGACCACGTGGTGGTGGACCTGCTGGCGGGGGAGCGGCTGGTACGGGCCGCCGCGACGCCCGCCGACGCGCCGGGGCCCTGCCTCCCGGTGGCGGGCGGCTCGATCCCCGTGCGGTACGGCGCGAGACATCCCGCCGTGCAGGCGATGGAGCGGACGGGGGCGGTACGCACCAGCGCCGGGCCCGGGGCGGGTGAGCAGTGGGCGGTGGAGCGCCGGTGGCCCAAGGACTCGGTCCACGCCCTGTGCGCGGTGCTGCGGAGCCGTGGGCGGACGCTGGGCGTGGTGACGTTCCTGCGGGCGGCGAACCGCAGCGCTTTCGAACGCGCGGACGCGTTGTACGCGGAGAGCGTCGCGGTCCGGGTCGCCTCGGCCGTCGACCTGGCCCAGCTGACAGGCGGGAGCGGCGTCCCCGGCCCGTCCGGCGGGTGAGGCCTCCGGGCCGGGCCCCCGCATCTCCGGGTGTGCACGCCCCTCGAGCCGCGCGCGGGGGCTGCCCAGGGCCCGGGGGGGGGTGCGAGCCCCCTGGGTACGGACGCCGACGGCATCCCCGGGCCCGGCCCCGCCCCTGTGGCGGGCGGCTCAGTGCCGGTAGAAGATCCGATCCGCGTACTCCCGCATCACGCGCCCGTTCCATTCGTGGCCGCCGTCCACGTTCCCCGAGCGCAGCAGCGGCGGTTCCATCCCCCGGGCGACGAGCTCCTCCGCGGCGGTGGCCATCACGGCCTGCATCAGGGCGCTGGTCACGACGGTCGACGCGGGCGCGAACGGCGCCTCGATGCCGTCCGCCGTCAGCTCCGCGTCGCCGATCGCGATCTTGCTGTCGAGCACGATGTCGCAGTGGTCGCGCAGGAAGCCTCCCGAGGCGTGCCGCGACCTGGTGCCCGTCGCGTACGCGACGGAGGTGATGCCGACGACCGTGAGGCCGAGGGCCCGGGCGTTCTGCGCCATCTCCACCGGCAGCGCGTTGCGCCCGGACAGCGAAATGATCACCAGGAGGTCACCCGAGGTCGCGGGGCTGGAGTCCAGCACCGCGCCCGCCAGGCCGTCGACGCGCTCCAGCGCCGAGCCGAGCGTGGCGGGCATGACGTCGACGCCCACGGTGCCGGGGACCGCGAGCAGGTTCATCAGCGCGAGGCCGCCCGCCCGGTAGACGACGTCCTGGGCGGCGAGCGACGAGTGCCCGGCGCCGAAGGCGAACAGCCGGCCGCCCGCCGCGACCGTGTCGGCGATCGCGGCACCCGCGGCGGCGATCGGGCCGGCCTCCTCGTCGCGTACCCGCTCCAGCAGGCCGATCGCCGCGTCGAAGAACTGACCGGCGAGCTTCGTGTCGCTCATCGAGGAGGCCTTTCCGGCGGGAGTGGGGGACCGTGCCGCGGATCACGTTGCGGTCCGGACCAGTGGCCTGTCAATACCGCTCCGGTCCCGCCCGCGCCCCGCCTCCGGCCGGTGCGGCACGGTTGTCGGCGCGATGCGTCAGAATTGGTGCAGGGCCATCGCACGACGACTTCCTGTCACAGCATCGAGGGGCACGTATGTCCGGACTGATCGACACGACGGAGATGTATCTCCGCACCATCCTCGAGCTCGAAGAGGAAGGCGTGGTCCCGATGCGCGCCCGGATCGCCGAACGGCTGGACCAGAGCGGTCCGACGGTCAGCCAGACGGTCGCGCGCATGGAGCGGGACGGGCTCGTCCAGGTCGCGGGGGACCGTCACCTGGAGCTGACCGACGAGGGCCGCCGCCTCGCCACCCGCGTCATGCGCAAGCACCGGCTGGCCGAGTGCCTGCTCGTCGACGTGATCGGCCTGGAGTGGGAGCAGGTCCACGCCGAGGCGTGCCGCTGGGAGCACGTGATGAGCGAGGCCGTGGAGCGCCGGGTCCTGGAGCTGCTGCGCCACCCCACGGAGTCTCCGTACGGCAACCCGATTCCGGGCTTGGAGGAGCTGGGCGAGGAGGCGGAGGCCGACCCGTTCCTGGACGAGGGCATGGTGAGCCTCTCCGAGCTCGACCCGGGGGCTGAGGGCAAGACCGTGGTGGTGCGCCGGATCGGTGAGCCGATCCAGACCGACGCCCAGCTGATGTACACGCTGCGCCGGGCGGGCGTGCAGCCCGGTTCGGTCGTCAGCGTGACCGCGTCGGCCGGCGGCGTACTGGTCGGATCCAGCGGCGAGGCGGCCGAGCTGGGCGCCGATGTCGCCTCGCACGTCTTCGTGGCGAAGCGCTGAGGGGTGCGCAGGCGGCACGGAGGTGTCGCTGAGGAGGTCCTGGCATCCGCGCTGACCAGCGCGGATGCCAGCTGGATACAGGGTGTGGACGGCGCCTGCGGGGCGTGCCGCGGCCACTGATGCAGGTGTTGCAGTTGCAGCCACCGGTGCAGATGCACGTGCAGAAGTGACCGGGTACGGCCCGCTTTCTGTTTTCCGTCCGGAATCGCAGCGCCCGGGCGAATCGCGTGCCAGGCTGTGGCCAGGCATATGACCTGAGGGGCCGGCAGACACTGCCGCGCGGTCGGGGAGGGAGCGGCGAATGCGCCCGTCGCACTGGCATGTGCGCCGCGAGGGGGAGGCCGGGCGTCCAGCGGCCGCGGGGCGTGGCCCGGTCGCGCGAGCGGTCCGGTACGAGGACTTCCAGCAGGGCGTGGACGGCCGTGGTCCGGCCGCTTGCCGGACAGAGGGAAGGCCCCGGCACCCGAGGGTGCCGGGGCCGGTCCTCCCCCGTGCTGACCTGGAGCCCCGAGCTCTCGAAGTCAGCCCCTGCGGACCCCTGTCCCCGAGTGGTCCGCGTCCCGCAGAAGATCTCCCCCCGGTGGCGGGCGTCAATCCTGAACCGCTGTCACTCGAACGTGGGGTGTTGCGAGCCGGACCTCAGTTTTCGAATAAAGGTTCGATAGTCTTACGGGCGCGAGCATGCGGTGACCGACGAGCATGCGGTGGCCGAGATTTCGAAGGGGGTGCCGGAAACCTATGGTGCGGCGCGTTGATGTGACCGGCTCCGACGGCGTACGCCTTGCGGCCTGGGAGTTCGCCGATCCGCCCAAAGGGCGCGCGGAGGACGGACGCGCCCCGGGGATCTTGTTGCTGCACGGGCTGATGGGCCGGGCCGCTCACTGGGCCTCCACCGCGCGCTGGCTCTCCGAGCGTCACCGCCCGGTCGGCCTCGACCAGCGGGGCCACGGCCGCAGCGACAAGCCCGCCGAAGGCCCGTACACCCGCGACGCGTACGTCGCCGACGTCGAGGCCGCGATCGAACAGCTCGATCTCGCCCCCGTCACCCTCATCGGGCACTCCATGGGCGCACTCACCGCCTGGCAGCTCGCCGCGAAACGCCCCGACCTGGTCAAGGCCCTGATCATCTGCGACATGCGGGCCTCCTCCCTGGGGGCGGCCTCCCAGCGGGAGTGGGAGGACTGGTTCGCCTCGTGGCCGGTGCCCTTCGCGACGCTCGCCGACGTGCGGAAGTGGTTCGGCGAGGACGATCCCTGGGTGGAGCGGCCCCATCCGTCCCGTGGTGAGTTCTTCGCCGAGGTGATGGCGGAGAGCGCGGACGGGTGGCGGCCGGTGTTCTCCCGCCGGCAGATGCTCACCTCGCGCGCCACCTGGGTCTACGACGCCCACTGGGAGGAACTGGCGCAGGTGCGGTGCCCCACGCTGGTCCTGCGGGGGATCGACGGGGAGCTGGGCAGGGCCGAGGCGCAGGAAATGGTCCGCGTCCTGCCGCGCGGGCAGTACGCCGAGGTCGCGGACGCCGGCCACCTCGTCCACTACGACCAGCCGGAGGGCTGGCGCACGGCGGTGGAGCCGTTCCTGGATCAGCTCGCCGAGGACGTCCGCGACGACCGGGAACCCGTCAGCCCCTGACCCGTGATCAGCCGCTGTCCCGATCGGCCCCGGCCCCCGCGCTCAGCCCTTGCTGACCGCGGCCAGGATCTCCGGGAGCCGGCCCGCCGCCCGGGGTGCGGCCAGCCGCACCCCGAGCAGGCCGACCGCCGTCCCGTACACCGCTCCCACCGGCAGCAGCAGCCACAGCCAGCCCTGCAGATCCGCTCCGTGCAGCCAGACCGTCAGTCCGATCACCGGCGAGCTGAGCAGGGCGGCCGCCACCATTCCGCCGAGGATGGAGATCCAGGCGAGCCCCGCCTGACCCGGCGCCACGTTCTTGAACGCGCCGTCCTGCGGGATCGAATACGGGAAGAGTGCCGAGGCCGTCGCGCCCGTCGCCAGCATCGCGCCGAGCAGGGCGAACGACAGTCCCATGACCCCCGGCAGGGCCGCCCAGTCCCCGACGACCGCCGTCGTCACGACGGTCACCAGAACCGTGTACGGCAGCGTGATCAACAGCAGCGCCGACGCGCGGGCGCGCAACTCCAGGTAGGCGTCCCGGGTGGAGGAGATGGAGAGCGCCACCATCCAGAAGGCCGAGGTGTCCTGGCCGAACTGGTTGTACATCTGCATGCCGAGCATGCCCGCCGCGAAGCAGGCGAAGTAGACCGAGCCCGCCCCCTGCACCGCGTTGAGCACCGGGACGATCAGGCCGATCGCCAGCGCCGTCACCCAGGACGCCTTGGTCTTCGGGTCCCGCACCACGTAGCGCAGGCTCCGCCGCATCACCGCGCCCGTACGCCCCTCGGGCAGCAGCGCGAAGAGTCCGGAGCCTTCCGTACCGGCGTCCCGGCCACGGGCCGGCTCCGCGGCGGCGACCGTGGAACCGTCCGGCGACGTCATCAGCTTCACCAGGCTCCGCCGCCACAGCCACATCAAGGCCGCCAGGGCGAGCACCGAGAGCAGCACCTGCGCCGCGGCGGATGCGTACGCGCCCTCGGAGGCGGATTCCACGGCCGCGAGCGCCGACGCCGGGGGCAGCAGGCGCACCACGTCGGCGGCCGGTTCGAGCGCGGAGAGCCCGCCCGCCTGCCCCAGGCGCTGCGCGCCGAAGTTGACGAACTGGATGCCCACCGCGATCACCAACCCGCTGAGCACCGCGAGATCACGGCCCTTGCGGGAGGTCAGCAGCCGGATGTTGGCCGTGGCGACCGACCGCGCCAGGGCCACGCAGACCAGCAGCGTGAGCGGTACGGCGATCACCCCGGCCACCACCCCCGCAGGACCGTGCGCGAGCGCGACCACCGATCCCAGGATCAGGGCCAGCGTGAAGAGCGGGCCGATCCCGATCAGCGAGGCCGCCAGCAGGGCCCCGACCAGGGGGCGGGGCCGCAGGGGCAGCATCACCAGCCGGCTCGGGTCGAGGGTCTCGTCGCCGCTCGGGAAGAACAGCGGCATCACCGCCCAGCCGAGCGCCACCACGGCGGTCAGCAGGACCACCAGGGTCCCGGCCTGCGCGTGGCCGCGCAGCGCGACCAGGCCGATCACCTGGCCCGCCGCGAGCAGCGCCGTCACGACGAGGGACGCGATGTAGGCGGCCCGCCGCCCGGAGGACTGACGCAGCCCGTTGCGCAGCAGCGTCAGTTTGAGCCGTACGAAGACGGGGACGAGGTGCCGGCCCCGCTCCGCCGGCGCGGCGGGGCTCACCGGGGCGTCGAGCACGGTCATCGGGCACCGCCCAGCCAGTCCAGGGAATCGCCGGTGTCCCGGGTGTTCGCGCCGACCAGCTCCAGGAAGGCGTTCTGCAGCGAGGGTGCGTCGCCGCGTACCTCGGCGAGCGTGCCCTGGGCCCGGATCCGGCCTCCGGCCATGACGGCCACCCAGTCGCAGAGCGACTCGACGAGCTCCATCACATGGCTGGAGAAGACGACGGTCGCCCCGGACGCGGTGTACCGCTCCAGCACCCCCCGGATGGTCTGCGCGGACACCGGGTCCACGCCCTCGAACGGCTCGTCCAGGAAGAGGACTTCGGGGTTGTGCAGCAGGGCGGCCGCGAGGCCCGTCTTCTTGCGCATGCCCGTGGAGTAGTCCACGACCAGCTTGTGCTGGGCACCCGCGAGGTCCAGCACGTCGAGCAGCTGGGTGGCCCGCTTGTCCACCTCGGCGCCCGGCAGCCCACGCAACCGGCCCGTGTACGCCAGGAGTTCGCGGCCCGACAGGCGCTCGAAGAGCCGCAGCCCCTCCGGGAGCACGCCGATCCGGGACTTCACCGCGACCGGGTCCCGCCACACGTCGTGGCCTGCGACCTCGATCGTCCCCATGTCGGGCCTGAGCAGTCCGGTCACCATCGAGAGCGTGGTGGTCTTGCCCGCGCCGTTGGGTCCGACCAGGCCGACGAACCTGCCCGCGGGCAGCTCCAGATCGATGCCGCCGACCGCGACCTGCTCACCGAACCGCTTCCACAGCCCCTGAACCCGTACGGCGGGCGGGGGTGCCGTCCCCCCGGCCAGGTCCGCCCCCTCGGTCCGGACCACCCCGCCTGCCCGGTCCGCGCCGCCCGCGCTCTTCGTCTGGTCCGGCATGACACTGCCTTTCGGTGGTCCCCACGTGTGGGGACCACCCTACGAAACGCGGGCCCGGGCGTCGGCCGCCTCCCGTGCGCAGGCGTAGGCGAGCGGACCGATCAGGCTCTCCGCCTCCGGCAGCCGGTGGCCGGCGCGGCCGGGCCGGCGGACCCACTGCACGGCCCCGCGCCCGCCGACACGGGTCGGCGGAGCGGCCACGTAATGGCCCTCACCGCGGCCCACCAGGTCGATCGCCGTGGGGTCCCACCCCCAGCGGCGCACGAGGCCCGGGCACGCGGCGACGGCGCCCGGCAGGACGAAGAAGACCGTCCGGCGGTCGGGGGTGCGTGTCACCGGCCCGGGCGCGAGCCCCATCCGCTCGATCCGGGCCAGAGCCAGGAAGCCCGCGGACTCCGGGACGTCGAGCGCGTCGAAGGCGCGGCCCGCCGGCAGCAGGACCGAGGAACCGGGCTGCGCGGACCACATCCGGCGGGCCGCCGCGGCACTGCCGGTCGCCTGCCCCGCCCAGCCGGGCCCCGTGGGGTGGGCACCGGGGGAGGTGCAGCCGGCGTCACGGCACGAGCAGCGCTCCGTTCCGTCCACGCTCTCGAGCCAGGTGCCGGGAAACACGTCCCACCGCGCCTCCTGTGCGTACCACGCCGCCGCGTCGGGCAACTGTTCTCCCCGTTGCCGGGGCACCCGCACGGCTTCCGTCACTCCGATGACCTCTTCCACGCACAGCTCAACTACGGTCGCACACAGGGGTTACGGGCGTTCCGACAGACCGTCACGACGGAGCGGTCCCGCACACGGGGCGCACAGGTGCATGGACGGGGGCGCGCATGCGGCAGGTCGCCGATGTGCGGGTAACCACTTGCAGGACTGTGTCAGGACGCCCGTCGCGGGCCCGTGCCCGCAGGGCAGCGCTGTACCCGATGAAGATGAATGTGCGCATTTCTTGTGTTTGTGCCGGGCAGTGATCCCTTCACCGGTCACTGCGGTCCCAGGGGGAAATATGGCAGCCAGGCCTCTCGTCGCCCGCCAGCCGAACGAACGGCTCCAGACGCTCATCCAGGAGGCGGCCTGTTCCAACGCGGGTCTCGCCCGCCGCGTCAACATGGTCGGCACCGAGCGCGGACTCGACCTCCGTTACGACAAGACCTCCGTGGCCCGTTGGCTGCGTGGACAGCAACCACGCGGCAGAGCACCGGGGATCATCGCCGAGGCGCTCGGCCGCAAGCTCGGACGTACGGTCACGATCGACGAGATCGGGATGGCCGACGGGAAGAACCTGGCCTCCGGCGTGGGCCTGCGGTTCGCCCCCACCCTGCTCGGCGCGATCGAGCAGGTCTCCGAGCTGTGGCGCAGCGACGTGGGCCGCCGCGACCTGCTGGCGGGGTCGGCGGTCGCCGCCTCCGCCATGGTCGAGCCCAGCCGTGACTGGCTGATCACGGGGCCCGACCCGCAGGTGGCGCGCACGGCGGGGGCCAGGGTCGGCATGCCGGACGTGGAGGCGGTGCGGGCGATGACCGCCGCGCTCGTCGACCTGGACCACCGGTTCGGCAGCGGACACGTGCGGCCCGTCCTCGTGCACTACCTCAACAGCGTGGTGTCCGGGCTCCTTTCGGGGGCGTACCGGGAATCGGTCGGCCGGCAGCTGTTCGGCGCGGTCGCCCGGCTCACCGAACTCGCCGGGTACATGGCCGTCGACACGGGCCAGCCGGGGCTGGCCCAGCGGTACTACATCCAGGCGCTGCGCCTCGCCCAGGCGGCGGGCGACCGGGCCTACGGGGGCTACGTCCTGGCGGCGTCGATGAGCCACCTCGCCGCGCAGCTGGGCAACCCGCGGGAGATCGCCCAGCTGGCGCGGGCCGCGCAGGAGGGCACCCGAGGCCGGGTGACCCCGCGCGCGGAGGCCATGTTCCACGCCGCGGAGGCCCGGGGCCACGCCCTCATGGGAGACGCTCGCACCTTCCAGGTCGTGGCCGCCCGGGCGACGGCGGCCCTGGACCGCACCGACCCGGACACCGGGGACGACCCGGCCTGGATCGCCCACTTCGACACCGGCTACCTCGCGGACGAACTCGCCCACTGCCACCGCGACCTGGGGCAGGCGGAACCGGCCGCGCGCCGGGCGAAGGAGGCGTTGGCGGCCCTCCCGGACTCCCGGACCCGGCGCCGCGGTATCGGCCTGGTGCTGCTGGCCACGGCTCAGGTGCAGCAGCGCGAGGTCGAGGAGGCGTGCCACACGGGACTGCGCGCCGTGGAACTGCTGAGCACGGTCCGCTCCAGCCGGGGTTCCGAATACCTCGACGACCTCCAGCAGCGCCTCCAGCCGTACGGGAACGAGCCTGCGGTACGGGAGTTCGGTGCCCGGCTGGAACTGCAGGCCGCCTGACCTGCGACCCGGCGCGCTCCCGTGCGCAGCGCGGGAAGGCCGCCGCGGGTCACCCGGGTGTGAAGGGGTGGTGCGTGCTCACGGGCGCTTGGCGCAGGGCCGCAGCCACCCGATAGCGTGAGCCGACGATTCCGTAGGTTGACACGTAGGAGTCCCGGTGACGCAGAGCGGACAGGGTGACGAGCAGCAGCTCCCTGCTGTACGGCCCGCGCACGAAGGTGTCGTGCTGCCCGCGGAGGGTGGTGCCTGGGCCGCGGGCGGCCACGCAGGAGGGCCGGCGCCCGACGGGGCGGCCCCTGCGGGCGGGCAGCCGTGGGGTGATGCCTGGGGTCCCCAGGCCGCGCACCCGGCCGGCCCGCTCCCGGGGCAACTGCCCCCCGAGCAGCCGCCCGGCGGGTACGCGCCGCAGCCCGGGCCGTACGAGCCCGCGCAGCAGCCCTATCCGGCGCAGCAGTCCTACGCGCCGCGGCAGGACCCGTACCAGCAGCAGTACCAGCAGCAGCCCGGTTCCCCTCGGTACCAGCAGTACGGGCAGTCGCTGCCGCCGGAGGCCGGGGCCGGGGTGCCGGGCGGGGACGCCGACGCCACGCAGTACATCGCCCCCGTGCCCGGTGGCCACGGCCCGGCCGGCATGCCACCCGAGCGCCCCGCGGAAGCCACCCAGCACCTGGGCGGACCGGTGCAGGCGGGCGACGCCGACGCGACCCAGTACATACCCCCGGTGCCCGGCGGAGCGCCGTACGGCATCCGGCCCGGGACCCCGGGTGACCGGCAGCCGCCCGCCGAGTTCGACAGCCTCTTCCGCGAGGAGGGGCCCGCGGGCGCCACCCAGCAGATGCCGCACGTCGACTCGGCGCGCCGGCAGCCCCAGCCGCACCCGGGTGCGCACGGCCGGCCGCAGCCCACGCCCCCGCCGTACGGGTCGGGTCTCCAGGGCGTACAGGGCGTACAGGGCGTGCAGGAGCCCGAGGACCACGGGCCCGGGACGCAGCGCCGACGGTCCGCGCACATCCCGCTGATCGCCGCGGTCGTCGTCGGCTGCGCCGTCGTCGGGCTCGGGGCGGGAGCCCTGCTGAGCGGAGGTGACGAGGGCTCGTCGGACGACAAGCAGCCCGTGGCCGCGCAGAGTTCGTCCGGTGCCGACCCCTCCACGCAGGCGGCGGCCGACCCCGCGAAGCCGCAGGCCGAGGCGCTCGACAAGCTGCTCGCCGACAGCAACAACAGCCGTGCGGCCGTCATCAGCGCCGTGGAGAAGATCAAGAACTGCACGGCGCTCGACCAGGCGGCCACCGACCTGAAGGGCGCGGCCGCGCAGCGCCGTGACCTGGTGACCCGGCTCGACGGGCTCGCCGTGGACCAGCTCCCCGACAACGCCGGGCTGAAGTCCTCGCTGACCAAGGCGTGGCGGGCGTCGGCCCAGGCCGACGACGAGTACGCCGCGTGGGCGGGACAGGCCAAGCACGGGAAGAAGGTGTGCAAGGGCGGCAAGGCCCGGTCCACGGACGCCAAGGCCAGGGCCGACGCGGCGAGCGGCGAGGCCACCCAGGCCAAGCAGGAGGCCTCCGGTCTCTGGAACGCGATCGCGGAGAAGTACGCGCTGACGAAGAGGACACCGCAGCAGCTCTGAGGCGGGGTGCCCCGACCGCGGCCCGGGGCGTGCCGCCCGGGCTCCCGCTCCGGGGACGGCGGCCCCGGGCGGAACGGGGGCCGCCGGCACCGCGGCCCCCCGCGCGGCGGCGCTCAGCGGCCGAGGCGGCGGCGCTCAGCGGTCGAGGCGGGCGTCCACCAGGGTCTCCGTGACGTCCACGAACCCCTGCTTCTCGGCGACCAGCCGCCCCTCGCGCACCACCTGGAACGTCACCCGCCCGTTGACGATGCGGGAGTACGCGGCCGTGCCGACCATGTCCTGGAAGCGCCAGCGCAGGACCGGGGTGAGCCCGCCGGTGTCCACCTCGGTACCCCGGTTGAGGCTGACGCTGATGCCGCCGGCGGTGATCTCCGGCCGGTCCATCGCCTCGATGACCGCCTTGAGCACGGTGTACGCGATCCAGGTGGTCTGCACCCCCGTGTCCTCCGGGTCGATGCGGTTGTCGCCGAAGGCGAACCTGCTGATCACCTCGCGCATCCCGTCCCAGCGCGCGTCCCCGGAGTCCGGGTACCAGCCGGTGACGTACGCCCCCTCGAACGGGCCGTTCCGGCCGCCGGTCCGGTTGACGAGCGGCTGCCCGATGCTGCCCAGCACAGACGAGATCCGCACCTCGCTGCCTTCCGGTTCGAGGCGGCGGAACGAGTCGAAGAACGTCTCCGTCCCCTGGCCCAGCACCGCCGTCACACAGCCGCCGGCCGCCCGGGCGAGCGCCTCGGCCGCCTGGGAGTCGTACGAGGTGGCCTCCTCCGGCGCCCTGATGTCGTAGGACGCGGGGAGGCCGGCCCGGCCGAGGCTGGTGTCCAGGAGGCCGGGCATGCTGTCGCCGACCAGCGAGTCGGGCCGGACCAGGGACACCCGGTGGCACCGGGAGGCCAGCTGCTCGCCGTTGCCGGCGACGAGCGCCGGCTGGCCGCCGTTGACGGGATAGGAGAGGTAACTGGTCAACTCGTCGGCCGAAGCGCCGTAACCGCCGATGTACGGGATGCCGGCCGCCTCCAGCGGGGCCAGGAACGCCCTCCCGTGCCGGCTGTACGAGCCGACGACGGCGGCCACGTTCTCGTCGACCGCCCGCCGGGCGCACCGCGAGGCGCCGACCGGGGTGTCCCCCTCGTTGCACGTGAGGACGCGCAGCTCGTGCCCGTCGATCCCGCCCTGTCCGTTGATCCAGGCGGCGTACGTCCGCGCCATGGCCGCCATGCCGGCCATGTTCACCGAGTCGGCACCCGTCGTGTCGGGGGCCCAGGTCATGACGGTGACGGGCTCCCTGGAGCCCTCCGCGGCCCCGGGGAGGACACCGCATCCGGACAGCAGCGCGCCGACCGCCGCCGCACGTGTGAGGAGCCTGTAGGGGCGGGGGGAGGTGAGGCGTCGCCGTCCGGTCATGAGCATGAATTCTTGCGCCGGGGAGGTAACGCCACTGTGTGCCCCGTTCGACGCTCAGTGACGTGGGGGTGAATTCCGGGGGCCGGTGTGCGCACGGCGTAGGGGAACGTACGATCGACAATCGTGCAGCAAGGTTCGGAGAACTCTTCCCGTCGCGGCCGTCGCTCCTCCACCATGGGCGGCATGCCGCTCAACGACATGCCGTGGTGGCGCTGGCGCAGCAACGTGCGCTCGGCGCTGCACATGCTCTCCGACCCCGTCTTCCACCAGCAGTGCTGGCTGGCCGGCCAGGAAGGCTACGGCGACGTCACCGACGCCGTGTACCGCCTGGTCGAGGACACCTGGCTGGACAACTGGTCCGCCGAGAAGTACGTGGGCACCATCTTCCGTGACTCCGCCGAGGCCGCCCTCGTGGACGTCGCCGCCCTGCGGGTGCTGCGCATCATGCACCAGGTCGGTGCCGACGCCCCCGTCTCCGCCTACCTGGAGCACCCGGGCTGGCAGGACGCGGTCCTCGCCGCCCGAGAGGCCCACGTGATGCTCGCGGGCAACGACGCGGAGGACCCGGACATCCCGCCGCGCTCCCTGGACGTGCTCCGCATGATGACCGGATCGGCCTGACCTGCGGAGGGTGTGGCACCCTACGGGGATGACCGCGCCGCAGCCTGCTGAATCCGTTCCCGCCGCTGCCTCGGACGCCCCCGCCGAGCAGTACGTCCTCACCCTCTCGTGCCCTGACAAACAGGGCATCGTGCACGCCGTGTCGAGCTACCTCTTCATGACCGGCTGCAACATCGAGGACAGCCAGCAGTTCGGCGACCACGACACCGGTCTCTTCTTCATGCGCGTCCACTTCTCGGCCGAGGCCCCGGTCAGCCTGGACAAACTGCGGGCCAGCTTCGCCGCGATCGGTGACTCCTTCCGGATGGACTGGCAGATGCACCGGGTGGCGGACCGGATGCGGGTCGTGCTGATGGTGAGCAGGTTCGGTCACTGCCTCAACGACCTCCTCTTCCGGTCCGGCATCGGCGCGCTGCCGGTCGAGATCGTGGCCGTCGTCTCCAACCACACGGACTTCGCCGAGCTCGTCGCCTCGTACGGGATCCCCTTCCGGCACATCCCCGTCACCCGGGAGAACAAGCCGGAGGCCGAGGCGCAGCTCCTGGAGCTGGTACGCGGGGAGAACGTCGAACTCGTCGTGCTGGCCCGCTACATGCAGGTGCTCTCCGACGACCTGTGCAAGCAGCTCAGCGGCCGGATCATCAACATCCACCACTCCTTCCTGCCGAGCTTCAAGGGTGCGAAGCCCTACCACCAGGCCCATGCGCGGGGCGTGAAGCTGATCGGGGCGACGGCGCACTACGTGACGGCCGACCTCGACGAGGGGCCGATCATCGAGCAGGAGGTCGAGCGCGTCGGGCACGGCGTCACGCCGGACCAGCTCGTGGCCGTCGGGCGCGACGTCGAGTGCCAGGCCCTGGCCCGCGCGGTGAAGTGGCACGCGGAGCGGCGCATCCTGCTCAACGGCCGCCGCACGGTGGTCTTCGCGTAGGGGGGCGTGACCGGGGAGGGGACGGCTCCCGTGCTCACAGCCTGCTGAGGGAGGCCGCCGCGAACAGCACCTCGCGGATGGCCTCCCGGTCGCCCTCCTGCCCGGCCGCCGCCTCCTCCGGAGGGACGTGCCCGGCGACCAGCCGGCAGAACTCCACACCGTCGAGCGCCACCCGCGCCACCGCACGGCCCGGGGAGCCGACGGCGGCCGGTGAGTCCAACGCGATGTACCAGTCCCCGCCGCCCCGCCCCTCGATCTCCAGGTGCAGCGAACGCCCCGGGGACCCCGCGGTCACCAGCCCCCGGGCCGGTCCTGCCAGGCCCGCGCGGCGGCGCCCGGCGAGGGTGGCCGGCAGCAGCCTGACCGCCAGGTCGATCATCCCGTGGAGATGGGCGGCGGCGGGCGGCTCGTACGGATAGTCCACCGCGTCCGCGATGTCGCCGCCGTGCACCCAGCACTCGAAGGCCCGCTCCAGGAGCGAGTCCCGCAGCGGCAGGGCGAAGTCCCCGTACGGTACGGAGAGCTCCGCGACGCCCCGGCCGGCGAACGACACCGTGCGCACGAGGGTGTGGCTCTGGTCCCGCCACGGCTCCCGGACGGCCCGGGTGGGCGGCCGGTCGGCGGAGGACCACCAGCTCTCGGTCCGCGCGGTCGGGGACAGCGGCCTGTCACCGCTCCCGAGCGGGTCGTCCAGGCCCAGCGCCGTGGAGACCAGGCCGTCGACGGTCATGAGGTGGCCGATCACCCCGGCCACCGTCGTCCTGCGGTGGACCGGCCGCTCGTCCTGGAACCACTTCAGCCGGACCGGAGCATGTCACTCCGCGTTGCCGATGTCCCGCAGCAGCGCGTCGAGCCTGGCGGTCTCGGCGTCGTACGGGGCGGCCCAGGAGGGGACCGGGATGCGTGCCGGGCGGCGGCCCAGGCAGCCGTCGAGCACCCGGTCGCGCAGCGTCGGGTCGAGGTCCAGGCTCCCGTCGGTGTGCAGCAGCCCCACCGCGTCGCGCAGGCGCAGCGCCTCGTCCGCGCAGGGCGCGCACGAGGTGAGGTGTTCCTCGACCGCCGCCGTCTCCTCCGCCGAGCAGGCGGCCAGCGCCCAGGCGCCGAGCAGGGAGGCGAGGACCTGGTGGGACAGCACCGGAACCGGTGGGGGCACGCTCACCGGGACCGCCATCGGACGGGCCGGCGGGGCCTCCGGGGACGCGCAGGGCCCCGCCGGTGGAGCGCCGGCCGTGTCCGGCACCCCACCGGGGCGCTGTTCCGGTATCCGGCGGGCGGCCGGGGACTCCTCGTCGTGGTCCTGGCCGCGGGTCCCGCCCGTCACGGCGTCCGCCCGTGCCCGGGCGGTGCGGAGCCCGTCGGGCCCGTGTCCGCCGTGGAGAGCAGCTGCAGCCCGAGCCGCAGCCGGCGCCGCGCCTCGTCCCCGGTCACCCCCAGGTCGGCGGCGGCCTGGCGGTAGTCCCGGCGCTGGACGTAGGCGAGCTCCAGAGCCGCGCGCAGCGGCGCCGGCATGGAAGCGACGATGTAGTCGGCGCGGGCGGCCGTGGTGGCCTTGCGCACCCGCTGCTCGAGCTCCTGCGCGTCCGGCTCCCCGGCGCCCCCGTGCGTGTCGCGGAGCCGCTCCACGGACCGCCGGTGGGTGAGCCGCGCCACCCAGGAGCGCATCGAGCCCTGCTTCGGGTCGTAGGCGTCGGGGTTCTCCCACACGTGACCGAAGACCTCCCGGGTCACCAGGTCCGCGGCGTCCTCGTCGTCGAGCATCCGGTGGGCCTGGCTGTGCACGAGGGCGGCGAACCGGTCGTAGAACTCCCCGAGCGCCGCCGCCTCGCCGCGCGCCAGCCGTTGCTGCATGCGGCGCTCCCAGCGCGGCGGTGAGTCCTTCGCCATCCGGCCCCCAGCCCTGTACCCCTCGTCATGCCGAATGTAGTCGGCGCCCCCGGTCGGTCACGTACCTTTGCCCCAAGTACGTCCCCCGAGTGGCGCCGGATGATAGGGAATACGACATGCTTTGCCGTTTCCTGATCGGGTAAACAGGGCCTGAGCGATCACTAGCGGACGCATCCTGCGCGGTGGCGGAGCCCTGCCGGAGCCGTACCGATGGCCCGGCCGGGGTTTCGCGGGTGGAGGACCTGGGCAGCCGCGAGGGGGAACGGAAAATTCCGGATGATCCTCCGGATCCCCCCGGAACGAGAGGCCCAGGCGCGTGACGCTGACGGTGGACGAGACGGAGCAGGCCGGCTGGACCGTGCTGAGCGCCCAGGGTGAACTCGATCTGGTGAGCTCACCCGTCGTACGCCAGTCCGTCCACGGAGCGGTGGCCGAGGGCCGGCACGACGTGGTCCTCGACCTCTCCGGCGTGCTGTTCTGCGACTCCAGCGGCGTCAACGTGCTGATCGCCACCCGCCGTCTCATGAAGTCCTGCGGCGGCCGGCTGCGGCTGATCCTCCCGGCCCGCGGCGCGGTGGACGGCTCCCACGTCAACAAGGTGCTCGGCGCCCTGGGCGTGCGCAGACTCTTCGAGGTCTACCCCGACACCCGGTCCGCCACCGACGCGGAGGCCAGGCCGCTCAGCGCGTGACCCCCGGTCGGGCACGGCGGGCGCGTGGCGCCCGGTGCGGTACGGCGGTGTGTTGCGCCCCGTTCCGTACGGGGCCGTAACAGCTCCGGAGGGAGTTGGTGACACGTGGCGTCCGCCGGCGTCGTACGCTCCCCGCATGGACAGCGCAGAGTACGAGCGCAAGATCGCGCACCGGTTCGCCGCCTTGGACCAGGACGGCAACGGCTATATCGATCGCGCCGATTTCAACGCCGCGGCGGCACGTCTGCTCACCGAATTCGGTACGACGGCCCGCTGCGACAAGGGCCAGGCCCTCTACACGGGCGCCGAGGCCTTCTGGCAGGGCCTGGCCGGCATCGCCGACGTGGACGGGGACCAGCGCGTCACCCGGGAGGAGTTCGTGGGCGGGGCCGTGAAGCGGCTGCGCGACAACCCCGAACGCTTCGCGGAGATCGCACGTCCCTTCCTGCGTGCGGCGATCGCCGTGGCCGGCGCGGAGGGTCACGCAGGGACGGCGGCCGCCCCCGCTTCGGCCCCTGTCGATGCCGTGGAGCGGGCCCTGCGGGTCCTGGGCGCCGGAGCCGACGTCGCGAGCGTCGCGGCGCAGAGCCTGGACGCCGACCACGACGGCCGGGTCGCCGAGACGGACGCGGTGGCGGCTCTCTCCGCGTACTTCACCGTGATCGCGCCCGACACGTAGACCGCCCCGGCGCGTGGTCCGCCCGGACGTCCGGACCGCGGCCGGCGGGCGGACCGTGTCCGTCGGGCGGTCGCCCACACGCCCGGCGGAGCGACGAGTTCACGGTCCTTCGGAGGACGGTCCCGCAGGGGCGGCGGGTCCTGCCGTACGGCCCGGCGCGGCGCGGTCGTGGCTGACCGGGGGCGCGGAGCCCGCCGAACGCGGCGTGTGACCCTGCGCAGTCGGTGCCGGTCGCGGGGTGCGGTCACCCGGTGACAGGGCGGAGTCGTGCGCTCCGCTCGGGTAGGCTCCGGTGGATGCGAGGGGTTCCGGGACCGAGGGATCCGGTTGTGGCCGCTACGGCGACTCCGGCCCGGGAGCGGTGCCCTGTTCGCGGCGCCGGGAGAGGCGCCGGGCCTGCCGGGGAGTCGGTTCCCGGAGTCACGGGACGCTGCTGTTCGACTCTCCGTGGTGTGGGTCGCACAGTATGCACCACACGTACTCCTTCGCGCTGGAATATGCCCGAAGCGCTTGTTGCGGTGACTGTACGTCAACCATGCTGTTCCACAGGGGAGTCACGTTCCGTGACCCTGAGGAGGCGCGAGGCGATGTGTCCGCCGGTTCGGATGGTGTGAGCGGTGCAGGTGCTTCAGGTTCAGCTGAAGATCGGGCCGGATCCCGCGGAGGTGGGCCGGGCCCGCAGATGGGCGCGGTCACGTCTGGTCGGGTCCGGGGTCGCCGATGACGAGCCCATCGCCGAGACGCTCATCCTGCTGATCTCGGAGCTCGTCACCAACGCGGTGGTCCACACGGGCTGCCCGGCCGTCCTGCGGATGCTCTTCGGCTCCGGCTCGGTGGAGACCGTACGGGTCGAGGTGGCCGACACCAGCTGCCGTCCGCCCCAGCCGCGACACGCGACGGGCGGGGACACGGGCGGCCGTGGCCTCGAGCTGGTGGCCGGGCTCGCGGACCGCTGGGGCTGGCAGCCGGAGGGCGCCGGGAAGCGCATCTGGTGCGAGGTCGACCGGGGCGGCCCGGTGATGTTCCCGGTGACCGACGACCAGTCCGGCGACCCCGCCCGTATCTGACCGTGCCGGCCCGGCCGCGCCCCTACCGGGTACGGCTCGCGGCCGTCGTTAGGCCGTCGGCGGGACGCCCAGCGTCGCCTGTACGTGCTGGCGCAGCGAGGTGGCCGTGCCGAAGCCGGATTCCCTGGCTACCTGGTCGATCGGCAGGTCCGTGGATTCGAGCAGCTGCCGTGCCCGCTCCACCCGCTGCTGGGTGAGCCACCGGCCCGGGCTGACCCCGGAAACACGTCACGACGTCGTGCAGCCGGAGGCCCCGGTTGTGCGGCCAGCAGCCCGGTGCGCGGCCGAAGATCCGCCGGGGGATGGCGAGTTCGAAGGGGAGCAGCCCGTCGAGGGCGAGTACGACGACGCGGTGCCGCATGTGGTCCCCCTTGTTTTCCGGCGTTCCCCGGCGGTCGTGCCGGTGAAGTGGCAGCCTCCGACCCCGAGCTGATAGACGTCGTGCCGTGAACGGACATCCTGCTCCCGGCCCGCCCGCGCCCGCGTCCCCGACGACGCCCGCGCCCGCCTCCGCCTCCCGGTCCCCGGCCCCGGGTGCGACCGGCACTCCGGCCGTCGCGGCCCGGGTGACGGCGGCGGCAGCGGCCGTCCTGACGGTGGGGGCGGGGCTCGGCGTGCGCGTGCTCGCGGGCGGTGACCTGGCGAAGTACGCGGGGGACGCGCTCTACACCGTGCTGATCCACGCGGTCGTGGTCCTGCTCGTGCCCCGGGTCCGGCCCGGGGTGGCCGCCGTGGCGGCCCTGGCGGTCAGCTGGGCGGTGGAGCTGGCCCAGCTGACCGGCGTACCCGCCGAGCTCTCCCGGCACAGCACCGCGGCCCGGCTGGTCCTGGGCTCGACCTTCAACGCCCCCGACCTCGTCTGGTACGGGGTGGGGGCGGCGCTGGCCTGGGCGGTCCACACCCTGCTCACCGCCCGGCGCGCCTCCGCCCGATGACACCCCGACGGCGGCCGGCGGGCGGGCTCTGCCGTTCCTTCCGCCCCTGGCCCGATGTCTGCGAAGCGTGGCCCTTCAGCCCTGCCTTCGCCTGCGCGTCCAGGCCGAAGCAGTCCGAGACCTGTCCGGCCCGGGACACGCGGATCCCCCGGCCGGGACACCCGGCCGCGGCGTCACCCCTTCGCGGCCAGCTTCGCGGCGATCCTCCGGGCGTCCAGGGCGATCTCGCGGAGCATGCCGCTGATCGGGTTGGTGAAGCCGGTGAAGTACAGGCCGGGCGCCTGCTCGGGGGCGCGGCCGCCGTGGACCACGGGGCGGCCGCGGGCGTCGAGTACGCCGAGGTGGCCGACCAGCCCCTCCAGGGCCCGTTCGTAGCCGGTCGCCGCGATCACCGCGTCGGGGGTGACACGGGATCCGTCGGCCAGCACCACGGCGTCGCCGTCGAACGACTCGACGGCCGCCACGGGGACCACCCGGCCGCTCCTCACCGCGTCGATCAGCCCCACGTCCTGCACCGGGATCGCGCCCTCCCTGACCCGGGAGTACAGACCGGTGTCCGGGCGGGGCAGGCCCTGGGCGGAGAGGTCGGGGACGGAGATGCGGCCCATCAGGTCCCCGGCCCGGTCGACGAGCCGGACCGGGAGCCTGCGGACGAGGACGGCGGTGGCCTGGGCGGGCCAGCCCGCGGTGGAGCGGCGCACGATGTGCGGGACGGTGCGGACCGCGATCCGCACCTGGGCGGCGCCGCCCTCGACCAGGTCCACCGCGATCTCCGCCCCGGTGTTCCCGATGCCGGCCACGAGGACGTCCTTGCCGGCGTACGGGGCCGGGGCGCGGTACTCCGCGGCGTGCACCAGTTCGCCGGTGAAACCCGCGCGACCGGGCCACTCGGGGATCCGCGGGGTGTGGTTGAAACCGGTGGCCACCACGACCGCCCGTCCGGTCAGCACCCGGCCCCCGGTCGCGCTCAGCCGCCAGCCGGACCCGTCGGCGACCCGGTCGATCCGGGACACCTCGACACCCGTCACCACCTCCAGCTCATGGTGTTCGGCGTACTTCTCCAGGTAGCGCACCATGTCGTCGCGGGACACCCACCGCCCGAACCGGCGGGGTATCGCCAGCCCGGGCAGCGCCGACCAGCGGCGGATCGTGTGCAGGTGCAGCCGGTCGTAGTGGCTCCGCCAGGAGGCCCCGACGTCCTGGGACCTCTCCAGGACGACCGCCCGGACGCCCCGCGCCCGCAGGGCCGCCGCGGCGGCGAGCCCGCCGGGACCGCCGCCGATCACGTAGACCGGCCGGTCGTCGGTGCGGTCGATGGCGGCGGGCAGGGCGTCACCGGCGGAAGACGTGCTGTCTGGCATGGTTCGGAGCGTAATCCGGCAGAAGCTTGATGGGTCTCGGTCAAGGTCGAAATCGATTGCGAAACGATCACGACCGGCCGTTCCGGGCCGTTCAGAGCCCGGGCGCCCCCCACACCGGGAACCAGCGGGCCAGATCGCTCTCCACCCGGAGGTCGTCGCCGAGCACCGCCCGCACCTGGAGCTCCAGCTGGTTGTCACGCTTCTCGCCGCCGCCCGGCGCCGGCGCGAAGGGATAGAACGTGCCGCGCTTGTAGAGGTAGACCAGGGCCAGCGAACGCCCCTCCGTGTTCCGGAAGCCGATCATCGAGCAGAGCAGGTGCGGCCCGAAGCCACCGTCCTGGAGCAGGGTGTTGACCGCGTGCAGGTCGTTGACCAGCGCGGCCGTGCCGTCGGCGCCGGGGTCCTGACGGGCGAGCAGCCAGGTGTAGCCGTAGCCGTCCCGGCTGAACTCCACCGGGACGCCGCCCCGTGCCGTGTCGGCGTCGAGCAGTTCCCGTACGTCCTGCTGGATACGGGCGAACGTGCCGCCCTCCACCCCCGCGAAGCACACCGAACCCAGGCCGGTCGGGGCGAAGCCGGTGCCGGCCTGGAGGGTGAGGGCGGCGGAGGGGACGGCGAAGAGCTGGTCGAGGTCGGGGCGTACCGGCTTGCTGCGGCCCAGGATGCTGTCGAGCAGGCCCACAGGAGCTCCTTACGGACGGGAGAGCCCGGCCGAGATCCGGGCCAGCTGATCCAGACGCTGTTCCAGCGTCGGGTGCGAGGAGAGCAGCCGGCCCAGGCTCTCCTTGGAGGAGAAGGCGGGCACGAAGTAGAAGGCGTTGTACGGCTCCGCCTTCCGCAGGTCCTCGGTCGGGATCCTGGCCATCTGGCCGCTCACCTTCGTGAGGGCCGAGGCGAGCGAGGAGGGCCGGCCGGTGAGCAGGGCGGCCGTACGGTCGGCGGACAGCTCGCGGTAGCGGGAGAGCAGCCGGGTCAGCAGGAAGCTGACGGCGTACACGACCGCGCTGATCAGCGGGATGAGCATGATGATGATGCCCGCCGGGTCGTTGCCCCTGCTGCGGGCGAACCCGCCCCACAGGGCGACGCGGGTGATGATGCCGGCGAGGACGCCGAGGAACGACGCGATCGTCATGACGGCCACGTCCCGGTGGGCGACGTGCGACATCTCGTGGGCGAGGACGCCCTCGAGCTCGTCGGGTTCGAGTCTGCGCAGGAGTCCGGTCGTGGCGCAGACGAGGGAGGTCTTCTCGCTGCGCCCGGTCGCGAAGGCGTTCGGGACGTCGCTCCGTGCGACGGCCACCCGGGGCTTGGGCATGTCGGCCAGGGCGCAGATCCGGTCGATCGCCCCGTGCAGTTCGGGCGCCTCCTGCGGGGTGACCTCGCGGGCCCCCATGCCGTACGCGGCGATGCGGTCGCTGAACCAGAACTGGGCGACGAAGAGGCCGCCCGCGACGATCAGGATGAGCGGCCAGGCGCCGCGCAGGACGGCCAGGAGCACGCCCACCAGGACCACGTACAGCAGCCCGATGAAGAACATCGTGCTCACCATGCGGGTGGTCAGACCGTGGTCGGGGGCGTAACGGGAACGGGCTCGTGCCATGGGTACCTCCAGCAGCTCACCTGCTCCCATAGTGCCCCTTTCGTGTAGAAACGGGGTAAATCCGTGGTGGTGCTACGGCCAGAGCAGCTCGCGCGTCCAGTCCGTGCCGCCTCGGCGGTAGCGCAGGCGTACGTGCCGCCGCAGCGCGTCGCCCTGGAAGAACTCCACCTCGCGCGGCTCGACCACGTAGCGCGTCCAGGTCTCCACCTCGGCGTCCGGCTCGGCCCGCGCGCGTTCCCAGGCGGCCTCGGAGGCCCGTACGAGCTCCTCCTGCGACGGGAGCACTTCGCTCTGCCTGCCGGTCAGTGCGGCGGCCAGCGCACCGGCCGACCGGGCGTGCAGGTCGGCCCGGCTCTCCGCCGGGCTCGCCGGAGTGACGGCGCCGCGCACGCGGATCTGGCGGGCCTGGGCGGGCCAGTAGAAGCCGAGGGCGGCGTGCGGGTGGGCGGCGAGCTGCCGGCCCTTCTCGCTCGTGGTGTGCGTGGCGAAGTGCCAGCCGCGCTCGTCGGCGTCGTGCAGGATCACCGTCCGCGCGTCGGGCCGCCCCTCGGCGTCCGTGGTCGCCAGTGTCATGGTGTGCGGCTCCGTCTGGCCGGCCGCCACCGCCTCGGCGAACCAGGTGTGGAACAGGGTGAGCGGGTCGGCGGGAGCGGCGGAGGTGTCGAACCGCGGGAGCGGGAGGGGGACGTCCCAGACGCGCTGGGCGTGGAGCAGGTCGCGGAAGGCCTTCTGTGCATCGCTCATGGTCCTACTGTCGCTCCTCGGGCTCGGGCTCGGGCGGGCGGCCCCGTTCCCCGGCCCGGCGGGCCGGGCGCCACGGACACCGGCGGCGGACCACCTGGGTGGTCCGCCGCCGGTGAGACAGGACGGGGGGCGCTGCGGAGTGTACGTACGGCGCCGGGTGCGGGGTTCCGGGCCGGCGCCTACCGGGCCGGCTTCCTGCCGGTGATGCCGAGGTGGACCAGGAGCGCGAGGTTCGGCCGGAGTTCGGCCTGCTTCACGCCCCAGGTGCTGAAGCCCTTCTGGTGCGAGGCGACCGCCGCCAGCATCGCGACGAGGGAGCCGGCCATGGCGGCGGGGCTGACGTCCTTGTCGACCCTGCCCTTCGCCTGGAGCTCCTTGACCGACTCCGTCAGCGGGCTGGTGACGGAGGTCAGGACCTTCATGCGGATCTTGTAGAACCGCTTGTCGCCCTCGGCCGCGCCGAGGTCGACGACGCGCAGGATCGCGTCGTGGCGCCGCCAGAAGTCGAGGAAACCGTCGACGAGTTCCTCGGCGCTCTGGCGGCCGGCCTTGCCCGCCCAGGAGCGGCCGGCGACCAGTTCGGTCAGCCCGGCGCCTTCCTTGGCCATCTCCTCGGCGAGTTCGAGGACGGCGCCCTCCACGTCGGGGAAGTACTGGTAGAACGTCGCGGGCGAAGTCCCCGCCTTGCGGGCCACGTCGATGACTTTGACGTCCCGGTACGGCGAGGAGCTGAGCATCTCGCTGAGGCAGTCGAGCAGCTTCTGCCGCGTCGCCTGGCCTCGCCGACCGGCCACGCGGCCGTCAACGGTGCGTACTTGTCCTGTCATGCCGTCAGCTTACCGAGGGGGGATCGAGGCGCGATCTGACCGACTGCAAATGGGGATCGCCCCAGTCCGCACAAGGCGAAAGGCCTATTTCCGTCGGCCGGGCGCGGAGGCGACGGTGGTAACGCAGCGTGGCCATGGAGCCTCCTGGAGGCACCCCGGAACGGAACGGATCGATGCGATCATTTTATCAACAGCCTGTGGATAACGTCGGTGGACAACGTGCGTCCACGGTGGGACTGCCGCCTTCACCGGTGACCGGATGTTCGATTTATTGCGGCCGGTCGCGGGCTCCGGGAGCGCTTTCGGGGCGCGGGCCGTGACGCCCGGCGCTACGTTGAGTGTGACGGGCGTCACCGCGACGGAAGGACCCGGGCCATGGCCGCATTCGCGCAGTCCGTGCCGTGCTGGGTGGACGTGCAGCTCTCCGACCTCGAAGCGGGGAAGCGCTTCTACGGCGGGCTCTTCGGCTGGACCTTCCGCGCCGAGGACGGGATGCCCTTCGCGGACGCGTACAGCGACGGCCGGCTCGTCGCCGCGCTCGCCGCGAAGCAGGACGGACGCATGCCGACCGCCTGGGGCGTCTACTTCGCCACCGACGACATCCTCGCCTCCGTCGCGCTGGTCAGGAAGGCGGGCGGCCAGGTGATCACCGACCCGGTGCGGGCCGGCCGGGCCGGCGTCCTCGCGCAGGTGGCCGATCCGGGCGGGGCGGTCTTCGGCCTGTGGCAGGCGGGCGACCGTGCCGGTTTCGAGAAGCGGTACGAGCCCGGCGCCTTCTGCTGGACCGAGGTCCGCACGCGGCAGCCGGAACGGGTGGACGCCTTCTACGAGGAGGTGTTCGGCTTCCGGGGCACCGATCCGGACGAGGTCGCGGGCGGCGCCGGGGAGGTGGCGGACCTCCGCGTGTTCTCCCCGGCGGGCACCGAGCCGGGCCCGGACACCGCGGTCCTCGGGCGCGCCGTCCTCACGGATGCCGTCCCCGCGATGCTGCCGAGCCACTTCCTCACCTACTTCGCCGTTGCCGACTGCGCCCGGGCCGCCGAGAGCGCCGTACGCCTCGGTGGCCGGATCTCGGCCCCGGCTCAGGACACCCCGTACGGGCGGACGGCGGTCCTCCAGGACGACCAGGGTGCCGCCTTCGCGGTGCTGCAGCCGGCCGGACCGCGACCCTGACGACCGGCCCGTGCCGGCCGGCCGGCGCTCCGGCGAAGCGGCGAGGTGCCTCGGCCGTGGTCGTGCCACCGCCGGAGACCCGCGGCCCGGCGCCGGCCTCCGGCTTCTCGTCCCCTGTCCTGAAACGGGTGGAGTGCCACAGGACACCCTGATCCGCCCCCGGGTTCGCAACCGGGCCCCGAGCCAGCAACAATCAGGGTGCGCGCCGCCAGGTGGTGCTCAGTGGTGAGACGCTGCACAGGGCGGGATTTCGCGGGCCTCGTTTCCTGAGGTCCGTACGGGGAGGTGGCAGGCAAGTGGAGCAGCTGACGCAGCATGACCCGCGGCGGATCGGCCCGTTCGAGGTGCTGGGACGGCTCGGGGCCGGCGGCATGGGGCTGGTCTATCTCGCACGGTCGGCGTCGGGCCGGCGGGTGGCGATCAAGACGGTCCGTACGGAACTGGCGGAGGACCAGCTGTTCCGGGTCCGCTTCACCCGGGAGGTGGAGGCGGCGCGCGCGGTCAGCGGGTTCTACACCGCTGCCGTGGTGGACGCCGATCCCCGGGCGGCCGTCCCCTGGCTGGCCACCGCCTACGTCCCCGCCCCCTCGCTCGAGGAGATAGTGAGCGAGTGCGGGCCGATGCCGACCCAGGCCGTGCGGTGGCTGGCCGCCGGTATCGCCGAGGCCCTGCAGTCGATCCACGGGGCGGGACTCGTCCACCGCGACCTGAAGCCGTCCAACGTGCTCGTCGTCGAGGACGGGCCCCGGGTGATCGACTTCGGGATCGCGTCGGGCGTTTCCAACACCCGGCTGACGATGACGAACGTCGCGGTGGGTACCCCCGCGTACATGTCTCCCGAGCAGGCCCGCGACTCGCGCAGCGTGACGGGGGCCAGCGACATCTTCTCGCTGGGATCGACGCTGGTCTTCGCGGCGACGGGGCACGCGCCCTTCCACGGGGCGAACCCGGTCGAGACCGTCTTCATGCTCCTGCGCGAGGGTCCGGACACGGAGGGGCTGCCGGAGGACCTGCGCCCGCTCATCGAGTCCTGTATGCAGATGGACGCGACCCGGCGGCCCAGCCCGGCCGACCTCCAGGCCCAGCTGGCCCCGCACCTGTTCGCCTCGGGTGGCGACGACAGCGGTACGGCGTCCGCCTGGCTGCCCACCCCCGCGACCGCCATGATCGAGCAGCGCCGGGGCGGCGGCCGCGCCGTCGTGGCCGCCCCCGCCCCCGCCCCCGCGCCGGCGGCCGTGCCGCCGCCTCCGCAGCGGCCACCGGCGCGGAGCGCCGGCCCGGACGGGGCGTGGCGCGGCAGCGGCGACGTCCGCACCGCGCCCGCGCCCTCTGCCGGCGGCGGCCCCGTACGGCTGCCCGGCGCCCAGGTGCCGATCGGCCCCGGGCCCCGCCCGGCGGAGGTCCGCGGACCGGCCGCGGCCCACGCCGACCCGGCCACCGGCTGGGTGCGCGCCCCGGGGGCGACCGGCGGCCCGGGGACCGCGACCGCACCGGTGCCCGCGCCCACCCCGCCCCCGGAGGCCCCGCCGGCCGGGCCCGAGCGCTGGCGCCCGTGGCGCTTCCGCATGTCGAACGACGTGTGGGGCACCCCGGTCGTGGTCGGTGACCTGCTGTACGTGACGTCGTTCGAGGTCCACGCCCTGGACGTCGGCAACGGGCGGCGCCAGTTCAAGACCCGGGACGTCGCCTGGGCGATGGCCGTGGAAGGCGGCCGGATCCACGCCTCGGACGGCCCGTCGCTGTACGCGCTGGACGCGGCGACCGGTGAGGAGCGGTGGCGGCTGCAGACCGATGCCTGGGTGTACTCCCTCAAGGCCGACCGCGGCACCGTCCTGACGGCGACGAGGGGCGGCGGCGTCCAGGCCTGGGAGGCGTCCACCGGTGAGAAGCTGTGGGAGACCGGGGGCGTCCAGACGGACTTCGAGAACGCGGAGGCCGGGCCGGTCATCCACGACGGCACGGTGTACCTCTGGCAGAGCGCCCGGCTGCGGGCGGTCGACGCGCGCACGGGCGCCGAGCGGTGGTCGTACCCCATCGGCGACGCCGCCTCGTGCGGCGGTGTGCCGGTGCGGGTGGCTCCCGCGCAGGACGGCTTCGTGTACGTCGCCGCGGGGACCCGGGTGCTGGCGGTCGACACGGTCTCGGGCCGGGTGCGCTGGCACTTCGAGTCGCCGGCCGTCTTCCTCTCCCCGCCCTCCTTCGCGCCGGGACCCGCGGTCACGGGCGGAGGGGTGTACCTCGCCGACTACCTGGGCACCGTGTACGCACTGGACGCGTCGACCGGCAAGGACCGCTGGCGCATCGCGACGGAGGCCCGCCAGTCCATCGAGCCCGTGCTCGTCACGGGGGGCAACGTGCACGTCGGCAGCGGAAGCGCGCTGTACACGCTGGACGCCGTCACCGGGACACCGAAGTGGCGGTTCGCGGCGGGCGGCGAGGTGGTGGGCGCCCCGGTGGTCGCCGACGGCCGGGTCCACTTCGGTTCGGCGGACCACGTCCTCTACACCCTGGACGCGGCGGGCGGCCAGCTCCGCTGGAAGCTCGCCACGGGCGGCGAGATCACCGGCTCCCCGGTGGCCCGGGCGGGCGTGGTGTACGCGTGCAGCAAGGACCGGTGCGTGTACGCGCTGGACGCGCTGAAGGGGACGGGCACGGGAAGCCGGGCGCCGCGGGCCTGAGAGGCTGACGGGTGACCTTCGATCGGAAAGTGGACGCGGCATGGTGCGTGCGATTCCAGGGCATCCGGGCAACGCCGGAAGCGTGCGTGCCGGGGCGTGGCCACCCGATCAGAGGTCACCCGACAGCCTCTGACGCGGCCGCTCCCACCCGAGGGCCGTCCTCAGCGGTCGCCCCGGTCCCGCTCGTCGCGGTCCTCGTCCCCGGTGGGGTGCGACGCGGTGTCCTGGCCCCGGTGGTGACCGGAGTACTGTTCCCGGTCGCGCGGATCCGGGCCCGTGTACGGGTCGCGCTCCTGTTCCGGCCAGGGCGACGTCTGGGCGGCCGGGCCGGGCTCCTGGGTGGGCGGCCACGTGTCCGGGCGGTCGTCCCGGGGGACCGGATACGGCTCGGTGGCCCCGCGGCGGCGCCTGCCCCGCCCCGCCGGACGGCCCGACATCAGGAGGGACCCCAGCAGGAGCAGCAGCCCGCCCCCGGCGGCCAGGGCGGTGCCCCAGCGGAGCCCCGTCCCGTCGCTGCCGACCGACAGGCTGCCTGCCGCCTGCCCCTGGCGCACCATCCACAGCACGGTGAAACCGAGCACGACGAGCCCCGCGAACGCCACCACGGCGCGGGAACGCAGGAGCACGCCGACGACGGTCACGAGGGCGGCGAACAGGAAGGGCAGCAGGATCGAGGTCATGACCGCCGCGTGCGCGCCGGTGATGCCGCCGAACAGGTCCTGGATGCGGTAGTCCCGCCCCAGGCGGCCGTCGTACCAGGGCTGGAAGGGGCTCAGGACGGCAGCCGCCGCTCCGGCGAGGGCGATCACCGAGCCGAGGACGTTGCGGATCATCGGTCAGCCTCCTGCGGCGTTCGTGCGACCCCCTGTCCGGCGGTGCCCACCGTGCGGCTCCCCTCCTGCGACGCTACGCCGGGCGGGTCGGGCCTGCCACCAGACCATGACCGGACTGTGACAGGGTCATGACCGGACCGTCGGTCCGCGCCCGCGATGCTGTGCGTTACGGTGTCGCGCGGCCGTGCGACGGCCCAGGAGCAGACAACAGCAAGGGGGGCTGCGTCGATGATGCGGCGACGGATCAGGTTCGCGGCGGTGCTGGTCGTGGTGGTGCTCGCACTCACCGGATTCTCCACGTCCAGCGGTGGGAAGAGCGGCAAGAGCGGCAAGAGCCGGAGCGGGAAGAGCAGCAGCAGTTCGGGCGGCGGGTGCTCCAACTCGAAGAAGAGCAACGGCGGCTACCACGACTACGACGACGACTACGACAGCTCGTCGGGTTCCTCCGGCGGCTCCACCTACTCCACCCCCGCCCCGGATGCCACCGAAGCCCCCGAGGTCCGCGTCATCCGGTGCGCCCGGCCCAAGAAGGGCACGCGCAAGGCGGTGACCACCTCGACGGTCGAGATCCGCTCGACGGCGACCACCCCGCAGACGTACGAGGTGGACGTGACGTTCCTGGACGCCAAGGGCCTGACCGTCGACACGGGCGAGGCCACGGTCGACCTCGACCACGACGAGGCGAAGACGCTGACGGTCAGGATGGACAGCCCGCGCCTGGTCTCCCGGGTGAAGCGCTGCCAGGTCACGGCGGAGGTCTACTGACGCCGGCCGTCGCGGTGGGCGGAGCGTGGACAGGGTCCGAGCCGAACGGCTCGGGCCCTGTCCTGTCTCCCCCGTGGTGGTGCCTCACCGCCGTGGCCGGTGCGGCGTACCGCACCGGCCACGGACGCACCGCGGCCGCGACGGCTCCCCCTCCGCGCCGCCGCGGCCGCTCCCCCCGTGCACATGGTGGTTCTAGTTGGCCGGCTCGCTCGTGGCGTGCGCGTCCTGGGTGGTGAGCGTCCCGCCTGTGGCGTGTGCGTCCGTGGGCTTGAGCGGCGTGCCGGTGGCGTGGGCGTCCTGAGTGGTGATCTCCGCGCCTGTGGCGTGCGCGTCCGTCGGCTTGAGGATGTCGCTCTTGTCGGCCATGAAGTTCAACTCCTGAAACGGTTCTGACAGCGGACGGATGAGCCCGCCCGGCGGTTCCCCCGTGGATCGCCGGGCGGGCCTCCCAGGGCCGATCACCCTAACGGTGAGGCCACTCGACGATCCGTCTGCCCCCCGACGCGACGGATCGATGAGTAAGAGAGTGCCGTGCGGCGATAAACGATTGATGAACGCCGGTCAGGACGCCGTGGCGACCGGGGCCGGGGCCAGCAGTTGGCGGACCGTCGCCGCTTCCGGCGAGCCGAGGTCCTCGAACACCGCCAGCGCCTCGTTCCAGCAGACCTGCGCCCGGTCCGTCTGACCTATGCCCGCGAGGCCGCGGCCCAGGGTGGTCAGGACGTTGGCCCGGCGCCAGTCGCCCCCGATGCCGCGCAGGATCGCCAGGGCGTGCTCGGCATGGGACGCCGCGTGGGCCGGCTGACGGATGGTGAGGTGCAGCTCGGCCAGACGGAACAGGGTCATCCCGTGCCAGAGTTGCTGCCGGCTGTCGCGGAACACCGCCATGGCCTCCGTGAGCGTCTCCAGGGCGGAGGCGGTCTGCCCCGTACCGGTGAGCGCCAGCCCGAGGGCGTACTTCCCGTTGGCGAGGCGCAGGGCCAGGCCCGAGGTGTCCGCCTCGTAGATCGTGACCCCCTGCTGGGCGAGCTCGACCGCGCTCGCCGTCCTGCCCGTCGCCAGATGGACGCGGGACAGGTTGCACAGGGCCGAGGCCTCGCCGGGCTTGTTGCCGTCCGCGCGGAAGGCGGCCAGCGCCTCCCTCAGGTGGTCCTCGGCGTCGGCGTGGCGGTTCTCGTACAGCGCGATGATGCCCCGCTGGTTCGGTACCTGGCCGAGGGAGACGGGATCGTCGGCCAGCCGCCCCAGCTCCAGGGCGCGCCGGGCCTCCGTCTCGGCCTCCGCGAACCGCCCGGACACGCTGAGGGCGTGGGTCAGCATCGTGCGGGCCCGGCCCTCGGCCTGTGCGTCGCCCGCCGACCGTGCCGCGTCGCTCACCGCCTTGGCCGCGGTGGCGAACTGATGCGAGTTGGCCCCGGATTCACCCAGGTCCACCACGGCCATGAGCAGGTCAGCGGCGCGCCGCGGCATGCCGCACCCGGCTGACTGGGCCGCACAGGCCAGCAGTCCGCTGGACTCCGAGAAGAGCCAGTCCAGAGCCGTCTCCCGCACCGTGAACGTGAGGCCGACGTAGGCGGTGCGCGAGAAGTGGTCGAGCACCCGCTCGCCGGGCCGCTCGAGCGCGTAGACCCCCGCCGCCGTCGACAGGTAGAAGTCCAGCAGCCGGGACAGTGCCAGGTCCCGTTCCACCGGCGGCTGTTCGTCGCGCTCCGCGCACGCACGCGCGTAGAGGCGCACCAGGTCGTGGTAGCGGTAACGACCCGGGGCGGCGGACTCCAGCAGGCTGGTGTCGACCAGCGACTCCAGGAGGTCCTCCGCCGTGTGGGGATCCAGGTTGAGAAGGGCCGCCGCCGCCGCGAGAGAGATGTCCGGGCCGTCCGCCAGGCCCAGGAGGCGGAAGGCGCGGGCCTGGGCCGGCTCCAGCTGGCCGTAGCCGAGCTCGAAGGTGGCCTTCACCGCGAGGTCGCCGGCCTGGAGCTCGTCCAGGCGGCGGCGCTCGTCGGCGAGCTTCGCGGCCAGGACCGACACCGTCCAGGTGCGGCGGGCGGCCAGCCGGGACGCGGCGATACGGATGGCCAGCGGCAGGAATCCGCAGGCGGCCACCACGTCCAGGGCGGCCTCGCGCTCCGAGCGGACGCGTTCGCCGCCGACGATGCGGGTGAAGAGCTGCAGGGCCTCCTCGGGGGACAGCACGTCCAGGTCCACGAGGTGGGCGCCGGCCAGGTCGACCATGCGGACGCGGCTGGTGACCAGCGCCGCACAGCCCTCCGTGCCGGGGAGCAGGGGCCGGACCTGGGCCGCGTCGTGCGCGTTGTCGAGCAGGACCAGGACGCGACGGCCGTCGAGGGTGGAGCGGTAGAGGGCCGCCCGCTCGTCCAGGGAGTCCGGGATCGCGGAGTCGGGTGTGCCCAGCGCGCGCAGGAACGCTCCGAGTACGGTCTCGGGTTCGGCGGCCCGGGAGCCCGCGCCCTGGAGGTCGACGTACAGCTGGCCGTCCGGGAAGTGCGGCCGGGCCCGGTGGGCGATGTGCACGGCCAGGGTCGTCTTGCCCACACCGCCGATGCCGGCCAGCGCGGAGACGGCCATCACGGAGCCCTCGGCGGTGACGAGCCGGTCACCCAGGTCGCGTACGAAGGCGGCGCGGCCCGTGAAGTCCGGCACGGTGGCCGGGAGCTGGGCGGGACGGACCTGCGCCGGGGCCGTGGCCGGTTCGTCGGCCGGCCGGGCCAGCTCCTCGTCGGCCCGGAGGATCCGCTGCTGGAGCTGGGCCAGCTCGGGGCGCGGGTCGACGCCGAGTTCCTCCGCGAGCAGGCGGCGGGTGTCGGCGTAGACCGCGAGGGCCTCGGCCTGCCGGCCGCTGCGGTACAGGGCGACCATCAACAGCTCGCGCAGCCGCTCGCGCAGGGGGTGCGCGGCGGTGAGCGCGGTCAGTTCGGAGACCGCCTCCGCGTGGCAGCCCACCTCGAGGTCCAGATCCAGCCGGGTCTCGGTGAGCTGGAGGCGCCACTCCTCCAGGCTGGTGCGCTGGTTCTCCGCGTACGGCCCGGGGAGGGAGGCCAGGGCCTCGCCGTCCCACAGGCCGAGCAGCTTGTTGATCAGGGTGCGGGCCTGGCAGCGGTCCGCGCCGCGCACCTTCTCCGCCTCGGCGGCCAGGTCCTGGGCGAGCGACAGGTCCAGGGCCTCGCGGGGGATCCGGAGCGCGTAGCCCCCGGCCTCGCTGACCAGGGTGTCCTGGCCCAGGGTCTTGCGCAGCCGGGACGCGTAGGTGCGTACCGTGGCCAGGGCCTGGGACGGGGGGTCGTCGCCCCAGAGGGCGTCGATGAGTTCCGCGGCGGTGGCCGTGCGGCCGCCGCGCAGCAGCAGGGCGGCCAGCAGGGCCCGTTGCTGCGGAGACCCGGACGGCAGGGCCTCGCCGCCGCGCCAGGCGCGTACGGGGCCGAGCACGGTGAAGCGCAGATCGGTGCCGGCCACCCGTTCCCGTGCGGCGCGTTGCCCCGGAACGCGCACGCCGGGTCCGTTGTCGCGGTCCATGATGCCCCCTGTTCTGCTCGCCCCGCCGGTCCTGCCGATCCCGCTCTGATCCGTACCTCTGTACCGCCGGTATGGCGCTCCACAGTCTGCCTTGTAACGGGCGGACTCGTCAGCATCGGGTGAACGCTCTGCACAGGCCCTCGACAACGAACGTGCGCCCGTGAGGGGTAAGGCGGGTGACGTCACGTCAGCCGGTGCGGGGCGGCCGGAGTCCGGTGCCGCCGCCGCGCGCGGTCCGCCGGGCATCCCGGGGCGGCCTCCGGACGTGTCCGGCCGCACCCGGCGGTACGTCGCCCGGGGCCGTCGGGCCGGCCGGTCAGGTCGTGGCTCCCCCCGCGGAGACGTCCCGGCCGGTGTCCTGCGGCCGGTGCCCGGCGGCCTGCGCCGTGAGTGGGGCGGCGCGGTGCCGTGCGGCGGATCCCGGGACCGCGGCACGGCAGGAGCCCCGCTCCTCCGCCGGGGCGGGGGAGCGGGGCTCCTTGGGTACTGCGCGCCGGCCGCGATCGGCCGACCCGGGCAACTAGGCCGGGGTGACGTTCTCAGCCTGCGGACCCTTGGGTCCCTGAGTGACGTCGAAGTTCACGACCTGGTTCTCCTCGAGGGAGCGGAACCCGGACGCGTTGATCGCGGAATAGTGGACGAAGACATCCGGGCCGCCGCCGTCCTGGGCGATGAAGCCGAAGCCCTTTTCAGCGTTGAACCACTTGACGGTTCCGGTAGCCATAAGCCCTCCTTGGGCCAAAGGGTTGCCCTGCTCCAGAACCTGCAAACAAGTCTGAAAACTACAAAAGCCTGCGGGTTACATGCTCCGCAGGCTCTGTACTGCAAGGGAAACCAAACTGCAACTTGCGAGCGAGCCTAGCACGTAGTCCGCAGTCAGCGGTAGAGGGAAAGATCACTTCACCCGGATGTTTGATCGGGCCGCCGAAGAGCTGACGGACAAGGGCGCCGCGGGCTCTCCGGGTGCCCCGATGATGCCCGTCCGTGGACACGGGTCTAGCCTCGCGATGTGGACAATTCAACCGTCTCTCCCGTGGAAGGCGACGACCGTCGCAGCAGGCCGCGCGTCGGCCACATCCAGTTCCTGAACTGCCTCCCCCTGTACTGGGGGCTGGCGCGGACCGGAACCCTGCTCGACCTGGAGCTCTCGAAGGACACCCCGGAAAGACTCAGTGAGCAGCTGGTCGCAGGGGACCTCGACATCGGTCCCGTCACCCTGGTCGAGTTCCTGCGCAACGCCGACGACCTGGTCGCCCTCCCCGACATCGCGGTCGGCTGCGACGGGCCGGTCATGTCGTGCGTGATCGTCTCGCAGGTGCCGCTCGACCGGCTCGACGGGGCCCGGGTGGCGCTCGGCTCGACCTCCCGCACCTCCGTGCGCCTGGCCCAGCTGCTGCTCGCCGAGCGCTACGGCGTCGCCCCCGACTACTACACCTGCCCGCCCGACCTCGGCCTGATGATGCAGGAGGCCGACGCCGCGGTGCTCATCGGCGACGCTGCCCTGCGCGCCCATCTGCACGACGCCCCGCGGCTCGGGTTGCAGGTCCATGACCTGGGCCGCATGTGGAAGGAGTGGACGGGGCTGCCGTTCGTCTTCGCGGTCTGGGCGGTCCGCAAGGACTACCTGGCCTCGCACCCCCACTACGTGCAGAAGGTGCACGAGGCGTTCCTGGCCTCGCGCGACCTGTCGCTGGAGGAGGTCACCAAGGTCGCGGAGCAGGCGGCCCGCTGGGAGGCCTTCGACTCCGAGACGCTGGAGCGCTACTTCACCACGCTGGACTTCCGCTTCGGACCGGACCAGCTGGCGGGGGTGCGCGAGTTCGCCCGCAGGACCGGGCCGACGACCGGATTCCCCGCGGACGTACGGGTCGAACTCCTCGGCGGCTGAGGTGGGCGGGGCGGGAAGGGCACGGGAGGGATGGCGGATCCCCACCCCTTCCCGGGTCTGCTTCCCGTACCGTCCCGCGGCTGTTCGTGTGCCTTCCCGGGTCTGCTTCCCGTAGCCTCCCGCAGCGCTTACCGCCCCCTTCCGGCCGCCGCCTTCCGGCACCTTCCCGGTCGCTGCTTCCCGGTGTCTTCGTGCCCCGTGGAGTCGGCCGGATCCCCGCGGCCGGCGGCCTTCCCGCTCGGCCTTTCGGCCGTCCTCCCGGCCTTACTCCCCGGCCCGTCCCCCCGGTCCGTCCCATTACTCCGGCGTGCGGCGCGCATTCCCCTCCCGTGTAATGCCGCGAATGGGCCGGGGTGGCCGGTGCGGCGAATAGCGGATGGCATCGCGAACACGTCCGGTTCACGTTCCGGTATCCGGCCGTGGAACCGCGATGTGTAACGGCGAACGACGTATTCACGCCTTTCGCGATGGCGAAAACCGTGCTTCGTGCCGTTAGGGGTGATATCGGCGGAACGGCTCTCTGTGACCATGCGACCCCGGGCCTCTACGCTGCCCGGGAGGTCCCACGGTCCACAGGGGGAGACCATATGCAGCCGCTGGAAGCCGGCGAACCGCGGACGATCGGTGCCTACCGGCTCCTCGGCAGGCTGGGTGCCGGCGGAATGGGCCGGGTGTACCTCGGCCGCAGCGCGGGCGGCCGGACCGTCGCCGTCAAGGTCGTCCACCCGCACTTCGCCCTCGACGAGCAGTTCCGCGCGAGGTTCCGGCGCGAGGTCGAGGCCGCGCGCCGCCTCGGCGCGCAGTGGACGGCCCCTGTCCTGGACGCCGACCCGGACGCGCCCGTGCCCTGGGTGGCGACCGGTTACGTGGCGGGACCGCCGCTCTCCGACGCGGTCACCCGGTACGGGCCGCTGCCCGTGCACGCGGTGCGGGCCCTGGGTGCCGGGCTCGGCGAGGCGCTCCACGCCGTACACGCGCACGGCCTCGTCCACCGGGACGTGAAACCCTCCAACGTCCTGCTCGCCGTGGAGGGCCCCCGGCTCATCGATTTCGGGATCGCCCGGGCGCTCGGCGCCACCGTCTCCCTCACCTCCACCGGAGTCTCCGTCGGCTCGCCCGGTTACATGGCGCCGGAGCAGATACGGGGTCTGGACGTCACCGGCGCGGCCGACGTCTTCTCGCTCGGAGCCGTACTCGCCTACGCGGCGACCGGCAGCGAGCCCTTCCCGGGCGACTCCTCCGCCGTGCTCCTCTACAAGGTGGTGCACGAGGAGCCCGAACTCGGGGACCTGGAGGGGGAGCTGCGCGATCTGGTCGCCGGATGCCTCGCCAAGGACCCCGCCGACCGGCCCGCCCCCGCGGAGCTGGCCCGCACGCTCGCACCCGGCGGGGCGACCGTACTCGTGTCGGCCGGATGGCTGCCCGGCGCCCTGGAGCGTGAGGTGAGCCGGGCGGCGGTGGCCCTGCTGGACCTGGAGCCCCAGGAGGCACCGGTACGGTCGGGCCCGGTGCCGTTCAGCAACGCCTCCCTCCCGAGCCCCCGGCCCGGCACCTTCGGGCCCCCGTCCGTGCCGCTCCCGCCGGACGGACCGCCGCCCCCGGCGGACGGCGGCGCCCGGATCGCCCTCACCACGGACGCCGGGCAGCCCGGCGCGCGCCGGGGGCGGCGGGTGAGCTGCACTCTCGCGCTCGCCGTCGCCGGGGCGCTCGCCGCCGTGACCGTCGGAGCCGCGACGCTGGGGGACTGGTTCCCCGGCGGCTCCCGGAACGCCGACGACGGAGCGGCGTCGCCCCCGGCGGCCACCGCGTCGGAGCCGTCCGGGGACACCGCCTCCCCGGACGCCCTCCCCGCGGCGTTCGCCGGCACCTGGAAAGGGCCCGTCACCGAACGCGGCGGGCTGCCGCACGGCACGGTCACCGCCGTGTTCACCCGGGGCGCGAAGGGGGAGGACGTCGTCCGCCTCACGCACCGGCTCGACGTCCTCGGCACGACCGTCGTCTGCACGGGCATCGGCAGACTCGTCTCCGCCACCCCGGACGAACTGCGGATCCGGGAGCGCACCGATCCGGAGAACGCCGGCAGCTCCCTGTGCACCGGCGGGGAAGCCGACCTCGTCCTCACGCTCACCTCCCCACGCACCCTGCGCTACCAGTCCCACGAGGAGGCCGCGGGCACGCCGCAGGGCACGCTCAGCCGGTCCGGCGGCTGACCCCGGCAGGGGCTGGCGTAGGCTGGATCGGTCCGCAGATCCGTTGAAAAACCGCCGAAAGGTGACAGCCCGGTGACCGAGAAGGCCGACCTCCAGCCCATCCTCGACCGAGCCGCCGAAGGCGGGCGGATCACTCCGGAAGAGGCCCTCGACCTGTACCGGTCGGCACCGCTGCACGCCCTGGGCGCCGCCGCCGACGCCGTACGCCGCCGCCGCTACGCCGGCACCGAGCACATCGCGACGTACATCATCGAGCGCAACATCAACTACACCAACGTCTGTGTCACGGCCTGCAAGTTCTGCGCGTTCTACGCCGCCCCCAAGGACACGGCCAGGGGCTGGTCGCGCGACCTCGACGACATCCTGCGCCGCTGCGCGGAGACCGTCGAACTGGGCGGTACGCAGATCATGTTCCAGGGCGGCCACCACCCGGACTACGGCGTGGAGTACTACGAGGAGCACTTCTCCGCCATCAAGAAGGCGTTCCCGCAGCTGGTCATCCACTCGCTGGGCGCCTCCGAGATCGAGCACATGGCCCGGATCTCCGGCGTCCCCGCGGAGGAGGCCATCCGGCGGATCCACGCCGCCGGACTCGACTCCTTCGCGGGCGCCGGTGCCGAACTGCTGCCGGCCCGGCCGCGCACCGCGATCGCCCCGCTCAAGGAGTCCGGTGAGCGCTGGCTGGAGATCATGGAGATCGCGCACGGCCTCGGCGTGGAGTCCACCTCCACCATGCTGATGGGCACCGGCGAGACGAACGCCGAGCGCATCGAGCACCTGCGGATGATCCGCGACGTGCAGGACCGCACGGGCGGCTTCCGCGCCTTCATCCCGTACACCTACCAGCCGGAGAACAACAAGCTGAAGGGGCAGACGCAGGCCACGCTCTTCGAGTACCTGCGGATGATCGCCATCGCCCGGCTCTTCCTCGACAACGTGGCCCACATCCAGGGCTCCTGGCTCACCACGGGCAAGGAGGTCGGCCAGCTGTCGCTGCACTACGGCGCGGACGACCTCGGCTCCATCATGCTGGAGGAGAACGTCGTCTCCTCGGCCGGTGCCAGACACCGCTCGAACCGCCTCGAGATCATCGAACTGATCCGCAAGGCGGGGCGTGTCCCTGCCCAGCGCGCCACGACGTACGAGCACCTCGTCGTGCACGACGACCCGGCGAACGACCCGGTCGACGAGCGTGTCGTCTCGCACATCTCGTCCACGGCGATCTCCGGCGGCACCGCGCACCCGGAGCTCAAGCTCCTGAGCGCCAACTGAGCCTCTCGTGCTGACCGTTCACGCGGCGCCCCTGGTCCTGCCGGTCGGCGCGGCGGCCATGTCCGAGGCTGCCGTCGCCGTGGACGGCGACCGCGTCGTGGCCCTCGGACCGTACGAAGCGGTCGTGGCGGCCCATCCCGCTGCCCGCGTGCGGCGGTGGCCCGGCGTCCTCACCCCAGGCCTGCGGCAGTGGCACGGTCCCGAGCTGCTGACCCGTCGCTACCACCCCGACCCGCGCGAGGCGCATGAGCTGGGTGAGGAGCCCCTGACCGCGGCGGAGTTCGAGCGGCTGGGCGGGCGGCCGGACGGGCCGCGCCGGGCCGGCAGCGTGCGCCGGGGGCTGCAGCGGATGCTGCGCCACGGCACCACACACCTCGCCGGCCCGTTCGACGACCCTGCCGTACACACCGCCGTGCTCCGCTCGGGCCTCACGCCGGTCGCCGCCGCTCCCGGAGGCCTCCCGGCCGAGCCGGACCTGGACCCGTTCGTCCAGGGCCGCGACCTGGCGGGCTCCGTGCACGGCCCCCTCACCGTCGGGGGCCGCGCCGACCTCGCCGTCTTCGACGTGCCCGACGAGGCGGCGCTGGTCGCGGCGGGCGCCGGGACCTGCGTCGCCACGGTGCTCGGCGGCCGGCTGGTCCACCGGCGGCGGTGAGGACGGCCGGCCGCTCCGACCGGCGCCGGTGAGGCGGGCGGCGCGCGCCGGGGAGGTGCGGCGCGCGGCCCCCGTGGTGCGTCCCCTCCTACGGTACGGACGGGCCGCTCAGATAGCGGCCGTTCCCGTCGTACGGCCATGCGTTCGACCTGCACCCCTTGAGCCCCTTGATCTGCTGCATCATCGCGGGGGCCGGGCGGCCGGCACCGGGGCAGGTCTCGTGTCCGTGCCCGAGCCAGTGGCCGACCTCGTGATTGATGATCAGGGCGCGGTACTCGGCCGCCGTACCGTCGAAGGTCGGCGAACCGAGCTCCCAGCGCTTCAGGTTGACCACCACCTTCTCGCCGACGCGGCAGTTGACCTCGCCGCCGGTGTCCAGTCCGTACTTTCCGCAGAGCGCGTCCGTGGTGTCCGGGGTGGCGATCTTGATCACCAGTCCGGCGGAGGCGTCGGCCACCTGGTGGAAGGTCGTCTCCCCGCCGTGGGACCAGCCCCGCGGGTCGCCGAGGATCTCCGCTATCCGGTCCGCGGCCTCGTCGGGATCCACGTCCAGGCCGTCCTCCACCTCCACCCGGTAGTGCTTCCCGCCCGAGGCCGGAGAGAGCCCCGCGCGGGCGACCGTGAAGGTGCCCGGTCCCGAGCGGGGAAGGCGCTTCCCCGCCGCCGCGCCGCGTGGGGACGCCGAGGAGGACGGGGGCGGAGTGTCCTCGGCGACCGCGCCCGGTGCGGAGGTGCGGTGCGGGGAGGCGGAGAGGGAGGGCGCCGGCACTCCGTCCGCGACCGCCCCGCCGCTTCCCGGCAGCAGGTCCAGGAGTACGGCGGCGGTCACTGCGGCCGCCACCGCCAGCGCGGCGAGCACCGCGCGGCGCCGGGCACGAGGTCTGCGCCGTGCCCGGCCCCGCCAGGCGCGGGAACCCGGGACGTCCCCCGGCCCGGCCGACCGTGGGGCACGGCCGTACGGGCCGGCGGCACGGCCCGGGGGCCGAGCGGGCCGCGGGCCGTCCTCCCACCCCCCGCCGGGCTCGGGCGTCCTGCCCGGGCGCGGTGCCTGGCCTGCGGGTCGCGGCCCACGGGCAGGGAGGTGCTGTTCAGTCGGCACTGTTCGTTCCACTCTTCCGTACGGGATGCGCGTCGGCGTACGACAGCGGTTCCTGGAACCGGGTGTCGTCCACCGCGCTGATCAGCTGGGGCAGCGTGAGCGGAGCGGGTTCCGCGGCGGGCCTCGGCGTCGCCGCCGACCGCGCAGGCCCCGGCGGCGAGACGGGCGGGGAGACGTCGCTGCTCCTGGCGGAGGGACGAAGGAAGACCTCCCCGCGCGCCGGGAAGCCGGCCGTCCGCCGGTACGCACGGGTGACCGTACCGTCCGCCGGTGACACCGGACCGCAGGTCAGGCGCTCGGCCGCGGTGTTCCGGCAGGGGAGGGCCGCGCGGACCGTGCAGCGTGCGGGGAACACCGCCCGTCCTCGAATCCGTTCCCGCCGCCGCCCGTGACCGTCGCCTCCTCGTCCGCCGCGCATCCGCCCTCCTCCCGCGTCCGGCCCGCCCGGGGGTGCGGCCGGTGCCTGCTCCCACCCCTTACAGAGAGGAAGGAGGCCGAAAAGGTTGAAGGCGAATGCGAACGGATGGAAATGACCGCCGGGGCGCACGGGCCCGGCGCCCCGATGGCGGGAGGCCGTCCGGTCCGGGCGGGTACGGCGGCGGAAGCGCGCCACGCACGGTCCTGCCCGGTCCCCGCCGGGGCGCGACCGGCACAATGGGTGGGTGACCCGAGCATCCCTGGAAAAGCAGCCGCACGAAGTCGCCTCGATGTTCGACGATGTCGCGGCGAACTACGACCTCACCAATGATGTGATCTCCCTCGGGCAGGCCCGGCTCTGGCGCAAGGAGGTCGCCCGGGCCGTGGACGCCCGGCCGGCGCAGAAGATCCTCGACCTGGCCGCCGGTACCGCCACCTCCTCCCAGCCGTTCGCCCGCGCCGGTGCCTACGTGGTGCCCTGCGACTTCTCGCTCGGCATGCTGCGGGTCGGCAAGGAGCGCCACCCGTGGATGCCGTTCACCGCGGGCGACGGCACCAGGCTCCCCTTCAAGGACGAGACCTTCGACGCCGTCACGATCTCCTTCGGACTGCGCAACATCCAGGACACCGACCAGGCGCTGCGCGAGCTGTACCGGGTGACCAAGCCCGGCGGCCGGGTGGTGATCTGCGAGTTCTCGCAGCCGACCTGGGCGCCCTTCCGCCGGGTGTACACCGAGTACCTGATGCGGGCCCTGCCGCCGGTCGCCCGCACGGTGTGCAGCAACCCGGACGCGTACGTCTACCTCGCCGAGTCCATCCGCGCCTGGCCCGACCAGGCCGGTCTCGCGGGCCTGCTGCAGAAGGCCGGCTGGTCGAAGGTCGGCTGGCGCAACCTCACGGGAGGCGTGGTGGCACTGCACCGGGGCGTGCGCGCCTGAGCCCCGGTGATGCCGCGGGGCGTGTGCGCCTGAGAGCCTGCCGGGTGACCTCCGATCGAGCGGCCAAGGCCCGGCACGCCCGCTTCCGGCGCCTTGGCATCGCACGCACCGGACCGCGTCCGCTTCCCGACCCCAGGTCACCCGACAGGCTCTGAGCCCGCCCGTCCGGTGGTGCGGCGGGCCGGCCCTCACAGCTCCAGTCGGAAGCAGCGGGCCTCCTGCCGCGTCACCGGGGTCGTGTACGTCTCCGCGGGCCGCATGCCGAGCCGCCGTGCGACCGCCAGGGAACGCTCGTTGCGCGCGTCGATCATGGCCACGACCTCGGTCACGCCCGCGGCCCGCACCCGCTCCAGGGTGGTCCGCGCGGCGGCGGTGGCGTACCCGCGCCCCCACGCGGCCCGGCCCAGCCGCCAGCCGATCTCGGTCGCGCCCACCGGGCCGAAGGACGTGTGCGGCCAGGGCTGGGCGCCGGTGAAGCCGAGCACCTGCCCGGCGTCGTCGGTCAGCGTCCACAGGCAGTAGCCCAGTTCCGCGTCGTGCCGGCGCTGCCGGGCGGTCAGCTCCTCGTACACCGAGTACTCGGCCGGCCGGCCGCCGTGGAACTCCATCACCTCCGGGTGGCCGAAGACGCGGTGCCAGGCCAGGGTGTCCTCGTCGGTCGGGACACGCAGGTGCACGGAGGGGGCGGCGGGAGGCGCGAGCGACATCGGGGAGCCCTTCGGTGACGGATCAGCAGGCACCCATAGACTGCACGTGACCTGTGCCGCGCGGCACGCGAATTCGAGTCTTCGGGAGATCCGACCGTGACCGAGCCCCTCTCCGAGCACAGCGCGGACGTGATCGTCGTCGGAGCGGGTCCAGCCGGCTCCACGACCGCGTACTACCTCGCCAAGGCCGGACTCGACGTCCTCCTTCTGGAGAAGACGGCCTTCCCCCGGGAGAAGGTCTGCGGTGACGGCCTCACCCCGCGCGCGACCAAGCAGCTCGCGGCCATGGGCATCGACATCTCGGAAGAGGCCGGCTGGCTGCGCAACAAGGGTCTGCGCATCATCGGCGGCGGTGTCCGCCTCCAGCTGGACTGGCCGGATCTCGCCTCGTACCCGGACTACGGTCTGGTCCGCAAGCGCGACGACTTCGACGAGCAACTGGCCCGGCAGGCGCAGAAGGCGGGTGCCCGGCTCCACGAGCGCTGCAACGTCGGTGCCCCGATCACGGACCCCCGCACCGGCCGCATCACCGGCGTCCACGCCAAGCTCGGCGAGGAGAAGACCCCGGTCACCTTCCACGCCCCCCTCGTCGTCGCCGCGGACGGCAACTCCACCCGGCTTTCCCTCGCCATGGGCCTGCACCGCCGTGAGGACCGCCCGATGGGCGTCGCCGTCCGCACGTACTTCACCTCGCCCCGCCACGACGACGACTACCTGGAGTCCTGGCTGGAGCTGTGGGACCGCCGCGGCACCGAGGACCGCCTGCTGCCGGGTTACGGCTGGATCTTCGGCATGGGCGACGGCACGTCCAACGTCGGCCTCGGCATCCTCAACTCCTCGTCCGCCTTCAAGGAGCTCGACTGGCGCGAGGTGCTCAAGGCCTGGTGCGCGTCCATGCCGGAGGACTGGGGTTACACCCCCGAGAACATGACCACGCCGATCCGGGGCGCGGCCCTCCCGATGGCCTTCAACCGCCAGCCGCACTACACCAAGGGCCTGCTGCTCGTCGGTGACGCGGGCGGCCTCGTCAACCCGTTCAACGGCGAGGGCATCGCGTACGCCATGGAGTCCGGACAGCTCGCCGCGGACGTCATCGTCCAGGCCCAGGCCCGCGCGACGCCCGCCCAGCGCGAACTGGCCCTGCACAACTATCCGAAGATCCTCAAGGACACCTACGGCGGCTACTACACGCTGGGCCGCGCCTTCGTGAAGATGATCGGCAACCCGAAGGTCATGAAGATCGCGACCCAGCGCGGTCTTACCCACCCCGTCCTGATGAAGTTCACGCTGAAGATGCTCGCCAACCTCACCGACCCGACGGGCGGCGACGCCATGGACCGCATCATCAACGGACTCTCCAAGGTGGCCCCGAAGGCCTGACCCCGCGGGACGCCGGCCTGCGGTCCCGCGGGCGGCACCCCGCACACGCTGCGATAGGTTGCGGCCATGCGGGCACTGGGGGCATGGAACGCCGACGGATACCGCCGGCTGGGCGCGGCGGGTTCGGCGGCCGCAGCCGTGGGCGGCTGGGCCGTCGGCACACTGCCGGCCCATGACCCGTGGGGCCTGTGGGTACCGCACGGATCCCTGGTGAACGCCGCGGGCTACGCCCTGGCGTACGGCGGCCTGACGCTCCTCGTCGTGGCCTGGTGGCTGTACGGCCGGGCGGGGGCCTCCGTCCGGCACGGCCTCGTCACGCTGGTCTGGTGGGCGGTCCCGTTCGCGCTGGCGCCGCCGCTCTACAGCGCGGACGTGTACAGCTACATCGCCCAGGGGGCGATGGTCCTGGAAGGCCACGACGTGTACAGCGTGGGGCCGTCGGTCCTGGACCCGGCCGGACCCGGCGGGGACGCGGCGGCGAGCGTCGGGGGGCACTGGACCGATACGCCCGCGCCGTACGGGCCTTTCTTCCTCGTCCTCGCCCGGGGCGTGGCGTGGGTGACCGGCGGGACGATCGTCCCCGCCGTGCTGAGCATGCGGATCATCGCGGTGGGCGCCCTGGCCCTCGTCGTGTGGTCCCTGCGGCGGCTCGCCCGGGAGCACGGCCGCAGTGAGAGCGCCGCCCTGTGGCTGGGCGCCCTGAACCCGCTGCTGCTCATGCACGTGGTCGGCGGCATCCACAACGACGGGCTGATGGCCGGCCTGATGCTGGCGGGCGTGGTGCTCGCCCTGCGCGGGAGGTGGATCACCGGCTCCGCACTGATCGGGCTCGCCATGACGGTGAAGTCCCCGGCGGCGGTGGCGCTCCTGTTCGTCGGCGTCGTCGTCGGCAAAGCCGCGGCCGGTCCCGTGGTGCGCCGGGTGGCGAAGGGGCTGCTGGCGCCCGGACTGGTCGCCGTGGCGGTCGCGCTGGGCACGAGCCTGCTCGGCGGGACCGGTCTCGGCTGGCTGGGGACCCAGGGGGTCGCGGGCCGGATCCACACGGCGCTGTCGGTCAGCAGCGACCTCGGCCTGGGGCTCGGGCACCTGCTGCGGCTCCTGGCCGGCACGGACCCGGACCCGGTCAGGTCCGTGGTGCAGAGCCTGGGACTGGCCGTGGCCCTGGTGCTGATCGCCCGGCTGGCGTGGCACTCCGCGACCGGGCGTACGGAACCGGTCCACGCCCTGGGGCTGGCCCTGCTGGCGCTGGTGGCCCTCTCGCCGATGGTGCAGCCGTGGTACCTGCTGTGGGGCACGGTGGTGCTCGCCGCCACGGCGTCCGAGGGACGGGTCAGGAACGTGGTGGCCGTCCTGTCCGCGGCGCTCGTCTACGAGACCCAGCCCTCGGGGTCGACCCCGCCGTACGGCTTCGTGCTCGCGGCCCTGACCTGCGTGGCGGGCGTGCTGTTCCTGCGGCGGGAGCGGGCGGCGGGAGCGGCCCGGACGCCGGAGCCGCACCGGCTTCCCGCGGCCACCGGGGAAACGGGCGCGGAGAACGCCCCCGGCAACGCTGCCACGGCACGCTGACGGACCGTCACTCCCAGGGGGGAGTGACGGCCCGCTGTCGTGCTCAGGCGTTCCGGAGCGTGCGCGTCCGGTGCTTGTGAATCAGAGAACGCGGACCGCGCCCGACGGCGGGTCGTAGTCGAGGGACTTCTGCACCACACCGGTGGAGGAGTTCTGCGCGCCGACGAACTGACCGCCACCCACGTAGATCCCGACGTGGTACGCGCTGCCCGCGCCACCCCAGTACAGGATGTCACCCGGCTGCAGGTTGCTGAGCGAGACCTGGGTGCCGGCGGTCGACTGGCTCTGCGAGACGCGCGGCAGGTCGACACCGACCGTGCGGAACGCGGCCTGGACGAGCCCGGAGCAGTCCCACGAGTTGGGGCCGGTGCCGCCGGAGACGTACGCGTCGCCGACCTGGGCCTGCGCGAACGCGACGACGGACGCGGCGGAGCCCGTGGCGTTCGAGGAGTAGGAGGACGCGGAGGTCGCGGAGGAACCCGACGAGCCGGACGACTTCGAGGAGGCGCTGAGCGTCGTGCGCTCGGCGGTGCGGGAGGCGCGCTCCGCGGCCTCCGCCTTGGCCTTGGCCTTGGCGGCGGCCTCGGCCTTCTTCTCGGCCTCTGCCTTGCGGACCGCCTCGGCCTTGGCCTTCTTGGCGGTCTTGGCGGCGTCGGCCGCCGCGGCGTCCTCGTAGGCCTGCGTCTCGAGGTCGAGAGCGACGGCCTGGGTGGCCTGCGCGGAGGCGGCGACGGTGGTGGAGAGCCCCGCCGTGATGGTGGGCATCTCGATGGTCTGGGTCACCGGCTCGGCCTGAGCCGGACCGGCCGCGCCTGCGACCGCGATGGTGCTGAGGACGCCACCGGCAACTCCTGCCCGCAGCGCCGTCTTCGAGGCGCTCTGGCGGGGCTTCCGGTGGCTGGGTATGTGAGCGGTGTGGGACATGAGTACTAGCGCTATCAGGGCTGTAGGGGTCCCATCAAGAAACGTGTGTTGCGACACAGTTACGTTCGGAATCTGTGAATCCGCTTGTCCCGCGCCCTTATTGACGCCCTAACGGGCAAAACGGGCGCACTGGATCACGCGCGTGATCACGGGTTTTCTGCAATACGCCCGAATTGCCCGCCACCTACCATCTGTTCACACGGTTGGCCAAGCCCGCTTTTATCGGAGGATACGTGAAGTGACGCAGGTCACCAGGCGAGTCCGCCGCGGGAGGCAACCGTGCGGCCGGGTGCGAGGTGGGCCCCCGGAGGCCCCGGCTTCTTGTCACCCTGTGACCTATTGGTAAGTCATGTCCCTTTTGGTTGGAGGGTGTCGAGGGTTCCGCGGCTCGTCGGCCTGACCCGCCCCCGGCGGGGAGGCCTTCCGGCCCCGCCGGGGGGCCCGGCCGGCGTCGCCGGCCCTTCCTGCGGCCGCCCGCGACCGCCGCCGCCTCGCGGTGTTCCGGCGCCCGGTCCGCCGTCGACGCGCCGGCCGGGTCCCGGATCGGTGTCCGGGCCGGCGTATCGGCCCGGCCCGGGGCGATACGCCACCGAGGCGGTGCGGGCGCCCCCGGCGCGCGGCGCCGTCCGTCCCCGCACCGCGGCCCCTGTGCACAGCGTCGTCGACCGTGTCCGGGGAGTTGGTGAACGGGCGCGCGTTGCCGCCGTCCACCTCTGTCCGGACACCCCCTCTTCCGGGTGGGTGTGAACGGGGAGCCTTTCCTATATCACGTCCATGGAGTCCATCGCCAATTTGCATGTAGGCGCCTACTATTGATAGTGCCCGCACGGCTTTGACCAGCAACAACACCGCCAAATGTCACGTCTCGTAACTGCTCGGCCGCTTCGCGTACGTAGATCACCGCTCAACCGCCTTCATGATCGTTCGTCGGGTGGTGGAGATCACAAACTCGGTGACGTACCCCGTGTCGCAGATCACAGGACGGCAGGCATAGGATGCGGGGCAGTCGGGCTTGTGAACTGCCTCACATATGCACGATCTTGGTGAGGTGGCGAGCCGGTCGCCCGATGCGGTCCAACGGTCAAGGACGACTGGAAGGAGCGAGGAGCGTGAATGCCTACGCGCCCATCCTCGTGCTCGGCGCCCTCGGGGCAGGGTTTGCGATCTTCTCCGTGGTCATGGCCACGCTTATCGGCCCCAAGCGGTACAACCGGGCAAAGCTCGAAGCGTACGAGTGCGGTATCGAACCCACCCCCACTCCAGCCGGAGGCGGCCGTTTCCCCATCAAGTACTACCTGACGGCGATGCTGTTCATCGTCTTCGACATCGAGATCGTCTTCCTCTATCCCTGGGCGGTCACCTTCGACGCCCTGGGGATCTTCGGGCTCGTGGAGATGCTGCTCTTCGTGCTCACCGTCTTCGTCGCCTACGCGTATGTGTGGCGTCGGGGCGGCCTGGAATGGGACTGAGGGGCTGAGGGGCACACCATGGGACTCGAAGAGAAGCTGCCGAGCGGCTTCGTGCTGACCACCGTCGAACAGGCCGCCGGCTGGGTACGGAAGTCCTCCGTCTTCCCGGCCACCTTCGGCCTCGCCTGCTGCGCCATCGAGATGATGACGACAGGGGCGGGCCGTTACGACCTGGCCCGCTTCGGCATGGAGGTCTTCCGCGGTTCACCGCGGCAGGCGGACCTGATGATCGTCGCGGGGCGGGTCAGCCAGAAGATGGCGCCCGTCCTGAGGCAGGTCTACGACCAGATGCCCAGCCCCAAGTGGGTCATTTCCATGGGGGTTTGCGCGTCATCGGGCGGAATGTTCAACAATTACGCCATTGTGCAGGGTGTTGATCATATTGTGCCCGTCGACATCTATCTGCCGGGATGCCCGCCGCGTCCCGAGATGCTGATCGACGCCATCCTCAAGCTCCACCAGAAGATCCAGGGCTCCAAGCTCGGGGTCAACGCGGAGGAGGCGGCCCGGGAGGCGGAGGAGGCGGCCCTCAACGCACTGCCCCTGATCGAGATGAAGGGGCTGCTGCGATGAGCGACGGACCGAACACGAACAGCGGTCAGGTACCCGCCCCCCGCGACGACTCCGGTGAGGTCATCGGCGTCCGCACGGGCATGTTCGGCGCGAACAACGGCGGCGACACCTCGGGCTACGGCGGCCTCGTCCGCACCGTGACCCTGCCCGGTGCCGCGTCCCGCCCGTACGGCGGCTGGTTCGACGAGGTGGCGGACGAACTGGAGGGAGCCCTGGAAGAACAGGGGCTGCTCCCCGGGAACGCCATCGAGAAGACCGTCGTCGACCGCGGCGAACTCACCTTCCACATCGCCCGCGAGCACCTCCTCCAGGTCGCCCGCACCCTGCGCGACGACCCCGCCCTGCGCTTCGAGCTCTGTACGGGCGTCAGCGGTGTCCACTACCTCGGGGACAAGGGCCGCGAACTGCACGCGGTCTACCACCTGCGGTCGCTCACCCACGGGCGGCTGATCCGCATCGAGGTGTCCGCCCCGGACAGCGACCCGCACGTCCCGTCCCTCGTCGCGGTCTACCCGACCAACGACTGGCACGAGCGCGAGACCTACGACTTCTTCGGGCTGATCTTCGACGGGCACCCCGCCCTGACCCGGATCATGATGCCGGACGACTGGCAGGGCTTCCCGCAGCGCAAGGACTACCCCCTCGGCGGCATCGCCGTCGAGTACAAGGGCGCCCAGATCCCGGCTCCGGACCAGCGGAGGTCGTACAGCTGATGACCACTCCACACGCAACACCCCGTGCCACGACCGAGGGCACCGTATACACAGTCACCGGCGGGGACTGGGACGAGGTCGTCGAGTCCGCGGTCACCTCCGACGACGAGCGCATCATCGTCAACATGGGCCCGCAGCACCCGTCCACGCACGGCGTGCTCCGGCTCATCCTGGAGATCGACGGCGAGACCGTCACGGAGGCCCGCTGCGGGATCGGCTACCTCCACACCGGCATCGAGAAGAACCTCGAATTCCGGAACTGGACCCAGGGCACCACCTTCGTGACGCGCATGGACTACCTGACCCCGTTCTTCAACGAGGCCGCGTACTGCCTCGGGGTCGAGAAGCTCCTCGGGATCGAGGAGCAGATCCCCGACCGGGCCACCGTCCTGCGGGTGCTCCTCATGGAGCTCAACCGGCTCTCCTCGCACCTCGTGTGCGTCGCCACCGGCGGTATGGAACTCGGCGCCACCACGATCATGATCTACGGCTTCCGCGATCGTGAGCTCGTCCTCGACCTCTTCGAGCTGATCACCGGCCTCCGGATGAACCACGCGTTCATCCGGCCCGGCGGACTCGCCCAGGACCTGCCCCCCGGTGCGGTCGACCGGATCCGCGAGTTCGTGAAGACCATGAAGAAGAACCTGCCGGAGTACGACAAGCTGGCGACCGGCAACCCCATCTTCAAGGCCCGCATGCAGGACGTGGGCTACCTCGACCTGGCCGGCTGCATGGCGCTCGGCGCCACCGGCCCGATCCTCCGGTCCGCCGGCCTGCCGCACGACCTGCGCAAGACCGACCCGTACTGCGGCTACGAGAACTACGAGTTCGACGTGCCCACCGCCGACTCCAGCGACGCCTACGGCCGCTTCCTCATCCGCCTGGAGGAGATGCGCCAGTCGCTCAGGATCATCGAGCAGTGCCTGGACCGGCTGGAGCCCGGCCCGGTCATGGTCGGCGACAAGAAGATCGCCTGGCCCGCGCAGCTCGCGCTGGGACCCGACGGCCTCGGCAACTCGCTCGACCACATCAGGAAGATCATGGGTACCTCCATGGAGGCCCTGATCCACCACTTCAAGCTGGTGACCGAGGGCTTCCGGGTGCCGGCCGGTCAGACGTACACGGCCATCGAGTCCCCCAAGGGCGAACTCGGCGTGCACGTGGTCTCCGACGGGGGCACGCGCCCCTTCCGGGTCCACTTCCGCGACCCGTCCTTCACCAATCTCCAGGCCATGGCGGCGATGTGCGAGGGCGGCCAGGTCGCCGACGTCATCGTCGCCGTCGCGTCCATCGACCCCGTGATGGGAGGCGTCGACCGGTGACCGCAGCCAACCGAGAAGTCAGCCTGGGGATGCCGCAGCTCCCCGCCCCCGCCTACCCGGCCGAGGTGCGCGCCCGGCTCGAGGCCGACGCGAAGGAGGTGATCGCCCGCTACCCCGGCAGCCGCTCCGCGCTGCTGCCCCTGCTCCATCTGGTGCAGTCCGAGGAGGGATACGTCTCCCGGACGGGCATGGCGTTCTGCGCCGAACTCCTCGGCCTCACCACCGCCGAGGTCACCGCGGTCGCCACCTTCTACACGATGTACCGGCGCCGGCCGAGCGGCGACTACCAGGTCGGGGTCTGCACCAACACCCTGTGCGCGGTCATGGGCGGCGACGCCATCTTCGACCGGCTCAAGGAGCACCTGGGCGTCGGCAACGACGAGACGACCGCCGACGGCAAGGTCACCCTCGAACACATCGAGTGCAACGCGGCCTGCGACTTCGCGCCCGTCGTGATGGTGAACTGGGAGTTCTTCGACAACCAGACGCCCGAGAGCGCGACACGGCTCGTCGACGACCTGATCGCCGGACGGACCGTCGAACCCACCCGCGGCGCCCCTCTGTGCACGTACAAGGAGACGGCCCGCATCCTGGCCGGCTTCCCCGACACGCGCCCCGGCGCCGTCGAGGCGAGCGGCGGGGCGGGCCCCGCCTCCCTGGCCGGGCTGAAGCTCGCCAAGGGCGAGGGCGCGTCGCAGGCACGGGTGGTCGGCCCGCGGGGCGAGGCGCCCCGGGACACACCGCCGCACGAACCGTCCCCGTCCGAGCACCTGAGCTCGCACGACGCACCGCAGCACACCTCGGCCTCCGATCCGGAGCACCCGGCCGGGCCCGCAGCCGAGGAGGGGGAGTGATGACCTTGGCAGCCGAGATCGGCCAGGACGGGACCAGCCCGGAGAAGCTCCTGGCTCCCGTACTGTCCGCCTTCTGGGACGAGCCGGAGTCCTGGACCCTGGACACCTACCTCCGCCACGACGGGTACGAGGGACTGCGCAAGGCCCTCGCGATGGCGCCCGACGACCTCATCGCCTACGTCAAGGAATCCGGTCTGCGCGGACGCGGAGGCGCAGGCTTCCCCACCGGGATGAAGTGGCAGTTCATCCCGCAGGGCGACGGCAAGCCGCACTACCTCGTCGTCAACGCCGACGAGTCGGAGCCCGGGACCTGCAAGGACATCCCGCTCCTCTTCGCCAACCCGCACAGTCTCATCGAGGGCATCGTGATCGCCTGCTACGCGATCCGCTCCTCGCACGCCTTCATCTACCTGCGCGGCGAAGTCGTCCCCGTCCTGCGGCGGCTGCACGAGGCCGTGCGTGAGGCCTACGAGGCGGGTTACCTGGGGACCGACATCCTGGGGTCCGGGCTCGACCTCGAACTCACGGTGCACGCGGGTGCCGGTGCGTACATCTGCGGGGAGGAGACCGCGCTGCTCGACTCGCTCGAAGGACGGCGCGGCCAGCCGAGACTGCGGCCCCCCTTCCCCGCCGTCGCCGGTCTGTACGCCTGCCCCACCGTGGTGAACAACGTCGAGTCCATCGCCTCGGTTCCCGCGATCCTGCACAAGGGCAAGGAGTGGTTCACGTCGATGGGCAGCGAGAAGTCTCCCGGCTTCACGCTGTACTCGCTGAGCGGCCACGTCGCCGGACCCGGCCAGTACGAGGCACCGCTCGGCATCACCCTGCGCCAGCTGCTCGACATGAGCGGCGGCATGCGGCCCGGGCACCGTCTGAAGTTCTGGACCCCCGGGGGCTCCTCCACCCCGATGTTCACCGACGAGCACCTCGACGTCCCCCTCGACTACGAGGGCGTGGGCGCCGCCGGCTCCATGCTCGGCACCAAGGCCCTGCAGTGCTTCGACGAGACCACCTGTGTGGTGCGGGCCGTCACCCGCTGGACCGAGTTCTACGCCCACGAGTCCTGCGGAAAGTGCACACCCTGCCGTGAGGGGACCTACTGGCTCGTCCAGCTCCTGCGCGACATCGAGGCCGGCAAGGGGCAGATGTCCGACCTCGACAAGCTCAACGACATCGCCGACAACATCAACGGCAAGTCCTTCTGCGCCCTGGGCGACGGTGCCGCCGCGCCGATCTTCTCCTCGCTGACGTACTTCCGCGAGGAGTACGAGCAGCACATCACCGGCCAGGGCTGCCCCTTCGATCCCGCCAAGTCGACCGTCTGGGCCGACGACAAGAACGCTCACCGGGGGGTGAACGCATGACAGTCACCACGAGTGCGCCCTCCGGGGGCGGCGAGGCGGCCATCCCGCCCGAGGACCTGGTCACGCTCACGATCGACGGCATCGAGATCAGCGTGCCCAAGGGCACCCTGGTCATCCGGGCCGCCGAACTCCTCGGCATCGAGATCCCGCGCTTCTGCGACCACCCGCTCCTCGACCCGGCCGGCGCCTGCCGGCAGTGCATCGTCGAGGTGGAGGGCCAGCGCAAGCCGATGGCGTCCTGCACCATCACGTGCACCGACGGCATGGTCGTGAAGTCGCAGATCACCTCGCCCGTCGCGGAGAAGGCGCAGAAGGGGGTGATGGAGCTCCTGCTCATCAACCACCCGCTGGACTGCCCGGTCTGCGACAAGGGCGGCGAGTGCCCCCTGCAGAACCAGGCCATGTCGCACGGCGGCGCCGACTCCCGCTTCGACGGGAAGAAGCGCACCTTCGAGAAGCCCGTCCCGATCTCCCCCCAGGTGCTGCTGGACCGCGAGCGCTGCGTGCTCTGCGCGCGGTGCACCCGGTTCTCCAACCAGGTGGCGGGCGACCCGATGATCGAGCTCATCGAGCGCGGCGCCCTCCAGCAGGTCGGCACCGGGCAGGGCGACCCCTTCGAGTCGTACTTCTCCGGCAACACCATCCAGATCTGCCCCGTCGGCGCGCTCACCTCGGCCGCGTACCGGTTCCGCTCCCGGCCCTTCGACCTCGTGTCGACGCCGTCCGTGTGCGAGCACTGCGCGGGCGGCTGCGCCACCCGTACCGACCACCGGCGCGGCAAGGTCATGCGGCGGCTCGCCCTCAACGACCCGGAGGTCAACGAGGAGTGGCTCTGCGACAAGGGCCGCTTCGGCTTCCGCTACGCCCAGCAGCGCGACCGGCTCACCACCCCGCTCGTCCGCAACGCGGAGGGCGTCCTGGAGGCGGCGAGCTGGCCCGAGGCACTGGCGGCCGCGGCGGCCGGTCTCTCGGCGGCCCGCGGCAGGGCCGGTGTGCTCACCGGCGGCCGGCTGACCGTCGAGGACGCCTACGCGTACAGCAAGTTCGCGCGGATCGCCCTCGACACCAACGACATCGACTTCCGGGCCCGCGTGCACAGCGGTGAGGAAGCCGACTTCCTGGCGGCCCGGGTGGCCGGGCGCGGACGGGACCTGGACGGCAGCGGAGTCACCTACACCTCGCTGGAGAAGGCCCCGGCGGTGCTGCTGGCCGGCTTCGAGTCGGAGGAGGAGGCCCCCGGCGTCTTCCTGCGGCTGCGCAAGGCCCACCGCAAGCACGCGCAGCGGACCTTCGCCCTCGCCTCGTACGCCACCCGCGGCCTGGAGAAGGCGGGCGGCACCCTGCTCCCCGCCGCACCCGGTACCGAGACGGAGTGGCTGGACGCGCTCGCGGGCGGTGTCGGACTGGAGGGCGACGGAGCCGTCGCCGCTCAGGCGCTGCGCGGCGAGGGCGCCGTGATCGTGGTGGGCGAGCGACTCGCCGGGGTGCCCGGCGCGCTGACCGCCGTCGTACGCACCGCCGCGGCGACCGGCGCCGCGCTGGTGTGGATCCCGCGGCGGGCCGGCGAACGCGGCGCGGTGGAGGCGGGCGCACTCCCGTCGCTGCTGCCGGGCGGCCGGCCGGCGACCGATCCGCGGGCCAGGCAGGAGGTGGCCTCCGTCTGGGGCGTCGCCCAGCTCCCGACCCGCTTCGGACGGGACACCGGCCAGATCCTGGAGGCCGCCGCCACCGGCGAACTGGCCGCACTCCTGGTCGCCGGCGTCGACCCCGAGGACCTGCCCGATCCGGCACGGGCCCTGGAGGCGCTGGACGAGGTCGGGTTCCTGGTCTCGCTGGAACTGCGGCCGGGCCTGGTCACCGAGCGCGCCGACGTGGTCCTTCCCGTCGCCGCCGTCGCCGAGAAGCCCGGCACCTTCCTCAACTGGGAGGGCCGCTCCCGCATGTTCGAGGCCGCGCTGAAGCCCGAGCAGCTTCCCCGTACGCTCTGCCCGACCGACGCGCGGGTCCTGCACATGCTGGCCGACGCGCTGGACGTGCACCTCGCACTCCCCGACCTGAGGGCGGCCCGCCGCGAGCTCGACCGCCTCGGCGGCCGACCGGGGCCGTACGCCGACGGCCCGCACGCCACCTCCCGCCCGGTGCCCCGGCCCGGCGACGGGGAGGCGGTCCTCGCGGGTCACCGGATGCTGCTCGACCGGGGCAGGCTGCAGGAGGGCGACGAGGCGCTGGCCGCCACCCGGCACGCGGCCGTCGCCCGGCTCTCCGCCGCCACCGCGGCCGAGGCGGGGGTGAAGGACGGCGATCTGCTCGCCGTCACCGGCCCCGCCGGCACCACCGAACTCCCGCTCGAAGTGACCGACATGCCGGACCGGGTGGTCTGGGTGCCCCTCAACTCCGTCGGCCGGGGCGTTCCCGCCGACACCGGCGCCCAGCCCGGCCGTCCGGTGCGGATCGGTCCCGCCGCACCCGGCTCCCACGTCGTGACATCGGAGGTAGGAGAGTGACCGGCCTCGCCCAACTCGCCGCGGCGCCCCGAGGCACCGTCCTGGCCGCCGAGGACCTCTCGATGTTCGGGACGGACCCGTGGTGGCTCGTCGCCCTCAAGGCGGTGTTCTGCTTCGCGTTCCTGATGGTGACCGTGCTCTTCTCCATCGTGTGGGAGCGCAAGGTCGTCGCCTGGATGCAGCTGCGCATCGGCCCCAACCGGCACGGCCCCTGGGGCATGCTCCAGTCGCTCGCCGACGGCGTCAAACTGATGCTCAAGGAGGACGTCGTCGTCAGGCGGGCCGACAAGGTCGTCTACGTCCTGGCCCCGATCGTGGCCGCCGCACCCGCCTTCATGGCGATCGCGGTGATCCCCTTCGGCCCGGCCGGCAACGAGGTGTCGATCTTCGGCCAGCGTACGACGATGCAGCTGACCGACCTGCCGATCGCGATGCTGTACATCCTCGCGGTCGCCTCCGTCGGCATCTACGGCATCGTGCTGGCGGGCTGGTCCTCCGGCTCGACGTACCCGCTGCTGGGCGGTCTGCGCTCCTGCGCCCAGATGATCAGCTACGAGATCGCGATGGGCGCCGCGTTCGCCTCGGTGTTCCTCTACTCCGGGTCGATGTCGACCTCCGAGATCGTCGCCGCGCAGCAGGACCGCTGGTTCATCATCCTGCTCCCGGTCTCCTTCATCATCTACGTCGTCACGATGGTCGGCGAGACCAACCGTGCCCCGTTCGACATGCCGGAGTCCGAGGGCGACCTGGTCGGCGGGTTCAACACCGAGTACTCGTCCATCAAGTTCGCGATGTTCATGCTCGCCGAGTACGTCAACATGGTCACCGTCTCCGCGGTCTCCGTGACCCTCTTCCTGGGCGGCTGGCGGGCACCGTACCCGGTCAGCACCTTCTGGGAGGGCGCGAACCACGGCTGGTGGCCGATGCTCTGGTTCGTCGTCAAGGTGCAGTTGCTCCTCTTCTTCTTCATCTGGCTGCGCGGCACACTGCCCCGGGTCCGCTACGACCAGCTGATGAAGCTCGGCTGGAAGGTGCTCATCCCGGTCTCCGTGGTCTGGCTGATGCTGGTCGCCACGGTCAGGGCGCTGCGCAACGAGGGGTACGACTTCTCGAGGATCCTGCTGTACGTCGCGGGGGCCGTCATCGCCGTGCTGCTCATCTCGTTCGTCGCCGACTTCTTCCGCGACCGCCGGAACAGGTCCGGCGAGGAGCCGGCCGGCCCGGAACCGGAGTTCGACCCGATGGCGGGCGGATTCCCGGTGCCGCCGCTGCCCGGCCAGACCCTGCCGCCGGTGCCGCGCCGCACGCCGCGACGCGAGCGCGAGCTCGTCGCCAGTGGCGGGCCGGACACTCAGAGTGACGACTCCGCGGTCAACGGAAAGGAGGCTGACGGTGTCTGAGTCATCGGAGCCCTCAGGGGACAGGTTCATGAATCCGGTCGCCGGCTTCGGCGTGACCTTCAAGGCCATGTTCAGGAAGCGGCTGACCGAGCAGTACCCGGAGACACAGAAGGTGACGGCACCGCGCTTCCACGGCCGTCACCAGCTCAACCGCCATCCGGACGGCCTGGAGAAGTGCGTCGGGTGCGAGCTCTGCGCCTGGGCGTGTCCCGCGGACGCGATCTACGTGGAGGGCGCGGACAACACCGACGAGGAGCGGTACTCCCCGGGTGAGCGCTACGGCCGCGTCTACCAGATCAACTACGCACGCTGCATCCTGTGCGGGCTCTGCATCGAGGCGTGCCCCACCCGCGCGCTGACCATGACGAACGAGTTCGAGCTCGCCAACACCACCCGCGAGAGCCTCATCTACACCAAGGACGAGCTGCTCGCCGGGCTCGAGGAAGGCATGGTGGACAGCCCGCACGCGATCTACCCCGGCATGGACGAACAGGACTACTACCGGGGCCTGGTCACGGAGGCCGCGCCGGGTACGGAGCGCCAGCGGGCCGTCTCCGAGGAAGAGGCGGACAAGGAGGTCGACGCATGAGCGCCTCCCTGGCCGCCGCGGCCTCCGCCACCTCGACCGGCGAGGCCGTGCAGTTCTGGCTGCTCGGCACCGTCGCCGTGATCGGCGCGCTCTCCACGGTCCTCATGAGGAAAGCGGTGCACAGCGCCCTGTCGCTCGCCGGCACCATGATCGTGCTGGCGGTCTTCTACCTCGCCAACGGCGCCTACTTCCTGGGCATCGTCCAGATCGTCGTCTACACCGGCGCGATCATGATGCTGTTCCTCTTCGTCGTCATGCTCGTCGGTGTCACGGCGGCGGACTCCCTCAAGGAGACCCTCAAGGGCCAGCGCTGGCTGGCCGCCGCCTGCGGACTCGGCTTCGGCATCCTCCTGATCGCCGGCATCGGGCAGGCCTCACTGCGGAGCTTCAACGGCCTCGGCGCGGCGAACGCCCGGCACGGCGGAAACGTCGAGGGCCTCGCCAACCTCATCTTCACCAAGTACGTCTTCGCGTTCGAGATCACCGGCGCCCTGCTCATCACGGCGACCGTCGGCGCGATGCTGCTCACCCACCGGGAACGCACGGAAAGGGCGAAGACCCAGCGGGAGATGTCGAAGGAGCGGGTCCGCAGCAGCCACCTGCCGCCGCTGCCCGCCCCCGGCGTCTACGCACGGCACAACGCCGTGGACATCGCGGGCCTGCTCCCGGACGGCACCGCCTCCGAGCTCACCGTCATGCAGACACTGCGCCGGCGCGGCCAGATCCGCGACGTGTCGGACGAATCGCTCGCCGACCTCAGGGCGCTGGAACAGCGCTCCCAGGAGCGGCTGGGCCGTGACCACGAAGAAGAGGAGGAGGTCGCCAAGTGAATCCGGTCAACTACCTCTACCTCGCGGCCCTTTTGTTCACGATCGGCGCCTCCGGTGTGCTGATCAGGCGAAACGCGATCGTGGTGTTCATGTGCATCGAGCTGATGCTCAACGCCTGCAACCTCGCGTTCGTCGCGTTCTCCCGGATGCACGGCAACCTCGACGGCCAGATCATCGCGTTCTTCACGATGGTCGTCGCCGCCGCGGAGGTCGTCGTCGGGCTCGCGATCATCGTGTCGCTGTTCCGCTCACGCCACTCGGCCTCGGTCGACGACGCCAGCCTGATGAAGCTGTAAGGGGTCGCAGTCGTGGAAAACCTGATCGCGCTGCTGATCGCGGCGCCCCTCCTCGGAGCCGCGGTCCTCCTGTGCGGCGGCCGGCGCCTCGACCGGACCGGCCACTGGATCGGCACCCTGCTCGCCGGCGCGTCCTTCGTCGTCGGCGTCGTGCTGTTCACCGACATGCTGGGCAGGGGCGCCGAGGACCGCACCCTGCACCAGAGGCTGTTCAGCTGGATCCCCGTCGAGGGCTTCCAGGCGGACGTGGCCTTCCAGCTCGACCAGTTGTCGATGACGTTCGTCCTGCTGATCACCGGCGTGGGCACGCTCATCCACATCTACTCGATCGGCTACATGGAGCACGACGAGCGGCGCCGCCGCTTCTTCGGCTACCTGAACCTCTTCCTCGCGGCGATGCTCCTCCTGGTCATCGCCGACAACTACCTCCTGCTGTACGTCGGGTGGGAGGGCGTCGGTCTGGCGTCGTACCTGCTCATCGGCTTCTGGCAGCACAAGCCCAGCGCGGCCACCGCCGCCAAGAAGGCCTTCCTGGTCAACCGGGTCGGCGACATGGGCCTGTCCATCGCGATCATGCTGATGTTCACCACGTTCGGCACCTTCGCCTTCGGCCCGGTGCTCGGGTCGACCGGGGAGACGAGCGAGGGCAAGCTCACGGCGATCGGCCTGATGCTGCTCCTGGCCGCCTGCGGCAAGTCGGCCCAGGTGCCGCTGCAGTCCTGGCTCGGCGACGCGATGGAGGGCCCGACGCCCGTCTCGGCCCTCATCCACGCCGCCACCATGGTGACCGCGGGCGTCTACCTCATCGTCCGCTCCGGCGCGATCTTCGACGGCGCGCCGGACGCGCAGCTGGCCGTGGTGGTCGTCGGCGCCGTCACGCTGCTCTTCGGTGCGATCGTCGGTTGTGCCAAGGACGACATCAAGAAGGCCCTCGCGGGCTCGACGATGTCGCAGATCGGCTACATGATCCTGGCCGCGGGCCTCGGCCCCGTCGGATACGTCTTCGCGATCATGCACCTGGTGACGCACGGCTTCTTCAAGGCCGGTCTCTTCCTCGGCGCCGGTTCGGTCATGCACGGCATGAACGACGAGGTCGACATGCGGAAGTACGGCGGTCTGCGGAAGTACATGCCGGTCACCTTCGTGACGTTCGGCCTCGGCTACCTCGCGATCATCGGCTTCCCCGGCCTGTCCGGCTTCTTCTCCAAGGACAAGATCATCGAGGCCGCGTTCGCCAAGGGCGGTACCGAGGGCTGGATCCTCGGCTCGGTCGCCCTCCTGGGCGCCGCGATCACCGCCTTCTACATGACGCGCGTGATGCTGCTGACCTTCTTCGGCGAGGAGCGCTGGCGCCACGCGGCGACACCGTCACCGGCCGAGCCGGACGTGGAGCCCGCCGCCGAGACGGGCGGCGATCACAGCGAGCCGCACCCCCACGAGTCACCCCGGTCGATGACGGTGCCGATGATCGTGCTCGCCTTCGGGTCGGTCTTCGCGGGCGGCTTCTTCTCCATCGGCGACCGGTTCCTGCACTGGCTGGAGCCCGTCACCGGACACGACCACGGCCACGCCCCCGTCAGCGCGACCACCGTCACCGCCGCCACCATGGTGGTGCTCGTCGTCGGCGTCGCCATCGCCTGGGCCATGTACGGGCGCAGGCCCGTACCCGCCGTCGCCCCGCGCGGTTCGCTGCTCACCAGGGCGGCCCGCCGGGACCTGCTCCAGGACGACTTCAACCACGTGGTCCTGGTCCGCGGCGGCGAACACCTCACCCGCTCCCTGGTCTACGTCGACCACACCCTGGTCGACGGTGTCGTCAACGGCACGGCCGCTTCCATGGGCGGGCTGTCCGGCCGGCTGCGCACCCTGCAGAACGGCTACGCCCGCTCCTACGCGGTCTCGATGTTCGGCGGTGCGGTGGTCCTCATCGCCGCCACCCTGCTGATGAGGGCGGTCTGATCCCATGTCGTTTCCCCTCCTGACAGCGACGGCGGTACTCCCGGCGGTCGGCGCGATCGCCACCGCCGCCGTCCCGGCCGCACGGCGCGCCGCGGCCAAGTGGCTCGCACTGGCCCTCTCGCTGGCCACGCTCGTCCTGGCCGGCATCGTGTTCGCCCGCTTCGAACCCGGCGGCGACCGCTACCAGCTGACCGAGTCGCACGCCTGGATCAAGGACTTCGGCGTCCGGTACGAACTGGGCGTCGACGGCATCGGGGTGGCGCTCCTCGCGCTCACCGCGCTGCTGATCCCCTTCGTCATCCTGGCCGGCTGGCACGACGCCGACCCTGCCCCCGGCGCGCGGCTCGATTCGAGCGGGGGAGGTCCCGAGAAGACCTCCCCGTACCACTGGCGTCCCACCCAGGGCTTCTTCGCCCTGATCCTCATGGTGGAAGCGATGGTGATCCTCTCCTTCGTGGCCACCGACGTCTTCCTCTTCTACATCCTCTTCGAAGCCATGCTCATCCCGATGTACTTCCTCATCGGCGGCTTCGGGGACCGTGCGCACGCCGGCAGCGACGAGAACGCGGCGGCGCAGCGCAGCTACGCGGCCGTGAAGTTCCTCCTCTACAACCTGGCCGGCGGCCTCATCATGCTGGCCGCCGTCATCGGTCTCTACGTCGTCGCGGGGAGCTTCTCGCTCTCCGAGATCGCCGCCGCACGCGCCGACGGCTCACTGGACATGGGGACCGGCACCGAGCGCTGGCTGTTCCTCGGGTTCTTCTTCGCCTTCGCGGTGAAGGCCCCGCTGTGGCCGCTGCACACCTGGCTGCCCAACGCCATGGGAGAGGCGACCACCCCGGTGGCCGTCCTGATCACGGCGGTCGTCGACAAGGTCGGCACCTTCGCGATGCTCCGCTTCTGCCTCCAGCTGTTCCCCGAGGCCAGCAAGTGGGCGACGCCGGTGATCCTCGTGCTGGCCCTGATCTCCATCGTCTACGGGGCGCTGCTCGCCGTCGGTCAGCGTGACATCAAGCGGCTCATCGCCTACGCGTCGATCTCGCACTTCGGCTTCATCGTGCTCGGCATCTTCGCGATGACGAGTCAGGGCCAGTCCGGGGCCACGCTCTACATGGTCAACCACGGGATCTCGACGGCGGCGCTGATGCTGGTCGCCGGATTCCTGATCACCCGGCGGGGCTCGCGGCTCATCGCCGACTACGGCGGGGTGCAGAAGGTGGCGCCCGTGCTGGCGGGAACCTTCCTCGTCGGAGGTCTGGCCACGCTCTCGCTGCCCGGACTCGCCCCGTTCGTCAGCGAGTTCCTCGTCCTGGTGGGCACCTTCAGCGCCTACCCGGCGGCGGGCGTCATCGCCACCGTGGGCATCGTCCTCGCCGCCCTCTACGTCCTGGTCCTCTACCAGCGGACGATGACGGGGCCGGTCAGGCAGGAGGTCGGGGGAATGCCCGACCTCAGGGTCCGTGAGCTGGCGGTGGCCCTGCCGCTGATCGCCCTGCTGATCTTCCTGGGCGTCTTCCCGAAGCCCCTCACCGAGGTCGTGAACCCGGCGGTGCAGCACACCATGCACGACGTACAGAAGAAGGACCCCCAGCCCGAGGTGGAGGCCGCCAAGTGAGCGCAACAGCTGTCCACAGCCTGTGGACGACGGCGGGCGGGGTGACCTCGGCCGCTCCGGGCGACAGGTTCACCGCGCCCACCATCGAGTACGCCCAACTGGCCCCCGTCCTGATCGTGGTGGGCGTCGCCGTCCTCGGCGTCCTGGTGGAGGCCTTCGTACCGCGCCGGGCCCGGTACACCACCCAGGTGTTCCTGACGGTGGTCGCCCTGGCCGCCGCGTTCGCCGCCGTGGTGGGCCTCGCCGCCGACGGGTACGCCACGAAGAACGCGCACATCGCCGCGATGGGCGCCGTGGCGGTCGACGGACCGGCCCTGTTCCTGCAGGGCACCGTCCTGCTCGTCTCGATGGTCGCGGTCTTCACGTTCGCCGAGCGGCGCCTGGACCCGGCCTCGCACGGGAACCGCGTGGACTCCTTCGCCGCCCAGGCGGGGTCGGTCCCCGGCAGCGACAGCGAGAAGGCGGCGGTCAGGGCCGGCTTCACCACCACCGAGGTCTTCCCGCTGGTCCTCTTCTCCGTGGCGGGCATGCTCGTCTTCCCCGCCGCCAACGACCTGCTGACCCTCTTCGTCGCCCTGGAGGTCTTCTCCCTCCCGCTCTACCTCCTCTGCGCCATCGCCCGCCGCAAGCGGCTGATGTCACAGGAGTCCGCGGTGAAGTACTTCCTGCTCGGCTCGTTCTCCTCGGCGTTCCTCCTCTTCGGGATCGCGCTGCTCTACGGCTACGCGGGCACCGTCTCGTACGCGGGTATCGCCGACGTGGTCGACGGCACCGTCCAGCAGATCGACCCGGCACTGGCCGACACCATGGGCAACGACGCGCTCCTGCTGATCGGCGGGGCGATGATCCTCATGGGCCTCCTGTTCAAGGTCGGCGCGGTCCCGTTCCACATGTGGACCCCGGACGTCTACCAGGGCGCTCCCACCCCGGTCACCGGTTTCATGGCCGCGGCGACCAAGGTCGCCGCCTTCGGGGCCCTGCTCCGCCTGCTCTACGTGGTGCTGCCCGGCCTCACCTGGGACCTGCGCCCCGTCATGTACGGGGTCGCGGTCGTCACGATGCTGGGCGGCGCGGTCGTCGCGATCACCCAGACCGACATCAAGCGGCTGCTGGCGTACTCCTCGATCGCACACGCGGGCTTCATCCTCGCCGGTGTGATCGCGGCCAGCCCCGACGGCGTCTCGTCGGTCCTCTTCTACCTCGGCGTCTACTCCTTCGTGACCGTCGGCGCCTTCGCCGTCGTCACCCTGGTGCGCGACGCGGGCGGGGAGGCGACGCACCTGTCGAAGTGGGCCGGGCTGGGCCGACGCTCCCCGCTGACCGCCGCGGTCTTCGCGGTCTTCCTGCTGTCCTTCGCCGGTATCCCGCTCACCTCGGGCTTCTCCGGCAAGTTCGCCGTCTTCAAGGCGGCGGCCGACGGCGGCGCGGCCGGCCTCGTCGTGGTCGGTGTGATCTCCTCGGCCATCGCCGCGTTCTTCTACATCCGGGTCATCGTCCTGATGTTCTTCAGCGAGCCCAGGGCGGACGGTCCCACGGTCGCCGTCCCGTCCCCGCTCACGATGACCACGATCGCGGTCGGCGTCGCCGTCACCCTCGTCCTGGGCCTCGCCCCCCAGTACTTCCTGGATCTCGCGGGCCAGGCGGGTGTCTTCGTGCGGTAGCGCCGACCGCGGGACGCAGCGCCGCACACGCGCCGGACGGGCCCGGGAAGCCGGGCCCGTCCGGCGCTGTCGTAGGCGGCGCCTATGGTTGCTGTGGACGGGTGGGGAACGGGTGCGGGACGGAACGGAACGGGCGGAACGATGAGTGCGACGACCGGGAGCGCTGCGCAGCAGATCCTGCACCGAGTGTTCGGGTACGAGGCGTTCCGCGGCGAGCAGGGCGCGGTCATCGACCATGTGACCGCCGGAGGAGACGCCGTCGTCCTCATGCCCACCGGCGGCGGCAAGTCGCTCTGCTACCAGATCCCCGCCCTGGCCAGGCCCGGTACGGGCGTGGTGGTCTCCCCCCTGATCGCCCTCATGCAGGACCAGGTGGACGCCCTGCGGGCGCTCGGGGTCCGCGCCGGCTTCATGAACAGCACGCAGGACTTCGACGAGCGCCGCTCGATGGAGGCCCAGTTCCTGGCAGGCGAGCTCGACCTGCTGTACCTCGCCCCGGAGCGCCTGCGGCTGGACTCCACCCTCGCCCTGCTGGCGCGGGGTGAGATCTCCGTCTTCGCCATCGACGAGGCCCACTGCGTCGCCCAGTGGGGTCACGACTTCCGGCCCGACTACCTGGCCCTGTCCGTTCTGGGCGAGCGCTGGCCGGACGTCCCGCGCATCGCGCTCACGGCCACGGCCACCGAGGCCACGCACCAGGAGATCACCCGGCGCCTCGGCATGCCCGACGCCCGGCATTTCGTCGCCGGCTTCGACCGGCCCAACATCCAGTACCGCGTCGTACCGAAATCCGACCCGAAGAAGCAGCTGCTGACCTTCCTCCAGGAGGAGCACGCCGGGGACGCGGGCATCGTCTACTGCCTCTCGCGCAACTCGACGGAGAAGACCGCCGAGTACCTCTGCCGGCACGGCATCGAGGCCGTGCCCTACCACGCGGGTCTCGATGCCGGGACGCGCGCCGCCCACCAGTCGCGCTTCCTCCGCGAGGAGGGCCTGGTCGTCGTCGCGACCATCGCCTTCGGCATGGGCATCGACAAGCCCGACGTCCGCTTCGTCGCCCACCTCGACCTCCCCAAGTCCGTCGAGGGCTACTACCAGGAGACGGGCCGCGCGGGCCGCGACGGCGCGCCCTCCACGGCGTGGATGGCCTACGGCCTCCAGGACGTCGTCCAGCAGCGCAAACTGATCCAGGGCGGCGAGGGGGACGAGGCCTTCCGGCGTCGGGCCGCCTCGCACCTGGACTCGATGCTGGCGCTCTGCGAGACGGTGCGATGCCGCCGCGGCCAGCTCCTGCGGTACTTCGGCCAGGAGCCCGGCGCCGAGAGCTGCGGCAACTGCGACACCTGCCTGACCCCGCCGGAGACCTGGGACGGCACGGTGGTCGCCCAAAAGCTGCTGTCCACCGTCGTCCGGCTGAAGCGGGAGCGGAACCAGAAGTTCGGCGCGGGACAGGTCATCGACATCCTGCTGGGCCGCAAGACCGCGAAGACCATCCAGTTCGACCACGATCAGCTCTCGGTCTTCGGCATCGGCGAGGAGCTGTCCGAGGCCGAGTGGCGGGGTGTGGTGCGCCAGCTGCTCGCCCAGGGGCTGCTCGCCGTCGAGGGCGAGTACGGCACGCTGGTGCTCACCGAGGAGAGCGGCTCCGTCCTCGGGAGGGAGCGCGAGGTGCTGCTCCGCAAGGAGCCGAAGAAGCCGACGACCCGCTCGTCGGGCCGTGGCGAGCGCAAGGCCAGGTCCGCCACCGCGGCGGCCGACCTTCCGGCGGAGGCCGTCCCCGTCTTCGAGGCGCTGCGGTCCTGGCGGGCCGCCCAGGCCAAGGAGCTGGGCCTCCCGGCCTACGTGATCTTCCACGACGCGACGCTGCGGGAGATCGCCGCGCTGCGGCCCGGTTCACTGGCGGAGCTCGGCGGGGTCAGCGGACTCGGCGAGAAGAAGCTGGCGACGTACGGCGAGGGAGTGCTGGAGGTGCTGGCGGCGGAGCGGGCGGACACGGCACCCGCCGCGGCGCCCGAGGCTGCGGTCGCACCGGTGCCGGCCGCCCGGACCGCGGTCCCGGAGGAGGACCCGGAGTTCGGCTGGGACGAGGAGCCGCCCGCGTACGAGTGAGCCGGGCGGCCGGAGGCTCTCGGGCGGGCCTACCGCGGGTCCGCCGCCCGGCGCCGGGTCACGATGGCGTTCAGGTCGAGGTCGACGGGAAAGGGGGTGGAGACCTTCAGCCGGTCGTGGAAGATCCCCGTCGACGTGTACGCCCCGGTCGCGGGCTCCAGCTCGAAGACGTAGACGACGGCTCGGCCATCCTGGTTCTCCACCCGCCAGAAGTGCGGGATCCTGGCCCTCGCGTACTTCACGGGCTTGGTCTCCCGGTCACGGGTGACGGACTCGTCGGACACGACCTCGATCGCCAGCAGCACACTGCTCGCGGGGAACCGTGTCTGCCGCAGACTCTCGACCGCCTCCGCGCGCACGACGACGACATCGGGTTCGGGCCGGTTCTGGAAGTCGACATCGATGGTGAACTCGCGAAAGACCTCGAGGTCGAGCGGAGCGAGCGACTGCAGCTGCCACTTCAGGTAGTCGATCGCACGCTCGTGAAATACGGTCTGCGGACTCACGAAAACCAGGCTCCCGTCGATCAGCTCCGTATGCGGAGGCAGATTCGGAAGCGTGTCCAGGTCATCGGCGGTCCAGCCGCCCGCGGGCGGGACCGCCCACCTCGGCTCGGGGGCCTCGGATTCGATGCTCATCAGTGCTCCCATACGAAGGAGTCTCGCGGGTCCGTCCAGCGTATCCGCCGACAACCGGATCAAGCCCACCCGCACGTGCAAGCGACTCACGCGTCGTTGACCGCTAGTGCCGCAACAGGCAACGTTCGCCCCGTCGCGACGCCCGGCACGCACTCTCGCCGCACCGGCCGAAAGCCCAAGTACGTCCAGTACAAGGACTTCCGGCCGGCACGCCGAGAGCACGCACCCGACGCCGCTCCTTGACGGGCAAACGTTGCCTGCCGCGGCACTAGGGCGTGTATCGAAAGTCCCGCCTGCCCGGCGGTGTCCGGCACGCACACTCGCCGCGTTGTCGGGATCGCCCCGATACATCCAGTATCGAGGCGACCCTCCGCCTTGCGATCGCACGCACCGGACACCGCCGAGCCTGCCCTTCGGGCAGACGGCGCTACTTTCGACACACGCCCTAGCTCCCTTCCCGCGTGCACACATCCCCGTCCGGGTCGCCCGGGGACCCGGACGGCGGGGTGCCCGCGGAACCCGGATCCGCCCCGCGGAATCCGGGTGCGCCGGGCAGGGCGCCGTCGTCGCGCCCGGCCACCCCCGCCCGGAGCCGCCCCCGCCACGGCGTACGCCGGCCGGCGGGAGGGCGTCCGGGCTCACGGCGCAGGAACGATCCGTCCCGTGACCTCGCCGAGCCCGACCCGCGTGCCGTGCGGCCCGGGGGCCCAGGCGGTCAGGGTGACCGTGTCGCCGTCCTCCAGGAACGTCCGCTTGCCCTCGGCCAGCTCCAGCGGGTCCCGGCCGTTCCACGTGAGCTCGAGCAGGGAGCCGCGCTCCCCGGGCTCCGCGCCGCTGACCGTGCCGGAGCCGTACAGATCGCCGGTGCGCAGCGAGGCGCCGTTCACCGTCATCTGGGCCAGCTGCTGGGCCGCCGTCCAGTACATGGAGGCGAACGGGGGCTCGGACACCGCCTGGCCGTTGATCGCCACCGAGATCCGGATGTCGAAACCGCCCGGCTCCTCCTCGTCCGCGTCGTCGAGGTAGGGCAGCAGGCCGACGTCACGGGAGGGCGGCGCCGTACGAGCCGCGTCGAGGGCTTCCAGCGGGGTGACCCACGCCGATACGGAGGTGGCGAAGGACTTGCCGAGGAAGGGGCCGAGCGGCACGTACTCCCAGGCCTGGATGTCACGCGCCGACCAGTCGTTGAGCAGGCTGAGCCCGAAGACGTGGTCCCGGAAGTCGCCGAGCGCGACGGAGGACCCCTGCGCGGAGGGGACCCCGACGACGAAGCCGACCTCGGCCTCGATGTCCAGCTTCACCGACGGGCCGAAGACCGGGGCGGGATCGGTGGGCGCCTTGCGCTGGCCGCAGGGGCGCACGACGTCCGTACCGGAGACGACGACCGTGCCCGCGCGCCCGTGATAACCGATCGGCAGGTGCTTCCAGTTGGGCGTGAGAGCCGCGCCGTCCGGCCGGAAGATCCGGCCGACGTTCGTGGCGTGGTGCTCGCTGGCGTAGAAGTCGACATAGTCCGCCACCTCGTACGGCAGGTGCAGCGTCACCGAGCCCAGGGGGTGCAGGAGGGGCTCCAGGTCCGTCCGGTGGGCCGGCACGGTCACCCAGGCGGTGAGCGCCCGCCGGACGTCCCGCCACGCGGTGCGTCCCGCCGCGAGGAGCGGCGTCAGGCTGGGCTGGTCCAGCAGCCGGGCGTACGGCGAACCCAGCGCGTGGGCGGCCGCTCCGGCGTCCAGCACATGGCCGCCGACGCGGACCCCGACCCTGCGCTCGTGCGGGTGTCCCGGGGTGGAGAACACGCCGTACGGAAGGTTGTGCGGACCGAAGGGATCTCCCTCGGCCAGATCGAGCGGGCTGCTCTGCTCGGGCATCTGTTGCTGCCTCGCTTTCCAGGTCGCTTGGGGGACACGTTACGTCGGACGTACCGGCCGGCGGCAGGGCTCAAGTAGGCGTAATGCCCGGAAAGTTACGTGGTACTCCTCCACGGGGCACGCCTCCGGCCCGTCCTCAGCCCGCCGTCCGCGGGATCCGCTTCTCCCAGGTCCGGTGGAAGACGATCTCGTCGCCGTCCCTGCAGACCACCTCGTTCGACGTGAGGAAGTCGTGGTCGTCCGCACCGGTCTCCGAACGGGTCTCGATCCGGACGTCCCAGGCCACGTCCGGCCGGTGCAGCCGGATCTTCCAGTCCGAACGCGCCCGCGCCGACAGCGGGTCGTCCTCCCGGATCGTGTACGTGTCCAGCGCGTCCTCGGTGTACTCGAGCCCGTCCGGGTGGACGCGCGTGCCACCGGGGCGCGGATCGACCTCCAGACGCCACTCGCCCTCGGCGACGTCCCTGACCACCAGGCGCTCCGGACGCTGCCCGTCGAGCGTGGCGGGGACGGCGACACCGAGCGGTTCCGCCTGCTCCGGTGCGCCGAAGGTGATGCCCGGGTCCTCGGTGTGCCGGCGCACCGGGAGCTCGACGAGACTTCCGTCCGCCTCGAGGGTGAAACCCGCCGAGTCCGCCTGCGGCCAGATCCACGGCCAGTACGCCGACGAGACGGCCAGCCTGATCCGGTGGCCACGGGGGAAGGTGTGCCCGATGGCGTTGAGCTCGAAGGGCACGTCCTCGGTCTCCCCGGCGGGCCATTCGTCGGACCGGTCGCGCCCGTGCCGGGCCGACAGGTTGAGGGCCCCGCGGGTCACCAGGGTCGACGCACCGTCGGGGGCCACGTCGCAGAGCCGGGCGACGGCCTGGCCGCGCGGCACGTCCATCCGGATGCGGAGCGTCACCCGCGGTCTGCCGAGGATCTCGATCGGCGCGCCTTCGACGGGGAACTCGAAACACACCGACTTGGCGTCCTCGTCGCGCTGGTCGGGAGGCAGGTCGGCCTCGTTGCCGGACGGCAGGAAGCGTCCCGCGTCCAGCCCCGTCTGCTGCGGCGACCGGACGATCCGCGGACCGCCCTGGAGGGCGTAGGCCATGGGGGTGACGTTCGCCGACGGCCAGGCCGCGTCACCGACCCAGCGTCCGGGCAGCGTCCCGTGGACCGTGGCCGGACGGTACGACCCGCTCATCCAGGACCGCAGCAGCGGCTCGTTCATCACCCCGGTGTCCTGGTCCTTGAGGTGCTGGTCCCACCAGCGCAGCGTCTCCTGCAGGAAGCCGATCGCGGGCCCCGGAGGCAGCCCGCGGTCCGGGTACTGGTGCGACCACGGGCCGATCAGCCCGCGCACCTTCGAGGGGTCCAGGTGCTCGACGAGCCGCAGGACGGTGTCGCGGTAGGGGTCGTGCCAGCCGCCCACCGCCAGCACGGCGGCCTCGACGGCGCCGTAGTCCTCGCGGACGCTGCCCTGTTTCCAGTAGGCGTCCCGGGTCTGGTGCGCCAGCCAGGTGTGGATCAGCGGCTCCACCGCCTCCAGCCGCCTCAGCCACATGTCCTTCCAGCCGTCGCCGACGTCCGCCGGGTCGGGGGGACGGGAGGCGAAGGCCAGCATGGCGGCGGCCCGGGCGTGCATGTCGACGCCGAGGACGGAGCCGCCCAGGTAGTGTCCGTCGTTGTCGTAGCGGTCGTCGGACGAGCAGACGGCGACGACCGCCTTCAGGGGCTCCGGGGCGAGCGCGGCGATCTGCAGCGAGTTGAGACCGCCCCAGGAGATGCCGAACATGCCGACCCGGCCGGAGCACCACTCCTGCCGTGCGAGCCAGTGCACGACGGCGACCCCGTCGGCCAGCTCGGTCGCGTCGCACGCGTCGCCCGGCACCCCCTCGCTGTTGCCGTGGCCGCGTACGTCCACCCGTACGGAGGCGTAGCCGTGGCCCGCGTACCAGGGGTGGCGCTGCCGGTCGCGTGGTGCCGTCCGGTCGCTCAGCCGGAAGGGCAGGTACTCCAGCAGGGCCGGTACGGGGTCGTCGGTGACCGGCCGCCAGATCCGGGCGTACAGCCGGGTGCCGTCCGACAGGGGGATGTGGAGGTCCTCGTGGGTCGTCTCGTACGGGAACGCGGTGCGGATCTGCATGGCGGTACCTCGGTGGACGGGTGCGTGGCGCGCCTGGGCCGGCAAGCGGCGGAGGTGACGGCCGCAGCGGACACCACCGCGACAGCGCCGTCGCAGGCCTGGTCGTCCTCGGTGGCGGCCGTACCGGATCGGCGCGGATCGCCCTGGGGGACGAAGCGGCAACTCCTGATCGTATGAGCTGATCCCGAACATACCGGCGGTGGCGGGAAGGCGCCCACGGTGATCCAAAGGGGACCGGATACGCTGGCTTGGGTGAAGACAGCGACACATCGACATTCCGTGTGATCGTCAGCAGACAGGAGATCCCCTCGTGACCGTCGTCGGGCCGTTCGGACTGCGCGTGCGGGACCAGGCTCTTGAGGCCGATGTCCAGGCCGGTTTGGCCGCTGTCGAGGCGGGGCTGCTGGACGCCACGAAAAGCGATGTCCCGTTCATCACGGAAGCCGCACAGCACCTCGTCAGCGCGGGCGGCAAGCGTTTCCGTCCGCTGCTGGTGATGCTGGCGTCCCGGTTCGGGGACCCCGGCGCGCCGGGGATCGTGCCCGCGGCCGTGGTCGTGGAACTGACACACCTGGCGACGCTGTACCACGACGACGTGATGGACGAGGCGGACGTGCGCCGCGGGGTGGACAGCGCCAACACCCGCTGGGGAAACTCCGTCGCCGTCCTGACGGGTGACTTCCTCTTCGCCCGCGCCTCGCACATCCTGGCCGACCTCGGCCCCGAGGCCGTGCGCGTCCAGGCCGAGGCGTTCGAACGGCTGGTCACCGGCCAGATCATGGAGACGGCGGGCCCGCGCGACGGCCGCGACCCGGTCGACCACTACATGGACGTGCTGGGCGGCAAGACCGGCTCGCTGGTCGCCGTCTCCGGGCGGTTCGGCGCCATGATGGCGGGGGCCGACGAATCGGTCGTCGACATCCTCACCCAGTACGGGGAACGGCTCGGCATCGCCTTCCAGCTCGCCGACGACGTACTGGACATCGCCTCCGACTCCCACGAGTCCGGCAAGACCCCCGGCACCGACCTGCGGGAGGGCATCCCGACGCTCCCCGTTCTCCACCTGCGCGCGCAGGCGGCGGCCGGCGGCAAGCCGGAGGACCTGGAGCTCGTGGAGCTCCTGGACGGCGACCTCGCCGACGACGACCGGCTCGCCCGGGCGCTGGACGGCCTCCGCGCCCACCCCGCGCTGGAGCAGGCGCGCCGGGACACCGTCCGTTACGCCCAGGAGGCGAGGGCCACCCTGGCGCCGCTGCCCGAGGGTTACGCGAAGGCCGCGCTCGAAGAGCTGTGCGACGCCGTGGTGCACCGCGCGGGCTGACACCGTGTGCGCCGTGCCCCGGGTGTGATTCCCGAGTCCTGTCCGCCCGGCGACGCCCGGCACGCACACGCGTCGTGTCGCCCCGGCACACGCGGTGCCGGAGCACCCCCCGAGGGCTGTCCCGCGATTCCCGGCGGGCGCGCGACGACAGCTACGGCATCTCGCCGCTTTGTCGGAACGTCCCCTACATCCAGTGTGCGAACGTCCCTCCGCCGTGCGATGCCCCGCATCCGACGCCGCACGCCGATCCACCGGGAAGTGCGGGACAGCCCTTAGGGGCTCGGACCCGGTGTCATCCCGGAGAGGTAGCCGCAGTTGCTCCCCGGGGGTGACGCTTGCCGCCCCCCGATTTGGTCAGATGGAGAACAACCACTCCTGACCACATCGGGTGAGAAGGGCGGCGAGGGGTGGACGAGTGCAACGGGATGGCAGCCGCCGACCACGGAGGTAGGGCACACATGGCATCGAACGACAGCGCGGAGACCACCGGCGACGCCACGGGCACCGTCGTGGGCCGCCGGCGGGCGGCACGCTACATCGTCCCCGTAGCGGTGGCGGGGGTGGCGGCGGCGACGATCGGACTCGTCCCGGCGCTCGCGGACTCCGGCGACCCGGAGCTGCCGAAGATCACGGCGCAGCAACTCGTCGCGAAGATCGCCGCGTCGGATCAGCAGCAGATCTCCGGCACGGTGAAGATCAGTACCGACCTCGGCATCCCGTCCCTCGGCGGGCTCGCGGGCTCCTTCGCGCCGGGAGGCGGGGGGAGCGGCAGTACGTCGAGCGCCGACCCCGAGGCGAAGCTCATGGAGCTCGCGTCCGGTACGCACACGCTCCGGGTGGCGGCCGACGGCCCCGACCGGCAGCGCCTGTCGATCCTCGGCGAGGGCTCCGAGTACAGCGTCGTCCACAACGGGAACGACGTCTGGGCGTACGACAGCGGGAGCAACGAGGTCTACCACGCGCGGTCCGAGGAGGCCGGCGGGAAGGCCGGGAAGCACACGGCGCCCGAGGGGATGCCGGCCACGCCCGCGGAGCTCGCCGAGGAGGCCCTCGCGGCGGCCGGCGACACCACGTCGGTCACGGTCGACGGCACGGCCCAGGTGGCGGGCCGCGACGCGTACCAGCTGCTGATCAAGCCGAAGCAGTCCGGTTCGACGATCGGATCCGTCCGGATCGCGGTCGACGCCTCGACCGGGGTACCGCTGAAGTTCACCCTGGCGCCGAGCAGCGGTGGCAAGGCCGCGGTCGACGCCGCCTTCACCAAGGTCGACTTCGCGAAGCCCGACGCGTCCTCCTTCTCCTTCACCCCGCCCAAGGGCGCCGAGGTGACCGAGGCCGGCGAGCTGGAGGCCGAGGCCGGGAAGCAGGGCTCGGCGGACCGGGCGCCGCAGGACCTCGGCGCCCTGGAGGACTTCAAGGGGCTCGACGTCATCGGCGAGGGCTGGAACGCGGTCGCCGAGATCAAGATCCCGGGCGGCGCGGGTCTCCCGGCCGAGGGGTCCGGGGAGATGCCCGCCCAGGCGCAGCAGTTCCTGGACGCGCTCGGCGACAAGGTCACCGGCGACTTCGGCTCCGGCACGGTCTTCTCGACCCGCCTGGTCAACGCGCTGATGACGGACGACGGCAGGGTGTACGTCGGCGCGGTCACCAAGGACGCGCTCGTGAAGGCGGCCGACACCGCCAAGTAGGACGCACGGTCCGCGCCGCCCCGCCGTACGCTCCGTACGGCGGGGCGGCGTGGTCGTGGCGGCACCGCCCGTACACGGCGGAAGGAACGGGAGTGGCCATGAGGGACACAGCGGCCCGGGCGGTGGCGGCGGAGCCGGCCCGGCGGCCGGAACGGGGTCCCGTGATCGAGACCCGCGGCCTCACCAAGCGCTACCGGGGCGGCCAGGTGGCCGTCGACGGGCTCGACCTCGGCGTCCCGGACGGCAGCGTCTTCGGCTTCCTCGGGCCCAACGGCTCCGGGAAGACCACCACGATCCGGATGCTCCTGGGCCTCATCGACCCGACCGCCGGCAGTGTCCGCGTCCTCGGCCGGCCCATGCCGGCCGCCGCCCGCGCGGTCCTCCCGCACGTCGGCGCCCTGATCGAGGGACCGGCGGCGTACGGGTTCCTGAGCGGCCGCGACAACCTCCTGCGCTACGACCGCGCCGACCCCTCGGCCGATCCGCGGACCCGCGGCGCCCGCGTCGACGACGCCCTCGACCGGGTCGGCCTCGCCGCCGCCGCGGGCAAGAAGGCCAGGGCCTACTCCCTCGGGATGAAGCAGCGCCTCGGTCTCGCCGCCGCGCTGCTCCGGCCGCGCAGGCTGCTCGTCCTGGACGAACCGACCAACGGCCTCGACCCGCAGGGGATGCGGGAGATCCGCGCACTCGTCCGGGAGCTGGCGGCCGAGGGCACCACGGTCTTCCTCTCGTCCCACCTCCTCGACGAGATCGAGCAGGTCTGCACCCACGCGGCGGTGATGGCGCGCGGCAGGCTCCTCGTCCAGGGGCCGGTCGCCGATCTCGCGGCGAGGGCCCGCGGCAGGCTCGCGGTCACCACCCCCGACCCGGAACACGCCGTCCGCATCCTGGAGGAGCACGGGCTGACCGGGCTCCTGGCCGACGGGGACCGGGTGAGCGCGGACGCCCCACCCGGGGACGTGGAGCCGGCGGACCTCAGCGCGGCCCTGGTGCACGGCGGCGTCCGCGTACGGTCCTTCGGCGTCGAACGGGCCTCGCTGGAGGACGCGTTCCTCGCACTCACCGGAGAGGGTTTCGATGTCGCGGGCTGACCTCACCACGGCCGTCGCGGACGGCGTACCCGGAGCACCGCGCCGAGCCCTGTGGACGTTCGGGATCCTCCGCTCCGAACTGACCACCACCCTGCGCCGCGGACGCACCCTCGTCCTCCTCGGGGTGCTGGCCGCCGTCCCCGTGCTCGTCGGGGTCGCCGTGCGGATCGAGACGGGTGACGGCTCGTCGGCGGGCCCGGACGGCCCCCACGGCCCCGCCTTCCTCGCCCAGGTCGCCGGCAACGGGCTCTTCCTGGTCTTCGCGGCACTCTCGGCGACGCTCCCCGTCTTCCTGCCCATGGCGGTCGGCGTGGTGGCGGGGGACTCCGTGGCCGGTGAGGCGGGCGGCGGGACCCTGCGCTACCTACTGGTCGCCCCGGCGGGCCGGGCCAGGCTGCTTCTCGCCAAGTACGCCGCGGTGCTTGCGTTCTGCCTGGTGGCGACCCTGGTCGTGGCCGTGTCGGCGCTCGCGGTGGGGGCCCTGCTCTTCCCCGTCGGGGAGGTCACCACGATCTCGGGGACCCGGATCGGTCTCGGCGAAGGTCTGCTGCGGGCCGGGCTGATCGCCGTGGCGGTGGCGGTCTCCCTCACGGGGTTCGCCGCGCTCGGCCTGTTCGTCTCGACGCTCACCAACAGCGGGATCGCCGCGATGGCCGCCACCGTCGGGGTACTGATCACCGTGCAGATCCTGGACACGATGCCGCAGCTGGACGCGATCCACCCGTATCTCTTCCCGCACTACTGGCTGTCCTTCGCGGACCTGCTCCGCGACCCGCTCTACTGGGACGGCATCGTCAGCGATCTGGGGCTGCAGGCGGTGTACGTGGCGGTGTTCGGCTCGGCGGCCTGGGCGCGCTTCACGGCCAAGGACATCACCGCGTGAGAACGGGCCGCCGTGGCCGGTCCGCGCCGTCGGCCGGTCGAGCCGTCCCCCGATCGGCTCGTCGCGGCACGAACGGCACGAACGGTGTGAGGCCCGGAACGCACACGACACGGTACGTTCCGTTTCTGCCCCGTCATTGTTCGACTTCTGGCGACGGGCTGTCAATAAGCGATGGCCGGAATCCCCCTATGCTCACCGAATGATCACATCGCCGAGTTCCGCGCGCCGCAGCGAGCGATCACGGCGGGCGACGCTGGACGCCGCCCTCGAGCTGTGTACGGAGAAGGGGTACGGCCGGGTCACCGTGGAGGCCATCGCGGCCCGTGCCGGGGTGAGCAAGAAGACGATCTACCGCTGGTGGCCGTCGAAGGGGGCCGTCCTGCTGGAGGCCTTCACCGAGGTGTTCGTGGGCGCCACCCCGTTCACCGACACCGGGGACGTCGCCGCCGACCTGCGGAACCACATCAACAGCGCGGTGAGATTCGTCTCGACGCCGCCGTACGGCCCGGCGTTCGCGGGCATCCTGTCCGAGATGCACCACGACGACGCGCTGGCCGCGGCCGTTCTGGAGCAGCTGGTCGACCCCCGCTTCGAGGCCGCCGTGGGGCGGCTGCGACGGGCGCAGGAGCAGGGCCAGATCCCGGCGGACGCCGACCTCCCGCTGGCGGTGGAGATGCTCTACGGCCCCGTCTACTACCGCCATGTGCTGCGCAAGCCCTCCCAGGACGAGGAGACGGTCGCCGCCCTCGTGGCCCACGTCCTGCGGTCGCTGGGGGCGGCCCAGGGGGAGGCGGGCTGACGGGCCCGCCCGCCGCGGCCGGGGTCTTGCAGGGGCCGCCGGAGGCGGTCACTCCCGGCCGAACAGCCGCTCCAGGACCACCGCGACCCCGTCCTCGTCGTTCGACAGGGTGATCTCGTCCGCCGCCGCCCGCAGCTCGGCGTGGGCGCCGGCCATCGCCACCCGGTGCCCCGCGCGGCGGAACAGGGGCAGGTCGTTGGGCATGTCACCGAAGGCCACCGTGCCGGCGGGTTCGAGGCCCAGGGCCTCGGCGGCCAGGGCGAACCCGGTGCCCTTGTCCACGCCGTACGGGGCCAGCTCCACGGTGCCGGGGCCCGCCATCGTGACGGTCGCCAGATCCCCCACGACCGCACGGGCCGCGGCGGCCAGCTCGTCGTCCGTCAGCCCGGGGTGGCGCACCAGGACCTTGATGACGGGGGCCTCCCACAGCTCGGCGCGGTGCCCGGTCCGCTGCGCGGGGAGCGTGGGGTGCGGCATGCGGTAGCCCGGTTCGATCAGGGTCCTGCCCTCCGGGCCGTCCTGGTCCACGGCGGCGAACACCGGCCCGACCTCGGCCTCGATCTTGCCCAGGGCCGCGTCGGCCAGGTCCCGGTCGAGCGGCACCGAGCTCAGCATGCGGCCGGAACCGGCGTCGTACAGCTGGGTGCCCTGCCCGCAGACCACGAGGCCGTCGTAGGCGAGGTCCGCGAGCAGGGCGCGTATGCCGGGCACCGGCCGCCCGGTGACGATCAGATGGCGGGCGCCGGCCGACGCGGCACGGGCCAGGGCGGCGCGCGAGCGGGCGCTCACGGTGTCGTCGGAGCGCAGGAGGGTGCCGTCCAGGTCCGTGGCGACGAGGGCGTAGGCGGGTGGCGTGAACATGAGGCCAGAGTAGAGAGATCGGTCCCCGGGGGGACGCCGCTGACCTGCGGGGACGGTCAGCCCACCGCGCCCGGCGGAGGACCGCCCCTCAGTGGACGCAGAATTCGTTGCCCTCCGGGTCCACGAGGACCTGCCAGGAACCGCCCGGCTGCTCGACGGTGCGCAGCACGCTCGCCCCGAGGCGCACCAGACGCTCCACCTCCGCGTCGCGCTGCCCGGGGGCCGCGTGCACGTCCAGGTGGAGTCGGTTCTTCACCGTCTTGGGCTCCGGGACGCGCTGGAACAGCAGGCGCCTGCCGAGGCCGGTGCCGCTCTTCTGCTCGTACGGGTCGTCGGGATGCCGCACCGCCGCGAGATCGCGGAAGGCGTGGCGCCCGTGGGACTCGACCGTGGCCGACTCGGGCAGGATCCCCGCACCGAGCAGCTCCCCGATCAGGACGCTGTTGTCCTCGACCAGGTAGCCGAGTGCCTCGGCCCAGAAGTCGGCCTGGCCGTGCGGGTCGTCGGCGTCGATGACGAGTTTCCAGTGCAGGGTCATGGGACCGTTCTTAGCGGCTGGACGAGGTACCGGCAAGACGATTGCCGGTACCCGTCCGGTTCCCGCAGAAAGGCCGCCGGCGGACCGCCCCCGGCCGCGGTGGTCCTCAGTCCGGCCGGCAGGCCCCGCAGGTGTGCCCGTCGGCCGCGGTGAGGAACGTGCCGGCGGCGTCCCGCACCGCCGGATCGCCGTCCCCGGCCAGCCGCTCCGCCGTCGGCCGGCCCGCCAGGACCGCCGCGTGCGCGGCCCGCGTCCACTCCGGCTGGTGGGCGTGGCCGCGGGCGAGGATCGTCCGCAGCAGGTCGAGGACCCCGGGGCGGTCCTTCACCGTCCGCGCTCCGGCCAGCTCCCACAGGAACGGCACGGTGGCGACGGTCGAGTCGAAGAGGGCCACGGCGCCTATCCACTGCCGCAGGTCGCCGAGCGCGTCCCCGGCCGACTCGCCGTCGTCCCACGCGATCCGCGAGAGCAGGCCGGGAACCTGGGACGCGGAACCCTGGGCATGGCGCAGCTCATGCCACCGGACGTGCCTCATGTCCCCCAGAATCGTCCCCATCCGGGGCACTCAACCAGCCTTTGCGCGCGCCGTCCACCGTGTCCGCCGTACCCGTCCCGTCCGGCCGGGGAACCCGGTCCAGAGCGCCGAGGTACCGCCGTACCGACGGGGCGGCGTCCGCCGCCGCGACGAGTCCCACGTGGTTGTCGGGGCGGACCACCACGACGGTGCCGTCGTGGGCGCCGTACGCCGCCCACGCGTGCCCCTCGTCGTCCCACAGTGCGCCGGGACCGGGCACGGAGGGGGCGGTCACCCGGTCCCCGGGGGCGTACACCTGGTACGCGCGTACCGAGTCGCCGTGGGCGGCCGCCGCCCGCAGCGCCTCGGCCGTGCCCGCCCCGAAGCCGAGCACGGTGAAGTGCGGGCCGGCGAAGGCAACTATGCGGGGCGGGACTGTCCGGGAGTGGCCGGATCCGCGGCCGGGGCCGGCGGGGGTGCGGAGCCCGTGGCGGCCGCGGTGCCCGTCGGCACCGAGGCCTCCGCCGCCCGCACGGCCAGCCGCAGGGCCTCCGCGCGGGTGCGCCGGCCCGTACGGAGCGCGTCCCAGGTCAGCAGCATCAGTGCCACCCAGACCAGGGCGAACCCGGCCCACCGCTCGGGGGGCATCGCCTCGTGGAAGTACAGGATGCCGAGGGCGAACTGGAAGACCGGTGCGAGGTACTGCAGCAGCCCCAGCACGGACAGCGGGACCCGGATCGCCGCCGCACCGAAGGCGACGAGCGGGATCGCGGTGATCAGGCCCGTCGCGGCGAGCAGGGCGCCGTGCCCCGCGCCGCCGTGCAGGAACGTCGCGTCGCCGCGCGCGCCGAGCCACAGCAGGAACCCGAGCGCGGGCACGAACAGGACGGCGGTCTCGGCGGCCAGGGATTCCAGGCCACCCATGTTGACCTTCTTCTTCACCAGGCCGTACGTCGCGAAGGAGAACGCCAGCGTCAGGGAGATCCACGGCGGCTGCCCGTACCCGATCGCCAGGACGAGCACCGCGGCCAGCCCGGTGGCGACCGCCGCCCACTGGGCGGGCCTCAGCCGCTCGCCGAGCAGCAGGACTCCCATCGCGATGGTCACGAGGGGGTTGATGAAGTAGCCCAGCGACGCCTCGACGACATGGCCGTTGTTGACGGACCAGATGTACAGGCCCCAGTTGACCGATATGACGGCGGCGGCGGTCGCTATCAGGCCGAGCTTCCGCGGCTGCCGGAGCAGTTCGCCCATCCAGGCCCAGCGGCGCAGGGCCAGCAGGGCGACCCCGACCACGCCCAGCGACCACACCATCCGGTGGGCGAGGATCTCCACCGCCCCGGACGGCTCCAGCAGCGGCCAGAAGAGGGGCACGAGGCCCCACATCCCGTACGCGCCGACTCCGTACAGCAGACCTGCCCGCTGTTCGTTCTTCCCCTTCACGGGCCCTCCTGGCACTCCCGGCGCCGGCGATCGGCCGACCGCACGACGGTAGCGCCGGAAGGGCCCCGTGTCATACCCGTCTCACGGTGACGGTCGTGACGAGCCGGCCGTGGCGTACCTCCGGGCCCTCCGCTCCTCGCGGGCCGTCGTTCACGCGGCGGGCACGGCGGCGGACACCGCTGCGGCCACCGTCTCGGCCATGGGCGTCGTCGGGCGGCCGATCAGGCGGGCCAGGTCGCCGCTCGTCCCGGCGAGCAGCCCGCGCCGGATCGCCTCGTCGACGTCCACGAGGATCGCGGCGAAGCCCTCGGGCACCCCCGCCCCCACGAGGATCTCCTGGTGGGTGGCCGCGGGCACGTCGGAGTACGTGATCTCCCTGCCGGCCGCCGCCGCCACCGCGTCGGCGTACTCCGCCAGGGACCAGGCGACGTCACCGCTCAGCTCGTAGACCGCGCCGAGGTGGCCCTCGCCCGTCAGTACCGCGGCAGCCGCGGCGGCGTAGTCCGCCCGGGTGGCGGAGGCGACCCGGCCGTCACCGGCGTTGGCGACGACGGTGCCGTGTTCCAGGACCGGGGCCAGATTCGCCGTGTAGTTCTCGGTGTACCAGCCGTTGCGCAGGAAGGTGTACGGCAGCCCGGAATCGAGAATCAGCTGCTCCGTGGCCTTGTGCTCGTCGGCCAGCCGGAAGTCGGCCCCGGGCCCGCCCAGCACGCCGGTGTACGCCAGCTGGGCGACCCCCGCCGCCTTGGCGGCCTCGATCACTGCGGTGTGCTGCGGCACCCGCTTGCCGACCTCACTGCCGGAGACCAGCAGCACGCGTTCGCCGGCGCGGAACACCCCGGTCAGGGTCTCCGGCCGGTCGTAGTCCGCCACGCGGATCTCGACGCCGCGGGCCGCGAGAGGGGCCGCCTTCTCCTCGCTGCGGACGACGGCGGTGATCTCCTCGGCCGGGACCGTGACGAGCAGCCGCTCGACGACGCGGCGACCGAGCTCGCCGGTGGCTCCGGTGACAACGATGCTCATGGTTCTGCTCCTGGGGTGCGGGTGCGCTGGTCCGTACGGACTCTTTGCACTCACCGTAAGGGCAGCACTAACCAGAGGAAAGTACCCACTTTGAAGTAAGCTACTGGCATGAGTGTGAGTGTGGATGTGAGCGCGACGAGCGGGGACACGGCGGGCAGGCACCCGAACGTCAACCAGCCGATGTGTCCCTCCCGGCTGGTGCTGGAGCACGTCACCAGCCGCTGGGGTGTGCTCGTCCTCGCCGCGCTGCTGGAGCGTTCGTACCGCTTCGGCGAGCTGCGGCGCACCGTGGGGGGCGTCAGCGAGAAGATGCTCGCCCAGACCCTGCAGACGCTGGAACGGGACGGCTTCGTGCACCGCGACGCCAAGCCCGTGATCCCGCCGCGCGTGGACTACTCGCTGACGCCGCTCGGCAGGGAGGCCGCGGAGCAGGTCTGGGGGCTGGCCCGCTGGGTGGAGCGGCGGCTGGACGCGGTGGAGACGGCGCGCGGGGCGTACGACGAGGCCCGGAGCTGACGGGTGCTCCGGGCCTCGGTGTGCCTGTCGGCGGGGTGACGGCGGGTCAGCCGACGACCGTCCAGGTGTCGTTGCCCGCCAGCAGGGTGCTCAGGTCGCCCTTGCCGTGCTGCTCGATCGCGGCGTCGAGCTGGTCGGACATGAGGGTGTCGTAGACCGGGCGCTCCACGCTGCGCAGCACCCCGATGGGGGTGTGGTGCAGGGTGTCGGGGTCGGCGAGGCGGGAGAGTGCGAAAGCGGTGGTGGGGCTGGGGTTGTGGGCGTCGTGGACGAGGATGCTCGACCGGTTGTCCTCGGTGACGGTGACGACCTCCAGGTCGCCGGTCAGCGTGTCCCGCACGACCCCCTTGCCGCCGTCCGCCCCGAAGAGGATCGGCTTGCCGTGCTCCAGGCGGATGACGGCCTCCGCGGCCCGCTCCTTGTCCTTGAGGACCTCGAAGGCGCCGTCGTTGAAGATGTTGCAGTTCTGGTAGATCTCCACCAGGGCCGTGCCGGGGTGGTCGGCGGCGGCGCGGAGCACGCTCGTGAGGTGCTTGCGGTCGGAGTCGACGGTGCGGGCGACGAAGGAGGCCTCGGCGCCGATCGCCAGGGACACCGGGTTGAAGGGGGCGTCGAGGGATCCCATGGGCGTCGACTTGGTGATCTTGCCGACCTCGGACGTGGGGCTGTACTGGCCCTTGGTGAGGCCGTAGATCCTGTTGTTGAAGAGCAGGATCTTGAGGTTGACGTTGCGGCGCAGGGCGTGGATGAGGTGGTTCCCGCCGATGGACAGCGCGTCGCCGTCGCCCGTGACGACCCACACACTGAGGTCGCGGCGCGAGGTGGCCAGCCCGGTCGCGATGGAGGGGGCACGGCCGTGGATGGAGTGCATCCCGTAGGTGTTCATGTAGTACGGGAAGCGCGAGGAGCAGCCGATGCCGGAGACGAACGTGATGTTCTCCTTGGCCAGCCCGAGCTCCGGCATGAACCCCTGCACGGCCGCGAGCACCGCGTAGTCACCGCACCCCGGGCACCAGCGCACCTCCTGGTCGGACTTGAAGTCCTTCATGGACTGGGCACCCTCGGCCTTGGGCACCAGCTGGAGGAGTTCGTTGGTGGTGGTGTCAGGCATCGATGGCCTCCTTGAGCGCGGTGGCGAGCTGCTCGGCCTTGAAGGGCATTCCGTTGACCTGGTGGTGACTCTGCACGTCGACGAGGTACTTCGCCCTCAGGAGGGTGGCGAGCTGGCCGAGGTTCATCTCCGGCACGACGACCTTGTCGTACCGTTTCAGCACGTCCCCGAGATTCTTCGGGAACGGGTTGAGGTGGCGCAGATGTGCCTGGGCGACGATCTCGCCCGCCGCGCGCAGCCGGCGGACCGCCGCGGTGATCGGACCGTACGTCGAGCCCCAGCCCAGGGCGAGGGTGGTCGCGCCGGCCGGGTCGTCGACCTCCAGGTCGGGGACCTCGATCCCGTCGATCTTGGCCTGGCGGGTGCGGACCATGAAGTCGTGGTTGGCCGGGTCGTAGGAGATGTTCCCCGTGCCGTCCTGCTTCTCGATCCCGCCGATCCGGTGCTCCAGGCCCGGGGTCCCCGGTACCGCCCACGGACGGGCCAGCGTCCTGGGGTCCCGCTTGTAGGGCCAGAACACCTCCGTGCCGTCGGCGAGTTCGTGGTTCGGGCCGGTCGCGAACTGCACCCGAAGGTCGGGCAGCGTGTCGATCTCCGGGATCCGCCACGGCTCCGACCCGTTCGCTAGGTATCCGTCGGAGAGCAGGAAGACCGGGGTGCGGTAGGTCAGGGCGATCCGTGCGGCGTCGAGGGCCGCGTCGAAGCAGTCCGCCGGGGTCCTGGGCGCGACGACCGGGACCGGGGCCTCGCCGTTGCGCCCGTACATGGCCTGGAGCAGGTCCGCCTGCTCGGTCTTCGTCGGCAGGCCCGTCGAGGGGCCGCCCCGCTGGATGTCGACGATGAGCAGCGGCAGTTCCAGCGACACCGCCAGGCCGATGGTCTCCGACTTCAGCGCCACCCCGGGCCCGGAGGTCGTCGTCACCGCGAGGGATCCGCCGAACGCCGCGCCGAGCGCGGCGCCGATCCCGGCGATCTCGTCCTCGGCCTGGAAGGTGCGCACACCGAAGTTCTTGTGCCTGCTGAGCTCGTGCAGGATGTCCGAGGCGGGAGTGATGGGATACGAGCCCAGATACAGCGGCAGATCCGCCTGACGGCTCGCCGCGATCAGCCCGTACGACAGGGCCAGATTCCCCGAGATGTTGCGGTACGTGCCCGTGGGAAATGCCTGCGACGCCGGAGCGACCTCGTAGGAGACCGCGAAATCCTCGGTGGTCTCACCGAAATTCCAGCCGGCCCGGAAAGCCGCCACATTCGCCTCGGCGATGACCGGCTTCTTCGCGAACTTCGACCGGAGGAACTTCTCCGTGCCCTCCGTCGGGCGGTTGTACATCCAGGACAGCAGCCCGAGCGCGAACATGTTCTTCGACCGCTCGGCTTCCTTGCGGGAAAGCCCGAACTCCTTCAGCGCCTCGATCGTCAGCGTCGTCAGCGGCACCGGATGCACGTTGTACGCCTCGAGCGATCCGTCCTCCAGGGGCGAGACCGCATAACCGACCTTGGCCATGGGGCGCTTGGCGAATTCATCCGTGTTCACGATGATGTCGGCACCGCGCGGCACATCGGCGATATTCGCCTTCAGAGCCGCCGGATTCATGGCGACCAGAACGTTGGGCGCGTCGCCCGGCGTGAGGATGTCGTGGTCGGCGAAATGCAGCTGGAACGACGACACACCGGGCAGGGTCCCGGCAGGCGCCCGGATCTCGGCCGGGAAGTTCGGCAGTGTCGACAGGTCGTTCCCGAACGAAGCCGTCTCCGAGGTGAACCGGTCACCCGTCAACTGCATGCCGTCACCCGAGTCACCCGCGAAACGGATGATCACCCGGTCCAGGCGGCGGATTTCCTTCTCGGCGGCGCGCGTTCCGTCGGTAAAGGGGGCGCTGTGCTTCCCGGCGACGGCCTCGCCGGCGTCGTCGGTCTTTCCGGCTGGGCTACTGACCTGGCTGGTCACTGAACTGGACCTCCCTGGATGCGGCGGCACAGGACCGGCCGACCCGCCGGCGGTCCAGGCCCCACCCTACGTCTGTAAGGGTCGCCTTCCCTGGACCGATCATATGGTGGACGCGGCATCGAAACAGGAATTCATCCGACTACGCCCCCATTCCGCAACCTGCAGGTGGTCGCTCCGCCGCCCGCGGGCTCAGCCTTTCGACGTAGGACCGAGGGCGGGTCCGGCTTCCGCTCTTGTTCCGGATCGGGTTCCGGATCTTGTTCCCCGGGATTACGGAGCGCCTCCGCCCATGGCCCCGGTCAGGTTCTCGATCGTGCTTTCCTCGGGGCGCACCCGCGGAAGCGTGGTTCCGGAATGCGGTCCACGGGCAGGGCACCGAGGGGTATGCGGTTCTGCGCGTACGCACCCGTGCCGGCTGCGTGCACGTGCGACCCGGGCGCGTACGCGCGCAGCCCGTCAGGAGTTGAGATACGTGAGGACCGCCAGGACACGGCGGTGGTCCCCGTCGCTGGGCGAGAGGCCCAGCTTCTGGAAGATGTTGCTGACGTGCTTCTCCACGGCCCCGTCGCTGACCACCAGTTGCCTGGCGACCGCCGAATTCGTCCGCCCCTCGGCCATCAGTCCCAGGACCTCCCGCTCGCGCGGCGTGAGCCCCGCCAGCACGTCCTGCTTGCGGCTCCGGCCCAGCAACTGGGCCACCACCTCCGGGTCGAGGGCGGTCCCGCCCCGCGCCACCCGCACCACGGCGTCCACGAACTCCCTGACCTCGGCGACCCGGTCCTTGAGCAGGTAACCCACGCCCCGGCTGCTGCCCGCCAGCAACTCGGTGGCGTACTGCTCCTCGACGTACTGCGAGAGCACCAGCACCCCGATGCCGGGGTACTCCTTGCGCAGTCGCACCGCGGCCCGCACACCCTCGTCGGTGTGGGTGGGCGGCATCCGCACGTCGGCGACCACGACGTCCGGCAGCGCGTCCAGCGCGGCGAGATCGCTCACCGTCTTGATCAGCGCCTCGGCATCCCCCACCCCCGCGACGACGTCGTGCCCCAGATCGGTCAGCAGCCGGGTGAGTCCCTCCCGGAGCAGTACCGAATCCTCGGCGATGACGACCCGCACCCTGTCCACCACGACGTTGTGTCCCCCACTGTCGGTCCTGCTGCGCACACCGCCGGCGCGGCGTGCCTCCTGTCCCCAGCATCCCAGCTCCGGTGCCGGAGCGGGCCCGCCCGGTTCCTTCCCGGCCCGCCGGGGCTCCTCGAAGGCGCGGCTCCTGCCCGGCCGGGGCGCTCCCTGCGCCTGCCGCGCCGCAGCGCCCCGGCCGCCGTGGGGCGGGCCGGGGCGCTGCGCGCGTGCTGTCCGCGCCCCACGGGCGCCTGCCTCAGCCACGCCAGGGCAGCTCCGCGGTGACCGTGGTGGGACCGCCGACGGGGGAGTCGACGACCAGGACGCCGTCCACCGCGTCCAGCCTCTCGGCCAGGCCGGCCAGACCGCTGCCCGACGACACGTCGGCCCCGCCGCGCCCGTCGTCGGTCACCTGCAGCATCAGCCGGTCCGCCACCCGCCACACGTCGACCGAGGCACGGGCGGCCCGCGCGTGCTTGCTGACGTTCTGGAGGAGTTCGGACACGGTGAAGTAGGCGATGCCCTCGATGGCCTGCGCGGGCCGTGACTGCAGGTCCACGGTGACGGTGACGGGGACGGTGCAGCGGGAGGCGATGGCGGAGAGTGCGGCGTCCAGGCCCCGGTCGGTGAGGACGGCGGGGTGGATGCCGCGGGCGAGGTCGCGGAGTTCCTGGAGGGCGACCTTCACTTCGCCGTGGGCTTCGTCGACCATGCGGGCGGCGGCTTCGGGGTCGTCGGTGAGTTTCTCCTTGGCCAGTCCGAGGTCCATGGCGAGGGCGACGAGGCGGGCCTGGGCGCCGTCGTGGAGGTCGCGTTCGATGCGGCGCAGGTCGGCCGCGGCGGTGTCCACGACCACCCCCCGGTCCGACTCCAGTTCCGACACCCGGGTGGCCAGGCGGGACGGGCCGAGCAGGCCGAGGACCATCAGCCGGTCCACGGACGCCAGACCGCGGATGATCCACGGGGTGACCACGACGACGACCAGACCGAGGGCGCTGGTCAGCGTCAGGTCCAGGGAGGAGTCCAGGTAGACCTGGTGGGTGCTGTCCCCGTACAGCTGGATGCCGCCCACTCCCACGTACGCCGGGAAGACCCACTGCCAGAGCGGGTAGGTGAACGCGGCCCACCCGTACGCCCAGAACGTCAGCGAGACGCTGAACGCGAAGACCGCCCACGGCAGGTGCAGCAGCGCGTAGAGCAGGTGCCGCCAGGACACCCCGCTCTTCAGGACCGCGCCGACCCACGACATCAGGCCACCCGTCCTGCCACGTACCGGGGCCGGGTTTGCGACCTCGAGCTTCAGCAGCCCGCGTGCACGGCCCCGCTCCATCACGCCGAAGCCACGGCACATGACCAGTGCGGCGGCGAGGACCGGAATCCCGAGGAAGGTGATCAGCAGGCCCAGGCCCAGCGACACCATGGTGACCGCGAAGCCGAACAGCACCACGCCGATCGGCAGACTCAGGAGCAGATAGGCCAGCTCCCGCCAGGTACGCGCCTCGAAGGGCGCACGCACCACCGCAGGGAGGAGATGCCGTGCCGGGGGATGGTGCCCCGGCCCGGCCCCGGGCCCTTGGCGGTCCCGCGTGTCCGGTCCGTATGCCGTGGCCATCAGTGGCGTCCGTCCGTTTCTTCTCGGCGGGAACTCCCGCGGGTCTTCCGGGCGGGGTGTTCCCGCCGGCCCGGTACATCGGCTGATATCCCAAGACTGCTGTGCCCCGGGGCCTCACACCATGAGGACGGTCTCCGTATCGGCCGGGGGTTTTCCCCACCCCCAGGCTCCCGAGGCCCGGAGGGTGGCGCGCCCCCGCGGCGCCCGAACTCCTCGGCCCCGCGGGCGACGACCTTGTCTGCGGGGCCCGGGCGCCGCCCGTCTCCTCGACGGCGCACCGGGCCGCGTCGTGGCCCGTGCGCGGCGGGGTGGAAGGCAGCTGAGGGCTGTCCCGCGCTTTCCGGCGGGCGCGCGACGACAGCTACGGCACCCCGCCGCGTTGCCGGAACGCCCCCGTACATCCCGTGTGCGGACGTCCCTCCACCGTGCGACGCACCGCATCCGACCTTGCGCGCTGATCCACCGCGTATTCCCGTGACACCCCTCGGGCCACGAGGGCGGACCCCGTCGCCGGGAGGCCGTGCGGTCAGGGGCCGCGCCGGCCGCTGCCGCGCGCCCGTCGCCCGCCGTGGTCCGGCGGGGCGCGGGCGGTTCAGTCCCCCGGGACGGTGGCCGCCGCGCGGTCACGCCAGGGCAGTTCCGCGGTGACCGTGGTGGGACCGCCGGCCGGGCTGTCGACGGCGAAGGAGCCGTCGACAGCCCCGAGCCGCTCCGCCAGCCCCGCCATGCCCGTACCGCCGTCCACCCGCGCACCGCCCATACCGTCGTCCCGCACCTCGATCAGCAGCCGGTTCCCTGTGCGCCGGACGTCGACCGAGGCCGAGCGGGCACGGCTGTGCTTGCTGACGTTCTGGAGGAGTTCGGACACGGTGAAGTACGCGATGCCCTCGATCGCCTCCACCGGCCGGCCGGGCAGGTCCACGGTGACGGTGACGGGGACGGTGCAGCGGGAGGCGATGGCGGAGAGTGCGGCGTCCAGGCCCCGGTCGGTGAGGACGGCGGGGTGGATGCCGCGGGCGAGGTCGCGGAGTTCCTGGAGGGCGACCTTCACTTCGCCGTGGGCTTCGTCGACCATGCGGGCGGCGGCTTCGGGGTCGTCGGTGAGTTTCTCCTTGGCCAGTCCGAGGTCCATGGCGAGGGCGACGAGGCGGGCCTGGGCGCCGTCGTGGAGGTCGCGTTCGATGCGGCGCAGGTCGGCCGCGGCGGTGTCCACGACCACCCCCCGGTCCGACTCCAGTTCGGCGACCCTGCGCTCCAACTCGTCGGAGGGCGACAGCATGCCGCGGACCATCGCCCGGTCGGCGTTCGTCAGCCCCCGCGCGATGAACGGCAGCACGGGCCAGAGGACGAACAGACCCACCAGCGTCACGGCGAACGTGGCCACACCCCACGGCAGGCGAATGAACGAATACAGCAACGCCCGCCACGCCACCGGATCCTTCAGCCCGGCCCACAGCCAGGGGAAGAAGCCCCGGTCCCGGTGGCCGCGCGCCGGCGCGCTCGGCTCGTCGACCCGCACCCCGAGCATCGACCGCGCCCGGGCCCGTTCCCCACGCCCGAGCCCGCGGGCGCCCCGCAGGCCGAGCGCGAGCAGCGGCAGTCCGACCACGGTGACCGACAGCCCGAGGCCCACACCGACCAGGAACACCGTGTACACGAAACCCGCGATCGCCGTGGGGAGATTGGCCAGGAGGTAGGCGATCTCCTTCCACGTGCACCGGTCGAAGGCGAAGCGCACGGGCGGTGGCCCGGGGTCGTCGAGCCGCGCGTTCCCTGTCGGGGCGCTCCCCGGCAGGGTGAGGTCCGGGGCGGCGGGGTGCGACGGGTCGCGGTCCGGCGGTGGAGGGCTCAGGGTCATACGACCAGCCTGCCGGGCGGAAGACGCCCACGCCATGGGGTTCGTGGGTGAGGGGAAGTAGGGATAACCCCACCTCCCGCACCACACGGCTGCTCAGCCCTTCTGCGACAGGGCCTAGACTCCCGTGCGTACGTACAGACCGTCGAACGGGTTGAGGGAGCGAGGGGCGGACGTGGCGGACGTGCCGGGACCGACCGTTCTCGCGTCGGACTACTTCCACAGCTACTCAGTGGTCGGACTGCTCGCCCTCGTCGGCGTGCTGTTCGTCGCCGTCGCCTTCGGGGCCGGACGGCTGCTGAGGCCCGTGGTCCCGACGCCGGAGAAACTCCTCACCTACGAATGCGGCGTGGACCCCGTGGGGGAGGGCTGGGCCCACACCCAGGTCCGCTACTACGTCTACGCCTTCCTGTACGTGATCTTCGCCGTCGACTCGATCTTCCTGTTCCCGTGGGCGACGGTGTTCGCGGCCCCGGGATACGGCGCGACGACGCTGGTCGAGATGTTCGTCTTCCTCGGCTTCCTGGCCGTGGGACTGCTCTACGCATGGAAGAAGGGCGTCCTCGAATGGGCGTGACGCGCCGGCCGGATCCCGAACCGCTGCCCGATCCGACGCTGCTGCCGGAGCCGAAGAAGCTCGGTGTGCTGTCCAGGCTCGCACCCGAGCCGATGAAGGTGGTCCTCAACTGGGGCCGCCGCTACAGCCTCTGGGTCTTCAACTTCGGACTCGCATGCTGTGCCATCGAGTTCATCGCCGCTTCCATGGCACGGCACGACTTCATCCGGCTCGGTGTGATCCCCTTCGCGCCCGGCCCCCGGCAGGCCGACCTCATGATCGTGTCGGGAACGGTGACCGACAAGATGGCGCCGGCCGTGAAGCGCCTGTACGAGCAGATGCCCGAACCGAAGTACGTCATCTCCTTCGGAGCCTGCTCCAACTGCGGCGGGCCCTACTGGGATTCGTACTCCGTGACGAAGGGCGTCGACCAGATCATCCCCGTCGACGTGTACGTACCCGGCTGCCCGCCCCGGCCCGAGGCGCTCCTCCAGGGCATCCTCAAGCTCCAGGAGAAGATCGCCCGCGAGTCGCTCGCCGAGCGGTACGCGGAGCACGGGGCGGCCCGCCCGTCGGCCACGGCCCTGCGCAGCGGTCTCGTCGCCGGCCCGAAGGCGCCGGGGGAGGAGCCGAGGTGAGCGCCGCCGCCGACATGTACGCCCGGCTGCCCGACGCCGTCACCGACGTCTTCGGCGCGGAGGCCACGGCCACGTACGCGTACGACCTGCTGACCGTCGACGTGCCCGCCGCCTCCTGGATCACCGCGCTCGGAACGGCCCGCGACACCCTGGGCTGCAGCTACTTCGACTGGCTGAGCGCCGTCGACGAACCGGGCACCGGCTTCCGCGTCTGCGCCCATGTCGCGGCCCTGGGCGACGGTACGGTCCGGCGCCTGCTGGTCCGCACGACGGTCCCGCACGAGTCCCCCGCGCTGCCCAGCGCCGTCGGCGTGTACGCGGGCGCGGCCTGGCACGAGCGGGAGACCCACGAGATGTTCGGCATCGGCTTCGAGGGCCACCCGCACCTGGCGCCCCTGTTGCTGCCCGAGGGCTTCGAAGGGCACCCGCTGCGGAAGGACTTCGTCCTCGCGGCCCGGGTCGTGAAGGCCTGGCCGGGGGCGAAGGAGCCGGGCGAGTCGGAGCACGGGGGGCCCAAGCGGCGCACGATGCTGCCGCCCGGGGTACCGGATCCGAACGAATGGGGCCCGCTCAAAGGCCAGCTCCCGCCCGCCCCGGCACGCCCGGCCAGAGGAGGGCGTGCGGCGGGCGACCGCCCCGTACGCCGTACCCGCAGCGCGGCCGAGGGCTCGGCGGCCCAGCGGACCGCGGAGGCGGACGCCGCGGCGGCCCCGGACACGGCAGCACCGCCGCGCCGTACCCGTAGTGCTTCCCAGGGCCCGGCCGGCCGGACCGCCGCCGAATCCGCCGCTGGGCCGGCGTCCGGGGAGGCCCCGGTGCCTGAGGGCGCCCCCGCCACCCCGGAGACACCGTCGTCCGGGGAGGTTTCCGCGGCCGGGAAGGCCTCGCAGACCGGGGAAGCCCCGGCGCCTCGGACGTCTCCGGCCGAGGACGCGGCGGCGGCGACCGGGTCCGCGCCCGAGCCGGCTTCCGGCACCCCGTCGACGGGGCCGCGCCCCGCCGATGCCGGAACCACCGGCGCCCCGCCCGCGAGCCGGCGTGAGCCGCGATCGCCACGGAGCGCGGACGCACCCTGGCATCACGCCCAGCCTGCGTTCGGCGACACCCCGGAGAGCGGTGCCGACGGCGGTACTGACCGCGGTGCCGATGGTGGTTCCGCCGGTGCGGGCCACGGCGACAGCGAGGGGGCCACGCAGCCGCAGGCCGACCAGAGGCCCGAACGGGCCGAGCAGCCCGAGCCACCGGGCCGGCCTGCCCAGCCCGAGCCGGAGCTCCCGCCTGGACAGCACGAGCAGCCTGGAGCTGCCGAGCAGCCTGAGCGGACTGATCGTGTCAAGCGGTCCGGGGAGCCCGAACGGCCTGGCGATGGAGAGCAGCCTGAGCGGGCTGGTCGCGCCAAGCGGTCCGGGGAGCCCGAACGGCCACACGCTGCCGAGCAGTCCGACCGCGTCAAGCGGCCCGAACAGCCCGAACAGCCCGAACAGCCCGAACAGCCTGAGCGGTCTGCGGATCAGTCGTCCCCCGACCCCGTCGATCAAGGCCCGGCCGACCCCGAACCCGGTCCCGCCGCTCCCGGCGTGACCGGCTCGGACCCCGGAGACCCCGGCGCGGTCGGCTCGGACCCCGCCGGGGCAGGGGATTCCGGCGAGACCGGCTCCCGGCCTGCCGGCCCCCGCCCTGCACCCCCGTCCGACCGTCCCGCCGGAGGCGATACCGCGTGAACGACGTACTCGACGTCGCCATCCGGCTCGTCATCGTTTTCGCCGTGTTCATGGTCCTCCCGCTCGTCGTCGGGCAGGCGGAGCACAAGGTGATGGCTCACATGCAGGGCCGGCTCGGCCCCATGTACGCGGGCGGCTTCCACGGGTGGGCGCAGCTCGTCGCCGACGGGGTGAAGTTCGCACAGAAGGAAGACATCGTGCCCGCCGCCGCGGACCGCCGCGTCTTCCAGCTGGCCCCCGCCGTCGCCCTCCTCCCGTACCTCCTCGTACTCGTCGCCCTTCCGATCGGCCCGAGCGAGGGCGCGGTCGGCCAGGTGGTCGACGCCGGCATCTTCTTCGTGCTCGCCGTCATGGGCGTCGGCGTACTCGGTTCGCTGATGGCGGGCTGGGCCTCCGCCAACAAGTTCTCCCTCCTCGGCGGCCTCCGTACCGCCGCTCAACTGCTCGCCTACGAACTGCCGATGCTGCTGGCCGCCGCCTCCGTGGCGATGGCGGCCGGCACCGTCTCGCTCCCCGGCATCCTGAACGCCTTCCAATGGTGGTGGCTGCCCTGGCAGATCGTCGGCGCCCTGGTCTTCTTCGTGGCCGGGCTCGCCGAACTCCAGCGTCCCCCCTTCGACATGCCGGTCGCCGACTCGGAGATCATCTTCGGCGCGTACACCGAGTACTCGGGCCTCCGCTTCGCCCTGTTCCTCCTCGCCGAGTACGCCGGCATCGTCGTCCTGTGCGGGCTGACCACCGTCCTGTTCCTCGGCGGCTGGCACGGCCCGCTCGGCGCCGACGGTCTCGGCTGGGTCTGGACCCTGCTCAAGACCGCCGTGCTGGCGTTCGTCGTCATCTGGCTCCGTGTCACCTACCCCCGGCTGCGCGAGGACCAGTTGCAGAAGCTCGCCTGGACCGTGCTCATCCCTCTCGCCCTCGCGCAGATCGCGCTCACGGGCATCGTGAAGGTGGCGATCGACTAGTGCCCCCGATCCCCGGCTCAGGCCTGGCCAAGGGCCTCGCCGTCACCCTGCGCACCATGACGAAGCGCACGGTCACCGCCCAGTACCCGGACGTCCAGCCCGAGCTGCCGCCCCGCAGTCGCGGTGTCATCGGTCTGTTCGAGGAGAACTGCACGGTCTGCATGCTCTGCGCCCGTGAGTGCCCCGACTGGTGCATCTACATCGACTCCCACAAGGAGACGGTGCCCGCCGCCGCCCCCGGCGGCCGTGAGCGCAGCCGCAACGTCCTGGACCGCTTCGCGATCGACTTCGCCCTCTGCATGTACTGCGGAATCTGCATCGAGGTGTGTCCTTTCGACGCGCTCTTCTGGTCACCGGAGTTCGAGTACGCGGAGACGGACATCCTCGAGCTCACCCACGAGCGCGACAAGCTCCGTGAGTGGATGTGGACCGTGCCCGAGCCGCCCGCACTCGACGCGGCGGCCGAGGAACCGAAGGAGATCGCCGCCGCCCGTAAGACGGCCGACAAGCTCCGGGCCCAGGACAGCGAGCAGGGAGGAGGGAAGTGATCCCCGCAGCCGCCGGCCATCCCGGGTTCCTGTCGCCGACCGGTGTGGAGATCGCCTTCGTCCTCGTCGGCCTCGCCACCCTCGGCGCGGCCCTCGTCACCGTCACGACCAAGCAACTCGTGCACGCCGCCCTGTGGCTCGTCGTGGCGCTCGGCGGCCTGGCCGTCGAGTACCTCCTGCTCACGGCCGAGTTCATCGCCTGGGTGCAGGTCCTGATCTACGTCGGCTCGATCGTCGTCCTCCTTCTCTTCGGGCTCATGCTCACCCGCGCCCCCATCGGCCGCTCCCCGGACGCCGACTCGGACAACCGGTGGATCGCCGCAGGCGTGGCCGGGGCCTCGGCCGCCGTACTGGTCTGGGTCGTCGCGGACGCCTTCCGTACGACATGGATCGACCTGGACGGCCCCGCCCAGGGCTCCACCCAGGCCACCGGAGCATTTCTCTTCCGGCACTGGGTCCTGCCGTTCGAAGCCCTGTCCGTCCTCCTGCTCGCCGCCCTCGTCGGTGCGATCGTCCTGTCCCGCAAGGACCGGGGGACGCTCCCCGGCAAGGACCGGGGAGCGGCGCCGCGCACCGTCGGGGGAGCCGCGCCGGGCGACGACCGGGCGGCCACGCCCGCCGAGGACGGGGAAGCGGCCCCCGACGCGGTGCCGGAAGCCGGCTCCCGCACGGACCGGGAGGGCACGAGCTGATGCATCTCGCCTATCCCGCCGTCCTCGCCGTCCTCCTCTTCTGCGTCGGGCTGTACGGCGTGCTCGCCCGCCGCAACACGATCCTCGTCCTGATGTCCGTCGAGCTGATGCTCAACGCGGTCAACCTCAACCTCGTCGCCTTCGACGTCTGGCTTCGCGACGCACTCCACTCCGGGCAGGCCCTCACCCTCTTCACGATCGCCCTCGCCGCAGCCGAGATCGGTATCGGCCTGGCAATCGTCCTGGCCGTTTACCGCAACCGCGGCAGCTCGGACATCGACCGGCTCCGCGACACCGCCGAGACCGACGCCGCGGAAGCGCTCCCCGACGACGAGGACGCCGCCGACGGCACCGCAGACCAGGCCACTGCTCCGGCAGGGAAGGCAAAGAAGGCGGAGGCCACCGCGTGACCACCACGACCCTTGCCGTCCTCGTCCCCCTCCTCCCCTTCCTGGGCGCCGCCGCCGGACTCCTGTTCGGCAGGACCGTCCCCGGATTGGTCCGGCCCCTCGCCGTGCTGCCCACCCTCCTCGCAGCCGTCATCGCCGCCGTCGTCGCCGCACGCCAGGGCGGTGGGCGTGCCGTCGACGCCGCGACCCAGCTCACGCCCACCGGCTCGGTCCCCATCGACCTCGCCCTGCACCTCGACGGCTTCGCCGTCCTCGTCGCCGTGCTCGTCGGACTCGTCGCGACCTGCGTCCAGGTCTACTCGACCGCCTATCTGAAGGACGACGCCCGCTACCCCTCGTACGCGGCCCTCGTCTCCCTCTTCACCTCCGCGATGCTGCTCGTCGTCTACTCGGGCGACCTGATGGTGCTCCTGGTCGGCTGGGAGATCATGGGCATCTGCTCGTACTTCCTGGTCGGCCACTACTGGGAGACGCCCGAGGCTCGTGCCGCCTCCCTGAAGGCCTTCCTCGTCACCAAGCTCGGTGACGTGCCCTTCCTCATCGGCCTGTTCGCCCTGGCGGCGGACACCGGCACCTTCCGCATCACCGGCATCCTGGCCGCCGTCGGTAACGGCGGACTCGACCACCCCACCCTCATCGCGCTGCTGCTGCTCGCGGGCGTCGCCGGCAAGTCCGCCCAGTTCCCCCTGCACACCTGGCTGCCCGACGCGATGGCCGGCCCCACCCCCGTCTCCGCGCTCATCCACGCCGCGACGATGGTCGCCGCCGGCATCTACTTCGTCGCCCGGCTCCTTCCCGTCTTCGCCGCCTCCGGCGCGGCGCTCGTCGTCCTCGCCGTGATGGCGGCCGTCACGATGATCGGGTCGGGGCTGGCCGCCCTCGCGCAGGACGACATCAAACGCGTCCTCGCCTACTCGACCATCGGCCAGCTCGGCTACATGTCCGGTGCCCTGGCCGTCGGCGACCGCGGAGCCGCCGTCTTCCACCTCCTGTCGCACGGCGCGTTCAAAGCCGTCCTCTTCCTCGCCGCGGGTGTCGTCATCCACGCAGCGGGGACCAACTCACTCGCCGCCATGTCCCGCATGAGCGGCCTGGCCACGCGCATCCCCGACGCCTACTGGACGATGACCGTCGCCCTGCTCGCGCTCGCCGCCATCCCGCCCTTCGCCGGTTTCTTCTCCAAGGAAGCCGTACTGGTCGCCGCCGAGCACACCGCCCTCGGCGACCGCACCGTGGCCCCGGCGGCGGCGGGCTGGACGGTGCTCGTCGCCGGACTCGCCGCCGCGCTGCTGACCGCCGCCTACGCCACCCGCCTGTGGCTCCTCACCTTCCGCGGACGCGGCGCCGAGGTGCCCGACCACGGCAAGCAGCCCGCCGCGATGACCTCCGTCCTGTGGGTGCTCGCCGTTCCCACGATCGCCTTCGGCCTCACGGCCGGAGCCCTGACCGACTGGTTCGACGGACACAGCCTCACCCCCACCCTCACGACCGCCGTCCTGTCCACCGGCATCGGCCTCGTCGGCGGACTCGTCACCTACGGGGCCTGGCGCCACACCGCCACGCTCGCCGGCCGGCCCCCGGTGGGCGCGGTCGCCGCCCACCCCGACGCCGAACCGGCCCTCGTGGAAGCCGAGGCGATGACGTCGCACACCGCCGCCTACGGCACCATCGCGGGGGCCCCCGACCCCTCGGACCCCGGCCGCCTCCTGCTCGGCCGCCTGCACCGCCACGCGGTCACCGGATTCCACCTCGACGCCCTCTGCACGGCGCTCTTCGTACGCCCCGTCCGGGCCGCCGCCCTCCTCGTCCGCTTCCTGGACCGCGAGGTCGTCGACACCTACGTACGCGGCTCCGGCACCCTCGCCCGCGGACTCGGCGCGGCGGTCCGCCGCGCACAGACGGGCAACGTGCAGACCTACCTGGGCGCGATGCTCGCCGGAACCCTCGTCCTGGCGATCGCCGCCGTCGTCTTCGCCAACGTCAACGCCGGGGCGTGAGCCATGATCGATATCAGCGCATCCGTGATGCAGTTCCTTCTGGCGTTCGTCGTCGTCGCGCCGCTCCTCGGCGCGGCCGCCGCGCTGCTGCCCGCCCCGCCCGGACTCAAGGGCAGGGACCCCGGCCAGGCCGTACTCCGCCACGGCGTCACCGTGACCGGCGCGGTCCTGCTCGCCGCTCTCCTGCTGGCCGCCGGATTCGACCACGGCAACCCGTCGAGGATGCAGGCCACCACGGACATCAGCTGGATCCCGGCACTCGACGTGCGGATCCACCTCGGTACGGACGGCATCTCGCTCCCCCTCCTCGTCCTCACCGCGCTGCTGACCTTCCTCTGCGCGCTCCACAGCTACTTCAAGCTCCCCGCAGGTCCCTCCGCGAAGGGCTTCGTCGCACTCGTCCTCCTCCTCGAGTCCGGCACACTGGCGACCTTCGCCGTCCTCGACCTGCTGCTGTTCTTCCTGGCCTTCGAGATGGTCCTCATCCCGATGTACTTCCTCATCGCCCGCTGGGGCGGCGACCGGAAGCAGCCCGCCGCCTGGAAGTTCATCCTCTACACGCTGCTCGGTTCCGTGGTCATGCTGCTGGGACTGCTCCTCGTCGGGCTGAAGAGCGGCACGTTCGACATGGTGGCACTCGCCACTGACAACGGCCGCGGCCTCACCGCGTCCGTGCAGGTCACCGCGGTACTGGCCATCGGTGTCGGCCTCGCGGTGAAAACCCCCATGTGGCCGCTGCACAGCTGGCTCCCCGACGCCCACACCGCCGCCCCGACCGTGGGCTCCGTGCTTCTCGCCGGCGTCCTGCTGAAGATGGGTACATACGGATTCGTCCGTATCCTGCTCCCCGTCGCCCCCGACGGGATGCGGACCTTCGCGCCGTATCTCGCCGCGTTCGCCGTCGTCGGGATCATCTACGGATCCCTCGCCTGCCTCGCGCTCGTCCGCCCCGGCGCCCGAGGCGATCTCAAGCGCCTCATCGCCTACTCGTCCGTGGGCCACATGGGATTCGTCCTCCTCGGTATCGCGACCATGACCCCCACCGGAGTCAACGGCGCCCTGTTCGCCAACATCGCCCACGGCCTCATCACCGGTCTGCTGTTCTTCCTGGTCGGAGCCGTCAAGGACCGTTACGGCACAGCCGATCTGGACACCCTCTCGGGAGCGACCGGGGCCGCCCTCTACGGCCGGGCGCCCCGCCTGGGCGGTCTGCTCGCCTTCGCGGCCATCGCCTCACTCGGTCTCCCCGGCCTGGCCGGGTTCTGGGGGGAGATGCTCACCCTGTTCGGCGCCTTCGACCCCGCCGAGGGCCTCAGCCGCCCCGCCTTCCTCACGTACATGTCCCTCGGCGCCCTCGGCACCCTGCTCACCGCCGCGTACATGCTCATGGTCGTACGCCGTGTCTGCATGGGCGGGAACCGTGGACAGGCGCACGCGCTCGCCGACATCCAGCGCTACGAACTCGCCGCCTGGACCCCGCTCGCCGCCCTCACCGTCCTCGCCGGACTCTGGCCGGCCGTCCTCCTCGGCCTCACCGACCCGGCCGTCCAGAAGCTCCTCGCAGGAGGCAAGTCGTGACCGTGGCAGCCGACAGCGCAACCGGGGCCGCGAGCCTCGTCCAGTCCGTCGACTGGCTCGCCGTCGCGCCTCCCGTCACCGCCGCGTCCGTGGCGCTGCTCGTCCTCGTCGCCGACCTCTTCGTCCCGGAGCGGCGCAAGCCGCTGCTCGGCTACGGAGCCGTCGCCGGTCTCGTCGCCGCACTCGCCCTGCTCGTCCCACTGCGCGCCGGAGACCGCTCCACCTTCTGCCTCACCACCGGGACGCAGGCCTGCAGCTACACGGCCGACCACTTCTCCCTCGTCATCCAGGCCCTCGTGCTCGGCGGCGCACTGCTCACCGCCCTGCTGTCGATCGGCGACACCCGCAGGCTCCCGGCGGGCGAGTTCTGGTTCCTGCTGTTGTCCTCCGCGGCGGGCGCCGCGCTGCTGCCCGCCGCCCGCGACCTCGCCACCCTCGTCGTCGCCCTCGAAGTCGCCTCGCTCCCCGCCTTCGCCCTCGTCGGCATCAAACGCGGTGACCGCCGCTCCTCCGAGGCGGCCCTGAAGTTCTTCCTGTCCTCCGTCGTCGCCACCGCCGTCATGCTCCTGGGAGTCAGCTTCGTCTACGCGACGACCGGCACCCTGCACCTCACGGAGATCGCGGCCCGCCTCGACGACGTACCCGGCCGGTTCGACGTCCTCGCCGAGGCCGGAGTCGTCCTCACGCTCGTCGGCTTCGCCTTCAAGACGGCCGCCGCGCCCTTCCACTTCTGGGTGCCCGACACCTACGTCGGCGCCCCGCTCCCCATCGCCGCCTACCTCTCCGTGGTCGGCAAGGCGGTCGGCTTCTCCGGGCTGATCCTGGTCACCGTGATCGGCTTCCCCGCGTACGCCGACGTCTGGGGGCCCGCCCTGGCGGTCCTCGCCGCCCTCACCATGACCGTCGGGAACGTGGCCGCACTCCGGCAGAGCGCCACCCGCGCCCGCAGCGCCGTACGCCTCCTGGCCTGGTCGTCCGTCGGCCAGGCCGGCTACCTCCTCGTCCCCGTCGCGGCCGCCGCGTACTCCAGCGACGAGCAGATCGGCTCCACCGTCGCGTACGCCCTCATGTACGCCGTCGTGAACCTCGGGGCGTTCGCCGTGGCCGCCCTCGTCGCACGCGCCCACCCCGGCAACCGCCTCTCCGACTACCGCGGCCTGTACGCCACCCGCCCCGTGGCGGCCCTCGCCATGGCCTTCTTCCTGCTCTGCCTGGCCGGACTGCCACCCGGTGTCATCGGCCTCTTCGCCAAGGTCACCGTGTTCTCGGCGGCCGTCGACGCAGGGCTCGGCTGGCTCGCCGTGGTCATGGCCGTCAACGTGGTGATCGCCCTCTACTACTACCTCCGGTGGACGGCGGCACTCTTCCGCGCCCCGGAAGGCGCACCCGGGAGCGAGCAGGCACCCGTCGCCCCCACACTCGCCGTCCCGGCACCTCTGACCTCAGTGATCGTGCTCACCGCGGCAGCCGCGCTCGTCCTCTCCGGAGCCCCCCAGCTGGTACTCCGCTTCGCCGCCGTCAGCCTCTTCTGAGCCTCGCGCGCACGACCCCCTGAACCGCAGGAAGATCGGCTTGCCCACGCGTGCGCGCACAGGGCATCGTCTTGCGTGCACGCGTCACCTGAACAGAGCAACAAGGAGCAAAGCGGTGCTGAACGGGTTCAAAGACTTCATCCTGCGCGGAAACGTCATCTCCATGGCCATCGGCCTCGCCGTCGGAGCCGCGTTCACCGCAGTCGTCACCGGCTTCAGCAACGCGTTCATCGTTCCTCTGATCGGCCTCTTCACCCGGGGGACGGGCGACTTCAGCAAGGCCGTCTTCACGGTCGACGGGGTGAAGTTCCCGTACGGTCTCTTCGTCAGCGCGGCCATCGCCTTCGTCATCACGGCCGCCGTGCTCTACTTCCTGGTCGTCGTCCCCATGGCTCAGGTGCAGAACCGCTTCACGGCCAAGGAGGACGAGAAGCAGGCCGACATCAAGGCCGCGCTGCGCGACTGCCCGCGCTGCTTCACCGAGATCCCCGCCATCGCCACCCGCTGCGGCCACTGCACCAGCGACGTCGAGCCGGACCCGGAGGCCCGCGCACTCGCCGGCCTCCCGGCCCAGCGCTGACCCCGCCCGCCACCGGCCCGCGGCGCAGCCGCCACGGGCGGACAGGCACCCTCCGCACGGCGGACGCGCCCCTGCGCCGGCCCGGCGGGCGTACGCCACACGCACGGCCCAGGGGCGGATCGGTCCACCCGGGACCCGATCCGCCCCTTCGCCCTGTGCCCCGCCCCGCCGCACAAGGGAACTAGCTCCCGCCGCCTCGCGTTGACCGGTACGGGAGCTTCCACTGGGAGTGGAGCACCACCGAGCAAGGGTTCCCCTACCGCACCACTTGGAGGGCGTACCGTGCACCGCCGGCACAACGGGCTGAAAACCGCAGTACTCCTCGGGGGACTGTCCGCGCTCATCATCGTCATCGGCAGTCTCTTCGGACGTACGGGCCTGATCGTCGCCCTGCTCGTCGCGCTCGCCACCAACGCCTACGCGTACTGGAACAGCGACAAACTGGCCCTGCGCGCCATGCGGGCCCGGCCGGTCAGCGAATTCGAGGCGCCGCAGCTCTTCCGCATGGTCCGGGAGCTCTCGACGGCCGCCCGCCAGCCCATGCCCCGGCTCTACATCTCCCCGACGCAGGCGCCCAACGCGTTCGCCACCGGCCGCAACCCGCGCAACGCCGCCGTCTGCTGCACCGAGGGCATCCTCCAGATCCTCGACGAGCGGGAGCTGCGCGGCGTTCTCGGCCACGAGCTCAGCCACGTCTACAACCGCGACATCCTCATCTCGTCCGTCGCGGGCGCACTCGCCTCCGTCGTCATGTTCCTGGTCAACTTCGCCTGGCTCATCCCGGTAGGCCGGTCCGACGACGACGAGGGCCCCGGCCTCGTCGGGATGCTGCTGGTGATGATCCTCGGCCCCCTCGCCGCCTCCGTCATCCAGCTCGCCGTCAGCCGCTCCCGGGAGTACGAGGCCGACGCCTCCGGCGCCCAGCTGACCGGCGACCCGCTCGCCCTCGCCGGCGCCCTGCGCAAGCTGGAAGCCGGCACCGCTCAGCTTCCGCTGCCGCCCGAACCGAGGATCGAGACCGCGAGCCACATGATGATCGCGAACCCGTTCCGCCCCGGCCAGGGCATGTCCAAGATGTTCTCCACCCACCCGCCCATGGCGGAACGCATCGCCCGACTCGAGCAGATGGCAGGGTATCGACCGTGAACACAATCCTGAACGTCATATGGCTGGTCCTGTGCGGCTTCTGGATGTTCCTCGGCTACGTCGCCGCGGGCCTCCTCCTGTGCATCACGATCATCGGCATCCCCTTCGGGGTCGCCGCGTTCCGCATCGGCGTGTACGCGCTCTGGCCCTTCGGCTACACCGTGGTCGACCGCCGCGACGCGGGCAGCCCCTCCCTCATCGGGAACATCCTCTGGGTGATCCTGGCCGGCTGGTGGCTCGCGCTCGGCCACATCTTCACCGGTATCGCCCTGTGCGTCACCATCATCGGAATCCCGCTGGGCATCGCCAACTTCAAGCTCATCCCGGTCTCGCTGATGCCCTTCGGCAAGGAGATCGTCCGCACCGACCAGGCCTTCGCCACCCGGTAAGGCCGGCAAACGGGGCAGGAGCCGCCCCGCCACCGCGCCCGTCCGGGACCGGGGCGGCCCGAAAACCAGGACGGTCCGGGAACCACGACCGTCCGGCAACCACGACCGCCCGTCACGCGTCCTGGAATACAGGATCAAGTGACGGGTAGGTTCGTGATCATGAGCATCATCAGCTGGATCATCCTCGGTCTCCTGGCAGGCGCCATAGCCAAGCTGCTGCTGCCCGGCCGCGACCCGGGCGGGATCGTGGGCACCACGTTGATCGGCATCGTGGGCGCCTTCCTCGGTGGCTGGCTGTCGTCCCGCTTCCTCGACCGCCCGATCTCGACCGACTTCTACGACACGGCCACATGGGTCGCGGCCATCGCCGGATCCCTGGTCCTGCTGATCGCCTACCGTCTGCTCTTCGGCCACTCCCGCGACCGCCGCTGACCGGGCCGGGATTCGCCGCGTCGTGACACGTCCGCACGGCGGTACGGCCATTCCCGTGCCCCCTGCTCACCGCGGCGCCGGCAGCGCACCTTCCAGCCCCAGCAGCTGCTCCTTGCGCCCCACCCCGCCGGCATAGCCCCGCAGAGCCCCGTCCGCCCCGATCACGCGGTGACACGGGCGGACCACCAGTAGCGGATTGCGCCCGATCGCCGTACCGACCGCCCGCACCCCGGCCCCCAGGGACCCCACCTGCGCGGCGATCTGCCCGTACGACACCGTCTGCCCGTACGGAATGGCGTCGACGGCCTTCCAGACCCGCTGCTGGAACTCGGTGCCCACGCGGTCCGCGTACGGGATGTCGAAGCGGGTCAGCCGCCCCTCGAAGTAGTCCGCCAGCTGCCCGGTGATCGAGGTGAACGCCTCCGGCGCGTGCCGCCAGTCCTCCCGCACGACCGCGGCTCCCTTCTGCTCCGGCAGGGACAGCGAGGCGAGAGCCACCCCGCCGGCCGCGTCCGCACGCTCCCCACCCACCAGCAGCAGCTCACCCAGCGGGCTGTCGACCCTCGTGTACACCGTCGCCGTCATGCCTCACGCTCCCTGTCCGGCGGGCCCCGCAACCGGTCCGCCCATGTCCCTGCACCGCCGAGTCTGCGGTCCCCGGAAGCCCGAGACCGGCGGTATTCGGACATGGCGCACCCTACGACGGGAGCGGGGCGGCCCGTGCCGTCCGGCACGGGCCGCCCCGCTCCCCACCGCTGCACACGGCAGCGGCCCGGCTACCGGTAGTTGGCGAACTGCACGGCGAAGTCGAAGTCCTTGCCCTTCAGCAACGCCTGAACCGCCTGCAGGTCGTCCCGGCTCTTCGAGCTGACCCGCAGCTCATCGCCCTGGACCTGCGCCTTGACGCCCTTGGGCCCCTCATCGCGAATGATCTTCGCCACCTTCTTGGCGTTCTCCTGGGAGATGCCCTCCTCGATCGTGGCGAAGATCTTGTACTCCTTGCCGGACAGCTGCGGCTCGCCCGCGTCCAGCGACTTCAGCGAGATCCCGCGCTTGATCAGCTTGGACTGGAAGATGTCGAGGATCGCCTTGACCCGCTCCTCGCCGTTCGCCTCCATGAGGATCTTCTCGCCGGACCATGCGATCGAGGCACCCGTGCCCTTGAAGTCGTAACGCTGGGAGATCTCCTTGGCGGCCTGGTTGAGGGCGTTGTCGACCTCCTGCCGCTCGACCTTCGAGACGATGTCGAAACTGGAGTCGGCCATGACGTGTGGCTCCTTGTGTCGTAAGCGTTGGGTACGGCACAAAGCCTAGCCATCCCCGCGCACCCGGAGCACTGATCAATCGGGTGGCGGAGCACCCCTGAGCATCGGGTATCGTTTACGTCGTCGCCAAGGAGCCCCGAACGGATCTCCGACGCGTCGTTCGAGGCGGTGTGCCCGAGTGGCCAAAGGGAGCAGACTGTAAATCTGCCGGCTCAGCCTACCCAGGTTCGAACCCTGGCGCCGCCACAGGACGGGAAACCCCGTCCGACCTGCTTCAACCGCAGGTCGGGCGGGGTTTCTGCATGTGTGCGGGGCGGACAAGGCGAACGGGGCGCCGCAGGTGGTTCAGGGGGGTGCGGACCCCCGCCGGGCCGCCGTGTCGAGGACTTCCTGCACGTCGGTGAGCCGGTCGAGGCCGCGGACGGCGCGAGCGGTGCGGTGGTTCGCCGCGAGACGCGTGCGGTGGCGGTGGAGGAAGGCCCAGTAGCCGGCCGTGTAGGGGCAGGCGTCGTCCCCGGTGCGGTGCGCCGGGCGGTAGGCACACGGCCCGCACAGGTCGCTCATCCTGTTGATGTACGCGCCGCCGGAGGTGTACGGCTTCGTGGTCATGAGGCCCCCGTCGGCGTACTGGGACATGCCGGTGACGTTGGGCAGCATGACCCAGTCGTAGCCGTCGACGAAGCAGCGGTGGAACCAGTCGGTGACGGCCGCCGGATCCCAGCCGTCCTGAAGTGCGCGGCTGCCGAGCACCATCAGGCGGGGGATGTGGTGGGTCCAGCCGGTGTCCCGCACCTGTGCGAGCACGGTGGACAGACAGTTCGCGGTGACCGCGTCGGCGTCCAGGTCGAGGAACCAGTCGGGCAGCGGGGCGGTGTGATGCAGTGCGTTGCGGTGGCGGTAGCCCTCCCCGAAGTGCCAGTACAGGTGCCAGACGTACTCGCGCCAGCCGGCGATCTGCCGTACGAAGCCCTCGACGCTGTTGAGGGGGGCCTCGCCGGCGCGGTAGGCGCCTTCGGCCCGCTCCACGCACTCGGCCGGGTCGAGGAGGCCGAGGTTCAGGGGGGCGGACAGGAGACTGTGGCTCATCACCGGGTCGGCCGCGAGCATGGCGTCCTCGTACCGCCCGAACTCCGGCAGGCGGTGGGTGACGAAGTGGCGCAGCGCGGACAGCGCCTCGCGACGGGTGGCGGGGAAGCGCCTCGGGCCGTCGCGGCCCACGAAAGAGACGTCGCCGTCCCGCTCCCAGCGGTCGAGGTCGTGGCGGACCTCCTCGTCGATGGCGTCCTCGCGGGGCTGCCAGGGGCCCCGGACCTCGAGGGTCTCCCGCCCCCGCGGCGGGGCTTCACGGTTCTCGTGGTCCAGGTTCCACCGCCCGCCGGCAGGTCCGTCGCCGTCCATGAGCAGGTCGTGGCGCTCGCGCACCCAGCGGTAGAAGCCCTCCAGCCGCAGGCCTTGCCCGCTGCTCCGGCCGGCCCAGGCGGCGAAGTCGTCCTGGCTCACCATGAAGCCCCTCGGCGGCAGCGTCTCCACACCCTCCAGCGCACCGGCGAAATCCCGGGCCCGGCGCGAGGTGGGGCCGCAGACCGTCAGCCGGTCGCCGACGCCGCGCTCCTCCGAGGGGCCCGTGGCCCCGTCCTGCCGGCCCGGCCTGCGGGGTACCGGGCGGCCGAGGGCACGCTCCAGGCCTTCGGCGTACGTCTCGGCCCGGACGTAGGTGACCCGGTCTCCGAGTTCGGCCGCACGGTGCCGCATCGCCGACAGCACGAGGTGGGCCTTGGCGCGGTGGAAACGGCGCCGGCGCAGCACCGAGCGTGCCTCGATCATGACCACCGGGGCCCGTACGTCGGGGCCGCCATGGCGCGGGTCCAGGAAATGCGGGCCGAGCTGGTCGCCGAACAGCCAGTGGGGGCGTGGCGTCATGGAGTTCCGCCTCTCGCGGCCAAAGGCCCGCGCAAGGGCGCGGCGCCGGGCTGACGGCGCGACCGGGGCGAGGGCGGGTCGAAGGGGCCGGCGCAGCGGCCGGAGAGGGGGACCGGCGTGGCCGTACCGCTAGCCACCGTGGCCACGGGCCTCCCGCCCGGCCGATGCTGCCAGTCTCCGTCGCCGCCCGCGCGCCGACACTCCGTCGGACCGGGTCCCGGGGGGCGGCCCTGGCTCAGCGGCCGGCCCTCCGGCGGACAGCACCCGGTGCCCGCGGCCGGACGCGCCGCCGGGGTGCGCGTCCGACCGCGGGGCGGGCTCCTCCCCGCGGTACCCGGGCGTACTCTCGAACCCGTCCGCGGACACGTCCGGCCCGCGCCATGGACCTCGCACCGGGAACGGCTCGGTACGGGCTCCCCGGAGGCCGGGCGTGCCAGGAACCCGAACGCGCACCTGGAACAGGAACAGGAACAGGGGCAGAGCCGTGAACCCTCGTCCCGCAGGGCTGCCGCCGGAAGGGCCCGAGCAGCCGGCGCTCTTCGACTGGGAGGACGCCTCCCCGCCGGCGGACGGCGGATTCCGTGACAGCCCCCGGGCGAGACGGATGCTGGACATCCGGGAGGTGTACGCCGAACCCGCCGCGCTCGCCGCCCCCCGTGGCCGGCAGATCCTGGCAAGACTGCCGGGAGTGCCCGTCACCGAGGTGCCCAGCCACTGGCGCATCCCCTCGCTGCACGGGAACGAGGGCAACGTCGAGCGCTGGGCCCGCGTCAAGACCGAGACCCTGGTCCTGGGGGTCAGACAGACCCTGGCGACCCGGCCCAACGGCAGGTCGGCCGACTGGATCGCCCCCGGCGCCTCCAACGGCTGCGCCATGGCCTGCGCCTACTGCTACGTCCCCCGCCGCAAGGGCTACGCCAACCCCATCACGCTGTTCACCAACATCGAGGCGATCGTCGCCCACGTCAGACGGCACGTACACGCACAGGGCCCGAAACGGCAGCCCAACCAGTGCGACCCGCAGGCCTGGGTGTACGACATCGGCGAGAACGGCGACTGTTCCGTCGACGCCCTCGTCAGCGACAACACGGCCGACCTCGTCGCCGCGTTCCGGGGGCTGCCCACCGCGAAGGCGTCGTTCGCCACCAAGTTCGTCAACCCGGACCTGCTCGCGCTCGACCCCCGCGGCCGTACCCGGGTGCGTTTCTCGGTGATGCCCGCCGACGACTCCCGCCTTCTGGACATCCGCACCAGCCCGGTCGCGGACCGTATCGCCGCCGCGGCCGACTTCGTCGACGCGGGCTACGAGGTGCACTTCAACCTCTCACCGGTGGTGCTGCGCCCCGGCTGGCGGCACGACTGGGCCCAGCTGCTCGTCCACCTCGACGACGTCCTCCCCGCCCGGGTCAAGGAGCAGGCGGCGGCGGAGATCATCATGCTGACCCACAACCAGCAGCTCCACGAGGTCAACCTCGGCTGGCACCCGCGGGCCGAGGACGTTCTGTGGCAGCCGACGGCGCAGGAGGCGAAACGCTCGGAGAACGGCGCCCTCAACGTGCGCTACGCCCGCGAGGTCAAGCGCGAGGCCCTCGGCAGCCTGAGGGAGCTGACGAGGACGCACACACCGTGGCTGCGGATCCGGTACGCGTTCTGATCCCGTCCCGCGCTCGTCGGGGGCCTCGGGAGACGGGGCGCTGACGGCCACCGAGGCCCCCGGCCGGCTCCGCCCGGCCACCACCCGTCCCCGGGACCGGCCGGCACCCGGGACCACCGCGACGCCACCGCCTCCCGCGACGCCACCGCCTCCTGCGACGCCACCGCCTCCTGCGACGCCACCGCCTCCCGCGGCGGCTCCGGCGGGACGGGCACACTCCCGGCCGGTTCGCCTTACCTCCCAGGTCATCGACCCCCGGACCACCGCCGTGCCACGATCTCCGGCGTACGGAGCCCGACCGACGGGAAAGACACCATGCCCGCCTACGCCATAGCTCATCTGCACGACGCCGCCCCCCACCCCGAGATCGCCGAGTACATCGAGCGCATTCCCGGAACCTTCGAGCCGTACGGCGGCCGCTTCCTCGTGCACGCCACGCCGCACGAGGTGCGGGAGGGCAGCTGGGCCGGGGCCGTCGTCGTCATCGGTTTCCCCGGGATCGCCGAGGCGCGTGCGTGGTGGGACTCGCCCGCGTACCAGGAGATCGCGCCGCTGCGCTCGCGGCACATCGCGGGCGACATCATCCTGGTCGAAGGCGTCCCCGAGGGCTACGACCCGCGGGCCACCGCGAAGGCGATGCGCGACGCCCTGTCCGGGCAGCCCGCGCCGTAAGCGCCACGGCGAGCCCACCGGGGGGCGGCCTGCGCCCGGCTGTGCACCGGCACGACGGCCGGCTCGACGCTGCCGACCCCGGCGTACGCCGACGAGTGGGGCGGCGGCGACTACGGCGGAGGTACGGGCGACGACGGGAGCCCACCGGCCGGGGCGGCCGGTCAGCGGGCTCCCGGTTCGGCTCAGTTGCCCGCGACGCCCTTCACCGCGACCGTCACCGGCAGCTCACCCGAGATGAGCTCCAACGTCAGGCCGGCCGTCGCGGGGGTGTCCAGCAACTCCAGCAGCGCGGCCGCCACGTCGTCGCGCGGGACCGGGCCGCGGCCCGTGGAGGCGGCCATCAGGACCTGGCCCGTACCGGCGTCGTTCACCAGCATCCCGGGGCGCAGGATCGTCCAGTCGAGAGCGGCCCTCGACCGGACGTACGCGTCCGCCTCGCCCTTGGCCCTCAGGTAGGCGTCGAAGACCTCGTCGCCCGGATGGCCGGGGTCGGCCCCCATGGAGGAGACGACGACGTAGCGGCGGACGCCCGCCTGTTCCGCGGCGTCCGCGAAGAGTACGGCCGCGCCGCGGTCCACCGTGTCCTTGCGTTCGGTTCCGCTGCTGGGGCCGGCGCCGGCGGCGAAGACCGCCGCGTCGGCGCCCCGCAGGACCTCGGCGACCTCCTCGGTCGTGGCGGATTCGAGGTCGAGCACGACGGGCTCGGCCCCGGCCGCGCGGAGGTCCTCGCTCTGCTGTGGGTTGCGGATGATGCCGACCGCTTCGTCGCCGCGCGCGGCGAGCAGCCGCTCGAGCCGGAGCGCGATCTGACCGTGTCCTCCTGCAATGACAATGCGCATGCTTCCGACGGTACGCCGCGGTGCCCGCTCGTGCTCAGGGCCCGCCACCCGCGCCGGAGTCGATGCGGCCCTGGCGGGGCAGGTCCAGGGCGGCGGTGGCCTCCGAGTCGCAGTACTCGCGCACGGCGCTGGTGCGGGCCACCACGCGTCCGCGGTGCACCACGATCCGGCTGTACGCGAGCGAGAGCGCCCCGGACAGCCGGTCCCCGCGTACGGCGAGCAGTTCGGCGGGGAAGCCGGCCTCGACGCGTACACCGGGCAGGCCCATGACCGCTCTGGCGGTGGACGAGACGGCGTCGTAGGCGTGTGCGGGGCCGAGGCCGCCCTGCGAGGCCAGGAGGTAGGCCGCCTCCAGCGGGTCGCCCCGGCCCACGGCGTTGGCGGCGTCGCGGAGCGCGCCGCTGCCCGCGGTCACGCGCACCCCCGCGGCCCGCAGCAGGGCGACCGGCGCCGCTCCGGCGACCCGGGCGTCCGAGCAGCCGCCCTGCGGGAGGCAGACCACGGTCACCGCCGCGGCGGCCAGCTGGTCGGCCGCGCGGGCCGCCGTGCCGGCGGGGAGCCCGGAGAGGCTCGCGCAGGGGCCGACGCTGACGCCGGGGCGGAGCCCCCCGGCCATGGCGGCGAGCCGGGCGAGGCGGGCGGGGTCCTCGGCATCCGTGTGGAGGTCGACGGGGCGGCCGCGAGCGGCGGCGAGGTTCAGCACGGCCTCCCCGTAGCCCGCCGGGTCGGGGTCCACGTCGGGGCAGCCGCCGACCACCCCGGCCCCCATGTCCACGGCCTCGCGGAGCATGGCGAGGCCGTCCGCGCCCGCGACGCCGGTGAGGAGCCGGGGGACGGCGACGACGGTCACGTCGACGAGCCCACGCAGGGAGCGGCGGGCCTCCAGGACGGCTTCGAGCGAGGCGAGGCCCTGGACGTCGCCGACGCGCACATGGGTGCGGACCGCCGTGGCGCCGTGGCTGAGCTGGAGGAGAGCCGCCTCGGTCGCACGTCGCCGGACGTCCTCGGGGCGGTGGGACGCCGGTCCGGTCCCTTCCGCGGCGGCGGTGAGGGCCGTGTCGCTGTGCGCGTGCGGCTCGGCGGGGGCCGGCAGCAGGAGGTAGCCGCGCAGGTCCAGTCGGGTGCCCCGGGTGGTCAGGCTGCCCGCGGTGCCGACCGCCTCGATCCGGCCGCCGCGGATCCGTACGTCCACGGCGCGCCCGTCCGTGAGCAGTGCTCCGCCGAGCAGGAGCGCGGAGGTGTCGGCCGGGGCGCCGGGACCGGCCGCGCTGTCGTCCGGCCGCCGCGGCGGGCTGTCGGGCATCGCGCTCCTGGGAGAGGGACAAGATCACGCGGAGTGGGCCGAGCCTAAGGGGCGTCCCGCACTTCCCGGTGGATCGGCGCGCGGCGTCGGACACGGGGCGTCGCACGGCGGAGGGATGTCCGCGTACGGGATGCAGGGGAACGTCCCGGCGACGCGGCGAGGTGCCGTGTCCGACGCAGCGCACCCGCCGCGAACTGCGGGACAACCCTCGGGGGGTACCCGGTCCGCTCCGGCGAGGAGCGGAAAAGTCGTACGAACGTGGCTCTCCGGGGCGGGCCGGGAGGTGCGGGGTCCCGAGGGCTCGCCCGACGGGGCGGCGGGAGGCCGTACGGCCTGAGCAAGGCCTGATCAGCGGCCGTTCGAGGGGCTGGAGGCGGTCGCGTCCCGGGGGGCGATCAAGGGCCGGGTGCGGGCGGCGGAAACGGATTTGGGCGATCGGCGACAGAGCGTGTAATGTCTTCCTCGCTCGCCCCAATAGCTCAGTCGGTAGAGCGTCTCCATGGTAAGGAGAAGGTCTGCGGTTCGATTCCGCATTGGGGCTCTGGTGATCGAGTGACCCCGCTTCGGCGGGGAAGCTCGTCATCAAAGCGGTGTAGCTCAGTCGGTAGAGCAAGCGGCTCATAATCGCTGTGTCACCGGTTCAAGTCCGGTCACCGCTACGTACGGTAGCCGATTGTGGGGTCGGTCCTTCGATCGGCTACTCTTTTTTGCGTTCATCCGTCCATCCGTCCGTCCAAGGAGCACTCACGTGGCTGCCACCGACGTCCGCCCGAAGATCACGCTGGCCTGCGTGGAGTGCAAGGAGCGGAACTACATCACCAAGAAGAACCGGCGTAACAACCCGGACCGTCTTGAGATGAAGAAGCACTGCCCGCGCTGCAACTCGCACACGGCGCACCGCGAAACGCGCTGAATCAGGCTCGTACACGAGGCCGTCCCCACTGGGGGCGGCCTCGTGTCGTTTTGTCCTGACGGCTCGGGTGGTTCCTCGCACTATTTCGACTTTTCATCAGGAGGTAGCGGGCTCATGGCGCTCGACCAGTCCTTCGTGGGGCGGACCTATCCGCCCACCCCGGCGTACGAGGTCGGCCGGGAGAAGATCCGGGAGTTCGCGGAGGCGGTGGGGGACGCCAACCCCGCGTACGTGGACCCGGAAGCGGCCGAGGCTCTGGGGCACCCGGACGTGATCGCCCCGCCGACGTTCGTCTTCTCGGTCACCTTCAAGGCCGCGCGCATGGTGGTGCAGGACCCGCAGCTGGGCCTGGACTACAGCCGCGTGGTGCACGGCGACCAGAAGTTCGCGTACACGCGTCCGGTGCGGGCGGGGGACCGGCTGACGGTCACCTCGACGATCGAGACCATCAAGTCGCTCGCGGGCAACGACATCGTGGACGTCAGGGGCGAGGTCCACGACGAGTCCGGTGAGCTTGTCGTGACCGCGTGGACGAAGCTGGTGGCGCGCGCCGCCGAGGAGGCGTGATGACTGCGGGAATCGCTTACGGATCGGTCGAGGTCGGTACGGAGCTGCCGGCGCAGTCCTTCCCCGTGACCCGGGCGACGCTGGTGCAGTACGCGGGTGCCTCGGGTGACTTCAACCCGATCCACTGGAACGAGAAGTTCGCACGCGAGGTCGGCCTTCCGGATGTGATCGCCCACGGCATGTTCACCATGGCCGAGGCGATCCGGGTGGTCACGGACTGGGTCGGTGACCCGGGCGCCGTCGTCGAGTACGGGGTGCGGTTCACCAAGCCGGTCGTCGTACCGAACGACGAGACGGGCGCGTCCGTCGAGGTCAGCGGCAAGGTGGCCGCGCTGCTGGACGACAACCTGGTGCGGGTCGACCTGACCGCGACGAGCGACGGCAAGAAGGTGCTGGGCATGTCCCGGGCCGTCGTACGGCTGGCCTGAGCCGCTCCGGTTCCCGGCGGTCCGCCGCCTGACCCCACGAGCGCCGGACGGCCGGTCGGCCCCGAGCCACCACGGCCGTCCCGAGTCGCCACGGTCCGTGGCCCCGCCCGAGCGGCGCGGCCACGGACCGTACTCTTGTCCCCGTGCAGGAACTCCACGACGCCCCCCTCGCCCCCCTGACCACCTTCCGGCTCGGCGGCCCCGCCGAGCGCCTTCTGACGGCCACCACCGACGCCGAGGTGATCGCCGCCGTCAGCCAGGCCGACGAGAGCGGCACCCCACTCCTGGTCATCGGCGGCGGCTCCAACCTGGTCATCGGCGACAAGGGCTTCGACGGCATCGCCCTGCGCGTCGCGACCAAGGGTCTCGACCTCTCCGGTACGACGCTGGAGCTGGCCGCCGGCGAGGTCTGGACCGACGCCGTGGCCCGCACGGTCGAGGCCGGCCTCGCGGGGATCGAGTGCCTCGCCGGGATCCCCGGATCCGCCGGGGCGACGCCCATCCAGAACGTGGGGGCCTACGGCCAGGAGGTGTCCTCGGTCATCACCGAGGTCGTCGCCTACGACCGGTACACCCGCGAGACGGTCACCCTCCCCGGTGAGGCCTGCGGGTTCTCCTACCGCCACAGCCGCTTCAAGGCCGAGCCCGACCGCTTCGTGGTGCTGCGGGTCCGCTTCGGGCTGGAGGACGCGGACGGTCTGTCGGCGCCCCTCCTGTACCCGGAGACGGCACGGGTCATGGGCGTCCGGCAGGGGGAGCGCGTCCCCGTTTCGGCCGCCCGCGAGACCGTCCTGCGGCTGAGGGCCGGCAAGGGCATGGTCCTCGACCCGGAGGACCACGACACCTGGTCGGCCGGTTCCTTCTTCACCAACCCGGTCCTCGACGCGGCCGAGCACGCCGCCTTCCTCGCCCGGGCCAAGGACCGCCTGGGCCAGGACACCGAGCCCCCCGCCTACCCGGCCGGCGACGGCCGGGTGAAGACCTCCGCCGCCTGGCTCATCGACAAGGCCGGTTTCACCAAGGGGTACGGGGCGGGCCCCGCCCGCATCTCCACCAAGCACACCCTCGCCCTCACCAACCGGGGCGACGCGACCACCGAGGACCTGCTCGCCCTGGCCCGTGAGGTCGTCGCGGGGGTCCACGACGCCTTCGGGATCACGCTCGTCAACGAGCCGGTGACGGTCGGCGTCAGCCTGTAGCGGCAGCGGCGCCGCGTGCCGGCGCTCTCCCGCCTGCCGGTACGCGCCGCCGCACCACCGCGGGCCGGGCTCAGCCGGCCAGCCAGGTGTCGATGCCGCTCAGCAGCTTCTGCCGGACGTCGGCGGGCGCCGCCGAGCCCCGGACCGACTGCCGCGCCAGCTCGGCCAGCTCCGCGTCGTCGAAGCCGTGATGACGGCGGACCAGGTCGTACTGGGCGGCCAGCCGGGAGCCGAACAGCAGCGGGTCGTCCGCGCCGAGCGCCATGGGGACTCCCGCGTCGAACAGAGTGCGCAGGGGGATGTCCGCGGGCTTCTCGTAGACGCCGAGCGCCACGTTCGAGGCGGGGCAGACCTCGCAGGTGACGCCGCGCTCCGCGAGCCGGGCCAGCAGCCTCGGGTCCTCGGCGGCGCGCACACCGTGCCCGATCCGGGCCGCGTCGAGGTCGTCCAGGCAGTCCCGGACGCTGGAGGGGCCGGCGAGTTCGCCGCCGTGCGGCGCCGCCAGCAGCCCGCCCTCCCGGGCGATGGCGAAGGCACGGTCGAAGTCGCGGGCCATCCCCCGGCGCTCGTCGTTGGAGAGCCCGAAGCCGATGACCCCGCGGTCGGCGTACCGCACGGCCAGCCGGGCCAGCGTCCGGGCGTCCAGCGGGTGCTTCATGCGGTTCGCCGCGATCAGGACCCGGATCCCGAGCCCGGTCTCGCGGGCCGCGCTGTCCACGGCGTCCAGAATGATCTCGATGGCCGGGATGAGACCGCCGAGCAGCGGGGCGTACGAGGTCGGGTCGACCTGGATCTCCAGCCACCCGGAGCCGTCCGCGACGTCCTCCATGGCGGTCTCGCGCACCAGCCGCTGTATGTCCTCCGGGGCGCGCAGGCAGGAGCGGGCGATGTCGTAGAGGCGCTGGAAGCGGAACCAGCCGCGCTCGTCGGTCGCACGCAGCTGGGGCGGCTCGCCGCCGGTCAGCGCATCGGGCAGGCGGACCCCGTACTTGTCCGCCAGTTCGAGCAGCGTCGTGGGCCGCATCGAGCCGGTGAAGTGCAGGTGCAGGTGGGCCTTGGGCAACAGCCGTACGTCACGCTCCATCTCAGGATCTTGCCGCAGAGACCCCGCCGAGCGGTAGCCGGATTCCCTCCTGAGTTGCCCGTCGAACAAAAAAACCGGCCCCCGGCCGGAACCGGGGGCCGACTCACTCGCGGTGAGTACGCCGATCAGTCGCGGGCCTCGCCCAGCAGCTTCTGGATCCGCGAGACACCTTCGACGAGGTCGTCGTCGCCCAGGGCGTACGACAGCCGGAGGTAGCCGGGCGTACCGAACGCCTCGCCGGGTACGACGGCGACCTCCGCCTCGTCCAGGACGAGGGCGGCCAGTTCGACCGAGTCGGCCGGGCGCCTGCCGCGGATCTCCTTGCCCAGCAGGGCCTTCACCGACGGGTACACGTAGAACGCGCCCTCGGGCTCGGGGCAGTACAGGCCCTCGATCTCGTTGAGCATGCGCACGATCGTCCGGCGGCGGCGGTCGAAGGCGGTCCGCATCTCCGCCACCGCGTCCAGCGAACCGGAGACGGCGGCCAGCGCGGCGACCTGGGCGACGTTGCTCACGTTGGAGGTGGCGTGCGACTGCAGGTTGGTCGCGGCCTTCACGACGTCCTTGGGGCCGATGATCCAGCCCACCCGCCAGCCGGTCATGGCGTAGGTCTTGGCCACGCCGTTGACCACGATGCACTTGTCGCGCAGCTCGGGCACGACCGCCGGGAGCGAGGTGAACGTCGCGTCGCCGTAGACCAGGTGCTCGTAGATCTCGTCGGTCATGACCCACAGGCCGTGCTCGACGGCCCAGCGGCCGATCGCCTCGGTGTCGGCCGCGCTGTAGACGGCGCCGGTCGGGTTGGACGGCGAGACGAACAGGACGACCTTGGTGCGCTCGGTACGGGCGGCCTCGAGCTGCTCGACGGAGACCCGGTAGCCGCTGGTCTCGTCGGCCACGACCTCGACCGGGACGCCGCCCGCCAGGCGGATGGACTCGGGGTAGGTCGTCCAGTACGGGGCGGGGACGATGACCTCGTCGCCCGGGTCCAGGATCGCGGCGAAGGCCTCGTAGATGGCCTGCTTCCCGCCGTTGGTGACCAGGACCTGGGCGGGGTCGACCTCGTAGCCCGAGTCGCGCAGCGTCTTCTCCGCGATGGCGGCCTTGAGCTCGGGGAGCCCGCCGGCCGGGGTGTAGCGGTGGTACTTCGGGTTACGGCAGGCCTCGACCGCGGCGTCGACGATGTACCCGGGGGTCGGGAAGTCGGGCTCGCCGGCGCCGAAGCCGATCACCGGACGCCCGGCGGCCTTGAGGGCCTTCGCCTTGGCGTCGACGGCGAGGGTGGCGGACTCGGAGATCGCACCGACGCGGGCCGAGACCCGGCGCTCGGTGGGAGAAGTTGCAGCGCTCATGCCCCCATGCTCGCAGACCGGAATCGGCCAGGACACACGGGTTTCAGGGACCGGACAGGACTCGGACAGCATCCGGACAGGACCGGTCGGTAGTTGTCTGTTCGACGCGGCGCCCCTGAGCACGTACACTCACCTGTCGTTGGCCTTCATCAGCCACACCGTTTTCGCACCCGGCACCCCGGGCAGGATGCGGTAGGTTGGTGGAAACCACAAAGGGTCGTAGCTCAATTGGTAGAGCACTGGTCTCCAAAACCAGCGGTTGGGGGTTCAAGTCCCTCCGGCCCTGCTACACACTCCTTCGCCAGGATGTGTGCGCATGTACGTACTTCAATGCACCGCCGTGCGGCTCCACCGGGCGCGGCACGGCCATGACCCGGAATCAGGTGAGTAGCGTGACGGACGCCGTGGGCTCCATCGACATGCCTGATGCCGAGGACGAAGCCCTCGAGTCGAAGAAGAAGAACCGCAAGGGCGGCAAGCGCGGCAAGAAGGGCCCGCTGGGCCGCCTCGCGCTCTTCTACCGACAGATCGTCGCCGAGCTCCGCAAGGTCGTATGGCCGACGCGCAGCCAGCTGACGACGTACACGGCCGTCGTGATCATGTTCGTGGTCGTCATGATCGGTCTCGTTACCGTGATTGACTTCGGTTTCGCGCGGGTCATCAAGTACGTCTTCGGCTGATCCCGCGGAGGGCGCCTCATGGGCGCTCCTTTCGCATGTTCCACCCATATGTATCCAGGAAGAAGCAGCCATCGTGTCTGACCCGAACCTGAACGACGACGCCGAGCCCACGGCGAGCGCCGTCGAGTCCGCCGAGGACGAGCTCGACATCGTCGAGGCGGCGGATGCCGTGGCCCCGGACCAGGTCGAAGCTGCTGACGCCGCTGCGGGCGAGCCCGCCGAGCAGGACGCCGTGAGCGTCGGGTCCGACGAGGAGGCGGAGGCCGAGGAGGCCGCCGCGTCCGAGGAGACGGACGCGGACGAGACCGACGCCGCCGGTGACGAGGCCGCCGAGGACGAGGCGGAGCCCGCCGAGCCGGCCGCCCCCGTCGACGCCGTCGCCGCACTGCGCGAGGAACTGCGCGGTCTCCCCGGTGAGTGGTACGTCATCCACACGTACGCCGGCTACGAGAAGCGCGTGAAGGCCAACCTGGAGCAGCGCGCCGTCTCGCTCAACGTCGAGGACTTCATCTACCAGGCCGAGGTGCCCGAGGAAGAGATCGTCCAGATCAAGAACGGCGAGCGGAAGAACGTCCGTCAGAACAAGCTCCCGGGTTACGTCCTGGTGCGCATGGACCTGACGAACGAGTCCTGGGGCGTTGTCCGCAACACCCCCGGCGTCACCGGCTTCGTGGGCAACGCCTACGACCCGTACCCGCTGACCCTGGACGAGATCGTCAAGATGCTCGCCCCCGAGGCCGAGGAGAAGGCGGCCCGCGAGGCCGCCGAGGCCGAGGGCAAGCCGGCTCCGGCCCGCAAGGTCGAGGTCCAGGTGCTGGACTTCGAGGTGGGCGACTCGGTCACCGTCACCGACGGGCCGTTCGCCACCCTGCAGGCGACGATCAACGAGATCAACGCCGACTCGAAGAAGGTCAAGGGCCTCGTCGAGATCTTCGGCCGCGAGACCCCGGTCGAGCTCAGCTTCGACCAGATCCAGAAGAACTAGGCCGTATTCCGAAAGTCCCGTCTGTCCAACGACGCCTGGTACGCGCACTCGCCGCGTTGTCGGATCGTGCCGATACATCCAGTATCGGCACGCCCCTCCGCCTTGCGATCACACGCACCAGACGCCGCCGGACCTGCCCTCCGGGCAGACGACGCTACTTTCGGAACACGGCCCAGCGCCGTCCCTGCACCGGCAGGGACGTCCCGCACGCTTCTGGACACATGCCTACCGAGCAGGTCAGACCGGCTTCGCAGCCGGTCTGACCTGCTCGGTTTTTGGTCGCGCACCTATACCCGTTATCGTTGCGCGGTATGCCTCCGTCCGGAAGACCGGAATGGCGGCGAAACACTCTCACTAGGACCCGGAGAGAGCAATGCCTCCCAAGAAGAAGAAGGTCACGGGGCTTATCAAGCTCCAGATCAACGCCGGTGCGGCCAACCCGGCCCCGCCGGTCGGCCCCGCGCTCGGCCAGCACGGCGTCAACATCATGGAGTTCTGCAAGGCCTACAACGCCGCGACCGAGTCGCAGCGTGGCATGGTCGTGCCGGTGGAGATCACGGTCTACGAGGACCGCTCCTTCACCTTCGTGACCAAGACCCCGCCGGCCGCCAAGCTGATCCTCAAGGCCGCGGGCGTGGACAAGGGCTCCGGCGAGCCGCACAAGACCAAGGTCGCCAAGCTGACGGCCGCCCAGGTCCGCGAGATCGCCACGACGAAGCTCCCCGACCTGAACGCCAACGACCTCGACGCCGCGTCGAAGATCATCGCTGGCACCGCTCGTTCCATGGGCATCACGGTCGAAGGCTGATTCAGCCCCGCAAGCCCTCAGTGGTAGGACCAAGCGCTGGTCCGCACCACGACTCCACACTCGCAAACCCACAGGAGTAGAAGTGAAGCGCAGCAAGAACCTCCGCGCTGCGGACGCGAAGATCGACCGGGAGCGTACCTACGCCCCGCTCGAGGCCGTCCGTCTCGCCAAGGACACCGCCACCACGAAGTTCGACGGCACCGTCGAGGTCGCCTTCTGCCTGGGTGTCGACCCTCGCAAGGCCGACCAGATGGTCCGTGGCACCGTGAACCTCCCGCACGGCACCGGCAAGACCGCCCGGGTCCTGGTCTTCGCGACCGGTGACCGTGCTGCGGCCGCGGAAGCCGCGGGCGCCGACATCGTCGGCGCCGACGAGCTCATCGACGAGGTGGCGAAGGGTCGTCTGGACTTCGACGCCGTCGTCGCCACGCCGGACCTCATGGGCAAGGTCGGCCGCCTGGGCCGCGTGCTCGGTCCGCGTGGTCTGATGCCGAACCCGAAGACCGGCACCGTCACCCCCGATGTCGTCAAGGCTGTCAACGACATCAAGGGCGGAAAGATCGAGTTCCGCGTCGACAAGCACTCGAACCTGCACTTCATCATCGGCAAGACCTCGTTCGATGACACGAAGCTGGTCGAGAACTACGGCGCGGCGCTGGAGGAGATCCTCCGTCTGAAGCCGTCCGCCGCCAAGGGCCGCTTCATCAAGAAGGCGACCCTGAGCACGACGATGGGCCCCGGCATCCCGCTGGACGCCAACCGCGTGCGCAACCTCCTCGTCGAGGAGGACCCGGCCGCCGTCTGAGCCACCGTGCTCACCCGGTAGCCGGTTTTCACGGCATGTGACGGGCTCCGCAACCTTCCGAGGTGCGGGGCCCGTCCTCGTATCCGTACGACGAATCTGTGGACCAAGGGGTGGAGCGTTACATGATGACCACGACGGTGCGGCGGACGGGGATCGCGGTCGCGGCAGCGGCGGCGCTGATGTCGGTGGCCGCCTGCGGAGGGCCTGACGCCTCCACGGCGGACGACGGCGGCCGGAGCGGCGGGGGCGCGAGGGGGACCGACGCCGTCGCCGCGCTGCGCCTGGTGCAGAAGGAGACCGGCGGGGCGCAGTCGGCCACCGTGGAGGGCACCACGGTCATGGGCTCCGCCATGTCGATGAGGCAGTCCGGTGCGATCGACTGGTCGGACGGGATCACGGGCGCGCTGACGATCACGTACACCGGCGGCACCATGGGCGACGCCCTGAAGCAGTCCGGCGGCGACGGCTCGATGCAGGCCCGCTACCTCAAGGACGAGTACTACGCCAACATGGGCGACGCCTTCGCGGCGAACGTGGGCGGCAAGCACTGGATCCGGTACGGCTACGCGGACCTGTCCGAGCTCGCGGGCGCCTCGGGCGAGGTCATGAAGGAGCAGATGCAGAACAGCACCCCGCAGCAGGGGGTGAACGCGCTGCTGGCCTCCGGCGACGTCGAGAAGGTCGGCCAGGAGGACGTACGGGGCGTCGCCACGACCCACTACTCCGGCACGGTCGACGTCGCGGAGCTGACCGCGAAGACCTCGGCCCTGGACGCCGGTCAGCTGGCCGCCTTCAAGAAGCAGCTGAGCGGGCTCGGCATCACGACGGAGACGGTCGACATCTGGGTCGACAAGGACAACCTGCTGGTGAAGAAGACCGAGAAGGGTGAGACGAAGACCGGCGCGCTCAATTCGACGGTCTTCTACAGCGACTACGGCACCGAGGTCCGGGTGGAGAAGCCGGCGGCGGCCGACACGGTCGACTTCAAGGACATCCTGGGGCGGCAGCAGGGTGGAACGGCGGGCGCGTCCTGACCCCCGCGGCCTCGCCGTAAACCTCCCGCCCCGGTCGAACCTGGACGGATTTGCTCCGCGCGGCTCCGGTCGCGTACGCTCCACAGGAAGCCAAAGACCGCTGGTCGTTGCCGTGCACTCGCAAGAGGCCGGTGACCGAAGGATCCGTCGAGAACGGGCGACCTGCGCAGGTGACTGTGGAAAGCTCCCGGATTCCGTCCGGTCGAGCTACGCCCTGGCGCCTGCGCCGGGGCGTTTCGTCTTTACCGGCCCCTTCTGAGCGGTCCTCATCACCCGGAAGGAGGCCGACGCTCATGGCAAGGCCCGACAAGGCTGCCGCGGTAGCCGAGCTGACGGACCAGTTCCGCAGCTCGAACGCCGCCGTGCTGACCGAGTACCGGGGTCTCACCGTGGCACAGCTCAAGCAGCTGCGCCGTTCGCTCGGTGAGAACGCCCAGTACGCCGTGGTGAAGAACACGCTGACCAAGATTGCGGCCAACGAGGCCGGGATCGACGCGCTGGACGACCTGTTCTCGGGTCCGACGGCGGTTGCCTTCGTCACCGGTGACCCGGTGGAGTCGGCGAAGGGTCTTCGTGACTTCGCCAAGGAGAACCCCAACCTCATCATCAAGGGCGGTGTCCTTGACGGTAAGGCGCTGTCCGCCGATGAGATCAAGAAGCTTGCGGACCTCGAGTCCCGCGAGGTTCTGCTCTCCAAGCTGGCCGGTGCCATGAAGGGCAAGCAGTCTCAGGCTGCCGCGCTCTTCCAGGCGCTGCCCTCGAAGTTCGTCCGCACCGCGGAAGCGCTTCGTGCCAAGAAGGAAGAGCAGGGCGGTGCCGGTACTCCGGCTCCCGCCGAGGCCGCCGAGTAATTTCGCTCAGCGGTCCAGCGGGCTCCACGTACGCCCGCCGACATATACATCCGGCACCTGCCGAATAGTGGAAGGACGCCTGTCATGGCGAAGCTGTCCCAGGACGACCTGCTCGCGCAGTTCGAAGAGATGACCCTCATCGAGCTCTCCGAGTTCGTGAAGGCCTTCGAGGAGAAGTTCGACGTCACCGCCGCCGCCCCGGTCGCCGCCGCCGGCGTTGCCGCGCCCGGCGCCCCGGCCGAGGCCGCTGCCGAGCAGGACGAGTTCGACGTCATCCTCACCGGCGCCGGCGAGAAGAAGATCCAGGTCATCAAGGTCGTGCGTGAGCTGACCTCGCTGGGCCTCAAGGAGGCCAAGGACCTCGTGGACGGCGCCCCGAAGCCCGTCCTCGAGAAGGTCGCCAAGGAGGCCGCCGAGAAGGCTGCCGAGTCCCTCAAGGGCGCCGGCGCCTCCGTCGAGGTCAAGTGACCCTGCGAGTCCTCTGACTCCTCAGGACCGTCTCTGCCGTGAGGCGGAGATGTCACATCGCCAAGGGCGATCACCCATCCGGGTGGTCGCCCTTCGGCGTGCGTGCGGAGGCTGCCTTGATCTTCCGGCCGCGACGAGTAGGGTGATCTTTCGCCGTGCGTTTCTCCAGGCGTCAACCGGGGACCTCCGGGCGCCGGGTGAAGATCGCCGGCCGTCCGTCCGGGGCCCGGGGGCCTTGACGAACCGCACGCGGCGCGCAATTCTCAGGACGCGTCGTCATCTCGATCCGCATCCGAGGCATGGATCGGGAGCGAAGAGGGCAGTAAAGAAGAGCGCACACCGCGCGAGGGCTATTCATAGGTGTTGAGCACAGCTGTTGAGAGCAACGTGGGTCTCTGAGAACCGCGACTGGACATCAGTGTGGCGTTTGGCTACACTGACCCTTTGCGCTGCCTGTTAGCTGCCTCCTGCCCGTCACCAGGGGCATGCCCACGCCTGACGCCGATGACCGATCAGTCCCTGACCTTGGGATTTCTGTCTCTGTGTGCGGCTTGGGGCCGGTACGCGCGTAGTGAGTCCGAGCCCTCGGAAGGACCCCCTCTTGGCCGCCTCGCGCAACGCCTCGACCTCGAATACGAACAACGGTGCCAGCACCGCCCCGCTGCGCATCTCTTTTGCAAAGATCAAGGAGCCCCTCGAGGTTCCGAACCTCCTCGCGCTGCAGACCGAGAGCTTTGACTGGCTCCTCGGCAATGCCGCCTGGAAGGCTCGCGTCGAGGCTGCTCTGGACAGCGGACAAGACGTCCCCACCAAGTCCGGCCTGGAGGAAATCTTCGAGGAGATCTCCCCGATCGAGGACTTCTCCGGGTCGATGTCGCTCACGTTCCGCGACCACCGCTTCGAGCCCCCGAAGAACTCGATCGACGAGTGCAAGGAGCGCGACTTCACCTTCGCCGCCCCGCTCTTCGTCACCGCCGAGTTCACCAACAACGAGACCGGCGAGATCAAGTCCCAGACGGTCTTCATGGGCGACTTCCCGCTCATGACCAACAAGGGCACCTTCGTCATCAACGGCACCGAGCGTGTCGTGGTGTCGCAGCTCGTCCGCTCGCCGGGCGTCTACTTCGACTCCTCCATCGACAAGACGTCCGACAAGGACATCTTCTCCGCCAAGATCATCCCGTCCCGGGGTGCCTGGCTGGAGATGGAGATCGACAAGCGCGACATGGTCGGTGTCCGCATCGACCGCAAGCGCAAGCAGTCCGTCACCGTCCTCCTGAAGGCTCTCGGCTGGACCACCGAGCAGATCCTCGAGGAGTTCGGCGAGTACGAGTCCATGCGCGCCACCCTGGAGAAGGACCACACCCAGGGCCAGGACGACGCGCTGCTCGACATCTACCGCAAGCTGCGTCCGGGCGAGCCGCCCACCCGCGAGGCCGCTCAGACGCTGCTCGAGAACCTCTACTTCAACCCGAAGCGCTACGACCTCGCGAAGGTCGGCCGCTACAAGGTGAACAAGAAGCTCGGCGCCGACGAGCCGCTCGACGCCGGTGTCCTCACCAGCGACGACATCATCGCCACCATCAAGTACCTGGTGAAGCTGCACGCCGGTGAGACCGAGACGGTCGGCGAGTCCGGCCGCTCGATCATGGTCGAGACCGACGACATCGACCACTTCGGCAACCGCCGTATCCGTAACGTCGGTGAGCTGATCCAGAACCAGGTCCGTACGGGTCTCGCCCGTATGGAGCGCGTCGTGCGCGAGCGCATGACCACCCAGGACGTCGAGGCGATCACGCCGCAGACCCTGATCAACATCCGGCCGGTCGTCGCCTCCATCAAGGAGTTCTTCGGCACCAGCCAGCTGTCCCAGTTCATGGACCAGAACAACCCGCTGTCGGGCCTGACGCACAAGCGTCGTCTCAACGCCCTCGGCCCGGGTGGTCTCTCCCGTGAGCGGGCCGGCTTCGAGGTCCGCGACGTGCACCCGTCGCACTACGGCCGCATGTGCCCGATCGAGACGCCCGAAGGCCCGAACATCGGTCTGATCGGTTCGCTCGCCTCCTACGGGCGCATCAACCCGTTCGGCTTCATCGAGACGCCGTACCGCAAGGTCGTCGAGGGCGTCGTCACCGACGACGTCGACTACCTCACGGCCGACGAAGAGGACCGCTTCGTGATCGCCCAGGCGAACGCGACGCTCTCCGAGGACATGCGCTTCACCGAGGCCCGCGTCCTGGTCCGCCGTCGTGGCGGCGAGATCGACTACATCCCCGGCGACGACGTCGACTACATGGACGTCTCGCCGCGCCAGATGGTGTCGGTCGCCACCGCGATGATCCCGTTCCTCGAGCACGACGACGCCAACCGCGCCCTCATGGGCGCGAACATGATGCGTCAGGCCGTCCCGCTCATCAAGAGCGAGGCGCCGCTGGTCGGCACCGGCATGGAGTACCGCTGTGCCACCGACGCCGGTGACGTGCTCAAGGCCGAGAAGTCGGGTGTGGTCCAGGAGGTCTCCGCGGACTACATCACCGTGACGAACGACGACGGCACGTACACCACGTACCGCATCGCCAAGTTCATGCGCTCCAACCAGGGCACCTCGGTCAACCAGAAGGTCGTCGTCTCCGAGGGCGACCGGGTCGTCGAGAGCCAGGTGCTCGCCGACGGTCCGGCCACCGAGGACGGCGAGATGGCCCTCGGCAAGAACCTGCTCGTGGCCTTCATGCCGTGGGAGGGTCACAACTACGAGGACGCGATCATCCTGTCGCAGCGCCTCGTGCAGGACGACGTCCTCTCCTCGATCCACATCGAGGAGCACGAGGTCGACGCCCGTGACACCAAGCTCGGCCCCGAGGAGATCACCCGGGACATCCCGAACGTCTCCGAAGAGGTCCTCGCCGACCTCGACGAGCGCGGCATCATCCGCATCGGTGCCGAGGTCGTCGCCGGTGACATCCTCGTCGGCAAGGTCACGCCCAAGGGTGAGACCGAGCTGACCCCGGAGGAGCGCCTGCTCCGCGCGATCTTCGGTGAGAAGGCGCGCGAGGTGCGCGACACCTCGCTGAAGGTGCCGCACGGCGAGATCGGCAAGGTCATCGGCGTCCGCGTCTTCGACCGCGAAGAGGGCGACGAGCTGCCGCCGGGCGTGAACCAGCTGGTCCGCGTCTACGTCGCGCAGAAGCGCAAGATCACCGATGGTGACAAGCTCGCCGGCCGTCACGGCAACAAGGGCGTCATCTCCAAGATCCTGCCGATCGAGGACATGCCGTTCCTGGAGGACGGCACCCCGGTCGACATCATCCTCAACCCGCTGGGTGTCCCGTCCCGAATGAACCCGGGACAGGTCCTGGAGATTCACCTCGGCTGGCTCGCCAGCCGCGGATGGGACGTCTCCGGCCTCGGTGACGAGTGGGCCCAGCGCCTGCAGGCCATCGGCGCCGACAAGGTCGCCCCCGGCACCAACGTCGCCACGCCCGTCTTCGACGGTGCGCGCGAGGACGAGATCTCCGGTCTCTTCGGAGCCACGATCCCGAACCGCGACGGCGACCGGCTGGTCCAGCCCTCCGGCAAGGCCCAGCTGTTCGACGGCCGCTCCGGCGAGCCGTTCCCGGACCCGGTCTCGGTCGGGTACATGTACATCCTCAAGCTGCACCACCTGGTCGACGACAAGCTCCACGCCCGCTCGACCGGTCCGTACTCCATGATCACGCAGCAGCCGCTGGGTGGTAAGGCGCAGTTCGGTGGGCAGCGATTCGGTGAGATGGAGGTGTGGGCCCTTGAGGCTTACGGCGCCGCATACGCCCTCCAGGAACTGCTGACGATCAAGTCCGACGACGTCACCGGCCGCGTGAAGGTCTACGAGGCGATCGTCAAGGGCGAGAACATCCCCGAGCCCGGCATTCCCGAGTCCTTCAAGGTGCTCATCAAGGAGATGCAGTCGCTCTGCCTCAACGTGGAGGTGCTGTCCTCGGACGGCATGTCCATCGAGATGCGCGACACGGACGAGGACGTCTTCCGCGCGGCGGAGGAGCTCGGTATCGACCTGTCCCGGCGCGAGCCGAGCAGCGTCGAAGAGGTCTGACGGGTTGGCCGGCCGGATCCCCGTGATCCGGCCGGCTCTCCCCGGACCCGTTCAGACCATTGCTGAAGTGCCCCGATTTCTCGCGTGACGCGAGGGGGCTCGAACCCCCGAAAGAGGGATTGACGACAAGTGCTCGACGTCAACTTCTTCGACGAGCTGCGGATCGGCCTTGCCACCGCGGACGACATCCGGACCTGGTCCCACGGCGAAGTGAAGAAGCCGGAGACCATCAACTACCGCACGCTCAAGCCCGAGAAGGACGGACTCTTCTGCGAGAAGATCTTCGGTCCGACCCGGGACTGGGAGTGCTACTGCGGCAAGTACAAGCGTGTCCGCTTCAAGGGCATCATCTGTGAGCGCTGTGGCGTCGAGGTCACGCGCGCCAAGGTGCGCCGTGAGCGCATGGGCCACATCGAGCTTGCCGCTCCCGTCACCCACATCTGGTACTTCAAGGGCGTCCCGTCGCGTCTGGGCTACCTGCTGGACCTCGCGCCGAAGGACCTCGAGAAGGTCATCTACTTCGCCGCGTACATGATCACGTTCGTCGACGAGGAGCGCCGCACGCGCGACCTCCCGTCGCTGGAGGCGCACGTCTCCGTCGAGCGTCAGCAGGTCGAGAACCGCCGCGACTCGGACCTCGAGAACCGCGCCAAGAAGCTCGAGACCGACCTGGCCGAGCTCGAGGCCGAGGGTGCCAAGGCCGACGTGCGCCGCAAGGTGCGCGAAGGTGCGGAGCGTGAGATGAAGCAGCTGCGCGACCGTGCGCAGCGCGAGATCGACCGTCTCGACGAGGTGTGGAGCCGCTTCAAGAACCTCAAGGTCCAGGACCTCGAGGGCGACGAGCTGCTCTACCGCGAGCTGCGTGACCGCTTCGGCACGTACTTCGACGGCTGCATGGGCGCCGCCGCGCTGCAGAAGCGCCTGGAGTCCTTCGACCTCGACGAGGAGGCCGAGCGCCTCCGCGAGATCATCCGCACCGGCAAGGGCCAGAAGAAGACCCGTGCGCTCAAGCGCCTCAAGGTCGTCTCCGCGTTCCTGCAGACCAGCAACAAGCCCAAGGGCATGGTGCTCGACTGCGTGCCGGTCATCCCGCCGGACCTGCGTCCGATGGTGCAGCTGGACGGTGGCCGCTTCGCGACCTCCGACCTGAACGACCTGTACCGCCGTGTGATCAACCGCAACAACCGCCTCAAGCGCCTTCTCGACCTCGGTGCCCCCGAGATCATCGTGAACAACGAGAAGCGGATGCTGCAGGAGGCCGTCGACGCGCTGTTCGACAACGGCCGCCGCGGTCGCCCGGTCACCGGTCCCGGTAACCGTCCCCTGAAGTCCCTCAGCGACATGCTGAAGGGCAAGCAGGGCCGTTTCCGCCAGAACCTCCTCGGCAAGCGCGTGGACTACTCCGCGCGTTCCGTGATCGTCGTCGGTCCGCAGCTCAAGCTGCACCAGTGCGGTCTGCCGAAGGCGATGGCGCTGGAGCTGTTCAAGCCGTTCGTGATGAAGCGCCTGGTGGACCTGAACCACGCGCAGAACATCAAGTCGGCCAAGCGCATGGTCGAGCGTGGCCGCACCGTCGTGTACGACGTCCTCGAAGAGGTCATCGCCGAGCACCCGGTGCTGCTGAACCGTGCGCCCACCCTGCACCGCCTGGGCATCCAGGCCTTCGAGCCGCAGCTGGTCGAGGGCAAGGCCATCCAGATCCACCCGCTCGTCTGCACCGCGTTCAACGCGGACTTCGACGGTGACCAGATGGCCGTGCACCTGCCGCTCTCCGCGGAGGCGCAGGCCGAGGCCCGCATCCTGATGCTGTCCTCGAACAACATCCTGAAGCCGGCCGACGGCCGTCCCGTCACCATGCCGACCCAGGACATGGTGCTGGGCCTCTTCTTCCTCACCACGGACGAGGAGGGCCGTGACGTCAAGGGCACGGACCGCTCCTTCGGCTCCACGGCCGAGGCGATCATGGCCTTCGACGCCCGCGAGCTGTCGCTCCAGGCCAAGGTCGACATCCGCTTCCCGGTGGGCACCATCCCGCCGCGTGGCTGGGTGCCGCCGGTCGCCGAGGAGGGCGAGCCCGAGTACCAGCCGGGGGACACCTTCCGGCTGCGTACGAGCCTGGGCCGCGCGCTCTTCAACGAGCTGCTGCCCGAGGACTACCCGTTCGTCGACTACTCGGTGGGCAAGAAGCAGCTCTCCGAGATCGTCAACGACCTGGCCGAGCGCTACCCCAAGGTGATCGTGGCGGCGACGCTCGACAACCTGAAGGCGGCCGGTTTCCACTGGGCGACCCGCTCCGGTGTGACCGTGGCCATCTCCGACGTCGTCGTGCCCGAGGCCAAGAAGGCCATCGTCAAGGGCTACGAGGAGCAGGACGAGAAGGTCCAGAAGCAGTACGAGCGCGGTCTGATCACCAAGGACGAGCGCACGCAGGAGCTCATCGCGATCTGGACCAAGGCGACCAACGAGGTCGCCGAGGCGATGAACGCGAACTTCCCGAAGACGAACCCCATCTTCATGATGGTCGACTCGGGTGCCCGAGGAAACATGATGCAGATGCGTCAGATCGCGGGTATGCGTGGTCTGGTGTCGAACGCGAAGAACGAGACCATCCCGCGTCCGATCAAGGCGTCCTTCCGTGAGGGCCTCACCGTTCTGGAGTACTTCATCTCCACGCACGGTGCCCGTAAGGGTCTGGCGGACACCGCCCTGCGTACCGCCGACTCGGGTTACCTGACCCGTCGTCTGGTGGACGTCTCGCAGGACGTGATCATCCGCGAGGAGGACTGCGGCACCGACCGCGGCCTCAAGCTGAAGATCGCCGTCAAGGGTGCCGACGGTGTCCTCCGCAAGACGGACGACGTCGAGACCTCGGTCTACGCCCGCATGCTCGCCGAGGACGTCGTCGTCGACGGCAAGGTCATCGCGCCTGCCAACGTCGACCTCGGTGACGTCCTGATCGACGCCCTGGTGGGCGCCGGCGTCGAGGAGGTCAAGACCCGCTCGGTCCTGACCTGTGAGTCCGCGGTCGGCACCTGTGCCTTCTGCTACGGACGCTCGCTCGCCACCGGCAAGCTGGTCGACATCGGTGAGGCGGTCGGCATCATCGCCGCCCAGTCCATCGGTGAGCCCGGTACCCAGCTGACGATGCGTACCTTCCACACCGGTGGTGTGGCCGGTGACGACATCACCCAGGGTCTGCCGCGTGTCGTCGAGCTCTTCGAGGCGCGGACGCCCAAGGGTGTCGCCCCGATCTCGGAGGCGGCGGGCCGCGTCCGTATCGAGGAGACCGAGAAGACCAAGAAGCTCGTCGTCACCCCGGACGACGGCAGCGAGGAGACGGCGTTCCCGATCTCCAAGCGTGCCCGTCTCCTGGTCGGCGAGGGCGACGCGGTCGAGGTGGGCCAGAAGCTCACCGTCGGTGCCACCAACCCGCACGACGTGCTGCGGATCCTCGGTCAGCGCGCGGTCCAGGTCCACCTGGTCGGCGAGGTCCAGAAGGTCTACAACTCGCAGGGTGTGTCGATCCACGACAAGCACATCGAGATCATCATCCGGCAGATGCTGCGCCGTGTGACGATCATCGAGTCCGGCGACGCGGAGCTGCTGCCGGGCGAGCTGGTCGAGCGGTCGAAGTTCGAGACCGAGAACCGTCGTGTGGTCACCGAGGGCGGACACCCCGCCTCCGGCCGTCCGCAGCTGATGGGTATCACCAAGGCCTCGCTGGCGACGGAATCCTGGCTGTCGGCCGCCTCCTTCCAGGAGACGACCCGAGTGCTGACGGACGCGGCGATCAACGCCAAGTCCGACTCGCTCATCGGCCTCAAGGAGAACGTCATCATCGGTAAGCTCATCCCGGCCGGTACGGGTCTGTCCCGCTACCGCAACATCCGGGTGGAGCCGACCGAGGAGGCCAAGGCCGCGATGTACTCGGCCGTCGGCTACGACGACATCGACTACTCGCCGTTCGGCACGGGCTCCGGCCAGGCCGTTCCGCTGGAGGACTACGACTACGGTCCGTACAACCAGTAGCAGTGAGTGAGAAGGGCGCCCACCCCCGGCGAGTACCGTGCACGGGGTGGGCGCCCTTCTGCGTGCGCGCGCCGGGCCGGCCGCCCCGGACGCGGGTCAGCGCATGATCTCCCACACGGCGAGGACGAGGGCGGCGGTCGCGGTGAGCGCGCCGATGCTCGCCAGCGGCCAGCGGGAACGTTCCAGCGTGTCGAGGCGGGCCTCGTGGTCGGCCAGCTGCTTGTCGGTCTGGTCGCTGCGCTGCACCAGGAGCGCCAGCTGGCCGTCCGCGCGGGCGAAGCCGGCCTCCAGGCTGCCGCGCAGGCGTTCCAGCTCCAGGGCCACGGCGACGGCGTTGCCCGGGTCAGTCTCGGTCATGGGCGGCTCCGGTGGTGTCGGTCCCGGGCGGTTCGGTGCGGAGCCACGCCGGGAGAAGGGCCTGCAGCCCGGGTACGGCCATGACGCGGGTCAGCGCCCCCGCGACGGCCAGGGCCCCGGCGACCCGGGGCAGGGTCGCCGGAAGTCCGGACGCGTCGACAAGCGCGGGCAGAAGCACGGCAAGCGCGAGGGCGGTCTGGACCACGGTGCGGGCGGTACGGCGGGCGGCGTCGGACATGGCTGGGGACTCCTCACTTCGTGTACGGGACCTTGAGGGCGTTCCAGGAGGTACGCCCCGGCACGCCGTCGGCGTCGGCGCCCCGGAAGCCGAGCTTGCGCTGCCAGGCGGCGTACGACCGGGCGTCCGCCTCGGTCCAGCGGGGGCCCGGCCCGACGGCGTAGGACGAGCAGCCCTCGGCGACGAGCCTGCGGCCCATGGCGGTGATCAGGGGGGAGCTGGTGCGTCCGGTGAAGAAGGAGGCCCCGGGGAACGGCTGGTAGCGGGGGGCGGTGCTCCCGCCGGACGGCTTGCCCGCGGAGGCACCGCTCGCCGGGCCGGCGAGCCGGGTGGCGATGCGGTCCCGCAGGGACGGCATGGTGAAGCCGCGCGGATCGACCTTCCAGTCGGACCACTCCAGGTGGCCGATGACACTGCGCGCGGTCCAGCCGTGGGCCCGGCAGACGGCCGCCGAGACGCGTTCGATCGCGTCGAGCTGGGCGGCCGGCCAGGGGTCCTCGCCGTCGCCGAGGTTGACGCACTCGAAGCCGTAGAAGCGGGCGTTGCCGTCGACGGACCCGGCACTGCCCTCGTGTTCGTGCGGGGCGGGCGGCCGGTCGCCGTAGTCCTCCGCGATCACCCGGTCGAGCACGGCGGGATCGCCGCCGCCGGCGTGGTTGGCCCGCCCGTTGCCGACCAGGTGGACGGTGCCGGCCTTGTCGATCACACCGTGGCAGAGCGGTCCCGGCAACGCGGCGTAGCCGTTGTAGCAGAGCTCGACGGAGGCGTCGGTGCCGCTGCTGACGGTGTGGTGGATCATCACGCCGTTCAGCGGGCCCCAGGCGCCCACGTGGTTGCGGTTGTGGGTGCGCCAGCTCCCGTACTCGACGACGTCGACGCCTTCGGCGCGCAACGCGGCGAGCAGCTGGTCGGCGGTGAGAGGTGTGGCCATGGGCGGTGTTCCTTCCGGTAGGGGTACGCGAAGGGGCCCCCCGCCGGGTGACGCGGGGCCCCTGGGGAGGGCGGGGTCAGGAGAGCGCCGCCCAGATGGCGTTGGAGTCGGCGACGACGCTGCTGGTGCTGAAGGAGGTGGGCAGCGCGGTCTGGCCGGTGGTGCTCAGACGGCCGTGGCGGATGAACGCGTTGGGCATCCGGGCGCTGCCTGCCGGTGCTTCGCCCATGCTGGCGCCGCGGGCGAAGCCAGGGCCGCTGTTGGCGGGGCTCGGTCCGTTGACGACGAGACCCACCCAGTAGTTGCCGGGTACCGCGTTGTAGGCGGTGGGCAGCGGGCAGATCACCGTCTTGCCTTCCGTCGCGGGGATGAGCGTGGAGAGGGACGCGGTCAGCCCGACCCGGGCACCGGAGCTGGTGTAGAGACCGGCGTAGGAGGAGGCGGCGAGCGCGCTGTTCCCGGCGTACCCGGCGACGTAGAACACGATGTTCTTCACCGTGGTGGGCGCGTGCAGCGGGATGCCGATGAGGTACACCCAGCCGTTGATGCAGTACTGCACCGAGTTCGCCGAGGACGTCGCGGGGTCGAACGCCCAGCCGCTGAATCCCACGGACGACGGGGACCAGGTGCCCGCCGAGGAGACCGCGTCCACGTAACCGCGCCGGGTCAGCTGGTCGGCGGTGGTCGGGGCGGCCGTCGTGGAGGGCGGGGTGACGAACGTCTTGGCGCCCGCGATGCTCTGGGCCCCCGTGAGCAGTACGCCCTCGCCCGCCGGTACGGCCGCCACGTCCGACGCGGCGAGGGTGACCTGGCCGGTCAGGCCGTTGACCGAGGTGACGGGGGCGCCGTCGAGTGCCAGGTAGCGGGCGTCGCCCGCCGCCTGGGTCAGGGCGCCGAGGTCGTTCGCGGTCAGCAGGACCTCACCGGTCTTGCCGTTGACGGAGGCGACGGCTCCGCCGCCCGCCGGGAGCTGGGCGGCCGGGACCAGCCCGTCGGCGCCGAGCGTGGCGACACCGCCGGGCGCTCCCGCCGCCGTGGAGGCGAGGGCCGAGACGTCCGCCGCGCCCAGCAGGATGTCGGCCTCGGTGTGTCCGTTGACGGAGTGCACCGCACCGGCCGGCCCGGCGGGTCCCTGCGGGCCGAGTTCGCCGGCGGGTCCCGGCGGCCCCGGCACGGCCACGTACTGCGGTGTGCCCGGATCGGCCGGAGCGATGTCGGCGAGGTCCACGGCGGGGACGGCGGCGGCCAGCGCGATCTGGTACGTGCGTCCGCCGCGGGCGAGCCCGGCGAGCTTCTCCGTGACGGTGTACGTCCACGCGGTCGGATTCCACCCCGGGGCGTCGGTGGCGGGCAGGACGACGCTGAGCCTGCCCTCGGCGTCCAGCGTGGTCCGGGTCGGGCCGCCCAGGAAGAGGTCCTCCTCGGCGTGGGTGAGGAGCGCCGGGGGCCGGAATTCGACGGTGCCGCTCATCGGGCGGCCGTCGGGGGTCATGTAGCGGGCGGTGACGGTGACGGTGGGAATGTTTTCAGGCAGCACGCGGGTGCCCTCCTCGGTGGTTGATGGGATGGCCGTCCGGTCCGGCGGGTGTCAGGACTGGATGCCGTACAGGGCGAGCGGCCGGCAGCGCAGGGTGTCCCCGGTGGCCGCGACCCTGGCCTGGATCTCGAAGGTGACCGTGGCGCCGAAGGCGGCGGGCAGCCGCTCGGTGAGGACCAGCCCGTTTCCCGGCCCGCCCGCCGCCCCGAGCGGGACGCCGTCGACGAGCAGCCGCACCTCGGCGCCCGTACTGCCCTCGGCGGCGATCACGCAGTGCAGCCGGGGGTGCTGGACCATGCCGGGACCCCGGTAGAGCGTCGTCCAGGCGGTCGATCCGGTGGACTCCCAGCGCGCCGCGTCGGCCGGGCCGGGCAGCGGGTACGGGATGTAGGGGCGGGCCAGGCCGCCGTGTCCGGCGTCGTCGGCGACGACCACGTTGCCCCGGCGGTCGAGGATCTGGACCGGCTGGACGGGCAGGGTGTCCGGGGCCGCCGTCCACACGGTCAGGGCCAGGGAGCCGTCGTCGCGGCGTACGACGAAGCCCTGCTGCGGGTCGTTCTCGCCCCGGTCCGGCTGGACCCGGCCGAGGTACAGCAGGTCCTCGTCACCGGAGGTGCGTACGCGCAGCCGGCCCTGGTCGCCGATGACGACCTCGCCGCCCATGATCTGGTTCAGCGCCGGCGTGGTGTTGGCACTGCCCATCAGCTCCCTGACCTGGCGTTCCAGTGCGCGGATACGGTCGAGGAGATCGGTGGGGATGATCGCCACGGGTCACACTCCTTCCAGGTAGAGGACGGCGGTCTCGGCTTTGGTGCGCTGCGGCGGGGTGACGGCCATGCCGACGATCCGGTACTGCGTGTCGAGCCCTTCGTGATGCCACAGGTCGTGGATGCGCAGCCGGACCCGGGCGCCCAGGAGCGCCGGGGTGATCCGCCCGTCCAGCAGCACCGTGAGTTCCGGGATGACCTCCGGACGGCCCTGCCGGGCCAGTTCGGCGCGGGCGAGCGAACGCAGGGTGGCCTCGTCCGTGACCCCGCCGTGGTCGGAGGTGATCTCCAGACGCGGCCAGCCGTTCTCCAGATCCTCGGCGGACTCCTCGCTCACGGTCAGCGGCTGGGACTCCTGGGACTGGTCGGTGTTGGCCGTCTCGCCCCGTGCCACCCAGACGTTCGCCTGCACGGTGGAGTCCGTCGGCAGGCTGTAGGTGAGGATCTGGCCCGGGTGGTCCAGCACGATGTCCGCGTGTCCTGTGCGGATCTGCGGGTGACCCAGCTGGAGCCGCTTGACCCGGCGGCCCTCCGCGTCCCGGTAGCAGTGGATGCGCCACTCGAAGCCGTCGCTCAGCTGACCGAGCTTGTCGAGCAGTTCCCGGATCCGGGCGAGCGCGGAGTAGGCGTAGGAGAAGTCCCGGACCACTCCCGACCGGTCGTGCCCGGGGCTGATCCCGATGTCGCCGCCCGGCTGTTCCTGGGCGTGATTGATCAGGCTGCGCGCGATGTCGAACTGGTCCATGCCGGTGCCCGTGAGGTCGTGGGCGAGGATGCGGTGGTCCAGGTACGAGTCGAACGTGCCGGCCTGGAACTGCACCATCAGCCGGCCCTGCTCGTCCGAGACAGGTGTGCAGGTCCAGAGGATCCCGCCCCACCAGATGTCGCCGTCGCGCTCCAGCCAGACCGCGGTGCGGCCGGGCTGGAGCGCCGCCCGCGCCCGGGCGGCCAGGGCGCCCTCGGGCAGCGGGACGTTGGCGGTGAGTGATCCGGGCTTGCCTATGTAGTCGTCGAACTTGGTCTCCGTGAGCGGCAGCACGTCCAGCAGGCGGTCGGTGCGCAGGTCGCAGAAGAGCGCCCGGTAGACGGGCGTGGTGACGGATGCGGTCATCGGCTGCCTCACACGAGCGGGTCGACGCGGACGAAACGGTTGTCGAACCAGCCCGGGTTGCTGGTTGCCGACGTGCAGTAGGCGGCGACCGCCGTGTAGACGGCGCCGGCCTGGAGTCCTGTGACGCGGTGGGTGGCGGACACCGAGGTCAGGGCCTTGGACCCGACCGTCGCCGAGCGGACCTCGTGCGCGCCGACGACCAGCACCCCGTCCTTGCGGATGTTGGCGCCCATGCGGCTCCACTGGCCGTCGACCCCGGTGTTCCCCATGAAGCCCACGGTCACCAGGACCGCTCCCGTCACCGGCACGGTGAAGGTGGCGGTGATCGTGGGGCCGGTCGTGCCGGTCACCGCCTCCACCCAGTCGGTGGTGGCGCAGTACCCGCCGTCGGTGTTGTACGCGTACGCGGTGGACGGGACGGCCGGCCGCCAGACGGTGCCGTCCCAGCGCTGGAGCCGCCCGGCCTCGTCGCGGTACTGGCCGGTGTACTCGCCCGCCGCGAGCGCGCCCTGCGGGGCGATGCCGCCGGTCTGGCGCGGGTAGTTCGCCCAGCGGGTTCCGTCCCACCGCTGGAGGGCGGCCGAGGTGTCGCGGTACTGGCCCGGGTATCCGCCGGGCGTCTCGCGGTTCCAGGAGTCGGCGAGGATGCCGCCGACGGCCACCGTCGACACGCGCAGGTCGTACACGGCGTCGGCCCAGGCGATGCCCCCCGTACCCACCGAGGCGCCCGCCGGTACGTGGACCCGGGCGAGGGGGAGCGAGGCGTCCGGGAGCAGCGGCGGCTGGGGGGTCGCCTCCGCCTTGCCGACGACGACCTCCAGAACCGCTTCCGTACGGCCTTCGCCGTCGAACTGGTTGTCGTACACGCGGAGGACGACCAGGTCGATGCGCGGGTTGGACGCGTCTCCGTCCTCGAAGGTCACCTCGGTGTAGTCGGTGAGGACGACCGGGTAGGCGCCGGCGGGTGCCAGGCCCTGGATCACGGCGCGGCCCGGTGCGACGGTGGCCTTCATCCCGGCGCTCTCGCCGAAGACGTAGAGACCGGACATCAGGTACCTGCCGTCGGCGGAACCCGGGATCACGCCGCTGGTGCTGGTCAGCGCGCCGCTCGGGGCCATGGTGCCGACGGGGGCGAGCCGGGTGTCGGACCGGGACTGACCGGTCACGGTGTCGGTGCGGTTCACGAGCCAGGCACTGCGTACGGGCATCTCTTCCTCCTGTGGTGATGGGGTGTCGGGCGTGGCCTGCGGGGGTCACCAGTGGGCGTCACGCCAGCGCAGGGTGACCGAGGCCCGGGGGTCGGGGGTGGCGTCGTCGGAGCGGAAGGCGAGCTCCGTGGTGCCCGGCGGCAGCTGGAACAGCTGCTCGGGCACCGAGGTGGGGGACGCGGTGTAGAGCCGGGAAGCGGTGGCGTTGAGCAGCACCGTGCCGGACTCGGTGTCCACCGTCAGTACGTCCTGGGGGCCCAGGACGATGTCGTACTGGAGCTGCCGGCCGTCGCCGAGCCGGGTCAGCGCGGGGCGCCGGAGCGGGCCGCGGAACTCGATCACCGGGTGGGCCGCCGCCGCGCCCTCGTTGACGGCGGTGCAGGTGCCGGCGGTACCGGTCGTCCCCCACTCCAGCGGCCATTCGAGCCCCATCCCGCCGGCCCCGGGCTGGTCCGGCCAGACCAGGCCCGGCTCCATGACGGGCAGCGAGGCCTGCGCCTCCCGGAGGACGACCCCGAACCGGCGCGGGTCGGTGGCGGTCCACTGGAGGCTGGTCCTGGCCGCGCCGTGCACCACGAAGGACCGGTCCTGCGGTACGACGCGGCGGCTGACCCTGGCCCGGACGGCCAGGGTCTCGCCGTGCAGCCGCACGGCCAGCCACTGCTCGCCGCCGTCGGCGCCGGTGGCGGCGCGGAAGGCGGAGACGACCCCGAGGGCCTGCCCGGTGGTGCGGGGCAGCAGCCAGACGGAGGCGCCGACGAGCCGGGGCTGCGCCCAGCGGGCACCGGGCCAGGCGCCGTGCTGGTCGGGACGGGTGATGTCACCGGTGTCCAGCACCGGCAGGTCGTCCCAGCCGGTGATGCCGGTGCGGTCGATCTCGTACGGCGTGCCGGGGCCCATCAGCAGTCCGGCCCACTGGATCTGCCCGTCGCGGGTGATCAGTGAGCCGGGTGCGGTCTCCTGGGCGTATGCGGTTGTGTTCTCGGCCATGAGGGGCCGTCACCTCGCTTCAGTCGTGGGGCGGAGGAGTGCTCATGCCGCAGCCCCGTGCAGGAACAGCAGGTCGGTGGCGACGGCGAGCGGGCCGTTGCCCTCGGTGGCGTGGTAGGCGCGCAGCCGGGCCCGGTCCGGTGAGCCGGCGGGGCGTGTGCTCCGGGGCGTGGCTTCGGCGGGGCGCAGCCGGCTGAGGGCGGACAGTGGCAGCACGGGGGAGGCGGTGCCCGGCCCGGCGGGCTGGACAATGCCACCTTCGGCGAGCTGGGGGATCTTGGGCAGGTCGACTCCGAACTTCTTGCCGAAGAAGCTGAAGCTGAGCTTGTTCAGGCCGTCGATGACCCAGTTGGCGAAGTGGATCAGTGCCTTGACCGGTCCGGTGACGGCCGCCATGACGCCCTGCATGCCTGTGCTGAGGAAGCGGCCGATGCCGTCGAGGGTCCTGGACATGGCGTCCTTGACCCGGGTGAACATGCCCGGGATCTTCCGGGTGATCCAGTCCAGGACGGGCTGGATCACCGTGCGGAAGCCGCCCCACGCCCGCCTGATGAGGCCGGACACGGCGTTGGTCGCGGAGGTGACGGAGCTTCGGGTGCCGCTGAAGTCCCTGGACAGGAGGGCGCCCACGACGGCCAGGACGGTGGTGACGACGGCGAAGGCGACCTTGAAGTAGGTCGAGATCACGGTGGCGTACACCTTGACCACGGGGCCGAGGAATTTCCAGATGGTCTGGAACACCTTGAGGACCTGGTCGAAGACCTGCTTCATGATCTTCTGGCCGGTCTCCGAGCTGAGCGCGTACTCGATGAGGTAGCCGGCCAGCGGGCTGACCAGGCCGAGGACGAACCCGAGCGGGTTGGCCCGCATGGCGACGTTGACGGCGGTCATCGCACCGGAGGCGACGGTGAGCGCGCCCCCGAAGAAGCCCATGAGCTTGGACACCGTGCCCGAACCCTTGCCCAGCACGCCGACGACTCCGCTGAACGCGGCACCTTCGGTGGCGAGGGAGTTGAGGGGCGCGACGGTGCCGCGGGCCTTGGTGCTGCCGGTGCGGAGCTGGGTCGCCGTACGGCCGGCGGTCCGGCCCGTCTTGGTGAGGGACTTCCCGGCCGCGTCCGCCCTGGTCTTCATCTGCCGGAGCTGGGTGCCGGCGGAGGTGGCGGAACCCTTGATCCGGTCGGCGGCGGTTCCGGCCCGGCCGATGCTCTGCGCGGCTGACCGCAGGGCCTGTGAGGAACCGGTGAGTCGGGAGCGGAAGGTGCTCAGCGCCCCGGCGACTCCCGCGAGCGGGTCCGCGCCGGCACGGATCGCCGCGGCGCTCATCCGCGCGCCTTGGACAGGAACAGCAGGGCGGCGGCCGTCTCCTGGAGGTCGGCCGTGGACGCCTCGTAGTAGTTCTCGATCTGGAAACCGGAGACGGCTCCGGCCGTGGCGTTGACCGAGTCGGCCCTGGCCCGGCGGGCGGTGTGCCGCAGCAGTCTGTCCAGCTTGGACAGCGGCAGCACGGCCTCGGCCTCACCGGCCTCGGCGACGATGGCGTGCACACCGCCGTTACGCGGTGCCACGATGCCGCCGGCCGCCAGCTGCGGGATCTTCGGCAGGCTGATGCCGAAGGTCTTGCCGCCGACCCCGGGGACCCAGCCGGGGATCGAGACCTTGATGCGGTTGAGGCTGCCGATCGCGGAGTTGATGAGCCGGATCACGGCGTTGATCGGACCCTTCACCGCGCCGGTGATCTTGTCGAAGGCTCGCTTGGCGATGCCCTGCAGCCCGCCCCAGATGCTGGACAGCTTCTCCTTGACCTTGCTGAAGGCCTTGGGGATGACGTCGCGGATCCAGTTGATGACGGGTGTGATGATCTTCTTGATGCCGTTCCAGACGCTGGAGATCACCCTCTTGACGGCGTTCATCACCGTCGTGATGATCTTCTTCCAGGCGTTGAAGTAGGTCGTGACGACCTTGGCGACGGCCTTGATGACGACGGTGATCGCCTTCTTGATGCCGTTCCAGACCGTCTTGATCAGCGCGCCGGCCTTCTTCATGATCGGCCCGACGGCCTTCATGACCGAGCTGATGACCTTCTTGATGGCGGCGAAGGCGACCTTGAGGACCTTCTGCATGGTTTTCGAGCGGGTGGCCATCTCGACCACTTTCTCGATCAGCGGGGCGAGCAGGGAGAGCAACTGGCCGACGAGGTTGCCCTTCATCGACTTGTTGAGCCCCTTCATGCCCTTGGACGCCTTGTCGGCCCCGGACTTGAACTTCCCGACCTGGCTGCCGCTCTTCTGACCGGTCCTGCCGGCCTTGGACATCGAGCGCTCGGCCTTGTCGGCGGCGCCCTGGATGTTGGTGAGTGCGCGGGCGGAGGTCTGGGCGGAGGTCTTGAGCTTCTTGATTTCGCGATCGCTCGCCGTCACCTTGCCCTGGAGGCTGCCGGCGGCTTTGCCAGCGGCGTCGGCCTGGGTCTTGAATTTCTTGAGGGAATCCGTGGCTCTGCCGAGAGAGCTTACGAGAGACATGATTCATCCAATCCTGTGAGACGATTTCTCCTTCTTCAGGATCGGCTCGTCAGCTGAGGGCCCTGGCCAGAGAATTGATCCGCGATTCGAGGGCTCGTATCTGGGCCGCCGCGTCACTGAGCTTCTTGGGGTCATTTGCCGCGACGCCCGGCTGAGCGGCTGCCGTTCTCAGCGTGCCGCTCTGGCGGGCGTGCTGCCGGTTGATTCCGTCGATGCGGGTGTGCGCGGATTTCGCCAGGCGGGTCGCGGTGCCGAGGTCCGCGTGCATGGTGCCGAGCTGACGTCCGAGGGCCTGCTTCGTCCGTGTGAGCTGCTCGCCGAGTTCGCGAGCGTAACGCTGCGCGCCGCGGGCCGTCTGCTGAGCCAGCTCCACCTCCCGTGCGTCGGCCACGCGGTCCGGTGGCGATCCCCCGGAGCCGTTTCCGCTGTCCTCGTCGTCGCTCTGTGCAGTGGTACGGCGTTGCGCTCGTCCCGCTACACCGAGCCGGGAGCTCTCGATTCCTTTGACCCAGGGAAACTCGTAGATCTGGGCACCGGCCAAGGTGATACCGCTAGGGGTGACCGCGAGCGCTTCCATATCCCATTTGAAGGCTTGGTTACTGAAGTACTCCAGCTGATTGGACGCATTGACGATCTTGGCTCCGTCTTCCGTGAACGGAAGTCCGGACAGGTGCGCCTCGCCGTATCCCGGGGTCGAATGATTATCGGCGATTTCCTTCCGGACCGTTTCCAGGTCCGACGTCCACGTTTCCCGCTGATTCTGTCCCTGGTCTGCCAGTTGGTCCCGGAGTGCGGAGATCTGGCGGATTGCCTCTTCGTGCTTCTGGTCAGTTTGCAGCTGAAGCTTCTTGAAATCTTCTTTGGTCGGGTTTCCGGTCATCCCGTTCAGCCTTTCCTCGGTCACGTGCCATGCCAGGGTTCTGTGCGCAGGAAGTCCCTCTGTGGCTGCGGATTCTTTTCCGCGACCCGGGGAGTCAGGTGTTACCGCTGGTACCTTCTCTCTCGTCGCACTGGTGCCGAGTCATCCGGCGCTCCGGCTGACGCGGGTGCTCCCCGGCGTCCCCGCAGAGAGCCCCGGGACATTCGTCCGGTCCGGTGCCCTGCCCGCAGACGGCCGCAGTTGCTACATTCCTTGCGTGCTGCAGTCACCCCTCGCCGCTTCCGGTACCGTCGCCGTCCTCCCGCATGCACTGCTCCTGCTGGGGGCTGCGGGGGCCCTCGGCTACCTCGGCTGGCAATCCCTGGTCCTGCGGATCAGAGGAGTGCGTGCCACCGGCGTGTGTGTGAAGCACACGTACCGTGAGCGAGGCATCAGGGTCGTGGTGAGGTTCAGCACCCCGGCCGGTGGCACGCACACATGCCTGGGGTCTCCGTCGCCGGTCGCCGGGGCCCGGATCGGTGCGGACGTCGAGGTCGTCTACGACCCGCGAAAACCTGACAACGCCGAGGTCCCACCGATCAGTGTGGGTACGGGGTTCTCGCTCCTGACCATCGCGTCGCTCGTGGCGGTGGCGGGAGTCTGGCTTCTGGTCTGGATCGCTTTCTTCTGACGCGCCCGGTCGCGAGGAGACCGGATCACGAGAAGAAACGCAGCAGTTCGGCCGGACTGGGGCCTGAGGCCTCTTCCGCGCCCCCCGCTTCCTGACCGGTGCCGCCCGTGTCCACGGCGTCTTCGGCAGAGCCCCCCGGCCTCGGCACCGGCACCGGCGGTTCCGGAGGTTCCGAGTCCTCGTCCGTGTTGACGGAGGCGAACATCCAGTTGGCGGCGGCGAGATGGTCCACCGCTGCGGCCAGCAGGTAGTCCGTCACCGTCCATTCGGCGCCGTCGCCGTGGAGTTCCTGGGCGATGGCGCTGTCGCGTGGCAGGTGCTTGATGAGCACCGCGAGCCGGCGGGAGGTCAGCCGGCCGCGGTGCCGGTCGAGCAGATCCACGCCGTAGTGCCGCAGCAGGTCGGCTTCGAGTGCCTCGGCGTGTTCTTCGGCGAACGCGTCGAGGCTCAGCCTTCCCCCAGGCCGAGCCCGGTCTCCTTGCCGTACGCCTCCAGGATCGCGGCGATGTCCTGCATGGTGATGTCGTGCTGCTCGAAGCGCGCGAACTGCTCCTCGCCCAGCAGGAGTTTCAGCAGCCCGTCGACGTCGTTGTCGTCGAGGGAGCGGAGCGCCCTGGCGGTGGTGCGGCCGAGTTCGGTGGGCAGTTCGAAGGTGTCGTCGTCCAGGTCGAAGGACCAGGAGCGGCCGAGCGCCTCCATGCGCTGGGCGCGGGCGGCGTTGACGTCGAATGAAGCCATGGGTGGGGTGTCTCCTTACGCGGTGGTGTGGGCGGGGGTGCCGGGCGGGGCCGGGGTGGGCCGGCCCCGCCCGGCGTTGATCAGGCGCCGGCCGGCACCGTGTAGGCGGCGTCCTTCATCACGAAGGTGGCGAGCGCCTGGTTGTCGCCCGGCGAGAGGGCGGTGAACGTGACACCGAGCATCGCGGCGGCCTTGCGGGCCAGCTTGATGTCGTCGGTCGCCGTCACCTGGCCGCGCGGGATGACGAAGCGGTAGGTGACCGCCGAGCCGTCGGTGAACTCCAGGCCGAGCGCGCGCTCGTCGAAGGTCGGGCCGTCCGGCACGTCGAACTGGACGATGTCCGGCTTGGTCGCGTCCCGGCGGATGTCCGACGCGGCACCGCCGAGGAAGAACGGCAGCGTGTCCTCGTTGAACTGCAGCATCGAGAACTTCAGCGTCAGGTCACGGTCCGCGTAGACGAACCGGGCCGGGCTGATCGACTGCCACGTCTCGACCGGGTCCAGCTTGTCCTTCTTGGAGAAGGTCACCCCGTCCGTGGAGGTGTAGCCGAGGTCGGTCCACTCCGTGCCCCAGTCGGCGGACGGGTCGTCGGTGAACGCGGCCGGGAGAGGCGCGTTGATGTTCGCGACGAGGACGCGGCCGGTGCCGGCTACGCGGATCTCGGACGAGTTGTTGCCTGCCATGGATGACTCCTTGGAAAGGGATTTCGGTGGGTGGTGGTGCCTGCCGTGGGTACGGCGAAGGCCCCGCCGGTGGCGGGGCCTTGTCTGTGGGGCGCCTGTTCGCGCCGGGGCCGGGCGGCCTGAGCGCCCGGATGCTGGTGCCGGTGACTCAGCCGATGCGCAGGGAGACCCGCAGCACGGTGAGGTAGCGGTTGGCCGCCGGGTACAGGTACTCCGGCAGCCAGCGCGGGCCGTCGGACTCGACCACATCGGTGATCACGACGTTCGTGCCGTACGTCCGGCCGACCGCCGAGAGCAGTTCGGCGCGGGCGGAGTTCGCGAGGCGGTGCGCCGTCGCCTTGTCCGGCCCGTAGGCCTCCAGCTCGATGAGCGGCTGGTCCAGGTGCAGGTCGTCGATCCAGGCGCCGCCGCGCCGGCTGACGATCACTGCCTGCTGGGTTCCGTCGAAGCCGGGCGGCGGGGTCTCGTCCACGACCGCGTCCGCGAGGTCCGGGCGGTCGGAGAGGAGCTCCACGACGATGGCCTCCACGTCGGGGAAGGTGCTGGGAGGTGAACTCATGACGGGGCATCACTCCTGTTCGTGGCTGGCTGCCGACGGGCGTACGGGCAGGGGAACGGCGGAGCCGCGTCCCGGAGGGAGGGTGGGCGCAGCTCCGCCGCTGCACCAACTGTGACGCATAACGTGCGTGCGCGCAACCACTTAGTGCGAGTCGGCAACTTCGGGGGCCGTGCAACTCCCGCATGGGTGGGGGCGGGTGCGTTACTCTGCGACTATCGAACAGGCATTCGAAAGGTGGCGGTTCTGAAGCACGGAGCGCCGTTACTGGGCGTGCGGAACGAGGGAATGGAACGGGTGTGGACGGGAGCGCGATGGTGATCAGTGCCCAGGAGCGGCTGGCCGATGTCATGGCCGCCGTGGTCGAAGTGGCCGCCGAGTCGGGGGAGTCGGGTACGTACACCGCCGACGTCGCCCGGACGCTCACCGCCGTGGTCAGCAAGGTCGGGGCGAGAGTCGCCGTGGAGGCGGAGACGCGGGGGTTCCGCAGCGGCTGGGGTGAGGCGGTGGCCCTGACCGCCGGCGGCAAGGACGACGGGGCCCAGGTGCTCCGGATGCAGCCCGCGCCCGAGACGTAGACGGAAAAGGAGGGGGCGGCCCGAACGGGCCGCCCCCTCCTTCCGTCTCCTGTGACTGTTTCAGCCGGCCGTACGTGGCCTGCGCCGCGCGTCCCGCTCCGCGGCGAAGACGTCCTCCAGCCGGAACAGCTGGGCCCGGCCCTGCTTTCCCGCGGGGGAGAGGCGTCCCAGCTGGACCCACTTGCGGATCGTCGCCGGGGTCACGCCCGCCTCCTCGGCGGCCAGTGCGCCGGTCAGCAGGGTCGCCGCCGTCATCGGCGCACCTCCAGATCGGCGGTGTCCACCGTCGCGCCGGTGAGTTCCGCGAAGTCTCCGCCGGATTCCGCCGCCAGCCGCGCCCAGGCGTCTTCGCTCCAGGCGTGCCGGTGGGCCGGGTCCGTACGGCAGTCGCAGTCCCGGTCGGTGCACCGGCAGGACGGGTTGACGCACAGCACCGACCGCCGGGCGGGGAAGGCGCGCAGGGAGACCGAGTCGCACCACGGGCAGCGGCCGCGGACCCGTACCACCGGCTCGGCGGCGCCCAGCGCGCGCGTGCAGCGCCTCGCCATTCTGCGGACCTCGTCCCGGATGTGGGCCGTGAGCAGCGCGTCCTCGCTCGCCTGCCGGAGCAGCGCGGCGACCCGGAGCAACCGCTCGGCCACCTGGGCGCGGCGCGGGCGCGGCAGGCGGAGCCGGTCGTGCACGGCCTCGTCGAGCTCGACCACGCCGTCGGTGATGTCCCGAACGGCGTCGGAGACGTGCAGGCGCAAGGGTGCCGTGGCCGGGCCGGACGGCGTGAGGCCGTGCAGCTGTTCGGCCCGCAGGGCCTCCTCCCGCTCGACGCGGGTGCGGCCCGCCGGGGCGGTCGGCCTCGCACCGCCCTGCGGCGGTGCGGAGGGGGAACGGCTGCTCGGCGCCAGCTCGCCGAGCAGCTCCGGGAACTGCCGCAACAGCAGTTCGATCCAGAGCATGGCGTCACGGACGGTCCTGTCGGTCTTCTCGTCTTCGGCGCGTGTGGTCATGGGCGGTCCCTTCTCCCCGGCGCGAGTAGTTGCGTGCACGCACGCTGCCATGTTGCGCGCTCGCTCGCAAGCCAAAAGGGAGGGATCGGCCTGCCTTTATGTCGACAGAACCCTCACAAACGAGACGACGTGACGGGGTAATTCCGTGCGCGCAAGCGCGATACGCTGAGATTCGCTTCGGAGGGAGGCGACGCTCATGACCACAGACGAGCTCGACCGCTTCGCGACCTGGATCGAAGAGCTGATCCGTCGCCGCGGCTTCGACATCGACAGTCCACGCGGTGGCGGAAAATCCCGCCTCGCCGACGAGGCCGGAGTCCATCGGGCGGCCATCACGCGACTGCTCCAGCGCCAGAGCATGCCGGACCTGGAGACCACCCGCAGGCTGGCCCAGGTGCTCCAGGTCCCGGTACGCGACATGCTCATCCAGTCCGGCAGGCTCACCGAGGACGACCTGCCGCTGCCGTCGGTGGGCCAGGCCCCTGCGGGCGGACGGCGCCTCACTCTGGAGGAGGCGGCGGACGGGCTGGGGGTCGCGGCGGACCAGCGGGAGATGTTCATCAGGATCGCCGGCCAGTTCCTACCCCCGGAAGCCGTCGGCTCCTCCCCCCGGGACCGGACGCCGCTCGCCTCCGACTGAAGCTCCCGGACTCCTTCGCCGCGTTCCCCCGTCGGCCGGGCTCCACCTCCCCGCCTCCTGTCGGCCCCGGCGTCCGTCGCCAGGCCCGGTACGCGCCCCCCGCCCTGGTGTCCGGCGCCGGACTTTCCGTTCCGGCCCCGCGAGTGGATCATGAGACGTCCCCGGCGGAACCGCCTCCGGGAGTGGCCCGTAAGCTGGCTCGGCCTGTCCCCCAGCAGGCATGCGCGCAGCGGTGACGCACGCCACCGCCGGTGTACGGGGTTCGGGTCGGACGGGGATGGGGGGTGCACGTGGCCGGGCGTGACGGGCGACCCCGGGTTCCGGCCGCAGAGCCCGTCACGGGCGACTCCCCCGAAGAGGGCGCGGCGGCGGACGCCCCGACCGGTGCCGCGGTGCCCGCGGACTCCCTTGCGCAGGACGTACCTCCCGCCGGTCACGGGGCGGGCGCGGCGGCCACCTCCGACGGCGGCGGTTCTCCCCCCGTCCCGGACACGCTGTCCGGACTCCTCGCGGTGGTGGGCCGGCACCTCGAGAGCCACGCACCGGACGAGATCATGGTGCTGCTGCGGGAGGAGATGGAGCGACGCGAACTGCGCGCCTACTCCAGCGGCTGGAGCGATGCCGCCGCTCACTACGAACCCGCGCTCCACGAGGCGAGGGCCGCCGGTGGACGTACGTTACGGCTGGTGAGGGACGCGGTCGGCCAGGCGGCGGTGATACCTCTGCGGCAGCAGGACCGGAACGCGGCCGAGCCCCGTACGGACGACAGGGCCCGGGGCGGCAGCGGTGCGGACGGACGGACCGCAGCACCCCGGCCCGAGGGCGAAGGTGAGCGGGCCGACCGGCCCCCGGCCCCCGCTCCCACCCTGGTCCCCAAGAGCCGGAGTTCCCGGGTGCCCACGATCCCGCGACTGCGCCCGTCCCGCCGCCCGGCCGGAGGCGCGACCCCGGTCTCCCCGGACGGCGAGCCGCTGTGACACGGGCCCGGGCGCGTACCGTGACCGGTCTGCGGCGGCGGTCGGCGGCGTCGGCCGAGGTCCTCGGTCCGGGTCCCTGTCCGGGTGGTCAGCATTTGTTTTGACCCAGGTCCGTGAGGTAGGTACGCTCAAGCCTTGTGCCTGGGGTGTGCCTGGGCTCGTGTGCGTGTCCTCAACCGCACGGCGAGTCCGTAAGTGACCACCGCAATCGAGGTTTCTTCCGCCTTACCGCGGGGGCTTCCAGTATTCGACACACCCGACCGCGTGGGTCGGTGCGTGTTTCAGGTTAGTTTCACGAACGGCACACAGAAACCGGAGAAGTAGTGCCTACGATCCAGCAGCTGGTCCGGAAGGGCCGGCAGGACAAGGTCGAGAAGAACAAGACGCCCGCGCTCGAGGGTTCGCCCCAGCGTCGCGGTGTCTGCACGCGTGTGTTCACGACCACCCCGAAGAAGCCGAACTCGGCGCTCCGTAAGGTCGCGCGTGTGCGTCTGACCTCCGGTATCGAGGTCACGGCCTACATCCCGGGTGAGGGGCACAACCTGCAGGAGCACTCCATCGTGCTCGTGCGTGGTGGCCGTGTGAAGGACCTGCCTGGTGTTCGTTACAAGATCATCCGCGGTTCGCTCGACACCCAGGGTGTCAAGAACCGCAAGCAGGCCCGCAGCCGCTACGGCGCCAAGAAGGAGAAGTAAGAATGCCTCGTAAGGGCCCCGCCCCGAAGCGCCCGGTCATCATCGACCCGGTCTACAGCTCTCCTCTTGTCACCTCGCTGATCAACAAGATCCTCCTCGACGGCAAGCGTTCCACCGCCGAGCGGATCGTGTACGGCGCCATGGAAGGCCTCCGCGAGAAGACCGGCGCTGACCCGGTCATCACGCTGAAGCGCGCGCTTGAGAACGTCAAGCCCTCGCTCGAGGTCAAGTCCCGCCGTGTCGGTGGCGCCACCTACCAGGTGCCGATCGAGGTCAAGCCCGGTCGCGCCGCCACCCTCGCCCTGCGCTGGGTCGTCGGTTACTCCCGCGCCCGCCGCGAGAAGACCATGACCGAGCGCCTCATGAACGAGCTGCTCGACGCCTCCAACGGTCTTGGCGCTGCCGTCAAGAAGCGCGAGGACACCCACAAGATGGCCGAGTCCAACAAGGCCTTCGCGCACTACCGCTGGTAGTCGCTCACCCCATCGAGACCGAGAGAAGATTGAGCCTTATGGCCACCACTTCGCTTGACCTGGCCAAGGTCCGCAACATCGGGATCATGGCCCACATCGACGCGGGCAAGACGACCACCACTGAGCGGATCCTCTTCTACACCGGCGTCTCGTACAAGATCGGTGAAGTCCACGACGGCGCTGCCACGATGGACTGGATGGAGCAGGAGCAGGAGCGCGGCATCACGATCACGTCCGCCGCGACGACCTGTCACTGGCCGCTCAATGATGTTGACCACACCATCAACATCATCGACACCCCGGGTCACGTCGACTTCACCGTCGAGGTGGAGCGTTCGCTCCGCGTCCTCGACGGTGCCGTCACCGTGTTCGACGGTGTGGCCGGCGTCGAGCCGCAGTCCGAGACCGTCTGGCGTCAGGCGGACCGCTACGGCGTCCCGCGCATCTGCTTCGTCAACAAGCTCGACCGCACCGGTGCCGACTTCTTCCGTTGCGTCGACATGATCGTCCAGCGCCTCGGCGCCGTCCCGATCGTGATGCAGCTCCCCATCGGAGCGGAGGCCGACTTCCGTGGCGTCGTCGACCTCGTGACGATGAAGGCCTTCGTGTACCCCGAAGAGGCCGTCAAGGGCGAGATGTACAACATCGTCGAGATCCCGGACAACCTCAAGGAGGCCGCCGAGGAATGGCGCGGCAAGCTCCTCGAGGCCGTCGCGGAGAACGACGACCAGATGATGGAGCTGTACCTCGAGGGCAACGAGCCCTCCGAGGACCAGCTGTACGAGGCGATCCGCCGGATCACCCTCGCCTCGAAGGGCTCGGCCGACTCCGTCACCGTGACCCCCGTCTTCTGTGGCACCGCGTTCAAGAACAAGGGCGTCCAGCCCCTGCTCGACGCCGTCGTCCGCTACCTGCCTTCCCCCCTGGACGTCGAGGCCATCGAGGGCCACGACGTCAAGGACCCGGAGCTGGTCATCAAGCGCAAGCCTTCGGACGACGAGCCGTTCTCCGGCCTGGCGTTCAAGATCGCGAGTGACCCGCACCTCGGCAAGCTCACCTTCGTCCGGATCTACTCCGGTCGCCTCGAGGCCGGCACCGCGGTGCTGAACTCGGTCAAGGGCAAGAAGGAGCGCATCGGCAAGATCTACCGTATGCACGCGAACAAGCGTGAGGAGATCGCGTCGGTGGGCGCCGGTGACATCGTCGCCGTCATGGGCCTGAAGCAGACCACCACGGGTGAGACGCTGTCCGACGACAAGAACCCGGTGATCCTGGAGTCCATGGACTTCCCGGCGCCGGTCATCCAGGTCGCCATCGAGCCCAAGTCCAAGGGTGACCAGGAGAAGCTGGGTGTCGCCATCCAGCGGCTCTCGGAGGAGGACCCCTCCTTCCAGGTGCACTCCGACGAGGAGACCGGCCAGACCATCATCGGTGGTATGGGTGAGCTCCACCTCGAGGTGCTCGTCGACCGCATGAAGCGCGAGTTCCGCGTCGAGGCGAACGTCGGCAAGCCCCAGGTCGCCTACCGCGAGACGATCCGCAAGACCGTCGAGCGCATCGACTACACGCACAAGAAGCAGACTGGTGGTACCGGCCAGTTCGCGAAGGTGCAGATCGCCCTCGAGCCCATCGAGGGTGGCGACGCCTCCTACGAGTTCGTCAACAAGGTCACCGGTGGCCGCATCCCCCGTGAGTACATTCCCTCGGTGGACGCGGGTGCCCAGGAAGCCATGCAGTTCGGCATCCTGGCCGGCTACGAGATGGTCGGCGTCCGCGTCACCCTTCTCGACGGTGGTTACCACGAGGTCGACTCCTCGGAGCTCGCCTTCAAGATCGCCGGTTCGCAGGCGTTCAAGGAGGGTGCCCGCAAGGCGTCCCCCGTGCTCCTCGAGCCGATGATGGCCGTCGAGGTCACCACGCCCGAGGACTACATGGGCGATGTCATCGGCGACCTCAACTCCCGCCGTGGCCAGATCCAGGCCATGGAGGAGCGCAGCGGCGCTCGCGTCGTGAAGGGCCTCGTGCCCCTCTCGGAGATGTTCGGCTACGTCGGAGACCTCCGCAGCAAGACCTCGGGTCGCGCAAGCTACTCGATGCAGTTCGACTCCTACGCCGAGGTTCCGCGGAACGTCGCCGAGGAGATCATCGCGAAGGCCAAGGGCGAGTAACTCTTCCGAGCTCACGCTTTAGGCTTGTCACCGGAGCCCGGTACGGCATTCGCCGCGACGCGCGAGCGGCGCGGCGAATGCCCCCGGCACCGGCATTCCAGCAAAGATCACCTGGCGCCGATGAAGCAAGGCGTACAGAACCACTCAGGAGGACCCCAGTGGCGAAGGCAAAGTTCGAGCGGACTAAGCCGCACGTCAACATCGGCACCATCGGTCACATCGACCACGGTAAGACGACCCTCACGGCCGCCATTACCAAGGTGCTGCACGACGCGTACCCGGACCTGAACGAGGCCTCGGCCTTCGACCAGATCGACAAGGCTCCTGAGGAGCGCCAGCGCGGTATCACCATCTCCATCGCGCACGTCGAGTACCAGACGGAGTCGCGTCACTACGCGCACGTCGACTGCCCGGGTCACGCGGACTACATCAAGAACATGATCACGGGTGCGGCGCAGATGGACGGCGCCATCCTCGTGGTCGCGGCCACCGACGGCCCGATGCCGCAGACCAAGGAGCACGTGCTCCTGGCCCGCCAGGTAGGCGTGCCGTACATCGTCGTCGCGCTGAACAAGGCCGACATGGTGGACGACGAGGAGATCCTGGAGCTCGTCGAGCTCGAGGTCCGTGAGCTCCTCTCCGAGTACGAGTTCCCGGGCGACGACCTTCCGGTCGTCAAGGTCTCGGCGCTCAAGGCCCTCGAGGGCGACGCCGAGTGGGGCCAGACCGTTCTCGACCTGATGAAGGCCGTCGACGAGTCCATCCCGCAGCCCGAGCGTGACGTCGAGAAGCCGTTCCTCATGCCGATCGAGGACGTCTTCACGATCACCGGTCGCGGTACGGTCGTCACCGGCCGCATCGAGCGTGGTGTCCTCAAGGTCAACGAGACCGTTGACATCGTGGGCATCAAGCAGGAGAAGACCACCACCACGGTCACCGGCATCGAGATGTTCCGCAAGCTGCTCGACGAGGGCCAGGCCGGTGAGAACGTCGGTCTGCTGCTTCGTGGCATCAAGCGCGAGGACGTCGAGCGCGGCCAGGTCATCATCAAGCCGGGTTCGGTCACGCCGCACACCGAGTTCCAGGCCCAGGCCTACATCCTGTCGAAGGACGAGGGTGGCCGTCACACCCCCTTCTTCAACAACTACCGCCCGCAGTTCTACTTCCGTACCACGGACGTGACGGGCGTTGTGACCCTTCCCGAGGGCACCGAGATGGTCATGCCGGGTGACAACACCCTCATGGACGTCGCGCTGATCCAGCCGGTCGCCATGGAAGAGGGCCTGAAGTTCGCCATCCGTGAGGGTGGCCGGACCGTGGGCGCCGGCCAGGTTACCAAGATCGTCAAGTAATCACCTGACGGTCTGACCTGGTCGCTCCGCACAGAGCACCAAGAAGGGCCCCGTACCTCTCGCAGGAGAGGTACGGGGCCCTTCGGCGTGTGCGGGATGGGTGCGGCTGGTCACCACGGAACCCTCACGCGGGCGTCACGAGGTGTTCCGCTACCTTGTTCGAAATCGCATCCGTGGGACGAAAGCGGCCCGGGGGCCCGGCCGTTGGACGAGTGGGGGAGAGCAGTGAGTGCCAGCAAGCCGTCGGAGGGGCAGTCCGACCACGGTGACGGACCGGCGCCCGTGCCCGAGGAGCAATGGGCGGAGCTGGTGCAGCAGTTGGAGGGCGGCGGGGCCGACGCCCCTAAGGAGCCCTCGGCCCGCGCCCGCATGGTGACGGCGAGGCTGCGCGCCCTGGACGAGGAGGCCGCCCGCACGCAGCGTGGCCGGCGTCGCTGGGGCAGGAAGCGCAAGCCGGCCCAGCCGTGGCAGCCGGAGGGCTGGCGTACCGGGCCCACCTGGCAGGAGATGAACGGCCGCGCACGGCGGAAGCGGCGTGTCGCCGGCACGCTCGGGTTCGTCGCGGTGGTGGGGATCCTCCTCGTCGCCATGCGCCCGAGCCTGCTGACCGACCACCTTCCGGGGGGTGGCGACTCCGCCGACGCGGGGCCGCTGCCCGCCGAGACCGCACCGCCCACCGCCGCGCCCGCTGGGTCCGACCCGGACCGGCCGACGGTCGAGGAGCCGTTCCGCGGTTCGCCCGCGCTCCACTGGGCGGACGGTGCGGAGGGGATAGCCGTCCCGGAGGCCAGGGCGATCGGAGGGATGAGCGAGGCGCAGGTCGGGGAGTTCCTCCGCACGACCCGGCGGTTCCTGGTCGCCGCCAACCTCGACCCGGCCACCCTGCGGGGCGAGAAGCCGCGCGAGGCGCTGGCGCTCCTCGATCCCCAGCAGAAGGACGTGCAGGACATGCTGGCCGCCGCATGGACCCGGCCGGACGAGAGACACGACCCGCTGGCGCTGTTCACCCGCATCGACCCGGACGACGCCCGGCCGATGGGGGACGTGGTCAAGACCCGGGGAAGGATGACCCTGGAAGCCGGGAGGGAGGGCACCGTCGAGGCCCACGCCGACTACACCTTCGTGTACCCCGTGCTGAAGGCGCGCACCCAGGACGAGGTGACGCGCACCATCGTGCGGCGGCGGCTGACGACCGTGCTGTACGACCCGGAGCGTTTCCGGACGACACCGGGCACGCTGTCGTTCTCGCGGTACGAGCAGTACGCCGGCAACACCGCTTGCGAGGTGTACGACGGCTTCCTGCACCCGTCCTTCCCGAGCGACGCTCCGGAGCCGGCGCCCACAGGCGCCGCCGTGGACCCGTACGACCGCAGCCGGGTGCCCACCGACGACGGCGCGTGCGGCACGGTCACGCGTACGTGAGCGGCCGTTCGACGTGAGGCCTCCACCGGGTCGTGCGTCCCCACGACCCGGTCGGCCCGTGGCCGAAGCCGGCCCGGACCGCCTTGCACGTGCACCGGGCCGGCGACGGCGCCGGACAGGGCGGCGAGCGCCGCCACGGTCAGCAGCCCGTACCGCCACGGTCAGCAGCCCGCGCCCCGGTTCCGCGTGGAGGCAGGGCCGGAAGGACGGAACCGTTCGCCGACCCGGGGACAGCCCTTCACCCGGCGGAGTACAGCCCACGAGGTGAGCCCTCGGCGAAGACCGGGGCGCACGGCGTCACGCGGGCCCGTCCATAGCCCGTCCGGCCCGTCCGGCCCGTCCGGGCCGTTCGGCCGGGCGGATGCCGGTTCTCCGCGGGTTCGCCGTCCGTCTGCGCGTCGCCGGCCGGCGGGAGTGCCGGGGCAGCTAGCTTTCCGTGTGCCGCCGCCGGGCTGAGCGGCCGCGTCTTTCCCCCGGGGGGCCTGAGAAAGAGGTCGACATGGTGTCTCGACGTGCCCGTCCGATGGTGGTGGGTCTGGTCGGTGCGGCCGCCTGCGCGAGTCTTGTACTCGGCGGAGCGGAGGCGTCCCCGGCTGCCGGGCGGACCGCGGCCGCGGTCACGGCCCCGGAGCCCGGTCCGCTCAACGCCCTCACCGATGTCCCCGGCATCCGTGTCGGTCAGGTGCAGTCGACACGCCCGCCCTACCTCACCGGAGCGACCGTCGTCCGTACGCCGGGCGAGCCACTGGCCGGCGTCGACGTACGCGGCGGCTCCCCCGGCACGTGGACGACCGACGTCCTCGCCCCCGTCAATGCCAACCCCGGGGTCGACGGACTCGTCCTGACCGGTGGCAGCGCCTGGGGCCTGGACGTCGGCGTCGGCGCGATGCACTGGCTGGAGGACCACGAAGGGGTCTCCCTCCCCATCGTGCCGGGGGCGGTCATCTGGGACCTCGGACGGGGAGGCAGCGACCGGGCACGGCCGACGGCCTCCTGGGGGTACCGGGCGATGCAGGCGGCCAAGGACGGCCCCGTGCGCCAGGGCACCGTCGGCGCCGGGACCGGAGCCCTCACCGGGGCCGGCACACTCAAGGGTGGTGTGGGCACGGCCAGCGTACGACTGGACGACGGGACCGTCGTCGGAGCACTTGTCGTGGTCAACGCCCTCGGATCCACCGTGGATCCGAAGGACTGCACGCTGTTGGGTGCCGCGCTGGGCATCGGCGACGAGTTCGCCGGGCTGCGCAAGCCGTCACGCGCCGAGTGCCGGCCGGTCACGGGCACGCCGGAGGAAGGGACGGACCCGGCCCACCACACCACGATCGCGATCGTCGCCACCAGCGCGGCCATGGAGAACGCGGCGCTGACCAGGATGGCCGCGGCAGCCCAGGACGGACTGGCCCGGGCGATCCACCCGTCGCACACCCTCTCCGACGGCGACACCATCTTCTCCGTGGCCACAGGCACCGGCCGGGGTCTGTCCAACGCCGACCCGGGCGACGAGGGGGCGCTCACCCGGATCGGCTCCGCGGCGGCCGACACCCTCTCCAGGGCCGTCGCCCACGCCATGCTCGAAGCCACGTCCGTGCGGCAGTACAGGAGCTACTGCGACACCTATCCCTCGGCCTGCGCGGACCTGCGTCGTTGACGACCCCGGGGCAGCCGGCCGGTACCCGCACGGCCGCCCCTCCGGTGCGGGTACCGGCCGGCTGCCCGACCGGTACCGGTACGGCCCCCGGGTCGCCGCTCAGCGGCAGGCCGGGGACCCGCCTCACATCAGCCGGTGGCAGTGGCCGAGCTGCCCCATGTTCATCTGGGACGTCGCCCGCCGCAGCATGCCCGCCTTCTGCTGAAGGGGCCGCTGCTGCTCGCCGTGCAGCGCGTTGAGCACCACCACGGCGCCGGTCAGGGCAGGCACCGCCCACTGGATGAGCTGCATCTGCTGCCGGGCCTTCTGCAGGTCCACGGGATGGTGTGCGGCCTTCTCGAGGTCCTCGGGGGCGCCGGAACTCGCCAGCTCCACCTTCTTGCCCAGGACCCGGCCGTAGGCGGAGGCCGCCAGAGCGGCACCGGTCAGCAGCGTCTTCGCCAGCGCCGAGGCCGCGACACCCTGCTGGGTCCTGACCCGGGCGGCGTTGGCGACGAGCAGACCGGTGCCGCCCATCAGGTGCAGCCCGATGGCCGCGGCGGCCACCGGCGTCCACTTCGCCCATCCTGCGCTGGCGATCCGGTCCGTCTCCGTCTCGCTCGCCCCCTCCGAGGCGGCTGCGCCGTTCAGCCCGACAGCACCCATCAGCGAGCCGCCGAACCAGGCGGCCAGACCGAGATCATGGATGCTGCGGATCACTGTGTTGCGTTCCGACATCGTCGCTCCTCTGTACGCGGAGTACCTGCGGATACCCACAGGTCCTTCTCCACGCTCGGTGGGATGGGAGCCGCCCACCACAGCTGTGGCGCATTCGGACGAAAGGCGCATCGCGGCAGGGGGCCGCAGCCCTCAGGTGACGGCGTGGACGCGGGTGTGGCAGTCGCGACAGCGCCCCGGCACGCGGGAGCGGAAGGCGCGGTCGCAGGTGTCGCAGTTCTGGAGCGGGATGACGAGGGCCCTGCGCACGGGCGCGAGCTCCTGCGCCCCGGGCAGCGGTGGTGGCAGAAGCGTGGTGATGCGGTGCCTCAGGAGCTTCGCCGGATGCCTCAGGGGGACGGGCAGGTCGGTGGTGAGCGCCTGGCGGACGGTGTCCGGGTGGGCGTCACGTTCGAGCCAGGTGGCGACGCCGGGAGCGAGGGCCTCGACGTCGCTCCCGGAGAGTGCCAGCTGGGGCACGTGGCGCCGCAGGTCGGCGAGGAGTGCGGCGGCTGCCCGGTGCAGCTCCGGTACGGCTGCCCGTGGCCGGGGGAGCGGCGGGGGCGCAGCCGTGCGCGCGGTGGGAGCCGGTACGCGGACGGGTGGGCGTGCGGGAGCGGGAGCGGGCGGCGGCGTCGGTGCCCGGCGGGCGGGCTGACGGACCACGGGCTGCGGTGCGGGGGCGACTGCTGCCGCGCGTGCCCGTGCGGGGACCGGCGGCGGTGCGGGTGCCGCGCGGCGCGCGGCCCGCTGCCGGGGAACCGCGAGGGCGGGGGCCTGGGCGCCGGGCTGGTTGTGGGAGACGGTACGGGTGACGATCCGGCCGTCGGGAAGGCGTACCCGGCTGCGGCGGAGGTAGCCGTTGGCCTCCAGCTCGCGCAGGGCGGCGGCGATGCGGGCCTCGCTCTCCGGGAAACGGCCCGTGAGCACCTTGATGCCGATCTTCGCCCCGGCGGGCAGTGACTGGATGTGCACGGCGAGCCCGATGGCGACGAGGGAGAGTCCCCGGTGGCGGCTGAGGTGGTTACCCACGACCGTGAAGCCCGCCGAGTGCCGGACGTTGCTGTGGATGACGCCGGACGACGGCGTGACGTCCCCGGATACGGGGGACGGCGCGCACGGGGGCGCGCTAACCTGCTGGGTACCCATCGGGAAGCTCCTACTTCCTCGGTGGTCAGGCCCTCGTTCGGGATTGCCGTCCCGGCGGGGGCCGTCGCATGTCTGTGATGGTCGCGCCGAGCATATGCCCGGCAACCCGTCCCAAATCCAGCCCAGTTGCCCTATGTCACCCGCGCGAGTGACCTGGACCTGGGCGGGGTCGGGTCGGGTGGGGAAGGTGATGTCCCTACGTTCTCAAGAGCTTTAGGTGTCGTGGGGGACCAGGACACGGTCCACCGGGTCGTGGGCCCCCACGACCCGGTGCGCCCGTCACGGGGCGAGGTCGATCTCCGCCCACACCGTCTTGCGCGGCACGGGTCCGGGGACGACACCCCAACGGTCCGCGAGCGTCGCGACGATCACCAGGCCGCGCCCGGATTCCTCCTCCGGACCGGGGACGGTCACGGCGCCGGGCGGCAGCCGTTCGCCCCTGGCGTCGGTCACCTCGATCCGCAGCACCGGGCCACGGACGCTGAGGCCCAGCCGGAAGTCCCGCCCGGGTACGCGGCCGTGGAACACGGCGTTGGCTGCCAGCTCGGCGACGATGTGCGCGGCAGCCTCCGTGGGCAGTCCCCAGTCGCCGAGGTGCGCCGTGGTGAGGAGGCGGGCGAGCCGGGCCGCCCGGCGGGTGGGGGAGAGCAGCACGGTGAACTGCCGGGTGAGAGCGGAATGTTCGGTTCGGGTGATTTCTCGATTCACGTCACTCACCGTGGTCGTTCCGTGCCTGCTCTTGGAAGGACTGACGCCCGTACGGAGAGCCCTTGTCCGGCTGAGGGTCCCCAGCGGTCCGGTCTGTACGCCGTGACCAGCCGGCACCGGGAGCCGTTGGACACGAGTACGACGGAGGTGGGCGCGCATGAGCGTGGACAGCGGTGAGGCGGGACAGGCGGAGGGGACGACGGACGGTGCGGACGGTCCGCGCTGGGACGCCGGCCTGGAGGACGACTCCGGTGCGGTGATGAAGGCGGTCGGCCGGCAGATCAAGCTCTGGCGCGAGGCCGCCGGCCTGCGACAGGCGGAGCTGGGCGCGGCCATCGGATACAGCGAGGAGATGGTCTCCTGCGTCGAGCGAGGCCGTCGGGCCCCGAAGCCCGAGTTCCTGGACAACGCGGACCGGGTTCTGGGGGCGGGCGGGAAGATCGCCGCGATGCAGGGGGACGTGGCGGAGGCCCGGTACCCGAAGAAGGTGCGGGATCTGGCCAAGTTGGAGGCCCAGGCAGGCGAGTTGGGCGCGTACAGCAACCACAACATGCATGGACTTCTCCAGACGGAGGAGTACGCGCGAGCACTGTTCGCCATGCGCCGACCGGCTTACGGCGAGGACGAGATCGACAGGCACGTGGCCGGACGCATGGCCCGACAGGTCATCTACGACCGTCGGCCCGCTCCTCTGCTCACGTTCGTCCTGGAAGAGGTGACGCTCCGGCGTCCGATCGGCGGCAGGATGGTGTTGCTACGCCAGCTTGAACGCCTCTCGGCGATCGGTCAGTTGCGGCATGTGGAGATCCAGGTGATGCCGACGGGATGTGAAGAGCACGCCGGAATGGCCGGAGAGCTCCGGGTACTGAAGATCAACGACGGCACGACGGTGGGCTACTCGGAAGCACAGCTCACCAGCCGTCTGATCTCCGATCCCAGGGAGGTCCAGATCCTTGAGATGCGGTATGGAATGATCCGTGCCCAGGCGCTCACACCGCGTGAGTCCCTGGCCTTCATCGAGAAAGTGCGGGGAGAGACATGATCCTCAAGTCCGCTGCCGGAGACGCTTCCGCGCTGATATGGCACAAGAGCAGCTACAGCAGCAATGACGGCCCCGACTGCGTCGAGGTCGCGACCGCCCCCCGTACGGTCCACGTGCGCGACTCCAAGAACGTGCGGGGCCCGCAGCTCGGGTTCACTCCCGGCGCATGGGCGGACTTCGTCTCGCACACAGCCGGAAGCTGACTCCACCGGTCACCACCCCGGAGGTCCCCCACCCGAGCCCGGGCGGGGGACCTCTGCGCGTTTCCTCGCGTACTGCCCGGCCGCCGGTCAGCCCGGGTGGCGGAGTCCCTCGATGAGGAGTGAGACCAGTCGGCGGGCGTCGTACTTCGCGTCGCTCTCCGCGCCGATGCAGAGGTTCCCGACGCCCCGCATGAGCTCGTAGGCCTTGAGGTCGGAGCGGATCTCGCCGGACTCGGCCGCCGCGTCCAGCAGTTGGCCGCACACGGGCAGCAGGCGGTCGAGGAAAGAGGCGTGCAGGGCCTCGAAGCCGGGGCTGTCGGACTGCAGGACGGCGGCGAGTCCGTGCTTGGTGACCAGGAAGTCGACGAAGAGGTCGACCCACCGCCCCAGTGCGGCGTGCGGCGTCGCACTGGTCGCCAGCAGGGCGGGACCGGCCTCGGCGCAGGCCTCGATCTGGTGCCGGTAGACGGCGACGATGAGATCCGCCCGCGTAGGGAAGTGGCGGTAGATCGTGCCCATTCCCACGCCGGCCCTGGCCGCGATGTCGCGTACCGGGGCCTCCACGCCGGATGCCACGAACGCGGCCGCGGCCGCGTCGAGCAGCGTCTCCTCGTTGCGCCGGGCGTCCGCCCGCTTGGACCTGGACCGGCCTGCGGCCTGCCCCGCGCCCTCGTCGATGTCGTTCACCGCGCCACTCCGTCCCGTGCTGGTTCCCTCGCCGGCCTTGCAAAGCGGAACACTGCTCCGTATCGTTAGCGGAGCAGGGTTCCGCTTGCTCATGATGTCAGAGCGGGGGCCTGCGGCCAAGCCATGCGTGTGCCACCACGCTCTCACCCTCAACGGAGGAACACGGCATGCAGTACCGCACTCTGGGCCGCACCGGCGTCCAGGTCAGCTCCCTCGCGCTCGGCGCGATGAACTTCGGCGCCATCGGGCGCACCACCCAGGACGAGGCCACCGCCATCGTCGACGCCGCTCTCGAAGGCGGCATCAATGTCATCGACACCGCCGACATGTACAGCGGCGGCGAGTCGGAGGAGATGGTCGGCAAGGCCATCGCCGGCCGCCGCGACGACATCGTGCTGGCCACCAAGGTGAGCCTGCCGATGGGCGGCGAGCGCAACCACCGGGGCGCCTCGCGCCGCTGGCTGGTCACCGAACTGGACAACAGCCTGCGCCGCCTCGGCGTCGACCACGTCGACCTCTACCAGATCCACCGGTGGGACCCGCGCACCAGCGACGAGGAGACCCTGTCGGCGCTGACCGATCTGCAGCGCGCGGGAAAGATCCGCTACTTCGGCTCCTCGACCTTCCCCGCGTACCGCATCGTGCAGGGGCAGTGGGCCGCGCGGGAACACCGCCTCGGCCGGTACGTCACGGAACAGCCGAGCTACTCGATCCTGCAGCGCGGCATCGAGACCGACGTGCTGCCCGTGACCCAGGAGTACGGGCTCGGTGTGCTCGCCTGGAGCCCGCTGGCCTCGGGCTGGCTGTCCGGTGCGGTCCGTGAGGGCCGGCCCGTCACCACAAGCCGCTCCACGATCATGCCGGACCGGTTCGACCTGTCCCTCCCCGCCAACCGGGCCAGGCTCGACGCCGTCGAGAAGGTGGCCGCGGTCGCCGACGAGGCCGGACTGACCATGATCCAGCTGGCGCTGGCGTTCGTGACCGCGCACCCCGCCGTGACGAGCGCGATCATCGGCCCCCGCACCCTGGAGCACCTGCACGCTCAGCTCGCCGCCGCCGACACCGTGCTCTCCGCCGACGTGCTCGACGCGATCGACGGGATCGTCGCCCCTGGAGTGGATCTCGCCGCGCACGAGAAGAACGACACCCGGCCGGCGCTGCTCGACCCGGCCCTTCGCCGCCGCTGAGCATCCGAGGCCGCCGGCCGGGGCGGCCGGCTCGGCTCCGGTGGGAGAGCGGCGTACACGTACCCCTGCTCCCCCGCGTCCCGGGGGGAAGCCGGGGCTCTCGTGGCCGCCGCCGGTCGAAGCGGCCCCGTCACACGGACGGGCCGGTGAGCCCGCGGTGCCGGCACGGGCCAGGAGCCGGGCGGGTACCGCAGGGGTGCGCGCCCGGTACGGCCCCGACTCCTACGAGGCCTCGGTGAAGACGTCCTCGGCCGTCGCGGCGGTGAGCGCGCGCATCAGCCAGCGGTCGAGCGTCTCCGCGTCGGTGCAGGCGTGCACGCGGTCACGGACGGCATCGGTGACCGCGACACCGCGGCGCTCCAGCACCTTCACCACGGCCTCCGCCAGGCCCTTCGCCTTACCCTCCGCCATGCCCTTGGCCAGGCCTTCGGCGCGCAACCGCTGGGAGGTCTCCGAGCGGAAGAATGAGAGGTCGATGGCCATGAGGTCCCTCCAGATCTGAGCGGCCGGGGTCGTACCCAGGCCGAGTTCGGTGAGTTCGCCGAAGACGAGTGCGGTGTCTTCGTCGACTGTCTTCAACGCGGTGGCCAGCGCTTCGAGTATGGCAGGCGCATTCACGTCCTTACCATGTGTAATCGCCGAAAAGGTGGCCAGGGGGAGATCGCGCGCCGCCACCGACGGATCGGTCACCGCCGGCACGTTGTGCGGGCCCAGAACCAGCGGCCGTGCGGTGAGCGACGGCCATTCCGGCGGTCCGACGTGAATGGGCCGCGCGGCCCATCGCGCCGTGGGCTCGTCCTGGCAGACGACGAGCAGCACGGGATCGATGCCGTACTTGGCGTTGAGGTGGGCGAGGTAGTACGTCCAACTGCTGGGCTTGGCGGGGTCCTTCCTGCCCTGCGCCTCGACGGCCAGGAGGTAGGGCCTGCCGTCGGCCGTCTCCACCCGCAGCAAGGTGTCGAGGCGCCGTTCCAGGGGCTGGGTCTCGGTGAGATCCGTCGTGAGGACCGAGACCGCGACCGTCTCGGGGAAAGGGATGCCCAGTGTCCTGAACGTCCTCGTGAAGATGCCCGGGTCTTCCTGGAAGATCCGGTGCATCGCCTCGTGCGATGAATTGACCATGATCCGGACCCTAGGGGGGAGGATTCGCCTGACATATGCCGGATCGCGATCTTTTCACCCGATTCGGTGACGCATCGCACGATTGCGCGATGACCGGGGAGGGGTCCGAGGGGGCTCCGAAAAGGCGCTTGCGTTTGAGTGCTCCCACGCAAGGGGTAGGATCCTCAGCCCGATTGGCCAGGCCGCCGACCCGTATGGCACACTAGCCAGGTTGCTCGGTTGAGTGTCAATGCTGCGCGCCTCCCGCCGGGAGGACCGGAAGCGAGTCCCACAGTACTCGTCGGCCCCCAGGGCCGGACGTACGGGAATCTTCCGGGAAGCGTCAGTGGGGCACCGACCAGGCGCCCGGTGGGGTTTCGCCCCCGGCAGCGCGGTTTCGGCCCGCACCCCCTTGGTTGGGAAATCCTTCGGGACTTCTACGTAGAGGGGATGCGACACGCCCGACCGCGTGGGTCGGAGGCGGAGTTACGAGAACTCCCGGGAGCCAGAGCGTGATCGAGAGACAGGACTACTAGTAGCCATGGCGGGACAGAAGATCCGCATCCGGCTCAAGGCCTACGACCACGAGGTCATCGACTCCTCGGCGAAGAAGATCGTCGAGACGGTGACCCGCACTGGTGCGTCGGTCGCAGGCCCGGTGCCGCTGCCCACTGAGAAGAACGTGTACTGCGTCATCAAGTCGCCGCACAAGTACAAGGACTCGCGCGAGCACTTCGAGATGCGCACGCACAAGCGCCTCATCGACATCCTCGACCCCACGCCGAAGACGGTCGACTCGCTCATGCGTCTCGACCTGCCGGCGGGCGTCGACATCGAGATCAAGCTCTGAGGTGACGCGCGAGATGGCAAAGAACATTAAGGGCGTCCTGGGCGAGAAGCTCGGCATGACCCAGGTCTGGGACGAGAACAACCGGGTCGTCCCGGTGACCGTCGTCAAGGCCGGGCCCTGTGTCGTCACCCAGGTCCGCACCAACGACAGCGACGGCTACGAGTCGGTCCAGATCGCCTTCGGCGAGATCGACCCGCGCAAGGTGAACAAGCCCCTCAAGGGTCACTTCGCCAAGGCCGACGTCACCCCGCGCCGCCACCTGGTGGAGCTCCGCACCCCTGACGCCAGCGAGTACACGCTGGGCCAGGAGGTCACTGCCGAGGTGTTCGAGTCCGGCGTCAAGGTCGACGTCACGGGCAACAGCAAGGGCAAGGGCTTCGCCGGTGTCATGAAGCGTCACAACTTCAAGGGCCTCGGCGCCGGACACGGCGTCCAGCGCAAGCACCGTTCCCCCGGTTCGATCGGTGGCTGCGCCACCCCTGGGCGTGTCTTCAAGGGCATGCGCATGGCCGGCCGGATGGGCAACGAGCGCGTCACCACCCAGAACCTGACCATCCACGCGGTTGACGCGGAGAAGGGTCTGCTCCTCATCAAGGGCGCGGTCCCCGGTCCGAACGGCGGCCTCGTCCTGGTCCGTACCGCGGCCAAGGGGGCTTGAGGTAATGAGCACCATTGACATCCTTTCGCCGGCAGGCGACAAGGCCGGTACCGTCGAGCTCCCCGCGGAGATCTTCGACGCGAAGACCAGCGTTCCGCTGATCCACCAGGTCGTCGTCGCACAGCTGGCAGCTGCCCGTCAGGGCACGCACAAGACCAAGACCCGCGGCGAAGTCCGTGGTGGTGGGCGCAAGCCGTACCGCCAGAAGGGCACCGGCCGCGCGCGCCAGGGTTCGACCCGTGCGCCGCAGTTCGCCGGCGGTGGCGTCGTCCACGGCCCGCAGCCGCGTGACTACTCCCAGCGCACCCCCAAGAAGATGAAGGCCGCCGCCCTGCGCGGTGCCCTCTCGGACCGGGCGCGTCACTCCCGCATCCACGTCGTCACCGGCGTGGTCGAGGGTGGGATCTCCACCAAGGCCGCCAAGACGCTGCTCGGCAAGATCTCGGAGCGCAGCAACCTGCTCCTGGTCGTCGAGCGTGCCGACGAGGCCGCGTGGCTGTCCGCGCGCAACCTGCCCCAGGTGCACATCCTGGAGCCGGGCCAGCTGAACACGTACGACGTGATCGTCTCTGACGACGTGGTCTTCACCCAGGCCGCTTTCGAGTCCTTCGTGTCTGGCCCCCAGACCGCTGAGACCGAAGGGAGCGCCGCCTGATGAGTGAGGCGACCGTTACCAGCAAGACCTACTCGGACCCGCGCGACGTTCTCGTCAAGCCGGTCGTTTCCGAGAAGAGCTACGCGCTGCTCGACGAGAACAAGTACACGTTCATCGTCGCGCCCGGCTCCAACAAGACCCAGATCAAGCAGGCCGTGGAAGCGGTCTTCTCGGTCAAGGTCACCGGGGTCAACACGATCAACCGGCAGGGCAAGCGCAAGCGCACCAAGACCGGCTTCGGCAAGCGCGCTGACACCAAGCGCGCCATCGTGACCCTCGCCGAGGGCGACCGTATCGACATCTTCGGCGGCCCGACCTCCTAGTGAGGTCGAGTCGTCCAGGATCCGGAATTCTTCCGAGGACTGAGAGACAATGGGTATCCGCAAGTACAAGCCGACGACCCCGGGCCGTCGTGGCTCCAGCGTCGCCGACTTTGTCGAGATCACGCGGTCCACGCCGGAGAAGTCGCTGGTCCGCCCCCTGCACAGCAAGGGCGGCCGTAACAACGCCGGTCGTGTGACCGTTCGCCACCAGGGTGGTGGCCACAAGCGCGCCTACCGTGTGATCGACTTCCGTCGTCACGACAAGGACGGCGTGCCGGCCAAGGTCGCGCACATCGAGTACGACCCGAACCGCACCGCGCGCATCGCGCTGCTGCACTACGCGGACGGCGAGAAGCGTTACATCGTCGCCCCCCGTGGTCTGTCGCAGGGTGACCGCGTCGAGAACGGGCCGACCGCAGACATCAAGCCGGGCAACAACCTGGCGCTGCGCAACATCCCGGTCGGTACGACCATCCACGCCATCGAGCTGCGGCCCGGCGGCGGCGCGAAGTTCGCCCGTTCCGCGGGTGCCTCCGTGCAGCTGCTGGCGAAGGAGGGCACCATGGCCCACCTTCGTATGCCGTCCGGAGAGATCCGGCTGGTCGACGCCCGCTGCCGCGCCACCATCGGCGAGGTCGGCAACGCCGAGCAGTCGAACATCAACTGGGGCAAGGCCGGCCGCATGCGCTGGAAGGGCGTCCGCCCGACCGTCCGCGGTGTCGCGATGAACCCGGTTGACCACCCGCACGGTGGTGGTGAAGGCAAGACCTCCGGTGGACGTCACCCGGTCTCGCCGTGGGGTCAGAAGGAGGGTCGTACTCGCTCGCCGAAGAAGGCATCGAGCAAGTACATCGTCCGCCGCCGCAAGACGAACAAGAAGCGCTAGGAGCGGGTTTAGATGCCGCGCAGTCTCAAGAAGGGGCCCTTCGTCGACGGCCACCTCATCAAGAAGGTGGACGTACAGAACGAGGCCGGCACCAAGAACGTCATCAAGACCTGGTCCCGTCGCTCGATGATCGTCCCGGCCATGCTGGGTCACACCATCGCGGTGCACAACGGCAAGATCCACGTCCCGGTGTTCGTCACCGAGTCGATGGTCGGCCACAAGCTCGGCGAGTTCTCGCCGACTCGCACCTTCCGCGGCCACGTCAAGGACGACCGGAAGTCGAAGCGCCGCTAACCGCGGGGTGGAAACGACTATGACTTACACCGAAGGGACAACCATGGAAGCCAGGGCCCAGGCGCGGTACATCCGCGTCACGCCCATGAAGGCCCGCCGAGTGGTGGACCTCATCCGTGGCATGGATGCCACGGAGGCTCAGGCGGTCCTGCGTTTCGCCCCGCAGGCCGCGAGCGTGCCGGTTGGCAAGGTGCTGGACAGCGCCATCGCCAACGCCGCACACAACTACGACCACACCGACGCCTCTTCGCTGGTCATCAGCGAGGCGTACGTGGACGAGGGCCCGACCCTGAAGCGGTTCCGTCCGCGTGCTCAGGGCCGTGCCTACCGGATCCGTAAGCGGACCAGCCACATCACCGTGGTCGTCAGCAGCAAGGAAGGAACCCGGTAATGGGCCAGAAGGTTAACCCGCATGGGTTCCGACTCGGCATTACCACGGACTTCAAGTCCCGTTGGTACGCCGACAAGCTGTACAAGGACTACGTCAAGGAAGACGTTGCCATTCGTCGCATGATGACGAAGGGCATGGAGCGGGCCGGCATTTCCAAGGTGGAGATCGAGCGCACCCGTGACCGCGTCCGCGTGGACATCCACACCGCCCGCCCGGGCATCGTCATCGGCCGCCGTGGCGCCGAGGCCGACCGCATCCGTGGCGAGCTGGAGAAGCTGACCGGCAAGCAGGTCCAGCTGAACATCCTCGAGGTCAAGAACCCCGAGGTGGACGCTCAGCTGGTGGCCCAGGCCGTCGCCGAGCAGCTCTCCTCCCGCGTCTCCTTCCGTCGTGCCATGCGCAAGAGCATGCAGAGCACGATGAAGGCCGGCGCCAAGGGCATCAAGATCCAGTGCGGTGGCCGCCTCGGCGGCGCCGAGATGTCCCGCTCGGAGTTCTACCGCGAGGGCCGCGTGCCCCTGCACACCCTCCGTGCGAACGTCGACTACGGCTTCTTCGAGGCCAAGACGACCTTCGGCCGCATCGGCGTGAAGGTCTGGATCTACAAGGGCGACGTCAAGAACATCGCCGAGGTTCGCGCCGAGAACGCCGCGGCCCGCGCCGGCAACCGTCCGGCTCGTGGCGGCGCCGACCGCCCGGCCGGCCGTGGTGGCCGTGGTGGCGAGCGTGGCGGCCGCGGCCGCAAGCCGCAGCAGTCCGCGCCGGCAGCGGAGGCCCCCAAGGCCGACGCTCCCGTCGCCGCTGCTCCGGCTGAGAGCACCGGAACGGAGGCCTGACCGACATGCTGATCCCCCGTAGGGTCAAGCACCGCAAGCAGCACCACCCGAAGCGCAGCGGTATGTCCAAGGGTGGCACGCAGGTTGCGTTCGGCGAGTACGGCATCCAGGCGCTGACCCCGGCGTACGTGACGAACCGCCAGATCGAGGCAGCTCGTATCGCGATGACCCGCCACATCAAGCGTGGCGGCAAGGTCTGGATCAACATCTACCCGGACCGTCCCCTGACGAAGAAGCCCGCCGAGACCCGCATGGGTTCCGGTAAGGGTTCTCCCGAGTGGTGGATCGCGAACGTCAAGCCCGGTCGGGTGATGTTCGAGCTGTCCTACCCGAACGAGAAGATTGCTCGTGAGGCGCTCACCCGCGCTGCTCACAAGCTTCCGATGAAGTGCCGGATCGTTCGGCGCGAGGCAGGTGAGTCGTGATGTCGGCCGGTACCAAGGCGTCCGAGCTGCGCGAGCTGGGCAACGAGGAGCTTCTCAACAAGCTCCGCGAGGCCAAGGAAGAGCTGTTCAACCTCCGCTTCCAGGCGGCGACGGGACAGCTCGAGAACCACGGTCGGCTCAAGTCCGTCCGTAAGGACATCGCCCGGATCTACACCCTGATGCGCGAGCGCGAGCTGGGCATCGAGACGGTGGAGAGCGTCTGATGAGCGAGAAGACTGTGACTGAGACCAACACTGACCGCGGTTTCCGCAAGACCCGTGAGGGTCTGGTCGTCAGCGACAAGATGGACAAGACCGTCGTCGTCGCCGTCGAGGACCGCGTCAAGCACGCGCTGTACGGCAAGGTCATCCGCCGTACGAACAAGCTCAAGGCCCACGACGAGCAGAACGCTGCAGGCGTCGGCGACCGCGTTGTCATCATGGAGACGCGTCCGCTGTCCGCCACCAAGCGCTGGCGCATCGTCGAGATCCTCGAGAAGGCCAAGTAATCCCTGAGGGGGTCTCCCCTCAGGACAGTTCCGCCAGGCTCGGCAGGGGCTTCCTCACCGAAGCCCCTGCCGGGAACCGGCAGACGATCAGGAGATAGACGTGATCCAGCAGGAGTCGCGACTGCGCGTCGCCGACAACACGGGTGCGAAGGAAATTCTCACCATCCGTGTTCTCGGTGGCTCGGGTCGCCGCTACGCGGGTATCGGTGACGTCATCGTCGCCACCGTCAAGGACGCGATCCCCGGTGGCAACGTGAAGAAGGGTGACGTCGTCAAGGCCGTCATCGTTCGCACCGTCAAGGAGCGTCGTCGTCAGGATGGCTCGTACATCCGCTTCGACGAGAACGCCGCTGTCATTCTCAAGAACGACGGCGACCCCCGCGGCACCCGCATCTTCGGCCCCGTGGGCCGAGAGCTGCGCGAGAAGAAGTTCATGAAGATCATCTCGCTCGCGCCGGAGGTGCTGTAAGCATGAAGATCAAGAAGGGCGACCTGGTTCAGGTCATCACCGGTAAGGACAAGGGCAAGCAGGGCAAGGTCATCGTCGCCTTCCCCGCCCAGGACCGTGTCCTCGTCGAGGGTGTCAACCGGGTCAAGAAGCACACCAAGGCCGGTCAGACGGCTCGCGGCTCGCAGACCGGTGGCATTGTCACCACCGAGGCCCCGATTCACGTCAGCAACGTACAGCTGGTCGTGGAGAAGGACGGCAACAAGGTCGTCACCCGCGTCGGCTACCGCTTCGACGACGAGGGCAAGAAGATCCGCGTTGCCAAGCGGACCGGTGAGGACATCTGATGACGACCACCACTGCGCCGCGTCTCAAGACGCGCTACCGCGAGGAAATCGCCGGCAAGCTGCGTGAGGAGTTCTCGTACGAGAACGTCATGCAGATCCCCGGTCTGGTCAAGATCGTGGTCAACATGGGTGTGGGCGACGCCGCCCGCGACTCCAAGCTGATCGACGGTGCCGTCAGGGACCTCACCACGATCACCGGCCAGAAGCCCGCCGTCACCAAGGCCCGCAAGTCGATCGCGCAGTTCAAGCTGCGCGAGGGGCAGCCGATCGGCTGCCACGTCACCCTCCGCGGTGACCGCATGTGGGAGTTCCTGGACCGTACGCTGTCGCTCGCGCTGCCGCGTATCCGTGACTTCCGTGGCCTGTCGCCGAAGCAGTTCGACGGCCGTGGCAACTACACCTTCGGTCTCACGGAGCAGGTCATGTTCCACGAGATCGACCAGGACAAGATCGACCGGGTCCGGGGCATGGACATCACCGTGGTCACCACGGCGACCAACGACGACGAGGGTCGTGCCCTGCTTCGTCACCTCGGCTTCCCGTTCAAGGAGAACTGACCGTGGCGAAGAAGGCTCTGATCGCTAAGGCCGCCCGTAAGCCGAAGTTCGGCGTTCGCGGGTACACCCGCTGCCAGCGCTGCGGCCGGCCCCACTCCGTCTACCGCAAGTTCGGCCTGTGCCGCGTGTGCCTTCGTGAGATGGCTCACCGTGGCGAGCTGCCGGGCGTGACCAAGAGCTCCTGGTAATTCCCCTTCGCCTTCGGGCGTCGGGAGTACCAGAAGCTCTCGGTAAGTATCCGGTCGGCAGGAGCCCCGCTCTTCATGCCGTAGGCTTGAAGGGTTGGGCGCCTGCCGCCCTGACCGACTTACTACGCCGTAGGTCCCCGCACCGCACCCGTCCCGCCACTGAGTGGGGAGAGGGATGGCGCATACAGGAAACCCCGGCGAGAGAGGCCGAAGGCCAACTCATGACCATGACTGATCCCATCGCAGACATGCTCACGCGTCTGCGCAACGCGAACTCGGCGTACCACGACGATGTCGCGATGCCGCACAGCAAGATCAAGTCGCACATCGCGGAGATCCTCCAGCAGGAGGGCTTCATCACCGGCTGGAAGGTCGAGGACGCCGAGGTCGGCAAGAGCCTCGTTCTCGAGCTGAAGTTCGGGCCGAACCGCGAGCGTTCGATCGCCGGCATCAAGCGCATTTCGAAGCCGGGTCTGCGTGTATACGCAAAGTCCACCAACCTGCCGAAGGTCCTCGGCGGCCTGGGCGTGGCGATCATCTCCACGTCCCACGGTCTCCTGACCGGCCAGCAGGCCAGCAAGAAGGGCGTAGGTGGGGAAGTCCTCGCCTACGTCTGGTAGTCGGGAACGGAGGAACAGCTCATGTCGCGAATCGGCAAGCTCCCCATCCAGGTTCCCGCCGGTGTGGACGTCACCATCGATGGCCGCACGGTCGCGGTGAAGGGCCCCAAGGGGACCCTCTCGCACACCGTCGCAGCGCCGATCGAGGTCACCAAGGGTGAGGACGGCGTGCTCAACGTCGTCCGCCCGAACGACGAGCGTCAGAACAAGGCCCTCCACGGCCTGTCCCGCACGCTGGTGGCGAACATGATCACCGGCGTGACCACGGGATACAGCAAGGCGCTCGAGATCAGCGGTGTCGGTTACCGCGTCCAGGCGAAGGGCTCCAACCTGGAGTTCGCCCTGGGCTACAGCCACCCGATCCTCATCGAGGCCCCCGAGGGCATCACCTTCAAGGTCGAGTCGCCCACGAAGTTCAGTGTCGAGGGCATCGACAAGCAGAAGGTCGGCGAGGTCTCGGCGAAGATCCGCAAGCTGCGGAAGCCCGACCCGTACAAGGCCAAGGGCGTCAAGTACGCCGGCGAGGTTATCCGCCGCAAGGTCGGAAAGGCGGGTAAGTAAGCCATGGCATACGGTGTAAAGATCGCCAAGGGCGATGCGTACAAGCGTGCCGCCCTCAAGCGCCGCCACATCCGCGTCCGCAAGCACATCTCCGGTTCGCCGGAGCGGCCGCGCCTGGTTGTGACGCGTTCCAACCGCCACATGGTGGCTCAGGTCATCGACGACATCGCGGGCCACACGCTCGCGTCGGCGTCGACCCTGGACGCTTCCATCCGCGGTGGCGAGGGTGACAAGAGCACTCTGGCCAAGCAGGTCGGCGCACTTGTCGCCGAGCGTGCCAAGGCCGCAGGCGTCGAGGCCGTCGTCTTTGACCGCGGTGGCAACCAGTACGCCGGGCGGATTGCCGCTCTGGCTGACGCCGCCCGTGAAGCCGGGCTGAAGTTCTAAGCCCCGGTTCCTACGCACAGCGGACGTAACAGAGAGAGGTAAATCCAATGGCTGGACCCCAGCGCCGCGGAAGCGGTGCCGGTGGCGGCGAGCGGCGGGACCGGAAGGGCCGTGACGGTGGCGCCAGCGCCGCCGAGAAGACCGCGTACGTCGAGCGCGTCGTCGCGATCAACCGCGTCGCCAAGGTTGTGAAGGGTGGTCGTCGCTTCAGCTTCACCGCGCTGGTCGTGGTGGGCGATGGTGACGGCACCGTCGGTGTCGGATACGGCAAGGCCAAGGAAGTTCCCGCGGCCATCGCCAAGGGCGTCGAGGAAGCCAAGAAGAGCTTCTTCAAGGTCCCGCGTATCCAGGGCACCATCCCTCACCCGATCCAGGGCGAGAAGGCTGCGGGCGTCGTCCTGCTCAAGCCTGCTTCCCCGGGTACCGGTGTGATCGCGGGTGGCCCGGTGCGCGCCGTTCTGGAGTGCGCCGGCGTTCACGACATCCTGTCGAAGTCGCTCGGTTCTTCGAACCCGATCAACATCGTGCACGCGACCGTGGCGGCCCTCCAGGGCCTGCAGCGTCCCGAGGAGATCGCGGCCCGCCGCGGTCTGCCCCTCGAGGACGTCGCCCCCGCGGCTCTGCTCCGTGCGCGTGCGGGAGCGGGTGCGTAATGGCTCGCCTCAAGATCACGCAGACGAAGTCGTACATCGGCAGCAAGCAGAACCACCGCGACACCCTGCGTTCGCTCGGGCTCAAGCGCCTGAACGACGTGGTTGTCAAGGAGGACCGCCCCGAGTTCCGCGGAATGGCTCACACCGTCCGCCACCTCGTGACGGTTGAGGAGGTTGACTGACATGGCGGAGAACAGCCCGCTGAAGGCCCACAACCTCCGGCCTGCCCCGGGCGCCAAGACCGCCAAGACCCGTGTGGGTCGTGGTGAGGCGTCCAAGGGTAAGACCGCAGGCCGTGGTACCAAGGGTACGAAGGCTCGTTACCAGGTTCCGGAGCGCTTCGAGGGTGGGCAGATGCCCCTCCACATGCGTCTCCCGAAGCTCAAGGGCTTCAAGAACCCGTTCCGCACCGAGTACCAGGTCGTGAACCTGGACAAGCTCGCGACGCTCTACCCCGAGGGTGGAGAGGTCACGGTGGCCGACCTGGTCGCCAAGGGCGCTGTGCGTAACAACCACCTCGTCAAGGTCCTCGGACAGGGCGAGATCTCCGTGGCGCTGCAGGTTTCGGTTGACGCCGTCTCCGGCTCCGCCAAGGAGAAGATTGCCGCCGCGGGCGGCACCGTCACCGAACTCGTCTGAGACAACTCGGACAGGGCGATGGCCTGAACATCCGACCGGGGATGCCTCTCATATGGGGCATCCCCGGTTGGTCGTTCCTAGGGGGGCATGTCCGCCGGTAAGGTGGCGTGCACTTGCTGTGGTACGTCCTGGGCAAACGCCCGGGGATCCTTTGGCTGTTACGTAATCGTCGATCCTCAAGACCGTCACCTCACGCTTTTGCGCGGGGGTCGCAGGAGGCACCGTGCTCACCGCGTTCGCCCGGGCGTTCAAGACGCCCGACCTGCGCAAGAAGCTGCTCTTCACGCTCGGCATCATCGTGCTCTACCGTCTCGGTGCGCACATTCCCGTACCGGGGGTGAGCTACGAGAACGTCCAGATTTGTGTTGATCAGGCAAGCAAGGGCAACAACAGCCTCTTCGGCCTGGTGAACATGTTCAGCGGTGGTGCACTGCTGCAGATCACGATCTTCGCGCTCGGAATCATGCCGTACATCACGGCCAGCATCATCCTTCAGCTGCTGACCGTCGTCATCCCCCGTCTCGAAGCCCTCAAGAAGGAGGGCCAGTCGGGCACGGCCAAGATCACGCAGTACACGCGTTATCTGACCGTCGCGCTGGCCATCCTCCAGGGCACCGGACTGGTGGCGACCGCCCGCAGCGGCGCCCTGTTCAGTGGATGCCCGGTCGCCGACCAGATCGTCCCGAACCAGTCGATCTTCACCACCGTCGTCATGGTGATCACCATGACCGCCGGCACCGCCGCCGTCATGTGGCTCGGTGAGCTCATCACGGACCGCGGCATCGGCAACGGCATGTCGATCCTGATGTTCATCTCGATCGCGGCCAGCTTCCCCGGCGCCCTGTGGGCCATCAAGGAGAGCGGCAAGCTGGCCGACGGATGGATCGAGTTCATCACCGTCATCCTGATCGGCTTCGTGATGGTGGGTCTCGTCGTCTTCGTCGAGCAGGCCCAGCGCCGCGTCCCGGTGCAGTACGCGAAGCGCATGATCGGGCGCCGGTCGTACGGCGGTACGTCCACGTACATCCCGCTGAAGGTGAACCAGGCGGGTGTGATTCCCGTCATCTTCGCTTCTTCGCTGCTCTACATCCCTGCTCTAATCGTTCAGTTCTCCAATTCCACTGCGGGCTGGGCGACCTGGATCCAGAACCACTTCGTCAAGGGCGATCACCCCTACTACATCGCGACGTACTTCCTGTTGATCGTGTTCTTCGCCTTCTTCTACGTGGCGATCTCGTTCAACCCCGAGGAAGTCGCCGACAACATGAAGAAGTATGGTGGCTTCATCCCGGGCATCCGGGCTGGTCGACCTACTGCCGAGTACCTGAGCTACGTGCTCAACAGGATCACTTGGCCGGGATCGCTGTACCTGGGTCTGATCGCTCTTGTGCCGACGATGGCGTTGGCGGGCTTCGGTGGCGCGAACCAGAACTTCCCGTTCGGCGGGACGAGCATCCTGATCATCGTGGGTGTGGGTCTGGAAACCGTGAAGCAGATCGAGAGTCAGCTCCAGCAGCGCAATTACGAAGGGTTCCTCCGCTGATGCGAATCGTCCTCGTCGGGCCGCCCGGTGCCGGCAAGGGAACGCAGGCTGCGTACCTTGCCCGGAATCTGTCGATTCCGCACATCTCCACGGGCGACCTCTTCCGCGCCAACATCAGCCAGGGCACCGACCTTGGCAAGCAGGCCCGTGCCTACATGGACGCGGGCCGGCTGGTGCCGGACGAAGTCACCATCGGCATGGCCCGGGACCGCATGGCTCAGCCGGACGCCGCGGGCGGCTTCCTGCTGGACGGCTTCCCCCGCAACGTGGGGCAGGCCGAGGCGCTGGACGAGATGCTCCGGAGCGAGAGCCTCAAGCTGGACGCGGTCCTGGACCTCGAGGTCCCCGAGGACGAGGTGGTCAAGCGCATCGCGGGCCGCCGCATCTGCCGTAACGACAGTGCGCACGTGTTCCACGTGACGTACAACCCGCCGAAGGCCGAAGGCGTCTGCGACGCCTGCGGCGGTGAGCTGTACCAGCGCGACGACGACACCGAGGAGACGGTCCGCACCCGTCTCGAGGTCTACCACACGCAGACCGAGCCGATCATCGACTACTACCGGGCCCAGGGCCTGGTCGTGACGATCTCCGCGCTCGGCAAGGTCACCGACGTGACCGAGCGGGCCATGGAGGCCCTCGAGAAGTCCGACGAGGGCTGACCGACCCCGTTGTCCCACATCACGGCCGGCCGCGGCGCCCGAGGGCGCCGCGGCCGCCTGTTTGCGCCGTATCGTGGAGTACGGCCGACCGTCCCCCTCCGCACGCAGAAAGGCGCCGCGCCATGGTGCAGATCAAGACCCCCGAGCAGATCGCGAAAATGCGCGAGGCGGGCCTGGTGGTCGCTGCCATTCACGCCGCCACGCGCGAGGCGGCCGTGCCCGGGGCCACCACGAAGGACCTCGACGAGGTCGCCCGCAAGGTGATCGCCGATCACGGCGCGAAGTCGAACTTCCTGGGGTACGGCGGATTCCCCGCGACGATCTGCACGTCGGTCAACGACGTCGTGGTGCACGGGATCCCGGACGAGAAGACCGTCCTCAAGGACGGCGACATCATCTCGATCGACGCCGGCGCCATCGTCGACGGCTGGCACGGCGACGCGGCGTACACCGCCTTCGTGGGCACCGGTCACGCCCCGGAGCTCATCGAGCTCTCCCGGGTGACCGAGGAGTCCATGTGGGCCGGGATCGCCGCGATGAAGGTCAACAACCGGCTCGTCGACATCTCGAAGGCCATCGAGTCCTACATCCGCCGCCAGCCCCGCCCGGCCACCGGCAAGTACGGGATCATCGAGGACTACGGCGGCCACGGCATCGGCACCGAGATGCACATGGACCCGCACCTGCTGAACTACGTCTCGCGCAAGCGGGGCAAGGGGATCAAGCTCGTCCCGGGTGTCTGCCTGGCCATCGAGCCCATGGTCTCGCTCGGTACGGCGCAGACGAAGATCCTCCCGGACGAGTGGACGGTCCTGACGACGGACGGTTCGTGGTCCTCGCACTGGGAGCACTCGATCGCGCTGACCGAGCAGGGCCCGCTGGTCCTGACCTCCCCCGACTGCGGGCGGGCCAGGCTCGCGCCGTACGGCGTGGAGCCCGCGCCGGATCCCCTGGGCTGAGCGCCGGAGTCCGGCGCCGTGGTCCGGCCGGTGTCGCTCCCGCACGGGCTCCGCGGGGAGGGCCCGGCCCGCCGGGCCGCCGGGGCCAGGAGCCCTCGCCCGGCGCGGCGGCGGACGCAGGTCCGGGCCGCTGCCAGGGCTTAAGGATCAGGGTAAGTGGGCAAACTTGACGGATTCGTCTTTTGGGGTCCGCTGACGTAGACTGACTCGTCGGCTCTCGTGCATCCGTGTGTCCGCATGCGGTGGTACGAAGTCGATCAAGGTAGCCGATTCGAAAGGCGAAGCGTGGCCAAGAAGCAAGGTGCCATCGAAATTGAGGGCACCGTGATCGAGTCCCTCCCGAACGCCATGTTCAAGGTGGAACTCCAGAACGGTCACAAGGTCCTCGCGCACATCAGCGGCAAGATGCGGATGCACTACATCCGTATCCTTCCCGATGACCGGGTCGTGGTGGAGCTCTCTCCGTACGACCTGACGCGTGGCCGGATCGTCTACCGGTACAAGTAGATCTTGCCGCCACCGCCGCCACGGCGCGGTGAGGGCACTGACCCGGAGAACCTGACATCCCATGAAGGTCAAGCCGAGCGTCAAGAAGATCTGCGACAAGTGCAAGGTGATCCGCCGTCACGGCCGGGTCATGGTCATCTGCGACAACCTGCGCCACAAGCAGCGCCAGGGCTGACGCACGACCACCTGCATCTCGCAGCTTTTCGCGCGACGCACGTAAACGTACATACGCAGTGCCCGTCCACGCTTCGGCTGACGACACCTCCGGCGGGGGCCGGGGACCCGGGCGTACCACCTCCCTCACGGGCGAGGTCGGCGTTCGGGAGCGGTACTGCGGAAGACCCCCGACATGACAACTGGAGCCATTGAATGGCACGCGTTTCAGGTGTTGACATCCCGCGCGAAAAGCGCGTGGAGGTTGCCCTCACCTACGTCTTCGGTATCGGGCGCACCCGGTCCAAGGAGATCCTCGCCACCACCGGCGTGAACCCGAACACCCGCGTTCGTGACCTGGCCGAAGAGGACCTGGTCAAGATCCGCGAGTACGTCGACGCCAACCTCCGCACCGAGGGTGACCTTCGCCGCGAGATCCAGGGCGACATCCGCCGCAAGATCGAGATCGGCTGCTACCAGGGCATCCGGCACCGTCGCGGTCTGCCGGTCCACGGTCAGCGCACCAGCACGAACGCGCGTACCCGTAAGGGCCCGCGTCGCGCCATCGCCGGTAAGAAGAAGCCGGGCAAGAAGTAGTCCTCAGCGGACGCACTGCGGTTCCCCGGATCACCGGAATCCGCAGCAACCAGCGGTCTTCGCTGTAGGACCGATCACCTCCCCTCTCCATCTGGAGTCAAGACATGCCCCCCAAGGGTCGTCAGGGCGCAGCCAAGAAGGTGCGTCGCAAGGAAAAGAAGAACGTCGCTCACGGGCACGCCCACATCAAGAGCACGTTCAACAACACCATCGTCTCGATCACGGACCCCTCGGGCAACGTGATCTCCTGGGCCTCCGCCGGCCACGTCGGCTTCAAGGGCTCGCGCAAGTCCACCCCCTTCGCCGCGCAGATGGCCGCCGAGTCGGCCGCCCGCCGCGCGCAGGAGCACGGCATGCGCAAGGTCGACGTCTTCGTCAAGGGTCCCGGCTCCGGCCGTGAGACCGCGATCCGCTCCCTGCAGGCCACGGGCCTCGAGGTCGGTTCGATCCAGGACGTCACCCCGACGCCGCACAACGGCTGCCGTCCGCCGAAGCGTCGCCGCGTCTGATCCGTCACGGCCGGTGACGGCCGTGCGTCAGTAGCGCCGGGTGCGGGCGGTATGTCCCTTCGGGGGCGTGCCGCCCGTACCCTTGTCTCATCTGTCGGGCATCAAATAGCGGGTGCCCATGACTGAAGGATCACACCATGCTTATCGCTCAGCGTCCGTCGCTGACCGAAGAGGTCGTCGACGAATTCCGCTCGCGGTTCGTGATCGAGCCGCTGGAGCCGGGCTTCGGTTACACCCTCGGCAACTCCCTGCGCCGCACGCTCCTCTCCTCGATCCCCGGTGCCGCCGTCACCAGCATCCGGATCGACGGTGTCCTGCACGAGTTCACCACCGTGCCGGGCGTCAAGGAGGACGTGACCGACCTCATCCTCAACATCAAGCAGCTGGTCGTCTCCTCGGAGCACGACGAGCCGGTCGTGATGTACCTGCGCAAGCAGGGTCCCGGCCTGGTCACCGCTGCCGACATCGCCCCGCCGGCCGGCGTCGAGGTCCACAACCCGGACCTGGTCCTGGCCACGCTGAACGGCAAGGGCAAGCTGGAGATGGAGCTGACCGTCGAGCGCGGCCGCGGCTACGTCTCCGCCGTCCAGAACAAGCAGCTGGGCCAGGAGATCGGCCGCATCCCGGTCGACTCCATCTACTCGCCGGTGCTCAAGGTCACGTACAAGGTCGAGGCGACCCGTGTCGAGCAGCGCACCGACTTCGACAAGCTGATCGTCGACGTCGAGACCAAGCAGGCCATGCGTCCCCGTGACGCCATGGCGTCGGCCGGTAAGACCCTGGTCGAGCTGTTCGGTCTGGCGCGCGAGCTCAACATCGACGCCGAGGGCATCGACATGGGCCCGTCCCCGACGGACGCCGCGCTCGCCGCCGATCTGGCGCTGCCGATCGAGGAGCTCGAGCTCACGGTCCGTTCGTACAACTGCCTCAAGCGCGAGGGCATCCACTCCGTGGGTGAGCTCGTGGCACGTTCCGAGGCCGACCTGCTCGACATCCGCAACTTCGGTGCGAAGTCGATCGACGAGGTCAAGGCGAAGCTGGCCGGCATGGGCCTGGCGCTCAAGGACAGCCCGCCCGGATTCGACCCGACGGCCGCCGCCGACGCCTTCGGCGCGGACGACGACGCGGACGCCGGCTTCGTGGAGACCGAGCAGTACTGATCGCCTCCGGCAGGGGTGCCCGGGTTTCCGGGCGCCCCCGTGCCGGGGTGAGGGCTTCTGCCCTCGATCGCCGGACGGGCCTGAGATCGGCCGCTGTCCGGTGTGAGCCGGACGAGCCCGGAAGGGCCGCGGCGACACGGAGACTTCCGCGGGGCGACCGCCTCGCGGGAACTGACACCGGTACCTGATACGGCCGGTGCAGCACACAAGGAGAAAACCATGCCTCAGCCCGCCAAGGGTGCCCGTCTGGGCGGCAGCGCCGCGCACGAGAAGCTTCTTCTCAACAACCTCGCGAAGTCGCTGTTCGAGCACGGCCGCATCACCACGACCGAGGCCAAGGCCCGCCGCCTGCGTCCGGTCGCCGAGCGTTTCATCACCAAGGCGAAGAAGGGCGACATCCACAACCGTCGCCTGGTGCTGCAGTCGATCACGGACAAGGGCATCGTGCACACGCTCTTCACCGAGATCGCCCCGCGGTACGAGAACCGCCCCGGTGGTTACACCCGTATCACCAAGATCGGCAACCGTCGTGGCGACAACGCCCCGATGGCGGTCATCGAGTTGGTGGAGGCCCTGACCGTGGCCCAGCAGGCCACCGGTGAGGCCGAGGCCGCCACGAAGCGCGCCGTCAAGGAAGACGCCCTCAAGAAGGACGAGGCTCCGGCCGAGACCGTCGAGGACGCCAAGCCGGCGGACGCCGCCGACGAGTCCAAGGACGCCTGAGCGTACTGAGACCCCGTTGCGGGCCCGTACCACCCTTCGGGGCGGTGCGGGCCCGTTCGGTTTTGAGAGGATACGCGGGTGAGTGATGTGGCAGAGCCCGGCTCCGTACGGGTACGGCTGGACCTTTCCTACGACGGGAAGGACTTCTCCGGCTGGGCGAAGCAGACCAGCAGGCGGACGGTGCAGGGCGAGATCGAGGACGCGCTGCGGACGGTGACGCGTTCGGCGGTGACGTACGGCCTGACGGTCGCCGGGCGGACCGACGCCGGGGTGCACGCGCGGGGACAGGTGGCGCACGTCGACCTGCCGGCGCAGGTGTGGGCGGAGCACGAGGAGAAGCTGCTGCGGCGGATGGCCGGGCGGCTGCCGCCGGACGTGCGGATCTGGCGGGTGGCCGAGGCGCCCGCCGGGTTCGACGCGCGCTTCTCCGCGCTGTGGCGCCGCTACGCGTACCGGGTGGGGGACCGGCCGGGCGGGGTGGATCCGCTGCTGCGGGGGCACGTGCTGTGGCACGACCGCCCGCTGGACGTGGACGCGATGAACGAGGCCGCCGCCCTGATGACGGGGGAGCACGACTTCGCGGCGTACTGCAAGAAGCGGGAGGGCGCCACGACCATCCGTACGCTGCAGAAGCTGCACTGGGTGCGGGACGGGCACACCGGCGTCCTGACGGCGACGGTGCAGGCCGACGCCTTCTGCCACAACATGGTGCGTGCCCTGATCGGTGCGGCGCTCTTCGTGGGTGACGGGCGGCGCTCCGCGCGTTGGCCCGCCGAGGTGCTGGCGGCCGGTGTGCGGGACCCCGGAGTGCATGTGGTCAGGCCGCACGGGCTGACGCTGGAGGAAGTGGCCTACCCGGCGGACGCGTTGCTCGCGGCCCGGGCCGAAGAGGCCAGGAACGTCAGGTCGTTGCCGGGGGCGGGCTGCTGCTGACCCCCCGCCGGCCGGGCGCCGCCGGGGTCAGCTGCCCCGGACGGCGCGGACCATCCGCCGCAGCAGCCCCGCTCTGCGGGGTGTGGGGGTGGATGCCTGCTTCTCCGCCTCCACCCGCAGGGAGAGGTCGCGGTGCGGCTTCGTCCAGTACGGGGTGACGGTGCGGGAGGCGTCGGCGGGGTGCGGGGCCGCCGTGAGTTCCTCGGCGACCTCGGGAGCCCGGGTGCGCCCCAGCCGGGCGGTCTTCGTCCAGCCGAGCGCGGTGAGCCGGACGTACAGGTCCCAGGCGCCGTCGGTGAGCGCGGCGCCCCCGTGGGCCGTGGCCGGGTCCAGCGCGGCGGTGGCGGTGACCTCGAGCTCCCCGTCCGCCGTGCGGCGCACCTCGCACCGGGTGGGCAGCCGGTGTTCGGCGCCGGTGGAGCGCTCGCGCAGGACGAGGACGGCGGACGCCTTCTCCGGTACGGCGCCGCCCGTCAGCGACTCGGCTGCGAACCGTTCGCACAGGGCCTCCGGGAGCCCGGACGGTGCCAGGGTGTGGGTGCCGTCCTGAGCCGTGAGCGCGCGGACCGGTCCGTCGGCCGCGTACGGGGCGGCCGTGAAGGACAGCTGGAACGTGCCGTCCTGCCGCCGGTCCAGCCCGGTCAGGGTGGTACGGCAGGCGAGCGAGTGCTCCCAGCGGGCCAGCCGGACGAAGTCCTCGGGCCGGTCGTCCTCGACGAGGCCGAACGCGATCCGGCGGGAGAGCGGCAGCCCGTCGACCGCGGCACGGGACGGGTGGCCGGCCACCGCGGTGCGGATCTCCTGCAGGAGGGCGGTCCGGTCCTCCTGCGCCATCTCCAGGAAGGTCTTGCCGGTGAGCCGGTCCAGCACCTCGACCCGGAGCCAGCGGCGGTGCAGGCGGTCGCGGGCGGCGCCGGGGCCGGAGAGGCTGTCCGCCCTCTTCATCAGGCCGGCGAGCGCCGCGTAGAAGTCCGCGGGGGACGGCTCGGGGACGGCCCGCTTCGGGCCGTAGTGGTAGCAGACGTGGCTGCCGAGCACCGAGACGTGGCCGGCGCGCAGGTACGCCTCCGAGGTGAACGCCTGCGCCGCCAGCGGGTGGCCCGGCGGAGGGAAGCGCAGCCCGTGCCTGAGGAGGAAGGCCCGGTCGAAGAGTTTGTCGGCGGTGAGGCTGTCGGCGAGCGGGTCCTTGGCGAGCGTGGCGCGGGGCCGGTCGCGTACGAACAGTTCCTTCGGCAGGCCGCGGTCCTTCGCGGCGAGCTTCCCGACGACGACGTCCGTGTCGTTGTCCATGCCGTAGGCGTACATCCGCTCCAGCGCCCGGGGGTCGAGGCGGTCGCCCGGCTCCATGAAGAGGACGTACCTGCCGTGCGCGGCGTCGATGCCGGAGTTGCGGGGATCGGTCCCGGCCTCGGGGCGCACCGCGCCGTCGCCGTCGCCGACCAGCACGGTCTCGATGTCCTGCGCGGGCAGGGTCTGGGCGGCCACGGAGTCCAGGGTCGCGCGCACGGCCTCGGAGGCGGCTCCGCCGGTGGCGACGACGACGCTGACCTTCGGTGGGGAGGCCTTCGCGCCGCCCTCCGGGGCGGGGGTGAGCGTGAGGGCGAGTCCGGTGCCCGCTCCGGTGGCGTGTGCGGCCATGACCGGGGCGGCGCGGTGGCCGCCGGTGACGGCGGGGGCGGGCAGCGGGGCGCCGTCCGGGGTGGTGTTGCCGAGCGGGACGTTGCGGTCGAAGCCCGCGCCCATCACGCGGATCTGCACGTCCCACGTGCCGGCGTCGAGCGGACTTCCGCCCGCGCCGCGTACGGGGTCGATCGCGGCGGTGCCGGTGAGCACGGGCCGTACGTGTACGGTGCCGTCCTCGGCCACCTCTTCCTCCAGGGAGAGAGTGGTGGGTGCGGGCACGGGCCACAGGTGCGCCGTCCGGGTGTCGCGGAGCAGGACGTTGACCCGGAACGACTTCAGCTCGTCCGTCACGTCGACCGGTTCGTCGAGGATGCCGTCGGTGAACTGCGGAGCGAGGAACAGCCGTTCGCCGCGGCGGACGAGCAACAAGCCAGCTGCGCCAGGTCGTTCGGCGAAGCGTGCCGTGAAGTCGACCTTCAGCCGGTCGCGGTCCCAGCGGGCGTCCGCGACCGCGGTGAGGGCCGTCAGGTCGGTCTGCCGCTCGGTGTACTCGGTCAGCTCCGCGGGCCTGTTCGCGCGCAGGAGGTCCGAACGGACCCGTTGGTTGGCGGCCAGGCCGGCGTGCACGCCGTCGGTCATGAAGGTGTCGGCCAGCTCCCGTACCGCGTCGAACGGGTCGCGGTCGAAGCGCGGGTCGATGGCGGCGCCGCGTGCGGGCACGCCCAGCCGGCTGAGCATCTCCACGCGGTAGAAGCGGCGCAGCAGCCGGTCACGCGCGGGGCCCGGCTCGGTGCCCGCCACCACCGTGTCCAGGATCTCCCGCAGGTTGGCGTAGTAGCGGCGCGGATCCATCGCCGTGGTACCGGCGTTCTCCTCGTCCTCGCGCGCCCAGTACGTGTAGCAGACGTAGTCGCCCAGTACGGACACGACCTCGGCCTTGAGGTAGGAGCGCACCAGGAAGAGCTGGTCCTCCAGGATCCACGGGCCCTCCGGGTGCACGATGCCGTGCTCGCGCAGGAAGGCGGTGCGGAACATCTTGTGCGGGGTGAGGCTGTCGACGAGCGAGGCCGTGTGGACGGTGCACTTCTCGCGGGTCGTGCTCATCAGGCCGTAGGGCACTCCGCGGCTGAGGAAGTTGCTCGCGACCTTCCCGATGACGATGTCCGAGCCGTTGCGCAGCGCCATCGCGTGCAGGCGCTCCAGGGCCTCGGGGGCCATGCGGTCGTCGTGGTCGACGAACTGCACGTAGGCGCCGCGCGCCTGCTCCACGCCGACGTTGCGCGGCTTGCCGGGCCATCCCGAGTTCGGGATCTCCGTCATCCGGAAGTGCGCGTGCTCGGCCGCCAGGGCGCGCAACCGTGCCGGGGTCCCGTCGGTCGAGCCGTCGTCGACGAACAGCACCTCGAACTCGTCCGCCGGCATCGTCTGGGCCAGCATGGAGCGGACCAGCGGTTCGATGTGGCCGCCCGAGTTGTACGTCGGGACCACCACCGTCACCTTGACTGCCATGCCCACTCCAGACTCCGTGTTCGTCGGTACGTGCGTGTGCGGGGCGCGCACCCCGTACGGGTACGCGCCGATGGTCTCCGGCGGCGGAGGTCAGGCGGCGGGGGCCGCGGCGGCCGCCGATGCCTGGACCTCGCCGCGGTGGCGTATCTGACGGAACGTGAAGTCGGTCAGGTCGTCACCGACCGCGTACACGGCCTCGTCCGCCGTGGACACGTTCTTCCCGCTGGTGAATCCGCCGACGGTGAAGTAGGCATAACGGCCGTAGGAGTTGGCGGTACGGCGGCAGACGGACCCGCCCCGGCAGAAGGTGGGGACACCCCCGCCGCTCAGGGAGGCGATGCCGCCCGACGCCTGCTCGGCCACCTTCTTGGCCTCCGCCTCGGTGCCGAAGACGGCGAGCCCGACGGTGACGGCGACGCCACCCCTGCTGTAGGTGGCCCGGATGACCTGGTCGCAGCCGTTCGAGGCCAGGATCGAGCCGAGCGCCCCCTGGGTCGTGGCGGCGCAGCCGGTCGTGGAGTCGGTCGCGCCCTTGGCGTAGACACGGTCACCCATCGTGAGCTTCCTGCCGGGGAAGAACGCGTCGACGGTGACCGGGGCCCTGTCCTTGCGGGCGTCGGCTATGTAGTCCTTCGGGTCCGGCGGGGGCAGCGGGGCCACCGAGGAGAAGGACGGCTGCGGCGCCGCACCGTCCGAGGGCAGGTCGACGGGGGCGGGGAGCTCGCTCGCGCCGCTGTCCGCGCCGGAGGTCCCCCCGCCGGTCGTGATGACGGCGGTCGCGACGATCGCCGCGACCGCTGCGGTGGCCAGCGCACCCCCGCCGATCATCAGCCACTTCTTCCGCCGGCTGCGTGCCGCGGACGCCTCGGCCAGTGCCGCCCAGTCCGGAGTCCGGCTGTCCCCGGGCCCCCAGGAGGGCCCCCCTTGCCCAAAGCTCATGCCGCGAATCCTAGACCGACGGTAAACCGGTTGGGTCAGGGGTGCGCGGGCCGTGACAATGCTGTGCATGGGACATCTCGAAGCGGGCCACCTGGAGTACTACCTGCCGGACGGGCGGGTGCTGCTCGGCGATGCCTCGTTCCGGGTGGCGGACGGGGCGGTCGTCGCCCTGGTCGGGGCGAACGGAGCGGGCAAGACGACATTGCTGAGGCTGCTCGCCGGGGAGATCCAGCCGCACGGCGGCTCGGTCTCGGTGAGCGGCGGACTCGGGGTGATGGCCCAGTTCGTCGGTTCCGTACGGGACGAGCGGACCGTCCGTGACCTGCTGGTCTCCGTGGCGCAACCCCGGATCAAGGAGGCGGCGCGGGCCGTCGACGCCGCGGAGGCGCGCATGCTCGGGGACACCTCCCACGCCGCTCAGGCTGCGGGGGACGTCGACGAGGAGGCCGCGCAGATGGCGTACGCGCAGGCGCTCAGCGACTGGGCGGAGGCGCGGGGGTACGAGGCCGAGACGCTGTGGGACATCTGCACCATGGCCGCGCTCGGCATGCCGTACGAGAAGGCGCAGTGGCGCGAGGTGCGCACGCTCAGCGGCGGCGAGCAGAAGCGGCTGGTCCTGGAGGCGCTGCTGCGCGGTCCCGACGAGGTGCTGCTGCTCGACGAGCCGGACAACTACCTGGACGTCCCCGGCAAGCGGTGGCTGGAGCGGAAACTCGAGGAGACCCGGAAGACGGTGCTCTTCGTCTCCCACGACCGGGAACTGCTCTCCCGGGCCGCGGAGAAGATCGTGAGCGTGGAGCCGAGCCCGGCCGGTTCGGACGTCTGGGTGCACGGCGGTGGATTCGCCACGTACCACCAGGCGCGCAAGGAGCGGTTCGCACGCTTCGAGGAGCTGCTGCGGCGCTGGGAGGAGGAGCACGCCCGGCTGAAGGCGCTGGTCCTGCGCATGCGGCAGCAGGCGGCGAACAGCCCCGACATGGCGAACCGCTACCACGCGATGCAGACCCGCTTCAAGAAGTTCGAGGAAGCGGGCCCGCCGCCCGAACCGCCCCGCGAGCAGGACATCAGGATGCGGCTGCGCGGCGGGCGCACCGGCGTACGGGCGGTGACCTGCGTGAATCTGGAGCTGACCGGCCTGATGAAGCCGTTCGACCTGGAGATCTACTACGGGGAACGGGTAGCCGTCCTCGGCTCCAACGGGTCGGGCAAGTCCCATTTCCTGCGGCTGCTGGCGGGGGAGCCGGTGGCGCACACCGGTGAGTGGAAGCTCGGCGCGCGCGTGGTGCCGGGGCACTTCGCGCAGACGCACGCCCATCCGGAGCTGCTGGGCAGGACGCTCGTCGAGATCCTGTGGGCGGAGCACGCCAAGGACCGGGGCGGCGCGATGTCGGTGCTGCGCCGGTACGAACTGGAGCGGCAGGGGGACCAGGCCTTCGAGAGGCTGTCCGGCGGCCAGCAGGCGCGCTTCCAGATCCTGCTCCTGGAACTGGCCGGCACGACCGCGCTGCTGCTCGACGAGCCGACGGACAACCTCGACCTGGAGTCCGCGGAGGCCCTGCAGGACGGCCTGGAGGCGTACGACGGTACGGTCATGGCCGTGACCCACGACCGCTGGTTCGCGAAGTCCTTCGACCGCTACCTGGTCTTCGGTTCGGACGGCGTGGTCCGGGAGACCACGGAGCCGGTGTGGGACGAGCGGAGGGTCGAGCGGGAGCGGTAGGACCGGCGCGTTTTGACCCGTCCGGGGCGGGGCGGGTATCGTCGGTCGTTGTTATACGTATGGGCCTCGTCGTTTCACGCGAAGAGCCTTACGTAGGTTCTCTGGAGCAGTTACCAGTGGCTCGCATACGGGCACCGTTCCCGGCATTGTGAGCCCCAGCTGCATGATCGCTTCAGGGGTGCCATGTGTCTGGACCTCATCCACTGAAGAAGCGAAGGCTACGAAGTGCGTACGTACAGCCCCAAGCCCGGCGATGTCACTCGCCAGTGGCACATCATCGACGCCGAGGACATCGTCCTGGGCCGTCTGGCCACCACGGCTGCGAACCTCCTCCGCGGCAAGCACAAGGCGATCTACGCCCCCCACATGGACATGGGCGACTTCGTCATCATCATCAACGCCGAGAAGGTCCACCTCTCCGGTAACAAGAAGACCCAGAAGATGGCGTACCGCCACTCGGGCTTCCCGGGCGGTCTCCGTTCCGTGCGGTACGACGAGCTCCTCTCGAAGAACCCCGAGAAGGCCGTCGAGAAGGCCATCAAGGGCATGATTCCCAAGAACACCCTGGGCCGTCAGATGCTCTCGAAGCTCAAGGTCTACGCGGGCGACCAGCACCCGCACGCTGCGCAGCAGCCGGTCCCGTTCGAGATCACCCAGGTCGCGCAGTAGTTCCGGCCTCCCCCCTAAGACGTAAAGAAAGATCTGAGGAGAATCGTGGCCGAGACCACTGTTGAGTCCCCCGTCGAGGGCACCGAGGGCGAAGAGACCTTCGCCGAGGTGACCACCTTCGAGTCGGAGGTCCCCGTCGAGGGTGAGTACACCTCCGAGTCGCTCGCGGGCCGCTTCGGCGACCCGCAGCCCGCCGCCGGCCTGGGCCGTCGCAAGAACGCCATCGCCCGCGTCCGGATCGTTCCGGGCTCCGGCAAGTGGAAGATCAACGGTCGCACCCTCGAGGACTACTTCCCCAACAAGGTGCACCAGCAGGAAGTCAACGAGCCCTTCAAGGTGCTCGAGCTCGACGGCCGCTACGACGTCATCGCCCGCATCTCGGGTGGCGGCGTCTCCGGTCAGGCCGGTGCCCTGCGCCTCGGTGTGGCCCGCGCGCTGAACGAGGCGGACGTGGACAACAACCGCGCCACGCTGAAGAAGGCCGGCTTCCTCTCCCGCGACGACCGTGCGGTCGAGCGCAAGAAGGCCGGTCTCAAGAAGGCCCGTAAGGCCCCGCAGTACAGCAAGCGCTAAATCGCCTGCTCGTCCGCGTCACACGTTCGCCCCGGCGGCACACCTCGTGCCGCTGGGGCGTTCGTTTATCAGGCCTCGCGGGCGTATAACGGCTTAAGACGTTTATCGGGCCGGTGGCCTGGAACGCATCTCACGCTGCTGCGTTTCGCCTTGCCGTGCCCTGTTCTGCTTGCTTTGGTTTTGTGGTTTCGGAGCACCATCGGAGGACACCAGTGGGACGACTCTTCGGCACGGACGGCGTGCGCGGTGTCGCCAACGCGGACTTGACGGCCGAGCTCGCGCTCGGGCTCTCGGTCGCGGCGGCGCACGTACTGGCCGAGGCGGGAACCTTCGAAGGGCACCGGCCGACAGCGGTGGTGGGCCGCGACCCCCGCGCGTCCGGGGAGTTCCTGGAAGCCGCCGTCGTGGCGGGCCTGGCCAGCGCCGGCGTCGACGTGCTGCGGGTCGGCGTGCTGCCGACCCCCGCGGTGGCGTACCTCACCGGATCGCTCGGCGCCGACATCGGTGTCATGCTCTCCGCCAGCCACAACGCCATGCCGGACAACGGCATCAAGTTCTTCGCCCGCGGTGGCCACAAGCTCGCCGACGAGCTGGAGGACCGCATCGAGACGGTCTACGAGCAGCACCGCACGGGCGAGCCCTGGGCCCGCCCGACCGGCGGCGGCGTGGGCCGGGTCACCGACTACACGGAGGGCTTCGACCGGTACGTCGCCCACCTGATCGGCGTACTCCCCAACCGGCTCGACGGTCTGAAGGTCGTCCTCGACGAGGCGCACGGCGCGGCTGCCCGGGTCTCGCCCGAGGCGTTCGCCCGGGCCGGGGCCGAGGTCGTCACCATCGGCGCCGAGCCGGACGGCCTGAACATCAACGAGGGCTGCGGCTCCACCCACCTGGCGCTGCTGCGGACCGCCGTGGTCGAGCACGGCGCCGACCTCGGCATCGCGCACGACGGCGACGCCGACCGCTGCCTGGCCGTGGACGCGCGGGGCGAGGAGGTCGACGGCGACCAGATCCTGGCCGTGCTCGCCCTCGCCATGCGCGAGGCCGGCCACCTGCGCAAGGACACCGTCGTCGGCACCGTCATGTCGAACCTCGGCTTCAAGATGGCGATGGAGCGGGAAGGCATCAACCTCGTCCAGACCGCCGTCGGTGACCGCTACGTCCTGGAGTCGATGAAGGCCGAGGGCTTCGCGCTCGGCGGCGAACAGTCCGGGCACGTCATCGTGCTGGACCACGCCACCACCGGGGACGGCACGCTGACCGGCCTGATGCTCGCCGCCCGCGTCGCCGCCACCGGCCGTACGCTCGCCGACCTGGCCGGGGTGATGCAGCGCCTCCCGCAGGTCCTCGTCAACGTCCCGGACGTCGACAAGTCCCGCGTGGACACCTCGCCCGAGCTGGCCACCGCCGTCGCCGCGGCCGAACGCGACCTGGGCGACACCGGCCGCGTACTGCTGCGCAAGTCCGGCACCGAGCCGCTGGTCCGGGTCATGGTCGAGGCCGCCGACATCGAGCAGGCCCGTGCGGTGGCCGGACAGCTGGCCGACGTCGTGAAGTCCGCCCTCGGCTGACGCCTCCTCAGCTCCCCTGCGGCCCCGGCCTGACGGTCGGGGCCGTACGGCGTGTCACCCTCCACAGCGCCTTCTGGACCAGCAGCGTCACCGTCCCCGCCACGACGATGCCGGCCAGGTTGGCCAGCAGCTGCGCCGACGAGCCCCAGGTCTGCTGGAGGTCCTGGTAGCTGAAGGCGACCGCGGCGTTGGCGGCGGCGGGCACCGTCGTCACCGAGATGGCCACGCCGATCAGCGCCCCCGACTTCGCCGAGGTCAGCGACAGCGTGCCCGCGACGCCCGCCAGGAGCGCCACCACGAACGACATCCAGTCCGGATGCCAGATGAAGCCGGTGTTGGGCCGGTCCGCCGTGACCATGCCCGCGTTGAACAGCCCGAAGCCGTCCATCAGCCAGGAGAACCCCGCCGTCAGCACCATCGCCGCCGCGAAGCCGCCGATCAGTGCCCACAGCGACCGCCCGACCAGGCGTGGGGCGCGTTGCACCAGCGCCGTCGAGATCCCGGCCAGGGGACCGAACTCCGGACCCACGGCCATCGCGCCCACGATCAGGATGGCGTTGTCGAGCATCACACCGCAGGCGGCGAGCATCGTCGCGACGGCGAGGAACGCCACGTAGGTGGCGCTGAACGTCGACTCCTCGTGCGTCACCTCGGTCAGCTCTTCCCAGAGCACCGCGTCCGCGCCCTCGCCCGGTGCCTGCCGCTCCGCCTCGTCGGCGTGCTCGGAGAGCGTGAGGTCCATGTTCTCCGCGGTGATCGAGCCGGTCCTGTCGATCCCCAGCTCCCGGAGCGCGCCGATCAGCTCGTCGCCCGCCTCCCGCGCCACGTCGCACAGGACCACGTCACCCGCGGGGGAACGGGCGGCACCGGGCAGCACCACGACGTGGGTGGTGCCGACGGTGTCCTCCACCAGCGTCACGACCTCGTCGGTACGGTCGGCGGGCACGATGAGGCGCAGATGCAGCACGGAGGGAACTCCCGGGACTCAGAGTTTGCGCAAGGACAGACGCCGGACCTTGTGGTCGGCCCCCTTGCGGAGCACCAGAGTGGCACGGCCCCGGGTGGGAGCCACGTTCTCCAGCAGATTGGGCTTGTTGACGGTCCGCCACATCGTGCGCGCGTAGTCCAGCGCCTCCTCCTCCGAGACCTGGGTGTACTTCCGGAAGTACGAGGACGGGTCCTGGAACGCCGTCTCGCGCAGCCGGCGGAAGCGGTGCAGGTACCAGGTCTCGATGTCCTCGGGGCGCGCGTCCACGTACACACTGAAGTCGAAGTAGTCCGCGAGTCCGACCCGGGTCCGGCCGTCCTTCCCGGGCAGCGCGGGCTGCAGCACGTTCAGCCCCTCGACGATCAGGATGTCGGGGCGGCGCACGGTGAGCCGTTCGCCCGGGACGATGTCGTAGATCAGGTGGGAGTAGACGGGCGCCGTGACCTCGTCCTTGCCGGCCTTGATGTCGGCGACGAACCGGGTCAGCGCCCGCCGGTCGTACGACTCGGGGAATCCCTTGCGCGACATCAGCCCGCGCGCCTCGAGCTCCTTCATCGGCAGCAGGAACCCGTCCGTGGTCACCAGCTCCACCCGGGGGTGCTCGGGCCAGCGGGCCAGCAGGGCCTGCAGGATGCGGGCGCTGGTGGACTTGCCGACGGCGACACTGCCGGCCACCCCTATGACGAACGGGGTCCCGCGCTGCTCGCCGTGGCCGTTGCCGGCGTCACCGAGGAAGGTGTTCAGGGCGCCGCGCAGGCCGGAGGTGGCCTGGACGTACAGGTTGAGAAGACGGGAGAGCGGCAGGTAGACGTCCCGGACCTCGTCGAGGTCGATGACGTCACCGAGCCCTCTCAGCTGCTCGACCTCCTCGGCGCTCAGCGGCAGCGGGGTCTTGTCGCGCAGGGCGCTCCACTCCGCCCGGGACAGGTCGACGTAGGGCGTCGGCGCGTGCTCGGTGCGACGGGGACTCCGTGCGGGCGAAGTGATCACCTGCTCATTGTCGCGGGAGTTCCGTCGCAGCGGGGGGTGGGCTCGGTCACGTGGGGACCGCGAGCCCGTTGCCGAGACCCCGAGGACGGGGCCGCACCGGGGCGGGCGCTACGGGGCGACCATGATCACCCACCTCCGGCCGGTTACAGCACGGTTGAAGATGTATTTCTGGATGAATGAGCAGAAGCCCCACCGGAGAGTCCTTCCGGTGGGGCTTCTCGCGTGTCGACGGCAACGCTGACGGCGATGTCAGCGGTCGAGAGCGGCGCAGGGTGGCGGTTCGTCGCCGTTGCCGTTGTCCGTCTCGGTGATCCCGGGCCGTTGAACGCGGTGCTGGGGGTGTTGACGGCGTAGCGCTGGAGCTGCGCCGGTGTGGTGAATCCTGCCCTCCGCGCCCGCTTGCTGCGACGATGCGACGAAACGGGACAGATCGGCGCGAAGGGGACGACATGTGCGGGATCGTGGGTTACGTCGGGACGCAACCGGCGCAGGACGTGGTCGTGGCGGGGCTCAAGCGGCTGGAGTACCGGGGCTACGACTCCGCCGGGATCGCCGTCCTCGCCGACGGCGGGCTCGCCACGGCCAAGAAGGCGGGCAAACTGCTCAACCTGGAGAAGGAGCTCAAGAACCGGCCGCTGCCGGGGGGAAACACCGGCCTCGGGCACACCCGCTGGGCCACGCACGGCGGACCCACCGACGGCAACGCGCACCCGCACCTCGACAACGCGGGCCGGGTCGCCGTCGTGCACAACGGGATCATCGAGAACTTCGCCGCACTGCGCGAGGAACTCGCCGGGCGCGGCCACGACCTCGCGTCGGAGACCGACACCGAGGTCGTGGCCCATCTGCTGGCGGAGGCGTACTCCTCCGGCGGGGACCCGGCCGAGGCGATGCGGCAGGTGTGCCGCCGGCTGGAGGGGGCGTTCACCCTGGTCGCCGTCGTCGCGGACGAGCCCGACGTGGTCGTCGGGGCGCGGCGGAACTCGCCGCTCGTGGTGGGCGTGGGGGACGGGGAGATGTTCCTCGCCTCCGACGTGGCCGCCTTCATCGCCCACACCCGGGACGCGATCGAGCTCGGCCAGGACCAGGTGGTGGAGCTGCGCCGCGACGGGGTCACCGTCACCGGGTTCGACGGGCGGGCGGCCGAGGTGCGCGAGTACCACGTCGACTGGGACGCGTCCGCCGCCGAGAAGGGCGGCTACGCCTCCTTCATGCTCAAGGAGATCGCCGACCAGCCGAAGGCCGTCGCCGACACGCTCCTCGGGCGGATCGACGCGGAGGGGGTGCTGCGGCTGGACGAGGTGCGCATCCCGCCCGGGGTGCTCCGCGAGGTCGACAAGGTCGTGGTCGTCGCCTGCGGAACGGCGTTCCATGCCGGGATGATCGCCAAGTACGCCATCGAGCACTGGACCAGGCTGCCCTGCGAGACCGAGCTGGCCAGCGAGTTCCGCTACCGCGACCCGATCCTGGGCCGGCGCACCCTCGTCGTCGCGATCTCGCAGTCCGGCGAGACGATGGACACGCTGATGGCGGTACGGCACGCCCGCGAACAGGGTGCGAAGGTCCTCGCCATCTGCAACGCGAACGGCTCGACGATCCCGAGGGAGTCGGACGCCGTCCTCTACACGCACGCCGGACCCGAGGTCGCCGTCGCCTCCACCAAGGCGTTCCTGACGCAACTCGTCGCCTGCTACCTCGTCGCCCTGTACCTCGGACAGGTGCGCGGCACCAAGTGGGGCGACGAGATCCGCACCGTCGTGCGCCAGCTCTCCGAGATGTCCGGCGCGGTCGAACGGGTGCTCGGGACCATGGAGCCGGTACGGGAGCTGGCGCGCTCCCTCGCCGACCGCGGCACCGTGCTCTTCGTGGGCCGGCACGTCGGCTACCCGGTGGCCCTGGAGGGCGCGTTGAAGCTCAAGGAGCTCGCGTACATGCACGCCGAGGGCTTCGCCGCCGGGGAGCTCAAGCACGGGCCGATCGCGCTCCTCGACGACGGGCTGCCGGTCGTCGTGATCGTGCCGTCCCCCCGCGGCCGTTCGGTGCTCCACGGCAAGATCGTGTCCAACATCCAGGAGATCCGGGCGCGTGGCGCGCGTACCGTGGTCATCGCCGAGGAGGGCGACGAGGCGGTCGTCCCGTACGCCGACCACCTCATCCGGATCCCCGTCACGCCTACGCTGCTTCAGCCGCTGGTCGCCACCGTGCCGTTGCAGGTCTTCGCCTGCGAACTGGCGACCGCCCGGGGCAACGAGGTGGACCAGCCGCGCAACCTGGCGAAGTCCGTGACAGTCGAGTGAGTGAGTTGAGCGCGTGATCATTGGGGTCGGGATCGATGTGGCGGAGATCGAACGCTTCGGCGCGGCGCTGGAGCGCACGCCCCAGCTGGCCGATCGGCTCTTCCGGGAACGGGAGTTGCTGCTGCCCGGCGGGGAGCGGCGGGGGATCGCCTCGCTGGCGGCCCGGTTCGCGGCGAAGGAGGCCCTGGCCAAGGCGCTCGGCGCCCCGGGCGGGCTGCTCTGGACGGATGCCGAGGTGTGCGTCGAGGACAGCGGGCAGCCGAGGCTGGAGGTCCGGGGGACCGTCGCGGCACGGGCGGACGAACTCGGCGTACGCACCTGGCACGTATCCCTCAGCCACGACGCGGGGGTGGCGTCCGCCGTGGTGATCGCGGAGGGTTGAGCACATGCGACATGCGTACAGCGTTCAGACCGTACGGGCCGCCGAACAGGCCCTGATGGCACGGCTGCCGGACGGCGCCCTCATGCAGCGCGCCGCCGCCGGCCTGGCGGTTGCCTGCGGAGACCTGCTCCGGCGCAACGGCCGGGTGTACGGCTCCCGGGTCCTCCTCCTCGTCGGCAGCGGCGACAACGGCGGCGACGCCCTGTACGCCGGGGCCCGGCTGGCCCGGCGCGGGGCCGGTGTCCGTGCTCTGCTGACCTCGGCGGACAAGGTCCACCGGGCCGGGCTGGCCGCGCTCCTGGCGGCGGGCGGCCGGGTCCTCGACGACCCCGGCGGATGCGGCCCGGTCGACCTCGTCGTCGACGGCATCCTCGGCATCGGCGGACGCGGCGGCCTGCGCCCCGATGCCGAGGAACTGGTGCGGACGGTCACCCGCGGCCACGCGCCCGTCCTCGCCGTCGACCTGCCGAGCGGTGTCGACGCGGACACCGGCCAGGTGCAGGGCGCGGCCGTACGGGCGGACGCGACCGTCACCTTCGGCACGTACAAGCCCGCCCTGCTCGTCGACCCGGCGGCCGAGTACGCGGGCGCCCTGCGCCTCGTCGACATCGGCCTGGGACCCGAACTGCCCGCGCGCCCCGACCTGGAGGCCCTCCAGTACGCGGACGTCGCCGGCCTCCTGCCCCGGCCGGCCGGCGAGAGCGACAAGTACCGGCGCGGCGTGGTCGGGGTGGCCGCCGGCTCCCAGCGGTACCCGGGGGCTGCGGTCCTCGCGGTCGCCGGCGCGCTGCGCGGCGGCGCGGGAGCCGTGCGGTACGCGGGCCCCGGGGCGGACGCGGTGATCGCCCGCTTCCCGGAGACCCTCGTGCACCCCGGCCCGCCGTCGCAGGCCGGGCGGGTGCAGGCCTGGGTGGTCGGACCGGGGATCGGTGACGGCACGCAGGCCGGAGCCGCCGTCTCCGACGTGCTCGCCGCCGACGTCCCCGTCCTGGTCGACGCCGACGGGCTGCGGCTCATGGACGCCGGAGCCGTACGGGCGCGCACCGCGCCCACGGTGCTCACCCCGCACGCCGGGGAGGCCGCCGCGCTGCTCGGCGTCCCGCGTGAGGAGGTCGAGGCGGGGCGGCTCGCCGCCGTGCGCGAACTGGCCTCCCGCTACCGCGCGACGGTGCTGCTCAAGGGCTCGACGACCCTGGTCGCGGAGGACGGGGACGCGCCCGTACGGGTCAATCCGACGGGCACGGCCTGGCTGGCCACCGCCGGCAGCGGCGACGTGCTCTCCGGGCTGACGGGCTCCCTGCTCGCCGCCGGCCTCACCCCGCGTGACGCCGCCTCGGTGGGCGCCTACCTGCACGGGCTCGCCGCCCGCAGGACGGCGGACGGCGCGCCGGTCGCGGCGCAGGACGTCGCGGACGCGATCCCGGCGGCCTGGCGGGACGTACGGGCCTGAGCGACGCTGGAGGGACCCGAACGGGACGGTGATCGGTGTGGGCGACGGGACGACGGTACGCGTACGGCGGGTGTACGACCCGCCGACGGACGACGACGGGACCCGGGTCCTCGTCGACCGGCTCTGGCCGCGGGGCATCACCAAGGAACACGCCGCCGTCGACGTGTGGGCCAAGGAGGTGACGCCCTCGAAGGAACTCCGCTCCTGGTACCACGAGGACCGCACCGGTTCGCGCTACGACGACTTCGTGGACCGCTACCGCACCGAGCTCGGTGACCCCGCCCACGCCCCGGCCGTCGGCGACCTCGTCGCGCTGGTCCGCGAGGGCGGCCCGGTCACCCTGGTCACCGCGGTGAAGGACGTGGAGTCCAGCCACGTCCCCGTCCTGGTCGACCATGTGGAGCACGCGCTCGGACATCGGTGACCGCCTCTCGGGCCGGGACGTCGGGGGCACCGGCGTACGGCTCTGAGAGACTGGACGCGATGAACGAGACAGCGACCACGAGAGCCCGTGCCGAGATCGACCTCGCCGCGTTGCGCGCCAATGTGCGCGCCCTGCGCGCGCGGGCGTCCGGGGCGGAGCTCATGGCGGTGGTGAAGTCCGACGCCTACGGCCACGGCGCGGTGCGCTGCGCCGAGGCCGCGCTGGAGGCGGGCGCGACGTGGCTGGGAACCGCCACACCGCAGGAGGCGCTCGCCCTGCGCGCGGCCGGGCTCGGGGGCCGGGTGATGTGCTGGCTCTGGACGCCGGGCGGCCCCTGGCGCGAGGCGATCGAGGCCGGTATCGACGTGTCGGTCAGCGGGATGTGGGCGCTCGGGGAAGTCGCCGCCGCCGCCACGGAGGCCGGCGTCCCGGCCCGGGTCCAGCTCAAGGCCGACACGGGGCTGGGGCGCAACGGCTGCCAGCCCGCCGACTGGCCGGAGCTGGTCTCCGCCGCCCGCGCCGCCGAGGACGAGGGTCTCCTGCGCGTCACGGGCCTCTGGTCCCACTTCGCCTGCGCCGACGAGCCGGGCCACCCCTCGATCACCCCCCAGCTGAACGTCTTCCGCGACATGGTGGCGTACGCCGAGAAGGAGGGCGTGCGGCCCGAGGTGCGGCACATGGCCAACTCCCCGGCGACCCTCACGCTCCCGGAGTCCCATTTCGACCTCGTACGCACCGGGATCGCGATGTACGGCATCTCGCCCAGCCCCGAACTGGGCACGCCGGCCGACTTCGGGCTGCGCCCCGTCATGACGCTCGCCGCCTCCGTGGCCCTGGTCAAGCAGGTGCCGCCGGGGCACGGCATCAGCTACGGGCACCACTACACGACGTCGGCCGAGACGACCCTCGCGCTGGTGCCCGTCGGCTACGCGGACGGCGTCCCGCGCCATGCCTCGGGCCGGGGTCCCGTCCTCGTCGCGGGGCGGCGGCGGACCGTGGCGGGCCGTGTGGCGATGGACCAGTTCGTGGTCGACCTCGAGGGCGACACCTCGGCGCCGGGGGCCGAGGCGGTGCTGTTCGGGCCCGGGGACCGGGGCGAGCCGAGCGCCGAGGACTGGGCGGTGGCGGCGGACACGATCGCCTACGAGATCGTCACGCGCATCGGCGGGCGGGTCCCCCGCGTCTACGTCGACGAGGGCGGCACGCCGCACGCGGGCGACGGCCGGGGTTAGGCCGTGTTCCGGAAGCCCGGTCCGCCCGGCGACGGCCGGCTCGCCCACGCGCCGTGGCGTGCCGCCGGGTCCGCCCTCCGGACGGACGGCGCTTCGCGGAACACGCCCCAGGCGCACGGCCCGGAGAAGCCGGACGAGCGGCAGGCCGGGGCGACGAAGACGAGGGAGCACGGCAGGTGAGTGAGACCAGCGCGGGGGACGTGGCCGCGGCGACGGCGGCCGCCGCCACGGCCGGCTGGCGGCGGGCGGGCCTCGCCGGGGCGGCGATAGGTGTCGTCGCCGCCGGTGCGGCGGCCGGGGTCGCCGTCGAGCGGCTCACGGTGGGGCGTGGCATGCGCAAGAGGGCCCGCCTGGCCCTGGACGCCGCCGGCCCGTACGGGGCGCTGCGCGGACTGCCCGGCCGGGCGGTGGCCGACGACGGCACCGAGCTGTACTACGAGGTCGAAGAGGTCGAGGCCGACGGTGCGGCGGGCGGGCGCGAAGGGCGGGCCACGGCGGGCTCCGGCCCGCGCAGGCGCAGGCTCTTCGGCCACAAGGCACCGACGCCCGTGACCGTGGTCTTCAGCCACGGTTACTGCCTCGGCCAGGACTCCTGGCACTTCCAGCGGGCGGCGCTACGCGGTCTGGTCCGCACGGTCCACTGGGACCAGCGCAGCCACGGCCGCTCCGGGCGGGGCAGGGCGCAGGCCGAGGGCGTGCCCATCGGCATCGACCAGCTCGGCCGCGACCTGAAGACGGTCATCGACGCGGCGGCCCCCGACGGGCCGCTGGTGCTCGTGGGGCACTCGATGGGCGGCATGACGATCATGGCCCTCGCCGACCGCTACCCGGAGCTGATCCGCGACCGGGTCGCCGCCGTCGCCTTCGTCGGGACGTCGAGCGGGAAGCTCGGCGAGGTGAACTTCGGGCTGCCGGTGGCCGGCGTCAACGCGGTCCGCCGGGTGCTGCCCGGTGTGCTGAAGGCGCTCGGCTCGCAGGCGGAGCTGGTGGAACGCGGGCGGCGGGCGACCGCCGACCTGTTCGCCGGGCTGATCAAGCGGTACTCCTTCGGTTCGCGGGACGTGGACCCGGCGGTCGCCCGGTTCGCGGAGCGGCTCATCGAGTCGACGCCGATCGACGTGGTCGCCGAGTTCTACCCGGCCTTCACCGAGCACGACAAGAGCGGGGCGCTGCCGGCCTTCCGGGAGATCCCCGTCCTCATCCTGGCGGGCGACAAGGACCTGGTGACGCCCAGTTCGCACAGCGAGGCCATCGCGGACGAACTCCCGGACGCGGAGCTGGTCATCGTGCCGGACGCCGGTCACCTGGTGATGCTGGAGCACCCCGAGACGGTCACCGACCGGCTCGCGGACCTGCTGGTACGGATCGGCGCCGTGCCGGCCTGAGGCGGGGCTCGTCAGGGGGAGCCTGGGGTGGCCCCACGCCCTGCGGGGCACGCACCGGACGCCGCCGGGACCTGCGTCCGGCACGCCCCGGACGTCCTGACCTCCCGACGGCCCGGCACCCGCCGGGGGCGAGGCCGTAACGTTGGACGGCATGGAAGCAGCAGCACACGACACCGCCGCACCGGGCGCCGTCACCCTGGACCTCGCCGTCGAGTCCCCCGAACAGATGCGGGAGCTGGGCCGCCGCATCGCCGGTGTGCTGGCCCCCGGCGACCTGGTGATGCTCACCGGCGAGCTCGGCGCGGGCAAGACCACCCTCACCCGGGGCCTCGGCGAGGGCCTCGGGGTACGCGGCGCCGTCACCTCGCCCACCTTCGTGATCGCCCGGGTCCACCCGCCGCTGGGCGCGGGCCCCGCCCTGGTCCACGTCGACGCCTACCGCCTGGGCGGGGGCCTGGACGAGATGGAGGACCTGGACCTCGACGTGTCGCTGCCGGATTCGGTGGTCGTCGTGGAGTGGGGCGAGGGCAAGGTCGAGGAGCTGTCGGACGACCGGCTCCACGTGGTGATCGACCGCGCCGTCGGTGACACCGACGACGAGCGCCGCACGGTGACCCTGGTGGGCATCGGGGCACGCTGGGCCGGGCTGCGGACGGATCTGGCCGCGGTCTGACCCCTGCCGGGAGGACGGCCGGGGCCGCACCGCGCGGACGTGTTCCGACAGGGTGTCGGTAAAATGTTGCGCGGGAGGCACCGGCCGTGTTCACATGGGCGGGAGGCCTGGTTAGGTTAACCTAACTTCTACCGGCCGGGTCTCCCGTCCGAGCCCGAGGAGGCATGCCATGCCGGCACCCGAGCGAGAAGTGCGGCCACAGTCGCCGCAGGCCGAGCCGCCGTCGCCGTCCGCGGTGACGATGCGGGACCTGCTGGCCTCCTGCGCCGCCGCGACGGCGGTCTCGACGCCGCCGCGCGACGCGGATCACCAGGACCTGGACGAGGACGGACGCGAGGACGACGGGCGGGCGCACCCGGCCGCCGGACGTGACGCCGCCTGAGAGCACTCCCGCCGTTCCGGCGGACGCGTGACGGGCGCCGCGGCACCTCGCCGCGCCGTCGGGACGTCCACGTACATCCGGTCCGGACACCCCTGTGCCGTACGCCGCGCCGCCGGGCCCGACGGTCCGGGCCCGTCCCGCCTCGTACGAGGACGGGCTACGGGACGACGACGACCTTGGCGCCCACCGTCGCGAAGGTCCACATCGCATTGCCGTCGGGGCGCTTCATCCGCACCCCACCGGTCTTCAGCGTCGGGTCCGGGCTCTGCATCGAGCCGTCCTGCGCCGCGCTGAAGCCCACGGAGACGTCGTCGACGTTCGCGAAACGCACCACGTGTTCGATCAGTACGCCGTCCGAGCCCTTGATGCTGCCGGACCGCGAGGTCACCCCGTAGACGCCGGGCGGCGGGCTGACCGCGCTCGGCATGACCGTGAACGTCCGGAGCGCCTTCTCGTTGCCGTCCACGAGCCAGACCCGCCGGTCCTTCAGCGCGTAGACCACCCTCGTCCCGGTGCCCGAGTCCGCGGGGACCGCGAGCGGCTGCGGCGGGGGAGAGGGCTTCGGGGTGGGCGAGGCCGCCGCGGTTCCGGAGGCGCCCGGGGAGGGGGCGGCGACCGAGTCCGGCGCGTTGGCCGAGGCCTGGTAGGCGAGGAAACAGACCGCGGCCACCGCCGCGGCGGTGAGCCCGGCCACGAATCCCGAGCTGCCCCTTGCCACCGTACGCTCCCCTTTCGCATGCCGTCCGTCGTAAGTCGTACAAGCATTTACGTCGTACACGTGTGTACCCGGGCGACGGTACCAGCAGCGGAAGGGCGTACCGGGACGACGTACGGGGCGCGCGTACCCGAGTCGGCGGAGCCGTAGGCTGTTTGTGTGCTCCTGCTCGCCGTGGATACCGCCACCCCCGCCGTCACCGTCGCCCTGCACGACGGAACCTCCGTCGTCGCCGAGACCGGCCAGGTCGACGCCCGAAGGCACGGGGAGCTGCTGCTGCCCGCCGTCGACCGCGTCCTGACCGAGGCCGGACTGGGACTCGACGCCGTGACGGACGTCGTCGTCGGGGTCGGCCCCGGTCCCTACACGGGGCTCCGCGTCGGCCTGGTCACGGCGGCGACCTTCGGCTCCGCCCTCTCCGTCCCCGTGCACGGCGTGTGCACGCTCGACGGCCTCGCGTACGCCGCCGGCCTGGACGGCCTCGAAGGACCGTTCGCCGTCGCCACGGACGCGCGCCGCAAGGAGGTCTACTGGGCGCGGTACGAGGACGCCCGCACCCGGACCGGGGAGCCCGGCGTGGACCGGCCCGCCGACATCGCCGGCCGGCTCGCCGGCCTGCCGGTCGTCGGCGCGGGCGCCCTGCTCCACCCGGACGCGTTCCCCGGCGCCCGGGGCCCCGAGCACGTCCGGGCCGGGGCGCTCGCCGCCCTCGCCGCCGAACGCCTCGCCGCCGGGACCGGCCTGCTGCCGCCGCAGCCGCTCTACCTGCGCAGGCCCGACGCCCAGGTCCCGAAGAACTACAAGGTGGTCACCCCCCGGTGACGACCGCGACCGCTGTGCTCCGCGAGATGCGCTGGTGGGACATCGACCCGGTGCTGGAGCTCGAACACGAACTGTTCCCCGAGGACGCCTGGTCGGCCGGCATGTTCTGGTCCGAGCTGGCGCGGGCCCGCGGCCCGCAGGCCACCCACCGCTACGTCGTCGCCGAGGACCCCGCGAGCGGCCGGATCGTCGGCTACGCGGGCCTCGCCACGGCCGGCGACCTCGCCGACGTACAGACGATCGCCGTCAGCCGGGGCCAGTGGGGCGGAGGCCTCGGATCCGAACTCCTGACCGACCTGCTCAGACACGCCACCGCCCTCGAGTGCACCGCGGTGCTCCTGGAGGTCCGTGTCGACAACACCCGCGCCCAGAAGCTCTACGAACGCTTCGGCTTCGAACCCATCGGCTTCCGCCGGGGCTACTACCAGCCGGGGAACGTCGACGCACTCGTCATGCGGCTGACCGTACAAGGAACAGAGACTGACTGATGGCTGACGAACCGCTCGTACTCGGTATCGAAACCTCCTGCGACGAGACCGGCGTCGGCATCGTGCGCGGGACGACGCTGCTCGCCGACGCCGTCGCCTCCAGCGTCGACACGCACGCCCGCTTCGGCGGTGTCGTCCCGGAGATCGCCTCCCGCGCACACCTGGAGGCGATGGTCCCCACCATCGAGCGCGCCCTGAAGGAGGCCGGCGTCGGTGCCCGCGACCTCGACGGCATCGCGGTCACGGCCGGCCCCGGGCTGGCCGGCGCGCTGCTCGTCGGCGTGTCGGCCGCCAAGGCGTACGCGTACGCGCTGGGCAAGCCGCTCTACGGGGTGAACCACCTCGCCTCCCACATCTGCGTCGACCAGCTGGAACACGGCCCGCTCCCCGAGCCGACCATGGCGCTGCTGGTCAGCGGCGGGCACTCCTCGCTGCTGCTGGCCCCCGACATCACCCGCGACGTACGGCCGCTCGGCGCGACCATCGACGACGCGGCGGGCGAGGCGTTCGACAAGATCGCCCGTGTGCTGGACCTCGGCTTCCCCGGCGGCCCGGTCATCGACCGGCTGGCGAAGGAGGGCGACCCGAAGGCGATCGCGTTCCCCCGCGGGCTGAGCGGCTCCCGTGACCCCGCGTACGACTTCTCCTTCTCCGGCCTCAAGACCTCCGTGGCGCGCTGGATCGAGGCCAAGCGGGCGGCCGGCGAGGACGTGCCCGTACGGGACGTCGCCGCGTCCTTCCAGGAGGCGGTCGTCGACGTGCTCACCCGCAAGGCCGTCCGCGCCTGCAAGGACGAGGGCGTCGACCACCTGATGATCGGCGGCGGAGTCGCGGCCAACTCGCGGCTGCGGGCCCTGGCCGAGGAGCGGTGCGAGCGGGCCGGGATCAGGCTGCGCGTGCCCCGGCCCGGGCTGTGCACCGACAACGGGGCGATGGTCGCCGCGCTGGGCGCGGAGATGGTGGCCCGCAACCGCCCCGCCTCCGACCTGGAACTCTCGGCGGACTCCTCGCTGCCCGTCACCGAGACCCATGTCCCCGGCGCGCACGCCCACGCCCATGGCGTCGGTCACGACCACGTGCACGAGATCAGCAAGGACAACCTCTACTCATGAGCGGCACGACCGTCGCCCTGATGTGGGAGGCCCGGGCCGCGGAGGGCCGCGGTCCGGAGCTGCTGGAGTGGGCCCGGGCCAGGGCCGGAGAGCTGGCCCGGCCCCCGCTGCGCGCCGAACTCCTGCGCGCCCCGCAGGACCGGGTGCTCGTCCTCACCTGGTGGGAGGCGGCGTACGGGGACGACCTGCCCGAGCTGCCCGAACCGGACGCCGCGCTGATCACCCGGCCCGTGCACCGGTGGCGCTTCGAGTCCCTCGGCCCGGCGGGCGGCTGACCGGGCCCGACGGCCGCGCAGGGAACTCCACGGAAGAATTTCCCGCGGACGTGTCGATCCGGGCCCTCCCCGTTCGACGCAGGGGTAAGAGGCGGGAACAGCCCGCCGCGCGATCCGAGGAGAAGAAGTGCCGCGCTATCTGACGATGATCCGTATGGACGAGAACAACACCCCCGCGGAGGGCCCCAGCGAGGGCCTGATGCAGCGCATGGGCGAGCTCATCGAGGAGATGACCAAGGCCGGCGTCCTGCTGGACACCGCCGGGCTCACCCCGACCTCCCAGGGCACCAGGGTCACCTGGTCCAACGGCGAGTTCACCGTCACCGACGGGCCGTTCACCGAGACGAAGGAAGTCGTCGGCGGGTACGCGCTCATCGAGGCGAAGGACAAGGCGGAGGCCCTGGAGTGGACCAAGCGCTTCCTGGCGACCCACGAGGAGTACTGGAACGTCACCTCCGAGATCCGCGAGATCGCCCAGGGCTGACGGGCGGGGTCCCACCGCACCCGGGCGGGGCGGCAGCGGCTTGCCGACCCCGCCCCCGGCTGCTCTGATGGGTGGCCGTGACAGAAGTGAGCAGTGCCGTCGAAGCCGTGTTCCGCATCGACTCGGCGCGGATCATCGCCGCGACGGCGCGCGTCGTGCGGGACGTGGGCATCGCCGAGGAGCTCGCGCAGGACGCCCTCGTCGCGGCGCTGGAGCAGTGGCCGCGTAGCGGCGTCCCGGACCGGCCCGGTGCCTGGCTCACGGCCGCGGCGAAGCACCGGGCGATCGACCTCGTACGCCGCAAGGAGACCTACGCCCGCAAGCTCGCCGAAGTCGGACGGGCCCTGGAGGACGTGCCGCCGCCCGAGCCCGCCGACCCCGAGGACATCGACGACGACCTGCTCCGGCTGGTCTTCACCTCCTGCCACCCGGTGCTCCCGACCGAGGGGCGCGTCGCCCTCACCCTGCGTCTGCTCGGCGGACTGACCACCGGCGAGATCGCACGCGCCTTCCTGGCCACGGAGCCGGCCGTCGCCCAGCGCATCGTCCGCGCCAAACGGACCCTGGGCCGGGCCGGGGTCCCCTTCGAGGTGCCGGAAGGTGCCGAGCGGGCCGCCCGCCTGAGCTCCGTACTCGACGTCATCTACCTGATCTTCAACGAGGGATACGCGGCAACCGCGGGCGACGACTTGCTGCGCCCCGCGCTGTGCGAGGACGCGCTGCGGCTGGCCCGGCTGCTGGCCGGCCTGATGGAGCGTGAGCCCGAGGTGCAGGGGCTGGTGGCCCTGCTGGAGCTGCAGGCCTCACGGACCAGGGCCCGGACGGGGGCGGACGGCGCACCCGTCCTGCTCGCGGACCAGAACCGCTCGCGCTGGGACCGGCTGCTGATCCGCCGGGGGTTCGCCGCGCTGGAACGGGCGCACGCGGCGGGCGGCGCCCCCGGCCCGTACGCCCTGCAGGCCGCGATCGCCGCATGCCACGCCCGCGCCTTCCGCTACGAGGACACGGACTGGGTGACGATCGCCGCCCTGTACGGCACCCTGGCGAAGACCGCGCCGTCCCCCGTGGTCGAACTGAACCGCGCGGTGGCCGTCTCCATGGCCGAGGGCGCCGCGGCGGGCCTCGCCCTGACGGACGCGCTCACGCACGACCCGGCGCTCACCGCCTACCACCTGCTGCCCAGCGTGCGCGGCGACCTGCTGGAGCGGCTGGGGCGGGACGAGGAGGCGCGGGCCGAGTTCCTGCGGGCGGCTGAGCTGACCCGCAACGCGCGTGAGCGGGCGCTGCTGCTCTCCCGCGCCCGGGACGTGTCGCGATGAGTCCCGGCGCCGGACGGGGTCTACCGTGCACCAGGTCCTTCCGGGTGCCGCGTCGACCGACCGCGCGCGCGGCGGCCGCGTCCGGCACCGGACGGGACGTACCGCACCGAGTGAGGAGAGGCCCATGCAGAAGATCAAGACCTTCCTGTGGTTCGACGACCAGGCCGAGGAAGCCGCGGAGTTCTACGTCTCGGTCTTCGGCGGAGACTCCCGCGTCCAGAACGTCACCCACTACGCCGAGGGCGCCCCGGTCGAGGCGGGCAGGGTCATGACCGTGGAGTTCAGCCTCGCCGGCACGGAGTACGTCGCCCTCAACGGCGGCCCGCAGTTCCCGTTCACCGAAGCGATCTCGCTGACCGTCGACTGCGAGGACCAGGCGGAGGTCGACAGGCTGTGGGCCGCGCTCACCGAGGGCGGCGAGGAGGGCCAGTGCGGGTGGCTCAAGGACAGGTACGGCCTGTCGTGGCAGATCGTCCCGCGCGGCATGGTCGAGCTGTTCGCCGACCCGGATCCGGCCAAGGCGGAGCGGGCCATGAAGGCCATGATGGGGATGCGGAAGCTGGACATCGAGGCGGTCCGGAACGCCTGAGAGCCTGTCGGGTGACCTCTGACCGGGCGGCCACGCCCCGGCACACACGCTTCCGCGTTGCCGACCGCGTAGCTCCGCTGCGAGGGCCTCTCGGCACCTTGGAATCGTACGCACCGGGCCGCGTGCGCTTCTCGATCCCAGGTCACCCGACAGTCTCCGAGACGGCCGGCGCGTGCGCCTCCCGGGAAGTGGGCGCACGCTGGAAGAAGGAATCTTCCGGGAGGTGACCGTCATGATGGAGACCACGGTCGGCTGGCATGTCGAGCTGGAGTTCGAGGAGGACACGCACCGTACCCGTGCGGCCGCACTCGTACGGCTGAGCGACGGGACCGAGGTGCGGGCCCACGGATACGCCAGCCGGCACCCCTCCGACGCGGAACAGCCCAGGGTCGGTGAGGAGATCGCGGGTGCCCGCGCGCTCAACGAACTGGCGATGAAGCTGCTCACCAAGGCGCACGACGAGATCGACGAAGCGGCGGGCCGGACCTCGTACCCGCTGACGTGACCGGGCCGGGCCGGCCGGCCGGCGAACGCTTCAGGGGCGCTTCACGGGGTGCCCGACCAGCATCGTCGGGGCGCCCGCCACCCGGGTCAGGAAGACGGTGGCGGAGTGCGGCCCCTGGAGCTTCATCTTCCGCCGCAGCTCCTCGGGTTCGACCGCGGAGCCGCGCTTCTTGACGGTGAGGACCCCCACCCCGCGCTCCCGCAGCAGGGCCTTCAGCCTCTTCATGTGGAAGGGCAGCTGATCGGTGATCTCGTAGGCGGTGGCGTAGTCGGAGTCGTGCCGCGTGTCGCTCGTGACGTACGCGATCGTCTCGTCGATCAGCCGGCCCCCGCACTGCTCGACGACGGCGGCGACCAGGTGGGCGCGGATGACCGCGCCGTCCGGCTCGTACAGGTACCGGCCCACCGGGCCGACCGGCGGCGGGGGGAGCGGGGCGGCGGCGGTCAGGGTCGCGCGGGAGGGCAACAGGGTGGCCCGGAACGCGCCGGGGGCGAAACCGTCGCCGAACCAGAGGACCGCCTCCTTCACCTCGCCGCCGTCCGAGATCCACTCGGCCTCGGCGAGCGGGCCGATCGCCTCGTGGGGTACACCCGGCGCGATCTTGAGTGCGGCGCGGGGTGCCTTCAGGGCGGCGGCGGTCGCCCAGGAGAGCGGGGGCGAGTACGCCTCCGGATCGAAGATCCGGCCGCGCCCGCCACGCCGGGCCGGGTCGACGAAGACCGCGTCGTACGGGGAGGTGTCGATGTCCGTGACGTCGGCGCACCGCACCTCGATCAGGTCCGCCAGGCCGAGCACCTCGGCGTTGGCGCGGGCCGTTTCGGCGGTCAGCGGGTCGCGGTCCACGGCCAGGACCGCGATGCCCGCGCGGGCGAGGGCGACGGCGTCGCCGCCGATGCCGCAGCACAGGTCGGCGACGCTCCGCACCCCGAGCCCGGCGAACCGCCCGGCACGGTGGGAGGCGACGGAGGTCCGGGTCGCCTGCTCCACGCCGTCGGGGGTGAAGAACATGCGGTACGCGTCGGCCGCCCCGAACTTCGCCACCGCGCGCTGTCGCAGCCGGGCCTGACCGAGCGCCGCCGACACCAGGGCGGTGGGGTGGGTGCGGCGCAGCCGGGTCGCGGTGGCGAGTTCCCGGGCGGGATCGTGGTCGCGCAGCTCGTCCAGGAGCGCCGCTCCCTGCGGGGTGCGCAGGGCGGCGAGTGCGGCGAGCGGGTCGGTCCGGTCGGCAGGGGGAAGGGCGTTCACGGCTCCATTGTGAGCCAGGCGGGGGACGCGCCGGGTGCGGCGGAGGTGTCGCCCGGGACGGCCGGTGCCCCGGTGGCAGGATGCGGCGCCATGCAACTAGTACGACAAAATGAAAAAAGGGTCATGAACCCTCATAGAAAGGTCTGCGGGGTTCTGGTCGCCCTGCTGATCGGCGCAGCAGCCTCCGGATGCGGCGACCGCCCGCACGGGGGGGCCGTGGTGGGGCGGGAGCCGGCCGCCGGGGAGCCGGGGGCCGCCGCCGGGCAGCCGGGCCCCGTCGCGGCGGAGGCCGAGGCGGCCGCCGCCGCCAGGGCGAAGGCCGAAGCGGTGGCCGAGGCGGCGCGCCTGAAGCGGCAGCAGGCCGCCCGCGTCGCCGCCGCGAGGAAGTGGGGGCTGGCGAAGGTCCCGCTCACCGCCCCGCCGCCACCGGCCCGGAAGCCGCACATCACCACCCGTGAGGGCTTCGAGGTCGAGGGCGGGGAGGACCTTCCGCCGGTCTTCACCACCGTGCCCACCGAGGAGCGCATCGTCTTCCTGACGATGGACGACGGCGCCGAGAAGGACCCCGAACTGCTGAGGATGATGTCGGAACTGAAGATCCCGTACAGCGCCTTCCTCAGCGACTACGAGGTCAAGGACGACTACGGCTACTTCGCGGACATGCAGGCCCGGGGCGTCACCCTCAGCAATCACACGCTGAGCCACCCCTACCTCCCCGGGCTCTCCGCGGAGGAGCAGCGGCGGGAGATCTGCGGCTCGCAGGACCGGATCGAGAAGCAGTTCGGGAAACGGCCCACCCTCTTCCGGCCGCCGTACGGCAACTACAACGGCGACACCCTGCGCATCGCCGCGTCCTGCGGCATCAGGGCCGTGCCCCTGTGGGCCTCCGAGGCGTTCCCCGATCACATGGAGTGGCGCGAGTGGGACCGGGACCTGCACCCCGGTGACATCATCCTCACCCACTTCCGGGGGCGCGGGGAGTGGGGCGCTTCCATGGCCGACATGATTCGCAACGTCATGAGGACGGTCACCGCCAAGGGGTATGCCGTGGCCCGGCTGGAGGACTACGTCTGACGGGCCGTCCGCCGCGCGGGGGCCCGGCGGGACCCGTGCGGAACCCTGGCGGCGTGTCCCGCGTTGTGCGGGCGTGGCCCGGCCGGCCGCGCCACGCGAGGGTGGTCAATTGGCACTCCGCTTGACCGAGTGCTAATCCCGGTCATAGTCTCAGTGCTGGCACTCCCCACTGGAGAGTGCCAGCACTTCTGCGACAGGGCAGGTCCGGCACCCGCGACGACGGATCGGCCTGGTCGCCACCCACAGACTGTTAAACCCCGTGAGATCTCCGAAGGGGGAGACCGGATCGTGTCGACCACCAGCTCCAAGGTTGCGATCAAGCCGCTCGAGGACCGCATTGTGGTCCAGCCGCTCGACGCCGAGCAGACCACGGCTTCCGGCCTGGTCATTCCGGACACCGCCAAGGAGAAGCCCCAGGAGGGCGTCGTCCTGGCCGTGGGCCCGGGCCGCTTCGAGAACGGCGAGCGCCTTCCGCTCGACGTCAAGACCGGCGATGTCGTTCTGTACAGCAAGTACGGCGGCACCGAGGTGAAGTACAACGGCGAGGAGTACCTCGTCCTCTCGGCGCGCGACGTTCTCGCGATCGTCGAGAAGTAATTCACCCACGTTTGCTTCTGTTCTGCGCCCCTGGCCGCCTGCGAGACAACTAGCCGGGCGGCGAGGGGCGCAGTTCGTTTGAGAGGACAGCTCAGCCCATGGCGAAGATTCTGAAGTTCGACGAGGACGCCCGTCGCGCCCTTGAGCGCGGCGTCAACAAGCTTGCCGACACGGTGAAGGTGACGATCGGCCCGAAGGGCCGCAACGTCGTCATCGACAAGAAGTTCGGTGCCCCCACCATCACCAACGACGGTGTCACCATCGCGCGCGAGGTCGAGCTCGACGACCCGTACGAGAACCTCGGTGCCCAGCTGGTGAAGGAGGTGGCGACCAAGACCAACGACGTGGCCGGTGACGGCACCACCACCGCCACCGTCCTGGCCCAGGCGCTCGTCCGCGAGGGTCTGCGCAACGTCGCCGCGGGCGCGTCCCCGGCCGCCCTGAAGAAGGGCATCGACGCCGCGGTGAAGGCCGTGTCCGAGGAACTCCTCGCGACCGCCCGCCCGATCGACGACAAGTCCGACATCGCCGCCGTCGCCGCGCTCTCCGCGCAGGACAGCCAGGTCGGCGAGCTCATCGCGGACGCGATGGACAAGGTCGGCAAGGACGGTGTCATCACCGTCGAGGAGTCCAACACCTTCGGTCTGGACCTCGAGTTCACCGAGGGCATGGCCTTCGACAAGGGCTACCTCTCCCCGTACATGGTGACCGACCAGGAGCGTATGGAGGCCGTCCTCGACGACCCGTACATCCTGATCCACCAGGGCAAGATCGGCTCCATCCAGGAGCTGCTCCCGCTCCTGGAGAAGGTCATCCAGTCGGGTGGCTCCAAGCCGCTTCTGATCATCGCCGAGGACGTCGAGGGCGAGGCTCTCTCCACGCTCGTCGTCAACAAGATCCGTGGCACCTTCAACGCCGTCGCGGTGAAGGCCCCGGGCTTCGGTGACCGCCGCAAGGCCATGCTCGGCGACATCGCCACCCTCACCGGTGCGACCGTCATCGCCGAGGAGGTCGGCCTCAAGCTCGACCAGGCCGGACTGGACGTCCTGGGCACCGCGCGCCGCGTCACGGTCTCCAAGGACGACACGACCATCGTCGACGGCGGCGGCGACGCCGCGGACGTCAAGGGCCGCGTCAACCAGATCAAGGCCGAGATCGAGTCCACGGACTCCGACTGGGACCGCGAGAAGCTCCAGGAGCGCCTCGCGAAGCTGGCCGGCGGCGTCTGCGTGATCCGCGTCGGTGCCGCCACCGAGGTGGAGCTCAAGGAGAAGAAGCACCGTCTGGAGGACGCCATCTCCGCGACCCGCGCCGCGGTCGAGGAGGGCATCGTCTCCGGTGGTGGCTCCTCCCTCGTCCACGCCGTCAAGGTCCTCGAGGGCAACCTCGGCAAGACCGGCGACGAGGCCACGGGTGTGGCGGTCGTCCGCCGCGCCGCCGTCGAGCCGCTGCGCTGGATCGCCGAGAACGCCGGCCTGGAGGGCTACGTCATCACCTCCAAGGTCGCCGAGCTCGACAAGGGCCAGGGCTTCAACGCCGCGACCGGCGAGTACGGCGACCTGGTCAAGGCCGGCGTCATCGACCCGGTCAAGGTCACCCGCTCCGCCCTGGAGAACGCCGCGTCCATCGCGGCGCTGCTGCTCACGACCGAGACCCTGGTCGTCGAGAAGCCGGCCGAGGAAGAGGCCGACGCCGGTCACGGCGGCCACGGCCACTCGCACTAGCCCGCCCCTGTACGGCCGTCCCGTACACCGCCGGAGCCCGGTACCCCCGTCGCGGGGGCACCGGGCTCCGGTGCGTGTCCGGGCGGTACCCCGGTCAGCGGGGCCCGTAGCTCCGGCCCGCCCGGGAGGTCACCCCGCCGAGGAGCCCCCGCGGTGTCACCTTCACCAGGCCCATCAGCGCCTTGTACCGGGGGTCCGGCACGGAGACGGACCTGCCCCGGGCCAGATCGGCCAGGGCCGCCGCGACCAGCTTGTCCGCGTCGAGCCACATCCAGCCGGGGATGTTGTCCGTACCCATCCCGGCCCGCTCGTGGAACTCCGTCCGGACGAAGCCGGGGCACAGCGCCATCAGCCGGACCCCCGTACCCGCCAGGTCCTTCGCCGCGCCCTGGGTGAACTGCACGACCCACGCCTTCGACGCCCCGTACGTCCCCCGGGGCACGAACGCCGCCACCGAGGCCACGTTCACCACCCCGCCCCTGCCCCGCTCCCGCATCCCCGCCGCCGCCGCCGAGGTCAGGCGCAGCACAGCCTCGCAGTGCACCTTCAGCATCGTCAGCTCGTCGGCCGTCGAGACGTCCAGATAGCGGCCCTTGATGCCGAAGCCGGCGTTGTTGACCAGCAGGTCGACAGGGCTCGTGGGCGTCGACAGCCGGGACTCGACCGCCTCGATCCCGGCGTCCGTGGACAGGTCCGCCGTCAGCACCTCGGCCTCGATGCCGTGCCGGTCGTGCAGTTCGGTGGCCTGGGCGCGCAGCCGCTCCGTGTCACGGGCCACCAGCACGAGGTTGTGCCCGTCACCCGCGAGCCGCCGTGCGAAGGCGGCGCCGATCCCCGCCGTCGCGCCCGTAATCAGTGCAGTCGTCATACGCGGCACGTTAGTGCCCCGGCCGCGCAGTCCGTCGGCCCGCCCGCCCTTCCCCACCGACGACCGTGCCCGGGGCGTCGGTACGCGGCCCCGCATCGCGGCGCGCGTAGGGGCCGTCAGGACGCGTGCGCCGCGACGTACTCCCGGGCCTTGCGCAGCGCCTCCGGGTGCAGCGCCTCCCCGGCGGCCAGCAGGAGCGGCAGCAGCTCACGCTCCGTCGTCACGGCACGGAAATGCAGTGCGGCGGTGACCTCGTGGGCCGGGCGGTGCACGACCTCGACCGGATCGCCGCTGCGGATCGCCCCCGGTTCGACCACGCGCAGGTAGGCGCCCGTGGCCGCCGTCCGGGTGAACCGCTTCACCCAGCCCCTCTCACCCAGGTGGCCCGCGAACGTGCGGCACGGTATGCGGCCGGAGGTGACCTCCAGGACCGCCCCGCCGCCGATCCGCCAGCGCTCACCGATCCTGGCGCCGCTCACCGACAGGCCGAGGGTCGTCAGATTCTCACCGAACGTGCCGTTGGGCAGGGGCCGGCCCAGCTCCGCCTCCCAGGCGTCGAGCTCCTCGCGCGCGAAGGCGTACACAGCCTGGTCGGAGCCGCCGTGGTGGCGCACGTCGCACACGGCGTCGCCGGCCAGGCCGCTGCCGCCCCGGCCTTTGGGACCGGGGTCGGTGACCAGGACGGGGCCGTCGGCCGGCCGTTTGTCGATCCCGGTGACACCGCCGGGAGCGCCGGTGTCGGGGGAGGGGGTGGGACGGCCCAGGTTCACGCTCAGCACCTTCATGCCGCATACGGTAACCATTCGGCCCTAAAAGGCGCTCTTGACCATGGGGCCACTTCTGCAAGCACCGCTTATGGTGGAAGGGTGATCGAAGCCCGTCATCTCCGTGTCCTGCGCGCCGTAGCCACCACCGGTTCGTTCTCCGCCGCCGGCCGTGAGCTGGGCTGCACCCAGCCCGCCGTGAGCCAGCAGATGAAGGCGCTGGAGTCCTCGGCGGGCACCCCGCTGCTGATCCGTACGGGGCGGGAGATGCGCCTCACCGAGGCCGGTGAGGCGCTGGTGCGCCACGCCTCAGGCATCCTCGCCGGGCTGACCGCGGCCGAGGAGGAGGTCGCCGCGATCGCCGGACTTCGCGCGGGGCGGGTCCGGCTCGTGTCGTTCCCCAGCGGCAGCTCCACGCTGGTACCGGGCGCCCTGGCCGCGCTGCGGGCCGCACACCCCGGGACCCGGGTATCGCTCGTCGAGGCCGAGCCGCCGCGCTCGGTGGACTTGCTGCGCGACGGGGACTGCGACATCGCGCTGGCGTTCCGGTACGGGACGGCCGGCGGCGAGTGGGACGACCTGGTCGTCCGCCCGCTGCTCACGGACCGGCTGGTGGGTCTGGTGGCCGAGGGGCACCGGCTGGCGGATGCGGAGGCGGTGGACATCGGCGAACTCGCCGACGAGCCGTGGATCGCGGGGTGCCCGCGCTGCAGGCGCCAGTTGGTGGAGGTCTGCGAGGAGTCCGGGTTCACCCCCCGGATCGACTTCGCCACCGACGACTATCCGGCGGTCGTCGGGCTGGTGGGCGCGGGGCTGGGCGTGGCCGTCCTGCCCGAGCTGGCCGTCGAGTCGGTCCGCCCGAGAGGGACCAGGACCGTCACCGTGGAGCCGGCGGTGGAGCGGGAGATCGTCGCGCTCACCCTGCCCGACCTGGCCCGCGTCCCGGCGGTGGCGGCCACCCTGGACCAGCTCTGCCTGGCGGCCGCGCGCTGAGCGCCCGGCGCGCCGGGCGTCCCGTGGTGGCAGTCGCGGGCGTGGGCGGCGGCGTGTCTTAGGAGCCGCGCGGGCGGAGGACGCCGTGCCGTACCCGGGGCGCCACGTCCGACAGCGGGCGCGCCAGGTGCGGGGAAACGTTTCTGCGATCGGTTCGGGGCGCGAAGGGTCAGGTGGGACCGTCGGGTGTTCCCGGCGTGGCTCCCGAGTGGGCGGAGATCAGGCGGTTGCGGGCGCGGCCCATGAGTTCCTCGCGCTCGTCCTCGGTCAGGCCGCCCCAGACGCCGTAGGGCTCCCGTACCGCGAGGGCGTGGGCCGCGCACTCGGCGCGTACCGGACACCGCATGCAGACCTCCTTCGCCGAGGCCTCGCGGGCGCTCCGGGCGGCCCCGCGCTCTCCTTCGGGATGGAAGAACAGTGAACTGTCGACCCCGCGGCAGGCGGCCAGCAACTGCCAGTCCCACAGATCTGCGTTGGGTCCGGGAAGGCGGGAGAAATCTGCCATTGCGTGTCCCCTCGAAACCTTGCTGAGTCGGAAACGGCACCCTCGACCGTCGTTCGCCGGCGACCGGAGTCCCGACGGTACATCTACGGTGTAAGTAGATGTAAATATGACTGATTGCGAATGTAGTCACAGACTCCAGCAAAATGGAAGAAAACCAGCTAAATAGGGCATGCCTCCGGGTGAAAGATCGGTTGACGAGTGAATGATCTCGCGTCGTTCTCCTCCGTGTACGGTCCTTCACTTAGAGTGCCGAACCGGAGGTCGCGGCCCGTAACTCTTTCGAGTGACCGTCGTTGAGGAGGGGGAAGCGGTTGACGGAGAACGAGCTCGGGCAGGTGTCCGAGGGGGTCGACCGCACAGGTGACGACTTGTACCAGCCTGGAGGCTCAAGGTGACGCGCATCAGCTGCGGAGGACGGTCATGACATCCGTCCTCGTCTGCGACGACTCCCCGCTTGCCCGAGAAGCGCTCCGTCGCGCGGTTGCGACCGTGCCCGGCGTCGAGCGGGTGACGACGGCGGCCAACGGCGAGGAAGTCCTCCGCCGCTGGGGGGCCGATCGTTCGGATCTGATTCTGATGGACGTACGCATGCCCGGCCTGGGGGGTGTGGAGACGGTGCGGCGGCTGCTCTCCGCGGACCCGGGGGCCCGGATCATCATGCTGACCGTCGCCGAGGACCTGGACGGCGTGGCTCTCGCCGTCGCCGCCGGCGCCCGCGGATACCTGCACAAGGACGCCTCGCGCGCCGAGTTGCGGGCCACGGTGACCCAGGCGCTGGCCGACCCGACATGGCGGCTCGCCCCGCGCCGGCTGCGGTCGGCCGAGATGGGGGCGGCCCCGACCCTCACGGCACGGGAGATCCAGGTGCTCGAAGGCATGAGCCACGGCCGCTCCAACGCCGAGATCGGGCGCGAGCTGTTCCTCTCGGAGGACACGGTGAAGACGCACGCGAGGCGTCTGTTCAAGAAGCTCGGGGCCTCGGACCGCGCGCACGCCGTCGCGCTCGGCTTCCGCTGGGGCCTGGTCCGCTGATGAGGCGGCGAGGCCGGTAGCCGTACGACCCGTCCGCACATCGGCGGACGGGACGACGGTGGCGGCGGGCCCGCGGCCGGGACCTCCCCACCAGCGCTGTGTGACGCTTCCCGGCCGATGCCGCATCCTTGAGACGTGGAGTTCCTCGGGAACGATTCGGTCGAGCGGAAGGGGAGGGCGCAGGCCATGACATCCGGCGCACCCGCTCATGAGGCCCGTACACCCGCTGATAACGCTTCGGTGCACAACTCCGGACGCGATGCCGCGGAACAGACGGCACCAAGGCACCATGGTCCGATGCGCGACGACGAGACGACGGTGATCGGTGCTCTGGTGCACCGTGCTGTCGACGGTGACGCGCAGGCCACCCATGACCTGCTGGCCCACGTCCACCCGCTGGCCCTGCGTTACTGCAGGTCCCGGCTGAACCGGCTGCCCGGTGACGCCCGTCACTTCGTGGAGGACCTGGCGCAGGAGGTCTGTGTCGCGGTGCTGATGGCGCTGCCGCGGTACAAGGACACCGGAAGACCCTTCGAGGCCTTCGTCTTCGCGATCGCGGGCCACAAGGTCGCCGACCTCCAGCGTGCCGCGATGCGGCACCCCGGATCGACCGCGGTGCCCTCCGACGAGATGCCGGAGCGCCCCGACGACTCGCTCGGTCCGGAGGAACGCGCCCTGCTCAGCAGCGATGCGGCCTGGGCGAAGAAGCTTCTCGCCAATCTTCCGGAGAACCAGCGCGAGCTGCTGGTCCTGCGGGTCGCGGTCGGACTGACCGCGGAGGAGACGGGACAGATGCTGGGGATGTCGCCGGGTGCGGTGCGGGTCGCGCAGCACCGCGCACTGAGCAGGCTGAGGGCACTCGCGGGTCAGTAGAGCCCGGCTCCGGAGGCTCCCGCGGTGTGGAGCGAGCCACACAAGCGCCGGGTGATCTTGTTCGTGGAATGAGACACCCCGTACGGCCGTTAGCATGGACATCCGCACCGATCAAGGCCATATGGGGAAGGTGTCATGACTGCAAACGTCGACGGCGTGCCTGAGAAATTCGCGACCCTCGGGCTGACATACGACGACGTGCTGCTGCTGCCGGGCGCGTCCGAGGTCCTGCCCAACGCGGTCGACACCTCGTCCCTCATCTCGCGCAACGTGCGGGTGAACATCCCCCTGCTGTCGGCCGCCATGGACAAGGTGACCGAGGCACGGATGGCCATCGCCATGGCGCGTCAGGGCGGCGTCGGCGTGCTGCACCGCAATCTCTCGGTCGAGGACCAGGTCAACCAGGTCGACCTGGTCAAGCGGTCCGAGTCCGGCATGGTGACCGACCCGATCACCGTGCATCCCGACGCGACGCTCGGCGAGGCGGACGCGCTCTGCGCGAAGTTCCGCATCAGCGGCGTGCCGGTCACCGACGCGGGGGGCAAGCTCCTCGGTATCGTGACCAACCGGGACATGGCCTTCGAGTCCGACCGGGCGCGCCAGGTGCGCGAGGTCATGACGCCGATGCCCCTGGTCACCGGGCGGGTCGGCATCTCCGGCGTGGAGGCCATGGAGCTGCTGCGCCGCCACAAGATCGAGAAGCTTCCGCTGGTCGACGACGCGGGCATCCTCAAGGGCCTCATCACGGTCAAGGACTTCAAGAAGGCCGAGCAGTACCCGAACGCCGCCAAGGACGCCGAAGGCCGTCTGCTGGTCGGCGCGGCCGTGGGCGCCAGCCCCGAGGCGCTGGACCGCGCACAGGCACTCGCCTCCGCGGGGGTCGACTTCTTGATCGTCGACACCTCGCACGGCCACAACCGCAACGCCCTCGACTGGATGGCGAAGATCAAGTCGAGCGTCGGCATCGACGTCATCGGCGGCAACGTGGCCACCCGCGACGGCGCCCAGGCGCTGATCGACGCCGGCGTCGACGGGGTGAAGGTCGGCGTCGGACCGGGCTCGATCTGCACCACCCGCGTGGTCGCCGGTATCGGGGTCCCGCAGGTCACCGCGATCTACGAGGCCGCGCTCGCCGCGCGTGCCGCGGGCGTCCCCGTGATCGGTGACGGCGGCCTCCAGTACTCGGGCGACATCGGCAAGGCGCTCGCCGCCGGGGCCGACAGCGTGATGCTGGGCAGCCTCCTCGCAGGCTGTGAGGAGTCCCCGGGCGAGCTGATGTTCATCAACGGCAAGCAGTTCAAGTCGTACCGCGGCATGGGCTCGCTGGGTGCCATGCAGTCCCGCGGGCAGGGGCGCTCGTACTCCAAGGACCGCTACTTCCAGGCCGACGTGTCCGCGGACGAGAAGCTCGTACCCGAGGGCATCGAGGGTCAGGTGCCCTACCGCGGCCCGCTGGCCAACGTCCTCCACCAGCTGGTCGGCGGGCTCCGCCAGACCATGGGCTACGTCGGCGCCGCTTCCGTCGACGAGATGGAGAGCAAGGGCCGGTTCGTGCGGATCACCTCGGCGGGTCTCAAGGAGAGCCACCCGCACGACATCCAGATGACGGTCGAAGCGCCGAACTACAGCAGGAAGTAACGCGTCAGCGCAGGTGAGGGGCGGACCCGGGTTCCCGGGACCGCCCCTCATGTGTGCGTCGGGGATACTGGTCAGCGCAGACGTAGAGGAAAGGCCACATCATCGTGACTGAGATCGAGATCGGGCGCGGCAAGCGCGGTCGGCGCGCATACGCGTTCGACGACATCGCTGTCGTGCCGAGCCGGCGTACCCGCGACCCGAAGGAGGTCTCGATCGCCTGGCAGATCGACGCCTACCGCTTCGAGCTGCCCTTCCTGGCCGCTCCCATGGACTCGGTGGTCTCCCCGCAGACCGCCATCCGCATCGGTGAGCTGGGCGGCCTCGGCGTCCTCAACCTCGAAGGGCTGTGGACCCGGCACGAGGACCCGCAGGCCCTGCTCGACGAGATCGCCGAGATGCCCGTGGAGACCGCGACCCCGCGGCTGCAGGAGATCTACTCCGCCCCCATCCAGGAAGAGCTGATCGGTCGGCGCATCAAGGAGGTGCGCGACTCCGGTGTCGTCACCGCCGCCGCGCTCTCCCCGCAGCGCACCGCGCAGTTCTCCAAGGCCGTCGTCGACGCGGGCGTGGACATCTTCGTCATCCGCGGGACGACGGTCTCCGCCGAGCACGTCTCCGGCGCCGCGGAACCGCTCAACCTGAAGCAGTTCATCTACGAGCTGGACGTCCCGGTGATCGTGGGCGGCTGCGCCACCTACACCGCGGCCCTGCACCTGATGCGCACCGGCGCGGCCGGTGTCCTCGTCGGCTTCGGCGGTGGCGCCGCGCACACCACGCGCAACGTCTTCGGCATCCAGGTCCCGATGGCGACCGCGGTCGCCGACGTGGCGGGCGCGCGCCGTGACTACATGGACGAGTCCGGCGGCCGGTACGTGCACGTCATCGCGGACGGCGGCGTCGGCTGGTCCGGCGACCTGCCCAAGGCCATCGCCTGCGGCGCGGACGCCGTGATGATGGGGTCCCCGCTGGCCCGTGCGACGGACGCGCCCGGCCGCGGCCGGCACTGGGGCATGGAGGCCGTCCACGAGGACGTGCCGCGCGGCAAGCTGGTCGACCTCGGCTCCGTCGGCACGACGGAGGAGGTCCTCACCGGCCCCTCGCACACCCCTGACGGCTCGATGAACATCTTCGGCGCGCTGCGCCGGGCGATGGCCACCACGGGCTACAGCGACCTCAAGGAGTTCCAGCGCGTCGAGGTGACGGTCGCGGACTCGCAGCACCGCCGCTGACGCCGCTCGTGCGTGACGCCGGAGCCCGGACCGCAGAAGCGGTCCGGGCTCCGGCGTACGCACGGGCCCGTTCAGTCCGAGGACTTCTTGGCGGCCGAGAAGGCGGCCGCCGCGGCGATCGCGAAGAAGAGGAAGCTGATCACGTCGGAATCGGCCTTCCACGCCTCGTTCAGCAGGCTGAAGTGATCGAGGAACATCTCCGGGACCGTCACCGGGGCCACCTTGGTGGCGAGGATCGCCTCCCCGAGCAGCTGACCGCCGTAGACGCCGGCCAGGGCGAGGACGGCGCCGATGACCGGCAGCGCGGGGTTGCGGCCGCCGGCCTTGCCCGCCGCGAAGCCGACCAGGAAACCGACACCGACGGCCGCGTAACCGATCTGGTGCTCGGTGGCGCCGATGATCCCGCCGTAGACACCGGCGGCGACGACGGCCGCGACGAAGGCGGCGAGCAGACCGAGCCCCACGTTGTCGCGGACCGGCGCCGGCGGGGCGAACGGCATGCCGCCGCCGAACTGGCCGGCCGGGGCGCCGGGCTGCTGGCCCGCGTACGGGTTGCCCGTCGGCGCGCCGGGCTGCTGTGCCGCGTACGGGTTCCCGTCGGTCGGCTGTCCGCCGCCGTAGGGCTGCTGAGGTGGGTTCGGCGGCTGAACGGGCTGGCTCATGGCGATGTTCCCCCTGGGACTGATGCGCACGTCTGTGCGAGAAGTGACGCCGCAGGCTAGCAGGACGTGCCGACACGGCCCGCCTCCGTCCCTGCGGGAACCGGGCCGGCGGGCGTTGCCTACAACCGGTGAGCGGCGCCCGCCGGGGTCGCTCCCCGCGTGTCCAGGAGGAGTTGGGCCTTCACGGCGAGGCCCTGGAGGTCGTACGTACGGTGGTGCTGGAGCAGGACCGTCAGATCGGCTCCGGCGGCCGCCTCGTAGAGCGAGTCGGCGCGGGGGACGGGCTGTTCGCGCACCCGCCAGTCCAGGACGTGGGGGTCGTGGTAGCCGATCTGCGCGCCCATGTCCATCAGCCGGGTCGCGATCTCGCGGGCGGGCGAGGACTCCTGGTCGGCGAGGTCCGGCTTGTAGGTGACCCCGAGGAGCAGCACCCGCGCTCCGCGGACCGACTTGCCGTGTTCGTTCAGCAGGGTGGCGCAGCGCTGGATCACATAGCTCGGCATCCGGTCGTTGATCTCCTTGGCCAGCGAGACCATGCGCAGGGGGTGGCCCGGTGTGCGGCTGCTGTACGGGAGGTAGCCGGGGTCCACGGGGGCGCCGTGGCCGCCGACACCGGGGCCGGGGCGGAACGGCTGGAAGCCGAAGGGCTTGGTCTCGGCGCACCGGATGACGTCCCAGAGGTCGACGCCGAGGTCGTGACAGAGCACCGCCATCTCGTTGACCAGCGCGATGTTGACGTGCCGGAAGTTGGTTTCGAGGACCTTCGTCATCTCGGCCTCGCGCGGTCCGCGGGCCCGGACGACCTTGTCGGTGAGGCGGCCGTAGAAGGCGGCGGCGGACTCGGTGCACGCGGGGGTGAGGCCGCCGATGACCTTGGGCGTGTTGGTGTAGACGTGTACGCGGTTGCCGGGGTCGAGGCGGCCGGGGGAGTGGGCGAGGTGGAAGTCCCGCCCGGCGCGCAGGCCCGAGCCCTCCTCCAGTAGGGGGCGCACGACGTTCTCGGTGGTGCCCGGTGGTACCGCGGACTCCACCAGGACGGTGGTGTGCGGGCGCAGCCGGGCGGCGAGCGCCCGGGCCGCTTCGGTCACGGCGCCCAGGTCGAGGGTGCGGTCGGAGGCCAGCGGGGTGGGCGCGCAGATGGCAGCGGTGCGGACCCGGCCCACCTCGGCCGGGTCGTCGGTCGGCCGGAAGCCCCCGGAGAGCATCCGGCGGATGTCCGAGGCGCTGAGTGATCCCTCGACCGGTGTCCGGCCCGCCGAGAGTTCGGCGAAGGGGCGCGGGTCGGTGTCGTAGCCGACCGTCCGGATCCCGGCGCCGACGGCCGCCTGGGCCAGGGGCAGGCCGAGGTGTCCGAGTCCGATGACAGCGAGGTCTGCGGGCATGTCGAGGGCCGTCCTTCCCTAAGACCATGAAGACAGAAAGCGCAACTGCTGGGGACAGCGCTATGTCAGAATAGGCGTAAATATGACCTATATGTCGCATTCTGCGTCTCTCGTCGGCCGGGTGTTGTCCACAGGCGGTGGCTGAAGTCGTGGTCCGCGGACAGAATCGAGTGGTGGGCACGGACGCCCGGCTCCTCGGCCGGCCCCCGCTCCCGCGCCGTAGCACCCCGATCCACCAGGAGTACCGGGAGGCAGCAGTGAGGACAGCGACACTGGGACCCGCGGAGCGCGCCGAGGCGCTGGCCGCGATGGCCGAGCGCGAACTCGACGTGTTGGTCGTGGGAGCGGGCGTGGTCGGCGCCGGGACGGCTCTGGACGCGGCCACCAGAGGACTGACGACCGGTTTGGTCGAAGCGCGCGACTGGGCGGCCGGGACGTCCAGCAGATCGAGCAAGCTGATTCACGGTGGGCTGCGCTATCTGGAGATGCTGGACTTCGCGCTCGTACGGGAGGCGCTGAAGGAACGCGGGCTGCTCCTGGAGCGGCTCGCCCCGCATCTGGTGAAACCCGTCCCGTTCCTCTATCCCCTGCAGCACAAGGGGTGGGAGCGGCTGTACGCGGGTTCCGGTGTCGCCCTGTACGACGCCATGTCGGTCTCCTCCGGCCACGGCCGCGGGCTGCCCGTGCACCGGCACCTCTCACGCCGCCACGCCCTGCGGGTCGCGCCCGCCCTGAGGAAGGACGCGCTGGTCGGCGCGTTGCAGTACTACGACGCCCAGATGGACGACGCCCGCTACGTGGCCACACTCGTGCGCACGGCCGCCGGCTACGGCGCGCACGTGGCGAACCGGGCGCGTGTGGTCGGCTTCCTGCGGGAGGGTGAGCGGGTGGTCGGCGCGCGCGTGCAGGACGTCGAGGAGGGCGGGGAGTACGAGGTCAGGGCCAAGCAGGTGGTCAACGCCACCGGCGTGTGGACGGACGACACCCAGTCGCTGATCAATGAGCGCGGCCAGTTCCACGTCCGTGCCTCGAAGGGCATCCATCTGGTCGTCCCGAAGGACCGTATCCACTCCTCGACCGGGCTGATCCTGCGTACCGAGAAGTCCGTGCTCTTCGTGATCCCGTGGGGCCGGCACTGGATCGTCGGCACGACGGACACCGACTGGGACCTGGACAAGGCACACCCGGCCGCCTCCAGCGCCGACATCGACTACCTGCTCGAACGTGTCAACTCGGTCCTGAACACCCCGCTGACCAGGGACGACGTCGAAGGGGTTTACGCCGGGCTGCGGCCGCTGCTGGCCGGCGAGTCGGACGCCACGAGCAAGCTCTCGCGCGAACACACGGTGGCCCACCCCGCGCCGGGGCTGGTGGTCGTCGCGGGCGGCAAGTACACGACGTACCGGGTGATGGCGAAGGACGCCGTGGACGAGGCGGTGCACGGGCTGGACCAGCGGGTGGCGGACTGCGTCACGGAGGACATCCCGCTGCTGGGCGCCGAGGGTTACCGCGCCCTGTGGAACGCCCGCGCCAGGATCGCGGCCCGCACCGGGCTGCACGTCGTCCGGGTGGAGCATCTGCTCAACCGGTACGGCTCGATGGCAGAGGAGCTGCTCGAGCTGATCGAGGGCGACGCCTCGCTGGGCGACCCGCTGGCAGGGGCGGAGGACTACCTGCGCGCGGAGGTCGTCTACGCCGCCTCGCACGAAGGGGCCCGCCACGTCGACGACGTACTCACCCGCCGGACCCGTATCTCCATCGAGACGTTCGACCGGGGCACCCGCTGTGCGCGGGAGTGCGCCGACCTGATGGCACCGGTGCTGGGCTGGGACACGGGCCGGATCGAGCGCGAGGTCGAGCACTACCGTAAGAGGGTGGAGGCCGAGCGGGAGTCGCAGCGGCAGCCGGACGACCTGACGGCGGACGCGGCGCGGCTGGGCGCGCCTGACATCGTGCCGACCTGACGGCGGGTCCGGTCCCGTGCGGGCGGTCCGGGGGGTGGATTTGGCGGGAGGTCCGGTCCCGTGCGGGCGGTCCGGGGGGTGGATCCGGTGGGAGGTCCGGTCCCGTCCGGGCAGTCCGGGGAGCGCTCCGGTTCCGGCGGTGCCCTGCCCGGTCGGTCCGGGGACGGGCGGCCGGTTCCGGACCGGCAGGGCTGCCGGTTCGCGGCCGGGGGCGGACACCCGGTTCTGTGCCCGGCCCGTCCGCCGCGCAGGTCTCGTGCGGAGCGCGGGAGCCGGGGTGCGCCGGTGGTCCGCTGGGGGCCCGCCCTCGACGACGGACCGGGAAAGGGAGGACGATGCCGGGGTGGGGTGTGGTTCGCCGGGCAGGCGCGCCGTTCCGGAGGCGGGCGGAGCCGGGACGGGCGAGGCACCGAGAAGCACGCGGGGGACGGGCGTGGCAGGGGCTCCCTCCACCGGCCGCATCGTGGCCGACCGTGGACCCCGGACCATGACCGGTCCCGGGGTGAGGGACAATGAACGCTCTGCCAGGGTGGGTTGATCGCAGAGGGGACGCATGTCGGAGGCGGAGCAGGCACGGGAGCCCCAACGGGACAAGGACGGACGTCTCCTCGCGGGACGGTACCGACTCGGGGAGGTGCTCGGCCGGGGCGGCATGGGCACGGTCTGGCGTGCTGCCGACGAGACGCTGGGCCGCACGGTCGCGGTCAAGGAACTGCGGTTCCCCTCGGCCATCGACGAGGACGAGAAGCGCCGGCTGATCACCCGCACGCTGCGCGAGGCGAAAGCGATCGCGCGGATCCGCAACAACAGTGCGGTGACGGTCTACGACGTGGTCGACGAGGACGACCGGCCGTGGATCGTCATGGAGCTCATCGAGGGCAAGTCGCTCGCCGAGGTGATCCGCGAGGACGGGACGCTGACACCGAGGCGGGCGGCGGAGGTGGGTCTCGCCATCCTCGACGTGCTGCGCTCGGCGCACCGCCAGGGCATCCTGCACCGCGACGTGAAGCCCTCCAACGTACTGATCTCCGAGGACGGCAGGGTCGTCCTGACCGACTTCGGGATCGCCCAGGTGGAGGGCGACCCCTCCGTCACCTCCACGGGCATGCTCGTCGGTGCCCCCTCGTACATCTCGCCCGAGCGGGCCCGCGGGCACAAGCCGGGCCCGCCCGCCGACCTGTGGTCGCTCGGCGGACTGCTGTACGCGAGCGTCGAGGGCTGCCCTCCGTACGACAAGGGCTCGGCCATCGCCACGCTGACGGCCGTGATGACGGAGCCGGTCGATCCGCCCAAGAACGCCGGCCCGCTGACGGAGGTCATCTACGGCCTGCTGACCCGCGACCCCGAACAGCGGCTGGACGACGCGGGAGCGCGTGTCCTGCTCAACGCGGTGATCAACGCACCGGAGCAGCCGGAGGGGCCCGCCGGGCAGGCGGCCGACCGCACCCAGGTCATGGCACTGCCCACCATCACCGCGCCCGAGGCACCCAAGGGATCCAGGAGCGGCGGCAAGAAGGCCTCCGGTGCGGCCGCCGCCGGTACCGCCGCGGCCTCCGGGGCCGCGGGAGCCGCTGCCTCACGTGCCTCCACGCCGACCCCCCGTCCTTCGGCGGGCGCCGGGCCGACCGGCTCCGCGGCCCGCGCCGGCACCGCGAGCCCGGCCGGACCGGGAGCCCCCGCGGGCTCCGCGACCCCCACCGGTTCCGCATCCACCCCGGCCATCGGCACCGCGGCCGGGGAGAGCACGCGGGAACGGCTCCGCGGTGCGCTGCGCTCCGTACGGAACGCGAAGACCCCGACGGCCACGGCCACGGCCTCCGCCCCGGGCCAGGGCATACCGCCGCGTCCGGCGGGCCCGTCCGCCCCGGTCCGGGCGTCGATCACCGACGTCGTACCGCGCCGCACGCTGGCGGTCGTCGCCGGGGTCGTCGTACTGGCCGTGCTCGGCACGGTCCTGGCGCTCACCCTCGGCGACGACGAGGGTGAGCAGGGCCGTACCACCGGGGGCGGCGCCACCGCGTCCGCCGGAGCCACGGTCGACGGCGGCACGGACGCCGGGTCCGGCAAGGAGACGGACAGCGGCAAGGGCAGTGGCACGGACGACGCCGCGAAGGACGACCGAGGAGAGGACAAGGGCAAGGGCAAGGGGTCCGACGACTCTTCGGGAACTCCGGAGAGCGGTGCCCCGGCCGGCGACGGGCTGCCCGCGGGGTACAAGAAGGTCACCGGTAAGCGGTTCCACTTCACCATGGCGATGCCCGCGAACTTCCGGCTCGCCGGTATAGCAGGCCAGAACTCCGGTGGCATCTACAACGCCGACGGCGGCTTCCCGCGTGTCCAGGTCGACTACAACTCCTCCCCGAAGGACGACGCGGCAGCCGCCTGGGCAGGGGCGGTCTCGGCCACCAAGAGCCTCAGCGACGGCTACAAGCACATCCGGATCAAGCCGGTCGAGTACAACGGCTATCCGACCGTGGCTGACTGGGAGTTCACCCGCAATCAGCAGGGCAAGAGGATCCGTGTCCTCAACCGGGGATTCAAGGCCGACGCCACCCACGGCTACTCGATCATGATCAGCTGCAGGGCGGACGCATGGGACGGCGAGGAGTGCCGGACGCTGCGCGAGACGGCGTTCGCCACGTTCGAGCCCACCGACTGACCGGCACCGGCCTCGCGGGGCGGCACCTGGCGTGTGCCGCAGGTGGCGCCGCCCGGGAGGCCGGGCCCGGCGGCGTCCGGTGCGTGCGGTCGCGAGGTGAAGCGGCTCCCCGGAACCGGGCGTACCGGGGGATACCGGCACCGCGGTGCGCGTGCGTGCCAGGCTCCCCCGGACGGAACGGGCGTTCGGAACACGCCCGGGGCCGTCCTGTGCGGCCGGGTTGCGCAGACCCGGCGGCACGGCCGCCACTTGCCCCGTATCGTGAGAGGCCGAAGACCGTGCGCGGCCTGGACCACGGGGTAAGTGCACACCAAGTGACCGTGATTGGCGGCTGTGACCGGTCCTCGTGACCGGGGGACAGCGCGCTCTGGGGAGGTGTCGTGGACGACTACGCGGGTCGGGTACTCGCCGACCGCTACCGCCTTCCGCTGCCCCCGTCCGACGCGTACGAACTGGCCGAGACCCGGGCGTTCGACACCTACAGCGGGCAGGAGGTCCTGGTCCGCCAGGTGCCGTTGCCGGAGGTCGTGGACGCCGAGGTGCTGGACGCCGACGGGCCGTCAGCGGTCGCCCGGAGGACCGCCGGACGTACGATGCGCCGGTCCACGGACCCCGCGGTCCGGCGGGCGATCGAGGCGGCCCAGGCGGCGGCCCAGGTCCCCGACCACCCGCGGCTGGACCAGGTCTTCGACGTGTTCGCCGAGGCGGGATCGCTGTGGATAGTGAGTGAACTGGTCGCCGCCAGGCCGCTCGCGGCGCTCCTGGCCGAGCGCCCGCTCAGTCCGTACCGTGCCGCCGAGATCGGCTCCGACGTGCTGACCGCCCTGCGGGTGCTGCACGCACACGGCTGGACCCACCGCAACATCACCGTCCGCACGGTCCTCGTCTGCGACGACGGCCGTGTCGTGCTGACCGGTCTGGCGGCCGGCGCCGCCGAGGAGGCGCTGTGCGGGTACGTTCCCGTGCCGCAGACCGAGGACGAGGGAGCGTACGGGCCTCCGGCGGTCGAGACGGGCCCCACCGGCCCGTACGAGCCGCCGTTCGCCCCGGACCCGCTGCCCGCCCCCGAGGAGACCTCCGCCGGGGTGCCGGCGGCACGCCCCTACGCCGAGATCGAGGCGGTGCGCCCGCCCGGGGCCGAGGGGGAGAGCGACCCGGCGAGCGACCGGGAGGACGGCGGCCGGGGCGGACAGGAGCTCGTCCCCCGGCCCGCGCGCCCCGCGGTGCCCGTGGTGGAGCCCGGGGCGGGCGGCGCGGCACAGCTGCGTGCGGCCCGCGCCGGAGCCATCGCGGCCTACCGTGCGGGTGCCCGCGCCGCGGCCAGGGCCGACGAGGGCCTGCCGCCCGCCGCCCGGCAGAGCGGCCGGCCGGGCGAGGACGTCCCCCGCCAGGACCCGTCGCGTACGGGCCGGCCGGGCGAGGACGCGCCCGACGGCGGCGCGGCCCACCCGCGCCCCCCGTACGGCGCCACCTCCCGCGAGGCCCGCCCGTACGACGACGGGCACCACGGCGCCCCGTACGACGACGGGCACCACGGCGCCCCGTACGGCGACGGGCAGCACACAGCCCCGGCCGACGAGGTTCCGTACGAGGCTTGGTCCGAGGAGGACCGGTCGCGGGAAGACCCGAGGTACGGGGGCCGGCCCCAGGGCACGCCGCCGTACGGCGCCCCGGCCTACGGCGCCCCCGCGCCGGAGGACGACGAGCACGACGCCTACGACGGCGGGGACGACGACCCCGAGGACGACGACCCCGGCCTCCTGCCCCCGGGCCGGTGGGTCCACCTCGCCGGTACGTGGGACGACGGCCCCGGCGCCGGCCGCCCCGTGCCCGCGGGCGGCTCGGGCCGCTCCGGCGAGGACGCGCTCCGCGCAGACGCCCGTCGCCCGGGCGGCGGGCCGGAGAGCAGGGACCGGCAGCAGCAGCCGGTGGCCGCACGGGCGTCCACCGGAGGATGGGACGCGGTCGTCGCCACCGGCGGCGGCGGGGAGACCCCCGCCTATCGTGGCCCCGCCACCCCCCTCGCCGCCGAACGCGCCCGGCAGGCCCGTATCGCCGTGGTCGGCGCCGTCACGGAGCGCTGGGCGCCCGAGCAGGCCGGGCCCGTCCACGACAACTGGCAGCTGGCCCCGCCCATCGGCCCGTCCACCGACCTGTGGGCGCTCGGTGCCCTGCTCTACCGTGCGGTGCAGGGCCACGCGCCCTACCCGGAGGAGAACGCGGCCGAGCTCGTGCAGATGGTCTGTGCGGAACCGCCCGCCTTCGCGGAGGACTGCGGACCCCTCCGTCCCGTCGTCGAGTCGCTGCTGCGTCAGGACCCCACGGAGCGACCGGACTTCGAGGAGCTGCGCGGCTGGATGCGCTCGCTCGTGCGCTCGGCTCCGGAGCCCGAGGCCGGCATCGACGTCGTGCCGCTGCCGCCCGTCGACGCCACCCGCCTGCCCGTCGTGCGCCGCAGGGGCGAACTGGTGCGCAGGCGCCGGGGGCGTGGGGCCGCGCACGGCCGCCACCGGCAGAGCAGGCCTCAGCGCTACGAGAAGCCGCCCCGTGCTCCCCGTGCGCCCAAGGAGCCCAAGGTTCTGCGTCAGCCGGCGCCGGGCGCACGCCCGCCGCGACGGCTGGGCCGGCTGCTGCTCGTCCTGATCCTGCTGTTGACGGCCGCGGCCGTGGCCTACGCCGTGATGTTCATGCCCGAGGGAGGATCCGGGCCGGACACGAAGACCGGGTCGCAGCCCCGGCCCTCCGGTTCCGCCGCGGAGGCACCGGCCGGACCGGCGCCCGACGCGAGCGCGTCGGACGGATCGTCCGCGGGCTCCGCAGGCTCCTCCGGCTCGCAGCAGCCGCAGACCAGCCACTCCGCCACCACCCTCGCCCCCGGCCATGTGCTGCGCAAGGATCCGGAGGGGTTCGAGATCGGTGTCCCGAAGGAGTGGCAGCGCAGCCCGGCCAACGCGGACCGTCAGATCCGTTACGGCAGCGACGGGTTCAGCGTGCTCGTCGTACCCGGCAGGGACACCGTCAAGGCCAACGGTTCCGACCCGCTGGACTACCAGCGCAGCGGCGAACCCGAGCTCAAGCCCTTCCGGGAGTCCAGCTGGGCCACGTCCACGGGCCTGCGCCGGGTCGACGTCGGGCGACAGGCCATGGCCGAGGGGCAGTTCACCTGGCAGGAGAGCGGTGGGCGCGAGGTGTACGTACGCAACCTCGTCATGATCGTGGACGGCAGGTACCACATCATCCAGGCGATCGGCCCGGAGAACGAGCGTGACAAGGTGTCCGATCTCTACGAACAGGCCATCTCCACCTACCGCGTGACGTCCTGACACGTAGTCGGGACACAGGACAAGCATCACAGTGCGGTCTCGTGGGCGGTGCGAGGTTACGCCGGGCCGCCCCCCTCCGTAACCTGTCGTTCGAAGGAATGGGGCGGGGACATACGTGGAACACGCGCAGAGCACGGGAGCGGGAATCGTACTGGCCGGGCGGTACCGGCTCGGTGAGGTTCTCGGCCGCGGGGGCATGGGCAAGGTCTGGCGGGCTCAGGACGAGGTGCTGCACCGGACCGTCGCCGTCAAGGAGTTGACCGCCGGCCTGTACGCCGCCGAGGCCGACAGGGCGGTGCTCCACGCCCGTACGCAGAAGGAGGCGCGTGCTGCGGCGCGGATCACTCACCCCGGGGTCGTCACCGTCCACGACGTCATCGAGTACGACCACCGCCCCTGGATCGTCATGCAGTACGTCGACGGGCCGTCGCTCGCCGACGCGACCAAGGAGCGCGGCGAGGTCGAGGCGCGCGAGGCCGCCCGGATCGGCCTCCACGTCCTGAGCGCCCTGCGGGCCGCGCACGGCGCCGGGGTGCTGCACCGTGACGTCAAGCCCGCGAACGTCCTGCTCGCCCGCGACGGGCAGGTGCTGCTCACCGACTTCGGGATCGCCGCGATCGAGGGTGACTCCACCATCACCAGGACCGGCGAACTGGTCGGCTCCATCGACTACCTGGCACCCGAACGGGTACGCGGCGGCGACCCGGGCCCCGCGTCCGACCTCTGGTCGCTGGGCGCCACCCTCTACACGGCCGTCGAGGGGCAGTCGCCCTTCCGCCGTTCGTCGCCGATCTCCACGATGCAGGCCGTCGTCACGGAGGAACCGCCACCGCCGATGCGGGGCGGCGCGCTGGAACCCGTGATCACGGCGCTCCTGCGCAAGGACCCGGCGGACCGGCCGACCGCCGAAGAGGCGGAACGGATGCTGCTGGACGCGATGGAGGGGCGCAAGCCCCGCGCCGCACAGGCCCACGTGCCCACGCAGCGGATGTCCGGGGAGGATCTGCGCGCCTTCTCCGCCCCCGACGGGGCGACGGCCCACCTCGCCCGGCCCCTGCCCCCGCCGCCCACCGCCCCGCACACCCCGGCGCCCCCCACCCGGCGCGGCAGGGGCCGGTGGCGTACGGCCGCGCTCGTCATCGCGCTCGCCGCGCTCATCGGAGGGGCGGCCGGCCTCGTCGCGATGAAGTACGCGGACGACAGGGGGAGTACGGACGACGGCTCGGGGGAGCGGACCGCCACCGGACCAGAGACGCCCGGCCCTTCCCCCTCGGCGCGGGACTCCGGCACCTCGCCGTCAGCGGAGGACGCGACGGGCTCGTCCGGCGGGAACGCGCAGCCCGTGAAGGACCTACCGGACGGCTGGCACCGGGTGCAGGACCCGGAGGGCTTCAGCGTCGCCGTCCCCGACGGCTGGACGCGGCAGACGGACGGCGGCCAGATCGACTACACCCCGGACAACGGGGCGCACCGCATCCGGTTCAGCGTCGATCCGCAGCCCGACTTCGACAACTCCTACCTGCACATGCTGGGCATCGAGAAGGACCTCGCGGTACGGCTGCCGGGGTACCAGCGGCTCACCCTGCACTCCAACGTCTTCCGCGACCGGCCTGGCTCCCTCTGGGAGTTCACCTGGGTCGAGTCCAAGGACCACCCGGGGCCGCGCCACGGGATCGACCAGATGTACTTCGGTGAGACGGGCGGCCCGGAGTACGCGATCTACATGACGGGCCCCGAGGAGGACTGGGCCGAGAGCCGGGAACGCTTCGAGACGATGCTCCGCAGCTGGCAGCCTCCGCCGCAGTAGCCCAGCCGGGCCGCCCGCTGCCTCGCGACTGTCACGGCTCTGCACCCGGTGAGGCATCCCTGTGGCAACTCGCGGCCCGCTTCGCCAGGATGTTGCCCATGAACCACGATGGGGGACGGGCGAACGAGCCCACCAGCTACGAGCTCCGGCCGCCGCACGCCCCGCAGGGTGGCGCGCCCGGGGCGGTTCCGGTGCCGCCGCAGGCACCGACGCCGCCCGGCGCCCCGCACGGGCCCACGCCGACCGTCACCGACCCCAACCCGGAGGGCGCGCCCCACCGTGTCCTGGGCGGCAGGTACCGGCTCACGGGGCGGCTCGGGCACGGCGGCATGGGGACGGTCTGGCGGGCGCACGACGACGTGGTGGACCGTGAGGTGGCCGTCAAGGAACCGCGGGTGCCGGACCACCTGGGGGAGCGCGAGCGGGCCAACGTCTATCTGCGCATGCAGCGCGAGGCGCGTGCGGCTGCCCGGATCGACCACCCCAGCGTCGTCACCGTGCACGACGTGGTGGTCGAGGACGGCAAGCCGTGGATCGTCATGGAACTGGTCAGCGGCCAGTCGCTCGGCGACCGGCTGCGGGAGGGCACCCTCGACCCCCGTGAGGCCGCGAGGATCGGCCTCGCAGTCCTCGGCGCGCTGAGCGCCGCGCACCGGGCCGGGGTGCTGCACCGCGACGTCAAGCCGGACAACGTCCTGCTCGGGCGCGAGGACCGGGTCGTCCTCACCGATTTCGGCATCGCCCAGGTCGAGGGCGAGCAGCGGCTCACGGAGACGGGATCCTTCGTCGGCTCGCCCGAGTACATCGCGCCGGAGCGGGTGCTGGGCCGGCTGCCCGGACCCGAGTCGGACCTGTGGTCGCTGGGGGTCGTGCTCTACGCGGCCGTGGAGGGCATGTCCCCGTACCGCCGTTCCCACACGCCGGCCACCCTGCAGGCGGTCCTCTCGGCGGAGCCGCAGATGCCGGCCCGGGGCGCCGGCGCCTTCGGGACGCTCGTCATGCAGCTGCTCCGCAAGGATCCGGCCGCGCGGCCCGGCCCCGCCGAGATCCGGGCGGCTCTCGAATCGGTGGCGGTGGCCCCCGCCCCGGAGTTCACCCGGCCGTACGGGGGCGGCTCCTCGGTCGGCAGCCGGTGGGTGCCGCCCGTGCTGCACGGCAACCGGGCCGCGCAGTTCGGACTGGGCGGCGCGGTGCTCGCCGTCGCCCTGGCGCTCGTGCTGCTCCTCGCCAACCCGTTCACGGGCGGCGGGACGCCCGAGGGCTGGCAGATCAGGCCGGAGAACGAGGTGCTCTCGGCGGATGTGGCGGTACCCGAGGAGTACCAGCGCGAGCAGGGGGACGACGGCGACGTCGTCTGGTACAAGGACCCCAGCGGCGTCTTCGAGATCGACTTCTGGCACCGCGGGCTGCCGGGCGAGGACGCCGTCGGCGCGGGCGCGGACGAGCCGGGTGCCGACCCGGAGGCCCGCAAGGCGTACTACGAGAAGGGCGGGGCGGCCACCACGGAGATGAAGGACGCCACCGTCACGTCCACGAAGACCGAGCACCAGGGCCGCACGGCCTACGACATGGTGGTGGAGTACACCCCGTACTCCGCGACCGACGACGAGCCGCTGCGGTACCGCTTCCACGAGCTCCTGATCCCGGGGAAGGCCGAGAGTGATCCGTACTGGCACGTCCGGGTGAGGATGCCCGCGGCGGGCCAGGCGGCGAAGGACGGGGAAAAGATCTACGACGAGGTCACCGAGGGCCTGAAGATTCACGAATCCTGACGTGCCACCGGCAGATAGCCCCTGATCAGCGGTTATGTAGCCAGTGATCACTGGCTGGGTCGTCGGGGCCGGCCGCAGGTGTGGCGCGGGGTCTGTGAAAACCTGTTACCGACGGGTACCCAAAGCCGGCGGGTGGACATACCCTCGCCCACATGACGGACTCGCAGGCCTCCACGACCACCTCCGCCGCCTCCGGCACCCGCGTCGGTACGAACCCGGTGGCCGCCGTTCCCGCCGGGGTGCGCACCGCGGCCGACGTGGTGACACCCGAGGTGATCGCCCGGCTGACCCGCGGCGTCGTCGGCTCCGGGCGCACGGCCAACCACACCCCCTTCACCGGGGCGAAGCTGGCCGACCTCCCCGAGTCGACCCCCGAGGACGTCGCCGCCGCCTACGAACGCGCCCGCGCCGCCCAGCCCGCCTGGGCGGCGGCACCCGTCCGGGTCAGGGCCGCCGTACTGCTGCGCTTCCACGATCTGGTCCTCCAGCGTCAGTCCGAGGTCCTCGACCTCATCCAGCTGGAGACCGGCAAGGCCAGGCTCCACGCCCACGAGGAGGTCCAGGCCGTCGCCGTGTCGGCCCGGCACTACGGGCGCAGGGCCGCCGCCTATCTGAAGCCGAGGCGCCACACCGGGGTGGTGCCGGCCCTGACCAAGGTCACCGAGCTGCGGCAGCCGCGCGGCGTCGTCGGCCAGATCGCCCCCTGGAACTACCCTCTCGAACTGTCCGTCGGTGACGCGCTGCCGGCCCTCGTCTCCGGCAACGCCGTGGTGATGAAGCCCGACACGGAGACCGCGCTGACCGCCCTGTGGGCCCGCGACCTGCTGATCGAGGCCGGGCTGCCCGCCGAGGTGTTCCAGGTCGTGCTCGGCGACGGCCCGGTCGTCGGTCCCGAGGTCGTCAGGCACGCCGACTACGTCTCCTTCACCGGCTCCACCCGTACCGGCCGCGAGGTCGCCCAGGGCGCCGCCGCCCGGCTCGTCGGCGTCTCGCTGGAGCTCGGCGGCAAGAACGCCATGCTCGTCCTCGAGGACGCCGACGTGGAGAAGGCCGCCGCGGGCGCCGTCCGCGCCTGCTTCTCCTCCGCCGGCCAGCTCTGCATCTCCATCGAGCGGCTGTACGTCCACGAGTCCGTCGCCGACGCGTTCGTGGAGCGCTTCGCCGCCCGTACGAAGGCGATGCGGCTCGGCAGCTCCCTGGCCTACGGCGCCGACATGGGCTCCCTCGTCGGCGAACGCCAGCTGGAGACCGTCACCCGGCACGTCGCCGAGGCCGTCGAGAAGGGCGCCACCCTCGTCGCGGGCGGTGTCGCCCGGCCCGACATCGGCCCGCTGTTCTACGAGCCGACGATCCTGGACGGCGTGCAGGCGCCCATGGCCGTCTGCACCCAGGAGACCTTCGGCCCCGTCGTCTCGGTCTACCGCTTCAGCGACGAGAACGAGGCCGTCGCCCTCGCCAACGCCACCCCGTACGGCCTCAACTCCAGCGTGTGGACCAAGGACGCGCGGCGCGGCCACCGGATCGCCGCCCGGCTGCGGACCGGCACCGTCAACATCAACGAGGGGTACGCACCCGCGTACGGCAGTGTCCGGTCCCCGATGGGCGGGATGAAGGACTCCGGCCTCGGCCGGCGCCACGGCTCCGAGGGCATCCTCAAGTACACCGAGTCCCAGACGGTCGCCCAGCAGCGGCTGATGCCGCTCGCGCCGGCCTTCGGGATGGACGACGAGAAGTACGCGGCCTTCATGAGCCGCAGCCTCAAGGCGATGAAGGCCCTCCGGCTGCGCTGACCCCCGGGCGGGGGTGCCGTCTCCGCGACGGCCTCCGTCCGGGACTCGGCCGCTTCCGTTCCTGCCCCCTCCTCCTGCCTCTTCCTGATCCTTTCTGTCTTTTTCGTACCGAGGAGAGCCATGTCCCAGGACAGCCCTGCCCACATACCGGCCGGATCCGCCGTCCGGGCGGCCGACGACGACGCGTACGACTTCGACGTCCTCGTCGTCGGTTCGGGCTTCGGCGGCGCGGTCTCGGCCCTGCGGCTGAGCGAGAAGGGGTACCGGGTCGGTGTCCTGGAGGCGGGCCGCCGCTTCACACGCGAGACGCTCCCCAAGAGCTCCTGGGACCTCAGGAACTACCTGTGGGCCCCGGCGCTGGGCCTCTTCGGCATCCAGCGTGTGCACCTGCTCGGCAAGGTGATGGTGCTGGCGGGGGCCGGTGTCGGCGGCGGCTCCCTCAACTACGCCAACACCCTGTACGTGCCGCCCGCCCCGTTCTTCGAGGACCGCCAGTGGGCGGGCATCACCGACTGGCAGGACGAACTGGCGCCGTACTACGACCAGGCGAAGCGGATGCTCGGGGTCAGGCTCAACCCGACCATGACCCCGGCCGACGTCCACCTCAAGGCGGCCGCCGAGACCATGGGCGTCGGCGACACCTTCCACCTCGCCCCGGTGGGCGTCTTCTTCGGCGACGGACAGGACGCCGACGGCACGGCGAGGGCGAAGCCCGGCAGGGAGGTCGCCGATCCCTACTTCGGCGGTGCGGGCCCCTCCCGCAAGGCCTGCGCCGAGTGCGGCGAGTGCATGACCGGCTGCCGCCACGGCGCGAAGAACACCCTCAACGAGAACTACCTGTACCTGGCCGAGAAGGCCGGGGCCGTGATCCGCCCGATGACGTCCGTCGTCGCCGTCACCGACGACCCGGACGGCGGCTACCGCGTCTCCACCGTCCCCACCCACCGGCGCAGGAAGGCGCGGCCGGACGTCCTGCGGGCCCGGCGGGTGATCGTGGCGGCGGGCACGTACGGAACCCAGACCCTGCTGCACACCATGAAGGACGAGGGCCTGCTGCCGCGGCTCTCGCCGAGGCTCGGCGAGCTGACCCGGACGAACTCCGAGGGCCTGGTGGGCGCCCAGACCAGCGACCGCCGCTACCGCGCGAAGCACGGCACCGCGAAGGCCGACTTCACCCAGGGCGTCGCCATCACCTCGTCGATCCACCCGGACCCGAACACCCACATCGAGCCGGTCCGTTACGGCAAGGGCTCCAACGCCATGGGCGCGCTGACCATCCTCCAGGTCCCCTACGGCGCCCACCGGGTGCGCAGCTGGTTCGGCAACGTGGCGCGGCACCCGTGGCTGGCGATGCGCTCGCTGTCCAACCGGCGCTGGTCGGAGCGGACCATCATCGGGCTCGTCATGCAGTCGCTGGACAACTCGCTGGTCGCCTACCGCAAGCCCGGTGGCGTCGGAAAGGGCCTCCTCACCGCCCGGCAAGGCCACGGGGCGCCCAATCCGACGCAGATCGCCGAGGCGACGCAGGGAGCCACCCTTCTCGCCCAGGAGATCAACGGCTTCGCGGGGTCGAACATCGGGGAGCTGATGGGAACCCCGCTGACCGCGCACTTCCTCGGCGGCTGCGCGATCGGGGCGAGCGCCGACGAGGGGGTCATCGACCCCTACCACCGGGTCTACGGCCACCCGGGCATCTCCGTGGTCGACGGTTCGGCGGTCTCCGCCAACCTCGGCGTCAACCCGTCGCTGACGATCACCGCGCAGGCGGAGCGCGCGATGTCGTTCTGGCCCAACAAGGGCGACGCCGACCCGCGACCGGCGCAGGGAGAGGCGTACGAGCGGCTGGCCGCGGTCGCGCCCAAGGCTCCGGCGGTGCCCGAGGAGGCCTTCGGAGCGCTGAGACTGCCGTTCCTCGGGATGCCCGTGGTGCCGCCGAGGACGACCGCCTCCGAGTCCTGACCCCTCGGGTCCTTCCCGGTTCCGCCTGTCGGCGACCGGCAAGGGAAACGGCCGACGGCCCTCGGAAGACCGACCCCCTACAAGCGCCCGGGAGGCTGCACCCCCCTCCGAGTGCAGCCTCCCACGCTTGGTGATTCGCCCTGCATGACCTGTGGGCCCCGGCAACGGTTGCCCCCGGACGCACGGATTCCTCATGTGGTCCCTGTCACACAGGGAGGCCGGTGCCCGGGGAGCGGAGGCGACGGCTCCGGGAACAGCGCTCCGCACCGGGTGGTTCGGGCGAGGGGAGGGGCCCGGATCGACGGACGGGAGTGCGGGCCACGGGCCGGGGACGTACGCGCCGGTGCCCCGGGTACGTCGTCCGGTCGGGAGCGAGCGGGAGCACGGGCGTCCGGCTCCGCCTCGCCGGGCACGGATGGCGGCCGGCGCCCTCACCGGCGGGCCGCGCCGGAGTCTCCGGGGCCGCGCGAGGCGGCGGTCCCGAGCCGTCCACCCCGGGTGTCCGAAGGCGGCCGGCCCCGGGCGTCCCCGGGACCGGCCGCGTGTGGGTGACCGTACGGCTGTCCCCTGCCGGCCGGTCACACGCGCCGGGACGCGGTCCCACGACGTACCTGCGGTACGTCACACGTCCCGGCGGAGCCACGCGTGGATTCCTACCGGTACCGCCCCTGGCTGGCACGGCATCCGGACCAACGAGGCCGCCGGGGAGCCGGTCACGCGCCGTACGGGTGAGACCCGGCCCGAACGCGGGTGCGGCCGTACAGCCTTCCGTCCGGCGCCGTCCGTCCCGTCACACCGTGCCCCGGCAGAGTTCCAGCAGCGTCATGGCGAGCGCCGTACCCGGCTTGCCCAGGGCGTCGCTGTAGTGGGAGAGCACGTCCATCTCGCGTGCCAGGTTCACCCGGCGGCCGCCGGAGGTGATCCTGGCCTCCTGGACGACCGCCGAGACGGCCATCCGTTCCTGGACGAGTCCGATGATCCGGTCGTCCAGCGCGTCGATGCGCGCGCGAGCTCCCCCGATGAGGGAGGCGGCCTCCTCGGTGTGCGCGCCGGTCCGCTCGGTGGCCGTCTTCGTGGGTGCGGTGCTGGTCATCTCTGACTCCTGGTCGGGTCGGTCCCCCCGGAGCGACAGGCCCGGAACGCCAGACGCCCCGGGCCTGTCGGCCCGGGGCGTCTGGAACGTTGCTCGTCAGTTGCTCACGCAGCACGGCCATGACACCCGGCGGGCCGGATGCCATAGGTAAAGACGAAGGTCGTGTGCTGACGCATGGCAGACAGTATGGCCCCGCCCGGGGGCCCACGGCCACGGCGGGCCCGGATGGTGAGACGTGAGCCCGGAGGGGGACACCTCCACGGCCGGTAGAATTGCAGGACCGACCCCTCTTCTCCACCGCCGGAAGGCCGCCCCCGTGCCAGCAGCACCCCCCGCCGCCGCCGACCCCACCACCGACGTGGTCCTCGTCGTCGACTTCGGCGCCCAGTACGCCCAGCTCATCGCCCGCCGCGTCCGTGAGGCCCGGGTCTACAGCGAGATCGTCCCGTCCACGATGCCGGTCGCCGAGATGCTGGCCAGGAACCCCCGGGCGATCATCCTGTCCGGCGGCCCGTCCTCGGTGTACGCGCCGGACGCCCCCAGTCTGGACCGCGCGCTGTTCGAGGCCGGTGTCCCGGTCTTCGGCATGTGCTACGGCTTCCAGCTGATGGCCACCACCCTCGGCGGCACGGTCGACGACAACGGCGCACGCGAGTACGGCCGCACCCCCCTCTCCGTCTCCAAGGCCGGCTCGACCCTCTTCGAGGGCACGCCCACCGAGCAGTCGGTGTGGATGTCGCACGGCGACGCCTGCTCCGCCGCTCCCGAGGGCTTCACCGTCACCGCGTCCACGGACGTCGTACCGGTCGCCGCCTTCGAGAACGACGAGAAGAAGCTGTACGGCGTGCAGTACCACCCGGAGGTCATGCACACGACCCACGGGCAGCAGGTCCTGGAACACTTCCTCTACCGGGGCGCGGGCATCGAGCCGACCTGGACGACCACCAACGTCGTCGAGGAGCAGATCGCCCTCATCCGTGAGCAGGTCGGCTCCAAGCGCGCCATCTGCGGTCTCTCCGGCGGCGTGGACTCCGCGGTCGCCGCAGCCCTCGTGCAGAAGGCCATCGGCTCCCAGCTCACCTGCGTGTACGTCGACCACGGCCTGATGCGCAAGGGCGAGAGCGAGCAGGTCGAGAAGGACTTCGTCGCCTCGACCGGCGTCAAGCTGAAGGTCGTCGACGCCGAGAAGCGCTTCCTGGACGCCCTGGCCGGGGTCAGCGACCCGGAGCAGAAGCGGAAGATCATCGGCCGGGAGTTCATCCGGGTCTTCGAGCAGGCCCAGGCCGAGATCGTGGCCGAGGCCGCGGAGGGCGAGGACGTCGCCTTCCTCGTCCAGGGCACCCTCTACCCGGACGTGGTCGAGTCCGGCGGTGGCACCGGCACGGCCAACATCAAGTCCCACCACAACGTGGGCGGGCTGCCCGAGGACATCGAGTTCGAGCTCGTCGAGCCGCTGCGCCAGCTGTTCAAGGACGAGGTCCGGATGGTCGGCCAGGAGCTCGGTCTGCCCGAGGAGATCGTCCAGCGCCAGCCGTTCCCCGGCCCCGGCCTCGGTATCCGTATCGTCGGCGAGGTCACCAAGGAGCGCCTGGACCTGCTCCGCGACGCCGACGCCATCGCCCGCGAGGAGCTGACCGCGGCCGGCCTCGACCGGGACATCTGGCAGTGCCCGGTGGTTCTGCTCGCGGACGTACGGAGCGTCGGTGTCCAGGGCGACGGCCGCACCTACGGCCACCCGATCGTGCTGCGGCCGGTCTCCTCCGAGGACGCCATGACGGCCGACTGGTCGCGCCTGCCCTACGAGACGCTGGCGAAGATCTCCACCCGCATCACCAACGAGGTCGCCGACGTCAACCGCGTGGTGCTCGACGTCACGAGCAAGCCGCCGGGGACGATCGAGTGGGAGTGATCCCCGCCTCCTGAGGTCAACGCCGGTGCCGTCGCTCATCCGTCTGGGCGGCGGCACCGGCGTATCCGCTGGGTACGCTGGCCGAGGAGACGAGACTCTGCCCCATGGGAGCCATCATGAGTGCCGCACCCCACGACGAGCTGACCGGGCCCTACCACTACCCGGTGCCGCCGCCCGAGGGCTGGGTGGCGGAGGACCTCGACCGGCTCCCGGATCTGCCGCGGCACACCGAGCTGATCGACGGGAGTCTCGTCTTCATGAGTCCGCAGCGGAAGTTCCACACGCGTGTGATGTGGCTTCTGGAGAGGGCCCTGCTCACGCACCTTCCGCACGGTCTGGACGTCGACCGGGAGATGAGCATCAGGCTGGACAGCAGGAACAGGCCGGAACCGGACCTGCTGGTCTACCGCGTGGAGGCGGACACGGGAGCCGACCAGACGTGGTACGCCCCGGAGGACGTCATCCTGGCCGTCGAAGTGGTTTCGCCGGACTCCGTCGACCGGGACCGCGATGTCAAGCCCCGCAAGTATGCTGCGGCTGGGATCGGCCACTTCTGGCGGGTCGAGGCGAACGAAGACGGCCTGCCCGTCGTGTACGTCTACGAACTCGACCCCGCGCTCAAGGCCTACACGCCGACAGGGATCCACCACAACAAGCTCAAGCTGAATGTGCCGTTCCCGCTCGAGGCGGACCTCACGGAGATCTACAACCGGGGCCGGTAGAAATGCGCTGCCCTTCTCGGAGCCGCCGTGCCAGGCTGAGGCCCATGTCCACCGAAGAAGGCCGCGCCCTCATGTCCGCCCCGGGGAACGAGCGCCTCACCTGGAACACCCCGCTCTCCGAGGAGCGGCCCAGCTGATCACCGCCTGCGATCCCGCCCCCGGAGCCCGGATCGCCGACGCGGCCGTGGACGCCCGGCGGACCGGGTACGACGGGGGCTCCCGGGGACGCTGGGTCTCGCCTGCCTCGTTCCGGGCACCTGATATTCGCACATACGGGCTCCGTGTGACCGCGGCCCGCCCCGATGCGGGCGATGCCCGCCCCGTACGGCACAATTCGCAGGAATCAGAGGCGAGTTGGCTGTACGAGTGCGGGAAAGGGCGGCGTTCCCCGTGGCGTTGGACGAGGCGAGGGCGCAAGGCGCGCACGGCGGTGGCTGTACGTGCGGCGACTGCCCGCACGGAGCACGCGAGGGACACCGGCGCGCGGTGGCGGCCTTCCTCACCAAGCGGGACGAGCTGGCCGCGGGAAAGGGCCTGCCCGCCGGGGTCGCCCGCTCCGCGTCCGCGTCCCGGCAGTGGGTCTCGGACGAGCTGACGGGGTCGGCCCGGGACGTCGCCGAACGCGGCAGGGAAGCCGGTGACGCCTGGCTCCACGTGGTCTGGTGGCGCACGCTCGCCGTCGTCTGGGGCGGAGTCGCGGTGCTGGTCATCGGTGAGACCGCCACCGCCGTCGGCGCCGGCTGGTCCACCGCCCGGACGGCGGGCCTGATCGCGGGGCTCGTCACCGCGGTGCTGCTGACGGGCGCCGCCCGCCTCCACCGGGCCCGCGGTGGTCTGCTCGCCCCTCTCATCGGCGAGGACAACCGGCTCTCCACCTCACGCACCGTCGCCGCCTCCTGGGTGCTGCTCGCCGTGTTCGCCGTGCTCGTCCTCGCGCTCCAACTGGCCGGTGCCTCCGGCCACGCCGACCGGGACGAACTGATCGAGGGCCTGGACCTGGTCCGCTCGGCCGGGGTGCTCACCGTGCTCGCCCTGGTGTGTGCCGTCGCCGTCCTCGTACGCCGTGTGGTGACCGTACGGGTCCTGGCGCAGCGTCTGCAGAAGCTGCGGGCCGACCGGCCGCGCGCCGCCGACCTGCTCACCGACGACTCCGGGCGCGGCAGCTTCACGGACGTGCAGTACGTCCTCGTCAGCGCCGTCGCCGTGCTGTTCGCCGCGGTCCGCCTCGCGCGCCGCCCCGAACAGCTGCCGGACCTGCCGTGGGGGCTCGCGCTCCTGGTGGCGGTCTCCGCGGCGACGTACTTCTCCGGGAAGTACGCGGAGGGCGGGCGCCCGGTGATCCTCTCGGTCGTGCGGGCCAGGGAGGCGGGGGACCTGGACGCCCCGATCCGTACCGGGGACGACATCGAGATCCGTGGCGCCGGCTTCGTACCGGCCGGTGCGGGCAGCCCCGACCGGCTGGCACGGGTGGTCGTCAGGATCGGCCGGGTGCACGTCCACGTGCCGCTGATCCCCGTCGCCGGAGGCTTCGCCAACCCGGCCGACACCGTGCTCACCGTGCCCGTACCGGTCGAGGTCGAGCCCGGCGTCGTGGACGTGCAGGTCGTCACCGCGGCGGGCGTGGAGACCAACGCCTGCCCGATCGAGGTCACGGACTGAGGTGCCGGACCGCACACCCTGGTGAGTCGCGCCCGACCGGCGTACGTATGGTCTGTCCGAAGGGCCGACGGAAGGCGGGGCAGTGATGCACGGGTACGGCAACTCCTACGGTCCGGTGGAGCCCGGAGGCCTCCGGGACCGGGCGCGACGGTACGCACTGGTGCCCCTGCGGATCTTCCTCGGCGTCACCTTCGTCTACGCCGGGATCGACAAGCTGACCGACAGCGCCTTCCTGTCGGCGACCGGGCCGGGGTCCCTCGGCGACCTGATGCGCGTGGTGCGCGACACGTCCGCGGTACCGGCCCTCGTCGACCTCGCGCTGAAGAGCCCCGAGGGCTTCGGGTACGCCCTCGCGTGCGGGGAGATCGTCGTCGGCCTCGGCACGCTCGTCGGCCTGTGGGCGCGGCTCGCCGCACTCGGCGGCGCACTGATATCGCTGAGCCTGTGGCTGACCGTGAGCTGGCGGACCGAGCCCTACTACTACGGCAACGACCTGGTCTACCTCATGGCCTGGCTGCCGCTGCTGCTCGCGGGCGCCGCGGAGTTCTCCGCCGACGCCTTCCTCGCGTCGCGGCGGCGGCGCAGCCGGTAACTCCCCCACGTCGCCGTGGCCGCGAGGCACAGGCCCCCGAAGAACACCGGGGCGAAGAACGCCCACGAGGCGTTCCAGGCCCCGGCGGCGTCCGCCGCGTAACCGCCGGCCAGCGCCAGCATGACGACGCCCGCCACCGCGCGGCCGGGCCTGAACTCATGACGCGGCACGGGTGACCTCCACTAGTCCGACGCCTACTTCCATGTGCAGGACGACCGTGCCGGCCGGCGCGCTGCCCTCCACGGGCCCGAGGGTGCGCCGCGTGTGCCGGTCGGCCGCGACGTTCACGTTCGTGCGCACGTCCGACGGCAGCCGGATCTCCCCGACACCCGCCTTCGCGTCCAGCTCCACCGTCATCCCCCGCGGTACGACGACGAACGCGCGCCCGGCCGCTACCTCGACCCGCGTGTGCAGCGTGCCGCCGCGCGCGACCTCCACCCGGGACAGGTCGAGCTTCGCCGTGCCGGTGCTCACCTCGTACGAGGGCCGGACCGCCGCGGCCGAAGCCGGGTTCCACTCCTCGCGGACCCAGTCGGTGCCGATGTCCCCGGGCACGGCCGAGGCGCCCGCGAGGAGTCCCGCGGTGACCATCGCCAGCACGACCGTGCCGAACCCGGTGCGGCCGAGGACCGAGGCCGTCAGCAGACCCAGGCCGAACACCCCGAGCGCGGCGGCGAGTCCGATCTGCAGGCTCGTCCCCAGCGGGTGGGAGTCCCAGCTCAGTCCCGTGCCCAGCCCGCCCGCGACCAGGGCGAGCACGAGGACGAGCCCTCCGATCGAGCGTGGGCCCCGGGTCCCCGGCGGCCGGTAGGGAGCCCGGTAGGGGGCGTCCGCGGTCGCCCTGCGGGGCCGCGCCGCCGGGTCGGAGACCGCGTCGGCGGGCCCCCAGAGGTAGCCGGACCCCGCCGGACCCGTCGTACCGTCCTTGACGATCGGGTCCCGCCACCACGACGGGCCGCCCGGTGTGGGGGGCGCCTTCACCTCGGGAGGCGCCCCGTGTCCGGCGGGGTGGGCCGCGCCGCCCTTCGGCGTCTGCGCGGCCGCGCCCGGCGGCTCCTCGGGTGCCGCCGCGCGGTGCTGGGTCCAGACGGAGAAGCCGATGACGGCCAGCGACAGCATCGCGGCGAACGCCAGCATGCTGCCGTTGTGCAGCATCGACAGCAGCAGCCCGCAGCCCACCAGCGCGAGCAGCAGAGCGATCAGCGAGGCTCCCTCGACCCGGCCCGACAGCAGCCTGCGCGCCTCGTTCTCCTCCTCGCCGTCCAGGGGAAGGAGGAGCCAGGCGAAGCCGTAGAAGATCAGACCGATCCCGCCGGTCACCGAGAGGACGCCGAGCACGATGCGGAAGATCACCGGGTCCACGTCGCAGTACCGGCCGAGCCCGCCGCAGACCCCGGCCACCACTTTGTGCCGCGGGCTGCGGCGCAGCCGCGGTTTCGGTTCCTGGGGCGGCGTGACGCCGGGGGAGGCGTCCTGGGGAACGGTCATGGCTCCATGGTGACGGCCCGTACGCCCTCCCGGGACCCGCGACGACCCTGGGCCATCCCTGATATTGCTCCCCGGCGCCCCCTGAGGGCCCCACCGGGGCGCCCCGCCCCGATGCCGGCGGCCGGGGACGGCTGCGGGCATCAGGGACGAGTCCGGGGCGACCCTGATGCCACCGCCGTACGGAACGTGTGACCATCGGTCCATGCCGACAGCCACGACCCGAGCCCCGAGCTCCCACGCCCCGGACCCGGAGGAGCCGCCGCTGCGCAAGCTGTACCGCAGCGCGGACGGGCGGCTGCTCGGCGGTGTGGCGCGCGGGCTCGCCGGGCACCTCGGACTCCCCGTCGCCTGGGTGCGGTTCGTCTTCCTCGGGCTGTTCTTCGCGGACGGTCTCGGCGCCCTCCTCTACGCCGTCTTCTGGATCGTCGTCCCCCTCGGGGTGGGTGGTGTGGAGACGACGCGTTCCGTCTTCGAGACGGCCCCCGACGGCCGCCGCAGACTCCGCAAGCCCGACAAGGGCCAGGTCTTCGCTCTGGTCGCGCTGCTCGTGGGCGCCATGGTCTTCGTCGGCAACGTCGACATGGGAAGCGAGGCCGACCGCTACATCTGGCCGATGCTGCTGATCGGCGCGGGCTCGGTCCTGGTCTGGCGCCAGGCCGACAACGCGCGACGGGCCCGCTGGATCGAGGTCGGCCGCCGCCGCCGTGTGCTGCACCTGGCCCGCGGGCTGGCCGGGGTCGCCCTCGTCGGCCTCGGCCTCGCGGTCTTCCTCGTGGTCCGCGGCTCGGCCGCCCAGCTCGGCAACGTACTGACCGCCGCCATCGCCGTACTCACCGGCATCGCGCTCCTGGCGGGCCCCTATCTCGTACGGATGACCCAGGACCTCTCCGAGGAACGCCTGATGCGCATCCGGGCGCAGGAGCGCGCCGAAGTGGCAGCGCACGTCCACGACTCCGTGCTGCACACCCTCACCCTGATCCAGCGCAGTGCGGACGACGGCGGGGAGGTCCGCAGGCTGGCCCGCGCCCAGGAACGCGAGCTGCGGAACTGGCTGTACAACCCGGAGGGCACCGGCAAGGACGAGGACGACGAGCCCGCGACCCTCGCGGAGGCCGTCAAGCGGGCCGCCGCCGAGGTCGAGGACAAGCACGGGGTACCGCTGGAGGTCGTGGTCGTCGGCGACTGCCCGCTCGACGAGAAGCTGGCGGCACAGATGCAGGCCGCGCGCGAGGCCATGGTCAACGCCGCCAAGTACGGTGGCGAGGGCGGGGCCGTCCAGGTCTTCGCCGAGGTCGAGGGACGCACCGTCTTCGTCTCGGTACGGGACCGGGGTCCGGGCTTCGACCTGGACGCCGTCCCGGGCGACAGGATGGGCGTACGAGAATCGATCATCGGCCGGATGCAGCGCAACGGCGGTACGGCGCGGCTGCGTCCGGTGCCCGGTGGGGGCACGGAGGTCGAGCTGGAGATGGAGAGGGCGAGCGAATGACCGAGAACACCGAAGCCACCGGGGGCCCGGAGCGCCGGGTACGGGTCGTGCTCGTCGACGACCACCGGATGTTCCGCACCGGGGTCCAGGCCGAGATCGGCCGTACCGAGGAGACCGGCGTCGAGGTCGTCGGCGAGGCGGCCGACGTCGACCAGGCGGTCACCGTGATCACGGCGACCCGTCCCGAGGTCGTCCTCCTCGACGTCCACCTCCCCGGTGGTGGCGGCGTCGAGGTCCTGCGGCGCTGCGCCCCCATGATGGGTGCGGTGGAGAACCCGGTCCGCTTCCTGGCGCTGTCCGTGTCGGACGCCGCCGAGGACGTCATCGGCGTCATCCGGGGCGGGGCCCGCGGTTATGTCACCAAGACCATCACCGGCACCGACCTGGTCGACTCGGTCTTCCGGGTCCAGGACGGCGACGCGGTGTTCTCGCCGCGGCTGGCCGGCTTCGTCCTCGACGCCTTCGCCTCGACGGACGCGCCCCCGGTCGACGAGGACCTGGACCGGCTGACCCAGCGCGAGCGGGAGGTGCTGCGGCTGATCGCCCGGGGGTACGCGTACAAGGAGATCGCCAAGCAGCTGTTCATCTCGGTGAAGACGGTCGAGTCGCACGTCTCGGCGGTGCTGCGCAAGCTCCAGCTGTCCAACCGGCACGAGCTGACCCGGTGGGCGACGGCCCGGCGGCTGGTCTGAGCCCGACGCCCGCCCGTGCGCGGGCCACGCGGTGGCCGGGGGAGCGCAGGGCGAGCGTACGGGCGGCCGGGCAGCGGTCTCCGCGGTCCCGGCGGGCCTTCCCCGGGCCTTCCTCCCGCCGGTCCCGGGCCGGCGCGGAGTTCACGCCACCCGGGTCGCCCCCGCGAAAGGCATGTCGCTGACGGAGGCGATGCGGACCGGGGCGCCCGGGCGCGGGGCGTGGATCATCTGCCCGCCGCCCACGTAGAGCCCGACGTGGCTGATCCCGGAGTAGAAGAACACCAGGTCGCCCGGGGCCAGTTCGGAACGGGAGACCCGTCGGCCCGCGTTGATCTGGGAGTACGTCGTGCGGGGCAGGGAGACACCGGCGGTCCGCCACGCGGCCTGGGTGAGCCCTGAGCAGTCGAAGGAGGAGGGGCCGCTGGCGCCCCACACGTACGGTTTGCCGAGCGCCCCGTACGCGAAGGCGACGGCCTGCGCCGCGCGGGCGTTGGGGGCGGCGACGGAGCCGCGGGGGGTGCCGCGGCCGGCGCGGACGGCGCCGCCGTGGGCGGCGTCCGCGGAGCGCTCGTAGTCGGCCCGCTCCGCGGCGTTCAGCGTGGCCAGCAGCTTCTGGGCGTCGGCCAGCTTGGTGCGGACCGTGTCCTTGCGCTCGCGCAGTTCGGCCCGGCGGGCCTTGAGGACGGCGAGCTCCTCCTCGGCGCGGGCGCGCAGTTGAGCGAGCTCGCCGACCTGGCGGCGCACTCCGTTGAGCGCGCCGGCCTGCCGGTCGCCGGCCCGGTCCAGGTACGCGGCCCGTTCGAGGTACTGGTCGGGGTCGGAGGAGAGCACCAGCCGGACGGCGGGGTCGATGCCGCCGCTGCGGTACTGGGCGGCGGCGAACGAGCCGAGGGCGTCACGCGAGGCGTTGAGGCGCTCGGTCCTGCGGGCGGCCTCGTCGCGCAGGGCGTCGAGGGCCTTCGCCGAGGCCGCGGCTTTCTCCTTCGCGCCGTTGTACTGCTCGGTGGCGACCTCGGCGTCGTGGTACAGCCGGTCGACCTTGGCCTTGACCTGGGCGGGGGTGAGCTGGGGCTCGGCCTGGGCGCCGCCTTCGAATGCGGTCGCGGTCGCCGCTCCGGCCAAGGCCAGGGTGGCTGCGGTGCGGGCAGCAGGACCGGTGAACAGGCGCTGCTTGGGCTTGCGGTGAGCGGCTTTGCGGGGGGCGGCCACGGGGGCGTGGATCCTTCCGTTCGACTGCCCGTCGGTGGGTGCCGACGGGCCCGCCCGGATCCGGCGGCGGGCCCCGACGGGGGAGTGGCCGACCGCCGTGTGTTCCTGGCGGGGCGACCGGGTGCCGCCCCGGTACGGGGCGGCGGTGGAGATCCGGTCACCTGGGAGGGACGCTAGACCTGGCGCACCGCGAAGAGGTGTAATGACGCCTATTGCCCGCATGTGACGTTTCGTTGACCGTACGTGACCGAAAAGTCGTTCCGTGTCCGGCGTTTCGGGCACGACCGCGCGCAAGCGCGGCTCTCGTAGGGAAGTCGTACCTGGCCGAAGAGTGCTGATATGACCACGGCTAGGCTGCGGCCATGGACGTACTCATCAATGTCTTCGTGGCCCTGCACGTCATCGGCATCGCCTCCCTGCTGGGCGGCTTCCTGACCCAGATGAAGGCCATGGGGGCGGGCACGGCCCGCTTCGTGCCCGCCATGCTGCACGGGGCGCTCACCATGCTGGTCACCGGCGTCGCCCTGGTCGGGCTCAACCAGGCGGACGACCAGAACGTCAACAACATCAAGATCGGCGTCAAGCTGCTGATCCTGATCGTGATCCTCGCCCTCGTCTACGTGAAGCGGGACGAGGAGAAGGTGGACAAGGGCGCGTTCGCGGCCGTGGGCGGGCTGACGGTCGCCAACATCTTCATCGCCACGCTCTGGACCTGAGCGGCCGGGCCGGTCTCCCCGAGCCCCCGGGCTGCACGGGCCGGGCAGGGGCACTCCCGCCGGCCGGGCGGGAACGCTCCCGCCCGGCCGGCGGTCGTACGGAGCGGGGCGGGCACTCTCGGCCCTACGCCGGGCGCACGCTGCCGTAGATCGGCATGTAGTAGATCGACTCCTCGCGGACGTTCGCACCCGGTTTCGGCGCGTGGATCATCATGCCGTCGCCCTTGTAGATCCCGACGTGGCTGATGTCGTCGTAGAAGAAGACCAGGTCGCCCGGGAGCAGATCGGCGGTGGCCACCCGGGTGCCGACCTTGACCTGGTCCCAGGTGGTGCGGGGCAGATCGACACCGGCCGCCCTCCACGCGGCCTGCGTCAGCCCGGAGCAGTCGTACGAGGACGGGCCCGTCGCCCCCCAGACGTACGGCTTGCCGATCTGGGCCCGCGCGAAGGCCAGCACCTGGTCGGCCTTGGACGCGTACCCGCTGTCCGTGCCGGTGCCGGTGCCTGCGCCGCCCGTCGCCGTCCCGGAGCCGGTCCCGCCCTGGGTGGTCTCCTCCTCGGCGGCGCTGTCGGCCTTCGTGGCGGCGGCCTGCCGGCGTGCCAGTTCCTCCGCCTTGCGGGTGGCCTCGGCCTCCTTCCGGCGCTCCAGCTCCGCCAGCCGGGCCTTCTCCTCGGCGGTCAGTTTCGACAGCAGCGAGCGCGCTTCGGCCAGCCTCTGCTGCACCTGCTGCTTGCTGGTGCGCAGGGTGGCCTGCGACTCGGTGAGCGTCTCCAGGCTCTTCGTGGCCTCGACCCGCTTGGCCGCCGCCTCCTTCTGCTGCGTGCGGAAGTCGGCGACCGTCTTCTGCTGGCGGCTGGTCATCCGCCCCATCAGCTGGTCCTGGTCGAAGTACGACTGCGGATCGTCCGCCAGGAAGAACGTCGCCGTCGGCGAGATCCCGCCGCTGCGGTACTGCGCGGCCGCGTAGCGGCCCAGTTCGCGCCGCGTCTCGTTGAGCTTCTCGGCCCGCTCGGCCGCGGCGTCCAGCAGGGCGTCGACCTTGGAGCGCTGCGCGGCGGACGCGCTCTTCGCCTCGTTGTACCGCTGGGTGGCGGTGCCCGCCTGCCGGTAGAGGTCGTCGACCCTCTTCTGTACTTCCTCGACGGTCGGCTTGGGCTCCGCCGGGGCGGCTGTCGCGCTCTGCGTGGAGAGCAGGGTGACGGAGGCCAGCGCGGCCGTCGTGAGCCCGAGGGCAGGGGTGGTCGTGCGCACACGGGTGCGCGGCTTGCGATGCGATGCCAAGGCCGGCATCTCCTTCCGTGGACCGCCTACCGGGTTAGCGATGGGGGTCCCCCCAGGCCGTTCAGGGCACTGGGGGAGGGTTCGGGCGGAACGGAAGGCTGCCCTACGGTCCGGTGGAGAAGGACCGATTCACCCCGGTGCTGCGTGTGGGTCCCCGGTTCCGGACCCCCCGTGAGGGCGGAACGGATTCGGCGGGGGCGCCCGCGCGGCGTGGTTCGCCTCTCGGGGGTACGGGCCGCCCGTCGGAGCACGCTAGCCAACCGGTGGTGCCCCTGGGAAGGTTGATGTTCGATATGCCCGATACGTTTTCGTGACCTTTCCGGATCGGCGGACCGGTGGGCGAGATCCGGCCACAGATCCGTACGCACCGTGGGCGAGCGGCCCCGGTGTGTGCGCGTGGTGCGCCTCCGGACCCCCGCGGGCGCCCCGTCCCCGGAGTCCCTGTGTGCCTCCCCGCTCTCCCCCTTGCGCGCCTCCCGCCTCTCGGGATACGCGCTCTCCCGCGAGGACCGGGCCCGGGTGCCCGGGGGTCCGGATCAGGCCATCGGGCCCCGCTGGGTGGATCGGCGCCCGGCACGTGGGTGGTGGGTCTTACGGGGGAGGTACCTCGGCATTACCGGACGTAGGGGGAGGTTCCTGCGGGCGGCGAGGTTCCGTGGCTGTCGTCCCGCGCCCGCCGGGAACCGCAGGACAGCCCTTAGACTCGTGAGGCGATGAGCAGCCTCTTTGACGACAGTTTCCTGACCGGCCTCCAGCAAGCGGAGGAAGGCCCCCCGCCGCCTCCCGAGGACCACGCGCCCGAGCCGGTGCCGGAGGGCCTCTTCGGGGACGTCTTCGACACCCCCCCGCCGCCGCGCGACGCCTATTACCGCGACGGTGCCGCCCGCCCCGTCATCGACTCCGCCGCACTGCTCGACGGGCTGAACACCGAGCAGCGCGCCGCCGTCGTCCACGCCGGTTCCCCGCTGCTCATCGTCGCCGGGGCCGGTTCCGGGAAGACCCGGGTGCTGACCCACCGGATCGCCCACCTGCTGGCCGAGCGGGGCGTGCACCCGGGGCAGATCCTCGCGATCACCTTCACCAACAAGGCCGCCGGCGAGATGAAGGAGCGGGTCGAGCAGCTGGTCGGTCCGCGCGCCCACGCGATGTGGGTCATGACCTTCCACAGCGCCTGCGTGCGGATCCTGCGCCGCGAGTCGAAGCTCCTCGGCTTCACCTCGTCGTTCTCGATCTACGACGCCGCCGACTCCAAGCGTCTGATGGCCCTGGTCTGCCGCGATCTCGACCTCGACCCGAAGCGCTATCCGCCGAAGTCCTTCACGGCGAAGGTCTCGAACCTCAAGAACGAGCTGATCGACGAGGAGACCTTCGCCGGCCAGGCCTCCGACGGCTTCGAGAAGACCCTGGCACAGGCCTACACGCTGTACCAGGCACGGCTGCGCGAGGCCAACGCCCTGGACTTCGACGACATCATCATGACGACGGTGCACCTGCTCCAGGCGTTCCCCGACGTCGCCGAGCACTACCGGCGACGCTTCCGGCACGTCCTGGTCGACGAGTACCAGGACACCAACCATGCCCAGTACACCCTCGTACGCGAGCTGGTCGGCCCGTCGGGCGAGGCCGCCGACGCTCCGGGCGAGCTCTGCGTCGTCGGTGACGCGGACCAGTCGATCTACGCCTTCCGCGGAGCGACCATCCGCAACATCCTCCAGTTCGAGGAGGATTACCCGGACGCGACGACGATCATGCTGGAGCAGAACTACCGCTCCACCCAGACGATCCTGTCCGCGGCCAACGCCGTCATCGAGCGCAACGAGAGCCGCCGGCCCAAGAACCTCTGGACGAACGCGGGCGCCGGCACCCGGATCACCGGCTACGTCGCCGACACCGAGCACGACGAGGCCCAGTTCGTCGCCGACGAGATCGACCGGCTCACGGACGCCGGGGAGGCGAAGGCGGGAGACGTCGCCGTCTTCTACCGGACGAACGCCCAGTCCCGTGTCTTCGAGGAGATCTTCATCCGCGTCGGGCTGCCCTACAAGGTCGTCGGCGGTGTGCGCTTCTACGAGCGCAAGGAGGTCCGGGACGTCCTGGCGTACCTCCGGGTCCTCGCCAACCCCGAGGACACCGTCCCGCTGCGCCGCATCCTGAACGTGCCCAAGCGAGGCATCGGCGACCGCGCCGAGGCGATGATCGACGCCCTGTCGATGCGCGAGAAGATCTCGTTCCCGCAGGCCCTGCGCCGCGTCGACGAGGCGTACGGCATGGCAGCCCGTTCGGCCAACGCCGTGAAGCGCTTCAACACACTGATGGAGGAGCTCCGCACGATCGTGGAGTCGGGGGCCGGGCCGGCGGTCGTACTGGAGGCGGTCATGGAGCGGACCGGCTACCTCGCCGAGCTGCAGTCCTCCACCGACCCGCAGGACGAGACCCGCATCGAGAACCTCCAGGAGCTCGCCGCCGTCGCCCTCGAGTTCGAGCAGGAGCGCGCGGAGGAGGAGGGTGCGGGCACCCTCGCCGAGTTCCTGGAGAAGGTCGCGCTCGTCGCCGACTCCGACCAGATCCCCGACGAGGACGAGGACGGCTCCGGTGTCATCACGCTGATGACCCTGCACACGGCCAAGGGCCTCGAGTTCCCGGTGGTGTTCCTGACCGGCATGGAGGACGGCGTCTTCCCGCACATGCGCGCCCTCGGCCAGGTGAAGGAGCTGGAGGAGGAGCGCCGGCTCGCCTATGTGGGCATCACGCGCGCCCGCGAGCGGCTCTACCTGACGCGTGCGGCGATGCGCAGCGCGTGGGGGCAGCCCTCGTACAACCCGCCCTCACGGTTCCTGGAGGAGATCCCGGACGCGCATCTGGAGTGGAAGCGCAAGGGACCCATGTCGGCCCCGGCGGGCCCCACGTCCGGCATCACGTCGTCGCTGTCCTCGGCCCGCGCCAAGTCCGGGCCCTCCGGCTTCGCGACCCGGCGCGCCTCCGACAAGCCGGTGGTCACGCTGACGGTGGGCGACCGGGTCACGCACGACCAGTTCGGGCTGGGGACGGTCACCGCGGTCGAGGGCTTCGGCGACCAGGCCAAGGCGACCGTCGACTTCGGGGACGAGCGCCCGAAGAAGCTCCTGCTGCGGTACGCGCCGGTGGAGAAGCTGTAGGCCCTCCCCGGGGGCGGCCTTCCCGGCCTGTCCCCGGGTCTCTCCCCCGAGGGGGCGTCGAGGGCGCGCCTCAGTTGGGGTTGAGTCCGTGGCTGCGGAGCCATGGCATCGGGTCGATCGCCGAGCCGCCGCCGGGACGTACCTCGAAGTGCAGGTGCGGGCCGGTGGAGTTCCCGGAGTTCCCCGAGTACGCGATGACGTCCCCGGCCTTCACCGGGCCCGAGCGGATCTTGGTACTGCTGAGGTGGCAGTACCACGTCTCCGTGCCGTCGGCCGCGGTGACGATCGCCATGTTGCCGTAGGCGCTGTTCCACTGGGTGCGCACGGTGCCGTCGGTCGCCGCCATCACGGGGGTGCCGTACGAGACGGGGAAGTCGATGCCGCTGTGCACGGACATCCAGTTCACGCCGGCCTGGCCGTAGTACGCGCTGAGGCCGTGCTGGGCGACCGGCAGGACGAACTTCGGACGAGCCGCCTCGCGGCGGGCGGCCTCCTCCTCGCGCCTCTGCTTCTCCGCCGCCTGACGCTCCTTCAGGTCGATGCGCTCCTGCGTGCGGCTGGCCCGGTCGGCGAAGTTCTCGGCATCGGCCCTGAGGTTGGCGAGCTGGGTGTCCAGCTTGCTGTTGGCCACGACGGGTGCGACGGTGTCGGCCGCCGCCATGGACGCGGTGTCGTCCTTCTTCTCCTCGGCCCCGCCGACACCGCTCACGGATGCCGCGGCGATGCCCGCCACGCTCATGACGCAGGCGGAGGGGACGGCGACGGTGAGGAGGGCGGACCGCTTCGCCGGAGTGCGCCGCCGGCCGCGGCTGCCGCCGCCGCGCTGCGCGGCACGGCCGACGGGGCGCGCGGCGACGGCGGCGTGGGCCGTCGTCACCTCGGTGATGTCGACGGCGTCGGAGCCGTCGGCGTCACCGGAGTCCTCCGCGGCGCCGGAGTGGCCGGAATCGGTCTCCCCGCTCTGCCCCGCCGTCGTGTCGTGGGCCTCCGCGGCCGCACCGTCGGCGTCCGCTCCGTACTCCGCCCCGTAGGGGTCCGCCTCGTACGGCTCGGAGGCGTACTGCTCCGTCGCGTACGGGTCCGAGGTGTACGGGTCCGAGGGGTACGTCTCCGTGCCGTACGTCTCGGCCGTGTACGGTTCCGGCTCGCCGGACTCCGGGCCGTACGCCTCGTACGGCGACGGGTGTTCGTATGCGGTCTGCGACGTCTGTTCGGCTGGGTACGCCGTGCTCCCGGGCGTGGCGCCGGTGTTCCAGGCGGTGGCGTCGTAGGCGCCGGTGTCGGGTGTGCCGTGACCGAGAGCATCGAAGACGGGGGCCGCGTAGGTGCCGGTGGCGTAGGCGGTGGTGCTGAACGTCGTGGTGGGGAAGGCCCCCGTGTCGCCGGCCGCCCACTGGTCGGCGACACCGGTGTGGTCCCAGCCGCTGGTGTCCCACTGACCCGTCGCGTCGAAGGCCTGGCCGACCGCCTGGGCCGGGATCGCTGCTTCGGGCATCCAGGTGGCGGTGGTGGTGGCGGTGGGTTCGTAACCCTGCTGCGCCTGTGGGTGGGCCGGTGCGCCGTAGGCGTCGTACGAGGCCTGCTGGTGTGCGCCGGTCTCCCAGGGACCGGGGTGTGGGTGCTGCTCGACGGGGTAGTCGGTCGGGTAGCCGCTGTCGGCCACGTCGTAGGAGGTGGCGTAACCGCCGTCGTACGTCACGTGGCCGTCGTCGTGGTGACCCGGCAGGGTCCCGAAGAGCGGGTCGGTATCGAAGCTGCCGGTTGCATGGCTGTCGTATCCGACGTACCCGGCGTGGGGGTGCTGGTCGTTCACCAACTTCTCTCTCGCCTCGGCAGCAGGACCTGTCTGGGGTCCGGTGGGGGATTCCCAGGGGGAGCAGTGGCCGCGACTGTACCCGGCGGTACGTGACGACGACAATCTTCGGCAGGTTCCGTTCCCTCAGGAAACGGGCAATCGGCGGCCTTTCGGTGGACAGTGTGACGAGGCTTGGCTCTATTTTCGATTGTCGTTCGGTTCTCCGGGCGGGTTCCGGGAAGCGGGAACGGGTCCCGTCCGTCGCCGGTGCGGGCTTTCCGTCACTCACCGTCACCGGCGGTGGATGACGGAGTCGTCGTGCCGGGGCCGGGACGGCACGGGGACCAGGCCGGCGTGGCTTGGCCGGCGATGCGGCCTCGTCGGCGGGAACGGCTTCGTCAGGCGACGGACGTCGCCCCGGGGGTGTCGATGACGCCGCCGTCGGACTCGAGCGCCTGACGGATCGCGGCCGCCACGGCGGGGTGGACCGGCAGTGCGAGATGCCCGATACCGGTGACGCGCACGTTGACCGCGTCGAGGTCGGGGTGGTCGACGCGCGCCGTGCCGACCGGGACCATCACCCTGTCCAGGTCGCTCCAGAAGCTGACGAACCGGGTCCGGCAGCCGGGGGCGGGGCGGCGGAGCTCCTTGATCAGGTCGGAACCCGTGCGCATCTGGCGGACGATCGGGAGCGCGGCTGCCAGCGGGGCGACGGCCGTGCCCTCGTGCGGCGTACCGAGGGTGACGAGGGTGCGTACCCGTCGGTCGCCACCGAGACACTGCACGTAATAGCGCGCGATCAGGCCTCCGAGGCTGTGCCCGACGATATCGATCTCGGGGTGCCGGGTCCGGTCGCAGATCTCCTCGACGTGACGGGCCAGCAGTTCGGCTGCCGTACGGACGTCGCAGGTGAGCGGCGAGTAGTTGAGGGACTCCAGGTGGTGCCAGCCGTGCCGTGCGAGGAAGCGGCGGAGCAGGACGAACACGGAGCGGTTGTCGATGAAGCCGTGCAGGAGCACGACGGGCGGGCGGTCATCGGCGGGTGAGCCGCCGAAGGGGTCCGCCGACGGCGCGGCCGTATCGGCCGAACGGGTGAGCCGGGCGGTCTCGGCGGCGGTGCCCGGAGCGATGACGGGTCGGGCGTCCGTGCCGGCGCGGGTGGGGGAGCCGGCCGCCGGGGCCGTACGGGATCCCGGGCCGGGCCGGACTGCGGGAGCTCGGCGCTCGGGTGTCATGCCGGACGGATAGACCAGCACGTGCCCGGCGAGCACGGCCAGTTCCAGGACGGTGGCCCTGACCAGCGCATACGACAACCGGTCGGGCTGCGGCGACGGCCGGCGCAGCAGGAGCGACAAGAGCGGCAAGGGGGACAGGGCCCGGGGGAACAGGGCCATTGTGACCTTCATGGCCGACCTCCTGCACCGGCGCGCGGGGAAGGCGGCTCCCTGCCCCGTACGCCCACGGGGGGCGTCGCTGCCGAGGAGAGGACGACCCTCGTCGTCCGGCGGCCGAACCATCCGCCCGTGCGAGTGACGATGCGGTGGCACGACGGCCTCGTCGCGGCTCCCCTGGCGGCACTCCCCGGGTGGCGGACGGGCCGCACGGTGCGGGGGGCGACGCTCGGTGAACATGTCCCATGTGTGATTTCCCCCTCCCCGCCCACCGCGAAACGACACCGTGCGAGATGCTGTGGATAACGTTCGTTCACATCCCCGGGCTCATCCGGTACGGGAAACGCATGTGGAGGCAGTGATGGGTGTGACCGGTCCGATCCGTGTGGTGGTGGCCAAGCCGGGCCTCGACGGCCACGACCGCGGGGCCAAGGTGATCGCGAGGGCGCTGCGGGACGCGGGCATGGAGGTCATCTATACCGGGCTGCACCAGACGCCCGAACAGATCGTGGACACGGCGATCCAGGAGGATGCGGACGCCATCGGCCTCTCGATCCTCTCCGGGGCGCACAACACGCTCTTCGCCAAGGTCATCGAGCTCCTGCACGAGCGTGAGGCCGAGGACATCAAGGTGTTCGGCGGCGGCATCATCCCCGAGGCGGACATCCCTCCGCTGAAGGAGAAGGGCGTCGCGGAGATCTTCACGCCCGGGGCGACAACGGCCTCCATCGTCGACTGGGTGAACGCCCACGTCCGCCAGCCGGCCCAGGCCTGACCGGGGGCCGGAGCCCGGAAGGGGCAGGCCGCGGGAGCGCGAGGCCCGGGTCCGGGAGGCCCGGGTCCGGGGCACCGGGACCCGCGCCGAAGTCCTGGCCCCGCCCGCAGACGCCGGGGTCAGGGTCCTGCCGGCGTCGGAGTGGTCCTGGTCCCGGGTCCGGCTCTCTCCGCAGTCCCGGTCCGCGTCGGAACTCCGGCACCGGTTTCCCCAGGTGCGGGTCCCACCCCGCAGGCCCCGGGACAGGGTCCTGTTGGCGTCGGAGTGGTCCTGGCCCCGGGTCCCGGCGCCTCCGGAGTCCCGGCCCGCGTCGGATTCTCGGTCCTGGTTCCACCCCCGGGTACGGGTCCCGCTCGCAGGCGCCGGGGTCAGGGTCCTGTGGGCGTCGGAGTGGTCCTGGTCCCGGGTCCCGGCGCCTCCGGAGTCCCGGCCCGGAAGGCGCCGTACGTCGTTGTGTCGTCGGCCACCTGACTGAGGCGCGCACCGGACCTGCGACCTCTCGGCGCCGGATCCGGACGCCTGTCCACCCCTCCGCGTCAGGGTCGTGTCCCGGGCCGCGAGTCAGGGCCGCGCACGGAAGCGGGGTTGTGCCCCGGGCCCCACATCAGGGCCCCGCCCTGTGCGGGAGTCCCGCCTCCGGGTCCCGGGCCAGGGTGCCGGCCCAGGTCAGGCGGGTCGGATCTCGGCGGGGAGCCCGGTTTCCTGGGTCAGTCGCGTTCCGGGCCTGTGCCTTTGGCTGTGTCCGTGCCCCGGCACAGGTCCGGGCACCGGTCCGCCTCCGGACCTGGGGACGGCTCCGCTTCGGGCCGCAGGCCCGCGTCAGGCTCGGGAGTCAGCTCCGCGTCCATGGCCGCGCGCAGGCGCAGCGTCGAGACCAGCCGCTGGAACGCCTCCGACCAGTAACCGCCTGCGCCGGGCGACGCGCCCTCCGGTTCGTCCGGCGTGGTGGTGAGTACCTCCAGCCGGTCCGCTTCGGCAGGATTCAGGCACCGCTCGGCGAGGCCCATCACGCCGCTGAAGCTCCACGGGTAGCTCCCTGCGTCGCGGGCTATGTCCAGCGCGTCCACCACCGACCGGCCGAGCGGCTCCGCCCACGGCACGGGGCAGACGCCCAGCAGCTGGAACGCCTCGGACAGTCCGTGCGCCGCTATGAAGTCGGCCACCCAGACGGCACGTTCGGCAGCGGGCAGGACGCCGAGAAGCTGCGCCCGCTCCGCCAGGGAAGCCGTCCCGGGGCCGTTCGCCGGAGGCGTCGCGGGCGTGCCGAGAAGCGCCCGGGCCCAGTCGGCGTCCCGCTGTCGCACCGCCGCGCGGCACCAGGCGGCATGGAGTTCGCCGCCCCAGTCGTCGGCGACAGGCAGGGCGACGATCTCCCGAGCCGTGCGGCCGCCGAACCGCTCCCGCCAGACGCCCAGTGGGGACGCCACCACCAACTGACCGAGCCACCAGGATCGTTCGCCTCGCCCGGACGGCGGTGTCGCGGTCACGCCGTCCCGCTGCATGGCGGCGTCGCACTCGTGCGGTGCCTCCACCGCGATGGTCACGGCAGGCCGCGTCCGGTCGGGGCTCACACAGGAGACGGCCCGGTCCGCCATCCGCCGGGCGAGCGCCGACCCCGGCAGTGCGGACAGCAGCTCGGCGGCCGTGGCCCGGACATTACGGCTGCGATCCTGGAGCGCCTCCTCCAGGAAGGCCTCGTCGGCGCCGGACAGACCGGTACGCAGGGAGTCGAGGAACATCAGCCGATCCTCGGCACGCTCCGCCGGCCACGTGGAGGCGAGCAGGGCCCGCGCCGCAGCGGGGTCCTGCTCCCGTACGGCTCCGAGCAGGGCGACCCGCTCCGCGAAGAGTCCCTCCTCCCAGAGCCGGCGTACCGCCTCCGGGTCGTCCGTGCCCGGCCGTCGTGCCCCGCCCGGCGAGGGCCGCAGCGCGAACCCCCACTCCGGGTGCAGGCCGGCCAGCCACAGCCCGCGCGGGCCCGCGAACGCCAGTGCCTGCGGGCGCAGGTCGGTTCGCGCCCTGGCCGTGTCCAGCAGCGCGGGAAGCAACTCGGCCGGTGCGCGGAATCCGCGAGCGCCGGCGGTGGCGAGCCACTGGGGGATGAGTTCGGTGAGATCCGGAGCCGTGCCCCGGCGCCCCCCGCCGGGAGGGGCGGAGCGGTCGGCCAGCAACTGGGCGAGCCGACGGCGGGCTGCCGCGGGAAGCGGCGGCCGGGTGTCGGCGGGAGCCGCCGGAGGCACGTCCGCCCCGGCGGCCGGGCGCAGCGCGGCCCGGCGCCGCACGGTGTGGACAGCCGCCGCGTCCAGCAGGGCCGACGGCCCGTCCTCGGCGTCCGGCAAGGCCTGGCGCCCGTCGGCCCGAAGGCCGGGCGTCCGTGGCGGACGCCGGTCGGTGCCGAGCAGTGCCGAGGTGACCAGGTCCTCCCACGAGGCGAGCACCGGGCCACCGGCCCCGGCGGATGCGTCGGACACGGATGCGGAGACCGAGACGGAGGCGGATCGGGTGACGGGTGTGGTGGCGGACATCGGTTCCCTCCGGTCGTCAGGAAAGCGCGCGGGTGCGGTCGGAGCTCGGGGCGTGCGGCCGCCTCAGCGGAGCGCCACGCTCGCGCCTGCCACGACGTCCCCGGAGGGCTCCTCGGCCCAGGCGGCGAGCGGGTCGAACCCCTGGTGTCCGCAGGTGCCGAACACCGTCACGGGACGGCCTCCGGAGAGGGCGACGAGCTTCCACAGGCCCGGCCGGGACCGCGCCCGGGAAGCGACCGGCAGGGCGGCCCCGTCCGCCGCGCCGACCAACTGCCAGCCCTCCCCGCCCGGCACGGGTATCACCTCGCGCAGGACGGCCGGCCAGGAGTCCAGCCACGGGTCGTCCCGCAGGGCACGCCCGTACGCGGCGGCGGCGTCGGCCGCCGTGCCACCCGGAGGCGGCGAAGGCGCGACGGCGGGCGCACCGAACCGGCGGCCGAGATCGACCCTGAGCCCGCCGCCGCCCGCATACGGCGTCACCTCGGCGTCGATCCGCGCCCCCACCGGCAGGTCGTGGCCGGGTGAGCGTCCCGCCGCCCCGAAGGACAGCAGCAGCGCCATGCGGCCCGAGTCCCCGCCGTGCAGCCAGCTGCGGCGGGTGACGATCCTGCCGTCCGCCGTGTCGTACTGCGCGAGGATCTGCCACCGGTCGCGGAGCGCGGCCCCCTGGGCGGGTGCGGTCAGCCCGACCCGTGTGCGGACCGTCGCCGCCAGGGGTTCCGGCAGCCGGTTCATCCGGAGCCAGGCGGTGGCCAGCAGATGCAGCAGCCCACACTCCTCCAGCAGCCGTACCGGCCAGCCCGGGCCGGACGCCGGGATCGATCCCAGCTCGCGGACCCGGCCGGCGAGTCCCGGCGCCTGGGCGTCGACCATCCGGGCCGCGATCTCCTCCCACAGCGTGGGGCCCGTCCCGTCGACCGCCGCGAGGCCGCCCCGCAGCAGGTCGGTGAGGCGCTCCTCCAACTCCTGCGCGCCCCCGGTGATCCGCTCGGCCCGGCGCTCCGCCCTCCGCCTGGCCGCCTCCGGATCCGCGGGGCCCACGGCCAGCCCCGCACCCGGACCGGTGCTCGGGCCCTCGACGGGGTGATCCTGACGCTCCACCAGTTTCTCCGTGACCCAGCCCGGCGCATCGCCCGAGTCCAACACCGGGTCCTCGGCGGCCCAGCGGAGCAGCAGGCCCAGCGCATGCCCGCAGGGAGACCCGCGGCTCGGGCAATCACACCGGTACACAGGCCCCTTGGTGTCGATCACCGTGCGGTACGACGCGCCACCGTCACCGCCATCGCACACCCCCCACAGCACGCCCGCGCCGTCACAGCCCGCCTCCGACCACCGCCCCCGCGCGGAGAGTTCCCCTCCCGTCGCGCGCGACGCCGCGTCAGGAGACAGGGCCAGCACCTGCTCCACCGTCCAGCGCACCACCGGCCCGGCGGCACGCGACGTCTCTCCCCCGTGCGACAGCAACATGGCAACGACGTTAGGACGCCCCACTGACAAGCACCCCTGACCTGCGATTCCACCCGCGGGCAGGCGCCTTGCGCGCCGGCGTTCCATGCGGCTGTCCGCGACGGACCGGGCGCGCGAACCGACAGGGCCCTGTGCCATGAAGGCACACCGCCCGCACCACTCACCTCGGCACACCCGTGCCACCGTGGCCGGCGACTGTGTCGTGGTGTTCCCGGCCCTCGGCCCTCGACCGCCGACCGCCGACCGCCGACCGCCCCGCGGCGGCCCACGACCGGCTTGGCCGGCCGCCGGGGCCGATTGTCAGTGCCGTGGTGCACGGTGGGAACCACATCGGGTCGAACGATCTGGAGGGGGATCCATGACCGCGTTCGCAGACACCGCAGCCGCCGCCGGGGGCGAGGCCCTGAGGCCGCACGCCGAGCGTGCCTTCGCCGACGAGCTCGCGGCCCTCGCGGCTGCGGACGACCGGCCGAGGCCCGCGCGCTGGAAGCTCTCGCCGTGGGCCGTCGCCACCTACCTGCTCGGCGGAACGCTTCCGGACGGCACCCTCATCACCCCCAAGTACGTGGGTCCCCGCCGCCTCGTGGAAGTAGCCGTGAGCACGCTCGCGACCGACCGGGCACTGCTGCTCCTGGGCGTTCCGGGCACCGCGAAGACATGGGTGTCCGAGCACCTCGCCGCCGCCGTCAGCGGGGACTCCACCCTGCTCGTCCAGGGGACGGCCGGCACCCCCGAGGAGGCCGTTCGCTACGGGTGGAACTACGCCTCGCTGCTGGCCCACGGTCCCAGCAGCGAGGCGCTGGTGCCGAGCCCCGTCATGAGAGCCATGGCCGAGGGCATGACAGCCCGGGTCGAGGAGCTCACCCGCATCCCCGCCGACGTGCAGGACGCGCTCATCACGATCCTGTCGGAGAAGACGCTGCCCGTGCCCGAGCTGGGGCAGGAGGTCCAGGCCGTCCGCGGCTTCAACCTCATCGCCACGGCCAACGACCGCGACCGGGGGGTCAACGAGCTCTCCAGCGCCCTGCGCCGCCGGTTCAGCACCGTCGTACTGCCCCTGCCCGCGACCCCCGAGGCCGAGGTGGACATCGTGTCCCGGCGGGTCGAGCAGATGGGCCGCTCGCTCGATCTGCCTCCCGTGCCCGACGGCGTCGCCGAGATCCGACGCGTCGTCACCGTGTTCCGGGAACTGCGCGACGGAGTCACCACGGACGGCCGTACCCGTCTCAAGTCCCCCTCCGGAACGCTGTCCACGGCCGAGGCCATCTCCGTCGTCACCGGCGGACTCGCTCTCGCGGCCCACTTCGGTGACGGTGTGCTGCGGCCCGGCGACGTGGCGGCCGGTGTCCTCGGCGCGGTCGTCCGCGACCCCTCGGCCGACCGCGTGGTCTGGCAGGAGTACGTGGAGACGGTGGTCCGGGAGCGGGACGGCTGGAAGGACTTCTACCGCGCCTGTCGTGAGGTGTCCGCGTGACGCCCCCCGCGCGGGGACCGGGTCCGGAGCCGCCCGGAGGGCCGTTGCTGCTCGGGGTGCGCCACCACGGACCGGGGTCCGCCCGGGCGGTCCTCGCCGCCCTGGAAGCCGTGCGCCCGAGCGCCGTGCTCGTGGAGGGTCCGCCCGACGGGGACGCACTGCTGGCGCTGGCCGCCGACGAGCGGATGCGTCCGCCGGTCGCGCTCCTCGCCCACGCGGTGGACGACCCGGGGCACGCCGCGTTCTGGCCGATGGCGGAGTTCTCCCCCGAGTGGGTGGCGATCCGCTGGGCCCTGGCGCACGGCACGCCGGTGCGTTTCGTCGACCTGCCCGCCGCGCACTCCCTGGCCCTGACCGAGCGGACCGAGGGCGCTCCGCAGGAGCAGGACCGTGGCGGCATCGACCCCGTCGGGATCCTCGCCGGCACCGCCGGCTACGACGACCCCGAACGCTGGTGGGAGGACGTCGTCGAACACCGGGCGGCGGACGGGACCCTGGCGGACCCGCTGGCCCCCTTCGCCGCGCTCGCCGAGGCCATGGCGGCCCTGCGCGAGGCGTACGGCGACGGAGGGCACCCCCGGGACGCCGTCCGGGAGGCCTGCATGCGCCTGCGGCTGCGAGCGGCCCGCAAGGAGTTCGGCGAGCACATCGCCGTGGTCTGCGGCGCCTGGCACGTCCCCGCGCTGGCCGCCCGGACGACGGTGGCCGCGGACAAGGCCCTCCTCAAAGGCCTGCCCAAGGTCAAGGCCGAGCTGACCTGGGTGCCCTGGACGCCCCGCAGGCTCGCCCGGCGCAGCGGGTACGGCGCCGGGATCGAATCGCCCGGGTGGTACGGCCACCTCTTCGCCGCACCCGACCGGACCGTCGAACGCTGGATGACCAAGGTCGCCGGACTGCTGCGCGGAGAGGACCGCCCCGTCTCCTCCGCGCACGTCATCGAGGCCGTGCGGCTCGCCGCCACGCTGGCCGCCCTGCGGGACCGCCCGGCCCCGGGCCTCGCCGAGGCCACCGACGCGGTCCGGGCCGTCATGTGTGACGGCTCCGACGTGCCGTTGGGCCTGGTGCGGGACCGTCTCGTCGTCGGCGGGATGCTCGGCGAGGTGCCCGACCGCGCCCCCGCCGTCCCCCTCCAGCGTGATCTGGCCAGGCAGCAGCGCACCCTGCGCCTCAGACCGGAGGCACAGGAGCGCGAGCTGGAGCTCGACCTGCGCAAGGACACCGACGCGGCCCGCAGCACCATGCTGCACCGGTTGCGGCTCCTGGACATCGGCTGGGGCGAACCCGCGGCGGGCCGGGGCAGTACGGGGACCTTCCGGGAGAGCTGGCGGCTCCGCTGGGAGCCGGAGTTGTCCGTCCGGGTCGCGGAAGCCGGCGTATGGGGCAGCACGGTGCTCTCCGCCGCGACCGCCCGTACGGTGTCGGACGCCGTTTCGGCGGCCTCCCTGTCCGGGATCACGGTGCTCGCCGAGCGGTGTCTCCTGGCCGGACTGCCCGAGGCCCTGCCCGTCGTGATGAGGGCCCTCGCCGACCGGGCGGCCCTCGACGCGGACGTGGGCCATCTCGCCGACGCGCTGCCCCCACTGGCCCGTTCCCTGCGGTACGGGGACGTCCGCGCCACGGACACGTCCGACCTGGCGAAGGTGGCCGTCGGGCTCGCCGAGCGCATCTGCGTGGGTCTTCCGCGGGCCTGTGCCGGTCTCGACGCGGACAGCGCGGGGCGGATGCTGCCGCGGGTGGAGGGCGTGCACACGGCGGTGGGGCTGCTGGCCGGTGCCGTACCGGCGGACGGGCTGCGCGAGCGCTGGGCCGGAGTCCTGGGAACGCTGTCCGCCAGGGACACGGTCGCGGGCGTGATCCGGGGCCGTGCGACCCGGCTGCTCCTGGACGAGGGGCGGCTCGCCGGCGAGGGGGCGGCGCGGCTGATGGGCCTGGCCCTCTCCCCGGGCACACCACCGGCCGACGCGGCGGCATGGATCGAGGGCTTCCTGGGCGGTGCGGCCGCCGGAGGCATGCTCCTCGTCCACGACGAGCGGCTCCTCGCTCTCCTCGACGCATGGCTGACCGGTGTGCCCGCCGTGATGTTCACCGACGTCCTCCCGCTCCTGCGCCGTACGTTCTCGGCCTACGAACCGGGCACACGGCGCACCCTGGGCGAACTCGTCCGGCGTGGCCGGGGCCCTGACCGGGCGGCTGACAGGGTGGAGGTGTCGGCACCCGGCTTCGGCGCGGGTCTCGACGAGGAGAGGGCGGCCGCGGTGATACCGGTGCTTCAGCTCCTGCTCGGAACCGGAACCGGAACCGGAATCGGGAGGGTGGCCGGGGCCGGAACGGGTCCGGAGCGGGCGGCTTCCCGGTGACCCGCGGCCGGCGGGTGAGCGGAGCGGACGGGCCGGTGCCGGGCGGCCGACCGGGGCACGGACGAGGGGGTATCCGGTGACCGGGAGGGACGGGATGACCGCAGGCAGGCGGGACACCGGGGAGGAACGGGGGAGGAAGGAGAGGGGTATGGAGACGGTTCCGCCGGACGAGGAGCGGTTGCGGCGCTGGCGCATGGTGCTCGGCGCGGACAGCGCCGAGAGCACGGGGGTGGCGCTCACCGGCCGCGACGCCGCGATGGACGGCGCCCTGACCGACCTCTACGACGCCGGGAGGAAGCGGGCCGGCCGGGGGCGGACCGAGCGGTCGGCGGGGCTCGGCGCCTCCGCTCCGTCCGTCGCACGCTGGCTCGGTGACATCCGTACGTACTTCCCCCGTTCCGTCGTCCAGGTCATGCAGCGTGACGCCATCGACCGCCTCGGGCTGTCCGCCCTGCTGACGGAGCCCGAGATGCTGGAGGCACTCGAACCCGACGTGCACCTCGTGGGCACCCTGCTCTCGCTCGACAAGGCCATGCCCGAGACGACGCGGGAGACCGCCCGCGTCGTCGTGCGCAAGGTCGTCGAGGACCTGGAGCGCCGCCTGGCCGCCCGGACGAGGGCGGCTCTCACCGGCGCCCTGGACCGTTCCGCCCGTACGAGCCGCCCGCGCCACCGGGACATCGACTGGGACCGCACGATCCGCGCCAACCTCGGCAACGCCCTGCCCTTGCCCGGAGACGGCGCGGGCCGCACCATCGTCCCCGAGCGCCTCGTCGGGTACAGCCGGGCCGGCCGCTCCGTGAAGAAGGACGTCATCCTCTGCGTCGATCAGTCCGGGTCCATGGCCGCCTCCGTCGTCCACGCCGCCGTCTTCGGAGCCGTACTCGCTTCCCTGCGCACCCTGGCGACCAGGCTCGTCGTGTTCGACACGGCCGTCGTCGACCTCACCGACCGCCTCGACGACCCGGTCGACGTGCTGTTCGGCACCCAGCTCGGCGGCGGTACGGACATCAACCGCGCCCTCGCCTACTGCCAGTCGCGGATCACCCGCCCTGCGGACACCGTCGTCGTACTGATCAGCGATCTCCACGAAGGCGGTATCCGTGACGAGATGCTCGGACGCGCCGCCGCGATGACGGGTTCCGGCGTGCAGTTCGTGACCCTGCTCTCCCTCTCGGACGAGGGCACGCCTTCCTACGACGGGGAGCACGCCGCAGCGCTGGGAGCGCTCGGATCGCCGGCCTTCGCCTGCACACCGGACCTCTTCCCGGAGGTCATGGCAGCGGCGCTGGAGAAGCGGCCGCTGCCCGTACCGGACACCGGCCGGTGACGGCCGTCGGGCCGGCCCGGGGGTGTCCGACACGTGCCCCCGGCTGGGGCGCCGTCCGGCCCGCGCGCTCGTCGTGTTGCCGGGACGTCCACGTGGCACGTGGCACGTGGCTCCGCAGCGAGGGCGCTCCGGCGCCCTGCGCACGCACGCATGCACCGGAAGCCGCTCCTTCTCCCGCGCCCATGTGTCAGCCACCCCCGGGGGAACGACCGGACCGACGCCGCCCGGGGCCGACGCCCGGGCCGAAGGCCGCGGACCGGGCCGACCGGGCCGACCGGGCCGACCGGCCGACCGGATCGACGATGCCGACCGGATCCACGGTGCCGACCGGATCGGAGGCTCCGGCCCGAACGGTCGCGCCGGCCGGTGCGGCGGGGCCGCTCCGGCCGACCGTGCCGAGGGTGGTCCGGCCGGTCCGGCCCGCCCCGAACCGGACGGCGACGAGCCGTTCCGGACCCGCCCCCCGGCCCACCAGCGTGCTTTGTGACCGTTATCACCGCTCAGGTGTGATCTGCAATTTAGGGTCCGGCGGAGCGCGGGGATAACCTGCCGGATGGACATGCCGCGTACCGGGTCACCGTGTGCGCCTCCCTAGTGACTGCGCAGTCACGTTGCCCTCGCGGCACGCCCACGCAGAAAACGAACCGCGAGACCACTAAAAGGGACGGACGCGCGTGGACCTGTTCGAGTACCAGGCGAGGGACCTCTTCGCCAAGCACGGTGTACCGGTGCTGGCCGGTGAAGTCATCGACACGCCTGAGGCAGCCCGCGAGGCGACCGAGCGGCTGGGCGGCAAGTCCGTCGTCAAGGCGCAGGTGAAGGTCGGCGGCCGCGGTAAGGCCGGCGGCGTCAAGCTGGCCGCGAACCCCGATGAGGCGGTCGCCCGTGCGACCGACATCCTCGGCATGGACATCAAGGGCCACACGGTCCACAAGGTGATGATCGCCGAGCTGTCCCCGGAGATCGAGGCGGAGTACTACGTCTCGTACCTCCTCGACCGCACCAACCGGACCTTCCTCGCCATGGCGTCGGTGCAGGGCGGCATGGACATCGAGGAGGTCGCGGAGAAGACCCCCGAGGCCCTCGCGAAGGTCCCGGTCAACGCCGTCGACGGCGTCGACATCGAGAAGGCCCGCGAGATCGTGGCCCAGGCGAAGTTCCCGGCCGAGGTGGCCGAGGGCGTCGCCGAGGCCATGGTGACCCTGTGGGACACCTTCGTCGCCGAGGACGCGCTCCTCGTCGAGGTCAACCCGCTGGTGAAGACCAAGGACGGCCGCATCCTGGCGCTGGACGGCAAGGTGTCTCTCGACGAGAACGCCGACTTCCGTCAGCCCGGTCACGAGGCCCTCGAGGACAAGGCCGCGGCCAACCCGCTCGAGGCTGCCGCCAAGGCCAAGAACCTCAACTACGTCAAGCTCGAGGGCGAGGTCGGCATCATCGGTAACGGTGCCGGTCTGGTCATGTCGACCCTCGACGTCGTCGCGTACGCCGGTGAGAAGCACGGCAACGTGAAGCCCGCCAACTTCCTGGACATCGGTGGCGGCGCCTCCGCCGAGGTCATGGCGAACGGCCTGGAGATCATCCTCGGCGACGCGGACGTCAAGTCCGTCTTCGTCAACGTCTTCGGTGGCATCACCGCGTGCGACGAGGTCGCCAACGGCATCGTGCAGGCCCTGGAGCTGCTCAAGTCCAAGGGTGAGGACGTCACCAAGCCGCTGGTCGTGCGCCTCGACGGCAACAACGCGGAGCTGGGCCGCAAGATCCTCTCCGACGCCAACCACCCGCTCGTGCAGCGCGTGGACACCATGGACGGCGCTGCCGACAAGGCCGCCGAGCTCGCCGCGGCCGCGCTGTGACGTTGCGCGTCTCCGACACGACAAAGGACTAAGGGACTCCAACACCATGGCTATCTTCCTCACCAAGGACAGTAAGGTCATCGTCCAGGGGATGACCGGCGCCACGGGCATGAAGCACACCAAGCTCATGCTGGCCGACGGTACGAACATCGTCGGTGGCGTGAACCCGCGCAAGGCGGGCACGTCCGTCGACTTCGACGGCACCGAGGTACCCGTATTCGGCTCCGTCAAGGAAGCGATGGAGAAGACGGGCGCCGACGTGTCGGTCCTCTTCGTGCCGCCGGCCTTCGCGAAGGTCGCCGTCGTCGAGGCGATCGACGCCGAGATCCCGCTGGCCGTCGTGATCACCGAGGGCATCGCCGTCCACGACTCGGCCGCCTTCTGGGCGTACGCCGGTGCGAAGGGCAACAAGACCCGGATCATCGGCCCGAACTGCCCCGGCCTGATCACGCCGGGCCAGTCCAACGCCGGCATCATCCCGGGCGACATCACCAAGCCCGGCCGCATCGGTCTCGTGTCGAAGTCCGGCACGCTGACCTACCAGATGATGTACGAGCTCCGTGACATCGGCTTCTCCTCCGCCGTCGGCATCGGTGGCGACCCGGTCATCGGCACCACGCACATCGACGCCCTCGCGGCGTTCGAGGCGGACCCCGAGACCGACCTCATCGTGATGATCGGCGAGATCGGCGGCGACGCCGAGGAGCGCGCGGCCGACTACATCGCGAAGAACGTCACGAAGCCGGTCGTCGGTTACGTCGCGGGCTTCACCGCCCCCGAGGGCAAGACGATGGGCCACGCGGGCGCCATCGTCTCCGGTTCCTCCGGCACCGCCGCCGCCAAGAAGGAGGCCCTCGAGGCCGCCGGTGTGAAGGTCGGCAAGACGCCGACCGAGACCGCCAAGCTGGCGCGCGAGATCCTCGGCGGCTGACCGCGCGCCGCGACGGCTCGTCCGTCCGGCACCGCGTCACCGCAGCAACGGCGCGGGTCCGCACCCCATCGAAGGGGTGCGGACCCGCGCCGTTTCGTCGTCGAGGATGCGGGACGGACGGTGTCGGCCGGGACTGCCGACGACCCCGGTGACCGGCGGTCAGGAACCGGCCTGTGCGGAACCTCCCTCCGGCTGCCCGTCGCCTGCCTCCGGCCCACGGCCGCCCGTCGTCCGGCGTCGGACCCCGGCGGCCGGAGACCCGCCGTCAGGGGAGCCCCGGTACGAGCCTCTCCGGCCCGTGCACGAGGGCCTCGCGGAGCGACTTCTGCAGTTTCAGGTCCTGGGGCGTCAGCTTCTGCGGACCACCCAGCGGGGGCACGCCCGCGACGCGTGCGGCCGGGGCGATCGGCTGCTCGTACTGCGTCGGGGCCGTGCGCAGGGTGAAGCTGGTGGCGCCGACGAGCAGGACACCGAAGCACAGGGCCGCCCGGGTCCAGAGTGCGGCCCTGCGCTCGCCGCCCGCCCGCACGGTGGGGGCGGGCGGCGGTGCCGGCACGTGTTCGGCCAGGGCCAGCGCGCCGAGCCGCTCGTGGAGCAGCGCGGACTGTTCGCCCGGCGTGGAGCGGCCCGCCATGTCGGGCAGCCGCTCGGTGACGGTGGCCCGCGCGTTCAGGAGCCGGTTGGCCGCGGCAGGGGTACTCGCCTCCGTCTCCGCGGCGGTCTCCGGCAGGTCCAGCCCCACCCCGTCGTAGAGCAGCAGGGTGCGGCGGTGTGCGGGCGGCAGGGCGAGCAGAGCCTCGAGCAGGTCCCGCCGCCCCGGATCCTCGGGGAGGGCGTCGGGGCGGCGGTGCCCACGGCGCATCCGGTGCCAGGGCGACAGCGCGTACTCGTACGCCGCCGCCCGTACCCATCCCGCGGGATCGCGGTCCCGGGCGACCTCGGGCCAGCGCTGCCAGGCGAGTTGGAAGGCGTGTTCGACGGCCTCCCGGGAGAGCGCCCGTCGCCCGGTCAGCACATAGGTCTGGCGGACGAGGCCCGGGGCGGTCCGCACGTACAGGGCGTCGAACGCCTCCTCGGCCGTGGGCCCCACCCGGGGCCGCGCGCCTGCGGGCGCGTCCGGTCCGCAGGGCACTGCCGGCCCGGAGGGCGCGGCGGGTTCCGGGGATGCGGCGGGTTCCGGGGGTGTGCGCGGCTCCGAGGCTTCGGCCGCCGGTGGGGTCGGGGGCGGCTCGGAGGAGGTTCCCGCGCCGTCCGCGAGGGCGCCGGTGCCGGGCGCGACCGGGAGGCCCCCGGCACTCCCGGTGGCTTCGGCGGGGAGCGGTGATCCGTCCGGCGCCACCGTTCGCGGCGCGGCGGACCCGATCAGCCGGGCGTACGCGACGCGTCGGCGCCCCCGTGGGCTGGTGCGCCCCTTCTCCCAGGCGCGCACGGTGGCGGGGGTGACGCCCAGGGCCGCCGCGACCTGTTCCTCGCTCAACGCGCGGGCCTCACGCAGTCGGCGGCGCTCCTTGGGGGAAGGAAGCCGATCCGTGGAGGCGGGGCCGGTGGTGCTCCGTGTCATGCCCGGCCCCTCAGAACACTGCACTGGGTGAAAAAGTACATAAACGTATATTGAGCGACACGGCGTCAATTCGCCCGTTACGCGAAATAAGCGCGTGTCGTTGGGACCATGGCGGGGTGACCCAAGTGACCGAGCGCAGCCCCACGTTGCCGGCCGGGCGGACCAGGTCGGCCGCGCTGACCCACGCCTTCGTACGCGGGGTGGTCGCCGCGGGGCTCGGCCTCGGCTCGCTGGCCGTCCTCGTCGTGGTGCTGTGGATCGTCTCCCCGTACCCCGCCGACGGTCCCGACGGGGCACTGCGGGTGGCGACCGGGCTCTGGCTCCTCGCGCACGGCGCCGAACTCGTCAGGACCGGCACCCTCAGTGGCCATCCCGCGCCCGTCGGGACGGTTCCGCTGCTGCTGACGGCCTTGCCGGTATGGCTGCTCCACCGGGCGGCCCGGGACTCCGCCGAGGCGGACGAGGAGCCGGCGGCACGGCACTCGGCGGTCGCCGTGTTCTGCGCGGTCGGGGCCGGCTACCTCCTGGTGGTGCTGGCGTCGGCGGCGTACGCGCGGGGCGGCGGGTTGCCCGCCGAGCGGGCTTCGCTCGCCTTCCCGCTCGCCGCCGTGGTGACCGGGGCGGCCGCGTCGGGACTGTGGACGGCGCGCGGACGTCCCCTCGGCCCGCTGCTGGCCTGGGCGCCGCTGAGTCTGCAGGAGGCGGCCGCCCGTCAGCGCTTCCGGGACGGGGCGGAGGCCGCACTGCGGTCGTCGGCCGCCGGCGTCATGACCCTGCTCGGCGCCGGTGCGCTGCTGGTCGCCGCGTCACTGGCCTGGCACGCGGGGGCGGCGCAGGAGTCGTTCGCGGCCCTCTCGGGCAACTGGGCGGGCAGGCTCTCCGTCCTGCTGCTCGCGCTCGCCCTCGTACCGAACGCGGCCATGTGGGGCGCCGCCTACGGCCTCGGGCCCGGCTTCGCCCTCGGTACGGCGTCCACGGCCACCCCCCTCGCCCTCACCGGGCACCCCGCGCTCCCGGACTTCCCGCTGCTCGTGGCGGTGCCGTCACAGGGGCCGGGGACGGCGCCGAACTGGGCGGCCGTCGCCGTCCCCGCCGTCGCCGCGCTGGTCGTCGCCCGGTTCACGGCCCGGGCCGCGGTACCCGCCCCCGGGGTGCGGGAGGGGGCCTGGGAGCCCGGGGGTACGGCCGTGGTGGCGGGACTCGCCGCCGTCGGGTGCGGGGCGGGCGCGGCGGTACTGGCGGCGGCCTCGGGCGGCCCGCTGGGCACCGGGGCGTTGGCGGAGTTCGGCCCGGTGTGGTGGCTCGTGGGTCCGGCGGCCCTGGTGTGGACGGCCGTGATCGGCGTACCGGCGGCGCTGCTGTTCCGGGCGTGGAGGCTCCGGGTCCACCGATGGCAATGGCGGAGCGACCCGGCGGGGGCGGGAACGGGAGTGCGACCGCAGGCGGAGGAGGAGCGGCAGGAACGGACGCCCCGGCCGGAGGGGGCATCGGGGACGGAGGTGGTACCGGGCGCGGAGACGGACGCGAGGGAGGCGGGCGGGGAAGAGATCCGGACCGGAGCGGGGAAGCGGTGGCGGAGGGCTGCCCGCAGGCGCGCGCGCAGGGCGGAGCCGGTGCCCGAGGAGCAGGGCGGGGACACGGCACCGTACGACTTCCTGTCGGCCGACCCGTGGCACGAGGACGGTGCGAGGGCCGCGCGGTGGGCTTCGCTCAGGAGGAGCTCCGGAGGTCTGATGGCGGACTTCCCGCCGGACCCCGACCGCGGCACGGCCCCCACCCCTGCGCCGCCCCTGTCCTCCGCCGCCCCGGCATCTCCGGCCCCGGCACCTCCGGCCCCGGCCTCGGCGCCCCCGCTCTCCGCGGCCTCGGCGTCCGGTCCCGCCGCTGCCTCCGCCCCGGACCCGGCGGTCGAGGCCGCTCAGGACGCCGGAACGGGAAGCGGCCCGGTTCCCGATGCCCAGGGGGATCAGGAACCGGGCCGGGAGGAATGACCGGACGCCGCCCGCGCTACTTCTTCACGCCGAAGAAGGGCCGAAGCGGGTCGGGCAGCTTCTCGTTGCAGGCCAGGGCGCCCGTCTTGGTGAGGGCGTCGTTCACGCAGGTGTAGTAGTCCCGGTAGACCAGCTGGACCGTGTACCCCGTGGCGACGATCGCCAGTGCGAGCAGGGCGGTCACCAGTCCGCTCACGGCCGCCGTGGTCTGCTGCCGGCCGCCGGTCTGCCCGGTGCCCGGCGCACCACCCGGCGGGACCTGGGCGGGCGCGCGATCCGGCGTGACACCGGCTGCGCTCTCCGACGCGCCGGACACCCCGGAGCCGGGTGCCGGAGGGGTGCGGGGGCCCGCCCGCAGGGCGCTGATGGACCAGTACACGGCGAGGGCGCCGAGGAGCAGGGCGATCTCGGGGAAGTCGAAGAGGGCGAAGAAGAAGGCCCACATGCCACCCAGCAGCGCGTAGCGCGCACGCCGCTGGACGGGGTCGGTCGGATCCCAGCGCGGCCCGCCGGACTTGCCCTCGGGACCGCCCTGGCCGCCCTGCCCGCCCGTGCCGCCGGGACGGCTGCCGAAGCCGCCGCTCTGCCGGCCCGGCTGCTGGTCGCTCCACCGGCTGCCCCAGGCCGGACGGTCGTCGGACGAGCCGTCACCGTTGCCGCCGTTGTTCCCCGGCCCGTGGGAGGGGTGGCGGGGCTGCCAGGGCTGGTCGGGCCGGTCCTCGGGCGGTGCCGCGAACGGATTGTCGTTCGAGGGCGCGGAGGGGCCGCTCCGGGGGGAGGAGTCGTCCGGGGAGGGGCCGTCCGAGGAGGAGCCTGCGGAGCTCGGGGACGAGGAGCCGTGGGACGAGGAGTCCGGCGACGAGGGGTCCGGCGACGAGGGCCGGTGTTCCCGCATCAGCGTGGATGCCCGCTCGGGCAGCGGGTGGCCGAAGGCGGTGCGGAGGCGGTCCGGCATGTGGTGAACGTCTTCCCCATCTCGTCGTTTCCGTCCGGAGGACGGTTCGCTGTCCCCTGACGCTACCTCCCGGCCACGCCCCCGTCCCGTGGGGGCCGCCGGGTGTGCCGGTATCGTTGCTGACGGCCGGCCCGTTCGTAGAGTTCCCCGTATCCAGGGATGAGCTTCTTTCGTACGACCGTACAAACGCATTCCCCGCACAGCGCACCTGCCTTACCACGCGAGAAAGGGCCCAGCCGTGGCCTCCCCGCCCCCCTCCGCCGCTCCGGCCCGCCTCGTCGTCCTCGTCTCCGGCTCGGGCACCAACCTCCAAGCACTGCTCGACGCGATCGGCGACGACCCCGAGGGATACGGTGCCCAGGTCGTCGCGGTCGGCGCCGACCGTCACGGGACGGCCGGGATCGAGCGTGCCGAGCGCGCCGGACTTCCCACCTTCGTGTGCAGGGTCGGCGACCACGCGACTCGCGAGGACTGGGACGCCGCACTGACCGGAGCCGTGGCCGAGCACCGTCCGGACCTCGTCGTGTCCGCGGGCTTCATGAAGATCGTGGGCAAGGAGTTCCTCGCCGCGTTCGGCGGCCGGATCGTCAACACCCACCCCGCCCTGCTCCCCAGCTTTCCCGGTGCCCACGGCGTCCGCGACGCGCTCGCGTACGGCGTGAAGGTCACCGGCTGCACCGTCCACTTCGTCGACGACGGCGTCGACACCGGTCCGATCATCGCGCAGGGCGTGGTCGAGGTGACCGAGGAGGACACGGCGGAGGGCGAAGCCGCTCTCCACGAACGCATCAAAGAAGTCGAGCGCAAGCTGCTCGTCGAAGCCGTACGGCGGCTCGCCCGCGACGGCTATCGCATTGAGGGACGAAAGGTTCATCTCGGTCATGTCGGTGAATAAGCCCATCCGCCGCGCCCTGGTCAGCGTCTACGACAAGACGGGGCTCGAAGACCTCGCCCGCGGTCTCCACGAGGCGGGTGTCGAGCTGGTCTCCACCGGCTCCACCGCCGGGAGGATCGCCGCCGCCGGAGTGCCCGTCACCAAGGTCGAGGAGCTCACCGGTTTCCCCGAGTGCCTCGACGGCCGGGTGAAGACGCTGCACCCCCGGGTCCACGCCGGCATCCTCGCCGACCTGCGCCTGGACGCCCACCGCGAGCAGCTCGCCGAGCTCGGCGTGGAACCGTTCGACCTCGTGGTCGTCAACCTCTATCCGTTCAAGGCGACCGTCGCCTCCGGCGCGTCCGACGACGAGTGCGTGGAGCAGATCGACATCGGTGGCCCGTCGATGGTCCGCGCCGCCGCCAAGAACCACCCGTCCGTGGCCGTGGTGACCAGCCCGGAGCGGTACGCCGACGTTCTCGCGGCGGTCAGGGCGGGCGGCTTCGACCTGACCGCGCGCAAGCGGCTCGCCGCCGAGGCCTTCCAGCACACCGCCGCCTACGACGTGGCGGTCGCCTCGTGGTTCGCCGACGGCTACGCGGCCGCCGACGACTCGGGCTTCCCCGACTTCTCCGGTGCGACGTACGCGCGCAAGAACGTCCTGCGCTACGGCGAGAACCCGCACCAGCCCGCCGCCCTCTACACCTCCGGTGAGGGTGGCCTCGCCGAGGCCGAGCAGCTGCACGGCAAGGAGATGTCGTACAACAACTACACGGACACGGACGCCGCCCGCCGTGCCGCGTACGACCACGCGGAACCGTGCGTCGCGATCATCAAGCACGCCAACCCGTGCGGCATCGCGATCGCGGACGACATCGCCGAGGCGCACCGCAACGCCCACGCCTGCGACCCGCTCTCCGCCTTCGGCGGCGTCATCGCCGTCAACCGGCCGGTGACCGTCGAGATGGCCGAGCAGGTCGCGGAGATCTTCACCGAGGTCATCGTCGCCCCGGCGTACGAGGACGGGGCCGTCGAGGTCCTCGCCCGCAAGAAGAACATCCGGGTGCTCCGCTGCCCCGACGCCCCGTCGGGCGCGGTCGAGGTGAAGCCGATCGACGGCGGCGCGCTCCTCCAGGTCACCGACCGCCTCCAGGCCGAGGGCGACGACCCGGCCCACTGGACGCTCGCCACCGGCGAGGCGCTCTCCGCCGACGAGCTGCGGGAGCTGGCCTTCGCGTGGAAGGCCTGCCGGGCCGTCAAGTCCAACGCGATCCTGCTCGCCAAGGGCGGGGCCTCGGTCGGCGTCGGCATGGGCCAGGTCAACCGGGTCGACTCCGCGAAGCTCGCCGTCGAGCGTGCCGGTGAGGAGCGGGCGCGCGGCGCGTACGCCGCGTCGGACGCCTTCTTCCCCTTCCCCGACGGTCTGGAGATCCTGACCGCCGCCGGTATCCGGGCCGTGGCCCAGCCGGGCGGTTCGGTCCGCGACGATCAGGTCGTCGAGGCGGCGAAGAAGGCCGGCGTGACCATGTACTTCACGGGCACGCGCCACTTCTTCCACTGACACCGCCCGCAGTGACAGCCGCAGGCCGTACCCGTCCGGGGTGCGGCCCGCGGTGTGTCACGGCCTTCGGACATCACTCGTCCCTCTGTTCTAATGAATGGCCTTGCCGGACAGCAGCCGGAACCGGTGCGGCCGGCAGTGACCAGTGAGGGACTCCGTTGCGGGGGCATCGTGCTTGACCTGAACCAGAGCGACACGGACGTACCCGGGAACGGGAACGGCCCCGGCCCGGGAGGGAACGGCCCCGGAGGGGACGGTCCGGGGGACGCGGACGGGCGGCACGAGGACGGGGCACCGGGCCGGGCGGCCGGGGCCCACCTGGCCGACGCGGCACCGCACCCGGCCCCGAGGGGCCCGTACGTGATCACGGCCGTCCTCCTGTGCGCGCTCTACTTCCTGTACTCCTGGCTCCGGTACAGCCACTTCCACTCGCCCTCCTGGGACCTCGGCATCTTCGAGCAGGAGGTGCGCGCGTACGCCGCGTTGAAAGCCCCGGTCGTCGACATCAAGGGCCCCGGTTATCTGATACTCGGCGACCACTTCAGCCCCGTGGTGGCGCTCCTGGTGCCGCTCTACTGGATCTGGCCGTCCGCCCTCGCCCTGCTCCTCGCGCAGGCCGCCCTCTTCGCCGCCTCCGCAGTCGTCGTCGGGCGCACCGCCCAGCAGATCCTCGGCGGCCGCAGCGGCCTCTGCGTCACCGTGGCCTACGGGCTCTCCTGGGGCCTGCAGGAAGCGGTGAAAGCCGACTTCCACGAGATAGCCTTCGCGGTCCCGCTGATCGCGCTCGTGTGCCGCGCCCTGCTGTTGGAGCGCTGGCGGGCCGCCGTCCTGTGGTCCCTGCCCCTCGTCCTGGTCAAGGAGGACCTCGGGATCACCGTCGCGGTCGTCGGCGCACTCCTCGCCGTGTACGGGCGGCGGCTCCAGGGCCTCCTGCTGGCGGCCTTCGGGGTGTGCGCGTTCGCACTGACCGTCCTCGTCCTCATCCCGGCGGCCAGCAGCGCGGGGACGTACGACTACTGGAAGAAGATCGAGCAGAACGGTGAGCGGCAGGTCTCCCCGCTCGACTCGGTCCTGGGCGTCCTCGACTCCTCGGTCAAGATCGAGATGCTGGTCTTCCTGGTCGGCATCACCGCCTTCATGGCCCTGCGCTCGCCCCTGATCCTGCTCGTACTGCCCACCCTCGGCTGGCGTCTGCTCTCCCAGGACTCCAACCACTGGGGCATGGTCTGGCACTACAGCGCGATCCTGATGCCGATGGTCTTCCTCGCCCTGGCCGACGGCGTCCGCCGCAGCCGCACCTCGAAACGGCCCTGGCTCGTCTCCTACGCGAACGTCGCCGTCCCCGTCGCCACCGCGATCGCCGTGGCCCTCACCCAGCACCTGCCGCTGCGTGACCTGCTGCGCCCCGAGACATACGCGGCCGATGCCCGCGCCGAGTCGGCCCGGCAGGCGCTGGAGGCGATCCCCGCCGGCGCGCGCGTGGAGACGGACATCACGCTGATGGCGCACCTGACCGGGGACCGCACCGTCTACTGGATCGGCGGCGCCCCGGGCACCGCGCCCGACGTCGTCGCGATCAACCTGGACTTCGGCTGGTCGCGGCCGATCGACGACCCGGTGCGGTACGCCCGGCAACTCCACCCGGAGGCCCGGTACCGGATCACGCGCCAGGCGGGTTCGTTCGTCGTGATGGAACGGACCACACCGGTGCCCGGAAACGGCTGAAGGCCGTACACCCGCCGGACGAGCGGGTGTTACGGCCTTCGGGCGTGTGGGCCTGTCAGTACTGCGCCCGCTGACGGTTGAACCAGGCACCGCCGTCGGCCTTCGCCACGAAGACGATGATCAGGATGGCGAGGACCGTGTGGACGAGACCGAAGATGATGAACGGGTAGATACCGAGAATCGCGGTGATCACGCCGAACACGATGGTCGTGATCCGCAGACCGTTCCCGCCCTTGCCGAACTTGGCGGCGAGGACGACGGCGAAGACGCCCCAGAGGACCGCGAACGCGACGATGCCCCACAGGGCGGCGCCCGAGTAGTCGGCGAGCTGCTGGAACTGGACGTCTTCCTTGAGCGTCTCGTCGTTCCTGGCGGCGTTCACGGCCGCGGCGGCGAGGGCGAAGATGATCGCACCGATGACCTGCAGCCCGACGATCACGTACAGCATGACCCGCGCGGCCTTCACGCCTCCGGGCATCTCCGTCGGGGCGCCCGGGAAGCCGTAGCCGCCCTGGACGGGCGGGGCCTGCGGGTAGCCGTACCCTTGCTGGGGCACTCCTTGCGGGGCCTGCTGGGGGTAGCCGTAGCCCGGCTGCCCGCCCTGCTGCTGCTGGCCGTAGGGGTTGTTGGGGTCGCCGAAGCTCATGGCGAGGTTCCTCCGTTGCGGATCTGCGGGGACGACGCGGTCCTGGCGGAGGAGGGCTGCGCGATCCGAAACGGTTGGTCCCCCGACACTGCCCGCGTGCTGCGCGCCTCATCGTCGTCGTGACCTTGACTTTTTGTCCAGTCGATTGCCGAATGCGTTGTGCAAGTGCAACCTTCTGTCCACATGGCACACCTGAATTGGTATGCGGGCGGGGTCATCCGCGAGGATGGGCGTCATGACTGCCCAGATTCTCGATGGCAAGGCCACCGCAGCTGCGATCAAGTCCGATCTGACCGTCCGCGTGGCGGCCCTCAAGGCACAGGGCGTCACCCCCGGCCTGGGGACACTGCTCGTCGGGGACGACCCGGGCAGCCGGTGGTACGTGAACGGCAAGCACCGTGACTGCGCCCAGGTCGGCATCGGGTCGATCCAGCGCGAACTCCCCGGAACGGCGACCCAGGAAGAGATCGAGGACGTCGTCCGGGAGCTCAACGCCAACCCCGACTGCACGGGGTACATCGTCCAGCTCCCCCTCCCCAAGGGCATCGACACCAACCGCGTCCTGGAGCTGATGGACCCGGCGAAGGACGCCGACGGGCTGCACCCGATGAACCTGGGCAGGCTCGTCCTGAACGAGGCCGGCCCGCTGCCCTGCACCCCGCAGGGCGTCGTCACGCTGCTCCGCCGCCACGGCGTGGAGATCGACGGCGCCCATGTGGTGGTCGTCGGCCGCGGGGTCACCATCGGCCGTTCGATCCCGCTGCTCCTGACGCGCAAGTCGGAGAATGCCACCGTCACCCAGTGCCACACCGGCACCCGCGACCTGTCGTCGCACCTCCGGCAGGCCGACATCATCGTCGCCGCCGCCGGTGTCCCGCACCTCGTCAAGCCCGAGGACGTGAAGCCGGGCGCGGCCGTGCTCGACGTCGGCGTCAGCCGCGACGAGAACGGCAAGATCGTCGGCGACGTCCACCCCGGTGTCGCCGAGGTCGCCGCCTGGGTCGCCCCGAACCCGGGCGGTGTGGGCCCGATGACGCGGGCTCAACTGCTCGTCAACGTGGTCGAGGCGGCCGAGCGCGCCGCCGCCGACGCCTCCGCCGCATCCGCCGGCTGATCCGGACCGGAAGGAAGTCATGGGTGCTGGTACGAGTCCGGCGGACGGTACGCACGCGGCCGGGGCGGCCGAGGCCGCGGGGGGGACCGGGGACGCCGGGACGGGCGTAGGCACCGGCACGTCCGTGGGCACCGGGACCGCTGCCGCGGTCGGCGACGACGGGACAGCCCGGGAAGAGGGCGCGGACCACGGCACCGCGGGCCTCGGCGGTAGGACGGCTGTCCGCCGTGATGCGCTCGGCCACGAGGGTGAGACGACCGTTCCCGGAGGGACGCCCGGCCCCGCCGCCGGCGCGGCCGGCCGCGCCGGGGAGGCTGAGCCGGGAGCCACGGCAGGGTCAGGGAAGGCGGCAGGCTCCGGAGCGCCCGCCGCGACCGCCGGCTCCGCGGAGCCGGCCGGAACGGCCGACTCCGGCGAGGGCGAGGGCGACGGCCCGGCCCCCGCCCGCTCGCGACGCTTCTCGCTGACCCGGGACACCGCCCGCCCCGAGGGCGGCGGCCGGGCCGCCTCCGGGGACGCGCCCGCACCCGCCCGCCAGTGGCCGCTGCTCGCGGTGCTCTGCACCGCGGGAATCGGGCTGCTCCTCGTGGGGACCGACCCTTTCGCCGAGGGCTTCAGGATCGGCACGATGCTGATCGGTATCGCCCTGCTCGGCGGGGCGGTGCTGCGCTGGGTGGTCCCCTCGGTCGGCATGCTCGCCGTACGGTCCCGGTTCACCGACCTCGTGACGTACGGCCTGATGGGCTCCCTGATCGTGCTGCTCGCCCTCATGGCCCAGCCCAAGCCGTGGCTCGACGTCCCGTTCCTGCAGGACGTGGTCCACTTCACGATCCGTTAGTGCTTCGGCCGCCATGACCGCCGGGCCGGCGGTCATGGCGGCCGGACGGGGGTGACTCCCCTCGACAGCCGGACGCCTGGTGGCCGAGCCTTCCGTGTACGCGGGTCGACCGACCGGGAGGGGCAGGAGCCACCTCCCGTCACGCGGAGGTTCTCGCCGCCCCGTGCGAGGAACGCGCCCGCATCCGCAGCGAGAAGGGCATCCGGCGGGGCGGACGCCCCCTTGCCACTGCGGCCTGAACTCGAGTGGGCGCTCGCGTCACCTTCGCCAGAACAGGTGGTGCGCCACGCCGCTCGGACTGGGCACGACCTCCAGGTGGAACCGGTCCAGCAGCTCGTCGGGAGACTCCCACAGCCGTAGTCCGGCCCCGAGCCTCACCGGCGAGACCGCCACGTGCAGGGTGTCGACGAGGTCGGCATCAAGGAACTGCCGGATGGTGGTGACCCCGCCGCCGAGTCGGATGTCCTCGCCCTGCGCCGCTTCCCGCGCCTGTTCGAGGACCGTGGCCGGGTCGCCGTCGACGAAGTGGAACGTGGTGTCGGAGAGCGTAAACGACGGACGCGCGTGGTGGGTCATGACGAACACCGGCGTGTGGAACGGGGGCTCCTCCCCCCACCAGCCGCGCCACTGATGGTCCTGCCAGGGTCCGCGCTGGGGCCCGAACTTGTTGCGGCCCATGATCTCAGCACCGATGTTGCGTGCGAAATCTCGTGTGAAGTAGTCGTCCAGGCCCCGGCTTCCCCCGGGATCCGTGCGCATGGGCCAGCTCGCCGTGGCTCCGGCCCAGGCGAACAGCCTCTCGGGACGGTCGTGGCCGAACGGCCGCTCGAGGCTCTGATGCTCACCGGCACCGATACCGTCACTCGAGACGTTGAAGTTCATCACTCTCAGCAGTTGATCCACGTGTTTCCTCGTCAGGTCCTGTCGCGTCATCGTGGGGCGAGGTGCCGCCGCACACCATGACGTCGAACGGGGTGCGGCCGGATCGACGGCGGCCCGCAACTTTTTCGGGGCGTGCGAGGAAGGGCCCCGGTGGCGGTGTGGCCGTGGCGGAGGCCGACAGCATCGAGGTGGCTGGGGGCCGCCGCGCGGCCGTGCACGAACGTTGCGACGGTCTCACCGCTCGTCCGACCGCCACGGCCGCCGGCCCGGAGCCTTGGACGCCCCGCCCCGGAGTGGATGGTGTCCGTCCCCTCCCCCGAGGAGGGACGGACACCGGACGGGGCGTACCGGCGCGAGAACACCCGGAACGCGATGGCTCGAGCGGCCTTGCCCCGTCCTGCCCCAAGCGTCATGGGCATGAGGTATCCGGATCAAGGGAAGCCCGGCGCCTGTGGCACGGAAGTGACCATTCCGCCATCGTGTGATCGTCAGGCAACGACGCCGATGACAACGGTGACGACGGCGGCCGCCGCACCGGGGCGGCGCACGCCGCGGAAGCGGTACGTGACCGGCTGTGTGCGGGACCCCACAGGGGGGCGCGCGGTCAGGAGGGTGCGGGTCCGATAGCCTGACCGCCGGATATCTCTTCACATCAAGATTCAGAGGTGTCCCGCACCAGGGGCAGGGCCCCTACCGCCAGCTGTCTAACGGAGACCGCCATGACCCGCACTCCCGTGAATGTCACCGTGACCGGCGCAGCCGGCCAGATCGGCTACGCGCTGCTCTTCCGCATCGCCTCCGGCCACCTGCTCGGCCCGGACGTGCCGGTCAGCCTGCGTCTCCTGGAGATCCCGCAGGGCCTCAAGGCCGCCGAGGGCACCGCCATGGAGCTCGACGACTGCGCCTTCCCGCTGCTGCGCGGTATCGAGATCACGGACGACGCCAACGTCGGCTTCGACGGCGCGAACGTCGCCCTCCTGGTCGGCGCCCGCCCGCGTACCAAGGGCATGGAGCGCGGCGACCTGCTCTCCGCCAACGGCGGCATCTTCAAGCCGCAGGGCAAGGCCATCAACGACAATGCCGCGGACGACATCAAGGTCCTCGTCGTCGGCAACCCGGCCAACACCAACGCGCTCATCGCCCAGGCCGCCGCCCCGGACGTACCGGCCGAGCGCTTCACCGCGATGACCCGGCTGGACCACAACCGCGCGATCTCGCAGCTGGCCGCCCGGACCGGTGCCGCCGTCTCCGACATCAAGCGGCTGACGATCTGGGGCAACCACTCGGCGACCCAGTACCCGGACATCTTCCACGCCGAGGTCGCCGGCAAGAACGCCGCCGAGGTCGTCGACGACCAGGCGTGGCTGGCCGACACCTTCATCCCGACGGTCGCCAAGCGCGGCGCCGCGATCATCGAGGCGCGGGGCGCGTCCTCGGCGGCCTCCGCCGCCAACGCCGCCATCGACCACGTGTACACCTGGGTCAACGGCACCGCCGAGGGCGACTGGACCTCGATGGGCATCCCGTCGGACGGCTCCTACGGCGTCCCCGAGGGCCTCATCTCCTCCTTCCCCGTCACCACGAAGGACGGCGCGTACGAGATCGTCCAGGGCCTCGACATCAACGAGTTCTCGCGTGCGCGGATCGACGCGTCCGTCAAGGAGCTCACCGAGGAGCGCGACGCGGTCCGCGAGCTCGGCCTGATCTGACCGGATGTCCGGCCCCGGGCCGGATCCGGACACGCAGCAACGCGGGGCCCTCCCGGCGGCGATAGCCGCCGGGAGGGCCCCGCCTGTGCCGGGGGTCAGTGGCCGCGCAGTCGGCCGGCGATGCCGCGCACGGCGTCCGCCGCCCGCCGCTGGAGCTGCGGACCGTACGTGATCCGGGCCACGCCCAGCTCGCCCAGCCGCCGGGCGCCGGACGGGTCGTCGATCACGCCGAGGGCGTTGACCGGGACCGGCACGGCAGCGGCCAGCCGGGGCAGGTCGGCCGCCGGCGCGGTGATCGGGAACACGCAGTCGGCACCGGCGGCCGCGTACAGCCGGGCGCGGACGACGGTCTCCTCGACCACGTCCGTACCGGCCGGGACGCCCTTGACGTACGTGTCGATGCGGGCGTTCACGAAGAGGCGCCCGCCCGCCGCGGCGCGGACCGCGGCGAGGCGTTCCGCCTGACGCCGCGGGTCCTGGAGGACGCCGTCGACGGAGTCCTCCAGATTGCAGCCCACCGCGCCGGCTTCCAGGAGGCGTTCGACGAGTTCGCCGGCGGGCAGCCCGTACCCGTCCTCGATGTCCGCCGACACGGGCACGGACACGGCCCGGGTGATCCGGGCCACCGCCGCGAACATCTCGGCCGCGGGTGTCCGCCCGTCCGGGTGGCCGAGGGACGCCGCGACACCGGCGCTCGGGGTCGCCAGGGCCGGGAACCCGGCCTCCTCGAGGACGCGCGCGCTCGCCGCGTCCCAGGGGCCGGGCAGGACCAGCGGGTCGCCGGGGGAGCGGTCGTGGTGCAGGGCGCGGAAGACGGAAACGGGCTCGTTCACCGGGGCTCCGGGGGTCGGGGGCGGGCAGGCGCGCGTGTGCGGGAGCCGGCGGACGTGGGTCCGCCGGCCCCGGGTCCGGTGCCACCGGGTGTCCGGGGCACGGGCCCGACGGCACCGGACCCCGGGGTGACGGGTGGTCAGTGCTTGATGTCACCGGGGGTGTAGTGGCCCGGGACCTGCCGGGTGGCCACCCCGAAGCGGTTCCACGCGTTGATCACCGTGATGGCGGCGATCAGCTGGGCGAGCTCCGCCTCCTCGAAGTGCCCGGCGGCCTTCGCGTAGACCTCGTCCGGCACGAAACCGTCGGTCAGTACGGTCACGGCATCCGTCAGCTCGATGGCCGCCAGTTCCCTCTCGGTGTAGAAGTGCCGCGACTCCTGCCAGGCGTCGAGCTGGATGATCCGCTCGACGGATTCGCCCGCCGCCAGGGCGTCCTTCGTGTGCATGTCCAGGCAGAGCGCGCAGCGGTTGAGCTGGGAGGCGCGGATCTTCACGAGTTCGGCCAGCACCGGGTCGAGGCCCGTGGTCGCCGCGACGTCCAGCCGGACCATGGCCTTGTAGACGTCGGGGGCCAGCTTCGCCCACGGCAGGCGGGCGGGGTGCTCGGGGGCGTGCTCGGCGGATGCGTGCGCGTGCGAGATCGTCGTCATGGGTAAGACGCTACGGCGCCGGTGGCGCACCGCTATGGTCCATTTCCATGACGGATTCGTGGGCCGCTTTCGGGGCCGATCTGCACATCGAGCCGGTCGGCGCCGGCGTGCGCAGCGGCCTGGTGAACGCCCTGCGGGACGCCGTGCGCGGCGGCCGGCTGGCGCCCGGCACCCGGCTGCCCTCCTCCCGGGCCCTCGCCACCGACCTCGGGGTCGCCCGCAACACGGTCGCCGACGCCTACGCCGAACTGGTCGCGGAGGGATGGCTGACCGCCCGCCAGGGCTCGGGGACCTCGGTCGCGCGGCGGGCCGTCCCGCCACGGCCGGCCACGCGGCCGGTACGGTCCCGTCAGGAGCGGCGCCCGGTCCACAACCTGATGCCCGGGTCGCCCGACCTCTCGGCCTTCCCGCGCGCCGAGTGGCTCAAGGCGTCCCGGCGCGCGCTGACCGCCGCTCCGGACGAGGCCTTCGGGTACGCAGACCCGCAGGGGCGTATCGAGCTGCGGACCGTGCTGGCGGACTACCTGGCGCGGGCGCGCGGCGTCCACGCGGACCCCGGGCGCATCGTGATCTGCTCCGGCTTCGTCCACGGGCTGACGCTGCTGGGGAGCGTACTGCGGCGCCACCGGGTCCGGGAGGTGGCCGTCGAGTCGTACGGACTCGACATCCACCGGAACCTCCTGGCGGAGGCGGGACTGCGCACCCCGTGCCTGCCGGTGGACGGATCGGGGGCGCGGACCGGTGCGCTCGGCGGTATGCGGGGCGTGGGCGCGGTGCTGATGACCCCCGCCCACCAGTTCCCCACGGGCGTGCCGCTGCATCCGGACCGGCGGGCCGCCGCGATCGACTGGGCGAGGTCGGGGACGGGGCTGATCCTGGAGGACGACTACGACGGCGAGTTCCGCTACGACCGGCAGCCGGTGGGCGCCCTCCAGGGCCTCGACCCGGAGCGCGTCGTCTACCTGGGGACGTCCAGCAAGTCGCTCGCGCCGGGTCTGCGGCTGGCCTGGATGGTGCTGCCGCAGCGGCTGGTGGGGGAGGTGCGCGAGGCGGGGAACGGTGCCGGTGGGATGTCCGGGACGCTGGACCAGCTGACGCTCGCGGAGTTCATGAGGTCGGGGGCGTACGACCGTCATGTGCGTTCCGTACGGCTGCGTTACCGGCGCCGCCGCGACCAGCTCGTCGCGGCGCTGGCGGAACGGGCGCCGGAGTGCCGGGTGAGCGGTATCGCGGCCGGGCTGCACGCGGTGCTCCGACTCCCGGAGGGAACCGAGCAGTCGGTGGTGCGGGCGGCGGCCTGGCAGGGCCTCGCGCTGGAACGGCTCTCGCGGTTCCGGCACCGGGAGGCGGAGCCGGTCCGCGACGGCCTCGTGATCGGATACGGCTCGCCCTCGGAGAGCGGCTGGGCCGGAGCGCTGGACGCCCTGTGCCGGGTACTGCCGTGAACCGCGGCGGCCGGTCGGGGCGGCTCCGGCGTACCACCGGGTTCCGGCCCCACCGACCGGCCATCTAATCTGACTGAACGTCCGGGCGGTCGACGGACAGTGGAAGGCTTACCGACGGACGGGGGACGGAACGACATGATCAGGCGCAGGCTGCGGTCGAGCACGGTGGTGCTCGGCGGCGTGGGAATGCTCGCGGCGACGCTCACCGCGTGCGGCTCGGACCCCGACAGGCGGTGTGTCGACCCGGTGACCCGGGAGGAACTGCCCTCCTACGAATGCCGGGACAGCAGCGGCAGCGGCTCGTACTACTACGGGGGCAGCAGCAGCCGGGGCAAGGTCTCCGGCGGTAGCTTCGACAAGTCCGCGGTCGACCGGGGCGGTTTCGGCAGCTCCCGGACCGGCGGCGGCTGAACCCGGTGGAGCGCCGCACCATCGAGCCACGTCCCGGGTGGCAACGGACCGTCGAGGAGCAGGGCCTGATCTACCCCCTGACCCGCTACCCGGACGGATCGCTGCGCCCCTACTGGGACGAGAGCGCCTACTACGTCTTCTCACTGCCCGAGGTCGAGGCGCTGGAGGAGGTCGTGGAGGAGCTCCACACGATGTGCCTGGCCGCGGCTGCGCATATCGTCGCGCACGACCGCTTCGCCGACCTCGGCATCACCGACGGCCGGCTCGCGGGGCTGATCGCCGAGTCGTGGCACCGCCGCGACGAACTCCCTTCGCTGTACGGCCGCTTCGACCTGCGGTACGACGGGTCGGGTCCGGCCCGGCTGCTGGAGTACAACGCCGACACCCCCACCTCCCTCCTGGAGGCGGCCGGCCCCCAGTGGTTCTGGATGGAGGAGCGCTTCCCCGGCGCCGACCAGTGGAACTCGCTGCACGAACGCCTCGTCGACGCGTGGAAGCGGCAGGCACCCCTCCTGCCGCCGGGGCCGGTGCACTTCGCCCACTCCGACGGTGACGAGCTCGGCGAGGACCTGATGACGGTCGCCTATCTGCGGGAGACCGCCGAGCAGGCCGGCATCAGCACGGAGGCCCTCTCCGTGGAACGGATCGGCTGGGACCGGCTGGCCGGCCGCTTCGTCGACGAGCGCCTCCGCTTCATCCGCAGCTGCTTCAAGCTCTACCCGTGGGAGTGGCTGGCGACCGACCGGTTCGGGCCGCACGTCCTGGACACCCTCGACAACGGCGGCGGTACCGGCACGACCTGCTGGATCGAGCCCGCCTGGAAGATGCTCCTCTCCAACAAGGCGCTGCTGGCCGTCCTGTGGGAGCTGTACCCCGGACACCCCAACCTGCTGCCCGCCTACCTCGACGGCCCGCGCGAACTGGCGGCCGGGGCGGCGGGCTACGTCTCCAAGCCGCTGCTCGGCCGCGAGGGCGCCGGGGTCACCGTGCACGCACCGGGCAGCCCCCCGGTGATCCGCGACGAGGCCTGCTGCTACCAGGAGTGCGCGCCGCTGCCCGACTTCGCGGGCAACCGCGTGGTCCTCGGCGCCTGGGTGGTCGAGGACCGGGCGGCCGGGCTCGGCATCCGGGAGTCGGCGGGGCCGGTCACCGACGAGTACGCCCGCTTCCTGCCCCACGTCATCCTCTGACCCCGGGCGGGCCGCGTGCGGCGCCCGGGGCCCGGGGCCGGGCACGCGCCGGGGCCGAGCGCCGGATCCCGGGCCGGGTGCAGCACCCGAGCCCGGGGCCTGAGTGCCGCACCCGGTCCCGAGCCTGATGCCTGGGTCCGGGTCCTGAACGTCGAGCCCGGGGCACGGGTGCCGCACCCGCCCGAGCCCGGGGCATGAGTGCGGTGCTCGCGCCCGAGCCCGGGGCTCGGGCGTCGGATCCGAGCCCGAAGCCCGACGCCTGGGCTCGGGTGCCGCGTCCCCGAGCGCGGCGCCCGAGCCCAGTGTCTTGAGCGCCGAACCCGGGCCTGGGCGTCGCCCGCGCCCGAGCCCGAAGGGCGAGCGCCGAGCCCGGGGCACGGGTGCCGCGCCCGTTCCCGGGTCCGGGGCCCGTTCCCCCGGCCCGGGGCCCGGGCCGGCCCGGACGGCGGGCCGGTGCTCAGCCGCGCAGGACGTCCCGGAGCTGCTCCAGCCCCCAGTCCAGGTCCTCCTTGCTGATCATCAGGGGCGGGGCGATCCGGATCGTGGAGCCATGGGTGTCCTTGACCAGGACCCCGCGGGCCATCAGCTTCTCCGAGATCTCCCTGCCCGTGCCGAGGGCCGGGGCGATGTCGACGCCCGCCCACAGGCCCCGTCCCCGTACGGCCTCGACCGCGCCCCCCTCGGCCATCAGCGCCAGCTCGCGGTGGAGGTGGTCGCCCAGCTCCGCCGCCCGCTGCTGGAACTCGCCCGTGCGCAGCATCGCCATCACCTCCAGCGCGACCGCGCACGCCAGCGGGTTCCCGCCGAAGGTCGACCCGTGCTCCCCGGCGTGGAAGACGCCCAGCACCGCGGCCGACGACACCACGGCGGAGACCGGCACCACACCACCGCCCAGCGCCTTGCCCAGTACGTACATGTCGGGCACCACACCCTCGTGCTCGCACGCGAACGTCCTGCCCGTACGGCCGAGACCCGACTGGATCTCGTCGGCGACGAACAGGACGTTCCGCTCCCGGGTCATCTCGCGCACCCCCGCCAGATAACCGGGCGGCGGCACCAGGACCCCGGCCTCGCCCTGGATCGGCTCCATGAGCACCGCCACGGTGTTCTCGGTCATGGCCGCCCCGAGCGCGGTCAGGTCCCCGTACGGCACGATCTCGAACCCGGGGGTGTACGGGCCGAAGTCGGCCCGCGCCTCGTGGTCCGTGGAGAAGCTGACGATCGTCGTCGTCCGCCCGTGGAAGTTGTCGGCCGCGACGATGATCTTGGCCATCCCGTCCGGCACGCCCTTGACGCGGTAGCCCCACTTGCGGGCGGTCTTCACCGCCGTCTCCACGGCCTCCGCGCCGGTGTTCATGGGCAGCACCATCTCCATGCCGCACAGCTCGGCGAGGCGCGCGCAGAAGTCGGCGAACCGGTCGTGGTGGAAGGCCCGCGAGGTGAGCGTCACCCGGTCGAGCTGCGCCTTGGCCGCGTCGATCAGACGCCGGTTGCCGTGGCCGAAATTGAGTGCTGAGTAGCCGGCGAGCATGTCGAGGTAGCGGCGGCCCTCGACGTCGGTCATCCAGGCACCGTCCGCCGAGGCGACGACGACCGGCAACGGGTGGTAGTTGTGCGCACTGTGCGCCTCGGCGGAGGCGAGGGCGGTTTCCGTGGTCGGCACGGGGTCTCCGTTCGTCGTGCGGCGTGGGCGGGGTGTGCCCACTTTGTATCGTCGGTCGGATGCCGCACGGGGAAACCTGCGGAGCGCGGCGCGCCCCCGCGGCGCCGCCTCCCGCCTCTTCGCGCACCGCTCGGCGGAGATCGCTCCCGCACCTGAGACAATGAGTGCATGGCCTCTGATCGACCCCGCGTGCTCTCCGGAATCCAGCCCACAGCAGGCTCGTTCCACCTCGGCAACTATCTCGGTGCGGTCCGCCAGTGGGTGGCGCTCCAGGAGTCCCACGACGCGTTCTACATGGTGGTGGACCTGCACGCGATCACCGTGCCGCAGGACCCCGCGGAGCTCCGCGCCAACACCCGTCTCGCCGCCGCCCAGTTGCTGGCGGCCGGGCTCGACCCGGCGCGCTGCACGCTCTTCGTCCAGAGCCACGTCCCCGAACACGCACAGCTCGGCTGGATCATGAACTGCCTCACCGGCTTCGGCGAGGCCTCCCGCATGACCCAGTTCAAGGACAAGTCCGCCAAGCAGGGCGCGGACCGCGCCACCGTGGGCCTGTTCACCTATCCGATCCTCCAGGTCGCGGACATCCTGCTGTACCAGGCCGACCAGGTCCCGGTCGGCGAGGACCAGCGCCAGCACATCGAGCTCACCCGGGACCTCGCCGAGCGTTTCAACGGCCGCTACGGGCAGACGTTCACGATGCCGTCGCCGTACATCCTCAAGGAGACGGCGAAGATCTTCGACCTCCAGGACCCGGCGGTCAAGATGAGCAAGTCGGCGTCCACGCCGAAGGGCCTCATCAACCTCCTGGACGAGCCGAAGGCCACCGCGAAGAAGGTCAGGAGCGCGGTCACCGACACGGACACCGTGATCCGCTACGACGCCGAGAAGAAGCCCGGTGTCAGCAACCTCCTCACTATCTACTCCACCCTCACCGGCACCGCCGTCACGGATCTGGAGCAGAAGTACGAGGGCAAGGGGTACGGCGCGCTGAAGACCGACCTCGCCGAGGTGATGGTGGAGTTCGTCACTCCGTTCCGCGACCGCACCCAGGAATATCTGGACGACCCGGAGACGCTGGACTCGCTCCTGGCCGAGGGCGCCGAGAAGGCCAGGGCCGTCGCCGCCGAGACGCTGGCGCTGGCCTACGACCGGATGGGCCTTCTGCCCGCCAAGCACTGAGTCCAAGGACCCTGGCGGGAGCACGGCCCGAGGCGGCACACTTGCGTCGGTACGACTGCCGGTCGCGGCCGAAAATCGACCATCGACGATTGAGGAGAACGATGTGGGGACCGTAACGCTTGGCGTTTCGATCGCGGTCCCGGAGCCCTACGGCAGCCTGCTCCAGGAGCGGCGCGCGAGCTTCGGGGACCCTGCCGCGTACGGCATTCCCACCCACGTCACCCTCCTCCCGCCCACCGAGGCGGAGGCGGCCGTCCTGCCTGCGGTCGAGGCGCACCTCGACCGGATCGCCGCGGCCGGCCGCCCCTTCCCGATGCGGCTGTCCGGCACGGGAACCTTCCGCCCGCTGTCCCCGGTCGTCTACGTCCAGGTCGTCGAGGGCGCCTCGGCGTGCTCCTGGCTCCAGAAGCGGGTCCGGGAGCCCTCGGGACCGCTGGTCCGCGAGCTGCAGTTCCCGTACCACCCGCACGTCACCGTGGCGCACGGCATCGCGGAGGAGGCGATGGACCGCGCGTACGAGGAGCTCTCCTCGTACGAGGCGGCCTGGACCTGCGGCTCCTTCGGGCTCTACGAACAGGGCCCGGACGCCGTCTGGCGCCAGATCAACGAGTTCCCGTTCGGCGCCGGCGGCGGCGCGTCCGCCGTGCCGGCCCAGGGCGGATGGACCGTGGAACACCCCTCCCTGCGGCCCTGACCGGCCGCGTCACACCGGCAGCCGCCGGAACAGCGGGCGCGGCACGTGCCGCAGGGCCGACATGACCACCCGCAGCGCACCGGGCACCCACACCGTCTCCGAGCGGCGCCGCAGGCCCGTCACGATGGCGTCCGCGACGGCGCCGGGCGTGGTGGACAGCGGTCCCTCCTCGCGCCCCGCCGTCATCCGTGACCGTACGAAGCCGGGGCGTACGACCATCACGTGCACCCCGGTCCCGTGCAGCGCGTCCCCGAGCCCCTGGGCGAAGACGTCCAGCCCCGCCTTGCTGGAGCCGTAGATGAAGTCGGCGCGCCGGGCTCGCTCACCCGCCACCGACGACAGCACCACCAGCGATCCGTGGCCCTGCGCCTGGAGCGCTCCGCCGCACACCAGGCCGGCCGAGACCGCTCCCGTGTAGTTGGTCTGCGCCACCCGGACCGCGGAGAGCGGTTCCTCCTCGTCGTGCGCCTGGTCGCCGAGGATGCCGAAGGCCAGCAGCACCATGTCGATGTCGCCGTCGGCGAAGAGCTTGCCGAGCACCTCCTCGTGCGAGGCGTTGTCGAGGGCGTCGAAGGCGACGGTACGGACGTCCGCACCCAGTTCGCGCAGCTCGGCGGCGGCCCGCTCCAGAGCGGGCGAGGGGCGGCCGGCCAGCCGGACGGTGCGGGTGCGGCGGGCGATCAGCCGACGCGCGGTGGCCAGTCCGATCTCGGAGGTGCCGCCGAGGACGAGCAGGGACTGCGGGGCACCGAAGGCGTCCTTCATGGAAACTCCTGGCGACGGGAACGGGACGGCCGGACGGATGGCCGGCCGGACGGGCGGCGGGCGGCGGTCGAGGACCACCGGCGGAGGTCAGAGCGCGAGGCGGCGGGACAGGTCCGACCGGAAGGCCCCGTCCGGGTCCAGCTCCTCGCGCAGGGCGCGGAACGCTGCCAGCCGCGGGTACATCGCTGCGGCGACGCCCGGGCGCAGCCGGGCGTCCTTGGCCAGGCAGACCCGGCCGCCGGCCCCCGCCACCTCCTCGTCGAGGCCGTCGAGCAGCCGCGGCAGACCGGGCAGGCCCGCGGGCAGCCCGAAGGAGAGCGTCCACCCGGGGACCGGGAAGGACAGCCAGCCGGGGCCCGGGGCGCCGAACCGCTTGAGGACGGCCTGGAAGGCGGGACAGCGGCGGGCGGAGAGCCGGCGGACGATGCGGGCCACCGTCTCCTCCTGGCCGTGGCCGACGGCGAACTGGTAGCGCACGAAGCCGGCCCGGCCGTAGAGGCGGTTCCAGCGGGGCAGGGCGTCCAGCGGGTGGAAGAAGGAGGAGATCCTCCGGAGCTCCCCGGCCCGTGCCACGGGGGCACTGCGGTGGCGCAGCTCGTTGAGCAGCGCGGCCGAGGTCCCCCCGAGCAGAGCGGCGGGCAGGAGCGGGGCGGCGGGCAGCTGCCCGGTGCGGAAGGTGAGCGGGCTGTGCCGGGCGCGCGCCGGGAGTGCGTCAAGGGGTGCGTGCTCCCCCCGGGTGAGGACGGCGCGTCCGGCCGCCCTCCCGTGCGCCAGGAGATCGATCCGTGCCGCCGCGTACGGGGCGCGCTCGCCCCAGGTGGCGAGCCGGGCCATCGCGTCGTCCAGGCAGGCGGCGCGCTCGGTGTCGACCGACATCAGCGAGGTGGCGACGCGTCGGAAGGCCAGCGTGGCGGAGAGGATGACGCCGGTCAGTCCGAGGCCACCCGCGGTCGCGTCGAACAGCGGAGTCCCCGGCAGCACCGTGCGCACCTCGCCGTCGGCCGTGAGCAGGTCCAGGGAGCGCACGTGACGGGCGAAGGAGCCGGCGGAGCGGTGGTTCCTGCCGTGGACGTCGGAGCCGATCGCGCCCCCGACGGTGACCTGGCGGGTCGCGGGGGTGACCGGCACGAACCAGCCGAGCGGCAGGAGCACCCGCATCAGGTGGTGCAGGCTCACTCCCGCCTCGCAGACCACCGTGCCCCCGACCGCGTCGACCGCGCGGATCCGGTTCAACGCGGTCATGTCCAGGACGGAACCGCCCGCGTTCTGGGCGGCGTCGCCGTGGGCGCGGCCCAGCCCGCGGGCGACGACCCCCCGCGGCCCGCGGCCCCGCACGGCGACGACGGCCTCTTCGTACGTACGGGGGCGGAACCGCAGCGCGGTCGTCGGGGCGGTGCGGCCCCAGCCGGTCATGGACACCGTGTCGACGGACATGAGGGTGACCGTATAGCCCGGGAAAACCCTTTTGAGGGATTTGTTACAGCACTCACCGAAATGGGTGATCGGCCACCACGGAGGCACGGCGCCTCGGTTTTCCGGGCCCGGAGGGGTACGCGTACGGCATGGACTGGCTCACAAAACTCCCCGTCATCGGGCCGCCCCTCGCACGGCTGATGGAGACGCACGCCTGGCGCTCCTACGAGACCCTGGAACGGGCCCACTGGGCCAGGCTCGCCGCGGCGATCACGTTCCTCAGCTTCCTGGCGCTGTTCCCGCTCATCGCGGTCGGGGCGGCGATCGGTGCCGCCCTGCTCTCCGACGGCCAGTTGCGGGCGATCGAGGACAAGCTCGCCCAGCAGGTCCCGGGGATCTCCGACCAGCTCGGCATGGACAACCTGGTGGCCCACGCGGGCACGGTCGGTCTGGTCGCCGGTGCTCTGCTGCTCTTCACCGGTATCGGCTGGATCGGCTCGATGCGGGAGTGCCTGCGGGCCGTCTGGGGGAAGGACGACGCCGACGACGGCAATCCGGTGGTCCGCAAGCTCAAGGACGCCGGGCTGCTGGTCGGGCTCGGCGGCGCGGCACTCGTGACGCTCGGCGCGTCCACCGCCGGTTCCACCGCCGTCGGCTGGACCGCCGATCTGCTCGGCGTCCCCGAGCACGGCGTGGGCGGTGTGCTGCTCCAGGTGGCCGCCCTCGCCGTGGCCGTGTTCGCCGACTTCCTCCTGCTCCTCTACCTGCTCACCCTGCTGCCCGGGGTGGAGCCGCCGCGGCGGCGCCTGATGGTCGCGGCACTCCTGGGCGCCGTCGGCTTCGAGCTCCTGAAGCTCCTGCTGGGCAGCTACATGAGCGGCGTCGCCTCCAAGAGCATGTACGGCGCCTTCGGCGTCCCGGTCGCGCTGCTCCTGTGGATCAACTTCAGCGCGAAGCTGCTGCTGTTCTGCGCGGCCTGGACGGCGACGCCCAGCAGGACGAGCGGGGAGGGGACCGTCACCGGCGCGGCAGACGGCGCACCAGGTCCGGCAGCGGCCAGCGCCGGTTGACCAGGAACACCCCGCCGGCCAGGACCACGAGCAGCCCCCCGACCACCGACAGCGCGATGCCGATCCCGCCGGATCCGGTGGCGACGGGGGCCGCGGCGACCTTGGTGGCCCCCGCCCCGGCCGACTCCTCCCCGGTGGGCTGGGCACCCTTGCCGGTGCCGGGACCGATCTCGGCCGACTTCGGCGGCACCAGCTCGCCGACCGGCGCCACCTTGCCGCTCGCCGCGAAGCCCCAGTCCAGCAGGCCGGCCGCTTCCTTGTAGACGGCGTGGCTCACCTCGGACGACGGGTTCATGACGGTGACGAGCAGCACCTTGCCGTTGCGCTCGGCGACCCCGGTGAAGGTGTTGCCCGCATGGGTGGTGTAGCCGTTCTTGACCCCGGCGATGCCCCGGTAGGGATCCACCCCGATGTCCCCGGTGATCAGGCGGTTGGTGTTCTGGATCTCGAAGCTCTCGCGCTTCTTCCCCTTCTTCTGCTCGCCGGGGAACTCCGCGCTGGCCGTGGCGCAGTACTCACGGAAGTCCGCCTTCTGCAGCCCGCTGCGGGCGAAGAGGGTCAGGTCGTAGGCGCTGGAGACCTGCCCGGGGGCGTCGTAGCCGTCGGGGGAGACGACGTGGGTGTCGAGCGCCTGCAGTTCGTCGGCGTGGCGCTGCATGGCCGCGACCGTCGCGTCGACCCCGCCGTACATCGACGACAGGACGTGCACCGCGTCGTTGCCGGAGCGGAGGAACACCCCGAGCCACAGGTCGTGGACGGTGTAGGCGTGGTCCTCCTTGAGGCCCACCAGGCTGCTCCCCTCGCCGATCCCGGCGAGCTCCTGCTCGGTCACCGTGTGGGTCATGCTCTTCGGCTGCAGGGCGGGCAGGACCGTGTCGGCGAAGAGCATCTTCAGCGTGGAGGCCGGGGGCAGCCGCCAGTGGGCGTTGTGCGCGGCCAGGACCTGGCCGTTCTCCGCGTCCGCGACGATCCACGACCGGGCGGTGAGGTCCTTCGGCAGGACCGGAGCGCCGGGGCCCAGAGTCACCTGGGTACCCATCTCGCCCAGGCGCTTGCCGCCCACGGTCGACATCGGGCCGGTCGGCTTCGGCTGGGTGTCGTCGGTCGTGTCCTTGTCGGCCGCCACCCCGGGACTGATGACACTTACGGACAACAATGCGGCAGAGAGGACCGTCATCACGGTCTTTTTCAGAGCAGGCACGGTCGGAAACGTACAGGGCGTTGTCGGGGAGAGGAGTACGGACGACCTGACCCGCCGTGCGTACCGCCGGTACGGCCCACCCCGCGCGGTCCGCCCCGGGGGCGGCGGCGATACTGATTCCATGAAGCTCAGCCGCCCCGTTTCCTGGTTCCTGCTCGCCTTCGGGGTGTGGAGCTGGTTCATCTGGGTCACTTTCGTCAAGAACCTCTGGAAGGACGGCAGCGGGCTCGCCTTCGACGACGCCGGCGACCCGACCGCGTACTTCTGGGTCCATCTGCTGCTCGCCGTCACGTCGTTTCTTCTGGGGACGGCCGTCGGAGTCATCGGGTTCCGTGGCGTCAGGGCTTTGCGGCGCCAGGATCTTCCGTCCGGGTCATGACGGCTCGGGGGACGGGGGCCCGCGAGCCCCGCGTGAACCGTGCGGAAGGCTTGGGCGCGTGACACATCAGGCCGGCGCGTGAGCGGGCGGCACAGGTACCGGAAGGCGGGGGAACGTACGTGGTCGTGGTGTTCGTGGGGGTGGCGGTCGCGGTTCTCGCGCTGCTCGTCGGTGTGCACCGTTACGTGTGGCGCAGGCTGATCGGGGACACGACGGCGCCGGGAGGCCCGGCGCGCCGAGCGGGTACGGCCGCCGCGTTCGTCCTGCCGCTCCTGAGCCTCGGCGCCCTGGTGTCGGGCCGTGCGGGCTTCCCGTTCGTGGTGCAGCAGGTGCTGGCCTGGCCCGGGTTCCTGTGGCTGGCCGCGCTCCTCTACCTGACTCTGGCCCTGCTCGTCGGCGAGGCCGTACGCCCCGTGCTGCGCCGTCTGACGGCCCGCCGGGCGGGCGCTGCGGCCGGACCCGTGACGGACGGCGCGGAGGCGGAGGCGGAGGCGGTCACGGGGAGCCCCGCGGACACCGGGGCGCCCACGCGTGCGGAGAGGACCGCGGGCGCCGCCGACGGCATGGCCGGCGCCACCGGTACGTCCACGGAGACCTCGCCCCGCACGGCGGCGCCCGAAGCCCCGGCGGCGCCCGAAGCCCCTTCGGTCGCCGATCCCTCGCGGCGGCTGTTCGTCGCGCGCGCGGTCGGTGGCGCCGCCGCCCTCGCCGGGCTCGGCACCGTCGGGTACGGCACGTACGGAGTGCTGCGCGGACCCCGGACCGAGCGGATCACCGTGCCGCTCGCGAAACTCCCGCGCTCCGCGCACGGTTTCCGGATCGCCGTCGTCAGTGACATCCACCTCGGCCCCGTCCTGGGCCGGGCGCACACCCGGCGGATCGTCGACTCGATCAACGCGGCACAGCCCGACCTGGTCGCCGTCGTCGGCGACCTCGTCGACGGATCCGTGGCCGACCTCGGTTCCGCCGCCGAACCGCTCGCCGGGCTGGAGGCACGGCACGGCAGCTACTTCGTCACCGGCAACCACGAGTACTTCTCCGGTGCGGCCCAATGGGTCGACCACGTACGTGAGCTGGGGCTGCGCCCCCTGGAGAACGCCCGGGTCGAGATCGCCGGGTTCGACCTCGCGGGGGTCAACGACGTCGCGGGTGAGAGCGAGGGCCAGGGCCCCGACTTCGGGCGTGCGCTCGGCGACCGGGACCGGGACCGCGCCTCCGTCCTCCTCGCGCACCAGCCCGTCGTCATCGACGACGCGGTCGCGTACGGGGTGGACCTGCAGCTCTCCGGCCACACGCACGGCGGACAGCTCTGGCCCGGCAATCTGCTGGCCGGACTGGCCAATCCCACGGTCGCGGGGCTCGAGCGCTACGGCGACACCCAGCTCTACGTGTCGCGCGGCGCGGGCGCCTGGGGCCCGCCCGTGCGGGTGGGGGCGCCCTCGGACATCACCATCGTGGAACTCGCCTCCCGTCAGGCCTGAACGGACCGCGCGCCCGCTCAACTGCCCGCATGGCCACGGGAGTCACGCGTCACGGCCCCCCGGCGGAAGAATCGCCCGCCGGGGGGCCGTTCCGCCGCCGATTCGCGTTCTGCCGGTGCCGTTTATCGAACAAGTTGCTGCGAGTGCCCCATTTGCTCTTCCAGGTGTGAATATCGTGTGATTAAGTGAGGTGAACATGCGGCGGTGTGCGTTCTGAGCACACGGGCCGAGGTGGGGCTGGTAAGGGAGAGCACGGCACATGCGGTCGGTCCGGGTACGGATTCTCGCGATTTTCGCGGTTCTGGTCATCGCAGGCGTCGGTGCCTGGCAACTTCTCCCCTCGGAAGAGGAGAACACCACCCCGGTCACCGTCGGGACGTCGGACGAGGTCACGTCCCTCGACCCGGCCGGCGCGTACGACGCCGGTTCCTGGGCGATCTACAGCAACCTCTACCAGTCCCTCCTGACGTTCAGGTCCGGGGCGATCGTGCCGGAACCGGACGCGGCCGAGCGCTGCGACTTCGTGGGTCAGAAGCTCCAGACCTACCGGTGCACGCTGCGGGACGACCTGACCTTCTCCAACGGGACCAAGATCACGGCCGGGGACGTCAAGTACTCCTTCGAGCGCATGCTCAGGATCAAGGCGGACGCCGGGCCCTCGGTGCTCTTCCCGAGCCTCGACACCATCGTGACCGAGGGCCGCACCATCACGTTCAACCTCGCGTCCCGGGACGCGACCTTCCCGCAGAAGCTCGCCACGGGGGCCGGATCCATCGTCGATCCCGCCCGGTACCCGAAGGACAAGCTGCGCACCGGCGACCAGGTCGACGGTTCGGGCCCGTACCTCCTGAAGGCGTACGAGCCCGGCGTCCGGGCGGAACTCGTGCCCAACACGGCGTACAAGGGCGCGATCACGAAGACGGGCGGGGCGGTGGACATCCGCTACTTCGACGGTTCCGACGAACTGCAGAGGGCCTGGGAGGCCGGAGACGTCGACGTCACGCACCGTCAGCTGCCCGCGGACAAGCTGGCCGGACTCGACCCGGCAGACACCGAGCAGCGCGTCACCGAGGCGGAGAGTGCCGAGATCCGCAACCTCGTCTTCAACGTCCGCGCGGACTCCGCCCTCTCCGACAACAGGGTCCGCCAGGCCATCGCCTGGATCATCGACCGGGGGCCGCTGGTCTCCGATGTCTACCGGAGCACCGTCGCCCCGCTCTACTCGCTGATCCCGCAGGGCTACATCGGCCACAGCACCCCCTTCTTCGACGCCTACCCGCAGCCCGACCCGAAGAAGGCCAGGAAGCTGATGGAGGAGGCCGGTGTGGACATCCCGCTGCACATCACCTTCGGCCACCGCGACGACGACGCCAACAAGGACGAGACGGCCGAGCTGATCCGTCAGCTGGAGAAGGACGGGCTGTTCCAGGTCACCGACAAGGCCGTGGAGTGGCAGGCCTTCCAGAAGGGCTACGCGGCCGGGAAGTACGACGCGTACACGGTCGGCTGGCTGCCCGACTACCCCGACTCCGACACCTTCAGCCAGCCGCTGGTCGGCCGCGACAGCAGCCTCCACAACGGCTACGCCAGCAGGAGGATGGACGCCCTGATCTCGGCGACGCAGCAGTACGGCGACCGCAGCCGGACCTCGGCCGACTTCAAGGAGCTGCAGGAGCTGGTGGGTGAGGACGTACCGCTCGTCCCGCTGTGGCAGAAGAAGGACTACGTCGTCAGCAAGGCGGCCGTGTCAGGGTCCCAGTACCTCTCCGACGGCACCGGCCTCTGGCGGCTGTGGGAACTCAGCTGGATCTGACGGCAGCCGTACCCCGGCGGCAGGCCCCGTGGGCCGGCCCGTCGGGGTACGGATCCCCGTCAGCCGGGTCCTGCACCGGCTGACGGGCGTGCGGCGGCCCCGGGCATGAACTCCAGCAGGACGGCGTGGATCTGCCGGACCAGAGGGCGCAGCACCCGGAACCGGGACAGCGCGATCGCCCGCGCGGCCAGCGGCGCCGTGCGCTCGACGAGCCGTCTGCTGCGCTCGGCGCCCTCGGACCGGTCGTGGACCCAGAAGAGCACCAGGCCCATCTGCATCAGCCACATCAACTGCGGCAGTATGTGCTCGAGTTCAGGGTCGGGGCGGGTGGAGGCGCCGGCCAGGCACCGCCGGTGGATCGAGATCGCGGCCTCCCGCGCGGCGACCGACTCCTGCGAGAACGGGGAGAGCGGGCTGTCCGGGTCGGCGGCGTTCTTGAAGAACTGGGCCCCGAACCGGTGGTAGGGAGCGGCCACGTCCAGCCAGCCGAGCAGCACCCCGCGGATCCGTACGGTGAGGTCCGGGTCGCCGGCGAGGACCGGCAGGACGGCCGCCTCGTGCTCGGCGGCGATCCGGTCGTAGAAGCCCTGGACCAGGTGTTCCTTCGAGGCGAAGTAGTAGTACGCGTTCCCGACGGAGACCCCGGCCTCCTGGGCGATGGCCCGCATCGTCGTCCGGTCGTAGCCCCGCTCCGCGAAGAGCCGCAGCGCGGTCCGCAGGATCAGGGTCCGGGTCTGCTCGCTCTTCGGCGCCTTGGCCGACCGGCCGTCGCCGGCGGGCCGCGCCTCGTCCGGACCCGCGGGGCTGTTCTCGTCCTTCACCACAGGCCCCAGGCTATCCGGGGGATCCGCCCGCCGGACCCGGCGCCCGGCGGCGGAAGGGCCGGACAGGGCTCAGGCGCTCATCGAACGGGCGGTGTTCACCTGCGCCATGACCATCTGGAAGGTCTCCGGACCCGTCGCCGGGATCATCGTCGAGTGGTGCCGGCCGCCGCTGGTGACCGTGACCTGGACGAACCCCGTCGTCCTCTTCTCCTTCATCAGCAGGAAGAGCAGCCCGATCAGGCAGAACAGCGCGAAGACGACGGCCAGCACGATGCCCACGGTCGGGATCTTCTCCTCGGTGCGCGACATGTCGGTCGCCGTCCACACCGCACCCTTGAGAGGCATCGTCCCCGAGGGCGTCACGATGCCGTCGTTCATGACGGTGATGTCACCGAACGAGAGCATCGGTACGCCACCGGGCCGGCCCGCGGGCTGGATCGGCCCGCCGCCCGGGTAGCCGTACCCGGGACCGGGCTGGGTGGCGGACTCCGGGATCGGCTGCGGGTAGCCGTACGCGGGAGCGGCACCCTGCGCCGGGTAGCCGTAGGCCTGGCCGTCCGGCATCGTGGGCGGGTTGCCCGGCGGCTGGGGCGGGCCCCACTTGTACGAGTCGTCCGCGTACGGACTCGGATCGCTCACGACGTTCCCCGTTCTCCCTCGAGCCTTGTGCCCCCGTGCCGTGCTGCGCCGGGAGAGGCGAGCCGGCGACCGGCTCCGCATGACCGTACCGTCCCGGCCCGCCCGACGCACCAAGAGGCCCCGCCTTCCGCACGGTCGGTGCGCAGGACGGGGCCTGTCGGGTAACCCGCGGGTCAGAAGCGGCGGGTGATGAGCGCGCGCTTCACTTCCTGGATCGCCTTGGTGACCTCGATGCCACGGGGGCAGGCGTCCGTGCAGTTGAACGTCGTGCGGCAACGCCACACACCGTCACGGTCGTTGAGAATCTCCAGGCGCTGCTCGCCGCCCTCGTCACGCGAGTCGAAGATGAACCGGTGCGCGTTGACGATGGCCGCCGGGCCGAAGTACTGGCCGTCGTTCCAGAACACCGGGCACGAGGACGTGCACGCGGCGCACAGGATGCACTTGGTGGTGTCGTCGAAGCGCTCACGGTCCTCGGGGGACTGCAGGCGCTCACGCGTCGGCTCGTTGCCCTTGGTGATCAGGAAGGGCATGACGTCGCGGTACGCCTGGAAGAACGGGTCCATGTCGACCACGAGGTCCTTGAGGACCGTGAGGCCCTTGATGGCCTCGATCGTGATCGGCTTCTCCGGGTTGATGTCCTTGATCAGCGTCTTGCAGGCGAGCCTGTTCTTGCCGTTGATCCGCATCGCGTCGGAGCCGCAGATGCCGTGCGCGCAGGAGCGGCGGAACGTCAGGGTGCCGTCGAGCTCCCACTTGATCTTGTGAAGGGCGTCGAGGACACGCTCCTTCGGGTCGATCAGGATCTCGAAGTCCTGCCACTGGGCCTCGTCGGAGACCTCGGGGTTGAACCGGCGGATCCGGAACGTGGCCGTGATGTAGGGGGAGTCGGCGAAGCCCGCCTCGGCCTTGTCGGTCTTGTCCAGGGTCGGGGTAGCCATCAGTACTTACGCTCCATCGGCTGGTAGCGGGTCGTGACGACCGGCTTGTAGTCGAGCCGGATCGACTCGGTGCCGTCGTCCGCGACCTCGCGGTACGCCATGGTGTGGCGCATGAAGTTGACGTCGTCGCGGTTCGGGTAGTCCTCGCGGTAGTGACCGCCGCGGGACTCCTTGCGGGCCAGCGCGGAGGTCGCCATGACCTCGGCCAGGTCGAGCAGGTTGCCCAGCTCGATGGCCTCCAGCAGGTCGGTGTTGAACCGCTTGCCCTTGTCCTGGATGGACACGTCGAGATAGCGCTTGCGCAGCTCGGCGATCTTCTCGACCGCCGTCTTGATGGTCTGCTCGGTGCGGAACACCATCACGTTGGCGTCCATGCACTCCTGCAGCTCCGTGCGGAGTGTGTGCACCCGCTCGGTGCCCGTCGAGTTGCGCAGCCGCTCGACCTGCTCCTGGACCATCTGCGCCGGGTTCTCGGGAAGCTCGACGTAGTCGTTCTTCGCGGAGTACTCGGCGGCGGCGATGCCCGACCGGCGTCCGAAGACGTTGATGTCGAGCAGCGAGTTGGTGCCCAGGCGGTTGGCGCCGTGCACGGAGACACAGGCGACCTCGCCGGCGGCGTACAGGCCCGGGACGACGGTGGTGTTGTCGGCCAGCACCTCGCCCTCGACGTTGGTCGGGATGCCGCCCATGGCGTAGTGCGCGGTCGGCTGGATCGGGATCGGGTCCGTGTAGGGCTCGATGCCGAGGTACGTGCGCGCGAACTCCGTGATGTCCGGGAGCTTCGCGTCCAGCTGCTCCGGCGGGAGGTGCGTGAGGTCGAGGTAGACGTGGTCGCCCTCGGGTCCGCAGCCGCGGCCCTCACGGATCTCCGTGTAGATGGAGCGGGAGACGACGTCACGGGACGCGAGGTCCTTCATGACCGGCGCGTACTTCTCCATGAAGCGCTCGCCGTCCTTGTTGCGGAGGATGCCGCCCTCACCGCGGGCGCCCTCCGTCAGCAGGATGCCCATGCGCCAGATGCCCGTCGGGTGGAACTGGAAGAACTCCATGTCCTCCAGCGGCAGACCCCGGCGGTAGCAGGCGGCCTGACCGTCACCGGTCAGGGTGTGCGCGTTCGACGTCACCTTGAAGAACTTGCCGGTGCCGCCCGAGGCGTAGATGACCGCCTTCGCCTGGAAGACGTGGATCTCGCCGGTGGCCAGCTCGTAGGCGACGACGCCGGCGGACTTCTTGACGCCGTTCTCCTCGACGACCAGCTGGTCCAGGACGTAGAACTCGTTGAAGAATTCCACGCCCTCCTTGACGCAGTTCTGGTACAGCGTCTGGAGGATCATGTGGCCGGTGCGGTCGCCCGAGTAGCAGGCGCGGCGGACCGGGGCCTCGCCGTGGTTGCGGGAGTGACCGCCGAACCGTCGCTGGTCGATCTTGCCCTCGGGCGTACGGCCGAACGGCAGGCCCATCTTCTCCAGGTCGAGGACGGCGTCGATGGCCTCCTTCGCCAGGATCTCGGCGGCGTCCTGGTCGACCAGGTAGTCGCCGCCCTTGATCGTGTCGAAGGTGTGCCACTCCCAGTTGTCCTCCTCCACGTTGGCCAGCGCGGCGGCCATGCCGCCCTGCGCGGCGCCCGTGTGGGAGCGGGTGGGGTAGAGCTTCGTCAGCACGGCGGTGCGGCTGCGCTTGGTCGACTCGATGGCCGCGCGCATGCCGGCCCCGCCGGCCCCGACGATGACGGTGTCGTACTTGTGGATCTGCATGGTTTCCTCTGGTCCCTCTGTCCCGGCGCCTAGCGGATGTTCGGGTCGAAGGTGAAGATCACCAGCGTGCCCAGCAGGACGGTGAACACCGTGGCGGTGTACAGGAGCATCTTCAGCCAGAAGCGGGTGTTGTCCCGTTCGGCGTAGTCGTTGATGACCGTACGGAGGCCGTTCGCGCCGTGGAGCATGGCGAGCCACAGCATCGCCAGGTCCCAGACCTGCCAGAACGGCGAGGCCCAGCGGCCCGCCACGAAGGCGAAGCCGATCTTGGAGACGCCGCCGTCCAGTACGAGCTGGATCAGCAGGTGGCCGATGACGAGAACGACCAGCACGATGCCCGACAGGCGCATGAAGAGCCAGGCGTACATCTCGAAGTTCGTGCGCGAGCCCTTGGGGGTCTTGCCCGTGCGCTTGCGCGGGGGCTCGATCACCGGGGCGGGGTGGTCGACGTCGTACAGGCTCACGCCTTCGACGTCCCCGATCGCGGACGTGGGTGTCTCGGTGGACATCGGCCTCAGCTCCCGAAGACTTCGCGTACGGCGTGACCGAGGACGGGGTACAGGGCCCCGGCCATCAGCACGATCCAGATGCCCATGACGGTCCACAGCATCTGCTTCTGGTAACGGGCGCCCTTGGACCAGAAGTCCACGGCGACGATGCGGAGACCGTTCAGCGCGTGGAAGAGGATCGCGGCCACCAGGCCGTACTCGAGCAGCGCCACGAGCGGGGTCTTGTAGGTGGCCACGACGTCGTCGTACGCCTCGGGGGAGACACGCACGAGAGCGGTGTCCAGGACGTGTACGAACAGGAAGAAGAAAATGAGGACACCGGTGACTCGATGAGCCACCCAGGACCACATGCCTTCCCGGCCGCGGTACAGCGTTCCAGCCGGCACGGAAGAACCCTCCGGGAGCGGGGATTGGGGCCGGCCGGCTTGACTGTCGGTCTGACCCGGCCGGGTACGGTCCACCGGCCCCGGCCATCGTAGCGACGCTTTGTCGGTTCCATGGCGGCGGGGCCTCTGGTGTGATCAATGTGGCAATCAAAGAGGCACGGACGGGCTATCGCGGACCATATGCCACGGGTCGGAACGGGCTGTGGTCCCGGCCCGCCGCCGCCACCAGTTCCGTGAGGCGGGCCCGGGCGAGTCGCCGGGTCTCCTCCGCCGTGAGCGCCCGCTCCTCGTCCGGGTCGTGCGCGAGCCGGGTGCGGATGGCCGCCAGCACCTGGTCCACGTGCTGGGAGGGCGGCAGGCCGTCCAGGCAGATCACGAAGACGTGGCCGAAGCGGCTCTCGTAGGCGGCGTGCGCGGCCCGGAGCGCCAGATGGGCGGCGCGGGGCGCGGCGTGGTGCAGGCAGGTGGCGCTCTCCGCGGCGAGCGCCTCGGCGATGTCGGCGGGTGCGAGGTCGTACCCCGCCTCGTCGGAGGCGGCGAGCAGGGAGCCGAGGTCCGGGTACGGGCGGTGGGCCGCCATCCGCAGCGCCCAGCGCCGGCTGCCGCAGCACTCCAGCAGGGCCGCCTCGGCGAACTCTTCCGGCCAGGCGTTGAAGCGGTCGAGTCCGCTCGAGTAGGCGTTTACGCGTCCGCTCCCCGACACTGATTGCGGAACCCGGTGCTCCGCCGGGATCTCCTCCGGGACCTGTGCGGGTCCGCGGCTCTGGACGGGAAGGGCCGGGCGCCCGGCCGGCCGCGGTCGCTCCGGCAGGCCGGCGTGGGGCTCGCTGGACCTGGACAGCGGAAACTCCTCGAAATCGATGACGGCTGTGCCCGGGGAGACGGGCCGTGGAGCGGCGAGGTTGCTCGGGACAGGAGTGAAGGCCGAGACGAATGTGCCGTAACGCTAACGAGACCGGGCGACAAGCGCCCGAATCGTGCGCGAAATTCACCCGTACGGGAGAGTTTCGGAACGCCTGATGGACGAACCAATGGGAAGATTGCCCGACTTTCTCCCTATCTTTGATCTCTTTCTCCCTCGATCCGGAGGATTCTGACCGATGTCGCCCTCACGTGGAGCCCTGGTGGCCGGCGCGGCCGTCACGGCGGTAGCCGCCGTCACCCTCACCGTTGTCGTCTGGCCCGACGGATCCGGTTCGGGGCCCCGGAACGGCGCGGCCTCCTCGTCGTCCGCCTCCGCCTCGCCGTCACCCACCCGGAGCTACCCGCTCTCCACGGCGCCGCGGACGATACCGGCCGTCCGCGAGCACACTCCCGCGCGCGGCCCCGGCTGGAAGCCGTCCGGTGACAGCGGCGTCGTCGCCGCCGACCCCCAGCTCACCGACGAGGCGCAGCTGCTGGCCAAGGAGCTGAAGATCCGCTACCGGGGCGAGACCGCGGCGCGGGCGGGCGACGTCGAACTCGCGCTCGGGACCCCCGGGCGGGGTGCTCCGGAGTCGTACACCCTGAAGGCCGAGGGCGGCCGGGTCACGATCAGCGGCCCCGACGAGGCGGGCGTCTTCTACGGGACCCGCACCCTCAGGCAGTCGCTCAACGCCGACGGCACCATGCCCGAGGGCGTGGTGCGGGACGCCCCCGACCGTCCCCAGCGCGGGCTCAACCTCGACATCGCGCGCAAGCACTACTCCGCCGCCTGGATCGAGGACCGGCTGCGGGAGATGGCCGACCTCAAGCTCAACCAGCTCGGCCTGCACTTCTCCGACGACCAGGCCTTCCGCATCGAGTCAGACTCCCATCCGGAGGTCGTCTCCGCGGAGCACCTCACCAAGGCCGAGGTCCGCCGGATCCTGAAGCTCGCCGCGAGCCTCCACATCACGGTGGTGGGCGAGATCGACTCGCCCGGGCACCTGGGCGCCGTCCTGCGGGCCCACCCCGATCTCCAGCTGCGCAACACCCAGGGCACGCCCCGGCAGGGCGCCATCGACATCTCGAAGCCCGAAGCGGCCCGGATCGTCGACGACCTGCTGCGCGAGTACACCGAGCTCTTCCCGGGGCGGTGGTTCCACGTCGGCGCGGACGAGTACCAGGCGCTCACCGTCAGCAGTCCGCAGGCCTCCTACCCGCAGCTGGCCGCCGCCGCCCGCGAGAAGTACGGGAGCGGTGCCACGGTCCAGGACCTGGCGGAGGGCTGGCTGAACGACCGGGCGGCGGTCGTCCGCGACGCACGGAAGATCCCGAAGGCGTGGAACGACGGCTTCTTCACCGGCGGCACGGTCACCGCAGACCAGGGCATCGAGGTCGAGTACTGGACGGGCAAGGAGATCGGCGCCCGGCCGCCGCAGGAGTACCTGGCCGAGGGCCGCAAGGTGATCAACCTCAACGACGAGTACCTCTACTACGTGCTCGGCCAGCCCAACGACTTCGTCTACCCGACGGGGCAGCGGATCTACGAGCAGTGGACCCCGCTCGTCCTGCGCGGTACCCAGCCGGTGGCCGCGCGGTACTCGAAGCAGATCCTCGGCGGCCGGTTCGCGGTCTGGGGGGACTTCCCGAACGCGCAGACTCCGCAGCAGGTGGCCGACGGCATCCGCATGCCGCTCAACGCGATCTCCCAGAAGCTGTGGGATCCGCGGAAGCCGAAGCTCAGCTGGGCGCAGTTCACCCAGCTCGCCGACAGCACCGCGTCCTCCGGCTGAGCGGACGCCGGGTACGGCGTGCCGCGCGCCCCGGAGAGGGGCGCGCGGCAGAGCGCCGAGCTCAGCGAAGCGCCGGCGCGGGTGTGGCTGCGTGGTTCCGCGCGGCGGGGGTTGCGGCCCCTCCGCGGAGCGTCCGTCACCGCCACGTCCCCTTCCGGGACGTCCGCTCCAGGCTTTGCGGTAGGGCGGAAACCGGTCACAGTGTCCGTGGGCGGCCCCTGCCCGCCCTCCTGCCCGATGGGCGTCCGGAGCGTCCGCCGGGCGTGCATTTCCTGGCGTCACAGGGGTGCCCGGGGCATGGTGAGCTCGTCCAGGCGTCTTCCGTGACGTCTTCCATGGCCGCATGAGTGACGATTTTCGGCCATCTGGCGCAGTACGCGGTAACAGGAAGCGCAGCGTCCCGCTGTGTTCCGGCCGTGTCGGTCCCCGACGGAGCCGGCTTCCGGACCGAGGGGAGACGCCCATGAGCCTGCTGGAGCTGATCGCTCTTGCCGACGAGCGAGGGCTGGCCGCGAGCGGGCTCGCCTGTCTGGACCGCTGCCTGCCGCTGCTCACCGAGGGCGAGGCTCCGGAGCCGCTGCGCCCGCTCTGGGCGAGCTGCGAGGACGGCCGGCAGTGGGCAGACCGGCTGGTGGCCGTCCGGGAGGCGTTGGAGGGCGTGGACATCACGGACGGGCCGGCCGTCCAGGTCCGCGCGATGCTCGGAGCCGCGCCCTCCGACTTCGCCGCGGGACCGCTGCGGGGATGGGCCGACGCCTGCTCGTCCGTCGCGCTGGACATCCACCGGCAGTTCGACCTCCCGGGCGTGGGCGCGGCCGGGGACGGCGCCGCTCTGCTCAGCCGCTGCCGGGCGGGCGACGACGAGGGTGCCGGCCCGCTCGTCACGGGTGAACTGCGCCGCCAGATCCAGATCCTGGACATGCTCGCGGAGACCTCGGGCACGCCCGGCAGCGGGGCGGGCCTGCTCCGGGTGCTCGAACTGTCGACCGAGGGACGGCGCGTGCTGCGCGCGGTGATGGCACGCCGGACCCGCGGCAGGTCCTGAGCCCGGGCCGCGCGGTGCGGGACCGGAGCCCCCCGTGTCAGGGCGAGGGGCTCCGGCGCCTCGGGGTGTTCGGCAGGACGCGGGGGTGTACCGGCCGGGGCCGGTGGAGGACGGCCCGATGTACCCAGCGACGTCCCGGCCTCCGGTGTCACACGTGCCGGGCCGTCCGGCGGTGTCCGCAGGGTGCCGGGCGCGGGCGCGGCAGCGGCCTGTGACGTTTCCGCGCGTCCCGGCGCAGAGGGTAATAGGCCGTGCTGTGAACGGAGTTGGGGCGGACGCCGCAGGGTCGTACGACGGCACGGTGACGGTGCCGGACCAGGTTCTGAGTGGAGATGTGTGGGCAAGGCCGGGGAGCAGTGCCGCGGGCGTACGTACGACGCCGAGCTCACCGCTGTCGTCGAGCGCGCCCAGCAGGGGGACGAGGACGCCTTCGCCGCCGCCTACCGCATGGTGCACCCCGGCCTCCTCGTCTACGTACGCGGCCTCGTCGGTGAGGACGCCGAGGACGTGGCCTCCGACGCCTGGCTGGAGATCGCCCGGGACCTGGGACGTTTCCGTGGTGACGGTGCCGGGTTCCGCGGCTGGACCGCGATGATCGCCCGTCACCGCGCGCTCGACCACCTGAGGAAGCAGACGCGCCGGCCGCGTACCGGACTGCTGGAACAGGACGTGCTGCAACTGCCGGGCGGGCACGACACGGCCGCCGCGGCGCTGGAGACCCTCTCGACCGAGGCGGCGCTGGCGATGATCCGTACGCTGCCCCGGGAACAGGCCGAGGCCGTACTGCTGAGGGTGGTCGTCGGCCTCGACGGACCGGCGGCGGCACGCGTGCTCGGCAAGCGTTCGGGGGCGGTACGCACCTCGGCCTACCGCGGACTCAAGAGGCTGGCCGAGCAGTTGACCCCGGGCAGCGGACCGGGCGATGTGACGGACGACGTGCGCCGTACGCTGGGTGAGGAGCCATGACATACGCGTCTCAGCCGTCGGATCCGGAGAAGCTGCCGGACACACCCGCGTTGGCCGCGTTCCTGGCAGCCGCGCAGCGCGCCGGAACGGTCCGCCCCGAGGACGAGGAGCGGGCGCTCGAAGCGTTCCGGTCGGCGCGGGACGGCGGAGTGCACGCCGCCCGTACCCCCCTGCTCAGGAGGCGCAGGCGCGACGACTGGCGGCCCGCCTCCGCGCGGCGCGCACGCCCGGCCCGGATGCTGCTGGGCGGGTTCGTGATCGCGGCGACGCTCGGCGGGGTGGCGGTGGCCGCCAACTCGGGCGTCCTGCCGAGCCCGTTCGACCGGCCCGATCCGCGGGAGCCCGTACGTCCCGTCCACAGCGCTACGGCGACACCCGCCGCACCGGCCCGGGGCGCTGACGGCTCCGTGACGCCGCGCCCTCCCACGGCGGCTCCGGGAGCGGGGCAGCCCACCGGAGGTCCGTCCCGGGGGCCGGGCGACGGCGCGCTCTGCGAGGCGTACCGCAAGGCCGGGAACGGCGGGAAGGCCACCCACTCCACCGCGTTCGACCGGCTGGAATCGGCCGCGGGCGGACCCGCGGAGGTCCGCGCGTACTGTGACGCGCTGCTCGGACCGGCGTCCCAGGAGAAGAGGGGGGACGCGCAGCCCGGGGAGGGCAAGGCCCGCAACTCCGCGCGGCCGACACCGGGGAACGGCAAGGCGGACAGCAACGCGAGCAGCGGCTCGAACGGCGGGTCGAGCGGGAGCACCGACGCGAACGCCGGGTCGAACGGGAACGCCGGAAGTAACGCGAGCAGCGGCTCGAACGGTAACGCGAACGGCAACGCCGGCGGGAACAGGAGCGGCAACGCGAAGGGCGCGCCGAAGGGGGACAACTCCGCCCCCGGCTGATCCGCCGGCACCGGCGGAGGACTCCGGCGCCCGGTCCGCGCGTGGGCGGGGGAGCGACGACCGGGGCTGCCGCACCGGCCTGTTCGAGCCGTGGAGCCTCGATACGGGCAAGGGGGGCGGGACCGGACTCCCGGAGCCCCGACCCGTGCCGGACAGCCCGGACCGACGTCAGCGGCGTTCAGGCGCCGTGGGCGGGGAGCGACGTCCGACGTGCACCACCCGTGCCACCGGCTCGCCGCTGTCGGTCGGGTGGATCAGGCGGTGGGCGCCCATCCGCAGGCGGCGGCGGTCGGGCCGGGGGACGAGGGATGCGTTGGGAAGCCCGAGAGGGTCGGTCTCCGGTTCGGTCAGATCGGTCAGGACGCCGAGGGCGATGTCGCGCGGAGGAACGAGCCGCCCACGCAAGAGCGTGTCGCCGGTCGGGTCGTCCGCGGCGGCTTCTCCCCACGGGGCGAGGCCGGTCCTCTTCGCGTCGTCGGTCCGGGGTGCGCGCCGCCTCGGCCACGCGCTGGTCCCTCAAAAGATCGGTGCCCCCGCACACGCAGGCCTTGCCGGTCCGTGCCAGGCGGAGGAGGGGAGAGGGACGACGACCGGGGCCGCCACCCCCCACAGGAGAGGCCCCGGCCGTCTTCCACGGAGCCGCGGTGCGACCCCGTACTCATGTCAGCGCCACCGGTGCGTTTTCTGTCACACCGCGCTGCGTCAGGAGACGGTTGCGGGTTGTACAAGTCATGGACGCGGTACCGTCCGACCACGTAGCGTGCTGAGTCGCGCAGGGTGGCGCGGCAGCGATGACCAGCTGCGATACGGATCAGCGGGGCGGGTTGAGAGAGTGCTGGGGGACGACGCGGAGCTGACCGCCGCGGTGCTCGCGGCACAGGACGGGGACGAGGACGCCTTCCGGACTGTGTACCGCGCCGTGCACCCGCGGCTGCTGGGCTACATACGGACGCTGGTCGGGGAGCCCGACGCGGAGGACGTGGCGTCCGAGTCCTGGCTGCAGATAGCCCGTGACCTCGAGAAGTTCAGCGGGGACGCCGACCGGTTCCGCGGCTGGGCGGCCCGCATCGCGCGCAACCGCTCGCTCGACCACATACGGATGCGCGGCAGGCGCCCGGTGCCCGGCGGCGACGAGAGCGAACTCGTCGAGGAACCCGCCGCGTCCGACACGGCCGGCGAGGCGATGGAGTCCCTCGCCACCAGCCGCACCCTCTCCCTCATCGCCCAGCTGCCGCAGGACCAGGCCGAGGCCGTCGTCCTGCGCGTGGTCGTCGGGCTGGACGCGAAGAGCGCCGCCCGGACGCTGGGCAAGCGTCCCGGCGCGGTGCGCACGGCCGCACACCGCGGGCTGAAGCGGCTGGCGGAACTGCTCGGCGCCGAGCATCCTACGGAGGACGGGATTCCGGCAGGAGCGGCCGAGCTGGGCGCCGTGCCCGCCCAGCGCCCCGGCCGAGACGGTGGGGCGGCGCCCGCCGGTGTGACGCATTCGCGTCCGTGGACGCAGAAGGACATGTGATGGCCGACGAGCGGGACGAGTGGCTCGACGCGGACGCGGCGGAGTGCCTGCTCCGCGGTGAGTCCGTCGAACCCGTCGACGATCACGCCAGGAGCGGAAGCCGGCGGCTGGAGGCAGCGCTGCGCGGGGTGCGGACCCCGCGCCCCTCCGGTGCGGAACTCCCCGGCGAGGCGGCGGCCCTGGCCGCCTTCCGGGTGTACCGGGCCGGCGGGCGGGACGCCGTGAGCCCCGAAGCCCCGGCGGGCAGGCGCGACGCCCCGCAGGCCGTACGGATCGGCGCGACGCGTACGGCGCCCTCACGGCGCCCCCGCTGGACCCGCCCGGTGCGCTACGGCCTCGCGGTGTCGCTCGCAGGGTGCGCTCTCGGCGGTGTGGCGGTCGCCGGCGGTACGGGAATGCTGCCCGTGCCCTTCGGCGGCCACGACGGCCCGGCCCCGGCCGCCTCCGTCTCCGCGGCGGCCTCCCCGGAGGAACAGGGCGCCGACGCCTCCGCCCCCGCCGGGGCCTCGGCCCGCCCGTCCGGCCCGCCCGGTGTCTCCGACCCGCCCGGCGCCCGGTCGACGGACGGTCCGGCCGGTCCGGACGCCGAGGAGCCCGGGCCCGGCCACGACCCGGCCGGGCCGGGACAGGACACCGGCACCCCGGAAGCCGGCCCGGATCCCGACGGCTCCAGGGGCACCGGCGAGGAGCGCGGGCTGCCCGACGCCTCCGCGGGAGAGCGCGCCGCCGAGGCGTACGCGAAGTCGGTCCGGGCCTGCCGGGCCTACCGCGACGACGACCTGAGCCGTGCGGAGAAGCGCCGCCTGGCCGAACTGGCTCAGGGTGAAAGGAACCTGGAGCGCTTCTGCGACCGGGTCCTGGGCCGCGGCAGCGGGAGCGGGAGCGACGGTGCGGACAACGGCGGCGACGGGAACGGCTCCGGCGGCGCGGAAGGCGACAGCGGCGCGGACAGCGGCCGGGACGCCGGGGGGCCGCTCCCCTCGGTCTCCTTCCGCACATCTCCTCCACCGAGCGGCGCCGAACGCGGGGCGGACCCCGATGCGGACGCGGGGGCCACGTCCGGCGCGGAGCCGACACCACCACCCGTTCCGGTGATTCCCGCGCGCTGACCTGCGCATATGTGCCCTGCGGGGTGCTCGGTGGCCTCCTGGTGTGACGTTTCCCGGCGCCCAGGCGCAGTACAGAGTGAGCCGACTGGTCATCGGCCGCGCAACGAGCCGGGGTTCCCCCCGTACCTTCGGCTCAGCGCACCGGCGCGGACGGGACACGTTCCCCCGGTCCCGTCCGCGCCACCTCCCACCGGCGTCCGCCGACCGGACCCGCCGCCGGTGCCGTCCGGCCCGCTACCCGTGGACGACGACCTTGTCGCCGGTCCTCACCTCGGCGAAGAGCGAGGCGATCTTCCCCTCGTCCCGGACGTTCACACAGCCGTGCGAGGCGCCGTCGTAGCCGCGGGCAGCGAAGTCCGACGAGTAGTGCACCGCCTGTCCGCCGCTGAAGAACATGGCGTACGGCATGGGCGAGTCGTAGAGCGTCGACACGTGGTGGCGGGACTTCCAGTACACCGAGAAGGTGCCCTCGCGGGTGGGCGTGTACTGCGAGCCGAAGCGCACGTCCATCGACGACACGACCCGGCCGTCGATCATCCAGGACAGGGTGCGGCTGTTCTTGCTGATGCACAGGACCCGGCCCGTCAGGCAGCGCGGGTCGGGCGCCGCCGCCGGCTCCGCGGCCGGCGGGGTCAGCTCCCGGGGCGTCGGCTTCCGCGTCATCGCGAGCAGCCGCTCCCAGGTCACGGTGTCGGTCCCGCCCGTCCGGGCCAGGCCCCGCCTGCCCTGGAACGACCGCACCGACGCCACCGTGACGGTGCCGTAGTACCCGGTGGGGTCGCGGTCGAAGTGGCCGATCTGGCGCAGCCTGGCCTGGAGTTCCCGTACCCGCTCGCTCCGGTCCCCCGAGGACATCAGGGTCCGCGGCCGCGGCGCGGGCCGCGGGCCGGCCGCCCCCGTGGGGCGGGCGGAGGGTGACGTGGGCGCCGGTGGGGAGGGACTCGCCGTGCCGCCCGCCGGCTTCGCGTCGTCCGTGGGGCTCGCGGCCGTGACCGGAGCCCTCGGCGACGCGGGGGGCCCGGACGCCCCGACGCCCTCCGCGCGGCACCCGGCGGTGAGTACGGCGACCGCCAGCACGCCGGCCGCCGCTGCCGTCGCCGTGCGCGCTCCGCCCGTCCGGCTCGTCGCCCGTGCGTTCCGTACGCGTCTCATGCTCGCCCCCTGGCTCGCCCGCGACCGTCCCGGTGGTGACGCGGTCTCCCAGGAGACGGATTCCCGCCCCGCCCGGTTGCCCAATCCCGCGCACGAGGGGAGGCACGCGGCGGGCCCGCCGCGTGCGCGCCGTGCGCCATGCTGTGAGCAAGGTCCCAGCGAGCGGATCACCCCGGCCCGGCCGCCGCCGCTAGAGTCCGTCGCGAGGACGTGTTACCGATACGTAGCGTGAGCGGGAGGCACAGGACATGACGCGTGAGTCCGAATCGGGACTGCCCATCGAGCCGGTGTACGGGCCGGATGCCCTCGAGGGCTGGCGGCCCGAGGAGAAGCTGGGTGAGCCGGGTGCGTACCCCTTCACGCGCGGTGTCTACCCCACGATGTACACGGGCCGGCCGTGGACGATGCGCCAGTACGCCGGGTTCGGCACCGCCGCCGAGTCCAACGCCCGCTACCAGCAGCTGATCGCCAACGGCACGGCCGGCCTGTCGGTCGCCTTCGACCTGCCGACCCAGATGGGGCACGACTCCGACGCCCCGATCGCCTCCGGCGAGGTCGGCAAGGTCGGCGTGGCGATCGACTCGATCGACGACATGCGCGTCCTGTTCGGCGGCATCCCGCTGGACAAGGTCTCCACGTCCATGACCATCAACGCCCCCGCCTCGCTCCTCCTGCTGCTCTACCAGCTGGTCGCCGAGGAGCAGGGCGTGCCGGCGGACCGGCTGACGGGCACCATCCAGAACGACGTGCTCAAGGAGTACATCGCCCGGGGCACGTACATCTTCCCGCCGAAGCCCTCGCTGCGGCTGATCGCCGACATCTTCAAGTACTGCCGTGCCGAGATCCCGAAGTGGAACACCATCTCCATCTCCGGCTACCACATGGCCGAGGCGGGTGCCTCGCCCGCGCAGGAGATCGCCTTCACGCTGGCGGACGGCATCGAGTACGTCCGGACCGCCGTCGCCGCGGGCATGGACGTGGACGACTTCGCGCCGCGGCTCTCCTTCTTCTTCGTCGCCCGGACGACGATCCTGGAGGAGGTCGCCAAGTTCCGTGCCGCGCGCAGGATCTGGGCGAAGGTCATGAAGGAGGAGTTCGGCGCGAAGAACCCCAAGTCGCTGATGCTCCGCTTCCACACCCAGACCGCGGGCGTGCAGCTCACCGCCCAGCAGCCCGAGGTCAACCTCGTGCGCGTCGCCGTGCAGGGGCTGGGAGCGGTGCTCGGCGGCACCCAGTCGCTGCACACCAACTCCTTCGACGAGGCCATCGCCCTGCCCACCGACAAGTCCGCCCGCCTCGCCCTGCGCACCCAGCAGGTCCTGGCCTACGAGACGGACGTGACGGCGACGGTGGACCCGTTCGCCGGGTCGTACGTCGTGGAGAAGATGACCGACGACGTGGAAGCGGCCGCGCTGGAACTGATGCTCAAGGTCGAGGACATGGGTGGCGCGGTCGAGGCCATCGAACGCGGCTTCCAGAAGAACGAGATCGAGCGCAGCGCCTACCGCATCGCGCAGGAGACCGACAGCGGCGAGCGCGTCGTCGTCGGCGTCAACCGCTTCCGCCTCGACGAGGAGGAGCCGTACGAGCCGCTGCGCGTCGACCCGGCGATCGAGGCCCAGCAGGCCGCGCGCCTGGCGAAGCTGCGCGCCGAGCGGGACCAGGGCGCGGTGGACGCGGCACTGACGGAGCTGAAGAAGGCGGCGGAGGGCACGGACAACGTGCTCTACCCGATGAAGGACGCGCTCCGGGCACGGGCGACGGTGGGCGAGGTCTGCAACGCGCTGCGGGAGGTCTGGGGCGTGTACGTCCCGACGGACGCGTTCTGAGCGGCCGGACCACGCGCACGCGGGTTCGGGGGATGTCCTCGGCCGTGCCGGAGGCCGTCGGCCTGGAGAGGGAACTCTCCGTGGACCGGCTGCCGGACGGCGAAGAGGACTGATCCGCCGCATCCTGGACCACCTGGACGGAGTGTCGCACGCGCGTGCGACACTCCGTCCATGCTGGGTGTCACCGACCTTCCGACCTATCTCGCCGGCCTCGTGATGATCATTCTGCTCCCGGGGCCCAACTCGCTGTACGTGCTGTCCGTCGCGGCCCGGCGCGGGGTGCGCACCGGCTATGTGGCGGCCGCCGGGGTGTGGACCGGGGACGCGGTCCTGATGACGCTGTCGGCGCTGGGCGCCGCCTCGCTGCTGCAGACGACGCCGCTGCTCTTCGCCGTCGTCAAGTACGCGGGCGCCGGCTATCTGACCTGGATGGCGATCGGGATGCTGCGCGCCGCCGTGTCGATGTGGCGGGAGCGGCACCGGCGGGTGACCGAGCTGACGGAGGAAGGCGCTGCCGCTCCGGTGCCGGCGTCCCAGGAGCACCCCTACCGGCGGGCGCTGGTGGTGAGCCTGTTCAACCCGAAGGCCATCCTGTTCCTGATCTCCTTCTTCGTGCAGTTCGTCGACCCGGGATACGCCTATCCGGCCCTGTCGTTCCTGCTGCTGGGCACCCTGCTGCAGATCGGCAGCTTCCTCTACCTCTCCACGCTCATATTCGGCGGCACCCGCCTGTCCGCCGCGTTCCGCCGCCGCAGGCGGCTGTCGGCCGGCGCCACGTCGGCGGCCGGTGTGCTGTTCCTCGGTTTCGCGGCGAAGCTCTCGTTCAGCGGCGTCTGAGACTCGGGACGGTACGGCCGGGCCGGAACCGCCCAGTGGCGCAGGCCGGGCCGCCGGCGAGGGGGCCCGGGTGCGGCCCCGGCCCCGGTCACTTCCCGGCTGCCCAGAGTTCACCGTTCGTCGGGCCGGGCGACACCCGCTCCTCCACCGGGCTCATTAGCGTGTGCGGACCATGACCCGAAGGCGAGGGCCCGCGTGCCGAAACTGTCCGTTGTCGTACCGCTCCACAATGTCGCCCCCTTCGCGGACGCGACGCTGGGCAGTCTCGCCCGGAACGCGGATCCGGACATCGAGTTCCTGCTGGTCGACGACTGCTCCACGGACGACACACCGGCACTCGTCGACCGCTGGGCCGACCGGCTCCCGCAGGCCCGGGTCATCCGGCACGAGACGAACGTGGGCATCGCGGCGGCCCGCAACAGCGGCATCGACGCCGCCCGCGGTGACTTCGTCACCTTCCTGGACGGCGACGACTGGTACGCCCCGGGCCATCTGACCCGGCTGCTGCACGCCGCGCAGGAGCTCGACTGCGACTTCGCCCGCACCGACCACGTCCAGGCCACCGGCACCAGCCGTGTCGTACGGCGGGCCCCCGCCCGGCTCCGCGACACCGTCATGGACCCGCGCGAGGGCATCGCGTCACCGGAGTGGGAGACGATGGTGGACTACCCCTTCGTCTGGGCGGGCATCTACCACCGCCGGCTCTTCGAGGACGGCGGCCAGCGGTTCACGACCCGGCTGCGGACCGCCGAGGACCGGCTGTGGGTCTGGCAGCTGCACCTGAACGCCCGTACGTACGCGGCGCTGAGCCTGTACGGCATCTTCTACCGGCGGGGCGTCACCACGTCCCTCACCCAGATCAAGGACTCACGCCAACTGGACTTCTTCCCCGCGTACGACACGCTGCTCGGTCAGCTCCGTGAGGACCGCGACGCGGACATCCTCCTGCCGAAGGCCGTCCGCACCTACTGCGCGATGATCGCCTTCCACAACGAGAAGGCCGACGCGTACGAACCCGCCACGCTCCGGCGCCTGCGCCAGGAATCGACGGCCGCGCTGCACCGCATGCCGCAGCCCGTGCTCGACCGCACCCTCACGATGATGGACACCAGGCGCAGCACCCTGCTCAACCGCCTGCGTGACAAGCAGAAGGCCGCCTGACCCATGTCCACGCGCACCCAGATCTTCCAGGTATCCACCCTGTACGGGGCGGCCACACTCGCGGCGGCCCTGGACGCCGGCCAGTTCGGCCCGGGCCACGACAGTCGCCGCGTCCTGCTCGTCTCCAACAACGCGGAGATACCCGAAACCGCCCTCCGGCTCGAGGAGATGCGCGGCTACGGAGACATCGCCGCCCGCTTCGACTCCGTCGTCGACTGGAACGAGGCGATCAGCCCGCACCACCCGAGCGGCTGGGGCCCCCGCTCGGAGGAGACCGAGCTGTGGCAGCGGGCCTTCCGCCTCGCCTGGGGGATCGCCCCCGGAGAACCCGTCGACCTCGCCGTCGAGTCGATCCAGGTCAACCCGGCCCGCGCACTGGCCGCGATCTTCTCCGAGAGCGCCGTGCACGTCTACGCCGACGGCCTGATGAGCTACGGCCCGACCCGCAACAAGGTTCCGAGGTCCATCGCCTGCCGTATCCAGCGGGTCCTCCACCTGGACCTGGTGAACGGGCTGAAGCCGCTGCTGCTCGCCGAATCCGGTGTCGAACCCGAACTCGTGCCCGACGACGCCTTCCGTAAGGTGCTCGGCGAAATCGCGCGCGCCGCCGACGGCGACCGCCGGCTCGCGGCCGTCGAGGCGGAAGCGCCCACCGCCGTACTCCTGGGCCAGTACCTCGCCGCCCTGGGCATCCTGACGCCCGAGGAGGAGGAGGACCTGCACCTGCGCATGCTGAGGGGCGCGGCGCGCGCGGGCCACACCTCGATCCTCTTCAAGCCCCACCCCACCGCACCGGCCCGCTACTCCCGGGCCCTGGACGACGCCGCCGCCGCGGAGGGGGTGCGGCTGACCACGCTGGACAGCCCGCTGCTCGCCGAGACCCTCTACGAGCGGTGTGCCCCCAGCCTCGTCGTCGGCTGCTTCTCCACCGCGATGTTCACGGCCGCGGTGTACTACGGCATCCCCGTCGCCCGGGTCGGCACCCGCCTCGTCCTGGACCGCATCACCCCGTACGAGAACAGCAACCGCATCCCGCTGACCATCGTCGACCACCTCGTTCCCGATCTGGACGAGCAGGGCGGCGAGCCGGTCGGGGCGTTGCCCGCCACCGCGCCGGACACCCTGGGGCCGCTGGTCCGGACGATCGGTTACTGCATGCAGTCCGGTCTCCACCCGGCGCTCCGCCCGGAGGCCGAGGCCTGGCTCCGGGCCCACCTCGACGCCGGGACCCAGCACTACTTCAAGCGGCGCCGGCTGCAGAGGCTCACCCTCCCCGGCGGCGGCCCGCGCGGAGCCGCGGTGCGGCTCCGCCGCACCGTCCGGCGCACTCGCAGCAGCCTCGGCCTCTGACCGGGCCCCGGGGCCGCCGCCCCGGCCGGGGCGGCGGTACGCCGAGTATCGGCCGGATGCCGCCACCGGAGCGCCGGGGAGGCGCGGGAGCGCCGGCAGACACGCGAGCATGAGGGAGGCGCGGGAGCGGTGGGGGTGGCACGGGAGTGCCGGTAGGCACGGGAACGTGGGGAGGCGCGGGAGCGTGAGGGAGGCGGGGGGAGCGCCGGGCAGGCGCGAGAGCGCCGGGTAGGCACGGGAGGCGGGCAGGCATCGGAGGCCGGGTAGGCATCGGAGGCCGGGTAGGCATCGGAGGCCGGGTAGGCATCGGAGGCCGGGTAGGCATCGGAGGCCGGGTAGGCACCGGAACTCCACCTGCGCGACACCCGGGCGACGCGACTGTTCACCCGGACGAAGCCACTGTTCATCCGGGCGGAGTTCACCCCGTCGCCCGGCGTTCATAGCCTTCGAGGACCATGCCATCCTCAGCCTCCTCGCCTTCCTCCGCCGCCTCCCCGCCGCCCCCCGCCGCACCGGACGGATCAGCGATCCCCGCCCCCGCACAGCCGGCCGTCGCCGCGGAGGCGGCCCCGGCTCCACGCGAGCGCCGCGAACACCGGTACGACATCGATCTGATCCGGCTGCTCTGCTCGGTCGGTGTGATCCTCTGCCACACCGGCTCCGCCTTCGTGAACACGGCCGGCCGCGAGGCCTCGAACGGCCCCGGCACGTACTGGGCCGGCCTCGTCGCGGACTCCGCCGGCCGCTTCGCCGTCCCCCTGTTCTTCGCGATCGCCGGATGGGTGGTGCTCGTCGGCGCCCCGGTCAGGGACGGCCGGCAACTGTGGCGGCGGATCGTGCGGATCGTCGTCCCCCTCGCCGTGTGGACCGTGATCTACCTGGCGTGGGGCCGGCTGCGCGGTACCGGCGACGTCCCCGTCGGCGATCTGGCCCTCGACTCGCTGTTCGCCTCGGTGCGCCCCGCCTACCACCTCTGGTACCTGTACGCCTACATCCCCGTCATCATGCTGCTGGCCTTCGCCGCCCTGGTGAAGTCCGGCAGACGCCCCTGGGGGCTCGGCGCGGGCCTGCTCGTCCTCGGCGCGGCTCCGTCCCTCTTCGGCGACCTGTCCACCCTCACGGATCTCGATCTGCCGCGCTTCGGCTGGGGCTTCGGCCCGTACCAGCTCGTCTACGCCGTACTCGGCGCCCTGCTGCTCGCGCTGCCCGCCGGCAGGTCCGCCCGGCGCCGCCTGCTGTGGCTCCTGCCCGCCGGGGCCGCCCTGGCCGCGATCGTCGCGTACCAGCACGGGGTGCACTACACGATCCCGTACGCGAGTGTCCTGGTCGCCGCGTTCAGCGCGGGGGTGCTGCTCGCCCTGCACCGTCTGCGCGTTCCGGACCGCCTGGTCCCGGCGCTGAACCGGCTGGCGGGGGCCTCGTTCGGCGCGTACATGGTGCACGTGCTGATCCTGGGCCTCCTCACCGACGCGCTGGTCACGACGGACCTGGCCTGGCCGGCGGCCGCCGCCCTCGTGGTGGGCGTGACGGCCGCCACGACCGCGCTCTCCTTCACCGCAGCCCTGCTGTGGACCCGCCTCGGGCTGACCCGCCTGCTGGGCTGAGAGCCGTCAGCGGCGGGCCACCGCCCGGGCCCGCCGCGCCAGGCGCCGGAGTGTGGTGCTCCGGCGGACAAAGGCGAGGCGGTGGGGAACCACGCCGGGCAGCGCGAGCGACACCAGGCGGCGGCGCTTGAAGTAGCGCCAGGTACGGGCGTCCAGATGCTCCGACAGATAGCTCTCGGCGGCCGGGCGGAGGCCGGGGAGGACCCTGGGCTGCATGGCGAATCCGACCGCCGGCAGCAGGCCGCCCAGGGCCCGGGACACGTCCGCCGCCGTGGGCGTCGACCGGCCGGCGACGGCGGCCGGGTCCGCGAGGCCGGGCAGCAGGGCGTCGGCGATCGTGGCCGCGGTCCGCGCCGGGTTCTCGTACGGGGTCAGGCGCTCCAGCAGCATGCCGGTGCCCGACGTGGCGACGGGCAGCCCGTACAGGGTGGCCGCGGTGAACAGCGCGGTCGCGGAGCAGCCGACGACCAGGGCCGGGCGTATCCGCTCGTAGAGGGCCTCCGGGAGGGCGGGGCCGCCGGACGGACCGGCGTCCGGCACGGTGAGTTCGGCACCGAGCCCGGCGGCCTCGGCGGCCAGGGCCGAGGACCAGGGGACCGGTTCCTGCGCGGGCGGGAGGAACAGCAGACGGGTGTGGCCCAGGGCGACGGTCTCGCGCACCATGCGCAGATGGAGCTCCTCCTCCTCGGCCGGGGAGATCAGCCCGGCGGCGGAGAGGCCCTCGCCCAGAAGGAGCGCCGGGCCGGACGGAAGGGCCCACGGCCCGGATCCGTCCGCCAGTTCACCGAGAACCGTGCGCAGCGCCTCGGCCGGGAGCGGCTCGGGCTCCACCCCGAACTCGCGCAGCAGCAGCGGACGCAGGCCGGGCACCAGGTCGGGGAGGAGCAGCCGCCGTACCCGGGTGCCGACCAGCGGGGGGAGTCTGCCGCCGGTGGGGCCGTAGGCATCGATCCCGTCGGCGTAGACGGTGACCGGGCCGCCGGTGAGGATCTGGGCGAGAGTCAGCGCCGGGGCGGTGTGCGGCGAGGGGAGCACCAGCTCGACCTCGTCGTCCCCGAGGTGCCAGGCACGCCGCAGATGGCGTTCCCACAGGGGGACGTCGTCGGCGCGGGGCGTCCAGGCGGCCGGGTGGTGGGGGGAGACGGTGTCGTTCCAGGAGCGCACCTCGTCGAAGCGGGTGCGCAGCGCCTCGAATCCGGGCAGGGCGCCGACGGAGGGCGCGGCCTCCGGGACGGCCGCCGTGTCGCACAGCAGCAGGACCCGGCGCCCGGCGGCCGGGAAGCGGCCCGCGTCGAGCGCGGCGGCGAGTACGGCCGTGCCGTACAGGGAGGTGGCGACGTAGATCTGGGTGGTCACGCGGAAGCCGCCTCCTTCACGGCGGACGTCCGGCGGCGCAGTCTGCGCAGCAGGGTCGCCCGTCGTACGTCCATGGAATCGAGGGTGTCGTCCAGCAGGTTCTGGGGCATTTCCTGAAGGGCCGTCGCACAGAGGGACTTCAGCGTCCGCGCCAGGGACGGTTCGAATTCCTTGACGGCGCCGACATGGTGGGCGATGACCGCACAGTACGTACGCACTGCTTTCGGCAGAAGGGAATCCGCGTCCCGGTCCGCCGCCGTCTCGCCGAGAAGCTGGTTGTAGGCGCGGACGAAATCCAGCCGGCGCTCGTCGCCGATCCGGGTGAGTGACGTGGCGACTCCACGCCGGTAGAAATGGCCGAGGGTTCCCAGGACCGCGAAGGATTCCGCCTCCCGGTGCAACCGCCAGATCCAGGGCCGGTCCTCGGCGGTGCGCAGCCCGTCGGGGAAGTGGAGCAGCCCCCGCTCCAGCAGGGTGCGGTGGTAGAGCCCCGCCCAGGCGAACGCGTAGTCCACCGAGGTGGTGCGATGGGCCGGCAGGATCGCCTCCCGGGGGGAACTCACCTCCCCGCGCCTGCCGTGCGGGACGCGGCGCACCGTACGGGACCTGCCGGTGACCTGGACGTGGTCCGTGCGGACGAACTCGCAGCCCAGCGCCTGCGTCCGGGCGAGCAGCCGGGCGTAGTGGCCGGGTGCCAGCCAGTCGTCACCGTCCAGGAAGGCGATGTACTCCCCACGGGCCGCGTCCAGTCCGGTGTTGCGGGCCGTGGCCAGTCCGGCGTTGCGCTCGTGCCGGTGGACGCGCACTCCCGCGATCTCGTCCTCGGCGCGGCGCAGGAGCTCCGGCGTCCCGTCGGTCGAACAGTCGTCGACGAGAATGAACTCGAAGTCCTCGCGGGCGTTGTCACGCAGGCTTCTGAGGGTGTCGGGGGCGTATGTCTGCACGTTGTAGAACGGCACGATGACGGAGAGCTTAACCACCCGCGTCACGCTAGACGCGGTCACGGCATGTGCCTTGTCCTCCGCCCGTACGGAAAGTGAACGAGGTGCGGCGGAAAGGTGAACCGGCCCGAATTCAGGGGTGGTTCACCCGATCGAGGGGTCGATTCGCCAACCGTCGGCGGGCTGTTAACCATCTGTTGCCACCACGTTGGGCCGCGGCTCGGAAAGCCTTCCTACGTTTTACGGCGTGCCCCCTCGTACCAGTAACGCGGCTGATCCGGCCGTCACCCCAGCAGCCGACAGCACGGCTCTTCGCATAGCCGTGCTCGCCGACTCCGACACCCGGTGGAAATGGGGTGCGCTCACCGCGCGCCGCCTCGCCGGGACCGCCGGCGCGGGACCGCGGGAGCGGCCCGTCGAGATCAGCGGGCTGCTGCTGCGCGGCCGGGCCACCCCCACCCCCCGGCAGCTCGCCGAGGTGGGGGAGGTCGGCGTGGACGCCGGCCGGGTGCGGGAGGTGACCGCCGTCGAGTTCCTGCACACCGTGCGGGACGAGGGGTACGACCTCGTCGTCCTGGCCCTCGTCGGCGGCGCCGTCCAGGCGATGCTGCACGGCCTGGCCGCCCTCGCCCTGCCGCGCAGGCCCGTCGTCGTCACGGGCTACGTCGGGGTGGTCTACGAGAAGCTCGCCGACGGGCTGCTGCTGCGGCACGGCGCCGACGTCGTGCTCGCCAACTCCCGGCACGACGCGGAGCGTTTCCGCGCGGTGTACGAGGGGGTCGGCGCCGACGCGTCCGCCGTCACCGAGGCCGCCCTGCCGTTCCTCGGGGGAGAGCCGCACCGGGCGCAGGAGGGCCGTGACACCGTCGTGTTCGCCGCCCAGCCCTCCGTACCGGCGTCCCGCGCGGAGCGCACGTACCTGCTGCGCCGGCTCGTCGAGCACGCCCGGCTGCACCCCGGCCGCGAGGTACTGCTGAAGCTGCGCTCCAAGCCGGGCGAGCACACCACCCACATCGAGGAGCTCCCCTACCAGCGCCTCGCGGAGCGGATCCCGGGCGGTCTGCCGCCCAACTTCCGCCTGGTGTACGGCCACATGGGCGAGGTCCTGGACCGCACCGACCTGCTGGTCACCGTCTCCTCGACCGCCGCGCTCGAATCCCTGCACCGGCGGATCCCGACCGCGATCCTCTCCGACCTCGGCGTCCGCGAGGCCCTCGGCAACCACCACTTCATCGGTTCCGGACTCATCACGTCCTGGGACCACCTCGACGGCGGGTTCCGCCCGGAGCCCGACGAGGAGTGGCTGGCGGGCCAGGGCGTGGCCGCGGACGGCTCGTACCCCGCCGCGTACGACACCGCCCGGGCCCGGGTCGGTGACCTGCTGGCCGGCGGACCTCTCCCCGCCCTCGCCCCCTACTACACCCCCGCCACCGCCCCCGGATACCTCCCCGGCATCCTCGCCCGCCACCACCTGGGCCCCGACGGCCACCCGTTGCCGGGTGCCACCGCGCCCAAGGAGACCGGCCGGGTCAGGGGAGCGGTGCGCGAGACCGTCCGCAACGCGGCCCGCGGCGCCTACCGCCACGGCGTCCAGCGCGTCGCCCCGGTGATCCGCCGGATGGGCGAGCTGTGACCGCCCGTCCCGCCGCCGCACCCACCACTTCAGGAGCAGCCATGCCACCGACCCCCACCGTGCTCGCGGTGATCCCCGCCCGCGGCGGGTCCAAGGGCGTCCCCGCCAAGAACCTCGCCCAGGTCGGCGGCGTCCCCCTGGTCGCCCGCGCGGTCCGTGCCTGCCTGGCGTCCCCCGAGGTCACCGACGTCGTCGTCACGACCGACGACGGCGCCATCGCGGACGCGGCCAGGGCAGCGGCGGAGTCGCTCGGCGACGCGGCCCGGCTGCACTGCGTGCAGCGCCCCACGGCCATCGCGGGAGACACCGCGACCAGCGAGGCGGCCGTCCTGCACGCCCTGGACGCGTACGAGGCCCTGCCCGGCGGGCGGACGGCCGACGTGGTGCTGCTCGTCCAGTGCACCAGCCCCTTCGTCAGCCGTCAGGACATAGACGGCGTCGCCGCCGCCGTCGCCCGGGACGGCGCCGACACGGCCGTCACCGTCGCCCCCTTCCACGGCTTCGTGTGGCGCGACGGCAGCGCGGTCGAGGACGGGACGTACGGCGTCAACCACGACAAGGCCGTGCGCCCCCGCCGGCAGGACCGTCCCCAGGACTTCCTGGAGACCGGGGCCGCGTACGCCATGGACGTCCCCGGCTTCCGCACCCACCGCCACCGCTTCTTCGGCCACACCGCGCTCGTGGAGACCGACCCGGCCCGGGTGCTGGAGATCGACGACCCGCACGACCTCGCCCGCGCCCGCGCCCTCGCGCCCCTCCTCGACCCGTCCCCGCTGCCGGTCCGCGCGGACATCGACGCCGTCGTGCTCGACTTCGACGGCACCCAGACCGACGACCGCGTCCTCATCGACTCCGACGGCCGCGAGACCGTCGCCGTGCACCGCGGCGACGGCCTCGGTATCGCAGCCCTGCGCAGGGCAGGCCTTCCGCTGCTCATCCTGTCCACCGAGCAGAACCCGGTCGTCGCCGCCCGCGCCCGCAAGCTCCGGGTCCCCGTCCTGCACGGCATCGACCGCAAGGACCTGGCGCTCAAGCAGTGGTGCGAGGAGCAGTCGATCGACCCGGACCGCGTGCTCTACGTCGGCAACGACGTCAACGACCTGGCCTGCTTCGGCCTGGCGGGCTGGCCCGTCGCCGTGGCGAGCGCCCACGACTCGGTACGCGCCGCGGCGCGCGCCGTCACGACCACCCCCGGCGGCTTCGGTGCCATCCGCGAGATCGCGGCCTGGCTCCTGGGGCCCACCCTCACCACCGAAACCCCTGTCACCACCCCCACCAAGTAAGGAAGCACCACCATGAGCGGCACCTCCCGTCTGCGTACCTTCGGCTCCCGCACCGCGGGCCCCGGCCACCCCGTCTACGTGACGGGCGAGATCGGCATCAACCACAACGGTGACCTCGACAACGCCCTCGCGCTGATCGACGTGGCCGCCGAAGCCGGCTGCGACGCCGTGAAGTTCCAGAAGCGCACCCCGGAGATCTGCACCCCGCGCGACCAGTGGGACATCGAGCGCGACACGCCCTGGGGCCGGATGACGTACATCGACTACCGCCACCGCGTCGAGTTCGGCGAGGCCGAGTACCAGGCCATCTCCGAGCACTGCGCCGAGCGCGGCATCGACTGGTTCGCCTCCCCGTGGGACACCGAGGCCGTCGCCTTCCTCGAGAAGTTCGACGTCCCCGCGCACAAGGTGGCCTCCGCCTCCCTCACCGACGACGAGCTGCTGCGCGCCCTGCGCGCCACGGGCCGCACCGTCATCCTCTCCACCGGCATGTCCACCCCGCGCCAGATCCGGCACGCGGTGGAGGTCCTCGGCAGCGACAACATCCTGCTCTGCCACGCCACGTCCACGTACCCGGCGAAGGCCGAGGAGCTCAACCTGCGGGTCATCAACACCCTCCAGCAGGAGTACCCGAACGTCCCGATCGGCTACAGCGGCCACGAGACCGGCCTGCAGACCACGCTGGCCGCCGTCGCGCTCGGCGCCACGTTCGTCGAGCGCCACATCACCCTGGACCGCGCCATGTGGGGCTCCGACCAGGCCGCCTCCGTGGAGCCCCAGGGCCTCACCCGCCTGGTCCGCGACATCCGCACCATCGAGGCGTCGCTCGGCGACGGCGTGAAGAAGGTGTACGAGTCGGAGCTCGGCCCGATGAAGAAGCTCCGCCGGGTCGCGGGTGTCGTCGCCGGGAGCGACAGCGCCGCGCCCGAGCCGGTCGCGGTCTGACGGGCCGACCGGTGAACCTCGCCTTCGTCGAGAGCCCGGTCCAGCTCCTGAACGTCCTGGAGTGGACCCACACCAGGGGAGGACCCGGCACCACGGTCGTCGTCCTCCCCCCGGTCGACCCGATGTCGCGCGGCCAGCTGCGCAGGATGGCGGAGCTGGCCCGCGACGAGGGCGTCACCGTGCGCTGGCAGGAGGCGCGCGGGGAGGCCGGCGCGCCCCTGAAGGCCCTGCGCGCCTTGACCGCGCTGATCCGCAAGGCCGATCACATCCTGATCGGGGACCCCTTCTCGAGGTACGTGCAACTGCTGCTCAGCCTGGTCCGCGCCCGTCGGATCACGGTGGTCGACGACGGCACGGCCACCATGGAGTTCGTCGCCCAGCTGGCCGGCGGCGAACGGCTGGTGCGCTGGCATCGCCGGGGGAGCCGGGGCCCGCGTGAACTGCTGCTGGCCCCGGTCACCTCGGCGGCCCGCCGCAGCTTCACGCCCTCGGCGACCCGCACGGTCGAGGTGTTCACCGCGATGCCGGTGGAGGCCCCGGAGGGCGTCGAGGTCACCCCCAACACCTTCGCCTGGACCCGGGAGCGCTTCGGCCCGCCGTCCGTCACCAAGGGGGCCGACATGGTCGGTACGTCGCTGGTGGAGACGGGGGTCGTCGACCCGGCCCCGTACGAGGAAGCGGTCGCCTCCCTGGCCCGTGCCCACGGCGCCACCCGGTACTTCGCCCACCGCCGCGAATCCGCCGAGAAGCTCCACGCCCTGGAAGCCGCCACCGGCCTGGAGATCGTCCGCCCGGACCTGCCCCTGGAGCTCATCGCCCGGCGCGGCCCCATCGGCCACACGGTCCTGAGCTTCCCGTCCACGGTGGTCCACACCCTGCCGCTCGCCCTGGCGGGTACGGGGGTGAAGGTCGCGGTGTGCGACATAGCGCCTGAGTGGCTGCGCGACACGGCCTCGCCGCGCGCGCACGGCTTCCTGAGCGGGGTCACGGAAACGGCCAGGGACGCACAGCGGCTGGCCCCGTGGCGGGCGACGGCGGTCGCGGAGGGCTGATCCGCCGCGGCCGGCCTCCCGCGCGGGGGAGGCCGGGACAGGCGGGTCGGGCCGGACACCCGGGCAGCCAGGCGGCCGCCCGGGAAGGGGTCCTGCGGTGCACGGGGTCCTCGCCCGCGCGCTGCCGCACCGCTCACGTCGGCTGCGGCGGCTCCGCCCCCCGACGGCCCGCGGCGGAGGCGAAGCCCAGCCAGGTGTGCCGGTTCCCCGCCCAGCACCAGCCCACCTTGGGGGCATTGCGGCGCTCGGCGCCGTCCCGCCCGGAACCGTTGCTGATCCAGAGGGCCGGAGTGCGGGCGTCCAGTGCGCCTCCGGCCTTGTGCAGCCGGGAGCCGATCGTCATGAAGCAGTGGTTGCGCTCCAGCACGGAGGGCTGCTGCAGTACCCAGTGGATGCCCTCGGTGAGCACCACGGGGGTACGTGCCTCCGCCGCGAGGTGGGGCAGTGCCTCGTTCGGTGTCCAGCCGGCCATCCGGTCGCCGCGGTCGAGGCCGGTGACGAGGTAGAGCGGGGCGTCGGGCAGCGCGACCGTGCCGAGGGGGGTGAAAAGGTCGACGTCGGTCATGTCGGTCACCACGAAGCCCGGCTTCCCGTCGTGGCGGAGCAGCGGCGCGAGGGCGGAGGCGGGTGCCCGGTCGGGGTGCACGGCGAGCAGGGGGCTGCCGGTGCCCCCGGTGCCCCGTAAGGCCTCGGCAGCCTCGGCCGTCCCGGCGAAGGCGCGGAGCCCGGTCGCGGACAGCCCCGCGATCTCATGGACTCCCCGCTCGATCAGCCGCTCGGCCTGGACGGTCAGGGGCGGCAGGGCGGGGAGAGCGGTGGGGGTGGCGCGCTTGAGGTCGGGCACGATGCTCCCAGGGGTAGCGAGGCGAACGGCTCAAGGACCAACGCCCCCGCCGCCCGCCGAGTGCCCGCGCCCCGGATGAATTCAGGCCATGGTGAGGCAGGGGCCGCGACGGCCACCACGCCCGCGGGCGCCCCGCAGCCCCACGACGGTCCAGGGGCAAAGAGTGGAGGAAAAGGCCGGAGCATACCCAGTCCCCTCGGCCGTCACACGCCGCGACGCCGCTTTCTGTTCCGCTGAGCGGCTGAAGTTTTGTTGATCTGTGGTCAGTTGGGGGGCGAAGGGGCCTACCCTTCACTGGGTGAACCACGTGAAGTCCCGCACCCCCCACGCCGAGGCCGCCATGCCCGGCATCCTCTCCGACGAGCTCCGTGCCGAGCTGATCGCCTTCCGGCGTGACCTGCACATGCATCCCGAGCTCGGCAACCAGGAGTTCCGCACCACCGCCGCCATCAAGGCGAGACTGGAGAAGGCGGGCCTGGCGCCGGAGGTGCTTCCCGGAGGCACCGGCCTCATCTGTGACGTGGGGGAATGGGACGGCGTCACGCCCATGCTGGCGCTGCGCGCGGACATCGACGCGCTGCCGATCCCGGACACCAAGGCCGGGGTCTCCTACCGGTCCACCGTGCCCGACCGCGCGCACGCCTGCGGGCACGACGTCCACACCGTCTGCGTGCTGGGCGCCGGGCTGGTGCTCGGCGAGCTCGAACGGCAGGGGCGGTTGCCGCACGCGGTGCGGCTGCTCTTCCAGCCGGCCGAGGAGGTGCTGCCCGGCGGAGCGGCCGACGCGATCGACGCCGGGGTGCTCAAGGGCGTCGGGCGGATCATCGGGGTGCACTGCGACCCGAAGGTGGACGTGGGGAAGATCGGGCTGCGGATCGGCGCGATCACCTCCGCCTGCGACCGTCTGGAGATCTCCCTCGACGGCCCCGGCGGGCACACGGCCCGCCCGCACCTGACCACCGACCTGGTCACCGCCGCGGCCCGGGTGGCGCTGGACGTGCCCGCCCTGCTGGCGCGGCGCGTGGACGCCCGGTCCGGGCTCGCCGTCACCTGGGGCCGGCTGGTGACCGGGCACGCGCCCAACGTCGTCCCGCAGCACGCCGAGCTGTCCGGAACGGTCCGCTGCCTCGATCTGGAGACCTGGCGGCAGGCACCCGACATGGTCCACGCGGCGGTCGACGAAGTGGCCGGAATGCACCGGGCCAAGACGGTGATCGACTACGTCCGGGGCGTGCCGCCCGTCGTGAACGACGCGGAGTCCATCGGCCTGCTCGACGCCGCGATGACGCTGCGCCGCGGATCGTATGCGATCGAGGACACCGAGCAGAGCCTCGGCGGAGAGGACTTCTCCTGGTACCTGGAGCACGTGCCGGGAGCCATGGCCAGGCTCGGCGTGCGTACGCCGGGGGACACCCGCGGTCTGGACCTGCACCGCGGGAACTTCGACGTGGACGAGGAGGCGATCACCGTGGGGGTCGAGCTCTTCACCGCCTCTGCGTTGCTCGACGGCAACCGTTCGTAACCGGACAGGACACCTGCTGTTCGCGACGATCCGATAACGGCTTCCGTACAGGTCCTTATCTGACATCTACGCGCGTTACGATCGCGGCGAAACCAGCGCCGGAAGAGGCGCTTCGGTCAGGTTTGAAGGAGCCTTCCCTTGCGCCGGATCACCAGGATTGCCACCGTGGGCGTCATGTCCGCGGCACTCGCGCTGAGCGTATCGGCGTGTGGCGAGTCGTCCTCCTCGTCCACCAGCACCACCGACTCGAAGGCCGACAAGACGGCCATCGCCTACGACATCGGCGGCCGTGGCGACCAGTCGTTCAACGACGCCGCCTACGCGGGCCTGGCACGGGCCCAGAAGGACCTCGGCGTCAAGGGCACCGAGGCCGAGCCCTCCGAGGGTGAGTCGGACGCGGACAAGGTCCAGCGCCTCACCTCGCTGGCCCGCGCCGGCAACAACCCGGTGATCGGTGTCGGCTTCGCCTACGCCCCCGCCATAAAGAAGGTCGCCCCGAAGTTCCCGAAGACCACCTTCGGCATCATCGACGACGCCTCGGTGACCGGCGCCAACATCGCCAACATCGTCTTCAACGAGGAGCAGGGCTCCTACCTCGCGGGCGTCGCCGCCGCCAAGGTCACCAAGACCAAGACGGTCGGCTTCATCGGTGGTGTCGAGACCCCGCTGATCAAGAAGTTCCAGGCCGGCTTCCAGCAGGGCGTCAAGGACACCGACCCCTCGGTGAAGGTGCTCCCGCAGTACCTGACCCAGCCGCCGAACTTCGACGGCTTCTCCAAGCCGGACCTCGGCAAGGCCGCCGCCCAGGGCCAGCTCGACAAGGGTGCCGACGTGGTCTACTCGGCGGCCGGTCTGGCCGGTTCCGGTGCCATCGAGGCCGTCTCCAAGGCCGGCAAGTGGAACATCGGCGTCGACTCCGACCAGTACCAGCAGGAAGGGCTCGCCGCCTACAAGGAGTCCATCCTGACCTCGGTCACCAAGGACGTCGAGGACTCCGTCCTCAACCTGATCAAGTCCGTCCAGGACGGCAAGCCGCAGTCCGGTGAGGTCCGCTACGGCCTCGCCAAGGACGGCGTCGGCCTGGCCATGTCGAACCCGGCCTTCACCAAGATGACGGACGTCATCGCCGCCGTGGACAAGGCGAAGAAGGAAATCGTCGACGGCACGATCACGGTCAAGACCACCCCGTAACGACCCAGGTCGTCACACCGGTCACCCGTGGGCCCGGAGCGCGCACCACGCCGCTCCGGGCCCACGGGTCCCCGCCGCCGGAAAGCCCGCGGCGTCGCGGGGCCCGCGTACCCGTCGCGGAAAACCCGAAGTACAACGCGCAAGAAGAACCCCGGAGAAGATCCGCCCGTCGCAGTGTCCTGCTCGTACGGGACCCGGACCACGTGTCCGGTCCGTGCTCGGTGCCCACGTTTTACGATTCGGCAGCGCTACGCGTGTAGACAGCCCGAGGCGCGATAACTTCACCCCCGCCCCTCTGCCCCTGTGCCCCCGCTCCTGTCCGGCCAAGGAGAGTGCGTCATCAACGCGTCCAGCAGTCCCCCTGCCGTAGAACTGCACGGCATCACCAAGCGCTTCCCCGGTGTCGTCGCCAACCACGACATCAGCATCACCGTCCGCAAGGGCACCGTCCACGCCCTCGTCGGTGAGAACGGCGCCGGCAAGTCCACCCTGATGAAGATCCTCTACGGCATGCAGAAGCCGGACGAGGGGACCATCGCCGTGGACGGCGAGGAGGTGTCGTTCGCCAACCCGGGCGACGCCATCGCGCGCGGCATCGGCATGGTGCACCAGCACTTCATGCTCGCCGACAACTTCACCGTGCTGGAGAACGTCGTCCTCGGCGGTGAGAAGCTGCACGGCATCGGCTCCGCCGCCCGTAGGAAGATCATGGAGATCTCCGACGCGTACGGGCTGGGCGTCAGGCCCGACGCCCTCGTCGAGGACCTCGGGGTCGCCGACCGCCAGCGCGTGGAGATCCTCAAGGTCCTCTACCGCGGCGCCCGTATCCTCATCCTGGACGAGCCGACCGCCGTGCTCGTCCCGCAGGAGGTCGACGCGCTCTTCGCGAACCTCCGCGAGCTCAAGGCCGAGGGGCTCACCGTCATCTTCATCTCGCACAAGCTCGGCGAGGTCCTCTCCGTCGCCGACGAGATCACGGTGATCCGCCGGGGTACGACGGTGGGCACCGCCGACCCCGCGAACACCACGACCAAGCAGCTCGCCGAGCTGATGGTCGGCAGCGAACTGCCCTCGCCCGAGACGCGTGAGTCCACGGTGACGGATGTGCCGATGCTCCGCGTCGAGGGCCTCTCCCTCGGTGCGACGGACCCGGACGGGGTCGTCCGTGACGTCCTGTCCGACGTCGGCTTCACGATCCACAAGGGCGAGGTCCTCGGGATCGCGGGCGTCGAGGGCAACGGCCAGACCGAGCTGATCGAGGCGCTCGTCGGGATGCGGACCCCGGACAGCGGGGTCATCACCCTGGACGCCGACGACATCTCCCGCGTCCCCACCCGCAAGCGGCGCGAGAGCGGCATCGGGTACATCCCCGAGGACCGCCACCGCCACGGTGTGCTGCTGGACGCCCCGCTCTGGGAGAACCGCATCCTCGGCCACGTCACCGAGAAGCCCAACAGCCGCGGTTTCCTGCTGGACCCGAAGGCGGCGCGCACCGACACCGAGCGCATCGTCCGCGAGTACGACGTCCGCACCCCCGGCATCGAGGTCACCGCCGGCTCCCTGTCCGGCGGCAACCAGCAGAAGCTGATCGTCGGCCGCGAGATGAGCCACGCTCCCAAGCTCCTGATCGCCGCCCACCCCACGCGCGGCGTGGACGTCGGCGCCCAGGCTCAGATCTGGGACCAGATCCGTGAGGCGCGCCGCGAAGGGCTCGCCGTCCTGCTCATCTCCGCGGACCTGGACGAGCTCATCGGGCTCTCCGACACCCTGCGCGTCATGTACCGGGGCCGGCTCGTCGCGGACGCCGACCCCGCCACCATCACCCCCGAGGAACTGGGCTCGGCCATGACCGGCGCCGCCGCCGGTCACCTCGAAGCAGCACCGGAGGACGAGGCCTGATGAAGAAATTCGACAAGGACCGGATCGTCCTGGGATTCGCCGGTCCGGTACTGGCCCTGGTGGTGGCCTTCGCGCTCACCACCGTCGTCCTGCTCATCTCGAACCGCGATCCGTTCGAGCTGTACCGGCTGCTGTTCGAGCAGGCCTCGTACTCCGACGTGCAGGTGCTGATCGTCAACCAGGCCGGTACGTACTACCTCGCGGCGCTCGCGGTCGCCATCGGCTTCCGGATGAACCTCTTCAACATCGGCGTCGACGGGCAGTACCGTCTCGCCGCGATGATGGCCGCCCTGGTCGGGGCGAGCGTGGACCTTCCCGGCCCGCTGCAGATCTTCCTCATCGTGATCGTCGCGATGCTGGTGGGCGCCTTCTGGGCGGGTATCGCCGGGTTCCTGAAGACGACCCGCGGAGTGAGCGAGGTCGTCGCGACGATCATGCTCAACTCCATCGCCACCTCGCTGATCGCCTGGCTGATCCTGCCGAAGAACTTCGGCGAGCAGGCGGCCGGCTCCAACAACCTGACGACGGGCGACATCCCGGAGTCCGGCTGGTTCCCGGGACTCTCCCTGGGCGCCGAAGCCGGTGAGATCTACGGGTTCACCTTCGTCGCCGCGGGCTGCGGCCTCGTCTACTGGTTCGTCCTGAACCGCACCCGCTTCGGCTTCGACCTGCGGGCCACGGGCGCCAGCGAGAGCGCCGCCCAGGCCTCCGGCGTGGACGCCAAGAAGATGATCCTCACCTCGATGCTGATCTCCGGCGCCGTCGCGGGTCTGGCCGGGATGCCCACGCTGCTGGGCGACACCCACACCTACAGCCTCGACTTCCCGGTCGGCATCGGCTTCACCGGCATCACCATCGCGCTGCTCGGCCGCAACCACCCCGTGGGCATCGCCCTCAGCGCCCTGCTGATCGCCTTCCTGGACAAGGCCTCCTCGTCGCTCGACCAGTTCGGGTTCGAGAAGGAGATCGCCACGATCATGCAGGGCCTGATCGTGATCTCCGTCGTCATCAGCTACGAACTGGTCCGGCGTTACGGGACCCGCCGTCAGCAGCAGAAGGTCGGCGAGGAGCTCGCTGCCGGCCACGCCCTCACGACCGAGAAGGAGGCGGCCCTGTGAGCACCAGCGATGTCTCCGCCGCACGTGTCGCCCCCCGGAAGGGCGGCGGCCGACGCAAGCTCTCCCTGCCCGTCGTCCTCCTGGTCATCGCCGGGGCGCTGGCCCTCGTCTCGCTGGTCCGCCTGATCAGCGGGGCGAACGATGTGACGTCCGTGGGTCAGGTGCGCGGCGCCCTGGAACTCGCCGTGCCGATCGGCCTGGCCGGCCTCGGCGGCCTCTGGGCCGAGCGGGCCGGGGTCGTCAACATCGGGCTCGAGGGCATGATGATCCTCGGCACCTGGTTCGGCGCCTGGGCGGGCTTCCAGTGGGGCCCCTGGATGGGTGTCCTGTTCGGGATCATCGGTGGTGCGCTCGGCGGACTGCTGCACGCGGTCATCACCGTCACGTTCGGGGTGAACCACATCGTCTCCGGTGTGGCGATCAACATCCTCGCCGTCGGCGTCACCCGTTACCTGTCCAACTTCACGTTCGCCGAGGAGCCCGGCGGTTCCTCCAAGCAGTCACCGCGCCTGGAGGAGATCGACAAGATCACCGTTCCCGGGCTGTCGGACTGGATGCAGGACCTCCAGCAGCACCACTGGTTCTTCGTCTCCGACCTCGCCGGCATCATCGGCGGCCTGGTCACCGGACTGTCCCTGCTGACCGTGGTCGCCCTGCTGCTGATCCCGGTCACCTGGTGGGTGCTGTGGCGGACGGCGTTCGGTCTGCGCCTGCGCTCCTGCGGTGAGAGCCCGGTGGCCGCGGAGACGCTCGGCGTCAACGTCTACAAGTACAAGTACATCGCCGTCACGATCTCCGGCGGCCTGGCCGGGCTCGGCGGTGCCTTCCTCGCCCTCGTCGCCACCAGCATCTACCAGGAGGGCCAGACCGGCGGCCGCGGTTACATCGGCCTCGCCGCGATGATCTTCGGTAACTGGATGCCGGGCGGCATGGCGCTGGGCGCCGGGCTCTTCGGCTTCACCGACAGCCTCAAGCTGCGCGGCGGCGCCGACAACGTCCACGCGATGCTGCTGCTCCTGGCGATCCTGCTGGTGATCGTGGTGTTCTGGCAGCTGTACCGGAAGAAGTACGTGGCGGCGGTGGTCTCGGCGGCCGTCTCGGCGCTGCTGTTCACCTGGTACGCGCTGACCGACCAGGTTCCGAGCCAGTTCGTGGACGCCGCCCCGTACGTCACGACGCTGCTGGTGCTCGCACTGTCGGCGCAGCGGCTGCGGATGCCCAAGGCGGACGGCATGCCGTACCGCAAGGGCGAGGGCAAGTGACGCCCCCGCCCGCGGGTCCGCCCGCGCCCGTGGACTGGGACGCCCTGCGGGAGACCGCCCGGGAGGCCATGTCCCGGGCGTACGCCCCCTACTCGGGCTACCCCGTCGGGGCGGCCGCCCTGGTCGACGACGGGCGCACCGTCGCGGGCTGCAACGTCGAGAACGCCTCGTACGGCATCGGCCTGTGCGCCGAGTGCGGCCTGGTCTCCCAGCTGGCCGCCACGGGCGGAGGCCGGCTGACGCACTTCACCTGCGTGGACGGCGCCGGCGCGGTGCTCGTGCCGTGCGGCCGGTGCCGGCAGCTGCTGTACGAGTTCGGGGGGCCGGGGCTCGTCCTGGAGACCCCGGACGGTCTGCGTACGCTCGACGAGATGCTGCCGCAGGCGTTCGGGCCGCAGCACCTCGGATAGGAACGACCGCCGTGGCCCTCCCGACGACCGGGAGGGCCACGCCCGTATCTCCCCTCTATGCGCGTAGAGTCAGTGAGGACTCTGCGTAGCGCACCCCTGCCGGAAGGACACCCAGGACCATGGACGCCATTTCCGTCATCCGCACCAAGCGGGACCGCGGCGAGCTCAGCCCCGAGCAGATCGACTGGGTCATCGACGCGTACACCCGCGGCGAGGTCGCCGACGAGCAGATGTCCGCGCTGGCCATGGCGATCCTGCTCAACGGCATGAACCGCACCGAGATCGCCCGCTGGACCGCCGCCATGATCGCCTCCGGTGAGCGGATGGACTTCCACACCCTCTCGCGTCCCACCACCGACAAGCACTCCACCGGTGGCGTCGGCGACAAGATCACCCTTCCGCTCGCCCCGCTCGTCGCCGCCTGCGGCGCGGCCGTGCCGCAGCTCAGCGGCCGGGGCCTCGGTCACACCGGCGGCACCCTCGACAAGCTGGAGTCCGTCCCCGGCTGGCGCGCCCACCTCTCCAACGCCGAGATGCTGGACGTGCTGGACACCACCGGCGCCGTGATCTGCGCGGCGGGCGACGGACTGGCCCCCGCGGACAAGAAGCTGTACGCGCTGCGCGACGTCACCGGCACCGTCGAGGCGATCCCGCTCATCGCCAGCTCGATCATGTCCAAGAAGATCGCCGAGGGCACCGGTGCGCTCGTCCTGGACGTCAAGGTCGGCTCCGGCGCCTTCATGAAGACCATCGAGGACGCCCGCGAACTGGCCTCCACCATGGTCGCCCTGGGTACCGACAGCGGCGTGCGCACCGTGGCGCTGCTCACCGACATGGCGACGCCGCTCGGTCTGACCGCGGGCAACGCCCTGGAGGTACGCGAGTCCGTCGAGGTCCTCGCCGGCGGCGGCCCGAAGGACGTCGTCGACCTGACCCTGGCGCTCGCCCGCGAGATGCTCGACGCCGCCGGGCTCAAGGACGCCGACCCGGAGAAGGCCCTCGCCGACGGCTCCGCCATGGACGTGTGGCGCCGCATGATCTCCGCCCAGGGCGGCGACCCGGACGCCGAGCTGCCCGTCGCCCGCGAACAGCACGTGGTCACGGCCCCGTCGTCCGGCGTCCTGACGCGCCTGGACGCCTACGACGTCGGTGTCGCCGCCTGGCGTCTCGGCGCCGGCCGCGCGCGCAAGGAGGACCCGGTGCAGGCCGGTGCCGGAGTGGAACTGCACGCCAAGCCGGGCGACGTCGTGACGGAGGGGCAGCCGCTCCTCACCCTGCACACGGACACCCCCGAGAAGTTCGGGTACGCGCTGGAGGCGCTGCCCGGCTCGTACGACATCGCCCCGGCCGGCACGCCGTTCACCGCCACGCCGGTCGTGCGGGAACGTATCGCCTGACCTGCGCTTTTCTCTTTCGGGTGAACGGGACCGGTGGACCACCGCCGGTCCCGTTCGGCATGCTGGGATCGGTGACGCACCGATAAGAGGAGACCGCCATGAGCGCACTCACCGTCGATCCCGTGCCGGGCTACGGCCAGGACTGGGACGACCTCGTCCGGATCTGGGAGGAGACGGACGCACCCGAGGGCTGCAAGGTGGAGATCATCGAGGGGATCGTCACCGTGTCGCCACCGCCGTCCAAGGACCACAACACCACCGCGGAGCTGCTCCAGCGCAGGCTCTACTCCGTGATTCCGGAGGACTGGGGGATCTATCAGACGCTCGGGGTGTCCGTGCCGGGGCGGGCCGGGCTGTACATCCCCGATCTCGTCGTCGTGCCGCGCGCCGTGGTCGGCGGCCCCGGCAACCGCGTACCGGCGGAAGAGGCCCGGCTCGTCGTCGAGATCACCTCACCGGCCAACGCCAACCACGACCGCATCGGCAAGGCGCACGGATATGCCAAGGCCGGTGTCGCGCTGTTCCTGCTCCTCGACCCGTGGCACACCGGCCGCCCGACCGCCACCCTGTACGGGGAGCCGAGCGACGGCACCTACCGGGTCCTGGAAGCGGTGGAGTACGGCGAGACGCTGACGCTCCCGAAGCCGTTCGGGCTGGAGCTGGACACGGGGAACCTCCCGGCGGGCTGAGACAGCCCCGCCGGGCCGATGAGTTCCGGGCACCCCGCCGGTCCATGTGGTGTGAACGCCACTCCGAGCGCCCTCGTCCTCACCGGCCGTGTCACCCGGGCCGACGTACCGGGGCTCTGCGCCGAGCTGGAGGCCCTCCTGGACGGTGCGCCGGAGACCGTCCTGGTGGAGTGCGACCTGGGTGGGGTGGTGCGTCCTGACCTGGCCCTGGTCGAGGCGGTGGCCAGGCTGGGACTCGTCGCGCGCCGCGCCGGGGGCGTGGAGCTGCGGCTGTGCAACGTACCGGCCGGATGCCGGGCGCTGCTCGACCTGGTGGGCCTGGCCCACGGGGTGGCCGACGTACGGCCTCCCGAGTGACCGGGCGTCCAGGCCGTGTTGCGAAAGTCCCGTCTGCCCGGCGGCGCCTGGCACGCGCACTCGCCGCGTGGTCGGT
>NZ_MDKB01000002.1:754474-889511 GCF_001715295.1 Streptomyces griseus | reverse complement strand
AGGACGACCCTCCGCCTTGCGATTGCACGCACCAGACGCCGCCGGGCCTGCCCTCCGGGCAGACGACGCCACTTTCGCAACACGGCCTGGTGGGCCTCGGCGCGGTCCCGGATCACGACGGTGGCGCAGGAACGCTGTCGCACATGTCCGTCCGGGATCTTCTCCGCCGACGCCACGGCGCCCGCCGTCGGTGAGGCTGCCGCCCGTGGGGCATCGCAGGGGCCGCCCTCCGGCTGCGGTCCGGGGTCGGGGTTCCCGCCGGGAGAGACGGCCGCGGGGGCGGTGCCCGGACCGGCGGTGGCGGACGGTTCCCCCAGCCACAGCGTGGCCGCCCAGCCCCCCGCCACCAGGAGGGCCCAGCCGATCACCACAGGGCGACCCGCCTTCACGACGCGCTCTCTTGCGGACGGTCGGGCAGGCCGAACAGCGGGAACCAGCGCGGCGTGTCCAGGAAGCAGTGCATGCCGGTGACGGCGCCGTCCGAGACGTCGATGACCTGGACCGCCCACGGCACGAACCCCGCGCCGTCCGGATCCGGCTTGTAGTGCGCGAAGGCGGGAGCGCCGTTGGCCTCGGTCGCCACCAGCCGGGAGCCTGCGCAGCCCGCGCCGAGGGTGACCATGAAGCCCGTGATGTCCTCGTGGCCCCGGAGCCAGAGGTCGAACGGCGGCATGGTCATCACGGCGTCCTCGTGGAGCAGCGCCGTAAGCGCCGCCATGTCGTACCCCTCGAACGCCGCCACGTACCGGTCGAGGAGCTTGCGCTGCTCCTCGTCCAGCGGGTCGGCGGTGTCCGGCGGCGCGCCCTCCCGCTGCGCGATCGTCGCCCGGGCCCGCTGCAGGGCGCTGTTGACCGAGGCGACCGTCGTGTCGAGCAGCTCGGCGACCTCACTCGCCTTCCAGGCGAGGACCTCGCGCAGGATGAGCACCGCACGCTGCTTGGGCGGCAGATGCTGGAGAGCGGCGACGAACGCCAGGCGCACGGATTCCCGGGCCACGGCGGCCTCGGCCGGATCGTCCGTCGAGGGCAGGACGCGGCCGTCCGGCATGGGCTCCAGCCAGGTGTTCTCCGGACGCGGGCTGAGCGCCGCCTGCGCCAGGGGGGTCGGGCCGGTCAGATCCACCGGCCTGGCCCGCCGGTTGCCCGCCTTCAACAGGTCCAGACAGACGTTCGTCGCGATGCGGTAGAGCCAGGAGCGCAGCGAGGACCGGCCCTCGAACCTGCCGAAGCTGCGCCAGGCACGCACCAGTGTCTCCTGGACGGCGTCCTCCGCCTCGAAGGCCGAGCCGAGCATCCGGTAGCAGTAGCCGGTCAGCTCGACCCGGTGTCCCTCCAGACGGCTGTCGAGGTCCGTCGTCGCTGTCCGATCACCCATCGTTCCACCCCGTTGCGCTGTGACACCGCTCACCCGGCACTGCGGAAGCTACCCCAGGGCACTGACAACGGGGTCGCCGAGCGGGATCGCCGCAGCTCAGGTGCCAGGCTTGCGTCCGTACACGAAGACGTCGTCACCGTTCCTCAACAGGTTCCAGTATGACTTCGCGTCCGCGGGCCGCATGTTCACGCAGCCCGCCGAGCCCGGGTTGTTGTACATGGACTTGGTGACCGAGTGGAACGCCTGGCCGCCGTCGAAGAACTGGGCGTACGGCATCCGGACGTCGTAGAGCGTCGACCAGTGGTCGATGTTGCGCCAGTAGACCTTCTTCGCCCCGGTCCTCGTCTCCGCCCCGTCGCGGCCCGTGCGGACGGGCACCGGGCCGAACTTCAGCCTGCTGCCGTCCTGGATCCAGCTCAGCTGCCGTGTGAGGTCCACACATGCGATGCGCCCCTTGTTCGTGGGGCACTTCTTCGCGGCGTTCGGGTTCTTGCCCGCCGCCTTCTGTGCGGTGATCGTCTTCATCGTGCGCCAGGTGACGGGCCCCGCGTACCCGGCGGCGGGGGTGATGCCCTTCGCCACCTGGAAGGCGCGGATCGCCGTGCAGTCGGCCACGGACTGGCGTCCGTCCACCGGCCGCTTCAGGTAGTTCTCCACCTGCTTCTGGTACGGCCCCTTCGACGCCGTGCAGGACGCCGCCTGGGCGGCCGTTCCGGTGCTCAGCACCAGGGCCGGTACGGCCATCAGACCGGCGACGGACAACGCGGCCGTCCGCCGCGTCGTCACGCTGCCGCGTGGGTTCCCCGAGATGCGCATACGCCTGTTCCCCTTCGCGCGCGATGTGGTGACTCGCTTGTTGGACGCGCGTGGGGGAGCGGCGGTTGTGCGCCGGCAGGTCTCAGTTGGGCACGGCCGCCGCGGGGCGGGCCCGGAGCCGTTCGGTCCTCGCGGCCCTCGTCCCGTACAAGGTGATCGACACGACGCCGAGGACCGCGAGGAGGCCCAGCGTGACGGTGCCCGCCCAGCCGCCGGCGTGGAAGGCGACCGCGCCGAGCGTGCCGCCCGCGCTGGAGCCCAGGTAGTACGCCGACTGGTAGAGCGCCGACGCCTGGGCGCGGCCCGTCGTCGCCGTACGGCTCACCGACGAGGAGGCGACCGCGTGCCCGGCGAAGAAGCCGGCCGTGATGAGCACCAGGCCCAGCAGGACGGCGGCCAGCCGGTCGGCCAGGGAGAGCAGCAGCCCCGCGGCCGTCGTGGAGACGGCGAGGTAGAGCGCGCCGCGGCGGCCCAGCCGGGCCACCAGGCGGCCGGCGGCGGCGGAGGAGACCGTACCGACCAGGTAGACGAGGAAGATCGAGCCGACGATGCCCTGCGGGAGGCTGAACGGCGCCTCGACGAGCCGGTAGCCGATCACCGTGTAGACGGCGCCGAACACCGTCATGAACAGGGCGCCGATCGCGTAGAGCCGGCGCAGCAGGGGGTCGGAGAGGTGCCCGGTGACCGTCTTCGCCAGGGCCCGGGGGTTCAGCGAACCGGGCGTGAAGTGCCTGGCCTTGGGGATCATGAAGTGGAACACGGCGGCGCAGACGACGGCGAGCAGCCCGACGGCGCCGAGCGCGGCCCGCCAGCCCCACAGCTGGGCGACCCAGCCGGTGAGGATGCGGCCGCTCATGCCGCCGATGCTGTTGCCCGCCACGAACAGTCCGATGGCGGCCACCAGCGCCTTGGGCCGTACCTCCTCGGCCAGGTACGCCATCGCTGACGCGGGCAGCCCGGCCAGGGCCGCGCCCTGGACCGCGCGCAGCGCGATCAGCCAGCCGAGCGACGGGGCGAACGGGACGAGCAGCCCGACCAGTACGGCGACCGTCAGGGACGCCGTCATCATCTGCCGCCGCCCGAAGCGCTCGGAGAGCGCGCTCAGCGGCAGCACACACAGGGCCAGCGCCCCGGTCGCCGCGGAGACCGTCCAGCTGGCCTGACCGGCCGTGGCGCCGAAGGAGGCGGACACGGCGGGCAGCAGGGCCTGCGTGGAGTAGAGGAGTGCGAAGGTCGCGACCCCTGCCGCGAAGAGCGCGAAGCTCATCCGGCGGTAGCCGGGGCGGCCCGGCTCGAGGCGGTCGGGCCCGCTGGGGGCCGGGGTGGCGGGGGAGGCGGCGGCGGATGACGGAGCGGAGGCGCCCAGCACGACGGTGGACGCCCCGGTACTGGCAGGAGGCATACGTCGAACGTAGGCTCCTCCGTTTCATGCGTCCAATGCATGAACTCGTCATAATCGTTCCCATGGCGCATCAATACAGCTCACAGCCGCGCGTGTCACCGAGTAGTTACGAAGAAGACATCCGCGCCGTGCTCGCACCCCGCCTCGCGTACTTCGAGGCGGTGGCCCGCCACGAGCACGTCACCCGCGCCGCGCACGAGCTCGGCGTCCCCCAGTCGACACTGTCGCGGGCCATGGTCAGGCTCGAACAGGACCTGGGCGTCGCCCTGTTCGCCCGCAGGGGCCGCACGGTCTCGCTCACCCCCGCGGGCCGCACCTTCCTCGGGTCGGCCGAACGCGCCCTGGCGGAGGTGGAGAAGGCCGCCGACTCCGTCCGGGCCGACGCCGACCCGGCCGCGGGCAAGGTCGCCTTCGGCTTCCTGCACACCATGGGCTCCGAGACCGTGCCCGCGCTGCTCCGCGCCTTCCGCGCCGACCACCCCCGGGTCCGTTTCCAGCTCGTGCAGAACTACGGCGAAGCGATGATCGAACGCCTGCGGGCGGGCGGCCTCGACCTCTGTCTGACCTCCCCCGTCCCCGACGCCCCCGACCTCGTCGCCCGCCGCCTCGACGAGCAGCGGCTGCGCCTGGTGGTGCCCGACGACCACCGCCTCGCCGGCCGGCGGCGGGTGCGCCTCGCCGAGGCCGCCGAGGAGGCGTTCGTGACCCTGGAGCCCGGTTACGGCCTGCGGCGGATCACCGACGACCTCTGTGCGGAGGCGGGTTTCACCCCGCGCGTGGCGTTCGAGGGGGAGGAGGCCGAGACCCTGCGCGGGCTGGTCGCCGCCGGGCTCGGCGTGGCCCTGCTCCCGCCGCCCGCCGTCGCCCGGCCCGGAGTGGTGGAGCTGACCGTGACGGCGCCGCGCGCGGCCCGTGAGATCGGGGTCGCCTGGCTGGACGGCCACCCCGACACCCCGCCGGTGGCCGCCTTCAAACGCTTCCTGCTGTCACGCCGGGGGAACCTGCTGCCGGACTGATCCCCTGCGGGCGGGGAGCGAGGGAGGGCGGGTGCCCCACGGGACCGCTCAGTGCCGCAGGGACTGTCCGAAGCCGGCGGCCAGCGGCATCCGCAGCCCCAGCGGCGGCGGCGCCGCGAACGCGTCGGCGACCGGGCGCGCGTACGACCGTGCGAAGAGCGAGCCCCGCACGAAGTCCGCTGCCAGCGCCGTGACTTCGGACCGGTGCTGACGCAGCGCGTGCCCGTCCGAGTGGACCTCGAACCGGCAGGTGTCCCGATTGGACTTCTTGGCGCGCTCGGCCAGCCGGTAGGAGAGCTCCGGATCCGTACGGGCGTCGTTCGTGCCGTGCACGATCAGCACCCGGCGCCCCGCGAGGTGCTTGACCGGCTCGGGCTCCGGGGCCGCCGTGCCCTCGGGCAGCCACGGGGCCATCGCCAGGACCGACGTGACGGCGGTGTGCCCGCCCGCCCGCAGGGCGGCCCGGCCGCCCATCCCGTGCCCGGCGAGGCAGACGGGGACGTCCCCGTAACGGCGTACGGCCTCGTCGGCGGCCCACTCGGCGTCGGCCGCCGGGTCCGCGCCGGAGTTCCAGCCCCGGCTGCGGTAGTGCACGACGTGCACGGCGAGACCGTCCCCCTGCGCCGCCCGTGCCAGCGTGCGCGCGAACGGCAGCTGCCGGGCGTAGGAGAGTGCGGAGGGGCGGCGCCGCGACGCGGTCTCGCCGTCCGGCAGCAGCAGGACCACGCCGCTGACCTCGAATGGTGCTCCGGCCGTGTGGACGGCCCGTCCCAGCCTGGCGGCAGGCAGGGGAAGTACGCGCTGTGCCATGACAGAACAGTGTCAGAAGGGCAGATGGATTCCATCCGGCTTCACGGTCACTGTTACGCATCGACTCCCCACTCTACGCGCGTAGGCGTTACAGTGCCCAGATGACGAGCCAGACCCAGAACGTCCCCGACCACGACCAGATCCGCCGCGCGCCCAAGGTGCTCCTCCACGACCACCTCGACGGAGGGCTGCGCCCCGGCACCATCGTCGAACTGGCGCTCGCACAGGGCTACGACGCCCTCCCCGAGACCGAACCCGACAAACTCGGCGTGTGGTTCCGCGAGGCGGCGGACTCCGGTTCCCTGGAGCGGTACCTGGAGACGTTCGCCCACACCTGCGCCGTCATGCAGACGCGTGACGCCCTGGTCCGGGTCGCGGCCGAGTGTGCCGAGGACCTGGCGGAGGACGGCGTCGTCTACGCGGAGGTGCGGTACGCGCCGGAGCAGCACCTCACCGCGGGCCTGACCCTGGAAGAGGTCGTCGAGGCGGTCAACGAGGGCTTCCGGGAGGGAGAGCGCCGGGCCCGTGCGAACGGTCACCGCATCCGCGTCGGCGCCCTCCTGACGGCGATGCGGCACGCCGCGCGGGCGCTGGAGATCGCCGAGCTCGCCAACCGGTACCGCGATCTGGGCGTCGTCGGCTTCGACATCGCGGGCGCCGAGGCGGGCTACCCCCCTACCCGGCACCTGGACGCGTTCGAGTACCTCAAGCGCGAGAACAACCACTTCACGATCCACGCCGGCGAGGCCTTCGGGCTTCCGTCGATCTGGCAGGCGCTGCAGTGGTGCGGTGCCGACCGGCTCGGTCACGGCGTCCGCATCATCGACGACATCGAGATCGCGGAGGACGGCACCGTGCGACTGGGCCGGCTCGCCTCCTACGTACGGGACAAGCGCATCCCGCTGGAGCTGTGCCCGACCTCCAACCTCCAGACCGGCGCCGCGGACTCGTACGCGGACCACCCCATCGGGCTGCTGCGCAAGCTGCACTTCCGTGCCACCGTGAACACGGACAACCGGCTGATGAGCGGGACGAGCATGAGCCAGGAGTTCGAGCGGCTGACCGAGACCTTCGGATACACGCTCGACGACATGCAGTGGTTCACCGTCAATGCGATGAAATCAGCGTTCATTCCTTTCGATGAACGTCTGGCGATGATCAACGACGTCGTGAAGCCCGGGTACGCGGAACTGAAATCGGAATGGCTTTTCCGTCAGACCGTCGCGACCAGCGGTTCTTCCTCTTCGGCGGGCTGAGGCGAGGGCGAAAGGGGACGGCCGGGGACCGTGGATCCCGGCCGTTTTCCGTGTCCCGGCATGTTTGCGGGAGGGGCGAGAGGCTGACTACGTTGCAGAGCCCCTCACATCCCCTTCCCCAAGGATGAATGTCCTATGAAGCAGACCGCTGTCAGGACCCTCGGTGTCGCCGCTCTCGGCGCCGCTTTCGCCGCCGCAGGTGCGGGCAGTGCCTCCGCCGTCGCGCTGCCCGTCGACTCGGTGGCCGGCATGCTGCCCGCGAACATCGCGCTCGACTCCGTGGCCGACGCCCTGCCCGCCGTCCAGAAGGCCGCCGGCGGCCTCCTCGACCAGCAGGGCGGCCACGCGGTCAAGACCCAGGGCGGCAACCTGCTCGGCGGCATGCCCGCCGGCGGGCTGACCGGTGTCCTGCCGCTGGGCCGCTGACCGGTCCGTCCGCACGCACCGTGGGGCGCGCACCCCGACCGGGTGCGCGCCCCACGGCTGTCTCCTCGTACGTCCCCGTGGGCCCGCCGGTCACCAGGCCGTCGCCGACGAGGCCTTCTCCGACGGGAGCAGCAGCCACAGCGCCAGGTAGAGCAGGAACTGGGGGCCGGGGAGCAGGCACGAGACCAGGAAGATCACGCGCATGGTCCCTGCGGACGTGCCGAAGCGCCGGGCCAGCGCCGCGCACACTCCACCGATCATGCGTCCTTCGCGGGGGCGGGCAAGTGCGGCCATGGTGGGCTCCTTCTCGAACCGTTCGGGGAGCAGCTCCGTCGTGCTCCCGGTATCTCCATGGTGGCTCCGCGAAGGGGTGCGGAACGTCGCTCTACGGAGCGATGCCGACCCTGGAAATCGTCGGGGTCGATCCCTGAGGGGCCTCGCCCCTGGACATCGGCCTCTCGTTCACGAGCCGGGTCAGGTCCCCGGCGCCCGCCCGGTTGCCCCGGCGCAGCCGTGCCCGGGACATCGGGACCACCAGCAGATGCGCGAGCGCCACGCCCGTGGTGTTCAGCAGCAGGGAGTCGACGTCGACGACCTGTCCCGGCACGCCCGTCTGCGCCAGTTCGATGGCCATCGAGATCAGGGCTCCCGCCGCGACCGTCCGCGCCAGGGAGGCCCATGGGGAGACCAGCAGTCTGCCCCCGGCCATGGGGAGCAGGACCCCGAGCGGCGCCAGCAGCAGCAGCCCCTCACCGATGCGGTGGGCCGCCTCGACCGGGCCGAGCGCCAGGTCCGCCCGTATCCCGTCGAGCGGCCGCAGGTTCGCCGCCGTCATCCAGGGCACATCGAGCGGGCGCAGGGTCAGCCAGCCGACGAACAGCAGATGTGCGAGGAGGAGGAGGACCCCCGCCGCGCGGAAGTGGATGACGGCACGGCCGTCCGGACTCTGACGCACACACACCAGGACGCCACGACCGGCAGGATCGGTTCCGCACTGCTGCGGGAGCCTGTGTGACCAGTGGCACGGGCCCTCACGGGGCGGGCCCCCGCCCCCGCGGCAACCCGGTCGAGGACGGACGGCGGCGCCCTGCCCCGGTCGGCCGCCGGAGCACGCCCGGCCCGGGCGGGCCGCCGACGCGCTGCCGCGCCCGCTCGGGACGGCTCGGCCGCGCTCACCGTCGGTACGTCCTCAGGCCCCGGACGTGCTGTCCGCTCGGGCCCCCGGCCCCCCGACGCCGCTGCCGCGCCCGCTCGGGACGGCTCGGCCGCGCTCACCGTCGGTACGTTGTCGGCCGCCGGTCGTGCTGCCCGCACGGGCCCGGGACGTGCCGCCTGCCCGGGCCCCCGGACGCGCCCGGGCCGCCGCCCCCTCCCGACGTGCCGCCGTGCCCGGGCCCCCGGGGCAGCCCCTCCGCGCCCGCTCAGGGCAGCTCGCCGCGCTCACCGCCGGTACGTTCCCGGCCCCCGACATGCTGCCGTGCCCGGGCCCCCGGGGCAGCACGGCCGTGCCCGTTCAGGGCAGCTCGGCCGCGCTCACCGTCGGTACGTTGTCGGGCCGGCTCCTGGTCTCCGGCGTACACAGGTACTTCCGCGGCGCGTACGTGCCCGGCCCACCCAGCAGCACGGAACCGCCGGTCCCCAGTGGCTCGCTCTCGGCGTACGTGCACACCACCTGCGCCAGCGCTTCGGTCGGCAGCTCCTCGGGCTGCTCGCTCAGGCGCAGCGTGCCCTTCGGATCCCCCTTGCGGGCTCCGCCGACCCGCAGTTGCGCCGGGACGGCCGTGGAGAACCCGGCACGCCGCTCGTCGGCCGACGGCTCGCGCCGCAGTTCGCCCAGCAGCACCTGCGCGACCGGGAGCGGATCGGAGCGGGACTCGTCGACCTGGACCATCCGCTGCACCGTCACCAGTTGCGAGGCGCAGATCAGGTGGACGCGTACGGCGACGGTCTGCGGCGGCGGCGCGTCCGCCTGCCCCGCGGCCGTGCGGCACGGCACCCGCGTGGGCGCCGCCCCGGCGTCCACCGGAACCGAGGTACTCCTGATCCCGCAGCCGGCGCCCAGCACCGCACAGGCGGCCACGGCGGCCAGCACGCCCGCGGTCCGCCGGGCGCGGCGGGGTGCGCGCTCCGCGCGCTCGCCTGGCATCACGTCGCCCCGTCCTTCCCGTCCCGGCCGTTGTCCTCGTCCCCGGCGGCGCCCGCCAGCCGCTCGGCGTCGCGCGGCAGCCGCAGCACGAACACCGCGCCGTCGCCGTCCGGCGAGTTGAAGGCCGTGATGTCACCACCGTGGATGTGCGCGTTCTCCACCGCGATGGACAGGCCCAGGCCGCTGCCCTCGGAGCGCGGCCGCGACGCGCTCGCCTTGTAGAAGCGGTCGAAGACGTGCGGCAGGACGTCCTCCGGGATGCCCGGACCGTGGTCGCGCACCTCGACGACCAGCTCGTCGTCGTCGGTGCGCACGGCCACCCGCACGGGGGAACCGCCGTGCTTGAGGGCGTTGCCGATCAGGTTCGCCAGGATCACGTCGAGCCGGCGCGGATCCAGCCGCACCATGATGCCCCGCTCCGCGTCCAGGTCGACCGCGTCCAGCCAGGCACGGGCGTCGATGCAGGCCGTCACCTGGTCGGCGACGTCGACCGTGTCCAGGACGAGCCGGGCCGTACCCGCGTCGAAGCGGGTGACCTCCATGAGGTTCTCGACCAGGTCGTTCAGCCGCCGGGTCTCGCTCACCACCAGATGCACGGCCGGCGCGATCATCGGATCCAGGCTGTCCGCCTCGTCCTCCAGGACCTCGGCGACCGCCGTGATCGCCGTCAGGGGTGTCCGCAGCTCGTGCGACATGTCGGCGACGAACCTGCGGCTCGACTCCTCCCGCGCACTCATGTCGGCGACCTTCTTCTCCAGCGAGCTCGCGGTCCTGTTGAACGTACGTGAGAGATCGGCCAGTTCGTCCGTACCGGAGACCACGAGTCGGGTGTCGAGCTTGCCCTCACCGAGCTTGCGGGCCGCGTCGCCGAGCCGTTGCACGGGCCGCAGCACGGTTGTCGCCGCCGCCTGCGCGAGGAGCGCCGAGCCGACGAGGGCCAGCGCGGTCGCGATACCGAGGGACCACGCCAGGGAGTTGAGGTCCTGGCGCTCCTGGTCGAGCGACTTCAGCATGTACCCGGCCGGTCCCCCGCCGATGATCTTCGTACCGGCCACCAGGTACGGCGTGCCGCCGATGTTCGTACGCTGCCAGAACAGGTGGTACTCGTAGGCGTTACCCGAGGTCAGCGGCTGCTTCTTGTCGACCTGCTGCTGCAGGGAGGCCGGCACGTCCTGCTTGGTGAACGCGTCGATGTCGGAGTACCCCACGACCGGTTTGCCGTCGTGGGAGCCGATCAGCAGGACGTGGTAACCGGGCCCGCTGCTCGCCATCTGCTCGGCGGCGCCCCGCAGATCGTCCGCCGTCGGCTCCAGCGGGAGCGAGGCCGCCCGGTTCTGCATCTCGCGGCGGAAGTCCCCCAGCGCCGCGTCCTGCGTGCGCGTCAGGACGGCCTCCCGGTTGAGCCAGTACGCGATGCCCGACGCGGACACCGCGGCCGTCAGCGCCACCAGCGCGAACACCACCAGGAGCCGCAGCCGCAGGCTGGTCCAGCGAAGACCCGCCCGTATGGAACGCTTCGCGGAACCGCTCACTGAGGCGAGTCCAGCCGGTAGCCCACACCCCGCACGGTACGGATCAGCGTCGGCGAGGACGGCACGTCCTCCACCTTCGCGCGCAGCCGCTGCACACAGGCGTCCACGAGCCGCGAGTCGCCGAGGTAGTCGTGCTCCCACACCAGACGCAGCAACTGCTGCCGGGACAGGGCCTGTCCGGGCCTGCGGCTCAGTTCGAGCAGGAGGCGCAGCTCGGTCGGCGTGAGCTGCAGGTCCTCCCCGTTCTTCGTGACGGTCATCGCCGAACGGTCGATGACGACACTCCCGAAGGTCGCCGAGTCCGTGGACTCACGCTCCCCCCGGCGCAGCACCGCCCGGATACGGGCGTCGAGCACCCGGCCCTGCACGGGTTTCACCACGTAGTCGTCCGCGCCGGACTCCAGTCCCACCACGACGTCGATGTCGTCGCTGCGCGCGGTCAGCAGAATGATCGGCAGCTGGTCGGTGCGCCGGATACGCCGGCAGACCTCGAAACCGTCGATCCCGGGCAGCATCACGTCCAGCACCACAAGGTCGGGCCGCTGCTCCCGGAGCAACTCCAGGCCGTCCTCTCCCGTCGCCGCGGTGGCCACACGGTGGCCCTGGCGTGACAGCGAGAGTTCGAGGGCCGTGCGGATGGCGTCGTCGTCCTCGATCAGCAACAGGAAAGGCACGGGGGTCATTCTGACTCATGGTGGTGCCACAGTTCGACGAACCCCCCGACCTGAGGGGCCGGCATGCCCTGTGACAGGCCTGTGACAGTCGCAGGACAGCGCCATGAAACTGCCCCGGCAAGCTCGTTGGCACAAGGAACGAACGGACTCCACCGATGGGGGGCGCGAGATGAACGCACTGCACAGCACCACCTCGAGCGCAGTTGTCACGCGTCTCCACGACGTCGGCCGGAGCCTGGAGAAGTCCGGCGGTGTGAACCATCGGGGGTGTGTTCGCGGCGCCGGGCGTCAGCATCCGTCGTATCTGACGATGGTTGACGCGCCCACGGGGGAGAGCGGGGGACGCGGGGCCGACGGGGGAAGCGCGTACGGGGAGACCTCGGGGGAGCGGAAGCCCCTGGGCGGGGCGCAGGACGCCGAAGCGGCGTTCACCGCCTACGTCCAGGAGCGCCGCGCCTCCCTGTACGCGACGGCCTACCACCTGACCGGCGACCGGTTCGAGGCGGAGGACCTGCTGCAGAGCGCCCTCTTCTCGACGTACCGGGCGTGGGACAGGATCAGCGACAAGGCCGCGGTCGGCGGATACCTCCGCCGCACCATGACCAACCTGCACATCAGCGCCTGGCGCAGGCGCAAGCTCAACGAATACCCGACCGAGGACCTGCCGGAGACGGCGGGCGACACGGACGCGATGCGCGGCACGGAACTGCGGGCGGTGCTCTGGCAGGCCCTCGCGCGGCTGCCCGAACTCCAGCGCACCATGCTGGTCCTGAGGTACTACGAGGGCCGCACGGACCCGGAGATCGCGTCGATTCTCGGCATAAGCGTCGGCACGGTGAAGTCGAGCATCTGGCGGTCGCTCCGCCGGCTGCGTGAGGACGAGGTCCTCAGCTTCGGCCGTGACGAGGAGGAGTCCTTCGGCGAGCTGGTGGCCTGAGGTCTACGGGGAACGGGGGAACGGGGAACGGCCGCGGCTTCGGGGGAGGCGGCGGCACGGGGGACGTACGCAGCGGGGGCGGGCAGGCCGGGGGGTCCTGTCCGTCCCCGCCGTGTTGCCTTCGCCCGGGGCGGCAGGCGCTGCCGGGCCGACCCGGGGCCGGTCACCTCTCGTGCGGGGCGGCGCCGTCGAGCGTCGCGACGACCTGGTCGTAGTCGCCGCGGGCCTCGCCGTAGCGCAGGAACTTCACACGCTCGACCTGGATCTCCTCCGCGTCGGGCTGCGCCTCGATCAGGGCGAGGGCCTCCGCGACGAACTCGTCGAGCGGCATGGCGTGCTCGCTGTCCTCCTGCCCCGACAGCGCGGTGCGGACTGCCGGGGGCTCGAGTTCCACGATCCGCACCGAGGTGTTCCGACGCCTCGCGCTCATCCACCGGAACCGTGGGCCGGCCCTCAGTTCGACATCTGGCTCCGAGGCGCGCGGCAGCGACCCGCCGCCGCGGCCGCGAGCCGGCCCAGGGCCTCTTCCTTACCGCAGGGGTACGCGCCCAGCGCCGTGTGGCGGGCCACGATGCCCCGCTCGGCCCGCATCAGCCGCCATCCGCGCCGCAGCAGGAACGGGACCGACTTCCGGCCCTCGCGCAGGTCCCGCACCAGCCGCCGGCGGAACGTCGTCGCCGGCCGCCCGCGCAGGCACAGCGCGTCCGCCAGCAGGCCCAGCTCCTGGCAGCGCCTCACGATGTCCGCCGCGAAGATGCCCTCCGCGATGAAGAGGGGCGTGCGGGCGATGTCGAGGGCCTCGCGGCCGGTCCGGGAGCTCGTGGCGATGTCGTACAGGGGAACGGTCGTGCTCCCCGTCCGGCACAGCTCCGCTATGGCCGTGACCGCCCCGTCCGCGTCCCAGGACAGGGCGGAGTCCCAGTCGATGTCCGTGCTGCCGGTGACCAGGGGCAGTGTCGGATCGTTCCCCTCTTTGTAGAAGTCGTCCAGACGCAGCACCGGCAGACCGGTGCGGGCGGCGAGGGACGACTTGCCGGAGCCGGAGGGACCGGCGAGCAGCACGACTCGGGTGGGGATCGGTTGGGAACTCACAGAACAGAAGTGTGAGGCATTGACCCGCGCAGGGGATCCCCGGGAGGTGCTGTTGGTATCGAGCATCACATCTCAACTACTCTGCGCGTACGGACGATTACCGCATCAGCCCCGATCAGGTGGGAAAACATGGCACGTCATGCACTGTCCAAGCCCCGGCACCGCGCCCTGCTGCGCGCCGGCCTGACCCTCACCGCCCTGGGCGCGGCGTTCGGCGCGGGAGGTGCGGCGGCCCACGCGGCACCGCTGCCCGCCGCCCCCGCCACCGGCTCGGACACGGCGGACAGCACGCTGGGAGCGGTCGGTGACACGGCGGCGCCCGCATTGACCAGCGCGCTCGGCTACGGGCTTGCCGGTGCCGTGTCCCCGGTCACCGACCTCCAGCTCGACCCGCTGGCCGGCACGGGTGCGGACCCCTTGGACAACGCCGTGGGCGCCCAGGTCGCCGACTTCAAGCCGGTGACCACCGCGCTGGTCACCGACCCGCTGACCAGCGGCGCGGCGCTCGGAGACCTGCCCGTGGTGGGCCAGGTGACGGGCCTGGTCACCGGCTGACGTACGTACGCGGCGGGGCCGCCCCCGGGGAGGGGCGGCCCCGCCGCGCGGTGCGCCGTGCGTCAGTACGAGGAGCCGGAGGCTCCCAGGGCGCCCGTCGGGTGCCAGACCGTCTTGGTCTCCAGGAAGGCCGTCAGGCGGCGCGTACCGGGGTCGGCGGTCCAGTCGGTGCCGCCCGCCCCGTCCTCGCCGTCCACATGCTGTGGACGCAGGACCCGCTTGAGGTTGTCGGCCGCCGCGGTCTCCAGCTCCTTCGCCAGCCCGGCGTCCGGTGCGGCGCCGGTGAGGTCGATGGCGTTGACGTCCTGGTGCGAGGCCAGCGGGAGCGCGAGCTCCGCCGTCCGTCCCGACAGGATGTTCACCACACCGCCGGGCAGATCCGACGTCGCCAGGACCTCACCCAGCGACAGCGCGGGCAGCGGAGCGTCGGCCGAGGCGACGACGACCGCCGTGTTGCCCGTGGCGATGACCGGAGCGAGCACCGACACCAGGCCGAGGAAGGACGACTCCTGCGGCGCGAGGACCGCCACCACGCCCGTCGGCTCCGGGGTGGAGAGGTTGAAGTACGGCCCCGCCACCGGGTTCGCCCCGCCGGCGATCTGGGCGATCTTGTCGGTCCAGCCCGCGTACCAGACCCAGCGGTCGACCGCCGCGTCCACGACGGCCGCCGCCTTGGACTTCGACAGCCCCTCGGCGTCCGCCACCTCACGGGCGAACTGCTCGCGGCGACCTTCCAGCATCTCGGCGACGCGGTAGAGGATCTGGCCGCGGTTGTACGCGGTCGCCCCCGCCCAGCCGCCGAACGCCTTGCGCGCGGCCACGACCGCGTCACGGGCGTCCTTGCGGGAGGACTGCGGCGCGTTGGCCAGCCACTTTCCCTTGGGGTCTGTCACCTCGTACACCCGGCCGCTCTCGGAGCGGGGGAACTTGCCCCCGACGTACAGCTTGTAGGTCTTGAAGACGCTGAGTCGCCCGTCAGACATCGAGGTAGGCCTCCAGACCGTGACGGCCACCCTCGCGGCCGAAGCCCGACTCCTTGTATCCGCCGAACGGCGAGGTCGGGTCGAACTTGTTGAACGTGTTGGCCCAGACGACGCCCGCGCGGAGCTTGTTCGCCACCGCGAGGATGCGGGAGCCCTTCTCCGTCCAGATGCCGGCCGAGAGCCCGTACTGGCTGTTGTTCGCCTTGGCGACGGCCTCGTCCGGGGTGCGGAACGTCAGCACCGACAGCACCGGGCCGAAGATCTCGTCCCGGGCGACGGTGTGCGCCTGGGTGACGCCGGTGAACAGCGTCGGCGCGAACCAGTAACCGGCGGACGGCAGTTCGCACGGTGCCGTCCAGCGTTCGGCGCCCTCCGCCTCACCCGTCTCGACGAGCGAGGTGATCCGGGCCAGCTGCTCCCGGGAGTTGATCGCGCCGATGTCGGTGTTCTTGTCCAGCGGGTCGCCGAGGCGGAGCGTGGACAGCCGGCGCTTGAGGGAGTGCAGTACTTCGTCGTGGACCGACTCCTGGACGAGGAGCCGTGAGCCCGCGCAGCAGACCTGGCCCTGGTTGAAGAAGATCCCCGTGACGATGCCCTCGACGGCCTGGTCGACGGGCGCGTCGTCGAAGACGATGTTGGCGCCCTTGCCGCCCAGTTCGAGCGTGGCCTTCTTGCCCGTGCCCGCGATCTGCCGGGCGATGGCCTTGCCGACGGCCGTGGAGCCGGTGAAGGCGACCTTGTCGACACCGGGGTGCTCGACGAGGGCCTGGCCCGCGTCGCCGTACCCCGTGAGGATGTTGACGACGCCCTTGGGCAGGCCCGCCTGACGGCAGACGTCCGCGAAGAACAGGGCGGACAGCGGGGTCGTCTCCGCCGGCTTCAGCACCACCGTGTTGCCGGTGGCGAGCGCCGGGGCGATCTTCCAGGCCAGCATCAGCAGCGGGAAGTTCCACGGGATGACCTGGCCGGCCACCCCGAGCGGGCGCGGATTCGCGCCGTAGCCCGCGTGGTCCAGCTTGTCGGCCCAGCCCGCGTAGTAGAAGAAGTGGGCGGCGACCAGCGGGAGGTCGGCGTCGCGCGTCTCCCTGATCGGTTTGCCGTTGTCCAGGGTCTCCAGGACGGCCAGCTCGCGGGAGCGCTCCTGGATGATCCGGGCGATCCGGAAGAGGTACTTGGCGCGCTCGGAGCCGGGAAGCGCCGACCACGTCCCGAACGCCCTGCGGGCCGCCGTCACGGCCCGGTCCACGTCCTGGGTGCCGGCCCGCGCCACCTCGGAGAGGACCTCCTCGGTGGACGGGCTGACCGTCTTGAAGACCTTGCCGTCGGCGGCCTCGGTGAACTCACCGTCGATGAACAGGCCGTACGAAGGGGCGATGTCGACGACGGAGCGGGACTCCGGAGCCGGTGCGTACTCGAATGCAGATGCCATGGGGATCAGTCCACCGTCACGTAATCAGGGCCGGAGTAACGGCCGGTGCTGAGCTTCTGGCGCTGCATCAGCAGGTCGTTCAGCAGGCTGGAGGCGCCGAAGCGGAACCAGTGGTTGTCCAGCCAGTCCTCGCCCGCGGTCTCGTTCACCAGGACCAGGAACTTGATCGCGTCCTTGGACGTGCGGATGCCGCCCGCGGGCTTCACCCCGATCTGCACGCCGGTCTGCTCCCGGAAGTCGCGCACGGCCTCCAGCATGAGCAGCGTGTTCGCCGGCGTCGCGTTGGTCGCGACCTTGCCGGTCGACGTCTTGATGAAGTCGGCGCCCGCCAGCATCCCGAGCCAGGAGGCCCGCCGGATGTTGTCGTACGTGGACAGCTCGCCGGTCTCGAAGATCACCTTCAGCCGTGCGCTGCCGCACTCGGCCTTCACGGCCAGGATCTCCTCGTACACCTTCAGATAGCGGCCGGCGAGGAAGGCGCCGCGGTCGATCACCATGTCGATCTCGTCGGCCCCGGCCGCCACCGCGTCCCGGACGTCCGCGAGCTTGACGTCCAGCGCGGCCCGACCGGCGGGGAAGGCCGTCGCCACGGACGCCACCTTCACCCCCGAGCCGGCCAGCGCGGCGACGGCGGTCGCCGCCATGTCGGGGTACACACAGACCGCGGCGGTGCGCGGGGTCGTACGGTCGGTCGGGTCGGGGTTGACGGCCTTGGCGGCGAGAGCCCGGACCTTGCCCGGGGTGTCCGCACCTTCCAGCGTCGTCAGGTCGATCATCGAGATGGCGAGATCGATGGCGTACGCCTTGGCAGTCGTCTTGATCGATCGGGTACCGAGGGCGGCGGCGCGCGCTTCGAGGCCGACGGCGTCGACGCCGGGCAGCCCGTGCAGGAAGCGGCGCAGCGCACTGTCGGACGCCGTCGCGTCGGCGAATGCGGGAGCAGTGGTGGGCATGGTCACCAGAGGAGCATATCTACGCGCGTAGCGACCTGTACAGGGGCCTTCTCTTTTCCGTGCCCCCGGCCGAGCGCACGAGGCCTCTCCGCACCCGGTGACCCCGTCAGGCAGAATCGGACCATGACGAGCCCCACACCTCCCTCCGAGCCCGCCTACGCCGACCGGACCTACCGGTCGGGCGCCGGGCTGGCCACCGGAGTCCTGCTGATCCTGCTGGTGGGCTGGATCGGCGGCGACGCGGTGGCCCAGGGCGAGGGCAACGTGCCGTGGGGGGCCCTCGCCGCGCTGCTGACCGTGGTCCCGCTGATCGTGGCGTTCACCCTCCGGCCCGCGGTCTTCGCCGACGACGAGCGGATCCGCATCCGTAACCCGTTCCGCACCATCGTGCTGCCCTGGAGCGACGTCTCCGACGTACGGGCGTCGTACTCGAGCGAGCTCTTCACCAAGGCCGGCGCGAAGTACCAGCTCTGGGCCGTGCCGGTCTCCCTGCGCGAGCGCAAGAGGGCGGCCAGGAAGGCGAGCCGGGAGGCGCACGACGACCCGTACGGCCGGACCTCCGTGCACGCCGACGTCACCGACGTCCAGGCTCGCGCCGCCTTCGCGGACCGCACGGTCGCCGACCTGCGGGAACTGGCCGAGCGTGCGGAGCGCCGGGAGAAGGGCACGACCACGGCGTCACTGCGCTGGGCCTACGAGGTGATCGTCCCGGCCGCCGTGGGCGCGGTACTGCTCGCGGTCCTCCTGGCCGTCGGCTGACGTCCCCGGGGCCCCTCCGCCGCAGGGAGGTGAGGGACCCCCGGATGCCGTCGAACCGGACGCGTGTGTGTCGCGTTCCTCACAGCGGGCGGCCGAGGCCGGCCGCCGCCGAAAGATCGCGCTTGATCGTCGCCAGGACTGCCGCGGCCCGCTCCCGGGCGGCGGGGAGGCCGGCCGCGTCGGGGACCGGGACCACGACCTCCAGGTAGCACTTGAGCTTCGGCTCCGTGCCGCTCGGGCGGACGATGACGCGGGCACCCGTCAGCCGGTAGCGCAGGCCGTCCGTCGGCGGCAGGAGGTCCGTGCCCTGCGAGAGGTCCTCCGCCGAGGTGACGGGAAGGCCGCCCAGGACGGCCGGCGGGTTCTCCCGCAGACGGCGCATCGCGTCCGCGATGACCGAGAGGTCCTCGACCCGGACCGACAGCTGGTCCGTGGCGTGCAGTCCGTGCGCCAGCGCCAGGTCGTCGAGCAGGTCCAGGAGCGTACGGCCCTGCTCCTTGAGCACCGAGGCCAGCTCGGCAACCAGCAGTGCGGCCGTGATGCCGTCCTTGTCCCGGACGCCCTCGGGGTCCACGCAGTAGCCGAGCGCCTCCTCGTAGCCGTAGCGCAGGCCGTCGACGCGGGCGACCCACTTGAAGCCCGTCAGCGTCTCCTCGTAGCCGAGGCCCGCCTTCTCCGCGATCCGGCCGAGCAGGGACGACGAGACGATCGACGCGGCGAGGACGCCGGAGACGCCGCGGTCCACCAGATGCGCGGCGAGCAGGGCGCCGACCTCGTCGCCGCGCAGCATCCGCCAGCCGCCCTCGGCCGAGGCGTCCGGGACGGCCACGGCGCAGCGGTCGGCGTCCGGGTCGTTGGCGATGACGAGGTCGGGCCGCGCCCGGCGCGCGGTCGCGAACGCGAGATCCATGGCGCCGGGCTCTTCCGGGTTGGGGAAGGCGACCGTGGGGAACGCCGGATCCGGCTCCGCCTGCTCGGCCACGAGCACCGGTTCCGGGAAGCCGGCCCGGGCGAACGCCGCCGTGAGCACGGGGGTGCCGACACCGTGCATCGCCGTGTAGACGGTCCGGGCCGTGCGCGGCGAGCCGGGGGTGAGGACGGCGTCCGTCCGGGCGAGGTAGGCGGCCTCCACCTCCTCGCCGAGGACCTCCCAGCCGGACTCCGGGCGCGGTACGCCGTCGAGCGGGCCCACGGCTGCGATGGCGGCGGCGACCCCGGTGTCGGCCGGGGGCACGATCTGCGAGCCGTCGCCGAGGTAGACCTTGTAGCCGTTGTCGCGGGGCGGGTTGTGGCTGGCCGTGACCTCCACGCCCGCGACCGCCCCCAGATGCCGTACGGCGTAGGCGAGGACGGGGGTCGGCAGCGGACGGGGCAGCACGGCCGCGCGCAGGCCGGCACCGGTCATCACGGCCGCGGTGTCACGGGCGAAGTCGGCTGATTTGTATCGGGCGTCGTAGCCGATGACGACGAGCCCGCCCGCGTGGCCGTGGGCGAGGAGGTACGCGGCGAGGCCGGCGGCGGCCCGGATCACGACGGACCGGTTCATGCGCATCGGGCCGGCGCCGAGTTCGCCGCGCAGGCCGGCGGTGCCGAACTGGAGCGTGCCCGCGAAGCGGTCGGCGAGCGCGTCCAGGTCGCCTGCGTCGATGAGGCCGGCGAGCTCCTCGCGGGTCTCCGGGTCCGGGTCCTCGGCGAGCCAGGTCCTGGCCCGGGCGATGAGGTCCTGCTGCACGGTGTCCGCCTTTCTGCGGGGGTGGTGGTGCCGGTTGCTGCGCGGGTGGGGCGCCCGGTGCGAGGGGGCGGGGCGGCGTGGGCGCGGGTGGTGCGGGGCGTCGGCGCGCGGGACGCTCCTGCGGCGGGCTGTTCCCCGACCCGCGCCGTCCCGAAACCGGGCTCCGCCCGGACCCGCTCCGGGGATCCGCCCCCGGACCGCCGCGCCTCGTACGCCGGCGCGGCCGGGGGCGGCGGGCTGTCCGTGCCCCGCGCGTCGGGGAGGATCGGCCGGCCGCCGGCCCTGTGCGGGCGCAGGCGGGCCGCGCGGACGCGCCGGCGAGGACGGGGCTGCGTCCGCGCCTCACGCGGGGGCGGCCAGGAACCGGTCGCCCCGCCCCGTACGCCGGCACGGTCCGCCGGGCCGCCCCGGGGATCAGATGCGGTCGAGCACCCGGGCCAGCAGCGCGCCCATGCGGGTGGCCGAGTCGCGGCCCGCCTGGAGGACCTCCTCGTGGTTCAGGGGCTCCCCGCTCAGGCCTGCCGCGAGGTTGGTGACCAGGGAGATGCCCAGGACCTCCGCACCCGCCTCACGGGCCGCGATGGCCTCCAGGACCGTGGACATGCCGACGAGGTCGCCGCCCATGGCCCGGACCATGCCGATCTCGGCCGGCGTCTCGTAGTGCGGGCCGGGGAACTGCACGTACACGCCCTCTTCGAGCGTCCCGTCGATCTCCTTGCACAGTGCGCGCAGCCGCGGCGAGTACAGGTCCGTCAGATCGACGAAGTTGGCACCCACGATGGGCGACGCCGCCGTGAGGTTGATGTGGTCGCTGATGAGGACCGGCTGACCCGGGCGCATGCCCTCGCGCAGACCGCCGCAGCCGTTCGTCAGGACGACGGTCCCGCAGCCGGCGGCGACGGCCGTACGGACGCCGTGGGCGACGGCGGCGACCCCGCGGCCCTCGTAGAAGTGCGTGCGGCCGAGGAAGACCAGAGCGCGCTTCTCGCCGATCCGGTACGAGCGGATCGTGCCGCCGTGCCCCTCCACCGCCGGGGCCGGGAACCCGGGGAGCGCGGTCACCGGGAACTCGGCCTCCGGTGCGCCGAGCGCGTCCCCGGCGGGGGCCCACCCGGAGCCCATCACCAGAGCGACGTCGTGGGTCTCGGCGCCGGTCAGCTCGCGCAGGCGGGCGGCGGCGACGGATGCGGCGGCGTGCGGGTCGCCCTGGATGTGGTCCGGAATAACAGATGCGTTCACGCGGACGAGGGTAACCGCTGATTCCCTACGCGCGTAGATCTGGTGGCGCAGAGTCTGGCCGGTCGTGTTCGTACTTTCGTACAGAAGGGGGGCGGGGGCGCCTCAGCAGGGGCGCTTGCGGAGGTTCATCACATAGTCGTGCGGTGCGCCCGCGGACTCGGCGGCGTCCGCCACCTCGCCGAGGTAGCGGGCGGAGGGAAGCCCGCCCTCGTAGCCGTTCAGCACGTACATCCAGGCCGGCTCCTCGCCGTCCAGGGTGTGCACGCGGACCCGCATCCGGCGGTAGATGTCGAGGCCGACACCCTCCCAGCGGTCCATGGAGTCCTCGTCCATGGGCGCGAGGTCGTACAGCGCCACGAAGACCTGGGAGCGGGGTGCCTCGACCACCGTGGCCAGCGCGCCTTCCCAGCCCATGTGCTCCCCGCCGAACGTCAGCCGCCAGCCGTTGAGCCAGCCGGTGCCGCGCAGCGGGGAATGCGGAGCGCGGCGCGTCATCAGCCGCGCGTCGAGGTTGCCGGCGTACGCGGCGTAGAGCGACATGTGGTCGAGGGTACGGGAGGTGACGCCTGGTGTGCCGGTTCCGGCGGGGATGCGGTCCCGTCGGCCCTCCCGGGCGGCCCGGGAGGGCCCCGCCCCGTCGGCGCCTTTCCCGTATGGAGGGCCCCGGCGGGAAGCAGGTTGGCGCGTGCGGGACAATGAACTACGTACTGCATTCACCGGGGCGCTCCCCCGGACCCCCGGCCGGGGCGGCAGACGGCCGTGGGATGACAACCACGCGAGGCGGACTTTTCGTGACCCGGATCGTGATCATCGGCGGCGGCCCCGGCGGCTACGAGGCGGCCCTGGTGGGCGCCCAGCTCGGCGCGGAGGTGACCGTCGTCGACTGCGACGGCCTCGGCGGCGCGTCGGTCCTCACCGACTGCGTGCCCTCGAAGACGCTGATCGCCACGGCCGAGGTGATGACCACCTTCGACTCCTCGTACGAGGAACTCGGCATCATCGTCGCCGACGACACCCCGCACATCGAGCAGGCCGCGCGGGTCGTCGGCGTCGACCTCGGCAAGGTCAACCGGCGGGTCAAGCGCCTGGCGCTGGCCCAGTCCCACGACATCACCGCCTCCGTGACCCGCGCGGGGGCCAGGGTCGTGCGCGGGCGCGGCAGGCTGGAGGGACTCCAGGCCGCCGACGGGTCCCGCCAGGTCGTCGTGAGGGCGGCCGACGGCACGGAGGAGCGGCTCACCGCCGACGCGGTCCTGATCGCCACCGGTGGCCACCCCCGCGAGATCCCGGACGCGCAGCCCGACGGCGAGCGGATCCTGAACTGGACGCAGGTCTACGACCTGAACGAGCTCCCCGAGGAGCTCATCGTGGTCGGGTCCGGGGTGACGGGCGCCGAGTTCGCCGGCGCCTACCAGGCGCTCGGCTCCCGCGTGACCCTCGTCTCCTCCCGCGACCGGGTGCTCCCGGGGGAGGACCCGGACGCCGCCGCCGTCCTGGAGGACGTGTTCCGGCGCCGGGGCATGAACGTCATGGCCCGGTCCCGCGCCCAGTCCGCCAAGCGCGTCGGCGACCGTGTCGAGGTCACGCTCGCCGACGGCCGGGTCATCTCGGGCACCCACTGCCTCATGGCGGTCGGCGCGATCCCGAACACCGCCGGCATGGGCCTGGAGGAGGCCGGGGTCCTGCTCAAGGAGTCCGGGCACGTCCGGACGGACCGGGTCTCCCGCACCAGCGCCCCCGGCGTGTACGCGGCCGGGGACGTCACCGGCGTCTTCGCGCTGGCCTCGGTCGCGGCGATGCAGGGCCGTATCGCGATGTACCACTTCCTCGGCGACGCGGTGGCCCCGCTGGACCTGAAGACCGTCTCCTCGAACGTCTTCACGGACCCCGAGATCGCCACGGTCGGCTACAGCCAGGCGGACGTGGACGCCGGCAGGATCGACGCCCGGGTCGTGAAGCTTCCGCTGCTGCGCAACCCGCGCGCCAAGATGCAGGGCATCCGCGACGGTTTCGTCAAGATCTTCGCCCGTCCCGGTACGGGCATCGTGGTCGGCGGCTGCGTCGTCGCCCCGCGGGCCAGTGAGCTGATCCACCCGATCGCGCTCGCGGTCGACAACAACCTGACCGTCGAGCAGATCGCGAACACGTTCACCGTGTACCCGTCCCTGTCCGGCTCGATCGCCGAGGTGGCACGGCAACTGCAGAGCCGTAAGCGGGCCGGCGAGGCCTGAGCGGACGGGTCCGCCCCCTCCGGTCAGGCCGTCGGGTCCCGGTGACGGAGCCCGGGACCCGGGCGTGATCCGGGGGTCCGGCCCCGGCGGACCGGCGGCTCCCGAGCCCCGTGCACGACAGTGGGATCTCTTATACCACCGGGAGGTTCCGTGCTCGTACAACTTCTGTTATTCGGCGCAAACTGCTGAAAAGCAACCCATGGCCAGGTTACTGTCAGTTCCGTGTTCGCTGCAGAACGTCGTCAGTTGATCCTCGAAATGGTGCGTGCCAACGGGGCGGTATCGCTCCGTGAGCTCGCCCGCGTCGTCCAGACCTCCGAAGTGACCGTACGGCGGGACGTGCGGGCACTGGAGGCAGAAGGACTCCTCGACCGCCGGCACGGCGGTGCGGTCTTGCCGGGCGGTTTCACGCGCGAGTCCGGCTTTCCGCAGAAATCCCATCTCTCCACCGCCGAGAAGACGGCCATCGCCGACCTGGCCGCCGGGATGGTCGGCGAGGGCGAGGCCGTCGTGGTCGGCGCCGGTACGACCACGCAGGAGCTGGCCCGCCGGCTCGCGCGGATTCCCGGTCTGACCGTCGTCACCAACTCGCTCCTGGTCGCCCAGGCGCTGGCCCATGCCAACCGGGTGGAAGTGGTGATGACCGGCGGAACCCTGCGCGGGAGCAACTACGCACTCGTCGGCAGCGGGGCCGAGCAGTCCCTCCAGGGGCTGCGGGTCTCCCGGGCGTTCCTCTCCGGGAGCGGGCTGACCGCCGAGCGCGGTCTCTCCACGTCCAACATGCTCTCGGCGAGCGTGGACCGCGCGCTCGTGCAGGCCGCGGCGGAGGTGGTGGTCCTGGCGGACCACACCAAGCTGGGCTCCGACACCATGTTCCAGACGGTGCCGACGGAGCTGATCACCCGCCTGGTGACCGACGAACCGCCGGCCCACGACGAGCGGGCGGCCACCGAGCTCCAGGCCCTGGCGGACCAGGGCGTGGAGATCACGGTGGCGGGCCCCGACAGCGATGCGCCGGCCGCGGAGGGGCCGCCCCAGGGGCGGCAGCAGCCCCGGCGGGACATGCCGTTGCCGGGCCAGCGGCGCACGCAGGGCGGCCCCGCAGGGCTCGGCCCGCCGCTGCGGAGCGCGGCCGCGCTCAGCGACGGGCCTGCGGAGCGGGGCCGCGTCGCGGACCTGCGGCGGCGGTAGCGGGCTCGCCCTCAGAGCCTGCCGGGCGACCTCTCACCGAGCGGCCACGCCCCGGCACGCACGCTTCCCGCGTTGCCGAACTGCCCGCGTAGCTCCGCTACGAGGGCCTTCCGGCGCCTTGGAATCGCACGCACCGGACCGCGTCCGCTTTCCGGTCCCAGGTCACCCGACAGGCTCTCAGCCGGGCGACCTCTCACCGAGCGGCCACGCCCCGGCACGCACGCTTCCCGCGTTGCCGAACTGCCCACGTAGCTCCGCTACGAGGGCCTTCCGGCGCCTTGGAATCGCACGCACCGGACCGCGTCCGCTTTCCGGTCCCAGGTCACCCGACAGGCTCCCGGCCGGGCGGCTTCGGCGCCGCGATGCCCTGCAGCGCCAGACGCAGGAGGCGGTCGGCCAGCGCCGGGTCCCGGGGGGTCTGCTCAGCGGCCAGCGCGATCGCGTTCGTCAGCTGCAGCAGATCGTCGATCGACACGTCCGCCCGCACCGCACCGCCCGACCGGGCCCGCCGCAGCAGCCGCTCCCCGGCCTGTCGGAGCGGAACATGACACGGGGTCAGGGCTGACGTTTCGTCACCCGAGGCGGACATGAGCGCCTGCGCCAGCCCGCGGTACTCACCCGCATGAGTGACGAGGGCACGCAGCCATTCCATCAGCGCGGCGCACGGATCCGGCGCCTGCGCCAGTTCGCCGGACCGGGCGAGCAGCGAGCCGAGGGTCTCCTGGAACACGGCGTTCATCAGCGCCTGCCGGTTCGGGAAGTGCCGGTACAGGGTGCCGATGCCCACCCCCGCCCGCCGGGCGATGTCCTCCAGCGAGGCGTCCGTGCCGTGCTCGGCGAAGGAGGTGCGGGCCTCGCCGACCAGCCGGTCGTAGTTGCGGCGCGCGTCGGCCCGCATCGGACGGGCCGGAGTTCCTGCCGTGCTCATCGCCATCGCGCTGTCCTCCTGGTCTGCGCCCTGGAACCAGGATGCCACCGAGGGCCCGGGCGGCGCCCGGGCCCTCGGTGGCAGTGGAGAGGGGTCAGTCCTTGATCTCGCAGATCGCGGCGCCGGACGTGACCGAGGTGCCGACCTCCGCCGACAGGCCCTTCACGGTGCCGGAGCGGTGGGCGTTGAGGGGCTGCTCCATCTTCATGGCCTCCAGGACGACGACGAGGTCGCCCTCCTTGACCTCCTGGCCCTCCTCGACGGCCACCTTGACGATGGTGCCCTGCATCGGCGAGGCCAGCGTGTCGCCGGAGGCGGCGGAGCCCGCCTTCTTCGCCGCGCGGCGCTTGGGCTTCGCGCCGGCCGCCAGGCCCGTACGCGCCAGGCTCATGCCCAGCGAGGAGGGCAGGGAGACCTCCAGGCGCTTGCCGCCGACCTCGACGACGACGGTCTCGCGGCCGGACTCCTCGTCCGCCTCCCCGTCCGCCGGGGCCGCCGCGAACGGCTTGATGTCGTTGACGAACTCGGTCTCGATCCACCGGGTGTGGATCCGGAACGGATCGGCGGTGAACGCCGGGTCGGCGACGACCGCGCGGTGGAACGGGATGGCCGTGGCCATGCCCTCGACCTCGAACTCGGCCAGGGCGCGCGCCGCGCGCTGCAGCGCCTGCTCACGCGTCGCGCCGGTCACGATCAGCTTGGCCAGGAGCGAGTCCCACGCGGGGCCGATGACCGAACCCGTCTCGACGCCGGCGTCCAGCCGGACACCCGGGCCGGCCGGCGGTGCGAATCCGGTGACGGTGCCGGGGGCGGGCAGGAAGCCACGACCCGGGTCCTCGCCGTTGATCCGGAACTCGAAGGAGTGCCCGCGCACGGCCGGGTCGCCGTACCCGAGCTCCTCGCCGTCGGCGATGCGGAACATCTCGCGTACGAGGTCGAGGCCCGTGACCTCCTCGGTGACCGGGTGCTCCACCTGCAGGCGGGTGTTGACCTCCAGGAAGGAGATCGTGCCGTCCAGGCCGACCAGGAACTCCACGGTGCCCGCGCCGACGTAACCGGCTTCCTTGAGGATCGCCTTGGACGCGGCGTACAGCTCCGCGTTCTGCTCCTGCGTCAGGAACGGGGCGGGCGCCTCCTCGACCAGCTTCTGGTGGCGGCGCTGCAGCGAGCAGTCACGGGTGGAGACGACGACCACGTTCCCGTGGGTGTCCGCCAGGCACTGGGTCTCCACGTGCCGGGGCTTGTCCAGGTACCGCTCCACGAAGCACTCACCGCGCCCGAAGGCCGCGACGGCCTCACGGACCGCGGAGTCGTACAGCTCCGGGATCTCCTCCAGCGTGCGGGCCACCTTCAGACCGCGTCCGCCGCCGCCGAAGGCCGCCTTGATCGCGATCGGCAGGCCGTTCTCCTCGGCGAACGCCACGACCTCGGCCGAGCCGCTCACCGGGTCCGGCGTGCCGGCCACGAGGGGGGCGCCCGCGCGCTGCGCGATGTGCCGGGCGGCGACCTTGTCACCCAGGTCCCGGATCGCCTGCGGAGGCGGGCCGATCCAGGTGAGGCCGGCGTCCAGCACGGCCTGGGCGAACTCGGCGTTCTCCGAGAGGAAGCCGTAGCCCGGGTGGATCGCGTCCGCCCCGGAGTCCTTGGCCGCCTGGAGCACCTTGGCCATGTCCAGGTAGCTGGCGGCCGGGGTGTCACCGCCCAGAGCGAACGCCTCGTCGGCCGCGCGGACATGCAGAGCGTCCCGGTCCGGATCGGCGTAGACGGCTACGCTCGCGATTCCGGCATCCCGGCAAGCCCGAGCAACGCGGACAGCGATTTCGCCACGGTTGGCGATGAGCACCTTGCGCACGATGACTCCCTCCTTGAGAACAAGCTGAGTTTAGGGACTACCGACACCGCCGTACGACCCGTCCCCAATGGTGAACTTGCCCACACGGAGTGTGATTCGAGGCTTGCTCGAGTCGCGAAATCCCTTGTCGCACCACGGTACGCCGGGATCCTTGACCGCACAGTAGCCACGAAGTGTGGTTCAAGTCTCTGTCTGTTGCTGCAACGCCACTCGGCGTTTCTTTGTGGAGTCCCTACGAACGGTCGACTCCATCTTTGCAAGGGACGGGCCCGGGCGGAGACGGGCACCGCGGCGGGGGCGCGTGAGGTGAGTGCGGCCACCGTTCTTCCCCAGGCCCTTAAGGAGCGGGGGTCCTCGCGTGTAGGGTCCGCGCTGTACTGCACGTACCGCAGGTAACAGGAGGTGTCGCCGTGGTGCGCAGATCGGTGGCCGGTGTGACCGCGCTCGTCCTGTTCGGGGAGGCGGCGGGCATCGTGCTCGTCCACGTCGTCCTCGCCCGGGTCGTCGACAACCAGAGCATGTCCCTGGCCGGGATGGACCCCGGCGTCATGGCCACGGGCACCCGGGTGACGGGCGGCCTCTTCGGCCTCCTGCTGCTGCTGTGCGGGCTGATACCGCTCCTGGCCGCCGTGCGCGACCGGGCGCCCGGCCGGTTCGGCAGGATCGCCCTCATCGGGTGCGCGGTCGCGCACGGGGTGCTGGGCGCCCTGGCGGTGGGCCTGGTCGGCTGGGCGGCGTTCGCCTTCATGATGGCCGTGCTCGCGCTGCTGGTGCTCACCCTGCTGGCGTACGAGCGGCGTGAACCGGAGGCGGGCGGGGCGGGCGCCGAGGCCGGAGCGCCCGCTCCCGCGTGAGGCTGACGGGCCTTTCGGCCCTCCCGGCCCCTCGGCCCCTCAGACCCACAAGTCGGTGACCGACAGACCGAGTTCGCCGAGCAGCCTGCGCAGCAGGGGTAGCGAGAGCCCGATGACGTTGCCGTGGTCCCCCTCGATCGCCTCGACGAACGGTGCCGAGCGGCCGTCCAGGGTGAAGGCTCCCGCGACGTGCAGCGGTTCGCCCGAAGCGACGTACGCCGCCACCTCGGCCTCGGTCGGCTCACCGAAGCGGACGACGGTGGAGGCGGTCGCCGACGCGGTGCGCCCGGCCGCCGTGTCGATCAGGCTGTGCCCCGTCCGCAGCACTCCCGAGCGGCCGCGCATGGACTTCCAGCGTGCGGTGGCCTCCTCGCTGTCCGCGGGCTTGCCGAGCGCCTCGCCGTCCAGTTCGAGCACCGAGTCGCAGCCGATGACCAGGGCGCCGGCGGCCTCGGGGCGGGCGGCCACGGCGGCGGCCTTGGCCTCGGCGAGTACGAGCGCCAGCTCACCCGGGGTCGGCGCGGTGAGCGCGTCCTCGTCCACCCCACTGACGATCACCTCGGGGGCGAAACCGGCCTGGCGCAGCAGACCGAGGCGGGCGGGGGACGCGGAGGCGAGCACGAGACGGCGCTGATCAGTCATACGGGCCATCGTAGAAGGCCGCAGGAGCTCCCGGAGCCCCGTCCGGCGGGGTGCGGCAGGACTCCGCGGGCTCCCGGGCCGTCGGGCCCCGGCGTGTTTTTGGGGCTCAGCGGGTCCCCAGGACGGCCATCGCCACCACCATGGCCAGCGCGAGCAGCAGCCCCGCGCGGCGCAGCATGTCCTGGGCGTCGCGCAGTTCCTTCGGCGGCTTGTTCTCGGGGTCCGACCACAGCATGCAACCGATGGTGCTCCGGACGCGGCCGTGGCGCCTGAGTACGCGTACTCAGGCGCCACGGCGCTCCAGCCCGGTGCCCCGTCACACGGGCCAGTACGCCCGTCACACGGGCCAGTACGTCCGGGCCCAGGAGCGCGGGCCGGGGCGCAGCGCCCCCCGGCGGGCGATACGGCCCGGGTCCGACCACTGCTCCGGGGGGAGCGGGTCACCGGGCGGCGGTGCGGCGACCGCCGCCGCGCGCGCCCGGACCACCGCGAGGGCGGCAGCGAGCTCTTCGGGGGTCGGATTGCCCCGTACGACCTTGATCATGGTGGCTCCCGGTGGCTGGGTCAGAGGGGGATGTTGCCGTGCTTCTTCGGCGGCAGCGACTCCCGCTTCGTACGGAGCTGGCGCAGGCCCCTGACGAGGTGTGCCCGGGTGTCGGACGGCATGATCACCGCGTCGACGTATCCACGCTCGGCCGCGACGTACGGGTTCAGGAGGGTGTCCTCGTAGTCCGCCATCAGCTCCGCGCGGGTGGCCTCCCTCTCGTCGGCGTCCGTGACGGCGGCGATCGCGCGGCGGTGCAGGATGTTCACCGCGCCCTGCGCGCCCATCACCGCGATCTGCGCGGTCGGCCAGGCCAGGTTCAGGTCGGCGCCCAGGTGCTTGGAGCCCATGACGTCGTACGCGCCGCCGAAGGCCTTGCGGGTGATCACCGTGATCAGCGGGACGGTGGCCTCGGCGTAGGCGTAGATCAGCTTGGCTCCGCGGCGGATGATGCCGCCGTACTCCTGGTCGACACCGGGCAGGAAGCCGGGCACGTCCACGAAGGTCAGGACCGGCACGTTGAACGCGTCGCAGGTGCGCACGAAGCGGGCGGCCTTCTCGCTCGCGTCGATGTCCAGGCAGCCGGCGAACTGCATCGGCTGGTTGGCGACGATGCCGACCGGATAGCCCTCGACACGTCCGAAGCCGGTGATGATGTTCGGCGCGAACAGCGCCTGCGTCTCCAGGAACTCGCCGTCGTCGAGCACGTGCTCGATGGCGGTGTGCATGTCGTACGGCTGGTTCGCCGAGTCCGGGATGAGGGTGTCGAGCTCGCGGTCCTCGTCCGTCGTCCCGAGGTCGGCCTCCTCCGGGAAGGCGGGGGCCTCGGAGAGGTTGTTCGACGGGAGGTACGACAGCAGGGACTTGACGTACTCGATGGCGTCCTTCTCGTCACCCGCCATGTGGTGCGCCACCCCGGAGGTGGTGTTGTGCGTGCGGGCGCCGCCCAGCTCCTCGAAGCCGACGTCCTCGCCGGTGACCGTCTTGATGACGTCGGGCCCCGTGATGAACATGTGCGAGGTCTGGTCGACCATCACCGTGAAGTCGGTGATCGCCGGGGAGTAGACCGCGCCGCCGGCGCACGGCCCGACGATCAGGGAGATCTGCGGGACGACACCCGAGGCGTGGACGTTGCGGCGGAAGATCTCGGCGAACAGGCCGAGGGCGACCACGCCCTCCTGGATGCGCGCGCCGCCGCCGTCGTTGATGCCGATCACCGGGCATCCGGTCTTCATCGCGAAGTCCATGACCTTCACGATCTTCTCGCCGTAGACCTCGCCGAGCGAGCCGCCGAAGATCGTGAAGTCCTGCGAGTACACGCAGACGGGGCGCCCGTCGACGGTGCCGTAGCCGGTGACGACCCCGTCCCCGTAGGGGCGGTTCTTGTCGATGCCGAAATTGGTGGACCGGTGCCGTGCGAACTCGTCGAGCTCCACGAAGGAACCCTCGTCGAGCAGGAGTTCCACGCGCTCACGGGCGGTCAGCTTGCCCTTGGCGTGCTGTTTCTCCACGGCGCGTGCGGAGCCTGCGTGTGTGGCCTCGTCGATACGGCGCTGCAGGTCCGCGATCTTTCCCGCGGTCGTGTGGATGTCGCTCTGCGGCTCGGACATCGGGTGGCGGCTCCCTGCCTGGTCACGGGGACGGCTGGTTCGTGCTGTCCGGCACCTCCGGTGCGGCGCCGGACACGTACGGCTCGACGGCTACCTGCTCGCCGGCCGGTCTTGCTACTGATCCGTAGCGTATCGGCGCGGATACCGTTCGGCAGTGCGTCGTTGGACACACCTAATGTGGGGCGTATGACACCTTCGGACGCCGCACACAACCGCTGGTCGGACCTGGACAGGCCGCCGCTGAACGCCACCGCGCTGCGGCGCGCCCTGGTGCGGCCGGGCGGGCTGTGGAGTTCGCTCGACGTCGTCGAGCGGACCGGCTCCACCAACTCCGACCTCGCGGCCCGTGCCTCCGGCCCCGGGGCCGCCGAGGGTGCGGTGCTGGTCGCCGAGGAGCAGACCGCGGGCCGTGGGCGGATGGACCGGAACTGGTCGGCACCCCCCAGGTCGGGCCTGTTCTTCTCGGTCTACCTCACGCCCTCCGAGGTGCCCGTCGAGCGCTGGGGGTGGCTGCCCCTGCTGGCCGGCGTCGGCGCCGCCACCGGGCTCGCGCGGTCGGCCGGCGTCGATCTCGCACTGAAATGGCCCAACGACCTCCTGGTGACCGTCGGGGACACCGAACGCAAGACCGGCGGCATCCTCGCCGAGCGGGCCGGGGACGGCGTCGTCATCGGCATCGGCGTGAACGTCTCGCTGCGCGCGGCCGAGCTGCCCGCCCCGCACGCCGGCTCCCTGGCACTCGCCGACGCCGTGTCCACCGACCGCGAGACGCTGCTGCGGGCCGTCCTGCGCTCGCTGGAGCAGTGGTACGGGCAGTGGCGCGAGGCGAAGGGCGACGCCGCCGAGAGCGGGCTCCAGGCGGCGTACGCGGCGGGCTGCGCCACGCTGGACAGGACGGTACGGGCCGAGCTCCCGGGCGACCGGACGCTCGTCGGTGAGGCCGTCGCGATCGACGGTGACGGGCGGCTGGTCCTGGCGACCGGCGACGGGCTCCAGGAACCCGTGTCGGCGGGCGACATCGTCCACCTGCGTGGCGCGCAGGGCGGCCTGACCTGACCCGGACGGCGGCCCCGCAGGTCCGCCACCACGGGTGATGTCGTCACGGATGCGCCCGGAGCGGACGGCCGGGGACGTGAGCCACGGCACATCTGCCGTATCGTTGAGGCGATCCAGCGACAGATCGGCAGGGCAGTGCGCAGGGAACGGGCAGGAGGCGGCCGGTGACCGTCGACGACACGAGTTCCGGCGAGGGCGCGGACCCTCCGGCGGAGCCCTCGGTCCACCCCACGCCGCACCATGAGGTCGACCACACGGCCGAACCGACCGACGACCCCCTCGCGATCCGGCTGGAACACCTGATCCTGGGGGCCGACCGCCGGTACACGCCGTTCCAGGCGGCCAGGACCGCCGGGGTCTCCATGGACCTGGCGTCCCGCTTCTGGCGTGCCATGGGCTTCGCCGACATCGGGCAGGCCAAGGCGCTCACCGAGGCCGACGTCCTGGCCCTGCGCAGGCTGGCCGGTCTGGTGGAGGCCGGGCTGCTCAGCGAGCCGATGGCGATCCAGGTGGCCCGGTCCACCGGGCAGACCACCGCCCGGCTGGCCGAGTGGCAGATCGACTCCTTCCTGGAGGGGCTGACCGAGCCCCCCGAGCCCGGCATGACCCGCACGGAGGTCACCTACCCGCTGATCGAGCTGCTCCTGCCCGAGCTCCAGGAGTTCCTGGTGTACGTGTGGCGGCGCCAGCTCGCCGCCGCGACCGGGCGGGTCGTCCAGGCGGCGGACGACGAGGAGATGGTCGACCGCCGGCTCGCCGTGGGCTTCGCCGACCTCGTCGGCTTCACCCGGCTGACCCGGCGGCTGGAGGAGGAGGAGCTGGGCGAGCTGGTCGAGGCCTTCGAGACGACCTCCGCCGACCTGGTCGCCGCCCACGGCGGGCGGCTCATCAAGACGCTCGGTGACGAGGTCCTCTTCGCCGCGGACGACGCGGGCACGGCGGGCGAGATAGCGCTCCGGCTGGTCGAGGCGATGGCGCAGGACACGACGATGCCCGCGCTGCGGGTCGGCATCGCCTTCGGCACGGTGACCACGCGGATGGGCGACGTGTTCGGTACGACGGTGAACCTGGCCAGCAGGCTCACGTCGATAGCGCCGAAGGACGCCGTGCTGGTGGACGGCGCGTTCGCCCAGGAGCTCACCCGGACCGGGGACGCCCCCGCGTCCGAGGCCCAGGCGGCCCAGGAGGCCGCCGCCGCGGCCGAGCGCGCCCGGCTGGCAGAGAAGGAGGGCCGGCTGGACGAGGAGCCGCCCCTGCCGGCGTACCGCTTCGGGCTCCAGCCGATGTGGCAGCGGCCGGTGCGCGGGCTGGGCGTGATCGAGCCGTGGCTGCTGGCGCGACGAGGCAAGCCGTCGTCCTGACCCGGGCCGGCGCCCGGAGAGCGCTCCCCCGGTGCCCGCCGTTCCTCCCCGGCCCCCCGCCCGCCCTGGGGCTCCCGGCGCCCGCGTCCTAGGATCCCGGTAACGCTCGTTAACCGGAGGGGTGCGCCATGACCGTCACGTCCGAGCAGAGGTTCGGGGAATTCGTCGTCGTACGGCGGCACGAGGGCCAGGACCACGTCGCCGAACTGGTCCTCGACCGGCCCCGGGCCATGAACGCCGTGTCCACCGCCATGGCCCGCTCGATCGGCGAGGCCTGCGCCGCGCTCGGCGCCGACCCGGGGGTGCGGGCCACCGTCCTCACCTCCAGCCACGACCGCGCCTTCTGTGTGGGCGCGGACCTCAAGGAGCGGAACTCCTTCACGGACGCCCAGCTGGTGCGGCAGCGGCCCACCGCCCGGGCCGCGTACACCGGGGTGCTGGAACTGCCGATGCCCGTCGTCGCCGCGGTGCACGGCTTCGCCCTCGGGGGCGGCTTCGAGCTGGCGCTGGCCTGCGACGTGATCGTGGCCGACCGTACGGCCGTGGTGGGGTTGCCCGAGGTGTCCGTCGGGGTCATCCCGGGCGGTGGGGGCACCCAGCTGCTGCCCCGCAGGGTCGGTGCGGCGCGCGCCGCCGAGCTGGTGTTCACCGCCCGGCGCGTGGAGGCGGCCGAGGCGCGAGAACTCGGCCTGGTCGACGAACTGGTCGACGCGGGCGGCGCCCGGGAGGCGGCGCTGGCACTCGGTGGCCGTATCGCCGCCAACTCCCCGGTGGGGCTGCGCGCCGCGAAGCGGGCGCTGCGGCTCGGGCAGGGGCTCGACCTGCGGGCCGGGCTGGAGGTCGAGGACGCGGCCTGGCGGTCGGTGGCCTTCTCCGGGGACCGGGCGGAGGGCGTGGCCGCGTTCAACGAGAAGCGGAAGCCCGCCTGGCCCGGGGAGTGAGGGCCACCCGTACGGGGCCGGTCCACCCGCCGGGTGGTGCGTGCGGGCGAAGCCGCTGCGAAGATCATCAGCGCTGCGAACTGCTCGAATCGCTGCAAACCTCCCTAAGCTGGAGCGATGGGCGGTGATGAGGTGCGGCTGCGTGCCGTGGTGGCGCTGGCGCAGACGATGGCGGCGGCCTGCACCCCGCGGGACTCCTGGCGTGCGGCCGCCCTCGGCGCGTGCGAGGCGCTGGGCGGCAGTTTCGCCGCGCTCTCCGTCTGGGAGCGCGACCGGGGCAGGCTGAGGGTGCTGGTGAACGTGGGGGAGCGGGCGCCGGGGGAGGAGGAGTTCCCCGAGGAGGAGGCCTACCCCGTGCACCAGTTCCCGGAGATCACCGAGTTCCTGCACGAGCGGTGGGCCGGTGGCGGTGAGCCGGACGCCTGGGTGGAGACCGCCGACGGCAGCCGTGCCGCCGGGGCTCCCGCCAGGGGGGCCCGGCCGTACTGCCACCAGCGGGTGGCGGCCCTGCGACGGCGCGGCCGGGGCTGCTGCGTCGTGGCCCCGATCGTGCTGCACGGCCGCGCCTGGGGCGAGCTGTACGTGGCCCGGCGGGCGGGGGAGCCTGTGTTCGACCGGGGCGACGCGGACTTCGCGACCGTGCTCGCGGCCGTCGCCGCGGCGGGAATCGCCCAGACGGAGCGCCTGGAGGAGGTCCGCAAGCTGGCCTTCACCGACCCCCTCACCGGGCTCGCCAACCGCCGCGCGGTCGACATCCGGCTCGACGAGGCGGTGGAGCGGCACCGCGTGGAGGATGCCGTGGTCAGCCTGGTCGTCTGTGACCTGAACGGTCTCAAGGCGGTCAACGACACGCACGGTCACGCCGTCGGCGACCGTCTGCTGGAACGATTCGGCTCCGTGCTCTCGCTCTGCGGGGCGATGCTCCCCGGGGCGCTGGCGGCCCGGCTGGGTGGGGACGAGTTCTGTCTGCTGACCGTGGGCCCCGGCGCCGACGAGGTGGTCCGGGTGGCCGAGGAACTCTGCGCGCGGGCCGTCGGCCTGGAGCTCGGGAACGGGGTCGCCTGCGGCATCGCGTCGACCGGCGACGACATCGGTCCCGTGCGCTCCGCGCGCCGGCTCTTCCGGCTGGCCGACGCCGCCCAGTACCGGGCGAAGGCGGCACACTCCAGGACTCCGGTGGTGGCCGGGCGGGACGGCGAGGTCATCCGGCTCGCCGACTCCCCGCCCCGGTCCCCGCACGACCGCCGCAGGCTCAGGGGAAGCCCGCCCGGGGGCGGGAACTGAGAGCGCGGTAAGGGGTCCGCCGGGCGACGACTGGTGACATGCGGCGATTCAGTCCGTACGCTTCTGAATATGGATATGCACACAGTCGTGGTGGGGACGTCCGGCACCACCGCCGAGGACGTCATCGCCGTGGCCCGCCGGGGCGCCCGGGTCGAGCTCTCCGCAGCCGCCCTCGAGGCGCTGGCCGCCGCCCGCGAGATCGTCGACGCGCTCGCCGCCAGGACCGAGCCGGTCTACGGCGTCTCCACCGGCTTCGGCGCCCTCGCCAGCCGGCACATCGGCCCCGAGCTGCGGGCGCAGCTCCAGCGCAACATCGTCCGCTCGCACGCGGCGGGCATGGGTCCCCGCGTCGAGCGCGAGGTCGTCCGGGCGCTGATGTTCCTGCGGCTGAAGACCCTCGCCTCCGGGCACACCGGCGTACGCCCCGAGGTCGCCCGGACCATGGCCGACGTGCTCAACGCCGGCATCACGCCCGTCGTCCACGAGTACGGCTCGCTCGGCTGCTCCGGCGACCTGGCCCCGCTCTCCCACTGCGCCCTGGCCCTGATGGGCGAGGGTGACGCGGAGGGCCCCGACGGGACGGTGCGCCCCGCCGGCGAGCTCCTGGCCGCCCACGGCATCGCCCCCGTCGAGCTGCGCGAGAAGGAGGGACTCGCCCTCCTCAACGGCACCGACGGCATGCTCGGCATGCTGGTGATGGCCCTCGCCGACCTCGAGAACCTCTACACCTCGGCCGACATCACCGCCGCCCTCTCCATGGAAGCCCTCCTCGGCACGGACAAGGTCCTCGCCCCGGAGCTCCACGCCATACGCCCGCATCCCGGCCAGGGCGCCTCCGCCGACAACATGCTGCGGGTGCTCGCGGGATCCGGCCTGACCGGACGGCACTCCGAGGTCACGGGCGACGCCCCCCGGGTCCAGGACGCCTACTCCGTACGCTGCGCACCCCAGGTCAACGGGGCCGGGCGCGACACCCTCGCGCACGGCAGGCTCGTCGCCGACCGCGAACTGGCCGCCGCCGTCGACAACCCGGTCGTCCTGCCGGGGGGCCGGGTCGAGTCCAACGGCAACTTCCACGGCGCGCCCGTCGCCTACGTCCTGGACTTCCTCGCCATCGTCGCCGCCGACCTCGCGTCGATCACCGAGCGCCGCACGGACCGGCTGCTGGACAAGAACCGTTCGCACGGGCTGCCGCCGTTCCTCGCCGACGACGCCGGGGTCGACTCGGGGCTGATGATCGCCCAGTACACCCAGGCCGCACTGGTCAGTGAGTTGAAGCGACTCGCGGTCCCCGCCTCCGTGGACTCGATCCCGTCCTCCGCGATGCAGGAGGACCACGTCTCCATGGGCTGGTCGGCCGCGCGCAAGCTCCGTACGGCCGTCACCGGACTCGCGCGCGTCGTGGCCGTCGAGCTGTACGCCGCCACGCGCGCCGTCGAACTGCGCGCCGCCGGGGGGCTGACCCCCGCGCCCGCGTCGCGGGCCGTCATCGAGGCGCTGCGGGCCGCCGGTGTCCAGGGGCCGGGACCCGACCGCTTCCTCGCCCCCGACCTGGCCGCCGCCGACGCCTTCGTACGCGAGGGGAAGCTGGTCGAGGTGGCGGAGACGGTGACCGGGCGTCTGGCCTGAGCCGGGGTGCCGCGGCGGGCCGTGCCCGCCGCGGAACCGCCCGGACCCGGTCTCAGAAGGCGGCCGTGCCGGCCCGGCGTACCGAGTAGGCGACGAATCCCGCGCCGACGGCCAGGGAGACCGTGCCGCCGATCACGTACGGGGTGGTGTCGACCCCGGCGCCGGTGTCGGCGAGCCTGTTCTCCGGGACGGGCTCCCCCGCCGAGGCGGTGGGTGCCTCCCTGCCCTGCGTCGTCGGGGCCGCGGGGCCTGCGGACGACGTGGCGGATTCGCTGCGCGGAGCCGCCTCGCCGGTGGCGTTGGCGGAGGGGACGAACCAGAGAGCACAGAGCAGGGTGCCTGCCGCCGTGGTGGTCAGCAGCATGCGACGAGCGACGTACACGTAATCGATCCCCTTGCGACAGCCGTCAGTTGACCCCGTAGGCCGATGCTAAGCAAACCTGCGGGCCGGAGGAAAATCGCAGGTCCCGTGAGCCGTACGCTCCGGCGTATGACCGACGCAGAGACACCCGTATTTGTTCGGCTTCGCGTGGAGATGGTGCTGGAGGTCACCGACCCGGACGCCCTGACCGGCACCGCGCTCGAAGGCATCGCCGCCGACTTCACCGCTTCGGGAGCCTCGGCCGACGAGTCCGCCGAGGAACGCGCGCATGCCGAGGAGACGGTCAGGGAAGACGCAGCGGAGGCCCTCGCCTCGCTCGTCGACCCGTTCGACCTGATCGGCCAGATGCCCGGGGTGGAGCTCGCCCAGGCGTCGTGGAGCAGCGAGACGGTCGACCACGACCCCGACGCCGAGGACGGATCGGTGGGGGAGGACGAGGACGAGACCTACTACTCAGTCGGGGAGAATGCCACGGACGACGAGGAAATCGGCGGGAACACGGAACGCCGACGTCGGCGGACACGTCTCCGGGAGTGAGGGAACCACCGGCGCCGTCCGCGCGTCGATGAGTGGTGTTCCCCACACATACGGCAGACGTGGAACGGAACACCTGTTCCAGGTGTTCTTGGAATATTGACGGGTTCGCCGTCAGGCGGCCTCGTCCGGGGATCTTTCCGGGGAATCGGCAACGATGGAGAAGCGTGTGATGACGGTCAGCAAGCGGCGCAAGGGCCTCATGGCCGCGTCCGCCCTGCTCGGCGGTGTGCTGGTGCTTTCGGCCTGCAGCGACGAAGGCGGCAGCACGAGCGCGAGCGCCGACAGCTCGAAGGCGTCCCAGGCGCAGGTGGACGAGGCGGCCGCCAAGGACACTTCCGAAGCGCAGATAACGATCGCGCCGAAGAACGGCGCGGCCAACGCGAGTATCAACAACGCGGCCCTGGTCACCGTCGCCAAGGGCAAGCTGACCCAGGTCACCATGACCACGGCGTCCGGCGACGCCGTCGAGGGCACTCTCGCCGCCGACGGATCCAGCTGGAAGCCGAACGGCCAGCTCGAACGCTCGACCACGTACAAGATCAGTGCGACGGCGGCCGACGCGAAGGGCCGCGAGGCCCACGGCAACAGCTCCTTCACCACCGTCTCCCCGGAGAACAGCTTCATCGGGAACTTCACCCCCGAGGACGGCTCCACGGTCGGCGTCGGCATGCCCGTCTCGATCAACTTCAACAAGCCGATCACCGACAAGAAGGCCGTCCAGGACGGCATCACGGTGACGTCGAGCAGCGGCCAGGAAGTCGTCGGCCACTGGTTCAACAACCAGCGTCTGGACCTGCGTCCCGAGAACTACTGGCAGGGCGGCTCCACCGTCACGCTGAAGCTCGCGCTGGACGGCGTCGAGGGCGCCGACGGCGTCGTGGGTGTGCAGCAGAAGACGGTCACCTTCAAGGTCGGCCGCAACCAGGTCTCGACCGTGGACGCCAAGGCGAAGACGATGACGGTCACCCGGGACGGCAAGACCGTCAAGACCATCCCGATCTCCGCCGGATCCCCCGACAACCCGACGTACAACGGCCAGATGGTGATCTCCGAGAAGTTCAAGGAGACCCGCATGGACGGTTCGACGGTCGGCTTCACGGACGACGACGGCAAGGGCGAGTACGACATCAAGGACGTCCCGCACGCCATGCGGCTGTCCACCTCGGGCACCTTCATCCACGGCAACTACTGGGGCGCCAAGTCCATCTTCGGCAGTGTTAACACCAGCCACGGCTGCGTCGGCCTGTCCGACACGAAGGGCGCGGACGACCCCGGCACGGCCGGCGCGTGGTTCTACAACAACTCCATGATCGGCGACGTGGTCGTCGTCAAGAACTCCCCGGACAAGACCATCGCCCCCGACAACGGGCTCAACGGCTGGAACATGAGCTGGTCGGAGTGGACGGCGGGTTCCCAGGCCTGACCGCGCGATCCCCGCGCCCCTTCCCCCTCCGAAGGCGGCGGCACCCGGACTCTCCGGGCGCCGCCGCCTTCGGCGTACGCGGCCCCGGGGGCCGGCGGGGGTTCCGGGAGCGGGGCGGTTCCGGCGGTGGCCGGGGACAGCCGCGGGGCGAGGCCAGGGGCGGCGGTCACCCGCCGGCGCGTACGCCCCGGCAGCCGTCCGTCCTCCTCACCGCCCGGCCGGCGCCCTCCGGCCCGGACGCCACGCCACGCCGGGGGCAGGTATACGGGCGGCGGCCCGTATCCTCACAGACCCGGCCGCCGGACTGTGAGGGTCACCACCCCGGGGCGGGGCGCGTCCCGGTCACCCGTGGCCCGTTCCGGCCCGCCGGACGCGGGCTCCGGTGTCCGCCGCACCCCGTCGGGACCGGCGGCGCGGGGCCACTATGTGAAACGGCTCCCGGGAACGCGACGCCCCGCTGGGACAATCGGCCGGTGCGGCGGTCCGCCATGGACCGGTGGCGCCTCCGGGGACAGGGAGCGCCGACGCGCACCCAGCCCACCCACGGAAGGTCTTGATCACATGCCGGCCAGTTCCGACACCCAGCACACCGTCGACAACCGTGTCATCGAGCCGCTCTACGCGGAGGTCCTGCGCCGCAACCAGGGTGAGAAGGAGTTCCACCAGGCGGTACGCGAGGTCCTCGAAACCCTCGGCCCGGTGCTCACCCAGCGGCCGGAGTTCGTCGACGCACGGATCATCGAGCGGATCTGCGAGCCGGAGCGCCAGCTCATCTTCCGGGTGCCGTGGGCGGACGACGCGGGCGACATCCACGTCAACCGCGGCTTCCGCGTCGAGTTCTCCAGTGCGCTCGGCCCGTACAAGGGCGGACTGCGCTTCCACCCCTCGGTCAACCTCGGCATCGTGAAGTTCCTCGGTTTCGAGCAGATCTTCAAGAACGCCCTGACCGGCATGCCGATCGGCGGTGGCAAGGGCGGGGCGGACTTCGACCCCAAGGGCCGCACGGACGCCGAGATCATGCGGTTCTGCCAGTCCTTCATGACCGAACTCCACCGTCACCTGGGCGAGTACACCGACGTCCCCGCCGGTGACATCGGCGTCGGCGGCCGTGAGATCGGCTACCTCTTCGGCCAGTACAAGCGCATCACCAACCGCTACGAGTCGGGCGTCCTCACCGGCAAGGGCCTCGGCTGGGGCGGCGCGCTGGTGCGCACGGAGGCGACCGGGTACGGCTGCGTGCTGTTCACGGCCGAGATGCTCCGGGTGCGCGGCGAGTCCCTCGACGGCCAGCGCATCGCCGTGTCCGGCTCGGGGAACGTCGCCATCTACGCCATCGAGAAGGCCCAGCAGCTCGGCGCGACCGTCGTCACCTGCTCCGACTCGGGCGGCTACGTCGTCGACGAGAAGGGGATCGACCTGGCCCTGCTCAAGGAGGTCAAGGAGACCGGGCGCGGCAGGATCTCCGAGTACGCCGAGCGGCGCGGCCCGCACGTGCGGTACGTCGAGGGCACGGGCGTCTGGGCCGTTCCCGTGGACGTGGCACTGCCGTGCGCCACGCAGAACGAGCTCCACGAGCCGGACGCGCTCGCACTCGTACGCAACGGTGTGAAGGCGGTCGCCGAGGGCGCCAACATGCCGACCACGCCCGAAGCGGTCCATGTGCTGCAGGAGGCGGGCGTCGCCTTCGCGCCCGGCAAGGCGGCCAACGCGGGAGGGGTGGCCACGAGCGCCCTGGAGATGCAGCAGAACGCCTCCCGGGACTCCTGGACCTTCGCCCACACGGAGGAGCGCCTCGCCCAGATCATGCGCCACATCCACGACTCCTGCTTCACCACGGCCGAGAAGTACGGAAGCCCCGGCAACTACGTGGCCGGCGCGAACATCGCGGGCTTCGAGCTGGTCGCGGACGCGATGCTGGCGCAGGGCCTGATCTGACGCTGCCACGACGCGGCCCCGGGCACACAGCCCCGGGCAAGCAACACCGGCGGCTGACACCCCCTCGTTCTGCCGTCAGCAGATCAGCCCGGCGCGGAAGGACTTTCCCTCCCGCGCCGGGCCGATCGTTCCTAGGCTGGGACGATGAGCAGCCACGCGCCGGACCACGCCCGCATCGTCCCCCTGCGTCCCGCCCCCGCGCCGAGAGAGCCCCTCTGGCGGGACGTCGTCGGCGACGTCCTGCGCGGCGAACGCACCGCCCAGCAGCGGACGCTCAAGGACGTGGCCGAGGCCGCCCGGATCTCCGTCCCGTACCTCTCCGAGATCGAACGCGGGCGCAAGGAGGCCTCCTCGGAGGTCCTCGCCGCGGCCGCCCGCTCACTCGGGCTCGGGCTGGCCGACGTGCTGTCCCTGGCCCGGAGAGAGCTCGCCCGCCGCAGCGCCCCCGCCTCCCGGACCTCCCGGGGCTCCGCCTCGTTCGGCGAGGTGCGGCTGGCCGCCTGAGGGCGGCACCCGCCCGCCGGCGGACGGGCCCGGGTCAGCGGAGCTTGGCGACCGCGACGCCCGTCGTCCTCTTGAACCCCTGCAGGGGAGCGCCGTCGAGGTCACCCAGCTGCCCCCATTCCAGCACCGTCACCGTCCGGCCGTCACGGCCGACCGCGTAGAGCGCGATGTCGGTCGAGCCGACCTCCGGGTAGGACGTGTCGATGCTGTAGACATGCGCCCCCTCCTCCACATCCACCGTGCCGTGGGAGCGGGTCTCGCCCTCCAGGCCCGGCTGCTCGGCCCGGAGCCGTTCGAGGCAGCCTTCGACGGCGGCGCGGAGTGCGGCGGCCAGCCTCTTCGCCTCGGCGGTGGTGGACGCGACCGTGGTGGTCTGCCTGGCCCCGGTGTCGAGCTCGGTCCTGAAGTCCCGGTACGAGCTGGACGCCGCCGGCGTCGTCCCCGCGGTGCACGCGGAGCCCGAGTCGGGCAGCCCCTGCCGCACCGGGTCCGCGCTCCACGGGCTGAGGGAGGCCGGCCACTGCGACGCGGAGAGGAACTTCGGCGCCACGGGGGCGGCCGAGGCCGGTACCGACGAGGCGAGGGCCACCCCCACGGCTGCGGCGGTCACGACGGCAGTGCGGATTGTGTTCACGAAGAGCTCCCTGGTGGTCAGTTGCCGGGTCGGACAGCCACCAGCTTGGGCGGAGTCCCGGGGCGGACCAAGCGTCCCGAGCGGTCGGGGTGGGGTGGAACCATCCCACCCCCGGTGACGTGGGACTGTTTCGAGGGGGTGGAACGCCACTCGGGACGGCACGGGGGAGGGGGGACGGGGTGGAGGCACCGACGGAGTCCGCGCGTGAGGAGTTCGCCCGGTGGCTGAGCGGGATACGGGAGGGTTCCGGCCGCACGTACGGCTCCCTCGCGCGCCGGACGGACATCAGCGCGTCGACGCTCCACCGCTACTGCACCGGGCAGACGGTGCCGGTGGACTTCGCGCCGGTCGCCCAGGTGGCACGCCTGTGCGGGTGCACCGGCGAGCGGCTGGTGGACCTCCACCGCCTGTGGATCCTGGCGGACGCGGAGCGAACCCTCCGTCAGGAGCGGCACAGCCAGCCGGCCGCACAGAGGGCACAGAGCGAAGCGCCCGCGAGCCCCGGATCCGTGGACCCCGAAGAGGGCCGCGAACCCGAGCCCCCCGCCCCCGAGCCCGCCCCCGGGGCCAAGGCGGTCCACGACAAGGACCCGGCAACCGCCGCCCCCGCACCCTGGAAGCGCCGCGCCGCGTACGCCGCCGCGCTCCTCCCGGCCGCCCTCGTGCTCACCCTGGCACTCACCCTCGACGGCACCTCCACCCCACCGGCCGCCCGGCAGCACACCGGCACGGGGGCACCCTCCAGCGGATCCGGACACCCCACGCCACCGGGCCGGGGCGCCGCGCACGCACCCCTCGCATCCGCGACCCCCTCCGCCTCCGCCACCGGTCGGCCCTCCGGCAGCGGCGGCGCGGAACACCGCCCGGACGCCGCGTCCCCGGTCCCCGCCGACCCGTCCCCGGCCGGGGGAGATGGCACGGTGCCGTTCTCGTGGAGCGTCAACGATCATGTGTGGAGGTACGGATGTGGCCACTCCTACCTCATCGGCGGGGACGCCACCGCCGTGCCCCCGCCCCCGGTCGAGGCCGACGCCGGGGCCTGGGCGAGCGCCGTCGGCGGGGTGCACGCGGACGGGACCCGGGTCCGGATCACGCTGCAGGGCACCGGCCAGCGGACCGTGGTCCTGGAGTCGATGCAGGTCCGCGTCACCGCGCGGCGGGAGCCCCTCCGCCGCAACGTCCACCGCATGGACGACGGATGCGGTGGTGCGCTCACGCCACGCGTGTTCGACGTCGACCTCGACCGCCCGCGCCCGGTCGCCCGCGCCCTGGCGGGCAACGACTCCGGCACGCCTCTCCCCGCGGTCCCGTTCCCCTACACCGTGTCGGCCACCGACCCCGAGGTGCTCCTGGTCGACGGCCGTGCGGCCGACTGCGACTGCGACTGGTACCTGGAGCTGGCGTGGAGCGCCGGCGCGAGCCACGGCACCGTACGCGTCGACGACGGGGGCCGCCCGTTCCGTACGAGCGGGAGCCGGGGACGGCCCGTCTTCGGCTACGACACCGGCACGGGCCGCTGGGTCACCGCCGGCTGACCGGAGCCGTACGGCCGGGCGGGCCCCCGGGGCCCGCCCGCCCGATCACTCCGCGGCGGGAGCCGGGGCGATGCCCGTCGGGCAGGCGCGGCCCCAGTTGGTCTCGGAGGGCGACTCCAGGGTGGCCCCCGTGCCGCCGATGCCGCAGTAGCCGTCCGGGTTCTTGTCGAGGTACTGCTGGTGGTACGCCTCCGCCGGCCAGAAGGTGCGGCCCTCGGCCGGGAGGATCTCCGTGGTGATCTCGCCGAAGCCCGCGCCGGTCAGCACCCGCTGGTATGCCTCGCGGGAGGCCGCCGCGCCCTCCGCCTGCTCGGCGGAGTGGGTGTAGATCGCCGAGCGGTACTGGGTCCCCACGTCGTTGCCCTGGCGGAAGCCCTGGGTCGGGTTGTGGGACTCCCAGAAGAGCTTCAGGAGCTCCGCGTAGCCGACGACCTCCGGGTCGAAGACCACCCGTACGGCCTCCGTGTGGCCGGTCAGGCCCGAGCAGACCTCCTCGTACGCCGGGTTCTCCGTGTAACCGCCCTGGTATCCGACGAGCGTCGTCCAGACGCCCTCCGTCTGCCAGAACTTGCGCTCGGCGCCCCAGAAGCAGCCCAGCGCGAAGTCGGCGACCTCCAGGCCCTGCGGGTACGGGCCGGTCAGCGGGTTGCCGAGCACCGTGTGGCGGGAGGGGACCGTGAATTCGGGGGTGGGTCGCCCGCGCAGGGCCTCCTCACGGGTGGGGAGCTGCGGGGTGCGGTGGAACAGGGACATGCGGGGCTCCTCCGGGGGTCGGTTTGCAGTCCGTACAACACGCGGGGGGCGGTCGGGATTCCGCCGCCTCAGGGAGCCGGGGCCGGAGGGTCCCGGCGGTCCCGAGGGGCCTCGGGCGCCTCGTACGAGGCCATGTAAGCGGCCGTCTTCTTCCTGGCCCGCAGCCAGAACCAGAGCGCGAGGGCCATCAGGACGAGCGGGATCAGTCGGGTCATAGCGGGGCCGTTCCCATCCAGGCGGAGTGACAGATCAGTGCGGCAGGCTCGCCGGGCTGCCGCCGTTCGCCTCGAATCCGGCGACGGCCAGCGCCCGGTACACCGTGTACTCGGCCGCCGGGTCGGAACTCTGGGTCCAGGGCAGGGCACCCACGTGCCCGTCGATGTGGACGAACTGGTGCACGGCCTCCGACCAGCGTTCCATACGGACGAGGAAGAGGACCAGCAGGTGCCGTACGTGGGCGAGCACCGGGTCGTCCGCGCGGGCCGCGTGCACCGCGAACATCGCACCCTCGACCGCCTGTGTGACGACGGCGCTCCGGTAGAAGCCCTGCACGAGATTGACCTCCGGAAGGTGCTCGTACACCGCGAACAGCGGCAGCGCGGCGAGCAACGAGCCCTGCGGGGCGCGGGCGGCGGCCGCCGTCGCGAAGCGGGCGGCCTCCTCGCGGGAGCCGTGCCACTTCTCGCACCAGAAGTGCAGGGCGGCGATGTGCGCCCCCATGTGCGCGGGCGCCCGGTCGATGATCTTCGCCCAGAGCTGGTCGAACTGTTCGGGGGAGTAGCCCAGTCCGCGGGCGACGGCCAGTTCCACGATGGAGGGGATCGGGTCGCCCGGAGCCAGCAGGGCCGCCTCCCCGCAGACCGTACGCGCCTCCTCCAGGATGATGCGGAAGTCGTCGGTGCCCACGGTGCCGGTGCGCCATGCCTGCTGCACCAGGAACTCCGCGTGCACCGCCGCGGCGCCCGCGTCCTTCGGGGCCTCGGCCCGCCAGGCGCGCAGCCACGCCCCGCCCTCGCCGGGCCGCTGCGCCAGCTCCAGGGAGGCCGCACCCGCGAACGCCTGCACGCGCTGCCAGCGCGTCTCGCTCTCCTTGGGCGTACCCGCGAGCAGCTGGGAGGCGGCCCGCCAGCTCTGCGTGCCCTGCACGACGTCCAGGACGTCCAGGAGGTCCTGGTCGGGCCCCGGCAGCCGGACGTCCAGCTCCTCCTGCCGTACGAAGCCGTAGGTGTCCGGGTCGGCCGCGTCCGGTGATCCGGGCGCGACCTGGCGGATACCGCCACGGCGGCGCAGCATGATCGGGCCGGCGACCGCTGCGAGCATGCACAGCGCGAGCAGGAACCACAGAATCTCCATGCGCCCATTGTCCCCGGACGGGTACACGGACGGCGCAGTGGCCCGTGACGGCCCGTGTGACGAACTACGCTCGGGCCTCATGAGCGACCAGCACAGCTTCGAGACCCTCGCGATCCACGCCGGCAACACGGCGGATCCCCTCACCGGCGCCGTGGTCCCGCCGATCTACCAGGTGTCCACGTACAAGCAGGACGGCGTCGGCGGCCTGCGCGGCGGCTACGAGTACAGCCGCAGCGCCAACCCGACCCGTACCGCCCTGGAGGAGAACCTGGCGGCACTGGAGGGCGGGCGCCGCGGGCTCGCCTTCGCGTCCGGCCTGGCCGCGGAGGACTGCCTCCTGCGGACCCTGCTGACGCCCGGCGACCACGTCGTCATCCCAAACGACGCCTACGGCGGCACCTTCCGGCTGTTCGCGAAGGTCGCCTCGCGCTGGGGCGTCGACTTCTCGGTCGCCGACACCTCCGACGTGGCCGCGGTACGGGCGGCCCTCACCCCCCGCACCAAGGTCATCTGGGTCGAGACCCCGTCCAACCCCCTGCTCGGCATCACCGACATCGCGGCCGTCGCGGGCGTCGCCCGGCAGGCCGGGGTGCGCCTCGTCGTCGACAACACCTTCGCCAGCCCCTACCTCCAGCAGCCGCTCGCCCTCGGCGCGGACGTCGTGGTGCACTCCACGACCAAGTACATGGGCGGCCACTCGGACGTCGTCGGCGGCGCGCTCGTCGTCGGCGACCCGGACCTGGCCGACGAACTCGCCTTTCACCAGAACGCGATGGGGGCCGTCGCCGGGCCGTTCGACGCGTGGCTGGTGCTGCGGGGCATCAAGACCCTGGCCGTGCGCATGGACCGCCACGACGGGAACGCCACCAAGGTGGCCGACATGCTGACCCGGCACCCGAAGGTGACGCAGGTCCTGTACCCGGGGCTGCCGGAGCACCCGGGGCACGAGATCGCCGCCAAGCAGATGAAGGCGTTCGGCGGAATGGTGTCGTTCCGCGTCGAGGGCGGCGAGGAGGCTGCGGTCGAGGTCTGCAACCGGGCGAAGCTGTTCACGCTCGGCGAGTCCCTCGGGGGCGTGGAGTCGCTGATCGAGCACCCGGGCCGGATGACGCACGCGTCCACCGCCGGTTCCCTGCTGGAGGTCCCGGCCGACCTGGTCCGGCTCTCCGTCGGCATCGAGAACGCCGACGACCTGCTGGCCGACCTGACCCAGGCGCTCGGCGGGTCCGGCAAGTAGCGCAAGTCCTGCGTCCGGCGGCCGTGGACGTGTCCCGGCCGCCGGATGTGCGCGGTACGCCGTCAGACGGCGGCCTTCTCGTCCTCCAGAGAGGCCCTGACCTGCTCGCGCAGCTCCGGGCCGTCCGTGTGTTCGTGGACCGAGACGGCGTGTTCGGCGGCGGCCCGGACGACTTCGTCCTCCTCGCCCGAGATGGTGAGAGAGCAGCCGGAGACGCTCGGGTACTTACGGCAGTCGGCGATCTTCCGTGTCATGACGGCCTCCTCGGCTCGGGTGCCGTACCGACACTCCCAGCATAGAACCGCGACCAGGTCAGGACCGGACGAAACGGATCGGACCGCCCGGCGCGGCCCCCCGCCGGTGGGGCTCAGTTCTCCTGGGCCGGCTGGTGCGCGGCCTGCCGGGCCGCCAGCGAGGCGTTGAACCTCGTCAGCAGGGTGCAGAAGGTGTCGCGCTCCTCCTCGCTCCAGTCACCGGTCACCTGGTGCATCAGTTCGCGCCGCGACGCACGGACCTCCTCCAGACGTGACTGGCCGCGCGGCGACAGCTGCAGCACCACGGCGCGCCCGTCCTCCGGATGCGAGGTGCGCTTGACCAGCCCGGTGTCGACGAGCGGCGCGACCTGCCGGGTCACGGTCGAGGAGTCGATCCCCATGCCGGCCGCCAGCGCCTTGACACCCATCGGCCCTTCCAGGTCGAGCCGGTTGAGCAGCAGATACGCGGCCCGGTCCATCGAGTTGCGGACCTGGCCGACACCGCCGAGGCGGGTCTGCTCGGCACGGCGGGCGAAGACGGCCACCTGGTGCTGAAGAGCGTCCAGGAGGTGGTCGGATCCCGGATGTCCGGGGGTCGCGCCCCCGGAAGGAGACGCAGCAGTCGTCATGTCCTGAGGGGGCATGGCCGGGGGCTCTCTTCGTGCGGTGTCGGGTGGGTGGGGGACAGAGTACGCGGCCCGGGGGCAACGCGTACCAGGGCCGCGCAAACCCGTGGACACCCTCGCGGCCCCCATGAGATGCGACGGCCCCGAAGCCTGCGAGCTGCAAGACTTGCTGTCATGAGCTTCCGTACCCCGGGTCCTTTCCCCCCACTGATCCTCGACGACATCAGGGGGGCGCAGAAGATGCTGTCCGGGGTTGCCAGGACGACCGGCATGGAGGGCAGCCGCCACCTCACGGCACTGGTCGGCGCCCCGGTCCACCTCAAGTGCGAGAACCTCCAGCGCACCGGCTCCTTCAAATTGCGGGGCGCGTACGTACGCATCTCCGGCCTCACCCCCGTCGAACGGGCCGCCGGCGTCGTGGCCGCGAGTGCCGGCAACCACGCGCAGGGGGTCGCCCTGGCCTCCTCGCTGCTCGGCGTACGGTCCACGGTCTTCATGCCGGTCGGCGCACCCCTCCCCAAGGTGGCCGCGACCCGCGAGTACGGGGCCGAGGTGCGGCTGCACGGGGCGGTCGTCGACGAGACGCTCGCCGCCGCCCAGGAGTACGCGGAGGAGACCGGCGCCGTCTTCATCCACCCCTTCGACCACCCGGACATCATCGCGGGCCAGGGCACCGTGGGCCTGGAGATCCTCGAACAGTGCCCGGAGGTCCGCACCGTCGTCGTGGGCATCGGCGGCGGCGGGCTCGCCGCCGGGATCGCCGTCGCCGTGAAGGCGCTGCGCCCCGACGTCAGGATCGTCGGCGTGCAGGCGGCGGGCGCGGCCGCCTTTCCGCCCTCGCTCGCCGCCGGGCGTCCGGTGGCGCTCGGACCGGTGCAGACCATGGCCGACGGGATCAAGGTGGGACGGCCCGGCGACCTCACGTTCCCACTCGTCCAGGAGCTGGTGGACGAGGTCCGCACCGTCTCCGAGGACGAGCTCTCCAGTGCGCTGCTGCTGTGCCTGGAGCGAGCCAAGATGGTGGTCGAGCCGGCCGGCGCGAGCCCCGTCGCGGCGCTGCTGAGCGACCCGGAGTCGTTCAGCGGCCCCGTCGTCGCCGTGTTGTCGGGCGGCAACGTCGACCCCCTGCTGATGCAGCGGATCCTGACGCACGGCATGGTCGCGGCGGGCCGCTACCTGAGCCTGCGGCTCCGGCTCACCGACCGCCCGGGGGCGCTGGCCGCGATGCTCGCCACGCTGTCCGTCGCCGACGCCAACGTGCTCGACATCAGCCACGTACGGACCGATCCCCGGCTCGGTCTCACCGAGGCGGAGGTGGAACTGCACCTGGAGACCAAGGGGCCGGAGCACTGCGTGGAGGTCGCCTCCGCGCTGCGGGCCGCCGGCTACCTCGTGCGGGACTGAGCACCCGAGGCGGGTCCGAGCGCCGGAACCGGTCGTGGGCCGCGCCGTCCCGCCCTGGCACGCGCGCCGGGCCGCCCGTGCCTCCGGGCCGGGGGGCGCGGGCGAATCTACGATCGGCCGAGGAAGTCACCCGACAGCAACTGGGGGATCCCAATGCCAGGCGCCATTTACGCCGAAGGCCTGGTGAAGACCTTCGGCGATGTACGAGCACTGGACGGCGTCGACCTCGACGTACCGGAGGGCACCGTCCTGGGACTGCTGGGGCCCAACGGGGCCGGCAAGACGACCGCCGTTCGCGTCCTGACCACCCTCCTCCAGCCGGACAGCGGGCGGGCGGTCGTGGCGGGCATCGACGTGGTGAAGAACCCCGACGAGGTGCGCCGCTCGATCGGCCTCTCCGGCCAGTTCGCGGCCGTCGACGAGTACCTCACCGGCCGCGAGAACCTCCGGATGGTCGGCCAGCTCTACCAGATGAGCTCGCGGGACGCGAAGAGACGGGCCGACCGGCTGCTGGAGCGGTTCCACCTCGCCGACGCGGCCGACCGCACCGCCAGGACCTACTCCGGGGGCATGCGCCGCCGCCTCGACCTGGCGGCGGCGCTCGTCGTCTCCCCGCCGGTCATGTTCATGGACGAGCCCACCACCGGACTCGACCCGCGCAACCGGCAGCAGCTCTGGGAGGTCATCCAGGACCTCGTCGCCGGGGGCACGACCCTGCTGCTGACCACGCAGTACCTGGAGGAGGCCGACCACCTCGCCCACGACATCTGCGTGATCGACCACGGCGCGGTCATCGCCCGCGGCACCTCCGACCAGCTCAAGGCCCGCACGGGCGGTGAGCGCGTCGAGGTCGTCGTCCACCGGAGCGACCAGATCGAGCCCGCCCGCTCGGTGCTCGCCACCTACGGCAAGGGCGAGATCACCGTCTCCTCGCACACCCGCGAGTTGACCGTACCGGTCACCGGTGGGGCCAGACTGCTCGCCGAGGTCATCCGCGACCTCGACGCGCGCGGCGTGGAGATCGACGACATCGGGCTGCGCCGGCCCACCCTCGACGACGTTTTCATCTCCCTCACCGGGCACGCCGCCGAGCAGGCGAGGAACAACGGGCCCGGACCGGCCGAGGAGGCCCGCCAGGACCTCGAGGAGGACGTCCTGTGACCGCCGTCTCACCCCCGTCGGAGACCACCCCCAGGGTGCGCCGGGGCGCGCTCGCCCAGTCGGTCGTCGACTCCCTGGTCGTCGCCCGCCGGAACCTGCTCCGCATGATCCGGATCCCCGAGATGGTGGTCTTCGGACTGGTCCAGCCGATCATGTTCGTGGTGCTGTTCACCTACGTCTTCGGCGGCTCCATCAAGGTCGGCGCCACCATCTCGCCCCAGGCCTACCGCGAGTTCCTGATGGCCGGCATCTTCGCCCAGACCGTCACCTTCGCCACCGCGGGGGCCGGGGCGGGCATCGCCGACGACATGCACAAGGGGCTGATCGACCGCTTCCGTTCCCTGCCCATGGCCCGGGGCGCCGTCCTCACCGGACGCACGCTCGCCGACCTCGTGCAGACCGCGCTCACCCTCGTCGTGCTGGCGGGCGTCGCGCTGATCGTCGGCTGGCGCGTCCACGAGAACTTCGGCAAGGTGCTGCTGGGTTTCCTGCTGCTGCTCCTGCTCGGCTACGCGTTCTCCTGGATCGGCGCGCTGATCGGCCTCATCGTGCGCACGCCCGAGGCCGCCACCTCCGGCGGGCTGATCTGGCTCTTCCCGCTGACGTTCATCTCGAACGCCTTCGTGGACGCCAACCAGATGCCGGCGTTCCTGCGCACCATCGCCGAATGGAACCCCTTCAGCGCCACCGTGCAGGCCTGCCGTGTGCTCTTCGGCAACCTGCCACCCGGCTTCGTGACCCCGGACGCCTGGCCCATGCGGCACCCCATCGTCGCGTCGGTGCTGTGGTCGGTCGTCATCCTGGTGGTCTTCCGGACCCTCGCGGTCCGCACGTACCGCTCGGCCACCGGCTGAGCACCCGCACGGCACCACGAAGCCCCGGCCGCGCGCGGCCGGGGCTTCTCTGTGCGAGGGGCTGATCAGCCGGTGTAGGGCTTCGCCGAGATGATCTTCACGGAGGCCGTCTTCCCGTTCGGCAGCTCGTACTCGGCTTCGTCACCCACCCTCTTGCCGTTCACGCCCACGCCGAGCGGGGACTGGGGCGAGTACGTCTCGATGTCCGAGCTGGCGTATTCGCGGGAGGCGAGCAGGAAGGTGATCGTGTCGTCCGGGTCGCCGTCGAAGGCGATCGTCACGACCATGCCGGGCTCGACCACGCCGTCGTCGGCAGGTGCCTCGCCGACCTTCGCGTGTTCCAGGAGCTGGGTGAGCTGACGCACCCGGAGCTCCATCTTGCCCTGCTCCTCCTTGGCCGCGTGGTACCCGCCGTTCTCGCGGAGGTCACCCTCCTCGCGGGCCGCCGCGATCTTGACGGAGATCTCCGTGCGCGCGGGACCAGACAGGTACTCCAGCTCCGCCTTCAGCTGGTTGTACGCCTCCGGCGTGAGCCAGGTGACGTTATCGCTGGTCTGGGTCACAGGGTGCTCCTCGTCGGTACTGGGAATACAAAGCATCGCCCTACCCCAAGCATGCGCTGCCACGGGTGGGCGAAACCACGAGCCTAACAATTCCCCGCGAAAAGGGGGAGAAGGTAAACGGACGCTCGCGCGTCACCGCCGGCCGGCGCGGGTGCGGTGCGCGCCCCGCACGGCCCTCAGCCGTCGGCGGTGCAGGTCATCAGCTCCACGGCGGTCGCTCTGGACGTCGTGCGCAGCGCGACGACCCGGTCGATCCGCTCGGAGGGCTCGTCGAAGCGGAAGTCCTTGCGGGCCACCTCGCCGCCGTCCCTGCTCAGGGCGCGGACCGTGCAGTACCCCTCGGCGTCCCGCTCCTTGCGGACCTCGAGATGCGCCTCGGCCCGGGAGTCGGAGACGACGGTGGACTTGATCAGCTCGGCGCTGAGGTCCTGGCCGGCGACGTAGTCGTAACCGAACCAGCCGATCACGGTGAGGAAGAGCACGCCCAGCACGGAACCGGTGATCTTCAGCCCGCGGTCCGCGCGCTCGTCACGTGACCGGCCGTAGCGCCCGTCGGGCACGGCCTCCCGCACCGCCGTCATGATCGTTCCTCCCGTACCGGGGACCGAGGAATTTTCCACCCCCCGGTTCAGTCACTATAGAAGCCGACCACCGCGACCGATGACTGAGGACCGAGTCTTGACCGAGCAGCTGAGACTGATGGCCGTCCACGCCCACCCCGACGACGAGTCGAGCAAGGGCGCGGCCACCATGGCCAAGTACGTGTCCGAGGGGGTGGACGTCCTCGTCGTCACCTGCACGGGGGGCGAGCGGGGCTCCATCCTCAACCCGAAGCTCCAGGGGGACGCGTACATCGAGGAGCACATCCACGAGGTGCGCAAGAAGGAGATGGACGAGGCCCGGGAGATCCTGGGCGTCAAGCAGGAGTGGCTCGGCTTCGTCGACTCCGGCCTGCCCGAAGGCGACCCGCTGCCGCCGCTGCCCGAGGGCTGCTTCGCCCTGGAGGACGACGTGAAGGCGGCGGGGCGTCTCGTCGCGAAGATCCGCGCGTTCCGGCCGCAGGTGATCACCACGTACGACGAGAACGGCGGGTACCCGCACCCCGACCACATCAAGACGCACACCATCTCGATGATCGCGTTCGACGGGGCCGCGGACACCGAGAAGTTCCCCGAGACGGAGTTCGGTCCGGCCTGGCAGCCGCAGAAGCTGTACTACAACCAGGGCTTCAACAAGCCGCGCACGGTCGCCCTCCACGAGGCGCTGCTCGCCCGCGGACTGGAGTCCCCGTACGGCGAGTGGCTCGAGCGCTGGAAGGAGTTCGAGCGCGCCGAACGCACGCTGACCACGCACGTCCCGTGCGACGACTTCTTCGAGATCCGTGACAAGGCGCTGATCGCGCACGCCACGCAGATCGATCCGGACGGCGGCTGGTTCCGGGTCCCGATGGACGTCCAGCGGGAGGTGTGGCCGACCGAGGAGTACGAGCTCGCCAAGTCCCTGGTCGATACCTCCCTCCCCGAGAGCGACCTCTTCGCGGGCATCCGCGACAATGCCTGATATGTACGCGACCCAGGCACTGACGCAGCTCGTTCCGTTCGCCGCCGATGAGCTCGACAAGAACAAGGTGACCCCCGGCGTCCTCGGCTTCCTCGTCTTCGCGGCCCTCGCCGTGGGGGTCTGGCTGCTGATGAAGTCGATGAACCGCCACATGGGGAGGGTCGACTTCGAGGAGGCCCCCGACCCGGCAGAGAAGGCCGCCGCCGGGGGCGAGGGCGGATCCGGTGCGCAGACCGGGGCCGGCGTGAAGGCCGACGCAGCCCGCAAGGGCTGACACCGGGCAGGGTGCGGCACCGGCCCGGCGCACCTCGCCGGGCCCGTGCCGCGTGCTCCGCACCGGGCGGGGCGTCATGACCTGTGCCCCGCGGGTTCCGGGCGGGGCGTCACGGCCGTGCGCCCACCGGTACGCCCATCACCTCGCGGGCGTGCCGGGACGGGGTCAGCCCGAGGCGCCAGGCCTGCCAGCCGTCGTCCAGGTCCACCCCACGGTTGAGGACCACCCGGAAGGCCTCGGCGCAGTCCTCCAGACCGGGGTCCCGCAGCGGGTGCGCGTCCCGCAGCAGGTCCGCCAGCTCCTGCTGGGCCACCGCCGTGCCCACCTCGCTGCCGCCGGGGGAGGCGTACGGCAGCAGCGTGCAGCGCAGGAACGCCGCCCAGTCCCCGCCCCGGACGTCCCCGTACGAGGCGAACAGGGCGATCGCCTCGTCGCACAGCCGCAGTGCCTGTGCCGTGCGGTTGTTGCCGCCGTCGATCAGGGCCAGTTCCAGGCAGGTCCAGGCCTCGCCGTGTGCCACCCCGATCCGCCGGAAGTCGGCGCGGGCGTCCACCAGGAGCTGGCGGGCGAATCCGGAATTGCGGAGGTTGCCCGTCTGCGCGGCCCGCTGGTCACGGGTGACCCGCCCCGAGTGGTGGCGGGCGCACGCCAGCCCGTACACGTCCCGCATCCGGGAGAACATCGTGCGGGCCCGCTCCAGCTCCCGTACCGCCTGATCGGTGTCGCCGTCCTCCTCCAGCGCCTGCCCGAGGTAGTAACGCGTCCACGCCTCACCCCGCGCGTCCTCGTTGGCCCGGTGCCGGGCCAGGGCGCCGCGCAGCTCCTCCACCGCGGTGGCCGTGCCGCCGTTCCCCTCCATCAGCCGGGCGCGGGCCAGCTGGGTGAGGGCCCACGCCTCCCCGCGTTCGTCCTGTGTACGGCGGTACAGGTCCAGCGCGGTCGTCAGCTCCTCCTCCGCCCGCGCCACCTCGCCCATCCGCAGGCAGACCTGCCCGAGCTGGAAGTGCGACCACGCCTCGCCGTGCAGGGACTCGCCCTCGCGGTGCAAGGTGAGCGCGGTGTCGAGCAGGGAGAGGGCCTCGGCGATGTTCGCCCGGTCCCGCTCCACGGCGGCCAGGGCGTGCAGCGACCAGGCCCGGTCCTCCGCCTGCTCGTCGGAGGCCTGCAGGGCCAGGGCCTCCCGCAGGCGGGCCGAGGCCTCGGTGAGATTTCCCTGGTGGTGCAGCGTGATGCCCAGGGAGCACAGGGCCAGCGCGGCGCCCGCGTCGTTCTGCGCCTCCCGGTACAGGCCGACGACGGACGACAGCGTCGTGGCGGCCTTGTCGAGCTCGCCGAGCTGCCGGGCCGCGATGCCCGTGCGCCACTGGACCGACCGGTCGAGCAGCCCCTTGTCGACGGCCCGGGTGAGCTCGCCGATCTCGCCGAGCCGGTAGAGGTCGCCGCGCAGCAGGCAGTAGTCGCACAGAGCGCCCAGCAGGTGGAGCACCGCCCCCTGGTCGACGCCCTCGGAGTGCCGCAGCGCCGCGGTGATGAAGCTGGACTCGTCGTCCAGCCAGCGCAGCGCGGCGTCCAGTGAGCTGAAGCCGTGCGAGCCGAACTGGCCGGCCCGGGTCGACATCTTGCCGTCGACCATGCGGATCACGGCGTCGGCGAGCTCCGCGTAGTTCTGGACGAGACGCTCCTGGGCGGCGGTGCGGTCCGCCGCCTCCTCCTCGTCCAGCAGCCTGGCCAGCGCGAAGTCGCGTACGAGGTCGTGCAGCCGGTAGCGCGCCCCCCGTACGTGTGTGAGGAGCCCCGCCCGGCACAGGGCGTCCAGCAGCAGCCCGGCCTGCCGCTCGTCGGCCGACAGCAGCGACGCGGCGGCGGCGGCCCCGAGACTGGCGCGCCCCGCCAGCGCGAGGCGCCGCAGCAGCCGTCGGGCCTGTTCGGGCTGGTCGGTGTAGCGCAGCCACAGGGCCCGTTCGACCGGTCCGACCGGACCGTAGGCGCCGAGCGCGGTGGCGAGTTCGGCACGGGTACGCGTACCGAGGGAGGAACCCGCGACGCGCAGGGCCAGCGGCAGCCCGCCGCAGAGCTCGACGACGGCGTCGGTGGACGGGTAGTCGTACGGGCCGTCCTCCTCGCCCTCCGCCGCCTCCCTCAGCAGTTCCTCGGCGCCCGCCGCGTCCAGCCCGGCGACCGGCAGGTGGTACACCCGGGCCGGGACGTCGTCGGGGAGGGCGAGGGGCTCGCGGGAGGTGACGAGGACCAGGCTGTCGGAGCGCTCGGGGATCAGCGTGCGGACCTGGGCGGCGTCGGTGGCGTCGTCGAGGACGACCGTGACGGGCGTGCCCGTCAGGTGCTGGTGGTACAGCTCGCTCAGGCGGCGCACCTGCTGCTCGGCCGACGACCTTCCCCGGGAGCCCGGCTCCGCCCGGTCCGAGGCGGCGCTCTCGCGGAACAGGAGCTGGTCGCGGGGCGCGCCCAGCCGGTTGAGCAGGTGCAGGAGCGCGTCCCGGGTCGGCAGGGGTGTCTCCCCGGCCACGTCACCCCGCAGATCGACGACGCACGCCCCGCGGAACTGGTCCCTGAGCGCGTGCGCCGCGCGTACGGCGAGGGTCGTGCGCCCGGAGCCCGGCGCACCGTGCAGGACGACGACGGTCGGCTCGGTCGAGGTGGCGGCGCGGGCGGCGTGCACCCACCGGGCGATCTGCGCCAGTTCCGTCTTCCGCCCCGCGAACGGGCCCTCGGCGGCGGGCAGATGGCCGAAGGACTGTTCGAGGACCGCGCGGGTGCGGGCGGCCGCGCTGCGGTCCCCGCCCCGCAGTTGCGGCACCACGGAGGCGGTGGCTTTCTTCCTCGCGGGCCGGGCCGCCGCCGTCAGCACCCGCTGCTGGTCGAGGAACGGGCGGATGCCGCGTACCTCCAGTGCCGTCAGCCAGGCGAGTCTCAGCTGTTCGGGGCCTCCGGGCTGGTTCAGCGCGGCCGCCCGGCGGTGGGCGGCGGGCCGGTGCGAGGCGGTCACCCGGGCCACGGTCGCCGTCGTCCCCGCCACGGCTACCACCGCCCCGGCTCCCAGCGCCTGACCGGCCGCGGTGCCGAGCGCCAGGTCCGCGCCGAAGGCAGCGGCCGCGGCGACTCCCGTCACCAGCAGGGGCGTTCCCAGGACCGCACCGCTGAACCGCTCGGACAGCGGCTGCTTCCCCGCGTCCGCCGCGTCGAGTGCCCGGACGTAGGCGGCGTACTCCTCGGCCGCGCCCGCCGCCATGGCGTCCAGGTGGCCCCGTGCCCGCGCCAGGAGCGCGCCGGAGTCGGTCCGGCCACCGGTCCGCCGCGCCTCCTCCTCCACGGCGCGTACCAACAGCCTTTCGGCTTCCGCCCGATGGCTGTCCCGCATGCGTCCCCCTAGGTCCCGTGCGATGCCGGTCCGGCCGGCCCTCATGGCCACCCAGTGTCCTGCGTACGGCGCGTCGGCGCGAGAGAGCGAGGCGATCAGCCGGGTGGGGAGCCGCGTACGCGAGGAGTGGGGCATGGCCGAGCGACTCGCCCGGACCACCTTCCCCTACGGGTACGGGCCTTGACGCTGATCCGTGCGCCGCTCGGCACCGTGTTCGGTTCAGCAGTGCGCGAGGACTTCTCACGTGCTCCCGACATGACGGCCCGTCATGCCGCTGGCCTCGGTGATGCCGAAGGCGTACCGGTCGACCGTGGTGGTGCCGCTCGCCGTCATCCGCTTGCCCTCGTGGGCGATCGCGCCGAGTGTGAGGGCGATCGGCGGGTCGGATGCTCCGAGCGGTCGCGGACGACGACTGTCCGGGCGCTGTCGGTCAGATGCCGGAAGCGAGACTTCTCCGTCTTCAGATGGCCCCGAGATCGACCGTGACGGGGAAGGGCGCAGCAGTCTTGATCGCGCCGATGAACATCTCGCCGTCCCTGTACGCCTTGGTGGCGGGGTCGAGGACATAGGTGTAGATGATGGGGACACCGGTGGCGGCTTGCTCGACCCGCCAGTAGAAGGGGATGCCGGTCTTGGCGTACTGATCGACCTTGACGATCCGGTCTGTGGTCTCCGAGCCGGGCGACACCACCTCGACGACCAGGAGCACGTGCTCGGGGCGAGTGGGTGTGAGGTCGATGGTCTCCGCCCGGTAGACGGTGACGTCCGGACGGCGGTTGGTGAGGGGAACGTCCTGCAGGCGGACGTCGAAGTCCGTGTCCGCGTTCCAGGCAGGGCCCGCGGCTGCGTCCAGGGCATTGGCCAGGATCCGGGCCAACCTGTTGTGCCGTTTGGAGGCGCTCGGGCTCACGACGACCATCCCGTCCACGATCTCGATGCCGGCGCACTGCTCCTCGGACCAGGAGTCGTACTGCTCCGCGCTGATCTGGGTGTGCATCCACGCGGGCGCCACCATCTCGGCGGTCATGGTGTACCTCCTTCGAGGAGCCTCAGCACTCCCGGTGCTGCTGGAGCCAGCCTACTGTCCGCCGATGCCGGGCCGCCCGGCTCCGGCGGCGCACACCCGACCTGCCTGCCCGTTCGCCTTCCCTCCCGTGGCGCGCGGGTGCTGCAGGGGCGTGTGCGCGAGGATGGGGGCCATGGCCAACCGACTTGCGCAGACCACCTCCCCGTACCTGCTCCAGCACGCCGACAACCCCGTCGACTGGTGGCCGTGGTCGCCCGGCGCGTTCGAGGAAGCCAGAAAGCGGAACGTTCCGGTGCTGCTCAGCGTCGGTTACGCCTCGTGCCACTGGTGCCATGTGATGGCTCACGAGTCGTTCGAGGACGCGTCCCTCGCCGACTACCTCAACGCCCACTTCGTGCCGGTGAAGGTCGACCGCGAGGAACGGCCCGACGTCGACGCCGTGTACATGGAGGCCGTGCAGGCCGCGACCGGCCAGGGCGGCTGGCCGATGACGGTCTTCCTGACGGCCGACGCCGAACCCTTCTACTTCGGCACCTACTTCCCGCCCGAGCCCCGCCACGGCATGCCGTCCTTCCACCAGGTGCTCGAAGGCGTCGTGGCCGCCTGGACGGACCGGCGGGAGGAGGTCGCGGAGGTGGCCGGGCGCATCGTCCGCGACCTCGCGGGCCGCTCCGTCACCCACGGCGGCACGGAGCTGCCCGGCGGACCCGAGCTCGCACAGGCGCTGCTGCGGCTGACCCGGGACTACGACGAGAAGCACGGCGGCTTCGGCGGCGCCCCCAAGTTCCCGCCGTCCATGGTCCTCGAGTTCCTGCTGCGCCACCACGCCCGTACGGGGGCCGAGGGCGCCCTGGAGATGGCCGCCGACACCTGCGCCGCCATGGCGCACGGCGGCATCTACGACCAGCTCGGCGGCGGCTTCGCCCGCTACTCCGTCGACCGGGAGTGGATCGTCCCGCACTTCGAGAAGATGCTCTACGACAACGCGCTGCTGTGCCGCGCGTACGCCCATCTGTGGCGGGCGACCGGCTCGGACCTGGCCCGCCGGGTGGCCCTGGAGACCGCGGACTTCATGGTGCGCGAACTGCGGACCGCCGAGGGCGGCTTCGCCTCCGCGCTGGACGCCGACAGCGAGGACGCGCGGGGCCGGCATGCGGAGGGCGCCTTCTACGTCTGGACGCCCGCGCAGTTGCGCGAGGTGCTGGGTGCGGAGGACGCCGCCTTCGCCGCCGAGCACTTCGGGGTGACGGAGGAAGGCACCTTCGAGGAGGGTTCCTCCGTCCTGCGGCTCGCCCGCACCGGGGAGGCGCGCGACGCCGAGCGGGCCGCCGACGTGCGGGCCCGGCTGTTCGCGGCGCGGGAGGCGCGGGTGCGCCCGGAACGCGACGACAAGATCGTCGCCGCCTGGAACGGCCTGGCGATCGCCGCGCTCGCCGAGACCGGCGCCTACTTCGGCCGGCCGGACCTGGTCGAGCGGGCCACCGAGGCCGCCGACCTGCTGGTACGCGTGCACATGGGCGACCTCGCCCGGCTCTGCCGTACGTCGAAGGACGGCCGGGCCGGGGACAACGCCGGGGTGCTGGAGGACTACGGCGACGTCGCCGAGGGCTTCCTCACGCTCGCCTCGGTCACGGGCGAGGGGGTCTGGCTGGAGTTCGCCGGATTCCTGCTGGACATCGTGCTGGAGCGCTTCACCGGTGAGAACGGCCAGCTGTACGACACCGCCGACGACGCGGAGCAGCTGATCAGGCGGCCGCAGGATCCCACGGACAGCGCCACCCCGGCCGGCTGGACCGCCGCCGCGGGCGCCCTGCTCTCGTACGCGGCGCACACGGGCTCCGAGGCGCACCGCACGGCGGCCGAGGGCGCGCTCGGGATCGTGGGCGCGCTCGGTCCGAAGGCGCCCCGCTTCACCGGCTGGGGGCTGGCTGTCGCGGAGGCGTTGCTGGACGGGCCGCGCGAGGTGGCGGTGGCGGGCCCGGTCGCCGGGGAACTGCACCGCGCGGCGCTGCTGGGACGGGCGCCGGGCGCGGTCGTGGCAGTGGGCGAGGGGCCGGACGCGGGCGCCGAGTTCCCGCTGCTGGCGGACCGTACGCCGGTGGGCGGTGCGCCCACGGCGTACGTCTGCCGCCACTTCGTGTGCGACGCCCCGACGACCGACGCGGCGGACCTGGCCGCGAAGCTGGCCGGCTGATCGGCGCCGGGCCCGTCCGGGCCCGGACGGGCCGTCATGCGAGGGGCCCGGCCACCACGGCCGGGCCCCTCGCGCGCCGGGTGTCTACTGCTGGTAGGCCACCAGCGATATGCCGACGTAGTGCACGACGAACGCGGCCAGCGTCAGCGAGTGGAACACCTCGTGGAAGCCGAACCAGCGCGGTGACGGGTTCGGGCGCTTGATGCCGTAGATGACACCGCCCGCGCTGTACAGCAGGCCGCCCACGACGACCAGGACGAGCACCGCGACGCCGCCGGCGCGCATGAAGTCGGGCAGGAAGAAGACCGCCGCCCAGCCCATGGCGATGTAGCACGGCGTGTACAGCCAGCGCGGGGCGCCGACCCAGAGGACCCGGAAGGCTATCCCTGCCGCAGCGGCCCCCCAGACCGCCCACAGGAGCGGCCGACCGGTGGACTCCGGCAGCAGGAGAAGGGTCAGCGGCGTGTAGGTGCCCGCGATGATCAGGAATATGTTGGCGTGGTCCAGCCTGCGCAGCACTGCCTCACCCCGCGGGCCCCAGGTCCCGCGGTGGTAGACCGCGCTCACGCCGAACAGCATGCAGGCGGTGAGGATGTAGACCGCGCAGGCCACCCGCGCGCGCGTGCTGTCGGCCAGGGAGATCAGGGCGATGCCGGCGATCACCACGGCGGGGAACATTCCTGCGTGCAGCCATCCGCGCATCCGTGGTTTGACCGGCACGGGGTCGGTGAGTTCTACGGGTCCGGACGACGCGGCGGCAGCAGAAGTCATGTACGCATGCTACCTACGCAACCGTAGGTAGGGCCCCGGGCCCGGTCGTCCCCGGCCGACGCGCGACGAGGGCCGCGGCACCGCGTCGCGTCGCGGCCACGCCCCTGTGCGGTCCGGTGCGGGGTCATTTCCCGTGCGGCACGCCGGATCCGGGGTCTTATGTCTTTTCTGCCGGAGATGCGGGGCGGATCCCGGTGCGTCGGAGTGGCGATACTCACTGTGCTCACCTGGGCGACCCTCTGGACATATGGGCGCGGGCAGCGCAACATCAAATGAGTGCGGTCGGCACCGGATGAGCGCGTAGGCGGAATCGAAGCATCCGGGCCGCAGCCCCCACGGGGCCTCTTCCTCAGACACCCACTTCAAGGAGCGATCGTGGCGCGCGACATCGCGGCTCCCCTCACTGTCCCCACCGGCCATCCGGAGCTCGTCTCCTGGGTGGACGAGATCGCGGCCCTCACCGAACCGGACCGCGTGGTCTGGTGCGACGGGTCGGAGGCCGAGTACGAGCGTCTGTGCGAAGAGCTCGTCGCCAAGGGCACGTTCACCAAGCTCGACCCGGTCAAGCGGCCGAACTCGTACTACGCCGCGTCCGACCCGAGCGATGTCGCCCGCGTCGAGGACCGCACCTTCATCTGCTCCGAGAAGGAGGAGGACGCGGGCCCGACCAACCACTGGAAGGCCCCCGCGGAGATGCGGGAGATCTTCACCGGCGAGAACGGCGTCTTCCGCGGCTCCATGCGCGGACGCACGATGTACGTCGTCCCGTTCTGCATGGGTCCCGTCGGCTCGCCGCTCTCGGCGATCGGCGTCGAGATCACCGACTCCGCCTACGTGGCCGTCTCCATGCGCACCATGACGCGCATGGGCCAGGAGGTCCTCGACGAGCTCGGTGCCGACGGGTTCTTCGTCAAGGCCGTCCACACCCTCGGCGCACCCCTGGCCGAGGGCCAGGAGGACGTTCCGTGGCCGTGCAATTCCACCAAGTACATCTCGCACTTCCCGGAGGACCGGGAGATCTGGTCGTACGGCTCCGGCTACGGAGGCAACGCCCTGCTGGGCAAGAAGTGCTACGCCCTGCGCATCGCCTCCGTCATGGCCCGTGACGAGGGCTGGCTCGCGGAGCACATGCTGATCCTCAAGCTCACGCCGCTGCGCGGCGAGAGCCGGTACGTCGCCGCAGCCTTTCCCAGCGCCTGCGGGAAGACCAACCTCGCCATGCTGGAACCCACGATCTCCGGCTGGACCGTCGAGACCATCGGCGACGACATCGCCTGGATGCGGTTCGGCGAGGACGGGCAGCTGTACGCGATCAATCCCGAGGCGGGCTTCTTCGGTGTCGCGCCCGGCACCGGTGAGCACACCAACGCCAACGCCATGAAGACCATGTGGGGCAACTCCGTCTTCACGAACGTCGCGCTGACCGACGACGGCGACGTGTGGTGGGAGGGCATGACGGAGGAGCCGCCCGCGCACCTCACGGACTGGAAGGGCAACGACTGGACGCCCGAGTCCGGTACGCCCGCCGCCCACCCCAACGCCCGCTTCACCGTGCCGGCCGGGCAGTGCCCGATCATCGCGCCCGAGTGGGAGGACCCCAAGGGCGTGCCGATCTCGGCCATCCTCTTCGGCGGCCGCCGTGCCTCCGCCGTCCCGCTGGTCACAGAGTCCTTCACCTGGCAGCACGGCGTCTTCCTCGGCGCCAACGTCGCCTCCGAGAAGACCGCCGCCGCCGAGGGCAAGGTCGGCGAGCTGCGCCGCGACCCGTTCGCCATGCTGCCGTTCTGCGGCTACAACATGGGCGACTACATGAAGCACTGGATCGAGGTCGGTGCCGGCAAGCCGGACCAGTCGAAGCTGCCGAAGATCTACTACGTGAACTGGTTCCGCAAGAACGACGCGGGCGCGTTCGTGTGGCCCGGCTTCGGTGAGAACAGCCGTGTCCTCAAGTGGATCGTCGAGCGCCTGGACGGCACGGCCGAGGGCGTCGAGACGCCGATCGGCATCCTGCCGGCCAAGGGTTCCCTGGACACCGACGGTCTGGACCTCTCCGAGTCCGACCTCGACTTCCTCCTGAACGTCGACAAGGAGGTCTGGCGTGAGGAGGCCGCGCTGATCCCCGAGCACCTGAACACCTTCGGTGACCACACGCCGAAGGAGCTGTGGGACGAGTACCGCGCGCTGGTCCAGCGCCTGGGCTGACCCGACCCGGTACGACCGGGCGCCGGGTCCGGCCCGGCGCCTCCCCGGACTCCGCGACCGGGCCCGTAGGACATCCGCCCTGACCTGTGGGGTCGACGGCCCGCCGCGGAAGGCCCCCGGAACTCCCTCGTGGTTCCGGGGGCCGCCCCCTGTCCGGGGTTTCCCGGTGGGTACGGGAGTGGGTGCGGGACCGGCGATGGCGGCGGCTCCCGGCCGTCAGGGCCGGCCGGCCGGGAGCACCCGCGCCACGGGCCCTCGCGGCCCGCGGACTTGGAACGTCAGCGGGCGCCCGCCGGCGCGGGAACGGTCTCCGCGGCCAGAGCCGCGGTGTGCGCGTCCATGGCCTGCGCGGCGAGGATCGCCGCGGCCGTGTCGGCGCGTGACGCCGCCACGAGGAGGGCCCGGCCCGCCAGGGCGTGGGCGCGGTGGTGGAGAGCGGCCGGCGCCGCGGCGGTCCGTCCGGCGTGCCGGGCGGGCGGCGCGCCACGGAGGCGGGCCACCTGCTCGGCGATGCGGTCGCCCGTGGTGGCGAGCCCCAGTTCGTCGGTCACCGCGAGGAGCGCGGCGAGGTGCCCCGCGAGCTGGATGTCCAGCTCCTCCTCACGACTGCGGTGCGGAAAGCCGGCGTCGTCGGCCGGTGTGTGGACCGATTTCGTGCGGATCGGCTCGTACATGGAGGGCCTCCTGGTCGTGCAGGAGGACCATCCTAGCTTGGAATCTGTCTAAAGTTATGTGCGATCCGGAACTGATCGAGTTCAGGGCTGGCTGTAGCTGTCCAGGAAGGTTCCGATGCGCGTCATGGCGTCCGTCAGATCCTTGGCCGGCGGCAGTGTCACCACCCGGAAGTGATCGGGTTCCGGCCAGTTGAAGCCCGTACCCTGTACGACCATGATCTTTTCGGCCCGCAGCAGGTCGAGGACCATCTGCCGGTCGTCCTTGATCTTGAACACCTGGGGATCGAGCCGGGGGAAGAGGTACAGCGCCCCCTTCGGCTTCACGCACGTCACCCCGGGGATCCGCGTCAGCAGGTCGTACGCCACGTCCCGCTGTTCCAGGATGCGCCCGCCCGGCAGCACCAGGTCGTCGATGGACTGCCGGCCGCCGAGCGCGGTGGCCACCGCGTGCTGGGCGGGCATGTTCGCGCACAGCCGCATGTTGGCCAGGATCGTCAGCCCCTCGATGTACGAGGAGGCGTGCGCCTTCGGGCCGCAGACCGCCATCCAGCCCGAGCGGTATCCCGCGATCCGGTAGTTCTTGGACAGCCCGTTGAAGGTGAGCACCATCAGATCGGGCGCGACGGCCGCGGTCGGGGTGTGGGTGGCGCCGTCGTAGAGGATCCGGTCGTAGATCTCGTCGGAGCAGACGACGAGGTTGTGGCGCCGGGCGATCTCCGTCAGCCCGCGCAACATCTCGTCGTCGTAGACCGCGCCCGTCGGGTTGTTCGGGTTGATGATCACGAGCGCCTTGGTGCGGTCGGTGATCTTCCGCTCGACGTCGGCCAGGTCCGGCATCCAGTCGGCCTGCTCGTCGCACCGGTAGTGCACGGCCGTACCGCCGGCCAGCGAGACGGAGGCCGTCCACAGGGGGTAGTCCGGAGCGGGGACCAGCACCTCGTCGCCGTCGTCGAGCAGCGCCTGCATAGACATCTGGATCAGCTCGGAGACGCCGTTGCCCAGGTAGATGTCCTCGACCCCGAGGTCGATGCCCTTGGTCTGGTAGTGCTGCATCACCGCCCGGCGTGCGGACAGCAGGCCCTTCGCGTCCCCGTAGCCGTGCGCCCCCGAGAGGTTGCGCAGTATGTCCTCGAGGATCTCGGGCGGGCACTCGAAGCCGAACGCGGCGGGGTTGCCGGTGTTCAGCTTGAGGATGCGGTGACCGGCGGCTTCCAGCCGCATGGCTTCCTCGAGCACGGGGCCGCGGATTTCGTAACAGACGCCGGAGAGCTTCGTGGACTGGATGACCTGCATGTCCGTGAGCTTACGGCCGCGTTTCGCGCGCTGCGCCCCGTTCGCGTACGCGTTGTCCCCTCCGGAGGCGTAGTGCGCCGTGCCCGCTCTTTCATCGGCATGCCGCCCCGGCCGCCGACCGTGCGAACCTCCGGTCGGGGCGGCGCGCGGGCTTGGAATGCGGGTGTGCCGCACCTGGCTGGTGAGATGCGCCACGCGGGGCGGGGCGGGGCGGCCGGGCCGTGCCCGGCCGACGTGGTTCAACCCGGCAGGGTGGTCCCTTCCGGAAGCCGTAGGCCGAAGTCGTCGGCGAGTACGCGCAGCACCTCGGCCGGACCGCTCAGCTCGCGCTCCGTGATCGTGCCGTCGTCGGCCGTCTCCACCAGGGTGCGTCCGGACAGCGCCCGGTGCAGACCCGGCTGGGTGCGCATGGCGTACACCGCCTGACGGAACGGTGAGTCCGGGTTCGTCGCCATGTGCCAGTTGATCACCTCGAAGTCGGGATGCTGGAACGGTTCGAGCGTGAACTCGTACTGCGGCTCCCAGCAACCGCCCTTCTCGGACTGCAGTTCCCACAGTTCCAGCGGGCCGTCGTGCGGTGCGTGCACGAGCCGGTGGTGGCGGGGGGTGTCGAGCAGTTCCGTGTCCTGCGTCAGGGGGATCGGCTCCAGCAGTGCCCCGCTCGACCCGAAGCCGGTGTCGGCGAGGAAGGGGGTGGCGGCGCCCTCCGCCTCCACCTTCATCAGCATGTGGGTGCGCGGCCGGATGTCACCGGGGGCGGCACCCACCACCACGCGGGCGGCCAGGAGCGTCACGGGGAAGCCGAGTTGGGTGAGGACGGCCGCGAGCAGGGTGTTGTGCTCGTAGCAGTACCCGCCCCGCTCGCCGCGGACGAGCTTGGCCTCCAGGTCCGCGAGGGCGAGGGAGGGCACGTGCCCGAGGACGGGGTCCAGATTCTCGAAGGGGATGCCGAGCATGTGGGCGCGGTGCACGGACCGCAGTACCTCCGGAGTGGGACGGCGCTCACCGGACCAGCCGATGCGGGCGAAGTAGGCGTCGAGGTCGAGAGTCATGACCCGACAGTACGCAGACACCTCAGTAGTTGCTCAAATGCGGTGGAGGGGCGGGGTGTACGGGGCACGCTGCCCTCATGATCCGTGCGGACAGGGCCAGGCGGGAAAAGATCGTGACCGTGCTCCGGGAGGCGGAGGAGCTCGGCGCGCTCCTGCGGGAGGCGTTGAGTACCGCGCCCGAGGACGAGCGGCCCGGTCTGGAGCGCGCCGTCGCCCTCGTCGAGCGGGCCGCGGCCGTCCCGGACTCCGAGGTGCGCGGCCGCTGGGTGCGGCAGCGGCTCGCGGCGGCCGGGTACGAGGGGCCGGCCGACGCGGTGGCGGCCGTCAGGATCCTGCGCACGGCCGAACCCGGGCTGAGAGCCTGTCGGGTGACCTCTGATCGAGCGGCCACAGCCCGGCACGCCCGCTTCCCGCGTTGCCGAAAGGCCCGCGTAGCTCCGCTACGCGGGCCTTCCAGCGCCTTGGAATCGCACGCACCGGACCGCGTCCGCTTTCCGACCCCAGGTCACCCGACAGGCTCTGAGCCTTCTGGCGGCGGTGACCTACACCAGGGAGGCGGCCGGCCGGTGAGGCGGCCGCACCGCGCCCGGCGTGCCGGGTGCGGTGCGATCAGGGCGGGCGAGGGGGTGACCGGCTGACGGCCGGTGGGACGCGGCTTGATTCCGCCCCTTGTGGGCCCCCTTCCCGTAGGCCAACATGCGCATGTCAAACCGGAGAACTCCGGTGACAGACGCATCTGGAGGGGACCCCCACATGAAGAAGCCTCTCGTCGGCGCACTTCTTACCGTTCTGCTCCTCGGGGCGGGTGCCGCCCCCGCGGTCGCGGTCACGAACCCGGGCACCACCCAGGCCCGCGCGAACGGGACCGGCGTCACCGCGCGGACGGCCGGCGCCGGTACGCAGACCGCCGAGGTCCGTGCGAAGGCGGTCAGCTTCGCCGGCACGGTGGCGCTCAGCAACTGTTCCGGCTCGGTCGTCCGCACGCCCTCGTCCCTGCCGGGCGACCCCGCCCTCGTCCTGTCCAACGGCCACTGCCTGGAGACCGGCTTCCCGGGCCCCGGCGAAGTCGTCCTCAACAGGGCGTCGACCCGGAGCTTCACCCTGCTGAACGCGGCGGGCACGGGCGTCGGCACCCTCCGCGCCGACAGGATCGCGTACGGGACGATGACGGACACCGACGTCTCGCTCTACCGGCTCACCCGTACGTACGCCCAGATCGAGAGCACCTACGGCATCAAGGCCCTGGAGCTCAACGCCACGCGCCCGGTGCAGGGGACGGCGATCACGGTCGTCTCGGGGTACTGGAAGCGCACGTACAGCTGTGCCGTCGACGGGTTCGCGTACCGCCTCAAGGAGGGGGCCTGGACCTGGAAGGACTCGGTCCGCTACACCTCGGACTGCCGGACGATCGGCGGCACGTCCGGCTCGCCGGTGATCGACGACGCGACCGGGAAGGTGGTCGCGGTCAACAACACCGGTAACGAGGACGGCCAGCGGTGCACGGACAACAACCCGTGCGAGGTCGACGCCGGCGGCGTGGTGACGGTCCGTCAGGGTATCAACTACGCGCAGCAGACGTACGGCATCGTGCCCTGCGTCGGCCCCGGCAGCCAGATCGACCTGACCCGGGCGGGCTGCGCCCTTCCCAAGCCGTAGCGGGCGGGCCTACGGGACGGCCGGGCGCGGAGAAGGGAGCCCGGCCGTCACCTCGCGGTCCGGTCCGCGCCCCGGCCCGTCCCCCGGACCGCGCGGCCGGCCAGGGTGGAGGTCCGCCTGCCGTCCTCGATGACGAAGCGGCCGTCGATCAGGACGTACGGGATGCCCACCGGGAGGGTGCGCGGCGCGTCGAAGGTCGAGCCCGCCGCCACCGTGTCCGGATCGAAGAGGACCAGGTCCGCGCGGTAGCCCTCGCGGACGTGGCCGCGGTCCGCCAGGCGCAGGCGTGCGGCGGGGCGGGAGGTGAGGTGGGCGACGCACTCCTCCAGGCCGATGATGCCCAGCTCCCTTGCGTAGTGGCCGAGGTAGTGGGGGAAGGTGCCGTAGGCGCGCGGATGTGGTTTGTCGCCCTGGAGGATGCCGTCACTGCCTCCGGTGTGCACCCGGTGGCGCATGATCCGGCGCACGTTCTCCTCATGGCCCACGTGCTGGAGGATCGTCGTGCCGAGCCGGTCCTCGACGAGCAGCCGGCGGGCGGTCACCCACGGGTCCTCGCCGCGCAGCCGGGCGGACTCCGCGACCGTACGGCCCACGTACCCGGTGAGATCCGGAGCGCCGACGCCCGAGATCTCGATCGTGTCCCACTCGATCGGGACGCCGTGGCAGCCGTCCGAGCCCAGGACCTCCAGGTGGTGGCGGATCCGTTCCGCCGTGGCGTCGTCCGCGAGCCGGGACAGGACGGACTCGGGGCCGCCCTCACCCGCCCAGCTGGGCAGCATCGCGACCAGGGTGGTGCAGCCGGGGGTGTAGGGATAGGTGTCCAGGGAGATGTCGGCGCCCGCCGCCAGGGCGTCGTCCAGGAGGGCGAGCAGGTCGGGAGCCCTGCCCTTGTTCACGCCGAAGTTCATGGTGGCGTGGGCGAGGTGGAGGGCGCAGCCCGCCTGACGGGTGAGCTCCACCATCTCCTCGTACGCGGCGAGCGCCCCCGCCCCGTACGAGCGGTGGTGGGGGCAGTAGTAGCCGCCGTGGGCGGCCACCACGCGGCACAGCTCGGTCAGTTCGGCGTCGCCCGCGTACATGCCGGGCGTGTACGTCAGGCCCGAGGACATGCCGACCGCGCCCTCGGCCATGCCCTGCGCGACGAGTTCCCTCATCCGGGACAGCTCGGCATCGGTGGCCGGCCGGTCCTCCCAGCCGACGGCGAGCATCCGCACCGTCCCCTGCGGGACGAGGTAGGCGGCGTTGACGGCGATGCCCTGACCGCCGAAGTTGCGGTCGAGGCGGTCCAGGTAACCCCCGACGGTGCGCCAGTCGAAGTCGATGTCCGACCCGTCGCCGTTCCACCCGGCGATGGAGCAGCGCACCTCGGCGAGCGTCCGGTCGTCCGCGGGGGCGTACGACAGGCCGTCCTGGCCGAGGACTTCGAGGGTGACCCCCTGCGCGGCCTTCGCGCTGTGGTCGGGGTCGCGCAGGAGTGCCAGGTCGCTGTGGGCGTGCATGTCGACGAAGCCGGGGGAGAGGGCGAGGCCGTCAGCGTCCAGGATGCGCGTGGCACCGGGGCGGGGGCCGGCACCCTCGCGGTGGATCCCGGTGATCCGGCCGTCGGCGACGGAGACGTCGGCTCGGTAGGAGGGGGCGCCGCTGCCGTCGATGACACGGGCGTCGCGGATGACGAGATCCATGGCGGGGTGACCTGTCCTTCCTCGGGATGTCGTCCCGGGGCTGTCAGAAGAACGTGCGGAGGTAGTCGGTGACGGTGCCGTCGGCCTCGGCCAGCGGGATCAGCTGCCACTTGTCGAAGGCGGTGCAGGGGTGCGACAGGCCCATACCGACCCAGTCGCCCACCTCCAGTACCGTCCCCGGCTCCGTGCGGAGCCAGCCGTGCTGGTCGGAGAGGCCGGTCACGGTGATGCCGGTGGCCGGCCGCACCGAGCCGTCGCGGGCGGACCGGACGGCCTGGGCCTCGGGGAGGTCCAGGTCGTAGGCGGCGTCGCGCTTGCCCGCGTTGACGAAGGCCTGTTCCGGCGTGGGCCGCGAGACGACCTGGGCCCAGAGCCGGAGTGCCGGCTGCAGCGCGCCCTCCCCGGGGACCCGGTTGAACGGGGTGAGGTGGCGGTAGTGGCCGTCGTCGTGACTGACGTAGGCGCCCGAGCGCAGCAGCCGGCACACCGGGCGGCCGAGGACCGGGATCTCGGCGAAGACATCGGCGACCGCGTCGAACCAGGCGCTGCCACCCGCGCTGACCAGGATCTCCTCGTCCGCGGCGAGCGAGGTGAAGCGTCCGGCGGCGTCGAAGGCGGCGGCCAGGGCGACGAGCCGGCGCAGCCATTCCCGTACGCGTTCGGGGGAGGCGTCCGGCACCTCTCCCTCGTATCCGGCGACGCCCACCAGGCGCAGGGTGGAGACGCCCGCCACCGCGTCGGCGACCGCCGCGCAGTCGTCCTCCGTACGGGCACCGGTGCGCGCACCCGGGCCGGCGCCGAGTTCCACGACGACGTCGACGGGGCGGGACGCCCCCGCCGCGCGCAGGGCCTCGTCCATCAGCTCGACACCGCGGACGGAGTCGACGTAGCAGACGAACCTGAAGTCCGGGTCGGCGTCCATCTCACCGGCCAGCCAGCGCAGGGCCGCCGCGTCCACGAGCTCGTTGGCCAGGAAGATCCGCCGGATGCCGTGGGCCCGGTAGACACGTGCCTGGTGGGGCACGGCGGCCGTGATCCCCCACGCGCCGTGCTCCAGCTGGCGGGCGAAGAGCCGCGGTGACATCGACGTCTTGCCGTGCGGGGCGAAGGCCAGGCCGTGCCGCCGGCTGTAGGTCTGCAGGAGTGCGAGGTTGGCTTCGATCGCCTCGGCGGACAGGGCCAGCACGGGTGTGGTGAACCCTCCGGTGAAGAGGTTGCGCCGTTCGGCCGCCAGCGCGCCGACGGTCAGGCCCTCCGCGTCGGGCGGCAGCGCCTTGAAGCGGTGGTCGACCCGCTCCCGCGCGAGTGCCGCAAGGGACCCGCCGTCGATCATCGGCACGGGCGGCCCCGCGGACCCCGCGGGGGGCCCGGCGGGCTGTTCGGCGGACTGCTCGGCGGCCAAGGGTGCCTCCTCGGTGACGGTGATGACCTCGATGCCGACGTTGCATCATGTGCAACGCCCATTGCGCATCTCGCTACCCGCTGTCTAACATCCGAGCCGATGCCGGGTCAATGGTGAGCACCGGCGCCCACGGCCGACCAGGAGGAGCCCAGAGTGCCCGGATTCGCGACCAGGACGAGCGCGGCGGACACGGACGTCGTCTGCCTCGGCGAGTCCATGGTGACGTTCCTGCCCTCGCGGCCCGGCCGCCTCGCCGACGTCCCGTCCTTCTCGCGTGGCATCGGTGGCGCCGAGTCCAACGTCGCCTGCGCGCTGGCCGCCTCCGGCCACCGGGCGAAATGGGTCGGCCGGGTCGGCGCCGACGGCTTCGGCGACCACCTCGTCGACACGATCGCCGGATACGGGGTCGACACCTCCGCCGTACGCCGTGATCCGCACCGCCCCACCGGCGTCTACTTCCGCACCGCCACGGACCGCGCCACCGACACCTACGAAGTCGCCTACTACCGGGCGGGGTCCGCCGCCTCCGCGATGTCCCCGGACAACGTCCCCTACGAGGACCTCCTCACCGGCCGCGTCCTGCACCTGTCCGGCATCACGGCCGCGCTCTCCGCCGACTGCCTGGCCCTGCTGCACGACCTCACCGCCGCCCGGGAGGGCCGCCCGCTGATCTCCTTCGACGTCAACCACCGCCCCGGGCTGTGGCGGACGGGCGACGCGGGCCCCGAGGTCCTGCTCGCCCTGGCCCGCCGCAGCGACCTCGTCTTCGTCGGCGAGGACGAGGCCGAGGAGGCCTGGGGGGTGCGGGGGGCCGACGCGATCCGTACCGCCCTGCCGGAGCCCGAGGTCCTCGTCGTGAAGCGGGGCGCCGACGGCGCGACGGTCTTCGCCCGCACCGGCGGCGGGCAGGCGGACACCGTCACGCCCGTCCCCGCCCTGCACGTCGACGTCGTCGCCGCCGTCGGCGCGGGCGACGCCTTCGCCGCCGGGTTCCTCTCCGCCACCCTGCGCGACCTGCCGATGCGGGACCGGGCCCGGCACGGCCACCTGACGGCCGCAGCCGTCCTCACCGTCCCCGGCGACCTCACCGCGCCCCCGGCCCGCGCCCATGCCGACCGTCTCGCGGCTCTGGACGACACCGCCTGGGAGACACTTCGTCTCGGCCCCGGCTGGACAGCGGCCGGCCAGGCACCCGAGGAGGTACGAGTCACATGAGCCAGACCGTCGACCGCGCGCTGAGCATCCTGCCGCTGCTCGCCCAGGGACCGGCCGATCTCGGCCAGGTCGCCGAACGGCTCGGCGTCCACAAGTCCACGGCCCTGCGGCTCCTGCGCACGCTCCACGAGCACGGACTCGTCTACCGTCAGCAGGACCAGCGCTACCGCCTCGGTGCCCGGCTCTTCGCCCTCGCGCAGGAGGCCGTCGAGAACCTCGACGTGCGCGAGATCGCCCACAACCACCTCGTCGAGCTCAACGAGCAGTGCGGACACACCGTCCACCTCGCCGTGTACGAGGAGAACGAGGTCCTCTACATCGACAAGGTCGAGAGCCGCTACCCCGTGCGGATGTACTCCCGGATCGGCAAGCCGGTGGCGATCACCGTCGCCGCCGTCGCCAAACTGCTCCTCGCCGACCTCACCGAGCCGGAGCGGCGCGCGATCGCCGAGAAGCTCGACTACCCCATGTACACGTCCCGTTCGGTCCCGAACGCCGGGGCGTTCCTCAGGGAACTCGCCGTCGTACGCGAACAGGGATGGGCCACCGACCTCGGCGGCCACGAGGAGTCCATCAACTGCGTCGGCGCCCCCGTCCGGGGCGCGGACGGGCGGGTCGTCGCCGCCATGTCGGTGTCCGCGCCGAACGTGGTCGTCACGGCCGAGGAACTCCTCACCCTGCTCCCCCTGGTGCGGCGCACCGCCGACGCCATCAGCCGGGAGTACTCCGGCAGCACCCCCACCGAGAAAGCCTGAACCACCATGACCGAGAAGACCGCTCTCACCCCCGGCACCCACACCACCCCGCCCGCCAGGTTCTCGCACGGCGTGCGGAAGGGGAACATCCTCCAGGTCGCGGGCCAGGTCGGCTTCCTGCCCGCCGTGCCGGGCCAGGCCCCCACCCCGGCCGGGCCGACCCTGCGCGAGCAGACCCTGCAGACCTTCGCCAACGTCAAGGCCATCCTGGAGGAGGGCGGCGCGAGCTGGGACGACGTGATGATGATGCGCGTCTACCTCACGGACGTCGACCACTTCGCCGAGATGAACGCGATCTACAACGAGTACTTCGAGGGCCAGGGGCTCACCGCCCCCGCCGCCGCCCGCACCACGGTCTACGTGGGTCTGCCCGCGGGACTCCTCATCGAGATCGACGCGCTCGCGGTCCTCGGCTGATCCACCGGCCCGGCCCGCCCCTCCCTCCGCACCGTCCCGCACCACGGCACGGCGCCCCGTCCCACGGGAGCGCCGTGCCGCGCTCCCCCCTGCCCCGAAGGGCCCCTGTCACCCACGGAGTTGACCAACCATGCTGCTCGCCGCCACCCCCGCGCCGGCCGAGGCGCCACCCCACACCGGTGGACTCCTCGCCCTGATCGACGGCACCGCCGGTCTGCTGACCGTCGCCGCCCTCGGCATCGCGCTGCTCCTCTTCCTCATCATCAAGGTCAGACTGCAGCCGTTCGTCGCGCTGCTCGCCGTCTCCATAGCCGTCGGCCTGGGTGCCGGCCTCTCCGTCACCGAACTCTTCGGCACGGTCCAGAAGTCCGCCGCCGTCTCCGTCATCGAGTCGGGCATGGGCGGCATCCTCGGCCACGTCGCCATCATCATCGGCCTCGGCACGATGCTCGGCGCGATCCTGGAGGTCTCCGGCGGCGCCGAGGTGCTGAGCGCCCGCCTGCTGAACCTCTTCGGTGAGAAGCGCGCGCCGCTCGCCATGGGCCTCACGGGCCTGATCTTCGGCATCCCGGTCTTCTTCGACGTCGGCATCTTCGTCCTCGCGCCGATCGTCTACGCCGCAGCCAAGCGCTCCGGAAAATCGATCCTGCTGTACGCGATGCCGCTGCTGGCCGGACTCTCGATGACCCACGCGTTCCTGCCGCCGCACCCCGGCCCGGTCGCCGCCGCCGGACTCTTCGACGTCTCCCTGGGCTGGGTCATCGTGATGGGCGCCGTCGTCGGTATCCCGTCCGTCCTCGCCGCCTGGGCCTACTCCGCCTGGATCGGCAAGCGCCTGTTCGTCGACGTACCGCAGGACATGGTCGAGGCCGCCGCCGAGGCCAAGGCCGCCGTCGTCGCCGAACAGCGGGCCGCCGGGGTCACCCCGCACGAGAAGCCCGTCGCCCTCGGCACCGTGCTCGCCATCATCGGCACCCCGCTGATCCTGATCCTCGCCGCGACGTTCTCCTCCATCGCCCTGGACCCCTCCACCCCGCGCTCCGTCATCGAGTTCTTCGGCAACCCCTTCGTCGCGCTGACGATCGCGCTCCTCCTGGCGTACTACCTGCTGGGCATCCGGCGCGGCTGGTCCCGCAAGTCGCTCGAAACGGTCTCCACCGCCTCCCTCAAGCCGGTCGGCAACATCCTGCTGGTCGTCGGCGCGGGCGGGATCTTCGGAGCCGTACTCAAGGGCAGCGGCATCGCGGACGCGCTCGCCGACACCTTCAACGACGTGGGGCTGCCGGTCATCCTGCTCGCCTGGCTGATCTCGGTGGTGCTGCGGGTCGCCCAGGGTTCGGCGACGGTCGCGATCGTCACCACCGCCGGCATCGTCGTCCCGCTCGTCGAGGGCCAGGGCATGTCGCAGCCGCACCTCGCCCTGATCATCATGGCCATCTCGGCGGGCTCCATCTTCGCCTCGCACGTCAACGACGGCGGCTTCTGGATGGTGTCCAAGTACTTCGGCATCTCCGAGCGGGACACCCTGAAGTCCTGGACGGTCCTGGAGACGGTCCTCTCGGTCGCCGGGTTCGTGGTCGCTGCCGCCCTGAGCCTGGTCATCTGAGGTCCGCTCCCCGGACGGAGGGCACCGCACGCCCTCTTGCGCGATCCGTCCCCGTACGCTTCGTTGATCGGCATGGCGGAGACCAACAGAAGCACGGGAACGGGGGAGTTCAGCTCCCCGCAGCGCGCGTCCAGCTGGAGGTACATCGGCCCCGGTATCGTCGTCGCCGCCACCGGCGTCGGTGCCGGGGACCTGGTCGCGACGCTCGTCGCCGGCAGCAGATTCGGCTACACCCTGATGTGGGCTGCCGTGATCGGCTGCCTCGTCAAGATCTCCCTCGCCGAGGCGGTCGGCCGGTGGCACCTGGCCACCGGCCGCACCCTGTTCGACGGCTGGCGCGGCCTCGGCGGATGGACCACCGTCTACTTCGCGGTGTACGTCGTCGTCTGGGGGTTCGTGTACGGCGCGACGGCCATGTCCTCCAGCGCCCTGCCCGTCGTGGCCCTCTTCCCCGACGGCCCCGGGCTCAAGACCTGGGCGATCGTCATGGGGCTGGCCGGACTGGTCTTCGTCTGGTTCAACCAGTACGCCGTCTTCGAGAAGGTCATGACGGTCCTGGTCGGCGTCATGTTCGTCGTCGTGGTCTACGTCGCCGCCCGCGTGGCCCCCGACCTCGGCGCCTCCTTCGCCGGACTCCTCCCCGTCCTCCCGGACGGTTCCCTCGTCTACACGCTCGGGCTGATCGGCGGGGTCGGCGGCACCATCACGATGGCGGCCTACGGGTACTGGGTGAACGCCAAGGGCTGGTCCGACTCGTCCTGGATGAAGGTCATGCGGCTCGACAACCGGGTCGCCTACCTCACCACGGGCATCTTCGTCGTCGCGATGCTCGTCGTCGGGGCCGAACTGCTGCACGCCTCCCACCTCGCCCTGGCCAAGGGCGACCGTGGGCTGATCGACCTCGGACAGGTCCTGGAGGACCGCTTCGACCCGGCCACCGCGAAGCTGTTCCTGGTGGGCTTCTTCGCCACCTCGTTCTCGTCGCTCATCGGCGTGTGGCACGGTGTCAGCCTGATGTTCGCCGACTTCGTCGAGCGGATGCGGGCCGGCCGCCGCCCCGGGGGCGCGGAGCAGGCGGGGAGTGCGGCGGTCGGCCGCTCGGAGCGGTCCCTTCCCTTCCGCGCGTACCTGCTCTGGCTCACCTTCCCCCCGATGGCCCTCCTCTGGCTCGACGAGCCGTTCGGCCTGGTCATCGCCTACGGCGTGCTCGGCGCGTTCTTCATGCCCTTCCTGGCCCTGACCCTGCTCCGGCTGCTCAACTCCGCCCGTACACCGCCGCAGTGGCGCAACGGATGGCTCAGCAACGGGATGCTCGGGGCGGCGGGCCTGCTGTTCGTCGTGCTGTGCGTCCAGCAGGTGCGCGAGCTGCCCTGGTGACGCCTCCGGGCTCCGCCCGGAGAGAGCCCACGGCCGGCACCGCCCGGCCGAACCCGGCAGCGCCGCCGGGGGAGCGGCGGCGCTGCGGCTTCGGGTCCTCGGCTACGGCAGGCCGTGGACGTGGGGGCCGACGGCGTTCGACCAGGCGTTGCCGGCCGTGGCGTCCCAGTTCGTCGACCAGGTCATCGCCCCGCGGATGCCCGGGTACGTCCGCGACGGCTTGAACGAACCGCAACCGGTTCCCTTGGCCAGGCAGTCGAGCGCCGCGTTCACGACGGACGGGGACACGTAACCGCTGCCCGCGCCCCTGGTCGAGGCGGGGACTCCGAGGCCGACCTGGGACGGGGCGAGACCGCCCTCCAGCTGGATGCAGGCGAGCGCGGTGAGGAAGTCCACCGAGCCCTGCGAGTAGACCTTGCCGTCACATCCGAGCATCGAACCGCTGTTGTAGTACTGCATGTTGACGACGGTCAGGATGTCCTTGATGTTGAGCGCCGTCTTGAAGTACTCCCCGGACGTCGACTGCATGTCGATGGTCTGCGGGGCCATCGTGATGACGAGACCGGGACCCGCCTTCGCGGACAGCGAGCGCAGCGCCTTCGTCATGTACGTCGAGTTCAGACCGTTCTCCAGGTCGATGTCGACCCCGTTGAAGCCGTACTCCCGGATGAGCGCGTGGACCGAGTCGGCGAATGCGGTGGCGGAGGCGTCGCTGTTGACGGAGACGGTCCCCTTCTCGCCGCCGATCGAGATGATGACGTTCTTGCCGGCCGTCTGCTTGGCCTTGATGTCGGCCTTGAACTGCGCGACCGTGTAGCCGCCCAGACCCGCCGAGTCCAGGTTGAAGGTGACGGCGCCCGGGGTCGCCGTGGCGTCGGCGAAGGAGACGGCGATGATGTCGTAGGCCGCCGGCACGTCGCTGAGCTTCTGGACGGTGGCGCCGTTGTCGAAGTTCTGCCAGTAACCGGTCACCGCGTGCTTGGGCACGGAGGTCACCGGGCCCGGGCCGGGGGTGTCCGCCTTCGCCGTACGGCCGCTGACGGTGGCGGACCTGACCGACTCGCCGGCGGCGTTGGTGGCGCTCACCGCGAACTGGTAGGCCGTGTCCGCGGCCAGGCCGGTCACCGTCGCGGAGGCGCCGCTGGAGGTGGCCGCCTTCGCGCCGTCCCGGTAGACGGTGTAGCCGGTGGCGCCGGAGACGGCGTTCCAGGACAGGGCCACGGAGGAGGACGTCGTGGTGCCCACGGTCAGGCCGGCGGGGGCTCCGGGGACGGCGGGGCCGGGCTCCTCCGTACCGCCGCCGCCGTCGGGGCCGATGACCGTGACGTCGTCCGCGAGGTAGGCCGCCTGGCCGTACCAGCCGTGGGTGTAGACCGTCACCGAGGTGGTGGAGGGGCCGGTGGTGAAGCTGGTCCTCAGCTGCGTCCAGGTCCCGGAGCCGGGCGTCCAGGTGGAGACGTCCGTCGTTCCGGTGCCGCTCGCGCCCAGGTAGGCGTAACCGCCCTGTACCCAGGAGCTCAGTGTGTACGTGGAACCGGGCTTCACCGCCACGGTCTGTGTGCACCTGGCGTTGTCCTGGCCGGCGGGGGTGGCCTTGAGCGCCGAGGAACCTCCGTGGACGGGGGAGGAGACGGTGGTGCCGCTGCCGCCGGAACAGGTCCAGCCGGCGAGGCCGGACTCGAAACCGGCGTTCTTGGCGACGTTGACGTCGGCGGCTTCCGCGCTGCCGGCGAGCCCGGTGACGGTCAGGGCCCCGGCCGCGACCACGGCGACGGCCGCGCCGAGGAGGGGCCGGGTGCGGTGACGTGTGCGTCTGCTGCGTGCGGAGCGTTCCACTTGCTGCCTCCGGTGGGGGAGTCGGGGGATGCCGGCGGGGAACGGTGGCCACCGTTGGCCGATAAACTGGTCCAGACCAATAGAGTTGTCAAGACTTCCGGCGGGGGTGACTGCTCCCGGTCGTGCCCGCCGCGGTCTGCCGCGGGCTCCGCAAGGTGACGTCCGGGGCCGGCGGGTGCACTCGCGCGGGTGAGTCGCCGCGGAACCGGGACGCATTTCGGATCGTCACGGAGCGGGCCCGCCACGGATATCGCCCACGGGGCGTCAGGGCGGCCGTGCGCCGCTCTGACGTGGGTGAACGAATTTCCGCAGCCTTCGCACCCGGTGCCCGTGGTAACCCTGCGCAGTGGTACAGGAGTTAACCAGTTCGGTTTTCGTACCTTTTCGCACGGAGGTACCGCGAAGACCCGTCGCCGGACGTCGCCGTACCGGACTCCGATTTCTGTTCTCCGCCTGCGAGGACGTGGCTAAAGTGCTGAGGAAGAAGCGCGGAGCAGGAGTGTTTGCGGCCGGGGTCACGACGACCGCGGCCGGAGCCGAACGGGGAAGAACGTGCCGACCGCAATAGCAGTGACGAGCGCTGATCTTGTGCTCCCACCGACCGATCAGCAGACCCCGACGGCGGCCGTGCTGCAGGCTCCCGACGCCCAGACCCTCGACCTCGCGATCGGTGACATGCACCTGCTTCTGGAGCAGCACGGGCATGTCGTCGTGATCTGCCCGGCAGGGCTCGGCCAGGCCCACGAACGGCGTCTGCACGCCATCCGTTCCGTCATGGAGAGCGACCGGATCGCCCTGGTCAAAGTGGATCTGCCGCCGCTCGGCGTGGCCGTGCTGGTGCGTCAGCTTCGTCAGCTGTCGATCTGTGACTTCAGCCCCGGTGTGGTGGCGTCGGCGGCCCGGCTGCTCACCCACTACATCCACGCCGGCGCCCTGCTGAACTCGGTCGCCCGGCTGGACCGGGTCCCCGTCAGCCTGAAGACGCACGCCAAGTCCTGGGTGCCGGGCTCCCAGTTCGCCGTACTCGCCGGGCCCAGCCCCCAGCTCGTCCGGATCGGCCCGGCGGCCGAACCTCCGGCCGGGCCGGCGTTCGGCACTCACCTGATGGTGGCCAGAGGCCAGTCGTCATCGGACTGGGTACAGCAGACCCTGGCCCCCGCCTGGAAGGTCCAGGCCGTCCACGAATGCCCGCTGCCTTCCGGATCCCCGCGGTGGTGGGGCACCGGGAGGCTCGTGGAATTCGCCTCTTATCTGCCGGACATCTCGGTGATCTACCAACTCGTCTCCTCCGTGCGCCGGGAGAACTGCCACTGGTGCGGAATGGAGCTCATCGGTGACCGCTGCGGGTTCTGTTCCTCGCCCCTGACCCCGCCCGAGAACCGAATGCGCCCCGCGGGTGTCCTGTCCCGTGGAGCGTCCGGGCCACCGGGCTCCTGACGCCCGAGGGCCGCCGTCCAGACCCGCACACCCCCTCCGTCCGCCGCCCACCCATCCGATTCGAACGAGGTTGTCCGGCCATGAACTCCCGCCAGCGCCGCGGCGTGATACTCCTGCTCCTGTCGGTCCTGTGCGCCTTCGGTGCCTTCGCCGGGGTGCTCTCGGTGATCAGCGACGTCAACTCCAAGGTCGGGCCCGAGGTCTCCGCCTACCGGCTCAAGCAGAACGTGTCGCCTTACTCGGACCTGTCCGCCGCACAGTTCGAGAAGGTGTCGATGCCCAAACGCTGGCTGTCGGACAACGCCGTCACGGATCTGGACGAGGTCAACGGCAAGATCGCCGTCACCGAGCTCAAGGCCGGCTCCCTCATGCAGTCCGACATGATGGCGAGGAGCCCCGAACTAAAGCCCGGCGAGCAGGAGATCGCCATCATGATCGACGCCGCGACCGGTGTGGCGGGCAAGATCCGGCCGAACGACAAGGTGAACATCTACGCCACCTTCGAGGGCGAGCGGGACGGCGAGGCGGCCCAGTCCAAGGTCATCGTCTCCAACGCCAAGGTGCTCGACGTCGGCGAGCTGACTCCGCTGGAGCCGCGCAGGACCGACAGGAACCAGGCGACCGAGGCCGTGCCGATCACCTTCGCGCTCAACACGCTGGACACCCAGCGCGTGGCCTACGCCGAGTCCTTCGCCCTGCACGTACGTCTCGCACTCATCGCGCCGGGCAGTGACGGCACCATCCGCCCGGGCGACCGCACCTACACGCTCGACAAGGACAAGTGAGGATGGGATGACCACCAGAATCCTCCCGGCCGTCGGTGACGCCGACGCGGCCAGGTCCGTCACCACCCTGCTCAGCCAGCTCCCCGAGGCGGAGCCGGCGGCTCCGGTCGGCGACTCGACGCAGCTCATCGACACCCTCGCCCGGCTGGCCGGCGAGTCCATCGAGGAACTGCCCGAGGTCGTGCTGGTGCACGAGCGCATCGGGCCGGTGCCCGCCCTGGAACTGATCCGGGAGGTCTCCCTGCGCTTCCCCGCCGTGGGCGTCGTGCTGATCACCGCGGACGCGAGTCCCGGACTCTTCGCCGCGGCCATGGACGCGGGGGCCCGGGGTCTGGCCACCCTCCCCCTCAGCTACGAGGAACTCGCCAACCGGGTGCAGGCCGCCGCGCAGTGGTCCACCGGTGTACGGCGCCATCTGGGGGCGGGCAGCGACGTGTTCACCGGGCCCGGCGGCACCGTCGTCACCGTCACGGGCGCCAAGGGCGGAGTGGGTGCGACCCTCACCGCCGTGCAGCTGGCCCTCGCCGCGCAGGCCTCGGGGTACGCGGCCGCACTCGTCGACCTGGACCTGCAGACCGGAGACATCGCCGCCTACCTCGACGTGCAGTTCCGGCGTTCCGTCGTGGACCTGGCGGCCATCACCGACATCTCGCCGCGCGTCCTGTCCGACGCCGTCTTCTCGCACGACACGGGCCTGGCGCTGCTGCTGGCACCCGGCGAGGGCGAACGCGGCGAAGAGGTCAGCGACCGTTCGGCCCGCCAGATCGTGAGCGCCCTGCGCTCGCGCTACGAGATCGTCGTCATCGACTGCGGAAGCCAGATGAACGGCGCCAACGCCGCCGCGATCGAGATGGCCGACACCGCGGTCCTGGTGACCACCCCGGACGTGGTCGCGGTAAGGGGCGCCAAGCGCATCGTCCGGATGTGGGACCGGCTGCAGATCCGCAAGGCGGAGGAGACGGTCACCCTCGTCAACCGCTTCAACCGCAGTACGGAGATCCAGCCCCCGCTGATCCAGCGGATCACCGGGACCCGCATGGCGGGAACCGCCGTCCCCGCGAACTTCAAGGAACTCCAGGGCGCGGTCGACGCCGGGCGGATGCACGAGCTGGACCCACGCTCCACCGTGAAACAGGCCCTGTGGGCCCTGGCGGGAGAGCTCGGACTCGTGAAGCCTTCCCAGGGAGCGGAGGCGCGCGGCGGGATACTGCGCGGCGACAGGGGATCCATCGGGGGCCGCCGGCGCAAGGGCGGTACGAGCGGCGGGGGAGGCTGACAGCGATGCGGACCACGGGTGCACCGGACCGGATACGGGCGCGTCTGAGGAGCGACCGGGGACAGCTGATCGTCGAGTTCACCGGGATGGTGCCGATCATCCTGGTGACGCTGGTGCTGCTCTGGCAGGCGGTCCTGGTGGGTTACACCTTCACCCTGGCGAGCGGCGCGGCGGACGAAGGCGTACGCAAGGCGGTCGCGGCGGGCGCCTGGGACCGGCGGAGCAGATGCGAGGCCGCCGTGCACGAACGGCTCCCGGGGGCCTGGGACGGGCCTGCCGTGATCAGACGGTGCGGAGCCGAGCGGGGCGACATGGTCGAGGTCAGCCTCACCCTGAAGGCCCCCGTCCTGTTCCCCGGCTTCGCCAGCCTCCCCATCGACGTCGACGCGACGGCCGGCGCGGCCGCGGAAGGGAAGTGACGCGTCATGGCCGTACGCATCCTCCGCGCGGCCGGGCCCGAGGCGGGGCGGGACCGGGACCGCGGCTCGACAGCCCTCGAGTACCTCGGCTTCCTGCCCGTGCTCATCCTCATCGGCCTCGCCGGCCTTCAGCTGGGACTGGTCGCCTACACCGCCCAGCAGGCGGGCACCGGCGCCCGGGCGGCCGCCCGCACCGCCTCGCAGGACGAGCTGTCCGGGTCGTACGACCGCGTCGGCAAGGCGTCGATGACCGGCTGGGTGGCCGACCGCGCGCGGATCTCCCCGCCGACGGGCGGCGACACGGTCACGGTGAGGGTCACCGTGGAGATCCCGGACGTCCTGCTCGGCCTGCTCGGTGACCGGACCGTGGAGAAGTCCGCCACCATGCCCCGCGACTGAGTACACCCATCGCATCCGAGGAGTACCACCCATGAGCCTGCGGGCACGCATCACCGCCCCCGAGGAACGCGGAGGGGGACGGGAGGACGGCCACCTGGTCGCCACGTACCGGGCGAAGCTCCTCGAGGAGATCGACCTCGCGGAGATGTCCTCGCTGGCCGCCGCCGACCGCCGGGCCCGGCTGGAACGCGTCCTGGGCCACATCATCAGCCGGGAGGGCCCGGTCCTCTCCACCGTCGAACGCTCCCAGCTCATCCGCCGGGTCGTCGACGAGGCACTGGGCCTGGGTGTCCTCGAACCGCTCCTGGAGGACGCCTCGATCACGGAGATCATGGTCAACGGCCCCGACCAGATCTTCGTGGAGCGCGCGGGCCGGGTCGAACAGCTCCCGATGCGCTTCGCCAGCCACGAGCAGCTCATGCAGACCATCGAGCGCATCGTCTCCACGGTCAACCGGCGGGTGGACGAGGCCAACCCGATGGTCGACGCCCGCCTGCCCAGCGGCGAGCGCGTCAACGTGATCATCCCGCCGCTCTCGCTCACCGGCGCGACCCTGACCATCCGGCGCTTCCCCCGGTCCTTCTCGCTCCAGGAGATGATCGGCTTCGGCTCGTTGGACCAGCAGATGCTGCTGCTCCTCGCCGGCCTCGTCCAGGCCAGGTTCAACGTGATCGTCTCCGGGGCCACCGGCACGGGCAAGACCACGCTCCTCAACGCGCTCTCCGGGCTCATCCCCGAGGGCGAACGCATCGTGACCATCGAGGACTCGGCCGAGCTCCAGCTCCAGCAGAACCATGTGATCCGGCTGGAGACCCGCCCGGCCAACGTCGAGGGCAAGGGCCAGGTCACCATCCGCGACCTGGTGCGCAACTCCCTGCGCATGCGCCCCGACCGCATCGTCGTCGGTGAGGTCCGCGGCGGCGAGTCGCTCGACATGCTCCAGGCGATGTCCACCGGCCACGACGGCTCGCTGGCCACGGTCCACGCCAACAGCGCGGAGGACGCCCTGATGCGTCTCCAGACCCTCGCCTCCATGTCCGAGATCAAGATCCCCTTCGAGGCGCTGCACGACCAGATCAACAGCGCGGTCGACGTGATCGTCCAGCTGACCCGGCACGCCGACGGCACCAGGAAGGTCACCGAGATCGCGGTGCTCGACTCGCACGGCCGCGACCCCTACCGGATCGTCACGGTGGCGCGGTTCGCCGCCCGGCCGATGTCCACCGACGGGGTGGTCCACGGCGAGTTCCAGGCACTCCCGCTCCCGCGCCGGATCGCCGACCGGCTCTACATGGCCGGACAGCCGATCCCCCAGGCCTTCGGGGTCGCCCCGTCGGACGAACACCTCGCCACCCGAGAGGCCAGATAGGTACCCCGCCATGGACAACCTCGCACCGCTCACCATCGGCGTCACGCTGCTGTGCTGCGTACTCGGCGTCATGGGCCTGCACTCCTACACCTCGGGCAAGGCCCAGCGCGAAGCGCTCGTCGACCGGCTCTCCTCGACGGGGCAGATCGACATGGGCCCCCAGCGCCGCTTCCGGGCCCTGGACCGCCGGCTGCGCCGTACGAAGCTGGGCAAGAGGATCGAGCTGAAACTCGCGGCCACCGGCCTCGACCTCACTCCGGGCGAGTACTTCTTCTACGTCGTGTGCTCGGTGGCGGCCCTCTGGCTGATCGCCGCCTCCGTCCTCGCCTCCTTCTTCGGGCCGCTCGCCGCGATCATCGGTATCTGGAGCGCGAACACCTTCCTCAACTGGCACCGCACCAAGCGCACCGAAGCGTTCATCGGCCAGCTCCCCGAGATCTCCCGGGTCCTGGCCAACGCCACCCAGGCCGGACTCTCCCTGCGCACCTCCATCGCCATGGCCGCCGACGAACTCGACGCACCCGCCGGGGACGAACTCCGTGTCGTCGCCGACCAGCTCGCCGTCGGCCGCACCCTCGACGACGCCCTCGACGAACTCGCCGAGCGCCTGCCCTCACGTGAACTCGTCGTCCTCGTCTCCACCCTGATCCTCTCCAACCGGGCCGGCGGCCAGGTCGTCTCCTCCCTGCGCAACCTCACCGTCACCCTGGAGGAGCGCAAGGAGACCCGGCGCGAGGTCCGCACCCAGCTCTCGCAGGTCAACACCACCGCCTACGCCGTCCCGGCCATCGGCATCGGCGCGATGCTCCTCGTCAACTCGATCCTCCCCGGAGCACTCGACCGTATGACGGGATCGGTCGCCGGCCAGATCGCCGTCATCGTCTCGCTCGGCCTCTACGCCCTCGGCTTCGTCGCCATCCGCCGCATTTCCAAGATCGATATCTGAGGAGGGGACCGGAATGGAACTGCTGCTCGCTCTCGTCGTCGGCCTCAGCGTGCTCGGCGTCTTCAAGGGCGTCCGGATGTACCGCGCCGAGGCCACCCTCCCCGGCGACCTCGCGCTCGCCCTCGAAGTGGGCTCGACCCGCACCACCGCGGTCGGCTCCGGCATCGACCGGCTCGGCATGCGCTGGGCCCCCCTCGTCCTGCGCCTCATGGGGCCCAAGAAGGTCAACGAGAAGCGCCGCAAGATCGACATGGCCGGCAACCCCGGCGGCCTGACGATCGACCGCTACGCCGCCCGCCGCGCCGTCTACAGCGCCCTCGGAGGCTTCGCCGCCTTCGCGATGCTCAGCAGCGGCAAGATCTTCATGGCGCTGTTCATGGTCGCCTTCGGCCTGTTCTGGGGCGAGGTGGGCATCTGGGCCGCCGTCCGCAAGCGGCGGGACGACATCGACCGCACCCTTCCCGACTTCCTCGACGTCCTCGCCGTCGTCGTCTCGGCGGGCCTCGGCTTCCGCCAGGCCCTCGACCGGGTCGCCGAGAAGTACCAGGGCCCCTGGTCCGACGAACTGCGCATCACCCTGCGCCAGATGGACATGGGCGTGAGCCGCCGCCAGGCCTTCGACGAACTGCGCCGGCGCAACGACTCCGAGCAGGTCGCCATGTTCGTCACCGCCCTTCAGCAGGGGGAGGAGCTCGGCGCGCCGATCGTCGACACCCTCATCGCCATCGCCAACGACATGCGCCGCACCGACGCGCAGAACGCCCGGCGCAAGGCCGCCAAGGCGGTCCCGAAGGCCACCCTGATGGTCACCACCTTCATGATCCCCGCCACCATGATCCTCATGGGGGCCGCCATGCTGCTCGGATCCGACACCAGCCTCGGATCCCTCACAGGGGAGTGAGCGGCCACCGATGACGATCTCCCTGCACCCGGAAGCCGAGGAATCACGGCACGCCGCCCTGTCCACGCCCACCGGACCGGCGCCGACCGTCTCCATCCAGGTCAACGCCCTCTCGGCACTGGCCCGCCAGGTGTTCCTCTTCCGGCTCGCCATGATCGCCATCGGTACCCCGCAGGCCCTCGCCAACACCGCCCCCGGCCTCGCGAGCTGGCTCGTCGCCTCCGCCGTCCTGGTGACGGTCGTCGCCTCGTACGCCCTCCACCGCGACTGGGAACGCTTCGGCCCGCTCCTGGTCCGCCACCCGCTGCTGCTCGGCGCCGACACGGGGTTCGGTGCCCTGCTCCTCTTCACCGCCACCCCGGAGTCGTCCCTCGGTTACGCCGTCGTCTGCACCCCGCTCCTGGCCGGACTGCTCTACGGCTGGCGGGCGGCGGGCGTCTTCGCCGGCCTGCAGAGCCTCATCCTGGCCGCCGCCTACGCCGCCGAGGGACAGCTGCGGACCGGCGGCCTGGCCTCGGTCCTGCTCCTGCCCGGCTTCTGCGTCCTCGCAGGGGCGGTCGGCGTCGCCCTGCGCAACCTGATGCTCCGCGTCGGCTCGGCCAGCCAGGCACTCACCGAGACCCGGGCCCGGCTCGCCGTCAGCGTGGCCGTCGAGGACGAACGCGCCCGGCTGGCCCGCGAGATGCACGACTCCGTCGCCAAGACGCTCCACGGCCTGGCCCTCGCCGCCGACGGCCTGGCCCACTCCGCCGACCGCATGGACCCGCTCACCGTCAAACACCAGGCCGAGCTGGTGGCCCGCTCGGCCCGGCGGGCCGCCGCCGAGTCCCGCGAACTCCTCGCCGACCTGCGCCGCGAATCAGGCCTGGACGGTGGGGTCGACATCGTCGGGGAACTCCGTGCCCGGGCCGAGGACTTCACCCGCCGCCACGGCATGGACACCGTGTTCCGCACCCTCGGCGACGCCCCCGTCCCCCCGGTCCCGCAGGTCGTCGCCCGGCAGTTGCTCACCGTCGCCTCCGAGGCGATGGAGAACGCCCACCGGCACGCCCACCCCACCTACCTCGTCGTCCTGGCCGGCATCAAGGGCGACGTCCTGCGCGTCAGCGTGTACGACGACGGCCAGGGCCTCCCCGCGGGCACCACCCTCGACGACCTCAGACGGGCCGGCCACTTCGGCCTCGTCGGCATGGTCGAACGCGCGGCCTCGATCGGCGCCCGCATCCGCATCGGCAAGGGCAGGGCGGCCAAGGGTACCGAGGTACGGCTGGAGCTTCCCCTGGCCGCCCTGGCGCCGGGAATGAGGGCTCCGGGGGCACCGCGGCCCGGGCCGTCTCCGGGCTCGGACAGGGGGCCGTATCCGGGCCCGGAGGGCCAAGGGCCGAGTCCGGGCCTGAACCCCGTTTCCTGACCGGGCGGTCGAACCGGCAGGAGACCCGCTCGACAACCGCTCCGAAACCCGTCCCCATCCCATCCGAGAGGAGGTCGCAGAATGCCGGACGATGTCTCCCGTGCTTCGGGCCGCAACCGGACACCGCAGGCCCATGTCTCCCAGCACACCTCCCCGCACACCGACCCCCCCAGCGCGGAACACAGTTCACCCGGCTTCCCGGCCGTGCAGCACTCCCCGGCAGTCGATGCCCTGCCCCCCTTCCCCGGCGCCCCCGACCTGCCGGACCCCGGCCCTCTGCGGGTCGTGGTCGCCGACGACAACCCCGTCGTCCGGGCGGGACTCGGAGTCCTGCTCAGCGGTCGCGCCGACATCGAGGTCGTGGCCGAGGCCGCGGACGGCCGGGAGGCCTACGACGCGACCGTCCGCCACCGGCCCGACGTGGTCCTGCTGGACGTCCGGATGCCTGGCGTGGACGGTATCTCCGCCTTGCCGCACCTCGTCCAGATTGCACCTGTGATGGTGCTGACGTACAGCCGCGAGACCGAGATCGTCCACGAGGCGCTGCGCCTCGGCGCGGGTGGCTACCTGGTCCACGGCGAGTTCACGGCAGACCAGCTGGTGCAGGCCGTACGGGACACCAGGAGTGGTCGCGCCCCCTTCACCGCCACCGCCTCCAGTGCCCTTCTTGCCCATATGCGCCAGGGTCCGGGGCAGGTGCCGAGGAACCTCCCCGAGGGGCTGGGAACGGCCCTGACGGCCGGCACCGGGCCGGAGGGGGACGACTACCGGGTCCAGTCCCCGGCGGGCGTTGCGCACCCCGCTCCGCCTCCGGGGTCCACCGGCGGGGGAGCGACCGGCCGACCGGAAGGCCTTTCGCACATGCAACCGGTTATGGCACAGTCTTCGACTGACGGGGGCCGCAACCGGCCGCCGGTTCCCGACAGGCGGCAGTACGACCTGAGTGCGAGGGAGGCGGAGGTCATGGATCTCATCGCGTCCGGGATGAGCAACCATCAGATCGCGGCCACCTGCTTCATCAGCGAGAAGACAGTCAAGAACCACATCAACAGGATCTTCACCAAGCTCCACAGCGGCAGCCGCAGTGAAGCGATCGCCCGCTGGCTCGGCACGGCGCCGGGCTCGGGACCTGGGACGAGGGGGACAGGCCGCCATGGCTGAACGGGGGAGGACCGGCCCGGACGCGACGACGCCGACCGGGCCGGGAACGGCAGTACGGGCCCACCGTGCGTTTTGGGCCTGCCTTTGGGCCCTGGGGCCCTGCGCCGGACGGACCGCCCGGCCGTACGTTTCTTCTGTCGCCGACGTCACCGGCCGGGAGGAAGCCGGTACCGCAGGCGCCACCACGAAGACGTGCGAGTCGGCCGCCACCCGGCCGGCCGAACCCGGAGGGGAACACCATGAGCAAGCTGATGCTGAAGGCTTCCGTCAACGCCAAGGTCTGGGCGAACACGTCCGTCGAGCGCATGAAGGCCCGGGCGGACCGGGGGCAGGGCGCGGTGGAGTACCTGGGCATCATCGTGGTGGTGGTGGCGATCATCGGGGTGCTCATGACGACGAACTTCGGAACCACGATCGCGACGGCCATCACCACGCAGATCAGCAAGATCACGGGCGGAGGCGGCGAGTAGTCGCCAGACGTACCCGTGAGGCAGGGCAGGCCTTCCCCATCTACATCGCGGTGGTGGCGGGCCTGCTCTTCCTTGCGTTCGCCTACTTCGCCGTCGGCCAGGCATCGATGAAGAAGAACGAGGCCCAGACGGCCGCCGACGCCGCCGCGCTCGCGGTGGCGCTGGACGCCCGGGACGAGTGGCGGTGGCCCGACGCTTTCGACCCCGAGGAGTGGGACGACCTGCTGAGCGGTCAGCCCACCGGGTCGAGCTCGTGTTCTGCGGGAGCCCTGCTCGCGGCGCAGAACGACGCCCACCAGGACGCCTGTGGCCCGGACGTCGGCCCTGAGACCGCGTACATCGTCGAGGTCACCACCAACAAGACGGTCGGTAGCTCGGTGATAGCCGGTACCAAGACGAAGAAGGCCAGCGCGACTGCCAGAGCGGTGATCGAGCCCCGCTGCCGTATCGAAGAGGACATGCGGCCCGCGCCGCGTCCCCCGAAGGAGGACGACGACGGCGACACGGGTGAGGCCGAGGACCAGAAGTCGTACAAAGTCGTCTGCGATGACGAAGACTTCAGTATCGATCCGAAGAAGCTTGACCTGCTGCCGGACCTGGCAGACCTATTCTCCGTCCACCTGGCCGACAAGTAAGTGAACGTCACCGAGAGGAACACGCCGATGCGTGCAGCCATGACCCGGATTCGCTTCAAGGGGGCAGCTGTCGCCGCCGCCTCCGTAGCCATGGCTGTCGCGCTGACGGCCTGTGGGGGTGATGGTGGATCGGACGAGCCGAAGAGCAAGCCACAAGGCTCATCGGCTGCGCCCTCCAGCCAGAAGGGTGAGGAAGCCGCGCCTGCCGAGGACGACGAGACTCAGGTGATTGCCTCGATCAAGGGTAAGGACGGTGTCGAGGTGGTGATCAGTTCGGCCACGCGCGAAGCGGGGGGATTCGTCACGGTCAAGGGGCGGGTGAAGAACGGCTCGAAGCAGATCTGGGCAGCGGTCGGCTGGCAGGGGACCGAACAGGAGTTGGTCAGCAACGGCGCATCCATGGCGGGAGCGACGTTGGTGGATCAGCAGGGGAAGAAGCGTTATCTCATCCTCCGGGACACCGACGGCCGCTGCCTGTGCACCAAGTTCGAAGGCCTGACGCCAGGGGCGGAGACTCCGTTCTTCGCTCAGTTCCCGGCCCCGCCGCAGAGCACCACCGAAGTCGACTTCCAGATCCCCACCATGCCCACCGCGACGATCAAGATCTCGGGGTGACGACCGCCATGCAGCCACCCGCCCCCACACCGACCGCCCCACGGAGCGCGCTGCGCTGCCGCATCGGTCTCTGCGCCGCCGCGGTGGCCGTCCTCGGTACCTCGGCTCTCTGGGGCGCCCCCACCGCCTCCGCCGACGACGGTCCGACCGCTGTCCCGAGCGCCTCGCCCCCCGTCGAGGTCGACGCCAACTCGCCGGGGCTGATGCTCGGTGACGGCGCGACCCTCGGTGACGTCCGTGTCCTCGACATCAAGTCCATCGTCGAGGACATGGGTGGCGAGGAACGCCGCGAGGACACCAATGCCGACATCACCTTCGCCCTTCAGGCCGAGGTCCTCTTCGGCAAGGACAGCGCCAAGCTGAGCAGCGCCGCCACGGCCCGTATCAACGCCATCGCCGCAGAGATCCAGGCGCAGAACGCGCCCAAGGTGCGGGTCTTCGGGTTCACCGACAACCTCGGTTCCTCCGCCCATGGGGACGTGCTCTCCAAGGAGCGGGCGAATGCCGTCCAGGGAGTGCTGGCACAGAAGCTCCCGAGCGTCACCTTCGAGATCCGCGGGTACGGCGAGCAGTACCCGATCGCCGACAACGACACCGAAGAGGGCCGCAAGAAGAACCGCCGCGTGGAGGTCTCCTTCCCGCGCACCAGCGGCTCGCAGAGCTGACGTAACCGACCGAAGTCGTGGGAGTCGCGGAGCCCTCCGCGACTCCCCGGCAGGGCCGGCGGCGGCACGTGTGCCGCCGTTGCCCGGTCCGGGAACCCCCCGTGGTCGGTCTGCCCGGCCTACCGCCGCCCTGTGACGGTCGAGGAGTGGCCGACGAACCTGGCCAGGCGTCTGCGGCACGCCGATCGGCCGGACGCATCGGACGGCGCCCCGCGCGTCCGTGACGCGGTGGTCTCCGTAGCGGCATCCCCCGGCCCTGTCGTCCCCGCCGGGCGGGGGCGGAGCGTACGGGTCCGTCGCAGGTCGGACGGCGCGCAGGCTCCACCGGCCCGCGTCGGTGGTGTGCGCGGCGCCGGGCGGCACCGGTGGGGGCACGAGGAAGGGCCGGAGCCCCCGGCTCCGGTGGTGACCTCCTGCGGCACAGCGATGAGTCTGTCCGCCTGCGCGCGTCTACCTGTGCGACACCCCGCTCGGGAACACGGAACAGAACGAGGAGACATCTCATGAGCAATGGGCAGACCCCTACGACCGACGGCTTCGCCTACACGCTGACCCGCACCCTGGACGCCCGTGCGGAGACGGTGTGGCGGGCGTGGACGACCCCGGAGCAGTACGCCGGGTGGGCGGGCGCCGCCGCCGGCTCCGTCGAGATGGACGTGCGGCCGGGAGGCGCGTGGAAGGCCACGATGCTCACCCCCGACGGCGGGCAGTTCCCGCTGACCGGCTCCTACATCGAGGTCACCGAGAACCGCCGCCTCGTGATCGGCATGGACGTCCCCGGCAGAGCCGAGCCCGCTGCGATGGCCCTGGAGATCGACCCGCAGGCCGACCACCGCACGCAGATCGTGCTCCAGCAGAGCTGTGACACCGCCGAGGAACGCGACATGGCGGAGCAGGGCAGCACCATGCTCCTCGACGGACTCGCCGCCTTCCTCGCCGCACGGACGAATGGCTGAACACCCTGGGGTCCACCGGGGGAGCGTGGACCAGTTCGGGCCTGCACCGGTCGGTCGACGGCACAGTGCTCCGGCCCTCCGCGTGTCCTGGTAGGAAGGGTGGGTCCGGTTGCGGGGAGCGAGGAGCGGAACGATGGTGTGGTCCCGGAGCGGTGTCGTGGTCGGAGCCGCAGCCCTCTGCCTCGCCCTGTTCCCGGCGGCGGCCACAGCCGAGGACCCACCCGCCTACACCCCCGCCTCCGGCGCCCGGACCGTCCAGGGCACGGAGTCCGGCGTCGACAGCCCGTTCCTCGAGAAGTCGGCCGTCTACGCGGACACCCTCGGGCCGGGCGAGAAGAAGTACTACCGGGTCCGACTGGACGACTCGTCGAACGCCTTCGTCTCGACCGTCGTCGCTCCGCCCCCCGGCACCGAGATCGGTTTCACCGACGGTGTCCGGCTCTCGCTGACCTCGACCGACGGATCGAAGTGCGGCACGGACGTCAGCCTGACGTTCGGCGGCGAGTCCACCCGCCCCGTCGCGGGGGCGGTGTCCCGGCGGATGGAGCGGGACCGGAACTGCCAGGAGGCGGGGGAGTACCTCTACGCCGTGGAGTGGACCGGCCCTTCGGAGAAGGCCGTCGAGCCCTGGCCCCTCGAGTTGACGTACATGGCCGAGCCCGGTCTGAAGCCCGGCGCCGACGAACCCCGGGCGCCGACCGGCTGGAGCTCCGGGGGCCCGCCCGCGCCGAGCACCATGACCCGGAAGGAAGCCGCCGGAGGCACGGGCTTCAACGACGCGGCAGCCGTCCGCGAAGGGGTGTGGCAGGACGAGATCCGGCCCGGTGAGAGCCGCTTCTACCGCGTCCCCGTGGCCTGGGGACAGCAGCTGTTCCTACGGGCGCAGCTGGCCGGCTCCGGGTCTGGCAGCTCGTTCTTCGCAGTCGACGGTCTGCGACTGGAGCTGTACAACACGGCTCGCGCCCGGGTCGCCGACAAGGCCGTCGGCTACACGGGCAAGCCGGCCGGAGTCGAGTTCGGCACCGCTCCCGCCGCGTACGCCAACCGCTTCGCGGCCGAGACGGAAGCGGAGCGAGCGATGCACTTCCAGGGCTGGTACTACGTCCAGGTGACCCTCGGAGACCGGGCCCGTGAGGCCGTGCCCCTCAGGCTGGACGTCGACCTCAGGGGAACGGCACAGTCAGGCCCGCCGTACGACGGTGACCCGGCGGCGGCAGGTTTCGGCCTCGGTGACCCGGTGGCCGGGACAGGGGGCGACCCCGGCATGCGCGTCCTGGGCATCGCGGGCATCGGTACCGGCACGGCCCTGGTACTGGGCCTGGGAGCCTGGTCCTACGCGGCCCGCCGTCGTACGGCCGGAGCCGTCCGGAGCAGGTGATCCGCCTCGCCGGCGGCTTGGATGTCCGGGATCATCTGCCGAAGCGCCTCGCGGCTGTCGGTCGGACAGTGCCCCTCCCGCCCGGGGACGTCGATACCGCCGTCGCCCTGGGCGTCGGCGCCTGTCCGGAAGCACTAGTTCCCGTCGCGGAACGGTTCTTTCCCTTGGATGTATGACCTCGTCGGTCCCCTCGGAGTCGGCGTGCGAGCGTGCGGATGAGACCCCGTGAGCCGCGTGGCGGCACCGTCGTCCTCTCCCTCCGGTCCGAGTGCGCCCCGGTACTGCGCCGACCGGAGCTCGGAGCCACCGCCCCGGGCCTGTGGATGACGAAGGTGGCAACCAGGGAGGGGATGTAAGTGCGCCCGCTCCAGCAGTCCATGGGCGTCCGTGAATCCCCGCTGACCGGTGATCCGCTCCGGCGTGGGGACCGGGTGGGGCGGTGGGGAAATTGGGTCCCAGGGCCCACGCGCCGGGAGCGTCCGGCTCGTACTGTCATGGACAACGAGCTTCGGGGGAAGGCGGGTTGGGGCCGGTATGTCCAGCGTGGGGGTTTCTTCGGGCTACGGCGGTTCCTGGCAGCCGCCTTCCGGCCGGCGTCACGAGATGCCGCAGCTGCTGAGCGTGGCACGCATCCTCGTCCACCTGCTCTTCGCCGTCACGGTGTTCGGCGGGGTGGGCCTGCTGCTGGCGGCCTCAGCCGCCGATGCGCTGGACGCCACCATGCTGGCCCTGGTCGCGTACGGTGCGGCCCCCGGGGTCACCGGCTGGGTGCTGGTACGCCGGGTCCGCACGGGCGGTGCCGGTGTCTGGCGCGGCTTGGTCGCCGTACAGGTCTGGCTGCTGCTCGGCGGGCTGTCCAGCCTCCGGGACGGCTCCTACCGGGGCCTCACGCAGATGTTCCTGCCGCTGCTGATCCTCGTCCTCCTCAGCCACGCGACCAGCAGGTCGTGGTTCCGGCTGGACGCGGCGCAGCGTGAGGAGGGCGGTGACCCCCCGTTCTCCCTGGCCCGGATGATCACCTGGCGGCGCGACCGGGGGCAGTCGACCGTCGAGTACGCCGGGCTGATCGCGCTCGTCGCAGCGATCATTCTGGCCCTGATCCTGGGGGGCGTCGGCGGGCAGATATCCAACGGCCTGCAGTCCGCGATCTGCTCGCTCACCGGGAGCGCGTGCCCCGCAACGGGGGAAGGCGGCGGAACGGTCGAAGCCGGCGGAGAAACCGCACCTCACGAGCCCGGTGACAGCGCGGGAGGCGGGGACGCGGGAGGGGCGAACGGTACGGGTGGCCCCGGAGGTCCCGGTGGTACGGCTGCCGACGGCGGTACGAACGGCACCGGCGGTACGAACGGCACCGGCGGTACGAACGGCACCGGCGGCACGAACGGCACCGGCGGAGGAGAGGCCCTGCCTCCCGTGCCGGCCGGGTGGGAAGAGTCCGAGGACGAGAAGAACGACGCTGCCGGGGACGAGCCGGGCTGGGAGGACGACGAGGCGGAGTCCGCCGGTGACGGGGGCGACGACGAGGGCTGTTTCTCGGGATTCGGCGCCTTCTTCTCCTGCGCGGGCGACAAGATCGGCCAGGTCGGCGGGGGTCTCTTCGTCGACGGCATCTGGGGTGACCTCACCGGCATCTGGGACACGGTCACGGATCTTCCCGGCACGTGGGACGGCCTCAAGGACTACGGCAGCTCGTTGGGCGACGCGTGGTCGGAGGGTACGAAGGACGCCGGTGACAAATGGCGCAAGGGTGACTACTGGGATGCGCTGACCGACTGGGGCGGTGCCTCCGTCGACACCGGACTGACCGTCCTCGACGACATGTTCATCGGCGAGGACGTCAAGGACCAGTGGAAGAACGGTCAGAAGACCCGGGCCGCCACCAACGTCGTATGGAACGTCGGGTCACTCTTCATTCCCGGGTACGGCGAGGCGAAGGTAGTCCAGAAGCTCGGGAAAGTCGGCAAGCTCGGGAAACTGGGCAAGCTCGGCGCGGCCGCCCGGAAGGCGGGCGAGGCGGCGGAACGGGCCCGCAAGGCGGCCGGTAAGGGGGACGTCGAGGGGGCCAGGAAGGCCGCGGACGAGGCCCAGCGGCACGCCGACGACGCGGCCGAGGAACTGGCGGGCAAGGGATGCGTCATCGGTGCGGGGCCGCTCGACAAGAGGCCCCCCGGCACCCGCCCGCTCGGCCCCGGCCTGGACGGCCCCGGCCCGCGGCAGCCCTCGTACGCCGGTGGCGTGAACGCTGCGGGACACGTGGCGGTGGCGTACCGCGTGCAGGGATCGCCCGTCCTCCTCGTCACGCAGAAGAAGTGCGAGGGCGTCGACCAGGACGAGGTCGACGCCGCCGAGCAGGCGCAGAAGGACGCGGACGCGGCGAAGGCGGCGGCGAAGGAAGCCAGTCGCAAGAAGGTGGCCAAGTGGACGAAGCCGTCCTGGTACGGCGACCTGAAGAACCCGCGCAAGGGGTCCAAGGACCTCGGCGACGGCACCTGGAAGGCCAAGAAGTCCGTGGCGTACTGGCCGAGCATGGAACGCTGGATGCGCTACCAGGAACAGGTGTCGGGCGTGAAGCGCGGCAAGGAGTATGCCGTGAAGGACCCCCGGACGGGGCGGGACGTCGACTTCGACGGCTGGGACTCCGCCTCGCAGACGTACAAGGAGGCGAAGTTCGGGTACGGCAAGAAGGTCCGGCCGGACGGCACCCTCGAACCGGGGCAGGCGGCGAAGTTCGTGGAACAGGCGCAGCGCCAGGTACGCGCGGCCCGGGGCAAGCCGGTCGAATGGAACTTCTCCAACCCGAAGGTCGCCGAAGCGGCGCAGAAGGCGTTCGACGACGCCGACGTGGACGTGATCGTGAAGCACACTGCGGTAGAGAAGTAACGTCAGTGGACGCACGAGGGTGGAGAGACGCGGATGTCCGGCGAAGTGGTAGTGAAGGTGTCCTGGGGGCCCCGGCCCGAGTCGTCCCTCGAGCTGGCGGAGCGCTGGCTGGTGATGCTCCGCGGGTTGACGGAGCTCTCGGGTGGTGCGGCGGTCGACTGGCGCTGGGACGTGGACGGCGCGGACACGGGCGAGGTGGTCCCCGACACGGCCGAGGACGTGGCCGTGGTGGTCGAGGCCGGCGGACCGGAGGAGGACGCCGACATCGTCGGCCGGACGGCTGCCGTCGTCGGCAGGTGGCCGGACGGTGGTTACGCCTACCTGCGGGCCAAGGGCGGCGGCAGCGACGAGTACACCCCGTTCACGGCGACGCTCCAGCTGTTCCCCTCCCCAGCAGCAGTGACCGGAACAGCGCCCGGAGCCGCAACCGGGGCGGTGCCCGGGCCGGCCCCTCTCACCGACCGGCTGTCCGAGGCGCTCACCGTTCTCGCCGAGTCCTGGGACCCCGACACGGGGCTGACGTACGACCGGGAGCTGTTCAGCGCGGTCAAGGCCGCCTTCGGCCTGCGCAACTCGCACCCGCGCTGCGGCTGGGCGACGTACCTCTCCGCGAACCGCGCCGCCCTCGTGCCCGCCGACTTCTCCGGTACGCGTCGCTCCACGGCGGGCGGGGGGCTGGTCCTGGACACCGGCGACACCACCGAAGCGGTCGTCGCCGCCCAGCGGACGCTGTCCGCTGCGGGCGCGCTGGAGCCGCTGTCCGCGTCGGCGCCGCGGGCCGCGTGGTGAGTGGGGCGCCGGGGTTCGCGGCCAGGGTGAACGCTGCCCTCGCGGCGGTCGAGGCCCTGCGCACCGGCAGTACCGCACCGCCCTGGGCCGGCTGCGCCGACGCCACCCGATCCGCCCCCGGCGAGGACTTCGCCGTCGTGGCGCTCCGGGTCAGCGAGGACTTCTACGGCCCCGGGGACGGCGGGGCGTCGGAGGCGGCGTACGAGGAGTTCGAGAGCGAGCGCTGGGGGGTGGTTCTCGCGCTGGACGAGCGTTGGGGGCCGCACCGGGTACTCTCCACCGACGCGTATGCCGAACGCGATGTGGAGGGCGGGTCCGTGCCGCCGTTCTTCGAGGCGCTCTTCGAACTCGGCTACTACGGCGACCTGCAGATCTGGGACGTGGGCGACGGGCGCCGGGTCGGGGTCGGGGTGGGGCAGATGGACCGGGAGGAACCGGTCGTACTCTTCGCCGTCCTCCTGACGTCGTCCGCCGTCACATGAGGTCCGGGGCCACGGCGTTCGCCGTCACGTGAGGTCCGGGGTCACGGCGTCCGCCGTCTCATGAGGTCCGTGCCACCGCGTCCGCCCTCACACGGCGCCGCGCACCCCGTAAGGACCGGGCCTCGGCACCTGTCCCGGCGTACCCCGTACCCGGCCCGTCAGATCCACCCCCGCATCGCCGCGAACCCCAGCAGCAGGCCCAGCGAGAAGAGACCGAGCACCACGGCGAACACCGTCGGCATCAGTACCGGACCCCACGCGCCCGGCCCCGCGACGGTGGCCCGCCGCGCCGGGTCCGCCGGGTCGTACGAGACCCGCACCGGTGCCCCGACCTCGAGGCCGAACGGCCCGGGGGAGTGGTCGGTGAACTCCACCTCCCGGCCGTCCGGGGTGCGGAAGGCGAAGACGTACTCGGTGGTGTAGCGCCGCTCCGTCCCCGCGCCCCGGTCCACGACGCGCCGCTCGGAGCACCGCCCCTCGGCATGCGCGCCCCGCCTCATCAGCCCGAGCACCCGGACCAGCCGGAGGGCGGAGCGGCCCGCGAACGCCCCGAGGAACAGGCCGAACACCAGCAGGAAGGTGGCCGTGCCACCGGGCAGTACGTCCATGAAAAGGGCTCCGCAGCGGGTTACTTGACCGTGATGGACCCGACGAACGCGTCGAGGTCGGCAGGGGTCAGCGCACCCTTCACCGCGTTGACCCGGACCGCGAACGGTACGTCCCGCGAGTCCACCCCGGCCACCACGACCCCGGTCATCCGCGTGCCCTTCGCCGGGGTCCGGTCCTCGCCGCCCGACGTGAACTCGTAGTCGATCCTGCGGGCGTCGCGGGCGCTCTCCTCGCCTGCGAGCCGCACGTCCCGGGTGTCCTTGCGGGTCGTCCCGAGCCCGATCCCGGCGCCTGCCGCGGCGGCGGCCTCGCCGGCGTCGCCGACGCCCGTGGCGAAGTCCAGTTGCACCGAGACCATGCCGGTGCGCAGCCCCTTCTCCTCCTTGACCGCGACCGCCGCGTTCGCCGGGCCGCGTTCGGCGGCCGGCTGCGGGGCGTACCCCTGGTCCTCCGGGTAGCCGACGGACACGCTTTTCGTGTCCAGCGTGCCCCACCCCTCCGGGACCGCCGCGGTGTCCCCGCCGCCGCAGCCGGTGAGCAGCGTCAGACCGAGGGCGGCGGCGGCCACCGCGCCCAGGCCGCGTCCCGGAAGGCCCTTCCGCCCGGCGGCTCCAGGCACGCACGCGCGCCGCGTCGCCGGGATCACCCCGGTACCGCCGGTACCGGGTCGGCCCCAGGCCGTGCGGGCACACGCACCGGACGCCGCCGGGCCAGCCCTCCGGGCGGACGGCACCCTCTTCGACCCGCGGTCCAGCGCCTCGGACTTCGTCAACGTCATCGCCTCTTCGTCGTGCCCGTCACCGGGCGCAGTAGCTGTACGGGAGGTACGAGCGCTTGTCGCCCCGCGGAGCCCCGAGGAACCGCGCATCGGTCAGTGTCTCCTTCTTGTGCTCGTCGGAGACCGAGAACCCCAGACTCATGCCGAGCGACACCTCGAACCCGAACTCCTGTGCGTCCGCCTCGCCGTGGTACCGCATCGTGCTGGACAGGCCGTCCTGGAACATCATCTGCTCGAAGGGGTCGCTCCCGGCAGGCTTCTTCTCCAGGGAATGGTCGCCGAACATGTACTCGAACGGGGCGGTGTTGTTGCCGGAGCCGTCCAGCCACTGCTCGGCCAGGTCGCGCTTGGCCTCCGTGACCTTGTCCGGTTCCTTGCCGAAGACGATCGAGTTCGTCCGGACCTCGATGCCCGTGTCCCCGGAGGAGTCGGTCACGCTGCCCTTCCCGCCGCGCTTGTCCTTCCCCTTCTCCCCGTTGTCGCCCCCGGCCTCGCCCTTGTCGGACGTCGAGGTCTTCTCCACGGTCTGCGTCATGTCGATCCGGACGATCTTCCCGGTCTTCTGGTCGCGGGTGACGGTGAGCGCTCCCGTGCGGGTGTCCTTCGCGCCGGCCGTACCGCCGAGCGGGCCCGCTGTGCCGCTCACCTTGCCCTCGATCTCCAGCTTGGCGGTGTACGTGTAGGACTCGTTGCCCTTCACGTCGTCCTTGGTGATCGTCACGTCCGGGGAGAACTTCGCCTTGCCGCCCAGTTTGGCGCCGAGCTTCGTGTCGTCACCCGGCTTGAGGGAGAGGCCGCCGTCCGCGAACACGTTGATGCCGATGGTCGAGTAGGAGATTTTCTTGTCACCGATCTTCTTCTCGACGGCCTCCTTCTTCTCCGCCCACTTCATGCCGGAGTACCAGTTGCCGCCGTAGCCGCCGCTGTGCTTCATCGAGGTCTCCCACATCTTCATCTCCTCGATGTCGTCCCTCATTTTCTGGGCGTCCGTCTCGCTCGTGAACACCCAGGTGTCCCCGTTGGTTATCTTGACGCCGCCGCCGACATCGATGTCCGCCTTGCCGAGTTTGCCGAGTTTGACGCCCGGCGTACTGGCGTTGAGCCCGGCCGACGCGGCGTCGGTGAACGTCATGTAGACGAGCTTGTCGTTCTCGTCGACCTTCCCGTCCTCGTTCACGTCGGTCTTGGCCTGGGCGACCTTCTGCTGGAAGCCGTACTCCTCTCCCCACTCGAACCAGCCGATCTTGACCTTGCCGCCGGCGGTGTCCGAGATGCTCGACACCTGGCAGAGCGCCGGCTCGTAGTCGTCGTCGGTCTTCGGTTCCGCCGTGCCGTTCCCGCCCGCGGTGCACCCGCTGCCGTCACCGGTGAGCGAACTGATCGCACACCGGATGCCCTCGCCGATCCGGCCCCCGAGACCGGCCATGGCGAGCGCGCCGATCAACGCGGCCACCAGGACGATGACGCCCAGGTACTCCGTGGCGGTGGCACCGGCGTCGCGCCAGTCGTACGAGCGGTGGTACGGCGTCGGGGCCGGGCGCTCCGAGCCGCGCGCCTCCAGCAGCCGCTCCAGCGCCAGCCCCACCGCCGCGCCGGTGACCATCACGACGACCGGCATCGTGACACCCTCGGCGTCCACCACGTCCCACGACACGGCGTAGCCGTAGGCGAGCCCGGCCACCGGCACCGCCGACGCGGCGAGCAGACGGGGCGCCCGCGAGTCGCGCCGCTCCTCGGGCAGCGCCCGGACGGCGGCCAGCACCGTCAGTACGGTGACGACGACGCCCGGCAGATGCAGCAGGGCCAGCCGCCATCCGAAGACGTCGAGCCGTTCCGCGGTGGCGAGCGTCTCGACCAGGGCCCGCGTGACGACGTAGCCGGCGGCGACGTACACGAGCGCGCCCGCCGCCCAACTGCGGGTCAGGGGAAAGAACCAGCCGCCACCCCCACCGCCCGGTGTACGGCCCGCGTCCCCGCGTCCCCAGCCCTCGCCACCGCTCACGGTCCGACCCCTCTCCACCACTCGCCGAGCTGCCTGCCCGCGGGGAGCGTACGGTCGCGACCCACCGCCTGACCCGGGCCCCCGGCCCCATTCCCGGGCCCACGCGGGCCGCGCGTCACGTGCGGGGCGCGGTGAGGCCGAGGACATGCTCACGCCCGGTTCGACGGCATTTCACCGCCCCTGTGGCTTCCGGCTGCCGGAGCACCGGGCGGGGCCGGCCGCGCCGGCGCGGTGACCGAGCGTGTGATCGCCTCGGCCATCGGGCGGAATCGGGAGCGGGTTGGGCCCTGGGGCCCACGACGTGGGCCCCGGTGACGGCTAGCGTTTCTCCCGTCACGGAGCGACGCCCGTCCCGGCGCACCCCCCACGGTGCCGGGCCGGGCCGCGCCGTGGACGGGTGCGGTCATAATCGGCCCCATGCCCGAACAGCAGACGCGCTCCCGGCCGGCAGCGCCCCGCACGCCCGCCGGCCGGCACCGTGTCACGGCCGCGCTCACCGCCGCCGCACCCGCTCTGGGCGCCTACGCCGCCGTCCGGGCCGTCGGGCTCCTCGTCCTGCACCTCTGGGCCTCCGCCGCCGGGAAGGACGCCGTGCACCTGCTCGGCGGGCGGTGGGACTCCGTCTGGTACCAGCGGATCGCCGAGCACGGTTACGGCTACACCGCCACCCTGCCCGACGGCAGCCTCCACCCCGATCTGGCGTTCTTCCCGCTCCTGCCCGCCCTGGAACGGGCCCTCGCCGAACTGACCCCCCTCACCGTGCGGGACGCGGGGCTGCTCGTCGCCTGGACCGCCGGACTGCTCGCCGCCTGGGGGATGTACGCCGTGGGGGCGAGGCTCCACGGGCGGCGGACCGGGGTGCTGCTGGCCGCGCTGTGGGGCGTGTACCCGACGGCGTTCGTGCAGTCGATGGCGTACACCGAGACGCTGTTCACCGCGCTCGCCGCCTGGGCGCTGTACGCCGTGCTCCGCGACCGCTGGATCGTGGCGGGCGCGCTCTGCGTCGCGGCCGGGCTGACCCGCCCCTCGGCGGCCGCGCTCGTCGCCGCCCTCGGCGTGAGCGCCGTCGCCGTCCTCGTACGGGAGTACCGGACCGCCGGCGGGGACGGGCTGCTGCGCCGTAACCGGCGCATGCTGGCCGGGGTCTGCGTCGCCCCGCTGGGCTGGCTGGGCCATGTGGTGTTCGTCGCCGTGCGCGAGAGCAGCCCGTTCGCGTACTTCGAGGTCCAGGCACAGTGGGGAAACAGCATCGACGGGGGCCGGGCACTGGCCGCGTTCGTCGTCGGGCTGCCGCTCCCCGCCGCGCTCGGACTCTGCGCGGCCCTGGGGCTGTTGGCATGGCTGGTGTTCCTGTGCGTACGGCAGCGGCAGCCGCTTCCCGTGCTGGTGTACGGCCTCGCGATCGTCGTCGTCTCGCTGATCGGCTCGGGCTACTTCGGGTCCCGGCCGCGCCTGATGATGCCGGCCTTCCCGTTGCTGCTCCCGCCCGCCGTCGCGCTGGCAGGGCCGCGTACGGCGGTCCGGGCGGCCGTGACCGTCACCGTGCTCGCCCTCGGCTCGGCCGCGTACGGCGCCTGGACCCTGCTGGGCTCCGGGCCGCCGTGACGCCGGTCCCGGGGGCGGCGGCGTTCGGCGGGGCGCCCCGCAGCCGCCCGCCGCCGGTCCGGGGTCAGGGGCCGCCGTCCCTCGGCCGGTTCGGGTTCAGCGGGGCCCGTGGCCGCCGTCCGTGACGGGGCCGGTAGCCCCGGCGCCGTCCGTCGCCATGACCCGGAGCCGGGTGCCCGGACGGACTCCCCATCTCTCCATCGCCCCCGCCTCCGCCTCCACCACATGGCGGGCGCGCGGCCGGGGCAGCCCGAGGCGGCCCGGCCGCATCGTCCGGACGGCCAGGACCGTGAACTCCCGGTCCAGGTAGGCCACGTCGATGGCGAACCGCATCCGGAAGGTGTGCACACTCCCGCACGGGGTGATCAGCAGCGCCCCGTCGACCCCGTCCGCGCCCAGCAGTCCGCGCGCCCTCGCCCCGTACGAGGCCGCGATCCGCAGCGGCACCTCCCGGCTCCCGGCCCCCGTGCCGACCGTCAGTACACCGCTGCCGTTGCGCCATGTCCCCATGGACACCGACCGTAGCCTCCGTGGCCGCCCCGTGGGCCCGGAACGGTACCCGGTGGGCCCCCGGGCCCACGACCCCACGGGAGGACCGGACTAGGGTCGGTCCGTGGACGCCACACTGACTGCGGTCGCCGTGCTCTGGGGCGCCGCCACCGGACTGCTGCTGCCGCGCGCCGCGTACCGCTTCTCCGTCCGGCCGGAGGAGCCCTGGCGGGACGCCTGTCCGGCCGGACACACGCTCACCGGGCCCGGCGGCGGCTGGCTCGGCTCGACCCGGTGCGCGACCTGCGCCGTGGCCGTCCCGTCGGCCCCCGGGAGCACCGCCCCCGCAGTCCCCGTCCCGGCCGCGCGCTACGCGCCCGCGGTCCTCGCCCCCGCCGTCACCGTGCTCGCCTGCACCGTCCTGGCCGCCGCGACCGGAGCCCGGCCGGAACTGGCCGTCTGGCTCCTGCTCACCCCCGTTGCCGTGCTCCTCGCCGTCATCGACCGCCGGGTCCACCGGCTGCCGGACCGGCTGACGCTGCCCCTGGCCGGTGCCGCCGCCCTGCTGCTGGGAGGCGCGGCCCTGCTGCCCGGACACGCCGGATCCTGGACGTCGGCCCTCCTGGGCGGGGCCGCGCTCGGCGGCTTCTACTTCCTGCTCTTCCTCGTCAACCCGAACGGCATGGGCTTCGGCGACGTGAAGCTCGCGCTCGCCCTGGGCGTGGCACTCGGCTGGTACGGCTGGGCGGTGCTGTGCGCGGGCGGGTTCGCCGGGTTCCTGCTCGGCGCCCTGTACGGCGTCGGCCTCATGCTGCTGCGACGGGCCGGGCGGAGGACGGGCATCCCGTTCGGCCCGTTCATGATCGCGGGGGCGTTGCTCGGCCTCCTGGCCGGTGGAGTCGCCGCCTGACCACCCCAAAGCGCGGAGGTACGGGTGCGCCCGTGCGGGTCCGCCGGTGCACCCCGATATACGGTCGCGTACTCCGCCACCGGCTGACACCATGCCCGCATGAGCGAACCGCCCCTCGCCGGACCCCGACCGGAACCCCGGCCCGCACGAGGGCACGAGTCCGGGCCCGGGCCGGCCGCCTCCGACGCGCGGTTCGACGCCCTGGTCGCCGAGGCCGAAGCCGTGTCCGTCGACGGCTGGGACTTCTCCTGGTTCGACGGGCGGGCCACCGAGCAGCGCCCGTCCTGGGGGTACGCCCGTGCCATGGCGGACCGCATGGCACGCGCCGGGGCGGCGCTCGACCTCCAGACGGGCGGCGGTGAGGTCCTCGCATCGGTGCCCGTACTCCCGCCGCTGACGGTCGCCACCGAGTCCTGGCCCCCGAACGTCGCCCGCGCCACCGCCCTGCTGCACCCGCGCGGCGCCGTCGTCGTCGCGGACACGGACGAACCTCCCCTGCCCTTCGGGGACGAGGCGTTCGATCTGGTGGTCAGCAGGCACCCGGTGACCACATGGTGGGAGGAGATCGCCCGGGTGCTGAGGCCCGGAGGCACGTACTTCTCCCAACAGGTCGGCCCCGCGAGCGTGTTCGAGCTCGTCGAGTACTTCCTCGGTCCGCAGCCGGCCACGGCCCGCGCCGCCCGCGATCCGCGGCGCGCCCGCGCCGACGCCGAGGCGGCCGGGCTCGACGTCGTCGACCTGCGTGAGGAACGACTGCGCGTCGAGTTCCTCGACATCGGGGCCGTCGTCCACTTCCTGCGCAAGGTCGTCTGGATGGTCCCGGGTTTCACCGTCGACGCCTACCTGCCCCGGCTCCGCTCCCTGCACCGCCTGATCGAGGCCGAGGGGTTGTTCGTCGCACACTCCGCCCGTTTCCTGATCGAGGCGCGCAAGCCGAAGCGCGCGGAACAGGCCTGCCGCTGAGCAGAGTTCACCGCCGCCGGACGCAACTGCGTCAGCTGCCCCACCGTCCCACTCACCGGTAGTGCGACCCTTGTTTCGGTTGAGCGCACAACGAAGGAGCGGGTCATGACGGTGGGAAGGGAAACGTCCGGCGACGAGCTGAGCCCAGGCCGGGAGGACCGGCCGCCCGGCCGCCCGCGCCACGGCAAGGCCGACTGGCTCACGGGAGCGCGGATCACCGCCGTGCAGGGCCTCTTCTACCGGCCCGAAGGATGCGCGGGAGAACCGGAAGCCGTCGAATTCGTGCTCGCGGACGGGCAGTCGGTGCTCCTGACCTGCGCTTCCGACCGGTCACTGCGCATCACCTCCGGCGCCTGGCCCGATCTTCCCGACTGGTGTGTCCCCGCGGGCCAGTGGCAGCTGGCGGAGTTGAGCCGGCTGCCACCACCGCCCTACGGCGGGGCGTGGACGGTCATCGGGACGCACGAGACGCGCGACGCTTACGGGGAGGTCTGCGAGGCCGTGATCCGGTGCGAGAACGGTGATTTCGTGGTCAACGGCGGGGACACGGTGGAGATCCGGTTCCTCCGCCACTGACATGAGGGCGGCCCTGCGTCCCCGCCGTGAGCTGATGTGCCGTCAGTCGCGCAGCCCACGCCGAGATCGTGTCCAGCCGTACCCTCCGGTCGCCACGCCGGCCCGCCGCAGGGACCGGCAGAGGGGCGGGCCGCACGTCGATGCGACTCCCGGGGCGTCGCCTGCGCCGGATCCCACCGTCCACCCGCACGGGGAAGTGCCCGCCGGACCACCCGCCGGGGCGCGCTCGCAGGCCGCCCCCGGCGGGTGGAGCGGTTCCCGCGGGACCGGGAGCCGACGGTGAGCGCGTCGAAGCGGGGGGCGGGGCCGCGCACCGTGTGCCGCAGCCGAGGGCCACCGGGTGTCCCCGGCCCTCCCCGGGACGGCCGGTCCTGGGTGGGAGGCCTCCGCGCACTCCGGCCGGTCCCGCCGGAGCGGCCGGCCGGGCGTGGCCGGTCCGCCGAGTCCCTCGTACGGAAACGTCTCCGCAGCGCGTTCCCGCGCATCCGGAGAGTAATTGTGGAGTGGCGTGGCACCCATCGGCACTTACGAAGGGTTAAGGTGGAAACCCCCCCTCGGGCCGGTCCGTATCCCCCCCCACGGACCGGCCCGTTTTTTGTGCCCCGCTCCCTCGCGCCCCGTGAAGGGTGTGCGGAGGCAGGGGGAGGGCGAGGGCGCCTCCCTCGGCTCGTACCGGTCCGACCCGGACGGAAGGCCCGGAGTCAGCCCCGGTTCGCCCAGATGTTCGTGCGAGCGGTGTCGACCGCGAAGGTGTCGATCTCCTTCAGCTCGGCGGCGGACAGCGCCGGTGCGCCGAGCGCGGCCACGTTCTCCTCCAGCTGCTTCACGCTCGACGCGCCGATCAGGGCCGAGGTCATGCGGCTGTCCCGCAGGACCCAGTTGAGGGCCAGCTGGGCGAGCGACTGGCCGCGGCCGCGTGCGATCTCGTTCAGCCCGCGCAGCCGGCGCACCATCTCGTCGGAGAGCAGACCCGGGTCCAGGGACTTGCCCTGGCTCGCGCGCGAGCCCTCCGGGATGCCCGCGAGGTACTTGTCCGTGAGCAGGCCCTGGGCGAGCGGTGCGAAGGAGATGCAGCCCATACCCGCCGTCTCCAGCGTGTCGAGCAGCCCGTCGGCCTCCACCCAGCGGTTGACCATCGAGTAGGAGGGCTGGTGGATCAGGGCGGGGACGCCCATCTCGCGCAGGAGCCCGGCCGCCTCGGCGGTCTGTGCGGCGTTGTACGAGGACACGCCCACGTACAGGGCCTTACCCCGGTGGACCGCGGAGGCGAGCGCCCCCATGGTCTCCTCCAGCGGGGTGTGCGGGTCGAAGCGGTGGGAGTAGAAGATGTCGACGTGGTCCAGGCCCATCCGCCGCAGTGACGCGTCGAGCGAGGACAGCAGGTACTTACGGGAGCCCCACTCCCCGTAAGGACCCGGGTGCATCTCGTAACCCGCCTTGGTGGAGATGACGAGCTCGTCGCGGTACGGAGCGAAGTCCTGCCGGAAGATCTTGCCGAAGTTGAGCTCGGCGGAGCCGGGCGGCGGGCCGTAGTTGTTGGCCAGGTCGAAATGGGTCACGCCGAGGTCGAAGGCGCGGCGCAGGATCGCCCGCTGGGAGCCGAGGCTGCGGTCGTCGCCGAAGTTGTGCCACAGGCCGAGCGAGACGGCGGGGAGTTCGAGGCCGCTGCGGCCCGTGCGGCGGTACTCCATGGAGTCGTAGCGCGAGGCGTCGGCGCGGTAGAAGAGGGAATCAGTCACGTTTCACCCTTATCACGGAGTTGTGACAGTCCGGGCTGGGCCCCCGAGGCCCACCCGCAGTAATGTGGCCGCTTCGGGACTTGCCGATCCGCGGCGCGGGAGCGCGGTGCGCGGACCGCACGGCACTCCCCCGGGGGCGACCCCCCGGCCCCCGGTGACGGGGAGGACGGGCCGCGGGCCCGTACGGAACCGAGAGGGTGAACTCAGTGAACTTGCGCGACCTGGTGTACGGGCTCTACGCACGCCGGGTGGAGGGCCGCCTGGACCACGACCAGGTGCCCAAGCACATCGGAGTCATCCTCGACGGCAACCGGCGGTGGGCGAAGGCGTCCGGCGGATCGCCCGTGCAGGGGCACCAGGCCGGAGCCGACAAGATCTCCGAGCTGCTCGGCTGGTGCAGCGAGACCGACGTGGAGGTCGTCACGCTCTGGCTGCTCTCCACGGACAACCTCGACCGGCCGGAGGCGGAACTCGTCCCGCTGCTCGGGATCATCGAGAACACCGTGCGCAACCTGGCCGCCGACGGCCGGTGGAGGATCCACCACGTCGGCACGCTCGACCTGCTGCCCGCACGGACCCAGACGGTGCTCAAGGAGGCCGAGGAGGCCACGGCGGGCGTCGGGGGCGGCTCCGGGGCCGGTGGCTCCCGCAGAGGGATAATCGTGAACGTCGCCGTCGGTTACGGCGGACGCCAGGAGATCGCGGACGCGGTGCGGTCCCTGCTGCTGGAGCACTCCTCCAAGGGCACGACCTTCGAGGAGCTCGCCGAGGTCGTCTCCACGGACCTCATCTCCGAACACCTGTACACCCGCGGGCAGCCCGATCCCGACCTGGTGATCCGCACCAGCGGGGAGCAGCGGCTGTCGGGCTTCATGCTCTGGCAGAGCGCCCATTCGGAGTACTACTTCTGCGAGGTCTTCTGGCCGGCCTTCCGCAAGGTCGACTTCCTGCGGGCCCTGCGTGACTACGCGGCCCGCCACCGCCGCTACGGCACCTGAACTTCCCCGTCCGCACGGGCCCGCCGCCCCCGCGTCCGGCTGTCCGCCGGCCCCGGCCGTCCACCCGGTCGCCCTCGCCCGTTCACCAGGACGCGTGCTGACCTTGTGGCAGGCGGCTGCATGGCTTCGCGTGTGGCTGGGAATACCCCTCTCAGGTCGATGTCCGGTCACCAACCAGGCGGACGTCGCAGCCAAGTGAGCGGCACCCAGCCCGCTCGCCCGGGAGGCCCTTTGCACACGAAGGACCGCACACCGTGCGGCCGACGCGGAGGGCCGGTGTTCGGCCCGCGCTCGGGGCCCGAACCCGGTCCGTCCTCTTCCTTCGGGAAGTTCCGCGACGCCCGTCGCACTCCCCGACCTCGTCCGAGGGGGTACGTCCTTCCGTGGTGACCAGCAAGCGCCGCATGCCCGACAGGCGCACCTATGTTCTCGACACCAGCGTCCTGCTGGCCGACCCCAACGCCATGGCCCGCTTCGACGAGCACGAAGTGGTGCTCCCGATCGTCGTGGTCACGGAGCTGGAGGCCAAACGGCACCATCCCGAGCTCGGGTACTTCGCCCGGCAGGCCCTGCGCCTGCTGGACGACTTCCGTGTGAGGTACGGCCGGCTGGACGCCCCGATCCCGCTCGGGGACCTGGGCGGAACGCTCCGCGTCGAGCTCAACCACTCCGACCCCGGCGTCCTGCCCGCCGGCTACCGGTTGGGGGACAACGACTCACGGATCCTCGCGGTCGCGCGCAACCTCCAGGCCGAGGGGTACGACGTCACGGTCGTCTCCAAGGACCTGCCGCTGAGGATCAAGGCCTCCTCGGTCGGTCTGCTCGCCGAGGAGTACCGCGCCGAGCTCGCCGTCACCGACTCCGGCTGGACCGGGATGGCCGAGCTGACCCTCGCCGCGGACCAGGTCGACCTGCTGTTCGGTGAGGAGACGCTGTACGTCCCGGAGGCGGCCGAATACCCCGTCCACACCGGCCTGGTCCTCCAGTCCGAGCGCGGCAAGGCACTCGGCAGGGTCACCGCCGAGGGGAACGTCCGTCTCGTCCGCGGTGACCGGGAGGCCTTCGGGATACACGGCCGCAGCGCCGAGCAGCGCATCGCCCTGGACCTGCTCCTCGACCCGGACGTCGGCATCGTCTCCATGGGCGGCCGGGCGGGCACCGGCAAGTCGGCCCTCGCGCTCTGCGCGGGGCTGGAGGCCGTCCTGGAACGCAGACAGCATCAGAAGGTGATGGTCTTCCGGCCGCTGTACGCGGTCGGCGGTCAGGAGCTCGGATACCTTCCCGGCAGCGAGGCCGAGAAGATGAGCCCCTGGGCACAGGCCGTCTTCGACACCCTGTCGGCGGTCGCCGGGCGCGAGGTCATCGAAGAGGTGCTGGGGCGCGGGATGCTGGAGGTCCTGCCGCTGACCCACATCAGGGGCCGCTCCCTGCACGACGCGTTCGTGATCGTGGACGAGGCCCAGTCGCTGGAGCGCAACGTCCTGCTGACCGTGTTGTCCAGGATCGGGACGAATTCGCGTGTGGTGCTCACCCATGACGTGGCCCAGCGGGACAACCTCCGGGTCGGCCGGTACGACGGAGTCGTGGCGGTGGTGGAGAAACTGAAGGGCCATCCGCTCTTCGCCCACGTCACGCTGACCCGCTCCGAGCGTTCGCCCATCGCCGCGCTCGTGACCGAAATGCTGGAGGAAGGCCACATCTGACGGGGAACATCCGATTGATGCCGCCCGGCGGGCCAAGGAGCTTAGCCGGGCGGCATCGTGCTGCGCCGTCATTTTCGAGAAAGAGGTGCTCCGAACGGGGTGTGAGCTTTAACACCCGACACAGAATTGCAACAGGCCGTGTCCGTCCGGCAGAGTCTTGCTTCCGTCAGGCCCCGCATACGGCACTTGGGCACCTCAAGAGGCGCCACGCACCACACAACTCAACAACCGCCGTCCGTATGCCGCCCGCGAGTACCACGCGGCACTCCCGCAGGGGAGCTGCCCACCGGGCCCGTGCCTCCCGTGACCCAAGCAGTAGGGAGGCCAGTGTCAAGGGCACGATTGCGCCCGCGAGGTCACCTAAGCGGGCGATGCTGGAAGGACACCGTGTGAGCCGGATTTCGGTCCGGGGGTTCGCCGTGGCATCCGCCACCGCGGTCACCACCGTAGGCGCCGTCGTAGGCGTTGCTTCGGGCAGCACTCCCGCTGCCGACGACAGCAACAACTTCGAGGCGGCCGCAGCCGACACCACGCTGCTCGCAGACATCCCCGCGGGCCAGCAGGCCCAGGTTCAGACCGCGTCGCTCACGCAGCAGGCGGACGCCCAGGCGTCCGCGGCGGACGCGGAGGCGAAGAAGTCGGCCGAGGAGACCGCCCGCCTCCAGGCGGCCAAGGACGCCAAGTCCAAGAAGAAGGCTGCCGAGGCGAAGCTCGAGGCGGAGCGCGAGGCCAAGGAGAAGGCGGAGGCCGAGCGTGCGAGCCGGTCCGCCGTCCGCGACGCCTCCTCGTTCTCGGCCCAGGGGTCGTACAGCGTGGCGGAAGTCCAGGCCATGGCCCGCCAGATGGTCCCCGCGGACCAGTTCCAGTGCTTCAGCAACATCGTGAACCACGAGTCGACCTGGAACTACCGGGCCTCCAACCCCTCCTCCGGGGCGTACGGCCTCGTGCAGGCGCTGCCCGGCTCCAAGATGTCCTCCGCCGGCTCCGACTGGCAGACCAACCCGGCCACCCAGATCAAGTGGGGCCTCAGCTACATGGACGGCCGCTACGGCAGCCCGTGCGGCGCCTGGTCCTTCTGGCAGGCCAACAGCTGGTACTAGGAGGGAGCCGGGAGGCCCGTGAAGCCACCCGGAGAACCTGCTGGGCCCGCCCCCGGCTTTCAACCTCCTGAAGCCCCGCACCGTCCTACGGTGCGGGGCTTCAGGTGTACGGTCGGTCCGGAGAGATCCGGGGGCGTGGTGCGGGCCTGCGGGGGAAAGGGAAACATCATGTCGAGACTTCCGGGGTGGCTCGGTCGGCTGGGTGCCGAACTCACCGAGATCGGGGCGCGCCTGGAAGAGCGGCGCGCGCAGGACGACCGTATGGAGGACGAGGACGTGGCCGCGGCGGACTTCCCCGTCGCGTCGGCCCCCGAACAGGTGCCGCCCCCACCCGCGTACGCGCCCGCCGTCGCAGCCCGGCCCGATCCCGTCGCCGCCATCCCGTGGGGGATGCGCGTCGCGGCCGAGGCGGGCTGGCGGCTGCTCGTCCTCGCGGGCACGCTCTGGGTGCTGATGCGGGTCATCAGCGCCGTGCAGCTGGTCGTCCTGGCCTTCGTCGCGGCGCTGCTCGTCACGGCGATGCTCCAGCCCACCGTCGTACGGCTGAAGCGGCTCGGGCTGCCACGCGGGTTCGCCACGGCGGTCACCGCCGTCCTCGGGTTCGTCGTCATCGGCCTCGTCGGCTGGTTCGTCGTGTGGCAGGTGATGGACAACCTGGACACGCTCTCCGACCGGGTCCGCGACGGCATCGACGAGCTGAAGCGCTGGCTGCTGGACAGCCCCTTCCACGTCACCGAGTCGCAGATCAACGACATCGCCAAGAACCTCAGCGACACCATCGGCACCAACACGGAGGAGATCACCTCCGCCGGACTCCAGGGCGTCACCGTGATGGTGGAGTTCCTGACCGGGCTGTTGCTCGCGATGTTCTCGACGCTCTTCCTGCTGTACGACGGGAAGCGGATCTGGCAGTGGGTGCTCAAGCTGGTACCCGCCCAGGCCCGGCCCGGCGTCGCGGGCGCGGGACCGCGTGCCTGGCGGACGCTGACCGCCTATGTGCGCGGCACGGTGATCGTCGCCCTGATCGACGCGATCTTCATCGGGCTCGGGATCTACTTCCTCGACGTGCCGATGGCGGTTCCGCTCGCCGTCTTCATCTTCCTGTTCGCCTTCATCCCGCTGGTCGGCGCCGTGGTCTCCGGAGCGCTCGCCGTCGTCGTCGCGCTCGTCACGCAGGGCGTGTTCACCGCCCTGATGGTGCTGATCGTGGTGCTCGCCGTGCAGCAGATCGAGGGCCACATCCTGCAGCCGTTCATCCTCGGCCGGGCCGTGCGCGTGCATCCGCTCGCCGTCGTCCTCTCGGTCGCCGCGGGCGGGATGATCGCGGGCATCGGCGGCGCGGTCGTCGCCGTGCCGCTGGTCGCCGTGACCAACACGGTGGTCGGCTACCTGCGGTCGTACAGCGTGGAGCCGGCCCTGCGCCACGGCCCCGGCCCGCACGGTGCCACGGCGGTCTCGACGGCACCGACGGACCCGGCCGCCGGGCGGACGTCCCCCGGGGCGGCCGATCCCGGTCCCCGGCCGGCCGACGGGCCGGACCGGGCGGGAGACGTCCCCGGTACACGGGACGAGGCGCCCGCCACGTGATACGGCGGACCGCGCGTAAGAAGGGCCCCGGGGACGGTCGGTCGTCCTCGGGGCCCTTCTCGTACAGGGGTTACTGCTCGGCGAGGACGGCCTCGGCATCGAGGGTCACGCCGACCGCCTGGATCACCGAAGCGATCTTGACGGCCTCCTGAATGGTCTCACGGTCCACGCCGGCCTTGCGCAGCACCTGCTCGTGGGAGTCCAGGCACTGGCCGCAGCCGTTGATCGCGGAGACGGCGAGCGACCACAGCTCGAAGTCGACCTTCTCCACGCCCGGCTTGCCGATCACGTTCATCCGCAGGCCCGCACGGAGGTTGCCGTACTCCGGGTCCGACAGCAGGTGCCGGGTCCGGTAGAAGACGTTGTTCATCGCCATGACGGCGGCGGCGGCCTTCGCCGCGGTGTACGCCTCCGCGGAGAGGTTCGCCTTGGCCTCCGGCTCCAGCTCACGCAGCACCTTGGGGGAGCGCGAGGCGATCGCGCAGGCCAGGACGGTGCCCCAGAGCTGCTGCTGGGGGAGCTCGCTGTTGCCTATGACCGAACCGAGGTTCAGCTTCAGGTCCTTGGCGAAGTCCGGAACGGCGGACTTCAGTTCGTCGAGAGCCATGTCCGTATCAGCTCACTCGCCCGAGAGGAGCGCGACCGGGTCGAGGGTGTTCTCGCCCTTGGTCCAGTTGCACGGGCACAGCTCGTCGGTCTGCAGGGCGTCGAGGACCCGCAGGACCTCCTTGGGGTTACGGCCCACGGAACCGGCGGTCACCATCGTGAACTGGATCTCGTTGTTCTGGTCGACGATGAAGACGGCGCGCTGGGCGAAGCCGTCCTCGCCCTCGATGCCGAGCTCACGCATGAGCTCGTGCTTCGAGTCGGCCATCATCGGGAACGGCAGGTCGGTCAGGTCCGGGTGGTCCTTGCGCCAGGCGTGGTGCACGAACTCGGAGTCGCCGGAGAAGCCGAGGATCTGGGCGTCCCGGTCGGCGAACTCGTCGTTCAGCTTGCCGAAGGCGGCGATCTCGGTGGGGCACACGAAGGTGAAGTCCTTCGGCCACGCGAAGACGACCTTCCACTGACCCTCGTAGGTCTTGTGGTTGATCTGCTCGAACTCCTTGCCGCTCTCCAGCGACACGCAAGCGGTCAGGTCGAACTCGGGGAACTTGTCACCGACAGTGAGCACGCGCACTCCTTGAAGCGTAGGAAATCCCCTTTTGGGGGCGTTCCTGAGGGTTGGACGGTCATCACTCTGGCACAGAGTGCATTGATCACGGAAATAGCTACACTCGGGCGTGGTGATCGGAGGTACCTATCAGTGACGTATGTGAACCAGACCGGCAGGCCCAAGCAGCCCAGCCTCTCCCAGTTGCGCGCCTTCGCGGCCGTGGCCGAGCATCTGCACTTCCGGGACGCGGCGGCGGCGATCGGGATGAGCCAGCCCGCACTCTCCGGGGCGGTGTCCGCGCTGGAGGTGGCACTGGGTGTCCAGCTCATCGAGCGTACGACGCGCAAGGTGCTGCTCTCGCCCGCCGGTGAGCGGCTCGCCCTGCGGGCCCACGCGGTCCTGGAGGCCGTCGGCGAGCTCATGGAGGAGGCCGAGGCGGTGCGCGCGCCGTTCACCGGGGTGCTCAGGCTCGGGGTGATCCCCACCGTCGCGCCCTACCTGCTGCCCACCGTGCTCAAGCTGGTCCACGACCGCTACCCGGAACTGGACCTCCAGGTCCACGAGGAGCAGACCTCCTCGCTGCTGGACGGACTGGCGGCGGGCCGACTGGACCTGCTGCTGCTCGCCGTACCGCTCGGAGTCCCCGGTGTGACGGAACTCCCGCTGTTCGACGAGGACTTCGTCCTGGTCATGGAGAAGGAGCACCCGCTGGGCGGCCGCTTCGACGTGCCGCGCGAGACACTGCGCGACCTGCCGCTGCTGCTGCTCGACGAGGGGCACTGCCTGCGCGACCAGGCGCTGGACATCTGCCGGGAGGCGGGCCGCACCCAGGGCGCGCCGGTGACGACGACGGCGGCCGGTCTCTCGACACTGGTGCAACTCGTCGCGGGCGGGCTCGGGGTGACCCTGCTGCCCCGTACCGCGGTGACGGTGGAGACCGGGCGCAACGAGGCGCTGTCGACCGGGTACTTCACGGACCCCGCTCCCTCGCGGCGGGTGGCGCTGGCCGTACGCGCGGGAACGGCGAGGTACGAGGAGTTCGCCGAGTTCGCGGAGGCGCTGCGCGGGGCGATGACGGACCTGCCGGTGCGGGTGGCGGAAGGCGGATGAGGGTGGCCCGGCCCGCACGGGCCGGGCCACCCTCACGGCTGCCCCGAGCCCCCGGCCCCGAGCCCCGGGCCGGGGGGCAGCCCTCGGGGGCCGGCTTCCCCGGGTGGTTCCGGCGGAGCCTTCGGCGGGCGGCCGCGGCGCGGGATCGGCGCCGCGCCCCCCGGCAGCCGCCCCGCATCCGCCAGCGCGCGCCGCAGCAGGAACTCGATCTGGGCGTTGGCGCTGCGCAGCTCGTCCGAGGCCCACCGGGCCAGTGCGTCGTGCACCGCGGGATCGAGCCGCAGCAGCATCTGCTTGCGCTGCTGCGGCCCGCGCCGGGGCCCGCCGGGGGCGGGGGCCGTGTCGTCCGTCACTGGTAGAGCGTGCCCGTGTTCAGGACCGGCTGGGCCGCGCGGTCCCCGCACAGCACCACCATCAGATTGCTCACCATGGCCGCCTTGCGCTCGGAGTCGAGTTCGACGATGTCCTGCTCCGCGATTCGGGTCAGTGCCATCTCGACCATGCCGACCGCGCCCTCGACGATCTGCTGGCGGGCCGCGACGACCGCCCCGGCCTGCTGCCGCTGGAGCATCGCGGAGGCGATCTCGGGGGCGTACGCGAGATGGCTGAAACGCGACTCGATGATCAGGACGCCGGCCGCCTGCACCCGCGCGGTGAGCTCGACGGCCAGCTTCTCGGTGATCTCCTCCGCGTTGCCCCGCAGCGAGAGGCCGCCCTCCTCGTGGGCGTCGTACGGGTACTCGATCGCGATGTGCCGCACGGCCGCCTCGGTCTGGGTGGCGACGAACTCCAGGAAGTCGTCGACCTCGAAGAGCGCCTGGGCGGTGTCCTCGACCTTCCAGACGACGATCGCGGCGAGCTCGATGGGATTCCCGTAGGCGTCGTTGACCTTCAGGACGGCCGTCTCGTGGTTGCGGACGCGGGTGGAGATCTTGCGGCTGGAGGTCAGCGGGTTGATCCACCGCAGTCCGTCCGCGCGGATCGTGCCGACGTACCTGCCGAAGAGCTGGATGACCCGTGCCTCGCCGGGAGCGACCATCTTCACACCGCTCATGCAGAACAGGGAGGCGACGAAGAGCAGCAGGCCGAGGATGAGGACCGGGACGCCGGCGCCGCTGTGGCCACGGGAGTCGAGCACCCCGCCGACGATGGCGAGTCCTATGCCCAGGAGTACTCCGAGCACGGTCAGCAGCAGGCCGAGACCGCCGGGGATCGAGTGGGCCGTCACCTCTCTGACCTGCGGAGCGGGCATGTCGGGTGCGTCGGGTGTCAGGTCGGTGCCAGGGCCTGTGGCGCCGGTGCGGTCGTCAGGTGCGGACATGGGTTCCCCCGTCTCGTACGGTGCATCACCGAGCTAGCAATGTGATTACACATTACCTGCCGTGGCAACCCTGCGCACCCCTCGTGAGTCGGTTCCATCAAGGGCGGGTGCTCATTCTCACGCCCGGAAAAGACCGGATCGCTTGTCATTTGTCCAGGCTTTCGGTGTTAGCTGGCAGGTCTGACCGGAGCGGTCCGAGCGAGGAACAGGAGCACCACTGCAATGGGTCGAGCGGATGCACGCCGGGCCGCCGGAAGCGGGGGCATACGCCGGCTCTTCACCTGGCGGAAGCTGCTGGGCACCTTCTTCGGGCTCTGCCTGCTCGTGATGGGCGCCTTCGCGGCGCTCTACCTGTACGTCGACGTGCCGGCCGCCAACGCCCAGGCCGAGAAGCAGAGCAACGTCTACAAGTACAGCGACGGCTCTCTCCTGGCCCGGACCGGCTCCGGCGTCAACCGGGAGATAGTCGACCTGGACGTCGTACCCCGGAAGGTCCAGCACGCCTTCGTCGCCGCCGAGAACAAGTCCTTCTACCGGGACCAGGGCGTCGACCTCAAGGGCACCGCACGCGGCATGTTCAACACGCTGACCGGCAAGGGCAAGCAGGGTGGCTCCACGATCACCCAGCAGTACGTGAAGAACTACTACCTCACGCAGGACCAGACGGTCACCCGCAAGCTCAAGGAACTGGTCATCTCGCTCAAGGTCGACCAGCGCATGAAGAAGGACGACATCCTCGCCGGTTACCTCAACACCGTGTACTACGGACGCGGCGCGAGCGGCATCCAGGCGGCGGCGCAGGCCTACTACGGCGTCGACGCCAAGGACCTCGACGTCTCCCAGGGCGCCTATCTCGCCGCGCTGCTCCAGGCCCCCAGCCAGTACGACTGGGCGGTCGCCTCCGCGACCGGCAAGAAGCTCGTCAAGAACCGCTGGGCCTACACGCTGGACAACATGGTCGACGAGGGATGGCTGGACCGGGGGGAGCGCGCGAAGCTCACGTTCCCCGTCCCGCAGTCCCCGAAGGCGGCCCCCGGCATGGAGGGCCAGACCGGCTACCTCGTCGAGGCGGCCAACCAGGAGATGGCGCGCCAGGGCGTCACCGAGGAGATGCGCGAGGCCGGCGGCTGGACCATCACCCTCAACATCGACAGGAAGAAGCAGAAGCAGCTCGAGAAGTCGGTCGACCGGGAGCTGGAGAGCCGGCTGGACCGCAAGGACAACAAGGTCGACGCGACCGTCCAGGCGGGCGCCACCTCCGTGGACCCGAAGACCGGCAAGGTCCTCGCGCTGTACGGCGGGGTGGGCGCCACCGAGCACTACATATCCAACGCCACCCGCCGGGACTACCAGCCCGCCTCCACCTTCAAGCCGCTCGTTCTCGCCTCCGCGCTGGAGAACGGGTCGACCACCCAGGACGGCGACCTGATCGGCCTCGACACGGTCTACGACGGCACGAGCAAGCGCCCCGTGGTCGGCAGCGACATCCCGTTCGCCCCGGAGAACGAGGACGACGTCAGCTACGACAGCCCGACCGTCCGGAAGGCGATGGACAAGTCGATCAACTCCGTCTTCGCGCAGATGGTCGTCGACGTCACCCCGAGCGCCGTGAAGAAGACGGCGCTCTCCCTGGGAGTGCCGGACAAGAACTTCCCCACGAGCCCCGCGATCACGCTCGGCACCATGAACGCCTCGACGTGGGACATGGCCGGTGTCTACGCCACGCTGGACAACCACGGCAAGAAGGTCACCCCGGCCATCGTCAAGAGCGCCGAGCACCGCGACCGCACCATGGAACCCGTCGACGGCACCGGCGGCCAGGTGATCAGCCGCACCTCGGCCGACACCGTCACGAAGGCGCTGACCGAGGTCGTCGACGTCGGCTCCGGCCACGAGGCGGACACCGCCGCGTACGACGCCGCGGGCAAGACCGGCACCTCGGAGAACAACAAGTCCGCCTGGTTCGCGGCCTACACACCCGAGCTCACCACGGTGGTGGCCCTGTACGGCGAGTCACCCCAGGGCGGCACGCAGGTCAGCCTCACCGGTACGGCCAACTCCGGCCGGGCCAACGGCGGCGGCTTCCCCGCCCGGATCTGGGCGGACTACACCCTGGGGGCACTCGGCGGCGGCTCCGACGCGACCTTCGACCTGGAGGGCGTGGAACGCGGTGAGACCACGGTGACCGAGAGCCCCTCCGTCACCCCGTCGCAGACGCCGTCACCGCAGGAGACCCCGTCCCCGGAGCCGGACGCCTCCTCCGAGAGCCCGAGCGAGACCCCGGGCGGGGAGTCGCCCTCGTCCCGGCCGCCGAGCGAGTCGCCCTCCTCGACACCGAGCGAGACGCCCAGCGCGCCCGAGCCGACGGGGAACGTGGACCAGCCGCCCGGCGAGCGCCCGGTCGGCGACCCCGCCCTGCCGGGGCAGTGAACGCGGTGGAGGGGTGGTGCCGGCCGGCACCACCCCTCCACCGCTCCCCGCCGACGGCCTGAGGGCTGCCCCGCGCCCGCAGGGAATGGCGGACAGCCCTCAGGCGCCGGAGGTGGCCATCTCGAACCAGACCACCTTGCCCGTCGACAGCCGGGTCGCCCCCCAGCGCCTCGCCAGCCGGTTGACCAGGAACAGGCCGCGCCCGCCCTCGTCCGTCTCCCGGGCCCGGCGCTGCCGGGGCAGCTGCGGGGAGTCGTCGCCCACCTCGCAGCGCAGCGTGTCCGTGCGCAGCAGCCGCAGGGTCACCGGCCGCTCCGCGTACCGCACGGCGTTGGTCACCACCTCGCTGACGAGCAGCTCCATCTCGTCCGAGAGGTCGTCCAGCCCCCACCGGTCGAGTGCCCTGCGGGCGAGCCGGCGGGCCCGCCCCGGGGCGGCGTCCTCCGGATCCAGGGACCAGTAGGCGACATCGCTCGGCGCGATCCCGTCGAACCGGGCGGCCAGCAGCGCGATGTCGTCGTCCCGGTCACCGGGGCCGAGCATGTCCAGCACGTCGTCGCAGAGCGCCTCCAGCGGCGGCGAGTGGTCCGGCCCGGTCAGCTGGGCCGTGGCCGCGAGGCGCTCGCGCAGTATCTCGATGCCGGTCCAGACGTCGCGCATCCGCGACTCCACCAGACCGTCCGTGTACAGCAGCAGCGTGGCGCCGGCCGGGGCGTCCAGCTCCACGGCCTCGAAGTCGACCCCGCCGACGCCGATCGGCGCGCCCGGAGGCACCCGCAGCACCTCTGCCCGGCCGCCCAGGTGGAGGAGGACGGGCGGCGGGTGGCCCGCGTTGGCGACGGTGATCCGGTGGGCGACGGGGTCGTACACCGCGTACAGGCAGGTCGCCATGCGGTCGCTGCCCAGCCGCTGCGCCTGCTCGTCCAGGTGGTGCAGGACCTCCTGCGGCGGCAGGTCGAGACCGGCCAGCGTCTGCGCGGTCGTGCGCAGCTGGCCCATGATCGCCGCCGAGGTCATCGAGTGGCCCATCACGTCCCCGACGACCAGCGCGACCCTGCTGCCGGGCAGCGGGATCGCGTCGTACCAGTCGCCGCCCACCCGGGCCGTCTCGGCCGCCGGGAGGTAGCGGGAGGCCAGGCGTACGCCGGTGGGCTGGGGCAGCGAGTCGGGCAGCATCGTGCGCTGCAGCTCGTCGGCGATGTACGCCTCACGGCCGTACAGCACCGCCTTGTCGATGCCGAGGGCGGTGTGTGTCGCCAGCTGGGCGGCGACCAGCAGGTCGTTGGCCTCGAACGGCGGCCGGTCCGTGCCCCGCAGGAACACCGCGGCACCGATGACCCGGCGCCGGCCCCGCAGCGGGGCCAGGATCGCCCGGTGTCCGGTGGGTACGCTCAGGCCGGCGCCCAGCAGCTCGGGCAGGGCGACGCGCGCCGCGGCGGCGTCCCCGAACACCGGGCGTACGCCGCGCAGCACCTCGGCCAGCGCACCGCCGGCCAGGACCTCGCAGAGGTCGGCGGCCGGCATGAGGCCGGCCAGCGGGCCGGTGACGGGCAGCCGCAGCCGCTCGCCCTCCGGCCCGCCGTCGGTGTCCTCGTCGGTCAGCCGCAGCCGGTCCGTGCGGCGCAGTCGCAGCACGAAGGGGTTGACGGGGCGCTCGTCACCGACCGGGAGCGGGTCGCGGAGGTAGACGAGTATGGCGTCGGAGAACGTGGGGACACTGGCCCGGCAGAGGCCCAGCACGATCTCGTCCAGGTCTATGCCCCGGGCGATCCGGCGGGTCGCCGCCCCGACGAACCGCAGGCGGTCACCTTCGCGCCGGGCGGCCGCCTGGTGGTCGGTGCCCGGCGGGGCGGTGTCGGCGGCGGTGGCCGGCCCCGGCTCCGCCGCCGAAGGACCGGGGAGCGAGGCGGTGGTGGCGGCGCCGGGTGCGGCCTCCTGCTGCCGGGGCCGGGCGCGTTCCTGCGGCCGGGCGGCGAGTGGCTGCCGGCCTTCGTGGGAGGGGGGATGCTCCGTCACGCGTGGGATTCCGTCCGTCCGGGCCGGTTGTATGAGGCGATCACCTCGTGGGGCGCCACTGTGCCCCGGCGAGAGCGGTGAGAACAACGGCTGTCACCGGATGCCCCGGTGCGCGGGGCCGAAACCGTTCGGCCGCGCAGTGGGCCGATACGGCTCTGTCCGGTGGCGGGGCAGCGGGCAGCGCGCATGTCTCCACCCCCTCGTCGTGGTGGTTCGACCGCACGCGTCACCCGGCTCCGTGGTCCGTGCGACACCTGCGATATGTGCGGTGACTTGTGGTCAGTTAGCTTGCCGCACACCCGCGTTGCGGTGAAGCGGTCCGGGGGAGCGGCGTACGGGGGATGATCCTACGTATGTCCCCCGGGGGTGCACCAAGGGTCTCACGGCAGGTTGCTGACAGGGGTGCGGTCCCAGTCATCGGGCAACCGGGGCACCTGCCACCGCGGATCGGGCCGCCAGTGCTCCCAGCCGTCGGCGAACGGGGAGCCCCAGGCGCGGATGACCTCGACCGCCGCCTCGCCGGCCGCCCGTACCCGGCGTGCGGTGGCCCGGTCCATCAGGCCGACCCGCTGGGCCTGGGCGAACTCGTCCTCGTCCAGCCACGCCCAACTACGGTCCGGGTGAACGGAGATGTCGAGGAAGTGATCCTGGGAGTCCACGCCTCCCGACCAGCGTGAGCGGGGCTCCTCCAGATTGACGTACCAGTTGCGGAAGAGCCAGCCGCGGTCCCAGAAGAGCCACACCGACCAGGGGTCGCCGGGCCGGGCGAGCTTGAGCACACCCGAGCCGAACCAGCGTGAACGCACCGTGGTGCGCGGGCGGGTGTAGCGGGTGGCGAGCGGCTCGGCGTGCACCTGGGTGCCGTCGGCGAGCACCGGTTTGACGCACTCGGTACCCGATGCCATCCACACGGCGAGCAGGTCGCCGGTGTCCTGCACGACGGTGACGGGCCGGCAGATGTGCACGGCGTCGTCACCCCCGTTGCCCCGGTAGCGCCAGAGGATGTGGTCCCCCGGCGCCCAGCGCCCGCTGTTCTCCGCTTCGGTAGCCCCTGCGTCCGTGGCTGTCATGAAAGGATCTTAGAGCGCCCCGTCCGGCGGGGCACCGGTCACGGCCGGGTCATCCGCAGGACGTCCAGGGCCTCGTCGAGCTGCCGCAGGGTCAGGTCCCCGCGCTCGACGTAACCGGCCGCCAGCACCGTCTCACGGATCGTCGTGCCGTCGGCCAGCGACTTCTTGGCGACCTTGGCGGCCTCCTCGTAGCCGATGTACTTGTTCAGCGGGGTCACGACCGAGGGCGAGGACTCCGCGTACGCGCGGGCCCGTTCCACGTCGGCGGTGATGCCGTCGACCGTGCGGTCGGCGAGCAGCCGGGCGGCGTTGGTGAGCAGTCGTACGGACTCCAGCAGGTTCTTGGCGATGACCGGAAGCATCACGTTGAGCTCGAAGTTCCCGGCCGCTCCGGCCGCGGCGACCGTGGCGTCGTTCCCCGTCACCTGGGCCGCGACCATCAGGACGGCCTCCGGAACGACCGGATTCACCTTCCCCGGCATGATCGACGAGCCGGGCTGGAGGTCGGGCAGGCTGATCTCGGCCAGGCCGGTGCGGGGGCCGGAGGCCATCCAGCGCAGGTCGTTGGAGATCTTCGTGAGCGACACGGCGATGGTGCGCAGCTGCCCGGACGCCTCGACGAGCCCGTCCCGGGCCCCCTGGGCCTCGAAGTGGTTACGGGCCTCGGTGAGGGGCAGGCCCGTCGTGCGGGCGACCTCGGCGATCACGGCGGCGGAGAACCCGGGTGGCGTGTTGATGCCGGTGCCCACCGCCGTTCCCCCCAGGGGCAGTTCGGCGAGGCGAGGGAGCGAGGCCTGGAGGCGTTCGACTCCGTAGCGGATCTGGGCGGCGTAGCCGCCGAACTCCTGGCCCAGTGTGACGGGCGTGGCGTCCATCAGATGCGTACGTCCGGCCTTCACGACCTCCGCGAACTCGGCCGATTTCCGCTCCAGGGCTTCGGCCAGGTGTTCGAGCGCCGGGATCAGGCCGACGGTCACGGCGGCGGTCGCGGCGATGTGGATGGACGACGGGAAGACGTCGTTGGACGACTGGGACGCGTTGACGTGGTCGTTGGGGTGGACCGCGCGGCCCAGCCGCTCGGTGGCGAGCGTGGCGACGACCTCGTTGGTGTTCATGTTGGACGAGGTGCCGGAACCCGTCTGGAACACGTCGACGGGGAAGTGCTCGTCCCACCGCCCGTCCACGACCTCCGCCGCGGCTTCCTGGATCGCGTCGGCGATGTCCGGTTCCAGCACCTTCAGTTCGGCGTTGACCTTGGCCGCGGCGGCCTTGATCCGGCCCAGGGCCTCGATGTGCGCGCGCTCCAGCCGCCGGCCGGAGACAGGGAAGTTCTCCACCGCGCGCTGCGTCTGGGCCCGCCATTTGGCGTGCTCGGGTACTTTCACCTCGCCCATCGAGTCGTGCTCGATGCGGTACCGGGTGCTGTCGGCCGATCCGTCCATGGTCAGTGAACCTCCTGCTGGAGCGAGCGCGGGGCCTGCCCGCCGTATTCCCCCTCCCTTGTACTCCAGCCCCGGCGCCGTTGGGGGCATGCGGCCCGCGCGCCCGCGGACCGCACCGCGCGGCCCGGACCGCCACCGGGCGTCAGCCGGCCCACCGCCCCGAGAGGAAGGCGAGGGCGAAGACGGTCGTCAGGGGTGCGGCCAGACACAGGTAGGCGGTCAGGAACCGCGGGGTGCGCAGGCTCCGTACGGCCACCGTGATCCACAGCGGCCACCACAGGAGCGTGGCGCGGGGGACGGACGTGTACCAGTACGAGGTGCCCAGCGCGCACAGGCTGAGAGCGACGTACAGGGCCTCGGCCGGGCGGCGCTGCCGGACCAGCAGGCCGAACAGGAGGACCCCGACGACCATGGCGGCGAGTTCGACCTGGGACATGAAGGCGTACCCGGGGCCGTGGGCGTGGCCGAAGGCGGCGTTCCAGGTGTTGCCCCAGGCCTCCCACGGCGTGTGGAAGGTGCGGTACCAGCCCGCCTCCTGGGCGTGTTTCCAGGCCATCCAGTCGCCGGTGTGCGCGTGCAGGTAGGAGGAGTAGGCGACCACGGGAAGGGCGGGCAGGGCCAGCCAGGGCAGGTGGCGCGGGCGCCGGTGGGCGGGCTTCGACAGCAGGAAGTGGACGAGGAGGGCGGCGGCGAGGAAGAGGCCGCTCACCCGGACCGTGGTGGCCAGCGCGGTCAGGGTGCCGGCCAGGACCCAGTGATGGCGCCGGGCGGCGAGCCAGGCGGGGAGGGCCAGCGCGAGGAAGAGGGACTCCGTGTAGCCCGCGGCCAGGAAGACCGCGCACGGCGAGCACAGCAGCATCAGGACGGCACGCCGGCCCACGTCCTGGTGGGCGAGGTGCAACCGGGCGATCCGGGCCAGCGCCAGGACGGCGACGCCGCCGGAGACGAAGGAGACCAGCAGGCCGGCCGCGGTCCAGTCCGGGATGACGGTGTGGACGGCCCGGAGCACGAGCGGGAACCCGGGGAAGAAGGCCTCCCGGTGGTCCCAGCCGGCCGTCCAGGGCCCGGACCGCCCGGGAAAGTATCCGTCCCTCGCTATGTGCAGGAAGTGGCCCCAGTCCCACTGCTCGAACGCCGAGGCGACGGAGCCGGAGTGACGGGCGCCCCGGTCGGCCGTGAACACCCGGCGGGCGGCGTAAGCGGTCCCCCAGACGGCCACGCGCGTCAGCAGGTACAGCCACAGGACCTGACGGTCGGCGGGGTCCAGGAGCGCGCGCGGGGCCCACGGGCGTGAGGCGGTCCCGTCCCCGGCCGGCGGGGGATCCGGAACGGGGCGTCGTTCGGGCACGGGTGCGCTCTCGCGCGGACGGGACGACGTGGCGGACATACGGCTCTCCGGAGGGGGGCGGGCGTGGGGGATCGCCGGGTCACGGGGACGCGGTCAGGACGGGGACGTGGTGGTGGCCCCGCCGGGCGGGACCGAGTCCGTCGGCGTGCCCGCGGACGTCGGCGTACGGCCCGCCGTCCGGTCGCCGGACGGCCGCGCAGGGGACTCCGTCGCATCGGACGGCGGCGTGCCGGGGACGGACGCGGGAGCGGGCGGCGGCGTACCGCCGGTCGCCGGTGTCACCGGGGCCGGTGCGCTCGTCGACAGGAACACCGATGTCGCCACGGTGCCCCCGACGAGGACGAGGCAGCACGTCGCGAGCGCGGCGAGGCGCCACCGGTGGGCCCGCCGCCCGCGTTCGGCGATACGGGCCACCGGCGCGGTGCGGGCGTGGGACTGCCCGGCCGCGGCCGCTTCTTCGAACAGTGATCTCAGCGTCTCGTGGGTCTCAGGCACCGGTGACCTCCTCCATACGCGGGTCCTGCAGGCGGTGAGCGAGCGCGGAACGGCCGCGGACCAGGTGCGTCTTGACGGTGCTGGCCGACAGCCCGGTCTCGCCGGCGATCTGCTCGACCGTGAGGTCGCACAGGTAATGCAGCGTCAGCGTGCGGCGCTGCTGGGGCGGCAGCCCGCGCAACGCCTCCACCAGCGCCACGCGCTCCGGCCCCGGACCGTCGATGTCCGGCGGCGCGCCGGTGCGCGTCCACGCGTCCGCCGTACGCCGACTCCCACGCCACCGGCTCACCGCCAGGCGCCACGCGACCGTGCGGATCCACGCGTCGGGCTGTCCGTCGCGGTCCAGGTGCCGCCGCCGGTTCCACCCCTTGACGAACGCCTCCTGCACCACGTCCTGGGCCTCGTGCAGGTCGCCGAGCATCACGTACAACTGCCCCGTGAGCCGCGCCGCCCGCTGGGCGTAGAACTCTTCGAACTCCTCGACGGTCAAGGGCCACTCCCGGATCTCTCGCCTCACCAGGCATACGCCCGGCGCGGGGCGTCCGGTCGACATGCGGGACGCCGGAACAGTGTGATGGTCATCACGGAACGCGGCCGGAAGGAACCCGCGACACGACCCCCGCCTCCCACCTGCCCGGCCCTCGTGGTCCGGCCCGCACGCCGAAGGGGCGCCCCGGCCCGCGGCCGGAGCGCCCCTTCGGCCGTCGTCCGGTCAGCCGAGGCCGGGGCCGCGGACCGGGATGCTGGTGAAGGTGGGGGCCGCGGCGGGCTCGGTGAAGAAGTCGTTGCCCTTGTCGTCGACCACGATGAACGCGGGGAAGTCCTCGACCTCGATCCGCCAGACCGCTTCCATGCCGAGCTCCTCGTACTCGACGACCTCGACCTTCTTGATGCAGTCCTGCGCGAGCCGGGCCGCCGGCCCGCCGATCGAGCCCAGGTAGAAGCCGCCGTGCGCGTCGCAGGCGTCCGTGACCTGCTGGGACCGGTTGCCCTTGGCGAGCATCACCTTGGAGCCGCCCGCCGCCTGGAACTGCGCGACGTAGCTGTCCATCCGGCCCGCCGTCGTGGGGCCGAAGGAACCGGAGGCGTAACCCTCGGGCGTCTTCGCCGGGCCCGCGTAGTACACCGGGTGGTCCTTGAGGTACTGCGGCATCTCCTCGCCCGCGTCGAGCCGCTCCTTGATCTTGGCGTGCGCGATGTCGCGCGCCACGACCAGGGGGCCGGTCAGCGACAGCCGGGTCTTGACCGGGTACTTGGTCAGCTCGGCCAGGATCTCGTCCATCGGGCGGTTCAGGTCGATCTTGACCACGTCACCGGACTCGTCCAGGTGCTCGTCGGTGGTGTCCGGCAGGAAGCGCGCCGGGTCCGTCTCCAGCTGCTCCAGGAAGACGCCCTCGGCGGTGATCTTCGCGGTCGCCTGGCGGTCTGCCGAGCAGGACACGGCGATGGCGACGGGCAGCGAGGCGCCGTGGCGGGGGAGACGGACGACGCGCACGTCGTGGCAGAAGTACTTGCCGCCGAACTGCGCCCCGATGCCGATCTTCTGGGTGAGTTCGAAGACCTTCTGCTCCAGGTCCTCGTCCCGGAAGCCGTGACCGGTCGGGGAACCCTCGGCGGGCAGCTCGTCCAGGTAGTGCGCGGAGGCGTACTTGGCGGTCTTCAGCGCGAACTCGGCCGACGTACCGCCGACCACGATCGCCAGGTGGTACGGCGGGCAGGCGGCCGTACCGAGCGAACGGATCTTCTGCTCCAGGAACTTCATCATGGAGTCCTCGTTGAGGACCGCCTTGGTCTCCTGGTAGAGGAACGACTTGTTGGCCGAGCCGCCGCCCTTCGCCATGAAGAGGAACTTGTACGCGCCGCCGTCGGTGGCGTACAGCTCGATCTGGGCCGGGAGGTTCGAGCCGGTGTTCTTCTCCTCCCACATGGTCAGCGGGGCCATCTGCGAGTACCGCAGGTTCAGCTTCGTGTACGCGTCGAAGATGCCGTGCGACAGGGCCTCCTCGTCACCGCCCTCGGTGAGCACGCTCTGCCCGCGCTTGCCCATGACGATCGCCGTACCGGTGTCCTGGCACATGGGCAGCACACCCGCGGCGGCGATGTTCGCGTTCTTCAGGAGGTCCAGCGCGACGAACTTGTCGTTGGACGAGGCCTCGGGGTCGTCTACGATGCGCCGCAGCTGCGCCAGGTGGGCCGGGCGCAGGTAGTGCGAGATGTCGTGCATGGCCTCGGCGGCGAGCGTGCGCAGGGCCTCCGGAGTCACCTTGAGGAACGTACGGCCGTCGGCCTCGAAGGTCGAGACGCCCTCGGCGGTCACCAGCCGGTACGGCGTGGTGTCCTCTCCCAGCGGGAGCAGATCGGAGTACGCAAACTCTGGCATTTCGGCCATTCCTCACTCGGCGACAGCGGCTGACCTCCCTCGGGCAGCGCATCCACCAGGGTAGAGCGCCGCCGACGCGCCGTACCTGTGAGGTAGGGCTCACCCCCCCGGCGGGCCGGGTCCTTTCGGCCCGGCCGCTTTCCCGAGTTTCCCGCGCGGAGTATTCGGGCGCAGGGCCGCAGAGGTACTGGTCGCGATCTATCGCGTCTGGGTACGCTGACCCGGTGGACCTCGAGAAGCAGCCCCAGCAGCCCGTCGCGCCGGCCGGTCCCGCGCCCGCCGGTATCCGTGCGTCCGACGCGGACCGCGACAGGATCGCGGACATCCTGCGAGAGGCCATGGCCGAAGGCCGGCTGACCGCCGAGGAGCACGCCGAGCGGGTGGACCTGGTCTACCGGGCCAAGACCGTGGGCGAGCTGGAGCCGTTGGTGAGCGACCTGCCGGCGAGCGGTGCTGCGGCCCGCCAGGCCGCGTCCCCGTACGCGTACGGCCCCGAGGCCCCGGCCGGTCCCGCGGAGAACCTCGTCGCGGTCTTCAGCAGCTCGACGCGCAGAGGGCGTTGGCGTGTGGGGGGCCGGACGAACGCCTTCGCGCTCTTCGGCAGCGTGGAGATCGATCTGACGGAAGCCCTTTTCGGCCAGCGTCTGACGGTCGTCAACGCGACGTCCCTCTTCGGCAGCGTCGAGATCAAGGTGCCGGAGAACATCTCGCTGCGCGGCAGCGGCACCGGCATCTTCGGCAACTTCGAGGTCGACACCCTGGAATCGACCGACCCGGAGGCCCCGGTGGTCGTCGTGAACGGGTATTCGGTCTTCGGGCACGTCGAGGCGAAGCCGAAGCGGGGCAAGCTCGTCGCCAATCTCCACGCCCAGTTGCGCAAGCACCTGGGCCACTGAGAACCGCCGCGCGGCCCCTGCCGCATTCAGGCCAGAACAGGGCCGCGCGGTCTTGCCGACGGCCGGAGTCGGTGCCACTCAGTGCATAGGCGTGCGTACAGCGGGTAGGGAGTGCTGCATCGCCTCTCGCTCACGAAGCCGAAGCCGTCGTCAGGAGTGGACCGTGCTGCAACTGCCGCATCAGCCCCTGCAGGTCGCCGCCGTGCCGTCCCAGCGCAGTCCCGCGCGGGAGGACCAGACGGGGCCCTGGCACGCGGAGGCGGTGTGCCGCCGGGACGAAGCGGGGCTGTTCTTCGCCCCGTCGAAGGAGCCGACTGCTGCCCGGCTGTCCCGCGAGGCGGCGGCCAAGCAGGTCTGTGCCCGGTGCCCGGTCATGGTGGAGTGCCGCGAACACGCGCTGATGCAGCCCGAGCCGTACGGGGTGTGGGGCGGCCTGACGGCCGCCGAGCGCCGTGTGGCGCTCGCCCGGCGGCGCAGGCGCGACATCGAACGCAAGACGGCGGCCCCCGGGGAGCGCATAGCCGCAGCGGGCTGACGGCCGGTGTCCGGAACCGTCGCCCTGACGTCCCCTCCCGGCGTCTCCGTACGAAACCGGCGCCTGCCGGCAGGGCACCTGGAGTCACGGGCCGAGGGCTCGGTCTCTCGCGTACGGAGGTGACGTCCTGTTCACGGCGCCGAGTGCCCGGCCCACGGACCGGCGATGTCCGGGGCCGCCCGCACCAGCGGCCCCGGACACCCGCCGCCCCGCCCTACTGCGCGCGGTCGAAGTCGATCGCGCTGTAGGCACGCAGCTTCGAGAGCCGGTGCGTGGAGTCGATCTTCCGGATCGTGCCCGACTTGGAGCGCATCACCAGGGATTCCGTGGTCGCCGTCTCCGCGCGGTACCGCACACCGCGCAGCAGTTCGCCGTCGGTGATGCCGGTGGCGACGAAGAAGACGTTGTCCCCGCTGACGAGGTCATCGGTCGACAGGACGCGGTCCAGATCGTGCCCGGCGTCCAGGGCGCGCTGCCGCTCGGCCTCGTCCTTGGGCCAGAGCTTGCCCTGGATGACGCCCCCCAGGCACTTTATGGCGCAGGCCGAGATGATGCCCTCCGGGGTGCCGCCGATACCCATGAGCAGATCCACGCCGGTCCCCTCGCGGGCCGCCATGATCGACCCGGCGACGTCGCCGTCGGAGATGAACTTGATCCGGGCGCCCGTCTCCCGGATCTCCCTGACGATGCCCTCGTGCCGGGGGCGGTCCAGGATGACGACGGTGACGTCCTCGGGCGTGGAGCTCTTGGCCTTGGCCACGCGCCGGATGTTCACCGACACCGGGGCGTTGATGTCGACGAAGTCGGCGGCCTCCGGGCCCGTGACCAGCTTGTCCATGTAGAAGACGGCGGACGGGTCGAACATGGCACCGCGGTCCGCGGCGGCCAGCACGGCGATCGCGTTCGGCATGCCCTTGGCGTTGAGCGTGGTGCCGTCGATCGGGTCGACGGCGATGTCGACCTCGGCGCCGGTGCCGTCGCCGACCCGCTCGCCGTTGAACAGCATGGGGGCCTCGTCCTTCTCGCCCTCACCGATGACGACGATGCCGTTCATCGAGACGGTGGAGACGAGGGTGCGCATGGCCTTCACGGCGGCGCCGTCGGCGCCGATCTTGTCGCCGCGGCCGACCCAGCGCCCGGCGGCCATGGCGGCGGCCTCGGTTACCCGGACCAACTCCAGGGCCAGGTTGCGGTCGGGGGCCTCCGGGGAGACCTCGAGCTGGGACGGCAGATGATGCTCGGACATCGGAGCGCACCTTTCTGTACGACGACGACCGGAAAAGAGGGTGCTGTGACTCTATCGGTAGGCCGATAAAATGAGCATTGCGGGGCACGGATGAGCGGCGCCCCGCTGGCCGGTGGTGTACCTGCTCATGCCACCATTGAGTCCGTGGCAAGCAAGCGAGGCAAGCAGACGGTCCGGGACATGTTCCTGTCGATGCTCGTGATCACCGCAGTGGCGGGCGTCGTCTACATCTTCATCCCGCACGACGACAAGGCCGACCCCTTGAAGGCCGTCGACTACCGCGTCGAACTCGCGACCGCGAGGCGCGCCGCACCGTATCCGGTCGCCGCCCCGGACGGGCTGCCGAAGGGCTGGAAGCCGACGTCCGTCTCCTACGAGGGGCACAACGGTGCGGGCTGGCACCTCGGCTTCCTCGACCCGGACGGCAGGTACGTCGCGGTGGAGCAGTCCACGACCCCGGCGAAGAAGTACGTGCCCCAGGTCAGCCGGCAGGCGGAGGACACCGGGCGCACGCAGCGGGTGGCCGGCGAGGAGTGGCAGCGCTGGGAGGGGCCGAAGTACGACGCCCTCGTGCTGCACGGCAAGGATGCGACGACGGTGGTCACGGGCTCGGCGCCCATGGAGCGGCTGGCGGAGATGGCCGCGGCGCTCAGGACGGACAGCTGACCTCGTCGGGCCGCACACCCGCAGGGGCGAACGCCTGAACGGGTGCCGGCCCCCGTCGAGGAACGGGTCCGCGTCACTCTTCGCCGTACCCGGAAGGGCCCCGCGGTGCGCTCGGCACGGCGGGGCCCTTCCGTATCGGGCGTGACGGTCAGACGGTCGTGACGACCTCGTCGTAGGAGAGGCGCGGCAGGCGCGGGAACCAGGCGTCCTCGCCCGGCTTGCCGATGTTGACGGCCATGAGCAGCTTGTGGTCGCCGTCCAGGAACTCCTTCTCGATGCCCGCGGCGTCGAAGCCGGTCATCGGGCCGGCGGCGAGGCCGGCGGCGCGGACGCCGATGATGAAGTAGGCGGCCTGCAGGGCGGCGTTGAGGAGGGCGGACTGCTCGCGGACCGGGCGCTCGGAGAAGAACGCCTCCTTGGCCTGCGGGAAGTGCGGCAGGAGGGCCGGGAGCTCCTCGTGGAACTCGTGGTCCGCGACGAGGAGTGCGACCAGCGGCGCGGTGGCGGTCTTGGGCTGGTTGCCCTCGGCCATGTGCTGGACAAGGCGCTCGCGGCCCTCGGCGGAGCGGACCAGGACGACGCGCAGCGGCGACTGGTTGAAGGCGGTGGGGCCGTACTTGACCAGGTCGTAGATCGCCTGGACCTGCTCGTCGGTCACCGGCTCGTCGGTGAACGTGTTGGCGGTGCGGGCCTCACGGAAGAGGAGGTCCTGAGCGGCGGGGTCAAGAACGAGGGACATCGGGGGTACTGCCTTCCGGTGGTACGGGGATGAGCAACGCGATCACCGTAACCGAGAAGTAGGTTAACTTTCAACTAAATGGTGGCAGGGTGATCCACTGCACACCGCGCCGGACCCTGCCGGTACGCGACCGCCCCGGCAGGACCGGGGGCGGATGCAGGGGCCCGGTCAGTCCGTCGCGCCGTCCGTCACGGGCTCCTCGGGGCGGGCCAGCGCGGCGTCCAGCCGGGCGCGCGCGCCTTCGAGCCAGTGGCGGCACACCTTCGCCAGCTCCTCGCCCCGCTCCCACAGGGCCAGTGACTCCTCCAGCGTCGTGCCGCCCGCCTCCAGGCGGCGCACGACCTCGATCAGCTCGTCCCGCGCCTGCTCGTACCCGAGCGTGCCCGTCGCGGCAGCCGCCGTCGTCCCGTCGTCCGTCATGTGATCCACCCTATGCGTGAGGTCTGACAAACCGGGCCGCCCGCCGCCGGGCCACCCGCGTCCGGAGTCCACGGGGCACCCGGCCGCCGGGTCGTCGAGAACCGCCGGTGGCGGAGGTACCGCCGGTCCCGGAGGAACCCGTGGGTACCGGGGAATCGGCCGGTCACCCTTCCACCCGTACCGTGAACTCACCCTGCGCGACCCTGGCCCGCAGCTCCCCGCCGGCAGGCCCGGCGTCCGCGGGGGAACGCACCACGTGTCCGTCCGGCCGCTGCAGCACCGCGTACCCCCGCTCCAGCGTGGCGGCGGGCGACAGGGCGACCACCCGGGCGCGGGTGTGCGCGAGCTCGGAGTCGGCGCGGTCGAGCAGGTGCCCCAGCACCCGGCGGCTCCGCCCGGTCAGCGCGTCGATCTCCGCCTCCCGCTCGTCCACCATCCGCTGGGGCCGCTCCATGGAGGACCTGCCCAGCGCGTGCGCCAGCCCCCGCTCCTCGCGGTCGATCAGCCCCCGGAGGGTGCGCAACGACCGGTCCCGCAGCTGCTGCACCCGGTCGAGTTCCTCACCCACATCGGGTACGACCTTCTTCGCCGCGTCCGTCGGTGTGGACGCCCGCAGATCGGCGACCAGGTCCAGCAACGGGGAGTCCGGCTCATGGCCGATCGCCGACACCACCGGCGTACGGCACGCGGCCACCGCCCGGATCAGCTGTTCGTCGGAGAACGGCAGGAGGTCCTCCACGCTGCCGCCGCCCCGGGCGACGACGATCACGTCGACCTCGGGCAGCTCGTCGAGCTCCCGCACCGCCTGGACCACCTGGCTGACCGCGTGGACCCCCTGTACGGCCGTGTTGCGCACCTCGAAGCGCACCGCCGGCCAGCGCCGGCGGGCGTTCTCCAGGACGTCGCGCTCGGCCGCCGACGCCCGGCCCGAGACCAGCCCGATCAGCTGCGGCAGGAAGGGGAGTGGTCTCTTGCGGTCCAGGGCGAAGAGCCCCTCGGCGGCCAGCGCCTTCTTCAGCTGCTCCAGCCGGACCAGCAGCTCCCCGATGCCCACCGGCCGTATCTCCGTCGCCCGCAGGGACAACTGCCCGCGCGGCGCGTACCACTCCGGCTTGGCGAGGACGACGACGCGCGCGCCCTCGGTGACCACGTCGGCGATCCGGTCGAAGACCTGCCGGAAGCAGGTCACACTCACCGAGATGTCGTGGGACGGGTCGCGCAGCGTCAGGAAGACCACCCCCGCGCCCGGCCGCCGCGACAGCTGGGTGATCTGTCCCTCGACCCAGACCGCGCCCAGCCGGTCGATCCACCCCCCGATCAGGCGCGACACGTCGCCTACGGGCAGTGGGGCTTCCGGGGACGTAGTGAGAGCCATACGGGGGAGCGTATCGGCCGGTACCGACATCCGGGGCACGCCCGCGCGCACGCGCTCAGGCAGTCCGGCGCCCCCACTGGACGGCGAGCACCACCAGCCCCACACCCAGCCAGCACAGCCCCACCAGCTGAGCGGTGGCCGTCGCCTCCCAGATCACCGCGATCAGCACCCCGGCGCCCACCACCGGCATCACCACATGGCGCCACCAGCTGGGCGGGCCCTCCATGCGGCGCACGGCGAACCACCCCACCACCGACGCGTGCAGCAGCACGAACGCCGTGAGCGCCCCGACGTTCACCACCGACACCAGATGGTCGAGGCCGTCGTCGCGCCGGGCGGCCCACACCGCCGCGACCAGCGTCACGACCGCCGCGCACGTGATCGCCACCCGCGGCACCCCGGACGGGCCGTCGATCCGGGAGAGGAACGACGGAAGCCGCCGCTCACGCGCCATCGCGAACACCAGGCGCCCCGCCGCCGCCTGCCCCGCCAGCGCGGCGAAGGCGGCGCCGACCGCCTTGCTGACGGCCACCAGGTCGTGCAGCCAGGTCCCGACCGAGGCGTCGACCGCGTCGTAGAAGGCCGGTCCCTGCTTCACCGGATCCGCCGCCAGCTCCGCCGAGGAGACCGGCTCCAGCAAGGCCGCCAGATACGACTGGAGGACGAACAGCGCCCCGGCCAGCACCAGGCAGAACAGCACCGCCCGTGCCACCTTCGCCGAGCCACCGGTGACCTCCTCCGCGAACGAGGCGATCGCGTCGAAACCCAGGTAGGACAGCACCGCGACGGACACCGCCCCGATCACCGCCGTCGTCGAGAACCCGGAGTCCCCGGTGAGCGGGGTCAGCCAGCCGCGCTGAGCCCCGTCCCGTACGAGCACCACCACCGCGGACACCACGAACACCAGCAGGACCGCGATCTCCATGGCGAGCACCGCGAAGCCCACCCGGGCCGCCGCCCGTACGCCCCAGAGGTTGAGCAGCGTGGTCACGAGGACCGCGATCGCCGTCCACACCCACCGCGACACCTCCGGCACCAGCGCGTTCATCGCGATCCCCGAGAAGAGATAGGCGACGGCGGGGATGAGCAGGTAGTCGAGCATCGCCATCCACCCGGCGATGAAACCGGGCCCCTCGCCGAGCCCCTTGCGGGCGTAGGCGAAGACCGAGCCGGCCAGCGGTGCGACGCGCACCATCTGGGCGTAGCTGAAGGCGGTGAACGCCATCGCGACCGTCGCGACCACGTACACCAGTGCGACGGCGCCGCCCGACCTCGCGTCCAGGGTGCCGAACACGCCCACCGGGGCCATCGGGGCGATGAACAGCAGTCCGTAGACCACCAGGTCCCGGAATCCGAGTGTGCGCCGCAGTCTCTGCTCGTCCGCGCTGCTGCCGGCCATAGGACCTCCGTCGCTTCGCCTGCCCCGTCACCCGGGGCTTCAGTCTCCCGAGCCCGTCGATCCGGCGCCTGTTCGGTACGGCCTTACGATGGGACGCATGACTGCTTCGCCTGCCCGCCGAGTCCTCCTCGCAGCACCCCGTGGCTACTGCGCCGGCGTGGACCGTGCCGTGATCGCCGTC
>NZ_MDKB01000002.1:184498-754464 GCF_001715295.1 Streptomyces griseus | reverse complement strand
GTCACCGCGGAGGTCCCCGAGGGCTCCATCGTGATGTTCTCCGCGCACGGCGTCGCCCCCACCGTCCACGCGGAGGCCGCCGAGCGCAGGCTGGCCACGATCGACGCGACCTGCCCCCTGGTCACCAAGGTCCACAAGGAAGCCGTCCGCTACGCCAAGGAGGACTACGACATCCTCCTGATCGGCCACGAGGGCCACGAGGAGGTCATCGGGACGAGCGGCGAGGCCCCCGACCACATCACCCTGGTCGACGGGCCCGAGGACGTCGCCGACGTCACCGTGCGCGACGAGTCGAAGGTCGTCTGGCTCTCCCAGACCACCCTCTCCGTCGACGAGACGATGGAGACGGTGGACGCCCTCAAGAAGAAGTTCCCCCAGTTGCTCTCCCCGCCGAGCGACGACATCTGCTACGCCACGCAGAACCGCCAGATCGCGGTGAAGAAGCTCGCGGAGGACGCCGAACTGGTCATCGTCGTCGGCTCGAAGAACTCGTCCAACTCGATCCGCATGGTCGAGGTCGCCCTCGACGCGGGAGCCCCCGCCGCGCACTTGGTGGACTTCGCCGAGGAGATCGACGAGGCCTGGCTGGAGGGCGTCACCACGGTCGGCCTCACCTCGGGAGCGTCGGTCCCCGACGTCCTGGTCGACGGCGTACTGGAGTGGCTGGCCCAGCGGGGCTACGGGGACGTGGAGACGGTGAAGACCGCGGAGGAGTCCATCACCTTCTCGCTGCCCAAGGAGCTCCGCCGCGACCTGCGGGCCGAGGCGGCCGCGCTCTCGGCGCAGTAGACGCGTCAGGCGACGGCGGGTGCGCCCCGGCCGGCCGGCGTCCCGCACACCCCCCTCGTGCGGATCCTCGCCGGCCCGCCTTCGGCCGGCCCGCCTTCCGCCGGTCCGCGTGAGCCCTCTCGTATCCGTCGGTGGTACGGAGAAGTGAGGGCGAAGCCGACAGTCCGGGTGCAACGGATACGCCGAACACCCGGGCAACCGGCCCGCGGGGCGCGCGGATCGCTCCCCGTGGCGTGATCCGCGCCACCTCCCCGTACCGTGGTTTCCATGGAGATCTTCGGTGTGGACATCGGCGGGTCAGGGATCAAGGGAGCTCCCGTGGACCTGGACCGTGGAGAGCTGGCGCGGGAGCGCCACAAAGTACTGACACCGCATCCGGCCACGCCCGAGGGCGTGGCCGACGGTGTGGCCGAGGTCGTGGGCCATTTCGACTGGCGGGGCCCGGTCGGCATCACGTTCCCCGGTGTCGTCACCGCCGGCATCACGCGTACCGCGGCCAACGTGGACAAGGCGTGGATCGACGTGGACGCCCGGAAGCTGCTCAGCGACCGTATCGGGCAGCCCGTGACGATCCTGAACGACGCCGACGCGGCCGGGGTGGCCGAGATGACCTTCGGCGCCGGCCGGGGCCGCAAGGGCACGGTGATCATGCTGACGCTGGGTACGGGGATCGGCAGCGCCGTCTTCACCGACGGGCAGCTCGTCCCCAACACCGAGCTGGGCCACCTGGAGCTGCACGGGCACGACGCGGAGAAGCGGGCCTCCACGAAGGCCAAGGAGGACGAGGGCCTGAGCTGGCAGCACTGGGCGCACCGGGTGCAGAAGTACCTGGTCCACGTCGAGATGCTGTTCTCACCCGCGCTCTTCATCATCGGCGGGGGCGTGAGCCGCAAGGCGGAGAAGTTCCTGCCGCTGATCGAGAACGTACGGGCCGAGATGGTCCCGGCCCAGCTGCAGAACAACGCCGGCATCGTGGGTGCGGCCATGGCCGCGGCACGCGACTGACCACTTCGGTGCGCGACTGACCACCTCGGTACGCGCGACTGACCACTTCGGCGGTGGTCGGCCGTCTCGGCGGCGACCGATCACCCCGTGGCGGGCAGTGACCCCTCGTGGCAGGTCGGTGAGCACCTCGTGGGGGCCACCGTTGCCCCCTCGGTGGACAGCCCGCGACTGCGGAGCAGTGCCCGGGAGGGCTCAGGGGCGGGGGCGGCGGGCACCTTGGGCGGCAGCCCTGGCCAGGTGCCGTTGCCGCTCCCGCATCTGCCGGATCTTGCGCACGGTGGCGATGATCCCCGCGACGAGCGTGCCCCCGTACAGCCAGCCCGCCTGGACGGCGAGCGCGGTGACGACCGCCATCGCCTGACCGCCGAAACCGCCCGTGCCACCCGCGATCGGGATCACGCCGAAGGCGAAGGCGATGGGCACGCTGATCGGCGCGGTGACCAGGTCGGCGGGTCGTACCCAGAGCGCGGTCAGCGCGCTGACCGGCAGGAACAGCAGTCCGAACACGAACTCCGAGCCGCTGAGGAGCAGCCGGTCGAGGCAGGCCAGCAGGAACATGGTCAGGGCCGCGAAGAGCCCCGCGCCGATACCGGTCAGCCGAGGGTTGGGGAATCGGCGCAGTGCGAGAACCACGGGCGCGACCGGTCCGCCCCGGGGCCTGCGCCCCGAGGTGCGGCCCTGCCCCGCTGCCGGTTTCGCGCCCGGCGCGGCCGGGGCGACCGTGACCGCCACCGGAGGGCCGGCCTCGGCCTCGCCGGGGCCGCCCGGCGGGGACAGCGGGGCCTGCTGGGGCTGCCTGCGCTGCGGGCTACGTGTCCTGTGCTGCTCCACCCGGACAACCTAGGTCGCGAAGCGGGCTCTTTCGGGCGTGGGACACGCGCTTTGGCCGACCTTGGCCCTGCGTTCGACGTCACACGGCCGAAACGGGTCCGTTCGGCCCCGGGGCGTCCTCCCCCCTTCCGCACCCGTGACGGGGCGCGCCGTCCCGCCCGTAAACTGGAGAATCGGTCCACTCCCGGCCCGCCCGCACAGCCCCGCTCCTCACTCCAGGAAGTCGCCAACGTGTCGCTCACGATCGGAATCGTCGGCCTGCCGAATGTCGGCAAGTCGACCCTGTTCAACGCCCTGACCAAGAACGACGTGCTGGCGGCCAACTACCCGTTCGCCACCATCGAGCCGAACGTCGGCGTGGTGGGCGTCCCCGACCCCCGTCTGAACAAGCTCGCCGAGATCTTCGGATCCCAGAAGCTGCTCCCCGCCACCGTCGACTTCGTCGACATCGCGGGCATCGTGCGCGGCGCGAGCGAGGGCGAGGGCCTGGGCAACAAGTTCCTGGCGAACATCCGTGAGTCCGACGCGATCTGCCAGGTCATCCGTGCCTTCAAGGACGAGAACGTCGTCCACGTGGACGGCAAGGTCTCGCCCAAGGACGACATCGAGACGATCAACACCGAACTGATCCTGGCCGACCTCCAGTCCGTCGAGAAGGCCGTTCCCCGCCTGACGAAGGAGTCCCGGCTCCAGAAGGACAAGGTGGCGGTGCTCGCCGCGGTCGAGGAGGCCCAGAAGATCCTCGAGGCGGGTGACACCCTCTTCGCCAAGGGCATCACGGCCGGCACGGAGAAGGGCCGCCTCCTGCACGAGCTGCACCTGCTGACGACGAAGCCCTTCCTGTACGTCTTCAACGTCGACGAGGACGAACTGGTCGACGAGGACTTCAAGAACGAGCAGCGTGCCCTGGTCGCCCCGGCCGAGGCCATCTTCCTCAACGCCAAGATCGAGTCCGAGCTGATCGAGCTCGACGACGACGAGGCCCTCGAACTGCTCCAGTCGATGGGCCAGGAAGAGCCGGGCCTCGCCACTCTCGGCCGCGTCGGCTTCGACACCCTGGGCCTGCAGACCTACCTGACGGCAGGCCCCAAGGAAGCCCGCGCCTGGACCATCAAGAAGGGCGCCACGGCTCCGGAGGCGGCCGGTGTGATCCACACCGACTTCCAGAAGGGCTTCATCAAGGCCGAGATCATCTCGTACGACGACCTGATCGAAACGGGCTCCGTCGCCGAGGCCCGCGCCAAGGGCAAGGCGCGTATGGAGGGCAAGGACTACGTGATGCAGGACGGCGACGTGGTGGAGTTCCGCTTCAACGTCTGACGGGCGGTCAAGAGATGTGCCCGGCCCGCTTGTCGGTGGGTCGGGCACAGGTGTACGTCCGCGTGGAGTCCTTGTGTCGCGAAGCGCTGAGGTGTTGGTGACGGGTCTGGTTGGTGCGACTGCGGTCGGCGTTCAGACTTTGGCGATCTCTACGGCGGGGCCGCACAGGAGCGTCAGGTCCTCGGGATCGGAGGTCAGGACGGTGATCGGCTGGGGTGCGGTGCGGGCGATGACGGCGAAGGCGGCGTCGATGGCGTACTTGTGGCCGTGGAGGCGGTGGCTGCGCAGGAGGGCTGCGGCCTGATCGGTGATCTCCTTGGTGACGTCGTGAACGTCGACGCGGGAGAGGACCCACTTGATTCGGGCGGGGTGAATGCGCTCGTAGTCGGCCTCGAGAGTGGTCATGGCACTTGTGGTCACGCGGATGCCTTCCTCCGATGCTGCTTGGATCAGGGCCATGACGGTGCGGTCCTTGCGGTAGAGCTTGGAGAGGCCTTCACTGTCGAGCAGTAGGGTGCCGGGCATCAGGCTGCGGCCCCGCCGACCTGCCGGTGGTCATGGCGCAGCAGCGCGCGGGCGGCTTCGACCTCCTCGCGGGTGAGTTCGTCATTGTCGGTCGCGAAGTCGGCGGCGATCTCCCGGAGCTTGTCCATGGCGACCCGTTGTTCGAGGGCTTCGGCGACGTAGGAGGAGAAACCGCCGGGCCCGACGTGGGCGCGTGCGGCTTCGGCGAGTTCCTCGGGCAGGCTGATCGAGTACTTCTTGCTACTACTCATGGTGCCCATGCTACCGGTGGTCGTAAGTCTCTGGGTGTCGTGGCCGCGCGGACTGTGCGGACGGGTGTCCGTCCGCTCCGCAGAGAGTCCGCAGGGCACCCGTAAGCGCCCGTCGCAGGCCAACGCGAGCCAACGGAGAAATGGCTGGTCAGGGCCCTGGATGGGGTTCCTTCGCAGGTCATGATCGGACCGCAGACATTCCGCTTCGACGTGTGGTTGATTCGCTACTGCGTGTTGCTGGATTCGTCATGCGTGCAGACCTGAAGGGGTGCTGGATATCCTGATGTTGCATCAGCTGGCTTCAGGTGTCGTAAACGGTAGAGCGGTGTCCCACGTGGACGACCCAAACGACCAGCTCACCGTTGTCGATCGTGTAGACGACGCGGTAGTTGCCGACTCGGAGGCGGCGACGTTCAGGCTGGGACACCAGTGCGGTGGTGTTGAAGCCGAAAGGATCGCCCTCCAGCTCGGTCAGCTTGGCCAGGACGCGCAGCGCCATCTCGCGAGGGATCTTCCGCAGTTCGGCCTGCGCCTCGGGGTGGAAGACGGTTCGGTACTCACTCACTGCGCGCCAGCGTCTCCCTCATGATGTCCTCGATCGGGATGCCGGGTGCGGGGTTGGCCATGCGCTCGTCGATGATGCGGTTGATCTCGCGCTCTTCCCACTCCTGGTACTTGCGTAGTACCTCGATGGACACGACGGCGGCGACTTCCTTGCCCCGGCGTGTGATCACTGTGGGAACGTCGTCGCGGTCTGCGCGCTCCACGACCTCCGCCAGGTGTGCGCGCACGTCGCGGATGGACTCTATGGGCAGTGGCAGCGTCATGCGCCCAAGTGTACCGGGTGTGTCATGTGTACACAGTGGAGTCGTGTCGTGGTAAGTCCCTCGACGGGCCGTGCGTGCGGGATGAACGTGCCCCGTGCCGGATCGGTGCTGCATACGGGCGGTGCCTGGTCGCGACGGATGGACGAGGAGCACCGCCTCGTCCATCTGGTAGGAGACAAGGAGATCGCCGTCCTCGCTGCCCGGTATCGCTAATGATCGTCCGGTGTCCGGCTTCCGGTGTGCCGGGGGACGCCCCCTACGTGCCTGCGGAGAGCCGACGCGGACGAGCGGATCAGTTGCCGACGGTCAGTTCGGTCACCCCCGCGGGCTTCGCCGCGTCCCCCGAGGTGACCGTCACCCGTACGTGCCGGGCCGGGGTGCCCGCCCGGAAGGGACGCCAGGTGCGGCCGTCGACCGAGGTCTCCAGGGTGTGGGCGGCCGGTGCGATGTCGGTCCAGTGCGGGACCAGGGAGGAGACCGGGACCGTGCGGCGCAGGTCCACCGTCAGGGTGCCCGTGGCGCCGTCGGGAGACCAGGCCGTCGACGGGCTGCCGTCCACCGCCGCTTCGGCGTAGAGGCCGGGCGTCTCGGAGGTGGCCCTCGCGGGGCGGCAACGGGCCGCGTCGGAGGTCGGGGCCAGATCGGGGCGGCGGGTGCGGAGCGTGAGCGTCGTGGAGAGGCGGCGCGGGCCCTGCGGGGTGTGGACGGTGAACGGGGCGCCGTCCGTCAGCCGGACCGTCGTCCGCGCGGCGCCGATCGAGATGTCGTACGTACGCCCCCGGTAGCGCAGGCCCGTCAGTTCCACGCCCTCGCGGAGCTGTGGCGGCAGCAGCGGGTCGATCCGTACGCCGTCCTCGCGCAGCCTGAGACCGGTCAGGCCGTGCGTGAAGACCTGGAGGAAGCCGCCCTTACCGGTGAGGAAGTCCTCGGCGGGGAACCCGGCGAGCGGGTCCTCGGTGCCGGACTTCTCGCCGCGCGCCTCGGAGAAGAGACTGAACGGACCGCGGGTGAACGGGCGCACGGCGCGCTGGAGGTACGTGTACGTGGAGCAACCGGGCTCCCCGATCGCCGCTGCGTCGATCGCGTGCACCGAGTCCGTCATCGCCGGCCCGTCGGGATCGGTACGCGCGGCGTAGAAGTCCAGCGTCGCGGCGGCGGCACCCTCCTCCATCGGCCACTCCAGCGGATAGGCGAGCAGTACGGTGTCGGCCTGCTTGATGGTCGAGCCGTTGTAGCCCGCGTACTGGAGGAACAGCTTCCGCGCGGGGTCGTACGGGATGCGCAGCCCGTCGGCCGTCCGGTTCCAGCCGGGGGGCGCCGGGTGGCCGAGTACCGCGGCGGCGCGGGTGGCGTTGCGCAGGGCGGTGGCGGCCACCGCGTTGGTGAAGACGCCGTCGGTGACGCCGTTGCTGTACTCGTCGGGGCCCGCCACGTCGTGCACCGAGTAGGTGCCGTCGCTGTTCTCGGTGGCCCGCGACTGCCAGAAGTCGGCGATGCCCTTCAGCAGCGGCCAGCCGCGGGCCGCGAGCCAGGTGCGGTCACCGGTGGCCAGGTAGTACTGCCAGACCGCCAGCGACACGTCTCCCTGCAGGTGGTTCTGGGTCAGGCAGTGGGGCGGGTCCCAGCTCTGGCACTCGGAGTCGAGCCGGCCCCTGCTCGCGCTCGTCCAGGGGTAGAAGAGACCCGCGTGTCCCAGCTGTTCGGCGTTGGCGCGGGCCGCGTGCCGGGTGCGGAAGCGGTACTCGACGACCGAGCGCGCCAGCTCGGGGCGGGTGGCGAGCAGCGCCGGGTACATCCAGGTCTCGGCGTCCCAGAACACCATGCCCGCGTAGGCGTCGCTGGTCAGCCCGGCCGGGGCGAGGCTGTCGGAGGAGCCGGGCCGGCTGCTGGCGAGCAGGCCGTACTGCGCTGCCCGCAGCCAGGCCTGTAGGGCGGTACTGCCCGGCACCGAGACGCCTGCCGACCAGGCCGGCCGCCAGGCCGCCGCGTTGTCGGCGAACACCCCGGCCCAGCCGCGCCGGTCGGCGCGGCGCGCGGCAGCGCGGGCGGAGGCGAGCGGTGTGCGGGAGGTGAGGGAGGTGTCGACGCCCACGTACTTCTCGAAGGTGTAGGCGTGGCCGGCCCGGACGCGGACGGTTCGGACGCCCGTGCCGCTGCCGGTCTGGACGACCGCCCCGTCGACGCCGGTGCCCAGGGTCCGGAACGTGCCGTCGTCCGCGACCGTGATCCGGCGCGCCCCGCGCGTGTCCAGGCGGCCCGCCACGGTCGCGGTGCCGGTCCAGTGCGGGGTCATCCGCAGGCGTACGGCTCCCGCGTGCACGTCGGAGCGGTCGGCCAGGACCTCGTAGGTCAGGTCGGTCGCACGGCCGTCGGCGGTGGTCCAGCGCAGCGAGGTGACGACTGTGCCGCAGCGCAGGAGGAGGCTCTGGCGGTAGTGCGAGATCCGGGCGGCGGGCGTGCCGGTGCCGTACGTCTCCGAGCCGACGCGCACGTCGAGGGAGGTCCAGCTGGGCAGCGCGGCCAGTACCTCGCGGCCGCCGGCGAGGTCCTCGTCGCGGGTGTAGAGCCCCGAGACGAAGGCCCCGTCGTACCGTGGTGTGTACAGGGGCCACCCGGTCCTGCCGCCCGGTGCCGCGTACCCGGCGCCGGTCGCGGGCACGCGGTGGCCGAGGTAGCCGTTGCCCACGTAGGGGTCGTACCCGGCGGCCTCGCCGAAGGCCGTGGACGCCGGCGCCCATGAGGAGTCCGCCCGATCGCACGCGGGGGCGTGGCCCGGCCCCGCGGCGTACGAGCGGGGTGGGAGGGGCGCGATCGACGCGGCCGCGACCAGAGAGGTGACGAGACACCAGCGCGTGAGGCTCACCGTACGACGGTAGGCAGGGCGGCGGCGCGGGCACGGTTACGGCGCGCGGGTCTTCGCGTGGTCGTGTGCGCGGTGCGGGTGGCCGTGAAACCACGAGCGGCCGGGCCCCGGACCGGCGACAGTGAACAGCGGCCGCCACCGGCGGCCGGTGACCGGCGCCGCTCCGGCGGTGGCGGACAGCCCGACCAGGACAGGGAGAACCGCATGTCGTACCCCGAACCCACCTACACGGACGGCGAGGGCGAGATCAGTGCGCAGTACCGCCCCGCGGACACCGCCCCGAATCTGCTGACGCGTACCGGCGGCAGCACGCACTACCTGGCGACGACGGAGACCACACACGGCGAGTTCGGGCTGTACCGGATCAACATGGCGCCCAGGGCGGGCGGTCCGGCCACGCACTTCCACCGGTCGATATCGGAGTCGTTCTTCATCCTCGACGGGACGGTAAGGATCTACAACGGCGAGCAGTGGACCGACACCACTGCGGGGGACTTCCTGTACGTGCCCCAGGGTGGGCTGCACGCCTTCCGTAACGACTCCGACGAACCGGCGTCGATGCTGCTCCTCTTCACACCGGGGGCTCCGCGTGAGGAGTACTTCGAGAAGGTGTCGCAGGTCTCCGACTGGCCGGAGAAGGAGCGGGCGGAGTTCTTCATCAAGCACGACACGTACTGGACCGACTGAGGCACGGTCGCACGGGCCTCGGCGGCCCGGTTCCGGCGCCCGTGCCCGTCGGGGGCCGGGCCGTCGGCGCTCCCGCCCGGCTCCCTGCCCGGCCCCGGGCGCCGTGCACCGGTGGGCAGGGGCGCCTCCCGTGGGTCGCCCTCGTCGTGAGCCCGCCCGCGCCCGCGAGGCGCAGGCCGTCCGGACGACGCTCATGGGCGCATGAGGGCGCCGTGGCCGTGCGTGGATCCGGTACGGGAGGGAGGGCGCGAGCCGTGCTGCGCACGGGCACCCGGCGGTCCGGGCCGCGTGTGGTCAATGGCTCGTTGACGCGCCGCAGGGTACCTGCGCTGGTCGGCGTCGAATCATCACATCGAGTGAAACTCTGGCCCGTGCTTGCGATTCTCAACCCACGGTTGTCAGGCTGTTGCTGTCTGTCAACCTGTTGGGAGTGGCCTGTGGCTTTCGGTGAGCAGCCCGCCTATCTGCGCGTGGCGAGCGATCTCAGGGAGAAGATCGTCAACGGCGCGCTGCCGCCCCGTACCCGCCTGCCGTCCCAGGCCCGCATCCGCCAGGAGTACGGGGTCTCGGACACGGTCGCCCTCGAGGCGCGCAAGGTGCTGATGGCCGAAGGGCTGGTGGAGGGGAGGTCGGGATCCGGTACGTACGTGCGCGAGCGCCCGGTCCCGCGCCGGATCGCCCGGTCCGGCTACCGGGCGGAGGGAGGGGCCAGCCCGTTCCGCCAGGAGCAGACGGCGGACGGGGCGCAGGGCACCTGGGAGTCCCGCAGTGAGCAGGAGGAGGCGGGCCCGGAGATCGCCGGGCGTCTCGGCATCGAGCCGGGGGACCGGGTGATGCGCACGCGGTACGTCTTCCGCGAGGCGGGGGAGCCGATGATGCTCTCCACCTCCTGGGAGCCGCTGGCCGTCACGGGGCGCACGCCGGTGATGCTGCCCGAGGAGGGCCCGCTGGGCGGCTGCGGCGTGGTGGAGAGGATGGCGGCGATCGACGTGGTCGTGGACAACGTCGCGGAGGAGGTCGGCGCACGCCCGGGACTGGCGGAAGAGCTCCTTGCGCTCGGCGGGGTCCCCGGCCATGTGGTGATGGTCATCGCGCGGACGTACTACGCGTCGGGGCGGGCCGTGGAGACCGCCGACGTGATCGTGCCCGCCGACCGCTACCGGATCGCCTACCACCTGCCGGTCCGCTGACCGGTGGGCGGCTGTGACGACCGCCGGCCGTGAGGCCGGTCCGGCGGGCTCCCTGCGGAGTCGCCGCCCCTCGGAGGCCGGGCACCGGCAGGCACTCCCCGGCCGTGACGGGATGGCGCGTTCGGCCTCCGCTTCCCGTTCACCCCTGTGCACCGGACGGGCCGACGGAAAGTCGCCGAGGGCGGACATCGCCGGGCTCCACGGGCGAGGCGCCGCGACCGGGGCACACACACCCGACGCCGTGGACGCCCCCGGCGCCCGGGCCACCGACGTTCGCGGCCCGCGCACGTGCGGCGTGCGGGGCGGTGTACGCACCGCCGGTCGTCGCCGACGGCGGCCCCGCCCGTGCGGGACGGGTCTGCCCGTGTGCTGCTCACCGGCCCGCGGGGGAGCGGAGGCGTGAGCGGGGCCGCCTGGTGCGGAGGACCTCGGACGGGCCCGTCCTGATACCGCCACCCAGGGTGCGGGCAGCCCCGGCTCACGCCCGCGGTGCTGCCGCGCGGGGGCGCATCCGGCCGGGTGCGCCCCACGGGTATGGCCGGATGCGTATCTCTTTGTGTAAACACGCATCCGCTGAGTAAAGGTCAGGCGTACGCTCGGGCATATGCGTACTGCGGTTTCCTGGGGATCCTTAGAGACGTGCACGCCGTCAGGGAGAGGGGCGACATGCTGGGGAGGGGCGCGATGACCGACGGTGGGGCCGTGCTCCCCTGGCTGGTGATCAGGCAGGACGACAACGGCAACAGGTACCGCGTCGGCCGTTACGCCACGCAGGACGAGGCGCAGAAGACGGCGGACGACCTGGACCGGCACGGACACGAGCAGTTGTACTGGGTGGAGCGGCTCGGGTAGAGCGCACACCCTTTGACACGCACGGCTGACACGCACAGCTGACACAGGCACGACGTGCGTGCACGACTTGCGTGCACGACGGAGCCGGGCATCGAAGCCGGGCACCGGGGCCGGAGCGAAACCGCCAGGGCGAAGGAGCCCGTCCGTCCGGGCGGTTACGCTCCGCCCCATGAACGAATCCGTGGTGGTGGCCGGGGCCGTGTGCGATGCGGGGCGGCTCCTGGCCGCCCGCCGCAGCGCCCCGCCGGAGCTGGCCGGCCGCTGGGAACTGCCCGGCGGGAAAATGGAGCCGGGTGAGAGCGGCGAGCAGGCCCTCGTGCGCGAGCTCAGGGAAGAGCTCGGTGTGGAGGCGGAGCCGCTGGAACGCCTTCCCGGCCGGTGGCCGCTGAAGCCCGGCTATGTGCTCCAGGTGTGGACGGTCCGTCTGATCTCGGGCGAGCCCCGCCCGCTGGAGGACCACGACGCACTCCGTTGGCTCGCGCCGGACGAGGTGGACACCGTCGACTGGCTGGACCAGGACCGCCCCGCCGTGGCCGAAGCCGTACGCCGGCTGCGGGCGGCCTCGCGCCGCTGAGCGGCTGAGGGGCTGCCACCGTGCGGACCGTGGCTGCGCCCGTTCGCCCCACCCTCCGCCGGACACGCTAAGTTGTCCGGAATATGGGTATGTGGTGGATAGATTCCCCTGGAAGGGGAGTGCCCCCGCTGCCGCCGGCCCTGGGAAGTGAGCGGCGTGACCGATACCGAAGGCGAGAGCGCCGCGTGGAGCTTTCCGGCGGTGCCGGGCTCGGTGCGCAGCGCCAGGCACGCCGTACGTGACGCCCTGCACCACTGGGGTATGGCCGACGCGGTGGGTGACGTGGCGGTCCTGCTCGTCAGCGAGCTGGTGACCAACTCCCTCCGCCACGCCTCGGGGCCCATCGGTGTCCGGGTGGTGCGCCCGTGTCCCGGCGGCCGGGCGCCCGGTACCGTACCGGACGCATTGCCCGGCACGGGCCCGGCCGGGCCGCGGGGGCTGCTGGTGGAAGTCTCCGATCCGGTTCCGGATCCGCCCACCGAACGCAGTGCCGGACCCGATGACGAGACCGGACGGGGACTGCGGCTCATGGCGTGTTCCGCGCGCCGCTGGGGGACCAGGCACGGAAAGAGCGGCAAGACGGTGTGGTTCGAGCTGCCCCTGCCTGGTTAGGAGTGGGAGGAACGCACACGATCACCGGAGGTCGGGCAGGACCTGGCTGAAAGGGACTGAGACCGTGCTGTGATCGTGAACGCCGTGCCGGTGGGGCCCGTAGTGCTGAATACTGCGTGCAGGACCGGTCCGGTGTGTGAGCTGGAGGGGACGGTCGCGTGAGCGAGATACCTGGGACAGCGGGCGACGTCTTGTGGCAGAGCAGCCCGCCTGGCTCGATCTATGACTACATCAGGGTCGCTTCCTTCTCGATCGGGCCCGACGGGCTGATCGAGCAGTGGAGCCGGCGGGCCGCCGGTCTCTTCGGCATGGCCTCCCGCGACGCGGTGGGCAGAGATCCGGTCGAGGCGTTCATGCCCGCCGAGCTGCGGGCGGGCGCCCGTCGGCGGGTCGGCGAGATCCTCGACGGCAAGGAGTGGACGGGTCTCGTACCCTTCCGGATGCCGGGCGAGAACGGTGTCCGCGGACTCGCCGAGATCTACGTCATGCCGAGCGAGAGCCGGGCGGGTGAACGGGCCGCGCTCTGCATCGTCGTGGACGTCAGGGCGCTGCGGCGCATCGAGACGGACCTGGCGGCCTCGCAGGCGATATTCGGTCAATCTCCCTTCGGTTTCGTCCTCTTCGGCACGGACTTCACCGTCGTCCGGGCCAACCAGCGGTTCGTCACCGTCTTCGGCGGGAAGGCCGACGACCACCGGGGCCGCACCGTCTCGGACTACCTGACGAGGCCCGAGGCCGACCGTCTCTCCGCCACACTGGAGCGCGTCCTGGAAACCGGGAACGCCGTCACCGACCTCCAGCTCGTCGGCACGCCGCCCGGCTCCGCGGACCGGCGCCACTGGTCCATGAACCTCTACCGGGTGCACAGCCGCTCCGGGCGGCCCATCGGCATCGCCGCACTCGCCATCGACGTCACGCAGCGGCACATCGCCGCCCGCGAGGCGGCCAGCGCCCGTCGCAACCTCGCCCTGCTCAACGAGGCCAGCGCGCGCATCGGCAACTCGCTCGACCTGGAGACCACCGCCCGGGAACTGCTCGACGTCGCCGTACCCGGCTTCTGCGACCTCGCCTCCGTCGACCTCTACCAGGGGCTGCTCACCGGCGAGGAGGCCGCGCCGGGCAGTTGGGGCCGGTACCACCACCAGCAGTCCGGCAGCGGCTCAGCCGAGCTGCGACGGGTCGCTCAGGCCAGTGCCGTGTCCGACGCCCTGCCGGGTGTCCTCCCCGGGAGCGGCACGGCCCCCGGCGAGGACATGGGCCCGCCGGCGCTCGGGGCGGTCCACCACTACCCGTTCCACTCGCCCTGTTCCGTCGCACTGCGCACCCGGCGCGCCACCGACGTACCCGGGGACGAACGCGGCTTCGTCCACTCCACGCTCGCCGTGCCGATGGTCGCGCACGACATCGTCGTCGGCCTCGTGCAGTTCTCCCGGACCAAGGGCAGCGAGACCTTCGGCGAACGGGACCGGGCCCTGGCCACGGAGCTGGCGGCCCGTGCCGCCGTCTGCATCGACAACGCCCGCCTGTACCGCCGCGAGCACGAGCGCGCGCTCATCCTCCAGCGCAGCCTGCTCCCCCCGGGCGACCCCGAGGCCGCCGGCCTCGACATCGCCTGCCGCTATCTGCCGGGCAACACCGCCACCGAGGTCGGCGGCGACTGGTTCGACGTGATCGAACTCCCCGGCCACCGCACCGCGCTGGTGGTCGGCGACGTCATGGGCCGCGGGCTGCGGGCCGCAGTGGCGATGGGCGAACTCCGCACGGCGGTACGCACCTTGGCGCTGCTCGACCTGGAACCCGCCGAGGTGCTGTCCGCGCTCGACGAGGTCGCCCGGGGGCTCGGCACCCCGGGTGGCGGGGGGCGCGGCGACGGGTTCGGCGGGGGCGGCGGCGCGCAGTGGCCCTCCCGGGCCGCCCACAAGTCGCGTGAGGCCGACCTCTCCGAGGTCTATCTGGCGACCTGTGTGTACGCGGTGTACGACCCCGTCACCCGGCGGTGCACCTTCGCCAACGCGGGCCACCTCCCGCCCCTGGTGGTCGAACCCGGGGAGCCCGCCCTGCTTCTCGACGTACCGCCGGGCATGCCGCTCGGCGTGGGCGGCGAACCGTTCGAGGAGGTGGAGGTGGAACTGCGGGAGGGCGCTCTCCTCGCGCTCTACACCGACGGGCTCGTCGAGTCCCGCGACCACCCGCTCGAGGAGGGCCTGGAGGCGTTCCGGCGCGTCATCGCCCAGCCGTCGCCTCTCCTGGAGGACGTCTGCGACCACGTGCTGACGACCCTCGACACGGGGCACGGCGAGGACGACATCGCGCTGCTGATGGCCCGTATCCAGGGGCTGCCCGCGGAAGCGGTGGGTGACTGGCGGCTTCCGCGCGAGCTGCGCTCCGTGGGCCGGGCCCGTGAGCTCGCCCGTACCCAGCTCACCGCCTGGGGCCTGGACGACCTGGTGGACACCACCGAACTGCTCGTCAGTGAACTCGTCACCAACGCCCTGCGCTACGGCGAGGGCGAGATACGGCTCCGACTGCTGCGCGACCGCACCCTCGTCTGCGAGGTCTGGGACGCGGGGCTGGTCCAGCCGCGGCGCCGACGCGCACGTGACACCGACGAGGGCGGGCGCGGCCTGCAACTGGTCGGACTGCTGAGCGCCGCCTGGGGATCGCGGCGCACTCCGCGCGGCAAGACGGTGTGGTTCGAACTCGCGCTGCCGGACGGCGAACCCGCCGCCGAACTCTCCGTCGAGCAGTTGATGAGCATGTACTGAGGAAGACCGCGGCCGCCTACGGAGGCCCCGGACCACCCGGCCACGACGGACCACCCGGCCACGACCGGCCCTCGTCCGTGTGTCCGTGCCGGTTCCGGTGCGGGGTCTGCCGGGCCGGATTCGCGCTTGTCCGTGTGTCCGTGCCGGTTCCGGTGCGGGGGCTGCCGTGCCGCCGGATTCGCGTTCGTCCGTGCGTCCGTGCCGGCCCACGACGGAGCCGGGCCGCCGGGGCCAGGGTCGCGCCCAGGTCCTTCCGCGCCCGCCTGCCCCCGCCTGGGGCCGCCCGGCAGGGACCGGCACCCGTCCCTGCCGGGCGCACCCTTCCGCGTCGACCGTTTCGGTCCGTCCGGGCCCGCCCGCCTCAGCCCGACTTGAGGGCGGCGAGGCGGGCCTCGACCTCCGCGTCGTTCCCGAGGCTCTCCACCTGCTCGAACTCGGCGTCCAGGGTCGATGCCGGGAGTTCCTGCCCGCCCACCGCCCGTGCCTCCTCGCGCCGCACCTTGTCGTCGAAGCGGCCGAGTTCGGTCGCCGGATCCAGGACGTCGATCGTCCTGACCGCGTCCGTCATCCTGTTCCGCGTCGGGGCGGACCGGGCCCTCCCGGCGAGTGCGTCGCGCTCGGACGTGAGCCGGGTCAGCTTCGCGCGCATCCGGTCCAGGCCCGACCGCAGCTTGTCCACCGCGACCTGCTGGGAAGCGATGGCGGGTTCGGCCGTCCTCGCCTCCTGCTCCGCCTGGAGCTGCCGCCCCAGCGCCACCCTGGCCAGGGTGTCGAACCTGTCGGCGTCCGGCCCCGCACCCCCGGCCCGCAGCTCGTCGGCCTTCCTGCTGGCCGCGAGGGCCTTCTGACCCCACTCGCGGGCGGAGTCGACGTCCTCCCTGCGGTCCTGCTCCATCAGCCGCAGGCCGCCGATCGTGGCGGCCACCGCCTCCTCCGCCTGCGCGATGGTGCGGGCGTACTCGCGGATCAGCTGGTCCGCCATCTTCCGGGGGTCTTCCGCCTGGGCGAGAAGGGTGCTGACATCGGCCCGTGCCAGTTGGGTGGCACGGCCGAGAACCGTCTGCTTGGGCATGGCGTCGTCGTCTCCTCGTCGGAACGTGCCGGTCACGGGCCGTCGGTCAGGAACGGGCCTTCCCCTCCCCTCCGGCCACGCGTGCCCCCACCGCCGAAACTGCCCGGACCACCGCCGAATCCCTCCCCGGGGCCGCCGTTCCCGCCGAACAGCCCGCCCAGGAGGATCCCTCCCAGCACGGCACCGCCCGTACCGTCGCCGGAGCCGTACGAACCGTCCGGCCCCTCCGGGGCGAGATGGTCCCGTACGTCCTGCTCGGCCAGGCTCCGTGCCCGGACGGCCAGCGCGTCCGCGTGCCGCGCCTCGGCCAGGGCGCCCCGCGGATCGCCGGCCTCGGGGAGCCCGGTGGCCCGCCGCCACTTCCGCCGCGCCTCGGCGAGCCGGGTGCGGGCCGGGCAGCCGACGGCCCCCCGGTTGGTGGAGATGTAGTCCGCCGCGGCGGAGATCGCCGAACGCGCGGTGAGCATCGACCCCTCCAGGAGGGTGCGCGCCCGCAGGCTGCCGTGCTCCAGCTCGTGGGCGTCGGCAAGGGCCGCGTCCAGAGCCGTGTCCGCCTCCCCGACCCTGCGCAGGGCGTCCACGGGGTCGTACCGGCCGGCCCGCAGGTCCCCGTCCACGTCGTCGAGCACCGCCCGGACCCGTGCGGCCACGGCCCCCACCTCGGCGGCCGGCGCGTCCTCGGAGGTGCCGTCGAGCAGCCCGGCCGCCTCCGCCAGGTCGGTCTCCGCCCCGGTGAGCACCCCGGGGAGCTTCTCCGCCGCCTCGGCCAGCTCCGTGGCCCGTCGCCGCACGGCGCCGACCAGCGTGGAGGCCTGCCCGATCGCCCCTTCGGCAGCGCGCACGTACACCGCCGCCTCGGCGGCGGCGCCCCCGTCCACGGCCGCGCGGGCCCGGTCGAGGCCGGTCGTCGCGAAGGCCATCCGCTCCCGGGCCCGTGCGAGATCCCCGGCCGCAGGTGCGGTGGCCGATTCCCCGTACCGCTCCGCCATCCCGTCCAGGGCCGCCTCCGCCGCGGCCACCCGGTCCGCCAGACCGCTGAACGCCGCCTCGGCGGCGGCCACGGCCTGCGCGGCGTGCTGCTCCAGGCCGCGCAGCCGGTCGAAGTCCTCGGTGACCGCGTCCAGACGGCTGTTGGCGTCCGCGCACCGGCGCACGATCTCCTCCAGCAGGCGACGGCGGGTGGCCTCACCCTCAGGGAACCCGTCGTCGAGCCGCTGCCGCAACCGGAACGCGGCCGCCAGCTCGTCCCTGGCGTGGTCGAGGGCCTCGGCGAACGGCGCCACGGCCTCCTCGCCGTACCGGCCGAGGGCGAATTCCAGCTCCTCCTCGCTCGTGTGCACGGCGTCGTCCGTGTCGACCAGATCGGCCGCGGTCCGGGCGTCGAGGAGCGGCAGCGGGGCCTGGGGCCCGGCCGCCCCGACGCCGCCCCAGCCGGTCGCCGCAGGCGTGGTCCGGATCGTCGTACGCCGCCTGCGCCGCGTGGAGGCGTACAGGGCGGTCAGCAGGGCGGCGACGAGCACGGCGACGGGCACGATCAGGTTCACCGCGCTGCCCGCGTCGGAGTGGTCGCCGGCCCCGAGGGCCCCGGGACCCGTCGCCGCGGGCACGACGCTCCCGTAGGTCCAGGTCCGGGCACCCGGGCCGGACCCGGAGAAGCTCCGCGCGGACGCCCCGGACGGCCGGACCCCGCGCTTCCCGGACCCCCCGTCGAACGCGGCCACGGCCCGCGGTTCCCGGGCACCGTGTGCCCCCGGCTCGCCGGTGCTCCGCCCGGCGGGGGACAGGACCGCCCGCTCGTCGGCGCGGGCGCCCGGGGCGGCGGTCACGGTCACCCAGCACAGCGCGGCCGGCGTGGCCGCCAGTGCGGCGAGCAGGAGGCTGCCGGGAGCCGAAGGCCGGGGTATCGGGATACGGCGTGCGGACGGCGTCACATTCGGGAGGCTATGTCCGCCTTTCCGGACCCGCGACCCGGCAACCCTTCCCCGGCCCCGCCACCCGCGCTCAGGGCCGGTCGGGTGACGTGGCCGGCCGGGACGCCGGAGAGCGGTCGGCGCGGGGCCGCCGACGTGGTTTCCGGGAGGCCGCTCAGATGCTGAAGCGTTCCCGGGTGAGCAGCGGGCGCACCCGCGAGCGGAAGCCACCCGTGCGGAACGGCCGCTGCAGCAGTCCCGGCCGGAGCGCCTGGGCCAGGGCGGCGGCGATCATGCCCTGGTCGAGGGCGAGCACGAAGTCGCTGACCCGGCCGGTGGAGACGTTGACGGAGTCCCGGAAGCCGTATCCCTCGTCGTAGGCCCCGAAGTCACGGGCCGGCGCCAGAAGGTTGGCCACCGCCTCGCCCGGTGCGTACGGCAGGGCGAGGAACGAGGCGTGCGGGGTGACCACCCCGTTGGTGAAGGCGGCCGGGTCCGGCAGGGGTGCACCGTGCGTGGTCCGTCGGGCAGGACGGACCCGCGCCTCCCGCCGCACCGCCGGACCCGCCGGGGAGGCGGGCGGGACGGGCCGCGGGGCCGCGCGGGTGATGTCGGAGGCCCCACCGGCCATGTCTGCCGGCCCTCGCGCGGGGAGGAGCGTTCAGTGGACCAGCGAACCAGTGTGATCAACGTACATGCCACCTAAACGCATAATCCGGTCCATTCCGGTACGGGTGGGCCGGGCCGGCCCCGGAGGTATCAGCCATGGCCCACGTCGGCGTCCCACGCGGGACGGCCCGCACACGCCGCTCCCTCGCGTTCCTGGCGACGGGCGTGCTCACCGTCCCGGTACTGGCGGGCTGCAGCTCGGGTGGCGAGGACCCCGTCGCCGTGGCCGCGGGCCAGGACATCGCACCGGCGTCACGGGAGGTGGTCGCCGCGGGGTCCGAGCTCACCTGGGCGATCGACGCGGTGCCCGCCACCCTCAACGCCTTCCAGGCCGACGCCGACGGTGCGACCACGCGGATCACCGGCGCCCTGCTGCCCACCCTCTTCCCGCTCGACGCGCGGGGCGAGCCGCAGCTGAACCCGGACTACCTCGAGTCGGCGAAGGTCATCGAGCGGGAGCCCAAGCAGGTCGTCCTGTACAAGCTCAACCAGCAAGCCGTGTGGAGCGACGGCCGGGAGATCGGGGCCCCCGACTTCGTCGCCCAGTGGCGCGCGCTGAGCGGCAAGGACTCGGCGTTCTGGACCGCGCGGAACGCGGGGTACGAGCGGATCGAGAAGATCGAACGCGGCAAGGACGACCTCCAGGTCCGGGTGACGTTCGCCAAGCCGTACGGGGACTGGCGCTCGCTCTTCTCGCCGCTGTACCCGAAGGAGGTGACGGGTTCGCCCGGCACCTTCAACGACGGAGCCAGGGCCGCCCTCAAGAACACCGCAGGACCGTTTCGCCTGCGCAAGGTGAACAAGGACGAGGGGACGGTCACGCTGGACCGGAACCCGCGCTGGTGGGGCGACGAGGCCAAGCTCGAATCCCTCGTCTTCCGGGCCGTCGACCCGAAGAAACGCGCCGAGGCCCTGACCGAGGGCACGGTGGACGTCGCCGACATCGACCCGGCCACCGCGAACGCCGTCGCCCGGGCCGCCCGCTACCGCGGCGGGAACGGGCAGCCGCCCGCGCACGGCCCCGGCTCCGACATCACCCCGGCCGCCGCGCTGCGCTCCTGGGCTCTGGCCCACGGGTCGGACGAGGAGGCCGCCGAGGCCGCGCAGGCCGCCCGGGCGAAGAACCGCGAGGCCGTGGCGGTGTACGCGGCCGAGCAGAAGTCCCTGGCCGGTTTCGCCGTACGCAAGTCCCTGGAGCCCGCCTACACGCAGCTGGCGCTGAACGGTGAGTCCGGGCCCCTCGCCGACGACCGGGTGCGCCGTGCGATCGCCCGCGCCCTGGACCGCCAGGAACTCGCCGACACGGTGCTCAGGCCGCTGGGCCTGCCCGCGAAGCCGCCCGGCAGCCACCTGGCCCTGGCCGGGCAGCCGGCGTACCGGGACGGCAGCGGCGCGCTCGGCGACCAGGACCCCAAGGAGGCGCAGGCGCTCCTGGCGGACGCCGGCTGGACCGTGGGCGGGGCCGTGCGCAAGCCCGGGGACACCAAGGCCGGCAGTGAGGCGGACAAGAAGACGGAGGAGGGGAAGAAGGCCGAAGAGGGGAAGAAGGCCGAGAGCGGTAAGAAGGCCGGCGAGGGGGAGGCGAAGGCGGCCGAGGAGGAGAAGGACGACAAGGCCTCCCGCGACGAGGGGCTCTACATCGTCGGCGACGACGGGAAGCCGGGCGACCACCCCGCGCCGGCCTCCGCCTCCGGGGCCCGCACGGCGGTGGCCCACGGCGGGGCGCGGCGCCGGGCCGGAGCCCTCGAAGCCACCGGCGACGACGCCGCCGGGGCCACCGCCCGGGACCAGCGGCAGGGTGGTGCCGCGGGCGCCTACGCACCCGCCGGCACCCCCGCTCCCGCCCCGGCCTCCCTGCGCGGCCGTCTCGGCAAGGACGGCAAGCCGCTCACCCTGCGTTTCGTACTCCCGTCCGGCCCGGGCTCGCAGTCCCTGCGCGGGGTCGGCGAGAAGATCGTCGCCATGCTGGACGCCATCGGCGTCGGCACGGTGATCACCAAGGTCCCCGACGACAGCTACTTCACGGACCACGTCGCCTCCGGCGACTACGACCTCGCCCTGTACTCCTGGCCGGCCACCGCCTACCCCGCGACCGACGGGCGCCCGATCTTCGCCAAGCCGGAGCCCGCCACCGACGGCTCGCTGCTCGTCGAGCAGAACTACACCCGGGTGGGCTCCGACCACATCGACCAGCTCTTCGACCGGGCCGTCTCCGAGCTCGACGTGAACGCCTCACGGGAGCTGCTGAAGCAGGCGGACGCCCGCATCTGGGCCGCCGCCGGATCGATTCCGCTGTATCAGCGGCCACAGTTGGTCGCCGTCGACAAGAAACTGGCGAACGTCGGCGCCTTCGGCTTCGCCACGCCCCGCTACGAAGACATCGGATTCACCCGGTGACAAGCGGAAGTTTCCACCGCGAATCGTAAGAAGTAGCAGGTCACACGCATTTTTTCGAACCTCAGAACCCGCTCAAGTCCCTTGCCCGCCGGTGCCGCCGGCGGGCAAGGTGTTGTCCGCCCAGACCCGGGCCTCCCACCCCCCGCACCCCCGTGACGGCCGGTCCCCACCGGCCGGACGATGGCTGGATACCAGCTGAATACCGGCTGAACAGTGACTGGAGAACGGCCCCGCGGATCGGGCCGGGAAGCTCCGGACGCGTCGGGCCCGTACCATGGGACTAGCCGTGGCGTGCCGCCCGGCGGGCGTACGCGGACTCGAGACCGACTGAGACGCCTGATCCCCGAGCGAGAGAAGCGCAAGCCACCCATGCCCACGCGTCACGACATCCGTAACGTAGCCATCGTCGCCCACGTCGACCACGGCAAGACCACCCTGGTCGACGCCATGCTCAAGCAGGCGGGCGCCTTCGCGGCGCACGCTGCCGAGAACCTCGACGAACGCATGATGGACTCGAACGACCTGGAGCGTGAGAAGGGCATCACGATCCTCGCCAAGAACACGGCGGTGAAGTATCACCCCAAGGACGGCGGGGACCCGATCACGATCAACATCATCGACACCCCCGGCCACGCCGACTTCGGTGGCGAGGTCGAGCGTGGTCTGTCGATGGTGGACGCGGTCGTCCTGCTGGTCGACGCCTCCGAGGGCCCGCTCCCGCAGACCCGCTTCGTGCTCCGCAAGGCGCTGACGGCCAAGCTGCCGGTCATCCTCTGCATCAACAAGACGGACCGGCCGGACTCGCGGATCTCCGAGGTCATCGACGAGACGTACGACCTCTTCCTGGACCTGGACGCCGACGAGGACCAGATCGAGTTCCCGATCGTCTACGCCTGCGCCCGTGACGGCGTCGCGTCGCTGACCAAGCCCGAGGACGGCACCGTCCCGGCGGACAGCGACAACCTGGAGCCGTTCTTCACGACGATCCTCTCCACCGTCCCGGCCCCCGAGTACGACGAAGAGGCCCCGCTGCAGGCCCACGTCACCAACCTCGACGCCGACAACTTCCTCGGCCGCATCGCGCTCTGCCGCGTCGAGCAGGGCGAGCTGCGCAAGGGCCAGACGGTCGCCTGGATCAAGCGTGACGGCACGATGTCCAACGTGCGCATCACCGAGCTCCTGATGACCGAGGCGCTCACCCGCAAGCCGGCCGAGAAGGCGGGCCCGGGCGACATCTGCGCCGTCGCCGGTTTCCCGGACATCATGATCGGCGAGACCCTCGCCGACCCCGAGAACCCGATCGCGCTCCCGCTGATCACGGTCGACGAGCCGGCCATCTCCATGACCATCGGCACGAACACCTCGCCGCTGGTCGGCAAGGGCGGCAAGGGCCACAAGGTCACCGCCCGCCAGGTGAAGGACCGTCTGGACCGCGAGCTGATCGGTAACGTCTCGCTCCGCGTCCTGGACACCGAGCGCCCCGACGCCTGGGAGGTCCAGGGCCGCGGTGAGCTCGCGCTGGCGATCCTGGTCGAGCAGATGCGCCGTGAGGGCTTCGAGCTGACGGTCGGCAAGCCCGAGGTCGTCACCAAGCAGATCGACGGCAAGACGCACGAGCCGATCGAGCGCATGACCATCGACTCCCCCGAGGAGCACCTCGGCGCCATCACCCAGCTGATGGCGACCCGCAAGGGCCGCATGGAGACGATGACGAACCACGGTTCGGGCTGGGTGCGCATGGAGTGGATCGTCCCCTCCCGCGGCCTCATCGGCTTCCGTACGGAGTTCCTGACGCAGACCCGCGGTACGGGCATCGCGCACTCCATCTTCGAGGGCCACGAGCCGTGGTTCGGCGAGCTGCGCACCCGTCACAACGGCTCGCTGGTCGCCGACCGCGCCGGCACGGTGACGCCGTTCGCGATGGTCAACCTCCAGGAGCGGGGTGTCATCTTCACCGAGGCGGGCACCGAGGTCTACGAGGGCATGATCATCGGTGAGAACTCGCGCGCCGACGACATGGACGTGAACATCACCAAGGAGAAGAAGCTCACCAACATGCGTGCGGCTTCCGCGGACACCACGGAGAACGTGGTGCCCGCCCGCAAGCTCTCCCTGGAGCAGTCGCTCGAGTTCTGCCGCGAGGACGAGTGCATCGAGGTGACCCCGGAGACGGTCCGCATCCGCAAGGTCGTCCTGGACCAGAAGCAGCGTGGCCGCACGGCCTCGCGCGCGAAGAACGGCTGAACCGGACGGCCGGCGTCCGCCGGCGGTCCCTCGGCGCAGAGCCGTCGTCCTGAGGCCCGGGCCCCCGCAGAGACTGTGGGGGCCCGGGCCTTTCGTCAAACGGTTTTTCCGACCGAGGTGTCCGGTTATCGGGCGTCGCTCTCCGGAACATGTGTTAACGGTCCGTTTCGGGGGTGTCTGTCTGGGATCGCTTTGTCCGGATTTCGGGCAACCGTGCCTTCCTGATGTTGTCAAACCGAGACCCTTTAAGTGTGGTTTACAGCCCGGTGTTCCTTAATAGTTGGCTCCATTGAGCTCGGGTCAATGGGTCGGCGCACTGTGGGGAGTGCGGACTCACGAGCACACTCGGGGCACTGGAAACGATCACCGTCAGGGGTGTCGGTGGATCTCTGCAGTGCCCCTCTTGTAGTCAAAAGTGGACTCATGAGGAGGAAACCCATGCGCGGTGCCAAGAGCGCCAAGTGGGTCGCGGGAGCGGCAATCATCGCCCTGGCCGCGACCGCCTGTGGCGGCGGCAACGACGACAGCAGCGACTCGGCCTCGAAGGAGAAGGGCAAGCCCGCGGGCTACGTCTCCGTCGACGTCGGCGAGCCGCAGAAGCCGCTGATCCCGGCTGACACCAACGAGTCGCTCGGCAGCTACGTCATCCAGGCGCTGTTCACCCAGCTCCTGGAGTTCGACGCCAAGGGCAACATCGTCTACACGAACGCCGAGTCCGTGAAGTCGGACGACAACAAGACGTGGACGGTGAAGCTCAAGCCCGGGTGGAAGTTCCACGACGGCACCCCTGTCACCGCCGAGTCGTACATCAAGGCGTGGAACTGGTACGCCAACATCAAGAACAACCAGCAGAACGCCTTCTGGTTCGAGGACATCAAGGGCTACGCGGACGTCCACCCTGAGAAGGGTGACCCGAAGGGCGCGGAGATGTCCGGTCTGAAGGCGGTGGATGACACCACCTTCACGATCGAGCTGGACAAGCCGGTTCCGTACTTCGAGTACAAGCTCGGCTACTACACCTTCGCCCCGCTGCCCGAGGTGTTCTACAAGGACACCAAGGCGTTCGGCCAGGCGCCGGTCGGCAACGGTCCCTACGTCTTCGAGAAGTGGGACCACAAGAAGCTCATCCAGGTCAAGGCCAACCCGGACTACCAGGGTCCGAACAAGGCCAAGAACAAGGGCATCCTGTTCAAGAACTACGCGACCGTCGAGGCCGCGTACCAGGACCTCCTGTCCGGCAACCTGGACATGATCCGCCAGATCGGCCCGAAGGACCTGCCGAAGTACAAGACGGACCTCGGTGACCGCACCGTCGACCAGGCGTACGCGGCCGTCCAGTCGCTCGTCCCCGTCTTCTACTCGAAGACCTTCAAGGGCATCGACCCGAAGGTCATCCAGGGTCTGTCGATGGGTATCGACCGCGACACGATCACCAAGACCGTGCTCAACGGCACCCGTCAGCCCGCCACCAGCTTCACGCCTCCGGGCGTCGCGGGTAACCAGGACCTGAACACCGACGTGTTCAAGTTCGACCCGGCCAAGGCCAAGCAGCTCATCGAGGAAGGCGGCGGCGTTCCGGAGAACAAGCTCTGGATCCAGTACAACGCCGACGGCGGCCACAAGGAGTGGGTGACCGCTGTCTGCGAGTCCATCCGCAACTCGACCGGTGTCGACTGCGTCCCGGACGCCAAGCCCGACTTCCAGACCGACCTGGAAGCGCGTGACAACAACCAGGTCAAGTCGATGTACCGCGGTGGCTGGGTGGCCGACTACCCGCTGAACGTCAACTTCATGCGCGAGCTGTACGGCACCACGGCCGAGGCCAACAACGGCCGGTTCTCCGACAGGGAGGTCGACGCGGCCTTCAAGAAGGGCGACAACGCGGCCAGCCTGGACGAGTCGATCAAGGCTTACCAGGACGCGGAGAAGCTCGTCCTGCAGAAGATGCCGGCGATCCCGCTCTGGAACTACAAGATCAACGGTGGCTACTCGAAGTCCGTCGACAACGTCGGCATCGACTACCGCGGCGACTACGTCATGACCGACGTCACCGTCAAGTAACACACGCCTGAGGGCCCCCACTCGGCCATCAGCCGCCCACACCAGGCAGTAGGCCCCGGGGGCCGCTCTCCGCATCCGGAGAGCGGCCCCTGGGCTGCATTATCCCTATCGGAGGCAAACATGGGGCGTTATGTCGCGCGGCGACTGCTCCAGATGATCCCGGTCTTCCTCGGATCAACAATGCTGGTCTTCGCCATGATGTACGCGCTTCCCGGCGACCCCGTGCGCGCACTGGCAGGCGAACAGACCGTCGACCCGGCGCAGATCGCGGCAATGAAGCACAAGCTCGGTCTCGACCTGCCGCTCTGGCACCAGTACTGGAACTACCTCACGGGTCTGTTCCACTGGGATTTCGGTACCGAGATCGCCAGCGGACGTCCGGTGGCCGACACCATCGCGGACGCGTTCCCGATCACGATCCGGCTGGCTCTGTTTGCCTTCCTCTTCACGGTCATCGTCGGCATCTCCATGGGCGTCTTCGCCGGCCTGAAGGCCGACACCCTGCGCGACCGCGGGCTGCTCATCCTGACGCTCCTGCTCATCTCGGTGCCCTCGTTCGTACTCGGCTTCCTCGGCCAGTACCTCTTCGCCTTCCAGCTCGGCTGGGTCGACCCCAACGTGAGCGCGGAGGCGAACTGGAGCGAACTGTTCCTGCCCGCCGTCGTCCTCGGGTCGCTGTCACTCGCCTACGTCGCGAGGCTGACCCGTACGTCCGTCGCGGAGAACCTGCGCGCCGACTACATGCGGACCGCCGTGGCCAAGGGGCTGCCGCGACGCCGCGTCGTCGGCGTCCACCTCATGCGCAACTCGATGATCCCCGTGGTCACCTTCCTCGGCACCGACCTCGGCGCGCTGCTCGGCGGCGCGGTCGTGACGGAGGGCATCTTCAACGTCCAGGGTGTCGGCCGGGCCGTGTTCGGCGCGCTGCAGCACCGGGAGGGCGCCACGGTCGTCGGCATCGTGACGCTGATCGTCATCGTCTATCTCGTCACCAGCCTGCTCGTCGACCTGCTCTACGCGGTCCTGGACCCGAGGATCCGTTATGCCTGAGACGCTCAAGGAAACCACCCCGGACCCGACCGTCGAGGCGACGGCCGCACCGGTTCCCGCGGCCGCGGCCGGCAAGCCACGCAGCCTGTGGTCGGATGCCTGGCACGACCTGCGGCGCAGCCCGCTGTTCGTGGTGTCGGCGATCCTGATCGTCTTCCTGCTGGTGATGGCGGTCTTCCCCGGCCTGTTCACGGGCGCGGACCCGCGCTACGCCGACCTGGCCCACCACTACCTGCAGAAGCCCAAGTGGGGGAACTTCTTCCAGGAGGACTGGTTCGGCTACGACATCCAGGGCCGCTCGATCTACGCGCGTGTCGTCTACGGCGCCCGCGCCTCGATCATGGTCGCCGTGGTCGTCACCGTGCTCGTCACCGTCCTGGGCACCGTGGTCGGCATGCTGGCCGGGTACTTCGGCGGCTGGATCGACACGATCCTGTCCCGGGTCACCGACATCTTCTTCGGCGTCCCGTTCATCCTCGGTGCGATGGTCGTCCTGACCTCGTTCGCGGAGCGGCACATCTGGGTGGTCATCCTGGCCCTCGCCTTCCTCGGCTGGACCCAGATCGCCCGTGTCGCACGCGGCTCGGTGCTGACGATCAAGCAGGCCGACTACGTGATGGCGGCCAAGGCGCTCGGCGCCTCGACCACCCGCATCCTGCTTCGTCACATCCTGCCCAACGCGATCGCCCCGGTGATCGTCGTCGCGACCATCGCGCTCGGCGGCTACATCTCGGCGGAGGCCACGCTGTCCTTCCTGGGCATCGGTCTCGCCGAGCCCACCGTGTCCTGGGGTGTCGACATCTCCTCCGGCCAGGAGCAGCTGCGTAACGCCGCGTTCGTCCTGATCATCCCGTCGGTCATGGTGTCGATCACCGTCCTGGCGTTCATCATGCTCGGCGATGCGGTGCGCAACGCCCTCGATCCCAAGCTGCGCTGAGGGAGGCGTACATGACCATCATCGACAAGACGGCGGATGTTCCTGCTCCGCGTGGTTCGAACGACGAGAGCGGCCCGCTGCTCGAAGTCCGCGATCTGCACGTGGAGTTCCACACCCGCGACGGCGTCGCCAAGGCCGTCAACGGAGTCAACTACAACGTCAGTGCCGGCGAGACCCTCGCCGTGCTCGGCGAGTCCGGCTCCGGCAAGTCCGTGACCGCGCAAGCGATCATGGGCATCCTCGACATGCCTCCGGGCCGCATCCCGAAGGGCGAGATCCTCTTCCGCGGCCAGGACATGCTCAAGATGAGCAACGAGGAGCGCCGGCAGATCCGCGGCCAGAAGATCGCGATGATCTTCCAGGACGCGCTCTCCTCGCTCAACCCGGTCCTCTCCGTGGGCTATCAGCTCGGCGAGATGTTCCGCGTCCACAAGGGCATGTCCAAGAAGGACGCGAAGGCCAAGGCCATCGCGCTGATGGACCGTGTGCGCATCCCGGCGGCGAAGGAGCGGATCAACGACTATCCGCACCAGTTCTCCGGCGGTATGCGCCAGCGCATCATGATCGCGATGGCGCTGGCCCTGGAGCCCGACCTGATCATCGCGGACGAGCCCACCACGGCGCTCGACGTCACGGTGCAGGCACAGGTCATGGACCTGCTCGCGGAGCTCCAGCGCGACTTCAACATGGGTCTGATCCTCATCACCCACGACCTCGGTGTCGTCGCCGACGTCGCCGACAAGATCGCCGTGATGTACGCGGGCCGGATCGTCGAGACGGCCCCGGTCCACGAGATCTACAAGCGCCCCGCGCACCCGTACACCAAGGGTCTCCTGGAGTCGATCCCGCGCCTGGACCAGAAGGGCCAGGAGCTGTACGCGATCAAGGGGCTGCCGCCCAACCTGCTGCACGTCCCCTCGGGCTGTGCCTTCAACCCGCGCTGCACCATGGCGCAGGACATCTGCCGTACGGACATCCCGGCGCTGCTTCCGGTGACCGAGCGGGACGGCACCGAGCTGGTCGGCCGCGGCAGCGCGTGCCACTTCTGGAAGGAGACGATCCATGGCTGAGCTCAAGAAGGAGCCCGTGGACGCCACCCCGAACGTCGCCGAGGTGGGGACGGTCAACGCGGCCACCGAGGCCGAGGCCGTGGCGGCCGTCGACGCCCCGGTGGCGCAGGGGGAGCCGATCCTCCAGGTGCGCAACCTGGTCAAGCACTTCCCGCTGACCCAGGGCATCCTGTTCAAGAAGCAGGTCGGCGCCGTCAAGGCGGTCGACGGGATCTCGTTCGACCTGTACGCCGGCGAGACGCTCGGTATCGTCGGTGAGTCCGGCTGCGGCAAGTCGACGGTCGCCAAGCTCCTGATGACGCTGGAGCGGGCCACCGCCGGTGAGGTCTTCTACAAGGGCCAGGACATCACCAAGCTGTCCGGCCGTGCGCTGAAGGCCGTGCGCCGCAACATCCAGATGGTGTTCCAGGACCCGTACACCTCGCTGAACCCGCGCATGACGGTCGGCGACATCATCGGGGAGACCTTCGAGATCCACCCCGAGGTGGCCCCGAAGGGCGAGCGCCGCCGCAAGGTCCAGGACCTGCTGGACGTCGTCGGGCTCAACCCGGAGTACATCAACCGGTATCCGCACCAGTTCTCCGGCGGGCAGCGCCAGCGCATCGGCATCGCCCGCGGCCTCGCGCTCAACCCGGAGATCATCATCTGCGACGAGCCGGTCTCCGCGCTCGACGTGTCGGTGCAGGCACAGGTCATCAACCTGATGGAGAAGCTCCAGGACGAGTTCAACCTGTCCTACCTCTTCATCGCGCACGACCTGTCGATCGTCCGGCACATCTCGGACCGGGTCGGCGTCATGTACCTCGGCAAGATGGCCGAGATCGGTACGGACACGCAGATCTACGACCACCCGACGCACCCCTACACCCAGGCGCTGCTGTCGGCGGTCCCGGTCCCGGACCCGGACGCCCGTGAGGGCCGCGAGCGGATCATCCTCTCCGGTGACGTCCCGTCGCCGGCGAACCCGCCGTCGGGCTGCCGCTTCCGCACGCGGTGCTGGAAGGCCCAGGACAAGTGCGCCACCGAGGTGCCGCTGCTGGCCGTTCCCGAGCGCTTCCGGGCCTCGGACACGCCCGCGGCGCACGAGTCGGCGTGCCACTTCGCCGAGGAGAAGGACGTCGTGCACGCGGCGTAGTTCCCACCGACGCCCCGGAGGAAAGGCGCCCGGCCCCGACGAGGGGCCGGGCGCCTTCGCGCGTCCGGACGCACGTACGGAGGACATGAACATGCGTCACACCGGCATATGGGGTGATATGGGGCATCGAGCTACTCGCGGAACCTAGGAGGCACTCCATGCGCGGAGCCACACAGGTGAGGTGGGCCGCCTGCGCGGTCGCCGTGGCCCTGGCAGCGACGGCCTGCGGCGGTGGCGGCGGCACCGGCGGCGGTGGCGCCGACGGGATCGTGAGCTCCTCCTGGGGGGACCCGCAGAACCCGCTGGAACCCGCCAACACCAACGAGGTTCAGGGCGGCAAGGTCCTCGACATGGTCTTCCGCGGCCTCGTGCGGTACGACCCCAAGACCGGTGAGGCCAAGAACGAGATCGCCCAGAAGATCGAGTCGACGGACTCGCAGAACTTCACGATCACGATCAAGGACAACTGGACCTTCAGCAACGGCGAGAAGGTCACCGCGCAGTCGTTCGTGGACGCCTGGAACTACGGCGCCGCACTGAAGAACAACCAGAAGAACGCCTACTTCTTCCAGTACATCGACGGCTACGACAAGGTGCACCCCGAGTCGGGCTCGGCCTCCGCCGGCACCCTCTCCGGCCTCAAGGTCGTCGACGACACGACCTTCACGGTCAAGCTGTCGCAGAAGTTCTCGCTCTGGCCCGACACACTCGGCTACGCGGCCTTCGTGCCCCTGCCCAAGACCTTCTACGAGAACCACGACGCCTGGCTGGCCAAGCCGGTCGGCAACGGCCCGTACACCGTCGAGAGCTACGCCAAGGGCTCCTCGATGAACCTGCGCAGGTGGGACGGGTACCCCGGTACGGACAAGGCGCAGAACGGCGGCATCGACCTCAAGGTCTACACCGACAACAACACCGCCTACACCGACCTGACGGCGGGCAACCTCGACCTGGTGGACGACGTGCCCGCCTCGCAGCTCAAGAACGTCGAGGCGGACCTGGGCAACCGGTACATCAACACCCCGGCCGGCATCATCCAGACCCTCGCCTTCCCCTTCTACGTCAAGGCGTGGAACACCCCGGACGCGGTCAAGGTGCGCCAGGGCCTGTCGATGGCCATCAACCGAGCGCAGATCACCGACCAGATCTTCCGGAAGACCCGCACCCCCGCCACCGACTGGACCTCGCCCGTCCTCGGCAAGGACGGCGGCTACAAGCCGGGCCTGTGCGGCTCCCCCTGCGAGTACGACAGGACCGCGGCGAAGAAGCTGATCGAGGAGGGCGGCGGGATCCCCGGCGGCCAGCTCAAGATCTCGTACAACGCCGACACCGGATCCCACAAGGAATGGGTGGACGCCGTTTGCAACAGCATCAACAACGTCATGGGTGACAACCGGGCCTGTGTCGGGGCGCCGGTCGGCACGTTCGCCGACTTCCGCAGCCAGGTCTCCACCCAGAAGCTGACGGGCGCCTGGCGCGCGGGCTGGCAGATGGACTACCCGCTGATCCAGAACTTCCTCCAGCCCCTGTACTACACGAACGCCTCGTCCAACGACGGCAAGTGGAGCAACGAGAAGTTCGACGGCCTGGTCGACAAGGCCAACGCCGAGAGCGACAAGGCGCAGGCCGTCACCACCTTCCAGGACGCCGAGAAGGTCCTCGCCGAGCAGATGCCCGTCATCCCGCTCTGGTACCAGAACGGCAGCGCGGGCTACTCGGACCGCGTCGAGAACGTCTCGCTCAACCCGTTCAGCGTTCCGGTGTACGACCAGATCAAGGTCAAGTGACGCACTGAGGCCGGACGGCCGGTGCGGCGACCGCCCGCCGGCCGTCCGGCCTCCGGCCCTCCGCCCGTTCGCCCCGACCTCCGGAGCCCCGCATGGGACGTTATGTGATCCGGCGGCTGCTGCAGATGATCCCGGTCTTCTTCGGCACCACGCTGCTGATCTTCCTCATGGTGAACGTGATGGGTGACCCCGTCGCGGGCCTCTGCGGCGACCGCCAGTGCGACCCGGCGACCGCCGCCCGGCTGCGCGCCGAGTTCGGCCTCGACAAGCCGGTCTGGCAGCAGTACCTGACGTACATGGGCAACGTCTTCACCGGGAACTTCGGCACCGCCTTCAACGGCCAGAAGGTCACGGAACTGATGGCCACCGCCTTCCCCATCACCATCCGGCTCACCGTCGTCGCGATCGTGTTCGAGATCGTCATCGGCATCAGCCTCGGTGTCGTCACCGGCCTGCAACGCGGCCGGCCCGTCGACACGGGCGTCCTCGTGCTCACCCTGGTCGTCATCTCCGTGCCGACGTTCGTCACCGGTCTCCTGCTCCAGCTCCTCCTGGGAGTGAAGTGGGGTGTCATCTCGCCGTCCGTCTCCTCCGAGGCGCCCCTCGACGAACTGATCCTCCCCGGTCTCGTCCTCGCCTCCGTGTCGCTCGCCTACGTCACCCGGCTGACCCGGACCTCGATCGCGGAGAACACGCGCGCCGACTACGTGCGCACCGCCGTCGCCAAGGGACTGCCGCGGCGGCGGGTCGTCGTGCGCCATCTGCTGCGCAACTCCCTCATCCCCGTCATCACCTTCATCGGTACGGACGTGGGGGCCCTGATGGGCGGGGCGATCGTCACCGAGCGGATCTTCAACATCCACGGAGTCGGTTACCAGCTCTACCAGGGGATCCTCCGCCAGAACACCCAGACGGTCGTCGGCTTCGTCACCGTCCTGGTCCTCGTCTTCCTCGCCGCGAACCTGATCGTCGACCTCCTGTACGCCGTACTCGACCCGAGGATCCGCTATGCCTGAGCCGCAGCCGTGGGACGACGCAGCGGGGGGCGGAGCGATCTCGGGGGCCGGGGCGGGCGGGGCCATGGACCTCGCCATGGACGAGGGCGCCACGCTGGAGAAGACGCCCGGCGGTCCCGGCGGCACCGGCCCCGCCGGCAAGCCGCGCAGCCTGTGGTCCGACGCCTGGCGCGACCTGCGCCGCAACCCGGTCTTCATCATCTCCGGGCTGATCATCCTCTTCCTGGTGGTCATCTCGATCTGGCCGTCGCTGATCACCAGCCTCGACCCGCTGGACTGCGACCTGGCCAAGGCCCAGGAAGGCTCCCAGCCGGGCCATCCCTTCGGCTTCGACGGGCAGGGGTGCGACGTCTACACCCGCACCGTCTACGGGGCGCGGACCTCGGTGACCGTGGGCGTCTGCGCCACGCTCGGCGTCTCCCTGCTCGGCGGCGTGACGGGCGGACTCGCGGGCTTCTTCGGCGGTACCTGGGACGCCCTGCTGTCCCGCCTCACGGACGTCTTCTTCGGCATCCCCGTGGTGCTGGGCGGACTGGTCTTCCTCTCCGTGGTCACCAGCTCCACGGTCTGGCCGGTCATCGGCTTCATCGTCCTGCTGGGCTGGCCCCAGATCGCCCGCATCGCCCGCGGGTCCGTCATCACCGTCAAGCAGAACGACTACGTCCAGGCCGCCCGGGCGCTGGGCGCCTCCCACTCCCGCATGCTGCTGCGGCACATCGCGCCCAACGCGATCGCCCCCGTCATCGTCGTCGCGACCATCGCCCTGGGCACCTACATCTCGCTGGAGGCGACCCTCTCCTACCTCGGAGTCGGCCTGAAACCACCGGCCGTCTCCTGGGGCATCGACATCTCCGCCGCCTCCCCGTACATCCGCAACGCGCCGCACATGCTGCTCTGGCCGGCGGCGGCGCTGGCGGTCACGGTGCTCGCCTTCATCATGCTCGGCGACGCGGTGCGCGACGCCCTCGACCCCAAGCTGCGCTGAGGAGCCCGCTGCCATGTTGCTCGAAGTGCGCGATCTGCACGTGGAGTTCCACACCCGGGACGGCGTGGCCAAGGCCGTCAACGGGGTCAACTACTCGGTGGCCGAGGGCGAGACGCTCGCCGTCCTGGGGGAGTCCGGCTCGGGCAAGTCGGTCACCGCCCAGGCCATCATGGGCATCCTCGACACGCCGCCGGGGAGGATCAGCGGGGGCGAGATCCTCTTCAAGGACCGCGACCTGCTGAAGCTCGGGGCCGATGAGCGGCGCACGGTGCGCGGCCGGGAGATGGCCATGATCTTCCAGGACGCCCTGTCCTCGCTCAACCCGGTGCTCAGCGTCGGCGACCAGCTCGGCGAGATGTTCGTCGTGCACCGCGGGATGTCCCGCAAGGACGCGAGGGCCAAGGCCGTCGAGCTGATGGACCGGGTACGCATCCCGGCCGCCAGGGAACGCGTCGGGGACTTCCCCCATCAGTTCTCCGGCGGCATGCGGCAGCGCATCATGATCGCCATGGCGATGGCGCTGGAACCCTCGCTGATCATCGCCGACGAACCCACCACCGCCCTCGACGTGACCGTCCAGGCCCAGGTGATGGACCTCCTCGCGGAACTGCAGCGCGAGCTCGACATGGGGCTCATCCTCATCACCCACGACCTCGGCGTGGTGGCCGACGTCGCCGACAAGATCGCCGTGATGTACGCCGGCCGGATCGTCGAGACCTCGCCCGTCCACGCCATCTACGAGGCACCCGCCCACCCGTACACCAAGGGCCTCCTCCGGTCGATCCCGAGGCTGGACCAGAAGGGCCAGGAGCTGTACGCGATCAAGGGACTGCCGCCCAACCTGCTGCACATCCCCCCGGGTTGCGCCTTCCACCCCCGCTGCCCGCAGGCCCGGGAGGTCTGCCGTACGGATGTGCCGCCGCTGTACACCGTGGACGCGGAACGCCGGAGCGCCTGCCACTTCTGGAAGGAGACGCTCGATGAGCGCTGACCACGCCGGGCGGCACGGGACGTCCGCAGGCTCCGTGCTCCTGTCCGAGGGACGCGAGCCGGGCCCCGCCCGGCCCCACGCCGGGGGCGACCCGATCCTGGAGGTGCGGGGCCTGGCCAAGCACTACCCGCTGACCCAGGGGATCCTGTTCAAGAAGCAGATCGGCGCCGTCAAGGCCGTCGACGGCGTCGACTTCGACCTGGCGGAGGGCGAGACGCTCGGCATCGTGGGGGAGTCCGGCTGCGGCAAGTCGACCGTCGCGAAGATGCTCGTCCACCTGGAGCCGCCGACCGGCGGCGCGATCCGCTACAAGGGTGAGGACGTCACCCAGCTGTCCGGCCGCGCGCTGAAGGCCGTGCGCCGCAACATCCAGATGGTGTTCCAGGACCCGTACACCTCGCTGAACCCGCGCATGACGGTCGGCGACATCATCGGGGAGCCGTACGAGATCCACCCCGAGGTCGCGCCCAGGGGGAGCCGGCGGCAGAAGGTGCAGGACCTGCTCGACGTCGTGGGGCTCAACCCCGAGTACATCAACCGGTATCCGCACCAGTTCTCCGGCGGGCAGCGCCAGCGCATCGGCATCGCCCGCGGCCTGGCGCTCAACCCGGAGATCATCGTCGCGGACGAGCCGGTCTCCGCCCTGGACGTGTCGGTGCAGGCACAGGTCGTCAACCTGCTGGACCGGCTGCAGGCGGAGTTCAGCCTGAGCTTCGTCTTCATCGCGCACGACCTGTCGATCGTCCGGCACATCTCCGACCGCGTGGGGGTCATGTACCTCGGCCGGATCGTCGAGATCGGTACGGACGAGGAGATCTACGACCACCCCACGCACCCGTACACCCAGGCGCTGCTCTCAGCGGTCCCGGTGCCCGACCCGGCGGCCCGCGAATACCGCGAGCGGATCATCCTGCACGGGGACGTGCCCTCGCCGGCCGCCATCCCCTCCGGCTGCCGCTTCCGCACACGCTGCTGGAAGGCTCAGGAGCGGTGCGCGCTGGAGGTGCCGCTGCTGGCCGTGCCGGCGGCCCTGCGGGACGTGCGGACGCCCGCCCGGCACGACTCCGCCTGTCACTTCGCCGAGGACACACGGGTCGTCCCCCCGGCGGGGCTGCTGGAGACTCCGGAGCCCGAGGACGCCCCGCCGCCTCCACCCCGGGACGACGGCGAAGAGGGGACGACGCCCTGACGCGGGGCCGGCCGTTTCGTTAACGCCTCGGCAACTCGGCTGTTCCCGCACCGATATACGGACGCACCACCATGAGGAGCGTACGGCCGTGCGGGTGCCGTGGACCGGCCGGGGCGTTCATCACGTCGCCCCGGCCGGTCGCCCTCTCCCGCCGCGCCCCACAGCTCCCTTGTCCATCCACCGGCCGCGGTGGAACATCGCTGAGGTGACACTCACTCGGGGAGCCAGGATCACCGGAGCGGTGCTGTGCGCCGTGCTCGGCGTGATCACCGCGGGCTGGATCGTGCGCGACCTGCGGGCGGCCGGTGATCCGGCGGACCTCCTGCGCCACTGGGCCGGGTACACCGACGTACGGCCGGCGGCGCTGCCCGCCACCTCGCAGGGCGACCTGGTCCTGCTCCTCGTCCCCGTCCTCGTCGCGTTCGCGGCGCTGCGCTCCCGGGTGGCCGCGTCGGCGCTCGTCGCCACCGGGGTGGTCACGCTCGTCCTGCGGCTGCCCGGCGTCTGGGGCATCGGCGCCTCCTGGACGGACGGGCGGTACAGCGACGAACTGCGTACCCGTGCGCTGATCGGTACCTTCGTCACCCTGGCCGCCGCCCTCGCGCTGATCGTCACGGGGAGCGCCGGCCGCGCGCAGCCCGCGGACGGCTACGAGCCACTGCCCACCCGGCCCGGGCCGGGAGCCGGCGTCACCGCGTTCCTGGTGCTCGGCGCCTCGGGGGCCGTCCTGATCGCCTGGGAGATCCGCCACTTCCTCACCCTCCCCGCCCGGTTCCACCCCGACCGGTTCACCGGCGGACCCACCGTCCCGGTGAATCTGGTCGGCGCGCCACCCGGCTGGAGCGGGGTGGCTCTCGCGCTGCTCTGCGGGGTGGTGGCGCTCACCGCGCTCCTGCGGGCCGTGCACGCCCGCCCGCTCGGCATGATCGCGGCGGGATTCCTGCTGCTGTCGGGGGTCCTGGGAATCGCCCGTGCCGTGCACCTGGCCCTGCTGGACCACTTCGGCGACCTGCCGGCCGAGCACCGGCTCGCCGTCCTCACCTCGTTCCTCCTCGCCTTCACCGGGGCGGCGGCGCTCCTCGTCCTGGCCCGCAGGGGGCTGGAGGAGGACCGCCCGGGCCACGGCTACCCGCCGCAGGGCCCGGCGGGGTACGGCCACCCGCAGGGCGGGCAGCCCGGCGGCGGGTTCGGGCCCCCGCCGCCCGCCTCCCCGCCGCCGGGCTGGTGACGTCGCTCGTGGTCAGGGGCGGGGCAGCCCCAACGACCGCCTGAGGAAGTCCACCTGGAGCAGCAGCAGGTTCTCCGCGACCTGCTCCTGCGGGGTCATGTGCGTCACTCCGCTCAGCGGCAGCACCTCGTGCGGACGGCCCGCCGAGAGCAGGGCGGACGACAGCCGCAGGGCGTGGGCGACCACCACGTTGTCGTCGGCCAGGCCGTGCACGATCATCATCGGCCGCGCCTCGGCGGCCGGCCGGGAGAGCCCCTCGTCCGTCACCAGGGAGCTGGCCGCGTACACCTCGGGTTGCTCGGCCGGGTCACCGAGGTAGCGCTCGGTGTAGTGGGTGTCGTACAGCCTCCAGTCGGTCACCGGGGCGCCCACCACGGCCGCGTGGAAGACATCCGGGCGCCGCAGCACCGCGAGCGCCGAGAGGTAGCCGCCGAACGACCAGCCGCGCACCGCCACCTTCGAGAGGTCCAGCGGGAAGCGGCCGGCCAGGGAGTGCAGGGCCTCGACCTGGTCGTCGAGGGTGAGCGTGAAGTCGTCCCGGACCGCCTTCTCCCAGCCGGGCGACCGGCCGGGCGCGCCGCGGCCGTCCGCGACGACGACGGCGAACCCCTGGTCCGCGAACCACTGGGACGTGAGGTGCGGGTTGTGGGCGGCGACGACCCGGCGGCCGTGCGGACCGCCGTACGGATCCATCAGGACAGGAAGCGGACCGTCTGATTCCTTATAACCGGTGGGGAGCAGCACGGCGCACGGAATCCGCCGTGCGCCCCCCTCCGTCAGCCGCACCCGGGCCGTCAGGACCGGTTCCTGGGCGAGGCTGGCGACGGTGGCGATCCGCTTGCCGTCCCGCAGGACCCGCACGGCCGTACCGGGGGTGTCCGGGGTGGCCGAGAACAGCACCGTCACCCCGCCGGCACGGACCGCCGAGTGCACCCCGGGGCCCTCGCTGACGCGCTCGACGCCGAGTTCGTTGACCCGGTACACGTGGATCTGGCCGGTCTCCGGGTCGGCGGCCCGCTCACCCGCCGTGGCCGACACCAGGACGTCCGACGCACCGATGTCCAGCACCGCCTGGATGTGCAACTGCCCGCCGGTCAGCGGCCGGTCGCCGACCGAGAGGACCCGTGCGCCCCCCTCGTCCGCGACCCGTACGAGCCGTCCGTCGGGCGCCCACGCGGGCACCCCGGCGAAAAGATCCAGCCAGACCGGGTCCTCGTCGACATGGACCGTGCGCGTCGAGCCGCTCTCCGTGTCGACAGCCAGATACCGCTGACTGCGCTGGTCGCGGGCCTGCACCAGAAGCAGGGGGGCGCCGTGCGAGGACCAGTGCACCCGGGCCAGGTACGGGAAGCGGGCACGGTCCCAGGCCACCTCCGTCCTGGCCCCCTCCAGGCCCATGAGGAACAGCCGCACCTCGGCGTTGGGCGTTCCGGCGGCCGGATAGCCGATCTCGGCGGGCTCGCTGCCGGGGTGCGCGGGATCGGCGATCCACCACCGCTGTACGGCGCTGTCGTCGACCCGCGCGACCAGCAGGCGGTCCGACTCCGGCGACCACCAGAAGCCGCGGTAGCGGCTCATCTCCTCCGCCGCGACGAACTCGGCGAGCCCGTACGACGTGTGCCCGTCCTCGGGTTCGGCGACCGCGCGGTCGCCCGCGCCCTCCGCCCCCACGACCCGCAGCGCGCCCCGTGAGACGTAGGCGACGTGCCGGCCGTCGGGGGAGGGGCGCGGGTCGAGCACCGGGCCGGGCACCGGGAGGGCGCGGGCGGTGCCCGCTCTCAGTTCGGCGACGTACGCCTTCCCGGACAGGGCGAACGCGGCCAACTCGACGGCCTCGTCCACGGCGTAGCCGACGATGCCCGCGGAACCCTCGCGGAGCCGCTCCCGGCGGGCCCGCTCCTGCGGTGACAGCTTCTCCGCCGAACCGCCCAGCAGGGCGTCCGGGTCGGCGGCGACGCGCTCCTCGCCGGTCCCCGTGTCCAGCACCTGGAGCCGGTTCGTCCGATCGGTCCCGGAGGCCGACCGCAGGAAGACCACCCGCGTCCCATCCGGTGAGACGGTGAAGGCCCGGGGTGCGCCGAGAGTGAACCGCTGGGTCCGGGCGTGCTGACGGGGAAACGACAGATTCTTCGAGGTCATGGCTCCGAACCTAGCCCGCGCCCGCCCCTGCGTGCGCCCCTCGTGCTGCCGTGCCCCGATCAATGCGTCGGCACGGATAGTTATGATCCGTAGCGCTCGGTGGGTAAGAACCTGCTGGCTCCATGTGTGCTGCCTGTCCCGACCGTACTGATGGAGGTGAACCGCCGTGGCACTCTCGATTTCGGCGGTGGTGCTGCTGGCGATCGTCGTCTTCCTGCTGATCCGGAAATCCGGACTGAAGGGCGGACACGCGGTGGTCTGCATGTTGCTGGGGTTCTATCTCGCGAGCTCGTCGATCGCCCCGACCATCTCGGAGGTGACGTCCAACGTGGCAGGCATGATCGGCGGCATCAAGTTCTGAGGCGGGGCCCGGCGCCGGGGCTCCGCACGCCACCGGACCCCGCGGGGCGGTCGGAGGCAGGGGCGGGCGGCTCGTAGGGTGGTCCCATGAAGGACCTTCCCGCCCGCCGTCTGCTCCTGGTGCACGCCCACCCCGACGACGAGTCGATCAACAACGGCGCCACCATGGCCGCATACGCGGCCGAGGGCGCCCACGTCACCCTGGTGACGTGCACACTCGGCGAGGAGGGCGAGGTCATCCCACCCGGCCTGGCCCACCTCGCAGCCGACCGGGACGGCACCCTGGGCGCCCACCGCATCGGTGAACTCGCCGCCGCCATGCGGGAGCTCGGGGTCACCGACCACCGCTTCCTGGGCGGCCCCGGCCGGTACCGCGACTCCGGGATGATGGGCACCGAGCAGAACCACCGGCCCGGTGCCTTCTGGGACGCGGACCTGGACGAGGCGGCCGGCCACCTGGTCGACGTCATCCGGTCCGTGCGCCCGCAGGTCCTGATCACGTACGACCCCGAGGGCGGTTACGGCCACCCCGACCACATCCAGGCCCACCGCGTGGCGATGCGCGCTGCGGATCTGGCCGCCGATGCCGGTCACGGCACCGGCGCCCCGCACTCCGTCGACAAGATCTACTGGAACCGGGTGCCCCGCTCCGCGGCCGAGGAGGGCTTCGCCCGGCTGCGGGAGACCGCCCCCGGCGTCTTCCCCGGGATCGCCGCGATCGACGACGTCCCGGGGGTGGTGGACGACGCGGAGATCACCGCCGAGATCGACGGTGCCCGGTACGCCGCGGCGAAGACCGCGGCCATGCGGGCGCATGCCACGCAGATCGCCGTGGACGGCCCGTTCTTCGCTCTTTCGAACGATCTGGGCCAGCCCGTATTCACCACGGAGTACTACCAGTTGGCGCGCGGCCGGGCCGGCGTGGAGGACGGTGCCCGGGAGCACGACCTCTTCGCGGGCGTGCCGGGCACCGAGGCCGCACCGGGAGCAGGGGCATGAGCAGCAAGCAGAGGCCGCGCGCCTCGTCGCCGTCCTCGGCCGCCGGTGGCCCGCCCACCGGCCTCGCCGCGCCCCTCGACCCGGCGCGGATCCCGCTGTATGTGGGCCTCGCCGTGCTGGGCGCGGCCGTCGGGCTCGCGGGGGCCCTCGTCCAGGCGGCCCTGTTCCCGGGCGGCCTGCTGCTCGCCCTCACGGCCTCCGCCGGACTCTTCTACGGGGGCCGGGTGCTCACCCGCACCCAACTCGGCGCCCTGGCACCTGCGGTGGGCTGGTTCCTCGCCCTGCTCGTGCTGCTCGGCGGTCGGCCGGAGGGCGACTACGTCTTCGGTGACGCACTCGGCCTGACGCTCTTCATGCTCGGTGGCACGGCCCTGGCTGTGATGTGTGCCACCCTGTCGAGGCTGCCGTATTCGGCCACCGGCGCCGGTCGACCTGGTGCGTGATGTGCTATGTCCGCTCCCGGATTGACCGCTTGGGCGGCCATGGGTGCATCCTTGTTCCGCCCGGGCGCGGAGAGTCTTACGGCGGCGGCCAGTATGGTGGTGCGCGCGCCGAGCCGTCCCCTGGCCTGCGGCATGGGGGAAGTACGGGCGGCGGAGCCAATCGGGAGAACCTGCTTTGAGTCGTGAAACTGACAGTTCGTCGTCCGGGCCCCAGGGGCGCGGAGGAGCCGCGTACCCGTCAGGTACGCCGCCGTACGGATCACGCCAGTATCCGTCGTCGCACCCGTCCCCGGACGGACCGGGAGGGACTCCGGAGCCCGCGGATGCGGCTCAGCCCGAGGAGCCCAGAACCGAGACGACGCTGACGACGCGCATCCGGATCAACATCCCGGGTTCCCGTCCGATCCCGCCTGTCGTCATGCGCACGCCCATGAGCGACACCGACCCGGCCGGCGGACGTCCGGACGCCGAACGCACCGGCAGCACCCCGAGGCCCGCCGCGGCCGCGGGGCCGTCCGACGGACCGTCCGGTTCCGGTGAGCGTGGCGGTACCGGCCCGGACGCACGGGACGGTGGCGCGCGCGATGCCGGCCCCGGCTCCCAGGAGGCGGCCGGGAAGCCCGCGAAGGAGAAGAGCGGCAGCGACTGGTTCGCCCCGCGCAAGGCCCCCGCGGCCGGACCCGCCGCGGCCCCGGCCGCCGGGCCCGCCCCCGGCGGCCCGGCCGCACCGGGCAGCGGCCCGGGCCCCGTACCGCCCCGCGCCGACCTGCCGTACGGCCCGGACGCCCGGGCCGGTGACCGGGAAGCCGGCACGCCGGGCGGCAGCGCTCTGGACGCCTTCGGTGCGGACGGCCCCGGCGGTCCCCGCCCGCCCGCCCAGGGCCCGGGTGCACGCACTCCGGGGCCGGCCGGGCCCACCACCGGTCCGGTCACGGGCAGTTCGCCGCTGACGCCGAACCTCGACGGCCTCCCCGGCTTGGGCGGCCCGTCCGGCCCCCGGCCCGGCGGTCCGTCCGCCCCCGGTGGCGTACCGCCGCGGATGTCCGACGACACGGCGATCCTGACGCCGCAGCCCGCCGTCCCCGCGCCCGGCCCCGCCGGTCACGTCTCCGGTGACACGCTCACCAGCGGCATCCCCGTCGTCCCCCCGGAGTCCCGCTCGCCCTTCCCGGGCGGCCCCGGTTCCCCGGGCGGCCCCGGTTCCCCGGGCGGCCCCCGCACCCCCCTGGGGGGCCGGCCGGCCGACCCGATGGGCAGTGGGCCCGCGGGCCCTGAGGCATCGGCGCCCGCACCCCGGCCCACGCCGAAGGCGGCGCCGGCCCCGGCCAAGGGCCGTTCCAAGCTCGTCCTCCTGGGGGCGGCCGTCTTCGTCCTCCTCGGAGTCGCCTACGGCGCAGGCCTGCTGCTGAACCATTCCGAGGTACCCAAGGGCACCACCGTCCTCGGCGTCGACATCGGCGGCGGCACGAAGGAGCAGGCGGTCGCCAAGCTCGACAGCGCCCTCGGCGAGCGGGCCCGTACACCCCTGCGGCTGTCCGTGGACGGCAAGGAGGAGAAGCTCGCCCCGGACAAGGCCGGTCTGACCCTGGACAGCCAGGAGACCGTCCGCGGCGCCGCGGGGAGCGACTACAACCCGGTGTCGGTGATCGGCTCGCTCTTCGGCGGGGCACGCCCGGCCGACCCGGTCATCCCGGTCGACGAGGAGAAGCTGGGCGTCGCCCTGACCGACCTCGCGGGCGTCTCCGGCTCCGCGAACGACGGGACGATCAGGTTCGAGCCGAACAAGGCCGTGGCCGTGCCCGGGAAGTCGGGCAAGGCGCTCGACGTCAACCGGTCGATGATCTCCGTACGCGACGCCTACCGCGCGCAGGTCCAGACCGGGGAGCCCAGCGTCGTGGAACTGCCGGTCGCCACCACCGAACCCACCGTCAGCCAGGCCGAGATCGACCGGGCGATGAAGGAGTTCGCCAAGCCGGCGATGTCCGGGCTGATCACGATCAAGGCAGGGACCAAGCAGATCGACTTCGGTCCCGCCCGGTCGCTGCCGCAGATCCTCTCCATGAAGCCGGTCGACGGCCGGCTCGTCGAGGTCTACGACAAGAAGGCGATCGACACCCTGCTGGACGGCGTGTTCGACGGCATCATGATCACCAAGGGTGACGGCAAGAAGCACCAGGTCAGCGCCGATGACGTGGCCCACGCCATGCAGAGCGCACTGCTCGGCAAGACCCCCGCCGAGCGGACCGTCACGATCGACCTCGACGGCCAGGGCTGACCGGCCGCACCCACAGCCGCGTACGACCGCCCCCGCCCGGACCCCGGACGGGGGCGGCGTCGTCCGCTCCGCGGGACGTCGCCGTGGCCGCCTCAGGAACGGCGGCCCTGCTGCGGGGCGCGCGGATCCGGGGTCGACATGGCCCGCCCCACCATCGAGGTGAAGGGCGGGACGACCCTCAGTTCAGCATCGCGCGGGCGGCCCGGGCGCGGTGGCGGACGGCCTGGGCCGCCGTCGGTTCGACAGCGTCGACGACCTCCGCGTACTCCTCCATCTCGGCGGCTCCGCGCAGGTACTCCCCGCGCCGCACGAGCAGTTCCGCCCGCTCCAGGCGGAGCCTGGCCGGGTGGGAGGGCAGCAGCAGCGAGAGTTCGAGCGCCCACAGCGCCACGTCCGTGCGCTCGGGGCGGGTGGCGGCCCATGCCCTGACGTTGTTCAGGATCCGCAGCACCGTCTCCAGCGGCCCGGCGGGCACCAGCATCGACGCCTCCAGCGGCCGGCCGGTCGTCCGGGCCACCAGCAACTCCGCGTCCTCGCCGCTCAGCGGGGCACCGCCGGCGAACGGGTCGGCCAGCACCCGCTCCCCGGGGTCGCCGAAACCGACCACGAAGTGGCCGGGCAGCGCCACCCCGTACACCGGGGCGCCCGCCCTCCGCGCCACCTCGGTCCACACCACGGACAGCAGGATCGGAAGCCCCCTGCGCCGCCGCAGCACCTGCTGGAGCAGCGACGACTCCAGCCGCTGGTAGTCGCCGGGCGTGCCGGAGAATCCGCAGCGCACGCCGAGCAGTTCGGCGAGCGCCGCCGCCCACTCCCGGGCCCCGCGCACGCCGTAGGGAAGGAGACCGGCCAGCCGGTCCAGCTCGATCTGCGCCGCGTCGATGCCGTACGGGTCGGTGGCGGAGCCCGGCTCGGTCTCTCCCGCCTCGGCCCCCAGCAGCAGACAGAGAAGCGCGAGATCCGGCCGTTCCGCGCGCGCCTCCTCGGCGAACCGCCGCCGGAGTCCGGCCGTGCCGGGATTCTGAGAGCTCATGTCTGGCGTTCCCCTGCCGGTGTCCGCGCTACGCCGCGCGGAAGTGGTGGTAGCGATGGTGGGGGGCGAAGCCCATGCCGTCGTACAGGGCGCGTGCCCCTTCGTTGTCCGTCTCCACCTGGAGCCAGGCCGCGGACGCGCCTTCCCGCAGCGCCGTGCGGGCCAGGGCCGTCATCACGGCCGTCGCGAGACCGCGGCGCCGGTGTTCCGGTCCCACTTCGACGGCCATGAAGCCCGCCCAGCGGCCGTCCACCACGCACCGGCCGATCGCTGCGGGCATCCCTGCCGGGTCCTCACCGGGGACGGTGGCGAACCACACGGAGGGGCCGCTCTCCAGCACCTCCCGCACGTGGGCCCCCGGGGCCTCGCCGGGGGTGTCGAAGCGCCGGTACCGGGAGAGCCACGCCTCGTCCGCTCCGCGGGCCGTCCGCACCGCGGACACGTCCGCGTCCCGGTCGCCGAGCGGCGCCAGTGCGGCGATCCGTACGTCGGCCGAGACCTCGCGCCGCCACCCGGACGCCTCCAGGCCCGCGCAGAGCTGCTCCTGGGTGTCCTCGCCACCGGTGGCGGTCTGGACGTAGGCGGGCAGGTTCCGCGCCCCGTACCACCGGCGCACCCGGCGCAGCGCCTCGTCGAGCGGCATCCCCGGATCGCCGAGCGGGAGCACGGAGTTCGCCCGGCGGGTGAACCCGGCGGCGGCGCGCAGCCGCCAGTCGCCCAGCGCCTCGCTCTCCACGGGCTGCCAGGCGCGTGCGGCGACCCGGGCCAGTTCGCCGAAGGAGGCGGAGGGGCCGCGCCGCCGCGCCGGGGCGGCCGGGACGACCTTGCCCGCGACCAGCGCCGCTTCCGGAATGCGGACGCTCTCACCGTTCTTCGGTGTGATCGACAGGAGGCCTTTGTCCCACGATGTGAGAACCCCGACCGTGTCGGCGAACCTCGCGCCCGCCTCGGGAGCATCGGCGACGCGCCGTACGGACACGCGTTTTCCCACGTCAGCGGGTGTTATGCGAACCTCGAGTCGTCCGCTGATGGTGAATTCCACAGGTCTGTTCGCCCCTCCTGTTCGGATCGTGCTCCGGAACGGAGATACTAGGGGCGGGCATCGACGACGCCGCGCTCCCGCGCGAGAGCCAACGCCCTACCGAGGAGGAACGACAGCGTGACCTACGTCATCGCGCAGCCTTGTGTCGACGTGAAGGACAAGGCCTGCATCGAAGAGTGCCCCGTCGACTGCATCTACGAGGGCCAGCGGTCCTTGTACATCCACCCGGACGAGTGCGTCGACTGCGGAGCCTGTGAGCCGGTCTGTCCTGTGGAGGCCATCTTCTACGAGGACGACACCCCGGAGGAGTGGAAGGACTACTACAAGGCGAACGTCGAGTTCTTCGACGACCTCGGCTCGCCGGGTGGCGCGTCCAAGCTGGGCCTCATCGAGCGCGACCACGCGTTCATCGCCGCGCTGCCGCCGCAGAACCAGTAACAGCGGCACCACGAGCGCCGCCCGGTCCCGTACGGCTCGTCCCCGTACGGGACCGAGGTGTTTTCCAGGCCCCGGCCCCGTACCCCGCCGATCGAGCGGCCGTACGGGACAGTCCGTACGGGAGTGTCCGTACGGGGAAGACGAGAAAGCAGAGTTCCGTGTCCGCAGAAGCCCCCGTCTCCTCCCGCCTCCCCGTCTTCCCGTGGGACAGGCTCGCGCCGTACAAGTCGACGGCCGCCGCCCACCCGGACGGCATCGTGGACCTGTCCGTCGGCACGCCCGTGGACCCGGTGCCCGAGCTGATCCAGAGGGCGCTGATCGCCGCCGCCGACAGCCCCGGCTATCCGACGGTGTGGGGGACGACCGCCCTGCGGGACGCACTGACGGGTTGGGTGGAACGGCGGCTCGGCGCGGCCGGCGTGACGCACGAGAACGTCCTGCCGGTCGTCGGCTCCAAGGAACTGGTGGCCTGGCTGCCGACCCAGCTGGGACTCGGCGCGGGCGACAGGGTGGCCTACCCCCGGCTCGCCTACCCCACCTACGAGGTCGGCGCCCGGCTCTGCGGGGCCGAACCCGTCGTCTACGACGACCCGACGGAGTTGGACCCGGCGGGGCTCGCGCTGCTGTGGCTCAACTCGCCGTCCAACCCGACGGGCCGCGTCCTCGCGAAGGACGAGCTGACGAGGATCGTCGCGTGGGCCCGTGAGCACGGCGTGCTGGTGTTCAGCGACGAGTGCTACCTGGAGCTCGGCTGGGAGGCCGATCCGGTCTCGGTGCTGCACCAGGACGTGTGCGGCGGCAGCTACGACGGCATCGTGGCCGTCCACTCGCTCTCCAAGCGGTCCAACCTGGCCGGGTACCGCGCGGCGTTCGTCGCGGGCGACGCGGCCGTGCTCGGCGAGCTGCTCCGGATCCGCAAGCACGGCGGAATGATGACCGCGGCGCCGGTCCAGGCGGCCACCGTCGCGGCGCTGGGCGACGACACCCACGTGGCCGAGCAGCGCGGGCGGTACGCGCGGCGCCGTACGGCACTGCGGGCGGCCCTGGAGGCACACGGCTTCCGGATCGAGCACAGCGAGGCGAGCCTCTACCTGTGGGCCACGCGCGACGAGCCGTGCTGGGAGACCGTGGCCCACCTGGCCGGGCTGGGCATCCTGGTGGCGCCGGGGGACTTCTACGGCCCGGCCGGCGGGCGCTTCGTCCGGGTTGCGATGACGGCGACGGACGAGCGGGTGGACGCGGCGGTCGAGCGCCTGTCCTGAGCGGGCAGTGCATGCGAACGCCCGGCCGGGGTTTCCCGGCCGGGCGTGGTGCGTGGGCGGCCGATGTCCGGGCCGCACCCCGTGGGCGGACGTGGTGCGACGGCTCCGGCAAGCCGGGGCGCGCTGCCCGGGCCTCGCGGCCGCCGCGTACGCCGGTGGCTCAGCCGATCGGCAGGCCACCCGTCGGCAGGCCCTTGGTGGGCAGGCCGTCGGTGGACAGGGTGTCGTCCGCCAGTTCGCCGTCCGCCACCGTGCCGGCCTTCTGGACGGCCTTGCCGGCGACCGGGAGGGTCGTGCCGACGACCTTGCCGCCGGTCTCGTTCGCCACGCCGGCACCCTGCTTCGACGCGGAGTCCAGGGTGCTGCTGACGCCGGCTCCGTCGAGTGAGGTCAGGCCGCCGAGGGCGGGGGTCTGCGGGAGCCCCGCGGCACCCGCGGCACCGGCCGCACCGACCACGGGGGCCGCGCCCGCGGCGATCAGCAGTGCGGTACGGGCGATCCTGCGGGTCAGGGGGAGGGACATGATGCTCCTTCGACGGGACTTCTGCGGATGATCGGCAGACGGGGGATCTGCCTGTCCGGTGATCGGACGCACTGAACAACCGGTCCGGGGGCGGGGAAGGTTGCGGGACGCCGGGGTAAAGACTCGGCAATGCGTCAGATAATCCGCATCACGGGGACCCGGGCGGAGGAGGCCTGGGCAGACGTCCTGGCGAAACGTCACTTCCGTTGCCGTGCACGGGGTCACGGGGATATCCGCCGGGTTCGCCGGGCAGGGGTGCGCGCGGGTGAGAGGGAGAGGGCGGTTGACTCGTACGCAGGACGGTCCGTACTACTGAGCGAGCCGCATGCGGACCGCCGCGGTGCCCGATTCCTTGCGTTCCGTCCGCCAGCCGGTGCCCGGGGTCCACACCTGGCCGGCGTAGGAGACCGTCTCGATCCGCAGGGTGCCCGCCCGGGCCACCGCCCAGTGCGCGAGTTCCCAGCCGCGCCGCGAGGCCTTCCCGCCGGCCTCCGCGGGCACGGGTACCGAGACCGGGCCGGCCGAGGAGGCGCCCGCGGTCCCGGCGGCCGGCAGCACGTCCTTGCCGAAGGAGCGCACCAGATCCGCCCGCACCTCGGCCGCGTCCCCGGGGCCGGTGGCCGTCGCCGTGGCGGGCGAGCAGGTCAGGGACGCCGGGGCGCGGCCCGTCAGCGCGGCGGACAGCAGTGTGGCATCCGGCTCGTGCTTGGCGTAGGCCTGCGGGAATCCGCTCTTCTGCACCCGCTGGGCCGCGACGGTGAGCGGCAACCGCGAGTAGCCCGGAACCTCGGCCAGGTGCTCGTAGAACTCGCCGGACGCGTACACCGGGTCGAGGATCTCCGCCGGGGTGCCCCAGCCCTGCGACGGGCGCTGCTGGAAGAGCCCGAGGGAGTCCCGGTCGCCGTGGTCGAGGTTGCGCAGCGCGGACTCCTGGAGCGCGGTCGCCAGCGCGATGGTCACCGCGCGCTCGGGCATCCCGCGCGCGGTGCCCACCGCGGAGATCGTCGCCGCGTTGGCGGCCTGCTCGGGGCTCAACTCGTACGTGCGGCCCCCGCCCCCGTCGGCGGACCGCACGGTGCACCGCGGCGCGCCCTTGTGGGAGACGTACTGGAGGGCCACGTAACCGGCCACGGCCACGAGCACGGCGAAGGCGGCGGCGGTACGCAGGAGGCGGCTGCGGCGGGTGGTGGAGGCGGTCCTGGGCACGGGGCCCACCGTACTGGAGGGTAGGGCCGGGGCGGGTATCCCTGTCGCCTCAGGGCTGTCCCGCATCTGACGTCGCACGCTGATCCACCGGGAAGTGCGGGACAGCCCTTAGGCTCGTGGCCATGTACGGACACACGCTCGACCTGGCCCTGGACGGCCCGGAACTCACCGCCCGGCTCGTCGACTTTCCGTCGGTCAGCGGGCAGGAGAAGGACCTCGCCGACGCCATCGAGGCCGCCCTGCGCCCGCTGACCCACCTGACCGTCGACCGGTACGGCAACAACATCGTCGCCCGGACCTCGCTGGGCCGTGCCGAGCGCGTCGTGCTGGCGGGCCACATCGACACCGTCCCCATCGCCGGCAACGTGCCGTCCCGCCTCGACGAGGACGGCGTGCTGTGGGGGTGCGGCAGCACGGACATGAAGTCGGGCGTCGCCGTCCAGCTGCGGATCGCGGCGACCGTACCGGAGCCCAACCGCGACCTGACCTTCATCTTCTACGACAACGAAGAGGTCGCCGCCCACCTCAACGGCCTCGGCCACGTCGCCGAGGCGCACCCGGACTGGCTGGAGGCGGACTTCGCCGTCCTCCTGGAGGGCTCCGACGCCGAGGTCGAGGGCGGCTGCCAGGGCACGCTCCGGGTCCACCTGCGGCTGGAGGGCGAGCGGGCGCACTCGGCCCGCGGCTGGATGGGGTCCAACGCGATCCACGCGGCCGCGCCGGTACTGGCCCGGCTGGCCGCGTACGAGCCCCGCCGTCCGGTCATCGACGGCCTGGAGTACCACGAGGGGCTCAACGCCGTCGGCATCGAGGGCGGCGTCGCCACCAACGTCATCCCGGACGCCTGCACCGTGGTGGTCAACTACCGCTACGCCCCCGACCTCACGCCGGAGCAGGCCGAGGCCCATGTCCAGGAGGTCTTCGCGGACTGCGGCGTCGCCGATTTCACGGTCGACGACCACTCCGGCGCGGCGATGCCCGGACTCTCGCACCCCGCGGCCAAGGCGTTCATGGAGGCGGTCGGCGGGACGGCGAAGCCCAAGTTCGGCTGGACGGACGTCTCCCGGTTCGGCTCGCTCGGCATCCCGGCGGTCAACTACGGCCCCGGCGACCCCCTCTTCGCTCACAAGCGTGACGAGCACGTGCGCGTCGACCGGATCACGCGTTGCGAGGAGCGCCTCCGCTCCTGGCTCACCGCCTGACGCACGGCATTCCCCTGCCGGTAACCTCCGCGGACCTAGGCTGGAGCGACACACGCATCACGCAGGTCGGCGGAGGGAGCAGGTCATGGGCAACCCGGAGGACGCGCGGATCCCCGAGGGCGCGCAGGTCCCCGAGGGCGCGGTGCAGCCCGAGGAACAGCGGATGGGCCCGGTGCTGCGCCGCAGGGACCAGGTGCAGCCGGGCACGACCGACCAGCGCCTGCTCGACACCGAGGGTGACTCCGAGTGGGTGCACACCGACCCGTGGCGGGTCATGCGGATCCAGTCGGAGTTCGTGGAGGGCTTCGGGGCGCTGGCCGAACTGCCGAGCGCCATCAGCGTCTTCGGTTCCGCCCGCACCCCGGCCGGCGGGCCGGACTACGAGGCGGGCGTGCGCATCGGCAGGGCCCTGGTCGAGGCGGGGTTCGCGGTCATCACGGGCGGTGGCCCGGGGGCCATGGAGGCGGCGAACAAGGGGGCGAGGGAAGCCAAGGGCGTCTCGGTCGGACTCGGCATCGAGCTGCCGTTCGAGTCCGGCCTGAATCCACATGTCGACATCGGCGTCAACTTCCGCTACTTCTTCGTCCGCAAGACGATGTTCGTGAAGTACGCCCAGGGGTTCGTGGTCCTGCCCGGCGGCCTCGGCACGCTGGACGAGCTCTTCGAGGCGCTGACGCTGGTGCAGACCGGCAAGGTGACGCGCTTCCCGATCGTGCTGTTCGGCTCGGCGTACTGGAACGGGCTGGTGGACTGGCTGCGGAACACGGTGGTCGCGGGCGGCAAGGCCTCCGAGAAGGACCTGATGCTGTTCCATGTGACCGACGACGTGGACGAGGCGGTCCGGCTGGTGACGAAGGAAGTCGGGCGCTGAGGGGTGGTGCCGGGTGGCCGCGGGGCGCCGGGACCACCCGGCGCCCCGGGATCACGCCAGTCCCCTCCGGGCCACGGCGGGCGCGCGGTGGCCCGCGATGGACGCCACCATGTCCAGGACCTGCCGCGTCTCCGCCACCTCGTGCACCCGGTAGACCCGCGCTCCCAGCCACGCCGACACGGCCGTCGTCGCGAGCGTGCCGATCACACGCTCCTTGACCGGCTTGTCCAGCGACTCCCCGACGAAGTCCTTGTTGGACAGCGAGACCAGCACGGGCCAGCCGGTGGCCGTCATCTCGTCGAGCCGGCGCGTGGCCTCCAGGGAGTGCCGGGTGTTCTTGCCGAAGTCGTGACCGGGATCGATCATGATGCCGTCCGGCCGGACCCCGAGCGCCACGGCCCGTTCGGCGAGGCCCACGGTCACCCGCAGGATGTCCGCCATCACGTCGTCGTACGCCACCCGGTGCGGCCGCGTACGCGGCTCCGCACCGCCGGTGTGCGTGCAGACGAGGCCCACCCCGTACCGCGCGGCGACCTCGGCGAGCTTCGGGTCGACCCCGCCCCACGCGTCGTTGAGCAGGTCCGCCCCCGCCTCGCAGACGGCCTCACCCACATCGTGCCGCCAGGTGTCCACACTGATCACCACGTCCGGGTGGCGGCGGCGCACCTCCGCGACGAAGCCCACCGTCCGGCGGGCCTCCTCCTGCGCCGACACCTCCTCACCGGGACCTGCCTTCACCCCGCCGATGTCGATGATCGCGGCGCCCTCCGCGACGGCCTCCTCGACCCGGGCCAGCGCGGGCTCGTCGCGGAACGTCGCCCCCTGGTCGTAGAAGGAATCGGGGGTCCGGTTCACGATGGCCATGATCACCGGCTCGTGCGGTCCGAACTCGCGCCGCCCCAGCCTGAGCGCCCCGCTTGGCATTGCTGTGTCCTCCTAGGTAGGTCGCCTGCGACCCTAAGCCCTCCGTCCGGATCACGCCGGGTCCGCCCCGGCCCGTCGGGAAAGGCCCTGACTGTCGGTGGCGCATGGCACGATCTGGACGGACAGGTATCCGCTTCCGGGGAGATGCACGTGTTCTGGTTCTTGCTGCTCACGATGGCCGTGGTCGTGGCCGCGGTCACACTGGCGGTGGTCGGCGGAGGTGGAAGCGCGGTGCTGCAGGACGTCGAGGGCGAGCGGCTCACCGATCCGCTCCCGGCGGACCGCCCGGTCGGCCGGGCCGACATCGAGGCGCTGCGGCTGCCCATGGCGGTGCGGGGCTACCGCATGACGGACGTGGACGAGGCGCTGGGCAGGCTCGGCGCCGAGCTCGCCGAGCGGGACGCCCGCATCGCCGAGCTGGAGTCCGCACTCGCCGGGGCGCGGGCGGCCGCGGCGGGAGGCCCCGGCCTCTTCGAGCGGCCCGGCCGGCCGCGCACCGGGGAGAGCGGCGGGCCCGCGGAGGAGGACGGGCGATGAGCGGTGTCCTGCCCGCACCTGACGGACGCCCGCGCTGCCCGTGGGGCCTGTCCGCGGAGGACTACCTCACCTACCACGACACCGAGTGGGGCCGCCCGGTCCGCGGCGACGACGCCCTCTTCGAGCGGCTCTGCCTGGAGGCTTTCCAGTCCGGCCTCTCGTGGCTGACGATCCTGCGCCGCCGGGAGGGTTTCCGCAGCGCCTTCGCCGGATTCAGCATCGCGGCGGTGGCGGAGTTCACCGACGCCGACAGGGAACGCCTCCTCGCCGACGCCGGAATCATCCGCAACCGGGCCAAGATCGACGCGACGCTGGCCAACGCCCGGGTGCTGGCCGGCTGGGACGAGGGCGAGCTGGACGCCCTCGTCTGGTCCTACGCCCCCGATCCGGCCACCCGTGCCGTCCCCCGCACCCTCGACGACGTCCCCGCGATCACCCCGGAGTCCACCGCGCTGGCCAAGGAGCTCAAGAGGCGGTCCGTCCGGTTCGTCGGCCCCACGACCGCCTACGCACTGATGCAGGCCTGCGGTCTGGTCGACGACCACCTGGCCGACTGCGTGGCCAGGGGCGGCCGGTAGCGGTCCGCAGCCGGTCTACCGGCCGAGGTACTTCGGCGGCTGCTTGGCGAGGAAGGCCTCGACCGCGATCGTGTGGTCCTCGGAGGCTCCCGCCCGGGTCTGCAGTTCGTCCTCCTTCTCCAGCGACTCTGCGAGTGTGTGGCCGGCGCCGTAGGCCATGGAGGCCTTGAGCGACGCGTAGGCCACCGTCGGCCCGTCCGCCAGGGCACGGGCCACCGCCAGGGCCTCCGCGGCCAGGTCGGCCGCCGGTACGACCTTGTTGGCGATGCCCAGCTCGTACGCCTCCTGGGCGGTGATCGAGCGGGGGAAGAACAGCAGGTCGGCGGCGCGGCTCGCGCCGATCAGCCGGGGCAGCGTCCAGGAGACCCCCGAGTCGGCGGTCAGCGCCACGCCCGCGAACGACGTGTTGAAGGCCGCGGTGTCGGCGACCACGCGGTAGTCGGCGGCGAGGGCGAACCCGAAACCCGCGCCGGCGGCGACCCCGTTGACGCCCGCGACGACGGGCTTCTCCATCTCGGTGAGGGCCCGCACGATCGGGTTGTAGTGCTCGCGCACGGTGCTCAGCGCGTTGCCGCCCCCCGCCCCGCGGGCCTCGGCGAGCTTGGCGACGTGCTCCTTCAGGTCCTGGCCCACGCAGAAGGCCCGCCCGGTCGCGGTCAGCAGGACCGCCCGTACGCCGCTGTCGTCCGCGACGGCCCGCAGCGCGTCGCGCAGCGCGACCTTGGCGGCGGTGTTCATGGCGTTCATCGCGTCAGGGCGATTGATCGTGATCGTCGCGAGCCCGTCGCTCACGTCGGTGAGCACGGTGTCGGCCACGTCGGCCATCGCTGGGTCTCCTTACGGCTCCGGCATTGTGCCTGTCCACGCAAGCATGGCCGACGCCGCGTGCACGGTATATGTGACCTGCGTCTAACAATTGGCTCTCGGCTGAGGGGTGGCGGCGGCGCAGTATCGCAGCCGGATCGCCGAATTGAGTGGTTTTGGCAGAGCGCGTTGCGCAAGCGATGCCGACCGATGTTGGTCATCGGGGTCTTCGATGCGGGATAATGCGGAGGAAGCATTGTGTTCGACGCCGGTGAGGCAGCGCCTGTCATGGAGCCGCCGGTTGCGATGAGCTGGTTTCAGGAAGGGGAACGAGCATGGCGGCCATGAAGCCGCGGACGGGCGACGGCCCGCTCGAGGTGACAAAGGAGGGGCGGGGCATCGTCATGCGCGTTCCGCTCGAAGGCGGCGGTCGGCTTGTCGTCGAGCTGACTCCGGACGAGGCCGATGCACTCGGCGACGCCTTGAAGAAGGTCGTCGGCTGAGACCGCGCCCACACTTCACCCCTGCCCCGGCGCGGAACGCGTGCCGGGGCAGCGGTGCGCCGGGGGCCGGACGCCCGGCCGGGCCGCTCCGGACGGGCACCTGAAGGTCAGCCGCGCCGTACCGCACAGAGCAGGCCGTCGCCCACCGGCAGCAGCGTCGCCATGAGCTCCTGGCTCTCCCGCACGGCCCGCAGCAGTTCGCGCAGGCGCAGCACCTCGGCCGGCTGGGCGGCGGAGTCGATCGTGCGCCCGTCCGCGAAGACGCCTTCGAAGCAGACCAGGCCGCCCGGCCTCAGCAGGCGCAACGATTCAGCGAGGCAGTCCATGCTCTCGAGCCGGTCGCCGTCGCAGAAGACGAGGTCGTACCCGCCGTCCGCGAGACGCGGCAGGACGTCGAGGGCGCGTCCCGGGATGAAGCGGGAGCGATTCGTGGCGAAGCCGGCCGCCCGGAACGCCTCGCGGGCGAACTGCTGGCGTTCCGGCTCGGGGTCGACGGTGGTCAGTACGCCGTCCGGGCGCATCCCCTGGAGCAGGTAGATGCCCGACACGCCCGTTCCCGTGCCGATCTCGGCCACCGCTTTGGCGTCCGCCGTCGCCGCGAGCAGGCGCAGGGCGGCGCCCGTGCCCGGGGACACCGAACGGAGCCCTGTCTCGTGAGCCCGGTCCCGGGCCCAGAGCAGAGCTTCTTCCTCGGCGACAAAGGCGTCGGCGAACGCCCAGCTCGTCTGCCGGTTGGCGGTAATGACCCTCTCCTGTCCCCGTAGTTGGCGCAACGGTGACTGTATCGGCTGGAGCCGGGAACCCGCAGATGGGACCGGGCGTTAGGAAGGGGCAGGGGAAAACACCTGGACCGGGCCCCGTGGCCGGGCCCGCGACGGTGCCCCTGGGTTCCCGGAAGACCGGGCACCACCAGGGAATAAGGCTTATCCGGAGCTAACGGGCGAGGTGGCTATGGTAGGGGCTCCACTGGACACCACCAGAGCCGATAGGGGAGGTGCGGCTGCGCCTGTGGGCCGGGGAGGAGTGCTGCGGCGCTTCCTCGGGTCGGCGGGTGAGCCGAAATCCGTGACCGACATCGCTGACCGTTCTTCCAACGTTTCCGCACCGACCGCGACCTTCGCCTCTGATGCGGATTCTCAGGCGTGGACCCCGCCCTCATGGGAAGAGATCGTCAGCACGCACAGCGGTCGGGTGTACCGCCTCGCCTACCGCCTGACGGGTAATCAGCACGACGCCGAGGACCTCACCCAGGAGGTCTTCGTCCGTGTCTTCCGTTCGCTGTCGACGTACACGCCCGGCACGTTCGAGGGCTGGCTGCACAGAATCACGACGAATCTCTTCCTCGACATGGTCCGCCGCAAGCAGCGGATCCGTTTCGACTCGCTGGGCGACGACGCCGCGGAGCGGCTGCCGAGCCGCGAGCCGTCCCCCCAGCAGGTCTTCAACGACACGCACTTCGACGCGGACGTGCAGCAGGCGCTGGACACCCTCGCGCCCGAGTTCCGCGCCGCGGTCGTGCTCTGCGACATCGAAGGCCTCTCGTACGAGGAGATCGCCGCCACCCTCGGCGTCAAGCTCGGCACGGTGCGCAGCCGCATCCACCGCGGCCGCTCCCACCTGCGCAAGGCGCTGCAGCACCGTTCGCCCGAGGCCCGCGCCGAGCAGCGTTCCCTGGCGGACGCGGTCCTGGCAGGGGAGGGCGGAACGGCGTGAGTGGCACAGGTCAGACCCCCGCGGAGCAGCACCTGGGGGACCGGCTCGCCGCGCTTGTCGACGGCGAGCTCGCGCACGATGCCCGGGAGCGGGTCCTCGCCCACCTGGCGACCTGTTCCCGCTGCAAGGCCGAGGCCGACGCCCAGCGGCGGCTGAAGAGCGCCTTCGCCTCCGCCGCCCCGCCCTCACCCTCGGAGGGCTTCCTCGCGCGCCTGCAGGGTCTCCCCGGGGGCGCCGGCGGTGACGACGACAGCCGGGGCGAACCCTTCGGTGGCGGCAGACGCCTCGGGGAAGGGGTCTTCCCCGTCCTGCGTCCCCCCGGTCGTACGGAGCCTCCGGGGTCCTCACCCCTGAGCGGCTTCGGTTACCTGCCCACCGCGCACGGTTCGGGCGCCGTGCTGCCCGGCCGGCCCTCGGATCCGGTCTTCCGCGTCCACGGAACCGGCCGCGAGGCGGAGCGTTCCCCCTGGCGTGCCCGGCGTTTCGCGTTCGCCGCGGCCGGCGCCGTCTCGCTGGCGGCCATCGCGCTCGGCGGCACCCTGCCGCTCGGTTACGGGCCCGACGCGCCGCTCAGCGCGGAGGGCGCCGGTGCCCGCGTGACCCCGCTCGACTCCAAGACCCGGGCGGCGAGCGCCGCTGCGCGCAGCGGGAGCGCCGAGTCGCGGACCGGGAGCTCCTCCACCGCGGCCTCCCGGACGGATGGCGGCGCACTCGCGACCGGTGGGGGCCCGGGCGTACCGAAGGCTCCGGCGCCGACGCCGTCCTCGGTTTCCGGGCCGGTGCTCGTCGCCGCGCCCTCCCTGCTCGGCACGCCGGCTCTCACCGGGCGCACGCTCGCCTTCCCCGTGCTGAACGTGACGGTCCCGCCGCTGATACGCCCGACGGACGCCGGTCCGCTGTTCTCCGCCGCCCTCGGCCGGCCCGCGGCCCCGAAACCGGCTGCGCCCTCGGTGGCGGCACCCTCGGCCCCGCCGCAGGTGCGCGACCGGGCGATTCCGCTCTCCCCGCTGCGCTGACCGGGGACCCTGCGCGCCGATTCGCAAACCTGGTTGAATTCCGGCAGGAACGCCCCCGCGGGGGCGTGCAGAGGCCAGTGGCGGGGAGAGTATGGACGACGGGAAGCCCAGCGGGCCGAAGGCGAAGTGGTGGAGCCGTCCCTCCGTGGGACGCACCGGGCCCGCCGGGCCGACGGACGCGGCGCCTGTCGCGCACGAGGACACCGCCGCGCGGGACGGGGACGTGCGGGAGACGGCCCTCGGGGCAGCCGTCCCGGCGGAGACCGCCCCGACCGCCGACGAGGCCGCCGCGTCCCTGCCCGCCGGGGAGCCGCCCGCACCGGCGCACGCCGGCGGCGAACCGCCGGTACCCGGCCGCTCCGCCGGGGAGCCGGTGACGACCGTGCGTCCTGCCGATCAACCGGTGACACCCGGTCACGCCGCCGCCGGAGAGCCGCCCGCTCCGGCACCCGTGGACCGCCAGCCGCAGGTGGCCGCATTCGGGCGGCAGCCGTTGCACGCGCCTGACGAGTACAGCACCCCGCCCTACGGCGGCCCGGGCCCCTGGGCCCCCGCCCCGCCCGTCCAGCGCCCGGTGCCCACTCCCGCCCACGGCACCCCCTTGCCGCCGCCCCACTCCGGGGCGAACGGCCACCCGACGACCGCGACGACCCACCCCGTGGCTCCGGAGGCCACCGCCCAGGCCCGGGGTGAGGCGTACGCGCCCCCGGCACCGCCGTGGACAGCCCCGCAGCACCAGGGGCCACCGCCGCAGCACCCCTCACCGCATCAGCAGCATGCACAGGGGTCTCAGCCCCTGCCGGGCGTGTACCAGCAGCCCTCAGGGGGGCCGCAGCCCCCCTCGCAGTGGCTGCGCTACGACCCGTGGAGCGCGCCCACGCAGCCCCTGAGCGGTCCCGGCGCCCTCCCCGGGACCGGCGGCCGGCCACGCCCCGGACGCCGGGGCTCCGTGCTCGCCGGTGCCGCCCTGCTCGCCCTCGTCGCGGGCGGGATCGGCGGCGGGATCGGTTCCTACGTCGAGCGCAACGGCGGCCTGACCACGGTCGAACTGCCGCAGGCCGACCGGGACGACGGGGACCGGGCCCCCGACAGTGTCGCGGGCATCGCCTCCAGCGCGCTGCCCAGCGTCGTCACCCTGCACGTCAGTGGCTCCGCCGAATCCGGTACCGGCACCGGCTTCGTCCTCGACGACAAGGGCCACATCCTCACCAACAACCACGTGGTCGCTCCCGCAGGTTCGTCCGGCGACATCAGGGTCACCTTCAGCGGGGGCGAGACCGCGTCCGCCGAGATCGTCGGCAAGGACAGCGGCTACGACCTGGCCGTCGTGAAGGTGCGGGGTGTCTCCGGGCTGAAGCCCCTGCCGCTCGGCAACTCCGACAACGTGCGGGTGGGCGACCCCGTGGTGGCCATCGGTGCCCCCTTCGACCTCTCCAACACGGTCACCTCCGGCATCATCAGTGCCAAGCAGCGGCCCATCACCGCCAGCGGAGAGAAGGGCGACGGCACCGACGTCAGCTATGTCGACGCCCTGCAGACGGACGCCCCGATCAACCCCGGCAATTCGGGCGGCCCGCTCGTGGACGCCCACGCCCGGGTCATCGGGATCAACAGCGCCATCCGCGCGGCCGACAGCGGCTCTGCTCTCGACGGCGGCCAGTCCGGTTCCATCGGCCTCGGTTTCGCCATACCGATCAACCAGGGCAAGCGGGTCGCGGAGGAACTGATCAACACCGGCAAGGCCACCCACCCGGTGATAGGCGTCACGCTGGACATGGATTTCACCGGCGACGGGGCCAAGGTCGGCGGCAAGGTGGCCGGCGGCGGGTCCGCGGTCACCGAAGGAGGGGCCGGCGACAAGGCGGGCATCCGGTCGGGCGACGTCATCACCGAGGTGGACGGCGGGCGGGTGCACAGTGGCGAGGAACTCATCGTCAAGATCCGCGCCCACCGGCCGGGCGACCGGCTGGCCCTCCGGCTGACCCGTGGCGGTGAGGAGCTGTCCGTCACCGTGACGCTGGGCTCGGCGAGCGGCACCTGACGGACACCGGCAGGTACCGCCCGGACAGCTTCGGCGGGTACCGTGGAGCCGGTCCGGCCCCTTGACGACCTGGTGGCGGAGAACCGCGGGAACGCAGGGAACACGCGGAGAACACGAGGAGCAGCAAGGTGTTCAATGACATAGGCGCACTCGAGCTGCTGACGCTCGTGGTTCTTGCCGTGCTCGTCTTCGGCCCCGAGAAGCTGCCGAAGGTCATCCAGGACGTCACGCGCACCATCCGCAAGATCCGTGAGTTCTCGGACAGTGCCAAGGAAGACATCCGCTCGGAGCTCGGCCCCCAGTTCAAGGACTTCGAGTTCGAGGATCTGAACCCGAAGACGTTCATCCGCAAGCAGCTCTCGGACGGCAACGACGACCTCGGGCTCAAGGAGATCCGCGAGAGCTTCGACCTGCGCAAGGAGATGGCGGAGGTCACCGACGCGGTGAACGGCCGCGCGAGCGCCCCGTCGTCGGACGGCGGGTCGTCCGCGGCCGCCGCACCGGCCGCGGGTGCCACGCCCGATCTCCTCAAGAAGGCCCCGCAGCCCGCCGGGGACGAGCGTCCGCCCTTCGACGCAGACGCCACCTGAGACCCGTCAATCCCGGCTCGTCCGGGCCGTATGGCTATTCTCCATCTGTCCGGTAGCGAGGTTGCCCGTGTCCCGTGGGGGGCGGGCCGCTCCGGATCATCGACAGATCGAGGAGGCGGCCGGGCAGTGGAGACGACGAGTCGGGTAGGGGCGGACGGTGCGCCCCGCGCAGCCACCGCGGAAGGAGCGCCGACGGCCCGGCGTAGTGTCGACGGCTATCTCAAGGCGCCGTTCCCCTGGTACGGGCTGGACGCGGCCTTCACCGGTCCGCGCTGGCTGATGCAGGTGGCCGCCGCGGCGGACGGCACGGTGCAGCACGGATCCACCGGGCACGGCGAGGAGCCGGTCGTGCGGGCCGACGCGGGTGCGGAGAAGGCACGTTTCGCCGTCGTCGTCACCGTGGGCAGCAGCCCGGTACGGCACAGCGGGGACGGTACGGGGGTGCTGGAGGCCACCACGGTCTCCTCCGCGGCGTGGCTGGCCGGCTCGGCCCTGCTGTCGTGCACCTGGCCCCCGCAGATGGACCACACCCTGCGTGGCGAATGGCTGGACCAGCAGACCGAGACCGCCTTCGTGCTCGCCGACGACCTGGAGCAGGCACCCTGGTCGACGCTCTCGCTCCCCGTGGACGGCGTGCCGGTGGAATTCCACTACCGGGAGTCGGAGTTCGGCTGGGTGCTCGCGGGATCGGCTCCGGACGGGGTGCACATCGGCGCCTACGGGCGCGGCATGAGCGCGTACGGCCTGGGCTTCTCCGTGATCGGTGACATCGCGTCGTACGGCGACTGAGCATCGCGCGGTCCGCGCGGCGCGGGGGTGAGGGCGAGCGGCCGGCACACCCCGCCAGGCGGTGCGTGGGCCGGACGGCAGGCGGGCAGGGATTCCCGGCGCCGGTGCACGGGGAAGGGGGCGGCCTCCGCGGAGGCCGCCCCCTTCCCCGTGCACCGCTCTCAGAACTTGTTGCGCGGCGTGAGCCCCAAGGACATGCCGGACAGGCCGCGCTGACGGCCTCCCAGCCGCTCGGCGATGGACCGCAGCGCCGCCCCGGCCGGGGAGTCCGGGTCGGACAGGACGACGGGCTTGCCCTCGTCGCCGCCCTCACGCAGGCGTACGTCGATCGGGATCGAGCCCAGGACCGGCACCTCGGCGCCGACCGTCTTCGTCAGCCCGTCGGCGACCCGCTGCCCGCCGCCCGAACCGAACACGTCGACCGTCTCGTCGCAGTGCGGGCAGGGCATGCCCGACATGTTCTCGACGACGCCGACGATCTTCTGGTGCGTCTGCACGGCGATGGAGCCGGCCCGCTCGGCGACCTCCGCGGCGGCCTGCTGCGGGGTCGTGACGACCAGGATCTCGGCGTTGGGTACGAGCTGTGCGACGGAGATCGCGATGTCACCGGTGCCCGGCGGCAGGTCGAGCAGCAGGACGTCCAGATCACCCCAGTACACATCGGCGAGGAACTGCTGCAGTGCGCGGTGGAGCATCGGGCCTCGCCACACTACCGGGGCGTTGCCCGGGGTGAACATGCCGATGGAGATGACCTTCACGCCGTGCGAGGACGGCGGCATGATCATGTTCTCGACCTGCGTCGGCTTGCCGTCCGCGCCGAGCATCCGGGGCACGCTGTGCCCGTAGATGTCCGCGTCCACGACGCCGACCTTGAGCCCGTCGGCCGCCATCGCCGCGGCGAGGTTGACGGTCACCGAGGACTTGCCGACACCGCCCTTGCCGGACGCGACCGCGTAGACCCGGGTCAGCGAACCGGGCTTGGCGAACGGCACCTCGCGCTCCGCCGTACCGCCGCGCAGCGAGGCGGCGAGGTCCTTGCGCTGCTCGTCGCTCATCACGTCGAGGGTCACCTCGACCCGCGAGACGCCCTCGACGCGGGCCACCGCGTCGGTGACGTTCTTGGTGATCGTCTCGCGCATCGGGCAGCCGGAGACCGTGAGGTACACGGTGACAGCGACTACACCGTCCGGATCGATATCGACCGATTTCACCATGCCCAGCTCGGTGATCGGTCGGTGGATCTCCGGGTCGTTCACTGTCGCCAGCGCTTCGCGCACCGCGTCTTCCGTAGCCATACGGACGATGGTACGGCGCCCGAGGCTACGCGTGGGTAGCCCCTCACCGGTCGGCTTCGTCACTCTCGGACGGGAGGACGACCCGGCGCTCCTCCATGTCCCTCACCATCGCCTCCAGTTCCGAGCGGATCCAGTCCCGGGTGGCGACCTCGCCGAGGCCCATCCGGAGCGCGGCGATCTCGCGGGTGAGGTACTCGGTGTCCGCGATGGAGCGCTCGTTCTGCTTCCTGTCCTGCTCGTGGGTGACGCGGTCGCGGTCGTCCTGGCGGTTCTGCGCGAGCAGGATCAGCGGCGCCGCGTACGAGGCCTGGAGGGAGAGCATCAGGGTCAGGAAGATGAACGGGTACTCGTCGAACCGGACCCCGGCCGGTGCGCAGATGTTCCACACGACCCAGATGATGATGATCAGCGTCATCCAGACGATGAACCGTCCGGTGCCCAGGAAGCGGGCGATGCGCTCCGAGAACCGGCCGAACGCCTCGGGGTCGTACTCCGGCAGCAGCCGGCGCCGTGGCGCCTTCGGCTGGTCGAGCCTGGGCCGCGGGGGGCGCACGACGCCCGACGCACCCGTCGACGCCGCCTTCGCCCGGTCCTCAGCGGCCACCCGCCATCCCCTCCTCACCCTCGAAGTCGGTCTCGCGCCAGTCCTCGGGGAGCAGGTGGTCCAGCACGTCGTCCACGGTCACCGCGCCCAGCAGGGAGCCGCTCTCGTCGACCACGGGCACCGAGACCATGTTGTACGCGGCCAGATAGCTGGTCACGGCGGGCAGCGGGGTGTCCGGCGCCAGCGGCACGAGGTCGCTGTCGACGATCGAGCTGACCAGGGTGAACGGCGGGTCGCGCAGGAGCCGCTGGAAGTGCACCGTGCCCAGGTACCTGCCGGTCGGCGTCTCGTCCGGCGACCGGCAGACGTACACCTGGGCGGCCAGCGCGGGGGACAGGTCCTGCTGGCGGACCCGGGCCAGCGCGTCCGCCACGGTCGCGTCGGGCCGCAGGATGATCGGCTCCGTCGTCATCAGCCCGCCCGCGGTCCGTTCCTCGTACGCCATCAGCCGCCGCACGTCGGCGGCGTCGTCCGGCCGCATCAGGGCGAGCAGCCGTTCCTTGTCGGCCTCCGGCAGCTCCGAGAGCAGGTCGGCCGCGTCGTCCGGGTCCATCGCCTCCAGGACGTCCGCGGCCCGGTCCTCCTCCAGCTTGCCGAGGATCTCCACCTGGTCGTCCCCGGGCAGCTCCTCCAGGACGTCGGCGAGCCGGTCGTCGTCCAGGGCCGCGGCGACCTCGGCCCGCCGCTTGGGCGACAGGTGGTGCAGGGCGTTAGCGACGTCGGTGGGGCGCAGCCGCTCGAACGTGGCCACCAGGCTCTCCGCCCCCTGCCCCTGCTCCTCCAGCGAGAAGCCGCTGATCGCCGACCACTCCACGGTCAGCGTCTCGCCCTTGCGGCGCAGCGCGCCGCCCCTCCCCTTGCGTACGAAGAACTTGTCGATCTCCCAGTCGCGCCGGGCCGGGAGCTGCTGGATGGCGACGTCGAGGACGGTGACCTCCTCGCCCGTCTCCACCAGGCGCACCCGCCGGTCGAGAAACTCGCCGAGGACCAGGCGCTCGGTCGGGCGCTGTTCGAAGCGCCGCATGTTGACCACACCGGTGGTGATGACCTGGCCCGACTCGACGCCCGTCACCCGGGTGATGGGCAGGAAGATCCTTCGCCGGCTCACCACCTCGACCACCATGCCGAGCAGGCGCGGAGGGCGGCCGCCGACCCTGAGCATCGCCACCAGGTCACGGACCCGGCCCACCTGGTCCCCATTGGGGTCGAACACCGGTACGCCGGAGAGGTGCGAGACGAAAACCCTGGGAGCGCCTGCCGCCATACTCCGCGCCTCCTCCGTGCCTCACGTCCTCCTTCGCAGTGATCAGGCTAGCCCGTACCGGTCCGGTGTGCCCCGGCGGACCGCCCGTCCGGAGCTGGACCGAAGGGCCTCCCGGGCACGGGTACGCTGCCGTCTGCCACCCCCCGACACACACGAGAGGCACTGCGTCCATGACCTCTTCCGCCCCGGCAGCCCGGGCTCACCGCCGGACCGCTCTCGCCGTGGTGCTCTGCGCGGGGCTGACCGCCGCACTGACCGCCTGCGCCGGTGAGGACCCGGACAAGGGGACCAACGGCGTCGGCAAGCTGAGTGCGGCGGAGATCGACAGCAAGGCGCGGGCGGCGGCAGCCGCCTCGGACGCCGTGCGGCTCACCGGCAAGCTGGTCGGCAAGGGCGGCACCTACACCCTGAACATGCAGCTCAGCGCGGATGGCGGCACCGGTTCGGTGACCTCCGGGCAGAGCACGTTCGCGCTGCTGCGGATCGGTGACGAGCTCTACCTCAAGGCCGACGCCGGCTTCTGGAACCACGGCTCCGACGACGGCCACGGCTCCGACGGCGGCGACGAGAGCGACCGGTCCGCCGCCGACAAGCTCCAGGGCAAGTACGTGAAGGTCCCCGAGGACGATCCCACGTACCGGCAACTGCGCGGTTTCACGGAGAAGAAGACCCTGCTGGACGGGGTGCTCACGCTGCACGGCAAGGTCAACAAGGGCGACCGCTCCACCCTCGGCGGGGTGCGTACCGTGCAGATCATGGGGGGAAAGGGTGAGGGTGGCACGCTCGACGTCTCCCTGAAGGGCACGCCGTACCCCCTGCGGGTCGCCCGGGGAGGGGGCGGCGGGACCCTGACCCTCGCCGACTGGGGCCGGAGCTTCGCCCTGGAACCGCCGTCCGAGGACGACACCGTCGACTACGGCGGCGAGCTCCCCAGGTCCTCCGGCTGACGGGCGCCGCCCGTCAGCGCCGCCCGCGCCGCTTCAGGAGCAGCCGGGGGAGTGCGGCGGGCGCGGTCCGGCGGGTGGTCGCCGCGGTCGGCAGCGGGACCGCGGCCAGCGAGCCGTCGGGAAGCTCCGTACGGGGCGCCTCCGGCACCAGCCGCACGACCCGGCACTCACGTGCCCAGCGCTCGGTCATCCGCTCGGCGTCCGGTGCGTTCAGCCGCTTGCCCTTGAGGTCGGCGACCGCGGCCTCCCACTCCTCGGAGTGCGGCTCCAGGACCGCGACGACGGCGGTCCACGCGACGATCCGGCCGCCCTTGTCCTTGCTCCGGACGGTCACCTCGGCCGGGGCGCCCGCCACCAGCCCCTCGGGGAACGGCTGCTCGCCGGGACCGTCACCGACCAGCACGGCCGCACCCTCGTGCCACACGTGCCACAGCGCGCGGGCGGGGCCGGAGCCGCGCACCCACACCAGGCCGGACTTCTTGGTGGCCTCCTCGACGAGAGCCCGGCCCAGCAGCGCGTCACCAGCAGTCATGCCGCGCACTCTATTAGAGCCAGCCGTTGCGCTTGAGGGTGCGGTGGATGGAGAAGCAGACGACGCCGATGACGCCCATCACCATCGGATAGCCGTACGTCCAGCGGAGTTCGGGCATGTGCTCGAAGTTCATCCCGTAGACGCCGCAGATCATCGTCGGTACGGCGACGATGGCCGCCCAGGACGTGATCTTGCGCATGTCCTCGTTCTGCGTGACGGTGGCCTGCGCGAGGTTCGCCTGGAGGATCGAGTTCAGCAGCTCGTCGAAGCCGATGACCTCTTCCTGCACCCGCGCCAGGTGGTCGGCCACGTCGCGGAAGTACTTCTGGATGTCGGGGTCGATCAGCCGCATCGGGCGTTCGCTCAGCAGCTGCATCGGCCGCAGCAGCGGGGACACCGCCCGCTTGAACTCCAGAACCTCGCGCTTGAGCTGGTAGATCCGGCCGGCGTCCGCTCCGCGCGGGCCGCCCTTGGCCGGCGTGGAGAAGACGTCGATCTCCACCTCGTCGATGTCGTCCTGCACGGACGAGGCGACCGCGATGTAGCCGTCGACGACGTGGTCGGCGATGGAGTGCAGGACGGCGGAGGGGCCCTTGGCGAGCAGTTCCGGGTCGTCCTGGAGCCGGTGGCGCAGGGCACGCAGCGAGCCCTGACCGCCGTGCCGGACGGTGATGACGAAGTCCCGGCCGGTGAAGCACATCACCTCACCGGTCTCCACGACCTCGCTGGTGGCGGTCAGTTCGGCGTGCTCCACGTAGTGGATGGTCTTGAAGACGGTGAACAGCGTGTCGTCGTACCGCTCCAGCTTGGGCCGCTGGTGGGCGTGGACCGCGTCTTCCACGGCAAGCGGGTGGAGGCCGAACTCCCTGGCGATGCCGGCGAATTCCTCCTCGGTCGGCTCGTGCAGGCCGATCCAGGCGAAGCCGCCCTCCTCCCGCACCCGCAGCATCGCCTCGTGCGGTGTGCGGCAGCCGTCCGCCGTGAGCCGGCGCCCGTCCCGGTAGACCGCGCAGTCGACGACGGCGCTTGAGGCGGACGGGTCACGGGTGGTGTCGTAACTGTTGTACGGGGCGTTGCTCTTACGGAGGGACGGGCGCACGGCGGCGCGCAGGTCGCGGATCATCGACATGGCTGGCTCCTTCACGGAGGGCCGTCGGCGGGGCGTGGAACAGCCCGGAACGAGGACGTGCGCACACGTCCGCAAAGCGGGCGGCACCGCGCGGGCGCGATGACGGCGTTCGCTACAGACAGGCAAAAACGAGGTGCTCTTCCGTAGCGCGAACTGCTGCGGGTACGTCCGGGAAGGGCGTCAGACCGCAGAAGGAAGGCAGCGTGCGGAAGAGCGGCTGGTACTGCACGGTCGACTTGGATCCACCGCGGCCCCACCTCCTCCGGCCGGTCCCCCGTGGGGGATCACGTGTTGTCAGGACTGAGAACGACGCTTCTGCGTGTTGTCCCGACCGACGGCCCAGGCTATCAGCCGCCTCGGGGCCGATTCCTTCCTTTGCCCGTTCGAGGCGCGTTCTATGCTCGCGGTATGCGAGAAATTCTTGATCCGGTCGAAGCCCGGCTCCGCACGGCCCTGGGGGAACCGGACGCGCGCGCCGAGGTGACGTTCCTCGGCACGGACCGCATCGAGGTACTCCGCTTCGTCGACGGGGACGTGGTGCGCTACGCCACCCTCGGCATGTCGGCCCACCCGATGGCCGACCCCACCTCCCCGCTCGCCGACCCGGTGAAGGGCCCCCGCGCCGAGCTGGTCCTCTCCGTGCGGAGGGGGTCCGCCGACACCGACCAGGTACTGCGCCCGCTCGCGGTCCTCGCCGCCTCCCCGCAGGTGGAGGGGCTCGTCGTGACTCCGGGCGCGTCGCTGGACCTCGGGCAGCCCCTGTGGACCGGGGCGCCGTTCTCCTCCGTGCTGGTCGCCGAGCCGGGTGGTCTGGTCGAGGACCTGGAACTGGCCCCGCCGATGGATCCGGTGAGCTTTCTGCCGCTGCTGCCGATGACGCCCAACGAGGCCGCCTGGAAGCGGGTCAAGGGGGCGGGGGCGCTGCAGGAGCGATGGCTGGCCGAGGGAACGGACCTGAGGGATCCGCTGCGCGCCTCCGTTCGGCTCGACTGACGGGCCGTGAGGACGCCCGGCCCGCACCCCTCCCGGCGCGGGCCGGGAGGGGTGCGGGGGCGCCGGCCGTTCGATCAGCCGGCGAAGACCGTGACTCCGTCCTCGGTGGCGTGCCGCGGCTCCAGCTCCGCGGCCCGGTGGGTCAGTGCCGTACGCCGGGCCAGGACGACCACGGCGCCCACGAGGGCGGCGGCCGCCGCCACGACGAACGGGATGTGGACGTCGCTCCACTCCTCGATCTTCGGGGCGAGGTAGGGGGCCGCCGCCGCGGCGAACCAGCGGACGAAGTTGTAGCCGGCACTCGCCACCGGGCGTGGTGCGTCCGACACGCCGAGGGCCAGCTCGGTGTAGACGGTGTTGTTCATCCCGATGAACGCGCCGGAGACGACGGTGCAGACGACGGCCGCCGTGTGGCCGCCGTACCCGAGGACCACCAGGTCGACGGCGAGCAGCACGAGTGAGGCGCCGAGCACCTTCAGGGAGCCGAAGCGCCGTTGCAGGCGCGGGGCGACGAGCACCGAGAAGACGGCGAGGAGCAGACCCCAGGCGAAGAACACGGCCCCCGACCTGTACGGCGACATGTCCAGGACGAAGGGGGTGAAGGCCAGGATGGTGAAGAAGGCGTAGTTGTAGAAGAACGCCGAGGCCGCCACCGAGGCCAGACCGCGGTGGCCCAGCGCCTTCACCGGGTCGAGCAGTGAGGTCCTTCGGGCGGGCAGGGGCTGCTCCCCGAGGAAGGCGGTGATGCAGAGGAATCCGATCGCCATCAGGGCCGCGGTGCCGAAGAACGGGTAGCGCCAGCTGGCGTCGCCCAGGAGGGCGCCGACCAGCGGCCCGCAGGCCATGCCGAGGCCGAGCGCCGACTCGTACAGCAGGATCGCCGCCGCACTGCCCCCGGCGGCGGCTCCCACGATCACCGCGAGGGCGGTCGAGACGAACAGCGCGTTGCCGAGGCCCCAGCCGGCCCGGAAGCCGACCAGTTCGGCGACGGACGAGGACGTGCCGGAGAGCGCGGCGAACACGACGACGAGCGCCAGGCCGGCCAGCAGGGTCCTGCGGCCGCCGATGCGGCTGGAGACGAACCCTGTGAGGAGCATCGCGACGGCGGTGATCAGGAAGTACGAGGTGAACAGCAGCGACACCTGGCTGGGCGTCGCTTCCAGCCCCCGGGCGATGGACGGCAGGATCGGGTCCACCAGGCCGATGCCCATGAAGGCGACGACCGAGGCGCCGGCGGTGGCCCAGACGGCCTTGGGCTGGCGCAGGAGGCCGGTCGCTCCCTCGTCGAACGGGTCTTCTTCCCGCATGGGTTTCCCTCGCTTCCACTCGATCGTTGCGTCGTACACAGAGTAAGTTAGAGGAACTAATGAGTGCAAGTTACATCTATCTTTTTTCCGGCCCGCCGGGGCCTCCTCCCCGGCCCGGGCCACGCTGCGGACGGGTGATCGTCCTTGACGCGGCGGCGGCCGGAGAGGACCGTGGGGCGCTATGAGGGGCGAACCCAGTTGCCCGAAGTGCGGTGGACGGGTCAGGGCGCCCGGCCTCTTCGCCGATGCCTGGCAGTGCTCGGCCCACGGGCCGGTGTATCCGCTGCAGCCGGTGATCCCGCCCAGCGTCGAGGCACTCGGCGTGGTCGTCCACCGTGCCCGGGTGCCGGTGTGGATGCCCTGGCCGCTCCCCGTGGGCTGGCTGTTCACGGGCGCGGCGTACGCGGGCGACGACCGCAGCGGCGGACGGGCCACCGCCGTCGCCTGCTCGGGGCCCGGGCCGCTGGGCGGCCTGTGCGAGATGCTGCTCGTCGCCGAGGAACTCGGTGTCGGGCTCGGTGCGCGCTACGCCGGTATCGACGGCCCCGACCCCGGGGCGGGCCTGCGGCTCGACGGCGCCCCCGACGCCAAGCTGCTCGCCGCGGGACGGCCCACACCGCTGTGGCACGTGAAGGACGGCGCCGACGACCGGGCCGTGTTCGCCGGTGAGGCGTGCGGTCTGTGGCTCTGGGCGATCGTCTGGCCCGAGCAGTCGGGGCTGATGATGTACGACGACCTGGTGCTGACCGATCTGCGCGACGCGGGCGGGGAAGTGGATCTCGTACCGTGCGGAGCGCTCACGCCCCGGCTGCTCACACCCCCCTGAGCGGCGCCCCGGCGGCTGCGGGCGGCCGGGCGCGTTCCGGTTATCCTTGAGCGTCCCCCGTCCGCCCGTAGCCCTGGAGTACGCGTCGTGCGCATCGACCTGCACACCCACTCCACCGCGTCGGACGGCACGGACACCCCGGCCGGCCTCGTGGCCGCCGCGGCGGAGGCCGGTCTCGACGTCGTCGCCCTGACCGACCACGACACGGTGGGCGGTCACGCGGAAGCCCTGGCGGCCCTCCCCGCCGGCCTCACGCTCGTCCCGGGAGCGGAGCTCTCCTGCCGCGTCGACGGCGTCGGCCTGCACATGCTGGCGTACCTCTTCGACCCCTCGGAACCCGAACTGGCGCGCGAGCGCGAGCTGGTCCGGGACGACCGGGTGCCGCGCGCGCAGGCCATGGTCCGCAAACTGCAGGAGCTCGGCGTCCCCGTCAGCTGGGAACAGGTCGCCAGGATCGCCGGGGACGGCTCCGTCGGACGCCCGCACATCGCGTCCGCCCTCGTGGAACTCGGCGTCGTGGACTCGGTGTCCGACGCCTTCACCCCCGCCTGGCTCGCGGACGGGGGCCGGGCCTACGCGGAGAAGCACGAACTCGACCCGTTCGAGGCGGTCCGGCTGGTCAAGGCGGCGGGGGGCGTCACCGTCCTCGCCCACCCGCTCGCCGTCAAGCGGGGTGCGGTGGTGCCGGAGTCCGTGATCGCCGGTCTGGCCGCCGCCGGTCTCGACGGCATCGAGGTCGACCACATGGACCACGACGAGCCCACCCGGGCGCGGCTGCGGGGGCTCGCCGCCGGACTGGGGCTGCTGCCCACCGGTTCCAGCGACTACCACGGCACCCGCAAGACCGTCCGACTCGGGGCGTTCACCACGGACCCCGAGATCTACGGCGAGATCACCCGGCGCGCCACGGGCGCGTTCCCCGTGCCGGGCGCCGGCGGAGCCCTCCGCGAGTTCCGCGCCTGACGGGTCCTGCCGCACCACGGGCCCTCCCCGCGTACCACGAGTTCCCCGCGCGTTCCCCTTCCCGCGCCACCTCCCGCCGCCGCGCCCGCGCGCGCCCCGGTGTCGTGGTGCCCCCGGCCCGCGCACCTCCCTGTTCGACCCGCTCCTCTCTCGCAAGGCTCACTGTGTTCGACATCGCTGTCTTCGGATCCCTTTTTCTCACCCTTTTCGTGATTATGGATCCACCCGGAATCACGCCCATCTTCCTGGCCCTCACCGCCGGGCGTCCCGCCAAGGTGCAGCGCGGCATGGCCCTGCAGGCGGTCTCCGTCGCCTTCGGCGTGATAGCCGTCTTCGGGGTGCTCGGCCAGCAGATCCTCGACTACCTGCACGTCTCCGTACCGGCGCTGATGATCGCGGGCGGACTCCTGCTCCTGCTGATCGCACTGGACCTGCTCACCGGCAAGACCGACGAGCCGACGCAGACGAAGGACGTCAACGTGGCCCTCGTGCCGCTGGGCATGCCGCTGCTCGCGGGGCCCGGCGCGATCGTGTCGGTGATCCTCGCGGTGCAGCACGCCGACGGTCTCGGCGGCCAGGTCTCGGTCTGGTCGGCGATCTTCGCCATGCACGTGGTGCTCTGGCTGACCATGCGCTACTCGCTGCTGATCATCCGTGTGATCAGGGACGGCGGTGTGGTGCTGGTGACCCGGCTCGCCGGGATGATGCTCTCGGCGATCGCCGTCCAGCAGATCATCAACGGCGTCACCCAGGTCATCCAGAGCGCCTGACCCCGGACACCACAGCGCTCCCGCACGGACCTTCCGTGCGGGAGCGCGTCGTCTTCAGCTCCTCATCCGCTTGACCTCAGCGACGCGAGCGATGCAAAGCGTTACGAAGCCGACGTGTCGGCCGGCCGGATGTAGATGCGCTGGCCCATGGAGGCGGCCTGCTGCACGATCCGGTTGACGGAGGCGGCGTCCACGACGGTGCTGTCCACGGCGGTACCGTCGACATCGTCGAGTCGCATGATCTCGAAGCGCATAAGGCTTCCCTTCGTCCGATCCTCCTGCTGGAGAACTGCTGGGAGGACGGGCTGGCCGTCCACAAGGATGTGGGGCCCGGGTCGCCCGGCGTCCCGTGTCCCACACCGGTCTCAACGGCTTGCCCTTTGCAAACATTCCCTACGCTAAGGAAATTTTTTGGATGTCTAAGTACCAGCGGGTAACCGAGCGCGCGCAGACGATGAGGGCCCGATGAGTGACGCGGACACGCGGCCGGACGAAGGACCGGGCATCCGCGCGCAGTTGGACCGCACCAACGAACTGCTCCAGCGCGTCCTCGCGGAGGTGTCGAAGACACCCTCCACGCACGCGATCTTCGTGGACGCGGGATACGTCTACGCCGCCGCCGGCCTGCTCGTCACGGGTACCGAGGACCGGCGCTCCTTCGACCTCGACGCGGAAGGGCTGATCGAGGCCTTCATCGACAAGGCCCGCACGATCTTCGCGGACAGCAGACTCCTGCGCGTCTACTGGTACGACGGGGCCAGGCGCCGGATCCACACCGCCGAGCAGCAGGCCATCGCGGAACTCCCCGACGTCAAGGTCCGGCTCGGCAACCTCAACGCCAGCAACCAGCAGAAGGGGGTCGACTCGCTCATCCGCACCGATCTCGAGTCCCTCGCACGGCACCGGGCCATCAGCGACGCGGCACTCGTCGGCGGCGACGAGGACCTGGTGTCGGCCGTCGAGTCCGCGCAGGGCTACGGGGCGCGCGTGCACCTGTGGGGCATCGAGGCCGGAGAGGGGCGCAACCAGGCCGAGCCGCTGCTCTGGGAGGTCGACAGCCAGCGGACCTTCGACCTCGACTTCTGCCGGCCTTACGTGACCCGGCGCCCGGTCACGATGTACGAGGACGACAGTCCGGCCCCCTCCCGTGAGGACGTCCGTTTCGTCGGCGCGCAGATCGCCGCCGGCTGGCTCGCCTCACGCGGCCGGGACGCCCTCGCCGACCTGCTGCCCGGGCGCCCCTACCTCCCGGGCTCCGTCGACCAGGATCTCCTCGTCGAGGCCGAACGGCTGCTGCAGCACTCCCTGCGCGGCCACGCCCACCTGCGGCGGGCCCTGCGTGACGGCTTCTGGCAGCACCTGCAGGCGCAGTACTGACCGCCGGAGCCGGGGCCGGCCCCCGGGAGGGCCCGCCGGCCGGCGCACGGCTCAGAGGGACTCCCAGAACGACACGAGGGCGGCGGCGGTCTCCCGCGGCCTCGCCGTGTTCGGGGAGTGCTCGGCCCCCGCGACCACCGTGCGCCGCGCGCCGAGGCGCCGCGCCATCCCGTCGAGCAGCGGCACCGGCCAGACGTCGTCGCTCTCGCCCGACACCACGTGGACGGGCAGGGACAGCGCGGCGAGTTCGTCCACCCGGTCCGGCTCGGACGACAGCTGCGCACCCGTGGCGATCAGCTGCGCCCGGTCGTGCCGCATCCAGCGGCGGCGCAGATCCTCCCCGTCGCCGACGTCGGCGTCCTCGGGCGGATCCATGGCGCGCATGGCCTCCCAGACCTCGGCCATGTTCCAGCGGCTCAGCGTGTCGGCCAGCAGACGTGCCTTCTTCTGCTGGTCGGGCGAGATCTCGGCCGGTCCGGACGACATCAGGGTCAGGGAACGGAAGGGCGAGGGGTCCAGGAGGACCGCGGCGCGCGCGATCTGGCCGCCCAGGGAGTGCCCGAGCAGATGGAGGTCTCCGGTCGCTCCGCTGCCCCTGAGTGCTGCTGCCTGCGCCTGTACGTCCTGGGCCAACTCCGCCTGGGCGTAGGACTCCTGGCGTCCCGTCCCCTCGGTCTCGTACTGTCCGCGGCCGTCCACCGAGACGACCCGGAACCCGGCGTCCGCGAGGGGTTCGAGCAGAGCGACGAAATCCTCCTTGCTCCCGGTGTACCCGGGCAGCAGGAGCGCCGTCGCGCGGGCCCCGGCGGCCGGGGCGGCGTCCAGCACGGCGAAGTCCCCGCGCTCCGTGGACAGGGTGCGGGCACGGGCGCAGGGGGGCGGGGTGAAGGTGGGGGGCCGGCTCATGCAGCGAGGTTATCGCCGACGAGCGGGCCGTGTCCCGCGCAGCCGTACGGCCCCGGCCCCCGGGGTGAGCGGGGGCCGGGGCCGTACGTCGCAGGCGGGGCCGGTCAGCTCTCGGGCGTCTCGGCGGCCGTCGTCGCGCGGGCGCGGCGACGGCGGGGCTTGGCGGGGGCCTGCTCCTCGCCCGCGGTGGCCTCGGAGGCGACCGCTGCGGTCTCCACCTTCACGGCGGTACGCGGCCGGCGGCGGCGCGGCCTGGTCTCCGCGTCCTCCGCCACGACCGGGGCCTCGGCGACCGCCTCGGTCCTCGGCTTGGCGGCGGTACGGGGACGGCGGCGCGCCCTCGTCTCGGTCGCGGGCTCGGACACCGGCGCGATCTGGAAGTCGACCTCGTCGGCGGGCTTCAGGACCCGCGCACGCCGGCGCGGCCTGGTGGCCACGGGCTCCGGCGCCGGAGCGCCGCCGGCCACCGTCTGGAAGTCGACCACGGGCTCGGCCACCGGGGCGGCCACGACCGCGTCGGCCACCGATTCGGCGGCTGCCGCACGGCTGCGGCGGCGGCGCGGCTTCGCCTCGGCCACCGCCTCCTCCGCCACGGCGGCGGGAGCGGCCTTCGCCACGGCGGACACGGTCTCCACGGCGGCCGGTGCGTCCTGTGCGACGCCCGGCGCCTCGGCGACGGCCACGGCCGACACACCTTCGGGAGCGGCGACGCGGGTACGGCGCCTGCGGCGCGGCGTACGCGGCTCCGCGGCCTCGTCGGGCGCGACGGACTCCGCCGACGGCGTGGGCACCGTCACCGCGGCTTCCTCGGTGCTGCTGCCGCCGCGCGTGCGACGACGCTGGCGCGGCGTGCGCGGGGGGCGCTCCTCGCGGGGCGCCGTGGCCGGGGCGGCGGACTTGCGGCCGCGGCCGCCCGTCTCGCCGAGGTCCTCGATCTCCTCGGCCCGCAGACCCGCACGGGTCCGCTCGGCGCGCGGCAGGACACCCTTGGTGCCGGCCGGGATGCCCAGGTCCTCGTACAGGTGCGGCGAGGTGGAGTACGTCTCGGCCGGATCGGGGAACTTCAGGTCCAGTGCCTTGTTGATCAGCTGCCAGCGCGGGATGTCGTCCCAGTCGACCAGCGTGATCGCGATGCCCTTGGCACCCGCGCGGCCGGTACGGCCGATGCGGTGGAGGTAGGTCTTCTCGTCCTCCGGCGACTGGTAGTTGATGACATGGGTCACGCCCTCGACATCGATGCCGCGCGCGGCGACGTCGGTGCAGACGAGGACGTCCACCTTCCCGTTGCGGAAGGCGCGCAGCGCCTGCTCACGGGCGCCCTGGCCGAGGTCGCCGTGGACCGCGCCGGACGCGAAACCGCGCTTCTCCAGCTGCTCGGCGATGTCGGCGGCGGTGCGCTTCGTACGGCAGAAGATCATCGCCAGACCGCGGCCCTCGGCCTGGAGGATCCGCGAGACCATCTCGGGCTTGTCCATCGAGTGGGCGCGGTAGACGTACTGCGCCGTGTTCTTGACGGTCGTGCCCTCGTCGTCGGGCGACGTGGCGTTGATGTGCGTCGGCTGGGACATGTAGCGGCGCGCGAGGCTGATGACGGCGCCGGGCATCGTGGCCGAGAACAGCATCGTCTGGCGCTTCGGCGGCAGCATCGTGATGATGCGCTCGACGTCGGGCAGGAAGCCGAGATCGAGCATCTCGTCGGCCTCGTCCAGGACGAGGACGCGGATGTGCGAGAGGTCGAGCTTGCGCTGGCCCGCCAGGTCGAGCAGCCGGCCCGGAGTGCCGACGATCACGTCGACGCCCTTCTTGAGGGCCTCGACCTGGGGCTCGTACGCCCGGCCGCCGTAGATCGCGAGAACGCGGACGTTACGGACCTTGCCGGCGGTGAGCAGGTCGTTGGTGACCTGCTGGCACAGCTCGCGGGTGGGGACGACGATGAGCGCCTGGGGCGCGTCCGTCAGCTTCTCGGGCGCGGCCCGGCCGGACTCGACGTCGGCGGGGACGGTCACACGCTCCAGGAGCGGCAGACCGAAACCGAGCGTCTTGCCGGTACCGGTCTTGGCCTGGCCGATGACGTCGGACCCGGAGAGCGCCACGGGGAGCGTCATCTCCTGGATGGGGAAGGGGGACATGATGCCGACCGCCTCGAGGGCTTCGGCCGTCTCGGTGAGAATTCCGAGGTCGCGGAACGTAGTCAGGGTGCTGCCTCTTCTGTGAGACGCGGCCCGAGGCGAACGCTGGGGGTCGTACCGTGCCGGGGTTGGTCATCCGGCCGTGGATGGGCCGGGTGGCGCGGGACCACTGCCGTCGCTCGAGCGCTCGTGCCGCTGAGGGGGCCCCTCATCTGCGGTCGTACGTGGCGTACGCACCGCGTGGAGGGCTGTCGGGTCGGAGCCGATCGGGCCACCGACCGGGCATCCTCATTCAAGGTCACGCTCCTGGCACAGGAAAATGCTCAGTAAGCGCAATACCACTGTACCCCGGATTCGTGCATGTGTGTCGGGCGAATTCATCGGAACGGTGTGATGTCTTCGATCGGCCGGGCCCTTCCGCCTCGTGGCGGGCGGGCTATTCTGCGCTGCATGGAGACGCCAGACAACGCCACCGAAGCATCCGACGAAGCCCCCGCACCCACCGGAATCGCCGCCCAGGACTGGGCCACGGCGTCCGCCGACACGCACTACCGCGCCGCCGTGGTGGATCTGCTCGGCGCACTCGCCTACGGGGAACTCGCGGCGTTCGAGCGGCTCGCCGAGGACGCGAAACTCGCGCCGACACTCGGGGAGAAGGCGGCTCTGGCGAGGATGGCGTCCGCCGAATTCCAGCATTTCGAGCAGCTGACCGACCGGCTCACCGCGATCGACGAGGAGCCCACCGCCGCCATGGAGCCCTTCGGCAAGGCGCTCGACGACTTCCACCGGCAGACCGCGCCGTCGGACTGGCTGGAGGGCCTGGTCAAGGCGTACGTCGGCGACTCGATCGCCAGTGACTTCTACCGGGAGATCGCCGCCCGCCTGGACAAGGACACCCGCTCCCTCGTCCTCTCCGTACTCGACGACACCGGGCACGGCAATTTCGCGGTCGAGAAGGTGCGCGCCGCCATCGAGGCGGAGCCCCGGGTCGGCGGACGGCTCGCCCTGTGGGCGCGCAGGCTGATGGGGGAGGCGCTCTCCCAGGCGCAGCGGGTGGTCGCGGACCGCGACGCACTGTCGACGATGCTGGTGGGAGGCGTGGCGGACGGTTTCGACCTGGCCGAGGTGGGCCGGATGTTCTCCCGGATCACGGAGGCCCACACCAAGCGGATGGCGGCGCTCGGCCTCGCGGCCTGAGAGGCGTCCCGCGCCGGCCCGGCCCGTGGGCCCGGCCGGCGCCCGGCCCGTGGCGGCCCGTCTACTGGGCCGTCGCGGACCGCACCGGCCGCCGGCGGCGCGGGCGGATCAGCAGGGAGAGGGTCACCGACCCGACCAGCACGGCACCCGCGCCGGTCGCCAGTACCGAGCCGGGCCCCAGGGTCGAGTGCGTCAGGTATGTGCCGAACAGCGCGCCGAGCGCGCCGGTGAGGAACACCGTGCGGTGGGCCGGCAGCCGGCCCGGCAGGGAGCGGAGCGCGACCCAGGACAGGGCCAGCCCCAGCAGCACGGAGCCGATGAATTCCCAGAGCACAGCAGGTCACCTCGCTTGATCGCACGGCGGGCGGTCGGTCGTAGGCCGTACTACCCGGGGCCCGCAGGACGCAATCCTCCTCCGCGCCCCGGAGACCCCACCGGGCGACTCGGGCGACCCGGGCGACGAAGAGGGCGAACACGCGACGGTGTGGGGCCGCACACAGGCCGGTCAGGGCGGCTTGGGCGACTGAGGGGGCCGTACGCACGTCGGCGGGGCCCGCACGCGCGACGGCGGGGGGCTACCTGCGCGACGGTGAGGGCGGCACGCACACAGAGGCGGAGGGCGGCACGCACACAGAGGCGGAGGCCCGGCGGTCGTCCGCCGGGCCTCCGCCTCTGTCCGTTGCGTCGGGCGACCTACAGCGCTCCGAAGCCCACCCGCCGGGCGCTGGGCTCGCCGATCTCGACGTAGGCGATCCGATCGGTCGGCACCAGAACCTTGCGGCCCTTGTCGTCCGTGAGGCTGAGCAGCTGCGTCTTGCCGGTGAGCGCCTCGCCGACCGCGCTCTCGACCTCTTCGGCGGAAAGCCCGCTCTCCAGAACGATCTCCCGGGGCGTGTGCTGCACCCCGATCTTGACCTCCACGGCTATGTCCCTCCGACGGTCCGTCTCTGCGCGGTGAACCGCGCCGTACGCAGCACACATTAGCCCGGTGAAGGGAGCGACCACGGGTCGACCGGCAACGCCCGCAGCGAACACCGCCGCCGGGACTCGCCGCGGACCGGCCCCACGGCGAGCGTGATCAGTGCTGATCGATGCCGTGCAGCGGGAATCCCGCGATGCCGCGCCAGGCGAGCGAGGTCAGCAGCTGGACCGCCGTGTCGCGCGGGATGGCGGAACGACTGGAGAGCCAGTAGCGCGCCACCACCTGCGAGACGCCGCCGAGACCGACCGCGAGCAGCATCGACTCGTCCTTGGACAGGCCCGTGTCACCCGCGATGACGTCCGAGATCGCCTCCGCGCACTGCAGCGAGACGCGGTCGACCCGCTCGCGCACCGCCGGCTCGTTGGTCAGATCGGACTCGAACACCAGACGGAAAGCGCCGCCCTCGTCCTGCACGTACGCGAAGTAGGCGTCCATCGTCGCCGCCACGCGCAGCTTGTTGTCCGTCGTCGAGGCCAGCGCCGTGCGGACCGCCTGGAGCAGCGCCTCGCAGTGCTGGTCCAGGAGGGCCAGGTAGAGCTCCAGCTTGCCCGGGAAGTGCTGGTAGAGCACCGGCTTGCTGACCCCGGCACGCTCGGCGATGTCGTCCATCGCGGCCGAGTGGTAGCCCTGCGCGACGAAAACCTCCTGCGCAGCGCCCAGCAGCTGATTGCGGCGGGCGCGGCGGGGCAGGCGGGTGCCCCGCGGGCGCGCTGCCTCTGTCTGCTCGATGGCTGTCACGCCGCCTCCCAAGTGTGTGATCGAACGCAGCGAAAACCGTGCACACTGCGCCATGCGGCCATCGTACTTTTGAGTAACCCGGGTGCGCGCGGCGCGGACGCAGAATTTCACGGACCGGACGGCTGCGGTAGCCACAGATCTGCCTGGTCACGGCAGGAAAAGGGGCGTATCAGCGGTAATCGTCCTCATCTTGCCTGACGACGCGGGCCTGCTCCGCGGCGTCCGCCTCGTTCGCGGAGGCGGGGTCGATCCGGGTGAGCGGCTCGTCGCTCTCCTGCTGGACGTCGGCCTGCTGCTCCGCCGTGTCGGCCTCGGGGGCCTCCGGGTCCGGCTCGTCGGGCCGGGGCTCCTCGAAGGTCTCGGGATCGCTCGGGTCGATCGTCATGGTGGCTCCCTTCCTTCCCTTGCAGCGTAGGAGCAACGCCTCCCGGACGCTATGCGGCCTGTGACCGCGAACACATCAACCGTCACGTGATCATCTCGTAACATTGCCGCATGTCTTCGACCGAGCTGCCCGGTACCCACGACGCCGCTGCCGCCGTGGCCCCCATGGTCAGTGCCGTCAGGGTCACGGAGGGCGAGAGGCTGCGCTCCGTCGAGCTGCCGGGCCTCACGCTGACGGTCCGCTCCCGGCCCGCGCGGTCGGCGGGGCTCGCACCGGCCCTCTTCGTGCACGGGCTGGGAGGTTCCTCGCAGAACTGGTCCGCGTTGATGCCGATGCTGGCGGACGTGGTCGACGGTGAAGCGGTCGACCTGCCCGGCTTCGGGGACTCGCCGCCGCCGGACGACGGGAACTACTCGGTCACCGGTCACTCCCGCGCGGTGATCCGGCTGCTGGACGCCGGGGGGCGTGGACCCGTTCACCTTTTCGGTAACTCTCTCGGCGGTGCCGTTGCCACCCGGGTCGCGGCGGTCCGTCCCGACCTCGTGCGCACCCTGACGCTCGTTTCCCCCGCCCTGCCCGAGATCCGGGTGCAGCGGCCCGCCGTACCCACCGGGCTGCTCGCACTCCCGGGCGTCGCTTCCCTGTTCGCCCGGCTCACCCGGGACTGGACCGCGGAACAGCGCACACGGGGTGTCATGGCACTCTGTTACGGCGATCCGGCGCGCATTTCCGAGGAGGCCTTCCGTCACGCGGTGGCCGAGATGGAGCGGCGGCTGGAACTGCCGTACTTCTGGGACGCCATGGCGCGCTCGGCCCGGGGCATCGTCGATGCCTACACCCTGGGCGGACAGCACGGGCTGTGGCGCCAGGCGGAGAGGGTCCTCGCACCGTCCCTGCTGGTGTACGGCGGAAGGGACCAGCTCGTCTCGTACCGGATGGCACGCAGAGCGTCCGCGGCCTTCCGCGATTCGCGGCTGCTGACACTGCCCGACGCGGGGCACGTGGCGATGATGGAGTACCCGGAGGCGGTCGCCCAGGCCTTCCGGGAGTTGCTGGACGAACGCGGCGGGAGCTGATCCGGGGCGTGGGACGACACAGCCGTAAGGGGCCCGAGGCGGCCGGAGCCGAGGCGGGGGCCGCGGCCACGGCCGACAGGGAGGGCGAGGCGGCCCGCGCGGGCAGCGGGCGGCGCAGGCGGGACGCCGCGACTCCATCCGCCGGGACCGGGCACACCCCGTTCCACGACGTCCCGCAGGCCCGCGGCGGGCACCCCGAGCAGCACGAGCCCGGAGGCGGCTGGGGAACGGCCACGCAGCCGCGGTACGACGGGACGGGCGGCCCCGGACCGGAGGTCCGCGCCCGGCAGGCCGTGGCGCGGCAGCTGTCGGCCCAGCAGGCGGCGCAGCGCGCGGCCGACAGACGGGCGGCGCCCGGGCGGCCCCCCGTCGGCTCCCCGCCCCTGCCCGGCCCGCGCAGGGAGTTCGTCGACGCGTTCGACGCGGCCGGCCCGCGCCGGGCGGCACCCGTACAGGCCGGTGGCGCCGCCGGGACCCCTGAGGGCCCGGACGGCTCCGAGGACGCCCCGGACGGCGGTGAAGGCAAGGCCGGCAAGGGCGGGAAGGGCCGTACGTTCACCGGGATCGCCGCCGCGGCCGTGGTCACGGTGCTCGCCGTGGTGGTGGCCGGCCAGGTGGCACAGAAGTCCTCGGGCGGCCCGGGCGCCTCGCGGACGGCCGGCTCCGACCGTGAGGGCTCCGCGGACGCCTCCCGCTCGGAGGAGCGGCCGACCCCCGACGCGGACCGTCCTGCGGTGAAGCCCCTGTCGTACGCGGAGAAGATGGCCGAGCCCTACCCGCTCCTGCCCGACCTGAAGGCGTCGGGGAAGTTCGACGCGGTTCCGGGGCTGGCGAAGGCGCCGGGCCGGGGGCACAAGTACCGCTACCGGATCGACGTGGAGAAGGGGCTGGGCCTCGACGCCGGACTCTTCGCCGAGGCTGTGCAGAAGACGCTCAACGACGACCGCAGCTGGGCGCACGGCGGGGCCATGACCTTCGAGCGGATCTCCTCCGGCGAACCGGACTTCGTGATCACGCTCGCCAGCCCGGGCACCACCGGGGTCTGGTGCGAGAAGTCGGGCCTGGACACCACCGAGGACAACGTCTCCTGCGACTCCGCCGCCACGGACCGCGTCATGATCAACGCCTACCGGTGGGCGCAGGGCGCCGCGACCTTCGGCCCGGACAAGCTGCTGATCTACCGTCAGATGCTGATCAACCACGAGGTCGGCCATCGGCTGGGCCACGACCACGTGAGCTGCCGCACTCCCGGGGCGCTCGCTCCCGTGATGCAGCAGCAGACCAAGACACTGGAGCTCGAAGGCATCAAGTGCCGACCCAACCCCTGGGTGTATCCGGGTAGTTGATCCGCGGCGAGGTCCAGCTTGTCCGTACACCCGCGAACTGCTGGCCTCCGTGCCCCGGGTGGACGCCCGGCGGGTGGCCGCCGTCCCCGGGCCGCGGGCCGCCCGCCCGGGAGACGCGCCGCTGCTCGAAGCCGTCGGCCTGCGGCGCGAGTTCGGCCGGGGCGCCGGGCGCGTCGCCGCGGTGGACGGGGTCTCGCTCACCGTGCACGCGGGCGAGGCGCTCGGCATCGTGGGCGAGAGCGGCAGCGGCAAGACGACCCTCGGGCGCATGCTCGTGCGGCTGCTCGATCCGACGGCGGGCCGTCTCCGCTACGGGGGCACCGAGATCGGCTCACTGTCGGAGAAGGCGCTCCGGCCGGTCCGCCGCGAGCTCCAGATGGTCTTCCAGGATCCGGTGGCCTCGCTCAACCCGCGCCGCTCCGTCGGCGAGTCGGTGGCCGATCCGCTCCGCGCCGCGGGGGAGACGGACGAGAGCCGGATCCGGGACCGTGTGCGCGAACTCCTCGAACGCGCCGGCCTCGAAGCGGACCGGTACGAGCGCTATCCCCACGAGTTCAGCGGCGGACAGCGCCAGCGGGTCGGGATCGCGCGTGCCCTCGCCGCCGGACCCAGGCTGATCGTGTGCGACGATCCCGTCTCCGCGCTCGACGTCACCACCCAGGCCCAGGTGCTCGGCCTCCTCGCGGAGCTGCGACGGGAACTGGGCATCGGCCTCGTCTTCATCGCCCACGACCTGGCGGTCGTACGGCAGGTCAGCGACCGGGTCGCGGTGATGCGGCGGGGCCGGATCGTCGAAGAGGGCCTGGTGGACGAGGTCTACGGAGCGCCCCGGCACCCGTACACCAGGCAGCTCCTGGCGGCGGTTCCCGCCCTCGACCCCGCACAGGCCGCGCGACGCCGCGCGACCCGCAAGGAGCTGGCCGCAGCCTGACGCGGCGTAACCGGACCGCCTTGTGCCGCGACAGAACGCGACCGCGGCGGGAAAGTTACGGCGGTTCACCCCTTTCGGTGGTGCGACGGACAACCGTCCGTCGCACCACCGTCGCGTCCGCTTACGGTCGTCCCGCTGCGAGTCGCCGATCAACGGCGGCCGCCCACACGGAGGATCGGGGGTGTGCTTGTGCGGATCGGACTCCTCACGGAAGGTGTTCACGCGTATGCGGCAGGTGAGTCCGGACTCTGGTGCGACCGCCTGGTGCACGGGCTTCCCCAGCATGAGTTCGGCCTCTTCGCCCTCGGCCGCTCGGCCCACCAGGAACAGCAGGGACGGGGCGGACTTCCGGACCGGATCGGCCGGGTGCGGAAGGCGCCGCCGTGGACGGACGGCGGGGGCGCCCACCGCGGAGACCGCCCCCGTGGCCTGACGGGCCGGCTCGCCACCGGTCTCGGGCGCTCCTACGGGCGGCGGGACAGGCAGCGCTTCACCGCGCACATGACGGCGCTCGTCGGTGCCGTCCGCGCCGGCACGCGGACCGCCACGGCGCCGGGCGGCGCGGACACCGCGGCGGCGGATCTCTTCACGGAGGGCTTCTACGGCCTCGCCGAACTGGCCCGTGAGGGCGGCGGCCTGCCCACCGCCCTGCGCTCCGAGGCGACCGTGCGCATCGTCGAGTCGGCCTGTCGCGCCCCGGGCGGGGGACGGACCGTCCACGACGCCACCGTCCCCGACCACCTCGCCTTCGCCTCCGCACTGGAGCGCGCGCTGCGCCCCCTTTCCCTCGATTGGTACGGCGAGGACGGGCTCGCGGCGGTCGACCTCTGCCACGCGGCCTCCGGCGCCGCCGCCGTGCCGGGGCTGCTGGCCAAACGCTTCTTCGGCGTCCCCCTGCTCGTCACGGAACACCAGGTGCCGCTGCGGACGCACTACCTCGCCGCGCCCGGAACGCCGTCGAGCGCGCCGGTGCGCGCCCTCCTGGCCGGCTTCCACGGGCTCCTGGCCTCCGAGGTCTACCGGCAGGCCGCGGTGATCACGCCCGGCACCGCCCACGTCCGGCGGTGGCAGGAGCGCTGCGGGGCCGCCCGCGAGAAGCTGCGCACGGTCTACCCGGGCATGGAGGCGGAACGCTTCCGTGCCGTGGGCGAGGGCGAGGACCACGGCGGCCCGGACACCCTGGTGTGGATCGGGCGCATCGAGCCCGTCGAGGACCTGGTCGCCCTGCTGCACGCATTCGCCGAGGTGCGCCGGGCCGAACCCGGCGCCCGGCTGCGTGTCTTCGGCGCTCCGGCGCAGGGATCCGTGGGCGAGGCGTACCTCGCCCACGGCACGGCACTCGCCGCACGGCTCTTCCCCGACGAGGCCACGGACGCGCACGCGGCCGGCGGCAACCCGGTCACCTTCGAGGAGATCGGCGCACCCGGGGTGCCCGACCTCGCCGGGGCCTACGCGGCCGGCGGGGTCGTCGTCCTGTCCGGCGTCGTGGAGGGCTTCCCCGTCAGCCTGGTCGAGGCGATGTTCTGCGGCCGGGCCACCGTGTCGACGGACGTGGGCGCGGTGGTGGAGGTCGTCGGCGGCACCGGGCTGGTGGTACCGCCGCGCGACCCCCGGGCGCTCGCGGACGCCTGCGTCGCACTGCTCCGGGACCCCGCGCGCCGTGCACGCCTGGGCGCCGCGGCGCGCGCCCGCGCACTCGAACTCTTCACCGTCGAGCAGAGCATCGCGGCGTTTCGCGGTATCTACCTGGACCTGATGGCACACGCCCCGGCCCGGTGGGCGGCCGGGGCGGGGGGCGAGGACCGCACGGCCCCGCCCCGCCCCTTCGCGACGCCCCCCGAGGCGCACGTGCTGGACCGGCGGCCTCAGGAGCCGGTCGCCTCCGGGACGCCCCGGAGACCCGGGTGGGCGCTCGGGGCCGAGGGCGTCCGTGCGGGCGCGGTCCGGACGGGGGACGGGGATGCGTGACGACGCGGCCGGCCACGCCCACGGCGGAGCCCAGCCGGGGGGACCGGCCGACGCCACCGGCCCGGGCCGGGACGCGCGGGAACCGGAGCCCCGGGAACCCGGCGCCCCCGGGACGCCCCCTGCCGGGGTGATCGGCTCCGCGGCCCCTGGAGAACCCGCCGGGGACGGGAAACACCCCGGACCGGTCGGTGTCCCCGGGCGGGCCCCGGACGCCGTCGGGAGCTCCGGCGGGGGCGCCGAGGTACTCCCGCCGGCCGTGCGGGCCCCCGAGATCGCGTACCACCCGGCGCGCAGGCCCCTCGTGCGTCGCGGATCCGCCGACCCCGTCACGGTGCTCCTGCACCGGCACCGGGAACTGTGCGAGCGGGCCGTGGACCCTCTGGAGATCGCCGCGGGACTGGAGGCGCACGGGCTCACCGACCGCGCCGCCGCCCGCTACCGGCACCGCGACGTCTTCTCGCTGGCCGAGGAGCTCTACGCCCGCGCGCCCCGGCCGGAGCGCCCCGGCCCGCCCCCGTACCCGGGCCCGCGCCGGCGGCCGGGCACCGAGGCGCGGGCCGGCTGGACGCTGCGCGCCCTGCTGCCCGGCGCCGCGTGCCTCGCCACCGCCGCGGTGCTGCGGGGTACCGAAGGGGTGCTCGGAGGGGGGTCGCGCCTCGCGGTGACCGCCGCAGGGGCGCTGCTCGTCCTCCTCGGGCTCCGGCTCTGCCTGCGCACCGGCCCGCTGCGCGCCCCGGACGGGAGCGGTGGTGTGACGCTCCTCGTCTGTTGGCTCCTCGGGTACGCGGTGTACGGCGAGGACCTGCTCGACCAGGTCATCAGCGGCGGCCCCGACGGCCACTGGAACGCCGCCCCCGCCCCGCTGCTCGGACTCGCCCTGGCCGTGGCACCCGCTGCCTGGTGCGCCCACCTGTTCTCCGTAGGCGCGCGCCACCGGCTGACGGGAAGCCACGCACTGGCGGACTTCGGCGCCGGGGTGCGCCTCCTGCTCCTCGGAGTCGTCGCACTCTTCCTGTGCGCGACGACCGCACTGGTGTACCTCGCCGGTCTCGGCTACGGAGGCGACGGCGCCCTCCTCGCCCCGGCCGCCCTCGGCGTCCTGCTCCTGCTGGCCCGTCTGCTCGCCGTCCACGGCTTTCCGGAACCCGCCGCGACCGGGCTCGCGGCCGCCTGCGCCGTCGAAGTGGCGGCCCCCTTCCTCGTCCTGGCCGGGCGGTTGCCCGGCCTCGACCTCCTCGCCCGGCCCGTCGACACCGTCGTCCGGGAGGCCGGAGCAGGCGGCGTACCCGCCCTGGCCTGCGGAATCGCCGCCCTCGGGTTGCTGACCCACGCATCGGTCACCCTCTCCCGGGCATCCGCCCACGCCACGGTCCAGGCCGTGGACGCCCAGTCCCGCGGAGCCGACGCCGCGGGCCTTCCCCTCGCACCGCATACACCTTCCACAAGGAGAAACCGGACATGAACCCCCAATACCCCGCACCGGCAGCCCGCCGTCGGCACCGAGGGGGCGCGCGATGAGGGTTCTGCTGCTCGGAGCCAACGGATTCCTCGGCCGCTTCGTCGCCGACCGCCTGCTCGCCGACCCCGCCGTGCACCTCACGGCGCTCGGCCGCGGTGACGACGCCGACGTGCGCTTCGACCTCGCGAGCGGCAGCCCCGGAGCGCTGACCCGCTTCCTGGACGCCGTCCACCCCGGAGTCGTCGTCAACTGCGCGGGCGCCACCCGCGGCGGCGCCCGGGACCTGACCCGGCACAACACCGTGGCCGTGGCGACGGTCTGCGAGGCCATGCGGCGCAGCGGATGCAGCGCCCGGCTCGTCCAGGTCGGCTGCGCCTCCGAGTACGGCCCCTCGCAGCCCGGGTCCTCCACCGGGGAGGACGCGGTCCCCCGCCCCGGGGGCCCGTACGGGGTCAGCAAACTCGCCGCCACCGAACTCGTCCTCGGCTCCGGTCTGGACGCGGTGGTGCTCCGGGTCTTCTCACCGGTCGGGCCCGGCACCCCGGCGGGCTCCCCGATCGGCCGGCTCGCCGAGACCATGCGCCGTGCCATGCAGTCCGGCGACGCCGAGCTCAGGCTGAGCGGCCTCGGTGTCCAGCGCGACTTCGTCGACGTACGGGACGTGGCGCGCGCCGTGCACGCGGCCTCGCTCTCCGCCGCCCAGGGTGTCGTCAACATCGGCACCGGCAGGGCCGTACGGCTGCGCGACGCCGCCGCGGTCCTCGCGCGGGTCGCCGGGTACATGGGCGCCCTCCACGAACTGGACACCCCGCCCGCCCGGCTCCCGATCGGTGCCCCCCGTACCTCCACGGAGTCCGTCGTCGAACACCTCGCGGCGACCCCGTCCCCCTACCCCGACGGCTGCGGGGCCTGGCAGCAGGCCGACGTCCGCACCGCTCGTGACCGGCTCGGCTGGCGCCCCCGGATCAACCTGGAGGAGTCCCTCGCCGACATCTGGATGGAGGCGGCGTGCCGCATCTGACCCGTACCGGCTCCCTCGCGAGGACGGGTGGTGCCGAACGGCTCGGCGTCGGCGTCCCCGGCTACGCCCACCCGCTGCTCGCGCCGGCCGAATGGGCCGGGCTGAACCGCCCCGGAACCCCGCTGCACTGGGCGGTACTCAACATCGACAACGGGCCGGGCGCCCGCCCCGACCCGCACTGTCTCGACGCCGCCGGCCGGCTGCGCAACGCCCGCGAGCGCGCCCTGCACGGCGAGGCTCCGGACGACACCGTCCGGGCGGCCGGAGGCAGGCTGCTGGGTCACCTCGACCTCGCCTTCGGCAGCCGCGCCTTCGGGGAGCTGGTCGCCGACGCCCGGTCCTTCCTCGACTGGTACCGCGTGGGCGGCTTCTACCTCGACCGCTGCCCGGCCGACCGGGGTCTCCTGCCGGCCGTCCGCCGGCTCACCAGCACCCTCGCCGCCCTCCTCGGGGACAGCGACAGCGCGGACGAGGGGGGCGGGCTGCTGGTGCTGGGGCACGGCACCCATCCGTATCCGGGCTACGCGGAGGCCGCCGACCAGCTCGTCACCTTCCGGGGGCCGTGGACCGGCTACCGCTGGTCGCAGGTGGCCGAGTGGACGGCGGCCTACGAGCCGGGCCGCTTCGCCCACTTCGTCCACGGCGTCCCGCGCACCCACCTCGAGGAGGCCATGCGCATCGCGCGGTGGCAGGGAGCGGGCACGATCTTCTTCACCGACCGGGGTGACGAGGGGGGACAGACCGACCCCTTCGCGGCACTGCCCAGCTACTGGGACGAATTCGTCTCGCGTATCGGACCGGGTATCTCGGAATGAGGAGCGGCGTGGCAGTGTTACGGGAGAACAACCGTACGTAGATGAAGTACGTAGAAACCGACCACCTGCATTGTTGAGGTTCCTGTGTCGCTGCCACCCCTGGTCGAGCCAGCTGCTGAGCTCACCGTCGACGAGGTCCGCAGGTACTCCCGCCACCTGATCATCCCGGATGTCGGGATGGACGGACAGAAGCGGCTGAAGAACGCGAAGGTGCTCTGCGTCGGTGCCGGCGGCCTCGGCTCGCCGGCCCTGATGTACATGGCCGCGGCCGGCGTCGGGACGCTCGGCATCGTGGAGTTCGACGAGGTCGACGAGTCGAACCTGCAGCGCCAGGTCATCCACAGCCAGGCCGACATCGGCAGGTCCAAGGCCCAGTCGGCCAAGGAGACCGTGCAGGGGATCAACCCCCTGGTGAACGTGGTCCTTCACGAGGAGCGGCTCGAGGCCGACAACGTGATGGACATCTTCGCCCAGTACGACCTGATCGTGGACGGCACGGACAACTTCGCCACCCGTTACCTCGTCAACGACGCGGCGGTCCTGCTGAACAAGCCCTACGTCTGGGGCTCGATCTACCGCTTCGACGGCCAGGCGTCCGTCTTCTGGTCCGAGCACGGACCCTGCTACCGCTGCCTCTACCCGGAGCCGCCGCCCCCCGGCATGGTCCCTTCCTGCGCCGAGGGCGGGGTGCTGGGCGTGCTGTGCGCGTCCATCGGCTCCATCCAGGTCAACGAGGCCATCAAGCTGCTCGCCGGCATCGGTGACCCGCTGGTCGGTCGGCTGATGATCTACGACGCGCTGGAGATGCAGTACCGCCAGGTGAAGGTCCGCAAGGACCCGAACTGCGCCGTCTGCGGCGAGAACCCGACGGTCACCGAGCTCATCGACTACGAGGCCTTCTGCGGCGTCGTCTCCGAGGAGGCCCAGGAGGCGGCGGCCGGCTCCACGATCACTCCGAAGCAGCTCAAGGAGTGGATCGACGGGGACGAGAAGATCCAGATCATCGACGTCCGTGAGCCCAACGAGTACGAGATCGTCTCGATCCCGGGTGCGCAGCTGATCCCGAAGGACCAGTTCCTCCTGGGCAACGCCCTGCAGGACCTCCCGCAGGACAGGCGCATCGTCCTGCACTGCAAGACCGGTGTCCGCAGCGCGGAGGTCCTCGCGGTCCTCAAGTCCGCGGGCTTCGCCGACGCGGTGCACGTCGGTGGCGGCGTGATCGGATGGGTCCACCAGATCGAGCCCGAGAAGCCGGTCTACTAGGCCGTGTTGCGAAAGTCCCGTCTGCCCGGCGGCGCCTGGCACGCACACTCGCCGCGTTGTCGGGATCATCCAGATACGCCCAGTATCAGGACGGCCCTCCGCCTTGCGATTGCACGCACCAGACGCCGCCGGGCCTGCCCTCCGGGCAGACGACGCCACTTTCGCAACACGGCCCAGCTGTATTGATCACGAGCGGTCGCCGAGGCGGTACAGGGCCGTGAGGCCGTCGGCGGCCGGGGGCCGGTTCCTCGCGGAGCCGGTCCCTTCGTGCGCGCCGGGCCGGGGGCGGGTGCGCCGGCCGACGTCTGCTTCCGGCGGGGGAGGTGGACGCCCGGGAGCGAGGTCACGCAGCCGCTTCCGCCCTCCGCGCCGTGCCCTCGCCCTCGTCGGCCGCACGGCCGGCCGGTGGCTGTGGCGCACGACCGGCCGGCCCCCGGGTCATGAGCAGACGGTGCCGTCCGGCGGGACCTTGCCGTCCAGCAGGTAGCCGTCGACGGCCTTCTGCACGCAGGCGCTGCCGCCGTTGTACGCGCCGTGCCCCTGGCCCTCGTACGTGAGCTCGACCCCCACTCCCTTGCCGAGCTCGGTGGCCATCGCCTTCGCGCCGGCGTACGGCGTCGCCGGGTCACCGGTGTTCCCGATGACCAGGATGGGCGCGGACCCCGGGGCGCTGACGTCCGGGGTCTCCCAGGCGCCCGCCACGGGCCACCCGGTGCACGACATCAGTCCCCACCCCAGGTAGTCGCCGAAGACGGGGGAGGCCTTGCGGAACGCGGGGAGGGCGGCCTCGGTCTGCTCCGGGGTGAAGCGCTGCTCGGAGTCGGCACAGTTGATCGCCGCGTTGGCCGCGTTCGAGTTGTCGTAGTGGCCGTTCTGGTCACGGCCGTTCAGGGAGTCGGCGAGGGCGAGCAGCAGCCCGCCGTTCCCGCTGTCCGCCTCGTCGATCCCCTGCTCGAGCAGGGGCCAGGTCTCCTTGGAGTACAGGGCGGACGCGATGCCCGTGGTGGCCTGGGTCTGCGTCAGCTTCCGTTCACCGAGACCCGCGACGGGGGACTTCTCCAGGCGGGCGAGGAGCGCGGCGATCCCGTCCTGGACCTCCGCGGCGGTGGAACCGGGCAGCCTGCAGTCGTCGCGTTCGGCGCAGTCGGCGGTGAAGTTGTCCAGGGCGAGCTGGAAGCCCCGGGCCTGGCTGATCGAGGACTGCTCGGCGTCCTGGGTCGGGTCGACCACGGCGTCCAGGACGGCCCGGCCGACGTTCCGCGGGTAGAGGTGGGCGTAGACGCCGCCCAGCTCGGTGCCGTACGAGATGCCGAAGTAGTTCAGCTTGCTGTCGCCGAGCACCTGGCGCAGGAGATCCATGTCCCGGGCGGCGTTCGTCGTGCCGACGTAGGGCAGCTCGCCCCCCGAGTTCTTCTCGCAGTCCGCGATGTAGGACCGCTGGTCCTCCACGAACGCCTTCACCTCCTGGGCGTCGTCCGGCGTGCCGTCCTTCTCGTAGCGGGCGTCCAGTGCCCGGTCGTCCGAACATTCGACGCCTTCACTGCGGCCGACGCCGCGCGGATCGAAGCTCACCAGGTCGTAGCGTGTGCGCAGGGAGTCGTACGCGGTTCCGAAGGACGGCAGCGTGGCGACCCCGGAGGCGCCGGGACCCCCGAAGTTGAAGACGAGGGAACCGAGCCGCCGGTCCTTGTTCCTGGCGGGGGCGCGGATGAGCGCCAGCTCGATGGTCCGGCCGCCCGGATCCCCGTAGTCGAGCGGTACGTCCATGAAGGAGCACTCCCACGGCGCCCCGCCGGGGAGCGGGGAGGGCTTGGGGCCGCTGCCCTGGGCCTCGTTCGGCGCCGGACAGGGCTGCCAGTCCAGCTTCTGGGAGACCAGTTTCCGCGCCGTCGCCGTGGGGGAGGCGGTCGACGCCGCCGAGGGCACCGACCGGTCCGTACCTCCGCCGTCGCCGTCCGAGCAGGCGGTCAGGGGCAGCAGTACGACGGTGGTGGCGACGAGGGCGGCGGAACGCACGGCGGGGGATGTCCTCATACCCCCATCGTGCGGCGGGCGGGGGGCCACCGCCCGGGGCACCGGTCCATGCGGGTGGCCCCGGCCGCCCCGCTGCCGGGGGCCGTGCCCCCTGGCGTACGGCCGCCCGGCCCGGCGTCGGACCGGCCCTTCGGGCAGACGGGACTGTCGGCGAACGGCCTAGAGCTCTCCCTTGCGGGTCAGCTGGTTGAAGCAGATCCAGCCCGGCAGGACCGGCAGCCACAACGTCATCACGCGGTAGAGCAGGACCGCCGGCGCCGCGACCTCCTTCGGCAGGCCGACGGCGATCAGACCCAGGGTCAGGGCACCCTCGACCGCGCCCATGCCCCCGGGGGTCGGGGCCGCCGAACCGAGGGCGTTGCCCGCGAGGAAGACCACCGCGATGCTGGCGTAGCTCAGCTGCGGGACGTCGGGGCCGCTGAACGCACGGATCGACGCGTCCAGGCAGAGTACGAACAGACCGGTCAGCAGCAGCATGCCGCCGATACCGGTGACGAGCTTCTGCGGGCGCTGCACGACGTCGAGCATGCGCGGGACGACACCGGCGAACAGCGACCGGACCCGCGTCACGACGAACTTGCGCATGAACGGGATCGCCGTCACCACCAGCACGAGCACGGCGACGGTCAGCAGCCCCGCGATCACCGTCCTCGACGGGGTGAGCGAGTCCGGTGTCTTCTCCGTACCCGTCAGATAGCCGAACAGGGCGAGCAGCAGGATGTGGGCGCCCAGCCCGAACAGCTGGGAGGCACCGACGCTGGCGACCGCGAGCCCCGGGCGCACTCCGGCGCGCTGGAGGAAGCGCGTGTTGAGGGCCACCCCACCCACGGCCGCCGGTGCCACGATCTTCACGAACGAACCCGCCACCTGGGCCAGCACGGTCTTGCCGAACGGCACCCGCTCGGGCACGAACCCGAGCAGGCTCATGGCCGCAGCGACGTAGCTCAGGGCGGAGAAGCCCAGGGCCGCCGCGACCCAGCCCCACTCCGCCTGCTCCACGACCGTGCCGAAGTCGGCCTCGGTGACCTGCGAGATCAGGAAGTACGCGGCGATCGAGCCGGCGATGAAGCTGAACAGCGTCCGCGGCTTGATGCGCTCCAGCCGGACCGGCTCCACCGGCGCCTGCGGGCGGATCAGCAGCACCTGCCGCCGGATCTGGGCGAGCATGTCCTCCTCGCGCGCCTCTTCCAGGGCGTCGTCTATCGCCCGCTTCTCGGCCTGCTTCTCGGTGCGCAGCGATCTGCGGGCCGCCTTGCGGTCCCCGGCCGGCTCCTCGTGCTGGGCCCGGGACTGCTTGGCCGCCTGGGAGGCCTCCAGGACGGCGTCCCGCTCCCGCTGCGAGCGCTCCCGGGCGAGACGGCGCAGCGTCGCCCGGGTGGACCGGCTGAGCGCGATCGGCTGCAGCAGCGGCAGGCAGTCGGCGACGGCGTCGGGCCCCAGCACGGCGAGCGCTCCGGCGACGGCCCGTTCCGCGCCCACCCGCAACCCGGTCGTGGTGAGCAACTGGGCGACGTCCATGCGCAGGACCAGGTCGCCGGCCGCGATCTCACCCCCGCGCAGGTCGGTGACGAAGACGGTGCCGGAACCGTCCACCAGGATGGCGTCCCCGGTCAGCCTGCGGTGGGCGATCCGGCGCGACTGGAGCGCCTTCACCTGGCGCCACGCGCCGCGCACCAGTTCGTCGGTGACCTCCTCGTCCGTCATCGCGTCCAGCGAGCGTCCGCCGATGTGCTCGTAGACGAGCATCACCGCGTCGGGGCCGAGTTCGGAGGTGGCGATCAGCTTGGGGGCGTTGGCCCCGGCGGCGATCGCCGCGTACGCGAGGAGCGCCTCCTGCTCCAGCGCCTGGCGCAGCGACTGGATGGAGCGGCGCTGGGTGATGCTGCGCAGGGTGAGCCTGCGCCACACCCGGTAGAAGAAGCCCTGGGCCTGCTGCTCGCGGTCGACGACCGTGACGTCCAGCGGTGCCCCGTCCTCGAGGGTGACGAGGTAGCGGCGGCCCCGGTCGCTCTGGTCGATGTTGTCGGGGGTCTCCTCGGCCTCGGTCCGCATCGCGGCGACCGGGCGGAACCCGACGTGGCGCAGGCCGGCCATCAGATGCTGGCCGGTCGGGCGGACGTTGGGGGAGCCGACGGCGTACAGGGTGCCGTACGCCACGGTCCAGCCGATCAGCACCGTGAGCACGATCGAGAACGGCGTGGTGTATCCCCCGACCAGCATCGCGAAGGCGTCCAGCAGCAGGACCACCCACAGGACGACCCGCCAGCGCGGTCTGCGGGCCATCCCGACCGCCGTCATGTAGGCGATGACGGGGGCGAGGTACCCGTGGACCGGATCGGTGAGCGCGTGCCCGGGCTGCGGCTGGGTCAGCGCCTCCCGGATGGTGCCCGGGGCCGATCCCGCGACCCAGAGGTCGGTGGCCAGGGTGACACCGTGGGCGAGCACCGCGGCGAGCACACCGTCCGCGATGCGCAGTCCGTCGCGTTTGATCAGGCGCTCGATGGCGAAGGCGACGGGCACGAGGAGGACGGCGATGCTCGACACCAGGCCCGCGAGTTTGATCAGCAGGTCCGGTGCCTGGTCGGTGCCCTTGGAGATGTCGTTCTCCAGCCCGGTGGTGGTTCCCTGGGCGAAGGCGGCGACGGCGAAGAGCAGCGCGATCGCGAGGACGCCGACGAGGAGCCGCATCAGGTCGGAGGGGCGGTGCACCCGGGCGGGCAGCAGCGGTTCGTCGCCCGAGACACGGTCCGTCAGAGCGGCGCCGGCGGACGCGAGGGTCGAGCCGGAGACGGGCTCCGGGACCTTCCGGGAGCCTGACGGTCCGGACGTGTCGGCGGGCCGGCCCGCGTCACGGCCCTCAGGGGCATCAGGGCGCGACTCGGCATCAGGGGCGTCCGCCGCCTTCGGTGGCTGCACGCCCTGCTCCTTCGTCGCCTCTGATGTGTCTTCGTGTTCTCGTATCACCGGTCACCGCCCGGACGATGGTGGCACGGCCTGCAGACAGACGGGGGCATCAGGGGGCATTGCACGGGCGCGCGAAGCGCAACATACGCGTTTTCGCCCCCGCCCGCCCCCCGTGTGACCAGGGTTACACCGAACCGGCGCACCTGTCGGTGGCGTACGGCAAGATGTGTCGGATGAGCAAGAACCGGACACGCGCAGGGTCCGCCGGTGCCGCGCCCGCCGCGGAGCTGCCCGCGTACGCGGAACGGGTCCTGGACGTCGCCGACCTGATCCCGGCCGGTCGCGTCATGACCTACGGCGACGTCGCCGAATGGCTGGGCGACGGCGGGCCCAGGCAGGTGGGCAGGGTCATGGCGCTCTACGGCTCGGCGGTGCCGTGGTGGCGTGTGGTGCGGGCCGACGGGGCGCTCCTGCCCGGACACGAGCAGCGGGCCCTGGGCCACTACCGCGAGGAGGGCACGCCGCTGCGCACGGCCCCGCGGGGCGCCGAGGGGCACCTTCCGCGCCTCGACATGAAGCGCGCGAGGTGGGACGGCGCCGGCGGCGGGGATCCGGACGGAAGCGGCGGTACGGGCCGGAGCGGCCCCGAGGGGGACGGCCCGGCCGGGAGCGAGGAAACTCACATGTGACAGCTTCGGCCATCGTGCCCCGCCACGACAGGCGCCGGGCCGGTACGAGGGCGCCCGCAGGCCCTGGGGACGCACGCGTGACGAGGGAGGCAGCCGGCCGGCCACGATCCGCGGCGACACCGGCGTAGCGTCGTTCACGCGCACAGCTCCGTCCCCCCGTAGCCAGCAGCACCTCCAGGCACCGCACAGACCGCGTACACCCACCAGGACCGGCGACCCACGTGAGTTCCTCCTCCACCACCCGGCACAGCCCGCACCGTCAGACACGGCGACGGGCCCAGGGTGCGTACCGGCTGGTGCGCACGCCTCCGGGTTCCGTCGGTCCCCCTCTCCTGGACGCTGCCCAGCGTGCCGTGGTTGACCACCGAGAGGGGCCCCTGCTCGTCCTCGCGGGACCCGGTACGGGCAAGACCACGACGCTCGTCGAGACGGTCGCGCGGCGCGTGGCGGCGGGGACCGACCCCGCCCGGATCCTGGTACTCACCTTCAGCCGCAAGGCCGCCGTGGAACTGCGCGACCGTATGGCGTCCCGGCTGGGCGGCATCCGGGGCCCGCAGGCCACCACCTTCCACTCGTACTGCTATGCCCTGGTCCGCGCCCACCAGGACGCCGACCTCTTCGCCGATCCGCTGCGCCTGCTCTCCGGACCGGAGCAGGACGTCACCGTCCGCGACCTGCTCGCCGGTCAGCTCGGTCTGGAACAGGCCGGGCTCGCCCACGTGCGCTGGCCGGACGAACTGCGGGCCTGCCTGACCACCCGCGGCTTCGCCGACGAGGTACGCGCGGTCCTCGCCCGCAGCCGAGAACTGGGCCTCGGCCCCGACGCCCTCGCCGCCTTCGCCCGGCGCACCGGCCGCCCGGACTGGAGCGCCGCCGCCCAGTTCCTCGCCGAGTACCTGGACGTCCTCGACGCGCAGGGCGTCCTGGACTACGCGGAACTGGTCCACCGGGCGGTCCTGCTCGCCGAACGGCCGGAGGTGGCGGCCGAACTCGCCGCCAGCTACGACGCGGTGCTCGTCGACGAGTACCAGGACACGGACCCGGCCCAGGTCCGCCTGCTGCACGCGCTGGCCGGCAACCGCGGGAGCGGCGCCCAGGGCGCCGGCGGTGGCCGGACACTGATCGCCTTCGGCGACCCGGACCAGTCGATCTACGCCTTCCGGGGCGCCGACGTCAACGGCATCCTGGATTTCCCCGACACCTTCCGCCGGGCCGACGGCGCGCCCGCCCCCGTCGGGGTCCTCACCACCTCCCGCCGCTCCGGGGCGGACCTGCTCGAGGCCACACGACTGCTGACCCGCCGGATGCCGCTCACCCGCCTGCCCGCGGACAAGGCGCGCGCGCACCGCGAGCTGTCGGCGGTGCGGGAGGGCGGCAGGGTGGAGACGTACACCTACCCGACGGCCTCCACCGAACTGGAGAACATCGCCGACCTGCTGCGGCGCGCGCACCTGGAGGAGGGTGTGCCGTGGAAGGACATGGCGGTCCTCGTCCGCGCCGGTGGCCGTTCGATCCCTGCCGTGCGCCGGGCGCTGACCTCCGCGGGCGTGCCCCTGGACGTGGACGGCGACGACCTGCCGCTGCGCCACGAACCCGCGGTCGCCCCGCTCCTGACCGCCCTGCGCGCGGTCGCCACGGCGGCGCTGGGCGGTGCCGCCGGGGAGCGGCGGCCGGCCGGGGACGCCTCCCCCGAGCAGTCCCAGGCGGGAGGGGACGCTTCGCCCGGGCGGCCCGACGCCGGAGGTGACTCCGCGGAGCCGCGCCCGGGACGCGACGCCGCCCCGGAGCAGCCCGGCCCGAGGGAACCCGCGGGCTCCGGGCCGCCGCCCGAGACGGGCGGCACGGCGCACGGCCGGCTCGACACCGAGACGGCCCTCGCCCTGCTCACCTCCCCGCTCGGCTCCATGGACGCGGCCGATCTGCGGCGTCTCGGCCGGGCACTGCGCGACGAGGAGCGGGCCGCCGGCAACCGGGTGCCCCCGCCCTCCGGGGAACTGCTCGCCCGGGCGCTCGCCGAACCCGAACGGCTGGTCACCCATGACCCGGCGTACGCCCGGGGCGCACAGCGGCTCGGCGCACTCCTGCGCAAGGCCCGCGAACTCCTCGAAGGCGGGGGGACGGCCGAAGAGGCCCTGTGGACGCTGTGGGACGGCACGCCCTGGCCCGGCCGGCTGGAGCGGGCCGCGCTGCGCGGAGGGGTGAACGGCCGGAACGCCGACCGGGACCTCGACGCGGTCTGCGCCCTGTTCGACACCGCGGCCCGGGCGGAGGAACGTACCGGAGGACGGGGCGCCCTCAACTTCCTGGAGGAGGTCGACGCCCAGGACATCGCCGCCGACACCCTCTCCCGGCGTGCCGTGCGCCCCGACGCGGTGCGCCTGATGACCGCGCACCGGTCCAAGGGCCTGGAGTGGCGGCTGGTCGTCGTCGCCGGGGTGCAGGAAGGACTCTGGCCCGACCTGCGCCGCCGTGGCTCGCTCCTCGAGGCCGACCGGATCGGCCGTGACGGGCTGGCGGAACCGCTCACCCCCGGGGCGCTCCTCGCCGAGGAGCGCCGCCTCTTCTACGTCGCCGCGACCCGCGCCCGGGAGCGGCTCGTCGTGACCGCCGTCAAGGCGCCCGCCGACGACGGCGACCAGCCCTCCCGCTTCCTCACCGAGCTGGGCGTCGAACCCCGGGACGTCACCGGCCGGCCCCGCCGCCCGCTCGCCGTCGCCCCGCTCGTCGCCGAGCTCCGGGCGACGACCGTCGACCCGGAGGCCTCCGACGCCCTTCGCGACGCCGCGGCACACCGGCTGGCACGGCTGGCCGCGCTCACCGACGACGAGGACCGGCCGCTCGTCCCGGCCGCCCACCCCCACCGCTGGTGGGGGCTGAACGAGCCCACCCGCTCCGAGGTGCCGCTGCGGGACCGGGACCACCCCGTCGCGCTCTCCGGGAGCGCGCTCGACCAGCTCGCCAACACCTGCGCCCTCCAGTGGTTCCTGGGCCGTGAAGTGAAGGCGGACGCCCCGGCGACGGCCGCCCAGGGCTTCGGCAACGTGGTGCACGTCCTGGCCGACGAAGTGGCCTCCGGACGCACCGCCGCCGATCTGGACGTCCTGATGGAACGGCTGGACTCCGTGTGGAACGGCCTCGTCTTCGACGCGCCCTGGAAGTCACGCCAGGAGAAGGACCAGGCGCGGGCCGCCCTGGAACGCTTCCTGCGCTGGCACGTCCTGGACCGCGCCGGCCGCACGCCGGCCGCCAGTGAGCACGATTTCGACGTGACGCTCGAGGCGGGCGCCTACGCGGTGCGCATCCGGGGCTCCATGGACCGGGTCGAACAGGACTCCGAGGGCCGCGCCTACGTCGTGGACTTCAAGACCGGGAAGGCCGCCCCGACCAAGGACGAGGTCGCCGCCCACCCCCAGCTCGCCGTGTACCAGCTGGCGGTCAGGGAGGGCGCCGTCGACGACGTGTTCGACGGCCGCCGGCCCGAAGCCGGTGGAGCCGAACTCGTACAGCTGCGCCAGCCGGCCCCGAAGAAGGAGGGCGGCGACGCCCTCCCCCGGGTGCAGGCCCAGGAGCCCCTCTCCGGGGAGTGGGTCTCCGACCTCCTGGCGACGGCCGCCGGCCGCGTCCTGGACGAGCGCTTCACGCCCACGACCGGCCAGCACTGCACCCACTGCGCCTTCCGGGCCTCGTGCAGCGCGCAGCCCGAAGGCCGGCAGATCATCGAGTGACGGCCCGGGGCGACGGCCGCGGGACGGCGTTGTCGGTCCCTCCGGTTAGCCTCTCCAGGTGTCCACCCGCATCACCGACCCCGAGCAGCTCAAGGAACTCCTCGGGGTCCCCTTCACCCCGGAGCAGACGGCCTGCATCACCGCGCCGCCCGCCCCGCAGGTGATCGTGGCCGGAGCCGGCTCGGGGAAGACCACGGTGATGGCCGCCCGCGTGGTGTGGCTCGTGGGCACCGGCCAGGTCGCTCCCGAACAGGTCCTGGGCCTGACTTTCACCAACAAGGCTGCGGGAGAGCTCGCCGAACGCGTGCGCAAGGCCCTCGTCCGCGCCGGGGTCACCGACCCGGACGTCATCGACCCGGACAACCCCCCGGGCGAGCCCAGCATCTCCACGTACCACGCCTTCGCCGGCCGGCTCCTCACCGACCACGGCCTGCGGATCGGGCTCGAACCCACCACGCGCCTCCTCGCCGACGCCACCCGCTACCAGCTCGCCGCCCGCGTGCTGCGCGAGGCGCCCGGCCCCTACCCGGCCCTGACCCGGTCCTTCCCCACCCTGGTCAGCGACCTGCTCGCACTGGACGCCGAGCTCTCCGAACACCTCGTACGCCCCGAGCGGCTCGCCGCGTACGACACCGAGCTGCTCGGCACCCTGGCGGCGGCCCGGCTCACCAACGCCGAACTGCGCAAGATCCCCGAGACGGCCGAGGCCCGCCGCGAGCTCCTCGAACTCACCCGGCGCTACCGGGACGCCAAACGCGGCCGCGACCTCCTCGACTTCGGCGACCAGATCGCCCTCTCCGCCGAGCTGGCCCTGACCCGGCCCGAGGTGGGCGCCCTTCTGCGTGACGAGTTCCGGGTCGTCCTGCTCGACGAGTACCAGGACACCTCCGTCGCCCAGCGGCTCCTGCTCGCCGCCCTCTTCGGCGGGGAGGGCGGAGCCACGACCGGTCACGCCGTCACCGCCGTGGGCGACCCCTGCCAGGCGATCTACGGCTGGCGCGGAGCCTCCGTCGCCAACCTCGACGACTTCCCGCTCCACTTCCCGCACGCCGACGGCACCCCCGCCACCCGCTACTCCCTCAGCGAGAACCGCCGCAGCGGAGGCCGCCTCCTCCACCTCGCCAACCGACTTGCCGCCCCCCTGCGCGCCATGCACGAAGGCGTCGAGGCCCTGCGCCCCGCCCCGGGCGCCGAGCGCGACGGCATGGTCCGGTGCGCCCTCCTGCGTACGCACGCCGAGGAGATCGACTGGCTCGCCGACTCCCTGGCCCACCTGGTGCGCACCGGTACGGCGCCCGGTGAGATCGCCGTCCTGTGCCGCACCGCCGGGGACTTCCCCCGCATCCAGGCGGCACTCGTCGCCCGGGACGTCCCCGTCGAGGTCGTCGGCCTCTCCGGGCTGCTCCACCTCCCGGAGGTCGCCGACCTCGTCGCGGTCTGTGAAGTCCTCCAGGACCCCGGCGCCAACGCCTCCCTGGTCCGGCTGCTCACCGGCCCGCGCTGGCGCATCGGCCCCCGCGACCTCGCCCTGCTGGGCCGCCGCGCCCGCCTCCTGGTGCACCGCGCGTCGCCCGGCGGCGAGGACATCGACCCGGACGTCCGGCTGGCGGAGGCCGTCGAAGGCGTCGACCCGGCCGAGGTGATCTCCCTCGCCGACGCCCTCGACACCTTCCTGGAGGCCGGAGGGACCGAGGACGACGGTCTGCCGTTCTCCGCCGAGGCGCGCGTGCGCTTCGCCCGCCTGGCCACCGAACTCCGCGACCTGCGCCGCGCGCTGGCCGACCCGCTCATGGACGTGCTGCACCGAGTCCTCTCCACCACCGGCCTCGAAGTGGAACTCTCCGCGTCACCGCACGCCCTCGCCGCCCGCCGCCGCGAGACCCTCGCCAACTTCCTGGACGTCGCGGCCGGGTTCGCGGCCGTGGACGGGGAGTCCTCCCTCCTGGCCTTCCTCGCCTTCCTGCGCACCGCCGCGCAGTACGAGAAAGGCCTGGACAACGCCCTGCCCGGCGGCGAGAACACCGTCAAGGTCCTCACCGCGCACAAGTCCAAGGGGCTGGAGTGGGACGTGGTCGCCGTACCCGGCCTGGTTACCGGCACGTTCCCCAGCGCCCAGTCCCGGGACGCCTGGACCTCGCAGGCCAGGGTGCTGCCGCACGACCTGCGCGGCGACGCGGCCACCCTCCCGGACGTCCCCTCCTGGGACGCCAAGGGCCTCAAGGCCTTCAAGGAGGAGATGAAGGCGCACCAGCACACCGAGGAGCTCCGCCTCGGCTACGTCACCTTCACCCGCCCCCGCAGTCTCCTCCTCGGCTCCGGGCACCGGTGGGGGCCGTCCCAGAAGAAGGCCCGCGGCCCGTCCGCCTTCCTGGAGGCCCTCCACGACCACTGCGCGGCCGGGTACGGCGAGATCGAGGTCTGGGCCGACGAACCGGCCCAGGACGAGGAGAACCCCGCTCTCGCGGAGCGGGACACCGACCAGGCCTGGCCGCTTCCCCTGGACGCCACGGCCATGGCCCGCCGCCGGGCCGCCCGGGACACGGTGCTGGCCCACCTCGAGGCCCTGTCCGCCACCACCCCCGTACCGGACGTCTCCACCGGGCCCGCGCCGTACGACGACGATCCTCCGCCCGAGGAGGACGAACCGCCGTACGCGGACGAGGACGCCCCGTACGACGACCCCGCCTACGCCTCCGGGGAGGAGGCACCCTACGACGACCCGTTCCCGGAGGGTGAGCCGTCGACGGACGTGCCCGGCCCGCCCACGGGGGAGGCAGTCCCCTACGTCCCCGCCGCCCGCGCTCCCGCGGACCCCGGAGCACGGACGGACCGGGACACGGACGCGGGCCTGACCCCGGAGGAAGCCCGCACGCTCGCCTCCTGGGACCGGGACCTCGACGCCCTCGCCGGGGAGCTGCGCCGCGCCCGCGCGGCCGTCCGCGACGTCGTCGTACCGGCCTCGCTCTCCGCCACCCAGCTGCTGCACCTCGCCGACGACCCCGACGGCTTCGCCCGCGAGCTCGCCCGCCCCATGCCCAGGCCCCCGCAGCCCGCCGCCCGCCGCGGCACCCGCTTCCACGCCTGGGTGGAGTCCCGCTTCGAGGAACTCCCGCTGCCCATGCTCGGCCCGGACGAGCTCCCCGGGGGCGAGGACGACGCGGAGATCGCCGACGAACGCGACCTCGCCGAGCTCAAGGAGGCCTTCGAGCGCACGGAGTACGCCCGGCGCACTCCGTACCGCGTGGAGACCCCGTTCCAGATCGTCCTCGCGGGCCGGCTGATCCGCGGCCGGATCGACGCGGTCTACCGGACGGGCGACACCTACGAGATCGTCGACTGGAAGACGACCCGGCACCGCACGGCCGACCCGCTCCAGCTCGCCGTCTACCGACTCGCCTGGGCGGAGCTCCACGCCCTGCCCGTCGAGTCGGTCACCGCGACCTTCCTGTACGTGCGGACCGGGGAGACCGTGCGCCCGACCGCCCTCCCCGGCAGGGCGGAGCTGGAGCGGCTCCTGCTGGACGAGCCACCTCCACGGGGCCGATAGGCTCAGGAGCATGAGCGACACCCCGGACAATGCCGTCCGTACGTACACCGAGCAGCACCGCGCGGCCTTCCTCGACGACCTCGCCGCATGGCTGCGCATCCCGTCCGTGTCCGCCCAGCCGGAGCACGACGGGGACGTACGGCGCAGCGCCGAGTGGCTGTCCGCCAAGCTCTCGGAGACCGGGTTCCCGGTCACCGAGATCTGGGAGACGCCCGGTGCGCCGGCGGTGTTCGCCGAATGGCCCTCCGACGACCCGGACGCACCGGTCGTGCTCGTCTACGGCCATCACGACGTGCAGCCCGCGGCCCGTGAGGACGGCTGGCACAGCGACCCCTTCGAGCCGGTGATCCGCGAGGGACGGATGTACGGACGCGGCGCGGCCGACGACAAAGGCCAGGTGTTCTTCCACACCCTGGGTGTCCGCGCCCACCTCGCCGCGACCGGCCGCACCACCCCCGCCGTGCACCTCAAGCTCCTCGTCGAGGGCGAGGAGGAGTCCGGCTCCCCGAACTTCCGGGCGCTGGCCGAACAGCGGGCCTCCCGGCTCGCCGCCGACGTCGTGGTCGTCTCCGACACGGGCATGTGGGACGAGAACACCCCGACCCTCTGCACCGGCATGCGCGGCCTCGCGGAGTGCGAAATCCAGCTGTACGGCCCGGACCAGGACATCCACTCCGGCTCCTTCGGCGGCGCGGTACCCAACCCCGCCACGGCGCTGGCCCGCCTCGTCGCGGCGCTCCACGACGACGACGGCCGGGTCGCCGTCCCCGGTTTCTACGACGGTGTGGCCGAGCTCACCGACACCGAGCGCGCCCTCTTCGCCGAACTGCCCTTCGACGAGGACGCCTGGCTGCGCACCGCGGCCTCGCACGCCACCGCGGGCGAGGCCGGCCACACCACCCTGGAGCGCGTCTGGGCCCGCCCCACCGCCGAGGTCAACGGCATCGGCGGCGGCTACCAGGGCGCGGGGAGCAAGACCGTCATCCCCTCCTCCGCCCTGGTCAAGCTGAGCTTCCGGCTCGTCGCCGGCCAGGACCCGGACCGAGTGCAGACGCTGGTCCGCGGCTGGGCCGAGGACCGGATCCCCGCCGGGATCCGCCACCGGATCACCTTCTCGCCCGCCACGCGCCCCTGCCTGACCCCACTCGACCATCCCGCGCTCCGGGCGGCGGCCCGCGCCATGGGACGGGCTTTCGGGAAGAAGGTCCTGTTCACCCGCGAGGGGGGCTCGGGGCCCGCCGCCGACCTGCAGGACGTGCTCGGCGCGCCCGTGCTCTTCCTGGGCATCTCCGTACCGTCCGACGGCTGGCACGGACCCGACGAGAAGGTCGAGCTCGACCTCCTCCTCAAGGGCGTGGAGACCAGCGCCCACCTGTGGGACGAGCTGGCCGCGGCCAACCGCTGAATCCTCTGAACACCCGATCCGCCCCCGGGGGAGTAGGAAGCACCTGTGAGCACCTTCCACCACGTCAGCGCAGACCGTCCGATCGGTCTCACCGCGCCCAGCGGCATCGACCGTGCCGCGCACCACCGGCTCGACGAAGCCTGGCTCGCCGCAGCATGGAGCCACCCGACGACGAGAGTCTTCGTCGTCTCCGGGGGGCAGGCGCTCATCGACGACACCCCCGACGGCGGCACCGAGCTCGTCATGACGCCCTCCTTCGAAGCGCCGCTCACCGAGACCCACCGTTACTTCCTCGGCGTGGACGAGGAGGGTGTCCGCTACTTCGCGCTCCAGAAGGACTCCCTTCCGGGGCGCATGGACCAGTCCGCGCGCCCCGCCGGACTCCGCGAGGCCGGTCTCCTCCTCGGCGCGCGCGACGCGGGGCTGATGGTGCACGCCGTCGCCCTGGAGAACTGGCAGCGGCTGCACCGCTTCTGCTCCCGCTGCGGTGAACGCACGGTCATCGCGGCCGCCGGGCACATCCGCCGCTGCCAGGCCTGCGGCGCCGAGCACTACCCGCGGACCGACCCGGCGGTGATCATGCTGGTCACGGACGAGCAGGACCGGGCGCTCCTGGGGCGTCAGGTGCACTGGCCGGAGGGCCGCTTCTCCACGCTCGCCGGTTTCGTCGAACCCGGGGAGTCGATCGAGCAGTCCGTGGCGCGCGAGGTGTTCGAGGAGGCGGGCATCACGGTCGGCGAGGTGGAGTACATCGCCAGTCAGCCCTGGCCGTTCCCCTCCAGCCTGATGCTCGGTTTCATGGCACGCGCCACCTCCTCGGAGATCGACGTGGACGGCGAGGAGATCGAGGAGGCCCGCTGGTTCTCCCGCGAGGACCTGGCCGCGGCCTTCGAGTCCGGCGAGGTCCTGCCCCCGTTCGGCGTCTCCATCGCGGCCCGCCTGATCGAGCTCTGGTACGGCAAACCGCTGCCGAGGCCGGGCAGCGCCGGCTGAACGCCCGTGACACGGAGGAGCCCCCGCTCCGGCGGGGGCCCGTCCGTGGTCGATGCTGACGTGCTCACCATGGCCAGGAAGCGGTGCTCGGGATCACCCGCGCCCTCTCTACCGCCACCTCGGCGAGGACGCCTGAGGCAGGCGTACACAGGTGCGTGCCGAACCAGGAAAGGCGGCGCCTCGCCCGCCGCCGGTGTCCGTGTGGGCTTTCCTCGAGGCTTCACGAACGCGGCGCAGTTCCGGAGTGCGGTGGCCGCGAGCCGTGTCGGACCTGCGTGCCACACTGCGGTCCATGACTCTCGCCGATCTCACGTTCGACCAGTGGCGATCCTTCGAACTGCCTGCCGCGCGCCGCGTCGCCGAGGAGGCCGCCGACTCGGTGGACGGCCGGGTTGCCCTCGTCGAGACCAGGGAGCACCTCGGTGCCCCGCTCCATCGCGTCCGGATCGAGCGGAGCGGGCGAGAATTCGCTCTGATACCCGGAGGACCGGTGTCCCTCGGCTTCGACCTGGACAGCTGGCAACCGACCCCGCAGCAGACTGCCGACTACGCCGAGAGCCTGGAACAGGGCTTCGGTGACGGACCCGACCTGCGGGCCCACCTCGCACAGGTGCTCAGCCCACGCCGGAGCGTCGTCCTGGCCACCGTGCTCATGGCCGTGGAGGACGAAAACCTGACCGAGCCGCCTGCTGACATGCCACCTGCTCTCGCGGCTCGTGGCCTGCGGATGCCGAGCCCCGACGAGTGGGAGCACGCTTGTGGAGCGGGTACGGACACTCTGTTCCGGTGGGGGAACGACTGCCCCCTCGACCGCGTCCCCTACGGAGTCCCCGCCGGCCCGCAGAGCGGGCCGAACGCCTTCGGCCTGCGCATCGCCTACGACACCTACCGCACGGAGCTGACGAGCGACGTCACAGCGGTCCACGGCGGAGACGGTGGCGAGTCGGTCTGCGGCGGCTACGGCCACCTGCTGGCATGGCTGCCGCTGGCCACCGCCAACCGCAATCCGTCCATGGCCGAGTTCGTGTACGGCCCGGACGGTGAAGGCCTGTTCGAGGACTTCTCCACTCGACCCGTGCTCGCGCTCTGAACCTGCGGCTTCGCTACCGCGCGCCCGGAGCTCCTGTCGGCGACGGCCGCCAGGTGGAGCGCTCACTCTCTCTCCGCCTGCGGGGCGCGTACAGGGGTCGGCCTCACCACGGCGGTGGATGCCGAGGGCGGGCCGTGTCCTGCCGCTGCGCTCTCCCCGGGGCGCACAGGACCCCCGACCGGCGTCAGACCGGTCGGGGGTCCTGTCCCGCGAGGGTCAGACGCCGAGCGCCTGCTTCACCTGGGCAAGGCTCGGGTTCGTCATCACGACCTCGGAGCCACCGCCGGAGGGAACCACCTGGACGGTCGGGACCGTCTGGTTCCCGCCGTTCGCCTTCTCGACGAAAGCAGCCGAATCCGGGTCCTGCTCGATGTTGACCTCGGTGTACGCGATGCCTTCGCGGTCCATCTGCCCCTTGAGCCGGCGGCAGTAGCCGCACCACGTGGTGCTGTACATCGTCACAGTGCCCGGCATGTCGTCCGTGCTCCCTTGTCTCGTCCGTCTCGTGGAGAAGAGCGGGACAGCACGGCTCGCGCACTGTCCCGCATGGAGGGAACGTACGCGGACCGGCTCCCATTCCCGTCACGGTGCCCCGGCGCGTGCCGCCTGGCGCCGGCCCGGCGGCCCGGCGTCCTGCGGTGACCTGCCGTCCGCGGGTGCGCCCGGGCACGTACGGGATGCCGGCGTCTCCCTGTCCGTACCGCTCTCCCGTACGCACTGCCCTGCCGGCCGGCCCTGACCGGTACGACGAACGGCATTGCCTGTGGACAACCACCGCGCCCGCCCCCGGCGACCTGGCAGCATGGCGGGGTGACAGCAGCAACGCATTCCACTCTTTTCCCACAGGTCCCCGAGTCCGCGGACGCCGTGCTGGACGGGCTCGACCCGGAGCAGCGCGAGGTCGCCGTGGCCCTCGGCGGTCCCGTGTGCGTGCTGGCCGGCGCCGGTACGGGCAAGACGCGCGCGATCACCCATCGCATCGCGTACGGGGTGCGGGCCGGGATACTCCAGCCGGCCACCGTGCTCGCCGTCACCTTCACCAACCGTGCGGCCGGTGAGATGAGGGGACGGCTGCGCCAGCTCGGCGCGACCGGTGTGCAGGCCCGGACGTTCCACTCCGCCGCCCTGCGCCAGCTCCAGTACTTCTGGCCGAAAGCGGTCGGTGGGGAGCTTCCCCGTCTCGTGGAGCGCAAGGTCCAGCTGGTCGCCGAGGCGGCGGCCCGCTGCGGGATCCGCCTCGACCGCAACGAGCTGCGCGATGTCACGAGCGAGATCGAGTGGGCCAAGGTCACCCAGACGGTGCCCGCCGACTATCCGGCGGCTGTCGCGAAGACCCAGCGCGACGCCCCGCGCGACCCGGCCGAGCTCTCCCAGATCTACGGGACGTACGAGCAGCTGAAGCGCGACCGCTCGGTGATCGACTTCGAGGACGTGCTGCTCCTCACCGTCGGCATCCTCCAGGACCGGCACGACATCGCCGACCACGTGCGCCGCCAGTACCAGCACTTCGTCGTCGACGAGTACCAGGACGTGAGCCCTCTTCAGCAGCGGCTCCTCGACCTCTGGCTCGGCGACCGGGACAGTCTCTGTGTCGTCGGCGACGTCGGGCAGACGATCTACTCCTTCACCGGCGCCACCCCCGACCACCTGCTGAACTTCCGCACCCGCCACCCGAACGCGACGGTCGTCAAACTGGTGCGGGACTACCGCTCCACGCCCCAGGTGGTGCATCTGGCCAACGGGCTGCTGAGCCAGGCACACGGCAGGGCCGCAGAGCACCGGCTCGAACTCGTCTCCCAGCGCGCCGGGGGACCCGAGCCCTCCTACACGGAGTACCCGGACGAGCCCGCCGAGGCCGAGGGCACCGCCCGCCGCATCCGCGAGCTGATCGCCGCCGGGGTGCCGGCCGGTGAGATCGCCGTGCTCTACCGGGTCAATTCCCAGTCCGAGGTCTACGAGCAGGCCCTCGCGGACGCCGGCGTGCCCTACCAGCTGCGCGGCGCGGAGCGCTTCTTCGACCGGGCCGAGGTGCGGGAGGCGGGCGTCGCCCTGCGCGGTGCCGCTCGCGCGGGGAGCAACGACTCCCTGCTCGACGGCGCCGACGACCTCCCGTCCGAGGTGCGTGCCGTGCTCTCCACCAAAGGATGGACGTCCAAGCCCCCCTCCGGGTCCGGCGCGGCGCGGGACCGCTGGGAGTCACTCGCGGCGCTGGTGCGACTGGCCGAGGACTTCGAGCAGGCCAGGCCGGGTGCGACGCTCTCCGATCTGGTGGCGGAGCTCGACGAACGCGCCGCCGCCCAGCACGCCCCCACCGTGCAGGGCGTCACGCTCGCCTCGCTGCACTCGGCCAAGGGCCTGGAATGGGACGCCACGTTCCTGGTCGGGCTCGCCGAGGGCATGATGCCGATCGCCTACGCCAAGACCGACGAACAGGTCGAGGAGGAACGCAGGCTGCTGTACGTGGGAGTCACCCGGGCCCGCTTCCACCTGTCGCTGTCGTGGGCGGTGTCCCGCTCGCCGGGCGGCCGGGGGAACCGGCGGCCCACCCGCTTCCTGAACGGTCTGCGTCCGGGTTCTCCGGCGCTCGGTGCGCGAGGCGGATCCGGAGGAAGCGGAGGCATCGACCGCGCCCCGGGTTCGGGCACGGGGGCGACCGGGACGGAGCAGGCGGCCCGGTCCGGACGGCGTGGCCCTGTCCGGTGCAGGGTCTGCGGCCGGACGCTCACCGAGGCGGGCGAGATGAAGCTGATGCGCTGCGAGGACTGCCCCTCCGACATGGACGAGGGGCTGTACGAGCGGCTGCGGCAGTGGCGTGCGGAGAGGGCGCGGGAGATCAGCCAGCCCGCCTACTGCGTGTTCACCGACAAGACACTGATGGCGATCGCGGAGGCCGTGCCGGGCACCGAGCGCGAACTCGTCGTCATCGCGGGTGTCGGTAACCGGAAGCTGACCCGGTTCGGAGCTGACGTGCTGGCCATCTGTGCAGGTCGGCCAGTGGGTGAGGCTTCGGGGGAGCCGGCCGGCGAGGTGTGAGAAAAACTCGGCGAAAAAACAGTTTGCGCGGGCAGCAGTCATCACCATAGGTTCTTAACCACGGGAACAGCGGCTTCTTCGGAGCCCTGGCCCCGTGCTGTACTTATCCGAATACCGCAGGACCGGCCCGGCCGGATCTGCCGAGACGCCGAGAGGAGGCGATTGCAGTGATCAGCATCATCAACACCATCAAAATGACCGATCCCTCGGTCGCCTCCGCATGCTCGCTCGGCAGCCTCACCTGCTCTCCGGAACTCTCGCTCCGTGGCACCGGTGTGTCCGGCGTTCCCGCCGTCGCCCCGCTGTCCCCGGCGAGCCTGCCCGTCCGGGAGCGCCGCAATGAGCGACCGACCGAGGCACCGGCGGCAGCAGTAGCGAAGGGACAGGCCCAGGCCTATGCCTTTGCGGCAGCCGGTGCGGGGGCGAAGCAGCACAAGACGACGCAGCACCACACGATGTGGGCCTTCCGTGGGCCTGAACCCTGGAGTGATCCAGCCTGACTCGATCAGGCCGGCGCCTTCAGGGCCGCGGAACCCCACTCGGGATCCGCGGCCCTTTTGTTTTGTCCGAACGGATGAGACGAGACGAAGGAGCCTCGGGACAGCAGGACCTGGTACCAGCCGCCAACCGGCCAACCGGCCGGCACGACCAGACGAGGACAACACCACCGTGCAACTCGAGACGCACGCCCCGTCCGTACCGCCTTCCGACGCGATCTCCCCGCCCGGCCTCACGGAGGACTCCACCTTGACCCCCCTCACCACGCTCACCGCGCTCGACGACGCCATCGACGACCTCGGCGTGCCCGTCCCCTGCCGTTCCTACGACCCGGAGGTCTTCTTCGCGGAGTCGCCGGCCGATGTCGAGTACGCCAAGTCCCTCTGCCGGACCTGCCCGCTCGTCGAGGCCTGCCTCGCCGGTGCCAAGGAGCGGCGTGAGCCGTGGGGCGTCTGGGGCGGCGAGCTCTTCGTCCAGGGCGTCGTCGTCGCCCGCAAGCGTCCCCGTGGGCGCCCGCGCAAGAACCCGGTCGCGGCGTGACCGCCGGCCTGGGGGTCATGTCCCCCACACGAACGAAGCGCGTCGGCACCATCGATCGTCCCCACACCCATGACCCCCGGAACCAGACACCCATGATCACCCCCACGAGGGAGCCCGTCGGCTCCGCGACCCCGGACGTCACCATCATCGGCGCGAACGACTCGCGTCAGAACAGGACCCGCGAGATGCAACTCATCCCAGAAGCCCTGGCACGTGCCCATATGCGCGATCGCCTGAGGGAAGCCGAGGTGGACCGGCAGGCTGTGCGCCTGGTGGCCGCCCGGCGGATGCAGCGCCGGGCGGAGCGCGCTTCGATGCGCGCCCGCCGCGCGCTCGCGATGGCGGTCATGCACTGACCGTGCGTCGACCGCCGCACCACGGCTGACCGCCGGGGCAACCGCTCTGCCCTGTCGCAGCCGCTCTCCCTCCCGCGGGGCCGGTCCCGAACCGACCGGTCCCGCAGTGCGTTGTGCCGTGCTGACCGCGGCCGGCGGAGTTATCGTCGCCAGGTGGACGAGGAGAGGCATCAGCCCGCGAACGCGGCTGCCGAACGCGTGACCTGTGCCCGCTGCGGCATCACCACGGACGCTGATACCGCACCGCCGACCTGGGTCTGCTCCGTGGAGAACGGCAGGCGGCAGTACTTCTGCGACGCGTGCTCACTCGCCCAAATCCGATCGATCGAGAGCCGCCTCGACTCCGCCTGGTGGTGACGGCGGCCCCGCGGGATCCTGCCGACACGGCTCAGGCCCCGGCCGGCGCTTCCTTCTCCGGCTCGCCCGCCCACTCCTCCTGAGGCTCGTACTCCTGGACGAAGCCCGGCAGCCAGGCCTCCAGTTCTTCCCGTAGCCGGACCGTCGCGCCCAGCTGGCACAGAACACCGATGGTGCTCAGCGTGACCCGGTGTATCAGCAGGTAGGACGGGGGCAGATTCATCTGCTTGCCCAGCTGGTGTGCGGGGGATCGCGGGTCCGCGATCCGGGCCGCCTGACCGCGCAGCCAGGAGCGGGTGAAAGTGAACTCCTGTGCCTGCGCGGGCTCGATGATCGGGAGCAGGTAGTCAAGTACGGCGTCCGGATCGAGCTCGACCGACTCCTTGACGAAGCCCTCTTCCCGGAGCATCGCGTAGACCGCGTCGGCGTCACCGTCCAGCGTCATCCGCAGGGAGTCGCCGATGGGCTGCGGCAAGCCTCCCGGCAGACGGTCCACCGTGCCGAAGTCCAGTACCCCTAGGCGCCATCGGTCCACGTCCTCCTCAAGGCCCTCCGTGTGCACCGCCCCTGCGTCGGTATCGGGGTCGGCGTCAGTGTCGGCGTCCGGGCCGGCACCCGTCCCGGCCTCGGATCGGGTCTCTTTCTCTGCCTCTGTCTCTGAACCCGTCCCGGCATCGGCTTCGGCATCGACTCCGGCCTGTGCGGTGTCGGTATCGGCGTCGGCGTCCGGGTCGGGGCGGGCAGCGGCGCTCGCGGGAGGCAGCAGGCGGAAGTTGCCAGGGTGCGGGTCGGCGTGCAGCAGACCGGTGCGCGCCGGTCCGGAGAAGAGGAAGCGCGCCAGCAACTGCCCCGCCCGGTCCCGCTGGGCCGGTGTGCCGTCCGAGATCACCTCGGACAGGGGTATCCCGTCGATCCACTCCGTCACGAGCACCTGCTCGCACTGGTGCACCACGCCGGGGATCACCACGTCCGGGTCGTCCTGGAACTCCGCGGAATGCTCCTGCTGGGCCATGGCCTCCAGCCCGTAGTCCAGCTCCTCGGAGACCCGGTCCCGCATCTCCGTGATGAGCGGCTTGATGTCCATTCCCGGAACCAGAGGACCGAGCAGCCGTGCGAAGCGGCTGAGTTGGGCCAGGTCCGAGAGCAACGCCTCACCCGCGCCCGGGTACTGCACCTTCACGGCGACGTCCCGGCCGTCGTGCCACACCGCCCGGTGGACCTGGCCGATCGACGCGGCGGCGGAGGGCCGGTCGTCGAACGAGAGGAAGAGCTCCCGCCAGTCGGGACCGAGCCGCTCCGCCAGGACTCCGTGGACGGTCCGGGACGGCATGGGAGGCGCGGCCTCCTGGAGTTTGGTCAGCGCCGCCCGATAAGGTCCCGCGACGTCCTCGGGTAGCGCGGACTCGAAGACGGACAGCGCCTGACCGAGCTTCATGGCACCGCCCTTCAACTCGCCCAGCACCTTGAAGAGCTGGTCGGCGGTGCGTTGCTGGACCTCGCGGGCGACGATCTCCGCCGACCTGCCACCGATGCGCTTGCCCAGCCCCCAGGTCGCACGGCCGGCGAAGCCCAGCGGCAGCGCGGCCAGCTTCGCGGTACGGGTGACCGCCTTCCGGGGAAGATCAGACATGTGCTCCTCCAGTTCCCGGACTGCCGGCCGGTGAGTACGGGGTCCTGCTCCCTCTGCGGCGGTCACCCGGCCATTGTGTCGTGCGCGGCACCGCCTGCGGGGGTGAGTTCCCCCTCAGTGTGTCCGGCGGCACCGCAGGAGCAGTCGGTATGGGGCCCCAGCCGCTCCGACCGCCAGTCCAGCAGGGGCATGGCGGCCTCCCACCGTGTGCCCGTACTGGCAGGCAGGTCTCCGTCCAGGAAGGACAGCGCATGAGCCGCCGCGAGTCCCGCTACCGCCGTCGCCAGTCCCAGGTCGCATGCGGGTACCCAGGTGCGCCGGCCGGACCGCCACTGCGCCAGCATGCGTGGCCACTGCGGGTCCCGCTCGGCACGGTGCAGCGCCAGGCACCCCGCGCACCCGGTCCCGCCGGGCAGCACGAGCGGGCCCACCACCCCGGTGGCCTCGATCACACCGGCGAACAGGTGCGGGGTACCCGAGGCCACCCACTGCGCCGCCGTGTCCGGATCGGGGGCGTACACCGACAGGCCGTCCCGTGGAGCCACGACGACCAGGGACAGCGCGGGCTCACCGCCCGGCGCCGCACCGTCCGTGCCCGCCCGGGGGGACCCGCCGACCGCGGACCGGCGGACCAGTTGCCGGGCCGCCGTGTCCCGACGCTCCCCGATCGCCGCCTCCGGAAGGCCTCCCGGGGCGACGTCCCAGGGCTCCGTTCGCCCCCCGTCGAGCACCTCGACCCGGCCCACGCCGGACCCGGACAGCACCGCGGCGATCGCCGCGCCGACCCTGCCTGCTCCCCGCACCTGTACCCGGGTCGCCCGACGGGCGGCGAGTGTGCGCATCGCCCCGCCTGGCGTCGGATGCACGACCGAGAGTGAGGCCGCGTCGGGGCGCTGCCGTTCCAAAGTCTCCGCACGCCGGCGTAAGGCATCGGCTTCCGGACCGCCCGCCTTCGGGTCGTCGAGCAGCCCGGCCTCCGTGAGCCGTGATACGAGAGTGTCGACGTGATGGTCCGACAGGTCCAGTGCCCTGGCCTCTTCCCGTAGCAGCGGCAAACCGCGTGTTCCGTCGAGCAGTTCGAGAAAACTACCGGTCGCGATATCCATCGGCCCCAGCGTCACCGCGTGCGCGGGTGTCACACCGAATTGCACGGTGTTCCGCCCACGCCAGGCGCGGCGCAGTGCGGGCTTCAGCATCGGATGCATGACTTCTCCCCCAGGTCGTTCGGGCTCGTTGCCAGAATGCCGCGCGGCCGCGAAACGTGCGGAGAGTTATCCACAGGGTGGAGCGTTAATCGTTCTAATGGTGCGGGCCGAGACGTGGATCAATGCCGGCCGTCGACGAGGTGGGACTTCTCGTGCCCGCAGCGGGTAACGTCATGGCATGCCCGCCGACTCCTCGCCCGGCCCCGCCGGGGAGCCACCCGCGCGCGGCGCCGTACGCGACCGGCGCAGTGCGGCCGCCCGACAGTCCCGCGCCTCCGTGACGAGCGCCGTAGAGGTCCGCCGGAGCGCCCGGCGCAGCAGGACGGTCTCCGCCTACCGGGAGGGTGACCGCACCATCGTGCTCATTCCGGCCCGGATGTCGGAGGCCGACGAGCAGCGCTGGGTCGGCGTGATGCTCGACAAGCTCGCCGCGCAGGAGAGCCGGCGGGTGATCGGTGACGGCGCGCTCGCCGAGCGTGCCGAGCGGCTGTCCGTCCAGTATCTCGACGGGCGGGCGAGGCCCGCCTCGGTGCGCTGGGTGACCAACCAGAACACGCGCTGGGGCTCCTGCACCCCCGCGGAAGGCAGCATCCGCCTCTCTCACCGGCTGCAGGGAATGCCGGAGTACGTCGTCGACTACGTGCTCCTCCACGAGCTGGCCCATCTGCTGGTGCCCGGCCACGGTCCGCGTTTCTGGCGCCTGCTGGAGTCCTATCCGCGTACCGAGCGGGCCCGTGGTTATCTCGAAGGGATCGTGGCGGCCGACCGGCTGCCGGGCCTGCCCGCCGCACGCGAAGTGTGACGTTCGGTGATTCTGTACCGGGTCTGTACCGACTTAGCCCGCCGTCGTGGTTTGCGGTTAGCCTGACGCGACGTATTCACCTTCGGGATGGGGGACGGTCGTTACGCATGGCCAGGGAATTCCAACGCGGCCACAAGGCCAAGATCAGTGACCTCACGCCGGGGACGGATCTGTACGTAGGTGTGCAGATCGCCGGACCGGGCCTGACGTTCGACATCAGCTGCTTCGGCCTCGACGCCGACGAACGGCTCTCGGACGACCGGTATTTCATCTTCTTCAACCAACCGAAATCGCCCGAGGAGTCGATTCAGCTTCTCGGTGCTCAGGCCGGTGACACCGAGTCGTTCCGCGTCACCCTGGACCGTATTCCGGCCGCCGTCCACAAGTTGTCCTTCACCGCCACCCTGGACGGTGCGGGACAGATGTCCCAGGCCGGTCCCGGGTACATCCGTATCGTCGCGGGTGGCGAGGAGGTGGCGAGGTACGCCTTCACCGGCTCGGAGTTCACCACCGAGCGGGCCGTCATGCTCGGTGACTTCTACCTGAAGGACGTCTGGCGGTTCGCTGCCGTCGGCCAGGGCTTCGACGGCGGGCTGGACGCGTTGCTGAAGAACTTCGGCGGAGAGGTGGCCGAGGAGGAGGCCCCCGCCGCGCCGCCGCAGGGCGCCGCTCCGTCGTTCGCCCCACCGTCCCAGGCCACCGCGCCTCCGGCGTTCGGCGCTCCGGCCGCGCCCCAGGCGCCCCCGCCCCCACCCGCCTTCGGCGCCCCGGCTGCGGCGCCGCAGCAGCCGCTGCACACGGCACCCACGATGGCAGGGGTGCCGGCCCCTCAGGCGCCCATGACCCCCCAGGCGCCCCCGGCCCCCCAGGCGCCCGGCCCCTACGGGCAGCCGCCCCAGCATCCGCAGTTCGGGCAGGTCCCGGGCCCGCCCGCACCTCCCGGCGCCCCGCCGTTCGGTCAGCAGCCCCCGACGCCCCCGTACGGCCAGCAGCCCCCCGGCGCTCCGGCCTACGGGCAGCAGCCCCAGGCCCCGTACGGCCAGCAGCACCCGGGCGTGCCCCAAGGCGTTCCCCAGGGAGGCGCCGGGCTGCAGGCCGCCCTGCGGCTCTACAAGGAGACGGCCACCGGGCAGCGCTGGACCCCGCAGAACCAGCAGCTCATGCGCGTCGACCTGACCATGGGAGGTGCCGGGGTACTGGCCCGCCAGGGCAGCATGGTGATGTACCAGGGCAAGGTCGACTTCGGCTACAAGGGTGCCGGTTTCACCGGCCGTGTGGTCGGCAACGCGACCGGCCAGGAGATGCAGCTGATGCGCTGTACCGGCCGTGGCCAGGTCTTCCTCGCCGAGGACGGATCGCACCTGCACCCGATCGAACTCCAGGGTGACGGCATCTGCGTCTCCGCCGAGAACGTCCTCGCCTTCGACGAGTCGCTGCAGTACGAGGTCCGCAGGATCGAGGGACACGGGATACCGGGCGGGGCCCTGTTCACCATGCTGTTCCAGGGCACCGGCACCGTCGTCGTCAAGACCCACGGGACCCCGGTGGTCCTGCCGGTCACCCCGACCACGTTCGCCGACTGCAACGCCGTGGTGGCCTGGTCGTCCGCCTCCCAGGTGATCATCTCCAGCCAGGTCCGGCTGCGCCGTAACGCGTACCCCGGTCACAGCGGGGAGACCGTCAACCTCCAGTTCCGGGGAGCGCCCGGGAACTTCATCGTCGTCCAGCCCTACGAGGTCTGAGGGAGCCCGTCATGAACCAGCAACTCGCGGGCTTCGCCCCGACCCCCGTCACGGCCAGGATGGAGAACCACGGCCGCACGATGCTCAAGGTCGCCATGGCCTCCGGCCAGGACCTTTACGCACGTACCGGCTCGATGGTGGCCTATGAGGGCTTCATCCAGTACGAGCCCAATCCGCCCGCCGTCCGCCAGATCGCCGCGCAGTGGATCACCGGCGAGGGCGCGCCTCTGATGAAGTGCGCCGGTGACGGGCTGCTCTACCTCGCCGACTACGGCGCCGACGTGGTCGTCATCAATCTCGACAACGACGCGCTGTCCGTCAACGGCACCAACCTCCTCGCCTTCGACGGCCACCTCTCCTGGGGCGTGGAACGGGTCAAGGGTCTGGCCAAGTTCACCGGCCAGGGCCTGTGGAACGTCGGGATCCAGGGGACGGGGTGGGTGGCCATCACCTCGCGTGGCACACCGATCGTCGTCGAGTGCGGCCGGGGCGAGGACGAGACGTACGTCGACCCGGACGCGCTCGTCGCCTGGTCGCCCAACCTCAAGGTGAAGGGCAAGCGCAGCTTCAAGGCCGGCTCCCTCATCGGACGGGGCAGCGGAGAGGCGTACCAGATGGCGTTCTCCGGGCAGGGCATCGTCGTTGTCCAGCCGAGCGAGGACAGCACCGACCGCCTGCGGATCAGGAACTGAGCGGGGGGAGAGACACATCATGCAGAGTCCGCTTTTCAGCCACACCGAACAGCAGTCGCAGGACCGGTACACCATCCAGAACCCGCAGCTCCTGCGGGTCTCGCTGACCGGCCACGACGATGTCCTCGCCCGCAAGGGCGCCATGGTCGCCTACCAGGGGCTCATGGAGTTCGACGGCGAATACCAGTCGCAGGGGCAGCGGAGCGCCCGCCGGAACACGGGCGAGGGCCTCGACCTGATGCGCTGCTCCGGCCAGGGGACGGTCTATCTGGCCAACCTCGCCCAGCACATCCACCTGGTCGACGTCGACCGCGAGGGCATGACGGTCGACAGTACGTACGTCCTGGCGCTGGACTCCTCGCTGCACACCGAGGTCATCGCCGTGGACAGCCAGTACGGGATCTCCGGGACGGGCAAGTACCAGCTGAACATCTCCGGGACCGGCAAGGTGGCGCTGATGACGTCCGGCCAGCCCCTGATGATGCAGGTCACCCCGGAGAAGTACGTCAACGCCGACGCCGACGCCATCGTCGCCTGGTCCAGCGGGCTACGGGTGCAGATGCAGGCGCAGACCCACTCCTCGGGCGTCACCCGGCGCCGTGGCAACACGGGGGAGGGCTGGGAGCTCAGCTTCCTGGGCACGGGCTTCGCCCTCGTACAGCCGAGCGAGGTGCTGCCTCCGCAGAACGCCCAGATGGGCCAGGGCGCGGCGGCGCAGTTCGGCGTGGGTCAGCACGGGGCCCGCGGCCAGAACCAGAACAACGCCTGGAACTGAGCGGTTCGGCACGGTCGACGTGTCCGTCCCGGACCGGACGGACACGGAGGGGCGGCGTCTGCGGAGGCCGCCCCTCCCGGCCATGACATCCGGGGCGCGTGTCGAAGACCCCGTCCGCCACCCCGCCCACCCGGCGACGCCAGGTGCGCACAGTCGCCGTGGCGTCGGGATACCGGGTGGCCCTCCGCCGTGAGATCGCACGGCGGAGGGCCGGCAGGTCCTGTCCTCCGGGCAGACGGCGCTCAGGGCTGTCCAGCACTTCACGGCGGGCGCGGAATTGCGCGAAACCCTCAGGCGCGGAACGTGCGGCGGCCCTGCTCCTGCAGCCTCGCCCTGGCCCCTTCCAGCAGCCGCACGACGGAGGCGTCGGCCACCCCGGCCACCTCGTCGTAGGGAAACCAGCGCAGGTCGAGGGATTCGTCGCTGATCCGCTCAGCCGCCCCGGGCGGAGCGGTCGCCGCGTACTGGACGTCGAGATGCCAGTGGCAGGGGGCGGGGATCGGATGCCGGTCCAGCCGGACCGGTCCGCCCGCCAGCAGGGTGAGCCCGGTGATCCCCGACTCCTCCGTGGCCTCACGCAGGGCCGCGGCCGCCGGCGTGGCGTCCTGCGGTTCGCAGTGTCCGCCCATCTGCAGCCACATCCGCAGCTTTCTGTGCAGGGTCAGCAGGACCGCGCCGCGCTCCGGATCGATCACCAGCGCGCTGGCGGTCAGGTGCCCCGCCCCGCACGACTTCCACATGCCGTCCGGATGCGCGGCCAGGTGCTCCAGATACGTCTGCCGCAGCTCTTCCTGCTCCCCGTCCGTCCTGCTGCCGGGGTGCTCGCCGTATTCCTTCAGCGCGAGGACGGCTTCGTCGTGCAGGCTCACCGGTCGCCGTCGTCCTTGCCGTCGTCGTGTCCGGTACCGTCCCCGCCGGCCTCACGCGTGTCCTGCGCGTGGTCGTCGCCCGTGTCCCGGTCCGTGTCGCCGGACGCCCGCGTGCTCTTCCCCTGGGCAGCCTCTCCGAGCATCTTGTCCAGCTCGGAGAAGTCCAGCTGCTCGTGGTGGACGAAGCCGTCCGGGTCGTCCAGGTCCTGGGCCGTCGGCAGCATGTCCGGGTGCTCCCACAGGCCGTCACGGCCGTCGACGCCCCGGGCGTCGGTGAGCGAGGCCCACAGCCGCGAAGCGTCCCGCAGGCGGCGTGGACGCAGCTGGAGCCCGATGAGAGTGGCGAAGGTCTGCTCGGCGGGACCGCCGGACGCCCGCCGCCTGCGCATCGTCTCGCGCAGCGCGTCCGCCGAGGTGAGCCGGGAGACGGCCGCCTCGTGCACCACCGCGTCCACCCAGCCCTCGACCAGGGCGAGCGCCGTCTCCAGCCGGGCCAGCGACGCCTTCTGCTCCGGGGTGTCCTCCGGCTGGAACATGCCCTGCTGCAGCGCGTCCTGCAGCTGCTCGGGCTGGGAGGGATCGAACTGGCCGACGACGTCCTCCAGCTTGCTGGTGTCGACCTTGATGCCGCGCGCGTAGGCCTCGACCGCGCCGAACAGATGGGAGCGGAGCCACGGCACGTGGGCGAAGAGCCGCTGGTGGGCGGCTTCCCGCAACGCGAGGTACAGGCGCACCTCGTCCTGCGGAACGCTGAGGTCCTTGCCGAACCGCTCGATGTTCTGCGGGAGCAGCGCGGCCTTGCCGGCCGGGCCCAGCGGCAGGCCGATGTCGGTCGAGCCGACGACCTCACCGGCGAGCGTCCCCACTGCCTGCCCGATCTGCTGGCCGAACATGGCGCCGCCCATCGACCGCATCATGCCGATCAGCGGGCCGGCCATGGCCTGCATCTCCTCCGGCAGGACGTCGCCCATGGCGAGACCGACCCGCTCCGCCACCGGGTCCACCAGCTGCTGCCAGGCGGGAAGCGTCGCCTCGACCCATTCGGCACGGCTCCAGGCGACCGAGGAGACCGAGCCGGAGGGCAGCGAGGTCACGCCGTCCAGCCAGAGGTCGGCGAGACGCAGCGCCTCGTCCACGGCGGACCGCTCCGAAGCGCCGACGCTCACGTCCTTGCTGCCGTCCGGGGTACCTTGCGAAACCGTCTGGCGGGCGATCTGCTTGGCCATGTCCCAGTTGACCGGGCCGCCCTCGTAGCTCAGCATCTGGCCGAGCTGCTGGAAGGCCGCACCCAGGTCGTTCGGGTTCATCGAGCCGAACATCGCCGCGAACGGGTTGTCCCCGCCCGCGCCCGGGCCGAAGCCGAACGGGTTGGCCGGCCCGCCCGAGCCCTGCCCGGCTCCGGTGGGGTCCTTCTTCTTGCCTTCGTCGCCGTCTTCCGGCTCCTCCGGCGGAAGGCCGAATCCGAATGGGGTGTCACTCACGGGTTTCCTCGGCTCGTAGGGCCGCCGGCTCGAACCGACGGCGACTGCCCGACATCACCATCCAGCGTAGACACCAAAGCCCGGTCGGGCCCTCAGTGCTCCGTCGGCTCCCGGCCTGCGGCAGGATGGACGCCACCTGGTACGCACGCGTCATTCGGGTACGTACTGAAGACAACCGCTGGAGACGCCCGGTGAGTTCCCCAGATCCGCAGGTTCGCGCAGCGCGAAACCTGTCCGACCCCTCGCCCGAAAGCAAGCCCACGAAAAACAGCCCGAGAAGCCGGGGTCCCGTCGTCGCGGTCACCGGCGCCGCGACCGGCGTCGGTGAACTGCTCACCGCCCACCTCGCCGCTTCCGAGGACATCAAGCAGGTCATCGCCATAGACGAGCGCAGGGGCGACGTCTCCGAGGCGACGTGGCACATCCTGGACGTCCGGGATCCCGCCATCGCGGAGAAGCTGCGTGGCGCGGACGTGGTCGTGCACCTGGCACTCGATCTCGACCTGGAGACCGACCCGGCCGCGCGTACCGCGTACAACGTGCGTGGCACGCAGACGGTGCTGACCGCCGCGGCGGCCGTAGGGGTGCACAGGGTGGTGCTGTGCACCTCGGCGATGGTCTACGGCGCGTTGCCGGACAACGACCTGCCGCTCTCCGAGGACGCCGAACTGCGCGCCACCGCGGAGGCCACCGGCGTCGGTGACCTGCTGGAGATCGAACGGCTGGGTCGCCGCGCACCCCGCGCCCACCCCGGTCTCAACGTCACGGTGGTCCGTCCCGCGGTCCTCGTCGGAGGCACCGACACGGCGCTGACCCGGTACTTCGAGTCTCCGAGGCTTCTGGTGGTCGCCGGATCACGCCCCGCATGGCAGTTCTGCCACGTCGACGACCTGGTGAGCGCTCTGGAGTACGCCGCGCTCGAGAAGATCGACGGCGAGTTCGCGGTCGGCTGCGACGGGTGGCTCGAGCAGGAGGAGGTCGAGGAGCTCTCCGGGGTGCGCCGGATGGAACTGCCGTCCGCCGTCGCGCTGGGTGCCGCCGCGCGGCTGCACAGGATCGGTCTCACCCCGTCCCCGGCGGGCGACCTCGCCTACACGATGCACCCCTGGGTGGTGAGCGTGAGCCGGCTGCACGACGTGGGGTGGCGGCCCCGGTGGTCCAACGAGGACGTGCTCGCCGCGCTCCTCGAAGAGGTGGAGGGACGCCACACCCTCGCCGGACGCCGCCTCGGACGCAAGGACGCCACCGCCGCGGGCGCCGCGGGGGCGACGGTCGCCCTGCTCGGTACGGCCGCGCTGGTCAGGCGTGCCCGTAAGGCGCGCCGCCGCTTCTGACCGGTCCGCAGGTCCCGCACCGACGGTGGACCCGCAGGAGCCTCCGGGACGGCGTGGCCCGGGCCGGCCGAACGCGCCGTTCCGCGATGTCGGTGGCGTACGGCACGATGGTCCCATGGCACGCACCCAGGACCACCCCGGTGAGCAGGCGGCGCAGGACCCCATCCGCCTGCTGGAGATCCGGGAGACGCCGCTCTCCGTCGACGAGATCTTCCGTGCGGTCGGCGACGACGCCGCCGGCGGCATCGCGCTGTTCGTCGGCACCGTGCGTAATCACGACGAGGGGCAGGAAGTCGGCGCGCTCGGATACTCCTGCCATCCGACGGCGACGGACGAGCTGCGCAGAGTGGCGGAGAAGGTCGTCGCGGAGTTCCCCGTCAGGGCGCTGGCCGCCGTCCACCGTGTGGGTGAGCTGACTGTGGGCGATCTGGCGGTGGTCGTCGCCGTCTCCTGCGCCCATCGGGGTGAGGCGTTCGAGGCCTGCCGCAAGCTGATCGACGACCTCAAGCACGAGGTCCCGATCTGGAAGCACCAGCGTTTCTCGGACGGCACGGAGGAATGGGTCGGCGCCGGCTGACCGCAAACCGCCCCGGGGGTCATCAGCCCCGATTTGCGTAACCGCACCCCTGCCACGAGCGTTGGTCCCGCAGGTGGTTAATCTTCTGATCGTCAATTGCGGTCGCTCATGGGGTAGGGAGGTCGTGATGGCAGCACTCGCTTGGCTTCTGATTCCGCTCATAGCTGCTCTTGGCGCGGCGATATGGGGAGGGTGGGCGGCCCGCGACCGCACGACCGGTGACGTCACCGAACTCGCCGGTTATGCCCGGTTCCGTGATGCGATGGAGAAGTCGCACTCCGGTTCCGAGACCGTCTGAGAGCACGTCGACCCTCCGTAGTCGTCGACGCCCGCACCGCTCCCGCGTCCGCCCGTACGGACCGGCCCCGACGGTGCACTGACAGCCCCTTCCCGTACTGTCGTTCCATGCCACGCCGCACCGCGACGATGCTCGCCTCGACCCTCATCCTGATCGCGCTGCTCTGCGCAGGCGTGCTGATCCCCGTGCCGTACGCGGAGATGTCCCCCGGGCCGACCGTGAACACGCTGGGCGACGCCCGTGGCGAGCCGGTGCTGCACATCAGCGGCCACAAGACCTATCCCACGTCCGGGCACCTCAACATGACGACGGTCCGGGTCACCGGCGCGGACTACGACATGAACATCGTCGAGGCGGTCTACGGCTGGCTGGCCCACGACAGTGTGATCGTGCCGCACGACACCCTCTACCCGGACGGCAAGACGGAGGAGCAGTCGACGCAGGAGAACGCCGAGGAGTTCAGCCAGTCCCAGGAGAGCGCCAAGGTCGCCGCCCTGAAGGAACTGAAGATCCCCGTGACGTCCCGCGTCGTCGTCTCCACCGTGCTGAAGGACGGTGCCGCCCAGGGTGAACTGCACGCCGGCGACGTGATCGAGGCCGTCGACGGTACGGCTGTCGAGCGGCCCGAGGACGTCGCGAAGCTCGTCACCGAGCACGAGCCCGGTCAGAAGGTCGTCTTCACGATCATCCCGGCCAAGGTGGCGGCCGCCGCGGAGAAGGCGGGGAAGGAGCCCCGGGGCTCCCAGGAGATCACCCTCACGACACGGAAGGCGCCCACGGAGAACAGGGCGATCGTCGGCATCCAGGCGGGTACCGACCACACCTTCCCGTTCGAGATCGACATCAAGCTCGCCGACGTCGGCGGCCCCAGCGCAGGCCTCATGTTCTCGCTGGGCATCATCGACAAGCTGACGCCCGGCAAGCTGACGGGCGGCGCGTTCGTCGCCGGCACCGGAACCATCGACGACGCCGGCGAGGTCGGGCCGATCGGCGGCATCAACATGAAGCTGGTCGGCGCGCGCGACGCGGGGGCGCGGTACTTCCTGACCCCCGACGACAACTGTGCCGCCGCCGCGTCCGACACCCCGGACGGACTCACGCTCGTGCGCGTGAAGACGCTCGGCGACGCGAAGAAGTCCCTGGACATGATCCGCACGGGGGACACGGCCGGCCTGCCGAGCTGCTCGGCGGGCTGAGGCCGGGCCCCCCACGGGGGCCGGCGAGCGGGGATCAGGACTCGAAGGTGGCCGCGAGGGCCTCGGCCAGCCCGGGCACGAGGCCCGCACCGGTCAGCACCTCGGTCGCCGAGTCCTTCTCCCGGAGCCGTACGGCGGAGTCCCGGGATCCGTCCCGCAGTACCGCCACCGTCATCCGGACCTCCTGCCGGTCCGGGTGCCGGGCGACCCAGGCGGTGAGCTCGGAGTCGCTCATACCGTCCGGCACGGACGCCTCGGCGGACGGCGGCAGCATCAGCCGCTCGACGGTCATGGCGCAGCCGGTCACGGCGTCGGGCCAGGCGATCGTGGCGAGGAACTCGTCCAGGGCGGTGCCTTCGGGGAGCTCCTCCTGCTCGACGGGGGTGAGGGCGGCGGTCGTCGACGAGGTGTCGTCGAGACCCAGCTGGGCGGCGAGGCCCGGCTCCTGGGCGCGCAGCCGCGCGGTGTCGACAAGGGCGAACAGGCGGGCGGGCTGATCCCAGCCGAGAGTCGCGGCGTAGGCGTCGATCTCGAGGACGGCGACGGTGAGGGGGCTGGCGGCCATCGGAGGGCCGGAGGGGGAAACGTTGGGCATGCCGAACATCCTGCCTCCTTCCGCCCCGGTATCGGGAACTAGGTAAAGCCTCAGTAAGTTGCATAGGTGGGCTCTACGATCGCTGGGCCTGCTTCACACGACCGCGAACTTCGAGGTGCGCACGTTGGCTTTCCAGATGCCGGACCGCGGCGGAGGCCCGACCGGGCCACGGATCAGAGTCGGCCGCCCGTCCCGGCGCGTCCGTACCCTGCTCATGACACTAGGCGTCCTGGTGGTTCTCGCCATGGCCTTCGTCATGTTCGCCGGGTTCTGGACGGACTGGCTCTGGTACAGGTCCGTCGCGTATTCGTCCGTCTTCACGACCACACTGTGGACCAAGATCGGACTGTTCCTCGTCTTCGGACTGCTGATGGCCCTGGCCATCGGCGTGAACATCTGGCTCGCGCACCGGCTCCGGCCGCCGCTGAGCGCGATGTCGCTGGAGCAGCAGAGCCTGGACCGCTACCGCATGGGCGTCGCCCCGTACAAGAAGTGGGTGCTGCTCGCCGTCACCGCGCTCGTCGGGCTGATCTCCGGGGCCTCCGCCTCGGGCCAGTGGCGCACGTGGCTGATGTATGTCAACGGCGTGCCGTTCGGGCAGAAGGACCCCCAGTTCAAGCTGGACGTGGCCTTCTACGCCTTCGACCTGCCGTGGTACCGCTTCCTGCTCGGCTTCGGCTTCGCCGCGGCGGTGCTGTCGCTGATCGCCGCGGCGCTCACCCACTACCTGTACGGCGGGCTGCGGATCACCAGCCCCGGCGCGCGGGCCACGGGTGCGGCCACGGGCCATCTCTCCGTGCTGCTGGGCATCTTCGTGACGCTGAAGGCGGTGGCGTACTGGCTCGACCGGTACGGCCTGGCCGTGAAGTCCAGTGACTTCAAGGCCACGGACAACTGGACCGGCCTGCGGTACGTCGACGCCAACGCCTATCTCCCGGCGAAGACCATCCTGTTCTGCATCGCCGTGATCTGCGCTGTGCTGTTCTTCGCGACGCTCTGGCGGCGCACCTGGCAGCTGCCGGTGATCGGCTTCGGCCTGATGGTGCTCTCGGCGATCCTGATCGGCGGGCTGTACCCGGCGATCGTGCAGAAGTTCCAGGTTCAGCCGAACGAGCAGGCCAAGGAAGCGCCGTTCATCCGGAAGAACATCCAGGCGACGCGCGACGCGTACGACATCGACGACGCAGAGGTCGACGACTACGCGGGCACGAGCACGACGGACGACACCACCAAGCTGCGGGCGAGCGCCGACTCCGCCGCCAGCTACCGCGTGATGGACCCCAACGTCGTCTCGCCGGCCTTCCAGCAGCTCCAGCAGAAGAGGAACTACTACCAGTTCCCCAAGACGCTGGACGTCGACCGCTACAAGGGCGCGGACGGCAAGGAGCAGGACACCGTCATCGGCCTGCGTGAGCTGAACCTCCAGGGCCTGCCCAAGCGGAACTGGATCAACGACCACTTCACGTACACCCACGGCTACGGAGTCATCGCGGCCCGCGGCACGACGACGGGCACCAACCCGACGGGCTCCCCGGACTTCACGGAGTCGGGCCTGCCCACCACGGGCGAACTGGGCACGTACGAGCAGCGGGTCTACTACGGCGAGAAGACCGAGCAGTACTCCATCGTCGGCGGGCCCCAGAAGGAGCTCGACTACGAGGAGGACGGCGAGAAGACCACCAGCTACAAGGGTGACAGCGGGGTCAGTCTCTCCAGCGCCTTCAACAGGGCCGCCTACGCGGTGTCGTTCAGCGAGCCGCAGATCCTGTACTCGGGAGCCATCGGCGAGGGGTCGCGGATCCTGTACAACCGCACGCCCAAGGAGCGCGTCGAGGCGGTGGCGCCCTGGCTGACCATCGACGGCGACGCCTACCCGGCGGTCGTCGGCGGCCGGATCCAGTGGATCGTCGACGCGTACACCACGACCAACGGGTATCCCTACGCCTCGCGTACGACACTCGGCGACACCACGGCCGACTCGCTGACCACCAACCAGCGCGCGGTCGTCGCCCAGCAGAACCAGGTCAACTACATCCGCAACTCGGTGAAGGCCACCGTCGACGCGTACGACGGCAAGGTCAAGCTCTACGAGTGGGACACCGAGGACCCGGTGCTCAAGACGTGGCGCAAGGCGTTCCCCGGTACGGTCACGCCCCGGTCGGACATCCCCCAGCAGCTGATGGACCACCTGCGCTACCCGCAGGACCTGTTCAAGGTCCAGCGCGAGCTCCTCACCCGCTACCACGTCGAGAACCCGGCCCAGTTCTACAGCGGCAGTGACGCCTGGCAGGTGCCGGACGACCCGACCAACAAGGAGCCCGGGGCCGTCCCGCCGTACTACCTGAGCATGAAGATGCCGGGCCAGGACGCCCAGAGGTTCTCCCTGACCACGACCTTCACCCCGAAGGGGCGTCCCAACCTGGGAGCCTTCATGGCGGTGGACGCGGACGCGGCCGGCAAGGACTACGGGAAGATCAGACTCTTGAGAGTCACCAGCACCGTCAAGGGCCCCGGCCAGGTGCAGAGTGAGCTCAACGGCAACGACGACGTGGCCGAGTTCGTGAGGAACCTCAAGGGCACGGACTCCGACATCGAGTACGGCAACCTGCTCACGGTGCCGCTCGACGGAGGCTTCCTGTACATCGAACCGGTCTACACGCGCGGTGGCACGCAGAACTACCCGCTGCTGCGCAAGGTGGCCGCCTCGTACGGCTCGAAGGTCGTCTTCGAGAACAGCCTGGGGGAGGCGCTCAACGCCGTCTTCGGGGTCGAGGGGTCCGACACGACCACTCCGCCCACGGAGCCGAACGAGCCCCCGGGCGACACCACGCAACCCCCCGCCACCGGGGACGCCGCGCTGCGGAAGGCGATCGCGGACGCCCAGAAGGCGTACGCGGACGGTCAGGCGGCCCTGAAGGAGGACGACTGGGCGGCCTACGGCAAGGCGCAGGACGACCTGCAGGCCGCTCTCCGGAAGGCCGCGGCGGCCCAGCCCAAGCCTGGCAGCAGCACCGCGCCCGAAGCGCCGGACAAGGCCGGTTCCGCCGGCGCGTCCGGGGAGAAGGGTGACGGCCAGGGCGGCTGAGAAAGCTCCACCCCGCGTCGTGGTACGGTTTGAACACAACGACGCGGGGTGGAGCAGCTCGGTAGCTCGCTGGGCTCATAACCCAGAGGTCGCAGGTTCAAATCCTGTCCCCGCTACTGAAGACTCAGGCCCGGATCCTTTCGAGGATCCGGGCCTTTGTCATGCCGGGCCGGATTTTCTCAAGTTGTCCGGGTGAAGTGCGGTTCGAAGGGCATGAGTTGATGCTGGACGTGTTTGACTTGTCTCCCTGTGGGCATGTCGACAAAACGCTGAAGTGACCTCACTGGCCGCGGTATTCCAGGTGTACGCGGGTTGGGGGTGGTGCGACGATGGTATTTATGGGGGACAGGGCAACTCTGTTGGAGACAGGGCGGTTTGTGCAGCGACGCGGCCGAGCGACCGAAAAGGTGGCAGATGCGGTATTCGCAGCTGCCGTCGCCGAGCGCGCCGGAGCCGCTGACGGCGTCGGCCTCGCCGGCCTGACGTCCCTCGCCACGAGCACGGCCCGCGCGAGCGACGCCGAGGCCCTCACCGGTGCTCCGATCTCCGACGCCGCCGGGGACGCCGACGGCACGCCGGACACCGGTGACACGGTGAACACCGACGACACGGCGGACACCACGGACACGGCCGATCATGCCGACGAGGCGGAGGCGAGGCACCGGCGCGCGGCGGAGTCCGGGGACATCGCGTCGATGAGTGTCCTCGGTGCGCTCCTGCTGCGACGAGGCGACCTGGACGCCGCCGAGGGCTATCTGCGCGCCGCCACCGCCGAGGGCGACCGGGCCGCGGCCAACAACCTGGGTGTCCTTCTGCACCAGCGGGGATACGCGGACGAGGCGGCAGGGTGGTGGCGCATCGCCGCGGTCGCCGGTTCCGCCGCCGCCGCGCACGCGCTCGGGCGCCACTTCCGCGAGCGCGGGGACGAGCCCGGCGCCGAGTACTGGCTGCGCCAGTCCGCCGAACAGGGCCATGCCCTCGGTGCGTACGCCCTGGCCGACCTGCTGGAACACCGCGGTGACGTCGGCGCCGAGCGCTGGCTGCGCGCTGCCGCCGAACAGGGGCACCGGGAGGCCGCCTACCGCCTGGCGCGCGCCCTCGAGCGCACGGCTGCCGGTGAACCGCACGACGCCTTCGGCCTCGGACGCGAGGCCGGGGCGGTCGCCCGGTTCGCACTGGAGGACGGCGCGGGAGGGAAACGCCACGGCCGCGTCGCCGGTCCCGCGGCCGGCCGTGCCCGCGAGGCGGAGCAGTGGTACCGGCAGGCCGCCGCGCGGGGGCACCGCCGCGCGGCCCTGCACCTCGGGGCCATCCTCGAGCAGCGCGGCGAACTCAAGGAGGCCGGCCGCTGGTACCTCACCGCGGCCAAGGACGGCGAGGCCCGCGCGGCGTGCGCCCTAGGCTTCCTGCTGCGCGACGCGGGGGACGAGGAGAGCGCCGCCGTGTGGTGGCTGCGCGCCGCCCAGGAGGGCGACGGCAACGCCGCCAACGCTCTGGGCGCGCTGCACGCTGCGCGGGGCGAGCAGCAGACGGCCGAGCGCTGGTACCGCGCCGCCATGGACGCGGGCGACGTCAACGGCGCGTACAACCTGGGCCTGCTCTGCGCCGCTCAGGACCGCGTCGCGCAGGCCGAGCAGTGGTACCGCCGGGCCGCCTACGCCGGCCACCGCGAGGCGGCGAACGCCCTGGCCGTGCTGCTGCTCCAGGCGGGTGACGCGACCGGCGCCGAGCCCTGGTTCTCCAAGGCGGCCGAGTCGGGCAGCGTGGACGCGGCCTTCAATCTCGGCATCCTGCACGCCGGGCGTGACGAGGACCGTGCTGCGCTGGACTGGTACCGGCGGGCAGCGGCGGCCGGGCACACCGACGCGGCGCTCCAGGTCGGCATGGCGCTTCTGCGGGACGGCGAGGAGCAGGAGGCCGAGCGTCATCTGCGCTGCGCGGCGGGCGGCGGCAGCGCCGAGGCCGCCTTCCGGCTGGCCGGCCTCCTCGACCTGCGGCAGCCGCCTCCCGGCGTGCCGGGGCTGGGGCAGCCGATGCCCGAGAGGACCGAGTGCGAGGAGTGGTACGAGAGGGCCGCCGAGCAGGGCCACCGCCGGGCCCAGGTCCGGGCGGGGATGCTCGCGGCCGCGCGCGGCGACATGAAGAACGCGGCCCGCTGGTACCGCGAGGCCGCCGAGTCCGGCAGTCGTAACGGGGCGTTCAACCTCGGCCTCCTGCTCGCCCGGGAGGGCAGCGAACGGGAGGCGGCCCTGTGGTGGAGCCGTGCGGCCAACGACGGTCACGGCCGCGCGGCGCTGCGCCTCGCACTGCTCGCCGCCCGCAGGGGTGAGCTCACCGAGGGCCAGCGCTGGTGCGCCCGGGCGGTCGAGCTCGGGCCGGCGGAGGTGGCCGAGCGGGCCGCCCGGCTGCTGGAGGCGTTGCACCAGGAGCTCACGGCGTGACGGTCGCCGGCGGGCCCGTCCTGGCCCGCCGGCCGGCGGCGTCCTGCCTCGGCAATGAATTTGCGCTGGTCGGCGGGGTGCCGTAACGTTGCACTCACAACGACGCGGGGTGGAGCAGCTCGGTAGCTCGCTGGGCTCATAACCCAGAGGTCGCAGGTTCAAATCCTGTCCCCGCTACTGAAGACCGAGGCCCGGATCCTTTCGAGGATCCGGGCCTCGGTCGTGTGCGCGGGCAGTCGGCTTCATGAACGGCCGACTCCATGACCGGCCGGCTTCCGTGCGAGCGTGGCGCGGACGGGGGCGGAACCGTCCCTCCCGGCATGCGAGCGCCGCCCTCCCGGCCGGCCGGTCCGGCTGGTCCGCGTGGTCCGGGGCGCGAGGCGCGAGGAGCACCGTCCGCCCTGAAGTGCCGACCCGGCGGCATCCGGTGCGGGGCCCCCGACGGCGGAGACTCGCCGCGATGCCGGTGGTGCCGGGGCGATTGTCGCCGGTCGAGCGGGACTGCCGGAACACGCCCCGCTCGTGAGCGAGACGCCTCAGGCCGCGGCCGCGCAGCTCGGGCAGACGCCGCGGTAGGTCACTTCCACGTCGGAGACGGTGAAGCCGAACCGTTCGTCGGCCGGCAGATCGGCCAGCGGATCGCCGGAGGGGTGCACGTCCCGGATCGCGCCGCAGCGCGCGCACACCAGGTGGTGGTGGGGGCGGTGGGCGTTCGGGTCGTACCGCTTGGCGCGCCGGTCCGTGGAGACTTCGACGACCTCTCCCAGGGAGACCATCTCACCGAGCGTGTTGTACACGGTGGCGCGGGAGATCTCCGGGAGCCGGTCGACCGCACGTGAGTGGACCTCGTCCGCCGTCAGGTGCACGTGCTCACCGTCAAGTACCTCGGCCACGACGCGCCGCTGGGCCGTCATGCGCCAGCCGCGTCCGCGGAGTCGTTCCAGGAGGTCACTCATGGGATCCAGCCTAACAGTGGAGGGATCGAGTCCCGAACGGGTGTGAATTTGGATGTTCACTTGACTTAGACAAAGTCCATCGTAGGATCGAGACCGGCAAACGCCAAGGGACAGGCTGCGCAGGAGGCGACGACTGCGCAGGACATGACGCAGGAGGCGCACGTGACGCAGGGACCGCTCACCACGGAGGCCGGGGCGCCGGTAGCCGACAACCAGAACAGCGAGACCGCTGGCCCGGGTGGACCGGTTCTCGTCCAGGACCAGGCGCTTCTGGAGAAGCTCGCCCACTTCAACAGGGAGCGCATCCCGGAGCGCGTCGTGCACGCCCGGGGCGCGGGCGCGTACGGCACGTTCACGCTGACCCGTGACGTCTCGCAGTGGACGCGGGCGAAGTTCCTCTCCGAGGTCGGCAAGCAGACCGAGACGTTCCTGCGCTTCTCCACCGTCGCGGGCAACCTCGGCGCGGCCGACGCGGTGCGCGACCCCCGCGGCTGGGCGCTGAAGTTCTACACCGAGGACGGCAACTACGACCTCGTCGGCAACAACACCCCGGTGTTCTTCATCAAGGACGCCATCAAGTTCCCGGACTTCATCCACACTCAGAAGCGCGACCCGTACACGGGCTCGCAGGAGGCGGACAACGTCTGGGACTTCTGGGGTCTGTCCCCGGAGTCCACGCACCAGGTGACCTGGCTCTTCGGTGACCGCGGCATCCCCGCCTCCTACCGCCACATGGACGGCTTCGGCTCGCACACCTTCCAGTGGAACAACGAGGCCGGCGAGGTCTTCTGGGTCAAGTACCACTTCAAGACCGACCAGGGCATCAAGAACCTCACCACCGAGGAGGCCGTCCGCCTCTCCGGTGTCGACCCGGACAGCCACCAGCGCGACCTGCGGGAGTCCATCGAGCGCGGTGACTTCCCCAGCTGGACCGTGCAGGTCCAGATCATGCCGGCGGCCGAGGCGGCCACGTACCGCTTCAACCCGTTCGACCTCACCAAGGTCTGGCCGCACGCGGACTACCCGCCGATCGAGATCGGCAAGCTGGAGCTCAACCGCAACCCGGAGAACATCTTCGCCGAGGTCGAGCAGTCGATCTTCAGCCCGGCACACTTCGTGCCCGGCATCGGTCCGTCCCCGGACAAGATGCTCCAGGGCCGTCTCTTCGCCTACGGCGACGCCCACCGCTACCGCGTCGGCATCAACGCCGACCACCTGCCGGTGAACCGCCCGCACGCCACGGAGGCGCGCACCAACAGTCGTGACGGTTACCTCTACGACGGCCGCCACAAGGGCGCGAAGAACTACGAGCCGAACAGCTTCGGCGGCCCGTTCCAGACGGACCGGCCGCTGTGGCAGCCGGTCCCGGTCACCGGCAGCACGGGCAACCACGAGGCCGCGGTGCACGCCGAGGACAACGACTTCGTCCAGGCGGGGAACCTTTACCGGCTGATGTCGGAGGACGAGAAGGGCCGCCTGATCGACAACCTCTCCGGCTTCATCGCGAAGGTCTCGCGCGACGACATCGCCGATCGCGCGATCAACAACTTCCGGCAGGCGGACGGAGACTTCGGCAAGCGGCTGGAGGCCGCGGTCCAGGCCCTGCGCGGCTGACGGCGGTCCCGCACCTCCCGGTGCGCGCGCTCGCGCGGGGAGGGTCGTCCGCCCCGGCGCCGGTTGTACCGGGTCGCCCCTGAGGGGGCCGCGGACGCGCCGGCCGTAGCCGGGCGGACGGGTCTTTTCGCCCCGCACCCCAGGGTGCTCGGCATCGGCGGTGGGCCGGATCCGCGGGAGCTTCTCCCGGGGGATCCGGCCCACCGCTGTCAGGGTGTCGGTGAGGCGGGCCCGAGAACCATGCCGGCGCGGGGCCGCCGGGCCGGCGTCCAGCACCGGATGATGTCGCGGACCGAGACGATCCCCACCGGCCCGTCACCGTCCAGCACGATCAGATGCCGGAAACCGCCGTGCGTCATCGCCTCGGCGGCCTCCTCCAGGGTCCAGGCGGGGGAGGCGAAGACCACGTCGGTCGTGGTGTGGGTGGAGGCGGTCTCCATGTCCGGGTCCTGTCCGGAACCGACCGCCTCGAGGATGTCGCGTTCGGTGATGATCCCGAAGCCGCAGTGGTCGGGGTCGTGGACGACGGCCGCTCCGATGCGGCGGGCGGACATCAGGCGGGCCGCCTGGCGGAGTGTGTGAGCGGGGCCGATGGTGAGGACAACCGTGCTCATGGCGTCACGTACGAGCAAAGGGAGCCACCTCCTTCGAGGAGTGACGTGCGAACGGCTCTCGTGAGTCGATTCACAAGTTCACAAGTGGGGGGTCCTCAGACTTGCACCCCGGAAGTGGCAGGGCAAGGGGGCGCGCGGAGCACTCAGCGGCGCTGGTTGAGGTAGCCGAGCAACTCGTGGTGCAGCAGGCCGTTGGAGGCCGCGGCGTTGCCGCCGCCCGGGCCGGGGACGCCGTCCAGACTCGTGAACATGCCGCCCGCCTCCTGGACGATGATCGCGTTCGCGGCCATGTCCCACAGGGAGAGCTCGGGTTCCGCGCAGATGTCCACCGCTCCCTCGGCGACCATCATGTACGGCCAGAAGTCCCCGTACCCCCGCGTCCGCCAGCAGGCCCGCGTCAGGTCCATGAACCCGTCGAGCCGCCCCTGTTCCTCCCAGCCGGTCATCGAGGCGTAGGCGAACGAGGAGTCCGCGATCCGCTCGACCTTCGAGACGTGCAGCCGCGTCGCGGACGTGAGGCTGCGGCCGGAGAACGCCCCCGCGCCCTTGGCGGCCCACCACCGGCGGTTCAGCGCCGGCGCGGAGACCACGCCGACCACCGGCTGGAAGCCGTCCTCGCCCGCCTCCATGAGGGAGATCAGCGTCGCCCACACGGGGACACCCCGCACGTAGTTCTTGGTGCCGTCGATCGGGTCGACGACCCAGCGCCGCGGTCCCGTGCCCTCGACCCCGTACTCCTCGCCCAGGATGGCGTCGCGCGGCCGGGCCCGGTGCAGATGTCCGCGGATCAGCTCCTCGGCGTGCTTGTCGGCCTCGCTCACGGGGGTCATGTCCGGCTTGGTCTCGACCTTGAGGTCCAGGGCCTTGAACCGGGCCGTCGTCGCCGCGTCGGCGGCGTCCGCCAGTACGTGGGCCAGGCGCAGATCATCGTGGTAGTCGGGCATGCCGTCACAGTATCCACCGGCACCCGACCGGGCTACACGGGCCCGCTTCCCGGCGGAGCGGGGAGCCGGCGGCGGGGGGTCGCGCGACCCCTCCGAGGCATCGGGGAGCTCGCCAACTCCGATACGTCCGGCCCGTGGTGCGGAAGGTGACGAGGCCTCACCCGGCGGGAAGCCGGGCCCGGCGTGCCGCCCGCGTCCGCGGGAACGGCCGTGCGCGCGGTTGACGTGCCGAGGCCCGGCGTCCGGCTCGGTACGCCCGCGACGCGGCGCCGCTCGACCCCGGGTCCCGGTGCGAGGGCGGCGGCGCCGAGGAAGCCGGGGGCGCGCGGGTCCTACTGCGAGGAGCCGGACAGCTGCAGACCGATCACCCCGACGATCACCAGTGAGATCGACACCAGCTTGAGCGTCGAGACCACGTCGTCGAGGAAGACCATCCCGTAGATAGCGGTGCCGGCCGCGCCGATGCCGGTCCACACCGCGTACGCAGGGCCGACGTCGAGTTTCTTGAGGGACAGGGTCAGCAGCCCGAAGCTGCCGAGGGCGAAGGCGCAGAACGCGATGGTGGGCCAGAGCCGGGTGAACCCGTGGGAGAGCTTCAGGCACACGGCGAAGCCGGTCTCGAGCAGTCCGGCGACCACGACCAGCAACCACGCCATCGTCAGGTGCCTCCCACATAGGTGACGGCTTCGTCTCGCTCGTCGCGATTATGCCCTTACCAGCCGTGACGGCTCGCAAACGTGCGCGGGTCGGGCGGCGCTGTCGCGGGCGGCGGTACACCCGCCGCCCGTACCGCCGTCCGTCAGTCGCCCTCGCGGCGCTCCCGCGTCGAGAGCAGCCGCCGCAGCGAGTCGAGCCGGGCCGGGTCCGCGTGTCCCTCCGCCACCCAGGCGTCCAGGGCGCACTCCGGCTCCTGACCGTCGTGGGTGCAGCCGCGCGGGCAGTTCTCCGTACCCGGCTGGAGATCGGGGAAGGCGTTGATGACCCGGGAGGGGTCCACGTGGTGCAGCCCGAAGGACCGCACACCCGGGGTGTCGATCACCCAGCCGCGGGCGTCGGGGAGCGGGAGTGCGAGCGCCGACGTCGTGGTGTGCCGGCCGCGCCCGGTGACGGCGTTGACCACACCGGTGGTCCGGCGCCTGTCCTTCGGGACCAGGGCGTTGACCAGCGTCGTCTTGCCGACCCCGGAGTGGCCGACGAAGGCGGTCACCCGGTCCTCCAGCAGTTCGCGCACCCGCTCCGCGGCGTCGCCGTTCTCCAGTTCCTCACGGCTGGTGACTATGTAGGGGACGCCCAGCGGGGTGTACGCCTCCAGGAGCTTGTCCGCCGAGGCCAGATCGGACTTGGTCAGGACGAGGAGCGGGGAGAGGCCACCGTCGTACGCCGCCACCAGGCAGCGGTCGATCATGCGGGGGCGCGGTTCGGGATCGGCGAGCGCGGTGACGACGGCGAGCTGGTCGGCGTTGGCCACGACCACGCGCTCGTACGGATCGTCGTCGTCGGCCGTGCGGCGCAGCACGGAGCGGCGTTCCCCGATGCGGACGATGCGGGCCAGCGTGTCCTTGTCGCCGGAGAGGTCGCCCACGAGGGAGACCCGGTCACCCACCACGGCGGCCTTGCGGCCCAGCTCCCGGGCCTTCATCGCCATCACGATGCGGCCGTCGACCAGGCAGGTGAGCCGGCCGCGGTCGACGGTGAGGACCATGCCGTCCTGGGCGTCCTCGTGCTTGGGGCGGGTGTGGGTGCGGGGCCGGTTGCCCTTGCGGTTGGGACGGACGCGGATGTCGTCCTCGTCGGGATTCTTCCCGTAACGGCGCATGCCCTCAGACCCCGCGTCCTGCGGGGGCGGCCCCGAGGGTTCCGGGTGAGACGCCGACCGCCCCGGGGGCGGCCCCGAGCATGCCCGACCACATCTCCGGGAAGTCCGGCAGCGTCTTGGCCGTCGTCCCGATGTTCTCGATCTCGACCCCGGCCACGGCGAGGCCGATGATCGCGCCCGCGGTCGCCATGCGGTGGTCGTCGTACGTCCGGAAGGTTCCGCCGTGCAGCGGGCGGGGCCGGATCCGCAGTCCGTCGGCGCTCTCCACGACGTCGCCGCCGAGGCCGTTGATCTCCTTGGTGAGGGCGGCGAGGCGGTCGGTCTCGTGGAGCCGTAGATGGGCGACGCCGCGGAGGGTGGAAGGGGAGTCGGCCAGCGCCGCGAGCGCGGCGATCCCCGGGGCGAGCTCACCGACCTCGCTCAGGTCGACGTCGATGCCGTGGACGCGGCCCGAGCCCCTGAAGGTGAGACCCCGCTCGGTCAGTTCGCAGCTGCCCCCCATCGCGGTGAAGATCTCGCGCAGGGCGTCACCCGGCTGGGTGGTGCGCAGCGGCCAGTCGGGGACGGTGACGCGCCCGCCGGTGACGAGCGCGGCGGCCAGGAAAGGCTGGGCGTTGGAGAGGTCGGGTTCCACCGTCAGGTCGCGGCCGAGGAGCGCGGACGGGGAGACGCGCCAGACGTCCGGCTCCCCGCCGGTCTCCGGCTCGTCGACCTGGGCGCCGACGGCACGCAGCATGTCGACGGTCATCCGGATGTGGGGCATGGAGGGAAGGGCCGAGCCGGTGTGGCGGACCTCCACCCCCTGGTTGAAGCGGGGGCCGGACAGCAGGAGCGCGGAGACGAACTGGGACGACGAGGAGGCGTCGATCGCCACGGCCCCGCCGTCCAGCGCACCGGCACCGTGCACGGTCAGGGGCAGTGCCCCGCGCCCGTCGTCGTCGATCCGGGCGCCCAGGCTCTTCAGCGCGTCGATCACCCCGTGCAGGGGGCGCTCGTAGGAGCGGGGGTCCCCGTCGAAGTGGACCGGGCCGTCCGCCAGGCAGGCCACCGGGGGCAGGAAGCGCATGACCGTGCCCGCGTTGCCGACGTCGACGGTGGCCGGACCGTGCAGGCCCGCCGGGATGACGCGCCAGGCCTCGCCGGAGCCGTCCGGGCCCACTCCCTCCTCGATCCCGACGCCCATCGCGCGCAGCGCCTGGGCCATCAGCAGGGTGTCGCGGGAGCGCAGCGGGCGGCGCAGCCAGCCCGGCTCGGAGGACAGGGAGGCGAGGACGAGAGCCCGGTTGGTGACCGATTTGGATCCGGGCACGGTGACGGTCGCGTCGACGGCCCCGGTCGCACGGGGGGCGGGCCAGAGGGCGGGGTGCGCGGAGCTTTCGGTCATGCCCCTCACTTTAGTGGCTCACCGCAATCCCAGAGCCTGAACAAATAGGGGGAAATCTGGACGTAACTTAGGGGTGGTAGAGGGCCTTGGGTGGCATCGGCCCTCAGAGCCCGAGCATCCAGCGCCCGCCGCCGATCAGTGAGCAGAGCGACACCGCGTGGAAGAGGAAGAGCCACATCGCCGCCGGGGCGTGCGTCAGCCGGGCCAGCTGGTCGGCGTCGGAGTCGGGCGCACCGCCGTGGCGGCGCTTGGACTGCAGCTCGAACGCCGGCCGCACGCCGCCCAGCAGCAGGAACCAGACCACGGTGTACGCGAACGCCGACTGCACGTCGGGCGAGGTCAGCCAGGACACCAGGAGGAACGTCGTCCCCGTCAGGATGACGGTCAGTGCGCCGTAGAGATTGCGGATCATCACCAGCATCACCGCGAGCAGTGCGGTCGACAGCCACAGCAGCAGGGTGATCCGTCCGGCGGACAGCAGCCAGGCGCCTCCGAGACCGAGCAGCGGGGGAGCCGTGTAACCGGCCGCCGCGGTGAGGATCATGCCGATGCCGGACGGTTTGCCGCGGCTGACGGTGAGTCCGCTGGTGTCCGAGTGCAGACGGATGCCGGAGAGCTGCCGCCCGGTGAGCAGGGCGACCAGCCCGTGGCCGCCCTCGTGGGCGATGGTGATCGCGTTGCGGGAGAGGCGCCATATGAGGTTCGGCACCACGGCGCCGAGTGCCACGGTGGCGGTCACGACCACCAGCCACTGCTCGGGCGCGGGCTGGGTGCCGAAGACGCGATCCCACAGATCGCCCAGTGCGGTGCTGTCCATGGTGCGGGCGGCTCCTTGAGGTGAGTACGGCAGTGCTGCCCGCTCGGGGTGCGAGTCGTGGCAGTCTGGCACTTATGTGCGGACGGTATGCGGCGAGCCGGCGGCCGGAGGATCTGACCGGGCTCTTCGGCGTCGAGAAGTGGGACCCGACGGAGACCCTGGAACCCGATTGGAACGTGGCCCCGACCAAAGAGGTCTACGCGATTCTGGAACGTCCTGTGAAGGACGCGGACGATCAACGTCCGGTTCGCCAGATGCGCACGCTGAAGTGGGGGCTCGTCCCGTCCTGGTCCAAGACCCCGGAGGGCGGTGCCCGCATGATCAACGCCCGCGCCGAGACCGTCCACGAGAAGCCGTCCTTCCGCCGTTCCTTCGTGTCGAGGCGCTGCCTCCTGCCCGCCGACGGCTACTACGAGTGGGTCACCGGCGCCGACGAGCGGCAGCTGGAGGAGAAGGGGAAGCGCAAGCGCCCCCGCAAGCAGCCCTACTTCGTGACGCCCGCCGACGGCTCGGTCTTCGCCATGGCCGGTCTCTACGACTTCTGGCGCGACCCCTCCCTGCCCGACGACCATCCCCGGGCCTGGTGGGTGACCTGCTCCGTGATCACCACCGAGGCGGAGACGTCCCCGCTCGCCGTGGCCCCGGCCGAGGGCCCGGCCGCGCTCGCCGACATCCACCCCCGGATGCCGCTCATGCTCACCCCCGACCGCTGGGACGCCTGGCTCGACCCCGCGCGCACCGACACCGGGGAGCTGAAGGCGCTGCTGGAACCGCCGCCCGGCGGGCTGATGCGCGCCTACCCGGTGTCCACGGCGGTCAGCAACGTCCGCAACAACGGCCCGGAGCTGCTCGAGGAGCTCGCCGCGCCGGAGATGAGCACACTCTTCTGATCCGGCGGGATCCGGCAGGATGGGGTGGGTGAACCGCGCAGGGACGACACGGAGGACCGAGACCGTCGGGACGGAGGCGGGGACGGCCAGGATCACCTGGTTCCCCGCCGGGGACGCCCGTCTGGTGCTCGCCCTGGGCCACGGCGCGGGAGGCGGTGTCGAGGCCCGCGACCTCCAGGCCCTCGCGGCCGCGCTCCCCGCCCGCGGAGTGACCACCGCCCTGGTCGAACAGCCCTGGCGGGTGGCGGGGAAGAAGCTGGCCCCGGCGCCCCGGACCCTCGACGCCGGCTGGCGCGGGCTGTGGCCGGCCCTGACGGCGGCGGCGCTCCCCGTCGTCGCCGGCGGCCGCAGCGCGGGGGCCCGGGTGGCCTGCCGCACGGCGGGTGAGCTGGGGGCCCACGCGGTGCTCGCGCTGAGCTTCCCGCTGCACCCGCCGGGCCGGCCGGAGAAGTCCCGTGCCGACGAGCTGCTGGGCACGGGCGTGCCGACCCTCGTGGTGCAGGGCGGCCGTGACCCGTTCGGGCGGCCGGAGGAGTTTCCCGCCGGGGCGCACCGGATCGTCGAGGTGCCGTACGCGGATCACGGCTTCGCCGTGCCCAAGAAGGCCCCGCCGGCCGCGCACCGGCCGATGGACGTGCTCACCGCGGCGGTCGCCGGGTGGCTGGAGGGACTCCGGTGACGAGGTAACCCCTCTCACATCCCCTGCGGGCCGCGCCGGCCCGGGAATGCGCCGTGGGGGGCCGCTGTTGTTCGGAGCGTCTGAAGAACAACGCTGTACGTGGAGAGGGAGTCCGTCGCATGGGTTCGACCATCTGCCCGCGCCGCTCGAACGCCGCTGAACTGGAGTGGACGGTCCTGCACGCGGACAGGAGCACGCGGGAGCGTGCCCTGAGCGGAGCGGATCGACAGCCCGCGCACCAGCAGGGTCGACTATTCTCCGATGCGAGCGGGTCCGGTTTCGGCTCCGCGACATCGTTGGAGGAGGTGGGTCCGGTCACTGGGACCGACACAGGGACCGACGACGGCCGTGCGCAGGAGACGACCGCCGAGCGCAACGCGCGCTTCGAGCGGGACGCCCTTGGTTTTCTCGACCAGATGTACTCGGCCGCCCTGCGCATGACGCGCAACCCGGCCGATGCCGAGGACCTGGTGCAGGAGACGTACGCCAAGGCGTACGGGTCCTTCCACCAGTTCCGTGAGGGTACGAACCTCAAGGCGTGGATGTACCGCATCCTCACGAACACCTTCATCAACTCGTACCGCAAGAAGCAGCGGGAACCCCAGCGCAGTGCCGCCGAGGAGATCGAGGACTGGCAGCTCGCCCGCGCGGAGTCGCACATGTCCACCGGTCTGCGTTCGGCGGAGTCGCAGGCGCTCGACCACCTGCCGGACTCCGACGTGAAGTCCGCGCTGCAGTCGATTCCCGAAGAGTTCCGTATCGCCGTGTATCTCGCCGACGTCGAGGGCTTTGCGTACAAGGAGATCGCCGACATCATGGGGACACCCATCGGTACGGTGATGTCCCGGCTGCACCGGGGCCGGCGCCAGCTGCGCGGCATGCTGGAGGACTACGCGCGTGAGCGCGGACTAGTTCCGGCCGGAGCCGGTGAGTCGGACGACACGAAAGGCTCGGCCTCATGAGCTGCGGAGAGCCGCACGAGACGGATTGCTCAGAGGTTCTCGACCATCTCTACGAGTTCCTCGACCGTGAGATGCCCGAGGGCGAATGCAGCAAGTTCGAGGTGCACTTCGAGGAGTGCTCCCCGTGCCTGGAGAAGTACGGTCTGGAGCAGGCCGTGAAGAAGCTGGTGAAGCGCTGCTGCGGCCACGACGACGTGCCGACCGATCTTCGGTCCAAGGTGATGGGCCGGATCGACCTGATCCGTTCGGGGCAGGCCGTCCCCGAGCAGGACGTGGCCGTGGGCGGGGCCGACCGCCCGGCCGCCGCCGAGTGACGGCAGCCGTCCTCCCGCGCTGACCACCGGATCGTGTTCACCCGAACGTGCTAATCCAGTGCAACGGGGACCTTGAGCTGTTCACCGCTCGCTAGCCTGGCGCCTCCATGGGCCAGGCGGGGAGCGGGCGGTAAGGGTGAGGAGAACACCGGGGGCGGCGCGCGCCTACATCCTGTGCACGGCGGCAGGCGCCGGGCTTCTCGCGCTCCCGGCCCTCGTCCCCGGCGCGGGTACTCCCTGGAATACCGTCGCACTTCTGGCGGCTCTCTGCCTGGCCAGTGAACTCGCGGCCCGGTGGTCCCGTCCCGGCGGCGCCGTCGCGGCGGGCGGGGGAGCCTTCTTCCCCCTGCTCCTCGCGGCCGCGTTCCTGCTGCCGCCCGCCGCGGCCGTCCTCGTACCCGTACCCGGCGCGCTGGCCGGCGTCGTCGACCGGCCGCCCGTGACGGCCCGCCGTGTCTGGCGGGCCGCGCACCTCGCGGCGGCGGTGGGCGCGGCCTCATGGGTCCACGTGGCGCTCGGCGGTCCGGCCGCGCTCGGCGGGACCGGCGACGGCGCGGGCGGTGGCCCACCCCCCGACCTCCCCTACGCCCTGGTCCCGGCGGGGGCGGCAGCGCTCGCCTTCGGTCTTCTGCTGGCCGCGCTGGACGGCGGCATCCTGGTCACGGCCGAGCGCGTCGCCGCGCGGCACGCCTGGCGCGGACCGGCCACGCGCTCCATGGGACCCCACGTCGTCCACGGGTGTGCGGCGCTGATGACGGCGGTCCTGTGGCGCAGCTCGTACGGGCCGCTGTCGGCCCTCGTCGTCCTGCTGCCCATGTACATCTCCAGCTGGGTGTTCGCCCAGTACCACCGGCAGCACGCCGCGCACCGCGCCACCATCAGGGCGCTGGTCCAGGCCGTCGACATCAAGGACGGGTACACCCGCGGACACAGCGAGCGCGTGGGCCGCGCCTCGGAGCTGATCGCGGGCGAACTCGGCATGGAGGGGGAGCGCGCGGAGGCGCTCCGTTTCGCGGGCGTCCTGCACGACGTGGGCAAGCTCGGGGTTCCGACGCGGATCCTGCGCAAGGAGGGGCCGCTCACCCCCCAGGAGCGCCGTGCCGTCGAACTGCACCCGGAGTACGGCCACGAGATCGTCCGGGGCATCGGCTTCCTCGACGAGGCGCGCGCCGCCATCCTGCACCACCACGAACGGCTCGACGGCAGCGGCTACCCCTACGGCCTCGCCGGGGACGAGATCCCCGAGTTCGCCCGGGTCGTCGCCGTCGCCGACGCATTCGACGCGATGACCTCGACCCGTTCCTACCGGCGCGGACGTCCCGTACCGGCGGCGGTGCGGGAGCTGGAGCGCTGCGCGGGCAGCCAGTTCGACCCGCGGATGGTACGGGCGCTGGTGCGCGCCCTGGACCGTCACGGCTGGTCCGCCGCCACCACCACCGTCACCTCGGACGAGCAACCGGCAGGGCTGCCCGGACAGGGAACGGCGGACGACACGACGGCCACCGGGGCGGCCGCGGACCGGCCCGGGCTCACCCGGTGACGCGGCTCGGCCCGCCCGTGGCCGCCCCCCTCGCCGTACGCGGGGCGGCGCTGGCCCTGGCCGTCCTCGCGCTGGCGCACACCGTGTGGCACGGGGTCCGGGAGCCGGGGCACGCGCTCGCCTTCGGGGCGCTGATCACCGTCGGGGAGCTCGCGCGGTGGGGTTCTCTGCCCGGGGAACGTGAGCCGGCGCCCCTCGGCGCGGCCGGAGCACTGGCGTACGCCCTGCTCGGGCGCAGCGGCGGGGAGGCCACCACGCACGGCGTGCCGCAGGTGATCACGGTGGTCGCCGCCGCCCAGCTGCTCGCCGCCGTGCCCCACCTGGCGCGCGGCAGCGGTCCGGATCCTGACCTGGTGGCCCGCCGGATCCTGGCCGTCGCGTTCGCGGCGGCGTGCTTCCAGCCGCTGTACGCCACGGGCCGGTCGCCGCGCTGGTTCGGCGAGGGCCCCTGCTTCGCCCTCTTCCTGCTCGTGCTGCTCGGCCTCACCGCCCTGTGCGACGCCGTCCTCGGGGCGCTCACGACCCCGGCCCCCCGTCCCTTCGGGCCGCTGCTCCGGGACGAGCTCCGCGCCCTCGGGGGCATCGGGACGGCCGTCTGCGCGACCGGTGCGGTCGTGGCGCTCGGGGTCGCCGTCGCGGGGCTGTGGGCGCTGCCGGTCCTGTGCGTGCCGCTGCTGCTCACCCAGGTGTCGTTCCGGCGGTACGCCGGGGTCCGTGCCACCTACCGGCAGACCATCGCCTCGCTGGCCCGGTCCACCGAGATCGCCGGCTACACCCCGCACGGCCATGCTCGCCGGGTGGCCCGGCTCTCCACGGCGGTGGGGAGGGAGCTGGGGCTGCCGGGCCCCGAGCTGACCGTGCTGGAATACGCGGCGCTGATGCACGACATCGGCCAGCTCTCCCTCGTCGACCCCGTCCCGTGCGGGGCGACCGCCACGCTCCCGGCCGCCGAACAGCGCAGGATCGCCCTGCTGGGGGGCGCCGTCGTCCGGCGGACCGGGGTGGACACCGCCGTCGCGGTGGTGGTGGAACAGCAGGCCGACCCCTACCGGGAGCAGCCGCTCGCCGCCAGAATCATCCGGGTGGTCAACGCGTACGACGACCTGTGCGGGGAACATGCCGGGGGAGCCCTGCACGCACTCGAGCAGCTCAGACTGGGCACCGGACGCGACTACCAGCCACGGGTCGTGGAAGCACTGGCCGGAGTCCTCGCACGCGAGGCTCCGTCCCCGCTCGGAACGAGTTAACCCATGGGTAATGAGCGAGCGTCCGGCCGGGCATGGTTGGATGCGAAGAGAGCGGAAAACAGGGGTGTCCAGTCGGGACAGGCGGGAATCGTGAGGATCTTCGGGAAGGTACGGCATCGGCCGTCCGCCTCGTGGCGGCAGGCCACGGACCGCGCGTTCACGCTGATCGGCGACGGCCGGTACGAGGACGCGGGGGCGCTGCTGACGCGCGCGGCGGATCTGGAACCCTGGCTCTCCGAGTCCTGGTTCAACCTCGCGCTGCTGCACAAGTTCCGGCACGACTGGGAGCAGGCGAGGGCGGCCGGCCTGCGGGCCGTGGCCCTGCTCGACCGGGAGTCCGGCGCGCCCGACTGGTGGAACGTCGGTATCGCGGCCACCGCCCTGCAGGACTGGCCGCTGGCGCGGCGGGCCTGGCAGGCGTACGGGCTGAAGGTGCCGGGCACCGGCCCGTACAACGCCGCGTCCACCAGTGAACCGACGGGCATGGAGCTGGGCAGCGCGGCGGTACGCCTCTCCCCCGAGGGTGAGGCCGAGGTCGTCTGGGGCCGCCGGCTGGACCCGGCGCGCCTGGAGGTGCTCTCGATCCCGCTGCCCTCGTCCGGGCGCCGGTGGGGCGAGGTCGTCCTGCACGACGGCGTACCGAACGGGGAGCGGGTCACCGCGGCCGGCCCGTCCTACCCGGTCTTCGACGAGATCGAGTTGTGGGCACCCTCCCCCGTGCCCACCTGGGTGGTGCTGCTGGAGGCCGCCACCGAGAGCGACCGGGACGCGCTCGAGCGGCTGGCCTCCGACGCCGGGTTCGCCGCCGAGGACTGGTCGTCCTCCGTGCGGCTGCTCTGCCGCGCCTGCTCGGAGAGCCGGATGGAGAGCGACGAGGGCGACGGGGAGCATCTGGACCCGCACGATCACAGCGAGCCGGGACACCCCGGGCCGCTGGGCCACCGCACCGCCGGTGACCTGTGGGTCCCGGAGCGCGAGTGCGGGATAGCGGCCCCGGCCGCACTGGTGCGAGGGCTCCTGGACGGCTGGGTCGCCGACAGTCCGGACACCCGTGAGTGGCGGGATCTGGAAGAAGTCTGCTGAGCGGTGCCCGTAGGCTGTACGGGCACCGATTGCGGTGCGGTCCTCACGGGTTTCAGGTTTGCAGGAAGGCGTACGGCGGACATGTCGCAGCAGGAGACGGACGAGCGGGTCGGCGTCGACGACGAGGGTTTCCTCGTGGACACCGAGGACTGCGAGACGCGTGAGGCGGCGCACCGCGAGCGCGGCACCTCCCGCCCGATCACGGTGGTCGGCAACCCGGTCCTGCACAAGGAGTGCAGAGACGTCACGGAGTTCGGTGACGAGCTCGCACAGCTGATCGACGACATGTTCGCCAGCCAGCGGACGGCCGAGGGTGTGGGCCTGGCAGCCAACCAGATCGGTGTGGACCTCAAGGTCTTCGTCTACGACTGCATGGACGACGACGGGGTGCGTCATGTGGGCGCGATCTGCAACCCGGTGCTCGAGGAACTGTCCCCCGAGCAGCGCCACCTCGACGACTCCAACGAGGGCTGCCTGTCCGTCCCGACGGCCTACGCCGCGCTGGCCCGCCCCGACTACGCGGTGGTGCGCGGCCAGGACGCCCGGGGCAACGCCGTGAAGGTCCGGGGCAACGGCTACTTCGCGCGCTGCCTGCAGCACGAGACCGACCACCTCTACGGCTACCTCTACATCGACCGGCTCTCGAAGCGTGACCGCAAGGACGCGCTGCGGCAGATGGAGGAGGGGACGCCCCGCTACGAGGTCGTCCCGAACGCCTGACGCAACCCTGGAAGGGCCGCGCTCCGGTCACCCCGGCGCGCGGCCCTTCGCCGGTGGTCCGCAGTGGTGGCGATGTTGGCAACAAGATGCCGACGTGCGTGGTGCAGGGGGTGGTTGACGCGCCCCGACTCGTCCGACAGGCTCACATCGACAGCTCACCGTGATTGGGAGACCCTATGCTCAGACGTTCCGCACACCTGCTGCTCGGCCTTGTCATGACCATGGCGTTCGCCTTGGGTGGAGCCCTCGTCACCGCAGGTACCGCGCAGGCAGACGGCTGCTACACGTGGAGCCGTACCCTTTCGCCCGGTGCCACCGGCAGTGACGTCACCCAGCTCCAGATCCGGGTCGCCGGCTACCCGGGTTACAACTCCGTGCTCGCCATCGACGGCTCGTACGGCCCCGCCACGACCGCCGCAGTCAAGCGCTTCCAGGCGGCCTACGGCCTCGCGGCGGACGGCGTCGCGGGCCCTGCCACGCAGTCCAAGCTCTACGCTCTCCAGGACGAGGACTGTACGCCCGCCCACTTCACGTACGGCGAGCTCAACCAGTGCAACAGCACCTGGGCCGGTGGGGCCGTCGCGGCGGGTACCGCCAAGGCCAACGCCCTCAGCTCCATGTGGAAGCTGGAGGCCCTTCGGCACGCGCTCGGTGACCAGTCCATCCGCGTCACCAGCGGCTTCCGGTCCTACGCGTGCAACTCCGCGGTGGGCGGCGCCTCGAACAGCCGCCATCTCTACGGGGACGCGGTCGACCTCGGGTCGGGCCCGCACTCCCTCTGCACCATCGCCAAGCAGGCGCGCTACCACGGCTTCAACGGGATCCTCGGCCCGGGCTACGCCGGTCACAGCGACCACATCCACGTGAACCAGGGGCCGAACCACTTCTGGTCGGCCTCGCAGTGCGGTATCTGACCGCACTCCCGTGTCCGCCCGGCCGAACGGCGGGCGCCGCGCAGCCCTTGGCCACGCGGCGCCCGTGCGCCGGCAGGTGGGGAAGTGCCTAGAAGTCGTCGTCGAAGCCGACCGAGCCCTCCACCGCGACCTGATAGGCGGAGGGACGGCGTTCGAAGAAGTTCGTCAGCTCCTGGACCCCCTGCAACTCCATGAACGAGAAGGGGTTCTCGGAGCCGTAGACCGGCGGGAACCCCAACCGGGTGAGGCGCTGGTCGGCCACGCACTCCAGGTACTGGCGCATCGACTCGGTGTTCATCCCGGGCAGGCCGTCGCCGCACAGGTCCCGGCCGAACTGCAGTTCCGCCTCGACGGCCTCCCGCAGCATCGCGGTCACCTGCTGCTGGAGGGCGTCGTCGAAGAGCTCGGGCTCCTCCTTGCGGACGGTGTCCACGACCTCGAACGCGAAGTTCATGTGCATCGTCTCGTCACGGAAGACCCAGTTGGTGCCCGTGGCCAGACCGTGCAGCAGACCGCGCGAGCGGAACCAGTAGACGTACGCGAACGCCCCGTAGAAGAAGAGCCCCTCGATGCACGCCGCGAAGCAGATCAGGTTGAGCAGGAAGCGGCGCCGGTCGGCCTGCGTCTCCAGGCGTTCGATCTTCTCGACCGAGTCCATCCACCTGAAGCAGAACTGCGCCTTCTCACGGATGGAGGGGATCTCCTCGACCGCGTCGAAGGCCGCCGCGCGGTCCTCCGGGTCGGGCAGATAGGTGTCGAGCAGCGTCAGGTAGAACTGGACGTGCACAGCCTCCTCGAACAGCTGGCGTGACAGGTAGAGCCGCGCCTCGGGCGAGTTGATGTGCTTGTAGAGCGTCAGCACCAGGTTGTTGGAGACGATCGAGTCACCCGTCGCGAAGAACGCGACCAGCCGGCCGATCATGTGCTGCTCACCGGGCGAGAGCTTCGAGAGGTCGGCGACATCCGAGTGGAGGTCGACCTCCTCGACGGTCCAGGTGTTCTTGATCGCGTCCCGGTAGCGCTCGTAGAAGTCCGGGTAGCGCATGGGGCGCAGGGTCAGTTCGAAGCCCGGGTCGAGCAGGTTCTTGTCGTGGGTCGAGCTCATCACTGGCAGGCCTCGCAGGACTCGGGGTTTTCGAGGGAGCAGGCGATCGCGTCCGCGTCGGGAGCCGGCGCCTGCTGTACGGGAAGGGGCGTGGCGGCCGCGACCGTCCCGCTCGCCGCGCGGGCGATCCGGGTCGCCGGGCGCGAACGCAGGTAGTACGTCGTCTTCAGCCCCTGCTTCCAGGCGTACGCGTACATGGAGGAGAGCTTGCCGATCGTCGGCGTCTCCAGGAACAGGTTGAGCGACTGGCTCTGGTCGAGGAACGGCGTACGCGCCGCCGCCATGTCGATCAGGCCGCGCTGCGGGATCTCCCACGCGGTGCGGTACAGCGCCCGCACGTCCTCGGGGATCCAGGCGAAGCCCTGCACGGAGCCGCTCGCCTCGCGCAGTGCCTCACGGGTCCGCGCGTCCCAGACGCCGAGCTTCTTCAGCTCGTCCACCAGGTAGGCGTTGACCTGGAGGAACTCGCCGCTGAGCGTCTCGCGCTTGAACAGGTTGGAGACCTGCGGCTCGATGCACTCGTACACCCCGGCGATCGAGGCGATCGTCGCCGTCGGCGCGATGGCGAGCAGCAGGGAGTTGCGCATTCCGGCCTTCGCGACCCTGGCGCGCAGGGCGTCCCAGCGCTCCGGCCAGTTCAGCTCGGTGGCGTAGTGGTCCGGGTGCAGCACGCCCCGGGCGGCGCGGGTCTCCGGCCAGGCGGGCAGCGGGCCCGACCGCTCGGCCAGGTCGCAGGAGGACTCGTACGCGGCGAGCATGATCCGCTCGGAGATCCGCGTGGAGAGCGCGCGGGCCTCGGGGGAGTCGAACGGCAGGCGCAGCTTGAAGAAGACGTCCTGCAGACCCATCGCACCCAGACCCACCGGGCGCCAGCGGGCGTTGGACCGGCCGGCCTGCTCGGTCGGGTAGAAGTTGATGTCCACGACACGGTCGAGGAAGGTCACCGCGGTGCGGACGGTGGCGTCCAGCCGCTCCCAGTCGATGGTGCCGTCCGCGACGAACGCGCCCAGGTTGACCGACCCGAGGTTGCAGACGGCCGTCTCCCCGTCGTCCGTGACCTCCAGGATCTCGGTGCAGAGGTTCGAGGAGTGGACGACGCGGCCCGGCTCGGCGGTCTGGTTCGCCGTGCGGTTGGACGCGTCCTTGAACGTCATCCAGCCCTGCCCGGTCTGCGCGAGGGTGCGCATCATGCGCCCGTACAGCTCCCGGGCGGGCATCGTCCTGCGGGCCAGCCCCTTCGCCTCGGCCGCGCGGTAGGCCGCGTCGAACGCGTCGCCCCACAGGTCCACCAGCTCGGGTGCGTCGGCCGGGGAGAACAGCGACCACTCCGTGTCCGCTTCCACGCGGCGCATGAACTCGTCGGGGATCCAGTGCGCCAGGTTGAGGTTGTGCGTACGCCGCTGGTCCTCACCGGTGTTGTCGCGCAGCTCCAGGAACTCCTCGATGTCGGCGTGCCAGGTCTCCAGGTAGACGGCGGCGGCGCCCTTGCGGCGGCCCCCCTGGTTGACCGCGGCGACCGACGCGTCGAGCGTCTTGAGGAACGGGACGATGCCGTTGGAGTGCCCGTTGGTGCCCCGGATGAGCGAGCCGCGGGCACGGACACGGGAGTACGAGAGGCCGATGCCGCCCGCGTGCTTGGAGAGGCGTGCCACCTGGTGGTAGCGGTCGTAGATCGAGTCGAGTTCGTCCAGCGGGGAGTCCAGCAGGTAGCAGGAGGACATCTGCGGGTGCCGGGTGCCGGAGTTGAACAGCGTGGGGGAGGAGGGCAGGTAGTCGAGGCGGCTCATCAGGCCGTACAGCGCCTCGACCTCCTCCAGCGCGCGCTCGGAGGTGTCCTCCGCCAGTCCGGAGGCGACCCGCAGCATGAAGTGCTGCGGGGTCTCGACGACCTGGCGTGTGAGGGGGTGGCGCAGCAGGTAGCGGCTGTGCAGCGTCCGCAGCCCGAAGTAGCCGAAACGGTCGTCGGCGCCCTCCGCGAGGGACCTCTCGACCAGGGCGTCGAGCCGGGCCGCGTGCAGCGCCACGAACTCGGCGGTCCGGTCCGCGACGAGGCCCTCGCGGTGGCCCACGGCGACGGAGGTGGAGAAGGACACCGCGCCCTGGCCGGCGGCCTCGTCGGCGATGGCGCGGGTCAGGAGCCGGGCGGCGAGCCGGGAGTAGGCCGGGTCCTCGGAGATCAGGCCGGCCGCGGCCTCGGTGGCCAGTGCGCACAGTTCCGCCTCGTCCGCCCTGGCGCTGCGGCCGCGCAGTGCGGCGGCGGCGACCCGGCCGGGGTCGGTGTCGGGGAGATCGGCGGTCAGCTCGGTCAGGGCCCGCAGGAGCGCGGTCCCCGGCCCGTCGGCCGTGGGGTGCGTGGACTGGGCTGACGCGGTCGCTGAAACCGGATCGGCTGGCGCGATGGTCACTGGGGCTATCCCTCGCTCGGCTCGGGGCCAGGCGGGAGCGGAGGCAGCCGGGACAGGGCGGTGCCCGCGGACGGGCAGCACTCGCACGGCGTCCACCGGCCCTCCGCGGGGCCCGGACGTCTCGGCGTCCGGCTCGGTCGAACCGGACGCACCGTCGGCAGGTCTTCGGACTTCCGGGTACGCGGGGCACACCGGTCACACCGTTGCGGGACAGTTCCGGATTCGCACCGGATTCCCCTGCGGCGACAGCGAGCATGAGCATACATGTGGGGGCCGCCTGCTTGAGCAGCCCCCACATGTTGTGTCGCGGTCGGTCAGAGGCGCAGACGGAACGTCAGGAGCGGCAGGCCGGGGAAGGGCTCCCAGTCGCGTTCGGGAGTCCGCGTGAAGCCGAGGCGCCGGTAGATCCGGTGGGCCGCCTCCATGGAGGCCTGCGTCGACAGGACGAGCCCCGAAAGCCCGTCGGCGCGTGCCCGGTCGATGCAGGCCCGTACGAGCGCCTCGCCCGCTCCCCGCCCCCGGGCCTCCCGGGAGACCGCCAGCATCCGGAACTCACCCTCGTCCCGGTCGGCGACGTCCGCCCACGGGCTGCCGGGCGCGACGTAGGTGACCCCGCCCAGCACCTTGTCCTCGGGGTCCACGGCGACCAGTACCAGGGCCTCGGCGGCCCGGCGGCCGACGGCGCGCAGCTGTGTCAGATAGGGGTCTCCGGCGCCGAAGTCCAGCAGCCCGTCACCGAGATAGGCGTGGGCGGTCATCTCGCCCACGGCCTCGTGCTCCTCCGTGCGTACCGGCCTGATCAAGACGTCCATGGCCGCCAGTCTGCCCCGGACGGCAGACCCGCCGCACCCTCTCCGGGACGGAAGCGGCCCACGTCATGGGTCCGTCCCGGCGGGGCGGACCCCGCCGGGACGGAAGATGGCGTGCCGAGGGGGTCAGTGACCGCCCGGGGCGCCCGCCGTGGCCGGCGGGAGCTCCACCGTGACGCCCGGGTCGCCCGCGTCCGCGGTGTAGTCGGAGGGCGAGGTCTCGTCCACCCCGGCCGGGGCCTTCACGGCGTTCAGGACGAACGTCAGCACGACGACCACGACGACGTTGAGGACGAACGCGGTGAGACCGATGTAACCGATCTCGCCGATGCCCGGGATCTCCTTGGAGGAGCCGCCGAAGTGCTTCTGCGTCGGGCTGGCGACACCGTAGGCGGCCACCGTGCCGTAGACCATGCCGACCGCCCAGCCCGCGATCAGGGCCCAGCGGTGGAACCAGCGGGTGAACAGGCCGCCCACCAGGGCGGGCATCGTCTGGAGGATCCAGATGCCGCCGAGCAACTGGAAGTTGATCGCGACGGTCTTGTCCATGGTGAGGACGAAGGCGAGCGCCCCGACCTTCACCAGGAGCGAGACCAGCTTGGAGACCTTGGTCTCCTGCGCGGGGGTCGCGTCGGGCTTGAGGAAGTCCTTGTAGATGTTGCGGGTGAAGAGGTTCGCCGCGGCGATCGACATGATCGCGGCCGGCACGAGGGCGCCGATACCGATGGCGGCGAAGGCCACCCCGGCGAACCAGTCGGGGAACATGTTCTCGAACAGCTGCGGGATCGCGAGCTGGCCGTTGTCCACCTTGATCCCGGCCGCGATGGCCATGAACCCGAGCAGGGCCAGCAGACCGAGCATCAGCGAGTACAGCGGCAGGATCGTGGTGTTACGGCGGATGACCTCGCGGCTGCGGCTGGAGAGCGTCGCCGTGATCGAGTGCGGGTACATGAAGAGCGCGAGTGCGGATCCCAGGGCGAGTGTGGCGTAGCCCCACTGACCCATCTCGCCCGGGACGAGGGCGCCGCGCGGTTTGCCGGTGGCCTCGTTCGTCTGCGAGAACGCCTCGCCCGCCTTGGCGAAGATGTCGTCGAAACCGCCGAGCTTGATCGGGATGTAGATGATGGCCACCGCGATGACCAGGTAGATCAGGCCGTCCTTGACGAACGCGATGAGCGCGGGCGCGCGCAGCCCCGACGAGTAGGTGTACGCGGCGAGCACGGCGAACGCGATCAGCAGCGGCAGGTCCTTGACGAACCAGTGCGTGGTCTCGCCGCCGCCGACACCCATGACGTCGAGCACGGCCTGGATGCCGACCAGCTGGAGGGCGATGTACGGCATCGTGGCGAGGATGCCGGTGAGGGCGACCGCCAGCGAGAGGCCCTTCGAGCCGAACCGGCCGCGGACGAAGTCCGAGGTGGTGACGTAGCCGTGCTTGTGCGAGACGGACCAGAGCCGCGGCAGGAAGGTGAAGATCAGCGGGTACACGAGGATCGTGTACGGGACGGCGAAGAAGCCCGCCGCTCCCGCCGCGTAGATCGCCGCGGGCACGGCGACGAAGGTGTACGCCGTGTAGAGGTCGCCGCCGAGGAGGAACCAGGTGACCCAGGTGCCGAAGGACCGTCCGCCCAGGCCCCACTCGTCGAGGCTGGCCTCGTTCTCCGCCTTGCGCCAGCGCGCTGCCATGAACCCGATGACCGTGACGGCCACGAAGAAGAAGATGAAAACGGCGAGCGCGACGCCGTTCACGCCGTCCTTCATGCTGACGCACCTCCCTTGCGGGCGCGCTGGTCACGCTGCCACAGCTTGTACGCGACCATGGTCAGTGCGGTCGAGACGAGCACCCAGAGCATCTGGTACCAGTAGAAGAACGGAATGCCGATGAAGGTCGGTTCGACCTTCGCGTACGAGCTCACCCAGAGCATCGCCACGAACGGCGCGACCAGGCAGAGTGCGATGACCACCCTCGCGGGTGTCACGGCCGGTGGCTTGGCATCGGTATCTTCGGACATACGGCGACTCCGTCCCCTCGCTGATCACCTGTTGTAATGCGCAGGAAATCTAGGCGAGGGTTCCGGCCACCGTCACCCCCTGTCCGCATTGCGGTCCTGCAACGGTCCGGTGTCGTCCGGCAGGACGGATCGCCCGCGCTCGCCGGGGGATCCACCGCACCGGCCGCCTCGCCGGAGCGCGGACGCTCAGTCGGCGGGCCGCTTCAGGCGGGCCACGAACTTGTAGCGGTCGCCGCGGTACACCGAGCGCACCCACTCCACCGGTTCGCCGTGTCCGTCGATGGAGTGACGGGACAGCATGAGCATCGGCAGGCCCACGTCCGTGCCGAGCAGCCCCGCCTCGCGCGGGGTGGCCAGCGAGGTCTCGATGGTCTCCTCGGCCTCGGCGAGCCGGACGTCGTACACCTCGGCCAGCGCGGTGTAGAGCGAGGTGTACTTCACCAGTGAACGGCGCAGCGCGGGGAAGCGCTTGGCCGAGAGATGGGTGGTCTCGATGGCCATGGGCTCACCGCTGGCGAGGCGCAGCCGTTCGATCCGCAGCACCCTGCCGCCCGCCGTGATGTCCAGCAGCCCGGCGAGCGTGTCGTCCGCCGTGACGTATCCGATGTCCAGCAGCTGGGACGTGGGTTCCAGCCCCTGGGCGCGCATGTCCTCGGTGTACGAGGTGAGTTGCAGGGCCTGGGAGACCTTCGGCTTGGCGACGAAGGTCCCCTTGCCCTGGATGCGCTCCAGCCGGCCTTCGACGACCAGCTCCTGAAGGGCCTGCCGCACGGTGGTCCGCGAGGTGTCGAACTCGGCGGCCAGGGTGCGTTCGGGCGGTACCGGGGTGCCGGGCGGCATGGTGCCCGTCATGTCCAGGAGATGGCGCTTGAGCCGGTAGTACTTGGGGACGCGTGCGGTACGCGCACCCGCACCCGCACCGGCCTCACTCGTACTGCTGCCCCCGTCGGCACCCATGGCCCGCCTTCCCGACTGCTGCGTTGCTGCCGTCACCGGCTCCTCCGTCTGTAGCGGCTCACATGGTGGCACGGTCCGGTCACGGGTCGTCGCCCTCCCTTAGGTGTCGGTCCTATAACGGACGCGAGTGCACTTCTTATACACCCTTGACACCCCTAAAGGTCTAGGCCAAGCTCCCCGTACTGGTCTAAACCATTAAAGACCAGGTCCCAGCCCCACAGGCAGTACCAGGCGTACGTCTTCGCGGTGGGCGGGGGGTTGCTGGTTCCCTGAGGAGGGTGTGGCGTGAAGCGCAAGCTCATAGCGGCGGTAGGTGTCGCGGCGATGATGACCGGTATCGCGGCGTGTGGTGGGGACGGCGACGACAACGCTTCGAAGGACCCGAAGGACCGTACCGGGAACCTGACGGTCTGGCTCATGGTCGACGCGCAGAGCACGTGGCCGGAACTGGTCAAGGACGTCAACGCGCAGTTCAACAAGAAGTACCCGAAGGTCAAGGTCGACGTCCAGTACCAGCAGTGGGCGGACAAGGCCAAGAAGCTCGACACGGCCCTCGGCGGCGACAAGTTCCCCGATGTCGTCGAGCTCGGCAACACCGAGACGATGCAGTACATCCTCAACGGCGCCCTCGCCGAGATCGACCCCGGGAAGTACGACAACTCGGACTCCTGGATCAAGGGCCTGAAGGACACCTGCACGTTCGAGGGCAAGCAGTTCTGTGTGCCCTACTACGCGGGTGCCCGGGTCGCGATCTACAACAAGGACATGCTCAAGAAGGGCACCGGCAGCGACGCCCTGCCGCAGACCGAGGACGAGATGCTCGCGGCGCTCGACAAGGTCTCGGCCGAGTACGGCAAGAAGGACAAGCGCTTCTCGTCCCTCTACCTGCCGGGCCGTTACTGGTACGCGGCCATGTCCTACGTCGCGGGCTACGGCGGGTCCATCGCCGAGTACGACGAGGGCGCCAAGGAGTGGAAGGGCAACCTCTCCTCCCCCGAGTCCCAGAAGGGCATCGAGCACTTCGTCAACCTGGTCAAGAAGTACAACAAGGCCGACCAGACCAAGGACGAGCAGGACCACGCCAACGTCATGGCCAACGAGAAGGCGGCCCTCATCTACGGCAACGGCTGGGAGGCCGGCTCCGTCGTGGACGGCGCCAACAACGGCAACCCGAAGCTCGAGGGCAAGATCGGCACGGCCGGTATGCCCGGCCCGAACGGCAAGGCCCTGCCGTCCTTCATCGGTGGTTCGGACCTCGCGGTGACCGCCAAGTCCAAGGTCACCGACCTGGGCGAGGAGTGGGTCTCCCTCTTCACCAGTGAGAAGTCGCAGGACGTCCTCACCGCGAAGAACATCCTCCCGAACAACGAGAAGCAGCTCGAGCCGCTGAAGTCCAAGCCCGAGACCGCCGCCGTCGCCAACGCAGTGCCGGACGCCTGGTTCACGCCGATCGCGCCGGGCTGGACCTCGATCGAGAAGGAGGAGGTCCTGGAGAACATGCTCCTGGAGATCCTCAAGGGTGCCTCGGTCGCCGACGCCGCCAAGAAGGCCGACGCCAAGATCGACGAGCTGATCAACAGCTAGTGCCGCAACAGGCAACGTTCGCCCCGTCGCGACGCCCGGCACGCACTCTCGCCGCACCGGCCGAAAGCCCAAGTACGTCCAGTACAAGGACTTCCGGCCGGCACGCCGAGAGCACGCACCCGACGCCGCTCCTTGACGGGCAAACGTTGCCTGCCGCGGCACTAGTCCGGAGCCTTCGGCTCTCCAGGCGGGGGACCGGTGGACACCGGGCCCCCGCCCCCTTTTCCCCAAGGTCGAGAACGCCGTGATTCCCGGGTGGAGACCCCCGGAATCCCGATGGAAGGTCAGTCACGTGACTGCTGCCGACACCCAGGCCGCCGGTCCACCGGTCCCGCCCGTACCGCGCGCCCCGGAGAAGATCGGGACCCCACCCTCCTCGCCGTCCTCGCCCTCCGGGCAGGACGCCGCCCGGACCCGCCCGAAGAAGCGGCGGAAGAGCGGGGAACTCCTCCCCTACCTCCTGATCCTGCCCGCGATCCTGGCCATCGCCGCCGTCTACGTCTACCCCCTGATCAAGACCGTGATCATGTCCTTCCAGGACCTGGGGCGGGCGGCCCTGTGGGGCAACGGCGAGACCCCGTGGGTCGGCTTCGAGCAGTTCACCAACATCCTCGGCGACCCGGAGTTCTGGTCGGTCACCGGGCGCACGGTCGTCTTCATGACCCTGTGCGTGGTGCTGACCATGGGCATCGGCCTGCTGATCGCCCTCATGATGCTGCGGCTGTCCACCTGGGTGCGGCTCACCCTCACCGTGGCGCTGATCGCCGCCTGGTCGATGCCGCTCATGGTCGCCGCCTCGGTCTTCCGCTGGCTGGCCGACTCCGACTACGGCCTGATCAACACCCTGCTCGCCGACATCACCGGCGACGAGGACAGGTGGCTCGGCCACAACTGGTTCCTGGACCCCTGGCAGGGCTTCGGCATCATCACGCTCCTGGTCGTCTGGGGTGCCATCCCCTTCGTCGTCATCACGCTGTACGCGGCCCTCACCCAGGTCCCCAGGGAACTGGAGGAGGCGGCGGCCCTCGACGGAGCCTCCGCGTTCGGTGTGTACCGCTTCGTCACCTGGCCGGTCATCAAGCCGGTCTTCACCATGGTCGCCACACTCTCGGTCATCTGGGACTTCAACGTCTTCGGCCAGATCTGGCTGCTGCGGGGCAACAAGCCGGAACCCGACTACGAGACACTCGGCCTCTACTCCTTCTCCAAGGCGTTCGAGTCCACCTCCTTCAGCCAGGGCAGCGCGATCGCGCTGATCACCGTGCTGATGCTCTCCGGTGTCGCCGTCTACTACCTGCGTCAGCTGATCAAGACGGGAGAGGTCGAATGAGCGCCTCCACGCCCACGAACCCGCCGGCCCAGGTCCTGCGGCCCGACCGCAGCAGGAACCGCCTCGGCTACAACATTCTGGCGCTGGTCACCGCCGCGCTCATGGCCTTCCCGGTGTACTGGCTCATCGTCAGCTCGCTCAGGCCCAACCACGAGATCCGGTCGTACGACCAGACGCTGTGGCCGTCCTCCCTCACCTTCGACAACTTCGCGCGGGCGGTGAAGCAGGACAACTTCGCCACGGCGATCCAGTCGAGCCTCATCGTCTCCGTCACCGCCGTCGTCGGCGGAATGGTCATCGCGACCCTCGCGGCGCTCGCCATCGGGCGCTTCCGCTTCTTCGGGCGGAAGGCGCTGATGATGGTCATGATCCTGGTCCAGATGCTGCCGCCGACCGCGATGCTGATCCCGATCTACCTCCAGCTGAACGCCCTGGGCGGCATCGACGAGTACTGGGGGCTGATCGTCGTCTACCTCGTGTCCACGCTGCCCTTCGCGACCATCATGATCCGCGGCTTCGTGATCAACATCCCGGTCGAGCTGGAGGAGTCGGCGATGGTGGACGGCTGCACCCGCATGGGGGCCTTCCGCCGGGTCATCTTCCCGCTGCTGGCGCCCGGCCTCGCGGCCGCCTCCATCTTCGCGCTGGTCAACGCGTGGAACGAGTACCTCTTCGCCTACATCCTGATCAACGACAACTCCAAGTACACGCTCAACGTGTGGCTGATGACCTTCACCACGGAACGCGGTACGGACTACGGCGCCCTGATGGCGGCCTCCACGCTCATCTCGGTCCCGGTCGTCATCTTCTTCATGATCATTCAGGGGAAGATGGCCACAGGGCTCACCTCCGGCGCCGTGAAGGGATGACGCGCCCCATGACCACCCTCGTATCGACCACGGACACCGTCACCCGTGACGCTCTCGCCGTTCTTCAGCCCGGCTTCACCGGGACGACCGCACCGGACTGGCTGCTGCGCCGGGTCGGCGAAGGCCTCACGTCCGTCGGGCTGTTCGGACGGAACATCCACTCTCCCGGGCAGCTCGCCGCGCTCACCGCACGGCTGCGGTCCGAGCGCGACGACGTCCTCGTCGCGATCGACGAGGAGGGGGGCGACGTCACCCGGCTCGAGGTCCGGGACGGGTCCTCCTTCCCCGGCAATCTGGCCCTCGGCTCCGTCGACGACGTGGAGCTGACCCGGTCCGTCGCCCGCGAACTCGGCCGCCGGCTGGCCGAGTGCGGGGTCAACCTCAACTGGGCGCCGTCCGCCGACGTCAACTCGAACCCGGCCAACCCGGTCATCGGGGTGCGCTCCTTCGGCGCGGACCCCGGCCTCGTCGCCCGGCACACCGCCGCGTACATCGAGGGCCTCCAGGCATCCGGTGTGGCGGCCTGCACCAAACACTTCCCCGGCCACGGCGACACCGCGGTCGACTCGCACCTCGCTCTGCCGGGCATCGACGTGGACCTGGAGACCCTCCACGCCCGTGAGCTGGTGCCCTTCCGGGCGGCCATCGCCGCGGGTTCCAAATCCGTGATGAGTGCACATATCCTGCTTCCCGCACTCGACCCCACCCGGCCCGCGACGCTGAGCCCCCGGATCCTCACCGGACTGCTGCGTCAGGAGCTGGGGTACGAGGGACTGATCGTGACCGACGGCATGGAGATGGACGCCATCGCCGGTACGTACGGGATCGAGCGCGGCTCCGTCCTCGCCGTGGCCGCGGGCGCCGACGCCATCTGTGTCGGCGGCGGGCTGGCGGACGAGGACACCGTGCTGCGGCTGCGCGACGCCTTGGTCGCGGCGGTACGGACCGGCGAACTGCCCGAGGAGCGGCTGGCCGACGCCGCCGCACGGGTCCGGGCCCTCGCGTCCTGGACGCGCAGGGTCAGGGGGGCCGTTCCGGAGCCGGGCGCGGCAGTGCAGGAGGGGACCGCGCCCGGCACCGGACCCGCCGCGGACGTCGGACTCGCCGCGGCCCGCCGCGCCGTGCGGGTGACCGGATCCGCAGGCGCTCCGGCCGGGCCGGTGTACGTCGCCGCGTTCACCCCCGTCGCGAACATCGCGGTGGGCTCCGAGACCCCGTGGGGTGTCGCTGCGGAGCTGGCGCGGATCCTGCCGGGCACCGGGACCGACACGTACGGTTCGGCCGCGGTGGACGAGGTGCTGCGGGCCGCGGGGGAGCGGCGCATCGTCGCCGTCGTCCGGGACGAGCACCGCCACGCGTGGATGGCCGAGGCCTTGGACGGCCTGCTGGCCGCACGCCCCGACACGGTCGTGGTCGAGATGGGACTGCCCGCGGCGCCTGCCCGGGGAGCCCTGCACGTCGCCACGTACGGCGCTGCCCGGGTCTGCGGGGTCGCGGCGGCCGAGGTGATCACCGGAGTGGCGCCGCAGGACTAGGCCGTGTCTCGTAGGTCCCGTCCGCCCGGCGACGCCTGGCACGCGCACTCGCCGCGTTGTCGGGATCATCCCGGTATATCCACTGCCGGGACGACCCTCCGCCGTGCGAGCGCACGCACCGGACGCCCCCGGACCTGTCCTTGGGGCAGACGGCGTCCCTTTCGCAACAGGGCCTGGACGCGGCGTACGGCCCGACGAGAGGGCCGGGGTACCCGTCACGGGTGCCCCGGCCCTCGGTCGTACGGTGCGGCGCCCTACAGGCCCTGCCACCGCGGCTTGGCCGCGTAGGTGGCGCGGAAGTAGTCCGCCAGCTTCAGCTTGGACGCGGCCGCCTCGTCGACCACCACGGTGGCGTGCCGGTGCAGCTGCAGCGCCGATGCGGGGACGACCGAGGCGACCGGCCCCTCGACCGTCCGGGCCACCGCGTCGGCCTTGCCCTCCCCCGTGGCCAGCAGCACGGGGTGGCGGGACTCGAGGATCGTGCCGATGCCCTGGGTGATGACGTGGCGCGGCACCTGCTCGATGTCGTCGTCGAAGAAGCGGGCGTTGTCGATCCGGGTCTGCTCGGTCAGCGTCTTGATCCGGGTGCGGGAGGCGAGGGAGGAGCACGGCTCGTTGAAGCCGATGTGCCCGTCGGTGCCGATACCGAGCAGCTGGAGGTCCACCCCGCCCGCCTCGGTGAGCGACCTGTCGTAGGTCTCGCAGGCGGCCTGGACATCCTCGGCGCTGCCGTCCGGGCCCATGAAGGAGGTCTCTGGCAGGCCGAGCGGTTCGACGACCTCGCGCAGGACGACCGAACGGTAGGACTCGGGGTGGCCGGCGGGCAGCCCGACGTACTCGTCCAGCTGGCAGATCCGGGCACGGGAGGCGTCGACCGCACCGGAACGGACCTTCGCCGCGAGAGCCTTGTAGATGGGCAGCGGGGTAGAGCCGGTGGCCACGCCGAGCAGGGCGTCGGGCTTGCGGCTCAGCAGGGCCGCGATGGCCTCCGCGATGAGTTCGCCGCCCGCCGTGGCGTCCGGGACGATGACAACTTCCACGCTGTGCCTGCCGATCTGGAGTGTGCCGTCATGTGGTATAGACCAATCGAGAGGCCAATCTAGCAGAACGGAAGGGCTCGGCGGTGAATCGGTCATACGTGCGCCGCCGGCCGTCGCCCCGTCGGCGGACGGGGAGCCGGCGGCCCCGAGTGGGTGGGGCGGGAGGGGGGTCCGGAGCGGGGTGCCGGCCAGCGGCGACCCCATGTTCTACGGCATCGGCCGGGCCCTGACCGAGGAGCTGGGTGCCGGGGCGCTCCGTGTGCTGCCGCACCGCTCCTCGGTGTGGTGCGCCTGCGCGCGGCTCGGCTGGCCGGTCGAGGACACCGGGACCGGCACGGCGACGAGGCGTCGCCGGCGGGGTGGGGGTGGGTCCCCGAAACACCCGCGGGCCGCGGCGCCGGGGCGGGACCCTCAGCCCGTCCGGCACCGCAGCCCGGAGCTGCCTGGCCGGCGGTGTGCGGTGCCTCCGGCCACTGGAGGGCCGGCGCAGTCAGGGCAGAGAGCGCCGGTCACCTCGGTCCGCTCTCCTGTGCGGGGAGAGCGGAGGTCGTCGTGTGCGTGATGCACGCACACGCTGCATTGTGGACTAGACCAAAGTCCGTGTCCATCCGCCGGAACGGCCTTTTTCGCGGGAGGTCCGTCCCCGCACAGTGTCACGTACCCCGGGGCGGACGGGTTCGGAACCTCTCGGTTTCCACAGGTACGCTCGCACCTGTGCCCTCCATGAACGACCTTGTCCGCCAGCACACAGCCCTGAGCGATACCGACCTCGAGTGGCTCCATCTGCTGGTCTCGGAGTGGCAGCTGCTCTCCGACCTGTCCTTCGCCGACCTCGTCCTGTGGGTGCCCACGCGCGACGGGACCCGTTACGTGTCCGTGGCCCAGATGCGGCCCAACACCGGCCCCACCTCCTATCAGGACGACATGGTCGGCCACCTGGTGCCGCGCGGCCGCCGGCCCCTGCTGGACGCCGCGCTGGACGAGGGGCGCATCGTGCGGGAGGGCGACCCGGAATGGCGCGAGGAGGTGCCCGTACGGGTCGAGTCGATCCCCGTGCGCCGCGAGGGCGTGGTCCTCGGGGTCATCGCCCGCAACACCAACCTCCTGACCGTGCGCACCCCCTCCCGGCTGGAGCTCACCTACCTCCAGTCCGCCTCCGACCTGGCCCAGATGATCGCCGCGGGGTCCTTCCCTTTCCCCGGCCAGCAGGTGGACATGGACGCGTCGCCGCGCGTGGGTGACGGTCTCATCCGGCTGGACGCCGACGGAGTCGTCCAGTACGCCAGCCCCAACGGCCTCTCCGCCTACCACCGGCTCGGCCTCGCCTCCGATCTCGTCGGCCATCACCTCGGTGCGACGACCGCCGAACTCGCCCCGTCGCGCGGGCCGGTGGACGAGGCCCTGGTGAAGGTGGCGAGCGGGTACGCGCCCCGGGAGTTCGAGGTGGAGGGGGCCGGCGGGGTGATCCAGCTGCGGGCCATTCCGCTCAAACCCAAGGGCGTCCGCATCGGTTCGCTCGTACTTCTCCGGGACGTCACGGAACTGCGCCGCCGTGAGCGGGAGTTGATCACCAAGGACGCGACCATCCGGGAGATCCACCACCGGGTGAAGAACAACCTTCAGACGGTGGCCGCCCTGTTGCGCCTCCAGGCCCGCCGGATGGATTCCCCGCAGGGCCGGGAGGCGCTCAACGAGGCGGTGCGGCGCGTCGGTTCGATCGCGATCGTGCATGAGACGCTGTCCCAGAATCTGGACGAGCGGGTCGAGTTCGACGAGATCGCCGACCGCGTCATCGCGATGGTCGCCGAGATCTCACCCGGCAAGGTCACCTGCCGTCGCGCCGGCCGCTTCGGGATCCTTGACGCGGAAGTCGCCACTCCGCTCTCCATGGTGCTCACCGAAGTACTGCAGAACGCGCTGGAGCACGCCTTCGCCGTGGCCGAGCGCGGCACGGTGGAGGTGTCCGCGGTCCGCGGAGGTTCGCCGTCCGAGGGCCGGCTGCTGATCACCGTCGCGGACGACGGGCGTGGTCTGCCCGAGGGGTTCGACCCTCAGCGGGCCGGCAATCTCGGACTGCAGATCGTACGGACCCTGGTCGAAGGGGAACTGGGCGGGACGTTCGGCATGGTGCCCGGTCCGGAGCGCGGCACCCAGGTCGTGCTGGACATCCCCGTTCGCAACAGCCTCACGTAGCCGGAGCTGGAGCCGGACAGCACAGTGGGCCCGGACCGTGGTGACGGTCCGGGCCCACTGTGGTGCTCACGGTGCGATGCGCTTCGGGGGTACTGCGCGCTGCGACTCGAAGGCGGGACTGTGCGTACGCTCTGTACGCGCCGCCTGGCTGAGGCTCGTGGTGCGGGGGCGTCGGTCAGGCGCTGGCGTTACGCGCCCGGTTGCGAGCGGCACGACGCTTCATTGCGCGGCGCTCGTCCTCGCTGAGGCCACCCCAGACGCCGGAGTCCTGGCCGGACTCGAGCGCCCACTGCAGGCACTGCTCCATGACGGGGCAGCGACGGCAGACGGCCTTGGCTTCCTCGATCTGCAGCAGCGCAGGACCGGTGTTGCCGATGGGGAAGAACAGCTCGGGGTCTTCCTCACGACAAACGGCGTTGTGACGCCAGTCCATGGCTGCTACCTCTCCTTGGTATTACATACGGTGCTTGTGAATGTGAACGCTTTCACGAATCCCCCCGCAGACGAAGGTCCGACGCCCAGGTGAACTGGTTGTGGTCCTGTTGTGGTGAGGAGGGGTTCTGGCTCTCAGTGGAGGCCGGTGGTGCGGGCCGTCTCGATCGCCATGTAGAGATTCGCAAACCTCGGCGGCGGATACAACCCCTTCTGGAAAGTTTTTTTTGATTCCTCGGTGTCGACTAGGTCACAGCCGTACTTCTAAGGGGTGGGGGCCAGCCCAAACGTTCGAGTTAAAGGACTTTAGGGCCTTCCACTCACACAATCACACGCAGTGCACGGCGTACGCCTGTGAACGTCACGCTCGTACGCAGTCCCAAGTGGTCACCGTCCATCTGGAAGGGGAGTGGCGCCTTCGAATGCAAGGTGAAGTCCGTCAGGTCGTGGAGGGAGACCGCGTGCTTGCCGTGGGGGCCCTTCTCGGGGCTGGAAGTGAGCAGCTGGGTGGCGTATCTGGTGACCGCGGGAGTGGAGAGACGCTTCAGTCCGAGGATGTCCAGGGCGCTGTCGAACGATGCCTTCGGTGAGGCGTATATCGGACGATTCCCCAGGTAGGTCCAGGGTGCGGTGTTGCAGATTATCGACAGGGCGAGGTCGGTCACCGGCTCCCGGCCGGGAACATCCAGGGTGATCAGCCCGCTGCGCCGGTGCGGCTCCCCGAAGAACTGCCGGACCACCTGGCGTACGTACAGGGCGTGGGTCGAGCGCTTGCCGAGTTCGCGTTTCTGTTCGACCCGGCCGATCACTCCCGCGTCGAACCCGAGCCCGGCGCAGAAGGTGAACCAGCGTTCCGGGACGGCCTCGTCCGGCGTCCCCGGGGTGCCGGCGGCGAGACCGAGGCCCACCGTGCGCTCGCTCCGGGCGGCGAGGGCGTCCAGAATGGCGCCGGTCGCCTCCACGGCGTCGTTGGGGATCCCCAGCGCGCGCGCGAAGACGTTGGTGGAGCCGCCGGGGACCACGGCGAGACTCGGCAGCCCCTCCACGTCGGGTCCCCTGTGCAGCAGGCCGTTGACCACCTCGTTGACCGTGCCGTCGCCGCCGAGGGCGACGACCAGGTCGATGTCGTCGGCGTCCGCCGCCCGTCGCCCCAGGTCCCGTGCGTGCCCTCGGTACTCCGTGGTCACGGCCTCGATCTTCATCTCGCTCGCCAGGGCGTGGATGAGGACGTCACGCGTCCGCGCGCTGGTGGTGGTGGCAGCTGGGTTGACCACGAGGAGTGCGCGCATGCCCGTCAGGGTACCTACCGCGCGGTACCGATCCGAAGTCCTGATCATTTACGTCCGCAACCGGTCACGGGGAGTGACGTGGCCGCCTCGGGGGGGACCGGGACGGCGCCGGACGGTCCGGGGCGGGGCGCGGCGGGTCCGGGGCGCCCCGGTTTCACCTCCGGGGGGCCGGGATGCCAGTCTGAAAGGTGTGAGCACTCAGCAGAACACACCCGCCTCCTCGCCCCCGGCCGGCCCGGAGAAGCCGGGACGGATCACCGCCCTCGCCGCACTGACCGCTCTCGAAGGCGCCGCGCTCGCCGTCGGCGGCGTCTACATGCTCGTCATGGGACTCCTCGGCCGGCCCGACAGCCCCCAGCAGGCCGAGATGGGCGGACTCACCCTGATCGCCCTCGGCCTGATCCCGCTCCTCGCGGCCCGGGGGCTCCTGCGGCGGCGTAGCTGGAGCCGGGGTCCCGCGCTGATGACGCAGCTCATGGCCCTGCCGGTGGCCTGGACGCTGCTGCGGTCCCAGGGTGCGCTCATCCCCGCGGGAATCGGGCTGGCCGCCGTCGCCGTGACAGGGCTCGTCCTGCTGTTCGACCCGGCCACCACGCGGGCGCTCGGGATCCGGGGGCCGTGGACCACCCCGGAGGCCTGAGGCGCCGGCGGCGGCACCCTTCGCGCTCCCCGGCCCCGCTTCGCGCTACTCCTCGACGAGCAGGCGCTCACGCAGCTGCGCGAGCGTGCGGGCGAGGAGCCGGGAGACGTGCATCTGGGAGATGCCGACCTCCTGGGCGATCTGCGACTGGGTCATGTTGCCGAAGAAGCGCAGCAGCAGGATCCGCTTCTCGCGCGGCGGGAGGTCCTCCAGCAGCGGCTTGAGCGACTCCCGGTACTCGACACCCTCCAGGGCCTCGTCCTCGGAGCCCAGGGTGTCCGCGACGGCGGGCGACTCGTCGTCCGTGTCGGGGACGTCGAGCGAGAGCGTGCTGTAGGCGTTGGCCGACTCCAGGCCCTCCAGCACCTCCTCCTCCGAGATGCCCAGACGCTCCGCCAGTTCGTGCACCGTCGGCGAGCGGCCGTGCTGCTGGGAGAGCTCCGCGGTGGCCGTGGTCAGCGACAGCCGCAGTTCCTGCAGACGGCGCGGCACCCGCACCGCCCAGCCCTTGTCGCGGAAGTGGCGCTTGATCTCACCGACGACCGTGGGCGTCGCGTACGTCGAGAACTCGACGCCGCGCTCCGGGTCGAACCGGTCGACCGACTTGATCAGCCCGATCGTGGCGACCTGGGTCAGGTCGTCCAGGGGCTCCCCGCGGTTGCGGAACCGGCGGGCCAGGTGCTCCACGAGCGGCAGATGCATCCGCACCAGCCGGTTGCGCAGCTCGGCCTTCTCCGCGGAGCCGTCGGGAAGTCCCCGAAGCTCCACGAAGAGTGCCCGTGCCCCGCTGCGGTCATGGGGGTCGTGGTGACCGTGCTCGCTCATCTGGCCCGCCCGCTCCGCCTGCGACTGCTCCACCGCGGCCGTACGGCCCCGCGTCCCGTCGGCACCGTCCGCGCCGTCCACCGGATGCGGCCGGGCCTGCTGCTCCGGGACGGCTGCTGGGCGCACCACCCCGGACCGGATCGTCTCGTCCCGCACAGGACCGTCCCCGTTCCCCTCGCTCACGCCGGCCCGGGTCCCGCGCCGCGCTGTTTGTAGAGGCTGATGCTGACCGTACGGTCGTCGGCGACCGTGGAGTCGACCTTGCCGGCCAGCGCGGAGAGCACCGTCCAGGCGAAGGTGTCGCGCTCGGGTGCGCGGCCGTCGGTCGTGGGCGCCGACACCGTCACTTCGAGGGAATCGCCCACGAGGCGGAAGACGCAGCTGAGGACGGAACCGGGCACGGCCTGCTGGAGCAGGATCGCGCAGGCCTCGTCGACCGCGATGCGAAGGTCCTCGATCTCGTCGAGAGTGAAGTCCAAGCGCGCTGCGAGACCGGCCGTGGCCGTACGCAGCACCGACAGGTAGGCACCCGCAGCGGGCAGCCGGACCTCGACGAAGTCCTGGCTCCCGGGCTCGCCTGCGATGTGGGACACCCTCACCTCCAAGGTGGCACAAACTCGTTCGGGGCTCCGGGACGAGTGCCCGGAGCCTTGCGGTGCGTCGTCGGTTTCCGTGGTCCGGCGACGCTATCGCGACCCATGATGCCGTGTCGCCGAAGGCTCATACCCGGTGGTCACTCATGGTAGGCACATGGGTACGCACAGTGGCTAGGGGTCTGCGGCGGTCAATTGCGAAGAACCGGCGCCGGTTTGACGTACCCAGACGTCAGACGATCGAACCGTCCGGGAAACACCAGCGCCAGCTCTCGCCGCGCTCGAAACTCCGCATCACCGGGTGACCGGTCTCCCTGAAGTGCGCCGTGGCGTGCTTCAGGGGCGACGAGTCGCAGCATCCGACGTGGCCGCAGGACAGGCAGAGCCGCAGTTGCACGGGATGGGTACCGGCCGCCACACACTCCGGGCAGGTGTCGCCGAGCGGGGCGGGCTCGGGGCGCGGCAGTTCGAGAACATGGAGGCACTCACTCATGATGGCCACGTTACGTCGTACGCGAGGACGGTGAGATGGACGCATTGCCGCTGGTGGCCCTGGTCGCCGCCAGTGCCGCGGTCGCCGGTGCGGCGCGCCGCACCCCGGTGCCCGCGCCGCTGCTGCTGGTCGCCGCCGGCCTGCTGGCCTCGTACCTGCCGGGCGTGCCCGCGTACACGCTGGACGCGCACGTCGTGCTGCCCCTGCTGCTGCCTCCGCTGCTGCACACCGCCGCGATCGACAGCTCCTACCTCGACCTGCGGGCCAATCTGCGGCCGGTCGCGCTGCTCTCCGTGGGGTACGTCCTGTTCGCGACGTTCGCCGTCGGCTGGCTGGCCTACCTGGTGGTGCCGGACCTGCCGCTCACCGCCGCGCTGGTGCTCGGCGCGGTCATCGCCCCGCCGGACGCCGTCACCGCCGCGGCGATCGCCCGCCGGGTGGGGCTGCCCGCCCGGGTCACCACCATCCTCCAGGGCGAGTCCCTGGTGAACGACGCCACCGCGATCACGGCCTTCAAGGTGGCGCTCGCCGCGGCCGTCGGGGAAGGGATGAGCTGGGGCGAGGGGATCGGTGAGTTCCTGCTGGCCTCCGTCGGCGGCGTCGGCGTCGGTCTGGTGCTGATGGTGCCCCTGCACTGGCTGCGCACGCACCTCAAGGAGGCACTGCTCCAGAACACCCTGTCGCTGCTGATCCCCTTCGTCGCGTACGCGGCCGCCGAGCGGGTGCACGCCTCCGGGGTGCTCGCCGTGGTCGTCGTCGCGCTCTACCTGGGCCACCGCTCGTGGCAGGTCGACTTCGCGACCCGGCTCCAGGAGGCGGCGGTCTGGAAGATGGTCGCGTTCATCCTGGAGTCCGCGGTCTTCGCCCTCATCGGGCTGCAGCTGCCCTTCGTGGTCAAGGGGCTCGGCAGCTACGACGTCACCCAGGTGTGCCTGTACGCGGTCGCCGTCTTCCTCGCCGTCGTCGTGGTGCGTTTCGCCTGGGTCTACCCGTCCAGTTACCTGCCCCTGTGGCTCTCGCCCCGCATCAGGGCCCGTGAACCCGCCCTGCCGTGGACGTCCCCCCTGATCGTGAGCTGGGCCGGCATGCGGGGCGTCGTCTCGCTCGCCATCGCCTTCTCCATCCCCATGGTCACGCACAGCGGTGCCGGCTTCCCGGCCCGCAACCTGGTGCTGTTCCTGACCTTCACCACGGTCATCGGGACACTGGTCGTCCAAGGGCTCACCCTGCCCCTGCTGGTGCGTGTCCTGAAGCTCCCGGGAAGTGACGTACAGGCCGAGACGCTGGCCGAGGCGCAGGCGCAGAGCGAGGCGTCCACGGCCGCGGAGGCGCGGCTGGACGAGCTGCTGGCCCGACCCGGCAACTCCCTGCCCGACCCGCTCGTGGACCGGCTGCGCACCGTGATGGAGCGCCGCCGCAACGCCGTCTGGGAACGGCTCGGCGCGGCCGACCCGGTCACGGGGGAGTCGGCGGACGACACCTACCGGCGGCTGGCCCGGGAGATGATCGGTGCCGAGCGGGAGGTCTTCGTCCGCCTCAGGGACGAGCGGCGTATCGACGACGAGATGCTGCGCGCCCTGCTGCGCCGGCTGGACCTGGAAGAGGCCGCGGCCTACCGGGAGTCGGACGGGGCCTGAGGGTTGTTCCCGCAATGTACGGCGGGCGCCCGACGGCGGTTACGGCCCCTCGCCGCGTCGTCGGGACGTCCCCATACATCCCGTATGCGGGCGCCCCTCCGCCGTGCGATGCCCCGCATCCGCCGCCGCGCGCCGATCCACCGGGAATCGCGGGACGGCCCTCGGGGTTCTCACCCGGGGGCTGTGCGGCGGGGTGTCCGCCGGTTCCTCACGGCCGTCCGGTGATGACCGCCGTCACCGTGGAGCCCGGTGCGAAGGCGCCCTCGCCGGCGAGGCGCGTGAGCGCGTACAGGAGCTTGGCGACGTAGATTCGTTCGACGGGCAGGCCGTGACGGTCCTCGAAGTCGTCGGCGAAGGCGTGCAGCTCCGGTGTCGTACGGGCGTAGCCGCCGAAGTGGAACCGGTCGTCCAGGGACCACCGGCCGGTCGGTGCGCCGAACGCCTCCCGCTGGAGGCCGCGCACGACGTCCCCCAGGAAGCCGCCGCGCAGCACGGGCACGCCGAGGGCGCGCTGGTCCGGTCCGAGTCCGGCCGCCAGCCCCGCCAGCGTGCCCCCGGTGCCGCAGGCGACGGCCACGGTGCCGCCCTGTCCGCGCAGCTCGCGGCCGAGCGCTGTGCAGCCCTGTGCGGCGAGCGCGTTGCTGCCGCCTTCCGGGACGACCAGGCAGTCGCCGAAGAGGCGCAGCAGGCCCTCCAGGACCCCGGGAGACGTCTTGGCGCGGTAGGTGGCGCGGTCGACGAAGTGCAGTCGCATGCCGTCGGCCGCGCAGCGGGCGAGGGAGGGGTTCAGGGGCCGGTGGGCCAGTTCGTCGCCCCGCACGACGCCCACGGTGGGAAAGCCGAGCAGCCGCCCGGCGGCCGCCGTGGCGCGCAGGTGGTTGGAGTAGGCCCCGCCGAAGGTCAGTACGGTGCGGCCGGCGGCGGCCCGCAGGTTGGGGGCGAGCTTGCGCCACTTGTTCCCGGGCAGGTCCGGGTGGATCAGGTCGTCGCGTTTGAGCAGCAGTGTCACGCCGTGGCGCGCGAAGCGCCCGTCCGCGGCCGGCTGCAGGGGCGAGGGGAGGACCGGCTGCAGCCGGGAGAGGCCGGGCACTTCGTGGGGCATGGGCCCATTGTGGTCCGCCGGTGGTGCCGGCGGTCCGGCGGGACTACTTGAGGCGGTCGTGGATCCTGGCGCGCATCCCGTTCATGGAGAAGCCGCGCGGATCGATCTTGCCGGGCTGCCATTCGCGGTGCCCGATGACCGACGGGGCGCCCCAGTGGTGGAACCGGCAGACCGCGGCCGCGGCCTTCTCGGCGGCCTCGAGCTGGACGGCGGGCCAGGGATCGTCCCCGTCGCCGAGGTTCTCGCACTCGAACCCGTAGAAGTGCCGGTTCCCGTCCGTGTCGGCCTCGTTGTCCCGGGGGAGGCGTTTCTCGCCGATGACGGCCCGCAGGACGTCGTCGTCACCGAGTCCGGCGTGGTTGGCGCGGCCGTAGCCGACCAGGTGGACCCTTCCGTCCTTGGTGATCACTCCGTGGCAGAGCGGGCCGGGGAGGCCCGGGTAACCGTCCCGGCAGGTGTCGACGGTGCGTGCGGAGCCCTTGGTGGCGGTGTGATGGAGCATCACGCCGTGCACCGGCCCCCAGGGGCCCTTGTGGTTGCGGTGGTGCGTACGCCAGTCACCCACCTGGACGACGGTGAGTCCTTCGTCCTCGAGGGCCTCGAGGAAGTTGCTCGCGGACATGGGTGAGGACATGGCCGACTCCTTCTGCGCGTGGGGGGAGTGTGTGCTTACACCGCTTGTACCGGAATGCGGCGATCGGGGCTACCTGTTCGGGCCCTGTTCGGGCCCTGTTCGGGCCGATCCGCGCGTGTCCGCGAGCAACGGACGGTCCGCCGCCTCAGTCCTGGGCGAGCCACAGGTCGGGACCGAACACCTCGTAGTGGATGTCGGCGGGGGCGACGCCCTTGGCGAGCAACTGGGAGCGCACGGCACGCATGAACGGCAGCGGGCCGCAGAGGTAGGCACGGGTCCCCGTGGCGACGGGGAGCCCCGTCAGGTCGACCAGGCCGGTCCGCTCGGCGGGGTGGCCGGGCTCGGGGGACTCGTACCAGAAGTGCGCGGCGGCGTCGTGCAGTTTGCCCGCGAGCAGGGTGTGGTCGGCGCGCAGGGCGTGGTCGGCGGGCGAGCGGTCGCCGTGCACCACGGTGACGGGTGCGCGGTGGTCGAGGGCGACCAGGTGGTCCAGCATCGACAGGATCGGGGTGCAGCCGATACCGGCCGACGCGAGGAGCAGCGGTGCGTCGCCGTCCTCCAGCACCAGGTCGCCGTACGGGGCCGAGACGCGCAGCACGCCGCCCTCCCGGACGTGGGTGTGCAGGTGCCGGGAGACCTCGCCGTCGGGGGTCCCCCCGCCCTGCACCCGCTTCACGGTCACGGAGCGCAGGGCGGATCCCGGTGCGCAGGAAAGGCTGTACTGGCGGATCTGCCGTGCACCGTCGGGGAGTTCCACCTGTACGGAGACGTACTGGCCCGGGCGGAAGGCGGGGGCCGGTGCCCCGTCGGCGGGTTCCAGCTGGAAGGTGACCACGTCCGCGGTCTCCTCGATCCGCGAGGCCACCGTCCATTCCCGCCACACGTCGCCCGCGACGACGCCCTGCTGTGCGTACAGCCGGTTCTCCAGGGTGATCAGGGAGTTGGCCATCAGCCAGTAGACCTCGTCCCAGGCCGCGGCGACCTCGGGCGTGACCGCGTCGCCGAGCACCTCGGCGATGGCGGCGAAGAGATGGGTGTGCACGACCGCGTACTGCGGGGCGGTGATGCCGAGCGAGGCGTGCTTGTTGGCTATGCGGCCGAGCATCACGTCGGGGCGGGTGTCCGGCTGCTCCACGAGCCGGGTGGCGAAGGCGGCGATGGAGCCGGCGAGCGCCTGGCGCTGCGTACCGGACGACTGGTTGCCGCGGTTGAACAGGTCGCGGTGCAGCTCGGGGTGGGCGGCGAACAGCTTCCGGTAGAAGAGGTCCGCGATCTCTCCGATGGCGGCTCCCACGGCGGGGAGGGTGGCTCGGACGGTGGCGGTCGACGTCTCGGAGAGCATCGGTTGACTCCTGGGAGTGGGTGTGTGGGAGTGCGGAGGCGGGCCGCGGGGCGAGGCCCCGGTGGCCGGGGGCCGGCCCGGCCTTGAATGTGCATGTGAGATGCATATTTATAGCCGGGCGTCGTCGGCGCACGGTGGGTGCGCCGGTGTGCGGTCAGCCAGGCGCGGGGCGGCCGGTGCTGATGCCGAGCAGGAGCGGCCCCGTGGGTGAGGAGACGAGATCGGCCACCGTCACCGGGTCGAGGGAGGCGTAGAAGGCTTCCTCGGCCCGGCGCAGCGCCGAGCGCAGCCGGCAGGCCGAACGCAGGGGGCACGGGGTGGCGCCCTCGCACTCGACCACCTCGCCGGGTCCTTCCAGTCGGCGTACCAGGGCGCCGATCGACGCGGTCCGGCCGGCGGATGTGAGTGTGAGGCCCCCGCCGCGACCGCGGCGGGCGTCGACCAGTCCGAGGTGCTGGAGTTGGGCGACGACCTTGGCGGCGTGGGTGTACGGCACCTGCATCGTGGCCGCCACCTCCCGGGTGGTCGGTGGGTCGTCGCCCTCCGCCGCGACGGCCAGGCGCATGAGCACGCGGAGCGCCACGTCGGTGAATCTCGTCAGCCGCATGTGCTGAGGCTAGGTAAGTTGCATCTTTTATGCAAATTAACCGGGGGTGCGGCGGTGCCGGGCGCCGTGCCCCGCCGGGAGCCGGAATAGTCACACTCTTTTGTGTAATAGCGCACGGTGTCCACCAGCTGAAAGGCTTCTTCGCGCAGCTCAGCCCATGATCGAGAGGATGTCGGATGTCCGTTGGTGAAGAGGTCCGCGACACGCAGCCGCCGCAGCAGCAGAGTCTCGGCACAGCGGCTGCGCGGAACCTCGCGACGACGACCAAGTCCGCCCCGCAGATGCAGGAGATCACCTCGCGGTGGCTGCTGCGCATGCTGCCGTGGGTGCAGGTGCAGGGCGGCACGTACCGGGTGAACCGCCGGCTCAGCTACTCGGTCGGCGACGGCCGGGTGACATTCGTCCAAACGGGCGACCGGGTCGCCGTCATCCCCGCGGAGCTCGGCGAACTCCCCGCCCTGCGGGGATTCGGGGACGAGGAGGTCTTGGCCGAACTGGCCCGCAGGTGCGAGCAGCGGGAGGTGGAGGCCGGCGAGGTCCTCGCCTCGGCGGGCGACACGGCGGACCGTGTGCACCTGCTGGCCCACGGCAAGGTGGAGAAGCTCGGGTCCGGTCCCTACGGGGACGAGACGGTCCTCGGCGTCCTCGCCGACGGCGCCTACTTCGGGGACCACGCGCTGGTCGACGGAGACGCGGCCTGGGAGTACACGGTGCGTGCCGTCACCGCGTGCACCCTTCTGACGCTGCGCCGCTCGGACGTGCTGAACCTCGCGGCCCGGGCGGACCGGCTCCGCGAGCATCTCGCCGGACTCCTCGCCATTCCGCACCAGCGGACCAACCCCTACGGCGAGGCGGAGATCGACCTCTCGGCGGGCCATGTGGGAGAGAGCGTCGTCCCGCACACCTTCGTCGACTACGAGACGTCGCCCCGCGCATACGAACTCAGCGTCGCCCAGACGGTGCTGAAGGTCCACAGCAGGGTCGCCGACCTCTACAACCAGCCGATGAACCAGACCGAACAGCAGTTGAGGCTCACGGTCGAGGCGCTCCGCGAGCGCCAGGAGTACGAACTCGTCAACAACCGGGAGTTCGGGCTGCTCAACAACTGCGACTACGGGCAGCGGCTGCAGCCGCACGACGGGGCGCCGACCCCCGACGACATGGACGAACTCCTGTCACGCAGGCGTGGTTCGAAGCTGTTCCTCGCGCACCCCCTGGCCATCGCCGCGTTCGGCCGCGAGTGCAACAAGCGCGGACTGGTCCCGGAGAGCGTGGAGGTGGGCGGTCACCATGTGCCGGCCTGGCGGGGTGTCCCGATCTTCCCGAGCAACAAGATCCCGGTCACCGACGCCCGCACCACCTCGATCATCTGCATGAGGACCGGGGAGGAGGAGCAGGGCGTCATCGGGCTCCGGCAGAGCGGTATCCCGGACGAGATCGAGCCGAGCCTGTCGGTCCGCTTCATGGGCATCGACGAACGGGCGATCATCTCGTACCTGGTGACGGCCTACTACTCCGCCGCCGTTCTCGTGCCCGACGCCCTCGGCGTCCTGGAGAACGTCGAGGTCGGCCGCCGGCGGTGACGCTCCGGCGGGGGTCCACGGGCGGTCGCGACCGGGTGCGGTCCGGCGCGGCGGTCCGGACGGCCCGTGCGGTCCGTCCCCCGGCACGCGAGCACGGCCGCAGGCCCTGCGAGCGCCTCGGACCGGCCTTCACCGGACGGACCGTGGACCTGCCGGACGGACCCTCGGTGGGCCCCATGTGGGCGTTGCACAAACCCGGCTGACCACCGATCAGGACTCGACAGGACCCAAGGGGAGGGTGCCAGGGGAAGGAGGCCGGCCACGGGCTACAGTCCCTGCTCATGACAGATGAGTCGTGGACAGGCTGGTACCGGGACGGTCACGGCTCCGAGGCCGTCATCCTCACCACGGACGGGCAGCAACTCCGCATGCGTGTCCGGGGGACGGACTTCGAGGGCACGAGCTTCGACGGCCTGCGCCCCGTGACCGGTGTACCTGCCGAGGGCGGCGGGTTCGACCTGGTGGACGGGGTGCTCGGCGACTGCGTCCTGGAGTGGGACCTGCCCCTGCCGGTCCTCACCTCCGGCGCGGTGCGCCGGGCCACCCTCAGCTGTCTGCTGTCCCTGCGGCGGGACGACCCCGATCTGTACCTCGCCCTCCACCTCGACGGCGCGGTGTACGAGTCGTACCGCGCCGAGAGCGACTTCTCCGCGGCGCTGGCCACGATCCAGCGGATCCTCCCGGCGGAGATCCGTCTGCAGACCTGCGCAGCCTGCGCACTCTCCGGCTACTTCCCCGCCCAGGACCGGGGCCTCTCCGGCGCACTCGCCTGCTTCCGGGGCGCGAAGGACGCCTACCGCGACGCGGCGGACACGGGTGCCGTGGCCGGCCTCTGGGACCGGCGCACCGGATTCGTCCAGGAGATATGGAACTGCCGGGAGTTCGAGCCACGTCCGGCCGAGGGCGCCGCAACCGGCCACCGGGACGCTCTCCCGCTGGAAACCGCCTGAACACGTCCCCCGCACCGGCCGCCGGGGCGCCGGGTCCGCTCCGCCTCGCGGAGCGGACCCGGCGCGCCGTGCGTGGCCGTACCGGGTGTCAGGACCGGGTCGCGGTGGCGAGCGCGGCCGCGAAGCCGTTCTGCCACAGGGTGTTCACCCGCGAGCGCTCGGTGCTGTTCGGGTAGGCGTTGGTGCAGGACGTGCCGGGACCGCCGCCCGACATGAGCTCGCTGCACGGACCGCTGTAGTGGTCCGGCAGGCCGAGTACGTGACCCGTCTCGTGGGCCGTGACCCGGGTCGAGTTGTACTGCCGGTTCTGCGCGTAGTCCAGGAAGATGTAGCCGCTGCCGTGTCCGTCCGTGCTCGCGTACGAGCCCCGCGAGTCGTTGCCCTCGTAGTAGACGAAGTCGGCGTTGGAACCCTCCTGCAGCTTGACGTTGCTGACGGAGCTGTTCCAGATGCTGGTGCTGCTCGCTATCTGGCTGCGGAAGGTCGGGGCGTTCGCGGCGCTGTAGACCACGGTGACGGCCAGAGCGCCCGGCTGGGCGGCCCGCTTCTCGGCGACCGACTTCATGACGGCGTCGAAGAAGGCCTTGTTGGCGGCGGCGTTCTCCTTGGAGTCGGCGTACGCGGTGTAGCCCGCCTGGGCGGTGGCCGCGGAAGGCGCGGCGGGGGCCGGAGCGGCGGCGACCGCGGGGGCGGTGCCCGACGTGGCGGCGAGGGTGAGACCGAGACCGGCCACGGCCGACATGACGGCTGTCCTGAGGTGTCTCATGGGGGGTTCTCTCCTACCTGTCCGCCGTGCCCCGTCCGACGGGCCGGACGGGGCACGGGTGGGGGGTTGCGGGTACGGAGTGAGTGTCAGGGCAGTCGGCGCCGCGGCGGATGATGTCAACCGGCGATAGCGCCGCACTATCAGCCCCGTACGGCCCCCACCGGAGCGCCGCGCGCCGGGTGCGCCGACAGCCCCCGAATCGGCCTGTTTGGTGGGGTTGGGCCATCTGGTGTTCAGCGCGCGAACAGCCATACGCTCCTCGTCATGGAGCTTGAGGTCAGACACCTCAGGGCGCTCTGCGCCATCGCGGACACGGGCAGCCTGCACCAAGCCGCACGGCGGCTCGGCGTCAGTCAGCCCTCCCTGACGACCCAGCTGCAGCGGATCGAGAAGACCATGGGCGCGGAGCTCTTCCGCCGGGAGCGGACGGGCTGCCGGCCGACCCTGCTCGGACGCGCTGTCCTCAGCCGGGCCCGACCGCTGGTGGACGGCATGTCCGCACTGGTCGGTGCGGCGATGGCGGAGGCCGAGGCGGCCCGCGCCGACAGCGCCCGGCTCCGCCTCGGCTCCACGGCGAGCCGGGTCATCGGCGGCTGGCTGCGCCGGCTCCGGGTCCGGTTGCCCGGGACGGACATCTCCCTCCGGGTCGACGTCTCGGCCCGTGTGCTGCTGCGCGCGGTGGCGGCCGGACGGCTGGACATCGCATTCGTGCACGAGGTGGAGGGCAGCCCGCTGGAGGTGCCGGACGGCCTGCGGCAGCGCGTACTCCTGGAGCGGGAGCCGCAGTTCATCTCCCTGTCGCGCGACCACCCCGCGGCGGGCCGTCCGGTGGTGGATCTCGACGATCTCGCCACCGACCGGTGGATGGTCGATCCCTCGGTGGACGGTGAGTGGGACGGCGTCCGCCGGGTCCTCGGCGCCGCCGGTCTCGACCCGCCCGTCCTGCACGGCGACTACCTCACGGCGGCCTCCCTGGTCGTCCTCGGTGAGGCCGTCGCCCCCTGCCAGCCGACGTCGGGCCCGCGCGACGACATGGCCATCCGCCCGCTGCGCGGGGACCCGCTGGCCGTGCGGCTCCTGCTGGTCTCACGACCGGGTGCGGACATGGACCCGGTGTACGGGGAGCTGGAAGCCGCCTACCGCGAGGCCGCCCGGCGGGCCGCCGACTACCACGAGTGGCTGCTGCGCCACCACAGTCCTCTCGCGTACTCCCTCTGACCGGCGCAGGTTCCCCGTTCTGCCCACAGCGAGGAACCATGTCCCTGCTCCGCACCCTGGGGCAGGGTGAGGACATGGAGCTCCTGATGCTGGGTGGTACGGAATTCGTCGGGCGGGCCGTCACCGAGGAAGCGCTGGGACGCGGTTGGCAGGTCACGGTGTTCCACCGGGGCCGCCATGCGGCTCCACCGGGTGCCCGGGTGCTGACCGGGGACCGCACGGCGGGCGTCGCGGGCCTGGCCGCCCTGACCGACGGCCGTTGGGACCTGGTGGTCGACACGTGGAGCGGCGCGCCCTCAGCGGTCCGGGACGCCGCGCGGCTGCTCTCCGGCCGGGCCGGGCACTTCACCTACGTCTCCAGCCGGTCCGTGTACGCCTACCCCGCACCGGCCGGGCTGTCGGAGGACGGGCCTCCGGTCACCGGCGCGTCCCCGGACGCGGGCGACGACGTGTCGTACGCCCTGGCCAAGCGCGGTGGTGAGCTGGCGGCCCTCGGCGCCTTCGGCGACCGGGCGCTGCTGGCCCGGGCCGGGCTGATCCTCGGTCCCGGGGAGAACGTCGGCCGGCTGCCGTGGTGGCTGAACCGGACGGCCCGTGGCGGTCCGGTGATCGCGCCGGGGCCTCGGGACGCCGGGCTCCAGTACATCGACGCCCGTGATCTCGCGAGCTGGCTGCTGGACGCCGCGTCGCAGGGCCGCGGCGGCGCCTACAACACGGTGAGCAGGCCCGGGCACACCACCATGGGCGAGTTGCTGGACACCTGTGTCCGGGTGACCGGCTCCCGTGCCGAACTGCGCTGGACCGATCCGGAGGTGCTTCTCGGGGCAGGCGTCGAGCCCTGGACCGACCTGCCCGTCTGGTTGCCCGCCGGAGAGCTGTACGACACCCTGCACCGGGGCGACGTCGCCAAGGCGGAGGCGGCCGGGCTGCGTTGCAGACCCGTCGGGGAGACGGTCGCCGACACCTGGACCTGGCTGCGGGAGCACGGCGGCACCGCGCCCCAGCGCCCGGACCGGCCCCGGCTCGGCCTCGACCCGAGGACCGAGGCACAGCTCCTCGTGACGTCCGAAAACCCTTAACGTAGCCGGATGAGCGAACAGTTGCTGCACCTCACCGAAGAGCCCCTGTGGGAGGCCGCCCTCAGGGCCGGGACGTACGAGATGTCCACCCGCGGCCGCACCCTGGCGGAGGAGGGCTTCATCCACTGCTCGCTGCCCCACCAGCTTCCCGGTGTGGCCCGGGCGCTCTACGGGACGGCCCACGAGGGCCTGGTCGTGCTGGTCATCGACCCGGACCGGCTGGGCGTCCCCGTGCGCTACGAGGCCCTGACGCCCGGCGGCGAGGAGTTCCCGCACCTCTACGGACCGCTGCCGGTGAGCGCCGTGGTGGAGGTGCGGCCCTGGACCGGTCCGGGGGCGGGGGAGGAGACCGCAGCCCGGTGAGGGGCCGGCTCCGTCGCGGCCGGGTGGCCGGGGGCCGGGGCAGGGGGCGAGACTCGGCTCAGGCTCCGGAGGGACGCGGTGCGGCCGGTACCCGCTCGCGGTGGGAGCCGTCACGCGCGGTGGCCGTGGGAGCCGTTCTCCGCGGTGGCCGTGGCGCCGTCCGGGGCGGGGCCGGCAACCGCCCGGCCGGACACCGCCGGCCGGCCACGGCCTGACGTTCCGGGCGGACGGGTGAACGACCGCGCCCGGCCCGCGAGGGTCTCCCGGGGGAGACTCTGCGGACCGGGCGCGGACACCTCGATCCAGCGGAACGCCGACCGGGTCAGGCCTTCTTGGTCTCCCAGAAGATCGTGTCGATCTGGGCGATCAGGTCCAGAGCCTTCTGGCCCGTGGCCGGGTCGTTCGACGCCTTGGCCGCGGAGAGCGCCTTGAGGGTGTCGTTGACCAGCTGGTGCAGCTCCGGGTACTTCTCGAAGTGCGGGGGCTTGAAGTAGTCGCTCCAGAGCACCGAGACGTGGTGCTTCGCGAGCTCGGCACGCTGTTCCTTGATCAGAATGGCGCGCGTGCGGTAGTCCGCGTCCTCATTGGCCTGGTACTTCTCCTGGACGGCCTTGACCGACTCGGCCTCGATGCGGGCCTGGGCGGGGTCGTACACGCCGCAGGGCAGGTCGCAGTGAGCGCTGACCTTCACCTTGGGGGCAAACAGGCGGGAAAGCATGGAGCTGTCCTTCCTCGTGATCGTCTTCTCAGGTGGGACATTACTCCGTGGGCGCCCGCTTTTTGCGGCTGCCCCCATGGGCTTAGGCCAAAAGTCCAGGGTCAGGAGGTGACCGGTGGCCGAAACCACTGAGCGGTGCGCGCAGCGGTGTACCGGAGGACGGACCGGGAGGTGTCACAGATGCCGGAAGCGGCGCAGGGGCGGGCGCGGAAGAACTCGCTCCAGGTGGTGGAGGTGACGGGGCCCTCGATGGTGCCGACGCTCTACCACGGGGACTGGCTGCTGGTGCAGCACGGCGCGCCGGTGCGGCCGGGGGACGTGGTGATCCTGCGTCACCCGTTCCAGCAGGACCTGCTGGTGGTCAAGCGGGCCGCCGAACGGCGCGGCAACGGCTGGTGGGTGCTGGGCGACAACTCGTTCGCCGGCGGTGACAGCACGGACTACGGGACGGTGCCCGAGGAACTGGTGCTCGCCCGGGTACGGGCGCGCTACCGGCCGCTGCGCAAGGATCAGCGGTCGGTGTTCGGGCTGCTGGCGTGGGCGGTGTCCGCGCTGCGGCCCGTCTCCTCGGACCGTTCCGTCTCCAGGCGCTTGCGGGCCCGGTAGGCGGCCACGTTGGCCCGGGTCGCGCAGCGGTCGGAGCAGTACCGCCTCGACCGGTTGGTGGAGGTGTCGAGGTAGGCGTTGCGGCAGGGCGCCGCCTCGCACAGGCCGAGCCGGTCCACGCCGTGCGAGGTGAGGTGGAAGGCGAGGCCCATCGCCGCGATCGCCGCGTACCCTGCCGTCGCGTTGGACGGATGGTCGGCGAGGTGCATGTGCCAGTCCGGTTTGCCGTCCTCGTCCCGGGTGTCGTGGCCGGAGATCTGCGGGCTCACCGGGAATTCCAGCAGCAGGGAGTTGAGCAGGTCGACCGCGAGGGTCTCGTCGCCGCTGTCCGCGGCCTGGAAGACCGCGCGCAGTCGCGCCCGTACCGAACGGAAACGGGTCACGTCCGCATCGGTCGCGCGGCGGGCCGCCTGCGCGTTCACCCCGAAGAGCTCGCGGACGGCCTCGACCGAGGTGAGGGCGTCCTTGCCGCGGGCCGGCTCCTCGGTGTTGACCAGACGCACGGCGTAATCCGAGTAATAGGCCAGTTCCACTTGCAGTCCTTACGGCGTCGGTCTATGGTCGATGCGTCGGCCAGTGTAATGGCTGGTACTCGCTGACGGGTATTACATGCGCGGGGGTGTCACATGGAGGTCGAGATGACGGAGCAAGCGGCCGGCGGCGCCTGGCGGTCCTGGCAGGAGAGCTGGGACCGCCAGCAGGAGTGGTACATGCCGGACCGCGAGGAGCGGTTCCGGGTGATGCTGGACATGGTCGAGGCCACGGTGGGAACCGCGCCGAGAGTACTCGACCTCGCGTGCGGTACGGGAAGTATCACGGACCGGCTCCTGAAGCGGTTCCCCCGTGCCACCTCGACCGGTGTCGATCTCGACCCCGCGCTGCTCGCCATCGCCTGCGGCACGTTCGACGGGGACGACCGGGTCACCTTCGTCACCGCGGATCTCAAGGACCCGGCCTGGACCGAGCGGCTGCCGCACCCCTCCTACGACGCCGTCCTCACGGCGACGGCCCTCCACTGGCTCCACGAGGAACCGCTGACCGCGCTGTACGGACAGATCGGCACGCTGGTCCGGGACGGCGGGGTCTTCATGAACGCCGACCACATGATCGACACCGGAACTCCGCGCATCAACGCGGCCGAGCGCGCCCATCGGCACGCCGCCATGGACCGGGCCAAGGCCGAGGGCGCCGTGGACTGGTCCGAGTGGTGGGCCCTCGCCGCCGAGGACCCCGTCCTCGCGGGACCGACCGCCGAACGTCTCGCCCTCTACGGCGACCACGCGGACGGTGACATGCCGTCTCCGCAATGGCACGCCCGCACCCTGCGGGCAGCCGGCTTCGCCGAGGCGCGGGTCGTCTGGTCCTCGCCGTCGGACAGCGTGGTGCTGGCCCTGAAGTAGCCGATGCCCGGACCGGCTGCCCGGGCAGGGGGAACGCACCGCAGGGCGGTACGGGACCGGTCCCGTACCGCCCTGCGGTGGCCGTGCGCGCGCCTGTCGCCGTGGCACCCGCGTGCGGCTACAGCACCTTCGACAGGAACGACTTCGTCCGCTCGTGCTGCGGGTTCGTCAGGACGTCGCGCGGGTGGCCCGACTCGACCACCACTCCGTCGTCCATGAAGACCAGCGCGTCACCGACCTCGCGGGCGAAGCCCATCTCGTGCGTGACGACGACCATCGTCATACCGTCCTCGGCCAGCCCGCGCATGACGTCCAGGACGTCACCGACCAGTTCCGGGTCGAGCGCCGAGGTCGGCTCGTCGAAGAGCATCAGCTTCGGCTCCATGGCCAGCGCCCGGGCGATGGCCACCCGCTGCTGCTGACCGCCGGAGAGCTGGGACGGGTAGTTCTTCGCCTTGTCGGACAGCCCGACCCGGTCCAGGAGACGCTCCGCGCGGGCGCGGGCGACGGCCTTGGACTCCCCCTTGACCTGGATCGGCGCCTCCATGACGTTCTCGATCGCCGTCATGTGCGGGAACAGGTTGAAGCGCTGGAAGACCATGCCGATGTCCCGGCGCTTCAGGGCGACTTCGCTGTCCTTGAGCTCGTAGAGCTTGTCGCCCTTCTGGCGGTAGCCGACCAGTTCTCCGTCGACGGACAGCCGCCCGGCGTTGATCTTCTCCAGGTGGTTGATGCACCGCAGGAACGTCGACTTGCCGGAACCGGACGGGCCGATCAGGCAGAAGACCTCGCGGGGGGCGACCTCCAGGTCGATGCCCTTGAGGATGTGCGCGGGCCCGAAGGACTTGTGTACGCCTTCGGCCTTCACCATGGCGGTCATGCGGCGCCTCCCTTCGGGCGGCCCAGCGAGAGCATGGTGGCCCTGATCTTCTGGAACGGGGTGTCCGGCAGGCTGCGGCTGGACCCCCGCGCGTAGTACCGCTCCAGGTAGTACTGGCCGATGCTGAGCAGGGAGGTGAGGACCATGTACCAGGCCGCGGCCAGGAACAGCATCTCCACGGTGGCACCCGAGGTCTGCGAGACGTTCTGGGTGGAGCGCAGCAGTTCGGTGTACTGGACGGCGACCGCCAGCGACGAGGTCTTCAGCATGTTGATGACCTCGTTGCCCGTCGGCGGCACGATCACGCGCATCGCCTGCGGGACGACGATCCGGCGCAGCGTCTTGTTGTGGCTCATGCCCAGCGCGTGCGCCGCCTCGGTCTGACCCTCGTCGACGGACTGGAGGCCGGCCCGGCAGATCTCCGCCATGTACGCGGCCTCGTTGAGCCCGAGGCCCAGCAGCGCGCAGAGGAACGGAGTCATGAAGGACGACCACTCGTCCTTGTAGATCGGCCCGAGGTTGATGTACTCGAAGACGATGCCGAGGTTGAACCAGACCAGCAGCTGCACGTACACCGGGGTGCCGCGGAAGAACCAGATGTACCCCCACGCGATGGCGGAGGTCACCGGGTTCTTGGACAGCCGCATCACCGCGAGGACGATGCCGAGCACCACGCCGATGAGCATTGCCAGGACGGTGATGACGACGGTGTTCTTGACGCCTTCGAGGATCTGGTCGTCGAAGAAGTAGTCCGGGATGGCGCCCCAGTTGATGTCGCCCTGGGCGAACGCGTAGACGAGCGAGGCCAGCAGGCCGAGGGCGACGACCGCCGAGACGTACCGGCCGTAGTGACGCACCGGGATGGCTTGGATCGCCTCCGGCCCCGTCGGCGGGGTGAGCGGGGTGGCCGCCGGGCCCGCCTTCTTGATGTCAGTCACAGGTGTGCCTTTCGGTGCCCGGTCGCCGGTCACGACCCGCCGTTGATCTTGGCCTCGGTGACCGCTCCGGCCTCGACACCCCACTTGGCGATGATCTTCCCGTACTCGCCGTTCTTGATCAGCGCGTCCAGGGCGGCCTGCACCGCCTTGGTCAGCTCGTCGTTGCCCTTGGCGACGGCGATGCCGTACGGGGCCGCCTCGACCTGCTCGCCGACCAGCTGGAAGTCGTTGCCGCCGCCCGAGGTCTTCACCGCGTAGGCGGCGACCGGGAAGTCGGAGGAGCCGGCGTCGGCGCCGCCGCCGCGCAGGCGGGTCTGGGCCTCGAGGTCGTTGTCGAACGGCTCGATGCTTATCTTGCCCTTGCTGCCGCACTTGGCGTTCTCGGCCTTGGCGAGGTCGTGGGAGACCGTGCCCCGCTGCACCACGAGCTTCTTGCCGCAGAGGTCCGACCAGGTCTTGATTCCCTTGTCGTCGCCCTTCTTGGTGTAGATCGACACACCGGCGGTGAAGTAGTCGACGAAGTCGACGCCCTCGCCGACCTTCTTCCTGGTCTCGGAGTCCACGCCCTCCTGGCGGTCCTTGGTGTCGGTCATCGCCGACATCGCCAGGTCGTAGCGCTTGGAGCGCAGGCCCGTGAGCAGCGTGTCGAAGGTGCCGTTCTCGAAGACGAACTTCACTCCGAGCTGCTTGCCGAGGGCGTCACCGAGATCGGGGTCGATGCCGACCGTCTTGCCGGACTTGTCCTTGAACTCCACCGGCGGGTACGCGATGTCGGAGCCGACCTTGATCTCGCCCTTGTCCTTGACCGCCTGGGGCAGGAGGTCGGAGAGCGGGGCGTCCTTGGCGGCGGCCGTACCCGAGTCCTTCTTGCTGCCGGTGTCGGTCTGGTCGCCGCAGGCGGTCAGCAGCAGGGTGCCCGCGACCGCGACTGCGCAGACCGCGGCAATCCGGGACTTCGCGGTCGAACGGCAGGTGAAGCTTGCGGTCATGGTCGGAATCCTCCGGCGGTGAGGGGTGCTGGTCAGATGGATGCGCACGCACCTTCGAGTGCCGCACCTTGCGTGATGACGGCATCTTGCCATTCGGGCTAGCCCATTCAGGGGGCCAGGCATGTCAAAATCGGATAACGGGCGACCCCCGAACCTCAACAGGCCGGTACCTCATGGCCGGACCATCTGTTGGAATCCGAGCTCCCCCTCCGGAGGATCTCCGGTGCGTCTCAGCCTTCGGACGACCTTTGTGGCGCTTAGTGGACTTGTCCAGATATTCGACTATGAGTCATGTCACCGCCTCGATACCGACTCGTCCGAGGCCCGGTCCGTCCGGTAAGAAAGACCTTTACACCCCTCATCCGGGGCTCAGGGCGCGTGTGCGGCGCGCCCGCGCGTAGGTGACTCCTCAGCCGGAGCGGGCCAACCGCTCGGGGCCGGGAACGTACGCGGTGCCCGCCCACCCCTCCTCAACCAGGAGTGGCCACCCTCAACTGATGAAGACTTAAGGGGTCAACACAATGGCAGCGGAGATCGTCAATCCTCGCAGCGACAGCAAGACGCACGGTACGGCCGACGCGGACGGACTCACCGGTGCGGAAGAGCCCTTCGATCCGGCTTTCGCCCTGCACCGCGGCGGGAAGATGGCCGTGCAGGCCACCGTCCCGATCCGGGACAAGGACGACCTGTCCCTCGCGTACACGCCCGGCGTGGCCAAGGTGTGCAGCGCCATCGCGGACCATCCAGAACTCGTCCACGACTACACCTGGAAGTCGCAGGTCGTCGCCGTCGTGACGGACGGCACGGCAGTGCTCGGCCTGGGGGACATCGGCCCCGAGGCGTCCCTCCCGGTGATGGAGGGCAAGGCGATCCTCTTCAAGCAGTTCGGCGGGGTCGACGCGGTGCCGATCGCGCTCGCCACCACCGACGCGGACGAGATCGTGGAGACCGTCGTGCGGCTGGCGCCGTCCTTCGGCGGAGTCAACCTGGAGGACATCTCGGCGCCCCGGTGCTTCGAGATCGAGCGCAAGCTCCAGGAGCGCCTCGACATCCCGGTCTTCCACGACGACCAGCACGGCACGGCCGTCGTGACGCTCGCGGCGCTGCGCAACGCGGCCAAGCTGTCCGGTCGGACGCTCGGCGAGCTGCGCGGCGTCATCTCCGGGGCGGGCGCGGCCGGTGTGGCCATCGCCAAGTTCCTCCTGGAGGCGGGCATCGGTGACGTCGCCGTCGCCGACCGCAAGGGCATCGTCAGCCGGGACCGGGACGACCTCACGGACGTCAAGCGCGAGCTCGCCGAGCTCACGAACCGGGCGGGCCTCTCGGGCCCCTTGGAGACGGCGCTGGCGGGCGCCGACGTGTTCATCGGCGTCTCCGGCGGTACCGTCCCCGAGCCGGCCGTCGCCTCGATGGCCCCCGGTGCGTTCGTCTTCGCCATGGCCAACCCGACCCCGGAGGTTCACCCCGACATCGCGCACAAGTACGCGGCCGTCGTGGCGACCGGGCGGTCGGACTACCCGAACCAGATCAACAACGTGCTGGCGTTCCCGGGCATCTTCGCCGGTGCGCTGCAGGTCCGGGCCTCCCGGATCACCGAAGGCATGAAGATCGCAGCGGCGAACGCGCTGGCGGACGTCGTCGGCGAGGAGCTGGCGGCGGACTACGTGATCCCGTCGCCGTTCGACGAGCGGGTCGCACCGGCCGTCACCGCAGCCGTGGCCGCGGCCGCGCGGGCCGAGGGCGTCGCCCGCCGCTGACGCGGTGAAGCGGGGCGGGGGACGGGTCCGCCGAGCGGACCGCCCCCGCCCCGCGTCGCCCGCTCCGGACCGGCCGCACCGCCCGCCCGTCGTGTCCGGCCGCCTTCCGGCTGGGGTGTGCGTCACACCATCGAACGGTTACGTCACGGGGCGTCACGCCCTAGGGTCGTGGCCATGTTCGCCGCCTACGCCGCACGCATCGACCGTGACCAGCCCCTCGACGGACTCGAACTGGGCGAACGCCCGGCACCGGAGCCGCGACCCGGATGGACCACCGTCCAGGTCAGGGCCGCCTCGCTCAACCACCACGACCTCTGGTCCCTGCGGGGCGTCGGCCTCGCCGAGGACAAGCTGCCGATGATCCTCGGCTGCGATGCCGCCGGGATCGACCAGGACGGCAACGAGGTGGTCCTGCACTCCGTGATCGGCCAGACGGGCCACGGGGTCGGTCCGGACGAGCCCCGCTCCATCCTGACCGAGCGCTACCAGGGCACCTTCGCCGAACTGGTCACCGTCCCCAGCTGGAACGTGCTTCCCAAGCCGAAGGAACTGACCTTCGAGCAGGCGGCCTGTCTGCCGACCGCCTGGCTGACGGCCTACCGGATGCTCTTCACCAACGCGGGTGTCCGGCCGGGCGACTCCGTACTCGTCCAGGGCGCGGGCGGTGGCGTGGCCACGGCCGCGATCGTGCTGGGCAAAGCCGCCGGCCTCAGGATGTTCGCCACCAGCCGTGACAAGGCCAAGCGCGAGCGGGCCGTCGAGCTGGGCGCCGTCGAGGCGTACGAGCCCGGTGCACGGCTGCCCCGGAGGGTCGACGCCGTCGTCGAGACGGTCGGGGCCGCCACCTGGTCCCACTCGGTCAAGTCGCTACGCCCCGGAGGCACGCTGGTCATCTCGGGCGCCACCAGCGGCGACCGGCCGCCGCACGCCGAGCTGACCCGGATCTTCTTCCTGGAGCTCAAGGTGGTCGGCTCCACGATGGGTACCAAGGACGAACTCGAGGACCTGCTGGCCTTCTGTTCGGCCACCGGGGTCCGGCCCGTCATCGACGCGACCCTGCCGCTGGACCGGGCCCGTGAGGGGTTCGAGCGCCTCGCCACCGGAGAACTGTTCGGGAAGATCGTGCTCAGCACCTCGTGACGGCAGCGTCGGCGGGCCCGGCACTCCACGAGGCCTCCTGCTGAGGCCCCGGTCCAGCCCGTGTACGGCGCAGGGCTGCGGCCCGGGCGGGGGAGCGGGCCTGCGCCCCCTCCCCACCGTGTCCACCCCTCCCACCCTCCGTCCGCCCTCCCGTCGCCGGAGGGTGAGCGGGCGGACGGTGGGAGGGCGGACCGGGGACCACCGGCGGGCGGCCGGAGGCGAGCGGGCGGTCAGGGCTTCTTCCGTGAAGCCGCCCCGTCCCCCGCCGGCTTCCGCAGGAGCGTGTCTATCCGGGTCGCTGCTGCCGCGAGGTGACCGCGGGCCTCCGTGAGCTGGGCGTCGGTGACGCCGTGGTCCCGGGCGGCGTCCCGGACGTCATCGCGGAACCGGTCCAGCAGACGGTCCAGATCGCGGGCCGGATCTCCTGTGGACGCCGTGTCCGCGGCCCACTCGATGTCCGGGGCCGCAGGGTCCGGCCTGCTGTACGACGGCCAGGTGCCCGTCCTGGCGAAGCCGCCGAGCTGCCCGGTGATCTCGGCCAGTCCTTCCCGCACACCCGTCGGCCAGTCGCCCCGGGCGAAGTGCTCCTGTACCTGGCGTGCGGCGTTCTGCATCTGCTCACGTGCCTTCTCGTGAGCCTCCTGGGCCTGACGCCGGGCCTGCTCGGCGTCCTCGCGGGCCCGCCGTGACTCGTCCATCGCCCGGCGGGCCTGTTCCTTCCATTCGTGCTTGGCCTTGCGCAGCTCTTCCTTGGCGGTGCGCCAGGCCTCGCTCTCGCGGAGGTTCTCCCCGAAGTCGGGTTCCCAGCCGCTCCGTCCGCCGCCCGGTGCGTGCCGGGACTCGGACGCCGCAGCACGCATCTCGCTGCGCAGCTTGCCCGCCGCACCGCGCACGTCGTCGCGGATCTCGGCCGCTAGCTCGGAGACGGACTCCCGGATCTCCAGTTCCAGATCGGCCAGCTCGCCGCTGCGGCCCGCCAGCTCGGCGCGTCCGGCATCGGTGATCGAGTAGACCTTGCGGCCGCCCTCGGTGGCATGGGTGACCAGGCCCTCGGCCTCCAGCTTGGCCAGCCGCGGATACACCGTGCCGGCCGACGGTGCGTACAGCCCCTGGAAGCGCTCCTCCAGGAGCCTGATCACCTCGTAGCCGTGGCGCGGGGCCTCGTCCAGCAGCTTCAGGAGGTAGAGGCGCAGACGGCCGTGGGCGAATACAGGAGCCATGTCAGAGCACCTTTCCGGTCGGCTCGGCGTCGAGCAGGTCGTCGTCCTCGGCGGGTGGGCGGCGCAGCAGGGCGATCGACCCGGAGACGGTGGTGGCCTTCAGCTTCCCCGTGCCCGCCCCGAGAGTTCCGGTGATCTTCTTCGCACCCCACTGACCGCTGACCCGGAGGGCCTCGAACGCGTTGGAGACCGCGCCGCTCGCCGTGTTCGCCTCGACCCTGGCGTCGGCCGGGTGCGGTAGCCGGATGGCGACCTCGCCGGAGACCGTGGTCAGCCGGATGTCCGTCGGCCTGTCCGACGTGTCGAGGTCCAGCACCATGTCACCGGTGACGGACTCGGCCCGGACCGAGGTGCCGGCGCCGTCGACGACCGTCAGGTCGCCGGACACGGACTGGAAGCGCAGGTCCCCGATGACGCCCTGCGCCTCGAGGCTGCCGGAGACGGTCTCGGCGCGCACCGCGCCTGTGAGGCCGACCAGGGTGGTATCGCCCGTGATGCCGCGCAGTTCCGCGCGTCCTCGGATCCCGGAGACCACCGCCCCGGCACCGATGACCCCCACCTCGACCGCCGCGCCGGAGGGTACGGCGAGCGAGACGACGGCCCGCCGGCGCGGAGCCTTGCGGTCGAGCCAGGTGAGGAATCCCTTCCAGGGCAGGTCCTCGTAGGCCACGGTGATCGTGCCGTCCCGCTGGGTCACGACCAGAGGCGGGCCCTCGACCTCGGAGACCTCCAGGCGTGCGGTCGACTCGTCGGTGCCGACGACGTTGACCGTGCCGTCGACTATGCGCACGTGAAGCGCTGTCACGGGCTCGCCGAAGGTGAGCCTCTGCGGCTCGGCGACGTTCCACCTCGACTCGGGCATGGATCCGGCCTCCCTGGAGTGCGGCATGACGCAACATATCGCGTCTTCTGGGAACACGATATATCGCGGATCCGTGAAGTCAAGGGTGATCCGGAAGGTGGTCCGGCGAGGTGACGGAGGCGGGCGGGTCGCCCCTCAAGGGCTCAAACAGCTCATACATGGGCACATTGCCCTAGCGTGTGGAGCATGACCGCGACATCCGTGGGCGCTCTGCTGCTGTGCCGGGCCGACCCCGAGACCGTACGGCCTGTGGCCCATCTCCTGCGGGAGCGCATGCTGCTCGTGCCCGCAGGGGACGGCTGGAGTGCGCTCGTCCCCGAGGGGAAGCCCTGGCAGCCGGAGGGCCACGAGGCGGGTGCCGCCGCGACGGGCGACACGGGCCAGGAGCCCGTCGACCGGGTCGTAGGCGGCTGGGCCACGGCGCTCGCCGTGGGCTCGGCCTGGCCCGCGGTCGCCCTGTGGTGGGACGGCGACAGGTCCGGGTACATCCTGGCCGCGGGCTTCCGCCGCCCCGTCGGCTACGTCTGGCTGGCCGACGGCACCCCGGCCGGTGAGGACGAGGCCATGCGGTCGTTCGCCGCCCGCCTTGGCCTGGACCCCGTCCTGGACGCCCAGGTGCTCGACACCCTCACACGTCCGGACCCGGAGGCCGACGCCGACGCCCGGCTCCGCGGGCTGCTGGCCGTCCTCGCCCGCACCGGACTGTCGCTGCCGCCCGGACTGTCGCCGGGTGAACCGGCCGACCGGCTGCGTGCCTCCGCAGGGGCCCACCGCGAGGTGCGGCAGATCGAGTGGGGCGGCCGGCGCGATGCCGTGCGACGGGAACTCGACGCCCTGGAGAGCGGCAGCCTCGGCCCGTGGATCCTCGGCCCGAAGGCCCGCGCGGTGGCCGCGGCGCAGGTCGCCGCAGGGCTGCCGCTCACCCTGTGGGGTGCCCGCCGGCGCAGCGGCGGCTGGCTCGCGGCCGGCCTGATCCTCCTGCTGCAGGGCGGGTCGGCGCTCGCGTACAACAGGTTCAGGGGAGGAGCGGGCCGGGGGGCCGTGAACGGCCCCCCGCGGTGACTAATCGTCCTCTTCCTCGTCGTCCAGCCGGGCCAGCCAGGTCGCGAGGCGTTCGACGGGAACCTCGAAGTCGGGGTTGAGGTCGACGAACGTACGCAGCTGCTCGGCGAGCCACTCGAAGGTGACCTCCTCCTCACCGCGCCGCTTCTCCAGTTCCTCGATGCCGCGGTCCGTGAAATACATGCCTGTGCTCGCTCCGGGTGGGGACGGTTGTGGTCATTGCAAGGGTAGGGCGTACGGGAACCGCCGGACGCGGTCCGGGACGGCCGTACCGGACGAGGGCCCGGCCCCGCGCGCGAAGCGCGGGGCCGGGCCCTCGTACAGCGGCCGGAGGGGCCGTCGGCGACCTCGGTCCCCGACGGCCCCCGGGATCAGGCCTCGAAGACCTCGGCGACCAGCTGCGTCTGCTCGGCCTGGTGGCGCTTGGCCGAGCCGACCGCCGGGGACGAGCCGTGCGGACGCGAGATGCGGCGCAGGCGCTCGCCGTGCGGCACATCGGCGCCGACGGCCAGGTCCAGGTGGTCGATCAGGTTGAGAGCGATGAACGGCCACGCACCCTGGTTCGCCGGCTCCTCCTGGGCCCAGAGGTACTTCTCGGCGTTCGGGTACTTGGCGATCTCGGCCTGGATCTCGGCGCCCGGCAGCGGGTACAGGCGCTCCAGACGGATGATCGCGGTCTCCGTGTCGCCCCGCTTCTCGCGCTCGGCGTCGAGGTCGTAGTAGAGCTTCCCGGAGACGAAGACGACCTTGCGGACCGCCTCGGCCTTCACCGACTCGTCGCCGATCACCGGGCGGAAGCCGCCGGTGGTGAACTCCTCCACCTTCGACGCGGCCGCCTTGAGGCGGAGCATCGACTTCGGGGTGAAGACGATCAGCGGCTTGTGGTGCGGGTTGTGCACCTGCCACCGCAGGAGGTGGAAGTAGTTCGACGGGAGCGTCGGCATCGCGACCGTCATGTTGTTCTGCGCGCAGAGCTGGAGGAAGCGCTCCGGGCGGGCGGACGAGTGGTCCGGGCCCTGGCCCTCGTAACCGTGCGGGAGCAGCAGGGTGACGCCGGAGGTCTGGCCCCACTTCTGCTCGGCCGAGGAGATGAACTCGTCCACGACGGTCTGGGCGCCGTTGACGAAGTCGCCGAACTGGGCCTCCCAGATGACCAGCGATTCCGGACGGGCCAGCGAGTAGCCGTACTCGAAGCCCATCGCCGCGTACTCGCTGAGCAGCGAGTCGTAGACGTTGTAACGGGCCTGCTCGTCGGAGAGGTAGAGCAGCGGGGTGTAGTCCTCGCCCGTCTTCTGGTCGACGAGGACGGCGTGACGCTGCCCGAACGTGCCGCGGCGGGTGTCCTGTCCGGCGAGCCGGACCGGGGTGCCCTCCATCAGCAGCGAGCCGATCGCGAGGGTCTCGCCCATGCCCCAGTCGATGGTGCCGTTCTCCACCGAGGCCGCGCGGCGCTGCATCTGCGGCAGCAGACGCGGGTGGACGGTGATCCCGTCGGGGATGTTCACCTGCGACTCGGCGATCACCTTCACGACCTCCGGGGAGACCGCGGTGGTCACGGCCACCGGGAACTGCGCCTGGACGTCGGGCACATGCGGCTGGGAGGGAGCCGAGGTGGCCTCGCGGACCTCCGCGAAGACCTTCTCCAGCTGGCCCTGGAAGTCCTGCAGCGCCTGCTCGGCCTCTTCCAGCGTGATGTCGCCCCGACCGATGAGGGACTCGGTGTACAGCTTGCGCACCGAGCGCTTCTTGTCGATCAGGGTGTACATCTGCGGGTTGGTGAACTCCGGGTTGTCGCCCTCGTTGTGACCGCGGCGGCGGTAGCAGATGAGGTCGATCACGACGTCCTTGTTGAACGTCTGGCGGTACTCGAAGGCCAGGCGCGCGACGCGGACCACGGCCTCCGGGTCGTCACCGTTGACGTGGATGATCGGCGCCTCGATCATGCGGGCCACGTCCGTGGCGTACATCGAGGAGCGCGAGGACTCGGGTGCGGCGGTGAAGCCGACCTGGTTGTTGATCACCACGTGCACGGTGCCGCCGGTGCGGTAGCCGCGCAGCTGGGACATGTTGAGCGTCTCGGCCACGACGCCCTGCCCGGCGAAGGCCGCGTCCCCGTGGAGCGCGACGGGCAGGACCGTGAAGTCCGTACCGCCCTTGTTGATGATGTCCTGCTTGGCGCGGGCGATGCCCTCCAGGACCGGGTCGACGGCCTCCAGGTGCGAGGGGTTGGCGGCCAGCGAGACCTTGATCTGCTCGCCGTCCAGCCCGGTGAAGGTGCCCTCGGCGCCCAGGTGGTACTTCACGTCGCCGGAGCCGTGCATCGACCGCGGGTCGAGGTTGCCCTCGAACTCCCGGAAGATCTGCGCGTACGACTTGCCGACGATGTTCGCCAGGACGTTCAGGCGGCCGCGGTGGGCCATGCCGATGACGACCTCGTCGAGGCGGGCCTCGGCCGCGGAGTCGATGACGGCGTCGAGCAGCGGGATGACGGACTCGCCGCCCTCCAGGGAGAACCGCTTCTGGCCGACGTACTTGGTCTGCAGGAATGTCTCGAACGCCTCGGCGGCGTTCAGGCGGCGCAGGATGCGGAGCTGTTCCTCGCGCTCGGGCTTCGGACGCGGGCGCTCCACCCGGTCCTGGAGCCACTTGCGCTCCTTCGGCTCCTGGATGTGCATGAACTCGATGCCGGTGGTGCGGCAGTACGACTCACGCAGCACACCGAGGATGTCGCGGAGCTTCATCAGCGTCTTGCCGGCGAAGCCGCCGACCGCGAAGTCGCGCTCCAGGTCCCAGAGGGTGAGACCGTGCTCGGTGATGTCCAGGTCGGGGTGCTTGCGCTGGCGGTACTCCAGCGGGTCGGTGTCGGCCATGACGTGGCCGCGGACCCGGTAGGAGTGGATCAGCTCGAAGACCCGCGCCGCCTTGGTGACGTCGTCGTCGTGCGACGCGTCGATGTCCTTGAGCCAGCGGACCGGCTCGTAGGGGATGCGCAGCGCCTTGAAGATCTCGTCGTAGAAGTCGTTCTCGCCGAGCAGCAGCTGGGACAGGACGCGCAGGAACTCGCCCGACGCGGCACCCTGGATGACCCGGTGGTCGTAGGTCGAGGTCAGCGTCATGACCTTCGAGATGCCGAGCTTGTTCAGCGTGTCCTGCGAGGTGCCCTGGAACTCGGCCGGGTAGTCCATCGCACCGACGCCCATGATGAGGCCCTGTCCGGGCATCAGGCGGGGCACCGAGTGGACGGTGCCGATGCCGCCGGGGTTGGTCAGCGAGGCGGTGACACCGGTGAAGTCGTCCATGCCCAGCTTGCCGACGCGGGCGCGGCGGACGATGTCCTCGTACGCCTGCCAGAACTCGAAGAAGTTGAGCGTCTCGGCCTTCTTGATGGCCGCGACGACCAGCTGGCGGTCGCCGTTCGGCTTGACCAGGTCGATGGCCAGGCCGAGGTTGATGTGCTCCGGCTTGACCAGGGTCGGCTTGCCGTCCTTGACCGCGAAGGAGTAGTTCATCGACGGCATGGCCTTGAGGGCCTGCACCATCGCGTACCCGATGAGGTGGGTGAAGGAGATCTTCCCGCCGCGGGCGCGCTTGAGGTGGTTGTTGATGACGATGCGGTTGTCGAACAGCAGCTTCACCGGAACGGCGCGGACGGACGTGGCCGTCGGCAGCTCGAGCGAGGCGTTCATGTTCTTCGCGACGGCGGCCGACGGACCGCGCAGCGTCACGTACTCGGGGCCGGCCGGGGCCTCGGTGGGGGTCTCGTCCTCGGCGGGCGCCGGGGCGGCCTTCGCCGGTGCGGCCGCCTTGGCGGGGGCGGCCGCCTTGACCGGCGCCGCGGGCTGTGCGGCCGGGGCGGGAGCCGCCTCGGCCGGAGCCGGAGCCGCGGGTGCCGGGGCCTTCGCCGGAGCGGCGTTGTCGACCGCGTTCACGGCCGTCGCGGCCGGCGCGGCCGCAGCTGTGGGAACGGGCTTGTCCGCCGTGCCGGACGCGCCCGGCTTGTAGTCGGCGAAGAAGTCCCACCAGGCGCGATCGACCGAATTGGGATCCTGCAGGTACTGCTGGTAGATCTCGTCGACGAGCCACTCATTGGGGCCGAAAGCGGCGGCCGGGTTGGACCCGGAGCCTGCTTCTTGATCGGTCGAGATGCTCGAGTTACTGGGGGACTGAGACGACACGGCGGCAACCGCCCTCTTCCGCTTCACAAGGTGATGGACAGCGGAAATCAAGGCTACGCCCCCCGAGCCGTAACGTGCAGGCCGGGCCGGTCTTCGTCGTGCACATCACATCGGAAGCCGGGTTTCGGCGCATGAAATGGCGGGAAACAAGCGGGGTTCCGCTGCACTTCGGGTACGCGAGGCCGTGGGAACGGCCCCCTGGACCGTATCTCTTCTCGGACCTCGGGGAGAACGAGGCCCTCGGGTTCGAACGCGGGGTCAATCCCATAGCTGCGGGTTCCCCGGAAGAGTGACTTGAATCCGGCAGCCGCGAGCTGATTCGGCCACGCCGATGCGGCCGCCGTGCAGGTCCACCGCCCACCGGGCGATGGCCAGCCCCAGACCGGTGCCACCGTCGCTGCCGGGACCGTGCGGGGACGGCGCCCGGCCCCGGTTGAACCGCTCGAAGACCCGGTGCCGCTCCGTCTCCGGGATGCCCGGGCCCTCGTCGATGACCTCGAGCTCCAGCGACTCGGGATGGTCCCCGCGCCGCGCCAGCACCGTGACCCGGCCGTGCGGCGGGCTGTGCTTGACGGCGTTGTCGATCAGGTTGGCGACCACCTGGTGCAGCCGCTCGGCGTCCGCGTACGCCGTCAGTTCGGGCGGTGACACGTCGAGATGCAGATGGACGTCCGTACGGGTGTGGTTGCCGGAGCCCGACGAGAGCCGGCGCTGCGAGGTCGCGAGGTTGGCCTCCTTCAGCACGCCCGACAGATAGGGCCACACCTCGAAGCGGCGCGCCTTCAGCGTCACCACGCCGTTGTCCAGGCGGGAGAGGTCCAGCAGGGTCTCCACCAGCCTGCCCAGGCGCTCGGTCTGCTTCAGCGCCGTCCGCATCGTCTCGGGGTCGGCGGCCGACACCCCGTCCACCACGTTCTCCAGGACGGCCCGGAGCGCGGCGATGGGTGTCCGCAGTTCGTGGGAGACGTTGGCGACCAGTTCCTTGCGGTGCTGGTCCTCCGCCTCCAGGTCGTCCGCCATGCGGTTGATCGTCTGCGCCAGGTCGCCGAGCTCGTCACGCCGCCCGGCGCCGCTCACCCGCCGCGTGTAGTCGCCGTGCGAGATCGACCGGGCCACGGCCCGCATCTCGTCGAGCGGGGCCGTCAGGCCGTGCGCCACGAACTGGGTGATCAGCAGCGTGGCTATCACCGAGAAGACCGTGATGAACCGGAACTCGGTCCTGGTGCGCAGGGCGACGATGAGCAGCCCCGTCGTGATGAACACCGAGATCACGACGAGCGTGCCCAGCTTCGCCTTGATCGAGAAAGGCCGCAGTCCGGAGCCGGGCCGCGTCATGGCGCCGGTGTCTCCAGGGCGTACCCGACGCCGTGGACGGTACGGATGCGTTCGGCCCCGATCTTGCGGCGCAGGGCCTTGATGTGGCTGTCGACCGTACGGGTCCCGGAGGCGTCCGCCCAGTCCCAGACCTCGGCCAGGAGCTGCTCGCGGGAGAGTACGGCGCGCGGGGTGTTGGCCAGGCAGACCAGCAGGTCGAACTCGGTCGGCGTGAGGTGGACGTCGTCCGCGCGTACCCGGACCCGGCGCTGGGCGTGGTCGATCTCCAGTTCGCCCAGGCGCAGGATGCCGCTGCGCGGGGTGACGGCGGCCAGTGCGGCGCGCTCGACCCGGCGGAGCAGGACGTGGACCCGCGCGGCGAGCTCACGCATGGAGAACGGCTTGGTCATGTAGTCGTCGGCGCCGACCCCGAGGCCGACGAGCATGTCGGTCTCGTCGTCGCGTGCGGTGAGCATCAGCACCGGAACAGGGCGCTGGGCCTGCACGCGGCGGCAGACCTCCAGGCCGTCGAAGCCCGGAAGCATGATGTCGAGCACCATCACGTCGGGCTGCCAGGCCTCGGCCGCGTCCACCGCGGCCGGCCCGTCCAGCGCGGTCTGCACCAGAAAGCCCTCGGCCCGCAGCCGCGCGGAGATGGCGTCGACGATCGTCGCGTCGTCCTCGACCACCAGCACCCGGCGCTGAGCCCCGGGGGTGGCCGCGACGCCGTTGTGGGTGGTGTGTGTCTGTTCCATCGCCCCGCCCCTGCCCGTTCTCACGGAGGCCATACCCCCGGAGGCACGGTTATCGCTTGTGGATGTCGTCGGTGATCCCTTGTGCCGGTCAGCAGCGTAGAGGCAGAGGGCGGCTCCCGGCTACGCAGGGTGTTGTCCGACGTGAAGCCGTGACCCCCTCGGCCACGCCGGAGTCCGACCCCGGAGCGCCCCGGCCCGTGGGGGCGCGGGGGGCTCCGGGGCCGAGGCGGTTCAGTGCGCCGCGCGGGCGAGATGGACCACGTCCGGCACACCTCGGGCAACGGCTACTTCTTCGGTCCGTACCGCGTGGAATCCGGCATTCCGCAACGCTTCCTCGAAGGCCGGGGAGGGCTGCGCGGACCACACCGCGAGGACTCCGCCGGGCGTCAGCCGAGCCCGGCAGGCGGCCAGCCCGGTGGGCGAATAGAGGCTTTCGTTGTCCTCGGTGACGGTCCAGTCCGGGCCGTTGTCGATGTCCAGACACAGTGCGTCGTAACGCTCCGTGGTCGTCCGGAGGTGGTCGACCAGGTCCGTACGCAGGATGCGGGTCCGCGGGTCGGCGAGTGCGGCGGCGGAGATCCGGCCGAGCGGCCCGGCGGTGTGCCAGTCCACGATGGCCTGCTCGCGCTCGACGACGAGGATCCGGCCCCACCGCGGCTGGGCGGCGGCCCTGACCAGGGAGAAGCCCACTCCCAGCCCGCCGACGAGTACGGAGGGACCCGGCCGGTCGTCGGGCAGTGCGGCGAGCGCCGCGTCGATCAGCAGCCGCTCGGAACGCCCGTCGGAGGTGTCCATCAGGAAGCACCCGTTGGCGATGATCTCGAAGTCGTCGCCGCGTTCCCGCAGGACGACTTCGCCGTACGGCCCCTCGCGTCGGTCGAGCGTGACGGGGTGGGGGGCGTGTGTGGCGGGCATGGGCGAGGCCTCCGGTCTCGGGTCGGTCCTGGTGGTGCTGATCCGGGTCATCCTCCCCGCCCCCGCCCGCCGGGACCAGGCGGTTTCGCCCGGCTCACCCGGACCGCCGGGCGATCGCCCGGACCGCCCGGCAGTCGGTGGACGGAAGGGCGGGAGGCGCCGGCCGCCTCGCCGGGCGGCCCGGTGGCCGGGAATGGCCACGAGCCTCATGGTGCTGGCGTAGAGGTACGCGCAGGCGTCGCCCGCTCGTCGTCCCGGTGGGGGCCGGGAGGACGGTGAGGGCCGGTGGTCGGGCGCGGTGGTCCCCCGTCCGGACGGCTTCGGGCGGACGGCCGGGGCGACCGGAGCCGAAGCCGCGTGGTCCGCGGTTCCGGCCGGCCGGACCGGGATCTCCGTGTCCCTCGCAGATTGAGTCTGCGAGGGGCGTTGCTGCCGACCTGTATCTCGCAGGTTTCATGTGCTCAGATCGGAGCTCGGTTGTGCAGCTTTAGTTTGCGAATTCGTCGTGGTCCACGGCGCCCAGGTGGAGTCGTTGGCGTTGCCGGGTGTGACGGCGGCCGACCGTGGTGGTGATTGGTAGGTAACGCGCCAAGGCACCGGTCCAGGGGCTGACCATGCGACGGATGTGACGGATCTTCCAGTTCGTCCAGCGGCGGCGCCTCTTTGCGCCGTCCGACCTGCCAGAGCCCGGTTTGCGGACCGCTATCCTGCCATCGGATCGCCGCGCCCCGGCTCGGGGCCGGCTGGCGGGTGTGCAGGGGGACCGAATTTTGACAAGCAGCGCCGTAGCCGCCGTCCCGGAGCAAGACGTACCGTTCGCCGCGGTTGCCGTCGTTGACTTCAGCAATCTGTGCCCCGCGCCACGCTCGGACGCAGATGTGTATGACGGACTGCATGCGATAGACAGCGTGGTTCGCCAAGCCATAAAGCAGCACTGGCCGCTTGTAACGGACCTGCACCTGCGTCTCTACGGGGGGTGGCTATTCCGTAATGGGCGCGAAACCAGACAGTGGGAATGGGCACTTCCGCACCTTGCTGACTTTCACACGCGGCGCGATGGTCTGCGGGTCGAGCCAGAGCTGGCCCATTCCTCGGCTTGGCGTCCGGACACTCGCATTCGGGGTACTTTCCGCCTTGCCCGCGAGGCCGATCCCGGAGAGCCAGCCAGGGCCATGCAGAAGATGGTTGACGGCCTGATCGTCGCCGACTCGCTGCGTTACAGCCTGGAAGGTAAGCCAACCATCCTCGTCAGCGACGACGACGTGCTGCCTGGCCTACTAGCCGCCACCGCACGTCCGACCCGCAGCATGATTTGGTTGCGCAAGCGCGCCCCGGGTCAGTCCTGTAATGACCAGTGGCTTACGAGCTATTCGAACATCGAGATCTGTCACGCACCAGGATGGCCGACATGGTAAATGCTGATGTAACCGCGTTCGCCGAGGTATTGCGGGCGGACCTGATGACCTTTGTGGACCCGGGAACAGAACCGGAGATCACAGCTCGGGGCGGCGGGCTTCTCGTTCGTTGGTCGCATGACTTCGATGAGCGCGAGGCGTTGTTCACGTGGGACGGCAGCCGCGAGAAGTGGGTCGTCGAACAAGACGGCAAGCGTGTTGACTACGCGTCCTTTATTGCAGGACCGGAACTGGCCGACCTGCGAGCCCTGGCCAAGAACATCGTTCAGGTCCTCGGCCGCCAACGCAGCGGCCGCTACGTCCCAGGCCGTGCCCGCCTTTCCGGCGGCGTCGACGAGGATGCCGCGACGCTCGTCGAGCGTTCCTCCGTGTCGGAGGACGAAGCGACGAAGATCGTGTTCGTCACCGGCGACGCCGGCGCTGGCAAATCACGGATGCTGTCCGAGCTCACCTACGAGGCTGCGGTCCGCTATTTGCGGGGCGAAAGTAGCTACCTATATTTCAATGTCAGCGCCCAGGGTCGCGGACTGGCGCGCCTCAATGAAGCCCTGGCCACTGAACTCCAAGACCTGCGGGCCCGGATGACGTACCACTCGGTGGCTCGCCTGGTGCGGCACGGCCAGCTCCGGCTGATTGTCGACGGCTTTGACGAGCTGATCGGCGGGCAGGGCAGCTATGAGGAAGCGTTCGGCTCACTCGCCGGGTTCATCGAGGAACTGGACGGGCGTGGTTCGGTGATCGCCGCTGCCCGCAGCGTCTATTACGAGCAGGAGTTCCTTGCTAGAACCAATAGCAGCTCCGAACTCGGCTCCCTGCTTTGGTCGCTTGTTCCGGTGGAGATGCGATTGTGGGGCACGGTCGAGGTCGATGCTTACCTCCAGGGCTTCGCCCCGGCCGTTCGCACCCGGGTGCGGTCCCTGCGCGACAGCCCCGAGGCGGAGGGCACACTGCTGGACAAGCCCCTGTTCCTGGCGCGAACCTGCGAGCTGATGGAGGCGGAGAACCAGTCCATCGAGTCCGGCCGTCCACTGCTCGGGCAGCTTGTGGACGCTTACGTCCAACGCGAGGTCAGCAGCAAACTGGTCGGCCAGCACGGTCAGTACCTAAGTGGCGAGCAGTACGTTGAACTGCTCACGGAGATCGCCATCGAGATGTGGCGCCAGAAAACCCGTGAACTCAACCGCGCCACGCTCCACGACCTGGTGTCAATTTTCGCCCAGCTCCACGAGCTGCCCACCGAGGCCCAGCAGAACCTTGTCGATGCCGCAGCCAGCCGTGCCATGCTCAAGCTGGGCACCAAGCCCGGCACTGTTGCGTTCGAGCACGACCTGTTCTTTGGTTTCTTCCTGGCGAAGCCGATAGAGGAGGCACTAATCCGAGGCAGCCAGGAGACCGCTTCCATCCTGCGCCGCGCCAACCTCCCCGTCGAAGCCGCCCGTGCGGCGGTCGGCGGCGTCCTCGAGTCCGGCAGCAGCGGCCAGGACGTTCTCTCCGTGCTCGCTCTGGCCGTAGACCCGAACGACTCCTTCGCGGAGGTGGTGGGTCGTAATGCTGGCACTCTCGCGGCAGAAGTCCTCCGACTGCGCGGCACAGCCGAAAAGCATCTAATGGTGCAGAACGTGACGTTCGCGGACGCCGACACTTCGGGTCTGTCGGTACGGGGCGCCTCCCTAGTAGGCATCCGATTCGAGCGTTCCGACTTGCGTAACACCCAGTTTGAATCGTGTGTCGCGCGGGATGTCGGTTGGCACCTTGTGGTGATCGACCCCGAGACCACCCGGCTCGATTTCACCGGCGTTACCCCGGCCGACTTTGTCGGATTGCGAGTGGCTGGTAGTCAAGGAGTGGAGCAGGACTTCGTTACATCCTCGATCCTGCGTCGGCTCCGTGCTTGCGGTCTCGGAGCCGACATCGACGAGGTGCGGACGCGCGACATTGCCGACAGCGTGGTGGCGGTGGTTGAGAAGATCGCTCGGCACTACTCGCGCTCTAACATGCTCTGCACCGACGATGGCGCGGTCGGCGCCCTCGCCGTTACCCCTGTCGGGCAACGAGTGCTCAACGCGGCCGAGGACTCCGGCGTGGTCCGCCGGGAGCCGCGGGCGACGTCAGGGCGGCCCAAGGTCTTCTACCGGCGTATGGTCCTACCCGAGACGCTGTTGGCCGGCCTTGTCGAAGACGCGCCGGTGCCGCCTGCGGTCGCCGATTTCTGGTCCCGCCTGACGGAGGTCGCCTAAAGAGGTCCTAACAAAAGCCGTTGGTGTTGTGACTGTCGGCTTGGATGCTGGTTGGGCTGCCCGTTGAGAAGAGAAACCCTTGTCCGTGGATTGTGTCGGATGAACTGTGTTCGCCCCTACGGCCGTTGTTGCCTGAGCCGCGCCCGAGGGTGGTGCGGGGCGGCCGAAAGTTCCTGACCCTGGGCGGTGCGATCGGTGGCCTTGCACAGGGATAGCCTTCCGGTCATCCACATGCATCGGGCCTCCCGCGGACGCACGAAGGAACGGCTCACCCAGCCACCCCGGAGTGAACCGCTCCAGGATTGATGGAGGCTCCATCAGACGGAGCGGTTCGCTCCTAAGGAGCCCGCGGAACTGGTCACAGTCACTATCCCGGAGATGGGTAATGATCGACCGCTGGCTTTACTGTCCAAGCACACCTGGTCGTCCGATAGGCCGCGGCAACCGCCACAGTTGTCGCGCCTGTGTGCGTTCGTCAGTCAACGAGGTAGTGGGCTTCGATGTAGGCGACGGTGGAGTCATACGGCTCCCCCACCGGCTTCAACATGTACCGGCGGAAGACCGCCGCGGTGGCGCGGCGGACGCCTCGGTTGCGAGCGTCGGCGTTGTCCCATGACCGGGCGAGGGTGCGGGTGACCACCTGGTCGATCTCCTCGGCCAGGTTCCGCTCCGTGACTGTGAGGCCGGACGGTGCGTGGTCGTGGATGATTCGCGACAGGACACCTATGTGGTCGTCTTCGAGTACGACGACGGCTTCGGCGGGGTGCTTCTCGGCGTCCACGATGGCGCGGGCGACCCGGAGTGCTTCGGACAGGAACTCCAGCGCTTCCTGGGCGTTCTGGATGATCCGGTCCCGCAGCAGCCTGATCCGCTCCGCTAGGGCGGTGTACTTCACGGACCCTGGTTCGACGCCCGCTTCGAGGGTGGCCTTGATGTGGTCGAGGATTTCTGCTGCGGACGGCGGTGTCTTGTCCTCGTCGTCCTTGTCAGGCTTGGGTCGGACGAGGGCCAGCAACTCCTTAAGGACGGAGATGCCTTGGGCGTCCAAGACCAGGGCTTCTTCCTGGGAGGCGACCACAGAGAAGGAGTGGACGTGAGCATTGATGATCTCCAGGACCATCGGTCCCAGCTCGCCCAGCCGTTCCTTCCTCTCCTCGTCGGAGGACTTCTTGAACAGAGTCGTGTACACGGACCCGAACAGCCCGAATCCGTTTTGGTACTTGATGATCCGCTTGTCGGTGTTGATGAGCGGGTATAGGCGGGCGAGGAGCCGGTAGTCCTTGGTGAACACCTCGGCGGCGCCAGAGTTGGCTTCCAGGAAGACGTTGATGGCTCGCACAGACTCGTATCCGTGGACCGTGAGGTCCAGGCCATCCACGTCCACGAGGAGGTCTTCGATGCGGGCGAAGGTGGTGCGGAACTCCGCGACCAGATCGGATACGTCGGTGACAAACCCACCCCCCTTGCCTGCCCCCTCCGAAGTGGGGTCGACGACGGCCCGCTGGACCTCTTCGCCCAGGCTGATGTAATCCACGACCACGCCGGAGGTCTTCACGAACCCGGTCGGGGACACCCAAGTGCGGTTCGGGCGGGTGATCGTCTGGAACAAGGTGTGTGCCTTCAGTGGCTTGTCCAGGTAGAGGACGCCCTCGTTGGGTGCGTCGAACCCAGTCATCAGCTTCGCGGTCACCACCAGGAAGCACAGCGGGTCGTCCGGGGTGAGGAACCGCCGTTTCTGAGCCTCCTCATCGACCTCCGAGAGCTGGAACGGCCGCATGGCGGGATCTTCGTCCTTGGAGTCCGAGACGGATATGTTCACCTCGGCGGTGATCCGGTCATGCTTCCCGATCTCGGCGAGCATCTGTGATGCCTCGAAGCCAGCCAACAGCTCGTTGATCTTGTCCGTGTACGCCACGGCCAGCTCACGGTTGTAGGCGACGACCTGAGCCTTGAGGCCGTTGCGGTAGGCGCCAGCCAGGTAGTGGTCCACGATGTCCTGGCAGACCGCGTGGATGCGGTCGGGGTTGGCGAACACAGAAGTGAGGCGTCCGAACTTGCGGGACAGGGCCTCACGGTCGGGGTCGTCGAGGTCGAATTCATCGGCGAACTGGTCGAACTCAGCTTGCAACGCTTGGTCGTTCATTTCGAAGGAGACCGGATGCGGGTCCAGCATGACCGGGACGGTCGCCTCGTCCAGCAGGGACCGGGACACCGAGTACCGGTGCAGCACCCTGCCCGGGTCGGTCTCCTCGCCGAAGAGGGCGAAGGTGTCGGTGGCCAGGTTTCTCACGGGGGTGCCCGTCATGCCAAAGAACTTCGCGTGCGGCAACGCTGCGCGCATCTGCCCGGCCAGGGACTTTGATCTGGCGGACTGGGTGCGGTGTGCCTCGTCAACCAGCACGATGATGTTGCCTCGGGTCGCCAGGTTCTTGCCAGCGTCGGCGAACTTGTGGACGGTCGTGGAGATGATGCCGCGCACGTCGTCGGCCAGCAGGGAACGCAACTCCTTGCTGGTGGCCGGCTGGTGGAAGTAGGCATCCCCCATAGCGGAGGTGAACACCCCGGAGGTCTGCCGGACGAGCTGGGTCCGGTCCGAGAGCAGGATGATCGTGGGCGACTCGGTGCGGGTGTCGGTCAGCAGGAGCGAAGCGGCGAACACCATCAGCAGCGTCTTCCCAGACCCCTGGTGGTGCCAGATCAACCCTTTTGCCCCGCCCTCTAGGACCCTCTCGTGGATCAGGTGTGCGGCCTCCATCTGCGGGTAGCGGGGCAAGTACTTCTTGTCCGCCCCACCACCTGAGGTGTCGAAGAGAGCGAAATTGGCGAGCATGTCCAGGATTGTGGCCGGATTGAGCAGCAGTGTGACGGAGCGCTGCACGTCAGCCTGGCCGGAGAGGCTCTCGTCGTCGGCGGTGGACCGGAACGGCTGCCACAGGTTCGTGGGCGCGCCGGCGGCACCGAATCGCAACTTCAGCCCGTCGGAGGCGACGGCGAAGACATTGGGGGTAAAGAACCACGGATACTCCGTGGCGTACACGTCGTTGATCTCGCGGGCGGCATCGGCCCACCCGGACTTCGCGGTTGGTGACTTCACCTCGACGACCACCAGGGGCAGGCCGTTGACCCAGTACACCAGGTCGAACCGACGGGAGGTCTTGCCGGGGACGGTGATGGTCACCTCGTCCGACACGACCAGCGTGTTGGCGGCCGGGTGCTCGAAATCGATAACCTTCAGGGCATGCCACACGCCGTCGGCGTCCCGGAACTCTTTACGTCCGCGCAGCAGGCGTAGCACCTGCGCGTTGGCCCGCACCAGCCCGCCTTCGACGGCATTGACCGTGGCGACGATCTCCTCGACCACCGCGTGCACGTCGAACCCGTCGATCACCCCAGGGTTTAACCGGACGATGGCGTCCCGCAGCTGGCCGGCGACCACCGTCTGCGTCGTCTCACGCGGCAGCGACCTGCCCGCTGTGAAGCCCCAGCCCATCGGGAGGGACCACTGGATCATCAGGCTCTGGAACTCACGCTCTCGAATGCCCTTCGCCACGGCTCAGAACTCCAACTCGGCGGACTCGATGTCGATGTTGCGGTCCAGCAGCCCCGACAGCAGCGCCGCCCGAACTTTACGGAGACGGGCGGCCTCGGTACGGGTCGCCTCCAACGCAGATGTCATCGCGTCAAGTTCCACCGCCATCTCGCGTTGGTGGTCGAGCGACGGTAGGCGCACGGCCATGCCCTTCGATCGCTTGGCGCTGATGTGCTTGATGTTGGTGCCACCCGCGACGTCCAGGAAGGCCTTGGACTCGTAGGCCCACATGCTCCAGTGGAAGACGAACTCAGGGATGCAGACCCCTTCCAGCGCCCGGAGACGGAGCAGAGTCATCTGAGTGCAAATGGGCGCTGGCAGTTCGTCTCGCCACATGGCGGGCATCCCGACCGCATTCGGGCTTGCGCTGCCCTCGGATACCACCACATCGCCGTATTGGAGGCCGAACTTCTTGCGCTCCGCTGGGTCGTAGTTCATCTCCAGCACGTCGGACAGGTCGAGCGTCCCGTATCCGACGTTCGCGGAGCGAAGGTACGGCGTCATGTAGGGGCCGCTGGCACGATCGGGGGTTCGGCGAACCCCAGTCGAGAAGTCGAAGACTTGCTCGGCCCTCACCGGCTCTACCGACTCATCGGTCATGTGGTCGGCTCGGCGACGACGCAGAACCAGCGACAGCGCAGCCGCCTCGACGTCGAGTGCGGTGATCTGCTTGTCCACTGAACTGATGACCGCGGTGATCCGCTCCTGCACCGACAACGGGGGCAGCGCGAACGTGTACCCCTTCACGTCTTCGGCTCGGACAGCGGGGTAGTTACTGCCAGTGGTCTTGGACACCATGTCGTTGACGAACCGGTCCGAGGAGATCAACGCCCAGGCGAACCCCTCTGCCATCCGGCCTTCCTTGGCTCGCACAACGGAGAATCCCGTAGAAGCGACTTCTCCGTCGAACTCGCCGGACACTTGTGCGAAGGCCCGAAGGTTGGGACGCACCGTGGAGACGAGTACGTCTCCCTCGCGGACAATCCGTCGTGCGCGGCCCGGTGCTTCCCCGAACGAGGTCGACGCAACCAGGGTGCTGTCGATGCCACGCGTCCAACTCACTGACGCGATGTCGATGTAGCTGATGGCTCGGTCCGCGGGCCAGTGCCGTGGTGCACTTTCGGGATTGATGTCCGCAACATCCCCCAAGGTGGCTTCCGTCCACTCACTCATCGAAGCCCTCGATCCCAGCGGCAGCGAGGACGGCGAGCATGTGCTGCTCGGTCTTCTGACGTTCGGCCCGCGCGAGGTTGTAGGCGTCAATGAGGGTGCCGAGGTCTTCCTGCTCGGCGGCGGCCTGCTTGATGTACCGCCCGATGTTGAGGTCGTACCCGTTCGCCGCGATCTCCGTGGTGGGGACGAGTCGCGCTGCGAGTCCGTCTTCTCCGTCGGGATCCACCGGGTTACCGTCGGCGTCGAATTTCGCGTGATAGGCGGTCACGACGTCGGCGATGTCGGCGTCGCTGAGGATATTGCGATTCTTGGCTTTGGTGAACCGCTTGGAGGCGTCGATGAACAGCACCCCGTTTTGGCGCTCGTCGGTCTTGGTGCCGGCGGCACGGAATACCAGGATCGCCGTGGGGATGGAGGTCGAGTAGAAGAGGTTGGACGGCAGGCCAATGACCGCTTCGAGCAGGTCGTCATCCAGGACGCGCCGACGGATGGCTGCTTCCTGGCCACCTCGGAAAAGGACGCCGTGGGGTAGGACAACGCCGGCACGGCCCTTCTTTGGGCTCATGCTGGCGATCATGTGCTGCACGAACGCCCAGTTCGCCGACGACTGCGGGGCGACCCCGCCGAGGGCGCGCGGGTCATTAGTCCAGGGCTTCCACTTCAGGCTGTAGGGCGGGTTGGCGACGATCACATCGAACTGCGCGACGGCCCCGTCCGGCTTCTTGTAACGCGGGTCCTTTAGAGTGTCGCCGACCTCGACCTGGAACTGGGTGAGGTTGTGCATGAAGAGGTTCATGCGTGCCACACCCGCAGTGTCTGGTACGGCCTCCTGCCCGTACAACCTGAGCGTGTAGCCGCGCCCGCCGCGGGCCTTCAGGAGGTTCGCGGAGGCGATGAGCATGCCGCCTGACCCGCAGGTCGGGTCGTACACCGACTCGAAGCCCTTGGGGTCCAGGACCTCGACAATCAACTCGACGACCTCGCGCGGGGTGAAGAACTGGCCGGCGCGGGTGCCTGATCCGTCGGAGAACCGCTTCAGCAGGTACTCGTACGCCCCACCGAGCACGTCGTGGGACATGTTGCCCTCGTGCATCTTCGGGGTGCGATCCATCGCCTGCATCACCGCTGCCAGCACCTCCCCAGACAGCACCGCTTCAGAGGTCCAGGTCATGGACCCGAACAGGCGGGAGAACTTGTCAGGGTTAGCCGTTTCGATGGCCTGCAGGGAGGCGCGGACCCGCTGGCCGAGGCTGGGCTGGGTGATGGTGGCAAGGATGGACGTCCAGGAGGCACGACGCTGCTGAACGGTGCCGGGATAGATGAACGGGATCTCGAACGACTGGTAGTCGCGGTACTCGATCTCGTGGGCTTCCTCTGCGGAGAGGTCCTTCAGGCCCTCGTTGTCGGCCAGGAACTCCTGGTGGTGGTGCTCCCAGGTGTCCGACAGGTACTTCCAGAACATCAGCGGGAAGACGACCGAGGAGTATTGCGCTTCGGGCATCGCCACGCGCAGCTCGTCGGCGGCGTCCCACAGCCGGTTCTCGATTACCTGCTGGGTTACTGCCATCAGTCGGGGGTGTCCTTGCTCGTCAATGGGCGGCGGCCCGAAGGCCGTGGTGTTCCTGCTGGACACCCTATTTCGGGCGTGCCCGGCATGTACACGCCGGCGTCCTGCCGAACACACGTATTCGCTGTGCGGCGACTCGCCACGATACCCATCCGCAGGACCACGAAATGGGGCCAACGCATACAAACGACGCGGCCAGTAGTGGGCAGACGCCCCCCACTAGTTGATCTCCTTCCCGCTCCAGCAGACTGCCCGCTTTGGGTTACGCCGTGGACCTCCTCTGCTATGCACGCGCCACGGTGGCCGTCCCGCCCGGACTCCTGCCCAACCTCGGCTCCACGCCCCGCCCGGAGCCGGACATCATGTTCGCCCGTTCCGCGAGTGGGTCCCGGCGGGCCGCCGGATCAAGCACACCCTGGAGTGACTACTGGCCCCACAACAGACCCCGGCCGCGAGTGTGCGGCGGGCAGCCACATTTCGACGGCTGGGCCGGTTCGAGGGGGTGATCGGCGTCGGCAGGCGGGCGGTAGCCCGGTTACGTCAACTTCGCCGCCTCGAAACCGTCACCTTGCTTGGTACGCATAGAGCTCGTAACACGATCTTGTTGAAGTGTCCTGGTTGGGCGTTACCGGTGTGACGATTAGGCCGTTCGTGAGGGTGTGGGTGCTCGACCGTGGATCATGGACGATGAGTTGTGGGCGTTGATCGAGCCGTTGCTGCCGCCGTGGCCGGAGCGGTCGCCGGGACCTCGGCCGGTGTCGGACCGGCTCTGCCTACAGGGCATCCTGTTCGTCCTCTACAACGACATAGCTTGGCAACTGCTGCCGTTGGAGCTGGGGTTCGGCTCAGGGCAGACGTGCTGGCGTCGTCTGGACCGTTGGCAGAACGCAGGGGTCTTCGACCGCTGCACCGGATCCTGCTCGCCGAACTGAACGCGGCCGGCGAGCTCGACTGGTCCCGGGCGGGCGTGGATGTCTCCCACATCCGCGCGAAAAAGGGGGACCCGGCACCGGCCCGTCGCCGGTCGACCGCCGGAAGACGGGGAGCAAACACCACCTAAGACGTCATCTCAATTGGTGTTTGGCGGTGTAGATAGTCGCTGGCAGACGTGCTGCGGTGGCGGTTGAATGCCTTGGTGAGTGACTACTGGACGCCCGCCCATCACGCGGTCGAGCACGAGGATGCGGAGACCCTGGCCCGGTTGCTGGCCGACGGTGCCGATCCCAATGAGGTCTTCAGCAACATGACGCTGCTGACGCACGCGATCGACGTCGAGGGCGATGGCTCCCTCCAGAGCGGCCAGCCGTTGGCTGTGCACACCACTGCTGTGCTGCTGGCTTTCGGGGCTGACCCGGAACTCGCGGATCCAGACGGTCACACCCCCATGGACATGGCCGATCATTACGGCCACGACCTGGCGGTGAAGCTGCTGTGGGCCCACATTCAACGGGCGAGCCGCCGGTAACAGATGAGGGTGCAGGCGATGCTCGTGAAGGCGAGGAAGTGCTCGGCCTTGCGCTCGTAGCGACGGTGGAGACGACGGCAGCCGGCGAGCCAGGACATCGTGCGTTCGATGGTCCAACGGTGACGTCCCAGCCGCTGCGAGGTCTCAACTCCCTTGCGGGCGATGCGATGCCGGATCCCTCGGCTGGCTAACCATCGCCGCAGGTGGGTGTAGTCGTAGCCCTTGTCGGCATGAAGCTTGCCGGGCTTGCGACGCCGAGGGCCCCGGCGGGATCGGACCGGCGGTATGCCCTTCACGAGCGGGATCAAGGCTTGGCTGTCGTGGACGTTGGCACCCGAGATGCCGACGGACAGGGGCAGACCGGTCCGCTCGGTGATCAGGTGGATCTTTGAGCCGTACTTGCCCCGATCGACAGGATTCGGACCTGTCAGGTCCCCCTTTTCAAGGCGCGCATGTTCACCGAGTCGATCGCGCACCGAGACCAGTCCAGCTCGCCACAGGAGCCGAGTTCGTCGAGGACCAGGCGGTGGAGCTTGGCCCACACCCTGGCCGTCGTCCACTCGGTGAAGCGGCGATGAGCCGTCGCGCCAGACGGCCCGAACGATGCGGCGGGCAACTGCTGCCAGGTGCAGCCGGACGTTGCCACGAACACGATGGCAGCCAGCACTTCACGGTCGCCGTGCCGTCGCCTGCCCCCGCCCTGAGGCCGCGCGGGCGCCTCCGGCACCACTCGCTGGAAAAGCTCCCACAACTCGTCCGGCACCAGCCGCTCAACGATCCCCACCACAGCCGACAGCCTACCGAGGCAACCAATTGAGATGACGTCTAATCTGCGACGGACGTGGCACCCCACTCAAGGTGATCACGACTGCGGCCAACGTCAACGACACTCGCCCTCGTCGACGGCATCCCACCCGTCGCGGGCCGCCCCAGCTGGCCCCGCAGACGGCCCGAGGCCCTGCTCGTGACAAGGGCTACGACTAGAACCCCAACCGCGACGAGCTGCGTCACCGGCGAATGCTGCCCGTCATCTCCCGCAAGGGATCACCGAACATCAAGGGCCTGGGCAAGCTCCGCTACGTCGTCGAGCAGACCTTCGCCCTGCTCCACCACTTCAAGCGCCTCGCCGTCCGATGGGAACGCCGCACCGAACTCCACGACGCCTTCGTCTCCCTCGCCTGGGGCTTGATCTGCTGGAGGCGACTCAAGAATGCCCAATCATGATCGTGTTACGAGCTCATAGTAGTGCTTCGTTACGTTGAGTGATCTCGGCTGATCGCGGGCAGCTTCCCGGAATGAGGTTGGGGGAAGTTGAACGGCTCCGGGGCGAGTTATCGGAGTTCGTTGCCGATGTGTTCGGGTCGTTTCCGCGGCGGGATCAGCGGCGGTGGGGTGCCTGTTATCTGCGTGGTCTGATGCTGGACGGCCGGCGGAAGTCGATCCAGCCGATGGCCGAGCGTCTGCCGGACGGGAACATGCAGGCCCTGCAGCAGTTCGTTAACCAGTCACCATGGGATCCGCTGCCGGTCAGACGGCGGATCGCCGAACGACTGACCGAGGTGATCACGCCCGAGGTGTGGGTGATCGACGACGTGTCGTTCCCCAAGTGCGGCAGAGCGTCGGTCGGCGTTGCACGCCAGTACTGCGGAGCCGTTGGCAAACGGGCGAACTGCCAGGTCGCGGTCAGTGTCCATGCCGCCACCGACGCTGCGTCCTGCCCGTTGAACTGGGAGTTGTATCTGCCGCGCGAGTGGACGGACGAGCCGGACCGATGCCGCAGGGCGGGAGTCCCCGACGACGTCGTCCACCAGGAGAAATGGCGTCTCGCGCTCGGCCTGTTCGACACGCTCACCGACTGGCAGTTGAAGGCACCGGTCGTGGTCGCCGACGCCGGCTACGGCGTCAGCACCCCCTTCCGGACCGGTCTCGCGGAGCGAGGGCTGGCCTACGTTCTCGCCCTGACCGGCAAGGAAGTCGCCCATCCAGAGGACGCCGAGCCGCACCAGCCCGCTTACGGCGGGCTCGGTCCACCGACGCTGCCCCGCTACCGGACCCCACCGCGAGCCGTCTCCGCCCTCGCGGTCGAGGCCGGTGTCGGCCGGTTCACCGAGGTGACCTGGAGGCAGGGCAGCAAAGGCACGATGACCTCACGCTTCGCGGTCCTGACGGTCCGGCCCGCGGGCAAGCAGTCCCTGGCCGCGGCCCAGGAGGCAGGTGGCGGCCGCAACCGGTGGGACGGCGTCCTGCCCGTCCAGACACTCCTGGTCGAGTGGCCGGACGGCCAAAACGCTCCGACGGACTACTGGATATCGAACCTGCCCGCCACCACACCGGCCGCTGATCTGGTGCGGTGGGCCAAGATGCGCTGGCGCATCGAGCACGACTACCGCGAACTCAAGCACGGCCTGGGCCTGGACCACTTCGAGGGCCGCACCTGGCGCGGCTGGCACCACCACGTCACCCTCGTCACCGCCGCCCAGGCATTCCTCACCCGTCGGCGGCTCGACCCAAAAGCCCACACACCGGCCTGACCCTCTACCAGGTCCTCGACGTTCTTCAAGACCTGCTGAGGTGCTGGACCGGTACCTGCACCACCTGCGGCCGCCCTCTGCCCAGCCCACGAACCCGCCATAGACAGCCCAGAACCTAACGAAGCACTAATAGGATGCCAAGCTTTAAAGGCAAAGATTGGTGACCATTCTTAGTGCCTCGTGCGAGGAACACTCGCTCAGGCTGGGTACGCGCTAGTTGCCCTTGTTGAAAACGATAAGCAGGGAAGACGACTCGGCCTGTAGGCCTCGCGCAAGGTTGAGCAGGGTAATCAAGCTTGGATTTAGCCGACCATGCTCGATGTAGACGACACCGCGGAAGCTGAGACCGCTTCGACTTGCCAGTTCCTCAAGAGTGAGCCCGCGATCCTCGCGCAGGCGTCTCAAATGCATGCCGAAGGCATGGAGTTGAGGGTCCGGAGACTCTGATGGCGACACGGATCTGACTCGAACATCGACACCCGTTTGACTGCCATGAACAGCGGTGCATAATCGGCGGTGATTTTTGCTTCGAATGTGTCAACCCCAGGCCAGGCCCTCGGTGGAGCTGGCTCTTCAAGAGGGAGCATCATGCCTGCCCCGAGGAAGTACCCGCCCGAGTTGATTGAGCGCGGGGTTCAGTTGGTGATTGAGAAGAGGCGAAACGACCCAGGGCGCTCAGCGGTCGTCCGAGAGGTAGGGGATTTGCTCGGCATCCATCCGGAGGTTCTGCGCCACTGGGTCCACAAGGCCGACGGCGGCGTTGGGCGGGTCTTGCGAGAGCCCGCTGGCGATGCTGAGCGAGTGCGCCTACTTGAAGAGGAGAATGCGAATTTGCGCCGTATTAATAGCATTCTCAAATCGGCAGCCGTGCTTTTTGCGGCAGAGATTGAACATGGTAGTTCTGTGGACTGAATTAGCTCGCGCGATCGCTCACCCGCAGCCACCAGAAGGGGTGAACTACTGGCGGCTTCTGGGCTCGCCTCGGCGACACCCCGAGTTTTTCCACGAGGCCGCCACTGGCTAGAGCTTGTAGTAGCTGTCTGCGTTCGGGAGGAGCTCGTGTTTCCGCATTGGGTCCCAGGCTCGCCGGAAGACGGTGGCGAGGTACCGGTGTGCGACGAGCGCTTCGCCGGCTCGGCGTGATGGGTCGAATGCGTGGGCGCGGCGCTGCTGGGCGAGTTGGGTGGCGGGGCTCAGGGCTGGTTTCCGGAGGTTACGTTTCTGGTCGTGGATGTAGATGGGAGCAAGCGGCGGGCGCTTGGCGTTTATGTTCGCCCAGTGGCTGACGGGATCGTTGTCGTTGTCTTTGTAGCTGTAGTCGGGGTGTCGTAGTCGCCGGGCGATCTCGCCATTGAAACGGTGGCGGTTCCAGGTGGTTGTTTGTGCTTGCTGTCTCCAGTAAGGCGACGCGAAGAGCGAGGCCAGCGCAACGGCTTCGGGATAGACCACGGCGCAGAGACGTGCGACGGAGAAGGCCGATTCGGCTGTGCTGGGCGGGATGAGGATGCTTGCCCGGCGAACCCAGTCGTGCCGGGCTTCGCCGTTCCTGTTCTCCGGAAGTGACCAGAGCTGGCCGCAGATTAGTATGGCGGTGAGGACGGCGTCGTATGTGACGGCCCAACCGTGACGCCGCAGGATGCGTAGGTGTCGGCGTTGCGCTTGGACGATTTCGGGGAGAGAGTCGAGGGGCGTCGTGTGTCCGTCGGCGTCGGACGGGCAGAGCCACAACCGGTGTCGGGTGCAGACGTAGCGGTGGTGCGGCAAGATCCTGATGACTTCGCCGCCGGGGTGTTTGGCGTCACAGTGGTGGCAGCCGGGTTGTGGCTGGTGGCGGAACATGGCCCAGTCGGGCTGCGGGGTGCGTAGTTCGGGCAGGGCTCCGGCGAGGGCGTGGACGGTCCGGCCGGTGACGGCGGCGAGGCGTTCGGGGACGACGACGCGGCGCATGCCGCCGGAGGCTTCACGTTCGGTGACGCACCGCCAGACGGCGTTGACATCGAGGCCGTGGAGCCGGGCCAGCCGGCCGATGTAGGAGGCGGCGATCTCGTGCTGTGCGGGCGGGACGGGGTCGGGCAAGCGGGGTAGCAGCATCAGGCGACGCGCCGCCGGCGGGATCGGGTTTTTCCCGGGGCTGTGAGGGACTCCGAGCGTTCGGCGGCGTAGTCGACCGGGACCGTCTCCAGGAGGTCTTCGGTGATGCGCTCGCTGCCGGCCTCGATGGCCAGCACAGCGGCGCCTCGGATGAGCTGTGACAGGCTGCCGATCATGCCGCCGGAGCGGTGGTAGAGGTAATCGCTCAGGCCGGTCAGCGTTTCGGGCTGATGGTGGTGCAGCCGGAGCATGGACTCCAGAGTGCCGACAAGGGACTTCCAGGCGTCCCGGTCCGTTCCGGGGGCGTGGGAGAACGGCGCGGTGGGGATGACGGTGAACCGCCCGGCGATCTGGCGGCCGCGGGTGCCGGCGAACAGGCCCTGGTCCTCGACGTCGATGCCCGCGTAGGCGAAGGTGGCGGGCAGCCGTTCGGCGAAGTACTTCAGCTGGTCGGATGCTTCGGCGCCGGTGCGGGTGGCCAGGTTCAGGTTGTGCAGTTCGTCGACCAGGACGAGGTCGACGTGAACGTGCGCGGCGGTGGCGCAGACTGCGTTGACGACGTCGGTGATGTTGAACCGGGTGGGGAAGTCCAGGCCGAAGAAACGGGCGAACTCCATGGCGAGCATCTTTGGCGTGGCGGCCGGCGGGATGGTGACGTAGACGACCGGGAGCCGGGAGCGGTCGCGTGGGTGGCGCTTGCGGACCGCGATTTCATGGGATCGCCCGAGCTGGGAGAGGGCAGTGGTCTTTCCGGTGCCGGAGGCGCCGCTGATGATGACACCCCGGCGGGCAGAGATCTGCTGCCGGTTGAGGTGGACCAGCAGCCGCGAGGTGGCGATGACCTTCCGGATGGTCGGAGTGTTCACCAGCGGCAGGTCGGCGTGGTAGTTCCGGCGCAGTTCGTCGTCGTGCAGCTTCTCTTTCCGGGACAGGGCGGCTTGCTGGGCTGTGGTCAGCAGCGGGGGCGGGGACGGTTCGTGCTCGACGAATCGACGCCACCCCTCCTTCGTGGTCAGCGGACTGTCCGGCGGTGGCTCCTGCCCGGTGGCCTGCTGCGGGATGAAGGATGTGGGGGAGGGCTTGGTCATAGCCACCTTTCGGCTTCTGCGTGGGCGTCGAAGACACCGAACGGGATCACCTCGGCCGGTTCGGTGCTGCGGTCGGGTGGGGCTGGTTCCGGGGCGTCGCGGGGTGCGGGCGGCCGGTGGGAGGTGGCTCCGGCGCGTGTGCGGCCAGCCACCTTCGCGGTGCGGGTGTCCAGACCGTGCTCGGCGCGGGTGAGGAGTGCGTCCAGGACCCGGGCGATCGCGGCCTCGTTGGTGCTGTCCAGTCCGGCCTCGGTGGCAAGACGTCGTGCGTGCTGCCAGGTAAAGTCCGCGAAGGGAGCGCTGACCAGCGGGAGATGCGCCCAGGGGGCGGTGACCCAGCCGTAGGGAGTGCGTACGAACACCTGGGACAGGTCGTAGGGGTCGTAGTGCACTTCCCAGAGCCCGCGCTTGGCGATGTGTCCGGAGTGCTGGCGCCGGAAGGGGCCCAGGTCCGGGCTGTCGTAGGTGCGGTAGCCGATCCGGATGCCGTAGTCGTTGATCGCCCGCCAGGAGACCGGCAGCAGCTCCAAGTAGTCCTCACCGCGCAGGACCAGCGGCAGATAGCCGCAGGCTGCCACCAGGGAGGCGTACTTGTCGTTCGGCGAGATCGCCTTTTTGGGGCGGTAGGGGTCGCGCAGGCTGTCGTGCGGCCGGCACTGCCACCCGGCCAGTACCCATTCGTCCAGCAGGTCCTGGAGTTCGGGGATGGTCCAGACGCTTTGGTCCTCGACCCGCTCGCCGCGGCGGGAGACGTTCGGACCGGTGTAGCCCGCGAGGTGCTGGCAGAACAGCGTGTTGATCGCGGAGAACGTCGCCTCCACGATCGCCTTGTCGGTGGGCGTGCGGGGCCGGGAGCGCTGGATCGAGATACCCAGCCGGTCGCAGGCCCGGGTGAAGGTGTCGGACAGGAACACCTTTCCGCCGTCGATGACGATCGTGTCCGGCACGATCACCGGTTTTGCGGCGGCCTGCTGCATGCGCGCATCCACATCCAGCAGTCGCCGGTGAGGCATCCGGGAGGCGGCCATCCGCAGCGCTGCCGCCCAGCCCGGCCGCATCGGCTCGGGCACCAGCATCTTCGCCAGCAGCAGGGAGGCGTCCACCGCCTTGGTTCCCACCGGCCGCAGCACTGCGGCGCAGATGGTGCGGGTGGCGACATCGACCGCGATCGTCAGATCCGCGCGGGCTGTCAGCCCGGAGTCGAGCACCGTCATCACATCCAGCGGCGTGGAGTCAATCTGAACTTGCTCGCCGGGCCGGGCAGCGAAGGTCGGCGTGAACGGCTTCTGCGGCCGATTGGCCGTCTGCCGACGGGTGACCGCCGACCCGAAGGTGTGCCGTCCGGTGGAGAGCTGGTCTACGAGCTTGTAGAGGGTGCTGAGGCTCGGGATCGGCACCGCCCCCGGACCGTGCGTCTCCTCGACCCGGTTGATCACACGGCGGATTAACCGGGAGCGGGTGCCGGTGGATGCGGGAGTCTCCGCGGCGACGGCCTCCTCAATGGCGGCGACCAGTCGGGCATCGGCCCGTCCTGTCGCGTCCGCGAGTCGGGTCGTGCGCTGGTCCACCAACCCCCACAGACCTTGCCGGGCATAGCCATAACGCCGCCCTTGAACGGTGCGGATCCCGACCCCGAGCTCTGCCGCTTTTGCGGCGTCGCGCTCGGCTAGCGAGCGGACGGCCGGGTCGTATTCGGGCCGTGGGACCGACCCCGGTGCCGGGTTCGGAGGTAGGCCCGTCTCGACCTCCACCACATGGCGTTCCCACTCCTGCGCCGCTGCGAGTGCCGGTTCGGGAACCGCGCTCAGCAGCCCGGACGGCTCTAGTTCGGGCAGCGGATCCGTGCCGATGACTGCGAAGCCCGGAGAGGCCATCAAGTAGGAGGCCAGCACCACCGCTTCGGTCCCGTCCGCAGAGCGGAGCCGAACCGAGGTCCCGGACAGCGCCACCACCTGGTGGTCGCCGTCGTCGAAGCTGACCCAGTCACCGGTTCGCACCACGAAGGCGTCGCCATGCGGCATCATCGAACTCCCGAAGACACGAGCGACGCGGCGTGCAGCGGGACCGACAGATCCACGGCCAGCTCCTGCTGCCACAACAAGTGGAAGAGAACCGGCAACACGGCGATGGGATCTCCCGCCAAGCCAGCGCCGTCCATGAGCGGTCGCGGGTCAGCGAACACGCTTCGCAGGGTAGAGACGACGGGCTCCAGGCGGTGCCGCGGGTGCCGATAGCCCGCCAGCCACCGCACATTTCCGACACGGATCGGGTCCGGCATGCCTACCAGCCGGAACTCCCACCCCAGAGAGTCACAGGCTCTCTGCGTCGCGTCGAACTTCACCCAGTCCCGTGGCTTGCGCCGATCCGTCGGGCGGCAGTCGACCACGATCGCCGAACCGTCCTGGCGACGGGCGAAGTAGTCCGGAACATGTGAGATCCCCTTGCTGTTCTCGGAGGACCAGAACAACCAGAACGGCTGGGACGACATCCCGATCACCGACGGATCGAAGTCGAGCAGCATCACATGATCGCGCTCCAGCCAGGACTCATACCCAACATGCCCGCCGACTGTTGACGACCACCACAAGCCCGGCAGATGCCGCTGCCCTTTGTAGGAGTGGAACCCACGTACCGGCATCACGGACTCGAACCGCACCGCCCATGCATCTGACAGCAGGCGCCGCACTTCCGACCCGCCCGGATGGATGTACGCGACCTCAAAACCTTCGGTAGGAGGGCTTGCCACCCCGCCGGGTAAAGCACGTAGTCCTTGGTCCACGCCGATCTAACGACATCTGTCTCGCAAGGTCACCTCGGACCTCGCAAGATCCCTCGCAAGGTTGGTCTGGAACTCGCAAGGTCCACCGCTACAGGACACTCCGGTGCCGATCGCTGAGAGCGAACACAGGCTGGGGAACATTCGGCGGCTCACAAGCATTGAGTCGACATAGCTCAACTTGCCTGCCGAAGGGGAGATCATGACTGCAGAGTCCCACGCGTCCGAGGCGTCCACGCCGATCGACCTGCCCGTGCTGCCGCTCGACGACGAGGTCGTCCTGCCCGGAATGGTCGTGCCGCTCGACCTGTCCGACGCGGAGGTGCGCGCCGCCGTCGAGGCCGCCCAGGCGGTCGCGCGGTCCGGTGGAGGCAAGCCCGAGGTGCTCCTCGTGCCGCGTATCGACGGGAACTACACCGGGACCGGTGTCCTGGGCACCGTCGAACAGGTCGGACGGCTCTCGGACGGGGACCCCGGGGCACTCATCCGGGCCCGTGACCGGGTGCGGATCGGTGCCGGGACGAGTGGGCCCGGAAACGCGCTGTGGGTGGAGGGCACCCGGATCGAAGCCCCCGTACCCGCCGGTCCGCCCGGCCCGGCGGCGGAGCTGGCGAAGGAGTACAAGGCCCTCGCCACCAGCTGGCTCAAGAAGCGCGGTGCCTGGCAGGTCGTGGACCGGGTGCAGCAGATCGACGACATCTCCGCCCTCGCCGACAACTCCGGATACTCACCCTTCCTGACCACCGCCCAGAAGGTGCGGTTGCTGGAGACCACGGACCCGGTCGCCCGCCTGAAGCTCGCCATCCAGTGGCTGAGCGAGCACCTCGCCGAGCAGGACGTGGCCGAGTCCATCGCCAAGGACGTCCAGGAGGGCGTCGACAAGCAGCAGCGCGAGTTCCTGCTGCGGCGCCAGCTGGAGGCCGTGCGCAAGGAGCTCTCCGAGCTCAACGGCGACCCGGAGGACGAGTCCGACGACTACCGGGCCCGCGTCGAGGCCGCCGACCTGCCGGAGCACGTGCGTGAGGCCGCGCTCAAGGAGGTCGACAAGCTGGAGCGCGCGTCCGACCAGAGCCCGGAGGGCTCCTGGATCCGCACCTGGCTCGACACCGTCCTGGAACTGCCGTGGACCGAGCGGACCGAGGACGCCTACGACATCAAGGGCGCCCAGGAGATCCTCGACGCCGAGCACGCGGGCCTGCAGGACGTGAAGGAACGCATCACCGAATACCTCGCGGTGCGCAAGCGGCGTGCCGACCGGGGCCTGGGCGTCGTCGGCGGCCGGCGCGGCGGTGCCGTACTGGCACTGGTCGGGCCGCCCGGTGTCGGCAAGACCTCCCTCGGCGAGTCCGTCGCGCACGCCATGGGACGCAAGTTCGTCCGGGTCGCGCTCGGCGGTGTCCGCGACGAGGCGGAGATCCGGGGCCACCGGCGTACGTACGTCGGCGCCCTGCCCGGACGCATCGTGCGGGCGGTCAAGGAAGCCGGTTCGATGAACCCGGTGGTCCTGCTCGACGAGATCGACAAGGTCGGCTCCGACTTCCGCGGTGACCCGGCCGCCGCCCTTCTCGAAGTGCTCGACCCGGCGCAGAACCACACCTTCCGCGACCACTACCTCGAGGTCGAACTCGACCTGAGCGACGTGGTGTTCCTGGCCACGGCCAACGTGCTCGAAGCCATCCCCGAGGCTCTGCTCGACCGGATGGAGCTGGTCCGGCTGGACGGTTACACCGAGGACGAGAAGGTCGTCATCGCCCGTGACCACCTGCTCCCGCGCCAGCTGGAGCGGGCCGGCCTGGAGAAGGACGAGGTGAGCCTCGACGAGTCCGCCCTGCGCAAGCTGGCCGGCGAGTACACCCGGGAAGCCGGCGTACGCAACCTGGAGCGGGCCGTCGCCCGGCTCCTGCGCAAGGTCGCTGCCCAGCACGAACTCGGCGAGCGTGAGCTGCCGTTCACGGTGTCCGACGGCGACCTGCGCGGCCTGATCGGCCGGCCGCACCACGTCCCCGAATCCGCCCAGGACCCGGCCGAGCGCCGGACGGCGGTGCCGGGGGTGGCCACCGGCCTCGCGGTCACCGGAGCAGGGGGTGACGTGCTGTACGTCGAGGCGTCGCTGGCCGACCCGGAGACCGGCGCGTCCGGACTGACCCTGACCGGTCAGCTCGGCGACGTGATGAAGGAGAGCGCGCAGATCGCCCTGAGTTTCCTGCGGTCCCACGGCGCGGAGCTGGAGCTGCCGGTCGCGGATCTCAAGGACCGGGGAGCGCACATCCACTTCCCGGCGGGCGCGGTTCCCAAGGACGGCCCGAGCGCCGGTATCACCATGACCACCGCGCTGGCCTCGCTGCTCTCCGGACGGCTGGTCCGCACGGACGTGGCGATGACCGGTGAGGTCTCGCTGACCGGACGGGTACTGCCCATCGGCGGCCTGAAGCAGAAGCTGCTGGCCGCGCACCGGGCCGGCATCACCACCGTGGTGATCCCCAAACGGAACGAGCCCGACCTGGACGACGTCCCGGCCGAGGTCCTCGACGGGCTGGAGGTCCACCCGGTGACCGATGTACGGCAGGTGCTGGAGATCGCTCTCGCCCCGGCCTCGGCCCTGACCGGGGACAGGATCCCGGCCGCGGCGTAGGCGCCATGCTGTGACGGGCGTGGCATCACGCGCGCGACCGGTACGGGCGGCCCGCCTCTCCCGCGAGGGAGGGCGGGCCGTTCCGCGTGTGCCCGCCGGGGACCTTCGGCCCGGGCAGGCGGGCCGGGGGATCGGCGGAGGGCGGGGCCCCGGCGACGTGGAGCGTGTCGCCGGGGCCCGGGTGCCACGTCGGACGGGTCAGCCGTTCGCGAGCGCCACCACGCGGTCGAGGGCGCCGTTGAAGTGGTTGTGGTCGCCGACCGTGGGGCCGGACGAGGTGTACTGCCACATCGTGTAGTAGGCCCAGCCGGCCGGGAGTTCACCGACGGTGGAGCTGTACCGGGCCACCCAGAGCGGGTTGGTGGCGCCGAAGGCCGAGCTGTTGCCCGTGCAGTCCTTCCACCAGCTCGTCGCGGTGTAGATCACCGCGTCCCGTCCGGTGCGGGCCTTGTACGTGCTCACGAAGTCCCGGATCCACGAGACCATGCCGGCCTGGGTCTTGCCGTAGCACTGCGCGCCGTACGGGTTCCACTCGATGTCGAGCACGCCCGGCAGCGTCTTCCCGTCCTTCGACCAGCCGCCCCCGTTGTCCACGAAGTAGTTGGCCTGGGTCGCGCCGCTCGTGGTGTCGGGCGTGGCGAAGTGGTAAGTGCCCCGGATCATGCCGACGTTGTACGAGCCGGTGTACTGCTGCGTGAAGTAGGTGTTCTTGTAGTACGTCCCCTCGGTGGCCTTCACGTAGGCCCACTTCACGCCGCTGTTCCAGAGGGTCGACCAGGCCACGTTGCCCTGGTGGCTGCTCACGTCCACGCCTTCGGTCTGGACGGCGGTCGTACCGGTGGAGCTGCCGGTGCGCTGGCCGTCGTGGGCGACGACCCCCTGGCCCATCCTGGCCGTACCGCGTTCGGGGAGGGCGGCGGTGTCGGCGGCGGATGCGGCGCCCGGCAGGGCGGCCAGGAGGGTGAGGGCGGCGAGGAGCGTCCCCACCGCGGTGAAGCGCGAGCGGCGGGACGTCGTGGTTCCGGGTCTGAGCACGGGCATGTGCGTGCCTCCGAGGGCTCGGTGGGGGGGGAGCGTGGCGCAGGGACGGGTGCGGGACACCCCTGCGGTGCGTCGCCATGGTGTGGACATGCCACCCTTGGCACCCACGAAGCTACGCACGTAGACCCGTGTCCGGAAGAGGGCCCGGGCGCTGCCGAAGGTCTATGCCTGCGAAATACTGGCGGAGCTGCGGCGATGGCCGGAGCTGGAAGAAACTTTCAGCGACTGGAAAGCGGACGAGGGGTGCTGACGTGCACGGCAGTGGAAGCGGAAGTGAACCCGGTCCGCCGGCCGGGAGTGGTGTGGACCACGAATTCCTGGCGCTGGAGCGCGAGTTGTCGGTCTTTCTGCGCAGGGCGCGGGCCAACTCGGGGGAAATGGCCCGTGAGGTGCACCCGGACCTCGAGGCCGCGGCCTACGGCCTCCTCGTCCGGCTCGAATCCGCCGGCCCTCAGCGCGCCACCGACCTCGCCGCCTACTTCGGCGTGGGCAAGGCGACCATGAGCCGCCAGTTGCGTGCCCTGGAGGCACTCGGGCTGGTGGCCCGACAGGACGACCCGGCGGACGGCCGCGCCTCCCTGGTCCACCTCACCGACGAGGGTCTCGCCCGCTTCCGCAGCGTCCGTGACGCCCGCCGCGGCAGGTACGCCCGCAAGCTGGCGGACTGGGACCGGGCCGAGGTCGCCGAACTCGCCCGCCTGCTGCACCACCTGAACGCCCGCGCCGAGGACTGAGTCCGGCCGGAAGGACCGCGCCGGGCGGGCGGCGCGGCCTACAGCTCGACGAGCACCGCGGTCGCGTCGTCGTGCGTCTTGCCCCGGCGTAGATACCTGCGGTCCGTGTCGGCGCGCTCCAGCTCCCTGACGCGGTCGATGAGCCCCTGGGCCCCCGCGCTGCGCAGGAGCCCCAAGGAGGCCGTCCAGTCGCCCTCACGGAACTTCTCCGTCCAGCGGCTCGCGCCGTCCGTCAGGGCGGCCAGCGCCCGGACCCGCGCGCGCGGGCTCTCGCCGGCCACGGCCCGGGAGGCCACCAGGGGGTCGGCGGCGGCCGTGAAGAAGCCGCCCTCCTTGTTCCGCACCCGTGCGTCCGCGACGGCCTCGGAGGCCAGGGAGCCGGGTGGGAGCCGGTCGAGGCGGTCGTCGAGAACCGGCTGGACCGTGCCGTCGGGAGCCTCCAGGAGAAGCACGGAGTCGGAGAGCACCAGGTGCTCGACCCGCTCCCGGTCCCAGCGTGCCAGGACCACCGTCGCCTGGGGGGTTCGCACGTGAGAAAGGTCACACCGGGCCCGGTGTGAATCGGCGGTGCGCACAATGGACTCCGCGAGGACCTCGGTGAGAGTCAGATCCCGTCGCGAACCGGACAGTTCGACCAGCGAGCCGCCCAGCCGCGCGGTGAACCACGGGACCGGGTGCACACAGCCGACGTCGCCGGCCGGCGGCGTGACCCCGTCGAGCAGGACGAGGACACCGCCCTGACCGGTGGCGGGGACTGCCGTCGCCACCCAGTCCTCGTTGGGGCGTTCGGGGCTGCCCGGCTCGGTGGCGAGTTCGATGCGCATCCGGCCAGTCTGCACGACGCCTTCACGGGGCCTGCACACCACCGGCGCCGGGACGTCATGGCAGGTCGGAGCCGCTCCTCGGAGGGAGGCAGCTCCTCCGCGCATATGCGGGCGCGCATCTTCCCAAAGCCTGGGCCGAACTTCCACCCGGCGTCCCACGCATGACCGCGGGCTCCCGTGGGGAGAGTTGTTCGCCAACTCGGGAGTGCTGTTCACTCGTTCGTGTGGCGGAGCGGTCGATGCGCGCCCCCCTCCCAAAAGCACTGGAATGGTCAGAAGCCGTATCAGGGGTGGGGGCGCCTTTTCACGTGACCGAGCGTCACCTCTGCTTCATGGGTGGACGAGTCAAGATTGCGAGCACCGGTGCAGAAGAAGCGGCCTCGGAGCAAGGACGGCACGCACGAGGAGACCGGGGCGGTGACTCCGGCAGCAGGTGACGGCAAGCGGACCGTACGGGTACGCAGCCGGCTCGTCGCCGGCGTGGCGGTCGTCGGGATCACCGTCATCGCGGCGGGCGCCCCGGCGGCCCTGGGCGCCTCCTCCGACCTCAACGAGTCCCAGCGGCTCGTCACGCTCGCCGAGCTGAACCAGCAGGCGATCTCCCTCGCGCACTCCCTCGCGGACGAGCGCGACGAGGTCACCGCGTTCGTCGCGGCCGGCCGTGAGGACGAGGGCGGCAAGGACCGCGGCGAGCCCGCGAGCCCGGCGGCCCGCGTCGACCAGCAGGTGGACGAGATCCACGAGGCGGCCCCCGCGGCGCTGCGCCGGGATCTCTCCACCATTCCCTCGGTGCGCCGGGACGCCCTCACAGGCAAGGGCTCCGCCATGGAGGCCTACCAGGCCTACACGGAGATCATCGCCAAGCTGCACGGCCTCGCCGCCGAGCTCGCCGACAAGACTCCGCCGCGGGCCGCCGAGGCCACCCGTGCCCCGCTCGCCCTCGGTGGCGCGGTCGAGCAGGCCTCCGCGACCCGGGGCCTGCTCCTGGCCGCGCTCTCCGTGCCCGGTGCGCAACCGGCGGACCCGATCGATCCCTTCACCGGGCTGCCGGTCCAGACGCAGGACGAGGGCGACAGCGAGGACGACCGTACCCGCGACGAGCTGAGCGCCGCCGCCCAGCAGACCCGCGTCCGCGAGCTCGCCTCCCTCGCCGACTTCGACCAGGCCGCCGGGCCCACCGCCCGGGACAGGCTGGCCTCCACGGTCACCGGGCCCGAGGTCAACAGCGCGGAGAAGTACCTCACCCGGCTCACGGACCGCCCCGAACTGTCGGACACGGAGCGGAAGTCCGACCGCAAGAAGGTGGGTGCGGCGCTCTCCGCCCGTATCGACCGCATGCGGAGCGTCGAATCGGCCCTGGGCACCGCACAGGTCAAGCGCCTGGAGGCGCTGCGGGACGACGACGTCACCGCTCTCGAACTCCGCCTCGCCCTGCTCGGCGGCTGCGCCCTGATCGCCATCGGCGTCTCCACCGCCGTGGCCCGGACCCTGACCCAGCCGCTCGCCGTCCTGCGCATCGGTGCGGCCCGTATCGCCGCGGAACCCGAGACTGCCGAGCCCGTCCGCTACACCGGGCGCAACGACGAGTTCGCCCAGGTCGTCCGGTCCATCAACGCCCTCCACGCCAAGTTGCACGGGCTGCACCAGGGCGTCACGGGCAGGCTGGAGGGGCTGGAGTCCGAGCGCGCCGAACTTCTCGCGGGCCGTGAGGCGCTCACCGTGGAGCGCACCGAACTCCAGGCCCGGGTGACGGAGCTCGGCACCCAGCTGGAGCAGCTGAAGAACACGGTCCACCACACCTTCGTCAACCTCTCGCTGCGGACCCTGGGACTCGTCGAGCGCCAGCTCGGGGTCATCGAGGGCCTGGAGGACCGGGAGCAGGACCCGGAGCGTCTCGCCACGCTCTTCAAACTGGACCACATGGCCACCGTCATGCGGCGCCACAGCGAGAACATGCTGGTCCTCGCGGGCGCCGAGCACGGCCACACGCACGCGGGGCCGATCCCGCTCGTCGACGTCCTGCGCGCCGCCGTCAGCGAGATCGAGCGGTACGAGCGGGTGACCATCCGCTCCCTGCCGCCGCACGCCCGGATCGCGGGCTTCGCCGCCGACGACCTGAGCCACCTGGTCGCCGAACTCCTGGAGAACGCGACCTCGTTCTCGCCGCCGGACTCGCATGTCGAGCTCTCCGGCTGGCTGCTGGAGACCGGTGAGGTGATGCTCTCCATCCAGGACGAGGGCATCGGCATGTCGACGGTCCGGATGAGCGAGCTCAATGCCAGGCTGGCCGACCCGGCCTCCTTCGAGGCGGGCGAACAGGCCGCGGACGGGGCCGGACTGGGGCTCCAGGTGACGTCGCTGCTCGCGGCCCGCCACGGTGTACGGGTCCAGCTGCGCGAGCAGAAGGGGAACGGGGTGACCGTCGTCGTCGTACTCCCGCAGACCCTGCTGCCCGAGGCGCCGCCCACGGCGGCCCCGCCGGCCGTGCAACTGCCGGGGGACGCGCCCGCGCTGAACCTGCCGGGTTCGGTCGCGGAGGCCAACTCCAACACGTTGCCGCAGCGTTCGGCGGCGCCCGCCGAGGACCCCCTGATCGCGGCGGCCGAGAAGACGATCCGCGACGCCGGGGAACAGCCGCCGGCAGCCGAGGAGTCCGGTGCGCGGGGGAGCGACGCCGAGGCGCCGGCTCCGGCTCCGGGTCCGGTGCCCGACGAGCCCGCTCCCGGGGCGCAGGCGCCCAAAGCGTCCGCACCCGTCGAGTCCCCGGCCGAGACCACGATGCAGTTCCGCCTGCCCGGGCTCCACGACGCCCCGGCGGCGCAGGACGCACCCGCTCGCCAGGAACATGCCGCGCCGCGGGACGCCCCCGCACGCCCGGAGCCGTCCGCCCCGCAGGACCTCACCGAGCGGCAGGACGCGCCGGGACCGTACGCCATCGGGCCCGACCGCCACGAGCGCGCCGCCGACACGAGCCCCGCGGCCGACCCGGCCTCCCCGTCCCTCCCCGGCCCTCGGCAGCCCCTGACCGGGCTGGGCGAGGAGGTGCCCGACCCGGCGCCCTCGCCCCTGCGCCTCACCGACAAGGGCCTGCCCAAGCGCACGCCCAAGGTCGTGGCCCCCGCAGCCTCCCCGGTCACCGAACGCCCGGGCGGCGTGGACAAGGAGGCCCTGCGGCGCAAGCTCGGCGGTTTCCACCAGGGCGCCAAGGAGGGCCGGCGCGACGTCGAGGCGGAGACCACCGGGGACACGGAGACCACCGGGGACGCGGACATCACCGGGGACACGGACGCGCGGAGCACGGACCGGACCGGCCGCGTGGAGATGGCCGATCCCACGCACGGTCGCATCGATGAGACGGGGGACACAGTCGAGGAGGCACACAGGTGACCGCATCCAGCACGTTCGGGCTGAGCGCCGAGGCCCGGAACCTGCACTGGCTGCTGAGCAATCTCGTGGAGGAGGTGCCAGGGGTCCACTCGGTCACGGTCGTATCGTCCGACGGACTGATGCTGCTCTCCTCGGACCCCGGCCTCACGGCGGCCCGGGCGGCAGGGCGCGCGGAGGGCGCCAGAGGCCCCAGAGGCTCCAGCGCCGACCTCGCCACCATCGTCTCCGGCATCGGGTCCCTCACGGTCGGTGCCGCGAAGCTGATGGACGGCGGCGGTGTCAAGCAGACGATGGTCGCGATGGACGAGGGCAGCGTCTTCGTCATGTCCATCAGCGACGGTTCCCTCCTCGGTGTGCACGCCACCCCCGACTGCGACATGAGCGTCATCGCCTACCACATGGCGCTCTTCGTCGGCCGCGCCGGACACGTACTCACCCCCGAACTCCGCAGCGAGCTGCGCACATCGATGGAGAGCGCCCAGTGACCTCAGCCGCCGAGCCCGTACGCAGACTCCCCGTCCGGGGGTCCGACCGCAAGCCCGCCCGGGTCCGCCCGTACTCGCTCACCGGCGGCCGTACCCGCTTCGGCCACGTCCTGCTCGTCGAGACGTTCGTCGCCGCGCTGGAAGCCCCCGAGGAGCGGCGTGAGCTCACGAACGGGAACCTCGCCTCACGGGTGATGCCGGAACTCCGCGCCATCGTCGAGCTCTGCCGGCGCATGCGCACGGTCGCGGAGATCTCCGCGCTGCTGAAGATGCCTCTCGGTGTGGTACGGGTGCTGCTCAGCGACCTGGCCGACCAGGGAAAGATCCGCGTGTACGGAACCGGTCACGGCGCCGGCCAGCCCGACCGCGCACTGCTCGAAAGGGTGCTCAATGGACTCCGTCGTCTCTGAGGCGCCGCTCTTCACCCCGCGCCGGCCGGGGCCGCCGGACGTGGCCGACGACGAAGCGGTGCAGGACTGGCAGCTCGACCACAGCCGCGCCCCGGTCGCCACGAAGATCGTGGTGGCGGGCGGGTTCGGGGTGGGCAAGACGACCTTCGTCCGTTCGGTCTCCGAGATAACCCCGCTCCAGACCGAAGCGCTGATGACGCAGGCCAGTGAGGCCATCGACGACCTCAGCGCCACGCCCGACAAGGCCACCACGACCGTCGCGATGGACTTCGGGCGTCTGACGCTCGACAACGACCTCGTGCTGTACGTCTTCGGAACCCCCGGCCAGCAACGGTTCTGGTTCATGTGGGACGACCTCGTGCGCGGTGCGATCGGCGCGATCGTGCTCGCCGACACCCGCCGCCTCGCCGACTGCTTCGCGGCGCTCGACTACTTCGAGAGCTGCGGGCTCCCGTACATCGTGGCCGTCAACCACTTCGAGGGAACGACCGGTTACGCGGAGCAGGACGTCAGGGACGCCCTGTCCGTGCCGCCGGAGGTGCCTGTTCTGATCATGGACGCGCGTAAGAGGATCACGGTCGTCGAGTCGCTGCTCGCCCTGGTGGGGCACGCCCTCGACGTCACTCCCGCGTAACCCGACGCAACCAGGCTCACGTTACGGAGAACCGCGATGCGGAAGATACTCATAGTCGGAGCCGGCCAGTCCGGTCTCCAGCTGGCTCTCGGCCTGCAGTCCGCAGGGTACGAGGTCACCCTCATGTCCAACCGCACGGCGGACGAGATCCGGTCCGGGCGGGTCATGTCGACGCAGTGCATGTTCCACACCGCGCTCGAGTACGAGCGCGAGCTCCAGCTGAACTTCTGGGAGTCGCAGGCCCCGCGCATCGAGGGCCTCGGCGTCTCGGTCGCCGCGCCGGACTCCTCGCGCGCCGTCGACTGGGTGGGCAGGCTCGAGGGGTACGCCCAGTCCGTCGACCAGCGGGTCAAGATGGCCGGCTGGATGGAGACCTTCGCCCAGCGCGGCGGCCAGCTCGTCATCCACGGCGCGGCCGTCTCCGACCTCGACTACTTCTCCCGCACCTACGACCTGGTGATGGTCTCGGCGGGCAAGGGCGAGCTGGTCTCCATGTTCGGCAGGGACGCCTCCCGTTCGCCGTTCGACACCCCGCAGCGCGCGCTGGCGGTCGCCTACGTCCACGGGATGGGCCCGCGCCCTGAGCACCCGGACTTCGACGCGGTCCGCTGCAACCTGGTCCCGGGTGTCGGCGAGCTCTTCGTCATGCCGACCCTGACCACGTCGGGACGGGCGGACATCCTCTTCTGGGAGGGCGTTCCCGGCGGCCCGCTGGACGCCTTCCAGGGCATCAAGGACCCCTCGGAGCACCTGGCGAAGACGCTGGAGCTCATGGAGCAGTTCACGCCGTGGGAGTACGCACGAGCCACCAAGGTCGAGCTGACCGACGCCAACGGGACGTTGGCGGGCCGTTACGCCCCCACCGTCCGCAAGCCGATCGGCCGGCTGCCCGGGGGCGGCCTGGTCCTCGGGGTGGGCGACGTGGTCGTGGCCAACGACCCGATCACCGGCCAGGGCTCGAACACGGCGTCCAAGTGCGCCCACTCCTATCTCCGGTCGATCATCGAGCACGGCGACCGTGAGTTCGACGCGGAGTGGATGCAGGCCACCTTCGACCGGCACTGGGAGAACACGCAGCACGTCGTGAAGTGGACGAACGCGATGCTCGGCGTTCCCCCCGAGCACGTGCTGAACCTGATCGGTGCCGCCGGCCGGCTCCAGCCCGTCGCGGACCGCTTCGCCAACGGGTTCAACGACCCGGCGGACTTCGACAACTTCTTCTTCGAGCCGGAGAAGACGAACGCGTACCTCGCCGAGGTCTCGGGCCGCCAGGCCGGCTGACCTCCGCGCACGGACCGGCCGGTCCGCCGCACGGGCGCGGCGGACCGGGCCGGCCCCCGGCGGAGCGGGACCACCGCGCTACGGGCTCAGGCAGCCGGGGCGGACTCCGCCGCGTAGCCCGCGTCCGGGCCTGCCGTGGCACCCTCGGGCAGGTCCGGCCCGGTGTACGTGGTCAGCGGCTCGCTCCCGGGATCTGGACGGACCGCGCCCAGCAGCGGGTTCGACGCCACGGGGGACACCTTCACCGAGGCCCCGGGCCTGGGCGCCTGTACGACGAGGCCGTTGCCGATGTACAGCGCCACATGGGTCGCCTTCGGGAAGTAGACCACCAGATCGCCGGGGCGCAGCGACGCCACGGGGATCCTGGGAAGGAGCCGCCACTGTTCCTGGGACGTGCGCGGAATGGCCCGGCCCGCGTCCGCCCACGCCTTCGAGGTGAGCCCGGAGCAGTCGAAGGAATCCGGCCCCTCGGCGCCCCAGACGTAGGGTTTGCCGATCTGCTCGACGGCGTACCGTACAGCCTCGCGGCCCCCCGCGGAGGGCGGGCGGGCCGAGCTGAGCGCTCCCGAGGCCACCAGGTCGTCCTGGGCCTTGTCGACGTTCTTCTGCTCCAGCCGCGACACCTCGGAGAGCTGTTCCTTCGAGAGCGACGCGAGCATCGCCTCGACGTCCTTCAGCCGGGCCCTCGCGGCGTCCCGTTGCGCGCGCTGCTTCCTCGCCAGCACCTTCTGCCGGTTCATGGCCAGCCGTGCCTCGGCCGCCAGCGCCTTCGCCCGCTTCTCCGCACCGGTGAGCCGCTCGACCGCGGCGGTCCGGCCGGCCTGGGCCCGCTGGATCACATGGGTCTGCACCAGCGCCTGCTGCGGGTCGCGGGAGAGCAGCAGCCGCAGATAGAGCGAATAGCCGGTGCGGCCCTGGTACTGCTCGCGGGCCAGGCGCCCCGCGTCCCGGCGGCCGGCGCCGAGGGCCTTGCGGGCGCGGTGGAGCGCGGAGTTCAGCTTCCTGGCCTCGGCGGCCCGCTTCCTCAGCTCCTCCCCGGTGGCGTTGTAGCGCTCCCCGGCTTCCTCGGCCCGCTGGTAGAGCGTCTGCAACTGCTTCAGCAGCCCGGCCACGCCCTGCGGGGCGCCTGCGGCGGGCGCGGGGTCCGTGTCGGCCGGTGCCCGGCTCGGGCCGGCCGTGGGGAGGGCCGTCGGGCTCGCGGTGGCGGGGGAGGCGGCGACGACCGCGGCCAGGGCCGCCGTACAGAGCGTATGGACGAGTCGGCCTGCCACGGCATCACCTCCGGTGACGGGGGACCAGCCGTACGGAGGACCAGCCCACAAGTGATCGGGTCGCCTCCATCCGGTCACTCCGTGCCGGGCGAGGCAAGGACCGCCCGGCGTGGCGGCCGCCTCCGTCCCCCGGACGGGGGACGCGCCGGCGTCACTCCACGGGGAACGCGTAGACGGCCCGGCCCCGCTGGACGACCGCGGTCCGGCCGGCGGCCAGCACGCGGTACGGCCCGCCGACCGTGGCGCCTCCTGGTTCCTGGACGCCGATGTCCTGGAACTTCCACAGCCGCCGGCCGTCCACCGCCGCGAACGCGGTCACCTGCGAGACGTCCGCCGCGAGCAGGGTCTTCCCGGTACCGCTGAGGGTGAGGGCGGGCGCGGCCCCGCCTGGCGGTACCTCCGTGGACCGCCGCCAGAGCAGCCGCCCGGTCGCCCGGTCCACCGCGCCGACCTCCTGATTGCGGTTGGTGGTGTGCAGCAGTTTTCCGGCAGGGACCGGGGCGCCGAACACGGACCCCGCGGTGCCGTTCAGCGTCCACACCGGCTTGCCCGTGGCCGTCTCGAACGCCTGGAGGTCGTCGCCCACCGCGCCGTACAGCCGCCCCTCCTCGTCCCCGAGCGCCGCGCCGGCCGGTGCGAGGGCGCCGAACTGCCGGTTCCAGAGCTGCTTGCCGGTCGCGCGGTCGAAGCAGCGGAAGGAGGCTCGGCCCTTGCCCGCCTTGACGTCCGCCGGGGTGAGGGTCGCCGCGTCCTGGGCTACGACGAGGTCGGCGTCCCGGACCGCGGTCAGCCGGTAGGCGGGCGTGCCGGGCGCCCTTCCGGCGGGGACCGCGGTGCGCCACAGCTCCTCGCGGGTCACCCTGTCGTACGCGAAGAGGTAGGCCCTGACGGCCTGGGTGTCCTTGCCGGGCTTCTTGCCCTTCTTCGGCTTCGGCGCCTTCACGGTGACGGTGTGCGAGCCGGTGAACCAGACGACGGACCCGGAACTCCCGCTCAGGGGTGCCACCTTCAGGTCCGGTACGCCGGGGAACAGCTCGGCGTACCGGACGCGGTGCGCGATCTTCCCGTCAGCGGAGGTGAGCCAGAGGAACTCGGTCGGGTTCGCCAGGAAGCACAGCCCGTCCCCGCCGGGCAGGACCGCCTGGGCACCGGCGGCGTCCGGCTGCTCCCAGGCCTTCCGGCCGGTCCGCAGGTCCACGGCGGTGGCCCCGGCCGTACCGGTCAGCACCAGCAGCCTGTCCCGCCAGAGTCCGGCGGTGAGCGGTGCGGGGGCGGCGGGCTGCGTGTACATCCACCGCGGCTCCGGAGCACGTCCCGGCACCGACGGGCGGCGCTTCGCCGTGGGCTTGCCGTCGGGGGCCGAGGGGGCCGGGCCGTCCGGGCCGAGGGCGAGTACGGCTCCGCCGCCGACCAGCAGTCCGGCGGCCCCGGCCGCGGCCGCCGTGAGCACCGCCCGCCTGCTCGTCGCGGGCGCGGGGGAGGCGGCGGGCTCGGCGGCCGGGAGGGGCCGGGGGAGCGGGGCGGGGGCGGCCGGGTACGCGGAGGAGTGCGGGTGCGCCGCGGCGGGCAGCGCGGGTGCGGGCGTCGGCTGCACCTGTGGCGGTGCGGGGGCGGCCTGGGGCGGGGCGACCGGGGAGGGCGCGGACGCGGCGCCGGCCGGCTCACGGGGGACGGAGAGATGGGTGGTCTCCCGGTCGGTGCGAGGGGCGCGGGGGCCGGTCGCCAGGAAGCGCGTGGCCCGGCTGTCCTCACCGGTCTCATCGGTCGCACCAGTCGCACCAGTCGCACCAGTCGCACCGGTCTCACGGGTCTCACCGGCGCCGGACGGTCCCTCCGAGGGGCCGCCGGTGGGGTGCGGGGGCGGGGTGTCCTGCGGTTCCGGGAGGGCCGGTGAGGGCGTGGGGGCGGGGGTCTGCGGGACGGCCGGTGCGGGTGGTACGTCCTGCGGCCGCCGCACCTCCCCCGCCTGTGCCGGGGCCGGCGTCCCCGGCGTCTCCAGCGCCCGGGCCCGCGCCGCCTGGTCCGCCATGGCGTCGGTCAGGGCGCGGGGGAGCCAGCCCCCCTCGGCCAGGCCGGCGGCGCCCTCCAGAGCGAGCTCCGCCGCGACCGATCCCGCACCCGGACGGCCGTCCGGATCCTTCGACAGACAGCGTGCGACGAGGTCGCGCAACCCGTCCGGAACGGGGTCCAGTTCGGCCGAGGCGTGCGCGATCCGCTCGGCAGCCTCGTCGGCGGGCCCGTCGGCGAGCGGGGTCGTACCGGTCGCCGCGTATGCCAGGAGCAGGCCCAGGACGAAGAGGTCGGAGGCCGGGCCGGCCTCCTTGCCCTCCACCTGTTCCGGCGTCAGGTAGCCGAGCCGGACGGACAGCTGACCACCCGCCCTCGCCTCGGCCGAGGCGGCCGCCCCCAGCGGACCGAACGCCGTCAGCCGAGGGCCGTCCTCGGCCAGCAGTACCGTCCCCGGCGCCAGCCCCTGGAGGACGGCCCCGATGGCGTGCACCCGGGAGAGGGTCTCGGCCAGGCCGGCGCCCAGTACCCGCACGGCACGCTCGGGCAGCGGGCCCGCGAGGCCGATCGCCTCGGCGAGCGTCAGGGCGGGCACGTACGCCGTGGCCGTCCACAGTTCGCCGTCCGCATCGGCGGCGGCGAGAGGGGGCTGGACCCAGCCGCCGGACAGCCGTTCGGCGGTGTTCGCCTCGGCCAGGAAGCGGCGCCGGAAGGCGGGCACGGCGGCGAGGGCGGGCCGTGCGGAGGTCACCACGGCGAGGTCCCCGTCGGTTCCCCTGGCCAGGTACCGCACCGCGGCCGCGGTCTCCCGGAAGCGCGCCAGCACGGTGTACGGGCCGAAGCGGCGTGGATCGTCCTGACGCAGCGCCTCCATGGCGCACCCCCCTTGTGACCGTGTCCTCGGCACCTGACCGCCGATCTTAGAGGGTGCGGGGAGCCCCGGCGGGGCCGCCGCTCAGACGCTCCGGTCCGGCTTCGTCCAGGGCCACTTGGGCGTCGGGCGCTCGCGTCCGCCGGGTTCGTACGCGTACACCCAGCCGCGTCGGAGCCCGAGCCGCCTGGTGCGACCGGCGGGGACCCGTCGGTAGGCGTACACGGTGGGCGGGCCGCCGTCCGGGTCCGGCACCGGGACCTCGTACCACTTGGGCGGGTGCCCGGTGGGCCCGAGCAGGATCGGGAGTACCCGGCCGTCCAGGGGGCCGCCGCGGAAGGACGTGTTCTCGCTTTTCACGGTGCCAGTCTGACTCAGCCGGGTGCGGCGGGCCGTCAGCCGGGAGGCAGCAGGTGTGCCGCCCGCTCCGCCACCGGGGCCACCAGCGCGGCCAGTCGTCCGGCCGGGCCGTCCGGGGTCTCGTGGTCCAGCAGCTCCGCGACCACGGAGGCGGTCTCGCCGTCGGTGGCCGCGGTGGCCGCGAGCAGCGCGATCAGATGGTCGACCAGCCAGCCGCGCAGGTCGGGGGCGGGCGGCTGCTTCGCCTCGTCGAGCCAGATCAGCGACGCGGCCTCCACGGCCGCGATCCAGGTACGCACCATCATCCGCAGCCTCGGTCCGGCGCTCTCCTCGCCGGGACCGCCTCCCCTGCCCAGGTGGTGCAGGATCTGCTCGGCCGCCGCACGGCGTACCCCGTCCACGATCGTGGAGGTCTCCGAGGTCTCGGCGACGCTGCCGCCGCGCAGCAACGCGCTGAAGCCCGCGTCGTGTTCGTCGACGAAGCCGAGGTAGCGGTCCAGGACCCGGCTCAGCCGCTCGGTGGGCGGGCCGGCGGCGGGCTCGGCGAAGCAGAGGGTCAGCTGCTCCGCGGCCGAGCCGAGCGCGGCCTCGTACAACTGCTGCCGCCCGCCCGGGAAGTAGCGGTAGACCAGCGGCCGGGAGACGCCGGCCACGGCGGCCACCTCGTCGATCGACACGTCGTCCGGAGCCCGGTGGGCGAAGAGCGTGAGCGCCGCGCCGAGCAGTTGGGTGCGGCGCTCCTGGACGCCGAGCCTTCGGTAGGCGCGGGCCGGCGGTGCTGCGGGGACCGAGGTCATGCTCAGAAGCCTAATGCGCCGGGCTGTGATTGACCGTGTCGTGCCGTGCTGTGCTCTGCCGGACCGAGGACGGCTCGGGCGGGTCGCGGGGCGGGGACGGCCTTCGCCGGAACCGGGCCTCCGTTCAGTGCGGAGGTGGTGCCGGGTCCAGGGCGTTGCCGACGGTGCAGCCGCCCTCCCCGGGCATCCGCTGGATCCGGGGCGGTGACCACACCTCGGTGGCGCCGGGGGCCACGCGGGCGAGGAGGCAGTCCTGCGCGTCGAAGCCGTTGCCCCGCACCGACAGGAGGACGCCGACCCGGGCGCCGTCCGCCCGCACCTCGGTGCGGATCGCCGGATCCATGTCCAGGGCGGCGAGCAGACGGCGCACCCCGGCCTCGTCCGCCCGGCCGCCCTCCGGCACCCGGGGAAGCCTCGCGCGGAGCTCCTCGTACGGCAGCCGGGGCGGTGCGGGTGGTGGGGCGAAGGTCAACGGGAGCCCGTCCGGGCAGTCCACGTCACGGGGGTCCTCGTCCCAGGCGGACGTGGGCGAGACCCGCAGGGCGAAGCAGCGCCGCACGGTGATCCCGTCGGAGTCGAGCCATCCGTCGCGCGCGGAGACGGACGTGCGCAGGACCACGCCGACGCCGTCCCCGTCGTGGGTCGAGGTACCCGTCACCCGCATCACCTCCACCCCCTCGATGCCGGAGACGGAGCGCCCGACCTCCTCCGCCGTGCGCGGACGCTGGCCGTAGAGCCGCTGACCCGCCTTCCTGGCCGTCTCCCGGGCGGTGTCCGCCGCTTCGGCCTCGGAGGAGCGCACCGCACCGCAGGCGACGGTGAACAGCAACAGCAACAACGGTGCGAGCCGCAGGAGTCGCAGCATGTGTCCACCTTTCCGGTGCCGCGCGGGGCGGATCACCGCTCGCCCGCTCGGACCGCGCGCGGACGAGCGTACCCAGCCGGTGCGGCGACCGGACACGGCCGCACCCCCGGTGCCGTGCTCAGGCCAGCAGGCCGGAGCGCTTCCACAGCCTGCGCCCGACACCGTTCAGCACCCCGATGTCGTCGAAGAAGTCCGTCAGCCGCCGCGCGCCCGTCTGCATCACCTCGGCCCGGTGGCCGCTCGCCCGCACCTGGGCGACGGCCTCGTGGCGGTTGAGGCCGACGTTGTCGTAGACCTGCGGGTTGACGAAGCAGACGGAGAAGACACGCGCTGCCTCCCCGCAGCTCAGCCGCGTCAGCCGGCGCTCCCAGGCCGGCGCGGTCACCATCTGGCGGCGCAGCTCCTCCCGTGCGTAGCGGACGTGCCGGGCCTCCTCGACGACATGGATGCGCGTCACCCCGCGTACGAGCGTCTGTACCCGCTCGTCGGGGAAGGTGAGCCGCTGCATCCAGTCCAGGATCTCCTCGCCGAGCAGGGTGGCGGCGAAGGAACCGGGCGTGGTGGAGACGGTCTTCAGCACCCGCGCCAGGTTGTGGTACACCCGCGGCACGGGGTACGTGGGGGCGCCGCCCCACTCGATCATCCGGCCGAACATCATCGAGTGCCGGCACTCGTCGGCTATCTCGGTGAGGGCGTACCGGACGTGGTTGCTGGTCACGGGCTTGTCGTAGATGTGCCGGACGAGCAGCTGCATCAGGATGATCTCGAACCAGATGCCGAGCGAGGCGAGGGACGCCGCCTCGTGCCGGGCGAGGTCCATGCGCTGTTCACCGGACATCCTCCGCCAGAGCGGGGTGTCGTACAGGGAGACGAGCTCGGGCGGCCAGAACCACTTGCCCTCCTCGACGGCGGAGTCCCAGTCGAGCTCGGTGTCCGGGTCGAAGGAGTGCTTGGCCGACGCCTCGAGCAGGCGCGCCGCGACCTGCTCGCGGTCCTTGAGCGGTCCGAGCGCGTCACGCAGCGCCTGGACGTCCTGGTCGGTCACTGTCGTCATGGCTGTAGCCCCTAGCTCATGGGTTACCGGCGGTCACTCTTTATGAGACTGCCTGTCAGCAAGGGCGTCAATCCCTTGTGCGCGACTTGTTGACCCCGCGTCTACCAACGTGTGAACCTGCCAACTGACCCCAGAACCACGGGACATACCATCCTCGCCAGGCGAAGGAGCTGTCCGTGTCGACACACGACCTCTACATCACACCGCCCCACGCGCCCACATGGCAGGTTCCCGCCACCGGCGCCGCCCGCTTCACCTGGGACTACGACGACGGCCGCGACCGCCTCCTCGCCCTCTACCGGAAGGGCAAGGACAAGCAGTGGGACGGCGACAAGCGCATCGACTGGAGCCTGGAGGTCGATCCCGCCGACCCCCTGGGCACACCGGACGAGGTGCTCCCCCTCCACGGCACCCCGCACTGGGCGAAGATGACCGAGCGCGACCGCGGGGAGATGCGCAAGCACTACACCTCCTGGCAGTTCAGCCAGTTCCTCCACGGTGAGCAGGGGGCGATGGTCTGCGCGGCCCGGATCGTGGAATCCGTACCGGACCTGGACGCGAAGTTCTACTCCGCGACCCAGACGATGGACGAGGCGCGGCACGCGGAGATCTACGGCCGGTTCCTGCACGAGAAGGTCGGGATGCTCTACCCGGTCAACGACAGCCTCCAGGGCCTGCTCGGAGACACCTTGCGCGACTCCCGCTGGGACATGCCCTACCTCGGCATGCAGGTGCTCATCGAGGGTCTGGCGCTCGCCGCCTTCGGCATGATCCGCGACACGACCACCAAGCCGCTGCCGAAGCAGATCCTCGCCTACGTCATGCAGGACGAGGCCCGGCACGTCGCCTTCGGGCGCATGGCCCTGCGCGACTACTACAAGCAGCTCGGCGACGCGGAACTGCGCGAGCGCGAGGAGTTCGTGATCGAGGGCTGCTACCTGATGCGTGACCGGCTCAAAGGCGTCGAGGTGCTGGAGAACTTCGGCATCGGCCGGCAGGAGGCCCAGGACCTCTCCGAGCACTCGGAGTACCTGCGGCTCTTCCGGAAACTGCTGTTCAGCCGGATCGTCCCCTGCGTCAAGGACATCGGTCTGTGGGGGGAGCGGCTCCAGAAGGCCTACGTGGACATGGGCGTCTTCGAGCTGGGGGACTCGAACCTGGACCTGCTGATGGCCCAGGACGAGGAGATAGCCGAACAACTGGACCGGGACCGCTTCGCGCGGGAGGAGGAGGCCAGGGTCGCCGAGGTCGCGGAGACGATCGCGGAGGGCGCCGGGCCCTCCGCCTGAGCGGCCCTCACTCCTCGGGCGCCTTCACGATCCTGCCGTGCTCGTCGACGGTCCGCCTCTCCCAGTACGTGTCCCACCTGTCGCCGACGTGCTGGGGGACCTTGCCCTCGGGGTACCGGGTGTACCCCTTGGGCGGCTCCTCGTCGTCGGGTACGCAGGCGCTGCCCGTGCCGCCGACCCACAGGACCGGGTACTCCCCGTCGCTGCATGTCGCGTCGGCCATGGAACAGCCGGTCGCCAGCAGGGCGACGGTCACGGCCGCCACGGCGAGGCCTGCCGCCGCCCGCCTCGCACGGCGGGTTCCGCCGGTAGGTATCGGGGGGAGAACTGCGGTGCTGCTGGGCATGGTTGGCTCCTTCGGTGTGCGGCCGGACCGGTCGGGTACAGCCTGCCCGGGAGGCGGCACGCCGACCATGAGTAGGCGTACTCAGGCCGGACCGCCGGGGTACGCACAGCCGGTGCCCACCGACGACCGTCGACCGGCTGTGCGACGGACTCCCGTTCGCAGGGGTGACGTAGCGTGAGCGCATGACGATGCCGCCGCAGCCGCCGCACCACCCGTACGGGCCGCCCCCGTTCCCGCAGAACCCCTACGGGCAGCAGCCCGCGCAGAACCCGTACCAGCAGCCGGCCTACGCCTACCCGCCGCAGCCGCCCCAGGGCGTGCCCGGGCCGTACCACGGGCAACCGGGTGCGCCGGGGTGGCCGCCGCAGCCGCCTCGCCGGAAGCGGGCCGGGCTCGTCGCCGGGATCGTGGCCGGGTCCCTCGTCCTCGTCGCCGCCCTCGGCTTCGGTGTGTACGAGCTGGTCGACAGGGGCGCCGACGCGGTGTTTCCCCGGGCCACGCACGAACTCGTCGTGGAACCGGCGGTGCTGGACGGGGAGTTCACCCTCAACAAGGACATGTCCGACACCGAGGGCAAGAAGATCGAGAACACCCCCGACCCGAGCGTCCGGGACGGCAGGGCCGCGGTCGCCCAGTACGGCTCCGAGGAGAACGGCATGCTGGTGCTCTCCGGCATGTACGGACGGCTCGCCGACCCGGTGTTCACGCGGGGCAAGATTCTGGAGGGCGCGGCCCAGGGGGACGGCGCGAGGGTCGTCGTGCCCCCCAGGGAGTACACGCCCGAGGGGTACGGGATCACGCTGGAGTGCCAGGTCGTGCAGTCCAAGGAGATCGGCCTGACCACCAACATGCCGATGTGCGCGTGGGGCGACGGGAACACCGCCGCCGCGGTCGCCGTGCTCCGGCCGGAGGACATGAACACGGACGCGCAGTCGTTCGACCTGGCGAAGGCCGCCGAGGAAGCCGCGCGGGTCCGCTCCGAGGTCCGCAGGCCGATCAGCTGAACCGGGGCGGACGCGACGGCGGCAGGACCCGTTCCACCGCCCGCGCAACGCCCAGCAGTTCCGCGTCCGACCCCCGGTCGGTCACCAGCTGGAGGCCGACCGGGCAGCCGTCCGGCGTGAAACCGGCGGGCACGCTCGCCGCCGGATGCCCACTCAGGTTGAACGCCCACGTCAGGGCCGTCGAGAAGACCTCACCGGGGCCCTCGTGGCCGTGCGGCCGGTTCGGCGTGACCGGGCTGAGCAGCAGGGGCGTGCGGGCGAAGAAGGCGTCCAGGACGCGGTCGTTCGCGGCCCGGAGCGCCCGGGTGGCGGCCGTCACCGCGCGCCGGCGCACCGCCGTCCACACCTCCACCGGGTCGGACAGGCCGAGCGGCCGGGGGGCCAGGCGCACCACCCCCGCCGCCACCAGCCGGTCCACCGCGCTCCGCACCACTGCCGCGACCTCGGGGTCGACGGAGGCGAAGCCCAGGTCCGGGCTGAAGACGGCCGGGACGGGGAGCCCGGGGGGCCGGGGCGCGTACGTGTCCAGCACATGAAGCAGATACGTCTCCGCGCGCGCCGCCGAGCTCGCCAGGACGCCGGGGGAGGCCAGGCCCGTGCGGTCGGGGGAGGGCAGAAGGCCCGTCGTCGTCCTCAGGCCGAACACCCCGCACCACGCGGCCGGGATGCGCACCGACCCGGCTCCGTCGCTGCCCGTCGCCAGTTCCACCATGCCCGCCGCGACCGCGACGGCCGATCCCGCCGACGAACCGCCCGGAGTGCGGTCGGCGCGCCACGGGTTGACCGTCCTGCCGTGCGCGCCCTCGCCCCAGGTCTGCCAGTCCGTCCCCGGGCCGGGCACGGACGTCGCGCCGACCGGGACCCCGCCGGCCGCGATCAGCCGGCGGGCCGCGTAGGAACGGAGGCCCGCCGGGCCCTTCACCGCGAACGGCAGCCCGGCCAGGGGGAGACCGGTGGCGGTGCGGGCCCGGGCCCGCGCCTCCTCGTGCCAGACCTCGGTGAAGGCGGACAGCTCCGGGTCCAGCCGGTCGATCCGGGCCAGGGCCGTCTCGGCGGCCGGCACCGCCGGGTCGTTCTCAGCCATCCAGCGCGGCCTCCATCACGGCTCGTGCGATCGGGGCGGCGCTGCCGCCGCCGCTGATGTCGGCCCGGTGTGCCGAGGCGTCCTCCACGACCACGGCCACGGCCACCGCGGGGCGGCCGGAGTCCGGGTCCTGCGCCCACGAGATGAACCAGGCGTACGGGCTGCCGGAATTGTCGACGCCGTGCTGGGCGGTACCCGTCTTGCCGCCGACCCTCACCCCGTCGATCGCCGCGTTCGTGCCCGTTCCGTTCTCCACGACGTCGACCATCATCCGCTGCAGCCGGTCCGCCGTCGCCGGCTCCATCGCCCGGCGGTGGGAATCCCCGTCCCCCCGCCGCACCGTGCCCCCGGCGGCGTTGGTCACCCGGTCCACCAGGTGCGGGCGCCGGAGTTCACCGCCGTTGGCAACCGCCGAGGCCACCATCGCCATCTGGAGCGGGGTCGCGGTGGTGTCGAACTGGCCGATCGAGGACTGCGCCAGCTGGTCGTCGCTCATGTCCCGGTCGAAGTTGCTGCGGGCGACCCGGGAGGGGATGTCCAGCCCGTCGTCGTTGTAGCCGAACCTGCCCACCGCGTCCAGCATGCCCTCCAGCCCCACCTGGACCCCCAGGTGGGCCATCACCGTGTTGCAGGACACCCGGATGGCCTCCGCCAACGACGCCCGCTCGCAGCCCCGCGCCTCGTCGGGGAGCGTGGTCGAGGTCCCCGGGAGCACATAGGGGGACGGCGTGTCCGTCTCCGCGTCCGGGTCCTTCACGACGCCCGCGTCCAGCGCCGCCGCCGCCGTCACGATCTTGAAGGTGGAACCCGGCGGGTAGGTCTGCCGGATGGCCCGGTTGAGCATGGGCCGGGCGGCGGACCGGTTGAGCCGTGCCCACGCGTCGGTGACCGAGGAGCCCGTACCGGACAGGACCCCGGGGTCGTAGGACGGGGAGGAGACCAGCGCCAAAATCCTGCCGGTGGCCGGATCGAGGGCCGCGACGGCGCCGCGCCGGCCGCCCAGGCCCTCGTACGCCGCGCGCTGCACCGCGTCGTCGACGGTGGTGACGACGTTGCCGCCGGGCTGCCGGCTGTGGGTGACGTCACCCCACAGGGGGAGGGGGGCCAGGATCGGGGCGGTACCGGAGAGGATGTCGTCCTCGGCGTTCTCCAGCAGCGAGGTGCCGTACGTCTGGGAGGCGTATCCGGTGACCGGCGCGTACAGCGGGCCGTGCCGGTAGGTGCGCTCGAACGCGAGCTGCTCGCCGGTGTCCTTCGAGCCGGTGACGGACTCGTCGCCGACCAGGATGTCGCCGCGCGGCTGGTCGTAGCGGTCGATCGTGGTGCGGCGGTTGGCGGGGTTGCCGTTCAGCTCGTCGGCCTCGAAGACCTGGACCCGGGCGGCGTTGGCCAGCAGGGCGACGAGCAGCAGCAGGCAGAAGGCGGCGGCGTGCCGGATATAGCGGATCACCGTCCGGACCTCCCGTGCGGTCCGAGGTCCGGTGGTTCCTGCTCGACGACGGGGGCGATGACACCCGGCGGCTGATCCGGACGAGGGGTACGCGCCACGTCGCTGACCCGGATGAGCAGCGCCACGATGATCCAGTTGGTGACCACGGACGAACCGCCCTGGGCCAGGAACGGCATCGCCATGCCGGTCAGCGGGATCAGGCCCATCACGCCGCCCGCGATCACGAAGACCTGGAGCGCCAGGATCGAGGCGAGGCCGATCGACAGCAGCCGGCCGAAGGGGTCGCGCAGCGCGAGCCCCGCCCGGTAACCGCGGGCCACCAGCAGCGTGTACAGCAGGAAGACGGCGGTGAGCCCGGCCAGCCCGAGCTCCTCGCCCGCGGTCGCCAGGATGAAGTCGGACTTGGCGGCGAAGCCGATGAGGATGGAGTGGCCGAGGCCGAGGCCCGTCCCGAAGATGCCGCCCGCGGCGAACGCGAAGAGCGACTGGGCGAGCTGACCGGGGCCCTGCCCCGCGTCGATGCTCGCGTACGGGTCCAGCCAGTCCTGGACCCTGCTGTGCACATGGGGTTCGAACGAGCCGACGACGAAGGCCCCCGCGGCGGCGAGGAGCAGCCCGACGGCGATCCAGCCGGTCCGGCCGGTGGCGACGTACAGCAGGATCACGAAGAGCCCGAAGAAGAGCAGCGAGGTGCCGAGGTCCCGTTCGAGGATCAGGACGCCGACGCTGAGCAGCCAGATCGTCACGATGGGGCCCAGGACCCGGCCGGTGGGCAGCTGCAGCTTCCAGATCCTGCGGCCGGTGTACGCGAGGGCGTTGCGGTTCGCGGCGAGGTAGGCGGCGAAGAAGACGGCGAGCAGGATCTTGGCGAACTCGCCCGGCTGGAAGGAGAGTCCGCCGACCCGGATCCAGATCTTGGCCCCGTTCACGGCGGGGAAGAAGATCGGTACGGTCATCAGTACCAGTGCGGTGGCGACCGAGAGGTAGGCGTAGCGCTGGAGTACCCGGTGGTCGCGCAGCAGCACGACGACCGCGATGAAGAACGCGACCCCGAGCGTGGACCAGACCAGCTGGGGGGTGGCTGCCCGGTCGCTCGGCGTCTCCAGGTCGAGCCGGTAGATGAGGACCAGGCCCAGGCCGTTGAGCAGGACCGCGATGGGCAGCAGCAGCGGATCGGCGAAGGGGGCGCGGAAGCGGACGGCGAGGTGGGCGAGCAGGGCCAGCAGACCGAGACCGGCGCCGTATCCGGAGACGTCGGGAGGTACCGCGTCGTTCCGGGCGAGGCCGACGGCCGCGTAACCGTAGACGGAGATGAGCACGGCCCCGATCAGGAGCGAGAGCTCGACCCCGCGCCGCTTGGGCAGGCGGAGCTCGGGCGGGCGCGCCTCCGCCGTCGTTGCGGTCATGCTCCGCAACGTAGCAAGAGGCGGGTGCTATTTCCCTTATGCCGGCCTCGTGGCACCCGCCGGTGCGGCTCAGCCCTGGTACGGGTTTCGGCCACCGGGCGCGTACCCGGGCTGCTGCGGCGCGGCCCCGTACGGATTGCCGTCCTGGCCGGCGTGGGCCTGGGCGAGCAGCCGGTCGGCCTCCTCCTCGGGTATCTGCCGCTCGCCGCCGCAGAAGGTGCACTGCGTCGCGTACTTCGTGGAGAAGGGGAACAGCGGTACGAAGAACAGAGTGAACTTGGTGACGCGCTTGCGCAGCGTGTGCGCGGCGGGATTGCCGCACCAGCCGCACACCATGGTGAGAACCGCGAGCTGGTGGAGGTAGCCCCGCGTACCGAAGATGATCATGATGTGGTTCCTTTCCCCGTGCTTCCGGGAAGTGCCCGCCGGCAGATCGCCAGCAGTTTCTCGTCCTCGTAGGTGTCGTGACTGCCGTAGCCGCCGTCCATGGCGTTGTGGCGGCGTACGGACAGGAGCTCGGCCCGCAGGACGCGGACCGCGTCCGACCCTGCACCAGCAGGCCCCATCCGCGCCAGACATTCGGCGACCCGGACTCTGACGTGACGATTCTTCTCCCATGCCGCAAGGAGGACCGGCACCGTCTCGGAGGTCCGTCCCGTGACCTCCCACAGGGCGATCGCGGCGTCGACCCGCAGCCACAGTTCCTCGTGCGCCAGCAGGGCACGCAGCCCGGGAGCGGCCACCGCCGCCGCCTCGCCGAGCCCGCCCAGCGCGCTCGCCGCCGCCCGGCAGTCGTGGACCCGTTCCGTCCGCAGGCCCTCGAGCAGCACCGGTAGCACCGCGTCGGCGTCCCGGGAGACCGCCCAGAGGGCCTCCGCGGCCTCCGTGGCCGCCGCAGTGCCGGGACGGCCGAGCAGGGTGCGCAGCTCGGGGACGGCACAGCGGGCCGCCGGCCCGAACGCCCGCAGGGCGCGCAGGGCCGCCGTGCGCAGCCACTCGCCCCGGTACTCGGGCGCCCCCCGCAGCACCCGCAGCACCTCGGGCGCGGCCTCGCCCGCGCGCAGGGCCGTCAGCCCGCCCAGCAGCGGACTCGCCCGGTCGTAGGCACTCTCGTCCAGCCCGACCTCGCCGAGCCTGCGCCGCAGCGCCCCGGCCAGCGGGGCGGCCGAGGCGCCGAGATGGCCGATGGCGAAGCCCAGGTCGTGCGGGATCTCCGGCCGCTCCAGGGCCGCTGCCAGCGCGGGCAGCACGCGGGCGTCACCCAGCCGGGCGAGCGCCTTCACCGCGGAACCCAGCCCCGGCGGGCCGCCGGCCCACTCCCGGACCCAGGCCCGGGGATCGGCCGCCACCCGTGCCGCCAGGGCGTCGGCGGCGGGCGCGGCCAGGCAGAACAGTTCCTCCAGCACGTGGGAGGCCGCCTCGGCCAGCCGCGGTTCCGCGTCCGCGAGCTGTGCGCCGACCAGCCGCACCAGCCCCTCGTACGGGCCCCGCCAGGCCCGGATCAGCCCGCCGCTCATCCGCACGGCGTCGATGCGCTGCCACGGGTCGGGGCTGCGCAGCTGGTCCGCCAGCAGGGCCGTACGGTCCTCGACGCGGTCGTCCAGGCCGACGTGCAGCGTCCGCAGCAGATCGGCCGCCCACGGCGTCCGGCGCTCCGCGGACTCCGCGGCCGACAGCGCCCGCAACTGTCCCACGAGCGTCGAGGAGGCCCGCTCCACCTGCGCGCCGGCCTGCTGGGGCTCCGACGACGGGCCTGGCCCGGACCGGAGCTCCCGCAGCAGCCCCGACACGATTCGCACCACGTCACCGGGCAGCGCGTCCGGGGCGCACCGGGCCAGCTGGGCGAGGGCCGCGAGCCGCAGCCCCGGGGCGTACGCCTCGGCGGCCAGCCTGCTCAGCCAGTCCGCCACCCGGGCCGCCAGCGGACGATGGCGCAGAGCCACCCGGCCGGCGGCCTCGACGAGCGCGAGCCGCACCTCGCCGTCGGTCTCCACGGACAGCCGCTCACGCAGCAGCGCGAGCACCCTGACCGGGTGGCCGTGCAACGTGGCCAGGGCCAGCGGGGCGGCGAGCCGCACCCCCGGGTCGTCGTCGGCCGCCAGCGCGAAGAAGACCTCCGCGCCGGCGGTGACGGCGGCCGCCGCCATCGCGTAGTTCGCGGCGCCCTCCCTCTCCTCCTCGTCGAGGTCGTCCTCGTCGTCCTCGTCCAGATCGATGCCGCCGATGCTGGTGAGCAGTTCGACGAGGCAGCCCCGGTCCCGTACCCGGGCGTCCACGACCAGCTCGAAGAGGAAGGGGATGCAGGCGAGCGTGCACGCGTACACGTCGCCCTGGTGGTGCACCGCGCAGTACATCCCGTCGAGTGCCTTCTCGCGCTCGGCCGTGTCGGCCGAGGCGAGTCCCCGCAGCAGTTCCGGTACGTCGTCGGCAGGCCCGTAGGCATGCTCCATCGAGGCCCAGTCGACCTCGTCGATCCCCGCGAACACGCCATCCCCTCCCGGTGTCGTCCTGTGCCGCGGACCCGGTGGACACCGGGTCCACGAAGCAGCGCCTGCGCAGAGTGTGCACCACGGCCGGGCGAAATCCACCCTCCACTTGTGGCCTTTCCCGGACCTGTGCAGGGGTGGATGTGGAGGGGCTGTGCGCTTCCTGCCCGGTCTCATCCGCCGGGCAGCCGCCGTGCCTGCTCGGGATCGTTCAGCGGGCCGAGCAGATCACCGTGCCGTGCCAGCCTGCGCGCCATGTCCCCGGCCAGGAAGACCAGTTCGGCGGGGGTCCGGCAGGCCCCGACCTCGTCCCAGGTGACGGGCGCGGAGACGGCCGGGCCGTCCTTGGCGCGCAGGGTGTACGGGGCCGCCGTCGTCTTGGCCGCGGCGTTCTGGCTGAAATCGACGAACACCTTCCCCGGGCGCAGCGCACGCGTCATCCGGTGCACGACCAGCTCGGGCAGCGCCTTCTGCGCCTCGACGGCCAGGCTCCTCGCGTACGCCGTCACCTCCTCGGAGGGGGTGGGTACCAGGGGGACGAGCAGATGCAGCCCCTTGGAGCCGGAGGTCTTCCCGTACGCCGTCAGCCCGTCCTCGGCCAGCCGCTCCCGCAGCCAGAGGGCGACCTCGCAGCACTCGACGACCGTCGCGGGCGCCCCGGGGTCGAGGTCGAACACCATCCGGTCCGCGACCGCGGGCGTCTCCTGCCGCCACTGGGGGGTGTGGAACTCCACGACCAGGTTGGCCGCCCACATCAGCGAGGGCAGGTCCTGGACGAGTACCTGCCGGGCCCCGGGGTCGTCGGAGCGGGGCGCGGGGGCCGTCCGCACCCAGTCGGGTGTACCGGGCGGCGGATTCTTGGTGAAGAAGCGGAGGCCGTCCGGGCCGTCCGGATACCGCAGGAACGACAACGGCCGGTCGCGCAGATGCGGGAGCATCACGTCCGCCGCCGTGGCGGCGTAGTAGTGCAGGACCTCGCCCTTGGTGGTTCCGGTGGCCGGGTACAGCACCTTGTCGAGGTTGCTGAGCGCCAGCCGCCGCCCCTCCACCTCCGTGATCGGCGTCATACGATAAGAATCACATGAAATCTGGCGTATACGGTGATTTCTGGCGTAAGGGGTGCGCGGTGAGGTCCATCTGGAACGGCTCCATCTCGTTCGGGCTGGTCAGCATCCCGGTCAAGCTGATGAATGCCACCGAGAACCACTCGATCTCCTTCCGGCAGATCCATCTCGCCGACGGCGGCCGGATCCGGTACCGCAAGGTCTGCGAGCTCGACGAGAAGCAGGTGCCCGCGTCGGAGACCGTCAAGGCGTACGAGGAGCCCGACGGCACCGTGGTGCCCGTCACCGACGAGGATCTGTCCTCGCTCCCGCTGCCCACCGCCAAGACGATCGAGATCGAGGGGTTCGTACCCGCGTCCGCGATCGACCCGCTGCAACTGGACTCCGCCTACTACCTCTCGGCCAACGGAGTCCCGGCCGCCAAGCCGTACGCGCTCCTGCGCGAGGCCCTGAGACGGAGCGGGAAGGTGGCCGTCGCGAAGTACGCGCTGCGCGGCCGGGAACGGCTCGGCATGCTGCGGGTGGCCGACGAGGTGATCGCGATGCACGGGCTGCTGTGGCCGGACGAGATCCGTGCCCCGGAGGGCCTCGCGCCGGACTCCGGCGTCACGGTGCGCGACGCCGAACTGGATCTGGCCGACGCGCTGATGAACACCCTGGGGGAGGCGGATCTCGACACGCTCCACGACGACTACCGGGAGGCGGTCGAGGAACTCGTCGCGGCGAAGGCCGCGGGGGAGGCCGTGGAGCCCCAGGAGGACGAGGGGGCGGGCGGGGGCAAGGTCATCGACCTCATGGCGGCGCTGGAGAACAGCGTGCGGGCGGCCGAGGAGTCCCAGGGCGCGGGCGGCGTCGCGGACGTTCACCACATCTCCTCCGGCGGGGCGCGGAAGAGGACGGCGGCCGGGTCCCCGGCCGGGAAGGAGGGGGTGGGGAAGGAGGCGCGGAAGGAGGGGGCGGGGAAGAAGAGCGCCGACAAGCCGCCCCGGAAGACGGCGCCCGCCGGGAAGGGGGCCCCCGCGAAGACCGCGGCGAAGAAGACCGGGACGAGGAAGGCCGCGACGGGTAAGCCGGCCGCCAGGACCGCGGAGGAGAAGGCCCCGGCGAAGGAGACGGCCGCCAGGAGGAGCCCCGGGAGGAAGGCCCCCGCGAAGGAGACGGGCGGGACGAAGGCCGCCTCCGGCAGCCGCTCCTCCGCGAAGAAGGCGACCGCCTCCTCCAGGAAGCGCACCTCGGCCTGAGCCCGTCTCCGCGCACGGCCCCCGCTGCGGCCCGCCGTGTCCCCGTACCGGCCTGGCCTAATCCCGTGGCGGTACGGTGCGTCGTTGCCGGGAGCCGGGCTTCGCGCACGGCCTCCGCCGGGGTTCGTCCTGTCGACGTGCGGGGCTGGCCCGTTCGGTGTCGGCCCGCCTTGCCCCGGGCGGTGCGGTGCGTCGTTGCCGAGGGTCCGGCTCCGCGCACGGCCTGCGGTGGGGCTCGTCCTGTCCCCGTGCCGATTCACCCTCTCCCGGGGCGGCCCGGCCCGGCGCCACGCGGAGCCCGTCCGGCTCCCCGGTTGGGGAAGTCCTCTCGGGCGTCCGGCCCTCAGGCATCCGTACCGGGACCCGGCCCTGGCGTCCCGGAGCGCGCCGGCGGGGAGAAGGCGCCGTCGCACAGTGGATCGATCTCGTGGCAGAAGCCGCCCGTACAGGTGACGAAAGCACCGTTTCCGAGGTCAGGGCCGACGTGCGGGCCATGATGGACACCCGTCCGATGCTCGGTCTCCCTCCGGTCCGACCGCGTTCCGGAGCGGTCCGGGGCACACCGGTGCCCGGACCGCTCCGGAACGCCGTGCCCCCGACTCCGCGCGCCCGCTCTGCGCCCTGTCCGGTGGCCGGACCGCTGTACACGCTGGGGGCAGGGACGTCGGAACGGCTTATCAGGAGGGGCACGATGCAGGATCTCAAGGTCACGTCATGGCAGCTCTTCGGGCACGACCGGCTCTACGTGAACCTGCCGGACGGCACCGCGATCGGGTGGGCGGACCTGGGGAGCGGGACGATCACGGTCCTGCACCCCCGCTACCGTGACGCCGTCACCGACGCGCTCGCGCGCCAGGTCCCGGGCATCCCCGCCCTCGGCGAGGTGACGCCCCAGGGGCCGCCGGCTCCGCCGGCAGCGCCCCGGATCCCGCCCCTACGGCGGATGCGGAAGCGCGGCCTGGACAGGCCCGGGGACGAACCCGGGAGGCCGGGGGACGAACCGGGGAACGGAGCGGAGAGCGGGCGGGGGCGTCCGGGCGCAGCGGAGCGCGGCCGGGTCCCGCAGCCGCGCCCCGCTGCGGTCCCGGAGACCGTCCTGCGCCCGCGGCAGGACCGTGCGCCGGTGCCCCCGTCGGTCCGGGCACCGGTGTCGCGCCGGGAGCCTGCGCCGGCCTCGCCCCCGGGACCGCCCCGGCGTCCGGCGTCCGGACCTCCTCCCGTACCGAGCAGGGTCCCTGGACCCGCGCGGGCCGCGTCGCCGCACCACATCCCTGAACCCGCCCAGGCCCCGGCGCCGCGCCGCCAGGCCGGGACATCCGCGGCCGCATCCCCGGCTCCGGAATCCGGCCACGACCGCGGGCCCGCAGCCGCCCCGGACCGGGCACCCGCCCCGGAACCCAGCACGGGCCCCACCCCGGACCGGGCACCCGCCCCCGCGGTCGCCCCGGAGATCCCTCCCCGCCGACCGCTCGCACCCGCAGCCGTCCCGGGCCCCGCTCAGCAGCGGCCGTCCGCTCCCGCGCCGGGTCCGCCACCGGTGCGGACCCCCCGGCCCGTGCTGCCCGCGCTCACGCCCGCGAGCGACCTGGCGTCCCGGCGTCCCGGCGCCGCGCTGCGGGCGCAACTGGACGGGGCAGGGACCGGAGCCCTCGTGCGGGCCGCCACCGGCGCCCTGCGCCGCCACAAGGACGGGGATCCCCGCCGGACCGCGCTGGCGGGAGAGCGACGCTCCGGCGCCGAGCTGAAACGGCTGACCCGGCACGGCTGGCGGGTCCTGCACTCGGTGCCCCTGCCGGACGGCACGGAACTCGGCCACCTCCTCATCGGGCCCGGCGGCGTGTTCGCCGTGTACACCGAACACCACCCGCAGGCCCGCGTACGGATCGAGGACGGCACCCTGCGGACCGACGACGACGCCCCCCGGCCGTACGCACTCGACGGCCGCCCCGGGGCCGCGGCCGCCCGGACGGTGCTGGAGACCCACTGCTCCTTCCCCGTACCCGTCGAGACCGTGCTGGTCTTCGTCGGCGTCGCCGGACTCGAGGTCGTCGTCACCCCGCCCGGCGTCCGCGTCCTCCGGGACCGTCAGGTGTCCGCGCTGGCCCCGCTGACCGGCGTACTCACCCCCACCCAGGTGGAGAAGGTCTACGATGTCGCGCGGAACCGGGAGGCCTGGGCGGGCGGGTGAACCCCGGGCAGGGCCGGTGGATTTCCGTGCCGCCCAGGGAGAAGCCTCATGAGACTGCGCTGTGCCGTGCTCGACGACTTCCAGTCCGTCGCCACCACCGTCGCCGACTGGTCGCCGGTCACCGCGGACGTCGAGGTCGTGAGCTTCACGGAGCACTGCACCGGCGAGGACGAACTCGCCTCACTCCTGGCGGACTTCGACATCGTCGTGACGCTCCGGGAGCGGGTCGCGTTCCCGGCGGGGCTCTTCGAGCGGCTGCCCCGCCTGCGGCTGCTCGTCGCCTCCGGCATGCGGAACTCCGTCATCGACCACGCGGCGGCCCGGCGGCACGGGGTCACCGTCTGCGGGACTGCCAGTACGGCGACGCCGCCCGTCGAACTCACCTGGGCGCTGCTGCTGGCCCTGGCCCGTGGTCTCGTGACCGAGGCCGGAGCGATGCGCGGGAACGGGCCGTGGCAGTCCACCGTCGGTGCCGATCTGCACGGCCGGCGGCTGGGACTGCTCGGGCTGGGGAAGATCGGCGGCCGGGTCGCCGCCGTGGGCCGGGCGTTCGGCATGGACGTGGTGGCCTGGAGCCACCACCTGACCCGGGAACGGGCCGACGAGGTCGGGGTGGGTCTCGCCCCGTCGAAGGAGGCCCTGCTGGAGAGCAGCGACTTCGTCTCCGTCCACCTCGTGCTCGGCGACCGTACGCGGGGCCTGATCGGTCCGGCGGAGCTGGCCCTGATGCGGCCGACCGCCTTCCTCGTCAACACGTCGCGGGCGGCGATCGTCGACCAGGACGCGCTGCTCGACGCTCTCACCCGGGGCGTTATCGCGGGCGCGGGCGTCGACGTGTTCGACGTGGAACCGCTCCCGGCCGGCCATCCGATGCGCACCGCACCGCGGCTGCTGGCGACTCCGCACCTGGGCTACGTCACCCGGGCCAACTACGCCACCTACTACACGCACGCCGTGCAGGACATCCGGGCGTATCTCGACGGCGCACCCGTACGGCTGCTCGGCTGACGCGGAGATCCGCCCGGACGCGGCCCGCGGCAGAGGCCGTGCACGTCCGGGCCCGGTGCCGTATGTGAACGGCACATGTCGGTAACGGCCGTTCGGGGACGCCGAGTAGGCCGTTCCTCGTAGGGTGCGGGGACGGCGGCACGAGGACCGCTGCGGACAGAGAGGCCCGACCCGTGCATCCGCCCATGGCCGACATCCCCGCCGGCACCGTCGATCTCCGTGACGACCGTCGCGGCACCCGCTGGCAGACGGACGTCGCCGCCTTCCGGCTCGGCCGGTACCCCGTGACGGCCGGCCTGTACGGCGCGCTCACGGCGACGGGTACCCCGGCGGACCCCACTCCGGCCGATGCCGTGCCCCTCACGAACATCAGCTGGCACGACGCCGTCGAACTCTGCAACCGGATGTCGGCGGCGGCCGCACTGCCCCCCGCGTACTCCCACGACCCCGCGACCGGTCAGGTGGTCTGGGACCGTGGCTCGGACGGTTACCGCCTGCCCACCGAGGCGGAGTGGCAGTACGCCTGCCGGGCGGGCACGGCCGGCTACCGGTACGGCGCGATCGACGACATCGCCTGGTACGACGGGAACGCGGACGGCCGGGCCCACGGTGTCGGCGCCAAGGCACCCAACGCGTGGGGGCTGTACGACATGCTGGGCAACGTCTGGGAGTGGTGCTGGGACCTCTACGACGAGGAGGTCTACGGCTCGTACCGCATCTTCCGCGGCGGCGGCTGGGCCGAGTCGGAGCGCGGCTGCGGCGCCACGGTACGCCGCCGCAGCCACCCCACCTTCGCCATCGACGACCTGGGCTTCCGGCCGGCCCGCAGTGTGCGCCCGGCGGCGTCCGGCACGTTCTGACAGCCGCCCGGCAGCCCTGCCCGGACGGCCTACCACACGGCCTTCGGTGGCCCGGCCCCGCCTCACCCGCCGCGCCGCGTACCGCCGGTCGTCCCCCCGGCGCCCTGCCCGGACGGCTCGCCGAAGCGCGCGAGCGCCACGGACCCCGCCACCGCCGCCGCACAACCCGCCAGCGCCGCCCACTCCAGACCCGGGCGAGGCCGGTCGCCGAGCCACACCACGCCCACCAGAGCGGGGCCGATCGTCTCTCCGAGCACCATGCCCGCCGTCGCCGTCGTGACGGAACCCCGCTGGAACGCGGAGGTGAGGAAGAGGAATCCGGTCGCGCCACCGGCCAGCAGGGCGTACAGCGCCGGCCCGGTGAGCAGTCCGGGCAGGGCGGGCGAGTCGATGAGCCGGACGGCGATCTGTACCGTGCCGAACCCCACTCCGGCCCCGAGACCCAGCGACAGCGCGCGCGGTCCGGCGGGGAGCCTGCCCAGCAGTACGCCGCTGAGGAGGATCACCACGATGGTGGCCAGCAGCACCCAGCCCAGGGCGCCCGGCGCGGCCCGCCTGCCCGCAGGACCGGAAGCGAAGCCGATCACCGTCAGCCCGCAGCAGACGGTCGCCACCGCGCCCCACCGGGCCCTGCTCAGCCGGGTGCCCAGCAGCCGGACGGAGGCCACCGCGGTGACGGCGAGGCTGGCGGCGAGCGCCGAACTCACCGCGTAGAGCGGAAGGGTCCGCAGCGCGACGATCTGGAGAAGAAACCCGGTTCCGTCGAGGAGGAGGCCGACGAGATAAGGCCACCGGCGCAGGGCGCGCGCCAGCAGGGCGGGGTCCAGGGCGGAGCCGGTGCCGGGTTCGGCGGCGCGTGCGGCGAGGGCCTGGAGTGCGGAGGCCGTTCCGTAGCAGATCGCCGAGGCGAGAGCACAGATCATCCCGAGGAGCACAGGGGAACTGTAGAGGGGACAACTCACCGATGAAGCCACGGAGCGCGCATACCGCTCCTTCTGCTTCTATCGTCACGTCCATGGAGCGTGTCCGGCCGGGCCCGGGTGGAGACAGTGGTGGGGGAAGCCTGTCGCGGCGGTGTTATCTGTCGGCGGTCTGGTATCTGCGGGCCGTCGCCTGGGTCAACTTCCTCGCCGCGGTCTGGGTCTCGTTCGGCAACGAGATCCGCCGGCACAACAACGACGAGTTCCTCACGCCCTATCTGCTCACGGCGGGGTTCTTCTCCGGCTCTCTCGCCCTCCTTCTGGCCGTCACCATGCGGCGTCGCAAGCGGGCGGCGTGGATCCTCAATCTCGTGCTCGCCGGCCTCGTCCTTGTCCTGGGCGTACTGGCGATGGGGATGCCCGTCTACCGGCAGCACGCCCAGAACTGGGTCTCGGTGGTCCTCACCGCGCTCTTCGTCGCCACCCTGCTCGGCGGGCGGCGCGAGTTCCACGCGAAGGGCGACCCGTCCAACCCGCGTCTGGCGGTCCTCGTCGCGGCGGGAGGCTTCCTCGCGTGTTCCCTCCTCGCCGCCGTCCTGGTCACGGCGTCCAACACCGACCCGGAGGCCGGGCACACCACCTTCCTGCAGCGTTGGCACTACGGCGCGCTCCGCATGGTCTCCCTCGCCTACGACGACATCCACTTCGGGGGAATCAGCACGCCCACATGGACCAATGTGCTGATCAACATCCTCGGCACGGTGCTCGTCCTGCTCGTCCTGTACGCGGCGTTCCGTTCCCGGCGGGCCGTCGACGCCATGACGGAGGAGGACGAGAGGCATCTGCGGGCGTTGCTGGAGCGGCACGGGGAACGCGACTCCCTCGGGTACTTCGCGCTGCGGCGTGACAAGAGCGTCGTCTGGTCCCCCTCGGGCAAGGCCGCCGTCGCCTACCGGGTGGTGAGCGGGGTGTCACTGGCGTCCGGTGATCCGATCGGTGACCCGGAGGCGTGGCCGGGGGCGATCCACCGCTGGCTCCTGCAGGCCCGGGAACACGGGTGGACCCCGGCCGTGATCGGCGCGAGCGAGGAAGGCGGCACGGTCTACGCCCGGCACGGCCTGAACGCCCTGGAACTGGGCGACGAAGCGATCGTGGACCTGGCGGACTTCACGCTCGAGGGCCGTGCCATGCGGGGGGTGCGCCAGGCATACCACCGCGTCGGACGCGCGGGTTACGGCGTGCGGGTCCGACGGCAGCGGGACATCCCGTCCCAGGAGATGGCCGAGTTGGCCCGGCTCGCCGACGACTGGCGCGACGGGGAGACCGAACGCGGTTTCTCCATGGCGCTGGGCCGCCTCGGCGATCCCCGGGACGGCCGCTGCGTGGTGGTGGTCTGCCATGACGGAGAGCGGCCGCGCGGGCTCCTCAACTTCGTCCCCTGGGGAGATACCGGACTGTCCCTCGACCTGATGCGCCGGGACCGCCGCTCCGAGAACGGTCTCTTCGAGTTCATGGTGCTGGAGCTGATCGGACACGCGGATGCGTTCGGTGTCCGTCAGATCTCCCTGAACTTCGCGATGTTCCGCTCCGTCTTCGAGCGTGGCTCCAGGCTCGGTGCGGGTCCCGTGCTGCGCCTGTGGCGCTCCCTGCTGAGCTTCTTCTCCCGCTGGTGGCAGATCGAGTCCCTGTACCGGGCCAATGCCAAGTACCGGCCCATCTGGGAGCCGCGGTTCCTGCTCTTCGGCTCGAGCGCCGACCTGCTGCGCATCACCGTGGCCGCAGCACGCGCCGAGGGCTTCCTGCAAGCACCGGGACTGCCGGGACGGCTCGACCGGCAGTACGGGGGACGCACAGGCGCCGGGCGGCAGCCGGGGCGTTCGGACGCAGGCCGGAACGACTGAGAACGTGGATGTGTCTCCGCCTCCGGGGTGCCAGGCCGACTCCGTGACCACCGAGCGCCCCCCACAGCCGGACGGCCGTGACATCCCGCCGCCACTGCCCGCCGCGGCCCGGCCGGACGCCGCGTCCGGGGGCCCCGCGCCCGGCGGCCCCGGGGGAACCGCCGGGTGAGACACGCAGCCGCCTTCGCACGCCGGGAGTGGGGTCCGCTGTGGGCGGCCGTACGGGCCGGGGCCGCCGGCCGGGGGTGTCGGGCGTTTCCACTGACGCTCACCGCTCTCCTCCTCATCGTCTTCTTCCAGCTGGCACAGGGCCGGCGGGGGCATGGCTGGGGCTCCGGACTCGTCGAGGACATCGGCTTCGTACGGGCGGCGGATCCGTGGTGGCTCGCGCTGGCGCGCACCCCCTTGTCCCTGTTCGTGCCGGCCGCCGACCTCCCGGTGTGGGGGGCGCTCGTACAGGTGCTGGTGGTCTTCGGGATCGCCGAAACCGCGCTGGGCCGACGGCGGACGCTGCTCGTCGCCTACGTCTGCACGCTGGCCGGTAGCCTCTGTGCCCGCCTCGGTGTCGCGCTCGGGCCGGGCGGCGTACTCGGGCTTCCGGCCGCCGACGCCCGGATCGTCGACACCGGCCCGTCGGGTGCCGTCGTCGGTCTCGCCGTCTACCTCTGCCTGCGCTTCCGCGCCTGGGCCACCGGAATCCTGGTGACGGCGCTCATGGTCGGTGAGGCGGTGGTCAAGCCCGATCTCGCGGGCAGGGAACACCTGGTCGCGATCGTGGCGGCGTCGGCGATGTACGCGATCCTTCCGCACCGCGGGAGGTAGGGATGCGCCGGGCGGCGCCTCCGGCCGCTGTGCGGCGCGGACCCGGGCCCGGCCGGGCTCACCAGCGCCAGACGATCTCCGGACGGTACGGGGAGCAGGCGCCCATGTGCAGGCGGGGCGCGACCCGGGCCATGTCGTCCTGGGTCAGGCAGCGGCCGCCGGTCTCCACGCGTCCGCGCCCGTCCCGCCGCCACACCTGCTCCGCCGCGCCGGAGCAGGCGGCGAGGCCGACGTAGGGCCCACCGGTGAGGCAGCGGGTGGAGCCGGCCGGCCGGACGGTTCCGTCCGCCGCGAACTCCCATCGGCGGTCCGCGGATCCGTCGCACGGGCGGGTACTCACCCGTGACCCGCCCCGGTCGGCGGACAGGCAGAGTTCGGTCGTGCCGCGCGCAGGCGCTCTCCCGATGTCCGAGACGATCTCTCCGCGCGCGGGGGCGTGCTGCCGGCGCGGGTACTCCCGGGCGAGCCAGCTCCGGTAGGTGTGGATGATCGCGCCCGCGCGGGGGCAGTGCAGCGGCGTACAGCGCGCCGTCTCCGCGTAGGCGACCAGCCCGGTGCTCTTGACCGTCCGCTGCCCGGCGTCGAGGTTGGCCGGCAGCAGGGAGATTCCGTAGCCCAGGTACGGGGTGACGGGTGGTCCGACCCGTGAGGCGTAGGCGGCCCTGCGGAAGTACCGCGCGGAGATACCGTGGTCGCTGTGGTCCGCGCCCTTCACCCGCGGACCGCCGAACCTCACGTAGTCGTGGTCGAGCGTCAGGACGTCGTCGGTCCGCCACTGCTCCACGACCGCCACCAGTGCGGCGATGAGGCGATCCTCGTCGTACCTGCGGGAGGAGTCCAGGGCGCGGATGGCGGTGATCTCGCCCCGGAACAGGCGCAGAAGGCTCTCGTGGCTGCCGGGTGCGCCGCCGCCGCGCGGAAACCCGTCCGGCAGCCGGAAGAAGGTCAGGCGGATTTCCCCGCCGCCGGTGCGCAGACGCACGGACGGGATCCGTTCCCGTCCCACCCGCAGGGGGTCGGGCGTCCACCTCCCCGTGACCCGGGCGAGCCGTGCGTACGCCTGTTGCGCCCCCGCCTCGCGGCGGGCGGCGTAACTGCCGGTGCCGACCGGGTGTCCTTCGTTGCCGGCCGTCAGGTAGACCACCTGTACGGGGCACCCCCGCTCCACGAGCCGCGCCACTCGGGGACTGGTGAAGAGGAGGTCGTCGTCCTCGTGGGCGACTCCGACCAGGGTCCTGCGGCAGCCGGCTTCCCCGGTGTCCCCGGCGTGGCCCGCGGAATCCGGTCCTCCCGCCCTGGACGCCGTACCGGGGGAGGCCGGTGACGTGTCGGCCGACGGTGCGAAGACCAGGGCCCCGCACAGGGCGACGAGTGCCGCACGGGGCCATCGGCGGCCGTGGCGCGCCCCGCGGGACCCAGTCGTGTCCTTCGCCACCCGTCACACTCCTCACCGTTCGACTCGGGCCGGCCGGACGCCGGTTCCCCGTGCCGCCGGTCCGGTCCGACGCGTATGTGCCCCGGGTGTCGCCGCACCATGTGCACGGGGCCGTCCGGCGCGGCCGAACGGGTGACCGGCGGGCGCCGGCCGCGCGTTCCCGCCCCTGGCCGGGGGGATACGGGCCAGGTCGGGGTGCGTCCGAAACCGGCCCTGCGGAGAGTGGCCCGGAGCGGCGATGATGATCGGCATGTCGGAAGCTCTCGAGATCCTCGCCCTGGTGTGCACGGGGCTGTACGCCGGATACATGCTCGCCTTCCTGTCGGGCGTCATGCCCGCCCTGAAGAAGGTGGACGACGCCACGTTCACCCTGGTCATGCGGACGGTGAACCGTACGGTCCCCGGTCCGCTCTTTCTTCTGCTGTTCCTCGGCTCGCCGGCCTTCCCCGCCGTCTCCTTCTTCGTGGCACCGGAGGCGCGTGACGGCGCGGGCACGGCTCTCGTGGGAGCCGCCGCCGTCTGCGCGCTGGTGGGGCACCTGATCACCTCGGGCGGCAACGTCCCCCTCAACAACGCGCTGGAGGCCTCGCGCGGCGGGAGCGACGCGCGGGGAGCGCGGGCGGCGTTCGAGGGGCGATGGAACGCCCTGCACGTGGCCCGGACCCTGTTCGCCGTCGCGGCGTTCGTTCTGGTGGCTGTGGCCCTCACCCGATGATCCGCCCCGGGACCGGGCGGGGGCACGCCGGGAGGAGGCGAAGCCTGCACCTACGTCTCGCGCCCGCGATTCGAGACGATCGCGTATGAAACTGAGCTGGTGAGCTATTCACCGTCTGTGGTGCGGAGACTTTAATGAATTCATGAGCACTCACGTGGAGAACACAGCACCCATCCTCGTCATCGGCGGCACCGGCAAGACCGGACGCCGCGTCGTGGAGAACCTGCGGGGGCTCGGCCGCCCGGTACGGGTCGGCTCGCGCACCGGCGAGCCGCCCTTCGTCTGGGAGGACGAGAGCACCTGGGAGGCTGCCCTCGACGGAGCCTCGGCCGCCTACGTCACCTACTACCCGGACCTCGCGTTCCCCGGGGCCAAGGAGGCGGTCGAGCGCTTCGCCGCCTTCGCCGTCGAGCGGGGTGTCCGCCGCCTGGTCCTGCTCTCCGGCCGGGGCGAGGAGGGTGCGGTCGCGAGCGAGGACGCCCTCAAGGCGTCCGGCTGCGACTGGACCGTCGTCCGGGCCAACTGGTTCAACCAGAACTTCAGCGAGAGCTTCTTCCTCGACCCCGTACGCGCCGGTGAGCTGGCGCTGCCCACCGGCGACGGTGTCGAGCCGTTCGTGGACGCCGACGACATCGCCGACGTGGTGGTCGCCGCCCTCACCGACGACCGGCACATCGGCAGGACGTACGAGCTGTCCGGGCAGCGGCTGCTGAGCTTCTACGACGTGGCCCGCGAGCTGTCGGCGGCGACCGGCCGGACCATCACCTACATCCCCGTCAGCATCGACGACTACCGGGCGGCGCTGCGGGAGCTCGGTGAGCCGGAGGAGTTCGCGGACCTCTTCACCCTGATCGTCGACGGCCGCAACGCCAGCGTCGTGCACGGCGTCCGGGAAGCGATCGGCCGGGAGCCCAAGGACTTCGCGGACTTCGCCAAGGAAGCCGCCGCCACCGGCGTCTGGGACGCCTGAGCACCGGCGTCCGACAGAGGTGGTCCGCCGGCCCGGGACCCGGGCCGGCGGACCACCGCACCGACCCGCGTAGAGCACAGACAGACCTAGCGAGGCGTCCCTGCTGCGGTATCGCCGGGGCAGCCCAGAGAAGAGAGGCACGCGATGGACGGGCTGGTGTGGGGAGGCAGGGGTGTGGAGGCGTTGCCCCGCCACCTTCGCGGATTCGCGCAGACGCACCTCGCGCTGCGACGCGACTCCCGCCGACTGGTGGTCGCGGCACCGCTTCTGACCTCCTCCGGTCTTCCCCAGGTCACGCAGTGGTGGGGACAGTTCCGGGCCATCGTCGACTGGCACCACCGCACGGAGGACGACATCCTGTGGCCGGGCCTGATCGAGCACGCGCCGGAGATCGCCGTCGGGTCCCACCGGATGGTGCAGGACCACGTGGCGCTGGACGACTCCATGCTCCGGGTGACCCGCGTACTGGAGGAGGGGCGCGCCGAGCTGGTCGGGGCGGCCGTCGACACCTTCGACACCGTCCTGCACCGGCACCTGCGTGAGGAGGAGGAGCTGACCTTCCCCGTCTTCGCCCGCGTGCCGGCCGGTGTCTTCGCGGCCCTGGAGCGACGTGTCCTCGCGGCGGCGCCCTTCCGGGTCAAGCGCGTCCTGCCGCCGTGGCTGCTGGACGGGCTTCCGGTGCCGGACGGGCTGATGCCCGGCCCGGTGCGGCTGATGGGACGCACCCTGCTGGGGGGCGCCTACCGCCGCTCGCTGGCCGGAATCCTGGAACCCAGGTGACGGTCCGTCAAACCAACCCGACGGGCCGCGCACCCGCCCCACCGAAGCGACCGGAGGAACACCATGAGCCCTGACCCCGTCCTGCCCGCGGGCCCCCGGCCGGATCCGGTGCTCGTCGCGGCCACCCTCGGCACCGGTCTGATGGCCGGTCTGTACCTCGCCTTCGACATCGGTGTGATGCCCGTCCTGGCGCGCCGGGAGGACGAGAGGTTCGTCGCCGCGATGAGCCGGGCCAACGACGCCCTGGACGACGACGCCTCGTTCGGGACGCTCTTCCTCGGGGTGTTCGTGGCCGCCGGTGTCGCCGCCCGCAGGCTCGGCCGGGCCGGGCGGAGCCACGCCGCCCGGCGGGCCCGTGCGGCGACCGTGCTCTACGGCCTCAGCGTCGTGGTCACGGTCGGCGTGAGCCTGCCCCTGAACCGCCGGCTGCGTGACGCGACCGGCGGGTCCCCGGCGGCGCTGGCGACCGCCAGGAAGGCGTACGAGAAGCCCTGGCGGCTGGCCAACGCGGTCCGTACAGTTGCCTGCCTGAGTGCGTTCGCCCTGCTCGGCGACGCGGCCAGGCGGCGGACGACTGCCCCGGTGGGATGACCGGGAGCGGCGACGGGGCACGGGGGCGGAAGACGTTGACAGACCGTGGTACGGCAATGAGCGCCGGGCCGGAGACTCCTGCGGGCGTCTCCCGGCCGGCTTCGCACGTCCCTCCGGCAGCCGGGCCGCCCCGTGGCGCGCTCCGCCGGGCGGGCGGGGCGCGGCCGGTGCGGGGACGGCCCGGGGGACCAGGATCGCGAGACGGTGCGAGGTGACGGTTGTGGATGCCCTCAGCGGCCTGCTGGGAAGCCCCAAGGCGCGGGGCGCCTTCCTCCTGAAGTCGGTGTTCAACCCCCCGTGGGGACTACGGGTCGAGGACCGCGCCCCCCTGTCGCTCGTCACCCTGCTGCACGGGTCGGCGTGGGTGCTCCGCGAGGGTGCCGAGCCGGTGAAACTGGCGGCGGGTGACGTCGCGGTCCTGCGCGGCCCCGAGCCGTACACGCTCGTCGACGATCCCGCGACGCCCCCCGGTGTCACCGTCGCCCCCGAGCAGCGCTGCAACACCACGGACGGCGAGGACGTCACCGAGACGATGTCGCTGGGGGTGCGGACCTGGGGCGAGCCGCACCGCACCGGGTCGACCGTGATGCTGAGCGGTACCTACCAGGCGCCCAACGAGGTCGGGCGCAGGCTGCTGGCCAGTCTGCCGGCGCTGCTGGTGCAGCCCGCCTCGGCCGCGCGGACCCCGCTGATCGGCATGCTGGCAGCCGAGATGGAGGAGGAGGACATCGGGCAGGAGGTGTTCCTCGACCGGCTGCTCGATCTTCTGCTCATCAACGTGGTGCGCTCCTGGCTCATGGAGCCGGGCACCGGCGCGCCGCTCTGGTTCCGCGCGCAGAGCGACCCCGTGGTGGGCCGCGCGCTGGGGCTGATGCACGAACGGCCCAGCGAGCCGTGGACGGTCGCGTCGCTCGCCTCGTCCGTCGGGGTCTCCCGGGCGAAGCTGGCCCGGCACTTCACCGAACTCGTCGGTGAGCCGCCGATGTCCTACCTCACCGGGTGGCGGCTGACGCTCGCCTCCGACCTGCTGCGCGACCCCGACCTGTCGGTCGCCAACATCGCCGACCAGGTGGGGTATTCGGGGCCGTTCGCGCTGAGCGCCGCGTTCAAGCGCGAACGGGGCGTCAGCCCCCAGGAGTACCGGCGGGGCCGGCGGCCCGCGGCGGAGACCCTGGCCACGGGATCCGACGGGCGGACGGTGGTCCTCAGGCGCTGAGGCGCGCCGCCCACCGGGGCCCCGGGCCCCGGACGCCGGCCGGTGGTTCCGGGTGCGGAGCGGTGGCCGGCACGGCCACCGCGGTGACGAGCAGGCCGTCCTCCGCGCACCAGCGGCCGGAGTACCGGGCCGCGACCCCGCCACTCTCCCACGTCCCGGTGACCCCGGACGCCGGGGAGCCCTCCCTCCACCGGTGCCGCGCCCCGGGCGGCGGGGTACGGTCCGGCCTGACCGCGGCCGTCAGCAGGCCCCCGGCCGTGAACGTGACCTCGACGGCGCGGGTGCCGATCCAGCGGCGGGTGGCCGGGTGCCAGGCTTTGTAGACGGCCTCCTTCGCGCTGAACAGCAGCCGGTCCCAGGGGATGCCGGGGCGTTCCGCGGTGAGCCGGGCCACCATCCGGCGCTCGCGTCCGGACGCCACGAGGCCGAGGACACCGGGCGGCAGGGGGAGGGCGGGTTCGGCGTCCACCCCCAGGGCGGCCCACACCTCGGCGCGCGCCGCCACCGCCCCCCGGTACCCCGCGCAGTGGGTGACGCTGCCGACGACCCCGGCCGGCCAGGCCGGGCCGCCGTCCGCCGTACGCAGCAACGGGCCGGGCGGGGCGCCGAGCGCGTCCAGACAGCGGTGGGCGCAGGCGCGCGCGGCGGCGAACTGACGGACGACCCGTTCCGGCCGCCCCCGCAGGAGCGCGAGTTCCCTGGGGTCGGGGAGGCGGGGCAGCACGTCGTCGAAGGCCTCGGCCCGGGCCACCCCTTCGGGTACCAGCCGCTCGATCACCGGACGCCCGTCCGTGCGGCGCGCGGCGTCCCGGCCGGGACGCGGGGCGGCGTACCGTGCCGGGCGGCCCCCGGCCGGCCGGACCGCGGGCGCCACCCGGTCGTCCTCGGTACGGGCCGAGCTCCGCAGCGGGCGGTGGTGACCGGCCGGGGCCGCGCCCCGCTCACCGGGTGCCCGCCCCCCTCACGCCCTCGGCGTCGAGGCCGTGCCCACCGGTGCGGACGGAGGTCCGGGTGACCGCGTCGGCCACCGCGTCGGGGCTCTCGAGCGGCAGGACGTGCCCGGCCCCGGGGAGCGACGTGAACTCGGCGTCCGGCAGGACGGAGGCCAGCTCACGTCCCAGCTCGGGCCGGACGATCCGGTCCGCGTCGCCCGCGAGGACCGCGGCGGGCAGCCGGACGCCGGCGAGCGAGGCCCGCAGATCCATCCCCCGGGAGGAGCGGAAGCACGCCGCCCGCACCGCCGGCGCGGTCCCCGCGAACACCTGCCGGTTGACCTCGCGGAGCCGGGGGGACAGCGCCGTACCCGTCATCTGGCCCAGCAGGGCCCGCCCGAGGGCGGGCCGGCGCAGGGCCCAGGAGAACAGCGGCGCCTCCATCATCCGGGCCTCCTTCTCCGGCGTGTCCTGGTCGTACGCGGCCGAGGCCACCAGGACGAGGCCCACCGGGTGGGTCCCTGGCCCGGGCGCCGCCGAGAGGGCGAGTGCCGCGAATCCGCCGCCGGAGTGCCCGACCAGGAGGGGCGCGCCTCCCGCGTACCGGACGACCGCCTCGAGGTCGGTGCGCATCGCCTCGGCGGTCACCCCCGAGGTGCCCACGGTGGAGGCGCCGTGCCCGCGCAGGTCGTGGACGAGGACCGGGAAGCCGCGCCGCAGCAGCCGGTCGGTCACCGGACTCCAGATCCGGCGGCCTCCGCCCCAGCCGTGGGTGAGGACCACCACGGGCCGGTCCACGGAGCTCCGCTCCAGCGGCTCCAGGACGGAGACGGCCAGCCGGGCCCCGTCCCGCGTCCGCAGGAACGTCTCACCGGGGGGCGGGAGGGGCGCGGGCCGGGTCACCGGGACCGTCCGGAGGCCGGGGCCGAGGGGGATGTCTCCCGGGCCAGCAGACGGTTGAGCCGGGCGAAGGCCGCGCGGGTGGCGCGGGTGTGCTGCGCGCCGATGTCCACGAGCCGGGCCAGCACGGCGAGCCCGCCCTGGGGCCGGGCCCGGAAGACCATGACGAGCCGGCTGCCGCCGTCGGCGAGCGGGCTGAGGGTGAACTCCGCGGTGCCGCGGAAAGCCCCCTCGACGTACCCCAGGGCGAGGCGCCGGCCCGGCTCGACGGCGGTCGTGCGCGCGGTGAAGCGGATCTTCTTGCCCCCCTTGTCCACGCCCTTGGTGTGGACGGTGATCCGGGTCGACGCGCCCACCCGGTCCGGGGCGCCGTCCACGGGCTCGAAGGTGTTGTCCGGCACCCACCACTCGGCTCCGCCGGAGAGCTCGCGTACCAGCGCCTCCCAGACCGCGTCCGGGCCGGCGGCGAGCAACACCTCGTCGACGAGGTCGTAGTTCTTCACCTGCTTCTCCTCCTCACGGGTTCAACGGGGACGGGCCGCTCCCGCGGGAGCGGCCCCGGGGCCGTGCTCGGTCAGCCGAAGAAGCCCTGACCGGGGGTGAGGACGTTGCCGGGATCGAAGCGCTGCTTGGCGTCGCACAGCACCGGGTAGGCGGTGCCGAAGTGGCGGCGCCAGTCGGCGGTGGTCATGTTCGGCACCGCGCCCACGAGGTAGCGCTTGGCACCCATCGCGACCGCCCGGTCGTACAGCCACCGGTTCTGCTGCACCATGGCGTCGATGCCGGCGTTGCTCGTGCCCGGGTTCGGGAAGCGGAGCAGGTCGAAGAGGTAGCCCACCCGGTCGTTCGGCTGGACGGCCATGGGGGCGGTGACGTTGCCGGTGAGGTAGGGGTAGCTCAGCAGGACGCCGCCGCCCAGGCTGTCCTGGGTCAACTGGCTCTCCACCAGGCTCAGGAAGCTCGCGGCGGAGGAGCGCGGCAGGAACAGGCTCAGCCACGGCTTGGGCTGGTCCCAGTGCCCGGCGTCCTTGAGGTAGGCCTCGAAGCCGTCGAGGCGGAACAGGTATTCGCGCAGCGTGTAGTCCTCGGTGTGCGCCTCGGCGCGCAGGTCGTTCAGGCCCGAGAGGAGCCGCGCGTGGTCGGGGACCCGTCCGCCCGAGTACGTGGCGATCGCCTCGATCTTGTAGCGCCAGCCGGAGTCGTCCGGGCGCCGGACCATCTCACCGCCCTGCATCTGGAAGCGGCGGTCCGCCAGCAGGGTCTCGGAGTCCCGCATGAAGGAGGCGACGTCGGCGTAGAACAGGCTGAAGACCGTGGCGCGTTCGGCGGCCGGTACCGTCCGCAGCGTCACCCGCACGATGATGCCGACCTGCCCGCCGCCCGCCAGGGCGGTGCGGAAGAGCTCGGGACGCCGGGTCCGCGACGTGGTGACCACCTCGCCCGTGCCGGTCACCACGACCATCGACGTGACGGTGTCGGCGATCAGGCCCTGGGTGCCCATGGTCAGGCCGATGCCGCCGACGCTCAGGGTGCCGCCGACGGAGAGCGGCAGGTAGTCGGGCAGGGCGGGCAGCGTACGGCCCCGGGACAGCAGGTGGTCGGTGATCTCCGCCCAGGTCGCGCCGGCCTCGACGGTGACGGAGTCGGAGCCGGTGGACAGGATGCGCGCCATGCCCCGGGCGTTCACCGCGATGCCTCCGGTGACGGCGGCCTGGCCGTAGCAGGAGTGGGACTCCAGGTCCCCGCCGGTGCCGCTGCGGCCGTTGACGGCGATCTTCAGCCTGTTGGCACGCGCGTAGCAGATCATCTTGCTGATGTCCTGGACCGACCCGGGGGTGAGCACCGCCCGGGGAACCGTTCCGGTGACCAGACGGCCGAAGTCGTGGGCGTACGAGCCGAACTGGGAGGTGTCGGTGGTGAGGGTGCCGTCGAGGGCCGGTACGGACACGACGCGGTCACCGGGACGGCTGGAGGCGTCGGCGGCCGAGGCCCAGCTTCCGGTGGTGGCGTTCCAGCCGATCACCGTGGCGGCGGCGCCCACCGTGCCGAGGACCGCTCTTCTGGAGGGGGAGTGCAGGTTCATCGGGAAGTACTCCGTGTCTCGTCGGTCGCGGGTACGCGGTGCGGTGGTCAGGAAGCGGCGGGCACCGAGGCGCGCAGGTCCTCGCTGGTGGTCAGCAGGTGCTCCGCGGGATCGAAGCGGCTGGTGGCCCGGCGGAAGCGCCAGGTGTACGTCGGCCAGATGGACGGGTTGCGGCCGTGCTCGTCGAGGTACCAGCTGCGGCAGTTGCCCGCGTTCCACACGGTGCCCTCCAGCCGCTCGGCGAGCCGCTCGTTGTAGGCCCGCTGAGCCTCCGGCAGTACTTCCACGCCGGCCAGCCCGCGCTCGTCCATCGTCTTCAGGGCGTCGAGGAGGTAGGCGATCTGCGCCTCGATCATGATCACCTGTGAGGAGTGGCCCAGCGTGGTGTTGGGGCCGAGCAGCATGAAGAGGTTGGGGAAGCCGGAGACGCCGGTCCCGCGCAGGGCGCTCATGCCCTCGCTCCACGTGTCCGCGAGACTGACGCCCTCCCGCCCGAACAGCCGCTCCGCGACCGGCCGCCGGACGGCCTCGAAACCCGTCCCGAGGATGATCGTGTCCACCGGGCGCTCCCGGCCGTCGGCCGTGACCACCGCGTCGGCCGTGACCTTGGCGATGCCGTCGGTGACCAGCTCCACGTTGGGCTGCTGGATCGCCGGGTAGTACGTGTCGGAGAAGAGCAGGCGCTTGCAGGCCATCACGTAGTCGGGCGTGAGCGCCGCGCGCAACCGCTCGTCCGGCACGCTCTTGCGGAGGTGGTCGGAGGCCATCTTCTGCATCTTCGCGGCGACGGCGGGGCGTGCCATCACGAAGGCGAGGATCTCCCGGCCCCACATGTTGAAGTTCCGCCGGAAGCGCTGGTAACCGGGCACGGAGGTCAGCAGCCTGGTCTGCAGGGCGCTGGTGGCCTTGTCCTTCTTCGGCCCGATCCAGGGCGGGGTGCGCTGGTAGAGGTCGAGGTGGCCGACCTTCGGCTGGATGGCCGGGACGAACTGGATGGCCGAGGCACCGGTGCCGATCACGGCCGTCCGGCGGCCGGTCAGGTCCAGGTCGTGGCGCCAGCGGGCCGAGTGGAAGACCTCCCCCTGGAAGTCGGCGAGACCCGGGATGTCGGGAATGGCCGGCTCGCTGAGGTATCCGGTGCCCGTGACGAGCACCCGGGCGGTGTAGTCGCCGCCCGTGGTCGAGATCCGCCACCGCTTGTACAGGTCGTCCCAGCGCGCCTCGGTGAGCTCGTGCCGGAAGCGGATGCGGGAGCGCACGCCGAACTGGTCGGCGCAGTCGCGCAGGTAGTCGAAGAGCTCCTGCTGCTTGCCGAAGGTGCTCTTCCACCGGGGGTTCGGCGCGAAGGAGAAGGAGTACAGGTGTGACATCACGTCGCACGCGCAGCCCGGGTAGGTGTTGTCCCGCCAGGTGCCGCCGACCTCGTCGGCCCGCTCGAAGACGAGGAAGTCGTCGATGCCCTGCTGCACGAGCCTGATCGCGGTCCCCAGCCCCGAGAAGCCGCTGCCGATCACCGCCACCCGCAGGTCGCGCGCGGGGTCCGGAGGTGCCTGAGTCATTCCCGTCACCCCTTGCGGGCCAGCGTGAGCCGGAAGTTGTTGAAGAAGCGGTCCTCCAGGGTGTACGCGAAGATGTCCAGGTAGCGCTCGAAGCGGGCCACCACCTCCTCGCTCTCCAGGGCGACGGCCTCCTCGCGCCGCTCGGCGAGCCGGGCCAGCCAGGCGCGGCAGGCCTGGGCGAACGCCTCGCGCTCGTTGACCAGTTCCACGACCTCGAACAGCCCCTCGGCGGCGGCCGTCAGCTCGTGCAGGTGCGGGATGTGCATCCCGGCGAACTCGGAACGCTGGAGGAACTTCAGGTCCGCCAGGATCCGCCGGCCGATCGGCTGGGCCTCCGCGGTCATCGTGTGCAGCACGAACCGGCCGTCGGGCACCAGCGCCTCGTGCACCTGCTGGAAGAAGAAGCGGTAACGCTTGGTCCGCTCCTTCGGTGGGAGGCTGGAGGGGACGAAGTGCTCCAGGGCGTTGACGCAGAAGGCGGCGTCGTAGGCGCCCGGGGCGTGGTGCTCCGACCAGCTCTCGACCCGGGTGGTCACGGCGGGGTTGCCGAGACCCGCGACGTACGCGGCCTGGGTACGGCTCAGGGTGAGGCCGACCGCTTCCCGTACGCCGTGCTCGGTCGTCAGGCGGTCGACGAGGGTGCCCCAGCCGCATCCGATGTCCAGCACCCGGTCCTTCCCGGCCGCGTGGGCCAGGCCGGCGAACACGTCGAGCTTTCGTACCTGCGCGACGTCCAGGGCCTCGACCAGGCCCTCGCCACGCTCCCAGTAGCCCCCGCTGTACATCATGCTGGGCCCCAGCAGCAGGCGGTAGAACTCGTTTCCCACCTCGTAGTGGTGGCGGACTGCGTCCACCTCCGGCTCCGCGGTGTGGGAGGCAATCGTCGCCATCCTCGCCCTCTCCTCGCAGCTTCGGCCGCCGGGCGCCCTCGGGCTGTCCGGCTGTCCGGCCGTCTGAACCGTGCTGGGGAGTGAGCCAACCGGATCGGCGCAATCCGACCGCAACAGCAGCGTGTGACCGCCTTGTTGCGGCGGGATTGCGAGGAACGGCTTCCATGCGGACAGAGGACCGTCCGTCGCGTTCAGAGAGGAACAATCATGGCACTGCCGACCGTCGAGGAACTCGCGCAGCAGCTCGCCGTCGTCTCGGGGGCCACCGAGGTGACACCCGACGCGCCGATCCAGCACATCGCGGATGTGGACTCGCTGGACCTGATGGAGTGGCTCTACAACTTCCAGAACCAGCACCCCGACATCCCCGCCGACGAGTCCCTGTTCGCGGACCTGGACGACACCACGACCATGCGGGACGTACACGCCAGGCTGCTGGACCTGACCCCCCAGCCGGCCGAGCGCTGAGGGCGCGTCACATGAGTGGATTCGACATCACGGGCTGGGGGAAGGCCCTGCCCGAACGCGTCATCACCAGCGCCGAACTGGCGGACCGCTTCGGGGTCGACGAGCACTGGGTCGTCAGCCGTTGCGGCATCCGTGAGCGGCGCGCGGTCGACCCCGGCCAGACCACCGCCTCCCTGGCCGTCGAGGCGGGCCGCGCGGCGCTGGACAAGGCGGGGCTGACCGGTGGAGACATAGCGCATCTGATCGTGGCCACGGCCACCCCCGAACAGCCCTCGCCCGCCACCTCCGCCTTCGTCCACCACGAGCTGGGTATCGGCGGCGGGGCGATGGACGTCAACTCCGAGTGCGCGGGCTTCGTGTACGGCCTGGTCACAGCCATGGGCCTGCTGCGCATGGACCGCCGGCCGATCCTGCTGATCGGGTCCGACACGCACACCCTGACCGCCAACCCGGCCGACCGCGACCTGTCCATCCTGGTGGGTGACGGGGCGGCCGCGGTGGTCCTCGTACCGGGCCCGGAGGACCCCGTGCTGGCATGGAACCTCGGCGCGGACGGCTCCTGCGCGGACGCGCTGAAGGTGCCCGCGGGCGGCAGCCGGATGCCCACCACGGCGGAGACGGTCGCCCAGGGGCTCCACTACGCCCGGATCAAGGGCAACGAGATCTACCTCAACGCCGTCCGCTACACGGTCCGCACGGTGCGGGAGACCCTGGAGAGCGCCAAGGTCGCCCCGGCCGAGGTGGACCACGTCGTCCCGCACCAGGCGAACATCCGCATCATCGACTCCGTCCTCCACCACACCGGCCTGAGGCCGGAGTCCCTGGTCACCAACCTGGAGCGGTACGGGAACACCGCCTCGGCCTCCATCCCGCTGGCGCTCACCGAGGCGCTGGAGGCCGGGCGGATCCGGCCGGGGCAGCTCGTGCTGCTGGCCGGCTTCGGGGCGGGGATGACCTGGGGTTCGGTGCTGCTGCGCTGGGGAGGTACGACGTGAGCGGGCAGGGAGCGGGCCGGCGTCCCGAGGCGCCGGTCGCCCTGGTGACCGGCGCCTCGGGCGGACTCGGGCAGGCCCTGGCGGTCGAACTCGACGCGCTGGGCTGCCGGGTGGCCGTCCATTACCGCAGCGCGGCCGGCCAGGCCGAGGCCGTGCGGGAGAAGCTGACGCACGACTCCGTCGTCGTCGGCGCCGACGTGGGGTCGTGGGAGGAGACCCAGGAGCTGTACCGGCGCGTGGAGGAGTCCCTCGGGCCGATCGACGTCGTCGTCAACAACGGAGCGATCCGCCGGGACGGCCTGATGGCGATGCAGTCCCCGGACGACTGGCACGAGGTCATCCGCACCAACCTGCTCGGGGCGTTCCACACCAGCAGGGTGGCGCTGCCGCACATGCTGCGGCAGCGCTGGGGCCGCGTCCTCAACATCGTCTCGCCCTCGGGCCTGATCGCCACCGCGGGCCAGACGGCGTACTCCGCCTCCAAGGCGGGGGTGGTGGGGATGACCCGGACGCTGGCGGCCGAGTGCGGCCGGCGCGGGGTCACGGTGAACGCGCTGTCACCGGGGTTCATGATCACGGGCATGACGGAGAACCTGCCGGAGAGGATCATGGAGGACATGGCCCGCAGGGCGCCGGTACCGCGGTTCGTCACGGTGGAGGAAGTCGCCCGCAGCGTCTCGCTCTTCCTCGACCAGGACTGCATGACCGGTCAGGTGGTCAGCATCGACAGCGGTGTCTCCGTCATGTGAGGAGAGGCCCGGAAGGGCACGGCATCTGTGAGGGACGCACGCGCGCGTCCCTCACGGACGTCGTGCCCTTCCGGGCTGCCCGCCCGGCCGGGGCCGTACGGATCCGCGACCAGGAGGGGGACGGCGGGCCGGCCGGGGTAGGTGCCGGGGCCGGGAAAAGCTCGCGAGCCGGGGCCCGTGCCCCGGCTCGCGTCGTTCGGTGAGCGCCCCGCGGCCGAACCGCGAGTACACCGGGGGGACCAAAGCAGAGGCCCCGGCCGCCCTGGACCGTCAGCTCCGCGGCCGCGAGGGCACCGCCCCCCGGGACATCCGGACGGACGAGGGGACCAGCCGGGGGCTGTCCAGCAGCCCCAGATACGCGGCCTCGCTCTCCGGGCTCGGGTCGATGCCCAGCTCCTCGGTGAGCACGACCCGTAACTGCTGGTATATCCGCAGGGCCTCGGCCCTGTTGCCGGCCAGCCGGTGCGCCGTCATCTGGCACCGGTAGGCGCTCTCCCTGAACGGCGCCTGGCGCACCGCCTCCTCCGCGTACCGCAGGGCGTGGTGCGTGTCGCCGAGTGCGGAGGAGGAACTGCTCGCGGTCTCCAGCGCGGAGACGCGGACCTCCTTCAGGCGGGCGCGGACGGAGTCGACCCACTCGCCCTCGTGGGAGGCGAGAAAGGGCCCGCGCAGCAGGGAGACGGCTGTGGTGGCCAGTCGTTGCGCGCCGCTGTGGTCACCTGCGCGGTACGCCGCGGCCGCGCTGACCGCGGCGCTCTCCGCGCGGTCCACATCCACCTGGGCGTCCTGCGGAAGGCGGAGCAGGTAGCGCCCCCCGCGGGCGACCAGGGGCGGTTCACAGGGCGGGACGCTTCCCTCGGCCAACAGCGCCCGCAGGCGGCTGACGACACTGCGGAGGGCGGAGGCCCAGGTGCTCGGCAGCCCGTTCGGCCAGATCGTGTCGGCGAGCTGCTCACGGCAGGTGCCGGAGGGGCGCTCGACGCAGAGCCGGGCGAGAGCGATCTGAGCCTGGTGACTGGAGAGGACCCTGGGGGCCTCTCTGTCGTGTTCGATGGACACAAGGCCGACAAGCCTGATGAGCACGGCTGATCCCCCCCGAGAGGTTGAGGCGGCTCCCTCGCCGGTGTGCCCGACGGAAGCCGACTTGCTGGCGTGCGGCGTGCGGTTTCGTGCGTACGGTCTGGGGTCGGTCTCGTGGACCGTATGGCGGAACTGGGGGTTCCGTGCCAGGAGTGAGGCGGTACGGAGGGAGCTTGGTCAAAACTTCTCCACAACAGAGTAAACAGCATTCTCTGCAAAAGGGAGGGTGTGTCAACTGCCTAACAAAGTTGCAGACGTTAAGGATTGATGAATCCGGTGAACCGTCCAATGCCACTTCTCCCGCCGAATACTTGATCTTGCTTCCGTGTTGCGCCCCGATTGCGTGACGCGCGTTGAATTCGGGGCACGCCAGACCGTTGCACCGGGTGCGACGGACGCCACGAACGAGAGGACGGCCGATGGCATCCGCAGGGTGGGGGAGAATCACGCACAAGCTCGAAGCAACTGCGCGCCGCGTGGCCTCGCTGGAGTGGGACGCCGAGCGCCGCAACAGCTTCGTCCCCTACACCGCCGAGCGCGACTCGGCCTACGTCGACCTCGACGGCCGGCGGCTGCTGATGATGTCGGGGTACAGCTACCTCGGCCTCTCCGGGGACGAGCGGGTGGTCGCGGCCGCCCAGGAGGCCGCCGCCCGTTACGGCACCGGCAACCACGGGGTGCGGGCGCTCGCGGGATCCATCCCGCTCCACGAGGAGCTGGAGGCGGAGGTCGCCACGGTCGCGGACCGCGAACGGGCCATCGTCTTCGGCTCGGGCTACGCCGCCAACGTCGGGACGATCGGTGCCCTGGTGGGCCCGGGCGACACGGTCTTCGTCGACAAGTACGCCCACGCCAGCATCGTGGACGGGTGCAAGCTCAGCGGGGCCACCGTGGTCCGCTTCCGGCACAACGACACCGACCACCTCTCGCGTCGTCTGGAGGCCGCCGCGCCCGGCGGGGTCCGTCTGGTGATCGTCGACAGCGTCTACTCGATGGACGGTGACATCGCGCCGCTTCCACGGCTGCGCGAGGTCTGCGACTCCCACGAGGCGCTGCTGATGACCGACGAGGCGCACGCGCTGGGCGTCATCGGCCGTACCGGCATGGGTATAGAGGAGCACTTCGACCGCCGGGTGCGGGTCGACGTCAAACTCGGCACCCTCTCCAAGGCCATTCCCTCCATGGGCGGCTGGGTCGCCGGCTCCGCCGAACTGATCGGCCATCTCCGCTACGCGGCCCGGCCGTTCCTCTTCTCCGCCGCGCTCGCCCCCGCGTCGGCCGCAGCCGCCCTGGAGGCGCTCCGCGTGCTGCGCGCCGAACCCGGACTCGTCGCCCGCGTCCAGCGCCACGGAGCACGCTTCCGGGAACTGGTGGGGGCGGGCGGGATGCGCACGGGCGACAGCGAGACGGCCGTCGTGCCGCTCATCGCCGGCACGGACGAGGCCGCCTACGACCTGGCGACCGCCGCCCGCCGGCTCGGTGTCGTCGGCCTGCCGGTGGTGACCCCCGCCGTCCCGCGGGACCTGGCCCGGCTGCGCATCGCGGTCACCGCCCGGCACACGGACGCCGACGTGGAGTTCGCGGCCGAGGCGTTCCTCAAGGCGGCGGGGGAGTGCGGTCTGCCGGCCGCCTGACCGCGGGCGCCCGCCGGCCCGGAGCGGCGACGGGACCACATCCACACCCCCGCGCGTCCGGGGAGCCGCGCGGGTTTCGCCACCGTGTCCTGCCGGCGGCCGCCCCGGAGCGATGAGCAGCAGGCCGCGTGCCCCGGCCGGCCCCAGGCCGCCGGAACGGGAAGGAGAGAACAGACCATGCGTACTCCGGCGGAACGTCCCGCCCGAACGGCCGTCGCCATCAGCGGAATGGGCGCCGTCACCCCGGCCGGCTGCACGACCGGGGAGCTGTGGGCCGCGGTCTCGGCCGGCCGCTCCCTCGCCGTCGGCCTGACCCACTTCGACACCACGCACCACCGCATCCGCATCGGCTGCCGGGTGCGGGGCCTCACCGACGGCGGCCCCGACCGGTCCTGGCAGCGGGCGCTGGCGAGCAAGGCCGCCCAGCGGCTCGACCCCTTCGCCCGGTACGGACTGGCCGCCGCCCTCGCCGCGCACGCCGACGCCGGGCTCCCCGAGGCCTCCGCCGCCCGCTGCGCCGTCGTCGTCGGCAACGCCGTCGGCGGGCGCACCACCAGCGACGCCGAGTCCGTCAGCTTCGCCGAGCGGGGTCCCCAGGGCGTCCGCCCGATGATGCCCCTGATGACGATGCCCAACGCGGCCGCCGCGCAGATCGCCCTCCAGCTGGGCTGGCACGGTCCGGCCCTCACCGTCAGTACCACCTGCGCCAGCGGTGCGGACGCCATCGGCCTGGGTGCCGCGATGCTCCGGGACCACCGTGCCGACCTGGTGATCGCGGGGGGCTGCGAGGCCACCCTCACCCCGATCACCCTCGCCGGCTTCGGCAACCTCAACGCCGCCTCCACCCGCACGGACGCCGCGACCGCCTGCCGCCCCTTCGACGAGAGCAGGGACGGATTCGTCATGGGGGAAGGGGCCGCGTTCGTGGTCCTGGAGCGGGCCGAGGACGCCCGGGCCCGGGGCGCACGCGTCCACGGCCACGTCGCCGGGTACGCCGCCACCTCGGACGCGTACCACCTGTCCGCCCCGCACCCGGACGGCGCCTTCGCCGCCGACGCCATGTCCGGCGCCCTCGCCGACGCCGGACTGGTCCCCGCCGACATCGCCCACGTCAACGCCCACGGCACCGCCACCGTGCACAACGACCGGGCCGAAGCGGCCGCCCTGGCCAAGGTCTTCGGGCCGTACGGGCCTCCGGTGACCGCCAGCAAGGGGGTCCTCGGCCACCTCATCGGAGCGGCCGGAGCCGTGGAACTCGTCGTCGCCGTCCTGTCGATGAACGCGGGTGAGGTGCCCCCCACCGCCAACCACACACGAACGGAACCCGAGATGGAGATCGACGTGGTGCACGGCAGTTCCCGGACCGTCGCACCCGGCCCCGCGCTGACCAACTCCTTCGGCTTCGGCGGTCACAACAGCAGCCTGGTGGTGACCCCCGCATGACGTCCCCCGGCCCCCTCCTCGACCCGGCCGCCCCGCTGTCCGACGCGGCTGCCCACCACTACCGGACCGTGACGCGCCTGGCCGTCGGCCGGGCGGAGCCCACCCGGCCCGACGCGGGCCCCCTCGCCGCGTTCGTCCTCACCCATCCGCTCGCCGAACGCACCGTCACCGCACTCGCCTCGGGCCTCGGCCCGTACTCCCTGGTCCACCTCGCGCAGGAGATCGAACTGCACGCGCCGCTGCGGCCGGGCACCCTCACCGACGCCCGGGCGGAAGTGCTCGGGGCGCGCGTCGAACCCAAGGGCACCAGGCTCGCCCTGCGCACCAGCCTCACCGACCGGGAGACCGGTGCCGAACTGGCCGGTCTGACGGCCCACATCCTGCTGGCCGGCCTCCGCACCGTCGAGCCGTACGGCACCGTCGCACCGTCGGCCGCGCCCCGCCTGGAGGCACCCGGAGCCCCGGTGGACCGCGCCGTCACGATCGACCGCGGGTGGATCGCCCGCTACGGCGAGGCCGCCGGGGACCTCAACCCCGTCCACCTCGATCCGGCCGCCGGCCGGGAGGCGGGATTCCCCGACGTCATCGCCCACGGTATGGCGCTGGTCTCCCTGGCCGTCGAGGAGGTCGCCGAGCGGTACGCCGACGGACACGCCGACCGGATCCGGGCGCTCGGCGCCCGCTTCGCCCGCCCGGTGCTGCCCGGCACGGACACCACCCTCGGGATCACCCCGCCGGCGGCGCCACCCGGCCCCGGCGACACCGTCCTGTTCACCGTCCGCTCCCAGGGCGCCGCCGCCGTCAAGGGGGGCTGGATCCGCCTGGGACCCGCAGAGGGAGGGAACCGATGACCGAGGCCGACCTGCACGGCGAGACGGCGAACGCCGTTCTCCGCTGGGCCGCGAAGATCCCCGACGCACCCGCCCTGTGGTGGAACGGAGCCGCCACCACCTACCGGGAACTGGCCGACGAGACCGCCGCCGTCCGCGCCCGGCTCGCGGAGCGCGTCCCCCCGGGCGCCACGGTGGCGGTCCTCGACGCCAAGTCGCCCCGGACCGTCGCCACCGTCCTCGCCTGCCTCGCCTCCGGCTACCCGGCCCTGCTCCCGTCACCCACCCTGCCGTCCGGTCACCTCGCCGCGGTGACCGCCGAGGCGGGCTGCCGGTACGCGTACACGGAGCGGACGGTCACGGCCCTGCCCCCGGGGCCCGCCGGCGGCCGGGCGGGGGCCGTCCCGCCCGGCACCGGCTTCGTCCTCACCACCTCGGGCTCCACGGGGATCCCCAAGGCGGTCCCCCTGCCGCACACCGGGGTGGACGCCTTCACCCGCTGGGCCGCCGACGCCTTCGGCATCGTCGAGGGCACCCCCGTCCTCAACTACGCGCCGCTCAACTTCGACCTGTGCCTGCTGGACGTGTGGACCACCCTCGCCCACGGAGGCCAGGCCGTCCTGGTGGACCCGGCGGTCGCGGCCGGCGCCCCCCGGCTGCTGGGCCTGCTGCGCACCCACCGGATCGAGGTGGTCCAGGCGGTACCGCTCTTCTACGCGCTGGTGTCGGCCGCCGCCCGGGCGGAGGGCGGCGGTCCGCTGGAGAGCGTCCGCCACGCGGTGTTCACCGGGGACGTGATGCCCGAGCAGACCCTCGCCGACCTCGCGGCCCTCGCCCCCACCGCGCGACTGCACAACATCTACGGCTGCACCGAGACCAACGACAGCCTGATCCACGAGATCGACCGGGACCGGCCGCTGCCCTCCCCGCCACCGCTGGGCCGCCCGCTGCCGGGCGTTCGCGTCCGGCTGCGGGACTCCGAGGGCCGTCTGCTCCCCGGCCCCGGCCGGGGCGAACTCGAGGTCTCCACACCCTTCCAGAGCACCGGCTACCCCGACCCCGCCCGTACCGCCGAGAAGTTCACCACCGACCCGGCCGACGGGTCCTCCGGTGCGCGGACACGCTGGTTCCGTACCGGCGACCTCGCCGAGACGGACGCCGACGGGGTCCTCAGGCTCGTCGGACGCCTCGACCACCAGGTCAAGATCCGCGGCGTCGCCGTCAACACCGCCGAGGTCGAGCGGGTGATGCTCGGCCACCCGGACGTCCTGGAGTCCGGGGTGACGACCGTGCCCGACCAGGTCGAGGGCCGCCGCCTGATCGCCGTGGTCCGGCTGGACCCCGGCTCCGCCGCCACCAGCCTCGACCTCAAGCGGCACTGCTCCGCCCGGCTGCCGCGCGGCTGGGTACCCGCCGTCCTCGTCCCGGTACGCGAGCCCCTGCCCCGCACCGGGACCGGGAAGGTGGACCGGCGCGCCCTGGCCGCGATGCTCCCCGCAGCGCCCCGGCAGCCCGCCGCGGCGGTCGGTACCGGGCCCTGACGGGGGCCGCCCACCGGCAACCCCCTCCCGGACCCGCGGGGCCCGCCCCCCGGGGGCGCCGCCCTCGCCGCACGCCCGCACAGCCCTCTCCGTCCGCCTCACCAGCACACGCGGGGCGCCGCACGCACAGCCCCTCCGTACGCCGTCCGTGGGGCCCGCGCCCCCGGTGCGCCGTCCGCACAGCCCTCTCCGTACGCCAACCCGTACGAACGACCCGCCAAGGAGCACCTCGTGAGCAACGCCGACCGGATCAGCGAGTACATCGTCCGGGAGTTCCTGCCCGACCTCACCCCCTCCCAGCTGCCGCACGACCAGGACCTCCTGGGCGACGGCGCGATCGACAGCCTCGGCGTGCTCAAGCTGATCGCCTGGGTCGAGCACCACTTCCAGCTCGCCGTCGGCGACACCGACCTCGACCCGGAGAACTTCCGCAGCGTCGCGGCCATCGACGCCTACGTCGCGCGCTCCCAGAGCGCCCCCGTCACGGGCGGCTGACCCGTGCACTCCGCCCTCGTCCCGCTCGTCGACCGGAGGGCCCCGGCCGACGCGGACCAGTGGGACGCCCTGTGGGAGGCGCTGGCCGGCGGAGCGCTGGAACGTGCCGACGCCCTCGCCCTGCTCGCCTCGCTCACGGCGGCGCTCCCCGACGGCCCGAGCCTGCTCGCGCTCCTGGACGCCCTGGACCGGCGACGCCCGGCCCGGCCGTCCGCGCCCTGGCCCGGCACCGTCAACGTGGTGGGCACCGGCGGCGGCCCGCCGACCGTCAACCTGTCCACGGCATCCGCCCTGCTGGCCGCCGCCACCGGCGTCCACGTCGTGAAGTCCGGCTCGCGGGCCCACACCTCCCGGACCGGTTCGGTCGACCTCCTGGACCGCCTCGGCGTCCCCCTCACCTCGTCCCTCGACCACACCGGCGACCAACTGGCCGCCCACGGCATCGCCTTCACCGGCCCGTTCGTCTACCCGGTCCAGCTCACCCGGCTCGCTCTCCTCGCGGTGCCGACCCCCATGCGGGTCTTCGGCCGCTTCCTCAACACCCTCGGCCCCTTCCTGGCGGCCGTCCCGGTGGCCGCCCAGGTCACCGGGGTCTCCGCCCCCGAACCCCCGCCCACGATCCGCGCCCTCGCCGCCCGGCCGGGCGCCCCGGTGACCTGGCTGACCACCAACCCGGCCGGTGCGGACGAACTGCTCAGCGTCACCGACAACACGGTCCACCTCCCGGACGGCGGCACACAGGCGCTCCCCGCGGGCGCGCTGGTCCCCGCGGACGGCACGCTCGTCGACCTCGCACCCGTCGCAGCGGAGGAGGCGGCCGAACACTTCCGGGCCGTGCTGACCGGCCGGGCGGGCGCTCCCCTGCGCGCCACCCTGCAGCTCAACGCGGCCGCGCTCGCCGTCGCCTCCGGGCACCGCGACGACTGGGGCGCGGCGGTCGCCGAAGCGGGCGACGCACTCGACGACGGGGCCGCGCTCGGACTGCTGGAACGTCTCACCACGGCCCACGCGCGAGGAGGAAGCCGTGCCGGCTGAGTTCTTCCCCGAGGCCCGGGCCCGCGGCGAACTGGGCCTGGCCGTCTTCCTGAACGCCGGAGACCCGCCCCTGCCCGTCCTGACCGACCTCGTCGCCGTGCTGGACGAGTCGGACGTCGACTGCCTCGAACTGGCCGTCCCCTTCCCCGGCTCACCCACCGACGGTCCGGTCGTCCGGCGCTCCGCCGACCGGGCGCTGGCCGAAGGCGTCGGCCTCGCCGAGACCCTCGCCTTCGTCGCGGCCGTACGCCCCACCCTCAAGCGCCTGCGCATCGCCGTGCTCGCCGACTGGAGCCACAGCCTGCGCCACGCGCCGCCCGCCGGCTACGCGCGGACCGTGGCGGACAGCGGCGCCGACGCCCTGCTCGCACACGGGCTCCCCCCGCGGCTGCGCACCGCCCATCGCGAGGCGCTGCGTGACGCCGGGCTTCCCGAGGTCACCACCTGCTATCCGGAGAGCTCCCCGGCCACCGTGGCCGAGGCGGCGGCCCACGCCACCGGCTACCTCTACCTGGTCGCGCGCTACGGACGCAGCGGCGCCGGCACGCCCCCGGGCGGGCACGCCGCACTGGCCCCGTTCGTCGGCGCCCTGCGCGACCTCACCGCCTCCCCGATAGCCGTCGGCTTCGGGGTGTCCGCCGCCGAGGATCTCGTCTCCGTCGCGCTGAGCGGCGCGGACGCGGCGATCGTCGGTTCCGCCGGAGTGGCGGTGGTGGAGCGGGCCCGCGAGGCCGGGACGGACCCGGTCGACGCCTACCGCTCCTTCATCGCCGCCCTCGGCCGTCCCATCACCCCACGTCCAGAGGAGGACACCCGTGATCATCCGCAGACTTGAGAGCGTGAAGACCGTCGACTGGGGCAACGGACTCAGCCGCCGCTTCGTCCTGGACGCCGACGGGCTGGGTTACAGCGTCACCGACACCACCGTGCGGGCCGGGACCAAGTCACGGCTGGAGTACCGCAACCACCTGGAGACCTGCTACTGCATCGAGGGATCCGGGGAGGTGGTGGAGCTCGACGGCACCAGCCACCCGCTGACGCCGGGCGTCCTCTACTCGCTGGACAACAACGACCCGCACTTCCTGATCGCCTCGCCCCACGAGGACCTGCGTCTGGTCTGTGTCTTCGCCCCCGCGCTCCGGGGTGACGAGGTCCACCGCCTCGACGAGAACGTCTCCTCGGCCTACTAGGCCGTGTTTCGAAAGTACCGTCCGCCCGGCGACGCCTGGCACGCGCACGCGCCGCGTTGTCGGATCATCCCGATACATCCGGTATCGGGACGACCCGCCGCCGTGCGATCGCACGCACCGGACGCCCCCGGACCTGCCCTTCGGGCAGACGACGATCCTTTCGAAACAGGGCCTTGGGCCGCACCCGGCAGGCTTCGCCCCGTCGCACCGTCCGGCGCGGGGCAGACCTCGCCGGTCCCGGCACCGACCGCCGTCCGCCGGGCGCCTCCCCGGGCGCCCGCCCGTCCGGCGACGGCCTGCCCCCCCGGGCAGGTCACCCGTCGTCACGTACCACGTCCGCAACCGACCGAGGCCACCCGCACGGCCCGTACGGAAGGCTCCGCAGTGAGGCACCGCAACGCAGATCAGCAGGCGCTGTGCGCCGGCATGGCCCAGTGGGGCAAGGCCCTGAGCGAAGGACACGTCGAGGCGGACGCCCGGTCCGCCTTCGACCCGGCCCGCTGGCGTTCGCTGAGCGGGAGCGGCGTCCTGGGGCTGCCCTTCCCCGAACGGTGGGGCGGCGCCGGCCAGTCCCTCCTCACCACGCTGCACGTCCTGGAGACCCTCGGCGAGACCTGCCGCGAGACCGGACTCAGCTTCTGTGCGACGACCTCGATGGCCAGCACCGGTGTGCCGCTCGCCGCCTTCGGGACGGACGCCCAGCGGGAGCGCTTCCTGCCCGGCATCTGCGCCGGGGAGCTGATCGGCGCCCATGCCATCACCGAACCCGACAGCGGTTCGGACGCGATGGCGATGACCACCCGAGCCGAGCGCGACGGCACGGACCACGTACTCACCGGCGGCAAGGCGTTCGTGAGCAACGGGCCGATCGCCGACGTCTTCGTCGTCTACGCCCGTACCCACCCCGACGGCGGCCCGCTCGGCACGACCGCCTTCCTCGTCGAACGCGGCACGCCCGGCCTCTCGGTGGGCGGCCCGACCGCCAAGATGGGCCTGCGCACGGCCCCGTTGTCCACCCTCCACCTCGACGGCTGCCGGGTACCGGCCGACCGCGTCCTCGGCCGGGTCGGTGGCGGGCTGTTCGTCCTCGACCACGTGATGAAGCGCGAGATCCTCTTCGGGTTCACCGTCGGCCTCGGCGAGATGCGCCACCGGCTGGAGCGCGCCGTCTCCTACGCCCGCGAACGCCGCGCCTTCGGCCACCCCATCGGCGACTACCAGGCGGTCTCGCACCGGGTGGTCGACATGAAGATCCGTACCGAGACGGCGGCCAAGTGGCTGTACGACACGGCCGAGCGGCTCTCGGCCGGCGAGGACGTCACGGCCGACCTCGCCATCACCAAGATCCTCGCCAGCGAGGCCGCCCTGTCCACCAGCCTGTCGGCGATCCGCGTCTTCGGCGGCGCGGGCTACCTCTCCGAGGTCGGTCTGGAGAAGGACCTGCGCGCGGCGGTCGCGGGCACCCTCTACTCCGGGACCAACGACATCCAGTACAACCGGGTGGCCTCGACCCTGGGGCTGGGGGGATGAGCAACCCGGACGCAGCCCCACCGGCGCCCCGGCCACTGCTGAAGGTGTGCGGCGCCACCCGGCCCGAGGAGGCGGCCGCCGCCGCGGCGCGGGCCGACCTGGTCGGCCTCTGGTACGGCGTCGAGGGCGGCGCCCACCAGCTGACCGGCCCCGCCCTGGCCGGGATGGCGGACGCCGTCCGCTCCGGGGGCCGCGCCGAACCCGTCCTCGTCACCTTCCTGCACGACGCCGACCGCCTCGGCCGGGTGGCCCGGGCCGCCGGGATCCGCTGGATCCAGCTCCACGCCTACCAGCCGCCCGGAGCCGTCGCCGCCCTGCGCGCCGCGCTGCCCGAGGCGGTCGTCGTCAAGGCCGTCCACGTCCTCGACGGGCAGTGCGCCGAACGCCCCTTCCTCGGGGCCTACGCGCGGGCGGGCACCGACCTGTTCCTCGTCGACGCCGCCACCCCCGGGGGGTCGGTCGGCAGCACCGGTCACCGCATCCCGCCGGAGGCGCTGGAACACCTGCTGCCCCGCCTGGGGCTGCCCTTCCTGCTGGCGGGCGGCCTCACCGCGGCCGACGCGGTGCGCGCCCCGGCACTCGCGGCCCACCCGGGCTTCCGGGGCGTGGACGTCGACGGCGCCGCCCGGGGCGGCGACGGCCTGCTCGGCCCCGCACAGGTCGCCGCCCTGGACCGGGCCTGGACCGGCGGGCGGGGCTCACCGGCGCTCCCGGCCGGGGCGGACGCTCCGTACGCCGTTCACCCCCGTGCCGTGGCCGCCCCGTCCGGCCCCCGGCCGCCCACGGACACCCCTTCCGCATCCGTCACCTCCCCAGGGAAGCCGACATGACCCCGCCCTTCCTCTCCGCGCTCCTCGGCGCGGGACGCCCCCTGATCATGGAAGTGAAGGCCCGGGACGCGCACGGCGCGGACCTGTTGCGCGGCCGTGCCCCCGGAGACATGGCCGCCGTCTACGAGCGGGCCGGAGCCCCCTGCGTGTCCGTCGTGACCGGCCGGTGGTTCGGCGGATCGCCCGCCATGCTGGACGAGGTCACCGCCCGGGTCCGCGTTCCCGTCCTGCTCAAGGACTTCGTCACCCGCCGCGACCAGCTCACCGCCGCGGCCGGCGCCGGCGCCTCCGCGGTACTGCTGACGGCCGCACTGCTGCCCCCCGAGGCCCTGCACAGCCTCGCCGGGGAGTGCCACGCACTCGGTCTCACCCCCTTCGTGGAGATCACCCGTGCCGAGGAGGCGGCAGGGCTCCCCGACCCGCACCACTGCGTCATCGCGGTCAACAACAAGGACATCGCCGCCAGGGAGCGCGACGCGGGGGATGTGGAGCGCAGCCGGTCCCTGCTGCCCGCCGTACGGGCCGCGGGCACCCTCTGCCCGGTCAGCGCCAGCGCGGTGAACGGTCCCGAGGCAGCTGCCGGGCTGCTCGCGGAGGGGTACGCGGCCCTGCTCGTCGGCACCTCGCTCCTGCGCGCCACCGACGTGGAGTCCTGGCTGCGGGAGTTCGACGCCCACCGCGCGGGGCGCGCCGTCGGCCCCGCCGTACCGCCGGCCGCGCCCTCCCCGGCCGGACCGCCCGCGGCCGTCCCCGGGCCGCTGCTTCCGGACGGTCCCGCCGCCGAGGCGGAAGGAGTGCCCGCGTGACGGCCGGCCCGGCACAGAGCCCCGCCACCGACGGGGTGGAACGGATCGTGCTCGGCCGCGGCCGCCACCGGCTCGGCGCCTGGCGGGCCGCACCGGCCGACGGCACCCCCCGGGCGGTGCTCGTCGCCGTCCACGGCAGGGGCATGTCCCCCGGCTACTTCGCCGGGCCGGTCGCCCCGCACACCTCCCTGATCGCCCTGGCGTCCTCCCTCGGCCACACCGTCCTGGCGGTGGAGCGGCCCGGCTACGGCCTGTCCCGTTCCTCGTTCCCCCTCGGGCTGCCGCTGGCCGCCCAGGCCCGGCTGCTGCGCCGGGTACTCGCCGACTACGCCGAAACCGATCCCGTCGGGGCCGGCTTCTTCCTGCTCGGTCACTCCGACGGAGGCAAGACCGCCCTGCACCTGGCGGGAGAGCCCTGGGGCGACACCCCCGCGGACCGGCTCCTGGGACTCGACCTCAACGGGTGCGGCTGGCACTACTCCTCGGCGGCGGCACACTTCCCCGACACCCTGGCCGGCGGCGCGGGCGAGCTCAACTGGGGGCCGCTCAGGCTCTACCCGGGCGGCACCTTCCGCGCCAGCCGCTCCCTGCTCCGTGACGTCCCGGCCGCCGAGGACGACGAGACGGCCCTGTGGCCCGCCCGTTTCCCGGCGGCGGCGGCGCGGGTGCACTGCCCCGTACGGCTCACCTTCGGGGAGTACGAGGGCTGGTGGGACCTGCACGAGGACGAACTGGCCGCTGTGGCGGCCTGCTTCACCCGTACCCGCCCGCCCGTCGTCGAACGCGTCCCGGAGGCCGGCCACAACCTCAGTCTCGGACTGGCCGCGCCCCTCTACCACTCCCGCGCCCTGGCGTTCCTGGAGGAGTGCCTCGCGGCCGTCCCGGCACCCGCGCGGTGACGAGCTCGTATGTGATCGAGCGTGTGAAGCATGGACCTCGGGGACATGCACCTGCTGGGATGATCAATTGAGCGATGCGTACGGTGTGTTCTCTGCGCGCACCGTCCACAGGAAGCCGGGAAAAGCCCACCCGATCGACAGGACGGCAACGTGAGCCACTACCCACCCCACAGCCCCTCTTCCTCGGTGTACCCCGGCTACCCGCCCCCGCCTTCCCCGACGCGTGAACGGGTCTTCGGCCCCTTACTGGTGGCCTCCGTGCTGTGCACCGGGCTGATGGCCGGGTTGTTCTTCGCCTACGACGTCTCCGTCATGCCGGGTCTCGCGGAGCTGGACGACCGCACGTACGCGGTGGCCATGCAGCGCTTCAACGCGGTGATCGACGGCAGCGGGCTGTTCGGCCTCGTCTTCATCGCCGCGCTGGGCCTGACGGTCGCCTCCGCGATCGTGGCCTTCCGCAGGAAGCGGCTCGCGGTGGCGGTGCCCCTGGTCGTCGCGGCCGTCTGCTACCTGGCGGTGCTGGTGATCACGGTCGCGGTCAACCTCCCGCTCAACGCGGAACTGGCGGACCTCGGCAACCCGGCGACCGCCGAGGACCTCCCGGCGGTGATCGAGGACTTCAAGTCGGTCTGGGTGCCGGCCAACGTCGTCCGCACCCTCCTGTGCGTCGTCAGCCTCGGGGCCCTGTGCTCCGCCGTGCTCCGCTACGGCCGGGTGTCCGGGTCGTTCCCCCGGTGATGACCTGCGGGCCCCGCCCGCGGGAACGGGCGGGGCCCGGAAAGGGAAAGCCCGTCATGAAGACGCGGTGACCGGGCCTGTCGGGGAACGGAAGTGACAACCCTTCGGAAAAACGGAAGCGCCGTTTTCACCGGGACTGGAAGGACGGGAAATCACCGTCCTTTCCGTGGCCATGCTTTGCACGTGCACATGTTCCGGCGGTGAATACGTCGATCCCTTTCGGCGACCGCGGGCCGGTATCGGTGGGGCTGGGCGACCCGCCTCTTCCCGTGCGCGCGGGATGGGCCGCGCCGGGCGCAGCGGACATGCGACCCGCGGCGCGGGCCGCATGTCTCCCCGTCCTCCGGACGCGGCCCGGGCATCATGGCCCGGGCGGCCCCGGCGCGCGGCCTTCGGCAGGAGGGGTGCGATGCGTGAGATCTGGACGGTCGGGCACTGGACGTGCCCGGAGGAGACGTTCATCGGCCTTCTGGACGCCCAGCGCATCGACGTACTGGCCGACGTCCGGGCGCACCCCGGCTCCCGCCGCAGCCCGCAGTTCTGCGGCGGGACGATGCGCGGATGGCTGGAGCGGGCCGGGATCGACTACGTGTACCTGGACGAACTCGGTGGCCGGCGACGCAAGCAGGACGTGGACCCCGCCGTCAACGCGGGCTGGCACAACACCGGTTTCAGGAACTACGCCGACTACACCCTGCTTCCGGCGTACGAGCAGGGCATCACCCGCCTCACCTCCCTCGCGGAGCGCGGTCGCGTCGCCGTCATGTGCGGCGAGCCGATGCCGTGGCGCTGTCACCGCCTCCTGATCGCGAACACGCTCACCGCCCGTGGCTGGAGGGTCCTCCACATCATGGACGGGGACGGGACGCGCCTCCACGAACTGGGCGCCTGGGGTGCCGAGCCGCAGGTCGGCGTCGACGGGCGGGTGACGTACCCGGCACCGTAGCGCCCCTCACGGAGCGTAAAACCGTACGGGTGCGCGACGTCCGTGCGGTAGGTTCCTGCCATTCGAAGGGGGCGAAGTGGCGAAGCTCAACCAGATCATCGCCGTGGAGAAGGGTGTCAAGAGCAAGTCGCTCCAGGACATCACCGCGGCCCACCACAAGGTGCAGAAGCCCGTACATCTGGCCGGTATCTCGCGTACGTACCAGCCCAAGGACGAGGAGGGCGAGCAGCTGCCGCCCGAGTCGACACGGGTGCAGGTCCAGGCCGAGGACGTACTGCGGGAGATGTCGGCGTCGCTGACCCGGCTGTTCGACGTGACCGCGACGAAGGACTGGGCCAACTGCTCGGCCCGTGCGGACGTCACCGTCGACGGTCGCACGGTCGTGGCCGAGGTCCCGGTCAGCTACCTCCTCTTCCTGGAGAAGCAGCTCACCGACCTGCACACCTTCGTGAAGAAGCTCCCGACGCTCGACGCCTCCGAGTCGTGGTCGCCCGACCCGTCGACGGACTGGTGGAGGACCGACCCGGTCCGCACGATCCGTACGAAGAAGGTCCCGCGCAACCACGTCAAGGCCGAGGCGACCGACAAGCACCCGGCGCAGGTCGACGTGTACTACGAGGACGTGCCGATCGGGTACTGGACCACCGTGAAGTACTCCGGGGCGCTGCCGGCCCGGCGGGTCAACGAACTGCTGGACCGGGTCGAGAAGCTCCAGCACGCGGTGAAGTTCGCCCGTGAGGAGGCCAACGGCGTCGAGGTCACCGACCGGCGGGTCGGCGACGCGGTGTTCGGCTACCTGTTCGGCTGAGGCCGGGCGCGAGGCGGCACCCACAGAACGCCCCCGCGCATGTCGTGGGGGTGCGCACCATGCGCGAGGCGGAATGAGGTCCGCCTCGGGTGATGAGCGCAAGCTGAAACTGACGTTCAGCCTGAAGACGCGGTGACGGTGGAGGTTCGAGTCCTCCCCCCGGCTCCACACGCCGGGGTGGCCCAACATGGCAGAGGCAGCCGCGATCACACTCAGACTCTCGCTCCAGCTTCAGTATCGCCGCCGATTGCCAGACCGACCGAGTACGGACGCACACCGTCGAGTGCTGGTTCGAATCCGGCCTGCGCCTCTGCACGGCGCGGTAGTTCAATGGAAGAACGCGACGGTCTGACGACTGATCCGCACTCTTAAACGGTGCTGGCACGCGCAATTGGGTGGCAACCCCAGGGGCCCGGGAGCTGGATACGACTCCCGGGCCCCGCCACGTCCGGCCTCCACCACGTCCGGCGTCTTCCGCGGTCCGAGAGGTGCACGGCGGCCGGGACCACCCTTACGGAGCCTTGCTCGCCGGTGGTGGCGTCACGGGCGGTTCGATGGTCGACCGGACGTAGATCCGCTTGGTGCCCGGTGTGAACTCATGGGCGAAGAGGTCGACGCAGCGTCGGAGGTACCTGCCCTGCGGGGTCGCGAGGTCGTCCGGGCACAGGCTGGTTCTCCGCAGGCCCTTGACGAACATCTCCGGTTCGGGCAGGCCGAGATGGCCGAACGCTGCCGCAGGGCGGTAGTCCTTCATCTCCCAGCAGCAGGTCATCTCGGGAGTATCGCTGCCGAATCATCACCGGTGTGGGGGGCCGAGGGGCTCTGTGCCCCGCACCTCCGTGGACGCGTGGGAACGTACTGATCCGAGCCGCCACCGGTGCGAACCGCACCGGGCGCGCTCGTTGCTCTTCGTCCCGGCCACCCGGGCCTGTGACGCACTCGCCTTCACCTGGCACGGTGAGCCGAGCCGGTTCCTTTCACCGCTGCTTCCCGCACGCTGAGTTCCGGCCCGGGCGTCTCGGCTCCGGGGGCAAAATGACCAAGAAGGAGGACGAAGCGCAGAGGCTCGGGCAGGGTGGGAGAGGTAAGTCATGAGCCGGTGGCCGACGGGATCGAAGCCGGGCGATTCCTGAGCGCTCCACCCCCTCGTCCCCGATGAGCCGGCGCCGACGCACGTGTTGTGGTGCACAAGGAGAAGATGTGGCGACAGAGACCTTCAGCATCGACAAGCGGCCCTTGCGGGATCTGCTGGGGCAGGTCGGGGCGGGGAAGATTCAGTTGCCTGAATTCCAGCGTGGCTGGGTCTGGCCCTGGCCCAACATCGCGAGTCTGCTGGCCTCGGTGTCTCTCAACTACCCGATCGGGACGGTGATGCTGCTCCAGGGCGGCGGAGATGTCCGGTTCAAGTACAGGCCGATCGAGGGAGCGTCCCCGAGCGGGCAGGCGCAACCGGAGTCGCTGATTCTGGATGGACAGCAGCGGCTCACGTCGCTGTTCCAGTCGCTCGCGATGAACAGCCCGGTGGAGACCCAGGACGAGCGTAAACGCCGGGTGAGCGGCTGGTTCTACGTCGACATGGTCAAGGCGCTCGACGAGAACGAGGATCGCGAGGAGGCGATCCGCTTCATTCCGCCCGCGCGCAAGGTGGTCAACTTCCGGGGCGAGATCCTGGAGGATTATTCGACCCGGGAGTTGGAGTACCAGCACCGCGTCTTCCCGCTGCACAGTCTCTTCGACAACTCATGGGGCGACGGTTTCGCCCGCCACTGCAGTTTCGCACCGGACGCGATGGAGCTCTGGTACCGCTTCCGCGACAGCTTCATCAAGTCGTTCGACCTCTACCACTTCCCGGTCATCGAACTCGGCAGGGGCACTCCACGGCAGGCGGTCTGCCAGGTCTTCGAGAAGGTCAACACGGGGGGAGTCACCCTCACCGTCTTCGAGCTGCTGACGGCGACGTACGCCGCCGACGAGTTCGATCTGCGACGCCACTGGCGCGAGTGCCGTTCCGCCTGGGAAGCGCCCGAATACGCCATCCTGGAAGACGTCTCCAACACCGACTTCCTCCAGGCGGTCACTCTCCTCGCCACTGCCGAGCGGCGGCGCCGGGAGGAGGAGGCCGGCACGGACGAGGAACGTCTGCCGCGCATCGGGTGCAAGCGCAAGGAGATGCTCGTGCTGGGCCTGGAGGACTACCGGCGGTACGCCCCCGATGTCGTCGCCGGCTTCAAGGCCGCCGCCAAATTCCTGCGCCAGCAGTTCGTCTTCGACACCCGGTTCCTGCCGTACGGCACGCAGCTCATCCCCCTCGCGGCGATCTTGGCCCTCGCCGGCAAGGACGCGGAGACCGCGGGTGCGCAGGAGAAGCTGGCCCGCTGGTACTGGTGCGGGGTGTTCGGCGAGTTGTACGGCGGCACCACCGAGACCCGGTTCAACCTCGACCTCCCCGACGTCGTCGACTGGATCCGCGGATCGACGCAGGAACCCCGCACGGTCACCCAGGCTCAGTTCGCGGCCAGCCGCCTGCTGACCCTGCGTACTCGGCAGAGCGCCGCCTACAAGGGGATCTACGCGCTCCTGCTCAAGGCGGGCGCAACGGACTGGCGTACGGGGGAGAAGGCGGAGGTGAGCGTCTACTTCGACGAGACGATGGACATCCATCACATCTTCCCGCAGGCGTGGTGCCAGAAGAACGGACACGAGCGTTCCGTCTACAACTCCATCGTCAACAAGGCTCCCTTGACGGCACGGACCAACCGGATCATCGGTGGCCACGCGCCGTCCGACTATCTGCAGCGGCTCGCCAAGGCGGCCGAGACCAGCCCGGAGAGTGTGGAGCGGCGCGTCGAGACGCACCTCGCGGACCCCGGGCTGATGCGGGCCGACGACTTCGACGCCTTCTTCGAGAAGCGGCGGAGGGTGCTTCAGGAACACATCGCCACGGCGATGGGAAAGCCGGTGGTCGACGACCACATTCCGGGGCAGCGGCCCGGGGAGGCGATCCAGGCGGCTGAGAACGACCTGCAGAACGGCGTCCCGTCTCCCGCGGAGCGCTGATACCCGACACGCAGGCACACGCCGCAGGCCCCCTTGTTCGGCACGCCGCAGCTCCGGGATCATGCCCTTCGGCTGTGCCGACAGTCCTACGAGAGAGGCTTGTCCAGGAGGACGACTCCGCCGCGCTGTTGCCCCTGCGACGGCGCGCGGAGGGCGGTGACCCCAGGTCGCAGCGGCGAGCCACTGGTCGACCAGTCGAGATACGCGTGCAGTGCCCTACGGGGCCTCGGTATGGGCAGATGGTCTGCGGGTGGTGGGAAGCGTCCGGGCCACCCGCGCGGGGCTGTCCGGGGCCAGACCGGCCCGCCGACGAACGCACGCCAGGCGTCGTGGCCGAAGGCGACGACGGGGCTGGCGGGACGCTTGCTGTCGCTGACTAGGACGAGGTGGGGGAGGTTGCCGGCTACCTCGACGCACTCGTTATTGCCACGGCTGTACGTGCTGGTGCGCCACCTCGCCATGGCCAGTGTTTCGCGTACGCCCCGCATTCCGTCACCAGGAGCTACGACCCGAGGATCCGTCTCCGCACCGACTACGTCTTCGTGCGCTTCGGAGTATAGGAATGGCTCTACTCGCTCTGTGGACAAAGAGTGGGAGATCTTCCTCGCGGACGCGGTGCGTGAGTGGATCAGCGGTCTCGACGGTCAGACTCTTGCCCGGGTGGTGCAGGCGCTGGATGCATTGGCGGAGGGAGGCCCAGGGCTGGGACGCCCGCTGGTGGACACCATCCATGGCTCGTCGATGGCCAACCTGAAGGAGTTACGTCCTGGCACGGTGCGGATCCTGTTCGCTTTCGACCCGTGGCGATGCAGCATTCTGCTGGTTGCGGGAGGCAAGGCGAGCCGATGGAATGAGTGGTACCGGGAAGCGATTCCCCTGGCCGAGCAGCGTCATGAGACGTACGAAAAGGAACGGGCTCAGGAAGAAGGAGGGCAACCGTGAGCGGGTACACGCGCTGGCTGGACATCCGCGCCGAGCATATTGCGCGCGTCGGCGGCGAGGAGGCCGTGCGCGCGGGCAAGGAGGAGCTTCTGGCCGAAGTCACCGGGCGTCGCCTGGCGGAACTGCGGCGGGCACGAGGTCTCACGCAGCAGCAGGTGGCCGACCGGATGGGCATTACCAAGGGGCGGGTGTCGCAGATCGAACGCGGCAACGTCTCAGGGCAGGATGTCCTTGCCCGTTTCGCGGCCGCTCTGGGTGGGCGTCTGCATCAGGCGATCTACTTCGACGACGGAGACATCTCCGCCATCGCCTGACAGCGGCGCACCTCCCCCTCCGGCCCACCCTGAGGCTTCCCCCGCGTGGGGAGCCGCAACATGCCGTAGACCCGACGGACGTGACATGCCCCTCAGCGCTACTACGGGGCCTTACTCGCGGGCGCGGGTGGGGGCGTCACGGACGGTTCGATGGTCGACCGGACGTAGATCCGCGTGGTGCCCGGTGTGAACTCATGGGCGAAGAGGTCGACGCAGCGTCGGAGGTACCTGCCCTCCGGGGTCGCGAGGTCGTCCGGGCACAGGCTGATTCTCCGCAGGCCCTGGACCGGCGTTTCCGGCTCAGCCAGCCCGAGGTGACCGAACGCTGCCGCAGGGCGGTAGTCCTTCTCCTCGGGATGGATATTTTTGATCATCTCGGTGCCGTCCGGGATGAGCCGGCCGGTGTACGTCTCCGCCTCGGCGGTCGGGAGGACGAAGGACAGCAGACCGGTGTCGTGACGCTCCCCGACCTTGTAGCCCGCGCGACGGTCCGATGCCGTGCCCGGAATGCGAATGCCCATCCGGTCGCTCATCCAGGCAGGCGTAGCACCGTCTTCCCAGCAGCAGGTCATCTCCTTGTCCAGCAGGTCCGAGGAGACCCTTTCCGTGACGCAGGAGACCAGGCCGATCGTGGCGGCGGCGCAGGCGAGAAGCGCCGACAGGACGACGACGGAGACAGGCATGCGACGGCGGCGTACGGGCGGCTCGCCCGGTCCGGTCTTCCTGATGTTCTTCATCGGTCCTCTATCGCGCTTCCCGCTGCTCACGACAGGCAGTCCGGCCCCCCTCGCGCCCAGGCTCGTCCGGCGCGGGCTGGGCATTCCGGTGGGGGCGTACCCCCCTAGTGCCGCAACAGGCAACGTTCGCCCCGTCGCGACGCCCGGCACGCACTCTCGCCGCACCGGCCGAAAGCCCAAGTACGTCCAGTACAAGGACTTCCGGCCGGCACGCCGAGAGCACGCACCCGACGCCGCTCCTTGACGGGCAAACGTTGCCTGCCGCGGCACTAGACAGAGGTGCTTGACGCTGCTGCCCGCCCCATCGCATTCATGGGCGACGACTGTGGTGTGGAGGTGGTCCTGAACGGGCAGATGGCGCGGGAGGTGGTTGGGAAGCGCCCGGGGCCACCCGTGCAGGGCTCCCCGGGGTCAGACCAGCCCGCCGACGAAACCACGCCAGGCGTCGTGGCCGAAGACGACGACGGGGCCGGCGGGGCGCTTGCTGTCGCGGACGGGAACGAGATGGGGGAGGCCGGGGGCGACCTCGACGCACTCGTTGTTGCCGCCGCTGTACGTGCTGGTGCGCCACCTCGCGCCCGACAGGTCCGGCGTGCTTGGGTGTGCGCTGTTCATGGTTGATGCTCCTTGGCCCGGCGATGGATGGCAGCCCGGGACTCGATCGGCGAGAGCGCTGATGTGCGCGCGGCGTCGAACAGCTCTTGGTAGCGGGACACATCCGTTTCCCGCTCCAACCACATGGAACCCGACGGGTTGTCCGCCAGTACCACCTCGAGCGCGCCCTCCTCGGGAAAGCCCAGGACTACGTACGGGCCGAACATACTCGCATGGGCTCCACGGGAGAACGGCAGGACCTGGATGGTCACATTGGGGCGCTCGGAACTGGCCAACAGGTGTGTCAACTGCGCGTTCATGACGTGTGAGCCGCCGACCTGCTGAAGAAGTACAGCCTCCGACACCACGGCCCACAGCTGTAGGGGGTTGTCGGAGTACAGGCGCTCCTGTCGAGCCAGGCGCACCTGCACGAACTTCTCGATTTCGTCCGCTGACTGCCATTGCCGAGAAGCAACCGTCACTGCCCGAATGTACTCCGGAGTCTGGAGCAGGCCGGGCACGAGTTGGGCCTGGAACGTCCGGATCGACCCGGCCATGGCCTCCAGGGCGATGTAGTCGCGATACGTGTCGGCAAGCACGTCACCGTACTGGTTCCACCAGCCCTCCCGCCGCCTGCGATTGGCCTTGCGGGCAAGCGAGGTGAGGCGCTCGCGGACCTCGTCGTCCGAGACCGCGTAGGCGTGGAGCATCGCGGTGAGGTCGGGTAGACGGACAGCCACGCGTCCGTTCTCGATCCGGCTGATCTTGCCCTTGGTGCAGTCGAGAGCATCGGCTGCCTGAGTGGTGGTCAGTCCGGCCGCCTCCCGCAATCGACGCAACTCGTCTCCGAGTTGGCGACCAAGAACGGTTGACGGGTTTGCCGTGGCGCTCTTCGTGTGCATGGACCCACCTCTATCAAAGTGGCTGCTCGGAGAGGGCGAGGTTTCCCGAAAGAGTGAAAAAAGGTGCTGAAGCTATCAGCAACGTTGCAGTTTCGCTCCGTGCTCGCCCATTCTGCTTGCGTCGGCAACGACGCCCTGCGTTGCGGATGGTGCGCGTTCGCAAGGGGCTCCGACCGAACCGCAACCCTCTGGGAGCAGGCGTGAGTGAACCGTGCGAGGTGAAGTTCAAGTTGGTGCGCAGCCGCAGCAGCGTCTCGAGGGCGCGAGCGGTCCTGCGCGCCTCGCTCGGCGAGTGGCGGGCTGCACAAACGGTGTGCGAGGCGGGGGAGTTGGTGCTTTCCGAGCTGGTGACCAACGCCCTGCACGTCCAGGTACCCGAGGACCGGATGATCGGGGTTCGGATCGAATGCCGGGGGCGTGGTGGGCTGCTGCGGCTGGAGGTGAGTGACGCGGGAGAGGGGCGGCCGGTGGTGCAACGGCCCGGCGAGTTGGCCACGACGGGGCGTGGACTGCTGCTCGTGGAGGCCCTGGCCCACCGCTGGGGGGTGGACGAACGGCAGGACGGCATCGGCAAGACGGTGTGGGCTGAACTGCTGGCCCCGGGCATCGTCCCGCTGCCCGGAAGGACGGACATCGCGGCAGTAACCATCCGGGCCGGTCAGAGCGTACGAGTCGGAGGAGCCTGGCGAACGGTCCGCAGCGTGCGGAGTGAGCGGTACGCCTCGGGTGGGCTTTCCGTCATCGTCGGCCTGGACGAAGGCCCCGCCCTGCGGCTGCAAGCCGGAGAACCGGTGACTGTGCGGATCGGGGGAGTGCACGCCGAGGGCGCCCGTGCAGTCGGGAGTCGGACTCGGCCCGCGGCGGGCCCGGTGAGTACGTCGTGAGGTGGCTGCGGGAGAGGTTACGTCGGCGGAGGTGCCGTACGGCGTGGGCCCGGCCCCGGTTCACCGGCACATTGCTGCAGATGATCGACCGCCGACTCGTCGTGGTCGGCGAGGCAGGTGAACCGGTGCGGAGGCCGCTCCCCGCACGGGCGCCGGTGCTCCGCCAGGGCCGTGGCTCGCTTCGGGGACGCGTTCGTATCCCCGCGGGCCTCGACGACCCCGTACCGGCTTCGCCGAAGCGATGGCGATGCGTTGATGAGATTGCTGCTCGATACCCGCGTCGTCCTGTGGTGGATGGCCGATGCCCACAACTGCCCGGCCGGGTCAAGTACCTGATCGACACCGAGCCTGCCGTGTACATCAGTGCGGTGTCCCCCTGGGAGATCACCGTCGAGCAGTACCTCGGCGAGCTCGAAGGGCTGGGCGAACTGGCGGAGCAGGTGCGCGACCTGCCTTTGACCAGTGTGCCCGTCATGGCTGCCCACGGGGTGCGTGCGGGCCGGCTGCCGATGGTGCACACCGACCCCTTCGACCGGATACGCGTCGCGCAGGCGCAGGCCGAAGAGATGGTCCTGGTCACCCGGAACGCCTGGATCCCGCTGTACGACGTACGGACCGTGCGGGTCTGACCCGTACGCCGTCCCTCGGGAGTCGGGACGGCGGGCGCCTGCCGTCCCGACTCCCGCGACGCGCGGCTGGAGCGGGTCGCCGGGCGCGCATGTCCTCGACGGCCGGAAGAGCTTGTACTGCCGGGTGATGCGGTAACCGGTGCAGGGGGCGGCGGAATCACTGCCGTACACCTGGGCCACCTCGGGGTGTCACTCGTCGAGCCTGCAACGGAGTTCCAGCACACCCGGAGGAGTGGCGTCATCTCTTCCTCGGGCCACCCGGATGCGCGGCGGAAGAGTACGTGCGCCCGAGGGTGACCCGAGCCCCCGGCGGGGGACCACCTCAGCTTCAGGGCACGCCGACACATGGAAAAGACCCCCTGATCAGCGTTTCCACTGATCAGAGGGTCTTTTCGGCACTTCCTGCGAAGTGCCCCCGGCAGGATTCGAACCTGCGCACCCGGCTCCGGAGGCCGATGCTCTATCCCCTGAGCTACGGGGGCGATGTCGCTGCGCTCGGCGGCGACGAGTGAAACCCTACCAGCTCCGACAGGGTGGCCGGGAACAGGTTTTGCGCGTCGTCGGCTCCGGAGTGAGGCCGCCCCGAAGTCGACGACGGTCGCACTCCGGGGGGCGGAAGTGGGCAAAACCCGGACGCAGCCCCTCCGGCCGACCTACTCTCGAAGGGTGCCAGGGGCGTACGGCCGTGTGCTTGTTGTCGACGACAACGAGGCCATCCGGCAGCTGATCAGGGTCAACCTCGAGCTGGAGGGCTTCGAGGTAGTGACCGCGGCCGACGGCGTCGAGTGTCTGGACCTCGTGCACCGCGTCTGCCCGGACGTGATCACGCTCGACGTCGTCATGCCGCGGCTCGACGGCATACAGACCGCTGTCCGGCTGCGTTCCGATCCGCGTACCAGCCATCTCCCCGTCGCCGTCGTCAGTGCCTGCACGCCGTGCGAGGTGGACTCCGGCGTGACCGCCGGGGTGGACGCCTTCCTGGCGAAGCCGTTCGAGCCGGGGGAGCTCGTACGGATGGTGCGCCGGCTCGCGCACCGGGGCGATCCGCCGCCGCTCGACGGCTGTCGCGGGGCCGGGAGGGCGGGGAGCGCTGCCGGGTGACCGGACCGGCTGGGGGCCCGCGCCCACCCACCCGCGCCCTGCGCGAGAGGCGGCTGTCCGCGCCGCGACCCTGCCCACTGTCCTCCCGGACGCCCGGCCGTCGGCCGCGCCCAGCCGTCGGCGGAGTGCCCGCAGCCGGACGCCGGGTTTCCGCCGGGCGGCCCTTCCCGGTGCCCGCGCCCGAACCTGGACAACCGGCCGCGTCCCCATACCGGCGGCTGCGCGCACCGCGCTGTCGGCCGCCGTCCTGCTGCGGCCCCGGTCGCGCCCGGACGCGGGCGGTTGCCCGCATCGCGAAACCGGTTGGCGAAGTGACCCCCTCCCTCCCCTACGCTTGTCCCGTGACCCCCGCCGACCTCTCCTCGACCGTGCTGCACGCTGTGCGCCGCGCGGTCGACGAGGACGCCCTGCGCGCGCCCGTGCCCGCGCGCGTGCGAGTGGAGAGGACGCGGCCCGGCGGCAGCGGGGACTACGCCTGTGCCGTCGCCCTCCAGTTGGCGGGGCCCGCGGGGCTCCCCCCGCGGGGTGTGGCCGAGATCCTGCGGGAACGGGTCGTCGGTGCCCCCGGGATCGGACGGGTCGAGATCACCGGGCCCGGTTTCCTGAACTTCACGCTCGACGCCTCCGCCGACGCCGCCTCCCGCGCCGCCCGCGTCCGCGAGGTTGCCGGGCGGGGCCTCCGCTACGGATGGGTCACCACCGGTGCGGGGGCCCTCCGGCGGCTCCACCACCCACGCGAGATCCGGTCGGCGGTCGTAGCCCAGAGCGTCGGGCACCTGCTGCGCACCCAGGGCGACCAAGTGCTCATCGGTTGCGCGCGGGAGCCCGGACCCGGCTGGGACCGGCTCGGCCTCCACGTCGCCCCGGGCGCCGGAACCGTGGAGCGGACCGAAGAGCGTGCCGTCCCGGTCGGGGCCGAGGAGAGCGCCGAGATCTGTCCCGTCCCGGTCGGGGCTGAGAAGAGCGCCGAGATCCGTCCCGTCCCGGTCGGGGCCGAGGAGAGCGCCGAGATCCGTCCCGTCCCCGCCGGGGCCACGGCGGACGCACTGCTGGAGCGGCTGGGCGCCGACGCCACCCGGTGGGGTCTGCTGCGGCCCGCCGGCCACGACCGCGCCCCGCTCGGCGGTGACCTCCTCGTCCAGACGGAGGCCAACCCGCTCTTCCTGGTCCGTTACGCCCACGCCCGCACCCGCGCGCTTCTCCGCGAGGGGGAGCGCCTCGGTCTCACCGCCGCGTACGACGCGGACGTCGACGCCCCCGCGCTGCACGCCGCCCTCGCCGACCACCCCGGGGTGCTCGCCGCCGCCGCACGCCACCACGCGCCCGACCGGCTCGCCCGGCACCTCGAAACGGTGGCGCGCGCCTTCTTCGACCTCCACGACGCCTGCCCGCCGCTCCCCGTCGGTGACGAGAAACCCTCGGCCGCCCACCGCTCCCGGCTGGCTCTTGCCGAAGCCGCCGGGACGGTGCTCGCAGGCGGCCTGTCCCTGCTCGGCATCAGCGCGCCCGAACACCTCTGAGACCCGAGAGAACAGAGCAGAACGATGAGCCGATCCGCACACCCCGCCGGACCCCGCCACGCCGACGTCCTCCCCGAGGGCCACTACATCGCCCCGGCCACCGACCTCAACGTGCTGGACGAGAAGGTGTGGTCCCGTACGGTCACCCGCGACCAGGACGGTGCGCTCACCGTCGGGGGGATCGAAGTTGCCCGGTTGGCCGAGGAGTTCGGCACCCCTGCGTACTTCCTCGACGAGAGTGACTTCCGGGCGCGCTGCCGCGCCTGGGCGGACGCCTTCGGCCCCGACGCCGATGTGTTCTACGCCGGCAAGGCCTTCCTCTCGCGCGCCGTCGTGCGCTGGCTCACGGAGGAGGGCCTGAACCTCGACGTGTGCTCCGGCGGGGAACTCACCACCGCCCTGGACGCCGGGATGCCCGCCGACCGGATCGCCTTCCACGGCAACAACAAGACGGTCGCCGAGATCGAGCGGGCCGTCGAAGCGGGCGTCGGGCGGATCGTACTCGACTCCTTCCAGGAGATCGTCCGCGTCTCCCACACCGCGCAGCGGCTCGGTAAGCGGCAGCGCGTACAGATCCGGGTCACCGTCGGTGTCGAGGCGCACACCCACGAGTTCATCGCCACCGCGCACGAGGACCAGAAGTTCGGCATCGCGCTGGCCGACGGCCAGGCCGCCGAAGCCGTCCGCAGGGCACTGACCCTGGACGGGCTCGAACTCATCGGCATCCACTCGCACATCGGCTCGCAGATCTTCGACATGGCCGGCTTCGAGGTCTCCGCCCGGCGCGTGGTGCAGCTGCTCGCCGCGGTCCGCGACGAACACGGCGTCGAACTCCCCGAGATCGACCTCGGTGGCGGCCTCGGGATCGCGTACACCTCCGAGGACGACCCCCGCGAGCCGCACGAGATCGCCAAGGCCCTCAGCGACATCGTGACCCGCGAATGCGAGTCGGCCGGGCTCGCCACCCCGCGCATCTCCGTCGAGCCGGGCCGCGCGATCGTCGGCCCCACCGCGTTCACGCTCTACGAGGTCGGCACCATCAAGCCGCTGGAGGGCCTGCGCACGTACGTGAGCGTCGACGGCGGCATGTCGGACAACATCCGCACCGCGCTGTACGACGCCGAGTACAGCGTGGCCCTCGTCTCGCGCAGCTCCGACGCCGAACCCATGCTCGTCCGCGTCGTCGGCAAGCACTGCGAGAGCGGGGACATCGTGGTCAAGGACGCCTTCCTGCCGGCAGACCTGGCGCCCGGCGACCTGATCGCGGTCCCCGCCACCGGCGCGTACTGCCGGTCCATGGCGAGCAACTACAACCACGCCCTGCGCCCGCCCGTCGTCGCTGTGCGTGACGGCAGGGCGCGCGTGATCGTCCGGCGTGAGACGGAGGAAGATCTCCTGCGTCTCGATGTCGGCTGATGAAATTCACGTCTCAAAATCCGGACGGGTGGCAGAAACCCCCGTCCGGTGAGTGAGACTGGTCCACACACCGGAAGTATGAGAAACGAGGTCGGATGATGCGTACGCGTCCGCTGAAGGTGGCGCTGCTGGGCTGCGGAGTGGTCGGCTCAGAGGTGGCGCGCATCATGACGACGCACGCCGACGACCTCGCCGCGCGCATCGGCGCGCCGGTCGAGCTCGCGGGTGTGGCCGTCCGCCGGCCTTCCAAGGTGCGTGAGGGCATCGACCCCGCACTGATCACGACCGATGCGACCGCCCTGGTCAAACGGGGTGACATCGACGTCGTCATCGAGGTCATCGGCGGCATCGAACCCGCCCGCACCCTCATCACGACCGCCTTCGAGCACGGCGCGGGCGTCGTCTCCGCCAACAAGGCGCTGCTCGCCGAGGACGGCTCCGCGCTGCACGCCGTCGCCGAGCAGCACGGCCGGGACCTGTACTACGAGGCGGCCGTGGCCGGCGCGATCCCGCTCGTACGGCCGCTGCGCGAGTCCCTCGCCGGGGACAAGGTCAACCGGGTCCTCGGCATCGTCAACGGCACCACCAACTTCATCCTCGACAGGATGGACACGAGCGGGGCGGGATACTCCGAGGCGCTCGACGAGGCCACCGCCCTCGGGTACGCCGAGGCCGACCCCACCGCCGACGTCGAGGGCTTCGACGCCGCCGCGAAGGCCGCCATCCTCGCCGGGATCGCCTTCCACACCCGGGTCAGGATCGGCGAGGTGCACCGCGAGGGCATCACCGAGGTCACCGCCGCGGACATCGCCTCGGCCCGCCGCATGGGCTGCACCGTCAAGCTCCTCGCCATCTGCGAGCGGGCCGCCGACGGCAGGTCCGTCACCGCCCGCGTGCACCCCGCGATGATCCCGCTCAGCCACCCGCTGGCCTCCGTCCGCGAGGCGTACAACGCGGTCTTCGTCGAGTCCGAGGCCGCCGGGCAGCTCATGTTCTACGGCCCCGGCGCGGGCGGCGCCCCGACCGCGTCCGCGGTTCTCGGTGACCTGGTCGCCGTCTGCCGCAACATCCTCGCCGGGACCACCGGCCCGGGTGAGTCCGCGTACACGCGTCTGCCGGTCAGCCCCATGGGCGACGTCGTCACGCGGTACCACATCAGTCTCGACGTGGCCGACAAGCCTGGCGTACTCGCCCAGGTCGCTACGGTCTTCGCCGAACAGGACGTATCCATCGATACGGTCCGCCAGCAAGTCCGCCAGGACGGCAGCGGCGAGGCATCCCTCGTCGTCGTCACCCACCGCGCGCCCGACGCGGCCCTCTCGGGGACCGTCGAGGCGCTGCGCAAGCTGGACACCGTGCGCGGTGTCGCCAGCATCATGCGTGTTGAAGGGGAGTAAGGACCCATGACCAGCAACGGCACCCACCAGTGGCGCGGCATCATCGAGGAGTACCGGGACCGGCTTCCGGTCACGAGCACGACGCCGGTCGTCACCCTCCGTGAGGGTGGCACGCCGCTCGTCCCGGCGCAGGTCCTCTCCGAGCGCACGGGATGCGAGGTGCACCTCAAGGTCGAGGGCGCCAACCCCACCGGTTCGTTCAAGGACCGCGGCATGACGATGGCGATCACCCGCGCCAAGGAGGAGGGCGCGCAGGCCGTCATCTGCGCATCCACCGGCAACACCTCCGCCTCCGCCGCCGCGTACGCGGTGCGGGCCGGAATGGTCTGCGCCGTCCTCGTGCCGCAGGGCAAGATCGCGCTCGGCAAGATGGGGCAGGCCCTCGTCCACGGCGCGAAGATCCTCCAGGTCGACGGCAATTTCGACGACTGCCTCACCCTGGCCCGCAGTCTCTCGGACAACTACCCGGTGGCGCTGGTCAATTCGGTCAACCCCGTCCGCATCGAGGGCCAGAAGACCGCCGCGTTCGAGATCGTCGACGCGCTCGGTGACGCCCCCGACATCCACGTCCTCCCGGTCGGCAACGCGGGCAACATCACGGCCTACTGGAAGGGTTACAAGGAGTACGCGGGAGACGCGGTCTCCACGCACACCCCGCGCATGTGGGGCTTCCAGGCCTCCGGCTCCGCGCCCATCGTCCGCGGTGAGATCGTCAAGGACCCGGCGACCATCGCGACCGCGATCCGCATCGGCAACCCCGCCTCCTGGCAGTTCGCGCTGGACGCCCGGGACGAGTCGGGCGGCTTCATCGACGAGGTGACGGACCGGCAGATCCTGTCCGCCTACCGCCTGTTGGCCTCCCAGGAGGGTGTCTTCGTCGAGCCCGCGTCGGCCGCCTCGGTGGCCGGTCTGCTCAAGGCCGCCGCGGAGGGCAAGGTCGACCCCGGTCAGAAGATCGTCTGCACCGTCACCGGGAACGGCCTCAAGGACCCCGACTGGGCCGTCGCCGGCGCCCCGCAGCCGGTCACGGTACCGGTCGACGCGACCACCGCGGCCCGGAAACTGGGCCTCGTCTGAGGGCTGTCCCACACATCCCGGCCGATCGGCGCACCGCCTCCGGTGCGCCGATCGCGGGACGGACGGGGCATCGCCCCGGTACCGGAGGTGCCGGGGCGATGCCCAGAACGCGGCGGGTGCGCGGGCCGGGCGTCACCGGGCAGGCGGGGTCCCGGAACCGGCCCTGGCCGGTGCCCCGGCCGTCCGGCCGCCCCGAGGGGCGAAGAGCGCAGAGGCGGCGTGCGACACGCCTCGTGCGCCTCCTGTGCGCCCTATGTCGCCACAGAACCTTCCTTCGATAAGCTGTACTCAACCCGCCCCGCCGCACGCGCCGCGGTGCAGTCGCCGTAGTGACCTCCGGACACCCCGCCCCGCACCACGGCACCCCCACGCACGTCGAAGTACCCGCACGACACCGCCCGCACGACACCACCCCGCACCACCATCCCCGCCGCCGTACAGGAAGAGTCGTCCAACCGATGGCCGGTCCCGCGTTCCGAGCCGCCGCCGTCCGGGTGCGCGTCCCCGCTACCAGCGCCAACCTGGGTCCGGGTTTCGACGCCCTCGGCCTCTCGCTCGGGCTCTACGACGACGTCGTCGTCCGGGTCGCCGACTCCGGACTGCACATCGACATCGCGGGTGAGGGCGCCACGACGCTGCCCCGCGACGAGAACCACCTGCTCGTACGCTCCCTGCGCACGGCCTTCGACCTGCTCGGCGGGCAGCCCCACGGGCTGGAGATCGTCTGCGCCAACCGCATCCCGCACGGCCGGGGGCTCGGCTCGTCCTCCGCGGCCATCTGTGCCGGGATCGTCGCCGCCCGCGCCGTGACGACCGGCGGGGACGCCCGCCTCGACGACGCCGCGCTGCTGGAGCTGGCGACCGAGATCGAGGGCCACCCCGACAACGTCGCCGCCTGCCTGCTCGGCGGTTTCACCCTGGCCTGGATGGACGGCGGAGCCGCCAGGGCCATCAGGATGGACCCCGCCGGCACCGTCGTCCCGGTGGTCTTCGTCCCCGCGACACCGGTCCTCACCGAGACCGCCCGCGGCCTGCTGCCGCGCACCGTCCCCCATGTGGACGCCGCGGCCAACGCCGGACGCGCGGCCCTCCTGGTGGAGGCGCTGACCAGGCGGCCCGAACTGCTGCTCGCCGCCACCGAGGACCGGATCCACCAGGAGTACCGGGGGCCCGCGATGCCGCAGAGCGTGGAACTGGTCGGCCGGCTGCGCGCGGACGGCGTCCCCGCCGTCATCTCCGGCGCCGGGCCCACGGTGCTCGCGCTGACGGAGGAGGGCGAGGCCGACAAGGTGGCCCGACTGGCCGGCGAGGGATGGGCCGCGAACCGGCTCACCCTCGACGCCGCGGGCGCGAGTGTGCTGCCGCTCGCCGCGTAGCCGCACCTGAGCGCACGTGATTGCCGGTGCACGAGAGGGGGAATGTTTGTTGGAGCCGGTAGTGTTAACCTCAAGTCAGCAATCGACGTCTTTGTGGCGCGTTGCTTCGTGTCCCCCTTAGGGACCACCACTCTTCCGGGAGCCTCCCCGACTGCCTGAGCAGCCTGCCTGAGCTTTCGAGCACGCTCCGGAACCGGCACGACACCCTCTCGCTTGTCCAGGAGTGGGCCGAGCAGGGGGATCTCGCGCCGGAACCCCGCACATTCATCTCTCCGCCGTACCCGGCGGACCACCGCCCCGGCACGGTCCGCGATCGACACGATCAACAGACCGCAGTCGGACAGCACAACCGGTCGCCGAGCCAGAAGGCCGACGTCCGCTCCAGGGAAGGACCCTTCGTGAGCGACACCACCGATCTGATGGGCGTCACTGCCGACAAGAGCGTCGACAGCTCCGCGCCCGCCGAAGGTGCTGCCACTGGCACCACCGCACGGCGCCGCCGCTCCGGCACCGGCCTCGAGGGCATGGTCCTGGCCGAGCTGCAGCAGGTCGCGTCCGGCCTCGGCATCAGGGGTACTGCGCGGATGCGCAAGAGCCAGCTGATCGAGGTCATCAAGGAGGCGCAGGCCGGAGGCACCGCCTCCAGGACCGCCTCCAAGGCCCCCGCCGCCGCGGAAGCCGAGACCAAGCCCAAGAGGCGCGCCACGTCCAAGACGCGCACCGGCGACGAGAGCGCCGCGGCACCGGCCGAGAAGGCCGCCGCCCAGCAGCAGATCGACATCCCCGGTCAGCCGGCCAGCGACGAGCAGCCCACCGGTGAGCGCCGTCGCCGCCGGGCGACCGCCCAGGCGGGCAGCCCCGAGACCAAGACGGAGACCAAGGCGGAGGCGCAGGCCGAGCCCAAGGCCGCCGAAGCCCGTCAGGACCGTGGTGACGAGCGCGCCGAGGCGAAGGGCGAGGCCAAGGCCGAAGCCGCCGTCGACACGGCCGAGGGCCGCCGCGGTGACCGCCAGGACGGCCGGCGCGACCGCGGCGACCGCCAGGACCGCGGTGACCGCCAGGAGCGCGGCGACCGCCGGGACCGCCAGCGCGACCGGCGCGGCAAGGGCGACGACCAGGGCCAGGGCGGCGGACGCCGTCAGGGTCAGCAGGGCGGCGGCCAGGGCCAGAGCCAGGGCCAGCAGGGCGGCGGCCAGCAGGACGACGGTTACGACGACGAGGGCGGCCGGCGCGGACGCCGCGGACGCTACCGCGACCGCCGGGGCCGTCGTGGCCGCGACGAGTTCGCGACCGACGTCCAGGTCGCCGACGACGACGTCCTGATCCCCGTCGCGGGCATCCTCGACATCCTCGACAACTACGCCTTCATCCGGACCTCCGGCTACCTGCCGGGACCGAACGACGTGTACGTCTCCCTCGCCCAGGTCCGCAAGAACGGCCTGCGCAAGGGTGACCACGTCACCGGCGCGGTGCGCCAGCCCAAGGACGGCGAGCGCCGCGAGAAGTTCAACGCGCTGGTCCGCCTCGACTCGGTCAACGGCATGGCCCCGGAGACCGGCCGTGGCCGCCCCGAGTTCCAGAAGCTGACCCCGCTGTACCCGCAGGACCGGCTCCGGCTGGAGACCGACTCCAACGTCCTGACCACCCGGATCATCGACCTGGTCGCCCCGATCGGCAAGGGCCAGCGCGGCCTGATCGTGGCCCCGCCGAAGACCGGCAAGACCATGATCCTGCAGGCGATCGCCAACGCGATCACGGTCAACAGCCCCGAGTGCCACCTGATGGTCGTCCTGGTCGACGAGCGTCCGGAAGAGGTCACCGACATGCAGCGGTCGGTGAAGGGCGAGGTCATCTCCTCGACCTTCGACCGCCCCGCCGAGGACCACACCACCGTCGCCGAGCTGGCCATCGAGCGCGCCAAGCGCCTCGTGGAGCTGGGCCATGACGTGGTCGTCCTGCTGGACTCGATCACCCGTCTGGGCCGCGCCTACAACCTGGCGGCACCGGCTTCCGGCCGCATCCTGTCCGGTGGTGTCGACTCGACCGCGCTGTACCCGCCGAAGCGCTTCTTCGGAGCCGCGCGCAACATCGAGGACGGCGGCTCGCTGACCATCCTGGCCACCGCGCTCGTCGAGACCGGCTCGCGCATGGACGAGGTGATCTTCGAGGAGTTCAAGGGCACCGGCAACATGGAGCTCAAGCTCGACCGGAAGCTCTCGGACAAGCGCATCTTCCCGGCGGTGGACGTCGACGCGTCCTCCACCCGTAAGGAAGAAATCCTGCTCGGCAGCGACGAGTTGGCCATCGTCTGGAAGCTGCGCCGGGTGCTCCACGCGCTCGACCAGCAGCAGGCCATCGAGCTGCTGCTCGACCGGATGAAGAAGACGCAGTCCAACGCGGAGTTCCTGCTCCAGATCCAGAAGACGACACCGGCGCCGGGCAACGGCAACGACTGACGTCCCACCGGTCTCAGCGCGCCACTGCCCCCGTCACGCCCGTGACGGGGGCAGTCGTGCGTACACCCGCGGCCCTCTCGCGGCGCGGCCTCCACGTCCGTGCGGACGGCCTCGACAGCCTCGCCCCGGCCCACGAGAGGTCACCCCGCCCGTGGAGTACGGCCCCGCCGACCCTCAACGGACGCTCCATGAGGGGAAGGGCGGCCTGACGGACGGGGGCGGGCGTCCGGGCGACGAGCCGCTCCCGGCCTCCGCCCCGCGAGGTCCGCCGGCGACGGGGCAGAGGCGGCGGACGTCGTCGTACATGACGGGCGTGTTCCGTCACCGCACGGGCGCGCACCGTTCCTCCGCGACGGGGGAATAGCGGGGGCCCGCCTCTCGTTTTGGGAGATACGGCCGGTCGCTGGCAGACTGGTACGTCGGCCCCGGTTCACGGACGCGCAATCCGCGCGTACGACCCGGAGCCCTCCCGAAACTAGGAGACACCTTGAAGCGCGAGATTCACCCCCAGTACGTCGAGACGCAGGTCAGCTGCACCTGCGGTGCGTCGTTCACCACCCGGAGCACCCTCGAGGGCGGCGCGATCCGCGCCGACGTCTGCTCCGAGTGCCACCCGTTCTACACGGGCAAGCAGAAGATCCTCGACACCGGTGGCCGCGTGGCCCGCTTCGAGGCCCGCTTCGGCAAGGCCGCCGGCTCCGCCGCCAAGTAGCGAGCCACTGCGCCGGTTCCCGGCTCCCTCTTGCGGGGGCGCCGGGGCCGGCGTTTTTCCGGCTGTACCGCCCCCGGGGCGGCAGGCCGTCCAGCAGGCCCGCAGACGCAGACGCACGGAACCAGGAGCCCCCGATGTTCGAGGCGGTCGAGGAACTGATCGGCGAACACGCCGATCTCGAGAAGAAGCTCGCCGACCCGTCGGTCCACGCCGACCAGGCCAACGCGCGCAAGCTCAACAAGCGCTACGCGGAGCTGACCCCGATCGTCTCCACGTACCGGACCTGGAAGCGGCTCGGTGACGACATCGGGACCGCCCGCGAATTCGCCGCGGACGACCCGGACTTCGCCGCCGAGGTCAAGGTCCTGGAGAAGCAGCGCGAGGAGATCACGGAGAAGCTCCGGCTGCTCCTGGTCCCGCGCGACCCCAGCGACGACAAGGACGTGCTCCTGGAGATCAAGGCGGGCGCGGGCGGCGACGAGTCCGCCCTGTTCGCCGGCGATCTGCTGCGCATGTACCTGCGCTACGCCGAGCGCGTGGGCTGGAAGACCGAGATCATCGACTCCACCGAGTCCGAGCTCGGCGGCTACAAGGACGTCCAGGTCGCCGTGAAGACCAAGGGCGGCAACGGCGCCACCGAGCCCGGCCAGGGCGTCTGGGCCCGGATGAAGTACGAGGGCGGGGTGCACCGGGTGCAGCGCGTGCCCTCCACCGAGTCCCAGGGCCGCATCCACACCTCGGCCGCCGGTGTGCTCGTCACCCCGGAGGCGGAGGAGGTCGACGTCGAGATCCACGCCAACGACCTGCGCATCGACGTCTACCGCTCCTCGGGCCCCGGCGGCCAGTCCGTCAACACCACCGACTCCGCGGTGCGCATCACGCACCTGCCGACCGGCGTCGTCGCCTCCTGCCAGAACGAGAAGAGCCAGCTCCAGAACAAGGAGCAGGCCATGCGCATCCTGCGCTCCCGGCTGCTGGCCGCCGCCCAGGAGGCGGCCGAGCAGGAAGCCTCCGACGTACGCCGCAGCCAGGTCCGCACGGTGGACCGCTCCGAGAAGATCCGGACGTACAACTATCCGGAGAACCGGATCTCGGACCACCGGGTCGGCTTCAAGGCGTACAACTTGGACCAGGTCCTCGACGGCGACCTCGACGCCGTCATCCAGGCCTGTGTCGACGCCGACTCGGCCGCCAAGCTCGCCGCCGCGTAGGACCGGCCGGCGACCGCCGGCCGGGCCGAACCGTGCCCACCCCGTGAACCCGTACGGAGATCCGCGATGAACCTGCTGCTCGCCGAGGTGGCCCAGGCCACCCAGCGGCTGGCCGACGCCGGTGTCCCCTCGCCGCGATTCGACGCCGAGGAACTCGCCGCCTTCGTGCACGGCGTCAAGCGGGGCGAGCTGCACCGTGTGCCGGACGCCGACTTCGACGCCCGTTACTGGGAGACGATCGCCCGCCGCGAGGCCCGCGAGCCGCTCCAGCACATCACCGGCCGGGCGTTCTTCCGCTACCTGGAACTCCAGGTCGGCCCCGGTGTCTTCGTGCCCAGGCCGGAGACCGAGTCGGTCGTCGGCTGGGCGATAGACGCCGTCCGCGCCATGGACGTCGTCGAACCGCTGATCGTCGACCTCTGCACCGGATCCGGCGCCATCGCCCTCGCGATGGCCCAGGAGGTGCCGCGCTCACGCGTGCACGGTGTGGAGCTGTCCGAGGACGCCCTCAGGTGGACCCGGAAGAACGCCGAGGGGTCCAGGGTCACCATCCACCGCGGGGACGCCCTGAGCGCCCTCCCGGAGCTCGACGGACAGGTCGACCTGGTCATCTCCAACCCGCCGTACATCCCGCTCACCGAGTGGGAGTACGTGGCGCCCGAGGCCCGCGACCACGACCCGCAGATGGCGCTCTTCTCCGGCGAGGACGGCCTCGACACCATCCGCGGCATCGAGCGCACCGCGCACCGCCTGCTGCGCCCCGGCGGACTCGTCGTCATCGAGCACGCCGACACCCAGGGCGGCCAGGTGCCGTGGATCTTCACCGAGGAACGGGGCTGGGCCGACGCGGCCGACCACCCCGACCTGAACAACCGGCCCCGGTTCGCCACGGCCCGCAAGGCCATGCCGTGACCGCCGCCGCGCGACGACCGCACGACCACCCCTACCCGCCAGACCCGCACACGTCCGAGGAGGCCGGCTGATGGCACGGCGATACGACTGCAACGACGCGACCGACCGTACGACCGGCCTTCGTGAGGCCGCGTCCGCCGTCCGCCGCGGTGAACTGGTCGTGCTGCCCACCGACACCGTGTACGGGATCGGTGCGGACGCCTTCAGTTCCGAGGGCGTCGCCGACCTGCTCGACGCCAAGGGCCGTGGCCGCAACATGCCCACCCCCGTCCTGATCGGTTCCCCGAACACGCTGCACGGCCTGGTCACGGACTTCTCCGAGCAGGCGTGGGAGCTCGTCGACGCCTTCTGGCCCGGCGCGCTGACGCTCGTGGCCAAGCACCAGCCGTCCCTCCAGTGGGACCTCGGCGACACCCGGGGCACGGTCGCGATCCGGATGCCCCTGCACCCGGTCGCCATCGAACTCCTCACGGAGGTCGGCCCGATGGCCGTCTCCAGCGCCAACCTCACCGGGCACCCGTCGCCGGAGGACTGCGACGCCGCCCAGGGGATGCTCGGGGACTCCGTCTCCGTCTACCTCGACGGCGGGCCGACCCCCGGCATCGTCCCGTCCTCCATCGTCGACGTCACCGGGAGGATCCCCGTCCTCCTGCGGGCCGGAGCCCTCTCCGTCGAAGAGCTCCGCAAGGTGGTACCCGATCTCGAGGTGGCCAATTGACCGCCCCTGAGGGGCGTGGCATAGCGGGACGACCCGACACCTTCCGCATCCTCCACGTCAGCACCGGCAACGTCTGCCGCTCGCCCATCACCGAGCGGCTGACCCGCCATGCCCTGGTGGACCGCCTCGGCGATCCGCTCAGCGGCGGCCTGATCGTGGAGAGCGCCGGCACCTGGGGGCACGAGGGCGCGCCCATGGAGGCCAACGCCGAGGTGGTCCTCGCGGACTTCGGCGCCGACGCCAGCGGCTTCGTCGGGCGGGAACTGCTCGACGAGCACGTGATCCGCGCCGACCTCGTCCTCACCGCCACCCGTGACCACCGCGCCCAGGTGATCTCCATGGGGCACTCGGCCGGCCTGCGCACCTTCACGCTCAAGGAGTTCACCCGGCTGGTGCGGGCCATAGACCCCGCCACGCTGCCCGACGCCCACGAGGAGGGCGTCGTCGAACGCGCCCGCGCCCTGGTGCGCGCCGCGGCGGCACTGCGCGGCTGGCTGCTGGCCCCCACCGCGGAGGCCGACGAGGTCTTCGACCCGTACGGTGCCCCGATCACGTTCTTCCGCTCCATCGGGGACGAGATCAACCAGGCCCTCGACCCCGTGGTGACCGCGCTGACGGGCGTACGCGCCCCGCACTGAGGGCTGCGGCACCGACGGGTGCGCCGACCGGCGTACGGGGCCGCACGGCAGCGGGCACACCGCCCTGCCCCGGCCTACATTGGAGCTGGGAAGCCGCGGTCCGGCCGGGCGACGGCTCCCGACACCAGCGCACCCCCACTCAGGCCCGGAGCCGTCAGATGCCGGTCACCACTCCAGCCGCACCCGCCGCCGTGTCCCCGCCACCACCGGCGTCCCCGTCCGCCGGCGCCCTGCCCCAGGACTTCGGAGTACTGCTCCGCCAGGACCCGGAGGTCGCCGGCATCCTGCTGGCGGAGGCGGGCCGCCAGGCGAGCACGCTGCAGCTCGCCGCCGCCGAGAACTTCACCTCGCCCGCCGTCCTCGCCGCCCTCGGCTCGCCGCTCGCCAACAAGTACGCCGAGGGCTATCCCGGCGCCCGCCACCACGGCGGATGCGAGCAGGCCGACGCCGCCGAACGCCTCGCGGTGCGCCGGGCGACGTCACTGTTCGGGGCCGAGCACGCCAACGTCCAGCCGCACTCCGGCTCCTCCGCCGTCCTCGCCGCCTACGCCGCGCTGCTGCGCCCCGGGGACACGGTGCTGGCGATGGGGCTCCCGTACGGCGGACACCTCACGCACGGCTCCCCCGGGAACTTCTCCGGCCGCTGGTTCGAGTTCGCCGGTTACGGCGTCGACCCCGAGAGTGGGCTGATCGACTACGGGCAGGTGCGCGCCCTGGCGCGGGCCCGCCGTCCCAAGGCGATCGTCTGCGGCTCGATCTCCTACCCGCGCCACCCCGACTACGAGGAGTTCCGTGACATCGCCGACGAGGCCGGCGCGTACCTGATCGCCGACGCCGCCCACCCCATGGGCCTGATCGCCGGGGGCGCGGCGCCCAGCCCGGTCCCGTACGCCGACGTGGTCTGCGCCACGACGCACAAGGTGCTGCGCGGACCGCGCGGCGGCATGATCCTGTGCGGCGCGGAGCTGGCGCAGCGGATCGACCGCGCGGTGTTCCCGTTCACCCAGGGCGGCGCCCAGATGCACACCGTCGCGGCGAAGGCCGTCGCGTTCGGTGAGGCCGCCACCCCGGCCTTCGCGCTCTACGCCCATCAGGTGGTCGCGCACGCCCGCGCCCTGGCGGCCGGCCTTCAGGCCGAGGGCTTCGAGGTCACCACGGGCGGTACGGACACCCACATCGTCGTCGCGGACCCCGCTCCGCTGGGCGTCGACGGCCGTACCGCCCGTGAACGGCTCGCGGCGGCCGGCATGGTCCTCGACACCTGCGCGCTGCCCCACGGGGACGGCCGCGGCATCCGGCTCGGCACCGCGGCCGTCACCACGCAGGGCATGGACGAGGCCGGCATGGCACGGATCGCCGCCCTGTTCGGCGCGGCGGTGCGCGGGGAGGGCGATCCGGCTCTGCTGCGGGCCGAGGTCCGGGCACTGGCCGAGCGCCATCCGCCGTATCCGGAGTAGTCGAAGCGTGTGCAACCGTCACCCGTACATCGGTGTCCTTGTTCGTGGGACTAGGGTGTGGGGCTGAGATGGCCGGCGAAATCTGTGGGGCAGCCCGTGCGTGATTACCTGCTGACGCTCTGTGTCACGGCAGCCGTTACCTATCTGCTGACCGGGCCTGTGCGGAAGTTCGCCATCGCGGTCGGGGCGATGCCCGCGATCCGTGCGCGTGACGTACACCGAGAACCGACACCGCGGCTCGGTGGCATCGCCATGTTCGGCGGACTGTGCGCGGGACTGATCGTCGCGGACCACCTGTTCAACCTGAACGCCGTGTTCGAACTCTCCAACGAGCCGCGGGCCCTGCTCTCCGGCGCCGCGCTGATCTGGCTGATCGGTGTCCTGGACGACAAGTTCGAGATCGACGCCCTGATCAAACTCGGCGGGCAGATGATCGCGGCCGCGGTCATGGTCATCCAGGGTCTGACGATCCTGTGGCTGCCCATCCCCGGTGTCGGCACGGTGGCCCTGACCCAGTGGCAGGGCACGCTGCTCACCGTCGCCCTGGTCGTGATCACCATCAACGCGGTGAACTTCGTCGACGGCCTGGACGGCCTCGCGGCCGGCATGGTGTGCATCGCCTCCGCCGCCTTCTTCCTGTACACCTACCGGCTCTGGTACGGGTACGGGATCGAGGCCGCAGCCCCGGCCACGCTCTTCGCCGCCGTCCTGATGGGCATGTGCCTGGGCTTCCTCCCGCACAACATGCACCCTGCCCGGATCTTCATGGGCGACTCCGGTTCGATGCTGATCGGCCTGGTGCTGGCCGCCGGCGCGATCTCCGTCACCGGGCAGGTCGACCCGGACGCGATGAAGCTCTTCGAGGGCAGTGAGCGCCAGGCGACCCACGCGATGCTGCCGGTCTTCATCCCGCTGTTGCTGCCGCTGACGATCATCGCCATCCCGGCCGCCGACCTGATCCTCGCGATCGTGCGGCGCACCTGGAACGGCCAGTCGCCGTTCGCGGCCGACCGCGGCCACCTGCACCACCGGCTGCTGGAGATCGGGCACTCGCACAGCAGGTCGGTCCTGATCATGTACTTCTGGTCCGCCCTCATCGCGTTCGGTGCCGTCGGCTACTCCGTGCACTCGGCCTCGCTGTGGATCGTCCTGGTGATCGTGGGCCTGAGCGCGGTCGGTCTGGTGCTGCTGCTCATGCCGCGCTTCACCCCGCGGGCGCCGCGCTGGGCCGAGACGTTCGTGCCCCCGCGTTACCGGCGCCGCGGTACCGCCGCGCAGGGCGAGGCGGCGGACGGGCCGGCCCCGGACGGGGAGGCGGAGGGCCGGCAGGTCCCCGGCGGCCACCCCGTGGCGTCCGAGGCCCCTGATCGTGCTCCCGTGGCCGTCGGGGTGTCCGGCGTCAACGGAGCGACCGCGATCGGCCCCCGTTCGCGCTTCGCTGTCGGCGATCGCGCCGATTCCTCACGTTGACGGTTCGGAAGCAGAAGTGCTTTACCACGCAATGCGCCGTAATGCCCTGCACACACGCGCGGAGTCACTCTCATGTGTGACAGCGGGCACACCATTCGGGTAAAGACCTCATCAAATAGTTTGTGATACCGTTCACTAAGCCCGGTGACAGAGCCGAAGAACCCCGGTGAGACGGTTCTCCGGCCCGAGGCATCGACTCGGACCGGGCCTACGCTCGTCCCTGACGACCACTGCCCACCCCCTGCAAAGCGGAGTTACCGCCATGCCGTCCAACGACGTCCGGACTCTCCTCCACACCGCTGTGCCCACCGCTGCCGCCGGTCTCGTGACCGTCGCCGTCAGTGGTGTGCTCGCGGGCGGCAAGGGAGCGATCGGAGCGGCGGTCGGGACGCTGGTGGTGATTCTCTTCATGGGGATCGGACTCGGCGTTCTGCAGCGCACCGCGAAGTCCATGCCGCACCTGTTCCAGACCATGGGGCTCGCGCTCTACACGGCCGAGTTGCTGCTGCTCTTCGTCTTCGTCGCCGCGTTCAAGAACACCACGCTGTTCAACCCGAGGGCGTTCGCCGCCGCGATCATCGTGGCGACCCTCACCTGGGTCGCCGCTCAGATCCGAGTCCACATGAAGACCAAGATCCTTTACGTCGAGCCGGACTCGTCAGCGGAGAAGAAGCCCGAGAACACGGGGTCTTCGACGTGAGGGGTAGGGCCGGGATAAGCGCGCGTTCGAGACCCTGCTATCGTCCGGTGCCAACTGCGGCACTGCGGACGCGGGCATCCGATCCGAATCGACGCCCGCTTCTACGCGAGGCGTAATGCCTGAGCCGCCCCCCATCCGTAACACCAGTCCAGTGCCGACCAGCGGCTGCCTGCCGCGCCGACACAACGAGGTTGCCGTACCTATGCGCCACGCTGAAGGAGCCCGCGGTGAGTGCTGACCCGACGACGGTGCTCGCCTTCGAGACCGACTGCCACATCTTCGACGGATGCGGCTTCCCGGCTCCTGGCCTGCACTCCTTTGTTTTCGAGCCGATGTTCACGGTCGGCGGCATCGAGATCAACAAGCCGATGCTGCTGGCGGTCCTGAGCACCGTTGTCGTCGTCGGCTTCTTCTGGGCGGCGTTCAGCAAGCCGAAGCTGGTGCCCGGGAAGCTGCAGATGGTCGCGGAGGCGGGTTACGACTTCATCCGCACCGGCGTGGTCTTCGAGACGCTCGGCAAGCGCGAGGGCAAGAAGTACGTGCCCCTCATGGTCTCGCTGTTCTTCTTCATCTGGATCATGAACCTCTGGGCCATCATCCCGCTCGCCCAGTTCCCGGTGGTCTCGGTCATCGGGTTCCCGGTGGCGCTGGCCGCGATCGTGTACATCGTCTGGGTCAGCCTGACCTTCAAGCGGCACGGCTTCGTCGGCGGCTGGAAGAACATCTCGGGCTACGACAAGTCGATCGGCCCGGCCCTCCCGTTCGTCATGCTCATCGAGATCATGTCGAACCTGCTGATCCGGCCGTTCACGCACGCCGTGCGACTCTTCGCCAACATGTTCGCCGGCCACGTGCTGCTGCTGATCTTCACCATCGCCAGCTGGTACCTGCTGAACGGCATCGGCATCGCGTACGCCGGTGTCTCCTTCGTGATGGTCATCCTGATGACCGCCTTCGAACTGTTCATCCAGGCGCTGCAGGCCTACGTGTTCGTCCTCCTGGCCTGCAACTACATTCAGGGCGCTCTCGCCGAGCACCACTGATCCGGCCCGGCACCACCCCCGAAAGTCGTCCGGTGGCCAACCCCCACCGGTTCTGAAAGAGAAGGAAGAAACGGCATGTCCGCTCTTGAGACCCTCGCCGCCGTCAACATCACGGGCAACCTCGGTTCCATCGGTTACGGCCTCGCCGCCATCGGTCCCGGCGTCGGCGTCGGCATCATCTTCGGTAACGGCACGCAGGCTCTCGCCCGTCAGCCCGAGGCTGCCGGCCTGATCCGCTCGAACCAGATCCTCGGCTTCGTGCTCTGTGAGGCGCTGGCCCTGATCGGTCTCGTCATGCCCTTCGTCTACCCGGTCAAGTAAGTCGCGGCATTCCAACTGCCCGATGCGACGAAAGGCATTGATGTGAACGCCCTACAACTGGCGTCCGAGGGGGAGATCCAGAACCCGCTTCTCCCGGCGATCCCCGAGATCGTCATCGGCCTGATCGCTTTCGCCATCGTCTTCGGCGTCCTCGCCAAGAAGCTCCTCCCGAACATCAACAAGGTTCTGGAAGAGCGCCGCGAGGCCATCGAAGGCGGTATCGAGAAGGCCGACGCGGCTCAGACCGAGGCCCAGAGCGTTCTTGAGCAGTACAAGGCTCAGCTCGCCGAGGCCCGTCACGAGGCCGCACGCCTGCGCCAGGAGGCGCAGGAGCAGGGCGCCGTCATCATCCAGGAGATGAGGGCGGAAGGTCAGCGGCAGCGCGAGGAGATCATCGCCGCCGGCCACGCCCAGATCGAGGCCGACCGCAAGGCAGCGGCGTCCGCGCTGCGCCAGGACGTGGGCGCTCTCGCCACCGCCCTGGCCGGCAAGCTCGTCGGCGAGTCCCTGGAGGACCACGCCCGGCAGAGCGGCACCGTCGACCGGTTCCTCGACGAGCTCGAGGCGAAGGCCGAGGCTGTCCGATGAACGGAGCGAGCCGCGAGGCACTGGCTGCCGCACGCGAGCGTCTCGACGCGCTGACCGACTCCACGTCGGTCGACGCGGCGAAGCTCGCCGAGGAGCTGGCCGGCGTCACCGCGCTGCTCCACCGCGAGGTATCGCTGCGCCGGGTCCTCACCGACCCGTCGCAGGGCGGCGAGGCCAAGGCCGAGCTGGCCGGACGGCTGCTGCGCGGACAGGTGAGCGGCGAAGCCGTGGACCTGGTCTCCGGCATGGTCCGGTCCCGCTGGTCGCAGTCGCGTGACCTGGTGGACTCGGTCGAGGAGCTGGCGGCCACCGCCGACCTCACCGCGGCCCAGCGCGCGGGTGTGCTCGACGACGTCGAGGACGAGCTGTTCCGGTTCGGCCGGATCGTCGGCTCCGACGTGGCACTGCGCTCCGCGCTGACCAGCAAGTCGGCCACGCCCGCCGCCAAGAGCGCGCTGCTGCGCAGCCTGCTCGGCGGGAAGGCGCAGCCGGTCACCGAGCGCGTGGTCACGCGTCTCGTGACGCAGCCCCGGGGACGTAGCCTGGAAGCGGGACTCGAGTCCCTGTCCAGGCTCGCCGCGGAGCGCCGCGAGCGCACGGTCGCCGTCGTCACCTCGGCGGTGCCGCTGTCCGACCGGCAGAAGCAGCGCCTCGGCGCGGCTCTGGCGAAGATCTACGGCCGGCAGATGCACCTGAACCTGGACGTGGACCCCGAGGTCCTCGGCGGGATCTCGGTGCGCGTCGGTGACGAGGTCATCAACGGCACGATCGCGGAGCGCCTCGAAGAGGTCACCCGCAGGATGGCCGGCTGACGCCGCGCAGCCCCACACCGCACCAACTGAACGAGCAAGAACAGCGGCCCGGTTGGGCCGTGCAGAAATTGCAGAAGATTCCTGGGGGTCGCCCCCAGACCCCATTGAGAAACTTCGGGCCCAACAAGGAGAGCAGGGAACCCAGATGGCGGAGCTCACGATCCGGCCGGAGGAGATCCGGGACGCACTGGATACTTTTGTCCAGTCGTACCAGCCGGACGCGGCCTCGCGCGAGGAGGTCGGTACGGTCAGCGTTGCCGGTGACGGCATCGCGAAGGTGGAGGGCCTGCCCTCCGCCATGGCGAACGAGCTGCTGAAGTTCGAGGACGGAACCCTCGGTCTCGCCCTCAACCTCGAGGAGCGCGAGATCGGTGCGATCGTTCTCGGCGAGTTCAGCGGTATCGAGGAGGGCCAGCCGGTGCAGCGCACCGGTGAGGTGCTCTCCGTCGGCGTCGGCGAGGGCTACCTCGGCCGCGTCGTCGACCCGCTCGGCAACCCGATCGACGGTCTCGGCGAGATCGCGACCGAAGGCCGCCGCGCCCTCGAGCTGCAGGCCCCTGGCGTCATGGTCCGCAAGTCGGTGCACGAGCCGATGCAGACCGGCTACAAGGCCGTCGACGCCATGGTGCCGATCGGCCGCGGCCAGCGTCAGCTGATCATCGGCGACCGCCAGACGGGCAAGACCGCCCTGGCCGTCGACACGATCATCAACCAGCGTGACAACTGGCGCTCGGGTGACGTGAACAAGCAGGTGCGCTGCATCTACGTCGCCATCGGTCAGAAGGGTTCCACCATCGCCTCCGTGCGCGGTGCCCTGGAAGAGGCCGGCGCGCTCGAGTACACGACCATCGTCGCCGCCCCGGCGTCCGACCCGGCCGGCTTCAAGTACCTGGCGCCGTACACCGGTTCGGCCATCGGCCAGCACTGGATGTACGACGGCAAGCACGTCCTCATCATCTTCGACGACCTCTCGAAGCAGGCCGACGCCTACCGCGCCGTGTCGCTTCTGCTGCGCCGTCCGCCGGGCCGTGAGGCCTACCCGGGCGACGTCTTCTACCTGCACTCGCGTCTGCTGGAGCGCTGCGCCAAGCTCTCCGACGAGATGGGTGCCGGTTCGATGACGGGCCTCCCGATCGTCGAGACCAAGGCGAACGACGTGTCGGCGTTCATCCCGACCAACGTCATCTCCATCACCGACGGCCAGTGCTTCCTGGAGTCCGACCTGTTCAACGCGGGTCAGCGTCCGGCGCTCAACGTCGGTATCTCGGTCTCCCGCGTCGGTGGCTCCGCCCAGCACAAGGCCATGCGCCAGGTGTCCGGCCGCCTCCGTGTGGACCTCGCCCAGTACCGCGAGCTGGAGGCGTTCGCCGCCTTCGGTTCCGACCTGGACGCGGCCTCCAAGGCGTCGCTGGAGCGCGGTAAGCGCATGGTCGAGCTGCTGAAGCAGCCGCAGTACGCACCGTTCCCCGTCGAGGAGCAGGTCGTCTCCGTCTGGGCCGGCACCACCGGCAAGATGGACGACGTCCCGGTCGAGGACATCCGCCGCTTCGAGAGCGAGCTGCTGGAGTACCTGCGCCGCGAGCGCAAGGACCTCCTGACCAGCATCGCCGAGGGCGCGAAGATGTCCGACGACACGCTGCAGTCGATCGCCGACGCGATCGCCGCGTTCAAGCAGCAGTTCGAGACCTCGGACGGCAAGCTCCTGGGCGAGGGCTGATCGATGGGCGCTCAGCTTCGCGTTTACAAGCGCCGCATCCAAGCCGTCACCGCGACCAAGAAGATCACCAAGGCGATGGAGATGATCGCCGCCTCGCGCATCGTCAAGGCGCAGCGCAAGGTGGCGGCGTCGATGCCGTACGCGACCGAGCTCACCCGTGCGGTGACCGCGGTGGCGACCGGCTCCAACACCAACCACCCGCTCACCACCGAGGTCGAGGCTCCGGCCCGGGCCGCGGTCCTGCTCCTCACGAGCGACCGTGGTCTGGCCGGCGGCTACTCCTCCAACGCCATCAAGGCGGCGGAGCGGCTGCGGGAGCGGCTGGCGGCCGAGGGCAAGGAGGTCGACACGTACATCGTCGGCCGCAAGGGTGTCGCGTACTACGGCTTCCGTGAGCGCAAGGTCACGGAGTCGTGGACGGGCTTCACCGACAGTCCCGAGTACTCGGACGCCAAGAAGATCGCCGCGCCCCTGATCGAGTCCATCCAGAAGGACACGGCCGAGGGCGGGGTCGACGAGCTGCACATCGTCTTCACCGAGTTCGTCTCGATGATGACGCAGAACGCGGTCGACGGCCGGATGCTGCCTCTGTCGCTCGACGCCGTGACCTCTGCGGCCGACGCCGAGGGCACGGAGAAGAGCGGGACCAAGGACGAGATCCTTCCGCTGTTCGACTTCGAGCCGTCGGCCGAGGACGTCCTCGACGCCCTTCTGCCGCGCTACGTCGAGAGCCGCATCTACAACGCGCTGCTGCAGGCCGCCGCTTCCGAGCACGCTGCCCGCCGCCGCGCGATGAAGTCGGCGACCGACAACGCCGGGGACCTCATCAAGAGCCTCTCCCGGCTTGCCAACGCGGCCCGCCAGGCCGAAATCACCCAGGAAATCAGCGAGATCGTCGGCGGTGCAGGTGCTCTGGCCGACGCGTCCGCGGGGAGTGACAAGTAATGACGACGACAGTTGAGACGGCCGCTGCCACGGGCCGCGTCGCCCGGGTCATCGGCCCGGTCGTCGACGTGGAGTTCCCCGTCGACGCGATGCCGGAGATCTACAACGCCCTGCACGTCGAGGTCGACGACCCGGCCGAGGCCGGCGCCCGTAAGACGCTGACCCTCGAGGTCGCCCAGCACCTGGGCGACGGCGTGGTCCGCGCGATCTCGATGCAGCCCACCGACGGTCTGGTCCGCCAGGCCCCGGTGACCGACACGGGCGCGGGCATCACCGTCCCCGTCGGTGACGTGACCAAGGGCAAGGTCTTCAACACCCTCGGTCAGATCCTGAACGAGCCGGAGGCCGAGGCGCAGATCACCGAGCGCTGGCCGATCCACCGCAAGGCCCCGGCCTTCGACCAGCTCGAGTCGAAGACCGAGATGTTCGAGACCGGCCTGAAGGTCGTCGACCTGCTGACCCCGTACGTCAAGGGCGGCAAGATCGGTCTGTTCGGTGGTGCGGGCGTCGGCAAGACGGTCCTCATCCAGGAAATGATCATGCGTGTGGCGAAGCTGCACGACGGTGTGTCGGTGTTCGCCGGTGTCGGTGAGCGCACCCGTGAGGGCAACGACCTCATCGACGAGATGACCGAGTCGGGCGTCCTGGACAAGACCGCGCTGGTCTTCGGCCAGATGGACGAGCCGCCGGGCACCCGTCTGCGGGTCGCGCTGTCCGCCCTGACCATGGCGGAGTACTTCCGCGATGTGCAGAAGCAGGACGTGCTGCTCTTCATCGACAACATCTTCCGCTTCACGCAGGCCGGTTCCGAGGTCTCCACGCTGCTCGGCCGCATGCCGTCCGCGGTGGGTTACCAGCCGACCCTGGCCGACGAGATGGGTGTGCTCCAGGAGCGCATCACCTCGACGCGTGGTCACTCGATCACCTCGATGCAGGCGATCTACGTCCCCGCGGACGACCTGACCGACCCGGCCCCGGCCACCACGTTCGCCCACCTCGACGCGACGACGGTTCTCTCCCGTCCGATCTCCGAGAAGGGCATCTACCCGGCCGTGGACCCGCTGGACTCGACGTCCCGCATCCTGGACCCGCGTTACATCGCGCAGGACCACTACGAGGCCGCCAGCCGCGTGAAGGGGATCCTGCAGAAGTACAAGGACCTCCAGGACATCATCGCGATCCTCGGTATCGACGAGCTGGGCGAGGAGGACAAGCTCGTCGTCCACCGTGCCCGTCGTGTCGAGCGCTTCCTGTCGCAGAACACCCACGCCGCCAAGCAGTTCACCGGCCTGGACGGTTCGGACGTTCCGCTCGACGAGTCGATCGCCGCGTTCAACGCGATCTGTGACGGGGAGTACGACCACTTCCCCGAGCAGGCGTTCTTCATGTGCGGTGGCATCGACGACCTCAAGGCCAAGGCCAAGGAGCTCGGCGTCTCCTGAGCCTCCGGCTCACCGAGGGGGGTGGGTGTGTCCCGCCCCCCTCACCACGCCCCGTAGAATTGACCCAACACCCGGCACGACCGCCGGGTGGTGACCCGAGGAGCCACCCTTGGCTGCTGAGCTGCATGTCGAGCTGGTCGCCGCGGACCGCAGTGTCTGGTCCGGCGAGGCCACCCTCGTTGTCGCACGTACCACGTCCGGCGACATCGGCGTCATGCCCGGTCACCAGCCGCTTCTGGGTGTGCTGGAATCGGGCCCGGTGACGATCCGTACGAGCGACGGCGGGACGGTTGTCGCCGCTGTGCACGGCGGTTTCATCTCGTTCGCGGACAACAAGCTCTCGCTGCTCGCCGAGATCGCGGAGCTTGCCGACGAGATCGACGTCCAGCGTGCCGAGCGCGCGCTGGAGCGTGCGAAGTCGGACACGGACGCCGCCGCCGAGCGGCGTGCCGACGTGCGACTGCGTGCGGTGGCGGCGCACTGAGCGTCCCCACGAGAAGTTTTTACTCAGCCGCGGCCCGTTCTGGAGTGATCCAGACCGTGTCGCGGCTGAGGCGATGCAGGTGCGGTTCGGTTCGGCTCGGTTCGGTATCCGTTTCTCGACGATGCGAGGAGGTCGGTGAAGATGGTCCTCGCTCTGTGGCTGGGCGGCCTGGTCGTCGTGCTGGTCGCGGTGGGTCTGTTCGTCTTCGGCCTGCGCCGGCGGCTGATCCAGCGTTCCGGTGGAACCTTCGACTGCAGCCTGCGCTGGGACGTGTCCGAGGAGCCCGATCCGTCCGGCAAGGGGTGGGTGTACGGCGTGGCCCGCTACAGCGGTGACCGCGTCGACTGGTTCCGGGTCTTCTCCTACGCGCCCCGCCCCCGCCGTGCCCTGGAGCGTTCCGCCATCGAGGTGGTCGCCCGCCGGCTGCCCGAGGGCGAGGAGGAGCTGGCGCTCCTGTCCGATTCCGTCGTGCTCGGCTGTCTCCACCGGGGGACCCGCCTGGAGCTGGCGATGAGCGAGGACGCGCTGACAGGTTTCCTCGCCTGGCTGGAGGCGGCACCGCCCGGCCAGCGGGTCAACGTGGCGTAGGGCCGGCCGCCAGGCCCTGATCGGGTGCACGGGACGGCCTTCGCCGGGAGGTTCCGCGGAGGGCCGACGGGGTCGTGGCAGGTCTCTTCCCCGTCCGCCGGGCGGACCGTCCGGGCGGGTGTGACGCAGGCCCGGACCGGGACCGAGCGTTCACGGTGGGAGTCCTGGGAACACGCGAAAGCCGGGGAGACAGGGGGCGGACCTGTCTCCCCGGCGCTTGTGCGGGGCGGAGCGGTGGAGCGGGTGAACTAGTTGAGGCCGCTGTCCATCGCGCTCACGAGCTCGCCGTTCGCGGTGTCACCGCTGAACTCCCAGAAGAACGCGCCTCCCAGACCCTGGCTGTTCGCCCAGGCCATCTTGGACGTGATCGTGGCCGGGGTGTCGTAGCTCCACCAGTTGGTGCCGCAGTGGGCGTAGGCGGTGCCGGCGATGGTGCCGGTGGCCGGGCAGGTGTTCTTGAGGACCTTGTAGTCCTCGATGCCCGCCTCGTACGTGCCCGCGGCCGCGCCGGTCGCCGTGCCGCCGGGGGCGGCCTGGGTGACGCCGGTCCAGCCGCGGCCGTAGAAGCCGATGCCGAGCAGCAGCTTCTTGGCCGGGACGCCCTTGGCCTTGAGCTTGGCGATGGCGGCCGCGGAGTTGAAGCCTTCCTGCGGGATGCCGCTGTAGGAGGTAAGCGGGGAGTGCGGCGCCGTCGGGCCCTTGGCCTCCCAGGCGCCGAAGAAGTCGTACGTCATGACGTTGTACCAGTCGAAGGACTGGGCGGCGCCCGCGTAGTCGGCCGCGTCGATCTTGCCGCCGGCGGAGCCGTCCGCGGTGATCGCGGCGGTGACCAGGTTGTTCGATCCGAACTTGGTACGCAGCGCCGAGGCGAGGTTCTTCAGCGCGGCCGGGCCGCTGGTGTCACAGGTGAGACCGCAGGCGTTGGGGTACTCCCAGTCGATGTCGATGCCGTCGAAGACGTCGGCCCAGCGGGGGTCCTCCACCAGGTCGTAGCAGGACTGGGCGAACGCGGCGGGGTTCTGGGCCGCGGCACCGAAGCCACCGGACCAGGTCCAGCCGCCGAAGGACCAGATGACCTTGATGCCGGGGTACTTCGCCTTGAGCTTGCGCAGCTGGTTGAAGTTCCCGCGCAGCGGCTGGTCCCAGGTGTCGGCGACGCCGTCGACCGACTGGTCGGCGGTGTAGGCCTTGTCGTAGTCGGCGTAGGCGTCACCGATGGTGCACTTGCCGCCCTGGACGTTGCCGAACGCGTAGTTGATGTGCGTGATCTTCGCGGCGGAGCCCGAGGTCACGAGGTTCTTGACGTGGTAGTTGCGCCCGTAGACGCCCCAGTTGGTGAAGTAGCCGAGGTTGACCTTGTCACCGGTGCCGGGACCACCGGGGTCGGTACCGCCCCCGGTGGTGTGGACCTTGACCGAACCGCTGACCGGACCGGTCTGGTCGGCGGTGTCGCGGGCCTGCACGGTGTACGAGTAGTCGGTCCCGGCGGTGAGTCCGGTGTCCGTGTACGTGGTGCCGGTGACCGTGGCGACCTTGGCGCCGTCGCGCAGGACGTCGTAGTTCTTGACGCCCTTGTCGTCCGTCGCGGCGCTCCAGGTGAGCTTCACCGAAGTGTCCGTGACGCCGCTCGCGGCGGGGGTGCCAGGCGCGGAGGGGGCGTTGTCGCCGGGGACACTGCCGCCGTCACAGGAGGCGCCGTTCAGCTTGCAGCCGGTGGGGGAGCCGGAGCCGGTGCCGTTGAAGCCGAAGCTGATGCTGGCGCCCGGGGCGACCGAGCCGTTCCAGCTGAGGTTCTTGGCGGTCCAGTGGGTTCCGGAACCGGTGACGGTGGCGTCCCAGGCGGAGCCGACCGCGGTGCCGGAGGGGAAGTCCCACTCGATCGTCCAGGAGGACAGGGTGGTGGTGCCGGTGTTCTTGACCGTCCACTGCCCTTCGAAACCGGTGCCCCAGTCCGACTTCTTGAGGTAGGTGGCCGTCGCCGAGGTCGCGGCCTCGGCGGGGGAGGCCAGCCCGACCATGGCGGCGAGCGGCAGCAGCAGCGCGGTGAAGCCCGCGACCGCCTTGGAGCGGGTGGCTCCGCCGGTTCCCAGTCTCCATCGGAGTCTCGGACGGCGTTGGGGGGATTCGGTGCTCAACGGTGCTCCTCGGGTGAGGTCCGACAAACGGGGGTGGTCCGTGGACTGCAAACCCTGCGTCGCCCTGAGCGCGCTTGTCATGGCGTACTCACCGCAGCGTGCGTGTTCGGTGAGATTAGGAAGGTCTGGACCAATCGTCAAGAGGTCCAGACCAAAGTTCCCGCCCGACTTCAGAGCCCCCATTCCCGCGCGAGCACCGCCGCTTGTACCCGGCTGCGCAGCTCCAGCTTTCCGAGCAGCCTGCTGACGTGCGTCTTCACCGTCGCCTCCGCCATCGACAGCCGCCCCGCGATCTCGGCGTTCGAGAGGCCCTGGCCGAGGCAGACGAGCACCTCGCGCTCCCGCCGGGTCAGTGCGTCGAGCGCCCCGGGTTCCGGTGCTCCGGGCCTGCGCACCGGGGCCGTACCGGCGAACTCCGCGATCAGCCGGCGCGTCACGCCCGGGGCGATCAGGCCCTCGCCCCGGGCCACCGTGCGCACGGCCTCGATCAGTTCGCGCGCGTCGGCATGCTTCAGCAGGAATCCGGCGGCACCCGCGCGCAGCGCGCCGAAGACGTACTCGTCCAGATCGAAGGTGGTCAGCACCAGCACGTCCGCGAGCCCCTCCGACACGACCTGCCGCGTCGCGGAGACCCCGTCGAGCCGGGGCATCTGCACGTCCATCAGCACCACGTCGGGGCGCAGTTCGCGGGCCATGCGGACCGCGGCCTCCCCGTCGCCCGCCTCGCCCGCCACCTCGATGTCCGGGGCGCTGCCCAGGATCAGCACCAGCCCCGCGCGCACCGCCGACTGGTCCTCGGCGACCAGTACCCGGATCGTCATCGCCCGATCTTCCCTTCACCGACGGGCAGTTCCGCCCGTACCCGCCAGCGTGCGGTGCCGTCCGTCCCGGACACCGGCCCCGCGTCGAACGTCCCGCCGAGCAGCGCCACCCGTTCCCGCATCCCCAGGAGGCCGGTGCCCGAGCCGGGTGCGCGCGGGCCCGGCCGGTCACCCGTCACGCTGCTCACCTCCACCGTCAGCCGGCCCCCCGACCGCCCCAGCCGCACCTCGACCGGTCCCGGTGCGGCGTGCTTCAGCGCGTTCGTCAGGGACTCCTGGACGATGCGGTACGCGGCCAGTTCCACCGGGGCGGGCAGCGGGCCGGCCCCCCGGTGGCCGTCGTCCAGGGTGACGGTCAGCCCGTCGGCCGCGGAGGTGGACCCCGCCTGCGCGACCAGCGCGTCCAGGGAGGCGAGGGTCGGCGCCGCGCTCGGCCCGTCGTCGCCGCTGCCGTCACGCAGCAGCCCGATCAGCCGGCGCATCTCGGCCAGCCCCATGACGCTGTTCTCCCGGATCACGCCCAGAGCGTCGCGGGAGGTGCCCGGATCGTCGATGGACAGCGCGGCGGTGGAGTGGATGGCGATCGCGGAGAGATGGCCCGCCACCATGTCGTGCAGCTCCCGGGCCATCCGGGACCGTTCGGCCGTCACGGCCTGGACCCGGTCCATCTCGGCCAGCAGCGCCGTCTGGTCGGCACGCAGCCGGGCCGCCTCGGCGGCGTCGCGGTGGTTGCGCACACTGACACCGGTGATCGCCGGGGCGAACGACACCATGCCGGTGACGGTGCCGATCAGCAGAGCCTGCCCGGTGCGGAACCAGGCGAAGAAGCCGATCGTGACGGCCACGGTCACCAGGAAGGCCGTGACCGGGATACGGCGGGCGGCGGCCGGGGTCCCGTACACCACCGCCGCGTACATGAGATCGGTGTACATCAGCACGGTCGCCAGGTTGCCCGGCGTGAACTGGTCGGCGACCAGGACGAGGGTGCCGGCGACTACCGCAGTCCGCGGCGCGCTCCGGCGCAGCAGTTCCAGGCACGCCATCCCGGCGAGCGGCAGGAGCGCCGTCCAGGGCGCGGAGAACGGCCGGCCGTTCTGGAGGTGCAGGCCGACCAGCCACAGGAGAAGGCCACCGGCCAGGCCGGTCGCCGCGAGCAGTACGTCGTGGCGGTGGGGGCGGGTGAGAGAGAGCACCCTTCCATCCAACACGCCGGATCCCCGCCGGGCTTCCGTACGGCGGACGAGCCTCGAGTACATCGAAGGATGCAGTCCCGTCTCGTCACCGCCGACGACGAGACGGGCCGCCGCGGAGGGGAGCCTGGAAGGGACCGGAGGGAGAACGACCGTGATCGTCACACTGATCATCCTGTGCGAGGTGGGCTTCTGGGTCCTGCTGGCGGCGGGACTCCTGCTGCGGTACGCCGCGAGGAGGCCGGGACTCGGCGCGGCCGTCCTGCTGTGCGAGCCCGTGCTGGAGGTGGTGCTGCTGGTGGTGACGGCCGTCGACCTGAGGAACGGCGCCGCACCGGACTGGAAGCACGGCCTGGCCGCCGTCTACATCGGCTTCACCGTGGGCCTGGGCCCCTCCACCATCCGATGGGTCGACGCCAGGGTCGCCCACCGCTTCGCGGGCGGCCCGGCCCCCGTGAAACCCCCCAGGTACGGGATGGCGCGGGCCGCCCACGAGTGGCGTACGGCGGCCCGCTGGGTGCTCGCCGCCCTGACGGCGGCGGCCCTCCTCCAGGCGGCGATCTGGTACGTCGGCGGGGACGGGGAGACCGGTTCGCTGCGTGTCTGGCAGCAGAGGATGCTGTGGCTGATCGGCGTCAACCTGCTCATCGCCGTGTCGTACACCCTGTTCCCCAAGCGGGAGCCGGACCGGCCGGACAGCGGCCGTCGGCGCACCGGCCCGTCGCGCAGGGAGCGCTGATCAGCGCTCCCCTCCGGGCACCCACAGGACGTCCCCGACCTCCTTGTTCGCCGATCTGGCGAGGATGAACAGGAGGTCCGAGAGGCGGTTGAGGTACGTCGCCGTCAGCGCGTTCATCGTGTCCCCGTGCACCTCCAGCGCCGCCCACGTCGACCGTTCGGCCCGCCGGACCACCGTGCACGCCTGGTGCAGCAGGGCAGCCCCCGGCGTACCTCCCGGCAGGATGAAGCTCCGGAGCTTCTCCAGCTCCTCCAGGAAGGTGTCGCAGTCGGCCTCCAGCTTGTCGACGTAGGACTGCTCGACCCTCAGCGGCGGGTACTTCGGGTCCCGGACCACCGGGGTGCTCAGGTCCGCGCCCACGTCGAACAGGTCGTTCTGGACGCGGACGAGAACCTTCACCACGTCCTCGGACAGGTTGCCGAGCGCGATCGCCGTACCGATCACGGCGTTGGCCTCGTTGGCGTCGGCGTACGCGGAGATCCGCAGATCGGTCTTCGCGGTCCGGCTCATGTCCCCGAGGGCGGTGGTGCCCTGGTCGCCGGTGCGGGTGTAGATGCGCGTCAGATTGACCATGGGGTCAGCCTAGGGTCTCCCGTCCGGACCGTTCCGGCCGGTCGGGGGAGCGGCACCGTCCGGGCCTTCCCCCACGTCCTGCGGGCAGGGGCGCGACGGGCGACGGCACGGCCGGACGCGGTCCCGGGTGTGCGGCCCGGTCCCTCGGTGCGCCGCCCGCCCGCCGGGGCGCCGCCCGCCCGCCGGGAAGGGCCCGGCAGGATCGGGGCGCCCGGGGAGGGCCCGGCCCTTCCGGACCGCATGGAGGGCCCCGCCCGGCGGCAGGGCCCAACTACGCGCGGCACGCCGCCGGATGGGGTGGGCCGGTGTGATGTCCGTCATGTGAGACGTGACGCGCATCTCTTAGCCGCCCCACGGCCCCTCACGGGTACTAACCTCCGCCGGAGAGCATGTGAACCGTCGACAGTGCATAGGGGTGCGAACGTGGCCAGGAAGCTCGCCGTCATCGGCGCCGGACTCATGGGGTCCGGCATCGCGCAGGTCTCCGCCCAGGCGGGCTGGGACGTCGTCCTGCGCGACGTCACCGACGAGGCCCTGGCCCGCGGGCGCGACGGCATCGAGGCGAGCTACGGCAGGTTCGTCTCCAAGGGCAAGCTGGAGGCGGCCGACGCCGAGGCCGCGCTCGCCCGGATCACGACGACGACCGACCTCGACGCCGTGGCCGACGCCGACGTCGTCGTCGAGGCCGTCTTCGAGAAGCTCGAGGTCAAGCACGAGATCTTCCGGGCGCTCGACAAGGTCGTACGGGAGGACACCGTCCTCGCCTCCAACACCTCCGCCATCCCGATCACCAAGATCGCGGCCGTGACGGAGCGCCCGGAGCGCGTCGTCGGCGTGCACTTCTTCTCGCCCGTCCCCATGATGCAGCTCTGCGAGCTGGTGCGCGGCTACAAGACCAGCGACGAAGCCCTCGCCACCGCACGGGAGTTCGCCGAGTCCGTCGGCAAGACCTGCATCGTCGTCAACCGTGACGTCGCCGGCTTCGTCACCACCCGGCTGATCTCGGCCCTCGTCGTCGAGGCGGCCAAGCTGTACGAGTCGGGCGTCGCCTCCGCCGAGGACATCGACACCGCCTGCAAGCTCGGCTTCGGCCACGCCATGGGCCCGCTCGCGACGGCGGACCTGACCGGCGTCGACATCCTGCTGCACGCCACGGGCAACATCTACACCGAGTCGCAGGACGAGAAGTTCGCCGCCCCGGAGCTGATGCGCCGGATGGTCGACGCAGGTGACATCGGCCGCAAGAGCGGGCAGGGCTTCTACACCTACTGATCGTTACCGGGTCCCCGGCTGTCGATGTGCCGTCAGCGGCCGGGGATCCCGTGGGATGCGGTGCCCGGATCCCACTGATCCGGTGAACCCGCGTTCACCCCTCGGGGTGAATTCGGTATCGGTTCGCTCACAGACGGCAACTTCCGTGTCGTTGCGGCAGTCACTTGGTGCGGAGACGGAAGAGTTTTCAGACAGACCGACCTTGCTGCGGAGTCATCCGGGGAGCGCATATGCACATCAGGGGCGACCACGCCGAGATGGTCGTCGGGGGCCGCCTCGACGTCCGAAGCGCGGCGGACGCCCGTACGGTTCTGCACGCGGCCGTCGACGACGGACGGGGCGACCTCGTACTGGACCTGACCGAACTGGACTCCTGGGACGCCACCGGACTCGGCGTCATCATGGGTGCGCACCGACGGGCGGGCCGGGCGGGCCGTCGGCTGGTACTGCGCGGCGTCCCGCCGCAGATGCAGCGCCTGCTCGTCGCGACGCGACTGCATCGCATTCTGGCCATCGAGGGCGGAATCGCCGCAGACGCCCTGCCGCGCGTCTGAAAGCTGTTCCCGCGCCGATTCACGCACAATCCTCATGAGAACGTGACGGGCTGGGCGGTGCGGCCCCCCGCCGGTGCACCGATACTGTGCGAAGGTTTAGGGTTTCGGCCGTCTGCCGGTTCACGGACCCACGGGCGGACACCGGACCGGAAGCGACAGCAGGGCGTACGAGGCCGGGTGGGCAACCGCGCTACGCGTCTGGGGGACTTGACGATGGACCCGACCAACCGGGAACCGGAAGAGTACGGCCGTGAGGACGACCGCTCCGAGGACGCCACCGAACCGCGGCGGCAGTCCCGTGAGGCGCTCACGCCGGACTTCGGGCACCAGGCCGCACAGCAGTCCCGCACGGTGCGGCTGACATCGGGCAGCTTCCTGCTCACCGTCAACCCGGTCGACGGCAGCGAGATCGAGCCGTGCCGGCCCGGGGAGCAGCCCCCGACCCCCGTGCGCCGCACCGCCGCGCAGCGCGCCGAGCGGGAGCGTGCCGCGGCCCCGCCCGTACCGCCGGGGCCGCCCGCGCCCCGGCTGCCGCTCCTCGAGCGCCAGGACGAGCGTGAGCGGCTCGTACGGCTGCTGGCGCGAGGTCGCTCGGTGCGGCTCACCGGCCCCGCCGGCTCCGGTCGCACGGCCCTGCTGAACGCCGTCGCCGCCGACTGCGCCGACCTGGCCCCCGACGGGGTCGTCCGGCTCTCGGGGCACAAGCGGACCGTCACGGACCTGCTGTACGGCCTCTTCGAGACCGTCTACGAGGCTCCGCTGTACCGCCCCGACCGCGAAGGGCTCCTGGCGTTGCTCCACGGCATCGGCGCCGTCGTCGTGCTCGACGACCTGGAGCTGGGCGGCGCGGCCCTGCAGGAACTCCTGGACGCCACACCCGAGTGCGCGTTCCTCTTCGCCGCGACGGCGGAGGTGCCCACCCCCGCCGCCGACACGGACCTCGAAGAGGTCTTCCTCTCCGGTCTGGGGCGCGGGACCTCGCTCGAGCTCCTGGAACACGTCGTGGAGCGCGCCCTCACCGACGAGGAGGCCAACTGGGCGGGCGACCTGTGGTTCGAGTCCGAAGGGCTGCCGCTGCGCTTCGTCCAGGCCGGGGCCCTGCTGCGCCAGCGCGACGAGATGCGCGCCGACCCGCAGTCCCCCCACGGTCCCGAGGACGACGAACCCGCCGACACGCCGTTCGGCCGGATCGAGCCGAAGGACCCGCCCCTGCCCAGCCTGGGTGAGGGCGCGGCTCCCGCCGCGCTGCTCGCCTCCCGGCTGAGCGAGGCGGCCCGCGAGACCCTGCACTTCGCCGTCGCGCTGGGCGGGGAAGTACCGCACCAGGCCCACCTGCCGGCCCTCGTGGGGGACACCCACGCCGATGCCGCGCTGGGCGAACTGTCCCAGTGCGGTCTGCTCTCACCGGCAGGCCCGCGCTACCGGCTGGCCGCCGGGGTGCTGGCCCAGCTGGAGGCGGGCGGTTACGGCGACGACGCGGCGGCGCGCGCCCGCAGCGCCGCCCAGCACTACGCCTGGTGGGCGGGGCACCCGTCCGTCACCCCGGAGCGCGCCGTCGCCGAGGCGGACGCCCTCCTCGCCTCGATGGCACCCCTCCTGCCGGGCGAAGCGGGGGGCCAGGCCGGCGTGGCCGTCCTGCTGGCCCGCAGCGCCTCTCCGGCGTTCGCGGCGGGGATGCACTGGAGCGCCTGGGAGAAGGCCCTCAGGATCGGCCAGGAAGCCGCCAGGATCGCCGGTGAGGTGGCCGAGGAGGCCTACTTCCACCACGAGTTGGGCGTTCTCGCGCTCTGCGCCGGCCACCTCGACCGGGCCAGGGCGGAGCTGGAGGCGTCCATCGGGATGCGGGGCGCGCTCGCCGACAAGGCGGGGGCCGTGGCGGGACGCAGGGCGCTGGCCCTCGTCGAGGACCGCTCGGGCACGCCCGCCCCGGGCGCCGGCGTCCTGGCGGCCGAGGTCCCGCACGCCCTGCCGCCCGGCGGGGTGCCGGCCGCCCCGCCGCTCTTCCCCCGTCACATCGAGGAACCGCACACCCTGGTCTCCCGGCAGGTGCCTCCGCCCCCTGCCGCCCGGGCCCCGGCCCGGGTCCCCGGCGGCCTTCCGCGGGTGTTCCTGAGCGCCCGGCGCAATCTGGCCGCGGTGGGCGCGGGCGCCCTGCTGGCCGCCGTGCTGGGCACCATGGTGACGCTGGGCGTGACGTCCGGCGGCGAGGATCCCGAGGGCCGCGACGTCACGACCGAGCAGTCGGTCACCGAGGACGAGGCCGGACAGGACGGGCCCCCCACGGACGAGCCGGCCGAAGACCCGGTCTCCGGAGACGGCCCGGCGGGCGGGGCCGTCTCCCCGGGAGCCCCGGACAGCGCCGTCCCCTCCGGCAGCGCGACACCGTCCCCCGGTACGTCGAGCCCCGAGGAGAGCCCGGAGCCGACGGACTCCTCCAGCGGCAGCCCCAGCGACCCGCCGGCGTCCGGGGATCCGTCGCCCACCGTGAAGCCGACCAGGCCGACCACCACGCCGACCAGCTCACCCCCGGCGACCTCGCCGGAACCCAGCCCCAGCGAGAGCACGACGGAGCCGGCTCCCAGCGAGACGGCGACCGGGCCGGAGACCACCAACTCGGCGAGCGGCCCCGCGGAGTCGGCGACGGCCTCCGACGCCGGTACGGGACCGGAGAGCCCCTCGGACGCCACCCCGGCCGTCGCCTGAGACCCGGGAACCGCCGGACGCGCCGCAACCCGGCCCGTCCGGCGGACCAGGACGGCCGCCCCGGGGCACCCGAGCCCGCGACCGCCGGACCGGGGCGACCGCCCGCGGTGGGCCGCCCGGGAACGCCCGGGACGCCCGGCGGAAGCCGCCCGCCCTGGGTCAGAACAGACGCAGCTTGTCGTCCTCGATACCGCGCATCGCGTCGTAGTCGAGTACCAGGCACCCGATGCCCCGGTCCGTCGCCAGCACCCGTGCCTGCGGCTTGATCTCCTGCGCCGCGAAGACGCCCCGTACCGGCGCCAGGTGCGGGTCCCGGTTGAGGAGGTCCAGGTACCGGGTCAGCTGCTCCACGCCGTCGATGTCGCCGCGCCGCTTGAGCTCCACGGCCACGGTCCCGCCGTCCGCGTCCCGGCACAGGATGTCCACCGGGCCGATGGCGGTCGGGTACTCACGGCGGATCAGGGTGTAACCGTCGCCGAGTGTCTCGATGCGGTCGGCGAGCAGTTCCTGGAGGTGCGCTTCCACCCCGTCCTTGATGAGCCCGGGGTCCACCCCCAGCTCGTGGGACGAGTCGTGGAGGACTTCCTCCATGGTGATGATCAGTTTCTCGCCCGCTTTGTTCACCACGGTCCAGACGCCTTCGCTGCCGTCGGCGCCCTCCTTCAGGGTGCACGGCGGTGACATCCAGTTGAGAGGTTTGTACGCCCGGTCGTCGGCGTGGATCGAGACGCTGCCGTCCGCCTTCACGAGGATCAGACGGGGGGCGGAGGGCAGGTGGGCGGTGAGCCGGCCCGCGTAATCGACGGAGCAACGGGCGATGACGAGACGCATGGTCGGCAACGCTACTCGACCACCGGCGTCCGGCGCGATTCGCGGGCCGGACGGCCGGTACGGCCCTTGACGTACGCCCTTCGGGCTTGTCCGCCTTTGCGACCACTTCGTCAGTGGCCGGTTGTGTTCCCAATCTCCTGGTGCGGCCCGGACTGCGCCCTTACCGTGGAAGCAGGAGGTCGTCGTCTGTGCACACAGCGTCGCCGACCCCCTTCCCTGCCCGTAAGGCCCCGGTGACCCGCCGGGGTCGCGAGAGGAGAACCCATGTCGCTCGACGTCTCACCGGCCCTCTTGGAACAGGCCGAGCGAGGCGAGGTCGACGAAGCCGACTTCGTCGACTGCGTCCGGACCTCCCTGCCCTACGCATGGGAGATGATCAGCTCCCTGGTGGCCCAGCTGAAGGTGGACGGTGGACAGTTCGCCGACAACCAGACGCCTCCGCCGGACGAGCAGGCACGTGGTCAGCTGCTGCGCGCGCTCGCGAGTGATGCGATACGCGGCGCGCTGCAGCGGCACTTCGGAGTGCGTCTGGCATTCCAGAACTGCCACCGCGTCGCGGTGTTCCCGCTGGACGCCTCGGTCGACGAGCGGCTGGCCCGATTCACGTCGGTGAGGGGGCAGTTGCTCAATCAGTCACCCGAACTACGGGACTGCTGAGCGCTTCTGCTGCCGCTTCGGGCCGCGGGAGGTGCAACTGGCTCCGGGGCGGCAGCCCCCGCACCACCGCACCACCAGGGTCACCCGCATGCCCGCCTCACGTCAGCAGGGGCAGCACCTCCGTGCCGATCCGCCGTACGTTCTCCTCGGTCGCCGCGAGGTCGCCCGACCCCTCCACCAGGAGGGCGAAGCGGGTGATGCCCGTGCGCTCCGCCGTGGCCGCGAGCCGGTCCGCGGCGAACCGGGGCGGCCCCACCGGGTGCAGACCGCACAGGAGTTCCGTGTACGCGACGGGGTCCCGCATCACGCGGTGTCTGCCGTCGACCGTGACATGGGCCTCCAGCCCCTGCCGCAGCCAGCCCGGCATCGCCTTCACGAGCGTCTCGGCGGCCTCGCCCGGCCCGTCGGCGACCTGGGCCACCCCTGCGGACACATGTCCGATCCGCTCCGCCACCTCGGCCGGCTGACCGGCCTCGCGGGCGGCGGAACGCCACAGGGCGACCATGCCGGCCTTCTCCTCGTCGTCGCAGTGCATTCCGAGCAGCATCGGCAAACCCTTTTCGGCGGCGAGTTTCACGCTTTTCGGCGACGTGCACGCCACGATCACCTCCGGGGCGGCGGGGCCGTCCCCCAGGATCTCGTCCGCGCGGGGCACGACGGCCACCTCGCGGAAGCCGTAGCGCTCGCCGCTCCCCGCCACCCGGGGCTCGTGGAGCCACTCCAGCAGCAGCTCCAGCGATTCGGGGAAGCCCTTCTCGTAGGCGTCCAGACCCCCGCCGAACACCTCCAGGTCCACCCACGGCCCCCCGCGTCCCACCCCCAGGACGAAGCGTCCGCCGCTGGTCAGATGCAGCAGCGCGGCCTGCTCGCCGAGGGAGACGGGGTGCTGCGTCGACAGGACGCTCACCGCGGTGCCCACCTGGATCCGGCGGGTGCGGCCGAGCAGCAGCCCGGCCAGGGTGACGGCAGAGGGACACACGCCGTACGGCACGAAATGGTGTTCCGCCAGCCAGACCGCATCGAGCCCGGACTCCTCCGCGACCTCCGCGGACCGGACGGCCCGGAGCAGGGCCTCGCCCTGTCCCTGGCCGGGAAACTGTGCTGCCAGAACGAACGTTCCCACGCGCATCGCCTTCTCCCTCCTTACGGCCCGACGCGGCTCCCCCTACCGGCAACAACGCCCGACACGTGCCAAAGGCACGGCCCACGGGGGAAGTTGTTGCGATTTTCCGCTAACCCCTCCGTCCCTCGGGACACCCCCGTCACCGGCGGGCACCGGCCGGCCGCACGGGGCTCTACGCTGGACGGGAACTGCCCGTACCGCGCCCCGTGAGGTGTCCCGTGTCCCCGCGCCGCAACCGCCCCCGAGGCGGCGAGAGCCCCACCGGCAACGCACGAGAGGCGGCCGGGCGGTACGGCGGGGGCGGGGCCACCGAGAGCTGGCAGGGCGAGGAGTGGTCGGTGCGCCCGGTGAGCGGTGCGAGCGCCGCGGGCAAGCGCTACCGCTGCCCCGGCTGCGACCAGGAGATCCCCTCCGGCGTCCCGCACCTGGTCGCCTGGCCGGAATTCGGCGGCATCGACGACCGCAGGCACTGGCACAAGGCCTGCTGGAACGCCAAGGACCGCCGCACCACACGGGTGCAGCGGTCCAGGAACGCTCCGCGCTACTGAGGCCGGGCGGCTCAGACGTCCCGGCGGTCCAGGGAGGCGAAGGCGCCGGTCATGGCGACGGCCGTCACCCCGAGGACGATCCACAGCGGTTCCCAGCCGGACGGCCCCGACGGGGTGACCGAGGCGTCGTAGAACGCGGCGAGCTGGCTGGGGATCGAGTACTCGAGGAGTGCCTGCTGCAGGTCGGCCAGGCTCGGCGAGAACATGAACATCGCGAGCACCAGCGGCAGCAGGACCACGGCGATCATGAGGGTGATCGCCCCGGCCGAGTGCCGGACGAGCGCGCCGACGGCGAGCGAGAGCAGCCCGAGCGTCGCCACGTAGAGAGCCACCCCCACCGTGGCGCGCAGCCAGTCGTCCCCGCCGGGCGTCGCGCCGCCCAGCATGGCCGTCTGCAGCAGGCCGACGATCCCCGTCGTCACCGCGGTGATCGAGAAGGTGAGCAGGAAGAAGACGACGGACTTCGCGATCAGTACCCGGGAGCGGCTCGGGCAGGCGGTCAGCGTGGTACGGATCATGCCCGTGCCGTACTCCGAGGAGATGGTCAGCACGCCCAGGGTGATCACACAGATCGAACCGAGCAGGACGCCGAAGAAGCCGAGACTCAGCACCGGGGTGTCCTCGAGCTCCGCGTCCGAGGCACCGACGGCGAAGGCCGAGAGCAGCCCCACCGCGAGCAGCAGCACGATCATCACCCCGAGGGTCCACATCGTGGAGCGCACGGAGCGGATCTTCGTCCACTCGGACGCGATCGCGTCGCCCAGGCCGGGGCTGCGCACCGGGATCGGCGAGGCGTAGGTGCCCGCCGGGCCGCCCAGGCCCTGCTGCGGCTGCTGGAAGGGCTGTCCGGGTGCCTGCGGCGGCGGGGTGGCCGGTGTCGTCATCGGGGGTCCTCGCTGGTCTCGCGCGTGGTCGGATCTGCGGGTGCCGCCGGAGCGGTCCCGGCCGCCGGTACGGGTCCGTGAGGCGCGGCGGGTGCGGCGTAGGGGTTCTGTCCGGGAGGCGGCGGGGCGTACCAGCCCTGCTGCGGCACCTCGGGCGGAGGCGGCGCGACGTGGCCGGGCAGCCCGGGAGCCCCGTAACCGGGCGGCGGCTGGAGTCCCGCCTTGGCGTCGGCCGTCGAACGGTAGTCCACGGCGGCCTGCGTCATCCGCATGTACGCCTCCTCCAGGGAGGCCTGATGCGGGGAGAGCTCCCACAGCCGCACTTCCGCCGCGTGCGCCAGGTCGCTGATCCGGGGCAGCCCGAGACCGGTGACCCGCAGGGCCCCGTCGGCCTCCGGCATGACCCGGCCGCCCGCCTCGGTGAGCGAGGCCGTCAGCTTCTCCCGGCCCTCCGGCCGGTCCGTGGAGACGCGCACCCGGGCGAAGTCCGCGGAGTTGGCGGAGATGAAGTCCTTGACGCTCATGTCGGAGAGCAGCTGACCCCGCCCGATCACGATCAGATGGTCGGCGGTCACCGCCATCTCGCTCATCAGGTGGCTGGAGACGAAGACCGTACGGCCCTCCGACGCCAGTCGCTTCATCAGGTTGCGCACCCACAGGATGCCCTCGGGGTCGAGTCCGTTGACCGGCTCGTCGAAGAGCAGCACCTGCGGGTCACCGAGCAGCGCCGCCGCGATCCCGAGCCGCTGGCCCATGCCGAGCGAGAAGCCCTTGGACCGCCTCTTGGCGACGTCCTGCAGGCCGACGACACCGAGGACCTCGTCCACCCGGGCGGCCGGGATACCGGCCAGCTGGGCGAGGCACAGGAGGTGGTTGCGGGCGCTGCGCCCGCCGTGCACCGCCTTGGCGTCCAGCAGAGCGCCCACCTGACGCGGCGCGTTGGGGAGGCTCCGGAAGGCGTGACCGCCGATCGTCACATGGCCCGAGGTCGGCCGGTCCAGGCCGAGCATCATGCGCATGGTGGTGGACTTGCCCGACCCGTTGGGGCCGAGGAAGCCCGTGACCGCTCCCGGCCGCACCTGGAAGGAAAGGTTGTGCACGGCCGTCTTGGCGCCGTAGCGCTTCGTCAGGCCGACTGCCTCGATCATTCTCCAGCCCCATCGACGTGTCTGTCGTCGGGGCGACAGGCCGGTCGGCCGCGCACCCCCGTAAGAGTTAGGAGGATAACCAGGCGGTACCTGTTACGGCCAAGCGGTCGCGGCGGTGCGGCGTGGGGCTCAGAGCCTGTGGGATGACCTCTGACCGAGCGGCCACGCTTCGGCACGCACGCTTCCCGCGTTGCCGGAACGCCCACGTAGCTCCGCCACGCGGGCGGTCCGGCGCCTCGGGATCGCACGCGCCGGACCGCGTCCGCTTTCCGGTCCCAGGTCACCCCACAGGCTCTCAGGCGTCCCGCTTCCGCAGGACGAGGTACCCGCCGATCAGCGCGGCCACCACCCACAGCACCATGATGCCGAGCCCGCCCCACGGCCCGTAGGGTGCCGGATCGCTGTTCATGGCGTCGGGCAGCACCTGCATGATCTTGGATCCGGCCCGGTCGGGGAAGTAGCGCGCCACGCTCTTGGCGCCCGGAACCGCGGAGAGGATCTGCGAGACGAGGAAGAAGAAGGGCATCAGGATCCCGAGCGACAGCATGGAGCTGCGCAGCATCGCCGCCACACCCATGGAGAAGACCGCGATCAGCCCCATGTAGACGCCGCCGCCGAAGACGGCGCGCAGCACGTTCTCCGCGCCGATGTCCGTACCGTGCTCGCCCAGCAGGGCCTGGCTGAGGAAGAAGGTCACGAAGCTGGTGGCGAGCCCGACCACCAGGGCCAGCGCGCCGGCCACCGCGATCTTGCTGAACAGGAACGAGCCGCGCTGCGGGACGGCCGCGAGCGAGGTGCGGATCATGCCGGAGCTGTACTCCGTACCGACCACCAGGACGCCGAAGACGACCATCGCCAGCTGGCCCAGGACCATGCCGGAGAAGCTGACGAACGTGGGGTCGAAGGTGGCCTGCTCCGCGGCCGGCAGGTCGTCGAACTGGGCGTTCAGCAGGGCGCTGAGCGCCGCGCCCATCGCGACGGTGACCACGAAGGCGGAGATCAGGGTCCAGGTGGTCGACGCGACCGTGCGGATCTTGGTCCACTCGGAATTCAGGACGGCGGATACCGAGGCCATGCCCGTCACGCCCCCTTCGGGCCGTCGCCGGACCCGGCACCGGCCTGCCCGGTCCATCGGTCGCCCCAGTGCGGTCCCACCGGCGGCGGCTGGGCACCCTCGCGCTCGGAGTGGGCGTGGTACTCCACGGCGCCCGCGGTCATCTGCATGAAGGCCTCCTCCAGCGAAGCGCGCTGGGAGCTGAGCTCGTGCAGCACGATCCCGTGTCCGGCCGCGAGCTCACCGAGTGCCTCCGGTGCCGCGCCGTCGATCTCCAGGGCGCCGTCGCCGGTCTCGGCCGCCACGATCCCCGCCCCGTGCAGCACGTCCCGCAGCCGCTCCTGCTGCGGGGAGCGCATCCGCACGAAGCTGCGGGAGTTCTCGTGGATGAAGTCGGCCATGGAGGTGTCGGCGAGCAGCCTGCCCTGGCCGATCACAATCAAGTGATCGGCGGTGAGGGCCATTTCACTCATCAGGTGCGAGGAGACGAAGATCGTCCGGCCTTCCGCGGCGAGCGCCTTCATCAGATTCCTGATCCAGTGGATTCCCTCGGGGTCCAGGCCGTTGACCGGTTCGTCGAACATCAGGATCTCCGGATCACCGAGCAGCGCGGCGGCGATTCCCAGCCGCTGGCCCATACCGAGGGAGAATCCCTTCGACTTCTTCTTCGCCACCGCGCCCAGCCCGACCATGTCGAGCACGTGCGAGACCCGGCTCGCCGGGATGCGGTTGCTCTGCGCCAGACACAGGAGGTTGTTGTACGCGCTGCGGCCGCCGTGCATCGCCTTGGCCTCCAGCAGGGCCCCGATGTGCTTCAGCGGCTCCCGCAGCTCGCGGTAGTGCTTGCCGTCGATGCGGACCGAGCCGCTGGTCGGGTTGTCGAGGTCGAGCATCATGCGCATGGTGGTGGACTTGCCCGCCCCGTTCGGACCGAGGAAGCCCGTCACCATGCCCGGTCTGACCCGGCATGACAGGTCGTCGACGGCAACCTTGTTGCCGAAGCGTTTGGTGAGGCCGTCGAGCTCGATCATGCGATCACGCTAGAACGCCCGCGCGCCCGGCGCCACCACACGGGTGGAACCGGGCGCGCAAAGGGTACAGCTGATGTACGCGGCGTCAGCGGCTCTGCTGGGCCGGCACCCCGCGGGTGGCGGGCTCGTCGTCCGACGGCGAACCGGCGGCCGCCACCGCGGCACCGGTCAGCGTCGCCAGCATCTCCCGGACGTTGGTCAGCTGGGCGTTGATCGAGTCGCGGCGGTTGGTGAGCGCCGCGAGCTCGCGCTCCGACTCGCTGCGGATCCGGTCGGCCTTGGCGTTCGCGTCGGCCACGATGTCCTCGGACTGGCGCTGCGCGGTCTCCACCGTCTGACGGGCCCGGCGCTCGGCGTCCGTGCGGAGCTTCTCCGCCTCCAGACGGAGCTGCTCGGCGCGGTGCTCGATCTCGGCGAGACGCTTCTCGGCCTTCGCCTGGCGGGAGGCGAGGTCGCGCTCCGACTGGTCGCGGCGCTTGGCGAGGTTCGTCTCGAAGTCCGCGGCGGCCTGGGCGGCCTTGGCGCGGGTCTCCTCGAAGAGGGCGTCCGCCTCCTCGCGCTTCTGCTGGGCGTCCTTCTGGGCGTCGTTGCGCAGCGTGCCCGCCTCGCCCTGGGCCTTCTCGACGATGCGTGCGCCCTCGTCCTCGGCCTTGGCCTTGCGCTCCGCGGCGAAGGACTCCGCGTCGTTGCGCACCTGCTGGGCGGCCGACTCGGCCAGCTCGCGGTGCTGTTCGGCGGCGCGGCGGGCCTCTTCACGCAGGTCCTTCGCCTCCTCCTCGGCGAGGCGGAGGATCTTCTCCACGCGGGCGCCGAGCCCGGCGTAGGACGGCTCGGACTCGTTGACCTGGGCCTGGGCGTTCTGCGTCTCGAGGTGGAGCTCCTCGATCCGCTTCTCCAGAGAGGTGATGCGGGCGAGAGCACTGTCACGGTCGGCGACGAGCTTGGTGATGCGGTCGTCCACCTGACCGCGGTCGTATCCACGTCGCACGAGCTCGAAGCCGAAGGGGGAGGAAGGGTCGCTCATGGGGTTCCTGTCGAATGAGACCGGTGAGGTGTTGGAAGGAATCCTAGGGGTCCGGGCGGCGTGTCAACGTGAAGATGCCGCTTTGATATGGAGAATGACACCCCTTTTGAGTGGCTGCCCCGCGGAGTACTTGTCACCGAAGGGTTGAATGTTCATGGCAAATTACCCGGCGCGGTCCGGCCGGTGAGCAGTGCCTGACGGCCGTCCCGCACTGCGCGGTGGGCACGAGGCTGCGACACCTCGCCGCGTCGGGGGAACGTTCCCGTACATCCGGTATGCGGACGTCCCTCCGCCGTGCGACGCACCGCATCCGACGCCGCGCGCCGATCCACCGGGAACCGCGGGACGATCCTTACCCATCCGACGCCTTGCCACCCGCCCGGTTGCCCGCCGTGGCGCCCGTCTTGACGGCCCCCGTGCCGCTGTTGGCGGACTTGCCGGGGACGGCGGGAGCCTCGAAGGACTCCAACGCCTCCAGCACGTCCTGGACGCGTGAGATCTCCGTGTTGATGTCCTCGCGCCGGCGGACCAGGAGGTCCAGTTCACGACGGCCCTCGTCGACGATCCGTTTGGCCTCGGCCTCGGCGTCGGAGCGCAGCTTCTCGGCCACACGGGTCAGTTCGGCCTTCTTGGTCTCGGCCTCCTTGAGGAGCGACTCCGCGCGCTTCACCGCCGCGATCCGGACCTTGCTCGCCTCCGAATTCGCGTCGGCCAGCAGCTCCTTTGCCTTCGCCTCGGCCTCCGCGCGCTGCTCCGTCGCCGCCTTCATCAGCTTGTCGACACGCTCGCCCGCCGTCTTCATCTGCTCCGAGGTCTCGCGCCGCGCCCGCTCGTGCAGCTCCTCGATCTCGGCCTCCAGACGGGTCCGGAGCTCCTCCGCACGCTCCCGGGTGGCCGTGGCGTCCCGGCGCGCACCGACGAGCAGCTCGTCCGCGTCCGCACGGGCCCGCTCCACCAGGGAGTTGCCCTCGACGGTGGCCTCCGAGGTGATCCGGACCGCCTCGTTGCGCGCCGCGCCGACCATCCTGTCGGCCTGCTCCTCGGCCTCGGTGGCGGCGCGCAACGCCTCCTCCCGGGCCTTGGCGACGAGCTGGTCGGCCTGCTCGGCCGCGTCGGCACGGCGCTTCGCCGCGGACTCGCGCGCCTCGTCCAGCACCCGGTCCGCCTCCTGGCGGGCCTCGGCGCGCAGTTGCTCCGCCGCGGACTCCGTCTCGGCACGCAGCTGGTCCGCCGCGGACTCCGTCTCGGCGCGCAGCCGTTCGGCCTCCTCGCGGGTGCGGGCCGCGTGCTCCTGCGCGGAAGCGACGGTCTGCGCCGCCTCCGCCCGTAGCCGTTCCGCCTCGTCGGTCGCCTCGCCCACGAACCGCTCCGCCTGCTCGGCGGCCTCGGCGCGGATCAGCTCGCTCTCGCTCGTCGCCTCGCCGACGAGCAGATCGGCCTGCGCCGCCGCCTCGGACCGGATCCGGTTGGCGTCCTCACGGGCCTCGGCCCGTGCGCGCGAGGCGTCGTGCTCCGCGGAGGCGAGGGCGTCGGACGCCTCCGTACGCATCCGCTGGCTGTACTCCGAGGTGTCCGAACGCAGCTTCTCCGACTCGGCGATCGCCTCGGAGACCGTCCGTTCGGCCAGTGCCTTCGCGGCTTCCGACTCCTCGTGCGCCACCTGGCGGATCCGGCCGGCGTCCTCGGCGGCCCGCTCGCGCTCGGCGTGGGCGTCGGCCCGGACCCGGTCCGCCTCCTCCTGCGCCTCGGTCCTCGTCCGCTCCGCCGCGTGCTCGGCGGCCGACCGCAGCCCGGCGATCTCCTCCTCGGCCTGCTCCTGCAGCCCGGCGACGGAGTCGCGTACCTGCTGGGCGGTCTGCTCGGCCGCCGAGACCATCTCGGCCGCCCGGCGCTCCGCCTCCTCGACCAGCCGCTGGGCCTCGGCCTGCGCCTCCTCGACCCGCTTGCGGGCGGAGGCGAGGAGTTCCTCGCTCTGCTCGCGGGCGCGCCCGCGCTCCTGCTCCGCCTCGGCACGGGCGCTGCCCAGCGTCTCCTCGGCCTCGCGGCGGCGCCGGCCGGCCTCCTCCTGGGCGGCGGAGAGGGCCTCGGCGGCCTCCGCCGCGACCCGCTCGGCCGCGGCGGCGGCCTCGGACCGCACCCGGTCGGCGCTCTCCTGCGCCTCCGTCCTCAGCCGTTCCGCCTCGGTGGCGGCCTCCGTGCGCAGCCGGACGGCGACGGCCTCACCCTCGGCGCGGGACTCCGCGGCGTCGGCGGCGGCCTCGTCGCGCAGCCGCTCGGCCTCCGTCGTGGCCTGCTCCTGCAGCCCGCGCAGCCGTTCGGCGGCCTCCGCGCGCAGCCGCTCGGACTCCTCGCTCGTCTCCCGGCGGACCCGCTCGGCCTCCGTACGCGCCTTGCCGAGCGTCTCCTCGGCGGAGGCGAGGCGGGACTCGGCCTCCGAGCGCATCCGGGCCAGCTCGTCGGCCGCCTCGGCCTTGCGGGCCTCGATCGCGCGCTCGGTCTCCTCGCGCAGCTTCCCGGCGGCCTCCTCCGCGGCCGACGTCAGAGCGGCTGCCTGCTCCTCGGCCTCGGCACGGAGCTTCTCCGCCTCCGCGCGGCTGCGCTCCAGGGCCTCCTCGGCCTGCTTACGGAGCGTGGCGGCGCGTTCGGCGGCCTCGGCGCGTACCCGCTCGCCCTCGGCGCCCGCGGAGGTCCGCAGCTCCTCGGCGTCCGTCTTCGCCTTGGTCAGCAGCTCCTCGGCGGTGCGGGCCCCTTCCTCCAGCTGCTGGACCGCTTCCCTGCGGGCCTCGCCGCGGATGCGCTCACCCTCGGCGACGGCCTCGGACCGCAGCTGCTCCGCCTCGCCACGGAGCCGGCGCGCCTCCTCCTGCAGCTCGACCGTCTTGGCCCGGTACTCCTTGGTGTCGTCCTTGGCCGCGCCCTTGAGCTGGTCGGCCTGCTCGGCGGCCTCGCCGCGCAGCCGGTCCGCCTCGGCCTCGGCCTCGCGGCGGATCCGGTCGGCCTCCTCGGCCGCCGCCTTGGTCGTGGACCTGGCGTCCTCGGAGGCCTTGGTGAGGACCTCCTCGGCGCTGCGCGCGGCCTTGGCGAGCTGGGCCGCCGCGTCCTCGGCGGCGACCGTACGGGCGTTCTCCGCCGCCTCGGTGACCAGCCGCTCGGCCTTCGCCCGGGCATCGGCCAGTGCCTGCTCGGCCTCTTCCTTCAGGGCCTCGGCCTGCTTCGTGGCCTCCCCGACCAGCCGGGCGATCTCCGACTTGGCCGTACGGGTGCGCTGCTCGTTCTGCGACTCGGCGCCGGCCAGCCTCTTGGCCGCGGCCTCCTTCGCCTCGCCGACGACCTTCTCGGCCTCCAGGCGGGCCTCGCGCAGCCGGGTCTCGGCCTCCTGCACGCGCTGCTCGGCCGTGCGGTTGAGCTCCGCGGTCTGCTGCCGCGTCCGGTCGGTCTCGGCGGTGGCCGTCGAGCGCAGCTGCTCGGCGTGGGCGGTGGCCTCCTGCGCCTGGGTGGAGGCGGTGGCCATCAGCCGTTCCGCTTCCCGGCGGGCCCGCAGCAGTGTGGCCTCGGCCTCGGAACGTGCCGCCTCCGCCTCGGCGTTGAGGCGCCGTCGGGTCTCGTCGGCGAGCCGGGCCGCCTCGGCGCGGGCGGCGGCCAGCGACTGCTCGGCCTCGGCGCGGGACTCGTCCAGGAGCCGGCGGGCCTGGGACTCCGTCCGGGCCCGCAACTGCTCGGCCCAGGCGACGTTCTCGTTGACGTGGGACTCGACGGTCTGCCGGCGTTCGGCCAGTTCCTGGTCGAGGCGCTGACGCCGCTGGACCGCCTCGGTGTGCAACTCCGCCTGCAGACGCGCCTGGTGCTCCGCGTGCTCCTGCAGGATCCGCTGCGTCTGCGCCCGGGCCTCGCGCAGTTCGCGCTCGGCGTCGGTGCGCAGCTGGTCGGCCTGGATCTGGGCGTTGCGCAGGAGTTGCTCGGCCTGGTAGCCGAAGTCCGTGCCGTCGTGCGCGGGACGGGTCGCGAGGGTGCGACGGGCCTCGTGCAGCTTGGCACGCAGGACCTCGACCTGGTAGCCGAGGTCCTCGGCGTGCTGGACGGCCTTCTCCCGGTCGGTCCTCAGCCGGTCCATCTCGGCTTCGAACCGCGAGAGATGGTCGTCGTCAGCTCGGTGGCTCTGCTGGCTCTCGTAGCCCCGCACTGCGCGGTCCCATCCTTCCCCGAGCTCTCAATTTCTTCCCCAAGCTCTCAACTTCGTTCGAGCAGGGGATGACCCACTGAGCAGGGGGGACCCCAACCCTGGTCGCAATTCTCCGAACGAGTACCGCTCGCCGGACGAACGGTCCCCCCGGGGAATGGTGACAGATCAGCGGTGGGAACGCGGTGCGGCCCCGGCCCGGCCCCGGCCCGGAACCACCCACTCTACCGGGCCGGGTACGGGTCGGTCAGTGCTCGTCCCTGGCGGTGACCAGTTCCGTGAGGACGCCGTGGCAGTCCTTGGGGTGCAGGAAGGTGATCCGGGACCCCATCGATCCGGTCCGCGGCTCGTCGTACAGCACCCGGACCCCCTTGCCGCGGATGTCCGAGGCGTCCTGGTCGACGTCCGCGGTGCCGAAGGCGATGTGGTGCACGCCCTCACCGTTCTTCGCCAGCCACTTGCCCACGGCGGAGTCCTCACGGGTCGGCTCCAGCAGTTGGAGGTACGAGGCACCGCCGTCCGAGGTCCCGTTGATCCTGAGCATGGCCTCCCGGACCCCCTGCTCCTCGTTGACCTCGGTGTGGTGCACCTCGAACCCGTACGTCGCGCGGTAGAACTCCACCGTCCTGTCGAGGTCGAAACAGGCGATTCCGATGTGGTCGATTCGCGTCAGCATGGAACCAGTGCAGCGCCCCGGGGATGGTTACGCAACGTGCGCGCGATCACACCCACTGCCGGATGACGGGCGCGGTACCGCTCAGTACATTCGAGCGGAGGGACCGGCACATGAGGAGTGGGAGAAGGAGCGGGGCCGGATGCGTGCGGATGCAAGGCGGAGGAGGGAGTCATGGCGGAGCCATGGCGACCGACGACAACGCCGCAGACGTGCGTGACCGGCCCCGTGACGCCGCTCCTCATGTGCCGGCCCCTCCCCACCCTCGTTCACAACCGATCCCAAGGGGCTGCGCCTCATGTCAGGAACGACCGGTACCACCTCAGTGATCGTCGCGGGCGCGCGGACGCCCATGGGCCGGCTCCTCGGCTCCCTGAAGAGCTTCTCCGGCGCCGACCTCGGCGGCGTCGCCATCAAGGCCGCGCTGGACCGCGCGGGCATCGGCGGCGACCAGGTCGAGTACGTGATCATGGGCCAGGTGCTCCAGGCCGGGGCAGGGCAGATCCCGGCGCGGCAGGCGGCGGTCAAGGCCGGAATCCCGATGAACGTCCCCGCGCTCACCGTCAACAAGGTCTGCCTGTCCGGCCTCGACGCCATCGCCCTCGCCGACCAGCTGATCCGCGCGGGAGAGTTCGACGTCGTGGTCGCCGGCGGCCAGGAGTCGATGACCAACGCCCCGCACCTGCTGCCGAAGTCCCGTGAGGGCCACAAGTACGGCGCGATCGAGATGCTCGACTCCATGGCGTACGACGGCCTGACCGACGCCTACGACAACATCCCGATGGGCGAGTCCACGGAGAGGCACAACACCCGTCTGGGCCTGGACCGCGCCGCGCAGGACGAGATCGGCGCCCTGTCGCACCAGCGCGCCGCCGCCGCCCAGAAGAACGGCCTCTTCGAGGCCGAGATCACCCCGGTCGAGATCCCGCAGCGCAAGGGCGAGCCCGTCCTCTTCTCGAAGGACGAGGGCATCCGCCCGGAGACGACCGCCGAATCGCTCGGCAAGCTGCGCCCCGCCTTCTCCAAGGACGGCACGATCACGGCCGGCACCTCCTCGCAGATCTCGGACGGCGCCGCCGCGGTCGTCGTCATGAGCAGGGCCAAGGCCGAGGAGCTGGGTCTGGAGTGGATCGCCGAGATCGGCGCCCACGGCAACGTGGCCGGCCCGGACAACTCGCTCCAGTCGCAGCCGTCGCAGGCCATCCGTCACGCCCTGAAGAAGGAGGGCATCGGCGTCGAGGACCTCGACCTCATCGAGATCAACGAGGCGTTCGCGGCCGTCGCGGTCCAGTCGATGAAGGACCTCGGCGTCAGTTCGGACAAGGTCAACGTGAACGGCGGCGCGATCGCTCTCGGCCACCCGATCGGCATGTCGGGTGCCCGGGTGGTCCTGCACCTGGCGCTGGAGCTCAAGCGGCGCGGCGGCGGCACCGGAGCGGCGGCGCTGTGCGGCGGCGGCGGTCAGGGCGACGCGCTGATCATCCGGGTCCCCGGCAAGTAGTCACACCGTACGAGAGCGAGGAGACCGAGCGTGAAGGTGGACGTCCCCACCCTGGTGGAACAGGCGCGCGAGGGCAGGCCGCGTGCGGTGGCCCGGCTCATCTCCCTGGTGGAGGGGGCCTCGCCCCAGCTCCGCGAGGTGATGGCGGCCCTGGCCCCCCTGGCGGGCCACGCGTACGTCGTCGGCCTGACCGGATCGCCGGGCGTCGGCAAGTCCACCTCCACCTCGGCGCTGGTCTCCGCCTACCGCAAGGCGGGCAGGCGGGTCGGGGTGCTGGCCGTCGACCCGTCGTCGCCGTTCTCCGGGGGCGCGCTCCTCGGGGACCGGGTCCGGATGTCCGAGCACGCCTCCGACCCGGGCGTCTACATCCGCTCGATGGCCACCCGCGGCCACCTCGGCGGTCTCGCCTGGTCGGCACCGCAGGCGATCCGGGTGCTCGACGCGGCGGGCTGCGACGTGATCCTCGTGGAGACGGTGGGGGTGGGCCAGTCGGAGGTGGAGATCGCCTCCCAGGCCGACACCTCCGTCGTGCTGCTCGCCCCGGGCATGGGCGACGGCATCCAGGCGGCGAAGGCCGGGATCCTGGAGATCGGCGACGTGTACGTCGTGAACAAGGCCGACCGGGACGGCGCCGACGCCACCGCCCGCGAGCTCAACCACATGCTGGGTCTGGGGGAGTCCCGCGGGCCGGGCGACTGGCGGCCGCCGATCGTGAAGACGGTCGCGGCCCGGGGCGAGGGCGTCGACGAGGTCGTCGAGGCGCTCGAGAAGCACCGGGCGTGGATGGAGGAGCACGGCGTCCTGGCCGAGCGGCGCACCGCGCGGGCGGCCCGCGAGGTCGAGACGATCGCCGTCACCGCGCTGCGCGAGAAGATCGCGGACCTGCACGGCGACCGCCGGCTGGACGCGCTCGCGGAACGGATCACCGCCGGGTCGCTGGACCCGTACGCGGCGGCGGACGAACTGGTCGCGGGGCTCACCGGCAGCCCGGCACGGGACTGACGGCCCCGGGCGGCGTGCGGGCCGCCCGGGAAGCCGGCACGGGGGCGGCGCCGTCCCCGTGGTCCCCGCCGGGCCGGCAGCCGGGGACGAGCCGTCCACCGGCCGCCCAGGGGCGCCGGTGCCCGCGGCGGCCCGCCCCACGGCCCCGCGGAGCGGCGCGGCGTCCGTCCTCCGGGCCGTCACGTCGATCCGGCGGGGGTTCGGCGGGCCGTCGTGTCAGGGCTTGCCGCGCCGGCCGCGCAGGTGGTCCGCGATCGGGGTCAGGGCCGCGTGCAGTTCGGCGAGCGCCTCGGGCGACAGCAGGTCCATGAAGTGCCTGCGCACCGACTCGACATGGTGCGGCGCCACCTTGCGCATGGTCTCGGCACCCAGTTCGGTCAGGACTGCGAACAGCCCGCGCCGGTCCGACTCGCAGTGCTCGCGCCGCACCAGTCCCGCGGTCTCCATGCGGGTGATCTGGTGGGAGAGCCTGCTCTTGGACTGAAGGGTGGCGCCGGCGAGATCGCTCATCCGCATGCGCTGGTCGTCCGACTCCGAGAGGTTGACCAGGATCTCGTAGTCGTTCATGGTCAGCCCGAACGGCTGGAGGTCCTTCTCCAGCTGGTGTGTCAGCAGTCTGGCGACATCCAGGTGGGTACGCCAGGCGCACTGCTCCGCATCGGTCAGCCAGCGGGTGGCCGTCTCGGTCTCCATGTATGGATTCTACCTAAGAAGTTGAAAGCCGGACGAATTCGGGTGGTGTGAGAACGGGCACGCGCGACCTCGTGTCACACTCCGCAGAGTACCGTTCACAGACCGAAGCGGCGCTGGAGGTCCCCCAGCTGACCGGGCATGCGCGGGGTGGACCCGTGCTGACCCGCCCCCGGTGAGTGCTGCCCGCCGCCCGGCACCCCCGGCTCGTGCGGGGTGAGACCCGTCGCCTGCTCGGCCATCAGTGTCTCGGTGGACTGGAGCAGCACCGTACCCGCGCCGACGAACTCGAACTGGTGCTCCTCGCCCGACGTGCCGCCGATCCCGGTCAGGGACCGCAGGCCGCCCATGACGCCCGTCATGTACCCGTGGTCGTAGTGGTGGCACGGCGAGGGGCAGTCCGCCCAGCCCACCAGGGCCTGCGGGTCCACCCGGATCGGCGGCTCCATGAAGACGACCGGGCCGTTGGAGGCGGCCACGAACTTCCCCGTGCCGATCAGGGTCAGGAAGCCCGGCACGATCGACTGCTTCAGCGCCAGCGAGGGCTGGTACGCGAGCAGATTGCCGGACCGGATCGTGAGGTTGCCGTCCTCCAGGTCGAAGGAGTTCACGTCGAAGGCCCGGTCCGCGAGCAGCATCTTCCCGCTGCCCTCGGCCACCACCCAGTCGCTCGCGTGGAGCGGGGAGTGGAAGCTCGTACGGATCAGCCGCTCGAAACGGCCGTGCCCGATGCCGTTGAAGTCGATCCGCCCGTAGTAGGCGATCATCTTGCCCTTCTGCAGGAACCACTGGCTCCCCTTGAGCTCCACGCAGAAGGTGTACGCGTTGACGTTGTCGTCCGACGGCAGCGTCACCGGGTCGAAGATCACAGGGGTGCTCACAGCTTCTCCTCCGACGCCTGGACGTACACCGCACCACTGCCGCTGAGCTCCAGCTGGAACGCCTCCCCGGAGCCGCGCCCCACCATGTCGCGCCAGCCGAGCGCCGTGGAGAGCTTGTTGGTCACCTCTCCGTGGTGCGCGACGTACGCCTGCGGGTCCACGTGCACCGGGCGGCCCGGGGTGATCGGCAGCTCGATCACCCCGCCGTGGGCCATCACCGCGACCGCCCCATGGCCCGTGAGGGTGGTCGTGAACAGGCCCTGCCCGGTCACCTGGCCGCGCACCATGCCCATCACGCCGCCCTGCGAGCCCATGAACATCGTGCCCTGCTGGAGCGTCCCGTCGAAGGCGAGCAGCCGGTCCGCCTCCACGTGGAGGGTGTCGCCGGCCAGTTCGACGACCTGGATGTGGTGACCGCCGTGGCCGAACAACACCGTGCCGTCGCCCTCGACCGTCATCAGCGGGGTCGCCTCACCGGCGACGCGCCGGCCGATCATGGAGGCCAGGCCGCCCTGCCCGCCCTGGATGTTCGGGGTGAACGACACGTCGCCCCGGTAGGCGAGCATCGCCCCGCGCTGGCTGTACATCTTCCGGCCGGGCAGCACCCTCGCCTCGACCATCTTCGAGTTGATCTCGGTGAACGGCATCAGACATCGCCCCCGACGGTGTTCCGCTCGCTCGGCTGCACGTAGACGAGGCCGTCGCCCTCGAAGCGGATCTGGAAGGACTCGCCGGAGCCCTCGCCCATGAACGTACGGAAGCTCACCCCGGACTGGAAGTGCTGCCGCAGATCGCCCTGGTGCGCGATGTAGGCGCCCGGGTCGACGTTGAGCGGGTACTGGGGCGTCACCCGCAGGACCACGGCCGAACCGTCCGACATGATCGCCGCCTGGCCGCTCCCCTCGACGGTCGTGGTGAACAGGCCGTTTCCGGTGGCCCCGCCCCGCAGCCCCGTGAAGGTGGTGCCGGTGCGCAGCCCCGCGTCGGCCGCCAGCAGGTTGCTCGCCTCGACGTACAGCGTCTCGCCGTGCAGCGTGACCAGGTTGATCTCGCCGGCACGGTCGGCGAACCAGCAGGTGCCCTGCCCCTTCACCTCCATCATCGCCATCTGCTCGCCGGTCAGCCGGCGGGTCACCATGCCGCGGATCCCCTCACCGCCGCCGGTCATCTTCTTGAAGGCCATCCGGCCGTCGTACGCGACCATCGAGCCGTTCTTCGCCTTGACGGCGTCGCCGGTCAGGTCGACGGCCAGCGTCCTGCCTTGGAGTCGGAACATCGCCACGAGGCGACCGTAGCCGCCGTGCGGCCCCGGGGACAGGTCCCCAGGGAGGATCCGCACCCCTGCCCGGCCCTGATATGAGCCGATACGTGCCGCGGCGACCCGCCGTGGACCCCGCGCCACGGCGGGCCGGGGGCGATGCCACAATGGCTGTGCTTGTGCTTGCGTTCACAAGCCGACACGCCCCTCCCACCGAAGGTGCCCTCGTGGACATCAAGACCGCTTCCGCCCTGCACCGGCTGCGCCTCATCTCGCTTCCCGAGGCGCTCTCCTTCCCGGCGCTGCTCATCTTCGGCTCGCTGCTCATGCGGGTCTCGGACATCGACTTCCTGATGCCGCCCCTCGGCGCGCTGCACGGCCTCCTCTTCACGATCTACCTGGTGTTCCTGCTGGACGTGTGGGTCAAGGCCAAGTGGCCCTTCAAGCGCGTCGCCCTGTTCTTCCTCCTCGCGGTCGTGCCGTTCGGGGGCCTCTACGGCGAGAAGCTGCTCAAGAAGTACGAGGCCGACGGCGTCATCGCCGCCCGCGCCCGCCGTGAAGGGGTGGTGAGCGCATGATCGTCGCCTTCTCCGTCAGCCCGCTCGGTGTCGGCGAGGACGTCGGTGAGTACGTCGCGGACGCCGTACGGGTCGTCCGCGCGTCCGGCCTGCCCAACCGCACCGACGCGATGTTCACCTCGGTCGAAGGCGAGTGGGACGAGGTCATGGACGTCGTCAAGCGGGCCGTCGCCGCGGTCGAGGCCCGCGCCGGCCGCGTGTCCCTGGTCCTGAAGGCCGACATCCGGCCGGGTGTCACCGACGGCCTCACCTCCAAGGTCGAGACGGTCGAACGCCACCTGGCGGACTGAGCACCCGGCCGCGGCGGGCGCTCCCGCCGCTGTGCCGCCGCGCCGACGGCCCGGCGGCACATGGCCGTCCCGGGCCCCGGGCCGTGCGGCTGCGGTCCCGGCAGGGCGGCGTCCCGCGCGCCGGTGCGCCGAGGCCGCCGCCCACCGGTGACCTGCCGGCCGCGGCGCGGGCGTGAAGCGCCTGGTGCCCGTACCGCCGCGGTGTGCGGACCGGCCGCGCGCCGTACCGGCAGGGGCGCGGGGACGGGTGAGGCGGTGGGGGAGAGCGTCCGGTACCGAAGTACGAGACGGGGCTGACCGGCATGTGACCAGTGGGTATGGTCGTGCCGTGCCGAAGCCGCTCAGCCTGCCCTTCGATCCCATCGCCCGCGCCGAGGAACTCTGGCAGCGGCGCTGGGGACCGGTCCCCTCCATGGGGGCGATCACCTCGATCATGCGTGCGCAGCAGATCCTGCTCGCCGAGGTGGACGCGGTGGTCAAACCGTACGGGCTGACCTTCGCCCGGTACGAGGCCCTGGTCCTGCTCACCTTCTCGCAGGCCGGTGAGCTGCCGATGTCCAAGATCGGCGAGCGCCTGATGGTCCACCCGACGTCCGTCACCAACACCGTCGACCGGCTGGTGCGCTCCGGACTGGTCGCCAAGCGCCCCAACCCGAACGACGGGCGCGGCACCCTCGCCTCCATCACCGACAAGGGCCGCGAGGTCGTCGAGGCGGCCAGCCAGGACCTCATGGCGATGGACTTCGGGCTGGGCGTCTACGACGAGGAGGAGTGTGCCGAGATCTTCGCGATGCTCCGGCCGCTGCGGGTGGCCGCGCAGGACTTCGACGACGCGTGAGCGCGCCGTACGGGGCGCGGGTGGCAGGGGCCGGGGCGCCGCAAGATCGCCCCGGCCGTCCGGTTACGCTCGATGCCATGAAACGCAGTGTGCTGACCCGCTACCGGGTGATGGCCTACGTCACCGCCGTCATGCTGTTGATCCTGTGTGTCTGCATGATCTTCAAGTACGGCTTCGACACCGGTGAGGGTCTGACGCTCGTCGTCTCGCAGGTCCACGGTGTCCTCTACATCATCTACCTGATCTTCGCCTTCGACCTCGGTTCCAAGGCGAAGTGGCCGGTCGGCAAGCTGCTCTGGGTGCTGATCTCCGGCACGATCCCGACCGCCGCGTTCTTCGTCGAGCGCAAGGTGGTCCAGGAGGTCGAGCCGCTGATCGCCGACGGGTCCGCGCAGGCCGTCAAGGTCTGACGGGCACCGCACAACCGCCCCGCGCGAAGCGCCGGGCGGTTTGCCATCGACATTTACTAGGACGTCCTAGTAAATTTGTGCGTATGGACGCTGACGCGATCGAGGAAGGCCGCCACCGCTGGCAGGCCCGTTACGACAAGGCCCGCAAGCGTGACGCGGACTTCACCACCCTCTCCGGAGACCCGGTGGAGCCCGTGTACGGGCCTCGCCCCGGGGACACGTACGAGGGCTTCGAGCGGATCGGCTGGCCCGGCGAGTACCCGTTCACCCGGGGCCTGTACCCCACCGGCTACCGCGGCCGTACCTGGACCATCCGCCAGTTCGCCGGCTTCGGGAACGCCGAGCAGACCAACGAGCGCTACAAGACCATCCTCGCCAACGGCGGCGGCGGTCTCAGTGTCGCCTTCGACATGCCGACGCTGATGGGACGGGACTCCGACGACCCCTGCTCGCTCGGCGAGGTCGGCCACTGCGGCGTCGCCATCGACTCCGCGGCGGACATGGAGGTCCTCTTCCAGGACATCCCCCTCGGCGACGTCACCACCTCGATGACGATCAGCGGCCCCGCCGTCCCCGTCTTCTGCATGTACCTGGTCGCCGCCGAACGCCAGGGCGTCGACCCGGGCGTGCTCAACGGCACCCTGCAGACCGACATCTTCAAGGAGTACATCGCCCAGAAGGAGTGGCTCTTCCAGCCCGAGCCGCACCTGCGCCTCATCGGTGACCTGATGGAGCACTGCGCCCGCGACATCCCGGCGTACAAGCCGCTCTCCGTCTCCGGGTACCACATCCGCGAGGCCGGGGCGACGGCCGCGCAGGAGCTCGCCTACACCCTCGCCGACGGCTTCGGCTATGTGGAGCTGGGTCTCTCCCGCGGTCTCGACGTCGACACCTTCGCCCCCGGCCTGTCCTTCTTCTTCGACGCGCACCTCGACTTCTTCGAGGAGATCGCCAAGTTCCGCGCCGCCCGCAGGATCTGGGCCCGCTGGATGAAGGAGACGTACGGCGCGAAGACCGACAAGGCGCAGTGGCTCCGCTTCCACACCCAGACCGCCGGAGTCTCGCTCACCGCCCAGCAGCCGTACAACAACGTCGTGCGCACCGCCGTCGAGGCGCTCTCCGCCGTACTCGGCGGCACCAACTCCCTGCACACCAACGCCCTGGACGAGACCCTCGCCCTTCCCTCCGAGCAGGCGGCCGAGATCGCCCTGCGCACCCAGCAGGTGCTCATGGAGGAGACCGGCGTCGCCAACGTCGCCGACCCGCTGGGCGGTTCCTGGTACGTCGAACAGCTCACCGACCGCATCGAGGCGGACGCCGAGAAGATCTTCGAGCAGATCAAGGAGCGCGGCACCCGGGCCCACGCCGACGGGAAGCACCCCATCGGGCCGATCACCTCCGGCATCCTGCGCGGCATCGAGGACGGCTGGTTCACCGGGGAGATCGCCGAATCCGCCTTCCGCTACCAGCAGTCGCTGGAGAAGGGCGAGAAGCGGGTCGTCGGCGTCAACGTGCACCACGGTTCCGTCACCGGCGACCTGGAGATCCTCCGGGTCAGCCACGAGGTGGAGCGTGAGCAGGTCCGCGCGCTGGGCGGGCGCAAGGAGGCCCGCGACGACGCGCGGGTCCGCGGCGCGCTCGACGCGATGCTGGCCGCCGCCCGGGACGGGTCGAACATGATCGGCCCGATGCTGGAGGCCGTGCGCGCGGAGGCGACCCTCGGCGAGATCTGCGGTGTCCTGCGCGACGAGTGGGGTGTCTACACGGAGCCGCCCGGCTTCTGACGCCGCCCGGGCGTCCGGCCCTCCCCGTCGCGCCGGCCGGACGCAGCTCCCAGTCCGGAGAGCAGCAGCCGGGTGAAGTGCCGGGCCCAGACGCAGTCCACGGGCTCGGCGCTCACCAGCGCCCGGTGCACCACGGCTCCGGCGATCACGTCGAAGATCAGGTCGGCGGTGCGGTCCGCCACCGCCCTGTCCGGCTCGGGGGGCAGCTCCCCGCGTTTCTGGGCGCGCTCGCGGCCCTCGAGGACCAGCCGCTTCTGCCGCGCCACGATCGAGTTCCTGATCCGGTCGCGCAGTGCCTCGTCCCGGGTCGCCTCCGCGACGACCGCCATCAGCGCGGTCTTCGTCTCCGGCCGTTCCAGCAGGGCGGCGAACTGCAGGACGACGGCCTCGACATCGGCCTCCAGGCTCCCCAGATCGGGGAGTTCCAGCTCGTCGAAGAGGACCGCCACCGCGTCCACGACCAGCTCGTTCTTCCCCGCCCAGCGGCGGTACAGGGTCGTCTTCGCGACCCCGGCCCGCATGGCCACATCACCCATCGTCAATTTCGACCAGCCGAGGTCCACCAGCGACGCACGGGTCGCCTCCAGGATCGCGGCATCGGCCGCGACGCTGCGGGGGCGTCCCGATCGGGCGGGTTCCGGGGGGCTGTCGCTGGGCATGCGGCGAACCATACCGGCCGGTAAGTACCGCTGACCGGCCCCGGTGCGCGTGAGACAGATCACCGGGTGCTCTTGCCCCGGAGGGGGTGCGTGCAGTTACGCTACGGGTCGTAGCGTAAGGACGGCGGCTCGCCCGCCGTGACGCCACGACCGATCGACAGCCACAGGGCCGGGTGGGGACCCGGCGCAGAAGTACGGGGTTTCCAGGGCCTCGGAGCCGTATCCGTCCGCGCGCCCCGCACACCGGCGTGGCGGTGGGCGGAGGCGGTTCGCGGATCGCTTTTCGCAACGGTGCGCCCAGGGGGGAGGATGTACGTATGCAGCCTAGGAACATGTCCATGAGCGGCGTCGTCGACCTCGCCGCTGTGAAGGCGGCCGGCGAGGCCAAGGCGAAGGCGGAGCAGGCCCGCGCGCAGTCGGCCCGGCAGGGTGGCGGCGGCGGAGTGCCCCCCGCCTCACTGGTGATCGACGTCGACGAGGCCGGCTTCGAGACCGACGTCCTCCAGCGCTCCACCGAGGTGCCCGTCGTCATCGACTTCTGGGCCGAGTGGTGCGAGCCGTGCAAGCAGCTCGGTCCGCTCCTGGAGCGCCTCGCCGCCGAGTACAACGGCCGCTTCGTGCTGGCCAAGGTCGATGTCGACGCCAACCAGATGCTGATGCAGCAGTTCGGCATCCAGGGCATCCCGGCGGTCTTCGCCGTGGTGGCCGGGCAGGCCCTCCCGCTCTTCCAGGGTGCGGCTCCCGAGAGCCAGATCCGTCAGACGCTGGACCAGCTCATCCAGGTCGGCGAGGAGCGGTTCGGCCTCACGGGGCTCGTGGTGGACCAGGACGCCGAGCCCGGCGCCGCCGCGGACGCCGCCCCGGCCGAGGTGCCCGCGGGACCGTACGACGCGCTGCTGGAGGCCGCCGCGCAGGCGCTGGACGCCAACGACTTCGCCGGCGCCGTCCGGGCGTACAAGAACGTGCTCTCCGACGACCCGGCCAACACCGAGGCCAAGCTGGGCCTCGCCCAGGCCGAACTCCTCGGCCGGGTCGCGGGCATGGACCCGCAGCAGGTGCGCAAGGAGGCCGCGGACAACCCGGCCGATCCGGCCGCGCAGACGGCCGCCGCCGACCTCGACCTCGTGGGCGGGCACGTCGAGGACGCCTTCGGCCGGCTCGTCGAGACGGTCCGCCGCACGTCCGGCGACGACCGGGACGCGGTGCGGGTGCGGCTCCTGGAGCTCTTCGAGGTCATCGGACCCGAGGACCCCAGGGTCGCCGCCGCGCGGACCGCCCTGGCGCGCGTCTTGTTCTGATGTGACAACACGGCCGCGGCGCCCGCCGGGCGCCGCGGCCGTTTTCCCGGGTGAACGACAACGGACGCCTGCGCTTTACCAAATCTTGACACTTGCGCGGGCTGTTACTGGCAGTAAAGCAGCCCCCGGGATCTGTCCGGTTACGTGTGTCAATCGCCCTGTACGGGTGTCCCTTTGATGCCACCCTGTGTGCCCGGAAGGTGTCCCTCTGTCGCACCCCGGTTATCGGGTCGTTACTAGCGAGTAACGACCCCCCTTGTGTCGCGGCCGGGAATGCACCACGATCGGCCACGCTCGGTCCAATACCCGTATCCCGGCCGCCAGTCGGTGACGGCGGCCTGTTGGGTCCCCACCGGGTGGTCGGCGGCGGTGCCGCCGATCGCGGACAGGGGGGTTCCCGCCCCTGGGCGGGGCCTGTCCGAACCGGCTGCGCAGAAGCGCGGCCAGTGGCTGTCGCTCGGGGGTGATCGCCGGTGACTCGGATGCGGTACACGCCTCCGGTCCGGGCGCTCTCCTTCCCGAGGACGTAGCACTTCTCCCATCCCAGGGCGGGCACCCTGCCCGTACCGGAGATGTACGTCCGAGAAGGAGGAAATCAATGAGTTCCCAGGTTCGCGGTGGGACGAGATGGAAGCGCTTCGCTCTGGTCATGGTGCCGAGCGTCGTCGCGACCGCCGCTGTCGGTGTCGGACTGGCGCAGGGTGCGCTCGCCGCGTCGTTCAGCGTCTCCGGCCAGAGCTTCAAGGTCTCCACCGACAAGCTCGTCGGTGAGGACTTCGTCCAGTACGGCAGCGTCGCTGTCGGAAAGGACCTCAAGGGCAACGACGCGGCGCACCCGGTGGCCGTGTCGGGCTTCAGCAAGGCCACGATCACCAACATGTGCCAGTCGGTGGTCACCCCCGACCTGCCCTTCGGTCTCGGCAGCGTCAGCCTTCAGCTGAAGGCGGGTACCGACCCGAAGAAGCCGGTCGAGGCGACCAACCTGTACCTGGACGTCGCCCAGCTCGACACGGACGCGTACTTCGAGCAGATCGACATCGGCGTCGCGGCCGGCTCGGTCGGCAAGCCCGGCATCCAGGCCGGTACGGAGAAGGCCGTCAACCCGAACGGCTTCGCGCAGCGCGCCAAGGTGGCCACGCTGTCCGACGTGAAGCAGACGGCGTGGGCGACCACCGCCGGTACCTTCAAGCTCAGCAACCTGAGCCTGAGGCTGCACAAGGGCGTCAAGGAGTGCTTCTAAGCACTCGCCCGGGTGGCCGGAGTGCCCTGTGCGGGCCTTCGGCCGCCCACCCCTCTCTTCTCACGGCAGTACCGGTTCCAGGGAGCTGTTTTCCATGAGCCCCGAGTCCACAGGGCAGAACGAGCACTACCTCACCGTCTACCGGCGGGGATTCCGCACCTGGCGGGGTAACCGGCCGTTCTGGGCGGGTCTGTTCACCATTCTGGGTGGTGTACCCATCGCGTACTTCCCGTACGCGAACATGCACCTCGGCAACATGACGATCGCGATGTCCACCACCGCCGGTGCCGGGTCGCTGATCATCGGAGTCCTGCTCATCACGCTGGGCCTCACGATGTGGTTCCACCACATCGTCCGGGTGTTCGCCGGTGTCGCCGCGATCCTGCTGGCCCTGATCTCCATACCGGTCGCCAACATCGGCGGCTTCCTGATCGGCTTCGTGTTCGCCCTTCTCGGTGGGGCCCTGTCCGTCTCCTGGGCCCCGGGCGACCCCGCCGGGGACGAGGTCCCGGCCGGTGCGCTCGCCCCGACGGCGCGGCCGGAGGGCGGGCGTCCCGGGGACGTGTTCCAGGGCGCGGCCGTTCCCCAGCAGCAGACAGCCGGGTTCGACCCGGTGTCGGACGCCGAAGGAGGACGGCATCGTGCGGGGTGACGAGGTACAGCCGGCGAACACCTCCGCGGAGGGCGGCCCGGGCGCGCGGAGAGGACCGCGCCACGCCGCTCCCCGGAAGTCGCTGCTGACGAAGCTGAACATGCCGACCGGCAAGAAGGCGTTCGCGCTGGCCGCGATGCCGACCGCCGTCTTCGTGGGCATGGGGCTCACCCCCCGGCTCGCGATGGCCGACGACAGCACCGACATCCCGTTCGCTCCCGGCCCCTGCGTGACCCGCTCCGACGAGCCGAGCGAATCGGCCGAGCCGGAGGAGACGCCCACGCCGAGCGCCACTCCCTCGCCGAGCACCACGCCCTCGGGCGGCACCGGCGAGGACGGGAAGCCCGCGCCGGGTGCGGAGCCGGGCGAGGACACGACCGCGGCCCCGGACTCCTCCGCCTCCACGAGCCCGGGCAGGCCCTCCGCGGACGCTACGGCCGGCACCGAGGCCGCGACGGAGCCCGAGCCGGCTCCCACCACCGGCACGTCGACGAACCCGCTCGACCCGCTGGGCGTCGGTGACGCGCTGAAGAACCTCCTCGGTGGGACCACGCAGGAGACGGCGAGCCCGTCCCCCGAGGCCACCACGCAGTCCCCGGCGCCGCAGGACACGGCCCCGGCGGAGCCCGAGCCCACCCCGCGGACGCCGGAGCTCTCCGCCGGGAAGGTCGCGGACAAGGCGGAGGCAGAGGCGGAGCGGACCGCCCGGGCCATCCGCGAGGCGGCCGACAAGGCCGGCAAGGACGTCGAGGAGCTGACGGACGACGTCAAGGGCCTCGACCCGGTGAAGGACGAGGACATCCCGGACGGCGCCAAACCGCGCTTCCCCTGCCCGACCGCCGACCCCGAGGCGCTCGCCGCGGCCGACCTGGAGCAGGGCATCCCGCTGCTCCCGGACGACCCGTGGATCCTGGAGAGCTCGCTGCTCACGCTCAACGGGCTCGACTACGCGGGCATCGTCGAGGTGAAGACGTACGACGGCTCCGTCAAGAAGGTGCTGAAGTTCACCGCCACCATCGACATCAAGGATCTGCACCAGCTGACCAAGGGCCCGGCCGGCACCACCGGTCACGTCAAGGCGCGTGAGGGCTCGACCTCCACCATCCGCAACGGCACGGTGACGATGTACACGGAGGAGCTGAAGGGCAACCTCTTCGGCATCATCCCGATCACCTTCAGCCCGGATTCCCCGCCGCCGCTGAACGTGCCGTTCGCGTTCTTCACCCAGGTCAAGGTGACCCAGGCCGGTCAGTTCGGCGGCTCGCTCAAGGTACCCGGCCTGCAGAACTACTTCACCGGCGGCAACGGCTAGGGACACGTGGCCGGCCGCACCCAGGACCCGTACGGGAGCCGCACAGAGCTGTGGGCCGTACCCCGCGAGGGGGACGGCCCACAGCTCACGCCGTACGGGGAGGTCAGGCGCGCTCGCCGCTCAGGTGGTGCACCCGGACCATGTTGGTGGTGCCGGGGACGCCGGGGGGCGAACCGGCCGTGATGACCATCGTGTCGCCGTCGTTGTAGCGCTTCAGCTTCAGCAGCTCCGCGTCCACCAGGTCGACCATGGCGTCCGTGTTGTCCACGTGCGGGACGACGTAGGACTCGACGCCCCAGCTCAGTGCGAGCTGGTTGCGCGTGGCCTCCTCGGTGGTGAAGGCGAGGATCGGCTGCGCGGCGCGGTAGCGGGACAGGCGGCGGGCCGTGTCACCGGACTTGGTGAACGCGACCAGGGCCTTGCCGTCCAGGAAGTCCGCGATCTCGGCGGCCGCGCGGGCGACCGAACCGCCCTGCGTGCGCGGCTTCTTGCCCGGAACCAGCGGCTGGAGGCCCTTGGAGAGCAGCTCCTCCTCGGCGGCGACGACGATCTTCGACATCGTCTTGACCGTCTCGATCGGGTACGCGCCGACCGAGGACTCCGCCGACAGCATGACGGCGTCCGCGCCGTCCAGGATCGCGTTGGCGACGTCGGACGCCTCCGCGCGGGTCGGCCGCGAGTTGGTGATCATCGACTCCATCATCTGGGTCGCCACGATCACCGGCTTGGCGTTGCGGCGGCACAGCTCGATGAGGCGCTTCTGCACCATCGGGACCTTCTCGAGCGGATACTCGACGGCCAGGTCACCGCGGGCGACCATGACGCCGTCGAAGGCGGCGACGACGCCCTCCATGTGCTCGACGGCCTGCGGCTTCTCGACCTTGGCGATGACGGGGACGCGGCGGCCCTCCTCGTCCATCACCTTGTGCACGTCCTTGACGTCCTCGGCGTCCCGCACGAAGGAGAGGGCGACCAGGTCGCAGCCCATCCGCAGGGCGAACCGCAGGTCGTCGACGTCCTTCTCGGAGAGCGCGGGGACGTTGACCGCCGCACCCGGGAGGTTGATCCCCTTGTGGTCGGAGATGACACCGCCCTCGATGACGATCGTGGTGACCCGGGGGCCGTCCACCGAGACGACCTTGAGCTCGACGTTGCCGTCGTTGATCAGGATCGGGTCGCCCTTGGCGACGTCACCGGGCAGGCCCTTGTAGGTGGTGCCGCAGATCGACTTGTCACCGGGGACGTCCTCGGAGGTGATGACGAACTCGTCCCCGCGGACCAGCTCGACGGGACCCTCGGCGAACTTCGCGAGGCGGATCTTCGGGCCCTGGAGGTCGGCGAGCACGCCCACCGCGCGGCCGGTCTCGGCCGCGGCCTTGCGGACCCGGTCGTAACGGCCCTGGTGCTCCTCGTGGGTACCGTGGCTGAAGTTGAAACGGGCCACGCTCATGCCGGCCTCGATCAGAGCGACGAGCTGCTCATGGGAGTCGACGGCGGGACCGAGGGTGCAGACGATTTTGGAACGGCGCATGGGGCGGATCCTATCGGTTTGTTTCGCTGCGGAATATTCCGTCTGGTGGAAGATACAAAGGGGCGCGGGTCCGCTCAGTTGTGGACCAGTGCGAAGGTCTGGCCGGCGATCTCCAGCTCCTCGTCCGTAGGCACCACGGCCACGGCCACCCCCGCGCCCTCGGGGGAGATCAGCCGCGGTTCGCCGGACCGTGCGGCGTTGCGGACCGGGTCCACCGCGAGACCGAAGCCCTCCAGTCCCGCGATCGCAGCCTCCCGCACCGGAGCCGAGTTCTCCCCGATCCCCGCCGTGAAGGCCACGGCGTCCACCCGGCCGAGGACCGCCGAATAGGCGCCGATGTACTTCTTCAGCCGGTGGACGTAGATGGCGAACGCGAGCGCCGCGCGCTCGTCGCCCTCGTCCACCCGGCGCCGGATCTCCCGCATGTCGTTGTCGCCGCACAGGCCGACCAGACCGCTCTTCTTGTTCAGCAGGACGTCGATCTCGTCGGCCGACATCCCCGCCACCCGCTTCAGGTGAAAGGTGACCGCCGGATCGATGTCCCCCGAACGTGTACCCATGACCAGCCCTTCCAAGGGGGTCAGTCCCATGGACGTCTCCACGCACCGGCCGGCCGCCACCGCGGAGGCCGAGGCGCCGTTGCCCAGGTGCAGCACGATCACGTTCACGTCCGCCACGGGCCGGTCCAGCAGCTCCGCCGTCCGGCGCGAGACGTAGGCGTGCGAGGTGCCGTGGAAGCCGTAGCGGCGGATGCGGTGCGCGTCCGCGGTCGCCACATCGATGGCGTACCGCGCCGCGTGCTCCGGGATCGTCGTGTGGAAGGCCGTGTCGAAGACCGCGACCTGCGGCAGGTCGGGGCGCAGTGCCTGGGCGGTGCGGATGCCGGTGATGTTCGCCGGATTGTGCAGGGGGGCCACCGGTACCAGGCGCTCGATCTCCGTCAGGACCTCGTCCGTGATGACGGTGGGCTCCGAGAACCTCAGCCCGCCGTGCACCACCCGGTGCCCGATCGCCGCGAGCTCGGGGGAGTCCAGGCCGAGCCCGTCGGCCGCGAGTTCCCGGGCGGCGGCCTTCAGCGCCTGTTCGTGGTCGGCGATCCGGCCGGTCCGCTCGCGGACCTGGCCGGCGGCCGGTGTGTGCACCAGCCGGGAGGTCGCCTCACCGATCCGCTCGACCAGGCCGGTCGCCAGCCGCGACCGGTCGCGCATGTCCAGGAGCTGGTACTTCACCGACGAGGAGCCGGAGTTGAGTACGAGTACGCGGTGGGGGTCAGTCATGGAGCGCGAACCTTCGCTGGGGAGATCGGGGGTCGTCGGGGTCACTTCTCGTCCTGCGCCTGGATCGCCGTGATGGCCACCGTGTTCACGATGTCCTGCACCAGAGCCCCGCGCGACAGGTCGTTGACCGGCTTGCGCAGCCCCTGCAGCACCGGGCCCACGGCGACGGCGCCGGCCGAACGCTGCACCGCCTTGTACGTGTTGTTGCCGGTGTTGAGGTCCGGGAAGACCAGCACGGTCGCCTTGCCCGCGACCTCCGACATCGGGAGCTTGGTCGCGGCGACGCTCGGCTCGACCGCGGCGTCGTACTGGATGGGGCCCTCGATCCGCAGGTCCGGCCGGGAGACGCGCACCCGCTCGGTGGCCTGGCGCACCTTGTCGACGTCGGCGCCCGTGCCCGAGGAGCCCGTCGAGTACGACAGCATCGCGATCCGGGGCTCCACGCCGAAGCGGGCCGCGGTGACCGCCGACTGGACCGCGATGTCCGCGAGCTGCTCCGCGTCCGGATCCGGGTTGACCGCGCAGTCGCCGTACACCAGGACGCGGTCGGCGAGGCACATGAAGAAGACCGAGGACACGATCGAGGCCCCCGGCTTCGTCTTGATGATCTCGAACGCCGGGCGGATCGTCGCCGCGGTGGAGTGCACCGAGCCGGAGACCATGCCGTCCGCGAAACCCTCCTGGACCATCAGCGTGCCGAAGTAGTTGACGTCCGAGACGATGTCGTAGGCGAGCTCGGCCGTCACTCCGCGGTGCGCGCGCAGCAGGGCGTACTGCTCGGCGAAGCCCTGGCGCAGCTCGGAGGTCCGGGGGTCGATCAGCTGGGTCCCGGCGAGATCGACCCCGAGGTCCGCGGCCTTCTTACGGATGACGTCCACGTCGCCGAGGAGGGTCAGGTCGCAGACGTCGCGGCGCAGCAGCACGTCGGCGGCGCGCAGGACGCGTTCCTCGGTGCCCTCCGGGAGGACGACACGGCGGCGGTCGGCGCGGGCCTGCTCGAGGAGTTCGTGCTCGAACATCATGGGGGTGACCCGGCCGCTGCGGGCCACCGAGATCCGCTCCAGCAGGGCGCCGGTGTCCACATGGCGCTCGAAGAGGCCGAGTGCCGTCTCCGCCTTGCGGGGCGTCGCCGCGTTCAGCTTGCCCTCCAGGGCGAACAGCTCGCCCGCGGTGGGGAAGGAGCCGCCGGCCACCGCGACGACCGGGGTTCCCGGTGCGAGGCGGGCGGCCAGCCTGAGTATCTCCTCGCCGGGGCGCTCGTCCAGGGTCAGCAGGACGCCCGCGATCGGCGGGGTGCCGGCGCTGTGCGCGGCGAGCGAGCCGACGACCAGGTCGGCCCGGTCGCCGGGGGTGACGACGAGACAGCCCGGGGTGAGCGCCTTGAGGAGGTTGGGCAGCATCGCGCCGCCGAAGACGAAGTCCAGCGCGTCGCGCGCCAGCCCCGAGTCGTCGCCCAGCAGCACCGTCCCGCCGAGCGCGGAGGTGATCTGGGCGACGGTGGGCGCCGAGAGGGCCGGATCGTCGGGGAGGACCGAACAGGGGACCGGGAGGGTGGCCGCCAGGTGCTCCGCGAGCTCCTCGCGGACCTCGGACGCCACCCGGTTCACGATGACCGCCAGGACATCGCAGCCGAGCCCGGAGTAGGCCCGGTAGGCGTTGCGCGTCTCGGAGCGCACGGACTCCGCGTCCTGGCCCTGGCCGCCGACCACGGCGATCACCGAGGCGCCGAACTCGTTGGCGAACCGGGCGTTGAGCGCCAGTTCGTCCGGGAGCTGCGTGGCGGCGTAGTCGCTGCCGAGTACCAGTACCACCTCGTAGTCGCGGGCCACCCGGTGGAAGCGCTCGACGAGCCGGGAGACGAGCTCGTCGGTCCCCTTCTCCGCCTGGATCGCGGACGCCTCGTGGTAGTCCATGCCGTAGACGGTCTCCGGGCTCTGCGAGAGCCGGTAGCGGGCCCGCAGCAGTTCGAACAGCCGATCCGGCCCGTCGTGGACCAGCGGCCGGAAGACACCGACCCGGTCGACCTGACGCGTCAGTAGCTCCATGACTCCCAGGTCGACGACCTGACGGCCGTCTCCCCGGTCGATCCCGGTCACGTACACGCTGCGCGCCACGCGTGCTCTCCCGTCCTGTCCGGCCAGAGTCTGTCCCGAAGGTCCACCTGCCCTCCGGGCAGATGACGCCACAGTCGGGACGCGCCCCGGCATTGCCCCCTCGACGATACCTACGGGGGCAGGTCCGTCGCCCGGTGGGAAGCACCCGCGCGGGGCCGCCCCGGGCCCCACCGCCGCAGCGGCCCACGGAAGCCGGAAGCGCGGGTGCCCCGGACGGCGTGGGACAATCGTGACGGCTCACGGTACGGGTGTTTCCACGCGGGGCCCCCGGAGGCCTGGCACCATGGGCTGTCCCGTAACCCCTCGGCGGGCGCGTGGCGACAGCCCCGGCGCCTCGCCGCGTCGCCGGAACGCCCGGATACATCCGGTATGCGGACGTGTCTCCGCCTCGCGCGGTGCCCCCCGGCCCGGGAGGCGCACTCCGCCGTCCGACGCCGTGCGCTGATCCACCAGGGACTACGGGACCGCCCTCAGCGAGCAGGAGACAGAGCAGGATGCGCATCGGAATTCTCACCGCAGGCGGGGACTGCCCCGGCCTGAACGCCGTGATCCGGTCGGTCGTGCACCGCGCGGTCGTGGGGCACGGCGACGAAGTGATCGGCTTCGAGGACGGGTTCAAGGGCCTCCTCGACGGCCACTTCCGCCCCCTCGACCTCAATGCGGTCAGCGGCATCCTGGCCCGTGGCGGTACGATCCTGGGCTCGGCCCGGCTGGAGCGTCACCGGCTGCGCGAAGCCGCGGAGAACTGCGAGGAGCTCTCCCGGCGTTACGGCATCGACGCCCTCATCCCGATCGGCGGCGAGGGCACGCTGACCGCGGCCCGGATGCTGTCGGACGCCGGAATGCCCGTCGTGGGTGTCCCGAAGACGATCGACAACGACATCTCCGCGACCGACCGCACCTTCGGTTTCGACACGGCGGTGGGTGTCGCGACGGAGGCCATAGACCGTCTCAAGACCACCGCCGAGTCGCATCAGCGGGTCATGGTCGTCGAGGTCATGGGCCGCCACGCGGGCTGGATCGCGCTGGAGTCCGGCATGGCAGGCGGCGCCCACGGCATCTGCCTGCCGGAGCGGCGCTTCCAGGTCGACGACCTGGTCAAGATGGTCGAGGAACGCTTCGCGCGGGGCAAGAAGTTCGCCGTCATCTGTGTCGCCGAGGGCGCGCATCCGGCCGAGGGCTCCATGCCGTACGCCAAGGGTGAGATCGACCAGTTCGGCCACGAGCGCTTCCAGGGCATCGGCAACCGCCTCGCCACCGAGCTGGAACTGCGCCTCGGCAAGGAGGCCCGGCCGGTCATCCTCGGCCACGTGCAGCGCGGCGGCACCCCCACCGCGTACGACCGGGTGCTCGCGACGCGCTTCGGCTGGAACGCGGTCGAGGCCGTGCACCGCGGAGACTTCGGCCGTATGACGGCGCTGCGCGGCACCGACATCGTGATGGCCCCGCTCGCGGACGCCGTGACCCGGCTGAAGACCGTGCCGATCGGCCGGATGTACGAGGCCGAGTCGGTCTTCTGACCGGTTCCTGGTCTTCCCCGGGGACACGGGCCTGTCGGTGCCGGTGACGCCCGCCACCGGGGCGCAAGCGCCGTGCGGGCCCGCGGTGGGCCGCCGGTCGTTGTGCGCCCGGCCGGATGTACGAGGCCGAGTCGGTCTTCTGGCCGGTCCCGGACTTCCCGGGCGGCACGGGCTTGCCGGTGACGCCCGCCACCGGGGCGCAAGCGCCGTGCGGGCCCGCGGTGGGCCGCCGGGGGGGGGCCTCCGGTCGGCGCGCGCCCGGTCGGCGTGCGCCCGGCCTGGCCCCCGTCCGCCCCCGCCCGTTTCCTCCCGGCCTGTTTCCCGCCCGGCCGCCCGGCCCGGCCCGAGCAGGCCGGGCCGGGTCAGATGCCCGCCGTGTGCCAGAACCGCTCGACCACCCGGCCCAGGAACTTCCGCCCCGCCTCGCCCGTCGTCCCCGAGCGGTCCCGGCCCGCCGTGTCCCAGCTCAGTGTCGACACCATCAGGGACTGGTAGTCGGTGTGCAACTGCTCCAGCACGTTCTGCACCAGGACCCGGTCCAGCGGGACGAGCTTGGCCACCGGCCGAACATACGCCTGCCAGCGCGTGGTCACCGCCCTGGTCAGCAGCTCGCCCAGCTCCTCGTTCCGGCCGGTGACCGTGAGGAACTGAGCCGCGGACAGGTCCAGCGCCTCGCGGAGGGCCGCGGCCTGGCGCTCGTTGCCGCGCCAGCGGCCCGACTCCTCGACGCGCAGATACGCGGCGGCCGTCATGCCGAGTGTCCGCGCGAGTTCGTCCACCGAGACGTTCCGTGCCACACGGTGTTCGCGCAAGGTGCTCGCGTCGGCCAGCAGTTCACCGGGCGCACACCACAGCACGCCTGCGAGGGCGGTCAGTTCGCGTTCGCCGGGCAGCGCGACTCCGCGCTCCCAGGCCATCACCGTCTCCGCGGTGATCCGGAGTCCGTACTGGGCGCCGAGCCCGTACGCAACATGTCCGGGAGCCATTCCCAGCGCCTCGCGGAGTCGGCGCGCGGCGGGGGCGTTGAAGGGTGGAGTGGGGTGCACGGCCCCACCGTAGAAGGTGGAGAACGCCCTGGCTACAGGCTGTTCTTAACAGTTCACCCTTCGTGCGATCCTCCTAGTGGACCCGCGCTGGGGGCCCCGGACGGATCAGCGAGTTTCGGCCACCCATCGGTAGTGCAGCTCGGGCCGGCCCACCTGACCGTAGCTGGGCCGCCGCTCGGCACGGTCGGCCGCCACCAGATGTTCCAGATAGCGGCGCGCGGTGATCCGGGAGATGCCCAGCTCCTCCCCGGCGGCCGAGGCCGTCAGCCCCTCCGCGGACGCCCGCAGCGCCGTGGTCACCGCCTCCAGGGTCGGCCCGCTCAGCCCCTTGGGCAGCGTGGCCGGCCGGGAGACCCGCAGAGCGGCCAGAGCCCGGTCCACCTCGTCCTGGCCGCTGGCCTCACCGGCCGCCGCCCGGAACTCGGCGTACCGCACGAGCCGGTCGCGCAGGGTGGGGTAGGTGAACGGTTTCAGCACGTACTGCACGACGCCGAGCGACACCCCTTCCCGCACCACCGCCAGATCCCGCGCCGACGTCACCGCGATCACGTCGGCACCGTGCCCCGCGGCCCGCAGCGAGCGCAGTAGCTGCAGCCCGTGCCCGTCGGGCAGGTACAGGTCCAGCAGCAGCAGGTCCACCGGCATCCGGTCCAGCACGCGTACGGCCGCCGCCCGGGTGTGGGCGACGGCGGCCACCTCGAAACCGGGGACCCGGCCCACGTACAGCTGATGGGCGTCCGCGGCGACGGGATCGTCCTCGACGATCAGCACCCGGATCATGCGGTGACCACCCGCGCCGGGCGGCCCGCCAGGGGAAGCCGTACCGTGAACTCCGCGCCGCCGTCCGCGGACCGCCCCAGAGCGACCGTCCCCCCGTTGCGGTGGACGGCCTGCCGTACGAGCGCCAGCCCCAGGCCGCGTCCCGCGCCGTGTGTGGTCCAGCCGCGCTCGAACACCTCGTCGGCGTCCTGCGGGCCGATGCCCCCGCCCGTGTCCGCCACCCGCAGCAGCAGACCGTCCGCGTCGGTCAGCGCGGTGACGGTGACCAGGGCCCGCGTCGCGCCACGCTGCGCCGGCACGGATCCGTCGCCGCCCCCCGCCGCCGCGGCGCCTCCCGTCGACGCGTCCGAGGAGGCCTCCACCGCGTTGTCGATCAGGTTGCCGAGGATGGTCACCAGGTCGCGCGGTGCGAGCGAACACGGCAGTGCCCCGTCGTCGATGAGACTGTCCTCCCCGAGCACCAGTTCCACACCGCGCTCGTTCGCCTGTGCCGCCTTGCCGAGCAGCAGCGCGGCCAGTACCGGCTCACCGACCGCGCCGACGACCCGGTCGGTGAGGACCTGCGCCAGCTCCAGCTCCGCCGTGGCGAACTCCACCGCCTCCTCGACCCGGCCCAGTTCGATCAGCGACACCACGGTGTGCAGCCGGTTCGCGGCCTCGTGCGCCTGCGACCGGAGCGCCTGCGTGAAACCGCGCTCGGAGTCGAGCTCCCCGGACAGCGCCTGCAGCTCCGTGTGGTCCCGCAGGGTCACCACCGTGCCGCGCCGCTCGCCGCCGACCACGGGACTGGTGTTCACGACGATCACCCGGTCCGCCGTCAGATGGACCTCGTCGACGCGTGGCCCCGAGGCCAGGAGCGCCCCGGTCAGCGGCGCGGGCAGTGCCAGCTGGTCGACCGTCCGTCCCACCGCGTCCGGACCGAGCCCCAGCAGCTCCCGGCCGGCGTCGTTGATCAGCGCGATACGGCGCCGCCCGTCCAGCATCAGCAGCCCCTCCCGCACCGCGTGCAGGGTGGCCTCGTGGTAGTCGTGCATCCGGCTGAGCTCCTGGGCGTTCATCCCGTGCGTGTGCCGCCGCAGCCTGGCGTTGATGACGTACGTACCGAGCCCACCGAGCGCCAGGGCGCCGCCCGCCGCGGCGGCCAGCGCGCCGAGCTGCTCCCGCACCTGGGTGGAGACGCGCTCGACGGTGATGCCCGCGCTGACCAGCCCGACGACCCGGCCGCCGTCGCGGATCGGCGTGACCACCCGTATGGAGGGCCCCAGCGTGCCGGTGTACGTCTCCGTGAACGTCTCGCCGCGCAGGGCCTGCTCGGTGTGCCCGATGAAGGACCTGCCGATCTGGGAGGGGTCCGGGTGTGTCCAGCGGACACCGGCCGTGTCCATGATCGTGATGAAGGCGATGCCGGTGTCCGCCCGGACCCGTTCCGCGTACGGCTGGAGTGCGGCGGACGGATCGGGGGTACGGATCGCCTCACGTACGGACGGAGATCCGGCCATCGCGAGGGCGACCCCCCGCACCTGGCGGGCGGCGGTCTCCTCCGCCCGGGCCCGCCCCGAGGCGTAGGCGAAGAAGGCGCATCCGGCCACGACCAGGGCCACCAGCAGGGCCTGCATCGCGAAGAGCTGGCCGGCCAGGCTGCGGGGGCGGGTACGGGGAAGGCGCATGGCATCCAGTCTGCCGTGCGGCACGCATCGGCCCAAGGTGGCTCGAAAGCGTCTGTGAACGATATGAACGCAAGGGTGACGGCCGTCACAGGGGGGTGAATAGTCACCGGGGCCCCCAGGGACGGGGGAGGGACCGCAGACAGCCGAGGAGGGCTCCCGTGGCAGAGACAGCCGCACGACGGGACCGTACGCACTATCTCTACCTGGCCGTGATCGCCGCCGTGGTGCTGGGCATCACGGTGGGACTGGCCGCCCCCGACCTGGCCGTGGAGCTCAAGCCCATCGGGACCGGCTTCGTCAGCCTCATCAAGATGATGATCTCACCGATCATCTTCTGCACGATCGTGCTGGGCGTCGGCTCCGTGCGCAAGGCCGCCAAGGTCGGCGCCGTCGGCGGTCTGGCCCTCGGCTACTTCCTGGTGATGTCGACCGTTGCCCTGGCCATCGGCCTGGTCGTCGGAAACCTCCTGGAGCCCGGCTCCAGCCTCCACCTCACCGAGGCCGCGCGTGCGGCGGGGGAGAAGCAGGCCTCGGGCGCCAGCGAGTCCACCGTGGACTTCCTGCTCGGCATCATCCCGACCACCATGGTCTCGGCCTTCACCGAGGGCGAGGTGCTGCAGACCCTGCTCGTCGCGCTGCTGGCGGGCTTCGCCCTGCAGGCCATGGGCTCGGCCGGCGAACCGGTCCTGCGGGGCATCGGCCACATCCAGCGCCTCGTCTTCCGCATCCTCGCCATGATCATGTGGGTCGCCCCGGTCGGCGCGTTCGGCGCGATGGCCGCGGTGGTCGGCGAGACCGGCGTGGACGCGCTGAAGTCGCTGGCGATCATCATGATCGGCTTCTACGTCACCTGCGCGGTCTTCGTCTTCGTGATCCTGGGGGCGATCCTGCGGCTGGTGGCCGGGGTCAACATCTTCACCCTGCTGAAGTACCTGGGCCGCGAGTTCCTGCTCATCCTGTCCACGTCCTCCTCGGAGTCGGCCCTGCCGCGGCTGATCGCCAAGATGGAGCACATGGGTGTCAGCAAGCCCGTCGTCGGCATCACCGTGCCGACCGGATACTCCTTCAACCTCGACGGCACCGCGATCTACCTCACGATGGCCTCGCTGTTCATCGCCAACGCGACCGGCGACCCGCTGAGCGTCGGTGAGCAGATCTCCCTGCTGGTCTTCATGGTGATCGCCTCCAAGGGAGCGGCGGGCGTCACGGGCGCCGGACTGGCCACCCTCGCGGGCGGCCTCCAGTCGCACCGCCCCGAACTGGTCGACGGCGTCGGTCTGATCGTCGGCATCGACCGCTTCATGAGCGAGGCCCGCGCCCTCACCAACTTCGCGGGCAACGCGGTGGCCACCGTGCTCGTCGGCACCTGGACCAAGGAGATCGACCGGGCCCGCGTGGACCAGGTCCTCTCCGGCGCGCTCCCCTTCGACGAGAAGACGATGACGGACGACGCCCACGGCGGCGAACCCCACGTCCCGGACGCCCGGGACGGCGAGGAGCAGCAGCCCTCGCTCGTCAAGGCGTAACGCCTGAACACAGGTACGGCCGGTACGGGACTCCCGTACCGGCCGTACCTGTGTTCCCGGGATGGCTCGGGGTGCTTCCAGGACACACCGGCTCACAGATCGTCAGGCAGGAGCCGGAACGCGGCGTGGCCGGTGAGCGGGCGCATGATCCTGAAGCGCCGGTCGGAGGTGAAGAGATCGGCTGTGCGGTAGGCGGCGGCGAGTACGACGTTCATCGCATCGGTCAGGCCGACCCCCCGGCCGTTGTCGGCGTCCTGGTACCCGCGCATGACGGCCATGGTGCTCCGCAGGTGGGACGCGACGTCCGGGAGCTCGAAGCGGCGGACCTCGACCTGGCGTGCCACGAAGTCGAGTGCGTTCATGGAGGCGCCCGCCCCGATCTTCGAGGTCAGCAGGTGATCCAGTTCGGTCAGCACCATCGGGGGCACAACGAGGTGCCCCACCTTGCTCAGCGCTTCTCTGTGCGCCCCGTGGCGGGGGTCCTTGGGGGTGAAGAGGCGGTACAGCGCGTTCGTATCGGCGATCGCGACGGGGATGTCAGTCATCGACCCGGCCCAGGCCCCGCAGCGTGGCGTCGATCTCGTCGTCGGAGAGTTCGGGCCCGCCCAGGTCGGGAAGGTCCAGCGGCCCCATGGGGTCTGTGCGGAAGGGGTACGCGGGTCTCCCCAGAGGCAGACCCCGGGGGACGATGTCCCCTATGGGAACGCCGTCCTTCGTGATCGTGACCGTCTCGCCGGCCTGTACGCGGGCCATGACCCGCGAGGTCTGCTGATTCAGCTCGCGGAGCGGGACCTCGCTGCTGTCGTTCATGGAGTCAGCGTACTACTCGTTCTACACAGGCGCCCGGACCTCCGGTTCTCAGCCGTACGGGATGTGGACGACGGCATGGTGGACGCACCGCCCTGGGTGCCCGGACCGTTGCCGCGGGGATCGCGGATGTGGACTTCGTACCCGTGGACGGGGTCAAGCCCTTGCCTTGACGCGAACGTCAAGGAATACGGTCGCGGTATGCGAATCGGGGAGCTGGCCGAACGCGCCGGGACGACGACACGGACGCTGCGGTACTACGAATCACGCGGACTGCTGCACGCCCGCCGGGCGGACAACGGCTACCGCACGTACGACGAGGCCGATCTGCGGCTGATCCAGCAGATACGGACCCTGCAGGACTTCGGGTTCGACCTGGAGGAGACCCGTCCCTTCGTCGACTGCCTGCGCGCCGGCCACCCGGCCGGCGACGCCTGCCCGACCTCGCTGGCGGTCTACCGGCGCAAGCTGGGCGAGTTGGACGCACTCATCGCCCAACTCCAGTCGGTCCGTACGGAAGTGGGCACCCAGCTGGCCCGCGCCGAACTGGAGGCTTCCGCCGATCTGCCGGGCGGCCCCGAACCACGATGCGAACTCAACTGGGAGAACGAGGGCAGATGATCCACGCAGAAGGTGTAGCCGAGGTCACCGACACGACGTTCGATGCCGAGGTCCTGGACGGGGAGCTCCCCGTCCTCGTCGAGTTCACGGCGGACTGGTGCGGCCCTTGCCGCCAACTCGCTCCTGTACTGAGCGCGATCGCCGCCGAGGAGGCCGGCCGCCTGAAGGTCGTCCAGATCGACGTGGACACCAACCCGGGCATCGCGAGCCGCTACGCCGTCCTCTCGATGCCGACGCTGATGGTGTTCCAGGGCGGGGAACCGGTCAAGTCGATGGTGGGCGCCCGCCCGAAGCGCAGGCTGCTCCAGGAGCTCGAGGACGTGCTCCCGGCGGCTTGAGACCAGGCCGACTCAGAGGCCGCCGGGCCAGCTGTCCATGCGGGGGAACCTGCCCGAACAGCTGGCCCCCTACGCTCTGTCGAAGCGATTCAGGCGCTTCACGAAATCCTCGATGCCCGCGAGCGCGGTCGTGTCCGTCCCGCGATAGCGGAGTGTCGCATCGACCAGCGTGGGGGACATGTAGGCCGGAAGTGCCCACGGTCATCCCCTCTTGCGTGAGATACGGATGAGCGCCGCCGGTACCGAGCAGCGCCGCGACCCCGAAGTCGGGCACCTTCACCACTCCGCCCGGCGTGAGCATCACGTTGAGGAAGTTCCTCGCCCGCGTCGCCGGGCTGCGCTCGGATCTGCGGCCCGAGGACATCCTGGCCACGCCGACCGTCGTCCTGGCCATCCGCCTGAAGTACGGCGTCTCGATCACCGCGGGTTCACTGTTCGCCTTCTCCCAGGTGTCCCTGCTGCAGACCGCGCTGGCGCTGCAGGGGATGGGGGCCAGGGTCGAGGTGGTACCGATCTACGCCTGACGGGACCGTCCTGGCGGACACCGGCCGCGCCTGGTGGAGGCCGCAGGGTGCAGGCCGGTTCCCCGTTGTCGTGGTGTGACCTCGCCGAGCGAAGAACCCCGCCGCTCCGAAGCTGGTGGAGCGGCGGGGTTCTGGTCGGGTGCCTGGAGCAGATCAGATGATGGCGGACTCCCTGGCCTTCACGTCGGCGACGAACGAAGCGAACGCGCAGGCGGCGAAGTGCAGAACTGGGCCGCTCGGGTCCTTGGAGTCACGCACGGGAACCACGCCGTGCGAGACGACGAGGTTGGCGGCGACCTCGATGCAGTTGCCGCCGTTGTTGCTGTACGAGGACTTGAACCAGCGGGGGGATTCGGTGGTCACGTGGTGCCCTTTCACAACTGGCTGATCATGGTCACGGATGACGCTTGCGACAGTGCTTCGGCCTGGAGCTGATGGTAGGCCGTCAGCATGGGCATCACGGACGTACTCTCTCGGTCCAGGTGCCCCTGAGCCTGCGACTCGGCATAGCAGATCACGGACCGATCCGGCAGCGTCAAGAGGTTGACGGGCAGGTCGAACGTGCGTCGTGCGCCTATCTCGAACGGTGCCACCTGTAGCACCGTGTTCGGCAGCTCGGCGAACTCGACCAGACGCTCCAGCTGGGCTGCCATGACCGAGGACCCGCCAACGGGCCGACGGAGGCAGCTTTCGTCCATGGTCACGAACATCATGGGTGGCTGGTGCCGCACCAGCGCCGCCTGTCGCTCCGCCAGGAACGAAACGCGCTCATCCGCTTGCTCAGGCGTGATGGCACCCCGCCGCACGGCGCTGTTCGCCAACACCCGTGCGTAATCCGGTGTCTGAAGCAGGCCGGGAATGATCCCGATCTCGAACAGCCGAATCTCTACTGCTCGGCCCTCATGTCCCACGTACTCGGGGAAGCCTTCCAGTAGCGAGCCGTGTCGCATGTCGCGCCACTCGCGCTCGAGCGAATCGGCGGAACCGGTGATGCCGAAGACGAGATCGGCTTTGCGGGAGAAGGGGAGAGTCGGCGGCTTCCGGCTGGTTTCGACAGCCGAAATATGCTGACCGGAATATGCCAGCTTCTCGGCCAGCTCTTCCTGATTCCAGCCTCGATCCTCCCGCAACCTGCGCAGGTGGGCGCCAAAGGCTGCTCGAGGGCTGCTCCCAGGGTCCAATTCCTTGCGGTTGACCATTCCGCCGCCCAATCCTTCCTTCTGTATTGCCCAGTTGAAGGGCTCCTGACTCTACGTCACGCTGGGCGGGCCCCGTAGCGATGCGACTACAGAGAGGAGTGGGTCGTGCCCTGGAAGCACACTCCCCGGTCACCCACCGCCCGGCAACGCCGCAGCGACGCGGACGAGCCGGTCGCGCCGATCGATGCGGATGCGTTCTGGCGACTGGTCCCGGACTGGGTACCACGCACCGGATACGCCATGCCGAGCACGCACGTGCTCAAGGAGGTCGAGGTCGGACTACGGAAGGGAGTTCGAACGGTGAGTGACCCCACGGCTGTACCGGCGCTTTACGCGCCTGCCCCGGAGCCCGTGCCTGTGGAGGGTTGCGACGTGTGCGGGGCGCTGAAGCGGCAGCGAGTGTCAGCGCATGCGGCAGGGAGCGTCGTCACGGTCCGGAGTTGCAACGAGGAGATCGCAAACCATCCGCACCGTAGAGCCGACCGGGAGTGAGGGCGAAGAATCCCGTGGCGAACCGACCGCGAAGCGTGAAATGCGCACTCGCTTCCGCCGGACCGGAAGCGATCGACGTGAGGCCGGTCATCTTCGATCGGCACTACGACAATCCCCGGGCACGGTTCGGGATGTGGATGCGCCCCTCTCAACGAAATGAGCCCCTTGGTCGGTCCCGCGTGGCGCGTCCACTTCCGGAGAATCCGACCCGCAACCGATGCGGATGAACAGCAGTTGGTGGCGGTCGGAAGGCTAGACAGGCAACGGCAGAAAGGCGGGACATGAGCACGAAGGTGCAATCCGAGGAGACGCCGGTGTGGGCGGCGGGCACGGTCGGGGAGGACGTGATGACCGTGCACAAACTCACCGGCCCGTTCGATGACCCCGAGCGCTCTCGTGAGGTGACGTCGGTATGCGGTGCCGGTGAGGCCGGTGACGAGAAGGACGTATGGACTCGCGCCGTGAACTGTCCGGGTTGTCTTGCCCTCGCATGACTCCGCCCCCTGGGCCCGGCCGAGTCCTGGCCGGTCCGAAACGGGCGGCCGGCAGTGGGTGGCAGGCAGGTGCTGGCTGTACTGCCGAGGCTCAGGACTGCTGGTGACGTGGCTCGGGCCCGTCTCGTCACGCGGGATGGACGCGCCGATGTACGGCTGCGAGGCCTGCATCGCCGAGCTGGACCGCATGGTCCGGGACCACTTCGCCGCGAAGGACACCGCCATCCCCTGATCTCCCGCCTCCCGGTGCTCGGTACGACGCCGGGGAGGCGGGGCCCCACCCCGCCCTCGGCAGGGCGGGTCGCAAGAGAACGATTCGACGAAACACCGAGAGGACACCTCTATGAGCCCGTTCTGGATGCTCCAGGCCGACGGAGGAAACCCGCAGGACGACAGCGACTCGGGTAACAAGCACGGCGGAGGTGGCTCCGACGAAGGCGGTAACAGCAGCGACGGGCAGACACCGGCGGACGGGCGCTGACCGTGTCCGAGAAGACGATGTCGGAGGCCGGTCCTGACGGGCTGGCCTCCGGGCTCATGAAAAAGGGTGTGCTGGCTTCCGACTGGCTGCCGGCCTTCAAGGCGGTGCCCCGTCACCTCTTCGTCCCGGATGTCATCTGGCCGGGGAGAGCGGGAGCGAACCGCCAGGACGACCAGGTGGTTCGGTCGGAGGACCCGGAACTGTGGTGGAAGACCGTGTACACGGATGCTCCGATCACGACACAGTGGGATGACGGGAAGCACACGGGCCCTGGCCGGGGTCGTACGCCGTCCTGCTCCAACTCGATGCCCACGATGGTGTTCTCCATGCTCGCGGCGCTGGACGTCGAGGCCGGTCACCGGGTGCTGGAGGTCGGCACGGGCACGGGCTGGAACGCCGCTCTGCTGTGCCACCGGCTCGGAGACATGAACGTCGTCACGGTCGAGGTGGACGAGCGGATCGCAGCCACGGCCCGCGCCCGGCTCATGGCTGCGGATTTCCACCCGAAAGCCATCGTCGGCGACGGCGCGCGGGGCTACGGCAAGGACGCGCCGTACGACCGGATCATCGCCACGTGCTCGGTCGGGAGCATTCCGGGCCGGTGGGTGGGCCAGACCGAACCGGGGGCGGTGATCGTGGCCCCGTGGGGGCCTGTGTACGGGGGCGAGGCGGTGGCCAGGCTCACGGTCACGGAGGCCGGAGTGCTGACCGGCCGGTTCGTCGGCTCGTCCGCCTTCATGCGGCTCCGCGAGCAGAGGAAGAACCTGCCGCCCGCGAGCGACTTCCTCGACGAGGACCTCTGGCCCGCCGGCGGCGTGGAGTCCAGGACGACACTGTCACCCGACGACGTGGGCGAGTGGATCCACATGTTCGCGATCGGTGTGCAGGTCCCGGACATGTTCTGCCGTGTGTCGGACGTACGGGAGGACTCCTACCGGCTGTGGCTGTTCGACAGGGGAAGGACGAGTTGGGCGTCGGCCGACTACACGAGCGGGGAGACCTCCTTCCGCGTCGTGCAGTCAGGGCGTCGCGACCTGTGGCGTGAACTGGAGGCCGCGTGGCGGTGGTGGTACCAGCAGGGCCAACCGGACTTCGACCGGTTCGGCCTCACCGTGGATCACCGCGGCCACGTGGTCTGGCTCGACGCTCCGGCCAACCCTGTGCCCCGGTGGGCTCCGGGGCCTCGCGCGCGGAACGAGTGAAGTAGAGCCGTCGTACCGGCCCTCCGGCTCCCTGACGCCCGTTCGGCGCGTTGCGCTCAGGGGGCTTTCAGCAGCTCGCGGAGGTTGCCGACCAGGGCGTGGATGTCACGTTCGGTGGGCGGGTCGGCGGGAGCCTCCGGGGCCGCTCCGGAGGCGGGCGTGCGGCAGGGGCGGCAGAGGCCGTCGGGGAGTGCCGCGGAGGAGCCGGGTGTGCCGCATTCGGTGCACTCCATCATCAGACGGCGTACGGGGGCGCCGGATACGGCCGGGGCCGAGGCTGCGGGCAGGCGGGGCGGGATCTTGTCGCGGAGGCGGCGGCGGACGAAGCCGACGGAGGAGTCGACCCGGTCGGGGAGCCCGGCGGTGAGGGCGTGGGTGAGGTAGTCCGTGGTCACGCCCCGGTCCAGCCAGGCGGTGGCCAACTCCTCCAAGGCGGTGCAGTCGGCGCCGGAGAGGGCCAACCGGGGCTCGTCGCGGCCGAGTCGGGCCAAGGCCAGATAGGCGGGCGAGGGGCCGTCCGGGGTGGGCTCGGAGGCCCGCTGCTGCGGCACGGCGGGCACGGCGGGCACGGCGGGCACGGCGGGCGCGGCGGGCACGGCGGGCACGGCGGGCGCGGGCTGGGGCGCGGGCGGCGCGGCGGGGGGTTCGTCGGTGGGGGGCGGGGAGCACGGCGGCGGGGACACGGCCGGGAGCGCTGCGGCTTCCTGGGCGGCCCGGGTGTTCTCGGCCTTGACGAAGGCGTCCCACCACTCGTTGTCCCGGGCGGTGCGGGACCAGTACGTGCGGGTGACCCAGCGGCTCTCGCCCTCGCCTGCCTGGCCCTGTGCGCGCCGCAGGTGACCGGCGACGGTCAGGGCCCTGAGGGCGCTGCCGACGGCCATCTGACCGCACAGCGGAAGGTGCTTGGCCAACGTCTTGATGTCCATGGCCGCGCCGTCGGGGAGGTGGTCGACGTATCCCGCGATGTGGCGCTCACGCTCGGGCAGCGGCGCGAAGTCGTCGGCGTGCGGCGGGCGCTGGTCCGGGACCGAGCGCTTGCCGTAGCCGCGGTGGGCCTTCGGGTACGGGCGGGAGGATGCAGGGGCGCGCAGGGCGGGACTAGGGTGCTCGGTAGCCACGAGATCGTCTTCCGTTCGATCTTGGGGTGAGACCCCGGCCCGGTGTTGGTCGCACCGTGTCGGGGTCGTTTCGTCGGAGGCGCCGTAAGCAGGTGTGACGTCACGTGGCAAGCTGATCACATTTAGTCATACCGGCTGGTCGTGACGGGGCGGGGAGGGTGGGGAGGTTTTCCCAACCCCCTTCTTTCCCCTACCGGTTGACCAAGAGCGCTCGAATCCCGGAGCCCGCATCCCGGCCGCCGGATCCCGGAGCTCGAGCGCCGGGCCGGGCCCCCTCCGTGTACCCACGAAAGAGTGAGCCGGTCGGTCCCGCAGCTCGGACCCCGGAGCCCGCATCGGCTCTCGAAGCCCGGAGCTCGACGAACGAGAGCGCATTCTCCTCCACGTCGCGCCGCCGTCGATCCAGCTGAAGCCCTCCGGGGACGTGTCCAGTCAACTCGATGCGATGTGGCTGAAGGGATCGGTACACCATCTCGCGGATCCGAGCGTAGAGCCTGTGATGCGGCCGGTACGGGACTCCCGTACCGGCCGCATCCGTCTGCCCGGGGCGGACCCGGCCTTCCGCGTGTGTGCGGTGTGATCATTCCGTGCTGGTGTCGTGGGGGTGAGGGCGAAGGAGTATCACTGTCCTGAACAGGCACAAGGGGTGGGGATACTGAAGACCGTACGACACCGGGGAGCGGCCTTCGCGCTGCTGCTGCCGGTCATCATCGGGATGGCCGGATGCGGCACGGCGGACAAGGCCGAGGCGGGGAAGGCGGTCTACGGACAGCCGCTCGCCGAGCAGTTCCAGGCGGCGACGGACGCGACGCGCGGGGCGGGTACCGCAGCCTTCGTGTCGACCCTGACGTACGGGACGGCGGGCGGTGACGCCGTGTACCGGGCGCGGGGGAGCCAGGACTACGCGAGCGGGACGTCACGCGCGAACATCGGCCTCAGCGCCGGCCGGAACGTCTCGAAGGACACCCTGAAGCTTCTTGGTGCCGCTCCCCAGGGCGGGCAGGTGATGGCCACCGCCGGTGACGACGTCTACGTCCGGCACGGCAGGTCCGCCTGGCTGAAGTACACGCCCGAGGCCGTCAACCGGCTGGGCGAGGCCACCGGTGTGATCGCCGCGCATGCCGCCGGGGACGCGGCGCCCTACAGCGGCACCCTCGCGGATCTCGTGCCCCGGGTGATCCCCCGGGAGCGGCCCGAGCGGCAGGAGGACGGCAGTCGGGTGTACCGGGTGACCGCGCTCCCCGAGGTGGCGGCCGAACTGCTTCCGCGTGACTTCCAGCGCATCCCGGACGGCTGGGGGACAGAGCCCGTCCGGCTGACGGTGCGCTTGGACGCCGTCGGGCGGCTGGCCTCCGCGACCGCCGACCTCGCTCCCGTACTGGACCGGCTGCACGAGCGGAAGCTCCTTGGCGATGTGCGGACGCTGCGTGCGGCGTACAGCCTCTCGGCCTTCGGCGAGCCCGTGAAGGACGGGAGGCCGGGGAAGGGCGGAGAACCGGTCGAGGACGCCGGCAAGGTGCTGGTCTTCGTCGGCACGCTGAAGGGCGGACGGTGCGCCACCACCGGCGACACCGGACTGGGCTCCGAGGCGATTGTGCGGCCCGTCGACTGCGCGGACCGACATGATCTGCGGGTGCTGGCCCAGGTGAAGGTGGACCGGAGCCTCCCCGGCAAGCAGGAGACCGTGAACGGTGACACCTACGCGAGGGAGCAGTGCGGGCGTGCCTACACCGCCGCGCCGCAGGACTGGCGGCGCGGCGGCCGTTATGCGGAGGGGTTCAGCTTCGTGGGGGAGTCCAGCGTGACCGTCTCGGTCCTGGTCGGCCGGACGCCGGGCGCGGGCGGGACGAGGACGACGGTCGCCGGCTCCTACACCTGCTACGTCCAGGCCCCCTGACCGCCGGTCGGCCGAACGGGGGTGCCGTACGGCCTGGGGGCGGTGCGGTCGCCCTCGAAGGACGCCCCGCGGGGGTGGTGCTGCACGCCCAGGCAGCTACAGCAACAGCAGCGAGGGAGACTCCTGCGTCGAGGTGTCGACGGCCTCCGGCGTGGTGCGCGTTAGGCTCGGGGTCCGGCCACCTGCGTCTGCGGAGGAGCCGGGGCGGCACTCCGGGATGACCGGATGTGTCGCCCCGCGCCGCCCCTCAGGCCGGCCGCAGCCACACCGTCGCCAGCGGCGGGAGCGTCAGCGTGATGCTGGTGTCCCTGCCGTGGGACGGTGCCGCCTCCGGCTTCAGCGGGCCCTCGTTGCGCACGTCGCCGCCGCCGTACCGTGCCGCGTCCGTGTTGATGATCTCGGCCCACGCCTCGGGGCCGTCCGGCACGCCGATGCGGTAGTCGTGCCGCACCACCGGCGAGAAGTGGCAGACCGCGATCAGCGGTGAGCCGTCCGCGTCGTAGCGCACGAAGGAGAGCGCGTTGTCCTCCGCCGCGCCGCCGTCGATCCAGGAGAAACCCTCCGGGGACGTGTCGCGCTGCCAGAGCGCGGGCAGCGCCCCGTACACCGCGTTCAGGTCGGTGACCAGCGTGCGGACGCCCCGGTGGTCGGCGGAGGCCTCGTACGTCTCGTCCAGCAGCCACCAGTCGGGGCCGTGGCTCTCGGACCATTCGGCGCCCTGGGCGAACTCCTGGCCCATGAACAGGAGTTGCTTACCGGGGTGGGCCCACATGAAGCCGAGGTAGGCACGGTGGTCGGCGCGCCGCTGCCACCAGTCGCCGGGCATCTTGGAGACCAGGGCCTGCTTGCCGTGCACCACCTCGTCGTGCGAGATCGGCAGCACGTAGTTCTCGCTGTACGCGTACACCATCGAGAACGTCATCTCGTCGTGGTGGTACTTGCGGTGCACCGGTTCCTTCGACATGTACACCAGCGAGTCGTGCATCCAGCCCATGTTCCACTTCAGCCCGAAGCCCAGGCCGCCGAGTCCGTCGGGCCCGACGTCGTGCGTGGCGCGGGTGACGCCGCTCCAGGCGGTCGATTCCTCCGCGATCGTGACCACGCCCGGATTGCGCCGGTAGACGGTCGCGTTCATCTCCTGGAGGAAGGCCACCGCGTCCAGGTTCTCCCGGCCGCCGTACTCGTTGGGCGTCCACTGGCCGTCCTCGCGCGAGTAGTCGAGGTAGAGCATCGAGGCCACGGCGTCGACCCGCAGGCCGTCGATGTGGAACTCCTCGCACCAGTACGTGGCGTTGGCGACCAGGAAGTTGCGGACCTCGGTGCGGCCGTAGTCGAACTCCAGGGTGCCCCAGTCGGGGTGTGCCGCCCGCCTCGGATCGGAGTGCTCGTACAGCGGGCGGCCGTCGAACTCGGCGAGGGCCCAGTCGTCGCGCGGGAAGTGCGCGGGCACCCAGTCCATGAGGACGCCGATGCCCGCCCCGTGCAGGGCGTCGACCAGGAAGCGGAAGTCGTCCGGGGTCCCCATGCGGGACGTCGGCGCGTAGAAACCGGTGACCTGGTAACCCCAGGAGCCGCCGAAGGGGTGCTCCGAGACCGGCATCAGCTCGACGTGGGTGAAGCCGAGCTCCCGCACGTAGGCGGGGAGCTGGGCCGCGAGATCACGGTAGCTCAGGCCCGGCCGCCAGGAGGGGAGATGCACCTCGTAGACCGAGAAGGGGGACTCGTGCACCGGCCGGTCGCCCCGGTGCGCCATCCAGTCCCCGTCCTGCCACACGTGGTGCGAGGCCGTCACCACCGAGGCCGTCGCGGGCGGCACCTCCGTGTGCCGGGCCATCGGGTCGGCGCGCAGGGTGTGCGAACCGTCGGGCCGGCAGATGTCGTACTTGTAGACGGCCCCCTCGCCGACCCCGGGGAGGAACAGCTCCCACACCCCCGTGGAACCCAGCGAGCGCATCGGGAAGGCCGTGCCGTCCCAGTAGGTGAAGTCGCCCGTGACACGGACGCCGCGCGCGTTCGGAGCCCAGACGGTGAAGCGGGTGCCCGGCACACCCTGGTGCTCCATCGGCTGTGCGCCGAGCGCCCGCCAGAGCTCCTCGTGCCGGCCCTCGCCGATCAGGTGCAGATCGAGCTCACCGAGCGCCGGCAGGAAGCGGTACGGGTCCTCCACCTCGATCTCGTTGTCGTCGTAGGCGACCAGCAGGCGGTACTCCGGCACGGACGGCATCGGCAGGACGGCGGAGAAGAAGCCGTCGCCGTCGTTCTGCAGCTCGGCCCGCACGTCCTGCGCCAGCACGGTCACCGAGCGGGCGAAGGGGCGCAGGACCCGGACGACGACCCCGCCCCGGGCGGGGTGGGCGCCCAGGACGTCGTGCGGAGCATGGTGTTCACCGGCGAGGAGCCGGCTCCGGTCGGTGTCGGCCAGAGCCGCGGCCGGAAGGGCGTCCTTGCTCCCACCGCCGCGCCGGGGACGGGGCGGTGTGCCGGTGGCGGCGGGCTCCGGCGCAGGAACGGCCGGGGTTCCGGCGGCGGCGGGCGCGTCGCGGGGGACGGGCCGGTCGGCGGGGAGGCGCCCGGCGGCCGTGGCCTTCGCGGCCGCGGTTCCGGCACCCGCTGACGTGGTGCCGGGGGCCTTGGCGGCGGTGGTCCTGGTACCCGCGCGGGTATTGGCGGTGGTGGCCCTGCCGGCCGCGGTGGTCTTGGCGGCGGTGGTGCGCTTCGCCCTGCGCTTGGCGGGCGGTGGCGTGTCGGAGGACGGCGCGCCGACCTCGGCGGTCACGGGCGGCGCGGCGGGCGGGACCTCGACGGGCTCGGGAGCGGACTCGGGCGACGTGCGGGACGGCTTGCGGGCGGTCACAGGGACTGCCTCCTCGGGGGGTGGGGGACGGGCGTGAGGGAGGGGAGGGGAGGGTCACACGGGCGTGCCGGCCAGGCGGTGGATCGCGGCCATCGGGACGGGCAGCCAGTCGGGGCGGTGCCGGGCCTCGTACAGGACCTCGTACACCGCCTTGTCGGTCTCGTGGGCGCGCAGCAGCTCCGGTTCGCCGCGCGGGTCGGTGCCCGCCGCCCGGGCGTAGCCCTCGCAGTACGCGGCACGGCAGCGGGCCGCCCACTCGGGGTTCCACGGCCGGTGCGAGCGGGCCGCGTAGTCGAAGGACCTGAGCATGCCCGCGACGTCACGTACCGGCGGCTGCGGGCTGCGGCGCTCGTGCAGCGGACGGGCCGGTTCGCCCTCGAAGTCGATGAGCGACCAGAAACCGTCCGGCCCGCGCAGGGTCTGCCCCAGGTGCAGGTCGCCGTGGATCCGCTGCGCGGCCCATCCCTTTCCCGTACGGCCCAGCGCGGCGACGGCGTCGAAGGCGGTGCGCAGCCCCGGTACGTACGGCACGAGGGCCGGGACCGCCTGCGCGGCGCTCTCCAGCCGCTCGATCATCCCGGCCACCAGGTGGCCGGTCCGCTCCTGGGCGAGCGCGGGTGTCGGCAGGGCCGCCGCCAGGGCCGTGTGGACCTCGGCCGTGGCCCGGCCCAGCGCGTGCGCCTCGGGCACGAAGTCGCGTCCCGCCGTGAGCGAGGCCAGGGCGAGCTGCCAGCCGTCCGCGGCTCCGCGCAGGAACGGCTGCAACACCCCGAGGGTGAGCGGCTCAGGGGTCTCCGCCTCGAACCAGGCGACCGGGGCGGGCACCCGGCGGCACCCCTCGCGGCCGAGTGCGAGAGGCAGCTCCAGGTCGGGGTTGATGCCGGGGAAGACCCGCCGGAAGATCTTCAGGATGTAGGCGTCGCCGTAGACCAGCGAGGAGTTGGACTGCTCGGTGTCCAGGACGCGCGGGGGCAGTCCCGCCGGGATCGGCACGGCCTGTTCGAAGGTGAGGTGGCCGAGCGAACCCGGGTTACGGAATCGTTCCAGCAACAGGTCGGCGACGCGCGGGTCGTGCAGGCCCTCGTACAGGGTGCGGCCGGCCAGCGGGCCGTCCGCGACCTGCCCGATGCGGGCCCCGGCCAGCCGCGGCGGCAGTGTGGTGCGCACGCCGAGCAGGAGCTGGTAGCAGTCCTCGTGCGACTGCGGGGTACGGCTCGGCTGGTGGGCGCGGACGAGCAGATGCAGCAGGCCGGGGCCCGCGGCGGAGGCGTCCAGCGGCAGTATCTCGGTGGCCGCGACGAGGGAGAAGCCGGTGACCGGCTGGCCCTTGCCCGCGAACCAGCGCTGCCGTGGCAGCCATTCGTGGAGCAGGGGGACGAGTGACGGCAGCAGCGCCGTCGTGCCCGAGGCGCTCGCGGGACTTCGTCTCGTCGACTGTGTCGTTGTTGTGCTCTTCGCCAGGGCGACTCGAGTGGATGCAGCCTCCGACATGGCATCGCGTCCTTTCCCCGGGCACACCACAGGATGCGAAGAGTGTCCCGGATTGCGGCAATGGCTGTCCGGCTGTGCGGGACGTGTCGGGAGAGGATGGTCCGTACGGACTCGATCAATGGGCCCGAAGGGCCCGGAGGGAGCCCGGAAGAGCTCGATATGGGGGAGAGTGCCCCGTGCGGGGCGGCGGAAACCGCCCCGCGGGCGGCGCCGGAAGGCGAGGCGCCGCCGGCCGGCCGACCGGTTCGGTCAGCCGACGGGAACGTCCTTCCGCAGCCGGAACCAGTAGAAACCGTGCCCGGCCAGGGTCAGCAGGTAGGGCCACTGTCCGACCGCGGGGAAACGGACCCCGCCGATCAGCTCCACCGGATGACGCCCGTCGAAGGCGCGCAGATCGAGCTCCGTCGGCTGCGCGAAGCGCGAGAAGTTGTGGACGCACAGCACGAGGTCGTCCTTGTACTCGCGGGTGAAGGCGATGACCGCCGGGTTCGACGACGGCAGTTCGCTGTACGAGCCGAGGCCGAAGGCCGGGTTCTGCTTGCGGATCTCGATCATCCGCCGTGTCCAGTGGAGCAGTGAGGACGGTGAGGCCATGGACGCCTCGACGTTGGTGACCTGGTACCCGTAGACCGGGTCCATGATCGTGGGGAGGTAGAGCCGCCCCGGATCGCTGGAGGAGAAGCCGGCGTTGCGGTCCGGGGTCCACTGCATCGGGGTGCGTACGGCGTCGCGGTCACCGAGCCAGATGTTGTCACCCATCCCGATCTCGTCCCCGTAGTAGAGGATCGGCGAGCCGGGGAGGGACAGCAGCAGGGCGGTGAACAGCTCGATCTGGTTGCGGTCGTTGTCCAGCAGGGGGGCGAGGCGGCGGCGGATGCCGATGTTGGCCCGCATGCGCGGATCCTTGGCGTACTCCGCGTACATGTAGTCGCGCTCTTCGTCCGTGACCATCTCGAGCGTGAGCTCGTCGTGGTTGCGCAGGAAGATGCCCCACTGGCAGCCGGAGGGGATCTCCGGGGTCTTCGCCAGGATCTCCGAGACCGGGTAGCGGCTCTCGCGCCGGACGGCCATGAAGATCCGCGGCATCACCGGGAAGTGGAACGCCATGTGGCACTCGTCGCCGCCGGCCGGGAAGTCGCCGAAGTAGTCGACGACGTCCTCCGGCCACTGGTTGGCCTCGGCGAGCAGCACGGTGTCCGGGTAGTTGGCGTCGATCTCCTTGCGGACCCGCTTGAGGAAGTTGTGGGTCTCGGGGAGGTTCTCGCAGTTGGTGCCCTCGCGCTGGTAGAGGTACGGGACGGCGTCCACCCGGAACCCGTCGATGCCGAGGTCCAGCCAGAAGCGCAGGGCCGAGATGATCTCCTCCTGCACGGCCGGGTTCTCGTAGTTGAGATCGGGTTGGTGCGAGAAGAACCGGTGCCAGTAGTACTGCTTGCGCACCGGGTCGAACGTCCAGTTGGACGTCTCGGTGTCGACGAAGATGATCCGCGCGTCCGGGAACTGCTTGTCGTCGTCGGCCCAGACGTAGTAGTCACCGTACGGCCCGTCGGGGTCGGTGCGGGACTGCTGGAACCAGTCGTGCTGGTCGCTGGTGTGATTCATGACGAAGTCGATGATCACGCGCATGCCGCGCTGGTGCGCGGCGTCGACGAACTCCACGAAGTCGGCGAGGTCGCCGAACTCGGGCAGCACGGCGGTGTAGTCGGAGACGTCGTAACCCCCGTCGCGCAGAGGCGACTTGAAGAAGGGGGGCAGCCAGAGGCAGTCGACACCGAGCCACTGCAGGTAGTCGAGCTTGGCGGTCAGACCCTTGAGGTCGCCGACGCCGTCGCCGTTGGAGTCCTGGAAGGACCGGACGAGTACCTCGTAGAAGACGGCGCGCTTGAACCAGTCGGGATCGCGGTCCTTGGCGGGAGTGTCCTCGAACAGGTCGTGGACGGGCTCATTGACGATCATGGTGTGGGTGACCCTCCGGTCGGCGGGGACGGTCGCAGGACGGCGACGTGCGCGGGTGTCACACCCGGCTCCAGACGCACATAGAAGGTCCTGCCCCAGTGATAGGTGGCGCCGGTGAGCTCGTCGCGCACCGGCACGCTCTCGTGCCGGTCGAGGCCGAGGCGCGGCATGTCCAACGAGACCGTGGCCTCCTGGGTGTGGTGGGGGTCGAGGTTGACGACCACCAGGACGACGTCCGCACCGGAACGCTTGCTGTAGGCGATCAGCGCCCCGTTGTCGACGTGGTGGAAGTGGACGTCGCGCAGTTGCTGGAGCGCGGGGTGGCGACGCCGGATCCGGTTGAGCGAGGTGATCAGAGGGGCCAGTGAGCGGCCCTCACGCTCCGCCGCATCCCAGTCCCTGGGCCTGAGTTGGTACTTCTCCGAGTCCTGGTACTCCTCGCTCCCGGGATGCACCGGGGTGTTCTCGCACAGCTCGAATCCCGCGTACACACCCCAGGAGGGGGAGAGCGTGGCGGCGAGCACGGCCCGCGCCTCGAAGGCCGGGCGGCCGCCGTCCTGGAGGTAACCGGGAAGGATGTCGGGCGTGTTCACGAAGAAGTTCGGCCTCATGTACGAGGCACTCTCGCCCGCGAGCTCCAGGGCGTACTCGGTGAGTTCCTGCTTCGTGTTACGCCACGTGAAGTACGTGTAGGACTGCTGGAAGCCGACCGCGGCCAGCGTGCGCATCATCGCGGGCCGGGTGAACGCCTCGGCCAGGAAGATCACGTCCGGATCGGTGCGGTTGACGTCGGCGATCACCTTCTCCCAGAAGACGACCGGCTTGGTGTGCGGATTGTCGACACGGAAGATGCGTACGCCGCGGTCCATCCAGAACCGCAGGACCCGGACGCTCTCCGCGACGATGCCGGCCATGTCCTTGTCGAACGCGATCGGGTAGATGTCCTGGTACTTCTTCGGCGGGTTCTCGGCGTAGGCGATGGATCCGTCGGGGCGGTGGTGGAACCACTCGGGGTGCTCGGTCACCCAGGGATGGTCCGGCGAGCACTGGAGCGCGAAGTCCAGTGCGATCTCCATCCGCAGGGTGCGGGCCGTCCGCACGAAGTGGTCGAAGTCCTCGAGCGTGCCGAGATCGGGGTGGACGGCGTCGTGACCGCCCTCGGCCGAACCGATCGCCCAGGGCACCCCCGGGTCGCCCGCGGTGGGGGAGAGGCTGTTGTTGGGGCCCTTGCGGTGGGTGGTGCCGATCGGATGGATCGGGGGCAGGTAGACCACGTCGAACCCCATCGCCGCTACGGCCGGGAGCCGCTCGGCGGCCGTACGGAAGGTGCCGCTGACCATCCGCGGGGCCGGGGCGGCGAGACCCGCCTCCGCCGCGGGGCCGCTCCCCCCGCCCGCCGCCTCGGCCGACCGCGGTGTGCGGGCGGGTTTCGCGGGCACGGCCGGTTCCGGGTGCGCTCCCTCGGAGCGCGGGAAGAGCTCGTACCACGACCCGTACAGCGCGCGCCGGCGTTCGACGAGCAGTGGCATCGGCCGGGAGGCGGTGACCAGTTCGCGCAGGGGGTACCGGCCGAGCACCTCGTCGACCTCGGGGGTCAGCGCGGCGGCGAGCCGTTCGGCCTCCGGGCGGCCCGCGTCGCGCAGCGCGTCCACGGCGGCCAGCACCGCCTCGCGCCCCTCCCGCTTCGGCACACCGGCGGCGGCCCGCTCGTACAGCTCCGCGCCCTCCGCGAGGACCAGCGCGACGTCGATACCGGCCGGAACCTTGATCCGTGCGTGGCCGCGCCAGGTCGTGACCGGATCGCTCCACGCCTCGACCGTGTAGGTCCAGTGCCCCTCCGCCGTCGGGGTGACGTCACAGCCCCACCGGTCCGTCCCCGGGGCGAGTTCGCGCATCGGCGTCCACGGGCCGGGCCGTCCGCTCGGATCGCACAGCACCACGTCCGCGGCCACCGCGTCGTGGCCTTCACGGAAGACGGTGGCGCTGACCTGGAAGGTCTCGCCTGCGACGGCTTTGGCCGGCCGTCTGCCGCAGTCGACGAGCGGACGGACGTCCAGGACGGGAATGCGACCGATCATGGAATCACCTGGGGGCTGGAGCTCGGCATGCACGGAACGCGGAGTGGGTGCGAGGGGCTGACCGCGCGCGCCGCGATGGTGGGGTTGCGTCCTTTGTAGCTGCTCGGTCGTCGGCTGGCGGGCTGTGTGCATGGCCGCTCCTGTCCGCGTTCACTCGAATGGCACTCGAATGGCAGGTGCGCGAGGATCACGTGCTCGGAATCGGGGCACCTGGGCTGCGCTGCGCGGGTGGGTACGGTGGAAGCCTTCCCCCCGCTTCCGCGCCGCCAACCCGACGGCGTGTTAACTCCGGGGTGCACGCCGTGCACGCGCTGTGCGCGCGGCGTGCCGTTCCCCGGCCGACGCGTCACGCACAGACCGCAGCCTTCCGTGCGGTGCGAAGCGCCACAAGACCGCGCGAGGTGGGGAAATCAGCCATATCGCCCGGGATGGAGGTGAGCCCGTCCGGCGCCTGGGCCGATCGGGGCCGGCGGGGTGCGCGGGACGGCCGGGGCCGAAGCGGAACGCGGGGGGCGTGGGAGGGCGCGCGCGGCGCGACGGACGGGCCCGGGGCGGGCGGTCCGTGCGGCACCGGCCCCACTGAGCCGGTCGCGCGCCGTCGCCGCGTTCGGCGGCACGCCGCTACCGTCGAGGGTGACGGAGAGGACGCACACCGTGGTGCGTCCCCTCGGATCCGTACGTCCCCTGTAAAGGTGGGATACGTGAAGGCCATTCGTCGATTCACCGTGCGTCCCGTCCTCCCCGAACCCCTGCGACCGCTCAGCGACCTCGCCCGCAACCTGCGCTGGTCCTGGCACACCGAGACCCGACAGCTCTTCCAGGAGGCCGACCCGGAGGGCTGGCGGCCCGCGGACGCCGACCCCGTGCGCCTGCTCGGCGCGGTCTCCGCCGCCCGTCTCACCGAGCTGGCCGGGGACCAGCACTTCGTGCGCCGCCTCACGGAGGTGTCCGAGAACCTCCGGGAGTACCTCGACGGCCCGAGGTGGTACCAGGAGCAGCTCGGCCGGGGCGCGGAGCTCCCCGCCGCCATCGCCTACTTCTCCCCCGAATTCGGGGTCACCGCCGCGCTGCCCCAGTACTCCGGCGGACTCGGCATCCTGGCCGGGGACCACCTCAAGGCCGCCAGCGACCTCGGCGTGCCGCTCATCGGGGTCGGTCTGCTCTACCGTCACGGCTACTTCCGGCAGAGCCTGTCCCGTGACGGCTGGCAGCAGGAGCACTACCCGGTGCTCGACCCCAACGAGCTGCCGCTCACCCTCCTGCGGGAAGCGGACGGCACCCCCGGCCGGGTCGTGCTCGCCCTGCCCGGCGGGCGTTCGCTGTACGCCTCGATCTGGCAGGCCCACGTCGGCCGTGTCCCGCTGCTGCTGCTCGACTCCGACGTCGAGGAGAACGCGCCGGGCGAACGCGACGTCACCGACCGGCTCTACGGCGGCGGCAGCGATCACCGGCTGCTCCAGGAGATACTGCTCGGCATCGGCGGGGTCCGTGCCGTGCGGACGTACTGCCGGCTGACCGGGCACCCCGGCCCCGAGGTGTTCCACACCAACGAGGGCCACGCCGGATTCCTCGGCCTGGAGCGCATCCGTGAACTCTGCGACACCGGACTGGACTTCGACGCCGCCCTCGAAGTGGTGCGGGCCGGAACGGTGTTCACCACCCACACCCCGGTGCCCGCCGGCATGGACCGGTTCGAGCGCCAGCTCGTCGCCCGCCACTTCGGTGACGACGGCGAGCTGCCGGGCGTCGCCGTGGACCGGATCCTGCGCCTGGGCATGGAGACCTACCCCGGTGGTGAGCCGGACCTCTTCAACATGGCGGTGATGGGCCTGCGGCTCGCGCAGCGGGCCAACGGCGTCTCCACGCTCCACGGAGCCGTCAGCCGGGAGATGTTCTCCGGCCTGTGGCCGGGATTCGACCCCGCCGAGGTGCCGATCACCTCCGTGACCAACGGGGTGCACGCGCCGACCTGGGTCGCCCCCGAGGTCCTGCGCCTGGGCGCCAGGAAGTTCGGCACCGAACGGGCGGAGAACGCGCTCGCGGGCGCCGGGGTCGGCCAGGGGGAGAGCGCCGGGGACGGCCCGGCCGGCACCCCCCGGCGCTGGGACGCCGTCACCACCGTCCCGGACCGGGAGATCTGGGAGCTGCGCCGGGGGCTGCGCGAGCAGCTCGTCACCGAGGTCCGCAAACGGCTCTACGCCTCATGGCGCAGGCGCGGCGCCGGCACCGCCGAACTGGGCTGGATCGACGACGTGCTCGATCCGGACGTCCTGACCATCGGCTTCGCCCGCCGGGTCCCCTCGTACAAGCGCCTGACACTCATGCTGCACGACCGCGACCGGCTCCGGGCCCTCCTGCTCCACCCCACGCGCCCCATCCAGATCGTCGTCGCCGGCAAGGCACACCCGGCCGACGACGGAGGGAAGCGGCTCGTCCAGGAGCTGGTCCGGTTCGCGGACGACCCGCGCGTGCGTCACCGCATCGTCTTCCTGCCGGACTACGGCATGGGGATGGCGCAGAAGCTCTACCCGGGGTGCGACGTCTGGCTCAACAACCCGCTGCGCCCCCTGGAGGCCTGCGGCACGAGCGGGATGAAGGCCGCGCTGAACGGCTGCCTCAACCTCTCGGTGCGCGACGGCTGGTGGGACGAGTGGTTCGAACCGGACTTCGGCTGGGCGATCCCCACAGCCGACGGCTCCGCCACCGACGAGGAGCGGCGCGACGAGCTGGAGGCGGGCGCCCTCTACTCGCTGATCGAGGAGCGGGTCGCCCCCCGCTTCTACGACCGCAACGCCGAGGACCTCCCGGAGCGGTGGATCGAGATGGTCCGCCGCACCCTGGTCACCCTGGGGCCCAAGGTCCTCGCGGGCCGCATGGTGCGCGAGTACGTCGAGCGGCTCTACGCCCCCGCGGCGCTGGCCCGCCGGGCGCTGGGGCCGGCCGCAGCCCAGGAGCTCGCCGCCTGGAAGGCCAAGGTCCGCGCTGCCTGGCCCCGGGTGGCCGTGGACCATGTGGAGGCCTCGGCCGACACCGTGGTGGGCGGCTCCGCCGAGCTGGGCTCCACCCTCGCGCTCCGGGTGCGGATCGCTCTGGGCGGCCTGGACCCGGAGGACGTGGAGGTGCAGGTGGTGGCCGGACGGGTCGACTCCGGTGACGCGATCGCCGAGGCCCAGACCTTCCCGCTGAAACCCGCCGGCGGTCACGACCTGGCGGACCGCTGGCTGTACGAGGGTCCTCTCGCCCTCGACCGCACGGGGCCCTACGGGTACACGGTCCGGGTCCTGCCCTCGCATGCGCTGCTTGCCTCAGGTGCGGAGCTGGGACTGGTCACGGTCCCGGCCGCCTCGGCGGTCGAGGGCGGCGGAGTGCTGCTGCGCTGACACCCGTCCAAAGGGCCCGGCACCCGCCGGGTGGCGGGCCCTCCGGTGTCCGGCTTTCCTTTTCGCCCGTATCCGGTGGAACCGACCGGGGTGATTTCACCGTGATCTCGCTAACATGACTGCCGGTGCCTCAGAGGCTCACGAGCCACCGACGCGACAGCGATGCGCCCCCGGGCGCGAGTGGAGGTCAGCACGGTGAACGGCGGCGGAGGCCGAGCGAGACGCCTGACCCGTCGGCTGGCCGCGCAGGGCGGCACCGCCCGGCCGTTGCACATCCGCCACCCGGAGACCGTCGGCGCCGTGCGGGCGGACCGCTTCACCACGACCGCCCGGATGCGCTGGCTCCACACGGCCAGCACGCGGATCGGTACCACGCTCGACCTGGAGCGGACGGCCGAGGAACTGGCCGCCTACAGCGTGCCCCGGCTCGCGGACGGTGCCGCCGTCGACCTGCTGGAATCCGTACTGCACGGCGAGGAGGGCGAGCGCGTCACCGGGAGCGCCGTCCCCGTCACCCGGGCCATGGCCGTGCGGGCCGTCGAGGCGCTGTCCGAGCTGGAGCCCTCCCCGGTCGGCGAGGTCGTCGACCGCCGGGAGCGCCGCGAGACCCTGCTGACCACCCACTGCCTGCGCAACGGCGAGGCCGTGCTGGTCAGCAGGATGACCGAGGAGGACTTCGAGCGCGTCGCCCCGACCGACAGCGCGGCGGCGGCCATGCGGCGCCAGGGCGTCCACAGCTACCTGGCCGTGCCGCTGATCGCGCGCGGCGTGCTGCTGGGCTCGGCCGACTTCGTACGCGCGGGCGACAGCCCGCCCTTCAACCGGGCCGACGCGGAACTGGCCGGTCAGCTCGCCGCGATGGCGGCCGTGTTCATGGACAACGCCCGCCTCTACGGGCGCGAGCGCCAGCACGTCCTCTCCCTCCAGCGCAGCCTGCTCCCGCGCGCCACGCCGCACACCCCCGGCCTGCGGGTGCGCGCGCACTACGCGCCCGCCGCCGACGCGCACGGCGTGGGCGGCGACTGGTACGACGTGGTGGCACTGCCCGGCGGACGGACGGCACTGGTCGTCGGCGACGTCACCGGGCACGGGGTGGCGGCCGCCGCCACGATGGGCCGGCTGCGGACCGTGGCACGCACGCTCATGACGCTGGACATCGCGCCCGACCGGGTACTCGCCCGGCTGGACCTGGCCACCCGCGACCTGGAGGACGACCAGGTCGCCACCTGCCTGTGTGCGGTCTACGACCCGGCCGACGCCAGCTACACCATCGCGAGCGCGGGCCATCCGCCGCCGCTGCTGGTGGACGGCGAGGGCGGCTCCCGGTTCCTCGACGTGCCGGTCGGGGCGCCGCTCGGTACCGGAGTCATCCCGTACGACCCGCTGCGGACGCACGCCCCGCCCGGCAGCCGGCTCGTCCTCTACACCGACGGACTGGTCAAGACCCGTACCGACGACGTGGACGTCCAGCTGGAGGGGTTGCGCGCGGCCGTGGGCGCGATGGCGCCGGAGGACCTGGACGACGGGGGCCTGCACCTTCTCCTGGGGCAGGTCGAGGGCCGATTCGACGAGGCGGTGCTGCTGGTCGCCCGGGGCTGCGAGCTGCCGCCGGAGGCAGGTCTGCGGGTGTGGGACCTGCCCACGGAGGGCAATCCCGCCTCCACCGCCCGCAGGCTGGTCACGGACCAGCTCACCCGGTGGGGGCTGGCCGATCTCGCCGACGTCACCGAACTGGTCGTCAGTGAACTGGTCGGCAACGCCATGCGGTACGGCGGCGGTCCCGGCCGCCTCCGGCTGCTGCGCGACGAGCGGATCGCGGTGGAGGTCGCGGACACCGGGCCCGATCTGCCCCAGATCCAGCACGCCGGCGTCAGCGACGAGGGCGGCCGGGGGTTGCAGCTCATCAACATGCTGTGTCGCAGGTGGGGTTCGTGCCGTACGGCCGGCGGCAAGGTCGTGTGGGCTGAGCAGAACATCCCGTCCTGACCGCCACCGGACCGCCCCGTGCGGAACGGGCCCGGGAGAGGTCTGCCTCTCCCGGGCCCGTTCGGTACTGAGGGGGCGGCCGGTGGCCCGGCGCGCCGCGTGCTCAGCGTGTGGTGCGGGTGCTCAGAAGGTGAGCTTGACGCTGTTGAAGGTGCCGGTGTCGCCCGAGTACACGTCCTGGATCCGCAGGTTCCAGGTGCCGTTGGCCACCTCGGAGGAGGCGTTGACCGTGTAGGTCGCCACCACGTTGTCCGCGGAGTCGCTGGACGAGGAGTTCTTCAGCCGGTAGGCCGTACCGTCCGGGGCGACCAGGTCGAGGACCAGGTCACCGCGGTAGGTGTGCGTGATGTCGACGGCGACCGGGAGGGCGCTCGGCGCGTTGCCGCTGCGGCCGCTGACGACGACGGGGACGTTGGTGGTGCTGTTGTCGGCGATGGCCTTGACGGTCGTGTTCTGGAAGACCGTGCCGCCCGGGTCGGTGCCGCCACCGGGGCGGGTGCCCACGTTGATGCCGGCCCAGGCGTTGGCGACCGCGGTGTACTCGGCGCTCGTGGTGCCGTACAGCTCACCGGCCACGGCGAGGGTTCCGGTGCGGGCCGCCGCGTAGTTCGTGGTGGAGGTGAACTTCGTGGTGAGCGCCTTGAACCAGATCTGCAGCGCCTTGTCCCGGCCGATGCCGGTCACCGGAAGGCCGTCGGACGTCGGGGAGTTGTAGGACACCCCGTTGACGGTCTTGGCGCCGCTGCCCTCGGAGAGCAGGTAGAAGAAGTGGTTCGCCGGGCCCGAGGAGTAGTGGACGTCCACGGAGCCGATACCCGAGTACCAGGAGTCCTTGGAGGCACCGTCCTTGCTCGGCTTGTCCATGTAACGCAGCGGGGTGCCGTCGCCGTTGATGTCGATCTTCTCGCCGACCAGGTAGTCGCCCGGGTCGGTGGCGGTGTTGGAGTAGAACTCCACACCCGCCGCGAAGATGTCCGAGGTGGCCTCGTTGAGGCCGCCGGACTCACCGCTGTAGTTCAGGCCTGCGGTGTTGGAGGTGACGCCGTGCGTCATCTCGTGGGCCGCCACGTCGAGCGAGGTCAGGGGAGCGAGGTTCCCGCTGCCGTCGCCGTAGGTCATGCAGAAGCAGCTGTCGGACCAGAAGGCGTTGACGTAGGAGTTGCCGTAGTGGACGCGGGAGTACGCGCCGACGCCGTCGCCCTTGATGCCCGTGCGGCCCATGACGTTCTTGTAGAAGTCCCACGTCTCGGCGGCGCCGTAGTGGGCGTCGGCGGCGGCCGTCTCGGTGTTCGACGCGCTGCCGTTGCCCCAGATGTCGTCGGCGCCGGAGAAGAGCGTCCCGGTGCCCGAGGTGCCCCGGTTGAGGTTGTACGTCTTGTGGTTGCCGCGCGCGGAGTCGGTCAGGTTGTACGAGCCCGAGCTGCTCGAGGTGCCGAGCGTGACCTGGCCGCTGTACTGCGTGTTGCCGGTGCCCGTCTCGATGGCCTGCCACTCGTACAGCTTGGCGCCGGTCGAGGCGTCCGTGATCACGTGGAGTTCGTTGGGGGTGCCGTCGTGCTGGAGGCCGCCGACCACGGTCTCGTACGCGAGCTGCGGGGTGCCGCTCGCCGTCCAGACGACCTTGCGCGGGGCCTTGGAGGCCTCGGTGCTCTTGGAACCGTCGGCCCGGGCCGCGGTCAGTGCCTGCTTCTCCGCGGTGGCGGGCGCGACGTCCGCCGTGGTGCCGACCGCCTTGAGCTGCGCGCTGGTGGCCCGTGACGCCTTGGTGACGCCCTCCGTGGTGCCGGTACCGGACTCGGAGACGACCAGGTCGCCGCCGAGGACCGGGAGGCCGCCGAGGGTGCGCTCGTAGCGGGTGTGCGTGGTGCCGTCGACGTCCTTGACCACATCGCGGACGACGAGCTTCTCCGTGGCGCCGAGGCCGAGTTCCTTGGCGGTGGCCGCCTTGGTGGAGTCGGCCTCGCGGAGCAGCTCGGCGCGCTGGGCGGGGGAGAGCTTCGCGGGAAGCGCGCCCGGGTCGGCGCCCTTCGCGGCGGCGGCCGGTGCGGCTGAGGTGGCGTCGGCCGGGGCGGCGGAGGCGCCGCTCTGGACTCCGACGGCGAGGAGGGCTGCTGCGGCTATCAGAGCGCCGGTCGCGGTGGCACGACGGCTGGGCGTGGATCTCACGCGGACTCCTTCTGCGAGGGGGGTCACCGGCAGGCTGGGTGAGTCGGCCGGACGGAGCAGGCGGTGCGCGGAACGGGGGAAGAGTGTCAGCAGAAGGCGGGGTGTGTCAGGACCGCGTCAACACAATGGCCGGAACTCGTCCGTTGGCGGAATGGTCATGTTCGTTAAGCGGACGTTTCCCCGCGTGTCATCCCTGTGGCGTAGGACGGGCCCCTGAGGGCGCACGACCAGAACGCGCAGGGTGCGTTGAGATTGCGTTCGATTAAGCGACGTTCGCACAGACGGGCGGCAAGCGGACGGCGGCCACCAGATGAGACGGTGCGGCGCCGTGGCCGGTTCCGCACCGTCTCCCGGCGGCCGGTTTTCCACTCGCCGGTGCCGCGTCAGGCCAGGCTCTCCCGCCAGGCGCGATGCAGCCCGGCGAACGTGCCCGTACCGGCGATGAGTTCGGCCGGGGTGCCGTCCTCGACGATCCGGCCGCTCTCCATCACCAGCACCCGGTCCGCGATCTCCACGGTCGACAGCCGGTGCGCGATCACCACCGCCGTCCGGCCGTGCAGCACCGTGTCCATCGCCCGCTGCACCGCACGCTCCCCGGGGATGTCCAGCGAGCTCGTCGCCTCGTCCAGGATCAGCACCGCCGGATCCGCGAGCAACGCCCGTGCGAAGGCGACCAGCTGGCGCTGCCCCGCCGAGATCCGGCCGCCCCGCTTGCGCACGTCCGTGTCGTACCCCTCGGGCAGGCCGCTGATGAAGTCGTGCGCGCCGATGGCCTTGGCCGCGTGCTCGATCTCCTCCGGGGTCGCCTCCGGACGGCCGATCGCGATGTTCTCGGCGATCGTGCCGGAGAACAGGAACGCCTCCTGCGTCACCATCACCACACCCCGGCGCAGTTCCGCCGTGGCCAGGTCGCGCAGATCGGTCCCGTCCAGCAGGACCCGGCCCTCGGTCGGGTCGTAGAAGCGCGCCAGCAGCTTGGCGAGCGTCGACTTCCCCGCGCCCGTGGAGCCGACCACGGCCACGGTCCGGCCCGCCGGGATGGTCAGGTCGAAGCGTGGCAGGACCTCGCCACCCGTCCGGTACGCGAACCGCACGCCGTCGAACACGACCTCGCGGCCCGGCCGTTCACCGGCCAGGGCGGGCAGCTGCTTCGGGGAGGCAGGCTCGGGAACGGCGGGCGTCTGCGCCAGCAGTCCCGCGATCTTCTCCAGCGAGGCGGCCGCGGACTGGTAGGAGTTGAGGAACATCGCGAGCCGGTCGATCGGGTCGTACAGCCGCCGCAGGTACAGCACGGCCGCCGCCAGCACCCCGAGCGCCAGCGTCCCCGAGGCCACCCGGTAGGCGCCCCACAGGACCATCGCGGCCACCGCCGTGTTGGCGACGAGCCGGGAGCCGACGACGTAGCGCGCCATCTCCAGCAGCGCGTCGCCGTTCCTCCGCTCGTGGCGGTGGTTGAGCACCGCGAAGTCCGCGTCGTTGACGCGCTCCCTGCGGAAGGCCTGCACGGGACGGATGCCGTTCATCGTCTCGGCGAACTTCACGATGACCGCGGCGATCGCGGAGGAGCGTGCCGAGTAGGCCTGGGACGCGCGGCGCCGGTAGGTGCGGACCAGCAGGTACAGGGGGGCGAACGAGGCCACGGCGATCGCGCCGATCCCGAGGTCGAGCCAGAGCAGCATGAGGGAGATCGACACGAACGACAGCACGACGCCGATGAGCTCCTGCAGCCCCTCGCCGAGCAGTTCGCGCAGGGACTCCACATCCGTGGTCGAGCGCGAGATGAGCCGGCCCGAGGTGTAGCGCTCGTGGAAGTCCACGCTCAGCGCCTGTGCGTGGCGGAAGATCCGGCCGCGCAGGTCGAGCAGTACGTCCTGGTTGATCCGGGCCGCGGCCCGGATGAACGCGTACTGCATCAGCCCGGCGCCGACCGAGCACACGGCGTATCCGGCACCCACGGCGATCAGCGGCCCGTAGTCGTGGTCCCGGAACGCCGGGACGCCGCTGTCGATGGCGTACGCCACCAGCAGCGGCCCCGCCTGCACGGCGGCCTGCTGGACCACCAGGAGTACGGAGGCCAGGACGACCCGGGCACGCAGCGGTGCCAGCAGTGAGGTCAGCAGCGCCCGGGTCGCCCCGCGAGGGGCGGGCAGGGCGTCCCGGTCGAACGGGTCGCCGGTGCCGGACGGCGGGGGCGCCCCCTCTCCCGGCAGGTCCTCGTCGGCGACGGCCCGGCCGTCGGTGGTGGTACTGGTCATCGGATGCTGCCCTCCTCGGCAGTGGTGACCACGGCGCGGGCGCCGGTGTCCACCGGGCGTCCCGTGCCCGCGGCACCCTTCGCTTCCTCCGGGCCCGCGCCGCCGGCGGCCTCCGCACGGTCCACGCCGCCGCCCGCGGCTTCCGCGCCCGCGGGACCTTCCGCACCTTCCGCGCCCGACATCAGCCAGGCGTACTCGGCGTTGCCGCGCAGCAGCTCCTGATGGGTCCCGATCGCGCTGATCCGGCCCCCGGACAGCAGCGCCACCCGGTCGGCCAGCATCACCGTGGACGGCCGGTGGGCCACGACGATCGCCGTCGTCCGCTCCAGCACACGCCGCAGCGCCGCCTCCACCAGCGCCTCCGTGTGCACGTCCAGGGCGGACAGCGGGTCGTCGAGCACCAGGAATCGGGGTTCGCCCACCACGGCCCTGGCGAGCGCCAGGCGCTGGCGCTGGCCGCCGGACAGGCTCAGCCCCTGTTCACCGACCTGGGTGCCGATGCCGTCGGGAAGGTCGTACACGAAGTCCGCCTGCGCGACCGACAGGGCCCGGCGCAGCTCCTCCTCGCCCGCGTCCTCCGCGCCCATCAGCACGTTCTCCCCGACGGTCGCCGAGAAGAGCGTCGGCTCCTCGAAGGCCACGGACACCAGCTCGCGCAGCCGGGACCGTTCCATCCCCGCGATGTCCTCGCCGTCCAGGAGGATCCGTCCCCCGGTGACCTCGTGCAGCCGGGGGACGAGCGCCGTCAGGGTCGTCTTGCCCGAACCCGTCGCCCCCACCAGAGCCATCGTCTCGCCGGGCCGGATGTGCAGGTCGATGCAGGCCAGTACGGGCGGGGAGCCGGGCGCCGCGTCGGGATGGCGGAACTCGACCCCCTCGAAGACGATCCCCGGACCGCCCGCCGCCGAGGCGGTGCCCGCGCTCCCGGGGGCCTGCTCCTGCGCCACGTCCATGACCTCGAAGAAGCGGTCGGCGGCCGTCGCGGACTCCTGGCTCATCGCCAGCAGGAAGCCGATCGACTCGACCGGCCAGCGCAGCGCCAGCGCCGTCGACAGGAAGGCGACGAGCGTCCCCGCCGACAGACCGCCGTCCGCGACCTCGATCGTGCCGAGCACCAGCGCGGCGCCGATCGCCAGTTCGGGGATGGCGGTGATGAGGGCCCAGATCCCCGCCAGGAGCCGTGCCTTGCCCAGCTCCGTGGCCCGCAGCCGCCCGGCGAGCGCGTGGAAGGCGCGCGCCTGGCTGCGGTGCCGGCCGAACCCCTTGACGATGCGGATGCCCAGCACGCTCTCCTCGACGACCGTCGTCAGATCGCCGACCTGGTCCTGCGCCTGCCGCGCCACCAGGGAGTACTTCGTCTCGAAGACGGAGCAGAGGATCACCAGAGGAACCGCCGGAGCCAGCAGCACCAGCCCGAGGGACCACTCCTGGGCGAACAGGATGACGAAACCCACGAGGATCGTCGTCGTGTTGACCAGCAGGAAGGTCAGGGGGAAGGCCAGGAACATCCGGAGCAGCATCAGGTCGGTGGTCCCGCGCGACAGCAGCTGCCCCGAAGGCCAGCGGTCGTGGAACGCCACGGGCAGCCGCTGCAGATGCCGGTACAGGTCCGCGCGCAGCGCCGCCTCCACCCCCGCCAGCGGCCGTGCCACCAGCCACCTCCGCAGCCCGAACAGCCCGGCCTCGGCGAGCCCCAGGAGCAGCAGGTAGAGCGCGCCCAGCCACACCCCGCCCGGATCACGGTCCGCGACCGGGCCGTCCACCATCCACTTCAGGACGAGCGGGATCACCAGGGCGAGACACGACGCCAGGACCGCCACGAGAGCGGCGCCGAACCAGCGCGCCCGGACGGGTCGGACATAGGGCCACAGACGCAGGAGGGAGCGCACGGCGGACCGGTCCGTGGGCTCTGCACTTTTTTCGGGCATCACGAGCGAGCCTATGGTTCACCACTGACATCCCTCACGTGCTTTTCCGGTCGCCGCGAGCGGGTCGTACGCCCGCGTCAGCCGGTCGGCCGATGCCGGTGCGGGTGTGCGGGTGGATGCCGGGCCTCTCCGCCCGAGGCGCCGGCCGGGGGCCCGCCGGCCACCGACGTGGTGGGGTGCGCGCGCACGGCGCGGGCGGGCCGTCGTCGCCGGGGCGGGCTTCTGCGGGCCCGGGCCGGCGGTCGGCGGCCCGGCCCCGGGGGCGGCCCGGCTGCCACCACGCCGCTCACCCGGTCACCCGGAACAGCAGCACCGACCGCGCCGGCACACCCAGTGCCGTGCCGCCCCGGTGCACCGTCCCGGGCGCGGCCGACTGGTCCTCCCGCGAGGTGTCCAGCACCAGTTCGTACGTCCGGGCCCACGGGGCGCCGGGGAGGCTGAAGTCGCACGGGGTGTGCGCGGCGTGCAGGACCGCCAGGAAGCTGTCGTCGGTGATCTGCCCGCCGTGGGCGTCCCGGCCGGGGATGTCACGGCCGGAGAGGTAGAGGGCGAGCGTCGCCGCGGGTGCGAACCAGTCGTCCTCCGTCATCTCCGTCCCCCGCGGGGTGAACCACGCCAGGTCCCGCAGCCCGTCCGGGGCCTGGGGAGTACCGGTGAAGAACGCGCGCCGCCGCAGCACCGGGTGGGCGTGGCGCAGGGCCAGCACCCGGGCGGTCAGTTCGGTCAGCCCCCGCCACCGGGGCTGCTCCAGGAGCGACCAGTCCAGCCAGCCGACCTCGTTGTCCTGGCAGTAGGCGTTGTTGTTACCGCCCTGCGTACGGCCCATCTCGTCGCCCGCGACCAGCATCGGCACCCCGGTCGACAGGAGCAGCGTGGTGAGGAGGTTGCGCAGCTGCCGCAGGCGCAGGGCGTTCACCTCCGGGTCGTCGCTCTCGCCCTCGGCGCCGCAGTTCCAGGACCGGTTGTCGTCGGTGCCGTCGCGGTTGCCCTCGCCGTTGGCCTCGTTGCGCTTGTGGGTGTAGCTGACGAGGTCGCGCAGGGTGAAGCCGTCGTGCGCGGTGACGAAGTTGACCGATGCGTACGGGCGCCTGCCGCCCCAGGCATACAGGTCGCTGGATCCGGTGAGCCGGTAGCCGAGGTCCCGTACGTCGGGCAGCGCGCCGCGCCAGAAGTCCCGTACGGCGTCGCGGTAGTGGTCGTTCCACTCGGTCCACAGGGGTGGGAAGGCGCCCACCTGGTACCCGCCGTTGCCGACGTCCCAGGGTTCGGCGATCAGCTTGACCCGGCGCAGCACCGGGTCCTGGGCGATCACCGCGAGGAACGGGGAGAGCATGTCGACGTCGTGCATCGAGCGGGCGAGGGCCGCCGCGAGGTCGAAGCGGAACCCGTCGACCCCCATCTCCGTCACCCAGTAGCGCAGCGAGTCCGTGATCAGCCGCAGGACCTGCGGCTGCACGACGTCCAGGGTGTTGCCGCAGCCGGTGTAGTCCGCGTAGCGGCGGGCGTCCGGCTGCAGGCGGTAGTAGCCGCGGTTGTCGATGCCCCGCAGGGAGAGCGTCGGGCCGAGTTCGCCGGCTTCCGCGGTGTGGTTGTAGACCACGTCGAGGATGACCTCGATGCCTGCGGCGTGCAGCGCGCGCACCATCTTCTTGAACTCGCCGACCTGCCCTCCCGCCGTGCCGCTCGCCGCGTAGCCGGCGTGCGGGGCGAAGTAGCCGACGGAGTTGTAGCCCCAGTAGTTGCGCAGTCCGCGCCGCAGCAGGTGGTCCTCGTGGGCGAACTGGTGGACGGGCAGGAGCTCGACGGCCGTCACGCCGAGACGCCGGAGGTGGCCGACGGCGGCCGGGTGGGCGAGTCCGGCGTAGGTGCCGCGCAGGTGCGGGGGGATGTCCGGGTGGAGCTTGGTGAAGCCGCGGACGTGCAGCTCGTAGATGACCGAGTCCGCCCACGGGGTCTTGGGCCTGCGGTCGTCCGCCCAGTCGTCGTCGTCGTGGACGACGACGCCCTTGGGTACCAAGGGCGCGGAGTCCCGGTCGTCGCGCACCGTGTCGGCGACGTGCTGCTGCGGCCAGTCCCTCACATGGCCGTACACCTCCGGTGGAAGGGCGAACGTGCCGTCCACCGCGCGGGCGTAGGGGTCGAGGAGCAGTTTCGCCGCGTTCCAGCGGGCTCCGGTCCACGGGTCCCAGCGGCCGTGCACCCGGTAGCCGTACCGCTGCCCCGGCCGTACGCCGGGGACGAAGCCGTGCCAGATCTCATGGGTGAGCTCGGACAGCGGGAGCCGGGTCTCCCGGTCCCGGCCGTCGAAGAGGCAGAGCTCGACCGCCTCCGCCCCGCCCGCCCACAGGGCGAAGTTGGTGCCCGCCGACCCGTCCGGGCCGACCCGGTAGCGGGCCCCGAGCGGTGTCGGGGTACCCGGCCGTACGGGTGGTCCGCCCGGCCCGTCCCGTACGGCAGGTTCCCTCGCCACCACGCTTCCGGCCGCCCTCGGCGCTTCCTCCTGCTCCGCTGTGCTCGACACCTCTCGGCCTCCTGCGGCTCGTCGGACCGGTACCCGGCGAAAGGGCGCGCGGCGTCCCGGCCGCGGCCTTCCTGGTGTGGTCCTCCCCTGTGTTCTGCCCACGGCGGGGCCCGCACTCACGTTTCCCCCGGGCGGCTCCTGTCGTTGGGGGAGCGTGAACCACGTAGCGAAGAGAGCACGGGCGGGTACGGCCGCCGTGCTGACATGGGCAGGACTGTTCACCGTGCTGGCCGTGCTGACGGGCTGCACCGGGTCGGCGTCGTTCTTCGGGGACGACCGCGCCCCCGGGGAGGCCATCCGCATCGTCCCCGAGGACGGCGCGGAGAACGTCGGCGCGGACAGCAGGATCGAGGTCACTGTCCCCGACGGGCGGCTGGAACGGGTGAAGGTGACACGGACCGAGGACGCCGAACACGAGGAGGTGCCGGGCCGGATCGCGGAGAACGGCCGTTCATGGGCTCCCGCGGAGAAGGACTACCGGCTCGGACTCGCCGGCAAGTACAGCGTCGAGGCGGTCGCCGTCGACGGGGACGGCCACCGCGAGGCGCGCAGCACGACCTTCACCACCCTGGTGCCCAAGGACCGCTTCATCGGCTACTTCAAGCCGGAGAACCGGTCCACCGTGGGTACCGGCATGATCATCTCCTTCGACTTCAACCGGCCGGTGAGGAACCGCGCCGCGGTGGAGAGGGCCATCAGGATCACCGCGGAACCCGAGGTCGAGGTGGCGGGCCACTGGTTCGGCAAGGAGCGCCTCGACTTCCGCCCGGCCGCGTACTGGGAGCCGGGCACCGCGGTCACCGTCGACGTGGGGCTGCGGGACGTCGAGGGCGCCCCTGGGGTGTACGGCAGCCAGCGCAAGAGGATCACCTTCCGGGTGGGCCGGTCCCAGACATCCGTCGTCGACGTCCGCGACCACACCATGCGGGTGAGCCGCGACGGGGAACTCGTCAGCACGGTGCCCATCACGGCGGGCGCCGAGAGCACGACCACGTACAACGGGAAGATGGTGGTCTCCGAACGGCACGAGGTCACACGGATGGACGGGCGGACCGTCGGCTTCGGCGGCGAGTACGACATCGCGGACGTCCCGCACGCCATCCGGCTGACCAAGTCGGGCACCTTCCTGCACGGCAACTACTGGGAGTCGCCCGACATCTTCGGGACGGAGAACACCAGCCACGGCTGCATCGGCCTGCGTGACGTGAAGGGCGGCAGTTCCGACACCCCCGCCGGCTGGTTCTTCGAACGGACGCTCGTGGGTGATGTGGTCGAGGTCGTCAACTCCGCGGACAAGACCGTCGCCCCGGACAACGGCCTCGGAGGCTGGAACCTCGGCTGGGCCGCGTGGAAGGCGGGCTCCGCCCTGCGCTGACCCCTGCCCCGACCTGCACGGTCCCGGGGACGCCGTCTCCGGGACCGACGGGCGGCTACGGAAAGCCACTTGGGACGGAACAGTGACATTCCGGGGGAGTCCTCCTCAGCCGCGGTGTGATTATCTTGCGCCGAGCGTGTGTACAGCGCGCGGGGGTGCGGGCCATGGCGGGGCCAGGCCGTGCGAGGGGAGACGACCACATTGAACGGGCAGCCGATATCGGGGGCATCGGCCGGGGCGAGCGGGGAGCGGCGTGGGCGCGGGGGCCCCGGACTTCTCGTACCCGTGCTGGGTGCGCTGCTGTTGCTGGTGACGGCGTGCGGCGGGGGCGCGGCCGGGAAGGAAGCCGGGAACGGCGGGGACACGGGCGCGAAGGCCGCCGACACCAGCGCCTCCCAGGCGGTGGTGACCGTCGCGCCGAAGGACGGCGCCGACGACGTGGCGACCAGCGGGGCGCTGAAGGTGTCGGCCTCGCAGGGCAGGCTGAGCACCGTCAAGGTCGCCGACCCCAAGGGTGGCGAGGTCGCGGGCAGGATCGCGGCGGACGGCCGGAGCTGGGTGCCCGACCGGCACCTGGCCGCCGCGACCAAGTACACGGTGCACGCGGTCGCCGAGGACGCGAAGGGCCGTGAGTCGGCGAAGGACACCACGTTCACGACGCTCGTCCCGCAGAACACCTTCATCGGGCAGTACACGCCCGAGGACGGCTCGACGGTCGGCGTCGGCATGCCCGTCTCGATCCACTTCACCCGGGGCATCACCGCACCGGAGGACGTGGAGAAGGCGATCACGGTGACGGCGGAGCCCGCCGTACGGATCGAACCCCACTGGTTCGGCAACGACCGTCTCGACTTCCGTCCCGAGGAGTACTGGGCGGCGGGCACGAAGGTGACCGTGCGGCTCGACCTCGACGGCGTCGAGGGCCGGCCGGGCGTCTACGGCAAGCAGGCCAAGACCGTGAAGTTCACCATCGGCCGCAGCCAGGTGTCCACCGTCGACGCCGGTTCCCACCGGATGAAGGTGGTCCGCGACGGCAAGCAGATCAAGGACATCCCGATCTCCGCGGGCGCCCCGTCGACGACCACGTACAACGGCCGGATGGTCATCAGCGAGAAGCTCAAGGTCACCCGGATGAACGGGGACACGGTCGGCTTCGGCGGCGAGTACGACATCAAGGACGTGCCGCACGCGATGCGCCTGTCCACCTCGGGCACCTTCATCCACGGCAACTACTGGGGCTCGTCCGGCATCTTCGGGTCGGCCAACACCAGCCACGGGTGCGTGGGCCTGCGGGACGTGCGCGGCGCCTGGGACGGAACGACCCCGGCCGCCTGGTTCTTCGACAACTCGCTGATCGGGGACGTGGTGGTCGTGAAGAACTCCCGCGACAAGGTGATCCAGCCGGACAACGGTCTCAACGGCTGGAACATGGACTGGTCGGAGTGGACCGCGTAGGTCCCCTTCCGCGTGGGCGGGCCCCGTGCCGTGAGCGACGGCACGGGGCCCGCCCGTGCCGTCGGCGGCCGACCCTCTAACCTGCCTCCCATGACCGTAACCCTCGAAGTAAGCGACGGCGTCGGGACGATCCGGCTGGACCGCCCGCCGATGAACGCCCTGGACATCGCCACTCAGGACCGGCTGCGTGAGCTCGCCGAGGAGGCGGCCCGGCGCGACGACGTGCGTGCGGTGATCCTCTACGGCGGCGAGAAGGTGTTCGCGGCGGGCGCGGACATCAAGGAGATGCAGGCGATGGACCATCCGGCGATGGTGGTGCGCTCCAAGGCCCTCCAGGACGCCTTCACCGCCGTGGCGCGCATCCCCAAGCCCGTCGTGGCCGCCCTCACCGGTTACGCCCTGGGCGGCGGCTGCGAGCTGGCGCTCTGCGCCGACTTCCGGATCGCCGCGGACAACGCGAAGCTCGGCCAGCCGGAGATCCTGCTCGGCCTGATTCCCGGAGCCGGCGGCACCCAGCGCCTCGCGCGGCTCGTCGGTCCGTCCAAAGCCAAGGACCTCATCTTCACCGGCCGCCATGTGAAGGCCGAGGAGGCACTGGCCATCGGCCTGGTGGACCGCGTCGTGCCCGCCGCCGAGGTGTACGAGCAGGCGCACGCCTGGGCCGCCCGGCTGGCCAAGGGCCCGGCGCTCGCGCTGCGGGCCGCGAAGGAGTCCGTGGACGCGGGTCTGGAGACGGACATCGACACCGGGCTCACGGTCGAACGGAACTGGTTCGCCGGTCTGTTCGCCACCGAGGACCGGGAGCGGGGCATGCGCAGCTTCGTGGAGGAGGGGCCGGGCAAGGCCGAGTTCCTCTGACCGTACGCCGGTCCGGCACAACAGGACGCGCGTTCATCCGTGCGAGCGGATCGGTGGAACCTTAAGGCAGTCTTAAGGTTCCACCCGTGCGCGCTCCGTGCAATTACCGCACAGATCTGCGTCCTTGCTGCTGGAAGCAGGTGCCGAGGGACTCTTCATGCCTCTGGTATATGCCAGAAGACCCGACCGGAACGCCCCGTTCCGGGGGGTCGATTCCCGGAGACGGCCACGGGAGGCGTCGGGGGCGGCCATGATGGAGCGCATGGCGGGCCTGGAGGGTGTGGAGCAGCCGCGACCGCGAAGCAGTGCGGCGACGGCGAGCAGGATGTCGGCCGTTGATGACGAACGGCCTTTCCGGATACTGGAGTTGTTCGGGAACCCGACGGAGGGGGAGGTCCGGCTGCCCTCCCGCCCCGAGTCCGCCGCCACCGCCCGCCGGCTCACCTCCTGTGTGCTGCAGCGCCAGTGGGCGCTTCCCCCGCAGACCGTCGAGTACGGCGTGCTGCTCGTCTCGGAACTGGTGGGCAACGCGGTCCGTCACACCGGGGCCCGGTCCTTCGGGCTGCGCATGCTGCGCCGTCGCGGCTGGATCAGGGTCGAGGTGTGCGACCCCTCGCGTGGGCTGCCTTGCCTGATGCCGGTCCGGGAGATGGATGTGAGCGGCCGTGGGCTTTTCCTCGTGGACAAGCTCTCCGACCGGTGGGGCGTCGATCTCTTACCGCGCGGCAAGAACACCTGGTTCGAGATGCGCACGCTGGACCGCTGACGCGCAGGAGCCCCCGGCGGCCGGGGTGCGGCGCTTCGGGGGCTCCTGAGGGGGCCGTGGAATGGGGGGTGTGTCCACGGCCGCTCGTGGGACCTGGCTCGGGTCGGAGGAGGTCGCTCCACGACTATGGCATACGGGCGACCCCGGTGCCAAAGTCGCAAACCGCCCAAAATGGCGCAAGAGCGGTCGTTTCATCAAAGAATCGCAGGTGTAGTGGGTCACTCGCCTGGATTTCTCTGCATATCAATGAGCTTCACCGGATGATTCATTGATCATCTTCTGAAGGCGTCCATCCGTACCCTCCGCTCTTCGCGTCCTACTGTGTCTCGGGTCAGCCGGCAGCAGCATCCGAACCGACCGCGAGGTGACGGCCATGGACGGTCGCACGACCCCGGTGGCCCGCCGCGGCGCCCTGCGCGCCGCCGCCGGGGCCCTCCTGGCAGGCGCCGCCACCGCGGGCTGCGCACGGGACGCGCCTGCCTCCCACCACGCTCCGGCCGGCCCCGCGCCGACCCCCTCGCCGTCCGCGGGCAAGGCCCACGGGGCCGGCCGCCCCGCCGCCGCCCCGCACCGCTTCCCCGGCCGGCCCGGCCAGATCGAGCACGGGCCCCGCGACCGTCCACGGGTCGCCCTCACCTTCCACGGACAGGGCGACCCGGCCCTGGCCCGTGCGGTGCTGGACGAGGCGGAGAGGGCCGGTGCCCGGCTCACCGTCCTGGCCGTCGGCACCTGGCTCGACGAACACCCCCGGATGGCCACGAGGATCCTCGACGGCGGACACGACCTCGGCAACCACACACAGAACCACCTCGACATCAACGCCATGGACGAGAAGCGGGCGTACGAGGAGATCACCGGCTGCGCCCGGCGCCTGCACCGGCTCACCGGCTCCATCGGCACGTGGTTCCGGCCCTCGCGCGCCCGGTACGCCACCCCTCTCGTGCAGGACCTCGCCCGCCGGGCCGGCTACCCGCACGTCCTGTCCTACGACGTCGACTCCCTCGACTTCACCTCGCCGGGCGTCGCCGCCGTCACCCGCAAGGTCGCCGGCGAACTCCGCAACGGATCGGTGGTGAGCCTGCACTTCGGTTACCGGGACACCATCGCCGCGCTTCCCCTCCTCCTCACCGAAATCGACCGGCGCCGACTGCGCGCGGTGACCACGACGGAGCTGCTGACCTGATGCTTCCCTCCACGCGCACCACCACCACCCTCGCCACCACCCTGCTCGCGGGCCTGATGGCCGCCGCCCTCGCCGCCTGCGGGTCCCCCGCGGACCGCGGGGCCGCGTCCTCGCGTACCGAGGCGGCCGTCGCGCCGGTCAGGTCCGCACGGGCCGCGACCCCGCCCGGGCTCCCCGGGATGCCGCCCGTGCTCGATCCCGCGGACATCTACGCAGCCGACCGGCCCGGCCGGCTGGCGCCCGCCGTACGGGACTTCCCCTCGCGGGTGTACGTACCCAACACCAACTCCGACACCGTGTCGGTGATCGACCCGTCGACGTACAAGGTCGTGGAGACCATCCCCGTCGGCGATCAGCCCCAGCACGTCGTCCCCTCCTGGGACCTCAAGACGCTCTGGGTCAACAACGACCTCGGCGACAGCCTCACCGCCATCGATCCTGCGACCGGCAGGACCGGGCGCACGGTCGACGTGTCCGACCCGTACAACCTCTACTTCACCCCGAACGGAAAGTACGCCGTCGTGATGGCCTCGATGGACCGGGAGCTGGTCTTCCGGGATCCGAGGACCATGGACCGGGCCAAGGCCGTGCCGGTGAGCTGCGCGGGGGTCAACCACGCCGACTTCTCCGCCGACGGGCGGTTCTTCATCGTCTCCTGCGAGTTCTCCGGCGAACTGCTCAAGGTCGACACGGAGCGGATGGAGGTCGTCGGACAGCAGAAGCTGCCGCTGCAGGGCGCCATGCCGCAGGACGTGAAGCTGTCCCCCGACGGCCGGACCTTCTACATCGCCGACATGAAGGCGCACGGCGTGTGGGTCCTGGACGCGGGATCGTTCCGTACCCCGAAGCTGCTGCCCACCGGCAAGGGCTGCCACGGGCTCTACATCAGCCGTGATTCCAGGGAGATGTACATCACGAACCGGGACGAGGGCTCCGTGTCCGTCTTCGACTTCGGCAAGAACGCGCTCACCAAGAAGTGGCACCTTCCCGACGGCGGCAGCCCGGACATGGGAGGCGTGTCCGCCGACGGCAAGGTCCTGTGGCTGTCGGGGCGCTACGACGCCGAGGTGTACGCGATCGACACGGCGGACGGCAGGCAGCTGGCCAGGATCCCGGTGGGCAGCGGGCCGCACGGGCTGGCGGTCTACCCGCAGCCCGGCCGCTACTCGCTCGGCCACACCGGCGTCTTCCGCTGACGTCCGGCGCCGGCGGCGGACGTGCGGCGGCTGTCCCTGCCGCTCGTCCGCACGGCCCGTCCGCACCGGGTGGTGTGCCCCGCCGGGCACGCCGCCCGTTAATCTGACCTCCGTCAACGACGCTTAACGAAGGGGCGGGACAGTGGCGGACATCGAGTCGGCACGTAAGGCATTCGAGCACTTCGACCAGAACGGCGACGGCCGGATAACGGCCGCCGAGTACAAGAGCGCGATGGCGCGGCTGGGCGACCCGTTCGTCACCGAGACGGTGGCGCAGGCCATCATCAACGCCCACGACGGCAACGGTGACGGCGAGCTCACGTTCGACGAGTTCTGGGCCGCCCAGAACAAGGCCTGAAACGCACCGGCCCGGCGCGGGCCGGGCCGGCGTTCCCGGTGTGCTCGATATCTACGGGGCGCGGGGGGCTGCGCGGGGTGCCCGAAGCCCGTCGCCGGGTGCCCGGGGCGCGCGCCGCCTCCGCCGTCAGGCGGCGAAGTACCCGGAGAGCGTGTCCCGCCGGTCGACCTCCACCAGGTCGGGGCGTGTGTAGCGCTCCGCCCGCGCGTGGTAGTCGAAGTCCCCGCGTACGAGGCCACGGTAGTCCTGGACGCAGCGCTCCAGCGCCGCCCGTACCGGCCCCTCGATCCCGGCGGCCGCCATCTCCTCGACCAGTTCCCGCTCCGCGCGCTGGATCCGCTCGGCGATGCGCGCCAGTTGAACCCCGGCCTCGTCCACCGCCGCCTGGAGCGTGCAGTTGCGGTCCCGCTGGATGAGCCGGACCGCATTGTGCTCGTAACCCAGCACCGCCTCCTTCTCGAACGAGCAGATGTCGTTGCAGAGGCCCGAGTGGTCGGTCACCGCATGGCGCAGGGCGATATAGGCGGGCAGGCTGCGGGCGGATTCCGGAAGGTCCGTCCCGGCGGTGATCTCATGGAGATCCAGGAAGGGCTGCATGGCCACGGAGTCCCGGCGGTGCCTCACGAAGTCGGCCCGGGTCGGCACCTGTCCGGCGGCCCGCTCCACGGCCTCCGCGTAGTACGTCCACAGCCAGGAGACGGTGTCCCGGCGGAACTGCCGGTTCCAGGCGGCCGACCGGTCCCCGCAGGTCCGTTCCCGCAGGCCTTCGAGGGCGTTCTCCATGGGGCCGTGCGGCTCGGCCCCGTCCAGGACGCCGACCAGGCGGGTGATCGCCGCCTCACACATGCGCGGATCACGTCCCGCCGGTCCGTCGTCGAACTCGTCGTCGACGAGGAAGGCCCAGAAGAGCCACTGGCAGAAGAGATCGAGATGCTGCTGGGAAGCCCCGGGGAATATCAGGGAGATCCAGAGCTCCGGCCGGGTGCGGAGCATCTTCTTGCGGGCGGACGGGGCGAGCGAGAGCCCGTTGGCCTCGGCCCACTTCCAGGCGGCCTTCTTCGTTTCCTCCATGCCCGGATTGCACCCCGCACTCCGGAACGGCATGTGAAACGCAGGCAGAACGATCTGGCTCATGGGTGCCCCTCGTCGAATGGGTGCGGATGAAGGATGAGAACGGGAGACGCAACGGCGGCGACGCACCGGCACCGGTCCGTGGCGGGCGGGCGGCGGGGCTCGTCGGGCCCGGCCGAAGGGTCGCCGTACGAGGTGGGGCGGTCGTCGCCGTCCTCCTTCCTCCGCCGGGGCCTGGGCCCGGGAACCGGATCCGCGAGCCGGTGGGGGAGGTCGCGTGACCATGCGTCACACCTAGTGAACCCTGTGTACGTGATCAATGGAAGCCGTTGGTGACCGAAACTGCTTGATCCTGATGGACGCATGTTCATGCATGCACGTGTGGGGCCCCTGGAGAACCAGGGGCCCCACACGCGTACAACGGACGATCCGGCCTGGTAGGACGTCACCTCCGGGCACGTCGGAAAGCCGTACCGCCAGGGCGGATCAGCCCGCGCTCCCGCCGGAGGGATAGGCGGCCGCGAAACAGGCCGAGAAGAGTGCCTGGACCTCTGCTCCGTCCAGCCCCTCCTCGCGCGCCTGGTGCATCCATTCGTTCAGCGCGGTACGCAGCGGCCAGTCGGGGCCCGATCCGGGATCGGCGAGGGAGCGGGTGATGAAAGTCCCCGCCCCCTGGCGTACCTCGGCGAGTCCCGCCCGCTCCAGCTCGCGGTAGGCCTTGAGCGTCGTGTTGGGGTTGACCTTCGTGGTGGCGGCCACCTGCGCTGCCGTGGGCAGCCGGTCACCTTCCTCCAACGCTCCCATCCGCAGCGCCTGTTCGACCTGGCGGACGATCTGGAGGTACGTCGCCACCCCGCTGCGCCGGTCGATGCGGAACACGACCACGGACATCACCTTCCGCTCGAATACCGATACTTTACGTAGATGAAGGATGCGGGTCCTACACGGGGCGCCGGGAGGCCCACCACAGGACGAACCCGGTGAGGAGCGCGGTGCCGGCGATCAGGATCCCGGCGCCGGCCCACTGCATGCCCGCCATCTGGCTGTGGGCGTAGTACTCGACGACGTTGTCGACGATCCCCTTCTCCTCGATGCACGCGTCGGTCGCCTTCTCGGTCGCTTCGGCACAGACACCCCAGCCGTACAGCGTCCCGTCCGCGCTCCCGACCCACCGGTCGAGCTCGTAGGCGTCCTGGAAGCGTGCCGGGAGGTCGCCGTCCAGCGGGTAGGTCACGAAGCGTGGCGTACCCAGCTTCCGGCGGATCAGCTCGCCCCAGACGACCTGGGCGCCCACGGAGAAGACGAAGGTGGCCACCATCGCGGCCAGGACGCGGCGCAGCAGGAGGCCGATGGTGACACCCGCGGCGGTGAGGAAGAGGGCGAGGGCGGGAAGCATCGGGCCGGTGCTGTCGAAGATCTCGCCCTCCAGCCAGTTGCCGGCGAGCACCGAGCGGTGCGGCTGCCAGAACCACGTGAAAAGCGCGGAGAGGACGGCGCATCCGGCCAGGACGGTCAGGAAGCACCAGCCGAGCTTCGCGGTCAGCCAACGGCGGCGCGTCACCGACTGGGTGGTGACCAGCTGGGCCGTTCCCTGCTCCTGGTCGGCCGCGATGAGCGGGGCGCCGAGGAACACGGCGAGGACCACCGGCAGCGAGCCCAGCAGCATCGTCAGGTACTCGTACTGCCGGCCGACGACCGGGATCGGCGCCTCCTTCGCGGGCCAGCCCGCCGCGTCGAGCAGCTGGGTCAGCTCGTTGCGCTGGTACACGATCCAGAGGGAGGTGAACACCACGAGGGCGAGCACGGCGAGCGTGGTGATCCGGTGCTGACGCAGGACCAGCCAGGTCAGTCCCCCGAGGAACCGCGGCCGGGTGGCGCGCCCCTCACGGGTGTCGGTCAGGGTGGGGATGGTGCTCATGCGGCCTGGGTCCCTTCGGCCTCGACACGGGCGCCCGGTGTGTAGAGGGCGGGAGCATCAGGGGAGCGGAGATAGGCCAGCAGGACTTCCTCCAGGCTGGGTTCGGAGACCTGCCAGTCGGCTGACAGCGGGCCGCCGGGCCGCACCATCGCCTGGAACTGCCGGCCCTGCACGCGGTTCTCGATCACCGTGTGGCCGTCGAGGGCGGAGGGCAGCGACCCGTCCCGGGTCACCCCGGTCACCAGGGTGTGGGCCGGGACGAGCGCGTCGGCGTCACCGGCCATGCGGACCCTGCCCTGGGAGACGACCAGCAGGTAGTCGCACATGTCCTCCAGTTCGGCGAGCATGTGGGACGACATCATCACCGTGGTCCCGCGCTCGACCGCTTCCGCCATCAGCAGGGTGCCCATCTCGTCGCGGGCCAGTGGGTCGAGGTCCGACATCGGCTCGTCGAGCAGCAGCAGGTCCGGCCGCTTGCCGAAGGCCAGGGCGAACGCGACCCGGGTGCGCTGGCCGCCGGAGAGGGTGCCGATACGGGCGTGCGCCGGGATGTCGCCCGAGCGGACGATCCGCTCGGCCGCCGCCGCGTCCCAGCCGGGGTTGAGTTCCCGGCCCAACCGCAGGGTCTCCGCCACGGTGAACCGCTTGAACAGCGGCTTGTCCTGGCCGAGGAAGGCGAACCTGGGCATCACCGCCGAGTCGCCGACGGGCACGCCGAAGACGCGCAGTTCCCCTTCGGTCGGCTCCACCTGCCGGGTGGCCAGGCCCAGCAAGGTGCTCTTCCCGGCTCCGTTGGGGCCCACCAGGCCGCAGATCCGGCCGGCCGGCAGCCGGAAGGAGCAGTCGCGCAGTGCCCAGCCGCGTCGGTAGCGCTTGCCCAGACCGCGGGCCTCCAGTGCCCATGTGCCGGAGACCCTCTCCGGGGTGCTCGTTTCTGCCACGCGCCTCGCCTCGATTCAATGAGTCAATTAGTGGAATCATGGTCATCGCGGGGTGTGGCTGTCAACCGGCGGTGCGGCGGGAGCGCGGTGCGGGGGTGATGGGGGCTCAGCGGCGACGGGTCGGCACGGCAGGCGCCGCGTCGGCCGGGTGCGGTCGATCACCGTGTGTGTCCGCCTGGACGGCCCCGCCCGGCGACCTGCCGCTCGTCGAAGGCACCGTGATCCTTCCGCGGGCCGGCCATCCGGCCGGCGGCGCGATCCCGGGGACGGTACGGCTCAGGTGGTCAGGCGCCGACGCGCCGAGACGCGCATCGGCCTGCTCGGGCAGGCGTTCCTGCGGCGGTACGGCATCGAGCACGCCTTCCGGCCGGCCGAGCGGACCCAGGGCCGGACCTGCCCGGCGATCCGCGGCCCCGAGGCCGCCGGCCGGTGGAGGCTGATCCTCGTCGTCCTCGGCCGGCACCGGCTCACCCGCCCCACCGCCGCTGATCCGCGCCGGCCCTGGGAGAAACCCGGCCCGCCCCCGCAGAACCATGACGGCCCGTGTCCGCCGCGATGTGCGGCACGTCCGCCCGAAGGCCGCCCGCCCCACCGGAGCTCCGAGATCCTTCCGCCCCGATTCCGGCGGGCCGGTCGGCCGCGGGAACGGCGCCCCACCACCTCACGCCCCGACGTGCACACACCCGGCGAACGGACCCCGCACAGCGGCGAACGCGGAAGCCAAGGACCTCGCGTCCATGGTGCGCAGGCCGAAGACGACGTCAGGGAGCGGTCCGTACCGCGAACTCGTTCCCGTCGGGGTCGAGCATCCGAACCAGGGCGGCGTCGACCACACCCGGGTCCGTCCGTGCCGCGCCGAGCGAGACCAGACGGCCGACCTCCGCTTCCAGGTCCGCGCCCACGGGCAGCGCCAGCTCGAAGTACAGCCGGTTCGTGCCCTCCTTCGGCGCCACCGGAGGGCCTCCCCAAGTGATCTTCGTGCCGCCGTTCGGCGACTGGATCGCGGTCTCCTCGTCCTGGTCCCAGACCAGCGGCCAGCCCAGTGCCTCGCTCCAGAAGTAGCCGACCTCTTGTGTACCGTCGCAGGCCACCGCTCCGATGAGGCCGGTGTCGGCGAGGAACGTGTTGCCCGCCTCGATGACGCAGAACTCGTTGCCGTCCGGATCGGCGAGCACCACGTGTCCCTCTTCGGGGCGCTGACCCACGTCGATGTGCGTTCCCCCGAGTTCGAGGGCCCTGGCCACCGTCCGCCGCTGGTTCTCGGGGGACGTGCTCGTCAGGTCGAAGTGCGCCCGGTTCTGAGCGGTCTTCGGCTCCCGGCCCGGCAGGAACCGGATACGGAAGCCGGTGCCCTCCGGCGGCAGGATCGTCACACCGTCGTCCGGTCCGGTGACCGGCCCCCAGCCCAGGACCCCGGACCAGAAGCGGGCCAGATCCGACGGCGCCGTCGCGTTGAAGCAGACCGCGAAAAGTTGACTGGTCATACCCGGTGCATCTCCGATCCGCTGAAGGCCGACACGGCACCTCGGCCCTTCGCGGATACAGTCTAGAGTCGCCGAACGGCGCGTGCAGCGAGGCGCGGGCGGTTCCCGGCCGCGTCGGCGACGCAACGTCACCGGCCTGCGAGCCGGCCGGATCAGCGGGCCTGCCACCGGGGCGGCCGCTTCTCCACGAAGGAGCGGGGCCCTTCCTTCGCGTCCTCGCTGTGCATACGCCGTTCCTCCCACACGTAGCGCGTGGCGAACGCCTGCGCCAGCGGGAGGTCCGCGGAGGTCAGTGCGGCCTCCTTGACCGCACGGACCGCCAGGGGAGCGCAGCGCAGGATGTCGTCGACCCACGCATCGACGCAGGGGTCCAACTCCTCCGCCGGAACGACCGAGTTGACGAGACCCAGTTCGTACGCCCGAGCGGCACTCAGCCTGCGGCCCGTCATGAGGTGGCCGAGCGCGACGCGGAACGGCGCCTGCCGGGTGAGCCGGAAGACCCCGCCCGCGCCGGCTATCAGGCCGAGCCGGGCTTCCGGCAGCCCGAACTCGGCATGCTCGGCCGCCACGATGACGTCGCACGCCAGCGCCAGTTCGAATCCGCCGCCGAGCGCGTATCCGTTGACCCGCGCCACCACCGGCTTGGCCAGGTGGAACCGTTCGGTCAGCCGGGGCCAGCCCGGCTTTCCGCGGCTTCCCCACGTCGATGGCGTCGCCTGCCCCGCTCCGGTGCGCCGCTCCAGCTCCTTCAGGTCCTGCCCGACCGAGAAGGAACGGTCACCGGCACCGGACAGCACCGCCACCCACAGCTCGTCGTCCTGTTCGAAATCGTCCCAGATATCGGCAAGCCGCTCATGGGTCGCCAGGTCCATCGCGTTGAGCACGGCCGGGCGGTTGAGTGTGACGCGGGCCACATGGCCGTCTTTCTCGTACAGGACGTCCGCGGTCATGTTCTCCTCGCCGGGAAGGAAGGGGTGCGTACGGGTGTCACGCGCTGAGCGCCCCGTCGTCGCCGAGGTCGCGCATCTCCTCGACCTGCCGCACCAGATCCTCGGCCAGCCACCGCCACATTCCGGCGTATCCACGGGCCAGCTGGGCGACCGATTCCTTGCAGTGCGCGGGTACCGTCTCGGTTATCTTCTGCCGGTCCAGGGTGATCAGTGTGCACACGTCGAGCAGGCGCAGAAGGGACCGACCGGACGTGTTGTGCCGCAGGGAGGGATCGCGGGCCAGCATGCCGGTGATCTTCCTGACGTCCTCCAGCGCGGTACGCAGCGACGCCTCGTCCACCTGAGGGCGCGCGCCCGGCACGGGATGTCCGGCGGACCGGGCGCCCGGCTGCCGCGTCAGGTGGGATGCGTCGGCGGACCGGGCCGTGCGCCCCCGTACGCCGCTCGGTACCGGACTCTCGCCGCGCTGGATCCGGTCCCGTACGTCGGCCACCGTCGCCGGAGCGAGTCCGACCTCGGCCGCAATCTGCCGCAGGGAGGAGCCGGGATTGCTCCGGAGCAGCTCGCCGGCCCGTTCCCGACGACGTGCGGAATCGATGGGGCGGACCCGGCCGTCACGCCCCACCCGGGAATCGGACTCCGGCAGGACCAAGTCCTTCCGCAGGCGGGCGATCTTCTTCGGGGAGAGGCCGGCGACCGCGGCGACCGCGCGGTTGGACCACCGCGGATGTGCGGCGAAGATGCGCACGGCCGCGGCCGACCGGTCGGCCACGGACAAGGGCCGCCCGTGGCTGACGTTGGCCGCCACGGCGAGGAGCCGGGCGTCGGCCTGGTCGCCGTCGAAGAACCGCACCGCGATGCGGTCCGTGCCCAGGAGTTCGGCCACCCGTAGACGGTGGGCGCCGTCGATGACCGTCATGCTCGCGCGGTGCACGAGGATGGGAGGGAGGTCGTCGGCGTTCTCGGCGAGGATCTGGATGTGATCGGCGTCCTCGCCGTCGACCCGCGGGGAGAATCCCGTCCGTAGGTGGACGACGGGGACCTGCTCGATGGGCAGTGTCCCGGTGAGGGACTGCAGCTTGATCAGATAATCGGAGTCCGCTCGCTCCGTGACCATTTCCATTTCGTGAATCCCCTCAGATCCGAAAGTGGCCGGTTTCACTGCCATCCGTGGTCGTTCACGCCCTCCGAAGACGTTTCGGTGCCCTCGGTCTGCGCATGGACTTCCACGCCGTGGGATCCGGGGTTCTGGATCTGAACCGAAACCCCGACGCCCGCCGCAATGAAACTGGCCACAATTGCACTACGAAGGACATTGCGCAGAATCGGGTGGGTCATCGGATACTCCATCTCCTGGACCGGATCTCGTTGATGAAGAAGAGACTGCCGTCGGTTAGCGGAGAGGGAAAGCGGGTGGCTGGGAGGTAAACTGGCCATGGCCTATTCCGTCCACGGGCCCCGGGGCCCGTAAAAGGATCTTGCCGATGTGCCCGGGGCCGGCATGGCCGAGGCGATGAACCGGCCGTACGTGCCGTGGGACGACTCGACCCTGGACCGTGGACGCCGACCCGTGGGCGCGGATGGAACCACTGCGCCCACCCTGGCCGGAACGGTCGCCGGGGGCCCGAACCGGCAGGTGGCCGGCTGTGCCCGCAGGGCCTTCCGCACGTGGCGCATCAGGGCATCGCCCTGGGTACCGCCCCCGGTGAGGGGGTCCGGCTCCTGGCGGACGTGCCGGTGGCGTCCGGGACAGCCCTTGGGGCCGGCGTCTTCCGGGCGACGGCACCGCGCGCTGCCCGCTGAGCCGAACGCGGCCGAAGGGCTCGACCGGTCCCACGGGAGGGCGGGCGGGCCCCCGCGTCCGCGCGGAGGAGGGGGTGGTGCGCCCGGTCCGTCGCCGGTCGGCCTGCGGAAGCCGGGCAGCCGGCACCGTCCGAGCCGCGACGGCAAGGGCGCCCCGCTGCACGTCGTCACGACGTCCGCTCACGTCGACGACGCCACCCGGACCTGGACGTCGTCGACGGTACCCCCGCCCGTCGCCGGGCGCCCCGCCCGCCCGCGCCGACGTCCCGCCCCGGTCCTGGGCGGCGAGGCGTACGACCCGCGGGCCGTCCGGCGCGCACAGCGCGGACGTCGGACCGTGCCGGTGATCTCCCGCAAGGGGCCCCGAACATCAAGGTGTGAGGCGCACTCCGCCACGTCGTCGAGCAGACCTCGGCCCTGCTCCACCGGCTCGAAGCCCCGCCGTCGGACGGCAGCGCCGCCTCGAACTCCACGACGACTTCCCCTCGTCGCCCGCAGGTCGGGGTGCGGGAGGCCACTCGAGAAGGCCGGATCCCACGACCGTGTCACGCGCTCGTGCCGTCACCGTGCCCCCGGCGGACAGCCCGCCCGCCTCAACCGCCCGCCGGCCGAGGCCTAAGCGGTGACGAGCTCTCAGGACGGACCCGGTTCGAGATCCGGTCTGAACAACGGGCTCTCGGCCCGCACCGGCTCCCAGTCCCGCAGCTCCACGAGCCCGGAGCTGGAGTGGTGCCACAGCGCGTGGGCCGCGGCCTCGGCCTCCAGGAGCGACTCGGTCCGTACGTAGAAGGCGACGACCGGATGCGGGAGTGCGTGCGGGTGTACGCTCACGTGCTCGAATCCGTGCAGGCCCGCGCAGAGCAGGCCGATCGACTTCGCGGTGGAGTCGGGTAATTCCGCCTCCGACCGGCGCGGCCGGAGGGTCACATGGACGAGAAACATGGGTGGTCCTGTCCTTCGAATTCTCGGTTCCGATGGTTCGGGTATGGGCCCGTCGGGTGGCGGTGGCTCCGGTCGACAGCGGTGAGCCTGGCAGTACACAAGGTGGGTCATCTGAATTCATATGAATCAAACTCTGACCAAAACGGGCACCTTCTTGCCTCGTTCGGACGCGATCGGTAGATTAGAATGGGCCAGTTTGTATCGGGGTGGGGGCGAAATGGTTGATGGGGAAGTGGTGCATGGCCTTATGGACTCGCTCGGCCTGGAGCCGATTGCGGAGTCCGTCTACGGCGCTCTGCTGGAGGGGGTGGAGGGTGTCGCCGATATCTGCTGCCGGCTGAGCCTGCCGGAGCACGCCGTCCGAGGCGCACTCGACCGGTTGAGCGCACTGGCCCTCGTGCGCGCGTCGGCCGAATCCCCTCACCGCGTGTACGCGGTCAGCCCGCAGCGGGGCATGGACGTCCTGATCGCTCGGCAGCGTTCCGAACTCGCCGCTCACCAGCAGAGACTGGAGGCGGCCCAAGCGGCCGCGGCCAGATTCATCCTGGCCTACGAGGAGCGCAGACTGCCCGGATCCTTCGAGGCGGAGGTCGAGTACCTGTCCGGGCTGGACGCCATACGCGACCACTTGGCGGTCATGAACGGTGAGGTTGCCGAAGAGCTTCTCACTTTCGCACCGGGTGGCCCGCAAGAGCCCGCGAACATGGAGGCGTCCCGGCCTCTCAATCAGCAATTGCTGCAGCGTGGCGTGCAGATGCGGACCGTCTATCTGGACAGTATTCGCAGCGACCGGCCGACGACGGACCATGCGCACTGGCTGATCGAGCAAGGGTGCAAAGTCCGTACCGTCCCGTCGCTACCTAACCGGATGATCATCTACGATCGCAAGTCCGTGATGATCGCCGTCAATGCCGATGACACCGCGTCCGGCGCCGTTCGCGTGAGTGCACCGGGCATGGTGGCCGCACTGCATTCACTCTTCGAGAGGGTGTGGCAGTCCGCGGAGTCGCTCGAGACACCCGTGCCCCCGGCTCCGGGAGAGCTGACCGGCCAACAGGCCGAAGCCCTGCGGCTGTTGGCCCTCGGCCACACCGATGAGGCTATCGCCAAGCGCCTCGGTGTGTCACCGCGCACCGCACGTCGGATCACGTCGGGCCTGATGACCCAACTCGGCGCGCGCAGCCGTTTCCAGGCGGGAGTGCTCGCCATCCAGCTGGGGTTCCTCCCGCTGAGCGCCGACTGACCCGCGCACCGGTCGCGGCGGGGCCGCCCCGGCGAGGGGCCCCGTGTCCGCGCGGGCTGTCCAAGTGATTCCCGACGTCACTTGAGCGATTCGCGCAAGGAGAGCCGGGCACGCAATTTCTCGCCGGGCCGTGCGCGAAAGCCGGCAGGACCGCAGCGCGTTGACGCTCCTCTTCGTTTCTGGTCTGGTGGCCCACGACACCAGCGGATCTCCGATTCACGCTCTTTCGAATTCCGCGGAGATTCTTTCCAGCCGGGCCACCCTCTGCTCCTGTGTTTGCAGGGCATTGCCCCGACCCTGATGTGGAGTGGTACCAGATGCGTGACGCGCCATCCCTTCATGGGCGGTTCCAGGAACAGGCCGCGCGTACTCCGGATGCGATCGCGGTGCGCTCCGGGGGGCGTGAGCTGACCTACCGGGAGCTGGACCGGCGGTCCGGCGCGCTGGCGCACCTCCTGCTGGGTCTCGGAGTGGTCCGGGAGACGCCGGTCGCGGTGCTGACCGATCGCAGCGTGGACCTCACGGTGGCCCTTCTGGGGGTCCTCAGGGCCGGCGGTTACTACGTGCCCCTGCACAGCGGGTATCCGGTGGAGCGGATGGAGCGGATCCTTCGCGCGACCGGGGCCCGCGTCCTGCTGGCCGACGCGGTGACCACCGCTCAGGGACTTCCCGGGGGCGACATCACCGTGGTCCCGGTCGACGGACCGGACGTCCCCGGAGCCGCCTCCGCGTCGACGGCGGTGTGCTCGCCGGACCAACTGGCGTACGTCATGTTCACTTCCGGCTCCACCGGCGCACCCAAGGGCGTCGCCGTCAGTCACCGCAATGTGATCGACCTGGTGGACGACTCCCTGTTCGGTACCGGCCACCACGAGCGCGTCCTGATGATCGCCCCGTACGCGTTCGACGCCTCCCTGCACGGCCTGTGGATGCCCCTGCTGCGCGGTGCCACGTCCGTCGTCGCGGCCGACGACGACGTGTCCGCGCCCCGGCTCCGCGCGCTCTTCGGCGCGGAGAGGATCACCAGCCTGGAGATGACCGCCGGTCTGCTGCGGACCGTCGCCGAGTCCGCTCCCGAGACCTTCCGCGGGCTGCGCGAGGTGTCCACGGGGGGCGACGTGATCTCCCCGGTCGCGGTGCGGCGGATCCTGGAAGCCTGCCCCGGGACGGTGGTCCGCGCCACGTACGGCCCCACCGAGACCACCCTGTACGCCACCCAGCACGCCTACACGGATCCCTCCCGGATCTCCGGTGAGATCGCCATGGGCCGCCCCCTGGACGGCATGCGCGCACACGTCCTGGACGAACGGCTGACCCCGGCCGAGGGCGGCGCCCCCGGCGAGCTGTGCATCGCCGGGGCGGGACTGGCCCGCGGCTACCTGGGCCGCCCCGGACTCACCGCCGAGCGCTTCGTACCCGACCCCGACGGGCCGGCCGGCAGCCGCATGTACCGCACCGGTGACATCGTGCGCCGGGGCGCGGACGGTGTCCTCCACTTCCTCGGCCGTGCCGACGGCCAGGTCAAGATCCGCGGCTTCCGGGTCGAGCCGGGCGAGGTGGAAACCGCCCTGTCGACGTTCCCGGGCCTCGACCAGGTCGTGGTCACGGCCCGCGAGGCCGACGGCGGCAAGCGCCTGGTGGCGTACTGCGTGGGTGCCGGTGCCGTCCGCACCGACGCGCTGCGCGACCACGCGGCGGCCGCCCTGCCCGACTACATGGTCCCGGCCGCGTTCGTGGCGCTGGACGCCCTTCCTCTCACGCCGCACGGAAAGATCGACCACCGGGCCCTGCCCGCACCGCAGTTCACCGCGAGCGCCGCCTACCGCGCGCCGCGCTCCGAGGACGAGGGCAGGCTCTGCGCTCTCTTCGCGGAGGTCCTCGGCGCCGAACGCGTAGGCGTGGACGACGACTTCTTCGACCTCGGCGGCCACTCCCTCCTCGCCACCCGGCTGATCGGTGAGCTGCGGGCCGCCTTCGGCGCGGAGGTGTCCGTCCGGCAGATCTTCGGCGCTCCTACGGTCACCGCGCTGCTCCCGCTCCTTCGGGGACCGGCTTCCGGTCCCGGCCGCCCACGGCTCGCCCGGAGCCCGCGGCCGGCCCGCGTCCCGCTCTCCGCCGCCCAGCACCGGATGTGGTTCCTGGAACAGTGGGACGGACCTTCGGCGCTGTACCACCTGCCCGTCGTCCTGCATCTGGAGGGTGACGTGGACCGGGACGCGCTGCGCGAAGCGGTCCGGGACGTGATCGTCCGGCACGAGAGCCTGCGCACCGTGGTGGGTGAGGAGGCCGGCGAGCCCCACCAGGTGGTCATCGAGCCGGAGGATGTGCGTCCCGCGCTGCCCGTCAGACACGTCCGTGCCACGGAACTCGACGTCGCCGTGCGCGAGTCCGGCCGCCGGCCCTTCGACCTGCGGGCCGACCTGCCCCTGCGGGCGGAGCTGTTCGTCCTGGACGAGCAGCGGCACACCCTCGTGCTGACGCTGCATCACATCGCCTCGGACGGCTGGTCCAAGGCTCCGCTCAGCCGTGATCTCGCCCTCGCCTACACGGCGAGGCGCGCCGGCGAGGCCCCGCGCTGGGCCGGCCTGCCGGTGCAGTACGCCGACTACACGCTGTGGCGGACCTCCCTCCTCGGAGACCCGCGGAACGAGGACAGCCTCGCCGCGCGTCAACTCGCGTACTGGAAGGACGCGCTGGCCGGGCTGCCCGACGAGCTGGCGCTGCCTCTCGACCGGCCGCGCCCGGCGGACGGCGAGCACCGGGGCGCCGCGCTCCCGATCCGCCTCGATGCCGGTCTGCAGCGGGCCGTGGCCGAGCTGGCGCGCCGGAACGGCGTCACGCCGTTCATGGTCCTCCAGGCAGGGCTGGCCGTGCTGCTGCACGAACTCGGAGCCGGGGCGGACATCCCCGTGGGGACCGTGACGGCGGGGCGCGGCGAGGCGGCACTCGACGACCTGGTCGGCTTCTTCGCCAACACGGTCGTCCTGCGGACCGACCTGTCGGGCGCCCCCTCCTTCACCGAACTGCTCGCCCGGGTCCGGGACGTCACCCTGGACGCGTACGCCCACCAGGAGGTGCCCTTCGAGCAGGTCGTGGGAGCGGTCAACCCGCCCCGGTCCCTGTCCCGGCACCCGTTGTTCCAGGTCATGTTCGTCCTGCAGAACGTCACGGGCTACGAGTTCGCCGTGCCCGGCCTCGACGTCTCGGTCGTCGAGGAGGCCACGTCGACCGCGAAGTTCGATCTGCTCCTCAGCCTCACGGAGCAGTACGACGACCGGCACCGCCCGCTCGGCGTCACCGGCTATCTCGAGTACGACACCGCGCTCTTCGACGCGTCGACGGCGGAACGCGTCCGCGACCGGTTCGCCGCACTGCTCGCGACGGTCGTGGCCGACCCCGGACACCGCAGCATGGGCGCGGGCGTCACCGCACCGGCCTGACCGGCGCCGCCCACGTGTGTGCGCCGCCCCGCACCGCGGCCGCCCACGGGAAGAAACTCATCAGAACTCAGGGGAGCCCATGCCTGGAATCGCTGTGTCCACCGAGACCCGCCCACGGGACTGGCTGGAGAAGGCAGAGCTGCACGGCAGTGTCTCCGAGCCGGTGCTCGACACCATGAACTTCCTCAACGAGATCACCCATCGGTACCCGGACGCGATCTCGTTCGCTCCCGGGCGCCCCTGTGACGCCTCCTTCGACCCCGAACAGGTGATCGGCCACGTCCGCCGGTATCTGGACCACCTGGCGGAGCGGGGCGGTTCGCCGGACGACGTGCGCACCGCGCTGTACCAGTACGGGCCGACGGCGGGGCTGATCCGCGACATCATCGCCGACTCGCTGCGCGTGGACGAGAACATGGACGTGCCGGCCGAGTCGATTCTGGTGACCGTGGGCGCCCAGGAGGCCATGCTCCTGGTCCTGCGCGCGCTCGTCGCGGACCCCGACGACGTCCTGCTGGTCTCCAGTCCCTGCTACGTCGGGATCACCGGCGCGGCCCGCCTCCTCGACGTACGCGTCCGCCCGGTGGAGGAGCGCGAGGACGGGTTCAGCGCCGCCGATCTGGAGGCCGCGGTGCGTGAGGAGCTGGCAGGCGGCCGCCGCCCGCGCGTGTTCTACGTCGTGCCCGACCACTCCAATCCCTCCGGCGCCACCATGGGAGCACGGGCCCGGGAGGACCTGCTGAGGCTGGCCGAGCGCTACGACTTCCTGATCCTGGAGGACAGCCCGTACCGGCTGGTGAGTCCGGGAACACCGCTGCCCACCCTGAAGTCCCTGGACCGGACGCGCAGGGTCGTGCACGTGGGCTCGTACTCCAAGACGCTCTTTCCCGGTGCCCGGGTCGGATTCGTCGTCGCCGACCAGCGCGTCCGGGACGCCGACGGCGGGGAGCGGCTGCTGGCCGCCGAGCTCACCAAGATCAAGAGCATGGTCACGGTCAACACCTCCCCGCTGGGCCAGGCGGCGGTGGCCGGAGCCCTGCTCGGCGCTCAGGGCCGGCTGTCGCAGCTCAACGCAGGGGCCGCCGCCCGCTACGGCGGGTCGATGCGGGAGATGCTGCGGCAGCTCGACGCCCGGCTTCCCGAGGCGCGACGCACAGCCCTCGGCGTGAGCTGGAACGAGCCGAGCGGGGGCTTCTTCCTCACCCTGCGGGTCCCCTTCACGGTGGACAACGAGCAACTCGCCTCCTGCGCACAGGACTTCGGAGTCCTCTGGACGCCCATGACGCACTTTCACCCCGGCGGCGGAGGCGATCACGCCATCCGGCTGTCGACCAGCTCTCTGACGCCGGCCGAGATCCATGAGGGCACCGCGCGGCTCGTGCGCTTCGTCGAGGCACGGTGTGCGGCGCTCTGACCGGCCAGGACAGCGCAGTACCCCAGTGAGAGAGGACATGCACGTGACCGACCCGAACCGGTGCCGTCGACCGCGGCGCAGAGCGCGTATGTGGGGGTGGACGTTCCGATGACCCTGGCAGCCGCGCTGCGGCCCCGCGCCCTGGGCGTGGGGACGGCGGTGCCTTCCGCGTCGTACACCCAGCAGGAGGTGCTCGACACCTTCGCGATCACCGACCCCAAGATCCGTTCGGTATTCCTCAACAGTGCCATCGACCGCCGCCATCTGACGCTCCCGCCGCCCGACGGCGCCGGCGGCCGGGTCCACGAGGCCCAGGGCGACCTCCTCGACAAGCACCGTGCCCAGGCCGTCGCGATGGGGGCCGAGGCGCTGCTCGCCTGCCTCAAGCGGGCCGGGGCCGAGCTCTCCGACCTGCGTCATCTGTGCTGTGTGACGTCCACTGGACTGCTCACCCCGGGACTGAGCGCCCTGCTCATCAAGGAGCTGGGGATCGACCGGCACTGCAGTCGCTCCGACATCGTGGGCATGGGCTGCAACGCAGGCCTCAACGCCCTGGGCGTCGTCTCCGGCTGGGCCGCCGCCCACCCCGGGGAGCTGGCCGTCGTGCTCTGCGCGGAAGCGTGCTCCGCCGCCTACGCCATGGACTCCACCATGCGTACCGCGGTGGTCAACAGCCTGTTCGGCGACGGGGCCGCCGCGCTCGCGATCCGATCCGGCCACGCCCCGGACGAGACGGCTGTCGTCGAAGGACCGCAGATCCTGAAGTTCGCCAGTTGCCTGATCCCGGACGCCGTCGACGCCATGCGCTACGACTGGGACCGGGATCTGGGCCGGTTCAGCTTCTACCTGGACCCGCACGTTCCGTACGTGGTCGGCGCCCATGCCGAACTGGCCGTGAACCGGCTCCTCGACGGGACGGGCCTACGGCGCAGCGACATCGCCCACTGGCTGGTGCACTCCGGCGGCAAGAAGGTCGTCGACGCCGTCGCGGTCAACCTGAGGCTGACGAGGCACGACGTACGGCACACCGTCGGTGTCCTGCGCGACTACGGAAACGTGTCGAGCGGATCCTTCCTGTTCTCGTACGAACGGCTCCTGGACGAAGGAGTCGCCCAGCACGGCGAGTACGGCGTGCTGATGACGATGGGTCCTGGTTCGACGATCGAAACGGCGCTGGTCCAGTGGTGAATGCGGAGGACGTTGTGGAAGAAGCACTGACTCTGGTGATCGACGGCACCGTACCGCCGTCGGCGGTGACGGCCGCGACCGTGCAGGCGTTCTGCGACACGGCGGAGGACCGGTCCGGCTCCGGTGCCGTGGTGGTACGGGTCGGCGGGGCCCCGGCCGAGGGGTGGACCAGCGGCCTCGACGTGACCGCGGTCAGCAAGTGGGAACGCGCGCTGCGCCGGTTGGAGCGGCTCGCGCGGGCCACGGTGGTCGTGGCGTCCGGCGACTGCGGCGGCGCGGCCCTCGACGTCTTCCTGGCCTGCGACATCCGGACGGTCACGCCCGACACCCGGCTGCTGGTGGCCAGGGACGCCGCCGCGACCTGGCCGGGCATGGCCGGTTACCGGCTCGTCCAGCTGGGCGGGGCCGCCCGGGTCCGCCGCGCGCTGCTGTTCGGGGAGCCCATCGACGCCGCCACGGCGCTGCGGATCGGCCTGGCCGACGAACTGACCGAGGACCCCGAGGGCGCGCTGGCGGCCGCAGTGGCGCTGGTGGGCGCGCTGGTGGGCGACGAGATAGCCATTCGGCGGCAGTTGCACTTCGACGCCGCGACGACGAGCTTCGACGAGGCACTCGGCTCGCACCTCGCGGCATGCGACCGAGTGCTGCGCGAACCCGTGGAGGTGGCGTCGTGACCGTGCCCCTCTGGTCCGCGGTGCGGGCGACGGCCGCACATGTCGACAAGCTGGTGGCCGCGCTGCCCGAACCCGGCGCACGGCTGCCCGGCGAACGCGCGGAGATCGCCGAGGCGAAGGACGCCGCCCGCACGATGCGGATGCGCTTCCTGGAGGCGCAGGCCGACGCCGTCTACGACCGTCTGACGGACGGCCGCACCAAGGGACTGCGGATCGCGGAACTCGTCGAGGCCGCTGCCACCGAGTTCCCCGGGCTGGTGCCGACGGCCGGGCAGCTCGCCGCCGACCGCGGCCGCCGGCAGGCGGACAAGGAAGGGTACGAGATCGACCAGGGCATCTTTCTTCGCGCCGTCCTGGCCTCGCCCAGGGCCGGCGCGCACCTGCTCGACACCATGCTCCGCCCCACCGCTCGCGCGCTGCGGCTGCTGCCCGAATTCCTGCGGACGGGTGTTCTGGAGACCGCGTCGGTCCGGGTCGAGCGGCGGGACGGCGCCGCATACCTCACGATGTGCCGCGACGACTGCCTGAACGCCGAGGACAACCAGCAGGTCGACGACATGGAGACCGCCGTCGACCTCGTCCTTCTCGATCCACAGGTGAACGTGGGGGTGCTGCGCGGCGGCACGATGACCCACCCGCGCCACCGCGGCCGACGGGTGTTCAGCGCGGGCATCAACCTCAAGAGCCTGCACGCCGGGGACATCTCCCTGGTGGACTTCCTGCTGCGGCGTGAGATCGGGTACATCCACAAGCTCGTCCGGGGGATACGGACCGACGACGCGCCCTGGCACTCGCCCACGGTGGAGAAGCCGTGGGTCGCGGCCGTCGAGACCTTCGCCATCGGGGGCGGGACACAGCTGCTCTTCGCCTTCGACCACGTCCTGTGCGCGTCGGACGCCTACCTCAGCCTGCCCGCCGCCCAGGAGGGCATCGTGCCGGGAGCCGGCAACTTCCGTTTCGGCAGGGCCACCGGCCCCCGGATCGCGCGGCAGGTCATCCTCCAGGGCCGGCGGATCCGGGCCACGGAGCCCGACGCCCGGCTGCTGATCGACGAGGTGGTGGAACCGGAGGAGATGGACGAGGCCGTGGCCCGCGCGGTCGGCCGGCTGCGCGGCCCGGCGGTGGTGCCCAACCGCAGGATGCTGAACCTCGCCGAGGAGCCCCTGGACGAGTTCCGCCGCTACATGAGCGAGTTCGCACTCCAGCAGGCCCTGCGCCTGTACGGCGAGGACGTCATCAGCAAGGTGGGCCGGTTCGTGGAGGAGGCGCGGCCGACGTGTCCTGTGCCGTCCTGACCCGCGCCGCGCGTCACGCCCGCGCTCGACGCACGGGCCCCCGGCCCGGACCCACCGGCGGGAAGGAGGTGCCGGGATGGCCGGGATGACGCTTCGACCCGGACCCGGAGCCGGGGAGCGGGGTGCCACCGTCTGGCTGACCGGTCTACCGAGCGCGGGCAAGTCGACCATCGCGGCCGCGGCGGCCGAGCGGATGCGGGCGGCCGGCCGCCGGGTGGAAGTGCTGGACGGGGACGAGATGCGCACATTCCTCTCCGCCGGGCTCGGCTTCTCCCGCGCGGACCGGCACACCAACGTGACCCGTATCGGCTTCGTCGCCGAACTGCTCGCCTCCCACGGCGTGCTCGTCCTCGCACCGGTCATCGCGCCGCACGCCGAGAGCCGCGCCGCGGTGCGCCGGCACCACGAATCGTCCGGCACGCCGTACCTGGAGGTGCACGTGGCCACACCGGTGGAGGTGTGCGCCGGCCGCGACGTGAAGGGCCTGTACGCCCGGCAGGCCGCCGGTGGACTGACCGGGCTCAGCGGGGTGGACGACCCCTACGACGTGCCGGCCGACCCGGATGCGCGCATCGCGGCCCACCGGGAGGGCGTGGACGAGTCGGTGGGAGCACTACTGGACCTGTTGAAGAGAAGGGGCATCGCATGACGTCATCGATCGCACCGGCCGAGGCCGGGAAGGCGGGCGCGAAGGCCGCCCTCACCCACCTCGACGCCCTCGAGTCCGAGGCGGTGCACATCCTCCGCGAAGTGGCGGGGGAGTTCGAGAAGCCGGTGATCCTGTTCTCCGGCGGCAAGGACTCGATCGTGATGCTGCACCTGGCCATGAAGGCGTTCACCCCCGCGCCGGTGCCGTTTCCCCTGCTGCACGTCGACACCGGGCACAACTTCCCCGAGGTGATCGAGCACCGCGACCGGACCGTGGCGAGGCACGGGCTGCGCCTGCACGTCGCGTCGGTGCAGGAGTTCATCGACCGGGGACTGCTGCGCGAGCGTCCGGACGGGACGCGCAATCCGCTGCAGACGGTGCCGCTCGTCCACGCCATCCGCGCGCACCGGTTCGACGCGGTCTTCGGCGGTGGACGCCGGGACGAGGAGAAGGCCCGCGCCAAGGAGCGCGTCTTCTCCCTCCGTGACGAGTTCTCGCAGTGGGACCCGCGCCGCCAGCGCCCCGAGCTGTGGCAGCTCTACAACGGCCGCCACGCCCCCGGCGAACACGTCCGCGTCTTCCCGCTGTCCAACTGGACCGAGCTGGACGTGTGGCAGTACATCGCCCGCGAGCACATCGAGCTTCCGGAGATCTACTTCGCCCACCGGCGCGAGGTGTTCGGACGCAACGGCATGTGGCTGACCGCGGGCGAGTGGGGCGGGCCGAAGGCCGGGGAAACCGTCGAGAAGCGCCAGGTGCGCTACCGCACCGTCGGCGACATCTCCTGCACGGGCGCCGTCGACTCCGACGCCACGACCGTCGACGAGGTCATCGCGGAGATCGCCGCGTCCCGGCTCACCGAGCGGGGCGCCAGCCGTGCCGACGACAAGATGTCCGAGGCCGCCATGGAAGACCGCAAGCGCGAAGGGTACTTCTAGCCATGACCATCACTGTCGAACGGAGCGGGGCCCCCACCGGGACCACGCTGCTGCGCCTGGCGACCGCCGGGTCGGTGGACGACGGCAAGTCGACGCTCGTCGGCCGCCTGCTGCACGACTCCAGGTCTGTCCTCTCCGACCAGCTGGAGTCCGTCTCCCGCTCCGGTACCCCGGACCTCGCGCTGCTCACCGACGGTCTGCGCGCCGAGCGCGAGCAGGGCATCACCATCGACGTCGCGTACCGCTACTTCGCGACCCCGCGGCGCCGGTTCATCCTCGCGGACACCCCGGGGCACGTGCAGTACACGCGGAACATGGTCACCGGCGCCTCCACCGCCGAGCTGACGATCGTTCTCGTCGACGCGCGCCACGGCATCGTCGAGCAGACCCGGCGGCACGCGGCCATCGCCGCACTGCTGCGGGTCCCGCACCTCGTCCTCGCCGTCAACAAGATGGACCTCGTCGGCTACGCGGAGGAGACCTTCGCCGCCGTCGCCGACGAGTTCACCGCCTACGCCACCCGGCTGGGCGTGTCCGCGGTCACCGCCATCCCCGTCTCGGCGCTGCACGGCGACAACGTCGTGGACGCGGGCGCGCACATGGACTGGTACGGGGGCCCCACCGTGCTGGAGCACCTGGAGACGGTCCCGGCCGGTCACGAGCCGGGGGCGGGTATCGCGCGCTTCCCGGTCCAGTACGTCATCCGCCCGCAGACCTCCGACCACCCCGACTACCGCGGGTACGCCGGCCAGATAGCGGCCGGCTCCTTCCACGTCGGCCAGGAGGTCACCGTCCTGCCGTCGGGCCGCACGACGACCGTCGCCGGTATCGACGTGCTCGGCGAGAGCGTGGAGAGGGCCCGGGCCCCGCAGTCGGTGTCGCTGCGGCTGGCCGACCAGGTGGACGTCTCCCGCGGAGACCTGATCGCCCCTACGGCGTCCGCGCCCCGCGTCACCCAGGACATCAGGGCGACCGTCTGCCAGGTCGCCGACCGGCCGCTGGTGCCGGGCGCACGCGTCCTGCTCAAGCACGGCACTCGTACGGTCACGTCGATGGTCGGGGACATCGCGTCCCGGCTCACGCCGGACAGCCTGGCCCTGCACCCCGCGCCCGGCTCCCTCGTCACCAACGACATCGGGCACGTGGTGATCCGCACGGCCGAGGCACTGCCCATCGACGACTACGCCGACTGCCGCCGCACCGGATCGTTCCTGCTGATCGATCCCGACGACGGCACCACACTCGCCGCCGGCATGGCCGGCCGTGCCTTCGCCGAACGGGCCGGAGGACCCCGCCCGCCCCACGACGACCGGGAAGGGGCCCGCTGAACCGGGCGGAAGCCGGATGCGGACAGAGGTGGGGGGCCGGCCGCGTACGCGGCCGGCCCCCCACCTCTGTCCGCATCGCGGGTCAGACGGGAGAGACCTCCACGGGCAGCGAGCGCATGCCGTTGACCGCCCAGGTCGAGTGCCACACGGGCGGGCCCGCGAGCGACAGCGACATCCCGGAGCGGGTCAGTTCCGTGAGCAGCGCCCGCATCAGCACGCGTACGAGGGCGGCGCCCAGGCAGAAGTGCATGCCGCCGCCGAGGGACAGGTGCGGGTTGGGGCTGCGGGCCGGCAGCAGCTCTCCCGGACGGTCGAAGACGGTGGCGTCCCGGTTGGCGGAGGCGATCCACACCGCCACCGCGTCTCCGGCCCGGATCGTGGTTCCCGCCAGTTCGGTGTCGTGGACCGCGGTGCGCATCACGTGCGTGGCCGGCGAGGTCCAGCGCAGCAGTTCGTCCACCACGGCGCCGGTGTCCACCCGTCCCTCGCGCAGTTCCGCCCACGCCGCCGGGTGCTCGATCAGGGCCAACAGACCGCCGTTCACCGCGTGCTGCACGGTCTGGCTCGCGGCCACCACGATGTTGTCGCAGGTCAGGACGATCTCCTCGTCCGACAGGGGAAGGCCGTCCGCCCGCGCCGCGAGCAGGGTGCCGATCAGGTCGCGGCCCGCCGCGCCCCGCGTCGTGCCGAGCGCCCCCAGGAAGTAGGTCATCACATCGTGGTGACCGAAGGAATCGTGCTCCGGATCGTCCACGGAGCGGCGCGTGGCATCGAGGATCAGGGGGATGTCCTCGACCGGTATGCCGAGGATCTCTGCCTGGACCGCGATCGGGAACCTCGCGGCCACCTCGGTGGCGAAGTCGCCACCGCCCCGCGCGCGCAGGTCCGCCAGGAGCGAGCGGGCCACCTCGTGCGCCAGCGCGCCCAGCCCCTCCACGGCACGGGGTGTGAACATCCGGGCGACGGCCCGGCGCATATCCGTGTGGCGCGGTGGATCGGTGAGGACCGGCATCTTGCCGGCGCCGGGGTAGGGGGCGGCGTTGTCGTCCGCGCGCAGCAGCGCCCCGCGGGTGGAGGTGAACGTCTTCCAGTCGTGCAGCACCTGCTTGCCCACCGTGTGGCCGACCACGGCCCAGTGCTCCGCGCCGGTCCGCGCCACCTGGTGGTGTACGGGACCGGCCTCACGCATCGCCCGCCAGACCTCGTGCGGATTTCCCTCCGAGTACAGCGCTGGATCCAACAGATCGACCGTCAACGACACGGACAAGGCAGCCCCCTGCTTTCGATGGTCCGGAAGAGATCTCGTGGTGGTGCGCGGTTCCGCACACGCGGTGTCAGACCTGCCGGACGAGCCCGGTTTCACGGTCCAGGGCGGCGGTGAAGTCGCCGAAGCGGGAGTGGTCGAACAGCACCTTCACCGAGACCGAGGTTCCTCGACGGCCGTTGATGGTCGCGATGATGCGCAGTGCGGCGAACGAGGTGCCCCCCGCATCGAAGAACTCGGTGTCGTCGTCGACGACGGTGCCGAGCACTTCCTCCCAGACCGTCCGCACCGCGGACCGCAGGTCGTCACCGGTCATGTGTACTGCCTCCTCGTCACTGTGGCCAGGAACGACGCGGTGCCGACCCTCGCCTCTTCGTGGGCCGTCAGTCCGGCCCGGTCACTGTCGATACGCAAGGTGGTCAGCTGCCCCGGGGGGAGCCAGCCACGGTGGTCGGGGTGCTCGCGGGAGAGCACCTGGAGCATGGGCCCGACCGGCCCGTCGGGCAGTGCGCCCCGTGCCGCGAGCAGGTAGGAGAGGTACGAGAGGTGCTGCCGGACGAAGTGCGCCGCCGGGCCGGCGGTCACCTCCCCGCTCAGCCCCTGGGCCCGCAGCGCCGCGTCCACGCGCCGCGTCAGGTCGGCGCCCACGGCGTCGAGGAACTTCACCGGTTCCGACGGGAGTTCACCGAACGGCAGTGGTTCTTCGCCGTCTCCCGGCACCTGGGCGACCGCGTCGGCGTAGGCGTGCGCGATGTCGTCGTCGGTGGTGGGCATCGGGTCGAAGAGGACCAGGGGGTTCGGCCGTACGGACCGGTGGGCGAGGTGCACCGCGATCGCCGAGGCGGCGCAGTACGCCAGGATCGGCTCGGGACCGACGTCGAGCCGGGCCGCGTACGCGGGGCCGGTGCCCTCGACCGGCAGGGGGTCGTCGAGCAGACCGACCATGCCGTCGAGACCCAGCGCGGTGACCGGCGCCTCCGGCCGGCGCCCCGGATAGTCCAGGATCCTCAGCAACGTCGTGCTCCTTCCCGCTCTCCGGCCGTCCTCGCCGGCTTGCGTGACCTCACCGGGCACGCTCGTCCGCCAGCCGGGCCACATGAGCCGCGAAGTCCGCGAGCACCGGGTGATCGAGAAGGAGCTGGGCGGGGACGTCGACGCCCCACTCGCGGCGCACCGAGGCCGTCGCCAGCACCGCCTGGAAGGAATCGCCGCCCGCGGCGAAGAAGTCGTGGTCCGCCGCGGTCACCTCGATGCCCAGTGCGGCCGACCAGATCGCGGCGATGCGTCGCCGGTAGGGCGTGGTGGCGTCGTCCAGGGTCGGTTCGGCCGTCATCGGCCACCTCCGGTCGTCAGGGACCGCGCGACCGAGCTGCGGTCGATCTTGCCGCTCGGGGTATGGGGCAGTCCGGGGAGTACGGTCACCGAGGCGGGCACCGAGGCCTCCGGCAGCAGTTCGGCCAGCGCCGCGCGCAGGTCACCGGGTTCGGTCCCGCCGGGGCGCAGGGTGACGGCGGCCCGCAGCTGCCGCGAGCCGGGGACCGGCTCGACGGCGGTGCAGACCGCGGTGGCGACGCCCGGCTGGCGCATCAGGCAGGCCTCGATCTCCAGGAGGTTGACCCGGACACCGCGGATCTTGACGTCGTGGTCCAGGCGGTTGAGGAAGTGGACGAGGCCGTCCTCGACGCGTACCAGATCGCCGGTGCGGAACGCGCGGGTGTGTCCCTGGGGAGTGCGTGCGACGGTGACGAAGCGCTCGGCGTTCAGTTCCGGCCGGTCGAGGTAACCCAGGGAGACCGGGGCACCGGCCACCAGCAGTTCACCGGTGGCCGGGGACTCCGCGTCACCGGGGTCCACCAGCAGCTCGCAGCCCGGAAGCGGACGGCCGATGGGCGGCACGAGCGGCCAGTCGGCGGGGTCGCGGGGCAGCGTCCAGGCCGTCACCACGTGGGTTTCGGACGGCCCGTAGTGGTTCTTGAGCCTGGCCCCGGGGAGCGCCGTGAACAGTGCCTTGATCGGCGGTGTGCACAGCAGCTGTTCGCCCGCCGTGTTCACCTCCAGCAGGGAGAGTCCGAGGTCACCGTCGTGCGCCGAGGCCGCCACGGCCAGCATGTGCAGGGCGACGTAGGGAAGGAAGAGCCGCTCCACGGCGTGTTCCGCCAGCCACCCCACCAGGGTGAACGGATCGCGGCGCAGCGACTCGGGGGCGATGACGAGGGTGCCGCCGTCGCACAGGGTGCCCAGGATCTCCTGGAAACTCACGTCGAAGTTCAGGGGCGCGAACTGTGCGGTCCGCAGTGCCGGCCGGACGGAGTCGCCGCGCTGCCAGGCCACCAGGGGGTCGAGGCAACTGTGCTGGACGGTCACGCCCTTGGGCAGGCCGGTCGACCCCGAGGTGTAGATGACGTAGACCGGGAGGTCCGGCCGGCAGGCCACCGGGCGGAAGCCGTCGTTTCCGGCCCCGGCGGCGTCCTCGATGGCGAGGGCCGTGATCCCGGGTGCGGTCACCGGCGGGGGACCGTCGTGCAGCAGCAGGGTCGCGCCGCTGTCGCGCAGCATGAAGGCGAGGCGGCGTACCGGGTACGACGCGTCCAGCGGCACACAGGTGGCGCCGACGGCGAGGGTGGCCAGCAGGGCCGTGACGGTGGGTGCGCCGCGCGCGCCGGTCACCGCGACCCGGCTGCCCGGGCCGATGCCGTGGCGGCCGAGGGTCGCCGCGAGCGCGCCGACCCGGCCCCACAACTCTCCGTACGTCAGCCGGGTCGCCCCGTCGATCACGGCGAGCCCTCCGGGCCGCCGTTCCACCGCACGGACCAGCCCGTCGAGCAGGCATCCCGGCTCCGCGGTGCCGCCCCACAGCGTCGGTGGTCGTGCTGTATCCGCCTGCTCTGCTTGGCACATGTGGACTCCCAACGTGCGACGGCTGCCGTCACCGTCGTCGAGCGTGTTCGTGGCGGTTCGCTCGCGTGTCGCGAGGACCTCTGTCCTGACCGGGTCTCAGCTCCGCCGTCCGGGCAGCACGCGGCCCGTTCGCACGCCCTCCCGCCGGAGGGGACGGGGGAGGGGCGCACGGGGCGCGGTGGGACCGGCTCCCGTTCCCGGCGTGGTTCGTCGCGGGATCGTACCCACAGGTCCACCGCCCAGTGAAGGCCCGCACGACGAGCGTGAACACCGTGCGGGCGGACGCGCTCCACCCGGTGCCCCACGGACGTTGCCGGGGCGGGACGCGCGCCGTTACGGTCGCAGCCGTTCACGCCCAGAACCACCACCCTGAAGACTTCCGGAGGCTGCTTCGTGCGTTGGGACGATGTGTATGTGCGCTCCTGTGCCGTGGTCCTGGGGGAGCGCGAGCCGGTGGCGGACGCCGTGGCCGCCGGCCGGTACGACCCCGCCGTCCGTGAGGCGCACGACTACGCGTCGATAGCGGTCGCGAGCAGTGGTTGCGCCGCGGACATGGCCGTCGAGGCCGCGCGGAGGGCTCTGGCCCGGTCCGCCGCCGACCCGGCCGAGATCGGCCTGTTCGTCCACGCCTACGTGGACGGACAGGGCCCGGAGGGAGTCGCCGAACCGGCGTCCTACGTACAGGGCATGGCCCACGACGGCCGCGCTCGGGCCTTCGGGCTGCGGCAGGGGTGCAACGGGGCGCTCGCGGCGCTGGAGGTCGGCGCGATGTACGTCTCCGCCGGCCGTGCGGCGGTACTGACCTCGGCGGACATGTACGCGAGAGAGGGCGACCGGTACCGCGACGACCAGGGCGCGGTGGCCGCCGACGGGGCGACCGCCATGGTCGTGGGTGGCGGGAGCGGCGTCGCCCGGCTGCTCGCCACCGAGATCGTCGGGGACGGCAGGTTCAGTGGTCTCGCCGGACTCGACCCCGCCGGGTTCGAGGATCGCCGCGCGTACCTCCGTGCGCAGCGTGCCCGGATCATGTCGATGATGGGGACGATGGCCGAGGCGAAGCGTGACTGTGTGCGGGGCGCGCTCGCGGACGCCGGTCTCGAGGCCGGTGACATCACGCACTGGCTGCTGCCCTACACCGGGCGTTTCCTGGTCGAGGGGGACTTCCTCGCCGAGTTCGGGATCGACGAGAAGCGCACGACCTGGGAGCTGGGGCGCACCGTCGGTCATCTCATCAGCGGCGGCGACTCGTTCGTCGGACTGACCCACCTGCTGGAGACGGCGGCCGTCGAGGTGGGGGACCGCGTCGTCATGCTGGGCGACTCCACGGGGTTCAGTTTCGGCTGCGCCGTTCTGGAGGTCCTGGCCCGGCCGGCGTGGGAGGCCGACGGCTGACCCCGGGCGAGCAGGGCACCACCGGCCCACGACGAAGCACCCCCTCACCGCGCTCGGCGGACGAGGGGGTGCTTCGTCGTGGGGTCAGCCCGAACGCTGCGGCCCGAGCGCCGCTGCACGTTCCGTGATGACCGTGCCGACCTCGCTCCAGTGGCCGTCGAGGTAGAAGTGCCTGCCGGTGAAGACCCGCAGGCCGAACGGGCCGGCGGTGTGGCGTGCCCACCCACGGGCGTCGTCGACGGACACCACCGGGTCGTCGTCCCCGGTCAGCGACATGACCGGACAGGCCAGCACGGAGTCGTCACGTCGGTGGGACCGCAGCATCCGGTAGTCCGCGCGCAGCGTCGACAGCACCAGGGCACGCATGTCCGCGTTGTCCAGCAGTCCGGTGTCGGTGCCGTCCAGCCGGGCGAGGTCCGCCATCAGCTCCTCGTCGTCCCGCGGGCGTGTGTGCGGGGGGAGCGACCGGCCCGGTGGCCGCGCTCCGGACGCGAACAGCGCCAGCGGCGCGATCCCCTCGGCCTCCATGCGCTTGGCCACCTGGAAGCCCAGCAGCGCGCCCATGCTGTGCCCGAACAGCACCACCGGCCGGTCCGCCACCCGGCGCACCGCGTCGAGCGTGCGCTCGGTCAGCTCCGCGAAGTCGGTGACGTACCGTTCGCTGACGCGGTCCATCCGCCCGGGGTACTGCACGGCCAGCAGCTCGGCCGCGGGGGACAGCGCCGCCGCCAGGGGCCGGAAGTAGTGCGCCGACCCCCCGGCGTGCGGGAGGCATATCACCCGCACCGCCGCGTCGGACGCCGTCCCGAACCGGCGGATCCATTCGCCCCGTCCCATGACCATGACTCCTCGTTCGGTCGGCTCACGCACTGGTGAGCTGGGGGACGGCCGGTCCGGTGATCCTGCCGTCGGGAGCACGCCGGACCGCGCGGATGCCGGGCACCAGCGGGGTGAGGCCGCACGGGACGACGATCATCACCGTGGCGATCAGCAGAGCCTCGGCCTGACCCGCCTGGGCGGCGAGCGGGCCCACCAGAGCAAGGCCCAGCGGCGCGGCCACGGTGGAGATGAGCCAGTCGTAGGACTCGACCCGCGACATCACCTCGACGGGGATCAGCTGCTGCATCGACGCCTGCCACAGGGCGTCGAGGAACAGCGTGGACGCACCGCTGACGAAGGCCGACCCGACCACGCACCACAGCGGCATCGGCACGGCCAGTGCCAGCAGGGGCAGCGCGGTCAGGACCAGCGCGAGGTTACCGACGACCAGAGGGCGGCGCGGCTCCAGCTTCAGTGCGACGAACCCGCCCGTCAGGGCGCCGGCGGCGAAGCCCGACACGACGATGCCCCAGGCGGACGGGCCGCCGAGGGACTCGTTCGCGATCGCCGGACCGAGCACGTAGTAGGCCGCGACCGCGAGGTTCTGCAGCATGTGGACGATCATGTTGAGCCACAGCCAGCGCCGGACGGACAACTCGCGCCACCCGGTGCCCAGATCGCGCCAGAACGTCTCGGCCGCGGGAAGGGTGCGCGGTGCCAGCCGCAGCATCGCCAGCGAGACGGCACTGACGATGAACGTGACGGCGTCGGCCGCCAGGACCAGTCCCGGTCCCCACCAGGCGATCACCACGCCGGCCAGCGCCGGGCTCAGGACCGTGGAGGCGCTGATGCAGAACGACATCAGCGCGTTGCCGCGCTGGAGTTGTTCCGCGGGCATGATCTCCGCCATCAGCCCTCGGGACGCCGGGCCGAAGAACGCCTGGGCGCCACCGAAGATCGCGGCGCCGACGGCCAGATGCCACACGCCGGCCGTACCGGTCACCAGGAGTGCCGCCAGCACCAGCTGCGCGGCGGCGCGGATCAGGTCGGACGACAGCATCAGGACCTGGCGGCGCATCCGGTCCGCCCACACCCCGCCGATCAGCGAGAAGACGATCTGCGTCAGGACCTGCGCGGTCATGACCAGCCCGATGTCGGTCACCGAGCCGTCCACCGCCAGTACGGCGAAGATCAGCGCCACCTTGGTCATCCCGCCCCCGGCGGCCGAGACGGCCTGCCCGATCCACAGGATGCGGAACTCCCTTATGCGGAGCGGTTCCAGAGCGCGCGCCCGGGCGAGACGCTTGCTGCCGCTCCCGCTCCGGGCCATCAGTGTGCCTCCCGTCGGGTCGGGACGTGCCGGCAGCGAACGGGATCGACGCGCGGTGGGTTCACAAGCGGATTCCTGTCTGAGAACGCTGTCGTACCGACAGCCGGAACGGTCATGATCGTGCTCGTGCGGTCCGCCCGGCGACCGCGCGTACGGACTGTTCGAGGAGGGAGAGGCCCTCGGCGAGTTCGGCGTCGGAGGCGGTGAGCGGCGGCAGCAGTTTGACCACCTCGTCCCGCGGGCCGGCGGTCTCCACCAGCAGGCCCCGGGTGAACGCCTCACCGGCGACCTCGTCGGCCACCCCCTCTCCGGCCACCAGGCCCTGGATGAGACCGCGGCCGCGGACGGACATGCCGAGACCGGGGTGGGCCTGCACGATGTCCTGGAGGGCGTTCGCCGTCCACTCGCCCCTGGCGCGCGTCGACTTCTCGAGCGCGTCGTCCCGCCAGTAGGCGGACAGCGCGGCCGTGGCGGTGACGAACGCCGGGTTCACACCGCGGAACGTTCCGCTGTGGGCCCCCGGCCGCCAGACGTCCAGCTCCGGCCGGACCAGGGTGAGCGCGAGCGGCAGCCCGTATCCGCCGATCGACTTCGAGAGGCAGATCAGGTCCGGCACGATGCCCGCGTCCTCGAAGCTGAAGAACGGGCCGGTCCGGCCGCAGCCGGCCTGGATGTCGTCGACGATGAGCAGGATCTCGTGCCGGTGACACAGGTCCGCGAGCGCGCGCAGCCACTCGGCGCTCGCCACGTTCACCCCGCCCTCGGCCTGCACGGTCTCCACGATCACCGCGGCCGGCCGGTCCAGTCCGCTGCCCGGGTTGTCCAGGAGCCGCGCCAGGAAGTCCGGCCCCGGCCGGCCATCCTGGCCGTCGAACGGCACCGGAGTGGCCCCGGTCAGCGGTATCCCGGCGGCCCGGCGGTGGGCGGGGTTGCCCGTGACCGCGAGTGCGCCGAGCGTCGCCCCGTGGAACGAGTTGGTGAAGTGCACGACCTCGCTGCGGCCGGTGACCGTGCGGGCCAGCTTCAGAGCCGCCTCGACGGCGTTGGCGCCCCCGGGGCCAGGGAAGACCACTTTGTGGTCCAGGCCCCGTGGCCGCAGTACGACCTCGACGAGCGTGTCGAGCAGGTCGTGCCGTGCGGTGGTGAACATGTCGAGCGCGTGCGTGACGCCGTCGTTGCCGATGTAGTCGAGCAGCGCCCGCTTGAGCACCGGATTGTTGTGGCCGTAGTTCAGCGAACCCGCTCCGGCGAAGAAGTCGAGCCAGCTTCGTCCTTCATCGGTGTACAGGCGGCTGCCGGTCGCGCGGGAGAAGACGACCGGCCAACGCCTGCTGTAGGTACGCACGTTCGACTCGTGCTGGTCGAAGATGCTCATGGAAGCCCCTTCTGTGTACGAGGAGTGGCGCGACCGAGGGCCGGCCCTGGTCAGGAGACGTAGGAGTAGTACGAGCGCAGGCCCGGCATGAGCAGACCGCGCGGCAGACCGGCGACGACCCCGAGCGCGAACAGCGAGTTGTACCGCAGGTTCTTCAGCGGCATGCCTTCCCGCACCGCGGCGACGCCGCGCAGGGCGCTGGCCCGGTCGTGCCAGTCGATGTTGAAGGAGATCGACGCGCCCGGGGAGATCACCTTGTGCAGGGTCCCGGGCGGCATGTAGAAGACGTCGCCCGCCTCGACGTCGCACGTCAGTACCGTCGCGTCGCGGAAGTGCGGATACCGGTCGAGGTCGGGGTCCTCCGGATCGACCGCGGACCAACGCCATTTGTAGGTGTAGCACTTGCCGCGCTCGGCGTCGGCCACCATGACGAACCGCTTGGATCCCTGGACCTGGAAGAACAGGTTGTGCGTGAGCAGGGTGTCGAAGTGCAGCGGGGTCACCGCGCGCGCGGGGCCGACGAAGAACTGCGTGAACTGCCACCACTGCTCGCGGAAGAACGCCGGGAAGTAGTCGGCGGGGAACGGTTCCAGGTCGCGCCGGAGCTCCGGAAGCATGGAGAGCAGCGGTACGTCGTGCAGATAGCCGGGAGGATCGCCGACGTCGTCCCCCTGGGCGACCGACGCCTCCCACTCGGCGAGCTGACGGGCGTAGTCGCCGAGCCCGACGACGGCGGTGCGGCCCTTGGAGACCGTGCCCATCTTGACGCGTACCCGCTGCTCCGGTGCCACCGCGCCGAGGTGGGCGGCCGACCAGGTGGACACCGCGGGCATGTGTGCGGCCGCGCCCCGCATCACCACCGGCCTGCGCCCCATGTACGTGGAGCGGAACTCCTCCGGGCTCAGCTCGGTCCGCACATCCACGGGTACCGGTGGGGCCATCGTTGTCACTGACATCTCCTATTCGTCGTCCGCGCCGGCGGTACGGGCAGGGGCCGCCGGCGCCCGCACGGGTGCCGTGGTGACCGTCCGCGCCGGCCGCTGTCCAAGTGAGGCGCGGCACCGGTCGAACAGAGCAGGACCGCCGCCCGGGGAACGCCCTGTGTCCGGGCGGACCGCTTGGATGGCTTCCGCCCGGCTCGTAACCTTCCGGAGCGGGGAGCGCGAGTTCGGTGGTGGTGGTTACTCCAGCTCTTTTTCCGGGCCTGACGGAGTACCTGTACCGAGGTGCGAGCATTCCGACGCCCGGTCATATGGTCAAGGGAAATCGCGTGGTCCCCGCCGGTTGAGCACACGTCAATTCCGCTTTCTTGACACCCCTAATCGGCCTGGCCTAGCTTCCATCCGGTGGAACTGCCGGGAATGCATTTCCCGTCCGAACGGACGGGCTTCATTCGGATATCCGGCAGCCTCTCCCGCAGGCAGCACATCCCGCCCGTCCCTCACCGGGGCCGACAGTATGGGACCTCTATCCGATGTTTGACGACGAGAACACCCAGTACCTCGTGGTGATGAACGGCGAGGAGCAGTACTCGATATGGCCGGCGGTTCGTGACCTGCCGAACGGCTGGGCTTCGGTGGGTGACCCCCGCCCGCGACAGGAATGTCTCGATCACATTGAAAGAGTGTGGACCGACATGCGACCGAAGAGTGTGCGCAAGGCCCTCGAAAACTCCGGATCTCTCACTGCACAGGGAAGTCGAATGGTACTCTCGCAGCTGGTCGACGCCGACGACCTGAAGGCCATGTCGCCCGAGGAACTCCGTAATATGCTGGCCAGCCTCGACGACGACGTGATCTACGGCGACGACGGGAACACCATCGAGCCCAACCCGGGTAACGGGGCGGCTTGAGCACTGTCCCGCAATTCCCGGCGGGCGCACGACGACAGCTACGGCACCTCGCCGCGTCGTCGGAACACCCGGATGAATCCAGCAGGCGGAGGTCCCTCCGCCGTGCGATGCACCGTATCCGGCATCGCGCGCCGATCCACCGGGAATTCCGGGACAGTCCTGAGCCGGCACGTCCGGCTCGCGTTCCGTGACGCATGCACGCGTCCCTCCTCCGCACGTCACCGGCCCACTGTTCTCCGAGAAAAGTGACATGACGTCTGCTGCCCTGAATTCCGTTTCCGCCGTGGTCGACCACGTCTTCGAGCGCTATCCGCAGGTGGCTCGGCGGGCGGGCCGTCACGATTTCGACGCCCGGCTGCCGGCGGTACTGCCCGACGCGCTCCACGATGTGGACCGTCTGCTGACGGCGGTCCGTGCGCAGCTCGACATCCTGCCCGAGCACGCGGATCCGGAGGTGCGGGCGGACCTCGGCACGGCGATGCGGGTCCTCACCGACGAGCGGTTCCGCATCGCCGAGCTCGGCCGGCCTCACCGCGGGCCCGAGCTGTGGCTCGCCGAAGCCGACGTCCACGGGTACCTGCGGGGCGACTACGCGCCGCTCGACGAACGCGTCGGGGCGCTGTCCCGCCATCTGGCGGGGCTGCCGGACTTCCTCGCCGCGGCGCAGGAAACGTTCGGCGGTGCCCTGCCCGCGGGCGAACGGATCAGCGGCGTCGAGAACGCCAGGGCCCGCGCGGCGTCCGTGCCGAACCTCGCGGCCCAACTCGTCGCGGCCCACCCGGAGGTGGCCGGCGACTCGCTGCTGCGGCTGGCCGACGCGGCCCGCTTGGCGTTCCTGGGCTTCGCGGACGCCGTCGCGGCCACCCGCCCGACCCGGGCGGTCCACGGTCCCGAGCGGCTCGCCGCCTACCTGGAGGCGGCCGAGGGGATCGACATCCCGGTGGAGGAACTGCTCGCCGAGGCCGAGGCCGAGGTGCGCCACCTGGCCGCCCGCCTCGACGCGCTCGCCGCACGACTGGGGGTGAGCTGCCGGGAGGAGGCGTACGGGCTCATGAGTGCGCGGCTGCCCGCCGGATCGGTGGTCACCACGCTGTCGGGGATCATCGAGCGGCTGCGGGAGTTCTGGGCCGAGCAGGACGTCGTGACCCTCACCGACCGGTACGGTCTCGACATCCGTCCCGCCCGCGACGCAGCCACCTCCGCCGCGGTCGTCTTCGACCACGCCGGTGCCCTCGAACCGGAGCCGCAGCCGCATGTGCTGCACGTTCCCGAGCCGCGCGACCCCGCCGCACTGCGCGACTACCTCAACGAGCCGATGCTCGAGATCATCGCCGTGCACGAAGCCGTGCCCGGCCACTACCTGCACCACGAAGCCACTCCCCGGCAGGCCGGCCTGATCCGCAGGTGCGTGCCCTGGTTCCCCGGGACCACCGAGGGATGGGCCCACTACGCGGAGGAGCTGGCGATCGAACGCGGCCTCGCCGAAGGCCGCCCGCTCGTCGAGGTCGCCGCTCTGCGCCACGCGCTGGAGGCGGCCACCCGCCTGCTGGTGTTCCTCTCCGTCCACTCGGGCCGGCGGAAGTTCGGCGAGGCCGCCGCCGAGGCCGCCACGCTGTGCGCGTGGTCGCCCGAGCGAGCCGGCCGCGAGGTGCTGGCCGTCGTCGCGCACCCCGCCGGCGCCATGTACACCCTCGGCAAGCTCCACATCCGGCGGTGGCGCGAGTGGGCCGGCGTGAGCGATTCGGCCGCGGAACTGAAGTCCTTCCACGACCGGTTGCTGCGCTGCGGCAGCGCGCCCCTGTCCGCCGTACGGCGCTACCACCTCGACGGCCGGCTCGTTCCGGCCGCATCCACCACCACGACATAAGGAGAATCCGTGACTCAGCTGACGGCTGAACCGACCCTCGCCGAGGCACTCCCCGCGGACTACTGGGTCACCATCCCCGCCGGCCCCTTCACGATGGGCTCCGACGAGCTGCGCGAGGACGGCAAGCCGCGCGCCGCCGCCCCCGAGCACCAGGTCGACGTGGCCGAGTTCCGTATGGCCAAGTACCCGGTGACCGTGGCCGAGTTCCGCCGCTTCGTCGAGGCGACGGGCCATGTGACCGACGCGGAGAAGAAGGGCAGGAGCTGGGTCTGGATCGGCGACCCGAGCGTCGTCGTCCCGGACCAGGACTACCTGTGGAAGAACATCGACGGCGCGTCCTGGCGCACCCCCCACGGCCCGGATTCCACCCTGGAGGGCAAGGACGACCACCCGGTCACCCATGTCAGCTCCCTCGACGTCGCCGCCTACTGCGCGTGGTCCGGAACCCGGCTGCCGACCGAGGCCGAGTGGGAGAAGGCCACCCGCGGCACCGACGGCCGCCGTTACGCCTGGGGCGACGAGGAGCCCACCGCCGAGCACTGCAACCACACCATGAACGTGGCCGACACCACCCCCGTCGACGCCTACCCGCAGTCGGCCGGACCGTACGGCGTCGTGGACCTCACCGGCAACGTCTGGGAGATCACCGCCAGCGCCTTCCACCACTACCCGTACGACGCGGACAAGCCCGGTCGCGTCATCAGGACGAAGGAGGGAGAGGTCGAGCTGGGCGTGATCCGCGGCGGTTCGTTCTACAACAACTGCGACCCCCGCGGCTGCCTGGCGTGGGTGCGGATCTACAACCTGCCCGACTACAGCTGCTACGACATGGGCTTCCGTGTCTGCGCGCGTTGACCAAGGACGCACAGACAGGCAGCTGCTCGCCCGGGTGGACACGCTCCTGGGCGATCTGCCCAGGACGCCGGTCGTGCGGCTGCCGCACCCGGGTCTCCAGCTCTACGCCAAGATGGAGCTGGAGAACCGGACGGGCAGTGCGAAGGACCGGGCCGCGATCTGGATCCTGCGCGAAGCGGTGCGGCGCGGTGAGATCACCCGCACCACGACCGTGGTCGAGTCGTCGTCCGGCAACTTCGCCTTGGCCCTCGCCTCGTTCCTGAACGAACTGGGCGTGCCGTTCGTACCGGTGCTGGACCCGAACGTGAACGCGGCCACCGAGCGGACGCTGCGGAGGCTGTGCGCGCGGGTGGAGAAGGTCACCGAGCCCGACGGCACCGGCGGCTATCTGCTGAGCCGGCTCGCACGGGTCGGGGGGCTGCGCGCGGAACTCCCGGACGTGTACTGGCCGAACCAGTACGCGAACGCGGACGGCGCGCACGGCCACTACGAGCTGACGGCGCGGGAGTTGCTCGAGGACGTCGGCCGGATCGACTACCTCTTCGTGGGTGTCGGCACCGGCGCGACCATCAGCGGGCTCTCGCGCCGGCTCGGCGAGGAGTACCCGGACGCCACCGTGGTCGCCGTCGACGTCGAGGGCTCGGCCATCTTCGGCGCCCCGGCGGCCCGCCGGCGCATCCCGGGCATCGGCTCCAGCATCCGGCCCCCGCTGATCGACGACGCGTGGATCAAGCACGTGGTGGTGCTGTCCGAGCGGGACGAAGTGACGGGCTGCCGGGATCTGCTGCGCGATCACGGGATCTACGCGGGCGGGTCCACCGGCTGCGTCTACGCCGCGATCACGCGCTACTTCGACGGACACGACGGCCCCGAACCGGTGGTGGCATTCCTGTGCGCCGACAGCGGCAACCCGTACGCCGACACGGTCTACGCGGATCAGTGGGTCGCCGACCACCTCACACCGGCAGCAACCGAGGGAGCATGAGCGTGACGACGAGCACGTGGACGCCGCCACCCGCCGACGAGGCCGCGCTGACCGAATGGCTGCGCGCCCGCGACCCGGTCACCCGTGCCCCGGGAAACGGCGGCTGGCACGTCTTCGGCTACCCCGAGGTCAAGGAGGTGCTCGCCGACCACGGTTCGTTCTCCAACTCCGTGGTGCGGCCGGTGCCCGAGGACTCCCCGATGCGCCTCTACCGCACCGGCAACCTGACCTGGATGGACCCGCCCCGCCACCGCAACCTGCGGGGCCTGGTGAGCCAGGCGTTCACGCCGCGGTGGGCCGCCGGGCTCGAACCGATGATCCACGAGACCGTCGGGACCTTCCTGGCCCGCCTGCGCGGCCGTGAGGAGGTGTCCTTCGTAAGGGAGTTCGCCTCACCGGTCGTGGCCACGGTCATCGCCCGCATGCTCGGCGTACCCGAGAAGGGGCAGCGGCTCTTCCAGGAGTGGTCGAGGAGTCTGCTGGCGCTCGCCGACCCGAGTGCCGAGGGCAACGGGCTGCAGAAGGTGCTCTCCCTCACCCAGGTCGCCGAGGCGTATCTGCACCAGTTCGTCGCCGCGCGGCGTGCCGCCCCCACCGACGACCTGACCAGCAAGCTCATCGCGGCCGAGATCGACGGCGAACATCTCGGCGACGACGAGACCGCCGGGCTGATCGCCCTGCTGATGTCCACCGGCCAGGCCGCGACCATCACCCTCGTGAACGCGGTGATCGTCCTCGGCCGCCACCCCGAGGCCGTCGCCACGCTGAGGGCCCGGCCGGACCTGCTCGACCCGGCCGTCGGGGAGGTCATGCGCTACCGCTCGGAGACCACCCGGGTGGAACGCCGGACCGTCCGGGACGTCGTGATCGGTGGACACGTGATCCCGGCCGGCGAATCGGTGTCGGTCTGGATCGCGGCCGCCAACCGGGACCCGCGGATCTTCGACGACCCCCATGTCTTCGACATCGAGCGCCCGGCCAATCCGCACATCGCCTTCGGGCACGGCATCCACTACTGCCTGGGCGCACCGCTGGCGCGCCTGGAGATCCGCATCGCCTTGCGTGCACTGCTCGATTCCACCCTCGACTTCACGGTCGACCCGGCGGGCACCCGCCTGCTCGACCCACGTCTCATGTTCGGCGCGAGTGAGGCGGCCGTCCGGTTCGCATGGAAGGAAACGCAATGACGGGGTTCGTCCCGGGCGGGCTGGTCGCACGGCTCGCCGCACACGCGCAGGAGTCGGCCGGCAAGCCGGCGCTGTCCATCGCGTCGCTCGGCGGCGGCCCACGCGTCGATCTGACCTACGGACAGCTGTGGGGCCGCTCGCTCGCGGTGGCCCGCGCCCTCACCGAGCGGGTACGGCCCGGCTCGCGCGTCCTGCTGCTGTTCCCCACCGCACCCGAGTTCGCCCCCGCCTTCCTCGGCTGTCTGGCCGCGGGGGTGATCGCCGTGCCCGTACCGCTGCCGGTCGACGACGGCACCCGGCGCCGCGTGCTCAACGTGGCCAGGAACTGCGACGTGTCGCTCGTCGTCTCGCTGTCGTTCGTCCGGGATCTCGCTCTGGCCGGGGACGACGCGGAGCTGCGGGCTTTCGCCGAGGCCCAGGAGTGGCTGCTCGCCGATCTGATCGAGCCCTCCACCGCCGACGACGGCGCGGACCTGCCGACGGCGGCCGCCGGCGACATCGCCTTCCTCCAGTACACGTCCGGCTCCACCAGTACCCCCCGCGGTGTCGTCGTGACCCACGGCGCGCTGATGCACAACGAGGCGGCCATCCAGCGGTCGTTCGGCGTCACGCCGGACTCCACGATCGTCAGCTGGCTGCCCCTGCACCACGACATGGGTCTCATCGGCGCGATGCTGCAGCCCCTCCACACCGGTGCCAGGGGCGTCATCCTCGACCCGTTGTCGTTCATCCGGCGCCCCGCGAGCTGGCTGGAGACCATCAGCGCCGAGGGGGCCGACATCAGCGGCGGCCCGAACTTCGCCTACGACCTGTGCGTGCGCAAGGTCACCGAGGAGGAGAAGGCCGGGCTCGACCTGTCCCGCTGGCGCGTCGCGTTCAACGGTGCCGCCCAGGTCTACCCACGAACCCTGCGCGCCTTCACCGAGGCGTTCCGTGACACCGGGTTCCGCTCCTCGGCGCATCTGCCCTGCTACGGCCTGGCCGAATCGACGCTGCTGGTCACGACCGTGGCCCCGGCCGTTGCCCGGACCTTCGCGGACGGCCGGGAGCTGACCGCCTACCGGCTGCCCGACCACGCCGACGTGCGGATCCTCGCCCAGGACGGCGACACCACGCTCGACGCCGGCCAGGTCGGCGAGATCGCCGTGGCGAGCGAGAGCAACGGTGACGGCTACTGGGGCGGGAAGAGCTTCGGGACCCATCTGCGCACCGGTGACCTCGGCTTCCGCGACAACGATGAACTGTTCGTGGTGGGCCGCGCCAAGGACCTCGTCGTCCAGCGCGGCCGCAACATCTACCCCGAGGACCTGGAGGCCGACGCGGGCACCTGCCACCCCGAGGTCCGGCCCGGACGCTGCGCCGTCTTCGGCGTCGACCACGACGGCGACGAAGCGGTCGTGGTCTGCCAGGAGGTCGGCGCCCGCACCCCCGCCTCGCGGTACGCGGAGATCGCCACCCGGATCCGCGCCACCCTGTCGCGCGTCCATGGCGTCACCGCCCGCACCGTCCTGATCGTGCCGCCCGGCACCCTCACCAAGACCTCCAGCGGCAAGGTCCAGCGGTACGCGGCCCGCCGGCGCCACCTCGACGCCGTACTGCCCGTCCTGCACGACGACACGCTGGACGGGCGCGCGTCCTCGCTCACGAACCTGCTGACGGGCCACTCCCTGACCGACGCGCTGCGCCTGCACATCGGCTCCCTGCTCGGTCTCGCACAGCCCCCGTCGGCCGACGCCGCCCCCGCCGACCTCGGCGCCGACTCGTTGACCGCGGTCCGTCTGCGGCACGACCTGGAAGAGGCGCTCGGGGTCGTCCTGTCGCCCACCGTCGCCCTGCGCGCGGAGTCCATCGCCGGGCTCGCCGCCGCGGCGTCGGCCGCCGCGGCCGCCCCGGCGCCCCCCGCCCCCGCGGCCGACGGCGGTTACGTGCTCACCCCCTCCCAGCGTGCCCTGTGGTTCCTGCACCGGGCGGTACCGGACAGCGGCGACTACAACGTCACGCGCGCCTTCCGGGTCACCGGAACCGTCGACGCCGGGGCCTTCCGCACGGCACTGCGCGCCGTGGCCACCCGCCATCCGAGCCTGCGTCTGGCGATCACCACGCGTGACGGCGCCCCGCACGCGGACGTGCGCGACACCGGCGCTCCCGAGGTCGAGGTCACGGACGGGCGCGGCTGGACCGACGAGCGGACCGCGGCCTGGTACCGCGACATCGCGACCCGCCCGTTCGACCTCGGCGCCGGCACCCCGCTGCGCGCGGCGCTGCTGCGGCGGGCCGACGACTGGCTGTTCGCGCTGTCCCTGCACCACATCGTGTGCGACGTGTCGTCCTTCGCGATCGTCGCCGCCGACCTGGCGTCCGCACTGCGCGGCGAGCACGCCGACCCCCACACGCTGCCGGCCCCCGTCGCGCCCGTCGAGCACGGTGACTTCTGGCGGTCCGAGCTCGACGGCGAACTTCCCACCCTCACCCTGCCCGACCTCGGCCCTTCCCGGGCCGGAGCACCCCGCGAGTCCCTGGCCTTCCGGGTGCCCGGCACCCGGCTGGCCGAGTACGCCCGCGCGCACGGGCTGACGCTGCACAACCTCCTGCTCGCCGCGTACCAGAACCTGCTGCACCGGCTGTCGGGCCAGCACGACCTGATCGTCGGCGTACCCACCGCCGGCCGCACCGACCGGTCGCTGGCCGGATGGGTCGGCCACCTGGTCAACGTGGTCCCGGTGCGCTCCACCCACCGCCCGCAGACGCCGTTCGCCGAGTTCGCCGCGGCGACCCACCGTCACGTCCTCGACGTGCTGGACCACGCGGACACGCCGCTGGCCGACATCGTGCGGCTGGTCAACCCCGACCGGGACACCGCCTCCGCCACGGTCTTCCAGGCCATGTTCACCTGCTACACGGCTTCCCTGCCCGGCGCGGCCGGCCTGGTGACGGGAGACGAGCACGCGGAGCTCGCGGCGGGCGCCGTCGTCCTGCACGGCCACGCCGTCCCCGACCACACCACGCAGTCCGACCTCGGGCTGAACGTGGCGATCCGCGACGACGTGCTGGACTTCCAGCTGCAGTACGACCCCGCATCGGTCTCCCGGGGCCAGGCCGAGCTGGTGGCCAGGACCCTGCCGGTGCTGCTCGCCGGCGTCGGCGCGGCGACACCCGGCCCACCGCCCCTGCTGGCCGAGGACGAGGCCGCCGCGCTGATCGCCCGGGGGACCGGTCCGGACGTGCCGCGCCCGGGGAACTACCTCGACTCCTTCGAGTCCTGGGTGGACCGCGCCCCCCACGGCATCGCCGTCGACGACGGACGGGTCCGGCTGACCTACGCCGAGCTGGACGCCCGTGCGAACCGCGCGGCCGAGCGGCTGCGGGCCGCCGGTGTGGCCACCGACCGCACCGTCGTGATGAGTGCCGACCGCTCCGCCGACTACCTGGTGGCCCTGGTCGCCCTGCACAAGGCCGACGGCGCCTACGTGCCGATCAGCCCGCGCGAAGCGCCCCGGCGGGCCGAGGCGATGGTCGACGCGGTCGGCCCCACCGTCATCGTCGCCGGACCCTCGGGCCGCCATCTGTTCGGCGACCGTGAGGTGTTCGACCTCGCCGACCTGGTGTCGGGCACCACCGCTGTCCGGCCGCCGCGCCTCTGCCACGACCACGCCACCTCGACGATCATCCACACCTCCGGGTCCACGGGTGTGCCCAAGGCCGCCGTCTCCACCAACTACGGCGTCACGAACCACATGTGGCAGATGGCCGAGCAGTTCGGGCTCACCGAGCACGACTGCGTGGCGCAGACCGCCCCGGTCTCCTTCGACATCTCCGTATGGCAGTTGCTGACCCCGCTGATGACCGGTGGTCGCGTACGGATCGTGCCCGAGCCGGACTCGCAGTCCCCCGCGAGCCTGCTGAGGGCCGTCGTCGACGGCGGCGTGACCATGCTGGAGCTCGTGCCGTCCAACATGATGGCGCTGCTCGACGCGGGCTTCGCCGCGACGCCGGGCGCCCTGCGGGTGATGCTGTCCACGGGCGAGAGCCTCACCCACGACGTGCTGCGCCGCTGGATCCGGGAGTTGCCCGGCATCCCGGTGTTCAACGCCTACGGCCCCGCCGAGTGCACCGACGACGTCACCGCCGGACTGTGCGCCGCCGGCCCCGGCGCGCCGATGACCACCGCGGTCGGCCGGCCGCTCGCCAACACCACCGTGCACGTCCTCGACGAGTACCTGCGGCCGGTGCCGCCCGGCGTGGTCGGCCTGCTGCACATCGGCGGCGGGGCGGTCGGCCGCGGCTACCGGGGGAACCCGAGGCGGACCGCCGAGATGTTCGTGCCGGACCCCTACGCGCCCGGCCCCGGCGGCCGGCTCTACCGCACCGGCGACCTCGGCCGCGTCGACGCCGCCGGTGATCTGGAGTTCCTCGGCCGCGCCGACACCCAGATCAAGATCCGCGGCCAGCGGATCGAGGTCGGTGAGGTCGAGACCGCGCTGCGCCGGTGCCCCGGCGTCGTCGAGGCCGCGGTGAAGGTCCACCACGGGCCCGCGGGTGCCTCGCTCGTCGGGTACGTGTCCCGCCCCGGCGGGCCGCAGGGCCCGGCGACGGTACTCGGCCCGGACGAGGACGAACACGTCCGCGCCCTCCTCGCCGACCTGCTGCCCCGGCACATGATCCCCACGATCATCGCCGAGTTCGGCCGACTGCCCCGCTCCAGGAACGGGAAGGTGGACCACCGGTCGCTGTCGTTCACCGCCCCTACGGCCACGCCGGCCACGGCCGACCTGGACGACCCGCTCGCCGCGACCGTCCGGACCCTGTGGGCGGACCTGCTGGAAGTCGACACGATCGGCCGGGACGACAGCTTCTTCCAGCTCGGCGGCCATTCACTGCTCGCGCTCGCCATGATCGACCGGGTCAACGCCCTGCTGGACGTGCGGCTGGTGGTCGACGTCGTCTTCGCCCACCCGCGGCTGCGGGACTTCGTCGACGCCGTGCGCGCGGCCGACCCGGCCACCGCCGGCCGGGTGCGGGACCGGGTCCCCGCGGACCCGTCGCGACCGGTCCCCGCCAGCGCCGCACAGCAGCGCTTCTGGTTCCTGCGCGAGATCGACCCCGACGCACCCACGTACAACATGCCCGGCGTCCTGCGGATGCGCGGCGACCTGCACGCGGACGCCCTGGAGGCGGCGCTGCGCGACACCCTGGTCGCGCACCCGGTGCTGCGGGCCAGGTTCGCCACCACCGGCGGCGAACTCACCTGGAGCGCCCGCCCGGTCGAGGAGTTCGAACTCGGCCGCGTGGACCTGCGGGGCCCGGTGACCGAACTGGGGGACGAGGTGTTCGACCGGCTCGTCGAGGACGAGGCCGCGGTCGTGGCCGACCTGCGCCGGGAGCTGCCGTTCCGTGCGCTGCTCGCACGGCTCGGGGAACGGGACTGGGCCCTGTTCGTCAACGTCGACCACATCGTGTGCGACGGCTGGTCCGTCGGGGTGTTCCTGCGCGAGCTGGCCGACCGCTACGACGGCCGGCGGCCGGCGGCCGCCGACTACGGGTTCGCGGACTACTGCCTCGACGAGCGCGCCTGGTGGGACGGGCGCGACCGCGGGGAGACCGCGGCCCTGTGGCGGGAGGTGGCGGCACGTCCGGCCAGGCGGTCCGCGCTGCCCGACCGGGCCGTGCCGGCCGGGCCCGGCGAAGCGCCGTCCGCCGGACACCGCGACGCGTTCGACGCGGACCTCGGCGCGGCGGTGCGCGACCTCGCCCTCCGCACCCACACCACCCCGTACATGGTGTTCGCGACCGCTCTGGCCGCGCTCACCCACAGCGGGACGGAGGAGCGTGAGCAGATCATGCTCGGCACCCTGATCGCCCAGCGCGACCGGCCCGAGTGGCGCCGGATCGTCGGCCCGCTGCTGAACGTGTCGGTGCTGGCCGTGGACCTGGCCCCGGCCGACCCGCCGGACCGGGCGCTGGCCGCGGTCCGGGCGGGCGCCCTGCGGGCCTACCGGTCCGCGCACGTGCCCTTCCAGGACCTGGCGCCGCTCCTCGCGCCGGCCGCCGGCGGCGACGGATCGCCGTTCGACGTGATGCTCGTGATGCAGCCGCCGTCCCGGCCCCTCGAACTGACCGGTCTCGACGTGACGGTGACCGATCTGGACATCGCCGCGGCCCCGTACCCGCTGCTGATCGACATCGAGGAGCGGGACAGCGGCTACCGGGTGACCTACCGCTACCGGACCGACCGGTTCGACGCGGCGGGCATCGAGGACCTGGCCCGCCGGCTGCGTGCCACGGTGCGCGCGCTGGCCGGTGCCGACGCGGCGTCCCTGGCCGAGCTGCTTCCCGTACGCGATCTGGTGGAGAGGACCTGATCATGACCGAACCGACCGCGAGCCCCCTGCTCACCCGGTTCGCCTCGTCGCGGCGCGAGCGGCCCGAGGCCCCTGCCGTGGTCGCCGACGGCGTCACCCACACGTACGCGGAGCTGGACGCCCTGGCCCGTCGGCACGCCGAGGCGCTGCGGACGGCCGGTGCCGGGCCGGAGACGGTGGTGGCGCTCGTCGCGGACCGCGGCCCCGCGTACGTCGCGATGATGCTCGGCGTCCTGCTCGCCGGCGCAGCCTTCGTCCCGGTGGAGCCGGGCGTGCCGGTGCGGCGCGCCCGCCGGATGTGCGCCGACGCCACGGTACGGGCGCTCCTCGTCGAGCCGGGGCACGACGCGTACGCCGCCGAGGTCGTGGCCGGGCTCGACCCCCGGCCGGGTGTCCTGCTCGCCGCCACGGAGCCCGGCGGGCCCGGACCCCGTACGGTCCCGGAGACGGTGCGGCCGCGCGACGGCCTCGCGTACGTGATCTTCACGTCCGGGTCCACCGGTACCCCCAAGGGGGCGATGGTCGCGGACGGCGGCATGGACAACCACCTGGCGGCCAAGATCGCGGACCTCGGCCTCGGCCCGGCCGACGTCGTCGGACTCACCGCGCCGCTGTCCTTCGACATCTCCGTGTGGCAGACCCTCGTCGCGCTCACCGTCGGCGCACGGACCGCGGTGGCCGCGCCCCGTGACATCTCCGAGCCGGCCGAACTCGTGGCGTGGGTCCGCCGGCACGGAGTGACCGTGCTGGAGATCGTGCCGTCCTTCCTCGCCGTGCTCACCGCACAGCTCGACGACGACCTGCGTGCCGGGCTGTCCTCGCTGCGGTGCCTCGTCGCCACCGGTGAGGCGCTCCCGGGCGCCGTCGCCCGGCGCTGGTACGAGCACTGCCCGGACATACCGATCGTCAACGCCTACGGCCCCACCGAATGCTCCGACGACGTCACCCACCACGTGGTGACCGCCGCCGAGAGCGCTGCCCGGTCCTGGCCGTCGATCGGCCGGGAAGTGCTCAACACCCGTCTGTACGTGGTCGACACCGAGGGCCACGAGGTGCCGGACGGCACCGAGGGTGAACTCCTGGTCGGTGGCGACGGGGTCGGCCGGGGCTACATCGGCGACCCGGTACGCACCGCGCTGGCCTTCGTCCCCGACGGACTGTCCGGGGCGCCGGGCGCACGGCTGTACCGCACCGCCGACCGCGTGAGCCGTGCCGTCGACGGCACCGTCGACTTCCACGGCCGCCGCGACCGGCAGGTCAAGGTCCGCGGCCACCGCGTCGAGCTGGGCGACGCCGAGGCCGAGCTGCTGCGGGTGCCCGGCGTCCGGTCGGCCGCCTGTGTGTTCACCGGAGGACGGCTGCGCGCCTTCGTGGCGCTGGACGCCCCGGCCGACGTGGCCGCCGCCGTGCGCGCTTCCGCCCCGCACTACCTCGTCCCGCACGAGGTGACCGTGCTGGAGCGACTGCCCGTGAACACCTCGGGCAAGATCGACCACCGGGCCCTGGCCGCCCTGGGCGCCGACGGCCCCGCCGCGGACACCGGCGCGGGCACCGCCCTGGAGCCCGGCCTGGAAGCGGCCCGGGAACTGGTCGCCGAGACGCTCGGCGTGGCCGTGATCGGCCCGGACGAGGACTTCTTCACCGCGGGCGGGGACTCGCTCCTCGCGATGACCCTGGTCGCGGGTGCCCGCGCCCGGTTCGGCGCGGAGGGCACGTCGCTGCGGGCGTTCCTGTCCCGGCCGACCCCACGGGGTCTGCTCGCCGCCGTGGAGGCCGCGGAGCCGGTGGCCCGGGGCGAGGAACCGCGCGCCGTGGGCGCCCTGTCCTCCGGCCAGGAACGGCTCTGGTTCTTCGAGCAGTTGCACCGCCGCAAGGCGCCCAATCTGCTGGTGCTCTCCCTCGACCTGTACGGGCCGCTCGACGAGGAGGCGCTTCGGCACGCGCTGGCCGCCGTCGTCGCCCGGCACGAGCCGCTGCGCACCGTCTTCACCCAGGAGCGCGGCGTCCCGAAGGCCGTCCTGCGGGCCACTGCCACGTTCCCCCTGGAGCCGGGCACCGCGGACGGGTTCGAGATCTCCGCCCGTACCCCCGAACCGCCGCTGGCGCAGGCCCGGCTGGAGCGGATCGCCGACGGCCACCACGTCCTCGCGCTCGCCCTCCACCACCTGATCGCCGACGGCTGGTCCCTGGAGGTGCTCAAGCGCGACATCGCCGCGTACTACGAGCGGGCCCTGGCGGGGGACACCGAGGTGCTGCCGCCCCGTGCCGCGTTCTCGCACTACGTGGCCGCCGAACGCGCGTGGCTGGAGAGCCCCGACGCCGAGGAGTGCACGCGGTACTGGACCGGGCAGCTGGCGGGGGCCCCCGGCGCTCTCGACCTGCCGCTCGACCGGCCCCGGCCGGCCAGGCCGACCTTCGAGACCGACCACACGGTCACCCTGCTCTCGGCGGACGACACCAAGGCCCTCGCCGAGACGGCCCGGGCGCACGGCGCCACGCCGTTCATGGCCGTGCTCGCCGCCACGTACGTCGTGCTGCGCGAGGCGACCGCGACCACCGACCTCGTGCTCGGCATCGACTCGGTGAACCGCTCGTGGCCGGGCAGCGAGGAGCTGATCGGCACGTTCGTCAACCAGCTCCCGGTACGGCTCGCGCCCGGCGCCGCACCGTCCTTCGGCGACCTGCTGGACCTGGCCCGGCGGCAGGTGCTCGGCGCTCAGGAGCACGACCGGCTCCCCTTCCACACGATGGTCGCGGCGGTGAACCCGCCGCGCCGCCCGGGCCGGTTCCCCCTGTTCCAGGTGAAGGTCACGCACCAGAGCGCGTGGCGCACCGGGATGCGGATCGGGGACCTGCGGGTCGAGCCGCGCGAGCTGGCCGACCCCGTGATGGACCTCGACTTGATGATCGACGTCTCCGGCGAGAACGACCGGCTGCGGCTGGAACTCCTGTACTGGCCGGAGACGCTCGACTCCGCGACCGTCGCGGGCTGGGCGCGGGCGACGGCCGGCGTGCTGCGCGCCGGCGCAGCCCGGCCGGACGCGGTACCGACTTTCGGCGAAAGGTGATGAAGGTGTCGACACAGGATCAGGTCGCCGAGGTCTGGCGAGAGTTGCTCGAGAGGGAGACGGTCGCCGTCGACCAGGACTTCTTCGAACTGGGCGGCCACTCGATGCTGGCGGTACAGGTGCTCTACCGGCTCACCGAGGTGACCGGTGTCGAGCTGGCGCTCGAGGACTTCTTCGAACTGGGCACGGTCGAGGAGGTCGCCGCCGAGCTGGACCGCCTGCGTGCCGACCGCCGCGTGCTCGAGCCGGTCTTCGAGGGGGAGCTGTGAGCGCGCGGGACGTACTGAGCCGCCTGGACGACCTCGGCGTGACCCTGAGCCTCGCCGACGACCGGCTGCGGTACCGCGCCCGGGGCGAGGAGCTGCCCGCCGAGCTGCTGGCGCAGATGAAGGTCCACCGGGAGGACCTCATCGGTCTCGTCGGCCGGCGCGAGGGACTGACCTGGCCTCCCGCTCCGGGCGCGGACACCGGGCCGTTGACGGCCGCCCAGCGCTCGTTGTGGGCCACCGCGTACTTCGCCGAGGACGGCACCTACAACCTGTGCGGGGCGCTGCGCCTGCGCGGCCCGCTCGACCAGGACGCGTTCGTCACGGCGCTGCGCGACCTGCACGAGCGGCACCCGTCGCTGCGCACCGTCTTCCCGGTGCAGGACGGCGAGCCGCGGCAGCGGGTCCTGCCGTCGGTGGAACCCCCGCTGACCGTGGCCGGCGCGGCGGACCTGGACGCCTGCCTGGCCGAGTGCGCCCGCCTCGCCGATCTGCCCCTGCCCCTGGACACGGCCCCTCCCGTGCTCATGCGCCTGTTCCGGCTCGCGCCGCAGGACCACGTCTTCTTCTTCGTCCTCCACCACGTGATCGCCGACGGCACGTCGTTCGGCCCGCTCCTCGACGATCTCGCCCGCTGCTACGGCAGCCGGGTCCTGCGGCAGCGGCCGCCGGCCCCGGCCGGGGACGTCGCCGTGGTCGACTACGCCCGCTGGGAGGCCGAGCGGGTCGCGCACGCCGATCTCACCGCCGCCCGCCGGTACTGGCGGGAGACGTTCGACGACGCGGAGCTGAGCGGCCTTCCGCTGCCTCCGCCGCTCGACGGGGCCGCCGCCGAGCGCGGCCACGCCCACCGGGTGGTCGTCCCTCGAGCCACCACCGCCGCGGCGCGGCGGATCGCCGAACGGACCCGCTCCGGTGTCTTCACCGTGGTCTCCACCGCCGTCGCGGTCGCGCTGTCCCGCTACACCGGGCGCGAGGACCTGGTGGTCGGCATGCCCGTCTCGCGGCGCGACCGCACCGGCCTCGAGCGGGTCGTGGGCCTGCTGCTCGACACGGTCCCGGTCCGGCTCGACGTCGGCCGCGCCCCCTTCGCCGACCTGGTGCGGCGGACCCGGACGGCCGTTCTCGGCGGCGTCCGGCACGCGCCCGTGCCCGAGGACGTCGCCGCCGCCCGGTCCGCGTTCAACGTCATCGTCACCGACCTCGGCACCGCGCTGCCCGAGCCCGACTTCCCCGGCCTGACGATCGAGCATGTCGAGGTGGCGCAGGTCGGCGCCAAGTACGGGCTGAACTTCCTGCTCCGCGACGAGGGCGAGACCCTCACCCTGTACGTCGAGGCGGACCGCCGGGCCGTGGCCGACGCGGACGTCGAGGCCATCGCCGGCACCGTCCTCGCGGTGCTGGCCGCCGCCGGCGACGACCCGGACGCACCGGTCACGGCGCTCGCCGCCGGAACCTTCGGTGCCGCCGCCCCCGGCGCGCTCGCCGCGCCCGGCCGGCAGCCGCACGCCGGTGAATCGCTGACCGGCCGCCTCGCCGGGACGGCCCGTTCCCGGCCGGACGCGATCGCGGTGAGCGCACCCGAGGGAGAGCTGACGTACGCGCACCTGTGGGCGCGGGTCGAGGCGACCGCGGAGGCCCTGCGGGCGCGCGGGATCGGCGCCGGGGACGTGGTGGCCGTCTCGCTGCCGCGGGGCCTCGAACTCGTCGTCGCGATCATCGGCGTGATGGCTTCGGGCGGTGCCGGCCTCGTGCTGCACGAGTCCTGGCCGACGGCGCGCGTGGCCGACATCCTCACCGACTCCGGCGCCCGCCTCACCATCACCGACGACGCGACCGTGCCCGGGGCACGGGCCACCCCCGCCGAACTCGTGGACGCGGCGGCCCGGGCGCGGCTCGCCCCCGTACCCGCCCATGCCGCGGCCTACGTGATCTACACCTCCGGTTCCACGGGCCGCCCCAAGGGCGTGAGGGTCACCCACCGCAACGTGCTGAGCCTGCTCGACGCGACCGCCGACGGCTACGGCCTCGGCCCCGACGACGTGTGGACCCTCTTCCACGCCTGTTCGTTCGACGTGTCGATGTACGAGATGTTCGGCTGCCTCGTGCACGGCGGCAGACTCGTCGTGGTGCCGCGCCTGACGACCTGGGAGCCGGAGGAGTTCGCCGCGCTGTGCGCACGCGAGCGGGTGACCGTGCTCAGCCAGACCCCGTCCGCGCTGACCGCCATGCTGCCCGCGCTCGCCGCGCGGCCCGACTCCACCGCGCGTCTGCGGTACGTCCTGTTCGCCGGCGAGGCGCTGGACCGGCGGCTGGTCGAGCGCTGGTACGAGGAGGTCGGGCACCGCACCGAACTGGTCAACATGTACGGGATCACCGAGACGACGGTGCACGCGTCGTGGCGCAGGCTGCGGCCCGAGGACACCCGGACGGCGGAGTCCGACATCGGTACGCCGCTGCCCGGTACCGCGCTGCACGTGCTGGACGACGACGGAGTTCCGGTCGCCGACCGGTGTGTCGGCGAGATCTACGTCGGCGGTCCGCAGGTCAGCGACGGCTACCTCGGAAGACCCCGGGAGACGGCCCTGCGGTTCCTGCCCGACCCGTTCACCACCGTCCCGGGCGCCCGGATGTACCGCTCCGGCGACCTCGCCCGGCGCAACGGGACCGCCCTGGCCTACCTCGGCCGCCGCGACCAGCAGGTACAGGTCAACGGCTTCCGGGTGGAACTCGCCGAGATCGAGGCGGCACTCTGCGCCCGCCCAGGAATCGCCGCGGCCGGCGTCGCGGTCGGCACGGACGCCAGCGGCGCGCACCTGGTCGCCCTCGTCGTTCCCGAGGCGGGAGCCGCACCCGAACCGGCGGAACTGCTGGCCGCGGTGCGCTCGACGCTGCCGCGCTACATGGTCCCGCGCACCGTCGTGGTGGCCGGCGGCCTGCCCCTCACCAACAACGGCAAGCTCGACCGGCGGGCGCTGGTCGCCGCCGTGGCCGCGGCGGGGCCCGGGCGCGTGCCGTCGGCGCCGGGTGACACCGCTCCGGCCGATCCGTCCGAGGCGCTGCTGCTCGACGTGTTCCGCGATGTGCTCCTGGATCCGTCCGTCACCACCGGTACCGACTTCTTCGACGCCGGCGGCGACTCCATGCGCGCGATCCGCGTGGTGAGCCTCGCCAAGAGCCGGGGGCTGGACCTGACCGTGAAGGACGTGTACGCCGCGCCGACGGTCGCCTCCCTCGCGCCGCTCGCCGGTACCGGGGGGGCGGGACGGACCGTCCGCGAGCCGTTCTCCGGCCTGCCGGCCGGTGGCGTCTTCCCCCCGGATGTCGTCGACGCCTATCCGATGACCGCTCTGCAGTCGGGAATGGTCTACCACCAGGAGATGACGCCGGACGCCCGCCTCTACCACATCATGCTGAGTTACCGGGTGCGCGGCGTACTGGACCCGGGGGCCTTCCGGGCGGCCGCGCAGGCCGTCACCGACGCTCATCCGGTGCTGCGCACCAGCTTCGACCTGGCGGGCGAGCGGGGACCGGTGCAGCGGGTGCACACCGGTGTCGAGGTCCCGTTCGTGTACGAGGACCTGACCGGGCTCGATGCCGGGAGCCAGGAGGAGCGCATCCGGCAGGTCGTCGCGCGCGAGAGCGCCGAGGACTTCGACCTGTCCCGGCCGGGTCTGTTCCGGCTCGTGGGAATCGCCACGTCCGCGACCGACTACCAGCTGATCTTCACCCACAACCACGTCATCCTCGACGGCTGGTCGGTGAACGTCTTCTTCGAGGACCTGCACACCCGCTACCTCGAACTGCTCGACGCGGGCACGGCGACACCACCGCCGGGTCCGCGCACCGGCTTCGGCGACTACGTGGCCCTGGAACAGCGGGCGCTCCTCGACGAGGAGAACCGGAGGTTCTGGGCCGGACGTACCGCGGGCCCGGCCCGGCTGATCGCGCCGGAGCGGTCGGGCACGCCCGTGATGCGGCAGTTCCACGTGGATCTGGCGGGCCGCCTCGACGAGCTGCGAGCCGTCGCCGGCCGGATCGGTGTGCCGGTGAAGGCCCTGCTGAGCGCCGCGCACCTGCGGGTCGTGTCCTGGCTGACCGGCTCCGACGAGGTGACCACGAGCATGGTCTTCGGCTGCCGTCCCGAGATCCCCGACGCCGACCGTCTGCTCGGTCTCTTCCTCAACCAGCTGCCCCTGAGGGTCGCGCCGGGCGAGCAGTCGTGGGCACAGCTCGCGGCGGGCCTGCACGAGGAGGAGCGGGAGATGATGCGGCACCGCTGGTACCCGAACGCGGCGATCCAGGCCGCGCACGGCGCGGAGCCGCTGTTCGACTCCAGCTTCAACTTCACCGACTACCACGACACCCGCCGGATGATCGGCGACGGCGGACTGGAGCTGCTGGACGCACAGGAACTGGAGTCCACGCACTACGCGTACAGCTCCGCCTACACCGTCGACGTCCGCACCCAGGAGTTGCGGCTGCTGATGGAGTACGACGCGGCGGCGCTCCCGGAGAGCACGATGGTCCTCGCGGCCGAGGTGCACCGCAGGGCGCTGGACGCGATCGTCGAGGACGCCGGGCAGCCCTTCCGTGCGACGCCGCTGCCCGGCATCGCCGACCTGGCCCGGCTGCTGGCCCCCGGCGCGGGCGAGGCCGGGTCCCCCGCGCGGGCGCTCGCGCCGCTCGTGCCCCCCGTCCCCGCCGGTGCCCCCGTCACCACAACGGCGGGCACACCGCAGCCCGTCCGCGCCGCGGCGGAGGCCGACGTCCGCGCGGTCTGGGCCGAGGTCCTGGGCATCGCGGACATCGACGCGGAGACGCCGTTCTTCGACGCGGGCGGCGACTCGCTGACCGCCATGCAGGTGGTCAGCCGGCTCCGGGCCCGCCACGGCGCACTGTCGATGCGCGCCTTCATGGCCGAGCCCACGATCGCGGGCGTGGCGAGAGCCCTGGGGGGCGGCACGGCCCCGACGGCGCCGCCCACGGCACCCGCCGCCACCGGGCCCGCGTCCCGCCACCCGCTCTCCCGCGCCCAGCGCCAGATGTGGGACGTGGCCGGCCGGCTCCCCGGCATCGGGCTGTTCGCCATGGCGGGCGCGCTGCACGCCGAGGGGCCCCTCGACCTCGCGCTCCTGGAGCGGACCTTCGCCGAACTGGCGGCCCGTCACGAGGCGCTGCGCACCCGCTTCGAGAACACCGGTGACGGCCCGGTCCAGGTGGTCGAACCGCAGGTCACGATCCGGATCGACATCGAGGACCACACGGCCGACGAGCATCCGGCCCGCCGGTGCGAGCAGCGCATGGCCGCCGCCGCCCGAACGGCGCTCCCGCTCGACCGGGCTCCGCTCCTGCGCGTGGTCGCGCACCGCATCGGCGAGGACCAGCACGTCGTCTTCGTGAACGTGCACCACATCGTGTGCGACGGCCGGTCGCTCTCGGTACTGCTGTCCGAAGCCGCCCGGATCTATCGCGAGATCGCCGCCGACGGCGCGCCCGCGCCCCGGCCGGTCCCCCGCGGCAGTGGCGCCCTCGCCGGGGAACGGACCGCCTGGCTCACCACCGACGAGGGCGCGCGCCAGCGCCGGTTCTGGCGCGACCGGCTCGCCCCGCCGTTCCCGGCGCTCGCCGACGGCCCCGGCAGTCGCTTCGCCGAGCTGAACAGCCAGGTCTCCTTCGTGCAGCGGCTGCGCTCGGCGGTGATCCGGACGACGCTCCCGGCCGACGAGGTACGGACGGTGCGCGCCGCGGCCCGCGCCCACGGCATGACCGACTTCATGCTGGTGCTCGGCGCCTACGCCACGACGCTGCGACAGTGGAGCGGCCGGGACGACATCCGCATCGCCACCATGCTCGCCAATCGCGTCGAGCCGGGCATGGACGAGGTCGTCGGGCTCGTCACCAACACGGTCGTCCTGCGGATGCGGCTGGACGACACCGATCCGGTGGCGGTCGGGAGGCAGGCCCGGGAGGTCTGTGTCGACGCCTTCGACAACCAGGAACTGCCGTTCGAGGAGGTGCTCGCCGACCTGCGGGACCGATGCCCGGACGAGGGGCCGGTGTTCGAGGCGGTGCTCGTCGGACAGGAGGAGGTCGCCACCGTCGCGCCCGACGACGGCCTCGTCTTCACTCCGTACGCCCCCGGCCGCGACGTGCTGGGCGCCCAGGTCGTGGCCACCGAGTCCGCCTTCGTCCTCGGGCTCGTGCCCGCCGGCGACACCCTGGTGCTCGAACTGCGCTTCAAGCCCGCGAGCACGCCGAAGGAGCTGGCCGCCGAACTGCTCGACGCGATCACGACCGCCGTGCGGGACGCCGCCACCGCCCTTCTGGAGACCTCGTGACCTGCCCGGCGCACCGTCCGCGCCTGCGCCGCCTGTGGCTGCTGCCGACCGCCCGGGTGGTGGGCGCGGCGGGCGCGGCCTGTGTACTGCTCGCCGCCGGGCTGTTCGCGTGGCCCTGGGCGGCGGCGGCCGTGCTCGTCGCGGGCACGGCCGGCATCGCCGGTCACCTGCATCGCAACTGGGGCCGGGTCGCAGTTGAGCGACGGCTGGTGCGTGCCCTGAGGGACTCGGCCCCGCGCTGCCCCGGTGACATCCGAGTGCCCACGCTGACCGCACCGGTGCAGGCCGAGTGCCGCGGCGACGGAGTCACCCGGATCACCGCGCGGACCTACCACGACGCGATCCGCGCCCTCGGCTACGCGATGGGCCGTGACCGCGGATTCCAGCTCGACCTCGTGCGCCGGACCGGAGGCGGCAGGCTCTCGGAGGTGTGGGGCAGGACCGCACTGCCGGTGGACACCGTGTACCGACGCCTCGGGCTCGGCACCGCAGCCCGGTCCGCGGCCGAGCGACTCGACCGGCCCGAGCGGGAGCTGCTGACGGCGTTCGCCGACGGGGTCAACGCCGCCTACGCGCACGCCACCCCGTTCGAATGCGGCTTCCTGTCGTACCGGCCGCAGCCGTGGCGGGTGGAGGACAGCGTCCTCACCTCGCTCGTGCTGTCGCACGCGCTGTCCTGGAACGAGGACGCCAAGCGGGCGGAGGCGGTCGTGCGCCGCGCGCTGCCCGCACCCGTCGCGGAGTTCCTGCTGCCCGGTGGCAGCGCCGCGGGCCCGCCCCCCGGCCTGGCACGCCACCGCGCCGAGCAGGGCGCCGACGACCTCCTCGCCCTGGACGGTGCCATTCCGGGCTCCAACTGCTGGATCGCGCCGGGGGACGACGGGCCTCTGCTCGCCAACGACCTGCACCTGGCCCTCGGCGTACCCAACGTGCTGTACGAGGTCGACATCGCGTGGCCCGGCACCCGCCTGCGCGGCCTGGCCAGCCCGGGCCTGCCGGTGGTGTTGTCGGGCACCAACGGACGGATCGCCTGGGGCGTCACGAACCTCACCGCCGACGTGCTCGACCTCGTGCCGGCCGAGGAACAGGACCTCCGGACGCGGACGGAGGAGATCCGTGTCCGCGGCCGCGGACCGGTCACCGTGGACGTCACGACCGTCGGCACGATGCCGGTCGCGCAGGACACGCTGTGCGGGGAGAAGGTCGCCGTCCGCTGGGCGGGGCACGATCCCCGCGCCGCCGACCTGCGGTTCCAGCGGCTCGCCCACGCCGGTGACGTCGACGAGGCCGTCGCGGTCCTCGACGACGCCCACGGGGTCGCGCTCAACGTGCTCGTCACGGACCGGAAGCGGATGACGCACGTGGCGACGGGGCTGCTGCCCCGCCGCCCGGCCGGCCTCCCGCGCGGCGGACCGGCCGAGGGCCACCTCACCGGCAAGGAGCGCCCCCGGATCGCCGAACCCGTCGACGGCGTCCTCGTCTCGGCGAACGACGGAGCCCTGCCCGAGGACGAGTTCCGGATCGGCCTCGACCTGGACCCGGGCCATCGTGCGCGCCGCATCCGCACGGTCCTCGGCGCGGCGGGGCGGCACGACGCAGCGGGCATGCGTGCGCTGCAGCACGACGTCACGGCCGCTCTGTACCTGCCCTACCGGGACCTGGCGGTCTCCGCGCTCCAGCCCGGTGATCCGGTCCGGGCCCTGCTCACGGAGTGGGACGGCACCGCGGCGACCGGCTCGCGTGCCTTCGGTGTCCTCGTGCGCCTGCGCGACGTCCTGGCCCGGCGTGTCCTCGCCCCGTACGTGGCCGTCTGCCGCGAGCACGAACCCTCGTTCCGCTTCCCGTTCCGGGACTACGACCGGCCCGTACTCGCGATCCTCGGCGCCCGTGATCCGGCACTCCTGCCCGCCGGTACCGCCGACGTGGACGGTTTCGTCGCCGACTGCGTCCGGGCGGCGCTGCCCGCACGCCCGCGGACATGGGGCCGGCTGAACAGGGTCGGCTTCCGGCACCCCCTCACCGCCCTCGCGCCGTGGGCGGACGGGCTGCTGGGCATCCGCCCCCACGCACAGGCCGGAACGCTGCACACCGTGCGTACCGCCGTGCCGGGCTTCGGCGCGGCCGGCCGGGTCGTGGTCACGGTGGACGACCTCGTCACCGCCGAACTGCCCGCCGGTCAGTCGGGGCATCCGCTGAGCCGGCACTACACGGACCGCCACGCGGGCTGGGCGAGCCCGGTGCCGCTGCGGCCACGGGCCCGCCGGGCCGGCTGCCACCACGCGCTGCGGCCTCCGGAGAGCCGCTGAGGTGGCCGGCGGAGAAGAGCGTGCGGGCGGTGCGGGACACCCGCCGCCCGCGGCCCGGCCGGCCACCCCTTCCTACTCGGCCGGGATACCGGCCACCGGACCTATGTCCCGGCGGATCTCGGCGAGCAGGGCCTCGGGCGCGGAGAGGAAGGCGAAGTGGTCGCCGCTCAGCTCGACGGACCGGCAGTCGGCCGACACGTCAGGCCAGCCGCCCATGAGCTTCGTGGGGATCTCGGTGTCCTCGGACCAGCCGATCGCCGTGATCCCCGAAGGGATGACGATCCGGCCGGGGGTGTACAACCGGTTCGCCTCCAGATCGTCGGCCAGGACGGTCAGGCCCATCTCGACGAGCGGGCCGCCGGGCTCACCACCGAGCGCGGTGATGATGCGGCCCAGTTCGGCACGGAGCCCGTCGCGGTCGAGCGCGAAGAGCCGGCTGTACGGGCCGTCGTGCGGCGCCACCTGTCCCGAGACGAAGACCCGTCGGGGCAACGGGAGGCCGGCTGCGGCGAGTTGCCGGGCCACCTCCACCCCGGGTAGCGCCCCGCCGCAGTGCCCGAAGAACGCGAAGGGCCGGTCCAGGTACGGCCGCAGGTACGCGACGAGGTCCCGCGCCATGGCGTCGTACGTGCCGTAGTGCGGCTCGGCGATCCGGTTCTGGCGGGCCGGCGGCTGGATCGGACAGACGTCGACCGCCCCGATGTGCCGAGGCCACGCCTGGTACATCGAGGCGCCGCACCCCGAGTAGGGGAAGAGGAAGAGCCGGGCCGCCGCATCCGGGTCCGGGGTGCGCAGGAGCCAGCGCGGAGGCTTCTTGGGACGAGGTCGCGGAGATGTCATGCGGGCGACCGTAAGGGAGCCCGTCCGAGCCCCTCAAGGGGCGCAGATTTTCCTGTTCCGAAACGAGAGGAAGCAGTCCATGCGAGCCGAACCCAGCCGTCTGCGGTACCTCGACGGTGCCACCGTCAGGTCGCTGTGCGCCGAGATCGACCCGCTCACCGCGGTCACCGAGGCGTTCCTAGGGGTGCGCGCGCACCGGTCCGGAGTGGCGGCCGAGGCGGCGCTGCGCTGGCGGGCTCCCGACGGCGCCGCGGCCCGCAGCCTGGTCCTGCCCGCCTGGCACGAGGGCGCGTACGGATGCAAGGTCATCAACGCCAGCCTGAGCAATCCGGACCGGGGCCTGCCCCGTGCCGCCGGGCTGATCCTGCTCTTCGACGGGGAAACGGCCGAACCCGTCTGCATCATGGAGGGCGCGCACATCAGCGCGCTGCGCACCGCGGCCGTCTCCGTCGCCGCGCTGCGCGCGGTCCGCCCGCTCTCCACCTTCGACCGGGTGGCCCTGCTGGGGTCCGGCGTACAGGCACGCACGCACCTGGGTCTGCTCGCGGCGCACGGCGCGGTGAAGTCGGTCAGCGTCTTCGACCTGTCCCCGGCCAGATGCCGGGCGTTCGCCGAGGACCTGCGCACGTCGCTGCCGCAGATCGAGGTCGAGATCGCGGCCGGCCCCGAAGAGGCGGTCCGCTCGGCCCCGGTCACCCTCGCCTGCACGACGACCACGACCCCCTACGTCCCGCTGGCCTGGCTGCCGGAGGGCTCCGTCTTCGTCAACGTGTCCCTGGACGACGCCGCCGAGGACGTACTCCTGGGCGCGGAACACCTGTTCGTCGACGACTGGCACCTCGTCAGCGAGGACGACACCCGCCTCCTGGGCCGCCTCGCCGGAGCCGGGCGGGCCACCGGACCGGGGACCGACGCGCCGGGGGCCCGGCAGGTCGACGCGGACCTCGCCACCCTGCTGGCGGGCGCCTACGAGCGCTCGATCAGCTCCACCGACCGCACGGTGATCAACCCCTTCGGCATGGGTGTCCACGACGTGGCTCTCGCGACCCGCGTCCACTCCCTCGCCCGCGACAAGGGCGCCGGAATGCTCCTGCCCCGCTGATCGCCGCGTTCAATCCGGCCTTCATTGACCGGCCGATCGGGCCGGGCCAGTCTGTTTCCCGGCGGTGCGGCGCACCGCGTTTTCCGAGTCCGTCGCGTGGTCCACGGCGCATCGCCGTGCCCCCGGGCAGTGCCATGACCGAACGATGCAGGGTGAGGTGGAGACACGTGGGCGACGACATAGCTGCCGGTTCCCGTGCGGTGCGCGAGGTGGCGGACGCCTACGTCACGCAGATCGCCCGGGTGGAGCCGGGCATCGCCACGTGGCTGGGGGTTCCGCAGGGCCGGGGCGAGATGCCCGACCTCTCGCCGCAGGGCCGGGCCCGCATGGACGATGTGTTCCGTACGTCCCTGCGCGACCTGGACCGCGCCGAGCGGGCCGCGGCCGGCACCCTGTCGCCCGAGGAGCGACGGTGCGGGCGCCTGCTGCGCGAGCGCCTGGAGGCCGACCTGGCCATCAGCGCCGACGACGAGTACCTGCGGGAGATCGTCAACGTCTTCGGCCTGCAACAGCGCGTCCAAGACATCTTCCAGCTGATGCCGACCCGGACCGCGGACGACTGGACGGCGGTCGCGCGCCGGATGGGTCTCGTCCCGCGGATGCTCGACGGCTTCCGCGAGTCCCTGACCCAGGGCCTGGAGAAGCGCACCTTCGTCGCGGCCCCGCGACAGATCCGCGTCATCGCCGACCAGCTCGACGTCTGGAGCCGCGACTGCGACGGCCGCGGCTGGTACGCGGGTTTCTGCGAGGGCGCCGACGTGCCGCCGGCGCTGCGGGCCGAACTCGACGCCGCGGCCCGCGACGCCGCGGCGGCCCTGGCCGGACTGCGGGACTGGTTGCGCGCCGACCATCTGCCCGCGACCGAGGGCCGACCCGACGGTGTGGGCGCCGACCGGTACCGCACCTGGGCGCGGTTCTGGACGGGCGCCTCGCTCGACCTGCGGGAGACCTACGCCTGGGCGTGGGAGGAGTACCGGAGGATCCGGGCCGAGATGCGGGCCGAGGCCGCGTCCGTGCTGCCGGGGGCCACCGCCGTCGAGGCGATGCGCCATCTCGACCTCCACGGCGAGGCCGTGGAAGGGGTGGAACCGGTGCGGCTGCGACTGCAGGACTGGATGGACCAGGCGATCGACGCCCTCGACGGCACCACCTTCGATCTGGCGCCTCCCGTGCGCGTGGTGGAGGCCGCCATCGCGCCGACGGGCACCGGCTCGGCCGCCTACTACACCCCGCCGAGCGTCGACTTCACGCGTCCCGGCCGGACCTGGCTGCCCACCCAGGGCCGTACCCGCTTCCCCCTGTGGAGCCTGCGCAGTGTCTGGCACCACGAGGGCGTACCGGGCCACCATCTGCAACTCGCCCAGTGGCGGTATCTGGGAACCGAACTGTCGACGTACCAGTCCGCCCTCGCCGCCATCGACGCCTGTACCGAGGGCTGGGCGATGTACGCGGAACGACTGATGGACGAGCTCGGCCACCTGCGCACCCCCGGCGAGCGCCTGGGCTTCCTCGACTGGCAGATGCTGCGCGCCGTGCGGGTCCTGGTCGACATCGGGGTGCACCTGTCCCTGGACATCCCGGCAGACGCCCCGGTCGCCGCCGGACAGCGCTGGACCCCCGGCCTCGCGAGGGAGTTCCTCGCCGCCCACAGCGGGCAGTCCGCCGCATACCTCGACAGCGAGATCGACCGCTACCTCGGCCTGCCCGGCCAGGCGATCTCCTACAAGCTCGGCGAGAAGGCCTGGCTCGACGGCCGGACCGCGGCCGCGGCGGCCCACGCGGAGCGCGGCGGAAAGCTGGACCTGAAGTCCTGGCACACGGCCGCGCTGTCGCTCGGCCCGCTCGGTCTCGACGACCTCGAGGACGAGCTGGCCCGGCTCTAGGCCGCGCCGGCGAACGATCCCTGCCCCGCAGACCACCAGTCCACCGCAGCACTGTGACGGAAAGGAAGCAGCCGTGAGCAACGGGCCCACGCGGGTGGAAGACGAGGCGCTGCTGTGACGGGCGCCCGATTCACGACCCTGGCCGTCAGCGGCGCCTACGACCATGCGGAGTCCGCCCACCACCTCGGTGCGCTGAGCGAGCCCGCACACCTGGCCACCGCGCAGAGTTTCCCGTCGATGGAGGCGATGCTCGCCGCCACCGCGGAGGACGGCGACGGCTGGGTCTACGCGCGGCGGGGCAACCCGACGGTCCGCGTCCTGGAGCACACCGTGGCGGCCCTGGAGGGATACCGGGTCGACGCCGCGGTGAGCGCCGCGCTCACCGCGACCGGGATGGGCGCGATCACCCTGGCCACGATGCCGCTGCTGTCCGCAGCCTCCGGTGACCGGCCCAACATCGTCGCGTCACCGCAGTGTTACGGCTCCACGACCATGGTCTTCGACAAGCGGTACGGGCAGGAACGCGGTGTCGACGTGCGCTGGGTCGACGACCCGCTGGCCGTCGGGGACTGGGCGCGCCACATCGACGGGCGCACCCGGTTCCTCTACGCGGAGGTCCCGTCGAACCCGACGGTCCAGCTCGTGGACATCCCCGCGCTGTCGGAGCTGGCCCGGGCCGCAGGGGTCCCGCTCGTCGTCGACGCGACCCTCGCCACGCCCGCCCTGCTCCGTCCGCTGGCGCTCGGCGCGGACATCGTGGTGCACTCGCTCACCAAGGCGGCCGGCGCCAGCGGACGGAGCATGGGCGGAGCGGTGATCGCCCGGCACGGTCTGGAGCTGCGCGGCCAGCCCGCGGAACTCTCGGCGGACTACGCGGGACACCTGCGCCGCGGTCCGCTGCGGGACATGGGCGCGGTCATCAGCCCGTTCAACGCGTGGACGATCCTCGCCGACATCCGGGAGCTGCGCGGCCGGGTGGACGCCATGTCCCGCACCGCGCTCGAGGTGGCACGCCACCTCGAGGGCCACGCCGGCGTCGTCGAGGTCTTCCACCCCGGACTCGAGAGCCACCGGTCGCACCACATCGCCAAGCGCGACATGTGGCTGGTCGACAGCGAACGGGACGGGGGAGAGCCGGAGAACCGGTTCGGCTTCCTCCTCTGTTTCCGCCCGGCCGGCGGTGTCCGGGCCGCCCACGAGGTGATGGACCGGCTCGCGCTCGTCTGGCGGGCGAACAACCTCGGCCAGGTCAGGAGCACGGCCACGATCCCCGGCGCCACCACACACAAACAGGCCGCGGACGCCGACCCGGCCCGGGTTCCGGTGCCGCCGGACATGATCAGGCTGAGCATCGGCATGGAGCACCTGGACGACATCGTCGCCGATCTCGACCAGGCGCTCCGACCGCGGTGAGATCCCGTGAGAGCCCTGACACCCCATGGCTCCGGCCGTCGCCGGGCCGAGCCGGCAGTTAAGGAGACAGTGGAATTGGAAGCTGCGTTGACCTCCGTGTACACGACCCGGCTGGTACTGATATCACCGCCGCGCACCGGGTCGACCGCCGTGGCACGGCTGCTGTGGCAGCACCCCGCGGTGACCCACCATTGCCACGAACCCTTCGAGGCCTGCTACTGGGGTGACCAGGGTCCGGAATCCGTCGAGAGCGTCCTGGCCAACCCCATGGACGTCGCGTCCGGCCACCGGGTCTCGCTGGCCGACGTGCCGCACGGCGGCGGCCTGTTGATGAAGGAGATGAGTTTCCAGCTCAGCGAGGCCCAGTTCGGGCAGCTCGCCGGGCTCGCCACGGCGGCGCCGGTCTTCGTGATCTGCGACCCCCGTCTGTCCACCACCTCCCGGCTGCGGATCGTGCGCCAGCTGAACGGCGCGGAGACCTTCCCGGCCTTCGAGAGCGGCTGGCAGTCGCTGCGTGAGCAGATCGAGCAGTGCCGGTCACGGGACGTCCCGTACGTGCTCGTCGACTCCGACGACCTGCGGGCCGACCCCGCCGGCGTCACGGCCGCCCTGATGACGGCGCTCGGGCTGCCCCCGGTCGTCGGTCTCGAGAGCTGGGCGCCCCGCCCCGGCCTGCAACTGGTCTCGCCCGAGGTGGGCGCTCTGATGAGCGACGTCCGCAAGGGCGACGACCCCTTCTACCGCAAGGTCCTGGGAAGCAGCGGAATCCAGCCCCGGGGCGAGGTCCGCTGGGAGCGGGAGGAAGAGATCATCGCCGCCGCCGGCCTCGCGGGCGACGTGGCGAAGTGGCGCTACTGGTACGAGGAGATGCGGGCGGACCCGGCACTGATCGTCGGCCGGCCCGCGGGACGGGAGAACAATGCTGACGCGGGATGACGCAATCCGAGGTGCCGCATGACTGATCGATCCGACGTCCAGGCGACCGCGCCGGCCTCCGAACCCGTGGATGTGCTCGGTGTCGGGTTCGGCCCCGCGAACCTGTCGCTCGCCATCGCGCTCCAGGAGGAGCAGCCGGGTACGCGCGCCTTCTTCCTGGAGGCCGCGGCCCACCCGGTATGGCAGGGAGGGCTGCTGCTGGACGGTTCCAACATGCAGAACCATCCCAATCGGGACCTCGTCACCCTGCGCAATCCGCGCAGTCGTTACAGCTTCCTCAACTACCTCTTCGAACAGGGCAGGCTCATCGAGCACCTGAACCTGCCCCTGGAGTTCCCGCTGCGCAAGGAGTACGCGCAGTACATCGACTGGGTCACCCGGCAGTTCCGGCCGCAGGTCGCGTTCGGCGCGCGGGCGACCGACGTCGCCGTGTCCGAGAACGGCGGCACCGCGGAGTACGTGGTGACGTGCGCGGACGGATCGCAGCACCGGGCCCGGTCGCTGGTGGTGGGCACCGGCCGCACCCCGTTCGTCCCGGAGCCGTTCGCCGGTCTGGACAGTCCCCGGGTGTGCCACCTCACCCGCTATCTGCACACGGTGCGCGAGCTGACCGGCGAGCCCCCGCGGTCGATCGCCGTCATCGGCGGCAGCCAGAGCGCCGTCGAGATCGTCCTCGACCTCGCCCACCGCTTCCCGCAGGCCAGAATCGTCAACTACGTGCGGAAGTTCGGGCTGCCGCTCAAGGACACCAGCCCGTTCAGCGAGGAGGGCTTCTTCCCCTCGTTCACGGACTACTACTACCGGGCGGACCGGGCGAGCAAGCGCGAGCTCGACGCGTACATGCGGCCCACCAACTATTCGTCGACCGACGCCGACGTCCTGCACCACCTGTACGCGCTGATGTACGAGCAGCGCCTGGACGGCGACCAGCGGGTGTTCGTCCGCGGCAACAGTGCGATCAGGACGGCCGAACCGGTCGGGACCGGAGTGCGCCTCGAGGTGGAGGAGGTCCACACCAAGGAGGTGTCGACGGACCACGCGGACCTGGTGATCCTCGCGACCGGATTCCGTGACCTCGGACCGGGAGAGCACCAGGAGCCGTATCCGGCGCTGCTGGCCGGCGTGATCGACCGCTTCCAGGTCGACGACGACGGCCATCTGGTCGTCGAGCCGGACTACCGGCTGCGCTCCCACAGCGACAGCACCCCGCCGCTGTTCCTCAACGGACTGTGCGAATCGAGCCACGGCATCGGTGACGCGGGTTCGTTCAGTCTGCTGTCGCTGCGTGCGGGGACCCTCCTGAACGGTCTCAGGAAGGCCACGGCTCCCGCACGGGACGTGGAAGCGTATTCCTGGGAGACCGAGGTCTTCGACCTCGCCCGCTCCCCGGAGCGGCAGCTCGAAGCGGCGTTCGACAAGGGGAGCATCCGATGACCATCGGCAACTGGCGGAGCGCGAGCATCACGGATCTGTTCGACGAGCAGGTGCGCCTTCGCCCCGAGGCGACCGCTCTGCGCTTCGACGGCGTCGACATGAGCTACGCGGAACTCGACCGGCGGGCCGACCTGCTGGCCCGGCACCTGCGCGGGCTCGGAGTCGGCACGGAGAGCGTGGTCGGCCTGTTCGTGGAGCGCTCGTTCGAGATGGTCGTCGCGCTCGTCGGCATCCTGAAGGCGGGCGGCGTCTATCTGCCCGTGCACCAGAACGAGCCTCCCGAGCGGTTCCGGTACATGCTCGAACAGGCGCGGGCACGTGTCCTGCTCACCCACGACCGGCTGAGCGACCGCGTGCCCGAGATCGACGGCACCGTGGTCAACCTCGACCACCCGTGGCGGACGGATCCCGTCCCGGGACCGATCGCCCCCGGCACCGGCCCCGACAACCTGGCCTACATCTGCTACACCTCCGGCTCGACCGGCATGCCGAAGGGCGTGGCCGTACGGCACAGCGGGGTGGTGCGGCTGGTACAGGACGGCGACTACGCCTCGCTGACCGCGGACGAGACCTTCCTGCAGTTCTGCTCGCTGCGCTTCGACCCCTCCGCCTTCGAGATCTGGGGCTCCCTGCTCAACGGCGCCAAGCTGGTCGTCTATCCGCCGGGCACGGTGGCGATGCACGAGCTGGCCGCCTTCCTGGAACAGGAGCGGATCACCACGCTGTGGCTGACCACGGGCCTGTTCCACCGGCTGGTCGACGACCACCTCGACAGCATGGCCGGACTGCGTCAGATGCTCGGCGGCGGAGAGCCGCTGTCCCCTCTGCACATGAACACGCTCCACGAGGCCTACCCGGAGCTGTTGATCGTCAACGGCTACGGCCCCACCGAGGACACCTGCTTCACGTCCTGCCACGTCATCGACGACCGCATCGGTGACAGCGTCCCGATCGGACGCGCCGTCACCGACACCCGCCTCTACGTCCTGGACGAGAACCTGGAGCGGGTCCCCGAGGGCGAGTGGGGTCTGCTGTACACCGGCGGCAGCGGTGTGGCCCGCGGTTACGTCGGCCGCCCCGCGCTCACCGCCGAGAAGTTCGTGCCCGACCCGTTCGTCCCCGGCGAGCGGATGTACAGCATCGGCGACATGGTCCGTCTCGACGCCCGCGGCGCCCTGGAGTTCCGCGGACGGATCGACGACCAGGTCAAGGTCGACGGCTACCGCATCGAACCCGGTGAGGTCGCGGCGGCCCTGTCCGGGATGCCGGATCTCAAGGAGGCCGTCGTGCTGGCCCGGGAGGACGTCGTGCCCGGGCGGAAGATCCTGGTGGCGTACGTCGTGCCGAGCGGCTCCGCCGAAGGGCTGGTGCCGAAGCTGCGGCTGGCCCTGCACCACAGACTGCCCCGGTACATGCACCCGTCCGTCATCGTGGTCATGGAGGAGTTCCCCCTGACGCTGGGCTCGAAGACGGACCGCCGGGCGCTGCCGGCCCCCGCCCATCTCCCGCGGACCGTGCACACGCCGTTCGTGGCGCCGCGTACTCCCACCGAGGAGCTGCTCGCGGACCTGGTGGCCGACGCACTCGTCCTCCAGGAGGTCGGTGTCGACGACGAGTTCTTCGAGATGGGCGGCAACTCGCTGTCGGGCATGGACCTCCTCGCCCGGATCAGGACCCTCCTCCATGTGGACCTGCCCGCGGCGGAGTTCTTCGACGACGCTACGGTGGCCGGACTCGCGGAGCTGGTCGAGCGGCACACCGCCGGAGAACGAATGGACGTACGTGTTGGCTGATATGAGGTCCTTCCGGGACGCGGTCACCTCGTGGGCGTGGGGCGGCCCCGCCGACCCGGCGTACGAACTCGCCGCGCTGCTGCCCGTCCGCGGGGTCGTCCTGGTGGAGGGGCCGAGCGACGTCGCCGCGGTCGAGGCGCTGGCGCACGGCTACGGCCGGGACCTGGCGGAGGAGGAGATCTGCGTCCTGGCGATGGGCGGCGCCATGAACGTGGCCCGCTTCGTCGACCGGGTCGGACCCGGTGGCCTGAACGTGCAGGTCACGGGTCTGTGCGACGAAGGGGAACGCGGCTACTTCGCCCGCGCCTGGGCACGGGCCGGGCTGGAGCCGAGCTTCTTCGTGTGCGACGTGGACCTGGAGGACGAGCTCATCCGCGCTCTCGGGGTGGAACGGGTGACGGAGCTCGTCCGGCAGCAGGGCGACCTGCGCCCGCTGCTCACCCTCCAGTCCCAGCCCGCCCAGCGGGAGCGCACCACGCACCAGCAGCTCCGCCGGTTCATCGGGACCAAGAAGGGCCGGAAGATTCACTACGGCACGGTGCTGGTCGAGGCGCTCCCGCACGACCTCGTGCCCCCGCCGCTGCGGGACCTGATCGACTTCGTCTGAGGCGGGCCGGTACTCGCGGCGGCCGTGCGCCACGGGCGGCGGGGGCCACGGCCGGCAGCGTGCCGGCCGGGCGTTCCTCCACGCACCGGCACCCCCGGCGGCGTCCCCTGCCCGGACGCGGCAGCACTTCCGCCGGATACCGGGTACCGGGTACTGGTACACCTCACCACGACCGTCTCAGCTCGACATCGCAGGTCACGGCGCTGGTATGAGCACGGGACGCCGTGCTCGGGCCCGCAGGGGGTGATCGCCCTGAAAGACCGTCCGTCACTGCCGGACCCCGGCCGGTCCCGGTTGGGCCGCCTGCGCGACCGGCTGCGGACCGGCCCGGCCTCTGCCGGGACCTCCCCGTCCGTCCCACGGCGTCTGCGGAGACCGTCCGCCGCGTAAGAGCTGTCCCGCACTGCACGGGGGGCGCGCGACGACAGCTACGGCACCTCGCCGCGTTACCGGAACGTTCCCGTCCATCCCGTATGCGGACGTTCCTCCGCCGTGCGGTGCCCCGCATCCGACGCCGCGCGCCGATCCACCGGGAATCGCGGGACAACCCTGTGAAGCAGGGAAGGCCCCGACCGCGCTGAAAGGAACAAACGCGCTGGTCAGGGCCTACAGGCTCAGCACTCGATGATGTTCACCGCGAGCCCGCCCCGGGCCGTCTCCTTGTACTTCACCGACATGTCCGCACCGGTCTCCTTCATGGTCTTGATGACCTTGTCGAGGGAGACCTTGTGGCTGCCGTCGCCCCGCAGCGCCATCTTCGCCGCCGTGACGGCCTTGACGGCCGCCATGCCGTTGCGCTCGATGCAGGGGATCTGGACGAGGCCGCCGACCGGGTCGCAGGTCAGGCCGAGGTTGTGCTCCATCCCGATCTCCGCGGCGTTCTCCACCTGCTCGGGGGAGCCGCCCAGCACCTCGGCCAGCGCGCCGGCGGCCATGGAGCAGGCGGAGCCGACCTCGCCCTGGCAGCCGACCTCGGCACCCGAGATGGAGGCGTTCTCCTTGAACAGCATGCCGATGGCGCCGGCGGCCAGCAGGAAGCGGACGACGCTGTCGTCCTTCTCGGTCTCGGTGCAGCCCCCGGCCGCGAAGTTCATGTAGTAGTGCAGGACGGCGGGGATGATGCCCGCCGCGCCGTTGGTCGGAGCGGTGACCACACGCCCGCCTGCGGCGTTCTCCTCGTTGACGGCCATCGCGTAGAGGGTGATCCACTCCATCGCGTGCGTCTGGGGGTCGCCCTCGGCGCGGAGCTGGCGGGCCGAGTTCGCGGCGCGGCGGCGGACCTTCAGGCCGCCCGGCAGGATGCCCTCGCGGGACATGCCGCGTGCGACGCAGGCCTGCATCACCCGCCAGATCTCCAGGAGCCCGGCGCGGATCTCGTCCTCGGTGCGCCAGGCCTTCTCGTTCTCCAGCATGAGCGAGGAGATTGAAAGCCCGGTCTCGCGGGCGAGCCGCAGCAGCTCGTCACCGGTACGGAAAGGGTGCTTGAGGACGGTGTCGTCCGGGACGATCGGGTCCTCGCCGGCCACCGCGTCCTCGTCGACGACGAAGCCGCCGCCGACCGAGTAGTACGTCTTCTCCAGGAGCGGGGCGCCCTCCCGGTCGTACGCGAGGACCGTCATGCCGTTGGCGTGGTACGGCAGCGCCTTGCGGCGGTGCAGGACGAGCTGCTCGTCGGCGTCGAAGGGGATCTCGTGCATGCCGAGCAGGTTGATGCGCCCGGACGAGCGGATCTCCGCCACGCGGGCGTCGGCGCCCTCGACGTCCACGGTCCGGGGCGACTCGCCCTCCAGGCCGAGCAGGACGGCCTTGGGCGTGCCGTGGCCGTGGCCGGTCGCGCCCAGCGAGCCGTACAGCTCCGCCCGTATCGACGCCGTGTGGGCCAGCAGGCCCTCGTTCTTGAGCCGGCGGGCGAACATACGGGCCGCGCGCATCGGGCCGACCGTGTGGGAGCTGGACGGGCCGATACCGACCGAGAAGAGGTCGAAGACCGAGATGGCCACGGGAGTACTCCTAAAAAAAGGGCTGGTAGACGTCGTTGTCTGCCGGTGGTGCGGGACGCGCCGGTGGGCACGAGGAGCGCGGTGACATGGGTGGGGGCACCTCGCTCACTGTTCAGTGTGCGGGGTGCCCCCACCCGGTGTGCAAACTGCGGAAGGCCTACGCGAGGCCGGGGTACAGCGGGAACTTCTCGGCGAGCGCGGTCACGCGGGCCTTCAGGCTGCCGGCGTCGTACGACGGCTTCAGCGCGGCGGCGATGATCTCGGCGACCTCGGTGAAGTCCTCGGCGCCGAAGCCGCGGGTGGCCAGGGCCGGGGTGCCGATCCGCAGGCCCGAGGTGACCATCGGGGGCCGCGGGTCGTTCGGGACGGCGTTGCGGTTGACCGTGATGCCCAGCTCGTGGAGCCGGTCCTCGGCCTGCTGCCCGTCCAGCTCGGAGTCGCGCAGGTCGACCAGGACCAGGTGCACGTCCGTGCCGCCGGACAGGACGGAGACGCCGGCCTCGGTGACGTCCGGCTGCACCAGGCGCTCGGCCAGGATGCGGGCGCCGTCCAGGGTGCGCTGCTGGCGCTCCTTGAACTCCTCGGTCGCCGCGACCTTGAACGAGACCGCCTTGGCCGCGATCACGTGCTCCAGGGGACCACCCTGCTGGCCCGGGAAGACCGCCGAGTTGATCTTCTTGGCGAGCTCCTGCGTCGACAGGATGACCCCACCGCGCGGACCGCCGAGGGTCTTGTGCGTGGTGGTCGTGACGACGTGGGCGTGCGGCACCGGGTTGGGGTGCAGGCCCGCGGCGACCAGGCCCGCGAAGTGGGCCATGTCGACCATCAGGTACGCGCCGACCTCGTCCGCGATGCGGCGGAACGCGGCGAAGTCGAGCTGACGGGGGTATGCGGACCAGCCGGCCACGATCAGCTGCGGCTTGGACTCCTTGGCGAGGCGCTCGACCTCGGCCATGTCCACGACGCCGGTGTCGTCGACGTGGTAGGGCACCACGTTGTAGAGCTTGCCGGAGAAGTTGATCTTCATGCCGTGGGTCAGGTGCCCGCCGTGGGCCAGGTTGAGACCCATGATCGTGTCGCCCGGCTTCAGCAGCGCGAACATCGCGGCGGCGTTCGCCTGCGCACCCGAGTGCGGCTGGACGTTCGCGGCCTCGGCGCCGAAGAGCGCCTTGATGCGGTCGATCGCGATCTGCTCGACCACGTCGACGTGCTCGCAGCCGCCGTAGTAGCGGCGGCCCGGGTAGCCCTCGGCGTACTTGTTGGTGAGGACGGAGCCCTGCGCCTCCATGACCGCCACCGGAGCGAAGTTCTCCGACGCGATCATCTCGAGGGTGGACTGCTGGCGGTGGAGCTCGGCGTCGACGGCGGCGGCGACGTCCGGGTCCAGCTCGTGGAGGGAGGAGTTGAGAAGCGACATCAGGGGGTCCCTTGGGTCTCAGTTGCCGGAGAACTCGGTGTACTCGTCGGCGGAGAGCAGGTCCTTCGGCTCCTCCGCGACGCGTACCTTGAACAGCCAGCCGCCCTCGAAGGGAGCGGTGTTCACCAGCGACGGGTCGTCCACGACGTCCTGGTTGGCCGCGGTCACCTCGCCGGTCACCGGCGAGTACAGGTCGCTGACCGACTTGGTCGACTCCAGCTCACCGCAGGTCTCGCCCGCGGTCACCGTGTCACCGACCTCCGGGAGCTGCGCGTAGACGACGTCGCCGAGCGCGTTGGCGGCGAACTCGGTGATACCGATCGTCGCCACACCGTCCTCGACGGCCGACAGCCACTCGTGCTCCTTGCTGTACCGCAGCTGCTGGGGGTTGCTCATGGTCTGAATTCTCCTGTACGCGGGGGAGTGCTGGTGAACGGTGGTCTTGCGGTATGAGACGCGATTACGTCACGTCCCCGCGCGCGGACGGATTCCCGCGCGCGGGGACCGGACTACTTGCGGCGCTTGTAGAACGGGAGTGCGACGACCTCGTACGGCTCCTCCGTGCCCCGGATGTCCACGGCGACGCCCTCGGTCCCGGGTGCGGCGTACGCCGCGTCCACGTACGCCATGGCGATCGGCCGGCCGAGCGTGGGCGACGGCGCGCCCGAGGTCACCTCGCCGACGGCCGTGCCGCCGACGGTGACCCGGAAGCCCGCCCGCGGCACCCGGCGGCCCTTGGCGACCAGGCCGACGAGCTTGCGGGGCGGGTCGGTCTCGGCGCGCTCCGCGGCGGCCAGCAGTGCCTCACGGCCGACGAAGTCGCCTTCCTTCCCGAACTTCACGACCCGGCCGAGCCCGGCGTCGAACGGCGTCAGCGCGGTGGTCAGCTCGTGCCCGTACAGCGGCATGCCCGCCTCGAGGCGCAGGGTGTCGCGGCAGGAGAGACCGCAGGGGATCAGTCCGTGCGGGGCGCCGGCCTCGGTGAGGGCCTTCCAGAGCTGCTCGGCGTGCTCCGGGGCGACGAACAGCTCGAAGCCGTCCTCGCCCGTGTAACCGGTGCGGGCGATGAGCGCGGGGACGCCCGCGACCGTGCCCGGCAGGCCCGCGTAGTACTTCAGTCCGTCCAGGTCGGCGTCGGTGACGGCCTTCAGGATGGCGGGGGACTCGGGGCCCTGGACGGCGAGAAGCGCGTACGCGTCGCGGTCGTCCCGTACCTCGGCGTCGAAGTCCCGGGCACGCTCGGTCAGCGTGTCCAGGACGAGCTGGGCGTTGCCCGCGTTGGCGACGACCAGGTACTCCGGGGTCCCGGGCTCTCCCAGCCGGTAGACGATCAGGTCGTCCAGGATGCCCCCGTCCTCGGCGACGATCATCGTGTAGCGGGCCCGGCCCGCGCCGACGGTGGCGATGTCGCCGACCAGCGCGTGGTTGAGGAAGGCGGCGGCCTGCGGACCGGTGACCGTGATCTCGCCCATGTGGGACAGGTCGAAGAGGCCGGCCCGGGTGCGTACGGCGGTGTGCTCGTCGCGCTCACTGGCGTACCGCAGCGGCATGTCCCAGCCGGCGAAATCGGTCATGGTCGCGCCCAGGGAACGATGCAGTGCATCGAGGGCGGTGAGGCGCGGGGCAGTGCTCATGGGTACGGCTCCAGGGCATGACGGCAGAGGACGGTCCCTCCCCATCTGTCATCGGAACCTGAGAGGTTCGCCGAGAGCCCCTGAAAGGGTCGGCCCGTGAAGGGCCGTCCCGGGAGCTCGGCTTGCACCTTGGGTGGGGCCGCGAGCGGCCCGCTTTTCAGATCTGCCTCATCCACGCGGTACGGGGCCTGAGAGATTCAAGGGAGGAACTTGCTCCTTCGGCGCCCGGCGCACACGGTGTCCGGGACTCTCCCGCGCGGATTCAAACGGCCGGTATGCAGTTGGCGGGGTCATCATCGCACGCATTACGGGAGAGTGGGGCCCCGAGGACGCGCGGACGCCGGGCCGACACGAACGGCCGGAAGGCGTTGTGGCGCATTGCCTTTTCTTTACACTTCTGGAGGCAGGCCAGGTGGTGGGTGACGAATGCAGGGGGACGGCGATGACGTTGCAGCCACATACGACGGCCGCGGGTGCGGCGAGCGATGCCATGCCCGCGCAGCCGGGGGCGCCCGTCCGTGAGCGCCTGGGCCCGCCCGCACCCGTGGTGCGCGACCTCCGCGGCACGGGGGCGCGCGCCCCGGACGGCCTGGACTTCGTGGCCGGCGATCTGGTCGTGGTCTCCGGACTTCCGGGAAGCGGTAAGTCGACGCTGATCCGGCGTGCGGTCGGGGAACACGCCATCGACTCGCAGGACACCCGGGACCGCTGGGCGGACGCCCTGCCGGGCTTACTCCCGTACGCCCTCTACCGCCCCCTGGTACGCGCCGCCCACTACCTCGGACTCCGGCGGGCGCTGCGCTCCGGCGGATCCGTCGTCGTCCACGACTGCGGTACGCAGGCGTGGGTGCGGCGCTGGCTGGCACGCGAGGCCCGGCGCCGGGGCCGCACGCTGCACCTCGTGCTGCTCGACGTCACTCCGGGCGTCGCCCGTGAGGGCCAGCGGGAGCGCGGCCGAGGGGTCTCCGGATACGCCTTCGCCCGGCACCGGCGGGCGGTCGGGCGGTTGCTGCGCGACACCGAGCAGGGGCTGCTGCCGCCCGGCTGCGCCTCCGCGGTCCTCCTCGACCGGGAGGCCGCCGGGGCGATCGGGCGGATCTCGTTCACCGGCGCGTGAGGGCACGGCGGTTCGCAGACGCACAGACCACGAATTCCCGGCCGGATGTCCGGAATCCGGACACCGGCTGGTTCCGCTCCCGTCCGGCCCGTGCCCTCCGGCGCCGGACCCTCTAAGGTTTCTGCGGCACCGCATGGCGAGAAGAGGACAGAGACACCGTGGAGATTCCGGTCCAGGACCAGGCGCAGGGGCAGCACGGGTGGCCGGCCAACGAGTTCGAGGAAGTGCTCGGCGCCTCGCTCGGCGTGGCCGGGTCCGGCGGCCGGCTGGTGGAGGTGCTCGGCCGCAGCCAGGTGTGGGTGCCCCTGCCGAACGGCGGCGGACCCGACAGCCGCGACCTGGACCTGCCGACGATCGATCTCGACGGCGGCGCCTACGTCCCCGTGTTCTCCTCCGAGGCCCAGTTCCGCGCCTGTGTCGGCACCCATCTCTCCTTCACCGTCGCGCCGGCCAGGGAGTTCGCCCGGGGACTGCCCCCGCAGCTCGGCATAGCCGTCAACCCCGGCGGCGCGGTCGGCGTGCCGCTCCCGCCGCCCGCCGTCGCGGAGCTCTGCCGGGCCGGGCGCAGCCCTCTGGACGGGCCGGCCGGCGGCGGCCGGGTCCGGCTGTACGAACCCGACTGGAAGCAGGACCCCGTCGACTTCCTCTCCGCGGTCGCCGCGGAGTTCCAGCAGACCGGTGTGGTCGCCACCGCCCGCAGAACGCTGGCCAGCATCGAGGGCGAGAGCCCGGTGCTCTTCGTGGGAGTCCAGTGCGCCGGCTGGGACGAGGCCGCCCGGAACGCCCCGATGGACGCACTGGGCCGCGCGCTGGGCCGGGTCCCGGTGCCCTGGCCGGTCAATCTGGTCCTGCTCGACGTGGCCCAGGACCCCGTGGGCGACTGGATGCTGGAAAAAGTGCGCCCGTTCTACCGGCGTGAGGGTTACTGAACCGGCGCCGACCGTGGCGTCAAGCCGGTGTCGGTAACGGCGCATAAGCTGGTTTGATGGCCGGGTCGCCCCGTGGCCCGCACGGGACACGGAGAGCACCGCGACACAGCGGGACAGCGGATCGAAGAGGGGCGGGACCAGGGTGAGTGCGTCAGGCGCCGCGGCGGCCGGGCAGGTCGAGCACATGCTGCGCCAAGTGACCCCGGGGCGCCTCGACGCGTACGAGGCGCTGCTGGAGGCCCTGTCGGACGGCCCGGTCTGGATGCTGCTGTGGCACGGCACGGCGGGCTCGCCCGACGCCCAGTACGGCAACATGGAGATCGGCGGCCTGGGTTACGCCCCCTGCGTGACCTCCGCCCAGGAGCTCTCCGCGAGCGGCTGGACCCGGGCCCACGAGCTCGTGACCGGCCGGGAGATCGCCCGCGCCCTCTTCCCGGACCGCTGGGGGATCTGGCTCAACCCGCACGCCCCCGGCGGCGGCGTCGGCATTCCGTGGCTGGACCTGCGCCGGATCGCCACCGGTCTGGACCGGATGCCCGCGGGCCCGCTGCGGCTCTCCGAACCCGCCCTTCAGATCCCGCAGTTCTACGCCCTGCTCTCCCGGAACGCCCACCGGACCCCCGCCGTCCGTTCGCTGCGCCGTGCCTGGGTGCAGCCCGCCCTCGGCGTCCCCTACCTGGCGATCGGGCTGGACCTCTACGACACCGGCCGGCCCTCCGTCGACGCGGTCCGCGCCATGATGCAGCAGTCGATCGGCGTCGTCCCGGACGGGCTGCCCGTCTCCACCGTCTCGATGTCCGACGAGTACGACCCCGTCGCCATGTGGCTGCGCGCCAACGCGCGCCCGTTCTACGACCGTGAGGCCCACGCCCCGGCGGGTCCGCCCCCCGCCGCCGCGCCGGGCTACGGCTACCCGCCGCACGCCTACTGACCTTGCTGAGGGACGGTCACACACGGCTCGGCTGACACGCGTCAGCAGGGCAATCGCCCACCGAATGAGGCGCGTTGGGCGAGATGTCCCTTATCGCGGCTTAGTGGATGAGAGGTCCGCTCACTGGACCGGGCTGTCCGCATAACGGAAACTCAATGAGCGCATCACGGTTGCGCAAACATTCCCCGTCAGGTCTGGCGGGTGATCGCAAAGTGGTTGAAGACTCCAGACAGCAGGTGGTCCATGCCCGGCACACGTCCCTTTCAAACAGGGGCGGTTCGGCCGGCGCATCACCACATGTCTCATGTGTTTGTACGAGCCGCTACAGCGGCGGTCATGGGCCGGCCACCGTCGGCCGAGAGGGGTCTCCACCGCAATGACGGCACCTATCGAGACCACCAGGGCGGAAGTGCAGCCCGAAGCGGTGCTGGAAGGCGCCGGGCGCAAGCAGATCGAGGGCCGTTCCCTCGGCCGGATCGCCTGGACCCGTTTCAAGCGGGACAAGGCGGCGATGGCCGGCGGCATCGTTGTCATCCTTCTGGTCCTCACCGCCCTGCTGTCCAAGCCCCTCCAGTCGCTGCTCGGTCTCGACCCCGACGCGTTCAACCAGAGCCTGGTCGACCCCGTCATGCTGGCGCCCAAGGGTTCCTTCGGCGGCATGAGCTGGGACCACCCGCTCGGTGTGGAGCCGCAGACAGGCCGCGACATCCTGGCCCGCATCCTCGAAGGCTCCTGGGTCTCCCTCGTGGTCGCCGTGGGCTCCACGCTCCTGTCCGTCGCCATCGGCGTCGTCATGGGGGTCGTGGCAGGGTTCTACGGCGGCTGGGTGGACAGCTTCATCAGCCGCATGATGGACACCTTCCTGGCCTTCCCGCTGCTGCTCTTCGCGATCTCCATCTCCGCCTCCCTGCAGGGCGAAGCGTTCGGGATGGAAGGGCTCACCCTGCGGATCGCCGTCCTGATCTTCGTGATCGGCTTCTTCAGCTGGCCCTACATCGGCCGCATCGTCCGCGCGCAGACCCTGTCCCTGCGTGAGCGTGAATTCGTCGAGGCCGCCAGGTCGCTGGGCGCACGCGGTCCGTTCATCCTCTTCCGCGAGCTGCTGCCGAACCTGATCGCGCCGATCCTCGTCTACGCGACGCTGCTGATCCCCACGAACATCCTGTTCGAGGCGTCCCTCAGCTTCCTCGGCGTGGGCATCGCCCCGCCGCAGGCCTCCTGGGGCGGCATGCTCACGCAGGCCGTCGACCTCTACGAGGTGGACCCGATGTTCATGGTCATCCCCGGCATGGCGATCTTCATCACCGTGCTGGCCTTCAATCTGCTGGGGGACGGGCTGCGTGACGCACTCGACCCTCGTGGCAAGTAATCGCGGCTCTGCCGTACCGAACAAGCGAGGGGGCTTTCCTCAGCATGCAGAACAGAAAGACAGCAGCGGCGATCGCCGTGGCCGTAGCGGTGTCGCTCGGCGCGTCCGCCTGCAGCGGCAGTGATTCGGGCAAGGACGGCAGCAACGGCGCCGGGGGCAGCGCCAAGGCTGACGCCGGTCTGACGACCATCGTCAACCAGACCGACAAGAAGGGCGGGACGGTCCGGCTGGAGCACGCCAGCGGCCCGGACTCCCTCGACCCGGGCAACACGTACTACGGCTGGGTGCAGAACTTCTCCCGCCTGTACGCCCGTTCCCTGGTCACCTTCAAGCCGGCCGCCGGCAAGGAGAGCCTGGAGGTCGTTCCCGACCTGGCCACCAGCCTCGGCAAGGCCAGCGCGGACGCCAAGACCTGGACGTACACGCTCCGCAAGGGCGTGAAGTTCGAGGACGGCACCGAGGTCACCTCGAAGGACGTCAAGTACGCCGTCGAGCGCTCCAACTTCGCGCCGGAGGCCCTGTCCAACGGCCCGACGTACTTCAAGGCCTACCTCGACGGCGGCGACAAGTACAAGGGTCCGTACAAGGACAAGTCCCCCGAGGGCCTCAAGTCCATCGAGACCCCGGACGACTACACGATCGTCTTCAAGCTGAACAAGCCGTTCGCGGACATGGACTACCTCGCCGCCTTCTCGCAGACCGCTCCGGTCCCGCAGAAGGCCGACAAGGGTGCCGCCTACGTCCAGAAGATGGTCTCCTCGGGTCCGTACAAGTTCGAGTCGTACGACGAGAGCAAGGGCGCGACGCTCGTCCGCAACCCGGAGTGGGACCCGAAGACGGACCCGATCCGCAAGGCGCTGGCCGACAAGGTCGACCTCAAGTTCAACGTCAACGCCACGACGATCGACGACCACCTGCTCAGCGACACGATCACCGTGGGCGCCGAGGGCACGGGTCTGCAGTCCAAGACCCAGCCGAAGGTCCTGGCCAAGGCCGCCGAGAAGGCGAAGACGGACAACCCGTACGCCGGCGCCCTGCAGTACCTGGCGCTGAACGTCAACGTGAAGCCGTTCGACAACGTGGAGTGCCGCAAGGCCGTCCAGTACGCCGTCGACAAGCAGAGCATGGTCGACGCCATCGGCGGTTCGGTCAAGGGCGACCCGGCCACCACGGTCATCCCCCCGAGCGTCGCCGGGTACAAGAAGTTCGACCTGTACCCGTCCGAGGGCAACAAGGGCGACATCGCGAAGGCCAAGGAGCACCTGACCAAGTGCGGTCAGGGCAAGGGCTTCAAGACCACGCTGACGGCCCGCTCCGACCGTCCTGACGAGATCCTCGCCGCCACGCAGCTGCAGAACAGCCTGAAGAAGATCGGCGTCACCGCCGAGATCAAGCAGTTCCCGGCGAACAAGTACTTCACCGACTTCGCGGGCGTTCCGGACTGGGTCCACAAGAACAACGCGGGCATGATGATGATGGCCTGGGGCGCCGACTGGCCGACCGGCTTCGGTTTCCTCGACCAGATCGTGAACGGCACGGCCATCAAGCCGTCCGGTGGCACGAACCTGATGGAGCTCAACGACAAGGCCATCAACGACCTGCTCGTCAAGGGCATCGGCACCGTCGACACCACGGCGCGCAACGCGACGTGGGGCGAGGTGGACCAGAAGGTCATGGAGAACGGCTCCGTCGTTCCGCTCTTCTACCGCAAGAACCTGCTCTACCGCCCGGACTCCGCGGCGAACGTCACGGTCACGGACGCGTACCTCGGCATGTACGACTACGTGCTGATGACCTCGACCAAGTAACACCTGTTCATCAACAGCATCCCTTGAAAGGCAGGTGAAGGCGCCGGGCCGGCGGGCGTTACCCGTCCGCCCGCCCGGCGCCGCACGGCTGTGGCTGCGTACATCATCCGACGCGTATTCGCCGCGGTGTTGCTGCTGCTGGTGGTCAGCGCAGTCACGTTCGCGATCTTCTTCCTCGTGCCCCGCCTCGGCGGGCAGACCCTCGACTCGATGGCCGCCCAGTACGTCGGGAAGAGCCCCGACCCGGACGTCATCGCCGCGGTCAAGAAGAACCTGGGGCTCGACCAGCCCCTCTATCTGCAGTACTGGGAGTTCGTCAAGGGCATCGTCGTCGGCGCCGACTACACGTTCGGCCCCGACCCGGTCACCTGCAACGCTCCCTGCTTCGGCTACTCCTTCAAGACCCACACCGAGATCTGGCCCCAGATCGTCGACCGCATCCCGGTCACGCTCTCCCTGGCCGCCGGTGCCGCGGTCCTCTGGGTCGTCTCGGGTGTGGCGATCGGCGTGCTCTCCGCGCTGAAGCGGGGATCGGTCTTCGACCGGATCTCCATGGGTGTCGCCCTCGCCGGCGTCTCCCTCCCGATGTTCTTCACCGGCCTCGTCGTTCTCGCGCTGTTCGGCAACGGGGAGTACGTGCCGTTCGCCGACAACCCGGTCGAATGGGCGGCCAACCTGGTCCTGCCCTGGTGCACCCTCGCGCTGCTGTACTCCGCCCTCTACGCCCGGCTCACCCGCGCCGGGATGCTGGAGACGATGGGCGAGGACTACATCAGAACCGCGCGGGCCAAGGGCCTGCGGGAACGCAAGGTCGTCGTCAAGCACGGGCTGCGCTCCGCGCTCACCCCGCTCGTCACCATCTTCGGCATGGACTTCGCGCTGCTGCTCGGCGGCGCGGTCATCACCGAGACCGTCTTCTCCTTCCAGGGCATGGGCCAGTTCGCCATCAAGGGCGTGACCGAGGCCGACCTGCCCAAGGTGATGGGCGTGACGCTGGTCGCCGCCTTCTTCATCGTCATCTGCAACTTGCTGGTGGACCTCGTGTACGCCGCGATCGACCCCCGGGTGAGGCTCTCATGAGCGAGGTAAGCAAGAAGGACACCCCGGCGGCGGACGTCGCCGAGGGCACGGTCCCCGCCCCCCGGGACGCCTCGGCCGCGGACGGGAAGGAGTTCCTCTCCGTCCGTAACCTCCAGGTCCACTTCGACACCGACGACGGCCTGGTCAGGTCCGTCGACGGCGTCAGCTTCGACCTCAAGGCGGGCCAGACCCTCGGCATCGTCGGCGAGTCCGGTTCCGGAAAGTCCGTGACCTCGCTGGGGATCATGGGCCTGCACACCTCCGAGCGGGCCCGCATCAGCGGTGAGATCTGGCTGGACGGCGAGGAGCTCATCGGCGCCGGCGCCGAGCGCGTGCGGAAGCTGCGCGGCCAGAAGATGGCGATGATCTTCCAGGACCCGCTGTCGGCCCTGCACCCGTATTACAGCATCGGCGCGCAGATCGTCGAGGCGCACCGGGTCCACAACAAGGTCGACAAGAAGGCCGCGAAGAAGCGCGCGATCGAGATGCTCGACCGGGTCGGCATCCCCGAACCGCACCGCCGCTACGAGGACTATCCGCACCAGTTCTCCGGCGGTATGCGCCAGCGCGCGATGATCGCGATGGCCCTGGTGAACAACCCCCAGCTGCTCATCGCCGACGAGCCGACGACCGCCCTGGACGTGACCGTCCAGGCGCAGATCCTCGACCTCATCCGCGACCTGCAGAAGGAGTTCGGTTCCGCGGTCGTCATGATCACCCACGACCTCGGCGTCGTCGCCGAGATCGCGGACAACCTGCTGGTGATGTACGCGGGCCGCTGCATCGAGCGCGGCAGCGCCGAGAAGGTCTTCTACGAGCCCCAGCACCCCTACACCTGGGGCCTCCTCGGTTCGATGCCGCGCATCGACCGGGAGCAGACCGAGCGGCTCATCCCCGTCAAGGGCTCGCCGCCCAGCCTCATCAACGTCCCCTCGGGCTGCGCCTTCCACCCGCGCTGCCCGTACGCGGACGTCCCCGCGGACAACATCACCCGTACCGAGCGTCCGGAGCTGCAGCTGGTCAGCGACGGGCACTACTCCGCGTGCCACATGTCGCGTGAGCAGCGGGACCGGATCTGGACCGAAGAGATTGCGCCGAAGCTGTGACTGATCTGAACGAGAAGACTCCCGCGTCCGTCGCGGACGGGTCCGACGGGTCCGGGTCCGAGCCGCTCCTCAAGGTCACCGGCCTGGCGAAGCACTTCCCGATCACCAAGGGCGTGCTCAAGCGCAAGGTCGGCGCGGTCCAGGCCGTCGACGGGCTCACCTTCGACGTGCGCCCCGGGGAGACCCTCGGCGTCGTCGGCGAGTCCGGGTGCGGCAAGTCGACCATGGGCCGGCTGGTGACCCGGCTGCTGGAGCCGACCGGCGGCACGATCGAGTTCCAGGGCCGCGACATCACGCACCTGTCGGCCGGCCGGATGCGGCCGATGCGCCGTGACATCCAGATGATCTTCCAGGACCCGTACGGGTCGCTGAACCCCCGCCACACGGTCGGCGGGATCGTCGGCACCCCCTTCCGCCTCCAGGGCGTCAAGCCGGAGGGCGGCGTAAAGGCGGAGGTCCAGCGGCTGCTGGAGCTCGTCGGGCTCAACCCCGAGCACTACAACCGCTACCCGCACGAGTTCTCCGGCGGTCAGCGCCAGCGCATCGGCATCGCCCGGGCGCTCGCCCTGAAGCCGAAGCTCGTCGTCGCGGACGAGCCGGTCTCGGCGCTGGACGTGTCGATCCAGGCGCAGGTCGTGAACCTGCTGGACGACCTCCAGGACGAGCTCGGCCTCACGTACATGATCATCGCGCACGACCTCTCGGTCATCCGCCATGTCTCGGACCGGATCGCGGTCATGTACCTGGGCAAGATCGTCGAGCTGGCGGACCGCACGTCGCTGTACGAGGCGCCGATGCACCCGTACACGACGGCGCTGATGTCCGCCGTGCCGGTGCCCGACCCCCGGCGGCGCGGAGCCAAGAGCGACCGCATCCTGCTCAAGGGCGACGTCCCGTCGCCGATCTCGCCGCCCACCGGATGCCGGTTCCACACCCGGTGCTGGAAGGCGACGCAGGTCTGCAAGACGACGGAGCCGCCGCTGCTCCAGCTGAAGACCGGGCACCAGGTGGCGTGCCACCACCCGGAGAACGGTGAGGACCAGATGCCGGGCGACGCACCGCTCGTCGCCGACGTCATCACGGTGAAGTCGGCGGGTGCGGAGAAGCCGTCGGAGACGGTCGTGGCGGCGGAGACCGCTGAGCCGGCCGAGGCCGGGGAGGCGGCCGAGGTGGCCGAGGCGCGGGAGTCCGTGGCCGTCGACAAGCCGGGTGCGGCTGCTGAGGTGGCCGAGGTGGCCGAGGCGGGGGAGTCCGTAGCCGCTGAGAAGCCGGCTGAGGCTGTCGAGCCGGCCGGGGCTGCTGAGGCGGCTGGGTCCGCCGAGCGGGCCGACGCCGACGAGTCCGCCGCCGCGGCGGCCGCCGCGGAGTCCCCGGACGCGCCCACGCGTGAACCGGCGGCGCCCGCCGGAGGTGACGGCGGTGAGGACGCCGCCGCTCCGTCCACGGAGGCGGGGGACACACCGAAGAAGTAGTACCGGCACAATTGCCCGGTGCTCAACGAACTCTTCACCCCCTCCGTCCAGCATGCGCTCGACATCGTCGGGATCTTCGTCTTCGCGATCTCGGGCGCCCTGCTCGCCGTACGCAAGAACTTCGATGTCTTCGGCATCGCCGTACTCGCGGAGGTGACAGCGCTGGGCGGAGGGATCTTCCGTGACGTGATCATCGGTGCCGTTCCTCCCGCCGCCTTCACGGACCTGGGTTACTTCCTGACCCCGCTGCTCGCCGCCGGCCTGGTCTTCTTCCTCCACCCGCACGTGGAGCGGATCCAGGTCGGCGTCAACGTCTTCGACGCCGCCGGACTCGGTCTCTTCTGCGTCTCGGGCACCGTCAAGGCGTACGACTACGGGCTCGGCCTCACCGCCTCCGCAGCACTCGGGTTGGCCACTGCGGTCGGCGGGGGTGTGCTCCGCGACGTACTCGCCAACGAGGTGCCCTCGCTGCTGCGCTGGGACCGGGACCTGTACGCGGTGCCCGCGATCGTGGGCGCCGTCCTCGTGGTCCTCTGCATCCGCTTCGACGCCCTCAACGCCTACACCAGTGCCACCGCGGTGATCACCGCGTTCGTGCTCCGTCTGCTGGCGCTGCGTTTCCACTGGCGCGCGCCGCGCGCCTACAACCGGCGCTCGGCCACGGCGGAGGAGGCACCCGCCGGTATCTGACCACCCTAAAAAGCTACCGCTCAGTAATACAATCGGTGTACGGTGCATGCCATGGCACAGGCAGCAACGCAGGTACCGCGCGCAGCGCAGGCGACCATCGGCGACAGCGAGTTCGACCGCGACACCGCCGTCACGCTCCGCGAAGAGGGCGTCTACGACGCAGAGCTCTCCGAGGGCTGGACGATCTTCCACGCCGTCAACGGCGGCTATCTCCTGGCCATGCTCGGCCGGGCGCTCGGTCAGGCGCTTCCGCACGCCGACCCCTTCTCGGTCTCCGCGCACTACCTCACCGCGTCCGTCCCCGGCCCCGCGGTGATCCGGACCCAGGTCGTGCGCACGGGGCGCATGCTCTCCACCGGCGAGGCCTCCCTCTTCCAGTACGCGGAGGACGGCACCGAGGTCGAACGCATCCGGGTGCTGGCCACCTACGGCGATCTCGACGGCCTGACCGACGAGGTCCGTACCTCCGCCGAGCCGCCCGCCATCCCGGCGTGGGACCGGTGCCTCGGTCCGGGCGACGGGCCGGCGCCGATCCCCGGCGGCTCCGCCATCACCGAACGGCTCGACATCAAGCTCGATCCGGCGACGGTCGGCTGGGCCGTCGGCGCCCCGTCCGGCAAGGGCGAGATGCGCGGCTGGTTCGGCCTCGCGGACGGTCGTGACGCCGATCCGCTCTCGCTGCTGCTCACCGTGGACGCGCTGCCGCCGACCTCGTTCGAGCTGGGCCTGCAAGGCTGGACGCCCACCGTCGAGCTCACCACGCACATCCGCTGCCGTCCGGCCCCCGGACCGCTGCGTGTCTCCATCACCACCCGCAACCTCGCGGGCGGCTTCCTGGAGGAGGACGCGGAGGTCTGGGACAGCGCCGACCGGCTCGTGGCCCAGTCCCGCCAGCTGGCCCGCGCACCCCGCGGCTGACGCCCGACCCGAAGGGCCCTCGGCCCCTCGGGGCCGTCCCGGCGCCGGTGCGGCCCCGTGCCGGCAGGGGGTGAAGCCCTGCCGGCGGCCTCCGTCCCTTGCTGTGCCGGGCCGGCGGCTCGTCCCGGCCGTGGCCCCGTCCCGGCCACGGAGCCGGCCGAGCGCCTCCAGGTCTCCGTACGCACCGTCCGCCAGGACGTCCGGGCGCCGTCCGAGGTCGGGGGCCCGTGTGTGCCGAACGGGGGCCCGGCGCCGGGACGGCCTCGCTGCCGGGCTTCCGTATCGACGTCGCCGAGGTCACCGACGTCCCCAACCTCACCGCTGACGGAGCGCGTGGCCTGTCCGTCCTTGCCGCCGAGCCTTTGCCACTGAGCCCCACCGCCCCCGGCCTCGATACGGCGCTCGGCTCGGCCCCGCGCACGCTGATGGCCCCGCCCCGCCCCGCGCCGCCCCGCCGTCGAGCGGACCGGCCGCAGGATCACGGTGGACGGGCGCGCTGGACGAGCCGCCCGCCGGCCGGTGGCCTCAGGGGGCGTCGAGCCAGTGGGCGCGGCCCACGGTCACCAGCCGCAGTCGGCGCCGGGCCACCCGGACGACCTCCTGCTCCCCGTCGGGCCCCGCGTCCAGCAGCGCGGACGCGGTGAGCACCATGTGGTCCACGTACAGCCCGCCCAGCATCAGGAGGTCCTCGGCGTCCCAGCCCGCCGATTCGGGTTCCGCGGCGAGCGCCGCCGCCACCTCTTCGGCGAACAGCCGCAGCTGGGCCGCTATGGCCTCCCGGACCGCGCCGACACCGCCGTGTTGCTCGCGGGCGATGAAGCGGAAGTGGGCGGGCTGCGCGGTGACGTGACGGCTGATCAGTCCCACGCTCCGGTCCAGCCGCTCCTCGCTGTCGCCCGTCTCGGCCAGGATGGCGCCGATCATGCCGTGCAGGCTGCCCAGCGTCTGCTCCACGAGGGCCACGCCCAGTGCCGCCGTGCCGTCGAAGTGGCGGTAGAAGGCGGTCGGGGCCACCCCGACGGCCCGGGTCACCTCGCGCAGGCCCAGGCTGCTCAGGCTCTGGTGCTCCAGCAGCCGCAGAGCGGCGTCGAGCAGCGCCTGACGCGTCTTCAGCTTCTGGGCCTGGCGGATTCCGAGGGTGTGACTCATGCCATTCAGTAAACAACCGTTCTCCGAGTATCGGAAGGGGTAGGAGGTCTAGACTCCTAAGTCAGTAAACAGTCGTACTCTCAACTACGGGAAGAAAGGCCGCACATGTTCGTCCTCGTCGCCGCCCTGCTCCTGCTGGGGGTCGTCCTCGGAGCGGTCGCACACCTGCCGCTGCCCCTGACCCTCGCCGCCGCAGCCGTGATCGGCCTCTGGCTGGTGGTCTTCGGTGTCCGCGAACGCCATGCCCGCCGCACCCGCTGACCGCCCGACCCGCAGGGAGAAGGAGCTCGCCCCATGACTCTCACCACCGCTCGCACCGACCGGCGCCCGGGCACCCCGGGCCCCGGCGCCAGGACCACCGGGCCGGCGTCCGCCGCCGGGGCCGGCGGCACCCCGTCCACCGGGGCGGCACCCGGCCCCCGGAGGCCGCGCGGCCGGGAGGCCGACGGCCTGGCCGTCGCCTCCTTCGTACTCGGCCTGCTGGGCCTTCTGGTGATGAACATCCTGCTCGGGCCGGCCGCCGTCGTCATGGCCCTCATCGCCCTCGCCCGCTCCACCGCCCGCCGCGGCCGCGCCCTGCTCGGCCTCGCCCTCGGCGTCGCCGACCTCGTCGTCCTCGCCGTCCTGGTCACCGCGAACGGCACCGTCTCCTGGAGCTTCGGGGGCTGAACGGCCTGGACCCGGGAGGCGGTCCGACTTTCCTGCGGTCCGTGGCCGGCTGGCACGCAGCTCGGCGGAGGCTTAGCGTCGAAAGTACGCTGAACTGCGAGAACGAGGTCGTGCCCATGCAGATTGCTGTGCGCCCGGCTGCTTCCGCCGTGCTGGCCTTCAGCACCGGCAAGTGGGACGACTTCTACACCACCTGGTTCGTGCCGACGGGGCAGCTGCTCATTCCCATGGTCGTCGCGGCGGTTGTCCTGGTAGCGGTCGCTGGACTCATCACCCGCTTCATGGTCGACCGGAACGCCAAACCCTGGTCTCCTGCGGAGCGGAGCATCTGGTCCGTCATCGGCAGTGTGGCGCTCCTTGCCGATGCTGCCTTTCTGGCGATCTACCCCATGTTCCGCCCGTTCCGTGATGGAACGTGGGTCACCTGGGCCTTCTCGCTGGCTTTGGCGCTACCGGGGGTCGCTCTGGTGCTACGTGCCTCACAAACGGGAACCTGTGCAACAGAAATGCGCTCGGGGCTCGGCAGATCGCTGGGGCGTGCCGGGCGCGGGCTCCCGCAGGCGTCGTTCTGGGTCCTGATGTCTGTCTGGGCGGGTCTCGTCTCGTGTTTCTTCTCGTGGGGTAGCCATAACCGGCTGGCAGTCGCGTATGTGGCCATGGCGGTTCTAGGAGTCACGGCGGTCGCCGCAGCACTCGGGCAAGGGCTGCGGGTTCAGGTGGAGGCGCAGGCAGGGGACGGAACGACGGATGCGGCCGCAGTCGATTACACCCTTGCCAGACTCCAGTCACTCGGTACCCAGGAGCCCGACGCGATGGGTTTCGTGCGGGCCAACGACGTGAGCAAGCTGCTCAGCTCGGACTTGAGCGCCATTCCGGCCGGCGCCCTTGCAAGCGCGACGGCCCGTGTGCTGTACGCGATCCGCCCGGGTCTCACCTGGCGCGCACGCCTGACGCTCGTGGACGTCAACCGGGTCACCGCCACTCTCACCAGGAACGGGCTCCACGTCCGAACCGTGGTGATCAGCCGCAGAAACCTCGGCCTCCCCCATCTCGTTCCGGCGGACGAATCCGCCACGGGCGGGGGTGGTCCCCGCGCTGGGATGGCTGCTCGAGCGGAGTCGCCGGATGCCCGAGCCGCGGAATTGCTGGAGGAGCAGCGAGGGCGGGCGCGTGCCCAGCTGCTGACCGGTGCCGCAGCCTTCATTCTGGTCGAACTCGCTTTCAGGCACGATCGCCTCGCTGCCGGGTTGGCCGGCGCCAAGGACTGGAAGAGCGTCGCGCGGCAGGTCATCGCGAATGAGCCAGGACTGATGGAGGATTCCGAGGTTCGGCTGGCCCTGCTGAAAGCTGCGATAACCAGGGATCCCAAGAACGCGTTGGCGAGGTGTGACTATGTACTCGAGCGTTACTCGCAGGCGGACAAGACCATCGCCAATCGCGTCAGGTTCTCCGAACTCCTGGGTGCGCTGCTCGCCGCCACAGAAGTCCAGGAGAGTTCGGGAAGTGTGAAGGTCGTTCCTGGGTGCGAGATGATCCGCCTGCGTATTCTCTTCGCTCGGACGGCTATGCGGATCAATGCCTACTTGATGGCGAGGGCAGTCGGTGAATATCGCATCCGGGAGGTGTGTGCCGAATATCGCCTGGATATGAAAGAATCCGGGAGAGTAGCTCGAATACTGGAGAGCGATTGCCGGGACTATGTGAGAATCGGCAGCAGTCAAGGGCTCCGGCAGTACGCCGAATACATGAGACCTGTGGCTGAGAGTATGGCGAGCCTGGCGGAGTTTCTCTCCGTCGAGTGGCAGAGGAACTCGTCCCGCGGGGCATGGGACTGGAGCGTCCCCCGGGAACTTGATGCATTCCCTTCCCCCAGTCTCGCCCAAAACTATGCCGCGCTGGGAAGCGTCGCTGACGATCACTCCCTGCCGCGGGGGGAATTGTGGGACGTGTTCGAATACCTCGCGTTCTCCTTCTCGCCGGGCCCTGCGGGTCGTGGTGCGCTGCGTGAGGATCCCTCCTTCTGGACCTCTCTTCGTCACGAGAATTTCAGGGATTCCGTGCAGAGTGCGGTCGGCGGAGGTGAAACCGGAATTCTGGATATTCCTCCCTTCTTGCAGTACGGGGAGAAGCTCGCCTGCATAGGGATCACCTCCTTCGAGGAATTCAGGCGGCGAGTTTCTGAAGCGGGAATTGAGGTCATGGCGGAGTATCTTGGGGTGCCCGTCATGGTTGTGCGTCATCTGGTGTGTGTGGCCGATTTGTCCGCTGTTCACGATGATCTGGCCTCCCCCGACGTGGTGCGTGTTCTGTTGCAGGAGGGCGTCAACAGTCCTGATGAACTGAGGCGCCGCACATGCGCCGACGAGAATGGGCTGGTCAAGCGGCTGGTGGCGGCTGCAGAAGATCACGGCTTGACGGACCGGGCCGCTTTTGCGCGGCCGGGGGCGTGGGTCCTCACGGTGCTCGACCAGTGCGCCGCGGCGCGCCCCGCACGACCAGGGAGTCAGTCGAAGGAGTCGCAGGTCGCGCGGGAACTGACATGGGTGGAGTCCATCTGGCGCGGGTGGCTCGGCGAGCGTGGCGAGTCGACCGGGCCGGACAGCGCGTCACCGGAGTGATTGCACCTCGGGCGGTCGGGGGCGAGGTCGGCGGCGTACACGGCACACCCCAGGAGGCCCCGGTGGGGAATGCGAGGCCCAGGCGTCCGCCGGGCGCCCGCCGCGGGCTCGTAGAATCGGGGGCATCATGGCCTACCTCGACCACGCGGCGACCACGCCGATGCTTCCGGAAGCGATCGCGGCGATGACCGCGCAGCTCGCCGTCACCGGCAACGCGTCCTCCCTGCACGCCGCCGGGCGGCGTGCCCGCCGTACCGTCGAGGAGTCCAGGGAGACCCTCGCCGACGCTCTGGGCGCCCGCCCCAGCGAGGTGGTCCTCACCTCCGGCGGCACGGAGGCCGACAACCTCGCCGTCAAGGGCCTGTACTGGGCCCGCCGCGACGCCGACCCGCGGCGCACCAGGGTCCTCGCCAGCCCCGTGGAGCACCACGCCGTACTCGACGCCGTCGACTGGCTCGCCGAACACGAGGGCGCCACCGTCGAATACCTGCCCGTCGACCGGTACGGGCGGGTGCACCCGGACGCGCTGCGTGAGGCGGTCGCGCGCGACCCCGACGACGTCGCGCTGATCACCGTGATGTGGGCGAACAACGAGATCGGCACCATCATGCCGGTACATGAACTCGCCGAGGTGGCCCGCGAGTTCGACGTTCCGATGCATGCCGACGCGGTGCAGGCCTTCGGGCAGCTGGAGGTCGACTTCGCGCATTCCGGGCTGGCGGCCATGACCGTGAGCGCGCACAAGATCGGCGGCCCGTTCGGCATCGGCGCGCTCCTCCTGGGGCGTGACTACGCCCCCGTACCCGTCCTGCACGGAGGCGGGCAGGAGCGGCACGTGCGTTCCGGCACCCTCGACGTGCCCGCCGTGGCCTCCTTCGCCGTCGCCGGACGGCTCGCCGCCGAGGGGCGCGAGGAGTTCGCCCGCGAGATCGGCGGGCTCCGCGACGAGCTGGCGGACGCCGTGCTGCGCGCCGTCCCGGACGCCCTGCTCGGCGGTGACCCGGCCCCCGGCGGCCGGCTGCCCGCCAACGCCCACTTCACCTTCCCGGGCTGCGAGGGCGACTCCCTCCTGCTGCTCCTGGACGCCCAGGGCATCGAGTGCTCCACCGGCTCGGCGTGCACGGCCGGGATAGCGCAGCCCAGCCACGTACTGCTCGCCACCGGCACCGACCCCGACCTGGCGCGCGGCACCCTGCGCTTCTCGCTCGGCCACACCTCCACCCGGCAGGACGTGGAGGACCTGGCCCGCGCCATCGGCCCCGCGGTGACCCGGGCCCGCACGGCGGGTCTCACCTGACGCGCTCCCCGGGCTCCTCGGCCCCGCGGCCCCGCAGTCTGCCCTGGTGAGGCTGTGGACGCCGGAAGCCGGACACGACCCCCTGTTGCCCGTCCGCTCGGTCAGGCGACGCCGTGGGGCGGGGCGGGGGTCAGGTGCGGGCCGCGCGGATCTCGGCGAGGTAGCGGGGCCAGTCCCAGTGAGGGCCGGGGTCGGTGTGGTCGGCGCCGGGGACCTCCACGTGGCCGATGATGTGTTCGCGGTCCACCGGGATGCCGTACCGCCTGCAGACCGTGGCCGCGAGGCGGGCCGAGGACGCGTACATGGCGGGCGTGAAGTCCTGGGGGCGGTCGACGAAGCCCTCGTGCTCGATGCCGACACTGCGCTCGTTGTACGAGCGGTTGCCCGCGTGGAACCCCACGTCCAGCTCGCGGATCATCTGGACCACCCGGCCGTCCTTGCCCACGATGTAGTGCGCCGCGGCGCCGTGGGCCGGGTCCTGGAAGACCTTGACCGCGCTCCCGAGCCCACCCTGCGTGACGTGGACGACTATGCGGTCGACGGCGTAGTCGTCGGGGCGGTCGGCGCGGCGCCAGTTCGCCTCGGAGGCCCCGATCCAGCGGGCGCCCGCGTAGTCCAGCTCACCCGGCTTGCGGGGCTTCTCCACGCCCGGGACGCGCCACCACACGCGCCGCACCCCGTCCCAGGCCAGAGCGGCCGAACCCGCCGCCGCGGCGGCTCCGCCGCCGATCAGCAGCGTGCGCCGGCTGACGCCGTGCGCCGGCCCGCCTCCCGGCGCTCCGCCGTTCCCCTTGGTCCCCATGTGATCGTCAACGCATACGCGCGCGCATTCGGTTCCCGGCGACCCGTACCCTGGAGAGGCTATGACTCAGACCTCCCAGCGCCCCCTCCGCGTGCTCGCCGCCATGTCGGGCGGTGTCGACTCGGCCGTCGCCGCGGCCCGAGCCGCCGAGGCGGGCCACGACGTGACCGGTGTACACCTCGCCCTCTCCGCGAACCCGCAGTCCTTCCGTACCGGGGCCCGCGGCTGTTGCACCATCGAGGACTCCCGCGACGCCCGCCGGGCGGCGGACGTCATCGGGATCCCGTTCTACGTCTGGGACCTCGCCGAACGCTTCCGCGAGGACGTCGTCGACGACTTCGTCGCGGAGTACGAGGCGGGGCGCACCCCCAATCCGTGCCTCCGGTGCAACGAGAAGATCAAGTTCGCCGCACTGCTCGACAAGGCCCTGGCCCTCGGGTTCGACGCGGTCTGCACCGGCCACTACGCCACCGTCGTGGTCAACGAGGACGGCACCCGGGAGATGCACCGCGCCTCCGACATGGCCAAGGACCAGAGTTACGTGCTGGGCGTCCTGGACGAGAAGCAGCTCGCCCACGCGATGTTCCCGCTCGGCGACACCCTCACCACCAAGGACGAGATCCGGGCCGAGGCCGAGCGCCGGGGACTGGCCGTCGCCAAGAAGCCCGACAGCCACGACATCTGCTTCATCGCCGACGGGGACACCCAGGGCTTCCTGGCCGGCCGCCTCGGTGGCCCGGCGGAGGGGGACATCCTCGACGAGTCGGGGACGAAGGTCGGCACCCACGAGGGCGCGTTCGGGTTCACCATCGGCCAGCGCAAGGGCCTGCGCATCGGTCACCCCGCCCCGGACGGCAAGCCGCGCTACGTCCTGGACATCTCACCGGTGAACAACACGGTGACCGTCGGCCCGGTGGAAGCCCTCGACGTCACGGCACTGACCGCGCTCAGGCCCCGCTGGTGCGGCACGGCACCGGCCGGACCGGGTACGTACACCGCGCAGCTCCGCGCCCACGGCGGTGAGACGGAGGTGACGGCGGAGCTGGTCGACGGCACCCTGCACGTCACCTTCGCCGAGCCGGTGCGGGGCGTGGCCCCCGGACAGGCGGTCGTGCTGTACGACGGGACGCGGGTCGTCGGGTCGGCGACCATCGCGACGACGGCGCGCCGCGGCGAGCCGGCGGCCGCCGGCCGGTAGCGGACGGCGGGCCCGCCCCACGGGCCGGGCCCGGCATCCCGTCGGGTGTGCGATGCGCGGCAGGGGGCCTCATGGCGTTCCGGTCGCCGCCCGCCCCGTGAGCGGCGTCCCGGTCGCCGGCCGCCCCCGCGAGCACCTCGCGGGCGACGAACTCCTCCAGGAGCGGTGCGATCACCTGCGGTGCCGGCTCGCGGGTCCGGCCGGTCAGGGTGCGGTGCCCGGCTCGCGGGATCGCGGCGGCGAGGGTGTGCGTCACCTCGTGGACCCGGGAGGTGCTGAAGCCGCCGACCAGGATCACCGGCGGCCCGCCCCCCTGACGCCGGTACGCGATCGACGTGCCGTCGGCCGAGGCCTGTCCATGGGGGTGGCCCCGCGCGGTACGCGGAACTCATCGCCGCCGCGGAGAAGAGCGGAAGCAGTCTCCGGCCGTCAGCGGGCGATGAGATCCGTGTCGTAGAAGCAGAAGTGGTTCCGGATCGCGGCCACCTGTTCCCTGGGCTCCGGATACGCCCAGACGAGGTCCGCCGCGTCCGGGAGCGACCAGTAGGACGCGTCCCCCTTGAACGGGCAGTGCGTACGCGTGTCCGAGGGGATCAGCAGTTCCGTCCGGACGTCCTCGGGCGGGAGGTAGTAGCGGTCGGGACAGCCGGTCTCGCGCAGCAGAAGCGGGCGCCGGCTCTCGGCGAGCACCTGCCCGTCGTGCACGGCCCGCACGTGGGCGTCGGTGGGCTCGACGGTGATGCGGTGTCCAGGAGTGGGAGTCATATCTGCTTAAGCCGCGGCGCGAGCCGGATTCTTCCCGCCCGGCCCGATGTCGGAGGCGGCCCGTACGGTAGGCGCATGAACATCTGTGTCTTCCTCTCCGCCGCCGACCTCGACGAGCGTTACACCGTGCCCGCCCGCGAGTTCGCCGAACTGCTGGGCCGCGGCGGGCACACCCTGGTCTGGGGCGGATCGGAGAGCGGGCTGATGAAGGTCGTCGCCGACGGCGTGCAGGAGGCCGGCGGGCGGCTCGTCGGGGTGTCGGTGGACTTCCTGGCGGCCAAGGCGCGGACGAACGCCGACGAGATGGTGATCGCCGACGACCTGGCCGAGCGCAAGGCGCTCCTCCTGGCGAAGGCCGACGCGTTCGTGATCATGGTGGGCGGCACGGGGACACTCGACGAGGCCACCGACATCCTGGAGCTGAAGAAGCACGGCAGGCACGCCAAGCCCGTCGTCGTACTCAACACCGACGGGTTCTACGACGGTCTGCGCCTGCAGTTCCAGCGCATGGAGGACGAGGGATTCCTGCCCGTCCCCCTCACCGACCTGGTCTTCTTCGCGAAGGACGGGGTGGGGGCGCTCGCCTACCTCGAGGAGTCGGCCGGCCTGCGGTGATGCGAGCATGAGCCCATGCCTACTCATCTCATCACCGGTGCCGGTTCCGGTATCGGCGCAGCCGTCGCCCGCCGCCTCCTGGAGCGCGGCGACGAACTCGTGCTGCTGGCCCGGGACGCGGGCCGCGCCAAGGAGCTCGCCGCGCTCCACCCCGGGGCGCGCACGCTCGTCGGCGACCTCGGCAACCCCGACCGGCTCTCCTGGGCCTTCGGGCAGCAGTCCGTGCCCGAACGCCTCGACTCGCTGCTGCACGTCGCGGGCGTCGTCGAGCTGGGCCGGATCGGTGACCTCACGCCCAAGGCCTGGCACTTCCAGCTCAACGCCAACCTGATCGCCCCCGCCGAGGTGACCCGCCTGCTGCTCCCGCAACTGCGGGTCGCCCAGGGCCACGTCGTCTTCGTGAACTCCGGGGCCGGCCTGGAAGCGCACGCCGCATGGGGCGCGTACGCCGCGAGCAAGCACGGCCTGAAGGCGCTCGCGGACTCGCTGCGCCACGAGGAACACGGCAACGGGATCCGCGTGACGTCCGTCTATCCGGGACGCACCGCGAGCGCCATGCAGGCCAAGGTCCACCAGCAGGAGGGCAAGGAGTACGACCCCTCCCGCTGGATCGACCCGGAGTCCGTGGCCACCACCATCCTGCTGGCGCTCGACCTGCCGCGCGACGCCGAGATCAACAACCTCACGGTCCGTCCCGGCCGCTGAGGCGTGCCGCCCCGGCCCGTCTCGGCGGCCGGGGCCGTCCGGCGGGCCGGGGCCCGTAGGCTTTCCGCGTGAGCGAGAAGAGCAAGTTCAGCGTGTGTGCCGCCACCGGGATCGGGTCCATGCCGGGAGGCGACGCCCGCGAGGCCGCGAAGACGGTCACCGGGTCCTTCGCCGACGGACAGGGCATGCCGTATCTGGCGGAGCTGCCCGCGCGCGGTCCCGGCGCGGACATGATCGGGCGGACCGTGGGGCTGCTCGTGGAGATGTACGGCCACGTCGAGCCCAGCGGCTGGCGGATCAGTGACCGGCCCGGCCGCGACACCCGCCGGGCCCGCTCCTGGCTCGGCGAGGACCTCGACGCACTGGAGGAGTTCACCCAGGGCTACGAGGGGCTCCTCAAGGTGCAGGCGGTCGGTCCCTGGACCCTGGCCGCCGCTCTGGAACTGCGGGGCGGCGAGGCCATGCTCGGGGACCCGGGGGCCTGCCGCGACCTCGCGGGTTCACTGGCCGAGGGGCTGCGCTCCCACCTCGCCGAGGTGCGGCGCCGGGTGCCCGGCGCCGACGTCGTGCTCCAGCTCGACGAACCCTCGCTCACGGCCGTACTGCTGGGCCGGGTCAGGTCGGCGAGCGGGTACCGCACCTACCGGGCCGTCGACCGCCAGGTCGTCGAGGGGACCCTGCGCGAGCTGCTCGCGGTGAACGGCGAGGGCCCCACGGTCGTGCACTCGTGCGCCCCCGAGGTGCCGTTCGCGCTTCTGCGCCGCGCCGGAGCCGGCGCCGTCTCCTTCGACTTCTCCCTCCTCACCGAGCGTGAGGAGGAGGCGATCGGTGAAGCCGTGGAGGGAGGCACCCAGCTCTTCCTCGGCGTGGTCCCGGGCGCCGACGCCGCCTCGGCCGCATTGTCGGACCCGGGCGGTAGCGTCATGGGTGTCAGGACGCTGTGGAACAGGCTGGGGCTGGACCCGGGGACTCTCACCGAGTCCGTGGTGATCACCCCGGCCTGCGGGCTGGCGGGCGCCTCTCCGGCGTACGCACGCGCCGCGCTCGCCCACTGCGCCCGGGCCGCGAGGTCGCTCGCAGACAACCCTGAGTAACGGCACGACGGGCTAACGGGAGGACGGACGATGGCCGGCGAACAGCGGGAACAGCAGCTGACCACGGTGCCGGCGGAGGCACAGGAGCAGCACGCTCTCCTCGCCGAGCAGATCGAGGAACACCGCTTCCGGTACTACGTGAAGGACCGGCCGGTCGTCAGCGACGCCGAGTTCGACCGGCTGATGCGCGAGCTGGAGGCCGTCGAGGACCGGTACCCCCAGCTGCGTACGCCGGACTCGCCGACCCAGAAGGTCGCCGGCCCCTACACCACGGAGTTCACCTCCGTGGAGCACCGCGAGCGCATGCTGTCGCTGGACAACGCGTTCGCCGACGAGGAGCTGGCGGCCTGGGCCGAGCGTGTCGCCAAGGACGTGGGCGGCCCCGGCTACCACTTCCTGTGCGAGCTCAAGGTGGACGGCCTCGCCGTCAACCTCACGTACGAGCACGGCAGGCTGACCCGTGCGGCGACCCGCGGCGACGGCCGCACCGGCGAGGACATCACGCCCAACGTCCGGACGATCTCCGAGATCCCGCACCGGCTCCGGGGCGACCGGATCCCCGACCTGGTCGAGATCCGCGGCGAGGTCTTCTTCCCCATGGAGGCCTTCGAGGGACTCAACGCCCGCCTGGTCGAGGCGGACGACAAGCCCTTCGCCAACCCGCGCAACGCGGCGGCGGGCTCGCTCCGCCAGAAGGACCCCAAGGTCACCGCCACCCGCCCGCTCCACATGGTGGTGCACGGCATCGGCGCGCGGGAGGGCTTCGACATCGACCGTCTCTCGCAGGCCTACGACCTCCTCCGCGAGTGGGGCCTGCCGACGGCCCGGCACAACAAGGTCGTCGACTCCCTCGACGGTGTGCGGGAGTTCATCGCCCACTTCGGGGAGCACCGGCACTCCGTTGAGCACGAGATCGACGGGGTCGTCGTCAAGGTCGACGAGATCCCCCTCCAAGGACGGCTGGGCTCCACCTCGCGCGCCCCCCGCTGGGCGATCGCCTGGAAGTACGCGCCGGAGGAGGTCAACACCAGGCTCGTGAACATCCGGGTCGGTGTCGGCCGCACCGGAAGGGTCACGCCGTACGCGCAGGTCGAGCCCGTCGAAGTGGCGGGCTCCGAGGTCGAGTTCGCCACCCTGCACAACCAGAACGTGGTGCAGGCCAAAGGCGTCCTCATCGGTGACACGGTGGTCCTGCGCAAGGCGGGTGACGTCATCCCGGAAATCCTCGGGCCGGTCGTCGACCTGCGGGATGGCAGCGAGCACGCCTTCGTCATGCCCTCCGTCTGCCCCGAGTGCGGGACGGCGCTGCGCCCCATGAAGGAGGGCGACATCGACCTCCGCTGTCCCAACGCCCGCTCCTGTCCCGCCCAGTTGAGGGAGCGGGTGGCCTACCTCGCGGGCCGTAGGTGCCTGGACATCGACCACTTCGGCTATGTGGCGGCAGCCGCCCTCACCCAGCCGCTGGAGCCCGCCGAACCCCCGCTGCGCGACGAGGGCGACCTCTTCGGCCTCACGGTGGAACAACTCCTCCCGATCCGTGCCTATGTACTGGACCAGGACAGTGGGCTGCCCAAACGCGATCCGAAGACGGGTGAGGAGAAGATCGCGAAGGTCTTCTCCAACAAGGCGGGCGAGCCCAAGAGCAACGCGCTGGCGATGCTGGAGGGCATCGAGTCCGCGAAACAGGCCCCGCTCGCCCGGATCCTCACCGGCCTCTCGATCAGACACGTGGGGCCCGTCGCCGCCGCCGAACTGGCCCGGCAGTTCCGGTCCGTCGAGCGCATCGACGAGGCCACCGAGGAGGAGCTGGCCGCGGCGGACGGGGTCGGGCCGATCATCGCGGCCTCCGTCAAGCAGTGGTTCGCCGAGGACTGGCACCGCGAGATCCTGCGCAAGTGGCGGGAGGCCGGAGTCCGGATGGAGGACGCGGGCGCGGGGGAGGACGAGGGCCCGCGCCCGCTGGAAGGCCTCACCGTCGTCGTCACCGGCACGCTGGCGAGCCACACCAGGGACGGTGCGAAGGAAGCGTTGCAGAGCCGCGGGGCGAAGGTGACCGGCTCCGTCTCGAAGAAGACCTCCTTCGTCGTGGTGGGCGAGAACCCCGGCTCCAAGTACGACAAGGCGGTGCAGCTGAAAGTGCCCGTCCTCGACGAGGAGGGCTTCGCGGTCCTTCTCGGCCAGGGGCCGGACGCCGCCCGCGAGGCAGCCGTCCCGGCCGAGGCGTGATCGAGGCACGATCGAGACCCCGCCGGGGAGTGGCGGTGGGCGGGAGGGGAAGAAGGAAAGTGCCGGCAGAGTGGAGCGGAAGGCCCTGGCCGACCAGGAGGGCTCACTCGTTCGGCGCATACCGGACGGTCGGGGACGTCAGGTCCGCATTCGGGCAAGAGCTGTAGAGCGCTGCGCGCAGGGGCCGTTGGCGGCCTAGTGTTGAACGTGCACCTGCCGTGCTGCCCGGCCGCGTGGTGGGAATCGGGTCGTGGTGGCATGGGAGCGGGGGCCACCGTGGGACATCGGCACCGCCGGCTGTGAGAGGGACGGAATGGAACCGACCGAGGGCGCCGCACGGGTGGCGCGGCTGCAAGGTTTCGCGGGCGTCACACCGAAAGTGGGGACTCTCGTCGTGGCGGCCGCCGCGCTGCAGCTCACGGCCGGGCTCTACCGGACGCTCCGCGACGGCGAGGCGCTCTTCCCGGCCGGCACGGCCGGCTGGTCGCTCGCCCTGCTCACCGGCATCGTCGTCGGCCATCTGGTCGCCCTCGGGCGCGACCGCTGGTGGGGCGGCACCGGATCGGGGGCAGCCCTCACCCTCGCCGTCCTGCTCCTCTACGGCTGGGTGCCCGCCGGACTCGTCAGCCTCGTCGTCGTGGTGCTCGTCGGCACGGCCCGCCGGCGCCGCTGGCGGCAGGGTCTGCTGCACGGCGCGGCGGACATACTCGGCGTCGGGGCCGCCGCGCTCCTGCTCTCCGTGTTCGGTGAGGTGCCGACGGTCGCGTCGCCCTGGCTGCCCCTCCACTGGGACGTCGGGGCCGTACCGGAAGTGCTGCTGGTCGCCGCCACCTACCTCCTGGTCACCCGCGCGCTGCTGTGGTGCGCCCGGGCGTCCCAGAGCGGCGCGCTGCCCACCGTCGCGCGTACCGCACTGCTGCGCCAGGGACTCGTCGCCGTCGCCCTGCTGGGCATCGCCCCGCTGATCTGCGTGGTCGCCTCCGCCATGCCCGTCCTGCTGCCGCTCTTCGCGGTCCCCCTGATCGCCCTGGACTCCACGCTCTGGATCGCCCGCGCCCGGGCGGAGGAACAGCTCCAGGACCCGCTGACCGGACTGCCCAACCGTCAGTGGCTGCTGGAGCGCACGTGGACGGCGCTGGAGGAGGCCGAGACCACCGGTACCCGATCGGCCCTCGTCCTCATCGACCTCGACCGCTTCCGGGCCGTCAACGACACCCTCGGCCACCTGGCGGGGGACCGGCTGCTCCTGCAGATAGCGGAGCGGCTCCGTCTCGCCCTGCCCCGGGGGGCGGAGGCCGCACGCCTGGGCGGTGACGAGTTCGCCGTACTCCTGCCCACCGCGGACTCCACCACCAGCGCCCAGCGCGTCGCCCGCCACCTGGTCGCCGAGCTCTCCTCCCCGCTCGACCTCGACGGGCTCACCCTCGTCCTGGAGGCGAGCGCCGGGGTCGCCGTCCACCCCGACCACGCGCTGGACGCCGAGGGGCTGCTCAGGCGCGCGGACGTGGCCATGTACCAGGCCAAGCGGGACCGGACGGGCGTGGAGGTGTACGAGTCCAAGCGCGACAGCAACACCCCCGACCGGCTCGGCCTCCTGGGCGACCTGCGCCGCGCCCTGGACGCCCGCGAGGTGGAGCTCCACTACCAGCCGAAGGTCCGCTTCGACGGCCAGGTCGCCGGACTCGAGGCGCTCGTACGCTGGGTGCACCCGGAGCGCGGAAGGGTCCCCCCGGACGAGTTCATCGCGATCGCGGAGTCCTCCGGCCTGATGCCGCACCTCACGGAGTACGTCCTGGACACCGCGCTGGCCCAGGTGGCCCGGTGGCGCGCCCAGGGCCTCCTCGTCCCGGTCGCCGTCAACGTCTCGCCGCGTGACGTCCACACCCCCGGCTTCGCCGGCAGCGTAGCCGCCCGGCTCGCCCGGCACGGCGTCCCGGCCGCTGCGCTGCAGTTGGAGATCACCGAGCACGTCCTGCTGGAGGATCCTCAGCGGGCCGCCGACACCCTCGCCGGACTGACCGCGCACGGGGTGAAGATGTCCCTCGACGACTTCGGCACCGGCTACTCCTCGCTGGTGCACCTGCGCAAGCTCCCGGTCAGCGAACTCAAGATCGACCGGTCGTTCGTCGCGCGGCTGGCCGTCGACACCGAGGACGCGGAGATCGTCCGCTGCACCATCGACCTGGCGCACTCCCTCGGCCTGCTGGTCGTCGCCGAGGGTGTCGAGGACGACGAGACGTGGGAACGGCTGCGGGACCTGCGTTGCGACGCGGTGCAGGGCTGGCTCGTCGCCGCGGCGATGCCCCCGCAGGAGACCACCGCGTGGCTGCTGGCCCGGGGCGAGCGCGGATGGCGGCGGCCGGCGGAGCTGGAGGCCGCCGCGGCCGCGGCGAGGACCGTACGCGAGCCGGAGCAGCGGGCCGCCGGGCGCGCCGTACAGCCGGGGCCGGCGACGGCCTGAGGGGCCGTTCCGGGCGCGGCGGACGGCCGGGAACGGGCAGCGGCCGGGGAGGTCCCGTCCTGCGGACTGCGGGAGCGGGCAAAGGTACCTGCCGGCCGCACCGGTGGCTTTTTTTACCGGCTTTGTCGGCAATCGCCGGACGGGTGCGGCCGGGCCGGACCCGGTTTGCGGGGGAGCGGGCGGGTAAGCAGGCGGGGCAGCGGGTGGAGACCCCATAGGATTGGTCCAAAACCACACACCAACCCCTGAGGATCGCTGCATGCCTGGCATCACGCGCGAGGAGGTCGCCCACCTCGCCCGGCTGGCACGTCTGGAGCTGAAGGGCGAAGAGCTCGAGCACTTCGCCGGTCAGCTCGACGACATCATCGGCGCGGTCGCCCGCGTCTCCGAGGTCGCCGACCGAGACGTCCCGCCGACCTCCCACCCGCTGCCGCTGACCAACGTCATGCGGGCGGACGAGGTCCGTCCGTCGCTCACCCCCGCGCAGGCGCTCTCCGGCGCCCCGGCCCAGGAGCAGCAGCGTTTCAAGGTGCCGCAGATCCTGGGGGAGGACTAACAGCCATGACGGACACCAGCACCATCATCAAGCTCACCGCGGCCGAGATCGCCGAGAAGATCGCCTCCGGCGAGCTGACCGCCGTCGAGGTCACCGAGGCCCACCTGGCCCGGATCGACGCCATCGACGAGAAGGTCCACGCCTTCCTGCACGTCGACCGCGAGGGCGCGCTCGCGCAGGCCCGCGCGGTCGACGCGAAGCGGGAGGCGGGTGAGAAGCTCGGCCCGCTGGCCGGCGTCCCGCTCGCGCTGAAGGACATCTTCACCACGCGGGACATGCCGACCACCGTCGGTTCGAAGATCCTCGAAGGCTGGGTGCCGCCGTACGACGCGACCCTCACCCGGAAGCTCAGGGCCGCCGACGTCGTCATCCTCGGCAAGACCAACATGGACGAGTTCGCCATGGGGTCCTCCACCGAGAACAGCGCGTACGGCCCCACCGGCAACCCCTGGGACCTCACCCGTATCCCGGGCGGCTCCGGCGGCGGCTCCTCCGCCGCGCTCGCCTCCTTCGAGGCGCCGCTGGCCATCGGCACGGACACCGGCGGCTCCATCCGCCAGCCCGCGGCCGTCACCGGCACCGTCGGCGTCAAGCCCACCTACGGCGGCGTCTCCCGCTACGGCATGGTCGCCTTCTCGTCCTCCCTCGACCAGGGCGGACCCTGCGCCCGTACGGTCCTGGACGCGGCCCTGCTCCACGAGGTCATCGGCGGGCAAGACCCGATGGACTCGACGTCCATCGACGCCCCGGTCCCGCCGGTCGTCGAGGCGGCGCGCAACGGCTCCGTGCAGGGCATGCGCGTCGGGGTCGTCAAGCAGTTCTCGGGCGAGGGCTACCAGGCCGGTGTCGTCCAGCGCTTCGAGGAGTCCGTCGAGCTGCTGAAGTCGCTCGGCGCCACGGTCGTCGAGTTGGACTGCCCCTCCTTCGACCTCGCCCTGTCGGCGTACTACCTCATCGCGCCGTCCGAGTGCTCCTCGAACCTGGCCCGCTTCGACGCCATGCGCTACGGCCTGCGTGTCGGCGACGACGGCACCCGCTCCGCCGAGGACGTCACCGCGCTGACCCGCGAGGCCGGATTCGGCGACGAGGTCAAGCGCCGCATCATCCTCGGTACGTACGCCCTGAGCTCCGGCTACTACGACGCGTACTACGGCTCGGCGCAGAAGGTCCGCACCCTCATCACCCAGGACTTCGAGAAGGCGTTCGAGCAGGTGGACGTGATCGTCTCGCCGACGACGCCCACCACCGCCTTCCCGATCGGCGAGCGCGCCGACGACCCGATGGCGATGTACCTCGCGGACCTGTGCACCATTCCGACCAACCTCGCCGGCAACTCCGCCATGTCGCTGCCCTGCGGTCTGGCCCCGGAGGACGGCCTGCCGGTCGGGCTGCAGATCATCGCCCCCGCCATGAAGGACGACCGGCTCTACAAGGTCGGAGCCGCCGTCGAGGCCGCATTCGTGGAAAAGTGGGGGCACCCGCTGCTTGAGGAGGCTCCGTCACTATGAGCGCAATGGCAAAGAAGGCCAAGAACTTCAAGAAGTCCAAGTCCGGCGTCTACGTGTCGCTGGGCACCACCGCCTTCGGCGCACTCAGCGTCGTCAAGCAGGCGAGGCTGGCCCGCCAGGAGAACGACACCCTGCGGCTGATCGACGCCGCGGTGTCCGCGGCCGCGATCGTGACCGGTATGGCGATTCTCTACCGCGAACTCAAGCGTCTCGGCGACGACGACGTCCTGCTGGGCTGAGAGGGAAAGTTTCACCGTGACTGTCATCGACCTGGAGTCGTACGAGGGCGCCCTCGCCACGTACGACCCCGTCATGGGCCTCGAGGTCCATGTGGAGCTCGGCACCAGGACCAAGATGTTCTGCGGGTGCTCCACCGAGCTGAAGCAGGACGCCAACTCGCAGACCTGCCCGGTCTGCCTCGGGCTGCCGGGCGCGCTGCCGGTCGTCAACGAGATCGGCGTCGAGTCCGCCATCAAGATCGGGCTCGCGCTGAACTGCGAGATCGCCGAGTGGTGCCGCTTCGCCCGGAAGAACTACTTCTATCCGGACATGCCGAAGAACTTCCAGACCTCCCAGTACGACGAGCCGATCGCCTACAACGGCTATCTGGACGTCCAGCTGGAGGACGGTGAGATCTTCCGCGTGCAGATCGAGCGCGCCCACATGGAGGAGGACACCGGCAAGTCGACGCACGTCGGCGGTGCCACCGGCCGTATCCACGGCGCGTCCCACTCGCTGCTGGACTACAACCGCGCGGGCATCCCCCTCATCGAGATCGTCACCAAGCCGATCGAGGGCGCCGGCGCCCGGGCCCCCGAGGTCGCCAAGGCGTACGTCGCCGAGCTCCGCGAGCTCATCAAGGCGCTCGGCGTCTCGGAGGCCCGGATGGAGATGGGCCAGATGCGCTGCGACGTCAACCTGTCGCTGCGCCCCCACGGCACCGAGACGTTCGGTACGCGCTCCGAGACGAAGAACGTCAACTCGCTGCGTTCCGTCGAGCGTGCCGCCCGCTTCGAGATCCAGCGCCACGCCGCGGTGCTGAACTCCGGCGGGACGATCGTGCAGGAGACCCGGCATTTCCACGAGGAGGACGGCTCCACCACGGCCGGCCGCATCAAGGACAACGCCGAGGACTACCGCTACTTCCCCGAGCCCGACCTGGTACCGGTCGCCCCGTCCCGCGAGTGGGTCGAGGAGCTCCGCAAGGGGCTTCCCGAGCTGCCCCGGCTGCGGCGTCAGCGGCTCAAGGAGGAGTGGGGTGTCAGCGAGCACGACATGCAGTCCATCCTCAACGCCGGCGCCGTCGACCTGATCGTCGCGACGACGGACGCGGGCGCCCCGTCCGACCAGGCCCGCAAGTGGTGGATGGGCGAGCTCGCCCGCAACGCCAACGAGACCGGCCGCAGCCTCGACGAGCTGCCGATCACCCCGGCGCAGGTCGCCCGGGTGGCCGCGCTCGTCACGTCCGGCGACCTCAACGACAAGCTGGCGCGCCAGGTCATCGAGGGTGTCCTCGCGGGCGAGGGCGACCCGGACACCGTCGTCGAGAAGCGTGGCCTGAAGGTCGTCTCCGACGAGGGTGCGCTGGGCGCGGCCGTCGACGAGGCGATCGCCGCCAACGCGGCCGTCGCCGACAAGATCCGCGGCGGCAAGGTCGCCGCCGCGGGTGCGCTCGTCGGTGCCGTCATGAAGGCCACCCGTGGTCAGGCGGACGCGGCGCGTGTGCGCGAGCTGATCCTGGAGAAGCTCGGCGTCGAGGGCTGACCTGCCGGGTCCCTGGGGGCGGCGCATCCGTGATCCGGATGCGCCGCCCGCCTGTTTTCCACCGGGCCGTTCCCCTCGCCGGGCCCGGCACCCGGCCGCCGCCGTCGCCCGCCCCGGCACCCGGCCGCCGGCCGCCGCCGCCGTCGCCCGCCCCGGCCCCTGTCATCGCGTCGCCCGTCCCCTCTCCCCGTTCCGGAGGCCGCCCTGAATACCGTCGCCGCCGGCACCCTGTCCGCCGTGCTGCTTCTCGCCGTCCTGGCGTGTGCCGTGGTACGCCCCCGGGGATGGCCGGAGGCGGCCGTGGCGATTCCGGCGGCGGTCCTGGTCGTCGCGGCCGGGGCGGTGCCGTTCGACGAGGCCAGGGCTCAGGTGGAGAGCCTGCTGCCGGTGGTCGGATTCCTCGCCGCGATCCTGGTCCTGGCCCAGCTGTGTGCCGACGAGGGCCTGTTCGCTGCGGCCGGGGACCTCGTCGCCCGGGCCTGCGGCGGCCGGACCGGGCCCCTGCTCGGCGGGGTTTTCGCCGTCGCCGCGGGGATCACCGCCGTACTGAGCCTGGACGCCACGGTCGTCCTGCTGACCCCTGTCGTCCTCGCCACCGCCGTCCGGGTCGGCGCCCGCCCCCGCCCGCACGTCTACGCCTGCGCTCACCTGGCCAACTCGGCGTCACTGCTGCTCCCGGTCTCCAACCTGACCAATCTGCTGGCGTTCACCGCGAGCGGGCTCTCCTTCACCCGCTTCGCCGCGCTCATGGCCCTGCCGTGGCTGGCCGCCATCGCCGTCGAGTACCTCGTCTTCCGCCGGGTCTTCGCCGCCGACCTCCTGGCCGGCGCGCACACGCCGGAGTCGGGGGAGGCCCGGCCCGGCTTCCCGGTCTTCACGCTCGTCGTCCTCGTCCTCACCCTGACCGGTTTCGTCGTCACCTCCTTCGCGGGCGCCGAGCCGCTGTGGGCGGCTCTCGCCGGAGCCGCGGTCCTCGCGGTCCGCGCGCTGGCGCAGCGCAGGACGACGGTCGCCCGGGTGGCACGGTCGGCCAACGTGCTGTTCTGCCTGTTCGTGCTGGCCCTGGGCGTGGTGGTCAAAGCCGTCGTGGACCACGGGCTGGGCGACTGGGTGGGCCGCATCCTTCCGGACGGTTCCTCGCTGCCCGAACTGCTGGCGGTCGCCGCGGTGGCCGCCGTACTGGCCAACCTGATCAACAACCTGCCCGCCGTCCTGGCGCTCCTGCCGGTCGTCGCCGCGGCGGGCCCGGGTCCGCTGCTCGCCGCACTGATCGGGGTGAACATCGGTCCGAACCTCACCTACGTCGGCTCCCTGGCCACCCTGCTGTGGCGCCGCATCCTGCACGCCCACGGAACCGATGTCGAACTCGGCTTCTTCACCCGGCTCGGACTGCTGACCGTACCGGCGACGCTGGCGGTGTCGACCGTCGCGCTGTGGGGGTCCCTGCGCCTCTTCGGGACATGAGGCTGGTTCCCGGTGTGCGCGGCGGCCGGACCGACGTTCACCGGGAGGCCGTACGGCGGTCTTCCCGGCGCCATCCGGTGCGATTAGTTTCCCGCCGTAGGAACGGAATCGGGAGGCTCAATTGACCACGGACATGACACGGCGACGGCTCTTCGCGCTCGGCGGGGGCGCGCTGGGCGCCGCGGCGGCGGGATCCTTCCTGCCCCCCTCGCTCCAGGCCGCGATCGCCGCGCAGCCCGCCCCCGGTCCCGGTGCCGCGGGGCTGGACGCCGTCGAGCACGTGGTGATCCTCATGCAGGAGAACCGTTCCTTCGACCACTACTTCGGGACCCTGCGCGGGGTGCGCGGCTTCGGTGACCGCAACGCGGTCGAACTGCCCTCCGGCAAGCCGGTCTTCGCGCAGCCCGGTCCGCTGGGCAGCACCGTCCTGCCGTTCCCGGTACGCGAGGCCGCCGAGGCGCAGAAGAAGGACCTCCAGTACATCGGGGCCCTGGACCACTCCTGGAGCGGGGGAGCCAAGGCCTGGGCCGGGGGCTGGATGAACGGCTGGGTCACCGCGAAGACGGCCGCCACCATGGCGTACTACGACCGCCGCGACATCCCGCTGCACTACGAACTCGCCGACACCTTCACCGTCTGCGACGCCTACCACTCCTCGATCCACACCTCCACCAGCCCGAACCGCAACCACTTGTGGAGCGGCAGGACGGGCGACGAGGCGAACGGCAAGCGGGCCGTGGGCAACGACGCCTACGACGAGGGCACCCATCCCGGGTACGACTGGGGCACCTACGCTGAGCGGCTGGAGAAGGCCGGACGGACCTGGAAGACGTACACCGAGTGGGAGAACTTCACCGACAACCAGATCGAGTTCTTCGCCACCTTCAAGGCCATCGCCCGCAAGGCGCTGGCCAGGACCGGCGGCCACACCTACATGGAGTCCTTCTACGCCACCGTGCGCGACGCGGACGCGCCGGACGAGCGGGAGCGGCTGCTCGGCCTGCTGGAGGAGGGTGTCGCCACCCTGACACCGGCCGAACGCAGCCTCTTCGAGCGGGGGCTGCGCCGGGTCGAGCCGGGCACCCTCGCCGACGCGTTCGCAGAGGACGTGGCGGCGGGGACGCTGCCCGAGGTCTCCTACCTGGTCCCCTCGGCGGTGGACTCCGAGCACCCCAGCGTCTCCTCGCCGGTGCACAGCGCGACGGTCGTCTACAAGATCCTGGACGCCCTCGGCCGGCACCCCGACGTGTGGCGGCGCACCGTCGTCCTCATCAACTACGACGAGAACGACGGCTTCTTCGACCACGTGCCGCCGCCGGTCGCTCCCCCGGAGGTGACCGAGGAGCAGTGGGAGGGCAAGCCCACGGGTCTCGGCGTGCGGGTGCCCATGCTGGTGGTCTCCCCGTGGACGGTCGGCGGGTACGTGTGCTCCGAGGTCTTCGACCACACCTCCGTGATCCGCTTCCTCGAGCGCTGGACGGGGGTGGAGGAGCCCAACATCGGCGACTGGCGGCGCAAGGTCACCGGCGACCTCACCTCGGCCTTCGACTTCACCCGGCCGCGGCGCCGGCCGGAGACGGGACAGCCCGGTGCCATCCCGCCGTTCGGCGGACGCTGGCAGCCCCGGCCGCCGGCCGTCCAGCACATGCCCGTCCAGGAAGCGGGCACCCGCCCGGCCAGGCCCCTGCCGTACCAGCCGGACGCGGAGGCGCGGCGGGTGGACGGCGGCCTCCTGGTGGCTCTCAGCAACACCGGCCGCTCCTCGGCGCACTTCGCGCTCTACCCCTACGCGAACGAGTTCCCCGCTCCGCAGCACCAGGACGTCAGCGGCACCGGCCGGTGGACGGTGCCGCTGACCGGCGGGGGGTACCGCTTCACGGTCACCGGGCCGAACGGCTTCCGGCGGGAGTTCGAGGGGGCCGCCGACGGCGCCGCCGAGGTCTCCTCCCGCATCGACGCCCGCGAACGGGACCTGCACGTCACCCTGCGCAACCACGGCAGGCGCACGCTGACCTTCACCGTGCGGCCGCTGGGGTACGTCGACGAGGACGACCTGCGCGACTGGAGCCGTACCGTCAAGGTGAAGCCCGGGCGCAGCCGTACGGTGGTGCACTCGGCGGCCGACGCGCACGGCTGGTACGACCTCGCCGTCACGGCCGACGGGGAGGACGCGTTCCGCCGCCGGCTGATGGGGCACATCGAGAACGGCAGGGCGAGCGTCTCGGGCTGATCGCGACGGCTGGAGGCGGTGCGGCGGCCGGTGACGGAGGGGCGGCGAGGCGCCGGCGGTGGCGGGGGAGCGGCCGGTGGTGTGACCATGGCCACGAAAGGGACAAAGGATCACATCCGCCTGCGAGAGTGGCTGTTCTCAGGTCATGTGAGGCTTTTCCAGGGTTCGGCACGTCAACTCGGGACAAGTATCCACGAACCCTCAGGAGCACGTCCGTTGGCCGCCATCGCTCGCTGGTGCCTCGCGCACCGTCTCGCCGCCGTCCTCGTCTGGCTCGCCGCCCTCGGTGGCACCGCCACGGCGGCGGGCTTCGCGGGTTCCGCGTACACCGACGACTACGAGGTCCCGGGCACCGAGGCGGGCCGCGCCGGCGACATCCTGACGGAGGGCTTCACGAACCTGGGCGGTGACACCGACACCGTCGTCTGGCACACGACGGGCTCCTCCGTCCGCGCCTCCGGCATCGAACGGACGATGACCCGCACCCTCGAACGGATCGACGCGCTGCCCGGCGTCGGAGGCGTGAGCGGACCCTACGGGGCGGCCGGGACGGGGCAGATCAGTGCCGACAGCCGTACCGGGTACGCCACGATCACCTTCGACCGCCGCACCGGTGACCTCCCGAGGGAGCAGGTCCAGGCCGTCGTCGACACCGCGAAGGCGGCCGAGCGCGAGGGGCTGCAGGTCGAGCTCGGCGGCCCCGCGATCGCGCTGACCGAGGCGCCGTCCGTCCACTTCGCGGAGGCCGTCGGGGTGGTCGTCGCCGCGGTCGTCCTCTTCCTCGCGTTCGGATCCCTCGCCGCCAGCCTGCTGCCCGTCGCCACCGCCCTGGTCTCCGTCGGCACCGCCTACGCCGGTATCGCGCTCCTCGGTCACGTGATGACCGTCGCCGACTTCGCGCCGATGCTGGGCATGCTGGTCGGCCTGGGTGTCGGCATCGACTACGCCCTGTTCATCGTCACGCGGCACCGCCGGGGCCTGCGCCGCGGCCTGTCCGTCCATGAAGCGGCCGAGAACGCCGTCGCCACGACCGGGCGCGCCGTCGTCTTCGCCGGGGCCACCGTCTGCGTCGCCCTGCTCGGCATGCTCGTCCTGCGGCTCGGCTTCCTCAACGGTGTCGCCCTCGCCGCCGCGCTCACCGTGATGCTGACCGTCGCCGCCTCCGTCACCCTGCTCCCCGCCCTGCTCTCCTTCATCGGCATGCGGGCCCTGAGCCGGCGCGAGCGCAGGCAGCTCGCCGAGCAGGGGCCGGGGCCGGAACGGACCACCGGCTTCGCCGCCCGGTGGTCCGGCTTCGTCGAGCGGCACCCCAAGCTCCTCGGAGCGGTCGCCGCGGCCGTCATGGCGGTGATCGCGCTGCCCGCCCTCGGTCTCCACCTGGGCAGTTCCGACCAGGGGAACAACCCGGCCGCGGCCACCACCCGGCAGGCCTACGACCTGCTCGCCGAGGGGTTCGGGCCCGGCGTCAACGGCCCCCTGACCATCGCCGCCCACCTCGACGGAGCCGACGACCGGCTCGCCCTGGACGGTCTGCCCGCCACGCTGCGCGGCACCGGTGGCGTCGCCTCGGTGAGCCCGGTGACGTACAACAACAGCGGCGACACGGCGTTCGTCACCGTGGTCCCGGACTCCGCTCCGCAGTCGCAGCGGACCAGTGAACTCGTGGACCGGCTGCGGACCGACGTCCTGCCGCAGACCCGGGCCAACACCTCGCTCGAAGTGCAGGTGGGCGGGGTGACGGCCGGCTACGACGACTTCGCCGAGGTCATCGTCGGCAAACTGCCCCTCTTCGTCGGAGTGGTCGTCGGTCTCGGCTGCCTGCTCCTGCTGCTGGCCTTCCGCTCCCTCGCCATTCCGCTGAAGGCCGCCGTGATGAACGTGGCCGCCGTCGCCGCCTCCTTCGGTGTCGTCGTCGCCGTCTTCCAGTGGGGATGGGGCAGCGAACTGCTGGGCCTCGGCAGCGCCGGCCCGATCGAGCCCTTCCTGCCGGTGATCATGGTCTCCGTGCTCTTCGGGCTCTCGATGGACTACCAGGTCTTCCTGGTCGGCCGGATGTACGAGGAGTGGCTGGAGACGGGGGACAACCGCACGGCGGTCCGGGTCGGCCTCGCCGAGACGGGGCGGGTGATCAACTCCGCCGCGGTCATCATGATCGCCGTCTTCCTCGCCTTCGTGCTCAGCGGCGACCGTGTCATAGCGATGTTCGGCATCGCGCTGGCCGCGGCCGTCGCCCTCGACGCCTTCGTCCTGCGCACCCTGCTGGTGCCCGCGCTGATGCACCTCCTCGGCGGCGCCAACTGGTGGCTGCCCGCCCGGCTGGACCGGCTGCTGCCCCGCATCAGCATCGAACCGCCGGACCTGCCGAGGGCCCGTGCGAAGATCCCGGGGGAGCGCACCGGCGACGCGGACCGGCCCGTCGCGCAGCGCGCGCCCTGAGTGAGGAGACGCACCATGTTCGCGGTATCCCTGGGTGACGACGGGGCGCAGCTCCGCCCGCTGGAACCCTGGCAGGCGGAGGAGTTCCTCGCCCACATGGACCGGGCGCGCGACCTGGTCGACCCCTGGATCCCCTTCGCGGCCGCCGCCGCGGACCTGGAATCGGCCCGGGCACTGCTGCGCGGGTACGCGGACAAGCAGGCCGCCGACACCGGTCGGATCTACGGGATCTGGCTGGACGGCACGCTCGTCGGGGGTGTCATGTTCCGGATATTCGATGCGCGGAGCGGCACCTGCGAGATCGGCTGCTGGCTGGAGCCGGCCGGTCAGGGACGCGGCCTGGTGAACCGCGCGTCACAGCGGCTGATCGACTGGGCCTTCGACACGCGGGGGATGCACCGCGTGGAATGGATCGCGTCCGCCGCCAACACCCGCAGCACCGCGGCCGCCGAGCGGCTCGGCCTGACCCGTGAGGGCGTACGGCGTCAGGCGAACCTCTACCGCGGCGAGCGGCACGACCAGGAGATCTGGGCCGTACTGGCCGACGAGTGGTGGGCGGCGCGTTGACGGGCCTCTCGTCCGAGCCTGCCGGCACGCCGCCCATGACCCCGCCCACGCGCTGCCCGCCGTCCTCGGCGAGGCCGCCGCGGCACGCCGCCGCTCGCCGTACGTCCCGCCCGGGAGCGCGAGCGTGCACGTCTCCCACGTCCTCACCGAGCTGAACGACTCCGGCCGGGGCGGGGCGGGGCGGCCGCGCGCGCCCGTCCCTTCCGGTCGTACCCGGGGGCCCGGGGCCGGCCGGCCCGGACCTCCGCACGGCCGCCGCGGTGGCTGTCGTGGAAGGGCCGCCGGCTACCGCACCTTCAGGAGGAGGATGCGGTCGTCGCCCGGCTTCGGGGTGCCACGGCCGTCCGTGTTGCTCGTGACCAGCCACAGCCTGTCGCCGCCCGCCGCGAGGACCGTGCGCAGCCGGCCGTACGTCCCCTCGAGGAACGCCTGGGGCGCCGCCAGCGGTTCCTTGTCCGTACCGGAGAGCGGGATCCGCCAGAGCCGCTCGCCACGCAGGCCCGCCATCCAGATGGAGCCCCTGGCGTAGGCGATGCCGCTCGGGGACGCCTCGGAGGTCTTCCACCAGGCGACCGGGTCGACGAACCCGGCCTTGCCCGCCTTGCCCTCGACGTCCGGCCAGCCGTAGTTCTTCCCCGGTTCGACGAGATTCAGCTCGTCCCAGGTGTCCTGGCCGAACTCGGAGGCCCACAGCCGCTTCTGCGCGTCCCAGGCCAGTCCCTGCACGTTGCGGTGCCCGTAGGTGTACACCACCGAGTCGGCCTCGGGATTGCCGTGTACCGGTTCGCCGTCGGGGGTCATCCGCAGGATCTTGCCCGCCAGGGACTTCTTGTCCTGGGCGAGTCCGGTGTCCCCGGTCTCACCCGTGCCCGCGTACAGCATGCGGTCGGGCCCGAACGCGATCCGGCCGCCGTTGTGGATACCGCCCTTGGGGATGCCCCGCAGGATCGTGTCCGGAGCGCCCAGCTGCTGGCCGGCCGGCTTCGCCTCGTCGTACTGCAGGCGGGCGATGCGGTTGTCCGACTCGGTGGTGAAGTAGACGTACACCTGGTGGTCCGCACCGTACGCCGGGCCGACGGCCACGCCGAGCAGGCCGCCCTCACCGGCCGGGGCCACGCCCGGCACCGAGCCCAGCACCGTCTTCTTCCCCGTCCTGACGTCGATCCGGCTGATCGTCGCCTCGTCGCGCGAGGTCACCAGCAGATCACCGCCGGGCAGAGCCGCCAGTCCCCACGGCGAGGGCAGGTCCTCCGTCAGCGTCGAGACCACGTCCACCGAGCCTCGGGCCGGCGGCCGGTCCGCCGCCGGGCTCGGCGAGGCGCTCGTCACCGGAGCCGACGAGCCGCTCGCCGCGGGCGGGGCGCCCCCTTCGCGGGCCTCCCCGCCGTCGGCCGAGCACCCGGAGAGCAGCAGGGACGCCGAGGCGAGCACGGCCACGACTCCCTTGCGCACCGCAGGGGTTTGCACAGATCCGAACGCAGCACCGCGCACAGCAGAGATCCTTTCGAGGTAGCCCGACCACTGTTCTTACACTGCCGTCCGCCCCCGGACCCCCGGTCTTCGCGCATTGTCCCGCCGTGGGTGTCCCGTACGGGCTATCCGTCCCACGACTCGCGGGCCCTGGGCAGCCCGGCGATCTCCGCGAGGTCCCGGTCCGTGAGGACCAGTTCCGCCGCCCGGGCGTTCTCCACGGCCCACTGCTCCCGCTTCGCGCCGGGCACCGGCACGACCTGGCTGCCCTGCCGCAGGACCCAGGCCAGTGCCACCTGGGCCGGGGTCGCGCCGTGCCGCTCCCCGATGCGGCGCAGGCCGGCGACCACGGGCTGGTTGGCGGCCATCATCTCCGAGGTGAAGCGGGGGTGCCTGGCCCGCGGGTCGTCCGGTTCGAAGCCGTGCCCCGGTTTCAGCGTCCCCGTCAGATAGCCGCTGCCCAGCGGCATCGCCGCCAGCACGCCCACACCCCGCGCCGCACACCACGGCAGCAGGTCCTCCAGTGCCTGCGGCGACCACACGGACAGCTCCGCCTGGACGGCGCTGACGGGGAAGACCTGCTGCACCCGCTCCAGTTGGCGCAGGGTGACGTCATGCGTCCTGGCCCCCGGCCGGCGTCCGGCACGGGCGCCCACGGCGCACAGGCCGAGGGCCCGCACCTTGCCCGCCGTCACCAGGTCCGCCATCGCCCCCCACGTCTCCTCCACCGGCACCTCGGGGTCGGCCCGGTGGAGTTGGTACAGGTCGATCACGTCCGTCTGCAGCCGCCGCAGCGAGGCGTCGCAGGCCCGGCGCACGTAACTGGGGCGCCCGTTGGCGACGATGTGCTGATCGCCCACCAGCAGCCCGCACTTGGTGGAGAGGAAGGCCTCGGACCTGCGTCCCTTCAGCGCGCGCCCGACCAGCAGCTCGTTGGTGAAGGGGCCGTACATGTCCGCCGTGTCGAGCAGCCGGACGCCCGCGTCCAGCGCCGCGTGCACCGTCCGCAGCGAACGGTCACCGCGCTGCTGCGACGTGCTGTAGGCCCAGCTCATCGGCATACAGCCCAGCCCGACCGCGCCGACGGACAGCGCCGCCGCACCGATAGTCCTGCGCTCCAACTCCCCGCACCCTCCCTCGGTCCCATGATCACGGGGCCGACCGCACCCCAAAGTAACCTCTGCGGCTCCGTCGCCTTCGCATAGCCTCCTGACCATGACTTCGACACCTGCAGACGACGTGTGGCTGCCGTTCGCGGCCGAGGAGATCGACGGGCTCCCCGAGGGTCTCGACTACCGATTCTGGGACGGGGGCCGGGACTACCCCGCCGACCCCGCTGACTGCGTCTTCTACGTCGTTCCGTACATGAAGGGCTCGGAGGTCGCGGTCCGCCCGCTCAAGGGCATGGACGCCGTCCGGGTCGTGCAGACGCTCTCGGCGGGCATCGACCATGTGGAGCCCGGGCTCGGCCTGCTGCCCCCGGGGGTGCGGCTGTGCAACGCCAAGGGTGTGCACGAGGCGTCCACCGCGGAACTCGCCCTCGCGCTCGTCCTCGCCTCGCTGCGCGGCCTCCCCGGTTTCGTGGACGGCCAGCACAAGGAGGAGTGGCGGTCCGGCTTCTACCCCGCGCTGGCCGACAAGTCGGTGCTCGTCGTGGGGTACGGGTCGATCGGCGCCGCCATCGAGGACCGGCTCGAACCGTTCGAGTGCGCGCGGGTGATGCGCGTCGCGCGCTCCGCCCGGACCACCGGGCGCGGGCCCGTACACGCGCTCGAAGAGCTGCCCCGGCTGCTCCCGGAGGCGGACATCGTCCTTCTGTCCACCCCGCTGAACGCCTCCACGCAAGGGCTGGTGGACGCGGACTTCCTCGCCGCGATGCGGGACGGTGCGCTGCTCGTGAACGTGGCGCGCGGGCCCGTCGTGGACACCGCCGCCCTGCTGGCCGAACTGGAGTCCGGGCGGCTACGGGCGGCGCTCGACGTCACCGACCCCGAACCCCTGCCCGCGGGCCACCCGCTCTGGCATGCTCCGCACGTGCTCATCACCCCGCACGTGGGCGGCAGCACCTCGGCGTTCCTGCCGAGGGCCAAGCGCCTGCTGGCCGCACAACTCACCCGGTTCGCGGCCGGGGAGCCTGTCCGCAACCTGGTTCTCACGACCTCCTGACCCGCCGCGGGACGTTCCTGCCGCCGTCGCTGCCGGTTTCCCCGCTGGTCACGGAGAGTAGAGGAGCTATGTCCCTCTGTGACCGCTCTGGTGTATCGTCCATATGGGGGCCGCACCGTGGCAGGGACGGTGCCGGGGAGGAACGGACGCGAGGGGGCGACGGGCTATGTGCGGCCAGCGGAGAGACGATCGGACGCGGTGCGGCGAGCGGGATCGGCCGGCCCCGGCGGGCGCCAGGGGAGCGTGGCCCGCGGTGGCCGGCGCCCGCGAGCGCGAGGCCGGGGGCCGACTCCCTTACCGCGCACGCGGGTACGACTCCGGCGGCACGGCGGGAGCGGGGCGGCGCCCGTGCAGGAGCAGCCGAAAGTCCGGCAGCGGAACCGGAGTCGCGGGCCGGGCGGGCCTGCGCGGATGCGGCTCCGGGGCGCAGACGGCACCGGGCCGGGCCCGGGGGGCTCTCCGGTGAGCGCCCTCGGGGCCCAGCTCTCCCGGCAGCCGGTCTCCGGACAGCCGTCGCCGGACCGGCCGGGGCCAGGGCAGCCGGCCTTCGGGCACGGTACGCCCGGTGACCCGACGGCCGGGCCGCGCGCGACCTGCCAGGGCGCCGGACAGCAGGCGGCCGGGCAACCGGCCGCCCGACGCCGGTCGGAACTGCGCTCCCGGCTCATCCTCGCCCTCGTCTGCTCCGGTTACGGCGTGGGGGCGGCCTTCGGCTGGGGATCGCCCGGAGTCGCCCTCTTCATGGGCGACTTCGGGCTCAGCGCCGCAGCCCTGATCGCCGCCGTCTCGTGCTTCCTCCACGCCCGCAGGAGCGGCAGCCGCTTCCGGCCCGCCTGGCTCCTGTTCTCCCTCTCCTCCGCCATGGCCGCAGGAGGCAACGCGGTCTGGGGGTGGTACGAGGTGGTGCTGGGGCGCTCCGTGCCCTCCCCGTCCCTCGCCGACGTGTTCTTCCTCTGCTTCGCGCCGCCCGCCATCGTCGGCCTCCTGGTCCTCGCCAGCCGCCCGGTGAACCGGGCGGGCTGGATCTGCCTGGTGCTGGACGCCTGGCTGATCGGCGGCTCCCTGCTGACGCTCTCCTGGAGCCTCGCGCTCGCCCACACCGCCCGGGTCGCCAACGCCGGGGGCGAGAGCGTGGCCAGGGCCGCGCTCTCGCTGGCCTACCCGCTGCTCGACATCGTGCTCGTCTCCATGGTGCTGGCCCTGCACTTCCGGCGGGGCACCGTGGACCGCCCCGCGGTGAACGTGGCCATCGCCGGGCTGGCCCTGACCGTGGTGTGTGACGCCCTCTTCACCTCGCCGCTGCTGCGCTCCGCCTACCAGTCCGGCCAGCTCCTGGACGCCGGCTGGTTCGCCGGCTCCCTGCTTCTCGCCTACGCGCCGTGGGGCGCGCGCCGCGGCCAGGACAACGCTGTCGGACCCGGCGTGGGAACGCCCGGCGGCGAGGCGCGCGCCGGCGGGCGCCCGATCGCCGGGTCGCTGGCCGCCCTCACGCCGTACCTCGCCGCGGCGGTCTGCACGCTCGGCATCCTGTACAACGTGGTCCAGGGACACCGGGTTGACCGGGTCGTCGTCCTCACCGGGTGCGCGGTCGTGCTGGCGCTGGTGGTCCGCCAGGCCATCATGCTCCTCGACAACATCACCCTCACCCAGGAACTGGCCCAGAAGGAGAACCACTTCAGATCCCTGGTCCAGGGGTCCAGCGACGTCATCATGATCGCCGCGCCCACCGGCGTCCTGCGCTACGTCAGCCCCGCGGCGGCCGGAGTCTACGGGCGTGCGGCCGAGGACCTCGTCGGCACGGAGCTGTCCTCCCTGATCCATCCCGCCGACCTCGGGGGAGTGGTCCACGAGCTCAGACGCTTCCTCGCGGCCCCGGCCGAGGAGGAGCCGACCACCAGGATCGAGTGCCGTTTCGGGTCGGGCACCGGCGACTGGCTCCACGTCGAGTCGACCGTCAACCGCCACCAGGGCGGCCTGCTGCTCAACAGCCGGGACGTGACCGAGCGGGTCAGGCTCCAGGCCCAGCTGCAGCACAACGCCGAGCACGACCCCCTCACCGACCTCCCCAACCGCGCCCTGTTCACGGCCCGGGTCGGCCAGGCGCTCAGCGGGCGGCGCGCCGGGGAACCGGGCACCGCCGTACTCTTCATCGACCTGGACGGCTTCAAGGCGGTCAACGACTCCATCGGCCACCAGGCGGGCGACGAGCTCCTCGTCCAGGCCGCCCGCCGCCTCCAGGACTCCGTACGTGCGACGGACACCGCGGCCCGGCTCGGCGGGGACGAGTTCGCCGCGCTCATCCTCGGCGACGGCTCCCGCGACCAGGCCGCCCGGGAGTACCAGGTCCACGAGATCGCCGACCGGCTGCGGCTCACGCTCTCCCAGCCCTACCGGATCGGTGAGGGAGAGGTCAGGGTGGCGGCCTCCATCGGGGTCGCCTTCGCCGAGCCCTCCATCACGCCCAAGGACCTGATGCGCAACGCCGACCTCGCGATGTACCGCGCGAAGGCCGGCGGCAAGGACCGCGTCGAGCTGTACGCCCCGCAGATGCAGGCCGAGGTCGTCCGCCGCTCCGAGCTCGCGGCGCGGCTGCGCACCGCCCTGCGCGACGGCGAGTTCGCCCTGCTGCACCAGCCCGTGGTCCACCTGGCGACCGGCACGGTCACCGCCGTCACCGCGCAGGCGCGCTGGCGCTCCGCCCAGGGCCTTCTGTTCACCCCCGCCGAGTGCTTCCGCGCCACCGACGACGGCGAGCACGCCGCGGAGCTCGGCAACTGGCTCCTGGAGGCGGCCGTGGAGCAGGCCGCCGACCGGGCCGGGGCCGGGCATCCCGTCCCGGTCTGCGTACAGGTCCCGGCCGCCCGGCTGCTGGACCGGAGCCTGCCCTTCGGCTCCGTCGAGGCGCTGCTCACCCGGCACGGCCTGCCCTCCGGTGCCCTCATGCTCGAAGTGTCCGGCAGCGACTCCCGGATCTCCGTCGACGACCTGGAGGAGCGGCTGGTCGCGCTGCGCCGGCTCGGGGTGCGGATCGTGCTCGACGGCTTCGGCAGCGGATTCGCCGCGATCAACGCCCTGCGGCGGCTCCCCGTCGACGTACTGAAGCTCGACCGGGGGCTGGTCGAGGGGGTCGTGGAGTCCGCACGGCTTCACAAGATCACCGGTGGACTGCTGCGCATCGCCGGTGATCTCGGTGTCCAGTCCGTGGCCGACGGCGTCGACCTACCCGAGCAGGTGCGCGTGCTGCGCTCCATGGGGTGCACGCACGGCCAGGGGACGGCCTTCTCCGGGCCGCTGGACGAGCACCGGCTGCGGCGGACCCTGACCACGGGAAAGTACCCCGTCCCGGGCGGGGGGCCCACGGTCCGGCCGGTGCCGGCCGGCAGGCCTCTCCCGCTCCAGGGCCGTTCACATGATGAGACGTCCGTCCCACCCACTTGACACCGCATGCGTGCCGGAGAGAGGGTCAATGCCATGCGCACCCGAATTCTCGTACTTGGAAAGCGCGTCGGCTGAAGCAGGATCACTCATGGAAACCTGCGGACCGCACCGGCGCGCTCCCCTCGCTTGCCTCACGGCACGGGGGGTTTTTTGTTGCACCGGCACCGCCCGAAACCGCACATATACGCCGCATAAACCCTCAGCTTCGAGAAGAGAATGCCGATGACCGAGCAGGCCACCGGGGCCCACCATCCCCAGCCGCGGGCCCGTAACGGCGGACCGTCCCCCGCCTCCGTTGAGCACCTCACGGGCGCGCAGTCCCTCATCCGCTCTCTCGAGGAAGTCGGCGCCGACACCGTATTCGGCCTCCCCGGTGGCTGCATCCTTCCGGCGTACGACCCGCTGATGGACTCCACCCGGGTCCGCCACATCCTGGTCCGCCACGAGCAGGGCGCCGGTCACGCCGCCACCGGCTACGCCCAGGCCACCGGCAAGGTCGGCGTCTGCATGGTCACCTCGGGCCCCGGTGCGACCAACCTGGTCACCCCGATCGCCGACGCGGCGATGGACTCGGTGCCCATGGTCGCGATCACCGGCCAGGTGGCCTCCGGGGCCATCGGCACGGACGCCTTCCAGGAAGCCGACATCTGCGGCATCACGATGCCGATCACCAAACACAACTTCCTGGTCACCCGCGCCGAGGACATCGCCCACACGATCGCCGAGGCCTTCCACATCGCCTCGACCGGCCGTCCGGGCCCGGTCCTCGTGGACATCGCCAAGGACGCGCTGCAGGCGAAGACCACCTTCAGCTGGCCGCCGACCATGGACCTGCCGGGCTACCGCCCGGTGACCAAGCCGCACGCCAAACAGATCCGCGAGGCGGCCAAGCTCATCACGCAGGCCAAGCGCCCCGTGCTGTACGTCGGCGGCGGTGTCCTCAAGGCCGGCGCCACCGCCGAGCTGAAGGTCCTGGCAGAGCTCACCGGAGCGCCCGTCACCACCACACTGATGGCGCTCGGCTCCTTCCCCGACAGCCACCCGCTGCACGTGGGAATGCCCGGCATGCACGGTTCGGTCACCGCCGTCACCGCGCTGCAGAAGGCCGACCTGATCGTCGCGCTCGGGGCCAGGTTCGACGACCGCGTGACGGGCAAGCTGGACAGCTTCGCCCCGTTCGCCAAGATCGTCCACGCGGACATCGACCCGGCCGAGATCGGCAAGAACCGCGCCGCCGACGTCCCGATCGTCGGTGACGCCCGCGAGGTCATCGCCGACCTGGTCCAGGCGGTCCAGGCCGAGCACACCGAGGGCAACACCGGCGACTACGGCGCGTGGTGGAAGGACCTCAACCGCTGGCGCGAGACCTACCCGGTCGGCTACGACCTGCCGGAGGACGGCAGTCTCTCCCCGCAGCAGGTCATCCAGCGCATCGGTGAACTCGCCCCCGAGGGAACGATCTTCACGGCGGGCGTCGGTCAGCACCAGATGTGGGCCTCCCACTTCATCACCTACGAGCAGCCCGCCACCTGGCTGAACTCCGGCGGCGCCGGGACCATGGGGTACGCGGTCCCGGCCGCGATGGGCGCCAAGGCCGGCATGCCGGGCCGTACGGTCTGGGCGATCGACGGTGACGGCTGCTTCCAGATGACCAACCAGGAACTCACCACCTGTGCGCTCAACAACATCCCGATCAAGGTCGCCGTCATCAACAACGGCGCGCTCGGGATGGTCCGCCAGTGGCAGACGCTCTTCTACAACCAGCGGTACTCCAACACCGTGCTGCACTCCGGCGCGGACAGCGACGGCGTCCCCGCCAAGGGCACCCGCGTGCCGGACTTCGTCAAGCTGTCCGAGGCCATGGGCTGCTACGCCATCCGCTGCGAGGACCCGGCCGACCTCGACAAGGTCATCGCCGAGGCCAACGCGATCAACGACCGCCCGGTCGTCATCGACTTCATCGTCCACGAGGACGCCATGGTGTGGCCGATGGTCGCCGCAGGCACCTCCAACGACGAGGTCATGGCAGCCCGCGGTGTCCGCCCCGACTTCGGCGACAACGAAGACGACTGAGAGACAGAGAGAGACCGACTCCATGTCCACCAAGCACACGCTCTCCGTCCTGGTCGAGAACAAGCCGGGCGTCCTCGCCCGTATCACGGCCCTGTTCTCCCGCCGCGGCTTCAACATCGACTCGCTCGCGGTCGGTACCACCGAACACCCCGACATCTCCCGCATCACCATCGTCGTGAATGTCGAGGGCCTGCCCCTGGAGCAGGTGACCAAGCAGCTCAACAAGCTGGTCAACGTCCTGAAGATCGTCGAACTCGAGCCCTCCGCCGCGATCCAGCGGGAGCTCGTCCTGGTGAAGGTCCGCGCCGACAACGAGACCCGCTCCCAGATCGTCGAGATCGTCCAGCTGTTCCGCGCCAAGACCGTGGACGTCTCCCCGGAGGCCGTCACGATCGAGGCGACCGGAGGCGCCGAGAAGCTGGAGGCCATGCTCAAGATGCTCGAGCAGTTCGGCGTCAAGGAGCTCGTCCAGTCCGGCACCATCGCCATAGGGCGCGGCGCGCGCTCGATCACCGACCGTTCCCTGCGCGCACTCGACCGCACGGCGTAAGCATCCCGGGCGGCCACGCCGCTCGCATGGCGAGACCCCGCAACGTATCCGAAGCACCCCGCCGTACGGTGGGACGCAACACCTGCACACCAAGGAGAAGACCCAGTGGCCGAGCTGTTCTACGACGACGATGCCGACCTGTCCATCATCCAGGGCCGCAAGGTCGCGATCCTCGGATACGGCAGCCAGGGCCACGCCCACGCGCTGTCGCTGCGTGACTCGGGTGTCGACGTCCGTGTCGGTCTGCACGAGGGTTCGAAGTCCCGGGCCAAGGCCGAGGAGCAGGGCCTGCGCGTGGTGACGCCGGCCGAGGCCTCCGCCGAGGCCGACGTCATCATGATCCTCGTCCCGGACCCGATCCAGGCCCAGGTCTACGAGGAGTCCGTCAAGGACAACCTCAAGGACGGCGACGCGCTGTTCTTCGGTCACGGCCTGAACATCCGCTTCGACTTCATCAAGCCGCCGGCCGACGTCGACGTCTGCATGGTCGCCCCCAAGGGCCCGGGCCACCTGGTCCGCCGCCAGTACGAGGAGGGCCGCGGCGTCCCGTGCATCGTGGCCGTCGAGCAGGACGCCACCGGCAAGGGCCTGGAGCTGGCCCTCTCCTACGCGAAGGGCATCGGCGGCACCCGCGCCGGCGTCATCAAGACGACCTTCACCGAGGAGACCGAGACCGACCTGTTCGGCGAGCAGGCCGTCCTCTGCGGCGGCACCGCCGCCCTGGTCAAGGCCGGTTTCGAGACCCTGACCGAGGCCGGCTACCAGCCGGAGATCGCGTACTTCGAGTGCCTGCACGAGCTGAAGCTCATCGTGGACCTCATGTACGAGGGCGGCCTGGAGAAGATGCGCTGGTCCATCTCGGAGACCGCCGAATGGGGCGACTACGTCACCGGCCCGCGCATCATCACGGACGCCACCAAGGCCGAGATGAAGAAGGTCCTCGCCGAGATCCAGGACGGCACCTTCGCCAAGAACTGGATGGCCGAGTACCACAACGGCCTGCCCAAGTACAACGAGTACAAGAAGGCCGACAGCGAGTCCCTGCTGGAGACCACCGGCAAGGAGCTGCGCAAGCTCATGAGCTGGGTGGAGAACGAGGAAGCCTGAGTGCTCGCCGGGGGCGGACCCACCCGGGTCCGCCCCCGGCGCAGGGCCGGCCCCACACCCCGTGTCACTGCGGGGAGGGGCGGTGGCAGGGGCGGCACCGTACGGCTGTACAGACCGTCCACCCCGTGCGGGTGATCCTTCCACCAGGGCGCAGACCGCGTCCGGCCGCATGACTACACTTCTCAACACATATACGCGTCAGGGCCCACAGTGTCGTGCGTCTTCCACGCGGCTAGCCCCTCCACCGCCTGCGGCCGTCGGGACGGCCGTCCGCACTGGACTTGTGAGGACACACGTGAGCTCGAAACCTGTCGTACTCATCGCTGAAGAGCTGTCGCCCGCCACGGTCGACGCACTGGGTCCGGATTTCGAGATCCGGCACTGCAACGGCGCCGACCGCGCCGAACTCCTCCCCGCGATCGCCGACGTCGACGCCATCCTGGTGCGTTCCGCCACCAAGGTCGACGCCGAGGCCATCGCCGCCGCGAAGAAGCTCAGGGTCGTGGCCCGCGCCGGTGTCGGCCTGGACAACGTCGACGTCTCCTCGGCCACCAAGGCCGGTGTGATGGTCGTCAACGCGCCGACGTCCAACATCGTCACGGCGGCCGAGCTCGCCTGCGGCCTGCTCGTCGCCACCGCGCGCAACATCCCGCAGGCCAACACGGCGCTGAAGAACGGCGAGTGGAAGCGTTCGAAGTACACGGGTGTCGAACTCAGCGAGAAGACCCTCGGCGTCGTCGGCCTCGGCCGCATCGGCGTGCTGGTCGCGCAGCGCATGTCCGCCTTCGGCATGAAGATCGTCGCGTACGACCCCTACGTGCAGCCCGCGCGGGCGGCGCAGATGGGCGTCAAGCTCCTCTCGCTGGACGAGCTGCTCGAGGTCTCCGACTTCATCACGGTGCACCTGCCCAAGACCCCCGAGACGCTCGGTCTGATCGGCGACGAGGCGCTGCACAAGGTGAAGCCCTCGGTGCGCATCGTCAACGCGGCCCGCGGCGGCATCGTCGACGAGGCGGCACTCGCCTCCGCCCTCAAGGAGGGCCGGGTCGCCGGCGCCGGTCTGGACGTGTACGCGAAGGAGCCCTGCACGGACTCCCCGCTGTTCGAGTTCGACCAGGTCGTCTGCACCCCGCACCTCGGTGCCTCCACCGACGAGGCGCAGGAGAAGGCCGGCATCGCCGTCGCCAAGTCGGTCCGTCTCGCCCTCGCCGGGGAGCTCGTGCCCGACGCGGTCAACGTCCAGGGCGGGGTCATCGCCGAGGACGTCCGCCCCGGGCTGCCGCTCGCCGAGAAGCTCGGCCGTATCTTCACCGCGCTCGCGGGAGAGGTCGCGGCCCGCCTCGACGTCGAGGTCTACGGCGAGATCACCCAGCACGACGTGAAGGTGCTCGAACTCTCCGCGCTCAAGGGCGTGTTCGAGGACGTCGTCGACGAGACCGTCAGCTACGTCAACGCCCCGCTCTTCGCCCAGGAGCGCGGTGTGGAGGTGCGGCTGACCACCAGTTCGGAGTCTCCGGACCACCGCAACGTGGTGACCGTCCGCGGCACGCTGGCCGACGGCGAGGAGGTGGCGGTCTCCGGCACCCTGGCCGGACCGAAGCACCTCCGCAAGATCGTGGCCATCGGCGAGCACGACGTGGACCTGGCGCTCGCCGACCACATGGTCGTCCTGCGGTACGAGGACCGTCCCGGCGTCGTCGGCGCGGTCGGCAAGATCCTGGGCGAGGCCGGTCTGAACATCGCCGGCATGCAGGTGTCCCGGCAGGACGCCGGCGGTGAGGCGCTCGTCGTCCTCACCGTCGACGACACCGTGCCGCAGTCGGTCCTGACCGAGATCGCCGAGGAGATCGGCGCCACGTCGGCCCGTACGGTGAACCTCACCGACTGATCCGTACCCCGTCCCGACACCGCACCCGGCGCGCGGAGCATCTCCCGCCGCCGGGTGCGGTCGTGTGTGCGGGGCCGCGGTGTCGCAGGGGTGCGTGTCGTCCGCGCGGGCGGGTGTTCAGCCGTTGACACCGCCCGTGCACAGCATGACGAGGAACACGGCCCATCCCAGTGCGGTCAGCAGGGACGGCAGCCCGGCGGCGCAGGCGCAGCCGGCGAGGACGAGGTCGCCCCGCCGGCGCCGGCGGTCCGCCGTCCGGGCCAGGAACCAGCTCGGCAGGATCAGTGCGTACGCGAGCACCAGGCCCCCGGTCAGCAGGAACGCCCTGCCGGCGAACAGGTGGTCCGCCCCCGACACCACGACGGCGAGCACGGGTGCCAGGACCGTCCCGGTCAGCGGCAGGACCCACCAGCCGGGGTCGGGTTCCGGACGGGCGGCGGGGCCGGCCGCGACGGGGTGTGGGAGGTGTGTCCGAACGCTGTTGCTCATGCGCCCAGTTCACCGTGCCGGCAGGGCCGTCCTCCTCCGCTGCCGTACTCAGGAACCGCCCGCGGTGTACTCATCCGGGGGACCGGCCCACAGCCGGGCGGCCTTCAGCGCCATGTGCAGCAGGAGCCTGGCCTCACCGTCGTTGAGGTCGAGGCCGGTGAGCTGCTGGACCCTGGCGAGCCGGTAGTACAAGGTCTGCCGGTGGATACCCAGTTCGGCGGCCGCGCGGCTCGCCTGGCCCGCGCGGTCGAGGAACACCTCCGCGGTGCGGGCCAGTTCGGTGTTCGGCGGGGTCAACAGGGCGCGTACGGCGGGATCCGGCGGGGCGCCCGGGGACCGGGGGAGCGTGGTCAGCAGCCGGTACGGGCCGATCGCCGACCAGTCGGCGACCGGGCCCAGACGTGGCTCCGCCGAGGCGGCACGGGCGGCGGACAGGGCCTCGTACCAGGAGTCGGCCAGCTCCGCGAGCCCTCGCCGGGGGTGCGCGATCCCACCGGCGACCGCGGTTCCGCCCGCGGCGGCCGGACCCGCCGCGGCCCGCAGCCGCTCCGCCGCCGCCGTCGCCGGGTCCAGGGCGTCGGGGGCGCGCAGCCGGATGAGTGCCGCCAGCGCGCGGGGCCCGCTCCGGTGACCGGGGCGAGGGCCGCGGCCGAGGGCACCGTACGCACCGACGGGGACTCGTCCGGCCAGGGGGCCACGCACACCACGGTGTGCAGCCCGTCCGCGTCCGCTCCGAGGGCCTCCCGCAGGGCCGCCAGTGCCGTCTCGCGCTGCCGGCCGCGCCCCGCGGTGAGCGCCGCACCGAACTCCCGGGACAGATCCGCGCCCGCCCGCGCCTCGTCGGAGAGCAGCGCCCCGATCCGGGCCGCCACGTCCATGGCCGCCCTCAGCTGCGCGTCGGTCGGCCCGGGCCGCGTGTCGAGCAGCCAGACGTACCCGAGGACGACACTCCGATGGCGTACTGGGAGACAGATCCGGTCCCGGTACACCCCCGCCTCCGGGGCGGCCGGGATGCGGACCGGGCCGGTCGCGCGGGTGATGCCGAAGCCCTCGAACCAGGCGCGGACCGCGGGGGTGGAGCGCCGGGTCAGGATCGAGCGGGTCCGGACGGGATCCATGGCCGTGTCGTCGTCGCTGTCGTGGGCTCCGAAGGCGACCAGCCCGAAATCGCGGTTCTCCAGCGTGGCCGGGGCGCCGAGCAGCGCGGAGATCTCGTCGACCAGCTCCTGGTAATCGCCTTTCACCCGGCCATCCTCCCACCCCTTCAGACATATGTCTGAAGGGGTGGGAGCAGATGCGTGACAGGTGTCGATGGCACGGGGTCGGGGCCGTCCCTAGATTTCACAGTGGTTCTCCGTGCCGACCCGGTCCGTTCACCCGGCTGCCGGTCCGGCCTTCGTCCGTAACCTTCCGTGGAGGTGCCCCGTGCTGGGTCCCGTGATTCTCGCCGCGTCCCGCAGCGACACGATGCGTCGTTTCGTCTCGGCCGCCCCGGGCACCAAGCAGGTCGTCGACCGGTTCATCGCCGGTGAGACGGTCGACCAGGTCGTCCCGGTCATCCAGGAGTCGGCGGCCAAGGGCCTCGAGGTCACCCTGGACGTCGTGGGGGAGGACATCACCACCCCCGAGCAGGCCGCCGCCGCGCGCGACGCCTACCTGGAGCTCGTCGGCCGCCTGAAGGAGCTCGGTCTCGGCACCCGGGCCGAGATGTCGGTCAAGCTGTCGATGTTCGGCCAGTCGCTGGAGGGCGGCCACGCGCTCGCCCTGGCCAACGTCCGCCCCGTCGTCGAGGCCGCCGCCGCGATCGGCACCACGGTCACGCTGGACGCCGAGGACCACACCACCCTGGACTCGATGTTCGCCATCCACGAGGAACTGCGCACGGACTTCCCGCAGACCGGCTGCGTCATCCAGTCCTACCTGTTCCGCACCGAGGAGGACGCCCGCCGCCTCGCCGCCGCGGGCAGCCGGGTCCGCCTGGTCAAGGGCGCCTACAAGGAGCCCGCCTCCGTCGCCCACCAGGACAAGGCCGAGATCGACAAGGCGTACGTGCGCATCCTGAGGACGCTCATGCTGGGCGAGGGCTACCCCATGATCGGCTCCCACGATCCGCGGCTCATCGCCATCGGACAGGAGCTCGCCCGCCAGGCGGGGCGCAAACTGGATGAGTACGAGTTCCAGATGCTGTACGGCATCCGCAGCGACGAGCACGTCCGGCTCGCGGCCGAGGGCCACCGGATGCGCGTGTACACGGCGTACGGCACCGACTGGTACGGATACTTCATGCGCCGCCTCGCGGAGAAGCCGGCCAACCTCCTCTTCTTCGCCCGCTCCGTCGTCACCAAGGGCTGACCCGCCCGGCCGACCACCCACCTCAACCAAGGAGACAAGGCACTCATGGATGCTGTCACCCAGGTCCCCGCGCCGGTCAACGAGCCGGTCCACGGCTACGCCCCCGGTAGCCCCGAGCGCGCCCGGCTGGAGGCGAAGCTCAAGGAGCTCGCCGAGAACCCCGTCGACCTGCCGATGACCATCGGCGGCGAGAAGCGCATGGGCGGCGGTGAGCGCGTGGACGTCGTCCAGCCGCACAACCACAAGGCCGTCATCGGCACCTTCGCCGGCGCCACCCGGCAGGACGCCCAGGACGCCGTCGACGCGGCCCTCGCCGCCGCCCCGGCCTGGCGGGCCATGTCCTTCGACGACCGCGCCGCCATCATCCTGCGCGCCGCCGAACTGCTCGCCGGTCCCTGGCGCGAGACGCTGGCCGCCTCCACGATGCTCGGCCAGGGCAAGACCGCCCAGCAGGCCGAGATCGACTGCCCGTGCGAGCTCGTCGACTTCTGGCGCTTCAACGTGCACTACGCGCGCCAGATCCTCGCCGAGCAGCCCCCGGCCAACTCGGCCGGTGTCTGGAACCGCATGGACCACCGCCCGCTCGAAGGCTTCGTCTACGCGATCACGCCGTTCAACTTCTCGGCCATCGCCGGCAACCTGCCCACCGCGCCCGCCCTCATGGGCAACGTCGTGGTGTGGAAGCCCTCCCCGACGCAGACCCACGCCGCCGTGCTGCTCATGCAGCTCCTGGAGGAGGCCGGCCTGCCCAAGGGCGTCATCAACCTGGTCACCGGCGACGGCATCGCCGTCTCCGACGTGGTGCTGAACCACCGCGACCTGGCGGGTATCCACTTCACCGGCTCGACGCCCACCTTCCAGCACCTGTGGAAGACCGTCGGCAACAACATCGCCACCTACCGCACCTACCCGCGACTGGTCGGCGAGACCGGCGGCAAGGACTTCGTCGTCGCCCACCCGAGCGCCGACCGTGCCGTCCTGAAGACGGCGCTCACCCGCGGTTCGTTCGAGTACCAGGGCCAGAAGTGCTCCGCCTCCTCCCGCGCGTACATCCCGGCGTCCATCTGGAACTCCGGGTTCAAGGAGGAGTTCGCCGCCGAGGTCGACGCCGTGACCATGGGGGACGTCACCGACCTGTCGAACTTCATGGGCGCCGTCATCGACGCGCGCGCGTTCGCGAAGAACAAGGCCGCGATCGACCGCGCTGCCGCCGACCCGTCCTGCACGATCGTCGCGGGCGGCACCTACGACGACTCCGTGGGCTACTTCGTCCGCCCCACCGTCATCGTGTGCGACGACCCGTCCAACGAGGTCTTCACGACCGAGTACTTCGGCCCGATCCTCGCCGTCCACGTGTACGAGGACGAGAAGTACGACGCCATGCTGGAGCAGATGGAGTCGGTGTCCGACTACGCGCTGACCGGCGCGGTCATCTCCAAGGACCGCGCGGCGGCCGCGTACACCATGGAGAAGCTCCGCTACGCCGCGGGCAACTTCTACATCAACGACAAGTCCACCGGCGCCGTCGTCGGCCAGCAGCCCTTCGGCGGCGGCCGCGCCTCCGGCACCAACGACAAGGCGGGCGCCCCGCAGAACCTGCAGCGCTGGACGCTGACCCGCGCCATCAAGGAGACGCTGGTCCCGCCGACCGAGTACACCTACCCCCACCAGGGCTGACGCCCCGGGGCGCGCCTGCGCCCCGCCCCGCACCCCGCCTCCCGGCCGGCTCCCCCCGCCTGCCGGGAGGCGGTTTCCACCTATCCGGGTGCGCCGCACCGGGGCCGGGTGCCAGGGTGGCGCCATGCGCCTGCACACCGCCCACACGTACGAGCTGGCCGCCGCGGACCTGGCCGCGATCCGCACCTTCCTGGACACCGCCTTCGACGGCGGCTTCGCCGACGACGACTGGGACCACACTCTGGGCGGCATCCACGCCCGCGTCCTCGACGGCGGCGAACTCCTCGCACACGGCAGCGTGGTCCAGCGCCGGGTGGTCCACGGCCGCCGTGCCTACCGGACCGGGTACGCCGAAGGCGTCGCCGTCCGTGCCGACCGGCGCCGCGAAGGGCTCGGCGGCCAGGTGATGGCCGCGCTGGAGCGGGTCCTCGACGGGGCCTACGCCTTCGGCGCGCTCTCCGCGTCCGCGTCCGGGGCCCCGCTCTACGCGGGGCGCGGCTGGCAGGCCTGGCCCGGGCGGCTGGCAGCGCTCGGCCCGGACGGGACGGTACCGCTGCCGGAAGAGGAGGGCAGCACCTACCTCCGGGGCGTGGCCGGGGGCCCGCTGCCCTTCCCCCGCGAGGGGACCCTCCTCTTCGACTGGCGCGACGGCGACGTGCTCTGATCGGGACCCGTCCTCAGCCCTTCACCGTGAAGCCGGCCCGCAGCAGGGCGTCGTCGCGGGAGGACGGGCCGACGAGCAGTTCGAAGGCGCCGGGCTCGACGACCCGGGTCCCCCGGGCGTCCACGAGGGTGCATGCGGACACCGGTACCTCCAGACAGACCTGCCGCTCCTCGCCCGGCGCGAGCGGCACCTGCCGGTAGGCCTTCAGCTCCTTCTCCGCCCACGTCACGGACGTCACCGTGTCACTGAGGTAGACCTGCACCGTCTCCAGCGCGGGGCGGGCCCCGGTGTTGCGCACGGTGACGCGCGCCCGCACCGTGTCGTCCGGGCCGACGGCCGGGGTGAGCACCTCCAGGTCCGTGTACGTGACCGTGGTGTAGCTCAGGCCCTCGCCGAACACGAACGCCGGGCGCTGGGTGAGGTCGGCGTACCGCGTGCCGTGCTGGCCGCGGATCTGGTTGTAGTACGTCGGCTGCTGGCCGGCGTGCCGGGCGAAGGAGATCGGCAGCCGCCCGGACGGCTCGACGAGCCCGAGCAGCAGTTCGGCGACGGCCCGGCCGCCCTGCATGCCCGGATTGCAGGCGTGCAGGATCGCCGCCGCCCCGAGCGCCGAGGGCGGCAGCACGAGCGGTTTCGAGCTGATGACCACGACGACGAGCGGCTTGCCCGTCGCGGCGAGGGCGTCGAGCAGCGCCACCTGGTCGCCGACCAGTCCCAGGGTGGCCGTCGAACGTCCTTCCCCGACCAGTTCGATGCGGTCGCCCACGACGGCGACGACGTGGTCGGCGGCCTCGGCCGCGGCGACCGCCTCACGGATCAGGACTTCGGACGGCTCCGCCGGGACGACGACCTCGGGCCGGGGCTGCCCGTCGGGGAAGTACGCGCCCTCCGGATCGGGTCCGACGGTGAGGATGTCGGCTCCCCGGGCGTAGGAGACGGTCCAGTCGGCCGGGACGTGCGCGCGGAAGCCGTCGAGCACCGTACGGATCATGGAGCGGGGATGGCCGTCGGGCAGCCAGTCCGCCTGGCCGGAGGAGCCGGCCCAGTCGCCGAGCTGGGTCTGCGCGTCGTCGGCGTTGGGCCCGATGACGGCGACCGTGCGCGGTGGGGTGCCGGGCTCCGCGACGGCGCGGCCGTCCTTCCCCGGCAGCAGGCCGCCGGCCAGGGGCAGGGTGCCGTCGTTGGTGAGCAGGACCAGCGAGCGGCGGGCCGCCTCCAGGTTCAGCTCGGTGTGGGCGGCGCTGCCGAGGACCGCGGTCTGCCGGGCGGTGTCCGGGTGGCGCGGGTCCTCGAAGAGGCCCAGCTCGAACTTGAGGGTCAGGATGCGCCGGACCGCCGCGTCGATCCCGGCTTCCTCGAGCATGCCCCGGGCGACCGCCTCCTGCGCCCCCTCGAAGAACTTCGGCGTGGTCATCACCATGTCGTTGCCCGCGCGGACAGCGGCGGCGGCGGCCTCGGTGTGGTCGCCGTAGATCCGCTGCTCCCACACCATGCGGCCGACGTTGTCCCAGTCGGTGACCAGGGTGCCGGTGTAGCCCCACTCGCCGCGCAGCACCTCGTTCAGGAGCCAGTCGTTCACCGTGACGGGGATCCCGTCCATGGACTGGTAGCCGAGCATGAAGGTGCGGCAGCCCTCGCGGGCGACCCGCTCGAAGGGGGGCAGGAACCAGGAGCGCAGTTTGCGCCGCGAGATGTCGGCCTCGCTCGCGTCGCGGCCGCCCTGCGTCTCGGAGTAGCCCGCGAAGTGCTTGGCGCAGGCCAGGACCGCCGTAGGGTCGTCCAGGCCGTCGCCCTGGTAGCCGCGCACCATCGCCGAGCCGAGCTCACCGATGAGGTGGGGGTCCTCGCCGAACGTCTCGCCGACCCGTCCCCAGCGCAGGTCCCGGGCGATGCAGAGCACCGGTGAGAACGTCCAGTGGACACCGGTCGCCGCCACCTCGACGGCCGTGGCCCTGGCGATGCGCTCCACGAGCCCGGCGTCCCAGGTCGCGGCCATGCCGAGCTGGGTGGGGTAGATGGTCGCACCCTCCCGGAAGGAGTGGCCGTGGATGCAGTCCTCGGCGATCAGCAGCGGGATGCGCAGGCGTGTCCGCCCGGTGAGCGCCCCGGCCTCCCGGATCCGCTCGGGGGAGGCGTGCAGGATCGACCCCACGTGCAGGTCCTCGATGAGGTGCCGTACGCCGTCCTTGGCATCGAGCTGGAGCATCTGGCCGGTCTTCTCCGCCGGCGTCATACGGCCGAGGAGGTCCTCGACCCGCTCGGCGACGGGGAGCGAGGGGTCCAGGTAGGGCAGGGAGGGGGACACGGGCGGTCCTTTCGCGACACGGTTCCGGACCACCATAGAGTCGATCCCGACCAGGTGGTAGGTATCTCCGGGTGTGCGAATCTGGGCGCTGAGCCGCCGGACCCGCCGGCGGACCGTGACCGGGAGTGTGGCGAGTGGCGGCCGAAGCGCGGCGCGGCTACGCGAAGGGCCGGGCGAGACGGCGCGAGATTCTCGAGCAGGCCATGGCCCTCTTCGGTGAGGCCGGCTACCGGGGAGCGTCGCTGCGGACGATCGCGAGCCGGTGCGGCATCTCGCACCCCGGTCTGCTGCACCACTTCCCGACCAAGGAGTCCCTGCTGCTCGCGGTGCTCGAACACCGCGACGAGGTCGACGGGGAGTGGCTCTCGCTCGGCGGGACCACCGGCGTCGGCCGGCTGCGCAGGTACGCCGAACTGGCAGCGCTGAACGCCACCCGGCGCGGGATCGTCGAACTGTTCACGGTGGTTTCCGCGGAGGCCACGGCGGCCGATCACCCGGCCCACGACTACTTCGTACGGCGCTACCGCGATTCGGTGTCCGGGGCCGGACTCGCCTACGCGCAGGCACGGGCGGACGGCGCCCTGCGGGCCGGGATCGCCCCGGACGCGGCGGGGCGGCAGCTGATCGCCCTGATGGACGGGCTGCAGGTGCAGTGGCTCCTGGGCGGCGGTGCGACGGACATGGCGGGTGTGTTGCGCGCGCACGTCCGGGCGCAGCTCACCGTCCCGCTCTGAGGGGTTCGCCGCCCTCCGGACCGCCGCCCCGGTGGCCCGCTCCCGGGACGGCGGTCCCTGTCCGGCGGGGATGCCGTCTCAGATAGTAGGAAGTCCGAGTATCTGTGGAGACAGATGGCTCCGAGTGTCCTAGCTTTGTAGGAGCCGAACGATTCGCGCGATCCAGCGACCGGCGGTCGTGAGCACGTGCCCGAAGCAGGCAACCCCTGCGGCACCGGCTCCCCGCCCTTCCGGCGCCTCGAAATCCGTTCCCGACGTCACGTCCCGGGCATCACGCCACGGAACCGCACGTCCCCGACGTCTCGTCGCGCGAAGTCCCGATCTCGACAGCCACGCGATCCCAAGGAGTCGATCACCCATGGCCGAAACCACGGTCCGCCGCGTCCGCCGCACCCCTCGCCCCACCGCCTCCGAGCGTACGAACGCCGCCGCCGCCCTGCAGCGGGCCCTCGACCGCCGGGACAACGGCGGATCCACGGGCCACTGAAAGTCGGGTCCCACCACGTGACAGCCACGTCCGTCCGCATCGTGGACAGTGGATGTCATGGGGTGGGACGAGGATTAGGGTGCATCCATGTCTCGCAGCATCAATCTCGCAGTGATCCCCGGTGACGGTATCGGCCGGGAGGTCGTGACCCAGGGCCTGAAGGTCCTCAACGCCGTCCTTCCGCAGGACGTGAAGCTGGAGACCAAGGAGTACGACCTCGGCGCCCAGCGGTGGCACCGCACCGGTGAAACCCTCCCGGACGCGGAGCTCGAGGCACTCAAGGCCCACGACGCCATCCTCCTCGGTGCCATCGGCGATCCGTCCGTGCCGTCGGGCGTGCTCGAACGCGGGCTCCTGCTGAAGCTGCGCTTCGCCTTCGACCACTTCATCAATCTGCGGCCGTCGAAGCTCTTCCCGAACACCGCGACCCCGCTGGCCGGCCGCCCGGAGATCGACTTCGTCGTCGTCCGCGAGGGCACCGAGGGCCCCTACACGGGCAACGGCGGTTCCCTGCGCACCGGTACGGAGCACGAGGTCGCCACCGAGGTGAGCGTCAACACCGCCTACGGTGTCGAGCGCGTCGTCCGGGACGCCTTCGCCCGCGCCGCGGCGCGCCCGCGCAGGAAGCTGACGCTGGTCCACAAGAACAACGTCCTGGTGTACGCGGGCCACCTGTGGAAGAACACCTTCGACCGGGTGGCGGCCGAGTACCCCGAGGTCACCACCGACTATCTGCACGTCGACGCCGCGACGATCTTCTTCGTCACCCAGCCCGAGCGCTTCGACGTCATCGTCACGGACAACCTCTTCGGCGACATCCTCACCGACCTCGCCGCCGCGGTGACCGGCGGCATCGGCCTGGCCGCGTCCGGGAACATCAACCCGACGGGCGCCTTCCCTTCCATGTTCGAGCCCGTCCACGGCACCGCCCCCGACATCGCGGGCCAGGGCAAGGCCGACCCGACGGCCACGATCCTCTCCGTCGCCCTCCTGCTGCGCCACCTCGGCCACGAGACCGAGGCCGCCCGCATCGAGGAGGCCGTCTCCGCCGACCTGGCGGAACGCGACGGGGCCGCCGCACGCTCCACCGACGAGATCGGCGACGCGCTCGCAGTACGCGTAGCGAGCTGACCCGACGACTCCTCTTCGAAGCCGCCGGGTCGCATCCGCACCCGGCGGCTTCACCTTGCGGTCCCCGGGTGCCACCATCGACCCCAGGACCGCGTTTCACGTCACCGCAAACGTGCCATTTCGTGCAGAGCCGCCCGCGAGCGATAATCAGACGCGGGGCCGTGGCTTGCGGTAGAGCTCGGACGTCCTGCGACCTGCCCGACACGAGTCGGACGGGAGCGGGCGTGAGCGCGGTCCCTCACACACAAGACCGGTGAAGGACACCCACTCATGACGACGCCCACGATCGAGCTCAAGCCCTCCTCGAACCCCCTGTCCGACGCGGAGCGCGAGGCGGTCCTGGCCGACCCCGGCTTCGGCCGGCACTTCACCGACCACATGGTGACGATCAGCTGGACCGAGGGCCGCGGCTGGCACGACGCCCAGCTGGTGCCCTACGGCCCGCTGTCGCTCGACCCGGCCAACATGACCCTGCACTACGCGCAGGAGATCTTCGAGGGCCTCAAGGCCTACCGCCGGCCCGACGGCTCGGTCGCCACCTTCCGCCCCGAGGCCAACGCCGCGCGCTTCCAGCGCTCCGCCGCCCGGCTCGCGATGCCCGAGCTGCCGGTCGAGACCTTCATCGCGGCCTGCGACGCGCTGGTCCGGCAGGACGAGGCATGGGTTCCCGCGCACGGCGGCGAGGAGTCCCTCTACCTGCGCCCGTTCATGATCGCCGCCGAGGTCGGTCTGGGTGTGCGACCGGCCAACGAGTACCTCTTCATCGTCATCGCCTCTCCGGCCGGCGCCTACTTCCCCGGCGGTGTGAAGCCGGTCTCGATCTGGCTCTCCGAGGACCGGGTGCGGGCCGTCCCCGGCGGCATGGGTGACGCCAAGACCGGCGGCAACTACGCCGCCTCGCTCCTCGCCCAGGCCGAGGCCGCCGCGAAGGGCTGCGACCAGGTCGCCTACCTCGACGCCGTCGAGCACAAGTGGGTCGAGGAACTGGGCGGCATGAACCTCTACTTCGTGTACGAGCAGGAGGACGGCGGCAAGCGGATCGTCACCCCCTCCCTCACCGGTTCGCTGCTCGCCGGAGTCACCCGCGACTCCCTGCTCACCGTCGCCCGTGACCTCGGTTACACCTCCGAGGAGGGCCGGGTCTCCATCGACCAGTGGCGGGCCGACACCCGGAACGGCACCCTCACCGAGGTCTTCGCCTGCGGCACCGCCGCCGTGATCACGCCTGTCGGCACCGTGAAGTCCGCGGACGGCGAGTGGGTCCAGGGTGACGGCACGCCCGGCGAGGTCACCGTCAGGCTGCGCGAGCGGCTGCTGGACATCCAGCGGGGCATCGCCGAGGACACCCACGGCTGGATGCACCGGCTCGGTTAGGCCGTGTTGCGAAAGTGGCGTCGTCTGCCCGGAGGGCAGACGGGACTTTCGCAACACGGCCTAGCCCACAGGCCCGTCCGGTCCCCTTCGAAGGCCGCGCTCCGCACCGGGGCGCGGCCTTCGCCGCCCCCGGATTTCGAGCGCCGCTCTAAACATGGTTTAGAGTGACGCTCCAACAAGGAGGTGCGGTGACGTGCGGCTGACCCCGACCGAACGCGACCGGCTGCTGCTCTTCGGCGCCGCCGAACTGGCCAGGGCGCGCCGCGCCCGCGGGCTCCGGCTCAACGTCCCCGAGGCGACGGCGCTGATCGCCGACACCGTCTGCGAGGCGGCCCGGGACGGACGCCGGCTGGCGGAGGCGATCGAGGCGGCGCGGGCGGTCCTCGGGCCCGGCGACGTGCTGCCCGGTGTGGCGGACATCGTCACCGAGGTGCAGGTGGAGGCCGTCTTCGAGGACGGCACCCGGCTGGCGGTCGTCAGTCGCCCCCTGGACGGCGGCTCGCTCGGCGAGAACGCCCCGGGCGCGCTCCGGCCCGGCCCCGCGCTGCCCGGGGCGGAGCCCGCCGTACGACTGGACGTCCGCAACACCGCGGCCGTACCGGTCAGCGTGACCTCCCACTTCCACTTCTTCGAGGCCAACCCGCGGCTCGACTTCGACCGTGCCGCGGCGTACGGGATGCGGCTCGGCGTACCGGCCGGTTCCTCTGTCCGCTTCGGGCCGGGGGAGAGCGCGCGGGTGGGTCTCGTGCCCATCGGCGGCGATCGGATCGCGATCGGCTTCGCCGGCCTGGTGGACGGGCCGCTGGACGCGCCCGGCGCGAAGGAGGAGGCGCTGCGCAGGGCGGCGGCCTGCGGCTACCTCGGAGCCGGGCCCGCGGACGGCACCGGAACGAGCGGTACCGGGACGCTCCCCGGAATCGGAATCGGAACCGGAACCGGAACACGTACCGGAGCCGGCGTAGGAACCGGAGCCGGAACCGCGGACGGCACCGGGACCGTAGTGGGGACCGCGGACGGCACCGGAACGACCCCCGTGTCAGGAACGACTGCCGGAGCGGGAAGGGCTGCCGGAACCGGAGCCCGGCCCGAAAGCGGCACCGGGACGCTCCGCGGAACCGGAACCGGAACCGGAACCGCGGACGGCACTGGAACCGCGGACGACCCCGGGGCCGCGGACGGTACCGGGACCGCAGACGGTACCGGGACCGGAACGAGCCCCGGCCCCGAGGGCCCGGCGGACGCCGGGACGTCCCCCGGGCCGGGAGAGGAGGAGCACTGATGGACCCCTACGGGTACGCCGCCGTGCACGGCCCGCGCGCCGGGGACCGGGTCAGGCTCGGTGACTCCGGGCTGACCGTCCGTGTCGAGTCCGACGCCCAGAAGCCCGGCGACGAGTTCCTCGCCGGCTTCGGGAAGACGGCCCGCGACGGACTGCACCTCAAGGCCGCCGCAGTCCGGGAGACCTGCGACGTCGTCCTCAGCAACGTCCTGGTCATCGACGCCGTACTGGGCATCCGGAAGGTGTCCGTCGGCATCCGGGAGGGCCGGATCGCCGCGATCGGCCGGGCGGGCAACCCGGATACGCTCGACGGTGTCGAGGTGGTCGTCGGCACCGGGACGACCATCGTCTCCGGCGAGGGCCTGATCGCGACGGCGGGAGCCGTCGACCCCCACGTCCACCTGCTCTCCCCGCGGATCATGGAGGCCTCGCTGGCCTCCGGCGTCACCACGGTCATCGGCCAGGAGTTCGGCCCGGTCTGGGGCGTCGGCGTCAACTCGCCCTGGGCCCTGCGTCACGCGTTCGGCGCCTTCGACGCGTGGCCGGTCAACATAGGCTTCCTCGGCCGCGGTTCGTCCTCCCACGAGGCACCGCTGGTCGAGGCGCTCGCCGAAGGCGGCGCCTGCGGCTTCAAGGTGCACGAGGACATGGGCGCCCACACCCGCGCCCTGGACACCGCGCTGCGGGTCGCCGAGGAGTACGACGTCCAGGTCGCCCTGCACAGCGACGGGCTGAACGAGTGCCTCTCCGTCGAGGACACCCTGAGCGTGCTCGACGGCCGCACGATCCACGCCTTCCACATCGAGGGCTGCGGCGGCGGACACGTACCCGACGTGCTGAAGATGGCCGGGATCCCCCACGTCATCGGCTCCTCCACCAATCCGACGCTCCCCTTCGGAAGGGACGCGGTCGCCGAGCACTACGGCATGATCGTCTCCGTCCACGACCTCAAGACGGACCTGCCCGGTGACGCCGCCATGGCCCGCGACCGGATCCGCGCCGGCACGATGGGCGCCGAGGACGTGCTGCACGACCTGGGCGCCATCGGGATCACCTCCTCGGACGCGCAGGGCATGGGCAGGGCCGGAGAGACCGTGCGCCGCACCTTCGCCATGGCCGCGAAGATGAAGGCCGAGCTCGGCCCGATGGAGGGCGACGGCCCCGGCGACGACAACGCCCGGGTGCTGCGGTACATCGCCAAGCTCACCATCAACCCCGCCATCGCCCACGGCCTCTCCCATGAGATCGGCTCGATCGAGGCGGGCAAGCTCGCCGACATCGTCCTGTGGCGCCCGGAGTTCTTCGGCGCCAAACCCCAGCTGGTCCTGAAGTCCGGCTTCCCCGCGTACGGCGTCACCGGCGACCCCAACGCCGCCACGGACACCTGTGAACCCCTCGTCCTGGGGCCGCAGTTCGGCGCCTACGGAGCCACCGCAGCCGATCTCTCCGTCGCCTTCGTCGCGGAGGCCGCCACCCAGCTGGGTGGCGACCTCCTGCCCACCCGCCGCCGCAGGGTCGCGGTCCGGGGCACGCGCGGCATCGGGCCGGCCGACCTGCGTCTCAACTCCCGTACCGGGCAGGTGGCCGTCGACGCCGGCAGCGGTCTGGTCACCCTGGACGGCGAGCCGCTGCGCTCCCCGGCGGCCGCATCCGTCTCCCTCAACCGCCTCTACTTCCTCTGAGGGTTCCTCCGAGGGTTCCTCCGAGGGCGGCCCCCGTCCCCAGGCGGGCGACCCCCGACTCCCATCCCGACCCGGCCCGACCCGGACGAAAGACCCGAGGACCTCCCCATGACCTTCCGCATGCCGCCCGAGTGGGCCCCGCACGAGCGCACCTGGATGGCCTGGCCCGGCCCCAATCCGACCTTCGCCACCGGCGCCGAGCTGGACGAGGCGCGCAGGGCCTGGGCCTCCGTCGCCCGCGCCGTACGTGCGTTCGAGCCCGTCACCGTCGTCACCGGTCCCGGCCAGGAGGACGGCGCCCGCTCCCTCCTGGGCCCGGACATCGAGATCGCCGTCCGCCCCCTGGACGACGCCTGGATGCGGGACATCGGCCCCACCTTCGTCACCGACGGCACCCGGCTGGCCGCCGTCGACTGGACGTTCAACGGCTGGGGTGCGCAGAGCTGGGCGCGCTGGGAGCACGACCGGCACATCGCCCGCGGTGTCGCGGAGCTCGCCGGTGTGCCCGTGCACCGCTCGCCGCTGGTCAACGAGGGAGGCGCGATCCACGTCGACGGCGAGGGGACCGTCCTGCTCACCGAGACCGTCCAGCTCGGCAGGGAACGCAACCCCGGCTGGACCCGGGAGGCCGTCGAGGCGGAGATCCACGCCCGGCTCGGCACGGAGCGGGCCGTCTGGCTGCCCCGCGGCCTGACCGGCGACTACGGCACCTACGGCACCCTGGGCCATGTCGACATCGTGGCCGCGTTCGCCCGGCCCGGTCTGGTCGTCGCGCACGTCCAGCCGGACCCGTCCCACCCGGACCACGAGGTCACCCGTGAGACGGTCCGGCTCCTGCGCGCCGCCACCGACGCGGGCGGGCGCCCCCTGGAGGTCGTGGAGATGCCGGCGCCCAGGACACTGCGGGGCTCCGACGGCGGCTGGACGGACCACTCCTACATCAACCACTACCTCTGCAACGACGGTGTGATCCTCTGCGCCTTCGACGACCCGAGGGACGACGAGGCGGCGGCCGTCCTCGGCGACCTGTTCCCCGGCCGTACGGTGACACCGGTCGACGCCCGTACGATCTTTGCCGGCGGTGGAGGCATCCACTGCATCACGCAGCAACAGCCCAGGATCTGAGAACGTGCCCGACACCCCGCGCCGCCGCAACATCGCCCCGCCCCGGGAGGACGTCCTGGCCGCCGTCATGGCCACCGTCGCCGAACGCGGCCTGGACGGCCTGACCATGGCCGGTCTGGGCCGCGAGGTCCACATGAGCAGCGGACACCTCCTCTACTACTTCCGTACGAAGGACGAGCTGCTGCTCCAGACCCTGGAGTGGAGCGAGGGGCGGCTCGGCGCGGAGCGCAGGGCCCTGCTCGCCGGCCCGGGGACCGCCCGCGAGCGGCTCGACGCGTACATCGCCCTGTACGTCCCCGCCGGCCACCGCGACCCGCACTGGACGCTCTGGCTTGAGGTCTGGAACCGCTCGCAGAACGCCGACGGCGACGCCCGGGCCCGGCAGGCGGCGATCGAGGACGCCTGGCACCGTGACCTGGTGGAACTGCTGGCAGAGGGCGTGTCGAGGGGCGAGTTCCGTCCCGTCGACACCGGCCGGGCCGCGACCCGGCTCCGGGCCCTCATGGACGGGTTCAGCGTCCACGTCACGGTCGGCATCCCCGGTACCGGCCGGGCGCGGGTCCTGGACGAGGTACGGCGGTACGTGGACGAAACGCTCCCTGCGCCCGGCCCGGTGGACGCGCCGCCCGCATCCTGAGACGGGGAGGAGTGCGGCGGCCGGGCTGTGCAAGACTGCGTGCGTGTCCTCGACCGCCATGATTATCGGCAGCAGGCGCGCCGGTCCGCAGTGACCGCCCCGTGACCATCACGCACGGAGCGGACATCGTGCCCCAGACCCGCGCGCAGACCTCTCGCACCCGCGAGGGGTTTTTTCGTTTTCCGGCCCGCACCACGGCCGGGGCGAGGCACGCGGGATGATGGGGGCAAGTGGAGCCGATTCGTCCGGATCCGCTCACCCGACAGGAGTCAGATCAGCATGACCACCAAGGCCACGGCCACCGACGACAGTTTCCATGTCTTCGACACCACCCTGCGCGACGGGGCGCAGCGTGAAGGCATCAACCTGACGGTCGCGGACAAGCTGACCATCGCCCGGCACCTGGACGACTTCGGCGTGGGCTTCATCGAGGGCGGCTGGCCCGGCGCCAACCCGCGCGACACCGAGTTCTTCGCCCGGGCCCGGCAGGAGATCACCTTCGAGCACGCCCAGCTCGTGGCCTTCGGTGCCACCCGCAGGGCGGGCGGCAAGGCCGCCGAGGACCCCCAGGTCAAGGCGCTCCTGGACTCCGGTGCGCCGGTGATCACGCTGGTCGCCAAGTCCCACGACCGGCACGTGGAGCTGGCCCTGCGCACCACGCTCGAGGAGAACCTGGAGATGGTCCGCGACACCGTCGCCCACCTCCGGGAGCAGGGGCGCCGGGTCTTCGTCGACTGCGAGCACTTCTTCGACGGCTACCGTGCCGACCCGGAGTACGCCACGTCGGTCGTGCGCACCGCCTCCGAGGCCGGGGCCGACGTGGTCATCCTCTGCGACACCAACGGCGGCATGCTCCCCGCCCAGATCCAGGCCGTCGTCGCCACCGTCCTCGCCGACACCGGCGCCCGGCTCGGCATCCATGCCCAGGACGACACCGGCTGTGCCGTGGCCAACACCCTGGCCGCCGTGGACGCGGGCGCCACGCACGTGCAGTGCACCGCCAACGGGTACGGCGAGCGGGTCGGCAACGCCAACCTCTTCCCGGTCGTCGCCGCCCTGGAACTCAAGTACGGCAGGACCGTCCTGCCCGAGGGCGCGCTCGCCGACATGACGCGCATCTCGCACGCCATCGCCGAGGTCGTCAACCTCACGCCCTCCACGCACCAGCCGTACGTCGGGGTGTCCGCCTTCGCCCACAAGGCCGGACTGCACGCCTCCGCGATCAAGGTCGACCCGGACCTGTACCAGCACATCGACCCGGAGCGCGTCGGTAACACCATGCGGATGCTGGTGTCGGACATGGCGGGCCGTGCCTCGATCGAGCTGAAGGGCAAGGAGCTCGGTATCGACCTGAGTGGCGACCGGGCGCTGGTCGGCCGTGTCGTCGAGCGGGTCAAGGAGCGCGAGCTCAAGGGCTACACCTACGAGGCGGCCGACGCCTCCTTCGAGCTGCTGCTGCGCGCGGAGGTCGACGGCCGGCCGCGCCGCTACTTCCGTGTCGAGTCCTGGCGGGCCATCGTCGAGGACCGCCCCGACGGTACGCACGCCAACGAGGCGACCGTGAAGCTCTGGGCCAAGGGGGAGCGGATCTACCCGCAGCTGGCCAAGCTGGAGCTGATCGACTACAAGGTCCGCATCCTGGAGGGCCGTACGGGTACCGAGTCCACCACCCGGGTGCTGATCACGACGGGTGACGGATCCGGCGACTGGGCGACGGTGGGCGTGGCCGAGAACGTGATCGCCGCGTCCTGGCAGGCCCTGGAGGACGCGTACACCTACGGGCTGCTGCGGGCCGGCGTGGAGCCCACCGACTGAGGGCCGTCCCGCACTTCCCGGCGGGTCTTCCGGGACACGCCCCGGTGGGACTCCCAGGCCGGGCCCGGCCGGGTCCGGCCCGCCCCACCCGCACCGCCCCCGGCGGTGCCGGGGGCGGTGCGGCCCGTCCCTTCGCCGGGACGGGCGGGCCGGCGGTGTGATAGGCAGGCCGGGGTCCGCACGACGATCCCCTGAGCGCACCGCGGCCCGGTGACTCAGGCCCGACCTCCCGGAGAGCACCCCATGAGGATCCATCTGTCGAGTGTCTTCGTCGACGACCAGGACAAGGCCCTGCGGTTCTACACCGACGTGCTGGGCTTCCTGAAGAAGACCGAGGTCCCGCTGGGGCGCCGCCCGGTGGCTGACCGTGGTCTCGCCCGACGATCCGGACGGGACCGAGCTGCTGCTGGAGCCGGACGGACACCCCGCGGTGAAGCCGTACAAGTCGGCGCTGGTCAAGGACGGCATTCCCGCCACCTCCTTCGCCGTGGACGACGTGGCCGCGGAGTTCGAGCGGCTGCGCGGGCTCGGGGTGCGCTTCACCCAGGAGCCGGTGCAGACGGGCCCGGTCACCACCGCCGTCCTGGACGACACCTGCGGCAATCTGATCCAGATCGTGCACGGCGGCTGAGGGACCGGGTCCCGGACGCGGGGGCGTTCAGCCCAGCCGCCATTTCTGGTTCGCCGCTCCCGTGCAGGTCCAGATCTGCGTGCGTGCCCCGTTGGCCGAGGAGTTGTCCACCACGTCGAGGCACTTGTCCGCCGCCGTGTTGACCAGGTCCCCGGTCGCGGAGTCGTACGTCCAGCGCTGCGCGCCCGTGCCGTTGCAGGTGTACAGCTGCACCTTTGCTCCGTCGGCCGTGGAGCCCGAGGTGACGTCCAGGCAGGCGCCGAGTGCCTTGACCGAGCCGTCACCGGAGAGGGTCCAGCGCTGGTTGGCCGCGCCGGTGCAGTCCCAGAGCTGGGCGGGTGTGCCGTCCGCGCCGGTGTTGCCGGTGGCGTCCAGGCACTTGCCCGCGAGGCCGGTGAGGGCTCCGTTGGTGCCGGGGGTGCCGGACTGGGCGCCCGACCAGGTGAAGGTCGCCGAGGTGCGGGCCGGCAGGCTGTAGGTGAACGTGCTGCCGCCCCAGTTGACGGTCATCTGCCGCGCGGAGGTGGAGCCGTTGTAGGCGATGAGGGCCTTGGAGCCGTCGGGGTTGCGCCAGGCCACGTTCGGCACGGTGGAGCTGGCCGTGGAGGCGATGCGCGAGGCGCCGGGCCGGACGAACTTCGTCAGGTGGCCCATCGTGTAGTACTCGACCGTGTAGTCGACCTGGCCGTGCCTGCCGTCCCCGTTGTGGACGGTGATGAGCCCGTCGCAGGTGCCGCAGCCGCCGTTGTGCGGGCCCCGGTCCTGGTCCACGGCGAGGGACCACTTGGTCACCGACTTCGCCCAGTTGCGGGTGTAGTCGATGATGTTCAGCATGTCCTCGCGCTGCTGGTCGGCGATCCAGGTGCCGCCCGAGTGCTCGGTCTGGAAGGCGTCGAGCTGCGGGTACCGGTCGTGCACCGCCGTCTGCTTCGCGATGTCGCCGCCGTAGCCGTGCCAGGCGACCCCGCCGAAGTTGGGGTGGCTGCGCACCTCCGCGTCGTCGACCGTGGGGGCGGCGTACGCGTCGTAGGTGTCCCAGTTCCAGTCGTGCGCCAGGACCCTGGTCGCCAGGCCGGCGGACCGGAGCTTCGGCAGCAGCTCGCTCCTGGTGAAGTAGGCGAGTCCGGAGCCGTTCCAGCTCATCGACGGATAGCCGGAGCAGCAGGTCGGCTCGTTCTGCGCGGTGACGTAGTCGACCGGGACGCCCTGGTCCCTCCACGCCTGGAGGTACTTCACGAAGTAGCCGGCGTAGGTCCCGTAGTGCTCGGCCTTCAGCCAGCCACCGTTGAGCTGCCCGCTGTCCTTCATCCAGGCCGGCGCCGTCCACGGTGAGGCGACGGTCGTCAGTGCCGGGTTGAGCTGCTTGGCCTGCCTGGTCAGCGGCAGCACGTCCTGCAGATCGTGTGCGATCGAGAAGTGGGAGAGTCCCGGATCCGTCTGCCCTGCCGGCATGTCGTCGTAGGTGTAGCCGAACCGCGCCAGGTCGGAGCCGCCCATGGGGTTGCGTACGAACGAGAGCCCGATGCCTTCGGTGGGGGAGAAGAGCCTCTTCATCGTGGCGTCGCGGGTCGCCTGGGAGAGGGCACCGCTGCCCTTCATCAGCCAGGCCGCCGTGTCCGTGAACGAGGCGCCGCCGCCGGTGAAGGTCTGGTAGCGGGTGTTCTCGTCGACGGTCACGGTCGTGCCCGCGGAGCCGTTCCCCGCGCCGAAGGTGATCGGTGCCTGCGCCTGGAGGCCGCGGGTGACGTGCCGCCCGCCGGAGTCGTCCGTGGTGGTCAGCGCGATGTTCACCGTCTCATCGGCGGCCTGCGCCGTACCTGAGGAGAGTCCGGCGAGGCCCGCGGTCGCGAGCGCCGTCGCGACGAGGACTCTCAGCGCCCTGCTGGTTCGGATCATGGCTGCTGCCTTTCTCGGCAGAGGTGTGGGGGAAGTGCCGTGGAACGAGCCGTGAGTGAACTGCCGTTACGTGCTCACGTCAAGAGGGGGTGCGTTCACAAGCTGAACGTCTGTCTTCCCGAAGCCGCTCAGGACGCCGGTCCCGACCAATCTCGGTGTGAAGTATTGACGCCCCTGTTCCGGCCCGGTTAACTCCAGCCGCAACGCCGGTACCGGTTCCGGTACCGGTTGCGGAACCGGTACCGACGTGTTCTCGGCCGTCCTGTCCTGCCTTGCCCCTGGAGCCCCCGATGCGTGTCACCATCGCCGACGTCGCCCGTGAGGCCGGCGTCAGCAAGACGACCGTGTCGCGGGTCGTCAACCTCAAGGGCGAGGTGGACGGTGCCACGGCCGCCCGTGTTCGTGAAGTGATCGCACATCTCGGCTATGTGCCCAGCTCGGGCGCCGTCGGACTGGCCCGCGGCAGCAGCCGCACGGTCGGGATGCTGGTGCCCTCGCTCACCTGGCCGTGGATGGGTGAGGTACTGCAGGGTGTCGTCGACACCGTCGAGGCCGCCGACTACGGACTCCTGCTCTTCACCTGCAACCGGGGTGCGGAGTCCGTGGAGCGCTTCACCAGCCAGGTGTCGGCGCGCGCCTTCGACGGGCTCGTCGTCGTCGAACCGGAGAACACCCTCGCCCACCTCACCGAGCTGCACCGGTCCGGCCTCCCGATCGTGCTCATCGACGATCGCGGCCACCACCCGGAGTTCCCCTCCGTCGTGACCACCAATCACGAGGGGGGCGCGTCGGCCGCCCGTCATCTGCGGGCCGGCGGACGCACCAGACCTCTGGTCGTCACGGGGCCCGAGCACTTCGGCTGCGTACGCGACCGGCTCGCGGGCTTCCGCGCGGTCCTGCCCACCGATCTCGTGGTGCGCGGGGACTTCACCGAACGCTCCGGCCGCCTCGCGGTGGAGGAACTTCTCGCGTCCGGAACGGAGTTCGACTCGGTCTTCGCCCACAACGACATCACCGCGGCGGGGGTGCTGAGGGCCCTGCGGGTCGCCGGCCGCCGGGTGCCGGACGACATCGCGGTGGTCGGCTTCGACGACATCCCGATGGCCGAGCACACCGAACCCCCGCTCACCACCGTGCACCAGCCCACCCGCCGGATGGGCGAGGCCGCCGCGCGGCTGCTGCTCTCCCACCTCGGCGGCACCGCCGTACCGGACGGACCGGTCGTGCTGCCCACCGAACTGGTCGTGCGTCACTCGGCGCCGTAACGGGCGGGGGCCACGACGCACGGCCCCCCGGCCCCGAGCCGCACCCCGCCGCAGGCGCCATCCGCACCACACCGCCCGCAGCGGCCCGCCCCACCCCGCACCGCCCGTACCCGGCGCGTCGAGCGCTGTCCACCTCCCGGATCCCTCCGGCCGCAGTCCTTCTGGAGTCGCCATGTCCGTACGCCGTCGCCACACTCTGAGAGCGCTCTCAGCAGCCACCGCCGTGGTCGCGCTCGCCGCCGGCTGCTCCTCCGCCAATTCGGGTGCCGGCAAGGGAGGCGGAGCCGGCGCGACCGGGGTGCTGACCCTCGGCAAGCCGGACGGACCGCAGACCGACAACAGCAACCCGTTCCTCGCCACCTCGGCGAGCGCCACCCTCGGCTACCGGTTCATGATCTACGAGCCGCTGGTGATGACCAACCAGATCCGCCCCACCGAGAAGGGCGACCCGTGGCTGGCCACTGACTGGGCCTGGGAGGACAACTTCCGCAAGGTCACCTTCACCCTGGACGAGCGGGCCGAGTGGGCCGACGGCAAGCCGCTGACCGCCGCCGACGTGGCGTTCACCTTCGAGTTGCTGAAGAAGCACCCGGCTCTGAACGGCAACGGCATCCCGTACGACGGGATCGCCGTCGAGGGCGGGAAGGTCGTCCTGACCTTCAAGGAGTCGCAGTTCGTCAACCAGAACAAGATCATTACGACGTTCGTCGTGCCTAAGCACGTCTGGGAGAAGGTCGAGAACCCGGAGACCTGGCCCAACCGCACCCCGGTCGGCTCCGGCCCGTACAAGCTGAAGACCTTCACTCCGCAGACCACCACCCTGACCGCCACGCCCAGCTACTGGAAGGGCAAGACCCAGGTCAAGGAGCTGCGCTACACCGCGTACAACGACAACAGCGCGGCGACCACGGCCCTGGCCAACGGCAAGGTCGAGTGGTCCTTCGTCTTCATGCCGAACTACAAGCAGCTGTACATCGCCAAGGACCCCAAGAACCACAAGCTCTGGTTCCCCTCCGGCCTCGGCATCCACGGGCTGTGGTTCAACACCGCCCGCAAGCCGTTCGACAACCCGGCGCTGCGCAAGGCGATGGCCATGGTCGTCGACCGCAAGGCCATCCACGTCCAGGCCGAGGCGACCCTCTACCCGGAGATCACCAGCCCCACCGGCATCCCGCTGCCCGCCGGTGAGTCGTTCATCGCGCCGGAGTACAGGAACGCCACCACGGAGCCCGATGTGGCCGGCGCCAAGAAGATCCTCGCCGAGGCCGGGTTCACCCTCGGCGGCGGCGTGCTGAAGGACCCGGACGGCAAGCCGGTGGAGCTCACCTTCACCGACCCGGCCGGCTGGAACGACTACATCACCGGGCTGTCCATCATCAAGGACAACATCAAGCAGCTGGGCATCGAGGCCAAGGTCAAGACGCAGACCGCGGAGGCCTGGGGGACCGACGTCGCCACCGGCAACTTCGACGCCACCCTGCACTGGACCAACAGCGGCGCCACGCCGTACGACATGTACCAGAACATCATGGACGGGGCGATCCTCCAGCCCGTCGGCAAGACCGCCCAGCTCGGCAACTTCGGCCGCTTCCAGAGCCCGGAGGCCACCGCCCTGCTCAAGCAGTACGCCAACGCCACGGACGACGCCGCGCGCACCACGGCCATGAACGCCCTGCAGAAGATCATGGTCGAACAGGCCCCCGTCATCCCGACGGCCGCGGCCCCCATCGGTGCCGAGTACTCCACGAAGAACTGGGTGGGCTGGCCGACCGAGGCCGACCCGTACGCCGCGCCGCAGCACACCCAGCCCGACGCGCTGGAAGTCGTGCTGAACCTGAAGCCCGCCAAGTGAGAGAGCCCGGCAGCCGGGGGGCGGCGTCGCGGGGTCGGGCGCGCGCATCTGCGGCGTTGTCGTCGATCGACAACGCTCCGCGTCGCCTCGATCCTCCGCCTTGCAGCTGCACGCGCCTGACCCCGCTCCTTCTCCCGCCCCTCAACTGCCGCACCCTCTAAGCACGGGGAAGAACCGACCATGACCACCGAACAGGCCGCAGACGCGCGCACCGGGACCGATGTGGTCCTCGAAGCACGCGGAGTCACCAAGCACTTCCCCGTACGGCGTACCGCCGGCGATCTCCTCGCCCGCAGACACCGCACCGTCCACGCCGTCGACGACGTCTCGCTGGAGCTCCGGCGCGGCACCGTCACGGCTCTGGTGGGGGAGTCCGGCTCGGGCAAATCCACCGTCGCACGGCTGCTCGCCCAGCTGTACCCGCTCACCGCGGGCGAGGTGGAGCTGGGCGGCACGGCGGTCAGGGCCGGGCGTGGCCGGTCCTTCCGCAGGTATGTCAAGCAGGTCCAGCTGATCTTCCAGGACCCGTTCGCCTCGCTCAACCCGGTGCACACCGTGCGCTACCACCTGACCCGGGCCCTCAGGATCCACGGCCGGGCGGGGAGCGGGGACGAGGAACTGGAGAAGAACCTGGCGGCTCTGCTCGAACGCGTCCAGCTGACCCCTCCCCGTCAGTTCCTGGACAAGTTCCCGCACGAGCTGTCGGGAGGCCAGCGCCAGCGCGTCGCGATAGCGCGCGCGCTCGGCGCCGACCCCCGGGTACTGCTGGCCGACGAGCCGGTCTCGATGCTGGACGTGTCGATCCGGCTCGGCGTCCTCAACCTCCTGCGCGACCTCAAGGAGCGGCTGCACCTCGCGATCCTCTACATCACCCACGACATCGCGTCCGCCCGCTACTTCGCGGACACGACCCTGGTGATGTACGCGGGCCGCATCGTCGAGGGCGGGGACAGCGAGACCGTCACCCAGTACCCCGCCCATCCCTACACCCAGCTGCTGATCGCCTCCGCGCCGGACCCCGACCGGGTCGCCGACGCCCAGGCGCAGGAGGAGACGGGGAGCGGGGAACCGCCCTCCCTGATCGACCCGCCGGCCGGCTGCCGCTTCCACCCCCGCTGCCCGAAGGCCATGGAGCGCTGCCGCACCGAACTGCCGCCGCGCTTCGACCTGGCGGACGGCCGGTGGGCAGCCTGCTGGCTGTACGACGGCGCCACCGCCGAGGGGGCAGCGAAGTGAAGTACGTCCTCCAGCGGCTCGCCTTCTACGCCGTCACCGCGTGGGCCGCGATCACCATCAACTTCCTGATCCCGCGCCTGATGCCGGGCGACCCGGTCGAGGCTCTGATGAGCCGCTACCAGGGACAGCTCGACACCGGCGCCATCGCCTCGCTGAAGGCCCTGTTCGGGCTCGACGAGAACCAGTCGCTCTGGTCGCAGTACACCGGCTACTGGTCGAGCCTGCTCGACGGCGACCTGGGCCTGTCCTTCACCTACTTCCCCACCCCGGTGGGAGAGGTGCTCTCCGACGCGCTGCCCTGGACCCTGGCACTCGTCGGCATCACCACCCTGATCAGCTTCCTGCTCGGCACCGGCATCGGCGTCTACAGCGGATGGCGGCGCGGATCCTGGCTCGACGGGCTGCTGCCCGTCACCACCTTCATCTCGTCCGTCCCGTACTTCTGGCTGGGGCTCATCGCGATCGCGCTGTTCGCGGTGAAGTGGCCGCTGTTCCCCTTCGAGGGCGGCTACGACAGCTCCCTGGTCCCGGCCTTCGACTGGCCGTTCATCTCCAGCGCGCTCTACCACGGGGTGCTGCCCGGCATCACGATCGTGCTCAGCGCCGTGGCCGGCTGGATCCTCGGCATGCGCAACATGATGGTGACGGTCTCCTCGGAGGACTACGTCATGGTGGCGCAGGCCAAGGGGCTCTCCGAGCGACGGGTGATGTTCTCCTACGCCGCCCGCAACGCGGTCCTGCCCAACATCTCCGGCTTCGCCCTCTCCCTGGGCTTCATCGTCAGCGGCACCCTGCTGGTCGAGATGGTCTTCAACTACCCCGGCATCGGCTTCCGGCTGCTCCAGGCGGTCGGCGCGAAGGACTACCCGCTGATGCAGGGCGTCTTCCTGATCATCACGCTCTCCGTGCTCGCCGCGAACCTGCTGGCCGACATGGCCTACGCCCTCCTCGACCCGCGCACCCGCAAGGAGGCATAGTGGGCCTCTCTTCCGGGACAGGCCGGGCTCGCGTGGCCTGGCACGCACATCCGCCGCGTTGTCGTCAGTCCACAACGCTCCGCGTTGCCTCCCTCCTCCGCCTTGCGGCTGCACGCACCAGACCACGCTCCCTGTTCCGGCCTGTCCCGGAAGAGAGGCCCTGACCATGGCCGTCACCACCACCGACGTAGTCGTCACGGACCCCGTCCCGCCCGCGGCCGGCCGGGCCAGGCTCCGCTTCCTGCGCGGCGGCAAGACCCGCACCGGTCTGCTCATCCTCCTGTTCTTCGTGGTCCTCGCCGTCATCGGCCCGTGGATCGCCCCGTACGACCCCGACGCGATGAGTGACCAGCTGCTGCAACCGCCGTCCGCCGACCACTGGTTCGGCACCACGCACACCGGGCAGGACGTCCTCTCCCAGATCCTGGTCGGCACCCGCGGGGTCCTGGTCGTCGGGTTCCTGGCCGGCTTCCTCGCCACCGTGCTCTCGGTGCTCATCGGGGTCAGCGCGGGATTCCTCGGCGGGGCCGCCGACGAGGCCCTCTCCATGCTCTCCAACGTCTTCCTCGTCATCCCCGGGCTGCCGCTGATCATCATCATCGCGAGCTTCGTCGAGGACACCGGGGACCTGCTGATCGCCTTCGTCATCGCCCTGACCTCGTGGGCCTGGGGCTCGCGCGTCCTGCGCGCCCAGACCCTGTCGCTCAGACGGCGCGACTACGTGGAGGCGGCCCGGGCCACCGGCGAGTCCACCTGGCGGATCATCCTGTTCGAGGTCATGCCGAACCTCACCGCCGTCATCGCCTCGGGCTTCGTGGGCACCGTCATCTTCGCGATCCTCTCCGAGATCACCCTCGCCTTCATCGGCGTCGCCGACATCTCCCACTGGAACTGGGGCACCGTGCTCTTCTGGGCCCAGTCCAACCAGGCGCTGGCCCAGGGGGCCTGGTGGTGGTTCGTCCCCGCCGGCCTGTGCATCGCCCTGCTGGGCACCGCCCTCTCCCTCATCAACTTCGGCATCGACGAGTTCGTCAACCCGCGCCTGCGCACCGCCACGGGCGCCTCCCGAACGGTCCGGATGCGGGTCGGCTTCACCCCCGTGGCCCGTACCACCGCACCCGAGGGGCGCGAGCCGGCCGGACAGCCCAGCAAGGAGCACAGCGCATGACCGCCGAGCCGATCCTCACCATCAGCGGCCTGGACGTCGACTACGGCACCGGCGCGAGCGGCGTCCGTGCCCTGCGGAACATCGACCTCACCCTGCACCGCGGCGAAGTCCTCGGCCTGGCGGGCGAGTCGGGGTCCGGGAAGTCCACGCTGGCGTACGCCGTCACCCGGCTGCTCTCCCCGCCCGGCGTGATCACCGGCGGCGACGTCCACTACCACCGGCCGGGCGGTGGGACCATCGACATCCTGGCCCTCTCACCGGAGCAGCTGCGCGCCTTCCGCTGGCAGGAGCTGTCCATCGTGTTCCAGGGGGCGATGAACTCGCTGAACCCGGTGCACACGGTCCACAGCCAGCTCACCGACGTACTCACCGCGCACCGCCCCGGCATGCGGGCCGCCGAGCGGACCGCGCGGGCCGAAGAGCTGCTGAGCCTCGTCGGGATCTCCACCGACCGGCTCGCCGCCTACCCGCACCAGCTCTCCGGCGGCATGCGCCAGCGCGTGATGATCGCGATGGCGCTCGCCCTGGAACCCGAGATCGTCATCATGGACGAGCCCACGACCGCCCTCGACGTCGTGATGCAGCGGCAGATCCTGCGCACGCTGGTGGAGCTGAGGGAGCGGCTCTCCTTCTCCGTCGTGTTCATCACCCACGACATATCGCTGCTGATCGAGTTCTCCGACCGGATCGCGATCATGTACGGGGGACGGATCGTGGAGCAGGCGGGCGCAACCGAGATCTACCGCGACCCCCGCCACCCCTACAGCGAAGGCCTGCTGCACTCCTTCCCCGCGCTGCACGGCCCGCGCCGCGAGCTCACCGGCATCCCCGGATCACCCCCGCACCTGTCCGCGATGCCCACCGGCTGCGCCTTCCACCCCCGCTGCGCCAAGGCGTTCGAGCCGTGCGCCACGCGGGTCCCGGTCCTCGCCGCGCCGGACGCCGACCAGGACCGAGAGGTCGCCTGCTGGCTGCACCGCTGACCGCTCCAGCCCCACCCACCCACCGGCCAAGAGGAGTTACGGAGACCATGAACCTCGTCACGCCCCGCAGCAGCCCGCAGCCCGCCGCCGTCCAGGGACTCCCCGCCGACTTCCGCTGGGGCGTGGCGACCTCCTCGTACCAGATCGAGGGCGCGGCCTCGGAGGACGGGCGCACCCCGTCCATCTGGGACACCTTCTGCCGGGTCCCGGGCGCCGTGCACAACGGGGAGCACGGCGACGTGGCCTGCGACCACTACCACCGGATGCCCCAGGACGTGGAGCTGATCGCGGGCCTCGGCGTCGATACCTACCGCTTCTCGCTGGCCTGGCCGCGCATCCAGCCGGGCGGCCGGGGCCCCGCCAACGCCAAGGGCCTCGACTTCTACAAGCGGCTGGTCGACGAGCTGCGGGCCAGGGACGTCACCCCCTGGATCACCCTCTACCACTGGGACCTGCCGCAGGAGCTGGAGGACGCGGGCGGCTGGCCGGCCCGTGACACCGCCCTGCGCTTCGCCGAGTACGCCATGCTCGCCTACGAGGCGCTCGGCGACCGGGTCGAGCACTGGACGACGCTGAACGAGCCGTGGTGCTCGGCGATGCTCGGCTACGCCTACGGGGTGCACGCCCCCGGGCGCAAGGACCTGGGCGACGCCATGGGCGCCGTCCACCACCTGCTCCTGGGACACGGCCTCGCCGCCCGGCAGATGCGCGAGGCGGCGGGCGGCCGCCCGCTGGAACTCGGCATCACCCTCAACCTCGGCACGGCCACCCCGGAGACCGGCAGCGATGCCGACCGCGAGGCCTGCCGCCGGGCGGACGGCATGGGCACCCGCCTCTACCTCGACCCGATCGTCCACGGCCGCTACCCGCAGGACGTCGTCGATGACCTCGCGGCCCAGGGCGTCGAACTGCCCGTCCGGGACGGCGATCTCGCCGCCGTCGCCACCCCCCTCGACGTCCTCGGCGTCAACTTCTACCGGGGCGCCCTGTTCTCCGGTGTGACCGAGGACGGCTCACCGACCGGCGCCGACGGCCTGCCCGTCGTCCGCGGGGTGGAGCGGGACCTGCCCCGTACGGCCATGGACTGGGAGATCACCCCGGGTGAGCTCACCGATCTGCTGCTGCGGCTCCAGAGCGACTACGCCCTGCCGACCGTCATCACGGAGAACGGCGCCGCGTTCGACGACACCGTCGCGGCCGACGGGAGCGTCCCCGACGCCGACCGCACCGCCTACCTCGCCGACCACATCGCCGCCGTGTCCGAGGCGCGCCGGCGCGGGGCGGACGTCCGCGGCTACTTCGCGTGGTCGCTGATGGACAACTTCGAGTGGGCGTACGGGTACGACAAGCGGTTCGGCATCGTCCGCGTCGACTACGACACCCAGACGCGGACCCTCAAGGACAGCGCCATGTGGTACCGCGACACCATCCACCTCACCCGTAACAGCAGCACCGACTGACACGGACGGAAGAGAGCCGCACATGCCCCGCACACCGCACCCCCGCGCCCGCCGCGGAGCGAGACCGGTCACGGCCGCTCTCGCGGCCGTCACCGTCCTCGCCGGGCTCCTCGCCGGAGCCGTCCCCAGCGCGGCGGCCGGCGGGGACGAGCCCGCGCCCGTCCTCGTCGACCGCTTCGAGGGAGAGGTCCCCCTCGGCAACCCGCCCGCCGACTCCCTCTTCACCTGGGGTGGCGACGCGGACGACCGGCCGACGCTGTCGTTCGCCGAGCGCTCCGACGCCCCCGAGGGCGCCAAGGTCCTCCAGGGCACCTACGACATCAGCGCCTGGGGCGGGCTCAGCCACGAGTTCGCCGTCGACCGGCCCCCGAAGGACTGGACCGCCCACAAGGGCATCCGCTTCTGGTGGTACGGCCAGAACACCGCGCCCCTGCCGCCCGGTTCCGGCAGGCGGATCCACTTCGAGATCAAGGACGGCGGCGCCAACGGCGGCGCGTCGGAGCTGTGGACCACCTCGTTCACCGACGACTGGGAGGGCTGGCACCAGGTCGAGATCCCGTTCGCGGACTTCGTCTACCGGACCGACTACCAGCCCGTCGGCGGCATCGACCAGGTCCTCGGCCTGAACGAGATGTGGGGCTACGCCCTCACGCTGCCGACCGGCGCACCCGGCTCCTTCGCGATGGACGCCGTCGAGCTGTACGGGAAGGCCGACCCCGCCCTGAAGTCGAGTGTCGTCGTCGACTCGGCGGTGCACCCGGTCACGGAGGGTGCCACGGCGGACATCGAGGTCTCCGTCGCCACGACCGGCTCCCTCCCCATCGAGGAGCCCGTCACCGTCGCGTACACGACCAAGGGCGGCAGCGCCGAGGCCGGCCGGGATTACACGCCGGTCACCGGCACGTACACCTTCCCGGCAGGCACCGCGTCCGGGACCTCGCACACCGTCTCCGTGGCCACGGCGAAGGACGGGGGCGCCGAGCCGGCCGAGACGATCCCCCTCGAACTCACCGTCACCGGGGCCAAGCCGCCCAAGGAGAACCCGCAGGTCGTCATCGACGCCCACGGGCTGCCCTACCAGAACGCGAAGCTGCCGGTGAAGAAGCGCGTCGCCGACCTGCTGTCGCGGATGTCCCCGGCGGAGAAGGCCGGCCAGATGACCCAGGCCGAGCGCAACGCCCTCAGGTCGCCGGGCGACATCGCCACGTACGACCTCGGCTCGCTGCTCTCCGGCGGGGGCTCCGTACCCACCCCGAACACGGCCGCCGCCTGGGCGAAGATGATCGACGCCTACCAGCTGCGCGCCCAGGCCACGCGCTTCCAGATCCCGCTGATCTACGGCGTGGACGCGGTGCACGGCCACAACAACGTCATCGGTTCGACGATCATGCCGCACAACATCGGCATCGGTGCCGGACGCGACCCGGAGCTCGCGCAGAGGACGGGTGCCGTCACCGCGAACGAGGTGCGCGCCACCGGCGTCCCGTGGGACTTCGCCCCCTGCCTCTGCGTCACCCGTGACGAGCGCTGGGGCCGGTCCTACGAGGCCTACGGCGAGGACCCGGCCCTCGTCGAGTCCATGGAGACCGTCATCACCGGCATGCAGGGCCGCCCCTCGGGCACGGACCTGGACCGCAACGACAAGGTGCTGGCCAGCGCCAAGCACTTCGTCGGCGACGGCGGCACGGAGTTCGGCTCGTCCACCACCGGCTCGTACACGATCGACCAGGGCGTCACCAGAGTCACCCGCGAGGAGCTCGAAGCCGTACACCTCGCGCCGTTCGCCGAGTCCGTGAAGCGGGGCGTCGGCACGGTCATGCCCTCCTACTCCTCGCTGGACATCATCGGCGACGGCGCCGGCCCGGTGAAGATGCACGCCGACGCCGAGATGATCAACGGGGTGCTCAAGGACCGGATGGGCTTCGAGGGCTTCGTCATCAGCGACTGGCAGGCCATCGACCAGATCCCCGGTGACTACGCGAGCGACGTCCGCACCTCGGTCAACGCCGGGCTCGACATGATCATGGTCCCGACCGCGTACCAGGAGTTCACGAGGACGCTCCAGGACGAGGCCGGCGCCGGCCGGATCACCCGGGCCCGGATCGACGACGCCGTATCCCGGATCCTGACCCAGAAGTTCCGCCTCGGCCTCTTCGAGAAGCCGTACGCCGACACCACGAACCTGGACGCCGTCGGCTCCGCCGCGCACCGTGCCGTCGCCCGCGAGGCGGCCGCCAAGTCCCAGGTGCTCCTGAAGAACGACGGCGCGGTCCTCCCGCTCGAGGCGTCCCAGAAGGTGTACGTGGCCGGGTCCAACGCCGACGACCTCGGCAACCAGGCCGGCGGCTGGACCGTCAGCTGGCAGGGCTCCTCGGGCAGGACCACCACGGGTACCACGATCCTGGAGGGCATCAGGAAGAACACCTCGTCGGCCACCTACTCCCAGGACGCAACCGCCCCGACCGGGGGATACGACGTCGGCGTCGTCGTCGTCGGAGAGAAGCCGTACGCGGAGGGCATCGGCGACGTCGGCAACGGCCACGACCTGGAGCTGACCGACGCCGACAAGGCGGCCGTCGACACGGTCTGCGCCGCGATGAAGTGCGCCGTCCTCGTCGTCTCGGGCCGCCCGCAGCTCATCGGCGACCGGCTCGGGGACATGGACGCGCTGGTGGCCTCCTGGCTGCCGGGTACGGAGGGCGACGGCGTGGCCGACGTGCTCTACGGCAAGCGTCCCTTCACCGGCCGGCTCCCGGTGACCTGGCCGAAGTCGGAGTCGCAGCTGCCGGTCAACGTCGGTGACGCGGTGTACGACCCGCAGTTCCCCTACGGCTGGGGCCTGACCACCCTGAAGAAGGTCCCGGCGGGCGGCGAGGCCACCCTCGCGGGTCTCGCCGTCACCGCCCGCGTCGCACAGAAGGCGGGCCTGGGGAAGACCCCGGCCGGCCGGGCGATCGTGGAGCAGGCGCGGCTGCTGGTCCAGCGGAAGGCGGGCGGAAAGCTGACGCAGGCGGTGTCCGCGCCGTTCGCCGACGCCGACCACCTGCTGCTCACCGGTGACCTGACCGGTGCGGTGGCCAAGCTGCGAGCGGCCTACCGCGCCGTCTGAGAGCTCCGGAAGGACCCGGACGGGTGACGCATTCGTCGCCCGTCCGGGTTACTTTCGGAGTATGCGGAAAAGGCTGTTCGCCCCCTTGTGGGCCTGCCTGCTGCTGATGCTGTCGGCGGCGGTGCTGGCCACGACCCCCGCGGCCCAGGCCGCCCCCTCCACGATCGGCGACGCCGCCCAGGCCCTGCGCCGGGGCCCGGTGTACGTCGATCCGGCGGCGGCCGGGCAGCTCCCGGCCTCCCAGAAGGCCGCCCTGGAGAAGAAGATCAAGGATGCCGGCAAGCCGGTCTTCGTGGCCGTGCTGCCCGCGACGTCCCAGTACCCACCCGACACCCTCCTGCGGAACCTGCGCGCCGACACCGGGATCACGGGTGTGTACGCGGTCCGCCTCGGTGACGGCTTCGACGCGGGCGCCGACCCGCAGGTGATGCCGACCCGGGCGGTGCGGAACCTCGTGACCGCCGTCAAGGCGCCCGGCGCCGACACGAACGCCGCCACCCAGCTCAACGCCTTCGTCGACCGTGCCCTCGAGCAGGCCAGGGGCAGCGCCCCCGCCTCATGGTCCGGCGGCGGCACGGGCACCGGCTCCACGAGCGGCGCACCCCTGACCGGGCTGCTCGTGCTCGGCGGTGTCGTCGTGGCCGGCGGAGCGGCAGCCCTCGCGGTCGGCCACCGCAACCGCAGGCGCAAGGATGCGGAGGAACAGGCCTCGCTGGACAAGCTCCGGGTCGTCGTGGACGAGGACATCACCGCGTACGGCGAGACCCTGGACCGGCTGGACTTCCATCCCGCGGAGGCGGGCGCCGACGACGCGATGCGCGCGGACTACGAGCGCGCGCTCGACTCGTACGAGGAGGCCAAGTCCAGGATGGGGAACGCCCGGCACCCCTCCGACGTGCGCGGGGTCACCAAGGCCCTGGAGGACGGCCGGTTCTCCCTGGCGGTTCTGGACGCCCGCCGTAAGCACCACGAGCTCCCCGTCCGCCGGCCGCCCTGCTTCTTCGACCCCCGCCACGGCCCCTCGGTGACCGACGTCCTGTGGACCCCGTCCGGAGGCGCGTCCCGTGAGGTCCCGGTCTGCGGTGCCGACGAGGTCCGGCTGCGTGAGGGCGAGGACCCGATGAGCCGCACCGTCGACGTCGGTGACGGCCGCCGCCGGCCTTACTGGGAGGCGGGTCCGGCCTACGGCCCCTGGGCGGGCGGCTACTTCGGCGGCGGCCTGCTGCCCGGGCTGCTCGTCGGCACGATGCTCGGCTCGATGCTGTCGACCCCGGCGTACGCGGGCGAGTACGGCGGCGGCGACTTCGGCCCAGGCGCGGGCGGCGACTGGGGCGGCGGCGACTTCTCCGGCTCCGACTTCGACGCGGGAGGCTTCGGCGGCGGTGGCTTCGGCGACGGCGGCGGCTTCGGCGGAGGCGGCCTCGGAGGCGGCGGCGGCTTCGACGGCGGCGGGTTCTGAGGGCTGTCCCGCACTTCCTGGTGGATCGGCGTGCGGCGTCGGATGCGGGGCATCGCACGGCGGAGGGACGTCCGCATACTGGATGTATGGGGACGTTCCGACAATGCGGCGAGGTGCCGTAGCTGTCGTCGCGCGCCCGCCGGGAAGTGCGGGACGGCCCTCAGGAGCGGCGCGCCGCCGGTCACCGGGCGCTCCCGCCCCGCGCCGCCGGGCTATCGGCCGGCGGCTTCCCAGGTCTCCGGGGCCCACAGGCCCGAGCGGCGCAGCGAGGCCGGGCAGTGCAGGTAGATCTCGTCTATGTCGACAACCAGGGCCAGATCGGGCCGTCGGCCCTTCACTGTCATCCCGTCGAAGAACGGCGCGTCCGTAAGGATGCGGGCGCGGCCGTTGACCCGCAGGACGGTCATCGCACCGGGTATCAGGTAGAGCAGTCCCACGTGCGGGTTGGACAGGATGTTGTGAAAGCTGTCCCCGCGCCGGTTGCCCGGCAGGTCGGGCAGCGCCAGGGTGCGCGGGTCGAGGACCCGGGTGAAGCCGGGCTCGCCACCGCGCGGGGAGGTGTCGCAGTTGCCCTCGCCGTCGGAGGTCGACACGACGCAGAAGGGTGCCCGGGCCAGCAGATCGAGGTCGGCGTCGGTCAGTTCGTCGTGCACCTTGTCGATCACGAGGGGCCACGGCGTGCCGAGGATCTCCCGCAGCTGCTCCGCCGACTGCAGGGGTACGGATCCGGCCGGCGGGTCCCAGGTCCGGCCGGGGGCGACGGTGGCGGCCGCGGGTACGGCGTTCGACAAGGGGAGCTCCGTAGCTCGGGGGTGGACGGCAGCGGATCGCTGACCTGGCTCTCTTAGGGTTACCTTACTTGTGGTCCCGTGCGCGCCCGGCCCCGGGGCGGTCGTCACCGCGCCTCGGACCCTCGTCCCGTACCTCTCCTCCCCGCGCCCCGGCCCCGTACCGAGTGGGTCGGCTCCCGTAAGGCTGCGGACCGAAGCGTGGGCGTTCTGCCCGCTTTCCGGGCCCCCGTGGACGGGTTTGCTGTTTCGGCAATCAAGTTTGTCGATCCGCCCGGGGCGGGCGCACTCTCTTCCGTAGAGGGAGAGGTGTTCACATGAGTGACAGGACTCAGCGCCACGACGTGGTGATCATCGGAGGCGGGCCGGCCGGACTGAGCGGGGCCCTGGCACTGGCCAGGGCCCGGCGCTCCGTGCTGGTGATCGACGCGGGCGACCCCAGGAACGCCCCGGCGTCCCACGCGCACAACTACCTGGGCCGTGAGGGTGTCCCGCCGCTGGAACTGCTGGCCGCCGGCCGGGCGGAGGCGGCCGGCTACGGGGCCGAGATCGTCCAGGGCGAGGCGGTGGCGGCGACACGGCTGCCGGGCGGCGGGTTCCGGGTGGTCCGGGAGGACGGCGGGACCGTCGACGCGCGCCGGCTGCTCGTCACCACCGGCCTCGTCGACGAACTTCCGCCGGTACCCGGCCTGGCCGAGCGCTGGGGCCGTGAGGTGCTGCACTGTCCGTACTGTCACGGCTGGGAGGTGCGCGACCGGCCGGTCGGCATCCTGGCCACCGGTCCGATGGCCGTGCACCAGGCCCTGCTGTGGCGGCAGTGGACCGACGACCTCGCGCTCTTCCGCCACCGGCAGAAGGACTTCGGCGACGAGGAGTACGAGCAACTGGCCGCGCGGGGCATCTCCGTGGTGGACGGCGAGGTGACCGGGGTGGAGGTGACCGGCGACCGGCTCACGGGTGTGCGGCTGGCCGACGGCACGCTCATTCCGCGTGAGGCAGTCGTGATCCAGCCACGCTTCACCGCGCGTTCCGGCGTCCTGGAGAGCCTCGGCCTGGTGCCCACGGCACTGGAGATGGGCGGCCAGGTCGTCGGCACCTACGTCGCGGCCGATCCCGCCGGAGCCACCGAGGTGCCCGGCGTGTGGGTGGCCGGAAACGTCGTCAACCCCATGGAGCAGGTCATCGGCTCCGCCGCCGCCGGGCTGAAGGCGGCAGCGGCCCTCAACATGGACCTCGTCACCGACGACACCCGCCGGGCGGTCGGCGCCCGGCGCGCCCCCTTCTCGGCCGAGGCCGAGCGAAGGGTCACCGAGCGCGTGCTCGGCGACCGCCGTCACGGACTGGAGGAGACCCGATGAACGAGCACCCGACGACCGACGACCCGACGACCGGCGACGCGACGGCCGAGGGCGCGGAGACCGACGGGACGGCACGCACCGACGCCGAGATGTGGGACGACCGGTACCGCGAGAGCGACCGGATCTGGAGCGGCAACCCGAACACCATGCTGGTCCGCGAGGTGGAGGACATGCAGCCGGGGCGCGCACTGGACCTCGGGTGCGGCGAGGGCGCCGACGCGGTGTGGCTCGCCCGGCAGGGCTGGCGGGTCACCGCCACGGACATCTCCCGCGTCGCGCTGGACCGGGCCGCCGGGCACGCGGTGGAGGCCGGGGTGGCCGACCGTATCGACTGGCAGTGGCACGACCTGGGCGCCACCTTCCCCGAGGGGGTGTACGACCTGGTCTCGGCCGCGTTCCTGCACTCCATGGGCGATCTGCCGCGCGAGCGGATCCTGCGGAAGGCGGCCTCGGCGGTGACGCCCGGAGGCGTGCTCCTCATCGTCGGCCACGCGGGCTTCCCCGCCTGGGAGAAGGACCCCCACCCCGGGTTGGTCCTGCCCACGACGGACGAGGTGCTGGCGTCACTGGAACTGCCGGAGGGGGAGTGGGAGGTGCTGCTCGGCGAGGAGTACGAGCGGATCCAGAACGACCCCGAGGGGAACCCCACCACCCGCACCGACAACGTGCTGAAGCTCCGGCGGACGCGGTGACCCGGGGCCGTCGCTGATCATCGTCCCGGGCCCCTCCAGGCCACCCACGGCCACCGCGACGCCGAGCGCCCGCCTCCCCCTCGTGCGAGGGGGGCGGCGGGCGCTCGGCGTGGTACGGCGGGTCAGGCTGCCTGCGGGGCGGCCTTGATCGCGGAGATGTCGAAGTTCAGCTTGACCTTGTCGCTGACCAGCACGCCACCGGTCTCCAGCGCCGCGTTGTAGGTCAGGCCCCAGTCGGAGCGCAGGATCTCGGCGCTGCCCTCGAAGCCCACGCGCTGGTTTCCGTAAGGGTCGACGGCGGAGCCGTTGAACTCCAGGTCGATGGCGAGCGGACGCGTGACGTCCTTGATGGTGAGCTCGCCGGTGACCCGGTAGGTGTCCCCGCCGAGCTGCTCCGCCCCGGTGGAGCGGAACGTCATGAGGGGGAACTTCTCGGCGTCGAAGAAGTCGCCGCTGACCAGGTGACCGTCGCGGTCGGCGATGCCGGTGTCGACGCTGGCGATCTTCACGTCCACGGAGGCGGAGGAGTTGGCCGGGTCGGCGCCGTCCAGCGTCAGCGTGCCCTCGTGCTCACCGAAGGAACCGCGCACGTTGGTGACCATGGCGTGGCGCACGGTGAAGCCGATGCTGCTGTGCGCCGGGTCGATCGTGTACACGCCGGTCAGGGCGGCCAGCGCCGGGTCCACCGGGAGAGCGGCGGTCGTGGACGGGGCGGCGTTGGTCTTACGGGTGAACAGAGCCATGGCTCCTCCTCGGGGGACGGTTCAGGCGGGTGGCTGTGGAGGCGTTTGTTTAACCTTCAACGAGATTGACTGTAGACCTATCTTGTTCAAAGTTCAACAGCAAGGGTCCAGGCCGGTCCGGAATTCGCCCCCCGGGTTGTCCGTGATGCTGCCGCCCACTGGCGGACGCGCGTAGAACAGGGCAGGATCTTCCTGCCCTGATTGTCATGAGCAGGAGGAAGTCCATGCTGACCCGCCCCCGACTCCGCTCGGCCCTCACCGCCCTCGCCCTCGTCCTCGGTGCGCTCTTCGCGCCCGGCGTCGGCGTCCTCGGCGGCGCGACCGAGGCACACGCCGTCACCAAGCTGACCCATTCCCAGGCGACCTCCCGCTTCAGCTCGTCCGGGATCACCTGGTCGTCCTCGGGCGGCTGCTCCGACCGGTACAACTCCACCTGTACGTCCTTCGAGCAGCTGAACCTGACCAGCGCGCAGGGCGCCCAGACCCTGAAGAGCGCCACGGGCTGCGGGCTCAACATCACCGGCGGCACGGAGACCGGGCACGCGAGCGGCACCTACTCGCACTGGAACGGCTACAAGCTCGACTTCGCCAAGAGCACCTGCCTCACGAACTACGTGAAGAGCGCGTTCAGCTACATCGGCCTGCGGGGCGACGGCGCCCCCCAGTACAAGTCCGGTTCCGGCAACATCTACGCGGACGAGGGCAACCACTGGGACGTGACGTACTACAACTGCGGCGGCTGCTGAGCCTGAACCGCACGGGGGAACGCATGAGGCCCGCCCGCGTCCGTGGGACGCGGGCGGGCCTCATGCCGTCCGTGAGCCGGTCAGGAACCGACGCTCACCGTGAAGCGGCGGGGGTTGCCGTCGTGGGCGGCTCCGGAGACGTCCGGCTGGCCGTCCGGGCGTACGTCGTCGTAGGGGAACGCGTAGCCGATCGGGGAGTTCGCGTGGACCACGCGCGACCAGTGGTTGGTGACCGCGCCCTGGTAGTAGTCCGCCACCGAGGTGCCGTTCGGCTGGCTGGGGTGGCTCAGCATGATCGACCGGTTGAAGCCCGCCGCCAGCCGGGCCAGGATCGCCTTCTTGTCGTCGGAGTCCCCGGGGTTGTTCGTGAACGGTCCGTGATTGCAGGTGAAGATGTCCTTGGACGTCGGCTTGACGAACGTGTGGCCACCCTCGAACGTCAGGACGTCCCCGCTGACCCGGCCGGTGAGCGTGGGCCGGCCCCCCTGCAGGTCGATCCGCAGGTCCGTGGAGCGGTACTTTTCCCAGACCTGGTCGATCTGCGCGGTGAACAGGTCCCGGAAGGGCATCTGGTCCGGCCGGTCGAAGAACGGCGCCATCAGGTTCTGCGGAGAGACGACACGCAGCACCCGCCCGTCCGCGGCCCGGGTGACCAGCTTGTCCCAGGGCTGTCCGTCGGCGGCGGCCTGGGCGGTGAGGTCGTCGGCGATCCGCTGCACCGCGCCGTCGGGGAGCGGGGCCACCGTGTGCCTGGCGTCACCCTCCACCGTGAGGCCGATGGGCAGGGCCGTCACCAGGTCGACGTAGCTGATGTTGGCGTAGATCTGCTGCGGGTTGAAGGTGAACTCGCAGAACGACCAGGTGCGGCCGTAGTTCGGGTCGGTCGGTGTCGCGAAGGCGGGCTCCACCAGGGACGGGCCGGGGTTCAGGTAGAAGTCCAGCGTGTCGTCCCGCACGAAGTACACCCGGGCGCCGTACATCTGGGGCAGTGTCAGGACGACCGGTCCCGCGCCGGCGGGCTTCAGCGGGATGGCGCAGTCCACCGGGAGCGGGGTCTGCGGGGCGCCGGGCGAGTCGGGGCGGTAGACGCTGCCGTCGGCACGCAGGAGGACCCAGCGGTCGGTGCCCTGCTCGTGACCGGTGACGTAGGCGTTCACCGTGCCGGGCAGCGAGCGGTTCTCCAGGGCGAGTTCGCATGTGGCGGGTGCGGCCGACGCGCGCGGGCTCAGGGCGCTGCCCCAGAGGGGGTAGGAGAGCGCGGTCGCGGAGGCGGCGGCGCCCGTCAGGAACATTCTGCGTGAGATCACGAAGGGACTCCCGAGGTGTGGGGGCCGCAGACGGAAGCATGGGGGAGGTGACGCAGTGGGGGGTCGTCTGCGGTGCCCACCACTTTCGCCATGCCGGTGGCGAGCGTCAAGAGTTATGACTGAGAGCGCTCTCAGGGGTGCGCCTTTCTTCACAACTCGGCGCTGTGAAGGGGAGTTCGAGGACTCCGGGTCGCTCGTCGTGTGCGCCGCGTGAACAGGAACTGAACGCGTGGGCAGTTCCGCCGGGGCACCTCGGCCGGCCGCTGGGCTTGTGCGTGTGCGGTGTCCGTCGGTTGCCGGTTGCCGACTGCTCAGTGCCGGCCGCGTGCCCGCGCCTGCCTCCGCGCCCTGCCGGCCTCACCCCCTGCCGGCCCCGCGCCTTGCCGGTCAGCCGCAGACGGTCGATCCCGTACCCCTCGGCTGTACGTCGGCCTCGGGCCCGGCCGCCCGGCGAGCTGTTCCGTCCCCCGGCTGAGGGCGCCGGGCCGCCCCTTCGTCCGCCGTCCGGGCCCGCGCCCCGTGCCGGCCGTATGTCCGTGCCCGCCGGGCCCGCGCCCCGTGCGCACCAACCCGCTGTACTCCGCCCGCCGTGCCCACCCACCGTGCCCACCCGCCCTGTGCGCAGCCGGAGTGCTCCCGCCCTTCGCCGCAAGCTCACTTGGACTAACGCGCGAGGCTCTTGGACTGGTACGGCCCCTGAGGCCGGAAGCCGTTGACCGGCTGGCCCGGCCCCGCGTTACTCAGTTCCCATGTCGCCCAGATTCCGTTCGGCAGCCTCAGTGGCCGCCGCCTCAGCCGTAGTCCTGGCCCTCGCGGGGACCGGCCTCCCCGCCGCGGCCGCAGACCCGCCGCCCACCACCGCGGCCGGTGCCGTCCTGACGTCCGAAGAGCTGTCGGTGGCCGTCGCCGACGACTTCCCGCGCGTCCTGTCGTACACCGACAGGGCGGGCGGCCGGCTCACCGGCAGCACCCGGCCGGTCACCGCCGTCACGCTCAACGGCACCGCGCACCCCGTGCACCTCGAAGGCGCGCCCCGGTTCACCGCCGGCGCGGCCCGGTACACCCTGGCCTTCGCCGACCTGCCCGGCGTCGAGATCGACGCCGGGCTCACCCTCTCCGGACGCACCACCACCTTCGCGGTGACCGCCGTCCGGGACACCGTGGACTTCCGGGTGGGCACTCTCGAGATACCCGGCCACGACCTGATGTCGGTCGCCTCCACCGACACCGGCGCCGCCACGGCCTTCACCCGCCTCGACCCGGACGCCACGAAGACCGCGGACGTCTTCCGAGACATCACCGCGGACACGCCGGCCGACCCCGCGCCGCTCGGCGCCGCCTACGCGATCGTCAACACCGGCTCGCTCGCTGCGGCCATCGAGTCCAACTCCTCGTACGACAAACCCTCGGGCGCCACCGGCGGCGACGACTCCCGGTTCCGGCACGAGACCCGCAGGGAAGCCGACGGAACGGTACGCGTCGGCGTCGGGTCGGGCCAGTGGACCTACCGCGGCGAAGGAGCGCCCGCGCCGGCCGGCGGCGCGGACCTGCCCTGGGCCAAGGTCGTCGTCACCCCCGACGCCAACGGGGACGGGGCGGTCGACTGGCAGGACGGTGCCGTGGCCTTCCGGAGCATCGGCATCATGGCGCCGGGCGGCCAGGACACGGCGAACAGGGTCGTCACCCACATCCCGTTCAACTTCGCCAGCCAGGCCACCCATCCCTTCCTGCGCACCCTGGACGACGTCAAGCGCATCTCGCTCGCCACGGACGGCCTCGGCCAGCTCGCGCTGCTGAAGGGCTACGGCTCCGAGGGCCACGACTCCGCCCACCCCGACTACGGCGGGAACTACAACAAGCGGGCCGGCGGGCTGAAGGACCTCAACGCCCTCCTCGCGCGCGGCAGGAAGTGGGGCGCGACCTTCGGCGTCCACATCAACGCCACCGAGTCCTACCCCGAGGCCGCGGCCTTCGACGAGCAGCTCGTCGACCGGACGAAACCCGGCTGGAACTGGCTCAACCAGAGTTACTACATCGACCAGCGCCGCGACATCAACAGCGGCGGCCTCGCCCGGCGGCTCCAGCAGCTGCGCGACGAGACGGACCCCAACCTCAGCCTGCTCTACGTCGACGTCTACTACTCGCACGGCTGGATCGCCGACCGCACCCTGCGGACCATGCAGCAGCAGGGCTGGAACGTGGCCAGCGAGTGGTCCGACAAGTTCGAGCGGGGCACCCTCTGGTCACACTGGGCCAACGACCTGAACTACGGCGGCGAGACGAACAAGGGCCTCAACTCGAAGATCATCAGGTTCATCCGCAACAACGAGAAGGACACCTGGAACGACGACCCGGTCCTCGGCCGGAGCGCACTCGAGGAGTTCGAGGGCTGGACCGGCGAGACCGACTGGAACGCCTTCTACGACAACATCTGGCAGCGGAACCTGCCCGCCAAGTACCTCCAGCGGCAGAAGATCACCCGCTGGGACGGCAACGACATCACCTTCACCGGTGGGGTGCGCGGCACGACCGAGGACGGCCGCCGGACCTTCTACGAGCACGGCCGCAAGGTCCTCAGCGGCAGCGGCTACCTCCTGCCGTGGGACGGCGGAAGAAAGCTCTACCACTACAACAAAGCAGGTGGGACGACCAGTTGGGAGGTGCCCGGGAAGGGCTCGTACTCCGTCCACAAGCTCACCGACAACGGCCGGGTCAAGACCGGAGCCGTCCGGCCCACCGGCGGGAGGATCACGCTGACGGCGGACCCGGGGCAGCCGTACGTCCTGTACCCGGAGGCGGCACCGAAGGCGGCCGACCCCCGGTGGGGCCAGGACACCCCCGTCCGCGACCCCGGCTTCAACGACGCCGGGCTGGACCACTGGTCCCGGACCGGCACGGTGACCCGTGACACCGACAGCCTCGGCCACCACAGCGCCCTGCTCTCCGGGAGCGCGGCGGCCGCGGTCTCGCAGCGCATCACCGGCCTGAAGCCGGGGACGCGTCACACCGCCTCGGCCCTTGTCGAGGTGGAGCCCGGGCAGAACAGGCGTACCACCCTCTCGGCCGGCGGGAAGTCCGTCACCGTGGAACGCTCCACGGTCGAGGACCACGTCGCCGCCTCCGAGCGGCACGGCACCTACTTCCAGCGGGCCAAGGTCAACTTCACCGCCCCCGCGGACGGCCGGACCGTCCTGCGGATCCAGGCGGACGCGGGCAGCACCGCACGCGTACGGGCCGACGACGTACGCGTCGTCGCCAACGCCCCGGCGACGAAACCGGGCACCGTCGTGTACGAGGACTTCGAGGACGTCGACCAAGGCTGGGGGCCTTTCGTCAAGGGGGACGCGGGCGGCTCCACCGACCCCCGCACCAGCATCTCCCAGCTGCACGCCCCGTACACGCAGGCCGGCTGGAACGGGAAGCTCGTCGACGACGTGCTCGGCGGCAAGGAGTCCCTCAAGTCCCACGAGGAGAACGCGGGCCTCGTCCACCGCACCGCGCCCTGGACCGTCCCCATGACCGACGGTCACCGCTACCAGGTCGAGTTCGACTACGTGTCCAGCCACGCAGGTGCGTACGCGTGGGTCGACGGCTACGACCGGTCCGGTACCGGCGGCCCACCCGTCTCCACCGAGACCCGGACGACGCCGATCGGCCGGCAGCTCACCACGGGCCACTTCTCGCAGACCCTCACCGCGGGCTGCGGGGACACCTGGACCGGGCTGCGCAAGCTCGGTGACGCGCCCGACGGCGCCGACTTCGTCCTCGACGGGTTCACCGTGACCGACCTCGGTGCCGTCCCCGCGGGTGAGCGGAGCGCCTGCGCGACCCTCGCGGTGGCACCGGAGGGGGAGACCCTCGTGCCCGGGGAGCCCCACACGGTCGAGGCGGTCTTCACCAACCACGAGACGGCCGCGGCCACCGGGGTGGAGCTGACGCTGGACCTGCCGGACGGCTGGACCGCCCGGCCCGCGGGCGCAGTCACGCCGGGCCCGGTCGCCCCGGGCGGCCGGGCCACCGGCAGCTGGGAGGTCACCCCGCCGGCGGACGCCGCATACCGGACGTACTCCCTGCGCGCCGGAGCCTCCTACACGGTCGACGGCAGTCGGCGCACCCTCGGCGCGCAGGCCGCCGTGCGGACCTTGCCCCCACCGCCGGTCACCGACAGCTGGGCCGGTGACATGGACTGGACGGCGTCCGAGAACGGGTGGGGACCGGTCGAGCGGAACCTGTCCAACGGGGAGACGGGCACCGGCGACGGAGGCCCGCTGCGGATCGGGGGCGTCACCTACGGGAAGGGCCTCGGTACCCACGCCCCGGCGAAGGTCCGCTACTACCTGGGCGGGAAGTGCACCTCCTTCACCGCCGAGGTCGGTGTGGACGACGCGCAGACCTCGCGCGGCAGCGTGACGTTCTCCGTCAGGGCCGACGGCACGGAGCAAGTGATCTCCCCCGTGCTGCGGGCGACGGACCCGGCATGGTCGCTCACGGCCGACCTCACCGGCGCCGCCTACGTCGACCTGGTCGTCGGCGACGGCGGGGACGGCAACGGCAACGACCACGCCGACTGGGGCGCGGCGCGCTTCCACTGCGGGAGCTGAGCGCGGCGGGTGACCCGCACGGACCCGGGGGCGGTGCCGGATCCGGCACCGCCCTCTGCCATTCTGGGGTCCCGCCTCCCCCGCACCGGTGGATCCCGGCGTGGCGCGCGCACTGCGATGTGACGTGCGTCATACTCAGGCGTTTGTTGGACCTCCACAATCGAACAGCCCCGTGAGCTGGTGGATGGGCTGCGCGGCGCACCGCTTCTGTCAGGTGCCACCAGGAAACGGGGCAGGAGACTGTCCGGTGTGGACGGCGGGATTCGTGTGGCCGGGTTCGTAGGGTCGATGCATGACCGTTGTGGACGAAATCCCGGGCGAGCCGAGTGACACGCGTGGCCGGGTGGCCGAACTGCTGGCCCTGCGCGAGCAGGCCCGGCGCGGGCCGGGTGATCGGGCGACCGAGGCGCAGCACGCCAAGGGCAAGCTGACGGCCCGGGAGCGTATCGCGCTGCTGCTGGACGAGGGTTCGTTCAAGGAGG
>NZ_MDKB01000002.1:182651-183923 GCF_001715295.1 Streptomyces griseus | reverse complement strand
CCGACGGCAACCGCCCCTACGACATGCACAAGGTCATCGAGGAACTCGTCGACGACGGCGACTTCCTCGAGGTCCACGAACGCTGGGCGCGCAACATCGTCTGCGCGCTGGCCCGGCTGGACGGCCAGGTCGTCGGCATCGTGGCCAACCAGCCCCAGTCACTGGCCGGTGTCCTGGACATCGAGGCGTCCGAGAAGGCCGCACGGTTCGTCCAGATGTGTGACGCCTTCAACATCCCCATCATCACTCTTCTGGACGTACCCGGCTTCCTTCCCGGCGTCGACCAGGAGCACGGTGGGATCATCCGCCACGGTGCGAAACTGCTGTACGCGTACTGCAACGCGACCGTGCCGCGGATCTCGCTGATCCTGCGCAAGGCCTACGGAGGCGCGTACATCGTGATGGACAGCCAGTCCATCGGAGCCGACCTCACCTACGCGTGGCCGACCAACGAGATCGCGGTGATGGGCGCCGAAGGTGCCGCCAACGTCATCTTCCGCCGTCAGATCGCGGACGCCGAGGACCCCGAAGCCATGCGGGCCCGCATGGTCAAGGAGTACAAGGCCGAGCTGATGCACCCCTACTACGCCGCGGAGCGCGGCCTGGTCGACGACGTCATCGACCCCGCCGAGACGCGCGAGGTCCTGATCGCCTCTCTCGCCATGCTCCGCACCAAGCACGCCGACCTGCCGGCCCGCAAGCACGGCAACCCGCCGCAGTAGCCGCAGCCGCCCCAGCGACCCCGACGGCACCCGCGACCAGCCGCCCAGAAGACGGAGACCCCATGACCGCCACCCCCGCCGAGTCAGTGCTGCGCGTCGAGAAGGGCCACGCGGGCCCCGAGGAGCTCGCGGCCATCACCGCGGTCCTGCTCGCCCGCGCCGCCGCCCAGCCCGACGCACCCGCCCGCCGAGGCCGTGACACCGCCGGATGGCGCCGTCTGGAGCGCACCCCCGGTTTCCGCGCCCCGCACAGCTGGCAGGGCTGAGAGCGCCCCCGCAGGCCGTTCCCCGGCCCCGTGGGGGCCGAACCGGACGAAGAAGGCCCCGTACTCCAGCTCGGAGTACGGGGCCTTCGCCGTGCGGTGGCGCGATCAGCGCAGGCGGGCCATCAGGGCGTGCTCCACGAGCGTGATCAGCGCGCTCTTGGCGTCCGCGCGGTGGCGGGCGTCCGTCGTCAGGATGGGGGTGTCCGGTCCGATCTGGAGTGCTTCGCGGACCTCGTCGGGGGTGTAGGGCTGGTGTCCGTCGAAGCCGTTGAGGGCGATGACGA
>NZ_MDKB01000002.1:177085-182461 GCF_001715295.1 Streptomyces griseus | reverse complement strand
GGGGTGTCCGGTCCGATCTGGAGTGCTTCGCGGACCTCGTCGGGGGTGTAGGGCTGGTGTCCGTCGAAGCCGTTGAGGGCGATGACGAAGGGGAGGCCGCTGTTCTCGAAGTAGTCGACGGCGGGGAAGCAGTCGGCGAGACGGCGGGTGTCGACGAGGACGACGGCGCCGATGGCGCCGCGGACCAGGTCGTCCCACATGAACCAGAAGCGGTCCTGTCCGGGGGTGCCGAACAGGTAGAGGATCAGGTCCTGGTCCAGGGTGATGCGTCCGAAGTCCATGGCCACCGTGGTGGTGGTCTTGTCCCCGGTGTGGGTGAGGTCGTCGATGCCCGCGGAGGCGGACGTCATCACGGCTTCGGTGCGCAGCGGGTTGATCTCCGAGACGGCACCGACAAACGTGGTCTTACCCACGCCGAAGCCCCCTGCCACCACGATCTTCGCCGAGGTAGTGGAGCGGGCCGCTCCGCCGCTAGAGCTTGCGAAGTCCACTGAGCACCCTTTCGAGCAGTGTCACATCTGGTTGGCCGCCGGCGGTCTCGTCGCCGCCGGGCTGATGGATAGCGACGAGTCCGGCCTCGGCCAGATCGGCGACGAGGATCCGGGCAACGCCGAGGGGGATCGAGAGGAGCGCCGAGACCTCGGCGACCGACTTGATCTCGATGCAGAGCCGGCAGATCCGCTGGTGCTCGGGCAACTGCCCTTGCAGCCTGGCCGGATCGGCCGTCGTGCTGACCAGCGCCTCGATGGCGAGCTGGTACCGCGGCCGGGTCCGGCCACCGGTCATGGCGTACGGACGGACCAGCGGGTTGTGCGCCGCAGGCTCCGGCGGCTGCGGGGCATGCCGCTGCACCGGCTGGATGCGCGAGGGCGGCGCCTCGTACCGCTGCGGCGGCTGCTGGTGGTGCGGCTGCTGCTCCGGCCATCCGGACCCCGGCTGCTGCCAGCCGTCGTCCTGCCGGTGCTGCTGCCAGCCGGCGTTCTGCTGGTGCCCGCCGTACTGCTGAAACGGCTGATAAGGCTCTTGCGAACCCTGGTTGCCGTGCGTCGGGGGAGTGGCGAAACGGTTGTCACCCTGCTCACCCGAAACCCGCTGAACGCCCTCGTACGGGTGTCCGTCTGTGGGTGCTGCCACGTTTCCTCCTCCGCCAGCCGGTCGCCGTTCCCGTGGTATCGCGCCACCGCACCTTATGGTGCGGTGACGAGAAACGCACTGTCTGTCTGTCAGTTAAGAAGACTTCCCTGGAGTTCGGCGCGGAGGTCCGGGGTGAGAACACTCCCGGCGCGGTCGACGAGCAGTGCCATTTCGTACCCGACCAGACCGATATCGGCGTCCGGGTGGGCGAGAACGGCGAGCGAGGATCCGTCGGAAATGGACATGATGAAGAGGAATCCTCGCTCCATCTCCACAACCGTCTGATTGACCGCGCCGCCCTCGAAGATCCGGGAGGCTCCCGCCGTCAGCGACGTCAGACCGGAGGCCACGGCCGCCAGCTGATCGGCGCGGTCCCGCGGGAATCCCTCGGACATCGCCAGCAGGAGTCCGTCGGCGGAGACCACCACCGTGTGCGACACCCCGGGGGTGTTGTCCACGAAGTTGGTGATCAACCAGTTGAGATTCTGCGCCGCCTGGCTCATCGGGCTCACACTAACGCTCCTGGTTGTAGGTGTTACTTGTATCCGACCCCGCGGTACGACCCCGCTGGACGCCCCGGCGCAGGTTGCTCAACCTGCCGCGTACGTCCTCGGGAGCGCGGGAGACCTGGGGGCCGCCCTGCTGGGTCTGCTCCGCAGTGCCCTCGACCAGGTTGGCCTTCGGCACCCGCCGGGGAAGACCGGAGGGGGTGATCCCGCCCGCCTTCGGCTCCCGGAGCTTCTCGGCCCGCTCCCAGCGCTCGTCGTTGGCCGAGCGCCAGTCGTCGGTGCCGTTCGCCGCTGCCGCCTGCTGCTGTTCCGGCTCGGGCTGTTCCGGCTCCGGCGGCCGCTGCCGCTGCTCGGGCGCGGGAGCCTGTTCGTTCCCGCGGCCGGTCGGCTGCCAGTGCTGCTGGCCGGCGCCCCGGCGCGGAAGCCCCGCCTCCGTGAGCTCCTGACCACTGTTCGGGGTCGGGCCCGGCCGGTCGAAGCCTACGTGTTCCAGCGGCTCGGCGGGAGCACTCGGCGCAGATTCCGCTTCGGACCGCGGAAGGGGATCGTACGTCTGCTGGTAGGCACCCTGGCTGGCCCAGTCACCCTGCTGGGACTGATCGGCCTGCGGGGCGAACGGGTCGGCGTACTGCTCCTGGGACTCCTGCGGAGCCATGTAGCCGGCTTCCGCATAACCGTCCTGCTGCTGGGGCGGGGGGAACGTGCCCTCGGCGCCGTACGGGTCGTAGCCGCCCTCGTAGCCGGACTGCGCGAAAGCCTGGGGCTCCTGGGCGTACCCCTGCGGCGCGTACTGCTGCGCGCCGAAGGCGTCCGGTGCGTAGGCCTGCCCGCCTGACTCCCCGCCGGGGAAGGCGGGCTGCTCGCCGCCCGTCTGCGCCTCCAGGGCCGCCCGCCGCTCCTCACGCATGAGCGAGCGGTTGACCGGGTCCAGCCGCGGGGAGTCGGCCGCCGGCGCCTCGTAGCGCGAGTCGTCGAAGCCGAGCTCCGCCGCCGTACGCAGGGGAACCTGCGGCGGCGTCGGGTCGAACGCCTGCTGCTGCGCGGGCATGATCGAGGAGACGGTGAAGTCGTCCTGCGGCAGCCCCTCGCCGCCACCACCGTGGGTGATCGCGTCCGGCAGCATGACCAGCGACGTCGTCCCCGCCTGTTCGCCGGAGGGGCGCAGCTGGACGCGGATTCCGTGCCGGTCGGCCAGCCGGCCGACCACGAACAGCCCCATCCGCTGCGACACCGCCGCGTCCACCGTCGGCGGGTTGGCCAGCTTGTGGTTGATGTCGGCGAAGTCCTCGGCGGTCAGGCCGATGCCCTTGTCGTGGATCTCGACCATGAGCCGGCCGTCCGGCAGCCGGGTCGCCGTCACGCGCACCTTGGTCTGAGGCGAGGAGAACGTGGTCGCGTTCTCCAGCAGTTCGGCCAGCAGGTGGACGAGGTCGGTCACGGCCTCGCCGTGGATCTCGCTCTCGGGTACGCCGGTGATGTCGATGCGCTCGTACGACTCCACCTCGGACGAGGCGGCCCTCAGCACGTCGACCAGCGGCACCGGCTGGTTCCAGCGGCGGCCCGGCTCCTCGCCGGCGAGCACGAGGAGGTTCTCGCCGTTGCGGCGCATACGCGTGGCCAGGTGGTCCAGCTTGAAGAGGCTCTCCAGCTGGTCCGGGTCGGCCTCGTTGTTCTCCAGGTCGGTGATGAGGGTCAGCTGACCCTCGATGAGCGACTGGTTGCGGCGCGAGAGGTTGGTGAAGATCGCGTTGACGTTGCCCCGGAGCATGGCCTGCTCGGCCGCGAGCCGGACCGCCTCGCGGTGCACCTGGTCGAAGGCGCGGGCGACCTCGCCGATCTCGTCCCTGCTGTCGATCGGGATCGGCTGCACCCGGGTGTCCACCCGGCCGGGCTCGGCCCGCGACAGCTGGTCCACCAGCATCGGCAGCCGCTGCTCGGCGATACCGAAGGCGGCCGTACGCAGCCGGCGCATGGACCGGCTCATCTGACGGGCCATGAGACCGGCGATGACGAAGGCGGCCAGCAGGGCGACCAGCACGATCGCGCCGTTGACGACGGCGTCGGTCTTGGCGTCGGACGAGATCTCCGCCGCCTCGGTCACGGCCTTGTCCACGAGTTCGTTCTCGACCGTGGTGTAGCCGTCGAACTTCGCGGTGGCGGCGGCCATCCATGTCTCGGGGGTGATCCCCTTGGCCTTCAGCTGCTTCGGGGTCCTGCCCTGCCCGATCTGCCGGGCCATGCCGTCGAAGACCGAGCCGTCCACGCTCGGCGGCGTGACGAACGGCTCCCCGGTGGCCTCGGCCTGTGCCTTGGCCTCCTGGAGCTGCTTCGCACCCTCGGCGGACTTGGCGGCCATGACCTCCTTGAGCCGGGCCGCGTCGGCCTCCGTACCGCCGGAGACGAACTCCCCGAGGGCGATCTGTTCCAGGTAGTTGTACGAGCCGAACGCCTTGACCTGGCCGTTGAACGTGCCGTCCTCCTGGCTCGGGCGTACCAGGAGGTGCATGCCGATCGAGCGCTGAAGCGATTCTGCAGCCTTGGCCAGCTCGATCGCGTAGACGGTCCGGCCGTAGCTGGTGATGTTGCCGGTGCCGAGACCGAGCTCGTTGGAGAACTCCATCAACGAGTGCTGGACCTTGGTGTAGCCCTCTTCGGTCTTCACCGGGTCCATCGCCTCGGCGTAGGCGGCCTTGCGCAGTTCGGGCAGGAGCGGTTCCTCCACCTTGAACAGCTTGAGGCGGCGCTCCAGGCCCTGCTTGGCCGGCATGTCCCGCACGGCGGTGTCGAACTTCGCCGCGGCCTCGTCGGTGGTGGCGCGGACCTGCTCGACCTCGGCGGCGGTGCGCTTGTTGGACAGCAGCGGCTGGGCGGTGAGGTCACGCTCGTTCAGCAGTGCCTGTCCGTACTCCGCGGCGGCGCGGACTACCAGGGCCGTCTTCTCGGCGTCCTGGGCCTCGTTCCAGGTGTCGATCGACCCCTTCACCTGGAAACCGCCCATGACCAGGCCGACCACGGCCGGGATCAGGAGGATCGCGTTCAGCCGCGTGGGCACCCGCCAGTTGCGCGGTGACAGCCGGCTGCTGCTGCCCCCACCCGGCGGTTCCGCGCGGGACGGCTCCGGTGCCGGCGACACAGCGGCGCGCGGCGGCGGGGTGAAGTTGCCCCGCTCCGGCTGCGCCGCGGAGCGCTCGTTGCTTCGCCTCACTCGACCAACAACCTCTCGGCGTCGGCACCTACGTTGTGCCGGATTATCGTTCAGGGGCCGTACTACTGGGTAGTTCGAGGCATTGCAGCATGCGGACGGGTCGCGTTCCAAACAGTCGGAATGAGAAATTCCGAGTGGCCCACGCCTCGGATAAAACGGGCATAAAGAGCGAGCCCCGTCAAATGGCGGGGCTCAGGTGAGCGCAGTGGTACCGATCGGATGCGTCGGGTGTTGATGTGGTTCCAATTCTCTGTCGAAATGTTATGAACACGGGGGCGGATCGTGTCAAAGGACACAGTCCGCCCCCGTGCGACTACAGCACGTTCCGTAGAGCACTACCGGCGTGCGGCTACTTGAGCCGTGCCATCAGAGCGTGCTCCACCAGGGTGATCAGACCGCTCTTGGCGTCCGCGCGGTGGCGGGCGTCCGTCGTGATGATCGGGGTGTCCGGTCCGATCTGGAGTGCTTCGCGGACCTCGTCGGGGGTGTAGGGCTGGTGTCCGTCGAAGCCGTTGAGGGCGATGACGA
>NZ_MDKB01000002.1:1951-176875 GCF_001715295.1 Streptomyces griseus | reverse complement strand
CCGCGGAGGCGGACGTCATCACGGCTTCGGTGCGCAGCGGGTTGATCTCCGAGACGGCACCGACAAACGTGGTCTTACCCACGCCGAACCCACCCGCCACCACGATCTTCGCCGACGTGGTGGCGCGGGCGGTCCCGCCGCTAGAGCTTGCGAAGTCCACTGAGCACCCTTTCGAGCAGTGTCACATCCGGCGCGCCGCCGGCCTCTCCGTTGCCCGGCTGGTGGATGGCCACCATGCCGGCTTCCGCCAGGTCCGCCACGAGGATCCTGGCCACACCCAGCGGCATGGACAGCAGGGCCGAGACCTCGGCCACCGACTTGACCTCGCGGCAGAGGTGGCAGATCCGCTGGTGCTCCGGGAGCAGGGTCCCGAGGTGAGCGGGGTCTGCCGTCGTGCTGACCAGCGCCTCTATCGCGAGCTGGTAACGCGGCCGGGTCCGGCCGCCGGTCATGGCATAGGGACGGACCAGCGGCTGGTCGCCTTCACCGTCGTACGACGCGTGGTGCAGTGCGCCGTACGGATCAGGTGAGGCGGGTGGCGGGGTCATGAATCCTCCGGGCGTGACAGCAGGGTGTCGCCTTGCCGTCGGAAGGGGCCGGTGGGGGAACTTGGACGGCCGGACGGGTGAGGGTTTTGAGTAGTACCTGGGGGGATCGTGTCAGGTGACTGCCGTGGGGCCGCCTAATGGAGCAGACTTCCCTGTAGTTCGGCACGCAGGTCGGGGGTGAGTACGGTCCCCGCGCGGTCGACCAGGAGAGCCATCTCGTATCCCACCAGGCCGATGTCCGCGTCCGGGTGGGCGAGAACGGCGAGCGAGGATCCGTCCGAGATGGACATGAGGAAGAGGAACCCGCGTTCCATCTCCACGACGGTCTGGCTCACGGCGCCGCCTTCGAAGATCCGGGAGGCTCCCGCCGTCAGCGACGTCAGACCGGAGGCGACGGCCGCCAGCTGATCGGCGCGGTCCCGCGGGAATCCTTCGGACATCGCCAGCAGCAGGCCATCCGCGGAGACCACCACCGTGTGTGACACCCCAGGGGTGTTGTCCACGAAGTTGGTGATCAGCCAGTTCAGATTCTGCGCGGCCTGACTCATGGGGCTCAACTAACGCTCCTGCTGGTGAGTGGGGCCGAGTTGGAAACTGCCGGTAGACGGGCCGTTGTTGGCCTGCCGTCCCTGCTGGATGCCCCGGCGGAGATTGGTCAGACGGCCACGTACGTCATCGGGCGCACGCGAGACCTGAGGTCCGGACTGATGATTCTGCTGCTGAGCGGTGCCCGGCACCAAATTGGCACGTGGCACCCGGCGAGGCAGACCGGACGTGGTGATCCCGCCTGCGGCGGGCTTCTTGACCCGCTCCGCCTGTCGTACGAGTTCGTCGTTGGGCGAAGCGCGCCATGAACTGGTGGCGCCGGTGTCGGCCGCGCCGCGCCGGGGCGCGGACGGAGCCGGGTTCCCGGCGTGCTCCGGAGCGGGCGGTTCCTGCGGCGCGGCGGCGGGCGGCTGCTGGCCGCCCTGCTGCGGGCCGTGGAACCAGTTCGTCTCCAGCGTGTCGTAGAGCGGCGTGCGCCCGTCACCCGGACCGGCCGGCGGCAGGGCCTCCGGCAGCGCCGGGCGGCGCGGCGGCTCGCCCGCGGACGGGGCCGGCACGTGCGGCGCGCCGAAGTCGGGGCCGCCCTGCCGGCGGGGCAGGTGGGTCTGCTGGTGCTGGGGTGCCTGGCCGAAGCCCTGGTCCTGACCACCGAAGCCCCGGTCCTGGGGGTTCTGGCCGAAGCCCTGGCCCGGACCGCCGTAGCCCTGGTTCTGGGGGTCCTGCCCGCCGTAGCCCTGGTTCTGGGGGTCCTGCCCGCCGTAGCCCTGGTCCTGGGAGTCCTGAGCGCCGTAGCCCTGGTGCTGCGGGGCCTGGTGGCCTCCGAAAGCCTGGTCCTGCGGCCTGGGCGCGCCGAAGTCGGGGCGGGCGAACTGCGCCGTGCTCGCCGGGTCCGCACCCTGCGGCGGCTGCGGTGCCGAGAAGTCCGGACGGGCGAACTCCGCCGTCGCGCCCAGTTCGTGACGGTCGTTCATGGGGGCGCGCTGGTCCGGCATGTCGAACGACCGGCCGGGGCCGGGGTTGCCGGGGCGGGTGAACGCGCCCGCGTCGGAGTCCTCGTGGCCGCGCGGGGAGTCCAGCGGCGTGCGCCGGGGCGCACCCTGCTCCTCCACGCCCCAGCTGGTGCTCTGGGGGCGCTGCGGCTGCGAGGGGCCACCGGGCAGTTCCGCCCGCGGCCCGCCGGACGGCGGGAGCTGACGACCGGGGCCGCCAGGCTGCTGGAAGCCGCCCTGGCCGCCCTGGTCGTGCTGTGCCTGCTGCGGCTGAGGGGCCTGGCGTGCGGGCAGGCCGCTCTGCCGGCCGGGCTGACCCGGGCCGGAGTGACCGAACAGGTTCGTGCCGCCCGCTTCCGGGCTGCCGGAGGGGTCCTGCCTGCCGCGGGCGCCCGCCCGGCCGCCGAAGGCGCCGGAGAGCCCGCCGCCCTGACGGGGTGCCTCGGGCCTGCCCTGGCTCGGCAGCCCGGGACCCTGCCGGCCCGCGTCGGCGCCCTGCTGCGGCGGGCGCGGCCCGCCGTCACGGGAGGGCAGCGCGGCCCGGGGGCCCGAGCCCGCACCGACTCCGCGCGAGGCACCCGAACCGAGTCCCTTGGGAGGTGCCGCCGGGCCGTCACCGAGACCGGGGCGCTGGCCGCCGGCCGCACCGGGCGCGCCGGCACCGGCGAGGAGACCGCCGGGAGCACCGCCCTGCGGGCCCTGGCCGGGCTTCGCCGGCGGCTGCTTGCCACCGTGCGCGACCTCCATGGGCAGCATGACCAGCGCGGTCGTACCGCCGGAGTCGGAGGGGCGCAGCTGGATCCGGATGCCGTGACGCAGCGACAGCCGGCCGACCACGAACAGGCCCATGCGGCGGGAGACCGAGACGTCCACGGTGGGCGGCGAGGCGAGCCGCTCGTTGATCGCGGCCAGGTCCTCCGGGGAGAGGCCGATGCCGGTGTCGTGGATCTCGACGAGCACCCGCCCGTCGGGCAGCGCGTGGCCGGTGACCCGGACCTTCGTCTGCGGCGAGGAGAACGACGTGGCGTTCTCCAGCAGCTCGGCGAGCAGGTGCACGAGGTCGTTGACGACGCGGCCGGCCACTTCGGTGGCGGGCACCGCGGCCAGTTCGATGCGCTCGTACTGCTCCACCTCGGAGGCGGCGGCACGGAGGACGTCGACGAGCGGCACGGGCCGCGTCCAGCGGCGGCCGGGCTCCTCGCCCGCGAGGACGAGGAGGTTCTCGCCGTTACGGCGCATACGGGTCGCGAGGTGGTCGAGCTTGAAGAGCGAGGACAGCTGGTCCGGGTCGGCCTCGCGGGACTCGAGTTCGGAGATGAGCGAGAGCTGGCGCTGGATGAGGCCCTGGCTGCGGCGCGAGAGGTTGGTGAACATCGCGTTGACGTTGCCTCGCAGCAGCGCCTGCTCGGCGGCCAGACGGACCGCCTCGCGGTGCACGTCGTCGAAGGCCGCGGCCACCTTGCCGATCTCGTCCCGGGAGTGCACACCGACCGACTCCACGGAGGTGTCGACGTCCTGCGGGTCCGTCTCGGAGAGCTGCTTGACGAGCTCGGGCAGCCGGTCCTGGGCCACCCGGGTCGCGGTGTCCTGGAGCCGCCGCAGGGAGCGGATCATGGACCGCGCCACGACGAAGGCGCCGACCAGTGAGACGCCGAGGACGACGAGGATGACGGCACCGTTGAGGATGGCGTCGCGCTGCGACTCCTCACGCAGCTCACGGGCCTTGCTGTCCATCTGACCCAGCAGGGTCGACTCGATGGTCTTCATGGCCTGGATCTCGTTGGAGGCCTGGTCGTACCAGTCCTTGTACGAGCGGGTCTTGCTGCCCTCCATGCCCAGCGGGCTGTCGAGCACCTTCTTCGCGTACATGTCGGCAGCCGTGATCTCGGGGTTGCCGTTCTCCAGCGGGGCGATGAGCTCCGCCGAGCTGTTGCCGGTGGTCTCGTACGTCGTCTCGAACGTCTTGCGCGCCAGGTCTTCCTTGGTGAGCGCGTTGCGGCCGAAGGCCTGCTCGTTCTCGTCGAGGTCCGTCTTGGTGCTGCCACCGCCGGGCAGGGCCGCCGCGATGACCGCGCGCTGGATCGACGCGTACTCCTTGGAGGAGGAGAAGGCCGCCAGCGCACGGGTCCGCTTGATCATGTCCGGGTTGCTGGTCGCCTGCGCCATGTCCTGCGAAAGGCTCAGCAGCGAGGTGATCAGCTGGCTGTACCGGTCGATCGTGTTGAGGCTGGGCGCGTTCTCGGCGTAGGCGTCCTTGCGGATGCTGGTGATGTCGCCGAGCTGGTTGCCGATCTGGCTGACGCTCGCGTGGATGCTGTCCAGGGCCGCGTCGCCGGGGCTGTTGCCGATCTCGTCGGTGGCCTCGAAGAAGGCGTCCTTGGCCCGGTCGGTCCGCTTCCGGGGTTCGGAGACCTCGAAGTCGGTCGCCTTGCCGCCGTTGGACAGGGGGCCGGCCGAACTGTCGCGCTCCTCCTGGAGCGCGTTGGCCAGCGCGGTCGCCTGCTTGGTCATCTCGGTGAGCAGCTGCATGTGCTCGAGCTGGTCCATGTCGTTCATGGACTCGTTGATGCGCAGTCCGCCCAGCGTGGTCGCCGCGACCACCGGCAGGGCGAGCAGGGAGACCAGACGCGTGCTGATGCGCCAGTTGCGCAGGGCCATGCGGGAGCCGGTGCTGGGGGGTCCGACGGGCTTGAGGGACGGCGCCGCGTCGGCACCTCCGCCCGCCGCTCCCGGGCGCTGGGCCCGGTCGCCGCCCTCGCCGGCCGTGGACTGCCCGGGGGTCTGGGCATGCTGGGGCGAGGAACCGCGGTCGTTCCCGCCGCGCGGCTCCTGATCCGCCGGAGCATCCCCTCGGCCCTGGCGGGGCTGGGGAGACCCCATGCCATCCCTCTTGAAACGTCCCTGCACTAGCGTCGCAACCTCTGGACCAGGCGCCCCTCCCGCTGGTGCGGGCGGGACGGTGTCGGCGTCTCGGGGCGCTGGACGCGCCCCATGGTGGTCGTGAGTGACCGGCGTACTTCCCCCTCCCGCCGCTCACTCGGCGCTGCGTTGCGCCCCTGCGCGCCGGGTCTGAACCCGCGGCGGTGCGTGGAATTCCAGCACAGTGGCGGATCTCCAACAAGGCCCACGTACCGGGCTGTGACCTGGATGACACGGTGTGATGGCTGCGTAACAAGCGGTGGGTCGCGTTCCGGGGTAAACCGGATGATTAAGGGCGTGCTCCCTGGCGCTCCGGGGTGTCCCAGTCGACATGATCGGCAGCGGAATGAGAGATTCACTGACGCATTGTCCGTTTTGGCTCACCCCGTCAATCGCCCGCTATGGGTGATTTGTCGACAACTTCGTGAGCAAACTCACATCATGATCGCCGTCTCATCCCGGCTCCGAGGGGGAATCGGATGTTTAGCCTGGCGCTTTACAGGGATAGCGAAACCGACAACCGGCGCCCCCTCCGGGCGGCGCCCCGGCGACAAGGGTCCGAACGGCAGATGAAGACGACGATGATGTTCCGCGCTATTGCCAACCCCCGGCGCACCACGCTGGCGCACCTCAAGGACGCCGAGTCGCTGCGCACGCCGGAGCGGCCGGAGCACGCGGTCGACCTGCCCACCCAGACGGCCAACCCCCGCCGCACCATCCTCATGGAAGCCCCCGCCACGGCCGGCGACTGACACCCCGGGCCGGCGCACTCACCCGCACGGCGTCCTCCCGCGTCGCCCCCGCGCCGGGGCGCCCCCGTGTCCCCCGGCACCAAGCCCTGGTGGCCCCGCTGCCAGGGCTTCCCGTTGTGCCCCGGCCGCAGGCGCAGGACGGCGCTCCCGCCAGGGGGAACCGCGCCGGGCGAGGCGATAGCCTGGAGCGTCAGTCTTCAGCCAGCCAGTAAGTGAGGGGCGACAGCATCCCGTGCGCATCGCCAGGTTCTCCATCGACGGCAATGTCGCCTTCGGCGCGGTCGAGGGCGACAGCCCCGACAGCCTCGTCCTCGACATCATCAAGGGCATCCCGTACGCCGACTTCGAACTCTCCGGGACCAAGGTCCCGCTGAAGAAGGTCCGGCTGCTGCCGCCCGTGCTCCCCAACAAGGTCGTGGCCATCGGCCGCAACTACGCGGAACACGCCGCCGAACTCGGCAACGAGGTCCCGGATGTGCCGGTCGCCTTCTTCAAGCCCACCACCTCCGTGATCGGCTCCGGCGACGCCATCGAGTACCCCTCCTTCTCCGAGGAGCTGCACCACGAGGCGGAGCTGGCCGTGGTCATCGGCCGCATGTGCCGTGAGGTCCCGCGTGAGCGCGTCAAGGACGTCATCTTCGGTTACACCTGCGCCAACGACGTCACCGCCCGCGACGTCCAGCGCCGCGAGAACCAGTGGGCCCGGGCGAAGGGCTTCGACAGCTCCTGCCCCCTGGGGCCCTGGGTGGAGACGGACGTCGACCCCTCCGACCTGGCGATCCAGGCCACGGTCAACGGCGAGCAGCGCCAGCTCGGACGCACGAGCGACATGGTCCGGACCGTCGAGGACCTGGTCGTCCACATCACCGAGGCCATGACGCTGCTCCCGGGCGACGTGATCCTCACCGGGACCCCCGCAGGGGTCGGACCTCTGCACGTCGGCGACGAGGTCGCCGTCACCATCGAAGGCATCGGCACTCTCACCAACAAGGTGATCAAGCGTGGTTAACGCACCTGTCCGCGTACGTTTCTGTCCCTCCCCGACCGGCAACCCCCACGTGGGCCTGGTCCGGACGGCCCTCTTCAACTGGGCCTTCGCCCGGCACCACCAGGGCACCCTCGTCTTCCGCATCGAGGACACCGACGCGGCCCGCGACTCCGAGGAGTCCTACGACCAGCTGCTGGAGTCGATGCGGTGGCTCGGCCTGGACTGGGACGAGGGCCCCGAGACCGGCGGCCCGCACGCGCCGTACCGCCAGTCGCAGCGGATGGACCTCTACAAGGACGTCGCCGGCAAGCTGCTGGCCGGCGGGTACGCCTACCCCTGCTACTGCACCACCGAGGAGCTCGACACCCGCCGTGACGCCGCCCGCGCGGCCGGCAGGCCCTCCGGGTACGACGGCCACTGCCGCGACCTGAGCGACGAGCGGAAGGCCGCGTACGAGGCCGAGGGCCGTACCCCGATCATCCGGTTCCGGATGCCCGACGAGGCGATCACCTTCACCGACCTGGTCCGCGGCGACATCACCGTCCAGCCGGAGAACGTGCCGGACTACGGCATCGTCCGCGCCAACGGGGCCCCGCTCTACACACTGGTCAACCCGGTCGACGACGCGCTGATGGAGATCACCCACGTCCTGCGCGGCGAGGACCTGCTCTCCTCCACCCCGCGCCAGATCGCGCTGTACCGGGCACTCATCGAGCTGGGCATCGCCAAGGACACCCCCGCCTTCGGTCACCTCCCCTACGTCATGGGGGAGGGCAACAAGAAGCTCTCCAAGCGCGACCCGCAGGCCTCGCTCAACCTCTACCGCGAGCGCGGGTTCCTGCCCGAGGGACTGCTCAACTACCTCTCGCTGCTGGGCTGGTCGATCGCCGAGGACCGCGACATCTTCACCCGCGACGAGCTGGTCGCCGCGTTCGACATCGCCGACGTCAACGCCAACCCGGCGCGCTTCGACCTGAAGAAGTGCGAGCACATCAACGCCGAGCACCTGCGCGCGATGGACGTGAAGGCGTTCACCGAGGCATGCGGTCCGTGGCTGAAGGCTCCGTTCGCCCCCTGGGCCCCCGAGGCGTTCGACGCGGCGCAGTTCGCCGAGATCGCCCCGCACGCCCAGACCCGTGTGACGGTCCTCTCCGACATCACGGCCAACGTCGACTTCCTCTTCCTGGACGAGCCCGTCGAGGACGAGGCGTCCTGGAACAAGGCCATGAAGGAGGGCTCCGACGCCCTCCTCGTGACGGCCCGCGCCGAGTTGATCGCCGCCGAGTGGAACGCCGAGGCACTCAAGTCCGCCGTCCTGGCCGCCGGCGAGCAGCACGGCCTGAAGCTCGGCAAGGCGCAGGCCCCGGTCCGCGTGGCCGTCACCGGCCGTACGGTCGGCCTGCCGCTCTTCGAGTCCCTGGAGATCCTGGGCCGCGAGAAGACCATCGCCCGCATCGACGCCGCGCTGGCCAGGCTGGCCGCGTAGTCCCTGCCCCGGGTGGGCGGTCACGGGTGCGTCCCGTGACCGCCCACCGGTGTTTTCCGGACGGGACGGTGCCCGTCCGCGGCGGAGTTCCGGCACTGTGCGGCGGACGGCGGGGATGAGCGGTACGTTCGGGAGCATGGCCATCCGCGCCGTCCTCTGGGACATCGACGACACGATCTTCGACTACTCGGGGGCCGACCGCGTCGGGATGCGCAAGCATCTGGAGACCGAGGGTCTGCCCGAGGGGTACGCGTCCACGCAGCAGGCCCTGGACGCCTGGAAAGCGGTCACGGACGTGCAATGGGCGCGCTTCGCGGCCGGTGAGATCGACTTCCCGGGGCAGCGGCGGGAGCGCGTACGGGCATTCCTGGGGCGGTGGCTGAGCGACGGGGAGGCGGACAGCTGGTTCGGCCGGCATGCCGCCCACTACGAGGCTGCCTGGCAGCTCTTCCCCGACACCGTGCCGGTCCTGGACCGGCTGGCAGGAAGCTTCCGGCATGCCGTCCTGTCGAACTCCAGCATCCACAACCAGGACCGCAAGCTGCGGGCGCTCGGTGTGCGGGACCGCTTCGAGGCGGTCGTGTGCGCCGTGGAGCTGGGGGTCTCCAAGCCGGAGGCGGCGGCCTTCCACGCCGCGTGCCGGGCGCTTGCCCTGCACCCGCACGAGGTGGCGTACGTCGGCAACGAGCCCGACATCGACGCGGGTGGCGCCGTGGCCGCGGGGCTCACCGGAATCTGGCTGGACCGGGAAGGGCTCGGCGGCCGGCCCGAGCTGGTCCGGATCACCGGGCTCGACGAGCTTCCCGGCCTGCTGGCGGGCGATACCCGTTTTGGAGCGCCGGACACCTTCAGGTAATGTTCTTCCTGCGCCGCCCGAGCGGGCCGGAAGATCCGGTCGGGAAGCGCGACAGGGACAAGACCCTCAGGGGTTGCGTTTCAGTGGGCTATGGTGTAATTGGCAACACTACGGTTTCTGGTACCGTCATTCTAGGTTCGAGTCCTGGTAGCCCAGCGCAAGATCGAAGTACAAGCCCCCGTTGTGTAGCGGCCTAGCACGCTGCCCTCTCACGGCAGTAGCGCCGGTTCGAATCCGGTCGGGGGTACAGATCCATCCCGCGAGAACGTCAGGGTCGCACCCATGCTCCCGCGGAGACATCATCCGGCTCACACCGGATGAGGATCGCTAGGGCCCCCGTTGTGTAGCGGCCTAGCACGCTGCCCTCTCACGGCAGTAGCGCCGGTTCGAATCCGGTCGGGGGTACGTGAATCACCATGGGCTATGGTGTAATTGGCAACACTACGGTTTCTGGTACCGTCATTCTAGGTTCGAGTCCTGGTAGCCCAGCGCAAGACCGTAGGACAAGCCCCCGTTGTGTAGCGGCCTAGCACGCTGCCCTCTCACGGCAGTAGCGCCGGTTCGAATCCGGTCGGGGGTACAACACGGTAGTACGGAAAGGCCCTTCACCTCGGTGGAGGGCCTTCTTCGTGTCGGTTGACCGGCGCGTCCGCAGGGCTCCGTGAGGCGGGCTCCCGCTCATCTCCGTTGTGACGCGGATGACTTGGGGCCGCCACGACGCTGGGGCGGCCGGAAGGAGCGGTGCGGATGTCAGCCGTTGCGGCGCAGTGCCTCGCTCAGCCGGGCGGCCGAGTCGATGACCGCCTGGGCGTGCATCCGGCCGGGATGCCGGGTGAGCCGCTCGATCGGCCCGGAGACGGAGACGGCGGCGACCACGCGGTTCGACGGTCCGCGGACCGGAGCCGAGACCGAGGCCACACCGGGCTCGCGCTCACCGATCGACTGGGCCCAGCCCCGGCGCCGCACCCCCGACAGCGCCGTCGCCGTGAAGCGGGCGCCCTGCAGGCCCCGGTGCAGGCGCTCCGGTTCCTCCCAGGCCATCAGGATCTGCGCGGAGGAGCCCGCCTTCATCGTGAGCGTGGAGCCCACCGGCACGGTGTCCCGCAGTCCGGACAGCCGCTCCGCGGCGGCCACGCAGATCCGCATGTCACCCTGCCTGCGGTAGAGCTGCGCGCTCTCGCCCGTGATGTCGCGCAGATGCGTGAGCACCGGCCCGGCCGTCGCCAGGAGGCGGTCCTCGCCGGCCGCGGCCGCGAGCTCCGCCAGCCGGGGGCCGAGAATGAAACGGCCCTGCATGTCCCTCGCCACCATGCGGTGGTGTTCGAGTGCCACGGCCAGCCGATGTGCCGTGGGCCGTGCGAGCCCTGTCGCCGCGACCAGCCCGGCGAGGGTGGCCGGACCGGACTCCAGGGCGCTCAATACCAGAGCTGCCTTGTCGAGAACGCCGACGCCGCTAGAGTTGTCCATACGACGATACTCGCGTCTCACTCTGTGAAACGCAAGTTCAATTTTCCCCGGAAGTTGCGAACCTGTACGGGCGGCCCCACCACGGCTCGTAGTCGCCGCCCCGCTCGGGGGTCCGGACGGTGGCGCACCGAAATCTCTAGTTGGGCCGGCGAGGACGCCGGCCGGAGGGAAAGCGATGGGTAGGACACTCGCGGAGAAGGTCTGGGACGATCACGTCGTCCGGCGCGCGGAGGGCGAGCCCGACCTTCTCTTCATCGATCTGCACCTGCTGCACGAGGTGACCAGCCCGCAGGCGTTCGACGGCCTGCGTCAGGCCGGCCGGCCGGTGCGGCGCCTCGACCTCACCATCGCCACCGAGGACCACAACACCCCGACCCTCGACATCGACAAGCCGATCGCCGACCCGGTCTCGCGCGCCCAGCTGGAGACCCTGCGCAAGAACTGCGCGGATTTCGGCGTCCGGCTGCACCCGCTCGGCGACGTCGAGCAGGGCGTCGTGCACGTGGTGGGCCCCCAGCTCGGCCTGACCCAGCCCGGCACCACGGTCGTCTGCGGTGACTCCCACACCTCCACCCACGGCGCGTTCGGTGCGCTGGCCTTCGGGATCGGCACCAGTCAGGTCGAGCACGTCCTGGCCACCCAGACCCTGCCGATGGCCCGCCCCAGGACGATGGCGATCACCGTCGAGGGTGAACTCCCCGACAGCGTCACCGCCAAGGACCTGATCCTGGCGATCATCGCCCGGATCGGCACCGGCGGCGGCCAGGGCTACATCATCGAATACCGCGGATCCGCCATCGAGAAGCTCTCGATGGAGGCCCGGATGACCATCTGCAACATGTCGATCGAGGCGGGCGCCCGCGCGGGCATGATCGCCCCGGACGCCACCACCTTCGACTACCTGCGGGGCCGCGACCACGCCCCCACGGGTGAGGACTGGGACGCCGCCGTCGCGTACTGGAAGACGCTGCGCACCGACGACGACGCCGTCTTCGACGCCGAGGTCGTCATCGACGCCGCGGAACTTGCGCCGTTCGTCACCTGGGGCACCAACCCCGGTCAGGGCGCGCCCCTGTCGGCCAGTGTCCCCGACCCGGCTTCGTACGAGGACGCCTCGGAGCGTCACGCCGCCGAAAAGGCCCTGGAGTACATGGGGTTGACTGCCGGGCAGCCGCTGCGCGCGATCAGCGTGGACACCGTCTTCGTAGGTTCGTGCACCAACGGCCGCATCGAGGACCTGCGCAACGCCGCCTCGGTCATCGAGGGCCGCAAAGTCGCCGACGGCGTACGGATGCTGGTCGTCCCCGGATCCGTCCGGGTGGCCCTGCAGGCCGTGGAGGAGGGCCTGGACAAGGTCTTCACCGCCGCCGGCGCCGAATGGCGGCACGCGGGCTGCTCGATGTGCCTCGGCATGAACCCCGACCAGCTGGCCCCCGGCGAGCGCTCCGCCTCCACCTCGAACCGCAACTTCGAGGGCAGGCAGGGCAAGGGCGGCCGCACCCACCTCGTCTCACCGCAGGTCGCCGCCGCCACCGCCGTGCTGGGCCGTCTGGCCTCGCCCGCCGACCTGTCCGAAGCCCGTACGCCTGCCGGAGTCCGATAGCCATGGAAGCATTCACCGCACACACCGGCCGGGCCGTCCCGTTGCGCCGCAGCAACGTCGACACCGACCAGATCATCCCCGCGCACTGGCTGAAGAAGGTCACCCGCGACGGCTTCGAGGACGGTCTGTTCGAGGCCTGGCGCAAGGACGGGGACTTCGTCCTCAACCGCCCCGAGCGCGAGGGCGCCTCGGTCCTGGTGGCCGGCCCCGACTTCGGTACGGGCTCCTCCCGCGAGCACGCGGTCTGGGCCCTGCAGAACTACGGCTTCAGGACCGTCATCTCCTCGAGGTTCGCCGACATCTTCCGCGGCAACTCGCTGAAGAACGGCCTGTTGACCGTCGTCCTCGACCAGGCGGTCGTCGACCGGCTGTGGGAGATCACGGAGGCCGACCCGACGGCCGAGATCACCGTCGACCTGGAGAAGCGCCAGGTCCTGGCCGACGCCCCCGACGGATCCACGCTGACAGCCGCCTTCGAGCTCGACGAGAACGCCCGCTGGCGACTGCTGAACGGCCTCGACGACATCAGCCTCACCCTTCAGAACGAAGCGGACATCGCAACGTACGAGGCGGCCAGGCCGTCCCACAAACCGCGCACGATCGACGCCTGAGCAGCGCTTTTCCCGCACTGCGCCCTCTGCCTGCCGGCAGGGGGCGCAGTCGCTTGTTGAGACCCCCTCGGGCGACAACTCGCCCCAGATGGCACAATCGGTGCATGGGACGCGACAGCCAACTCGAGCTCTACGGCATCGTCGCCGACCGACTGAAGGAAGCGCACGCGAAGGTGCGTGCACTGCAAGTCCCGGAGGACGTACGGATGGCGCTCTCCCGGAAGCTGATGGTCGTCACGGCCGCGGCTAAGCACGATCTCCCTGGCGCGGCAAGGCGTCTGGACCGGTTGATGAAGGACCTCGATGAGGGCCGATTCCCCGAAGGTGACTGACTCCGCGGAACAGCGCGGCGGTCGACTTCGTTGCGGCACTAGGGTGATTAGCCCGTTTCGTGTTTGATTTGCGGTATATATCTGCCTAACGTGCGAAAAGGCCTGAACGGTATGGTTCCGGCAATGTCTCCGAAGGGGAAGACGTGAACAAGGCGCAGCTCGTAGAAGCGATTGCCGACAAGGTCGGTGGCCGTCAGCAGGCCGCTGACGCCGTCGATGTGGTGCTCGACGCGATCGTCCGTGCGGTTGTCGCGGGGGATCGTGTCTCGGTCACCGGCTTCGGCTCGTTCGAGAAGGTCGACCGCCCCGCCCGGTACGCCCGCAACCCGCAGACGGGCGAGCGCGTACGGGTCAAGAAGACGTCCGTGCCGCGTTTCCGTGCGGGACAGGGCTTCAAGGACCTGGTGAGCGGCTCCAAGAAGCTTCCCAAGGGGGGCGAGGTGTCCGTCAAGAAGGCGCCCAAGGGCAGCCTGTCGGGCGGTTCTTCCACCCGTACGACGGCGAAGGCGGCCGCGAAGAAGGCCACCGCCAAGAAGGCCACGGCGCGCAAGAGCACGGCCGCGGCGAAGAAGACCGCGCCCGCCGCCAAGCAGGCCACCGCGAAGAAGACCTCTGCGGCGGCGAAGAAGGCCACCCCGGCGGCGAAGAAGACCGCCCCGGCGAAGAAGGCCACGGCGAAGAAGACCGTCGCCGCCAAGACCGCGCCCGCCAAGAAGACCACGGCGAAGAAGGCGCCCGCGAAGAAGACCACGGCACGCACCACCGCGGCCAAGAAGGCCACCGCACGCAAGAAGTGAGACCGGGCGCCGCTCGCTTCTCCTACGCACCGGGCCGGGCTCCCCTCGGGGAGCCCGGCCCGCGGGCTGTCAGGAGCCGCTCAGAGCGTCTGGAGGGTCACCAGGGTGATGCGCAGCGAGGCGCCCTCGCCCTCGGTCTCGATCCGTACCCGCTGCCCCGGCCGCAGCAGCCGCAGGCCGCCCGCGTCGAAGGCGGGGGCGTCGAAGTCCACCGGGGTGCCGTCGTCGAGGAGCACACTGCCGGTCCGGGTCCCTGGGTCGTACGTGTACGAGGTCGCCTGCATGTACCGCAGCCTACGGGTTGTCCCGCACTTCCCGGTGGACCGGTGCGCGGCGCCGGACGCGGGGCATGGCAGGGCGGAGGTGCGTCCGCATACGTGCCGCAGGGGGACGTCTTGGCAACGCGGCGAGGTGCCGTAGCTGTCGTCGCGCGCCCGCCGGGAAGCGCGGGACAGCCCTCAGCGGTCGGCGACCGGGACGGCGGAGGCCGTCAGATCGGCGGTGAACCGCCCCACGCCCAGCGCCAGGGCCACGCGCAGGTCGTCGCCCGTGTCCACGTCCCTGCGCACGGAATCGAGGCCGGGAGCCGCGATCTCTCCCGCGCCCGAGGCGAGGTGCCGGGCCCGGGACGGCCCGCCGAACGACGGCCGCAATTCCACTCCGGGCATCGCCGACAGAAATGTCGTGCCGATTCCCTGTGCGTCGCTGACGAATGCGCGGGGGAATGCGGAAGCGAAATCGAGTACCCGCGCCAATTCACCGGGACGCAGTGCGGGGAGGTCGGCGTTGAGCGCGGCCACCGCCGCGGCGGGCCGTTGCGAGAGCACCGACCGCGCGCCGTGCTCCAGAGCCGCGTCGAGCCCGGCCGCCGGCGAGTCCGCCACCGTGCGAGCCCCGAGCGCGGCCAGCGCCGGGCCGGCCACGGGATCGTCCGTGACGACCACCACATCACGTACCGCCGGGCAGGACAGCGCCGCCGACACCGTGTCGAGGGCGAACGCCAGGGCGAGGCGCGGGCGCAGCTCCTCGCCCGTCGTACGCCCCAGCCTGCTCTTGGCCCGTGCGAGCGGTTTGAGCGGGACGACCAGGGACCAGGGGCCGGTCGGGTCGGTGTTCGTGGCGATCTCCCTCTCCGTACGCGTCCGGACTTCCGCGGCCGTTATTCTCGCCTGCCGGTGGGACGACCCGGAGGTCCGCCCCCACCGGTGAGGCGTACGGTGTTCTCCACACGAGAGGGTCCCGGGGCGGCACGTCACCGCCGTCGGCCCGGCAGCAGACCAGCTCCTAGAGGAAGGCGTCCGAGTGTCCCGCCGCAGAATCGGCTTCTGGTACCGCCTGGCGGCAGCCATCGCAAAACCACCCCTGGTGGTTCTGTTCAAGCGCGACTGGCGGGGGATGGAACACATTCCGGCCGAGGGCGGATTCATCACCGCCGTCAATCACAACTCCTACCTCGACCCGCTGTCGTACGGACACTTCCAGTACAACACCGGCCGGGTGCCGAGGCTTCTCGCGAAGGCCGGACTCTTCAGGACGCCCTTCGTCGGAATGATCCTGCGCGGCACCGGGCAGATCCCCGTCTACCGTGAGACGACCGACGCGCTCGATGCCTTCCGCGCCGCCGTCGCCGCCATCGAACGGGGCGAATGCGTCGCCTTCTACCCCGAGGGCACCCTTACCCGTGACCCCGACATGTGGCCGATGGCCGGCAAGACCGGCGCCGCCCGGGTCGCGTTGATGACCAAGGCCCCCGTCATCCCCGTCGCCCAGTGGGGCGCCAACCACGCGATGCCGCCCTACGCCAAGGAGAAGCGGCTCCGGCTGTTCCCCCGCAAGACCCTCTCGGTGCAGGCCGGGCCGCCGGTCGACCTCTCCCGCTTCTACGGTCTGGAGCAGACCCCCGAGGTGCTGCGTCAGGCGACCGAGGCGATCATGGCGGCCGTCACGGCCGAGCTGGAGGACCTGCGCGGCGAGAAGGCCCCGGCCGAGCTCTACGATCACCGTAAGGCCCGTGCGCAGCAGCGGCGCAAGGCACAGGGAAAGGGATCCACGTGACGCACCCCGGCAAAGCGGCCGTCTTCGGAACCGGCTCATGGGGTACGGCCTTCGGCGTGATCCTCGCCGACGCGGGCTGCGAGGTCACCCTCTGGGGCCGTCGCGCCGAAGTCGCCGAGGCGGTCAACACGACGCACACCAACCCCGGCTACCTGCCGGGAATTCAGCTCCCCGCCTCGGTCCGGGCCACCACCGACGCGGCGGAGGCCCTGCGGGGCGCCGACTTCGCGGTCCTGGCCGTGCCCTCGCAGACCCTGCGCGCCAACCTCGCCGACTGGACACCGCACCTGGAGGCGGGCACGGTCCTCGTCTCCCTGATGAAGGGGGTCGAACTCGGCACCGCGAAGCGGATGAGCGAGGTCGTCGAGGACGTCACCGGGGCCACAGCCGACCGCATCGCCGTCGTCACCGGGCCCAACCTCGCCAAGGAGATCGCCGAACGCCGGCCCGCGGCCGCCGTCGTGGCCTGCGCCGACGAGGCCGTCGCCCGGCGTCTCCAGGCCGCCTGCCACACCCCGTACTTCCGTCCCTACACCAACACCGACGTGGTCGGCTGCGAGCTCGGCGGCGCGGTGAAGAACGTGATCGGCCTCGCCGTGGGCATCGCCGACGGCATGGGCCTCGGCGACAACGCCAAGGGCTCGCTCATCACCCGCGGCCTCGCCGAGACCACCCGGCTGGGCCTCGCCATGGGCGCCGACCCGCTGACGTTCTCCGGACTCGCGGGGCTGGGTGACCTGGTGGCGACCTGCTCCTCGCCGCTGTCGCGCAACCACACCTTCGGCACCAACCTCGGCCGCGGGATGACGCTCCAGGAGACCGTCGCCGTCACCAACCAGACCGCCGAGGGCGTCAAGTCCTGCGAATCCGTGCTCGATCTGGCGCGCAGGCACGGGGTCGACATGCCGATCACCGAGACGGTCGTCGGAATCGTCCACGAGGGCAAGTCGCCGGTCGTCGCGGTCAAGGAGCTGATGTCGCGCAGCGCCAAGCCCGAGCGACGCTGACTCGAGCCCTACCAGCAGGTACGCTCGACGCGATATGAGCAGCCAGAACCTCCCCCAGAGCCCTGAGAGCCCCGAGAGCTCCGAGAGCTCCGCGCGCCCCGAGCAGCGCCGGAAGCCGCGTGTGGCCGTCGTCTTCGGCGGCCGGAGCTCCGAACACGGCATCTCCGTCGTCACGGCCGGCGCCGTCATGAGGGCCGTCGACCGGACGAAGTACGACGTCCTGCCGATCGGTATCACCAGGGACGGGCGGTGGGTCCTCACGGCCGACGATCCGGCCCGCATGGCGATCGCGGACCGGCAGGTGCCCGACGTGGACCAGCTGGCCGAGTCCGCGAACGGATCCGTGACGCTCTCCGTCGACCCCGGCAACCGCCACGTCCTCGTCAGCGAGCCGGGGGCGCTGCCGAGGGAGCTCGGCGAGGTCGACGTCGTCTTCCCCGTGCTGCACGGGCCGTACGGCGAGGACGGCACGCTGCAGGGCCTCCTGGAGCTCTCCGGTGTCCCTTACGTCGGCGCGGGCGTCCTCGCCTCGGCGGTCGGCCAGGACAAGGAGTACATGAAGCGGGTGTTCACCTCCTTCGGGCTGCCGGTCGGCCCGTACGAGGTCGTCCGCCCCCGCGAGTGGGAGTCGGACCGGCCCGCGGCACGCAAGCGCCTCATGGAGTTCGCCGCCGAACACGGCTGGCCCCTGTTCGTGAAGCCCGCCCGCGGCGGCTCCTCCGTGGGTATCAGCAAGGTCGACGACCCCTCCGGCCTCGACGAGGCGATCGAGGAGGCCCGTCGGCACGACCCCAAGTTCCTGGTGGAGTCCCTGCTGCGCGGCCGTGAGATCGAGTGCGGCGTGCTGGAGTTCGAGGACGGGCCCCGCGCGAGTGTCCCCGCCGAGATTCCTCCGGTCACCGCCCACGACTTCTACGACTTCGAGGCCAAGTACATCGACTCGGCGGCCGGGCTGGTGCCCGCGCCCCTGACCGAGGAGCAGACCGCCGAGGTGCGGCGGCTCGCCGTCGAGGCCTTCGACGCCACGTCCTGCGAAGGCCTGGTGCGCGCCGACTTCTTCCTCACCGAGGACGGCGACTTCGTCATCAACGAGATCAACACCATGCCGGGCTTCACTCCGATCTCCATGTTCCCCCGCATGTGGCAGGAGAGCGGCGTGGACTACGCGGAGCTGGTGGACCGGCTCATCCAGGCGGCGCTCAACCGCTCCACCGGGCTGCGCTGATCCGTGCCGGGGCGGGTGCCCCGCGAGGTCCCGCCCCGGCCGGGGCGGGACCTCGCGGGGGCATCGGGAACGTGGCCGGGGACGTCCGCGTACGGGGACGACGCCCGCCACGCGCCCGCACGCACCGGACGACGCCTGCCGGGGGCGGACGCGACGGGCAGGCCTCAGAGGCTGTCGGGGACCGTCTTCCTGACAGGTGCGGCGAACGCCGACAGCGGGGTGATGTCGTGGGCGTACGCCGTCGAGAGCGTGACCTCGACGTATGCCTTGCGGTACGTCGTCGTGAACCGGGGGCCGGCGTCACCCCGCTGCTCCAGCAGCCAGTTGACGCCGTCCGCGTCGACCGCCTTGGACTGGGCGTCATCCATCTTCGTGGGCCGGGGGACCCCGCAGCGCAGTACGATCGCCCCGTCCCCCCAGCCGGCGGTCAGTACCGACTCCGGTCCGGGATCACTCCGCTCCAGGCCGGTGACGGTCCTGGGCAGCTCCTTGTGCAGCGCCTCGCAGTACGCGGCTTCCTCCGGCGAGGGCGTGGGGACCGCGACCGAGGGAGCCGCGTCCCCCGCGGAGCAGCCCGCCGCGGCCAGGACGGCCAGAGCGGCGGACGGACCGAGCAGTACGGAGCGGCGGAACCGGCGGCAGCTGTACGTCACCGGCCCAGCGTAGACGGGGGTCAGAGGTGGACGATCGGGCAGGTCAGGGTTCGGGTGATGCCGTCCACCTGCTGGACCTTGGCGACCACCATGCGACCGAGGGCGTCGACCGTGTCGGCCTGCGCGCGCACGATCACGTCGTAGGGGCCTGTGACGTCTTCCGCCTGGATCACTCCCGGGAGTTTCGCGATGGTCTCGGCGACGAACGACGCCTTGCCCACCTCGGTCTGGATGAGGATGTACGCCTGTACCACGGAACCTCCAGGGCGGCCACGAGGATCATGTGGGGGAAAGGGACGCCACGGTATCGCGTCGCCGCGGGCCGCGGGGAGACCTGCGGGCCGGTTGACGCCGACGGTGTGGCGTACGCACCACAGAAGTTGACGTATCTCCTGACGTTACCGACAGCGGCGAGGGCCCGCGACCGCGAGCCCGCCGGAGCGGAAGAGGGACGATGCCCGTACGCCGTGGGGCTGCCGGCACCCGTCACCAGCCCGTCCACGGCCCGGACAACCGGCCGCCGAAGCAGCCCGGACACCTGTCCGGTGCGATAGATGAGAGGTGAGACTCGGTGAAGGGAACCGTGGGCGAGTTGGGGGAGTTCGGGCTCATCAGAGAGCTCACGTCCCGGCTCACCACCACTCCGGCGGTGCGACTGGGACCCGGCGACGACGCCGCGGTCGTGGCCGCCCCCGACCGCAGGGTCGTGGCCAGTACGGACATCCTGCTGGAAGGGCGGCACTTCCGCCGCGACTGGTCGACGGCGTACGACGTCGGGCGCAAGGCGGCCGCGCAGAACCTCGCGGACATCGCGGCCATGGGCGCCGTACCGACCGCGCTGCTCCTGGGCCTGGTCGTACCCGCCGATCTCCCCGTCACCTGGGCCACCGAGCTCATGGACGGGCTGCGGGACGAGTGCCAGGTCGCCGGAGCGGCCGTCGTCGGCGGAGACGTCGTGGGCGGTGACACCATCACCGTCTCGATCACCGCGCTCGGCGACCTGCGCAACCACGAGCCCGTCACCCGGGCCGGCGCCCGGCCCGGTGACGTGGTGGCCGTCACCGGCTGGCTCGGCTGGTCGGCCGCCGGGTTCGCCGTGCTGTCCCGGGGCTTCCGCTCGCCGCGCGCCTTCGTGGAGGCCCATCGGCGGCCCGAACCGCCCTACCACGCGGGCCCCGCGGCCGCGGGGCTCGGTGCCACCGCGATGACCGACGTCAGTGACGGGCTCGTCGCCGATCTCGGGCACATCGCGGAGGCCAGCAAGGTCCGCATCGATCTGCGCTCGGGGCTGATCGACATCCCCTCGCAGATGTCCGACATCGGGCAGGCCGTCGGCGTCGACCCGCTGCAGTGGGTGCTCACCGGGGGGGAGGACCACGCGATCGTGGCCACGTTCCCGCCGGACGTGAAGCTCCCGGCCCGCTGGAAGGTGATCGGCGAGGTCCTCAACCCGTCGGCCCTGCCGCAGGTCACCGTCGACGGGGCGCCGTGGACGAGCAAGGGCGGCTGGGACCACTTCGGGTCGATAGAGGACGCCCAGTAGATTGCCGGTCATGACCGCAACCACCGCTGTACCGCCCCGCGTGCTCACCGTCGCCGGATCCGATTCCGGCGGCGGTGCGGGGATCCAGGCGGACCTGAAGACGATGCTCGCCCTCGGCGCGCACGGGATGAGCGTGCTGACCGCGGTGACGGCCCAGAACTCGCTGGGCGTGCAGGGGGCCTGGGACCTCCCGGTGGAGGCCGTGCGTGCCCAGTACCGCAGCGTCGTCGACGACATCGGCGTCCAGGCCGTGAAGACCGGCATGCTGTCCTCGGCCGCGCTCGTCGGGACCGTCGCCGCGCTCCTCGCGGAGACGGACGCCCCCGTCGTCGTGGATCCGGTGGGAGTCTCCAAGCACGGCGACGCGCTGCTCGCGGCCGAGGCACTGGACTCCGTACGCACCGCACTGCTGCCCCGTGCGACGGTGGCCACCCCGAACCTCGACGAGGTGGCCCAGCTCACCGGTGTCGAGGTCACCGACGAACAGGGGATGCGGCGCGCCGCCGCCGCGATGCTCTCCTACGGGCCGCGCTGGGTGGTCGTCAAGGGCGGTCACCTGCCGGGCGAGGCCGTGGACCTCCTGACGGACGGCAGCGAGGAACACTGGCTGCGCGCACCCCGGCACGGCAACCGGCACACCCACGGCACGGGGTGCACCCTGGCGTCCGCGATCGCGTGCGGGCTCGCCCGGGGCCAGGACGTGCCCACCGCCGTACGGGGCGCCAAGGCGTACGTCACCGGCGCGATCCGGGCGGGGTTCGCGCTGGGCGGCGGCATCGGCCCCGTCGACCACGGGTGGGCGGCCCGCACCCGTACGGCGGCCGGCTGACGCGCACCGCCCCCCGGCCGGGTCACACCTGCTCCGGAGCGCAGCAAAAGGCCGGTCCACCGAGATGGACCGGCCTTTTGGGCAACCGGAAGGCTGCGCTACGACGGGGACGTCAGCGCGCGACCTTGCCGGCCTTGATGCACGAGGTGCAGACGTTGAGCCGCTTCGGCGTCCGACCGACCACGGCACGCACGCGCTGGATGTTGGGATTCCAGCGACGGGACGTACGGCGGTGCGAGTGCGAAATGCTGTTGCCGAAGCTCGGCCCCTTGCCGCAAACGTCGCAGTTGGCAGCCACGGGTCACTCCAAAGACTTCAGATGCACTTACAGTGAATTCCGGCGCGCCGGAATCATTTTACTGAAGTGGCGGTACCGGAGGAATGGCCCGACTCTCGCCGGGCAACCGAAGCAGCATACAACGCCTGCTCCGGAGATACGAAACTACCACGGGTTGCCGGGCCGGCTGTCCCGCCCCTGTCCCCGGCGGACGCTCCCCGCAGGACTACCCTGCGGTGCAGCCCGCCCCCCCACGGCCGCCCCAAGGAGGACCGACGGTGCCGCAGCCCCCCGACGATGTGGACGCCGTCGCGGTGCGCACCTGGTGCTCCCTGGCCCTGGAGACACTGGGCCGCGAGCGCCGGGCGATCGACGCGATCAACGTCTTCCCGGTCGCCGACGGGGACACCGGTACCAACCTCTACCTGACCGTCGAGTCGGCGGCGGCGGCCGTCGAGGCCGTCTTCGCCGCCCACGAGACCGGCAGCACCTCGCCCGCCCGCGCCGACGCCGTACGCGCCATGGCGCACGGGGCGCTGATCGGCGCTCGCGGCAACTCCGGGACCATCCTCGCCCAGTTGCTGCGCGGCATGGCCGGCGTGCTCGCCGAGGGCGGCGACGCGGACCACCTGCGCAGGGCGCTGACCGAGGCGGCCGCCGCCGCCCGGCAGGCCGTCGCCCACCCCGTCGAGGGCACCGTACTGACCGTGGCCACCGCGTCCGCCGAAGCCGCGGCGGCCACCGCCCCGGCCACGGACCTCGCAGAGGTGCTCGAAGCCGCCTACGAGGGGGCGCTCAACGCGCTGGCCGCGACCCCCGCCCGGCTCGCCGTCCTCGGGCGCGCGGGCGTCGTGGACGCCGGCGGGCAGGGCCTGGTGGCCGTCCTCGGGGCGCTGCTGGAGGCGGTCGGCGGCCGGGCCCCCGCGCGGGCGGTGAGGACGGCGGACCCGGACACGCTGCTCCTGACCGGGAACTGCGCCGAACCGGACCCGGAGGGCGGCCCCGCCTTCGAGGTGATCTACCTGCTGGAGGCCGGGGACGACGCCGTCGCCCGGCTGCGCGGCCGGCTCGACGCCCTGGGGGAGTCCCTCGTGGTGGTCGGCGGCGACGGCCTGTGGAACGTCCACGTCCACGTCGACGACGCCGGGGCGGCCGTCGAGGCCGGGGTCGAGGCCGGCCGGCCCTACCGCATCCGGATCACCCACTTCGCCGCCGACCGCGTCAGGACCCGCCAGGAGCCGGCTCAGCGCGCGGTCGTCGTGGTCGTCCCCGGCGACGGGCTCTCGGGCCTCTGCGCGGAGGCGGGGGCCACCGCCGTGCTGGCGCGCCCGGGAGAGCCGCCCGCGAGCGGGGAGCTGGTCGACGCGATCCGCCGGGCCCACGCCCGCGAGGTGGTGCTGCTGCCCAACGACGCCCGGCTGCGCCACACCGCCGCCGCGGCCGCCGAGCAGGCCAGGTCCGAAGGCGTCCGCGTGGCCCTCGTACCCACTCGCGCCGCCGTCCAGGGGCTCGCCGCGCTCGCCGTCCACGAACCGGACCGCAGCTTCGACGAGGACGTCGTCGCCATGACGGCGGCGGCGGGCGCCACCCGGTACGCCGAACTGGCCGTCGCCGAACGGCAGTCGTGGACCACGGCCGGCGTCTGCCAGGCCGGTGACGTCCTCGGCCTGATCGACGGGGACGTCGCCGTGATCGGCGAGGACGTCCCCGGCACCGCCCGCACGGTCCTGGACCGGATGCTGTCGGCGGGCGGCGAACTCGTCACCCTCGTCCTCGGCGAGGACGTCCCCGACACCGTCGCCGACGCCCTGTGCGCACACGTCCGCGACGGTCACCTGGCCGTCGACACGGTGGTCTACCGGGGCGGCCACCCGACAGCACCCCTGCTGATCGGCGTCGAGTGACGCCCCTTCGCGGTGCGGCGTCCCGCGACATCTGTCAGTGGTGTGGTGTGCAATGGACCGCGTGTCCGCTTTCGACGAACCCCTGAAGAAGCTGCTCGGCGGAGCCACCGCGAAGGTGATGGCCGAACACCTCGACCTGCACACCGTCGGTGACCTGCTGCACCACTACCCGCGGCGCTACGAGGAGCGCGGCCGGCTCACGGCGCTCGCCGAGCTCCCGCTGGACGAGCACGTGACGGTCGTCGCCCAGGTCGCCGACGCGCGGATCATGATGTTCAACAACGGCCGCGGCAAACGCCTCGAAGTCACTCTCACCGACGGCAGCGGCAGGCTCCAGCTGGTCTTCTTCGGACACGGCGTCCACAAGCCCCACAAGGAGCTCCTCCCCGGGCGGCGCGCGATGTTCGCCGGCAAGGTCTCCGTCTTCAACCGCAGGATGCAGCTCGCCCACCCCACGTACCAACTCCTCGACGCCCATGACGAGGACGAGGCGACCGAGGCCGTGGGCGCCTTCGCCGGGCAGCTCCTGCCGATCTACCCGGCCTGCAAGCAGCTCGACTCCTGGCGTATCGCCAAGGCCGTCGACACCGTCCTGCCGAGTGCGGGGGAGGCCGTGGACCCGCTGCCGGCGTCCCTGCGCGAAGGACGCGGGTTCGTCCCGCTGCCCGAGGCCCTGCTCAAGATCCACCGCCCGCACACCAAGGCGGACATCGCCGCCGCGCGCGAGCGGCTGCGGTGGGACGAGGCCTTCGTCCTCCAGGTGGCCCTCGCCCGCCGCCGGTACGCGGACAAGCAGCTCCCGGCGGTCGCCCGGGGAGCCGTCGCCGACGGCCTCCTCGACTCCTTCGACGCCGGACTCCCCTTCACCCTCACCGCGGGTCAGCAGAAGGTCACCGAGGAGATCTTCGGCGACCTCGCGACCGAGCACCCCATGCACCGGCTGCTCCAGGGCGAGGTGGGCTCCGGCAAGACCCTGGTCGCCCTGCGCGCCATGCTCCGCGTCGTCGACACCGGCGGGCAGACCGCGCTGCTCGCCCCCACCGAGGTCCTCGCCCAGCAGCACCACCGTTCCGTCACCGAGATGATGGGCGAGCTGGCCGGGAACTGGGGACTGTGGAGCGAAGCGCCGCTCGACGAGGGGCGCCCGCCGGGCGGCGGCTCGGCCCGGGGCACCAAGGTCGTCCTGCTGACCGGCTCCATGGGCACCGCGGCCCGCCGTCAGGCACTGCTCGACCTGGCCACCGGAGAGGCCGGCATCGTCATCGGCACCCACGCGCTGATCGAGGACAAGGTGAAGTTCCACGACCTCGGCCTCGTCGTCGTCGACGAACAGCACCGCTTCGGCGTGGAGCAGCGCGACGCCCTGCGCTCGAAGGGGAAGCAGCCGCCTCACCTCCTCGTGATGACCGCCACCCCCATCCCCCGTACGGTCGCGATGACGGTCTTCGGCGACCTGGAGACCTCCGTCCTGGACCAGTTGCCGGCCGGCCGTTCGCCCATCGCCAGCCATGTGGTCCCGGCCAAGGACAAACCCCACTTCCTCAGCCGCGCCTGGGAGCGCGTCCGCGAGGAGACCGAGAACGGCCACCAGGCGTACGTGGTGTGCCCCCGTATCGGCGACGACGCCGACGAGGCGGAGGGGAAGAAGGGGAAGAAGAAGCAGGCGGCCCCCGAGGACGACGCCGAGAAGCGCCCGCCGCTCGCGGTCCTGGAGATCGCGGACCAGCTCTCCCGGGGGCCGCTGGCAGGTCTGCGGATCGAGGTGCTCCACGGCAGGATGCACCCCGACGACAAGGACGCCGTGATGCGCCGGTTCGCCGCCGGCGAGGTCGACGTGCTGGTCGCCACCACCGTCATCGAGGTCGGGGTCAACGTCCCCAACGCCACCGCGATGGTCATCATGGATGCCGACCGCTTCGGCGTCTCCCAGCTGCACCAGCTGCGCGGACGGGTCGGGCGCGGCTCGGCCCCCGGCCTCTGCCTGCTGGTCAGCGAGGCCCACGAGGCGAGTCCCGCCAGGGCCCGGCTCTCTGCGGTCGCCGCCACCCTCGACGGCTTCGAGCTCTCCCGGATCGACCTCGAACAGCGCCGCGAGGGCGATGTCCTCGGCCAGGCCCAGTCCGGTGTCCGCTCGTCCCTGCGGGTCCTCAGCGTCATCGACGACGAGGAGGTCATCGCGGCGGCCCGCGAGGAGGCCGTCCGCGTCGTCGCGGCCGACCCGGACCTCGGCGGGCTGCCGGAACTGCGCACCGCGCTGGACGCCCTGCTGGACAAGGAGCGTGAGGAGTACCTCGACAAGGGGTGAGGCCCCCGTCCGCCCCGACGCCATATCGTGGGAGCAGGCGCGCGTCCCGTCCTGCGCGCCGCCCGCGACCCGAGGAACCAGACACCCATGACCCGCGTGATCGCAGGTGAGGCCGGCGGCCGCCGCCTGGCCGTCCCGCCCGGCACCGGCACCCGCCCCACCTCCGACCGGGCACGCGAGGGCCTGTTCTCCACGTGGGAGGCGCTCCTGGGCACGCTCGACGGCATCCGTGTCGCCGATCTGTACGCCGGCTCCGGCGCGGTGGGCCTGGAGGCACTCTCGCGCGGGGCGGCCCACGCGCTGCTGGTCGAGGCCGACGCCAGGGCCGTCCGCGTCGTCCGTGACAACGTCCGCACCCTGGGCCTGCCGGGAGCCGAGGTCCGGGCCGGCAGAGCCGAACAGATCGTGACAGGTCCGGCACCGGAGACGCCGTACGACGTGGTGTTCCTCGATCCGCCGTACGCCGTCACCGATGGCGATCTTGGCGAGATCCTGCTCACACTCCGTGCTCAGGGGTGGCTCTCCGGCGAAGCCCTCGTCACGGTGGAACGGAGCACACGAGGCGGAGAGTTCAGCTGGCCGCCGGGATTCGAGCCACTGCGGGCCCGTCGTTACGGCGAGGGAACGCTTTGGTACGGTCGCGCCGCTTCCACGTGCGACGACGCACGATGACCGCACCGGAGAGCGAGGGAACCACGTTGCGCCGCGCCGTCTGTCCGGGGTCGTTCGACCCCATCACCAACGGACATCTCGACATCATTGGCCGAGCCTCGAAGCTGTACGACGTCGTGCACGTCGCGGTGATGATCAACCAGTCCAAGAAGGGGCTGTTCACGGTGGAGGAGCGGATCGAGCTGATCCGCGAGGTCACCGCCGACTTCGGCAACGTCCAGGTCGAGTCCTTCCACGGTCTGCTGGTCGACTTCTGCAAACAGCGTGACATCCCCGCGATCGTGAAGGGCCTGCGCGCCGTCAGCGACTTCGACTACGAACTGCAGATGGCCCAGATGAACAACGGGCTCTCGGGGGTCGAGACGCTCTTCGTGCCGACCAACCCCACCTACAGCTTCCTGTCGTCCTCCCTGGTCAAGGAGGTCGCCACCTGGGGCGGCGACGTCTCGCACCTGCTGCCCCCCGCGGTCCACGACGCCCTGGTGGAACGGCTCCGCCGCGCGTGACGGGCTGACCGCCCGTCACCAGGTGTCGGACGGGAGGCGACTGGCCTTACAGTCGTCCCGTCCGTCTCCAACAGCAGCAGAGAGTGGCGAGCACACGGTGGACGTGCAGAAGAAGCTCGACGAGATCGTCGAAACGGTCGGGAACGCCCGCTCCATGCCCATGTCGGCCTCCTGCGTGGTCAACCGCGCCGAGCTGCTCGCGCTGCTCGAGGAGGTGCGCGAGGCCCTGCCCGGTTCCCTCGCCCACGCCGAGGAGCTGATCGGCGGCCGGGAGCAGCTCGTCGAGCAGGCCCGGCAGGAGGCCGAGCGGATCATCGAGTCGGCCCGCGCCGAGCGCGGCTCCCTGATCTCCGGCACCGAGATCGCCCGGCGCTCCCAGGCGGAGGCCGACCGGATCCTGTCCGAGGCCCGCCGGGAGGCCGACGAGGTCCGGGCCGAGGCCGACGAGTACGTCGACAGCAAGCTCGCCAACTTCGAGGTCGTCCTCACCAAGACCATCGGCTCCGTGGACCGCGGCCGGGAGAAGCTCCTGGGCCGCGGCGAGGGGCTCGACGAGCAGGGCTACGAGGACCCGGACTTCGCGGAGGCGCCCGAGCGCAGCTCGGACCCCGAGACGCTCAGGCGGCGCGCGGACGACTACGTCGACACGAAGCTGGGCGCCTTCGAGGCCGTGCTGGCCAAGACGCTGGAGGCCGTCGGCCGCGGCCGGCAGAAGCTGCACGGCCGGGTGGCCACCGACGAGCTCGGGGCGCACATGGCGGCGCAGGAGGCCGGGGGCGCCGCACTGCACACCAGTGACGAGGACCACTGGGCGGGTCTCGCGGAGCTCGCCACCCCGGCGCCGCAGCCGCAGTACACCGAGCCCGCACAGCCGGACTACGCGCCGGCGGCCGACTACCAGGACCCCTCGCCGACCGGCTTCCCCGCCCAGGCGCAGCCCGAGCCGCAGTACGCGCAGACCTACGCCTACCAGGACCAGCCGCTCCAGCAGACGGACCCCTACCCCGTCTACCAGCAGCAGCCCGACCCGTACGCCGCCTACCAGCAGCAGGGCGGTTACGACCCCGGCCCGCAGCACGGCGGTTACGACGCCCACCAGCATCAGGACCACGGCTGGCCGCAGCAGGCCCAGGCGCCCGCGCAGCAGGGGGAGAGCGCGCTCGACGAGACCAGCCTGTTCGACACGAGCATGATCGATCTGGAGCAGCTCCGCCGGTACGAACAGGGCCGCTGACACCCGGGCCGGGCGGCGGACGGACCGGATTGGGAGCTGGGCGGTACGTCCAGTATCCTGGCTCTTCGGTCGCGCGTATGTCCGCGATCCCGGCTGCCCGCATCCTCTCCGGACCGGGGCGGCCCTCCCCGAAGCCCCACCCCGCACATGATCCGAAAGCAGGAGAAGCCCTGAACGGCCACCTCGACCACCGCAACCCCCTCGTGTTCGATACGCGGGAGCTGGGTCGGCGTCCTGGTGCCCTGAAGCGGCTGACCCGCTCGGTCGAGGCACCGAAGGACCTCGGTATCGACGGGGTCATCGGTGTGCCGGAGCACGCGCCCCTGGCGCTGGACCTCCGCCTCGAATCGGTCATGGAAGGGGTACTCGTCACGGGTACCGCCCGTGCGACGGCCGAGGGGGAGTGCGTAAGGTGTCTGGAGCCGCTGCGCCTCGATGTGGAAGCGGACTTCCAGGAGATGTTCTCGTACCCTGACGCCGATGACCGGAACCGCAGCAGGACCGCGGACCCGGTCGACGACGCCGAGGACGACGAGGACAGGTTCTTTCTCGAGGACGGCTTGTTCGACCTCGAGCCTGTGCTGCGCGACGCGGTGGTGCTCGCACTGCCGCTGCAGCCGGTGTGCAAGGAGACCTGTGCCGGTCTGTGTTCCGAGTGCGGAATCAGGCTGGACGAGAATCCCGGCCACCACCACGATGCCGTCGACATCCGTTGGGCGGCACTGCAAGGACTCGCCGAGACCGTTCAGGACGGCGAGAAGGACAACATGGGCGGCGCCGAACCGGGCGTCGACGAGAAGCAGGAGAAGTAGCCGTGGCTGTTCCGAAGCGGAAGATGTCGCGCAGCAACACGCGCCACCGCCGGTCGCAGTGGAAGGCTGCGGTCCCCACCCTGGTTTCGTGCGAGCGTTGCCAGGAGCCGAAGCTCCAGCACATTGCGTGCCCGAGCTGCGGCACCTACAACAAGCGCCAGGTCCTCGAGGTCTGAGCGGCTGGTGAGAGGCCCGATGTCTGAGTTGTCCAGCGCCAAGAAGCAGGCAGACAACGTCAACACAGCCTCGTCCCACACGCTTCTGGAAGGGCGGCTCGGGTATCACCTCGAGTCCGCCCTTCTGGTGCGTGCGCTGACCCACCGTTCGTACGCGTACGAGAACGGCGGTCTGCCCACCAACGAACGGCTCGAATTCCTCGGGGATTCGGTGCTCGGCCTGGTGGTCACGGACACGCTGTACCGCACCCACCCCGACCTGCCCGAAGGCCAGCTGGCCAAGTTGCGGGCCGCGGTGGTCAACTCGCGTGCACTTGCGGAAGTGGGCCGCGGCCTCGAACTCGGCTCCTTCATCCGGCTCGGCCGCGGTGAAGAGGGCACGGGGGGCCGGGACAAGGCTTCCATCCTCGCCGACACCCTGGAAGCGGTGATCGGCGCCGTCTATCTCGATCAGGGCCTCGACGCGGCCTCGGAGCTGGTTCACCGGCTCTTCGACCCGCTGATCGACAGGTCCTCGAACCTCGGAGCCGGCCTGGACTGGAAGACCAGTCTCCAGGAGCTCACCGCGAGCGAGAGCCTCGGAGTCCCCGAGTACCTCGTCACGGAGACCGGCCCCGACCACGAGAAGACCTTTACTGCTGCCGCTCGCGTCGGTGGTGTCTCGTACGGCACCGGCACCGGCCGTAGCAAGAAGGAAGCGGAGCAGCAGGCGGCGGAATCCGCCTGGCGCGAGATCAGCGCCGCCGCTGAGGCGCGGGAGGCGGCGGCGAAGACCGCCGCGGAGGCAGGGGCCGCCGACACCTCTGCCGCCCCGGCGCCCCACACGGACGCCGCTCCGGCCTGAGCGTTTCGGGGAGCCCCTCGGTGCCTGGTGCACCGGGGGGCTCTCGCTGTGTCTTCCCGTCCCGAAGGAGTGTTCACCGTGCCGGAACTGCCCGAGGTCGAGGTCGTACGACGGGGCCTGGAGCGCTGGGTCGCCGGGCGCACCGTCGACGAGGTCGAGGTGCTGCACCCGCGTGCCGTCCGCCGGCACCTCGCGGGCGGTGTGGATTTCGCGGCCCGGCTCCGCGGCCTGCGCTTCGGTACGGCGATGCGCCGCGGCAAGTACCTCTGGGTCCCCCTCGACGACGCGGAGTTCTCGATGCTCGGCCACCTCGGCATGAGCGGCCAGCTGCTCGTGCGGCCGTCGGCGGCGCCGGACGAGAAGCACCTGCGCATCAGGTTCCGTTTCGACGACGTCCTCGGCACGGAGCTGCGCTTCGTCGACCAGCGCACCTTCGGGGGGCTCTCGCTCCACGACAACACCCCCGAGGGGCTGCCCGACGTCATCGCGCACATCGCCCGCGACCCCCTGGATCCGGCCTTCGACGACACTGCGTTCCACACGGCACTGCGCCTGCGCCGTACGACGATCAAGCGCGCCCTGCTCGACCAGTCCCTGATCAGCGGGGTGGGCAACATCTATGCGGACGAGGCGCTCTGGCGCAGCAGGCTGCACTACGAACGGCCGACGGCGACGCTGACCCGCCCCGTGACCGCCGGGCTGCTCGGCCATGTCCGGGACGTGATGCGCGAGGCCCTCGACCAGGGCGGCACCAGCTTCGACAGCCTGTACGTCAACGTGAACGGTGAATCCGGTTACTTCGACCGGTCACTCGACGCGTACGGCCGTGAGGACGAGCCCTGCCGCCGCTGCGGTACGCCGATGCGCCGCCGGCCGTGGATGAACCGGTCCAGCTATTTCTGCCCCCGCTGCCAGCGCCCGCCGCGGGCGGTCTGAAAGGCGGGAACCGCCGTACCGGGCCGGCGCGGGGTCAGGCCTCGCGGGCGGCGTCGTACCGGCCGCGGGCGTCGAGCACCTCGGGCATCCGGCCCTCCACGAGCTGGATGAGGTCCAGCAGCCTGCCGGCCACCTCGCGCCCGAGGCCGGTCAGCTCGTAGTCGACGCGCGGCGGATTGGTGGGACGAGCTTCCCGGAGCACCAGGCCGTCGCGCTCCAGCGCGTGCAGGGTCTGGGAGAGCATCTTCTCGCTGACGCCGTCCACGCGGCGGCGCAGCTCGTTGAAGCGGAGGCCGCTCTCGAAGAGGGCCCCCAGGGTGAGACCGCCCCAGCGGCCCGTGACGTGCTCCAGGGTCCCGCGCGACGGGCACTGCCGGGAGAAGACGTCGAAAGGGGAGACGCCGTAGCCGTCCGTCACACCGTTCGTCTCCGCCTCGCCCATGGGGCCCAGCTTACGCCCGCGCAGCGCTCACCCACGGAGAGCGCAGCGCCGCAGGATGCGCGGGGCACGGCCGTAGGGCAGTGGGCGTCGCGCCTTCACGGCATGAGGGAGCACGCCGGTTCGAGCCCGGTCGGCCTTGCCCCTCCCGACCGCACTCCCGCCGCGTCCGGCCGGGCGAGCCGCACCGCCCGGCTTCTCAGAAGCCGAAGTCCTGCGTCCACCAGGGGCCGCCGGAGCCGAAGTGCACACCGACCCCCAGGGTCGTGTAATCGCAGTTGAGAATGTTTGCGCGATGGCCGTCGCTGTTCATCCAGGCGTCCATCACGGCCTGGGCGTCGGCCTGGCCGCGGGCTATGTTCTCGCCGCCGAGACCTGTCACGCCGGCCTTCGCCGCGCGGTCCCAGGGGGTGGCGCCGTCCGGGTCGGTGTGGTCGAAGAAGGCGCGCGCGGCCATGTCCTCGCTGAAGGTCTGAGCCAGGGCGGTCAGGGACGCGCTGGCGGTGACCGGTCGGCAGCCGACCTTGGAGCGCTCCTCGTTGACGAGGGCGAGCACGGCGTCCTGCGCGGAGGCAGCGGCCGGCGAGGAGGGCGCGCGGCTCGACGAGGCGGGGGTGGTCCTGGGCGCGGCCGGGGCCTTCGAGGCCGGGGGCGCACTCTTCTTCGCTTCCGCGGACGGTGCCGCGGTCCGCTCCGGCGACCCGGCCGGGGCCGGCTTCCTCGTGGCGGCCGGCTTCTCCGTCTGCCGGGAGGCCTGCTTCGACGCGGTGGCCGAAGGCTTGCCGTCCGGGGACGCGGAGGGGGACTTCGACGCCCCGGAACGGCCCGTACCCCTTCCGGCCTGGGCGGACGCGCGGTCGGTGGGGTCTGCGGAGGAGCCACCCTGGGTCAGCAGGTCGGGAGCGCCGCCCGTGCGGACCTGGTCCGGGGAGGAGCCACCGCTGATGCTGTAGGTGTCGCCACCCGGCAGCAGACCCGACGTGACGGCTACGGCGCCGACGGCCACGGCCGCGGAGACCCCGAGCAGGCCGGTGCGCAGGGGCACTGCGCTCCGCCTCTTCCGGCGGGAACCGCGGCGTCCTTCGGCAGCGCCCGCGGTCTGCTGCTCAGCTGCGGGGGCTGCGCCTGCGCGTCGATGGCGTCCCATGCGCTGTGCCTTCCTCGTGCTCGGAGCGCCGCTACGACGACACCGTGTCCACCGTCCGGCTCACCCGATCAGGTGAGCTATTGCGACGGGACTGTACGCCATGGCGTATTCGGGCGACGTGCTGCTCGATCAATTGGCCGGTTAGCGTTCGGGCATGAACGAAGACGCACGGCTTGTCGTCTGGGTACGCGGCCGAGTACAGCAAGTAGGGTTCCGCTGGTTCACCAGGGCACATGCTTTGGAGATCGGAAGTCTTACCGGCTTCGCCCTCAATCTCGACGACGGCCGTGTCCAGGTCGTCGCGGAAGGGCCGCGTGAGAATTGCCACCGTCTGCTCGATTGGCTCGCCACCGGCGACACGCCCGGCCAGGTGGACGGAGTGACTGAGATCTGGGACACGCCCCGGGGTGGTTATGAAGGATTCGCGATCCGCTGATCGGGTCGGTGGCGGCGCTGCCGATCCACTGCGGATCCGGCGGGGGACGAGGGGCGGGAGAGCGGGGTGCAGGGAAGCGCGCACCCGAAATGACCTGCGAAAGCATCCGGCGAAGGAGCATGGTTGCCAAGAAGTGGATGTCATGCGAGGCTGCGGCATTGACGAAGATCTCCACACCCCTCGGGGTCCCGCAGGAGAGCCGCGCCGCATGATCGTCCAGGCGTGCGCCCCCGGGACACCCGCCTCACGGGGTGTGATCGTGTTGACCGTCAAACTTTTTGGTGAGACGCTGAAATCCCCGCGCACCTTGGCTGTTCGGCAGTGCTGGTTGACAGCAGAACCGCAGTGACGACCGACCACTGCCGAGCACCGCGGGTGCGATTCCCTCACGACCCACACCGCATCGGTCGGTCACTCAGTGTGGAGGACCATCCATCATGGCAAAGGCGCTTCTCGGTTACGTCGGCGGTTCCGACCCGCGACTCCTCGCCGAGATGCGACGGCTTCAGCAGCGTGTCAAGGATCTTGAGTCCGAGCTTGCCCGGATCCAGGACGAGAAGGACGCGCTCAGCGCCGCCGCACAGCACCAGGAGTCGCTGCTCGACAGCATCGACATCGACGTACCCCAGGCGGAGCCCGCGCTGACCTGACCGCCCGCCCGGCAGGGCCGGTCAGGCAGCTCGTGCGACTCGCTCGAGATCACCACCGGAATGTCTTCGTCACGGGTCGTCGCCCGGGCGCCGAGGAATGCTCGTCCTGCCCGTCCGCATGCGATCCGTCACGCCGACTCTGCACGATGGACAAGGGACGCTTCGGCGTCCCTTTTTTCATTCCCCCGGCCTGCCCCCCGATGTCTCGCTCCTCGCCTACCGTCTGATGTGCCCTGCGCCTTCGCCGGCGAAACCGAGAGGGAAAGGTAGAGTCCGGCGGCGTGCACCTCAAGGCCCTGACCCTGCGTGGTTTCAAATCATTCGCCTCCGCCACGACCCTGCGCTTCGAACCGGGGATCACCTGCGTGGTCGGGCCGAACGGCTCCGGCAAATCCAATGTGGTGGACGCTCTCTCCTGGGTCATGGGTGAGCAGGGGGCGAAATCCCTGCGCGGCGGCAAGATGGAAGACGTGATCTTCGCCGGTACCACCGGCAGGCCACCGCTGGGACGCGCGGAAGTGTCGTTGACCATCGACAATTCCGACGGTGCGCTGCCCATCGAGTACGCCGAAGTGACGATCACCCGGATCATGTTCCGCAACGGCGGCAGTGAATACCAGATCAACGGCGACACCTGCCGGCTGCTCGACATCCAGGAACTCCTTTCCGACTCCGGTATCGGCCGCGAGATGCACGTCATCGTCGGACAGGGCCGGCTGGACTCCGTCCTGCACGCCGATCCCATGGGGCGCCGCGCCTTCATCGAAGAGGCCGCCGGCGTGCTCAAGCACCGCAAGCGCAAGGAGAAGGCGCTGCGGAAGCTGGAGGCGATGGGGGCCAACCTCGCCCGGGTCCAGGACCTGACCGACGAACTGAGGCGCCAGCTCAAACCGCTCGGCCGGCAGGCCGCCGTGGCCCGCAGGGCAGCCGTCATCCAGGCCGATCTCCGCGACGCGCGGCTCCGCCTCCTCGCCGACGACCTGGTGCGCCTCCGTGAGGCGCTGCGCGGTGAGATCGCCGACGAGGCCGCCCTCAAACAGCGCAGGGAAGTGGCGGAGGGCGAACTCAAGGCGGCACTCGCCCGTGAGGCGGGCCTGGAGGACGAGGTCCGGCGGCTGTCTCCGCGCCTCGAGCGGGCCCAGCAGACCTGGTACGAACTGTCGCAGCTGGCCGAGCGGGTACGCGGCACGGTCTCGCTCGCCGACGCACGCGTGAAGAGCGCCACCGCGCCGCAGGAGGAGGAGCGGCGTGGGCGGGACCCCGAGGACATGGAGCGCGAGGCCGCCCGGATCCGCGAGCAGGAGGCGGAACTGGAGGCGGCCCTCGAAGCGGCGGAGCACGCCCTGGAGGACACCACCGCCCACCGGGCCGAACTGGAGCGGGAGCTGGCGGCCGAGGAGCGCAGGCTCAGGGACGCCGCCCGGGCCATCGCCGACCGGCGCGAGGGCCTCGCCCGGCTCAACGGCCAAGTCAACGCCGCCCGCAGCCGGGCCGGTTCGGCGCAGGCCGAGATCGACCGGCTGGCGGCGTCCCGGGACGCCGCCCAGGAACGGGCGGTGGCCGCGCAGGAGGAGTACGAGCAACTCAAGGCCGAGGTCGAGGGCCTGGACGCGGACGACGTGGAACTGGCCGAGCGGCACGAGGCAGCCAAGCGGGAACTCGCCCGGGCGGAGAGGGCCCTCGACGGCGCGCGGGACGCGGCCACCGCTGCGGAGCGCAAGCGCGCGGCGGTCGCGGCCCGGCACGAGGCGCTCGCCCTGGGACTGCGCCGTAAGGACGGCACGGGCGCACTGCTCGGTGCGGGCGACCGGCTCCCGGGACTTCTCGGGCCGGCGGCGGAACTGCTCACGGTCACCGCCGGGTACGAGGTCGCGGTGGCTGCGGCACTGGGGGCGGCCGCCGACGCCGTCGCGGTGACGGACCCGGCGACGGCGGCGGACGCGATCCGCCTGCTGCGCAAGGAGGACGGCGGGCGGGCGGCCCTGCTGCCGGCGGGAGGGGGAGCCGGGCAGGTCCCCGGCCCGGGCGTCGACCGGACCACCTCGCCCGCCGCCCCGGTGCACGCGTCCGGCGGCGGACCGCTGTCGGGGGAGGCATCCGCGTCCGGACCGGCCGCCCGTGAGGCACCCGTCTCCGGGCCGACCGCCGGTGACGGGCCGGCGGCCGGGGCGTCTCACGCACTTCCGGCGGCCCGGACGGGGGAGGAGGTGCCCCCGGCGACCGGCCGGGTCCCCGCGGAGGGCGCCGCCGCGCCGGCCGTCGCCGCCCTGGTGCAGGGGCCGGCCGAACTCATGGCGGCCGTGCGGCGGCTGGTGCGTGACATGGTGGTCGTGGGGACGCTGGAGGACGCCGAGGACCTGGTGGCGGCGCACCCGGGGCTGACCGCGGTGACGGCCGAGGGCGACGTACTGGGCTCCCACGTCGCGTACGGCGGCTCGGCCGGGGCGCCCAGCCTGCTGGAGGTGCAGGCCTCCGTCGACGAGGCCGCCGCGGAGCTGGCCGACCTCGCCGTGCGGTGCGAGGAACTCGCCTCGTCCCAGCACCGGGCGGCCGTCCTGCGCGACCGGGCGGCCGCCGAGGTGGAGGAGCTGGGGGAGCGGCGCCGGGCCGCCGACCGGGAGAAGTCGGGCGTGGCCCAGCAGCTCGGCAGACTGGCCGGCCAGGCCCGCGGCGCCGCGGGGGAGGCCGAGCGGTCGGCCGCGTCCGCGGCCCGTGCCCAGGAAGCGCTGGAACGGGCCACCGCCGAGGCCGAGGAGCTCGCGGAGCGGCTGCTCGTCGCGCAGGAGACCCCGGTGGAGGAGGAACCGGACACCTCCGTACGGGACCGGCTCGCCGCGGACGGGGCCAATGCCCGCCAGACCGAGATGGAGGCCCGTCTCCAGGTCCGCACCCACGAGGAGCGGGTCAAGGGCCTCTCCGGACGGGCCGACGCCCTGGACCGCGGGGCCAGGGCCGAGCGCGAGGCCCGCGCCCGTGCCGAGCAGCGCCGCGCCCGGCTGCGCCACGAGGCCGAGGTCGCCACGGCGGTGGCGTCCGGCGCCCGCCAGCTGCTGGCGCACGTCGAGGTGTCCGTCCTGCGGGCGCAGCAGGAGCGGGCCACGGCGGAGGCGGCCAAGGCCGAGCGGGAAAGGGAGCTGGCCGCCGAACGCGGCCGGGGCCGTGACCTCAAGACGGACCTCGACCGGCTCACCGACTCGGTGCACCGGGGCGAGGTGCTCGGGGCCGAGAAGCGGCTGCGCGTGGAGCAGCTGGAGACGAAGGCACTGGAGGAGTTCGGCGTGGAGCCGGCCGGTCTGGCCGCCGAGTACGGCCCCGACCGGCCGGTGCCGCCGTCCCCGGCGGCCGAGGGCGAGGAGCTTCCGCAGGATCCGGGCCACCCCCGCAATCAGCCGAGGCCGTTCGTCAGGAGTGAGCAGGAGAAACGGCTGAAGGCGGCCGAACGGGCGTACCAGCGACTCGGGAAGGTGAATCCGCTCGCCCTCGAGGAGTTCTCGGCGTTGGAGGAGCGGCACAAGTTCCTCTCCGAGCAGCTTGAAGACCTGAAGAAGACGCGGGCCGATCTGATGCAGGTGATCAAGGAGGTCGACGAGCGGGTCGAGCAGGTGTTCACGGAGGCGTTCCGCGACACCGCGCGCGAGTTCGAAGGGGTCTTCTCGCGGCTCTTCCCCGGAGGCGAGGGGCGTCTCGTCCTCACCGATCCGGACAACATGCTGACGACCGGTCTGGACGTCGAGGCCAGGCCGCCGGGCAAGAAGGTCAAGCGGCTCTCGCTCCTGTCGGGCGGCGAACGGTCCCTGACGGCCGTGGCCCTCCTTGTCTCCATCTTCAAGGCGAGGCCGAGCCCCTTCTACGTCATGGACGAGGTCGAGGCGGCGCTCGACGACACCAATCTGCAGCGGCTGATCCGGATCATGGAGGAACTCCAGGAGAGCTCCCAGCTCATCGTGATCACCCACCAGAAGCGCACGATGGAGGTCGCGGACGCGCTGTACGGAGTCTCCATGCAGGGCGACGGGGTCTCCAAGGTGATCAGCCAGCGACTGCGCTGAGGCGCCCGGCCGTACGGTCGTCGCGGTGGTCCCGGTCACACGGTCTTCACCAAATCTACAAGCCTTCAATGCGCCACGCGGGAACCTCGGGGTACGTGTGGGTAACCAAGGGCCTCACCCCGGTATTGACTACGAAACTTGAACGCATACTCTCGGAAACGTTGTTTTTGTCTTCAAGTGGTGGTCGGCTGCAAGTTGTGCGCCACTGGGAAGGCTCACCCCCCACGCCTGACGTTGCGGCCAGGCATCAGGAGATTCATGTGACCAGCACAGAGCGTGGACCGGATTCCGGAGCCAGACAGGCGCACCCGGACCATCTCGGCCATGTCATCTTCATCACGGCAGCCGCAGCGATGGGCGGCTTCCTCTTCGGCTACGACAGCTCCGTGATCAACGGCGCCGTCGAGGCGATCCGTCACCGTTACGACATCGGCTCGGGGACGCTGGCCCAGGTCATCGCCATCGCTCTCATCGGCTGTGCGATCGGAGCGGCCACGGCGGGGCGCATCGCGGACCGGATCGGCCGCATCCGCTGCATGCAGATCGCCTCGGTGCTCTTCACCATCAGCGCCGTCGGTTCCGCGCTGCCGTTCGCGCTGTGGGACCTCGCCATGTGGCGCATCATCGGCGGCTTCGCCATCGGCATGGCCTCCGTCATCGGCCCGGCCTACATCGCCGAGGTCTCGCCACCCGCCTACCGCGGCCGGCTGGGCTCCTTCCAGCAGGCCGCGATCGTCGTCGGTATCGCCATCTCGCAGCTGGTCAACTACGGCATCCTGCAGATCGCCGACGGCGACCAGCGCGGCAAGATCGCGGGCTTCGAGGCCTGGCAGTGGATGCTCGGTGTGATGGTCGTCCCCGCCGTCCTGTACGGACTCCTGTCGTTCGCGATCCCCGAGTCGCCCCGCTTCCTGATCTCCGTGGGGAAGAAGGAGCGTGCCCGCAAGATCCTTGCAGAGGTCGAGGGCAAGAACGTCGATCTCGACGCGCGCGTCCTCGAGATCGAGACGGCCATGCGCCGCGAGCACAAGTCGAAGTTCAGCGACCTGCTCGGGAGCCGCTTCGGCTTCCTGCCGATCGTCTGGATCGGTATCGGCCTCTCGGTGTTCCAGCAGCTCGTCGGCATCAATGTGGCGTTCTACTACTCGGCGACGCTCTGGCAGTCGGTCGGCATCGACCCCTCCGCCTCGTTCTTCTACTCGTTCACCACGTCGATCATCAACATCATCGGCACCGTGATCGCGATGATCCTGGTCGACCGGGTGGGTCGGCGGCCGCTCGCGCTCGTCGGATCCACCGGTATGGCCATCGCGCTGGCGTTCGAGGCCTGGGCCTTCTCCGCGGACCTGGTCGACGGCAAACTGCCGACCGCCGAGGGCACCGTCGCGCTGATCGCCGCCCACGTGTTCGTGCTCTTCTTCGCGCTCTCGTGGGGGGTCGTGGTCTGGGTCTTCCTCGGCGAGATGTTCCCCAACCGCATCCGCGCCGCAGCCCTCGGAGTCGCCGCCTCGGCGCAGTGGATCGCCAACTGGGCGATCACGGCGAGCTTCCCGAGCCTGGCCGAGTGGAACCTCTCGGGCACGTACATCATCTACACCTGCTTCGCCGTGCTGTCGATCCCCTTCGTGCTCAAGTTCGTGAAGGAGACCAAGGGCAAGGCGCTGGAGGAGATGGGCTGATCCCCGCTGTCCCTCTCCTCGGCACCGGCCACCGCCCCGGTCCGGCCCCGCGCCGGACCGGGGCGGTGTGCTGTTCCCGGCGGGCGCCGGTGCCGGACCGGGGCTGTCCGGGAACAGGGCGCCGGGGGCGGCCGGAGGCCCGAGGGAGCACGTACACCGGCAGGGCGCCGGGGGAGCGGTCGCCGCGCCGGCCGAAGGACGTCCGGAAGCGCCGGGACACACCCCGGGGAAGGGCGCGCGGCCCCGGCCGGTGCGCTCGCCGTCGGGCATCGGGCCCCAGAGCGCGGCGCGGCGTGGCCCTCCCCCAAACGGTGCATAACACATCCAGGGGCCGTCGTACCTTCTCCGCAACCGCGCCCCGACCGCGGCCGTGGCCGATACTGGACGCGTTATGGACATCGTCATCCTTGCTGTAGTCATCGCCCTGGTCGCGGTCGGCCTGATCAGCGGGCTCGTGGTCAGCAGCCGCAAGAAGAAGCAGCTGCCGCCCTCGGCACCGTCGAGCACGCCGACCATCACTCCCCCCGCCGAACCACGCGTCGGCGAGGAACCCGAGGCGCCGCGCGACGAAGCGCGGCGCACCATCGAGGAGGTCGGTCTCCCCGGCACCGAGGTCCCCGTCGAGGAAGCCCCGGTGGTCGTCGAGCCGGAGATCCCCGCGCTCGAAGTGCCCGAGCCCACCGCGGGCCGTCTGGTACGGCTCCGCGCCCGGCTCGCCCGTTCGCAGAACTCCCTGGGCAAGGGGCTGCTCACGCTCCTGTCCCGCGACAACCTCGACGAGGACACCTGGGAGGAGATCGAGGACACACTCCTCACCGCCGACGTCGGCGTCGCTCCGACCCAGGAGCTGGTGGAGCGGCTCCGTGAGCGGGTCCGTGTCCTCGGCACCCGTACGCCCGAAGGGCTCCGCGCGCTGCTGCGCGAGGAGCTCGTCACCCTGCTGGGCCCCGACTTCGACCGCACCGTCAGGACGGAGGGAGGCGAGGAGACGCCGGGCGTCGTGATGGTCGTCGGTGTCAACGGCACCGGCAAGACCACCACCACGGGCAAGCTCGCCCGGGTGCTCGTCGCGGACGGCCGAAGCGTCGTGCTCGGCGCGGCCGACACCTTCCGTGCCGCCGCCGCCGACCAGCTCCAGACCTGGGGCGAGCGCGTCGGCGCCCGTACGGTCCGCGGCCCCGAGGGCGGCGATCCGGCGTCGATCGCCTTCGACGCCGTGAAGGAGGGCATCGCCGAGGGCGCCGACGTGGTGCTCATCGACACGGCGGGCCGGCTGCACACCAAGACGGGTCTCATGGACGAGCTCGGCAAGGTCAAGAGGGTCGTGGAGAAGCACGGGCCGCTCGACGAGATCCTGCTCGTCCTCGACGCCACGACCGGCCAGAACGGCCTGGTGCAGGCGCGGGTCTTCGCGGAGGTCGTCGACATCAGCGGCATCGTCCTCACCAAGCTGGACGGCACCGCCAAGGGCGGCATCGTCATCGCCGTCCAGCGCGAGCTCGGCGTGCCGGTGAAGCTCATCGGCCTCGGCGAGGGGCCGGACGATCTGGCCCCGTTCGAGCCGGGTGCCTTCGTCGACGCCCTGATCGGCGACTGATCCCGTACCCGCCGTGACGCCCGAAGGGCGGTGCGCCCTCCCCGGACACGGGGGGAGTCACCGCCCTTCGGCGTTCACCAGCGGTGGCATATGTACGCCAGGGTGCCCAGCAACAGGCGCGCCTGCGGGGGAGTGACGGCCGTTTCCCGCACCGGCTCGCGCAGCCAGCCGACCGGTCCGAGGCCGCCCAGGTCCGACGGGGGCGCCGTGATGTGGGACCCCCGGCCCAGGGCCCGCAGATCCAGGTCCGCGTCGTCCCAGCCCATCCGGTAGAGCAGCCCGGGCAGCCCGGCCGCGGCCCCCGGCGCGACGAAGAACTGGGCCCGTCCGTCAGGCGTCACCGTCACCGGCCCCAGCGGCAGTCCCATCCGCTCCATCCGGGCCAGGGCGCGCCGCCCGGCTCCCTCGGCGACGTCGAGTACGTCGAAGGTCCGTCCCACGGGCAGCAGGATCGAGGCGCCGGGCACTTGCGCCCAGACATCGGCGGCGACCCGGAAGGGTGCGCCCGCCGGAACCTCGGGGGCGAAGCCCAGCGGATGCGCCCCGGGAGCGGGGCACGCGGTGTCGCCGCACGAGCAGGCGCCGGACGCGGCCCGGGCGCCCGGGGCCACCGCCCAGCCCCAGAGCCCGGAGTACTCGGCCACCGCCGTGGCCCCGGCCGTCCGGCCGCGGCGACGCGAGCCCGCCCGCCTCTCGTGGATGCCGCCGATCGTGAAGCCCATGCCCCCTCCAACGGGTCCGACTCACCGGTGGTTACGACCCCGGAGTCCCTGACGTCCTCGACGCCGGCGATTGCGGCAGCGCGGCGTGGCACTCAAGGGCGTGCGCCCTCAGGATGTCCCGCAGATGCACGGCGGGCGCGCGACGACCATCCGCCACGCGCCCCTGAATGCTTCGATCCGCTCGCCACTGATCGCGCTCTGTCAAGTGAATCGTGGACGTGGTGCGGCGCGTTCATCCGAAGGGGTGGCGAATGGTGGCGTTTCCGTACCCGACCTCGCTGTCGTGGTGATCGGTGGATTACTGTCGGTATCCGAGGCTGCAATTGCATGTGCGTTCATGGGTATGCCCCGGGCAATTCGACTTCCTGTTCGATGGCAGCGATCGCCGTACGGACGGCACCGACGCACAGCATTCTGGTAGAGGTTCGCGGCGACAGGTTTCGGCGGATGGGGGCGTTCCAGTGGGTGGCAGCGGCGCAGGCGAGGCGAATGCCGGAAAGCGCCCCAACGGGCAGCTGGGATCGTGGTTCGTCCGCAGCGGCTGGTCGAAGGGCGAGCTCGCCCGCCAGGTGAACCGCCGAGCGCGCCAGATGGGTGCCCACCACATCAGCACCGACACGTCCCGGGTGCGGCGCTGGCTCGACGGCGAACAGCCCCGAGAGCCGATCCCGCGCATCCTCTCCGAGCTCTTCTCCGAGCGCTTCGGCGCCGTGGTGGCCGTGGAGGACCTCGGACTCCGGGCCGCCCACCGGTCGCCCTCGGTCGCCGGCGTCGACCTGCCCTGGGCCGGCCCGCAGACGGTCGCCCTGCTCAGCGAGTTCTCCCGCAGCGACCTGATGCTCGCCCGGCGCGGATTCCTCGGCAGCTCCCTGACCCTGGCGGCGGGTCCCGCCCTCGTCGAGCCGATGCAGCGCTGGCTGGTGCCCGTCCCCCCCTCGGCGCCGGCCGGCCCGGAACCCGCCTCCACCACCGGCCGGCCCTCACGCCTCTCGCCGCCCGAGCTGGATCTGCTGGAGTCCACCACGGCGATGTTCCGGCAGTGGGACGCCCAGTGCGGCGGGGGTCTGCGCCGCAAGGCCGTCGTCGGTCAACTCCACGAGGTCACGGACCTGTTGCAGGAGCCGCACCCCGAGGCGACCGCCAGACGGCTCTTCCGCTGCGCCGCCGAGCTGGCCGAACTGGCCGGCTGGATGAGTTACGACGTGGGCCTCCAGCCCACTGCGCAGAAGTACTTCGTGCTCGCCCTGCACGCCTCCAAGGAGGCCGGCGACAAACCGCTGGGGTCGTACATCCTGTCGAGCATGAGCCGTCAGATGATCCACCTCGGACGGCCCGACGACGCTCTCGAACTCATCCACCTCGCGCAGTACGGAAGCCGGGACTGCGCCACGGGACGCACCCAGGCCATGCTGTATGCGATGGAGGCCCGGGCGTACGCCAACATGGGCCGGCCGAGCAAGTGCAAGCGGGCCGTCCGGATGGCCGAGGACACCTTCGCCGACGCCGTCCTCGACGACGAGGAGGAGCCCGACTGGATCCGCTTCTTCTCCGACGCCGAACTGCACGGCGAGAACGCCCACTCCTACCGGGACCTGGCCTATGTGGCCGGCCGCAGTCCCACGTACGCCTCGCTCGCCGAACCCGTCATGGCCCGCGCCGTGGAGCTGTTCGGCGAGGACGCCGAGCACCAGAGGTCCTACGCCCTCAACCTGATCGGCATGGCCACCGTGCACCTCCTCAAGCGGGAACCCGAGGAGTCCGCCGTGCGGGCCGCCCAGGCGCTGAAGATCGCCAGGAGGGTCCGGTCCGAACGGGTCAACACCCGGCTGCGCAAGACCGTCTCCACCGCGGCCAGGGACTTCGGCGACGTCCCCGAGGTGGCCCGGCTCACCGATCTGCTCACCGAACAGCTCCCGGAGACCGCCGAAGCGGTCTGACCCCGTCCCGGACCACCGGCCACGACAGCGTCCCGTACACCCCGACCCGGCTCCCCCATCGCCAGGTCAGCGGACGGCTGCCGTGGCCGGTTCCTGTTCCTCCCGGGGCCCCGGGAGTCCCGCACCGCACCGTATGCGGCGCGTGCGGCGCGGCAGGCGGTACACCGGGTCCGCCACCCCGGGTTCATTCGGACGTAACACGCCCGCTCCCTTCGTCACTGCGGTGAAACACCGTGCGGCATCCGTGGAAACCGCGCTGCGCCAATCTCATGGCGCATAACCGGCCCGCACCTTTTCCCAGTGGTCCCCGCACCCCGCACGTGGCCGCACCGACGACGAGGAGACGCCGATGCCCCCAGGCATCACGACGCTTGCCGCAGACGCCCCCGAGCTGTCTGCCGCCAACACAGGGTTCATGCTCATCTGCACCGCGCTGGTGATGCTCATGACCCCCGGTCTCGCCTTCTTCTACGGAGGCATGGTCCGCGTCAAGAGCACCCTGAACATGCTGATGATGAGCTTCGTCAGCCTCGGGATCGTCACGGTCCTGTGGGTGCTCTACGGATTCAGTCTCGCCTTCGGCACCGACGTCGGCTCCCTCGTCGGCTGGAGTTCCGACTTCGTGGGCCTCGGCGGCATCGGTGTCACCGAGCTGTGGGACGGCTACACCATCCCCGTCTACGTCTTCGCGGTCTTCCAGCTGATGTTCGCCGTGCTCACCCCCGCCCTCATCAGCGGCGCCCTCGCCGACCGGGTCAAGTTCACCTCCTGGGCCCTGTTCATCACCCTGTGGGTCACCGTCGTCTACTTCCCGGTCGCCCACTGGGTCTGGGGCGCCGGCGGCTGGCTCTTCGAGCTGGGTGTCATCGACTTCGCCGGAGGGACGGCCGTCCACATCAACGCCGGTGCCGCCGCACTCGGTGTGATCCTCGTCATCGGCAAGCGGGTCGGCTTCAAGAAGGACCCGATGCGGCCGCACAGCCTGCCGCTCGTCATGCTCGGCGCCGCCCTCCTGTGGTTCGGCTGGTTCGGCTTCAACGCGGGCTCGTGGCTCGGCAACGACGACGGGGTCGGCGCGGTCATGTTCCTCAACACCCAGGTCGCCGCCGGTGCGGCCGTCCTGGGCTGGCTCGCCTACGAGAAGATGCGGCACGGCTCCTTCACCACCCTGGGCGCCGCCTCCGGCGCCGTCGCCGGCCTCGTCGCCATCACTCCGGCCGGCGGCGCGGTCAGCCCGCTCGGCGCCCTCGCGATCGGCGTCGTCGCCGGTGTCGTGTGCGCCATGGCCGTCGGCCTGAAGTACCGGTTCGGCTACGACGACTCCCTGGACGTCGTCGGCGTCCACCTCGTCGGCGGCGTCCTCGGCTCCCTCCTCATCGGCTTCTTCGCCACCGGTGGTGTGCAGTCCGACGCCAAGGGCCTCTTCTACGGCGGCGGCCTCGAACAGCTCGGCAAGCAGGCCGTGGGAGTCTTCGCGGTACTCGCCTACTCCCTCGTCGTCTCCGCCCTCCTCGCCCTCCTCCTCGACCGGACGATCGGGATGCGGGTCAGCGAGGACGACGAGGTCTCCGGCATCGACCAGGTCGAGCACGCCGAGACCGCGTACGACTTCAGCGGCGCGGGCGGCGGCTCGGCCCCCCGCACCACGGCGCCCGGTACGACGGCAGCCCCGACGAACAAGAAGGTGGACGCATGAAGCTCATCACCGCAGTCGTGAAGCCGCACAGGCTGGACGAGATCAAGGAGGCGCTCCAGGCCTTCGGCGTCCAGGGCCTCACGGTCACCGAGGCCAGCGGCTACGGGCGTCAGCGCGGCCACACCGAGGTCTACCGCGGAGCCGAGTACACCGTCGACCTGGTACCGAAGATCCGCATCGAGGTCCTCGTGGAGGACGAGGACGCCGAACAGCTCATCGACGTCGTCGTCAAGGCGGCCCGTACGGGCAAGATCGGGGACGGAAAGGTCTGGAGCGTCCCGGTCGAGACCGCGGTCCGTGTACGGACCGGCGAACGCGGCCCCGACGCACTCTGACCGACGGATCCGGCGCCGGCCACGGCGCCGGCCGAACAGACGGAAAGGCAGCCGGGTGACGAGCACCGGAGTGACCACCGAATCCGAGGACTCGGGACCCAGCGGCTACGCGGCGGCCCGGCTGCGCCTTCTCCAGGAGAGGACGCGGTCCGGGCCGCCGCGCCGTGCGGCCCTCGCCCGCCTCACCGACGACTGGCTGAGCGCACTGTTCTCCTCCGCCGCCGAGGCGACGGGCGTCCGGGGCGCCGCCCTCGTCGCCGTCGGCGGGTACGGGCGCGGCGAGCTCTCCCCGCGCAGCGACCTCGACCTCGTCCTTCTGCACGACGGCGGCGCCGGCGCCGCGGCCGTCGCGGCACTCGCCGACCGGATCTGGTACCCGGTCTGGGACCTGGGCCTGGCACTCGACCACTCCGTGCGCACCCCCGCCGAGGCGCGCGCGACCGCGGGGGAGGACCTCAAGGTCCACCTCGGGCTCCTCGACGCCCGGCCCGTCGCCGGGGACCTCGGGCTCGTCGCCGGACTCCGCACCGCCGTCCTCGCCGACTGGCGCAACCAGGCCCCCCGGCGCCTCCCCGCCCTCGACGCACTCTGCCGTGAACGGGCCGCACGCATGGGCGAGCTCCAGTTCCTGCTGGAACCCGACCTGAAGGAGGCCCGCGGCGGCCTCCGGGACGCCACCGCCCTGCGGGCCGTCGCCGCCTCCTGGGTCGCCGACGCCCCGCGCGAAGGCCTCGCCGAAGCGCGCCGCACCCTCCTGGACGTCCGCGACGCCCTCCACCTCGCCACCGGCCGGGCCACCGACCGCCTCGCCCTCCAGGAACAGGAACAGGTCGCCCGGAGCCTCGGCCTCCACGACTCCGACGCCCTGCTGCGCCAGGTGTACGAGGCCGCCCGGACCGTCTCGTACGCCACCGACGTCACCTGGCGCGAGGTCAACCGGGTCCTGCGCACCCGCTCCGCACGGCCCAGGCTGCGGACCCTGCTCGGCGGTGCCAAGGCCGCCCCGGAACGCACCCCGCTCGCCGACGGCGTCGTCGAAGCCGACGGCGAGGTCGTTCTCGCCCGCACGGCACGCCCGGAACGCGACCCGGTCCTGACCCTCCGGGCCGCCGCGGCGGCGGCCGAGTCGGGACTGCCGCTCTCCCGGCACTCCGTACGCCACCTCCGGACGGCGGCCCGGCCGCTGCCCGTGCCGTGGCCCGCCGAGGCCCGCGAGGAGCTCATCACCCTGCTCGGGGCGGGCGAGGCCACCGTCGCGGTGTGGGAGGCCCTGGAGGCCGAGGGGATCGTCACCCGGCTGCTGCCCGACTGGGAGCGGGTCCGCTGCCGCCCCCAGCACAACCCCGTCCACACCTGGACCGTCGACCGCCACCTCGTCGAGACGGCCGTACGGGCCTCCTCCCTCACCCGCCGTGTCGGCCGCCCCGACCTCCTCCTGGTCGCGGCCCTGCTCCACGACATCGGGAAGGGCCGGCCGGGGGACCACTCCGTCGCCGGAGAGGTCATCGCCCGGGACGTGGCCGCCCGTATCGGCTTCGACCAGCAGGACGTGGGTGTCGTGGCCACTCTCGTACGCCACCACCTGCTGCTCGTCGAGACCGCCACCCGGCGCGATCTCGACGACCCCGCCACCGTGCGCTCCGTCGCCGCCGCCGTGGGCAGCGCCTCCACCCTGGAGCTCCTGCACGCCCTCACCGAGGCCGACGCCCTGGCCACCGGGCCCGCCGCCTGGAGTTCCTGGCGCGCTTCCCTCGTCACCGACCTCGTCGAGCGCGTCGCCGCGCTGCTGGCCGGTGAGGAACCCGCCGAACCGGAGCCGCTCGCCCCCAGCGCCGAACAGGAACGCCTGGCCGTCGAGGCCCTGCGCACCGGTGAGCCCGTCCTCGCCCTGCACACCCGGCCGGAACCCGCCTCCGAGGGTGGTGAACCGGAACCCGTCGGCGTCGAGCTCCACATCGCCCTGCCCGACCGCCCCGGAGTGCTGCCCGCGGCGGCCGGGGTGCTCGCCCTGCACCGGCTCACCGTCCGAGCCGCCGACCTGCGGGCCGTGGACCTCCCCACCGAACTGGGTGGATCGGCCGGGCTGCTCGTCCTCAGCTGGCGGGTCGCGGCCGCGTACGGCTCCCTCCCGGAGGCCGCCCGGCTCCGCTCCGACCTCGTACGCGCCCTGGACGGCACGCTGGACATCCGGGCCAGGCTCGCCGAACGGGAGGCCGCCTATCCGCGCCGGCGTGGGTGGAAGGCTCCGCCCCCACGGGTGACCGTCGTGCCGACGGGCTCGCGGCTCGCCACGGTGATCGAGGTGCGTGCCCAGGACGCGCCGGGGCTGCTGCACCGGATCGGCAGGGCCCTGGAACAGAGCGCGGTACGGGTCCGCAGCGCCCACGTCTCGACCCTCGGGGCGAACGCCGTGGACACGGTCTACGTCACACGTCAGGACGGCACCGTGCTGTCCGCCGCCGACGCGGCAGCGCTGGCGAGGACGCTGGAGGACGCTCTGCGATGAGGGCGTGACGAGCGACGTCCGCGGCCGTCGAGCGGGGTGCGGCAGGTCCCCTGGTCCCGGGATGTTCCGGCGTCCACGGCGTCCGCGCCGGGAGGGGACACGTGTCCCCGTGCGCGTGCGGGATCGACAGCCTCGCCGGTCGGGCAAGACCGGCGAGGCTGTCGTCCGCCCGGGCCGGATACTCTAGGAACGAATCACCCGACCCCGACCCTGAGGACCGACGAGCGCCGTGTTCGATACTCTCTCCGACCGCCTTAGCGCGACTTTCAAGAACCTCAGGGGCAAGGGCCGCTTGTCCGAGGCGGACATCGACGCCACGGCTCGTGAGATCCGTATCGCCCTGCTCGAAGCCGATGTCGCCCTGCCCGTCGTCCGTGCGTTCATCGCCAACGTCAAGGAGCGGGCGCGCGGCGTCGAGGTCTCCCAGGCGCTGAACCCCGCCCAGCAGGTCGTCAAGATCGTCAACGAGGAGCTCGTCGGCATCCTCGGCGGCGAGACCCGGCGGCTGAGGTTCGCGAAGAACCCGCCGACCGTGATCATGCTCGCGGGTCTGCAGGGTGCGGGCAAGACCACCCTCGCCGGAAAGCTGGGCCTCTGGCTCAAGGGCCAGGGCCACTCCCCGCTGCTCGTCGCCTGTGACCTCCAGCGCCCCAACGCCGTCAACCAGCTGAGCGTCGTCGCCGACCGCGCGGGTGTGGCGGTGTACGCGCCGGAGCCGGGCAACGGTGTGGGGGACCCGGTCAAGGTCGCGCAGGACTCCGTCGAGTTCGCCAAGGCCAAGGTCCACGACATCGTGATCGTCGACACCGCCGGCCGCCTCGGCATCGACGAGGAGCTGATGCGGCAGGCCGCGGACATCCGTGACGCCGTCAGCCCCGACGAGATCCTCTTCGTCGTCGACGCGATGATCGGCCAGGACGCGGTCAACACCGCCGAGGCCTTCCGTGACGGCGTCGGCTTCGACGGCGTGGTCCTCTCCAAGCTCGACGGCGACGCCCGCGGTGGTGCCGCCCTCTCCATCGCCCACGTCACGGGCAAGCAGATCATGTTCGCGTCGAACGGTGAGAAGCTCGAGGACTTCGACGCCTTCCACCCCGACCGCATGGCCTCCCGCATCCTCGACATGGGTGACCTGCTCACCCTGATCGAACAGGCGGAGAAGACGTTCAGCCAGGAAGAGGCCGCCAAAATGGCCTCCAAGCTGGCGTCGAGCAAGGGCAAGGACTTCACGCTCGACGACTTCCTGGCGCAGATGGAGCAGGTCAGGAAGATGGGCTCCATCTCCAAGCTGCTCGGGATGCTGCCGGGCATGGGGCAGATCAAGGACCAGATCAACAACATCGACGAGCGCGACGTGGACCGCACCGCGGCGATCATCAAGTCGATGACCCCGAAGGAACGGGCCGAGCCGACGATCATCAACGGTTCGCGCCGGGCCCGTATCGCCAAGGGTTCCGGAGTCGACGTCTCCGCCGTCAAGAACCTCGTCGAGCGGTTCTTCGAGGCCCGCAAGATGATGTCGAAGATGGCCCAGGGCGGCGGCATGCCCGGGATGCCGGGGATGCCGGGCATGGGTGGCGGTCCCGGCCGGCAGAAGAAGCAGGTCAAACAGGCCAAGGGCAAGCGCAAGAGCGGCAACCCGATGAAGCGCAAGGCGGAGGAGCAGGCCGCCGCGGCCCGCCGCGAACAGGCGGCGGCGCAGGGCGGTGCCTTCGGTCTCCCCGCCCAGGAGGACAAGAACTTCGAACTGCCGGACGAGTTCAAGAAGTTCATGGGCTGACCGGGGTCGCCCGGCAGTGAGGGGGCACCCCGCCCGGCGGGGTGCCCCCTCACCGTCCCCACGGGTCCACCTCGCACGGGCCGGCTACGCGGCCGCGCTTCGGGTCCCTACGTGACGCACACCAGGTAGCGGAAGACGTTGGGCATCCAGACCGTGCCGTCGGGCCGCAGGTGCGGATGGAGCGCCTCCGCCACCTCCTTCTCGACCTGGGAACGGTCCGTCGCCCGGATCGCCGCCTCGAACAGCCCGGTCGAGAGCAGACCGCGCACCGCGCTGTCCACGTCCGCGTATCCGAAGGGGCAGGACACCCGGCCGGAGCCGTCCGGCTTCAGCCCGGCCCGCGCCGCCACCTCCTCCAGGTCGTCGCGCAGGGCCGGCCGCCAGCCGTTCCCCGAACGCGGCGTGGGCGCCGCCTCGGCGAGCCGGCTCGCCACCCGGAGTACCGGGGCGGTGGCGCAGCGCTCCGGCGGACCCCACCCCGTCAGCACCACGGTCGCTCCGCGCACGGCCAGCGGGACGGCGGAGGCCAGGGCGGGCGCGAGTCCGTCGGAGTCACCGGTCGCGCAGCCGATCGGGTGGAAGACGGTGAGCAGGTTGTACGGCGCCTGTCCGGCCGGCGTGGCCGCCGCGGGTGCACCCTCGACGAGCCTCGCGCGCGCCCGCGTACCGCCCGGACCCGGCTCGTGCCGTGGGTCGGACAGCAGGCGCTCGCGTGCCAGGGCGAGCCGTTCGCGGTCGGTGTCGACGCCGGTGACGCGCGCCCCTCGCGAGGCCGCGATCAGCAGGGCGAGCCCGGAACCGCAGCCGAGGGAGAGCATCCGGGTGCCGGTCCCCACTTCGAGCCGGTCGAACACGGCTTCGTACAGCGGTGCCAGCATGCGCTCCTGGATCTCGGCCCAGTCGCGGGCACGGGTCCCGGCGTCCTCCGGGGCGGACGAGTCCGCGTACCTACGGTGCCGGACGAGCGTTGGTGTCATGGAATGCGCCCCAATCCGCCGAGAGTTCGGTCGTGCCCGAGTTCCGTCCCCCTGGTGTGTGCGGCCGCGACCCCCGTATGCCAGAGAACCCCGCCTCGGCGGTCCCGTCCAGGGGGTGGATGGGTCGGACGGCGGTGCCCGTGTGCTCCGGTCGTGCGCCCCCGGCTCCGGTCGGCACGGCGGGGCCGGGGCCGGCGCGCCTGCTGCTCGCTTCCTCACAGTCTGACCCGGCACGCGGGAGGCAGCACGTCGAGAGCCTCGCCGGCCCGGGCGGGCGGGGGCGTCCGGGCCGGCCCCGCGCGCCGGGTAGGGTCGGCACAGGAGGTCGTGGAGGGTCGGCCGACGGGGCCCCTACGCCCTCGTGTGTACGCCACGGACCCCCAGCTGCGTACAGCACGCTACGTACCGGCTTGGTGCGAGCTGTGTGACTTCTCCGCAGATCTGGTCACCCGCCCTCGTCCGGACGTATCAACGGCAACTGACTGGTACGTGCAAATTATTTGGGATGCCCCGGAATAGGAACACCGGAGCAGTCAGGCTCGTTGTCACGACGTGAGCACGACACCACCTGTACTTGCCGCAGAGCTGGCACAGGCGTGGGCCGACATTCAGCGGTACCACCCCGAGCTGCCCGATCTTGCCGCGCCAGAGTCCCTGATCGGAGAATCCTCGTCCGCCTGTGGCGCCGAGCTCTCCTTCGAACGACTGCTCCACGAGGCAGTCCACGGCATCGCCGCCGCGCGAGGTGTGCGGGACACCTCCCGGGCCGGCCGCTACCACAACCGACGCTTCCTCGCGATCGCCGAGGAGCTGGGGCTCGATCACGCCGAGGAGCCCCACCCCAGCAGCGGATTCTCGCTGGTGACCCTGAATCCCGAGGCCAGGCGCAGATACCGCCCGACCGCGGAACGGCTGCAGCGCGCGCTCAAGGCGCACACCGTGGCCACCGCCGCGGACACCAAGCGCTCCTTCCGCGGCCCCGCCGCCCGGCACGGCTCCTCCGGAGGGGGTGTGCGGGTGAAGGCCGTCTGCGACTGCGGGCGCAACGTCCGGGTCGTCCCGTCGGTCCTCGCCCAGGCGCCGATCGTGTGCGGCGGGTGCGGCAAACCCTTCCGGATCCCCGAAGGGGCGGTCGCGGTGGGGTGACCCGAAGTGGTGTGGCACAATGGTCAGCTGTACTCGACAGTCGCACAGGACCCCTCTCTCCTCCGGCTGACGCGTCCATCGGGCACCCGAGTACCGCAACCCCACGTGGCATCTTTTGTGCCCAACCACGTCAGAGACCAGGAGACACCACTTCCGTGGCAGTCAAGATCAAGCTGAAGCGTCTGGGCAAGATCCGTTCGCCTCACTACCGCATCGTCGTCGCCGACTCCCGTACCCGCCGTGACGGCCGGGCCATCGAGGAGATCGGCCTGTACCACCCGGTGCAGAACCCCTCGCGCATCGAGGTCAACTCGGAGCGTGCGCAGTACTGGCTGTCCGTCGGCGCCCAGCCGACCGAGCCGGTTCTCGCGATCCTGAAGCTCACCGGTGACTGGCAGGCCCACAAGGGTCTCCCGGCCCCCGCGCCGCTGCTGCAGCCGGAGCCCAAGGCCGACAAGCGTGCCCTGTTCGAGGCCCTGAACACGGACGGCGACGAGGCCAAGGGTGAGGCCATCACCCAGAAGGCCAAGAAGTCGGACAAGAAGGCGGACGAGGCGGCCGACGCTGCCGCGTCCACCGAGTCGACCGAGGCCTGAGCATGCTCGAGGAGGCTCTTGAGCACCTCGTGAAGGGCATCGTCGACAACCCCGACGATGTGCAGGTCGCCTCGCGTGACCTGCGCCGTGGACGGGTGCTGGAGGTCCGGGTCCACCCCGACGACCTCGGCAAGGTGATCGGCCGTAACGGCCGCACCGCGCGCGCCCTGCGTACCGTCGTGGGTGCCATCGGCGGACGTGGTATCCGTGTCGACCTCGTCGATGTGGACCAGGTTCGCTGAAAGAGTTGAACACCGGCCGGGGCCGGGGAGGGCTTTCGAGCCGTCCCCGGCCTTTGTCGTCCGTACATCACCGCCTCCTCAGTACATGATCAACGGGAGAACAGCGTGCAGTTGGTAGTGGCGCGGATCGGTCGCGCCCACGGCATCAAGGGCGAGGTCACCGTCGAGGTGCGCACCGACGAGCCCGAACTCCGGCTCGGGCCCGGGGCCGTCCTGGCCACGGAACCGCCGGAGACCGGACCCCTGACGATCGAGACGGGGCGGGTGCACAGCGGCAGGCTGCTGCTGCGGTTCGAGGGAGTACGCGACCGTACGGCCGCCGAGGCACTCCGCAACACCCTGCTGATCGCCGAGGTGGACCCGGCCGAACTGCCCGAGGACCCCGACGAGTTCTACGACCACCAGCTGATGGACCTCGACGTGGTGCTCGCGGACGGCACGGAGATCGGCCGGATCACGGAGATCACCCACCTGCCCTCCCAGGACCTGTTCATCGTGGAGCGTCCGGACGGCAGCGAGGTGATGATCCCCTTCGTCGAGGAGATCGTCACCGAGATCGACCTCGAGGAGCAGCGGGCCGTCATCACCCCGCCGCCCGGTCTGATCGACGAGAGCGAGGCCGTGGTCGCCTCCGCGCGTGACGCGGAGAGCGAGGACACACCTCCCGGCGGGGCGGACGACGAGGCGCCGGGGGACCCCGCGGGCCCGGAGCCGGGGGGCGCCTCCGGCGTGGCCGGGAAGGGTGACGCGTGATGCGGCTCGACGTCGTCACGATCTTCCCCGAGTACCTGGAACCGCTCAACGTCTCGCTCGTCGGCAAGGCGCGCGCCGGCGGCCGCCTCGACGTGCACGTCCACGACCTGCGGGACTGGACGTACGACCGGCACAACACCGTGGACGACACCCCGTACGGAGGCGGCCCCGGCATGGTCATGAAGACCGAGCCCTGGGGTGAGGCGCTGGACGACGTCCTGGCCGACGGTTACGAGGCCGGCGCGCACGCCCCGGTCCTCGTGGTGCCGACACCCAGCGGGCGGCCCTTCACCCAGGAGCTGGCCGTCGCGCTGTCCGAGCGGCCGTGGCTGATCTTCGCCCCCGCCAGGTACGAGGGCATCGACCGCCGCGTGATGGACGAGTACGCCACCAGGATGCCCGTCGTGGAGGTGTCGATCGGGGATTACGTCCTGGCGGGAGGGGAAGCCGCCTGCCTGGTGATCACCGAGGCCGTGGCCAGGCTGCTGCCCGGAGTCCTGGGTAACGCCGAGTCGCACCGGGACGACTCCTTCGCGCCCGGAGCCATGGCCGACCTGCTGGAGGGCCCCGTCTACACGAAGCCGCCCCGGTGGCGCGGTCGCGGTGTCCCGGACGTGCTGCTCAGCGGCCATCACGGCCGTATCGCCCGCTGGCGCCGGGACGAGGCCTTCCGCCGTACCGCCCTCCACAGGCCCGATCTCATCGAGCGTTGCGAAGCGGCCGGCTTCGACAAGAAGGACCGCGAGATCCTCTCCATCCTCGGCTGGTCGCCGGAGCCCGGCGGGCGATTTTGGCGCAGGCCCGAGGCCGTGGAAGAATAGGCCCGCTGTACGTCCGGTGTGCGCCCCTGCCACAGGGGGAAAGCCGCCCGCCCGAGGTGATCAGCATCCGAACCTCACTCTCTCCCGTCGATGACCTGTGGCATCGGCGAAGAAAGCAGACAACATGACTTCCCTGCTCGATGGCGTCAACGCCGCCTCGCTCCGTACCGACCTTCCGGCGTTCCGCCCCGGTGACACGGTCAACGTCCACGTGCGCGTGATCGAGGGCAACCGCTCCCGTATCCAGCAGTTCAAGGGCATCGTCATCCGCCGTCAGGGCTCGGGCGTCAGCGAGACCTTCACGGTCCGCAAGGTCTCCTTCAGCGTCGGCGTCGAGCGCACCTTCCCGGTGCACAGCCCGATCTTCGAGAAGATCGAGCTCGTCACCCGCGGTGACGTCCGTCGCGCCAAGCTGTACTTCCTCCGTGAGCTGCGCGGCAAGGCCGCGAAGATCAAGGAGAAGCGCGACCGCTGATTCACCTCCGGCGTCCACAGCGCGGCCGGATAGGATGCGGCCCCGATGGACACGGAAGCACAGCACACGGAGCGCGATCGCTCCTCCGGCCCCCCCGAGGGACAGGAGGAGGGGTCGCGCTCCACGCATCTCCCGGGCCGGATCACCGCCTCGATGTCCTGGGGGCGCGCCGCCTCCCTCGGCGCGCTCACCACGGTCACCCTGCTGCTCTTCAGCGCGTTCGTGCTGCAGCCCTTCCTCATTCCCAGTGGCTCGATGGAACCCACGCTGCGGGTCGGGGACCGTGTACTCGTCAACAAACTGGCGTACCGTTTCGGCTCCGAGCCGGAACGCGGTGACGTGGTCGTCTTCGACGGCACAGGCTCCTTCGTGCGGGAGCCCCCTGCGGAGAACCCCGTCACCGCCCTGCTGCGCGGGGCGGCCGCCTCCCTCGGGCTGACCGAGGCCGCCGAGACCGACTTCGTGAAGCGGGTGGTGGGCGTGGGGGGCGACCGGGTGGTCTGCTGCGACCGGCGGGGGAGGCTCGAGGTGAACGGCAGCCCGCTGGACGAGGACTATCTGTACCCGGGTGACAGGCCGTCCGACGTGCCCTTCGACATCGTGGTCCCTCAGGGCACGCTGTGGATGATGGGCGATCACCGGAGCAGGTCCCGGGACTCCCGCGACCACCTGGGGCAGCCCGGCGGCGGCATGGTGCCCGTCGACCGGGTGATCGGGCGGGTCGACTGGCTCGGCTGGCCGCTCGGCAGGCTCGGCGGCCTCGCCGGGACCGACGCCTTCGCCGCCGTGCGGCACACGGGCGCCGGGCATGGGTAACCGGGGCCGCAGACGCGGAGGGCCGGAGGCGGACCTGCCGCTGTCCGACGGAACGCGGCCCACCTCCGCCCGATCGCTGCCGACCAGGGCCGAGCGCCGCAAGCTGGCCCGCAAGGTGAAGCGCCGCCGGCGCCGGTCCGCGCTCAGTGAGATTCCCCTCCTCGTCCTGGTGGCCCTGGTGATCGCGCTGGTGCTCAAGACCTTCCTGGTCCAGGCCTTCGTGATCCCTTCCGGATCGATGGAGCAGACCATCCGGATCGGGGACCGCGTACTGGTGGACAAGCTGACGCCGTGGTTCGGCTCCGAACCTCAGCGGGGTGACGTCGTCGTCTTCAAGGACCCCGGCGGCTGGCTGCCCAAGGAGGAAGCCCCCACGGGCAAGCCGCCGGCCGGCATCGCGCAGGCCGAGCAGCTGCTGACCTTCATCGGTCTGCTGCCCTCCGACGACGAACAGGATCTGATCAAGCGCGTGGTGGCCGTCGGGGGCGACACCGTGAAGTGCTGCGGTGCGGACGGCAGGGTCACGGTCAACGGCACGGCGCTCGACGAGCCGTACCTGCATCCGGACAGCGGACCGTCCACTCTCCAATTCGAGGTAAAGGTTCCGCCGGGCCGGCTCTTCGTCATGGGCGACCACCGGTCCAATTCCGCCGACTCGCGCTTCCACCTCGACGACCCGGGCAACGGCACGGTCTCCCAGGACGAGGTCGTGGGCCGGGCCGTCCTCATCGCCTGGCCGTTCGCCCACTGGCGCAGGCTGGAGGAGCCCGCGACCTTCGCATCGGTGCCCGACGGGCGCGCCGGGACGACGGCGGCCCCCGACCCGTCGAATAGTGTGTCCTCCCAGGATCGCAACGGATCGGTCCTGCTCCCGACCCCTGCGGAACTCCCGCTCGTTATGGGAGTGGTGGGCCTGCGCCGGTTCCGGCGTGGGCAGTGGCACGGAGTGAGGAGTGGATGTGGGGGATTTGGCGGTCGGCGCACGATCCGGACACGACGAGCCCGAGGACCGGCCTTCGAACGGCGGGGATCCGCAGGCGGCGGCGGGTGACGGCGGCTCCGCGGGCGGTGCTGTCCCGCCCGGTGACGACCCGGGCGGCGACCCCTCGGGAGACGCCGGTTCCGCCCAGCGGAGGCCGCGTTCGTTCTGGAAGGAACTGCCGCTCCTCATCGGTATCGCGCTCGTACTCGCGCTGCTGATCAAGACCTTCCTGGTCCAGGCGTTCTCGATCCCCTCGGACTCCATGCAGAACACGCTGCAGCGGGGCGACCGGGTGCTGGTGGACAAGCTGACGCCGTGGTTCGGCTCGGAGCCGGAGCGCGGCGAGGTCGTCGTCTTCCACGACCCGGGAGGCTGGCTCGAGGACACCGCGACGCCGGAGCCCAACGCGGTGCAGAAGTTTCTGAGCTTCATCGGGCTGATGCCCTCCGCGGAGGAGAAGGACCTGATCAAGCGGGTCATCGCGGTGGGTGGCGACACCGTGGAGTGCAAGAAGAACGGCCCCGTGACGGTCAACGGCAAGGCGCTGGACGACAAGTCCTTCATCTTCGAGGGCAACAGCGCGTGCGACGACCAGCCCTTCGGGCCGATCCACGTCCCCCAGGGGCGGATCTGGGTGATGGGCGACCACCGCCAGAACTCCCTGGACTCCCGGTACCACCAGGAACTTCCGGGGCACGGCACCGTCTCCACGGACGAGGTGGTCGGCCGGGCCGTCGTCATCGCCTGGCCGGTGAACCGCTGGGCGACCCTGCCGATCCCGAGCACCTTCGACCAGCCGGGCCTGAACGCGGCCGCCGCCGCCGTGCCGGCCGTACTCGGTGCGGCCGGAGCGCTTCCCCTCGTGCTCATGCGTCGCCGGAGGCTGACCGGCGGGCGTACCGCCGGGTAGGGTGCCCACTCGGATCAGCGATTGTCGATCTCCGATGGGGGAGCGCTGGGATGAGCGGAACAGGACGTACGGGAGAGGGCCGCGGCCGGCTCGGCACCACGTTGTCGAACCTGGCCGTGGCCCTCGGCTGTGTGCTCTTCCTCGGCGGCTTCGCCTGGGGAGCGGTGGTGTACAAGGCGTACGCCGTGCCGACCGGGTCGATGACGCCGACGGTGAACGCCGGGGACCGGGTGCTCGCGGAGCGGGTGGACGGCGACGAGGTGCGCCGCGGTGACGTGGTCGTCTTCACGGACAAGGCCTGGGGCGACGTGCCGATGGTGAAGAGGGTCGTCGGCGTGGGCGGCGACAAGGTCGCCTGCTGCGACCGCGAAGGCCGTCTCACGATCAACGGCACCCCCGTCGCGGAACCGTATCTGCGGGTGTGGGGTGGTGGGGACACCGGCACGGCCGGCGACGGGAAGACAGCCGGCAAGCGCAGCCCGGCCTCGAGCCAGGACTTCACGGCGGAGGTGCCCGAGGGGCAGCTCTTCCTGCTCGGGGACGACCGCGGCGAATCGCTCGACTCCCGGGTCCACCTCACGGATCCGGGGCAGGGCTCGGTGCCGCGCAGCGCCGTCGAGGCCCGGGTCGACGCGGTGGCCTGGCCGGTGAACGGCATGATCGACCGGCCCGCGGCCTTCGCCGCCCTGCCCGGCGGGGTGTCCTCCAGCGGTCCGCTGCCGCTGCAGCTCGGCGCGGTGGGGGTGGGCCTGCTGCTCATCCTGGGCGGAGCCGCCCTCGGACCGCTCACGGCCCGGTCGGCACGCGGGAAGAAGCGGCCGGGGGTGTCCACCGGTGCTCACTGAGACGCGGAGGGTCGCGCGGATCGTGCTCCTGGACCCCGATGACCGGGTTCTGCTGCTGAACGGCTTCGAACCCCGGAATCCGGCGACGACCTGGTGGTTCACACCGGGCGGAGGCCTGGAGGGTGAGGAGAGCCGGGAAGAGGCGGCGCTGCGCGAGCTCGCCGAGGAGACCGGGATCACGGACGTCGCCCTCGGCCCGGTGCTGTGGACGCGCGTCTGCTCCTTCCCCTTCGACGGGCGGCGCTGGGACCAGGACGAGTGGTACTTCCTGGCCCGCACGACACAGACGGCCACCGACCAGAGGGGCCTCACCGAACTGGAGCGGCGCAGCGTCGCCGGTCTGAGGTGGTGGACCTCCGCCGAACTCTCCGCGACGCGTGAGACGGTGTATCCGACCAGGCTCGCCGAGCTGGTGCGCACGCTGCTGGACGAGGGTCCCCCGCACGTTCCGCTGGTTCTCGCCCCGGAAATCGTCTAATCGGTCAGGGGTGTGTGAGGCTGGCGCACAATAGGGGGACGCACGGCTGAAGGGGAACATGCCATGAGCGCCGAGGACCTCGAGAAGTACGAGACCGAGATGGAGCTGAAGCTCTACCGGGAGTACCGCGATGTCGTCGGTCTGTTCAAATACGTGATCGAGACCGAACGGCGCTTCTACCTCACCAACGACTACGAGATGCAGGTGCACTCGGTCCAGGGCGAGGTCTTTTTCGAAGTCTCCATGGCGGACGCGTGGGTCTGGGACATGTACCGGCCCGCCAGGTTCGTCAAGCAGGTCCGCGTCCTCACGTTCAAGGACGTGAATATCGAGGAGCTCAACAAGAGCGACCTCGAGCTGCCGGGCGGCTGATCGGAGGCTGTACCGCCTCACCGGCTGTACCGCCTCACCGGCTGTACCGCCTCACCGGCTGTACCGATCTACCGCCCGCCCGCCCTACCTACCTACCTACCTACCTACCTACCGGCTGTCTCGCTCGGCCGCCCTTCCACTCGGCGGCCCTGTCGTCCTGCCGGCTGAACCGTGCATCCGTGGTGCCGTTCTGGTCCGTTTTCACTCGTCCGGGTGGCCGGGATATCCACAACGGCGGGGTTGTCCACCAAGATCCAACAGATCGGGCAGGTCGCGTCAGAGTCGGTGCCGGAGGTGGTGCCGATATGAACGCACGGGGGGCACTCGGGCGGTACGGCGAGGATTTGGCGGCGCGGCTGCTGACCGATGCCGGAATGGCCGTTCTGGACCGCAACTGGCGCTGTCGCGCCGGAGAGATCGACATCGTCGCCCGGGACGGCGACGCGGTGGTCGTCTGCGAGGTGAAGACCCGCAGGGCGGCTTCCTTCGAACAGCCCATGGAAGCCGTCACCCCGGCCAAGGCGGACCGGCTGCGCCGGCTTGCCGAGATCTGGCTCGACCGGCACGGCGGTCCGCCGCCCGGCGGCGTCCGGATCGACCTGGTCGGCGTGGTCCTGCCCAGGCGCGGGGGCCCTGTCGCGGAGCATGTGCGGGGCGTGGCCTGATGGGATTCGCGCGGGCCTGTTCGGTGGCGCTCGTGGGCGTCGAGGGCGTGGTGGTGGAGGTCCAGGCCGATCTGGAGCCGGGCGTGGCGGCTTTCACGCTGGTCGGCCTGCCGGACAAGAGCCTGGTGGAGAGCAGGGACAGGGTCAGGGCGGCCGTCGTCAATTCCGGGGCCGAGTGGCCGCAGAAGAAGCTCACCGTCGGCCTGTCCCCGGCCTCCGTACCCAAGGCCGGTTCGGGCTTCGATCTCGCCGTGGCGTGCGCCGTGCTCGGCGCGGCGGAGCGGATCGATCCCGCGGCCATCGCCGACGTGGTGATGATCGGGGAGCTGGGCCTGGACGGGCGGGTGCGGCCGGTGCGCGGGGTGCTGCCTGCGGTGCTCGCGGCCGCGGAGGCGGGATACGAACACGTCGTCGTCCCCGAGCAGACCGCGGGTGAGGCCGCCCTCGTCCCGGGTGTATCGGTCCTCGGTGTGCGCAGCCTCCGTCAGCTGATCGCCGTTCTCGGCGACGAGCCGGTGCCCGACGAGCCGGCCACGGAGCGGGGCCGGTCGCACGCCATGGTCGCCGGGCTCCTGGTGCCGGGTGCGGGTATCGGCACGGGGCTCACGCCGCCCGGCGGGCAGGTGGCGGGGCACCGCCCGGACCTGGCCGATGTCGCGGGCCAGGCGAGGGCCCGCACGGCTCTGGAGGTCGCGGCGGCTGGCGGGCACCATCTGTTGCTCTCCGGACCGCCCGGGGCGGGCAAGACGATGCTGGCCGAGCGCATCACGGCGATCCTGCCGCCGTTGACGCAGCGGGAGTCCCTCGAAGTGACGGCGGTGCACTCGGTGGCGGGCATCCTTCCGCCGGGTGAACCTCTGGTCGGCAGAGCGCCCTACTGCGCACCTCACCACTCGGCGACGATGCAGTCGCTCATCGGCGGGGGCAACGGGCTGCCGCGGCCGGGCGCGGTCTCGCTGGCGCACCGAGGTGTGCTGTTCCTGGACGAGGCTCCCGAATTCTCGGGGAGGGCGCTGGACGCACTGCGCCAGCCCCTGGAATCCGGGCACGTGGTGGTCGCACGGGCCGCAGGGGTGGTGCGGCTGCCCGCGAGCTTCCTGATGGTCCTGGCCGCGAACCCCTGCCCGTGCGGCAGGCACACCCTGGCCGGTGCGGGGTGCGAGTGCCCGCCGTCCGCGATCCGCCGCTACCAGGCGCGGCTCTCCGGGCCGTTGCTCGACCGGGTGGATCTGCGGGTCGAGGTGGAGCCGGTCAGCCGGGCCGACCTGATGGGGCAAGGCGGCCGGGGCGAGTCCTCGGCCGTGGTCGCCGCCCGGGTGCTGGAGGCCAGGGCGCGGGCCGCGGACCGGCTCGCCGGCACCCCGTGGACCACGAACAGCGAGGTTCCCGGCCATGAGCTGCGGACCCGGCTGCTCGCGGCGCCCGGGGCGCTGATGGCGGCCGAACGGGACATGGAGCGGGGGATCCTCACGGCCCGCGGCCTGGACCGGGTCCTTCGGGTGGCGTGGACGGTCGCGGACCTGAGAGCCGCCGACCGCCCGGACGCCTCCGACATCGCGGTCGCCCTGGAGTTGCGGACGGGACTGCACCGGGGCGTCCCGATGCGGGCGGGCGCCTCGTGAACGGCCCGTCGGCCGGGACCGAGGAGGACCGGCGGGCGCGTGCCGCTCTGACCCGCGTGTTCGAGCCGGGGGACGAGCGCGGGGGCCGCTGGCTCCGGGAGATCGGGCCGGTGGAGCTGTTACGGCGGCTCGCGGGCGGTGACGGATCGGCGCGGACGCTGAAGGGCATGACCGAGCCGCGGCTGGCCGGTTACCGGCTGCGGGCGGCGACGGCCGATCCGGTGCGGGACCTGGCGGACGTGGCCGCGGTGGGCGGGCGCTTCGTCTGCCCCGGCGACGCCGAGTGGCCGAGCCAGCTCGACGACCTGGGCGACGCGCGGCCGATCGGTCTCTGGGTGCGCGGCGGGGCCGACCTGCGCCTCTGGGCGCTGCGGTCGGTCGCGGTCGTCGGAGCACGGGCCTGCACTCCGTACGGGGCGCACATGGCGGCCACACTCGGTGCCGGTCTGGCCGAGCGCGGCTGGGTGGTGGTCTCGGGGGCGGCGTTCGGAGTGGACGGCGCCGCCCATCGGGGAGCGCTGGCCGCCGGCGGGGCGACCATGGCAGTACTCGCCTGCGGCGTGGACGTCGCCTACCCCAGAGGCCATGCCGAGCTGATCGGGCGTATCGCGGAACAAGGCATCGTCCTGGGTGAGTTGCCGCCTGCGGACCACCCGACGCGCAGCAGGTTCATCCTCCGCAACCGGGTGATCGCCGCACTGACGCGAGGCACCGTCGTGGTGGAGGCGGAGTACCGCAGCGGTTCGCTGGTCACCGCGAGGAACGCCCAGCGACTGGGCCGCTTCACCATGGGAGTACCCGGCCCGGCGACCAGCGGCCTCTCCTCAGGGGTCCACGAACTGCTCCGCGGGGAAGGTGTTCTGGTCACCGATGCCGCCGAGATCGCCGAACTGGTGGGGGAGATCGGTGATCTCGCACCGGAGAAGCGCGGCCCCGTCCTGCCCCGCGACCTGCTGGACGATCTCTCCGCGCAGGTTCTGGATGCGCTGCCGCCGAAGGGTTCCCGAAACGGTCGCGACATCGCCCGGACGGCCGGCACATCGACGGACGAAGCCCTCGGCCGGTTGTACGAACTGCACTCACTGGGGTTCGTCGAACGCGAGGGCGACGGATGGCGGTTGACGCAGGTACCCCTTCGGGCGGAGGACGTGCGGCGAGGCGGTACTTGACCTCGGGCATTCGGGTGAAAAGGTGATGCCTTGACCCGGGCGGTACCCGCTCGGGCCTCCGGTACCGGTGCGCGCGGTCACGTCCTGTGCCGTCAGCCGTGTCCGACAGCGCGGGAAATGTGAGGGAAACGCACCGCACGGATCCCTTGTCCCGCGCTCACCGCAACAACTCAGTCACGCTACGCTCACAAGGAATTCGACCCCAGAGACACGTCCCAGCACTTCACAGCAGAACGGCTCAGGCACCACATGCCCCAGCACACCTCCGGGTCTGACCGCGCGGCAGTTCCACCGGCTGCGCGTGGCACTGTGCGCCCTCCTGCCCCTTCCTCGCTCGACGAGTTATGGCGTTCGTACAAGGCCACCGGGGACGAGCGGCTGCGGGAGCAGCTGATCCTTCACTACTCGCCGCTGGTGAAGTACGTCGCCGGCCGGGTGAGTGTGGGGCTGCCGTCCAACGTGGAGCAGGCCGACTTCGTCTCCTCGGGTGTCTTCGGCCTGATCGACGCCATCGAGAAGTTCGACATCGAGCGCGCCATCAAGTTCGAGACGTACGCGATCACGAGGATCCGCGGCGCGATGATCGACGAACTGCGCGCGCTGGACTGGATCCCGCGGTCCGTCCGGCAGAAGGCGCGCAACGTGGAGCGTGCCTACGCCACGCTGGAGGCACGGCTGCGGCGCACGCCCTCGGAGAGTGAGGTCGCCGCGGAGATGGGTATCGCCCTGGAGGATCTGCACGCTGTTTTCAGCCAGTTGTCCCTCGCCAATGTGGTGGCGCTGGAGGAACTGCTGCACGTCGGCGGCGAGGGCGGCGACCGGCTGAGCCTCATGGACACCCTGGAGGACACCGCCGCCGACGATCCCGTCGAGGTCGCCGAGGGACGGGAACTCAGACGGCTGCTGGCCCGCGCCATCAACACGCTGCCCGAACGGGAGAAGACCGTCGTCACCCTCTACTACTACGAAGGGCTCACCCTCGCCGAGATCGGCAACGTCCTCGGAGTCACCGAGAGCCGGGTCAGCCAGATCCACACCAAGTCGGTGCTCCAGCTCCGGGCGAAACTGGCCGACGCCGGACGCTGACCCGGGGCGCGTTCGGCCATCCGGTGGCGGACGAGCACCCCCCTTCGAACACCTGCCGCCGTAGAGTGGTGGGGTGCCCAGGATTCGAGCGGCCTCCGTGGCCGAGCACCGGACCATGCAGCGCGGCGCCCTCCTGGACGCCGCACGCTCCCTGCTGTCCGAGGGTGGCACGGAGGCGCTGACCTTCCCCGCCCTCGCGGAGCGCACAGGCCTCGCCAGGTCCTCCGTCTACGAATACTTCCGCTCCCGTGCGGCCGTGGTCGAGGAGCTCTGCGCCGTCGACTTTCCCGTGTGGGCCGCCGAGGTCGAGGCCGCGATGGCGCGGGCGGCTGCGCCCGAGCGGAAGGTCGAGGCGTACGTCCGCAAGCAGCTGGAGCTCGTCGGTGACCGTCGGCACCGGGCTGTCGTCGCCATCTCCGCGAGCGAGCTGGACGCCGGAGCGCGGGAGAAGATCCGCGCCGCGCACGGCGGGCTGATCGCCATGATCGTCGAGGCGCTGGCCGATCTCGGCCACGCCGAGCCCAGGCTGGCGGCCATGCTGCTGCAGGGCTCGGTGGACGCCGCGGTGCGCCGGATCGAGCTGGGCGCTGCGGAGGAACCGGATGTGGTCGCGGATACGGCTGTGGCGATGATCCTGCGCGGCGTCCGAGGCTGAGCCGGTTCGCCCGGCACTCCTGCCGTACGGTCCGGCTGCCACGTCGCCCCGCCATCGGGAAGCGTCCGCGCACCGTGGTGCGGACCAGACGGTCCCGGCGCGACCTGGCGGATCGCCCGGGGTACGTAGCCGCCGTAGTGGTACCTGCCGGGCTTGCACGCCCGTCGTGATCCACCCGGCCGGTGAGACCGGCCGTGCCCCACCGGGCCGTGGAGTCCGCCGTACAGCTGCTGGGGCCGGCCGTCCTGCCGGCCCGTCCGTCTGCTCGCCCGTCCGTCTGCCCGCCCGCCTGCCCGGTCGGTAGGAGTGCGGCGTCCGCCGCGTGAGTCGTGCGGGTGGCGGTGGACTCCCGCGTACCTGCCCGGCTTCGGGCGGCGTGACCGCAGGCGTGGCCGTGGGTGGCCCGGGTCCGGGCAGCGGTACGCCGAACACCGGCAGCAGCCGGGAAGGGCCCCGCCGCAGCATCGACGGCGGGAGCATCGACAGCGGGTCCAGGTAGACCTCACCACGCCGCAGCCCCCAGTGCAGACAGCCTGTGGCGCAGTGGGAGGGACCGGGGCCGACCGCACCCACCACCTGACCTGCGGCCACGGTGTCGCCCTTCGCGACCCCGGCTCTGACCGGCTCGTAAGTGAAGCGCAGTGGTGGCTCTCCGCTCCCGGACACCTCGACCGAGACCACCCCGCGTCCCGCGACCTGCCCCGCGAACAGGACCCGGCCCGGGCCGGCGGCCAGTACGGCGGTGCCCGGAGGCGCCGCGAGGTCGACCCCCCGGTGGCCGGGCCCGTACGGACCGGCGGGCGGTTCCCAGCCCCGTACGACGAGAGGCCGGCCCGCCAGCGGCCATGACCGGTCGCCGGCCGGCAGGGGGCCGGGTACAGACGGCCCGGGCGTGGACGCGGACGCATATCCAGGTCCAGGTCCAGGCCCCGGCCCCGGCCCAGGTTCAGGTCCAGGCCCAGGCACAGGCACAGGTGCCCGTACGGGCACGGGCACGGACAAAGGCACGGGCACGCGCACGGACAAAGGCACGGGCACGGGCACGGCTACGGACTCAGGCGCCGGTGGTGCGGGGGGCCGGTCGGCTGCCGACTGCCCAGGCGGCAGCAGCGCCGACGCGGCCGGCACAAGTGCCACCACTGGCGCCAGCATCAGCGCCACCACCAGTGCCAGGAGCAGGACCGGGAGCAGGATCAGTGACGTCGGTGAGGGCTGCGGGGCCGGCCCGGCGGACCGGGGCCGGCGGCGGGGCGTCCCGGATGTGCGGCGCATGACCGAACGATGCCCCCGCGGCCGTCGGCGCGGGGATCATGGCCCGGATCTGTGGACAACCGAGAGCTTGTGGACATCGTCGTCACCCGGGACCCGGCGGGTCCCGTACACTTCTTCTGGCGATCCGGGTCACCGGGTCGACTTCGCACGCCCCTCCACCTCCCTCTCAGCGGACGGTGGCCGCGCTCCTCGGTCCCTTGTGGCACGGCGCGTCGGGGCGTCAGGCGCGACAGCAATCCTGCGGTCGCGACAACCGAGTACCTCAAGGAGTACGGCCATGGCCGTCGTCACGATGCGGGAGCTGCTGGAAAGCGGCGTCCACTTCGGTCACCAGACCCGTCGCTGGAACCCGAAGATGAAGCGGTTCATCTTCACCGAGCGCAACGGCATCTACATCATCGACCTGCTCCAGTCGCTGTCGTACATCGACCGCGCCTACGAGTTCGTCAAGGAGACCGTCGCCCACGGCGGCTCCATCATGTTCGTGGGTACGAAGAAGCAGGCCCAGGAGGCCATCGCCGAGCAGGCGACGCGCGTCGGCATGCCGTACGTCAACCAGCGCTGGCTCGGTGGCATGCTCACCAACTTCTCCACCGTCTACAAGCGCCTTCAGCGTCTGAAGGAGCTCGAGCTCATCGACTTCGAGGACGTGGCCGCCTCCGGCCTCACCAAGAAGGAGCTCCTGGTCCTCTCCCGCGAGAAGGCCAAGCTGGAGAAGACCCTCGGTGGTATCCGCGAGATGCAGAAGGTGCCCAGCGCCGTCTGGATCGTCGACACCAAGAAGGAGCACATCGCCGTCGGTGAGGCGCGCAAGCTCCACATCCCGGTCGTCGCGATCCTCGACACCAACTGCGACCCCGACGAGGTCGACTACAAGATTCCGGGCAACGACGACGCGATCCGCTCCGTCACCCTGCTCACCCGCGTGATCGCCGACGCCGTCGCCGAGGGCCTCATCGCCCGCTCCGGTGCCGCCACCGGTGACTCGAAGCCGGGCGAGAAGGCCGCCGGCGAGCCCCTCGCCGAGTGGGAGCGCGACCTGCTCGAGGGCGAGAAGAAGGACGACGCCGAGGCCCAGTCCTCCGCCGAGACCGAGAAGGCCGCCGACGCCGAGCCGGCCGTCGCCGCTGCCGAGCAGGCCGAGGCCCCCGCCGCCGAGGAGACCCCCGCGGCCGAGGCTCCGGCCGCGGACGCCGAGCAGGCCTGACACCCGTCAGTCACGGCTTAAGACGGCGGGGGCCGGTGCGCACGCACCGCCCCCGCCGTCCACCCGTAGATCTTTCAGACTTCGAGAGAGAACACAGACTCATGGCGAACTACACCGCCGCTGACGTCAAGAAGCTCCGCGAGCTCACCGGCGCCGGCATGATGGACTGCAAGAAGGCGCTCGACGAGGCCGACGGCAACGTCGACGGCGCCGTCGAGGCGCTGCGCATCAAGGGCCAGAAGGGCGTCGCCAAGCGCGAGGGCCGTTCCGCCGAGAACGGTGCGGTCGTCTCCCTCATCTCCGAGGACAAGACGTCCGGCGTCCTGCTCGAGCTGAAGTGCGAGACGGACTTCGTCGCCAAGGGCGAGAAGTTCCAGAACGTCGCCAACACGCTCGCCGCCCACGTCGCCGCCACCTCCCCGGCCGACCTCGAGACGCTCCTCGCGTCCGAGATCGAGGCCGGCAAGACCGTCCAGGCGTACGTGGACGAGGCCAACGCCAACCTCGGTGAGAAGATCGTCCTGGACCGCTTCGCGCAGTTCACCGGCGGTTACGTGGCTGCGTACATGCACCGCACCATGCCCGACCTCCCGCCGCAGGTCGGCGTTCTCGTCCAGCTGGACAAGGAGAACGCCGAGGTCGCCAAGGACGTCGCGCAGCACATCGCCGCCTTCGCCCCGAAGTACCTCAACCGCGACGAGGTCCCGGCCGAGACGGTCGAGAACGAGCGTCGTGTCGCCGAGGCCACCTCGCGCGAGGAGGGAAAGCCCGAGGCCGCGCTGCCCAAGATCGTCGAGGGTCGCGTCAACGGCTTCTTCAAGGACGTCGTCGTCCTCGAGCAGGCCTTCGCCAAGGACAACAAGAAGTCGGTCCAGAAGGTTCTGGACGAGGCCGGTGTCAGCCTGACGCGCTTCTCGCGCATCAAGGTCGGCATCTGAGTCCGTCCGCGAACAACGGTGGACCCGGACAGGGTCCGGTGCAGTCGTCGGCCGCACTCACGCCGTACGACCGCAGATCTGACGAGGAGGCCATTGCCGCTGTAGGGACGACAGACCCACCGGCAATGGCCTTCTTCGTATGTGCACGAGGAGAATCTCCATGAACAAGGGCGCGGACGCCACACAGGGTGACCACAAGCGCGACGACGGCAAGATTTTCGGGCGCTTCATGCTGAAGCTGTCCGGTGAGGCGTTCGCCGGCGGCGGGGGTCTCGGTGTCGACCCCGACGTCGTGCACGCCATCGCCCGCGAGATCGCCGCGGTCGTACGCGACGGCGCGGAGATCGCGGTCGTCATCGGCGGCGGTAACTTCTTCCGTGGCGCCGAGCTCCAGCAGCGGGGCATGGACCGGGCGCGGTCCGACTACATGGGCATGCTCGGCACGGTCATGAACTGCCTCGCGCTGCAGGACTTCCTGGAGAAGGAAGGCATCGACTCCCGCGTCCAGACCGCCATCACGATGGGCCAGGTCGCGGAGCCGTACATCCCGCTCCGGGCTGTCAGGCACCTGGAGAAGGGCCGCGTCGTGATCTTCGGCGCCGGTATGGGCATGCCGTACTTCTCCACCGACACGACCGCTGCCCAGCGCGCCCTGGAGATCGACGCGGAGGCACTGCTGATGGGCAAGAACGGGGTGGACGGGGTCTACGACTCCGACCCCCGGACCAACCCCGCGGCGGTGAAGTTCGACGCCCTGGAGTACGGCGAGGTGATCGCCCGCGACCTCAAGGTCGCCGACGCGACGGCCATCACCCTCTGCCGTGACAACCAGCTGCCGATCCTCGTATTCGAGCTGACGGCGGAGGGCAATATCGCGCGCGCCGTCAAGGGTGAGAAGATCGGCACGCTCGTGAGCGACGAGAGCACCCGGGCCTGACGGCCCACAGGATGGACAACGGCCTGCCGGTCGGACACCGTGCAGGTGAGGACGCGACGCAGGATCCGCAGGGCCCGACGATGCCGGGTCCACCCAAGACACGCAGGAGCACGTGGTGATCGAAGAAATCCTCCTCGAGGCCGAGGAGAAGATGGAGAAGGCCGTCGTCGTCGCCAAAGAGGACTTTGCCGCGATCCGTACGGGCCGTGCGCACCCGGCGATGTTCAACAAGATCGTCGCCGACTACTACGGCGCGTTGACCCCGATCAACCAGCTCGCCTCGTTCTCGGTCCCCGAGCCGCGGATGGCCGTGGTGACCCCGTTCGACAAGACCGCACTGCGCAACATCGAGCAGGCGATCCGGGACTCCGACCTGGGCGTCAACCCGAGCAACGACGGCAATATCATCCGGGTGACGTTCCCCGAGCTCACGCAGGACCGTCGCAAGGAGTACATCAAGGTCGCCAAGACCAAGGCCGAGGACTCCAAGATCTCGATCCGCTCCATCCGCCGCAAGGCCAAGGAGTCGCTCGACAAGCTAGTCAAGGACAAGGAGTCCGGCGAGGACGAGGTCCGTCGCGCGGAGAAGGAGCTCGACGACACCACCGCGAAGTACGTCGCGCAGGTGGACGAGCTGCTCAAGCACAAGGAAGCCGAGCTGCTCGAAGTCTGATGAACGACTCTTCCTGGGGCGCCCCGCAGGGAGCCGGTTCCTGGCGCGCTCCCGAGATGGGGGCCGCCCCGGCGGGTCCTGCATACGATGTGCACGGCGCCCAGCAGACTCGGCCCATGCCCATCGTGCCGGACGTTCCCGACGCAGGTAGAGACGCTCACGACCGCGACGACCGGAACGGGGACGCCGCGCGCGTCAGCGGCCCCCCGTTCCGTGACGAGAAGCCGCAGGTACCCATGTCCAGCCCCTCGCTGCCGCCCACGCCGCCGAAGAAGCGTGCGGGACGTGATCTGCGTGCCGCGATAGGGGTGGGTGTCGGTCTCGGCGCGGTCGTCGCCGGCTCGCTGTTCGTCGTGAAGGCCGTCTTCGTCGGCGTGGTCGCGCTGGCGGTGGTGGTCGGCCTCTGGGAGCTCACCTCGCGTCTCAAGGAGCGCAAGGGGATCAACGTCCCCCTCGTCCCGCTCGCCGTCGGCGGTGCCGCCATGGTCGTCGCCGGGTACGTGCGGGAGGCGGAGGGCGCCTGGGTCGCCATGGCGCTCACGACCCTCGCGGTGCTCGTCTGGCGGATGACCGAGCCGCCCGACGGCTACCTCAAGGACGTCACGGCCGGTGTCTTCGCCGTGTTCTACGTGCCGTTCCTGGCGACGTTCGTCGCCATGATGCTCACCCCGGACGACGGCCCGTGGCGGGTACTGACCTTCCTCCTGCTCACCGTGGTCAGCGACACCGGCGCGTACGCCGTCGGCTGGCGCTTCGGGACGCACAAGCTCGCCCCGCGCATCAGCCCGGGCAAGACCCGCGAGGGCCTGCTCGGCGCGGTGGCCTTCGCCATGGCCGCCGGTGCTCTGTGCATGGAGTTCCTGATCGACGACGGCAGCTGGTGGCAGGGGCTGCTGCTGGGCCTGGCCGTCGCCGCCAGCGCCACCCTCGGTGACCTCGGCGAGTCCATGATCAAGCGGGATCTCGGGATCAAGGACATGGGCACACTGCTGCCCGGCCACGGCGGCATCATGGACCGCCTCGACTCGCTCCTGCCGACCGCGCCGGTGGTCTGGCTGCTGCTCGTGCTCTTCGTCGGTTCCGGCTGAGACGGGCTTACTCGCGTGCGGGCCCCTCACTCCCGGGAGTGAGGGGCCCGCACGCGAGTAAGAGCCCGCGGAGTGCGCCCGTGGCCGCGTGACGGATGAAACGGCGCCGCCGGGGCATCCGGCCGACATGGGCTGGATGAGTCATATACAGGGTGATGCCTCCGCACTGTGCTCGCTGGGCGCTTTGCTGCTGTGCGGGGCGTCTTCGGTGTGCGCCGCCCTGCGGCCTCCCCGTCGGGCCGGACGGAGCGCGCGGTCCACGAGCCTGTGAGTGGCAGTACGGCCGCGATGCGGCGCCGTTTCCGGGCGCCGACCCGGTGCCGGAGCGGGAGACCGGCAGTCCCAGTTCCGGAAACGAGGGGGCGTACGGCCTGACGTCCCGCGGCTGCCCCACTGCCTTCGAGGAGCATGTGTGAAGGCCGCGTGAAGGGGCATCGGGTACACATGCTTTCCGTGACAACCGGCTCTGCTCCCGCCCTTTGCCTTTTCGTGATGGTCGCGTCCCTGCCTTGTGTCGAAACGGGTGGTGACGGGCGTCGCACTCGCGCGCCGTCCTGAGCGTCGGGCGATGACATACGCTGCGAAAAGACCATAATCAGGCTTGGGAAGAAGGAGTTGCCCGCAGTGGCAGAGCAAGACATATCGGCCAGGCTCGTCGAGCTTCTGACGGCGCGCGGGGAACTCCTCGCCTCGGCCTGGGTGGAGGCCGTGTCCCGCACGCTGCGCGGGCGCGTCTCGTTGGCCGAACTCGACCGTGAGCTCCACGAGGTGTACACCGCTCTGGTGGACGGGCTCCGGGAAGGCGGGCTGGACTGGCAGGGAGACGAATTCGCAGAGGTGCGAGCCCTTCTCGCCGAACTTTCGCGGAGTCGCGCCCGCCAGGGTTTCACCCCCACGGAGACCGCGACCAGCGTGCTGGCGTGCAAGGACGTCCTCGCGCCGACCGCCGACACCTCGGGTGAGGACATCCACGCCTACCTCGAGCTGGGCAAGCTCATCGACGCCCTGGCCCTGTTCACCCTGGAGGTGTATGCCAGGACGCGGGAAGAGATCATCAGCGCCCAGTCCGAGCAGCTGATGGAGCTCTCCACCCCCGTGGTGAAGCTGTGGGAGGGCGTGGTCGCCGTCCCCCTGGTCGGCACCCTCGACTCGGCCCGCACGCAGGTGGTGATGGAGAAGCTTCTCCAGGCCCTCGTCGACATCAACGCGGACCAGGCGATCATCGACATCACCGGGGTGCCCGCAGTGGACACGGAGGTTGCCCAGCATCTGCTCAAGACCGTGGTGGCCGCCAGGCTGATGGGTGCCGAGTGCATCATCTCCGGCATCCGTCCCCAGATCGCCCAGACCATCGTCGCGCTCGGCATCCAGTTCGGTGACATCGTCACCAAGGCGTCGCTCGCCGACGCGCTCAAGCACGCGCTGCGCCGCGGCGACGCGGACCTCCCGGACACCGGCGGCCGGGCGTGACCGAACGCGTACCCGTACTCAAGATCGGTGACGTCCTCCTGGTCTCCATCCAGGTCGACCTGGAGGACCAGATCGTCCTCGATCTCCAGGAGGACCTGGCGGCCCGGATCGTCGGATCCGGGGCGAGGGGTGTGGTCATCGACATCACCGCCGTCGAGATCGTCGACTCGTTCGTGGGCCGCATGCTGGCCACCACGGCGGCCATCTCGCGCATGCTCGACGCCGAGACCGTCGTCGTCGGGATGAGGCCCGCGGTCGCCATCACCCTCGTGGAGCTCGGCCTCTCGCTCGGAGGCGTGCGTACAGCCCTCACGCTGGAGAAGGGGCTGGACATCCTGGCCCGGCCGGACAACGACCGGCCGGCCCGGCGATGAGCGGGCTGCCGCCCGTCCCTGACGCCGACCACCAGACCATTTCGATCGAGTCGACCGATGACGTGGTCCGGGCTCGTCAGCTGGTGCGCGCGCTCGCCCAGCGCTGCAGGCTCTCCCTCGTCGACCAGACCAAGCTGGTCACCGCGGCGAGTGAGCTGGCCCGGAACACCCTGGTCTACGGCGGTGGGGGAGTCATGCGCGTCGGTCTGGTACGCCGGGACGGCCGGACCGGTGTGACCGCCGTCTTCGAGGACTCCGGCCCCGGCATACCCGACATCGATCAGGCGATGACCGACGGATGGACCTCCGGCGGGGGACTGGGACTCGGTCTGAGCGGTGCCCGCCGGCTGGTGGACGACTTCGTCCTGGAGACGGAGCCCGGCAGCGGTACCCAGATAGCGGTGACGAAATGGGCTCGCTGACCTTTCCGGTCGTGGACGTGGAGGACGTCGCCTGGCTGCGGGACCAGGAATCGTTCCCCGCCGCGGCCCGCGTCGCCGCGGTGGGGCTGGCCAGGCGCATCGGCTTCGACGAGCAGCGGAGTGCCGAGGTCGCTCTGGCCGTGAGCGAGGCCACGGCCAACCTGCGCAGGCACGCCGTGGACGGCGCCCTCCTGCTGCGCGTCGTACGGACACCGCAGGACGCCGGCCTCGAGTTCGTCACGACGGACGAGGGGCCCGGCATGACGGACGTGGCGGCGTCCCTCACCGACGGCACGTCCACCGCCGGAACGCTGGGCATCGGCCTCGGCGCCATCGCCCGCCTTGCCGACACCTTCGGCCTGCACTCGCTGCCCGGCCGGGGGACCGTGCTGACCGCGCGCTTCTGGATGGCGGAGGCGGCACGAAGGGTCGCCGCTCTCGGAGCCCCTGCCGTGGAGGGCCTGACGCGGCCGATCACCGGGGAGAGCGTGTGCGGCGACACCTGGGCCGCCCGTCCGGCCGGTGTCCGCACGCGCCCGGAGGACTCTGGGCAGCCGTCCGGGCAACAGGACGGGGCCGCCTCCGGCCGGCAGGCCGTCCCTGCTCTTGGTTGGGCCGAACTGACCGGCTTCCGGCCGGCGGCGGGGAGTCCCCGTCCCGTGAAGGAAAGCCGTCCGGCAGAGCGGGAGGGCGCGGGCGAGCCGGCGCTCCTGGTCATGTTCTGCGACGGTCTGGGACACGGACCGCTGGCCGGCCGCGCCGCCCAGGCCGCGGCCGCCGCATTCCGGGACTCCAGGGCGGAGCAGCCCGCCGAGGTGCTCACCGCCGTCCACAACGCGCTGCGCGGCGGTCGCGGCGGAGCGGTCGCCGTGGTGCGCATCGAGCCGCGGACCGAAAGCGTGTACTTCTGCGGGGTGGGCAACGTCAGCACCTTCGTCGTCGATCCCCGCACCGGCACCCGCCGTTCCCTGATGTCGGCGCCCGGCATCGTCGGGCACCAGATGCCGCATCTGCGGACGGTACGCCAGGACCTGCCCCTGCACGGGGCGGTGATCATGCACTCGGACGGTCTCACCGAACGCTGGCAGGCGGCTGAGCTGCCGGGTTTCCTCGCGCACTCCCCGCTCGTGGCCGCCGCCCAGCTCCTGCGCGAGGCCGGCGTGCGCAGGGACGACGCCGGGGTCGTCGTGGCGAAAGGCCCCTGGTGAACGATTCCGCGGCCGACAGGGCCGTCCCCCTCATGTCCCTCTCGCTCGCCACGGAACACGACATCTTCGTGCTGCGGCGCAGCGGGAAGTCCGCGGCCGAGGCGCTCGGGGTCGAGAAACAGGACCAGATCCGTCTGGCCACCGCGCTGAGCGAGCTCGGACGGGACCTCCTGGGGTGCTCCGGGCCCACGGTCTCCTTCGGCCTCGTCAGCGGTCCACGGCCGCTCCTTCGGGTTGCCATGCGCTGGGAGCAGGGCCGGGGACCCGGTAAGGAATCGTTGCAGGCGGCAGCCCGGCTCGTCCCGGTCCAGCACGCTGTCTCGGAGCGGACCCTGGTTATCGAGCAGCCACTCGGCGTGGACGTACCGGCACCCGCGGCCCTCCGGCACACGCGTGAGGTCCTGATGGCACACAAGGGGACCAGTGTGCTCGAGGACTCCCGGGCGCAGACCAGCGACCTGATCGCCGCGCTGGAGGAGTCCCGGGCGCAGCGGGAGGAGCTGCGCCGGCTGAACAAGGAACTGGAGGAGACCAACCGGGGAGTCGTAGCGCTCTACTCCGAACTCTCCGAGGAACTGGAGGAGACCAACCGGGGGGTCGTGGCCCTCTACGCCGAGCTCGAGGAGAAATCCCGCCAGTTGCGCGAGGCGAGTGAGACCAAGACCAGGTTCTGGGCCAATGTCAGCCACGAGCTGCGCACACCGGTCAACTCCGTCGTGGGCCTCGCGCGGCTGCTCCTCGAGTTCGACGCGGACCGTCTCGACGAGGAGCAGCGCCGGCAGATCTCCCTCATCTCCGCCTCCGGCGCCACCCTGCTGTCACTCGTGGACGAGCTCCTGGACGTCGCCAAGGCGGAATCGGGCCGACTGGAGCCCAACTGGGCACCCGTCGACCTTCGCGCGCTCCTCGGCCAGCTGCGGGGCACCCTGCGGGGCTACGAGCTGCACGGCGACGCCGAACTGGTCGTGGCCGAATCGGACCTGCGGATCGTCAGCGACGAGGTGATGCTCACCCGGATCCTGCGCAACCTGCTGTCCAACGCCCTGAAGTTCACCGAGACCGGGACGGTGCGCCTCGACGTGACCACCGGCAGCGGGGAAGAGGACGGTGTCGTGTTCACGGTGTCGGACACGGGCATCGGCATCCCCCAGGAGGAGCAGCAGCAGATCTTCGAGGAGTTCTATCAGGTGCGCGGCCCCCACCAGCGTGGCCGTTCCGGTACCGGCCTCGGCCTGCCCTACGCGCGTCGGCTGGCGGAGCTGCTGGGCGGCAGCCTCACCCTGACCAGCGCCCCCGGGAACGGCACGCGGGTCACCGTACGGCTGCCGGCGGGCCCACCGGTCCTCGCCGCCGGGCCCGCCGAGGACCGGCCCGCGCCCCCGGTCGTCGCGGTCCTGGTGACGGTGGACGACGACGCCGCCTTCCGTGCGACGATCCGGCCGGTCCTGGACCAGCTGGCGCACCGGGTGGTCGAGGTCGGCGAGGCCGGGCGGGCGAGTTCCGTCGTACGTGAGGTGCGCCCCGACGCCGTCCTCCTCGATCTGCACATGCCCGACCTCGACGGTTACTCTGTGCTGGCGGAACTGGCGAGGGACCCCGAGCTGAGCGCCGTCCCCGTTATCGTGGTCACCTCGGCGGATCGGGAGAGCCTGGAGCACGACCGGCTCACCCACGCCCGGGCGGTGCTGGGCAAGTCCACGCTGACCCTCCCGCAGCTCACGGCGGCATTCTCCGAGCACACCCAGCGCGCAACACCGGGGGCGGGCAGGAAAGGCGGCAATCCGTGAGTTCGTACCTGCGTCAGGACAGCGCCGTCGCGACGGTGCTGCTGCTCGACGACAACGACACCAAGCGCTACATCATCGGCAGCTGGCTGCGCCGGGCGGGTCACACGGTGATGGAGGCCGCGGACGGCGCGGAGGGCCTGGCCCTGCTCGCCGGCGCTGCGGAGGGCGAGCTGCCGGAGCTGGCGGTCGTCGACGTGAAGTTGCCCGACATGAGCGGCTTCGAGGTGTGCGAGCGGATCAAGGGCGACCCGCGGACCGCCTCGATCCCGGTCATCCACGTCTCCGCCTCCGCCGTCGAGCTGAGCGACCGTACCCAGGGCCTCCACAGGGGTGCCGACGCCTACCTCACCGAGCCGATCGCCCCGGACGAGCTGCTGGCCACCGTCACCGCGGCGTTGCGTTACGCCCGGGCCCGCCGCCGCGCCGAGCGGCTCGCCGCCCGTGTGTCCGCACTGAACAGCAGCACCCTTGCCGTCTACGCGGCCAGGGACGGGCGCACGTTCGTCGAGGCCGCCGCGAGCGGGATGGCCACACTGATGCAGTCACCCGCCGTCGCCGTCGTACTCAGCCCGGACAACCGCACCCTGCACCTCGCGGCGGTACAGGGGCGGGCGCAGACCGGCCGCCTTCCGGCGTCGGCCGCTCCCGCGGTCGTCGTCCTGCAGCGGGAGCCCCGGCTGCTCGACGTCCTGACCGACAGGGTGCTCGGGGACGGCACGGGAACAGGGACGGTGCTGCTGCCCGGTGCTGACTGGTGGGCAATGGTCGGGGACGAGGACGGCGGCCCGGCCGACGTGTTCCCCGGCCGGGCCGCCCTGACCCTGGCGCGGACGAAGAAGGGACGGCCGCCCGTCGCGTTCGCGGTGGACGCCGAGGCCCTGGCGGGAGTCGACGACCGCGAGCTGCTGTCACAGCTGGCACAGGCCTGCGCGCTGGCCCTGGAGGCAATGCGCTCGCGCAGCGAGGAGCATGCGCTCGTCCTCACCCTCCAGCGCAGCTTCCTCCCGGACCGGCTTCCCGAGGTGCCCGGGGTGGATCTGGCCGTGCGCTACGAGCCCGCCGCCGACGACTCGGAGATCGGGGGGGACTTCTATGAGGCCATCGAGACACCCGCGGGCCTCCTGCTCGCCATCGGGGACGTGGCGGGGCACTCCCTGAAAGCCGCGATGATCATGGGAGAGGTCCGGCACGCGCTCCGCGCCTACGCGATCGAGGGGCACGACCCGCGGACCCTGCTGGACCGGCTGGACGCTCTGCTGGTACGCCTGCGGCCGACGATCACCGTCACCGTATGCCTCGTGCTGGTGCGGCCGGGCGGGCGGCGGATCGAGGTCGCGAACGCCGGACACATCCCGCCCCTGCTGCGGCATCCGGACGGTTCCACCCGCTATCTGACGGAGCACGGCCCGCTTCTGGGCCTCAACCTGCCGCATCCACCCGCGGTGGGCCACGACGTGAGCGGAGGATCCACCCTCCTGCTGCTGACCGACGGCCTCATCGAGGTGCCGCGCGAAGACCTCAGTGACAGCCTGGTCGCCCTGGCCGGCACCGTGTCCGAGGCGCCCGTCGAGAACGAGGCCCTGTGCGACGTACTGCTCGACACGTTCGGCAAGGGCAAGACGGACGACATCGCGCTGCTCGCGGCCCGCTTCGACTGACCTCCTCGCGGGGCGGGCGGGCAGTCCGGGGCTGAGATGAGCCCCCCGCGCAGGGTTCCGGCCCCGGCGGGCACGGCCCGCGAGGGCACCGCGACCGCGGCGGAATTCCATGAGTGCGATCGCTCACTGTCCTCCGGTGGTGCGCCGAACCCTCCGGGGCCGTCCGGGGGCCGTCGCGCGGGCGCCCGAGCGACGGCCCCCGGACGGTCGGTGAGGACCGGGCGCTCACGTCCCGTCGCGTTCCGGGCAGGTGACGGTCTCTGCCACCACGGCGTGTCTGTAACACTGGAGGAACCATGCCTAAGCCCGGAGAACTCACTTTCGTCGCGCCCCGCGGAGCCAAGAGGCCGCCGCGGCACCTCGCCGACCTCACGCCCGACGAGCGCAAGGAAGCAGTCGCCGCGACCGGCGAGAAGCCCTTCCGCGCCAAGCAGCTGTCGCAGCACTACTTCTCGCGGTACGCGCACGACCCCGCCGAGTGGACCAACATCCCGGCCGGATCGCGGGACAAGCTCGCCGAGGCGATGTTCCCCGACCTGATGTCCGTGGTGCGCCACATCAGCTGTGACGACGACACCACCCGCAAGACGCTCTGGAAGCTGCACGACGGGACGCTCGTCGAGTCCGTCCTCATGCGGTATCCGGACCGGGTGACCATGTGCATCTCGTCCCAGGCGGGGTGCGGGATGAACTGTCCGTTCTGCGCGACCGGGCAGGCGGGTCTCGACCGTAATCTGTCGACCGCAGAGATCGTCCACCAGATCGTCGACGGGATGCGGGCGCTGCGTGACGGCGAGGTTCCGGGCGGACCTGCGCGGCTGTCCAACATCGTCTTCATGGGCATGGGTGAGCCCCTGGCGAACTACAAGCGGGTGGTCGGGGCGATCCGCCGGCTGACCGACCCGGAGCCGGACGGGCTCGGACTCTCCCAGCGGGGGATCACCGTCTCCACGGTGGGCCTGGTGCCGGCCATGCTGCGCTTCGCCGACGAGGGCTTCAAGTGCCGCCTCGCCGTCTCCCTGCACGCCCCGGACGACGAGCTGCGCGACACGCTCGTCCCCGTGAACACGCGGTGGAAGGTCCGGGAGGTCCTGGACGCCGCCTGGGAGTACGCGGAGAAGTCGGGCCGCCGTATCTCCATCGAGTACGCGCTGATCCGTGACATCAACGACCAGGCCTGGCGGGGCGACCGGCTCGGCCGGCTGCTCAAGGGCAAGCGGGTGCACGTCAACCTGATCCCGCTGAACCCGACGCCCGGCTCCAAGTGGACCGCCTCGCGGCCCGAGGACGAGAAGGCGTTCGTCGAGGCCATCGCGGCTCATGGCGTACCGGTCACGGTGCGCGACACCCGGGGCCAGGAGATCGACGGGGCCTGCGGGCAGCTGGCGGCCGCCGAGCGCTGAGACGCGGAGCGGAGCAGCCCGCCGGAGCCTGCCGCGGGCCTGCACCGACGGGCGGACGGGTGGTCGCGGTGACGGGCCGGCGGGTCGCGGGGCGCAGGATCGATCCGCCCGGGCGGACGCACGGGATCCGCAGGCCCGGAACGCGCCGGACCCGGCGATCGGAACGCGCCGGACCCGGCGGTCCGCAGGGCACGGCCCGCTCGGCAGGCCGGGAACCGCTCCGCAGGCCGTGATCCGGCCGGGGGAGCGTGATCCGGCCGGTGTAGCCTGTTCCGGACATCAACTTCATATTCCGACAGGGGAGCGCCACAGCGCTGAGAGTGCGGCACCGAGAACAGGTCGGCCGCAGACCCTCTGAACCTCGCCCGGGTCATTCCGGGTAGGAAGTTCGGACCTTACTCAAGCTGTTGCGCCCTGCCCGCTCACGGAGCGGGCGGGGCCGCGTCTCTTCCTGGTCATCTCCAGGAGGAATCATATGAACACCACCACGCAGTACGCGGCGACGGTGCTCGCCGCTGCTCTGGGGGTCACGGCGCTCGCGGGCTGCGGTGACACCGACGGCAAGGCCTCCGGTGGTACCGGGGCCGGCTCCACGACCGTCACCCTGGTCAGCCATGACTCGTTCAACGCCTCGGACGCCGTCCTGAAGGCGTTCACCGAGGAGACCGGTTACAAGGTCAAGGTGCTGAAGAGCGGCGATGCCGGAGCCGCGCTCAACCAGGAGATCCTGACCAAGGGTTCCCCCCGCGGCGACGTCTTCTTCGGCGTCGACAACACGCTGCTCTCCCGCGCCCTGGACAACGGCCTGTTCACACCGTACGAGGCCAAGGGCCTCGACCGTGTCGCCGCCGACACCCGGCTCGACGGGGACAAGCACCGGGTCACGCCCGTCGACACCGGCGACATCTGCGTGAACTACGACAAGAAGTACTTCGCCGACAGGAAGCTCGACCCGCCGAACACCTTCGACGACCTGCTGAAGCCCGCGTACAAGAACCTTCTCGTCACGGAGAACGCCGCGACCTCCTCGCCCGGCCTCGGCTTCCTCCTCGGTACCGTCGCCGCCCACGGCGAGACCGGCTACCAGGACTACTGGAAGAAGCTGAAGAACAACGGCGTCAAGGTCGTCGACGGCTGGGAGCAGGCCTACAACGAGGAGTTCTCCGGCTCCGCGGGCGGCAGGAAGGCCAAGGCGGACCGGCCGCTCGTCGTCTCCTACGCCTCCAGCCCGCCCGTCGAGGTGCTGTACGCCGAACCGCGGCCCACCGAGGCCCCGACCGGTGTCGCCACCGGCACCTGCTTCCGCCAGATCGAGTTCGCCGGTCTGCTGGACGGCGCGAAGAACGAGGCCGGTGGCAAGGCGCTGCTGGACTTCCTGATCAGCAAGCGGTTCCAGGAGGACATGCCGCTCACCATGTTCGTCAACCCGGTCGCCGCGGACGCGAAACTGCCCGAACTCTTCACGAAGTTCGGCGCGCAGGTGGGTAAGCCGGCGACGGTCCCCCCGCAGAAGATCGCCAAGAACCGTGAGCAGTGGGTCCGGTCGTGGTCCTCGCTCGTCGTGAAGTAGTCCCGCGTCCCTCCTGGAGGGGGAACGCGGTGCGGCTCGGCCTCATGGCCCTGCCCGTCGCGTTCTTCGCGCTGTTCTTCGCCTACCCGGTCGCCGCGATCGTCGGCCGGGGGCTGAAGGCGGACGGCGTCTGGCAGTTCGGCCGGGTCGGTGAGGTGCTGACCCGGCCGGACATCCTCGACGTCCTCCGGTTCACCACCTGGCAGGCCCTCGCCTCGACGGCGCTCACCCTCCTGATCGCGCTGCCCGGGGCCTACGTCTTCGCCCGGTTCGACTTCCCCGGCAAACAGCTGCTGCGGGCCGTGGTGACCGTGCCCTTCGTCCTGCCGACCGTCGTCGTGGGCACGGCCTTCCTGGCACTGCTGGGGCGCGGCGGGTTCCTCGACGAGCTGTGGGGCATCCGGCTCGACACCACCGTCTGGGCGATCCTGCTCGCCCACGTGTTCTTCAACTACGCGGTCGTCGTCCGGACCGTGGGCGGGCTCTGGTCCCAGCTCGACCCCCGCCAGGAGGAGGCCGCACGGGTGCTCGGCGCCGGACGTCCGGCCGCCTGGCGGCGGGTGACCCTGCCCGCGCTGGCCCCGGCCGTGGCCGCCGCCGCCCTGATGGTCTTCCTCTTCACGTTCACCTCCTTCGGAGTCGTCCAGATCCTCGGCGGCCCTGCCTTCTCCACGCTGGAGGTGGAGATCTACCGGCAGACCGCCTATCTGCTCGACCTGCCGACGGCCGCCGTGCTCACCCTCGTGCAGTTCGCGGCGGTCGGCTCCGTCCTCGCCCTGCACGCGTGGACCGTACGGCGCAGGGAGACGGCCCTGAAGCTGGTCGACCCGGCGACCACCGCCCGGCCCCCGCGGGGGGCAGGCCAGCGGGCTCTGCTCGGCGGTGTCCTGCTGACCGTGCTCCTGCTCGTCCTGCTGCCGCTCGGTGTGCTGGTGGAACGCTCGCTGGACACGTCCGGCGGTTACGGTCTCGGCTTCTACCGTGCGCTGCAGTCCGCCGACGCCGGCGGCTCCTCCTTCCTCGTCCCACCGCTCGACGCCCTCGGCAACTCCCTGCGCTACGCCGTGGTCGCGACCCTCGTCGCCCTCCTGATCGGCGGCCTCGCCGCCGCGGCCCTCACCCGGCGGGCAGGGCGGCTGGTGCGTGGTTTCGACGCGCTGCTCATGCTGCCGCTGGGGGTGTCGGCGGTCACCGTCGGCTTCGGCTTCCTGATCACCCTCGACAAGCCGCCCCTCGACCTGCGCACGTCCTGGATCCTCGTACCGCTGGCCCAGGCGCTGGTCGGCGTCCCGTTCGTCGTACGGACCATGCTGCCCGTGCTGCGCGCGGTGGACGAACGGCTGCGTGAGGCGGCAGCGGTGCTCGGCGCCTCACCGTGGCGGGCCTGGCGCGAGGTGGACCTGCCGCTGGTGCGCCGGGCACTTCTGGTGGCCGCGGGATTCGCGTTCGCCGTTTCGCTGGGCGAGTTCGGGGCGACCGTCTTCATCGCGCGTCCGGACAACCCCACCCTCCCGGTGGCGGTGGCCAGGCTGCTGGGACGGTCCGGGGAGCTCAACTACGGGCAGGCGATGGCCCTCAGCACCATTCTGATGCTCGTCTGCGCGGTGTCGCTGCTCCTGCTCGAACGTATCCGCACCGACCGATCCGGGGAGTTCTAGAGATGCTGGCAGTGGAGTCGGCCACGGTCAGGTTCGGCGGGCGTACCGCGCTGGACGCCGTGGACCTGGAGGTCGCCGACCACGAGATCGTCTGTGTGCTGGGGCCCAGCGGCAGCGGAAAGTCGACGCTGCTGCGGGCCGTCGCCGGGCTGCAGGGGCTGGACGGCGGGCGGGTGCTGCTGGACGGCGCGGACCAGGCTCCGGTGCCCGTGCACCGGCGTGGTCTCGGGCTGATGTTCCAGGACCACCAGCTGTTCCCGCACCGGGACGTCGGCGCGAACGTCGCCTTCGGTCTGCGGATGCACGGAGTCCCCCGCGCCGAACGGGACCGCAGGGCCGACGAACTCCTCGACCTGGTCGGCCTCCCCGGAGCAGGGCGGCGGGCCGTCGCCGCCCTGTCCGGTGGCGAACAGCAGCGGGTCGCCCTGGCCAGGGCGCTGGCGCCCCGCCCGAAGCTGCTGATGCTGGACGAGCCGCTGGGCCAACTGGACCGGAGCCTGCGCGAACGGCTGGTGGTCGAACTGCGCACCCTCTTCGGCCGGCTGGGCACGACGGTGCTCGCCGTGACCCACGACCAGGGGGAGGCCTTCGCGCTCGCCGACCGGGTGGTGGTCATGCGGGACGGCCGGATCGCCCAGGCGGGGAGCCCGCTGGAGGTCTGGCAGCGGCCCGCGTCCGCCTTCGTCGCCCGGTTCCTCGGCTTCGACAACGTGGTGGACGCGACCGTCACCGGCCGGACCGCCGACACGGCCTGGGGCAAGATACCGGTACCCGGCGGCTCCCCCCAGGGCCCGGGCGAGCTGCTCGTCCGGCCGGGCGGGGTGCGGATGGGCGGCCCGGAGGACGGACTGCGCTGCACCGTAGGCGTACGCACCTTCCGCGGCCACCACGTGACCGTCGCGCTGCACCCCGGCGACGGACCCGCCCTGGAGGCCGAGTGCGGTCTGCGGGACACCCCGGACGAGGGGGCCACGGTGGGCGTCACCTTCGACGTGGCGGAGACCGTGGTGCTGCCCCCGGCCGGTCGGTGACGGCGGTTCTCCCCGCCCGCGACCACCGGACCCGGTACGTACCCCAGGTCACCGCCCGGGCGCGGTCCCGCAGCCCCGTCTTCGTTCACCCGCCCCCATCCCGTCGCCCCGGGCCGGTGGTGGTGCGGGCACTTCGGGAGGGCACCGCGGACATGCCGCCCCGCCCCACCCGTTCAGCCGGTCACCCGCCCCCGGTCAGCCGGGCGAGTGCCGCCGGGGCCTCCTCCACCGTGTCGACGAGGGCGATACGCGACTCCATCGCACGGCCCGCGGCCAGGGAGCTCAGCAGCGGCCAGGCCGGCAGCTTCTCCGTCCAGTGCGAGCGGCCCACCAGCACCATCGGCGTGGGCGCGGACCGCGACTCGTAGTAGTTCGGCGTGGCGTTGTCGAATATCTCCTGCACGGTCCCGGCCGCACCGGGCAGGAAGATCACACCCGCCGTCGAGCGGGCCAGCAGCCCGTCCTCGCGCACCGCGTTCGCGAAGTACTTGGCGATGTGGCCGGCGAACGCGTTCGGCGGCTCGTGCCCGTAGAACCACGTGGGGATCGCGACGGACGGACCGCCCTCCGGCCAGCGTTCCCGCACGGCGAAGGCGGCCCGCGCCCAGTCGGTGACCGAGGGGCTGAACGACGGTACGCCGGCCAGGATCTCGCAGGCCTTGACCAGCATCGCGTCGGAGTGCGGGGCGGAGTGGGCGCCGAGGTTGGCGGCCTCCATCGCGCCGGGACCCCCGCCCGTCGCGACCGTCAGACCGCGGCGGGTCAGTTCCCTGCCGAGTACGGCCGCGCCCCGGTAGGCCTCCGTACCGCGTGCCATGGCATGGCCGCCCATCACGCCCACCACCCGGGCCCCGGTGAGGTGTTCGTCCAGCGCGTCGGAGACGGCGTCGTCGTGCAGGGCCCGCAGCATCGAGGAGAAGACGTCGCCGTCCGTACCGGTCCGCCGGAACCAGCGGTAGGCGAGAGCGTCCGGCGTCGCCTCGTAACCGCCCTCGTCCAGTCCCTCGTACAGGGCTTCGGGGGTGTACAGCAGGCCGCGGTAGGGGTCGAAGGGCAGACCGGGCACCGGCGGGAAGACGAAGGCTCCGTCCGCCCGCACCTTGGCCTCCGCCCCGGCGTCCATCCGGCAGCCGAGGAAGACGGCGCCCCGGGTGTCGGTCGCGAGCAGGGCGGTGCCACGGTCCGTCAGGTCGAGGGACTGGAGCCGGTGGCCGGCGAGACTCCCGGCGGTGACGGCCAGGTCGAATGCGGCGAGCGTCTCTATCTCGACGCCGGGTGCGTAGGTGTTCTCGTCCGGTATCTCCACGCCGTCATGCTACGGACCGGCCGCCGGCGGGTTGTCACCCCGTCAGCGGAAGTGCCGCCAGCTCCGCGATCACCCAGGTCAACGGGGCGAAGACGGCCAGCAGTACCAGCGCGCGCAGGGCGGCGGCGGAGCGGAGCACGGCGGCCGGGGCGCCGAGCCGCAGCAGGGACTCGGCCGTCCGGGCCCGGGCCTGCTTCGCCTCCAGCGCCGTGGTCAGCAGCGTCGCGGTCGAGCAGCCGAGAACGAGTACGGCGCCGAGCGTGGTGAGCGGACCGAAGGGGCGCGGCCCGTCCGAGTACAGGGCCGTGGCCGCGATCGCGCCCGACACCACCGCGCAGACGACGCCGAGCGGGCGCCCGATCCGGCACGCCTCGTCCATCAGCACCCGGCCCGCCAGGAGGCGTACCGCCCCGGGGCGCACCACCTGCAGCAGCCGTCCGCACAGGTAGGTGAGGCCGGGCCCCGCCATGGCCAGGCCGATCGCGGTGAGGACCCAGCCCGCCAGCACGCTCGCCGGGGTGGAGTCCAGCCGCCCGGGCAGCGGGAAGGCACTGCCCGGCGTCCCACGGCCGGCGTACGCCTCGACGGCCAGGCCTGCCGCCGTCAGCGCGACGCCCCACGGCAGGCCCTTGGGCACCGGGGCGGGGGCGAGTTCCTCCTCGGCCGCCTGGGCCTCGGACGGGGCGGCCGGCCGTGAGCGCAGCGCGAGTCCACCGGCCACGGCCGAGGCGAGCGGCACCAGGGCCAGTAGCGTGAGTGCCGCCGCGAGCGGCAGCGGCGTCCCCGCACCCAGGAACTCGGCCGCGCCGCCGTCGAACGGCAGCCCGGTCAGGTCCCCGCGCAGGTGCAGGAAGAGGAGCAGCGCCACCACCGAGCCGAGCGTGGTGGACACCGCGGTCGAGGCGGCCGCGAGGACGGACAGCCGCACCGGCCCGAGCCCGGCGGCGAAGAGTCCGGGACGCGGGCGGGTGCTCGGATCCGTGCGGGCGACGGCGACCGCGAGCTGGACGGTCGCCGCCAGCGGCACCGCGCACCACAGGAGCCGCATCACCGAGTCCGAGGCGTGCGCCGGATGCCCGGACGCGTACCCGAGGGTGCACAGGAGCAGGAAGCCGACCCCTGCCGACGCCGAGGCGAGGAGCAGCCGCCGCACCAGGACCAGGGGGTGGGAACCACGGGTCAGACGGAGAGCGAGCACGCCGAGCGGCCTTCCGTATCGGACGCGGCGGGCAGGGCGACGGTGGTGACGCGGCGGCCGTCCAGCAGGGCCACCGTGCGGTCGGCGAGCTTGGCGATCTCCGCGTCGTGGGTGGCGAGTACGACGGTGATGCCGTGGGACCGGGCCGCGGTGGTCAGGGTGCGCAGCAGCAGCGCGCGCTCCGTCACGTGCAGGGAGGCGGTCGGCTCGTCGGCGAAGATCACCGTCGGTGAGGCGGTCAGGGCGCGGGCCACGGAGATCCGCTGGCGCTGGGCCTGCAGCAGGGCGTGCGGACGCTTCTTGGCGAGCGGCCCGATGTCGAGGCGCTCCAGCCACTCGGTGGCCGCCTTCTTCGCCGCCCGGTGGGATACGCCCCGCAGCAGCAGCGGCAGGGCGGCGTTCTCCCAGGTGGTCAGCTCCGGTACGAGCTGAGGATCGGCGGCGATCCAGCCGAAGCGGTCGCGGCGCAGCTGTTCGCGCATCCGCGGGCCCATGGTGTGCACGGGGACGCTGTTGAACCAGACTTCGCCCTCCTGGGGCACGAGCTGGCCGGAGAGGCAGTGCAGGAGCGTCGTCTTCCCGCTCCCGCGGGGTCCCGTCACGGCGAGGATCTCGCCGTCGCGGACACCGAGGGACACACCGCCGAGCCCCGGCGATCCGTTGTGGGAGTGCTGCAGGGAACGTGCCCAGAGCACGTCGTTGTCCGGCGGGGCAACCATGGCGTACACCTCGGTTCGGATCAGATCTCACATCCCCCGTACGGGGGAACGAAGACAAGGCCGATGGGTCACAGGGCACGCTAGGTAGTAGGACCGGGGTGTCGGTACAGCACGCGGCCCGGACGCTCCCCTTCTCACTCGAACGGGTGCATTCGGGCCGCGACGGACCGTATGAAATGACTTCCGGGAGCCGTGCGGGCGGTCTCCCGGAGCGCCGGTCAGAGCTTCGTCCAGGCCTCCGTCAGGACGGTCCGCAGGATGCCCTCGATCTCGTCGAAGGTCGACCGGTCGGAGATCAGCGGCGGCGCGAGCTGGACGACCGGGTCGCCGCGGTCGTCGGCCCGGCAGTAGAGGCCGTTGTCGTACAGCGCCTTGGAGAGGAAGCCGTACAGGACGCGCTCGGTCTCCTCGTCGGTGAACGTCTCCTTGGTGGCCTTGTCCTTGACCAGTTCGATGCCGTAGAAGAAGCCGTTGCCGCGCACGTCGCCGACGATCGGCAGGTCGTGCAGCTTCTGCAGCGTGGTGAGGAAGGCGTTCTCGTTGTCGAGGACGTGCTGGTTGAGGCCCTCGCGCTCGAAGATGTCGAGGTTGGCGAGGCCGACCGCCGCGGAGACCGGGTGGCCGCCGAAGGTGTAACCGTGCAGGAAGGTGTTGCCGCCCTCGTAGAACGGCTCGGCCAGCCGGTCGGAGATGATGCAGGCGCCGATGGGGGAGTAGCCCGAGGTCATGCCCTTGGCGCAGGTGATCATGTCCGGCACGTAGCCGAACTTGTCGCAGGCGAACATCGTGCCGAGACGGCCGAAGGCGCAGATGACCTCGTCGGAGACGAGCAGTACGTCGTGCCTGTCGCATATCTCGCGCACGCGCTGGAAGTACCCCGGCGGCGGCGGGAAGCAGCCGCCGGCGTTCTGTACGGGCTCGAGGAAGACCGCGGCGACGGTGTCGGCGCCCTCGAAGAGGATCTCCTGCTCGATCTGGTCGGCGGCCCAGCGGCCGAAGGCCTCCGGGTCGTCACCGAAGAGCGGGGCGCGGTAGATGTTGGTGTTCGGCACCTTGTGCGCACCGGGGACCAGCGGTTCGAACGGCGCCTTGAGGCCCGGCAGACCGGTGATGGACAGCGCGCCCTGCGGGGTGCCGTGGTAGGCGACCGCGCGCGAGATGACCTTGTACTTGGTCGGCTTGCCCTTGAGCTTGAAGTACTGCTTCGCCAGCTTCCACGCCGTCTCGACGGCCTCGCCGCCGCCGGTGGTGAAGAAGACCTTGTTCAGGTCACCCGGGGCGTAGTCGGCGAGCCGCTCGGCGAGCTCGACGGCCTTCGGGTGGGCGTAGGACCACACCGGGAAGAAGGCCAGCTCCTGCGCCTGCTTGTACGCCGTCTCGGCGAGCTCGTGACGGCCGTGGCCCGCGTTGACCACGAACAGGCCGGAGAGGCCGTCGAGGTAGCGCTTGCCCTGGTCGTCGTAGATGTAGGTGCCCTCGCCACGCACGATGGTGGGAACGGGCGCGTTCTCGTAGTCCGACATGCGGGTGAAGTGCATCCACAGGTGGTCGTACGCGGTTCGGCTGAGGTCCTTGCTCACGGCTATCGGGTTCCCCACATGTAGGTCTGCTTCTTGAGCTTGAGGTAGACGAAGCTCTCGGTGGAGCGCACTCCGGGGATGGCCCGGATGCGTTTGTTGATCGTCTCCAGCAGGTGGTCGTCGTCCTCGCAGACGATCTCCACCATCAGGTCGAACGAGCCCGCGGTCATCACCACGTACTCGCACTCGGCCATGGCCGCCAGGGCCTCGGCCACGGGGTCGAGGTCACCCTCGACGTTGATGCCGACCATCGCCTGGCGCCGCAGGCCCACGGTGAGCGGGTCGGTGACGGCGACGATCTGCATCACGCCCTGGTCGAGCAGCTTCTGCACACGCTGGCGTACAGCCGCTTCGGAGAGGCCGACGGCCTTGCCGATCGCGGCGTACGGACGGCGTCCGTCCTCCTGGAGCTGCTCGATGATCGCGAGGGAGACGGCATCGACCGCTGGTGACGATCCGTTCCCGGTCCTGGAGTCTGCGCTACGACTGGCCACATCCCCACTCTGCCTCGGGACTCGTCTGTCTGGCAACCCTGATTCAATGAAATTCGTTGTTCAGGGGTCTTTTTCTCACTGAATCCGAAGTTGCTGAGCGGCGGGTATGTCGAAAGCGTCACCGGACCGTCTAGGCTGGGTGTCTCACCCATCGGACAGCCGACAGGAGGGGTGGTTGTGACCACCGAGGTGCGCCGTCTGCGCAACTACATCAACGGAGAGTTCCGGGACGCCGCGGACGGGCGGACCATCGACGTGGTCAACCCGGTGACGGAAGAGGTCTACGCGACCTCGCCGCTCTCCGGGCAGGCCGACGTCGACGCCGCCATGGACGCCGCCGCGGCCGCGTTCCCCGCCTGGCGTGACCTGACGCCCGCCGACCGCCAGAAGGCGCTGCTGAAGATCGCGGACGCGTTCGAGGAGCGGGCGGAGGACCTCATCGCGGCGGAGTCGGAGAACACCGGCAAGCCGCTGGAGCTCACCCGCACCGAAGAGATCCCGCCGATGGTGGACCAGATCCGCTTCTTCGCGGGGGCCGCCCGGCTGCTGGAGGGCCGCTCGGCCGGCGAGTACATGGAGGGCCTGACCTCCATCGTGCGCCGCGAGCCGGTGGGCGTCTGCGCCCAGGTCGCCCCGTGGAACTACCCGATGATGATGGCCGTCTGGAAGTTCGCCCCGGCGCTCGCCGCGGGCAACACCGTCGTCATCAAGCCGTCAGACACCACTCCGGCGTCGACCGTGCTGATCGCGGAGATCATCGGGCAGATCCTGCCCAAGGGCGTCTTCAACGTCATCTGCGGCGACCGCGACACGGGCCGCGCCATGGTCGAGCACCCGATCCCGGCGATGGCCTCCATCACCGGGTCCGTACGGGCCGGCATGGAGGTGGCCGGGTCCGCGGCCAAGGACCTCAAGCGCGTCCACCTGGAACTCGGCGGCAAGGCCCCGGTCGTCGTCTTCGAGGACGCCGACATCCCCAAGGCGGTCGAGGGTATCTCCGGCGCCGGCTACTTCAACGCCGGTCAGGACTGCACGGCCGCCACCCGCGTCCTCGTGCACGAATCGATCCACGACGAGTTCGTCACCGCCCTGGCCAAGGCGGCGGCCGACACGAAGACCGGTGCGCCGGACGAGGAGGGCGTGCTCTACGGGCCGCTCAACAACGCCAACCAGCTGGCCCAGGTCAGCGGGTTCATCGAGCGGCTCCCGGCGCACGCCAAGGTCGAGGCGGGCGGCCACCGGGTCGGTGACAAGGGGTACTTCTACGCCCCGACGGTCGTCTCCGGCCTCCGGCAGGACGACGAGATCATCCAGCACGAGGTCTTCGGCCCCGTGATCACCGTGCAGTCCTTCACGGACGAGGCCCAGGCGCTCGCCTACGCCAACGGCGTCGAGTACGCGCTGGCCTCGTCGGTGTGGACGAAGGACCACGCCCGCGCGATGCGGATGTCCAAGAACCTCGACTTCGGCTGTGTGTGGATCAACACCCACATCATGCTCGTCGCCGAGATGCCGCACGGCGGTTTCAAGAAGTCCGGCTACGGCAAGGACCTTTCCGCGTACGGCTTCGAGGACTACACGCGCATCAAGCACGTCATGACGTCGCTGGACGGCTGACGGGCCGCGCCGCGCACGACGGACCCGGGCTCCTGGCGGTTCCCGGCGATCCCCGCAGCGCCCTGCTTGCAAGGGAGTTGCGGGGATCTCGGGTGTCCGGGTGCCGGCGGCGCGGTTCTCCGGGTCTCCGGACCGGGGGAGTGGCGGTGCCGCGGGTGCCGCCGTTCGCCCGGTCCGGGACGAAGGCCGAACGCCCGCCGCGCCCCCCGTAGTTGAACGCGTTCAGGTGAGGCGTACGCTGCGGGCATGAGCGAGCGACGCGCCCTTCTGAGGCGCATACGCGTGTGGCTGGCCGTCTTCATCGTCTGCCTGGTCCTGAGCGGGCTGACCGCCTTCCCGCTGGTCCACGAACTCCACTGGGCCGAGGACCTGCTGAACTCCTCCGCCTCTCCCGTGCCCGAGCACCTCCCCGCCCTCGCGGAGTGGATCACCCGGGTCCGCACCGGCCTCGACGAGGCCGACGCCCGGTACCCCTTCCTGCTGTACGGCACCGACTGGCTGGCCTTCGCCCACCTGGTCATCGCGGTCGCCTTCTACGGGCCCTACCGCGACCCGGTCCGCAACATCTGGGTCGTCGAGTTCGGCATGATCGCCTGCGCCGGCATCATCCCGCTGGCCCTGATCTGCGGGCCGATCCGGGGTATCCCCGTCTGGTGGTCCGTCATCGACATGTCGTTCGGCGTCTTCGGCGTCATCCCGCTGCTCGTCGTGCGGCGCATGAGCAAGCGCCTGGAGTCGCTGGAGGGGGTGCCGGCCGGCCCGCCGGAACCCGTCCCCGCGGCCTGAGGTCCGGGCGCCCCCGGGCACCCCTCCGCAATCCCGGGTGCCGGCGTCAGGGGGTGCGTCCCACCGCGCCGGAGCGGCGCGGCCACCGGGCTGCCGGTAGCTGCGCGCGACGGCGGCGGGGCGGGGCACGACGCCCGCCCCGGCCGCTCGGTCCACGGCCTACTCGTCATCGCCGCGCGGTCAGCGGTGCCCCACCCGCACGTCGTGGGCGATGTCCGACCGCACGCGGGGGCGGCCGGGCTCGGTCACGTCTGCTCTCCGTACGCCGGGAGAGGCATCGCGGACGGACCGGGCTTCGCCGGCCGGGAACCGCGGGTCCGCGAGCCCCGGTCGAGCACCGAACGCAGGGCGTCGACGCGGTTGGTGGTGATCGAGTCGACCCCGTACGCCAGCAGCCGGCGCATCGTGCGCTTGGTGTCGGCGGTCCAGGCGGAGACCAGCAGCCCGTCGCGGTGGACCCGGTCCGTCAGTTCACGGCCCACCAGCCCGAACCGGTAGTTCAGCCAGCGCGGCCGCACGGCCGCGAGGAGCACCGGGCGCGGAGGGGCGAGGGTCGTCCAGGTCAGGGCGATCTCGGCGGCCGGGTCGGCGGCACGCACCCGGAGCATGGCCTGGGTGTCGGCGCAGTAGTACACCCTCCCGGCCGCCCCGCACTCCTGCACCACGCCGACGATCCGGCGTACCGACGCGTCCGTGGAGCCGGGCAGGTCGACCATGATCCGATGGCCCTCCGTCGCCATCAGCGCGTCGCGCAGTGTGGGCACGCCGCCCCGGGTCATCTCGGTCAGTTCACGGTGGCCGAGCCGGTCCAGACGGACCTCGTGCCCCCACAGGCGCTCCAGGGTCGAGTCGTGGAGGAGTACGGGGATCCCGTCGCGGGTCACGCGGACGTCGATCTCCACCGCGTCCGCACCCTGCCGGACGGCGGACCGGATCGAGGGGAGTGTGTTCTCGCGGGCGCGGTAGGGGTCGCCGCGGTGGGCCACGACGGTCACGGTGTTGTCCATGGGGCCATTGTGGCCAGCCGGGGTCATCGGCCGGGTCCCTCCAGCCAGTTCGTCGTGTACGTGTCGATCTCGGCTGCCAGGGCCCGCTTTCCGGCGGGGTCGAGGAACGACGCCTCCACGGCGTTCTTCGCGAGGCCGGCGACGCCGCGCTCGTCGAGGCCGAGGAGCCGCGCCGCGACCACGTACTCGTTGTTCAGGTCGGTCCCGAACATAGGCGGGTCGTCGCTGTTGATCGTGACGAGGACGCCGGCCTCGGCCATCTCCTTCACCGGGTGCAGATCCAGGTCGGTGACGGCCCGGGTCGCGATGTTCGACGTGGGACAGACCTCCAGCGCGATGCGGTGCTCGGCGAGGTGTGCCAGCAGCCTGGGGTCCTGGGCCGAGCTGGTGCCGTGGCCGATGCGCTCGGCGCGCAGCGCGGTCAGCGCGTCCCAGACGGTCTGCGGGCCGGTGGTCTCACCGGCGTGCGGGACGGAGTGCAGGCCCTCGGCGATGGCCCGGTCGAAGTACGGCTTGAACTGCGGCCGGTCCACCCCGATCTCGGGCCCGCCGAGACCGAAGGAGACGAGTCCCTCGGGCCGCAGGTCCACCGCGAGGCGGGTGGTCTCCTCGGCGGCCTCCAGACCGGCCTCGCCCGGGATGTCGAAGCACCAGCGCAGGACGACGCCGAGTTCGGCCTCGGCGGACGTGCGGGCGTCCTCGATGGCCTCCATGAAGCCCTGCTCCGGGATCCCCCTGCGGGTCGAGCTGAACGGGGTGACCGTCAGCTCCGCGTACCGGATGTTCTGCCGGGCCATGTCCCGGGCGATCTCGAAGGTCAGCAGCCGGACGTCCTCGGGGGTGCGGATCAGGTCCACCACCGAGAGGTAGACGTCGATGAAGTGCCCGAAGTCGGTGAAGGTGAAGAAGTCCGTCAGGGCCTCCGGGTCCGTGGGGACCTTGGAGTCGGGGTGGTGGGCCGCCAGTTCGGCGACGATGCGTGGGGAGGCGGAACCGACGTGGTGGACATGGAGCTCGGCCTTGGGCAGCCCCGCGACGAAGGGGTGCAGAGCGTTCATCGGATTCTCCCGCATCTCGTATCTCGGCCGGGCGGCCCGGCTGCACCGATCATCGTAGGGGTGACTCCGCCGCCCGACGCCGGGCCGTAGCATGGCGGAACCACGATGGGGGAGGCCCATGTCAGACAGCACAGAGCAGCCAGGAGGCGGGGCCGCGCCGCGCGATCCGTGGGCGCCACCGGACAGCAGGGTGGACCTCGGCAAGTCGCCGTCCGACGCCCGTCCGCCGGCCGTGCACGACCAGCCGACGGTCACGTCCATGCCGGGCGCGGACCCGGGCACCGGGCCGATACCCGGGGCGGCCGGAGGCTTCGGCCCGCCGCAGCCGACCGCTTCCGCGCCGCCCGTCCCCGCGCCGCCCGTCGCCCCGAACGGACCCGGGGTGCCCGGGGGCCAGTACGGTTACCCGGCCGCGCCCGTACCGGCCGCGGCCCCCTACAGCGGCTACCCGGGCTACCCCGGCTACGGCGGCCAGCCGGCCTGGGGGCCCGCGCCCGCCAACGGCCTCGGCGTCGCCGCCATGGTGCTCGGCATCATCGCGGTCGTCGGCTTCTGCATGTGGGGCTTCGGGATCATCCTCGGCATCCTCGCGCTGATCTTCGGCATCATCGGCCGCGGCCGCGCCAAGCGGGGCGAGGCGACCAACGGGGGCATGGCGCTCGCCGGCATCATCCTCGGCTCGGTGTCGATCGTGATCAGCGCGATCTTCCTCGGCTTCCTCATCTGGGCGATCGCCAACGACGAGAGCGGCAGCGACTACGAGTACGACTACGAGGACCCGTACGCCACGTCCCTGGTCGTCGGCGCCACGCGCTGACCCGCTCCGAGGACACCGCCCGGGGCGGGGGACCCGCCCCCGCCCCGGGCCGCCTCAGACTGCGCGCAGCCGTGCCCGCGCCTCCATGAGCGCGAAGCCCAGCAGGTTCAGCCCCCGCCAGGCGGCCGGGTCCGCCGTCCGTGGATCGTCCCTGCCGAGCCCGATGCCCCAGATCCGGTCCAGCGGGCTCGCCTCGACGAGCACCCGCTCCCCCGTGCCGGCCAGGTAGGCGCGCAGCGCCGGGTCCTGGCCGAACTTGTGGACGCTGCCCGCCACCACCAGGGCGTACCGCTCCCGCACCCACACGTCCTCGTCGAAGCCCCGGACGAGCCGTCCCACCTTCTTGGCCGCCGCCGGACTGCTCGCCGCAACGGCCCGCTCCGCGGCCTCCGCGTCGCCGAAGAGCCGTGCCTTGCCGGCCATCATCCAGTGCTCGGCGGAGGCGTAGGTGATCTCGCCGACCGTGAACGGCGAGGGCCACCACTGGCTGAGGCAGCTCTCCGAGATCCTGCCGTCCGCCCGGGGGCGGTGCCCCCAGAACGGCAGGTACTTCACCTTCTCGCCGCGTGCCGTCCGCGCCACGAGAGCATCCCTGAGTTCCGTCCCCATGACAGCCGAGTCTGGCATCCGCCACGGACAGTCCGTACCGGGTTTTCCGTAGCCACACGACACATGGTCGACAGATTCCGTCGCGTAACCAAAAGGCAACAACGGAATCACTTGTTGCGGACAGGCCTCTCTGTCAGGATCGGCAATCAATTCGAGACAGAGCTACGCCACCCCTGGTCAGGGGGCGGCGGAGGAGAGCGTGATGGGCAACGGTTTCGACGTGCAGGACCGCTTCGCCGAGGGCGCGCAGTACATCGGCGGACGGCTGCGCCCCGGCACCTCGGGGCGCCACCAGGAGGTGGTGAATCCGGCCACCGGACGGACGGTGTACCGCTACGAACTCGCGGGCACGGCCGATGTCGACGCCGCCGTCCTCGCCGCCCGCGACGCGTTCCCCGGCTGGTCGAGCGCCACCCCGGCCGAACGGTCGGCGCTGCTGCACCGCTTCGCCGCCGTCCTCGCCGAGCAGGCGGACGACCTGGCGTACGCCGAGACGCTCCAGTGCGGCAAACCCGTCAAGCTCGCCACCGAGTTCGACGTGCCGGGCACGGTCGACAACGCCGCGTTCTTCGCGGGCGCGGCCCGTCACCTGGAAGGCAGGTCGGCCGCCGAGTACAGCGGCGACCACACCTCCTACGTACGCCGCGAGGCCATCGGCGTCGTCGGCTCCGTCGCTCCCTGGAACTACCCGCTGCAGATGGCCGCGTGGAAGATCCTCCCCGCCGTCGCGGCGGGCAACACCGTGGTGCTGAAGCCCGCGGAGATCACCCCGCTCACCTCGCTGATGTTCGCGCGGGCCGCCACCCTGGCGGGCATACCGGACGGGGTGATCAACATCGTCTCCGGCGCCGGGAAGGACGCCGGCGAACACCTCGTCGGCCACCCCGACGTCGTGATGACCTCCTTCACCGGCTCCACCGCCGTGGGCAGGCGCGTCGCCGAGATCGCCACCTCCACCGTCAAGCGCCTCCACCTGGAACTCGGCGGCAAGGCCCCCTTCCTCGTGTTCGACGACGCCGACCTCGAAGCCGCGGTCAACGGAGCGGTCGCCGGAGCGCTCATCAACACCGGTCAGGACTGCACGGCCGCCACCCGGGCCTACGTCCAGCGCCCGCTGTACGACGCGTTCGTGGCCGGTGTCGCCGCCCTGATGGAGACCGTCCGCCTGGGCGACCCCCTCGACCCGTCGACCGACCTCGGCCCGCTGATCAGCCACCCGCACCGTGACCGCGTCGCCGGTTTCGTCGAGCGGGCCCGCGCCCACGCCACGGTCGTCACCGGCGGCGAGGCGCCGGGCGGGGCACTCGCGGCCGGCGCCTACTACCGGCCGACCCTCATCACGGGCGCGGCCCAGGACAGCGAGATCGTGAGCGCGGAGATCTTCGGTCCCGTCCTGGTGGTGCTGCCCTTCGACACCGACGACGAGGGCATCCGCCTCGCCAACGACACCCCCTACGGACTCGCCGCCTCCGCCTGGAGCCGCGACCTGTACCGGGCGAACCGCGCCACGCGGGAGATCGCGGCCGGCTGCGTGTGGATCAACGACCACATCCCGATCATCAGCGAGATGCCGCACGGCGGATTCCGGGCCAGCGGGTTCGGCAAGGACATGTCGGCGTACTCCTTCGAGGAGTACACGCAGGTGAAGCACGTCATGTACGACAACACCGCGGTGGCCAGGAAGGACTGGCACCGCACCGTCTTCGGGGACCGATAGCAGCGGCCGCCGCCCGGCGGCCCCACCCACCCGGAAGGGCAACGCGTATGGAGCAGTACGAGCCCGAGCGCCTCTCCGCACCGCAACTCGCGGCCATGAGGCGAAGCACGACCGGCGGCAGGGGCGCACTCACCCGCCGCTCACTCCTCCGCGCGTCCGGCATGGGAGCGCTCGCACTCGGCGGCCTCGGCACGCTGAGCGCGTGCGGCATCCCGCCCGCGAAGCGGGAGGGCGACGCCGCGGCGTCGGACGACCACTCGGCCGCGGAGAAACGGATCAACTTCTCCAACTGGACCGAGTACATGGACGTCGGCGAGGACGAGAGAAGCCGTCCCACCCTGGAGGCGTTCACGAAACGCACCGGGATAGCGGTCAAGTACACCGAGGACATCAACGACAACGTCGAGTTCTTCGGGAAGATCAAGCCGCAGCTCGCCGCAGGCCAGGACACCGGCCGCGACCTCATCATCGTCACCGACTGGCTGGCCGCCCGCATCATCCGGCTCGGCTGGGCGCAGAAGCTCGACCCGGCCAACCTGCCGCACGCCTTCGCCAACCTGTCCGCCCAGTTCCGCACCCCCGACTGGGACCCCGGGCGCGCCTACTCCTACCCCTGGACCGGTATCCCGACCGTCATCGCCTACAACACCAAGGCGACCGGCGGCCGCAAGGTCGACTCCGTCACCCAGCTCCTCGACGACCCCAAGCTCAAGGGCAGGGTCTCCTTCCTCTCCGAGATGCGCGACTCGGTCGGCATGACACTCCTCGACATGGGCAAGGACCCCGGCTCGTTCACCGACGCCGACTACGACGCCGCGATCGGCAGGATCCAGAAGGGCGTCGACAGGAAGCAGATCCGCCGCTTCACCGGCAACGACTACACCGCCGACCTCAGCAAGGGCGACATCGCGGCCTGCGTCGCCTGGGCCGGCGACATCATCCAGCTCCAGGCCGACAACCCGGACATCAAGTTCAGCATCCCTGCCGCCGGTTACATCACCTCCAGCGACAACCTGCTGGTCCCGGCCAGGGCCCGGCACAAGACCAACGCCGAGAAGCTCATCGACTACTACTACGAGCCCCCGGTCGCCGCCCAGCTCGCCGCCTACATCAACTACGTCTGCCCGGTCGACGGGGTCGCCGGCGAACTCGCGAAGATCGACGAGTCCATGGCGTCCAACACCCTGATCCTTCCGGACAGGGCGATGGCCGCGAAGTCGCACGCCTTCCGCTCGCTCAGTGCCGAGGAAGAGACGGCGTACGAGGAGAAGTTCGCCAAGCTCATCGGCGCCTGACCGGCCCGTCCCCTCCCCGAACTCCCCCGACACCACTGGGACCGCGACCCATGACACAGCAGCAGACAGCGGGCGGCGACGTCCGACTCACCGGGATCAGCAAGACGTACGGCTCCTTCACCGCCGTACACCCCCTCGACCTCACCGTCCCGCAGGGCACCTTCTTCGCCCTGCTCGGCGCGTCCGGCTGCGGCAAGACCACCACCCTGCGGATGATCGCCGGCCTGGAGGACGCCACCACCGGCACGGTCTCGCTCGGCGGCAGCGACATCACGGACCTCCCCCCGTACAGGCGGCCCGTCAACACCGTCTTCCAGAGCTACGCCCTCTTCCCGCACCTGGACGTCACCGAGAACATCGCCTTCGGACTGCGCCGCCGGGGCGTGAAGTCGGTGAAGAAGCAGGTCGGCGAGATGCTCGACCTCGTCCAGCTCGGTGACTTCGCCCGCCGCCGGCCGCACCAGCTCTCCGGCGGCCAGCAGCAGCGCGTCGCCGTGGCCCGCGCGCTCATCAACCACCCCCAGGTGCTTCTGCTGGACGAGCCGCTCGGCGCCCTCGACCTCAAACTGCGCCGCCAGATGCAGCTCGAACTCAAGCGCATCCAGACCGAGGTCGGGATCACCTTCATCCACGTCACCCACGACCAGGAGGAGGCCATGACCATGGCCGACACCGTCGCGGTGATGAACGGCGGCCGGGTCGAACAGCTCGGCGCCCCCGCCGATCTGTACGAGAACCCGCAGACCACCTTCGTGGCCAACTTCCTCGGCACCTCCAACCTCATCGAGGCGGAGGTCGTCTCCGCGGACACCGACGTCACCGTCTCGGCCGGCGGCGGGACCTTGCGGCTGCCCGCCGGCCGGTGCTCCGCGCCGACGGCTCGCGGCGGCCGGCTGCTCCTCGGCGTACGCCCCGAGAAGCTCTCCCTCACCCGCGCCGACGAAGCCGGCACGATAGCCGCCGGCCGCAACCGCGTCACCGGACGGATCGTCGACTCCAGCTTCATCGGCGTCTCCACGCAGTACGTCGTCGAGAGCCCGGCCGGCAAGGCCCTGCAGTGCTACGAGCAGAACGTCGAGCACCGTACGGGACTCACGCCCGGAGCCGAGGTCGTCCTGCACTGGAACCCGGCCCACACCTTCGGCCTGGACGCGGCCCAGGACATCGCCGCGGGCGTGGAGAGCGTGGAGGACCCGGCGTGAGCGTCACCGACGCGCCCCCGGCGCCCCCCGCCTCCACCGGGCCCCAGACCCGGAAGCCGTCCACGCGCAAGCGGCTCGTACCGTACTGGCTGCTGCTCCCCGGCATCCTCTGGCTGCTCGTCTTCTTCGCGCTGCCGATGGTCTACCAGGCGTCGACCTCCGTGCAGACCGGCTCCCTGGAGAAGGGCTTCGAGGTCACCTGGCACTTCCGGACGTACTGGGACGCCCTCGCCGACTACTACCCGCAGTTCGTCAGGTCCCTGCTGTACGCGGGCACCGCCACGGTCCTGTGCCTGCTGCTCGGCTACCCGCTCGCCTATCTGATCGCCTTCAAGGCGGGCCGGGCGCGCAACCTGGTCCTGGTCCTGGTCATCGCGCCGTTCTTCACCAGCTTCCTGATCCGCACCCTCGCGTGGAAGACGATCCTCGCGGACGGCGGAACGGTCGTCGACGTCCTGAACACGCTGCACGTCCTGGACGTCACGAGCTGGCTCGGCTGGACCGAGGGCGACCGGGTCCTGGCCACCCCGATGGCCGTCGTGTGCGGACTCACCTACAACTTCCTGCCGTTCATGATCCTGCCGCTCTACACCTCGCTGGAGCGCATCGACGGCCGGCTCCACGAGGCGGCGGGCGACCTGTACGCCACCCCCGCCACCACCTTCCGCAAGGTGACGTTCCCGCTGTCCATGCCCGGCGTGGTCTCGGGCACCCTGCTCACCTTCATCCCCGCCAGCGGTGACTACGTCAACGCGGAACTGCTCGGCTCCACCGACACCAAGATGGTGGGCAGCGTCATCCAGACCCAGTTCCTGCGGGTCCTGGACTACCCGACGGCCGCCGCCCTCTCCTTCATCCTCATGGCGGTCGTCCTGTTCGCGGTCACCGTCTACATCCGCCGCTCCGGTACGGAGGACCTGGTCTGATGCCCGTACTGCGCCTGCTCCGCCGGAACGCCGTCGTGATCGCGGGGCTGCTGACCCTCGCCTACATGATCCTTCCGAACATCGTCGTGATGGTGTTCTCCTTCAACAAGCCCAACGGGCGCTTCAACTACGCCTGGCAGAGGTTCTCGCTGGACGCCTGGAAGGACCCCTGCGGGGTCGCCGACCTCTGCGGTTCGCTCTCGCTGTCCCTGCGGATCGCCGTGTGGGCGACCCTCGGCGCGACCGTGCTCGGCACGATGATCGCCTTCGCGCTGGTGCGGTACCGCTTCCGGGCGCGGGGTGCGGTCAACTCGCTGATCTTCCTGCCGATGGCGATGCCCGAGGTCGTCATGGCCGCCTCGCTGCTCACCCTGTTCCTCAACATGGGCGCTCAGCTGGGCTTCTGGACGGTCCTGATCGCGCACATCATGTTCTGCCTCAGCTTCGTGGTGACGGCCGTCAAGGCACGCGTCATGTCGATGGACCCCCGGCTCGAGGAAGCGGCCCGCGACCTCTACGCCGGCCCCGTCCAGACGTTCCTGCGCGTCACCCTGCCGATCGCCGCCCCCGGGATAGCCGCGGGAGCGCTGCTCGCCTTCGCGCTCTCCTTCGACGATTTCATCATCACCAATTTCAACGCCGGCTCCACGGTGACCTTCCCCATGTTCGTCTGGGGGTCCGCGCAGCGCGGAACACCCGTGCAGATCAACGTGATCGGCACGGCCATGTTCGCCATCGCCGTGGCCGTGGTGCTCGTCGGACAGCTCGTCGCCCACCGGCGGAAGAACACAGGAAAATAGGCAAGCCCCGAAGGAGTTGGAAACCATGGCACCCGACGCCATGCGTACCGCCGCCCGCGCACTCTCCGACGCCCGCCCCCTCTCCTACTGGCTCGACGATCCGGGGAAGCCCGACCCCCTGCCCGCCCTCACCGGGGACGAGCAGTGCGACCTCCTGGTCGTCGGCGGCGGCTACAGCGGGCTGTGGACCGCGCTGCTCGCCAAGGAGCGGGACCCCGGCCGCGACGTCGTCCTCATCGAGGGGCACGAGGTGGGATGGGCCGCCTCCGGGCGCAACGGCGGATTCTGCGCCGCCTCGCTGACCCACGGCGCCGCCAACGGGCTGGAGCGCTGGCCGCGGGAGATCGGCAGACTGGAGGAGCTGGGCGCGCGGAACCTCGACGCCATCGAGGAGGCCGTCGCCCGCTACGGCATCGACTGCGACTTCGAGCGCACCGGCGAGATCGATGTGGCCACCCGTCCCCACGAACTGGACGAGCTGCGGGCGTGGCACCGGCGGGCCACGGAGTCCGGCCTAACCGGGCTGGAGTTCCTGGACCGGGACGAGGTGCGGGCCGAAGTCGACTCACCGACGTTCCTGGGTGGTCTGTGGGACCGGCGGGGAGTCGCCATGCTGCATCCGGCCAGGCTCGCCTGGGGCCTGAAGCGGGCCTGTCTGGAGGCGGGCGTACGGATCTACGAGCACACCCGGGGTCTGGAGATCGCCGGTTCCGGATCCGCGACGGCGGTGCGCACCCCGTACGGCAGGGTGTTCTCCCGCGATGTGGCACTCGGCACGAACGTGTTCCCCTCCCTGGTCAAGCGCGTCCGCCCGTACACCGTGCCGGTGTACGACTACGCGCTGATGACCGAGCCGCTGGACGCCGCCCGGCTCGCCTCGATCGGCTGGCACAACCGTCAGGGACTGGGCGACAGCGCCAATCAGTTCCACTACTTCCGGCTCTCCGCGGACAACCGGATCCTGTGGGGCGGATACGACGCCGTCTACCCGTACGGCGGCCGGCTGGACGCCTCCCTCGACCAGCGGCCGGAAACGTTCCTCACCCTCGCCGGGCAGTTCTTCGAGTGTTTCCCCCAGCTCGCCGGGGTGCGGTTCACCCATGCCTGGGGCGGTGCGATCGACACCTGCTCGCGCTTCTCCGCCTTCTTCGGGACGGCCCGCCGCGGGCGGGTCGCCTATGCTGCCGGCTACACGGGCCTGGGCGTCGGAGCCACGCGTTTCGGGGCGGAGGTGATGCTCGACCTCCTCGCGGGCCGGGAGACCGAGCGGACCACGCTCGACATGGTCCGCTCCCGGCCGATGCCCTTTCCGCCCGAGCCGTTCGCCTGGGCCGGCATCGAACTCACCAAGAGGTCCCTCGCGCGGGCCGACAGCAACGGCGGGCACCGCAATCTGTGGCTGCGGACCATGGACCGGATGGGGCTGGGCTTCGACAGCTGACCGCTACGCCGCGTGACCCAGCTCACAGCGGGGGGAGGCCGGACCCGCGTCATGATCCGGGTCCGGCCCCCTCTCTCCCGTGCACGCACCGGCAGAATCCGCCGGTGCCCACGGGAAGAGGAGGCGGTCATGACCGGCGCGGAGGCGGGAGCAGCGGTCCGATGGCTGGCAACGGCGGCACCGGATCCGGAGGTCTGCCGGTGGGAGTGGGAGCGCGACCCGCAGGGCATCGCACTGCTGCCGGCGGGAAGGCGCTGGGACGTACTGATCGTTCCGGGGGAGCTGGGCCGTCCGACGCTCGACGTGCTCACCCGCCTGCTGGACCGGCCGGGCCCGGTCCTCGCCGGCTTCGGCGAGGACCGCATGGGCTTCTTCGTACCTCCGGGTACGGCCGCCCACTGGCTCGGCACCGGGGTCCGCGGCGCGGGTCAGGGCGCCTGGATCATGGTTCCCCACCCGCGCCGCACAGTCGGCGGGGTGCGGTGGCTGATCCCGCCGGACGGCTCGGGGACGCTCACCGACGCGGCCGTCCTGGAGCTGGCGATGCACGAGGCCGCGGCCGTGCGGGGAGCCCACGGCGGTGGGGGTGAGGAGGGATGAGGTGCTGCCAGAGGTCTTGACAAGCGCATTGGTCTGGACCATGTTGTGCGCGACCCGCTCACTTCTCGCTCCCTTCCCCCCGTACGGAGGCTGTTGTGGAACGCACCGGATCACGCGCCCGATTCGCCGGGCTTCCGGCCGTCCTGCCGGCGGCTCTCCTCGCCGCCGTCGGCCTGGTCGTCCCGGCGTCGTCCGCCGGCGCGGCCGACGCCGACCTGGTGCGCAACGGCGGCTTCGAGGCGGGTCTGGACGGCTGGAGCTGCACGGGCGGCAGCGGCGCCGCCGTCGGAAGCCCCGTGCACAGCGGCATCTCGGCTCTGAAGGCGACCCCGGCCGGCAGCGACAACGCCCTGTGCTCCAGGACCGTCGCGGTGAGGCCCGGGTCCACGTACACGCTCGCCGCGTGGGTGCAGGGTAGTTACGTCTACCTCGGGGCGTCCGGCACCGGCACCACCGACGTCTCCACCTGGACCCCCTCCGCCCCTTCGTACACCCAGCTCCGCACCACCTTCACGACCGGCCCCGCGACCACCTCGGTGACCGTCTACACCCACGGCTGGTACGGCACCCCCGCCTACTACGCCGACGACCTCACCCTCACCGGCCCGGCCGGTGACCCGGTCGTCGTCCCCGCCGCCCCCACCGGGCTGCGGGCCGGCACGGTCACCTCGTCCTCCGTCCCGCTGTCCTGGACGGCCTCGTCCGGCGCCACGGGCTACCAGGTCTACCGTGACGGCGCGAAGGTGCTCACCACCACCGGCACCTCGGCGACCGTCACGGGGCTGGCCGCCTCGACCACCTACAGCTTCCAGGTCACCGCGGTGAACGCCGCGGGGGAGTCCCCCGGATCGGCCGCCGTCGGCGTCACCACGGCGGCCGGCGGCACAGGGGGCGAAGGCGGCGACGCCGGCCTCCCGGCCCACGCGCTCGTCGGCTACCTGCACGCCGGCTTCGCCAACGGCTCCGGCTACACGCGTCTGGCCGACGTGCCCGGCTCCTGGGACGTCGTCAACCTCGCCTTCGGGGAGCCGACCTCCGCCACCTCGGGGGACATCCGCTTCTCGCTCTGCCCCGTCACGGAGTGCCCGGGCGTGGAGAGCGAGGCGGAGTTCAAGGCCGCGATCAAGGCCAAGCAGGCCGCCGGCAAGAAGGTGCTGATCTCCATCGGCGGCCAGAACGGCCAGGTGCAGCTCTCGACCACCGCGGCCCGCGACGCCTTCGTGTCCTCGGTGTCCAGGATCATCGACACGTACGGCCTCGACGGGCTCGACGTCGACTTCGAGGGCCACTCGCTCTCGCTGAACACCGGTGACACCGACTTCCGCAGCCCGACGACCCCCGTCGTGGTCAACCTGATCTCCGCGCTGAAGACCCTCAAGGCGAGGTACGGCGCCGGCTTCGTCCTCACCATGGCGCCCGAGACCTTCTTCGTGCAACTCGGTTACCAGTACTACGGCTCGGGCCCCTGGGGCGGCCAGGACCCGCGCGCGGGCGCCTACCTCCCGGTCATCCACGCCCTGCGTGACGACCTCACGCTCCTGCACGTCCAGGACTACAACTCGGGCCCCGTCATGGGGCTGGACGACCAGTACCACTCGATGGGCGGCGCCGACTTCCACATCGCCATGACCGACATGCTCCTCACCGGCTTCCCGGTCGCGGGGGACCGGACCAGGGTCTTCCCGGCCCTGCGCCCGGAACAGGTCGCCATCGGGCTCCCGGCGTCCACCCAGGCGGGCAACGGTCACACCTCGCCCGCCGAGGTCACCAAGGCGCTCGACTGCCTGACCCGGAACGCGGACTGCGGCTCCTACCGGACGCACGGCACCTGGCCCGCACTGCGCGGGCTGATGACCTGGTCCGTCAACTGGGACCGCTACAACAACTGGGAGTTCTCGCGGAACTTCGACGCCTACTTCGGGGGCTGACCGCCCCGGACGCGGCCGGTCCCCGCACCGGCCCGCAGCACCAGCAGCACCACCGCGCCCAGGCACCAGCCGGCCACCACGTCCAGCGGCCAGTGGTAACCGCGCAGCACCAGACCGACGCTCGTCGCCGCCGTCAGTGAGGCGGCGGCGACGGGCGTCACCCACGGCCGTTCCAGGTACGGCGCCAGCAGCAGTGCCGCCGCCCCGTACGCCACCGCCGCCGTGGTCGTGTGGCCCGAGGGGTAGTAGCCGGTCGCCTCCGTCAGCGGGCCCTGGCGATCCGTCCACCACTTGAGGGGCACGACCAGCGCGGGCACGGCCGCCATGGCCAGGACGGCGCCCGCCGCCGGGCGGCGGGCGCCACGGAACCAGGCGAGGGCGACCGCGCACGCCAGGACCCCGCCGGCGACCTGTGGATTGCCGAGATCGGCGAAGAGGTCGGCGAGCCGGGCGGGACCGTGGCCGGCCAGGGACAGGCCCAGCCGCTCGTCGGGTCCGAGCAGCGGGCCGTCGGCCAGCACCTGCCAGGTCAGTACGGCGAGGACGGCGAGGAGCGCGGAGACCTGGGAAACGAGAAGAACCGGCCACCGGGGAACAGGGGGGAGTGTTCCGGGGTGGCCGGTCGGACCGGTGTGCCGCGCGCCCCGGGGGGTGTGGGGCGGGCGGCCGTCCGATCGGTGAGGAGACCCGGAGCCCGAAGCTCCGGTGGTGTGCGCCAGGGCACGACCGGGACGGTGCCGGGGGAGCTCCGGCCCGGTATCGCCCGCAGTCTCCTGCGGGCGGGGTGTTTCTCTCATCTGGGAAGACCGTACGTCAGGGGAAGGTGGACCGACAGCGGCAAAGGTAACCCGCCATCGCCCCCGCACACCTTCTTCACAGGCCCTCACCCGGACACCGGTCATTGCCCCCGAAAACGCCTGGGGCCGTCCCGGACGGTTCGTACGGATCAGAGCCGGGCGAACGCCTGCTCGAGGATGTCGAGGCCCTCGCCGAGCAGGTCCTCGCCGATGACCAGCGGCGGCAGGAAACGCAGGACGTTGCCGTACGTGCCGCAGGTCAGCACCAGCAGCCCCTCGGCGTGGCAGGCCTTGGCGAGCGTCCCGGCGGCGGCGGCGTCGGGGTCCTTCGTGCCGGACTTCACCAGCTCGATCGCGATCATGGCGCCCCGGCCGCGGATGTCACCGATGATGTCGCCGTTCGGGAGCTTCGCCCGCATCTCGGCGAGGCGGCCCTTCATGATCTCCTCGATGCGCCGGGCCCTGGCGTTCAGGTCCAGCTCGCGCATCGTCTCGATGGCGCCGAGCGCACCCGCGCAGGCCACCGGGTTGCCGCCGTACGTACCGCCGAGGCCGCCGGCGTGCGCGGCGTCCATGATCTCGGCGCGGCCGGTCACGGCGGAGAGCGGGAGGCCGCCCGCGATGCCCTTGGCCGTCGTGATCAGGTCCGGGACGATGCCCTCGTCCTCGCACGCGAACCACTGGCCGGTGCGGCAGAAGCCGGACTGGATCTCGTCCGCGACGAAGACGATGCCGTTGTCCTTCGCGAACTGCGCGATCGCCGGCAGGAAGCCCTTGGCGGGCTCGATGAAGCCCCCCTCGCCGAGCACCGGCTCGATGATGATCGCCGCGACGTTCTCCGCGCCGATCTGCTTGGTGATCTCGTCGATGGCCTGGGCGGACGCCTCCGCGCCGGCGTTCTCGGCGCCGGTCGGCCAGCGGTAGCCGTACGCCACCGGGACGCGGTAGACCTCGGGCGCGAACGGGCCGAACCCCTGCTTGTACGGCATGTTCTTGGCGGTCAGCGCCATGGTGAGGTTCGTCCGGCCGTGGTAGCCGTGGTCGAAGACGACGACAGCGGTGCGCTTGGTGTACGCACGGGCGATCTTCACGGCGTTCTCGACCGCCTCGGCGCCCGAGTTGAACAGCGCGGACTTCTTGGCGTGGTCGCCCGGGGTCAGCTCCGCGAGCTGCTCGCAGACCTCGACGTACCCCTCGTACGGCGTGACCATGAAACAGGTGTGGGTGAAGTCGGCGAGCTGCGCGGACGCGCGGCGTACGACCGCCTCGGCGGAGGCGCCGACCGAGGTCACCGCGATACCGGAACCGAAGTCGATCAGCCGGTTGCCGTCCACGTCCTCGATGATTCCGCCGCCTGCCCGGGCGGTGAACACCGGCAGGGTGGATCCCACGCCCGCGGCGACCGCCGCGACACGGCGAGCCTGCAGCTCGACCGACTTCGGGCCGGGAATGGCGGTGACGACGCGGCGCTCCTGCGGGATGGGGGACATGCGGGGCTCCTGGGGGTGTTCCGGACGCTTCTCTCCTGTGCAGGCTAGGGGCGGGTGCGGGGCGAGGTCATGCTCCGATCGGGAGTGGTGGGCGTGTGTCCTTGTCCGCGGCGGACAGGTGGTCCGGCGCGGGCGGCGGCGGACCGGCCACGCGCCGTCCGGCCGCCTTGCTGAACTCCCCGTCTCCTGGCACTAGATTGACCGGTGCAGAAGGCGGGACCCGGCTGGTCAGGGGGCGGCGGTTCATGAAGGGCGACGACATGCGTGACGCGAGGGGCGCGAGCGGCCCGCCGGGGCAGGGCGGTCCCCCCGATGCGCCCCGGTACGCGGTGCCCCGCCCGGCGGCACCTCCCCCCGCCGCTCCGCCGGTACCCGCCCTCCCCCCGGCTCCCTCGGGCCCGGCCGTCCCGCCGAGGCCCGCCGCCGCACCCGGCGCCGGGCCTTCCACCGAGGAGTGGCTGAACGCCGACCGCCCCGCCACCGGCCCGGGCGTCTGGCGGTACGCCCACGTACCCCGGCCGCCCCGGAAGCCGCCGAATCCGTCGCTGCTCGGACCCCTGGCCACCCTGGTGCTCTGGCTGGTCTTCTGGGGCCTGCTCATGGACTTCCGGATCCCCTACGTGAACGTGCCGTTCATGGTCTTCACCCCGGGGGACTGGTGGGCGTTCGACCGGCTGCGCGCCGATTACGTGCCGCCGGCCGCCAACTCCCTGCAGATCCTCTACCTGCAGGCGCTGGTCCTCCTGGTGGGGCTGTGGGCCGCCCGGCTGGGCAACTGGGCCGGAATCGTCCGCCACCACGCCGGCCCGCACCTGCCGCGGGTGCGGCTGATCCTGTCCGGCTCCGGGGCCCTCCTCGCGCTCTGGGCCGTCTGGAGCGGCCACGTCCCGCTCGTCGACGCCGTGATGTACCTCGTGAGCGACTGGCTGCAGGGCGGCGGCAACAAGTACCTCGCCGCCCTGGTCGCCTACGGGGCCTACGCCGTGATCGCGGCGGGGACCGTGTGGCCCTTCGCGCGGGCCGGCCGGTGGCGCGCCGGGATCCGCGAGGCCCGCGCGGGCCGGACGGCGCCGACGCCCATGGGCTCCCCGCCGGGCCCCGCCCACCCCGGCACCGGCCGCGCGAAATGGCCGGAGCTCCGCGCCTCGGGGCTCACGGAGGCGGCGGACATCCTCGGCGCCGCCGTGAGCGCCGGACGCATGAACGACGTCGACTGCGTCCGCCTCGACCACGCCTGGACACGCGCCCGTACCTCCCCGGGCCGCCCTGAGGCCTTCGCGGCGGCCGTCGTGCGGGAAGGACACGACGCCTTCCTGCACCCCTCGGGCGACCGGGACGTCCCCGTACGGGCCGCCCGGCACGACCTGCTGGTGGGTCAGGTCCGGGTCGGACGCTGCGTGGACGACGAGCGCAACCCCTACGACCGCCGGGGCTCCGGCGCCGCCCTCGACCCGGCCGTCCTCGGTACCTCCCTGCTCGCGGTCGGGCCCTCCGGGGCGGGCAAGACGACCCGGCTGGTGCGCCCCGTCGTCGAGACACTGGCACTCCAGGCGCTGGCCGGCCGGTCGGCCGTCCTCGCCGTCTGCGCGGCGGGGGCCCCGCTCGGCCCGGACGACGCCTACGACGTCGTCGTGAAACCCGGCGACGCCTCCTCGGTCCACGACTTCGACCTGTACGGGGGCACCGAGGACCCCGACGAGGCGGCGGCCACCCTCGCGGAAGGGCTCGCCGGGGACGTCCCCGGCCTCGACGGCCGTCGCGCGGCGCTCGCCCTCGGCCAGGTGCTCGGTCCCTACCGAGCCGTCCACGGGCACTTCCCGGCCGTACCGGAACTGCGCGAACTCCTTGCCGGTGGCGATGAGGCCCTCACCTCGCTCGCGCAGGCACTGCGGGGAGGCGGCCACGACGCCATGCTGCGCGAACTGGACGCCCGGATCCGGCAGACGGGAACGGCGGGCGACGTCGCCGCGGTCCTCGCGGACCGGGTCGCGCTGCTGGACCGCCCGGCCTTCGCCGGCTTCTTCGCCACCGGCCGGCAGGCCCGCTCCTTCTCCCTGCGCTCCCTGGAACAGCACCCGCTCAGGGTCCGCATCGACCTTCCCGAACGCGCCCACGCCGGGGCGTCCCGGGTGCTGGCCAGACTCGTCCTCGCCCAGTTCAACGCGATGGCCGCGGCGCGCGCCGACCGCTCGCTCTTCGCCTGCCTCGTGCTGGACGACGCGACGAACACCCTGACCGCGCAGACCGTGCGCGGGCTGCGGCAGCTGCGGTCCGTCAACGCCGGCGCCGTCCTGGTGCTGCGCACCGTCGACGACGTACCCGAGGAACTGCACTCCGCCCTGCTCGGCGCGGTGGGCTGCGGGATGATCTTCTCCGGCATCACCACCTGGGACGGCCGGCGATTCGCGGAGGCCTGGGGCAAGGAATGGGTCGACGTCCGCGAGGTGGCCCAGCACACCGTCTTCGCCGACCAGCCGCTCACCCGCGCCCTGCACGCGCTGCGGCGGATGGCCACCGGCAAGGCGGTGACCACCGAGGCCGTCACCGTGCGGCGGGTCGAACGCGAGCGCTGGTCCGCCTCCGCGCTCGCCTACGAGCTGCCCGCCGGACACGCGGTGCTGTCCCTGACGACGGTGAACGGCGAGCACGCACCGCCGCTCCTGGTCGACCTGGGCGGCTGAGAACCCGCGTACGCCGGCTTCGCGCACCCTGCCGCCCTGGCAGAATCGGAGGTGGCCGTCTGTACGGGACGGCGCAGTCGACTCCCAGAGCTCCGGCGGTCCCATGCCCCTCACCCTCGCCTCGCTCGTCCAGCACTCCGCGCTCAAGCTCACGGTTCGCGCGGGCGAGGGCCGGCTCGACACCCCGGTGCGCTGGGCCCATGCCAGCGAGCTCGCCGACCCCGTCCCGTACATGGACGGCGGTGAGCTGCTCCTCGTCACCGCGACCAACCTCGACGCCGAGGACCCCGGGACGATGCGCCGGTACGTACAGCGGCTGGCCGGAGCCAAGGTCGCCGGGCTCGGGTTCGCCGTCGGCGTCACCTACGACGACATCCCGGCCGCGCTGGTCGACGCCGCCGATGAGGCGGGACTGCCGCTGCTGGAAGTGCCCCGGCGCACGCCCTTCATCGCCATCAGCAAGGCCGTGTCGGCGGCGATCGCCGCCGACCAGTACCGCGCTGTCACGGCCGGCTTCGAGGCCCAGCGTGACCTGACCCGGGCCGCGCTCGCCGGGGACGGACCCGCCGGACTGCTCGCCCGGCTCGCCGCCCACGTCGACGGCTGGGCCGCCCTGTACGACACCTCCGGCGCCGTCGTGGCCGCCGCTCCCGACTGGGCCGCCCGCCGCGCCGCCCGCCTGACCCCCGACGTGGAGCGCCTGCGGGACCGTCCCGCCCCGGCCAGCGTCGTCGTCGGCACCGCCGACGACAGTGACCGGGTCGAGATCCAGTCGCTGGGCACCGGCCGTCTGATCCGCGGCGCGCTGGCCGTCGGCACGGGGTCGGCCCCCGGCACCGCCGAGCGCTACGCGGTGCACTCGGCGGCGGCCCTGCTGACCCTCACCACGGCCCGCTCCCGCTCGCTCCAGGGCGCGGAGCAGCGTCTGGGCGCCGCGGTGCTGCGGATGCTGCTGGCCGGGCAGTCCGACCACGCCAGGGCCGTCGCCGGGGACCTGTACGGCGGCCTGCTCGACGCCCCCTTCCGGCTCCTGATCGCGGAGACGCCCGCCCCGTCCACCCCCGCCGCGCCCCAGGCGCTCGCCGAGGCGATGGAGGCCGCCGCAGCCAGGTCCGGTGAGACGCTGCTGACGGTGCCCGAGGGGGACCGTGTCGTGGTCCTGGCCGCGGACGGCGGCGCGGCCGTCGCGGCGTGCGCGGCCTACATACAGGCGCAGGAGGAGCGCCCGGCCCGCGAGACCGGGGCCGACGACGGCGACGTGGTCGTCGGGCTGTCCGCGCCCGCCGGTCCGATCGCGGTCTCCGCCGCGTACAAACAGGCCGAACAGGCCCTCTCGGTCGCCCGCCGCCGGGGCAGGGCCCTGGTCGAGCACGAGGAACTCGCGGCGGGCTCGCTCCTGCCTCTCCTCGCCGACGATGCCGTACGGGCCTTCGCCGACGGCATCCTGCGCCCGCTGAGCGAGCACGACGCCAAGGGCAGGGGCGACCTGGTCGCCTCCCTGCGCGCCTGGCTCTCCCGCCACGGCCAGTGGGACGCCGCCGCCGCCGACCTGGGCGTCCACCGCCACACGCTGCGGTACCGGATGCGGCGCGTGGAGGAGATCCTGGGCCGTTCCCTGGACGATCCGGACGTCCGCATGGAGCTCTGGCTGGCGCTGAAGACGACGGCCGCCTCCTCCGCGGGCCCCGAGGGCGGCTGAGAGGGGCGGCAGCGCTCTCCGCCCCGCCAAAGCGGCGCACGGGGCCCCGGCTCCGCTCCACACCGGACAAACGTCATCCGGGCCCTGCCCCTCTACCGTGGGGCCCGGAGCACCTGCCGGGTGCCCGCGATCCTTTTTCACACCCGAAGGGCCGGAACCGCCATGACTTCCACCCACGCCTTCTGGCTCGCCGGCCGCCAGGCCACCGGCGAGGACAGCTTCGACGTCACCAACTCCTGGGACGGCCGCCTCGTCGGCACCGTCTCCGTGCCGACCGACGCCCAGGTCGAGGAGGCCGTCGCCGCCGCGTACGCGGTCCGTGAGGAGTTCGCCGCGACGCCGGCGCACGTCCGCGCCGCCGCCCTCGACCACGTCGTGCGACGGCTCTCGGAGCGCACCGAGGAGATCGCCCAGCTGATCTCCGCCGAGAACGGCAAGCCCATCAGGTGGGCGCGCGGCGAGGTCGGCCGGGCGGTCTCCGTCTTCCGCTTCGCCGCCGAGGAGGCCCGCCGCTTCAACGGCGGTGACGCCCAGCGCCTGGACACGGACCCCGGCGGCACCGGCCGGCTCGGGCTGACCCGGCGCTTCCCGCGCGGCCCCGTCCTCGGTATCGCGCCCTTCAACTTCCCGCTCAACCTGAGCGCCCACAAGGTCGCCCCGGCCATCGCCGTCGGCGCGCCGATCATCCTCAAGCCCGCACCGGCCACCCCGCTCTCGGCCCTGGTCCTCGGCGAACTCCTGGCCGAGACCGACCTCCCGGCCGGCTCCTGGTCCGTCCTGACCGTGCCCAACGACAAGATGCCCGCCCTCGTCCGGGACGAGCGGCTGCCGGTCATCTCCTTCACCGGTTCCGGACCCGTCGGCTACTCGATCATGGAGTCGGTCCCGCGCAAGCACTGCACCCTGGAACTCGGCGGCAACGGGGCGGCCGTCGTCCTCGGCGACTACTCCTCCGAGCAGGACCTGGACTGGGCCGCGTCCCGCATCGCGACCTTCTCCAACTACCAGGGCGGCCAGTCCTGCATCTCGGTACAGCGCGTCATCGCCGACGCCTCCGTGTACGACCGGCTCGTCCCGAAGATCGTCGCCGCGGTCGAGGCCCTGGTGACGGGCGACCCCTCCGACGCGGCCACCGATGTCGGCCCGCTGGTCAGCGAGGACGCCGCACGCCGCGTCGAGTCCTGGGTCGACGAGGCCGTGGCGGGCGGCGCCGAGCTGCTCACCGGCGGCCGGCGCGACGGCGCCACCTACGCCCCGACGGTCCTCGCGGGCCTCCCCGGCACCGCGAAGATCGCCCGCGAGGAGGTCTTCGGGCCGGTCATGTACGTACAGAGGACCGACGGCGAGGCCGAGGCGTTCGCCGCCGTCAACGACTCCCCGTACGGCCTCCAGGCCGGTGTCTTCACCCACGACCTGCAGACCGCGTTCCGAGCCCATCGCGCCCTGGAGGTCGGCGGCGTGGTCATCGGCGACGTCCCCTCCTACCGCGCCGACCAGATGCCCTACGGCGGCGCCAAGCAGTCCGGCGTGGGCCGGGAGGGCGTCCGCTACGCGATGGAGGACTACACCTACGAGCGCGTGCTCGTCCTCACCGGCCTGGCCCTGTAGCCACGCCCCGCGAACGGACCGGCCGGAGCCCGCTGTGCGGGGGCTCCGGCCGCTTCCCGTACCCCCCGTGGGGCCCCTCGCAGGGTGGTGGGGGTGGCGTGGATCGGGTAGATACGGACAGGTGGTACCGATCGGCACGCGTACGGCCCGACCCCTACCCCGACTCGCGGCGAGGTGAGCCTCATGTCCGCCCCTTCCGACACCCCCCAGGCCCCCAGGGTCACCGAGCGCGAAGCGCGGCAGGTGGCCGAGGCCGCCCGCGAACAGGACTGGCGCAAGCCGAGTTTCGCCAAGGAGCTCTTCCTCGGCCGCTTCCGGCTCGACCTGATCCACCCCCACCCGGCGCCCGCCGCCGACGACGTACGGCGCGGCGAGGCCTTCCTCGCCCGGCTGCGCGACTTCTGCGAGACCCGGGTCGACGGCGCCCTCATCGAGCGTGAGGCCAGGATCCCCGACGAGGTGGTGAACGGCCTCAAGGAGCTCGGCGCGCTCGGCATGAAGATCGACACCCGGTACGGGGGCCTGGGGCTGACCCAGGTCTACTACAACAAGGCCCTGGCGCTGGCCGGTTCCGCCAGCCCCTCGATCGGCGCGCTGCTCTCCGCCCACCAGTCCATCGGCGTCCCCCAGCCGCTGAAGATGTTCGGCACCCAGGAGCAGAAGGACGCCTTCCTGCCCCGCCTGGCCCGCACCGACATCTCGGCCTTCCTCCTCACCGAACCCGATGTGGGCTCCGACCCGGCCAGGCTGGCGACCACGGCCGTGCCCGACAGCGGGGGAGACTACGTCCTGGACGGCGTGAAGCTCTGGACCACCAACGGCGTCGTCGCCGACCTGCTCGTCGTCATGGCCCGCGTTCCGGAGTCCGAGGGCCACAAGGGCGGCATCACGGCCTTCGTCGTCGAGGCGGACTCGCCGGGCATCACGGTGGAGCACCGCAACGCCTTCATGGGCCTGCGCGGCATCGAGAACGGCGTGACCCGCTTCCACGGGGTCCGGGTGCCCGCCGCCAACCGGATCGGTCCCGAGGGCGCCGGTCTCAAGATCGCCCTCACCACGCTCAACACCGGCCGCCTCTCCCTGCCCGCCATGTGCGTGGGCGTCGGCAAGTGGTCACTGAAGATCGCCCGCGAGTGGTCGGCGGCGCGCGAGCAGTGGGGCAGGGCGGTCGCCCGGCACGAGGCGGTCGGCGCGAAGATCTCCTTCATCGCCGCCACCACCTTCGCCCTGGAGGCGGTCGTCGACCTCTCCTCGCAGATGGCCGACGAGAACCGCAACGACATCCGCATCGAGGCGGCCCTCGCCAAGCTGTACGGCTCCGAGATGGGCTGGCTGATCTCCGACGAACTGGTCCAGATCCGCGGCGGACGCGGCTTCGAGACGGCCGCCTCGCTCGCCGCCCGCGGCGAACGCGCCGTCCCCGCCGAGCAGATGCTCCGCGACATGAGGATCAACCGGATCTTCGAGGGCTCCACGGAGATCATGCACCTGCTGATCGCCCGCGAGGCCGTCGACGCCCACCTCAAGGTCGCCGGGGACATCATCGACCCGGACAAGCCGCTCTCCGACAAGGCGAAGGCGGGCGCCAACGCCGCCGGGTTCTACGCACGGTGGCTCCCGAAGCTGGTCAGCGGACCGGGACGGATCCCCAGCTCCTACGGCGAGTTCCGCGTCCCCGGGCACCCCGACCTCTCCACCCATCTGCGCTACGTCGAACGCTCGGCCCGCAAGCTGGCCCGCTCGACCTTCTACGCCATGTCCCGCTGGCAGGGCCGCATGGAGACCAAGCAGGGCTTCCTCGGCCGGATCGTCGACATCGGCGCCGAACTCTTCGCCATGAGCGCGGCCTGCGTCCGCGCCGAACACCTGCGCGCGGGTGACGACCACGGCCGCGAGGCCTACCAGCTCGCCGACGTCTTCTGCCGGCAGTCCCGCATCCGCGTCGAGGAACTCTTCCACCGGCTGTGGTCCAACACCGACGACATCGACCGGCGTGTGGTCGACGGAGTCCTGTCGGGCACCTACACCTGGCTCGAGGAGGGCGTCCTCGACCCCAGTGGCGAGGGCCCCTGGATCGCCGACGCCACCCCCGGACCGGCCACCGGGGAGAACGTCCACCGCCCCATCCGCTGAACCGCCGCCGCCGCGGGGCGCGTCCACTGCCTGGACGTGCCCCGCAGACGTGCCCGCGGCACGGCAGGATGGACGCCCGTGACCGTCATCCACATCCCCGGCTCCAAGTCCGTCACCGCCCGCGCCCTGTTCCTGGCCGCCGCGGCGGACGGCACCACCACCCTCCTGCGGCCCCTGCACTCGGACGACACCGAGGGGTTCACCGAAGGCCTGACCCGCCTCGGATACGGAGTGACACGGGAGCCGGACCGCTGGCACATCGAGGGGCGCCCCTCCGGCCCCTCGGCCACCGAGGCCGAGGTCCACTGCCGGGACGGGGCCACCACCGCCCGTTTCCTGCCGACGCTCGCCGCCGCCGCGGCCACCGGCAGTTACCGCTTCGACGCCTCCGCGCAGATGCGCCGCCGTCCCCTGGCCCCGCTCACCGGGGCGCTGCGCACCCTCGGCGTCGACCTGCGCCACGAGGGAGCCGAGGGCCACCACCCGCTGCGCATCGAGGCGTCCGGTGTGAAGGGCGGCGAACTCACCCTGGACGCGGGGGAGTCGTCCCAGTACCTCACCGCCCTGCTGATGCTCGGTCCGCTCACCGCCGAGGGGCTCCGGATCGACGTCACCGAGCTGGTCTCGGCGCCGTACATCGAGATCACCCTCGCCATGATGCGCTGCTTCGGGGCCGAGGTCGTCCGGGAGGGGAACACCTTCACCGTCGCGCCCACCGGCTACCGCGCCACCACGTACGCCGTCGAGCCCGACGCCTCCACCGCCTCGTACTTCTTCGCGGCCGCGGCCCTCACCGGCCGTGAGGTCACCGTCCCCGGCCTCGGTACCGGCGCGCTCCAGGGCGACCTGCGCTTCACCGAGGTGCTGGGACGCATGGGGGCCGAGGTCCGCACCACGGCGGCGGCCACCACCGTGCGGTCCACCGGCAGGCTCTCGGGACTCACCGTCAACATGCGCGACATCTCCGACACGATGCCCACCCTCGCCGCGATCGCGCCGTTCGCCTCCTCCCCGGTGCGCATCGAGGACGTCGCCAACACCCGGGTGAAGGAGTGCGACCGCCTGGAGGCCTGTGCCGAGAACCTGCGGAACATGGGCATCACCGTGCACACCGGCCACGACTGGATCGAGATCCACCCCGGTACCCCGCGCCCCACCGAGATCGCCACGCACGGCGACCACCGCATCGTCATGTCGTTCGCGGTCGCGGGGCTGCGCACGCCCGGGATGAGCTACGACGACCCCGGCTGCGTACGCAAGACGTTCCCGGACTTCCACGGGGAGTTCGGGCGGTTCGCGGCCGGGAGCGCCGGGCAGTAGGGGCCCGCGCTCCCGGGCGGTGCGGGCTGCGGTCCCCCGCCGACGGCCGGCAGGGGCCCGGCCGGGAACCGGCCGCCGCACGGTCCGTCGCACGGGCGGAGTACCCGGAGGGGGAGTCCGCCGCGCCCCGCCTCCACGGACGAGGCCGGCGAGGCGGCGTACCGCGTCACCTCCCCGGCGTGGAGCGGAGCCGGAGCCGCCCTCCACGCCCACCTCGGGGGAAGATCCCGGACACCGAGGACATCGGCGGCATCGCGCGGGAGGTCACGGCCCGCCCGGTGGAGGAAATTCCGTGCCGGCCGGGCCTGACGTACGCGCTGTCCGGGACGCCGTGTCCTCGCGCACAGCCGGGGCGGCGACAATGGGGCGCATGAGCGACAGCCCCGCACCCCTCGCCGACCCGCATCTCGTCTTCGACGCCGCGCAAGGCCGCCGGGATCTGGTGATCCTCGGCTCCACCGGGTCCATCGGCACCCAGGCCATCGACCTGGTGCTCCGCAACCCCGACCGCTTCCGCGTCACCGCTCTCTCCGCCGCGGGAGGCCGGGTCGGCCTCCTCGCCGACCAGGCGCGGCGGCTGCGGGTGCGGACCGTGGCGGTCGCCGACCCGGACAAGGCACCCGCCCTGCGCGAGGCCCTGCGCGAGCGTTACGGAGCGGGGGAGCCGCTCCCCACCGTCCTCGCCGGCCCCGACGCCGCCGCGGAGCTCGCCGCGAGCGACTGCCACACCGTGCTGAACGGCATCACCGGCTCGATCGGTCTCGCCCCGACACTCGCCGCGCTGAGGGCGGGCCGCACCCTCGCCCTCGCCAACAAGGAGTCGCTGATCGTCGGCGGCCCGCTGGTGAAGGCCCTGGCCGCCCCGGGGCAGATCATCCCGGTCGACTCCGAACACGCCGCGCTCTTCCAGGCGCTGGCCGCGGGCACCCGCGCCGACGTCCGCAAGCTCGTCGTGACCGCCTCCGGCGGGCCGTTCCGCGGACGCACCCGGAGCGAGCTGGCCGACGTGACCCGCGAGCAGGCCCTGGCGCACCCGACGTGGGCGATGGGCCCCGTCATCACGGTCAACTCGGCGACGCTCGTCAACAAGGGCCTGGAGGTCATCGAGGCGCACCTCCTCTACGACATCCCGTTCGACCGCATCGAGGTCGTGGTCCACCCCCAGTCGTACGTCCACTCGATGGTGGAGTTCACCGACGGCTCCACCCTCGCCCAGGCGACCCCGCCCGACATGCGGGGCCCCATCGCCATCGGTCTGGGCTGGCCCGAGAGGGTTCCGGACGCGGCCCCCGCGTTCGACTGGACGACGGCCTCCAGCTGGGAGTTCTTCCCGCTGGACACCGAGGCGTTCCCCTCCGTCGGGCTCGCGCGGCACGTGGGCGCGCTGGGCGGTACCGCCCCCGCGGTGTTCAACGCCGCCAACGAGGAGTGCGTGGAGGCGTTCCTGGCGGGACGGCTGCCGTTCAACGGCATCATGGATACGGTCACCACGGTGGTGACCGAACACGGCACCCCCGCCACGGGAACTTCACTGACGGTCGCGGACGTCCTCGAAGCGGAGACCTGGGCCCGGGCCCGGGCCCGGGAGCTCTCGGCGGAAGCGACAGCGGAGGCGCACGCATGAGTATGACGACGATCCTGATGACGGTCCTGGGGATCGCCATCTTCGCCGTGGGTCTGCTGTTCTCGATCGCCTGGCACGAACTCGGCCACCTCTCGACCGCCAAGCTCTTCGGCATCCGGGTGCCCCAGTACATGGTCGGCTTCGGCCCGACCATCTGGTCGCGGAGGAAGGGCGACACCGAGTACGGCATCAAGGCCATCCCCGCGGGCGGTTACATCCGGATGATCGGCATGTTCCCGCCCGGTCCCGACGGCAGGCTCGAAGCGCGTTCCACCTCACCCTGGCGGGGCATGATCGAGGACGCCCGGTCGGCCGCCTTCGAGGAACTGCAGCCGGGCGACGACTCACGCCTCTTCTACACGCGCAAGCCCTGGAAGCGCGTGATCGTGATGTTCGCCGGGCCCTTCATGAACCTGGTGCTGGCGGTCGCGATCTTCATGGGCGTGGCGATGACCTTCGGTTTCCAGACCCAGACCACCGAGGTCGCGGGCGTCCAGAAGTGCGTGATCGCCCAGAGCGAGAACCGCGACGCCTGCAAGGCGTCCGACCCCGTCTCGCCCGCCCGGGCCGCCGGGCTCCGCGAGGGCGACACGATCGTCGCCTTCGACGGACAGCGGATCGACGACTGGGCCACCCTCTCGGACCGGATCCGGCAGACCATCGGCCCGGCCACCATCACCGTGGAGCGTGACGGCAGGGAACAGACCCTGAACGCCGTACTCCAGAAGAACGCCGTAGCCAGGAAGGACTCCCACGGCGAGGTCGTCCCCGGCCAGTACGTCAGCGCCGGGTACCTCGGCTTCGCCGCCAAGACCGAGATCCTTCCGCTCTCCTTCGGCGACTCGGTCGTCCGCATGGGCGACATGATCGAGAACGGCGTCGATTCGATCATCGCCCTGCCCTCCAAGATCCCCGACCTGTGGAACGCGGCGTTCAGCGACGGCGAGCGCGCAGACGACTCGCCGGTCGGCGTGGTCGGCGCGGCCAGGATCGGCGGCGAGGTGATGAACCTCGACGTCCCGGCGCAGAACCAGATCGCGATGATGCTGTTCCTGCTGGCCGGCTTCAACCTCTCGCTGTTCCTCTTCAACATGCTGCCCCTGCTGCCGCTGGACGGCGGGCACATCGCGGGCGCGCTCTGGGAATCGCTGCGCCGCAACGTGGCCCGGGTCTTCCGGCGGCCCGACCCCGGCCCGTTCGACGTGGCCAAGCTCATGCCGGTCGCCTACGTCGTCGCCGGCGTCTTCATCTGCTTCACGCTGCTCGTCCTCGTCGCGGACATCGTGAACCCGGTGAAGATCACCTGACAGCTCACCCGTCCCGGGGGAGGCGGCCGGTCACACGGATGGCGTCCGGCCGCCCGCCATGCGGCGGCTCCGACGACGGTGGTGCGCCCGGATGACCTCCGGTGACGTAACCTCGAAGCCCGGAGTCCACCCTTCTCGGGACCTCGATCCACACCGATCCACACCTTGGGGATGCTCAGCGCATGACTGCGATTTCTCTCGGAATGCCGGCCGTTCCGACCAAGCTCGCCGACCGACGGGTCAGCCGTCAGATCCAGGTCGGGTCGGTGGCGGTCGGCGGGGACGCACCGGTGTCGGTGCAGTCGATGACGACGACGCGTACGTCGGACATCGGGGCGACGTTGCAGCAGATCGCGGAGCTGACCGCGTCGGGGTGCCAGATCGTGCGGGTGGCGTGTCCCACCCAGGACGACGCGGACGCGCTGGCGACGATCGCGAGGAAGTCGCAGATCCCGGTGATCGCGGACATCCACTTCCAGCCGAAGTACGTGTTCGCGGCGATCGACGCGGGATGCGCGGCGGTGCGGGTGAACCCGGGGAACATCAAGCAGTTCGACGACAAGGTCAAGGAGATCGCGAAGGCCGCGGGGGACGCGGGCACCCCGATCCGGATCGGCGTGAACGCGGGATCGCTGGACGCGCGGCTGCTGAGGAAGTACGGCAAGGCGACGCCGGAGGCGCTGGTGGAGTCGGCGCTGTGGGAGGCGTCGCTGTTCGAGGAGCACGGGTTCCGGGACATCAAGATCTCGGTGAAGCACAACGACCCGGTCGTGATGGTGAACGCCTACCGCCAGCTGGCCGCGCAGTGCGACTACCCGCTGCACCTCGGGGTGACGGAGGCGGGTCCGGCCTTCCAGGGGACGATCAAGTCCGCGGTGGCGTTCGGGGCGCTGCTGTCGGAGGGGATCGGGGACACGATCCGCGTCTCGCTGTCGGCTCCGCCGGCGGAGGAGGTCAAGGTCGGTCTGCAGATCCTGGAGGCGCTGAACCTCAAGCAGCGGCGTCTGGAGATCGTGTCCTGCCCGTCGTGCGGGCGGGCGCAGGTGGACGTGTACAAGCTCGCGGACGAGGTGAGCGCGGGCCTGGAGGGCATGGAGGTCCCGCTGCGCGTCGCCGTGATGGGCTGTGTGGTGAACGGTCCCGGCGAGGCCCGTGAGGCCGATCTGGGGGTGGCCTCGGGCAACGGCAAGGGGCAGATCTTCGTGAAGGGCGAGGTCATCAAGACCGTCCCCGAGTCGAAGATCGTGGAGACCCTCATCGAGGAGGCCATGAAGATCGCCGAACAGATGGAGAAGGACGGCATCGCCTCCGGCGAGCCCCAGGTCTCCATCGCGGGCTGACCCCTCCTGCCTGACGGCCGGCCCGCAGGACCACGGCCGGTTCCCGTGATCCCCGCAACGCCCTGGAATCCAGGGAGTTGCGGGGATCACGCGTTTCGGGGTGCCGCGTTGTCCGGAGCCGGTGCCCCTCTCGGGGGCGGCGTCGCCCAGGCTTGTTCGGTACAGTGCGGAAATCAGCAGACCGTATGGTGAGGCCCCTTAGTGTTGACGCAGACCACTACCCGGGTCCTCGACCCCGGCGAGCTCCCCGCCGCGCTCGCCATCCTCGAGAGCGAACCCGTGGACAACGCGTTCGTGACGTCCCGCGTGCAGATCGCCGGGCTCGACCCCTGGCGCCTGGGCGGCGAGATGTGGGGCTGGTACGCCGACGGACGGCTGACGTCGCTCTGCTATTCCGGCGCCAACCTCGTCCCGATCTGCGCCACACCGGAAGCCGTCAGGGGCTTCGCCGACCGTGCCCGGCGGGCCGGCCGCCGCTGCTCGTCCATCGTCGGCCCGGCCGGCCCGACGGCCCAGCTGTGGCGCCTGCTCGAACCGAGCTGGGGACCCGCCCGCGAGGTCAGGCCGAACCAGCCGCTCATGGTCACCGAGGGCCCCTCCGCGGAGGTCGCGCCCGACCCTCTCGTACGCCGGGTCCGCAAGGACGAGATGGACGTCCTCATGCCCGCCTGCGTGGCCATGTTCACCGAGGAGGTCGGGATCTCCCCGCTGGCCGGTGACGGCGGGCTGCTCTACCAGGCGCGGGTCGCCGAGCTGATCGCCGCCGGCCGCTCCTTCGCCCGCATAGAGGACGGGGAGGTCGTCTTCAAGGCGGAGATCGGCGCCGCGACCTCCCGCGCCTGCCAGATCCAGGGCGTCTGGGTCGCACCCGCGCACCGCGGGCGCGGACTCTCCGAGAGCGGCATGGCGGCCGTCCTGCGGTACGCGCTGGCCGATGTGGCCCCCGTCGTCAGCCTCTACGTGAACGACTACAACACCGCCGCACGCAGGTCCTACAGCCGCGTCGGCTTCCGGGAGACCGGTGCGTTCATGAGCGTGCTGTTCTGACCGCGGGACCCGGCCAGTAGGGTTCCGGCATGGCAGCAGCAACCCCCGCATCCCCCAGGGGCTCCGGGGCCCCAGGCATCCTGGTCGGACCGGTCGACCTCGCCGCCCGTGTCGACGAGGCGCTGGACGTGCAGGCCCGTGCCTTCGGTCTCGGCGAGGACGAGATCGCCGTGCGCCGCCACATCGTCCTCAGGCACCTCGACCACCCGCGGGCCCGCGCCCTCGGGGCCACCACCGCCGCGGGACGGCTCGTCGGGTTCGTCTACGGGCTCCCCAACGACCGCGCGCACTGGTGGTCCACGGTCGTCGAGCCCTACCTCCGCGCCACCGGCTCCGAGGCCTGGCTCGACGACTCGTTCGTGATCACCGAACTCCACGTCCATCCGGACTTCCAGCAGCGCGGCATCGGCCGGCGCCTGATCACCACCATCACGGACGCCGTCGACCAGCCCCGTTCCATCCTCTCCGCGATCGACACCGACAGCCCGGCCCGGGGCCTGTACCGGTCGCTCGGCTACCAGGACCTGGCCCGGCAGGTGCTCTTCCCCGGTGCCCCGAAGCCGTACGCGGTGATGGGCGCGCCTCTTCCGCTCCGCCGCTGAGACGCCGCTTCACCCGGCCACCGGGCGTTATGGATTTCCGCCCGCGCGGGGCGCCCGGCTAACCTCGGGCCATCACCCTTGCGAGCAGGAGTTCATCATGGCCCAGGTCCAGCGCATGTCCCGATTGATGATCAAGACACTGCGCGACGACCCGGCGGACGCCGAGACGCTCAACCACAAGCTCCTCGTCCGGGCCGGGTACGTACGTCGCACCGCGGCCGGCATCTGGACCTGGCTCCCGCTCGGCAAGAAGGTCCTCGAGAACGTCACCCGCGTCGTCCGCGAGGAGATGGACGCCATCGGCGGCCAGGAGGTGCTGCTGCCCGCCCTGCTGCCCAAGGAGGCGTACGAGGCCAGCGGCCGGTACGACGAGTACGGCGACCTGCTGTTCCGGCTCCAGGACCGCAAGGGCAGCGACTATCTCCTCGGTCCCACCCACGAGGAGATCTTCACCCAGGTCGTCAAGGACATGTGCTCGTCCTACAAGGACCTGCCCGTGATCCTCTACCAGATCCAGACCAAGTACCGCGACGAGGCCCGCCCCCGCGCCGGTGTCCTGCGCGGCCGCGAGTTCCAGATGAAGGACTCGTACTCCTTCGACACCACGGACGAAGGCCTCGTCGAGGCGTACCAGCTGCACCGCGCCGCCTACATCCGGATCTTCGAGCGGCTCGGCCTCGACCACCGCATCGTCTCGGCCGTCTCCGGCGCCATGGGCGGCTCCGCGTCCGAGGAGTTCCTCGCCCCGGCACCCGCCGGGGAGGACACCTTCGTCGACTGCCCGAACTGCGACTACGCCGCCAACACCGAGGCGGTGACCTACAAGGCCACCGCCGCGGACGCCTCGGCGGCCGGCCCCGTCGAGGAGCTCGACACCCCGGACACCCCCACCATCGAGACGCTCGCCGCCCACCTCGGCGTCCCGGCCTCCGCCACCCTGAAGAACCTGCTGGTCAAGGTCGACGGCGAGATCGTGGCCGTGGGCGTGCCCGGTGACCGCGAGGTCGACCTCGGCAAGCTCGGCGAGCACCTCGCCCCGGCCGTCGTCGAGCTCGTCACCGCCGAGGACTTCGTGGGCCGCCCCGACCTGGTGCGCGGCTACGTCGGCCCGCAGGGTCTGGAGAAGGTCCGCTACATCGCCGACCCCCGCGTCGCCCCCGGCACCGCCTGGATCACCGGCGCCAACAAGGAGAACACGCACGCGAAGAACGTCGTCGCGGGCCGGGACTTCGAGGTCGACGACTACCTCGACGTCGTCGTCGTCGAGGCGGGCGACCCCTGCCCCAACTGCGGCGCCGGCCTCCAGGTGGACCGCGCCATCGAGATCGGCCACATCTTCCAGCTGGGCCGCAAGTACACCGACATCTTCGCCCTCGACGTCCTCGGCCAGCAGGGCAAGCCCGTGCGCGTCACCATGGGCTCGTACGGCATCGGCGTCTCGCGCGCCGTGGCCGCGCTGGCCGAGCAGACCGCGGACGAGAAGGGCCTGTGCTGGCCCCGCGAGGTCGCGCCGGCCGACGTCCACGTCGTCGCCGCCGGCAAGGTGCTCCAGACGGAGCTGGCCCTCGACGTGGCCGAGAAGCTGAACGCCGCAGGTGTCCGGGTCATGGTCGACGACCGCGCGGGTGTCTCGCCCGGTGTGAAGTTCACCGACGCCGAGCTGATCGGCGTCCCGAAGATCCTCGTCGCCGGCCGCCGCTCCGCCGAGGGCGTCCTGGAGCTGAAGGACCGCCGCACGGGCGAGCGCGAGGAGCTCACCGTCGAGGAGGCGGTCGCCCGTCTGGCCGCCCGGGCCTGAACCGGCGGCGGAGGCCCCCCACGCGAGCGCGTGGGGGGCCTCCGCCGTGACGGACGGTCCGGCCGCCGTCCGGGAACGCGGTCCGGACCGCCCGCTCAGAGCCAGCCTGCGAACTCCAGCGAGAGTTCGCCGTCCTGGCGGCGCCCCGCCGCCAGCGCACGTGTGCCGGACTCCACGGCCCGGAACAGCGTCCAGCCGCGCAGCCGCGCCTGGTCCACCTCCAGGGAGTCCGCGAGCTTCCTGATCCGCCGGCGGGCGGTCGCCGCACCGCCGGGCGAGGCGATCAGGTCCTCGACCCGGTCGCGTACCAGTCGTGCCAGGTCGTACGCGCGCTCACCCACCAGGGGCTCCGGGCCGACCGCGAGCCACGGGGACCGCTCGCCGGAGAGCACCTTGCTCTGCCGGAAGTTGCCGTGCAGCAGCAGGAGTTCCGGGGCGTACGCGACCAGTTCCGCGCGGGCCGCCAGGGCTTCGGAGACCAGGGGCTCCAGCGCCGGATCGGCCGCGGCGACGGCCAGCATCGGCCCGGCCTGCCGGCCGGTGCGCTCCTGGACGGACTCGTAGGGATGACCGGGCGGGGGCTCGACCCACAGGCGCCGCACCGTGCCCGCCGCCTCCAGCAGGGCCTTGGCGTCGGGCAGGGAGCGCAGGGACACCTCGTGGTGCAGCCGCTCCAGCAGCAGGGAGCCCTCGGGCGCCGCGCCGTCCCCGGGCGTCAGGAGCCGCACCGCGCCCCACCCGTCCCACTGCGCGAGAGCCGCCCGTTCCAGGGCGGGGGCGGCGCCGGCGGGCGCGATCTTCAGCACGGCGGGTGTGCCGTCCCGGCGGTGCACCAGGAGGACGAGGCTGCTGCGCCCGCCGGGCGCGACCACCCGGTCCACGGCGACGTCGTGTCCCGCCGCCGACAGTGCCTCCTCGGTGAGCGCGGGGAGCCTGCCCAGCCAGTCGGCGGCGGCCGCTTCCCCGTACGTCTCGCCGAGCGCTCGCACCAGACGCTGCGGCGGTTCGAAACCCATACCTGCCTTGTTCCCTTTCAGAGCTGCTTCAGGGCGTGACGCCCTCGGCGCCTGCCTCCGCCGTGGTCTCCGGCGGATGTGCCCCGGCCTTCTCGGCGAGCCCCGGAAAGGCTACGCCGCTGCCGCGCCAGCGCACGGCACGCACGGCGGCCTCCCGCAGCGCCCCCGCGGCCTCCTGCCGGAGCGGGCCCCGGGCTGCCCGTACGAGGTCGGAGTAGACACCCGCGACCCGGTCCTCCAGCACGGCGGCGAGCCGCATCGCGCCCGCCGGGTCCCGCACCGCGAACGGCAGCGCGTACGCCGCGTCCGCCGCCACCGGCCTGCCGCCCAGACCGCCCACCGTCCGCACCAGCGCGTCCCGCCGTGCCCGGTGCCCGGCGTGGGCGGCTGCCGCCTCGGCGCGCCGGCCGCCTTCCAGACGGCCGCCCAGCACCCCGTAGCCGTACACCGCGGCGTGTTCGGCGGCGAGTGCGGCCTGGGCGGCGCGCAGCGTCCCCGACGCGTCGCCGTCCGCGGCCCGGTCCCGCCCTTCCCGTCCGGCCCCTCGTGTCATGACGGCGTCTCCTCGGCCAGTTCGTTGAGCAGGTACGCGTGGACGGCACCGGCCGCGGCGAGCGAGGCCAGCAGGCGGGCCAGTTCCGGTTCGGCCTCCAGCAGGGCCCTGGCGCGGTCGTCGGCCAGGGCCCGCTCCGCGGCGGCCAGCTCCTTGAGTGCCGTCCTCGCGTCGGGGGCGGCCGCCGGGTCCACGGGTGCGGGCGTGGTGGCCCTCACGGGCGCGCCCAGGGCCGCGGCGTGCTCCCGCACGGCGGCGCTCAGGGGCGCGAGGCCGGCCGCCGTGGCCGGGTGGGCGGACGCGGCCCTCTCGTACCGGGTGAGCAGCGCGGCGCTGGCCCGGGCGGCGGCCGCCCGGAGTGCCTTCTGGGCGCGGAGCGAGGCCGTCCGGGCATCCGCGCCGGCCGGTTTCCGTCGTTCCCCGCCGTCCCCGCCGTCGCCGCAGCCGGTCAGGACGGCGCCCAGGGCGAGGGCTCCCGTCGTCGTCAACGCACCCCTGCGCGTCGTCCCCGTGCGCCGCACTTGTCTCCTTCGAGCCGCTTTATGACGGTTTCTGTCTGGAAGTGATCACCGCAGGCGAGCGTACCCGCGTCCGGGCGGGAGGCGGACGGCAACACCCCTGCGGACCGGATACCCTTTGACCTGACACGCGACGATCCCCACAACAGCACACGCGGCCGAGGAGTCACCCGGATGAGCACGACCGAGAGCGAGAGGCTGCGCGGGCTGCTCGAACCGCTCGTCAGCGCCAAGGAGCTGGACCTCGAGGAGATCGAGGTCTCCCGGGCAGGCCGCCGCCGGGTGCTGCGGGTCGTCGTGGACTCCGACGACGGCGTGGAGCTCGACACCTGCGCCGAGCTGAGCCGCACCATCTCCGAGACGCTCGACGCGACCGACGCGATGGGTGAGGGCGAGTACGTCCTGGAAGTGAGCTCTCCGGGTGCCGAGCGCCCGTTGACCGAGCACCGCCACTACGTACGGGCCGTCGGCCGGCTGGCCGGACTGACCCTCCACGACGGCGGGGAACTGGTCGCCCGCATCCTCGGGGTCGACGACGAAGGGCTGGACCTCGAGGTGCCGGGCGTCAAGGGCCGCAAGCCCACGGCACGCCGCGTGGCCTTCGGCGACATCGCCAAGGCCCGCGTGGAGATCGAATTCAACCGCAAGGACAAGAAGGAAGAGGAGGCGTAGCCGTGGACATCGATGTGAAGCTTCTGAAGGGCTTGGCGCAGGACAAGGAGATCCCCTTCGACGTGCTCGTCGGGGCGATCGAGTCGGCCCTCCTCATCGCGTACCACCGCACCGAGGGCAGCCACCGCCGTGCGCGGGTGGAGCTGGACGCCGGCGGCCACGTCACGGTGTGGGCGAAGGAGGACCCGGCCGACCTCGAGGAGGGCCAGGAGCCCAAGGAGTTCGACGACACCCCGTCCGGCTTCGGCCGTATCGCCGCGACCACCGCCAAGCAGGTCATCCTGCAGCGGCTGCGCGACGCCGAGGACGACAGGACGTTCGGCGAGTACGCGGGCCACGAGGGCGACGTCGTCACCGGCGTCGTCCAGCAGGGCAAGGACCCGAAGAACGTCCTGGTCGACATCGGCAAGCTGGAGGCGATCCTGCCGGTCCAGGAGCAGGTGCCGGGCGAGGAGTACACCCACGGCCTGCGGCTGCGCACCTACGTCGTACGCGTGGCCAAGGGTGTGCGCGGTCCCTCCGTGACGCTGTCCCGCACGCACCCGAACCTGGTGAAGAAGCTCTTCGCGCTGGAGGTCCCGGAGATCGCGGACGGCTCGGTCGTCATCGAGGCCATCGCACGCGAGGCCGGCCACCGCACCAAGATCGCCGTACGCTCCACCCGGGCCGGCCTGAACCCCAAGGGCGCCTGCATCGGCCCGATGGGCAGCCGGGTGCGCAACGTCATGGCCGAGCTGCACGGCGAGAAGATCGACATCGTGGACTGGTCCGACGACCCCGCCGAGATGGTGGCCAACGCGCTGTCACCCGCCCGGGTGAGCAAGGTCGAGGTCGTGGACCTCGGCACCCGTTCCGCCCGGGTCACTGTCCCCGACTACCAGCTCTCCCTGGCCATCGGCAAGGAGGGCCAGAACGCCCGCCTCGCCGCGCGGCTCACCGGCTGGCGCATCGACATCCGCCCGGACACCGAGACCGACGCCGAGCGGGAGACGGCCGACCGCGAGCGGGCCGAGCGTGCCCGGGAGCGTGCGGAGCGCGGCTGACCTGGCCGCCTTGCCCGGTGCGGACCGCCCCGGGCAAGGGACGAAGGAATAGATCGAGGCGCGAAGCCGCTGAGATCACGACAACATCCGTTCGATTTTTGCCCCGCAGGGGTGAGGTCGGTGCGGGGAGGTAGACTTAGACGTGTCTGGCCGGACGCACGCCCGCGCTTGCCCCGAGCGAACCTGTGTGGGATGCCGGGAGCGGGCGGCCAAGAGCGAGCTGCTGCGCACCGTGGTGGACGAGGGAGAGGTCGTCCCTGATCCACGCGGTACGCTGCCCGGCCGGGGTGCGTATCTGCACCCCGCCTCCGTCTGTCTCGACCTGGCGGTCCGCCGCCGGGCATTCCCCCGGGCCTTCAAGGCCAAGGGGCCGTTCGGCACCGCGGTACTGCAGCGGTTCGTCGAGCGGGTGACACAGCAGGAAAAATGAACGGCACGGGTCCCCGTGCGGTCAGGTACCTCGCGAGTTGGAAGTAGGTCGAGATTGCGATGAGCACTCGATGAGTACGCGATGAGTACGCCCATGAAGTAGCGACGGTCCGGCGGTAACCCGGACCTAAAAGGAGCGAAGTGGCTAAGGTCCGGGTATACGAACTCGCCAAGGAGTTCGGCGTCGAGAGCAAGGTCGTCATGGCCAAGCTCCAAGAACTCGGTGAATTCGTCCGTTCGGCGTCCTCGACGATCGAGGCGCCGGTTGTACGCAAGTTGACCGACGCACTGCAGGGGCCCGGCGGCAACGCCGGCAGGTCCGCTGCGAAGCCCGGGGCGCCCCGCAAGGCCGCCCCCGCGAAGCCCGCAGCGCCCTCCCCGGCCGCTGCGGCACGTCCCGCTGCCCCGAAGCCCGGCGCCCCGGCCCCCAAGCCGGCCGCGGCCGAGACCCCGGTGAGCAGCACCCCCGCGGCACCCTCCGCAGGCCCGCGTCCGGGCCCGAAGCCCGCGCCGAAGCCGGCCCCGGTCACTCCGGTGCCCGCCGCCGAGTTCTCGGCACCGGCCCCGGCCCAGCAGCCGGCCGCACCCCAGCAGGCCCCGCGTCCCTCGGGTGCCACCCCCGGTCCCCGCCCCGCCCGTCCGGCTCCGGCCGGCGGTCAGCGTGACGGCGGCCGTGGTGGCGAGCGTGGCGGCGACCGCCCCGCGCGTCCCGCCGGCCAGGGCGCACCGGGTGCCTCCGGACGGCCCGGCGCACGCCCGGCCGGCCCTCGTCCGGGCAACAACCCCTTCACCTCCGGCGGTTCCACCGGCATGGCGCGCCCCCAGGCGCCCCGTCCCGGCGGTGCCCCGCGCCCCGGCGGCGGTCAGGAGCGCCCCGGCGCCCCGCGCCCGCAGGGTGGTCCCGGCGGCGCCCCGCGCCCGCAGGGCCAGGGTGGCGCACGTCCTTCCCCCGGCGGCATGCCCCGTCCGCAGGCTCCCCGGCCGGGCGGTGCCCCCTCGGGTAACCGTCCGAACCCGGGCATGATGCCGCAGCGTCCCGCCGCGGGTCCGCGTCCCGGCGGTGGTCCCGGTGGCGGTGGCCGTGGTCCCGGTGGCGGCGGCGGTCGTCCCGGTGGCGGCGGCGGTCGTCCCGGTGGCGGCGGCTTCGCAGGCCGTCCGGCCGGTCCCGGTGGCGGCGGTGGCGGCTTCGCAGGCCGTCCCGGTGGTCCCGGTGGCGGTGGCGGCGCAGGCCGTCCCGGCGGTGGCGGCGGCTTCGGCGGCCGTCCCGGCTTCGGTGGACGTCCCGGCGGCCCGGGTGCCCGTGGTGGCACACAGGGTGCGTTCGGCCGTCCCGGCGGTCCCGCGCGTCGTGGCCGTAAGTCGAAGCGGCAGAGGCGCCAGGAGTACGAGGCCATGCAGGCCCCGTCGGTCGGCGGCGTCATGCTGCCCCGCGGCAACGGACAGGCCGTCCGTCTGTCGCGCGGTGCCTCCCTCACCGACTTCGCGGAGAAGATCAACGCCAACCCGGCGTCGCTCGTCGCCGTGATGATGAACCTCGGCGAGATGGTCACGGCGACACAGTCCGTCTCCGACGAGACGCTGAAGCTCCTCGCCGAGGAGATGAACTACGTCCTCGAGATCGTCAGCCCCGAGGAGGAGGACCGCGAGCTGCTCGAGTCCTTCGACATCGAGTTCGGCGAGGACGAGGGCGGCGAGGAGGCCCTGGTCTCCCGTCCGCCGGTCGTGACTGTCATGGGTCACGTCGACCACGGTAAGACCCGGCTGCTGGACGCGATCCGCAAGACGAACGTCGTCGCGGGCGAGGCCGGCGGTATCACGCAGCACATCGGTGCGTACCAGGTCTCCTCCGAGGTCAACGGCGAGGACCGCCGTATCACCTTCATCGACACCCCGGGTCACGAGGCGTTCACCGCCATGCGTGCCCGTGGTGCGAAGTCCACCGACATCGCGATCCTCGTGGTGGCGGCGAACGACGGTGTGATGCCCCAGACGATCGAGGCGCTGAACCACGCCAAGGCGGCCGACGTGCCGATCGTGGTCGCGGTCAACAAGATCGACGTCGAGGGTGCCGACCCGACCAAGGTGCGCGGTCAGCTCACCGAGTTCGGTCTGGTGGCCGAGGAGTACGGCGGCGACACGATGTTCGTCGACATCTCCGCCAAGCAGGGCCTCAACATCGAGGCACTGCTGGAGGCCGTCGTCCTCACCGCCGACGCCTCGCTCGACCTGCGGGCCAACCCGGAGCAGGACGCGCAGGGTATTGCGATCGAGTCCCACCTCGACCGCGGCCGCGGTGCCGTCTCGACCGTCCTCGTCCAGCGCGGCACGCTGCGCATCGGTGACACGATGGTCGTCGGCGACGCGTACGGCCGTGTCCGGGCGATGCTCGACGACAACGGCAACAACGTCCAGGAAGCGGGTCCCTCGACCCCCGTCCTGGTACTGGGTCTCACCAACGTGCCGGGTGCCGGCGACAACTTCCTGGTGGTCGACGAGGACCGTACGGCCCGTCAGATCGCCGAGAAGCGTGCCGCCCGTGAGCGCAACGCCAACTTCGCCCGCAAGGGTGTCCGGTTCTCCCTGGAGAACCTGGACGAGGCGCTCAAGGCCGGTCTGGTCCAGGAGCTCAACCTCATCATCAAGGGCGACGCGTCCGGTTCGGTGGAGGCTCTCGAGTCCTCGCTGCTCCAGCTCGACGTCGGTGAAGAGGTCGACATCCGGGTCCTGCACCGCGGTGTGGGTGCGGTCACCGAGTCGGACATCAACCTGGCGACCGGCTCCGACGCCATCGTGATCGGCTTCAACGTGCGCGCCGCAGGGCGTGCCGAGCAGATGGCCGAGCGCGAGGGCGTGGACGTCCGGTACTACTCGGTCATCTACCAGGCGATCGAAGAGATCGAAGCGGCCCTCAAGGGCATGCTCAAGCCGGAGTACGAAGAGGTCGAGCTCGGCACGGCGGAGATCCGCGAGATCTTCCGCTCGTCCAAGCTGGGCAACATCGCCGGTGTGCTGGTCCGCTCCGGTGAGGTCAAGCGCAACACCAAGGCGCGCCTGCTGCGTGATGGCAAGGTCATCGCGGAGAACCTCAACATCTCCGGTCTGCGCCGTTTCAAGGACGACGTCACCGAGATCCGCGAAGGCTTCGAGGGCGGTATCAACCTCGGGAACTTCAACGACATCAAGATCGACGACGTCATCGCGACGTACGAGATGCGCGAGAAGCCGCGAGGCTGATCCACGGGGAGGGCCGGGGGGTGACTCCCGGTCCCTCCTGGGAGGTCGGGGCCGGTCGACGGGTCGTATTCCCGTCGATCGGCCCCGGCCGTTCCGTGTACGGTTCTGGTGTCCCCGCCAAGCGATGGCGGGGCCCAGACCCCGAACCGGCGGGACATCCGGACATTCATGTATGTGGGGACTCTGTCCTTCGACCTTCTCCTCGGCGACGTACGGTCGCTGAAGGAGAAACGCTCCGTCGTCCGCCCGATCGTCGCCGAGATCCACCGCAGGTTCGGGGTGAGCGTCGCGGAGACGGGCGACCAGGACCTCTATCGCAGGGCCGAGATCGGTCTTGCCGTGGTCTCCGGGGACACCGGACACCTCACAGACGTACTCGACCGGTGCGAACGCATGATCGCGAACCGGCCTGAGGTGGAGCTGCTGTCCGTACGACGGCGGCTGCACAGCGACGAAGACGATGGCTGAGAAGGAGAAGGACCAGTGGCCGACAACGCGCGGGCAAAGAAACTGGCGGACCTCATCCAGGTGGTGGTCGCCGAGAAACTGCAGCGCGGTATCAAGGACCCGCGTCTGGGCACACACGTGACCGTCACGGACACCCGTGTCACCGGCGACCTGCGGGAGGCCACGGTCTTCTACACGGTCTACGGTGACGACGAGGAGCGGGCGAGCGCGGCCGCCGGCCTGGAGAGCGCCAAGGGCGTCCTGCGCTCGGCGGTCGGCGCGGCGGCGGGGACGAAGTTCACGCCCACCCTGTCCTTCGTGGCGGACGCCCTGCCGGACAACGCCAAGGCGATCGAGGATCTGCTCGACCGGGCACGCGCCTCGGACGCCAAGGTCCGCGAGGCGTCCTCCGGCGCGGCCTACGCCGGTGACGCGGACCCGTACCGCAAGCCCGAGGACGACGAGTCCGACGGGAACGACGAGGGTTCGCCGTCCGCATGACGCAGAACAAGCAGGACAGGACGCCGGACGGCCTTGTCATCGTCGACAAGCCGTCCGGCTTCACCTCGCACGACGTCGTGGCCAAGATGCGCGGTATCGCCCGCACCCGCAGGGTCGGTCACGCCGGCACGCTGGACCCGATGGCCACCGGCGTCCTGGTGCTCGGCGTCGAGAGGGCGACGAAGCTGCTCGGCCATCTCGCACTGACCGAGAAGGAGTACCTCGGGACGATCCGGCTCGGCCAGGACACCGTCACCGATGACGCGGAGGGCGAGGTCACCTCGTCCACCGACGCCTCGGGCGTGACGCGGGAGGGCATCGACGCCGGGGTCGCCGCGCTGACGGGCGCGATCATGCAGGTGCCGTCCAAGGTCAGCGCCATCAAGATCGACGGCAAGCGCTCGTACGCCCGGGTGCGGGGCGGCGAGGAGTTCGAGATCCCCGCCCGCCCGGTGACCATCTCCTCCTTCCGCGTCTACGACGTCCGCGAGGCCGTCGCGGAGGACGGCACGCCCGTCGTCGACCTGGTCGTCTCGGTCGTCTGCTCCTCGGGGACGTACGTCCGGGCGCTGGCCCGCGACCTCGGCGCCGGGCTCGGCGTCGGCGGGCATCTGACCGCGCTGCGGCGCACCCGGGTCGGCCCGTACGGGCTCGACGCCGCCAGGACGCTCGAGCAGCACCAGCAGGAGCTGACGGTGATGCCGGTGTCCGAGGCGGCCGCCTCCGCGTTCCCCCGGTGGGACGTGGACGAGAAACGGGCCAGGCTGCTGCTCAACGGCGTACGGCTGGACATGCCGGCCTCTCCGCCCGGGCCGGTCGCCGTCTTCGGGCCCGACGGGACCTTCCTCGTGCTGGTCGAGGAGCAGAAGGGCAAGGCCAGGAGCCTCGCCGTCTTCGCCTGACGAGAGTCCGTACAGCCGTCCCGTCGTGGAGCGGGCAGTCCTCCCGATGCCCGCTCCACGATCCCCCTCCGCCGGCCATCCCTGTCCAGGGAAGCCGGCGTTTTCACCCCACCGGACGGGCGCTCGGAGTGACTGGGGGGTGTGCGGGGGGCGCGTTCGCCCTGCGCGCTACGCGTACCGATCATCCGGCACCTACCGTCTGAGGCATGGGCAGCGGGGACCGGTCGGCACTGGTGAGGATCTGCGACGCGGCCGGCCGGCCGCGGGGGACCGGGTTCGTCGCGGACGACCGCGGCACCGTACTCACCTGCCATCAGGCCGTCGCCCCGGCCGGAGGCGTGGTGCTGCACACGGCGGACGGCCGCAGTCGCGCACTCGGCCCCGACGACATCACCGCCCTGCCGGAGCTCGGCCTCGCCCTGCTCCGCACCGGCGGGCCCGGGATCCTCGACGTGGAGCCGCTCCCCATCGCCGTACGCGACCGGATCGAGACGGGCACGTACGTGCGGATCGCCGCCCACGGCCTGCGGGAGGCGCGGGTACTCGGGACGACGCCTGCCACGTACACGGAGGGCGGGCGCGAGCACGCGCTGGGGGAGACCCTGGAGCTCGCCCTCGGCACGGACGGGCGCGACGCGGTGCGTTCGGGCGGGGCAGCCGTCGGCGGACCGGTGACCGATCCGCGCACCGGCGCCGTCCTCGGGGTGCTCTCCACCGCTCTGCGCGCCGGACACGAGGCGGCCGGGCTCGTGGTGCCGATCACCGCCGGCGCGGGGCACGGGCCACTGCGCGAGCTGCTGCGGCGCAACGCCGGCAGCGTTCCCGGCTACGGATGCGACCTCAACCTCGCCGGAGCACTGCAGCTGACCGCCACCTCCCTCGGCCACCCGGGCCGTCCGGACGGTGCGGAGCCGGTGGAACGCCCTTACATCGGCGCCGAGTTCACCGCCTTCGAGACCGGTACGGGCTCCGTGCTGGGCCTGGTCGGCGGACCCGGGACGGGCCGCACCACCGAGCTGGCCGAGCTGGCCGCCCGCCGGGCCCGCGGCGCCGTACCCGCCCTCACGCTCTGGCTGCGCGGGGCCGACCTGCTGGCCGAGGACACCTGCGTGGCCGACGCGATGGCCCGGGTGCTCCGCCGCTCCGCGCGGATCGTCGCCGCCGCCGGCGCACCGGGCGACATGGCGACGGCCACCCCCGAACGGATCGCCGCCCTCGCCGCCGCGTCCGGCAGCCCGCTGCTGGTCGTGGTGGACGGACCGGAGGAGATGCCCCCGCCGCTGGCCCACCGGCTCGTCGCGTGGACCGGGGGGACGGCCGGCTGGCTCCGCTCCCACGGCGCGCGGATGGTCGTCGCCTGCCGCCCGGAGCACTGGGAGACCGCGGGGGCGCTGTATCCCCCCGGCGCCCTGCACGTCCCGGAGCGGCCCGCCCGGGGACTTCCGCCCGCGGTCCGGCTCGGCGACCTCACCGCCGGGCAGGCCGAACGGGCCAGGGAGCGGTACGGCATCCCGCCGGGGGCGATCGCTCCGGGCCACGACCGGCACCCCCTCACGCTGCGTCTGCTCGCCGGGGTGCGGGAGGCACTGCCGCCCGACGTGCCCGGGCGGCCGGGCACGGACGAGGTCTTCGCCGCCCATCTGGACCTGACGTGCGTACGGATCGCCGTCCGGATCGGCTCCCAGGCCGAACCCCGGCTCCGGGGGACGGCCGTCCGCAGACTGGCGGCGAAGGTGGCCGGCCGGGTCCACGAGGTGGCCCGGCGCTGCCTCGGGCCGGGCCAGGGCGAGCTGGACAGGGCGGCCTTCGAGGAGATCTTCCCCTGGCGCACGGGGTGGGCGTCGGCGGTCCTCACCGAGGGCCTCCTGGTCCCGGCGGGCGCCGGATACCGCTTCGCCGACGAGGAACTGGGCGACTGGCTGCAGGGCGCCCACCTGGATCTCGACGCCGCGCTGCGGTCGCTGGTCCACCGCTGGCACGCGGAGGACGGGCCGGAGCAGGCCGGCCCGGGCGGGCAGGGCGGGGAGGCGTGGCCCCTCACCCGGCCGGACCGGGCGGGACCCGCGGTGCCGGTACGGCCGGTGGCGGCGGGGCGGGCACGCCCGGCGGAGCTGACGGGCCCGGTGGCCGCGGCGGAGCCGGGCGTACCGTCCGTCCCGGCGGAGCCCCGCAACCTCCCGGTACCGCGTCACCGTATCGGCCCGGTGATCCAGGCGATGCTCCTGCTGGAACGCCGCAGGGGGAGCGCCGCGCCCGCCCACCGCATGGCCGACCTGATCGGGGCGATGGACCGCCTGTCGGCCGGCCGGGGCGGCCCCCCGGCAGGCCGGCACGCCGACGCGGCCTGGTGGGCGGCCCACGTGCTCCGCGAGAGCCTGCTGCGCGTGCCCGACGCACTGCCCTACCTCGGTGTGCTGCGGGTGCTCGCCGGGCGGGTCACCCGGCGCTCCCGGGACGACGGGGGAGCCGCGCCCGGCCCGTACGCCGCCTTTGGCCCCTGGTTCTGGCGGCGGATCCGGCTTCCGGAGGCGGACCGCCTCGACCTCCTGCGCCGGCTCGTGCCCGCCGACAGCGCTCCGCGCCCCGACGGTGAGGAGCGCTACCTCGACGCCGTGGCCCGGCGCCTCACCGCCTGCCCCCGTACCGTCCAGCCCCTGCTCTGCCGCTGGTTCGACGACGAGACCCCGCTGCACACCGAGGACGGCGCGGGGATGCGGCTCACCGTGGCGGCGGCCGCCCAGGCCCTGCTGTACGCCCGCCGTGAGCTCGCGGTCGACGACCTGACGGAAGCGCTCGTCGACCTGCCGCATCCGCGCGCCGCCGAACTCCTCGCCGCCCTCGCCGAGGACGAGCCGTCCGCGCTCTGCCGGGCCGTCGACCGCTGGGCCCGTGACGAGGAGCGGCCCGAACGCCGGGCGGCCGCCGCCGTCCACGCCACGCGGACCGCGAACCTCGCTACCTCGGACGACGACCGCGTCCTGCTGCGCGGCGCGGCCCTCGCCCTCCTCGCCCGCCCGGCAGACGCGGTGCTGCACGCCCAGGCGCTCACCCTCCTCGTCCGGGATCCGCACACCGCCGGGCGGTACCTGCCCCAGGCCCTGCGGGTCTTCGCCGCCGGGGACCCGCGGCTGCCCGTGGCCCTGCTGGCCGAGGTGTCCGCCGAGCATCCCGAGCCGGTGCTCGCCGCGCTGCACGCCCGGCTGGCGCTGCCCGGGCAGCCCGCCGACGACGTCCTGCGGGAGCTGGCGGGAACGGACGCCCCCGCGCTGGCCCTGCACGCCCCCGGCCTCCTGCGGCAGTACATCGACACCCACCCGGGCCCCGGGGCCGCGGACCGGGTGGCCGCGTACGTGGAGCGCCGGCTCGAGCACGGCCCTGCCGCCCGCGCGCTGCTGCTGCCCCTGGTGACCGGCCTGTTGCGGGAGCCCCCCGTACCGCCTGCGGTGCGCGCCGCGCTGGCCCGGGTGTTCTCCGCCCCGGGGAGTGCGGTGTCCAGGCCGTCGCGGGACGAGCTGACGGAGGTGCTGCTGGACTTCGAGCAGGACACCGGCCGGGACCCGGAGGTGCCGGCCGCCCTGCTGCGGGCCGCGGCCACCGGTTCCGGGCGGCGTCCGCGAGCGCGTACGAGGGCCATGGTGCACCGCACCGGGATGCTCCTCGTACGGACGCCCGAGGGGGCCGCGCGCTTCGACCGCGAACTCGTCGACCTCGCCCGCGAGGTGCCCGGCTTCGCGGCGCTCGTCACCGGGTGGCTGGCCGACGCCCCCCGGGAATGGGCGGTGGTCGTGGGCCCCGGCGTCCGGCGCACGGTGGAGGCCCTGGACGGTCCGCAGCCGGCGATGACGGTGCCGATGCAGTCGGCGGGACGTGAGCATGGCAGTCTTAGACCTGCGTAAGGACACACACACGTACACAGGTTCGGGCGAGGAGCGGTCACAGTGCAGTGCTGGCGTGGCTTGGAGGACATCCCCGAGGGCTGGGGACGCAGCATCGTCACCATCGGCTCCTACGACGGGGTGCACCGCGGGCACCAGCTGATCGTCGGCCGGGCGGTGGAGCGGGCGCGCGAGCTGGGCGTTCCGTCCGTCGTCGTGACCTTCGACCCGCACCCCAGCGAGGTCGTACGCCCGGGTACGCACCCGCCGCTGCTCGCCCCGCACCACCGGCGTGCCGAGTTGATGGCGGACCTCGGCGTGGACGCGGTGCTGATCCTGCCGTTCACGGCCGATTTCTCGAAGCTGGCGCCGGCCGAGTTCATCGTGAAGGTGCTCGTCGACAAGCTGCACGCACAGCTGGTGATCGAGGGGCCGAACTTCCGCTTCGGCCACAAGGCCGCAGGGAACGTCGAGCTCCTGGCCGAGCTCGGCCGCACGTACGACTACCAGGTCGAGGTCATCGACCTCTTCGTGAGCGGGGAGGCCGGGGACGGCGAGCCGTTCTCCTCCACGCTCACCCGCCGCCTGATCGCCCGGGGCGACGTCGAGGGAGCCGCCGAGATCCTGGGCCGGCCCCACCGGGTGGAGGGCATCGTGGTCCGCGGCGCGCAGCGCGGCCGCGAGCTGGGCTACCCGACGGCGAACGTGGAGACGCTGCCCCACACGGCGATCCCGGCCGACGGCGTCTACGCCGGCTGGCTCACTGCGAACGGCGAGGCGATGCCCGCCGCGATCTCGGTCGGCACCAACCCGCAGTTCGACGGCACGGAACGGACCGTCGAGGCGTATGCGATCGACCGCGTCGACCTGGAGCTGTACGGGCTGCACGTCGCCGTGGACTTCCTCGCGTACGTGCGCGGCATGCTGAAGTTCGACTCGGTCGATGACCTGCTCGTGGCCATGGCCGACGACGTACAGCGGTCGCGTGAGCTGATCGCGGCCTACGGACGGGCCCACGGCTCGTCCCACGAAGGGTCCTGAGCCCCGTCCTCGACGAGGGGGCGCCGTGCGTCAGCCGGTCACGGACGGGGCGCACCCGGCCGTCGCCGACGTCGGCCGGGTGATGTGCGCGGCCCGGCTCCCCACCACCGAACGGGGCGGGCCGTTCTCCGGTGATCCGCGTCGTGACCGTCCCGCGCCGCAACCCTGGAGGCGCTCGCGGATCGGACCGGGACCCCCCGGGTGACGTGCTGCGCGCCAGTCCGGCCGAGGGCCTCCGGCGGACCCGGGCGGCCCGACGTCACGAGCCGATCAGGCCGCGAACCGTCGCGGAAGGCGTCTGCCCGTCCTGGGCCTGCTGGGCGCGTTCCGCCACCATGCGTGTGAGCGCCTGCAACGTATCCAGCTGGTATCTCCCGTAATACTGCGCGGTGTCTCCTTCCCGGACCGCGACGAGGACGGTGCCCACCTGTACCAGCGCTTCGCCGTGTTCGTTCGAGTCGTCGTCCGAGAACTCCATGGCGATCGACCGGTCACCGAAGGCCGGCATGGCCACCTGCGTGGCTTCTCCCGCCTTAGTCAGCTGCCGTGCCAGGCGGTCGTAGAAGCCTTGTGCCGCGTCGGCCGAATCCCACGCCGCCACGACGAAGATCGCTTCCTGGTCGTAAGGGCTGTCGAAGGCCCCCTGGGCCACGCCGAGGAGCCCTGGGCACCGGTCTGCCGGCAGTTCCCGGCAGGCGGCACCACCCGTCGTGAGAGACGTGGACTCCCTGCTGGTCCAGCCGCTCGGCATGCTGTGGAGATCCGGGGCGACAGCCTTGATCGTCGTGGGGTCCTCGAGCGCGGTGACCCTGTGTCCTGGCGCGGCCGACGGCGGGCCGTCGTCATCGGTGGCCGACCGGATGATCCCGTAGATCAAGAGCGCCATCACGGCGACTGCCGCGACAACCGCCATGAGCGCCCAGGGATCGCCCTTGCGGATCTTGGTGACCGCCTGATCGCCGAGCACGAAGGTGCCACGGGCGCGGCTGCCGCGGTCGACGTTGATGCTGTGCGAAACGGTGGACGCCACGTTCGGCCGGGGCAGGGCAAGGACGCTCGCCAGTTCCGCGGCGAACGCCGGATCCTCGGACAGCACCTCCGCCAGCCTTTCGCGCAACCGCGAGCGCGCGTCGGGATCGTCCGGAGACTCCTGCACCGCTGCGACGGCTGCGTCTTGCCGGCCGATGCCGCTCAACCGGCGGCGCACCAGATCGGCGACGGTGCCGCCGATCGCACCGGCGGTCCCCTGTGCCACTGCCTCCACCGCGGCATTCGCGAGGTCCATCACGTCCGTCACGTCCGCCCCCAGACCGTCAGGTTCCCTCAACTATCGTATGCCGCTGTTGAGTTGTGAGGCCAGGTGCAGCGCCATTCCGAGAGCCCTTCACGAGGTCGCCGGACGGAGCGTTCAGGACGGCTCGCCCCTCGACCTCCGTCCCGGCGACCGTGAGGTGGGCGGGCGGTGCGACGGGGCCGAGCTCGCCGGGAGGAGCACCGGCCAGGTGGTGGGCAGGCCCTCACCCGGGCATCGTCGGAGGAAGGGGACGACGAGACCGGGAGGCCCGCACCGTGCGTGAACTACTCTCCGAACTGCGCGACTGGCACACCGCCGGGACGCCCTTCGCCCTCGCCACCGTCGTGGCGGTCCGGGGCAGTGCGCCGCGCGGGCCGGGCGCCGCGATGGCGGTGCACGCCGACGGGAGAGTCGCGGGGAGTGTCTCCGGGGGCTGCGTGGAGAGCGACGTGTGCGAGGTGGCCGCCGAAGTGCTCAGCACCGGCGTCCCGCGGCTGCGCAGCTACGGCATCAGCGACGACGAGGCGTTCGGGGTGGGGCTGACCTGTGGCGGGACGATCGATGTGCTGGTCCAGCCCTGTGTCTCGACGGCGGACCGGCACCGGCTGTGCGAGCTCGCCGATCTCGTCGCCGCCGGGGAGAGCGTCGCGGTCGCGACCGTGGTGGCCCCGGCCGGGGCCGCGGGATCCCGCCGCCTGGTCCTGGCCGACCGGGTCAGCGGCTCGCTCGGTGACGAAGGGCTCGACGCCGCCGTCACGGACGACGCGCGCGGGCTCCTCGCCCAGGGGGCGACGGCGGAGAACCGCTACGGCGCGCACGGCGAGCGGCGGATGCAGGACGTGACCGTCTTCGTCCAGTCGTTCGCACCCGCGCCCCGCATGCTGGTCTTCGGGGCGATCGAGCACGCGGCGGCGACGGCCCGGATCGGTTCCTTCCTCGGCTACCGGGTGACGGTCTGCGACGCCCGCCCGGCCTTCGCCACCCGGCAGCGCTTTCCCACGGCCGACGAGGTCGTCCGCGCGTGGCCGCACGCCTACCTCGCCTCGACCGAGGTCGACGCGCGCACGGTCGTCTGCGTGCTGACGCACGACCCGAAGTTCGACGTGCCGCTGCTGGTGGCCGCGCTGCGGACGCCCGCCGCGTACATCGGTGTCATGGGCAGCCGCCGCACCCACGCCGACCGGATCGCCCGGCTGCGGGAGGCCGGGGTGGACGAGGAAGGTCTGGCACGCCTCGCCTCACCCGTGGGCCTCGACCTCGGGGCCCGAACACCGGAGGAGACGGCGGTGTCCATCGCCGCCGAGATCGTCCGGCACCGCTGGGGCGGTACGGGGCGCCCGCTGAGCGAGCTGACGGGAGCCATCCACCGGACCCGGCGGAACGGGGCCTGACCTTCCGGTCGGAGCACCTCGCGGACGGGCCCGGCACCGGCCGGGAGGCGGTGCCGGGCGTGTCCTGGACGAGTGCCGGTGGTCCCTGCCCTCCACGGCCGGGAGGCGCGGGCGCGCCGGCCCTGGGCCGGAGGCCCCCGGGCTCGCCGCGTTCGCGGGCCGCGGAAGCGCACCCGCAGGAGAGGCCGCCGGCCCGGTACCGCCCCCGCCGCGTCGCCTCAGGTGACCGCGCCCACCGAAGCCGCCGCCCAGTGGCACGCCACCCGCGTCTCCGCACCGCCCGCCAGCACCGGCAGGTCCTTCGTACGGCACGCGTCCGCCACTCCCGCACGCTCGGCCTCGCCCGAGGCGAGGACCTGGCAGCGGGCGTGGAAGCGGCAGCCGGGCGGCACCTTCGAGGGGTCCGGCGGCTCGCCCGTCAGGATCACCGGCTCGCCCTCCGCCTCCGGCAGCACGGACAGCAGTGCCCGGGTGTACGGGTGACGGGGTGCCGTGAGGATCTGCTCCACGTCACCCGTCTCCACGATGCGGCCCAGATACATCACCGCCACCCGGTCCGCGATGTTCCAGGCGAGGCCCAGATCGTGCGTCACGACCAGTGCCGACAGGCCCAGTTCCTCGCGCAGCCGCAGCAGCAGCGCCAGGATCTCGCCCCGCACGGACGCGTCGAGCGAGGCCACCGGTTCGTCCGCGACGATGAGCTCCGGCTCCAGGACCAGCGCCCCCGCGATCACGACGCGCTGGCGCTGGCCACCGGACAGCTCGTGCGGGTACTTCAGGAAGAACCGCTCCGGAGGCCGCAGCCCCGCCCGCGCCAGAGCACCGGACACGGCCGCCCGCTCGTCACCGGCGTACCCGTGGATGCGCAGTCCCTCCGCCACCGCGTCGTACACCGTGTGCCGCGGGTTCAGGGAGCCGCTCGGGTCCTGGAGCACCAGCTGCACCCGCTTGCGGTACGCCTTGAGCGCCCGGGCCGACCGGCCGAGCGGCTCCCCGCCGAAGGTGACCCGGCCGGACGTGGGGGGTACGAGGCCCAGCAGCGAGCGGGCCAGTGTGGTCTTGCCGCAGCCCGACTCCCCGACCAGGGCGACGATCTCGCCCGGCCGGATGTCGAGGTCGACCCCGTCGACGGCTCGGGCCGGAGCCGCCCCGCGGCGGCCGGGGAACATGACCTTCAGTGCCTCGGCGCTGAGCAGCGGGACCGCGGGAGGGGTGGTGGTCATGAGATGCTCCTCGATTCCTCGGCGCCGCCGTGCGGTCCCGATGCCGTGACGGCGCCCGGTTCCACCAGCACGCAGGCGGCCCGCCGGTCCTGGCCGGCGTGCCGCAGCTCCTGGTCCTCGGTGGCGCAGGAGTCCAGCGCCACCGGGCAGCGCGGATGGAACGTACAGCCGGACGGCAGGGCGGCCGGGTCCGGCGGGTCGCCCGGCAGGCCGCGCGGCGCGTGCCGGGAGGACAGGTCACCGATGCGGGGGAAGGCGGCCGACAGGGCGCTTCCGTAGGGATGCCGGGCGTTCTCGTGGACCTGCCGTGCGGGGCCCTCCTCGACGACCCGGCCCGCGTACATGACCGAGAGGCGGTCGCAGGTGTCGGAGAGGACGGCCAGGTCATGGCTGATCATGATCAGGCCGAGGTCCTGGTCGGCGACGAGGCGTTCGATCAGCCGCAGGATCTGCGCCTGGATCATCACGTCGAGCGCGGTGGTCGGCTCGTCGGCGATGATCAGCCGCGGGTCGCAGGCCAGCGCCATGGCGATCATGACGCGCTGGCGCTGCCCGCCCGACAGCTCGTGCGGATAGGCGGCGGCCCGCGCCGCGGGGAGCCCCACCTGCTCGAGCAGTTCGCCGGCCCGCCGCCGCGCTGCGGCCGGGGTGGACGGGCGATGCAGCAGAATCGGTTCGGCGATCTGGTCCCCGATGCGGTGCACGGCGTTCAGCGAGTGCATGGCGCCCTGGAAGACGATCGACGCCCCCGCCCAGCGCACGGCCCGCAGACGGCCCCACTTCATGGTGAGGACGTCCTCACCGTCCAGCAGGATCTCTCCCCTCAGGGTCGCGGACGCGGGCAGCAGCCGCAGCAGCGCGAGCGCCAGCGTGGACTTGCCGCAGCCGGACTCCCCGGCGATGCCGAGCTTCTGCCCCGCGTCGACCCGCAGGTCGACGCCCCGCACGGCGGGGACGGCGAGGGCCCCCGATCCGTAGGTGACATGGAGGTCGCGGACCTCGAGCAACGGATGCCCGGTCCCGCCCTCCGTCACGGTCTCCGTCTTCACGGCGGTCAACGGTTCACCCCCAGTCTGGGGTTGAGCACGGACTCGACGGTGCGGCCGCAGAGCGTGAACGCGAGGGCGACGACCGCGATGGCGAGTCCGGGCGGAGCGAGGTACCACCAGTTGCCGGAGCTGACCGCTCCGGCCTCCCGGGCGTCCTGGAGCAGCCCGCCCCAGGAGACGATCGTGGGATCGCCCAGTCCGAGGAAGGCGAGGGTCGCCTCGGTGAGGATGGCGGTGGAGATCACCAGCGTGGTCTGCGCGAGCACCAGCGGCATCACGTTGGGCAGCACGTGCCGGGACATGATGTGGCCGTGCCCGCCGCCCAGCGCCCTGGAGCGCTCGATGTAGGGGCGGGACTCGACGGACAGCGTCTGCGCCCGTACGAGCCGCGCGGTCGTCGGCCAGGTCGTCACGCCGATGGCGAGGACCGTCGTCCACAGGGACCGCGAGAGCACGGTGGCCAGGGCGATGGCGAGCACGAGCGTCGGCATCACGAGGAACCAGTCGGTGACGCGCATGACGACGTTCCCGTACCAGCCCTTGAAGTGACCGGCCGTGATGCCCACCAGGGTGCCGATGGCCACCGAGAGGAAGGCGGCGAGCAGGCCGACCGTCAGCGACACCCGGGTGCCCCAGACCAGCAGGGCCAGGAGGCTCCGGCCGAACTGGTCGGTGCCGAGCGGGAAGGCGCCGCTCGGCGGCTCCAGGGGGCCGCCGGGCGCGTCCGTGACGCTCTGCGAGCCGGCGCCCACCAGCAGCGGGGCGGCCAGCGCGACCAGCGCGATCAGCACCAGTACGGCGAGACCCGCGACCCCGGCCCGGTGGTCGCGGTACTGACGCCAGAAACGGGCCGCGGCACGGCGCCTGCGGGCCCGGGCGAGGGCGCGCGGGCCGGGGGTCCGCGCGGTGTCGGTCGTCGTGGTCGTCATCGGCCCACCCGGGGATCGAGGAGCGGATAGATCACATCGGCGAGCGTGTTCATCAGGATCACCGCGGCGGCGAAGACGAAGAACAGCGCCTGCACGAGGGGCAGGTCGGGCACGCTCAGCGCCTGGTAGAAGAGGCCGCCCAGGCCCGGCCAGGAGAACACCGTCTCCACGAGGATGGCTCCCGCAACCGTGTTGCCCAGGTTCACGAAGAGGAGGGTCACCGTCGGCAGCATGGCGTTCGGCACGGCGTGGCGGCGGCGTACGAGGTCGTCGCGCAGGCCCTTCGCCCGTGCCGTCGTCAGGTAGTCGCTGCCCATCTCGTCCAGCAGCGAGGAGCGCATCACGAGCAGGGTGCGCGCGTACTCGACGGCGACGAGCGTGACGACGGGGAGGACCAGGTGGTGCGCCACGTCGACGACGTGGTCGAAGCCGCTCCCGCTCCCGGACTCCATGCCGCCGGTCGGGAAGAGACCGGGGATCGGGCCGATGCCGACCGAGAGCGTGATGATCAGGAGGAGGCCGAGCCAGAACGAGGGCACCGAGTACAGCGTCAGGGCGAACGCCGTGTGGAAGCGGTCCGCGGCAGAACCGTTACGCCAGGCGGACCTGGCACCCAGCCAGATGCCGATCGCCGTGTAGATCACGAAGGCGGTGCCGGTGAGCAGGAGCGTCGCCGGGAGCGCCTCGGTGATCTTGTCCATGACCGGGGCGTGGAACTGGTACGACGTACCGAAGTCCCCGGTCAGGGCCTTGCCGCAGTATTCGGTGAACTGCTGCCAGAGCGGCAGGTCCAGGCCGAACTCCCGGCGCATCGCGGCGATCTGCTCCGTGGAGACCTGGCGGCCGCCGGTCATCTGCTTGACCGGGTCGCCCGGGATGAGCCGGAACAGGAAGAAGCTGGTGACGAGCACGGCGAACAGCGAGACGGCCGCACCGGCCAGCTTGCCCGCCGCGTAACGGAGGTAGGCGGTCGTGCTGCGGGCACGTGGACCGCGGGCCGACGGCCCGGCCGGAGCCGGACCGTCGGCCCGCGCGGCGTCCACGCCCGCCGCGCCCGTCAGGAGCGCGGGAGTGCTGTCTGGGCTCATGTGCTATTCACGGTCTTCCGCGGTGGAACGACGACGCATGGCGAACAGGAGCCCGCCACCGGCGAGGACGACTACGGCGATACCGACGCCGACGAGGACACCGGTGGAGCTGCCGCCGCCGGACGGACCGCCCGACGCGCCGGCGGCCGGAACCGCCGACCACCAGCTCCAGTAGCCGTCCTGACCGAAGATGTTGCCCGCGTCGGACGGCATCGTCGTGATCGACGCGATCTGGTCGGTGCGGTAGGCCTCGACGGCATTCGGGTACGCCATGACGTTCATGTACCCCGTGTCGTACAGCCGCGACTCCATCCGCTTGACCAGGTCAGCCCGTTTGGCGGGGTCGTACTCCGCCAGTTGCCGGGCGTACAGCTCGTCGTACTGCTTGTCGCAGATGAAGTTGTCCGTCGCCGCCGACTCCTTCGCCTTCGCGGGCAGCGCCGCGCAGGTGTGGATGGACATCACGAAGTCGGGGTCCGGGTTGACGGACCAGCCGTCGAAGGCGAGGTCGTACTCGCCCGCGTACCAGGGGTCGGAGACGTTGTCGCGGCAGTCGACCTCCAGACCGATCCCGAGGTCGCCCCACCACTCCTGGAGGTACTTGCCGATCGCCTTGTCGTTCGGGTCCGTGGCGTGGCACAGGATGCGGAAGTCCAGCGGCCTGCCGTCCTTGCCGGTCCGCTTGCCCGCCCTGTTCTTCCTGTAGCCGGCCTCGTCGAGGAGGGCGGCGGCCTTCGCCGGGTCGTAGGCGAGCTTCTGCTCGGGAGAGGGCTGCCAGAAGTACGAGCCGTAGCGCGGCGGGATGTAGCCCTCGCCCTCGACCGCGTGGCCCTGGAAGACCTTGTCGATGACGGCCGTGCGGTCGACGGCCGTGAACAGCGCCTGACGGACCTTCTGGTCCAGCAGCGCCGGGTGCCCGTCGCCGAACTTCTTGCCGTCCCTGGTCCGCGCGCCCGGGTTCACGGCCAGGGCGTAGAAGCGCCGGCCGGGGGCGTCGTTCACCTTGATGTCGTCCGCGCTCTTCAGCGACGCGGCCTGGGCGGGGGTCAGGCTGGGGCTGCCGGCCACGAAGGAGACCTCGCCCTTGCGGAGGGCGGCTACGGCGGCGTCCTGGTCCTTGTAGTACCGGAAGACGAGCTCGTCGAACTTGGGCGCGCCGCGCCAGAAGTCCTTGTTGGCCTCGAGCTTCACATAGCTGTCGACCTTGTAGTCCGTCAGGATGAACGGGCCGTTGCCCACGATCGGGAACTTCGTGTCGTTGTTGAACTTCGAGAAGTCACCGACCTTCTCCCAGACGTGCTTGGGAACGATGGGCACGTCCAGCGCCGTCATCGTGGCCTGAGGCTGCTTCAGCTCTATGACCAGCTTGTCCGGGCTCGGAGCGGTCACCTTCTTGAAGTTGCCGACGAAGCTGCCGTTCGACGTGGCCGCGCCCTCGTCGGTCATCATCCTGTTGAAGGTCCAGGCGGCGTCCTCGGCGGTGGCCTTCTCACCGTCGGACCACGTGGAGTCGGACCGGATGGTGTAGGTCCACGTCAGCTTGTCCGGCGACGGCTCCCACGCGGTGGCGAGCCCGGGGACCGTGTGGCTGTCCTTGGCGTCGTAGTTGGTCAGGAAGTCGTACATCAGCCGGTGGATGCTCGTGGAGAGCAGCCGCTGCGCCAGGAAGGGGCTCAGCGAGTCGACGCTCTGCGCGACCGCGACCGTGAGTGTCGACTTCCCGCCGTCGGCCGCCCGTGCCTCCTGCGGGGCGGGGCCGACCGGGTTCCCGGGGACGACGGAACCGGCGGCCAGGGCCAGAGCGGCGGCGCCGGAGGCGAGCAGGATGCGCACGCGCCCACGTGGGCGGGAGGAGCGCGGTGGGAATCTTGTGACCATAGGACGTGGACCTCGCGTCATGACTCGCACGGTGAAGGCGGGCAGATCTCTGGTTCGCCAGCTGGTGAAGCGAAGGTTTATCAGCGGCGGTCGAGTCGCGTCAACGGTCGGCCAAACCGCGTGTGGGCTGCGGGAATGCAAGAGGGCCCGCACCGAAGGAACGGTGCGGGCCCTCATTGGTTTAGACCTCTACTGCCTCACTGCTGAGACGCTGGCGGCGGCTGCGGAGGGTACTGCGGGCGCCCGTCCGGCGGTACCGGGCCCCGCAGTTCGGGCTGGTCGGACTGATGTGCCTGGCCACCGGGGTGGGCGGGTCCCGGTGGCGGTCCGGCCGGGTGCGCGCCCGCCTGAGCCTGGGAGGGCGGCGACTGCTGCCAGCCGTCGTAGGGAGCCCCGTTCGGCTGCCCGCCGTGCGGCTGCGCCGCGTTCTCCTGCTGCCGGCCGCTCTGCTGCCAGCCGTCGTGCTGCGCGCCGGGGCCGGGGTGCGGCGGGTAGGGCTGTCCCGGGGCGGCCTGCTGCTGGGGCGGGAGCTGCCGGCCTCCGTAGGGCTGTTGCGGATACGGCTGCTGAGGGTGGGGCGGGTAGGGCTGCTGCGGCTGACCCGGGTAGGGCCGGTGGTCGCCGTACGGCTGTCCGGGGTGCTGCGGGGGCGCGTACGGTTGCTGCCCCGGGGCCTGCTGACCCGGCATCGGCGGGGCGAACTGCGGCGGCGGGCTCGCGCCGTCGGAGGTCCACAGGCCTTGCTGCTGCTGGGCCCGCTGGAAGTCCTCGGCGACGAGGGCGGAGAGGTTGAAGTAGGCCTCGCGGGTCTTGGGCCGCATCATGTCCAGGTCGACCTCGGCGCCCGCCGACAGGTGCTCGTCGAACGGCACGACCACCACACCCCGGCAGCGCGTCTCGAAGTGCTGCACGATGTCGTCGACCTTGATCATCTTTCCGGTCTCGCGGACCCCGGAGATGACCGTGAGCGAACGCTGCACCAGGTCCGCGTATCCGTGCGCCGAGAGCCAGTCCAGGGTGGTGGAGGCGCTGGACGCGCCGTCCACCGACGGCGTGGAGATGATGATCAGCTGGTCGGCGAGGTCGAGTACCCCGCGCATCGCGCTGTAGAGCAGTCCGGTGCCCGAGTCGGTGAGGATGATCGGGTACTGCTTGCCCAGGACGTCGATCGCCCGCCGGTAGTCCTCGTCGTTGAAGGTCGTGGAGACCGCCGGGTCCACGTCGTTGGCGATGATCTCGAGACCGGAGGGCGCCTGCGAGGTGAAGCGGCGGATGTCCATGTAGGAGTTGAGGTACGGGATCGCCTGGACCAGGTCACGGATGGTGGCCCCGGTCTCGCGGCGCACCCGGCGGCCGAGGGTGCCGGCGTCCGGGTTGGCGTCGATGGCGAGGATCTTGTCCTGGCGTTCGGTGGCCAGGGTGGAGCCCAGCGCGGTGGTCGTCGTGGTCTTGCCCACGCCGCCCTTGAGGCTGATGACCGCGATCCGGTAGCACGACAGCACCGGCGTACGGATCAGGTCCAGCTTGCGCTGCCGCTCGAGCTCCTCCTTCTTGCCGCCCAGCTTGAACCGTGAGGCGCCGGACGGGTTGCGGCTGCTCTTGGCCTTCTGCTTGCCGCGGACCAGCCGGTCCGAGGAGAGCTCCACCGCTGCCGTGTAACCGAGCGGCGCCCCCGGCACCGAACGCTCACGCTGGTCGTGGGTGACCGGGGTGGGCCAGGCCGCCCCCGTGCGCGGATCGACGGGCGGTGCCTGGGGGCCCGGCTGCTGGGGCCGGTAGGCGTCGGGCTGCTGAGCGGCCTGCGGGGCCTGCGGGGCGGGGAGTTGCGGTGTGCCCTGGGGCGGCAGGGACTGCTGCTGCGGGGGCGCCGCGGCCTGCGGGGCCTGGGGAGGATAGGGCGCCTGCGGGGGGAGTGGGGCGCCCTGCGCGGGGAGATGCGGCCTGGGGGCGTGCGGGGGGCCGGGCGGGAATCCGTAGCCGCCCTGCGCCGGGAACTGCTGCGGCTGCTGGGGGAAGCCGTAACCACCCTGCGGCGGCGGTGCGTCGGTCCGGGCCGGCGGCAGGGGAGCGGCGGGTGCGGGCGCGGGGGCCTGGGGGAAGCCGTAGCCGCCCTGCGCCTCGGCGGACGGCGCGGGCGTGGCCGCCGGCCACTGCGGCGCGGACTGCGGCGCACCGGGCTGCGGCGCGGCCGGCTGGAAGGCGGGCGGGAGGGGCGGAAGGGCGCCCTGCACGGGCGGCGTAGGGGACCACGGCGCCGGCACGTCCGACGGTACGGCGTCCTGGGGCTCCCCGGACGGTGCTGCCTCCGCCGGTGCGGCACCGGTCGTCGGCGTGCCCGCGGGCGCCCGGTCCTGAGGTACCGCGTCCTGCGGATCCGCATCCGGCGGTGCGGTCTTCGGCCCGGACGCGCCGGCGGGGGCGTCGGCCGGTACGGAGTCGGGGACGGCATGCGCGCCGGCCGGCACGGAGTCCGCGTCCGCGCCCGGGACGATATCGCTCCCGCTCTCCGAAGCCGTCTCCCCGCTCGCCGCGGAGCCGTTCGTGCCGCTCCCGTCCCCGGCCGCGGACGGAGCCGTGTCACTCCTCTCCCCGGTACCCGGGTCACCCGCGGAGTCGCCGGTGGACCCGGGCAGGCCGGCGTCCGGGGTGTGCGCCTCCGCCGGAGCCGAGGCGCTGCCCGCGGCATCGGCGGCCTCGCGCTGCGCGATCTCCCGCTTCAGCGCGGCGGGTGAGAACCGCATCGTCGCGCCGCTCTCCAGATCACCGCCGCCGAACGCGTCCGGGCCGGCTCCCGCCTCCGGCTCCGCCTGCCCGGAGGGGCCGGGAGCAGCGGCGGCCGGCACGGGCCCGGGCTCGGAGGACGGTGCGGTGGGCGCGGACGGCGAGGTGGAGGACGGAGAGGGCTGGGAGGGCGGAGCCGGTGACGCGGCCGCGGGCGGCACGGACGGCGGCCAGTTCGGCTCGAAACCGCCCCCGGCCGGCAGGCCGGGCAGTGCCAGCGGAGCGCCCTGCGGCGGCGGGGGCGCCAGGTGCGAGCCCGCTCCGCCCGACGACTCCCCGGACGCGTTCTGCGTGTACCAGGCCGGCGGGGTGTAGTCGATGGTGAACTCACCCGTCATCTCGGCGGGTTCCGCGTCGGACGACTCGTCGACGGGTGCGTTCCATCCCCCGCGGATCTCGTCCCGATCGCCGTTCACTTTGCCTCCTGGTGTGGTCGAGCACCCTTGTGCCGTGGTGGGTGGGGGCGACCGTTCCCGTCGTCCGGTGCGCCCGGCTCTCCCCCTTGCGACGCGCAGTGCCTGCCCGCAGGTTCCTCTGCCACGCCCCCACCCACCCTAATCGCCATCGGGGGCGGTGCGGCAGGCCGTACCGCACGGAAGAACTGTCCGGTAGGCCGGGCACCGTATACAAGTGAACCGGGCGCCCCGGACGTGAGGGGGAAGCGGACACCCGCGCCCGTACGCCCCGGATCGCCGCCCGGTCGCGCGACCGGGCTTCCGTCGCGACGGCCACGCGGGCCACCGGGGCTCCGTACGGACCTGTCGCGCGACCGGGGCCGCGAACCGGGCCGGCGTCCGCCCCACGGTGGCTGCGTACGGCCGGGCCCGCCACCGGCCGCTCCGGCCCAGTCCGTACCCCGGCGGGGCCTCTCCCGCGGACCGCTCAGTCCATGCGGCGCGCGCTGCCCAGCAGTCCTGACTCGGCGTCGGTGGCCTGGGTCATGACGAACTGCCGGTCCCCGCCCGCGCACCACAACGTGACCCCGTCGGCCAGGGTGGACAGCGCCTGCGTCTCCGCGGGCGGCAGGTTCAGGATCCGCCCGATCTGTGCCGCCTCGTCCGGGGAGACCCGCTGGACGCCGACGAGAGCGGACTTCTCCATCAACCGGGGTGCCACCGGGCTCAGGTAGGGCAGCAGCGTGACCACGGACTGCCAGGGCCCGGCCACCACACGGCCGCGCGGCGGCCGCATGCCGCAGTCCCGCACCACGACCACCGGGGACCCGGCCGAAGCGCCCTGCGGCGGCACCCGTCCCACCTCGTGCAGCGCGATGCACGGCTGCCCGCCACCCGCCGCCTGCGCCAGGCCCGTCCAGGCCTGCGCCCGTCCGGTCTCCACGGCGATCCGGGCCCCCGTCGCCGCCGCGCGCAGTGCCAGTACCTGGGCCGTCCAGAGTCCGCCGATCAATGTGACCTCGTACGGGGTGGGCCGGTTGATGCCCAGCACCGCGGGCCGGCCCTCGGCGTCCACACCGATCACCGTGCCGTCGTCCCCGACGGGCACGGCCAGCGAGGCCAGTTCGTCGACCGAGACCGTGTGCCGGCCGCGGCGCGGACCGATCAGACCGAAACCCAGCCGAGCCCGGGCAGGGGAGGTGGCGGACATCAGCGGGTACCCCCGAGCGGCAGTGTGGCGAGCACGCCGGGCAGTTGTTCGCGGTCGAGCCGCACCAGCGACGCCTTGACCCCCCGAGCGGTGCGCTCCAGTTCGTGACGGGCCGCGAGGAGTTCCTCGTCGCTGCGCCCGGTGATGCGGACGTGTCCGGTGACCGAGACGGCCGAACGGTCGCCGTGCCCCAGCGTCAGGCTGAACGTGGTGGCCAGTGCCGGTATCGAGGTGAGCAACGCGACCAGCTGCGGCATCGAGGCGCCGCCGCCGCCCAGGTGGGGCCAGCGGCTCACCCAGTAGCTCGTGTGCCACCGGTCGTCGCAGCGCCAGGTCCGTGAGGTCTCCTCGGTGCGGCGGCCGGGTGTCTCCGTACGGCTGGCCTGCGCCATCGCCAGCGGGCTGACGCACGCCGACGTGGCCACGGCCGAGGTCAGTTCCTGCTCGGTCAGCACCGTGGCACGGAACCCGGCCCCGGTCAGCCTGCTCGCCAGCTGGTCCGCCGCCCGAACCGCGCACTTCTGCGCCCCCACGAGGCCACCGCCGCGTGCGGCCACCGCCTCGGGGCACAGCTCGGGGTTCAGCTTCAGCGCGATCCAGGTGATCCGCAGCGCGGGCGAACCCGTCCGCGCCTGCAACGGGCCGTAGTTCCGCGCGGCCACCGACTGCGGCGGGAGGTGCGGGGCGGGCGCGGGCTGGGTGTGCTGCACGATCTGCGCCGATTCCAGCCGGATCCCGTCGACCTCCAGCACCTCCCGTACGAGGGACAGCGGGAGCGGGCGGGCCGAGCGGTCCGGCCGCAGGGCGGTGGCGTCCGACTCGACCTGGAGCACGGCGGAGAGGTACGTACCGTCGCCGATCATCCCGACCGGGCGCCGGTCACGGTCGCTGAACGAGTACGTGCGCAGGGCGGGTTCGCACTCCACGGCGGGTGCCAGTCCCGGCTCCGTGCCCGCGGGCACCACCGAGGAGGCCGCACGGCGGCCGCGGGCACGCAGCGCGAGCACGGTGCCCAGCCACTCCGGGAGCGAACGGCGGTGCCTGCGGACCACGGCGAGGAGCACCAGGACCGCGGCGACGACACCGGCGGGCACCAGGAGCAGCGGCTCGATCACCCAGGCGGCGAGCAGCAGCGCGGCCGCGATCTCGACCAGTACGAGTTGTTGCAATCGGAACGAACCGATCTGTCCGGCCCGTCCGTCCAGGCGGGGCGCGGCAGCGCCGCCGGGGCCGGCCGGGCCGTTCGTGGACGTGCGTGAACGGCGGCGGGAACCTGCCGGGCCGCCCGCTCCGGGCCCCCTCGGCGGCTGCGTGTTCCCGGCCGGACGTCTCCGTGTCGCGGAAGCCATCATTCCGGCATTCCCCCGTTCATAAGGCCCCAACTCCACCCGCTCGCCCCGCTCCCGCCGGGGCTTCGGCGGCTGGATCACCCTACCCGCCCCGCAGGCACGCGCGATCAGCAGGCATAGTAGGGGGCCGGTCCGGCACCAGGGTCCGGCATCCGGGGTCCGGCACAGGGGGCGGGGAGGCGCACGCTCCTGGGCCGCGCGGGGAGACACGGGAGACAGACACACTCATGGCATCACGGCGGGACGAGCTCAACGCGTACACCTTTGCGAAGAAGCGCACGGTGGCCGCCTTCCTCCAACCCTCGCCCACCGGTACCGAGGAGGGCGCCCCGCGCCCGTTGCGTGCCGTCGTCCCGAGCCTGGTCGTCGGCGCGCTGATCATGGCGGGATTCGGGGCGTGGGGAATGTTCAAGCCCACGGCGCCCAAGGACTGGGACAAGCCGGGCACCAAGGTGATCGTCGGCAAGAAGTCCACCACCCGCTACGTCGTGCTCAGCACCGGCAAGGGCAAGGACAGGAAGACCCTGCTCCACCCGGTGCTCAACCTCGCCTCCGCCCGGCTCCTGCTGACTCCGCAGCAGTTCGACGTCGTCCAGGTCGGTGACGACATCCTGGACGCCGGGAAGCCGCCGCGCGGCCCGATCCTCGGCATCCCGTACGCCCCCGACCGGCTTCCGGAGGCGAAGGACGCGGGCACCGCGAAGCGGTGGGCGGTCTGCGTACAGCCCGGCGGCAAGGGCAACTCCGTGCAGAAGGCGGCCTTCGTCTTCGCCGAACGGGACAACGCGCTGACCGAGGGCGGCAAACAGCTCAGCGGCGGTCAGGTGCTCTACGTACAGGGCCAGGACGAGGCCCGCTACCTCGTCGACGCGAGCGGCACGAAGTACCGCATCGACGAGAGCGCGACCGACGACGGCCACCTGACCAACGCGCTCGTCGGCAGCCGCCGGCCGCAGCCCGTCACCGACGACTGGCTCGCCACCCTCCACGAGGGCAGCCCGCTCGTCTTCCCGCGCATCCCCGGTACGGTCGGCGCGCCCGCGCACATCGAGGGCCAGCTCTCCGCCGAGGAGAACAAGGTCGGCATGGTCCTGCGCACCAGGACCGGCGAGGGAACGGCCTTCTACGTCGTCCTGGAGGGCACGGTCCAGCCGGTCTCCGAGTTCACCGCCTGGCTGCTGATCAACTCCCCGCAGACCGCGCAGCTCAACCTCGACAGCGAGGCCCGGTCCGTCGGTCTGCAGGACTTCGTGCCCGACACGCGGACCTTCGCCGGCCAGGCCGCCCGGTGGCCCGCGCACAAGGCCGTACAGGTCAACTCCACCACGGGCAGCGGCAGTCGTGACACGGTGTGCAGCGTGCTGCGCAAGGTCGACGACAGGGGGCGTACGACCCTGACCACCTGGGCGGGGACCGCCTACCCCGCCGCGATCAACGCCGGCGGCACCAGCACCTACGTCACCCCCGGCAGCGGCCTGCTCTACACCCAGGTCCGGGGCAAGCAGACGAGGCCCGACGGGTCGCTCTTCCTGGTGACCGACACCGGACTTCGGTACGCGGTGCAGGCGAACGGCGACAGCGACGCCGAGCGCTCGGACATCGGCGCCGGGGACCAGCCGGAGGCCCAGGACGGCAGGCCCGAGGCCAGCCAGGCCCAGATCCGCCTGGGGTACGAGAAGGTCACCCCCTCGCTCGTGCCCATCGCCTGGTCCGAGTTCCTGTCCAAGGGCCCCCGGCTCGACACCAACAGCGCCCGCCAGCCCCAGGGCTCCTGACCGCGCGTACCACGGGGACGAACGCGGGACCGGGGGAGAGGAACACATGATGTACCGCAAGACGGCCGGACTGACGGCCGCCACCGCCGCACTCGCCGCACTGGCGTGGCCGGCCGGCGCGTACGCCGCAGCGGGACCGGAAGGCCCGGCGGGCCCGGCCCTGGACGGCAGCGGCGAATGCACCTTCCCGATGAAGAAGCAGTTCGAGGGCCGCCCCTGGCCCCTCCAGCGCGTCATGCTGGACGAACTCTGGCAGGACACCAAGGGCAAGGGCGTCCGGGTCGCGGTCATCGACACCGGCGTGGACACCGCGAACCCGCAGCTCAGGAAGGCCGTGGACACCTCCGCCGGTCGCAACCTCCTCAAGGGCGGCAGGAGCGACGGGACCACCGACGAGGTCGGGCACGGCACCAAGGTCGCCGGCATCATCGCCGCCCGCCCGCGTGAGGGAACGGGCTTCGTGGGGCTGGCCCCCGAGGCCACGATCATCCCGATCCGGCAGAACGACGAGAAGAACAGCGGCAAGGACACGACGATGGCCACCGCGATCGACCACGCGATCGCCAAGGGTGCCGACGTCATCAACATCTCCCAGGACACCACCAAGCCGCTCACCGAGAACTCGGCGCTGGGCAGGGCCGTGGCCAGGGCGCTCGCCGCGGACGTCGTCGTGGTCGCCTCGGCCGGCAACGACGGCATGGACGGCAAGCTGAAGACGACCTACCCGGCCGCCTTCCCCGGTGTGCTCGCCGTCGCCTCCTCCGACCGCAACAACGAACGCGCCGCCTTCTCCCAGGCCGGTGAGTTCGTCGGCGTCGCCGCTCCGGGCGTCGACATCGTCTCCACCGTCCCGGGCGACGGCCAGTGCACCGACAACGGCACCAGCTTCTCCGCCCCCTACGTCGCGGGTGTCGCGGCCCTCCTCGTCGCCAAGTACCCGGACTGGAAGCCCAACGAGATCGTCGCCCGCATCGAGCAGACGGCCGAACGCTCCGTCACGGGCCACGACGCCTACGTCGGCTGGGGCGTCGTCGACCCCGTCCGGGCACTCGCGGGGGACAAGGACGACGTACCGCTGCAGGCCGCGCGCCCGGACCCGGCGCCGCCCAAGGCGCCCGCGCCCGAACCCGCGCACCTGGCGATGTCGGAGACCTCGCAGGAGCGCAGCGAGCGCTACGCCACCTACACACTCGCCCTCGCGGTCGTCCTGGTCGGTGTCGTGGCCGGCACCGCGACGGTCGTCCGGGATGTCCGGCGGCGGCGCGCCCCGCGCTGAACACGCCGTCCGTGAACTGGATCTCTCCCCGCGGAGACCGGTTGGGGAGAGCTGACGATATGACTAGGGTGGGACCGGACTTCACGTGTGTGACGGGGGAACGAGAAGTGGCCGAGTCCGGTTCCGGGGTGCGTCAGCGCCGCCGGACGCTTCTGGGAACCCGCGCAGTACAACCCTGTCCGCGACCTGCGGGCAGGCCCGGGAACTGAGAGATAGGACTTCCGGATGAGCAACACCGGTTCCGGTTTCGGACTTGCCGACGATCCGATCGTCCAGGCGAAGAACAAGATCATCGAGACGGCCGAGGCGGTGTCCAAGCAGTCCCGCGAGCTCGCCGACATCCTCGCCACCGTCAGTGCCGGCTGGACCGGCGTCGGTGCCGGCGGATTCACGTCCGCACAGATCACCATCAACGAGGACCACGACGAGATCCGCCGCCTGCTGCAGGTACTCCTCAACGGTGTGAGCCAGACGAAGAACCTCAGCAACGCCAACGACGACGAGGTCCGTGCGGCCTTCGCCGCCGTGAAGGAGTCGGCGTCCTCGGGCAACACGTCCGGGCTCAACAACATCTGAGCCCCACCGCACCCACGCACACGCCGCACGCCTGATCACGGAGGAGCAGACAGATGGCCGGAGATCCGAACACCAAGGTCAAGTACGAGAGCGTCCAGGAGATGGCGAACCGCATCCGTGTGGTCTCGCGCAACATCATCAAGGACCTCGAGGAGATGGACGCCGCCCTGAAGGTCGTCACCGACACGTGGGACGGTGACGCCCACGCCGGGTACGTCGTCCTCCAGGGCAAGTACAAGGGCAAGGCCGACCACATGAAGGACCGTCTCGAGCAGACGGCGAAGATCATCGAGAACGGCAAGGACAGCTACCGCTCCACGGACGTCAAGGCCTCGCGCCTGTTCGACGAGGCGTACTGACCCGGCCACCGGTACACGGAAGAGGGGCACGCCAGGTGGGCGTGCCCCTCTTCCGTGTGACGGCGACCCTGGTTCGGCTACTTCAGGTCGAACTCGCCGTCCCGCGCCCCCAGGACGAAGGCCCGCCACTCGGCCTCCGTGTAGCGCAGCACGGTCTCCGGATCCAGCGAGGACCGCATCGCGACGGCCCCGCCCGGCAGATGTGCGATCTCCACCCGCTCCTCGGCCTCCTCGGTGCCGGGGGCGCTCAGCCACTCCACCCCCGAGATGTCGAGTGCGTACAGCTCGTCCTTCTCCTGCTGAGTGCCCATCGGACGCCTTTCTTCCCGGCGGAGAAGCGCCCACCACCGGGTGTTCGTGCTTACGGCCTGGCCACTGATTATTCCTGCTCCGCCGCCCGGGGGTCACCGGAACCGGACGATCGCGGACTCCGGCCTGCACGGCGCGCCCGTCGGATCAGTCGCAGATCCTTGAACGCTCCCGGGAAGTGGTCCAGGCACTGCTCCGGCAGCGTCCCCGTCACCCGTCGCACTCGTCGTCTTCGTACGCAGGCTGTCGCGGGCGCAGCCCTTAGCTGATCTGTCCGTACAGGGCCCGGCTCAGGGCCGTCAGTTGCCGCTCGTCGAGGCGGTCCGTGTCCGTGTCGCCCAGCGTCAGCAGAAGAGCGGCGTGGCCCTCGCCGTCCGGCTCGACCCGCACGTTGGCGTAGTCGCCGGTCCTGCCCAGCACCGGCCGGCCCGGCTCGCCCTTGCCCGTCGCACGCAGATAGGCGTTGAGCGCGGGAACGTCCTCATCGCTCACCTCTCGCATCACGGGCGTCAGCAGGTACTCCGGCTGCGGCTTCTCCGCCGCGATGAGGTGCACCTCCACCGACTGCCGGCCCACGTGGAACCAGCAGCTGACCAGCCCGCCGGGGTTGCCGGCGAACGGCGTGTCCTCGTCGGCCTCGTAGCCGTTCTCCGCCGTGACCGCGGGACCCTCCGAGCCGCCGGGCACCGGGCCGGCGGCGACCTCGCCGGTGATCCCGGCGTCGGACACCGCCTGCGCGAAGTCGTACGGGAGCGGGCAGGTGTCCGTGCCGTCGGGGCCGACCTCCTCCGCCATCTCGGCGAGGCCCTTGACGCTCACGGGTACACCCGCCCCACTGCCACCGTCCGCCTGGCAGCCGGTCAGCAGCGCCGCCACCAGTACCGCCGCGCAGTGCGCCCCGTAGCGGGACGTGCGCGTGAGCGCACCCCGCTCTCGTCGGTCCGCCGTCGGAGGCACGCCTCTACCGTCCGTCGAGACCGGAGGCCTACGGGCCGACCGGGGCCTGAGGACGGGAGCGAACCGGGAGTGGATCTCCGGTTCGTTGCCGCCGAAAGGAGCGGAGGCCCCCCGAGGGGCGTTCTTCTCGGCGGAGCGCCGGCCCATGAGGACCTTGACCTGCTTGTCCCAGGGCTCCGTCACCTTCTTCGGACCCGCCCCGGTGTCCCGGCCGCCGAACTCCTTGACGGCCGCGGCGGAGGACTCGTCCGCCCGGTCGGTGGCCTTCCTGGTGTCCGGCTCCGGCTCGGTCTCCATGGTGTCGGCCGCGGCCTTCTTCTCCGCAGGGGTGGACGCCAGGTCCGTCTGACCCCCGGGACCGGGCAACGGCCCGTCGTCCGCACCGTTCAACCGCATGGACGTGTCCTGCTGGTGCGTGGCCCCGGCACGCAGCAGGCCCCACTCCTCGTCGAAGCCCATCGAATCCCCCGTCGTACCGATGCTCCAGCGGCCGGCCGTCCCGGCCGGTGGCCCGGACCCGGACTCCGGGCGGGTCGCTCCGAGAGAGGCTAGTACACGGAACATTCCGGCGAGGCGGCCCGGGGCGGACCGTACCCCGGCCCGCCCCGGCCCGCCCCGGCGTCAGTGCTGCTCCGGCAGCCGTCCCGTCTGTACCAGCGGGGTCCCGCGCCGGCGCGACGCGAAGTACCCGCGCCCCGGCGGCATCGCGTGGCCGCGTACGGAGCCGATCAGCTCGCCCTCGGACGGGTCGCCGGCCAGCACCACGCCCTGCGCGCCCAGTTCCTTGATGCGCTGCATGAAGCCCTCGTACATCGCCCTCGACGCACCCGCCGAGTTCCGCGCGATGATGAACCGGACCCCGGTGTCCCGGGCGAACGGCAGGTACTCCGCGAGCGGGGCCAGCGGATTGCCCGCGTTCGTGGCGACCAGGTCGTAGTCGTCGACGACGATGAAGATCTGCGGTCCCGACCACCAGCTGCGGTCCCGCAGCTGCTGCGGTGTCACGTCCGTGGGCGGCTGGCGCCGGGAGAAGACCCCCGCGAGCGCCTCCATGTGCATCTGCATGGCGCTCGCCATCGGCGCGTACTCCAGCAGATGGGACTCCGGCAGCGCACCCAGCAGGGCACGCCGGTAGTCGCCCACGACCAGCTTCGCCTCGTCGGGGGAGTAGCGCTCCGCGATCTGCTTGGCGATCAGCCGCAGCAGGTTGGTCTTGCCCGACTCGCTCTCGCCGAAGATCAGGAAGAACGGGTCCGTCTCGAAGTCGACGAACACCGGCTCCAGCGAGGTCTCGTCGATCCCGATCGCGATGCCCCGCTCAGGGAACTCGAAGCCCTTCGGCAACTGGTCCGCCGGCAGCTTGCGCGGCAGCAGCCGCACCGAAGGCGCCGCCGGACCCGCCCAGTTCGACCTCACGGCCCCGACGAAGGCGGCGGTGCCCTCCGAGAGGTCGTCGCCGCTGCTCACGGAGTCGATGCGCGGCAGGGCACCCATGAAGTGCAGCTTCTCCGGGACCTGACCACGACCCGGCACACCCGTGGGCACGTTCGCCGCGACCTTGCGGTCGAACTCGGAGTCCATGACGTCACCGAGCCGCAGTTCGAGCCGCCCGAGGATCTGGTCCTTCAGCGCCGCCCGCACCTCCATGTAACGGGCCGCCGTGATCACCACGTGGACGCCGTACCCGAGACCGCGCGCGGCGATCTCCGTGACGACCTGCTCCAACCCCTCGTACTCGGCGCGGAAGCCGCCCCAGCCGTCGATCACCAGGAACACGTCGCCCCACGCCTCGCCGGGCAGCTCGCCCTGGGCGCGCTTACGCCGGTAGGTGGCGATGGAGTCGATGGAGTGGGCGCGGAAGAACTCCTCACGCCGGTTGAGCACACCCCCGACCTCCGCGACCGTACGCCGCACCCGCTCCGGATCCAGCCGTGACGCCATGCCGCCCACATGCGGCAGCTCCGCCAGCGAGACGAGACCGCCACCGCCGAAGTCCAGCCCGTAGAACTGCACCTCGTGCGGCGTGTGGGTGAGGGCGAACGAGGAGATCAGCGCCCGCATCATCGTCGACTTGCCGGACTGCGGACCACCCACGACCAGCATGTGACCGGCCGCACCGGAGAAGTCCCGGTACAGCACCTCACGCCGCTGCTCGAACGGCTTGTCGATCAGTCCGAGCGGCACGGTGAGACCGCCGGGCCGGGTGTACTCGGTCGCCGTGAACCCGCGCTCCGCGGTCGGCGCGAGCCCCGGCAGCAGCTGGTCGAGCGTCGGCGCCCGGTCCAGCGGCGGCAGCCACACCTGGTGGGCCGGCACCCCCTGACCCTCCAGCCGCCGCACGATCACGTCGAGCACCGTGTCCGCGAGTGCCTCGTCGTCCGCCGCCGCCCGTGCGGCCGACTGCGCCGGATCGGGCGCCGCGTAGACGACGGGCACCGGGGTGGCGCTGAACACCACCGGCCGCCGCTCGATCGGCAGCTGCCCCACCGACAGGTCGGGACCGCCCGTCCGGTACGTCCCCGACACGTACGCCGCCTTGAAGCGGGTCATCTCGTCCGTACCGAACTTCAGGTAGCCCGAACCCGGCACCGACGGAAGGTGGTACGCGTCCGGCACACCCAGCGCCGTACGCGACTCCGCCGCCGAGAAGGTCCGCAGACCGATCCGGTAGGAGAGGTACGTGTCCAGCCCCCGCAGCTTGCCCTCCTCCAGACGTTGCGACGCCAGCAGCAGATGGACACCCAGCGAGCGGCCGATGCGGCCGATCTGGATGAACATGTCGATGAAGTCGGGCTTGGCCGTGAGGAGTTCGGAGAACTCGTCGATCACCAGCACCAGTGAGGCCAGCGGCTCCAGCGCCGCGCCCGCCGCCCTGGCCTTCTCGTAGTCGTGGATGTTCGCGTAGTTGCCCGCCGAGCGCAGCAGTTCCTGGCGCCGCTGCAGCTCACCGCGGATCGCGTCTCCCATGCGGTCGACGAGGGTGAGGTCGTCCGCGAGGTTGGTGATGACCGCCGCCACGTGCGGCATCTGCGACATCCCGGCGAACGTCGCACCGCCCTTGAAGTCGGCGAGCACGAAGTTCAGCGTCTCCGAGGAGTGCGTGACCGCGAGCCCCAGCACCAGCGTCCGCAGCAGCTCCGACTTCCCGGAACCCGTCGCGCCCACGCACAGCCCGTGCGGGCCCATGCCGTCCTGCGCGGCCTCCTTCAGGTCCAGCATCACCGGCTGGCCGTCCTCGCCCACGCCGATCGGCACACGCAGCCGCTCCGACACGGAGCGGGGCCGCCAGGTGCGGGCCACGTCGACCGAAGCCGCGTCCCCCAGGTTGAGCAGGTCCGTGAAGTCCAGGTTGGCCAGCAGCGGTTCGTCGTCGTCACCCCCGCCCGTGCGCAGCGGCGCCAGCTGCCGCGCCAGCGCCTCCGCGGCCTCCGGCGACAGGCTGTCCGGCACGCCCTCGTACGCCAGACCGGCACCCGACTCCAGCCGCAGCAGCCCCGGCCGTACCACCACCGACAGGCCGCCGCGCGGCTCGTCGAGCTCGCCCGGCACCACCTCGACGATCGTCACACCCTGCAGGCCCTCGGCCGCCGCGAACAGCGAGTCGGGCGGCACCATCCCACCGTCCAGCACCACTACGATGTGCGGCTGGTCCAGCACCGGCTGGCTCTCCCGGCCGAACCGCGGCCGCCCGTCCAGCCGGCTCGCCAGCAGCGTCTCCAGCTCACCCAGATCGTCGCCGAACAGCCGCCTCGTACCGGCACCGTCGACCTGCCCCGGCACCTGCGTGTGCGGCAGCCACTTCGTCCAGTCCCACCGCGCCACCGCCCCCGGTGCCGCCACGACGGCGACCATCAGGTCCTCGGGGGAGTGCAGGGTCACCAGCTGCGCCACGAGCGCGCGCGCCGTCGACTGCGCCGACTCCGGCCGGCCCGACACCGTCACGTGGTAGAACGCCCGCATCGACACGGCCATCGGCAGCCCGTCCAGCGAACCGTGTACCGCGAGGAACTGCTGCATCGCCCCCGCGCACATCGGCTCCAGCTCGTCCACCGGAGCCGTGTCGGGGGCGACCAGCGGGGTCGACAGCTGCTGGGCGCCCAGGCCCACCCGCACCTGGGCGAAGTCGTTGTCGCCGACGCGTCGCTCCCAGACCCGGCTGCCCTCGGCCACCACCGACCACAACTGCTCCGGCGCGGGGTGCAGATAGAGCTGGACGTCGCGCTGCGCGCGGGCCGTCCTGCGCACCGCGCGGCGCGTCTGCGCCAGGTACTTCAGGTAGTCACGTCGGACATCGCCCATTTGCCCCTGCGTACCACGGCGGTGCCGGACGATCTGGGCGACGACCATACCGACGGTCGAGACCAGCATCAGGACGCCCATGATCCGCATGAACGGAGGGGCCTGCGGAGAGAAGAAGAAGACCACCGACGACCCCATGCCGAGCACCGGCAGGATCTGCATCAGCATGCCCTCCTGCTGCCCGCGGGGCAGTTCGGGAGGAGCCTCCAACACCAATTCCTCGACGGGCACTTCCGGCGGCAGAGACCGCGGAGGACGCTTCACGACGATCTGGCTCACCGGAACATCAATCCCTCGGTACGGACGGGCGGAAGGCCGGTTCTGTCCGCACCGACGCCCCCGTGGCTGCGTTTGCTGCGGACTTCGATCCGCGCGACGGTGATCCTACGTGCCGATCGCCTTCCCCCCTCCCGGTAGGGTGGCGCGCGCACTGTGCGCAACCGCGAATCAGGGGGACCAGACACGTGAGTACGACCGCAGCGACGGGATTCTGCCGCGTCACTGTCGTGGCACCCGACAGCCGGATCGACGTCGCCCTCCCGGAGGACATCGCCGTCGCCGACGTCTACCCCGAGATCCTGCGTCTCACGGGCCAGACCCAGGCGGCCGGAACACCGACCGGCTATCACCTCGTACGCCGCGACGGCACCGTCCTGGACGGCGCCCGCACCCTCGCCGCGCAGCAGGTACTCGACGGCGAACTCCTCAGCCTGCGGCCCTTCGCGCAGTCACTGCCGCCCGCCGTCTTCGACGACGTCTCGGACGCCGTCGCCTCCGCCGTCACCCGCGACCGCCACCTGTGGAGCGACGAACTCCTGCGCGGCGCGGGGCTGGTGGGCGGCGTGCTGCTGCTCGTCCTGATGGGCTTCGTGCTCTGGTTCGCCGACCCCGTGCGGCACGACATGCACAGCCTGCCCGGCATCATCGCCGGCTCCGCGGGACTCCTGCTGACGGCCTTCGCGGGAGTGCGCGCCCGGGTCTACGCGGACCGGGCCACGGCGGTCGCCCTGGGCCTCGGCGCCCTGCCCCTCGTCCTCATCGCGGGCTCCGGCGTCATCGGCCCCGACGCCGGTCAGGGCCCCGGCCGGCTGCAGTTCCTGCTCGGCTGCGTCGCGGTCCTGCTCGCCTCGGTCGTCCTGGTCGCCCTCACCCCGAGCGGTGACGCCCCCTTCGTCGCGGCCACCTTCCTGGCCACCGTCGGCACCCTCGCCACCTTCGTCGCGATCCTCACCGAGGCCACGGCCACCCGGACCGCCGCCGTCTGCGCCCCGGTCGCCCTCGGCCTGGTCGCCTTCCTGCCCGGCCTCTCCGCGCGCTTCGCCCGGCTGCCCATCGGCTACGCCGCCCCCCGCCCCGGACCCGCCGGCTACGACGAGGCCTTCGCCGAGCCCGGCGCCACCCCCGAGGCCGAACCCGTCGACGCCGACCGCATCGCCGCCCAGGCCCGCCGCGGCCACGAGATGCTCCTCGGCCTGGTCGGCGGCTGCTCCGCGGTCGTCGTGGGATCCGCCGCGGTCCTCGGCTTCTCCGACGACATCTGGGGGCAGGTCCTGGCCCTGGCCGCCGGGCTCGCGATGCTGCTGCGCGCCCGCCTCTTCCGGTACTCCTCCCAGGTCACCTGCGTCCTGGTGGCCGGCCTCGGCGCGATCGCCCTGCTCGTCCTCGGACTCTCGCTCAACCCGCCGGCCGACCTGCTGTACGACCTGGTGCGCTACGGGGACCGGGGCTCGCTGGACATCCGTACGATCTGGCTCTCGGCGGCGGTCGCGGCGGGCGCCGCCCTGCTCACCGCGATCGGCCTGATCATCCCGCGCAAGGGCCTCTCCCCGTTCTGGGGCCGCCTCCTCGACCTCACGGAGAGCGCCCTGCTGCTCTCCCTGGTCCCGCTCTGCCTGGCCGTACTCGACGTCTACGCACGGGCCCGCGCCATGACCGGCTGACGCCCGTCGGAGGAGCCCCGGAACGGCTGGTACTCTGACTGGTGGCCGTTTGTGTACGCGTTCCCGGATCATCCCTGGGGACTGCGCTCATCGGACCTTCGCCTCCGAGTCACGGAAGCTCCCCTGCGGTCAAGACCAGGGGCACTCGTGGGCGCATCGAACACTCAGAGGAGTATGCGTGCCGCTCGACGCCGCTACGAAGAAGCAGATCATGTCCGAGTTCGCCCAGAAGGAGGGTGACACCGGATCCCCCGAGGTCCAGGTCGCCATGCTCTCCCGCCGGATCTCGGACCTGACGGAGCACCTCAAGACGCACAAGCACGACCACCACTCCCGTCGTGGTCTGCTGATCCTGGTCGGCCAGCGTCGCCGCCTCCTTCAGTACCTGGCCAAGAAGGACATCCAGCGCTTCCGTGCGCTCGTCGACCGCCTCGGCATCCGCCGTGGTGCGGCCGGCGGCGCCAAGTAAGCACGCTGTGAGAGGGAGCGGTTCCCCGGTTCCAGGGGGCCGCTCCCTTTGCTGTACGTGCGGGACAGGGGTTCCGCTCAGTAACCTGGACGCACAACACAAGAACGAGGAGAGGCGCCTGACGGCCGCCGCCGGTCCTCGGTAGTGGCCCCCGGGGGTCAACGCCCGGGAGCTTCGATCGAAGACCGGCCCGCACACACGGTGCGCTTCTCCGCACCGTCCTCCGCCACACGGGCGGCAGGACGAAAGACGACGAGTATGGAGAAATCACTAGTGGAGAACGAGACCCACTACGCCGAAGCCGTGATCGACAACGGCACCTTCGGCACCCGCACCATCCGCTTCGAGACGGGCCGCCTGGCCAAGCAGGCCGCCGGCTCCGCCGTCGCGTACCTGGACGACGACACCATGGTGCTGTCGGCCACCACCGCTTCCAAGCGGCCCAAGGACCAGCTCGACTTCTTCCCCCTCACCGTGGACGTCGAGGAGCGGCAGTACGCGGCCGGCAAGATCCCCGGCTCCTTCTTCCGCCGTGAGGGCCGGCCCTCCGAGGACGCGATCCTCACCTGCCGCCTGATCGACCGCCCGCTGCGCCCCTCCTTCAAGAAGGGCCTGCGCAACGAGATCCAGATCGTCGAGACGATCATGGCGCTCAACCCCGACCACCTGTACGACGTGGTCGCGATCAACGCCGCCTCCGCCTCCACGATCCTGGCCGGCCTGCCCTTCTCCGGCCCGATCGGCGCCACCCGGGTAGCCCTGATCAAGGGCCAGTGGGTCGCCTTCCCGACGCACACCGAGCTCGAGGACGCCGTCTTCGACATGGTCGTCGCCGGTCGCGTCCTGGAGGACGGCGACGTCGCGATCATGATGGTCGAGGCCGAGGCCACCGAGAAGACCATCCAGCTCGTCAAGGACGGCGCCGAGGCCCCGACCGAAGAGGTCGTCGCCGCCGGCCTCGAGGCCGCGAAGCCCTTCATCAAGGCGCTCTGCACGGCCCAGTCCGACCTCGCCGCCAAGGCCGCCAAGCCCACCGGCGAGTTCCCGGTCTTCCTCGACTACCAGGACGACGTCCTGGAGGCGCTCACCTCCGCCGTCAGCACCGAGCTCGCCAAGGCGCTCACCATCGCCGGCAAGCAGGAGCGCGAGGCGGAGCTGGACCGCATCAAGGAGATCGCCGGCGAGAAGCTCCTCCCGGCCTTCGAGGGCCGCGAGAAGGAGATCTCCGGTGCCTACCGCGCGCTGACCAAGAAGCTGGTCCGCGAGCGCGTCATCAAGGACAAGGTCCGCATCGACGGCCGCGGCGTCACGGACATCCGTACGCTCGCCGCCGAGGTCGAGGCCATCCCGCGCGTGCACGGCTCGGCGCTGTTCGAGCGTGGCGAGACCCAGATCCTGGGCGTCACCACCCTCAACATGCTCCGCATGGAGCAGCAGCTGGACACCCTCTCCCCGGTGACCCGCAAGCGCTACATGCACAACTACAACTTCCCGCCGTACTCCGTCGGTGAGACCGGCCGCGTGGGCTCGCCCAAGCGCCGCGAGATCGGCCACGGCGCGCTCGCCGAGCGCGCCATCGTGCCGGTGCTTCCGTCGCGCGAGGAGTTCCCCTACGCGATCCGCCAGGTCTCCGAGGCGCTGGGCTCCAACGGCTCGACGTCCATGGGCTCGGTCTGCGCCTCCACCATGTCCCTGCTGAACGCCGGTGTGCCGCTCAAGGCCGCCGTCGCCGGTATCGCCATGGGCCTGATCTCCCAGGAGATCGACGGCAAGACCCACTACGTCGCCCTCACCGACATCCTCGGTGCGGAGGACGCCTTCGGCGACATGGACTTCAAGGTCGCCGGTACGAAGCAGTTCGTGACCGCGCTCCAGCTCGACACCAAGCTCGACGGCATCCCCGCCTCGGTCCTGGCCGCCGCGCTGAAGCAGGCCCGTGACGCGCGTCTGCACATCCTGGACGTCATGAACGAGGCCATCGACGTCCCGGACGAGATGTCCCCGAACGCCCCGCGGATCATCACGGTCAAGATCCCGGTGGACAAGATCGGTGAGGTCATCGGCCCCAAGGGCAAGATGATCAACCAGATCCAGGAGGACACCGGCGCCGACATCACGATCGAGGACGACGGCACCATCTACATCGGTGCCCAGCAGGGCTCGCAGGCCGAGGCGGCCCGCGCCACGATCAACGCGATCGCCAACCCGACCATGCCGGAGGTCGGCGAGCGCTACCTGGGTACGGTCGTCAAGACCACCACCTTCGGTGCGTTCGTCTCCCTCATGCCCGGCAAGGACGGTCTGCTGCACATCTCGCAGATCCGCAAGCTCGCCGGTGGCAAGCGCGTGGAGAACGTCGAGGACGTGCTCGCCGTCGGTGCCAAGGTCCAGGTCGAGATCGCCGAGATCGACTCCCGCGGCAAGCTCTCCCTGATCCCCGTGATCGAGGGCGAAGAGGCCGACGAGAAGAAGGACGACGCCGCCCAGTGACGTCGCGTAGTTCCGTGACGACGGCCCGCCCCTCCTCCGAGGGGCGGGCCGTCGCCCGTACCCAAACGCTCCTCAAGGGCACCAACGGCATCGGCACCGTCCGCCGCACCGTTCTCCCCGGCGGCCTCCGGGTCGTCACCGAGACCCTGCCCTCCGTACGCTCCGCCACCTTCGGGATCTGGGCCAACGTCGGGTCACGCGACGAGACGCCCACCCTGAACGGCGCGACGCACTACCTCGAACACCTCCTCTTCAAGGGCACCGCCAAGCGCAGCGCACTCGACATCTCGTCCGCGATCGACGCGGTCGGCGGAGAGATGAACGCCTTCACGGCGAAGGAGTACACCTGCTACTACGCGCGGGTCCTGGACACCGACCTGCCGCTGGCCATCGACGTCGTCTGCGACATGCTGACCGGCTCGCTGATCGCCTCCGAGGACGTCGACGCCGAGCGCGGCGTCATCCTCGAGGAGATCGCGATGACGGAGGACGACCCCGGTGACTGCGTGCACGACCTGTTCGCGCACACCATGCTCGGCGACACCCCGCTGGGCCGGCCGGTCCTCGGCACCGTCGACACGATCAACGCGCTGAACCGCGGCCAGATCGCCCGCTTCTACAAGAAGCACTACGACCCCACGCACCTGGTCGTCGCCGCCGCGGGCAACGTCGACCACGCCACGGTCGTACGCCAGGTCCGCAGGGCCTTCGAGCGGGCCGGCGCCCTGTCCCGTACCGACGCCGTCCCCACGGCGCCGCGCGAAGGCACCCGCACCCTGCGCACGGCAGGCAAGGTCGAGCTGCTGAACCGCAGGACGGAGCAGGCCCACGTCGTCCTCGGCATGCCCGGCCTGGCCAGGACCGACGAGCGCCGCTGGGCCCTCGGTGTCCTGAACACCGCGCTCGGCGGCGGCATGAGCTCGCGCCTGTTCCAGGAGGTACGGGAGAAGCGCGGTCTCGCCTACAGCGTGTACTCGTACACCTCCGGCTTCGCCGACTGCGGACTCTTCGGCGTCTACGCGGGCTGCCGGCCCAGCCAGGTGCACGACGTCCTCAAGATCTGCCGCGACGAGCTCGACCGGGTGGCGAGCGACGGCCTCGGCGACGAGGAGATCGGACGCGCCGTCGGCCAGCTCGCCGGCTCCACCGTCCTCGGCCTGGAGGACACGGGCGCCCTGATGAACCGCATCGGCAAGAGCGAGCTGTGCTGGGGCGAGCAGATGTCGGTCGACGACATGCTGGCGAAGATCGCGGCCGTCACCCCCGACGAGGTCCGCGCGGTGGCGGCCGAAGTCCTCGGACACCGGCCCTCGCTCTCGGTCATCGGCCCCCTCAAGGACAAGCAGGCGGACCGCCTCCACGAAGCGGTCTCCTAATCCCGTAAGGAAACAGAGCACATGAGCAAGCTGCGCGTGGCCGTTCTCGGCGCCCAGGGACGCATCGGGTCCGAAGCGGTGCGAGCCGTCGAGGCCGCCGGCGACATGGAGCTGGTGGCCGCACTCGGCCGCGGCGACAGGCTGGAGACCCTCACGGACACCGGCGCCCAGGCCGTCGTCGAGCTCACCACCCCCGGGTCGGTGATGGACAACCTCGACTTCTGTGTCCGGCACGGCATCCACGCGGTCGTCGGCACCACGGGATGGACCGACGAACGGCTCGCGCGGCTGAACACCTGGCTCGCCGGCTCCCCCGGAACCGGAGTGCTCATCGCGCCGAACTTCTCCATCGGCGCGGTCCTCACCATGAAGTTCGCCGAGCAGGCCGCCCGCTACTTCGAGTCCGTCGAGGTCATCGAGCTCCACCATCCGAACAAGGCGGACGCCCCCTCCGGCACCGCCACCCGCACCGCCCAGCTCATCGCCGCGGCCCGCGAGAAGGCCGGCTGCGCCCCGCAGCCGGACGCCACCGCCACGGCGCTGGACGGCGCCCGGGGCGCTGACGTCGACGGGGTCCCGGTCCACTCGGTCCGGCTCCGCGGCCTCCTCGCCCACCAGGAGGTTTTGCTGGGCGGCGAGGGCGAGACCCTCACCCTGCGCCACGACTCACTGCACCACAGCAGCTTCATGCCGGGCATCCTGCTCGGCACCCGCCGCGTGGTGGCCACTCCCGGCCTCACCTTCGGCCTGGAACACTTCCTCGACCTGAACTGACGGGGCACCCCCCATGCGCGCAAAGCTCACCTACACCGTCACCGCCGCCGTCCTGGTCTTCTACTTCGTCCTTGCCGGCAGCCGTGGCGTCCTGCTCATCCGGCACGGCACGCTGCTGACGGTCACGTTCGGCGTGGCGGTGCTGATCCTGCCGGCCATCGGCGTCTGGTTCCTCTGGAAGAACACCCAGTTCGTCCGCAGGGCCAACGCCCTGGCGGCGGAACTGGACGCGGAGGGCGGCCTGCCCGTCGACGAGCTGGTGCGCACCCCGTCCGGGCGTATCGACCGTGCCTCGGCCGACGCGGTGTTCGCGCGGAGGCGCGAGGAGACCGAGGACGCCCCGGACGACTGGCGCTGCTGGTTCCGGCTGGCCGTCGCCTACCAGGACGCCAGGGACACCCCACGGGCCCGCAAGGCGATGCAGCGTGCCATCGCCCTGCACGCGGACAAGCCGGTACGCGCCTGAGAGGCGCCGCACCGGCTTGTCCGTGTGTCATACCGGCGTCAGCCGGTGCGGTACTCGTCGCCCCAGGCCTCGATCGTGTCGGTGGCGCGCTCGAACGCCTCGGCACGGGCCAGGAAGTCGGCGTTGTGGTCCGTGACCAGTGGCGGCAGCGCCTCGCCGCCGCGCCGTACGACGATCAGGGCCTGGCCCTGGACGGTGCGCGGGAAGCCGAGCCACCGCACCGGCTGCTGGACCGTGCGGACCGACTCGGTCCGGTCCCACGGCACCGTGGTCGTACGGAGGAAGCCCACCCGGCGGACACCGTGCCGGCTGACCCACGCGCCCACGCGCAGCAGCCGCAGCGCGCAGATGATCGCCACGCCCGCGAGGGCGAAGCACGCGGTGGCGCCGGACAGCGATCCGGCGAACGAGATGACCATGGCCGCGAGCAGCACGAAGGACGCCAGCAGCAGCAGGGTGGCCGCCGCCGAGACCCGCCACGGACCGGGCCGGTAGGGCCTCCGCCAGCTGTCGTGGTCGTCGAACGGCAGCGCGATGTCCTCCGCGCCCGCGTCGAATGCGCGGTCGGCCGTCAGGAAGGGCAGGGGCACGACTGATCCTCACTCACAAGCACGCTCGATTGCTGTGCCCGGTGAGGCTACCGAGCAGCCCCCGGGGCGGCCACCCCAGGGGCCCCGTACGGGTCAGCGGTGCTGCGACGCCTCGGACGTCTGGCCGTGCGACGGTGCCGTGCCGGTCTCGAGGGCGGGGACGCCGAACAGCAGTGCCCCGGCGAAACCGGCGATGAGGGTGAGTCCCACGAGGGAGCGGCCGGCCAGCTGCGAGACGCTGGCCCGTTCGCGGGGAGGCGGAGTGACATTGCTGCGGAACCGGTCGGCCTCGGCTACGAACGAGAACGGGACGGATTCACGCCGGCGGAACATGAGGAAGCTCTCCTTGAACTCTGTGACGGGTGCTGCTGTCGAGTCAGACGTACGGACGGCCCGATCGGTGCCCCGAATCGCCGATCCGTCCGAGAATTTCCCGCTGACGGAGGCGTACCCCGGGGGCCCGTAGAGTGGACGCCGCACGAGCGACGCCATTGGAAGGACCCCCGCCGGTGACCGAGACCCCCGAGCCCACGAAGGCCCACTTCCGAAGCGATGTCACCGTTGACCTGGTGAAATCGGCTGCCACCGACTCCGACGTGCTCTTCGCGGCCCGTGTGTCGACGGCCGGTGAGCAGTCCCTGGAGGAGGTCACGAAGGACCCCGAGCGCTCGAAGGGGCTCATCAACTACCTGATGCGCGACCGGCACGGAAGCCCGTTCGAGCACAACTCGATGACCTTCTTCATCAGCGCCCCGATCTTCGTGTTCCGCGAGTTCATGCGGCACCGCGTGGGCTGGTCGTACAACGAGGAATCGGGCCGTTACAGGGAGCTCGAACCGGTCTTCTACGTCCCGGGGGAGTCGCGCAAGCTGATCCAGCAGGGCCGGCCCGGGAAGTACGAGTTCGTCGAGGGGACCCCGGAACAGCACGCGCTCACCAGCCGTGTCATGGAGGATTCCTACCGCCGGGCGTACGAGGCCTACCAGGAGATGCTGGCGGCCGGAGTCGCCCGTGAGGTGGCCCGCGCGGTGCTCCCGGTCGGGCTGTTCTCGACGATGTACGCCACGTGCAACGCCCGCTCGCTGATGCACTTCCTGGGCCTGCGCACCCAGCACGAGCTGGCGAAGGTCCCGTCCTTCCCGCAGCGCGAGATCGAAATGGTCGGCGAACAGATGGAGCAGCACTGGCAGACCCTGATGCCGCTCACTCATGCCGCCTTCAATAAAAACGGCCGGGTAGCCCCGTAGGCGGTGTCCGTATTGCGGGCTTTCGAGAAGTTCATCTAGGCTGATCAAACGGACCCGGTACTGCCTGAACCCCCGAGCAGGCAGTGCCGGGCTCCTCTTCTCCGTCCCCCGAGGGGACCCGGCGCTCCGAGCAACGAGTAGCGTGTTACCCATGGCTCCGATCTCCACTCCGCAGACCCCCTTCGGGCGGGTCCTCACCGCTATGGTCACGCCCTTCACGGCGGACGGCGCTCTCGACCTCGACGGCGCCCAGCGGCTCGCCGCCCATCTGGTGGACGCAGGCAATGACGGCCTGATCGTCAACGGCACCACGGGCGAGTCCCCGACCACCGGCGACGTGGAGAAAGACCAGCTCGTACGGGCGGTCCTCGAAGCCGTGGGAGACCGGGCCCACGTCATCGCCGGCGTCGGGACCAACGACACGCGGCACAGCATCGAGCTGGCCCGCGCCGCCGAGCGCGCCGGCGCCCACGGCCTCCTCGCGGTCACCCCGTACTACAACAAGCCCCCGCAGGAGGGCCTGCTGCGGCACTTCGGTGCCGTCGCGGACTCCACCGGGCTGCCGGTCATGCTCTACGACATTCCCGGCCGCAGTGGGGTACCGATCGACACGGAGACGCTCGTCCGGCTCGCCGAGCACCCCCGGATCGTCGCCAACAAGGACGCCAAGGGTGACCTCGGCCGCGCCAGCTGGGCCATCGCCCAGTCCGGCCTCGCCTGGTACTCGGGCGACGACATGCTGAACCTGCCCCTGCTCTCGGTCGGGGCGGTCGGCTTCGTCTCCGTCGTCGGGCACGTGGTCACCCCCGAGCTGCGCGCGCTCCTGGAGGCGCACCTGGGGGGCGACGTGCAGAAGGCCACCGAGATCCACCAGAAGCTGCTCCCGGTCTTCACCGGCATGTTCCGCACCCAGGGTGTGATCACCACCAAGGCCGCACTCACCCTGCAGGGACTGCCCGCGGGGCCGCTGCGCCTGCCCATGGTCGAACTCACCGCGCAGGAGACGGCCCAGCTCAAGATCGATCTCGCCGCCGGCGGGGTACACCTGTAACCACGGACTTCACAACTGAATACGCGAGGAGACTCGCGACCGGAACACCCTCTGACAACAGCAAGTGCACGAATGACATGCGCGCCACGTGCCCTCAGCGGTACGTGGCGCGCGTGGTAAGGAGAGTCTTTTGAGTCATCCGCATCCTGAACTCGGTACCCCGCCGAAGCTCCCGAAGGGCGGCCTGCGGGTCACCCCGCTCGGTGGCCTGGGCGAGATCGGCCGCAACATGACGGTCTTCGAGTACGGCGGCCGCCTGCTCATCGTCGACTGCGGCGTGCTCTTCCCCGAGGAGGAGCAGCCCGGTATCGACCTGATCCTGCCGGACTTCACCACGATCCGGGACCGCCTCGACGACATCGAGGGCATCGTCCTCACGCACGGCCACGAGGACCACATCGGCGGTGTCCCCTTCCTGCTCCGCCTGAAGCCGGACATCCCGCTGATCGGCTCCAAGCTGACCCTGGCGCTCATCGAGGCCAAGCTCCAGGAACACCGCATCCGTCCCTACACCCTCGAGGTGGCCGAGGGACAGCGTGAGCGCATCGGAGTCTTCGACTGCGAGTTCATCGCGGTCAACCACTCCATCCCGGACGCTCTCGCGGTTGCCATCCGCACCCCCGCGGGCCTGGCCGTCGCGACCGGCGACTTCAAGATGGACCAGCTTCCGCTGGACGGCCGCCTCACCGACCTCCACGCGTTCGCGCGGCTGAGCGAGGAGGGCATCGACCTGCTGCTCTCCGACTCGACGAACGCCGAGGTCCCCGGCTTCGTCCCGCCGGAGAGGGACATCTCCAACGTCCTGCGGACGGTCTTCGCCAACGCGCAGAAGCGCATCATCGTGGCCAGCTTCGCGAGCCACGTCCACCGCATCCAGCAGATTCTGGACGCCGCCCACGAGTACGGCCGCAGGGTCGCCTTCGTGGGGCGTTCGATGGTCCGCAACATGGGCATCGCCCGGGACCTGGGCTACCTGAAGGTCCCGGCCGGCCTCGTCGTGGACGTGAAGACGCTCGACGACCTGCCCGACGACGAGGTCGTGCTGGTCTGCACGGGCTCCCAGGGCGAGCCGATGGCCGCCCTGTCCCGCATGGCCAACCGCGACCACCAGATCCGGATCGTCCCGGGTGACACGGTGATCCTCGCGTCCTCCCTGATCCCGGGGAACGAGAACGCGGTCTACCGTGTGATCAACGGCCTCACCCGCTGGGGTGCGAACGTCGTCCACAAGGGCAACGCCAAGGTCCACGTCTCGGGTCACGCGTCGGCCGGCGAGCTGCTGTACTTCTACAACATCTGCAAGCCGAAGAACCTGATGCCGGTCCACGGCGAATGGCGCCACCTCAGGGCCAACGCCGAACTCGGTGCCCTGACCGGCGTGCCGAAGGACCACATCGTCATCGCCGAGGACGGCGTCGTCGTCGACCTCGTCGACGGCAAGGCCAAGATCGTGGGCAAGGTCCAGGCGGGCTACGTGTACGTCGACGGCCTCTCGGTCGGCGACGTCACGGAGACCTCGCTCAAGGACCGCCGCATCCTCGGCGACGAGGGCATCATCTCGGTCTTCATCGTGGTGGACAGCTCCTCGGGCAAGATCGTGGGCGGCCCGCACATCCAGGCCCGTGGCTCGGGCATCGACGACGGCGCGTTCACGGCCGTCGTGCCCAAGGTCGAGGACGCCCTCAACAAGTCGGCCCAGGACGGTGTGATGGAGCCGCACCAGCTCCAGCAACTGGTCCGGCGCACGGTGGGCAAGTGGGTGTCCGACACCTACCGCCGGCGCCCGATGATCCTTCCGGTCGTCGTCGAGGTCTGACCCCGGCGGCCGCCCACCTGGAGCGGGGCTTCCCGATTTGCATCGGGGAGCCCCGCTCCAGTACGTTTACGTCTCCGCCTGAACGGGAAGCAGCCCGCGCACGTGTGCGCCGGGAAGCTGCTCGCCACGGCGGAGAATTCCGACCGAGAACCTCTGATAAAGTCGGCCACGCCGAAAGGCAAAGGCCCTCCGCAGGCCACTGGAATCGAATTCGAACCGGAAACGGAACGGAAAAGAGTCTGGTAGAGTCGGAATCGCCGGAAAGGGAAACGCGAAAGCGAAGAACTGGAAAGCAGCCCGCTTCGACCGGGAATCGGACGCGAAAGAGTCTGATAGAGTCGGAAACGCAAGAACGAAGGGAAGCGCCCGGNGCCCGGTGAAACGGGACCGAAGGAAGCGTCCGTTCCTTGAGAACTCAACAGCGTGCCAAAAGTCAACGCCAGATATGTTGATACCCCGGCCTGCTTCGGCAGGTTGGTGGTTCCTTTGAAAAGTCCTGCCGGCCTTTACCGGTCCGGTGGGCAACAACAGCGAGGACGCTGTGAACGACCGTTCTTATTCCGATCGGTCGTTCCGCTCTCGTGTTGTGATCCCGATTACGGGAAAACATTCACGGAGAGTTTGATCCTGGCTCAGGAC
>NZ_MDKB01000002.1:0-316 GCF_001715295.1 Streptomyces griseus | reverse complement strand
TTGAGAACTGCACAGTGGACGCGAGCATCTGTGGCCAAGTTTTTAAGGGCGCACGGTGGATGCCTTGGCACCAGGAACCGATGAAGGACGTGGGAGGCCACGATAGTCCCCGGGGAGCTGTCAACCAAGCTTTGATCCGGGGGTTTCCGAATGGGGAAACCCGGCAGTCGTCATGGGCTGTCACCCGCTGCTGAACACATAGGCAGTGTGGAGGGAACGAGGGGAAGTGAAACATCTCAGTACCCTCAGGAAGAGAAAACAACCGTGATTCCGGGAGTAGTGGCGAGCGAAACCGGATGAGGCCAAACCGTATGCG
>NZ_MDKB01000001.1:1692283-1709508 GCF_001715295.1 Streptomyces griseus | reverse complement strand
AACGCCAGGACAAAACAGACCAGCGAGAACGCGCGGAAAGCAACGAACCCGTACTGAGCCAGGAAGCGGTGGACAACAGGGAAAGCGCTGAACCGATCGATCCGGCGGACAGCACACTGCCGACCGAGCCGAGTGAGAGGACGCTGCCGACAGACCCGACCGAGAGGACGGATCCCACGGAGCCGACGGACAGGATCGAGTCCTTCGACCAAAGAGAGAGAAACGAGCCGCTGGAGCGGTGCGGGGTCATCCGCCCATCGTGCCAGGCCCATACACCAGATGCCTTCGCCCGACTTGCGCAGCTGTCCGGAACTCACGACAAAGGACACAGCCAAGGTGCGGGGCGAGTACGCCCCACCAGCACGTCAACAGGCAAAGGGCTGTCCCGCAATTCCCGGCGGAACAGCGTGCGGCGTCGGATACGGGGCAACGCACGGCGGAGGGACGTCCGCATACAGGACGCATGGGAACGTTCCGACAACGCGGCGAGGAACCGTAACCGACGCCGCACGCCCACCGCCAACCGCGAGACAGCCCTCAGGGACAATCACCCCGGACAATCCACAGACCCTATGCGCGACACAGGCACGCGCACGCCCGTTCCCGGGCGCCCGCACGCCCGTTCCCGGGCGCCCGCACGCCCGTTCCCGGGCGCCCGCACGCCCGTTCCCGGGCGGGTCGAAGCAGCCGCCAGCAGGCGAGCAACGCGCTGTCCCTCCCCCGGGAACGCCAAACCCGCAACTACCTGGCCAGCCTTTCCCGGACTCGCCGCCGCCCACTCCTGCTACAAACAGACCCTCAAACTGACCATGCAGGACACAGTCCAAACCGCCGAGTTCCGCTCCCCGGCCGAGTGCCCCCGCCGCGGCATGATCCAGCCGCTGATCGCGCGGGACAACGACGGCGTTGAGGTCTGCGGGTCATGTATCGGCTTCGCCGCCGACTACACCCGCAAGCAGCGCGGCCGGGCCGGCACCCTCCTGCAGCCGCGACCGACGCTCTCCCTGTGTCCTCGCCGAGCGATCAACACACTGCTGGCAGGACCCGACGGCACGATCACCCCGCAACTGGAACCGTTCGCGGCCGCGCCGGCGGACGCTCCCTCACCGTTCCCCGCAATCCAGTGCCTCAAGGAGAGCCCGAACATCAAGCTCCTCACCCAGCTCGTGACCGAAGGCCATACGCTCAGCCACACGCTGCCGGACAAGCTCCCACCCAGCCGGAACCAGCGCTACATCCGCCAACCACTCCTCCACACCGGCATCTTGACGGAGCACGACGAGGATCTCGAACGCATCCCCGGCCGGCCGGAGCACGAGCTCGCAAACAAGCCGGCCGCAACCGCCGGCCTCGCCCGTCCGTTCCTGCACTGGCTCCTGCTCCGACACGCAGCCTTGAACGCCTTCATCGGAAAGTTGCCCTTGGCGAGCCGGTCAGCCTCGCTCGCCGAACAGGTTCCGCAGCTGCTGCCCGGTGACGTCCTCACCGGCGCGAGTCAGCGCGCGGCCACGTCCGCGTCCCTCGACTCCGGCCCCGGAGCCCCCTCTGCAGCGCGAAGTGCCAGGCGGCATCGGCCAAGACAAGCATCAGCGACCGAGCAGGCCGTACACGCGAATACATGCAGATCAAAGGACGGGACGCACACTCGACTACGCGCTCAGCCGCACGCCCCCAGGAACGTGACAGCCTGCACGGTTCCCGCGACGCGGACGGCCCGCGCCACGATTCCCGCCGAAGCCCACGGCTGAGTCGGCCCGTTCGAGGGCCTACGAAACCATCGAAGTCATCGTCTCGGGCTGGCGGGGCCGATGGCCCCGGCCCGCGCGGCGGCTGCCGCCTCCAACAGAGACCACCCATCGATCTCCACCACCCGCCGCCCCTCCCGCCGCCACCCACGGGCCGACACCACGTCGAGCAGAGCTCGGACAGCGCCAGGTTCGTGCAGGTTCAGGAAGGCACCCCGGATGTACCCCACGTCCCCAGAGCCCAGAGGAGCCCCACCCGGGACGTACCGACCCGGGCCCTCGGTGAAGACAATGCGCAGTGGGCCGTCAGTGACGGCTGGCTGCGGGTAAAGCGTGAGGGTCTCGCAGCACCGGCCGCTGTCCTCCACGCTGTGACTGTGCCGGAGCGTCCACACATACGCGCGCCCGTCGACAGTCAGCCGCCGAGGCTTCTTCGGATGGCGGGGCACGGAGCCGAGAGTACACAGCCTGAATCCATAAGCGCTTAGACCGTGCGGTGTCAGAGGGCCTCGACCGCGTCGGGCAGGCCGACCCGTCGCAGACCAGCATGAGGACGTCGTTCACACCGCGGTCCTTGATCTCGGTGAGGATGCGCACCCGGTGCTTGGCACCCTCGCCGCCATCACCGGCCCACAGCCCGAGAATTGTCCCGCCGCCCCTCGGTCGTGACCCGCGAGGGCCACGTGGATGGGCCGGTCGGCAACCGCCCCGTCGCGGACCTTCACATGGATGGCGTCGATGAAGACCACCGGACGGACCGCGTCCAGAGGCCGGTTCCGCCACTCGGCCATGCCCCCGAAGACCTTGTCCGTGATCACGAAGATCATCTGACCGACACGTCGGCGCCACAGACCTGCGGACAGGTGGTAAATGATCTTGTTAAGGTCCAGCCCGAAGGGCGTTCACCGCTGGGAGGTGGTCAAACGATGACTCCCGAGGAGCAGGAACTCGTCATGGGCCTGGCGGCCGGGCTGGGGGACGGCCCGACGCGCACGCTCGACGAGGTGCTCGTCCACTTCGGCGAGTCCGACGGCGAGGCCCTGACGCTGAGGCTGCTCCGGGACGCCATGGAGCGCCAGGACGCCGACGACGTCGAGATGACGCTGATCCTTCATGCCGCCGCAGGCGCCTCGGTCGAGGAGTTCCTGGAGCCGTTGACCGAGTTGTTCCCCGCCGACTGGCACAGGGACCACGAGGACATCGTCAGCATGCTGGGCCGCCTCCGCTCGCCCCGTACGGTGCCGACGCTGGCCTTGGCGGCCCACTGGGTTCCCGAGCACCTGGACTGGGACGAGAACCGGGCGCTCGCGGTGAAGGCGATCTGGGCTCTTGGCGCCATTCCCGGCCCGGAGGCCCGGGAAGCCCTCGAAGGCCTGCGCAACGACGAGAACAAGACCATCCGCGAGAACGCGCTGAATCAACTCGCACGCCGCGACGAACTCTGACCGTGGAGTCGTAGCCGCCCACCTGGAACGCCTGGCCCCGTTTCCTCGGCCAAGCGTTCCACTCAAGATCAATCTCACCAGGACTTCCTGTGCCTCAGCTACTCACGGAATGAGGAACCGGCCCATGCGGTGACTCCCGAAGCCGTCGACAAACGATGTCCGGCCTCGGGTTCTGGCACAGCTTTCGTGCCGAGTGACGCTCCGTTATGGCTGGACATCGAAGAGAGCGATGGAAGGTGGGGCCGGGGCAAGCACTGCGCGAGGGCGGGCGAGTACGGACCGCCACTCTTTCCAGTCCTTCGGGTCGGCCCAGTTCGAAGCCGGCCCGTCCTCGTCGCCGGCGATGCGGGCGAGGGCCCGTAGGCCGGCGGGGAACACGGGCACAGGTGTTTTTTGAACCGTGGGACATGTCGACGGGTTCGCGTTCCACCTGGCCGGAGTCATGGAGAACGGGTCCCGGCGGCCGGGCGGAACAGTCGCAGGACAGCCCGGCAGGACGTCGGTCCGACCCTGCGCCACGACCACCGCAACCGCTGCGAGTGTCGATGTCAGACCCCTGTGATGCACTGTTTCCGATCAGGAGAACAATCACCGGGGGAGGCCGTGATGGGGTCGTACGACGCACCGGACGAGGAGGTCCACAGGGCGGCGGTCGCCGCGGTCGACCTGTTGCGTCGCCTGGCTGCCGAAGAGAGCCAGGGCGATCCGCCGCTGCCCGCCGATGCCGAGGTCGTGCGCTTTCTGGGGCGTACTCCCGCCCACCGGTACCCCCGGTCTGTCGGCCGTCCTGAGTGGCTGGCCGAGGCCTGGCTCCGCTGCGGCCTGCCGGCGGACGCTCAGGTGCTGCGCCCGCATCCTCCGGCCGACGGCGGCGAGGCACTTGAGTCGTTGCGTGACCACGTGGCGGCCGGCCCGCTCGCCGCTGATCGCCGCTGGGCCGGCGTCCACCGGCTGTCGGCCGCCTATGAGGCCGGGACGCTCGCGGTGAAGGACGTCGTCGAGACGTACCCGGCGCGCTGGACGATGCCGATCGGCACCCCATTCGAGCGGAGCCGGGCGCGCCGTGCCTTCGAGCTCGAGGTGCGCAGACACCTCACGGCCTCGCTGGGGACCGATCCGGCCTCCTGGCGCAAGCTGCTCACCACCGTCGACGCCCTGTGCCGGCCCGGTGGAGCGGGCCCGGACGCCCTGCTCGGCTGGCCCGGGTTGGTGCGGCGCTGCGCGGACACTGTGGCGGTCGCGCCCGCCCGCCTGCTGCCCGAGCAGCAGCTGACGGGACGGAAGACGGCGGACCAGTTGCTGCGCGCTCAGTGGTGGTGGCCGACGGGCGAGGTGCTCCTGCGGTGCGAGGCCGAGGTTTTGGACGCCCTGATGCCGGAACTGCCTGCCGGCACGGGCATATTGCTGGCGCAGTATGTGGTCGCCCTCCGCCGCGGTACGCCCAGGGCGGTCCTGGAACACCTCCTGCGCAGCCGGGACCGGGAGGCCCTGCTCGTGCTCGCGCGTGGTGACGACCTGACCCGGGGCACCGCGCTGCGGCTGCTGGCGTGCGGCGATCCGGAGATCCACCTCGCCGTCCTGGACCTCCATTTCCACGTGGGCCCCGAGGAGCGCCGCGTGGTCCTTGCCGACCCGTCGGTGCCGCTCGCACCGCACGTCGACCGCATCCCGTGGAGCGCGCTCCCCGACTGCCTGCACGCCGCCGAGCCGGAACTCGTCGAGGCGGCGTTCGCCAGCAGCCACCGGTCGAAGTTCGGCATGCCCGAGCAGCTCACGGGCTGCCTCAACCTGCTGCGGCACGCGGGTCCGGCCCGGTTGGCGGCACTGCTCAACACAGGGGTCGTGAGCCCGGCGGTCACCCGCGTCTGCCGGAAGGCGCTGACCGCCGCCGACCCGCTCACGGCTCTCAGCGCCCGGGTGGACAAGGAGCTGACGACCCAGAAGCTCTCGTCGCGCCTGCGCCGTCTCGGTCCGCAGGCCGGCGCGGTCGCCGCCGACCGGTTGATGCAGCTCTTCCCGGACCCCGACTGGGACCACCTGGAGGGGGAGCACGCCCGTGAGCCCTTCCGGTACTGGTCACAGATGGTCAACCGTCCCGGCACACCACCCGGCGTCGTGGCCCGCCATCTCGACGCGGTACGCCGAGACCACCGCAGGCACCGGTCGTACGTGCGGACGTGGATCACGGCCGGGGGCACACCGCGGGGCCTGCTGGATTTCAGTACCGACCAGGACCCCGGGCAACTCGACGAATTGCTCGCGGAGGGGGTCGTGACGTCCGAGGACCTGCTGCGGCGCGTGGATCAGGGCCCGTGTGTGCTGCGCCTCCTCGGTGACGCCCAGTGCCGGCCGGACGCTCTCCCGCAGCTCGGGGAGGCGGTGGAGAAGCTCAGAGCCCTGGTCCGCACCCAGCTGCCGGCGACGGACGACGCCGCCTGGCAGCGGCTGTACGGGCGGTTGGCGGGCCGCGACCCACGTCGTCCTGAGCGCGGCGCGATCGAGGAGCTGCTGGCCGCCGCGTGAGGGGTGCCGGTGTGCTGTCGGCCGGCCGGGCCGAGGTGGTGCCCTTCTTGATGAACCCGGTGTCGTCGATGGTCAGCACACCGCCGGGGCCGGGAGACTCACCGGCGTAAGCGCGGAGGTCGTCGCGCGGGGTGTCCGCGTCCCGGACGCTGCTGTTCAGCAGCCGCTGGAAGCCGTCCGGGGTGCGGTGGCCTGCCTGTTCGGCGCGCTGCCAGTCGTTCTTTCGTGCCGTTTGGCCCAGCAGAGCACGGAGGATGTCCCGCTCTGGGACGACGCGTCTGTCGGGTGTCGCCGAACTCGCCGTCGACGAGGGCTGTTGCCGCCCATCCGGATGGCCGCGGCCATCACCGACGGCTTGGCCGGCTGCGGGCTCGACGTCATCACTCCCGCGCCGGCGGACCGCGCGTCCACCAGGTCGTCTTCGACGGACACAGTCGGAGGTGTGCGTCCAGCCAACCGGTTTGGGCGTTGTTCTCAGTCCGAGCGAGGGAACATGCGCTCGACGGCGGCCACCAGTGCGGCGCGGCGGGCGGTGATGGAGGGGTCCGCGGCCTGGTCTGCGGCCGCGGCGGCGATTTCGGGCTGACCTGCCCAGGTCATGGCGATCTGGTTGATCAGGGCGAGGACGTCGACGGGGTCCCAGGCCGGGTCGAGCAGCCCGATGCGCTGTGCGTCGCGGAGTTGGTCGAGTTTGCCGGCGATCGTGGTCTGGAGGGGGCTGGTGGTGTCGTCGGCGGGCTCGGCCAGTTCCAGGCGGCCCCACATGATCAGGCGGTAGTGGTCCGGGCGTGCCGTGAAGTGGTCGAAGAGGATGCCGGCATAACCGGGCAGGTCGGCCGGGTCCAGCTGAGTGGCCTCGATGAGTGCGGTCGTCTCGCGTTCGGCGACGTGCGCGTAGAGGGCTTCCTTGCTGCGGAAGTAGGCGTAGACACGTTCCTTGCTCGTCCTGGCCTGCTCGGCGATGCGGTTCACGCGGGCGCCGGCGATCCCGTGCCGGGCGAACTCCTCCTTGGCCGCGGCGACGATCCGCTGGCGCGTGGAGTCGGCGGGCTCGGCCGCGATGGTGGCGTCCGAGGTCTGGCCGGGGTTGGTGGGGCGAGGCATGAGCCCAGGATAGGCGACCGAACCGTTCGGTTTTGCGTTGCACTCCGGACAGGCGTAGGTTCACACCGAACAGTTTGGTTTGGTCAGCCACGGGCTGCCGACATGACACGAGGAGCGATCTCATGCAGCACCGCACCCTGGGCCAGCAGGGACTACGCGTCTCCGCGCTCGGACTGGGCGTGATGGGGATGTCCATGGCCTACGGCCCCTCGAACGACGAGGACGGCATCTCCACCATCCGCCACGCCCACGAACTCGGCGTCGACTTCTTCGACACCGCCGAGCTGTACGGCCAAGGCACCGGCAGCAACGAGACGCTGCTCGGCAGTGCGGTCAAGGACTTCCGCGACGAGGTCGTCCTGGCCACCAAGTTCGGCTTCGACATGACCGGCAAGACGCCGGGGAGCGGCGTCAACAGCCGCCCGGAGAACATCCGCAAGGTCGCCGAGAACAGCCTGCGCTACCTCCAGACCGACCGCATCGACCTCTTCTACCAGCACATCTCCGACCCCGGCGTACCGGCCGAGGAGGTCGCCGGCACTGTCGGTGACCTGATCGCCGAGGGCAAGGTGCAGTACTTCGGCCTGAGTAACGTCGGCCCGCAGTACATCCGCCGCGCCCACGCCGTCACCCCGGTCACAGCCCTGCAGTACGAGTACTCGGTCTTCGAACGCGAAGTGGAGGACGAGATCCTGCCGGTCCTGCGAGAGTTGGGGATCGGCCTGGTACCGTACTCGCCGCTCGGCCGCGGTTTCCTCTCCGGCGTGGTCAAGCCCGCTGACGAGTACCCCGAGGGCGACATGCGCCGCTGGGACGAGCGCTGGCAGGGCGAGAACTACACCTACAACCTGAACGCCGCCGAGCAGCTCCGAAAGCTCGCCGCCTCCAAGGGCATCACTCCCGCCCAGCTTGCCCTGGCCTGGCTGCTCGCCCAGGGCGAGGACGTGATCCCGATCCCGGGCACCCGCAACGCCACACGTCTGGAGGAGAACGCCGGCGCCACCGACGTGGAACTCACCGAGGCCGACCTGGCCCGTATCCGGGAGGCCCTCCCCCGGGGCTCCGCAGGCAGCCGCTACCCGGCCTCGATCATGGCTGACTACCGCACCGCCTGACAGCCCGTTCACCGAGTTCGGCCGGTCCCGGGCAGCGGCGGCGAGCAGCGGCGGCACATGTCCTGCCAGGCGGGATGTGACCGGGGTCGGTGCCCAACGTGCGCACCGGCCACGGCGGGTCATGCTTCGCGAGGTCCACTGATCCTGGCTGGCTGGGAGCATGAGCGGAGGGACGGGGCCGGCGCAGGCCGATCCGGCCGACGGCCGAGCAGTTGCCGGACGGGAACATGCGCCGGCGCCGCCACGGCCGACGTCCACCGGGAAGGCCGACGCGATTGCCCCGGCACATCAGGTGGCCTCGGCCCGGTGCTACGGGCGGGCCCCGTGAACGCAGGGACAGGCACCCGGGGACCTAGGCCGTGTTGCGAAAGTCCCGTCTGCCCGGCGGCGCCTGGCACGCACACTCGCCGCGTTGTCGGGATCATCCCGATACGCCCAGTATCAGGACGACCCTCCGCCTTGCGATTGCACGCACCACACGCCGCCGGGCCCTGCCCTCCGGGCAGACGACGCCACTTTCGCAACACGGCCTAGTCCTGCACTCGGAACGCTGGCTCGTCGCCGTTCTGTCGACCCGGTGTGATGGCAAGACTTCTGCGGGACGTGGATGGTGTGCTCGTTGGCCAAGTTCGCCAGGTCAGGTAACGAAACGATTGCGCGTCGAACAGGCCGTCCACCTCGCCGGGGATGCTCAGCGGCGTCGGCGTCGCTTCGCGCCGGCTTTCTTGCCGGAGTCCCGGGCGCCGAGAACCTGGTATGCGCGCCGCTGGCCCCAGACCAACGGAGGACCGACATTGACCCGCAGACGCCGAAGCACCGTTCGTACGCTCCTCACCGGGGCCCTGGCCCTCGGCCTCGTCACCTCTGCCACGGCGGGCGCCCACGCCGGAACGTCCCGTGCGGCCCAGAGCCCCAGCACCGTGCGCACCGCGGCGGCGGACGCGGACTGCTCCGGCTCCGTGTCCCTCTACGGGGCCCTTCCTGACGGGCGCCTGACGTATTCCCAGATTGATCCTTCCACCGGGAACCGTCTCAAGACCCACATAGGTCCCGATCTCGGTTTCTTGCCCAGGGCCCTGGCGACGCTGAACTTCAACACGGTCCTGGCCACCGATGCGTCCGGCACCCTCTACCGCATCGATGTCAAGACCAACAACCTCTCCTTGGCCCTGATGAGCGCGCCCACTGCGATCGGGACGGGCTGGACCCACGACAAGCTCGTCTACGACGGTCACGGCCATCTCTACGGCACCGCCGGCGGTGTGCTGCTTCAGTACCTCGTCTCCCAGCCCAAGCCGGCCGGGTCTGAGCACATCGGGCAACGCCGTGAGATAGGCACCGGCTTCGTCCTGAAGGCTCTTGCTTCCACCGGGGACGACCGGCTCCTCGCCAACACCGAGGACGGTCGGCTTCTGGAGTACCGCATCAGCGACGCGGGAACCTGGACGAGCAGCCAACTTGCCGCGGCCAACTGGTCCGGCTTCAGCAAGCTCGTCTCACCCGGCGGCGGTTTCTACTACGGTGTCACCGCGGCGGGAGGAATGTACTGGTACCAGGATCTCAACCCCGATGACAGCTCAGGTAGTGACATCATCTACCACAACGACGATCCGGTCGATCTTTCCGGCTGGACCCAGACTTTGCTGTCCGCCGAGGCGGACACCGCCAGTTGCGTCGGCCGGCAGTACGCCTACGTCCTCCCCCACTCGGCCGTCTCCCGCGGGGAACTGGACGACCCACACCACGACTACTCGGCGATCGACATCCAGGTCCCCACCGGGACCCCTGTCTACGCTGTTACCCGAGGCACCGTTGGGCACATCGACGGCGGCTTCGGCAACGGCATCACCCTGACCGATGGCAATGGTGTCACCTACATCTACGGCCATCTCGACTCCCGTGGCGTCGCCGCCGGCACCACTGTCACACCTGGCCAGTACCTCGGCGAGTCGGGCAACACCGGCCAGTCCACCGGGCCGCACCTCCATTTCGAGATCCGCATCGGCGGCGTCAAGCACTGCCCGCAGCGGCTGCTGCTCGCCCTCTACGACGGCGCCACCCCGCCGGCCCCGAGTTCCCTGCCCACCAGCGGCTGCTCCTACTGACCCGGCACGGGCCGGGGCATCACCAGCCCCGGCCCGCACCCCCAGCTGCCCTGACCCGGCTGTCGTCACCACAGTCCGGGAGCTGCTGGACGCCGCCGGGGACATGGAGAACACTGCTCTCCTGGAGGAGAAGCCCGCCGTGCCCGGGCAGGCCGCCCACGGCCACCACACCGCCTTCGACTCGGCGCGAGAGGTCGGCGGGCGCGTAGGCATGAAGGCCACTGACGCCGACGACGACTCGTCGGCGGAATCCGGCTTCGCTGCTTCCCGGCACGGGCAGACCAGGGCAAAGCCTCCGGCGGGCGCCGGGAACCAGCTTGAGGACTGCTGCCTCGACCCTGCCCATCCGGGTTTCCACCCCTTTCGGCTCGACGGACTACCTGGGCGCGTTGAACGAGTAGGTGGCGGTCCCCTTGAAATACCTGTTGTCGTCGAGCTTCCCGAGATCCGACTCGAAAGTCCCGAGTGCCGAGGTCGGTATTGATTCCGTCTACGGCCCGCAGCAATACCGGTCCGCCGGCGGCCCCCGCCCTGCGGACGTATGGCCCTTGCCGGCGGCACCACCCGCCGGAACGCCCGCTCGGTGCACTCGCGGCATCCGCTGCGCCGTCCCGGACAAGGCCGACCAGGCCCTCCACCGGAAGAAGCACGACTCGCGCGGTGGCCGTCGGCCGAAGTTCGAGAAGACCGGCTATCGGGACCGGCACGCTGTCGAGTGCGGCATCCATCGCCTCGAGCGCCACCGGGCCGTGGCCACGAGGTACGACAAGCCGGCGGTCGGCTACGAGGTGACCGTGCTGGTCGTGGCCATCGACGAATGGCTGTGTCAGCACGCCGGCACCGGCTTTTCGTTAACCCTTTGCCGAGGAGCCGACGGGCCGGCTAAGTTCTCCCGGCCGTCCGATGGCGTTCGGGACCGGTGCTGTCGACGAGGAGGTGTGGAGCACATGCGCAGGAGTGCCCAGCAGTTGAGTCCGCGTACTGCCCTTTGCCACATCCTCACGACGGAGGCACCTTGTCATCCCGCATCACCCCACTGACCGACCCGTTCACGGCCCGAACAGCCGGCGTCTTGCATGGCTGGCGTCCAACGCCGATTCCATCCCCGTCGGAACCGCCTTTCTGCGCCTGTTCAACAGTCCCGGACAGGAGCACCTGGCCGAACTGACCCTCGGTGTCCATCCCGCGGAACGACGCAAGTACGTCGGTTCCATGCTCGTCGAGGCCGCCGTGGCCGCTGCCCGGGCCGATGCCCGACGCTGCGTCATCGCGCAGGCCGAGGCCGGAGCGCCCGGCGGCCGCTTCCTGTCGGCGCGCGGTTTCAGGAAGGCCCTCACCCTGAGGTTCTCCCGCTTGCCGCTGGCCCAGGCGGACATCACCGCCCTCGCCCGTATCGCCGAGCGTCCGCATTCCGGCTACCGGCTGATGTCATGGCACGGAACCGTGCCCGACGGCCTCGCCGAGACGTTCGCCGACTCGCGGCGCGCCATGGACGACATGCCCATGGACGACACCGACCACGGCACGGTGACCTGGGACGTGGACCGTGTCCGGGCAGCGGCGAAGGCTGTCGAGCAGCGTGGTGAGCACCTGCACACCGTCGTTGCCGTCGACGTGTCCGACGACTCGATCGCCGGGTTCACCGAGCTGGTCGTCCCCGGCGACGGCAGAGGTGATGGCCGGCACTACGGCACCGGCGTGTTGCCCGAGCACCGTGGACACGGCCTCGGCCGATGGATGAAGGCCGAGTCGATCCGACACGCCCATGGGCGCTATCCAGACCTCGGCGGCCTCCTGACGGACACCGCCGACAGCAACACGCACATGAGACAGATCAACGACAGTCTCGGCTACACGCCCACGCACACGACACATCAGTACCGACTCGACCTTTAGCGGCGGACGGACGGGCCGGGCCTGGACATCACATCGCCCAGCCCGTCCATGCTCTCGATCCACGGCCTGATAGGGCTTGGCCAGGTTGGTACGGGGTGGCCGGCGGGTGCCTGCGTGAGCGGGCTGGACGGGCCGGGCGTCGGCCGGAGACACGGCGCCGGATCCGCCGGTCGGGAGGATCTCGCGGATCGCGGCGAGATCGGCCTCGGTGAGGGTGACGTCGGCTGTGTGGGCGCTTTCGATCTGGTCGACACCCAGGTAGCGCAGGCGGTGGTAGGCGGCCACGCGGATGGTGTCCGGGCGGCTGTTGAGGCCGAACCCCTCGGACAGGTCCCAGGGGTCGGACCGGTCGAAGGCGAACCCGGTGGCCAGGACCACCTCGTCGCGGAAGTCCTTGACCGCCTTGCCGACCAGGATCTCCTCGGAGCCGGTGGCTGCCTCAGCCGTAGAAAGGACGGCCCCGCCACGCGCCCACCGGCCGCGTCCCGCGCGGCTTCCGTACCGTGGGGGCATGAAGAACGCTCCGAACAGCACGCCCATGGTCATCCACATGGGCCGCGAAGAGCTCGTCATCAGGCGACGCTACGAAGCCGCCAGTATCGCCAACGACGCGCTCGTCGCCCTGTGGTTCGTCACCGGCAGCATCATGTTCTTCTCCGAGGAGTGGACCACCGCAGGCACCTGGTGCTTCCTCATCGGCAGTATCGAGCTACTCATCCGGCCCGCGATCCGTCTCACCCGCCACCTGCACCTGCAGCGCGTTCACTCCCGCACGCTCCGGTCCCGCTCTCCGGCTGCCCCACCCACCGACAGCGCACAGGACTACTGAGCGCCCGCTCAGGCCACCCGCCGGGGCGCGGCCCGGCCATGAAGGCCCGTGCGGAGCCGGTACCCGGTGGACCGACCGGTGGCCGGCCGGGTCGAGGTGCGGCGGCCGTCCCCTGCGGGAGCCGGTCCCTGCCGCGCGTGGCCGACCGTGCCCGGTTCCGTATCGCACGCAAGGACAGCGACTCCGGCTAGCGTCCCGGCCGCCGCAGACGGGTCGTCGAACACACCACGTCCCGGGTGGCCGGCTACCGCCGGCTCCACCACCGCTACCGGCGCGAACCAGGCAACCACCTGGCCTTTCCCGGACCGGCAGCCGCCCCCCGCTGCTACGAACGGGCTCCTCGAACCGACCATGGGAGACACGGTCTCGGTAGTGCTTCGTGAGGTCTGCTGATCCTGCTGGTCGGGGCATGGCGGAGGGATGGGAGCGGCGCAGGCCGACCCAGCTGACGGGCGAGCGGTTGCCGGACGGGAACATGCGCGCGGCCGCCCCGGCCGAGGTCCACCGGGAGGGCCGACGCGTGGTGAACGTCCGCGAAAAAGGGTGAGCGGGCGGGGCAACCCTGCCCCCGCCCCATGAGTCACACAGGCGTCACCCGTTTCACATGCCTTCCCTTGGTCCAGAAGGGGCCCTCTCTCCTGATGACTCGTACCCAGCTGTCCGCGCTGGCCGCGACCGCGGCGCTCGCCACCACCGGCGGCCTGATCAACGCCGCCCCCGCCTCCGCGGCGGTCACCTGCGCCTCTCCCGTCTGGAAGGCGCAGTACTTCGGCAACTCCACCTTCAGCGGCACGCCGAAGCTGACCGTCTGCGACTCCGCCATCAGCGAGAACTACGGTTACGGCGACCCGGCCGGCGTCACGCTGCCCAAGGACAACTTCTCCGTCCGCTGGTCCCTGACCCGTGACTTCGGCTCCGGCGGCCCCTTCCGGCTCTCCGCCGCCACGCAGGACGGCATGCGCGTCCACGTCGACGGCGTGCGGAAGATCGACCTGTGGAAGAACGTCTCCACCACCGCCCGTAAGACCGTCGACCTGACCCTCCCGGCCGGCAAGCACACGATCCGCGTGGACTACGTTGCCTGGACCGGCGTCGCCAACGCCGCCTTCACCTACACCCCGCGCACCGAGGCCGCCGTCGACACGGTCAGACCGCTGGCCCCGACCGGCCTCACCGCCGCCTACGGTCGCGACACCGCCAGGACGACCCTGCGCTGGGCCGCCAACAAGGAGATGGACCTCGCCGGGTACCGCGTGTACCGCCGGCTGAGCGCCACGAGCTGGGCGAAGGTCAGCGGCACGTCGCTGCTCACCACCCCGTCCTTCGTCGACGCCTCGCCCGCGACCGGCCAGACCTTCCTGTACGAGGTCCGCGCCGTCGACAAGGCCGGCCGCGAGTCCACCGGCAGCCCGGACGTGACGGCGACGACCGTGGACCGCACGGGCCCGGTGGCCCCGACCGGTCTCACGGTCGTCAGCGACGCGTGGTGGGCCGCCCTGAGCTGGCAGGCGGTCACCGACGCGGCGAAGTACGAGGTGTACGCCTCGCCCGAGGCCGTCGGCCCGTTCACGCTGCTGGGCACGACGACCACGGCGTCGTACCGGACCGACGCGCCCCCGAACGCCCTGCGCTACTACCGCGTCCGCGGCGTCGACGCGCTCGGCAACCCGGGGGCGTACGCCACGGTCACCGGCGACGGCGTCGACCGTACGCCGCCGGAGGCCCCGACCGGCCTGAACTCCTACGCCGTTCCCGCCTCCACCTCGGTGAACTGGACGGCGCCCGGCGGCCGCTGGGTCGAGGACTGGGACAACGGCGGGCACTACCGCGTGTACCGCTCGCCCGGCAAGACCTTCGACCCGGCCGCGCGCACCGCGGTGGCCTGCGCCGAGGGGAGCGACGAGGCGGGCAACGGGGGCCGGTGCGTCGACCTGGGCATGCCCGTGAACACGTACGTGACGTACGCCGTCACGGCGGTGGACCCGGACGGCAACGAGTCGGCGTACTCCGCGCCGCTCGTCGTCCGCACCGGCGACACCGTGGCGCCCGGCCCGGTCTCGGGCGTGAAGGTCACCCCGCGCGCCGACGGCATGCTGGTGAGCTGGGCCGCCTCGCCCGAGGATGACATCGACGAGTACGTGGTGTGGGCGGGCGTCCGGCAGGCCGACGGCACGGTCAAGTGGCTCGGCCCCGACACCTGCGCGGAGGGCACGAGCAACCCGCTCGCGATCCTGTGCGGCGGCCTGCCGGACGGCGAGACGCGCGTGTACGCGGTGATGGCCAAGGACCGCTGGGGCAACACGCTGCACCCGAGCGACCCGAAGGTCACCGTGGTCGAGGCCACCGAGCTCGACGTCCGGCCGTCCGTGACCGTCACCCGGGACTGGAACCTCGGCAGGCTGAGCCACAACGCGACGGCCACCCGTCCGTCCGTCGACTGGCAGTGCACCGACACGGCCCGCTGCGCCACGGTGACCGGCTACCGGGTGAGCCGGTGGAACCCGGTGACCGAGGCGTACGAGACCCAGCACGACGGACTGCTCCCGGCGGACGCCCGGACGTGGGCGGACACCACGGCGACGAAGGGGAACACGTACTTCTACACGCTGGAGGCCGTGACGGCCGACGGCGCCGTGGTGGGCACCTACCCCTGGTACACCATCTTCCAGGACCGCGTCTAGCTTCGTCCGGTTCAGGTTCTGGGTCTGGTTCCGTGGGTGGTGAGGGGGCGGCCGCAGACGGTGCGGGCGCCGGTCCGGCACCTCAGCACGTCCTGAACGATGTCGAGGACGTGGTCGAGGGCCGGACCGGTGCGTGTCCTTCCAAGTCGAGCCGCCGCAGGGTGAGAAAGGCCTGGGCGGCGGTGAGGGCGAGGGTGACGTGGTGGGTGGTGCCGGCCGCGCCAGGTGCGTCCCCCTTCGAATGCGATCGCCGCAATAGCTTGCGACGATCGCAAAATGAACCGGACTGAAGAACTGGCCGCTCTACGGCACCCGCTGCCGGAGCCCGGCTCGGTGACCCCCGCGGACTGCTTCATCGATGCCTGCGAGCAGGTCGCCGCGCAACGCGAGGAGGAGGCGTTCCGTCTGCAGGCCGCGAGCGAGGCGTCGCGAGTGGATCCCCTGTTGCTGGCGCTGGACGACCTCAGGGCGCAGAAGGAGGCCGTGGATGCCGGGATCCGCCGGATGCTGGCCTACGGGCGGGAGTTCTGCGGCAACCGTCCCTTCGGGCTGGAGGAGCTCGCCGGCTGTTCCGGCTTCAGCTTCTCCGGCGTGCGCACCGCCTACGGCGAGAAGGAGGTCCGGCAAGTCGCCGAGCAGATCGGGCGGGCGCCGAACCGGCCCCGCCGCAGTAGCGCCGGGCAGGAAGGGGGAAGGTGACGGGAGTCTTTGTGCCCGGCGGTCGGCGGATGCGGGCCGTGGGGCGACCACCGCGCCACGCTGATCTCCACCGGGATCCCTACCGGAGGGCCCACGGGCACCTGCGCGCCACCATGGCCCCCTTCGGGCCCACCTGACCGGGCACGACACGCCCCTTTGCACCGGAGTGCGCGAGGAAGGCAGCCGAGGGGAAGGGCATGCCACGGGGTGCGCCATGGTCGGAGGCGGCCGCCTCCCTCCGTTGCCGGAGGCAGACCTCCCCCTCGGCTCGCGTCACACGTCTGAGTTGCGGAGACTTCATGTCGGATCGGGATCAGCGAGCGGCAGCGTCCGGCTTCGCACCCCAGGGGGTGCACGCCGAGATCGACTGCCGGACACCGGATGGCAGAGGTCATCAGCTGACGACGGCGATCCGGCCGTCCGGCACGTTCCGGTGGACGCCGCCCACCGGAAGACCCCGCCGGATCTGGTCCCGCTCTCGACGATCACGCCCGGGGCGGTACCCGCGCCGGTGCACACCTCTGTGCCTCGGATTCCGGGCTCCTCCAGCCACCAGCGCCTCTCGGAGCCAGTTCTTCGGGTCGCTGCCGGCGCGAAGGGCCGGAGCCCCCCGCGCCCGATCAGCAAGCGTCCGGCGTATCCGTATCCCCGCTCACAGCGGGGTTCCTTTCCGTCGGCGCCTCAGGTCTCGCCTGAGGCCGCGCACTCCGTCTCGGATCGTCAGCCAGTCGAGAGCGGTGGCCGTCATGAGCGCAAGCCACTTCTGTAGACGGAGTGACGATTCGACAAGATCACCCACGGATCGTCCGCAGGACGCGCCTCGAGTGATCAAAGATCCCGGTCATGCGATGATCCCGCCGTTCTGCCGGGCTGCCGGCGCTCAGTCCTCGTCCGCCGGGTTCAGCACGATCGTCCCGGAGTCGTTCGCCGGCCGGCCCTCGTTCGGCATCGTGTACGCGAAGTACGCCCGGCCGGTGGCGTTCTTGATCACCTCCTCGACGTGGAGGCCGAAGGTGGAGGTGCGGGAGGCGTCCTCCAGGATCGGCGTGTCGAGGTAACAGAGGTAATCGCCCTCGGCGCCTT
>NZ_MDKB01000001.1:1621694-1691509 GCF_001715295.1 Streptomyces griseus | reverse complement strand
AGCCGGGAGAAGTCCACTGCGGCGACGCCGGCCAGGGAGCTCGCGTCCACCGTGACCGTGTAGTCGCCGGTGTGGATCGGCCAGGTGACGCCGTCGTCGTCCGGTACCGGCTCTCCGGGCGCCCGGAGACCCAGCTCGATCTGCGGCTCACCCGGCTCACCCGGCTCACCGGTCTCCGGGTGCAGCGAGAGGTTGACACTGTCGGGGCCGGTGATCGAGACCGGCAGCGGTTCCTCCTGGGCATGGACAGGACCGGCCAGCGCCGTACCGGCCAGGGCGGCCAGCACGAACGCGGAGATGGTGCGCCGCGCGACGACGAGGGGATTCATGAGACCTTCCGCGACTCGGACATCATGCGCACCAGGTCGGTGACGCGTACTCATGACCTGTGAACTGCCTGAAAGGTTGCCTTGACGAGCGAGGTCGTTCCCCATGAGACCATCAGCTCCTGGTGGCCATGTGGGGCTCGCCTGCCGGTGAGGGCTGGGGGCGTGTGTTCCGCTCGGACGCCCCGTTTGACCGGGTGAGCGGGGAGCGTAGAGCAGAGGGCGTTACCCGCTCCCCCGGCCGCACCGGCTCAGTAGCCGTCCACCCCCAGCTCCGTGATGCCGGCGTAGAGCCAGCTCCACACCCTGCCCGTCGTAGTGTCCCGGTCGGCCAGGTCCGGGGCCAGTTCGGCAAGCTCCGCCAGGAACAGCCTGGTCACGTCCTTCTGGTCGCCCTCCACCGGGTAGGGGTGCCAGCAGGCGTTGCGGTAGCGGTCGATGGCTTCCAGGGCGCGGGTGAAGACGTCGAGGTCCGGGGCGAGCGGCACCAGTTCCTCGTCGGTACGGTGGGTCAGGCGGCTCAGGATGTGCACCGTGCCGTCGTGACGGTGGAGGTACAGCTCGCCGTACTCGGTGGAGCCGAAGACGATCAGGTCGGCGGCGGCCACCCCGTCGGGCAGGCTCCCGTCCGCCAGGGCGTCCGCCGCCGGTGGGCGCATGGCGTCGATGGGGTGGGTCTCGAATTGGGCGCTGTGGCACACCCACCAGGTGGGCAGACCGACCTCCCGCAGATAGCGTCTGCTGCCCGCGTGGGTGAGCCCTTGGGGCAGGTCGCTCTCGGCGATGCGCACCACGTGCCGCGCGCCGAAAGCGTCGTCGACCCGGGCCGCGGTGAGCGGACCCGTCGGCCGCCGCACGGCGGGGGCCGGTCCCGGCGGTGCTTCCCACGCCGACGTGGGGTCGAGGCCCGCGTCGCGCGGCCAGTCCCGCAGTGCGTCGGCGTCCGTCTCCACGACCGCTATGCCGTGCACGCTCTCGACGAGATGCCGGGTCCGGGCGCCGTCCGTCGCGAAGGCCACGGCGCCCTCCCACTCCTGAGGGAGGAACAGGTCCAGCTCGTACAGCGCGGGTTCCTCGGCGGCCCAGGTCGCGGTCGGGGCGTCGGTCAGCGCCGCCTCGTCCACGCCCGTCGCCCGGTGGCCGGTCGCCGCGTCGAGCCAGAGGGGGCCCTGCTGGTCGGTCACCTCGAGGAGTTCGCGGTCCCCGTCCACACGGCGGCGTACCTGGAAGTAGTCGCCGTTCAGGCTCGGGTGGACGGGGAACCAGTGGGCCGGCCGCCACCACGCCCACACCGTCCGCCACGGCATGCGGGGACCGGCTGCCGCGATCCGGTCGGCGTGCGTGTCGTGACCGGTGGCTTTCGCCGCGAAGTGCAGCCAGGACGCGAACTCCGCGGGCGTCACCTCCGCTCCCCCGAATATCGCCTCGGCCTGCAGGAAGATCTCACCACCGGCGCCACGGTCCCGGTCGTCGTGGGAGAGGTGGTCGCGGAGCGCCGCACGGTCGGTGGTGAGCAGCCGTACGGGATCTGCCAGTGCGTAGTCGAGATCGTCAGTCATGCGGCCATGCTGCCAGCCGGCGCTGACAGCCGGGCGCGTGCCCGTCCCCGAGCCTCTCCCCCGTGCGTGAGCCGGTGCCGCGGTCTCGCCGACGGCGTTGCTGGGTGCGGGAGTTGGCCGGTCTCTCGCTGGGACAGTGGCAGCGTCTCGTCCTGGTCCGCGCTTTCTGCCGGGAGTCGGACTTCGTCGTGCTCGACGAACCCACAGGGTCACTCGATCCGCAGGCGGAGGCGCAGCTCTTCTCCGTATCCTGCCCGTCGCAGTGTCCCGGTCGGACCGGTCCGGGGCCAGTTCGGCAGGCTCCGCCAGGAACAGCCTGGTCACGTCCTTCTGGTCGTCCTCCACCGGGTAGGGGTTCCAGCAGGCGTTGCGGTAGCGGTCGACGGTTTCCAGGGCGGCGAAGGTCCTGGTGGCCGGCGGATCGGTGGCCCTGCTGATGCCGGTGCGGGAACTGGGCGGGGTCCGGGCACTGGTGTTCACGGTTCTCGCCGTCGGGGTCGCGGCGGGTCTGCTGTTCTGCAACACCCTCACGGCGATGGCGAGCACCCTCGGCGTGTGTCTTGCCGTGCTCTCAGGCGGCCGGTCCCGGCGCCCCTTGGTGGGGTGCCGGGGCCGGGTCCTGTTCAGGCCGTGGTTCGGCTCGCCCGAGGCTCTCGCGGGTGCCCGGCGTGGCGTTGGGCGGTCTGTCTGTTGTAGTCGTCCAGCCGTTTCTGGGCCGTGGCCGTGGCCTGCGCGAAGCGCCTGGCGGGGTCGGCGTCCCGCTCGAGTACGTCTCTCATCGCCTGGACCAGGTCGGTGTGCATGATCGCGAGTTGGCCGGCCAGCGCGCCGGTCGCGGCCGGCGTTCCGTCGGAGGCGTCGAGCTGTTTCGGGGCCTGGAGGTGGTGCGGCTTCTCGGTGAACCAGCCTTCCGCTTCCAGCAGGCGGTGTGAACCGTGGGTCACCGGGATGAAGCCGCTCGACTTGTGCCAGGCGGCGGCGTTCCGCGGGTTGAGCAGGTACTGGAGGAAGGCCAGTGCGCCGTCCTGTACGTCCGGTGGCAGCCCGGCGGCCAGGAAGAGGGAGTCGCCGCCCAGGATGTCGCCGGAGTACGGCACGGCGCCGTTGCGGGGCAGGCCGCCGGTGGCGACCTCGATCCCCGCCTGCGCTCCGGCCGACACCACGGGCTGGGCCATCACGGAGGAGTTGCACAGGAATGCCACCCGGCCTTCGGTGAAGGCGTCGAGCGTCCCCGCCCAGTCCTGGGCCTGGCCGGTGTGGAGGTAGAGGCCGTCCTTGTGCAGCCGCTGCCACCACGTGGTCCAGGCCAGGGATTCCTCGGAGGCCAGGTTCACTGTGCGGGCGCGGCCGGAGCGGCCGTTGGCGTGGTCGGTGAGCAGGCCGCCCTGCTGGCAGACGGCGCCCTGGAAGAACCAGCCGTCGACGGCCCAGGTGATGGCGTGCGGGGGGCCGCCGTCGGTCTGCACGACGGCCCGGCAGGCGGCCTCCAGGCTTTCCCAGTCCTGCGGCAGGTCGGTGATTCCGGCCGCGCGCAGCATGGTCATGTTCGCGTAGAGCAGGCCCGTGGAGACGCTGAACGGCATCGACACGAGTTCGCCGTCGTAGCTGTAGTAGCGGCGTGCGCTGTCGACGAGGTCGTCGATGACGACCGGCTCGCCGAGGATCTGGCGGCGTCCGCCGACCGCTCGCTGCACCGGGGTGAACAGCGGTCCGCCGGTCGCGGCGAGCGCGTCGCGGGCGTGCTGGGTCTCGGTGAAGAAGACGTCGACGAGGGCGGGGACGCGGCCTTGGTCCAGGATGCGGATGAAGTCCTCGCGGCCGGTGCCGGTCCAGTACCGGTAGGTCGAGATGCGGATCTCGTAGCGGGGATGCGCGGCCCCGAACTCCGCGGCGCGTCGGCGTACGGGGTCCAGGAAGCCCTCGAACGGGTGGTCGGCGAGCAGGATGTCGACGACGATCCGGCCGTCGTCCTCCACGTCTCAGCCCTCCCGCTTCGCGGTGAGGAACACGAAGGTCCCCGGTCCGGACTCCTCGACCACACTCAGCCCAGCGGCGGCCAGCCAGGACCGGATCTCCTGCGGCTCGAACAGCAGGTACCCCTCGGGCCGGCCGGGGAAGATGTGGGAGCGCTGGAAGTAGCGGTACACCGGGTCGTCGGCCCAGCGGAAGGTCATCAGGGTCAGGGTGCCGCCCGGTTTCAGGCAGCGGCCGATCTCCGCGATCGCCTGGGCCGCGTCCGGCATCGCCTGCAGGGCGTTCCAGCAGTTGACGGCGGCCAGGCTGCTGTCGGCGAGGGGGAGTTCCAGGGCGCTGGCCCGGACCGCGGCCACGTGGGGCAGTCGGCCGCGCAGCCAGTGGAGCATGGCGTCGTTGAGGTCGAGGGCGATGACCCGGTCGGCGCCGACGGCGTCGGCGACCACCCAGGTCCATCGGCCGGCACCGGCGGCGAGGTCCAGGACGGGGGCGTCGGTGCGGGCGGCGGCCGTGCGCAGCGGGCCGGCGATGTAGGCGTCCTCGATCGCCGGCGTGATGGCGCCGCCCCAGTTCTGGCCCATGATGCGCAGGAAGGCGGGGCGCAGCCCGGCTTCGTAGTGGCGGCCGACGGTGCTCATGACGGCGGCGTTCTGCAGGACGTCGGCCTCGACGTCCTCGGCGGCGTCGCTCACGCCGGCGCCGGGGTGCTCCCGGCGGGAGAGGTCGAGGATGCCGCCGGGGGCGAGGGGGTAGAGGGTGGCGCAGTCCTGGCAGCGTGCTCCGGTGGTGTGGAAGGTGAGGGGGCTGCGGCAGGAGGTGCAGCGCAGGGCGGAGTGGTGGCGGGCGAACAGGGTGGTGTCGTGGGTGTCTGCCGGCTGGTGCGGGGTCGTCCAGTAGGGGTTGTCGTCGACGACGGGAGTGGGCATGTGGTGGGTCATCGCCCACAGGGCTTTGGCGCCGGCGGTGGCCCACAGGGTGCGGGTGTCGTCGTTCCAGGTCGCGGTGGTCTGTTCCGGTGTCAGGGTGGTGATCCAGGAGCGGTCGAAGTCCCGTTCCGTTTCGTCGATGTCCCAGTCGAAGGGGGAGGGCCAGGCCCGGCCCAGGTCGGGGTCGAGGTGGTTCAGGTGGGTCAGTCCGCGGTCCAGCCGGGTGCGGTCGTCGGGGTCCAGGGGCACGCCGTTGAATGCGGACCGGACGCGGGTGCGGTCGTCCGGGAAGTGGGAGAGCAGGTACACCAGCGCCAGGGTGAGGGGTGTGACGGTGGTGGTGCCGCGGATCTCGTGCAGGAAGCGGTCCATGCCCTGGCGTACGGCGGTGGCGACGGGGCCGTCGAGCTGGGGGTATTCGGCTTCGGCGAGGAGGGCGAGGGTGATCGCCAGGTAGCCGCGGTGCGTGGGCCCGGTGTGGTCCCAGGCCTCGAGCAGTTCGGGGACGGCCTCCTGTGCCGAGGTGGGGTCGTTGAGTGCTCCGTCGGTCCAGAGGGCGGTGACCAGGCGGGTGAACGCCTCGGCCAGCGCTTCGGAGTCTGCTTCGCGGAAGGCGGTCAGCGGTGCGGCGGCGGTGGCCGGCTCGGCGTTCGGAGCCATGGCGAGTCCTCTCTTCGGCAGGTCTGCCCCACGATCGCTGGCGGGGCGGCGGCCGACATCTTCGGGAATGCCCAACCGGTCCGTGCTCTGGGCATCCAGCAAGAAGGGTCCGTGGCGCGGCGCTGCTAGCGTCTGGAGGTGATCCGGACCGTGCGACGCCGGTGAGGTCCCGCTGCCCTGCTTCCACGGTCCGGACGGCCCGGCCGGCGGTGGCCTGGGTGGGGGTGGGACCCGGGGCGTCGGCCCACCCCGAACCTGGGAGCGAGCATGAAGACTGCACTGCGGACGTGTCCTCTGTGTGAGACGTCCTGCGGGTTACGTCTGACCCTGGACGACGCCGGCTCGGTGCTGCGGGTCGAGGGCGACCGGGACGACCCGTTCAGCAAGGGGTTCCTCTGTCCGAAAGGGGCGGCGCTGGGCCGGCTCGACGAGGATCCGGACCGGCTGGCGCGTCCGATGGTCCGGGTCGACGGGCAGTTGCGGCCTGCCAGTTGGGAGGAGGCGTTCGCGGAGGTGCACCGCGGGCTCGGCGGGATCATGGCGGAGCACGGCCGTGACGCGGTGGCGTTGTACTTCGGCAACCCGACGTTCCACACCATGGCCGGGTTCCTCTACCGGCAGCCGCTGACCCAGACCCTCGGCAGCCGGAACGTGTACTCGGCCAGCACCGTCGACCAGATGCCCAAGCATGTCGCCAGTGGCCTGATGTTCGGGGATCCGATGGCCGTGGCCGTTCCTGACCTCGACCGGACCGGTTACATGCTGATCCTCGGGGCGAACCCGGTGGAGTCCAACGGTTCGCTGTGCGTGGCGCCGGACTTCAAGGGGCGGTTGCGGGCTCTGCAGGAGCGCGGCGGCAAGGTCGTGGTCGTCGATCCGCGGCGCACCCGGACCGCGGAGCTCGCTGACGAGCACCTGTTCATCCGCCCCGGGACGGATGCGTATCTGCTGTTCGGCATGGTGCACACGCTTCTGGCCGAGGGGCTGACCTCTGTGGACATGGAGGTCACCGGGCTCGACGAACTGCGTGTGCTCGCTCGTGACTTCACACCGGAGGCGGTGGAGGCGGCCTGCGGGGTGCCGGCGGCGACGACGGTGCGGCTGGCGCGGGAGGTCGCGGCGGCGCCGTCGGCGTGCGTGTACGCCCGGATCGGGACCTGTACGGCCGAGTTCGGGTCGACGGCGCAGTGGCTGGTCGATGTCATCAACGCGCTGACGGGGAATCTGGATCGGGCCGGTGGTGTCATGTTCGCCAAGACCGCGGGTCTGGAGATCTTCCGCAGCGGGCAGCCGTTCGCTACCGGGGCGTGGCACAGCCGGGTACGGGGTCTGCCGGAGGTCCTCGGTGAGTTCCCGGTCGCCACGATGGCCGACGAGATCGAGACGCCCGGGGAGGGTCAGATCCGGGCGCTGGTCACGGTGGGGGGTAATCCGGCGCTGTCGGCGCCGAACGCTCCGCGTCTGGCGCGGGCCCTGGCGGGGCTGGATTTCATGGTCTGCGTCGATCCCTATCTGAACGAGACGACCCGGCACGCGAACGTGATCCTGCCGCCGCCGCGGATTCTGCAGAGCCCGCACTTCGACTTCCTGGTGCAGATCATCATGGTCCGCAATTACGCCCGCTTCTCCCCGCCGGTGCTGCCGCTGGGTGAGGACCAGTTCTCCGAGGCCGCGATCCTGGCGAAGTTGTTGCTGATCCTGAGTGGTCAGGGTCCCGACGTCGGCGCGGAGGTGTGCGAGGAGATGCTGCTCGGTCAGATACTCGCGGCGGTACCGGAGTTGCGTGAGGGCCTGGACGGTGCCGACGGGACCGAGCGCATACTGGACGCGCTGCTGAGACTGGGGTCCTACGGCCTGTCGCTGGAGGCGATGCGGCGGGCACCGCACGGTCTGGATCTCGGTCCGCTGCAGCCGCGGCTGGAGGAGATCCTGTGCACCGCGTCAGGGAAGGTGGATCTGGCTCCGGCGGTGCTGGCCGCCGATGTGCCGCGTCTGCTGGAGCGGATGCGGGATCCGGCGCCGGAGACGGTGCTGATCGGACGCCGGCATCTGCGTTCCAACAACAGTTGGATGCACAATGTGCCGTCGCTGGTCGGGGGGAGCAACCGGTGCACGCTGCAGATCCATCCGCAGGACGTGGCCCGCTTCGGGCTCGGGGACCGGGCGCGGGTGCGGTCGGCGGCCGGGGAGGTCGAGGTGTCGGTGGAGGCCACCGAGACGATCATGCCGGGGGTGGTGAGTCTGCCGCACGGGTGGGGTCACCAGGACAGCGGGCAGGCCGTGGCGCGCCGGAACGCGGGGGTCAACGCCAACGCGCTGACCGATGAGCTGGTGGTCGACCCGGTGTCGGGCAACGCGGTGTTCAACGGGGTGCCGGTGCGAGTTCTGCCGGTGTGAGGACGAACGTCTCGCGGCGCCGTGCGCGATGCACGGCGCCGCGGGAGGGGTCAGTGCTGGTCGGCTCCGGCCGGCTGGACGTTGACGTTCAGGTGGAAGACGTTGCAGGGGTCGTAGGCGTGCTTGAGGGCCGCCAGCCGCCGGTAGACCTGCTGCGGGTACACCGCGTCGGTGTCGGCCGGGAGGATGTCGCTCAGGAAGCCGCTGTAGGCGCCGGACATCGAGGGGGCCAGCGCGGACCAGAACGCCTCGTAGGCGGGCAGCAGCGGCTCGTTCCCCTCGGGGGAGCCGAGCAGTACGCCCATGACCATCGCCTGGGTGGAGCGGTGGGGGAAGGCGGTGGCTTGCTGCGGTACCCGGTTCAGGGCGCCGCCGATGCTGCGGATCTCGACGTACAGGTTCTCGAGGTTGGCCTGCTCGGTGAGGATCGTGGTGGCCAGGTCCGCGGTGAGGGCCGGGGTGAGGCGGTTGCGGATGCGCGGGCGCCAGCCCGGGGGAAGGTCGCTCGCGGGCTGGAGGGCTTCGCCGTAGGGCATCGGGCGGACCTGGTCGTCCACGACGGTGCCGAGTTTGCGGATCGGGTCGATGGCCGCGTTGGCGGCCTCTTCGTCCCCGCCGGCGTAGCAGACCATGATGGCCAGGGGCGGGGCGGCCTCGCCGAAGGTCGGCCAGCACATGGCGGTGGCGGTGAGTTCCTCGGGTGCGGAGTCCATGTGCTCCGCCCAGCCGCTCAGGACGGCGGCGGTTTCCTGGGGGGCGAAGGAGATCTGCCCGAAGAAGACCTGGGAGACCGGCTGTGCCATCACGGTGAAGGAGGTCACCACGCCGAAGTTGCCGCCGCCGCCGCGGATCGCCCAGAAGAGGTCCGGGTTCTCCTGGGCGCTGGCGGTCAGGATGCGGCCGTCGGCCGTGACGACGTCCGCGGCCACGAGGCTGTCCAGGGCCAGGCCGTACTTGCGGGCCAGCCAGCCGATGCCGCCGCCGACCAGCAGGCCGCCGACGCCCACGCTGGTGGTGTCGCCGGAGGTGAAGGCCAGGCCGTGCGGCTGCAGGGCGGCCGCGACCTGGTCCCATTGCGCGCCGGCGCCGAGGCGGACCAGGCGCTCGGACTCGTCCACCACCTCGATGGTGTTCAGGTGCTTCAGGTTCAGGACCAGGCCGCCGACGTTGGTGCTGAAGCCGGCGTTGCTGTGGCCGCCGCTGCGGGTGGAGATCTCCAGGTCGTGCTCGCGCGCGAAAGCTATGCCGCGGGCCACGTCCTGGTTGCTGCGGACCAGGATGATCACGGCCGGGTGCCCGGTGTGGACGATCAGATCGGTGAGCTCGTCGTATCCGGGGTCGCCCGGTACGAAGACCTCACCGGTGACTTCTGCCCGCAGGCACGCGATGTCCGAGGGGTCCACGTCGCTGTTCATGAGGGTTCTCTCTTCTTCCGTTGGGCAGCACCCGTCGGCGCTGTCCTCTTCCTATACCTGTCGGTCGGAGCCGAAGCGCGGATCAGGACATGCTCCGGCATGCCGGTTTCCGCGGCCCGGGGGAATCGTTCGGACCGGTCCTGCGGGTTGTCCTCCGGACTCCTCACCGTTCGGGCGCCCGGGGTGGACGCTCCCACCCATGGGTCGGAGCCGTCCCGGAGAACCGGACATCGCGCGCTGCTGCCCGGCCGCGCCGCCGTGGGCGCGGCCGGGCAGTTCGGGCCGCGAGGGCGCGTGCGTGCCGTCGGTGCGGCTCCCCGGCCGGCGCGTCGTGGTGTCAGGGCCGGTTGATCAGGTTCTTGAGGTCGGGGAAGGACTCCAGGTCCGGGACCGTCCAGCCGTCCAGGTCGTACTCGGACATGCACTGCTCGGCGAACTTCTCGTAGCCGGCCAGCTGGCCGGAGGCCAGTTGGCTCGCGTACAGCTCGACCCGGGTGTTCTCGTGGTTGCCCGAGTAGTTGCGCTCGTACAGTTCGTGCCGGCTGCCGAACTCGCTGCCGATGGCGTCCCACAGCAGTTTCATGAGTTTGACCCGCTCCATGGACGTGGTCCCGCCGGAGCCGCGGACGTACTTGTCCAGGTAGGGCCGTGTCTGCGGGTTGCGGAAGTCCTCGGCGCTGGAGGGGACGTAGATCAGCCCGCTGGCCACGTCCTGCAGGATGATCTCCCGGATCCTCGGGTAGCCGACCTGCATGAACCACCGGTAGGCCATCCCGTAGTCCCCGTTGGGCAGGACCGCTCCGTCCTTCCACGGCACCGGGTTGCGCGCGGCCGCGTCGGCCAGCCCCCAGAACAGGTTCCGCCAGGCCAGTACCTCCCCCAGCCGGCTCTGCACGCCGCGGAAGTCCCGCACGCCGGTGACCTGCAGTGCCTTGGACAGCAGGCCGGCCAGGAACTCCAGCTTCACCGCGAGCCGGATGCAGCCGTGGAAGGTGAACCGCTCGGGGAAGCCGGAGCGGGCGGTGAACATCTGTACCTTGCCCAGGTCCCCGTAGATGAAGACGTTCTCCCAGGGGATCAGCACCTTGTCCATCACGAGGATCGTGTCGTTCTCGTCCAGCCGTGAGGACAGCGGGTAGTCGAAGGGGCTGCCGGCCACGGCCGCGGTCGCGGTGTAGGAGGGGCGGCAGATCAGCTTCACGCCGGGGGCGTCCATCGGGACGGTGGCCACCAGGGCGAACTCCCGCTTGCGGATCGGCAGTCCGTAGTGCGCGATGAAGTTGTAGTGGGCGAGCGCGGAGCCGGTGGCCACCACCTTGGCGCCGCTGACCACGAGTCCCGCGTCGGTCTCGGCCTCGACGTGCACGAACACGTCGGCGACCTCGTCCGGCGGCCGGTCCCGGTCCACCGGCGGATGCACGATGGCGTGGTTCCAGAACAGGACCTTCTCCTGCGACTCGCGGTACCAGCGCCGGGCGTTGTCGGCGTAGTCCCCGTAGAAGTCGGCGTTGGCGCCGAGGGTGCCGAGGAAGGAGGCCTTGTAGTCGGGGCTGCGGCCCATCCAGCCGTAGCTGAGCCGGGCCCAGGCCGCGATCGCGCCCTGCGCGGCGACCAGGTCCTCGGCGCTGCGCGGCGTGGTGAAGAAGCGGTGGGTGTACCCGTCGCCGCCACCGTCGACCGGGCAGGTCAGGACGTCGCGGTAGCGGTCGTCGTGCAGGGCGTCGTAGAGCCGGGCGGTCATGCGCACCGGGTTGTGGAACGCCGGGTGCGTGGTGACGTCCTTGACCCGTTCGCCGTATACGTAGACCTCGCGGGCGTCGCGAAGGCTTTCCACGTACTCCTCGCCGGTCATCGGCCGAGTGGCCATTGCTGTCCTGCCTTCCTGTCGGTCCGCCGGGTCCGGGGGTGGAGGACGCCGGTGTCAGCGCAGTTGTACGCCGCAGTCCTCGACGGCGGTGATGAACTCCCCGCGGGTCAGGGCGGCGGCGACGGTCTCGATGTCGTCGGCCATGTACCGGTCCTGATTCAGCGGCGGCACGAGCGAGCGCACGGCGTCGTAGGTGGCGCGGCCGGCCGGTCCCAGGCCGTCGTAGCGCCCGGAGACGTCCACGGCCGAGGCGGCGGCCAGGAACTGCACGGCCAGGATGTACTGGTTGTTGGCCAGCACCCGCCGGGCGTTTCGGGCAGCGATCAGGCCCATGCTGACGATGTCCTGGTTGTCGCCGTTGGACGGCACGCTCTGGGTGCTGGCCGGGCCGATCGTCCGGTTCTCGGCGACCAGTGCCGTGGCCGGATACTGCGCCCCGGCGTACCCGCTGCTCAGACCGGGGTCGCCGGCTACCAGGAACTCCGGCAGGCCGTAGCTCAGGTGCCGGTTGAGGACCCGGTTGAGCTGCCGCTCGGCCAGGACGCCGAGCTGGGTGAGGGCGATCGTGGTGAAGTCCATCACGAAGGCCACCGGCTGGCCGTGGAAGTTCGCGCCGTGGAAGACCTCGTGGTCCTCGAAGAACAGGGGGTTGTCGTTCGCGGAGTTGAGTTCGGTCTGCACGCGGGCGGTGGCGTGCGTGAGGGTGTCCCGGACACTGCCGAGCACCTGCGGCATGGCCCGCAGCGAATAGGCTTTCTGCAGATAGATCTCGGTGCGGGTGACGTCCCCGTCGTCCTTGGCCGCGGCGACCTGACGGCGCAGGTCGGAGTGTTCGACGGTGAGCGCGCTGCCGCGCAGCAGGGACCGCATGTTCGCCGCGGTGTCGATCTGGCCGGGGTGCGGGCGGGCGATGTCGTGGCCTTCGGGCTGGAAGGGTCCCATCGACCCGCGCATCGCTTCCACCAGCAGCGCCGAGCCGATCTCGGCGTGCCGCACCTGTTCCAGGGACCGGTCGACGATCAGCGCGCCCAGCCCGGTCATCGCCGAGGTGCCGTTGATCAGTGCCAGGCCTTCCTTGAACTTCAGTTCCAGCGGTGTGATCCCGAGCGAGCGGAGCACCGGGGCCACCGGCCGTGGGCCGTCGGGGCCGAGGAAGTAGCCCTCACCGATGACGGTGGAGGCGACGTGCGCCAGCGGGGCCAGGTCTCCGCTGGCGCCCAGTGAGCCGATCTCCGGGATCGCCGGTATCAGGTCGGAGTTCAGGTACAGGGCCAGTCGTTCCAGGATCTCCGGCCGGACCGCCGAGTAGCCTTTCGCCAGGGCGTTGAGGCGTGCGGTGAGGATCGCGCGTGCCTGGTCGTGGGGGAAGAAGGGGCCGACGCCGGCGCTGTGGCTGCGGACGAGGTTGGTCTGCAGTTCGGTCTCCCGCGAGGGGTCGACGAGCATGTAGATCATCTCGCCGTAGCCGGTGGTGACGCCGTAGACGGGGGTGCCGGCGCGGACCACGTCCTCGAACACGGCGCGGCTCTTGCCGGCCTTGGCCAGCGACTGGGGTGTCAGTGTCACCTCGGCGTGCTGTTCGGCCACGCGGCGCACGGCAGGGATGTCGAGCGTCTCGCCGTCCAGGACGGCCGGATCGCTGATGGGGGTGGTGGGCACGGGGTACTCCTTCATCGGGTTCGGTCGACCGGAGTTCATCGGGTTCGGTCGACCAGGGCTGCCAGAGCCGCCAGGCTCTGATGTGCGTAGAACTGGGGGACGGTCACGTCGGCCGCGAGGCGCCGGTGCACCTGGTGCAGCATGGGCGGGACCAGCAGGGAGGTGCCGCCGAGGGCGAAGAAGCTCTGGTCGGCGTGGGCCGGCGGCGTGCCGAGCAGGTCCGCCCAGATCGCGGCGAGGTCCGTCTCGGTTCCGGTCGCGGGGCGCCGGGCCGCCGCGTCGCGTTCGGCGGCGGCAACAGTGCGCGCCAGTCGGGGGCGGTCGACCTTGCCGGTGACGGTGCGCGGGAGACGGTCCAGGGTGCGGTACAGGGCCGGGAGCAGCGAGTGGCCGAAGCGCCGGCGCAGGTGGGTGCGCCACTCGCCGGGTGAGCCGTGGGGTGTGCCGTCGGGTGAGTGGTGGGGGACGACGCAGATCACCAGGCGGGCGGCCAGGCCGTCGCGGTCGGCGCCGGCGACGACGGCGCAGTCGGCGACGGTGGGGTGGCCGGCCAGGGCCGCTTCGACGTCGGTGAGTTCCAGTCGGCTGCCGTAGAGCTTGATCTGGCTGTCCTTGCGGCCGCGGTATTCGAGGGTGCCGTCGGGGCGGCGGCGGGCGAGGTCGCCGGTGCGGTAGCAGGGGGTGTCGAGGGACGGGAGGCGGGTGAAGGCGGGGTGGTCGTGGTCGGCGAGGTAGCCGTCGGCGACGTAGGGGCCGGTGACGACCAGTTCGCCGGTGACGCCGGCGGGGCAGAGGCGGTCCGCTTCGTCGACGACGAGGATGCCGCGGCCGGGGATGGGGCGGCCGATGGGGACCGGGGCGGTGGCGGGTTTCGCCGATGTGCCGGCTGGGGTGGTGTGGGGGGCGCCGGTGCCGTGGGCGGGGCGCCGGTGGACCGGGTGCCAGGTCGCGGCGACGGTCTCGGTGGGGCCGTAGAGGTTGGCGATGCGTACCAGGGGCAGCGCGGCCAGCAGTCCGTCGGCGAGTTCGCCGGGCAGTGCCTCGCCCATCAGCAGCAGGGTGCTGAGTGTGCCCAGTTCTTCGGCGGAGCGGCGCTCGGTGAGGACGCGGAGCAGTTCGCGGGCGAAGCTGGGTACGGTCTGGAGTACGCCGATGCGTTCGGTGGCCAGCCAGTCCAGGAGGCGTTCGGGGTGGGCGCGGATCTTTTCGGGGACCGGGCACAGGGTGGCGCCCGATCCGAGCGCTGCGAACGTCTCGGCCAGGGCGGGGTCGTGTTCGGCGGCCACCCATTGGGCGACGCGTACGCCGGGGCCGAGGCCGAACTCGGTGGCCATCCACGCGGTGAACTGTGCGAGGGCGGCGTGCGTGTGCGCGATGCCTTTGGGGGTGCCGGTGGTGCCGGAGGTGAAGGCGACGTAGGCGCGGTCGGTGAGGTTCGGCGGTGGGGGCGGGGCGGGGGTGCCGGCGTGGGGTGCCGGGTGGGGTTCTGCCACGGTGACGAGGTGGCCGCCGGTCGTGCGGTAGTGGTCCAGGAGCGGGTCGGGGCCCGGGGTGGCGGCTTGTGGGGTCGTGGTCGTTCCCGTTCCCGGGGGTGTCAGGATCGCGGCCGGTTTCAGCGCGTCGAGGACGGCCCGGCCGCGGTCTCCGTTGTCGGCGGTCCCGAGCCAGCACAGGTGTGCGCCGGCCGCCAGCACGCCGAGCAGGGCGGCGTACTGGCGCACTCCTACGGGCAGCCGGACCACGACCGGATCACCGGCCCGTACCCCGGCGGCCCGCAGGTCGTGGGCGACCTGTGTCGCGGTGGTGTACAAGGCGCGGTAGGTGAGCGTGCCGTCGGGGCCGTCGACGGCTGTCGCGTCCGGGTCCTGCGAGGCGCGGCTGCTGATCGTGTCGACGATCGTGTGTCCGGGTGCGCCGTCGTCGGCTCTTCGGTCGCTCTCGTCGGCGGCGCGTGCCGTTTCGCCGGGGCTGTCGAGGGCCAGTTCACCGACGGTGGTGTCCGGGGCCCGGGCGGCGTGCCGGAGCAGGGTACGGAACTGGCGCAGGATCATCCGCGCGGTCCGCGGTTCGAACTGGTCCGCGTCGTACAGCAGGGTGGTGGCCGGTCCGTCGGCGCTGTCGTCGATGCGCAGGACCAGGTCGGCCGGTGCGGGCCCGCGGTGTTCGGGGCAGGGTTCGACGACGGCGCCGGGGATCGTCAGGAGCGGCCGGGGCCCTCGCCGGTAGTCGAACACGACATCGCCCAGGGGGACGCGTCGTGCGTCGCGGACGACCGGCAGCGCTCCGAGGACGCGTGCCAGCGGTACGGTTCGCCGGGCCATCGCCTGGGCGGCCAGTGCCGTGCCGCGCTCGAGGATGTCGTGGAAGCTGTGCCCGGGCTCGATGTCGGCCGGCAGGATCAGGACGTTCGTGGCTGTGCCCGTCCTGCCCTGCGGGACCGGTACGGCGACTGCGACCCGGTCGCCTCCGGTGTAGCGGTGCAGGAGGATCTGGAAGGCGGTGAGCATCACGATGTGCGGGCTGCTGCGGCCGGCTCGGGCGCGGTGTGTGACGGCGTGGCCGAGTTCCGGGTCGGCCGGGGCGCTGACCGTGCCCCAGCGCCCCGAGGGGCGGTCCGGACGTGGACGGTCCGCGGGCAGCGGAAGTTCGCTCGGCAGCGGGGTCAGTGTGTGGACCCACCAGGCCAGTGCGTCGGGGGGTTCGGGTTCCGCGGGTGTTTCTCCGCTGTGGGGGGTCCGTCGTGTTTCTGTGGTGCACAGTTCGGTCAGTTCTTCGATCAGCGTGTCCAGGAAGTCCTCGTCGGCGAAGGCGGTGGGGACTTCCAGCCGGACGTGGTGCTCCTTCGGTCCGCGGTGGGTGACCGTCATCCGTGCTTCCGGCACGCCGGCCGGGTCGGATCCGCTGCCGGCCGGCTGTGGCTCCTCCTGGCCGGCGGGTGCGCTGTCCGCCTCGCGGAGCTGGAAGGTCCGCGTCCCGGGACGGGTCCAGATCCTTTGTGCCGGCTTGCCGTCCCGCAGCACCAGTGCCGACCGCAGTTGCGGGTGCCGGTCCGCGAGGGACCGCCATGCCGCGGCCAGCGCCGTCACGTCCAGGTCGCCGACCACCCGGTAGGTCCGGCTTCGCGGTGCCGGCTCCTGACCGAGCGCACGCAGCAGCCACAGGCCTTGCTGTACGTCGGTCGCCGGCGCATGCCGGTACGCGGGGTCGGTCATGGACAGCCTCCATCGGTCGCTCGGCAGTGCGGGGGTTTCAAAGGGGCCGCAGGCCCTGTCGCGTCGGGGCTCCGGTGCGCGGCGAGCGGCTTGCTGCCTCCACAATGGCGATCCGCGTCCACCGGCGGCATCTCCTGGAGTGCGGGTGTGATCGCGGGCCCGGGGGTTCCGGCCGGCCCTGTTCACCTGCCCGGCGGCGGCCTCTTCCGCCGTGTTGCCGGGGTGGTGGGGGCGGCCGGTTGTGGCGCTGTGTCAGCTGGGGGCGGGGCTCATCGGAGGTGGACCGGCAGCTCGCGTCGGCCGTTCATGATGAAGGTGCCCTGGCCGGCGAGTTCGCCGGGGTCCACCGCGAGGCGCAGCCGGGAGAAGCGTGTGAACAGCTCCTCGATCGCGATGCGCACCTCCATCCGGGTCAGTGCCGGGCCGACGCACCGGTGGACGCCGTGGCCGAACGCCACGTGCCGTTTGTCCGTGTGCCGGGCGTCGAACTCCCCCGCTGCGTCGCCGTGCAGCTCGGGGTCGCGGCCGGTCGCGGCGTACCCGACCACCACCGGGTCGCCCCGGGAGATGGTCACGCCGCCGATCGTGACGTCCTGCGTCGCGAACCGGAACGGCAGGTGTGCGACCGGGGCGTCGGTGCGCAGGGTCTCCTCCACGACGTCGTCCCAGTCCACTTCGCCGCTCTCTGCCAGGGTGCGCTGGCCGGGCCGGGTCAGGAGCGCGAGCGCGGCGTTCGTGATGAGGTTTCTGGCCGGTTCGGCGCCGGTGTTGAGCATCAGCTGTGCCAGGCCGACCAGTTCGGCGTCGGACCCGCTGTCCGCCCCGGTCACCGGGCACCCGCTGGGCTGGGCGGCGACCAGGTCGCTGATCAGGTCCTCCCCCGGTTCCCGGCGTTTGTGCGCGACCAGGGCCTCGATCTTGCTGCGCAGGGAGGCGAACTCCACGGCCGCCTTCTGCGGGTTCGGCTCGACGTACCCGGCGCGATCCAGGATGCCGTCGGGGTCGCCTTCGGGCACACCGAGCAGTTCGCCGATCACCCGTGCCGCCACCGGGTGTGCGTACTGCGTCTTGAGGTCGACCGGCCGGCCCGGCCGGTCGGCCGCGTGGTCGGCCAGTTCGTCCAGCGCGCGTGTGACGATCCGCTGGACCCGCGGTCGGAGCATGGCGATCCGCCCTGGGCTGAACGCCCCGGCGACGAGGCGGCGTTGGCGGGCGTGGGGCTCGCCGTCGGCGGTGGACATGTTGTCCATCCGGGCCCAGACGATCAGGGGGAAGTCCGGGCCGAGGGTGCCTTCGGTGTAGGCCGGCCAGTGCCGGCGGGCGTTCTTGGCGAACCGCTCGTCCGCCAGGACCTGCCGGGCGGCGTGGTAGCCGGTCACCGACCAGGCCTCGACTCCGCCTGGCAGCAGTACCCGGGTGACCGGCCCGCGGGCCCGGATCCGGGTCGCCTCGCCGTGGATGTCGGTGCCGGCCGGATCGATGACGATGAGCGGCTCGTCGTCCACATCTGCCTCCTGTGAGCGCGGGTTGGTACCGGTGGCTCCTATGGTGTCCGTGGGCGTCGTGGCGGGCGTCTTCCACGGTGCGGACCCGGGTTCCCGCCGGGCGGGCCGGTCGCGGTGGCTCCGGTGGGGGGCGTCGTCCCGGTGTGTGGGTCCCGGGCGGAGCGTGTCGTGGCCGGCTCGTCGCCGCGACCGGTCTCCGGCCGTGCCGGGGTCACGTTCAAGCCGCAGGTTGCCGGGGTGCGCACGGTGTACCGGCACGCCCTGCGCGGACCCCGGGTGTGGTGGCCGGATCTCGTACAGTGGCCTTTCGTACGGTGAGTAGCGTGATCCGGCCGATCAACTTCCACCGGACTTCACATATTCGTCCGGGTCGTCGCGCGTGGGGCCCGAGGAGGCTGAGGGCTGACATGAAGTACCTGCTCATGATCTACGGCAACGAGGAGAAGTGGGCGTCGATCCCGGCCGAGGTCATGGACAAGGAGATCGCGGCGCAGGACGCCTGGAACTCCCGCTACCGGGCTACCGGGGAGCTGCTCGCGGCCTATGGCCTCGGGGACAGGAGCGAGGCGTCGCTGGTGCGGAACAAGGACGGTGCCCCGTTCTCCACCGACGGCCCGTATCTGGAGGCCAAGGAGTTCGTCTGCAGCCTCTACCTCCTGGAGGTGGAGTCGGCCGAGCGGGCCCGCGAGATCGCGGCGGACATGCCGTGGGCGAGCGGGAGTCCGGTCGAGATGTGGCCGGTCGCGCATGACGGATTCGCGCCGAAGCCCGACGGCGGCGCCTGAACGGGGTGCGCGCCGCCCCCGGCTCCCGTCCGGAGCCGGGGGCGGCGCGCTGTGACACGGCCGGGGCGGCGGCCCGGCCCCGCCGGGTGCCCCGTCCCGTGCCGTGGGCGTGCCACCGGCACGGGACGGGGCGGGTGGCCGGTGTCGTCGTCGCGGTGGGCGCGCACGCAGGAAGATGCCTGCCCCGGTGGCCGCTGCGACTCTGGGGCAGGGCTCGGTGGATCTGGTCCCCGCGGGAGAGGAGACGCCATGGAGAGCGCGACGACCGCCGGCCGGACGCCGGGGACGGACGAGATCGCGGAGATGTTCGACGAGTCGTCCGACATGTCGAATGTGTTCAACGACGGCCAGGTGCATCTGGCGTACTGGTACGGCGAGGAGGACGAGGCTCCGCTGATCGAGGCGGCGCAGCGGCTGACCCGCAAAGTGGCGGATTCGCTGTGGCTGCGCGAGGGTGACCAGGTCCTGGACGTCGGGTGTGGTCTGGGGGCGCCGGCCATCCAGCTGGCCACCGAGTACGGGGTGCGGGTCACCGGCGTCAACATCAGCACCCGCCAGGTGGCCGAGGCGCGGGCCCGGGTCCGGGCGGCGGGGCTGGCCGGCCAGGTCACGTTCCGGGTCGGGGACTACGGTGCGCTGGACTTCCCGGAGGGCGCCTTCGACGCGGTCGTGGCGATGGAGTCCCTCGTCTACGTCGATGACCTCGGGCGTACGCTCGCCGGCCTGTACCGGGCGATGCGCCCCGGCGGGCTGCTGTCCTTGACGGAGCCCACCCGGGAGGGGCTCGGTGCCGAGGAGGCCGGCCGGTTCGCGGCCGGCTTCGGGGCGAGGCGGATGCTGTCGGTGGCCGAGTGGCTTCAGACGTTGCGGGAGGCCGGGTTCGAGCCGGCGGAGTACCTGCAGTGCGGGCCGCGGGTGTTCGGGATGGGCCCCAAGTACCTGCATGCCGTGGATACGCGGCGTGAGGAGCTGGCCGGCCGGTTCGGTGAGGTGGCCGTGGACGGGCTCCGGCAGACGCTGGAGGATTTCTTCGCGCCGGGGGCCGACCGGATCGGCTATGCGGTGATCACCGTCCGGAAACCCGGGAACTGACCTGCCGGGACGCGGCAGGGGTGTGCGGGCCGGGCGGGGTGGGGGGCCGGCGTGCGGCGGGTCGCCGGCCCCGGTGGCGGGCAGCTCGCCGCGGGGTGGGGCCGGCTCCGGCGCGGCGGTGTGCGCGTGGGGGTTCCGCCCCGGCGCCCGGCCCTCGGTCCTTCACCGCCCGCAGGCCCTGTGAGCCGACGGTGTCGCGTGCGTACTCCTCGGGCTGAGGCAGTCGGTGCCGGTGTGGCGCAGGTCGGTCAGGGTGTGCGCGGGGGCAGTGGTCCTCCTGCGGTCGCGGCTGCCGGCCGTGGCGGTGGGCCGGGGCGCAATCACGAAGATGCGCGGCACTCGAAGCGGTGATGAGAATCGAGACGCGGCCAGGTGGCCGTGCGCCGGACCAGCCGTCGCGCCTGGTCGTGCCGGTGTCGTCCACGGTGCGAACTGCTGGGGCCGGCCGTTGCGTTCGTGACGGACGTGCGCAGTGCCCGGCCCTCTCGCCGGTCGCGAGGAACCCGATGGTCCTCCCGGCCTGGCATGCACGGTGTGCCGGCCGGCCGCGGTCGGCGGGGTGTGGTCGGTATGGCCCCGGTCGCCGCCGAACTCGTTACCCGACACGCTGATCGACGCCCTCGAACAACGGCAGCGTCCGCCTTTTCTGAGGAGAGATCCCATGACCACGACTTCGCAGTCCCCGCAGGCAACCACGGCGCTCTCACTGCAGCAGCAGTTTCTCTGCATGTTCGCCCAGGGGTTCAGGACCGGGCCGTTCGGGCCGCACTACACGGAGGTCTTCGCGTGGCGGGTCCAGGGCCACGTCGACGTGGAGGCCATGCGTGCGGCGTTGGCCGATGTGGTCGAGCGGCATGAGGCGCTGCGCACCGTGGTGCGTCTGGAGGACGGGGGTGCGCAGAGTGTGCTGCCCGCCGTGCAGCCGGAGCTGGAGCTGGTGGACCTGGAGGAGCCGCCGGGCGCGGACCGGGACCGGCGGGCCGAGCAGCTCATGATCCAGGCGGAGACCCGGTCGTTCCCGGCCGACCGGGTGCCGTTGCTGCGGGCGGTTCTGGGCCGCTTCGACGAGCAGGACTCCGTTCTGGTGCTGTGCGCCCACCACAGCGCGGCCGACGTCTGGTCGATCCAGGTGATCCTGCGGGATCTGGCGCAGTGCTACACGGCTCGCGCGGCCGGTGAGGAGCCGCGGCTGCCGGAGGTGGCCCAGTACCGGGACTACGTCGTCGCGCAGCAGGAGGAGGCCGGGGGGGCGGCGGTGGCCGCTTCACGGGCGTACTGGCGCGAGACGCTGGAGGGCGCCCGGATCCTGGTCGCGCCGGTGCATCCCACCGGGCAGTCGCCCGCGACGAGTTATCACCGGTTCGCCACCGACGCGGATCTGGGGGCGCAGGTGTCCCGGCTGGCCAAGGAGACGCGCAGCTCGCCGTTCATGGTGCTGCTCGCGGCGTTCGCCGTCTTCGTGAACCGCCGTACCGGGGCGACGGACCTCGTGGTGCCCACGTTCACGCCGGGGCGCGAGCACCGCTTCCAGTCCACGGTCGGGTCGTTCTTCAACTTCACCCCGCTGCGGGTGGATCTGGAGGGGTGCCGGACCTTCCGTGATGTCGTCGCCCGTACCAGGAAGGCCTGCGTCGGCGCGTTCTCGCACGAGCTGCCGTTGCTGCACATCCTGGCCGAGGCGCCCGAGCTGATGTCGTCGGCCGGTCCGGATGCGGTGCCGACCCTGTTCCAGGCCGTTCAGCCGCCCTATCTGACGCAGGGTGAGCGGATCGGGGACCTCGAGTACACGGCGATCTGGCGGCGGGTCATCCCGCAGCCGCTCGGCTCCGACACTCCGGACGGCATGATCTGGTCGATGCACCTGAGCGATTCCGAGGTGGTCGGCGGGCTCAGCTTCAGCCGTCATCTCTTCGAGCAGGCCGAGGTCGGCGATCAGGCTGCCGGGTTCCTCGAGGTGATCGGCGACATGCTCGCCGGTCCGGACGCGGCGCTCTGAGGGCCGGCGCCATGACCGACGACGAGAACACCGCGCGGGGCGCGGCCGTGCTGTCCGATGCCGACGTCACCCCGGCGGTGCTGATCGAGCGGGCCAAGGCGATGGTGCCCGCCCTGGTGGCGCGCCAGCAGGAGACGGAGCAGCGTACCTTCTACGCCGAGGACACCCATCGGGCGTTCCGGGACGCCGGTTTCTACCGCATCACGGTGCCCAAGCGGTACGGCGGTCACGAGTTCGGCTTCGACACGTTGCTGCAGGTGGCGATGGTCCTGTGCCGGGCCTGCCCGTCCACGGGCTGGATGTTCTGCCTGGGGGCCGCGCACTCGCTGTTCGCGGCCAGCATGTTCGAGGAGAAGGCGCAGGAGGAGATCTTCGCCGGTGGCGACTTCATCGCGCCGCTCGTCAATGCCCCGTACGGGACGGCCACGCGTGCGCAGGACGGCGGCTGGATCCTGGACGGTGTGTGGAGGTACTGCTCCGGGGCGCCGTACGCGACCCACCTGATCGGTAACACCGTGATCGCCGGGGACGATGCGAATCCGCCGCGCCGGCTGCTGTTCATCGCGCCACGCGACCAGTGGGAGATGCTCGACGACTGGGGCGGGCAGCTGGGTCTCAAGGGCAGCGGTTCGCACAGCATCCGGATCCGCGGGGGGCGCATTCCCGATCACTTCGGCATCGAGGTCAATTTCGAGGAGATCTCGGTGACCGAGGGCACCCCGGGGCGCGCGTTGCACGCGCATCCGCAGTACGGGGGCGCACCGGCGAGTTCGATGGCTCTGGAGGGTGCGCACATCGCGGTCGGCATGTGCCAGGGCGCGCTCGACGCGTACACGGAGCTGATGTTCTCCCGCACGACGATCGTCCCGCCGTTCCTGCCCCGGGCGGAGGATCCCGATTTCCAGCTCTGGTACGGGAAGGCCAGCGGCATGATCGACGCTGCCGAGACGCTGGTTCTCGCGGCGTCGCGGCGCTGGCACGAGCTGTCCGGGCTGCCGGTCGGGGCGTTCACTGCCGAGGAGGACGTGCGGATCGCGATCACCTGCCGGGAGGCCACGGATCTGGCCTGGCGGGCGGTCGACGAGATTCTCCAGCCGACGGCCGGCAGCCCTGCGGTACGTGAGGGGACCCGTTTGGAGCGGGTCTGGCGCGACCTGTCCACCGGGCGTACGCATGCCAGCTCCGCGGTGCTGCTCACGACGGTGGCCAACCGTGGGTTCGCCCAGCTGAGGCTGGCGAGCTTGCGTGGCCGGGCCGCACCGGACGCGTAGTCCTTTGCCCGTGCCCGGGCGGTGGGGGGAGCCGTTGCGCCGCTTCCCGTGCGAGGAGGGGGGTGCGGGGTCCGGGCGGTGTTCGCCGGGGTCCCGTACCGCCGGCCGGTCCGGGCGGAGTGGGCGGTGTCCGTGAGGTCGGGGTGGGCGGTACGGGCGGTGCGGGCACGGCCCTCGGCCGGGGGCCCGGGTGGTGGGGGGCCGGGGGCCGGGGGCCGGGCCTTTCGAAGGCCGGGCCTGGAACGGCCTGTGCCGTCACGTGGACCCCGCCGGTGCCGGGGGCCGGCCCGCCCGTCACCGGCCCCGGGCGGCAGCTCCGGTCGCGGCGGTGGCAACGGTGCGCGGGGCGTGCAGGGTTCGTCGTCCGCGTTCCATGGCCGAGTGGTCCGGCCCGCTGGGGCGGGCCGGACCGTCACCTCACGGTCTTCCGGGGTGTTTTCGGCGGGATGGTGTGAGGCGTTGTCAGGAGTGGAATTCGCCCGCGTCGACGTTGAGGCTCTGTCCGGTGATCGCCCTGGCCAGGTCCGAGGCCAGGTAGAGCACCGCGTTGGCGACGTCGCCCGGGTCGGGCAGCCGGCGCAGGTCGGAGGCGGCCGCGGTCCGGGCGTAGACGTCCTGCAGCGTCACCCCCTGTTCGGCGGCCTGCATCGCGAACCAGTCCTTGAGTCCTTGGGTCCAGATGTAGTTGGGCACCACGGTGTTGACCCGGACGCCGCTCGGGCCGAGCTCGGTGGCCAGGCTGCCGGCCAGGGAGTGCAGCGCCGATTTCGAGGCCTTGTAGGCGCCGAAGTGGGGGCGGGAGTGGTGGACCACCGCCGAGCTGACCATCACGACCGAACCCGCGTGTGCGCCGAGGGTCGGCGCGAGGAGCTGGACCATGCGCAGGGCGGCCAGGGCGTCGGTCTCCAGCGAGGCGCGCACGGCGTCCAGGTCCATCGTCGCCAGGTCGCCCATCGCCGGGGGTGCGAAGGCGTTGCTGACGAACACGTCCACCCGGCCGAAGGTGTCCAGGGCACGCTCGGTCAGGGCTCGGCAGGCGCCGGGGTCGAGGATGTCGGTGGGGACCGCCAGTGCCCGGCGGCCGTGGGACTCGACCTCGGCGGCCACCGATGTCAGGACCGTCCCGGTGCGGGCAGCCAGGACCACGTCGGCTCCGGCCGCGGCGCCGCGGACCGCGATCTCGCGGCCGAGTCCGGGGCCGACGCCGGTCACCAGCATCACCTTGTCGGAGAGCATCTGTGCCTTCCTTCCTGTGGGAGAACGCGAGGGAATACATGGGTCTCGTCGCACGGCAGCTCCACGTGCGTCTCCGGCAGTGGGCCGCCGCCACCGGGCGGCACCGGCACGACGGGCGGGCGTGGTTCGTCCGGCGCAGCGGCGGCCGGGGCGGCGGTCACCGGTCCGCCGCCTCTCACCGCCAGGTCCTCGCCCTGGGCTCCGGCCGCTGCGACGGCCTGCCCCGGCGGTCCGCCCGACGGCCTTCGTGACGCCGCCGGTGACGAGCGCGAAGTGGGTGGCGCCGGGCATCGGGCGCGGCGGCAGCGGCCGGTGTGAGGCGAGGAGGACCGGTGCGTGGAAGGGTGGTTCGTCGTCCCACGCCTGCTCGTCGTCGTCGAACCTGCGCCGGCCGACGACGGCGGGCCCGGTGCGGGTGAAGAGCTCGCCCGTGCGGCAGGCGGCCACGCCCGGTCGCCGCCCTGGTGCCCGGCTCGGGAGCGCCGGTGCCGAGCGCGCGGAGTCATCGGTGGGGGCGTTCGCCGCCGGCGCCCGGTGCGTGGCGGCGGCCGGGGTTGTCGTCGGGGCCGGCGATGAAGCCGTCGGGGAGGCGGAGATGTCCGCGATCACCTGGGGCATGTCTTCGACGATCGCAGGGGGCGAGGCTCCGGGCGTCTTCGTGCGTGCCGATGTCAGGGCGCGATCAGGGTCTCCGGCATCGCGTCGCCCCGGAACAGGCCGTCGGGGTCCACGCGCGCCCGGATCCGCTCGACCGCCCGGACATCGGCTTCGGACAGGTGCCCGCGTGGGCGGTCCAGGCCCTTCACGAAACCGGGCGCGGTGCGGCCCGTGTCCCACGGGCCCAGGGCGGCGCGTACCCGGTCGCAGTGTTCGACGATCTCCTGCGGTGTGCCGCGCAGTTCGGGGACGCCGGCGCCCATGTAGGCCAGGCGCGCGTCCAGGCGGTTCAGCGCGCCGCCGTCCGGGGCGGCGACGGCCATGCGTCCGCCGAGCTGGCGCAGTTCGGCGGCGATCAGGGGGGAGCCTGAGCCTTCGCCGGTCATCCGCAGGAACGCGGCGATTCCTTCGCGGCCCGGCTCGGCGAGCAGGAGGTGGTCGCCGATGAAGGTGCCGGGTTCGTCGGGGTCCATGTGGACGTCCGGGACCAGTTCGGGACCGCAGTCCTGCCAGGTGTCGAGCACCGGTTCGCCGGTCTTGCGCAGTGGGTCCAGCAGGTCGCGTGCGGGGGCGGCCGCCAGGGCGACGCCGGCGACGCACACCACCGGTCCGCCCTTGAGCATCGGCGGGATCTCCGGCAGGTCCGGCAGGTTCATCACGCGCAGGGAGGTGGAGACCTCCTGGGGTGCGTGCAGTGTCCAGTCGTACCAGGTGCCGACCACGGCCTCGGCGTGCTCCCAGCGCCAGAAGGCGGCTCCGGCGACGAGTTCGGGTACCGGGAAGAGCTCGATCTCGACGGCGGTGACGACGCCGAAGCCGCCTCCTCCGCCGCGTAGGGCCCAGAAGAGTTCGGGGTCCTCGCCGGCGCTGACGCGGCGCGTGTCTCCGTCTGCGGTGATGAGCTCGATGCTGCGGATGTGGTTGGCGGCCAGGCCGAGTGTGCGGCCGTAGAGGCTCACCCCTCCGTGCAGCAGGTAGCCGATGGCGCCGACGGTGCCCGAGGTGCCGTGGGGTGCGGCGAGGCCGTGGGGTGCGGCGGCGTGGACGACGGCGCTCCAGGGCGTGCCCGCGGGGATGCGGGCCAGACGGCGGTCGGGGTCGATCTCGACGCCGCCGGACAGGAGGGGGCGGATCAGCAGGGCGCCGGTCATCGGGGTGGCTGCGCCGGCGGAGTGGCCCGTGGTGTGGAGGCGGACGCCCCGGCCGTGCGCCGACGCATGGCGGATGGCGGCCCGCACGTCGTCCGGGCCGGTGGCGGTGAGCGCGGCGGCGGGGCGTGCGGGGCCGGCGAGGTTGAACACGTGGGTGGCGGCGTCGTAGGCGGGGTCGCCCGGGAAGGCGAGGGGCGCGGTGTCGGGCATGGACTCCCCTTGTGATGGTCCGTTGCGGTTCTGCCTCTCAGGGTGCGAGCCGGGCGGTCGCCCGGGCATCGTTCAGAGTGCTCGGCCGCAGCGGCGCACGCTCGAAGACGCCCGGCCCCGGACCGCCCCGGTGGCGGTCGGACCGCAACCGCTCGCCTGCTGCCGGTCGTGGGCCCGTGGCCCCTTGGGTGACGTGGTGTCAGCCCCGGTCGCCGTCCGCCGGCACCCGGCCGGCCGCGCTCCCCCGCCCCGCCCCGTTCTCCAGTGCCGCCCCCACCCGCTGCGCCTGTTCCATGAGGAACCGCTGCTCCGGTCCGCTTGCGGCCTGCCGTGCCGCGGTCCGGTACTCCTCTCGTGCCCTGTCCAGGCCGCCGTCCATCTCCAGGAGGTACGCCCGCACCGCGCTGAGCCGGTGGCTGGCGGTCATCCAGCGGTCCTGTTCCAGCGGTTCCAGCAGTCGCAGGCCCTCGCGGGGGCCCTTGACCATCGCCATCGCCACCGCGCGGTTCAGGCGCACCGCGGAGCCGGGCGCGATCTGCTCCAGCAGGTCGTACAGGGCCAGGATCTGCAGCCAGTCGGTCTCGCCGCCTTCCGGTGTCTCGACGTGCACCGCGGCGATGGCGGCCTGCAGGCGGTAGAGGCCGATGCCGGGGCGGGCCAGTGCTTCGACGACCAGGGCCAGGCCCTCCTCGGCGAGGTCGCCGTTCCACCGGGAGCGGTCCTGCTCGGCCATCGGGACGAGGGTGCCGTCGGCCAGGGTGCGGGCCGGGCGGCGTGCTTCGGTGAGGAGCATCAGCGCCAGCAGGCCGGTGACCTCGCCGTTGTCCGGCAGGACGCGGTGGGCCTGGCGGGTGAGCCGGATGGCTTCGGCGGTCAGGTCCGGGCGCAGCAGGTCGGGTCCGGTGGTGGCGGTGTACCCCTCGTTGAAGATGAGGTAGAGGACGTGCAGGACCGCGCGGGTGCGGTCGGGGCGTTCGGGTTCCGGCGGCATGCGGAAGGTCATGCCGGCGTCCTTGATCTGCTGTTTGGCGCGGGAGATGCGGCGGCTCATGGAGGCCTGCGGGACCATGAAGGCGCGGGCGATCTCCTCGGTGGTCAGGCCGCCGACGGCGCGCAGGGTCAGTGCTACTTGTGAGGGCGGGGTCAGCGCCGGGTGGCAGCACAGGAACAGGAGCATCAGGGTGTCGTCGTCGACGGAGACCAGGTCTTCGTCGGGGGGTGGGGTCACCGATGCCTGGGGCAGCGCCATCGAGGCGACGGTGACCTCGCGGGTGCGGCGGGCCCGGTCGCTGCGCAGGTGGTCGGTGAGGCGGCGTCCGGCGACGGTCAGGAGCCAGGCTCGCGGGTTGTCCGGGACGCCTTGGGCCGGCCACTGGGTGGCAGCGGCCACGAGTGCTTCCTGGACCGCGTCTTCGCAGCCGTCGAACTGCCCGTGGCGCCGGACCAGGGCGCCGAGGACCGAGGGCCGCAGTTCCGCGAGGAGGTTTTCCAGGCGTTGATCGGAACGCACCGGCTCATTCTATATGCGGGTCATCCGGGTGCCCGGGCAAGTGCGCACACGTTGAGATGCCCGGTGCCCGCCGGCGGTGGCACGGTCGGGGCAGAGACCGCGAACCTGTGAGGAAGGCCGCCATGACGGACACGACCGCTGCCGTCGTCACCCGCGACGACCCCCGCTACCCCGCCCTCGTCGAGGGCTACAACCATCGTTTCGTGGGCCGGCCCGAGGAGGTCCGGCTCGTCACCGATGCCGCCGGCGTGCAGGGTGCGGTCCAGGCGGCCGTGGACGCCGGCCGTCGGATCGCGGTGCGCAGCGGAGGCCACTGTTTCGAGGACTTCACCGCGCATCGGGACGTGAAGGTGCTCCTCGACCTGTCCGCGCTCGATCACGTCGGCCACGACGCCGGGCGCGACGCCTTCGTGGTGGAGCCCGGAGCGCGGCTGGACCACGTCTACCGCACGCTGCACGACGGCTGGGGTGTGACCATCCCGGCCGGTACCTGCTTCGAGGTGGCCGTCGGCGGGCACATCGCGGCCGGTGGCTACGGTCCGTTGTCCCGGCGCGACGGCTTGGTGGTGGACCATGTCTCGGCGGTCGAGGCGGTCGTCGTGGGCGCGGACGGCCGGGCCCGGACCGTGGTGGGCACCGACCGGCCCGACGACCCGCACCACGACCTGTGGTGGGCGCACACCGGCGGCGGGGGCGGCAGCTTCGGCGTGGTGACGAAGTACTGGCTGCGTACGCCGGGGACGCCGGACGGTGACCCGGCCCGGCAGCTGCCCCGCGCGCCGCGAGCGGTGCTGCGCCGCGACACGGTGTGGTCCTGGGACGCGGTCTCGGACGCCGATTTCCGTACCCTGCTGCGCAACTACTGTGTCTGGTACGAGGAGAACAGCCGGCCGGGCGCACCGGCCGCGGCGTTGTGGAGCAATCTGATCGTCACGCACCGTTCCGGCAACATGGTGAGCCTGACCTCGGTGATTCCCGACGACGCCCCGGATGCGGCGGGGGTCCTCGCAGCCCATACCGCGGCGGTCACCCGCGGGATCGGCGCCGAGCCGGTGTCGGCGGCCTCGGGGACCTTCCCGTGGCTGGAGACCTGGCTGCCGTCCTACAGCTGGCCCAGTGATCCGCGGGGCCGGTACAAGAACAAGGCGGCCTATCTGCGGCGCGGGTTCTCCGACGCGCAGATCGCAGCGATCCACCGGCATCTGTCGTCGCCGGACTACGAGAACCCCATGGGCTGTCTCGTTCTGACCGGTTTCGGTGGCAAGGTGAACGCCGTCGCCCCGGACGCCACCGCGGTGGCGCAGCGCGACTGCGTCCTCAAGGCGTCCTACAGCACCGGTGCGTGGACCGATCCGGCCGACGACGAGCGTCATCTGGCCTGGGTGCGGGCGTACTACCGGGACGTCTACGCGCATTCGGGTGGGGTGCCGGTCCCGGACGGCACCCATGACGGTTCCTACATCGGCTATCCGGACACCGACCTGGCCGATCCGGAGTGGAACACGTCGGGGGTCGACTGGTCGGTGCTGTATTTCAAGGACAACTACGCCCGGTTGCAACGTGCGAAGCAGGTCTACGACCCGCTCGACGTGTTCCGTCACGGGTTGTCCGTGCGTCTGCCCTGAGAGGGCGGCAGGCCCCCTGCCAGTTCTGACGTGGTGTCATGTGCCGCTGGTGGGGGGCTTGTTCGGGCAGGTCGGCGGTGTTGTCCAGGGAGGTCGTGGGGGGGTGCGCCGGCGGCCTGCGGTGCGGGGGGGGGTGTTGCGGTGTGAGGAGGCGGCGGCTCTGCGGCACGAGAGGCGGCGCTCTCGGGGTTTGGTGGCCGCGCCCGGGGGCGGGCCGTCCAGGGGTGCCCGCGCCGGGGGTGCGGCGGGCGCGCCGCCCGTGAACGCGCAGCCGGTGCGCCCGCTGTTCGCGGTGCGCACCGGCTGCGTCCGGTTCTGGTCGTTCAGGGGTGTCCCGCGGTTCCCGGTGGGTCGGTGCGCGGTGTGGGGTGCGGTGCACCGCGCGGCGGAGGGGCGTCCGCCTACGGGGTGCGGGGGGACGTTCCGGCACCGCGGTGAGGTGCAGTCGCCTGCGTCGCGCGCCCGCCGTGCGTGCGGGGCAGCCCTTCAGGCCAGCGGGTTGGCGCCGCGTGGCCTGGTGGCGAGTTCCTGCTGTGTCTGTTCGAGCAGCAGGTGCGGGTCCTGCGTCTCGACCTGGCCGAGGCCGGGCGGGCAGCGGTCCCAGCCGAGCAGCCGTTGCACCTCCTCGGGCAGGGTCAGGACGGTTTCCCGGGAGACTGCGAGGTACTGGTTCTCCTCCTGTCGCAGGTTGCCCAGGTCGAGGGCGACGGAGAGGCTGTAGCGCGGGGAGTCGGTGGTGTTGGCTCCGCCGCCGTGGTAGACGCCGCCCGGCCAGAGCAGGGCGGAACCGGCGGGCATGACCGCCGGAACCGCCTCGGCGTAGGCGGGGGCCCGTTCGTCGTCCCATCGGTGGCTGCCGGGGATGACGAGGGTCGCGCCGTTGGCGCTGGTGAAGTCGGTCATGGCCAGCATCAGCTGGAGCCGGCACGGTGGCCCGGGATGCCGCCACAGGTGCATCGCGTCGTCGCGGTGCAGGGGCTGGCGGCCCTGGCCGGGGTCGATGCGTATCGCCTGGGTGAAGCTGATCTGGATGCTCGGAGTCACCTCCATGCGGAGTTTGCCGATCCACATGTGTGTGGTCCGCTGCAGCAGGCGCCGGGCCGCGCCGAGGAACTGCGGTTGGAGGACCACGCGTGTCATGGGGCCCGGCGACCGCTGGAAGAGGCTGGACAGCCGTTTGGTCTTCTTGCCGTCGTAGCCGCTCTCGCTGTAGCCGGCCGCCTCGAGGCCGAGTCCGAGGTCTGCCCGGAGCGCGGCGAGTGTCCGGGAATCGACGAAGTTCTCGACGATCACCGCTCCGTCGCGTTCCAGGATCTCGACGACTTCGTCGAGCGGTGTGTCCGGGCTGACGTGGGTCAGTTCGGCCATCGGGCTCACCCCTCGATACGGGCCAGTATGCCCCGGGTGAGGGTCTGCAGGTCCGGGTCCTCGAACAGGTCGCCGATGTCGAGCGTGATGCCCAGTTGTTCCTCGACCCTCGCGGCGATCCGCACCGCGGCGATGGACTGTCCGTTGAGTTCGACGAACGTGGCGCCGGGCCGGTCGGAGCCCGGGCCCAGGACTTCGGTCCAGATGGTGGCGACCTGCTGGGCGATGTCCGCGGTGGCCGACGGCTGCTGAGTGGTCATGTCACTGCTCCTCACTGCGTGGGGTAGGGGGTGGGGTGTGCCCGTAGGCCACCCGCCCGTACGGTTCGGTGTTCGTGCCTGGTGCGTGATCGCGTGCGGGTCCGGCGCGTCGGCGTCCCCCACCTGCGTGCCGGCCGGTGTCCCGGTCCTCAGGGGGGTCACGGGCTCTTGTCCTGCGTGCCCGCCGGGGCCGGGGTCTGCCCGGCCGGTCCGGTGGCCGGGACCCGGTCGGCGGGGTGGTGGCCGGTTCGGGGGGCGGCGGCCACGGCCGGGGGCACGGCGGCCGGCCCGGCCGGGCCGCGCAGTGCGTTCAGCAGGACCCGGACGATCATGGAGGGGCGCATCAGCTGTTCGGGCCGGTCGAGCATCCCGGCGGCGCGCATGTATCCGCGGGTCACCGAGCGGTCGCGGGTCGCCGCCACCTGGACCATGGCCAGGTAGCGCTGGCCTATGCGCAGCTTGAGGTCGCGCTTGCCCTTGACGCCGTCGAAGCCGAGGTCGACGGTGCGCGTCATCTCCCAGGGCGGGTCGATGACGTCGCGTGCCAGGTCGCGGAAGTACTGGCGCGCGTCCGGGGTGGCGCCGGAGTGCAGGTGGCTGCGCAGGGTGAGGGCGGACAGCGCCGCGACCGTCATGCCCTGCGCGTAGACGGGGTTGAAGCAGGACACCGCGTCGCCGATGACCAGCAGGCCGGCCGGGAACCGGCCCATCCGCTCGTACCGGCGGCGTTGTGTGGTGGGGAAGCGGAAGGCGACCGGTTCGTCCAGCGGCTCGGCGTGTTGCAGCGCCTCGTGGATGTCGGGGACCGGCAGGCCCTTGACGAACTCGTAGAGCCCTTGCTGGTCTGTGGGCGGGTGGTCGCCGAGGATGCCGTAGACGGTCATCAGGGTCGTGTCGCCCTCGGTCTTGGTGAAGATGACGCCGCGTGGGACGTCGGGTGAGGCGACGGCGATGATCGCGAGGTCGCCGTCGTAGGGGTCGGCCTTCATCTTGTAGTTCTGGGTGACGTAGCCCAGCCCGATGTGGGTCCGCTCCTCCTCGACGCGCGGGTAGCCCATCTCCTCGAGCCATACCGGAGTGCGTGAGCCGCGCCCGGTCGCGTCGACCACGAGGTCGGCCGGGATCGTCTCGCCGGGTGTGCCGCTCCTTTGGACGGTGACCCCGGTCACCCGCGCGTGGTCGGTGGTGGCGGTCAGGCCCAGGATGTCGCAGCGTTCGAGGAAGCGGACGTTGGCGAGCTCGGCGGTGCGTTCGCGGATCCGGCGCTCCATCAGCGGCGCCGAAGCCGGCAGCGCGATGTAGCCGATGTCGGCGCGCTTGACCGGGCGGCCGCGGAAGTACCAGCGGACCGATCCGGAGTAGTCGCCGACGGGGGTGCCGTCCGCGATGAGGCGGTCGGTGATGCCGGGGTAGAGCTCTTCCATCACCACCCGGCCGCGCACGTGCATGGCGTTGATGTGCTTGCCCTGGGGGCGTCCGCGGCGCGGTCCGTCGATGCCGGTGACCGTGTCCCGGTCGATGACCACGACCTCGTCGTAGGCCTCGGCGAGCACCCGGGCCGCGAACAGCCCGGCGATGCTGCCGCCCAGCACGACGGCGCGGGTCGGGTCGCCGTCGGCCGCCGGCGGGGGGGTTTCCTGGGGCATCTTGCCCACCTCCTGGGAATCGTGCTGGGGATGTCGGGAGTCTGCGGTTGCGGGGTGTCCGGGGTCGTGGGGTACGGGACGGGCCGCCCAGGGGGAAAGGGGGGCCGGGCGGGTGGGCGGGGTGCCGGAGCGGAAGAGCTCCCGGACCTGCTACGCGCAGGTGTTCGCGTCGGGTGTCTCGGCGGGTACGGCCTTCGGGTCACGGCACCGCACCGGGGGGGCCGGGGCGGTCGAACCGGCGGCCCCGGCCGCTCCCCTCCGGGCCCTCGTGCCGGTGACGGACACGACGGCCGGCACGGCCGGCACCCCTCGCCCCCGGTCCGGCCGTTCCGTGCCGTCGCCAGGCCGGTGCCGCGTCACCGGCATCGCCCCTGGGCTTCACGATGTGGTCTGGGGCCGGGGTGGGGCATCTCCTGGATTGCGGGCCGGTCGCGGCCGGGGCCGGCCGGTGTGTGTCCCGAACGCGTGGAGTGAGCAGGAGTGGAGCCGCTGGACCGTCCTCGTGCGGTGGGCGGGCCCCGAGCTCGGTGGCGGTGGACCGGGCCCGGTGTGCCCGGACGACCCGTGACACAGCATTTACGAAGATGCCCGCCGGGGCCCGCAGGTCCGATGCTCTAGCTGCGTTCCACCCCAGCCGTGAGAGAGCCGAGGACAGGCATGTCTCAGAACAGCCAGCAGGCAGGCCTCCAGATGACCCCTCCGGAGGACCCCGACACCGACCAGCGGCCCGCGGCCCGTGCGGAACGGCCTTGGTGGAAGAAGTACTACCCGTGGTACGCCGTCGTGGGCGGGACCGTCCTGTTCAACCTGCTCTACTCCTTCCCCCACTACTTCGCCACGGACCCCGCCGTCTCCCGGAGCCAGCTCGACCCGGGCTTCCATCCGCATTTCGCGTTCCTGGTCGCGCACGTGGTCACCGGCAACCTGGCGCTGGTGACGATGATGCTCCAGGCCTGGCCCGACCTGCGCCGCAGGCGCCCCGCGGTCCACCGCACGGTGGGCCGGGTGTACGTGTTCGGCGCGGTGATCCCGACGACGCTCATCGTGCTGTTCGTGCTGGTCCCGCACCGCGCGAACCAAGGGAGCACCGGCCTGGCCTGCGGAGCGGTCCTGTGGCTGGGGACGACGCTGTACGCCTGGCGCAAGGCCCGTCAGGGCCGCTACGCCGAGCACCGGCGCTGGATGGTCTACAGCTTCTCGCTCGCGCTGTTCACGACCTACGGCCGCATCGTCGCCTGGATGATGCTGAACTGGGGCCTGCAGGTGAACATCCAGATCCTGATCGAGGCCACCAGCTGGGGCGTGTGGATCATGCACCTGCTGATCGCGCAGGCGTACCTGGAGTTCACGGCGCGCCGGCGTGACAGGACGCCGCACGCCGGGCGGCTGGACCCGGCGACCGGGGCGATCCGGCAGTAAGAGGCCCGTGCCCGGATCCCCGGCCGTCGAGGGTGGCCGGCCGGACCCTGTACGAAGGGGTGCCCCTGCCGGGCCGGTCCCCGAGGGCGGACCTGGGCGGGACAGGGCGGTGCGCGATCGGCAGGGCCTCTCGTCAGGGCATCCCTCCTGCGGCTCCTGCGGGGTCCGGGCCGTCCTCGGCGGGCCCTCGCGCAGGGCCCCTGGCCGACGCCGGGCTCGTCCCGCTCGTCGGCCTGGCCGGCCGCCGGGGCTTCCCGCCCCACTGTCCGAACACCTGCGTGCGACCGGTGCGGACCACCACGGCGGTGGCCGCGCGGGCTGCCGGGGCGGGCTGCGCGGGGCCGGGGGACACGCTGTTCGTCCGGCCCCGGGCACGGAGGGGTCTGAGGGCCGGACAAGGTCAGGCATCGCCGCGGGCCGGCACCGGGGGCCGGGGCCGGCCCGAAGCGTTCTGCCGGGAGGGCCGGCTTGCAGAAGGCCGCCGCACTCCCCCGCCCGGCCACGGTGATCACGGGGTACGTGGAGAGCGAAGCAGCAGGAGGGCCCGTGCCGGAAGATCAGCCCGGGGCCCGCGGCGGGCGACCTGCGCCACCGTCCGTGCGCCCGCGCCGGGAAACGCCGGCCCCGGTGCGGGCCCTTCCTCCGTCGCGCACGTGGCGGGGAACCGCCGGGCGGGAGGGGGCGCCGGCGCTGTGCCGCCCGTACGTTACGTCACCGGCGTCGCCCGGTCCGGGTGCGCTGCCCCTGCCGGGCCGGCCGGGAGGACACGGGCCGTCTCCCGCCCACCGGGCTGCACTTCGGCTCATCGGGAAGCGCCTCGCACGGGGCCTGCCACCTTCCGGGCCGGCAGCCGGCTCCCCCGGCCCCCCGCCTTCTCCCGGGCTTGTGCGGGGCAGCACCGAAGAGGGCGGAAGCAGAGCCCCCTGGGGGCCACGCCGTCACCACCACCGCGACGCCGCCGGGGCTGCGGCACGATCGCCCCTGCTCGACCCCGAATCGCTCGCCGCTTCGCACGGCTCCCGTGTCGGATTCCCGAAGCCCGCTCCGACTACCGGGTGACGGCGCCATGCGCGGGTGCCCCCCGCGGTGGCGAACGAGAAAGGATCTACATGAGTGACACGACTCAGGACACGGCCCCACTGGCCGGGCGCCGGCAGTGGCTGGGCCTGGCCGCCCTGTCCCTGCCGACGCTGCTGGTCGCCTTCGACATCGGTGTCCTGTTCCTCGCACTGCCCCATCTGAGCGCCGATCTGGGTGCGACCGGCACCCAGCAACTGTGGATCACCGATATCTACGGTTTCATGCTCGCCGGCTTCCTGATCACCATGGGTACGCTCGGCGACCGGATCGGCCGCCGCAAGCTCCTCATGATCGGCGCGAGCGCCTTTTCCGCCGCCTCGCTGCTCGCGGCGTTCTCGACCAGCCCACTCATGTTGATCATCGCCCGTGCCCTGCTGGGCATCGCCGCGGCCACGCTGTCGCCCTCGACACTCGCCCTGATCAGCAACATGTTCCGCAACCCCAAGCAGATGGGCACGGCCATCTCGCTGTGGGCCTTCTGCAACTTCAGTGGTGCCGCCCTGGGCCCCGTCATCGGCGGGGTCCTGCTGCAGCACTTCTGGTGGGGGTCGGTGTTCCTGATCAGCATCCCGGTCATGCTGCTCCTGCTGGTCGCCGGTCCGGTCCTGCTGCCCGAGTACCGCGACGCCGATGCCAAGCGCCTCGACCTGGTCAGCGTGGTGCTGTCGCTGGCCGCGATCCTGCCGGCGGTCTACGGCGTCAAGCAGCTGGCCGCCGGTGACGACAGCTCCCCGGTGGGGGCGTTCGTGGCCATCGCCGTCGGCGTCGCGTTCGGTGTCCTGTTCACCCGCCGGCAGCTGCGCCTGCCCAACCCGTTGCTCGACCTGCGGCTGTTCCGCAACATCAGGTTCAGCAGCTCCCTGCTGGCCATGTTGCTCGCCTCGGGAACACTGGCCGGACTGGGCCTGCTGACCAGCCAGTTCATCCAGAGCGTGCTCGGGCTGGAGCCGACCGAGGCCGGACTGTGGCAGGCCCCGACCGGCGTGGGCATCGCGGTCGGAGTCCTGGTCACACCGGTGATCGTCCGGCGGATCCAGTCGCGCACCGCGATTCTCGGCGGGCTCGTGCTGTGTGCCGTCGGCCTGGCCGTGCTCACCACGGTGACCACGACCAGCAGCGCCGCCCTGGTCTCACTGAGCGTGGCGCTGGTGGCCTTGGGTATCGCGCCGATGTTCATGCTCGGCACCAGTCTGGTCGTCGGGGCGGCCCCGCCCGAGAAGGCAGGGTCGGCGGCGTCGATGTCGGAGACCAGCAACCTCCTCGGCTCGACCCTGGGACTGGCCCTGCTCGGCAGCGTCGGCGGCGCGGTCTACCAGTCCGGGATGGCCGGCGCTCCGGTCGCCGAGGCCCGGCAGACGCTGGCCGAAGCGGTCTCCGCCGCCGCCGGACTCCCGGCCGCCCAGGCCCGGTCGCTGCTGGACATGGCCCGCAACGCCTTCACCGACGGGCTGAACGTGGTGGCCGTCACCGGCATCGTGGTCATCGCGGTCATCTTCGTCCTCGCGTGGATGACGCTGGGCCAGAAGGCGGCGCCGTCCGAGGACGTGGATCCGGTCGAACGCCCCCAGGCGGCCTGATCCCGGTGAGCGCTCCGCCCGGTGTCCGCCGCAGCGGCCCCACCGGGCGGAGCTCCGGATCGCTTCAGCCCGTGGTCGTGGGGGTGTTGACCTCACCGGTGCCGGCCGCGGGCACCGGCGGCCGGTGCGGCCGGGGGCCGGACCACCGGCGCATGACAGGCATCTCGACGAACCGGTGGAGCAGCCAGGCCAGGACGATGCTGACGGCCAGGCAGCCCAGCAGGAACAGCACCGCCGCCGGTGTACTCAACGACGTCCGGTCGAAGGCGCCGTACCCCATCCACTCTCCCTTGAACGCCGCCTGCGCCGAGTTCAGCACGTTGAGGTGGATCAGGAAGAACGCGTAGGAGATCTCGCCCAGCCAGACCAGCGGACGGCGGGCCAGTGGTGTTCCCCGGCCGGCGAGGTCGTCGGCGGCGGCCGCCGCGACGAGCAGCCCGAGCGGAAACGCGTAGGGCGCGGCGAACGACCAGAGCTGGGGCAGCCACAGCGCTCCCACGTACACCGCGAGGACGCCGAGCGCGGCCGGGCCCAGGCCGAGGCGGATCCACCGCCCGTTCAGGACGATGCGGGCGAAGAGGATACCGACGATGAACTCCAGGCAGCGCACCAGCGGGAACTGGTAGGCGAACCACATCTGCGGCCAGGAGAACTGGTCGTAGCCGGGGAACACGGGGGTGTCGGGCAGGAAGGCCTTCGACAGCAGCGGGACCGACAGGGCCAGCGCCGACACGGCGATGGCCCAGTACCAGAGGCGGTCGGCCCGGATCCTGTCGATTCCGAGGATCAGGAACGGGAACAGCAGGTAGAAGGCGATCTCCGCGGACAGCGACCACGTCACCCCGTTGACCGCGAAGATGAGGTTGTCCATGTCCGGCACCCAGGCGTTCACCAGGAAGAGGTTGGCCGTGGCGGGCCCGGCCGCGATCGTGGTACCGGATACGGCCAGCATGGCGACGACGATCAGCCAGACCACGGCGTGGTTCGGGAAGATCTTGACGAATCGCCGGCGCCAGAACCTGCCCATCGTGTCGGCCGGCTTCACCGCCCAGGTCAGGACGAACCCGCTGAGTACGAAGAAGAACGAGACGCCGACTCCGCCGGCACTGCTGGTGACGAAGGTGTACGCCTCCTGCACCGAGGTGTCGTTGAATATGCCCAGGTAGTGCGCGTGGAAGACGAAGACCAGGAGCGCGGCGACGAACCGTAACGCGGTCAGGGAAGGAAGTCTGCCCGCTCTGGCTGCCGTTGCCTCTGTCATACGTACCTGCCTCGTCGTCGCAAGGGCCGGGAGAGAGCCCCGACCGGTCCCGGAAGTGGATTGTCCGGGCTGCGCCACGGTACGGCGTCTTCCAGAGTGCGGTGTTGCCCTGCCCGTTCTTCCCGCGTGCCGGGTCGCTGCGGTCCGCCCGGGGCGGCGAAGTCGGGCCGGCCGGGCGGCGATCGGCCCGGTGGCGGGTGCCCGGGGGGCGGGCGGGGTCCGGGCGCCGGTCAGTACGTCACGACGGCCCGGAAGCGGACGTCTCCCCTGGCCGCCTTGTCGACGGCGTCCGCGACCCTGTCCATCGGGAAGATCTCGGTCATCGGGGTCACCGCGCCCTGGGCGACCAGGTCGAGGGCCTCGGTCAGATACCGCAGCCCGTGGTGGGTGGCGCCCAGCACGCGCTGGCCCCGCGCCCAGAACGGTGTGGTGGGGCCGATGGCGAACGAACCCGACGGGTCGATGGTGGCCAGCACGATCCGCCCGCCGGCCCGCAGTCCCTGGAGTGCGTCGGTGGCGGCCTCGTAGGACGTGCCGGTCACCAGGACGACGTCGGCGCCGCCGGCCTCACGCAGTTCCTCCCCGTCACGGACGACGAGGTCGGCGCCCAGGCGCGCGGAGAGTTCGTGCTTGTCCGGCGAGCGGGTGATGGCGACGGTCTCGAACCCGCAGGCCCGGGAGTACTGCACCGCCATGTGCCCCAGCCCCCCGATGCCGAGGACGGCGATCCGCTCGTGCGGCTGCGGTTCGCTCACGCGCAGCGCGCTCCAGGCCGTGTAGCCGGCGCAGAGAACGGGTGCGGCTGTCGTGTAGTCGATCGCGTCGGGGAGCAGCACGGTGCTCGCGGCGGCGACGCAGAGGTACTGGGCGTGGCCTCCTTGGACGGTCAGACCGGTCATCACCGGTGCGGCGCACATCATGCCGGACTGGCCGGTCAGCGGCAGGTTGCGCCGGCAGTAGGAGCATCGGCCGCAGGCGGCCTGGACCCAGGTGGTGCCGACCCGGTCGCCCACCTGGCGGGTCGTGGTGCCGGGGCCCAGTTCGACCACCTCGCCCGCTGCCTCGTGTCCGGTGATCGCCGGTCGGCATGCCGGGAAGGGGAAGACGCCCTGGGAGACCCAGATGTCGTTGTGGCAGAGCCCGCACGCGTGCACCTTGATGAGCACTTCGCCGGGGCCCGGCCGGGGGGTCGCGACTTCCTGGATCTCCCACCGGGCGTTGATCGCGGGGATGACGGCTGCTTTCATGGCGTGCACTCTCCGGCTTCGGACGTTCGGGAAGGCTGCGTGGGCCGTTCCGGGTGGAAGGGGTCCTGGGGCTCGTTGCCGCCGGGATCGCTGTCGGTGGGGTGCGGATGAGGGGGTGCGGAGTGTGGTCCGGGCTTCCTGCCGCGCCGGGGGTGATGCGGTGGTGGCCGCTGTGGCTTGGGCGGGCGGGGGCTGTGTCTGCTCCGGCCGGGTTGATGCCGTCGGGCGGGCGGGGCGGGCTCCTGGCACGGGGCAGCCGTCGGGTGTGCGGGGGCGTGAAGTGCTTGCGTGTCCGGTGAGTTCGGCCCGGCGTCAGCCTCACAGCCGGTCAGGTGTGCGGCATCTTCCGGATTGCTCTTGACGCGGTGCGCCTGTTCCGGGTCCGCGCGGGTGCTTCAGTGGGGGGTGGTCGGTGAAGGACTTTTTCCGGTGGCGTACGCCCGCGGGTGCGGCGGCCGGCGGTGCGTGAGCAGGATGCGAGGGGCCGGCCGCTGCGGGGGGCGAGGGGTGAGCGCTTCGGGGGCCGTGTGGCGTGGCGGGGGTGGCAGGGGGTCGGGCCGCGCGGGGTTGCATCCGGTGTGACGCGTGGGGCCGTCGTCGTGGACCGCGTCCGGTTCGCCGGCGTGCCCGGGGCCGCGGCGCGCGGTGGGTGTGCGGGGGGTGCGTGCACGGCCGGGTGGCCGGGGCGGACAGGTGCTTGCTCGTGTCCGGGGTCGCGGGGGCACGGGTCCGTGCCCCGCAATTCAGGAGATGTCACGCACACCGGTGCCTGCGACGGTGATCCAGGACTCCGGTCACCGGGCGTCCGCGCATCCCCGCTGTCGTCGCTTCCCTAGGAGAATCTGTGGACACCACCGAGCTTGCGACCTCGCCGAGCCGCGCCGATCTTGTCGCCCGCGCGGCGCAGTTGGTGCCGACGCTCCGCGAGAACGCGTTCTGGGCCGAGGAGAACCGCCAGTTGCACGAGGGCACCGTCAAGGCGATGGCGGAGGCGGGTCTGCTGCGCACCCGGCTCCCTGCCCGCCTGGGCGGTTACGAGTCCGATATGAGGACTCAGGTGGAGGTGCTGGCGGAACTGGCCCGGGGAGACGGGTCCGCGTCGTGGACCGCCGGCGTGTGGTCCATCAGCGCGTGGGTCGCCGGGCTCTTCCCCGACGCGGTGCAGGACGAGGTGTTCGCCTCTCCGGACGACCTGGTGAGCGGCATCATCAGCCCGACGGCCATGGCGGTGCCGGCGAAGGGCGGCATCGTCGTCAACGGCAGGTGGGCGTTCAACAGCGGTGCCAAGCACAGCAAGTGGAACACCAACGCGGCGGTGCTGGCCATGGAGGACGGCAGTTTCCAGCCGGTCATGACCCTGATTCCGCTGGCTTCGCTGGAGATCGACGACGACTGGCACACCGCCGGCCTGCGTGGTTCGGGCAGTGTCAGTACCGTCGCCCACGAGGTCTTCGTGCCGGAGGGCTGGTACATCCCGTTGGGCGGCATCCTCGAGGGGCACGGCGGTCATGGCAGCAACGCCGACGCGCTGATCCACCGGGCGCCGATCATGCCGACGGCGTGCGCCACGGTCAGCGCGACCGCGCTGGGTCTGGCCAAGGGCGCCAAGGACGTGTTCTTCGAGCGGCTGCCCGGCCGGAAGATCACGTACACCGAGTACACCGACCAGAGTCAGGCTCCGCTCACCCACCTCCAGGTCGCCGAGGCGGCGGTCAAGATCGACGAGACCGAGTTCCACGTGTACCGCATCGCCGACCTCGTGGACGCCAAGAACGCCTCCGACGAGCCGTGGACGCTGGAGGAACGGGCCCGCGTGCGGCTCGACACGGGTGCGGCGTGCCTGCGGGCGAAGGAGGCCGTCGACATCCTGAACACGGCCAGTGGCGCCTCCTCGGTCTACACCCACGTGCCCATCCAGCGCATCGAGCGCGACGTCCAGACGCTGAACCTCCACGCCGTCATGCATCCGAACACCAATCTGGAGCTGTACGGGCGCATCATGTGCGGGCTGGCCCCCAACACCCAGTACCTCTGAGCGTTCCGCTCCTGGTGGGCGGGCCGGGGGCCGGGGCGGTGGCTGTTGCCGCGCTCCGGCCCCCGGCGCTTCGTGCCGGGTGTGCCGGTCCCCCGGCCGGCCCCGGCGTCGTACGGCCGTGGCCCACGCAGGGCGCCCGGGTGTGTCGGCGCACATGTGTGGTGGGCCTCGCGTCGCGGTGGGTCGTCCGCACGGTTGGTGCGACGGGACGTCGCCGCCGGCGAGGTTCACGGGAATGCGGGTGGGAAGGCCGGTGCGCGCCGCGGGCAGGAAGCGCCCGTTCCGGTCGTCTCCGCTCCGGACGACCTGGCGAGGGACCGGTGGCAGCGGCCGGGGCGCGGGCTCCTGGTGGACGGCGGCAGGCAGGGCCGCGGCCTCGTCTGCCGGGTGAGGTTTTTTCATGGGCCGCTCCGGCCGCCCCCGTCCGGGGAGCTCGCGGACCGGAGGGGCGTGTTCCACGACCGGGTGCAGTGCCCTCGTCGGGTCAGGTCTTCGGCTGCCCGCTCCGTACCTTCCTGTTCCTCCACCGCCCGGTTGCCGGTTTCCCGTCTCGGGGAGCGGGCCCGCAGGCGGTGCGGGACTCCGGTGCCCGTCCGGTGGGAGCACGTTCCGAGAAGGGCCGATCCGCACCCGGATTCTTTTCGCGCCCTTTTCCTTCTCCGGTACGCAGTCCGCCTTTTAGCGCCGGTCCGGTTCTGTCCCTCGGTGCGACGGCATCGTGGGAGTTGTCCCGGTGCGAAGAAATTTGCCACGCTGTCGCGGACCGGGAAACACGCGTAGCAGAGGGAGATGACAATGCCGAACACGAGTGGCTCCGCCTCTACCGATCAGGCAGGTGCGGCGGCAGTTCCGCAGCGGATTGTCGCGGCGTGGGCGAGTCATGACGCGAGGAAGTTCGCCGAGGTGTTCACCGAGAAGGGCACGATGATTCTGCCCGGGGTTTTCAAGAAGGGCCGGGAGGCCGTCGCGGAGTTCATGACGGAAGCATTCGCCGGCCCTTACAAGGGGACGCGCGTGACGGGTGAGCCGATTTCGGTCGAGTTCCTCAGCCCGGATTCCGCGGTCCTTGTGACGGCGGGAGGTGTTCTGCTGCCCGGCGAGGAGGAGGTGTCGGCGGAGCGCTCCGTCCGGGCGACCTGGGTGGTCGTCAGGGAGGGAACCGGGTGGCGGCTCGCCGCCTACCAGAACACTCCGGTCGGCTGAGTCCGCTCCACGGGAAGGGCCGGGGGCCGGGGCGGACAGCCCCGGCCCCCGGCCCTTCCCGTCACCGCCGCCGCCGGGTCATCCGGGCACCTCGGTGAACTGTCCCGGACGGCGGCCGGGGCCCGCCGGGCCGCGGTACGCCTGGGCGATGTCGAGCCACCGGTCGCTCTCGGGTCCGCCGGCGGTCAGTGCCAGGTCCGCACGGTGGCGCCGCCGGGTGGTGAGCAGGCACAGGTCCACCGCCGGGCCCTCGATGAGTTCACGTGCTCCCTCGGGCCCCATCTCCCGTACGGCCCCCGAGGGCGCCGTCAGGCGGAAGCGGAAACCGGTCGGCGGTGCTGTCAGCTCACGCGACTGGTAGCCGAAATCCCAGGTGGCGATCGCGAACTGGGCGATGTGGAGGACCCGGTCGGTGTACGTCCGCCGCACACCCAGGGCGTCCGCCACGTCCTGGCCGTGCGCGAAGGTCTCCATCATTCCGGCCGCGGTGAGTACCGCGGCGGGGATGGGACGCACCAGCCACGGAACGATCTGCTGCGGACCGACCGCGAACAGCGCCTGTTCGGTGGCGGCACGCTGGGCGCGCCAGCGGGCCAGCAGCCGGGCGGGGCCTTCGGCCAGGTAGGGGCGCAGTCCCTGCTGGACCGCCGCGTCGAAGGACGGGCCGAGCCCGGCGACCTTGGCCTCGAAGGCCGGGGCGTCGGCGGCGGCTTTCTCCGCCAGTTCGAAGACCATGGCCAGATGGGCGATCTGGTGGGCTATCGTCCATCCTTCGGCGGGGGTCGGTGTGTCCCATTCGGCGTCGCTCAACTCCGCGACCAGAGCATCGATCTCCTCCCCTTCATCGACCAGATCTGCCAGGACGTTTCCGTTGTTCGCCATGTGGAATTCCCTCCACTCGTTGCGGATATGCTCCGGCACCCAGTGTGTGGCAGGCCGCCGTTCGGGCCTTCTCTCCCGCTGCTCACCCAGGACTGCCGTGGTGACGGTTTCGAAGCCGGCCAGGAACCGCATCGTGGAGGAAGTGGAGGCTGGGTGCGCCGCATAGCATCAGCGTTCATGGATGACGGAACGCCCGGAGTGCACTGTGGAACTACAGAAACTCCGTCGAGGTGACCGGGAAGGGCGTGGCGAATCCGTCCCGTTCACGCCGGAGCCGTTCACCCTTCGAGTTCCCGCTACGGGATCCGCGGGTGAACGGTGTGCGCTGTCGCAGGGTGCTCGTCCTGGAAATCGTCTCGCGGTTCGCTCCGGGGAATGGTGCGCGCCGGTGCGGGATCCGCCGTCGCGGGACCGGGGCGCGCCTCGGTCCCGCGGCCGGTGACGGGTGCGCGGGGATCACCTACTGGCTCTCCACGCGCCAAAGTTCGTCGGCCGGCCTGTCGGGCCCCGGGCGGGGCGTGTGGCCCCGGGGCGGGTCACGGGCGGGCCCGCCGCCCGGCGCTGTCCCGGCACCGGGCCCAGGAGCGCGGGATCGCCGATCCGCAAGGTGCTCGTTCGGTGGTGCGGGGGCACCCGCGCCTGGGGTGCCCGGTCTTCTCCCGTGGGGTGGGGGGCCGGGTCGAGGACGCCGCCGTCCCGGAGCGGGGCGCCCGGAGCCGTGTACGGGCGTCGGTCCGTCCGCCGGCGCCTCCTGGGACGCCCCTCGGCGCCCGGGGCAGCGGCGCTGTCGCGGCCCCGGGCCACAAGGCCTTCCCGGCCTGCCGGGAGCTCCGCGCCGGGAGGGTGCGCTGCGGCGTGTGCGGCCTCGGGCCCGGCGGCGCGGGCGGCCGAGTCACCCGCGCCGGGGCCGCCGGGCCGGGCGGGGTCGGTGGTCGTGGCGGCCGGCTCCCGGCGTCCCGTCCGGCTGCCGCGGGCCGGTCGCCGCGCCCCGGGCTGCCGGCGTGGAGCGGTGCCCGGGCGGCCGGAGGGACCCGGACGTCCTCGGGGGCCGGCGGCGGACCGGGGGCGCCGTGGGAGAGGGAAGGGATCGCGGGGTTCGGGCGGCGGGCACCGACCGGGCAACGGCGGGCAACGGGCGGGCATCTGACGTGGTGACTGGTCCGCCCGGTGCAACGTGGTGTGCCCCAAGTCGGCTACTCCGTAAGGCCGTTGTTCGTCGCCTTGGGCGGCACGGTGCCGGTGCTCGCCGTCCGGTCATAGCGGTTGCCTCTGAACGGACGGATAAGCCGGGAAGGATTGTTCTGCAGGCAAATTAGCTGCGCCGATAGTCCATGACACAGACGCCCGTAACATCTCCGATGTTGCTGTTTCAAGGCACTCCGGCGGGCGGGTAAATATTCCCATGGCGTATGCATTCGAAACATAAAACATATGCTTGTTCGCATGTGAGACGTACTGCTAATGTTTCTTTTCGCTGTGAGCGTTCCAGGCCGTCCGTCCGTTCGGTGGCCCCATGACCCCGAATTCAACCGGCCTGATCGCCTTCTCACTGCCCTGGGAGGGTAAATGGAGAGCGGAACAAGCGCGGTGCCCACTATTGTCGAGGCCGTCGAGCGATCCATCGAGACCATGCGACAGAACCTCTCGGAGCCGCTGAGCATCGACGATATAGCCGGGTTCGCCATGTACAGCAAGTTTCATTTCTCCCGCGAATTTCAGAGGGTGACAGGCGTCTCACCAGGTCGTTTCCTGTCCGCGATGCGCATCCGGGAGGCGAAGAGGCTGCTGCTGACGACCGATCTCACTGTCACCGCCATCAGTCATATGGTCGGGTACAGCAGTGTGGGAACCTTCAGCTCACGATTTTCCGGCAGCGTCGGAATAGCCCCCTCCACCTATCGGAGATTAAATGGTTTCGTTCATTCGGTAAAAGTTGCCGGAAAGCGGGGCTCCGGGGGGACGGTATACGGTTCGGTCACCGCACCCGAAGGCGCGGACCTGGGGCTGATATTCCTTGGGATTTTCCCCACGCGGGTACCCGAGGGCAAGCCGGTGAGTTGCACCGTTCTTCCTTTCCCCGGACCGTTCGAAATCACAGATGTTCCGGCGGGGACATGGTTTTTGCTTGGGCATTCCGTTCCGGGGCATGCCTGCGAGGCCCTGACGGAGGAACAAGCGGTCCATGTCGGTTCCCTCGGCCCTCTGGAAGTACGCCGGGACGCACCGCTCGGCCCGACCGATTTCAGGCTGCGGGGGATGAGGATTCTCGATCCCCCGATCCTGGTGGCACTGCAGCGTGTGCGGTCGGAGGCGTTCGAGGCGGACGCCGTTCGGGCAGCCGGATGATCCGGCGCCGCGGTGGGGCGACGGCCCCGCCGCCGCGGTCTGCGCCCCGTACGGCCCTCGCCGGCGCCCCGCCCCGCCTCCCCCGAGCGGGAGCACCGGCTGTGCCGCCGGCCGGGGGCCCGGCACCCGGGGCGGGCGCCGCCCGCACCGGAGCAGCGGCTGGGTGAGCACCGCCTTGGTGGGCCCCGGGCCGCTGCCCGCCGTGTGCGGTCCGGCGCGCCGGGCCCGGGGCTCTCGGTCCGCGCTGCGGTTCACCGGCCCGCGCCCGGTGGGGGCGCGGGGCCGCGGTCCGGCCGCCTCCCCGTCGACGGGACCCGTCCGCCGGGCGGTCCGCCGGGGAGGCGGCCCGGCCTCTCGCTGATCAGGGCCGCGTCCCGCCGCGGCCCTGCGGGTCCCCGCCGCGTGCCGGGCGGTGTGGGCGACCGACGGTTCCCCGGCACGGAGGGCTCCGGCGGGAGAGCGGGCGGGTTCCCGCCGGAGCCGGTCCTGACGCCGGCCGGGAGCGGGTACGCGCTCGTGCGCCGGCGCCCGGCGTCCGTCGAGGGCGCGCACCGGGTCCGGGCGGTCACGGCGTGCCCCGTGGCGGGCGTGGGTGCGCCGGCATGTCCGGGATGCGTGGGTGCGGGCCGGCGCGGTCGTGCGGGTCTTCGCGCGGTATCCGTACGCCGGGTGCGCCCCGGTCGGCATTCTCCTTTCGCCCGCGGGAATCTCCTCCGGATTGCGTGAGACAGGGCGTACTCCCGTGAGGCCCGGGGGGCCGAGGTGGCTTTTCCCGGCCACCGGCAGTACCGCGGCTCCACGTTCTCTCTCTGCCGCGCGGTGAATGGGAACAGGCGGCCGGCGGGCGCCGGGCTTTGCGATCCGCCACCGGGTGTGCGGGCGTGGCCTCCGGGGGGCGGAGCGGGGTCGCGCTCGTGGCCGTTCGCATATGTGCGCCCATCCGGCGCGGGTCGTCCGCCGCCATGCGGTCAGGAGTTCGGTCGTGGCGCCGGACACGATGCGGCGGCCCCGGGCCGCCGGCCGGTTCGGTCATTGGGGAAATGGCGCACCGCTCCCCCGGGTTCGATGACAAAATCCCGGGCCTTGGGCTTTTCGGGGGGCAGGTGGTGAGAACTCATGGACCGGCCGGGTGGGCACTGTTCGCATCGTCGCGGGGGGAGGTTCCCTTTTCCGCGGTGCGGCTTCTGCTTCTGCTTCCGGGTTCCGGTCCGTGCCGGCGGGTGGGGCCGGCGAGCTGGGCGGCGCCGGGCGGGAGAACCTGCAGCTCACCTGCCCGGCTTGTCGCGGGCAGAGCTTAGGGGAAAGCTTTTGGGTGAACTCCCGGTGGTGCGGCGGAATTCGCGGGGAGAAGCGCGCGGTGCCGTGCCGTGCGCATCGTTCCCTTGTGTCCGGTCTCCATTCCTCGGGTCCCCGGGCTTGTCCCGTATGAGGGGATCGGCTGCCGGACGGTCCTATCGGGTCTGCACCGTTGTGCACTGTGCATTGTGCACTGTGTGCATTGCCAGTCTGGCACCTGGGAGGTTACCGGCCGGTCACGCCCGCATGCCGAACGTCCGCGCGAGGTGAAATCGGCCGGTGCTGCCGGTCGTCATTAGCGGTGGATGAGGGCCGGGGCGGCCGCGGTGTCGATGTTTGCCGTGCGTGGTCTCTGGGCACGCGCAGGTATTTTCGGCGGGCCGACGACAGCAACGGCGGAGATGCCCGGCCGATCTCCCCGGCGGAGGATCTGTGCGGAGAGGTTCTCGACATGATGAGTCGCAGCCGATTCCATGCCGCTCCCCTGCGTCGAAATGGAGAAGGAATGCCGTCCATTCAACCGCTGCCGGATCAGGACACAGTCAGCACGCTGGAGGCCTTCGCCGACACCATAGTCCCCGGTGCGAAACGGCATGAGGGGGACCGGGCGGTGGCCGGCGTCGTAGCGGGCCCCGGGGCGGTGGCGGCGGGGGCCCTGGAACTGCTGCGGACCGAGGCCACCGGGTTGTCGGACGCCCTGGAGGACTTCGCCGATGCGCTCAACGCCCATGCGCGGCTGTACGGCGCCGCGGAACCGGACGAGGCGGACGCCGCGGTGCCGCCCTTCGTGGCCCTGTCCTACGCCGAGCGCACGCACCTGGTGACCGTCCTGACCGCTCCCGGACACCCCGAGCGCGACATCTGGGTCAGTCTCGCCCTGTTCAGCAACATGGCCTTCGACACCGGTGCCCATCTGCACACCGCGGACGCGATCGCCGCCGGGCACCCGGGCCTGGCCGCCCTGGGTTTCGCGCCGCCCTCCGAGGACGGGACATGGCGCTTCTCGGAGTTCTCCTACGGCCGTCCCCTGGCCCGTCTCCACCCCGACACCACACCCTCCGGGAGCCTGGCGTGAATGCGATCGAGCAGACCGATGTGCTGATCGTGGGCAGCGGATTCGGCGGGTCCATCACCGCGTACCACCTCGCCGCGGGCGGGGCGAAGGTCACGGTGCTGGAGAGGGGCCCGTGGCTGGAGTCCAACGACTTCGAGCACGACTTCCTCCTCGGTTCCTCCTACACCCGCATCTTCGACTTCACCGTCGGCGACGGCATGAGCCTGCTCGGAGGCAACTGTGTCGGCGGAGGCAGTGTCGTCTACTTCGCCGCGATGCCCCGCGCGCCCCGCTTCGTCTTCGACCGCACCGGAAGCATCGGGCGCCGCATGTGGCCGGCCTCGATCAGCCGCGATGTCCTCGACCCCTGGTACGACGTGGTGAGCGAGGCCCTTCCCATCACCACGCAGAGCTGGCAGGACGTCAGCTACGCCGGCGGTCTGTTCGCCGCGGCCTGCGACCACGCCGGCCGGACCGCCAACCCTGTGCCCACCGCGGTGGACAACTCCAAGTGCACGAACTGCAACTGGATGATGGCCGGCTGCCGCTTCGACGCCAAGCGCTCACTCCTGCTGAACTACCTTCCCGCCGCGCGCGCCCACGGGGCCGAGATCCGGCCGCTGCACGAGGTGCAGAAGCTCACCCGTACCGACAGCGGCGGCTACCGCGTCCACTACAACACCATCGACGACACGGACTACCGTCTGAGCAACGGCAGCGGTGTCATCGAGGCCAAGATCGTCATCCTGGCCGCCGGGGCGGGCGCCACCCCGGTCATCCTGCAGCGTTCGGCCGCCGATCTCGGCGGGATGCCGCATGCGGTGGGACGCTACTTCTCCGGTAACGGCGAGCGGCTCAACAACGCGGTGATCGACGAGGAACGCGCCCGCGACCTGCTGGGGCTGGACCGCGGTGACGGCACCGCCTACCTGGCCAACCAGATCGGCAAGGGGCCGGTCGTGGCGAGCTGGGACAACCTCGACGGCAACCTTCCCGAGCACTCCCGCTTCTCCCTGGAGCAGCTCTACTTCCCGCCGGGCTTCGGCACCATCCTCGCCCAGGTCCCCGGTGCGCGGAAACCCAGTTGGTTCGGTGCGGAGAAGACCGAGATGGTCCGGCGCTGGCGCTCGTGGCTGACCATCTTCACGATGGTCGAGGACGACAACGAGGGAGTCTTCGGGCCTCCCCCGCCGACCGGGAACGCCGTGCGGATCTCGCAGCAGATGCTCGGCCGTGGCCCGATCTCCTACCGGCCCAGCGCCAACACGCTGCGCGGCTGGGACGAGTCCGACGCGGTCGTCAAGGACATCCTGGAACGTGACGGGCTGGCGCGCGTGACGCCCTGGACCAACGACGTGGTGGGCGCCTACACCGTCCACCCGCTCGCCTCGTGCCGCATCGGCGACGACCCGCACACCTCCGCCCTGGACGACCGGCACGAACTGCGGGGCCATCCCGGCATCTTCGTGACGGACGGCTCCGCGGTGCCGGGGGCGCTCACCGTCAATCCCGCGCTCACCATCTCCGCGCTCGCCGAGCGCGCCGTTCCCGGGATCGTCCGGGCGGCCCGTGAGCGTGGGGTCGACGTCACCTACGGTGCCCCCACCCCCGACGGCAGTACCTCCGGGCGGGCGGGTGTGCGCCGGCAGCTGCCCCTGCTCACCCGGGAGTAGCGCACAGCACACCGCCGGCGGGGCACCTCGCGCCCGTGACCGCGGAGCCCGGGTGCGCTGCGGTCACGGCGGGCCGGGGTGCCTGCCCGCAGGAGGGCTGGAAGGCTTCCGGGACGGGCAGCGCTCCCCCGCTCCCGTCCCGGGGCAGACGCCCCGGGGCAGTGGTTGCGCACTGCCCCGGGGCGTCCGGCCGGGCAGGGCCCGGACCGCCCCTGCCCGGCCCGTAGTGCCGTGGCGGCTCCGGCCGTTCCCCGGCCGCGCTGTCCTGGGCTCCGCCCCGGTTCCCCGGCGTGGCCCGGCACCGAGGAGCTGCCCGGGGGTGGACTGGGCGCACAGGGCGTTGTGCCGGGTTCGCTCGGCGGGCCGGGGCCACTGCTGCCGGGATGCCGCTGCCCCGCACCGCCGTCGGCGGTGCGGGGCAGCGGCATCGCCGCGGGTGCGGTCAGGTCCGGGAGGTCGGCTGCAGGAGCATCTGGCGCAGTTCGGCGGTGCACATCATGTAGCCGTCGGGGGCCGGGAGGTTCTCGAGGTAGTGGGCGAGATCGGAGGCCAGGGAGAAGACCCGTACCGGGGTGCCCGCTGCGCGGGCGGACTCCACGACCCTGCGCACTGCGTCCAGGACGGCCGGGTGGCGGGTGCGGTAGGAGTCGGCGACCAGGTGGTTGCCCCGGTCCGCCGCGAGATAGAACTGCACCAGGTCCTTGATGCCGACGAAGAGTTCGCTGACGCCCGCGGCGCACATCGCGGGGGTGGCGTGGACGGCGGAGGGTGTCTCGACGAACGCGGACAGGGCAACGCCGTCCGGTAGGTCGAGATGGGATCTGAGCTGGGAGAACTCCGTCTCGTCGCTGACGAAGGGCACCGAGAGCCCTACCCGGCCGGCGTCGTCGCCGAGGTGGGTGCGCAGGGTGGAGAGCACGGTGTGCAGTGCGTCGCGGTAGGCGAGGGAGCCCAGCAGCCAGCGTGCGCCGTGCAAGCCCATCTCGGGGTTGGGCTCGACCGCGACCGGGGCGGTCTCGGTGACGTCGGCGGCATGGTCGGAGCGCAGGTCGAGCATCCGCAGGATCAGTCGCTGGCCGGGCAGGAGCGCCTGGACGAACCCGCAGAGCCTGTCTGCGAGGGCCTGCCCGTAGGCGGTGACGGCGGCGGGGCCGCCGGCCATGGCGTCGAGGGGGCTCAGGCCCAGTGCGAGGCACAGGAACTCCTCGCGGATGAAGAAGGACTCCACCCGTGCGGCGTTCGGCCCGCAGGCGTTGATGGTGGTGATGTCCTGAAGGTCCGCGATGACCGCGCACGCCGAGCCGAGGTCGTCCAGGGTGGGGCTCCTGGCCCCGGACTCGGCGGGCGGCTCCGCGCCCACGACGATCGACGCGCTCTCCAGGTACAGCGTCACCTCGCCGACCAGGTCGGCCAGGTCCGCCTCGTCGACGCGGAGCACGGGTATGCCTCTGCCGCGGCACAGGGACTGCATGTGACCGGTCAGTCCGCCGGAGCCGCAGACCACCGCGCGCGCGGCGACGATGGCGTCGTACAGCCCGGCTTCGAGGGAAGGGGCGACGAGGATGGTTCCTTCGCGTGGGCTTCTCGTCCGGTTGCAGATGCCGTGCAGCACGCTCTCGGTGCCGCCGGCCAGAAGGGATCCCACGATCCGCCGCTCGTTCCCGTTCAACTAGCCCTCCAGGTTGTCGACGTTCCCGATCCCCAGGTGCCGGCGTAGCTGCCGTGGCGTCATGGAGACGTCGTTGAGGCGTTCCACGGCGACCCGGTTGACGACTGCTCTGATCAGGCGGTCGGGCCGGGAGACGTCTGCCGGGAGTGCCGCGAGTCCGCCCAGGGAACGAAGGCTCGCGTGCACGCGGGAGTCGAGTGCCTGTCTCTGCTCGCGTTCACGCGTGGCCAGCCTTCGCACTTCCAGTACCACAGACTCCTCCAGGGCCGCGCGGGCCGCTTCCTCCGGATTGCTGGCATAGCTGCGGTAGTGGGGGTGCTGGGCCGCGATGTCGTCGAGGCCGTCCTGCCGCAGTTCCAGCTGCCCGGTCACGTGGGCCGCGACGGATACCGAGTGGTTCTTGATGGCGGCGAGGTTGAACGTGAACGCGCCGGTCCGGCCGTGCCGGACGATCTCGTCGCCCTCCCTCAGCGCGCCGACGGTGGAGACCGGGCCGGCCGGCCGCCCGTCGGCGCCCAGCAGTGTTCCGCACGCGTCGACCTCCAGGCCGCGCCCGGTGCGCTCGTGGGGGGCCGCGATGCCCTTGCGCAGGAGGTTTCGCCAGAGCGGCTGGCCGACCTTGGCGTAGTCGGACTCCCTGCCGAAGTTGGAGATCACCAGGTCCGCTTCGACGCTGTGCGACGCCTGCGGTGCGGTGACCGAGACGAGCAGCCGTCCGGACGGTGCGGGCGTGATGGCGCGCACTTTTCCCCGGATCAGTTCCAGCGGCCCTTCAGGGGAACGCATCGCGTGGGCGATGACTCCCATCGTGTGCTCCACGGCCCCGACGCGTGACGCGGCGATGGTCGTGGCGAACTCGTCGAGCAGGTTGCGCAGTTCGTCGGTGGGGATGCGTTCGATCGCCTCGGGGAGGTAGGGCTCCCACGCCTTGGCGACGCGTTCGGAGACGACGGCGGAGGCGATGTCGGGGTGATGCTCCCGAACCGTGGCGCATGCGGTGCGCCATGCGGTCCTGACCCTGGCCAGGAACTCCTCGCGGCTGCGGTAGGGCTCCAGCAGGATGTCGGGGCGGGGCAGGCGCAGCACTGCGTGTTCGTGGGTGCCGGGGTAGGTGCGGAAGATCGTTCCGGAGGTGGAGACGAGGTGGATCGGTCCGGTGTGGCCGTTGCGCAGCAGCAGGCCTGCCGAGTCGTAGGCGCTCAGGGCGGATCCGACGATGACGACGGTGGCGTGGGAGGGGAGATGGGTGAGGGTGCGCACTGCGGTGGCGGAGTAGGGGTTGCGTACGAAGGAGGGGTGGGTGGCGACCTGTGCGGCGAAGGGCGGCTCCTTGAGTTCGAGGCCGGTGGCCAGGACGACGTGGTCCGCGCCGAGCAGCTGTGTGTGCGGGAGCGGTCCGGGGCGCAGGCCGTCGAGGCCGTTCGCGCGCAGGTGGCCCACCGTCACCTCGAAGCCCCGGTCGCACGCGTCCATGTCGAGTGCCTCACCGTCGGCTTCGACGAGGTCGACGCCGGGGCAGGACTCCCTTGCGGCTTCGGCCAGCCGGTCCTGGAGGTAGTCCTGGAAGATCCGGCGGGGTGCGGGGCCCTGCTCGGTGAAGCGGTGTGCGGCCCAGTACGGCGGCCAGGTGCGGCGGTCGGCCTCGTGGTTGGCCCAGCGGATGAAGTCGAGGACGTCCTCGCGGAAGACGGACATGCGTCCGGCCTGGATGTTGAAGACGTGGTCCCAGGGGTTGCCGTCGCGGTGGTAGGCGACTCCGGCGCCGCGGTAGTCGGGGCGCCGCTCCAGCAGGACGATCTGCAGGGGTCTTCGCGCGAAGTGGAGCAGTCGGATCGCCGTTGCGGTGCCGGCCAGGCCGGCCCCGACGACGAGGACTCGGGGGCGCGCGCCCGTTCGACTCATGAAGCCTCCCCGCTCAGCCGGCCGGGGCGGGCGGTGCCGCCCCGGCCGGTGTCGCGTACTGACTGACCCGGCGTGGCCCGAGGCGACGCCGGGTGACTGGTGTGTGCCGGGTGGGTGGAACCTGGTTGTGCTGGTGGGACGGGTGGTGTCGCCGGTCGGGCGCGCAGGGCAGGCGGCCTGCCGGGCCCGCGGGGCGGGCGGCGGGTGGGGTCAGCCGTCGAGGGCGGGTGCGGCCGGGACGTCGAGTTCCGTACGGGCGTAGTGGTTGAAGTAGTTGGTGTAGAGGTTGACGGCGACGTGGACGAACAGCTCGGTCAGCTGGGTGTCCGTCCAGCCCTGGGTGAGGGCTTCGTCCCAGGCCGTGTCGGAGACCTCGCCGACCTCGCCGGCGATCTGCCTGGCCACCTGGAGCAGGGCGGTGAGTTTCGTGTCGTGGTCCGTCTCTCCCCGGCGGATCGCCACGGTCTGGGCCTCGGTGAGGCCTGCGGCCTTCGCCGAGAGCGTGTGGGCGGACTGGCAGTAGGCGCACGCGTCGACCGCGCCGACGGTCAGGGCTATCGCCTCGCGTGTGCGGGCGTCGAAGGTGCCGTGTTCGGCGATGGCCGTGCTGATCGCCGCGTAGGCCTCCAGGACCACGGGGGCGTGGGCCATCTCCGCGTGGATGTTGAGGACTCTGCCGAAGCGCTTCTCCAGGCGGCGCAGGGTCTGCCTTCCGGCTGCGGGCGCGCTGTCGGCGGTGTGGGCGGGAATCCGCGGCATGTGCTGCCTCTCCTCGGTGGTGGTGGTTCCCTGTGCCCGGGGCGTGCCGGGACGGCGTGGCCGCGGGGCGGCTGTGGTGTTCCTGTGTCACGGCCGCTTCTCCCTTGCACGGGGGCGCTCGGGGTGTGCTGCGGCTCGCGCCGGCCGCACGGGGTGCGGGGCGGTGGCCGGGGCCCGGGATCCCTCAGCAAGGGGGGAGATGCCGGGCGTGGGGCGATCCTCAATCGTATCTGTGGGGTCTCTTCCCATGATTCGAACCAGCCTGGTGATGGATCGGCTTGTGTCGTCACCGGTCTTCGCGATGTGTCGTGCCGGTCAGCGTGCCCGGTGGGACGGCGGGGGCTGCCGGCGGAGCCCGCACGGGGCGCCGCGGGGATGCCGCGCTGGGACGAACAGGCGTGGCCGGTGGCCGCCTGCCCTGAGATGACGAAGGAAAGGAACGCTGATGGCCGACGTGCGGCCCTACTACGAACTGCGCCATCTCGTCGGATTCGAGGAGACCAATCTGGTCGGCAACGTCTACTACGTCAACTACGTGCGCTGGCAGGGCCGGTGCCGGGAGATGTTCCTGCTGGAGATGGCCCCCGAAGTCCTCGACGACATCCGCGAGGACCTGAAGCTGTTCACCGTCTCGGTGAGCTGTGAGTTCTTCGCCGAGATCACCGCGTTCGACCAGTTGTCGATCCAGATGCGCCTGGAGGAGCTGACCCAGACGCAGATCGTCTTCACCTTCGACTACGTGCGGTTGCACGAGGGCACCGAGAAGCTGGTGGCCCGTGGCCGGCAGCGGGTGGCCTGCATGCGCGGGCCCAACAACGACACCCGGCCCACGAGGGTGCCCGAGGCTTTGCGGCTGGCCCTGGAGCCGTACGCCGCGCAGGTGTCGGCGTCAGCTGCCGTTCGCGGGGGCTGAGGTGGCACGGGGCGTGTCCGGGACGTGGGCGGGGTGCGGGCCGGTGCCGTAGCCCTGCGCGACGATGCGGTGGGCCGCTTGCCGGTAGTAGCCCTCCTCGGCCGGGACGTCGGTGGCCAGGCAGCTGACGTAGCGGTTGTACATGCAGAAGGCCGCGGCGATCAGCACGGTGTCGTGGATGTCGCTGTCCTGGGCGCCTTCGGCGCGGGCCGCGGTGATCGCGTCGTCGGAGACGGGGCGGGCGTGGTGGCGCACTTCGGCGGCGATCCGCAGCAGGGCGCGCAGCCGGGGGGTGATCGGTGCGCTGTCCGGGCCGGCGTGCACGGCCCGGACCGTGTCGGGGCCGCCGTCGAGCTGTGCGGCGGCGGCCGCGCCGTGCGTCCCGGCGCAGAAGGGGGTGCTGTTGAGCTGGGAGACGTAGGCCGCGATCAGCTCGCGTTCGCCGCGGCTGAGGGAGGCCGGTTCGCGCAGCAGTGTGTTGGCGAGGTGGTTGAGCGGTGCGGCGGTGTCGGGGCGGTGGGCCATCAGGCCGCGGATGCCGGGTTCGTCGTTGCCGAGCGTGATGTGGGGCATGGGCACGTCCTCGTCTGTCGTGCGGCGGTAGACCCGTCCATGTTCCTGAGGCCGTGGCCGGTGGCCAACTCCTGTCGTGCTGAGTTCGGTTCGGTTGCCGGGCGTCTGTTTCGGGGGCCGGGGTGCCTTGTGCGGGGACGGCGCAGGGGTGTGGGGGGGCGGCGTGGCCGGTGGCGGGCTGTCGGGGTGGGCGGCGGCCGGGCCGGTGGTGTTCGTGTGTGGTGGCCGGGGTCGTTGCGGGTTGTTCACCGTCCCTGTAGGGGGTGTCAGGGTCCTTGCGGGTGTGGAGGCCGTCGTCTGGTGCCCGGTTGCGTCGTGGGTGGGCTGGGCGCACGGCGGTGGGGGTGGTCGCGGGCCGGGAGGGGGTGTGCGCATGACCGAAGATGCCCCGGTCCTGGCCGTCGGCCGACGATGAGGCCCCCGCCACCCCTTCCGTTCGGTGGCCGGCCGAGGAGGCGCCACGTGGCAACGGCAATGGGCTCTTTGCGTAGTTTTCTGATGGCTCCGTCGCTGCGTGACGTGAGCTTCGCCGGGCGTGGGTTCCCGGTGACCGAGACCGCTGCCACCCGGCAGTTGGAGTCCATCCCGCAGGCGGTGGTGGCCGGCTTCGAATGGGGTGTGGGGTCCAGGGACCTGTGGGAGATCGAGCGGCGGCTGGCGCTGGTGGACCCGCAGGTGCGGGGCTTCGCGTACGAGGGGGCGACGATGGCGTCGGTGATCCGGGACGCGATGCCCGGCCGTGGTGGGCGCACCCGGGAGTTGCTGCAGGGTGCGGGGCGGCGGCACATCTTCTTGAACTACATCGGTATCGGGTTCGCGATGGCGAGGCTGCCCCGGGTGCTGTGGAAGAAGGTCGTGCCCGGTGATCTGGTGGGTGAGGAGTTCTATCCGCCGATGAGCTGGCTGGCCGTCGACGGGTACGGCTTCGACCGTGCTTATTTCGATCCGGTGCGCCGGGTCCAGGAGCAGCGGCGGGAGACCCCTTACGCGTGGGAGGGGGACGCGGACTATTTCCGGCGGGCGGTGGACCAGGGTGTCGGGCGTGCTCTGTGGTTCATCCACGGTGCGCGGGTGGGTCAGGTCAGTTCCGCGGTGCGGGCGTTCGCCTCGGAGCGTGAGCCGGATCTGTGGGCGGGTGTGGGGCTGGCCGCCACGTTCGCGGGGTGTTCCACGGCCGCCGAACTGGGCGTGCTGCGGGCCGAGGCGGGTGAGCTGTGGGGGCATGTGGCGCAGGGGGCCGTCTTCGCGGCGAAGGCCCGTCATTTCTCCGGGACGGTCCCCGAGCACACGCGGACCGCGTTGCACGCGCTGGCCGGGATCAGCGTCGAGGCGGCGGCCGCGCTCGCCGATGCGGCCGCTCCCGTTTCGGGTGGGGCCGGTGGGGTTCCGACGTATGAATTGTGGCGCCGTGCGGTGCGTGAACGGCTTCTCCCGCATACCCGTCAAGCATTCCTGGAGTAGCCGTCCGGGTGCGCCTGTCGAATATCGTCTTACGAACGGGAATTCAGGCAGCGGATCGAGGGGCGGTATTTCAGGTGTCCATGATGCGTGCGCTGAGGCGCCGAGTCCTCACGCCCAGTGTCCGGGAAACGCAACTGGAAACACGCGGGTTCCACGTCAAGAACGCGGAGGCGAAGCAGCAGCTGGAAACGGTCGGGGTGAGTTTTCTCCAGGGGTATGCGTACGCGGTCGAGGCGCGCTCGGCCGAGCAGGCGGCCGGCTGGCTGGAGACGGTGCCGGTGGCTTTCCGGGGTTTCGCCTACGAGGGTGCCGGTATGGGGGCCGTCATGCTGGATGCGCTGACGGGGGGCCGGCGGCTGGTGGGGATCCTGGAGGGCGGGGGCCGGCGCCACACCTACATGGTCCATGTCGGTGTCGGCTGGGCGATGGCCAGGCTGCCGCGGTTCCTGTGGCCGGACGTGAGTGGTTTCGATCCGGTGCTGCGCTGGCTGATCCTGGACGGGTACGGCTTCCACCAGGCGTACTTCAGGACCGACGCCTACGTCCGTGATCCCGGCCTGGAACACCCTTTCAGCTGGAAGGGGGGGCCGGATGCCTACAGTGCCCGCGTCATCGACCAGGGCATCGGCCGTGCCCTGTGGTTCGTCGGCGGCACCGATCCGGATGTCGTCGCCGAGCTCATCGATGCCTTTCCCGCCCACCGTCACGGTGACATGTACGCCGGCGCGGGGCTCGCCTGCACCTATGCGGGCAGTGCCGACGAGGACGAGCTGCGGCGGTTGGCCAAGCACGCGGGTGAGCACCGGCCGAACCTGGCGCAGGGTTCCGCGTTCGCCTGCGAGGCGCGGGAGCGGGCGGGTACGACGATCGCGCACACGCATGTCGCCGCCCGTGTGCTGTGCGGGGGCCGGACGCCGGGGGAGGCCGCCCGGGTGTGTACGGACGCGGCGCCCGAGGGGTGCGACGGCGGCGATATTCCCGCATTCGAGACCTGGCGGCAGCACATCGCCGCAGAGATCACTTCTGTTCCGCACGCGTAGAGAGGTGCCGGCATGACACACCCGATTTCCTGGCTGCGTAAGCAAGCGCCCGGAGTCCTTGCACTCATTCTCATGGTGGGCACCTTTTATGCGGTGAAGCCGCATGAGTCGAGTGCTGCCGATAAAACGGAGATGGCGAAGAAGTTCGCCTTCGAGCCGATGGCGATAGCTATGCCGGGCGGATACACGAGGCAGAGTGTCCGCAAGGTCAACAAGGCTTACAAGCATATCGAGGCGTGGATCTCCTCGGTCGGTGCGGGCGTCGCGATGAACGACGTCGACGGTGACGGGCTGCCCAACGATCTGTGCGTCAGCGACCCGCAGATCGACCAGGCCGTGGTCACCCCCGCGCCGGCGCCGGGCCGCAGGAGCGCGTCGTACGCGCCGTTCACGCTCGACGTGGCGCCGCTGCCCAGGAGCGACATCATGGCCCCGATGGGCTGCGTCCCCGGTGACTTCAACGAGGACGGTGCGATGGACCTGCTGGTCTACTACTGGGGCCGTACGCCGGTGATCTTCCAGGCGAAGAGGGAGCCGGGCAGGGACACCACGACCATGGACCGGACGGGTTTCGAGCCCGTCGAGCTCGTCCCGGGCGAGGGCGGCCAGGAGTACACCGGCCCGTTGTGGAACTCCAACACCGCGACGGTCGCGGACTTCGACGGTGACGGGCACAACGACATCTTCATCGGGAACTACTTCCCCGACAGTCCCGTGCTGGACGACAGTGCGGACGGCGGTGTGACGATGAACGACTCGCTGTCGCACGCCCAGAACGGTGGTGGCGGCCACTTCCTGCGCTGGACGCCCTCGGGTTTCGAGCAGGTCCACGACGTGCTGCCCAAGGGCATCGACCGGGGCTGGACGCTGGCGGTCTCGGCCACCGACCTGGACGGGGACCAGCGGCCGGAGTTGTACCTGGCGCACGACTTCGGGACCTCGGCCCTGCTGTACAACAGGTCGGTCCCCGGTACGTTCAGGTTCAGTCAGGTCAAGGCCGTGCACACGGCGACCACTCCGAAGTCCAAGGAGATCGGGCGCAGTTCCTTCAAGGGCATGGGCGTCGACTTCGGTGATCTGGACAACGACGGCCTGTACGACGCGTTCGTCTCCAACATCACCACGTCCTTCGGTATCCAGGAGTCGAACTTCGCCTTCGTCGCGACGGCCGGTGACACCTCGCAGCTGCGTGCCCGTTTCCGGGAGGGCGTCGCCCCCTACAAGGACGAGAGCGCACCGCGGAATCTGGCGTGGTCGGGGTGGGGCTGGGATGTGAAGATGGGTGACTTCGACAACGACGGGATCCAGGAGATCACCCAGGCCGTCGGCTTCGTCAAGGGCAAGCGCAATCGCTGGGTCCAGCTCCAGGAGCTCGCCACCGCCAACGACTCGCTGCTCAGGCATCCCCGTTTCTGGCCGCGTGTGGAGGAGGGCGACGACCTCGCCGGTGACCAGCACCTGCGCTTCTACGTCCAGGACAAGGACGGCGAATCGTACAGTGACCTGTCGGAGCGGCTCGGCCTGGCCGTTCCGGTGCCCAGCCGGGGCATCGCCACCGGCGACGCCGACGGCGACGGGCGCCTGGACATGGTCGTGGCACGCCAGTGGGAGGACCCGGTCTTCTACTGCAACATGAGCCGGGGCACCGGCGCCTACCTGAACCTCGATCTCACCGACGAGGCCGGTTCGCCCGTGATCGGCGCCCAGGTCACCGTGACCCTGGCCGACGGCAGTACCCGTATGGGCCGTGTCGACGGGGGCAGCGGCCACTCCGGCAAGCGCAGCCAGGACGTGCACATCGGGCTCGGCGCGAAGGCCGGGGGCCCGCTCGTGACCCGGGTGACCTGGCGTGACCGCGAGGGTCAGGTGCACAGCAAGGACCTGAGGCTGGCTCCCGGCCGGCACTCGCTTCAACTCGGCGCCGACGTGAAGGAGAAGTGACCGTGCCCCCATCCAAGGCGAACACGTCTGCCGCCCCCCGGCACGACGTGAAGGTGATCACCGCACTGCGCCGGTTCGCGATCTCGATCTCGGTCCTCAACATCGCCGGGTACACCTTCCTCGGTTTCGAGCAGCCCTGGCTGTGGCCGTTCGTCGCGGTCCTCACCGCCTACGTGGTGGAGATCGGGCTGGAGATGGTCAGTGCCCGAAGTGACGGGCGCGCACCGCGCTTCGCGGGCGGGGGCCTCAAGGGGATGGTGGAGTTCCTCTTCCCCGCGCACATCACCGGTCTCGCGGTGAACATGCTCACCTACGTCAACGACCGTGTGTGGGTGCTGGTGTTCGGCGTCATCGTGGCCGTCGGCACCAAGTGGGTGCTGCGAGCCCCGCTCAAGGGGCGTATGCGGCACTTCATGAACCCGTCGAACTTCGGCATCACGGTGATCCTGCTGCTCTTCCCGTGGGCCAGCATCGCACCGCCCTACCACTTCACCGAGTACCTGTACGGGCCCGCCGACTGGGTCCTGCCGGCGATCATCCTGGTCCTGGGCACGATGCTGAACGCGAAGCTGACGGGCCGTATGTGGCTGATCGGCGCCTGGCTGGTCGGGTTCGTCGTGCAGGCGGTCGTCCGTGGCCTGGTGACGGGGACCTCCATCCCCGCGGCGCTGGGCATGATGACGGGGGTGGCGTTCGTCCTGTTCACGAACTACATGGTCACCGACCCCGGCACCTCCCCCTCCAAGCGTTCCTCCCAGATCGCCTTCGGTGCCGGGGTCGCCGCGATGTACGGGGTGCTGACCGGGCTCGGTATCGCCTACGGCATCTTCTTCGCCACCGCCCTGGTCTGCCTGATCCGCGGCGGCTACCTGTGGGGCCTGCACTTCCTGGCGAAGCAGCGTGCGGCGGCGGACCTTCAGGCGGCCGCGGCCCCGGTGGAGCCGTCCCCGGTACAGCCGGTGGGGCAGGTGGCCGCCGTAGCGGCTTCGGGGGCTGTCGCGGCCCCGGCTCCCGCTGTTGTGGGCGCGGGAGCGGTCACCGCGGCACCTACCGGTGATCCGTGCCAGGACGGTACCTGTTTCCACGGCAAGTGCGCGTCGCTGCGGGCGGCGGCGCAGGAGAAGAAGATGGCGGTGCCGGAATGAGCCGGATAGCGATCGTCGGCGTGTCGTGCAGGTATCCCGACGCCACGACGCCGCGGGAACTGTGGGAGAACGCGGTGGCCGGGCGGCGGGCGTTTCGCCGGCTGCCCGACGTGCGGATGCGTCTGGAGGACTACTACGACCCCGATCCCACGGTTCCCGACACGTTCTACGCCTCCAACGCCGCTGTGCTGGAGGGGTGGGAGTTCGACCGTGTCGCCCACCGCATCGCGGGCAGCACCTACCGTTCCACCGACCTCACGCACTGGCTGGCGCTGGACACCGCCACCCGGGCGCTGGCCGACGCCGGGTTCCCGGCCGGGCAGGGGCTGCCCCGGCAGCGCACCGGCGTCGTCGTCGGCAACACCCTGACCGGTGAGTTCGCCCGCGCCAACATGATGCGGCTGCGCTGGCCGTACGTACGCCGGGTCCTGGCCCAGGCGCTCCAGGGGCAGGACTGGGACCAGGAGCGTGTGGGTGAGTTCCTCCAGGGGGTGGAGGACGCCTACAAGAAGCCGTTCCCCTCCGTCGACGAGGACACCCTGGCCGGCGGTCTGTCGAACACGATCGCGGGCCGGATCTGCAACCACTTCGACCTCAACGGCGGCGGATACACCGTCGACGGTGCGTGCTCGTCCTCGCTCCTGTCGGTCACCACCGCCGCGACGTCGCTGCTGCACGGCGACCTCGACGTCGCGGTCGCCGGGGGTGTGGACCTGTCCATCGACCCGTTCGAGATCATCGGCTTCGCCAAGACCGGGGCGCTCGCCCGGAACGAGATGCGTCTCTACGACCGTGGTTCCAACGGTTTTTGGCCCGGTGAGGGCTGCGGGATGGTCGTCCTGATGCGTGAGGAGGACGCCCTGGCCGGCGGGCACCGTATCTACGCCTCCATCGCCGGCTGGGGTATCTCCTCCGACGGGCAGGGTGGCATCACCCGCCCCGAGGTGGCCGGTTATCAGCTCGCCCTGGCCCGCGCCTACGAACGGGCCGGCTTCGGCATCGAGACGGTGCCGCTCTTCGAGGGGCACGGCACCGGTACCGCCGTGGGCGACGCGACCGAACTCCGGGCGATCATGGGCGCCCGCGCCCAGGCCGATCCCCACGCCCCCAGCGCCGTCATCAGCTCCATCAAGGGCATGATCGGGCACACCAAGGCCGCCGCCGGTATCGCCGGGCTGATCAAGGCGACGATGGCGCTGGACTCCGCGACGCTGCCGCCCGCCATCGGCTGCGTCGATCCCCACGAGCTGCTCACCGGGGAGTCGGCCAACCTACGGGTCCTGCGCAAGGCGGAGGCCTGGCCCCAAAAGGCACCGCTGCGCGCCGGGATCACCGCGATGGGCTTCGGCGGGATCAACACCCATGTCGTCCTCGACAAGGCCTCCCCCGCCGGGCGCCGGGCCCCCAGCCGCCGCTCCACCACCCTGGCCAACTCGCTCCAGGACGCCGAACTGCTGCTGGTGGACGCCGAATCACCCACGGCCCTCAAGGAACGCCTCCTGCGGGTCGCCGACTTCGCCGGCACACTCTCCTACGCCCAGCTCGCCGATCTGGCCGCCACCCTCCAGCGTGAACTGCGCGACCTGCCCCACCGGGCGGCCGCCGTCGTCACCTCACCGCAGGACGCGCAGCTGCGGCTGCACCGGCTGGCCGAAACAGCCGGCACACCGAACGGCGGGGAACGCCTCACCCTCCTGGCCGACGGCCGGGCCGTCCTGGGCCGGGCGACGGGCGATGCCCGGATCGGCTTCCTCTTCCCCGGCCAGGGCTCGGGCACCTCGACCGACGGCGGGGCGCTCGCCCGCCGCTTCACCGAGGCCGCCGACGTGTACCGCGAGGCCGGCCTGCCCACCACCGGCGACATGGTCGCCACCGACGTGGCCCAGCCCCGCATCATCACCGCCTCCACCGCCGCACTGCGTGTCCTGGACGCGCTGGGCATCGAGGCCGGCATCGCCGTCGGCCACAGCCTGGGCGAACTGGGCGCCCTGCACTGGGCGGGCGCCCTGGACTCCACCACGGTCCTGGAGGCGGCCCGGGCCCGCGGAGCGGCCATGGCCGAGCACAGCGCGCCGGGCACCATGGTCTCCCTGGCCGCGACCCCCGAGCAGGCCGGGGAACTCATCCACGACCTGCCCGTGGTCATCTCCGGCTACAACGGCCCCCACCAGACCGTCGTCGCCGGAACCCCCGACGCCGTCGCCACCGTCACCGAACGAGCCGGGCGGGCCGGTGTCACCTGCACCAGCCTCGCGGTCTCGCACGCCTTCCACTCCCCCCTGGTCGCGCCCGCCGCCGACGCTTTCGGCGCCTGGCTCGCCACGGCCCGCACGGGCCCGGTCAAGCGCCGCGTCGTGTCCACCGTCACCGGCGGCGAACTGGAACACGGCACCGACCTGCCCGGCCTGCTGCGACGCCAGATCACCGAACCGGTCCTGTTCACCCAGGCGGTACGGTCGGCCGCCCCCCACGCCGACCTGTTCGTCGAGGTCGGCCCCGGCCGGGTCCTGACCACCATGGCGAGGGCCACCGCCGACGTACCGGCCGTCGCCCTGAACACCGACGACGAGTCCCTGCGCGCACTGCTCCAGGTCGTCGGCACCGCCTACGTGCTGGGCGCCCCGGTCATCCACGAGCGGCTCTTCAACGACCGCCTGACCCGGCCGCTGGAGATCGGCACCGAGTTCAGCTTCCTGGCCAGCCCCTGCGAGCAGGCCCCCGACATCACCCTGCCCGCCCCCCGCGGACCACGCAGCGGCCACGACCACGACCACGGCCACGGCCACGGCCACGGCCACGGCGACGACGCCACCGCGCAGGCGGGCGGGCAGGCACCGCAGTCGGCGCTCGGCGTGCTGCGCACCCTGGTCGCCGGACGGGCGGAACTGCCGCCCGAACTCGTCGACGAGAACAGCAGTCTCCTGGACGACCTGCACATGAGCTCGATCACGGTCGGCCAGATCGTCAACCAGGCCGCCGCCCAGCTCGGCCTCACCGCCGCCCACGTACCGACCAACTTCGCCACCGCGACGGTGGCCGAACTGGCCGAGGCACTGACCACGCTCGCCGGGACCGGCGAGAGCACACCCGGCCCCGCACCCGTGGTGACGGGCTCCGCCGCATGGGCCCGCCCCTTCGCCGTGGACCTGGACGAGGCCCCGCCGCCCACCCCCCTGCCGGGCGGCACCGACGGGCCCTGGGAGGTGTTCACCACCCCCGGCCACCCCTTCGCCCAGGACGTGCGAAACGCCCTTCAGAACGCCGCGGTGGGCCCGGGCGTGCTGGTCTGCCTGCCGCCCCACTGCACCCCACGGGAGATCGAACACGCCCTGAACGGTGCCAGGGCCGCCCTCGCGGGCGACCGCGAACGCCGCTTCGTCCTGGTGCAGCACGGCCCAGGCGCGGCCGGCCTCGCCAAGACCCTCCACCTGGAGGCACCCCACCTGCGGACCACCGTCGTCCACACCCCGGTGACCCAGGGCGCTCCCCCACGCGTGGCGGCCGAGGTCGCGGCGACCACCCGGTTCAGCGAGGTCCATCTCACCGAGGACGGCACCCGCCATGTCCCGACCCTGCGCGCCCTGCCGGTACGCGCCCAGCGCACCGAGCAGGTACTGCAGGACAGCGACGTCCTGCTCGTGACCGGCGGAGGCAAGGGCATCACCGCCGAGTGCGCCCTGGCCGTGGCCCGGCAGACCGGCGTCCGGCTGGCCGTCCTGGGCCGCTCGGACCCGGCCCACGACGAGGACCTGGCCGCGAACCTGCAACGGATGGCGGACAGCGGGGCGACGGTGCGCTACGCCGCCGCCGACGTCACCGACCCGGCAGCCGTCGCGGCGGCCGTCGGCGAACTCACCGCCGCGCTCGGCCCCGTCACCGCCGTGCTCCACGGGGCGGGCCGTAACGAGCCCGCCGCCCTCACCGGCCTGGGCATGGACGACTTCCGCTCCACGTTCGCCCCCAAGGTCGAGGGGCTGCGCACCGTGCTGGAGACGGTCGGCGCGCAGAACCTGAAACTCCTGGTCACCTTCGGCAGCATCATCGGCCGGTCCGGACTGCGGGGCGAGGCGCACTACGCCACCGCCAACGAATGGCTGGCCGACCTCACCGAACAGGTCGCCCGCGACCATCCGGGCTGCCGCGCCCGGTGCGTGGAATGGTCGGTGTGGTCCGGTGTCGGGATGGGCGAGAAACTCTCCGTGGTGGAGTCCCTGTCCCGCGAGGGCATCGTCCCCCTCTCCCCCGACCAGGGCGTCGAGATCCTGCTGCGGCTGATCGCGGACCCCGACGCCCCGGTGGTCACGGTGGTCAGCGCCCGCACCGAAGGAATCGCGACGGTACGCCGCGACCTCCCGCCGATGCCGCTGCTGCGGTTCACCGGAACCCCGCTGGTGCGCTACCACGGTGTCGAACTCGTCACCGAGACCGAACTGAACGCCGGAACCGACCTCTACCTCACCGACCACCTCCTGGACGGCAACCTGCTGCTGCCCGCGGTGATCGGGATGGAGGCCATGGTCCAGGTGGGGGCCGCGCTCACCGGACGCGGCGACGTACCGGTCATCGAGAAAGCCCGGTTCCTGCGGCCGATCGTGGTACCGCCCGCGGGCACCACCCGTATCCGGATCGCGGCCACCGTCACCGACACCGACACCGTGGACGTGGCCATCCACGCCCAGGACACCGGCTTCGCCGCCGAACACTTCCGGGCCCGGCTGGTCTACCGCCAGGCCACGATCCCCGACGGGCCACCCCACCGGACCGGCCCGGACGTCCCGGCCGCACCGCTGGACCCGGCCAGCGACCTGTACGGCGGTGTCCTCTTCCAGGGCGAGCGCTTCCAGCGGCTGCGCCACTTCCACCGGGCAGCAGCCCGCCACGTCGACGCGGATGTCGCGATCGGCGCACCGTCGGGCTGGTTCGCCGGCTTCCTGCCGGACACGCTGCTGCTGGCCGATCCCGGGATGCGGGACGCGCTGATGCACGGCAACCAGGTATGCGTCCCCGACGCGACCCTGCTGCCCTCCGGCATCGAGCGGCTGTACCCGATGGCCGCCGGACCGGATCTGCCGCAGGAGGTCCGCTACTGCGCCACCGAGCGTCACCGCGACGGCGACACCTACGTGTACGACATCGTGGTCCGCACGGGTGAGGGCACCGTCGTGGAACGGTGGGAGGGGCTCACCCTGCACGCCGTACGCAAGACGGACGGCGCCGGGCCGTGGGTCGCCCCGCTGCTGGGCTCCTACCTGGAGCGGACGGTGGAAGAGGTACTGGGCACCCACCTCGACATCGCCGTCGAACCGGACCTGCCCGGCGCGGGCAAGTCCCCACGCGAGCGGCGCGCGGCCACCCGGCGGGCCCTGCAGCGGGCCCTGGGCGAGAGCGTGAAGGTGCGCTACCGGCCCGACGGGCGCCCCGAACTCGCCGACGGCCGGCACATCTCGGCCGCGCACGGCCTGGGCGTGACCCTGGGGGTCCACGCCGCGCAGAAGGTGGCCTGCGACATCGAGGCGGTCAGCGTACGCGAGGCCACCCGGTGGGCGGAACTCCTCGGTGAGCACGCGGAGCTGGCCGCTTTGGTCGCCAAGGAGACGGGCGAGGCCCCCGACACCGCGGCCACGCGTGTGTGGAGTGCGGTCGAATGTCTCAAGAAGGCCGGGCTGACGGCCCCGGCATCCCTGACCCTGATGCCACCGGACAGGGAGAACTGGGTGGTCCTGAGCATGGGCGCACTACGGATCGCGACGTTCGTCACGGCGCTGCGCGACGTGCTGGAACCCGCGGTGTTCGCCTTCCTCGTCGACGGCGAGGACGCCACCGCAAGGACCCGGCCGTGACCGGCCCGGCAGGCCACCACCCAGGCCGGGCCCCCGGTACCGGCCAGGCCCCCCGCACCGATCCCCGACACGCCGGCACGAGCGTCGGCGTCCTGCGCGGCCGGGACCCGGCCGCCGACAGGGAGGCAGACATGAGCCCGGCAACCGTCCCGTCCATGGAACGCGTCGACCTGAAGGACCGCAGGCAACTACGGGGCGCGTTCGGCACGTTCCCCACCGGAGTCACCGTGGTCACCGTCGGCGGGACCTCCCCGCGCGGCATGACGGCCAACTCCTTCACCTCCGTGTCCCTGTCCCCGCCCCTGATACTGATCTGCGTCGGCAAGGACGCGCTGATGCACGACAGCCTGGACCGCTCACAGACGTTCTCGGTATCGATACTGGACGCCGGCCAGGAAACCGTGGCACGCCACTTCGCCGACCACTCGCGCCCCGTAGGGGCCGGCCAGTTCGACACCGTCGGCTGGCAGCCCGGACCCGAGTCCGGGTCACCCCTGATCACCGGCGCGGTGGCCCATCTGGAATGCCGGAAGAAGAAACTGTACGAAGGCGGCGACCACACCATCTTCCTCGGCGAGGTCATGTGCGCGGTGCGCTGGCCCTTCCGCGAAGCGCTGCTGTTCTCCGGCGGCCGTTTCCGGCGGCTTTCTCCCGAACCCGGCGAAGGCGAAGCGGCATGAGGACCGACCCACCGGGCCCGCCGGCCCGTGCCCTGCCCGGGCTGCTGCGGAAGTTCGCCGTCGACCGCCTGGGCATGATGAAGGACGCGGCCGCTCTGGGCGACGCCGTACGGGTCTCTTTGGGGCCCAAGAAGCTCTACATCTTCAACCGGCCCGACTACGCCAAACACGTCCTCGCCGACAACAGCACCAACTACCACAAAGGCATCGGCCTCGTACAGTCCCGCCGGGTCCTGGGCGAGGGCCTGCTGACCAGCGACGGCGAGGTATGGCGGGCCCAGCGCCAGACGGTCCAGCCCGCGTTCAAGCCCGGGCGTATCAACCGGCAGGCACACGCCGTCGCGCAGGAAGCGGCCAAACTGGTCGCCCTCCTCGGCGCCCAGGAAGGACGCGGCCCCCTCGACGTCCTGAAGGAAGTCACCACCCTCACCCTGGGAGTACTGGGCCGCACCCTGCTCGACTCCGACCTCACCCCCCACACCACCCTCGCGCCCGCCTTCGAACAGGTCCAGGACCAGGCGATGCTGGAGATGGTCTCCCAGGGCCTCGTGGCGAGCTGGCTCCCCCTGCCCGCGCAGGCCCGCTTCCGCCGGGCCCGCCGTGAGCTGTACCGGGTGGCGGACGTGCTGGTCGCCGGCCGGCGTGCCCGGATACACGCCGAGGGCCCGGGTGATGACGCCCTGTCACGGATCATCGAGGCGGCCGACCGGGCGGGCAGCACGCCCGGGCAGGCCCGTGACCGGCTCCGGCAGGAACTGGTCACCCTGCTCCTGGCCGGGCACGAGACGACGGCCAGCACCCTCGGCTGGACCCTCCACCTGCTGGAACGTCACCCCGAGGCCCGCGCCGCTGTCCGCGAGGAAGCCAGAAAAGTCCTGGGCGACCGCCTCCCGGACGCCGAGGACCTGCACCGGCTGTCCTGGACGACCATGGTCGTCCAGGAAGCCATCCGGCTCTACCCGCCGGTATGGGTCCTGCCCCGGGTAGCGCAACAGGCCGACGAAGTCGGCGGATACACCGTATCGGCGGGTGCCGACGTCCTGGTCTGCCCGTACATCATGCACCGGCATCCCGGGCTGTGGCAGGACCCCGGGCGTTTCGATCCCGAACGTTTCGCTCCGCACGCGGTGGCCAGCCGCCCCCGGTATGCCTACATCCCGTTCGGTGCGGGACCGCGTTTCTGCGTGGGCAGCAACCTCGGCATGATGGAAGCGGTCCTCGTGACCGCGTTGATCACCCGGGACCTCGATCTACGTACCGTTCCCGGACACCGGGCGATCGCGGATCCCATGCTGTCGCTACGGATGCGTGGCGGGCTCCCGATGACGGTGAGCGCGGCACGCTGATGAAGGAATGGGAACGACAACGGCCCGCCCGCCGCGGGAGACCACACCTCCGTGTCCGGACCCGCCCACCACGAATCCCCACCCACCACACCCACCACACCCACCAGGCAGACCACGCAGACCGGGCAGACAGAACCGACCCCACCCACCGGGCAGACCGGGCAGACCGCACCGCCTGGGCAGACCGCACGGAACGAACCGACAGGCCGGGACGAACGGACCGGACCGACGAGACAGGACGGGCACACCGGACCGACGAGGTGGACCGCACCGGCTGGGCGGACCGGACCGGCTGGGCGGACCGCACCGACCGGGCCGGTGGGGCGGGCGCCCACACCGGCCAAGCCCACCAGACGCACGGGGCGGGCCGGACAGGCGACACCGACCGAACTGACCAGACACCCCGAACCGGCCGGGCGGGACGAACCGGCCACACCAACCATACGAACCGGCCCTACCGCAGCAATGAGGCACCCCGGACCGACAGGTCGGACCGAGCCGACCAGGTAGACACCAACCTCACCAACCTCACCAACCTCACCAACCATGCGCACCACACAGACCCGATGGACAAGGCGCACCGAACCGGCTGGGCGGACCGCACGGACCGCACGGACCGCACCAACCAGGCGGAACGAACCCACCCCACCGACCGGACGCCCTGGATCGACGGGGCGGAACGGGCCGACCGCACCGACCGGACGCACCACACAGACTCCACGGACCAGGTGCACCGAACCGGCCGGGCGGACCGCACGGAACGAACCGACAGGCCGGGACAGCCGGACCGGATAAACAACACCGACCGAACTGACCAGACGCACCGAACCGACAGAGCGGGACGGTCGGACCGGCCGGACCGGACCGACGAGATGAACAGGGCCGACCGGACCGACCGGGCAGACCGCACGAAACGAACCGGCTGGGTGGACCGGGCCGACCTAGCGCACCACACCGACCGAAACAAGCAGGCGGACCGAACCCACCACACCGACCGGGCGAACCGCACGAAACGAACCGATGGGCTGGGGCGGGCGGGCCGGGCCGACGACACAGCAGAGCCCACCGATCAGACAGACCACGCGAGCCGGGTACACCAGGCCGGCTGGAAAGACCGCTCGGACCGCACCGGCGGGGCGGACCGGATCGACGGGGCACACCGAACC
>NZ_MDKB01000001.1:1617399-1620821 GCF_001715295.1 Streptomyces griseus | reverse complement strand
CAGGTGCGGTACATCCACGTGATCCCCCCACGCCACGCCCAAGGCCTGGTCGCGCAGGTCTACCACCACACAGAACAGGACTTCGGGATACTCGCACCGCCCGTGGCCCTGCACTCACCGGCCCCCGCGTCACTCGCGGCGACCTGGCTGATGCTACGCGAAACCCTCCTCGCGGACGGCCACGCGAGCCGCACCGCGAAAGAAACCGTCGCCACCGAAGTCTCACGCGCCAACGACTGCCCCTACTGCGTCGATGTGCACCAAGCAGTCCTGGACACCCTCCCGCGCAACGAGTCCCTCCCCCCACTCACCCAACGGGCCGCCACCACCACACACCCCACCAACCCCACCAACCCCGTCCCGCACACCCCCACGCTCCCCCTCACACCCCGGCAAGCAACCGAACTCCACGGCGTCGCCACCACCTTCCACTACATCAACCGCATGGTGACCCTCTTCCTCACCGACTCCCCCATGCCCGCCCGGACACCAGCACCCCTGCACCGGCCCATCATGCACACCACCGCCCTCGCCATGCGCCCCACCACTCCCGGCCCACTGACACCAGGCACCTCACTCCACCTGCTACCCCCCGCACCCCCACACCCCACCCTGCAATGGGCCCACAACACCCCCCACATCGCCGACGCCTTCACACGCGCCCTCACCGCCATCAACCACGGCGCCCGCTGGATACCACCCCCCGTACAACAACACCTCCACACACACCTCACACACTGGAACGGAAACCCACCCCCACTCAGCCGGGCATGGCTCACCCAAGCCCTCACCACACTCCCCACCACCGACATCCCCACCGCCCGCCTCGCACTACTCACCGCACTCGCACCCCACCAAACCCTCCCCCAAGACATCACCACCTTCAAAAACCAACACCCCACCGACCGCCAACTCATCGAACTCACCTCCTGGGCCGCACTCACCACCGCCCTCCACATCGCCAACCACACCCACCCACCCCACCACACACCCACACCACACCCCACCGACCACAAACAACCCAACCCAAAACCCGACATCAAAAGCTCGTAACACGACCTTGTTGATGTCGGCCGGCGGGGCGTTACCAGTGTGACGATTCGGCCGTTCGTGAGGAGGTGGGTACTCGACCGTGGATCGCGGACGATGAGTTGTGGGCCCTGACCGAGCCATTACTGCCGCCGTGGCCGGAACAGTCGCCGGAGCCGAGGCCGGTGTCGGACCGGCCCTGCCTCCACGCCATCCTGTTCGTCCTCGACAACGACATAACCTGGCAACTTCTGCCCTCCGAACCGGGGTTCGGCTCGGGACAGACGTACCGGCGCCGGCTGGACCGGTAACAGAAGGCAGGAGTCATCGACCAGCTGCACCGAGTCCCGCTCGCCGAGCTGAACGCGGCTCCGAACTCCACGACGCCTTCATCTCCCTCACCTGCAGCCACATCTGCTACCGACGCCTCAAGAAGACCCGACCACGATCGTGTTACGAGCCATAAAAGCTGTCCCGCAATTCCCGGCGAAACAGCATACGGCGACAGATACAGTGCAACGCAAAACCAAGGACCGCCCACACACGAAATATATGCGCACGTCCCGACAACGCTGCGAGGTGCCGTAGCTGTCGTCGCACACCCACCAGGAACCACGGAACAGCCCCTAGCCGGTTACGAGCCGTCCAGGACCGAAGACCCCGCCGCCACTGACCGATACTCAGCAGGCCGTGCGCGTTCGGATTATTCGAGTTGCTGCCACCACCACGCGATGGACGGGATGTCCAGGGGAAAGGAGTCGAGGCCAGCGGGCCGGTCGGCAGTGATCGGTAGGGCTTGCGTGGCGTAGCGGGGGATGCCGGCGTGCCAGGCGACAGCACCGGCGATCGCCCTGCCGCAGTCCCCCAAGAACTTCTTGAGTGGTGGGCTGCCATGCGGGTTCAGCTGATCGCGAAGTTGGACGAAGAGCAGCATGCTCCGGTTGAACATGGTGATCGCCTCGGCACGGGCCTCTTCGATCGAAACGTGCCGTTCCTGCTGGATGCAGGTGACCAGATTGTTCTCGCCGGTTCCGTCACGAGCGTCCTTGGAGAGGGAGTAGAGATCGTTGGTCCATCCGAGGAGAGAGGCTGCGACTTCGCGGACAGCCTGGACCGCAGGGTGGTCGATTTCCGACGATGGGACCTCGTCTTCGTTGAATATCTCCATGGCGGTCAGGAAGGACGTAGTCGACGCAGCGCCGAGGCGCAAGGTCACGTAGGTGTTGAGGTCGGGTGTCTTGCCGGTGAAGCGGTAGCTCGCCTCCCAGGGCAGGGCCTGAAAGTATTTGCGGCGCTCGTTGGTGAACCGCGCGTACTGGGTCGGTGTGGCGAATCGCCGCAATTCGCCCATGACGTGTAAGAACTCGGGTAAGAATGGAACATTTGCCAGACCTGACTCGGGGACTTCCTGCGCGCGCTGCAGTCCACAGCAAGCGGCGACGATCTCGTCCAGGGTCGCGCGCGATTCGAGCCAGTCGTCGTAGACGAAGCCGAGGTACATCCACTTGCCACCCGCTTCTAGTCGTTCAATCGATCCGCAAGGGCTGGAGTTGGAGACCAAGCGGGAGCAGCCACTTTGCAGTAGCCGTTGCCTGGTGTCCGGGTTTCCGCAGAGGACACAAGAACGCATCCAGTCGCAGGCTGCCTTATCGATCTCCGCAGCGCGCGGGTGACTGTACGGGGGGATCGGGCAGTAGAGCGCGGGCATGGGCGTCAGTGCGGGTAAATCGTTGTGATTGGGATTGGTCGTCATGACGGTTTTTCCTTTCAGCTCATTTTGTGCAGGAGATCTCACGCGTGTGTGCTGCGCTCCGCGAGCTCTCGGTAAGGGCTGTCCCGCAATTCCCGGTGGATCAGCGTGCGGCGTCAGATGCGGGGCATCGCAAGGCGGAGGGGCGTCCGCATACTGGATGTATGGGGACGTTCCGACAACGCGGCGAGGTGCCGTAGCTGTCGTCGCACGCCCGCCGGGAATTGCGGGACAGCCCTTAGATCCCGGCCTGAAGAGGTGGCGCAGCCGGACCCGGTAAACGGGTGCATACGATCACCTGGCCGAGATCCCATTTCGCAGACAGGAAGTCGATGCCTCGCTCGATGGCCTGCCGCTTCGCTGCGGCGGTGGAGAGGCGAAGGGGGCTTGCTGATTTCCTCACAGGTGGTTGTGACCGCCGGTCTGCCACGGTGTCAGGCCCTGTGTTTCCGGGCGGTTGGTGGGTGGTCGCGGGGAGGTGCTCGTGGTGGGAGTGGGTGAGGATCCGGTTGGCGGGATGGTGTCTGAGGCCCGGGGTGTGCAGGGCAGGTCTGCACCGGTCGTGGGCTCGGGTGCGGGGTGGGCGGTGCCGGAGGGCCGCGGTGGAGGGCTCGGCTGTGTCGTGGGGGAGGTGACGCTGCCC
>NZ_MDKB01000001.1:1614939-1617389 GCF_001715295.1 Streptomyces griseus | reverse complement strand
ACACCAGGCCGGCTGGAAAGACCGCTCGGACCGCACCGGCGGGGCGGACCGGATCGACGGGGCACACCGAACCGGCGGGCCGGGCAGGGCCGGAGGGGCGGGCAGGGCCGAACGGGCACACCGGACCAACGGGGTGGACCGCACCGACCGGGCGGGCCGGACACACCGGGCCGGTGGGGCGGGCCGGACGGGAGAATGGCCCGGTACCGGCGGCAGGCAGACCACGAGCGGAAACGGCCCTCTCCCCCCGCTACCGGCCGCAGCCACCCCCACCACCGAACCACCCACCGGCACCGCCCCCGCTCCACCACCAGCACAGCCCCGCCCCTACACGGCCTCCACCGCCCGCAAGACGGCCACCGCGCTGGCCCGTCTGCTGGCACAGCACCTGGGACTGGTGCCCGGCACCACCACCCCCGGCAACCCCACCCGAACCCCACCCGGCCAGAACCCGCAACCCCGCCGGCAGCCCACCACACCAGCGGTCCGGACACGGCACGGACAGGCAAAACAGCCCGCAACAAGCCGCCCCCGCGGCAAAGAAACCAGCCTGGACCAGGACAAGGAGCAAACACGATGAGGCCACTCGTGCGGGCTGTACTACGAGGCTCCCTGCGCCAGGTGCGGTACATCCACGTGATCCCCCCACGCCACGCCCAAGGCCTGGTCGCGCAGGTCTACCACCACACAGAACAGGACTTCGGGAGACCCGACCATGATCGTGTTACGAGCCATAAAAGCTGTCCCGCAATTCCCGGCGAAACAGCATACGGCGACAGATACAGTGCACCGCAAAACCAAGGACCGCCCACACACGAAATATATGCGCACGCCCCGACAACGCTGCGAGGTGCCGTAGCTGTCGTCGCGCGCCCGCCGGGAATTGCGGGACAGCCCTTAGCCGGTTACGAGCCGTCCAGGACCGAAGACCCCGCCGCCACGGACCGATACTCAGCAGGCCGTGCCGGGAAACTGAGCGCGCCGGCAAACGACCGCGCAGACGCCGGCCCAGCGATGCCCGGGAAGCCCGAGCACCGAAGCCACCACTACATCCACGCCCGCACCACCGCTCCCTTCCCCACCCCCGGAAGTCGCGACAGGCAAGGCGACCCGATCACTCCACCGCCCTCACCGAGCCGCCAAGTTCAAAAATCCTGCCGAAACTCGTCACAAAAGTCCCGACCGACCTCCAAACCCACCTGATCCTCGACAGAGTCGCCGCCTACTACCACCGAATCTCCGACTCAGGTCACCGGGGTCAGGTCGACTTGCGGCTCGCGATCTCGTCAGAAAGCTGCTGCACGTGGGCGGGGTCCACGTCCCGGGCAAGGGCGACGTAGTGGTCCATGACGGCCGGCCGGTAGCGCACGGGCAAAGTCTGCCCTGGGGCGAGTCGGGTGAGCTCGGTGATCGTGAGGTCTTCGTCTGCGATACCGCGGAACGAGAGGCCGTCGGCGGTCTCCACGTCGAACATCAGGACCACGCGTGGATTGCCGTTGACCTCCCGCCAGTCGACGAGAACGCCGAGCGCAAGCGCCCCCGTACGCAGTTCCGCATTGCGCTTCCGTGCATCACTGCTCAGGAGCGGATTCGGGGCGACGCCCGGGAAGTCGGGCCCGACGCCGAGCGATTCACGACTCAGGTCGGGCCTGAGCTGCGCCATCAGATCATCGAGAGACGCCCTGCGCTTCTTCTTCGAACCGAACATCCTGCTCCCCCTCACGCCGGTGCCGGAATCTCGGCCCGGCGCTTCGCCCTCACTGCGATTGTACGGCGCGGTCCTTCCCGACCGCCGTCGTATCGACCCGTCCCGATGGGGTCGCCGTCTGCGGTCGCGGACGGGCTCGGTCGGTGCACCTGCCTGTCGGACGAGCTACGTCCGCACCACGACCACAACGTGATCGAACGATGTTTCAACCGCCTCAAGCAGTTCCGCGCGATCTCGACCAGATTCGACAAGTTCGCCGATCGCTACCGCGCCGGAATCGTCCTGGCCTCCCGGTCCTCCGGCTCCGCGAACCAGCCAGATGATCATTTGCCAGACAGGCCCGAGTGAAGACCCTTTGGTCCGGGTAGCTTGTGTTCCAGGACTCGCCGAGGCGCTGACGGGTTTCACCCGATGTCTGTAACATCACGGGCATGCCCGGCATATGGATCGGCCTCGACGCCGCTGCCCGGCGCACGAACTGATGGTGGACAGGGTTCTTGACGCTTGTCTGCGCCGACACGGCACGGCTCGCTCACCGCGTCCCAGAAATCGTCGAATATCTCGATCAGCTGACCGCGCAGGTCAACGATCAGCTCGCTGTCCGTCATCACAGCAGACTGATCGGGACCCACCACAAGTCACTCCCGGTCAGAGAGACAAGCTCTACCCCGACGAGACCGTTGCCCTCCGTCGAAAGCATGACCCGGGAGGAGATACCACCAGGCCCGAACAGCACACCGTC
>NZ_MDKB01000001.1:1614512-1614929 GCF_001715295.1 Streptomyces griseus | reverse complement strand
GGGGCGGACCGGATCGACGGGGCACACCGAACCGGCGGGCCGGGCAGGACCGAACGGGCACACCGCACCAACGGGATGGACCGCACCGACGGGCCGGGCCGGGCCGACGACACAGCAGACCCCACCGATCAGACAGACCACGCGAGCCGGGTACACCAGGCCGGCTGGAAAGACCGCTCGGACCGCACCGGCGGGGCGGACCGGATCGACGGGGCACACCGAACCGGCGGGCCGGGCAGGACCGAACGGGCACACCGCACCAACGGGATGGACCGCACCGCCGGGCCGGGCCGGGCCGACGACACAGCAGAGCCCACCGATCAGACAGCCCACGCGAGCCGGGTACACCAGGCCGGCTGGAAAGACCGCTCGGACCGCACCGGCGGGGCGGACCGGATCGACGGGGCACACCGAACC
>NZ_MDKB01000001.1:1548977-1614157 GCF_001715295.1 Streptomyces griseus | reverse complement strand
ACCCTCGTCACCATCCCCATGATCATCGCCATGTACTACCACACCCGCACCAACCGACCCGACAACACCACCGCACCCTGCACCTGCACACCCAAACAACCCAACCCATGACCACGAACACCAGAAAACCCTCCGGTTACGTATCCCTTCTTCTCCTCCTCACCGGGACTTTGCTGTTCTGGATGACCGTGCCGAACCTCGGAAACGCCGCCAGAGCCGCCACCGCGAACGGACCACGGGGTACCTTCACCGCGACCCGGCTCGTATGCGCCGGACACGCCGGACACACCACCTGCGAATGGTCGGGAACCTTCCGGTCCACCGACAACACCGTGCACAGCACGGGCGTCAAACTCTACGGCAGCGGCCCGGACACGTTCACAGCAGGACAGACAGCACCCGCCGTCGATGTCGGCAACCCAGGACGCGTCTACGACCCCACCGGCACCCATACATGGATCATCACAGTCGCACTGGTGATACTTGCCTACACACTCCTCGCAATCACCGCGTACCGGCATCTCATCCCCCGAGGCAACAGACCCACCCCCACGACATAGACCTCACACTGCGCTCGCGTTGTCGCAGGTCGGCGAAGGACTGAACGTTCGACCGGACGCTCCGTGCCGGCCCAGCCGAAGCCGATGCGGCGGGTGACATCGAATGGCTCGTCACGGTCTACTCCCCCTTGGCCGGGCTCACCGACATGCGGCCGAAGCCCGAAAGAGGGCTCCGGGAGCCGGGAGTCTGCCGGTCCGGAGCCGGTTTGACCAGCAGGATCGATCCACCTGGCCTGCGCCGGCCGGAACCGTCCGCTCGGCTTCAGTCGTCACGGGCGGCACCACCGACAACTGCTCCCAGTTCACCGTGGGAGGGAACAGCCCGGGTGCACCGATCGCACCGGGCCGTTCCCTCGACCGGACCGATCACATCCCGGGCGCCAAGGGCTCCGGCCCGGAAGCGATGCCCGCCCGGCTCCTCCGCCGCCGGGGCATCGCCCACACGATTCCCGAGCGGGCCGACCATGTCCGCGACCGAGCCCGGCGCGGGAACTTCGACTGCGGGCTCACCGGGCCTTCGGCCGCGGGGCACACAAAAACCTCAACGGGCTGAAAGAAGGGCTTCAGCCCCTTGAAGCAATGGCGCGGCATCGCCACCCGCTACGACAGGACCGCCGACTCCTTACGAAGCAGCCGTCAACCTCGCCTCACTCCCGATGGGAGCGTGACGCCTGACGAACCAACTCAGCCCTCGTCCTCGTCCTCGTCCTCGTCCTCGTCCTCGTCCATGCTCTCGCACCCGGAGTGGAACAGCGCGGAGAAGCTGGGGTGCTTCGTCAGGTCGCCGTACTTCGGTGCGAACTCGTAGGCGGCCCACTCGCCGTCCGGCCCGACGTCGGTCGGATCGAGCAACCAGTAGTCCTCTCCCCGGGCGATCTCCACGGACCGGCGGAACAATTGAACATCGTCCTCGTTGCCGGCTATCGAGTCGTAGATCTCAATTACGCGTCTGCCGGCATCGCTGTCCCGCATCCACAGGACACCGCCGCACGGATGGACACCGTCCACCCAGGCGTCCAGGCGCGTCCACCCGTCGCTCGCCAGGAAGAACCCCCGCAGGCTCGGTGGAAACCGCACCCCGAGCCGCTCCTCGGACGCCACGAGAGCTTCCTCCCGCGCAGGTACTTCACCCAACCACAGCTCAACCCGCCCTCCAGCATCCAGAACCTCCAGCTGATCGTCGTCCAGCAGATCGACCAACTCTTCCTCGTCGGCACGAACCTTCACGTACAGCTCGCCATATCGCTCCAGGAAGACACGCCACTCCTCCGGCGTGGTCAGAACAGCGGCAACTTCATTTTCTTCAGGCTCAGTTGTCTCACTCACGCCGATGATGATGCCAGGTGGCTATGACAATGCCGGTGATCGGCGACCGTACCCGGTGCGAGGACCAACTCAGGGGGTCACTCTCCGACGTGGACGTGACCTTCTGATGACAGCGCTGAGGGATGTCCCGCTGGTCATCCGAGGCGTGGTACGTCACCCGGCGAACGTGAGGTTGTGTAGACGGGCGACGCCGAGCGCAGCGTGGTGGACCACGTCACTCTTCAACCGGCACTCGGCACTCGGCACTCGGCACTCGCGAAGAATCTCGCACGTCTCCCTGCGAGCGAAGCCGTGCTCGACGCGAGCGCGGATGCGGCCGTGGGAACCGCAGGCTGGGAAAGCCGGGCCCACACCTGACCCCGGGTGCGCGTCCCGGGCGGTGAGCGCTACGTCGATGGTGGTGCCAGGCGTACCCCCGGCCCGGTGGCCAGCCCCAATGATCTTCGCGTCGAACCCCGGCAGGGTGGAGGTGTCGACCCGAAAGCAGAAGGAGCCACACGATGGACCGGAAGATCTCAACGAGGGTGCGCAGGGGCCTGCTGGCCATGACGGTGGCGGGTGTCGCAGGTGCCCTCCTGACCAACGTCGCGCTCGCCCAGCAGCCGGTGGGCACCTCTTCGCGGACGGGTAAAGACACCGCTCTCCAGAAGAGCCTGGACTCACTCGTCAGCCAGGAGAAGTTTCCGGCCGCCCTCGCCTACGTGAACAAGAACGGCCGCACGACCACCCTGGTCGCAGGATCGTCCCGGCTGGGCAGCCACGTCCCGGTCCCGCGCGACGGGCAGGTCCGCGCCGGCAGCAACACGAAGACGTTCACGGCGATCGTCGTCCTGCAGCTGGTCGCCGAGGGCAGAGTCCAACTGGACGAGCCGGTGGAGACCTATCTGCCCGGCGTAGTACGCGGCGAGGGCATCGACGGCCGCCGGATCACCGTCCGCCAGCTGCTCCAGCACACCAGCGGGCTGCCCAACTACACCGAGCACATCGGCGTGGAGAACTTCGCCAAGGTCCAGAACAAGTTCTTCCACCCTCATGACCTCCTCGAGGCGGCCCTCTCCCATCCTGCACAGTTCCCCCCGGGCACCAAGTGGGAATACAGCAACACCAACTACCTCCTGGCGGGCCTTCTGATCGAGCGGGTGACCGAACGCCCCGTCCAGGAGGAAATCACGCGGCGTGTGATCAAAAAGGCAGGCCTGCGCCACACCTACTGGCCCCAGCCCGGTGAGCGGGCCCTCCGCGAGCCGCATCCGCACGGGTACGCGCTCAGCAGCGCGGAGAACGGCAGGGTCATCGACGCGACGACGATGGACCCGTCCTGGGGCGGGGCCGCGGGACAGCTGGTCTCCACCCCGCGCGACCTCGCCGAGTTCGACCGCGCACTGCTCGACGGCGAACTGCTTCCTCCTCGGCAATTGGCCGAGATGCGCACGACCGTGGACGCGCCGCTCATGCCCGGTTGGAGGTACGGACTCGGCGTGTTCAGCGTCCCCCTGAGCTGCGGAGGCGTCTACTGGGGGCACGGCGGAGACATCGACGGATTCGAGACCCGTGGCGGCGCCACGGACGACGGCCGTTCCGTCGGCATCGCGGTGACCGCACTCCCGGGCACGTTCGGGGACGCCGAGAAGGCGGCACGGGCCGTCATGTCGGCCACCGACACCGCGTTCTGCGCGTGACGGCGGCGTTCGGCCCGGCGACGACGGGTCTGCCGACCGAGCGCGATCATCTCTGCCGGCGCTGACCGCGGCGGGCCTGCCCCACGCAGGCCCGCCGCTTGCGCGTTCCCGCGACCCCCGGCCGGACGCACCCGCGTGTGGCGACGCCTTCGCTCCGTACGCCCGGCACAGCTGTGCCGGGTCGTGATCGACACCGAGAGGAACCGGCATGACGAAATCCACATGACAGCCGCGTGTCCGGCGTCCCACGGGACCATACCGCGCCGCGCCAGTTTCCTTTCTCCGGACCGTTCGTCGGACGCAGCGCCGGAGTGGCCGAACCTGACAAGGTGCTGGGCTCTGCGGATGGGGGCGGCGGGTCGGCGGGTGTCCTTCTGAAGACCGCGTGCAGGGGTGGGCAGACAGGGGTGCGACCCAAGCATGGGCCGGAGGGGGTGAACGGCCGGACAACGGTCCGGGGCGCGCCCATGAACCCTGGTCGAGAGTCGGCCCGCACACCGTTCGGGAAGCCCCCGGCGGGAGGCTTGTCTGCTTACGATCCGTTTCACCTGCACTTCGGCCGGCGATGCCCGTCCGGGCGTACACGGCTCCTGGAGGAGAGGGCCCATGACCGTCACACAGATGGCCGGACCGTACCGCTCGACCGTCCGTGCTCACGCACGGACGGTCGAGCTCACGATCCCGTGCCTGCCCGCCCACGGTGGCGGGCGCCCCGGGGCACCGGCGACCCGGAAGGGGGGCCGGGCGTGAGCGGGGTGTACGAGGCGGATCCGAGCGGTCTGCGGCGCAGTATCGAGGAGATGAAGAGCCTGCCCGCTCTGGCGAGGCGGATGGTCCAGGACTTCCGGCACCAGGAGAGTGCCTACACGCCATGGCCCGGCTGGACGGACGATTTCGCTCGCCAGGTGCGCCCGCAATACCAGCGGAACAACACGTACTGCGCGGACATCGTCCAGGGACTGTACGAGGCCCTGGACGCGCTGGTCTCGGCGACTCTCACCAATCTGGAGAACATCGAGAGCACCCGCGCCGACGCCACGGACCGGATCGAGGCCCACGGGAGAAGGGTCCACGAGCGCCCTGGGGCCACCGGCGGGCAGGGGAAGCACTGAGTGCGGGAGATCGATTTTCCTGACGACGTCAGGAGGATGCTCTGGGTCCTGCTCGGTGAGATGCCGGTACAGGCCAGGGAGAACCTGGCCTGGGACAGCCGGGATCTCTATCTCGACCTGGCGAAACGAGTACTCGAACTGCGTGACGCCGTGAGGCAGTCCGTACGCAACGCCGGCCGCGCGCTTCCGCAGGACGTCGCACGCGGCTACACCCAGGGGCTGTCCCTGCTGACGAACGACGGAGGGACCGACCGGCTCCAGGGGTTCGTCGACCAGCTGGACGACATGGCGCGCGGTCAGATCGACTACTCGATGAAGATCCAGGAGTCGAAGTGGGAGATCATCGCCGAGGTCGTCATGCTTCTGATCGAGCTGGCCGTGCTGGCCGCCTTGGCCTTCTTCACCGGCGGTACGTCGGTATCCCAGATGGCGCTGGCGCGGGCCCGCAGCCGGCTGGCCCTGCTGATGATCATCGACCGGCTGCTGCGGATGACCCATCTCGCGCCCGCACTCAGCCAAGCTTTCGCCGAGACGATCCAGATGCTGACGGTCAAGCTCGCCCAGATAGCGCTCAACCCGCCGGGCCGCAAGCCCTCGGGCATCGACTGGGGAGATGTCGGTAAGGCTGCGGCATTCGGTGCTCTCGGGGGTGTCTTCGAGAGCGTCCTGGGACGCGCCTCGAACACGTTCAGGAACTGGTTCAGGAACGGTGGCGGCCCCTCCGTCGGACATCCGAACTTCGACGTCCCGAAGTGGCATCCCGTCGTCACCAGGGGACTCAACGACGTCTACGACGTCCCCGCGGCCTTCGTCGTCTCAGGTCTCGGTGAAAGCCTTGCGGAGGTACTGGTCACCGGCGCCTTCGACGGGACGTGGGAGTTCACGTGGGAGACCTTCGTGGGGTCCGGCACCAGTGGGGTGTTCGGCATGTACGCCGAGTCGGCGATCGGCGGAGCGGCACTCCGGCTGAACAACAAGTTCCTCGCCCCGGCGGTGGCTCCCGGCGAGCTCAACGATCCGCCGCGAACGGGCACTGCCGACGACAGCGGTGCGCCAGGTACGCGTGCGGTGCCACCGCCCACCGGGCCCGGAGCGGGTCCCGGCACCGTCACGGGGAACGATCTGCCCCTGCCCACGGTGTCCGCGGCCACCGCGCCCGTACCTGCCCCGATGCCGTCGCCGGTGGCACCGCCCGCCTTCCTGTCCCCGGCGGGGACCCCACCGTCGGCCTCGGCCGGCCCCGCCACGGCAGCCGGCACGCCCACGGTCGCCACGGCGTCCGCGCCACGGCCGGCGCCCACGCCGCCCGCGGTGCCGACGGCCTCCTCGGCGATGTCCTCGCCCCCGTCGGCGTATCCGAGGACGGGGCATGAGCCCGGCCCGACGCCCGCCACGGCACCGGCACCGGCACCGGCACCGGTGCAGTCGGGCGGTGCCCGAAGCGGAACGTGGGACACGTTTCCGCACGGGAGTGGCGTGCCGGATTCCGGTCCGGCCGCGCAGCGGACCGGGCTGCCGCCACTCGTCCCGGCCACCTCGGATCAGACGACAGGGACGGCGGGGCCTTCCGAGGCGCATGCGCCCGCTCCGTGGCCGGTGGACGTCGACACACCGTCGGCCCCTGAGGCGGCACGACCCCCGACTGCCGGGCGAGGTACGGCAGTCGGGGGCCCGGAGTGGTCGGCCGAGGCGAGAGAGCTGAGCGGTGAGGGCGCGGACGCGGTGTTCGGCCGCGAGCCGTGGGGGCAGGCGACCACCGTGCCGCACGCGGCGCCGCCGTCCTCTCCCTTCGTCGCACCGGCCGCATCTGCCCCCGCCTCGTCATCCCCGACCAGTTCGCCCCCGACGGCTTCCGCCTCGCCCGTGGGGAGAGCAGCCGACGTGGACCGGACGGGTCCGGCCGATGGCTCCGGTCAGGAGGTCCCTGACGGTTCCGAGGCTGCCGGTTCCGGGGCAGCCCGATCCGGGGCCCCCGGCAGCGGGGCCCCCGCGTCCCACACCGCCCGTGGCGGGTCCGACGCTCCGGGTACCGGCGGTGGCCCGACGGTGGCATACGGAGCTGACCTCGCGCCGGCACACGCACCGCCCGCGTTCCCGGGAGCCGCCCGGGCCGTGGCACCGCTGTCGTCGGCTCCCACCACCCCGGCAGCGGGCGCGCCGGGCCTGCCCTCCCCCGTTCCCACGTCGTCCACGGCTCCGCCGTCCGCCGCCGCACCCGTATCCGGCCCGGGCGCGTCCGCGCCTTCGCCGGCCCCTTCCGCGCCGTCGTCGCCGGACATCCGGTCCGCCGAGCAGCAGGAGCCGACGGGTGCCGGGGCAGCGGACGGTCCGCAGGTCGTCGGCGGGGCCGGGACGGGTGGGCCCGAGGGCCCGGGGTCACCCGCCTGGGAGGCGGCGCGTGCCGGGGCGGTGCCGGACACACGCTCGTCCACCTGGGTCGATCCGCTGTCGACGCCTCCTGACCCGCAACGACCGGGCCGTACGACGCAGTTCGTGGTGCAGTCGAAGTTCGACGTACGGCGTTTCGAGGCAGGCGGCGAACTCTTCACCGACCTGACGGTCCAGGTCGGCGTCGGGGGTTCCGGTGGGCTGCCGCCGGGCGTGTGGGAGAAGGTTCTCGCCGGGGTCGAAGCGGTGTTCAACGCTCCCGGTCACCGGCTGCCGAACGGCGACCTGCTGCACGTGAGCGTGGAGCAGGTCGAGCACGATCCGCACCCGCACGGGCTCAACGTCCGCCTCGTCGGCCGCGACCGGCAGATGACGCGGTCCGCGTGGTGGGCGGACGGGGATGCCGTCGACTACGCGCACGAGATCGCGCACATGCTCGGTCTGCGCGACGAGTCCCGGCACGCCGTCGCACCTCACCGCCCGGACGTCGGGGGAAGCCTTATGGGGGACTACCGGCGTCCCGCGCCCGAAGGGCTCGCCCAGGGCGGCCTGCGCGGGCGTCACCTGGACCTGATCGCGGCACAGATCGGGGACCCGCCCGCCCTCCGGCCCGCCACCGCCGGTTCCACTCCCTCGACGCCGGCCTCTGCCGTGACCCCGCCCGCGGGCCCGGCCCCCGGCGTCTCCCCCGCGGCCCTCATCCCTGCCGTCGCAGGCGCCCCGTCCGCCGTGCGGCCGGCCACGGCCGGTGCGGAGCCGTACGCCCCCGTCCTCCCCGGCACCAGGCCGCCCGTCCTGGACCGGGACATGCCCCGGCCGCTCGGCGGGCGGCGGGAGCCGGTCGGCTTCGGCAACGGCACCCGGATGCCCGCCTACATCGACGACGTCGTGGAACTTCTCGCGGACGCGCCGTCCGACGTTCCGCTCCCCCTGGTCCTGGGTGGCATGACCTTCGGGCACAGCGACGTCGCCCTGCGCGGCAAGCAGCAGGCACTGGCAGAGATCGGCCGCGTGCTGTCGCAGGGGGGCGGCACCGTGCGTCCGGCACCGTCGAAGAAGGGCCGGCCGGCCGGATCCGCCCTGATGGACGACGTCGCGTACGCGTTCACGCACGAGCCCAAGACGCTGGCCGGGGACGGACGCGTCTTTCCCTACACGGCCGAGGACGGCAGTGTGCGCATGCTGGTGCTCACCGTGCGCCACTACGGGGAGTGGGAGCAGTTCACCGATGCGTACGGCAGTCCTGTGAAGGTGGACGGGATGCACCGGTCGGTCGGGGCGGCGGGGCAGAGCAAGACCATGCAGTCGGTGACCCAGCTGGCGCTGGGCGGGCCCGTCGGGCCGGCGGGGACGGTGGCCTTCAGCGGCTTCGGGCGGATAAGTCTACGGCTGGGCTGGACCGACCGGGTGGCGTACGGGCAGACCGAGCAGGGCACGACCCAGACGGAGACCCGCTCGCTGGACGGCTCACGGGTCTACCTGGACCACGTGTACTACGAGCTGCGGGTGACCGACGCACAGGGCCGGACCGTGACCGGCATCGCACCCGCCGTCTTCGGATTCGCGATGCGGGACGGGCTGTCCGTGCGGCTGCCGGACAGTGTGACGAAGACGAAGGCCGCCCCCGGGCGGATCCCCCGCTCCCTGGAACTCGACCGGCAGTCGTCCTACCGGCTGGTGCGGACGGAGGGGTTCGGGCCCGTCTCTCGGATGCGGGACTGGGCCGCGGCCGAGATCGGAGTCGCCCCGGGCAGCACCGCCTACGCTGAGCTCAACTCCTTCTTCTCCTCGTTGAGTTTCCAGCGGCAGAGTCCGGCCCTGTCCCGAGGCCGCGTCACCACCGTTCCGCTGTTCGCCGACGACAAGGCCCGGACGCCTCTGGGTGTCTTCGTCGTCGACGTCGTGCCGGGGCGGGCGACGCTGATCACCGAGACGGCCGACGCCGAGATGCGCGACATCAACACCCTGACGGTGCGCAACGAGCGCAGTCTTCAGAAGACGGCGGCGATCGGCATCGACGGGGTCGCGGGCCCGGCCTTCAACTTCTTCGACCTGGCGGACGGCGTCCTGAACCTCCGGCTCCAGTTCGGCGTGGCGTTCCGCCATCTCTTCTCCGTGTCGCGCACCGCAGGGCTCGGCGGGTCGGGGGCGGTCAAGTCGGCCGGACAGGTCAAGGGCGATCCCACCGGTCTGTACCTGGTGCGCAAAACGGTCCACGTCCAGCTCAGCGGCAGCACCGGACGGGCCGGGCAGTTCCACACGTGGAGCGTCGACCGGATGACCCGCACGGAGGCGCGGCGGCTGGCCGGGTGGGACGACGGGCTGCGGCGGGCGGTGCGGGCAGGGGTGCCCGAGCCGTTCGCCCCCGCGTACCTGACCCGGGACCGGCCACCCACCCTGGGCATGCACCGGGTCGAGGAGTTCACCTTCGCCGACGGCAGGAAGACGGGCGGGCCGGGCCCGGCGGGGCAGCCCCGCACCCTTCTGGACACCTTCGCCGACGAAGTGCTGACGGCGCTCGCGGCGGCCTATCCCGGACTCGTCGCACGACTCGATCAGTTGGCGCCGCCGGAGCGCAGGACGTGGCGGGAGCGGACGGCGGCCCTGCTGGGCCCGTCGGGGCCGGACGCCGTCACCCCTCCGGTGTCCTCGCGGTGGCGCAGCGACGACGCGTACCGCACGGCACTGGCCAACACCCTCGAGGTGCTCGCCGCGCTGTCGCACCGGAGCATGGCCGGGAATCTGGAGGCGCTGACCACGACGGGGATACGGGTCCGCTTCGTGGAACCCGGCCAGGTCGGGCAGGGTCACCGCTACATATGGCTGCGCGGGGAGCTGACCAACCGTCGTTTCGTCGGCGTGCAGGACGACTTCAAGCTGCGCTACAGCTCGGTCGGTGTGGAGCGGGTGGACGGGCAGAAGAGCGCCAAGCGCCTCGGGGAGCTGGGGCTCGAGGGGCTGATCGCGTTCCGTGACCCGATGGCCGACGACATCGGCGCCCCGTACAACGCCGGCGGGCCGAGTGCGGGTGTGCGCGCGGGACGGCAGTCCGACGAGGAGACCGGCTTCGGTGCGACGGCCACGTACGAGCCGATGGCGGTGAGTGCCGGACCTTCGCACCTGTACCGCTACGACCTCTCGCTCACCGTGGACCGCGGCGGGTACTGGCGCTTCCGCGGTCTGCTGCGCGGGACCGCGACGCTGGGGCTGCTGGGGACCCAGCCGTTCGTCTTCCGGCAGCCGAGGGACCTGCTCATCGGTACCACGTCCGGTGGGCGCGCGGTCGGTGGCGGACCACGGAGGGGGCAGGTGCTCATCAGCATCCCCGGTTCGCACGCCCCCGCCGTGGACCCGCACGGCCGGGGGACGGCCGACCCGTACGCGGCCGTCGCCGCGCAGCCGGTACGTGTCCTGCGGCCCGAGCGGGCGCGGGCGCTGGCCCTGGGCGACCTGTCCCGGCCCGGCAGCCTGGTGCGCGCCACCGACCTGGTGGGCGAAGCGGGCCCGGTCACACCGGACGGCCGGGGCTCGCGGATCTTCCGGGAGTTGCAGAACCACCCGTTCCTGACCGTCGGTGTGGTTCCCTCCCCCGCACTCCTTGCGGCGCTCGGTCAGGTCATGGCCTCCGGGTCGGGCGGCGCGTGGCAGCTCACCGAGGAGGGGGCACCCACCCGTGAAGCCGTGCTCCGGGCTTTCCAGGCCCAGTATCTGACGGCCAACTTCGACCAGAGTTCCGGGCCGCTGGGCTGGACCGCGTCGGGGCTGATGGGCAAGGGCCCCTACGCCACCCTCTGGGCGACCTTCCGGCACCTCACGGCGGTGGACGGCATCCGGGCACTGACCGGAGCGGTGCCGATGGACACGGAGATGGTGCTCGGCGGCAGCGGCCAGTCGGCGGGGAAGCTCACCAAGGCCCGCACCTTCTTCACCGGCGGGCAGCTGGTGTACGCCCGCTCCCACGCGGCCGGGCCCGGGCTGCTGGGCACGTACGGTCTGGTCGCCAGCCCCTGGTCGCGGTCCGACCAGAGGAGCAGGACGGTGACCCGCTCCTTCGTCCACGACATGAACCGCAAGGGCTTCGGCCACCAGGTGCTGGTGTCGGGCACCGCCGAGCACTGGCTGGCGCTGGCGTCCAGCCTGCTGGGCTCCGCCGCCGTGGGCCGGCCGCTCGTGCCCGGCTGGCTGGCCTCGGCGGCCGGGCGGATGACGCGTGTGCCCGGCGGCTGGCTGGCCCACGTGCCGGAGAAGAGCGCGCACCTGGTGGGGCTGATCGACGACGGCATGGGCGAGGTGCCGCGTTACACCCGCGAGCGCTGGTCCCCGCAACCATGGCTCGCGGACAACAACTTCGGTACGTACGCCGTCAACGCGCTGGACCCGTCCGCCGTGCTGGCCGCGTTCGAGCGGCGGGTGGCCACGCTCGGTCTCGACGACGCAGGCCTGGAACGCGTACGCACCCTGGTCTCGTCCCGGGTCGTGCGCGCCCTGGACAAGGAGATGACGGGCGGCGGGACGTCGGTCCCGGCCCGCACCGGGGCGTGGGGGTGGCACAGCGTCCGCCTGGGGAAGCGGCAGGTGCGGATCAGGGTCCAACTCGTGCCGGGTAAGGCCGTGTTCACGATGCTGGACCACAGCGTGGAGATGGAGGAGAACCGGCGGGCGATCGAGACCGTCACCGAGAGCGCGGAGACCACGAAGGGCGCCGAGTTCGGGTACCTCGTCGGCGAGGCGGTCCACACGGAGAACGCCACGGCGGTGGCCGCGGGCCCCACCTTCACGGAGACCGGCTCCGGGCGGAAGACCAGCGGCGAGAGCCGTACCGAATCGACTCTGACCGTGTTCCGGGTGGCCTCGACGGAACCGTACGCGGAGATCGCGACGCCCTACACCCTGCGGATCACGCTGGAGGCCGACGATCCGCCTTCCGGGCAACGGGGCCCGGTGCGGGCCGGGTTCGACCGGTTCCGCGGGAAGCAGGTCATCACCGAGGAGGGCCCCGCCGGGACGCTGCGCGAGCACGTCCCGATGAGTCTGATGAGACCCGAGACCGGTGCGGACGACGGACTGCTGGAGGCGCCCGGACTGACCGGACTCGCCGCACCCCGGCCGGAACCCCCGGCGTACGCGCTGGGGCCTGACACACCCCACGGGGACGGCACACTGAAGCCCTTCCGCTTCCCCGAGACCGGCTTCGACGTGCGCCGTATCGTCGGTCTCGCCGACATCCAGGTCGCGAACACCTACGCGCTCGCCCTCTCCTACGACGCGGGGTTCTCCGTGGACGGGCCCGACGCGCCGCGCCGGGCCAGGGACACCGGGCTGACCCGGCTGGGCACCGGATCGGCCCAGGCGCTGGAGGACGCGACCGGCAACGCCGCTCTGACGGCGTACTACCACCGGGCGACCACCCCGCAGGGTTACGGCGTCCCGGGGCTGAGCGAGAAGAACATCGCCGGCGACGAGCGGGCTCAGCTCGACCTGTACGCCAAGCCCGACTTCAGCCGTGCCCGGCTGCTGACCGTCGCCGACGGCAAGAAGATGGAGGTCCTGCGGCGGACCGGGGTAGGTGCCGCGGCCTCCGTGGGCCGGGAGAACACCCAGGACTCCGCGCTCGGGGTGGGCGTGCTCATCAGCTCCGACAAGACGGGCCTCCACCAGCTGGGCGGGTCGGGCACGGGGCCGTACGCCGGCGAGGGTGAGGCGCTGCCCACCTCGGCGGACCAGCTGACCTCCATCAACACCAAGCCCAAGACGGGGCGGGTGTTCCTGTTCGCCGTCCCCACCTCCTGGCTGAGCGTCGCGGATGTACGGCGGGGTATCAAGGACACCCGGGTGGGCCGCTTCGTCGGCGGGACCTTCGGCCACGTCCGGCCCGGGCCGAAGGCCGTGAGCTCCCAGGCGTACGCCCTGGCCTGGGTCAGGGACGACGTCGCCAGGAACCTCGGACTGATCGACGACACGAACTTCCCCGCCCGGGTGGCGGCCGCGTGGGACGCCGTCACCGCGGCGAGCAAGGCGTGGGTCGACGCCGACAAGGCGTACTGGAAGAAACGGCGCCCGGCGGTCGGCCTGAAGGAGGAGCGGGACGCCACGCAGATCGCCCTCGCGGACGCGCAGGAATCCGCCGAAGGGGAGGGCCGGAGCCTGGAGGCAGCCGTCCGGGCCGCCCGGGCGCCCCGCGACGCCCTGGCCGCGGCGACAGCCCGCCGGGACGAGGTGGGCGAGCAGGTCGAGGCGGCACGGACCGACCTCGCGGCGGCTGTGGAGTCCGCCGGTGAGGCCGCTCACGACGGCTGGGCGGAGCTGCTGCGTGAGCGGATCGCCGAGGGCCGCCGGTCGCTTGCCGCGGCCGAGGAGGAACTGCGGTCCCTCGAGGCCCGGGCCGCCGTCCTGCGGGGGCCCGTGGAGGAGGCCGACCGCGAGGTGACCAGGGCGGAGGAGGCGGTGGCCGCAGCGGCGCTCCGGGTCGCGGCGGCCACCGGCCGGCGCGATGCCGCCGTCAGTGCCTACGACAAACGGCGCGCTCTGCTCGACGCGCTGAGGACGACGGCGGAGACAGCGGCAGCCGAGTACCACCGGGTGCGTGCGGCGACCGACCAGCTCACCCGCTGGCACCAGGAGGCGGCGACCGCCGAGGGGCTGGCCCGTCTCGCGGGACGGCCCGAGCCACCGGCCGTGAGCTACCGGAAGCCGGCCGCGGCTCCTCCGCCGGCCGGGCCGCGGGCCGCACCCAGGCCGGCGGTGTACACCAGGACCGGCACCGGTGACGGCGCCCGGCTGGTCTCGCCCGACCACGTCACGTATGCGTTGCACGACGTGCCGAAGGACGGGGACGCCTTCCTGCACGCCCTCGTGGAGGGGCTGAGCAGGAGCGCGCCGTACCTGCTCACCGACCTGGGGGTGGACGTCGCGGACCGGCGAGCAGCGGTGGACACGACGCGGCGGGCGCTCGCGGCCCGCCTCGTGGACCCGTCGGACGCGGACCTGCTCGACTCCGTCGCCCCGGACGAGACCGACACGTTCAGCGACGCCGAAGCGTCCGGGGCCGGGCTGCGCGGGTCCGGGCCGCTGGGCGAAGGCACCCCCGGAGGACGCGAGTTCGACGGACTGGGCGGTCTGATGCCGCACTCCGTGGCCTTGGGCCCCGAAGCCCGGGCCGCGCTGGCCGTCGCCCAGCTGATGCGCCCGGGGGACGCCCCGGGCGAGGTGGGCTGGGACCACGCGGCCGCGGACCTGCTGCCGGTGCTGGCCGCCCGGACGTTCGACGTGGACATCACGGTCGTCGACGGTGAGGGGCGCTTCCAGGACTTCGGGCCGGGCCCCTCCGACCCGACCGGGCACCTGGCGGGCTCCCTGGACGTACGGGCGGGTGGCCCGAGGCCGCGTGTCGTGCTGAGCCTGATCGGCCGCCACTACCAGCTCGCCGTACCGGACGCGGTGGTGGAGGTGAGGGACGAGGCCGGCGCGGAGACGGACGCGCCCTCGGCGCAGTCACCTGGAACGGCACAGCCCACGGGGGAAGGGGCCGATCCGGCGGACGGGACGGTCGGGTCCGGCTCCGGCGCGCCGAGGATCGAACCCCTGTCCGACGATCCGAAGCGCCTGCCCGTGACCGCCGAGCCGGAGCCGGAACAGGACCCGCCCGCCCCTCCGCGCCCGTCCGACGCGGCCAGGGGACGGCCGGTGCGGGTCCCGGGCACCGGGGAGTGCCTCCTCTTCTCGCTCATGGCGAGCGACCCGGCTCATATACGCAGCAGGCTGCCCGGCCTGGCGGAGTCCCACCCCGACGCGTACGCCTGGCTCGGCGACCCGAGTGGTGTACGCGGGGACCTGAGCCACCGCGCGGTGGTCAGGTCCGCGACCCTGTACTACCCGGGCGGTCCGGAGACCGCCGTCGTCGAGGCGATGCGCGAGGCCGTCGAAACCTACCTGACGGCGAGCGAAGGGCGGTTGCCCCACTCCGTCGTCGGGCAGCTGCGCCTGTCGACGGTGACGCAGTTCGCGGACCGGATCGCGCGACTGCACCGGGCCGGGCTCGTCTCTCTGCTCGCGCACCACGGTGTGGACGCGGAGACGCTGGTCGACCGGTCGCAGGCGGGCCTGCGCGCGGAGCTGGCCGCCGTGTACCCGACGAGTACGGCGCCCCTGGACACCGCGGAGACACGTGCGGTCCTGGACGCCGTGTCCCGCTGGAAGGACTGTTACCTCAGCGACATCGGCGAGGTGTTCCTGCCCCTGCTCGCCCACACCTTCGACGCCAGGGTCGAGGTGGCTTTCGAGGGTCGGCTGGCCGACACGCGGCGGGCCGGTCCCGTCAGTGCGTCCCGGGTGATCGAGATCCACTACAACGGGAGGGACCACTACGACGCGAGCAGCGCGGACCCGATCGTCCCCGCCCACGGCGACGGCGAGACCGCCGGCACCTCCCCTACGTCCGGGCCCCCGGTCCCCCCGCCCGTGACACCGGTGGAAGGGATGGTCACGCTCACGGAACTCGGCGCCATCGGAGTGACGCTCACTCTGTCCCAGGCCACCCACGCAGCCCTGCTCGGTGACAAACTCCCCGTCGGGGAGGTCGGACTGACCCCGGAGCAACACCGGCTCCTCCGCGCCCACCGGGGCACGCCCCACACACCCACGGAGCACTCCTCCGACTGACCGGAACCACCGGCGCGGGGTGGTCATCTGACGCCTTACGCGGTTGCACCGCGCCTGCTCAGCGGGGAACACGCAGCGTTTCGCCGAGGCCGGGCTGCCGGACCTCGTACCGGTCCAGGAGGCACTGAGCCGGGTGGAGGGCCGCCTCGACGAGGTGCGGCGCGGGCGGAGCGAGGAGATCCGGCCCGCTCCCTCTCCTCCGCCTGTGTGCCGGGAGGGCGGCGCGTGAGAGCCGGGGGAGGGAGGACGCCCGCCCGCTCGTCGGGGAGGCGTATCCGTCCTGGAGGCGCCCGTCCGGTCCGGGGTGACGGCCGTCTGCCGGGAGGTCGCGCCGGCCGCCACGCCACGACGAGAGTGCGGGAATCGGGCCGGGTGCGTGTCCTGCGTGAGGAGGGAACGTTGTACCGGTCATGAACGTATGGCGAACCCTCACCACGACCGCGGCCGGAACTCTGCTCCTTGCCGTGGCCCCTGCCGCTCAGGCCGACGATCTGGCGCCGGTGCTGACCGGCACCGCGCTCACGGCCGCCGATGCCGGAACACGGACCGGCACCGCCGTCGACGGAGTGGCCCGGAAGACCGGCCTCGCGCGGACGGCATCCGCGGCCGTGGAGATGGTGCAGGCCGGGGCGGACGAGGTCGGCTCGCGGGACCGGTCCGTACACAACTGACGGGCCGTGACGTTCGGCGGCGGCCCGGAGCGGTGGGAATGCGGAAAGTGAGGTGCGCGCGGTGGAGGGTGGTTGATACGGTCCCCGTCGACGCGACGGACGCGTGATCAGCGGGACAGGGAGGTTGATGAATATGGCTGCCGCCGGCCCTCGTCAGCATGCCCTCGTCCCGCCCGCGCGACAACGGAGCGCGGCCCGGGTCGTTCCCACGACCAGGAGAGACACATGTCCTCTGCTTCACCTGCCCCCGACGACCTGATCACCGAGCGTCTCGCCCTCCGGGCCTGGACCGCGGGCGAGGCCACCGCGGTCCTCGACGGCGTCCGGTCCTCGCACTGGGCCGGCGACTTCCCCGCCGAGGGCGACCGTGTGATCGCGGGCCTCTTCGGCCGGAACCCTGCCTGGCTCGGCGTATACGGCCACCGCCTGGTCATCGAGCGCGGAAGTGGCTCGGTGGTGGGCTCGATCGGCCTGTTCTGGCCACCCGCCGAGGGGATCGTCGAGCTCGGGTACGGCATCGTCCCGTCCCGGCGTGGCCGCGGTTACGCCACCGAGGCCGCCCAGGCCCTGACGGCGTTCGCCTTCACGTCGTCGGAGGTCCACACCGTGTCCGCGGGCGTGGACGTGTCGAACACGTCCTCGGTCCGTGTCCTGGAGAAGGCCGGCTTCCGAAGGTGGGCCACCGAGGAGCACACGGCCACCTTCCGGCGGAGGAGCCCGGACCACTCACAGCGATGACGCCCAGGGGCTCCGGAAGCAGTGCTTCGGGAGCCCCTGACCGTCCCGTGCGAGTGCTACCGCGGCTCGGCTCAGCCCCCACGTCGTACCGGCGTCCTCCCTGACCCCTCCCCCCGCGGGCGGCGAGCGGTGCGGCCGTCCACGGGGTGCCGGAACGCCCTCCTCGTGGCGCGAGCGCCGTGCGTGTACCGGTCAGATCCTGGCCCGTACCGGCCGCGGGGCCGGCAGGAAGCCCGTCCTGTGGAAGTAGGTCAGGTAGCGGGACAGGACATCGTCCGTCAGTGGTGGCAGGTGGACTCCCAGGGCCTGTGCCGCCTCGGCTGTCCGGCTGGAGTCGAAGCGCGGGTGCACCGGCGTCTCGTACCGGACCTGTCCCTCGCCGCCGAGGAACAACTGGGCCGCGTTGTCGTGCCGGGCCGCGATGCGCGCCTGCCAGTCCGGTACGGGGACGACGCGTACCTCGTGGCCGAGGCGGGCCGCCACGTCGAAGACACGGTCCAGGCCGGGTGCCTCCGGGTGGGTGAGGTGAAAGGTCTCCGTGCCCGTGCGACGGGACGCGGACAGGCGCACCACCGCCGCGCTGACGTAGTCCACGGGCACCCAGTCGGTCGTGCCGTACGGCAGGTCCGGGACCGCCTCGGCCTGCAGACACCCCTTGATGAGCTGCCACAGCAGGTCACGGTCCTGGCAGGCGCCGGTGGTCGTGTCACCGCTGATGCGGCCGGGGCGGTAGACGGTGACCGGGAGGCCGCGCTCGCGGGCCTGCCGGACGAGTTGCTCGGCGGCCCACTTGCTCCGGGCGTATCCGTCCGGCAGGTCGGAGGCCGGGCCGGTCGGGGTGGACTCCGTGACCGTGGCGTGCCGCGCGCCGGCCGCCGGGGCGTAGACGCTCGTGGTCGAGATGTGGTGCATCCCGGGTGAGTCCGAGTCGGCGACCAGGCGCAGCAGTTCTTCCGTACCCGCCACGTTGGGGGCACGCAGATCGCCGTATGCGGCGGCGAAGTTGACGCGTGCGCCGTTGTGGACGACGGGGCCGAGGCGGCGGACGAGGGCGGTGCGGTCGTCGCGGGACAGGCCCAGGCCGGGCGCGGCGAGGTCCCCGGGGAGAGGTCGGACCAGGTCGGCGTACCGGGGGCTCCACAGACCGTACCGCTCCAGGTTGGCCCGCAGCCGGTACGCGGCGCGCTGCTCGTCCTCGGCCCGGACGAGGCAGTCGACCGGGCCGCCGGTGGTCTCGATGAGATCGCGCAGGAGGAAGGCTCCGAGGAAGCCGGAGGCTCCGGTGAGCAGGGGCCGGGCGGAGGGGCGGGCGGGCCCGCGTGCGGGCGCCGGGGGCGCGGCGGGCCGTGCCCGGATGTCCGCCGCCAGTCGCTCGGCGGTCAGGTCCGGTGCCGGGGTCTCCTTCCTGCTCTCCTCCTCCGTCCCGCTGTCCAGCAGCCGGGCGACGCCCTCGACCGTGGGGGCGGCGAACAGGGCGCGCAGGGACAGGCGCCGGCCGCACCGCTCCTCGATCCGCTGGACGAGGGTGACGGCCAGGAGCGAGTGGCCGCCCAGGGCGAAGAAGTCGTCCGTGACGCCCACCTCCGGAACGCCGAGTGTCTCCGCGAAGGCATCGCACACGGCGCGTTCGCGCGGGCCGGCCGGGGCACGGCCACCGGCCGGCCCGGCCGGGCCGGGTGCGGGCAGTGCGCGGCGGTCGGTCTTGCCGTTGGGAGTGACGGGCAGGGCGTCGATCCGTACGTGGGCGGCGGGGATCATGTGGTCGGGCAGGGTGGCGGCGAGGTGCGCGCGTACCTCCTCGTCGTCCGGTCCGGCCGCGCCGTCCGCGGGCACGGTGTAGGCGACCAGCCGCCGGTCGCCGGGCCGGTCCTCACGGACGACGGCGCAGGCCGCGGCGACGCCGGGCAGTGCGGTCAGCGCGGCTTCGATCTCACCGAGTTCGATGCGGAAGCCGCGGAGTTTGACCTGGTCGTCGACGCGCGAGACGTAGACGAGCTCCCCGTCGGCGGTCCATCGCACCAGGTCGCCGGTGCGGTACATGCGGCCTCCCGTCCGGTCGGACGGGTCGGCCACGAACCGGGAGGCGGTGAGGGCGGGACGGCCGTGGTAGCCGCGGGCCACTCCGCCACCGGCGACGTACAGTTCGCCGACCACGCCGGGCGGCACCGGTGCGAGCCGGTCGTCCAGGACGTGGACGCGGGTGCCGGTGACGGGGACGCCGATGGGCACGCTGCGGTCCGGGGCGGACGGCCCGTCCGCGTGCTGGAAGGCGCTCATGGTCGCGCAGACGGTGGTCTCCGTCGGGCCGTAGGCGTTGACGAGGAACCGGTCCCGCGCCCACTGGTGCACCAGGGCGGGTGGGCATGCCTCGCCTGCCAGGACCATCGTGGTCCCGGCGGGCAGCGAGCCCGGCGGCATCACCGCGAGGGCGGCGGGCGGCAGGGTGAGGTGGGTGACACCCCGCTCGCGGACCAGTTCGGCGAGGGTGGGCCCGGGCAGCAGCGCGTCACGTTCGGCGATCTCCAGGCAGGCCCCGCTGAGCAGGCCCATGCACAGTTCCCAGAACGCCGCGTCGAAGCTCACGGACGCCATGTGCAGCACCCGGCTCCCCGGGGTGACGCGCAACCGCTCGCTCTGGGTCCTGGCCATGGCGCCGACACCCCGGTGGGTGACCACCACCCCCTTGGGGCGGCCGGTGGAGCCGGACGTGTAGACGACGTACGCCGGGTGCTCCGGAAGCAGGGTCCGCGCCGGTCCCGTGCGGGCGGCGGTGCGCGCGGGAGCCCCTGCGGGGCCCTCGTCGCCGAGGTCGTCGGTGTACACGCACGGCACGTCGCACTCCGGGAGCCGGCGGCGGACGGTGGGTGTGGTCAGGAGCAGGCGGGGCCGGGAGTCGTCGAGCATGTGGAACAGGCGCCGGGCCGGGTAGTCCGGGTCGAGCGGCACGTAGGCCGCGCCGGCCTTGAGGACGCCCAGGAGCGCGACGACCAGGTCGCAGGTGCGGGGCAGGGCGACGGCCACCCTGTCCTCGGGGCCGATGTCCCGGGCGGCGAGGTGACGGGCGAGGACGTCGGCGCGGGCGTCGAGTTCACCGTAGGTCAGGGTGGTTGCGGCGTCCCGGACGGCCGGTGCGTGCGGGGTGCGCCGGGCCCACTGCTCGAAGAGCGCGGGGACGGGCGACACGGGTGCGTCGTCGGCGGGGCCGTTCCCCCAGGCGGCGAGGCGGGTGCGCTCGGCGGCGGTGAGGATGGCGTAGGTGCTCAGCCGGCGTTCCGGGTCCGTGGTGACGGCGTCGAGCAGCAGGACGAGCCGTTCCGCGAGGCCGCGGACGGTGGCCGCGTCGAAGAGTTCCGTCGCGTAGTCGACGGCCGCCCGCATGCCGCTGGGTGTGCCGCCGTCGTCGTAGGCCTCGGTGAAGGTGAAGGACAGGTCGAACTTGCTGACTCCGGGGTCGGCCGGTACGCCGCCCGTGGTGAGGCCGGGGAGGTCGAGCGGGGCCGCGGGGGTGTGGTTCTGGAGGATGAGCATGGTCTGGAAGAGGGGGTGGTGGTTCCGTGAGCGAGCGGGGTTGAGCAGCTCCACCAGGCGCTCGAAGGGGATGTCCTGGTGCGCGTACGCGGAGAGGTCGAACTCCTTCACCCTTCCCAGGAGTTCGAGGAAGGTGGGGTCGCCCTTCAGGTCGGTGCGCAGCACGAGTGTGTTGACGAAGAAGCCGACGAGGCCGGCGGCGGCCTCGTCGGTGCGTCCGGCGACGGCCGTACCCAGAGGGATGTCGTCGCCCGCGCCGTGCCGGGAGAGAACGGCGGACAGGGCTGCCTGGAGCACCATGAAGACGCTGCATCCGGCGGCGCGGGCGAGGTCCGCGACCCGGCGGGCGGTGGCGGGGGCGAGGGAGAAGGCGTGGGTGGCGCCGGTGTGCCGGGGGGGGGCGGGACGCGGCCGGTCCCAGGGCAGGTCCGTCACCTCCGGCAGTCCGTCCAACGCGCGCTTCCAGAAGGCCAGCTGGTGCGCCACGAGGCTGTGGGGATCGTGTTCGTCGCCCAGGAGCCGGCGCTGCCAGAGAGCGAAGTCGGCGTATTCGACGGGGAGGTGGGTCCACGTCGGGGCCTCGCCGCGGACGCGGGCGCGGTAGGCGGTGCCGAGGTCGCGGGTGAGGGGTGCCAGGGACGAGCCGTCGGCGGCGATGTGGTGGATCACGAGGACGAGGACGTGGGTGCCGGCGGCCGGGCGCAGCAGCGTCGCCCGGAGAGGGAGGCGGTGCTCGATGTCGATCGGTGTGGTCGCGGCGGCTCCGATCCGGCCGGGGAGCTCTGCCTCCCGGACCGTTTCGAGGGTGAACGGGAGACGGATGCCGTCCGGGTCGGTGATGTGCTGGTGGGGTCGGCCGTCGCGCTCCGGGAAGACGGTGCGCAGGGCGGCGTGCCGGCTGACGACGTCGCGCAGGGCGAGGCGCAGGGCCTCGGCGTCGAGCGGCCCGTCGATGCGGAGGGCGAGGGGGATGTTGTAGGTGGCGGAGGGGCCTTCGAGGCGGTGGAGGAACCACAGGCGCTGCTGGGCGTAGGAGAGCGGGAGGACAGGGGGGCGTTCCTGCGGTACGAGGGCGGGGCGGGCGGGGCGGTCCGCGTCCTGCAGGGCGGTGGCGAGCGTGGCGACGGTGGGGTGCTCGAAGAGGGTGCGGATCTCGGTCTCGGTGTCCAGGGCGGTGCGGATGCGGCCCACGAGCCGGGTCGCGAGCAGGGAGTGGCCGCCCAGCGCGAAGAAGCTGTCGTCCACGCCGACGCGGGCCACGCCCAGTACGTCGGCGAACAGGCCCGCGAGGATCTCCTCGTGGGCGTTGCGCGGCGGCCTGCCCGCCGCGACGGGCAGGGCGACGGGGGCGGGCAGGGCCGCACGGTCGAGCTTGCCGTTGGGCGTCAGCGGCAGGGCGGCGAGCGGCAGTACGGCGGCCGGCACCATGTAGGCGGGCAGCCGGCGGCCGACGTGCGCGGTGAGCCGTTCCGGGTCGGGGGTGTGCCCGGGGGCCGGGACGACGTAGGCGGTCAGGGTACGGTCGCCGGGCAGGTCCTCGCGGACGAGGACGCAGGCCGCGCGCACGGAGGCGTCGGCGCGCAGGACCGCCTCGATCTCGGCGGGCTCGATGCGGTGGCCGCGGAGTTTGATCTGCTGGTCGGCCCGGGCGACGTGCTGCAGGGTGCCGTCGGTGCCTTGGCGCACGAGGTCGCCGGTGCGGTACATCCGCTCCCCCTCCCCGGCGAACGGGTCGGCGACGAACCGGGTGGCGGTGAGGGCGGGGCGCCCCAGGTAGCCGCGCGCGACGCCCGGGCCGGCGACGTACAGCTCTCCCTCGGCGCCGGGCGGCACGGGCCGCAGGGCCGCGTCCAGCACGTAGGCGCGCACGCCGTCGAGGGGTGTTCCGATCGGCGGCACACCCGCGGGGGCGTCGTCGGGGCGGACGTGGTGGCGTGTCGCGAAGGTGGTGGTCTCGGTGGGCCCGTAGACGTTGAGGAAGGTGGTGCCGGGGTGGGAGGCGGCGAGATCCTGCAGCACGCCGGGCGCCGCGGTCTCGCCTCCGGAGGCGACGAGCCGCAGCAGGCCGAGGGCACCGGGGTCGGTCTCGGCGATGACGTTGAACAGGGCTGTCGTCAGGAACGCCGCGGTCACGCCGTCCCGGGCGACGAGGTCCCGGAGCACGGTGGGCTGCAGGGTTCCCTCGGGCGCCACGACGACCCGGCCACCGGTCAGGAGGGGCGCCCACATCTCGAAGGTGGAGGCGTCGAAGACGTACGCCGAGTGCATCAGGACCGCGTCGGCGGCGCCGTCGCCCCACATCCGGTCGGACACGAGGGCGGTGATGTCGGCGTGCGTGACGCCTACGCCCTTGGGCAGGCCGGTGGAGCCCGAGGTGAACATCACGTACGCGAGGCGGTCGCCGCTCGTGAGGGTGGGAAGGGGCCCCGGGGCCGCCGGGGCGCCATGCAGCACGCGGCCGGCGGCGTCGACGGTCACCACCCGGACATCGGGCCGGAGCCGGAGCACCCAGGGGTGCGTGCGGGTGGTCTCGTCGACGATCAAGGCGCGCAGGGACGCGACCTTCGCGACGCTGCCGAGCCGTTCGGCGGGCCAGCGCGGGTCGAGCGGTACGTAGGCGGCGCCCGCGCGCAGTGCTGCCAGCGAGGCGGTGACCACGGCAGCCGAACGGCCCATGAGGACACCGACGCCGTCCTCCGCGCCCGTTCCGAGCCCCGTCAGCGCACCGGCCAGCTCGGCCGACAGGTGGCCGAGACGTGCGTAGGTCAGTCGCTCCCCCGCTCCGGAGACGGCCACGGCGTCCGGGCTCAGGGCGGCACGCCGCGCGACGGCGTCCGGGATGCTCCCGTCCGGGGAGCGGCCCGCGAGCTCCGCGCCGCGGCCCCGGGAGACCAGCGCCTCCCGCTCGCCGTCGAGGAGGACGGGGGCGGCGTCGACGCGGCCGTCGAGCCCTGCCGCCATCGCGGTCAGCAGGCGCCGCATGCGGGCGACCGTGCGCGCCACCTCGTCCCGGTCGAGGACCGCGGCCCGGTAACCGAAGGTGATCTTCAGCGCGTCGCCCGGGGCGATGGTCAGCGTGAGCGGGTAGTGGGCCGCGTCGGTGCCGCTGAATCCGGTCACGGCGAGGCCGCCGGGCAGTTCCCGCTGTGCGGTGCGCAGGGCCTCGGCGTCCATCGGATAGTTCTCGAACACCGCCAGTGTGTCGAAGAGTTCGTCCAGGTCCGTGACACCACGTATCTCGGTCAGCCCCACGTACTGGCTGCCGAGGAGCCGCCCCTGTTCCTCCTGGAGGCGGGCCAGGAGCGCTGCCAGGGTCTCGCCCGGTACCGGGCGGAGCCGGACCGGCACGGTGTTGATGAAGAGGCCGACCATCGACTCGATGCCGGGGATCTCCGGCGGCCGGCCGGAGACGGTGGTGCCGAACACGACGTCGGGGCGCCCGGTGAGGTGCGCGAGCAGCAGCCCCCAGGCGCCCTGGACCAGGGTGTTGAGGGTGAGCCGGTGGGCGCGGGCCGTTTCCCGCAGGCGGTGAGTGGTGGTCGCGTCCAGGTCGAGGACGAGGGTCTCTGGCAGGTCCGCGGCGGCCGGCACGTCCCTTGCGGCGCGTCCGGCGAGCAGGGTCGGCGACTCGATTCCGGCCAGGGCGGTGCGCCAGGTGTCCAGGGCGGCCGCGCGGTCCTGCTGGGCCAGCCAGGCGAGGTACGTGCGGTAGGGGGCGACGCGCGGCAGGGTGAGGTCGTCGCCCCGGTGTGCGTACAGCTCGAAGAGTTCGCGCACGAGCAGAGGCATCGACCATCCGTCGAGGAGGATGTGATGGCTCGTCATGACCAGCCGATGGCGTTCGGCCGCGGTCCGCACCAGGGTGAACCTGATCAGCGGAGGGGTGGTGAGGTCGAAGCGGCGGGTGCGGTCGGCGGTGAGGAACGCGGTGAGGCGTTCCCGTGCCGTGCGCGTGCCGTCGGCGGGGGTCAGGTCCAGTTCCTCCAGGGGCACCGGGACCTCGGCGGCGACCGCCTGCACGGGCTCGTCCAGGTCCTCATGGAGGAAGCCGACCCGCAGGTTGGCGTGGCGCCGCAGCAGGCCGTCGACGGCGGCGCGCAGAGCCGGGACGTCGACGGGGCCTTCGAGGTCGAAGACGAACTGCGCGGTGTAGACGTCCACGGCGTGGGAGTCGTACAGCGCGTGGAAGAGCATGCCTGCCTGCAACGGCGTCAGCGGAAGTACGTCCTCCAGTCGGAACCCGGTCACTTGCGTCCACCCCACTTGTTCTGCAGTCGGTCGATCTGGGCCTGGTCGAGCGAGACCAGGGGAAGGTCGGAGGGCGTCCAGCCGCCCGCGTCGGGCCGTTCGGCGTGTTCCGCGACGGCGCGCAGCGCCCGGAGGAAGGCGCCGGAGAGCGCCTCCACGTCCTCCTCCTTGAGGAGGTCGCTGGGCCAGGTCCAGCGGGTCACCAGGCGCGGGCCGTCCGGCAGGTCCTCGGTGTGGGCGTTGATGTCGAGTACGTGGTGGACGGGCATGTCGGGGTCCTGGGCTCGCGGGCCACCGGCGTCGAGCAGGACGTCCCAGTCGGCGCCTTCTTCTCCGTCCGGCCCCGGGCGCGCGGCGGCGTACCGGCCGAGGTAGTTGAAGCCGATCTGGGGGCCGTGCGCGCGGGTCAGCCGCGGACCGGTGGCCGCGTTGAGGCGGCGCAGCATCCCGTAGCCGACACCGTGGTCGGGCACGGTGCGCAGCTGTTCCTTGACGCGTTTGAGGGCGCGTTCGACCAGATCGGCGTCGAAGCGTCCGGGGTGGCGGGCGTCGACGGGTCCGGGATCGAGCCGGACCGGGTAGAGGCTGGTGAACCATCCGACCGTACGGGAGAGGTCGAGGTGGTCGGCGATCTGCTCGCGGCCGTGCCCTTCCAGATCGAGGAGGACGGCGGTGCCGTCCGTCCGGGACCCGCCCGGGGAGGCGGCCCGTTCCGCGCGCCAGGAGCAGACGGCAAGTGCGAGCCCCGTGAGCAGGACGTCGTCGACCCCGGCGTGGAAGGCTGCGGGGGCGGTGGTGAGCAGGGCTTTCGTCCAGGTGGCGGGAAGGTGGGTGACCAGGGTGCGCGTCCGGTCGGCGGTGTCCCGGTCGGGGTCGAGCGGCCGGTAGCCCAGCTGCGGGTCGGGCGTGTTCAGCACCCTTTGCCAGAGTTCGAGTTCGGCCTCGCGGGTGGTCTCCAGCGCCTGGGCGGCGAGGAGGTGTGCCCAGTGCCGGTAGGACGTGGTGACGGGGGGCAGCACCGCAGCCCCCGCGCCTCCCGTGACGGACTGCCAGGCGACGGCCACGTCGGCGGCGAGGATGCGCCAGGAGACCGCGTCGACGGCGAGGTGGTGCACGACGAGCAGCAGCCGTCCAGGGGTGCGGGGCCCGGCGTCGCACCAGACGGCCTCGACGACCTCTCCCCGGGCGGGCCGCAGCCGTCTGCGGGCCTGCTCGCCCGCCTCGGTGACGGCGGCGCGGACGGCGGCGGCGTCGAGACCCTCGACGCCGATCCGGGTGAAGTGGCGCCGGGCCGGCACCGAGCCGCGGGGCAGGGCTTCGAGGAGGGGTGCGCCGCCGGCCGGCCGGGTGACGCGCAGGCGGAGCATGTCGTGGTGGTCGACGATGAGTTGGAGCGTGTCGACGAGGTCCTCCGCCGTGGCCCCCGCGGGTGTGCGCAGCACCCCGGACTGGTTGTAGCCGTCCGTCGTGCCGGGCCGTTCCAGGAACCAGGCGGCGATGGGCGTCGGCGGCATCTCGCCGGTGGCAGGTCCGGCCGGCGCGGCGCTCTTCCGGTCCGGGGTGGTGGCGACGGCCGCGAGGGCCCCCGGGGTGCGGTGGACGAAGACATCGCGTGGGGTGACGACGAGGCCTGCCTCCCGGAGACGGCTGACGAGCTGGATGGAGAGGATGCTGTCACCGCCGAGGGCGAAGAAGTCGTCGTCGGTACGGACGGCGGGAGTGCGCAGGACGGAGGCGAGGACCTCGCACATGACTTCTTCCCGCGGTGTACGGGGCTGTCCGCCCGGCCGGGTGGCGGCGGGACGCTCCGGGGCGGGCAGGGCACGCCTGTCGGTCTTGCCGTTGGGCAGCAGGGGCAGCGCGTCGAGGGGGACGAAGACGGCGGGCACCATGTACGGCGGCAGGACCGGCGCCAGCAGGGCACGCAGTTCGCCGCCGTCGAGGGGGGCCGCGCCGCCGCTCCCACCGGCGACGGTGTACGCGACCAGACGCCGCTCCCCGGGGCGGTCCTCCCGTACGAGGACGCAGGCGGCGGTGATCCCGTCGAGCGCGGTGAGAGCGGCCTCGATCTCACCGGGTTCGATGCGGAAGCCGTTCAGCTTGACCTGCTCGTCGGCGCGGGAGACGTAGGTGAGCAGGCCGTCGCCGTCCCGCCGGACGAGGTCACCCGTGCGGTACATACGGCTGCCCCCGGGCCCGTACGGATCGGCGACGAACCGGGAGGCCGTCAGGCCCGGGCGTCCGAGGTAGCCGCGGGCGAGGCCGTCGCCCGCGACGTAGAGCTCGCCGGTCACGCCGGGTGGCACCGGCTGGAGGGCGGTGTCCAGGACGTAGGCGCGGGTGTTGTCGACGGGGCGGCCGAGCGGGACGGTCGACTCCCCCGCCGGGTCGCCCGTCGGCACGCCGCGGTAGTGGTGGGCGGCGGCGTCGATGGTCGTCTCGGTGGGACCGTAGAGGTTGTGTACGTCGGCGGACCACTCCGAGCGGACACGCTCCGCGAGACTCCGGGGCAGGGGTTCGCCGCCGCACAGGACGGCCCGCAGCGCCGTGGGCGCCTCGCCGCCGGTCTCGGTGAGGACGAGCGAGAGGTGCGAGGGCACGAACTGGGCGAGGGTGACGCGCGCTTCGCGCATACGGGCCAGCAGCGCCGCCGGGTCGTGGTTGACGGCGGGCGGCACGGGGCAGGTGGCGCCGCCGTGCAGGAGGGGCAGCCAGGTCTCCCAGACGGAGGCGTCGAAGCTCGGCGACGTGCGGGCCAGGATCCGGTCCCCGTCGGTGAGGGCGAGGTGGTCCGCCATCCAGGCCATGTGGTTGGTCAGGGAGGCATGGGTGACGAGGACGCCTTTGGGGCGGCCGGTGGAGCCCGAGGTGTAGATGACGTACGCCGCGTCGCGCGGGTCCGGTGCGGTGGCCGGCGGAGCCGCGCGCCCGGTGGACCAGGCGGCCCGGTCGTCGAGGGCGAGGCAGGGTACGGACGCGCCGTACCGTGCGGCCTGTGCGGTGCCGTGGACGAGGAGCAGCGCCGGGCCGGCGTCGTCGAGCATGTAGGCGATACGCGCCTGGGGGTGTCCCAGGTCGACCGGTAGGTACGCGGCTCCGGCCTTGACGACTGCCAGCATCGCCACCACCTGGTCGGCGGTGCCTTCCAGGGCGAGGGCGACGAGGTCGCCGCGGCCGATGCCCCGGCTGTGCAGGTGGTGGGCCAGGTCGTCGGAGAGCGCGTCGAGTGCGCCGAAGGTGAGGCGGCGCGCGCCGTCGAGCACGGCGGTCGCCGCGGGGTTCCGCGCGCACCGGGCACGGAACGCCTCGGGTGCCGTGCGGGCGTCGACCTGCCGGGTCGGGGCGCACGCGGCCCGGTGGAGGCTCAGCCGCTCGGCGGGGTCCAGGACGTCGGTGGTGCGGACGCGCCGGCCGGGGTCGGCGGCGAGTACGGCGAGCAGGCGGGTAAGCCGGGTGGCGAGAGCGCGGGCGGTGGTACGGGCGAAGAGTTCGGTGGAGAACTCCAGGACGCCGTCGAGGCCGGCGGGACGGCCGGTCGCGTCGCGTGTCTCGGAGAAGGTGAAGGTCAGGTCGAACTTGCTGATGCGCGTGTGCACGGGCTGTTCGGCGACCGTGAGCCCGGTTAGGTCGACCGCCGCGTCCGCCTGGTTCTGCAGGACGAGCATGGTCTGGAACAGGGGGTGGTGGTTCTGGGCCCGCGCCGGGCTCAGGGAGTCCACGAGCCGCTCGAACGGCACGTCCTGGTGGTCGTAGGCCGCCAGGTCGAACTCCCGGACGCGGTCGAGCACCTCGGCGAAGGTGGGGTCACCGCTCAGGTCGGTGCGCAGGACGAGCGTGTTGACGAAGAAGCCCACCATGTCGTCGAGGGCTTCGTCGGTGCGTCCGGCGACCGGGGTGCCGAGCGGGATGTCGTCCCCGGCGCCGTGCCGGGCCAGGAGCACCGCCAGGGCCGCCTGGAGCACCATGAAGAGGCTGCACCCCCGGGCACGGGCGAGTTCCGCGAGGGCCCGGTGGGTGTCCGCGCCGACGGAAAAGGCGAACGCGTCACCGCGGTGCGCCGTGACGGCCGGACGCGGCCGGTCGTAGGGGAGATCGAGCAGGCCCGGGGCGCCGGCGAGCGCGGTGCGCCAGAACTCCAGCTGGCGGGCGGCCCGGCTGTCCGGATCGTCCGCGTCGCCGAGCAGCGTGCGTTGCCACAGGGTGTAGTCGGCGTACTGGACGCCGAGTTCCGTCCAGGAGGGCTCCACGCCTTCGACGCGCGCCCGGTAGGCCTGCCCCAGGTCCCGGGCGAGCGGCGCGAGCGACCAGCCGTCGCCCGCGATGTGGTGGACGAGCAGCACGAGGACGTGGTCCTGGGTGTCCTGCCGCAGCAGCCTGGCGCGTACGGGGAGGTCCGTACTCACGTCGAAGGCGTGCGTCACCTCGGCGCGCAGGATCTCGTCGAGGTGGGCGGGGTGCACGTCACGGGGGGTCAGGTCGAGGTCGGCGCCTGCGGCGTCGAGGACGGCCTGGCGCGCGACGCCGCCGGTTTCGGGGAAGACGGTGCGCAGGCTCTCATGACGTTCGACGACGTCCGCGAGGGCGGTTTCCAGGGCGTCCGCGTCGAGCGGGCCGTGCAGGCGCAGCACGAGCGGCACGTTGTACGTGGCGGTGGGGCCCTCGAAGCGGTTGAGGAACCACAGTCGCTGCTGGGCGTAGGACAGCGGCATCGGGTCGGGGCGGGCCGGGGCGCGCTCCAGGGGGCTCCGGGCCGCTTCCGCTCCGTTCAGCGCGGCGGCGAGCCCCGCCGGGGTGGGGTGTTCGAAGAGGGCCTTGACCTGGACCTCCACGCCGAGTGCGCGGCGCATGCGCGCGGCGAGGCGGGTGGCGAGCAGGGAATGGCCGCCCAGCGCGAAGAAGTCGTCCTCGGCGCCGACCGTGTCGCGGCCGAGCACGTCGGCGAAGAGTCCGCACAGGATCTCCTCCCGAGCGCCGCGGGCGCCGCGCCCGGCCGGAGCGGGCTGCCCGGGCGCGGGCAGGGCGTGCCGGTCGACCTTGCCGTTGACGGTGAGGGGCAACGCGCCGAGCAGGACGAACGCGGAGGGCACCATGTAGGCGGGCAGCGACCGGCCGACGGCGCGGGCGAGGTCGCCGGGTTCGGGGTGCGCGCCGTAGGCGGGCACCACGTAGGCGACCAGCCGCCGGTCGCCGGGCGGATCCTCGCGGACGACGACGAAGGAGTCGGCGACGCCGTCGCAGCAGGCGAGCACACCCTCGACCTCGCCGGGCTCGATGCGGTGGCCGCGCAGTTTGACCTGCCCGTCGGCGCGGCCCACGTAGGTGATCCGCCCGTCGTGGGTCCACCGCACGAGGTCACCGGTGCGGTACATACGCCCGCCCGCCGGATCGGAGGGATCTGCCACGAACCGGGCGGCGGTCATCCCCGGGAGGCCGGTGTAGCCGCGTGCCACGCCGTGTCCCGCGAGGTACAGCTCGCCGACGACCCCCGGCGGTACCGGGCCCAGGGAGCCGTCGAGGACGTGCGCGCGCATGCCGTCCAGGGGACGGCCGATGGGCGGCGGGCCGGACGGCAGGCCGCCAGTCACCTCATGGCGGGTGGCGAAGGTGGTGGTCTCCGTGGGTCCGTACACATGCAGGACGCGCACGCCGGGCGCGGTGCCGGCGACCCGTTGCATCGCGTCCGGGGAGGCCGCCTCCCCACCCGTGCAGACCAGTCGCAGGCCGGCGAAGGCGCCCGGGTCGGTCTCGGCGATCACGTTGAACAGGGCGGTCGTCAGGAAGACCGCGGTCACGTGCTGCTCATGGACGGCGTCGCCGAGGACGTCGGCCTCCAGGAAGCCGTCCGGGGCCACGACGATCCGGCCGCCGCGCAGGAGCGGAGCCCAGATCTCGAAGGTGGAGGCGTCGAAGACGTACGCCGAGTGCATCAGGACAGCGTCGGCGGCGCCGCCGTCCCAGGCGGAGTCGGCCGTGAGCGCCACCACGTCGGCGTGGGTGACACCGACGCCCTTGGGTGCGCCCGTCGAGCCGGAGGTGAACATGACGTAGGCGAGTGCGCCGGGGCCGGGCACGGCGGCCGGGCGGCCCGGCTGCTCGGGAGCGCCCCGCAGGACCCGGCCGAGCCGGTCCACCACCACGACCGGGAGCCGGCGGGCCGCCTCGGTGACCCAGGGAGTGGCGAAGGCGTCCTCGTCGACGACGAGGACCTGTACGGCCGCCACCGCGGCGACCCGGTCGAGCCGTTCGCCGGGCCAGCCGGCATGCAGCGGGACGTAGGCGGTGGCCGCGCGGACGGCGCCGAGCGAGACGGACACCACCGCGGGCGACCGGGTGAGCAGTACGCCGACGCCTGCCTCGGCGCCGGCGCCCAGGCCCGCCAGGACGCCGGCGAGGTCGGCGGAGACGCGGTCCAGTTCGGCGTACGTGAGGGTGGCCTCGCCGTCCGTGACGGCGACGGCCGCGGGTGTGCGCCGCGCCTGGGCGGCGAAGAGCGCGGGAAGGGTGGTGTCCACGGTGCCCGCGGGCAGCGGGCGGCCGGTCCCCCGGTGTGCGAGGCGGGTCTGCTCGTCCGGGGTCATCAGGGCGTAGCCCGCCAGCGGCAGGCCGGGGTCGGTGGCCACCTGCTCCAGGAGACGGACCAGGCGGGTGGCAAGGGTCTCGACGGTGGTCCGGTCGAAGAGTGCGGTGGCGTACTCGATCCCGGCGGCGAGGCCGCGGCCGGCCCGCTCCTCGGTGGATGGGGCCGGCTCTCCGGTGCGCGCGGCCCGCTCCTCCGTGAAGGCGAAGGTGAGGTCGAACTTGCTCAGGCCGTTGTGAACGAGCCGGTCCTGGACTCCGACTCCCGGCAGCTCCGCGTGGACCGCGTCCTGGTTCTGCAGGACCAGCATGGTCTGGAACAGCGGGTGGTGGTTGCGGGCCCTGACCGGGTCGGCGCTCTCGACGAGACGCTCGAAGGGCACGTCCTGGTGCGCGTACGCGGCCAGGTCGAACTCCCTCACCCGTACGAGGAGTTCCCTGAAGGTCGGGTTGCCGGACAGGTCCGTGCGCAGGACGAGCGTGTTGACGAAGAAGCCGACCAGGTCCTCCAGCGCCTCGTCCGGGCGGCCGGCGACGGGCGAGCCGAGCGGGATGTCGTCACCCGCGCCGTGCCGGTGCAACAGGGTGGCCACCGCGGCCTGGAGCACCATGAACAGGCTGCTGCCGGACTCCGCCGCGAGGCGCAGGAGGCGGGTGTGCAGGCGGGAGGGGACCTCGAAGGTGTGGACGGCTCCTCGCGGGTCGGCCGTGGCCGGGCGGGGCCGGTCCAGCGGCAGGTCGATCGGACCCGGCAGGCCCGCCAGGGCGGCGTGCCAGTGGTCGAGTTGCTGGCGCAGGACGCTGTGCGGCTCGGTGCCGTCCCCCAGGACCGCGTGTTGCCAGAGGGTGTAGTCGGCGTACTGGAGAGGGGTTCCGGCCGCCTGCTCGGGCTTCCGGCCCTCCAGCCGGGCCCGGTAGGCCCCGCCGAGGTGACGGGCGAGCGGGGCGAGCGACCAGCCGTCGGCCGCGATGTGGTGCAGGACCAGCACCAGGACGTGGTGGGCGGGTGCGGCCCGCAGGAGCAGGGCACGCAGCGGCGGATCGGTGACGACGTCGAACGGTTCGCGTACGGCGGCCAGGACGGCGTCCTCGAGTGCGGCGGGTGCCGAGGGCACCACGGGCAGCCGGGGTGCGGTGGCGTCGGCGGGGAGCACCAGCTGGTGCGGGACGCCGTCCCGTTCGGGATGGACGGTGCGCAGCGCCTCGTGGCGCTCCACGACGTCGCGCACGGCCGCGCGCAGGGCGTCCGTGTCCAGGGCGCCGTCGAGTTCGAGGACGAGCGGGATGTTGTAGGTGGAGCTGGGACCTTCGAGCCGGTTCAGGAACCACAGGCGCTGTTGGGCGGGGGACAGCGGCAGCGGGTCCGGCCGTTGCGCCACGGGCACCACCGGTGGGCGGGTCGGGCCCGGGGTACCGAGGACACGGGCCAGGCCGGCGACGGTCGGATGTTCGAAGAGGGTGCGTACGGCGATCTCGGCGCCCAGGACGGTACGGACGCGGCTGACGACGCGCATGGCCAGGAGCGAGTGCCCGCCGAGATCGAAGAAGCTGTCGTGCGGTCCGACGAGGGACCGGCCCAGGACGTCGGCGAAGATGCCGGCGAGCACGTCCTCCCGCAGAGTGCCGCCGCCCGGCCCGCCGGCCGGGACGCCGGCCTCGGGCCGGGGCAGGGCGCGCCGGTCCACCTTGCCGTTGGGCAGGAGCGGCAGGCTGTCCAGGACGACGACGGCGCCGGGCACCATGTAGTGCGGCAGGGCCTCGGCCAGGCCGTCGCGCAGGGCGCCGGGGCGCGGTGCGGGGTCCGCCGTCACGGCGTAGGCGACGAGTACGCGCCGGCCGGGCAGGTCCTCGCGGATCACCGCGCAGGCGGCGGTGACGCCGGGTATCGCGAGGAGCGCGGCCTCGACCTCCCCCAGTTCGATCCGGAAGCCGCGCAGCTTGACCTGGTCGTCGGCGCGGGCGACGTAGTCGAGCAGCCCGTGCCGGTTCCACCGGACGAGGTCACCCGTCCGGTACATACGGGCGCCGGCGGCGTCGAACGGGTCGGCCACGAACCGGGCGGCGGTCAGGGACGGCCGGTCCAGGTATCCCCGGGCGAGGTTGGGGCCCGACAGGTACAGCTCCCCGGTGACGCCGGGTGGTACCGGCCGCAGCCGGCCGTCGAGGACGTAGGCGCGCATGGTGTCGACGGGGAGGCCGATCGGCACGGTGTCGGACGGTGTACGGGCGTCCGCCCGCCCGTCGGTCCGCGGTGCGTGGGCGCGGTGGGCGGTCGCGTCGATGGTCGCCTCCGTCGGCCCGTAGAGGTTGTGCACCTCGGTACGCCACAGTGCGGCGACCTCGTCGGCGAGGGTGCGCGGCAGCGGCTCGCCGCCGCACAGGACGGCGCGCAGCCCGGGGAGCGGTGCGGCGTGCGCCGCCTCGCTGAGCACGAGGGCCAGGTGGGAGGGCACGAACTGCGCGAGGGTGACCCCGAATCGGCTCATCCAGGTGACGAGGGTGTCCGGTTCCCGGTTGGCGTCGGCGGGGAGGAGACAGACTTCCGCGCCGCTCGTCAGCGGGAGCCACAGCTCCCACACGGAGGCGTCGAAACTGGTGGAGGTGCGGGCGAGGACCCGGTCGTCCGGGGTGACGGCGAGGTGCCGCGCCATCCAGGCCATGTGGTTGGCGAGCGCGGCGTGCGGCACGACCACCCCCTTGGGGCGGCCGGTGGAGCCGGAGGTGTGGATGACGTAGGCGGGGTCCGCCGGGTGGGGGGTGTGCGGGAAAGGCCCGGTGGGCCCGCCGGGGCGGGCGGCCGGCGTGTCGAGGGCGAGCCACGGGACGTCGCAGGCGGGCAGGGCCGCGTGGACGTCCGTTGTGGTGAGCAGCAGGACGGGCCGGGCGTCGTCGAGCATGTACCGGATGCGCGCGGGCGGGTACTGCGGGTCGACCGGCAGGTAGGCGGCGCCCGCGCGCAGCACGGCCAGCATGGCGACGACGGTGTCCACGGACGGCGGAACGGCGAGCGCCACCCGGTCCTCGCGGCCGGCGCCCCGCTCGCGCAGGACGTGGGCCAGGGCGTCGGCGCGGGCGTCGAGCTCGGCGTAGGTGAGGCTCGTGTGCTCGTCGCGCACGGCGGCCGCATGGGGTGTGCGCCTGGCCCACTCCCGGACCGCTTCGGGGGCGGTGCGGGCGGGCGGTGCGAGCTCCGGGCCGCGTCCCCGGGCGAGGAGGTGGTTCCGCTCGTCGGGTGCGAGGGGGTCGAGGTCACCGACCCGGCGGCCGGGGTCGGTGACGGCCTGGGTGAGGATGCGGGCGAACCGGGCGGACAGAGCGCGGGCGGTGGCGGCGTCGAAGAGGTCGGTGGCGTATTCGAGGTGGCCACCGATGCCACCGGGGGCGGTGAGGGCGTCCCCCGGTCCGCGCCCCGGGACGGGTTCCGCGGAGGGTCCGGCGACCTCGGTGAGCGAGAACGTCAGGTCGAACTTGCTGGCCCCGGTGGGCCGGGACCGGTCGTGGACGGTGAGGCCGGGGAGATCCAGTCTCCTCTTCTCCTGGTTCTGGAGAACCAGCATGGTCTGGAAGAGGGGGTGGTGGTCTCCGGAGCGCTCCGGGTTCACCGCCTCCACGATCCGCTCGAAGGGGAGGTCGCCGTTGCCGAAGGCGGCGATGTCGAACTCCTTCACCCTCTGCAGGAGCTCGTGGAAGGTGGGGTCGCCCGACAGGTCCGCGCGCAGGACGACGGTGTTGACGAAGAACCCGACCATGTCGTCGAGAGCCTCGTCGGTACGCCCTGCCACCGCGGTGCCCAGGGGGATGTCGGTGCCGGCACCGTGGGCGTGCAGCGTCACGGCGAGGGCCGCCTGCAGCACCATGAACGGGGTGCAGCCGGCGGCGCGGGCCAGCCGCGTGAGCGCCGCGTGCTCGGGGGCGGGCAGTGTGAAGGGCACCGCGTCGCCCCGGTGGCGGGCCACCGCCGGGCGTGGCCGGTCGAGCGGCAGGTCGAGCAGGTCGGGGGCGCCCCGCAGGGCTTCCTGCCAGAAGGCGAGCTGGCGGGCGGCCAGGCTGTCCGGGGCGCGGTCGTCGCCGAGCAGCCGGCGTTGCCAGAGCGTGTAGTCGGCGTACTGCGCTCGCAGCACGGGCCAGTCGGGCGTGTCCGCGCCGGATCTCCGTGCGCGGTAGGCGGCCCCGAGGTCACGGCTGAGCGGGGCGAGGGACCAGCCGTCGGCGACGACGTGGTGCAGGACGAGGAGCAGGACGTGACGGGTGGGGGCCAGGCGGAGCAGGTGCGCCCGGAGGCCGATGTCACCGGTGAGGTCGAAGGGCACCGCGGACAGGCGGCGTATCGATTCCTCGGCCCAGGTGTCGGCGTCCTCCCCCACCGGGGGTTGATCGACGGCGAGGGGGACGAGTGCGGCGGCGGCGGACGCGCCGAGGATGTTCTGGCGGGCCACCCCGTCGTGCTCGGCGAAGACGGTGCGCAGGCTCTCGTGCCGGGCGACCACGTCGGCGAGGGCGCCGCGCAGCGCCTGCGTGTCGAGGACGCCTTCGAGTGCGAGGACGAGCGGGACGGTGTAGGTGTCGTCGGGTCCCTCGACGCGGTTGAGGAACCAGAGGCGTTGCTGCGCGAAGGACAACGGCACCACGTCGGGTCGGGGCTGCGGGACGAGGGCCGGCCGGGCCGTCCCGCCGGTGTCGAGGACCGCGGCCAGCGAGGCGACCGTGGGGTGGTCGAAGAGCGTACGCAGATCGAGTTCGGCGCCCAGGGCGGCACGCACGCGGCCGGTGAGGCGGGTGGCGAGCAGGGAGTGGCCGCCGAGGGCGAAGAAGTTGTCGTCGGTGCCCACAGCAGCCACGCCCAGGACGTCCGCGAACAGGCCGGCCAGAACCTCCTCGTAGGCCGTGCGCGGGGCACGGCCCGCGGCGGCGGTGGCGCGGGGGGCGGGCAGGGCCCGGCGGTCGGTCTTGCCGTTGGCGTTCAGGGGCAGCGCGTCGAGGCCGACGAACGCGGAGGGCACCATGTACGCGGGCAGCGCGCGTCCGACGCGGCGGGCCAGGGCGGCATCGTCGGGCCGGGTGCCGGGTGCTCCCACGACGTAGGCCACCAGCCGCCGGTCGCCGGAGGTGTCCTCCCGGACCAGGACACAGGCGGCCCGCACAGCCGGGTCGGCGAGCAGGGTGTTCTCGATCTCGCCCGGTTCGATGCGGTACCCGCGGAGCTTGACCTGCGTGTCCACGCGCCCGACGTACTCGATGTCCCCGCGCGCGGTCCAGCGCACGAGGTCTCCGGTGCGGTACATGCGGCCACCGCGCGCGGTGTACGGGTCGGCGACGAACCGGGTGGCGGTCAGCGCGGCGCGCCCCTGGTAACCGCGGGCGACGCCGTGGCCGCTCACGTACAGCTCCCCCACGACACCGGGCGGCACCGCCGCCAGGGCGCCGTCGAGCACGTACAGGCGCATCCCGTCGAGGGCCCGGCCGATGGGCGGGACCCCCGGCGTGCCGGCGGCGACCTGGTGGCGGGTGGCGAAGGTGGTGGTCTCCGTGGGCCCGTAGACGTGCAGGACCCGTGTGCCGGGCAGGGCGGCGGACACCCGCTGCATCAGGTCCGGGGTGGCGGTCTCACCTCCCGCGGCGACGAGTCGCAACCCGCCGAACGCCATGGGGTCGGCCTCGGCCACCACGTTGAAGAGAGCCGTCGTCATGAACAGCGCGGTCACCTCGTGGCGCCGCACCAGTTCCTCGAGAGCCGGTGCCTCCAGGACACCGGCGGGCGCGACGACCACGGCGCCCCCGTTCAGAAGCGGCACCCAGATCTCGAACGTGGAGGCGTCGAACACGTACGCGGAGTGCAGCAGCACCGCCGCGCACGCACCGTTCGTCCACGCGGTGTCGGCGGCCAGCGCCAGGACGTCGGCGTGGGTGACACCGACGCCCTTGGGCAGGCCGGTGGAGCCGGAGGTGAACATCACGTAGGCGAGCCGGTCGGCACGGGACACTCCGGGCAGTGGTCCCGGCCGTGACGGGGCGCCGCGTACGACGCGGCCGACGGCGTCGACGACGATCACCGGCAGGGTGGCGGCAGCCTCCTCGACCCAGGGCTGATCGGCGGTGCTCCCGTCGACCACCAGAGCACGGACGCGGGCCACTTCAGCGACGGCGCGAAGGCGCTCGGCGGGCCAGGCCGCGTCCAGGGGCACATACGCTGCTCCCGCGCCGACCGTGCCGAGCGTGGCGCACACCAGGGCCGCCGACCGGCCCACGAGGACACCGACGCCGTCCTCGGCTCCGATGCCCCAGCCCGTCAGGGCACCGGAGAGGTCGTCCGCCGCCTGCGCCAGCTGCCGGAACGAGAGGGTGACGGCACCGTCCACCACGGCCGGGGCGCCGGGCGTGCGGCGGACCTGCGCGCCGAAGGCCTCCGGGAGACTCGAGGCCGTCCGCGCGCGCGGCAGCTCGGCGCCCCGCCCCTGCGCGAGCAGTGCCGCGGCGGCGGGACCGTCGAGGAACGGCACGTCGCGAAGGAGGGTGCCGGCGTCCGCGTGGGCCAGAGCCGTCAGGTAGGAGACGAGCGCCTGCTGGAGCAGCCTCACGTCCTCGGGATCGTACAGATCCGGGTCGGCGTCGAAACCGATCAACGGCGCTTCGCCCTCGGCCCGTTCGGAGACGAAGAGGGACACGTCGTCGACCGGTCCGACGGACAGCACACGGGAGGGCGCCGGACTGCCGGCGAAGTCGAGGTCGTAGTCGTAACCCATGATGTTCACGACGACGTCGGTCAGGCGCGCGGCGCCGTCCGTCATGTTCAGCTCACGGGCCAGCTGCTCGCGGGAGAAACGGCGGTGGCGCAGGGCGCCGGCCATCTCCGCTGCGACGGTGCGCACCAGGGCACCGACCGTCATGTCGGCGGTGACCGACAGGCGGAGCGGCAGGATGTTCGAGGTCATCCCGACGACGTGCCGCAACCGGCCGTGCCGGCCGTTGGAGGCGAGGCCCACGGTGACGTCCTGCGCGCCGGTGACGCGGCCGACGTAGGCGGCGACCGCGCTCACGAGGACGGCGGTCCATCGGGTGCGGTTGCCGGTGGCGAGCCCCCGCAGGTCGTCGAGGACGGTGACGGGGAGGGTCTCGCCGGTGTGCATCCGGACGTCCGCCCTCGGCGGTGTGCCGGGCGCGGGCTGGGGCTGGGGCGTCTGTGCCGGTGAGATCCGGGACGTTCGTGCCGGTGCGGCGGTGCGCCGTCGGATGAGAGCCGGACCGCCGTGCGCCTGCTCCCCGTCCCCTCCGTCTCCCGCGTCCACCGCACCCGTCAGGTCGGCGAACTTGCCCGTCCAGTAGGCGCGGTCGACCTCGTACCGGCCCGCATCACGATAGGCCGCCTCGTCGGCCACGAGGTCACGCAGGGGTGCGGCCGGCAACTCGGCCGTGGCGAGGTTCTCGCCGCGGACGGCGCGCCCGTAGAGCTCGGCGACGGTACGGCCGAAGACGGCACCGCCGAGGCCGTCGACGGCGATGTGGTGGAAGCGGACGTACCAGTAGTGCAGCCGGGTGCCGAGACGCAGCAGCGCGAAGTGGTGACGTGGGGCACCGAGCCGGTCGACGCCGGCCATGTCGTCGGCCATGTAGCGCTCGGCCGCGGCGGCGGGGTCGTCGGAGCCGGTCAGATCGACCATGCGGAGCCGGTCGCTGTCGACCGGCGGGCGGCGGAGGACGCGCTGCCACACTGTGTCGCCCTGGGGGACGAACTCCAGGTGGAGGCTGTCACACAGGGCGACGGCCCGGCCGAGCGCCACGGCGAACATTTCCTCGTCGAGGTCACCGCGGATTTCGAAGCACTCTCCGATGTTGTATTTCGGGCTGTCCGGATCGACGAGCTGCCCGTACCAGACGCCCTGCTGCGCCGCGGTCAGTTCGAGAAGCTCTTCGGACGCCGTGTTCGGCGGAGGTACACGGTTTTCCTGCATGCCGGTCCACACCTTTGGGGAGAGGTTCAGGGAAAGAGGAACAAAGGCCGGGTGCACCGACCACGCGAGTGCACGGATCGTCGATGCCGGGGCGGCGCGAGCGGAGAGGAGCGATGCGGAACACACGGCGCCCTCATGAGTCGCGACAGGCATGACGACGGACCGCTCGCCGGGGAATACAGTCGGCGCGCGTCGTCTCGCGCGCATCATGGGCGGGCGGTACACACCGCGGTCTTCAATGGCACGGAATACCATGCACAGACTTAATGGGCACGTTCGAACGAGATTCGACGATTACTTGATCACAACTGATCAATTTCGCTCACACAAGAGCGAAATTGATCAGCCCGACGTACTCGCACGTCCTTCGAGCTGGCGAAACACCTCGACGTCCGGCCTCGCGCTATCGGACATCGGCTCCCATCGCCCGCACCAGACTGGCAGGGCGCATATCGGTCCAGGCGCCCTCGATGGCGTCCAGGCATTCCTGACGCGTCCCTTCGGACCCGTGCACGCGCCAGCCACCCGGAACCTCGAGGTGCGAGGGCCACAGCGAATACTGGCCCTCGTCGTTCACCAGCGCCACGAACCGTCCCGACTCGTCATCGAAAGGATTGGTCACGGCCGTCCCCCACCTGTTCTCACACATTCCACGTCATGTCCATCACTCGCGTCCGGGCCCACCGCGTCGGTCATTTCAGCGCCACCGCGCCGAACCCCCCGCCTTTGACCGATCCGGGGTTAACCCAAGGGCGCCCGTTCACGCCAATCACATTAGAGGACCGGAGACATGTAAAGGCGCGCATTCGGCAGGTTACTCACCGGTAAATGGCGCGCCGAGGGAACTCGCAGCACTCCGGGAATATGCCAACGACCCCTCGGTGGACACATCCAGCCACCGGATGTCCCTATCGTGCGGTTAGAGCTTGATATGCACCGCACATTTTCGGATAACCACCGGCGTACGCCCGCGCACACCGGAAACATCCGAAGATCACACCGAGCCCCCGTACGCCGGGTATGCGCCCCCACCTCACCGATCCGCCGGATGAGCCCACCGAGTGGGGAGATGGCCGAAGTGAGCCGTGAGGCCGACGGCCGTGTCCCCTGGGTGGAAGCCGTAGATGCCCTCAGGATCCCCAGGGAACACCGTCCGTCAGACGGCCCGGTGGCTTCTCGTGTGCGACAGGCCGCCCGATAAGCGCGGTGGCCGGCTGCCGGGACGGACGCCGGTGCGCGCGGGAGGTAGCCGCTGCGGTCGCACGTCTGACCGGAAGGGTGCGCGGAAGACCACACGCGACCGCCTCGACGACGTGGAGCGGCCACGTACAGCAACGGCCGGCTGCCTGCCGGACCGTCCGCGTGTCACCGTCGAACACCGCCCGAACCGGCGGACGTCCGCGGCTGTGAACACCGTCGCGCGTCGCGTGGACGAAGCCGCTCACGGGCGTCGGACACGGTGCGCGTCATCACGCCACCCGCACCTGCCGCGCGGCCTCGGCAAGGACCCGCCGGTTCGTGTTGCGCGAGTCCGACGCCGGGGAGTGTGCGGCGTTCATGCCCTGAGGGCTGTCCCGCACTCCACGGCGGGCGCACGACGACAGCCACGGCACCTCGCCACGTTCTCGGGACGGCCCCACGCATTTCGTACGCGGACGTCCCTCCGCCGCGCGATGCCCCGCATCCGACGCCGCACGCCGATCCACCGGGAACTGCGGGACCACCCTCAGAAGGGGACGTGCGCAGGCTTCTCCGCCTCAGGGACGACGGGCCAGCAGATGGGTGTCGAGGAAGCCGCGTTCGGAGGCCGGGTCGTGCAGCAGCCGAGCGATCACGGAGAGCCCGGCCCCGTCCAGCGCTTCGGCGAAGCGGTCGACCGGCCAGCTGTAGGCGGGTGCCACCTTGTGATCGAAGCGGACCGGCTCCGTCCCCTCGGTCCCGAAGAACGAGACGAGGAGGAGACCCCCCGGTGCCAGGACACGGACCTGTTCGGCGAGCAGCGCGGGGAGTTCACCGGGCGGGGTGTGGATCATCGAGTAGTGGGCCAGCACTCCGCCGAGCGCATCGTCCTCGACGGGCAGAGCCTCCATCCTCGCCTCGTCGTACCGGAGCGCCGGATATGCGCGCCGGGCGTGGGCGATCATGGCCGGGGACAGATCGAGCCCGAAGGCGTCCAGCCCCAAGTCGTGCAACATCGCCGTCAGATGGCCCGGCCCGCATCCGACATCGGCTGCCCGCAGGTTGCCCGTCCCCCGCACCAGTTCAGCGAAGGTACTGATCATGGCCCGCGCGAACGGCTGGCTCTCCAGCCGGTCGGCGAACATCGACGCGTAGAGCTCGACGACGGCGTCGTAGGCCGCCCTGGTCCCGTCCTGGTGTTCCACCACGGGCAAGAAGCTAACACCTCCGCCGGCCAGGGCAGTTGTCCGGGCGGCCGTACCGATCCCTGCGGGCAGAGACCGCATGCCTGGGGCCGCGCCGAATGCCGCAGGCTCGATCGACCGCTACGCCGCGGTGCGGGGCGTCGAGAGGCAGCCGGAGCGTGGCGCCCGGCCGGCCGGGTCGCCCGCGGGCTCGACCGCTCGCTCCGCGCTCCACGCGGCGGTTCGGCGTGGGGCGCGGCCTCGCGGCGGGTGCGGTGCTCTTCCCGGGCCGACCGGCACCGCTGCCGCTGCGGGCGGCCCGTTCCAGCTCCGCGTCGGGTCTCCGGAATCGTGCGGGTTCCTGTCGCACCGCCCCGGTGAACACAGCCTGCCGGAAGCGCCGTTCGTACCGGGTCGTCCGCGTGGATCGGCCGGTGCTGGGCTCCGGCGCGTCGGGGCCCGGCATCCGGCCCTCACGAGTCCGGGCGCTGTCCGGCCTCACCCGGCGTGCGGGCGCCGTCAGGCTGCCAGGGCGGAGGGGATAATGGTCCTGAGGAGCCCACGCCGTCGCACCGGCTCCGGACCGGGGGCCGGGCCGGGGGTGCGCACCATTGCCGATGTCTCCGAGGGGAGCCGTTCATGACCACGGCGAAAGACCTGTTCATCATCGCCATGGATCCGAGGCGGGAGCACACCGTGGGGCAGGGCGACCTGTCACTCACTCTCGCGGGTGCCGAGCTGATCGATCTCATCGGCAGGGGGGCCGTTGCCGTGGAAGGCGACCGCATCGTGCCGGATCTGCCGCCCACGCCGGACGATCGGCTTCTCGACGCGGCTGCGGCGCAGCTCACCCGGCAGCCGCCCTACGAGCGGATCGACGACTGGCTGTGGCGCCGGGGGCGGGATCTCTCGGCCACGTATCAGGCCGCGCTGGAGGAGGAGGGGGAGCTGACGCGGAAGCGAGGCGGCCTGTTGTCCTTCGGGTCGAAGGGGGTGGAACCGGTCGACACGCCTGCCCGCCGCAGGGCATCCGAGCGCTGGAAGGAAGGGGAACCCGTCCTGACAGCCCTCGCCTCAGCCGTGGGGATCGACGCCGGTCGATCCGACGACGAGCCGGGCCTGGACGGCGAGGCGGTCACGGCCGTGGTGGCCGCCGTCCATGACGCGGTGATGGAACTGGAGGCCGTGCGCCAGAGGCGGAGCATCGAGAACGCCGCCTTCGCCAACCTCTGGCGCGGACCGTGAGTCGCGCGGAGTGACCTGCCCCCCGCCCGGTCGGAGCGGGAGCCCGGCAGGCGGCGGTGTGCGGGACTGCAGGGCTGGGGTTCCCGGCGCGGGGGCGAGCAACCGGGCCGGGCGCAGGCCCGCACCGCCCCGCACGAAGCCCGGGGAGCGTGACACGTGCCGGTGCTGCCACGTACGGACCTGGAGGGAGCGGTACGGACGTGCCCGGTGCGGGCCCGGCCCGCACCCGGATCCTCGGCCTCACCCCTCCCGGGTGAGGCGCGAAGCCCCTTCGGCAGGCGAGAGGGCCCTACGGAGCCCACACTGAGGATGACACCGAGCGGTGGCCGAGTGAGCGCCTGGACGGAGGAAACGACATGGGTGCAGACATGGCCGCACAGACCTACCTGGCGTACGACTATCCGATCCTCAGCGTGTTCTGGAGCCTGCTCCTGTTCTTCCTGTGGATCCTCTGGTTCATTCTGCTCTTCCGCGTCGTCACCGACATCTTCCGGGACGACGCCCTGAGCGGATGGGAGAAGACCGGCTGGCTGGCACTCACCGTCCTGCTGCCCTTCCTGGGTGTGTTCGTCTATGTGATCGCCCGCGGCAAGGGCATGGGCCGCCGGGAGATCAAGCACGCCCACGCCCAGCAGGAAGCCTTCGACGCCCGCATCAGGCGGGCGACCGAGGGCGGTGACCGGCGCAGCAGTGTCGACGATCTGGCCAAGCTGTCCGAGATTCGCGCCCGCGGCGACATCACGGACGAGGAGTTCAGCCGGGCGAAGACCCTGATCCTGGCCGGCCACGGTCATGCCGGTCCCCCGGAGACAGGCGACTCCTCCGCCGGGCGCTGAGCGGAAAGGGCACCGTGGCTCCTGCACGGCCCGGCGGAGGGCGGGGCGGGAACACCACGTGAGAACGGAACGGCGCCTCGAGTTCCCGACCGCTCGTCCGCACGGGCCGGGCCACGGACACGGGGCGTCCCCTGCGCCGGTCGTGCCACGGGCCGGCCCGCCGGAACGCCCGTTCGACCACCGGAGTCCAGGGCGGGGGGGCCATGCCGTCCGAGTGCCCGCCCGTGGCGCCTGCGCGGCTCCGGGGCGGCCACTCGTTCTCATGGACGCATGACCCTCGACCGGCCGATGTACCGCGTCAAGCGACGCCTCCTCGGGAAGCCGCTCACCACTCAGCACATCCGCGACGAGAAGCTGGGCAACCGGACGGCGCTCGGAGTGCTCGCCTCCGACTGCATCAGCTCGTCGGCGTACGGCTCCGAGCAGATCCTCCGCGCTCTGGTGCCCGTCATCGGGGCCGCGGCGTTCACCGTGGTGATGCCGGTGACCGGTGCGATCCTGCTGGTGCTGCTGCTCCTGACGCTCTGTTACAGCGACGTGGTCACCATCTACACGCGGGCGGGCGGCTCGTACGTCGTCGCCCGGGAGAACTTCGGCCCCAACGTGGCCCAGATCGCCGCCGTGGCGTTGCTCGTGGACTACATCGTCACCGTCGCGGTCCAGGTATCGGCGGGCACCAACGCTCTCATCTCGCTCGCCCACCTCGTCGGCAACAGCTGGACGGGTCTGGACCACCTGCAGGTGCCGGTCTCCGTGGCAGTGATCCTCCTGCTCGCGTACGGCAATCTGCGCGGAGTCCGCGAGGCGGGCAGGATGTTCGCACTGCCCGCCTATCTCTTCATGGCCTCCATCGGTCTCGTGCTCCTCGTCGCGGCTGTACGCGGGCTCACGGGCGGTCTGCCGCAGGCCGACCTCCGGGCCCCCGGTGTCGTGCCGCTGGGCACTCCGGGGGACGGATGGCTGCAGGGCGCCTCGCTCTTCATCGTGCTGCGCTCGTTCGCCAACGGCGGTTCGTCCCTGACCGGGCTCGAAGCGATCTCCAACGGCATCTCCACCTTCCGCGAACCGCAGGGCCGCAATGCGCGGCACACCCTCATCACCATGAGTGTCGTCCTCGCCGTCCTGGTCCTCGGTGTCTCCACGCTCGCGCACTTCACGCACGCCGTCCCGTACACCGACGGCACCCCGACCGTCATCGCTCAGGAGGCGCACCTCGCCTTCGGGCAGGGGCCCCTGGGCACGGCGGGCCTCGTCCTCGTGCAGCTGGCGACCGCGCTGGTCCTCTACACCGGTGCCAACACCCCGTTCACCGGCTTTCCGATCCTGGCGAGCTTCGTCGCGGAGGACCGGTTCCTGCCACGGCTGCTGACCCGTCGGGGGCACCGGCTCGCGTTTTCCAACGGCATCATCGCGCTCACCGTCGTCTCGCTGGCGCTGCTGCTCGCGACGGGCGCAAGCGTGGAAAAACTGGTCGCCCTGTACGCGATCGGCGTGTTCACCGCCTTCACCATGGCCGGGGCCGGACTCACCGCCTACCATCTGCGCCGACGTGAGCGGTGGCGCCGCTCGAAGATCACGGTCAACCTGCTCGCGGCGACCGTCTCCGCGGCAGTGGTACTGATCTTCGCGTTCACCAAATTCGCCGAAGGCGCCTGGCTGGTCGTCGTGGTCTTCCCGCTCGGTGTCTGGGCGCTGATCCGCATCAACCGCGAGTACCGGCACGAGGCCGCCGCGCTGCAGCGGCTGCCGCCGGGCGCCGACCGTCCGCGGGCGCGCCGCCACCGCGTGTTCGTCCTCGTGGACACGCTGGACCTGGCGACGCTGAAGGCACTGCGGTACGCCCATGAACTCAGGCCCGACGACATCCAGGCCGTGCATCTGGCGATCGACGAGGCCCACGCGCGACGGCTGTCGGCCGTCTGGGAGTCCACGTCCGCGACCTCCGTGCCGCTGGAGCTGGTGGCCTGCCCGGACCGCCGGCTGCGCAACGCGATGCGCGAACTGGCAGTCCGCACCACCCGGGACGGGGAGACGTCGCTGACGGTGCTCGTGCCCCGGCGGCTGTACGCCGGCGCCCTCGGCAAGCTGCTTCACCGCGGGACCGGCGAGGCGATGGCGAAAGCGCTGGTCCACCTGCCGCACGTCGCGGTGACGATCCTGCCGTTCGACGCCTCGCGCGCGCTGCGGACGCTGGAGTCGGGCCACCTGCCCCAGGTGGACTGACGGCCGCTCCGGTCTGGCGCGAGCACCGTGCGCAGCGTTGCCACCGACAACCTCCTGCGCCTGGGGTCCTCGGGGAGCGACTTCGAGGGCGGCGGCAGCGTCCGGCTCCTCGACGCCCTCTTCGCTCTCGGCGACACGGTGCGGGTGAAGGCCCGTGCGGAGGAGTACGTCGACGCCGGCGCCGACCACGTGGCGCTCCAGGGTGGTCACCGACGGCCAGGGCGGATCCGGTTTGCCACGGGCCGAATGGCGTGAGCTGGCCGAGGCGTTCGGCGACAGCCTGCAGGGCGTCCGGAGCGGCGGGGCCACGGGAGCGCGGGCTCGGCCGGCGGGCGCCGTGGACCGCGGTCCGCTTCGGCCGTAGGGCCGGGAAGCCGTGCCCGGCCGTTTCCCCGCACGCCCGGGGCGGCGGACGCACGCCTGCGGGCCGCTGCCGGGCACCATGGTGGCCTCCGACCCGGACGGGCGGTGGGCCGTTGCGCGACGAGGGTCTGCACAGGCCGGGCGGTGGTCCGTTTCGCCCCTGACGATCGTCAGGGGTGGTGCCTGCCTTCCGGCCCGGGTCTTCGCACTCCCCCGCTCCTAGGTTCGGTCGCATGAAACATGAAACCGAACGCAGGACCCCGAGTTTCGGCCGCACCACCCGGCCGCTGACCGCATGTGCCGTGCTGGGCGCGGGGGCGGCCGTCGTCGTGCGGCTCGCTCCCGGCGGCTTGGGCACGGCCTCGGCCGTGGAGGTACGAGGTGGTGACTCCGCGTCCGCCTACCGAACGGTGACCGCGATGGTGGCGGGTGCTCCTTCCTGGCTGGCCCCGTTGCTGGAGGCGGCCACCGAGGGGACCCTGGTGCTCCTCGGCCTCCTGCTGGCCGGGATCTGGTGGAGGGCGGTCCGGCGCGGCGACGCCCGGGTATCGGCCGGTGCGGTCCTCACCGGCGTCGGCACCGTACTCGCCTATGCCCTCAGTGAGGCCGTGAAGACAGTGGTGGACGAGGCGCGCCCCTGCCGAGTCCTGCACGATGCCGCGCAGGCGGTGGCCCCGTGCCCGCCGCCCGGCGACTGGTCCTTCCCCAGCAACCACGCCACTCTGGCCACCGGGCTCGCGGTCGGCCTGGCGCTTCTGGTGCCGCGCCTGGCCGCCATCACGCTGCCGCTCGCCGGCGCGGCGGCACTCCTGCGGGTCATGGTGGGGGTGCACTACCCGCACGACGTGCTTGCCGGTGCGGTCCTCGCCACCTGCGTGGTGGCAGCCGTGCTGCTCATGTTCCTTCCGCTCGCCCGCACGGTGGCGTCAGCTCTCGGCAGGCGGTTCGGCGGCGACGACGATGCCGGCCTCGTGCGCGACGACAGCCGCGGCGGCACGGTTCTCGACGCCCAACCGGGCCAGGATGGAGCTCACATGGGCCTTGACCGTCCCCTCCACCACATGGAGCCTTCGGGCGATCCTGCCGTTGGACAGACCGCTGCCGAGGTGGGCCAGCACCTCGCGTTCCCGCGCGGTGAGCATGCCGACGCGTTCCCGGGCGGCGGCGCGGCGACCGGCCAGAGCACCCGCGCCCGTGGCCGAGAGGTGCGCGACGACACGCGCCGCGACCGTGGGTGACAGGTAGGCGGCGCCGTCGGCCACCGCGCGGACACCGGCGATCAGCTCCTCGGGCTCGCCCGACTTGATCAGGAAGCCGGCGGCGCCCCCTCCGAGCGCCTGGAGGATGTAATCGTCCTCGCCGAACGTCGTGAGCATCACGACCCCGGTCTCCGGCACGGCGGCCCGGATCGAGGCCGCGGCCTCGATCCCGCTCATTCCCGGCATCCGGATGTCGAGCACGGCGACGGCAGGCCGGTGGAGGCGGACCCGTTCGACCGCGTCGTGGCCGTCGGCCGCCTCGGCGACGACGTCGATGTCCGCGGCGGTGGACAGCACCGCCCGGACGCCCGCACGGATCATGGGCTCGTCGTCGGCGATCAAAACCCGGATCATCGGTGGTTCACCCCTCCTCCGTGTTGCGGGCCCCTGGGATCAGGGTCTCCTTCGTCAGCAGCCGCCCCTCCCGGAAGCAGAGCCGGTAGGCATCTCCGGACCGGTCCTCGAAGCGGTTCGCGGTCATGGCGTAGTACTGGCACGTGATCCCTCGCCCTGTCGGTTCGCCGGCCACCGGCCGCTGGGTGGTCTGACGCTCGGGCAGCACCCGTTGTACCTCGTCCCGGTCCTGACCCACTCTCAGCCGGGCGAAGTCACCGGCGTCCAGCACGGACATCTGGGCCGAACGGATGTCCCACCCCATGAGTACGGCGCTCAGGACGGCCCATGCCGTGAGAGGGAGCACGACGGCGGTGGCCAGTGCCCGCCGCACCCGGCTGCGGGCATGCGCGTGCTCGGAGGGCAGTTCCGGAGCCGGCACCGTGTACGTTTCGGCCGGACGCCGGGTGGTGGGCCGGTGCGGGAGCCGCGCGGTGACCTCGAAGCCGGCCCCCGAGGGGCCGTGCCCGAACACACCGCCGGCCAGACGCACCCGCTCGTCGAGGCCGATCAGGCCCCGCCCCGTGCCGGGAACGCCGGCCGGGACGCCTCCTGCCGGGGCGGGGCCGTTGCGGACGTGGACCGTCGTCTCCTCGGACGTGTGTGTCACCCGTACGCTCACCGGCGCCTGCGGGGCGTGTTTGGCCGCGTTCGTCAGAGCTTCCTGTACGACCCGGTGGGCCGCCCGCGCGGTCCGGGTCGGAACGGCGCCGGGGTCTCCCTCCGTCCGCAGGCTGACGGCGACCCCCACGGCCGCGGCGTCGTCGACGAGTCGGCGGATGCCGGTGTCGGACGGGCGCGTGGGCTCGTCGCCCGCCTGCTCCCGCAGGAGGCCGATCACCTCGCCGAGCCGCTCCACCGAAGCGGCCGCTCTGGCGCGGATCTCCCCCGCGGCGGCACGATGGGTGTCGTCCAGCCCGGGAGCCAGTTTGAGCGCGCCCGCCGACAGTGCGATGAGGCTGAGGTCGTGGCCCAGGACGTCGTGCATGTCCTGGGCGATCCTGGCCCGTTCCCGGGACCGCGCCTGCTCGGCGACGAGTTGTTGCTCGCGTTCCAGCCGGTCGGCCCGCTCCCAGCCCGCCCGGACGAGCTCCTGGTACTGCCGCCAGAATCGCCCGGCGAACCAGGGCAGCATCGCGGCGACCACCACCACGGCCACGAAACGACCTGCCATCAGCAGCCACGAGGGAACGACGGCCACCGCGACCACCCCGCCCGCGACGACCGCGACCAGCACCAGCACCGCCGGTCCCGTCCTGCCCGGCTCCCGCCCGGCGAAGAACGCCGCTGCCGCCGCCGGCAGGGCCCACCACGAGCTGGCGGTGCTGAGCGCGACACAGGCCGCGGCGGCGAGGGGCAACAGACACCCCGGGCCGAGGGCTCGCCGCACCACGGCCTTGATCATTTCTCTGTCCACGCGCCCCACCGTACGCAGGCGCCGGGGCGCGCCGGAACTGCCGAAAGTCACCCTTGCCCACCCTCTGTCCGGGCCGTGACCGGCCGGTCTCCTGCGTCGTGCCGACGGGCCGGCCCACCGGGAAGCGGGCAAGGCGGGTCCGGTCGGGCGGCAGCGGGCGTGAGACCGGCTTCCCCGGCTACGGCCGCCAGGTGCGCGGGCTTCTACGGGCCCGGGCGGCGCGGGGCCACCGTACTGCCTCGGCCGTGGCGTACGGCGAAGAGGTGAACCGCGAGCGTGGCACTCACGGCCAGGCCCATCCCCAGTACGGCGCCGCCGACTCCCAGTACCGGCACGGCGAAGCCCAGACCCAGCACCACGAGCGCACCGGTCACCACCGGCAGGGCGTGGCCCACGGTGCCCGTCGCGGTGACCCGGTGCAGCGCCCCCAGCACGAGCAGCGCGATCGCGACGGGGACGGCGACCGACAGGCCGGCGCCCCTGCCGGAGAGATGTCCGTGGTGTTCGACGGCGCCCAGGGCGGTCTCCAGACCCGCGCCGATAGCGGCCAGGGCGGCGAAGACCGCGTAGTGGCCGTAGCCCCAGACCAGGGCCGTGCGCAGGGTCGTCAGTCCGGCGTCGGTGCCGGTGAAGTAGATCCACCACAGGGAGAAGACCAGCAGCAGGCCGCCGACGGCGATCATGAGCACGGGTGCGGACAGGCCCTGTCCGGCCACGGCGCTGTGGACGGCGGCGAGCGAGCCGAGGATCACTTCACCGAGGACGATGATCGTGAACAGGCCGTAGCGTTCGGCGATGTGTCCCGGGTGCCAGGTGGTCGGACCGCCCCGCGACTCGGCCCAGGCCGGCACGGCCAACTCGGCCGCGACGAGGACCAGGAAGGTGGGCCAGGCCCATGCGTCCGGCGTCCACAGGCGGGCGATCCACGCCACCTGCACCACGGCGATCCCTGCGGCGTACCTCAGTGCGCCGGCGCGTCCCTCCTCGTGCTCCGCGGCGGCCCGGAGCCACTGGGTGATCTGTGCCGCCCGCATGATGACGTAACCGACCACGACGACGGTGAAGTCGTCGTCGGTGAACACGGCGTCCACCCCGGAGGCCAGGACGAGGACGCCGGCCATCTGCAACAGTGTCAGCAGCCGGTAGGGCACGTCGTCGGTGTCGTAGGCGGAGGCGAACCAGGTGAAGTTCACCCACGCCCACCAGATGGCGAAGAACACCGCCGCGTACGCGGCGATCCCGGGACCCACATGGCCCTCGGTGAGCGAGTGGTGGAGCTGGGCCGCCGCCCGGGAGACGGCGACCACGAAGGTCAGGTCGAAGAGGAGCTCCAGCGGCGTCGACGCCCGGTGGGCCTCTCCGGGGTCCCGTCCTCGCATCACCTGCCGCAGGGGTCCCGTCCGGACGGCGTCAGCGCCGTTTCCGCTCATCGCACTTCTCCTTCGTCCGCAGGCGGCGACTGCACTCCCCCGCCCGCACTTCGCTGCCGCCATCATGACCTGCTCCTGGAGCCGGCCGGCCTTGAGGCGGTCGTGGACCGCCCGGCCGGGACACCGCCTGGCGCTCGGCCGTCACCGCACCCCACCGGGCGGCGGCCGGCCGCCGGATGCAACCGATCCCGCCTCCCTCGGAGCGCCGGAATCTCCGGACTGCCACACGGGAGGTCCGCGTAGTCCTGCGGCTGCCGGTGAATCCGGCGTACGCCCCGTGCCGCGTGCCGCCGTCGACTTCACGCCACCGGAGCCTGCCCCAGGGGAAGTTGCCGACAGGGCGAGGGGACACGAGTGAGGAATGAGTGTGTCGGGATGGTGTCCACCGGGACGTTCTCTCCGTTGAGGTGGGTAGCATCAGCCGCTATACCCGTTTCCCACACATCGAAGGACGAGGCACTCATGGCCAAAAACGCTCCCCCGTCAGGTGTCACCGCCGACTACGCGCAGAGGGTCGCCGACGATCTCGCGGCGAACCGGAGTGAGCAGGAGCGCGTGCGTGCGGATCTGACCCGGCTGCAGGACGAGCTCGTCCAGTTGCAGGACAGCGAGCAGGTGCTGAGCAAGATGCAGGAGGTGCTCGGCGGCAGCGCCAAGAGCGCCCCAACGGCTGCGAGGTCCCGCAAGTCGGCGTCCGTGCCGGCAGCACGCCGCCCCAAGGGCAAGTCGGCGCAGCAGAAGGGGTCACGCGCGGCCAAGGCCGAGGTGGAGACGGATCGGAAGTCCGCTGCCAAGAAGAAGGCAACGGCCAAGAGCGCTGCGGGCGAGCCGACATGGCGCGAGCTGATCACCGGTTACCTGGCGGGTCAGAGGGAGCCGAAGTCGGCCTCCGAGGTCGCCGCCGCTCTGGCGGAGTCGCACCCGAAGCGCAAGGTGCAGGTCACCGTCGTGCGCAACACCCTCGAGCAGGGTGTCGCCCAAGGCGTCCTGGAACGCTCGAAGCAGGGGCGGTCCGTCTTCTACAGCCCGGTCGCCCCGGCGCCTGTCGTCTCCGACGACGAGGCCCCGGTCCCGGCCTGAGCTCCTTCCCCCACGGAGGCTGTTCGGCGGTCGGGCAGGCCCGTTCCGCGTTCCGCGGCAGATCGTCGTGGCGCGGCTCGGGACGGCCGCCGGTCACCGGCGCCGGAGCACCGGTTCGCACGCGAGCCGGAGACCTCAGCAGCGGCGGCCTGCCCGGCCCGGGCCGCGCTGCCCGGACCGCGTGGATCAACGGTGGGTCCGGGCAGCGGACCGGCCGGACACACGCACAGGGGACCGGAAGCGGAGTCGGCACGCGCGGTGGCCTCAGGGGCTGTCACCGTCCCAGTCGAACAGGGTCGGGTCGTCGTCACGTGCCTCGTACAGCGCCCGTCCACCCGCCCCGTAGCGGCCGAGTTCCGTGGGCAGGGAGACGCCCTCGCGCAACTGTTCCGCGGTCCGGCCGGTGACGTCGAGGAGCAGGCCGTCCAAGGGGCCGCCCACGAGTTCGACGTACGACCGCCCTGGCCGCGGGCCGGGATCGGGGTCGTCGTGGTCGCCTCCGTAGACCCTCTTCCGCATGATCTGCTCGTCCATACCCGTAGCTTCGCACCCGCCACTGACAATCCCGCGATCCAGGCGGGCCGGGGCCGACCGGGCCCCCCGTGCGTACGGCCCCTTCCCCGGGCTCGCCCGGGGAAGGGGCCGTACGCGACGGCGACGACGCCTGCAACCGGACGGGCCCGGCGCGCCCTATCTCCGGCTGCGGACCAGGAGGTGGAGGAAGTACGGCGTTCCGATCACGGCCGTCATCAGACCGGCACCCAGTTGGGCCGGTGCGATCACCGTGCGGCCGAGCAGGTCCGCCGTGCAGACGAGCAGGGATCCGAGCAGGACCGCGACCGGCACCACCCGGACGTGCCGCCTGCCGACGAGGGCTCGCGCCGCGTGCGGTGCCACCAGACCGACGAAGCCGATCGTTCCCGCGGCGGCCACGGCGGTGGCGCTGAGCAGCACGCTCAGCACGAGGAAGCCCAGCCGTCCGGACGTCAGGTTGAGGCCGAGGAGCCTCGGAGTGTCCTCGTCGAGTGACACCAGGTCCAGTTCCCTCCGCCGTACCCACGCGACGGCGCAGCCCACGGCGAGGGCGACCGCGAGGGGCACGACGTCGGGCAGCGTCCGCCCGTAGGTGGATCCCGACAGCCAGGTGAGGGCCTTCGTCGCGTTGAACGGGTCGGTGAGGACGACGAGCAGACTGATCAGTGCCGTGGTGCCGGTGGCGAACCCGATACCGACCAGGACGAGCCGGTTCTGCGGGAATCCGCCTCGTGCGGCGAGTCCGAAGACGACGACGGCGCTCACGGCGGCTCCCGCGAACGCGGCCCCGGCCACTCCCCAGGAGCCGACGGCCGGGACCGTGGTCACGAGGACGACGGCGCCGAGCGCGGCCCCTCCCGTGACACCGAGGACGCCGGGCTCGGCCAGTGGGTTGCGGGTCACCGCCTGGACCAGGGTTCCGGCCAGAGCGAGTGCCGCACCGGCGAGGAGTGCGGCGAGCACCCTCGGCAGACGTGTGTCGAGGACGAAGGAGACGGCCTGACCGGCCCGGCCCTGCGACCAGTTGACCACGTCGCCGAGCAGGAGGGGGCTGTCGCCCAGCAGAACGGCGGCGACCGTCGCGCCGGCGAGTACGAGGGCGAGGACGCCGGTGGTGGTGAGGAACACCGCCCGGCTACGGAGGCGCACCCGGTCCTGCGCGGCACCTTCGGAGGTGTCCCGCGCCCGGACCGCCATGCCGATCAGGAACACGGCGCCGACGATGCTCGTGACGACCCCGGTGGGTACCCGCACCGCCGATTCCGCCGGTACGACAGCGCGCAGCAGCACGTCGGACCCGAGAACCAGCGTCGCACCGGCCAGGCCCGCCATGGGGACGCGCGCACGGGCGCGGGCGAACACGCGGAACCGGCGGCCGAGCGGACGGACGAGGGCGGGGGCGCACAGTCCGACGAACCCGATGGGACCGGCGAGGGTGACCGCCGCCGCGGAGAGCAGGGCGGCGAACACGACCACCGTGACGCGGGTGGAGCGCACCGGCACCCCGAGTCCGCGGGCCGCGTCGTCGCCCAGGGCGAGTGCGTCGACCCGGCGGGCGGTCAGCAGCAGCCCCGCGAGGCCGGCGAGGGCCACGGGGGCCATCCGCACCACGGCGTCGAACCCGTTCTGGCCGATGCTGCCCTGGTTCCACTGGTAGAGCCCCTCGGTCTGCTCGGGGAAGAGCAGGAGCAGCCCCTGGGTCACCGATCCGAGGCCGAGGGCCAGGGCGCTTCCGGCGAGCACGAGGCGGACGGTGCCCGCTCCGGGACCGGACAACGCGAGCACGACGGCCGCCGCCGCGAGGCCTCCGGCGAACGCGACCCCGGAGGACGCGAGGAGCGGCAGTGACGTGCCGGTGACGGCGACCAGCCCGAGCGCCAGGTACGAACCGGCGTTCACCGCGAGGGTGTCGGGGGACGCCAGTACGTTGCGGCCGACGGCCTGGAGGGCGGCGCCCGCCATGCCGAGCGCGGCACCGACGAGGAGTCCGGCCACCATCCGGGGCAGCCGCGACGCCACGACGACGGACGCGTCGGCCGCCTCGGCGCGACCGGTGAGTGCCTTCCAGACCTCGGCGGGGCCGACCGCGGCCGTCCCTTGCGTGATGTCGGCGACGGCGAGGGCGGCCACCAGGAGCACGAGGACGGTCGCCACCGCGGCCGCGCCCGCCCGGGACGCGGCCGTCGACGGGCGGGCGGCAGTGGACATCTCTGCGGTGACGGCCATCGTGCTACTTCGTCAGCGCTTCGACGACCGAGTCGACGTACGCCTCCATCGACCGGGGCCCGCCGAACATCCAGATGCCGTCGTCCAGCCGGTGGACCTCGCCGGCCTTCACGAAGGGCAGGGACGTCCATACCGCGTTGTCGGCGAGGGCTCCGTCGAAGGGCGTGCTGCTCTTGTCACCGTCGCTGCCGATGTAGGCGAACCGGACGTCGTCGCCGAGGGCGGTGAGGCCTTCGACGTCGGTGGCGGCGAGGCCGTAACTCTTGTCGCCCTTCAGCGTCCAGGCGTTCTCGAGTCCTATCTTCTCGTTGACGGCGCCGATGAGTGAGCCGCTGGTGTAGGGGCGGACGGAGACCTGGTTGGAGGTGACGTAGCCGTCGGCGAAGGCGATCTCCGTCCCGGCGAGGCCGGCGTCCGCGAGTGCCTTCCTGCCTTCGGCCACCTTGTCCTCGAACTGCTGCCTGGCCTTCTGCGCCTGCTGCCGGGTTCCGGTGGCCTCGGCGATGAGGTCGAGGTTCTCCAGCATCTGCCCGACCGGATCGGCGGCATCGGCCGACCTCACCTCGAGGACGGGTGCGACCTTGCGCAGTTGCTTCACGGCGGACGCGGGCAGGTCCGTGGTGGCGACGATGAGGTCGGGCGCGAGCGAGGCGATCGTGTCCATGCTCGGCTCACCGCGGGTGCCGATGTCCCGGGGGGCGTTCTCGAGGGGGACGGCGGTGTTCCAGGTCTTGTATCCCTTGACGTCGGCGACGCCCGTGGGGTCGACGCCGAGGGTGAGGAGGCTCTCGACGACGTTCCACTCGGTCGCGACGACCTTGGTGGCGGGCGCGTCGAGCCTGACCTCGGTGCCGGAGGCGTCGGTGAGGGTGATGCGGTCGGAGCCCTTCCCCGAGTCGGTGGCGGCCGGCTCGGTCGTTCCGCACGCGGCCAGGGTGAGCGCGGCGGCGGTTGCCGCGGCCGCGCTGAGCAGGAGACGTCTCATGAGGTGGTGCCGAGCCTTTCGCTTCTGGTGTGGTGGCGGCCGATGGCGCGGGTGCGCAGGCTGCCGGTCAGGGGGTCTGTGTCGACGTCGATCCGGATGCCGTACGTGTCGGTCAGGCGTTCCGGGGTCAGCACGTCCTCGGGCAGGCCGTCCGCGATGACGCGTCCCGCGCGGAGGAGAACGATGCGGTCGGCCACGGAGGCCGCCTGGTCGAGGTCGTGGAGGACGACACCGACGGCGATGCCGTGGTCGTCCACCAGATCGCGTACGAGGTCGAGGAGTTCGATCTGGTAGCGGAGGTCGAGGTAGGTCGTCGGCTCGTCGAGGAGGAGCACGCCGGTCTCCTGGGCGAGGCACCCGGCCAGCCAGACGCGCTGGAGCTGCCCGCCGGAGAGGTTCTCGGCGCCGCGTTCGGCCAGCTCCCTCACCCCCGTCATGTCCAGGGCCCGGTCGACCGCCGCAGCGCCGTCGGGGTCCTGTCCGCCCCAGCGCCCGCGGTAGGGATAGCGGCCGAACTCCACGACGTCCCGCACGGTCAGGCCGCTGGGCGTGGGGCGGCTCTGCGTCAGCAGAGCCACCCGGGCGGCGAACTCACGGGAGGTCAGGGCGAGGGCGTCGGTCGTGGCGTCGAGGGTGAGCGCCCCCGTCCTGGGCCGCTGGAGTCGTGCCAGGGTGCGCAGGAGGGTCGACTTGCCGCTGCCGTTCGGCCCGACGAGTGCGGTGACTTCGCCGGGTCGCAGGGTCAGGGCCGCGTCGTGCACGACGTCGAGTCCGCCGTACGCCACGGTCACCGCTGTGGCCGACAGTCTGTGGCCACGCCTCGGGTTGCCGGGTGTCTCTTCACCAGATCTCACGCGACAAAGGTTAGCCTAACCTAATGGCTGGTATCGGCCAGGGGGTCCTGCCGCCCGCTCGTCCGCCCCCCTCCTCCCCGCCGCACAGGGCGCGAGCGGGAACGTCGGTCGCGGCCGTACGGGCCTCTGCGCGCGAACGGGCAGGCCGTAGGCAGGCGTTGCGCCCGTGGTGACAGGGCGCGCTCGGCTGCCGCGAGAAGTCCGGCGACGATGCGGCCCGGGGGCCGGGCCACGCGGCGCCCCACCGGCAGTCTGCGGAGCGGGTGACCTCAGCGTCCGTACGTCCTGCGGCACAGCCCCATGATCTCGGCGGAGGCGACCCCCCGACCGGCCGCGCACACGGAACCCATGTCGTACGTCCGCTCCGGCAGGGCCGCGCCCGGCGTGTCCGTTCGGCGCGGCCGGGGACGGACGGGGACGTCTCGGTGGGGCCGCTCCCACACCTCCTTCCCGGCGGGCGGCTCGGGCGCAGATGCTCGATGCTCCGGGGCACGCTTCGCCTCCCTCTTCCGTCCGCTCCCGCCGGGTCGCTCCCCGGAGACGCCCAGGACGTCGCGGACGGCGGGGGGTGCGCCCGCTGCGGCCGATCCCTGCGCGGCGGGTACGGACCGGGGGCGGACGGAGACGGCCGGGCCGGGGGCGTGCGGGCCGGCCGTCACGGATACGCAGCCGGTCGCACTCGCGAGGACAACCACCATCAGGGACATCGACCGCAGATTCATGCCCTGGTCAACGACGACCCGCACGCCGGGACACGTCGGAACGACCCATCCGGGGCGGGCGGCCCCCAGCCGGGAGACCGGCCTGGGCGACTCGCGGCGCCCGCACGACGGTGCGAAGCGCATGGCGTCGGCCCGGCCACCTTCCACGGGCTGCCGCTGGGCGAGGGCAGGGGGATGTCATGCTCGACGCGCGTACGCCGGACCCTGCCGAGGTCCTCAGGTGCTCACTGGCAGCGGACGCCGGAACAGGTAGGTGGCGGCGGAGGAGACCAGAACGGCCATGCACGCGATGAACACGAGCCCCGCGCCTTCCAGTCCGACGGGCCCCACCAGGACGCCCACGCCGATGACCGGTACGGAGATGCCCGCGTAGGCGACGACGAACAGCGCGGAGATCACCGCGGCGCGCCGGTCCGCGGGAGACGCCTCGGCCACCGCGGCCAGGGCGCCGCGGAACGCCAGCCCCTGCCCCGCACCCCCGACCAGCGCGCTCAGGACCACCAGCGACAGGAGTTCCCACCACAGGGCGCCGGCGAGCAGCGCCAGCCCGCCCAACAGCAGGGCGCAACCCAGGGGAAGCGAGCGCCGTACACCGAGCGGGCCTACGGCGGACTGCCCCGCGATCGAGGCGAAGAAGGCCAGTGCGACGACCAGTCCGCTGACCGCGCGGTCGGACACCCCCAAGGACTCCGCCAGGAACGCCGGGCTGACCGAGGTGAAGACCCCGAACAGGGCGAATCCCACGAACGAGGCGATCGCAGCGGGCTTGAACACCGCCCGGACCTCGGCGGGCAGAGCCGGCCGTTGCGGCCGTACGGTCTTCAGCGGTTGTTGTTCCGTAACGGTCTCGGGAAGGCTCAGCAGGACGGCGACCGAGCCTGCCAGCAGGGCGAGATGCACGGCGAACGGCAGATGGAGGGGCCAGGGAGCGTCCTGGGCGAGGATCCCGGCGAGCAGCGGACCGCAGCCCAGGCCCCCCATGTTGGCGGCCGTCGCCACGAGCGATGCTCTGGAGCCGCCGCCGTAGGGCGCCAACTCCATGACGTACGCGGTGGCGGCCCCGGTGAACAGGCCTGCGGACAGACCCGACAGCATCCGGCCTGCGTACAGCCAGCCCACTCCGTCGGCGGTCAGGAAGCAGACCGCGCTCAGTGCCGCGCATCCCAGGCCGCACAGGAGGACCGGCCTTCTGCCCACGACGTCGGAGGCGTTGCCCACCGCCAGCAGCACACCGATGACACCGAAGGCATAGACGGCGTAGACGACGGTGACCATCAGTTCGGAGAAGCCGAACTTCTCCCGGTAGAGGCCGTAGAGGGGGGTCGGGAGCGTGGTGCCGGCCATGCAGACGGCGAACACCGCCCCGCTGAGGTAGCACCGGCGCCAGCCCTGGCGATCACTGTCCATGCGTCGACGTTAGTGCCCGCCACGCTCCGACCGGCGCGGCGGGCCGGAGGCCTGCGCGGACGGGCCCGGCACAGGGCCACCGGGAGAAGGACGTGAAGGTCTCTGCCCGAGGCCCCCTGGTCGCACTGTCCGGAACCGGGGTGGTGGCCGCCGCATGTGCGCCGCACCCTCACGGAAGCGTCGCCGAGCCGAAGTTCAGGAGGTGCCACCAGCCGGATGGGCCGGCGGACGGAACCGGTCGCAGCAGTCCGGTCGGCACGACGAGGCGCTCGACCGGTCGGACGTACTCATTCGCCGGCCTTCCGTCCCCGCGATCGGAGATACCGGATGTCCGGCCGGAGACTGCGGGCACTTCCACGGAGACGCTCTTCGGCGGCGTCCACGCACCCGGCGCACCCTACGAACGACTGCCGTCGGATTTCCAGGACCGCCGAAGAAGGGGATCGACGAACGAGGAGAAGCGCTGCGGAGGGAACGACAATTAAGGAACGATCGTTCTTGACCGATCGTTCCTTAACGGTCTACCGTAACGGTCATGGGCAGGCCAAGAGCATTCGACGAAGACGAAGCGGTGCGTGCCGCCGTGGTTCTGTTCGGTGGACGTGCGTACGACGGAGTGTCCGTGGACGACCTCGTCAGCCACCTCGGCGTGCACCGGAACAGCCTGTACAAGACGTTCGGCAGCAAGCGCGGCCTCTACCTGACAGCTCTGCGCCGTCACCTCGCCGACGACGTCCGCCCGTTGCTCGACACCCTCGCCGGCGCATCGGACGCCGCGGCCGCGCTGCGGCTCATCACGTCGGCCGACCTCGGTCTGCTTCTGCTCGCGGCGGTCGAACGCGCACCGGTGGACGAGGAGGTCGCCGTCGAGGTGAAAGCCGCGTTGGCAGCCGTCGACCAGGCGATCGCCGACGCCCTCGGCGTCTCCGCCGACCTGGCCACCGCCCTCACGGCCGCGGCGCTGGGCATCATCCTGCGCGGCAACCCCGACGACGCGGCCACCGCTCTGGTCCGAGGTCTCGGCTCTCTCACCCGATAAGGAAACCGGCATGGCACTGATCCGCATCGAAGGCGACAACCTCGTCGTCGTGATCGAAGGTCTCGACAAGTTCTGGGCCCTCAAAGGCAGCCTGACCGTCCCGCTGGCCCACGTCCGTGGCGCGACCGTCGATCCCGGCATCGCCGGCGAACCCAAGGGAATCCGCGCACCGGGCTCCCACCTACCCGGCGTGATCATCGCGGGCACCTTCCACCAGGACGGCGAGAGGGTCTTCTGGGACGTCAAGGATCCGTCGAAGGCCCTCGTGATCGAACTCGCCGACGAGCAGTACGCGCGCCTGGTTCTGCAGGTCGATGACCCCCGCGCGACTGTCGACCTGATCGAGAGTGCCCTCACCGGACGGAGGTAGGCCGACGCTTCCCCATTCGGCAGCGGCCGTGAGGGCACCGGCCGTCGTCACCGCTACTCCGGCAGCCCACCCGGTAGGGGCACGGGCGCGGGCGGTGGCAGGGCTGCGGGCACCGGCCTGCGTGGATGCGAACCAGCTGTGGCCGCTCCTCGACGCCCCGGCCGCCGGGATCGCCCGCGGGACGGCCGCCGCCCTGCTGCCCTCGGCCCGGGAACTACCCGCCGACCCGCTGCTGAGGCGCACTCACCACCTCCGAGCGGCCGCGGCACGTCCGCGTCGGCGCATTCCGGCTGCTGGACGCGCGCGGCGGCGTGGTGGCCCTACGGGCGGCGGTCGGTCTGCTCGATGCCCCGGACAGGATGCTGCGCACCTGGGCCGGACAAGCGGTGGCGTGCTGGCATCCGTTGCCGGACGCGCGGCGCGGCGACGCGGAGGTGGGTGAACTGCTCGACCCGAGCCGACACCTCTTCAGCGACTACGTGCTGCGCCGACGCACGTGGGCAGCGGGGCTGGACAGCTGAGACTGCGCCTCGATCCGGAAATCCACTGAGCGACTCACCGGCCGGTGGTCCCGGTGGCGGACCGCCTGCCTCGGCACAACCGTCGTGCTGCGGCTCGGTGGCACGACGGTGACTGCGCGCTTCACTTGGCGAGTGAGCACGTGAGCCGGTGACCGCACTTCCGGTGCCGACGGCTTGGTGAGCCGGGACACGGGGCCACTTGAATCACCGGTCCGAACGCCGGCACGGCGGACAGGACCGATGAGGGACGACCCCGGTGTCAGTGGCGGACTTTAGGGTCGGCCCTATGACAGCAGACTTGGTCCAGGCCTCATGGACTCGCATCGACGCGTGGCTGCGCGAGCACGCGCCTCGCACTTTCGCCACGCTCCGGCCGCCCGCCGGGGACGACGAGATCGCGGCAGCACAAGAGGAACTCGGTGTCACCTTTCCTCCCGAGCTGGTCGCTTCCCTTCTCCGACACGACGGGGCGCTGGAGGGACCTGAGGCATTCCGGTTCAGCTCGGGCGACCGGCTGCTCGGGGTGAGCGGAATCCTCGGGGACACCGGGTTCATGCGCGGCATCGACCAGGGCATCGACGGGGAGGCCGAGGACTACTGGCTTCACGGCTACGTGAAGTTCGGTTCTTACGACGTGACGTCGGACGGCCTTCTGGTGGACTGCCGTACCGGGCGGGACTCCTTCGGCACGGTCGGGCGGTTCTTCGACGAGACCGGCACCAGTTTCGGGGAGGCCGACTCGCTGGGCGAGTATCTGGCCGAAGAGGCCGACCAGCTTGAGCGCGGCCAGGCTGCCGGTATCGTCACGTTCAACGGCCGGTTGTTCCGGGAGGACCCTCTGCCTGCCAGGCCGAAGTACAGCGCCGACGAGCCCCTTCCCGCACCGGACGAGCAGTTGCCGGAGCTGGACCTGTCCCACAGTCCCACCGACCTCCTCCACGTGAGCCACCTGGACGGACACGGGGAACTCGGTGCGCTGATCGCGACCCTGCCGTTCGAACAGGTGGTTGTGGCCGCGCAGAAGCAACTGCGCAGACTGGCGGTCGAAACGGGCCTGAACAACTACCCGGAGGTCGCGGCAGCCCTGAACGCGTGGGAGCGCGGCGAGACCCCGCCACGGCCGGACGAGACCGATCCGCTCGCCCTGCGCCTGCGCGCGGTGCTTGCGCAGGCTGACACCGGCCGAGACCCCGCTCTCAGGTGGGCCGCGGAGAAGATAGCCCTCGGCATCTGGGGGTCCGCCTACAGGTCCGTGTGCGAGAGCGCGGAGATCCGGAGTCACTTCACCGTCGACTGGCGTGCGGATCTCCATGCGGACCTGGGCAATCCGCCACTGCCACCGATACCTGACGACCGGTTCTGGGGAACTTTGAGCAATCCCGCCATCGACTCCAGTTGGTACGCAGCTCAGTACGCGCAAGACCGGAGCTGACCCCCGGGTTCTCCCTTCCGCGTGAGCACTTCGTCCGGCGAGTTGAGCAGGGCGCCGGTACGACCCGTGGGTGATGTCGGTTCGGACCTTTCCCCACGTACGGCGTCTGCTCTGCGGTGTGCTCTCACCATGGGTGACGTACAGGTGGTCGAGGGGGTCAGGCAGGTCCGGTGCGGTCCCCTGCCTGCCGCCTTGACGACCTTGTGCTGCCGTACTCGCTGTCCGACCGTGCCACCGACTTCCTGGATCCGGGGCCGGGCCGGCCGCATACGTGGACGGTGACGTGGAAGGTCGGGAAGTCGGACGTCATCGTCCCGGTGAAGGACTTGTCGGCCGGGCGGGCGACGGCGTCGGGGCGGGTGCGGCGGTGCCCCTGGAGGACGGGCCGGCGTCACGGGGCCGGGCTGGAGTGCCTGATTCCGCCCGCCGGCAGCAGGGCTTCGAGAGTCTGGGCGAGCGCTGGCCGCTGCTGGTCCCGGACTTCGCCGGCGGATGCGTGGCTCAAGCAGGACAAGCAGCCCTACTACCACCAGATGAAGCCCCTCCTCGACGCTTGGCCGACCAGCTCATCCACACACGAGACTGAACACTCCGGTCGCCCACGCGCACGCTCACTCGCCGGATGAAGCGCTCAGTGACACACGACGGGAACCGGGGTGTCGACCGGCGGACTCAGAATTCGATCTCCATGTAGTCGATGTCGGTGAACTCGACCTGCACCCCCTGGGCGCGCCGGCCGCCGTCCTTGAAGTACTGCTCCTGGAGTCCTTCGGCGACCACGGCCCGGAGTTGCTGCTCGGTGGCGCCCGCCGTCCGGGCATCGAAGAGCCGTGCGGCGTACTCCGGTGGGAGGTGCTGGGTGATACGCCGGACGCGCCCGTCGTCGGTGGTGCCGGGTGCGGCGGTGAAGCCGAACCGCGCCCTGGTCTCCACGACGATGCCGGTGGTGGTCGCGGCCATCCTCTTCGCCCGTTCCCTCACCCGTGGTTGCCACCGTTCGCGGACCTGGCGCGCGAGACGGGCGGCCAGGTCGGGACGCGGCTGCCTGATCTGGTTCCTGACGTACCGTTCGACCGTGCGCTGGGAGATCCCCAGCGCGTCGGCCACGGCTCCGGTGCCCTTGAACTGTTTGACGAGGTAGCGCATCTGCGCGTTCGCGGACTTGGGCGCCGGCCGGGTGACGGTGTTCGCCGCTGCCTGGTCGAGGCTGTCCTCGAGGATCCCCATGCGGTGTTCCTACTCCCCGGTGTCCTGGTCGTCGCCCTTGATGTGCCGGGCGGGATTGAGTCCTTCATCGAGCATCTGCACGGCCCAGAGCAGTTCCCGGGTACCTTCGTGCTTGACCATGCCGGGCGACACGCCGAGCCGGAACGTTCCCGGAGCGGGCTTTCCGTCGGCCGTACGGGGCAGGACGTCCAGGGGGCCGGGGCCGTCGGACAGGTAGACCGCACAGTCCGACAGAAGGGCGATGGGCACGAGTGCGCCGTCGTCGAGTGTCAGACGGCCGGTGGGCGGCGGGCCCTGCTGGGTCGCGAGCGCCGTCTTGAGCACCTTGCGGTGCATGTTGACCCGGGCGGCCGAGATGACGGCGGCGCGGATGTCGGGGCGCCAGGTGGGCCGTTCGAGGGCGGGCCAGCGTTCACCGAACGTGTACCGCGCCCCCTGGGGACGTTCGCGCAGTTTGCCGATGCCCCCCTTGATCGTCGACTTGATCGCCGAGAGCACCGCGGTGGTGGCCGGATCGCTCTGCTTGTGCTGCTCCATGGCCCTCAGGAACTCCCCCTCCGGCATTCCGGAGGTGACGCCGAGGTCGGCCATGGTGGCTTTGTACGCCTCGCTGAGACGGGTGTACCAGGGGTCCAGGTAAGGGCCGGCCTCAGGACGGATCCATGCCTCCGACGGGCGTAGACGCACCGGCAGCCGGTAGGTGTCGATGAGTTCCTGAGCGTAGGCGACGGTCGGTGTCGCGTACCAGGCGGGGCCGTCGGGCCGGGCGCCGTGAGGGGTGAACGGGGAGGGGAGGCGGGGGTCGAGTTCGATGCCGGACAGGTCGACGAGCCAGGAGCCCGGTGTCTTCCTGTCGAACGCGGGTGCCTGGACGTGCACCGGTCCGCCGAGGCCCACCACCAGCCGGTTGGCGGCGGCCAGGAACGCGGTGTTCACATCGATGCCTACGGCATACGGGCGGGCGCATTCGGCGTCGGTGAGGAGCTGGGGGTCGCGCGTCCATTCGTACGCCTCCTCGTCCAGGACCTCGGCGGGGGTGCGGGTGTGGGTGCGGGCGTGGAGGGCGGCGGCGACCGGGTGCTCCGCCGGGGCCTCGGGAGGCGCCGGATCGACAGGTGCGGTCAGCGAACCGGGCGTCGGGCCCGACACCCACGCGCCGGTCGCGTCGTCCTTGACCGGTCGTGTCGGGGGGCGCAGTGCCGTCATCAGCTCGAGGCCGGACACGGCCGTCGACCCGCGCGGGGTGATCACCCGCGACGCGTAGGCCGCGAGTACCGCTGCCAGGTCCTGCGGGGGCAGGCGGTCGGCGCTCCCCCACGAGCGCGTGTCCAGTGCTCCCCAGGGCAGTACGGCGAACTGGACGCACCGGCGCCGCCCGTCGACGGCCGGACGGTAGACCCGCGCCCACGGCCCGAAGCCTCGCTTCGTCAGCTTCCATTTCGCCCGCTGCAGTTGCCTGATGACCTTGTGGTCGTCGGGCAGCCGCAGGTTCCTGCGGTCGTCGAGGACGGCGGGGAGGCCGAGGCGTTCCGCTGCCGCCGCCGTGAGGACGATCAGCGGGTCACTGTCCTTGCCCCAGCGGTGCAGCCGGGGCGTGCCGAGCTTCGCCTCGGCCAGTGTCCATTCGGCCAGGGCGGGGAGTGTGGTGGCCCGGCATTCGAGCACCAGGCCCCTGGCGCAGTACACCGAGCCGTCGCCGTCGAGCACGCCGAGCGGGCCCGCCTCCACGTGCGGGGCGGTCGTCGCACGGTCCGCGGTCCGGGTGGCCGGCTCCCTTCCGGCGGGCACCGGACGCGTGGGCGCGACATCGGGGGCCGGGGCCCG
>NZ_MDKB01000001.1:1429291-1548967 GCF_001715295.1 Streptomyces griseus | reverse complement strand
GGCGGGTGACTGCCCCCCGGCAGGCTCGGAAGCGGGGGCGGGATCGGCGGGGGCGGGAGGGGTGGCGACGGGGGCTGGTCCGGCCGGGGCGGGCAGAAGGCCCTTGGCCGGTACCCCCACGGGTGCGCCGGCCGTCCCGACAACAGGGGCGTCAGCAAGGGCGGCGTCGGCGGGGTACTTCTGCGCCCAGCCATCGAGGAGCCGCCGGTAGGCCTGCAGGCGCGGGGGGCGTGGCTCGCTCCGTCCGTTCTCCCAGTTCTTCACCGTCTGCGTCGTCGACTGCAGGGCCTGCGCCAGACGTGCCTGGGTCACACCGGCCGCCTCCCGCAGCCGGGCCCGCTCCTGCGGAGACGGCAGCTCAGGCTCATCCTGGAGCAACGCGTCCACCGCGTCGAACAGTTCTTCCTCGGTCGGCATGATCACCTCCACCGTCACCGTAGCGCATTTACTCCCGACTTTATCCCGGCCTTTTACCCGCGTGGCAGTACGGGCCCGGAAGGCACCGGACACCGCCCGGCGCGGGCGCACGGACGGGGGCGATTCCTCGCCGGTTCACGTGCGGCCCGGGCCGCACGCACGTGTCGGAGGGATGCCGTACCCGGCCTTCCCTCACCCGTGGCGGGCCACGGGTGAGGGAAAGCCCGAGGCAGAGGTGCGGGTGCTGCCCCGCAGTCGGTGACCAGCGGGGACGGCGGAGAGGATGGATCAGGAATCGAGAAGCATCGCCCCCGAGCCGCGGCTAGCGTAGTCACCATGAACGTCACCCGGTGCCCGGCCTCCCCCGGCGCACCCGGCCGCCCGCACGTCGGACCGAACCGGTCCTGTCCTGAACGGACGTGAGCCGAGCACGCCCGCAAAGCACCGGCCCCGGGAACCCCGCACCCCCGGGGGCCACCGCCGCCGAAGGACGTGGGCCGCTGCGACGACAGCACGACGAGGCGACCGGACCTGCTGCTCGACGTCCGCAGGACCGAGCCGAGGAGCACCACCGGGTCCGCGCGAGCGGCCCCCTTCGTACAGGAGAGATGATGAGCATGGCACCGAAGACCGACCCGCAGTCGCCCGAGCAGCACGATGCCGACAGCCATGAACTGATCCGCGTGCACGGCGCACGCGTGAACAACCTCAAGGACGTCAGCGTCGAGTTGCCCAAGCGCCGGCTGACCGTGTTCACGGGTGTCTCCGGTTCGGGAAAGAGCTCGCTGGTCTTCAGTACCATCGCGGCGGAGTCGCAGCGGCTGATCAACGAGACCTACAGCGCCTTCGTCCAGGGTTTCATGCCCACGCTGGCGCGACCCGAGGTCGACGTGCTCGACGGGCTGACGACCGCGATCGTCGTCGACCAGCAGCGCCTGGGCGCCGACCCCCGTTCCACGGTCGGCACCGCCACGGACGCCAACGCGATGTTGCGCATCCTCTTCAGCCGACTCGGCGAGCCGCACATCGGCCCGCCCGGCGCGTTCGCCTTCAACGTGCCCTCGGTGCGGGCCAGCGGCGCGATCACCGTCGAGCGCGGCAACAAGAAGGCGGTCAAGGCGACCTTCAGCCGCACCGGCGGTATGTGTACGCGCTGCGAGGGTCGCGGCACGGTCTCCGACATCGACCTCACCCAGCTCTTCGACGACTCCAAGTCCATCGCCGAGGGCGCGTTCACCATTCCCGGCTGGAAGTCGGACAGTTTCTGGACCGTGCGGCTCTACGCCGAGTCCGGCTTCCTCGACCCGGACAAGCCGATCAGCGCGTACACCGAGAAGGAGATGCGGGACTTCCTCCACCGGGAGCCGACCAAGGTGAAGGTCGAGGGCGTGAACCTCACCTACGAGGGCCTGATCCCCAAGATCCAGAAGTCGATGCTCTCCAAGGACAGGGAGGCGATGCAGCCGCACATCCGCGCGTTCGTGGACCGAGCGGTCACCTTCACCACCTGCCCCGAGTGCGACGGAACCCGGCTCGGTGAAGCCGCCCGCTCCTCGAAGATCAGGCGGATCAGCATCGCCGACGCCTGCGCGATGCAGATCAGCGATCTGGCCGCCTGGGTCCGGGGGCTGGACGAACCCTCGGTGGCGCCGCTGCTCACCGCGCTGGGACAGACCCTCGACTCCTTCGTGGAGATCGGCCTCGGCTATCTGTCGCTCGACCGGCCCTCGGGGAGCCTGTCGGGTGGCGAGGCCCAGCGGGTCAAGATGGTCCGCCACCTCGGCTCCGCACTCACCGACATCACCTATGTCTTCGACGAACCCACCATCGGCCTGCACCCCCATGACATCCAGCGCATGAACGACCTGTTGCTGCGGCTTCGCGACAAGGGCAACACGGTGCTCGTCGTGGAGCACAAGCCGGAGACGATCGCGATCGCCGACCACGTCGTCGATCTCGGCCCCGGGGCGGGAAGCGGGGGCGGCACCGTCTGCTTCGAGGGCACGGTCGACGGACTGCGGGCCGCAGGCACCCTTACCGGCCGCCACTTCGACGACCGGGCCACGCTCAAGGAGACGGTCCGCAAGCCCACCGGCGCGCTGGAGATCCGCGGCGCGTCGACGCACAACCTGCACGACGTCGATGTCGACATTCCGCTCGGGGTGCTCGTCGTCGTCACCGGTGTCGCGGGTTCCGGCAAGAGTTCGCTCGTGCACGGGTCGATTCCCGCCGGGGAGGGTGTCGTTTCGGTCGACCAGGGCGCGATCAAGGGCTCACGGCGGAGCAATCCGGCCACGTACACCGGGCTGCTGGACCCGATCCGCAAGGCGTTCGCGAAGGCCAACGGCGTGAAACCGGCCCTGTTCAGCGCCAACTCCGAAGGCGCCTGCCCCACCTGCAACGGCGTCGGCGTCGTCTACACCGACCTCGCGATGATGGCCGGCGTCGCCACCCCCTGCGAGGAGTGCGAGGGCAAGCGGTTCCAGCCTGCGGTACTGGAGTACCAGCTGGGCGGCCGTGACATCAGTCAGGTGCTCGCCATGTCGGTGTCCGAGGCCGAGGACTTCTTCGGCGCCGGTGAGGCGCACACGCCCGCCGCGCACCGCGTCCTCGTCCGGCTCGCGGATGTCGGGCTGGGCTACCTCAGCCTGGGCCAGCCGCTGACCACACTGTCCGGCGGCGAGCGGCAGCGCCTCAAGCTCGCCACCCACATGGCCGAGAAGGGCGGCGTCTACGTCCTCGACGAGCCGACCGCGGGTCTTCACCTGGCGGACGTCCAGCAGTTGCTCGGCCTGCTGGACCGGCTGGTCGAGTCGGGCAAGTCGGTCATCGTCGTCGAGCACCACCAGGCTGTCATGGCGCACGCCGACTGGATCATCGACCTCGGCCCGGGCGCCGGTCACGACGGTGGCCGGATCGTCTTCGAGGGCACGCCCGCCGACCTCGTCTCCGCCCGCTCCACCCTGACGGGTGAGCACCTCGCGCAGTACGTCGGCAGGTGACCGGCGCCGGCGTGGACACGGTCCACGGTCACCGACCGGGCGAGCCTCTCCGGCGGCGGTGCCGGAGCCACCCGACCGCCGCTGCGTGTACGAGCCGGGCGGACCCGCACGGCAGATACGGGTAGCGGCCCGCCGATCCGGCCGTCGCGGCCGCAGGACAGACGAGGACCGCCCGCAACCGCGGACGCCCGCCCCCGGTGACGGGAGCGGGCGTCTGCGCGAGAGCGGATCAGGCAGTGGTGATGTTCTCCGCCTGCGGGCCCTTCTGGCCCTGGGTGACGTCGAAGTTCACCTTCTGGCCCTCCTGGAGCTCACGGAAGCCCTGGGCGGCGATGTTCGAGTAGTGGGCGAAGACGTCCGGGCCGCCGCCGTCCTGCTCGATGAAACCGAAGCCCTTTTCCGAGTTGAACCACTTGACGGTACCGCTGGCCATTTTGTCCTCCAAGGGGACTCATAGGTCGGTTCCCGCACCTTGCGGGAACCGGAGGTGATCGCCCTGGTCCTCAGAGACTCTGAACAGCAAAAAAGCCCGCGAAAGCGTACTCACGGGCGACCGGTACTTCGGAACCATGACAGCTACCGCAAACGCTACACGGACCGTCGCCCCATGACCACGGAAACGCCGAAGTCGATGAAGGACAACACCCGTCAGGGGCGACAGCGCAGGGGATGATCGGCGGGTACCTCGGTCAGCACGATGCGGTGTCCGTCCGGATCCGCGATCCACATCTCGATCAGGCCCCAGGGCTCACGTACCGGCGGACGGAGTACGCGCACCCCGCGCCCCGCCAGTTCCTCGTGTGCCGCCGAGCAGTCGGCCACCTGCATCCACAGCCGCAGCGTGGCCGTCGGCGGGACGTCGGAGCGTCCGGACACCTCGAGGAAACCGCCGCCGAGGAAGTACACCGTCCCGCGCTCCGGGCCGGTACCGAACTCCCGGTAGACCGCCAGTCCGAGCGCGTCCCCGTAGAAGTCGCGGGAGGCCTGCGGGTCGCGGGGCCTCAGCAGGACCCTGCTGCTCAGTACATGCACCATGACGACGACCTTACGCACAAGGGTGTGCCGAGCCGGGCACGCGACGGGGCGCGCGCCGGGTCACGTCCCGGCAGCTCACGCCGGGGCAGGGCGCGAAACCGTCGATCAGCGCGCCGGGGCCGAGGGCCTCGCGTGCCTCCGCCGTGTGCCGGAGCGCAGGGAAGCGGGAGGCGGGGTCGGCTACCCGTCGCCGGGTCACGGCGATTTCAGGCCGCATTGAAACGACAGCCGATACCTCGCCCCCGACTCCCCCGCGGCACGCGCCGGGGATGCCTGCACGCCTCCTCACCAGGAAGAGTCGCCGGAACTGGGCCCCGCTACGGCGGGCCGGACACCCGCCGGATCCGGCGGACGGCGCTCCGCACCCGCCCCCGGCCCTGCCATCTCTGGCCGATTAACCGCTGTGCATGTCGCCACACTGCCTGGAGGGCTGTCAGCGCTCCGGCAGGGTCCCTAGCATGGCTCCTCACCGATACGGACTACTGCGACTGGACCGGCGAGGGGCTGGATGAGCAACGGGGACACCTCCATTCCGACGAACATCGACGTGAACGTGCCGAGCGTCGCGCGGATGTACGACTACTACCTGGGCGGCAAGGACAACTACCCGGCCGACCGGGTCGCCTGCGAGGAGCTGCTGGAGGTCGTCCCGAGTACCAAGGTGCTGGCGGTGAACAACCGGCGGTTCCTCCGGCGTGTCGTGCACCACCTCGCGGCCGAGTACGGCATCCGCCAGTTCATCGACCACGGGTCCGGCCTGCCGACCCAGGACAACGTCCACCAGGTCGCCCAGCTCGTGGACCCGTCCGCACGGGTCGTCTACGTCGACAACGACCCCATCGTCCTGGCCCACGGCAAGGCGATACTCGAGGAGAACGACAGAACGGCGGTCATCCAGGCCGACATGCGCGACACGGACGCGATCCTGGGCCATCCCGAGGTCGGCCGGCTCATCGACTTCCACGAGCCCGTGGCCGCCCTGTTCGTGTCCGTGCTCCACTGCATTCCCGACTCGGACGACCCCGCGGGCCTGGTGCGCCGCGTCGCGGACCGGCTGGCGCCCGGGAGCTTCCTGGTCGTGTGCCAGCTCGTGAGCGAGGACGCGGCCACCCGCGACTTCGTCACGGACTTCATGGCGAAGAGCACGAACAACCAGTGGGGCAGGGTGCGTCGACAGGAGGACGTGGGTGTCTTCCTGGAAGGTCTGGACGTGCTGGAGCCCGGCCTCGTCGAGGTCTCGACGTGGCGGCCTGATTCGGACCTGGCGCCGAAACAGGAGACCCAGGAATGGATCGAGTACGGCGGTGTCGGCCGCAAGTGGTGAGGGGCTCGCGAGCCCGGCCCGCCATCCCGGTCAGCTGTAGCGCGCGAGTGCCTGTTCCAGCAGCAGCCTGCTGTCGGCCGGGCTCGGCGACTGGGCACTGAGGGAGTCGAGGATCCACCGGTACTCGTCGGTGCTCTCCTGCTTGTTCACCGACATGGCGTTCGTCAGGTGCTCGATGTAGGCGACGTCGGGGAGCCCCGCCATGGCGAACCGCAGATACGTGATGCCGTTGCCCGGGGAGGTGTGGGCGGTCACCTCGAAGGGCGCGACCTGGACGATCACGTGGGGCAGCTCGGTCATGGTCAGCAGATGGGCGAGCTGCTCCCGCATCACCCGGCGCCCACCCGTCGGCCGCATCAGCACCGCCTCGTCCAGGAGCACCCAGAGCTTCGGCGCGTCCGGTCGCTGCAGCAGATGCTGTCGCTTGAGCCGGAGTTCGACCCGCCTCCGCGTGGTCTCCTCCGGCTCGAGGTGGTGACCGGAGCGGACCACCGCGTAGGCGTACTCGGCCGTCTGGAGCAGCCCGGGAACGTAGTGCCCCTCGTAGGTCCGGATGGAGGCCGCGGCCTCCTCCAGGCCCACGAGGGGTTCGAACCAGTCCGGCAGCACGTCGGCGTACGTGCGCCACCAGCCGCGCTGTCCGGCCTTGCGCACCAGGTCGACGAACTCCGCCGTCCGCACGGGGTCGGTGACGCCGTAGAGCGCGAGCAGGTCGGCGGCATCGCGCTCCTTGCACGGGGAGTGCCCCGTCTCCATGCGGCTGATCTTGGCCGTGGAGCAGCGGATCCGGGCGGCCGCGACCTCGGCGGTTATACCCGCCTCGCCGCGCATCCGCCGGAGCTGAGCTCCCAGAACCAGGCGCAGGGCGGTGGGACTTGCTCCCGCGGCCGGGGCGAGGGTCGGCTTCCGTAGGTGCTGAAGCGGTTCGATGCCGGGCATGCGGGCTCCTGGAGGCGGACGTCGGAACGCCAGTCTGCCATCAGGCACCCTCCCGGGGAGGGGGTACGGGGAAGGTGCCGGTGCGCTTTCAGCCGATCATGCGGTCGAAGTCGCCGTCCCTGACGCCCGCGAGGAAGGCACGCACTTCCTCCGGGGTGTACACGAGCGCCGGCCCGTCGGGGTGCCTGGAGTTGCGTACGGCCACCTCTCCGCCGGGCAGCTGGGCCATCTCCACGCAGTTCCCACTGGGGTTGCTGTGATGACTCTTCGTCCATTCCACCCCGGTCAGGGAGTTGGCGGGTACGCCGTTCTCGAAGTGCTGCATCGCGTCCATTCCTTTACGGCTTCCACGAGCGAGGGCCCTGACGCACGCCAGGACGGGGGCCGGGTGAACGGCTACCCCTTGATCGCACCCGTCATGCAATTCCGGATGCAATTGCATGAAAGCTCGGACGATGACGGCACCGATGCTCGCAAGCGCTTCGGGGGGAACGACAGGGCGAGGTCGGACGCGGGAAGGCCGGGGTCCCGCAGGGCGCAGGGCGCCTCGCGTCGGAGCGCGGCACGAGCCGGTGCCCGTTCTGGCCGAAATCGGTCGGGCACCGCTTGCACATGTGCGTAGGTTCCTGTCCGTGGGCTCGCGGCACCGGACCCCGGGCCGCTCGGCCTCGCGCGCTGTCCGCGTCCGGCGGGTCGGCGGTCGCTACAGGCCGGCCAGTGCCGTCCACGCCTCGGCCAGCAGCCTGTGGCCGAGCGGGGTCGGGTGGACTCCGTCGCCGGCGATGCGCTCAGGGCTCCCGGCGGTGCGCGCGGCCTGGTTGAGCAGGCCGTCCGCGGCCAGCAGAGCGGCGTCGAACTCCTCGGCCAGCCGCCTGACGGTGTGGATCCTGGGGTCGAGGTCCTCGCGCCAGCCCCACTGCTCCTCCGTGACCGGGATCAGGAAGGGCTCGACGAGGACGAGTTGTGCGTCCGGACGCTCCCGGACCGCGGTGAGCAGGGCGCGGTAGTCGTCCTCGTAGGACCGCTGCGAGGTGACCTCGCCCGCGCGATAGCGGCACCACGTGTCGTTGACACCGATCAGTACGGACACCACGTCCGGCTTGAGGTCGAGGGCGTCCTCGCGCCACCGGGCGCACAGGTCCGACACACGGTCGCCGCCGACTCCCCGGTTGACGAAGGTGATGCCGCTGTCCGGCCGCGCCGCCCGGACACGGTCGGCCGCCAGCCGTACGTAGCCGTGCCCCAGGGGGTTGTCCGGTTCCGACAGCCGGCCTACCTCGGTGATGCTGTCACCCTGGAACAGGACGGTTGCCGAGCGGTGCAGGCTGATGGTCACGCTGTCCTCCGAGCGGGTGGCAGGGGTGCTGCGGGCGGCTTACGGCGCCGGACCGGAGTCGCCGCGCCTACCGGACCGCGGCCGGCCTGCGCATCGAGCTGAAGTCGAGGACGCGGTCCACCTCCCGCAGGGTTTCCTCCGCCACCCGCCGCACCTCGGCCGGTACGTCACCCTGCTCCTCGACAAGGCCGGCGTAGATCGGCGCCTCGGTGCTGTCTGCGAAACTCACGTCGAACTGCCTCTTCGTCGGTTGGTGCCCGCCGGTCGGCGGAAACGGCGGCCGAGTCTACGCGTTCCCCGCCGGACCTGCGAAGGGAGGGGCCCGGTGACCGGGCGGAGGCACCGGGAAGACCGGTTGCCGCGCCGCGGGACACCCGACCGGGTGAGGACGACGTCGAAGGAGTGCGGCCCGGAGGCCGGAGTGCCGTCTCCATGGCCGCGGGCCCGGCCGCTGCCGGAGGTTGCGGGGCTCCTGTCCCACTGGGCCGCACCGGTCCCCTCGGCCCAGCCGCCGAGGGGACCACGACGGCTACTCGATGACGAGTTCGACGTCTATGTTGCCCCGGGTGGCCTTGGAGTAGGGGCAGTAGGCGTGGGTCGCCTCCACCAGGCGGCGGCCGGTCTCCCCCTCGAGCGCCTCGGGCAGCTCGACACGCATGACGACGGCGAGGCCGAAGCCCGTGTCGTCCTTGCCGATCGAGACCTCCGCGGTCACGGCGACGTCCTTGGCGTCGACCTTCATCTCCCGGGCGACCGAGCTCATCGCGCTGGCGAAACAGGCGGCGTACCCGGCGGCGAAGAGCTGCTCGGGGTTGGTTCCCTCGCCGTTGCCGCCGAGAGCCGGCGGCAGCGCCAGCGCGAGGTCGATACGGCCGTCCGAGCTCACCGCCCGCCCCTCACGGCCGTTCGCGGTGGCGGCAGCGGTGTACAGCGCGTCCATGGGTGACCTTCTCTCGTACGCGGTGACCGCGGGCCGGTCACCGCCACGAGAATGGCACACAATTAAATTGTGCACAACTTATTGCAGGAAGCGAGCTACCCTGGGCGGATGACGTCATCACCGCCCCACTCCTCCGACCCGGCCGGTCTGCCGGACAGCGAGCTGCTGCGCCTGGACCACCAGGTGTGCTTCTCGCTCCAGGCCGCCTCCCGGGCTTTCGGCGGCGTCTACCGGGAGGCGCTGCGGGAACTCGGGCTGACCTATCCGCAGTACCTCGCGATGATGGTCCTGTGGGAACACGGCCCCCTGCCGGTCAGGGCGATCGGGGAGCGGCTCCATCTGGACTCCGGGACCCTCTCCCCCCTGCTCAAGAGGCTGGAGACGGCCGGACTGGTCAGGCGGGAGCGCAGCGCCCAGGACGAGCGGTCGGTGGTCGTCCACCTCACGGACACCGGAGCCGCTCTGCGCGAACGCGCGCTGCCCGTCCCCCGGACGATCCTCGCGGCCACGGGCCTGCCGGTCGAGGAGATCGTCGCGCTCCAGCGGACGCTCGGGCGTCTCACGGCTTCTCTGAGCCGGGCGGTCTGACACGCGTACGGGCGCTTCCCGGGCCCCCGGTCCGCGTACGGGCGGGACTCCCGCCCGCCTCTCCCGGAGCCGCGATCCACCGGTGCTCGGCTTTCCGGGGCCGCGCTCAGCGCTCGCCGGACCCGTGTGGCCGAAATAGGATGCAGAAAATCGACGTAACGCGGAGCGGCCCATGAACCGGCGTCGTACTCCCCGGTCGGCCAGCGCCGAGGACGTGCTGAACACGCTGCAGCACCTGACGGCCCGCGCCCGGCAGGAAGTGGGTCTGCATCAGGCGCGGGTCGAGCTGGCCCAGGCGCTGCAGCGCAAGATGCTCCCGGCCACGCTGCCCGTCTTTCCGGGACTGCGGACCGCCGCGCGCTACGCCCCCGCACGCGACGGTCTCGACATCGGCGGCGACTGGTACGACGGCTTCCTGCTGCCCGGCGGGGCACTCGCCCTGGCGGTGGGGGACGTGCAGGGTCACGACGTCGAGGCGGCCGCCTTCATGGGGCAGATACGCATCGCCATGCGTGCCTTCGCGAGCACGGCGAAGGACCCCGGCGAGGTGATGACCCGTACGAACGACCTGATTCTCTCCATGGACTCCGCCCTCTTCGCGACCTGCTCGTTCTTCCGTATCGATCCCGTCAGCCGGGAGGTCGAGAGCGCCCGGGCCGGACACGTGGCGTGCGTGTGGGCCACTGCCGACGGCCGGTCGGGGATCACCGCGGACGCGGGCGGACTCCCCCTGGGCATCGCGCCCCGTCAGCACTATCCGGTCACCCGGCGCACGCTCGCCGAGGACGGTGCGCTCGTCCTGCTCACCGACGGTGTCATCGAGGGGCCCTCGCTGCCGATCGGCGACGGACTCGAGCGCGTCAGAGGCCTGTTGAGCTCCCACGTAGGTGACACCGCCGAGGAACTCGCGGACCGACTGCTCGAAGCCGCCGTGTGCACCGGCCACGAGGACGACGCCGCCGTACTGGTCCTGCGCCACGAGGCGCTCCCCCCGCGCGACCCCTCGTGAGACGGGCCCCCTGCCGCGTGTCACGGCCACCCGCCGCCATGGGCGGTGTCTGATGAGACGCGTGATCCGCAGCGAGGAAACCAGACGCCGAGCCCTCGTCGTCCTGCAGATGGCGGGCATCACGGCCGCCTACTACGGCTCCGGGCGTCTCGGGCTGCTCCGGCAGTTGGAGGTGGGCAATTCGGTCGTCACCCCGCTGTGGCCGCCCACCGGCATCGCCCTGGCGGCCCTGCTGTACCTGGGCCTCCGCGCCGTTCCCGCGATCGCGGTCGGCGCCCTGCTCATGGTCGTCTGGATCAGCGGCGGTCTCACGCTCGGGGGTGCCGGAATCACGGTCGGGAGCACCGTGGCCCCGCTGTGCTCCTATCTCGCCCTACGGGCGGTGGGCTTCCGCAAGGAACTGGACCGACTGCGCGACGGTGTCCTCCTGGTGTTCCTGGGGGCCATGGCAGGCATGGTCCTCAGTTCCACCGTAGGCGTCGGTGTCCAGGCGCTGAGCGGCGATCTGCCGTCCCTGGAGTTCTGGCCGGTCTGGTCGGCCTGGTGGGCCGGGGACGCCATGGGCGTGCTCACGGTCACCCCGTTGCTGCTCGTCCTGCGCACGGCGCGGCTGCCCCGCAGGGGGGACCGGTGGGGGGAGGCGCTCGCGCTGGCGGTCGTCGCGGTCGGGGTGACGGTCGTGGCGACGAGAAGCCCCCTTTCCATGATCTATCTGCTCTTCCCGGTGCTGATCTGGGCCGCCCTGCGCTTCCAGCTGGCGGGCAGCGCACCGTGTGCCCTGCTGATGTCCGTGATGGCGATCGTCGCCGGAACCGACGGGGCGGGGCCGTTCGCCGACCACACCGTGCTGGAGGTCATGCTCAACCTCACCGTCCTGAACGGGTGCGTGGCCCTCACCGCCCTTCTGCTGGCCGCGATCGTCACCGAACACAACAACATCCGCCGGGAGACGGAACTGGCGTGCGAGCAACTCGCGGCTCTCGTCGAGGACCTCTCACCCCGGCCGCCGGGGGAGAACCGGACACCCGGGCCGGGCGAGGGACGCGGCCCGCCCTGAAGGGCCGCGCCTCCCTCAGCCGGCCAGCGGGAAGTGGTGGGCGAGGAAGTCGTTGCGGAAGGTCCCCGTGGGGTCGAACCTGGTCATCAGCTCCTCGAAGTCCGCGTAGTACCGGTACAGCTCGCGCAGCCTGCCGGGTTCCGTGGTGAACACCTTGCCCCAGTGCGGCCTGGCTCCGAAGGGCGCCAGCGCCTCCTCGATCTTCCTGAGGACGGGCGTGACGGCCGCCGTGTCGGGCACCCAGGTGAAGTGGAACGCCACGGCGTCGCCGCCCTGGGCCGGGCTGAGCCACAGGTCGTCCGCGGCCACGGTGCGGATCTCGCCGATCTGCAGCAGCGGCGCGAAGCTTCCGCGGATCCGCTCCAGCGCCTCGTAGGCCGCCACGGCGTCGGACCGGGCTACGAAGTACTCGGACTGGAGCTCCTCCCCGTTACTGGGGGTGAACTCGAGCCTGAAGTGGGGAAGCCGTGCGTGCCAGGGGCCGGCGTCCCCCTGCTGCGTGCAGTGACCGGCCGGCATGCCCGGGACCGGATGCCGCGGCCCGCCGGCCAGCGTCGCACCCCGCCAGCGCCGCGGCGCGACGAGTGGCCCGTCGCCCGTGAGCCGTCGTTTGAGCCACACCTGATCGACCGGATCGCCCCGCCAGCCGGTGAACAGACTCACGCTGTAGGCCTCGGACATCACCGCGTCGAACCGGCCGATCACCTCGTCCCGCGGCAGCCCCTCGTAGACCCACTGCTGTACGTCGAACGCGGGCACGAGGTCCAAGGTCACACGGGTCACCACTCCGAGCGCGCCCAGGGAGACGACCGCGCCTGCGAAGTCCTGATCGCCTCGCTGCCGAGTGACCACGTCACCGTCCGCGGTGACGAGTTCCAGCGCCCGGACGGCCCCGGCCAGGGAACGGTTGCCGACCCCGGATCCGTGGGTGCCGGTCGCGCAGGCCCCCGCGACCGAGATGTGGGGCAACGAGCCCAGATTGTGCAGGGCGAAGCCGCTCCGGTGGAGCGTGTCGGTCAGCTCGCCGAAGCGCAGCCCGGCACTGACCGTCGCGGTGGCGGCCTCCCGGTCGATCTCGATCGACCGGGGCAGGCCCGCGACGGACACGAGGTCGCCGGTGGTGTCGGCGATCGTGTTGAAGGAGTGGCCGGTGCCCAGCGCCCTCACGGTACCGGCGGCGGCAACGATGTCCTGGAGCTCGGCCACCGAGGCGGGTGTGTGCAGGCGCCGTGCGCCGAACGAGATGTTGCCGGCCCAGTTCGTCCGCCGGACGGACGAGGCGCGCCCCGAGTGATCGATCATGTGTCCGAAGCTTACGCTCGCCGCGCGCAGACCCCTCGCGGGCCCGGTACCGCTCACGCGCCCGCCCCCGGGCCGCCGGGGCGTCCTGAGGGCGGACGAGGAGTCAGTACGGCAGTACGCGTCCGGACGGGGTACGCAGATCCGGCGGGGGCGGCCCCGCGGGGGGCCTGGGACGGCGGACGATCTGGATGCGGCCCACGGCCACCACCTCCTCAGGTCACCGGTATCTGCCCATCCGGGCGCCCTTCACACGTCCCGCACGCCCCGGAAACGCCGAGGCGCCCTCGCGGATGCGGTACGCCCCGTGTGCGGAGACCCTGGACGAGGGGGACGCCGAGCGGAGGAGGATCCGACATGTCCGCCATGGACAAGATCAAGAAAATGCTGAAGGGCCACGAGGACCAGGCAGGGAAGGGTGTCGACAAGGCCGGCGACATGATCGACGAACGGACGCAGGGCAAGTACAGCAAGCACGTCGACACCGGCCAGGAGAAGCTTCACCAGCAGCTCGGCGCGGACCGGGACCCTGACGACCCGTCGCGCGGCTGACCGTCAGGACCCGCCGGCCGGGAGTACCGGCCGTCACGTCTCCCTGTCACGTGCCCGGCCCGGAAGCAGCCCCCGGCTGCTTCCGGGCCGGGCACGCGGGCACCCGAGTTGACGGTGAGCCGCTTGCACGAGGGACCGGGACGACGGAGGCGCGGGTACACGGTGTGCGCGGGGCACCGTACGGATCTGCTCCCCGCCGCGAGCCTGCCGGTGGGTCCGGCCCTCGTTCCGTCGGTGGTGTGCGCGCCCCGGCCCGCAGCCGGCTGCGTCCCGGCCGTCAGCCGGTTTCGTGCGCGTGGCGGAGTCGGTCGTCCGGCGGGCCCGGACGAGTCGAGCGCCACCAGGTCCGTGCCCGGCGTCGGCGCACCGGCACGGTGAGAGGGCTGCTGCGGCACCGTTGCCTCGGGCACGCCCGGACGCCCCGGTGGAGACACGCGGCGCAGCAGGTGCGGCGTGATGCGACCGTGCGCCGACGGTCGCACGTACGGTCACCGTTCTCTCGTCGGCCGACCCCTCGGTGGCCTCGTAGGATGAGCCGCGTGATCGCCGAACTGCAATGCGTGGTGCTGGACTGTCCCGACCCGGCACGGCTGGCCGCCTTCTACGGGGCCGTCCTCGGCGGACAGGTGGATCAGCCCGACCGGCGGTGGTCCCTAGGCCCCGACTGGGCGACCCTGCACACACCGGCCGGGACCGTCCTCGCCTTCCAGCGGGTCGCGGACCACCGGGCCCCGCGATGGCCGGACCCGGACCGCCCCCAGCAGTTCCATCAGGACTTCGGTATGGCCGACCTGGAGCGCGCCCAGGAGCAGGTGCTCGCCCTCGGCGCCACGCTGCTGGACGCCGGCCCGGACGAGCGGGGCTGGCGCGTCTACGCGGACCCTGCCGGTCATCCGTTCTGCCTGGTCCGGCACTGACCGTACGCTCATCCTCCGCAGAAGCCCGGCAGAGCACCGGGCGTCCTCGGCGCGCCCGTCCGTCGGCGGCTCGTCACCCGGGCCCTCGGGCCCGAGGGCCTCACGGATGTCACCGGTTGATCAGTGACACCGCCGCGCAGGCGCCGCTCACCGCCCCCACGGTCATGACGGACGCGGCCACACAGCGCACCCGAAGGCGTTCGTACCGTGCGGTGTACTCACCCCGGAGTTCGGTGGCCCGACCCGCGATCCTCGTGAGCGCCTCGCGGCAAACCGCCACCCGGTCCGTCACGTAGACGCGTTCGACGTCCTCGCGCTGGGCCGCGGTGAGCCACGGCAGCTGATCGGTGAAGCGGCCTGCCTGGCGGCGGGCCTCATCGACCTCGGCGTTCCAGAGCAGGTAGCCCTCCACCTGGGCCAGGCCCCGCGCGGTCTCCTCGTCCCGCTTCATGCCGTCCACCTCTCAAGGGGTCGTCGTCCACCGGACGTTCAGACCTGCTTGTCACCCGGCGCGACCGTGACGGACTCGTCGGGGCGGGTCACCGCTTCCTCGAGGGCGCGGATCGCGGGGTGATGGAGGTCGAACGCCGGGGACTCGGAGCGGATCCGCGGCAGCGTCAGGAAGTTGTGCCGCGGGGGCGGGCACGACGTCGCCCATTCGAGCGACCGGCCGTAGCCCCACGGGTCGTCGACCTCGACCTTCCTGCCGTACAGGGTGGCCCTCCACACGTTGTAGAGGAACGGCAGCATCGACAGCCCCAGCACGAACGAGGAGATGGTCGAGATGGTGTTCAGCGCGGTGAAACCGTCGGCGGCGAGGTAGTCCGCGTAACGACGCGGCATCCCTTCCGCACCGAGCCAGTGCTGGACCAGGAACGTGCCGTGGAATCCGACGAACAGCGTCCAGAAATGCATCTTCCCCAGGCGTTCGTCGAGCATCTTGCCGGAGAACTTGGGCCACCAGAAGTAGAAGCCGGCGAACATGGCGAAGACAACGGTGCCGAACACCGTGTAGTGGAAGTGCGCGACGATGAAATACGAATCGGAGACGTGGAAGTCCATCGGCGGCGAGGCCAGAAGAACGCCGGTCAGGCCACCGAAGAGGAACGTGACGAGGAAGCCGATGGACCACAGCATCGGCGTCTCGAAGGACAACGACCCCTTCCACATCGTGCCGATCCAGTTGAAGAACTTCACACCGGTCGGCACGGCGATCAGGAACGACATGAACGAGAAGAACGGCAGCAGCACTCCGCCCGTGACGAACATGTGGTGCGCCCACACCGTCACCGAGAGGCCGGCGATGGCGATCGTCGCACTGATCAGACCGACATAACCGAAGATCGGCTTCCGGCTGAAGACCGGAATGATCTCGGAGACGATCCCGAAGAACGGCAGGGCGATGATGTACACCTCCGGATGGCCGAAGAACCAGAAGAGGTGCTGCCACAGCAACGGGCCGCCGTTGGCAGGGTCGAAGATGTGTGCGCCGAACTTGCGGTCCACCTCCAGTGCGAGAAGCGCACCGGCCAGGACCGGGAAGGCGAGCAGGACCAGGACAGCGGTCAGCAGGACGTTCCACGTGAAGATCGGCATACGGAACATCGTCATGCCGGGGGCCCGCATGCAGATGATCGTGGTGATGAAGTTGACCGAACCGAGGATCGTGCCGAACCCGGAGAAGGCCAGACCCATGATCCAGAGATCGGCGCCGACGCCGGGTGAGCGGATCACGTCGGACAGCGGCGTGTAGGCGAACCAGCCGAAGTCGGCGGCTCCCTGGGGTGTCAGGAACCCGGAGACCGCGATGCTCGACCCGATGAGGTACAGCCAGTAGGCGAACATGTTCAGCCGCGGGAACGCCACGTCGGGCGCGCCGATCTGCAGCGGCATGATCCAGTTCGCGAAGCCGGCGAACAGCGGCGTCGCGAACATCAGCAGCATGATCGTGCCGTGCATCGTGAACGCCTGGTTGTACTGCTCGTTCGACATCAACTGCGTGCCTGGACGGGCGAGTTCGGCGCGCATCACGAGCGCCAGCACGCCGCCGAACAGGAAGAAGGCGAACGAGGTGGTCAGGTAGAGCGTGCCGATCGTCTTGTGGTCCGTGGTGGTCAGCCACTTGACGACCACGTTTCCCGGCCGACGACTCCGAACGGGCAGTTCGTCCTCGTAGGCGGTATCGGCTTCCACCGATGTTGAGGGGCCCCTCGTCGTCACTGCGGCACTCCTTCGGTCGACGGCCGGATGCTGACTCGGCGACCAGGATGGACCCCCCTTCGGCGGAACCGCGCGCTATCCCCGTCAGCGCTCCCCCACCGGCTGGCAAAGGACACCCGATTGGCCGATGGCGGAGACGCGCGCGTTGACGTGCCTCGTCAGGCGCCGCCCCAGGAGCGCATGGCATCCCGCGAGGAGAAGTCGGCCACGTTCCTGTCCAACGGCGTGTCGGTGTACTGGTGCACGCGCCAGCGCGCCTCGATGCGCGGCTCCCCGGCCGTGACGTGGTCGGCGATCCAGAGTCCGTCGCCCGCGTAGGAGCTCGTGTCGTAGGTGCGCCAGAACGACCGGTTGCAGTACAGGAGGACGCGGTGGTGGGGCCTCAGACGTTTCACCTCACGGATGAAGCGGTCCTTGTCCTTGCTGCTCGCGTGCGTCCCGTCGCCGGTCCGTTCCCAGTCGGCGGCGAGCAGGTCGCCCGGCTTCTCCGGTGTCCCCTCGACGAAGTAGGCGGCCTGCTGCTCGGCGTTCCCGGGCCAGAGGAAGTGGTAGAAGCCGACCACGCACCCGGCCTTCCTGGCCCGCGCGATCTGTCCGTCGAGTCTCGGGTTGACGTACGAACGGCCTTCGGTGGCCTTGATGAAGACGAAGTCCACCCCGTCCGTGTCGAAGTCGGTCTGGTGGGAGCTCACATCGACGCCGTGCAGCACGGCCACCACCTCCGAGTAGGCGCTGGGGTTCCGTTTCTCACCCCATAGGTGCCCAGGCGGAAGGTCCCCATCCGCGCCACCGACCGCAGAACCGATTCGTCAGGCCGACAACACCGGCGTGCCGCAGTCGAGGAGCACCGGCGCACGCCGGAGTACGCCGGAAGGCACGCGGCTCGGACCTCGCGGCCACCGGTGCCGGTGCCGCCCGGCACACCGCTCAGCCGGCCTCAGGCCCGGCGCCGGACCAGTGGGTGGGCCGGGCCAGGGACCGCGGCAGCTGGGTGGCGGTGTTGCCCTTCGCCGCGTTCAGCTGGGTCTGGGTGACGAAGAGCGCCCCGGTGAGGTCGGCGTCCGAGAGCTGGGCGTCGCGGAAGTCCGCGCCGATGAGGTCGGCGCCGCGGAGGTCGGCACCCCTCAGGTCGGCCGCGATGAGGTAGGCCCCGCGCAGGTCGGCGCCGCGCAGATCGGCGTCCTCGAGGCGGGCGCCCATGAGATCGGCTCCCCGGCGGACGCGCTTGTCGCGCTTCCTGCCCCGGGGAAGCGTGCTGCGCACGAGTTCACTGGTGCGCAGCAGCAGTGCGGCGACCTGCTCGCGGTGTGCGGAGACGTCCAGCGCGGCGAGTTCCTCCGCGTCGGCGCGCGTGAGACGTTCGGTGGCGGCCAGGGCGCCGCGGAGCTCCTCGTGCACGGGTGCGGCGGCGGGCAGTGTGAGGGCTTCGGTGAGGTACCAGAGGAGTTCGTGGAGCTGCCGCATCACCGGGAAGACCTCGAACATCTGCGGAGCGGTGTCCGGTGCGCGCCTCCAGTCCGTGCCGCCGTAGGTCTCCTGGGAGACCTTCTGGCCGGCGCCGAAGCAGTCGTACACCGTGCACCCGGAGAAGCCCGCCGACCGCAGCCGGGTGTGTATGCCGCAACGGAAGTCGTCCTGGAGGTTGCGGCACGGCTCACCCGCGTCCTTGTCGATCGCGAAGTCGGCGGACGCGGTCAGCGTCAGCGCGACGCAGCACAGCCCGAAGCAGTTCGCGCAGTCGGCGCGCAGCGAGGCCCGGTCGGTGGCGGGTGCGGCGATCGGATCGTTGTCGGGCACGTGCGCGTTTCCTCCGGTGTGTGCTGGGAGCGCGAGTTTATCGGGGTACGGCTCCATGAGGCCCCGCTGTCGGTGGACGGGTGCAGACTGGCACGCGGAGGGGCGAGGGAAGGGGGCACATGGACACGTCGCGGGACGGCGGGTTCGATCCGGCGACCGGGGACGGGCCGGCCATGACCGTGCCGGGGACCGGACGTGAGGGTGCGGTGCGTGCGGCGTTCGAGGGCATGATGCAGATCAGGCGGCTCACGAACGCGCGCCACCCGGACCCGGAAGGCGTACCCGCGGAGTGGGAGCTGCGCCGGCCGGTGCGGGCGGTGGCGCTGGCTCTGGAGGCCGCCGGGATCTCCGCCTCCGCGGTCGGTCCGACCGGACGGCGGACGGTGACGGGCTACCGCGTATGCGAGGGCGAGACCCCCCGTTCCGTACGGGTCGAGTGGGTCGGTCCAGCGGGCGGCGGAGCGGCCCACGAGGAGGAAGGGGCGCTGGCCGGGTGCACGACGGTGCTGCGGCGGCTCGGCTGGACGGTACTGATGTACCGGGGGCCGCGCCGGCGGCGCTTCCTGGAAGTGGAACCGCCGTCGGCCGAGCGGCGGAGCGGGCCCGCCTGAGCAGGCCTTCCAGGTGCGGGAAAGGCGCGTTGTCAGACCCGTGGGAGATGCTTGACGGTCCGACACCTCTGAGCGGGAGATGCTGACATGCGCAACGACGAGATCGCCGCGGCCCAGGCGTACGTCCGTCTACTGGAGGCGACGCGTGCCGCCCTGGCCGAACCGTCCGACGCCCCTCTGTACATGCCGCTGCTGGCTTCCCCGATCGAGGAGGCGGACGCGGCTCTGCGCAGCGCGGGCTTCGCGGGGAACGAGGAACGGCTCTTCGCCGCCGTACGGGCTCTGCGCCCGAGCCTGACGGGTTCGGACCGCTGAGCGGATGCGTTCGGGCAACCGCGCGGGGGCCGCGGTGGGTGATCCGGCTGCGCGGGGATCACCCACCGCCCGGCAGTGGCTACTGACCGCTGTACATCAGGGATCCGGGTGTCGTCAGGAGCTCACCCGTCTCGAGCCAGGTCTTCAGCCCGGAGAGGACCATCGGCCAGCCGCCGTACAACTGGTCGTCGGCGCCCTCGCGCAGCTCGTCGTGGGTGACGGTCAGGCGGCAGGAGTCGCCGACGGGCTCGATCTCCCACGTGACGCGGGTCGGCCCTTCGCTCTTCACCTCGTCGCTCCAGAGGGCCACCATGCTCTGGACCAGTCTGCGGGGCGGGTCGACCTCCAGGTTCCGGCCCTCGCCGAGTGGACCACCGGCCCCCGGGGCACTCATCTCGAAGTGCGAGCCCGGCGTCCAGTCGGAGGTGACGCGGGCGCCGAAGTTGTACTTGCTTCTGATCTCGGGGTCGGTGATCGCCTCCCAGAGTCGCTCGGGCGTGGTGCGGATGTACAGCTCGAAGACCTTCTCCATGGGGTATCTCCCGTCAGCTCCTGAGGCCCGGAGCCCTGCCGCCAGGGCCTCGCGTCTGTGCGGGCCCCCCGGTCGCGGACGGGCCGGGTGGGCACCGGATCGAGGAAGTGGAGCTCTGCCCGGCGGCGTCGCCGGGCGTCCACGGGCCCGCCGCTTGGAGCGGTCCGGGGTGTTTGCCCCTCGCGATGCGCGTGGTGTCGAAGCGCCCTTCCCACGCACTCAGTGTCTGTCCATGGCCCCGGAAGAGCTCGTCGAGCGGGCCGCGGCGTGTCGGGGCGGCCGGGGCTCCCCCCACCTCGTCCGCGCAGCCGTCCCGGACTCTGTGCGGAGGCCTGATGTGAATTGATTCAAATCAAGAAGAACCAGACGGGCCGCTTGACTAGCGACAGAGCTGAAACCTAGCGTACGGTCCGGATGAAACGATTCACATCCCCGATCCTGACCGGTCGCCGGATGACTCTGCTTACGAGGTGCTCATGTCTGATGTGTCGGCCGTCAAGGCAGCCCTGAAGTCCCAGCTCATCGAGACGCCTTCCTGGGGTTACGGAAACTCCGGGACCCGCTTCAAGGTCTTCGCCCAGCCCGGAATCCCCCGCGACCCCTTCGAGAAGCTGGCGGACGCCGCTCAGGTGCACCGGTACACCGGCGTCGCACCGAAGGTCTCCCTGCACATCCCGTGGGACAGGGTCGAGGACTACACCGCGCTCACCCGGCACGCGGAGGATCTGGGGCTGCGCATCGGCGCCATCAACTCCAACGTCTTCCAGGACGACGACTTCAGACTGGGCTCGGTCACCCACCCGGATCCCACGGTCCGGCGCAAGGCCACCGACCACCTGCTCGAGTGCGTCGACATCATGGACGCCACCGGCTCCCCCGACCTCAAACTGTGGTTCTCCGACGGCACCAACTACCCCGGCCAGGACGACATCGCGAGCCGTCAGGACCGGCTGGCGGACGCTCTCGCCGAGGTGTACGAACGGCTCGGGGACGATCAGCGGATGCTGCTGGAGTACAAACTGTTCGAGCCGGCGTTCTACGCCACCGACGTGCCGGACTGGGGCACCTCGTACGCCCACTGCCTCAAGCTCGGCCCCAAAGCACAGGTCGTCGTGGACACCGGCCACCACGCGCCGGGCACCAACATCGAGTTCATCGTGGCCTTCCTGCTGCGCGAGGGAAAACTGGGCGCGTTCGACTTCAACTCCCGCTTCTACGCGGACGACGACCTGATGGCAGGCGCCGCCGACCCGTTCCAGCTGTTCCGCATCATGCACGAGGTCGTCAAGAACGGCGGTCTGAAGGCCGAGAGCAACGTCAACTTCATGCTCGACCAGTGCCACAACATCGAGGCCAAGATCCCGGCCGTCATCCGCTCCGTCACCAACGTGCAGGAGGCCACGGCGAAGGCGCTGCTCATCGACACCGAGTCGCTGGCCGCGGCGCAGCGGTCCGGCGACGTCCTGGCCGCCAACGGTGCGCTGATGGACGCCTTCAACACCGACGTCCGGCCGCTGCTCGCCGAGGTGCGCGAGGAACTGGGCCTCCACCGCGACCCGTTCGCCGCCTATCTCGCCTCCGGTAACCAGGAGCGCATCGCCGCCGAGCGGGTCGGCGGCGAGCAGGCCGGCTGGGGCGCCTGAGCTCCCTTCCCGCACCGTACGTCCCGCACACCCGCCCGCCCCACCACCGTGAAGGACCCCTCATGACCTCCGCGACGCACGCCGAAGTCGCCGCGCTCCTGGAGCGCGCCCACAGGATCGGCTCCGACCCGCGCAACACCAACTACGCCGGCGGCAACACCTCAGCCAAGGCTTCGGAGACCGACCCGGTCACCGGCGGCGAGACCGAACTGCTCTGGGTGAAGGGCTCGGGCGGCGATCTGGGCACGCTGACCGAGGCCGGGCTCGCCGTGCTCCGGCTGGACCGGGTACGCGCACTCAAGGACGTGTACCCGGGGGTGGAACGCGAGGACGAGATGGTCCAGGCGTTCGACTACTGTCTCCACGGCAAGGGAGGCGCGGCCCCGTCGATCGACACGGCGATGCACGCCCTCGTCGACGCGGCACACGTCGACCATCTGCACCCGGACTCGGGCATCGCTCTGGCGTGCGCGGCCGACGGCGAGAGGCTGACCGCGCGGTGCTTCGGCGACAAGGTCGCCTGGGTCGGCTGGCGCCGGCCCGGCTTCCAGCTCGGCCTGGACATCGCCGCCGTGAAGGAGGCCAATCCGCGCGCCGTCGGCGTGGTGCTGGGTGGACACGGCATCACGGCCTGGGGCGACACCTCCGAGGAGTGCGAACGCAACGCGCTCTGGATGATCCGGACCGCCGAGACCTTCCTGGCGGAGCAGGGCTCGGCGGAGCCGTTCGGGCCCGTGCTCCCAGGTCGCGAGCCCCTCCCGGAGGCGGCGCGCCGGAAGCGGGCCGCCGCCCTCGCCCCGGTGATCCGCGGCCTGGCGTCCACGGACCGTCCGCAGGTCGGGCACTTCACCGACGCGCCGCCCGTCCTGGACTTCCTCTCGCGCGCCGCACACCCGCGCCTCGCCGCGCTCGGCACCTCCTGCCCCGACCATTTCCTCCGTACCAAGGTCAGCCCGCTGGTCCTGGACCTGCCCGCCGACGCACAGCTGGACGAAGCGGTGACCCGGCTCGAGGCGCTCCATGAGGAGTACCGGGAGGCGTACCGCGCGTACTACGGACGTCACGCCACCGCCGGCTCGCCCGCGATGCGCGGCGCGGACCCGGCGATCGTGCTGGTGCCGGGTGTCGGCATGTTCTCGTTCGGGAAGGACAAGCAGACGGCCCGGGTGGCCGGGGAGTTCTACCTCAACGCCATCAACGTGATGCGGGGTGCCGAGGCCGTCTCCTCGTACGCGCCGATCGAGGAATCCGAGAAGTTCCGCATCGAGTACTGGGAACTGGAGGAGGCGAAGCTTCGCCGGATGCCCGCTCCCAAGGCGCTGGCCACCCGGGTCGCCCTGGTGACCGGAGCCGGATCGGGCATCGGCAGGGCCATCGCACACCGGCTGGTGGCGGAGGGTGCCTGCGTCGTCGTCGCGGACCTGAACGCGGAGAACGCCGCGGCGGTGGCCGAGGAACTCGGCGGGACGGACAAGGCCGTGGCGATCACGGTCGACGTGACGGACGAGGAGCAGATCACGGATGCGTTCGAGGCGGCGGTGCTGGCCTTCGGCGGCGTTGACCTGGTCGTGAACAACGCCGGGATCTCCATCTCCAAGCCGCTGCTGGAGACCACCGCCCGGGACTGGGACCTGCAGCACCACATCATGGCGCGCGGTTCCTTCCTGGTCTCCCGCGAGGCGGCACGGGTGATGCGGGCGCAGAAGCTCGGTGGTGACATCGTCTACATCGCCTCCAAGAACGCCGTGTTCGCGGGGCCGAACAACATCGCGTACTCGGCCACGAAGGCCGATCAGGCGCACCAGGTCAGGCTGCTGGCCGCCGAGCTCGGCGAGCACGGGATCCGCGTCAACGGCGTCAACCCCGACGGTGTGGTGCGCGGCTCCGGGATCTTCGCCGCGGGGTGGGGGGCCCAGCGTGCGGCGACCTACGGCATCGAGGAGGAGGAGCTCGGGGAGTTCTACGCCCAGCGCACCCTCCTCAAGCGCGAGGTGCTGCCGGAGCACGTGGCCAACGCCGTCTTCGCGCTGACCGGTGGCGACCTCACACACACCACGGGGCTCCACATCCCGGTCGACGCCGGTGTGGCGGCGGCCTTCCTGCGCTGAGTCCACGAGCGCTCCCCCCGCGTCCCACCAGGGCTGTCCCGCACTTCACGGCGGGTGTGCGCCGGCAGTCGCGGCATCTCGCCACACTGTCGGAACGCCCCCATACATCCCGTACGCGGGCGTCCCTCCGCCGAGCGATGCCCCGCGTCCGACGCCGCGCGCCGATCCACCGGGAAACGCGGGACAACCCTGAGGCCGTTCCCTGAACGGCGGGGCGCAACCCCGCCCGGACCGAATGTATGGACATGTCTGCTACTTCACGACACGACCCGGTGTTCGCCGCGGTCGATCTCGGTGCCACCAGCGGCCGGGTGATCACCGCCGCGGTGGGTCCCGGCACACTGGTGCTGACCGAGGCGCACCGGTTCGCGAACACCCCGGTGCGGCTCCCCGACGGGCTGCGCTGGGACGTGCTCGCCCTGTACCAGGGGATCATCGACGGACTCCGCACGGCGGCGCGCGGCGGGCCGCTCACCTCGGTGGGGGTCGACACGTGGGCCGTCGACTACGGCCTGCTGGACTCCGGGGGGACACTGCTCGGCATTCCGTTCCACTACCGCGACGGGCGGAACGCGGCGGCAGCGGAGAAGGTGCTCGCGGGCTTCGGCGCGCAGGAACTGTACGGCGTCAACGGACTCCAGCATCTGCCGTTCAACACCCTCTTCCAGCTGACCGCCCACCGTTCCACCGCGCAGTGGGCGACGGCCCGGACGCTGCTGCTGATACCGGATCTGCTGGTGTACTGGCTGACGGGGACGGTGGGCGCGGAAGTCACCAACGCCTCGACCACCGGGCTCCTCGACGCCCGCTCGGGCACCTGGTCCGACGCGCTGATCGAGCGGCTGGGTCTGGAACGTTCCCTCTTCCCTCCGCTGCGGGAGCCGGGCGAGCAGGCGGGGACGCTCCTGCCGCACGTCGCCGAACTCACCGGCCTGCGGGCGGGTACTCCGGTGACGACGGTCGCCTCGCACGACACCGCCTCGGCGGTGGCCGCGGTCCCGGCCCTCGAACCCGGGTTCGCGTACGTCTCGTGCGGCACCTGGTCACTGGCCGGTCTCGAACTGGACGCGCCGGTGCTCACCGAGGAGTCGAGGGCGGCGAACTTCACCAACGAGCGCGGGGTGGACGGCACGGTCCGCTACCTTCGCAACATCATGGGGATGTGGCTGCTCGAGGAGTGCCGTCGTGCCTGGGAGCGAAACGGCATCTCCCCGAGCCTGGCCGAGCTCCTCGCCGACGCGGCGCGTGCCCGGCCGTTCGCCTCGGTGGTCGACCCGGACGACCCGGTCTTTCTGGCCCCCGGTGACATGCCGTCACGGATCGACGAGGCGCTCACGCGCACGGGCCAGCCACTGCCGGACGGCCCGGGCGGATACGTACGGTGCGTACTGGAGAGCCTTGCGCTGGCCCACCGCAGGACGCTACGTGAGGCGGCCCGGCTGGCGGGCCGCGAGGTGACCCGGATCCATCTGGTGGGCGGGGGTTCGCGTAACGAGCTGCTGTGCCAGTGGACCGCGGACGCGACGGGGGTGCCGGTCACCGCAGGGCCCGCCGAGGCCACCGCGCTCGGCAATGTGCTGCTCCAGGCACGAGCTCACGGGCTGGTCGGAAATCTGGCGGACATGCGCCGACTGGTCGCACGCACCCAGGAGCTGCGTCATTACAGCCCGCGGGGGGACGAGTCAGCCTGGGAGAGGGCCGCGGACCGCTTGGAGGCGGCACGCTCGTGACAGGCCGGGCGGGCCGGTGGCGCGACCCGGACTCGGGGCGCGAACCGGCCGGTGGAAGGGTCAGCCGGCGGCCAGGCCGAGTTCCCGCTCACCGAGCGGCTCGAAGTGCCGGGCGACGTCGGCGTCGGTGACGCCGGCCGGTTCAGCGGGCGCCCAGCGGGGGCTGCGGTCCTTGTCGATGATCTGGGCACGCACCCCCTCGACCAGGTCGTGGCCGGCAAAGGCGCGGCAGGAAACCCGGAACTCCTGGTCGAGCGCCGCTTCCAGGGTGCTGAGCCCCCTCGCCCGGCGTACCGCCTCGAGAGTGACCTTGAGCGCGGTGGGCGAGCGGGTCATCAGCGTGGCGGCGGCCTCCTTGGCCGCGGGCAGGCCGCTGTCCAGGAGCCGCTCGACGATCTCCTCGACGGTGTCCGCGGCATAGCAGTCGTCGATCCACCGGCGGGATGTGGCGAGCTCCCCCGCCGGCGGCTTCTGCGCGTATCCGAGCACCGTGTCCGTCACCTCGGTGGGCGTGACGCTGCCGGCGAGGGCACGGGTGAGGTCCTCCAGGCGGTGGGAGGGCACGAAGTGGTCGGCCAGCCCGCAGAGGATGGCGTCCGCAGCGTTCACCGCGAGCCCCGTGAGCGCGAGGTGGGTGCCGAGCTCGCCGGGTGCGGCGGCCAGGAGGTAGGTGCCCCCTACGTCGGGGACGAATCCGATCCCGGTCTCCGGCATGGCGACGCTCGAGCGTTCGGTGACGACACGGACGTCGCCGTGGGCCGAGATACCGACGCCGCCTCCCATGACGATGCCGTCCATCAGCGCGACGTACGGTTTGGGGAACCGGGCGATCCCGGCGTTGAGCCGGTACTCGTCGCGCCAGAAGTCCACGGACGCCTGTCGGCCCGCCCTGGCGTCCTCGTAGATCGACCGGATGTCACCGCCCGCGCACAGTCCACGCTCGCCGGCTCCGTCGATGACCACGGCGGTGATCGTGTCGTCCCCGGCGGCCGCGGTCAGGGCGTCGTGGATGATGCGGACCATGCTGTGGGTGAGCGCGTTCAGGGCCCGGGGCCGGTTGAGCCGGATGCGCAGGGTGCGACCCTCGGTGTGCAGCAGGACGGGCTCGTCGTCGTTCATCAGTGCGCTCCGGTCAGCCGGTGGAATTCCCTGCTGCCATTCTGCGACCCGCCTCGCGGAGGCCGGGACCCGGGGCCCGTGGGACCGCTGGGGCAGTCCCGCCCACCGGCGCGACGGCCGCAACCGACGGGCGGCGAGGTCGGGTGCCCCGGCCGGGTCATCTCCTCAGGGCGCGTGACCGAGTCCTCGCGGCGGACGGAGCCCTCGCTCCGCCGCCGCCCCGGTTCGGCCGAGGGCTCGGCAGTGGGGCGGGACCGCGGAACGTCCGGTCCTGAAGCGGACCGGCGGCCTCGAGGGGAATCCTGATGCCCGGTTCCTGCCCGCGCCGCCGCGTCACCGGTACCGGGTGTGCCGACGGCCGGACGAGTCTCCCGCTCCTCGACGCGGTCGCCCGGTGCCGGAGCGTCGAGCCGCGCGGAGGCACGGCAGCCCGGTGCGGGGACGGACCGGGTGGTCCGTCGGCCTCCGGGTTCGCGCGCGACGGGGGTGTACCGCACCGGACAGGATGCCGTACACCCCCGCCCGGCTCCCGCGGTTACCCCGCCGGGGGCCAGGGGTGCGCGGGGGTCAGTGCCCCGTGACCCGGCGCTTGCGTACGGACCACAGGATGCCGCCACCGGCGAGGAGCACGGCGACAGCCGCGCCGCCTATGACGGGCGTCGTGGACGAGGACCCGGTCTCTGCGAGATCCGGTGTCGCCGGGCCCGACGACCCGGCCGGGGCGGGTGCGCTGTCCGTGGGGCTGCCGCTCGGCTCAGGGGTCTGCGAGGCCGACGGTTCCGCGCTCGGGGTCGGGGCGGGCGTCTCCTCGGCCGGCGTGGGCGACGGGGTACCGTCCTCCTCGCAGACCGGGGCGGTCTTTGTCAGGTCACGGGAGAACCTGTCGTCGTCCCCCGCTTCGACGACGAGCCGGACGGTCAGTTCCTTGTCGTGCGGCGGCAGCTGGAGCGGAACCTCCGTGCGGTATGCGCGGCCGAACGTCGTGGTGGGGAGCAGGTCCTCCCCGCCCACCACGGAGACGGTCACCTTGTTGGTGGCCGTGTCCGAGTAGGCCGTCAGGTCAAGGGTTACGTGCGAGCAGGTCACGGCCCAGGTGGGGGTGTGAGCTGCGGCCGGGCCGGCGAAGAGGACTCCGCCCGCCAGACCGGCAACTGCGGCGGCCGCGAACGTTCCCGCGGCACGCCACGAACTCCTGGGTACGGTCATGGATTCTTCCTCCAGAGGGGTGCGCCACCAGAATGGTGGTGGGGCGCACAGTACTGCCACCGGTTCCCTGCCCACCCACCACCCCCACGGGTCCCTGCCACCTCAACCACGCTCGTTTCAGGCCTTGTTACCTCCTGGAGACGGCGATGGGCCGGCGCGGCGGGCGGTTCCGGCAGGCGTCGCGCGAGCCGTCCGGCACGTTCCCGCCACAGGGCGTCACCGAGCACGGCCACCTGACGTGTCGGAGCGCGGCAGAAGATGGCCGGATGGCATCGGTCCGACGGCGCTCCGAACCGACAGCCGGTGCTCCTTGGGAGCGAGGACCGCGCCATCCGGTACCGGACCGCCCGGACCGGCCGTCGTGTACTCAGAGAGCCTTGTGCATGATGTGCAGGCCCACGTACCCCTCGGTCGGGTGGTGGAAGCCCTCGGGGAGGGTTCCGGTCACCTCGAAGCCCAGGGAGCGGTAGAGCCGCACCGCAGGGGTGTTGGTCTCCACCACCGCGTTGAACTGCATGGCGCGGTAACCGGCCCCGCGCGCCCAGTCCAGGGTGTACTCGCACAGCGCACGTCCCACTCCCCGCCCGGAGTGCCGGGGATCGACCATGTAGCTGGCGCTGGCGATGTGCGAGCCGTTGCCCATGTGGTTCCTGTTCATCTTGGCCGTGCCCAGGACGGTCCCCGCGTCATCGACCGCGACGACCGAGCGGCTGGGTTCCGGGATGAGCCACCAGCCCTGGGCCTCCTCCTCGCCGAGGTCGAGGGGGTACGTGAACGTCTCGCCCGCTCTGACGATGTCATGGAAGAACGGCCAGATGGCGGGCCAGTCCTCCGCTGTGGCATTCCTGATCAGCATGGCGGCAAAGATGCCTGTCGGCCCGGCCGCACGCAAGCCGATTGACGGTCTCAGCCCCGCTATCCGCCCAGCCCGATCCGGGCGAGCCACCCCCTGCGGACGCGGGACGGGACGACGGAAGCTCCCGGCAAGGAGCGGACCCCCTCGGGTGCACCGGGAAAGGAACTGCTCGCCCCGGGCGGGCTGCCGGTCCCGCGATCACCGCGTCCGGCCGCCCCTACCGTCGTCGGTGCGGCCCGGAACGCGGTCCCGGCGCCAGGCCGGGGGGCAGGACGAATCTCGCGCGCGAGGTCCAGCTCCATCGACAGGTTGACCCGCCGCCAGAGGATCTCGTCCGGATCGTCGGCGAGCATCAGCTGCCCCATGGCCTCTCTTCCCGGTACGGAGACCGGGCGCCCGCCGGCAAGGTACGGCAGCACCCGCGCAAGGTAGGCCCGCTCGTAGGGGTCGTCCACCATCTCGGCGAGCTGTACCGGGTCCAGGGCCGACGCCTGGAGGGCCGCGCGGACCCATGGGTCCTGAGACCGGCTCAGCAGCCTGTCGATCCGGCGTGCCCGCCAGTTGCGCGCACGCCAGTCCGTTCCGGCCTCCAGCATGACCCGCATCCCGGCCGGGCTCCTACCGGCGAGCAGCTCAGGCTCCTTCTCGGCGAAGGCGAGGAGCTCGTCGACGAGGTAGAGCCAGACCACCGCGCGGTACCGGTTGAGGTAGAAGGCGACCGGGGACACGCACCCGATGCGGGCCAGTCCGGTGAAGCGGACCGGGCTGATGCCCAGCAGTGCGGCACCCTCCGCCGTCCCCGCCGTGCGCACCCGGTCGCGCAGCGCGGCGGGAAACCCCGGCGTGGCGCGGAGCCGGTCGATCTCCTCCCGGCGAACCCTCGGCCGTCGACCCTCCGGTGCGGACTCGGCGTCGATCAGGCCGAGATGCAGTGCGAGTTCGAATTCTCCGCGCTTCAGTTCCAGCTCCTGAGCGGCGCGAACCGAGGACAGGGAGCTCCCCCGCGCCACGGCCTTCGGCACGGGCGGGTCGGCCGGCCCGGCACCCCCTGCCTCATCCGCACCTCCGACAGGCCCCGCGTCCCCGGCACGTCGCGTTCCGTCACGTGTTTCCGCTCGTCCCCGCCGCCCGTCGGCCGTCCGTGCGCGAGTGACTTCCCTGGTCGCCATGACGTCCTCCCCATGATCTGTGATGACTCTCCGTGATCACGGTAGCGCGGAGGGAGAGGTCGCCGCGTGGCCTGTGGACAACTGCGACGGCAGGCGCGTAGGGCCAGGTGGAAGCGGTCAGAGGGGGTCTGTTCCCTCGGCGCCCTGCCGTGTGCCCACACCGAGGTGTTCTCCCACCCGGTTCACCATGAGTGTCATCTCGTACGCCACCTGGCCGACGTCGGCCTCCGCGGCGCTGAGGACGCACAGGCAGCTGCCGTCCCCTGCCGCAGTGACGAAGAGCAGGGCCTCGTCGAACTCGACCATCGTCTGGCGCGCCCTTCCGGCTCCGAAGTGCCGCCCCGAGCCTCGGGCCAGGCTCTGCAGACCGGAGGAGACCGCTGCCAGGTGCTCCGCGTCCTCCCGGGCCAGGCTCGTGCTGGCTCCGGTCACGAGTCCGTCGTTCGACAGCACGAGCGCGTGCCGTATGTGCTCCACCCGGCCGGTGAGTTCGTCCAGGAGCCAGTCAAGTCTCCGGTCCATCGCCATGTACTCGTCCTCCCCGTTCGCTGTCCCCGCCTCGTGCGCAAGCCTCGCCTACGGCTTCCCCGCGGGCAAGCGCCGCCCGGTCACCGGGGCGTCGCTTCTCGCCATGGCGGGTCACCCCGCCGAAGATGGGGGCATGGCACACCACATGACAGAGAACGAATGGCGGGGGTTCCTCTCGGAGGGCACCCGTACCGGCAAGGTCGCGACCGTCCGGGCGGACGGCAGCCCCCATATCGCACCCGTCTGGTTCCTGCTGGACGGCGACGACCTGGTCTTCAACACGGGGAAGGAGACCGTGAAGGGCCGCAACCTCACACGCGACGGCCGGGTCTCGGTCTGCGTCGACGACGACCGGCCCCCGTTCGCCTTCGCCGTGGTCCAGGGACGTGCGACCCTGAGCGAGGACCCCGCCGAACTCAGGGACTGGGCGACCCGGATCGCGGCCCGCTACATGGGGCCGGAGGCGGCCGAGGAGTTCGGCGCCCGCAACGGGATGCCCGGCGAACTGCTCGTACGCCTGCGCATGGACACGGTGCTCGCGATGGCCGAGGTGGCGGACTGACCCTCGCCCCGACGCGTTCGCCCTGGGGCAGGGCGAGAGGGCGGACGGCACCCTGGGGCTTCACGGCCTCCCGGGCTGACGGTCACCGGGGCTTCCGGCCCTCCGGGCAGCGCCGGAACGGGTGCACCGGCTCTCGCCGTCCCGCTCGGGTGCGGACTGCGCGATCATGTCCGTATGGCCGATGACCACTCCACTGTCCAGGACTTCTTCGCGGTGCGAGCGGCGGGCTGGGACAGCCGCTTCCCCGACGACGGGCCCGCCTACGCCGCCGCGGTCGCGGATCTCGGCCTCCGGTCCGGCGACACCGTGCTCGACGCCGGCTGCGGGACGGGGCGTGCGCTGCCGGCCCTCAGGGCCGCCGTCGGGGCGGGGGGCACGGTGGTCGGGGCCGATCTGACGACCGCCATGCTGGAGGCCGCGGTACGGGCGGGGCGCGGGGCGAGCGGCTCCCTGCTGCTGGCCGACGTGGCGCGGTTGCCGCTGCGCACCGGAACGCTGGACGCGGTGTTCGCGGCCGGGCTGATCTCGCACCTGGCGCGGCCCGAGCAGGACCTTCGCGAGCTTGCGCGGGTAGTGCGGCCGGGCGGCCGGCTGGCCCTGTTCCACCCGATCGGCCGGGCAGCCCTGGCTGCCCGGCACGGGCGTCCCCTCTCGGATGCCGATCTGCGGGCCGAACCGCGGCTGTCGCCCCTGCTGGTCCGTTCGGGATGGCGGCCGGTCTCGTACACCGACGAGGACGAGCGCTTCCTCGTGCTCGCCGTGCGCACGGGATGATCGGCGGCCGACGTGCCGGATTCCTGGCGGCTCCGGATCGGTGCGCGCGGCCCGCGGGAGGAGGTTCACTCCCGGCGGGGCGTCTGCGCCGTCACCCGGGCGGGAACCCCCACGTGGACGGCGGTCACCCTGGGCTCACTCGGCCGCCGTCTCCGGAGGCCGGCCGTGCGCGACGGGGCAGCCGCGGACGCCCGGGACGGGAAACGTCCCGAGCCGGGAGACGTCGTACCCGTCCGGGTAGCCCTTGATCTCGGGGTTCTGCCGGGCGTGGCGCGCGGTGGACCGCGGCGGCAGCAGCCGTACGGCGCGGGCCCGCAGGCGGAGGGCCCCGCCCGTCAGACTCCTGGCGACACGGCCCGGGCGCCGGTAGCGGAAGGTCCGCAGCAGCGAGTCGTCGAGCAGCGCGAGAGCGGCTCCCCGCACCACGGGCGCCAGCGGGCCCGGGTACCAGGATCCCATCAGGGCCAGGGTGGCGTCGGAGACCGCGCGGGCGCCCTCGTCCCAGCCGAAGTGTTCGTCCTCGTAACGGTCGAGCGTGCGCTCGAAGTCCTCGTACGTGCGGGGCAGGTCCCTGATGCCCATGTGCGCCCCGAGGGTGCGGTAGTAGGCGGTGAACGCGCGCAGTTCGTGGCCGGTGAGCTTGCGCCACCCGTACGCGTCGAGCCATCGCTTGGGGGTGACGACGAAGGTGCACAGCACATAGCGCATGTCGTCGTTGCTGATGTCGTAGCTCCGGTGCATCCGGTTGATGCGCCGGATGGCCGTGCGTCCTTCCTCGCTCTCGAAACCGTGCTCCACGACGGTGTCGAGGAGGAGTGCGGTGTCGTCGTACCGCTTCTGAGAACGTTCCGTCAGTTCGCCTGTCTCCGCCAGCAGTCGGCCGATGCTGGGGACGGCATAGGTGCGGTACAGGGCGAGTTCGAGAGCGCGGGTGATGTCCCAGGGGAACTCGTACGTCACGGTGAGCCGGTAGATCTCCAGGAAGTCACGCTCCGGATCGAGCCGCAGGATCTCCTTGAGGCGCTCGTACCGCTTCGGCATGCTGTGCCCCCCTCGTGAGCCGGAGGAACCACCCTACGGGCGGTGGGCCACCCGGCACCACGGCGTGGGGGCACCTCGGCGTGCCGGAACGGCCTGTGGCGTCTCCGGAGGCGTTGCCGTCGTCGCCCGTCAGGGCCTCGACGGGGAGGTTACCGAGTAGTTAGGGTGCGCCGACGGACCGAGCGACGAGAGTGGAGGAGGGTGCTGTGACCGGGACGGACGACATGGTCGCCGACGAGGACGCGCTGTTCGTGCTGACCGCGGTGCTGCTGACCCCCGCGCAGTTCCCGAGCGTGCTCGGTGACGACTATGTCGCCGCGTGCGCCGTGCTCGGCCTGGAGCCGTACGCCGAGGGGTACGGCCTGGTGCTCGGCCAGGACGGCACCGGCGCCCGCTGGACGGTGGTGGTGGACGACGTCTCGCTCGTGGCCGTCGCCATCGCGTCCTGGGACTGCGGCATGGAGTACGACCTCTCCCCCGACGACCGCTCGGTGGTCTGCGCCCTGCCGGGCTGGCCGCTCGCCCTGGCGGTCGCCGCGCCAGGGGTCCCCGCTCCCCACGACCCGGTGCCGGACCCGGCGGCTCAGGGCAAGGACCCGGTGCCACTCACGCCGCCGGACACCGAGGCCTGGGGCCCGGCCCAGCGGCGTATGGGAGCGGACGAGATCGCCCTGCAGTGGGCGGCCTGGCGGGAGCAGGTCGACGACGAGACCGCCTTCGGCCGGCCCGGCGGGACGGAGGGGACGGACGGGACCGGCGGTGGAGGTGAGGCGGTCGGTCCTGTCGTGGAACCGGACGGCTCCGGCGGCGGGGTGGCCCCTTCGGCGCGGCACCCGGGCATCCGCAGGGTGCTCGACGAGGTCCGCGCCTACCTGGCCGCCCCACCGCCGCCCGGGCGGATCCGCTCGGCTTTCGCGCCCGGCGGAGCGCGCACACTACGCGTCGACGGCCCCGGCTGGTCCCTCGTCGCCCGGACCGACGACATCGCGTTCGTCCTTCTGGACGAGGAACCGGGAGAGGTCCTGCCGGTGGGGCGGGGCGCCGAACTGCCCAGGCTACTCAGCGCCCTCGAAGAGATGTCCGTCCGGCCCTCCTGAGCCCGCCGGCACACCTTCCGGCAGGCCGGGGAGTTGCTGCGTGCTGCGCACGCCCGGGCCTGCCGGGCAGGCCCTACACCCGCTCCAGCCGCCGATGGGGGCCGGCGGGCAGCTCGGCCTCGACGGGGTCGCCGGGCCGGACGACTCCGCCGGCCGTGACGACTCCCATGATTCCCGCCTTGCGGACGAGGGTGCCGTCCTCGTCCCGGCCGACGACCCGCTTGAGCAGTCCGCGCCGGAAGTCGTCGATCTGCACGCACGGGTTGCGCAGGCCGGTGACCTCGACGACGGCCTCGTCGCCGAGGTGCAGCAGCGTGCCCACCGGCAGGGCGAGGAGGTCGATGCCGCTGGTGGTGACGTTCTCCCCGAGCTCTCCCGGCGCGACGTCGAAACCGGCGTCGCGCAGCTCGGCGAAGAGCTCCTGGTGGATGAGGTGGACCTGGCGCAGATTGGGCTGCGTCGGGTCCTGGGCGACGCGCGAGCGGTGCTTGACCGTGACACCGGCGTGGACGTCCCCCTCCACTCCGAGTCCGGTCAGGAGCGTGATGCTGTCCCTGTTCGGCTTGGTGAAGGAATACACGCCGTTGCTGCTCACTGCCGCGACCGTGCTGTTCAGTGTCCTATCTCCTTACGGGTGATCCGGCGGAGCCTGCGCCGTTGGGAGGGGTCGAGCGCCAGGTAGCCCAGGACGGGCACCCCGACGAGGACGAGCAGTGACCACCAGAATCCGATGAACGGAATCAGGACGACTGCCGCGACCACTCCCCCGATGGCGATCTTTGCACCGTTCGACATGATCCGTGCCTCCTTCGCGGCCGAGCCGCTCCTGTGGGGAGAACGCCTGGACCCGTCCATCGGTTCCGGGGAGGTGGCCGTCGTCACCGAAGCGGCTCGCCGACCTCGCGCATGTGCTGCAGAGCCTGCCGGTAGGACTCGACGAGCCCCGTCTCCGCGTACGGCATCCCGATCCCGGCACAGTGGGCCTTCACCAGGGGCTGCGCCAGTCGCAGGTGCGGCCGGGGCATGTTCGGGAAGAGGTGGTGCTCGATCTGGTAGTTGAGGCCGCCCAGGAACCAGTCGGTGAGGACGGCACCGCGTACGTTGCGCGAGGTGAGCACCTGACGCTGCAGGTGGCCCCAGCGGTCGCCGTCCGGGTCGGGCATCTCCATGCCCTTGTGGTTCGGCGCGAACGCCATACCCAGGTGCAGGCCGAAGAGCGCGTGGTGCGCGAGGGCGAAGACGACGGCCTTGCCGGGCGACATGACGCCGAGCAGCAGCGTCGCGTACAGGGCGAGGTGGCCGGCCAGCAGCAGTGCGGACAGCGCGCGCTCACGGACGGGCTGGCGCCGCAGGAACTGGAAGCCGTAGATCTTGAGTGCGATGCCCTCGAGGAGCAGCATCGGGAAGAAGAGGCGCGCCTGGTTGCGGGTGAGCCAGCGGGAGAAGCCCTCACGCTGCGCGGCCTGCTTCTGCGTCCACACCAGTGCTCCGACCCCGACGTCGGGGTCCTTGTCGATGTGGTTGGGATTGGCGTGGTGCCGTACGTGCTTGTCGTTCCACCAGGCCTCGTTCATGCCGAGGAGCAGGTTGGCGTGCACGAGGCCGATGGCCCGGCCCGCCGTGCGGCCGCCGGATATCTGCGCGTGTCCGGCGTCGTGCCCGAAGAAGGCGGTACGGGTCCACAGGACCGCCAGCGGCAGGGCGAGGAACAGGTTCCACCAGGTGTCGCCGAGGAGCACCATGCCGGTGACCACCGTGCCGAGGGCGATCAGGTTGGCGGCGATCCCCACCGCGTACCAGCCCGTGCGGCGTTCCAGGAGCCCCTGGCTCCTGACCGTCTTCAGGAGGGGTGCGAAGTCGCTTCCGGTGGCCTTGGGGGCTTCCGGGCTCTCCGCTCTCTCGAGGGTGTTCGGGGCAACGGTGGCTACCGCCTGGGGCATGACGTCTCCGGTTTCTGGGCATCTGCGCTGACCTCGTCAAACGTACGGAGGCGGGCCTGCGGCAGCCATGACGTCATCACCCCGGTGATGCGGGGGAAAGCCCCCGCATCCCGTGGTGGTGCGCGCTGCACCGCAGGCCTCAGAAGGCAGAAACGAGTGACGTGGATCACTGCGCGGCTTTCCCGGGACGGGCCGTGGATGGGGTACCCTCGGCGACCCCGAGCTCACTAGTCAAATTTGAGGAATTCGACATCGCTGTGCACAGGCTCGCTGCGGCAACACTCGACGAGATTTCTGAACTGTCCCGCTGCTCCGCAGTCTTCCTCCCCGCGGACCCGGCCCGTACCGGCCGGATCGCGTTCTGGAACCCGGACGGTAGCACCCCGCCCGATGGTCCCGGGAGTCAGCAGGAGCTGACCGTGGTCGGAAGTGACGTCCGCCCTTACGGGGTACCGGCGTTGCTCATGCCCGTAGGGGATGCCCTCCCGGTTCTGACACGGGCGCGCGCCACCGCTCACGCCTCGCCCGCGGCCGCCTTCTGGGGCGCCGCGGGAATGCTGGCGCTCCACCTCCTGGCGCGTGGACTGCTGCTGCCCGGCCTGAGCGCCGGCGACCACGACGCCTGGCGTGTGGGGCCGCTCTCCGCGGATGATCTGGAAGGTGTGCGGGTGCTGGCGGCCTCCATGCCGCCCACCGCCCACGCGGTGCCGCTGGAGGCCGCCGACGAGCCGGTGATGCTGGCCGAACCGGAGTCGCTGCTGCGGTCGTTCCTCGACGCGGTCGCCGACGGGCTGCCACGCTCCCCGGCCGCCGTGTTCGTGACCGGCGGGCCGGCGTTCGCCGCACCGCCGGCCCAGCACCTGCCGGAACTGCGGCCCTGGGCCGCCGACGTGGCGGCGGGTCACGACGCGGGCGTACGGCTCTCCCTGCGTGTCGAGGTGGCGCGGCTCCCGGAGGGGGCCGCGGAGGAGGCCGGCGAGGGCGGCCCCTCCTTCCGCGCCGTCCTGCAGATCCACAGTGTCCAGGACCCCGCGCTGGTCGCCGACGCTGCCGAGGTGTGGGCGGGCAGTGGCCCCGCCGCCGCGCTGTTCGGCCCACGTGCCCGCATGGACGCCCTGCTGGCACTGCGCCGGGCCGCCCGGGCCTGGCCTCCGCTGACGCCCTTGCTGTCGGCACCCGTGCCGGACGCGGTGGAACCGGCGGACGAGGAGATCGCCGAGCTGCTGGGCCCGGCCGCCCGCGCACTCGCCGCGACCGGCGTGCGGGTGCACTGGCCGAAGGAGTTCGCCGGGAAGCTGACCGCCCGGGCGGTGATCGGCCCGGCCGGGAACGAGGACGACCCCGAGGACGCCGGCGGGGGGTCCCGCCGCGCCGGCTCCGATACACCGTCCTTCCTGTCGGCCGACGCACTGCTCGCGTTCGACTGGTCGTTCGCCCTGGGCGACAGGCAGCTGAGCCGGGCGGAGCTCGACCGGCTCGCCGAGGCGGGCAGGCCCCTGGTCAGGCTGCGCGATCAGTGGGTGCTCATCGACCCGGAGGACGCCCGGCGCGCCCGCGAGTCCCGCGACCGTAAGATCACGCCCATCGACGCGCTGAGCGCCGTACTGACCGGCAGTACCGACGTCGACGGACGCCGGGTCGACGTGACCGCCACGGGCTGGCTCCGCAACCTGCGGGAGCGGATCGCGGATCCGGAGTCGCGGGACGCGCAGACGGTCACTCAGCCGGCCGCCCTCGCGGCGAACCTGCGCGATTACCAGCTGCGTGGTCTGAACTGGCTCCACACCATGACATCACTGGGTCTCGGAGGCTGTCTCGCCGACGACATGGGGCTCGGCAAGACCATCACGCTGATCGCTCTCCATCTCCACCGGCAGACCGACGAGTCCGCTGCCGGGCCGACACTCGTGGTCTGCCCCACCTCCCTGATGGGCAACTGGCAACGGGAGATCGAGAAGTTCGCCCCGGGTACGCCGGTACGTCGCTTCCACGGCGCGTCGCGCTCTCTCGAGGACCTCGCCGACGGCGAGTTCGTCCTGACCACGTACGGAACCATGCGGCTGGACGCGGCACGGCTGACGCAGGCACCGTGGGGCCTGGTCGTCGCCGACGAGGCTCAGCACGTCAAGAACCCGCACTCGGCGACCGCCAGGCAGCTGCGGACGATCGGGGCGCGGGCCCGGGTCGCTCTCACCGGTACGCCCGTGGAGAACAACCTCTCCGAGCTCTGGGCGATCCTCGACTGGACGACCCCCGGACTGCTGGGCCGGCTCGGCACGTTCCGCAGCCGGTACGCGCGTGCGGTCGAGGGTGGCGACGACCCCGCCGCCGCCGAGCGGCTGGCCGCGCTGGTGCGCCCGTTCCTCCTACGGCGCCGTAAGTCGGATCCGGGAATCGCCCCGGAGCTGCCGCCCAAGACGGAGACCGACCGCGCCGTGTCACTGACGGCGGAACAGGCCGGCCTGTACGAAGCGGTGGTGCGGGAGACCCTGGCCGAGATCTCCGGGGCGGACGGCTTCGCACGGCGCGGACTCGTCATGAAGCTGCTGACGGCGCTCAAGCAGATCTGCAACCACCCCGCGCAGTACCTCAAGGAGGACACCCCGCGGATCGAGGACCGCTCGGGAAAGGTGGAGCTGCTGGACGAACTCCTCGACACGATCCTCGCCGAGGGGGCGAGCGTCCTGGTGTTCACACAGTACGTGCGGATGGCGCGGCTGCTGGAGAGCCATCTGGCCGCCCGGGGCGTCCCCACGCAGTTCCTGCACGGGGGCACGCCGGTCGCCGAGCGGGAGGCGATGGTGAACCGCTTCCAGGCGGGCGCGGCACCGGTGTTCCTGCTGTCGCTCAAGGCGGCGGGTACGGGCCTCAACCTGACGCGGGCCGAGCACGTGGTGCACTTCGACCGCTGGTGGAACCCGGCCGTCGAGGCACAGGCCACCGACCGGGCCTACAGGATCGGGCAGACCCGGCCGGTGCAGGTGCACCGGCTCATCGCCGAGGGCACCGTCGAGGACCGGATCGCCGCCATGCTGACCCGCAAGCAGGGGCTCGCCGACGCGGTGCTCGGCAGCGGCGAGAGCGCCCTGACGGAACTGACCGATGCCGAACTGGCCGAACTCGTCGAACTGCGGGGGACCACACGATGAACGACACCGGTGAACCGGAACGCACCTTCGCCGCGCTGTCGCCCGCGCCGGGCCGCGCATTCGCCTCCACGTGGTGGGGGCAGGCGTGGCTGAAGGCGCTGGAGGACACCGCGCTGGACGGCAGACAGCTCAAGAAGGGACGCGCGCTGGCCCGTGCGGGCGGCGTCGGCGCGGTCTCGGTCCGGCCGGGCCGGATCACCGCGGTCGTCCAGGACCAGGACTCCACGGCGTACCGCAGCGACGTGCTGCTCCAGCGGCTGAGCCAGGAGGAGTGGGACGGCTTCCTGGACATGGCGTCCGAACGCGCCGGCCACATCGCCGCGCTGCTCGACCGGGAGATGCCACCGCACCTGGTGGAGGACGCGGCGGCGGCCGGCGTCCACCTGCTGCCGGGGATCGGTGACCTGGAGGCCGAGTGCAGCTGTGAGGCCTGGGACCACTGCTCCCACTCGGGGGCCCTGTGCTACCAGGTGGCGCGGCTGCTGGACCAGGACCCGTTCGTCCTGCTGCTGTTGCGGGGGCGCGAGGAACGGCGGCTGCTGGACGAGCTGCAGCTGCGCAGCGCGGCACGCGCGGCCGGTACGACGCGGCGCGCCACTCCCGCGACGGGCGGCGGCACACCTCGCGGTGTCCGGGCCGACGAGGCGTTCGCGGCTCGCGACATCCTGCCGCCGCTGCCTCCGCCCCCACCGCTGCCGGACGTTCCCGGGGCGCCGCCGTCGCTGGACACGGAGACGGGTCCGGCAGCCGGTGTCGATCACGGGGCGCTGGAGTTCCTGGCGGCCGACAGTGCCGTGCGGGCCCACAGGATGCTCGCCGACGCTCTCGGCCGGGACCACGGGGACCAGCCCGGAGCGCCCGCTCTGACTCCGGAGCAGGACGTCGTACGGCTGGCAGCCGACGCCCGGCCCGACGCGAAGATGAGCGCACGCCTCGCAGCCGCCGCGCAACGGCAGCCGGCCGAGCTCGACGCCGCGGTGGCGGCCTGGCGGTACGGCCGGGCCGCCGCGCTGGCCGTGTACGACGAGGAATGGCAACCGGATGCGAGGGAGCTCGCACGGGCCCACGCCCGGCTCGCCGCAGCGTGGGAAGAGGGCGAGGGCCCCCGGCTGCGGGCCACGCGCAACCGCTGGACCGTGGTGGGAGCGGCCCTGCAGTTGCGGTACGGGCGCGACGGGCGCTGGTGGCCGTACCGCAAGGAGCGGTCCCGCTGGGTGCCCGCCGGGCCGGCGGACGACGATCCGGCGGCCGCGCTGGCGGGAGCCATGGCCGAGGCCTGAGACCGTCCGGCGTGCCGGTGCCGGCGGCAACGGCTCCGGCACACCGGACGGGGGCGTCCTGCAGGGCGAACAGCCACACCGCCGCCGGTGACGCGGTGCGGATCCATCACCTACCCCGAAGTTCCTTGCGTGACAGGTCTGCTGATAGCACGTCAGGCCATCTTCCGCCCCTCGCACGGCACCCCTTACGGTGGGGCGGCGTGCTGTCCGCCCGCATGCCGGACAGCACGTCCCCCACGACGGACGTCCCTCACCCACAGGAGTGCCGATGCAGCGCAGACGGATCCTTCAGGGCGGCGCGGTCGCCGCCGCCGCTGCCCTTCTACCCGCCTCGGTCCGCGCCGTGGCCGCCCCTGCCGCGGGGACCGACTACCCGTCGGCCCAATGGGCTCCGGCGTCCACGTCCAACTACTCGGTGTCGAACCGCCCCGCCGCCTACCGGGTCGACTTCGTCGTCGTCCACGTCGCCCAGCAGACGTTCTCGGAGACGATCGGCATCTTCCAGAATCCTGCCAAACAGGTCTCCGCGCACTACGTGGTGCGGTCGGGCGACGGATTCGTGGCTCAGTGCGTGCGCGAGAAGGACATCGCCTGGCACGCCGGCAACTGGGACTACAACACCCGCAGCATCGGCATCGAGCACGAGGGCTGGGTGGACCAGCCGGCGTACTTCACCGACGCGATGTACGAACAGTCGGCCAGGCTGACGGCGGACATCTGTGACCGTCATGGCCTGCCCAAGGACCGGGCGCACATCATCGGCCACCACCAGGTCCCGGGCAGTGACCACACCGATCCGGGCGCCAACTGGGACTGGGTGCGCTACATACGCCTCGTCAACCTTCTGTGAGGTGGCACGGCGCACGCGCCGACCGGCTCTCCGCCGTCCGGCACCGCGTCGTCGTCGAGGTCCTCCCGGCGTGAGGACGGCCGGTGGCCGGTGTCGTCCCGGGCCCGGCCGCCTGCTCCGGACCCGTGCACGAGGGTGCGCCGACGGTCGCCCGCTGCCGGTGAGTGACAGGGCGAGCGGCGCGCTGCCCGGGAGAGGCCGTGCGGCACCGGCCTTCGGCGCGGTCATCCGCCCGGGGGCTGCTTGTCGTCACCCGGGGCGCGCTTCGGAGCCGGAGGTCTCGCCCCCTGCGCCCCGTCCACCCGGCCCTCTTCCGCGCCTTCCCCGGCCACCGGCGGCACCGTCGTGGCGCCGCGCAGCCGTTCGAGGTCACCGGCGCGGACCTGCACGACGAAGAGGGCGATCAGCGCGGCCACCACCGCCATGGCTGTAGCGGCGACGAACGCGCTCGACACGCCGGAGGCCAGCACCTCGTCGCCCCAGCGTCCCGGCAGTGTGCCGGTCCGGCGGAACTCCAGCCGCTGGGCCGGGGTGGCCTCCGACAGGAAACGGGGCACCTGGTCCATGGCCTCGTTGCGGCTGGCCGTTCCGAAGACCGTGACCAGGATGGAGAGCCCGAGCGATCCGCCCACCTGCTGGGTGGCGTTGAGGACGCCGGACGCGGCGCCCGCCTCCCGTGGGACCACTCCGGAGACCGCCATCAGCGTCAGCGAGACGAACTGCATGCCCATACCGGAGCCGAAGACCAGGGTGGGACCGAGGATGCTCCCCAGGTAGCTGCTGTGGACGTCGGTCGCGGTCAGCCAGGCGAGCCCCGCAGCCGCGAGGAGCGCACCCGTCACCATGAAGGGCTTGGGACCCCACCGGGGCAGCAGCTGGGAGGCGAAGCCCGCGCTGACGGCGATGATCGCGCTCAACGGCAGGAATGCCAGTCCGGCACGCAGCGGGCTGAAGTCCAGCACGTTCTGGACGAAGAGGGTAAGGAAGAAGAACATGCCGAACATCGCCGCGGCAAGGCTGAGCATCATTCCGTAGGCGCCGGCGCGGTTGCGGTCGCGGAACATGCGCAGGGGGGTGATGGGCTGCTTGGATCCACGCTCGATCGCGAGGAACAGGGCGAGGAACACCACCGCCGCCGCGAAGGCACCGATCGTCAGGCTGTCGCTCCAGCCGTCCTCGGAGGCGCGGATGAAGCCGTAGACGAGCAGCACCATGCCGAGCGTGGAGGTGAGCGCACCCAGGAGGTCGAAGTGGCCGGGATGGCGCTCGGACTCCTTGATGTAGCGGGGTGTCGCGAGGGCGATCAGCAGGCCGATGGGGACGTTGACGAAGAAGACCCACCGCCAGTCGAGCCATTCCACCAGGATGCCGCCCGCGAGCAGTCCGATCGCGCTGCCTCCGGCGGACACGGCGGCGAACACCCCGAACGCCCGGTTCCTGTCGGGCCCTTCACGGAAGGTCGTCGTGATGAGGGAGAGAGCCGTGGGAGAGGCGATGGCACCGCCGACGCCCTGGAGCGCACGGGCGGCGAGCAGTTGCCAGGACTCCTGCGAGATACCGCCGAGCAACGAGGCGAGGACGAAGAGCAGGACGCCGAAGACAAAAACTCTCCGCCGCCCGAGAATATCGCCGAGCCGCCCGCCCAGCAGAAGCAGTCCGCCGAAAGTCAGCGTGTAGGCGTTGATCACCCAGGACAGATTCTCGGTGGAGAAACCCAGCGACGTCTGAATGTGCGGAAGTGCGATGTTGACGATGGTGATGTCGAGAACCACCATCAACTGGCAGGACGCGATCACGAAAAGGGCCATGCCGTTACCGCGGCTCCGCGGGGACGTTTCGTCAGTGGGCGATGGCTTCACCGGCAGTCCCGTCGTGACGATGGTTGCGCTTCGGACCAGAAGTGAACGTCGGCGTTCACCCATCGACGCTAGAACGGCCGGGACCACCCCGCCAGTCGATCAGTTCCGAGGACGCGGGCCGGCCCCGCCGGCCGCGGCGGAGGGTCCCGTACGGCGGCGAGCGCGCCGGGGACCCGGCCGTCTGTCGTGCCTACGCGCCCAAGAGACCCGCAAGGACCCGTTTCGCGGGGAACCCGCACACGACCCGGGCGGCTCGGGGCCGAGCGCCCGTGCGGAACGCTCGGCCCCGGACTCCCGGGATCGCCTGCCCCTGGTGTCACCAGTAGTGGCGGCGGCCACCGACGGCGTGACCCACCGCGCCCAGCACCCACAGCACGACCCCGATGGCCAGCAGGATGACTCCGATGGTCCACAGAACGCCGACACCGGTCACCAGGCCGATGATGAGGAGGATGGCTCCGAGGATGATCATGGCTGCCTCCGGTCACACGCCTCGCACACAAAGCTGTATGCACTTACGAGCATATGCCGTATGTGCACGATTTCCCAGACGTGGCGAAATGCGTTCCCACCGGAACGGTCCATCAGCATTGGCGTGCGCGGTCCCCGGTCGGCATAAAGGGGAGAAGGCGGGCCGTTCGGAGCCGCAGAAAAACCCCCGATAGCGCTGGAGCATCATGTCCCCCTCTGCCGTCACCCCCCGTTACACCGTCCCCGGTCTGAGTATCGAGCAGGGCGGCAAGGTCATCGCCCTGCTCGGCATGCGCCTGCACGCTCTGAACGACCTCGCGCTCACGCTCAAACACATTCACTGGAACGTGGTCGGCCCGCATTTCATCGCCGTTCACGAAATGCTCGACCCGCAGACGTCGGCGGTGCGGGAGATGGCCGACGCGGTGGCGGAACGCATCTCGGCTCTGGGCGGCGAACCTCAGGGAACACCGGGTGTGCTGGTCGACGAACGCTCGTGGGACGACTACAGCATCGGCCGGGCCGATGCCATCGCCCACCTCGGCGCCCTCGACCTGGTCTACACCGGCCTGATCGAGTCGCACCGGCGCGCGGTCGACGAGACCGAGGACACCGACCCCGTCACTCAGGACCTGCTGATCTCCCAGCTCCGTGACCTGGAGCAGTTCCAGTGGTTCGTCCGGGCCCACCTCGAGACGAGTTCGGGCCGGCTCAGCACCGCCGGCTCGGAACGCGAGGTGCAGGCCGCCCGGGCCGCGAAGGCCGGCGCCGAGACGGCGGAGGCTCCGCGCAAGACGTCGAAGAAGTCCGCGGCCAAGAAGAGCACGGCCAAGAAGACGAGCGCCAGGAAGACGACGACCGGCCGGAGCCGGACCTCCCGCTGAGCCCTGCCGCTCCGAGGTACGGGCACCGACGCACCACCTGTCGCACTTGTGCGCCCGCCGGTTCTCCGGTGGGCGCACAGGCGTGTGCGGGTGTCAGTCGCGAGGCAGCAGGGTACCCAGCGGACCGAGATCGAGGTTCAGTTCCTCGGGACGCACCCCGTGCTGCTCGCACAGTTCCATCATGCGTTCGTCGAGCAGCATGAGGGTCGTCCCGATCTCGTCGATCTGCCGGTCGGACAGGTCGCCCTGATCGATGCGGCGGATGGCCTGGCGCTCCATGAGCTGACGCAGGAGTTCCACCACCGTCAGCACCAGCGCGACGAGATCATGCCCCAACCGGTCGGAGTCGACGTCGAGTCGTGAGGTCGTCACAACGGTCCTCCGTCCGCCCACGGTGCCGGGACGCGTTCGTTGACCGAGGAGAGCAGGGCGTGCAGCGACAGCCGGACGAGCGGCACGTCGGCGATCGCGATCACGAGATCTCCGCTGATCACCACCCCGGTGGCGAGCAACCGGTCCAGCAGGTCGACGAGCGGCACACCTAGGGGGCCCGTCAGGGGCTCGGGATTGTCCCAGGGGACGACTTCGTGCAACACGGCCTACACCTCACCGATGAAGGAGTACGGGACCCAGGGCCCCGACAGTTCGATCTCCGCGCCCGTTCTCTCCCGCAGCTCCCGGACGAGCGGAGCGAGCTCGTCCGCTCTGTTCTCCGCCATCAGATACGTGGCGTTGAGGATCTGCAGCCGGCTTGTCCCGGTGAGTTCGGGGCCGTGGAGCCGCAGCCTGCGGACCTCCGCGGCCACGTTCCGGAAAGCCGCGTCCACCGTGTCGGCGACGCGGAGCGACTCCTCGTGGCGCCGTTCGCGCCGTGCCTGGATCCCCCGCTTCCGGTCCAGGTACGCGAGACCGGCACCGGGCACCGGACGGGAACGGCCGGCCGGGCTCCCGGAAGCCCGGAGCGCGGGACTCGGCTCGTCGGTGGGAGGGGGGGCCGCGTAGACCTTAACGCCCCACTCCGCGTGGTCCGCCGTGCGCTTCAGCGCGGCCCGGAACCGCTCGGTTTCGGCGATCAGTGCCTGGCGGGCCCGGTCCTCGCCGTGGTAGAGGGTGGCCAGCGGCAGCGGAACGGTGCGCCACAGAGCGGCGGCGGCCGACACGACGTGGTGGTGGGCGCGTGCGTACCGTTCGAGCTCGCCGCGGTCGGACATGCGGGCCTGCCACGCCTCGTCCGTGAAGTCGGCCGCAGGCACGGTCTGGACGACGGCCGTCAGCTCTCCGCACCGCAGTCCCCGCAGCGGGCCGCCCACCGCGAAGCCCGGCACATCGGCGAAGAGTGCCGGGTCCGGTGCGTCACAGACCGCGAACACGTACAGTGCGGCGGCATCCGAGGAGTCGGATCCCCACTCCCTCATGTGACTCGGTTCTCCTTGTTCATCGTGCGGTCCGCGTGTCGTCATTCCTGGACTCGATCGCCTCGAGACGCTCGCGCAGTTCACGGTTCTCGTTCTGGAGCGCGTCGCGGGCGGCGCGTGAACTGAGCGCGGGGTCCGTCTCCCACCAGTCGATGCCCGCCTTCTTCGCCGTGTCCACGGAGGCCACGAACAGGCGAAGTCGGATGGTGAGCAGTTCGATGTCGAGGAGGTCGATCTTGATGTCACCCGCGATGACGATGCCTTTGTCGAGGATGCGTTCGAGGATGTCGGCGAGGTTGCTGTTCGGCGGCCCGGGAATGGGACAGGCCTCCCGCTCGAGGTCGAGGTCAGTCACCTCGGCGCCTCCGCCCGCCCCTCGGGGAGACGTCCTCCTCGTCCTCCTCTTCCTCGCCCTCGTCCTCGTCCTCCCACTCCCCGTCGTCCTCCGGTTCCTCGTCCTCGTCCTCCCACTCCCCGTCGTCCTCCGGTTCCTCGTCCTCGTCCTCCCACTCTCCGTCACCTTCGTCTTCGTCTTCCTCCTCGTCCTCTTCCTCTTCCTCCTCGCCCTCTCCGTCTTCGCCCTCTTCCTCTTCGCCCTCTTCCTCTTCGCCCTCTTCTCCCTCGTCCTCCTCGTAGGACTCCTGGTCCTCGCCCTCCTCGCCCTCCTTCTCCTCTTCCTCCTTCTGCATGGCGTCCTCGTGCGACACGACGACTTCTCCGTCGCGGATCTCACCACGCCAGGCCTCGGGCTCCTCGTCGGTGAGCGTGACGTACCGCTGGAAGAGTTTGAAGTCCAACCGGATGCGGCGGCCCTGGACCCGCCAGAGATTGCCGGTCTTCTCGAAGAAGCCCGACGGGTAGTACTCCACCACCAGCACGATCCGGGTCAGGCTGGGCGCCAGCTCGTGGAAGCTGACGGTTCCACGGGTGGAGCCCTTCGCACCCTCGGAGGTCCACCTGATGCGGTCGTCCGGGATCTGTTCCTGGACCGTCGCCTTGAAGCTCCTCGCGGACGGGCCGATCTTGACCTTCCAGTCACTCGACATCTCGTCGCTCATCGAGACACTCTGCACGCCCTTGGTGAAGCTGCTGAACTTGTCGTACTGCGTCCAGTAGTCGTACGCGGTGCGCAGCGGCACTCCCACGTCGAGTACCTCGATGATGTTCATGGACTTGCCGCCGCTGGACTTGCCCTTGCCCCCCTTTCCCTTGCCCCCGTCCCCACCCCCGAACGCTCCCTTGACCTTGTCGACGACGTTGTCCTTGACGCCTTTGGCCTTTCCCGCCATCAGCGCCTTCACGGGCGACTCGCCCTTGAGGATGCGCGACCCGATCGCCGGCAGTGAGCCGCCGTTGTCGGCGATGTCGGAGAGCTGCCCGGTGACACCCGTCAGCTTCTCCCCGGCCTTCTCGGCGAGCCTCCCCGCCTGGGCACCGAGGTAGTGGGAGAGCTCCTCGCGGAGGCGGTCCATGCCCGACTCCTGTGAATCGGGTCGGTCCCTGTCCGTCCTTGTCATGGCTGCCTACCTCTGCCGTGCGCCGCGCCGAGGCGCGGACCGCTTGGATGACGTCGTCTTCTTGGCCGCGGACTTCTTGGCCGGAGCCGACTTCTTGGCCGTCGTCTTCTTGGCCGCGGACTTCTTGGCCGGAGCCGACTTCTTGGCCGTCGTCTTCTTGGCCGCGGACTTCTTGGCCGGAGCCGTCTTCTTGGCGGCCGCCTTCTTGGCCGGAGCCGGCTTCTTCCCAGCGGATTCCCCCGCCGCGGCCGTCTTCTTGGCGGGTGCCTTCTTCGCCGGCGCCTTCTTCGCGGGAGCCTTCTTGGCGGGAGGAGCCTTCTTCTCGGCGGCCCTCTTCCGGGGAGCCTTCTTCGCCGGCGCCGGGGTGGGTTCCTCCTCCGGCTCTTCCTCCTCCGGCTCTTCCTCCTCCGGCTCTTCCTCCTCCTCCGGCTCCTCGTCCTCCGGTTCCTCTTCCTCCGGCTCCTCGTCCTCCGGTTCCTCTTCCTCCTCGTACTCCTCGTCCGGCTCTTCCTCGTCGTACTCCCCCTCGTACTCCTCGTCCGGCTCTTCCTCGTCGTACTCCCCCTCGTACTCCTCGTCCGACTCCTCGTCCCGCTGTCCGAGTCGTGCCGTGCGGTCGCTCAGGGCGTCGGCCAGGGAGCTCATGCCCCGGTCCGCCGCTGCGCTGAGGGCCTTCCGGCCGGTTTCGAGGACCTCGCCCTTCAACTGGTCCTGGAGCCCGGCGAACTGGGGCATCTCACTGAGCCTGCGCATTCCCTCCGCAGCGAGCTGGCGTGGCTCCAGGCCGAAGCGCCTGCCCGCCAGGTAGGTCGCGACGGAGAGGGCCACACGGCCCTTCTTCGTCCGGCCGAGTACGTAGCCGCCGACCACGGCGGCCGCGAGCGTCACCTTTGTCTGGTCTTCCATGAGTGAGTCACCTTCGATGGTTCGGCGCGGTGCGGACTCGAACGGCGTGCAGCCGGTCGAGCAGCACCTCCTCTTCCCGTTCGAACTCCTCCGGACTGATGTTGCCGTCCTCGAGTTCCTGGTTCAGTGCGGCCAACTGCGCCCGGACGACGTGGGGGTCGTGGAGCTCGCGGTCGGCCGCCTCGTTCATCTTTTCCGCCACCCAGATCACGCCGCGGACAGGTGCGAGAGGCAGCATGAGCACTCCACTGATCAGCCCCATGTCAGACCCCCGCTGCGGATCGGTGCGAGACGAAGCTGTAACAGGGCAGTGGCCCGGCGACCCGGAGCTCCACGTGGGTCCGGTGGGCGGCGGCGAACCGCTCGGCCACCGCACGGAAGTCGTCGCTGTCGTCGCGATCGACGAGGAACGACACGTTGAGCGCGCATCCGTGGACCTCGGGACCTGTGGCCACCGCACGGGCCATGGGGGTGAGGCTGTGCAGAAGCTTCTTCCCCGCCTCGGACGCCCTGCGTGACAGCGCGCCGGCCACAGCCTCGCCGAGCCGGACGCTCGCCTCGTAGCCGGGGCGCCGGCGCACCTCCTCGCGGAGACGGCGTACGTTCTTCTCCTCGGCCACGACGGCCGCCAGCGCGTTCTGGGCCGGGAGCGCCTTGAGATTGATCTCCACGCGCCGGGCAACGTGCCGGAGGGTGGCGAGGTGGTCGGCGCTCGCCCCGGCCAGCTGCGTGCGCACCGTGTCCTCGTCCGGGGCGACCATGCCGAAGCGCATGGGCAGCACCGGACCGCGGTCCGTGAGGCGCAGCAGCAGTTCCTGATGAGCCATCAGGTCCCGGCGTCTGGCCCGGAGCTGGGGTGGTGCGTCACTGACCACGGCGGTCACCGGCCCCTGTTCGACCAGGCGTAGCGTCGCCGGGGGGCTGCCCACACCGGTCGCCTCGGACGGGAGCGCTTCACCCGTGGGAAGGATGGCGTAGACGTAAACTCCGTTCGCTGCTGCCACGGCTCACGCCTCCACGCGGCGGCGTCGGCCCGCTCCGTCGCGTGCGGGGGCCCGACGCTTCCTGGGCCGCTCACCCCGCTCCTCCGACTCGTCGTGCTCGTCACCGCCGCCGACCGCTTTGCGCACCGTCTCACCCAGCGAGTCCGCCGCCTTGCGGACCTTGCGCTTGCCCATCGACTTGGCCGCGCGCCCACCGAACAGTTCGGGAACGGTGGTGCTCCGCGAATCCCGCTCCAGGTCGAGCCGGTTGCAGGCCTCGGCGAAGCGCAGGTAGGTGTCCACGCTCGCGACGACGATGCGTGCGTCTATCTTGAGGATCTCGATGCCGACCAGGGAGACTCTGATGAACACGTCGATGACCATGCCGCGGTCGAGGATGAGTTCCAGAACGTCGTAGAGGGTGCCGGCCCGCGGCGGGCACGGCGCGATCTCGTCGGCGTACGTGGTCGTGGTCAGGGTCATGGAGCGTCCTTCCGGGTGGGGGGAGTATCGGGTCACTCGTCGGCGGCACCCCGCCGGTAACGACGGACCCTGCGGTACTCCATGAGTTCGCCCCGGTCGTCGAGCCGCACCTCGTAGGAGGCCAGCAGACTCGTGGTGTCCGGGATGCGGGGTACTTCGAGTACGTCCACCACGACGCACCATCCGTCGTCGTGGCGCCGCACGGCCGACACACCTTCCGCCGGATGGCAGATCAGCCGTTCGAGACTTTCGGAGGCGTTGCGGGCGGCGTGCTCGGGACCTCGTGCGGACGAGGTACGGGGCGCAGCCGTCCTGGTCGGTCGATCGGCGTGCGCGCGACGTTTCTCTGCCATGCGACCAGGTTTGGACACAACCGCCCTCATCGCATCCCGAGCGCTCGGAGCCGGCTCCCGGAGCCGTTCTCACCCCTTCGCCGTTCCGGCAGGACGTCGGGCGCGGGACGCGTGCACAGTCGTAGTCATGAGCGGAAACGGTGACGTGGGTGCGTACGACGACGACCACGAGCGCCCGTCCGGGGTCTCGGACACCACGGTCGAGGGACTCGGCGCACTGTCCGAGGCGCTGGAGACGGTGGAGCGGGCCAGGGGCCATCTGTACGCGTTCCATCAGCTGACCGGAGGGGCGGACCTGACTCTGGACAGGGCGGTGGAGTTGCTCCGGACGGCGGGCCACACGGACCATGCCGACCTGGTGGAGCGGGAGATCCTCGGCAGGAACGTCATCCCGGGCTGTTGGACCTTTCAGGTGGTCGAGGCGTACGACGCCACCTACTACCGGCCCTTCGTCGAGGTCGAGGAGCGGGTGCGACGGGAACTGGTGGCCGGGCGTCGCCACCTCTACGAGGCGGAGATGAAAGAGGCCCGCCGCACGCACGGGCACCCGCAGCACACCGAAAGGCCCTGACCGTGGAACCGGTCACCGCGCTGCGCAGGATCGCCTTCCTCCTGGAGCGCTCCCAGGCGGCCACCTACCGTGTCAGGGCCTTCCGTACGGCTGCCGACGCGGTCGCGGCCATGGACGGCGGCGAGGTGACGGAGCGGGTGACGCACGGGTCTTTGGAGACCGTGCGGGGGATCGGGCCGAAGACGGCCCAGGTGATCCGGGAAGCGGTGGCCGGGGGCACGCCCCGGTACCTCGAACGGCTGGAGGAGGAGGGACCGGCGGCGCCGGTCTCAGGGGGCGAGGCCCTTCGGGCGGCGCTGCGCGGTGACTGCCACCTGCACTCGGACTGGTCGGACGGGGGCAGCGGCATCGAGGAGATGGGCCGCACGGCCGCGGAGCTGGGTCACCAGTGGGCGGTACTGACCGACCACTCCCCCAGGCTGACCGTGGCCAACGGTGTGTCACCCGAGCGGCTCCGGCAGCAACTGGACGTCGTCGCGCGGCTCAACGAGGAGTGGGCTCCCTTCCGTCTTCTCACGGGCATCGAGTGCGACATCCTGGACGACGGCTCACTCGACCAGGAGCCGGAACTGCTCGACCGGCTCGATGTCGTCGTGGTCTCGGTCCACTCGAAGCTGCGCATGGACACGAAGGCGATGACGGACCGGATGGTCGCGGCCGTGCGCCATCCGCGAGCGGACGTACTGGGTCACTGCACCGGGCGGCTGCTCTCCGGACGTACGCGGCCGCCGTCGTCGTTCGACGCGGACCAGGTGTTCGCCGCGTGCGCGGAGGCGGGGACGGCCGTCGAGATCAACTGCCGGCCGGAGCGGCTCGATCCTCCGCGCGGGCTGCTCAGGAAGGCGGTCGCGGCGGGGGCCCTCTTCTCGATCGACACCGATGCGCACGCTCCGGGCCAGTTGGACTGGCAGGCGTACGGCTGCGCGCGGGCCGAGGAGTGCGGGGTCCCCGCGGAGCGGGTCATCACCACGTGGGCGGCGCAACGGCTCCTGGACCGGGCGGAGCGGAAGCCACGGGGGTAAGGCTGCCGTGTTACTGCGGGGACGCCGAGCGGCGTCCCGTGCGGTGCACCGCGGGGCGAAGAACCACGTACCCGTCGTCACCCGCCCGCCGGGGCGTGCGGGACCCCCGGAAGAGTCGCGCTCACTCGGTCTTCGCGGTGGGAGGACCGGCGTGCGGCGGGGGGACGCGGACGGCGATGAGTGCGACGTCGTCCGTGCCGGCCGTGGCGAGTCCGCCGAGCAGTTCGTCGCAGAACGTTTCCAGGGGCGCGCGGGCCAGGCCCGCCGCCTGACGCCGCAGCCGGGCCATCCCACGGTCCAGGACCTCGTCACGGCGTTCGACGAGGCCGTCGGTGTACAGGAGAACGGTCGAGCTCGCCGGGAGCTCTTCCCACGCGTCCGGCCGGTGTTCGTCGGGGTCGACGCCCAGCATCATGCTCCGGCCGCCTTCCAGGAAGCGGGTCTCGCCTTCCCGGGTCACCAGGAGCGGTGGTGGGTGCCCCGCCGCGGCGTAGTGCAGCTGCCACGGGTCGGGGGCGGTGGGCTTCTCGGCCAGGGCGTAGATGCAGGTGAGTGTCTGGTGCGGGTAGAGGATGCCGATGGCGGCGTCCAGTCGCGCGAGGATCTTGCCGGGGGGCTCCTTCCGGTCGCAGGCGATGCCCCGCAGCATGTTCCGCGTCTGGCTCATGGTGACCGCGGAGCGCAGATCGTGGCCCGCCACGTCGCCGATGATGAGGGCGGTGGCCCCTTCGGCCAGCACGAACGCGTCGTACCAGTCGCCGCCGACCTGGGCCGTCGCCACGGCCGACCGGTAGCGGGCCGCGATCTCGAGGGGGCCCCGGTCGGGGAGGTCGGGCAGGAGCGAGCGCTGCAGCCGTTCGGCGGTGTGCTGGGCGTCGAAGTGGAGGCGTGAGTTGTCGACGGCCAGGGCGACCCGGTGGGCGAGGTCCTCCACCAGGGCGAGGACGTCGCCGTCGAGCGCTGCCGCCCGGGTGGACCGTACGAGGGTGATGACGCCCAGGACCTGGCGCCGTGCGCGCAACGGGGCGATGACCGCCGTGTCCGCGGTCATCCGGTCGAAGAACTCGAGTTCCCTGGCACGCAGCGGGTCCGAGGCCGTGTGGGGCGGGGGGAACTCGGTGAGCAGCACCGGTCCGGTCAGGTGAAGGGCCCGTGCGGTCGCAGCGGCCGATCCGGCCGTCGGCGGCAGCGGTCCTTCGTCAAGCCCGGAGGGGAGCCTGTCGGGCTCGCGTCGCTCGACGACGACGCGGCGCAGCCGCCCGTCGGCCTCCAGGAGGTCGACGGCGCACCAGTCGGCGAGCCCGGGGACGAGCGTGCGGCACAGGCGGCGAAGCCCGTCCTCCTCGTCCAGGGTGCTGCCGAGCGCCTCCGCGGCGTTGATCAGCAGGGTCAGCCGGTCCAGGGCGTGCTGGACCTCCTCGTCCACCTCGTAGTCGGCCTCTGCCGGATCGCCGCCCCGGTTGCTCAGGTCAGCGCACATGATGGGGGCTCCTCGGCGCCGGAGTACCTGGGCGTCCGGCGGGACTGCCGTACCCGCCTGTTTCGATTGTCCGCCAGGCCAGGGTGCCCGGCACGCGCGGGCGGGGCACCGACGGCGTACTCGAGCGGCTCCGGTCGGCGCCCCGGCGTAAAGTCGGACGACGTGGCAGGTGACTCCGCCGTACGACAGGGCAGGAGCGATCCATGTTCGATGAACGCAGTGGACCTTCTCTTCCGCAGGCCCGCGGGGTGCTCTCCGCCGGGGTGCTCGCCCGTCTCCGCGACGAGGAGGACGCTCTGCCCGGGTCCGGCGCTGCCCGGGACGCCGATCCGTACGGCGAGGACCTGCAGCTGGCCCTGTACGTCTGCTACGAACTGCACTACCGGGGCTTCGCCGACGTCCGTCCGGAACTCGAGTGGGACCCGGCGCTGCTGGCGCTGCGCGGCGCACTGGAGGAGCGCTTCCTGACCGCCCTGCGGCGCGATGCCGGGGGGACGGCCGACCTGGACGAGGTACTGGCCGGCCTGCTGGTGGAGCCGGTCCACGGGACCGGGCTCTCCTGGTTCCTCCAGGACCGTGGCGAGCTGTGGCACCTGCGTGAGTACGCGGTTCAGCGTTCCCTGTACCACCTGAAGGAGGCCGACCCGCATGCCTGGGTGCTCCCCCGGTTGTGGGGACGGGCCAAGGCGGGGATGGCGGCGATCGAGTACGACGAGTTCGGTGCCGGGCGAGCGGAGCGGGTCCACGCGCAGCTGTTCGCCGATCTCATGGCGGACCTGGAGCTCGACACCGCGTACGGGCGCTACCTGGACGAGGGGTACGCGGAGATGCTGGCCCTCGTGAACCTGATGTCCCTGTTCGGGCTGCACCGGCGCCTGCGCGGGGCGCTCGTGGGGCACTTCGCCGCCGTCGAGATCACCTCGTCCCCGGCCTCACGGCGCCTGGCCCGTGCCATGGCGCGGACGCGTGCGGGCCGTGCCGCGGAGTTCTTCTACACGGAGCACGTCGAGGCGGACGCCGTCCACGAACAGGTGGTCCGCCGGGAGGTGATCGGCGGCCTGCTGGAGGAGGAACCGGAGCTGACCGCCGACGTCGCCTTCGGTATCACCGCGACCTCCTGTCTGGAGGACCGCCTCGAAGACCGCCTGCTCACGCAGTGGCGGGTCTGAGCGGGGATTGCCCCCTGGCTCACGTCGAGTGACGGCAGAGGTGGTGGCCGGGGAGTGCCCGGCGGAGTCTTTGAAACAGACGTGTTCACGCACGCACCCGTTCGCAAGGGAGTCGCAGATGCCCGCAGAAATGACCGAGGACACCCCTCGCGCCCGGATCGTCACCCTTCCCGGCGTGTACGCGCCGCAGCACGACACCCGCCTGCTCATGGCGGCTCTCGACAAGGAGGGGGTCCGACCGGGCACCGATGTCCTGGACCTCGGCACGGGCAGCGGCGCGCTCGCCCTGCACGCGGCGCAGTTGGGTGCCCGGGTGACTGCGGTGGACATCTCGTGGCGGGCCGTGATGACCGCGCGCCTGAACGCGCTGCTGCGCCGCCGGCGCATCACCGTGCAGCGGAGCGACCTGCTGGCGTCGCTGCCCGGCCACTCCTACGACCTGGTGATCTGCAACCCGCCGTATGTGCCGTCCCCGCTCGGCCGGCTTCCCGGGCACGGTGCCGCGCGGGCCTGGGACGCCGGGCGTGACGGGCGCGCCATTATCGATCGCCTGTGCGAGACGGTGCCGGTCGCGTTGCGTCCCGGCGGCCGTCTGCTGATCGTCCACTCCGGACTGTGTGACAGCAACGTGACCCTGCGCCGTCTGTCGGAGGCCGGACTGAGCGCCCGCGTCACCGAGCGTGCGTTCGTGCCCCTGGGGCCCGTGCTCCGCTCGCGGCTGCACTGGCTGCGGGACAGAGGCCTGCTGAACGCGGGCGACATGCTGGAGGAACTGGTGGTCATCCGTGCCGAACACTCCTGAGCGCCGCCGAAAGATCTCCGTCGAGGACCAGGGACCCATGCTCGTCGAGGGGCCCGTGGAGGTGACGTGCCCCGACGGCAGCGTGGCCGTCTCGGACCGCTTCGTCGTCGCTGTCTGCACGTGCCGCCGCAGCCGGATGTACCCGTGGTGCGACACCAGCCACCGGCGCCGGGTCAAGCGCGAGGACGGCGGGGAGGCCGGCGACGGCCCGGGCTCCTGACGCCGCCCTGGCGCGTGGCCCGTACGGCCCTGGGGGCGTCCCGGCCCGGTTCGTTCCGACCGGCGGTCTGTTCCGCCCAGGGGTCTGTCCCGTTCGGCGGTCTGTCCCGCCCAGGGGTCTGTCCCGATCGGCGGTCTGTCCCGATCCGGTCCTTCTTCTTCTCTCGCTAGGTCCTGTTCTCCGTCCGGTCCGTTCCGAGGCGCGTTAGGCCGCCCGTCGCCGTGCGCTTCAGCCCTCGGCCGCCGTCCCGGTGGTGCCCGTGACCCCCCGCAGCCGGCGGATCGCCGCCTGCAGCCGGGGGTGGCGCTCGTGGACCTGCGTCGACCTGCGGTCGAGTTCCTCGGCAAGGCGCTCCGTGCGCTTGTCGATGTCCAGCTCGTCGAGGATGCGGTCGACCTCGGCGAGCAGGGCTCCGTGCAGCTGCCACTGCCGCGGATGCTCCTGGACGTCCTCCAGCAGCAGGTCGGCGACGCGGTCACGGGTGGCCCGGCTGCGTGCGAGAGCGTCGGCGAGCCGTTCCTCCGCCTCCTCGCCGCTCGCGGCGATCGGCGTGGTGATCATCACCGCGAAGCCTTCGATGGCGTCGGACATGTGACCGAACAACTCCCTGAGCAGGACGGCCACGTCCTCGGGGAAGAGCGGTTCGTCGAGGCGGGCCTTCGCCAGGTCGGTGACCGTACGCGTCAGCACGCGCAGGACCACGGCGCAGATCTCCAGCGTGTCGAGCCCGGTCCGCAGGACGACCCGGTAGAGGAGTCCCTGCCTGACCCTGGGGTTGAGTATCAGGCTCTCCTCGGCCTGGCGCAGGGAGGCGTCGACCTCGACGATGTCGTGGTCGAGCCGCCGTGCCTCGTGGAGGCGGGCGGCGGCCTGCGGTACCGGATGGTTTCCGCCGACCTCGTCGCCCAGCTCCCGGAACATGGTGCCCATACGCTCCCCGAGACCACCGATGGAGACGCCTGCGGACTGCACCCAGACCGGAGGCGCGAACAGGAGGTTGAACAGCAGTCCCACACCGGCGCCGATCAGGGTCTCCAGCACCCGCTCCCAGGCTGTGTTGGCGACCTGCGAGACGCCCAGGACCAGCATGGCGCTGATCGCGACCTCCGGCACGAACTCGTTGACCCGGACCACCCGGCCGATGAGCAGCGAGGTGAAGATCGTCAACCCGAGACTCCACCAGCTGAGGCCGACCAGTGAGCTGAACCCGCTGGCGATCAGGACCCCCACCACGACCGCGTTGACCCGTCGGATCCCGGTGGTGAGCGTGGCGTAGAGGGTCACCTGTACCACCAGCAGCGCCGTGAGCGGAGCGGTCAGGGGCGCCGGATGGGGAGCGGGCAGGACGAACTTGGCGACCGCGAAGGCGATGACGGCGGCCGCCGTCGACCGCATGATCTGTGCGGCGGCCGGCTCGGTGGTGCGCTGGACGAGTTTGACGACGGGTGCGGGCGCGGATACGGCAGGCATTCCTTGACGGTGCCCCGAACCGGGCGCTCGCAGCGCTTTCCGGCCCGGCGAACTCCGTACGGATGTATGCGTGCCGCCAACGAGCACGTGCCGGGAGAGCCGGACGGAGAGATGGTGGAGGTATGGCTATTTCACTGACACCCCCGACCGAGACCCCTCCGGCGGAAGGATGCATCAGCGAGGCGCACGTCGAGCGGCCCGACGGTGGCATCTGGGAGCACCCCTTCTTCTGGGTGGCCTTGGTGGTGCTCGTCGCGGTGGTCGTCGCCGGCTTCTTCATCGCCCGGATCTTCGGCTTCGCATGAGCGACAGCGACACGCTGGAGACGTTGCTGGAGCGGCACGGCACGACCTACGCGGCCGAGGCCGGCATCACGCTGCGCGACACTCCCCAGCCGCTGTACCAGCTCCTGGTGCTCAGCCACCTGCTGAGCGCGCGGATCCGTGCCTCGGTGGCCGTGGCCGCGGCGCGGGCGCTGTTCTCCCACGGGATGCGCGACGCGCGGCGCATGGCCGACGCCACGTGGCAGCAGCGGGTGGACGCGCTGGGTGAAGGCGGCTACCGCCGCTACGACGAACGCACGGCGACCCAGCTCGGGGAAGGCGCGGAGTTGCTGCTCGACGTGTACGGCGGCGATCTGCGCCGCCTGCGCCGGGAGGTGGACGGCGACGTGGCCGCGCTCCGCGAGGGCCTGCGCCGCTACCCCGGAGTGGGCCCGATGGGCACCGACATCTTCCTGCGCGAGGTGCAGAGCGTGTGGCCGGAGTACGCGCCCTACCTCGACTCGAAGGCGCTCCAGGGTGCGGAGCGGCTCGGTCTGCCCACGTCGCCGGGAAAGCTGACGGGGCTCGCGGACGGGTCCGACCCGGCGGTGCTCGCCGCGGCGCTGGTGCGTGCGGCACTGGACAAGGGGTGAGACCCGGGGTCAGCCCTTCGGCCGCCTGCCGCCCGGCTTGACGGAGCGGCCCTCCACGAGCGCACGCCGGATCCCGGCCGCCGTGGCCCGCGCGTGTTCCGTGGTCGCCGTGCGGTCGGCCACGGAGGTGACGAAGCGGTGGGTGGGGCGCAGGCAGCGTCCGCAGGGGGTGTCCGTCGTGAGCAGGTAGCCGTCCTCGCACTGCGGGTGCGAGCAAGGGCCCGGGCCCACGAGGGCCTCGGCGATCTCCTGCGGGGCCCAGCGGCGCAGGCCCTCCTCGTCCTTCTCGTGCAGGGCGTGCGACCAGCGGACGTTCCAGCGGCGTTCGAGGCGTTCCAGCAGCTGATCGGGGGTGCGCCGGGCCAGTTCCCGGTGGATCAGTTCATGGACGGTGCGCGGCATGCGGTGGCCGAGAGCCTGGAGCAGAGGCTGCGGCAGGGCCTGGAGGACGTAGGTGACGGGGTCGCCGCCCGCCCGCTCCCGCCACTTCCGGCAGGCACACGGCCCGTCGGCGGGCAGGGGGCCGCGGCACCGGCCGCACATACCGCGGCACTCCGCGCACAGCCCGTCGTCCAGTCCGTCCAGATGGGGCGCGGGGGCCCGGCCGCAGTCGCGGCAACAGGCGGCGCAGGGCCCGCAGAGGCGTTCCTCGCCGAGCTTCGTGGTCCACCGGCGTTGCTGGCAGCGGCAGCAGAGCACGTGGTCGCAGTACTCGTGGTGGGCGGCTCCCGACTGCCTGCCGGGTGGCGGGAATGACATCACTGCGTTCTCCAGGTGCGGGGCGTGGACGGCCGGGCCCGGCCGGTCGGCGAAGCGACGCGGGGGACCTGCCGACGACCGTACCGCCCCGGGCGGGTCGTGTGCGGCGCTCCGGCGCGGCCGGGGACGTTCTCCCGTACCTGGAGGGGCGTGGGTCAGGGCCTCAGGCCGCTCACCACGTCCGCGGTGGCGGTGATCCCTTCGTGGATGGTGGGCGCCATGCGCGTACTCGCCAGCAGGAAGCCGAGGAGGGCGCAGACGATGGCGTGCGAGACCTTCAGCCCGCCGTTGCGCAGGAAGATCGCTGCGAGGACCACGAGAAGCAGCACCAACGAGATCGAAACAGCCATGGCCAACCTCCTCCGCCGCGCCTGAATTGCGGCATTCGGCCGCCAGTGTGGCGTAGGCGGGGAGCCGTTCGGCGGACCGGCGGGCCCGCCGAACGGGTGGTGACGCACGGTGATCGGGGGAGCTCGTCCGGGAGGCGGTCAGACGCCCTCGTGGCCGCCCCGGTCGCGGTGGCGGAGAAAGGCTTCGAGCCCCGCCAGGTCGTCGGTGTTCAGGTGGTCGACGCCTACGGCGAGGAGTTCGGACCACACGGCGTCGCGCTCCGGCCCCGCGGTGTCCGGGGTGGCCCAGAAGCGGAGGCGCCGCCCCTCTCGGTGGGCCGCCGAGACGAGGGTGCGCAGCCGGTCCCGCTCGGCCGCGGGGAAGCGGCCGGCGCCCTGCCAGGAGAACGTCTGGGTCCAGTTGGCGCTGACGAGCGGCGCGAAGGAGGCGGGCGCGGCGGTGCCCAGGTCGTCGAGCCTGCCGTCGTAGAAGGCGTAGCGCGTGGTCCGGCCCTCCATCGGGAGACGGGCGGCACGGTCGCCCGAGACGACGGTGGTGACCGCGCCGGGGTGGACCCGTCCGCGGACCGAGCGGGTCAGGATGCGGGAGTAGCGGCGGAGCACCCCTTCGAGAGCCAGGTAGGCGGCGGCGCCGTCGGCCTTGATGTCGACCAGGAGTTGCAGGGGTGTGCCGTATCCGGCGTGGACCCGGCCGTGGTTCGCCAGGACGAGGGCCGCCAGCGGGTCGAGGTAGAGCGAGGTGAGGGTACGGGAGGGGTCGAGGCTCGCGGGCTCGTGGGCGACGAGCAGTTCGCCGTCGACGAGGAACACGTCGGCCTCGACACTGGTGAACCCATGGGCGAGGGCGTCCAGGAGGGGGCGGGGGTGGAGGTAGTCGTTGTGGGCGTGGGCGCGCTCCAGCGGACGCGGACCGCGGGGACGTGCGGGCGTGGCCGTGGCGGACTGGGCGGGGATGAAGGCGCCCGCGGCGGCGGTGGCCAGCGCGGTGGTGACGACTCTGCGACGGGTCAGGTGTGCCATGGGTCTCCCTGAAGCGGTCGGTCGGGCAGAGCGGGCGGGGGGACGCGACGAGTATGGGGCCCGGGAGAGCTGGAAGGCAGGTACCTGCCAAGAGTTGGGACCGTCGTCGTCCGCGCGTCGACTGTGCTGCGCCCGCTGTTACCCGGCACGCCGCGGCGGGGGCACGCACGGCCCGGCGTACCCCCGCCTCCCGGCGCCCGGTCAGGGTGCCGGCAGCTCCATCAGCTCGGCGACGGTCTCGCGGTGGCGGCCCGCCGTTCCGTACGCGAGGGAGTCGGCCTTGGCCCGCTTCAGGTACAGATGCGCGGGGTGCTCCCAGGTCATCCCGATCCCGCCGTGCAGCTGGACGCACTCCTCCGCCGCGTGCACCGCGGCCTTCGAGCAGTAGGCCTGGGCCACGGCCACCGCGAGCGGCGCGTCCGGGCTGCCGGAGGCCAGCGCGTCGGCGGCGTTGCGGGCGGCGGCGCGTGCGGAGACGACCTCCAGCCAGAGCTGAGCCATCCGGTGCTTGAGCGCCTGGAAGGAGCCGACCGGGCGGTTGAACTGGTGGCGCTCCCGGGTGTGCCGGACGGTCTCCGTCAGGCACCACTCGGCGATGCCGAGCTGCTCCGAGGCGAGCAGCCCCGCCCCGGCCCGCAGCCCCTTCGCCACGGCCGCTGCCGCTGACCCGGGCCCGGCCAGCAGGGTTCCACCGGCCCCGGTGAGGGTGACCGAGGCGAGCGGCCGGGTCAGGTCGAGCGGGACCTGGGGCCGGACCTCGACCCCCTCCCCCGCGGCGGCGACCGCGAACAGGCCCGCGGCGGTGGGCACCAGGAGCACATCGGCCGCCGCCGCCTCGGCGACACCGGCGACGGTCCGCTCCAGCGTGCCCGCCATCGCCGTGGCGGCGTCGGCGGCGGACGCGGTGAACGGAAGGGCGAGGACGGCGACCTTGCGGCCCGCCGCCAGGTCGCCGAGGAGTTCCCCCACCGGCCCGCCGGACGCCCCGAGGGCCAGGAGGATCTCGGTGGCGACGACGGAACTCGTCAGGTAGGGGGCCGGTGCGACACTCCGGCCGAGCTCCTCCAGGACCACCGCGGCCTCGCGGTGGCTCGCCCCCTGCCCACCGAGTTCGTCGGGGACCAGCAGTCCGGCCGCTCCGATCCCGGTGGCGAGCGATTCCCAGAGCCGCGGGTCGTACGGCGTGCCGGACTCGGTGGCCGCGATCACGGCCGGCGCGCCGGCCCGGTCGGCGAGCAGCGAGCGCACGGCGGACCGCAGGTCGTCCTCGGCCTCCGAGTACAGCAGGTCGGGTGTGCGTCCGGCTGCGTCCTGTGCGGGCCCGGTCGGTGCGGCTTCGGTCGGTGCGCTCATCGGGCGAGATCCTTCCAGGCGACGTCCTTGTCGGTACGCGGTTCGGCGGGCAGGCCGAGGACGCGCTCGGCGACGATGTTGAGCAGGACCTCGCTCGTACCGCCTTCGATGGAGTTCCCCTTGGAGCGCAGGTAGCGGTACCCGGCGTCGCGGCCGGTGAAGTCGACCAGCTCGGGGCGGCGCATGGTCCAGTCGTCGTACAGCAGCCCTTCGTCGCCGAGGAGTTCGACCTCGAGGCCGCTGATCTCCTGGTTGAGGCGCGCGAAGGCCAGCTTCATCCCGGAGCCCTCGGGTCCCGGCTGTCCTGCGACGAGCTGCTGGCGCAGCCGTTCGCCCGTGAGCCGGGCGACCTCGGCCTCGACCCAGAGGGCGACCAGCCGCTGGTGGAGGTCGTGGGTGCGCAGCTCGGGGCGCTCGCGCCAGGTTCGGGCGACGGTCCCGATCATGCCTCCCTCGCGGGGGACACGGGCGCCGCCGATGGACACACGCTCGTTCATCAGGGTGGTCTGCGCGACCTTCCAGCCGTCGCCGACGGGGCCGAGCCGCCTGCTGTCGGGGATGCGTACGCCGGTGAGGAAGACCTCGTTGAACTCGGCCTCACCGGTGATCTGGCGCAGCGGCCGCACCTCGACGCCGGGGTCGGTCATGTCGCAGACGAAGTAGCTGATGCCACGGTGCTTGGGCACGTCCGGGTCGGTGCGGGCGATCAGGATCGCCCAGCGGGCGAGGTGGGCGCTGGAGGTCCACACCTTCTGGCCGTCGACCACCCAGTCGCCTGTCTCGTCCCGTACGGCACGCGTACCGAGGGCGGCCAGGTCGGAGCCGGCACCGGGCTCGCTGAAGAGCTGGCACCAGACCTCCTCACCGACCCACAGCGGACGCAGGAAGCGCTTCTTCTGCTCGTCGGTGCCGTACTGGAGAAGGGTGGGAGCGGCCATCCCCAGGCCGATGCCGATGCGGCGCGGGTCGTTGTCGGGGGCCCCGGCGGCGGCGAGTTCGGCGTCGGCGACGGGCTGCAGGGAGCGTGGCGCGTCGAGTCCGCCGAGACCGGCGGGGTAGTGCACCCAGGCCAGTCCGGCGTCGAAGCGGGCCTTGAGGAAGTCGGTCCGTCCGGTGGTGGCCGGCGGGTGGGTGGCCAGCAGTTCCCGGGTGCGGCGGCGGATCTCCGCCGCGTCGAGGGCGGTGCTCATCGGGTGCCCCCCGCCGGGAGGACGACGATGCGGCCGGTACTGGTGCCGTCGGCGACGCGCTGGACGGCGCGCGCGGCACCGGCCATCGGGACGCGCTCGCTGACCAGGGGCCTGACGACCCCCTGGTCGGCGAGTGCGGTCAGCTCGTCATGGCAGGCGCGTACGGCGGCCGGGTCCTTGGTCGTGTACAGGCCCCAGTGGAGTCCGGCGATCGAGTAGTTCTTCACCAGGGCGTGGTTGAGGCCCGGCGCGGGGACGGTGCCGCTCGCGAACCCCACGACGACCACGCGGCCCTCGAAGGCGATGCACTTCACGGACTTGGCGTAGGCGTCACCGCCCACGGGGTCGTACACGACGTCGGCGCCGCGTCCTGCGGTGGCCTCCTTGACCGCTGCCACGATGTCCTCGCTCCGCCGGTCGATGACCAGGTCGCAGCCCAGTTCGCGGGCGGTCGCGGCCTTCTCGGGTCCGCCGGTCACCCCGATGACGGTGGCGCCCGCCGCCTTCCCGAGCTGGACGGCCGCGCTGCCGACACCCCCCGCCGCGGCGTGCACGAGCAGCGTCTCGCCCGCCCGCAGCCGTGCGCGGCGATGGAGCCCGAACCAGCCGGTCTGGTAGCCGATGTGCAGGGCCGCCGCCTCGGCGTCGTCGAGGGTGTCGGGGGCGGGGAGCAGGGAAGCTTCGTCGGCGACCACGTAGTCGGCGAAGCCGCCGTCCGGCAGGGCGGGGTTGGCGAGCACCCGGCGGCCGTCCTCCGTCTCGCCGCAGATCTCCACGCCGGGGGTGAAGGGCAGCGGGGGCCTCACCTGGTACTGGCCGCGGCAGAGCAGGGCGTCGGGGAAGTTGATGTTCGCCGCGCGGACCTTCAGCAGTACCTGTCCGTCGCCGGGGACCGGCCGGTCCACCTCTTCGAGCTCCATCACCTCGCCCGGCTCGCCGTTCCGGTGCACTCGCCATGCCTGCATGAGGGGCCTCCACAACACTGTCGGCGTTACCACTGCTCCGGCGCATACTAAGCGGTCGCTTGCCTCGCTGGGAACACTTCGGGGCGGGCGGACCGAGCCCCTTCACCCCCGTTTCGGCTTCGCCCTGACGTGCATCCGTTCGCCCTGCGGCCCGAACAGGCTGAGGAATTCCACCGGATCGTCGCCCGCCGGCCCGAACCAGTGAGGCAGCCGGGTGTCGAACTCGGCCGCCTCACCGGGCACCAGGACGAGGTCGTGGTCGGCCAGCAGGAGCCGTAGCTTCCCGGAGAGGACGTACAGCCACTCGTACCCCTCGTGGGTGCGCTGCTCGGGCACCTCCTCGCAGGGCGCCTCCTGCACGACCTTGTACGCCTGCAGGCCGCCCGGCCGGCCGGTGAGCGGGAGGGAGGTCTTCCTCCCGTGGACGATCGGCTTCGCCCTGACCCGGGGGTCACCGACGGGCGGCGCCCCGACCAGATCGTCGAGCGGTACCTCATGGGCCCGGGCGATGGGCAGCAGCAGTTCGAGGCTGGGGCGCCGGCCGCCCGACTCCAGGCGGGACAGCGTGGAGACGGAGATGCCGGTCGCCTCGGAGAGAGCCGCGAGCGTCACCCCCCGGTCCCTGCGCAGCCGGCGCAGCCTGGGGCCGACTCCGGAGAGTACGGCGTCGAGTTCCGGTTCGTCCTGGGTCCGTTCCTTCATGCGGTCCATTGCAGAATCGGCAAACCCTTTTGTCAATCCGGAACGGAACCGGCGTCACGGAGTGCACGCCGGCCCGGCGGGGGTCCTGGGCGGTCCCGGAGCGCGGCGGAACCGGAGGCGACACCTCGGCCGGGCATGTCCCCGGGGCCGCGACCCGCCAAGGGCTGTCCCGCACTTCACGGCGGGCGCGCGACGACAGCTACGGCACCTCGCCACGCCGTCGGAACGTCCCCGTACATCCCGTATGCGGCCACCCCGCCGTGCGATGCCCCGCATCCCACGCCGCGCCGATCCACCGGGAATCGCGGGACGATCCCGAAGTCACGGTCACGGTCACCGTACCCAGGGCGGCCCGCCCCGGCTGGACGGTGGGTGTGCAGCACGCGGCCGCTCCGAGCCGCGGCCGTCCCGGACTCGCGTCGCCCCTCGCGCCTCCTCACCGGCCTGGCGCCCGGTGCACGAGCCGGCGGCCCCGTCGCGGGCCGGCCCTCTCCACGCGTGTGGCCGCCTCCTCGCCGCCCGGGCGCTCCGGCTTCCCGGCGCGGGCGGCCCGGCGGGACAGGTCGTACGCGCTTCCACCGGTGCAGGCGGCCTGCTCGCCGTCAGCGTGAGCCGGGGGATCACCGGCCGCCGCACAGCCGGCACAGGGTGCGCCTCAGCGGGCGAAGACCTCGAAGGCGACGGCCGGGCGGCCGCCGAACCGTTCGGAGAGAGCACCGGTCGTACCGGTCAGGAAGGTGCGGCAGTACGTTTCCGGGTCTTCGTCCGTGAGGACCTCGATGTAGGTGCGGTGGGCCAGCAGCGACCGGACGGCCCGTTCGAACCCCGGGGCCGCGTCGACCGCGTGGGTGGGCCGGTCGGTGCCGGCCACCGCCACCCACCGCACCCCGTCCCACGGTCGCAGCCCCTGCTCGGCCAGCTCCGGGAAGATCCAGCGGTTACCGGCGTCGCCCGCCGCGTCCAGGGCCGCCCGGCCGACGGCACGGTGGTCGGGAGTGTTCCACGTCCTCCCGCCCCAGGTGTCCCGGTGATTGAGGGTGATGAGCAGTTCGGGCCGGTAACGGCGGACGGCGGACGCGATGTCGCGGCGGAGCGCCGGGCCGTACTCGATCACTCCGTCCCGGTGGTCCAGGAACTCCACTGCGCGGACGCCGACGACCGCCGCACTCTCTCGCTGCTCCCGCTCCCGCAGGGGGGCGCACTCGTGCGGAGGGATCGTGTCGATACCGGCTTCACCGCGGCTGGCCAGCAGATAGGCGACCTCGCGTCCCTCGTCCGTCCAGCCGGCGACGGCCGCGGCGCAGCCGTACTCGAGGTCGTCCGGGTGCGCGACGACCGCCAGCGCGCGCCGCCAGTCCGAGGGCATGGGTTCCAGCTGCTCCGTCATACCGGCCAGGCTATCCACGGCACGCGTGACGGACGGCGCATTCCGGAAGCGGATCCGGGCAGGGGCAGGAGGACATCGGGCGGGAACGGACCGGCCGGATCCTCGCACGGCGAGCACCCATACCCCTCCGGGTATCGTGGTGGCCGGAGCAGGCGGGACCCGGTCCCCACCCGCACCCGCCCGGCTCCGCTCCTGCGAACGAAAGGAATTCCACTCGTGCCCAGCCCCGCTTCCCTCTCCCCCGCCCAGGCCGCAGCCCGTCTGACGGAGTTCACCGTCATCGACGTCCGCGCCCCCGGCGAATTCGCCTCGGGCCACGTGCCCGGCGCTCTGAACATCCCGCTCGACCGCCTCCCCGAGGCCGTGCCGGCGCTGAAGTCCGCCTCGGCCCGCGGCTCGCTGCTGGTGGTGTGCGCCTCCGGTGTCCGCTCCACCCGGGCCTGCGAGATCCTGGCCGACGCCGACATCCAGGCGGCGACCCTGTCCGGCGGGACGTCCGCGTGGGAGAACGACGGACACGGCCTGGACCGGCCGGAGGGGGGCTCGGCGACCTGGGCGATGGAGCGCCAGGTGCGGCTCGCCGCCGGTTCGCTCGTGGTCGCCGGCCTCTTGGCGGGCACCCGCTTCCCGGCGGCCCGCTGGCTGTCGGCGGGCATCGGCGCCGGCCTCGTCTACTCCGCGGTGAGCAACACCTGCGGCATGGCCGCCGCGCTGTCCAGGCTTCCCTACAACCGTGCGCCGCGCGGCGGCGCCGACCTGGCCGCCACCCTGACCGCCCTGCAGCGCTGACCCGCGCCGCGACCCCGCCCGGGACCCCCGTCCGGACCGGCCCGCCCTCGTGGCCCGCCCCGGTCCGGACGGGAGGTCGGCCCTGCGGCCGGTGACGTTCGTGAGCAGGGCGTCCGGCCCGCCCGAGGGCTGCGCCTCGCCTCCCGGCGGGCGCGCGACGACGGCTCAGGCGCCTCGCCACGCTGCCGATCCGCCCCCGTAGAGGCATCACCCGAGCGGCACTCCACCGTGCGACGCACCGTGTACGACCGTGCGCCCGTCCACCGGAAGCCGCGGGACAGCCCTCAGCGGTCGCACTCGCCGCGGACGAGGGCGAGCAGCCGGTCCAGAACGCGGGGCCCGCCCGCTCGCAGGCCGTCGTGCTCGAACTCACTCGTGACCCAGGTACGCAGCCCGCGGATCGAGGCGGCCGTGCGCAGCGAATGAGCGGTGTCGACGTACATGTCGTCGTGGTACACGGCCGCCGCCACGGGCACCTCGTTGGCCGCGAGCCGCTGCGGGTCGTAGAGGGCGGGCCAGTCGGTCCGGGCGAGGAGTTCCGCGGTCTCGCGCAGCGGACGCAGCGCGGGGTGGACCTCGAAGTGCCAGGGATGGATGCTCTCGCCGGTGAACATCACGGGTCCCTCGCCCGCACCTGCACCGAACTGCGGGAACTCGGCGCGCACCCGCTCGGCGGACCAGCCCGTGGGCCGATCCCCCTGACCGTAGATCGCCTCGTGCATGAGGGCGTACAGCGGGTGACCGGCGAAGGAGGTGGCCGCGCGCATGGCCTCCTGGAAGGTGTCGGAGAGCTCGGCGCCGTTCGGGCCCGTGACGAAGGCGTTCTCCAGGAGGTGATGCAACTGGTGGCTGCCGTTGCCTCCGCCCAGCAGGATGCCGAGCGACTGGAAACCTTCGGGCGTCAGGCGGTGGCCGCCGCAGTCGGGCCGGTGCTCGGCGAGGTACGCGGCGATCGCCCGGGCCCGGGCGACGTCCTGCGGGTAGCGGGCGTAGTGCGCGGCGACCTTGCGCTCGATCCGCGGATACGCGGCCCGGTAGACGTCGTCCGCGTGGGCGTCCAGGGACGGCAGTCCGCCGGTGATCAGTACCCTCTCCAGGCCTTCGGGAGCGGCGGACAGGTACCGCACCGCGCAGAACCCGCCGAAGGACTGCCCGAGGACGGTCCAGGGCTTGCCGCCGGTGAGCCGCGGCCGGATCAGCTCGCAGTCACGGACGATACTGTCGGAGCGGAAGTGGGCGAGGTAGTCGGCCTGTTCGCGGGGTCCGCCGCGCAGGGGCAGGGTCTGCCGGTTGGCCGGGGTGGACAGGCCGGTGCCGCGCTGGTCCAGGAGCAGGACCCGGAACTCGCGCACCGCGCGTCCCAGCCAGGCCTCCGTGCCGATGAAGCGGCGGGCGCCGAAGCCGGGGCCGCCTTCCAGGTAGAGGAGCCACGGCAGGTCCTCGTCCGCCTTCGCGCTCGCGACGACCTCCCGGCCGTAGATCTCGATCGTCTCCCCGCCCGGGTCGGCGCGGTCGAGAGGGACCGTGAACCGGTGGTCGGTGAGGACGAGGCCGGGGTGGCGATAGCTGTTCAAAGGTGCTCCTGTGTCCGGTGCTTCCCGGACAGTTCAGCACACGGGCCGTGACCCGGGCGGCCCCGGCCCGTGTGCGCCCGGCCGCTGCGGCTCCTACCGTGCACTCATGATCCGGTTCGAGGACGTCGGCAAGGTCTTCCCGGACGGTACGACCGCGGTGGACGGGCTGTCCTTCGAGGTGGGAGAGGGTGAGCTGGTCACTCTCGTCGGGCCGTCCGGCTGCGGGAAGACGACCACGATGATGATGGTCAACCGGCTGATCGAACCGACGTCGGGCCGGATCCTGGTGGGCGGCGAGGACGTCTCCGGGATGGACCCGGTCGGGCTGCGCCGCAGGATGGGCTACGTGATCCAGCAGGTCGGCCTCTTCCCCCACCGGACCGTGCTGGACAACACCGCGACCGTCCCCGTCCTCCTCGGCTGGAAGCGCGCCCGGGCCCGGGCGCGGGCGGCCGAGCTGCTGGACCTGGTGGGGCTCGACCCGAAGACGTACGGCCCCCGCTATCCCGCCCAGCTCTCCGGCGGCCAGCGCCAGCGGGTGGGGGTGGCCCGCGCGCTGGCGGCCGACCCACCCGTGCTGCTGATGGACGAGCCGTTCGGGGCGGTGGACCCCCTGGTGCGCGAGCGGCTGCAGAACGAGTTCCTCACCTTGCAGGCGGCGGTCAGGAAGACCGTGCTGCTGGTGACGCACGACCTCGAGGAAGCGGTGCGCCTGGGCGACAGGATCGCCGTGTACGGCGAGGGGCGCGTCGAGCAGTACGACACTCCGGGAGCGGTGCTCGGGACGCCCGCGACCCCGTACGTGGCACGGTTCGTGGGGGCCGACCGCGGCCTGAAACGGCTGTCGGTCACGGCGATCGAGCCCGACGACCTGGAGGAGCCCCCGACCGCGCGGCTGGACGAGCCGGCGGGTACGGCCGCCGCCAGACTCGGCGCGCTGGGTGCGCGGTGGGCGGTCGTGCTGAACGGTGCGGGGGAGCTGCACGGCTGGGTCGCGGCGGACGCGTTGCGGATCGCCGGGGAGCACGGCACCGTGGGCGACCTGGCCCGGCGCATGGACGCGTGGGTTCCTGTCGGCTCGCCGCTGAAGCAGGCGTTCAGCGAGATGCTGCAGCACGACGCCGGGTGGGTGGCGGTACTCGACGGAGCACGGTTCCTCGGCGTCCTGACCCCGGCGAAGCTGCACGAGGCGCTGCGGCGGTCGGTCGATGCGGACGCGCGCGGCGTCGGGCGGGGCCAGGTGCCCTTCGACTCCGTCGCCGACGCATAGGGAACCCGCCGATCCGGGGAGGTGAGGGGCGCCACCAGCCCGAAAGTATCCCGCGTATGCAATTATTGTTCACGCAGGTAAGCGTCGCACGCAGATACATGCGGGGTGCGGTCACCGACGGGTCCGCCACGGTGTCCACGCCCCCGCGCCACAGGAAAGGCTCCTCATGCCCACGGTTCCCACCCTCACGCTCAACAACGGTGTCACCATCCCCCAGCTCGGCTTCGGTGTCTTCCAGATCCCCGACGACGAGACCACCGCGGCGGTGACCGAGGCGCTCGACGCCGGCTACCGCTCCATCGACACCGCCGCCGTCTACGGCAACGAGGTCGGCGTCGGCCGCGCGCTGGCGGACTCCGGCCTGCCGCGGGACGACCTGTTCGTCACCACGAAGGTCTGGAACAGCGATCAGGGCTACGACGCCACACTCGCCGCGTTCGACACGAGCCTCGGCAAGCTCGGCCTCGACCACGTCGATCTCTACCTCGTCCACTGGCCCTCGCCGGCCCGCGGCCTGTACCCCGAGACCTGGCGTGCCCTGGAGAAGCTGGCGGCCGAGGGCCGGATCCGGGCGGCCGGAGTCTCCAACTTCCAGCCGGCCCACCTGCACCGGCTGACCGAGGGGAGCTCACTCGTCCCCGCCGTCAACCAGATCGAGCTGCACCCCGGCCTCCAGCAGGCCGAACTGCGTGCCCTGCACGCCCGGTACGGCATCGTCACCGAGGCGTGGAGCCCCCTCGCCCAGGGCGCGCTGCTCGACGACGAGGTGCTGGTCACGATCGCCGGGCGCCACGGTAAGTCGCCGGCTCAGGTCGTGCTGCGCTGGCATCTCCAGCTGGGCAACGTCGTGATCCCCAAGTCGGTCACGCCCGCCCGCATCCGGCAGAACATCGACGTCTTCGACTTCGAGCTCTCGGATGCGGAGATGGACGCGGTCGCCGGCCTGGACCGGGGGATGCGCACGGGCCCGGACCCCGAGACCGTGAGCTGAGGCGCGCGTGGGCGGTCCGCCCGCCGGCCTCCGCCGCCCGGTGCGGTCCGCCCGCCGGGACCAGGAGGCGGACACCACTTCTCGCCCCGGGCCGTCCGCCGTACGGTGTCACCGTTCACCTGAGCTGATGACGTAAGGCGGTTCCCGCATGGCCCTGTTCGATCTTCCTCCGGAAGAACTGCGCTCCTACCGCAGCCGGTCGGTGGAGCCGGAGGACTTCGACGCCTTCTGGTCGGCCACCCTCGACGAGTCCAGGACCCATGACCTCGACGCCCGCTTCGAACTGCTCGCCGACACGGGCCTGACGACGGTCGAGGTGTACGACGTGACGTTCGCCGGCTTCGGCGGCCATCCCGTCAAGGGCTGGCTCGTCCTGCCCGCGGGCACCACACAACCGCTTCCGCTGGTCGTGGAGTTCCTCGGTTACGGCGGCGGGCGCGGCCTGCCCCACTCCCACCTGCTCTGGGCCTCGGCCGGTACGGCCCACTTCGTGATGGACACCCGCGGGCAGGGCAGCGGATGGGCGCGGGGCGACACGGCCGATCCCGTGGGCAGCGGCCCGGCGTTCAACGGGTTCATGACGCGGGGCATCGAGGATCCCCACACGTACTACTACCGCCGGCTGATCACGGACGCCGTACGCGCGGTCGAGGCGGCGCGTTCACACCCGCTGACCGACGCGGCCCGCACCGCCGCGATCGGCGTCAGCCAGGGCGGTGGCCTCACCATCGCGGTCGGTGGGCTGATACCCGACCTGGCGGCCATCGCCCCCGACGTCCCGTTCCTCTGCGACTTCCCCCGGGCGACGAGGCTGACCGACCGGCTTCCCTACCGGGAGATCGGCAACTACCTGAAGACCCATCGTCACAGCGCCGAGCGGGTGCGGGCGACGCTGGCCTACTTCGACGGGGTGCACTTCGCGGCCCGCGGACGGGCACCCGCGCTCTTCTCGACGGCGCTGGAGGACGAGACCTGCCCGCCCTCCACGGTCTTCGCCGCCTTCAACGCGTACGCCCACCCGGACAAGGAGATCGAGGTCTACGACTTCAACGACCACGAGGGCGGCGGCCCGTTCCAGCAGGCGGTGCAACTGGCCAGGCTGCCGCGGCTGCTGAAAGGCTGACGGGCGGGGACCGGCACACCCCTCTCGACCTGCCGGAGACGCGGAGCCCGGGCCTGTCGGAGAAGACGCTTACCGGCCGGGAGGCGTCACGCCGTCCATGAGGGAGGTGCGCCACACCCAGCCGTGCCGCTCCACGGGGGTCCGAGCGGGTCGCGGTGGTGGTACGGGGGCGAGTACGCGGGGACGGACCGGCACGCGACGCCTCGCCTTCGCCCACTCCCCGGCAGGATCGCACGGGGGGTGCGTGCGGGACGCGTCCCGGCGCGCCGGTCCGTCCGCAGCCCGCCGACGTCGCCCCGCCGTGCACCTTCCGATAGAAGCTGTTCCGGGACCGGGGCGACGGTGACGCGCCGCCACCGGGTGCTGTCCGCGGACGGCACCCGGGACCGCGCGGGGATCGCCGCCCGGGTGGCCGCCCCGCGGTGGTGGCGGCTCAGCCCCTCGGGACGAGCTTCCTGGCTTCCAGGTAGGCGCGGGCGACGTCCTCCGGAAGCCTGCGCCAGCTGTCGACCTGCTCGTTCATCCCAGCCAGGTCGGCCGTGGTCAGTACGGTGTTGAGCCGCCCCAGGGCGGCGCGGACCCCGGCGCTGCCGGCCCGGGACCGGTTGACGACCGGGACCAGGTGGTCGGCGTTCTGCAGGCGCCTGTCGTCCGCGAGGAGGACGAGCCCGAAGTCGTCCAGGGTCGCGTCCGTGGTCGTGGTCAGGACCATCTGGTCCGAACCGTTCCGGACGGCGTGCTTGGCCTGGGTGGTGCCGACACCCTTGGGGTCGACCGCGGTGATGTCGATGCCGTACGTCTTCCTCAGTCCGGGTGCGCAGTAGGGGCGTTGTACGCACTCGTCCCCTGCGGCCAGGCGTACGGGGAGACCGGAGCGGCCCAGGTCGCTGAGGGTACGCAGCCGGTGCTCCGCGGCATAGCGCTCCGCGACCGCGAAGGCGTTCTGGTCGACCGCCCGGCCCGGGGGGAGCACGGTCAGGCCGCGGGGAGCGGCGAGGGCGCGCAGGGCCTTCATGGTGGTGGCGAGGTCGGGCGAGCCGACCGGGGCGGCGTCGGCGCCGTTGGCCTTGGCGTTCAGCCAGTCGGCGAAGGTCGCGGCGTACTCGGGTACGACGTCGATCTGGCCGCTCTCCAGGGCGGGTTCGTAGATCTCACGGTTGCCGACCGAGAGGATCCTGGTCGAGTAGCCCGCCCCTTCCAGCAGGAGCGCGTACATCCGGGCGAGCAGGTCGCTCTCGGTGAAACCCGCCGATCCGATGGTCAGGTTCCTGTTGTCCCCGGGTGGCGCGGTGACGTCTCCCCTGCTCTCCAGACTCGGGCCGGTGGAGCACGCGGTGGCGGTGAGGAGGATCGCCGCCGCGACGCGGGCGGCCCGTCGCGGCCCGCTCATGACGGCTTCCCGGAGCGGCTCCGGTCCGCCAGCAGCCTCTGTCCCACCCCGAAGATCCCTTCGACGACCAGGGCGAACACGGCGACGAGGACGGCTCCGGCGACGACCTGCGGGGTGGAGGCCAGGTTGAAGCCCGCCGTGATGATACGGCCGAGCCCGCCGCCGCCGACGAGCGCGGCCAGGGTGGCGGTGGCGACGAGCTGGACGGCCGCGATACGTACGCCGGTGAGTACGAGCGGCAGGGCGAGGGGGAGTTCGACCTGGCGTAGTACCTGCGTACCGGTCATGCCCATGCCCCGAGCCGCCCCCACGACGTCCTGGTCGACCTCGCGCATCCCGACGTAGGCGTTGGTGAGCAGCGGCGGGATGGAGAAGAGGACCAGCGCGACGACGGTCGGCCCCTGCCCGAACCCGCCGACGGGGGTGAGCAGCAGCAGGACCAGGACGGCGAAGGTGGGAACGGCCCGGCCGATGTTGGAGATGTTGACGGCGAGGGCGCCGCCCCTGCCGAGGTGACCGAGTACGAGGGCGACCGGCAGGGCGACGGCGCAGGCGATCAGGAGGCAGACGACGGTGAGGAGGAGGTGCTCCAGCAGACGGGCCCCGATGCCGTCGGGGCCCGGCCAGTGGGCGGGTGCCGTGAGCCAGGACCAGGCGTCCGTGAGGGTGTTCACCGGCCTCTCCTGGTCCAGGGTGTCGCCAGCCGCTGCACCGCGAGGAGCAGCAGGTCGGCGGCGACGGCGATGACGACGCACAGGACGGAGGCCGTGAGCACCTGGGCCTTGAAGTAGGTGTTCATGCCCGCGTAGACGAGGTTGCCGAGTCCGCCGAAGCCGACGATGGCGCCGACGGTGACCAGGGAGACCGCCGAGACGGTGGCGATGCGCAGCCCCGCCATCGCGGCGGGCAGGGCGAGCGGGAGTTCGACGGTCAGGAGCATGCGGAGAGGGCCGTAGCCCATGCCGCGCGCGGCCTGCCGGGTCTCCTCGGGTACGGCACGCAGTCCGGCGAGGATGTTGCGGACGAGGAGCGTGAGCGAGTAGAGGACGAGTCCGGCGACGACGAGCGCGGCGGACAGTCCGTACACCGGCAGCAGCAGCGAGAACATGGCCAGCGAGGGGATCGTGTAAAGGACGGTGGTCAGCGCCAGCACGGGTCCGGCCGCCCAGCGCCGGTGCCGGGCCGCCAGGGCGAGGGGCACGGCGATCACCAGTCCGAGCAGGACGGAGGCGGCCGCCAGCTGGAGGTGCTGCAGCGTGGCGTCCCAGAGGATGCCGCGCCGGCTGGTGAGGTAGGCGCCGCAGATCCACTCGTTGCGCGCGAGGCAGTCGTCGGGGGGCGCGGTCACCCGTCCATTGGAGCCGTGGGGCCGGGTGACCGCGCGCCGTGTTCGACCGTTGGGGCTACCCGCCCTGGGCGGGCGCGAGGACGAACACGGGGATCTCCCGGTCGGTCTTGGCCTGGTAGTCGGCGTAGTCGGGGAACGCCTCGACGGCACGGCCCCACCACACGGCCTTCTCCTCCCCCGTGACCTCACGGGCGACCATGTCCTTCCGTACCGTGCCGTCCTGGAGCTCGACGTGGGGGTCGGCCTGCACGTTGTAGTACCAGACAGGGTGCTTGGGAGCACCGCCGAGGGAGGCGACCACTGCGTACTCGCCTTCGTGCTCGACGCGCATGAGGGGCGTCTTGCGGATCTTGCCGCTCTTGGCCCCGCGCGTCGTCAGGAGGACGACGGGCAGTCCCCGCATCGTCATCCCCTCGGTGCCGCCGGAGCTCTCGATGAGCTCGACCTGCTCGCGCACCCACTGCGTCGGGCTCGGCTCGTACTCGCCCTCGATCGGCATGACAGGTGTCCTTTCGTCGGGATGGTTCTCGGATCGCTCGGAGCTTGTCGGAGTGAGGAGGTCGCGCGCGGTGTCGTCTCCGCTCCGCCTCGCCTCCCGTGAGCCGTGCCCGGCACGGTCCACTTCCGTAGTACTGCGCTCTTCACCCATCATGGCCGCGTCGGTGATCACGCATGCATCGAACGGCCGCAAGACGTTCCGCACGCCGGAAGCATCTCATATGGCGAGACGACGTCTCATATAGAGAGAACACTCTGTCAGCTTTCGGCGTCACTCATCCCCGGAATCCAGGGCGATATGGGCACTGACATACCCTTGACCCCCATCTGCAACCTTGCCCCGCCCCGGGTTTGCCCGACCGTAGGGCATACCGTGGGTGCAGCGGAGTAAGCCATGCCTTACTCCGCTGTTACTCCGCCCGTGCCCGTCCGCCCCGAAGGAACAACACTCCATGACACGCCCCGTCCGCGTCGCCATCGTCGGAGCCGGTCCTGCCGGAATCTACGCGGCGGATGCGCTGCTCAAGTCAGAGGCCGCACAGGACCCGGGTGTCTCGATCGATTTGTTCGAACGCATGCCCGCCCCCTTCGGTCTGATCCGTTACGGAGTGGCGCCGGACCACCCGCGGATCAAGGGCATCGTCAAGGCGCTGCACCAAGTGCTGGACAAGCCGCAGCTGCGGCTGTTCGGCAACGTCGACTATCCGCGCGACATCTGCCTGGACGATCTTCGGTCGTTCTACGACGCCGTGATCTTCTCCACCGGCGCCGACGCGGACCGCGCGCTCGACATACCCGGGATCGACCTGGACGGCTCGTACGGCGCGGCCGACTTCGTCGCCTGGTACGACGGGCACCCCGAGGTCCCCCGCACCTGGCCGCTGGAGGCCGAGAAGGTCGCCGTGCTCGGCGTGGGCAACGTGGCCCTGGACGTGGCCCGCATGCTCGCCAAGACGGCGGACGAACTCCTCCCCACCGAGATCCCCGCGAACGTGTACGAGGGGCTGAAGGCGAACAAGGCGCTCGAGGTGCACGTCTTCGGACGGCGCGGCCCGGCGCAGGCCAAGTTCAGCCCTATGGAGCTGCGCGAGCTGGACCACTCACCGAACATCGAGGTCATCGTCAACCCCGAGGACATCGACTACGACGAGGGCTCGATCGCCACCCGGCGGGAGAACAAGCAGGCCAACATGGTCGCCTCCACACTGGAGAACTGGGCGATCCGGGACGCGGGCGACCGCCCGCACAAGCTGTTCCTGCACTTCTTCGAGTCCCCGGTGGAGGTCATCGGCGAGGACGGCCGCGTCGTCGGCCTGCGCACCGAGCGGACCGAGCTGGACGGCACGGGCAACGTCAAGGGCACGGGCCGTTTCACGGACTGGGACGTGCAGAGCGTCTACCGCGCGGTCGGCTACTACTCGGAGGAGCTGCCGAAGCTGCCCTTCGACGTCGTCTCCGGCACCGTCCCGCACGCCGCGGGGCGCGTCCTGGCCGGGGCGGAGCCGATGGCCTCGGTGTACGTCACCGGATGGATCAAGCGCGGCCCGATCGGCCTGATCGGGCACACCAAGGGCGACGCCAACGAGACGGTGGCCTGCCTGCTGGAGGACCACGCGGCCGGCCGGCTGCCGGAACCCGCCGAGCCCGGGCCGGACGCGGTCGTCGACTTCCTGGAGCAGCGGGGCGTCAGGTACACCACCCGTGAGGGGTGGCACCGCCTGGACGCCCATGAGCAGGCCCTCGGCGCCGAGCAGGGCCGCGAGCGGATCAAGGTCGTCGAGCGCGGCGCCATGCTGGACGCGTCCGGAGCCTGACCCGCCGGCCGCCCACGCCCCCGCGACTCTTCGGTCGCGGGGGCGTGGTGTCACCCCGGGCGGGCGCGACCGCCGTCCGCCGTAGACTCGCCGGATGGCGAAGTATTTCGACGTACACCCCGAGAACCCCCAGCGGCGCACCATCAGCAACGTGGCCGACAGCATCCGCTCCGGCGCACTCGTCGCGTATCCGACGGACTCCTGTTACGCCCTGGGCTGCCGGCTGGGCAGCCGCGACGGCATCGACAGGATCAGGTCGATCCGTGATCTCGACGAACGCCACCACTTCACCCTGATGTGCGAGAACTTCGCGCAGCTCGGCCAGCTCGTCCAGATCGACAACGACGTCTTCCGCGCGATCAAGGCGGCGACGCCGGGCAGTTACACGTTCATCCTGCCGGCCACCAAAGAGGTGCCACGGCAGTTGCTGCACCCGAAGAAGAAGACCGTCGGTGTCCGGATCCCGGACCACGCGGTCACGCAGGCCCTCCTCGCCGAGCTCGGCGAACCGCTGCTGTCCAGCACCCTCCTGCTGCCCGACGAGGAGGAGCCGTTGACGCAGGGCTGGGAGATCAAGGAGCGCCTCGACCACGTGGTGGACATCGTGCTCGACTCCGGCGACTGCGGTACCCGGCCGACCACGGTCGTCGACTTCTCCGGGGGCGAGCTGGAGATCGTACGCCGGGGGGCGGGCGACACCTCCCGGTTCGAGTAGCCGCGCCGCGGGCCGGGCAGCCGCCGCTCCGGGGCGGTCGCCCCGGCCACTCCGCGCTCCGCGAGGTCCCGCTGAGATGCGGTCCCCCCTCGGAGCCTGGTTCGGTGGAGATGTGCTCCCCGCACGGCCGAAGGAGTGATCATGAGTGATGGCGGCGCGCAGCAGATGCGCGACAGGGCGAAGGACCTCGAGAACTCGGCGGAGCGCACCGCCGACCCCGAGGAACGGCAGCGTCTCACGGACGAGGCCCGACGCCTCCGGGCACGGAGCGAGCAGGCCAGTGGCATGGCGAGCGGCGACATCTATCCCTGCGAGTAGTCGCGGCCGGTCCCCCGCCCCCGGGCCCCTGGGGCGTCCTGCGGCCGGGCGGGTCGGGAGTCGCCCGGTGCGCTTGCCGACCCCGGCCCACGGTGTTATCACCGGAACTGTGGTGACACCCGTGGAATACGCGGAGGGCGGGGTGCGGAATCCCCTCCCCCACCCCGTTCTCCGCCCCCCGTTCCTCGCGAAGGGGACCCGGTGACGTACATGAGATGGCAGGCGTTCCTGGACGCGGTCCGGGAGCGGGGCGAATACCCCTCCGTCATGGAGGCGGAGCGGGCGTCCCGTGTGGTCCTGGCCCTGCTCGGGGCACATCTGGTCGGCGAGGAGCGGAACGAACTGGCGGCCCGGCTGCCGGAGACCTTCGCCCTCATCCTCCTCAACCCGCTCCAGGCCGCGGAACCCCTCGCGCCCGACCGCTTCGTGCGCGCGGCGGCCGCCTGGATCGACGGTGCCAGCGAGCAGACCGCGGCCTGGGACACCGGCGCGGTCCTGAGCGTGGTGGCCGACGCGGCGGGTGAGGAGTTGCTGCAGCGACTGTTGCTGCAGCTCCCTCCGGGGTACGACCTGCTGTTCGGGCATCCCGACAGCGGCTCGGTGGACACGTCCCCGTGACCCTCCGCGGCCCTCTCATCGCGCATCCCCGCGGGACCTCGCCGTAACCGCAGTGCGATCCCGGTGCGGACGACCGACTCCGTGGCCGGTACCGCTCCGCAGCGCGACGCGTGCCGGGCGGTCGTTCCGCGCCTGCGGGCCCTCGTGGCCCGCAGGCGCGGAACACGCAGAGGGAGCTCACGCGGGCCTCGAGGCGCCGGGTTCGCGCAGACTCCGAGCCCGGCGCCGCTGCGCCGCGTGACCGCGCACCGGTCCCGCGGCCGGCGGTGGGGCCACGGATTCGGGTGGGACCCGGCGGCCGGCCGGATCTACCGGCCGGAGGTCACCGCAGGCGTTTCGGCAGGCGCGTCCCGCAGTCCGAGGCGCAGGTGCTCGACGTGGAAGAGGGCCTGGTCCAGCAGCTCGGCCACGTGGTGGTCGTAGAGCGCGTACACGATGGAACGCCCCTGCCGCTCGCCCGCCACCAGGCCCAGGTTGCGCAGGAGACGCAACTGGTGGGAGCAGGCGGACGGTTCCATCTCGACGGCCTCCGCGAGGTCGCCGACCGCGCAGGGGCCTTCCTGGAGGCGTGCCAGGATGCGGAGCCGGGACGGGGTGGCCAGCGCCTGGAGGGTCGCGGCCACTCCGGCGGCCCCCACGGCATCCAGGCGCTCGCGTGTGGTGGCGGTGCTCTGCTCGTCGCGTCCGTGGCCCATGCCGTCCATTCTACGGATGACACATGAAGACCTGTTCATATATTCCTGTACGGTGGCGGTGTCGCCCTGGCCTCTGCCCCCGAAGGTTGATTCCCCATGCCCCCTGCCGTCGTCCGGTCCCCCCGCACCGCCGCCCCCGGTGGAGCCCCTTCCGGTACGGACGGAGTGCCGCGACGCCGTACGCGGGTGCTCGCGCTGGCGGAGGCCCGCTGGGCCGGGGCCGCACTCCTCCTGTTCCTGATCGCCATGTCCCTGCAGCTCACCGGCGCTCCCGCCTGGGTGTGGGGCCCGCTGTACGCCCTCGTGTACGCGGCCGGCGGCTGGGAACCTGCCCTCACCGGGGTGCGGGCACTGAGGGAGAAGACGCTGGACGTGGACCTGTTGATGATCGTGGCGGCGCTGGGCGCGGCCTCCATCGGCCAGGTCATGGACGGCGCCCTGCTGATCGTCATCTTCGCCACCTCCGGAGCCCTGGAGGCGCTGGCCACGGCCCGTACGCAGGACGCCGTCCGCGGCCTCCTGGACCTGGCCCCGTCCACCGCCGCCCGGATCACGACCGCCGGCGGCGAGGAGACGGTCGCCACGGAGGACCTGGCGGTGGGTGACCTCATCCGGATCCGTCCGGGTGAGCGGGTGGGCGCCGACGGCCGGGTCCTGGACGGGGCGAGCGAGGTCGATCAGGCCACCATCACCGGCGAGCCGATGCCCGTGACGAAGGAAGCGGGGGACGAGGTGTTCGCCGGGACGCTGAACGGTACGGGAACCCTGCGGGTCGCTGTCGAGCGCGACGCCTCGGAGTCCGTGATCGCCCGCATCGTCGCCATGACCGAGGAGGCCGCCCGGACCAAGGCCCCCACCCAGCTGTTCATCGAGAAGGTCGAACAGCGGTACTCGCTGGCCATGGTGGTCGCCACCTCGGCCGTCTTCCTGGTTCCCCTCGTCCTCGGCGCGGACGTGGCCGACAGCCTGCTCCGGGCGATGACCTTCATGATCGTCGCGTCCCCGTGCGCGGTGGTCCTGGCGACCATGCCACCGCTGCTCTCCGCCATGGCCAACGCCGGCCGCCACGGTGTCCTCGTCAAGTCCGCCGTCGTGATGGAGCGCCTCGGGCAGGTCGACGCGGTGGCGCTGGACAAGACGGGCACCCTCACCGAGGGCACTCCCCGGGTCACCGACGTCCGCCCCCTGCCCGGTCCCGGGCTCGACCAGGACCGGGTCCTGGCCCTTGCCGCCTCCGCCGAGCACCCCAGCGAGCACCCGCTGGCCCGCGCCGTCGTGGCCGCGGCCCGGGAGCGCGGGCTGGCCCTCTCCCCGGCGACGGAGTTCACCTCGGCACCCGGCACGGGAGTGGCGGCGTCGGTCGACGGCCACCGTGTCGAGGCCGGTGCCCCGGCCAGGCTCCTCCGTGACACCTCGGCGCCCGTGGCGGCCCTCGCCGCCGTGGCCGCGGCGGAACTGGAGGACCAGGGCCGCACCGCTGTGCTCGTACGGTGTGACGGCCTCCCGGTGGGCGTCCTGGGCATCGCGGACCGCCTTCGGCAGGACGCCGCCGGGACCGTCACGGCGCTGGCGGGACTGACCGGCCGGCCACCGATGCTGCTGACGGGGGACAACCCGCGAGCGGCGGCCCATCTGGCCGCCGAGGCCGGCATCACCGACGTGCGCGCGGGGCTGCTCCCCCAGGACAAGGCCGCGGCCGTACGCGAGCAGGAGGCCGCCGGACGCAGGATCCTGGTCGTCGGCGACGGGGTCAACGACGCGCCCGCCCTCGCCGCGGCGCACACGGGGATCGCCATGGGACGGGCCGGGTCCGACCTGGCACTGGAGGCGGCGGACGCGGTCGTGATCCGCGACGAACTCGCCACCGTCCCCACCGTGGTGGCGCTGTCCCGGGCGGCCCGGCAGCTGGTCGTGCAGAACCTGGTCATCGCCGGTGCGTTCATCTCCGTCCTCGTCGTCTGGGACCTCGCGGGCCACCTGCCCCTGCCGCTCGGCGTCCTGGGGCACGAGGGGTCAACGGTCCTCGTGGGCCTCAACGGCCTCCGCCTGCTGCGCGAGTCGGCCTGGCGGCGCGCGGCCGTACGGGCTCCGGCGCACGGGGCGCGTACCGCTCGCCGTCCCTCCCGGGCCGGCGCCACCGTCTGAGAAGCCGGCGCCGGAGCGGTCTTGGCCGCTCCGGAACGGCGGCTCCCGCCGATACCGGGCGTGTCCCTGGGCCGAGTGGACGCGGGCGGTCGCCGTGGGCGGGGCCGGGCGGTGGGATGGGAGGCAGCACTGCCGTCCTGCGGGGCGCGTGGATGCCCGCCGCCGGGACGGGTACGCACCCGGCGGCCGGCGGGGCGGTCCGGCCACCCCCGACCGGACCATCGAGAGAGGAAAGCCAGCATGGGACACGGCGGAAACGTCATCAGCGAACTCACAGCGGACCACCGCGAGGTGGACGCCCTGTTCGCCCGGATCGAGGAGCAGCCGGTCGGCGACGAGCGCCGCCGGGAACTCGCCGACGAACTGACGGTGGAACTGGTACGGCACTCGGTCGCCGAGGAGCAGTACCTCTACCCCGCCGTCCGCCGTTACGTCGACGACGGGGACGACATGGCGGACAAGGAGATCGAGGATCACGCCGCCGTCGAACGGCTGCTCAAGGACCTGGAGGGGCGTGCCGCCGACGAACCGGCCTTCGACGACCTGGTCGCGAAGCTGAGGTACCAGGTCACCGCGCACGTCCGGGACGAGGAGGACCGGCTCTTCCCGCTCCTCGCGGCGGCCTGCTCCCCGGCGGCGCTGGACGAGCTGGGCGACCGGATCCGCAGGGCGAAGAAGACGGCGCCCACGCGCCCCCACCCCTCCGCCCCGGACACGCCGCCCGCAGACAAAATCCTCGCCCCGGGCGCAGGCCTGGTGGACCGCGCCCGGGATCTGGTCACCGGCCGCAAGCACTGACCGGGGTGAGCCCGGCTCGGGCGCCACTGCCGCGAAAGCGCCGAGCCGGGCCGCCCTCCGAAACTCCGGGGGTCCCGCCCGGGCGGAGGTCCGCCGCACGGGCAGCGACCCCGGCTCGGACAACTCACCGCGCGAACGGTCTCCGCGCACCGGCCCGGCCCCCGCACCCCGCCGGCCGGTCTCACAGCTCCTCGCGGGGGACCTTCTCGTTCCACGTGCGGGAGAAGACCCGCCGCTCGCCGCGGTTGATCGGGGCGAGGACCCCGTACACCGCCACCTCGCCCTCGTGCACATAGCCCTCGACGGCTACCTGAAGGCCGGTCATGGCTTCCTCGGCGAGACAGGCCTGCCGCCGACGTCCGCCCGGAACCGGTAGGACCCGGCTCCGGGTACGTTCTCGAGTGTCGGCAGACTCGCCTCGTCGAGGCCGAGGACGAAGATGTTCTTCTTCTGCATGAAGCGTGGGCCTTTCGGATCGGGGTCGTGTCACCCCGTCGGGTGCCCGCAGCCGGCGCTCGCGGCCACCCGGCCGTCGAGCGGTCAGGCGGTGAGGATCACCGTGCCCGGGTCCGCCGCGTCTCCCGCGAGCGGCTGCCCCGCCGGTGTCCCGTCGGCGCGCACCTCGTCCAGGTAGCTCTCGGCGACGGCGAGCGCGTCCTCGACGGTCCGGGTGCCCGTGGAGACACACAGCGTGTAGCTGATGTCCTCCAGGGCACCGGCCCGTCCGGGGTCCTCGCTGAGCTCGGCGTAGCGTTCGACGAGTCCGCGGAGAATCGTGGGGTGCGGCATCAGCACGGTTGGTCCCTTCCGTCGCGTGGGGGCGTCATGCATCCGGATGCCCGGCATCCGCACGAACATGCGTACACACGTTCAGCCCGCCTCCGGGCTCGCGCACCGGGGGAAGGGGACGCGCTCCGCGCAGGCAGGATCCACGAGGGCGGCCCACCTTCGACGGCGGTACTCCGGGGGCCGCCCGGCTCGTGGGCCCGGACGTCAGCCGTTCGCTCCGGTAGCGGTGCGTCCACCCGGATCACCGGTGAGCATTCGACGTGTGACCCCGGCGACGGGAAGGACCGGTGACCGGGATACGCGACCGGAGGTATGTACGCATGATTCATCGGATCGCCGCTCTCGCCGTGGCGGGGGTGCTCGCCACAGGGGCGGCCGCCGCCGCGCCCTCGGGAACCGGTGCCGGCGGTGCGGGCCCGAGACCGCCCGTCACCTCACCGCCCCCCACGCCGCCCCCACCAGGGGGAGCCAACGGCGAAGCCTGGGCGTGGACCCAACTCACCAGCAACGGGACTCGTATCCGCTATGTGTCCACCGACACCAGCCGGACGTGCCCTGCCGTGCGCTACACCCTTCGCGGAAACAGGGCTCCGTTCCGGATGACCACGGTGAGCACCCCCATGGGCTCACAGTTCCCCACCACCGTATGCGAGTTGGCGGTTCCCCTCACCGCCGCCGACGCGGTGATCGACGCCTCGACGGTCCAGGCTGCCACGGTGCACCCCGCGAATCGTCAGCTTCCCTTGCCGAGTTGGACCGCGGCCACGCGTCCCGGCAGGATCGCCGTCATCGGGGACACCGGGTGCGAGGTGCCGACGACGGGCGCCGTGCAGGACTGCGCCAACCACCAGACCGGCTGGCCCTTCCCCCGGGTCGCGGCCAGCGCCGCCACCGTCACACGGCCGGACCTCGTGATCCACGTCGGTGACTACCTCTACCGGGAGGATCCGAGCCGGGAGAACGACAAGGCGGCCAATCCCGGGTGCACGCAGTCCACCGAGAGCGCCAGCTGGGCCTGCGTCGTCGCCGACTTCTTCAGACCGGCCGAATCGCTCCTGGCCACGGCACCGATCGCGCTGACCCGGGGCAACCACGAGGACTGCAACATGACGCAGTTGGGCGGTGCGGGGGGTGCGTGGTTCCGCTACCTCGCCGACGAGCTCCGGTCCAACGGGACGTGCAGTCTCTACAGCCCCGTCGCGCCGATCCGGGCCGGAACCCTGAACCTCGTCTCGGTGGACTCGTCGTTCGCCGACCCGAACGACAACGGGAGCACAGCACAGGCGGGCATCTACACCAGGCAGTTCAACGCCCTGAACCAGGACACGCAGCAGCACAGCGGCGACTACTTCCTGTTCACCCACAAGCCGCTGTGGATGGTCAAGTCGGCCGGAACCCTGCCCACGAACGTGGAATGGCTGACGCACGTACTCGACGCGGCCGTCGCCGGAACCAGCCGGCAGGCACTGGCCGACAGGGTACGTCTGGTGATGTCGGGCCACGTCCACCTCTACCAGATGCTGGACTTCGGCACCCACCGTCCGCCCCAGCTGACCGTGGGCTCCTCGGGCGGCCCCCTGGACAGCGGCCCTGACGACTCCAAGGTCGTCGGGAAGATGATCGGCACGCCGCAACAGGCGGTTCACCAGTCGATCACCCAGGAACAGACCCCGGGAGGGCTGGGCATCTTCGGATATGCGGATCTCCGCGACGTCGGGGGGACCTGGACCCTCGCCTTCCGGGACGCGGGCGGGACGGTGCTGGGCAAGACGTGCGCGCTGAGCGGCGGCCTGGCGGCCAAGGCGTTCGTCTGCCAGTGATGCTTCCGGGGCCTCGGTGGCATCTCCCCGGGGTCCCTGAACCGGCGCGGCACCCCCGGCACCCCCGGCACCCCTGGTACGGAGGGGTGCCGCGCCGGTTCGCGAAGGCCGCGCACCGAACGGTGACACACCCGAGGTGTGCGGCCCGGCCCCGTGGTCTCCTCCATTCGCACCGCTCCGGTGGTGCGGCCGAGGCGACGGCACGAGCATGAGGCCGGAGACCGTCCACGTGAAGGCGCGCCCTGTCCCGCCGGGGGCAGGCGGATCGCCTGCACCCGCTCCGGAGTCCCGCTCCCCCGGCGGAACGGCACGGCACCCCGGAGTCCGGGACGGCCCCCACCGCATCACGAGCGGACTCAGGGGTACGAGGCACAACCTGCGCCGCGCACCCGGAAGCGAGAAGGAGTAGGTGGCTGTGACAGACGTAGCGAGCTCAGGGCCCGATCGGAACGACGACCGTCCGGTACTCACCAACCGGCAGGGTCACTCCGTCTACGACAACCAGAACCAGCGCACGGTGGGGGCCCGCGGCCCGGCCACCCTGGAGAACTACCAGTTCCTGGAGAAGATCAGCCACTTCGACCGTGAGCGCATCCCCGAGCGCGTGGTCCACGCGCGGGGCGTGACGACGTACGGCTACTTCGAGGCGTACGGGAAGTGGGGCGACGAGCCGATCTCGCGCTACACACGCGCCAAGCTGTTCCAGGAGGCGGGCAAGCGCACCGACGTGGCGGTCCGGTTCTCCACCGTCATCGGGGGGCGCGACTCGTCCGAGGCGGCGCGGGACCCCCGCGGGTTCGCCGTGAAGTTCTACACCGAGGACGGCAACTGGGACCTCGTGGGCAACAACCTCGGGGTCTTCTTCATCCGGGACGCGATCAAGTTCCCCGACGTCATCCACGCGCTCAAGCCCGACCCCGTCTCCCACGAGCAGAAGCCGGGCCGGATCTTCGACTTCATGTCGCAGACCCCCGAGAGCATGCACATGCTCGTCAATCTCTTCAGTCCGCGCGGCATCCCCTCCGACTACCGCCACATGCAGGGCTTCGGCGTCAACACGTACAAGTGGGTGAACGCCGAGGGCGAGTCCGTCCTGGTCAAGTACCACTGGCTCCCGAAGCAGGGCGTACGCAGCATGACCGCCGAGGACGCGGCGAACGTCCAGGCCCAGGAGCTGGGCCACGCGACCAAGGACCTCTACGAGGCGATCAGGCGGGGTGACCACCCTGAGTGGGAGCTGGTCGTCCAGATGATGTCCGACGACGAGCACCCGGAGCTGGACTTCGACCCGCTGGACGACACGAAGACGTGGCCGGAGCAGGACTTCCCGCCGAAGCCGGTGGGCCGGATGGTGCTGAACCGGGTGCCGGACAACTACTTCGCGGAGAACGAGCAGGTGTCCTTCGGCACCGGGGTACTGGTCGACGGTCTGGACTTCTCCGACGACAAGATGCTGGTCGGCCGGACCTTCTCCTACAGCGACACCCAGCGTTACCGGGTGGGCCCGAACTACCTCCAGCTGCCCGTCAACCAGGCCAAGAACGCGCACGTGGCCACCAACCAGCGCGACGGGCTGATGGCGTACGACAACGGGCCCACGAGTGCGAACCCCGAGGTGAACTACGAGCCGTCCATCACGGGCGGGCTCCGCGAGGGTGCGTACCCGGCCCACGACGAACAGGGACCCGAGATCCGCGGCAGGCTCACCCGCAAGAGGATCCCCCGGACGAACGACTACCTGCAGGCAGGCCAGCGGTACCTGCTCCTCGAGGAGTGGGAGCGGGACGACCTGGTGGCGAACTTCGTCGACATGCTCTCGCAGTGCGACCGGCCGGTGCAGGAACGGATGGTGTGGCACTTCCTCCTCGTGGAGAACGACCTGGGGCTGCGGGTCGGCGAAGGGCTCGGTATCACCCCTCAGGACGTCTCGGGGCTGCGGCCCCTGGCGAGCCAGGACCTGTCGGACGACGACCGCAAGCGTCTCGCCAACCTCGGCAAGAACCCGCCGCGGGACGTCGAGGGCCTGACGATGACGCACTGCGTGCCCGACGAGCGGCACGTCGTCAGCCGCTGAGCGTACGGACGGGAGGGCGGCCGTGCGCCTGCTGCTGACAGCGGACACCCACGTACCCGCGCGGGCCCGGGAGTTGCCCGCACCCCTGCTCGCCGAGGTGGACGCGGCGGACGTCGTCGTCCACGCGGGCGACTGGGTGGACGTGGCGACCCTGGACGTGCTGGAGGCCCGCGCACGGCGGCTCGTCGGTGTGTTCGGCAACAACGACGGCCCGCAGCTGCGGGCCCGGCTGCAGGAAGTGGCGCGGGTGGAGTGCGACGGGCTGCGCCTGGGCGTCGTGCACGAGACCGGCCCGGCGCAGGGCCGCGAGCGACGCTGCGCGGACCGCTTCCCCGACCTGGACGTGCTGGTGTTCGGCCACAGCCACATCCCGTGGGACACGACCGCACCGGGCGGGCTGCGGCTCCTCAACCCGGGATCACCGACCGACAGGCGGCGGCAGCCGCACTGTACCTACATGACCGCGGAGGTGGCGGGCGGGCGGCTCATCGACGTACGGCTGCACCGCCTCCCGCCCCGCACCTGACGGGCTCACCTGCGGACCGGGGACGCCCGGCCCGCAAGAGGTGGTGGGCCGTGCACCGCTCCCCCGGACCGGCTGATCGTGTTCGCCCCGGTGCGCTGCTCGGCGGCGGCTACGCCGGACCGCCCTGATCGTGTCCGCCCCGGTGCGCTGCTCGCCTCCGGCGGCGGCTGCGCCAGCCTGTCGCCGGGACATGACCACGCCGCCGTCTGCGGCTTTCCCTCCACGTCTGCGTCCCGGTGTGCGTGTGCGCCTCCCGGTACGGCGCGCGTGCGTGTCCGCCGCGACGCCGGCCGCACACCGCCCGCGCTCCCGCCCTCAGATCTCGCCGAGGTCCGTGCCGAGCCAGTGCTCCGGCCGCATGTGGATGACCACCTGCTCGCCGTGGTTCGCCCAGGCGAAGTCGACGTAGCCGTCGACCTTCTCGGCGGGGAGGTACCGCGTCGAGATCTCGACCAGCTGTTCGCGGGTGGCGGGAAGCGTGGCGACGACGGGGCCTTCGACCGAGACGTAACGGATCGTCGGCGTCAGACGGTCGGCCATCAACGTGAAGCGTCCCGCTTCGGCGATCAGCACCCCCTTGCGGGAATTGCGTCCCGTCATGATCCAGACATGGCCGCCCGGTTCGTACTGGTACCAGATCGGCACGCTGAGGGGAGCTCGTCCTTTCTGCCCCGAGTCCACAGCGAGTGCTGCGACATGCGGTTCGGCCAGAAACCGCTCACGTTCTTCGAGGGTGAGTGCCACGGTCGGCTCCTTCGTGGGCTCGCTTTCGGGGGGTCTGCGCCGCATTATCCCCTGTGGTGCCGGCGTGAGGGTGTGTCGCGGCACCGCATGTCGTCCGCGCGTGAGGGCTGTCCCGCACGTTCCGGCGGGCGCGCGACGACAGCTACGACACCTCGCCGCGTTGCCGGAACGTCCCTCCATCCCGTACGTGGACGTCCCTCCGCCATGCGATGCACAGCGTCCGACGCCGCGCGTCGATCCACCGGGGATCGCGGGACGACCCTGTGCGCGGCGGCGGGTGGCAAGTCGCTCCCCCAGGTGTCCCGCCGGGGACCGAGGCCGGCCCTGTCGCCTTCCGCGCCACTTCGGCACGGGGACGGGAGGCAGAGAAGCCGGCCCCGGGACGGCGGCCGACGGAGCGATCCGCCGGCCGCCGCCGCGGGGGTGGTCAGCTCGTGCCGAGCATCTTCCTCATCTCGTCGATCTCGGCCGTCTGGGTCTTGATCACGTCGTCAGCCAGCTTCTTGGCCGGGCCGTAGGCACCGTCCGCCCTCTCGGTCCGGGCCATCTCCACGGCGCCCTGGTGATGCTCGATCATCATTTCGGCGAACATGGTGTCGAAGTCGGCGCCCTGGGCCTCGTCCAGCCGGTGCATGTCCTCGCGGCTCATCATTCCGGGCATGGCGGAGGCCATGTCGTGGCCCATGCCGGACATGTCCGCGGGGACTTCCTCGCCCCATGAGGTGAGCCAGCCGGACATCGTCCTGATCTCCGGGTCCTGAGCCGCCTTGATCTTCGCGGCCAGCTTCTTGGTCGCGTCCGCCCCGGCCCGGGTCTCGGCCAGTTCGGCCATCTCCACCGCCTGGCGATGATGCTGGATCATCTCCTCGGCGAAGGAGACGTCGGCCGCGTTGTGCGTTCCGGTCGAGGCCGGGGCGGACGGGGACGAGCCCGAGTCGCCCATGGACCCCATGTCGTGGCCGCCCTCGCCGCCACATGCGGCCAGGACCAGCGCCGCCACCGCTGCGGTGGCGGCAAGGGCGGTGCGGCGGATCAGCTTTCGGTGCGCGTTCATGCGGAGAACTCCTGTGGTTCCGTACGGAAGAGCGTGGCGTCGGGCGTCACCGCGGCGAGGGCCCCAAACGGGACACGGCTGCGGCGACGGGCGGTCCGCCTATATCCGTAGGAGTTGAAGCTGCGCGAGTGAGGGCGGCGCGCGATCCGCCTCGGTACCGCTCCGGGAGAAGGGCTCCGACTCCTGGGGGCGCGGGACGTCACCGATCGCCAGGGCCTGGGGTCCGACGAGTGTGGGCGACCCGGTGACCGCACCCGACGCGCAGGTCGAGTCGGCGTGCTCCGGGTGCCCGCCCTCCCCGCCGGCATCGTGACCGCGGTCGCCGGGCGTGTCTGAGAGGACCATGGCGTGCGAGGCCCCGCTTCCGGGAACGACGGCACCCGGACGCGCGGACGTCGAACGCAGCGCCGTCAGCGCCTGCGCGTACGTCCGAAGCTGCGGCACGTGGGCCCGGGGTGCCTGCGCGTGCGTCGGGGTCTGCGCGTGCGTCCGCGGCACGGAGCCGAGGCCGTGCATGCCCAGCAGCCCGACGAGCAGACCGAACACCAGCAGCCCGAGGCGCGGCGCCCGGGGGCGCGGCGCTGCGGACGGCTCGTGACGGGACACGGGCCCATCGTAAACACAGGGGCCGCCCTCCCACCGCCCGGTGATCCGCTCGGGGCCTCTCGTCCGGGGGACCCGCGCCCGGGGCGGACAGGCCGGCGCCACGCCCGAGAGATCCCTTTTCTGTACCCCGGGCTCGTATAGGGTCTCGGCGGACGCGCCGGGACGGGAGTCGCCGTCAGGTGTCCACGGCCGATGACGACAAGGGCGAGGCGGAGTGTATGGACAGCACCTCCGACTGGCAGCCGGTTCTGCTGCTGCCGGTGATCACCGCCGTGGGTGTCGTCCTCCTGTACGGCGCCGGGTCCGTGCTGCGGCCGGTGCGCGAACCGCTCGTAGCCGTGATGCCGTTCAGCGGCGGGCTCGCGCCTGCCGAGCATCCGGTCTCACGGTTCCACGTGCGCTGGTACCCGGTGACGCTCGTCTTCCTCGCCTTCGACATGGAGATGCTGTTCATGTACCCGTGGACGCGGGTCGTGAAGGAGATCGGCGTCAGCGCCGTGGTGGAGATGTTCCTGTTCCTCGGCATCCTGACGGCCGCCGTGGTGTACGCCTGGCGGGAAGGTGCCTTCCGATGGACCTGAGGGCCCGCATCCGCCGGGCGGCAGCGGCCCGGCCCGCCGTCCTCCTGGCGGCCTGCCCCGGGGCGACGGGGGCCAGGCTCCGGCTGGAACGCGAACTGCGCGAGCGCGGATGGCCGGTCGCGGCCGGGCCCGCGTCGGCGAACGTGCTGGCGGTGGTCGGCGACCCGGATCCCGCCGGCCCGCGTTGGTGCGACGGTCTGTGGGCAGCGGTCCCCGCCCCGCGGGCGCGTGTCCATATCCGGGCCGGCGAGCACCCCGGTCCCGCACTCGACGGTGTGGTGACCGCTCTGGTGCGCGACCCGCTCGGCTCCCGGACCGTCTCCCCGGCCCCCTCACCCCTGACTCCCCCACGGCCGGGCCAGATCGACGGACAGGCCGGGCACGGGACGGAGGAGGGGCACGGCGCGGACTCCGGGCGGGACGGCGAACACACCGGCCACGGCACCGGGACGGAGGTCGCGGGGCTGCCGATGGCGGACCGCGGCGGCGACCGGGACGGGCTCAGCCTGGACCGTCTGCACCTGCCCCTCGGACCCGCTCTGCCGGACTGGCCGGCCGGCCTGGTACTCCGCCTGACACTGCAGGGCGACCTGGTCCAGCAGGTGCGCGTCGAGCACATGCCGGTCCTGACGGACTCCCGTCCGCCGTTCTGGGACGAACCGTGGCTGCGGGCCGCCTCGGGGCACCGGGTGACCCGGGGTCAGGCGGCGCGGCGGCTGTGCGCGGCGCATCTGGACAGCCTCGGCCGGTTGCTGGCCGTGGCCGGGTGGCACACGGAGGCCGAACGGGCCCGTACCGCCCGGGATGGGGCACTGGCCGGCCTGCCCGCCGCGGAGGTCGGCGCCGCCGTCCAGCCGCTCGTGAGGCGGGTGAGCCGTTCGCGGACGCTGCGCCGGCTCACCGTCGGGCTCGGCGGGTTGAGCGCAGAGGCCGCGGCGCAGGCCCGGGTGTCGGGCCCGGCACTCGTGGCCGGCGGGGACGTCTGGAGCCGGCTCACCGTATGGCTCGAGGAAGCGGCCCGTTCCGCCGCCCTGAGCGACAGGACGGATCCCCTGGACGCCGCCCAGCGGCTGACGGGACCGCGTGGCGCGCTGGACGCCGCCTCCCCGCCGTCCCGGGCCCTGCTGGACGTCCTGCCGGGGCTGCTGGACGGTGTGGAGTTCGCCGCCGCCCGGCTCGTCGTGGCGAGCCTCGACCCCGACCCGGACGAACTCGTGCTCCCGGCCATGCCGCGGGAGCCCCATGGCTGAGGCCACCTCGCTGTGGGCCGTCGTCGCCCTGCCGCCCGTTCTCGTCGTCGCGGCGGCCACCGTGGCCGCGGTGGACGCCCGTCCGGGCACCGGCGGTGTCGCGGGGACAGGCCGTGAGGTGCTCCGGCTGCTGGTGCAGCAGCGCCGGTCCACGAACGCGTCCGACCGGCTGCTGCTGCGCGGCGGGGTGATCCTCCTGCCCATGGCGGCGCTTCTCGCGGCGGCGGTGGTGCCCTTCGGTTTCACCTCGGTGAGCGACCTGCCCGACGGAGTGGTGTGGTTCAACGCGATGGAGGCCTTGGCGTGGGCGGCGGTCTGGCTGACCGGATGGGGGCCGAACTCGGCTCTCTCCATGATCGGCGGCTATCGCTTCCTGGCCCAGGGGCTGGCCTACGAGATCCCGCACATGCTGGCCCTCACCACCGCCGCTCTCGGCGCGGAGTCGCTGCGGGTGGGAGCAATCGTGGACGCGCAGGCGGGCCTGTGGTTCGCGCTCTGGATGCCGGTGTCGTTCGTCGTCTACCTCGCGAGCGCGCTGGCGATGGCTTTCTGGGGGCCGTTCGACCAGCCCGTCGGTTCGGACGCCGCCGGGGGCGCCGGCGTCGAACTGTCGGGCGTGGACCGGGTGCTGTTCCTGGGTGGACGCCGGCTGCTGCTCACGGTCGCCGCCGCTGTGAGCGTTCCGCTGTTCCTGGGCGGCGGGCACGGTCCGCTGCTGCCCGGCTGGGCCTGGACCCTGGTCAAGACCGCGGCGGTCGTGGCCCTGCTCCTGTGGGTACGCCGCCGCCTGCCGGTCCTGCGCATGGAGCGCTGGACGGCGGTGTCCTGGATGGTCCTGACGCCGCTGGCGATCGCCCAGGCACTGCTGGTGGCGCTGGTGGTGCTCGGCCGATGAGTGAGGGGGCGGGCAGCCGGTGCTGAGTGCCGTCGTCCTGCACGCCCTGGCCGCGCTCGCCGTCGCCTCGGGGGTGCTCGTCTTCGTCGTCGACTCGATGGCACGGGCAACCTTCTCCCTGCTCACCTCGCTGCTCTGTGTAGCCGGTGTCGTCATCGGCCTCGGGCTGGACTACCTCGGCGTGGTCACCGTCCTGATGATGACGATCGAGATGGCCGTCATGGCCGTCTTCATGATCATGTACATGATGAACCCGGCAGGTCTGATGCCGATGACCATGGTCCACAACACCAGGGGTTCCGCGGTCCTCTGCGGCCTGCTGTTCGTCCTGCTGGTGACCGGCGTCCTGCTGATTCCGTGGCCGGAGCCCCGGGGGCGCCCGCCGCGGGACGCGACCAGGGAGCTGGGGATGTCCCTGATGGGCCCTCAGATGCTGACGATGATGACCCTGGGCATGGCACTGTTCGCGACGATCGTGTCCGGCGTGGTGCTCGCCGTGCGCGGGGGCCGCTACGACCGGCGCGGTGACGGGCTCGACGCCGGACGCGAGCCCGGTCCGTCGCGAGGGGACGTGGGCGGATGAGCCTGCAGGCGGTCATGGTGCTGGCAGCGGCCCTGCTGTGCACGGGGCTCTTCGGTGTGCTCACCCAGCAGTCCGTCGTCATGCTGATGATGGGGCTGGAGCTGATGCTGGGGGGTGTCGTCGCCACCGCGGCCGGCACCTGGCACCACCTCGCTCCGGACCGTGCGGACGGGCAGGTCATCGTACTCGTGGCGGTGACCGCGATGGCGCTGGAGATGGCGATCGGCTTCGCCGTCGTGACCGCCCTGTTCCGCGAGCGGGAGGTCGACGTGACCGACAGGGCCGCGGAGCTCAAGGAGTGAGCGACGCGCTCCTGGTACTCGTCCTCCTCCCCCCGGCCGTGGGCGTGTCACTGCTCACCGCCGGGCGCCGGGCCGATCGGGCCGCCGCCCCCGTCGCGGTGACCGTCATGCTGGCGGTCGCAGGCCTGGCGCTGACCGTGGCGTCCGGCCGCCCCGCGGTCCGGGTCCCGTTCCTGGCCGGGATGCCGGCCGAGCTGTCGGTCGACGGCCTGTCCGCGGTCCTGTGCCTCACGGTCACCGCCGTCACCCTGCTGGTGCTGGCCCACAGCGCGGTGGAGTTCGGGCGTGACGAGAGCCGCAGCCGGTTCTTCGGTCTCATGCTGCTCTTCGCGGGCAGCATGCTCCTGACCGTCACCGCGGCCACGCTTCCGGTCCTGCTGATGGGCTGGGAGGTGATGGGCGCCACCTCCTGGGCGCTCATCGGCTTCCGGTGGCGCGACCCTGAACGGACGGAGGCCGCGAACACGGCGTTCCTCACCACCCGTACCGCCGATCTGGGTCTCTACCTGGCGGCAGGTGCCGCCCTGGCCGCGGACCCGACCGGAACACTGGCTCTGCGCGACCTTCCCGGCGCCGGTGAACCCTGGCGGTCGGTGATGACGGCAGGGATGATCACCGCGGCTCTGGGCAAGTCCGCTCAGCTCCCCTTCAGTTTCTGGCTCTCGCGTGCCATGGCGGGGCCGAGTCCCGTCTCCGCCCTGCTGCATTCCGCGGCCATGGTCGTCGCCGGCGCCTATCTGCTGCTGCGTGTCCACCCTCTGCTGGAGGCGTCGGCATGGGGCGTCCCGGTGGTGGCCTGGGCCGGTGCCCTCACCGCGGTCGTCCTGGGACTCGTGGCTCTGGCGCAGACCGATCTCAAGCAGCTGCTCGCCGCGTCCAGTTGTGCGCAGATCGGCTTCATGGTGCTGGCCGCCGGGACCGGCGCCCCCACCGGCGGCGCCCTGCAACTGGTCGCGCACGCGGCCGCCAAGAGCTTGCTGTTCCTGATCGCCGGGGCATGGCTGACCGCGCTCGGTACCCGGACCCTGACGGGGCTGTCCGGCGCCGCCCGGCGGTACCCGGCCGTGGGGGCCCTGTTCACGGTCGGCGCGCTCACCCTGGCGGGTCTGCCGCCGCTGCCGCTGTGGGGCGCCAAGGACCTCGTGCTGGCCTCCGTGTTCGAGGCCAGCCCCGCCCTGTACGCGGCGGGGCTGGCCGCGGCCATGGTCTCGGCGCTCTACAGCGTGAAGGCCCTGTGGTTCGTGTGGCAGCCCGTGCCCACGACGGCCGGCGGCCGGGGTGACGGGCACAGCGGTACCCGGCGCGTCCCGGGCCGGGCACTTCCTCCCCTGGCGGTGCTGGCGTCGGCCTGCGTGGCGTCGAGCGTCCTGGCGTTCGACCCGGCCCGGGCCGCGTTCACCCGCGTACTGGGCTCTGCCCCGCAGCCCGCCCCGAACACGTGGGAGCTGGTTGCCGGTGCCGTCCTCGTGGTGGGCGCGGCGGGCCTCGCCTGGGCGTGGGGAAGGCGGTGGGCGGCCCTGCCCGCCACGGCCGGCGCCGCTTTCCTCGGCCGCTGGCTCCGTCTCGAGGATGCCGCCCGACTGGCCGTGACCGGGCCGGTCCTCGCGGCCGCCCGCGCCGCCGCACGGTTCGACGACCGCGTTCTGGACAGGGCCGTACGCGGCGCGGGACGCGGGGCGTACGAGCTGGCCCGCTGGACGGACCGCCGCCTGGAGACGGCCCTGACCAGTGCGGTGTCGGCCGTCGCCTCGGCGTGCCGGTCACTGGGCCGTGCGGCACGGCGGCCGCAGACCGGACAGCTGCACCAGTACCTCGCCCAGGCCGTCGCGGCCTTCACCGTCCTCGCCCTCGTGTTCCTCCTCGTGAAGTAGGCCTCTGGTGCTGACCGTCATCGTCTTCGTCCCTCTCACCGCCGCTCTCCTGCTGTTCGTCCTCCCCCGCCGCACCCCCGCCGCGGTGATCCGCGGCGTCTGGGTGACCACCACGGCCGGACTGACGGCGGCCGTGGCCGGCCTCTGGGCCGGCTACGACCCGGCCGGCGGCATGCAGTACGAGACGCGCGCACGCTGGATGCCCGGCGTCGGGGCCGGTTACCACGTGGGGGTGGACGGACTCTCCCTGCCGATGATCGCCCTGACGTGCGTGCTCTTCCTCGCCTGCGCCGTGTACGCGTGGCGCGAGGAGCGGCGGATCCGGGGGTTCGCGGCCCTGTTCCTCTTCCTGGAGACGACCTGCCTGGGCCTGTTCGTCTCGCTGGACCTCATCCTCTTCTTCGTCTTCTTCGACCTGTCCATCGTCGGCATGTACTTCGTCATCGCGGGCTGGGGGCACCGGGACCGCGCCCGCGCGGCACTGATGTTCTTCCTCTACACGTTCCTCGGCTCCCTGGCCCTGCTGCTCGGGTTCATCGGCCTCTACCTCGCGGCCTCCCCGCATACGTTCGACATGGTCGACCTCGCGGCGGCCGATCCGCCGGCCGGGCGGGCGGGACTCGTGCTGCTGGCCGTCGGCGGCGGACTCGCGGTGAAGACACCCACGGTGCCGTTCCACACCTGGCTGCCGCTCGCGCACACCGAGGCCCCCGCCGCAGGTTCCGCGATCCTGGCGGGGGTGCTGCTGAAGATGGGCACGTACGGCTTCCTGCGCATCGCGATGCCGTTGCTGCCCGACGCCTGGCTCCGGTACGCGACCGTCCTGGTCGTCATCGGTGTCGTCTCCGTCCTGTACGGCGCTCTCGTCGCCCTCGCGCAGAGCGACTTCAAGCGGATGATCGCCTACACCTCCGTCAACCACATGGGCTACATCGTCCTGGCCGTCGGCGCCGCGGCGGCGACCGCCGGCACCGGCCACCGGGCCCAGTCCCTCGCCGTCACGGGAGCGGTGACCCAGATGGTCAGCCACGGACTGCTCACCGGCGCGCTGTTCCTCCTCGCGGGCTCCCTGTACGAGCGCGGCCGCACGTACGACATGGCCGCGTACTCCGGGATCGCCGGAAGGGCACCCGTGCTCACCGGCCTGACCGTGGTCGCCGCGTTCGCCTCGCTCGGGCTGCCCGGCTTCTCCGGCTTCATCGCCGAGTTCCAGATCTTCACCGGCAGCTTCGGGACCCGCCCCCTGGCCACCGCGCTCTCCGTCCTCGGCATCCTGCTGACCGCCGGGCTGTTCCTGCGTGCTCTGCAGAAGATCTTCCTCGGGCCGCTGCGACTGCCCGACGGCCCCGGAACGCCGCGCCCCTTCGGGGACCTGCGCGCCCACGAGTCCACGGCCGTCGTACCGCTGCTCGCCCTCGCCGTGGTGGTGGGCGTCCTGCCACGCCTCCTCCTCGACGTCGTCGAACCCGCCTCCCGCGCCGTGCTGCTGGAGCTGCCGGCCCGATGACGGAGATGAACGAGAACCCTCTCGGCATCCTCCCGGAGATCCTCCTGGCCGCCGGGGCCGTGGTGGGCCTGCTCCTCGGCGCCTGGCTGCCGCGCCGACGGCAGTGGATCACGGGAGCGTTCGCGGCCGCGGCGTGCGCCGCCGGGATCGCCGCCGCGGCCGTGGCGGCTCCGGGTCCGGCCACCACCGTCTTCGGCGGCGCCTTCGCCCTCGACGCCCTCACGGGCACCGGCCGCGTCGTCCTCCTCGGGGGAGGACTGGCCGTCCTCGCGCTCAGCCTGGGTCCCCTGCACGGGGACCCCCGCGAGACCGAGTTCTACGTCCTGCTCCAACTCGCCCTGCTGGGAGCGGTCGTGCTGGCCGGCGCACAGGACCTGCTGCTGCTGTCCGCCGGGTACCTCCTGGCCTCCATCCCCACCTACACCCTGGCCGGCTTCCGCAAGGACGGCCCGGGCACCGAAGCCGCCCTGAAGTACTACGTCATGGGCGCCCTGCTCGGAGTCGTGATGCTCGCCGGCATCACGCTCCTGTACGCCGCCGGCGGGAGCACGGGGTACCCCGCCCTGGCCGGCGTGCTCGGCGACGCCCCCCGGGCGCTCGTCACCGCCGGCACGCTCGGAGTCCTGGCCGGGCCGCTCTTCGAAGCGGGCGCCGTACCCGCGCATCACTGGATCCCCGACGCGGTGCAGGGCAGTTCCCCCCATGCGGCGGCCCTGATCTCCACCCTGCCGAAGATCGGCGCGCTCATCGCACTCTTCCGGCTCGGCGCCGTCCCCCTCGACGCGGCACCGTTGCCCTGGGCCGCACTGCTCGCCGTCCTCGCCGCAGCGTCGATGACCCTGGGCAATCTCGCAGCCTTCTTCCAGAGCGACGTCAAACGGCTGCTCGCCTACTCCACCATCAGCCAGGTCGGTTACCTCCTCGTGCCGGTCGCCGTCGCCACCCGTACCGACCAGGCGCAGCCGGCCCTGCTGTACTACCTCGCCGCATACGCCGTCACCAACCTCGGCGCCTTCGCGGTGGTCTGCTCCCTTCCCCACGCCACACGCGTCGAGGACTACCGCGGCCTGGCCCACCGGCGTCCTCTTCTCACGGCCGCGCTGGTGATCTGCCTGCTGGGCCTGGTCGGCACCCCGCCCACGGCCGTCTTCGTCGGAAAGCTCGAGATGTTCACCGCGGCGATCGACGGCGGCTACGCCTGGCTCGCCGTCCTGGCCGCGGTCAACACCCTCGCCTCCCTCTTCTACTACCTGCGCTGGATCCTGCCGGCGTTCGCCCGCGTGGACGGCCGGGTACCGGAGGCCGTCGCGGCGCACGCTTCCGCGGCCGGATCCCGGAGCTCTTCCGCTTCGGTTCCGGTGCCGTCGTCGGCCCAGGAACGGTCTTCCGCTCGGGCTCCGGCACCGGCCGTTCCCGCGACCGAGAACCGCCCCGCGCGGGCCGTCGCCTACACCTGCGCCACGCTCTCGGCAGCCATGGGCGTGGCGGCCGGACCGATCCTGGAGGCCGTCTCGGGCGGCCTCGGCCGATAGGCCCGCCGCCCCGCAGCGCGCCAGGAGTCCAGGCGGAGCGACGGGCGGCCACCGGCCTTCCGCTGCTGCACGGGCTCCGCCCTCGGCGCCCCGGTGCCGCGCCTGCCGACCACCAGGCCCCCATGCGTTTGCATATGCAAGCGCAGCTGGCTATCTTGACCGGCATGCAGTTCTACACGATCGGCCAGGCGGCACGACTGCTGGGCGTGAGCCCGGACACGGCACGCCGATGGGCGGACGCGGGCAGGGTGGCGACTCACCGCGACGAGAGCGGGCGCCGGCTCATCGACGGCAGGGATCTGGCCGCCTTCTCGGTGGAGATCGCCGGGAGCGTCACGGAGGGGGAGACCCCGTACACATCTGCGCGGAACGCCTTTCCGGGCATCGTCACCGCCGTCAAGCTGGGTGACGTCGCGGCTCAGGTGGAGATCCAGGCGGGTCCGCACCGGCTGGTGTCCCTGCTGACACGTGAGGCCGTGGAGGAGCTGGGCCTGGAAGTCGGCATGGAGGCCACCGCCCGCGTGAAGTCGACCAACGTACACATCGACCGGACCTGACTGCTCAGCCGGCGGCCCTCGTATGCGGGATGTGCCGGCACGAGGGGGCTCCCGGCGCTTCGTTGCCCGTGACTCCCTCACTCCTGACCCGCCGGAGCCGGTTACCCCGGTGGCCGGGGGCCGGAATCCGCCCGTCCCGCGTTCTCGGCGTGTGACGTCCTTCGCGAGCCTCGCGTAGCCCGTACCGACGCCCCTGGCACCGTACCGGCCCTGCCCCATGACGAGGTGGGCGCCGGCCGGGGGTACGCCGTCGATGCTCGTGACGCGCCGGGCGGGAGCGTGCCCGAGGTCCGGGTCGGCTCCGCCCGCGAGAGCGGGAGGAAGGGGCGTTCGCACCCGTCGCGGCGGTCAGGAACCGCGGCCGGTCCGCGCACCGGAGGCGGCGGAGCCTGGTGCGGCGACGGGAAGGATTCCTCAGCCGCGGCCCCCTGCGGAGATCGCGCCGGATACCGCCGGTCGCGCAGCCTGCGCCGTCCCGGGTCCGGTCCCGGGGCCGCACGAGCGGACCGGCCCCCGTCAGCCGGCCGGGCGCGCGAGGTCACGGGAGCGGAGGCAACCGCCGTGCGCCGGTTCACGGGTCACCTCCCCTGGGGAGAGCCCTCAGGGGCAGCCTCGTACACACGCACATGCATCCTGTAATCACCCCATGTCCAGCTCATGCGATGCGACGAGAGACTTACGCCTTGTATCTGCGGCAGTATGATCAGCGCGTGCCCGTCCACCTGGACGGGAGTGCGCTCGCCCGCCGCACGTCGGCGGAGCGAGCCTCCGTACACGCGAACGCCCGAAAGAGTCAGAGGGAGCAGACCCGTGATGACGCCCCGTTCCGTGCAGCGGACCCTACGGGCCGGCGCAGGCGCAGCCGTGCTGCTGGCGCTGAGTGCCTGCTCCTCCCCCGGCGGCTCCTCCACGCCGGGCTCGTCGGCTTCCGCCGACGGATCCGGGAACGTCTCCGGCCCGGTGACTGTCTTCGCGGCCGCCTCCCTCAAGGAGAGCTTCACGGCGCTGGGCAAGGACTTCGAGAAGGCGCACCCGGGAACGAAGGTCACCTTCAGCTTCGGCGGCAGCGACACCCTGGCCGCCGGCATCACCGGCGGAGCACCGGCCGATGTCTTCGCGGCCGCCAGTCCCAGGACGATGGCCGTCGTCTCCGACGCGGGCGGAGTGTCGGGGACGCCCTCCACCTTCGTGCGCAACCAGCTGGAGATCGCCACCCTGCCCGGTAATCCGGACAGGATCACCTCGCTGAAGGACCTCACCGGGGCCGGCCTCAAGGTCGTACTCTGCGACCGTACGGTGCCGTGCGGCGCCGCCACGCAGAAGGCCCTCGATGCGGCGGGACTGGAGCTCACGCCCGTCTCCTACGAGCAGGACGTCAAGAGCGCGCTGACGAAGGTCGAGCTGAAGGAGGCCGACGCCTCGGTGGTCTACAGGACCGATGTCGAGGCCGCGGGTGACAAGGTGGAGGGCGTGGAGTTCCCCGAGTCGGCCGATGCCGTCAACGACTACCCGATCGCGCTCCTCAAGGACGCGCCCAACCCCGCGGCAGCCGAGGAGTTCGTCGCCTACGTGCGGTCCGCCGAGGGCCGGAAGGTCCTGACCGGAGCCGGGTTCCTCGCGCCGTGAGTACGCCGTACAGGCCGGACTCCGGGGCCGAGATCCGTACGGGTGCCGGGACCCGGGGCGGGCCGGGCGGTCGGCGTGCCCGGGTGGGCGCAGGGCGTGGGGTGCCCCTGCCGCTGCTGCTGCCCGCCCTCGCCGGCCTGGTGTTCCTGCTGCTGCCGCTGACCGCCCTTCTCGTGCGGACCCCCTGGCGCAGCCTTCCTGAACAGCTGACCAGCGCGGAGGTCTGGGAAGCCCTGCGGCTGTCCCTGATCTGCGCGAGCGCGGCCACCGCCGTGAGCCTGGTTCTCGGAGTGCCGCTGGCGTGGCTGCTCGCACGCGCCGAGTTCCGCGGACGCGGGCTCGTGCGCGCGCTGGTGACGCTCCCTCTGGTCCTGCCCCCGGTGGTCGGCGGTGTGGCACTGCTGCTGGCGCTCGGGCGCAACGGAGTCGTCGGGCAGTGGCTGGACTCCTGGTTCGGGATCACCCTGCCGTTCACCACCGCGGGCGTCGTGGTCGCGGAGGCGTTCGTCGCGATGCCGTTCCTGGTCATCAGCGTGGAGGGCACGCTGCGGGCCGCCGACCCGCGTTTCGAGGAGGCGGCCATGACCCTGGGCGCCTCCCGCTTCACCGCGTTCCGGCGGGTCACCCTGCCCCTGATCATGCCCGGCATCGCGGCGGGTTCCGTCCTGGCCTGGGCCAGGGCGCTCGGCGAGTTCGGTGCGACGATCACGTTCGCGGGCAACTTCCCGGGTCGTACCCAGACCATGCCGCTGGCCGTCTACCTGGCCCTGCAGAACGATCCGGCAGCCGCCGTCGCGCTGAGCCTGGTCCTGCTCGCCGTGTCCGTCGCGGTCCTCGCGGGACTGCGCGACCGCTGGGCGACCGTGCGATGACCGGCGTGTCCCCACCCCTCACGGTCTCCACCGGGCCGTCCGACCACGGGATGCCCGTCCGATGACCGACTTCGGCAAGGAATGCGGCTCGGGCCCGGCCCACGTGGCGGGCCTGGACGCCCGGCTCGTCGTGGACCGCGGCGGCTTCCGTCTCGACGTGGCGCTGAGGGTCGCGCCCGGCGATGTCGTCGCCCTGCTCGGGCCGAACGGGGCCGGCAAGACCACCGCCCTGCGTGCCCTCGCCGGGCTCACCCCGCTCAGCTCCGGCCATCTGCGTCTGGACGGAACGGTGTTGGACGGTACGCCGCCCGAGGGCCGCCCCGTGGGAGTGGTCTTCCAGGACTACCTGCTCTTCCCTCACCTGACCGCTCTCGACAACGTCGCTTTCGGCCCCCGCTGCCACGGCGCCTCCAAGGCCGACGCCCGCGCGCAAGCCGCCCGGTGGCTGGACCGCATGGGTCTCGCGGAGCACTCCGGGGTGAAGCCGCGCCGTCTCTCGGGTGGCCAGGCCCAGCGCGTCGCCCTGGCCCGCGCCCTGGCGACCCGCCCCCGTCTGCTGCTCCTGGACGAGCCGCTCGCCGCGCTCGACGCCCGTACCCGCCTGGACGTCCGCGCCCAGCTCCGCCGCCATCTGGCCGACTTCGAGGCGGTGGCGGTGCTGGTCACGCACGATCCGCTGGACGCCATGGTGCTGGCCGACCGGCTCGTCGTCATCGAGCACGGCCTGGTCGTCCAGGAGGGCGCACCCTCGGACATCGCCCGCCGTCCGCGTACGGATTACATCGCCCGGCTGGTCGGCCTGAATCTGTACAAGGGGCGGGCCGAGGGGCACGTGGTGCGGCTCGAAGCGGGTCACGTGATCACCACCACGGAGGAGCTCACCGGTCCGGCGTTCGTCGCCTTCCCACCGAGCGCCGTCACCCTGTACCGCGAGCGCCCCACCGGTTCGAGCGCCCGCAACCTGTGGCGCTGCGAGGTCGCGGGACTCGAGACGCACGGCGACCGGGTCCGCGCCGACCTCACCGGCGGACTCCCGCTGGTCGCCGATCTGACGACCGTCGCCGCCGCCGAACTCGACCTCCGTCCGGGCGCCCCGGTCTGGGCCGCGGTCAAGGCCACGCAGACGCACACGTACCCCGCCTGACCGTGGGGTCCGGCTCGGCGCTCGTTGCGGTGCCCACGGTCTCCCCGCTCGTTCCGGCGGGCGCACGGTGTCATCCGTGCTCGCGTGGATACGTCTCCCGCCGGCGGCGACGCACCTCCGGGGTCCGGCCCCTGAATCGACGTACCGGGCGGATCGCCACCCTCGGCGAGATGCTGTCCCGTGCCGCCTCCCACCCGCCCGGCCCGCGTCGGCAGCCGCAGGACCCGTTCCTCGAACTCCGCTGCGCTCACGTGACTTTGAGTTCTGAGATGACAAAGTATGGACTTCCTCGGCAGAAGTCCTTAGCGTGGCGGCGCAACCGCAGGCGTTCTGCTGTTTCGCGGATTCGTTCAGCCCCACCGGAGTGCGACCCCCTTCTGGAGGACCGATGCATCCACGGCTGTTCCCACGTGCCCGAAGACGACTCACCGCAGTGCTCGTCGGAAGCCTCCTGGCGGGAGGCGTCTGGACCGCCCTCCCGGCGGCCGCCGCACCCGATGAGATTCCGCCCCAGGAACCGGGCGTCACGCTTCGCGTCTTCGACACCCAGGTGCCACTCAGCACGCTGTGCACGCTCAAGCCGGGCCAGACGCCCAACCACGACAAGCTGATGCCCACCGTGGACTGGTCCACGGTCGCCGACTTCGGGGGTTACGCCGACAACTTCATGGCCCAGGCCTCCGGCTACCTGGTCGTACCCGCCGACGGCACGTACGCCTTCCGGCTCACCAGCGACGACGGCTCGCGCCTCACCGTCGACGACCGGGAGGTCATCGACCACGACGGCCTGCACGGTGCCGAGCCCAAGGACGGGTCCGTGCAGCTCAGCGCCGGCTCGCACCCGTTCCGCATCGACTACTTCGAGGCAGGCGGCGGACAGCAGCTCACCCTCGCCTGGCGGCCACCGGGTGCGAGTGACTTCACCGTCGTCCCGCGTGAGTCCCTGAGCACCGACGCCGGGGTCGTCCGGGTCACCGCGCCGGGCCGCAAGGAATGCGAATCGGGGGCGGACAGTCCCGGTGACGGCCTGCCGCTCGCCGGCGTACGCCCCGACCTCGATCTCACCGACCTGCGCCCGGACGGCTTCGAACCCCAGGTCACCGGTATGGACTGGCTTCCCGACGGACGTCTGGCGCTCTCCACGTGGGGCGGTACGGACAACCGGACCGGGGAGGTGTACCTCCTCGACCATGTCACCGGTGACACCAGCCGTGACAAGGTGACGGTGAAGAAGGTCGCGAGCGGCCTGCGGGAGCCGATGGGCATCAAGTACGTCGACGGATCGCTGTACGTCTCACAGAAGTACGAGCTGACCCAACTCGTCGACACGGACAAGGACTCCGTCACCGACGAGTACCGCACGGTGGCCACCTGGCCCTACGGCGGCAACTTCCACGAGTTCGCCTTCGGCCTGCTCTACCGGGACGGATACTTCTACGTCAACCTGTCCGTGGCCATCAACTACGGCGGTGCGACCACCACTCCGCAGCCGGCACCGGGCCGGGGCACGACGTACAAGGTCAACCGGAAGACCGGCAGGATCCAGCCGGTCGCGGGTGGCCTGCGGACACCGAACGGGATCGGCTGGGGCCCCGGCGGTGACATCTTCACCACCGACAACCAGGGTGGCTGGCTCCCCGCGTCGAAGCTCGTCCACATCAGGCAGGACCGCTTCTTCAACCACTACACGGAGCCGTCAGGCCCGTTCGACAGCCGGCCCGTCTCCCAGCCCGTGCTCTGGCTTCCGCAGAACGAGATAGCCAACTCCCCGAGCACGCCTCTGCAGTTGACGAAGGGCCGGTTCGCCGGTCAGATGCTGATCGGCGACGTCACCTACGGCGGACTCCAGCGTGCGTACCTGGAGAAGGTGAAGGGTGAGTACCAGGGGGCCGTGTTCCGCTACACCCAGGGGCTCGAAGCCGGCGTCAACCGCGTCACCATGGGACCCGACGGCGCCCTCTACACCGGCGGCCTCGGCGCCGACGGCAACTGGGGCCAGGAAGGGAAGCTGAAGTTCGGTCTGCAGAAACTCACACCGAACGGCGGCAACACCTTCGACATCAAGGAGATGCGGGCGGTCCCGGGAGGCTTCGACCTCGAGTACACCCAGCCGCTGTCATCGGACACCGCGGCACAACTGGCCACCCGCTACCGGGCGGAGCAGTGGCGCTACACCCCGACCTCCGACTACGGCGGCCCGAAGATCGCCGAGGAGCGGCTCGCCGTGCGCTCCGCGGCACTCGCCGACGACGGCCGTACCGTACGTCTGCGGCTCGACGGGCTCAAGCCCGGGCGGGTGGTGCACCTGCGGTCTCCGCGCCCCTTCGCCTCCGCGTCGGGCGAGGCGCTGTGGAGCACCGAAGCGTGGTACACGCTGAACGCCCTGCCGGGCAAGCAGCCGCCCCCGGCCACCCTGTACGAGGCGGAGGAGGCACGGCTCACCGGGACGGCCGGAATCAACAAGGACCATCCCGGTTACTCGGGCAGCGGCTTCGTCGACCGCTACAACACCGAGGGCAAGGCCGCCACGACCTTCGACGTCACCGTCCCCGCGGTCGGCGACTACGACGTGAACCTCCGATACGCCAACGGGCCCAACCCCTACCAGGGCACCAAGTCCCTTTCGCTCTACGTCAACGGGCAGAAGCTGAGACAGATCCCGCTCACCTCGACCGGCACCTGGGACGACTGGGCGACGCGGACCGAGCGGGTCCGCCTGCACGCCGGACCCAACACCGTCTCGTACCGTTTCGATGCCGGTGACGCCGGTCACGTCAACCTCGACCTGATCACCGTGCGCCCCCACGGGGAGCCCGTCCCCCTCTTCGACGGTACCGGCGGCTCGCAGGACCAGTGGCAGCACACGGACGGCCGCCGCGTCCAGTGGCCGCTGTCCGCCGAGCGGTCGATGGAGGTGTGCTGCGGTGACATCCGCACCAAGGACGCCTACCAGGACTTCAGGCTGAGCCTGCAGTTCCGGGTGCCCCTGCTCCCCGACGACGTGACCGGACAGGACCGGGGCAACAGCGGTGTCTACCTCCAGGACCGCTACGAGCTGCAGATCCTCGACTCCTACGGCGACACCACTCCGGACACGAACGAGGCGGGGGCGATCTACCAGAAGAAGGCGCCGGACATCAACGCGGCCACCGCCCCGGAGACCTGGCAGACGTACGACATCACCTTCCGCGCCGCGCGCTTCGACGACAGCGGCCGCAAGACCGCCGATGCGCGGGTCACGGTCGTGTGGAACGGCCGGACGGTGCACGACGACGTCGCGATCGACGGACCGACCGGCGCGGGCCGGCCGGAGGGGCCGTCGGCCGGGGCCATCCGCCTCCAGGACCACGGCAACAAGGTGAGGTTCCGGGACATCCGTATCGAACCGCTGGGCTGAGGCCCCGCCTGTCCGCACGGCGCGGGGCTCCCACGGTCCTGTGGGAGCCCCGCAGCGTTGCCCGGCCTCTGCGCCCCGCTCTCCTGCCACTCCGAGGAGGTCGGCTCCTTCGGCCCGGAGCGCCGGGCCGTCAGCGCGGTCCGGGCACGTCCGCGGGCCCTCCGGCGACGGAGTCGACGAGGAACCCGCCGGACTGGTGGTGCCAGAGCCTGGCGTAGGCGCCGTCGGTACGCAGCAGTTGGTGGTGCGTACCCTGCTCGACGATGCGGCCGCGGTCGAGCACGATGAGGTGGTCCATGGCCGCCACGGTGCTCAGGCGGTGCGCGACGACCAGCGCGGTCCGGCCCTCCATCAGTTGCCACAGGGCCTGCTGCACGAGGGTCTCGCTCTCGGAGTCCAGCGCGCTGGTCGCCTCGTCCAGCAGGAGGATCGGCGCGTCGCGCAGGATCGCACGGGCCAGGGCGACCCGCTGCCGCTGCCCGCCGGAGAGTTTCACGCCACGCTCCCCCACCATCGTGTCGAAGCCCGCCGGCAGGTTGTCGGCGAACTCCGTGACGTGTGCCGCGTCGGCGGCTGCGCGGATCTCCGCTTCCGTGGCGTCCGGGCGTGCGAAGCGGATGTTCTCCCGCAGGGTGCGGTGGAACATGGCGGGTTCCTGGGGGACGTACGCGATCAGGCTCCGTAGGTCGGACTGGCGCAGGCGGCTGATGTCCTGGCCTCCGACCAGGATGCGGCCGGACTGGACGTCGGCCATCCTCAGCAGGAGCCGGGTGAGCGTGGTCTTGCCGCCGCCGGAACGTCCGACGAGGCCGATCCTCGCTCCGCTGGGCACGTCCAGTTCCAGCCCGTCGAAGATGGGGGCGCCCCCGTCGTGCGCGAAGGTGACGCGTTCGAAGCGGACGTCCGCGGACCGGGGGTCCAGCGGTTCGGGTGCCACCGGGTCGAGCACGGTGGGCGGGGTGAGCAGCAGCTCGGTGAACTGGGCCGCCTCGGTCATCGAGCTCTCGAGGCGGCGGTAGATCTGGTTGAACTCGAACATGATGCGGGTGGAACCGGTGTAGTACGTGAAGGCGACCACGATCGCCTCGACGCTGCCGCCGCCGGCGCCGATACCGAGGGCGAGGAGCAGACCCAGCCCGTTGGTCAGGACGGAGAGCGGCGCGACGAGGGTGTCGATCCGGAGGTTTCCGTAGTCCCAGGAGCGCAGCGTCAGCCGACGGGACTCCGCGACCCGTGCCCGGTGTTCGGCGGCCTCGCGCTCCTCGGCGGCGAACGCGCGCACGGTGTCCATGTTCATGAGTGCGTCGGACACATGGCCCGACACGCGGGCGATCGCGTCCTCTCGGCGGTTGACCAGTTTCTGGCGGCGGCGGATGAGAGGAGCGGCGCACAACGCCGTGACCGTGATCATGATCAGGAGCCCGGCCACGAGCAACGGGTCGTAGCTCCAGAGGATCACCGTGCCGAACAGCAGCGGGGCCAGGCTTCCGACGACGTTGAACGTGAGGGTGTCGACGAACTCCTCGAAGCGCGAGGCGAAACTCAGTACCCGCTTGGTCAGTGACCCGGCGAAGTTGTCCTGGAAGAACGCGGCGTCCTTTGCGAACAGTTCGTCCATGCCGATGACGTACAGGTGCTCGATGCCACGGGCGTCGACGCGGTTGAGGCAGTGCAACCCGAGCCGCCAGAGAGTTTCCGCCAGAAGGAGTACGCCTGCGAACACGCCGACGTAGGGAAGCGCGTCGCGGATGCCGAGGGGGCCGTCGTCGGCGATGCGGCCCACGAGCTTGGCGACGACCAGGGGCGCGACGTATGTGATGCCGATGTTGCCGAGGGCCGGGAGCGCGAGCGCAGGAACGGAGAGTCCACGCTGGCGGGAGAGCTCCCGGAGGTAGTGGCGGAGAGCGATACGGACCGGGCCTCCACCCGGTCGGGCCCTGCGGAACTGCTGCGATCCCATACCGACCTCACGTCCGTTCGCGGGCAGTTGCTCCGGGCTCCGCCAGGTGGGAGAGGCCTCCCGCGAGGGCGCTCCTCCGTGCCGGCCCACGTGCTCGCCGGGCGTCCGTGGCAAGAGATCCGAAGAGAAGAGTCTCCCGTGGCCGAGCGAACGGCGTCCACGTGTTTTCAGGGGCGCGAGCAGCACGCGGCGCCGCTCGGCCGGTCCACGGCTCACCTTCGCGCGACCGGCGCACACGCCCTACGGGCAGTCCTCCCAGCCCCGTCGACAACCGGGTGTCCTCACGGGCCACGGGCGCGATCGTCCGTCAGTTGTTCTTCAGCTCCTCGGCGAGCATGACGAGAATGCCGCTGGGACCGCGGACGTACGTGAGCTTGTAGACGTCCTCGTAGGTCGCCACCCCGCGCAGCGGGTGGCATCCGTGCCGTGCGGCTGTCTCGAGGGCTTGGTCGAGGTCGTCGACCGAGAAGGCGACGCGGTGCATGCCGATCTCGTTGGGGCGAGTGGGCTCCGACTCGATCGCTTCGGGGTGGATGTACTCGAAAAGCTCGAGGCAGCCGTGCCCGTCGGGTGTCCGGAGCATCGCGATGTTGACGTGATTGCCGTCCAGGCCGACGGCGGTGTCGGCCCACTCACCACTGACCGTGTCACGGCCGACGACCGTGAGACCGAGGTCGGTGAAGAAGGAGATGGTTGCTTCGAGGTCGCGCACGGCGATTCCGACGTTCTCGAGTGTGATGGCCATACGCGGCATGCTAAGGGCTGACCCGTACCGACACGGCGCTTCCCGCTGAGGGCTGCCCCGCGCTTCACGGCGGGCGCGCGACGACGGCTACGGCACCACGCCGCGCCGTCGTGACGTCCCCGTACATCCAGCATGCGGACGTCCCTCCGCCGTGCGGAGCCCCGTATCCGACGCCGCACGCTGATCGAACGGGGATTGCGGGACAGCCCTCAGACCACGGCCGGGTACGCGTCCCCAGTCGGGTGACACGTCCCCGGCGAGGTCGGCCGTGACCGGTCCACCGACGTCCGGGCCGGTCCGCCCGGCGGCGTCCGGGCCTCGGTGACGCGCCGGTCCTCGGCAGGATCGTGCTGACACCGTAGCCCCGCGCTCCTCTCCCCGTGAGGCGCGCGGGGCATCCACGGGATGGAGTCCCACCGGGCGGCGCCGACGGGGTCCTCTCCCGACGACGCGGCCGACGGCTCGTCCGGTCGCGCGGTGGCCCGCCCTTTCCGCCGCGCTCGCACAGAACGGCCGAAAAAGACGACAAGGGTTGTCGGGTTAAGAGGTGATCATGGTGTGAAGCCGCTCGCGTCGAGGACGAACGCGGGCCGGAACCGCACAGACAGATGAGGGAACTCCATGGGACTCATGTCCGACACACCAGCTCCGGACCTCCAGGGGAAGATCGCACTGGTCGCGGGTGCGACCCGGGGAGCCGGACGAGCCATCGCCGTCCAACTGGGCGCGGCCGGTGCGACGGTCTACGTCACCGGCCGTACGACCCGGGAACGCCGCTCGGAGTACAACCGGTCCGAGACGATCGAGGACACCGCGGAGCTGGTCACCGAGGCGGGCGGGACGGGTATCGCGGTCCCGACCGACCATCTGGTGCCCGAGCAGGTACGTGCGCTCGCCGAGCGCGTCGACGCCGAGCAGGGGCGGCTCGACGTGCTGGTCAACGACGTCTGGGGCGGTGAGCGGCTGTTCGAGTTCGACAAGAAGGTGTGGGAACACGATCTGGACAACGGCCTCCGGCTGATGCGGCTCGGCATGGACACGCATGCGATCTCCAGCCACTTCCTGCTGCCGCTCCTGGTGCGCCGGCCCGGCGGGCTCGTGGTGGAGATGACCGACGGCACCTCCGACTACAACGGCAGCCACTACCGCAATTCGTACTTCTACGACCTGGTCAAGAACAGCGTGCTGCGTATGGGATATGTGCTCGCCCACGAGCTGAAGTCGTACGGCGGGACGGCGGTGACGCTCACACCGGGCTGGATGCGTTCGGAGATGATGCTCGAGACGCTCGGCGTCACGGAGGAGACCTGGCGCGACGCGCTGACCGAGGTGCCGCACTTCTGCATCTCGGAGAGCCCGTCGTACGTGGGCCGGGCGGTCGCGGCGCTCGCGGGTGACGCGGAGGTCGCACGCTGGAACGGCCAGTCGGTGTCCAGCGGGCAGCTCGCGCAGGAGTACGGCTTCACCGACCTCGACGGCTCGCGGCCCGACTGCTGGCGCTATCTGGTCGAGGTGGAGGAGGCGGGCAAGCCCGCCGACGCGTCCGGTTACCGGTGACGGGCACCGTTCACGGTCAGGGGCGCTGACAGCGGTCCGCTCCCCGGCCGGGACGGCGGGTCTGCGCCGTCCCGGCCGGGCTCCGGTACCCGCACGCGCGCCGGGCCGCCCTGCACCCCACGAGACGGCGGGGTGCAGGGCGGCCCGGCGCGCAGCGGCGGTGATCAGGAGCCGGACGCGGGGTCCAGCGTCGCGGCGATCACCAGGTACCCGATGTCCGGGCTGGCCGCCGCCCGGCGCATGAGGCCGATGTACTGGTCGACCGGCTCCGGCCCGTCGATCCGCGCCAGTTCTTCGCGCCGGGCCTCGACGGCATCGGCCATGATCATCCCTGTCCGGGCGACCTTGTCGCTGATGTCGCGGATGTCGATGTCGACGAACCCGCTCGCGGTGAGCAGTCCGCTGTACTCGTCGGCGGTGGCGTAGGCGCTCACGTGGTACGCGGCGCAGATCTCGTCGAGCACCGCGCGGGCCTCAGGACCCACCGGTGGGCGCTCGACGGTGTCGGCGATCACCAGACGCCCGCCGGGACGCAGCACCCTGGCCGTCTCGGCGAGCGCGCGGCTCCGGTCCGGCACGTGGAGCAGCGACTCGACCGCCCAGGCACCGTCGAACGAGTCGTCTCCGAAAGGCAGCTCCATCACATCCGCGTTCCGGAAGGTGGCCAGTTCGGACCGGCCCGCGCGGGCGGCGCGCTCGGTGGCCTGCTCCACCTCGACGTCGCTGACATCGATGCCGGTGACATGCGTCTTCCTGGCCGCGACGAGCTGCAGGGCGGGTTTGCCGACACCGCAGCCGATGTCGAGGACGGAGGCACCGGGCGCGGGGTCGAGCATGCTGATCAGCAGGTCGGTGAGGCGGGCCGTGGCGACGTCGACCGTGCTGTCGTCGGCGTCGTTCTCCCAGTAGCCGTAATGCAGGTTCTCACCCCAGGCGATATTGAGAACCTGGCCGAGGCCCTCGTAGAAACTCGCGACATTGTCGACGCCGGACATCTCGGCAGTCATCTCTCATCTCCCTGTTGTCTGCGACATCCTGGCCCCGGGTGCTCGGCCGGACCACCGTCGAGCCCGCCAGGGTCCGGTGCGGAAGTGCGGGGCTGAAGGCGTACCGGGGCGCTCGAAGACTTTCTGTGAAGCACAAACGAACTCATGACAGGAACGGGGTGTCAAGGCGGTCCCGGGCCCCCCGTTCGCATTCCTCCGGCCGAAAGAAGGCGGCACGGCGGAAGGAAAGGGGCGCATTTCCCGGAAGCGCCCACCGGACAATCCGGCGGCTCTTACGATCGGCCGCGCGCTCCCCGCGCCGGACGCACCGGGACGCCTGCCCGGGGCCGTCCCGCAACTCCCGGCAGGCGCGCGGCGGCAGCCACGGCACCTCGCCACGTCGCCGGGACGTCCCCGTACGCCCGGTAGGCGGACGCCCCTCGACCGTGCGGCGCACCGCGTCCGACGCCACGCACTGATCCACCGGACGTCGCGGGACAGCCGGGCGAGGCGGGCTCCCTCACCTGGGGGTGCGGTGTGCCCGCCGGACGAGGCCGCCCGGCGGGCACACCGTGCCGATGCCGGATCAGGCGGGACGGATCGACAGCGCGTGGCGGAACACGTCACGCGGGTCGTAGGCCGCCTTGACCCGCTGGAGCCGCGCGTAGTTGGCGCCGTAGTACAGGCCGTGCCACGGGGTGGTGGAGGTGTTCCACTCCGGGTCGGCGAGGTCGACGTCCGGGTAGTTGATGTACGCGCCGGCGTTGTCCGCGTCGGGCACCGGAACACCGCCGGTGTTGCGGTAGACGTCACGGTAGAGCTTGCGCACCCACCCGACGTGGGTGGCGTCGTCGGCCTCCTCGCGCCACACACCGGGGGTGAAGTAGACGCGCAGGATCGAGTCCCGGTGGACGTAGGCGGTCGCGTCGGAGCGAACCGAGTTGATCTTCCCACCGAGGGCGGCCAGATTCACCTGGGCGCCCGGATTGCTGATCGAGTCGTCGGTCAGGTAGGTGTAGATCGTGTCCAACTGCTCGTCGGAGTAGCTCTTCTTGAGGTCCGAGGTCTTGTCCTTCTGGCGTCCGGGGGGACCCCAGTACCAGTTGTCACGGTCGAGCCACGGCAGTTCGTACCGCGAGTCGGAGACGGCGGTGACACCGGCTCCGGCGGTGGTGGCCTCGAAGAGCCCGTCGAGCAGGGCCTCGCCCCCCGGGACGTCCTTCGAGACACCGGCCATCAGGCCGATGACACCGGCGGCCTGGTGCGAGGCGGAGAAGGAGGCCCATACCTGGACCTCCTTGGCTCCGGGGGCGCTGTTCCGCTCGTACCACTGGGAGTAGTTGCGCACGAGCGTCCTGAACGCCTGCGGCGACAGGTTGTCCCACGACCACTGCACGTTCCGGACCCGCTGGTTCGAGCCACGGGGCAGGAGCTGACGGGGGTCGGTGGAGACCACACCGGGCGTACGCATCCAGTACCGCGTCACGATCCCGAAGTTGCCGCCGCCACCGCCCGTGTGTGCCCACCACAGGTCGCGGTTGGGGTCGTCCGCCCGGCTGGTCGCCACGACGACGCGGGGCTGCCCGTCGGCGCCCACCACGACCACCTCGACGGCGTAGAGGTGGTCGACGGCGATTCCGTGGATACGGGAGAAGAAGTTGTAGCCGCCGCCGAGTATGTGCCCGCCGAGGCCCACTTCCGAGCAGCCCGCCGAGGGTATCGTCACGCCCCAGCCCTTGAAGAGCGTGTTCTGCGTCGGGGCCACGATCGCGCCGGGGCCCACGGCGAAGGCGCACCGGCGCTCGTCGTAGTAGACGTCCGACATCTGCGAGAGGTCGATGAGGTGCTTGACCCCGGAGTAGGTCGTGAAGTTCTCCAGGCAGTGGCCGCCGGAGCGGACGGCCACCTGCTGGCCGGCCGCGACGGCGCGGCCGAGCGCCTCGGCGACCTGGGCCGCGGAGGTCGCGATGGTGACCTGGTCCGGCCGGTTGCTGAAGCGGGTGTTGTGCGCGCGCATGAAGCTGTCGTACCGGGAGTCCCCGGGCTGCACGGTGATGGAGCCGAACGCCGGTGAACATTCTCCGGCGCTCCTCCCTGCCGCGGCCGCGGTGCCACCTCCGGCTAAGAGGTCCGCCGAGACCAGACCGGCCCCGACAAGTCCGGCACGAGTGAGTAATCCCCGGCGGTTCAGTTCAGACATTGACGCGACTCCTTGCTTCTCACAGGAATTGGGCACAACTCGATCTCAAACGTTCACCGACTGGCCCGACATCGGCAGATCGGAAGCCTACGTCATACCGGGGGTGTCGAAACGTGTCAGTTTTGATGATGTTTCAATCCTGAAGGAATCCCGGGCCGGACGGTGTTCACCAGGTCTCCTTTCACAGGCGGAATACGGGAATCCGCTCGACCCGGGAGCGCGGGATGCGAGATGGACGCCTGGACGGCCACTACCCGCCGGTAAGGGCTGTTCCGCAATTCCCGGCGGGCGCGCGACGACAGCTACGGCACCTCGCCGCGTTGTCGGAACGTCCACATACATCCAGTATGCGGACGTCCCTCCGCCTTGCGATGCCCCGCATCTGACGCCGCACGCCGATCCACCGGGAAGTGCGGGACAGCCCTTGGCCCACCTCACGGTGAAGTGATGTCCGGAAGGCGGCGGGTTCCGACAGCGCCCGCGCGCGATCGCCGCCCGGCGCAGGGAGTGTGCAGCGCGCGGTCCCGCCCCCATCGGGTGAACCGGCCCGGCGGCGCCGCTCGGTGAGACGGGTCGGCAGGCCGGCACCCGCAGCCCGGCGGGAGAGCTCGGCGGATCCGAACGGCGGCACCGGCCGATATGCCGGTCGATGGCTCCGGTCATCCGGTTCCGCCGTCCGGCGGGGGCATCACGCACCGACGCGCCGATCCGGTCAGGGACCGGTACGCGACGCACCCCCGGCGGCACCGCGGCCGTCCAACTCATCGGCGTCGTCCAGGCCGTGACGGTTGCCCCCTGTCGTGGGGCGCAGCACCGCGATGGTCACCACGACCAACAGGGTGACCACCACGCAGATCACGCTGACGTAGAAGAGACTGTCGGTGAACGCCTCGCGGGCCGCGGCGAGGACCGCCGCGCCGACCTCGTCCGGAAGTCTCCCGGCCTCGTACACGGCCGATCCGATGGTGTCCTGGGCCCGGGCGGCCACGCCGGCGGGCAGGGTGTCCGAGACCTCGGCGCGGTACACGGCGGTCCCCACGCTGCCGAGGATCGCGATGCCCATGCCCAGGCCGAGTTCCTGGCAGGTCTCGGAGATCGCGGAGACGGCCCCGGCCTTCTCCGGCGGCGCGGACTCGATCATCATGTCGGTGCCGAGCGCGATGGTCGGTGCCACACCGAAGTTGAGCATCCCGAGCGCGATCATCACCGGGACGAGCCCGTTCTCCGTATCGACCTGGGTCAGTACGGCGAAACCGATCACGGCCATCGCGAGTCCCACCGTCATGACGTACGCGGACCGCATCCAGCGCAGTGCCACCGGGGCCAGCAGGGCACCGGCCACCCCGCCGACACTTCCGGGCAGGGACGCCAGGCCGGTCTCCAACGGTGACAGCCCCACGACCATCTGGAGATACTGCGCGACGAAGAACTGCGATCCCGACATCACGAAGAGGGCGAGACTCATGGTGGTGAGGGAGACGGAGAAGGTGCGCTCACGGAACAGGGCGGGGTCCAGCAGAGGATGGGTGAGACGCCGCTGGCGTACGGCGAACACCACGGCCAGAGCCAGCCCGGCGAGAAGCAGCACCACCGGCAGGACGTCGAACCCCTTGCCCGCCAGCACCTTGAGCCCGTACACCGTCGCCAGCAGGGATACCACCAGCAGCAGTACGCTCGCCGGGTCGATCCTGCCGGGGTTCGGGTCCCTGTACTCGGGGAGCAGTACCGGTCCCAGTACCAGCAGCAGCACCATGGCCGGCACGCTCAGCAGGAAGACCGATCCCCACCAGAAGTGTTCCAGCATCGCACCGCCGACCAGAGGACCGAGAGCCCCTCCCACCAGGAAGCAGGCGATCCAGACGCTGAAGGCGACGGACCGCTGTCGCGAGTCCAGGAACATGTTGCGTATCAGGGACATCGAGGACGGCATCAGGGTCGCCCCTGCGATGCCGAGCAGAGCCCGGCTGACGATCAGCATCTCCGCGCTGGAGGAGAACGCCGTGAGCACGGAGGCCAGTCCGAAGCCGGCCGCCCCGACCAGCAGCAGCCGACGTCGGCCGAACCGGTCACCGAGCGTGCCCGCGATGATCAGCAGACCGGCGATCAGAAAGCTGTAGATGTCGACGATCCACAGCAGTTGCAGTCCGCTGGGCTCGATGCTCCCGCTGAGATGTGGAACTGCCAGGTGGAGCACCGTGTTGTCGAGGCTGATGAGCAGCGCCGGTAAGGCGAGGACGCCGAGGGCCGTCCATTCGCGCTTGCCGGCGCGGGCGGGCGGGGCGGCGGTGGAGTCGTGAATCATGTGGGAGTGCCTATCCGGAGACGAAAGGGTGGTACGCCCATCTGAACGGTCCATGGCCGCCCTGGGAGCGGTTTTCGGCCCCGGGGGGCGACGGGTCGTGGCACACCGCACCGGCGTCCGGGCGGTGCCGGCGGATCAGAAACCGGGCAGGTGCCGACGACCCGTCGGACGGAGTGGGTCACCCGTCAGGTGACGTGTGGGCGGGCCGTGATGACGCCCATGCCACTGGGCAGCACCCTGGTCTCCTCCGGTTCCAGTCCGGCGGCCGTGAGCAGCGCGGTGAACTCTTCGCCGGTGCGCTCCTGCCCGCCCGCCGCTCCGAAGAGGGAGAGCATGTAGAGGTCCATGAGCGCGGGAAGCCGGTGACGTCCGCCCCGGTCGTCCGCGGCAGCGTCGGTGAGCAGGTCGATCACCATGACCCGCCCGTGCGCGGGCATGGCGTCGACGCAGGTGCGGAGGATGGATACCGCGCTGTCGTCACCCCAGTCGTGCAGGATGTGGCTGAGGATGTAGAGGTCCGCGCCGGGTGTGACACCGCTGAAGAAGTCTCCTGCGACGGCGGTGCAACGGTCGGTGAGGCCTGCTTCCACGATGCGTTTCTCCGCGAGCTGCACGGTCCCGGGCAGGTCGACCACACTGCCGGTGCTGCCCGGGGTGCGCTGCAGCAGTTCGCACATCAGATGGCCGTTTCCACCGCCGACGTCCACGATCGTCGGGTACCGGTCGAAGGTGACCGCGTCGAAGATTTCGTCCAGTTCCAGTCGCAGTCCGGCCTCCTGGGAGCGGTCGAAGACCTCGCGCCGATCCGGTCGCCGCTCCAGGTGCTCGAAGAGTGCGCAGTCGTGGAGCAGGGTGAACGCCGAGTCGCCCGTCCGGACGGCGTGGCCGAACTCGCCCCACGTGCGGCCGACTTCACCGGCGAGCAGGAGGGCGCTGGGGCGTGCAGTGCCGGGGGTGTCCGGCAGGAGGGTCGTGCCGAGGCGGGTCAGCGCGAAGGTGCCGTCCGGCTCCTCGGTGAACACCTCGAAGGGAACGAGCGCGCGGAGCAGTCGGCGCAGGGCGAGGGGGTGCGCCGCCACCTCGTCGGCGAGGTCCTCGGCCGAGCGGCGGCCGCCGGCCAGTGCCTCCGGCAGACCGAGCTCTACCGCCGTACACACCGCTTGGGAGACGAGCCGGCCGTAGAGCAGCATGCGCATGCGTGCGGCGTCGTCCCGGAGTCGTGGGTGAAGCATGCGGTCACCTCCTTGTTCGTCGCGGTTCTCTGTCGTCATGCGTCTGCTGTGGTCGGTGGGTCTCGCGGGGCGGTGTACCACCGGGCCGCCGTGGTGGCCGGCCCGGTGGATCCGCGTGCGAGGGAGGGCCTACTTGGTCGCGACGATGACGCCGTGCGGGGTCCAGCCCGGGAAGGGGATGCGCTTGAGAGTGCTGAACCCGGCGTCCCGCAGGCACTGCTCGTGGGTGGCCCAGGAGTAGATCATGCCGCCCTCGGCGGGCAGCGCGGCGAAGTAGACGCTGTCGAGGGCGGCGACGACGGGGCCGTCCCCCTCGTCGTTGGACATGGAGTTGAAGATGACCAGTTGGCCGCCCTCGGGCAGGACCTCGTAGGCACGGCGCAGCAGTTCGGTGTTCTCCTGCGGCGTCCAGATGACCAGCTGGTGGGCGAACATCACCACGTCGCAGCCGGTGGGCAGCGGGTCGCGGAACATGTCGCCGGTGATGACGGAGACCTGGTCACCGACCCCCGCCTGGGCGATCTTCTTCTCGGCGATGGAGCCGGATGCCGGGATCTCGAAGACGGTGACCTTGAGGTCCGGGTTGGCCTGGGCGAGGGCGATGGCGTTGACGGCGTCACCGCCGCCGCAGTCCAGCAGGTGCCGGCGGCCGGAGAGGTCGAGTTCCTGGACCAGGTGCTTGTTGGCCAGTTCCGACCAGGAACGCATGTAGCGGTAGAACACCTGCTCCATGTGCGGGTTCTCGGCGAGCCGGTGGTAGAGGTCACGGCCGGAGCCGCGGACCCGGCGCAGACCGACGTTGCGGTTCTCGCGGAGCGAGTCGGTGAAGTCGAGCTGGCCCTCGTAGACGATGTACTGCTCGAAGGCGACGGTGTCCTCGAAGCGCTGCCAGTCGCCCTCGTCCATGAGGTTCTTGACGACCTCGGCCAGTCGGTACCGTCCGTCCTCCTTGACGAGGATGCCGAGCGAGGTGCATCCGAGGAGCAGGATGTCGACGGCGCGGTCCTGGAGGGAGAGTGCGTCGCGGATCTCGTCCCGGGTCAGTTCCTGCTTCTCGGCGACCAGGTTCGGAAGGCCCAGTTCGCAGGCGGCGTTGAGGTACTGGAAGGCCGCATGCCCGAAGAGAATCCGGGACAGGCCGTCCATATCGAGCTCGACGGGCCCGCCGTGCTGGGTGGATGCGGTCTCGGTCATGAGTGCCCTGCCTCTCGGATGTGAGTGAGTTCCGACCGGTCACTGGGGGGTGTACCGGTGGTGGTGCGTGTGGTGCGGTCGGGAAGTGCGCGCGTTCCTCCGCAGAGCCCGTGGGGCGCGGAGTGCCGCGGTCGGACGGTCGGTGGCGGTGAGGGGGTCATGTGTGGGGGTCGGGATGCGGGACGGCGGGCAGGGTGCCCACGCGCAGCCGCCGGAACTGCTCGATGACGCCGACGGCGGGCCGATGGGACCTGCTGGTCGCGAGGAGACTCGGTGACTGGCGGCCGACGAAGTGACCGCACACACCCTTGTGCGACTCGTACGTGGCGTCGAGCGCGGTCCGGAAGTCCCTCAGGGCGTCGGGGCGGCGCTCCGCCAGCCAGGACCAGGCTCCGCTCGACGCGGTGAGCGCGACCACCAGGGCCTCGTGGTCCCGCCAGCGCAGCCCGCTCATCTGCGGGGGCGCGACGGGTGGCATGAGGGTGGGTCTGATCTCCGCCTGGTACTGGTCGGGGCTGGCATCCCCGGCGAACTGGAGCGCGGCGCGGCAGGCCCACATGACCCGGGAGGCCACTGCGGCCGCCGTGGCGGCGACCTCCTCGTCGCCTGCCTCGGCCGCCGCCGTGAGGCTGTTCACGGCGAGGGTGCCGCCCTGCGCGAGCACCATGAAGACGTGGTGGCCGCGGACCCAGCGCCGGAGTCCGTCGAGGGGTTCCGGCTTCCCTGACCGTCCGCAGGCGGGCACCGGCAGCGGCGCCGGCAGCCGGGTGGGATCGGCCGGCCACCGCACCAGGGTGTCGAAGCCGTTGACCAGGTCGTGCCACGCGGCTTCGTCCAAGCCCGTACCTCGCTCCTCGGCGATCTCGAGGATGCCGAGATGGGCGTTGAGGGCCGCAGCGACGAACAGAGTGAGGGGATCGCCGTGGTGCCGTTCGATGCCGAACGCCAGGTCGTTGTCCAGATTCGGCCGGGACTCCCTCGGATCGTCCACGACGAGCGTGCTGGGCACCGGGCCGAGATCCGCGCGAGCGGTCCGGACGGCGGCGAGCATGCCGGCGAGAGCGGTCCGGTACGCCGGGCCGGCCATCCCGTCGGCCAGCGCGGTGAGGGTGGAGGGAGCCGCTGCCGCGATGGCCGGGGCGTCGCCCGGCAGGTCCTCCGGGCACGGCATGGGGAAGGGGACGGTGGCGACGTCTGGCAGGTAGTCGGTCATCGTGCCTCCTTTACGTGTGCATGGTCGGCAAGGGTCCGTACGCAGCGGCCGTGCCGGTCAGCGGCTCTTGATCAGCGGCTTGCCGAGGGGGAGGTTCTTGGCGCCGGTCGCGCGGTGCATGAAGCTCGCGAAGACGTACATGCCGACGGCGATGAAGAGGAACATCGTCGTGATCCCGATGTAGATCAGCCAGGGGTCGCTCGGCTTCAGGGGGTTGTTGACGGTCTGGTCGATGGCCTGCTCGATCGAGCCGAACAGAACGAGGAGGGTCGCGGAGACCACGGTGAAGAGGAGCGTGAAGACCCGCGGCAGGCGCAGGGTGGTCAGCGTCAGGAGGACGATCACGATGGCCCACACCAGGACGAAGTTGGCGGTGGCCTGACGTTGCTCGATGTTCTCGAATTCTCCCATCCAGTTGTTGTTCAGCGCGAGACTGAGGATGGAGAAGCTGAGCCAGAAGGTGCCGAACAGGCCGTACACCGCCGCGAACACCCCGTCGCCCAGGCGCATCGCCCAGGCCGAGGCCATCAGCAGCATGATGGTGCTGGCGAACACCATGATGGGCAGCGAGGCCACCAGGGAGTTGGCCGGGATGCTGACGTCCTTCAGGTAGAAGGCGAGCGAGATGGAGCCCAGCAGGAAGCCTCCGAAGCCCAGCATGGCGGGCTCGTTGGCCCGGGGTCCGTCGGACAGGTCCGGCACGGGCGCGGACGGCCTGGCGGTGTGAGCGGTCCCGGTGGCCGCCGCCGGGATGTCGAGTGTTGTCTCTTCCTGCTTCATCACTTTCTCCTGGTCTGGTAGGGAGCGGAGGTGGGATGGGCGGAGCGGGGTGTACGGGAGTGGAGGGAAGGAACCGGATGTCACCCCGCGGGTGTTCCTCCCCTGACGCGCCGGATGCGCTGGATCTGGGTGGGCGCCGCCGACCAGGACGCCGGATCGGGCAGCCGGCGGGCGAGGTCGGCGAGTACGGAGTGCTCGAAGATGAGGTGGAGAGGTATGTCGGTTGCGGTGCGTGCCGTCAGTCGGCTGATGACCCGGGTGGCGAGGAGGGAGTGGCCGCCGAGGACGAAGAAGTCGTCGTCCGCGCCGATGTCGGAGACCTCGAGGACTTCGCGCCAGATCTCGGCGACGAGTTCCTCGGCGGGCCCGGAGGGAGCGCGGTAGGTGGCGTGGCCTGTGCCGGGGTCAGGGTCGGGCAGAGCGGAGCGGTCGATCTTGCCGTTGGGCAGGAGGGGGAACTCCTCCAGGCCGACGAAGACGGAGGGAACCATGAAGTCGGGAA
>NZ_MDKB01000001.1:1425205-1428949 GCF_001715295.1 Streptomyces griseus | reverse complement strand
CCATCCACCGGCCCACCGATCGGGGTACGCACATCACCCGGAACAGTGACCGCGTGCGTCGAATACGTGGTGTCCTCACTCGGCCCGTACAAGTTGTTCACCACACCGATCCCCGGATACGCATACAACGCATCCACCAGACCAGGAGCCAACGGCTCACCCGCAAGATTCACCGTCCGCGCACGCGGCGGAACCGCACCCGCCACCAGCAACTCACGCACCACCGACGGAACCGTATTCACCAACGTCACACCCGCATACCGGCCAGGATGCGCAATCAAATCCAACGCATTATCCGGAACCAGATACACCGTCCCACCCACCGACAACGGAGCAAAAATCTCGAACACCGAAAGATCGAAAGACACCGACGTCGCCGCCAACGTACCCGCCAGCTCCTCCCCCGAGAACACCCGCCCCGCCCACGACAACATCGCCACCACCTGCGAATGCTCGATCACCACCCCCTTCGGACGACCCGTCGAACCCGACGTATAAATCACATAGGCAACATCCGACGAACACCCCACCGCCGGCACACGATCCACACGCCCACCATCCGGGAAATCCGCCACCGAACTCAACACCAACGAAACACCCGAGTCCCCCACCATGAACTCGACACGCTCACCCGGATAACCCGGATCCATCGGCACATAACCCGCACCCGACTTCAACACACCCAACAAAGCAACTACCAAATCCACCGACCGGGGCAGCAACACACCCACCACATCACCAGGCCCCACACCCAGACCCCGCAAACCCCAGGCCAACCGATTCGCACGCTCCTCCAACTCCCCGTACGACAACACCTCCTCCCCACAACACACCGCCACACCACCACCACCCAACCGATCAACCACCCCCTCCACCACACCCTCGACCCGACCAACCACCGAACCCACCAACGGCACACCCACCGACAACACGCCCACCCGCTCACACTCACCCACCGACCGCACATCCACCTCGGCGACAGTCCGGCCAGGATGGTCGGCCAGAGCGTGCAGGACCGCGGCGATCCGGTCCGCTATGAGGACTGCGGTGGAACGCTCGAACAGATCGGTGTTGAAGAGCAGATGCCCGGTGACTCGACCGTCGCGTTCCTCGGCCTGGACCACCAAGTCGTAGGGAGTGGTGCGGAAAGGAACCGGAGCCGGGCTCACTTCCAGGTCGGCCAGTTCGTAACGGGGCGGCGTCCCGTTGACCGCAAGCAGCACCTGGAACAGCGGGCCGCGGTCACCGTGCGGGCGTACTTCCCGGAGCAGTTCCTCCAGGGGAATCCGCGGGTGGGCGCGGATGTCGTCCACCAGCGTCCGCGTCGCGTCCAGGGCCTCGGCGAGAGTGCCGTCCGGGGCCGGACGCAGGCGGAGCGGGAGGGTGTCGACGAGGTACCCGACGACCTCCGCCGTGTCCGGGTGGTCGCGGCCGGCGACGGGTATGCCGACGGTGACGTCGTACCGGTCGGTGAGCTTGGCGAGGACGACAGCAAGTGCTGTCGCAAGGACCGTGAACGAGGTGGTTGCCGCGTCCCGCGCCGCACTGAGCAGTGCCTCCTGCGGAAGGGACAGCGGGACCGCGTCACCCCGGAAGGTCTGCTGAGGGGGGCGGGGCCGGTCGGTCGGCAGGTCGGCAGAGGAGACACCTTCCAGGTGGGAGCGCCAGAACTCCAGTTCCTTCGGCGCCGCCTCGCGCTGCCAGGCAGCGGCTTCGGCGTACTGGACGGGTGCAGGTGAGAGAGCCTCGGTGCCGGGGGCACGCAGGAGTGTGGCGTAACTCCGCGCGAGCTCGCGGAGGATGATGTCGAGGGACCAGCCATCGGCGATGGCGTGATGCAGGCTCATGACGACGACGTGATGCTCGGGCTCGTGACTGACGAGGGTGATGTGCCAGAGGGGGCCGACGGAGAGATCGAAGGTCCGCCGGGTCTCCGCGTCGATCACCGCTTCCCAGTCGGTGGTCGCGGCCCGGGTAAGCGGCACTTCGGGGTCGGGCGCCACGACCTGGCGGAGTACGCCGTCGATCTGGCGCAACGAGGTACGCAGCGCTTCGTGGCGCCGGGCGAGATGATGGAGGGCGGTGACCAAGGCGGACTCGTTCAGCGGCCCGTGGAGGTGGACGGCGCCCCTGATGTGATAGGCGAGGTTGGCCTGCGGATCCAGCGCACACTGCACCCACAGACGTTCCTGGCCGAGCGACGCCGGCAGTACGAGTGTGCCGTCCGGTTCCGGGGCCCGGTCGAGCCGGGGGATCGCAGGTGTACCTCCCTGTTCCTTGTCGGCCGGAAGGTGGGCGGCGAGATCGGCGAGTGTGGGGTGTTCGAAGACGAGCTGGAGCGGGACGTGGGTGCCGAGCGCCTCGCCCAGCCGGTGGGTGAGCCGGGTGGCGAGGAGGGAGTGGCCGCCGAGGACGAAGAAGTCGTCATCCGCGCCGATGTCGGAGACCTCGAGGACTTCGTGCCAGATCTCGGCGACCAGTTCCTCGGCCGGTCCGGAGGGAGCGCGGTAGGTGGCGTGGCCTGTGCCGGGGTCAGGGTCGGGCAGAGCGGAGCGGTCGATCTTGCCGTTGGGCAGGAGGGGGAACTCCTCCAGGCCGACGAAGACGGAGGGAACCATGAAGTCGGGAAGCCAGGCCCGTGCGTGAGAGGCCAGATCGGCCGGCACCTCCGCGCCCGGCACCTCGACATGAGCCACCAGCCGCAACGACCCCGACACATCCTCACGAGCCACCACGACAGCACCCTCGACCACCGCGTGCCGACGAAGAACCTCCTCGACCTCACCCAGCTCCACACGGTGACCACGGACCTTCACCTGGCCATCCACCCGGCCCAGATACTCCAACTGCCCGTCAGGACGCCACCGGACCAGATCCCCCGTCCGATACATCCGACCACCCACCACGGAGAACGGATCAGGAAGATAACGCTCCGCCGTCAACCCCGGCCGCGCATGATACCCACGCGTCACACCGGCCCCCGACAGATACAACTCCCCCACCGCACCCAACGGAACCGGACGCAGATTCCCGTCCAGAACATGCACCGTCGTGCCATCCACCGGCCCACCGATCGGGGTACGCACATCACCCGGAACAGTGACCGCGTGCGTCGAATACGTGGTGTCCTCACTCGGCCCGTNGGCAGAGCGGAGCGGTCGATCTTGCCGTTGGGCAGGAGGGGGAACTCCTCCAGGCCGACGAAGACGGAGGGAACCATGAAGTCGGGAAGCCAGGCCCGTGCGTGAGAGGCCAGATCGGCCGGCACCTCCGCGCCCGGCACCTCGACATGAGCCACCAGCCGCAACGACCCCGACACATCCTCACGAGCCACCACGACAGCACCCTCGACCACCGCGTGCCGACGAAGAACCTCCTCGACCTCACCCAGCTCCACACGGTGACCACGGACCTTCACCTGGCCATCCACCCGGCCCAGATACTCCAACTGCCCGTCAGGACGCCACCGGACCAGATCCCCCGTCCGATACATCCGACCACCCACCACGGAGAACGGATCAGGAAGATAACGCTCCGCCGTCAAACCCGGCCGCGCATGATACCCACGCGTCACACCGGCCCCCGACAGATACAACTCCCCCACCGCCCCGAGAACCACCGGACGCAGATTCCCGTCCAGAACATGGGCCGTCGTCCCATCCACCGGCCCACCGATCGGGGTACGCACATCACCCGGAACAGTGACCGCGTGCGTCGAATACGTGGTGTCCTCACTCGGCCCGT
>NZ_MDKB01000001.1:1423125-1424887 GCF_001715295.1 Streptomyces griseus | reverse complement strand
GACAACACACCCACCCGCTCACACTCACCCACCGACCGCACATCCACCTCGGCCAGCACCACATCCGGATCCCCCACCAACGCGGAGACGACGGAGGCGAGGCGCTCGGGGAAGAGACGTGCGGTGCCGTCGGCATAGAGATCGGTGTTGTACGTGAGGTAGCCGGTGATGGCGTCCTCGCCCTGCTCCAGGTGGAGCGAGAGGTCGAACTGCGTCCCGGCCGGCGGTATGTCGAGGCGGTTGACGGCCAGGCCGGGCAGGTGCAGGTTCCTTGACGGGGCTTCGTTGAGGGCCAGCATCACCTGGAACAGGGGGCTGCGTGCCTGCCCGTCCGCTGCGAGCGCCGTTCGGCGGACGATCTCCTCGAACGGTGTCTCGGCGTGCTGGTGTGCTTCCACGAGGGCTTCGTGAGTGGCCCGTAGCGTCTCCCCGAGCGTCGCCCGCGGGTCCAAGGTCCGACGCAGAGGCAGGGTGTTGGTGAAGAAGCCCAAGATGCCGGCGGTGTCGGGGTGGGCACGGCCGCTGGTCGGGATGCCGATGGTCACGTCGTCGTCGCCCGACAGGGCGCCCAGGACGACAGCGACCGCGGTGGCGACCACGGCGAACGGAGTGGTGCCGCTGCGGCGTGCGATGCCCCCGACCTCCTCGGCACTCAGCTCGACCGGGATGGCCGCACCGTTGTGGGTGCGACGGGCGGGACGCGGGCGGTCGGTCGGAAGGTCCGGGGTGTGCACGCCCGCGAGTCGCTCACGCCAGTAGACGAGCCCGCGGTCGTCCTCGGACATCGGCTCGGCAGCTCGCATGTGGGCGAAGTCGCCGTACTGGAGCGCGGGGGCCGGGGGCAGGAGGGAGCCTTCAGCACATGCCGCGTACGCGGTGGCGATCTCGTCGAGCAGGCGGGTGAGCGTCCAGCCGTCGGCAATGGTGTGGTGCAGGGACAGCAGGAGCAGATGGGCGTCCTCGGCCTGACGGACGATCCGCGCGCGGAAGAGCGGGCCTTCGGCGAGGTCCACGGTCGAGTGACGCCAGTCCGTCAGCAGTCCGGCCTCGTCGTACTCCGGGGTCACGTCCGGCGTGTCCGAGGCCGCCTCGTCCGCCGGGCCGGCCGACGGCAGAGGGTTCCCGGACCATACGGGGTGGACGACCTGGACGACCTCGCCGTTCTCCTCCCGCAGCGTGGTCCGCAGCACCTCGTGACGCCGGGCGACCTCTTCGATCGCCCGTGCAAGGACCGGAACGTCGAGTCGACCGGTGATCCGGGCGCCGCCGTTCAGCGTGTAAGCGAGATTGGCCTGCGGGTCCAGGGCGCAGAGCAGCCACAGTCGCTTCTGACCGGACGTGGCGGGGAAAACGATGGTGCCGTCGGGGTTCGGAATACGCGGTGCGACCGGTATCGGCGGACGGGCGTCGCCCAGTCGGTCCAGGTGGGCGGCCAGGTCGGCGAGTGTGGGGTGTTCGAAGACGAGGTGGAGCGGGACGTGGGTGCCGAGCGCCTCGCCCAGCCGGTGGGTGAGCCGGGTGGCGAGGAGGGAGTGGCCGCCGAGGGTGAAGAAGTCGTCGTCCGCGCCGATGTCGGAGACCTCGAGCAGTTCGTGCCAGATCTCGGCGACCAGTTCCTCGGCCGGTCCGGCAGGAACCCGATACGCGGTCCGATGCGCACCCAGTTCGGGATGCGGCAGAGCGGAGCGGTCGATCTTGCCGTTGGGCAGGAGGGGGAACTCCTCCAGGCCGACGAAGACGGAGGGAACCATGAAGTCGGGAA
>NZ_MDKB01000001.1:1364707-1421934 GCF_001715295.1 Streptomyces griseus | reverse complement strand
CACCACCCAACCGATCAACCACCCCCTCCACCACACCCTCGACCCGACCAACCACCGAACCCACCAACGGCACACCCACCGACAACACACCCACCCGCTCACACTCACCCACCGACCGCACATCCACCTCGGCCAGCACCACATCCGGATCCCCCACCAACGCGGAGAGAGCGGCGTGGAAGCGGCCGGCGAGGAGGGCCGCGGTGTCGGCGGAGTACAGGTCGGTGTCGTAGCCGAGGAATCCGGTGATGCCGTCGTCGCCCTGCCAGAGGTACAGCTCGCAGTCGTTGCGGACGGTGGCGGGTGCCATCACGATCGGCCGGACGGGCAGGTCTCCCAGGCGGGCCTCGGGCGGCTGCGGCTGGAGCACGAAGAGCACGTCGAACAGGGCGGTGCCCCGTTGCCCTGCCTGTTCCGCGATGATCTCGATCGGCACATGGGCGCCGCTGTACGCGTCCAGACAGGTGTCCCGGACCGCATGGAGCACCTCACGGACTGTACGGGCACCGGTGGTGTCGGTGCGCAGCGCGAGCATGGTCGCAAGGGGGCCTATGGCGCCCGGCGCACGGTGGCGTTCGCGGGTGGCGATGGGGGATCCGACAGTGATGTCCGAGTGACCGGCCGTCCGCGCGAGAGCCAGGTGGAAGGCGGCGAGCAGCACCATGAAGGGGGTCATTCCGGTGCTGTCGGCCACGTCCTGGACGCGGCCCATCAGCTCGGCCTCCACGGTGACACCGACATGGTCGGAGCGGAAGCGCCTACTGCCCTGCCGGGGTCGGTCCGTGGGCAGCGAGAGCGGTGGGGCGTCCGCCAGGCGGTCCCGCCAGGCAGCGAGGTCGGCGGGGTCGGGGGTGGCGGGTACCGCGGGCAGCGCAGGGGCCGGGCCGAGGGGCCGGCCGGCGTACAGGGTGCCGAGTTCCGCGAGGAACACGCCCAGTGACCAGCCGTCGGCCACGATGTGGTGGGCGAGGAGCTGCATCCGGGCGGTTCCGTCGGCGAGGGTCCAGACGGCGACGCGCCACAGTGGGCCGGTCGCGAGGTTCATGGGGGCAGCGGCGCGGGCGTCCGCCTCGGCCCGCGCCCGGGCACGGCCGGCGTCGGTACCGAGCTCACCGAGGTCGGTGACCGTGAGGTCGGGTACGGCCTCGGCCTCGGGGGTGACGGCGCAGGCGGTCCGGTCCCCGTCGGGGAAGGTGGTGCGCAGCACGGCGTGCCGACGGGCAAGGGTGTGCAGGGCGGTGGCGAGGCGGTCGGTGTCGAGGGGGCCGTCGATCTCGGCGTCGAAGCGGAGGATGTTGGCGGCGGTGCCCGGGTGGATCTCCTCGAACAGCCGCAGCCCGAGCTGGATGGGACTGACCTGGGGGACTACGGGTGCGGTGGCGTCCGGTGTGCGGGCACGCCAGCGGGCGAGGAGGTCGCGGCCGAGGTCGGCGGGTACCTGAAGGTTGTCTGACACAGGCGTCGTCCTCCGTGTTGTCACCGGACGTGGTCCTCCGCTTGGTTGCCGGGCGTGGGCGTCTTGGGCCTCATTCGTGGGACATCAGGCTCCTGACGCGTTCCATCGCGTGGGCGTAGGGCACGTCGTGGTCGGCCCAGCGCTGGGCGAGGCGGGCGGTGAGCTCGCGGGGCGACTGGGCGCGGAGCACGTCCTCGACGCGGACCTGGAGGGTGAGGGCGTCCTCGGCCACGGCGGCGATCTCTGCCGCGCGCAGGGAGTCCCCGCCCATGGCGGCGAGGGTCTCGTCGGGTCCGCAGGAGGGGACCTGGCAGACGGCGGCGAAGATCGAGGAGAGGAAGAGGGTGAGGAGTTCCGTGTCCTCGGCCGGGGCGGTGACCGGTGTGGCGGTGACGGCGGTTCCTCTGAGGTCGCCCGCGAGGTGGCGGGTGCGGGCCAGGGAGTGCTGGACCTTTCCGCTGGTGGTACGGGGGATGGTGCGGGGCGGGCAGAGGACCACGGTGTGGACGCGGACGCCGGTGGCGGTGAGGACGCGGGTGCGGATGTCGGCGGCGAGTGCCGCAGTGTCATGGTCGTTGCCGGCGACCTCGACGGCGATGACGACTTCGTCGTCGGGTCCGCCGAAGGCGGCGGCGGTGGGCCGTACGGCGGGGTTGTCCTCGGTGGCGGCGGTACACAGGTCGTGGGCGTGGTGGTTGACGCCGTTCTGGATGAGGACGTCCTTGCGACGGCCGGTGACGGTGAGGTGTCCGCCGCGCAGCCGGCCGAGGTCGCCGGTGCGCAGATGACGGGTGCCGTCGAGTACGCCGAAGAGTTCGCTGTCGGGGGTCCCGGTGCTGTTCCAGTACCCGTTGCTGATGCTGGGGCCGCTGATCCAGATCTCGCCCTCGGCACCTTCGGGGACGGGTGTGCCGGTGGCGGGGTCGACCAGGGCGAGGAGATGTCCGTCGACGACGGGGCCGCAGTCGACGCGGCCGTCCTCGTCCACACCGCTGTCGGGCCCGGTCCAGTGGTGTCCGGTGACGATGAGGGTGGCTTCGGCCAGGCCGTAGCAGGGCAGGAACGCCTCGGGGCGGAAGCCGTGGGCGGCGAAGCGGTCGGCGAACCGGTGGAGGGTCGCGGGCCGGATCGGTTCGGCGCCGTTGAAGGCGAGCCGCCAGGTGCTCAGGTCCAGTCCGGTGAGGTCGGCGGTGGCGGCCCGCCGGTCGCACAGATCGTAGGCGAAATTGGGTCCGCCGGTGTGGGTGATGCCGAGTTCACTGATCTGCCGCAGCCAGGCGAGCGGATTCTTGAGGAAATGTACGGGGGACATCAGTCGCACCGGAAATGCACCGTGGACTGGCGTGAGGATGAATCCGATGAGCCCCATGTCGTGATAGGGAGGCAGCCAGGAAACGACGCGGGCGGTTTCGTCGAGCTGGAACACCTCGGTAATCGCCTTGATGTTGGCGAGAAGATTCCGGTGTTCCAGGACGACGCCTTTCGGCTGTCCCGTGCTGCCCGAGGTGTACTGGATGAGAGCGGGGTCCTCGGGTGCGGCGGCGGTGCGCAGGAGGTCCGCCAGGACCTCCGGGTCGGGATTCCCGTCGGCGGTCCCCCGTCCGTTGTCGGCGTCGTCGAGGGTGAGGACGCGGGGCATGTCCTCGGCGCTCATGCCGGCGGTGAACAGTTCCAGCACCGCCGGGTCCGCCAGCAGGGTGCCGGCCCGGGAGTCCTCGAGCATGCGGGTGAAGCGGGCCGCGATGCGGTCGGTGGAACCGAAGATAGGCGGGTAGGCGGGGACAGCGGGCACCCCGGCCAGGAAGCAGGCCCAGACGGCGACGACGAAGTCCAGGCCGGGCGGGTAGAGCAGCAGGGCGGGCCCGTTGCCGGTGTCGGCGCGCAGTCGCGGCGCCACACCGCTGGCTCGCACCAGCAGTTCCCGGTACGTGAGGCTGTCCACCCGCCCGTCGTCGTGCAGGTACTCGTAGGCCGTCTGGTCGCCGCGGGTGGCGGCGTGCGCGACGAGGGTGTGCACGAGCGTGGGGCGAGCGGGGCTCGACATCGGCGGACTCCATTCCCTCGGCCGCGGACGGCCCGGTGTCGGATCGGCGGAGCAGGAGAGCGCGGGGCTCGGTGACGGGACGGCATGACGGCGACACACTTCGGCGCCGACGCAATTAAAAGTGCGCTGTCTCTCACTCGGCTCTCACTTCCTTATCGCTCGCCTCTCAGTCGGGCACGGGGTCATTGAGTGCCCTCCGAGGGAACTGGTAGGGATGAGGTCGGCGGCATTTGATTGCACGCCGCGGTCCGGTCACAGATTCCGATCCGGTGCCGGTCCACCGCATTCCGCGTTCCGCGTTCGCCATCTCCGACGGAGGTAGAGGTGCGCCCGACCCGACTGAGTTCCCGTTGGTTCCGATCCTTCGGCGATGTCACCGATCCGGTCAGCGATGTGGTGTGCTTTCCGCATGCCGGGGGCAGCGCCGCGATGTTCCAGAACTGGCAGCGGTACACCTCGGAGCTGAAGATCACCGCGGTGCAGTTGCCGGGCCGGGAGGTACGCCTCGGGGAGCCCCCTTTCCTGGAGATGACGGCGCTCGTGGACGCCCTGGCGCCGGCGCTCGGACCGCTGACCCGGCGGCCGTACGCGTTCTACGGGCACAGCATGGGCGCGCTCGTCGCCTTCGAAGTGCTGCGGCGGTTCAGGGAACTGGAACTGCCGCTGCCCACCGCGCTGTTCGTGTCCGGGCGGGATGCCCCGCAGTACGGGGACCAGGAGCAGGTCCATCATCTGCCGGACGCGGAGCTGCTGGAGCGGCTGCGGGCCTGGGAGGGGATGGAACCGCAGGACCTCTCCACGTACGAGGAGCTGGTCACGCTGATGCTGCCCACCATCAGGGCCGATCTGACCCTGGCGGAGACCTATGCGTACGTGCCGGGGCCGCCGCTATCGGTGCCGGTGCGGGTGCTGCGCGGCAGACGGGACCCGCTGGTGCGGGACGGGGACGCGGGCTGGTCCCGGCAGACCTCGGCGGACTGTTCGGTTCACGAGTTCGACGGAGGTCATTTCTTCGTGCAGGACCACGAAAGGAGCGTTGTGACCCACATCGGGGCGGCGCTCGGTGTATCGGCCGCGAGGGAGGCGGGAACCCAGTGAGCAGTTCCTCGTACGCCGGAGGTACCGGCAGCGGCGAAGCCCGCGACTACAGCGACTACTTCGTGCTGCCGGCCGCGCCGGCGCAGCGCAGTCTGTGGTTCGTCTGCCAGCTGAACCCGTCGAGCAACTCCGCGTACAACGTGGTGAGCGCGGTGCGGCTGACCGGTGAGCTGGACGTCGTGCTGCTCCAGCAGGCGGTGAACGCGGTGGTGGGGCGGCACGAGAGTCTGCGCACCGGGGTCGGTCTGGTCGACGGTGATCCGCACCAGCTGGTGCTGCCGGAGGCCTTGGTGTCGCTGCCGGTGGTCGACTGCACGGGCCTGTCGCCCGCGGCGGCCGAGGCCCGGGTGCAGACGCTGGCCCGCGAGCAAGCGGCGGCGCCGTTCGCACTGGACTCGCCTCCGCTGCTGCGGCTGGTCCTCGTCCGGGAGGCCTCGGACCGGCACACGCTGATTGTGACGATTCATCACCTCGTGTGTGACAGCTGGTCCATGGACGTGTTCTACGGAGACCTGGCCGCCGCCTACCGCGGACTACGGGAGCAGGGTGAGGCTGGTCTCGGTGAGCTGTCGGTGCAGTACGCCGACTATGTCGGCTGGCTGGACCAGCAGTTGGCCGGGGACCGGATGGACCAGCTGATCGAGCACTGGCGGGCGGCGCTGGCCGGCACGACGCCACTGGAACTACCGGTGGACCGTCCCCGGGAGCTGGGGCGCGGCGGGGAAGGCGGCCGGGTGGAGGAGCGCCTGGACGGTGTGACGACCGCCGCGTTGGAGGAGCTGGCCAAGCGGTCCGGCGGGACGCTGTTCATGGTGCTGCTCACCGGCTTCATGGCGACACTGGCCCGGGTGACGGGACAGGAGGACGTGGTGGTGGGCACGCCGGTGGCGGGGCGGCACCATCCGGACGCTGAGCGACTGGTCGGGTTCTTCGCGAACACCCTCGTGCTACGTGCCCGTCTGCCACTGCTCGGCGGGTTCGGGACAGCGGCGGAGGTGGTGCGGGACACCTGTCTGAGCGCCTTCTCGCACGACCGGATGCCGTTCGACCGGCTGGTGCAGGAGATGCGGCAGACCCGCGCGCTGGAGCGCAACCCCCTCTTCGACGTGATGTTCTCCATGCCGAACACCCCGGCAGCGGAGGTGCGGTTGCCCGGACTGACCATGGCGCCGGTGGAACTGACGCGCACGGCGGCCAAGTTCGACCTGTGGCTGACGGTGCTGCCGGACGAGGACGGGCTGCGGCTGCAACTGGACTACGACAAGGGCCTGTACGACGAGGCGACGGCGGCCCGGATCGTGGAGCTGCACCGGCTGGTGCTGGCGGACGCGCTGCGGGACCCCGCGGTCCCGGTGGGGGCGCTCCCCCTGGCCGCTGACCCGGCCCCGGCACAGACGGCGGGCGGACAGGATACGGCCGGGGTCCCTGCGAGGGTGACCGTGGCGGAACTGCTCGCGGAGCGAGCGGCGGACAGCATGGTGCTGTCGTCGGCGGACGCCGTGCTGACGCTGGGCGAGTTGCGGGAGTGGGCCGCCGATCTGGCGGGTCGGCTGCGCGTCGAGGGCATCGCCGGGCCGGACATGCGGGTGACCACTCCCCCGGTGCCCTCGGCGGCTCTGGTCGCCGTCCTGCTCGCGGTGTTCGAGGTCGGCGCGGTGCCCGTGTACGGACAGCGGCACGAGCGGGCGGGGGCCTTCGTCCGGCGCGCCGAGGAGGAGGACGGCGGGTGGCTGATCACCACCGGTCCGCGGTTCGACCCGGTGGAGCACACCGGGGCGTCCGGGCCGGATGCGCCGGCCTGGTCGGCCCAGGACACGGATCTGGAGGGCGCCGGGGCGGCACTCACGCACGGGGCGCTGGCCGCCGCGGTGGCGGCTGTCGCGGACCGGCTGTCGGTGACCCCGGAGGACGACGTACTGCTGCTGGACGGCGGCGCCCCGCCGTCCCCGGTGGATCTGCTGATGCCCTTGGCGTACGCCCGCAGCCTGATGCTCTCCGGGGTGCAACTGGCTCCGGCCGCGCCGCCCGGCGCGTTCGTCCTGGCCGATCCGCCGACATGGCGGCGGGTGCTGACCGAGGGTTGGGAGCCTCCGCCGGGGGCACGGCTGGTGTGTGTCGGTGAGGTGCTGGCGCCCGATCTGGTGGACATGCTGACGCGGACCGGCCGCGTGGTGTTCCTGGGCCGCCCCGGCCCCAGGGCGACCTCGGCCCCGGTCGCGCTCGCCGCGCTGGACGAGGGGCGGGGGCGGCGGCTGGGACCGGCCCCCGCCGGTGTGGCACGCAGTGTGCTGGATGCGCTGGGCAGGCCCGTGGCCGCCGGCCTGGTCGGCGAGTTGTTCGTCGCCGACGGGACGGGTGCCGCGGTGCCGGTGGGGCTGCGGTGCCGCCGGGCCGGGGACGGGGCCCTGGAGGTGGTCGGGCCCGGTGAGGGCCGGCTCTTCGCCGGGGACCGTGCCGTACCGGCGGCGGCCGTCGAGAAGGTGCTCACCGGGTTCCCCGGGGTGGCGGCCTCGGCGGTGACCACCGACGCCGAGCGGAGCCGGCTGGTCGCCTGGCTGGTGCCGGACGGCACGGTCGCGGCGGGTACCGAGGCGGAACGCGAGGCGTTCACCGCCGACGTACGGGGCCGGGCCCGCTCCGCACTGCCCGGCTACCGGGTACCCGCGGTCTTCGGGGTCCTGGACGAACTGCCCCTGGCCCCCGGCGGCGGTACCGACCGGGGTGCCCTGCCGGAACCGCCCGCGCAGGCCCCGCGCGACCCGGTGGCGCAGGTGCCGCCCCGCAACGGGGTGGAGCGCCGTGTGCTGTCCCTCTTCCAGGACGTGCTCGGGCTGTCGGTGGTCGGTGTGCACGCCGACTTCTTCGGTCTCGGCGGGCACTCCCTGCTCGCCGCGAAGATGCTGAGCCGCGTCCGGGCCGAGTTCGGTCTCCAGGTGCCGGTGCGCGACTTCTTCCGACTGCCGACCCCGGCCGGGCTGGCCGCGGCCATCGAGCAACTCGAACGGGCCCGCGACCGCCGGCCGACCGCCGACGAGGCGCTGCTCGCCCAGCTCGCCGGGATGTCCGACGACGAGGTCGACCAGCTCCTTCGCCATCTGAACTGACCGGGACATCCGGACCGGTCATCCGACACACCACGAGGAGCCCTCATGGGTATCGACGACGCCGACACCGTCTTCCAGGTCGTCATCAACGAACAGGACCAGTACTCGATCTGGTTCGCCGACCGGGCGGTGCCCGCGGGCTGGGCCGCCGACGGCCCAGCCGGCACCAAGCAGGAATGCCTCAAGCACATCGAGCGGGTGTGGACCGACATGCGTCCTCGTTCGATCCGCGAACGCTCCGCCTGACCGCATCCGACAGCTAGGACGGGAGTCCACCGAATGAGCGGGCAGCACGAGATCAGTTCCCTGACGTCCGAGGAGAAGCGCGCGCTCCTGGCGGGCCTTCTGGACGCTTCCGCGAACGTCACCAGCAACCTGACCCTGGAACAGCGGCGGCTCTGGCTGCTCATCCAGCTGGATGAGAAGCGGCCCTGGCAGACCAGCACCGCGGTGCGGCTGACCGGCCGGACCGACGCGGCCGTACTCCAGCAGGCACTGTCGACGGCCGTGCAGCGCCACGAGGTGCTGCGTACGACCTTCCGCACCGTGGACGGCCACCCGCTGGCCACCATCAGGCCGGTGGCGTCGCTGCGGCTGCCGGTGGTCCAGGTGGACCCGGACCGGCTCGACGCCGAACTGGCGCGGATAGCGGCCTCCGAGACCCGCCGCCGGTTCGATCTGGCGCAGGGCCCGCTGGTGCGGGCGAGTCTGCTGCGACTCGGCGAGGACGACCACGTCCTTCTGCTGACAGTGCATCAGCTCGTGGCCGACCGGCGTTCCGTACGGCTGTTCACCGACGAGGTGCTCACCGGGTACGCGAACCTGCTCGGCGGGAGCGGGGAGGCCACCGCACGCGCCACCGAGCCGCAGGCCCTGGCCGCTGCCCAGCGCACCTGGCTGACCAGCGACGACGCCGAGAAGGACATCGAGTACTGGCGCGACCGCACCGCGGGCCTGAGCACCTTGGAGCTGCCCACCGACCGGCCGCGGCCGCCGGTGAAGACCATCGACGCCGACGTGGTGACGGTGCCCGTCCCGGCGGAACTTCGGGCCGAACTGGACACGTTCACGTCCGGCACCGGCCGGCGGCTGTCCCGGCTGCTGCTCGCCGGCTACACCGCGGTGCTGTCCCGGCACGCCCAGCAGCAGGTGTTCGCGGTCGGTGTGCCTGTTCCGCCGTCGTGGCAGGACGGCGCCGGGGACCTGGTCGGCCCGCTGGAGAACACCCTGCCGGTGCGCTTCGACCTGGAGGCCGGCGAGTCCCTGAACAAGCTGCTGCGGCGCACCGACTCGGCCCTGGACGAAGCCCTGGAGCACGCCCGGCTGCCGTTCGAGCAGATCGTGGAGGCCGCGCATCCGCCGCGCGACCTCAGCCACACTCCGCTGTTCCAGGTCCTGTTCGGGTTCGAGGAGGAGTGGAGCAGCCGCGAGCTGCCGGGTGCCACCGCCCGGCCGCTCGACCTGCCCGTGACCTGGACCCCGCACGACATCGACCTGTACGCGGTGCGCCGTGACGGTGAGTTGTCGTTGCGCGCCCACTACAACACCTCGCTGTTCGACCGGGCGACCGCCGAACAGCTGCTGGAGCGGATGCTGTTGCTCCTGGAGACGGCGATCGCGGACCCCGACCGCCCGCTGTCCGACCTGTCGCTGCTGTCCGGCCCGGACCGGGAACGGCTGGCGGCGTGGAACGCCACGGCGACCGAGCACACCGGGACCCGGCTGCTGCACGAGCTGGTCGGTGAGGCGGCGGCGGCCCATCCGGACGTGCCGGCGCTGACGTCGAGCACGGCCGAGCTGACGTACGCCTCCATGGATCTGCGGGCGGAGGCACTGGCCGCGCGGCTCACCGAACTCGGTGCGGGTCCGGAGTCCCTGGTCGGCGTGCTGGCCGACAGGTCGGTGCACACCATGGTCGCGCTGCTCGGTGTCCTGAAGTCGGGCGGCGCGTACGTGCCGCTGGACCCGTCGTACCCGGCGGACCGTATCGCGGCGATCGCCGAGGAGGCCGGAATCCGCGTGCTCGTCGGCAGCCGGGCGACGCTCGACGGGCTCGACGGCAAGGCGCAGGGCCTGGAGCGGGTGGAGGTGCCGACCGCCGACCCGGACGGCCCGGTGAACCGGCCCGCCGTGGAGGTCACGCCGGACAACCTGGCGTACGTCATCTACACCTCCGGTTCCACCGGCCGCCCGAAGGGCGTGGCGGTGGAACACCGGCAGATCACGCACTCCACACTGGCCCGTTCGGTCATCGAGGAGCCGGGGCTGCCGGAACGCTACCTGGTGCTGGCCCCGTTCACGTTCGACGCCTCGGGCGGCGGTCTGTACTGGACGCTGCGGCGCGGCGGCACGGTGGTCGTGCCCTCGGAGGAGGAGGTGCTGGACCCGCGGCTGCTCGGTGAGCTGATCCGTGCCCAGAACGTCACCCACGTCGACGGCGTGCCGTCTCAGTACTCGGTGCTGCTCGAGGCCGAGTCGGAGCCGTTCCCCTCGGTGCGGACGACCGTGCTGGCCGGTGAGGTGCTGCCACCCGGTCTGGTCGAGACGCACCGGCGGCGCTCTCCCGACGTGGCGCTGTTCAACGAGTACGGTCCCACGGAGGCGACCGTCTGGGCGTCGGTGCACTCGGTCACCGCCGAGGACGCCGGGGCCGGCCGGGTGCCGATCGGCCGCCCGATCCCGAACACCCGCCTGCACCTGCTGGACAAGCGGCTCAGCCCGGTGCCGCCCGGTGTGCCCGGCGAGCTGTACATCGGCGGTGGCGGTGTGGTCCGTGGTTACGTCAAGCGGCCGGGGATGACCGCGGGCAGCTTCCTGCCCGACCCGTTCTCCGAGGAGCCCGGTGCCCGGCTGTACCGGACCGGGGACCTCGCCCGCTACCGGCAGGACGGCAGCATCGAGTTCCTGGGCCGGGCCGACACCCAGGTCAAGATCCGCGGATTCCGGATCGAGCTGACCGAGATCGAGAACGTCCTGCTGCGCCACCCGCTGGTCTCCGAGACCTCGGTGATCGCGCGGGAGGACCAGCCGGGTGTGCCCCGTCTGGTGGCGTACGTGGTGCCCGTCGTCGGCCGGGTGCTGACCAAGGAGACCCTGGTCAAGCATGTACTGGCGCAGGTGCCGGACTACATGGTGCCCAGCGCGTTCGTGACGCTGGAGCGGATGCCCCTCACGCCGAACGGCAAGATCGACACCGCCGCGCTGCCCGCCCCGGACCTCGGCATCGAGGACTTCGTGGAGCCCGGGACGCAGCTGGAGGCGGAGATCGCGGAGACGTTCTGCTCGCTCCTGGGCGTCCCCAAGGTCAGCGCGATGGCCGACTTCTTCGAACTCGGCGGGAACTCGCTTCTGGTGGCGCGGCTCACCGCACAGCTCTCCCGGACGCACGACGTGACGCTTCCGGTGGAGCAGATCTTCCGGGTGCCCACGGTGGCCGGCGTCGCCGCGGCGATCGAGGAGGACCGGCGGCAGCGGGACAACGTGGACAGCGAGGTCCTGTACGCGCAGCAGCTCGAGGAGCTCCACGCGGAGATCACGCTGCCCGAGGAGATCACGCCCGGGGATCTGCCGCACTCGGAGTGGTTCAACCCCCGTCATGTGCTGGTCACCGGCGCGACCGGATATCTGGGCGCGTTCCTGGCGGTGGAGCTGATCCTGCGCACCGACGCGCTCGTGCACTGCCTGATCCGGGCGGAGAACGAGGAGGCGGCGTGGGAGCGCATGGAGGCCACCCTCCGCAAGTACCACGCGTGGGACGAGTCGTACCGGTCCCGGATGCGGATGGTGGTCGGTGACCTGGCCAAGCCGCGGTTCGGCTGGAACCAGGAGGAGTTCGCCGCCGCCGCGGCCGAGCTGGACGTGATCTACCACAGCGGCGCGGTGGTCAACTTCACCTACCCGTACGAGGCGGCCCGGCCGGCCAACGTCGAGGGCACCAAGGAGGTGCTGCGGCTCGCCACGACCGAGACGCTCAAGTCGGTCCACTTCGTCTCCAGTGTGGACGTGTTCATGGGTACCGGGGCGGAGCGGCCGTTCACCGAGGAGGACCTGGACGGCCGTCCGATCCGGATCCCCACCGGTTACCCGCGGAGCAAGTGGCTGGCCGAGAAGATCGTCTACCTGGCCCGCGACCGGGGCATCCCGGTGACCGTGCAGCGCCCGTGGATGATCACGGGCCACACCCAGACCGGCGCCTCGCACCACACCGACTACCTGTACGTGTATCTGCGGGGCTTCCTCGACCTGGGGGTGCTGCCGCTCTACAACGACGTCATCAACGCGGTGCCGGTGGACTTCACGGCGCAGGCCATCGTCTACACGTCGCTCCGGGAGGAGAACTTCGGGAAGAACTTCAACATCACGAACCCGGCGCCCACCACGATGACGCAGTGCTACCAGTGGCTGCGGTCGTTCGGTTACGACCTCAACGTCATCGACGAGGAGGACGCCAGGCAGCGGGCGCTGGGCGTCGGCGAGGACCACGTCCTGTTCCCGATGACCCCGCTGCTGCGCGTCGCCTCGATGCGGCACGCCGCGCTCGACCCGGAGCTGCAGAAGCAGATCAACCCCCAGGACGAGTGCCGGGTGCTGACCGAGGCCCTCGAAGGGTCGGGCATCAGTTGCCCGCCGGTGGCCGAGGACTGGGCACACGCCTGCTTCCGGTTCCTGGTGGACGGTGGCTACCTGCCCGCGCCCGAGGACGTCGTCGTCGCTCAGGACTCCGTCAACTGACCGTCAGGACAAGGAGAACTCGTGAAAGCACGAGGACACTCCCGTACGGACCGACCGGGAGATGATCACCGGTGATCCGATACGTGGACCTGGACGCGGCCGAGGGAGCCGCGCTGGACGAACTGACCCGCTCGGTCCTGCGGGAGCACGGGGCGAGCAGCGCCCCGGCCCTGCTGGACGACCTGTCCGTGGTGGCCCACCGGCTGCCACCGCGCCTGATCAGGGAGTTGCGGCGGTTCCGGACCGACGAGGAGGCTTCCTGCCTGGTTGTGCGGGGCCTTCCGGTGGACGACCGCCGGCTCGGGCCGACTCCGCTGGACTGGAGGGAGCCGCCCCGGGAGCCGGAGTCGGAGGTGCACGAGGTGTTCCTCATGCTGGCGACGGCGCACCTCGGTGACGTCTTCGGCTGGTCGACCCTCCAGAACGGGCGGCTGGTGCACGACGTGCTGCCCGTCCCGTCGCACGAGAACGATCAGAGCGGTCACGGCACGGTGGAGCTGGCCTGGCACACGGAGGACGGTTTCCACCCGTACCGCTGCGACTATCTGCTCCTGCTGGGGCTGCGGAACCACGACGCGGTCCCCACGGGCGTGGCCGGGGTGGACGAGGTGGTGCTGAGCGACGGGCATCGGGAGGTGCTGAGTCAGCCCCGGTTCCTGATCCGGCCGGACACGGAACACCTCAGGCACGCCCGGAAGCTCACCACGAACCGGGGAATCCTGCACGCGGTGCAGCGGATGCAGGACGAACCGGAGCCGTGCGCGGTGCTGTTCGGGCACCCTGACCGGCCGTACCTGCGGATCGATCCGGCGTTCATGTCACCGCTGCCGGGTGATACGGAGGCGTCGGCGGCCCTGGAGGCGCTGACCGGGGAGCTGCAGCGGAACCTGACCGGGATCGCGCTGAACCCCGGTGACCTCCTGGTGATCGACAACTACCGGGCGGTGCACGGCAGAGCCGCCTTCAAGGCCCGGTTCGACGGGACGGACCGCTGGCTGAAGAAGGCGGTCGTCACCCGGGACCTGCGCAAGTCGCGGGCCCACCGGGAAACTCCGGCGGAGCGCGTTCTGCTCTGACGGGCGTGTGAGCACACCGAGGCGACCGGGCGCACCGCCCGGTCGCCTCACCACGACCGCACACCAGGAGGAAACGAACCATGTCCCCGTCCGTGCCCGTGTCCGTGTCCGTACACCCGCCCGTTCCGGCAGCGGGTCCAGGGGAGGTTCCTCCGGCCGGACCGGCCGGTGTCCCGGCGGGTGGCCGCACCGGGCTCACCGCCGGCTGCTGGGTGGTCGACGGCCGCCCGGATCCGGTGGCGCTGCGGGCGCGGGTCACGGACGGTGGCCGAAACGTTCCGCTCACCATGTACGACCTGGGGAGCGGGGGGACGGACCCTACGGAGTGGGGCGAGCTGGTCCGGGAGGAGACGGCCGCCGCCGAGGCGGAGCCGGGTCCTGCCCGGGTGCTGGTGGCCCGGCTCGGTGAGGAACGGTTCCTCCTGGTGGTGGTCACCGAGGACGCGCTGTCTCCGGCGGCGGTGATGCGGTGGCTGCTGACGGACGACGGCCCGTTCCCTGCGGCGGGCGCGGTACCTGAGGACCTGTCACGGTCGGCCGTGGACGCGGATGAGGTACAGGCGGAGTCCACGGTGCCGGGGCTGCCCGGCCTTCCGGGCGGCGGCGACCGGGCCTCCGGGTACGCACGGACGGTACGGATCCCGGCGGGGCAGGTAGCCGCACGGCTGCGTTCCGCCGGCGTGCCCGTCGAGGCCTCGCTGGCCACGGCCCTGGCGGTGCTGCTGGTCCGCTGCGGCGGATCGCCTGGGACGGGGCTGGTCCTCGCGTCGGACGCGCCCGTGGGGGTCACCCCGCGGGTGGCCGAGAGCGTGTCCGGGTCGGTCGCGCTGCGGACGGTCGCGCAGGCGGTCGCCTCCGGGGCACCGTTCCACCCGGGATTCCACGCGGCCCTCGCGGTGGCCCCCTGCGGAGAGCCGGAACCGGACCAGGTCGGCGGGTACAGCACGCTGGCCGTCCGGCCGCCGGACGCGGTCGCCCACCACGGGCTGCTGCTCCGGCTGGAGGGTGAGCTGCTGCGGATGGACCACGACACCGGTCTGTACGAGGAGGGTGCCGTCGCCACCTTCGCCTCGCGGCTGCTCGCCGTCCTGGACGCACTGCTCGACGACCGGCCGGTGCACGCGATCGTCGGCGCCGGGACCTCGGAGCGGACCGCGCTCGCCGCGTGGTCGCTCGGTGCCGAGCCGGCCTTTCCCCCCGTCTGCCTGCACACACTCGTCGAGGAACACGCCGTCCGGACCCCGGACGCGCCGGCCGTGCTGTGCGGAGAGACCGAACTGACCTACGGACAACTGGACGAGTCCGCCGACCGGGTGGCCCGCCGGCTCCGCGCGGCCGGAGTGGGCCCCGGAAAGCTCGTGGCATTGCTGACCGAACGCGCCGCCTGGTCGGTGACCGCGATGCTGGGCACCCTGAAGGCCGGCGCCGCCTACGTCCCGATCGAGCCGACGTATCCGCCCGAGCGCATCCGGCACATCCTCGCCGACTCGGGCGCCGTGGCGCTGCTCGTCCGCCGGGTGCCCGAGTTCGCGGTGCCCGTGCCGGTGCTGACGGCCGAGGAGTCGGCCGGGCTGCCCGGCACCCCGCTCGGCGTACCGGTCACCCCGGACGACCTGGCCTATGTCATCTACACCTCGGGCTCCACCGGCACGCCCAAGGGCATCGGCGTGCACCACCGGGCGATCGTGGCGTCCACGGCGGCCCGCGCGGTGACGGGTCCGCCTCCCGGACGGGACCTGGTGCTGCCACCGCTGTGCTTCGACGGAGCGGCGGGCGGCATGTTCTGGGCGCTGACCTCCGGCGGCGCCGTGGTGCTGCCCACCGAGAACGAGGCGCACGACCCGATGGCGCTTCGGAAGCTGCTGGAGTCCGCGGCCGTCACCCATGTCCACGCCGTGCCCTCGCACTACCGGATCGTGCTCCAGGTCGCGGACCGGGAGGTGCTCGGCCGGTTCTCCATGGTCGCCGTGGGCGGGGAACCACTGAGCCCGGAGATCGTCGCCGAGCACCTGCGTCTGTGCCCGCAGGCGCCGCTCTTCAACGACTACGGGCCGACCGAGTGCGCGGTGTGGGCCACCACGCACCGCTGTGGCGCTCCGGAGGCGGCCGGCGCGGGCATCCCGATCGGGCGTCCGGTGCCCGGCTACCGGGCGTACGTTCTGGACGGCGGGCTGCGGCCGGTGCCGCCCGGGGTGCCCGGCGAGATCCATCTAGGCGGGCCGGGGGTGGCCCGCGGATACCACGCGCGGGCGGCGCTGACCGCCGAACGGTTCCTGCCCGATCCGTACCAGGCCGGGGGGCGGCTGTACCGGACGGGGGACCGCGGTCTGTGGGGGCAGGACGGGCGGCTGCGCATCCTCGGCCGGATGGACCACCAGGTGAAGGTACGCGGCTTCCGGATCGAGCTGGGTGAGGTCGAGGCGGCGGTCCGCAGCCATCCGGCCGTCAGCGAATGCGTGGTGCTGCAGCGGCAGGACGACGCGGGGGAACGGCTGATCGCTTTCGTGGTGCTGGGATCCGGTGCGACCGTCACCGAGTTGCAGCGGAAAATCGCCGACGTGATACCGGAGCAGATGCGCCCCGATCACATCACCGTGCTGCCGGAACTACCGAGAACACCAGGCGGGAAGGTGGACGCACTGGCTCTTCGCACGATGTCGGTTTCAGGCCAGACGGGCAGGGGCGGGAGTCGATTCGGGCATCGCCGATAGCCGTATGCGGTAAGCCGGCACATTCAAGCCAGTGCATCTTCTTGCGCAATGCATGGAATCTCCCGCACGGGAAAGTTCTGGCCAAGAGAACCCCATACCGGCCTCCCAGTTGGGTATAGACATGCCAAGTGCTGCTCTGTAAGATTCCCCATCGGCCCCAAAAGGACCCCCCACCTGGAGGATGATCTTGCCGATCCGCAATGAGTATTCTTCTCTCCATACCGGTCGTCCACAAGAGGGGCTCGACGACAATGGTCGCGAAGTTTTCTTTCGCATTCTCGGACCGCTGCAGGCAATCGTCCACGGAAAACCGATTCGCGTGGGAAGAAATCGGCAACTGACCGTCCTGGCTGCCTTATTAATTCACGCGAACCGCATCGTCCCCATTAATTCACTCATCGACGCCGTATGGCGTTCGGCGCCACCCGCGACGGCGGACAAGCAGATCCAGACCTGCGTCTGGCGGCTGCGGAACGCCTTCACCGCGGCCGGTGCGCCGGTCGATCTCATCGAGACCGGACAGGGCGGCTATCGCATACGTCTCGACGAGGAGGAACTCGACGCCCACGCGTTCGAGAAGGCCGTCCGCCGGGCCCGGGAACTGGTGGCCGCCGGGGAACTGGAGCCGGCCGGGGCGGAATACCAGCGGGCCCTCGCCTTCTACCGGGGGCAGCCGCTCGCCGACATCTCAGGACCGCTCACCTATGCGGTGGCCGCGCACTGGGAGGAACACCGTTTCTCCGTCCTCGAGGAATGGCTCGACGTGGGACTGAGCCTCGGCCGGCATGCCGAACTCATCAGCGAACTCAAACCGCTGGTCGCCGAATATCCCATGCGTGAGCGGCTGTGCGCACAGCTGATGACCGCGCTGCATCAGTCCCAGCGCCGTGCGGAGGCCCTGACCGTCTACCGCAACAGCCGTCTGGCCCAGATCAAGAACCTCGGCCTGGAACCCAGCGCGGGACTTCAGGAACTGCACCAGAAGATCCTTTCCGGCGAGCCGATCTCCCCACCACCCGCAGTCGTGACACCACAGCCGTGGCCGTCGGTCAAGGTTCCCGCCCAATTGCCTCCCCGGACCAAGGATTTCACCGGCCGACGCGACCTGCTCCAGCGCATCACCTCGGACCTGCGCGCGGGCGGCGGGCCACGTGTGGTGGCGCTGGCGGGCTGCGGCGGCACGGGCAAGACGGCCCTCGCGATCGACGCGGGTCTCGCCCTTCAGCAGCACTTCCCGGACGGCCAGCTCTACGCCGACCTTCGGGGGCAGACCGACCCCGCGTCCCCGCAGGAGGTGCTGAACGGATTCCTCGACGCCTTCGGGGTCCCCGAACAGCGGATCCCCGCGGGGCTCGCCGCCCGCGCCGCGCTGTTCCGTAGCATCACCGCCAGCAAACGACTGCTGATCGTGCTGGACGACGTGGCCGAGTCCACCCGCTACGAGGCCCTGCTGCCCAGCGGCGAGAGCGCGGTCCTGTGCACCAGCCGGGCCAGTCTGCTGAAGATCCCCGGCCTGACCGAGTACCGCGTCGACGGCCTCCCCACCGACGAGGCGCTGGACCTGCTCGCCTCCCTGGTGGGAGTGGAGCGGGTCTTCGCCGAGGTGGACAGCGCCCGGCGGATCGCCCAGCTCTGCGGACATCTGCCGCTCGCCCTCCGGGCCGCCGGAGCGAGGCTGCGGGCCCGCCCGCACTGCACCCTGCGCAGTTTCACCGACCGACTGGCGACACGACAGGACCGGATCGCCGAACTCTCCATCGGCTGTCTGGACATGGGGGCCAGACTCGCCTCGACCCTGGAGCAACTGTCCCCTGCCGCGTACCGGTTGTGGCTCCGCCTCAGTCTGTGCGAGCTGGACCTCGTCCCGGAGTGGATGGCCTCCGCCGTCTCCGACCGCCCCGGCGAGGACACCCAGCGACTGCTGGACACCCTGGTCAGCCTCCATCTGCTGACCGTCGCCCCGGGCGCTGCGCCGGGCAGTCCCACGTACTCGTTCAACCCGCTGGTCCGCGACCACGCCCGGCAGCGCGCCGCGGCCGAACTCGGCCCCGTCGCGGGACAGGACGTGGTGGAGCGTATCGCGCCGGCGCTGGGCGGGCGGGAGAGCACCGCCGGGGTGTCCGGCGCACACCGGTCGGACGAGGAGTGCACGGTCTATGGCACTCAGACGGTATGACAGCCGTGCGGGTGGCTCCCGGGCCGGGGACGGGGACCGGGCCGGTGCGGCCGGCCTGAGGGTTCCCCGCCCCGGTGCGGGGGCCGGCGACACCTCCGGGCACCACCCCACCGACCGCTCGGAGCCGGAAGGCTCGGCCCCTGCCACCGGCGGACGCTGGGTCTTCCCGGCGGCCGTCGCCGTGTTCGCCGCGCTCTGCCTCTCCCTGGTCGGCTGGAACAGCCGGATGCCCACCGCCCAGGGGCTGGACGCGCCCGCCGACACCTTCTCCGCGGCCCGTGCCACCGCACACGTACGGGAGATCGCCGCCGCCCCCCGGCCCAGTGGGTCCGCCGCACACACGCGGGCCCGGGAGTACATCGTCCGTACCCTCACCGCGCTGGGCATCGACACCCGGGTGCACACCGGCGCGGCGGCGTCCCACCGCCCCGATCTCTCCCCCACCGGAGCCGACTCCCGGTACGCGGACCTGCGACTGGAGAACGTGGTCGCCCGTGTGCCCGGCACGGCGAACACGCGGCCGGTCGTCCTGGTCACTCATTACGACTCCACCGAGGCCGGGCCCGGCGCCAACGACGCCGGGGTCCCGGTGTCGGTCCTGCTGGAGACCGCCCGCGCGCTGCGGGAGGGGCCGCCCCCGCGCAACGACGTCCTGTTCGTGTTCACCGACGCCGAGGAGAGCGGCCTGCTGGGCGCGCAGGCCCTGGTGAACGAGCCGGGCACCCTGCCGTCCGACGCGGTGGTCCTCAACTTCGAGGCCCGGGGCAGCCGGGGACCCAGCCTGATGTTCGAGGCGGGCCCGGACGCCGGCTGGCTGGTGAGTACCCTCGCCGGGAGGGTACCGGGCGCACGGACCGATTCGCTGCTCGACGCCGCGTACGAGTACATGCCCAATCTCACCGACTTCACGGTGTTCCAGGAGGCCGGGCACCAGGGCCTGAACCTGGCCTATCTCGACGGCTACACCCATTACCACGGGGCCGACGACAGCCCCGAGCAGGTGGACCCGGCCACCGTCCAGCACCAGGGGGCACAGGCCCTCGGCCTGGCCCGCGCGCTGGCCTCGGCCGACCTGGCGCGCACCCCGGCCGGCGACTCCGCGTACTTCCAGGCGGCCGGGTGGTTCGTCTCCTACCCGCTGGGCGCGGCGGTGCCCGCCGCACTGGCGACGGCCGCGCTCGGTCTGGCGCTGCTCCTGCGGCTGCGGGCGCGCGGCACGCTCACGGTGGGTGCCGTCCTGCGGGGATTCGCCGTCGCGCTCGGCCAGTTGGTGATCGCCGCGGGGGCCGCGTACGCCCTGGCCCCGCTGGTCGCTGCGGGGCACCCAGAGTTCGCCCACTACTACGACATCGGCGGGCACGGTCCGGCCCTCGCCGGGTTCCTGGTGCTGACGCTGGCCGTCGGCAGCGGGCTGGCGCTGTTCGCCCGCCGGTGGGTGGGCACCGGGGCGCAGGTGGCGGGGGCCGCACTGCTGTGGATCCTGCTGTCCCTCGTGTCGGCGGTGATGCTGCCCGGCGGCAGCCACGTGTTCGTCTGGCCCACGCTGGGGCTGCTCACCGCCGCCGGTGTACTCACCTCGCGGGCCGGAAAAACGGTACGGGGCCGGCTGCTGGCCGCCGCAGTGGGTACGGTCCCGGCCGCCCTGCTGGTGTTCCCGCTGGTCCCCCTGCTCACGAACGCGCTGGGCCTGGGACTCGTGGCCGCGCCGGTGGCCGTGGCGGCACTGCTCACGGCTCTGCTGCCGGGGGTGCTGCCGGTCCTGCCCCGCCTGGTGCCGGTGACCGCGGCCGTGGTCGCGACGGCCGTGCTGGCGGGTACCGCGCTGCTGCCCAGGGAACGCGAGAACCCGGTGCGCGCCGACCTTCTGTACCTGTGGGACGCGGACCGGAGCACGGCCCACTGGATCAGCGGGGCCCCGTCGGACGACTGGAGCGACGGCTTCCTGCCCGCCGGCACCGAGCGTGGCTCGGTATCGGATCTCTGGCCGGGCTGGCGGGTGCCGGTGCGGCGGGGCCCGGCCGAGGCGTTCCCGCTGCCCGGTCCTCGGGTCACCACGACCGTGGTCGGCGGCACGGCGGACGGCGGGCGGCGGGTCCGGCTGACGGCGGCCTCCGGGCGCGGCGCCCACGAACTGGTGGTCCTCGTCAGCGGGGCCACCGTCCGCACCTGGTCCGTTTCCGGGGTGCCGGGGGAGCACGCCGACGACCCGGCCGGTGACGCCCCGTGGGAGCTGTGGGTCCGCCAGGTACCGCCGGGCGGCGCGGAGCTGGTACTGGAGCTGGGGGCGGGGCCGGCGACGGTACGGGTCATCGACCGGACCCCGGGCCTGCCGGGTCCGGCGGCCGACCGACCGGACGGCGCGCGGCCGCCCGCGCTCGGGGTCGCCTCCCTCGGCGAGGCGTCCCTGGCCACGACCACGCGAACACTGGAGTGAGGAACGAGGTATCCGCGGGTCTCCGTGTCCCGCCTGGCACGTGGACCAGGGGCCCTCCCTCCGCTCCGGGGCGGGGCGCGGCTCCCCGCACGGCGGGAGCGGACGGCGGCGCCCCGTCCCGGAGACCGGTCTCGGGGACGGGGCGCCCCCGTCGGCCCGTGCGTCAGGCTGCGGTCCACCGCACCGACGGCTTCGGCCGACAGGGACCGTCCGTGCGCACACACCTCCGCGGCATCGGGTCGTGGACGCCGCACCGTGCGGCAGCGGATCGCGCCGGCGGCCGGTGCGTGACGTCGTACGGCGGAGGATCGTGCTCATGACCGGCGGCATCCCGGAAAGGAGGGGCCGCGCGGGACACATCGACGGGGGTGGCGCCGAAGGCACCACCCCCGGGGGCTCGGGCCGGGTCAGCCGGACGCGGAGGCCGAGGCCTGCGCGTCGAGCCCGTCGGCCACGTCCGCCGTCGCCTTCTTCAGCGAGGTGCACACCTGCGGGGTCATCGCCGTGGTCCGGCCGAGCCGCAGCTCCACGGTGTTCTTCTCCCCCGAGTCCAGGAAGATCTTGCAGACACCGTTCAGCGAACCCATCAGCATCACGGCGTCGTGGTCGCCGAAGCGCATGGTGCTCCGTTTGCCCTGTCCGGTGGCCGCCGCTTCCAGCGGCCGGTCCCGCATGGTCACGGTGAGGGTGCCGAACTCGTGGCTGTGTGCGGTACAGCCCTCCCCGGACATCTGACTCACCGAGGGTTCTCCGAGGCCGAACTCGACGGACACCGGCCGGAGCAGCTTGCAGGCGGGGGTGTCGGCCGCGTCCGAGGACCGGACGGCCGTGTCGGGGTCGCCCCCGCAGGAGACCAGCCCCAGGCCGGCGCAGACCAGCGCGGCAGCCAGCAAAGCACGCCGGGCGGGATGACGACTCATAGCGTGTTACTCCGATCTGTGAGGGGGCGGGAGAGGGCTCCCCCGCCAGGGCCTGGGGAGGGGTTCAGCACTGGAGGACCGCGCACGCCCAGTGCATGCCGCGGCCGTTGGCGGCGAGGGCCACGAGGTCCCCGGGCGACAGCTCCCCGGCCTCCTGCGTCCGGGCCAGGGAGAACAGGTGGTCGGCGGCGCCGAAGTGCCCGAACCGGGCCGCCAGCCGGGCGTTGGTGCGCTCCAGCGGCACCCCGACCAGTCCCGCCTGCGCCGTCAGGACCCGTGCGTTGTCGTTGAGGAGCAGCAGCCGGGCCAGGTCCTCCTCGGCGCACCCGGCCTGACGGCAGGCCCGGTGCACGGCGCGCGCGGTGCGGTCGTCGATCTCCTCGGCATAGGCGGCCAGTCGCTCGGCGTCGTGCTCGAAGTGCTCGACCACGTCCCAGGAGTCCCGCACAGCGGGTGTGTCGCTGCCGGGCACGAAGGGCTGCCGGGCGCCGCCGACGTCCATCCGGAAGAAGTCGGCGTACCGGCCGTCGGTCTCCGCGTACGAGGACCGCCAGCGCAGAGTGGGCGCGTCGCGTACGGCGAGGGCGGCGGCGGCCCCGTCGGAGAAGAGCAGCGAGTGGGTGTCCAGCCGGTTCCAGTACGCCTCTACGGTCCGGTTGGCACCGACGACCAGCGCCGTACCGTAGCCGGGGTGCGTGGCGAAGCGTCCCGCGACGGTGTCGAACGCGGTGACCCCGCCCACGCAGCCCTGGTCGACGAGCACCGCCTCGGCGCGGCTCAGGCCGAGCTCCCACTGGACCCGGGCCGCCGCGTCCCAGTACAGGTGGTCGGCGAGGTCGGTCAGGGCGAGGACGAGCAGATCCACCTCGCGCGGCTTCACCGAGCCCAGCGCCTGCCGCCCCGCCTCGACGGCGAGATCGGTGACGCTGGTGCCGGGCGCGGCCCGGTGGATGTAGTCGTAGCCGTAGCCGAGGACGCGTTCCACGTCCTCGGTGTACTCGGCCACGACGTCCTTCACGGCGGTCTCCTCGCCGAGGGCGGTACCGAAGGCGGTCAACCCGTACGCCACGAGAACTCCTCACTGAGATGCTCCTGCGGCTGTCGAGCCGCTGGAGCCGGACCGGTCCGGGCAGTTCGTACGGGCGGTGTGCCGCTCAGGCCGCGGCGGACCGCGGGGGCGGCGCATCGCTCGAGGCGGCGGGGTAAATGCGGCCGGGTGGCCCGGCCGCCGGTGCTCCGCCGGCCGTCGTGCGTGGTGACGCGCGGCGGGTCCGGTCCCTTCCGGACAGGGCGGCCGGGGCGTCGGTCCGTCGCAGGGCCGGACCCTGGCGCAGTCTCACCACGTCACGTCCTCGCTGTCAGTCGATGAGTTTGACGAGCTGTTCCGGGTCGTGGAGGGCGTCCGCGACGGTGCGCAGGAACGCGACCGCGTCCCGGCCGTTGACCACCCGGTGGTCGTAGGCGAGTCCGAGGGTGACCACGGTGGTGGGTGCGGGTACCCCGTCCGCGAGGACGAGCCGGGTGAGCGGGCCGCCCACCGAGACCATGCAGAGCTGCGGCCACATGACGATCGGCTGGACCAGCAGGACGCCGGGTTCCGTGTTCAGCGACACGCTCAGGGCGCCGCCGGACAGCTCTCCCGCCGTGAACTCGGCGCGGAACGCCTTCATCCGGAAGTCCATGAGATCGTCGGAGAGGTCGGCGAGGGAACGGGCGGCGCAGTCCCGCAGCACGGGGATGTAGAGGCCGTTCCCGGCGTCCATGGTGACGCCGATGTCCACGGTGTCGGCGAGCCGTACGGTCCGTTCGTCCTGCAGGCTCCCGAACAGGTGCGGGAACGCGGGGTGCGCGGAGGCCACGGCCTTCACCACCGCCTCCGGCAGTCCGACCTCGGCGCCGGTCTCGTCGGACAGCGTCCGCAGCCGGGCCAGCACCGCGTCGGCCGTGACCTCGACCGCGGCGAAGGCGGCGGGTACCTCCCGGTGGGCACGGGTGACGACGGCGGCAGTCCCCTGCTGAGCCCGGTCGAGCACCTGGGTACGGGTGGCGCCCGGCCCCTCGGCGGGCGGGGGTGCGGGCGCGGCGGCGGACTCGGGCCGGGTGACGCGCGGCCCCGGCCCGGTCGGCACCGGCGTGCCGGGCGCCCGGACGGCGGGCCGCTCGGCGAGCAGTTCGGCGAGGGGTTCCCCGACACCGACCTCGGTGTCCTCCGCGGCACGCACCCGCAGGTACCCGGCGGCCGGGGCGGTGATCTCCTCGATCGCCTTGGAGGTCTCCACCTCGACGAGCGGATCGCCCTCCTCGACGTGGACGCCCTCGTCGGCGAGCCACCGCAGGACCAGGTAGGCGGTGTCGTTGTTGTTGAGTTTGGGCACGGCGACCGGCACCCCGCCCAGAGGCTCGGCACTCTCCGGTACGGCGGCCCGCGGTTCCCCGGCCGCCGGGGCGACGGCATCCGTCCCGGCGGCTGCCACGGGCAGCGCGGCTGGCGCGCGGGGCGGCAGGGGCCGGGCCGCGGCGGCCTCGATCTCCGCGGCGATCCGCTCCGCGCCGAGCAGCACACCCGCCTCCAGGTGCGGGGCGGTCGGAACCACCGAGTCGGCCGAGGACAACAGCAGGACGGGCGCCCGCAGGTGTGACCAGAGGCGCGTGTGCACCCGGGCCGCGATCTCGGTGCCCCAGGTACCGCCCTCGGTACTCTCCTCCGCCACGGCGACCAGCCGGGCACCCGCCAGCAGCGGCAGTACCGGTTCCAGGTCGGGCGGGTAGAGCCGGGCGGGCACCAGGACGTGCGCGGTGAGCCCCCGGGCGCGCAGCAGCCGGGCGGCGTCGAGGCCCCGGTGCGCGGTGCCGCCCGGACAGATCAGCACGACGTCGGCGGGCGTGCCGTCCACCGGGGAGACGTGCGCCCAGCCGGCCGGCCCGCCCAGCAGCGCGTACCCGTGGTGCTCGTCCACCGCCCCGTCGCGGAACATCCGCCGGGTGTAGAGAACCTTGTCCTCGAAGAGCATCGCGGGCCCCCGGTCGAGGCCTTCGGCGAGTTGCGCGTACGGGTCGTGGAAGGGACTCGTCTCGTACAGCGCCAGGTTGGGCACGCCGAGGAAGTGCTTCTGGAGGCTCTGGCTGTGGGTGGGGCCGTATCCGCGGTTTCCACCGACGGGACAGCGCACCACGACCGGCATGGGCACCCGGTCGCCGTACATGGTCACCGACTTGGAGATCAGGTTGAGTACCTGGTCGAAGGCGAGGGCGGCGAAGTCGCCGAACATCATCTCCACGATCGCCTGGTCGCCCGCGAGGGCCAGACCGCCCGCCACGCCGGTGATGCCCGCCTCACTGATCGGGGTGCCGAACACCCGGTCCGGGTGGCGGGTGGACAGCCCGCGGGTCACCTTGAAGGCACCGCCGTACGGGTCGAGCACGTCCTCGCCGAGCAGGTGCAGCGCGGGCCTTTCCTCGAACAGCCGGTGCAGGGCCGCGTTGAGCGTCTCCACCACACGGGGTGCGGGCCGGGTCACGGCGTCCCCCGCTTCGCGGTCAGCACCGCGCGCAGGGCGCCGACGCTACGGCAGGCGCGTACCTCGCGGGCGGTGAGCCTGATGCCGTAGGTCTGTTCGACACGGGAGACGATCTGGACGTGCCGCAGGCTGGTCCAGGCCGCCGTGGTGGCCGGCCCGGTCTCCTCCGTCACCTCGGCGGCGGGCGTCCGGAGCACATCGGCAACGAGGTCGGTCAGTCCGCTCAGGTCGGTGGGCTCGGTCAGTTCGGCCATCGGTCCTCCATCCTCGGGTCCGGGAGACCGGACCCCGTCCAGGTGGCGGGCGGCCGTGCCTCCACCTCGCGGGCCAGTTCCTCCAGGTCGGCACGGATGCGCGCGTCGAGCTCCCGGAACGGCGCGCCCAGCCGGTCGGTCAGCTCCCGGTGCCAGTCGCCGGCCCGGAGCCGTTCCACCTCCGCAGGGTCGCGTGTGTCGTCGCCCTTGCTGTGCGGGCCCAGTCGGTGGGTGGTGAACTGCACGACGGCCGGGCGGTGTTCCTCGCGGACCCGGCGGACGACGGGGGCGAGCCGCTCCCGGATCTCCGGTACGTGGTGGCCGGTGATCTCCACGAAGTCGATGCCGAAGGCGGCGGCCCGGTCGGCGATCGAACCGGCCATCTGCAGATGCGTCGGGGTGGACTGGGCGACCCCGTTGTGTTCGACGATCACCAGAACCGGCACCCGCCACAGCGCCGCCATGTTGAGTGCCTCGTAGACCGCTCCCTCGCCCCACGTACCGTCGCCGACGAAGGCGGCGGCGATCCGGCCGGACCCCGTGCGCTTGCAGCGCAGTCCGATGCCCACGGCGAGCGGCAGGCTCTGGCCCTGCACCCCGGTGGAGAGGTAACCGTCGCGGCGGATGTGCTGGCTGCCGCCGACGCCCGAGCACACCGCGCCGGCCCGGCCCATGATCTCCGCGAGCAGTCCGGCGGGGTCCCGGAACAGGGCGAGGTAGTGGCCGTGGCCCCGGTGGTTGCTGAGGACGTGGTCACCTGCCAGCAGCGGGGCGAGGGAGACCGGGACGTACTCCTGTCCCAAACAGGTGTGCGTGGTGCCGTTGAGCCTGCCCTCGGCGAACATCCGCAGCAGCAGGTTCTCGAAGTGACGGATGACCAGCAGCGATTCGAGGTCCTCACGGCCGGGAACGGCCGGGGACTCCGCCAGGGACAGGGCGCCCGGTGGGTGCGCGGGGGCCGGGGCGGCCGGTGTGCGGCGTGGTTCCGGCGGACGCGCGGTCATGGCGGGACTCCCCCTGCGGGCTGGACTACATGGACACCACCTGATCGGTCGCCACGCTAGGACTCCCCGTTCTCAATCCGGTGCTCGATCCGGTCTCATCCGCGGGCCCTCGCTCTCCGGCGCCTCTCACCTCGTTCTCAACGTGGTTGCGCCCGCCACGGACCCGCCCGTTAACTGGCTCGCATCCCGACGGGAAGCGGCTCCGTGGTCCTCGTCCGGCCGCCCCTGCCGTCGATCTGCGCCCGGCACACCCGCGTACCCCCCGTGCGGCGGGTCCGGCCGATCCGAAGGAGTCAGAAGATGCCGCCGTCCCCACAGGTGATCATCGTCGGCGCGGGACCCGCCGGGCTCGCGCTCGCGGCGGAGCTGGCCGGCTTCGGCGTCTCCTGCCAGGTGGTCGACAAGCGCACCGGGCGCAGCCGGCTGTCCCGTGCCTGCACGGTCGAGCCCCGCACGCTGGAACTCCTCGACATGCGGGGGCGGGTGGGCGACGTGCTGGCCGGGGGCCGGGAGTGCCCGCATCCGCCGCTCGGCAACGAGGACGGCTATCTGGACTACGGACTGCTCGACACCGGATTCCCGTTCAGCCTGTCCATCCCGCAGGTGCGGACCGAGGAGGCGTTGCAGGCCGCCGCCGAGAAGGCGGGCGCGGTCCTGCTGCCCGGAACCGAGATGACCGGGCTGTCGCAGGACGAGGACGGGGTGGACGTCGAACTGACCGGACCGGAGGGTCAGACCACCGTCCGGACCCGGTACGTCGTCGGCTGCGACGGGGTGAACAGCACCGTCCGCGACGCCATCGGCGTGAGCTTCGACGGCTGGAACTACGACCAGTCGCTGATGATGGCCGACGCCCGGCTGAGCAGTCCGCCGGGGCCCGCCGAGTACGCGCGGATCACCCGGCGCGGCATGGCGGCCCTGTTCCCGTTCCGCGACGGCACGTACCGGGTCATCGTGCTGGACCGGGAGAAGTTCACCGTCCCCGCCGACGAGCCGCTGACACTGGAGGATCTGAGCGAGAGCTGCGCCGCCATCCTGGGCCTGGACATCGGCATCCACGATCCCCTGTGGCTGTCCCGGTTCCGCAGCTCGCAGCGGCACGCGAAGAAGTACCGGGTCGGCCGGGTGCTGCTCGCCGGGGACGCCGCGCACACCCATATCCCGTCCGGTGGGCAGGGGCTCCAGACCGGTATCCAGGACGCGTTCAACCTGGGCTGGAAGCTGCGGGCGGCACTCGACGGGTGGGCGCCGGAGGGGCTGCTCGACAGTTACGAGGCGGAGCGGTACCCGATCGCGGCGGAGACGCTGCGCAAGACGGATCTCTCCTTCCGCTTCGAGACCTCCGACAGTCTTCCGGCACGGACCCTGCGGAAGGCCGCGATGTGGTCGATGCGGATCAAGCCGGTCCACCGTCTGAACGTACTGCACCTGTCGGGGCTGGCCCTGCGCTACCCGGCGGGAGGGCAGGACCGGTGGACGGGCCTGCGGGTCCCGGACCGGCCCCTCGTAGCTGCTCCCGGCGGCCCGGAGCGGCTGTACGAGCTGTTCCGGGAAGGCGGTTTCGTGCTGACCGGCACGCACGGCTGTCCGCCCGCCGCCACGGGCTGGGAGGCCCGGCTGCGTACGGGCGTGCTCGCCGAACCCCTCGGCGACAGGTGGCCCCCCCATGTGCTGATCCGGCCCGACGGATATGTGGCCTGGGCGGGCGTCGAACCCGGCCGGGGGCTGACGAGGGCTCTGCGTCGCTGGTGCGGAGCCCCGCGCCCGCTCGCCGGCTGATCCGGGGGTCCGGTGTCCTCCGCGTTGTTCGTCGCGCTCGTACTGCCGGTACTGGCCGGTGTCCACTACTACGTGTGGCGGCGGACGGTCCGCGACACCACGTCTCCCGGTTCGTGGTGGCGCCGGGCCGGCACGGCGCTGATCGTCCTGCTGGCCCTGCTGCTGGTCGCCGCGCCGCCCGGGGAGCGCGCGCTGCCCGCACCGCTGGCCACGGCGGTGGGCTGGCCCGGCTTCACCTGGATGGCGGGAATCCTCTATCTGACGCTGGCCCTGCTGGTGGGTGAGGTGGTCCGCCCGTTCCTGCGGCGCGCCCGGCGGAGGCGTTCCGCCGGTGACACGGCGCCCGGGGACCCGGGCAGGGCGTCCGTGACCGGCGAGGAGCCCTCGTCCCCTCCGGACTCCCCCGGGCGTACGGCCGTCGACCACCTCACCCCCTCCCGCCGGATGTTCGTGAACCGGGCCGTCGCCCTGGCCGCCGGGACCGCCGCCACCGCAGCGGTGGGGTACGGCGCGTACACCGCGCTCGGGCCGCCGCGGATCAAGCACCTCACCGTGCCGCTCGCCCGGCTCGGCCGGCAGGCCCACGGCTTCCGGATCGCCCTGATCAGCGACATCCATCTCAACGTGCTGGTGGGGCGCTCCCGGACCCGGCAGTTGGTGGACCTCCTCAACGGCATCGAACCCGATCTGGTGGCCCTGGTCGGCGATCTGGTGGAGGACGCCGACGTGGCCACCCAAGGGCGGGCCGCCGAACCGCTCGCGGACCTCCGGGCGCGGCACGGCGCGTACTACGTCACCGGGAACCACGAGTTCTACTCCGGTGCCGAGCAGTGGGTCCGCTTCGTGAGCGGACTCGGGCTGCGCACCCTGCGCAACGAGCGGGTGGCTCTGCCCGGCTTCGACCTGGCCGGGGTCGAGGACGCGAGCGGCGTCGACCACGGCGACGGCCCCGACTACGAGGCCGCGCTCGGCGGACGCGACCGGGACCGGGCCGTCGTCCTCCTCGCGCACCAGCCCGCGCAGGTCACGGAGGCTGCCCGGTACGGGGTGGACCTCCAGTTGTCCGGGCACACCCACGGCGGCCAGCTCTGGCCCTTCACCCAGCTCGCGACCCTGGCCGAACCGCACGTCGCGGGGCTGAGCCGGTACCGGGACACCCTGCTCTACGTGACCCGGGGCACCGGCTTCTGGGGGCCGCCCGTCCGGCTGGGCGCCGACCCGGACATCACCGTCGTGGAGCTGGTGTCGCCCCACGCCTGACCGTGCACGCCCACGGCCGGGCGCGGGGCGCCACCGGTGCCTCAGTGGCCGGCGGGCCCGCCCAGCAGCGGCAGCCCGGCCGCGTACCGGCGGAAGAAGCCCGCGGTCGGGGTGTCGGCTTCCGCGACCTGGTCCGGGGTTCCCACGGCCACGACCGCGCCCCCGTCCGGGCCGGCGCCCGGCCCCAGGTCGATCACCCAGTCCGCGGAGGCGGCGACGGGGATGTCGTGCTCAGCGACGACCACGGTGTTGCCCGAGTCCAGCAGCAGGTCGAAGGCGTCCACCATGCGCTGGATGTCGGAGGGGTGCAGTCCGGAGACGGGTTCGTCGAGCACGACCAGTCCGGCCTTACGGCCCGCGGATCCCCGCTGGATCGCCGACGCCAGCTTCAGGCGCTGCGCCTCGCCGCCGGAGAGCTCGGTGGCGTTCTGCCCGAGTTGCAGATAGCCGAGCCCGACCCGGTCCATGGCCTCCAGGGCCTCCGCCAGCTGGCGGTGGTCCGTGAGGCGTTCGACGGCCTCGGCGACGGTCAGTTCCAGCACCCCGTCGATGCTCAGACCCTGGTAGGTGATCTCCAGGGCCTCCGCTGTGTAACGGCGGCCCTCGCAGGCGTCGCAGACCACCCACACGTCCGGCAGGAAGTGCATGTTGACCAGCTTGCGGCCGTATCCGGTGCAGGTCTCGCAGCGTCCGCCGTTCGCCGCGTTGAAGGAGAACCAGGAGGACTTGATGCCCCGCTTGCGTGCCTCGTCGGTCTCCGCGAACAGTTTGCGGACGATGTCGAACGCCTTGCTGTACGTGGCGGGGTTGGAACGGGGTGTCCGGCCGATCGGCTCCTGGTCGACCACGGCGACCCAGCTGAAGCTCTCGCTGCCGGTGACCCGGCGGACGGTGTCGGCCGCCGTTCCGGTCAGAGCCGCCTCCGTCCCTGCGCCGAGCGCGCCGAGCAGACTGCTCTTGCCGCTGCCGCTGACCCCGGTCAGGCAGGTCAGCCGGCCCACCGGGAAGCGGACCAGGTCGGTGGTCACGTTGTGCGCGGACAGCCCGTGCAGCTCGACCCAGCGGGTGCCGTCCCCGACCGGCCGGCGGGCGCGGCGCAGGCGCGGTCCCTTCCCGGCGAGGTAGTGGCCGGTGAGCGAGGTCGGGTGCGCGGCTACGTCCGCCGGAGTGCCGGAGACGAGCACCTCGCCGCCCAGCCGTCCGGCGCCGGGGCCCATGTCGATCACCCAGTCGGCGCGGGCGATCAGCTCCGGGTCGTGCTCGACCAGCAGCACGGTGTTCCCGGCGGCGCGCAGTTCCAGCGCGATGTCCAGCAGATGGGCCTTGTCCGCGGGGTGGAGGCCGGTGCCCGGCTCGTCCAGGACGAAGATGATGTCGCTGAGTTCGGTGCTGAGCTGGGCGGCGAGCCGGGTGCGCTGGAGTTCGCCGCCGGACAGGGTGGCCGCGCCGCGCGACAGCTGGAGGTGGGCGAGGCCGAGACGGTCCAGCACCCGGAGTCTGCGGGCGAGGTCCTGGAGGAGGGGTTCGCCGACCGCGCGCTGTCCGGTGCCGAGGCCGGAGGTGACCCGGTCCCCCCAGGCGCGGACCTCGCGGACGTCGACCTCCAGCAGTTCGGGGTAGGCGAGCCCGCCGAGCTGTACCGACCGGGCGATCGCGTCGTAGCCGGTGCCGCCGCAGGTGGTGCAGGGCATCTTGCGCATGTACGGCAGGTACCGCTCCTTGGCGCTGGGTGTCGCCGCGTTCGCGAAGACCCTCTCCACTTCGGCGAGTGCCCCGCGCAGCGGCTCGCTGGAGGTGTAGGTCCAGGAGGAGGTCTCGTTCTTGTTCGGCATCTCGACGGTCGCCTCGATCTTCTCGTCACCCGTGCCGTACAGCACGTTGTGCCGGAAGCCTTCGGGCAGCGACTGCCAGGGCTGTGCCAGGTCCACGCCGCGCTTCTCGGCCAGCGCGGGAATGAAGGCGTGTTCGCCGGAGCGCCACTTCGCGTACCAGGGAGAGGCGCCGTCGAAGAGGGGCAACTCCGGGTGTGTGATGACGAGTTCTTCCCGTGCCTGCCAGCGTCCGCCGACGCCGTGGCAGTCCGGGCAGCTGCCCTCCGGACTGTGCCGGTCGAAGTGGGCCGTGCTGAGATGGCCGTCGCCGGGAACCACGTCCGGGCCGATGCCGGGCAGCCGGGAGTACAGCAGTCCGAGGTGGCCGTCGATGCCGGTGATGGTGGCGACGGTGGAACGAGGGTTGCGGTTGAGCCGGCGCTGGTCGACGGCGAGAGTGGCGCCGAGACCGAGGACCCGGTCCACCTTGGGGCGGTTGCGCTGGGTGATGTACTGCCGGACGAACGGGGAAAGCCCTTCCAGGTAGCGGAGTTGGGCCTCGCTGTGCAGCGTGTCGATCGCTAACGAGGTCTTGCCGCTGCCACTGACCCCCGTGAAGGCCACCACCCGTCCTTTGGGGATGCTCACGGTGACATCGCGGAGGTTGTTGGTCCGCGCCCCCACCACCTCGATGGACTCCGAGGTACGCGCGTTCTCTGTCATGTCTTCAGTCCTCTCCCGACGGCGGGAAGGGGAACGTACGGGGTCCGGAGCGCCCGGCGGGAGCCGGGGCATTCTCGTCCCGAGCACCTCGAATGCCCTTCCCGGAGAACCACTGAGGCTACTACGCGACGCCTGCCGCGGATCTCCGGGAGAGCCCTTCGAGCAGTTCCATGGCACGCTCCGCCGCCTCGTACGGCACGAAGAGGTGGTCGTGGTGGAATCCGGCCACCACGTTGCAACTGACGCCGGCACGCGCGAGTTCGTGGGCGACCGCGGCGGTCAGGCCCACCGCGTCCAGGGCGGAGTGCACCCGCAGGACCAACCACCCGGCCACGTAGTCGTACGTCAGCCCCGCCGCCTCGGCATCCTCCTGCCGCAGCACCAGGGTGAGGCCTTCGAGTTCGGCCACCGTGACGACCGGAGTCACCCCGGGAGGAATGCCTCCGGCCACGGTGGTGAACACGTAGCGTCCCGGATTCATCTCGGGCCGCATGTAGGTCAGAAGTCGTTGCAGGTCAGTCTCGCCAGGCACGGGTGACACCTTATACAGCCGGGTGGGCGGAGGGCGCACCGAGAGCGGCGGGCCGGGCTGTCGTTCGACCGATCCGGGGGCGGTCGGTCATGTGATCGTGCCGTCGGACCCGTTGCCCCGCACCCCGCGCGGTACCCGCAGCGGCGCGGACCGCATGTGCGGGCTCGGCGGGGGATGCCGACGCCCCCCGGGCCGGGCCGACGGGATCGCGGGGGGCGGGACGAGCGGCGGGCGGAAATGAGGGAGTCGTGGCCGGGCCCGGCCGCCGCCAGGAGTGCCCGCGCGGCCGGGTCTCGGGCTCGGGCTCGGCGTACACGGCGGCGCATCGGAGTGAATTGGGCAGAGGTCGGCTTCCAGGCCGCTTCACTTCCGTATGCAGGGGCATATGGAAGTCCCGCGGCCGGATTCGGCGGCCGCCGTGAGGAGGCGACAATGGACACGGTCTGGGCTTACCCGGCGCATCTGAACCGCGTACTGGGCGAGGACATGATCGGCTACGGAGTGGAAACCCAGGACGGCGGTCTGGGCAGTGTCGTCAGGGTCTCCCAGGTTCCCGGCTTCGACCACGTGGTGGTCGATGCAGGAGTCTGGAAGTTCGGCAGGAGCGTCGTCGTACCGGTGGGTCTGGTGACAGCCGTCGACGACTCCGCGCGCGTGATCACGGTCTCGTGCACCAAGGACGAGATCATGGACGCCCCGCGCTTCGAGCGCGATCAGGACACCGGCGACCTCTTCTACCTGCGTTCGCTGGGCGCGTACTACGCATCCCTGGTCACCGTCTCGCAGTAGACATGACGCGGCGCCACCGACAGCATGGCGGTGGCGCCGTAGTGCTTCCCGAACGGTGGGCGCAGGCGCGCCGCCGACGGCGGAACGGGAGACGGCCGATCAGGCGGCCCGAAGGCGCTTGTCCTGCTGAGACCCCGTCAGGGTCTCGCCACCGGAGACACCGGCGGCACGCAGACCGAGTCTGGTGTCGGCGGCGTGCAGCGCCTCGGAGATCTCGCAGGTGCCGGTCATGACGCACAGGGTGCGGGTGGCGTCCTCGACCGCCCGGACCGTGACGTCCGTGGAACGGCGTGCGTCCTCGATACGGGCGTCGGCGTAGCGTGCCAGAGCTACTCGCAGGTCCTGAGGACTGGGTGTCAGCACAGCAGGTTCTCCTTCGGTGATCGATCACTCCGGATGCGGGCAACGCGTCGTCGCGTGTACCGCCGCCCCTGCGTGTACCCGCTCCCGGTCGGAGTACGCCCCCGTGGAGTCCGCCGGGCGTGCGCGATCCGGACGTTCCCCCGTCATGTGTGGCGTCCTGCACCACCCGGCCGCCCCTTGAACCCCTCCGGGCGTTCGGTGGCGACCGGTTCGGCTGGACGCCGTGGGCAGGGGGGACCGCCGTCCGAAGCCGGTGGATCCGCACCGGAGAGGCAAGCGGCGCCCCACACCTGACGTGGCAGCACCTCTGTCGCGGGTGAGGGGAGGGCGCCCGAGTACCGGAAGCTCGGGGATCAGGCCGGTGCGCGGAAGCCCGGGAGAGTTCGCGTATGTCCGCCGGGGAGGAGCCGGCCGGTCAGAACCCGTCCGCGGCGCGTTCAGCAGCTCACGGGTTGCCCCGCAGGTCCCGGTGGATCAGTGCATGGCATCGGATGCGGCCCATCGCACGGCGGAGGGATGTCCGCATCTTGACGGAAGCGGACGTGCCGTCAACGTCGCGCGATGCCGGGGCTGTGGTCGCGCGCCCGCCGTGCAGTGCGGGACGGCCCTCAGGCGTCCGACCCGGGGCCGGAGCCGAGGTCGGCGGGCGGCAGGGAGGAGTCCCCCGGCGACGGCCGTCCACGCCACCGCCCGGTCGGCCGAGCGAGGCACGGCGACACCCACGCACGTGTCCTCATGCGGTCCAACCTCTTCGGGCACCCCCCTTGACCTCGCACGGCGAGCCCAAACAGTATTCCGTCGCCGAATCGGTGTGGCGTTGGTCACAGTTGACCATGCAATCCGAGCGCACATAGCATCAACGGAAATGAGCCACCGCACGGACGGCCGAATTGGACAGGAGCGTACGCAACCGTTACTCCTCGTGCACCTCGCGCAACTTTATGGAGCCTGGGCAGACAGGTGACGATTCCCAGAAGCGCGGCGCGATACGCCGCCGAGTCCGTAAAAGTCCGGTTCGAAACCTGAATCAGCACGCCCTCCGCGCTGCCCCCACACCAGCGCGGACGGAGCGCGGACCAGGCAGCTCAGCCGACGACCCCGACCCGGGCCCCGTCGAAGACCCTGAATCCGTAAGGCGTTGTTTCAAAGCACACACACTTCCATGACAGCGCATACGTTCCGGACTTCGGCGCGACGATTCCGAGAAATTCGCATCCGATTTCCGTCACGCTCTCCTCTCGTGAAGGGCAATTCGTGTCTTTACCCCGCATCGCAGTCAGTAACCATTCCGGCGAGGAGAAGAATTCCGCGCCTTTGTCGCTGGCGCAGGAACGCCTGTGGGTCATGGCGCGCATGGACGGGGACGCCAGCGCCGCCTACAACGAGCCCATGCCCTTCGACATCCGGGGACCCCTGGACCGGGATCTGCTCGTCGAGGCGCTCCACGTCCTCACGGCCCGGCACGAGGCCCTGCGCACCCGACTGGTCCCCTCGGAGGGCACGGCGCTTCAACTGGTCGATCCGCCGGACACCCGGTTCCCGGTGACCTTCAAGGATCTGACAGGACTGGCCGACGCGGCCGAACGGCTCACGCGCATACGGCGGGAGGTGGAGGGCACCCCGTTCCGTCTGGGCGAGGAACCCATGGCGCGCGGCTGCTTGGTAGCGCTCCGAGCCGACCACCATGTCCTGATTTTGACGGTACATCACATCGTTTTCGACGGTTGGTCCCGCTCCCTGCTGCTGAAAGAGCTGGGCCAGGTGTACTCCGCGCTCCTCCAGGGGCAGGAGGTCCCGCTGCCGGAACTGACGTGGCAGTACAGCGACTACACGCGCTGGCAGTGGGAGTGGATGTCGGGAGACGAGCCGGTCCCGCACGCCGACTACTGGACCACCACACTGGCCGGGACGCCGGCTGTGACCACCCTCCCCACCGATCGGCTCCGCCCGCCCGAACAGGACTTCCGCGGCGCCCGGTTGCCGGTGACCGTCGACGAGAGCCTGACGCAGGCCCTGCGCGACCTGGCCTCGGACAACGATGTCACCCTCTACGCGACCGTACTCACCGGCTGGTCCGTGCTGCTGTCCTTGCTCTCCGGGCAGGAGGACGTCGTGGTGGGCGCCCCTACGTCGAATCGCCGGCGCGGGGACGTCGAGGGGCTGATCGGCTTCTTCGTCAACACCCTCGCCCTGCGCGCGGACCTCTCCGGCTCGCCCCGGGTCAAGGATGTACTGAAGCAGGTGAACACACGGATCCGTGACGCCTTGAAACACGTCGACCTCCCCTTCGAGCGCGTCGTCGAACTGGTCAACCCGCCGCGGAGTCCCGCCTGCACAGTCTTGTTCCAGACCATGTTCGCCTGGGTGCCCTCCATGCGGAGGGAACTCGAACTCCCCGACTTGGACGTCGCGTTGCGGGATGACGCCGCCCACGTCCCGGCGAAGTTCGACACGGTCCTGGCCCTGGCCGATGAGGGCCGGCACCTCGCCGGGGAGATCGACTACGCGGTGGCGCTCTTCGACCGGGAGACCATCGAACGGTACCTACGTCAATTCCTCCGGGTGCTGCGTCTGATGACCGAGCAACCCGATGCCGAGATCGCCGAACTGACGCTGCTCGACGAGGAGGAGCAGAAGGCGCTCCTCGCCACCTTCAGCACAGGGCCCATCGTGACCGGCCCGGCGTCGCCGGGCGTACTGGAGCGCTTCGCCGCGCAGGTCCGCGAACGACCCGGGCAGTGTGCGGTGGTGGCCAGCGAGGCGGAGCTGGACTACGCGGCACTCGACCGCCGCGCCAACCACCTCGCCCAGGCGCTCGTCGCGCGCGGTGCCGGCCCCGATCGCGTGGTGGGCCTGCACGCCGGACGTACGGCCGAACTCGTCGTCGGTGTGCTCGGGATCCTCAAATCCGGAGCCGCCTACCTGCCCCTCGATCCCGCCCAGCCCCCGGAGCGGCTCACCGCCATGGTGAGCGACGCCGCAGCGCTCCTCGTCCTGACCGACCGGAAGGACACCACGGACGAGGACACACAGCTGTGGGAACACCTGGCGAAGGTGGAGGCGGAGGGGACGCGCGACGAGGCGCCTGCCCTCGACGTCGACCCGAATCGGCTCGCCTACGTCATCTACACCTCGGGATCGACCGGCCGCCCCAAGGGCGTGGCGGTGACGCACCGCAGCATCGTCAATCTCCTCGACCACTGGCGTGAACTCATGGGGGACACCCCCGGTGAGGCGTCGTCGGCCTGGTCGAGCATCGGCTTCGACGCATCGGTGCACGAACTCCTGGTCCCGTTGACCACCGGCGCCGTGCTCCATCTGGTCCCCGACGAACTACGTGGGGACCCGGAGGCGTTGATGAACTGGATGCACGAACGCAGCGTCGTCCAGGCGTTTCTGCCTCCCTCCTACGTCCTGTGGATAGGCGAGGATCCGGTCGCACGCCTGGCAGGCTCCAGCCTGCGTCAGCTCCTCACGGGAGTGGAATCCCTGCCCGAGAGCACCCTGCACCGCATGCGGGAGCTGCTGCCCTCCCTGCGCATCTGCTTCGGCTACGGCCCGACCGAGGCCACGCTCTACTCCACCGCCTACACCGACCCACAGCCGTACGAGCGGCCGTGTCCCATCGGACGGCCGCTGCGTGGCACACGCCTCTACCTGCTCGACGGCCGGATGCGACCGGTACCCGTGGGAGTTCCCGCAGAGGTCTACCTCGGTGGAGCGAGTCTGGCCCGTGGGTATCTGAACCGGCCCGACATCACCGACGAACTCTTCGTGCCCGACCCGTTCGTCCCCGGTGAACGCCTCTACCGCACCGGTGATCTGGCGCGTTGGCTGCCGGACGGAAACGCCGAGTACGTCGGCCGCCGCGACGACCAGCTCAAGCTGCGCGGTTTCCGTGTCGAACCCGGTGAGGTCGAGGCGGCACTGCTCGCGGTCCCGGGGGTGCGGGAGGCCGTCGTCCTGGCCGATCGGGACACCCCCGGAGGCCCCCACCTGGTCGCCGGCGTGGGGTGTGACGCCGAGGGTGCGCGGATGCCGCACGAGTGGCGTACGGCCCTCAAGGACCGTCTTCCCGACTACATGATCCCCACCGTGGTGGCCGAGTTCCCGCGGCTTCCGTTGAACCGCAGCGGCAAGGTGGACCGGGCAGAGGTGCTGCGCGTCGCGGCGGCCACCCGTGCGGGGCGGGTCAACGCGGCCGCGCCCCGGGACCACGTGGAGATGGCGCTGTACCGGGTGTGGCGCGAGGTGCTGCTGCACCCGGACATAGGCATAGGTGACAACTTCTTCGACCTGGGCGGCACGTCGATCTCGGCGATCAAGATGGCGTCCGCGGTCCAGGAGGAACTCGGCGTCGTCCTGCCCGTCCGGGCCGTCATGCTGCACCCCACCATCGAGACGCTCGCCGAGCGGGTGCGCACGGGCGGCGGGGATGCCGCGCAGTCCTCGGAACTCAGCAGCCTGGTCGAACTGCGCCCGGGCGGCAGCGGACAGCGCGTGGTGTGTGTGCACCCCGCCGGCGGAACCGCGTTCTGCTACCTGCCCTTGTCCACCGAACTGCCCGACGAGGTCGGCGTGGTGGGGCTTCAGGCGCCCGGCATCAATCCCGGTGAATCCACTCTGCCCGGTATCGAGGCGATGGCCGAGGAGTATCTGCGGCTCGTCGACCCCCGTCCCGAGGAGGCAGTGGTGCTGTGCGGGCTCTCCTACGGCGGCCTGATCGCCTACGAGATGGGCCGCCGCCTGATGGCGGCCGGACACGGAAAGGTCAGCGTGGTCCTCCTCGACACCCACGGCGCCGAGGACGACGAGCAGCGCACCGCGATCGCGCCGGTCGGCATGGAGGAGTTCAGGGAGAAACTGGTGCGCTTCAACGGCATGTACCCGGGTATCGACGACGACCAGGTGGCCCGGTACCTGAACGTGTACAACCACCATCGCGAGACGACGCGCGACTACGCCGTACCCGATTCACCCGCCCGTGTCGTGCTGATGCAGGCGACGGCCGTGGAGGACGCGGACGCCGAGGGTGCTGCCGCTCGCCTACGCGCGTTCTGGAGGCGTCGTGTCAGCGGTGAGTTCGTGGCCGAGCCGGTCGCCTGCGGTCACTGGGACATGTTGGAGAGCGACGAACTACCGCGCGTCGCCGCCGTCCTCACCGCGGAACTGCACCGGCTGACCACCGAACACGATCAGCGCACATTGGAACGCACCATGCCTTCGGGCACGTCGGAGGCACGATGAAACCGCACGTCGAGACATCCCCCACCGACGTGGCCGAGAGCGTGGGCGCCCCGACCGGGACAGCCCGCGAGATCCACCGCCGAGCTCTTCTCGCACCACACGCCGAAGCGGTGGTCGATGGCGACGTCAGCCTCGACTACGCGACCTTGAACACGGCAGCCGCCGCGGTCGCCCGGGAGCTGCGGCGTCAGGGCGTCACCGCGGGACAGGCCGTGGCAGTGGCGCTGCCGCGGTCGTGGCGGCTGGTCTGCGTGATGCTGGGCGTACTGCGACTCGGGGCACGGGTCGTGCCGCTCGACGCCCAGAGCCCCGCCGAACGCCGTCACTTCATCCTCAGGGATTCCGCGGCGGTCGCCCTGGTGCACCGGCCGGGCGAGAGTGTCACCGGGCTGCCGCAGGACGTGCAGGCCCTCACCGTGGAGACCCTTCTGCCCCTTCCCCCCGGTGCGGGGGCCTCCGGCACCGTGGAGGCTCCGTCCGTCCCCGGCGAGGTGTCCTTCCTGTTCTACACCTCCGGAACGACGGGGCAGCCCAAGGGAGTCGAGGTCCGTGACGCAGGAGTCCGGCGACTGGCACAACCGGGCTACATCCGCGTCGACCCCGGTCTGCGCTATGCCTGCCTGGCCAATCCGGCCTTCGACGCGCTGAGTTTCGAAGTCTGGGTGCCCCTGCTGACCGGTGGCTGCTGCGTGATCCTGGGCGAGGAGGACGTGCAGACTCCCGAGCGGCTCGCCGCGGCCCTGCGGGACGGACGCGTGGACACCGTCTTCATCACCACGGCACTGTTCGACGCGATGGTCACGGCCGTGCCGGACTGCTTCGCCGCGGCCGGCGAGGTCCTTGTGGGCGGTGAGCAGCTCGACGCCCAGGTGATGCGCCGCTGGTACCGGGACAACGCGGGCAGCAGCACGCGTCTGTTCAACGCGTACGGACCGACGGAGTCCACCACCTTCGCCCTGTGCCATCCGATCCCGCGGGACTTCGACGGGGACGTGGTGCCGATCGGCCGACCGCTGCCGCAGACCGGCGCGGTCGTGGTCGTGCCGGGCCAGGAGCGGGTCGCAGCGCCCGGTGAGGTCGGCGAACTCCTGCTCAGCGGAGCCGGACTCGCCGCCGGATACCGCAACCTCACCGAGGAGACCGAGCGGCGTTTCGTACGCCTGCCGTGGCTCGACGGCGGCGAGGAGCCGCACTACCGCACCGGAGACCTCGTACGGGCCGACGACGACGGTCTGGTGGTCTACATCGGACGGACCGACCGCCAGGTCAAGGTCCGTGGCTTCAGGATCGAGCCCGGCGAGGTGGAGCGGCGCGTCCTCACCCACCCGGCGGTCCGGCGGGCCCACGTGTGCACCCGCCGCGCGGGCCGGGAGGGGCCCAACGAACTGCTGGCGTTCGTCGTCCTGCGTCAGGAGCTGTCCTACGAGGAGTTCGACGGCCATCTGACGGCTCACCTGCCCAGCTACATGCGACCCCACCACATCCATCGCGTGGCCGAGCTGCCACTCAACGCCAACGGAAAGGTCGACCAGGCCGCTCTGCTGCGGCAGGCCGGGCAGCCCTGGCGGCCCGCCGCCTCCCCCTCCGAGGGACCGGCCGCGACAGAGACGGAGCGCCGGGTCGTCGAGCTGGCCGAGGAGATACTCGGCGCCACCGGCCTCGGGCTCGGTGACCGGTGGATCGCCAGCGGCGGTGACTCGCTGAAGGCGCTCCGGTTCTGTTTCGCCGTACGACAGCGTTGGGGCCGCGAGCTGACGCCGGCGGCCGTCCTCCACGGCGACCTGGCCGCCGTCGCCCGGTCCCTCGTGACGGTCTCCCCGGGTGCGGAGAGCACCCTGCGGGGGCCGGTGGTCTCCGGTGCCCGCACGGCGCCCGCAACCAGCGAGCAGGAGCGGCTGTGGCTGGTACAGCGCCGCACCCCGGGCTCCCGGGCCTACTCCGTCGGCCAGGCCTACCGCGTGGACGGTCCCGTCGACGCCGCTGTCCTCCGGCGAGCCCTGCGCAGCCTGGTGGATCGCCACGCGGCGCTGCGGACGGGTTTCGGCCTCGGGCCGGACGGGTTGGAACAGACTGTCGGCGAGCCGTACGACCCCTGGTACGAGCCCGGCCACCGGCAGTCCTGGAGCGAGGACGAAGCGCACTCCTTCGCCGACACCTTCTTCTCCGAGCCCTGCGACCTCGCCGTCCCCCGCATGCTCAGAGCCTGCTGGCTGCCCCGTGACGGCGGCGGAACGCTCCTGCTGCACCTGCACCACATCGCCGTGGACGGCTGGTCGTTGAGCGTCCTGCTGCACGACCTGTCGGCGGCCTACGCCGGAAGCGACCGGCCCGCCGAGCCGGGACCGACCCCGCTGGACTTCGCCGTCTGGCAGCGGGATCGGTTCGCGAGCACGGACTACCAGGTGCAGCGCGACGAACTGCTCACGTTCTACCAGGGTCTGGAGGACCCGCAGGAGCCGCTGCCCGCCCGGGCGGCGGGACCGGCACCGCGGGCGCGCCTGCTGCACACGTCGCTCGACGTGCTGCGGCGGGCCCAGGTCGACCAGCTGTGCACTGCGTTCGGACTGACCCGGTTCCAGGTGCTGCTGACCGTGTTCACCTGGTGCCTCTACGGCGTGACCGGCCTGGTCCGCCCGCGCATCGCCGCTCCGGTCGCGGGCCGCCCGGTGCACGAGTTCGAGAACACCGCGGGCATGATGGCGAACACCGTGCTGCTGCCCCTGACCGTCACGCCCGGTGCGGACCTGCGCTCGCACCTCGCCCGCGCCGGGACCGCCACAGGGCAGGTCCTGGGACGCCAGGACGTGGCACTCTCGGACGTGCTGACCGGCTGGGAGGGCGTCGGCGACAGCACACCGTTCGACTTCCTGTTCGTCCTGGAGAACACCGACTTCGGGGCGCTGCGGCTGCCCGGCTGTGCCCAGGAACCCCTGTGGTGGGCGGGTCCGGAGGCCAAGTGCCCGATGACGGTCTCCGTGGTCGAGCATGCGAACGGACTCGACGTGCTGTGGGAGTACGCCGAGGACCGGTTCACCGGCGAGGACGTCGAGGCGATGGCGGAGTTGTTCCGGCGGGGCGTGGACGCCCTCGCGGCCGGTGGCGACTGCACCGCTCGCGCACTCGTCGCGCGATACCGGCACTCCCTCCCGCAGCACGGGCGTGGGCCCGCCCCGGACCCCGGCTTCACCACCGTCGCCGAGGGCTTCGCCCGGCAGGTCGCTCTCACGCCGGAGGCCCCCGCCGTCGTCACGGCCGAGGGTGTCACCCTGAGCTACGCGACCCTCGACGCCCGCGCCGCAGCCCTGGCCGCGGAGCTGGCCGACCGCTATCCGATCCCGGACGACGGCAGCCCCTGCCGGGCGGCCCTGTACCTGACCCCCTCCGCCGAACACGTGGTTGCGCTGCTCGCACTGGCACGGCTGAACGTCACCGCCGTCCCCCTGGACCCCTCCTACCCTGCCGACGTGCTGGGCCGCGTACTGGCGCAGATCGACCCGCTGTGCGTCCTGGTCACCCAGGACGGCTCGCCGGCGCTGGACCCGCTGCTCCCGGAGGGTGTGGTGCGCCACCTCGTCGCACCGGTGGACCCGGTGCCGGGCGAAGGCGACAGCGACGACACGAGTGCCCCGTACGACGGGCACCCGTGTCCTCGGCGCACGGCCGACGCGGCAGCACCCGACGGCATCCGCCCCCTGTACACGCTGTTCACCTCCGGCTCCACAGGCGTGCCCAAGGGAGTACAGATCCACGAGCGCACTCTGTGCGACCTGATCAGGTGGCAGTCCGGTCCCGGCGGCCTGACAGGCCCCGCGGTCACCCAGCAGTTCTCCATGTTGTCGTTCGACGTGTCCTTCCAGGAGATCTTCGGGACGCTGTGCACGGGGGGCAGCCTCCAGCTCGTACGGCCCGAGTGGCGTCAGGACGCGCCCGCGCTCCTGGACCGGCTGGAATCCGCGGGTGTCGAGCGGATCTTCATGCCGTACGTGGCCCTGCAGTTGCTCGCCGAGTACGCCGTCCGCCTGAACAGGTATCCCTCCCGGCTGCGCGACGTGGTCACCGCGGGGGAACAGCTGGTGTGCACCGACAGCATCCGGCGCTGGTTCGCCGGTCTTCCCGGAGCGCGCCTGTTCAACCACTACGGGCCGACCGAGACACATGTGGTCAGCGCGCTGTGCCTGGAGGGAGATCCTGAGCAGTGGCCCGAGCGGCCTGCCGTCGGACTCCCGGTGGCAGGCGCCGACCTGCGCGTGGTCGACGCCCAGGGCGACCCGGTCCCGGCCGGGTGCACCGGCGAGCTGCTGATCGGCGGCACCATGGCCACCCGCTGCTACCTCACCGACACCGCACAAGACGACACCCGCTTCGTCGAACTCCCCGGCGCGGGCCTGTTCTACCGCAGCGGTGACCTGGCGTTCTTCGACCGTGCGGGCCTGCTGCACCACGCGGGCCGCGACGACGACCAGATCAAACTGAGCGGGCACAGGCTGGAACTCGGCTCCGTCGAGGCGGCCCTGCTGCGCCATCCGGCGGTGGTCAACGCGGTCGTCACTCGTGAGGGAGACCGGTTGACGGCCGGCCTGGAGATCCGTGGCGAAGCGCCGTCCGCCGACGACCTGACCGCCCATCTGTCCGGTCTGCTGCCGTCCTACGTGCGCGTGGACCGCTACCGCAGGCTGGAGAGACTTCCCCGCACACCCAGCGGCAAGCTGGACCGGCAGGCGGTGATCCGGGCACCGGGGGAAGAGATACGCCGTTCCGCGAGCGCCCGTACGGGCCTGTCGGCCGCGGAGGAACGCCTCACCACCGCCTTCGAGGAGGTCACCGGGTCCTCGATCGCACCGGACCAGACCTTCTTCGAGGCGGGTGCCTCGAGTCTGGCCCTGATGCGCTTCCACCTGCGCTGCACCACGGCACTCGGGCTGCGCTTCCGTGTCGCGGACCTGTTCGAGCACGTCACCGTCCGCTCCCTGGCCCGCCATCTCACCGCCCCGCGGCCACTCACCCCGCCTGCGGAGAAGGACAACGGTGCCACCGGCCCCACCGAGCCGATCGCGGTCGTCGGCATGGCGGTACGGGTGCCCGGCGCCCCGGACCTGGCCGCCTTCTGGGAACTCGTGGTCTCCGGCGGCACCGGCATCCGCCGCATCGACGCGCCGGACGGATTCGTCGGTGCGCACAGCACGCTCGACGGCATGCTCGACTTCGACCCGGGCCACTTCGGCATCAGCCCGCAGGAGGCCCGTCTGATGGACCCCCAGCAGCGGCACCTGCTGATGGCCGCGGTGCAGGCCCTGGCACACGCGGGAGTGGCGGACACCGCGGCCGCCCGGGTGGGCCTGGTGGCCGGCGCAGGGGAGAACACCTACTTCCAGTCCCTGCTGCGCGAGGCCGACCCCGAGCACCTGCCCGACGGCTTCCAGCTCGCCCTGCACCATGAGAAGGACTTCCTGGCCACCAAGGTGGCGTACCACCTCGGGCTGACCGGTCCCGCCTTCAGCGCCCAGACCGCCTGCTCCAGCTCTCTGGTGGCCGTGCACCTCGCCGCCGGGCTGCTCCGGCAGGGCGAAGCCGACGTGATGCTCGCCGGAGGAGTACTCATCGACCCCAAGCTGACCGGCGGCTACCGCTACCGCCCGCAGCACATCTTCTCCGCGGACGGCGACTGCCGCCCCTTCAGCGACGACGCCACCGGCACGGTCGGCGCGAGCGGCGTCGGTGTCGTGGTCCTCAAGACGCTGCGGCAGGCACGGCGCGACGGAGACACCGTCTACGCACTGATCACGGGCTCTGCGATCAACAACGACGGTGCGGCCAAGATGAGTTACACCGCGCCGTCGCTGGCCGGACAGCGCGAGGTGATCCGGACCGCCCTGGCCCGCGCCGGACGCACGGGCGCCGACCTCGGATACGTGGAGGCCCACGGCACCGGGACCCGGCTGGGCGATCCGATCGAAGTGGGGGCGCTACGGCAGGCGTTCGGCGTGAGCGAGTCCGGCCGCTGCGCTCTGAGCTCCGTCAAGAGCCAGCTCGGCCACATGGGCGCGGCCGCCGGCGTGGTGGGACTCGTACGCGCGGTCCTCGCCGTGCACCACGGCACGCTCCCGCCCCATCTCAACTTCCGTTCCTTCAACCCGGAGATCGGCCCCGATCCCACCCCCTTCTACATCCCGGCCGAGGCCACGCCCTGGCGCGGGGAACACGAACGGGTCGCCGCGGTCAGCAGCTTCGGGATCGGCGGCACCAACGCCCACGTCATCGTCGAGCAGGACACCGCGCCCGGACCGGTGGCGGCCCGCGAGGTGCCCGGGTGCCTCGTGCTGTCGGCCTCCGGCGCGGACGCCCTCGCCTCCGACGCCGCCCGGATCGCCGACTACCTCCGGCTGCACCCGGAAGGGCTCGAACCGGTGCTGCGTCACCTCCAGTCCGGCCGGGTCGCTCGCCGTCTGCGGACCGCGGCACCCGTGACGGACGCCGCCGCGGCCGAACAGTGGCTGCGCGCGGTGGCCGCGGGAGAGGTGCCGCCCGGTACCGCGGACCCGGATGCGGTAACGGTCTCCGCGGCCGGTCGCACGGCCGGGGACCTCGCCGGGGACTGGGCCGCCGGGCACTCCGTCGACTGGGGGGCAGGCTCCGCTCCGGCGCCCTGGGACTTCCCACCCCCGTCCTTCTCCCTGGCCGCGTACGACTTCGGCCGGCTGCCCGAGGAGCCGCGCGAGGCTCCGGCCGCCACACCCCGGCGGCTCCCACGTGAGAACTGGCTGCACCAACCGCACTGGGTCCGAGTGCGCCGTGCCGCCGTCGCGGACACCACCGTGCCGGCCGGCCGCGCGCCCACCGTGGTCGTGGTGGCCTCCGGGAACACTCCACGGACAGCGCTCGCGCCCTTCGAGGCGGTGGCGTCGCGAGTGATCCGGGTGCGCCCGGCCGGCGCCTTCGCCCGCGGAGGACCGGACGCCTACGACGTGGACCCCGCCGATCCGGTGTCTCTGCGCAAGCTGCTGGACGCACTGTCCGAGGACGGCGTTCCCGCCTGTGCCGACCTGGAATGGGTGCACGCGCTGCCCCTCGACGTGACAGGCCCGGTGGGTCCCGGAACCCTGGAGCTCGCCCGTCACACCTGCATCGACACCACGGCCGCACTGGTCCAGGCACTGACCGGGCGGAACGGATCCCCTCGGGTGTGGTGGCTGTCCTACGGCGCACGGCCCGTGACGGGGACCGTGGACCGACCTGAACTGGGGCTCCTCGCCGGGCCGGTCGAGGTCGCCCCTCAGGAGTCCGTCCTGCACGGCCACTGGCTCGACCTCCCCGACGGCGACCTCACGCGCTGGGCCGGACACGTGGCCTCGATCGTCGCCGAGACACATGAAGCCGGTCCGGGCGACGGAACGGTCCTACCGCGCCAGCTCGCGCTGCGGCAGGGCTACTGGTGGCGGCAGGGCACGACGGCGATACCGGAGCCGGAGGGTGCGCGGCCCCTCGTACCGGCCGGAGCGGACACCGTCCACCTGGTGCTCGGCGGCACGGGCGGCATAGGCCGCGCCGTCGCCGCCTGGCTGCTCGAGCACACCCGCGGACGCGTCCTGTTGCTGTCGAGAGAGCCGCGGCTGCCCGAGGAGCTGAGCGGATGGTCCGACCGCGTCGGCCTCGTCCCGGCCGATCTCACGGCCCTGACGGTGCAGGAAGTGGCGGAGGCCGTCGCCGCCCACACGTCACGGCTGGACGGAGTCGTCCACGCAGCCGGGCTCGGACACGGAGGGCTGCTCGTACGCCGTGACGCCGCTGCGATGCGCGACGCCGCCGCGGTCCGCGAGAGGGGCGCACTCGTCGTCGAGCACCTGATCGCAGCCTTCCGCCCGGAGATCGCGGTCTACTGCTCGTCCATGTCCGCCCTGCTAGGCGGCGTCGGCCAGAGCGACTACGCAGCCGGCGCGAGCCTCCTCGACGGATTCGCCCACCACCGCGCCGGCGACACGGAGACGACCGTACGGATCGGCATCGACTGGGACATCTGGCGCGAGACCGGAATGGCGACCCGGGTCCTGGACGCGGACAGCCGCCATCAGGCGCACCTCGCGATCGGGCTGACCGTCGAGGAGGGCCAAGCCGTCTTCGCCCACGCCCTGGCCCTGCAACTGCCTCAACTCCTCGTATCCACCACCGACATCGATGCCTCACGCGCCTTCTACGCTCCTGCCGGGGCCGAGGGCCGGCCTTCGCGCTCCGGGGTGCACCCGACGGGCGGAGAGGAGGACGCCTCCGCCACCGGCGGCAGCCTGGAGCGGGCGGAGGCCCTGGCCGGGGTGGTCAAGGGTCTGCTGGGCGTGGACGAGCTGGACCCTGAGGACTCCCTCTACGACCTGGGGGCCGACTCACTGACCCTGATCAGCCTGATCGCCCAGATCGAGGACGACTACGGCGTCGAGGTCGACCTGGCCTCCTTCAGCCACCGCGTCAGTCTCACGGAGATCCTGAAGCACCTGGAGGCCCTGACCTGCGCCGAGCCCCCCGCCGGGACGGCCGCGAACGCTTCCCGGGTCGTCCTCGACATCTGGCAGGAGGGGACCGGTGCGGCCGTCCTGTGCCTGGTGCACCCCGTGGGCGGGGACATCCAGGCGTACCGCTCCCTGGTGGCAGCCCTCGGACCCGCACCGACGGTGTGCCTCATAGCCGACCCGGCACTCCGCGACGCCGGGATGCCCGCGTGGTCGCTGGCCGAGCGGGCCCATCACTACGACGTGGCGCTGCGTGCGCGCTTCGGCGGACCGGCCCACCGGCTGCACCTGGCCGGATGGTCCTACGGCGCCCGTGTGGCGATGGAGATGGCGGGCCTCGCCGAGGTGGCCGGCCGGCCACTGGAGGCCCTATACCTTCTGGATCCTCCCCCGCCCCAGGCAGAAGCGCTGGTCACCTCCTATGCCGAGGCTGACCTGGAGAAGGTGTTCGCCGCCGAACTCGGCGCGGGGGCGTCCTCGTTGCCGACCGAGCAGGCACAGGTGTACGCCGAGAGGCTGGCTCGCTGCTGCCGCGCGAATCTGCGCAGTCTCGGGGAGCACCACGTACGGCCGATCGTCTCCGTGCCCACGTATCTCTGGCTGGCCGAACACCCCACGGCGGGCATGCCCGCTCCCGCAGACCCTCAGGCCCTGGACGGGCAGTGGAACGACTGCCTGCCCCCGTCCGCCGTACGCAGTCATCTGCCCACGGACCACTACGGCATCGTCGCGGCACCCCACGTGGACACGGTGGCCGCGACCATCAGGGCGACGCTGGCGTCCCCCGGTGCCGGTGTCCACGGGACCACTGACCTGTAAATTCCGCCCCGTCTTTGGAGGATGGCATGGAGTCATACGAACTCGAAGCACTGGAAGCGGTGACCACACGTCCCGCGCGTGCCTACCGCACGCTCACCGTCGAACGGATCACGCCCGTCCTGGGAGCGGAGGTATCGGGCGTCGACCTGTCGCGGGAGATTCCGGCGGAGCAACTGGAGGAGATTCGGACCGCCTTCCTGGACCATCACGTCCTCGTCTTCCGCGATCAGACGATCAGCGCCGAGCAGCACAAGCGCTTCGCCGGCGCCTTCGGTGAACTGCGTCCCGTCAACCCGCCGCCGCCCGAGGGCGATCCCTGTGTCCTGGAGATCCGCACGAAGTCGGCCGCGGCGGATGTGGCGGGCAACGGCTGGCACGCGGACGGCACCGCAGACGCCGAACCGTCACTGGGCTCGATGCTCTACATCACCGAGACTCCCGAACCCGGGTGCGGCGGCGACACGCTCTTCGCCAACATGCACCTCGCCTACGGCATGCTCTCACCGGCGATGCGCGCCCTGCTGGACCCGCTGACCGCGATCCACGACGGCGCGCAGGCTCTGGCGGGGTACACACCGCCTGCGGACTACGTCATCCCCAAGAGCGAGCACCCTCTCGTCGCACGGCATCCCGAGACCGACCGCAAACTGCTCTACGTCAACAAGGCCTACACCAGCCGCATCCCGCAGCTCTCCGCCGACGAGAGCCGGGCCCTGCTCGACATGCTCTTCGACATGATCGCCCGCAGGCCGGTGCTGCACTGCCGCGTCCGCTGGACCCCCGGCACGCTCGTCTTCTGGGACAACCGGTGCGTCCAGCACCATGCGACGTACGACTACTACCCCTACGCCCGCTACGGGCGGCGCGTCGCCATCAACGGCGGCCCCGTCAAGGGCTGATCCCCTGAGCACGGTGAGGCGTCGGGCACGGACCCGGTCCGCGTACGACGCCTCACCGTGCTGCCTGAGGCAAGGGCCGGCTTCGGTCTCGGACGTGAACGGCGGGCCGGGACGCCGATCCGCAGAAAGCGCACCGCCTCCCCCGCCGTGTCGACGGGGGAGGCAGCCCGGTCCTGCGGGGCGGGACCGCTCAAGGGCGCATCACCCCAGGTCAGCGAACGCGACCCCGCGGCTTCAGCGCCACCGGCGGCAGCGCGGGAGCGGGGAGGCGACCCCCGTCGTACCCCTCCACCTCACCGAACCGTGTGCCGGTCGTCCAGTCCGTACGGGCCTGCTCGATCTCCTCGTGCGAACGCCCCACGAAGTTCCACCACATGACGATCTCCTCCTCGAACGGCTCCCCGCCGAGCAGCATCAGGCCCGCGTCCGAGCCCGCCCGCAGCGGCAGTTCGGCGCGTCCGCAGCCGAGGTACAGCATGGAGCCGGGGAGGACCGGGACGCCGTCCACCTCGGCCTCACCGGACATCGACAGCACCGCGTACTCGAAGTCGGGGTCCAGGGGCAGCCGGGCCTCGGCGCCGGCTGTCAGGGCCAGGTCGGCGCCGATGATCGGGGTGTAGGCCGTGCCGGGCGACCTGGCGCCGTCGAGTTCACCGAGGATCACCGTGGCCTCCAGACCGGGCGCCGTGACCGTGGGCAGGTCGGTGTGGTGCTGGAAGTGGGGTTCGACGTTCCGGTGGGCGTCGGGCAGGGCTACCCAGAGTTGGGCGCCGTGCAGGAACCTGGCGTGCGGTTTCGGGCTCTCCTCGGAGTGGCTGATGGCCCGGCCCGAGGTCATCAGGCCCAGCTCACGCGGCCGGATGGTACGGAGGCTGCCCAGGCTGTCCCGGTGGAGAACCTCGCCGTCGTGGAGCCAGCTCACCGTCTGCAGGCCCATGTGCGGATGCGGCGGCACCTGCATGCCGGGCTCGTCGGCGATGTCGTCAGGGCCGTAGTGGTCCACGAACGCCCACGCGCCGACCATGCGGCGCCCCAGGTTGGGCAGCAGCCTGCGGACCTCGGTGGACTCTCCGAGCTGCACGTGGCGGGGGGTGAGGAGTTCACGTACCGGTTCGCCGACGACGAACCCCCGGCCGCCACAGACGGAGAGTGCGGCCTGACGATCGAGATTGCTCATGGCGTTCAACCTATTCCCGTGCGGACGCGGAGCAACGGTCCCCACGCCGAGAAGTTAGTGGAATATTAAACTATGCCCACCGGTTGACGGGTCTGCTGGACATTGTGGCCGAGGAGGAGAAGTGAGCGAGACCTACTACGAGTTCGGTACCCCCGCCGACCGCTGGGACCGGGCGCAGTTGTTCTTCGTGGCGAAGGAGTACCTCACCGCGGCGCGCATTCTGGGCGGGCTGGTGGAGGAGGCGCCGGAGCAGGTCGCGCCGCGTCTGCTGCTGGCGCGCGCCTACTACCACTCGGCGCGGCTCGCGAAGGCCGAGACGGAGCTGCGTGAGGTCCTGAGGCTGAACCCTGTCGAGGACTACGCGCAGCTCATGCTGGGGCGCACCCTCGAGCGCCAGGGCAGGCAGGCGGACGCGGCCCCCTACCTGCGGATCGCCGCCGCCATGACCGGCGATTTCGGCCCGGACGCGACTCCGCAGGGCCGGTCCGACCGCTGACAGCGGCACGGCGGGGGTGAAGGCCTCGGTCTCCACCCCCGCCGCCGTACCACGGTCCGGCAGGCCCCCCGCGACGCGGCCCCGGAGCTCGGCCCCGCCGTGACGGGCGGGACCCGCCGGGTCGGCCCGGCGGGTCCCGCCCGTCCCACGGAGGCCGCCGACGGAGGTCCTCGGTGTTCCGTCCGTCCGCCATCGGTCCTCGACCGTCAGCGTGGCTCCTCAGCCCGCCCCCACCCCGTGGGGGACCGGGCGGACTGCTGTACCACCCCCTGCCCCCGCCGGCAGCAACCGCTCCGTGAGGTAGCCGAAGACAAGTCCGAAAGCGGTCCACAGCGTGGCCTGGACGGCCAGTGTGGACAGCCGGAACCGCCACAGCAGAGTGGCCGGGAAGTCCGCTCCGACCTCGTCGAACGAGGGCAGGAAGGCGTAGGCGAGCCCGATCGCCAGGACGTAGCCCGCACCGGCGGCGACGGTGGCGTTCCAGTTGCCGAGGCGCTGGGCGAGGCGTCTGCCCCCGAGGACGGCCGCCACGGCCAGCAGGACACTGAGGGCGATCATCAGGAAGAACAGCCCGGTGCGCTGCCCGATCGTGTCGGGGTCGCCGACGGCCGGCGGGTTGGCGGGGTACTTGAGGAACGGCACGACGTACACCGTCAGGAGGGCCGCTCCGGCGACCAGTGCGGCCGTGGCCCGGGGACCGAAGGCGCCGATCCGTCCCAGGGCGTAGCAGAAGACGAGTGCGGCGATGCCTCCGACGGCGACGCCGAAGACCAGGACGCCGGTGGCGAGCCCGCCGGTGGCCTGCATGGTACGGCTGACCAGTTCCTCGCCGTGTTCGTGGGTGTGGGTGTGGGCGTGGGACTCCTCCAAGGCTATGGCTGCGTCCACGTGGGACTCGCCGAGGAAGTAGGCCACGGCAAGGGCGAGCGCTCCTGCCAGGAGACCGGCGATCATGCCGCGGACGAGCAGGGCTCGGATCGGTACGGAGTTCATGGGAGCTTCTCCTGTGCCGCCGGCTCTCAGTGGCAGGGGAATCCGAGCAGGTGCCGGCCGTCGTGGACCCATTCGTGCACGGCCTCGCCCGAGATGACCGCGGTGGCACCCTGTTCGGCGCCGACGAAGTACAGCAGGACGAGCATGAGGACGCCGAAGAAGACGGCCCAGGGGGCGATGGCCCTGGCCGGGACGGGGGTGATGGCGGGTGTGACGGTGGTGGGGTTGGCTGACTGAGCCATGGCAGAACCTCCTGCGGGAACACGCGTCCCTGTCGTGGTGCCTGAGACGAAGATGCCGGGTCTGACTTCCCGCAGCGAAACGGGTACACAGTGGCGCGACCGTGCCGGACTCTCACCGGGCTTCCGTCACACCTTCGTCGTGGTTGCCGTGACCATACCGCCTGCGGCTCCGCCCCCGCCACGGTGCGTGGGCCGCAAAGGCCGGTGACGCGGTCCGTGGTCCCATGGGGCGAGGTGGCTGTGCGGCCGCTGTTCGAGGAGGGGAGCCGGAGGATGACGGTACGGCTGATGTTGATCGCACCGGCCCTGAACCCGGGGGTGCGGGAGGCACGCTTCGCGCACGACGCCCCGTTGGACACGGCCGGGGTACGCGGCGCTGCGGCGGTCGCGGCGGCCGGTGAGGTGCCCGCCGCCGATGTGTACGCGCACGGTCCCTCCGAGCCGTGCCGTCAGACCGCCGAAGTGCTCGGTCTCGCTGCCTGTGCGGAACCCCGTTTCGGTGACTGGGACTTGGGCCGCTGGAGCGGGCGGCGGCTGTCGGAGGTCAGCGCCGCGGAGCCGGAGGCGGTGTCCGAGTGGCTGGCCGATCCCTCTGCCGTTCCGCACGGCGGCGAGTCGCTGCTGCAGTTGACCGCCCGCGTCGGAGACCTCCTGGATGCGACCGCCGCCGGGACGGTCCAGGTGCCCGGGAGCACGGCCGGGGCGGCCGGAAACCGGGTGCTGGCCGTGGTCGAACCCGCCGTCGTGCGCGCCGCGGTGGTCCACGCCCTGGCCCTCCCCGTGACGGCGTTCTGGCGGCTGGACGTGGCGCCGCTCGGCCTCACCGAACTCAGCGGTCGGGCGGGACGGTGGAACCTGCGGTGCGGCCGGCCTCTCGGCTGACACGGCCGGCCGGCCCCTGCGTCAGGCGGCCGGGAGCGCGATCGCGGTCACCGCGAAGCCGTCGTCGATGAGCCATCTCCCGCGCAGCGACCGCGGCACCCCGGGTGCGGTGCGCAGCAGTTCGGCGGTGAAGGTGCCCTCGGAGGAGGTCTCCGTACCGCGGTGGAAGGTGATGTCGGCCTCGTCGAAGCCGAGTTCGACCCTGGTGAGCGGGAACCAGACCTTGAAGACGCTCTCCTTGGCGCTGAACAGCAGCCGGTCCCAGTGGTGGGTCGCGTCCGGGGCCGCCGGGGGTATCCGTTCCCTCTCCGACGGCAGTGCTATCACGTCCCATACACCGGCCGGAAGCGGTTCGTTCGGCTCGGCGTCGATGCCCAGCCCGCGCACCTCCGACGCCCGGGCCAGTACCGCGGCACGGTAGCCCTCGCAGTGCGTCATGCTTCCGACGCATCCCTCGGGCCACAGCGGCATGCCCCGATGACCGCGCAGCACCGGGGACGGTGGCAGGCCGAGTGCCCCCATGGCCCGCCGCGCACAGACTCGTACGGCTGCGAACTCGTGTCTGCGCTTGTCCACGCTCGTGGCGACCAGTGCGGCTTCCTCGGGGTAGAGGGCTCCTGCGGGAGCCTCGGTCTCGTGGGTGTCCGCGCAGGCCACTTCGGCGGGGAGCAGCCGTTCGATCATGACGCCTCTTCCTCGGGGACGGGGGGCTGCTCGCCCTCGTACGGAAGGATCTGCCGCAGCAGGCCACGGGGGTGACCCCTCTTGCGCCATTCCCTGGGGTAGCCGATGGAGACCTCCTCGAAGCGGACTCCGTCGTGCCACGTCGTCCGCGGAATGTGGAGGTGGCCGTAGACGACGGCCGCCACGTTGAAGCGGCGGTGCCAGTCGGCGGTGAGTTCCGTGCCGCACCACTGGGCGAACTCCGGGTACCACATGACGGCGGTGGGTTCGCGCAGCAGCGGCCAGTGGCCCGCGAGGACGAGCGGGATGTCCGGATCGTGCGCGGCGAGCCGCTCTTCGGTCCGCGCCACCCGTGCCCGGCACCAGTCGTCCCGGGTGGCATACGGATCGGGGTGCAGCAGGTATTCGTCTGTGCAGACGATGCCCGCCTCGTGCGCGCGGGCCAGGGACTCCTCCTTGGTCGCCGTTCCGGGGACGCGGAACGTGTAGTCGTACAGGAGGAACAGGGGGGCCACGGCGACGGGTCCGCCGGCTCCGTGCCACAGGGGGTAGGGGTCCTCGGGAGTCGTCACGCCCAATTCCGCGCAGACCTGGACGAGGTGTTCGTACCGGGCCTGCCCGCGCAGCCGTACGGGGTCCCGCTCCACCGTCCACAGTTCGTGGTTGCCGGGGGTCCACACCACGTGCGCGAAGCGCCCCGCCAGCAGCGCGAGCGTGTTCTCCACCTCTTCCGCCCGCTCCGCGACGTCTCCCGCGACGATGAGCCAGTCCTCGTCGGACGTCGGGTGGAGACGGTCGGCGAGGGGGCGGTTGTCGGCGATTCCGACGTGGAGGTCGCTCACGGCGAGGAGCTTGCCCCGCCCCTCCGGCGGACGAGGGGCGGAGCCACTCTGTGATCGCATGGTGCGAATCTACCGCCTCACCGGCTCGCATCGGCACCTCGGGCGTGCGGTACCGGTGGTCCGGCCGGGCGCGGCCATGCTCGGGGAAGCGGACGAGATCCACCGGGTCGCCGTCGTGGACGGGCAGGCCGCCGTCGGTGCGGTGGACGGCCACGACGCGGTCGGCGTGGTCGAGGCCGAGGTAGCGGCTCACGTGGCTGCCCGCCTATGTCACCGCCTGCCGCGCCGAAGCGGCAGTAGCCGAGTACGTCCATGAGTTCGGCCCACAGAGCGGCGACGGCGATGGAGTCCAGGGGCGGGCCGGAGGGGCGGTCGGAGTACCCGTAGCCAGGCATGTCGGGCACCACCACGTCGAACGTGTCTGCGGGGTCCGCACCGTGCGCACCGGGATCGGTGAGGAGCGGGACGACCTTGGAGTAGCACCAGAAGGAGTCCGGCCACGGGACGGCACGGGCGCGTGCGGACGCCGGAACGCGCGGGGCCGGCGTGATCCTAGCGGGCCGGGGGGCGCGCTTCCCGAGATCAGCGGCCGCTGATGTTGACCATCCATCGGACGCCGAACTTGTCCGTGCACATACCGAACACGTCTCCCCACATCTGCTTCTCCAGCGGGATGAACACGTCAGCGCCGTCGGTCAGTCCCTCCCAGTAGCCGCGCAGCTCCTCCGGATCGTCCCCGCTCAGGCTCACCGCGATGCCGGTGCCGGGCCGGTGCTCCACCCCCGGCGGGTTGTCGGCACCCATCAGCACGAACCCGCCGGCCGTCTCGAGCTGGGCGTGCATGATCTTTTCGTCGTGGCCCGGGCCGACTCCCCCCATGTCACCGAAGGTGTGCAGCGTCAGATCGCCACCCAGAACGCCCCGGTAGAACTCCATGGCCTGCCGTGCGTCACCGGAGAAGCTGATGTAGGGATTGAGGCGAGACGGCATATCTGTTCCCTTTCATGACGTTTTGTCAGTTCTGGGAATCAAAGCACGGAAAGACGCTTGCCGGCTGTATCGGAGGGACTCGACGCCTTCGCCGTCACGGGTCACCGCCGCCCCGTGTCCCCACCTCGCGTTCCGCGGGCCCGCGTGCCCGGCCCCGGCGCCGGCGCCGGAACCATCCGGACGAGGCCGCGGACGACCGTGTCGATCAGGTCGTCGGAGGGTGCGTCCGTCCCGTGCGTCAGCAGCCGGGCGAGGGTTCGGACCAGAGCGGGCGAGGCCATGACGCGGCGGTTGAGCAGCGGCCGGTAGCCGTAGCGGGCGAACACCAGATCGGCCACGGTGTTGCCGAGCCGGTAGTAGCGCCCCCAGCGGCGGTTCACCTCCTTCGCGTACCGGTGCAGGGCCTGTTCACGCCCGGGTCCACCCGGCCGGTGCAGAGCGAGAGCGACGGTCTCGGCCGCGACCTCGCCCGCCTCCATGGCCTGGACGATGCCTTCACCGCTCCACGGACTCACCATGCCGCCGCTGTCGCCGACCAGGAGCAGTCCGCGGCGGTACTGCGGTCGGCGGTTGAACCCCATCGGCAGCGCGGCGCTGCGCAGGGGAGAGTCGGCGTTCTCCTCCCGGAGTCCCCACTGCGGGGGCAACCGGGTCAGCCACTGCTCCAGGGTGGCCCGCAGATCGACCGTGCCGTGGCCGCGGTGGGGCAGGGCGCCGAGGCCGACGTTCACGCGGCCGTCACCGAGCGGGAAGATCCACCCGTATCCCGGCAGGTCGCGGCCGGTTCGGGAGCAGAGCAGGTCGGCCCAGAGTTCCAGGTAGGGGTCGTTGCTGCGGGCCTCACTGCGGTAGTAGCGGCGAGCGGCGGTGGCCACCGGCCTGCTGCGGTCCCGTTCCAGGCCCATGGCCAGGGCGGTGCGTGCGGAGGCGCCGTCGGCGGCGATCACCACGGGGGCGCGGTACGTCACCGGCTGCCTGTCCGGCCCGGCGACGGCACTCACCCCGACAATGTGCCCGGCGCGGTCGGTCAGCGGGCCTGTCGCCTTCGTCTCCAGATGGAGGCGTGCTCCGGCGGCCACGGCCTGCCGGGCCAGGATGTCGTCGAAGTCGTACCGGGAGCGGGTGAGACCGAAGTCCGGCTGGCTACCCGAGCGGGGCCAGTCGATGTGCACCTGGCGCCCCTGACACACCCACCGCATGCCCTTGGTCCGGGTCCAGCCCGGTGCGTCGATGTCGACGCCCATGCGGACCAGTTGCTGCACACCGCGCGGGGTGAGACCGTCCCCGCACACCTTGTCCCGGGGGAAGGCGCCCTTCTCGAGCAGCACCACCTCCACACCCGCACGCGCCAGACACAACGCCGCGGCCGATCCCGCGGGCCCCGCGCCCACGACGATCACCTGCGTCCGGTGGTCGTCGTGTCCCTCGTGCTCGCCTGATTCCACGTACTGACTCCTCCGTGAGCGAGAGGCGGCCGGGCAGGATGACGACGTGCCGGCCCCGCGATCCGTGCGCCGGCCCGGACCGTGGGCCGACGCACGTGCACCTACCCCCGGGGCACCGGGCGCACCCCTCTCCCCCGGGGTGACGTCCTGCGGGCCGCCCACCGCGACCGGCGGGATTGCGCGGCTGCGGGGCCCGTCAGGAACCCTTGCCCCGTCCCGTGAGCGCGTCCCTG
>NZ_MDKB01000001.1:1255950-1364697 GCF_001715295.1 Streptomyces griseus | reverse complement strand
AGTTTGTTGGCGGGCGGGGTGTCCGGGGCGGAGGGGTGGGGGCGGGTCGGGGCGGTCTTCTTGGCGCGACGGACCTTGTCGCCCAGGTCGGCCAGTTCCTCGGCGGATGCCGCCTTCCTCAGCCGGGGGAAGAGGTTGTCCTCCTCGTCGCGCACGTGCGAGCGGATCTCCGTCATCAGGTGCCCGATGAGGCGGTCGAACTCGGCGTCGCCCGCCTCGGTGCCTTCGAGTTCCTTCATCGTCCGTTCCGCTTCGGCGTGCTCCTCGATCTCCTTGTCGGCGAGGGCGTCACCGTCCGGCAGGAGTTTGCGCACCGCCGGGTAGAGGTACGCCTCTTCGGCCACCGAGTGCCGCACCAGTTCGATGACGGCCTCGTCCGCGTACTGCTTGCGCCGCTTCTCCCCCGGGGGCAGCGCTTCGATCTTCGCGAACAGTTCGTCGACCTCGCGGTGATCCGTGGTCAGCTCGGCGATGACGTCTCCTCCGTGGCCCATGACGTGGTCCTTTCTCCTGCGGGGATGTCGACGCCGGGCCGCGTACCCCGCCGTCCCAAACGCAAACGGACCAGGAAGGCACGCGGTCACCGTCACCGAGGTGCCCGCCTCCCCCCTTCGGCCCGCACGGCTCGGCGCCTCATGCGGAGGGACGCGGAGCGCGTTCGACCGTCGGTCTGCGGTCCGCCCCCTGCCGGGACCGCCTTTCCGGACGCGCGCACCGGGGGAACCCGTGGGAGGCTCGAACGATCGGTGAGCAGCCGGACACGGCGAGGCGGCCGACGATCCGAGGCAGGAGGGCAGCACACCGTGGCGGTTTCCTACCGACGGCAGGCCGTCCCGGACGGCGGCAGGCGGTGCACGCGGGCTCACCCGTGCGGGGAGCGGCTACCGGCGTACGGCTGCGGCTGCGGCTTCGGTGGGAGGTCACCGCGCGGATCGTTCACCGGCCACAGGCCGTTCCGCCGGCGAGCAGGGCGACGCCACCACCACATGAGCGAGGAGGTCCGGCCATGACGGACGGTACTTGGGGCGGAGCGGACAGGACGGTCGCGGACGGTGGACTGCTGTCAGGCCCGGAACCCGACGTGGCACGAGCCGCCGGGTACCCGGACGCCCCGCAGCGCGTGGGGTTCTTCACGGACACCTCCGTGTGCATCGGCTGCAAGGCGTGCGAGGTGGCGTGCAAGGAGTGGAACGCCATTCCCGAGGACGGGCTGGAACTGACGGGGATGTCCTACGACAACACCCAGGGGCTCGGCGGAAGCACGTGGCGGCACGTGGCCTTCATCGAGCAGCGCAAACCCCTGGGCGGCCAGGAACCCGGCACCGGCCAGGACACCGTGGACGTCTTCGCGGCCGCCCGCGACCTGGGCGTCACACCCTCCGCGCCGGGCCCGGGCGCTACGTCCCCCGGACCGGGCTGCGGGGAGGCACCCGCGGGGGCCCCGTCCGGGGAGATCTCCCCCGTCGCACCCGACGGGCGCAGCGAGCTGCGCTGGCTGATGTCCTCGGACGTCTGCAAGCACTGCACCCACGCCGCCTGCCTCGACGTGTGCCCCACCGGGTCCCTCTTCCGCACCGAGTTCGGCACGGTCGTCGTGCAGGAGGACATCTGCAACGGCTGCGGCTACTGCGTCCCCGCCTGCCCGTACGGCGTCATCGACCAGCGCCCCGACGACGGCCGGGCCTGGAAGTGCACCCTCTGCTACGACCGGCTGGGCGTCGGCATGGAACCGGCGTGCGCGAAGGCCTGCCCGACTCGGTCCATCCAGTTCGGCCCGCTGGACGAACTGCGGGAGCGGGCGGCGGCCAGGGTCGCGCAGCTGCACGCGGCCGGGGTGACGGACGCCCGCCTGTACGGGGAGGACCCGCAGGACGGAGTCGGTGGCGACGGGGCCTTCTTCCTGCTGCTCGACCAGCCGGAGGTCTACGGCCTGCCGCCGGACCCGGTCGTCACCACCCGTGATCTGCCCGCCATGTGGCGGCACGCGGCCACGGCCGCCGCCTCGCTGGCCGCGCTCGCGGTCGTCAGCTTCGCCAGGAGGTCCCGATGAGAGGTCCGGACGTGAGCCGCGCGGGCGCCGGGGGCGCGCGCCCCGGACGTGACGCCACCACGGGGGAGCACGCGGGACGCCGGCGCCGCGGGCGGGGCGAGCGGGCCATGGTGCCCGAGGCCGAGTTCTCCTCCTACTACGGCAGACCGATCCTGAACAGACCACGGTGGAAACCGCTGGACATCGCGGGCTACCTCTATCTGGGCGGCCTGGCCGGAGCCTCGTCGCTGCTGGCCGCGGGGGCGCACGTGACGGACCGGCCCGCCCTGGCACGAACGGCGAAACTCGGGGCGGCCGGCGCCATCTCCCTCTCGCTCGCGGCACTCGTGCACGACCTCGGCCGACCCGCCCGGTTCGTCAACATGCTGCGCGTCTTCAAGCCCACCTCGCCGATGAACATCGGCTCCTGGCTGCTCGCGGCGTACGCGCCGCTCACGGTGGTCGCCGCAGCCACCGATGCCGCCGGGCGCTACCGCCTGACAGGTGCCGCCGCCACGGCGTCGGCAGCCGTCCTGGGCCCGGCCGTGGCCACCTACACCGCGGTACTCCTCTCGGACACCGCCGTGCCTTCGTGGCACGAGGGCTACCGGGAGATGCCGTTCGTCTTCGCCGGGTCCGCCGCCACCGCGGCCGCCGGGCTCGCACTGGCCTGCACACCGCCCGGCCGGTCCGGTCCCGCGCGCCGCATGGCCGTCCTCGGGGCCGCTCTGGAACTGGGCGCCTTCCGGGTGATGAAGCGGCGCATGGGGCAGGCGGCCGAGCCGTTCGCCGAGGGCAGGCCGCAGACGCTGGTGCGTGCGTCGGAGATCCTCACGGCCGGCGGCGCCGCGCTGGCCGGCTACGCGGGTGGACGAGGCCGCGCCCCCGCCGCCGTGGCGGGCACGGCCTTGCTGGCCGGTTCCGCGGCCCTGCGCTTCGGCGTCTTCCACGCCGGGGTGGTGTCGGCGGAGGACCCCAGGTACACGGTCGTGCCGCAGCGGGAGCGGCTCGACGCACGGTCGCGGTCCGGGGACCCCGGGCCCGAGGGCCCCCGGTCCTGATCTCCCTCGCCCGAAGCGCCCACCGCTTCGGGCCGCCTCCCGGCACCTGCGGCCGGGTACCGCGTCACCGCGCCACCTTCCGTACGCACCGGTGAGCATCCGCCGGTGGGGGTGACACCCGTCCCCGGCCGACGGTCTCCCGCGACGGCCCCGCGATGCCTCGCCCGCACGGCCTGCGCGTCAGGCGGCGTACGACGACGGCGGCCTGCACGCCCGGCCGGAAGTGCCGTAGCGGGGGGAATGCGGGAGGATGCTCCGCAGGAGGAACCGGAACTCCGGGCCGTCGCCGTGCGGGCGTACGGGGTGCGGGCACCGCCGGGGAACGGCATCACCGAAAGGGCAGACGTCATGGGCGTACGCACCTGGATCGACTCCTGGCCCGTCCACCGGCAGCTGACGGGTACGGATCCGCTGGGCCGCGGAGCCGCGGCGAAGAGCGGGACCACCGCGCGGCTCACTCCCCGGGTCGCCTCCGCCGATCGGGTGGTCAAGTCGGTCTGCCCCTACTGCGCGGTGGGCTGCGGCCAGAACGTCTACGTCGAGGACGGACGCGTCACCCAGATCGAGGGCGACCCGGACTCCCCCATCTCGCGCGGCCGGCTGTGCCCCAAGGGGTCGGCCAGTCTGCAGCTGACGACCGGCGCCGCACGTGAGCACGACGTCCTCTACCGTCGCCCGCACGGCACCGAGTGGGAACGGCTGGACCTGGATTCGGCCATGGACATGATCGCCGACCGGGTGATCGAGGCTCGCCGGGCGGGCTGGCAGTGGGAGGTCGACGGCGCCCGTACCCGGCGCACGCTGGGTGTCGCGAGTCTGGGCGGGGCGACGCTCGACAACGAGGAGAACTACCTGATCAAGAAGTTGTTCACCGCCATGGGGGCGGTTCAGATCGAGAACCAGGCGCGTGTTTGACACTCCTCCACCGTTCCCGGTCTGGGAACCTCGTTCGGCCGCGGCGGCGCGACCACCTTCCAGCAGGACCTGCAGAACTCCGACTGCATCGTCATCCAGGGCTCGAACATGGCGGAGTGCCATCCCGTCGGGTTCCAGTGGGTGATGGAGGCCAAGGCACGCGGCGCGAAGGTGATCCACGTCGACCCGCGGTTCACCCGCACCAGCGCGCTGGCCGACGTGCACGTGCCGCTGCGCGCGGGATCCGACATCGTCTTCCTCGGCGGGATCATCAACCACGTCCTGCAGACGGACGGCTACTTCCGTGACTACGTCGTCAGTTACACCAACGGGCCGGTCGTCCTGCGGGAGGACTTCCGCGACACCGAGGACCTCGACGGTGTCTTCTCCGGTCTCGATCCGGAGAGCCGCAGCTACGACAACGGCAGCTGGCAGTACCAGGGCACGGAGATGCAGGCGGCATCGGGCGAACGGGACCAGGAGTACCCGAAGCGCACCGGCGGCAGCTCGGTGACGGAGGCCGCGCGCGGGGAGTCGCACGGCTCGGGCGGTGCCGACCTCGGGGAGGGCGAGGCGGAACGGGACGAGACGCTCTCCCATCCCCGGTGCGTCTTCCAGGTGCTCAAGCGCCACTACGCCCGCTACACCCCGGAGGTCGTCGAGGAGGCCTGCGGTGTACCGCGGGACCTCTTCCGCCAGGTGTGCGATCTGGTCACGCAGAATTCCGGGCGCGAGCGCACGACCGCGTTCGCCTACGCGGTCGGCTGGACCCAGCACACCGTCGGCGTGCAGTACATCCGCGCCGCCTCCGTCCTGCAGACCCTGCTCGGAAACATCGGCCGGCCGGGCGGCGGAATCCTCGCGTTGCGCGGACACGCCTCCATCCAGGGGTCCACGGACATCCCCACCCTGTTCAACCTGCTCCCCGGATACATCCCCATGCCGCACGCCCACCAGCGGCAGGACCTCGACGCGTTCGTCCGGGCCGAGGCCACGCGCAAGGGCTACTGGGGGAACATGCGCTCCTACCTCGTCAGCCTCCTCAAGGCGTACTGGGGCGACGCGGCCGTTGCGGAGAACGACTTCTGCTTCGACTACCTGCCGCGGCTCACCGGTTCGCACTCCACGTACGAGACGGTCATGGCCCAGCTGGAGGGCACCTGCAAGGGCTACTTCCTCGTGGGGGAGAACCCCGCGGTCGGTTCCGCCGACGCCAAGATGCAACGGCTGGGGATGGCAGCCCTGGACTGGCTCGTCGTCCGGGACTTCTCCCTGATCGAGTCGGCCACGTGGTGGAAGGACGGCCCCGAGATCGAGACCGGCGAAATGCGGACGGAGGACATCGGCACCGAGGTCTTCTTCCTTCCCGCCGCCGCGCACACCGAGAAGGAAGGCAGCTTCACCAACACCCAGCGACTCCTGCAATGGCATCATCAGGCCGTGGAACCTCCCGGTGAGGCGCGCAGCGACCTGTGGTTCACCTACCACCTCGGGCGGCTCGTCCGGGAGAAGCTGGCCCGGTCGACCGATCCCATGGACCGGCCGCTCCTCGACCTGACGTGGGAGTACCCGACCCGGGGCGAACACGCCGAGCCCGACGCCGGGGCGGTCCTGGCCGAGATCAACGGGCACGACGCCGACGGCGTTCCGCTGAGTTCGTACCAGCAGCTCGAGGACGACGGTTCCACCGCCTGCGGCTGCTGGATCTACTGCGGGGTCCACGCCGACGGCGTCAACCAGGCGGCCCGCCGCACACCGGGCCAGGAACAGGACTGGGTGGCCGCCGAATGGGGCTGGGCCTGGCCCGCCAACCGCCGCATCCTGTACAACCGGGCCTCGGCCGATCCGCAGGGCAGGCCGTGGAGCGAACGCAAGGCGCTCGTGTGGTGGGACGAGGACGAGGGCTCCTGGCGTGGCCACGACGTCCCGGACTTCGAGGCCGACCGGTCTCCCGGTCACCGGCCGCCACCCGGGGCGAAGGGCCCGGAGGGGCTTTCGGGCATCGACCCCTTCATCATGCAGGCGGACGGCAAGGCATGGCTGTACGTGCCGTCCGGGCTCACGGACGGCCCGTTGCCGACCCACTACGAGCCGCAGGACTCACCGTTCCCGAACCTCCTGTACGGGCAGCAGCGCAATCCCGTGCGGCACCTCCTGCCCCCGCATCCCGACAACCGCTATCAGCCCAGCGGCGAGGAGCCCGGGTCGGAGGTCTTCCCGTACGTCGCCACGACCTACCGCATCACCGAGCACCACACCGCAGGGGGCATGTCCCGCTGGCAGCCCTATCTGGCCGAGTTGCAGCCCGAGTTCTTCTGCGAGGTCTCCCCCGGCCTCGCGGCCGAACGCGGACTGGAGCACACCGGCTGGGCGACGGTCGTGAGCGCGCGCGGGGTGATCGAGGCCCGGGTCCTGGTCACCGACCGGATGGCGCCTCTCACCGTGCAGGGCCGCACGCTGCACCAGGTCGGGATGCCGTACCACTGGGGGCCGAACGGCTGCACGACCGGCGACGCCGCCAACGAACTGGTGCACATGTCACTCGACCCGAACACACACATCCAGGAGACGAAGGCCTTCGCCGTCGACATCCGGCCGGGGCGCCGCCCGCGGGGACCGGCGGCCCTGGAGCTGGTACGGGCCTACCGGGCGCGGGCGGGCATCGACGAGCGGACCGGCACCGAACTCTGAGCGGACCGGAAAGGCCTCAGCGCAGGACGACGGAACGCGGGCCACGCGGCACCAGTTCGCCGACCACCGGCGCTCCGGGCACCTCCCCCGCCACCAGCAGGCCACCGGAGGTCTGGGCGTCGGCCAGGAGGAGCCGGGTACCGGTGTCCGTGCGCCCGAAGTCGGTGAACGGCCCCACCCACTCGAGGTTGCGCCGGGTACCTCCGCTGACGTATCCGTCGCGCACCGCCTCCCGTGCCCCGTCGAGGTAGGGCACGGCCGCGGTGTCGACCACGGCCGTGACGCCCGAGGCGCGGGCCAGCTTGTGCAGATGGCCGAGGAAGCCGAAGCCGGTGACGTCGGTGGCACAGGCCGCCCCGGCCGCCAGGGCCGCGGCCGACGCGTCCCGGTTGAGGGCGACCATGGTGGCCACGGCCTGCTCGAAACGATCGCCGGTGGCCTTGTGCCGGTTGTTGAGCACACCGAGCCCGAGAGGCTTGGTGAGGGACAGCGGGGTGCCCGGCCGGCCCGCGTCGTTGCGCAGCAGCCGGTCCGGGTCGGCGAGGCCGGTGACGGCCATCCCGTACTTGGGTTCCGGGTCGTCCACGCTGTGCCCGCCGCCCACCGGACAGTGCGCCTCCGCGGCGATGTCCAGCCCACCCCGCAGCACTTCCCGCGCGAGGTCCATGGGCAGGACGTCGCGAGGCCACGCCAGCAGGTTGACGGCGAGGATCGGACGGCCTCCCATCGCGTAGACGTCGGACAGGGCGTTGGCCGCGGCGATGCGGCCCCAGTCGTACGGGTCGTCGACGACGGGGGTGAAGAAGTCGGCGGTGGAGATCACCGCCTGCCCCGGCAGGCCGTCCCGGGCGGGCAGGGCGACGACGGCCGCGTCGTCTCCGGTGGCCAGCCCGACCAGGAGCCGAGTGCCACTCGCGGCCGGCGTGGAAGCGGTCAGGCCGCCGAGCACGTCCTCCAGCTCGCCGGGCGGGATCTTGCAGGCGCAGCCGCCACCGTGGGCGAACTGGGTGAGCCGTACGCGGGTTCCGCCGGGTGAGGTCATGTCCGGTTCTCCTGGGTCGAGGGATGACGGTGAGGTGCGACGGGGCGCTCGGGTGCTGCCGCCGGACGGGTGGGCGGCACACGCGGGTGTCCCGCCGCGACGGCGAGCCTGTACCCGGTGCGTCGGTGGCCCTCCGCTAACCTGGGCGGGCGATGGAGGCGTGTGGGTGCCTGGTGGCCCTCCCGGTCTTCAAAACCGAGGTGCCCGAGGATCTCGGGCAGGCGGGTTCGATTCCCGTCCGCCTCCGCTGTTCCGGTCACCCCCGGCAGCGCCGTCGCCGCTCGTCCACCCGCTCGGTGACTCCGCGGGTGTCCAGGAACTCCAGCAGGGGTACGGCCACCCGGCGCGTGGTGTCCAGCGCCTGCCGGGCCTCGCTGAGCGTGAACGGCTGGGGCATGTCCCGCAGGACGTCCGCCGCCCGGGCGTCCGCTCCCGGCAGCAGAACGATGCCGTCGCCGACCCTCAGCAGCAGGCCGGCCTCGACGGCGGCCGCCAGTACCCGGCGGGTCAGCCCGAGTCCGGACAGGCGGTGGGCGTCCGGGGCGCGGAACGGTGCCTGCCCGAGCTCCTGCCGCACGGCCTCGACAGCGGCCAGGGCAGCCGGCGGAAGACCCGGTTCCCTGCGGTCGGGAAGATACAACCGCCCCTGGGCCGAGCGCAGTTCCCTCGCACCCGGGCTCCCGGCGAGCCCGTCGACCAGGGCCCGGTCGGGCAGACCGAGCAGGCGCCGGGCCGCCTCCGCTGGCAGTCCGGGGTCGAGGGGATGGCTGGCCGCGTGCCGCTCCACCTCGGCGGTCAACCGCTCCCGCAGCGCCGCCCAGTGAGCCGGATCGGCCAGCCAGTCCCCGACGACGGGCGGTACGGGAGCCGGTACGCCCATGGCCTCCAGTTCCGGCCGCCGGACGATCCCACGCCGCCGCAACTCGGCCGTGCCGTCCGGACGGCCGGTCACGTCCGCCAGTTCGGCGGCCCGGGCGCGGGCCGCCCCCCGACGTGTCAGCCGGGGCGCCCGCACGTCGAGCACGGTCACCCCGCAGGGCACACGGCGTCCGCCCGGTTCCCGCAGCACGGCCCGGTCCCCGACCCGCAGGGGCAGTGGGCGGGCCGACGTCAGCCTGACGGTGTCCTCGCCCAGCGGCCGCACGGTGACGGGCACCGCGGCCGTGCCGACGTGCAGCGTCTGGCACCGGGGCAGCTCCCCGGCCGGCGTGCCGGCGACCCGCACGTCGGCCGTGGCCGCGAGCAGCCAGCGGCCGGGGGTCAGAAGCACCTGTCCCCGGCCCAGCGCTCCCTCCGGGGCACCGTGGACGTTGACCGCGACCCGTGCGACGCCGCGGACCTCCTCCCGGCTCTCGTTCAGGCACTGCAGTCCGCGGATCCTCACCCCGGTGGTACCGTCCCCCGTCGTCAGACGGTCACCGACCCGCAGGGTGCCGGCGCCCAGGGTTCCCGTCACGACCGTCCCGTGACCGCGCACGGTGAAGGCGCGGTCCAGCCACAGCCGCACGTCCGCGGCGGCGTCGGGGGTGGGCAGCGACGCGGCCGACCGGTGGAGTTCCGCTCGGAGTTCACCGATCCCCTCGTCGGTCACGACGCTCACCGCGGCGGACGGGACCGCACCGAGGGACGTCGCGGCGATCCGCTCCAGGGCGTCCGCCCGCACAGGCCCGGGGTCGGCCAGATCGCTGCGGGTCACGGCGAGCACGCCGTGGCGTACCCCGAGGGCGTGCACGATCTCCAGGTGCTCCTGCGACTGGGGCTGCCAGCCCTGGTCGGCCGCCACCACGAACAGCACGGCGGGTACGGGGCCCACCCCGGCCAGCATGGTGGCGACGAACCGCTCGTGCCCGGGCACGTCCACGAAGGCGAGGCGCTCCCGGCCGGTGTCCTCCGGCTCCGGCCGGGTCCACACGAACCCGAGATCCAGGGTCAGTCCTCGTCGGCGTTCCTCCTCGAACCGGTCCGGCTCCATGCCGGTCAGCCTGCGCACCAGCGAGGACTTTCCGTGATCGACATGGCCGGCCGTCGCCAGTACCCGCATGGGGCCTACCTCTCCGTGACCGCTCGTACGGCCGCGGCCAGCCGCTCGTCGTCCTCGGCCGGCACCGCTCGCAGGTCGAGCAGGCACCGCCCCGCCTCGATGCGTCCGACCACCGGTACCGGACCGGTGCGCAGGGCGGCGGCGTACCGCTCGGGCAGTGAGAGTGCGGCGCTGGGCAGGGGCACTCCGGGTGCGGCGCCGCCGCCCACCGTCGCGGCGCTCCCGACGGCCAGGACGTCGGGGCACTCGGGGGCCAGCGCGGCGGCCAGCCGTTCGGCACGGTGGGTCAGGAGCGCCGGGTCGGCGGTCAGGGCCGCCCCGGTCGGGGTCCCCGGCCCGCGCAGTGTCGCCTCCAGTGCGGCCAGGGTCAGCTTGTCGACCCGCAGGGCCCGGGCCAGCGGGTGGCGCGACACGGTACGGATCAGGTCCTCGGTGCCCAGGAGCAGTCCGCACTGCGGTCCGCCCAGCAGTTTGTCGCCGCTCGCGGTGACGAGTGACGCCCCCGCGGTGAGCTGGCTCCCGGCATCGGGTTCCCGGGGCAGCAGCGGGTGAGGGGCCAGCAGTCCGGAGCCGATGTCCACGACGACCGGGACGCCCAGCGACGCCAGTCCGCCGACGTCCGCGGCGCTGGTGAAGCCGGTGACGAGGAAGTTGCCGGGGTGCACCTTCAGGACGAACGCAGTCTGCGGACCGATCGCCTCGGCGTAGTCCGCGACGGTGGTGCGGTTGGTGGTACCCACTTCGCGCAGTCGGGCCCCGGTGGACACCAGCAGGTCCGGCAGGCGGAAACCGTCCCCGATCTCGACCATCTCCCCCCGGCTGATGACGATGTCGCGGCCGGCGGCGAGGGCGGTGGCCACCAGAGCGAGTGCGGCGGCGCCGTTGTTGACGATGTGCGCGGCGGCCGCGGACGGCACCCGCTCACGGAGCGCGGCCAGGGCGGTGCGGCCCCGGCGGGCCCGTACCCCGGTCTCCAGGTCCAGTTCGACGTCGGTGGGCCCCGCCGCGTCCCGCACCGCCTGCCGGGCAGCCGCCGACAGCGGGGCCCGCCCGAGGTTGGTGTGCAGTACGACGCCGGTGGCGTTGAGCACCGGACGCAGCCCGCTCGCCGTGCGCGGCAGCAGGGCGACCGCCGCGTCGGCCACTGCGGCGGGCGCCAGGGAGCCCTCGCGCGAGCGCTCCTGGGCCCGGCGGACCGCCGCCTTCACCACATCGTGTCCCAGCCGACCGGCCGCCTCCGTCAGGCGGGGATCGCGCAGGACCACGTCCGTGCGGGGGACACGGCGCCGACCGTCCGGTGCCGCTCCCTGCTCCCCACCGCCCGTCGGGCCCGTCGCCGGGGCGGCGGGCACGACCGCCCGGTTCCTCTTCCGGCTCCGCTCGGCCGCCACCCGCTGGCTCACGCACGCCTCCATCCGCCCCGCACCCGGCGCCTGGGTGCCCGGGAGACGTCCATCGTCTCCCCCCGCACCCGTCCCGTGCCGGGACACGCCGGGACGGCGGCGGGCGGTCCCTCCTGTTCCGCGCGGCCGGGGGTGCACCGGGCCGCTGGGAGCGGTCCCGGCCCGGGCCCACGGCCGTCGGCGCGCCGTTCCGGCCCGGTCCCGCACGCCCCGTCCGGGGGTGCTTCAGCCCCGGTACGTCTCCAGCAGCCGCAGCCAGACCTCGCTGATCGTCGGGTACGCGGGAACCGCGTGCCAGAGCCGCTCGACGGGGACCTCGCCCGCGACCGCGATCGTCGCGGAGTGCAGCAGTTCCCCGATGCCCGGGCCGACGAAGGTGACACCGAGCAGGATCTCTCGGTCCAGGTCGACGACCATCCGGGCGCGTCCCTTGTACCCCCGCGCGTAGAGGCCGGAGCCGGCGACGGACGCCAGGTCGTAGTCGACGGCCCGTACCCGGTGGCCCGCCGCCTCCGCCTCCGCGAGGGTCAGACCGACCGAGGCGGCCTCCGGGTCGGTGAAGACGACCTGGGGTACGGCCGCGTGGTCGGCGGTGGCGGCGTGGGCGCCCCAGCGGCCGGTGTCCGGGAGCGGTGTGCCCTGGGCGCGGGCCGCGATCGCCGATCCGGCGATCCGTGCCTGGTACTTGCCCTGGTGGGTCAGGAGCGCACGGTGGTTGACGTCGCCGACGGCGTAGAGCCAGTCGCTGCCCTCGACGAGACAGCTCTCGTCGACGGCGAGCCACGACCCGGGCTTCAGGCCCACGGTGTCGAGGCCGAGGTCGTCGGTACGCGGGGCCCGCCCGGTGGCGAAGAGGATCTCGTCGGTCTCCAGACGCTCCCCGTTGTCGAGTTCGACGGTGACGGGGCCGTCGTGGCCGGCCCGGCGCACGGCGGTGGCCGACACGCCCGTGAGGATGCGGGCGCCGGCCTCGGTGAGCGCCTCTGCGACCAGTTCGCCGGCGAAGGGCTCCATCTTGGGGAGCAGCCGCCCGCCGCGGACGAGCATCGTCACCTGGGCGCCGAGGCCCTGCCAGACGGTGGCCATCTCGACGCCCACCACTCCCCCGCCGACGACGACCAGGCGGCCGGGTACCTCCTTGGCGCTGGTCGCCTCACGGCTGGTCCACGGGTGGACGTCGGCGGCGCCGGGAACGGCGGGGACGACGGCCCGGCTGCCCGTGCAGACGGCGACGGCGTGCCGCGCGGTGAGGTGCTGCCGGGATCCGTCCCGAGCGGTCACGGAGACCCGCCGGACGCCCGTCAGCCGCCCCTTGCCCCGGTAGACGTCGGCACCGATGCCGTCCAGCCAGGCGACCTGGCCGTCGTCCTTCCAGTGGGCGGCCTCCTCGTCGCGGTGGGCGAGGACCGCGTCCGCGTCGAGCGGTCCCCGGACCGCCCCGCTCAGCCCCGGGACGCGGCGCGCGTCGGCGCGGGCGACCACCGGACGCAGCAGCGCCTTGCTGGGCATGCAGGCCCAGTACGAGCACTCGCCGCCGACGAGTTCGGACTCCACCACGGCGGTGCTCAGTCCGGCGGCCCTGGCCCGGTCCGCGACGTTCTCGCCCACGGGCCCCGCACCGATGACCACGACGTCGTACTCGGTGCTCTGTTCGGTATTGGCATCAGTCATGGGAACAGTGTCGTCGCGGGTGTGCGCCCGGGCCACATGGGCAGGCGGAATACGGACGGCGGCGGCACCGTTGTGCCCGGCAGGACCTGACGGATCCCAGGAAGAGGTATCAGAGTATGAGCACCGTAGAGCTCACCAAGGAAAACTTCGATCAGGTCGTCAGCGACAACGACTTCCTGCTCATCGACTTCTGGGCTTCCTGGTGCGGTCCGTGTCGGCAGTTCGCGCCGGTCTACGACTCGGCGTCCGAGCGCCACCCCGACCTGGTCTTCGCCAAGGTCGACACGGAGGCGCAGCAGGAACTCGCGGCCGCTTTCGAGATCCGGTCCATTCCCACGCTGATGATCGTGCGTGACAACGTGGCGGTCTTCTCCCAGCCGGGGGCCCTGCCGGAGGCCGCGCTCGAGGACGTCATCGGGCAGGCCCGCAAGCTGGACATGGACGAGGTGCGCAAGTCCGTGGAGGAGCAGAAGCAGGCCCAGCAGGAAGCGCAGTAGGCGCGCGGCACACGTCCGGAGGGCCCGGCGGCTTCGGCGGTTCCAGGGGTCGCCGTAACACGGGGTTGTGTTGATCAGGCCGCGAGCATTTCATGCAGGCGCTCGGCCGGGGTTTCCCGGCCGAGCGTTTCGCGTGGGCGTCGGGCGCGCGAGCCGGTGGTCAGCCGCCCCCGGACGGATCGTCCGGGGGCGGCGCCGCCGCAGCGTCCTCGGGCCGTTCCCCCTCCTCCCCTTCGGGCCGGGTGTCGCCGAGCTCCCGTTCCGTACCGCCGACGCGCTCGGCGATCCTGACCGTGAGGGCGTAGTCCAGCTCCCATCCGTCCACCAGCAGCGCCTCGACGGTGTGCGTCGAGGGGTCGATGTCCGCCTCCATGCCGTCGCCCGCGTAGCGCGGGTAGCCCGAGGCGCCGGTCTCCCCGGTGGCCGCCACGACCCCCGATCGGATGGCCGTGCCGGGTGCGTGGGCATCGGCGTCCGACTCCTCGTGCTCCGGGAACAGCAGGATCTCGTAGCTCTGCGGATGGCTCATGCCGACGACGCTAGACATCCCTCGGGGGGTACGCACGTCGTGACGTACCGCCGTACGGTCAGCTGGATTCGCGTGCGACGACGGCGGTCCGCAGGAGGTAGTGGCGTTCCGGGGCTCCGCCGGGGTGCTGGACCAGCCGGTCGATCAGTTCGGCGGGCGGCTGGGCGGTGGCCAGCTCCGTCCTGACACTGCTGAGCCGGGGCCGCAGGAGTCTGCCGAGCATCAGGTCGCCGGCGCCGATCACCGCCGTCTCGGCGGGCACCAGGACTCCGGCGTCCTGCAACGCCCTCGTCAGGAGCATGGCGTACTCGTCGTCGTACGCGAACACGGCATCCAGTGCCAGGCTCCGCCAACGCGCCGCGAGCTCCTCGGCCGACGCCTCGTCGTACCGCAGCGGCAGCGGCTGGATGCGGGCGTCGGTCCCCGACTCCTCCACGGCCCGGCGGGCGCCGGCCAGCCGCGGCCCGGAGAACAGTGCCAGGCCGGGATCCTGGGGCATGACGACCCCGATCCGGCGGCGTCCCCGGGAGAGCAGGTGCCGCACCGCGCAGCTGCCCACCTCGCGCTGGTCGGTGACCAGGGCGTGCGCCCCTTCCACCGGCTGGGGTCCGAGGGTGAGGACGGCCTTGGCACCCGAGCGGGTGAGCACGCCGATGGCATGGGGTGTGAGGGTGATGCCGGCCGGGGACACGACCGCGACGGGACGGAGCTCGGCCCAGCTCCTGGCCGCCTCGCCGGCGTCGAGGCCGACGGTCCCGTACTGCACCACGGTGTAGTCCAGCCGCCGCAGATCCGTCTGCAGGTCGGCGAGGAAGCGCTGGTGGAGTGGGTCGGCCGGGACGTGCACCGTGGGCAGGAGCACCATCCGGGTGTGGCCCGCACGCAGGCTGCGGGCCGCGGCGTGCGGGACGTAGCCGAGGTGGGAGGCGGCTTCCCTGACCCGGCGCCGGGTGGGTTCGCTGATCCGCACGGTCGTGTTGTTGTTCAGTACGTAGGACACGGTGGCCCGGGAGACTCCGGCGAGCCGCGCCACGTCGGCGCTGGTCGGTACGGAGAGGTCGGCGGGCTGCTCGGGTAACTGGCTCATCGCGTCGGGCAGTCTTCCAGACCGGCCCGCACCGCCCGTGGGCCGGGGCCCGGTCCACGGGGCCGTGAGCGGCGCGCGGACGGCCGGACCCGCTCCACGCGTCGCCCCGGGCGGGTTCTACGGTGTTGCGATGACCTTCCAGCGCATCGATCACAGCAGCGACCCCTCGTCCGACTTCCCCGGCCGCAGCGGCCCCGCCGCGACCTCGCAGGCCGATCCCCTCGACGTGGGGCCGGTGCGCACCTCGTACGCACCGGACCGCGACGGCGCCCCCGACCCCGGCGAGATCGTCTGGACCTGGGTGCCTTTCGAGGAGAACGACGGGCGGGGCAAGGACCGGCCGGTGCTCGTCGTGGCCCGGGAGGCGGCGGGCACCCTGCTCGCCGTGCAGCTCTCCAGCAAGCAGCACGACGGGGACCACGAGTGGGTGGCGCTGGGCGCCGGGCCGTGGGACAGCTCCGGCCGCCCGTCCTGGGTGGATCTGGACCGGGTGCTGCGGGTGCACGAGGACGGGATGCGCCGTGAGGCCTGTGCGCTCGACCGGGGCAGGTACGCCCGCGTGGTGGGACGGCTGCGGGAGCGTTACGGCTGGAGCTGAGCGGCGAACACCCTGGCGAAGGCCGTCCGGACGGCGGAGTCGGGGGTGCGGTCCAGGACACCGAAGACGACCTGCTCGAAATGGCCCGCGAACCGCCCGCCGTCGGTGAGCAGCGCACGGAACGCGCCTGCCACCTCGGCCGGGTCGTTACGGAAGACCCCAACCCCGCATCCCCAGGCCCCGAGGACCAGCCGGCGGTAACCCCGTACGACGGCGACTTCGAGCACCCGTTCGGCCCGGCTCGCGAGCGCCGCCGGAATGCGGTGCGCCCGGTCCGGCTCCTGTCTGCGGATGACTCCCGCGTTGGGCGCGGGCGAGGTCAGGAACCCGGCTGTGTACGGGTTCTCCAGAAGTCTGCCGCGGTCGTCCCGGAAGACGGGCACGCCGGGCGAGTGGATGACCCGGTCGCTGGAGAAGGCGGAGCGCTCGGCACGGTGGTGCGCGTAGTACTCGGGGGCGCGCAGCAGCGTGGAGTGGAGCGCGGAGCCGCGACAGAGTGCCTCTTCCTGCGCCTGCGCGCCGTTGAGGTAACCGCCGCCCGGGTTCCGGGCGGAGGCATAGGTGAGTACGGCGACCTTGCCCGCCGACGCTTCGGTCAGCCGCTGCGCCGCCCGCAGGCTGCTCTCGGGGGTCACCTCGATGAACGGGACGCGGCCGGTGTCCAGTACGGGGACGTGCACGGGCTCCGGACCGTACAGGCGGGTCCCCGAGAGTGCCGTGGTCAGCGCGCGCTCGATCGACACCTCGCGCCCTCCGGGCAGGTGGTAGCGCCCGGCCCGGACGATGGCCTCCGTCTCGCGCGCGATGCCGCGCAGTCGCGCGCTCATGGACGCGCCCCCCTGTGGTGCATACGGGGCATGCTGGACTCCCCCGCGGCATGGACGCAACCGGTTTTCCGCGCCGCGAAGGCACCCTTGTGCGAAATCCCGCTACGGGTTTGGCTGGGAGGGAAGCACCCGAGAAGGAGGCCCGGCATGCCCCTGGACACCCCTGGTGATTACGGCCCGCCCGTCGAGGCGGAGCCGCTCGGCGAGGACGACGCGGAGGAGCTGCTGCGCGGCATATGTTTCAAGACGGGACCGCCCCGGACCGTAGGAGTGGAACTCGAATGGCTCATCCACGACCGTGAACGTCCCCAGGTCGCCGTTCCACCCGAAAGGCTCCGCGCCGCAGCCGACGCCGTGCGCGCGCTCCCGCTGGACGCGGCCCTGACGTGCGAACCGGGTGGCCAGCTGGAGCTCAGCTCCCGGCCCGCCCCCTCCCTGATGTCCTGCGTCGACACCATGGCCGCCGATCTGGCCCTCGTACGCGACGCGCTCGGCCGGGCCGGGCTCGTGCCGGCCGGTCTCGGCGTCGATCCCTGGCACCCCCCGCGCCGTCTCCTCCAGGAGCCCCGCTACGCGGCGATGGAAGCCGCCCTCGACCGCTCGGGGGCCTCCGGCCGCGCCATGATGTGCACGACCGCGTCCGTCCAGGTCTGCCTGGACGCCGGCGAGGAGGAACCGGGCCCGCTGGGTTACGCGCGGCGCTGGCAGCTCACCCACCTGCTGGGCGCGGTCCTCGTGGCGGCGTTCGCCAACTCGCCCTTCCGGCAGGGGCGACGGACCGGCTGGCGTTCGACGCGGCAGGCGCTGTGGACGGATCTCGATCCGGCCCGGGCGCTCGCCCCGCGGACCGAACGTCCGCCGCGTGACGCGTGGGCCGCCCACGTCCTCGACACCCCCGTCATGTGCGTCCGGAGCGACGGGGACGCCCCCTGGGCCGTACCCGAGAAGCTGTCCTTCCGGGACTGGATCCGGACGGGCGTGCCGAGACCGCCGGTGCGCGGCGACCTCGACTACCACGTCACCACACTGTTCCCGCCGGTACGCCCCCGCGGGCATCTCGAACTGCGCATGATCGACGCCCAGTCCGGGGAGGACGGCTGGCTGGTCCCCCTGGCCGTCACCACAGCACTCCTCGACGACGCGGAGGCCGCCGAGACCGTGTACCGCGCCGTGAAGCCCCTGGCCGAGACGGCCGGGTACGCCGCCGCACCCCGCAACCCTCTCTGGACCGCCGCCGCGCGGGACGGGATGAGCGATCCGGAGCTCTCCTCGGCGGCCGCCGCCTGCTTCGCCGCGGCGCTGGAGGCACTGCCCAGGGTCGGGGCGAGCCGGCACGTCATGGACACCGTCGCCGCGTTCACCGACCGTTACGTGGCGCGGGGCCGGTGTCCCGGCGACGATCTTCCCCACCCGGCCGACACCGGAGCCGTACCCCCGCACGGAAAGGGTTTGGGCCGATGAGCGACACCGCCGACACCGGCAGCACCGGCATCCCCACCGGCCTGCGATGCGACACGGAGGCGCTGCGCGGGCGCGCCCTGGCCGCACTCCTGACAGCCCGAGAACGCACCGCGCTGCTCACCGACAGCGTCGACGACCACGATCTGACCGCCCAGCACTCACCGCTGATGTCGCCCCTGGTCTGGGACCTGGCGCACATCGGGAACCAGGAGGAACAGTGGCTGCTGCGCGCCGTGGGAGGGCGTGAGGCGATGCGTCCCGAGATCGACGGGCTGTACGACGCCTTCGAGCACCCCCGTGTCAGCCGGCCCTCACTGCCCCTGCTGCCGCCCGCCGAGGCCCGCCGTTACGCCGCCGAGGTACGCGGCCGGGTGCTGGACATCCTCGACGGCGCCGCGCTCGACGGCGCGGGCCGCCCGCTCGAACGGGCGGGCTTCGCCTTCGGCATGATCGCGCAGCACGAACAGCAGCACGACGAGACGATGCTCATCACCCACCAGCTGCGCCGCGGACCGGCCGTGCTGCACGCCCCGGAGCCGCCGGAGCCCACCGACGCCATGACCCTGCCGGCCGAAGTGCTGGTCCCCGGTGGGCCGTTCACCATGGGGACGTCGGCCGAGCCCTGGGCTCTGGACAACGAACGGCCCGCGCACCGGCGCGAGGTCGCGGCGTTCCACGTCGACACCGCCCCGGTCACCTGTGGCGCCTACCGGCGGTTCATCGAGGACGGCGGGTACACGGACGACCGCTGGTGGGCCCCGGAAGGCTGGGCGATGGTCCGCGAACACGGCCTCGTCGCTCCCCTGTTCTGGCATCGCGACGCCGGTCGGTGGCTGCGCCGGCGCTTCGGGGTGACCGAACCGGTCCCGGAGGACGAGCCGGTGCTCCACGTCAGCTGGTACGAGGCCGACGCGTACGCGCGATGGGCCGGACGCCGGCTGCCGACGGAACCCGAGTGGGAGAAGGCCGCCCGCCACGACCCGGCGGCCGGACGTTCGCTGCGCTACCCCTGGGGGGACGAGGACCCGACGCCCGAGCGCGCCAACCTGGGCCAGCGCCACCTGCGCCCCGCGGCGGCGGGGGCATACCCGGCGGGCCGGTCGCCCTCGGGAGCGGGGCAGTTGATCGGGGACGTGTGGGAGTGGACGTCGAGCGATTTCCTGCCCTACCCGGGCTTCGTCCCGTTCCCGTACCGCGAGTACTCGGAGGTCTTCTTCGGTCCGGAGCACAAGGTGCTGCGCGGCGGCTCCTTCGCCGTGGACCCGGTGGCCTGCCGGGGCACGTTCCGCAACTGGGACCTTCCGGTCAGGCGGCAGATCTTCGCCGGTTTCCGGACCGCAAGGAGTGCCTGATGTGCCGTCATATCGCTTATGTGGGCGAGCCGGTGGCCTTGGGCGAGATTCTCTCGGCACCCGCCCACTCGCTCGTACGTCAGTCCTTCGAACCCCGGCACCAGAAGCACGGCACGGTCAACGCGGACGGTTTCGGGGTCGGCTGGTACGCGGACGGTGATCACGTACCAGGGCGCTACCGGCGCACGGGCCCGGTCTGGGGCGACGAGGGATTCGCCGACCTGGCGCGTGTGGTGCGCAGTACGGCGCTGCTGGCCGCCGTCCGCGACGCGACCTTCGCCGGGGCGGACGGGGAGGCAGCCGCGGCCCCGTTCGCCGAGGGCCGTCTGCTGTTCAGCCACAACGGCGCGGTGCCCGGCTGGCCCGGCTCACTGGCCGGGCCGGCCGGCGCCCTGCCGCCCGAACGACTGCTCACCCTCGCGGCGCGGAGCGACTCGGCCCTCATATGGGCGCTCGTGCTGCACCGGGTGGCCGAGGGCGGGGAGGTGTCCCGGGCGGTCGCCGGCACGATACTCGACGTCGCGGACGCGGCGCCGGGCTCACGCCTCAACCTGCTGGTGACGGACGGTTCCCTCATCGTGGCGACGGCCTGGGGCGACACGCTCTGGTACCTCCACGAACCGGGGCGCCGCACGGTGGTGGCCTCGGAGCCGTACGACGACGATCCCCATTGGCGTGAGGTCGCGGACCGCACCCTGCTGGCCGCGACGGACACCGACGTATCGCTGACCCCGCTCAAGGAGCCCACCGCGTGAGTCCCTTCCTGCTGACCCGCACCCTGCCGGTCGACGCGACGGACGCGGCGCTACGCGCCGACGTACTGGACGGTCTGACCCGGCAGCCGAAGACGCTGCCCCCCAAGTGGTTCTACGACGCGCACGGCAGCGACCTGTTCGAGGAGATCACCCGGCTGGACGAGTACTACCCGACGCGGGCCGAACGGGAGATCCTGCTGGCCCGTGCCGGTGAGATCGCCGCGGCCTCCGGTGCGCGGACCCTGGTCGAGCTCGGGTCCGGGTCCTCGGAGAAGACACGGCACCTGCTGGACGCCATGCCCGCACTGCACACCTACGTACCGGTGGACGTCAGCGAAAGCGCCCTCACCGGGGCGGCCCGTGCCCTGCTGGCCGAGCGGCCCGGGCTCTCCGTGCACGCGATCGTCGCGGACTTCACGCGCGCCCTGGAGCTGCCCGACAGTCCCGGTCCCCGGCTGGTGGCCTTCCTGGGCGGAACGCTGGGCAATCTGCTGCCCGGTGAGCGGGCGGAGTTCCTGCGCTCGGTTCGGGCGCGGCTCTCGCCCGGTGACGGGCTGCTGCTCGGTACGGACCTGGTCAAGGACGAGGCGACGCTGGTGGCCGCGTACGACGACGCGGCGGGGGTGACGGCCGCGTTCAACAAGAACGTCCTGACGGTGGTGGACCGCGAGCTGGGGGCCGACTTCCAGCTCGGCGACTTCGACCACGTGGCCGTCTGGGACCCGGACAACGAGTGGATCGAGATGCGGCTGCGGGCCCGGCGGGCGCTGACGGTGAAGATCCGGGAGCTGGACCTCGTGGTGACGTTCGATGAGGGGGAGGAACTGCGCACGGAGGTCTCCGCGAAGTTCCGCGAGGAAGGGGTGCGCGCAGAGCTGGCGGCCGCGGGGCTGCGGCTGGACCGGTGGTGGACGGACACCGGGGGCCGTTTCGCGCTGTCGCTCGCGACGGCCGACTGAGCGGACCGTGCCGGCGCGCGCCGGCCGGGCCCGCCGCAGGAGGTGGATCTCGCCGTCTCGCTCGGACGGCGGCTCCCGGCCGCCGGAACGGGGCGGCGAGCCGGTCGTCCCGCCGAAGGCGGCCCCCGCCGCGCCCGTGCCTCCGGTGAGGTGGAGGCAGGAAACCGGCCGGACCGCTGCGCGGGCGTCCGTCGCCTTCGGCGACGAGCCCGACGGCGGCTCCCCGCAGGAGCGGGACGGCGAGCCCATCGTCCCCGCCGAAGGCGGCCCCCGCCGCGCCCGTGTCCCCGGTGAGGTGGCGGCCGGACCGCTGCGCGGGCGTCGGTCGCGCCTGGAACACGGCGTCCCGGGAGCGCGGGCGGTCACGGGAGCACGCCGGCCCGGCCCCTGCTTCTTCCGTGCCCGGCCGGACTCGGCGTGAGCGCCGTGGAGAGCGGGACGTGCGACGGCTGGCCCCCGGGCGGGGGCAGGCCTCGCCCCCGCCCCGGGACCGGGCGGGGGCGGGTGGGGGTGGTCAGCCGGAGATGAGCGTGGAGGTGATGCGGCGCGACGCCTTCCTCGCCTCCGTCGCCGGGTCCCCGCCCTCCAGCACCGCCGTCATGTAGGGCTTGATCGGGTTGTCCGTCTCGACCGCCGCCCAGTGGGGCGAGTTGGGGGTCGCCCGGCCCTGCGTGGCACCCTCCGCCATCGCGGCCGTTCCCTCCTGACCCTCGATGACATGGGCAAGGGCCGGCTTGTTGGGCACGTAGCTCATCTCCTTGGCGAGTTCGGTCTGCCACTGCTCACCCGCCAGTGCCTTGACGACCTCGACACCTTCACCGCGTTCGCCGGCGTGCTCCGGGACGATCAGGTCCGATCCCCCGGTGAAGACGGCTCCCGGCTTCTGCGCACTCTTGCCGGGAATGGGGAAGTAACCGAGCCTGCCCCTCAGTTCGGGATTCCGCTGTTCGATGAGCGCCGCGCTTCCGGGGATAGCGATGATCTGGGCGACGTCGCCCTCGGCGAAGACGTCGGTCTCGGGTGGCGTCTGCTCGTCGGCGTCCTTGGGCCCGTCGCCCAGCGCCTGAAGCCGCTTGTAGAACTCCATGCCCCTGAGCGCGGCGGGCGAGTGGAGGGCACCCTCCCAGTCCCCGGTCCGGTCGTCGGCCAGTTCACCGCCCTCGTCCCAGATGAACCCGGCGAGGACGTACCAGTTCTGGCCGGCGAGGTAGATGCCCTGCCGGTCCGCGCCGTCCAGCTTCTCCGTGGCCTCGATCCACTCCTCGCGGGTCCGCGGTGGTGCGGTGATGCCCGCCTTCTCGAAGAGGTCCTTGTTGTAGATGACGACGCGATTGGCGGCGTACCAGGGAATGCCGTACTGCCCGCCGTTGACGCTGCCCGGCTCGGCGAGCCCGGGGAGCCAGTCCTCCCCGCCCAGATCACGCATCGTCTCCAGCGTCAGATCCCGCAGTTTGCCACTCTCCGCGTACTGGGCGACCTGGGTGTTGCCGACCTCGATGACGTCCGGCACGTCGTCGCCCGCAAGGGTCTTCATGACCTTGGGACCGATGCCGCCCCACTCCTGGAGGACGAACTCCAGCCGGACGGAGGGGTGCTCCTTCTCGTAGGACTCGGTGAACCGGTCCAGAAAGCCCTGGGAGACGCTGCCCTTCATCAGCCACACCGTGACCGTGCGGCTGTCGTCACCGGCTCCGGGGAGACAGCCACAGCCTCCCAGCACCACGGAGGAAACGAGCGCGGCGGCTCGGGCCAGTATGCGGATCTTCACGAGGTCACCTTCTGCGGAACGGCACGACGGAACGACAGGACCCGGGTGGGGGGACTGCGGGCGGCGCTCGCACGGGCTTGTGGCTGGGAGTTTGGTATGGACCAATCGACAGGTCAAGGGCCTACCCGGGCCGAATGCCGCCCCTGTGACACCCCGGAGGCCGCGACGACGCCTCGCGTGGCACCGCGGAGCAGGCTCCACGGGACCACGGACGGAGAAGGGGTGAACGGTCACACGCATCCGGCAGGCGAACTTCCGCGCTTGCCGTCCGGGGCCAGGTGCGACGACGACCGCACCCCGCGTCCGGCACGCCAACACGTCTTGACCACAGGGGCGTTGCTGTGGGAAACTTCTGGGGAACCGGTTCGTCCGGACGCCACCACGGGCGTGGACCCACGTGGACGCCTTCCTGCGGAAGGCAAGCTTGCAGTCGATCGACCGCAACGGAGTGCGCCCTTTTCCGGGCCTCCGCCGCGTAGGTGAAGGGTCCACCCTCTTGTCGCTGTCTCTTGTCGATGTCCTTGCCATGTCTCCGTGCGCGTTTGCCGCGGTGCTGCTTCTCGCGTTCCTTTCCGTTCTCGTTCGCTGCGCGACGTTCCTCTGGGCGCTCCACATCACTGTCCGCGACGCCGAGGGAAGCGACCGGGCCGGCATCGTCGAAGCGGTGGGCGGCGCCCTGAAGTCGTTCGACTTCCGGAGCAGGAAGTAGCACCCCGCCCCCGCGGTTCGTCGTCGCGGGGGCGAGCTGGATCGGCCCTCGTGGACGACCCACCTCTCCGCCCGTGGTGCGACCGCGCCCTCGTCCTACGGCAGAAGAAGTCGACGAGCGGCTCCGGCCGTCCATGGCGGACCCAAGGGCTGTCCCGCAATTCCCGGCGGGCGCGCGACGACAGCTACGGCACCTCGCCGCGTTGTCGGAACGTCCACATCCCGTATGCGGACGTCCCTCCGCCGTGCGATGCACCGCATCCGACGCCGCGCGCTGGTCCACCGGGCATTGCGGGATCGCCCTCAGGGGTGAGACGTGCGCGTGCTACCGCGTACCGGTTCGGGAGGCCGCACGTCCGTGGCCACGTGAAGGACGGCCGCCTCGCCCGCTGCCGGCCGGGGCTCCCGGCCGGCTTGCGCCTCGACGGGACGGCCTTCGACGGGGCGCACACGACCCCGTGCGTCGGCCGCCGCCCGTCAGGTTCGCCCCTCGCGTTCCTGCGCGTCCTTCAGCTCGGGAGAAGGCAGGGCCCACCGGGCGCGTACCACCGTGAATCCGGCCCGCTCGGCCGCGTCGCAGACCAGCTCGTCGTCATCGACGAGGGCCCGCACCTCGCGCTGCCGGCCCAGCCGCTCGAGGATCTCCAGCTTGGTGTGGCGGGCCGGCCGCCGGTCGTCCTCACGCCGCATGAAGAGGCGGCCGCGCGGCAGCCCCTGCCGTTCCAGCCAGAGGAGCGTGGCTCGGCGGCAGCGCTCCGGCCTGCCGGTCAGGTAGACGACCTCGCACTCCTCCGCGCTCGCCAGAGCCAGGCTCACGCCTTCGGCCAGCGGCGGGTCGTCGGAGGCGGCGGAGAAGAACGCGGCCCAGTTCCGTCGGCGTCCCTGCAGGAAGTGCTGCCGGTGTCCGGTGTCGGCGAGCGTTCCGTCCAGGTCGAACACGGCCAGCGGCCGGGCGTCGTCTCTTCTCACGGCGACCACCCTAAGGGCTGTCCCGCAGTACCCGGCGGGCCGCGACGATCCGCAGGGAACCGGGGCACAGCCCGTGAAGGGCAGCGGGGCACCTGCCGGGGCGAAGGGCAGGACCGCGCCTCACGGTTCCCGGCTGCCGGGCCTCCCGGCGGCGGGCTCGGGCGCGGGCACGGCGGGGACGCTGAGGGCCAGGAGCGCGGTGTCGTCGTCGAGGCCTTGGCCGAGGGAGTCCAGAAGTGCGGTCAGGGCCTCGATCGCGGCGGGGGCGGAGGTGGGTGCCAGGGCCCGGGTGAACTCCAGCAGTGCTTCGTCACCGTACCGGCCGTCGCCCGTGGCGGTGTGCGCCTCGGGCAGGCCGTCCGTGTAGAGCAGCAGCGTGTCCCCGAGGCCCAGATGCACGACGGTGCCCGTGAAGTCCGCGTCGCGGAGTACGCCGACCAGCTGGCCTCCCGGGGTCGGGAGGAAGTCGGCGCTCCCGTCGGAGCGCATGAGCACGGCCGGCGGGTGGCCGCCGCTCGCCAGGGCCACGCGGAAGCCCCGATCCTCGCCCTCGGGCGCCAGCCGGCCGAAGATGGCGGTGCAGAAGCGCGGCTCTTCGTCAACGTTCTCCCCGTCGATGAGCACCGAGTTGAGAGCGCCCAGGACCCTGGCGGGGTCCCGGTCGTAGACGGCCGCCGCGCGCAGGGTGTAGCGGGCGAGGGAGGCGACGGCCGCCGCTTCGGCGCCCTTGCCCCGGACGTCCCCGAGGAAGAAACCCCAACTGCCGGACGCCAGGGGGAAGAGGTCGTAGAAGTCGCCGCCCACCTCGTCGGACGAGGCGATGTGGTAGTGCGCCGCCACGTCGAGACCGGGGACGGATACGAGTACGGGGGGCAGCAGCGACCGCTGCAGGGTGGTCGCGAGACGCTGCAGGCGCACGCGTTCGTGCTCGGCCTCCCGCCGGGCCCGCAGCAGCTCCCGCTCGTACGCGCGCCGGTCGCGCGCGTCCAGGAGGGTGGTGCGGATCAGCAACGGCTCGCCGTCGGTGCCCGTCCTGACGACCGACGTGGCCAGGACGGGCAGTACGCCGCGGTCCGCGGCCACCAGATCCAGGGCGACGCCGCTGACCTCGCCCTGCATGGTCAGCAGCGGGGCGAAGTGGGTCTCGTGGTAGAGCCGGCCGCCGACGGTGAGCAGGTCGGAGAAGCGCTTGTGACCCACCACCTCCTCGCGCCGCATGCCGAGCCATTTGAGCAGGGTCCCGTTGATCTTGACGATGCGGCCGTCCAGCCGGGTGGAGAGATATCCGCACGGCGCGTTCTCGTAGAGGTCCTCGGCGTTGTCGCCCAGCAGGGCCGCCATTTCCGTCCGCCCGGGTTCGCCACCTGCCCTCCCCCGGCCCCCGTCGGCCCCCGTACCCTCCATCACCGCTCCAGCACGAAGGAGGCGATGGCGTCGGCCGTGGCCCGCGGGGCGCTGAGCTGGGGGCAGTGGCCCGTCGCGTCCAGGGTGACCAGTTCACTGCCCGGGATGTGGGCGTGCACGTAGGCACCCACCTCGGGCGGGGCGATGGCGTCCCGTGCGCTCTGGGCGACCAGGGTCGGTACCGTCACGCCGGCCAGGGCGGCGCGGTGGTCGGAGAGGAAGGTCGTTCGCGCGAACACGCGTGCGATCTCCGGGTCCGTCCGGCAGAAGCTGTTGGTCAGCTCCTCGCCGAGCTCCGGACGGTCCGGGGTGCCCATGATCACGGGTGCCATCGTCGCGGACCAGCCCAGGTAGTTGCTCTCCAGCGAGTCGAGGAGTTCCTCGATGTCCTCCGCACTGAATCCGCCCCGGTAGCCGGCGTCGTCGACGTAGCGCGGCGAGGGGGTGAGCAGGACCAGCTTCTCGAAGAGCTCCGGCTCCTGTACCGAGGCCACGACGCCCATCATGGCACTCACCGAATGCCCCACGAACGTCACGGGCACGGGCGCGAACTCCCGGCAGACCGCAACGACGTCCTGGGCGTACCCCTCGACGGTCGAGTACTTCTCCGCGTCCCATGCCGACATGTCGGAGCGTCCCGCCCCCACATGGTCGAAGACGACGACCCGGAAGCGGTCGTCGAGGAGCGGCACCACCAGACGCCACAGGTTCTGGTCACAGCCGAATCCGTGGGAGAGCACCACTACCGGGCCGTCCTCGGGGCCCGTCACCGTCACCCGGTTCCTGCGCCACACGTCCATGCGTCAATCCTGTCATCTTCGCGGCCCGGTGGCCCGTGCGAAGGCGTGCAGGGCCACCCCGAGTGCCCCCGCACGCCCCCCGGACAGGCCCTCTCAGCCGGACGGCTCGTCCGGTGCGGGGTGCTCGGGATGGACCCCCGCCTGGAGCGGCTCGTCGCGGCCCGCTCCGGACTCGTCCAGTTCGGGCAGCTCCGCACCGGCGCCCTCGCCACCGGTCCCGTCCGCGTCCTGCCCGGGCGTCCTGGGCAGGACGGGCACGTCCAGTGGGTCCTCTCCCGCCTGTATCTGCTGGTCGGGCATGTCCCTGGGAAGGGGGGTGCCGGTGTCCTCCCCGTCCGTGTCCGCGGCTTCCTTCGAGCGGCGCTCGCTCATGGTCCTCCTCCGCTCCCCTGACATCGGTGGTCGCCTCCCACGTACCCCTCGTGCACGGGCCGAACCGTCTTTCGCCGGGCGGGGAACCGGCGCCCAGCTGCGGCGATCGCGGTGGGTGGCCGTTCGAGATGCACGGCGGCGCGGGCGCTGCTTCCCTGATCCTGTCCGCTCCCCCACAGATGCAGGAGTGATCATGAGCGTTGCAGGAGAGCCCGGCGGCCGTGCCCGGCAGATGCGCGCCAAGGCGCAGGAACTGAAGGAGGCGGCGGAGCGCGCCACCGACCCGGACCAGCGGCAGCGACTCCAGGACAAGGCCCGCCGCCTGCGCGAGCAGAGCGAGAAGGAGAGCGGCATGCAGCGTATCCGGCGATGCGGCAGGATCACCGGCACAGCCGTGTCCGCCCGCCGACCGTTACGGAGCCCTGCCGCCGATGTCCACCCCCCACGATCCGTACGTCCGGGTGCGCGGCGCTCGTGAGCACAACCTCCGTGCCGTGGACGTCGACATCCCGCGTGACACCCTGACGGTCTTCACGGGCGTCTCGGGGTCGGGAAAGTCCTCTCTGGCGTTCGGGACGATCTACGCCGAGGCCCAGCGGCGCTACTTCGAGTCGGTGGCCCCCTACGCCCGCCGGCTGATCCACCAGGTCGGTGCGCCCGACGTCGGTGAGATCACCGGTCTGCCGCCCGCCGTGTCCCTGGAGCAGCGCCGGTCGGCACCCGGCGCCAGGTCCTCGGTGGGTACGGTCACCACCCTGTCCAACTCGCTGCGCATGCTGTTCTCACGTGCGGGCACCTATCCGGCGGGGGCCCGCCGGCTCGACTCCGACGCGTTCTCGCCGAACACGGCGGCCGGGGCGTGCCCCGAGTGCCACGGACTCGGGAGCGTCCACCGCACCTCCGAGGAGCTGCTGGTACCCGATCCGTCGCTGTCGATCAGGGACGGGGCGATCGCGGCCTGGCCGGGGGCGTGGCAGGGCAAGAACCTCCGCGATGTGCTGGACGCCCTCGGCCACGACGTCGACCGGCCGTGGCGGGAGCTCGATCCGCGGGAGCGGGAGTGGATCCTGTTCACCGACGAACAACCGGTGGTCACCGTCCGCCCGGTCCGCGAGGCGGGCCGGATCCAGCGCCCCTATCAGGGCACGTACATGAGTGCGCGTCGCTACGTGATGCACACGTTCGCCGATACCCGCAGCCGTACGCTGCGGGCGAAGGCCGAACGCTTCCTCACCGCCGAGCCGTGTCCGGTGTGCCGGGGGAGCCGGCTGCGTCCCGAGGCGATGGCGGTCACCTTCGCGGGCCGGACGATCGCCGACCTCGTCTCGCTGCCCCTCGCGACCCTCACCGAGGTGCTGCGGGCAGCGGGGGGCGACGGTACGGCGCGCGTGCTCACGGCCGACCTGCTGGCCCGGATCGAGCCCGTGTCCGAGCTGGGTCTGGGCTATCTCAGCCTGGACCGCACGGCCCCGACCCTGTCCTCGGGCGAACTCCAGCGCCTGCGGCTCGCCACACAGCTGCGCTCGGGGCTCTTCGGCGTCGTCTACGTGCTGGACGAACCGTCGGCCGGCCTGCATCCCGCGGACACGGAGTCGCTGCTCCGCGTCCTCGGCAGGCTGAAGGAGGCGGGGAACTCGGTCTTCGTGGTGGAGCACCAGATGGACGTCGTGCGCCAGGCGGACTGGCTGGTGGACGTGGGGCCGCTGGCGGGCGAGCACGGGGGCCGAGTGCTGCACAGCGGGCCGCCGGAGGGGCTCGCCGGGGTGGCGGGGTCCGCGACCCGGCGGTTCCTGTTCGACGAGGAGCCGCCGCCGGCACGGGAGCCGCGCACCCCGGCCGGCCGGATCACGTTGCACGGGGTGGACCTGCACAACGTGCGCGGTGTCGACGTCTCGGTCCCGCTCGGGGTGCTGACCGCCGTCACGGGGGTGTCCGGGTCGGGCAAGTCCACCCTGGTGGGCCAGGTCCTGGCGGGGGTGCTCGCGGACCGGCGGCCGGCGGACACCACGGAGGCCCCGGACACCGCGGCCCGCGGCTGCGCGTCGGCCGAGGGGCTGGAGACGGTGGACAGGCTGGTCCAGGTGGACCAGCGGCCCATCGGCCGTACGCCACGCTCCAACCTGGCCACGTACACCGGGCTGTTCGACGTCGTACGGAAGCTGTTCGCGGCCACGGGGACGGCACGGAAGCGCGGGTACCGGGCGGGCCGCTTCTCGTTCAACGTGGCGGGCGGGCGGTGCGAGACCTGTCAGGGCGAGGGGTTCGTCTCCGTGGAACTGCTCTTCCTCCCCAGTACGTACACCCCCTGCCCGGACTGCCACGGTGCGCGGTACAACCCGGCCACCCTGGAGGTCACCCTGCGCGGCCTCACGATCGCGGAGGTGCTGGACCTGACGGTGGAGGCGGCAGCCGGTTTCCTGGCGGGGACGCCGTCGGCGGAGCGCAGTCTGCGGGCCCTGCTGGACGTGGGGCTCGGCTATCTGCGGCTCGGTCAGCCCGCGACGGAACTGTCGGGTGGGGAGGCCCAGCGGATCAAACTGGCCACGGAGCTGCAGCGTGTCCGCCGGGGGCACACCCTCTATCTGCTCGACGAGCCGACGACGGGCCTCCATCCTGCCGATGTGGAGGTGCTCATGCGGCAGTTGCACGGTCTGGTCGAGGCAGGCGACACCGTGGTGGTCGTGGAGCACGACATGGCGGTGGTGGCCGGCGCGGACCATGTGATCGACCTGGGACCGGGCGGCGGGGACCGCGGCGGGCGCATCGTCGCCACGGGCACCCCGCAGCAGGTGGCGAGGGCGGCGGGCAGCCGCACGGCCCCCTACCTCGCGAAGGCGCTGCGGAGGGAGTGAGCCGCGAACGGCCCGGTGACCGGGCGGGGCGGTCCCGCCCGGTCACCGGGGCGTCGGCCTCGTTCCGTCGCAGCGCCGGGATCAGCGGCGTACCTTGCGGGTGGCCCGCAGCCACTCCTTGTTCATCGCGGCGATCGACGGCAGCGGAATGCCCTTGGGACAGGCGGTGGCGCACTCCCCGGTCAGGGTGCATCCGCCGAAGCCTTCCTCGTCCATGGTGGCGACCATGTCGAGGACCCGGGTCTCCCGCTCGGGGGCGCCCTGCGGGAGCACGTTGAGGTGGTTGACCTTCGCCGAGGTGAAGAGCATCGCCGAGCCGTTGGGGCAGGCGGCGACGCAGGCACCGCAGCCGATGCACTCGGCGTGCTCGAAGGCGAAGTCGGCGTCCGGCTTGGGCACCGGGGTGGCGTGCGCGTCGGGGGCTGTCCCGGTGGGGGCGGAGATGTATCCGCCGGACTGGATGATCCGGTCGAAGGCCGAACGGTCGACGACGAGGTCCTTGACCACGGGGAAGGCCGAGGCACGCCACGGTTCCACGTCGATCGTGTCACCGTCCTGGAAGGACCGCATGTGCAGCTGGCAGGTGGTGGTGCGTTCGGGGCCGTGGGCGTCGCCGTTGATGACGAGGCTGCACGCGCCGCAGATGCCTTCGCGGCAGTCGTGGTCGAAGGCGACGGGCTCGTCACCGCCGAGGATGAGCTCCTCGTTGAGGGTGTCGAGCATCTCCAGGAACGACATGTCCCGCGAGATCCCGTCGACTTCGTAGGTGACCATCGCGCCGGGTGCTTCGGCGTTCTGCTGGCGCCAGACGCGCAGGGTGAGCTTCATGCGTAGCTCCGCTGGGTGGGGTGGACGTACTCGAAGACGAGGTCTTCCTTGTGCAGGACGGGGGCGTCGCCGGTGGCGCCGAACTCCCAGGCGGCGACGTAGGAGAACTCCTCGTCCCTGCGGGCGGCTTCGCCGTCCGGGGTCTGCGACTCCTCGCGGAAGTGCCCGCCGCAGGATTCGGCGCGGTGCAGTGCGTCGAGGCACATGAGCTCGGCGAGCTCCAGGTAGTCGACGACGCGGTTGGCCTTCTCCAGCGCCTGGTTGAGCTGTTCGCCGGTGCCCGGCACCTTGACGCGGCGCCAGAACTCCTCACGGATCCGGGGGATGCGGTGCAGGGCCTCGCGCAGCCCTTCCTCGGTGCGGGCCATGCCGCAGAACTCCCACATGAGTGCGCCGATCTCGCGGTGGAAGGAGTCCGGGGTACGGTCACCGTCGACGGCGAGCAGGAGGTGGAGACGGTCCTCGGTCTCGGCGACGGCCTCGGCGACCGCCGGGTGGCGGTCGTCGATCTCCTCGCTGTGCGGGTGGCGCGCGAGGTAGTCGTTGATGGTGGACGGCAGGACGAAGTAGCCGTCGGCGAGGCCCTGCATCAGGGCGGAGGCGCCGAGCCGGTTGGCCCCGTGGTCGGAGAAGTTGGCCTCGCCGATCGCGAACAGTCCCGGAACGGTGGTCTGGAGGTCGTAGTCGACCCAGAGCCCGCCCATCGTGTAGTGCACGGCCGGGTAGATGCGCATCGGGGTCTCGTACGGGTTCTCCGCCGTGATCTGCGCGTACATGTCGAAGAGGTTGCCGTACTTCTCCTCGACCGCGGCCCTGCCCATGCGCTGGATGGCCTCGGCGAAGTCGAGGTAGACGCCCTGGCCGCCCGGTCCGACGCCGCGGCCCTCGTCGCAGACGTTCTTCGCGGCGCGGGAGGCGATGTCGCGGGGCACCAGGTTCCCGAAGGCCGGATAGATGCGCTCCAGGTAGTAGTCGCGCTCGTCCTCGGGGATCTCGCCGGCGGGCCGCTGATCACCCTTCGCCTTGGGCACCCAGATGCGGCCGTCGTTGCGCAGCGATTCACTCATCAGCGTGAGCTTGGACTGGTGGTCGCCGGTACGCGGGATGCAGGTGGGGTGGATCTGGGTGAAGCAGGGGTTGGCGAAGTACGCGCCCCTGCGGTGGGCCCGCCAGACGGCGGTGGCATTGGAGTTCATGGCGTTCGTCGACAGGTAGAAGACGTTGCCGTATCCGCCGCTGGCCAGGACGACCGCGTCGGCGAAGTAGGTGTCGATCCTCCCGGTGACGAGGTCGCGGGCCACGATGCCGCGCGCCCTGCCGTCGACGACGATCAGGTCGAGCATCTCGGTACGGGCGTGCAGTTCGACGTTGCCGGCGGCGATCTGGCGGGAGAGCGCCTGGTAGGCGCCGAGGAGGAGCTGCTGTCCGGTCTGGCCGCGGGCGTAGAAGGTCCGGGAGACCTGGACCCCGCCGAAGGAGCGGTTGTCGAGCAGGCCGCCGTACTCGCGGGCGAAGGGGACTCCCTGGGCGACACACTGGTCGATGATCTCCACGGAGATCTCGGCCAGGCGGTGGACGTTGGACTCGCGGGCGCGGAAGTCGCCGCCCTTGACGGTGTCGTAGAAGAGCCGGTGCACGGAGTCGCCGTCGTTGCGGTAGTTCTTCGCCGCGTTGATGCCGCCCTGCGCGGCAACGGAGTGGGCCCGGCGGGGTGAGTCCTGGAAGCAGAACTGGACGACGTGATAGCCCTGTTCGGCGAGGGTGGCGCCGGCCGATCCGCCGGCCAGCCCGGTGCCGACGACGATCACGGTGTGCTTGCGGCGGTTGGCCGGGTTGACGAGCTTCGCCTGGAAGCGGCGCGTGTCCCAGCGGTCGGCGACGGGGCCTTCGGGTGCCTTGGAGTCGACGACGGGCTCGCCGGTCCGGTAGTTCGTGTAGTCGCTCATGTCAGCTCACCACTCCGGTCATGACGGCGACGGGTACGGAGACGAATCCGGCCGTCAGCACCACTGCGAGGACGTTGGCGAGGGCCTTCAGTACGCGGTCCCGGGTCGCGTTGCCCACGCCGAGGGTCTGCGCCGCACTCCAGAAACCGTGCTGGACGTGCAGGCCGAGGGCCAGTACGGCGACGATGTAGACGACGTTGCCGTACCAGGTGGAGAAGGTGTCGAGCACGTTCTGGTAGGGGTGCCCGGGCTGGAATCCGCCGGGGTGGACCGTGCCGGTGGTCAGGTCCAGGATGTGCCAGACGATGAACAGCGCGAGGATGAGGCCGCCGTAGCGCATGGTGCGGGTGGCGTAGCTCGCGCGCGCCCGCTTGTGCACGTACGCCGTCGGACGCGCCCGGAGGTCCCGGCGGCTCAGCTGGTACGCGGAGACGGCGTGCAGGACGACGGCCGCGACGAGCACCACGCGGACGATCCAGAGTGCCCACTCGTAGTGCAGGAAGGGTTCGCCGAGTGTCCGGAGCCAGTGCGCGTAGTGGTTGAACTCGTCCGATCCGAAAAAGATCTTCAGGTTGCCCAGCATGTGCACCACCAGGTAACCGAGCATGACCAGGCCGCTCACGGCCATGATCGTCTTCTTCCCGACGGACGAGTCCCAGAGCGTACGCGTCATGGACGGCCGTCGGTCCGTCCGCGTTGCCAATGCCATGGACACGACGCTAGAGGTACGGGAGACCATCAGTCCAAAACATGAAACGAGTCATGTTCATAGGCATCGGCTATGCAGCGGGGTAGCGTCGGTCCCATGCACTTCCAGCAGCTCACCTACTTCGTGGCCGTGGCCGAGGCCAGGCACTTCACCCGCGCCGCCGAGGAGGTGCACGTCTCCCAGCCCTCCCTCTCCCAGCAGATCAAGGCGCTGGAGAGAGAGCTGGGCGCCGAACTGTTCAGCCGGGCCCGGGGCAACATCACCCTCACCGACGCGGGTGAGGCCCTGCTCCCGCTGGCCCGCAGGATCCTGGCGGACGCCGACACCGCCCGGCACGAGGTGCAGGAACTGGTCCAGCTGCGCCGGGGACGAATCAGGCTCGGCGCCACCCCCAGTGTCTGCACGGGTCTGCTGCCCGAGGTCCTGCGCACCTTCCACGGCACGCACCCGGGAATCCGGCTGCTGATCGAGGAGGGCGGCTCCCACGACCTCGTACGGGAGCTGGCGCGGGGCGCCCTGGACCTCGCGCTGCTCGTGCTGCCGCTGCCCGCGGCCTCCCCCGCGCTCACCACGGTCGAGCTCCTGCAGGAGGACCTGGTGGTGGTGTCGTCGGCCGGCCGGCCCGCGCCCGGAAGGAGGGGGGCCGTGCACATCGCCGACCTGGAGAACGAGCCGTTGGTGATGTTCCGGCACGGCTACGACCTGCGCGAACTGACGGTCGCCGCCTGTCGCGCCGAGGGTTTCGAGCCCTCGTTCACGGTGGAGGGCGGCGAGATGGACGCCGTACTGGGCTTCGTACGCGCCGGGCTCGGGATCGCGGTGGTGCCCCGTATGGTCGCCGTACGGGCCGGCCAGGACCTGCGGACGACGCCGCTGGCCTCGCCGGGCCTGCGGCGCACCATCGCGCTCGCCCACCGCAGCGACGTCGAACCACCGCGCGCGGCGCGCGAGCTGCAGCGCATGCTCCTGGGGGCGCCGCCCGCCGGCCCCGCGGCCGGGGGCGGACCCGGCCCGTCCGGCGGCTGAGGGAGCAGCCGACCTGCGGCCCCGGGGAACCGTCCGGCGGCTGGCGTGAGCCGCCGGACGGCTGAGGGGCAGCCGACGGCTGAGGAAGGGGTACGTCAGACGGCGTCCGCCAGCAGCAGGGAGTGGATCCGGTCCGGGGCCCCCGGCCTGGCGTAGTACCAGCCCTGGGCGGTGTCGCAGCCGAGCTGCCTCAACTGCTCCGCCTGCGCACCGGTCTCCACGCCCTCCACCGTGACCGCGAGGTCCAGGCTGTGGGCGAGCGAGACGATGCCCTCGACGATCTTCAGGTCGACCGGATCGGCCGGGTGGTGCTGCATCCCCTGCGTGAAGGAACGGTCCAGCTTGAGCACGCTCACCGGCAGCCGCCGCAGGTTCGCCAGGTTCGAGTACCCCGTCCCGAAGTCGTCGAGCGCGATGTCGACGCCCATCTCCGCGAGTTGGCGCAGCGGCTTCAGCAGGTCGTCGTCCGCCCCGATCAGCGCGGACTCGGTGACCTCGAGGCAGAGCGCCCCCGGCTCCAGCCCGGAGCGTTCCAGTACGTCGACGGTCTCGGCGACCAGCCGGGGGTGGTGGAGCTGGGTAGGCGAGAGGTTCACGTTGATCCGCAGGGGGCCTCCGTCGGTGTGCCGCTCCTGCCAGTGGTTGGCCTGGCGCACGGATTCCTCCAGCACCCAGCGCCCGAGCGGCACGATGAGACCGGTGTGCTCGGCGAGCGGGATGAAGCGGTCCGGCCCCAGCACACCGTGCTGCGGGTGGCACCAGCGCACGAGCGCCTCCGCGCCGTGCACGCTGCCGTCGTGCAGGTGCACGAGCGGCTGGTACTCGATGAAGAACTCCCCCCGGTCCAGCGCCGTGGGCAGGGCCGTCGTGAGCCCGTGCCGGGTGATGGCACGGGCGTCGGCCTCCGCGTCGGCGAGCGCGAAGCGGTTGCCGCCGGCGGCCTTGGCCCGGTACATGGTGATGTCCGCGCTGCGCAGCACCTCGGCGGCGGTGCGTTCGCCGGAGGGACCCTCGACGACGCCGATGGACCCGCGTACGGTCAGCTCCCGCCCGTCGAGGCGGATGGGCGTGGCGAGCGCCGAGAGGATGCGGGCGGCCAGTTCGTCGACCTCGTCCTCGGTACGGGGTCCGGTCGTCAGGGCCACGAACTCGTCCCCGCCGAGCCGGGCGACCATCTCGCCCGGTGCGGTCGCGCAGCTCTGCAGCCGGTCGGCGACCTCGACCAGGAGCCGGTCACCGGCCGCGTGGCCCAGGCTGTCGTTGATCGCCTTGAAGCCGTCGAGGTCGAGGTAGCAGAGCCCGAAGCGCATGCCCTCCCTGGGGGTGAGGGCCTTCTCCAGACGCTCGAAGAACAGGGTCCGGTTGGGCAGTCCGGTGAGCGCGTCGTGGGTGGCCTCGTAGCGCAGCCGCAGGTTGAGCAGCCTCCGCTCGGTGGTGTCCTCCAACAGGGCGAGCTGGTACTGCGGCTGATCCTTCGCGTCCCGCAGCAGTGAGACCGTGAGGTTGGTCCACAACACCGTGCCGTCGTTGCGGTAGTACGGCTTCTCGACGCTGTAGTGCTCGCGCTCGCCGCGCACCAGTTCGCCGTAGTACTTCCACACGTGCGGCGAGTCCTCCGGGTGGACCCACTCGTGCACCTTGTGACTGCGGACGTGGTGCTCGAGGCCGCCGAACATCCGGGTGAGGGTGTCGTTGATCTCCAGGATGTTGCCGTCGAGGTCGGCGATGCCGATGCCGATGGCGGCGTCCTTGAACACGGCGCGAAAGCGTGCCTCCGTGGCGTGCAGAGCCTGTTCGGCCTGTGAGCGGGCGGCGAGCGCCGAGCGTGCGATGGCCTCCTGCTCGGCGAGGGTGCGTTCGCGCAGTGCCTGCGTGAACCCCCCGGCCAGGGCGTGCTGGATGCGGGCGCACCGCGCCCGGCTGTCCTCCGTGGAGAGTTCCACCGGGCCGTTGCCACCGCAGTAGAGCACCAGGTAGGAGTCGATGACGCCGAGCGTGGAGGTCAGCGCGTCGGGGTCGGTGCAGTGCGCCGCGACCAGCGCGCCGCCCACCCGGTGGGCGGGGGTGGCGTCGAAGGGCCGCGCGTGGAGGATGGCGTCCAGCTCCCGGGCGAGCGGCAGCAGATGCTGTTCGAACTCCGGGCGGGTCATCGAGGTGGCGGTGGACGGGAAGATGGCCCGGCTCCAGATGGTGGCGAATCGTCTGAGCCGGCCCTCGGGGCCGTCCGGTTCCGCGTCCGGCGTGCCGGACGCCTGGGCGGGAATGCTCACGCCTTGCGCCCCACCCCGGCGAAGCCCGAGGAGGCGAACGGGTCTTCCTGGGCCCGCCCCTCGAGGGACTCGGGACGCCAGTCGGGCATGAAGACGAGGCCGGGCTCGACCATCTCGTACCCCTCGAAGAACCGGCTGATCTCCGCGCGCGACCGCATGACCAGGGGGTTGCGGATGCTGCGGTAGACGCCGACCGCGCCACCCGCCTCCTCCTGCGGGAGCGGAATGCCCTCGTAGGAGGCGTGGGTCAGGATGAGCAGACTGCCGGGCGCCAGCGCGTCACGCAGTTCGGCGACGGCCGCGTACGGGTCGTCGGCGTCCTCGATGAAGTGGAGTACCGCGACGAGCAGCAGGGCCACGGGCTTGTCCAGGTCGAGGAGTCCGCGGACCTCCGGGGCGTCCAAGATGGCGCGGGGCTTGCGGAGGTCCGCGGCGGCGACCACGGTCCGCTCGTTGCCCTCGAGGACGGCCTGGCTGTGGGCGACGGCGACCGGGTCGTGGTCGACGTAGACGATCCGTGCCTCCGGGTCGGCGGCCTGGGCCACTTCGTGGACATTGCCGAATGTCGGTATGCCGGAGCCGATGTCCAGGAACTGGCTGATGCCTGAATGGGCTGCGTGGAGCACCGCCCTGCGCATAAAGGCCCGATTCGCCTGCATGATCTTGGGAAGACCCGGCAGGAACTCCATGGCCTTGCGGGCCGCTTCCCGGTCCACCTCGAAATTGTGCGAACCGCCCAGATAGAAGTCGTACATGCGAGACACGCTCGGCACCGAGATGTCAATGCCTTGCGGTGCCCAGGCGGGACGCTCCATCGATGTCTCCAACAAGTCGCCACGGCGATCCGGCCATGTTCATGGTCAGTGTTGTCCAGAGGCTACTGACCGGCCGCCAGGAGAGCGAGCGGAAACGGAAATTAGAGATCCGTTATTGGTCACACACCAGTGGCATGTGCAACGTCCGTCGCTGCGCGTGAACATGCGGCGACGGACCGGCACGAAATGACTTCCCGGCCACCAGCACAGGAGCCGACGGGCTTTACGCCGGATACCAAGGGGTGCCATGTCCCCCCGCCGCCAAGCCTGTTGGTACCCCGACTTCGCCGGCCGATGCGCGGACCGGTCGACAGTCGAGCGGCTGCCGCTGGATACCGTCGGTGGAGCGGAGTGGCACGCATCGCTTGACGGTGACACCTTCGACGGCATTTTCAGCCATGTGGCTGATATGGCGGGCCACTTCTCGGGCGGTCACCCGCGCGCCGATTGTTCGACCGGACCGAGTCGGGCGGGAAACGGTAAACCGCCGTACCCACTTGTCGGTGTCCACGTTTTCCGAGTTCCGGGTCTTTCCGAACCGAAACTCCGGCGTGATCGTCCGGCGCCGAGCCCACTGGCCGTCGGCGTTCACCCGCGTCCCGTTTCCGTACGGCGCCACCGCGACCCGGAACAGCCGGTGCCCTGCCCGGCGGACCGCCGGCCCGTGTCCCCGGCGTACGGGGGCATCGCCCGGCCCGCGACCGTCGGGCATCTCACCCCGTCGGCCGGAAGCCGTGGCCCTACAGGACGGGGCGCCAGGGCACCCTGGCGCCCCGGCCCATCAGGTCACGCACTCCCTCCCGCGTCCGAGCTGTGGCCCATGCCCACACCGCCGCACCGGACGCGCCGAAGCCGCCGTCGGCGCGTCATGACCTGAGGCCGCGGCACCCCGGTCCGGCGGTAGAGGTCGACGACGGACCCGTCTCCTGACCGCACGCCGCCGGCGGAGCCAGTTGCGCCGGGAGAACCGTGCCGTCGCTCGAACGAGGCGTTCCGCCAGGCGTTCGCGCCGAGCCCCTCCGCTCCCCCGCCGGCCGGTACGCGGGCCCGCCTCTCCCCTGGCTCGCGTACGGCCGCAGAACACCGCCGTGTTCGTCCCGGCGCGCGATCCTTCGTCGTCGGGCCCAAACATGAACAGCCGGACGTACCCTCCATCGGGCGAATCAGCCCGGCCCCCCGCGTGTGACGCCCCGCCGGGGAACATGCTCCCCGGCGTGTACGGATCACCCATACGGCGGCTCGTGGCCGCCGTTGCCCTGCTCTGGCTGCTCGCCGTACCGGCACCCGCCGTCGGCGACTCCTGCGCGATCGCCACCGTCGGGCAGGGGGACGGCGACTCGTTCGTCGCCGTGGCCGGCGACGGAGATTGCGAGGCCGTCATCACCGAACCCGAACCGACCCCACCGCCTCCACCGCCGCCACCACCGCCACCGCCACCGCCGCCCAAGCCGGAACCCCCACAGCCGACCGCGCCACGTCCGTCCCAGTNCGCGCCACCCCCACCGCCCCCACCGCCCCCACCTCCCTCGCGCCCGCCCTCCCCCACTCCGACGGCGCGGCCCGTCCCGCCCGCACCCGGGCCGATCGCCCTGCCCGCCTACCGGAAGGCTGCCCGCAAGGCACCCAGGAGCGGCACCTCGCTGGTCTCCCTCACCTTGGTGATCACCGCGCCCGCCGTCTTCGCCGTAGCAGTGCTGCGGCCCCGATCGTCCCGCTGACCGTGAAGGGCACCCATGTCGGAATGGCTCGTCCTGACCATCGCGATGGCCTCGGCCTGTGCCGTCGTCCTGACCATCGCCATCCTCAACAACCGCCGGATCGGCGACGACGACGACCCGTCGGAGACGCCGGACGTCATCGAGTACATGACGATGATGATCGGCGTGGTGTACGCGATCGTGCTCGGCCTGGCCATCGCCGGTGTCTGGGAGGGCCGCAGCGCCGCCCAGGAATCGGTACGCCTGGAGGCCCAGGCCCTGCACGAGGTCAGCGCGCGCTCCGCCGTCTACCCGGCCGAGGTGCGCGACCGCATCCGCGGGGACGTCGACGCGTACGTGGCCCATGTCGTCGACGACGAGTGGAAGGCCATGACGGAGCACGGCTCCCTGACCGCGGAAGGCACCAGGCTGCTCGATCGGGTACGGGCCGACGTCACGAGGTACGTCCCCCGGACGGAGCTCGAGGGGCAGGCCTACCAGCCTCTGGTCGACCAGGTGGCCGCGGCGGACGACGCACGCGGCGCGCGGGGGCAGAACGCGGGGGCGACGATGCCGGGGGTCGTCTGGTTCGGCCTGATCACCGGAGCGCTGGTCACGGTCGGGCTGATCTTCACGCTCCAGATCCGCAGGACCTTCCGTGAACTGCTGCTGGCGGGCCTCTTCAGCGTGCTGATCGCCTTTCTGCTCTTCCTCATCTGGGACTTCGACGCCCCGTTCGGCCGGGGCATCTCGGCCACGGCCGCGCCCTTCGTCGATCTGTTCCCGCACGCCGCGGGCGGGTAAGGGCTGTCCCGCACTTCCCGGTGGATCGGCGTGCGGCGTCAGATGCGGGGCATCGCAAGGCGGAGGGACGTCCGCATACCGGATGTATGGGGACGTTCCGACAACGCGGCGAGGTGCCGTAACTGTCGTCGCACGCCCGCCGGGAAGTGCGGGACAGCCCTTAGCTCCGGGACACGTCCTGCCCCCGACCGGTGCGCCGGCCGGGGGAAAGGGCTGCCCCATTCGCCTGACCCCGATCGCGGACCATATGCGACACTCCTAGCGTTCCGGGCATCGAGGTGCATCTCTCACGCCGTGCGGAAACCGGTTCCGCGGCTGCTCCTCGGGGACCCGGAGGATTCACCATGCGCGCGATACGTGTCGCTCCCGTCGCTCTGCTGGGCGCCGCCGCCTGCGCCCTGATGACACCGGCCGCGTCGGCCCAGGTGCTCACCGGCGGCACGGCCACCACGTTCACGCCGACCGTCACTCCCTCGAGCGTCGCGCCGGGTGGGCGGGTCACCCTGGGCGCCGTCGGCTGCACCGGTGACGCGACCGCGTTCTCGGGCGTGTTCGACACGGTCACCATCCCGCGTGGGAAGTCGGCCACCGCCACGGTCGACCAGGGCGCGAAGCGGGGCGCCGTCTACCAGGTCACGTTCCGCTGCGGCGCCACCACGAAGACGGCCGCACTGACCATCACCGCCATCACCCCGACGACCAGTTCCACCGCTGCTCCCCGCGGAGTGCTGGGGGGACTCGGCGGCAGCATCGAACCGGTGGGCCCGGCCGAGCTCGCCGCGGGCTCCGCACTCGTGACGGCTGCCGCGGCCGGAACCTTCTTCGCCCTGCGACGGCGGCAGACGGGCCGTCAGCACTGACCGCACGACTCGCCCACCGCGCACGACGGTCGCCCCGGATCCTGTTCCAGGATCCGGGGCGACGGGCGTATCGGGCCGGGCGGGACGTCCGCCGCCTCAGGCCGCCGCATCGCTCATCCGACGACGGACGAGGAAGACGGCGCCACCCACGGCTGCCGCGGCGACGAGACCGCCGCCCACCTGCATCTCCACGCTGCTCGGACCGATGGAACCGCCGAGACCGCCCTGTGCCCCCCGGCCGGGGAGCACGGTGAAGCGGGCCGTCGCCACCCCGTCGGTCTCGTGCCCGCGGTTGCCGCGGTCCCCGCCGTCCCCTCCGGTGCCCCGGTCATCGGCCTCGCCCCGGTCACCGGCTTCGCCGCGGTCGCCGCCGTCACCGCCGCTCCCGAAGTGGTTGCCGCTCTCGTTGCACTTCACCGACAGGCTGTAGTGACCGGGGGTCGCGTTGTGCCGGATGTGCGCCGTGGCGTAGCCGACCCGGCCCGGGGACAGGTTGACCGTCGGGAACGCGTTCGACCACACCTTGCCGCCGGAGCGGCCGCAGCCCTCGGCGCTCACCTGCATGGTGGCGCCCTGGTGGACCGAGGACGGGTTGACGGTGACGTTGGTCGGAATGTTGCTCGGGTTGCTGCCCGGGCCGCCGCCCGCGACGGCCAGCGGGGCAGCGAGCCCGACCGCCGCGAATGCGGTCGCGGTCGCCGCGAGAGCGCGTGAAGCACGCATCGTTGAACCTCCAACGGGAAGCGCGCCCCGGAGCCTTGTTCTCCGGGATCAATGGACGAGGACGCATCCCATGACGAACCCTCACCACAGACCGTTGACGACGCACTTCGGTACTGCTCCACCTCGGTGAGCCGACACGCCGTCGTTCGTGTCGATCACCTGACGGACCCGCAGGTCACGGTCCGTCAGAACTTTTATCCGCTCATTACTCCGAAGAGCAGAGCCTCTCCCCGTGGGCGCCTGGTCCGCCACCCGTTCGCCCCTCTCCGATCGCCGCCCTCACGGACCGCACCTAGCCTGTGCCATGTCGTGACGAAGGGAGAACCATGGGCCGGGACCAGTGGTGCGGCGAGCGCAGAAGACGTACTCCCTGGGGGGCGATCGCCCTGGTGATGCTCACGGGCGTCGCCCTCATGCGCAACGGCGTGGACACCTCTCCCGGGCCGCCGCAGCCCGCCGCCGCGGCCTCGGTGGCCGGCCCTCAGGACCCGGCCACGGCCACCGTCACCGCCGGCGATCCGGTCCAGCCGCTCCCCTACGCCCCCGCCTCACGCGTGCAGATCCCGGCGATCCAGGTCGACGCGCCCGTGATCGACGTGAACCTGGACCCGGCCGGCTGGATCGAGGCGCCTCCCGCGCAGGACCCCAACCTCGTCGGCTGGTACCAGAACGGCATCGCTCCGGGACAGCGCGGAACGGCCGTGGTGGTCGGCCACGTCGACAACCTGGCGGGTCCCGCCGTCTTCTACGGCCTGGGCTCCCTGAGCAAGGGCCGGCAGGTGGAGGTGGAACGCTACGACGGCAGGGTGGCGGTGTTCGAGATCTACGGCGTCGAGGTCTTCCCCAAGGACGACTTCCCGGGCGCCCGGGTCTACGGAGACACCGGGTACGCCGAACTGCGGGTCATCACCTGCGGCGGCGGCTACACGAAGGCCGCCGGATACGACGGGAACGTGGTGGTCTTCGCCCGGCTCGTCGAGACGCGGTGACCGCGGCCCCTCGCCCGTCGGGGGTGCCGGCCGTGCGGGCCGGCACCCCCGACGCCCACCGTCAGCTGCGGTGCGGGACGGTCATCCGGTAGCCGTCCGCGATCAGCGCGGGCAGATACCGGCGCAGCGCCTCCACACTCTGGGACCGGTCGCCGCCCGCGTCGTGCGAGAGGACCACGACGCCGGGCGCCGCTCCCCGCTCGACCCTGCGGACGATCGTGCCGGTTCCCGGCGTCGTCCAGTCCAGGCTGTCGACGGTCCAGGCCATCGGCTCCATGCCGAGCGCCGCGCCGATCTCGAAGGAGTTCCGGTTCCAGGCGCCGTACGGGGCGCGGTACCACAGGGGTGGCGCGCCCAGCGTCCGCTCGATCACGTCGCTGGTGCGGCCCAGCTCGTCACGGATCGCGCGCCGGGAGAGACCGGGGATCAGCGGATGGGACCAGGAGTGGTTGCCGACCACGTGGCCGTCGTCCGCCATCTCGCGCAGCAGGTCACGGTGGTCGGTGGCCATCCCGCCGCAGACGAAGAACATGGCCCGGGCGCCGTACCTGCGCAGCGTGGCGAGGATGTCCGGCGTGTAGCGGGGGTCGGGACCGTCGTCGAAGCTGAGCACCATGGCGTCGTGCCCGAGCTCCGGCAGCTCCTCGAAGGGACGGGTGCGCACCGGTGGCGCCGCGGGCCGGAAGCGGGGCGCGGCGTGCCCGGTCATGGGTCTCAGCCGGTAGTCCGCGCCGCCGGCCCGTGGACGCGCCGGGGGGCCGGCGGCCGCGGCGAGCGGCTCTCCGCCAGGGCGGACGGGCGTGCGGGCCGGGTCGGCGGCGACCACGCGTACGGCGGTGGCGGCCCCGAGCGCGAGGGCGAGACGCAGGAGGGGGCGGCGCCCGACGGGAAGCTGATCATATTTCATGACCAACTGCTCGCACGGAGTCCGGTCGCGGGCCCGCCGACCACACCGGGGAAGGGGTGATGTGCACCCGATGGGGCGAGCGCCCGCGCGGCGTCCGGCGGGGCCTTGGGGCGGGCAGGTGGCCCAGGAGGTAACGCGGCCGGGGCGAGCGGCTAACCTCGTGGCCGTGACAGACCAGCAACAACACCGGTTCGAGCGCGGCACGGACGGACCCAAGGTGATCGTCGCCGGCATCGACGGGTCCGACTCCTCGATGCGCGCCGCGGCCTACGCCGCGGGCCTCGCCCGCCGCCAGAACGCGATGCTCACCCTCGTCTACGTGCAGCCGGTGCTCTCGGCCGGCGCCGCGCTGGGAGCGCCGGTGGCCGAGGCGACCGGGGAGGTCGCCGAGGGGCTGGTGAACGAGATCAGGACGGCGGCCGAGCGGCTGAAGGACACGTGGAACGTCCGGTGGGAGTTCCACACCTTCCGCGGTGACCCGTACAACGGGCTCGTGACGGCGGCGGACGAACTGAAGGCGGACGCGGTGGTGGTCGGCGCGTCGGAGTCGGCCGGGCACCGGTTCGTCGGATCGGTGGCGGTGCGGCTGGTGAAGGCCGGGCGGTGGCCGGTCACCGTCGTGCCGTGAGGCCCGCCGCCCTCGGGCCCGTCCCGCCCCGCCGGGTCACTTGCCCCTGACGAGACCGTCCTGCGCGGCGCCCCGGCTGAGCACGACGGCACTGATGCGGTCGCGGATCTCGCGGCGTCGGTCCCCGTCGCCGGCCGCCGGGTCGTCGAGGTCGGTGATGCGCCCGGCCACGGGGTCGAACCACTGGGGAAGGAATTCGGCCTTGGTGACCTTCCAGCGGCCACCGGGTTCGCCGGGTGGGGCGAAGGTGAAGCGGCCCATCGAGCTCTCGTTGCCGCGCGGGGCGGGCGCTCCCTCGTCGTCGATCATGGCGCCGGCGATCTGGTCGCCCATGCCGTAGACGATCCAGGTGCCGTTGACCTTCTCGTACGCCTGGGGGACGTGCGCGTGGGTGCCCACGATCAGGTCGATGTCCGGGCGTCCGTCGGTGGCGGAGGCCGTCAGCTCACGGCCGAGTTCGCGTTGCATGTCGTCGGGGGCCTCCTGCCACTCCGTGCCCCAGTGCAGGGAGAGGACGACGACGTCCGCGCCCGCGCGCCGGGCCTCGCGGGCGTCGGCGAGGATCCGGTCCTTGTCGATCAGGTTGACGGCCCAGGGCTGTCCCTCGGGGAGCGGGATGTCGTTGGTGCCGTAGGTGTACGCGAGGTGGGCGACCTTCGCCGCCTTCTTGCCCGTACCGGCCGTGAGCACGGCCGGACGGCGGGCCTCGGCCGCGGAGCGGGCGGAACCGGCGTGGGCGACACCCGCCCGGTCCAGCGCGTCGAGCGTGCGCCCGATGCCTTCCACACCGTCGTCCATGGAGTGGTTGGAGGCGGTGGAGCAGGAGTCGAAGCCGGTGGCACGCAAGGCCGCCGCCACCTCGGGCGGCGAGCGGAAGGAGGGATAGCCCGTGTAGGGGCCGCCCTTCTTCCCGTAGACCGTCTCCATGTGACAGATGGCCAGATCCGCACCCCTGACCAGGGGAGCGGCTCCCTTGAGCATGGGGCGGAAGTCGTAGCCGTTTCCGTCGGCGTCGGCAGCCGCGCGATCGATGACCGAGGAGTGCGGGAGGACGTCACCCGAGGCCAGCAGGGTGAAGGCGCGCGCCCCGTCCGCTCCCCCGCCTCCCGCCCCGCGATCCACGGACGGCTGCCGCCCCGCGAACCCCGGCGGCGCGGACGCCTGGCCGGTACAGGCCGTTGCGGCGAGCAGTGCGGCGACGGCGAGCACCGTGGCCGGTCGGATGTGCTGCATCATCTGCGCGACTCCTGGTTGGGATGATTTCGGCCATCCGAATACACATATATTCATACCGGTGAGTCAAGGACAAAGAGTCCGAAGTACCTGAATCGGCTGTATCGCTGCCTCTCGACCGTTCACCGCACCATTCGCCGCTCCGTGCGACCGCTCGCCGCACACCTCGGTGCACCGCCTGTTCCCCGGCCGCGCGATGCGTTCGTATACGCCAGGTGGAGCGAGGCGGCTGGGGCCTCTTCGGGAAAGGACGTGCACGATGACCACGGCGACAACCGATGAGCGGGCCCTCGTGGAACTGCAGCGGGAACACGGGCCGGCCCTGTTCCACTTCCTGCTCGGGCTGACCTTCGGTGACCGCCAGCGGGCGGAGGACCTGCTGCAGGAGACCCTGGTCCGTGCCTGGCAGCACCCCGAGGCCTTCGACGCCCCGTACGACTCGATGCGCCCCTGGCTCTTCACCGTGGCCAGGCGCCTCGCCATCGACGCCCGCAGGTCCCGACAGGCCCGGCCGCCGGAGGTCGGCGACGCGGTCCTGGAGAGTGCCCCCGCCCGGGAGAACACCGCCGAGGCCGCGGTGCGCGCGCTCGACGTGCGCGAGGCCGTGAGGACGCTGAGCCCGGAACACCGCGCGGTTCTGGTGCAGATCTACTTCCGTGGCCTGAGCGTCGGCGAGACGGCCCAGGCCCTCGGCATACCGGCGGGCACGGTCAAGTCCCGTTCGTACTACGCGCTGCGGCTGCTCTCACGCAATCTGCCCGGCTACTCCAGCAGCTCCTCCTCGTCGAGCAGCGAGAGCAGGCACACGGCGTCCGCGACCTCCACATAGGCGGCTGCGCAGGGGTCGCACCGCTGGAGGTGCCGGGCTACGGGACCACTCTCGTCCTCCGTCAGGGCGTCGAGGACGTAGGCGCCCAGCAGCCGCACGACATGGGGGCCGTCACCGCGGTCGGCGGTCATCACACCTCGTATCTCCGACGGATCCTGCCCTTCTGCCCACGCGGGGAAGGCGCCCCCGGTTCAATGCCGCGTGAACCCCCCGTGCCGAGTCGAAGGAAGAGGCGAGGCGGGATGCGTCCCGAACTTCACGACCTCACCGGAGGAGGCGGGCTGCCGGTCCCGATGGCCTGGATGTACGCCGAGTACGTCGCGGACGAGGTACTCGTGAACGGTGACCTGATGGAACCGGCGTCGCTCGAGTACCGGGCCGGGCGCGAAGCCCTCGCCCTGACCCTCTTCCTCGCCGGCGGGGCGGTGCCGCTCCCCGGTACATCGGCGGCAGGAGCGCTGTCCGCGGCCGAGGTGGACGAGCTGAGGCTGCTCACCGCCGCCGGCACGCCCTGGCGGCGGTGGGTGTGCGAGCGGCTGGACGCACGGGCCCGGGACGTGGCCGGACCCCGATCTCGCCCTGGCGCGTGCGGCGTGGCGGTGGCTGGAGGAGACCGAGCTGCCGGCGGCCGACCTGGAGGCGATCGGCACGCCGCACAGGGGACGTACTGCGGAGGAAGGGGAGGGCGAGGCTCAGGTGTGGACGCCCGCCTGGCAGCTCGGACTGCCGCTGGGCCATCTGGCGGTCCATCTCTACTGAGCCCCGGACACCGTCGGGGCGTCGGGCCGTCGGGGTGAGCCGCCGGACGCCGCCGGGAGCGCCGGGCGTCCCCTACCGCCCGGGCGCCCCGCCGCCTCACGATCCGTGGACGCCCGCACGGTACTTCGGCAGCCTCAGGGTGATCTTCATGCCGGCCCCGACCCCCGTCTCGATGACGAGCCCGTAGTCGTCCCCGTACACCTGCCGCAGCCGTTCGTCCACGTTGAGCAGCCCGATCCCGGTGGAGGGGCCGCCCTCGCCGCGCAGGATCTGCCGCAGCCGCTCCGGCTCCATCCCCGTGCCGTCGTCCTCGACGACGACCTCGGCCTCCGCCCCGGCGTCCAGTGCGCTGATGGTGATGCGGCTGCGGCGCACGGCACCCTCCAGCCCGTGCTTGACCGCGTTCTCGACCAGTGGCTGAAGGCAGAGGAACGGCAGGGAGACCGGCAGCACCTCGGGGGCGACCTGCAAGGTCACGGACAGCCGTTCGCCGAACCGGGCCCGTACGAGCGCCAGGTACTGGTCGATGGAGTGGAGTTCGTCGGCCAGCGTGGTGAACTCGCCGTGCCGGCGGAACGAGTAGCGGGTGAAGTCGGCGAACTCCAGCAGCAGTTCCCGTGCCTGCTCGGGGTCGGTGCGTACGAAGGACGCGATGGCGGCCAGCGAGTTGAAGATGAAGTGCGGCGAGATCTGGGCCCGCAGCGCCTTGATCTCGGCCTCGATGAGCTGGGTGCGGGAGCGGTCGAGCTCGGCGAGTTCCAGCTGTACGCAGACCCATCGGGCCACCTCCCCCGCCGCTCTGGCGAGCACGGCCGATTCCCGGGGGGCGTACGCCACCAGCGTGCCGTGCACCCGGTGGTCGACCGTCAGCGGGACGGCGACCGCCCAGCGGAGCGGACAGTCCAGGTCTCCGCAGTCGCTGTGGAACGCGGTGTCCCGGCCGCTGGCGAGCAGCTCCCGCACCTGGTGCATCACGTCCTTGCCGTGGTGGTCGCCCTCGCCGTCCCAGACGAGCACCCGGTCGCGGTCGGTGAGGCAGAGGGCGTCGGTCCCGAGCAGCGAGCGGAGCCTGCGGGCCGATCTGCGGGCACTCTCCTCGGTCAGTCCGGCGCGCAGGGGCGGGGCGGCCAGGGAGGCGGTGTGCAGGGTCTCGAACGTGGCGTGTTCGACCGGGGTGCCCACGTCGCTGGTACGCACCGGCCGGGCCGTGCGGCCCAGCAGGAAGCCGGTGCCGAAGAGGAGCAGGGTGAGCACGGCGACGGCGGCGATCCCGGCCCCGGTCACCGCCCGCTCCCCGAGGTCAGTGCTTCCGGCAGATGGAAGCGGGACATGGCGGCGTTGGTGCCCGGCGGTATCCGCCCCGGGGTGGCCAGGGAGACCAGGACCATCGCGAGGAAGCCGACCGGGACGGACCAGACGGCGGGCCAGGCGAGCAGGGCGTGCGGCCAGCCCGGTGGGCGGACCACGCCGCTGACCGTGATCGCCACGGACAGCAGAGCGGAGCCGCCGCCCAGCAGCAGTCCGGCGATCACGCCGGGCGGGGTGAGCCGCCGCCACCAGATACCGAGGACGAGGAGCGGGCAGAACGACGAGGCGGAGACCGCGAACGCCATGCCGACCGCGTCGGCCACCGGCACGCGGCCGACCAGCAGCGAACCGGCCAGCGGCACGGCGACGGCCAGGACGGTGGCCAGCCGGAAGTGCCGCACGCCGCGCGTGGGCAGGACGTCCTGCGTGATCACTCCGGCGACGGCCATGGTGAGCCCGGACGCCGTGGACAGGAACGCGGCGAACGCGCCGCCCGCGACGAGCGCGCCGAGCAGGTCCCCGCCGAGGCCGCCGATCACCCGGGCGGGCAGCAGCAGCACGGCGGCGTCGGAGTCGCCTCCGTGGATGAGTTCGGGGGCGTAGAGCCTGCCCAGCGCTCCGTACACCGGCGGCAGCAGGTAGAACGTGCCGACCAGGGCGAGGACCGCGACGGTCGTCCGGCGGGCGTCGCGGCCGTTGGGGCTGGTGTAGAAGCGCACCACGACGTGCGGCAGGCCCATGGTGCCGAGGAAGGTGGCCACGATCAGGCCGTACGTCGCGTAGAGCGGGTGGTCGGCGCGGAAGGCGGACACCTGGTCGTCGAAGCTGACGCGTGGCTGTCCGTCGCCGCGCCAGGCCAGCACCAGGAAGATCGCGGGGACCAGGAGCGCGGTGAGCTTCAGCCAGTACTGGAAGACCTGGACGAAGGTGATCGAGCGCATCCCGCCGGCCGCGACGGCGATCACCACGACCGAGGCGACGAGGGCGTCGCCGAGCCACCCCGGCGCTCCGGTGAGGATCTTCAGGGTGAGTCCGGCGCCCTGGAGCTGCGGGACGAGGTAGAGCCAGCCCGCGCCGACCACGAACACGCTGACCAGCCGGCGCACCTGCCGCGACTCCAGGCGCCCTTCGGCGAAGTCGGGCAGGGTGTACGCCCCCGAGCGGCGCAGCGGGGCCGCGACGAAGACCAGCAGCACGAGGTATCCGGCGGTGTAGCCGACCGGGTACCAGAGCATGTCGGGGCCGTGCACGAGGACCAGCCCGGCGATGCCGAGGAAGGAGGCCGCGGAGAGGTACTCACCGCTGATCGCCGCCGCGTTGAGCCGGGGCCGCACGGTGCGGGAGGCGACGTAGAAGTCGGAGGTGGTGCGGGAGATCCGCAGGCCGAAGCCGCCGACGAGAACGGTGGTGAGGACGACGAGGGCGACCGCCACCACCGATGCCGGATGGCCTGGGGTGCTCACGGTGCGGGACGGCCTTCCACGAGTCTGGCGAAGTCGCGCTCGTTGCGTTCCGCCCGGCGTACGTACCACCAGGCGGTCAGGGTGAGCGGCGGACAGGTGGCGAAGCCGAGCACCGCCCAGACGACGGCGTTGCTGTGCAGGGCCTCGAAGACCAGGGGCAGGGTGCCGGCCACCAGGGCGAGCACGGTGAAGGCGGTGAGGCCGGCGCGGAGCTGACTGCGCATCAGCGAGCGCACGTAGGCGCCGCCGAGGGCGGTCTGCTCGTCGATCTCCGACTGGGCACGGTAGCGGGGCAGCGGACGCACCCGTCGCGGCTCCCCCGTGACCACTTCGCGCCGGGGGGTGCTCTCTGCGGACATGGGCTCGGAGTGTAGGCGGCGCGGGGGCCGCCTGGGAAGGGGTGTGGATGGGGTAGGCGCAGGTCAGCGGCCGGTCTGCCGCATCAGGAGATCACGCAGGGCGCGGGTGTGACGACGGCTGACCGCGAGTTCCGCCTCCCCGATGCGGACGCTCATGCTGCCCGCGTCGAGCCGCAGCTCGTCGATGCGGTGCAGCGCGACGAGATGGCGGCGGTGGATGCGTACGAAGCCCCGGGAACGCCAGCGCTCCTCCAGGGTGGTGAGCGGAATCCGGACGAGGTGGCTGCCGGTGGCGGTGTGCAGCCGGGCGTAGTCGCCCTGCGCCTCGGCGTACGCGATGTCCTCGACCGCGACGAACCGGATCACCCCGGCGAGCTCGACAGCGATCTGGTCGGCGGCCGTGTCGTGGACGGGCGCGGAGCGCTCACCGACCTGCTCGGCGACGCGGCGGACGGCTTCGGCCAGGCGCTCGCGGCGGACGGGTTTGAGGACGTAGTCGACGGCCTTGAGGTCGAACGCGTGCACGGCGAAGCCCTCGTGGGCGGTGACGAAGACGATGAGCGGCGGCTCGGCGAACCCGGCCAGGAGCTGCGCCACGTCGAGTCCGGTGAGGCCGGCCATGTGGATGTCCAGGAAGACGACGTCGATGGCCGAGGGATCCTCCGGCCCGGCGTCGACGGCACCGCCGATGCGGCGCAGCGCCTCGGTGGCCCCCGAGGCCCCTTCTGCGCTCCTGACGCGGGGGTCGGCGCGCAGGAGGTAGAGGAGTTCCTCCAGGGCGGGCTCTTCGTCGTCGACGGCCAGTACACGCAGCATGAGGCCGGAGTGTAGGGCTTACCGGGCTCGGTGGTTCCGGGGGTCCACGGGGCCATCGCGTACCGGGGGTGGGGCATGCACCCACAGGACTCGGCCAGGGCTCCGGCGCCGCCGTCAGCCGGCCGGCTACTTGAGCAGGCGGGACAGGCGGCGGTCGGCGAGGGGCTTGCCGCCGGTCTGGCACGTGGGGCAGTACTGCAGGGAGGAGTCGCTGAACGAGACCTCCAGGACGGTGTCGCCGCAGACGGGACAGGGCTGTCCGGCGCGGCCGTGGACGCGCATGCCGCTCTTCTTCTCGGCCTTGAGCTTTCCGGCCGCGACGCCCCGTGAGCGTTCCACGGCGTCCTGGAGGGTGGTGCGCAGGGCCGTGTACAGGTGGGTGATGTCGTCCTCGCCGAGACCGGTGGTCAGCTTGAAGGGCGACATCTTCGCGACGTGCAGGATCTCGTCGCTGTAGGCGTTGCCGATGCCCGCGATCAACGACTGGTCCCGCAGGGCTCCCTTGATCTGGCGGCTCACCCCGCCCAGCAGCCGGGCGAAGGTCTCCCGGTCGAACGAGTCGGCCAGGGGGTCGGGCCCGAGGCGTGCGACGCCGGGCACCTCCGCCGGGTCGTGCACCAGATGGACGGCGAGGCGCTTGGTGGTACCCCTCTCGGTCAGGTCGAAGCCGTCGCCGCCCGTGAGGACCGTACGCAGGGCGAGGGGGCCCTTGCCCGGCCGCGGCGGCGTCGCGGGGAAGTCGTCCCTCCACTGCAGCCAGCCGGCCCGGGCCAGGTGGACGAGCAGGTGGAGGTCTCCGGCCGCGATGTCCAGGAACTTGCCGTGGCGGGCCACAGAGGTGACGGTCGCGCCCTCCAGGGCGGTGACCGGCGGGTCGTACGTCTTGAGGACACTGATCGCGAGGGGCAGGACGCGGGCGATCTCCTTCCCGACGAGGTGGTCGTCGAGGAAGTCCCGCAGGGCTTCGACTTCCGGCAGTTCGGGCATGACCCCAGCCTGCCGCAGCGGCCCGCCGGATGCCTGCCGGACGGCGCGGATCCAGGTCGTCCGCAGGCCGTGGACGCGCCGGGCGGTGCCCGCGAAGACGGACCGCAGTTCCTCCTCGCCGAGGCGCCCGGTGAGCGCCCGCGCAGCCTCGAGGACGCCGGCGCTCGGAGCGGCGAGCAGGCACACCGGCCAGTCGGACCCGAACATCAGCCGTCCGGGGCCGAAGGCGTCGATCACGATGCCGGCGAACGGGCGCAGGTCATGGACGGTCCAGGAGCGCGGGGTCGGCCTCGGTGACCAGGCCGGAGAGTGTGCAGACGGTGTGGGGGGAGTGCGGCCAGGGCCCGCAGTCCGGCGGACCACGGCCGCGTTCGCCGCCGGGCCACCGGCGGTTTGCCCGCGTGGTCGAGGACGAACGTGAGCCCTGGCACGAGCGCCGCGGCACGGGCGGCGGCAGGCAGGTGCAGCGGACGGACGAACAGGTCGTAGGCGAGGCCTGCGGCGGCGACGGCCCCGAGTCCGCGCAGGACGTCGGGGCGCAGCAGCCACTCGGGGTCGGGCTCGTTCCGGACCTGGTGGGCGGATACCGGCCCGCCGGTCGCCACCGGACAGGCACCGCAAACCGGCGAGGGTGTCGGCGATGTCCGGCGCGGTGAGGTCGGTCCGGCCGACGACGCCGGCGACGAGATCGTGGGCCGCGGCGAGGGCGAGGAGTTCCGGGGGTCTCCTCGGGGGTGGTGGCGGTCTGCACGAGCACGGTGGCTTCCACACCTGCGGCGCGGGTCTCGGGCTCCAGTTCGGCGAGGGTGAAGGTGCGGCGGACGGGGGCGAGTTGTGCGCCCCTGATTCAGTCCTGGTCGCGTACGGCGAGGTCCCGGGCGTGGTGATGGGCGTCGACGACAGGCACCGACTGCGTCATGCGCCGGTTCCCGGGCCGCCGTCCGCCGCAGGAAGGGACCGGTCGTCCAGGAGCCCTTCGGCGCGCAGATCGTCCCAGAGTGCCTCGGGCACGGGCCTGCGGAGCAGGGCGGCGGCGTCGCGTACCTCGTCGGCGGAGCGGAGGCCGACCAGGACGCCCGCGACGGACGGGTGGCGCAGCGGGAAGTGGAGCGCGGCGGCCCGCAGCGGGACGCCGTGCCGCTCCGTCACGGCCCGCACGCGCAGGGCCCGGTCGATCAGGTGGGCGGGGGCCGCGGCGTAGTCGTACGTCGCTCCGGGGCGGGGGTCGGCGAGCAGTCCGGAGTTGAAGACGCCTCCGACGACGACGCTGCGTCCCCGCGCCGCGGCCTCGGGCAGCAGCGTGTCCAGGGCGCTCCCGTCCAGGAGCGTGAAGCGGCCGGCGCAGAGGACGACGTCGACGTCGGTGTCGCGCACGAAGCGGGTGAGCATCGCGGTCCGGTTCATGCCGGCGCCGATGGCGCCGACCGTGCCTTCGGCGCGGAGCTGCTCCAGCGCCGGGTACCCCTCCCGGAAGGCGGCCTCCTCATGGTCGTCGGGGTCGTGCAGATAGACGACGTCGACGCGGTCGAGGCCGAGCCGTTCGAGGCTCTCCTCGATGCTCCGGCGGATGCCGTCCCCGCTGAAGTCCCAACGGCGGCGGTGGGTGTGGGGCACGTCGAACCCCTCCGAGAGCCCGCCGGACGCCGTCGCCTCGGCCGCCGTGAGGGGCTCGAGCAGCCGGCCCGCCTTCGTCGACACCGTGTAACTGTCCCTGGGGCGGGCGCGCAGGGCCTCACCGAGGCGGCGTTCGGACAGCCCGGTCCCGTAGTGCGGGGCCGTGTCGAAGTGGCGGACACCCTCCTCCCAGGCCGCGTCGACTGCGGCGGCGGCCTGCCCGGGTCCGACCCGGGTGAAGAGGTTGCCTATGGCCGACGCTCCGAAGGAGAGCGCGGTGATCTCCACCGCGCTGCGCCCGAGCCTGTTGCGCTCCATGCCTGTGCCGCCCCCGCCGGTGGTCGTCCCTCGTCGGACAGAATATTCATCGGATCACTCGGGGCCGTCAAGCCGGCCCGCACGGGCGACAGCCGGGAAAGGGCGGCGATCAGTCCGATCTCTGGCGCGGAAAAGCCCTCAGGCCGGAGCCGGCACCGAGGGGACGAGTGCGCCGAGGGCACACAACTCGTCGTGGACCGCGGCCGCCAGCCGGCCGAGATCCGGCAGTGCCTCGCCGTCGGCCACGAGACCGACCTGCACCTGCCCGCCGTACGGGGACAGGGCGATCGCCAGCGACTGCCCCCGGGCGAGCGGCGCCATCGGGTAGACGGCCCGTAGCGGGCAGCCGCCGAGCGAGAGTGCCGAGCGCGGCAGGGGCACGCTGGTGACCAGGACGTCGAAGAGCATCCGGGCCGCGTTCCCGGCCAGCGGCGCGCCGAACCGGTGGGCCAGCGCGGGCAGCTGGTCGGCGAGTACGGCGACGGCGCCCGCACCGCGCATCGGGCCCGCCGCCTTGTTGCGGTCCATGGCGGTGCGCACCAGCCGCAGCCGCTCCCGGGCGTCGGGCTCACCCACCGGGAGGGCGAGCAGGTACGCGGAGAGCCGGTTGCCGCCGGCCGCGCCGCCCGGTCTGCGCCGGGAGACGGGCACCAGCGCGCGCGGGTCCGCGCCGGGGAGCCGCTCGCCGCGTTCGAGCAGCCAGCGGCGCAGTGCTCCGGCGACCACCGCGAGCAGCACGTCGTTGCCGGTGCCGCCCTCCGCGCGCCGGATCCGCTGAACCGTTCCGGCGTCGAGGTCCACGGTGGCCATGCGCCGGGTACCGCTGGAATGCGCGGTCAGGGCGGTCGTACCGCGCAGGTCGAGGCGGCTGGCCCGGACGACGGAGGCGCCGACGCCGAGCGCCCGGCCGACGCCCCCGATCCGGTCCAGCGCCATGCCCGCCACCTCGGACGGTCCGGGCAGCCGGGGGCGCGGGGACAGCGATACCCGGCGGCCCGCCGCGCGGCCGGTGCCCGCCGGGGCGATCTGATCGAAGATGCCGGCGCCGATGGCGACGGCCCGCATCCCGTCCGCGAGGGCGTGGTGCAGTTTGACGAGCACCGCGAACGGCCCGCCCCCGGGGCTGTCGAGCAGATACATCTGCCATGGCGGCCGGCCCCGCCCGAGGGGCTGTTCCATGAGTTCACCGGCGAGCCGGGTGGCCTCGGTCATGAAGTCGCCGCCGTCGAGCACCACCCGCTTGACGTGCCGGTGCACGTCGAAGTCCTTGTCGGCGACCCAGGCCGCTCCGCCCACCGGCAGCAGTACGTCGCGCACCCGCATCCGCAGGCGCGGAACGGCGGCGGCGCGGGCACCGAGCAGTTCCAGCAGGTCCCGCGGGGCGACCGGGGGCACCGGGGAGAAGACGGCGAGCGCGCCGAGGTGCATCGGGTGGGTGTCGGTCTCGAGGTGCCAGAAAGCCAGATCAAGGGGTGCCAGTAGCTCGGTACTCAACGGGGCCTCGCGTCATCGACGGGAGAACTGCGGGATCGCAGTCAATCCTGATGGTCGGTTACGGACAAGCACGGACATGCTACGTACTGTCGAACTCAGGCGCGCGCAGGCGGGCACGTCGGCGGCATCCGGCCCGGCCGCACCCGGCGGGGCGGGTCCGGGACCGCTCAGAAGCGGTCCGGGAGGACGAACTCGCACCACACGCTCTTGCCGTTGCCGCGTGACTCCACTCCCCAGGTGTCGGCCAGCCGGTCGACGAGCATGAGGCCCCGGCCCGAGACGCCGGAGTCGCCCGCGTCCCTCCGGCGCGGCAGGGCGCTGGACCGGTCCTCCACGTCGACCCGCAGACGCCGCCCGGAGCCGGTGAGCATCCGGATCGTGACGATCGCGCCGCCGTCGGTGTGGATGAGCGCGTTGGTGATCAGCTCGTCCGCCGCCAGCTCGACCTCGTCCGCGCGGTCCTTCGCGCCCCAGGCGCGCACCGCCGCCCGGATCATGTGGCGGGACGAGGTCAGGGCCTCCGGGTCGTTCTGCGCGACGTGCTGCTGGAGCCGGCCGCCCGGATGGGGCGGGTAGGCGGCGCTGCGGCGCAGCAGGAGCACCGCCACGTCGTCGTCGCCACCGCGCTCGTCGACGACCTCGCAGAGCCGGTCGGCCAGCCGCTGGAGGTCCTGCGGCCCCTCGCTCACCATCGCCGTCAGCAGCCTCATGCCCTCGTCGAAGTCCTCGCCCGGCAGTTCCACCAGCCCGTCTGTGTACAGCACGACGGTCTGGCCGGGGTCGAGGTCCACGGTGTTGACGGGGTATTCCAGCTGCCCGAACTCGGCGGAGAGCCCCAGCGGCAGCCCGCCTTCGGTGGTCAGCCTGCGGCAGCTTCCGTCGGCCTCCCGTACGAGCGGTTCCACGTGCCCGGCGCGTACCAGTTGCAGCACCCCGGTGGTGGGGTCCACCTCGGCGTAGGTGCAGGTGGCAAAGCGCTCGGTGTCGAGTTCGTGGAGGAAGACGGAGGCCCTGGCCATGACCGTGGCGGGACTGTGCCCCTCGGCGGCGTACGCACGCAGCACGATGCGCAGCTGTCCCATGACGGCCGCGGCGTGAGTGTCATGGCCCTGCACGTCACCGATGACGGCCCCGACGCGGCCGTTGGGCAGCGGAATGATGTCGTACCAGTCGCCGCCGATGTCCCGCCCCAGTCGCGCCGAGCGGTAGCGGAAGGCGACCTGGGCGCCGGCCACCTCGGGGATCCGGCGCGGGAGCATCGCCTGCTGGAGGCCTTGGGCGAGATCGTGCTCCTGCTCGTAGAGCATGGCCCGCTGAAGGCTCTGGGCGATCGAACTGCCGAGCGCCACCAGGAGGTTGCGCTCGTCGGCCGTGAAGCCCGCCTTGTTGCCGTAGAGCAGGCCGAGCGCGCCGATCGGACGGGCCTGGGCGATGAGCGGCAGATAGGCGGCGGCGGTGATGCCGAGATGGCTGATGTGGGGCCACAGGACGGGGTACGAGGCCGCGAAGTCCTCGGCCGACTCGATGAAGCGGGGTGTGAGGGTGCGGATCACCTCGCTCATCGGGTAGTCCTCGTCCGTGCGGGTGAACCGGGTGCCGGGTACGTAGGCCCCCTCGGGGCCGTCCGCCACCAGGTGGATGCGCCCGGACTCCAGCAGGCCCATGACGAGGCTGGTGGCGCCCAGGTGTGCCAGCCCCTGGGAGTTCTTCAGCACGTCGGTGACGTCCTGGACGGTGCGCGCGTGAGCCAGGGCGGCGGTGGTGCCCTCGACCAGGCTGGTACGGCGCCGGCGTTCCTCGTCCACGGTCCGGCGGGCGGTGGAGTCGGCGAGCTCCTGGGTCGCGTCGCGGACGATCCCGATGATGCGGCGGGGCCTGCCGGTGCCGTCGCGGCGGATGAAGCCTTGGGTGTGGGTCCAGCACAGGGTCCCGTCGCTCCGGGTCCTGCGGAAGTAGGCGCCGTAGTCGTTGCGGCCGCCCTTGAGCGCCTCGGAGACCAGGTGGTCCAGCCGCACCGCCTCGTCGGCCGGGACGCGCAGGGCGAGGGACGTGGGGCGCTTGTCGTACTCGCCGGGGCGCAGGTCGAACACCTCGAGGGCGGGCTCGTCCATGTGCAGGAGGCCACTGTCCAGATCCCAGTCGAAGCTGCCCATGCGGTTCAGGGCGAGGCTGAGGTCCGGGTGGGCGGGCCAGTCGTCCGGCAGTGACGGGGTACCCGCTACCCGATCATCCATGTGCGCCACTCTGCCACCATTCATCCCATTGTTCGACCGAGCCGCCTGACTTGAACGTGTTCAAGTCAGGCTCTACCCTGAGGGAGGCGACTATTGAACGTGTTCAGTTTCCCGTGGAGGTACGGGAGCGGCGCGGGACGACGCGGGGGTGGGGCACGGTGTCCGTGCTGGTGGGACTGATCGTGATGCTCGGCATGCTGGTGGTCGTACCGATGGGCCTCGGGCTCGTCGGCGATCCCGCACTCGGCCGGATACGGCGCCTGTGGCCGTACTTCGCGGTGCCGGGTGCCGTGTCCCTCTGGCTGCCGCGCGGAGGCGCCGCTGCCGCACTCGCCCTCTGTTACGCCCTGGGTACGGTACTTCTGGCCGCGCACGCTCCGCTCCGCGTGGCGAGGACCCGCAGCGCGCGACCGGCGGAGATCGCGCTCCTGACGGCCCTGGCCACCCCGTCGGTCGCCGCGCTCGCCCTCGTCGCCGAGCGCTCGGGCCACGAACTCTTCGGCTTCGGGCTGGGGATCCTCGCCCTGACCGTGCCGCACTTCCACTTCGCCGGCTTCGCCGCCGCACTCGTCGCGGGCCTGGTCTGCCGTGCCGGGGACGGGGCGGGGGGCCGGTTCGCCGCCCTGAGCGTGCCGCTGGGCACCCTCCTGGTCCTCGGCGGCTACTTCGTGGGGGACACGGCCGAGCTGGCGGGCGCCGTCGTACTCACCGCGGGGATGTGGGCGGTCGCCCTGCTGACCTGGCGCACGGCACGCGCCGGCGGCCCGGACCGCCCCGCCCGGGCGCTGCTCACCGCGTCGGCCGCCGTCCTCGTGGTCACCATGGTGCTGGCGCTGAGCTGGGCGCTCGGCGAGGCCACCGGACTCCCCCACCCCACCCTGACCTGGATGGCCGCCACGCACGGACTGGGCAACGCGCTGGGCTTCGCCCTCTGCTCGCTGCTCGCCTGGCGCCGTCTCCACCACCCCGCCCCCTCCGCACCCTCGGAAAGCAGGACCGCATGAGCAACCTGACCTACCCGGAAGTCGGCGCGACCCGTCTCGGGCCGCTGCCCGAGGGTTATCACCACCTGCGCCACCGGACCGCGGTCGGCCGCGGCCGGGCGGCCTTCGAGACAGCGGGCGCCGCCGTCACCGAGTGGCGCATGCACCGTGCCACCGGGGCCCGGGTGAACGCGTCGGCCGAGCGGGCCTCGGCCGGAGGCACCGTCGAGGTGTCGATCGGCGCCGGGCCGCTGCGCTTCACCGCCGCCTGCGAGGTCGTCTGGACCGCGTACGAGCACAACCGCACCGGCTTCGCCTACGGCACCCGGGCGCGGCATCCCGAATGCGGGGAGGAGAGCTTCGTCGTGGAGCTCGCGGACGACGGGACGGTGTGGTTCACGGTCACGGCGTTCTCCCGCCCCCACATCTGGTACACGCGCCTGGCGGGCCCCGTGGTGCCGGTGGTCCAGCGGTGGTACGCCCGCCGGCTCGGCAGGTCGCTGCGCCGGGCCGTGTCGGCGGCGCAGGGGACGGGCGATGCTGATACTGGTCGGTGATGGACTGGTTCACCGCGGACGGCTACTGGCTGAGCAGGCTGGTCTTCCAGCGCTCGCTCGCCGTCGTCTACCTGGTCGCGTTCCTCTCCGCGGCCCTGCAGTTCCGGGCGCTGATCGGCGCTCGGGGCATGCTCCCCGTGCCCGAGCTGCTGAGCCGCACCCCCTGGCGGTCGGCGCCCGGGCTGTTCCGGCTGCACTACTCCGACCGCTTCTTCGCCCTGGTGGCCTGGACGGGCGCCGCCGTCTCGGCCGCTCTCGCCGCCGGCGTGGACGGGTACCTGCCGCTCTGGGGGGCGATGGCGCTGTGGGCGGTGCCGTGGGTTCTGTACCTCTCGATCGTCCAGGTGGGCCAGGTCTGGTACGGCTTCGGCTGGGAGTCCCTCCTTCTGGAGACCGGCTTCCTCGCGGTCTTCCTCGGCAACGGGGAGACGGCCGCCCCCGTCCTGGTGCTGTGGCTGTTGCGATGGCTGCTCTTCCGGCTGGAGTTCGGTGCCGGGCTCATCAAGATCCGCGGGGACGCGTGCTGGCGGCGGCTGACCTGCCTCGACTTCCACCACGAGACCCAGCCGATGCCGGGGCCGCTCAGCTGGTTCTTCCACCGGCTGCCGAAACCGGCGCACCGGGTCGAGGTGGCCGCCAACCACGTGACCCAGCTCGCGGTGCCCTTCCTCCTGTTCACCCCGCAACCGGTGGCGAGCGCGGCGGCGGGCCTGATGGCGATCACCCAGCTCTGGCTGGTGCTGTCGGGGAACTTCGCCTGGCTGAACTGGCTGACCGTCGTCATCGCCCTCTCGGTGATCGACTGGTCCCCCCTGGCCGGCCCCGCGCCCACGGCCGCCGCCCCGCCTATCTGGTACGAGGTGGTGGTCGTCGCGGTCACCGCCCTCGTCCTGCTCCTGAGCTACCGGCCCGCCCGCAATCTCCTCTCCCGCCGGCAGGTGATGAACCGGTCGTTCGACCCGCTGCACCTGGTCAACACCTACGGGGCGTTCGGCAGCGTCAGCCGGGTGCGACTGGAGGTCGTGGTCGAGGGCACCGACGAACCGGTCGTCCACGCGGGCACCAGGTGGCGCGAGTACGGTTTCCGCGGCAAACCCGGAGATCCACGCAGGTTGCCCCGCCAGTTCGCCCCGTACCACCTGCGGCTCGACTGGATGATGTGGTTCGCGGCGCTCTCCCCCGCGTACGCCCACTCCTGGTTCGGGCCCTTCGTCGAACGGCTGCTCCTGGGCGACCGGGACACCCTGCGGCTGCTGCGCCACAACCCGTTCCCGGACGCCCCACCGATCCACGTACGGGCCAGGGTCTTCCACTACACGTTCACGGACCTGCGGGAGCTGAGGGCCACGGGACGCTGGTGGAACCGGACCTACGTGCGGGACTTCATGCGGCCCGCGTCCCTGCCGGCCTCACTCCGGCGGCCAGGCCCGCCCTGACGACGGCGCGGGCGTGACCACGGCTCGGGCCCCGGGCAGGACGACGGCTCCGGCCCCCGCCGATGCGGGGTGCGGGAGCTCGGTTCGTGCGACGCGGGGCGGGAGCGGTCAGTCGATGCCGGGCAGGATGTGGGGCTCGGCCAGATCGTCCTCGTAGCCGGCGAGCCGGATCGGCGCCGACCGTGCCCAGACCTCGATGTTGCGGAGCTTCTCGGGCCGGCGGGGCCGCTCCACGGTCAGTTCGGCCGGGCGCTGCTCGCTCTGTGTCATCTCAGGTGTCACCGCGGACTCCTTATGTGTCGCGTAACCCCGGGGCGGTGGCGACGCTGCGGCGGTGAGAACCGTGTATCGCCCACCCTTTACGGGGCAGGGGCTGAAACAGTTCGGTCGCGGTGGCGCCGGTACGGGGCGGGACGGCGGCCTGCTTACAGACCCGTCCCAGGACGGCCGAGGAAGTTTCGTGGATCCCTTGGTGGCGTCCGTTCCGTTCAGAGTAGCCAAATGAGCGGCATCCCGCTCGACGGAACGTGTGTCCTGGGTCACTTTCAGCCAGCGGGCTCACCGGCCACCGCTCGATCACGCGCCCCTCGGACCACGGCGGCCCCGGATAACCGGGCCGGGGCCCTACAGCCGCGGCGGCGGCCCGTGGGGACGGGCCGCCGCCGCGGCGGCGGGCGGGCCGGAGTTCACCAGCCGGCAGGCGCGTAGTCCTTGAGGAAGCAGCCGTACAGGTCCTCGCCCGCTTCGCCGCGCACGATCGGGTCGTAGACGCGGGCGGCGCCGTCGACGAGGTCGAGCGGGGCGTGGAAACCCTCCTCCGCGAGGCGGATCTTGTCCGGGTGAGGGCGCTCGTCCGTGATCCAGCCGGTGTCGACGGCCGTCATGAGGATGCGGTCCTTCTCGAACATCTCCTGGGCGCTCGTGCGGGTCAGCATGTTCAGCGCGGCCTTGGCCATGTTGGTGTGCGGGTGTCCCGCCCCCTTGTACCCGCGGCTGAACACGCCCTCCATGGCGGAGACGTTCACGACGTAGGCGCGTTCGGCAGCCCGCGCCATCGCCGGGCGGAGCCGGCTGATCAGGATGAAGGGGGCCGTGGAGTTGCAGAGCTGGACCTCGAGGAGCTCGATCGGCTCGACCTCCTCGACGGTCTGGATCCAGCTGTTCGTGTCGTGCAGGTCCGGCACCAGGCCGCCCGCGTCGATCGCCGTGCCGGCGGCGATACGGGCCGGTGAGGCGGATCCCGTGACCAGCGCGAGGTCGGTGACGTCCTGGGCGCTGAGCCCCTGGCCCTCCTTGCGGGCGGCCGGCAGGGCGGCGACCCGGTCGACGGTGCCGCTGCCGAACGTCCCGATGACCTCGGAGGCCGGCAGTTCACCCGCGGGCAGCGGGGCGGATTCCGCGTTCAGCAGCTCGCTGTAGGCCTGCGCGGAGCGGCGGACGGTCTGTGCGGCGTTGTTGATCAGGATGTCCAGCGGCCCCTCGGCGGCGACCGAGTCGGCCAGTGCCACCACCTGGGCGGGGTCGCGCAGGTCGATCCCGACGATCTTGAGCCGGTGGATCCACTCGTCGCTGTCCGGCATCGCCTTGAAACGGCGGATGGCGTCGTTGGGGAAGCGGGTGGTGATCGTCGTGTGGGCGCCGTCACGCAGCAGCCGCAGCGCGATGTACATGCCGATCTTGGCCCGGCCGCCGGTGAGCAGCGCCCGGCGCCCGGTGAGGTCGGTGCGGGCGTCGCGGCGGGCGCGGTTCTCCCGGGCGCACGTCGGGCAGAGCTGGTGGTAGAAGGCGTCGACCTCGACGTACCGGGTCTTGCAGATGTAGCAGGACCTGGGGCGCTGGAGTATGCCCGCGATCTCGGCGGTGGCCGAGGACGAGGGCAGTACGCCCTGGGTCTCGTCGTCGATGCGCTCGGCGGAGCCGGTCGCGGTCGCCTCGGTGACCGCCTTGTCGTGGGCGGTCTTCGCGGCGCGGCGCTCCTGGCGTCGGCGCTGCTTCACCGTGCGGTAGATGCCCGCGGTGGCCCGGCGCACGGCGATGGCGTCGGGGTGGTCGACCTCGATGGTGTCCAGTTCGTCGAGGACGCCGAGGCAGACGGCAAGCCGCTCCGGGTCGATTCCGGGACCGAACTCGTCGATTCCGGGAGCGCGCTCAGGGCTGTCCTGTGTCACCGTCATTGCCGTTCCTCTGTCACTCGTCACTCGCGCCGCCGCCGGGCGTGGGGAGGAGGTCCGGCCGGGGGCCGGCGAGGGCCGGCGCGCCACGGGCCGAGTGCCCCGGTCAAGTCTGCCACGACTCCGGAGCTGCTCCGTTCGGCCGCCGGGCCCGCCCGGTTCCGCGCGCCCCGGCCGTCAGGTCGCCGACAGCGGGGTGGCGATCTCCTCCAGGGATTTCTGCTCGGCCGGCACCGCGAAGAAGAGGGCGACCAGTCCGGCGGCCACCATGAGACCGGCCCCGACGCAGAACGCCAGGACGGTGTCGCCGACCACTCCGCTCTGTGTCAGGTCGGCGAAGACCAGGGGGCCGGTGATCCCTCCCGCCGCGGTGCCCACCGCGTAGAAGAACGCGATGGCCATCGCCCGGGTCTCCATGGGAAAGATCTCACTCACGGTCAGGTAGGCGGAGCTGGCGCCGGCCGAGGCGACGAAGAGGACCAGGCACCAGCATCCGGTCATCGTGACGGCCGTCAGGGCCCCGGCGCCGAACAGCCCCGCGGTACCGAAGAGCAGCACTCCGGAGAGGATGTACGTCCCCGCGATCATCGGCCTACGTCCGACGGTGTCGAAGAGGCGGCCGAGGAAGAGCGGCCCCAGGAAGTTGCAGAACGCGATGACGGCGAAGTAGTAGCCGGTGGCGCCGCTGGAGACGTCGAAGAACTTCACGAGGATCGAACCGAAGCCGAAGGTGATGGCGTTGTAGAGGAAGGCCTGCCCGATGAAGAGGGCGAGTCCGAGGACCGCCCTCTTGGGATAGGAGCGGAAGACGGTACGGGCGATGAGCCCGAAGCCGATGCTCCTGCGCTGCCGGACGGTGATGGAGGACGCGGCCGGAGGCAGGCTCGCGCCTGTCTCCGACTCCACCTCGCGCTCCACCCCGTCCACGAGTTCCTCCGCTTCCCGGTCACGGCCGTGGGTGACCATCCAGCGCGGGCTCTCCGGTACGTGGCGGCGGACGAGCAGGATCACCAGCCCGAGGACCACACCGAGGGCGAAGGTGAGCCGCCAGCCGAGATCCTTGGGAAAGATGCCGGTGTTCAGGGCGACCACGGAGAGCAGGGAGCCGGCCACCGCTCCGAGCCAGAAGCTGCCGTTGATGACGAGGTCGACGCGGCCCCGGTACTTACTGGGGATCAGCTCGTCGATGGCGGAGTTGATCGCCGCGTACTCCCCGCCGATGCCGAAGCCGGTGAGGAAGCGGAAGAGGAAGAACCACCAGGCCGAGAAGGAGATCGCGGTGAGGGCGGTCGCCGCCAGGTAGACGGCGAGGGTGATGAGGAAGAGTTTCTTGCGCCCGAAGCGGTCGGTGAGCCAGCCGAAGACCAGCGCGCCGGAGCAGGCTCCGGCTACATACAGCGCGGCCGCGATGCCGGTCACCTGGGCGTCACTGATGGCGAGTCCACTGCCGTCCTCGGAGAGCCTGCTGGCGATGTTGCCCACGACCGTGACCTCGAGGCCGTCCAGGATCCAGACGGTGCCCAGCCCGATGACGATCATCCAGTGCCATCGGGACCAGGGCAGCCGGTCAAGTCGCGCGGGGATCCTGGTGGTGACGGTGCGCAGTCCCGCCGCGCCGCTGTCGCTCATGTCCTCTCCTTCTGTTCCCGGGACCACCACACCTGCCCGGAATGAGACGCTCCTCACACACCGACCAGTAAGCGGATGGGACAAATACCCCTTAAAGCCATCAAATCGACCGACCCGAAAGGGTCGATGCGCGGAAAAACGTTCGGTCCGGGCAACACAGGGAAGAAGTTCGAAGACGAGGAGGCATGACTTCCGCGGAGGCGGGCAGGTGCCGGTGCGTACACCGGATTCAGGGAGGGCGACACCATGACGGCCATGTCAGTGCGAACCACCGAAACGATCGGCACGGCGGATGCGCAGTGCGACGAGGTGGGTACCGGTTCGGACGAGGCCGCGCTTCCGTGGATCGAGGACGCGGGCAAGATCGCGCCGCAGGACGCCCGCGCTCTGTCGAAGCTGTTCTTCGACCGGCTGCAGGTCCTCGAAGAGGGAACCCACGAGTACCAGTACGCGCGCAACACTCTGATCGAGATGAATCTCTCGCTGGTGCGGTTCGCCGCCTCGCGTTTCCGCAACCGGGGCGGTGACGACGCCGAGGACATCATCCAGGTGGGAACGATCGGCCTGATCAAGGCCATCGACCGGTTCGACCTGTCGCGTGAGGTGGAATTCGCCACATTCGCCGTGCCGTACATCGTCGGCGAGATCAAGCGGTTCTTCCGCGACACGACGTGGTCCGTGCACGTCCCGCGCCGGCTGCAGGAGCTGCGGGTCGAGCTGGCGAAGGCCAAGGAGCTGCTGTCGTCCGAGCTCGACCGCGACCCCACGGTCGCGGAGCTCGCCGCGCATCTGGATCTCCCCGAGGAAGAGATCATCGAGGGCCTGGTGGCGGCCAACGGGTACTCCGCGGGCTCGCTGGACACCCCCAGTGCCGACAGCGACTCCGGCGGCGACCAGCGGGCGTACGCCGATGTGCTGGGTGAGGAGGACCCCGGCATGGAGAGTGTCGAGAATCTGCACGCACTGGCTCCGCTGCTGCGCCAGCTGGACGACCGCGAGCGGAAGATCGTCCGCATGCGTTTCGGCCAGGAGATGACGCAGGCCCAGATCGGCGCCGAGCTCGGTGTGTCACAGATGCACGTGTCGCGGCTGCTCAGCAGGATCGTGCAGCGCCTGCGCGCGGGCATGTGCGTCGAGGCCTGAGCTTGGACACCTTGCCCACCATCAGACCGACCGAGGCCCGGCCGAGCGCCGGGCCTCGGTCACATATGCTTCACGGCGTTACGGCGCGGGGTGGCACGCGCCGTCCGTTCGAGGGAGTGTGGGGCGTGGCCGAATTGCCGCCGGGCGTTTCTGCGGGGCTGTTGGAGCCCGCGGGAATTCCGGAGCAGCAATCCGCTGGGGAAACATCCGTCTGGGACGTGGACGCCTCTCTGCTCCTGGTCGAGGACGACGCGGGCGACGCCCTGCTCGTCGAGGAGATGCTCAGCGACAGCGAGCTGGATTCCTCGCTCACGTGGTGCAAGACGCTGGCGGAGGCGCGGCGGTTCCTGCGGACCTCCCCCGCTCCGGTCTGTGTGCTGCTGGATCTCCACCTGCCCGATGCACACGGCCTCGCCGCGGTCCGTCAGGTGGTCGAGTCGGCCCCGGACGCGGCCATCGTCGTCCTGACGGGTCTCGACGAGTCCGAGACCGGCCTGTCGGCGGTCGCGCACGGCGCACAGGACTACCTCGTCAAGGGCCGGCTCGACCCCGAGGCCCTGGGCCGTGCGGTGCGCTACGCCCTGCAGCGCAAGCACGCCGAACGGTCGGCCGCCGCCATCCGGACCAGCCGGCTCATAGCCCAGGAGAACGCCCGCCTGGAACGCGCGCTGCTGCCCATCCCGCTGCTGCAGGACGACAGCTTCCGGGTCGCCGCACGGTACGAGGCCGGCCGTGCGCACGGGCTGCTGAGCGGTGACTTCTACGACGTCGTGCAGACGGACGACGGTGTGGTGCACGCCGTGATCGGTGACGTGTCCGGACACGGTGCCGCCGAGGCGGCTCTGGGCGTCTGTCTGCGGGTGGCCTGGCGCACGGCCGTGATGACCGGGGTCTCCCAGCTGGAGAAGATCAGCCTCCTGGAGGGGATACTCGCCGCCGAGCGGTCGGACCCCCATGTCTTCGCCACGGTGACCACGCTCGTCTTCCCGGCGAGCAGGGACCGGGTCAACATCGCGCGGGCCGGCCACCCCGGGCTGCTGCTCCGGCGCGGCACGGACGTCAGCTGGGTGGAGCCCGACGTGGGCATGGCCCTGGGTCTGCTTCCGGGTGCCGGCCGCTGGACGCTCACGGAGCTGGAGCTGCCCCCGGGCAGCGAACTCGTCCTCTTCACGGACGGTTTGTTCGAAGGCCGTACGGGCCCGCAGGCCCGTCTCGGCGAGGAAGGACTGCTGGCGATGGCCAAGAAACACGCCGATCTGGGGCCACGGGCCTTCGTGGACGCCCTGGTCGCGGGTGCCACGGAGAGCGCCGCTCCGTACGGAGGACTGGCCGACGACGTCGCCGTCCTCCACCTCGGCTGGCGGGCGGACGCGTGAGTACCACCGAGACCGTCGCGAGTGCCCCCGAGACCGTTGAGACGCCGGACCCCGCCGTGGCGGGCCCCGAGGCGGCCGGTGACGACTCCGCCGGGCAGCAGGGGATCATCGCCCGGCTTTCGGTGCAGAACTGGGTCCACCTGATCCTGGCGGGTTTCGTCCTGGTGGTCTGCGGGTGCCTCGTCGTCGGCGGGCTGGTCCTCTCCCGTATCTCCGACCGGACCACGGAACTGGTCGACCGGATCCAGCCCGCCCGCTCGGCGTCGTTCCAGTTGCAGAACGCCCTGCTCGACCAGGAGACCGGCGTACGCGGTTTCGCCCTCACCGGTGACACCTCGTTCCTGGAACCCTACGAGGCCGGGAAGCGGGCCGAGCGGATACACCTGGACCGCGTGCGCGCCCTGGTCGGGGACGAGCAGCCGTTCGCCGGCGACCTGGACCGGATCGAGGAGGCGGCCCGGCGCTGGCGCAGCCTGCGGGCCGAGCCGCTGATCGCCGCGGGGCGTGAGGGCGCAGAGGCCGGTGCGGCATCTCTCCCCGTCCGGCGGAGCAAGGCGGAGTTCGACACGCTGCGCGCGCTGTACACCGTCCAGCAGCAGGACCTGAGCACCGCGCGTGACCAGGTTCGTGCCGAGATCGACGACGCCCGTACCACCCGCGACCGGGTGCTCGCGGCGCTGCTGGTCGGGTTCCTGCTGACGGTCGTCTCGCTCAGTCTGCTGCTGCGCCGCGTGGTGGGCCGCCCGCTGGGCCGACTGACAGCGGCATCGAACGGGGTCCGCTCGGGCGCGTTCGGCCACCGGATCGAGGTCCACGGCCCCTCGGATGTCAGAGCGGTGGCCTCGGCGGTGGAGGACATGCGCCGCCGTCTGGTCGCGGAGCTCGCCGAGTCCCAGAAGCGCGAGACCCTGCTCGCCGAACAGACCGGGGAACTGCGGCGCTCCAACGCGGAGCTGGAGCAGTTCGCGTACGTGGCCTCGCACGACCTCCAGGAGCCGTTGCGCAAGGTGGCCTCCTTCTGCCAGCTGCTGGAGAAGCGGTACGGCACGGAGCTCGACGCACGCGGGAAGCAGTACATCGACTTCGCGGTCGACGGCGCCAAGCGGATGCAGGTCCTCATCAACGACCTGCTGACCTTCTCCCGGGTGGGGCGGGTCCACGAGAGCTGGAAGCCGGTCGACATGGAACGCTCGCTGGATCGCGCCCTGTCCAACCTCACCCTGGCCATCGAGGAGGCCGGCGCCACCGTCGTCCGTGAGGCTCCGCTGCCGGAGCTGCTCGGCGACTCGACGTCGCTGACCATGATCTGGCAGAACCTCATCGGGAACGCGGTCAAGTTCCGCCGTCCCGACGTGCCGTGCCGGATCACCGTCGGCTGCGTCCGGGAGGGTGACGACTGGCATCTGACGGTCGCGGACAACGGCATCGGGATCGCGCGGGAGTTCTCCGACAAGGTCTTCGTCATCTTCCAGCGCCTGCACGCCCGGGACGAGTACGAGGGGACGGGCATCGGTCTCTCCCTCTGCCGTAAGATCATCGAGTTCCACGGTGGCCGGATCTGGCTGGACCCTGAGCCCGCCGAGGGTACGCTGATTCACTTCACCCTGCCTGTACTTCCCGAGGCGCCCACACACACCACGGCCGAGCTGCTCGCACCCGCCGTGCTCAACCCCAGTTCCGGAGAGCCCGCGTGAACGACCCGGTCAAACCCATCGAGGTCCTGCTCGTCGAAGACGACCCCGGCGACGAGCTGATGACCCGTGAGGCCTTCGAGGACAACAAGATCCGCAATACGCTGCACGTCGTCCGCGACGGGCAGGAGGCGCTGGACTTCCTCTACCGCCGGGGCGAACACGCCGACGCGCCGCGTCCCGATCTCGTACTGCTCGACCTCAACCTGCCCAGGTACGACGGTCGGCAGGTGCTCGAGCGGATCAAGACGGATCCGGAACTGGCCCTGATCCCCGTGGTGGTCCTCACCACCTCCTCCGCGGAGGAGGACATCCTGCGCAGCTACAAACTGCACGCCAACGCCTATGTCACCAAGCCCGTGGACCTGGAGCAGTTCATCGGGGCGGTGCGCCAGATCGACGACTTCTTCGTCAGCGTGGTCCGGCTGCCCGGACGTGCGTAAAATCATTCAGGTCTCCTGGAGTGGGATCTTTCGACGCGGGTAGACGATCGGCGAGAAATGGTCGGTACGACCACCCTGCGGCGCCTTGGCTGGAGCACATGAACGATCAGGCCACCTCACGGCCGGACGACCCCTGTCGGGGGCTACCGTCCACGGATGTTCTGCTCACCGCCGAGGTGTTCGACGGCGAGCCCGGATGCATCGCACAGGCACGCGCGCTGGCCGATCGCTTTCTGGTCCGGCTGGCGGCGGAGTGGCTGGCGGTGCTCGGAGAGCACACCCGCAGCGATCTGATGCTCGCGGTCAGCGAACTCATCACCAACGCGGACCGGTACAGCCACGGACCGTACATGCTCGAGCTGGAGGGCAACGCCGAGCGCATCAGCATCACGGTGTACGACAGCAGTACGGCCCTCCCCGTCCTCTACTCCCCCGACCCGGACCGCCTCGGCGGCCACGGCATGGAGATCGTGGTCGCCCTCTGCGACCGGGTCACGGCCGAGCGGGTGCCCGTCGGCAAGCGCATCCGGGCGGAGTTCCAGCTCAGCACCTGACAGCTCGCGCGCCTCGGCGCCCGCCCCCGGACATGTGGTCCGGCGGCGGGCGCCGAGGCGTTACGGGCGTGCGGAGCGAGACCGGCCGCGTCGTGCGTGCGGCATGTCGGTACAGCCGGGGCGAGGGCCGGGCACGCAGGTACATGACATACCTCCCTGACGTACGTACGCGCCGTCCGGCCGTACCCGGGTCACGGGGAGCAGTCGCCCGTCGGCTCCCCGTGACCCGGGTACGGCATCTTCTGACGTCCGGCGGATGCGGGACTACCGTCGAGAGGAGGACCCGGGAGTGACGTACGTACTACCGGAGCAGTACGCCGGATCGCCGCCTCAGGGACGACGACTCGGCGGCCTCGACAGGACATCGTGGTGTACATGAGTTTCCTTGCGCTCTCCGTGCTCCTGTCACTGGTCTCCGCGGTCGCCTACGCGGCCGGGGCGATCGTCCAGGAGCACGTGGCGGCGGCCGGTGACGGCCGGCCGTACGCCCCGCTGCGCACCACCGTCTGGTGGGTGGCGGTGGCGCTGAACGGGGTGGGCGCACTGCTGCACGTCGTCGCTCTGGCCTACGGACCGCTCAGCCTCGTCCAGCCGCTGGGCGCACTGACGATCGTGTTCGCCCTGCCCATGGCGGCGCTGTTCGTCCACCGCAGGGCGGGCCGGACGGCCTGGCGGGGCGCGGTCATGGCAACGGTCGGACTGGCGGGGCTGCTGGCTCTCACGGGGAACCCGGGCTCGCGCACGCTTGCGGGTCCCGAGCAGTTGATGCTGGCGACCGCGACGTCCGGTGCGGTCGTCGTCGTGCTGCTGCTCGCGCGGGCCGTGACAGGGCGCCGTCCGATGCTGCGCAGCGTGGTACTGGCCACCGGCGCGGGGATCGCGTTCGGTATCGCGTCGGTGTTCACCAAGACCGTGGCGGTCGAGTGGACGTCCGGTTCGGTGACCTCGGGTCTGCCGACCCTGCTGGTGATCGGGGGCCTGGCCGCCGCGGGCCTGCTGCTCTCCCAGGCCGCCTACCGCGGAGCGGGGCTGACGGCTCCGCTGGCGACCGTCACGGTGGTGAATCCGGTGGTGGCCGCGGGGGTGGGCATCGCCCTGTTCGGGGAGCAGTTCCGCTACGGCGTGACGGGGACCCTGCTCGCGCTCGGCTGCGGGGCGCTGGCGGCGGCCGGACTGATCCTGCTGACCACGGAGCGGGTGGGGGCCGAGCGCCGCGCGGCGGAGAAGGCCAGGACGGAGGGGCGCGACCCTGCCGATGCGGGCACGGAGGTGCGTACGCCGGATCCTGTCACCCTGACGCGGACGGGGGACGCCCCACACGGTGCTCCGGCCGCGAGGGCGCTTCCCGTCCCCGGGAAGCAGCCGTCCCGGCATGAGCCGGACGGCCCTGCCCCGTTCCCGGCGCCGACGGGGGTGTCCCTGCCCCTGACGCGGGGGCACGGTGGTCGGCGCGTGGAGTTCGGCGGGAAGCCTTCCGGCGCCGGCTCGGGGCGCCGGGGCAACTTACGCGCCCAGGGCACCGAGGACGGCGGGGCCGTTCAGACGCTGACGCCGCCGGCCCTCAGGTAGGCCAAGGGGTCGATGTCGGAACCGTATCCGGGGCCGGTACGGATCTCGAAGTGCAGATGCGGGCCCGTGCTGTTGCCCGTCGAGCCCGAGCGTGCGATCCGCCGGCCGCTGCTCACCTGCTGGCCTTCGCGCACGTTGAGCGCGGAGAGGTGAGCGTACTGGCTGTACTTGCCGTCGCTGTGGCGGATGACGATCTCGTAGCCGTACGCCCCCGCCCAGCCGGCCGAGACGACCGTCCCGGAGGCCACGGCCCTCACCGAGGTTCCCGTGGGGACGGGGAAGTCGACGCCCGTGTGGTAGCCGCTCGACCAGGAACCCGCCTGGTGGTACGGGGTGCCGGTGCTCGCCTGCACGGGTGCGGTGTACCCCGAGTGCTGTCTGGCTTCCCTGGACTTGGCGGAGGGCTTCGAGACCTGTTTCGGAGCGGCTTCGCGCGTGCGCTCCGGGGCGGGCCTCGCGGTGCGCTCGGGAGCCGCTTGACGCGTGCGCTCCGGGGCGGGCCTCGCGGTGCGTTCCGGGGCCGCTTCGGCCGTGCGCTCCGTCGGGTGGGCCGGCTTGGCCCCCGGTCCCCCGGCGGGCCTGGCGGCCTCCTTCCGCTTCGGCGCTCCTGTTGCCGTGCTCGGCGCCTCGGCGACGTCGAGGCGGAGACGCTGCCCCGGGAAGATGAGGTCGGGGTCCGTGCCGACCACGGAGCGGTTCGCGGCGTACAGGCGCTGCCAGCCGCCCTGTACCCGCTCGGCGGACGCGATGCCGGAGAGGGAGTCGCCGCGCTCCACGGTGTACGCGTCCCGCTCCCCCGGGGCGGACGTCGCCGACGCGGACGCCTGACCGGACCGGCCCCGCGGGGCCTCCGAAGGCGCGGACGCGGTCTCGGCCCGGGCGGATCCGTCCGCAGCGGCCCTGTCCCTCACGGCTCCGGCCTTCGTCCCGTCGACCGGCGTGCTGCGCCGTGACTGCGGAGCGATGTCCGGCGCGTCACCTCCGCGGGTCAGGCCGGCCTGCACCGAGCAGGTGGGCCACGCGCCCGGTCCCTGCCCGTTCAGCACCTTCTCGGCGACGGCTGTCTGCTGCTCCCGGGTGGCCAGATCGGCGCGGGGGGCGAAGGCGGTGCCCCCGTAGGCGGCCCAGGTCGAGCCGGTGAACTGGAGGCCGCCGTAGAAGCCGTTACCCGTGTTGATGTGCCAGTTGCCGCTCGACTCGCAAGCGGCGACCTTCTCCCACACGTCCTGGGATGCCGCGCCCGCCGGTGCGGCCGCGAGGAGCGGAAGCGCGAGGCCCGCGCCGCCCGCCGTCACCGTGAGCGAGGCACGGTTGATCAGGCTGGGCTGATATCTGCGGTGCCGTCCGTTCGCGGCCATGACTCGGCTCCCCCACTGGCTCTAGGACACGTCGCAGGCGTCAACTTATGGGGAGGCAAAGGGATGTGACAAGGGGGCCCTCTCGATCCCGGCACTGCCGGTGTCTTCCGCGCCCCCTGCGCGCTCGATCTGCGCTCCATTCGCACTGGGCGCACGCTCGGCTCACCCGCCGTACCGCTTCCGTCGGCCTCCGGAGCGGTACGCGGGACGGGTGGGCGGTGCCCAGCCCGCCGCCGTGGGCCGGCCGGGCGTCCCGTGCCGGCCTCCGCCCTCCCGCGCGCGAGCGGTGCGGACAGCCGATCCGGTTCGGGCTGCGGGTACACCTATGCTCACCGTATGGAGCAGAGCGAAGTCCTCAAGCGAGTGATCGGCATCCTGACCGAGGCGGGCGAGATGCAGCGCCAGGCCGAGGACATGAGCGGGGGCGACCTGGAGGCGGGCGGCAGCATCGTGACCACCCTCCTCAACGAGACGATGCCGCACATCGCCATCCCCGCCGATGCGAGCGTCGAGGAGATGGCCGCCCTGGTCGGCCGTGAAGTCGGCGGAGCCGTGGAGCAGTTGGTCGGAGCGTTCACCCTGGCGTTCATCGCGCTCGCCCAGATCCACGACTCCGGCCAGCAGGACGTGACCTCCACCGACGTGCTGCAGGACCTCGCACTGCGCGCCGAGGAGCTCAGCGCCGACGACGAGGGCGAGGAGGGCCCCGAGGGCTCGCTCTAGCTCCGGAGCGGAGCGTGCCGAGGGGCCGGGGCCGGTAGCTGGAACGGACCGGACCGAGGGGCCGGGACCGGGCAACCCGGCCGGGGACGGCCCGGCCGGCGCGGACCTCCGCGTCCCCCGTACGGCCCGGGTCTGCTGCGGTACCGGGCCCGGTACCGCAGCAGACCGCTCACGCACCGTCGGGGTCACCGGGCCCCGGCGGGGGCGGTTCAGGCGGTGTGCAGCCTGAGTCCGTAGCGGTTGAGGATCTCGTTGATGGGCTGGTGCCAGGTCTCGCCGCCGCCGCTGCAGTTACCCCAGCCGCCCGAGGTGACTCCCTGCGCCTGGTCACCGCTGATGAACGAGCCGCCCGAGTCGCCCGGTTCGGCGCACACACTGGTCTTCGTCATCTGGTGGACGGCGCCCTGGCTGTAGTTCACGGTCTCGTTCTTCGCCAGAACGTTGCCGCAGTGCCAGTGGGTGGTGGAGCCGGACCGGCAGATCGAGGCGCCGATCGGGGCCTCGTTGGATCCGCGTACCAGTTGGTCGGAGACCTGGCCCCAACCGAGGACGACCGGTACGGTCCACCAGCCGCTGCCCACGTTGACCCAGGCGTAGTCGTTGTCGGGGAAGGACGAGCCCTGGAAGTTGCCTATGGCCGAGCCGTCCCATCCTCTGACCGCTCCGCCCGCCTGGCCGCAGTGGCCTGCCGTGACGAAGCCGCCGTGGACGGAGAACCCGATGGAGCAGCGGACGTTGCCCGTGTAGTACGGGTCTCCGCCGACCGTTCCCGCGGCGAACGTCCGCGGGGCCTCGGCGGTCTCCTTCACCGTGACCGGGCCGGCCTTCCGCGCCTTCGCGAGGAAGGCACGGACATCGTTGTCACGCCGTTCCGACGCGACGACGTTCACCACGACGGTGTTCGCCCGCGGATCGACGTGCCAGCTGCTGATGCCGCTCGGCGCGGCGAGTGCGTCCAGCCGGTCCTTGGCGGTGTCCAGCTGCCGGGCGGTGTGTTCGACCAGTCGGGTCTCGGCGCCGGCCGCGCGCACGGAACGGGCGGCCGTACGGTCCGTGACGGCGACCGTGAGCTTCCCGGACGCGGTGTCGAACCACGAGCCGCCGAAGGAGGCGCCGGCCGCCTTCTGCGCGGGGGCCTGCAGAGCGGTCGCCTCCTTCTCCGCGGTCAGCCGCGCCTCCGCCTGGGCTTGCGTCAGACCCAGGTCCCGCTGCATCGCGGAGATCAGGCCTGCGGACGCCTGCGGTTCGGCGGGGGGAGTGTCCGCGGCGGAGGCCTGGGTGACGCCGGCGGCTGCCCAGGTGCCGAGGATGAGCAGGGCGGACAGACCGGTCCGCACCATCGTCGTGTGTCTCACGGGGAGTTCCCCTTCTGTTGTTCCAGCATCGTGGGGGTGGAACAGGCGCCTGAGATCGCTCTGAGAGCGCTCTCAGGCGGCTTCCAGGACTGTAGTGGAGGGGAGCTAGGCAGGTCCATGCCAATGACAGGACAGATCGCCGGCCCCGGCCGGATACCCGCGTCGTACCGGACAGGTGCGTCGTGACCGACAGTCGTCGGCCGGCGCCGTCATCCCGGGGTCGTCACCTCCGGGTCCTCGTCCCGGTCCGGTGCCCGCGGGGTGGGGAACGGGCTTCCGTTGCGTCCCTCCCGGGACCGGAGTGGAATTGCGTACAGGGACACGGATGGGCGTGAGCGAGAACGGCGCCCCCGCGACACGGCGGCAGGCCGTCCGCACCGGACCGGAAGGGACGCACCATGACCGACACCGACCGAGGGGACGACGTCTACCAGCCCCAGGAACCGGAGGCCTTCGACCGGGACGACCTGCTCGACCTGGAGGACACCCTGGACACGTCCGGGGTCACCGACCTCCTCGACGAGGGGTACTCACCGCCCGAACGGCCGTGGGCGGTCGACGACGAAGGCACCACCGCATCGGAGCAGCACTCCCGCGAATCACTCGCCACCCGCCTGACCAGGGAAGTCCCCGAGGGAGCCGGCTCCCCCGGCGACGGTCTGGGTGATCTGGCGGACGGTGACGGAGAGCTCTACGACACGGAGGTGGGCACCGACCGCGCCGGCCGGCTCACCCAGCAGGGCGACGGCCACGTCGAGGCCACGCTCACCGCGCAGGACGTCGGCATCGACGGTGCCGCGGCCTCGGCGGAGGAGGCGGCGATGCATGTGATCCCCGAGGAGGGGGATGAGCAGAGGTACTGACCGATCCCCACGGCGACGGGCGGGTACCGGCACGGAACCGCCGCGCGCGTCAGAGGGTACGCGGAGGTGAGGTGCCGGACGCACGGCGCCCGGGCCTCGTACACCTGACCGGCCCTCGCTTCCGGCACGCCCCGCCCCGCCCTCCTCCTTCCGGCCACTTCCCCGTCCCTCCCCCGAGTCCCTTCTCCGTCGCCCCCCTTTCGATCCCTCCCTCCTCCCCTTCCCCCCCGCACCGGACAGCAGGAGCAGACAGATGAGCGGCACTGCGCAGATCGGCGTCACAGGCCTGGCGGTCATGGGCCGCAACCTCGCTCGCAACTTCGCCCGCAACGGCTTCACCGTGGCGGTGCACAACCGCACCACCGCGAAGACCGACGCCTTGGTCGAGGATTTCGGCGACGAGGGCACGTTCGTCCCCGCGCACACCCCCGAGGAGTTCGTGGCCGCCCTGGAACGCCCACGGCGCCTCGTGATCATGGTGAAGGCCGGGGAGCCGACCGACGCCGTGATCAAGGAGTTCGCCCCGCTCCTGGAGGAGGGTGACGTCGTCATCGACGGCGGCAACGCTCACTTCGAGGACACGAGGCGCCGCGAGAAGGAACTGCGGGAACAGGGGATCCACTTCGTCGGCGTGGGCATCTCCGGAGGCGAGGAGGGGGCACTGAACGGGCCGAGCATCATGCCGGGCGGCTCGGAGGAGTCCTACGCGTCGCTGGGTCCGATGCTGGAGAAGATCGCGGCCAAGGCGAAGGACGGGACGCCCTGCACCACCCATATCGGGCCGGACGCCGCCGGTCACTTCGTGAAGATGGTCCACAACGGCATCGAGTACGCCGACATGCAGCTCATCGCCGAGGCCTACCACCTGCTGCGTGCCGTCGCCGGCTACTCCCCCGCGCAGATCGCGGACACCTTCCGCAGCTGGAACACCGGACGCCTGGACTCCTACCTCATCGAGATCACCGCCGAGGTGCTCGCCCACACGGACGCGGCGACCGGCTCCCCGTTCGTCGACGTCGTCCAGGACCGGGCGGAGCAGAAGGGCACCGGACGCTGGACCGTACAGATCGCCCTCGACCTCGGCGTGCCCGTGTCCGGTATCGCCGAGGCGGTCTTCGCCCGCTCCCTGTCCGGCCACGCCGACCTCCGGGAGGCGGCCCGCGGCCTGCCCGGCCCGTCGGCCGCACCGCTGGGCACGGAGGAGGCGGCCGCCTTCGCCGACCGGGTCGAGCAGGCGCTGTACGCCTCCAAGATCGTGTCCTACACGCAGGGGTTCCACCAGATCAGGGCGGGCAGCGAGACGTACGACTGGGACATCGACCTCGGGGCGGTGGCATCGATCTGGCGGGCCGGGTGCATCATCCGCGCTGCCTTCCTGGACCGGATCCGCGCGGCGTACGACAGCCGGCCCGACCTGCTGAGCCTCCTCTCCGACCAGCAGTTCGCCGACGAGATCGGTGCGGCGCAGGACGACTGGCGCACGGTGATCGCCGAGGCCGTACGGCAGGGAGTGCCGACCCCCGGCTTCGCGGCGGCCCTCTCGTACTACGACGGGCTGCGCGCCGACCGGCTGCCCGCGGCGCTCACCCAGGGCCAGCGTGATTTCTTCGGGGCCCACACCTACCGGCGCACCGACCGGGACGGCTCGTTCCACACACTGTGGGGCGGCGACAGGTCGGAGGTCCCGGCCGGCTGATCAGCCGTCCTCGTATGCTCGGCCCGTGACCAGCAGCCCGTCTCCCGCCGAACCGGATCCCGGGGCAACCCTCCGCCGGCTCCTCGCCTACGACGACGCGGGGACGCTGCGACTGCTGGTGGCTCCCGCCCAGCGGGACGTGGCGGTGCGGGCCGTGGTCTTCGGCGACGAGGGGGCGGGCGGCCACGCCGGTGGGCACGTGGTGCTGGCGGTCGGTCCGTCCGCCGCCTGCGCCGACGCGACGGAGGCCGTGCGGGAGGCGGCCCGGAGCGGTGCCTGCGCCGTGGTGCTGCGGGAGACGGAGGGAGCGCCTGCGGCACCGGAGGTCCTGGCCGCGGCCGCCGAGGCGGGGGTCGCCTTGCTCGCCAGGGCGGCCTGGACGGACTGGAGCGACACCGCCGCGTTGCTGCGCTCCGCGCTGGCCCTCGCCGCGGCGACCACCGGCGACCCGGGAGCGGACGCCCACCCGTACGGCGACGACCTCGACGCGCTGGCCGCCGCCATCGCCGCGCGTACGGGGGGCTCGATCACGATCGAGGACACCTCGTTCCGGGTACTGGCCCACTCGGCGACCCTGCCGGAGGCCGACGGCGTACGCCGTTCCACGATCCTGGGCGGCCGGGTGCCGGAGTGGCGGATCGCGGAACTGCGGCGCAGCGGGGTGCTGCGGGCGCTGTGGACCTCCCGGGACGTGATCCGCCGGCCCGCCGACGGCGACAGCCCCGAGCGCCTGGTCGTCGCCGTCCGTAACGGCCCCGAGGTACTGGGCTCGATCTGGGCGGCGGCGGACGGCCGCAGCCTCTCGCTCCGTGCCGGGGACGCACTGCGGCGGGCCGCCGAGGCCGCCGCCCCGCTCCTGGTGAGGCACCGGCTGCGGGAGAGCGGAGCCGTACGCCGCCGGGACGGGGCCCTGCGCGGGCTGCTGTACGGGCAGGGCGACGGGCGCACGCACGCGTGGTCGCTGGGGCTAGCGCCGGAGGCCCCGTGCGCGGTGGTGATCGCGGAACCCGCCGGGGCCCCGGGGCACGGCGTACGGCCGGAACCGGTGGGAGGCACTCAGCCGCCCCACGCCGATGCGACACCTTCCGTCGGCGGTACGACGCCGCCCGTCGGCGGTACGACGCCGCCCGTCGGCGGTACGACGCCGCCCGTCGGCGGTGCGTCGCCGTTCCCGGACCCGGAGCCGGGCACCGCGGACGCCTCCCTGCCCCACGTACCGGAGCCGTCCGGTGCGCCGCCGCCTCCTGAGGGCCCGTGGACGCCCGCATTCGGTACGTGGTCGGGGATTCGGCGGACGCTGGACGCGCTGGCGCTGCAGGCCTTGTCGTACCGCTCCGGTGTCCTGGTGCTGCGTGAGGCCGAGCGGCTGCTCGTGCTGTTCCCCTTGCGCGGCGGCGGTCAGGAACGCGAGGTGCTCGGCCTCGCCCGGGAACTGGCCGGCCTGGCGTCCGCCCTGCCCGGCGGGGTCCCCGTACGGGCCGGGGCCGGGTGCGTGGTCCCGTCCGCCGTCGAAGCCGCCGCCTCCCGGGAGGAGGCCGCTCTGGTGGTGCGGGTGCTGCGGGAGCGGGAACGGCGGGGCGGGCCGGGCCCGGCACTGCGGCACGCGGGGCCCGCGGAGGCCGGGCCGGGGATCGACGTCCTGCGTGCCCTGGACGCGGTGCGGCCGCTGTGGGAGGCGGGCACCGGCCCCGTGCACGACCTCGTGCGCTCCGATCTCACGGCCGGCGGTGTGCTGGTGCGGTCGCTGGCCGCGTATCTCGACGCCTCGGGTGACGTGGTGCGGGCGGCGCGGCGGCTCGTCGTCCATCCCAATACGCTGCGGTACCGCCTTCGCCGTGTGCGGGAGCGGTTCGGCGTCGATCTCGACGACCCGGACACCCGGCTGCTGCTCACACTCGCGGTGCGGCTGGCGGGTGACACGTGACCGCCGGGTGGCACGTCGGTCCGCGAGTTGTGCGTCCGGACGGGCTGCGCCGCCGGCGTTGTCCTGCGCGACGAAGACCCGGGGGGTTCCTCTCGTCCACTCTCGCCGTATGACATCGACGACTCGCGCCGCAGGCGCGGCACACTCCCCGCCCGGCCCGCGCGCGGCACGGTTCGCCGAGGCGGTCCGCCGGGCCGTGGCGGACGGACTGCTCGGCGAGCGGCAGCCCGTGGCCGGTTTCCTCGACGTGGACGGTGTCCGGGACTCCGTCACCGCGCTGCACGAGGCCTTCGCCTCGGTTCCGGGCGTGCCCGTCCTGCACACCTTCGCCGCGAAGGCCGCCTCCCTCGTCCCTGTGCTGCGGCTGCTCGCCGACTGCGGCATGGGCTGCGAGGTGGCGAGCCCGGGTGAGCTGCGGCTCGCCGTCGAGGCGGGGTTCGCCCCGGAGAGGATCGTCCTGGACTCCCCCGCGAAGACCCGGGAGGAGCTGCGGCTGGCGCTGGCGCTCGGTGTGGCGGTGAACGCCGACAGCCCGGGCGAACTGCGCCGCATCGGGGAACTGCGCTCCCCGGACTCGGCGTCCGTACTCGGGCTGCGCGTCAATCCGCAGGTGGGAGGCGGCTCCATCGGGGCGATGAGCACCGCGACGGCCACCTCCAAGTTCGGTGTGGCCCTGCGTGACCCGGGCGCCCGCGAACAGGTCGTCCAGGCCTTCGCGGAGCGTCCCTGGCTGACCCGGCTCCACACCCACGTGGGCTCCCAGGGCTGCCCGCCGGAACTCATCGCCGAGGGCATCGCCGAGACGTACGGGCTGGCCGAGGAGATCAACGCCACGGTGGGGGCCCGGCAGGTCACCGGGATCGACATCGGCGGCGGGCTGCCGGTCAACTTCGCCGACGACGAGGTGCGTCCCGCCTTCTCGGACCATGTGGCCGCACTCCGGGCGGCGGCTCCGGGCCTCTTCGACGGCCGCTACCACCTGGTCACCGAGTTCGGCAGGTCCCTGCTGGCGAAGAACGGCTTCATCGGGGCGCGCGTGGAGTACACGAAGGACGCGGGCGGCCGCCGCATCGCGCTCACCCACGCCGGGGCCCAGATCGCCACCCGTACGGTCTTCATGCCCGAGGCCTGGCCGCTCCGGGTGGGCGTGTTCGACGGGGAAGGACGCCCCCGGAGCGGGCCGCCGATGGTCCAGGACGTCGCGGGGCCCTGCTGTTTCGCCGGGGATGTGGTCGCTCACGCCCGGGAACTGCCCGAGATCCGGGAGGACGACTTCGTCGTCCTGTACGACACCGGGGCGTACTACTTCTCCACCCCGTGGGCCTACAACAGCCTTCCGCGGCCCGCCGTGTACGGCTTCTCCTTCGGCCCGGACGGAGACGGACCGCACTTCGCCCCGGTGCGCGACGCGCAGTCCCTGGATGCGGTGGCTGCGGAGAGCGGGCTGGACCACGCGGACGCGCTGACGGCTCTGACCGAACGCAGGCCGGCCCCCTGACACGGCGCTCCGGAACCGGCCGGCCACCATGCTGCCCGCTCGGCGGGGGCGCCGGCCGAGCGGGCGGGGCCGGTACCCGCACGGCCTTCGGCTCCGGCCGTCGGCCCGGTCCGCGGGCAGCTCAGCCCGCAGGCTGCGGCGAGGGCTCCGGTTCAGGTACGGGCTCCGGGTTCGGGCTCGGCGGCTGCGGAATCGGATCCGGTGCCGGGCCGGGCGGCACCGGCTGCGGCGGGCCGGGGGGCGGGGAGGGAACGGGTGCCGGGTCCGGCGCGGGCGGCGTCGGCACCGGCGACGGCGGGCCGGGCACGGGCGGGGCCGGCGGGGGCGGAACCGGGTCGGGAATCGGATGGGTCATCTCGGGCCTCCAACAGCAGACAAAGGTACGAGCGGATCGAGATGGTCGCATCTCCACCGTCTCCCGATGCGGCTGCCCGCGCCTGCCGAGTCCACACGTGATACCGCGGCCGTCCCCGTACGCGGTCCCTCTCGCCCGGCCCCGCACTCCCCGGCCGGGATCAGAGCAGCTCAGGGTGCGACTCGAGCTGCCTCTGCGCGCCCCGGACCAGTTCCTCCGGGGCTTCGGGAGCCTGCTCGGGGTGGCGGGTGGCCCACTTCGCGACGTACGGGCAGAGCGGGACCACGGGTACCCCCTCGCGGGCCGCCATGGTGTAGAACTCCCGGGCGAGGGCCCCCGCGATGCCCTTCCCCTCGTACGCCGGCCTGACGACGGTGTGGACGGCGACCAGGGCGCCGGGCTCCGGGTACATCACGAAGTACGCGATGGTTCCGGCGACCGTACCGTCCTCGTACGCCACCAGTTTGCCGTGCTCGCGGTCGTCGCGGATCTCCACCGACGTGTTCTCTGCTGCCATGGGGTTGCTCCTCGAAGGCTGGACGCGAATCGGGAAACGGTCGGATCAGGCCTGTGCGGGCACCGCGTGCGGACTGCGCTCCGTACGGGAACCCGGCACGGGTGCCGACGCGTCGGCCCCCAGGGCGACGATGCGGTTGTCCGCGTCGACGTGCACGACGCGCGGCGTGAAGGTGCGGGCCTCGGCGTCCTCCACCTGGGCGTAACTGATGAGGATCACCAGGTCACCGGGGTGCACCAGGTGGGCGGCGGCTCCGTTGATCCCGATGACACCGGAACCACGCTCCCCCTCGATGACGTACGTCTCGAGCCGGGCACCGTTGTCGATATCCACGATATGGACGAGCTCGCCGGGCAGCAGGTCAGCCGCGTCCATCAGATCCGCGTCAACCGTCACGGACCCGACATAATGCAGGTCGGCCTGGGTGACGGTGGCCCGGTGGATCTTGGACTTGAACAGAGTACGCAGCACTTTGGACTCCTGGAAGACGGCTCCCTGCCTGCTTTGTGCAGGTCAGGGGCGTTGTTCACTGTACACGGGCACGCGTGGAACTCGAAGATGTCGAGGGACGACAGTTGGTCCGACAAATGGCACCAATGCCCCTATTTCGCTACGATGCGCTGCGCCCTGGCCACCACCGGCACGCAGGCCCGGACGCAGCCGACTTCCTGCACGGGTCCGTCGACTGGCTCCTGCAGCGGCAGCGCGACAACGGCTCGCTGGCCGCTGGGAGGGCACGGCCGAAGAGACCGCATGCGCGGTTCGCACCCTGCTGGAGCTGCCCACCGACGCCCGCTCGGCGACGGCCGAGGCCGCGCGACGGGGCTGCTCCTTTTTTTGGAACACGGTCTGGACGTGGAACGCCACCCCCGCTGTGGATCGGCAAGGAGCTGTACGCACCTGCCCATCTGGTGCGGGCGGTGGCACCGGGAGGACCGCTCGCGGCCCGGCGCTGACCTGAACTTCGCCCTGGCGAGGACCCGGGCCGGCGCCCGGTGCGGGGCGCGAAACCGGTCGTCGTCCGGCGGACGGCGCGCCGCCGCCCACCCAGGCGCTACCCGGACGTTGCCCAGCTCAGGGCCCTCGGCGCCAGAGGTCGCCGCCCGATGCCGACCCGTGTAGGGCCCGGCGAGGCCCAGCCGCCACCCGACCCCAGGGTCGCACCCGCGGGGCCCCAGGCCGAGGCCCGGCGGAGATGAGGCACCGCCCGACGCTTACGCAGGTCGCGGCCCCTCAGCGCCCCGGGCCGCCGCCCAGCGCGGACGTAGGCCTCGGCCTGGCGCTGACCCAGGTCGGCGTACGCGGGAGACCCCATCGCCACCCAGCCCTCCCCACGCCTACCAATAACACAACCAAGCCATTCTATTAACCTGGTTCAGTTATGCTGGGATCGGGAATTCGCCGTCCGGTCCCGCCGGGCGGAGCGCAAGGCCGTCACTTCGGAAAGGTCGATCGATGACGCCACACGTCCGGGACACGTACGGCACCCAGGAGGGCGTCGGACTCGACGACGAGCTGGCCCTGGGGCGTGCCTACGTCGCGATGTGCCGCGAAGCGATGACCCGCCAGGTGGACGATGCCCAGTACCAGGTCGTCGCGGGCGAGGACGTGTCGGGCGACGGCGCGAGCGCCGAGGCGCTCGGCCGCTATCTGCGGACCCGCGCACGGCAGATGGCGGAGGAGCCCGACAGCCCGCTGTTCTTCGGCCGGCTCGACTTCGAGGACACGGAGGACGCGGGGGACCACCGGCGGCAGCGGTACTACATCGGCCGCAGGCGGGTCTCGGAGCACCCGGCCGCACCGCCCCTGGTGATCGACTGGCGTGCGCCGGTCTCCCGCACCTACTACCAGGCGAGCGCCCTGGAACCGCGCGGCGTCGCGGTGCGACGACGCTTCGGCTGGGCCCCCTGGAGCCACGGTGCTCCGGAGGACCTCACCGGCCTGGAGGACGAGCATCTCGACCACGCGCGGGCCGAGGGCGACGGCGACGCGGCGAGCGCGATCGTCTCGGCGGAGATCGAACGGCCCCGGCTCGGCCCGATGCGTGACATCGTCGCCACCATCCAGCCGGAACAGGACAACCTGGTCCGCAGCGAGCTGAACGAGTCGGTGTGTGTGCAGGGCGCGCCGGGCAGCGGCAAGACCGCCGTGGGCCTGCACCGCGCGGCGTTTCTCCTCTACACGTTCCCGGAGCGGCTGCAGCGCAGCGGTCTGCTGATCATCGGCCCGAACCGCACCTTCCTGCGCTACATCGCCGAGGTGCTGCCGTCGCTGGGCGAGATCGACATCGCGCAGCTCACGGTGGAGGACGTGGTGGCCCGGCACCCTGTCAAGCGGGTGGACGGGGAGGACGTCAGCGCCCTGAAGCACAGCGACCGGATGGCGGACGTCCTGGAGCGGGCCCTGTACGCCAGGGTGAGGCACCCTGAGGAGTCCATCGCGGTCACCGACGGCTCGTACCGCTGGCGGATCGACTCCTACGACCTGGCCCGGGTCATCGACGAGGTGCGGGGCATGGGAGTGCCGTACGGGGTCGGGCGTGAGCATGTGCGTTCGCGGGTGGTGACGCTGATCCAGCAGCAGGCCGAGCGGCGGGCCGGGCCGAAAAGTGTCACCTGGGCGCGGAAGATCGGCCGTTCGAAGCCGGTGGCCGCGCTGCTGGAGGTCGCGTGGCCGGTGGCGCGGCCGGAGGAGGTCGTGGCCGCGCTGCTGAGCGACCCGGCGGTGATGGAGGAGGCGGCGGACGGCGTGTTCGACGCGGCCGAGCAGCAGGCGCTGTTGTGGGCCAAGCCGCCGCGGTCGGAGAAGAGCGCTTCCTGGTCGGTCGAGGACGTGCTGCTGCTCGACGAGGTAGCGGGGCTCATCGAGCGCCCCGGGGGCTTCGGCCATGTGGTCGTGGACGAGGCACAGGACCTGTCGCCGATGCAGTGCCGGGCGATCGCCCGGCGCAGCGTGTTCGGTTCCATCACGGTGCTGGGTGATCTGGCGCAGGCGACGGCGCCCTGGTCGGCGCGGTCCTGGCGGGAGCAGCTGACGTATCTGGGTAAGGCGCAGGCCACGGTCGTCCCGCTGACCACCGGCTTCCGTGTCCCGGCCGCGGTGATGGAGCTGGCCAACCGGCTGGTGGGGGCCCTCGGCGTGGATGTGCCGCCGGCCCGTTCGCTGCGCCACGACGGCGAGTTGACGGTCAGCGAGGTCGACGACGTGGCGGCCGCCACGGTGTCCGCGGTCCGTGCGGCGCTCGACCGTGAGGGGTCGGTCGCCGTGATCGCCGCCGACGACGCGGTGGCCGCGGCCTCGGCGGCCCTGCGCAAGGCGGGCATCGAGACGGCGACCGCCGACGAGGTCGGCACGGCCGCCCGGGTGACGGTGCTGCCCGCGACGGTCGTTAAGGGCCTGGAGTACGACCATGTCGTGGTGGTGGAGCCGGCGGCGATCGTCGAGTCCGAGCCGCGCGGACTGCACCGGCTGTACGTGGTGGTGACGCGTGCGGTGTCCCGGCTGGAGGTCCTGCACGCCAGGCCCCTGCCGGAGCCGCTCGCCGCCTGACGGCGCTGATGTGGCCGAGATGTGCGGTCCGGGACTCCCCTGGGCCGCATCTTCTTCAGGGCCGACTGACGAATTCCACGGCGGATCAGGGCCCCTGGTGGTTGCCGCTGTGTGGGAAGTGGCCGGATTTCCGCCCCCCGACGGTCGCACTTGCACCAAATCCCTGCGGCGATAGTCACTGATCGCACTGTGGACTCCGTGGAGTTGCAGGGTGGCTGAAGACGTATCGAAGCTTCGGTATCACGGGGGGAATCTCGCGAATGTCCATCGCCGGACGGACCATACAACCTGGCGAAGCCGATGGCCCCGGCCATGAAGGCGCGCTTGTGGCCAACGAGATCGCCGACGCGTCCGCCAAGCAGCAGCGCGCCGAAGGCGAGGGTGCAGGCGGTCACCACCCACTGCCGGCTCGCGTCCGACATACCGGTGTCCTGCTGGGCCCAGGGCAGGGCGAGGTTCACGATCGTCATGTCCAGCATGACCATCAGCTGGGCCAGGGCAATCACCCCCAGCCCGCACCACCGGTAGCGCACCGACCTCACGATGGAAGCCGCTGTTGCCTGTGCCATGTCCTGCCCGTCCTTCCGTCAGCGCGGGCAGCAGCCCTTCCTCTTCCGCGGCGGACACTGGAGCAGATTTCTTAGCCAAGTAAATTCACATACTCAGTTACGCGATTGCCCCGGTAAGGGATGCGCTAGGATGGCCTGGTGAACGCGCCGATGGGCTTGCGGGAGCGCAAGAAACAGCGAACGCGAGAGACGATCTCCGACACGGCGATCTCGCTCTTCCTGGAGCACGGGTTCGACCAGGTCTCGGTCGTCGACATCGCGGCGGTCGCCGAGGTCTCCAAACCCACGCTGTTCAAGTACTTCCCCACCAAGGAAGACCTGGTCGTCCACCGCTTCGCCGACCACCAGACGGTGGCCGGCAGCATCGTGGCCGAGCGGCCGCCCGGGGTGTCCGCGATCGACGCGCTGCACCAGCACTTCCTGGACGGGCTGGCGGCCCGGGACCCCATCACGGGGCTCAACGACGACGAGGACGTCCTGGCCTTTCACCATCTCGTGTACTCCACGCCGAGCCTGGTGGCGCGCGTCAGCGAGTACCTGGCCCAGGCCGAGAACGCGCTGGCCGAGACCCTGGCCGGTGCGCTGGACTCGGACCACGAGATCACCGCGGCCCTGCTGGCCGGCCAGGTGATCGCCACCGAGCGCATCCTGGCGTCGGTGAACTGGCGGCGCATCGTCGCGGGACGGTCCGCGGACGAGGTCCACCCCGAGGCGGTCGCCGACGCCGACCACGCCTACGCCCTGCTGCGCCACGGCCTGGCGGGCGTCGCCCCGCGGAAGTAGGAACGACGACGGAGGCGCCACCTCCGAAGAGGCGGCGCCTCCGTCGTGCTCCCGCCCTACGGCGTGTCAGCCTGTCCCCTGCACGGGCTGATCCGAACCGGCCCGGCTCCTGCCGGGGCAGTTGTTGTGGCTCGATGCAGTCGGCGAGCCGGTCCATGCTGTCCGTGCCGCGCTCCCGGAAGGCCTTCGCCTGGGAGGCCCTGTCGGCCGGGGACTTGATCTGGCCCAGCTTGTACACGCCGTCGATGCGCCCGATCGGGATCTCGAAGCCCTGGATGAGCCGCAGATGTTCGTCGAACAGCGCACTCGCCCGGCGCGGCAGCGACCAGCGCCCCTTCGGCGCGAGCCGGCTCTCCTGGTCCTCGATCAGACGGCAGTTGCGCGCGCAGATCCCCTTCCTCGCCCGCGACACCGGAGCCAAAGGTCCGGAGCGCAACCATGCCCGCGCCACATGCAGACCGACGAGCGAACGCGCGTGCCGTGGGTCGGCTGGCCTGATCGGTCCCCGCGTCCTTGCTCGCGGTGGCCCCGGAACGGGGAGTCCGAGTACGTCAGCGCCCTCGCCGGACGCTGCACCCTGTGGTGGCCTGCTCGGTGAAGAAGCCCCGCAGTGCATCGGCGTCACATCCGGCACCTACGCCCACGTCCGACTCCACCTGCACCGCCAAGCCATCGACACCCTCGGCATCGGCCTCGACCGGACTCCGGTGGCGGTGATCGCCGGGAAGATCGGGACGCAGGCGTCCCACGGTCCGCCGCCGGACCGTGTTCGCCCTGTCACCCGTGAGGTATCGGCGAACGCCGGGCGGACGGCGTTCGCCGGGACCCTGAGACACCGAGATGGAACATCTCAGGCTCCGGCGGGAGCGGATGGCCCGCCCGTGTCACCCATGACCGCCACCAGGACGGCGCTGTCTCCGAACTGCCAGACCGGCGCGACGTGGGCGAAGCCGGCCCGACGCAGCAGTGCGGTGTGCCGGCCCACCGCGACCTGCTCGTCGCCACTGCCGGCACGGAGGGCGTGGCGCCGTCGGCGTTCTTCGAGCAGGTCGGTCAGTTCGGGGTCCCGGGCCGCAGCGTCCCACCAGGACCGCCAGTCCTCGCCCGCGTGGCCGCCCGCGCGTTCGGACCTGCGACGGCCCACATGGGCGGTGAGCTCCGAGCAGGCCGCCGCGTCCGGCGGGAAGTGGTCCCCGTTGACCAGGACACCTCCGGGGCGCAGCAGGGACGCGAGGGCGCGGTAGGTGCGCAGCAGCGCAGGCTCGGGCAGGTAGTGCAGCGCGGTCGTCGAGACGGCGGCGTCCACGGGGCGGCCCAGCCGGAGGGCGCCGGTCCAGCCGTCCGCCCCGATGACGGTGTCGACGTAGCGGGCGGCGTCGGCGTGGTGGGTGCGTCCCAGTTCCAGCAGCAGGGGGTCCATGTCGGCGGCCACGATCTCGGCGTGCGGGAACCGGTCGGCGAGCCTGGCGGCCAGGGAGCCGGGACCGCACCCGAGGTCCAGCAGCAAGGGGTCCGCACGGCCGACGACGGCGTGTTCGACGACATCGCCGATCACGGTGAACCGCTCCTCGCGGTCCACCGCGTACCGCTCCTGCTGGCGGTCCCAGCGCTCGACCCAGGCCCTGGCCGTCGCCATGCTCACACCCATAGCTCGCGTCACCTCGTCCGTCTCCCGTCCGTGCGGGGGCACCGACGGACCTACAGATGGTAACGATTATCAATTGCCTTTCACGCCAGCGACGCGAGGACGGCCAGCAGCCGGTCGATCTCCTCCACCGTGTTGTACACGTGCAGGCTCACGCGCACCGAAGCGTCCCGGCCGTCGGAGCCGGCCTGGCACAGGTTGTCGGCTCGCACCATGAATCCGTGGCTGAAGAGGATGAACCCGAGATCGTCCGAGGGGATGTCGCGGTGCCGGAAGGTGACGATGCCGCGTCGACGCTGCTCCGGGGGGAGGGGGGAGTCGGCGGACAGGCTCGCCTGACAGCCGATGACCTCGTACGGCCCCAGGCGCGCGAGCCGATCCGTCAACCGGGTGGTGAGCATCGTCGTCCAGTGCGCGACGCGCTCCGGCCCGATCGTGTCGAGCCAGTCGAGAGCGGCCCGCAGCGAGACGATGCCCGCCGTGTTGGGCGTACCCTGCCAGCCCCCCGGCCGGAACACCGGCCCCCGCGTATTGCGCGCCCAGATCACCCCTGAGCCTGGCAGAGCCATCGCCTTGTGACCCGAGAAGACGACGAAGTCCACGTCCAGGGAAGGATCGTCGAGGCGGACGGGGAGGTGACCGACGCTCTGCGCCGCGTCCAGGCAGACAGCCACGTCCGGGCCGACCGCCTCACGGATACGGTGCACGTTCATGTCACCGCCGTAGACGTGGTGGACGTGGGTGGCGGCCACGAAGCGGGTCCGCGGGCCCACAGCCTGAGCCAAGGCCCGATGGTCGTAGTCTCCGGAGCCTGCTTGGTAGGGCAGCGGCTTCACGCGCACCTGGACACCGCGCTCGGCCAGAAGCCGACCGGCCTCGAGCCAGGGGTCGAGATTGGCCCGGTGGTCTGCGTACGGCACGAGGATCTCGTCCCCGTCGTCGAGGTACGGCACGAGCCAGTCACGGGCGACGGTGCGCAGGCCCTCGGTGGTGCCACTGGTGAAGTGGACGCCGGAGCGGCCCGGTTCGGGGTCGTGGAGGAACTCCTTGACACGTTCCCGGGTCGACTCCACCAGTTCCGTCGTCCGGTTGGCCCAGGGGTAGGTGCCGCGGCCGGCGTTGGCATTCGACGTCGTGAGGTAGGTCTGCACGGCCTCCAGCACCGCACGTGGCTTCTGGGACGTGGCAGCGCTGTCGAGGTATGCCAGTTCCGGGTGCGCGGTGACGATGGGGAACTGTTCCCTCGCTTCCTGCTGCCAGAGCGGGTTCCCGGGCTCGAGGGAAGGAAGCGGGCCGGCCGGGCTCATTCGCGCACCAGCGGTGCGCCGGCATCCCGCCAGGCGACGATCCCACCGGCCAGACTCCGGACGTCCGGGTGGCCCATCCGGGACAGTGCGGCAGCGTGACGCATCGATCTCTCGCCTACGGGACAGGCGAGCAGTACGGGAGTGCGCTTGCTGAAGGGGAGCCCACCACGGAGCAGGTCCTCGAACATCTCGTCCACGATGTTGACCGAGCCCTCGATGTGCAGGGCGGCATAGGCGTGGGGGCTGCGCAGGTCGACGACGAGGGGACGAGGATCGCCCGCGGCAGACCAGCGCCGGGCCTCTTCCACCCCGATGACGCGAGCCTCCGCACGGGCCTCGGAGTCGGTGACGGCCGTCGCGGACCGCCCTCGGGCCGTGCGGCCCAGGAGTTCCGGGCGCCGCTGACGCACATAGCTGAGATAGCTCTCGGCCCGGTCGCACACGATGAACACCGCCGTGCGGCGCTCCCCCGTCCCGTCCAGCTCGTCGTCGGCGTACCGCAGTTGCCGGACCGCTCCTTGGTAGGCGGCACCCCCGGTCGGTCCGCTCAGCAGTCCGCAGCGGCGGATGAGAGTGATCATCCCGTCGACGGCCTCGTCCGAGGTGACCGACTCGATGGTGTCGTACGTCGCCGGGTCGAACAGGCCGACCTGATGGACCTCGTCGATGGTGCGGATACCCGGGATGAAGTCCGATTTGTGGGCGACCAGGCCGAGGACCCGCACGCGCGGATCGTGCTCGCGCAGGACCCTGGCGACACCGGTCGACGAACCGGCCGTACCCACGCAGGCGATGAACCAGTCCGGCGCCCGGCCGTCCAGATCCTTCACGATCTCGGGGCCGGTGCCCTCCGCGTGGGCGTCGATGTTGCGGGGGTTGAAGTACTGATCGGTGTGCAGATACGTGCTTCCCGGGTCGGAGAGGGCCCGGTGGAAGTGCGTCAGCGGATCGTCCGTGTCGGACGGATCGAGGCACTCGCTGCGCCCGGGAAGTTCCTCGATCTCCGCGCCGATGAGCAGCAGGAGTTCCTTGATCTCGGGCACACGCATGCGGTTGGTGACGCTCTTGAACCTCACGCCGTGGATACCGGCCAGCAGGGCCAGCGCCTTGGCGGTGTTGCCACTGGAAAGCTCCACCACCGTCCCGTCACCGTCGGTGGCAGCCTCCAGGTGCGGCCGGGCCATGTGCCACGCGGGCCGGTCCTTGACCGACCCGAAGGGGTTGAGCATTTCCAGTTTGGCGTAGAGGTCGATGTGGCGCAGTCCGTGCACGGCGGGATCGATGCGCACCAGAGGCGTGTTCCCTATGGCCTCGGTGATGCTGTCGTACCTCATCCGGCTGTTCCCCCCACGGGTGTGATCGGCCAGTAGTCCTCGTCCGGGCACCAGTTCCAGGATGCGCCCCGCCGATCCACCGCGACCGTCCGCGCGACCGGCTGCCGCTGCGCGTGGTGGGCGTGGAAGTCCATCGCGTAGCCGGCGGTGTTGACGAAAGCCAGCACGTCCCCCGCCCGCGGCAGCCGGGGCAGGAAGACCGTACGGCGAGTGATGAGGTCACCTTCCAGGCAGAGGTTGCCCGTGAGGTGGACGCCGACCGGCTGCCCGTCACCGGCCGCGGCTTCACCCCGTGGCAGCAGGACGGGGTCCACCAGTACTCCGTGCTCCTCCAGGCTCATGTCGCCCGCGTTCATGGCGAGGTGCACGAGGTGGTGCCCGGATTCCGTGTCCACGGGCCGTACGTCCAGCACGCGCGCGAGCGTCAGTCCGCACTGGTCGACGAGAGAACGCCCGGGCTCGATGTACAGGTCGTGGAGGTGCTCGAGCAGAAGGGTGGAGGGCGGGCGGCCCAGTACCGGCGCGGGCTGGGTGAGCAGCTCGTCGAGGTATCCGGGGCCGGCTGTGGGACGGTACGCGGGGTACAGCGCGGCGGCACCGCGCACCGTGCCGCCCTCGTTGCGCAACCCGTATCCGTGACCGCGCCAGGTCAGCGGCGGGCGGACACCGAGCACCGCCTCGGTCAGCGCGGTGGTCCACCGTTCCCACTCCTCCGCCTCGCCGACGTAGGCGACGCCGAATCCGCCTCCGATGTCGAGAGCGCGCGGCGAGAGTCCCCGTGCCCGGCATGCGTCCATGAACAGCACGCACTGCTCCAGCGCCCGCGCCTTCTCCTCGACTCCGGTGGTGTCGAGGTGGTAAGCCGCGCCGCGGAACTCCACTGTCTCCGTGTGGCGTTCGAGCGCCGCCAGCAGCGCCTCCGTGTCCCGCAGCGGCGTGCCGAAACGGCTCCGCCGGGACAGCAGCCGGGTGCCCGCTGCCCCGTGACCGGAGGCGTGGTCGAACCCCGACAGGCGTACCAGCACGGCGACTTGGCCGAGCCCGTGCGCGCGCACCAGTCCGGAGAGCCGTTCCAGTTCCCCGGGCGAGTCCAGGTTGACCGTCGCACCCACGCGGGCCGCCAGCCAGAGGAACGCGGAGTCCTTGGGACCGGTGGCCATGATGCGGTCTCCGGTGAACCCGCATCCCAACGCGTGCCTCAGCTCCGCCACGGAGGCGACGTCGACGCCGACGACGGCCGGGTCCTCCGCCGCCAGCCGCCGCAGCAGGGCGCTGGAACGGTTCGCCTTGTGCGCGAAGTACACCCGCCCGGTGAGGCGGTGACGGCGGTAGACGGCACGGAAGCGGGCGACGTTCTCGGCCACGGCCTCGGGGAGCAGTACGTTGAGCGGCGACCCCAGCGCGTCGACGAGCGAGTGCAGGAATTTCCGGTCCGACAGCAGTGCGGCGAGCGGTGGTTCCACCCTGGGCCTCAGGTATAAAGGCGCGTCCACGTAAGACCTCTCCCGGTGCCGGCCGACCGCCGAAACGGCGATCGCTCGGGAGTAGTCGTTTCCAGGTACAACCGCTCCTAAGCCTCACTGGTCCGGTTCCCGGCGCGTTGTCCCGTGCTCAGGGAGAGGGTGCTGAGGCTTCCGGTCGAGCGCGCTGCCGGGGCTGCGTGTCAGGTGCGGGGGAGGTGTGTCTCGATCCGGCCGGTGTCCGGATCGATGACGTGGACGGCCCTGTCGGTGCCGAGGACCGGAGTCTCGCCGTGCGGGCCGCGGGCCGGCGGGCGGAAGGAGTAGCTGATGCCCAGGTCGGCCAGGCACGGCTCCTCCTCCCCGTCGGCGCGTCCCGGCCCGATCGCCGCCATCAGCACCCGCGGTGAGGGGGACAGCCCGTGCATGTCCGCCCTCACGAGGCGAGATCACCGGGGGCGTCGCCCACCGGCTTCGAGGCGAAGCCGACCGGTCACCACCTTCACGGCCGCCTGCCTCACGCCGGTTCGATCTCGCCCGGCCGCCAGCTCTTGTCGAACCAGCTTTCGAGCGGGCCGTAGAGGCGGAGGAGCGTGAACCAGCCCTTGCCGGGGACGGTCCGGACCCAGTTGCCCTCCTTGCCCTGCGGCGCGGTCGGGCCGAAGTGGATGACCGTGTCGCCGTTGCTCTCGGACCGGACGTCGTGCGACAGGCTGTTGACGCTCGGGTAGGGCTGGTCCGTGCGCAGCAGCGACCGGGTCTGTGGGTCGTAGACGTTGACGGCCCAGAAGTTCTTCACCGGAATGTCTCGCGGCAGCGTGAGCGTGTAACTCCTGCCGCCGTCGAGCCACTCCCCCGCGGAGTCCTCCGCCGTGTAGGCGTACTGCGACCCGGCCCCGACGGCCGCCGCCGCCATCGCCGGCGAGGTACCCGCCCCGACGTAGTGGAACACCGCACGGGCGTCCAGCAACCGGGCCCCCTCCTGCGACAGGAACTCGTGGCTGCGCGACGGCCACGGATTCTTCCACGCGCTGTCGGGGTAGTGGTAGAAGATCGGGTCACGGGGCTTGAAGGCCAGCGTCCGCACGATGCCCGACGCGATCCTCGCGGCGGTGTCGAGGATCGAGCGCATCCGGTCGTCCGGCCGGAACGGCTTGCCGGGCACGATGCCGATCGCGGCGAGCTGACCGGCCCGCTCGGGATCGAGTGCCCCGGGCGGCTCCCCCTGGACGAGGGTGTCGATCTCCTCGAAGAACGAGAAGTCGTTCGCGTGGACCGTGTTGAAGTCCGACTCCGCGAAGTCGACGAAACGCTGCTCGGGTGGGTCCGCCGCGGCCGAGAGCGGATGGATCCGCGTCCGCAGCAAGCCCTCCTCGCCTTCCAGGGCACGCATCACCACCCAGGAGGCGTACGTCGCCGGCCGCACGACGAAGTACCCGTCGGGAACGTCGCCCTCATGGCCCGGGGGCAGGAAGAGGTACTTACCTCCTTCCCCCCTGTCGGGCCCGGCGATGCCCATGTCGGTGACGTAGCGCTGCCACAGGTCGTTGACGAAACAGAGCGAGTTCGGCGGTGACTCGATGACGGTGGGGCCGTCCTGGTCGAGCGCCAGGAAGGCCATCCCGTACGTCGTCTCCGTGTTCGCGGTGAGGATCAGCGGTGCCGAGGTGCAGCGCGGGGCCGTGAACCCGATGGTGTGGGAGTCGATGCCGAGGCTGCGCAGTCCGCGCCGCATCGCCACCATGGAGGCGCCGGGTACGCAGTTGAGGAACGCCTCGATCCCGCGCAGCAGGTCCAGAGCGTCGTAGCTACGGGTGACCGATCCGGGCAGGGGCAGGCCGTCGAAGAAGTCCATCGCTCCGAAGACCGTCTCCAACCGGTCCGGAATGCTGATCGAGTTCAGGGTCCCGGCCGGCGTGCCGGGGCTGGGGGCATCGCCCACGTGAGTCATCGGGTTCCTCCGTAAGTTGTTGGGTGGCCCGGGAGGGCCGGATGTGGCTTATCGGTTCTTGCCTTCAGTGGCTTCCGAGGAGTGGCCGTCCGGCTCTCCGGGGCGCCCTGGCTGCTGATTGAGATGTGCGCGCTGTGTGCGGTCGCTGATTACGGAGATGCCAGCGGGGTGTTCCTCGGGCACGGGTCGGGCACGGTTCTTCCAGTCGTTCTTCACGCCGGCCGTCGTCCGGCCGGGCCGCTCCGCCGTCGCGGGTGCGCGCTCGGCACAGTCGGTGCAGGCGTTCTCCCGGGCGGCGTCGTGCCGGGCGACGAGGGCACCGTCCGCTCCGGTGCCGCCGTGTCGGCCCACCGGGGTGCGTCGTGGTCGCACACGGCGACCCCGTTCATCGGTGGTACGAAGCCCGGCGGGCCTTCCACCGTCGTCGCGGACGTCACCCGGTCGACGAGTACCCGCTTCGCGGCACCGTCGTCCCGACTCCCCGGCGAGGCCGTGCCCATGCACCTCACCGTCCGAAGCGCTGTCGGGTGAGGTCAGTCCACCGACTCGATCTCGCCCGGCCGCCAGGTCTTGTCGAAGAACGGCTGCAGCGGGCTGTAGAGCCGCAGGACCACGAACCACCCCCGGCCGGGTGTGGTTCGGATCCAGTTGCCGTCCGGCACACCGTCGGGCCGATCGGGCCCGAAGTGCACCGTGGTCGTGCCGTCCCCGTCGGGAACCGCAGCCGGGGTGGGATACGCCTGGCTGCCGGCCCGTGGGAACCGTTGCGGGGTGTCGAGCATCGACCGCGTCTGGTTGTCGTAGACGGTGACCGACCAGAACCGGGCGGCGGGAATGTCCGGCGGCAGCACCAGCCGGTAGTACCCACCGCCGTCGAGGGTCCGGCCCTCCCGGTCGGCGAACGAGAACAGGTACTGCGAGCCGACGCCGGTCAGCGGCGCCGTGAACGCCGGGCTGATGCCCACGCCCAGGTACCACCACCAGGACCGCAGATCGAGCTTCCGGGCGCCGTCGTTCGGGCGCGGCTCGGCGCCCTTGTCGGTGATGTCGGCGGGCGGGGCCAGGAACTCGTGGCCGGACACGAGCAGGCCGTTGACCCACCGGGACGAGGCACCGTAGAAGTGCGCCCCCTCGGCCGGATGCGGACGGCAGGCGAGCGTGCGGGCGGCCGCGTTGCCGACCGCGGCCGCCTCGGTGAGGATCTTCCGCATCCGCTCGTCCGGCTCGAAGGGCTTGCCCTTGACGATCCCGACCGCGGCCAGAGCTCCGGCGATCTCGGGGTCGAGCGCCTCGGCGGGCTGATCGTGCACGAGCTCGCTCGCGAAGGCGAAGTAGGTCGCGTCCCCGGGCGGGACCGTGTTCACCGGGAGCCCCGAGCCCTCGACGAAGCGCGGCGGATCGGGCCTGCGCAACGCGGCGCTCCAGGTCTCCGCCGTCCAGGGCAGCGGCGGGGCCGTGCCACCGGTGACGATCTCCCCGATGCTGGTCCCGTAGAAACCGGGGACATAGCGGTAGATGCGCAGTCCCTCCTTGATGCGCTCGACCGCCGGCTTCGGGTCGTCGCCCTCCAGGAACGCCCGGCCGCCCAGGATGAGCCGCGTGGTGCGGGTCCGGAGCGTGAAGAACCCGCCCTCGGGAACGGGGCCGTCGTACCCGGGAGGCACGAAGAGGTACGTGCCGCCCGCTCCGCGGTCCGGACCGGCCATGCCGGGGTCCGCGACCCAGCGGAACCACATGTCGTTGAGGAAACAGAGTGCCAGGGGCGGCACCTCCACCACCAGCGGACCCTCGGTCAGGTCGAGGAAGCTCAGGAAGTAGACGGTGTCGGCGTTTCCGGTCAGCACCAGCGAGGCGGAGTCCATGAACTCCGAGAAGAGCAGGACGTCGTGGTCCTGGATTCCTGCCTCGAGGAATCCCCGGCGGGCCGCCCACAGGCTGACGCCGGAGTAGGCGTCGAGGAACGCGCTGACCGCGCGCACATGGCTCACATGGTCGTACACCCGGTTCGCGGTCTCCTCGGTGGGCACGCCCAGCGGGAATTCGAGCGTGCCGAGGTGGGTCTCGACCCGCTCGGGGGTCGAGATCGACTCCATGGCCTGGGGTGAGATCTGTGCGGTGCGCTGCAAGGGATCGCTCCGTTCTCGGGAAGAGGCCGCCCTGTCGACCATGTGCCTCACCTACCGCAGGCCACCACCGCACCTGGGCCATCGGAGCGTCTTCGAGTGGAGGGGTACGTGTGCCGGCCTACGGCGAGGACCGGCTGGAACATGCCGGGCAGGAGCGCCACCGTGTGACGCGTCACCACGATGAGCGGCGCGGTGCGCCCGGGCTCCCGCGGTCTGTTCCGGCCTGGGTGCCTCGGGGGCCGCCCAGGAGGTCGGGCCGGCCGGTGCCCGGGGTGGCCCCGGCGGCGGGCATCGTCCCGGAGGACGCGGTGACCGGGAGCGGCGTCCGTCCACACCCCGGGACAGGAGTTCACCCACGCCTGGGATCATGGGGGCCGCCGCCTCACTCCTGGAGTACGACATGCCCCGTCCCCGCCCCCGTTTTCGTCGGCCCCGCACCCGACGGGCCGTCACAGGGCCGGGAGGGAGTCGCCCTCGCATCCGGGCAGTCGGCACGCACGCCGCTCGGCCGACCGAGGCCGACGCGACACAAGGCCGGCTCGCCGACCGGCCGCGGCGTACACGCTGACGCGGGTCACCGGTCGAGCGGTGGCGCGTACGCGCAGACGAATCGCCGACGCGGGCCTCCGGCCTTCGGCTCCCACCGTGCCGCGCGGTCGCCGAACTCCTACGACTCCCCCGTTCCCCACGCTCCTGGAGACCCGCCGTGCCCCGTGTCCTCCTCATCGAAGACGACCCCTCCGTGCGCGAGGGGGTCGAGCTCGGGCTGCGGCGGCGCGGCCACGAGGTTCTCGCCATCGCGACCGGTGAGGCCGGTCTGGAGGCACTGGGCGGCTTTCGCCCCGACCTCCTCCTGCTCGACCTGATGCTGCCCGCCATGAGCGGAGTCCAGGTGTGTGACCGGGTGCGCGGGACGAGCCAGTTGCCGATCATCATGCTGACCGCGCGCGGTGACGACACGGACGTCGTGCTCGGCCTGGAGGCGGGGGCGGACGACTACGTCGTCAAGCCCGTCCGCACGGGGGTCATCGAGGCCCGCATACGTGCCGTGCTGCGCCGCGCGGCACGGCCGGCCGGCACCGGACCCGCCTTGGAGCACCATGGTGAACTCGCCGTCGACCGCGCCGCTCACACCGTCCTCAAGTCGGGTGACTCCGTCGCCCTCGCGCCCTCCGAACTGAAGCTGTTGCTGCACCTGTCGGCGGCGCCGGAACAGGTCTTCAGTCGGCAGAGGCTCCTGGAGGAGGTGTGGGAGCACAAGTACCACTGCGACGTCCGGCTGGTGGACGCCTGTGTGCGCCGCTTACGCACCAAGATCGAAGACCCCTCCCCCGAGCCTCGGTACATCCAGACCGTCCGGGGTTCGGGCTACCGCTTCGGCCCGCTGTGAGGATGCCCGGGGTGACCGCCGCGTTCGGGCTGCGCACCCGGCTGGTGATCGCGTTCCTGCTGGTGGCCGCGGTCAGCGCCGTCACGACCGCCGCACTGACCTACCGTGAGGCCCGCAGCGCGCTCCTGGTGCGTGCGCAGGACACAGCCGTCGCCTCCTTCCGGGAGGAGGTCGAGCAGTTCGTCCCCGGCCTGCCCCTGGACCCGGAGTCGCTGCGGTGGGACCTCTACGCCATCGCGGCCCGCGCCAAACCGCATCCGTGGATCGTCTTCGCCGAGTACGGTTCCCTGCGCGCCTCCTCGGGTGACCGGCCCGTCTCCGGTGTTCTGACCGCGGAGCTGCGTCGCACGGCGCTCACTTCGCCCCACGGCAGCTTCGAACGCGTCGTCAAGGACGGAAAGGCGTACCTGACGATCGCCATGCCGGTGATGACCCGGGTCGTCGCAGGCGGGGACGCGCTGCCGAGCGGTCTGGTCCTCTTCGCGGTGATGCCCATGACGAACGAGGAGGGGGACATCGACGCCCTGGTGACCGCTGCCCGCGACGGCGCGCTGCCGGGGCTCGCCGTGGCTCTGGTGCCCGCGCTGCTCGCGGCGCGGAGCGTACTGCGTCCGGTCCGGGCTCTACGGCGCGCCGCGCAGTCGATGGGCGGCGGGCAGCTGGACACCCGTATACCCGTGCACGGCCGGGACGAAATGGCCGACCTGGCCCGGACGTTCAATGACTCGGCGGCCCGACTGGAGCGCTCGGTGCAGGAGTTGCGGGACGCGGGGGTGCGGGCCCGGCGCTTCGCCTCCGACGTCTCGCACGAGTTGCGCACCCCGCTCGCGGGAATGCTCGCGGTGACGGACGTGGTGGACGAGGACGCCGGGACACTCGACCCGGAGACCGCCCGCGCGGTGCGGCTGATCAGCCTCGAGACCGGCAGACTGGCCGTGCTGGTGGAGGATCTGATGGAGATCTCCCGCTTCGACGCCCGCGCGGCCGAACTCGTCGCCGATGAGGTGGACGCCGCCGAGGCTGTGCGCAGCACCCTGTCCGGCAGGCAGTGGCTGGGCCGGGTCCGCGCGGAGCTGCCCGGCGGCTTGCGGATCCGCCTCGATCCGCGCCGCTTCGACGTCGTCGTGGCCAACCTGGTCGGCAACGCCCTTCGCCACGGTGGCGAGCCGGTCACGGTCCGGCTGTCGGCACGGGAGGGTGTGCTGATCACCGAGGTACGCGACAGTGGCCCCGGGATCGCGGCGGAGGCGCTGCCGCACCTCTTCGACCGCTTCTACAAGGCGGACGCCGCTCGGTCCCGCTCATCGGGCAGTGGACTCGGGCTCGCGATCACCGCGGAGAACGTCCACCTGCACGGCGGCACGATCCGTGCGGAGAACGCCCCCGGGGGTGGCGCGCTGTTCACCGTCGAGCTGCCCTTCGAGGGGCCCGCGTCCTGGTGCGGCGCTCCGGACGGTCCGGGGTCCGCGCGTGGGGGCGACCGGACGGAGGCCACGTCGTGAGGAAGCCGGTGTCGCGCGGTCTGCCCCGGACGGCCCGGTGCGCGGCCCTGCTGCTGGTGCTCGGTGTGGGTCCGCTCGCGGGATGCGGTATCCAGGAGACGGCCGTGGTGGAGGCCGGCAGACCGGCTGTCGCCGATCTGCTTCCCCCGCGCGAGGGACGTGTGCTGTTGTTCTTCTTCTCCCCGGACGGCGAACTGCTGCCCGTGCCGCGGAACGTCGATGCGGCGTGGCGGGGCGGCGTCCCGGCTTCCTCGATGCCGGACGACCCGTCGGCCCCGGCTGACGGGACACCCGGAGGGAACGGCCTCGGTGGTCCGCCCCCGGGGGACGGGGGGATGAGTGGGCCCCTCTCGACGCTGGCAGCCGTCACCGCCCTTCTCGCCGGTCCGGACACGTCCGAACGGCGGGCCGGGTTGCGCAGTGCTCCCTCGCTGCCCGGTGCGTCCGTCGCGGACCGGATCGACGAAGGCGACCTGACCGTCGAGGTCGTGCTGCGCGCGCGGGTGGCACGGCTGTCGGCTCCCGCCCGCGACCAGCTCGTCTGCACGGCCGCCTACGCGGCGCACACGAAAGGGGCGGTGTCCGTCACCCTGGTCGGGCAGGAGGGACGCCTCCCGCCGGCCGAGTGCCCTGTTCGCCCGGTTCCGGTACCGGCCCGGTGATCCGTTCCGGACGGCGTGCGAAGGGCCGTGCCGACCGGACCGGGCTCCGGTCGTCCCGGAGGGGAATGCGGCGGCCCGCCGGAAGCCTCGTTTCCGGCGGGCCGCTCTCGTCACGTCGTCCGGGGATTGTGTCCCGCACGCCGGCCTGTCGTCCGGTCGCGCGTCCCCGCGGCTTCAGGACCGGTGTCGCCTCACCTGCCGAAGAAGGCGTTGTGGATCGTGACCGTCGACCGGTTGTCACTCGTGTCGGTGACCACGGCCTGCAGGGAGATCGCCTTGCCCTTCTCCGGGGTCCGTACCGTGATCCTGCCCGCCACGACCGGGACGGACAGCCAGTTCGCGCCGTCGTACGACACGAGGACCCGAAGCGTCTTCAGCTCGGCGCCGGCCGCCGCGCCCTGCACCGTGACGGGGAAGGTCTGGACGTCTCCCGCCGGGGCGGTGGAGTCCCACGCGAGCTTCGGCAGGAAGCGGACCGTGGAGACCGGGAGTCCGGTCGCGCTGTCCGTGTGCGCCGAGTCGAAGGTCCACGTGGCGTCGATCCGGGTACCGGCGCGGTTGAGCGCGGTGTTCCGGTGGATCGTGGTCGCCACCTTGTACGTGGCGGCTTCCGGCGGCAGCGTGAACTGCTCCTGATCGATGGCGGCCCCCTTCCGGCTGTACAGCTCGCCGTTGCGGTGGATCGTGGTGCTCGCACTCGAGTACTGGACGAACCCGGCATGACCCGCCCCGTCACCGACCAGCGGAAACGCCCCGTAGATCGTGTCGCCGTCGCGCACGAGTCCTTCGTTCGCGTTCATCCGCGGGCCCAGGACACCGACGTTGAAGTTCTCGGTGTACGTCGCCCCCGCCGTGAACCGCCGCGGCTCGCCGAGGTCGTACGCCGAGTCGAAGCCGCGGTAGCCACCCGCGTCCGCCTCGCCCAGGACGCCCGCGACGATGTTCCAGGCGGCGCCTTCGGCCGTGGACACGTAGACGTTGCGGGTTCCCGGTGCCGCCTGGACGGAGTAGAGGGCCTCGACCCCGCCGCCGTAGTCCAGGATGCCGTGCGCCGCGAGCGCGCCGTCGAGGCCGGGTACGGACGACCCGATCCGTGCCTTGACCAGCGCCATGTCCTGGGACGAGTACGACTTGCTGTAGCCGGTGGCGAGTTGCCGGACCGGGCCGCCGGTGAGGACGTTGTACTCGGTGGTGTCCCGCTCCCAGTTCGCGGACCACTGCTGGGTGAGGGAGCCCTCGTCCATCGTGGGGCCCTGGTACGCGGTGCGCAGGTTGTCGAAGCTGCTGAACTCGCCCCCCTGGATGAGGAAGGTTTCGGGCGTGTTCAGGGTGTACATCATCCCGGCACGCGTGAAGCGTGCGTTCGCGTCCGGCACCTTGACGGACACGGGCCGCGTGGTGCGGGCATCGAGGGTGACCGTGGTGGGGCCGGTCACCGTGAGCTGCGGGTTGCTGATCAGATCGGCGCCCTTGCGCGGGGCCGCGGGGTCGACCAGCATGTCGGCGGCGAGGCTGTACGTGCCGCGCGGCAGCCGTACCGTGGTGGAGCCCGAGGACAGATCGGGGAAGAACCGCTGGTTCGCGGCGGAGTCGCGGTAGCCCTTCAGGTCGGCCTGCCAGGCGGTGCTGGCCGCACCGTCGCGTCCGATGGTCGTGAAGGTGACGTCGTACGACTCGCTCTCACGATCCACCGCTGCCGCGGTGCGCACGCTCCGGCCGCCCCCGGAGGCGACGACCGTGGCGGAGTACGCGCCGTCGACCGTCCCGCCGAGCCGGGTGTCGGCCGTCAGGTCCACCGAGGCCTCGCCGCCGGCGGGGACCGTGATCCGCTGTGCTCCGAGGGTGAAGAACCCGGGCGGGGCGGGCTGCCCGTCGCCGCCGGTGGGCTCGGCCAGTGACAGGTCCAGCGTCACGTCGGCGGTGCCGTTGTTCCGGTACGTCACCGGCTCGGTGACGGGTGTGTCGTCGGTGTGGGGCCACTGCTGGGTGCCCAGGCTGAGCGAGCCCGGCTCGGAGACGAGTGTCTGGTCGATCGCCTTGTCGACGGCGAGCCGGCCCGAGCCCTGCTGGAAGACCGAGTGGGAACCGCCGACGGCCGAGCCCATGAGGACGGCCTTGATCTGTGCGCCGTTCCAGGTGGGGTTCTTCTGCTTGAGGATCGCCGCGGCGCCCGCGACGTGCGGGGTCGCCATCGACGTACCGCTCAGGCTGACGTACCCGGGAGGATTCTGTGCCCCGGTACCGGCCGCCGCGGCCGCCGTGATGTCCACGCCCGGCGCGGTCATGTCGGGCTTGACGGCACCGTCCCCGGTGCGGGGCCCGACGCCGGAGAAGTCGGCCATCCGGTCGTCGTCGTCGACGGCGCCGACCGTCAGGGCCGCGTCGGCGCTGCCCGGGGACGCGACCGTTCCCCGCCCCGGCCCGCTGTTGCCCGCGGCTATCGCGAACAGGACGCCCTTCTCGGCGGAGACCTTGTCGACCTGCGCTTCAAGGGGGTCGGTCCCCAGGGTGTCGGGGCCGCCCAGGCTCATGTTGATGACATCGGCACCCTGGGCGACGGCCCAGTCGACGCCCGCGAGGACGCTGGAGTCGTCACCGGAGCCGTGGTCGTCCAGCACCTTGGCGTTGATCAGCTCGGCCCCGGGTGCCACACCCCTGAACCGGGTGTCCTTGGTCCCCGCCCCGGCCGCGACCGAGGCCACGTGCGTGCCGTGTCCGACTCGGTCGCGGGCGTCGGGAGAGGCACTGAAGTTCCGCTCCGCCACCACCCGGCCCGTCAGGTCCGGGTGGGTGGCGTCGATTCCGGTGTCGACGACGGCGATCTTCACGCCCTTGCCGTCGAACGAGCGGGCCCAGGCCGCCGGGGCGCCGATCCGGCCGGTGCTGCGGTCGAGCGTCGCCTTCCGTACGCCGTCCAGCCAGATACGCGCGACACCGGTGGTCGTGGCCGCCGAACCGTCGCCCTTCCGCCGGGTCAGGGCGTCCCACAGGGAGCCCGTGCTGTCGGTGACACCGGCGCTGGTGACGGCGTCGGCGTCGAGGGCCGACAGGGTCCGGCGGACGGTGGTGCCGTCGGAGGACCGCACCTCGGCGCGGGCGGCCTCGGCCGCCGGGCCCCGGTAACCGACGATCACCTTCAGCCCGGCCCGGTTGGCCTTGCGGCTGTCCGGCCGGCTGAGTCCGGTGATGTCGAACAGGCGCCGGTCGAGTGTGCCGTCGGCGATCAGCCGCCGGGCGTCGCGCGGCACCACGTAGGTGCGGCCTTCGTACGTCTCGGTGAAGAAGGGGATGTCCTCCCGGCCCTTCGCCCGCGCGATGCCACCGACCCGGCCACGGGAGTCCACGTGGACCCGGTCGCCGGTGATCAGGGTGACGGTGTGCACGGTCCTGCCGTCCGCCCCCCGATCCTTGGCGGTGCCAGGGGATGCCGTGTCCGGGGCGCCGGTCTTCGCCGACACCGGGCCGGTCATGCCCGCGGTCAGGGCGACGGCGGCCGCAGCGGCGACGGCGTACGCCTTCTTTGATCGTCTACGCAAGATTGTCCCTGCTCAGGAGTGGATCGGGCGGGCGAGGGCCCGGCCCGCACGGGGACGCGTTCGGATACGCGTACGACCCCGGGCTCCGAAGTATTCAGGGGCCGTTCGGGCGCACTCAATGATCGTTGTGTAACAGCCGTGCGGAACGGTTCCGCTCGCGAATCCCGGCCCGACGGGGCCTGACGTAGCGGGGGTTGTACGGGGAGAGCCGGCCGGTCGGCGTCTGCCCCGCCGGGGCTGGACGGCACGTCAGAGGGTGGACGGCCGGACTGATCGGCCTCTCGACGGCGGCCCGCCCGGGGCACGTGAGGGGGTGGTGGTCGCCTCACCACCGGCTGACCACGGCTTCACCACCCCTGGGCCTTCTGCGGGGTGAGCGCGAGTCAGGTGGGCACAGGGGCACGGCCGGAGGACGCCGGCAGACAGGTGCGGAGTGACGGCGTCGAGAGCCTCACGCGACCGGGGACCGCGTGGCGCAGGCAGTCGGGCCGGGGCGCCCGGAGAGGTTCGCGGGGAGGTGCGCACGAGGTGATCCGAGCGGAACGCGGGTGGGCCGGAGCCGCCCGCTGGGGTCATGTGCGGGTTCCGGCCGCGTCGACAGCCGCCCGGACGGTGGGATACACGCGCCGCAACTCCGCCCGGGCTTCGGCCGTACGCAACACATCCCGCACCTGGCCCGTGTCGCGGGCGAGCAGGAGCCGGACTCCCAGGGTCTCGAGTTCCCCGGCCAGGTCGTCGAGCATGTGCACCGCGCTGACGTCGATGAAGGGGACCGTCTCGGCGTCGATCACGACCGCCGTCACCCCCTCCCGCGCGGCGGCTCTGCGCACCTCGGACCGGATGCGCTCGGCGTTGGCGAAGTAGATGCCGGCCTCGACGCGCAGGACGGCCACACCCGGGATCCCGCGGAGTCCGGGGTGCCTGTCGAGCGCGGCGAAATGACCGTCCCCGGGCATGCGGCCCAGCTCGCTGATGTGCGGGCGCGAGGAGCGGTAGAGCAGCAGAAGCAGGGAGACCCCGATACCGATGAACAGGCCGGGCAGCGTGTCGAACGCCATCACCCCGAGCATCGCCGCGATCGCGGCGAGGAAATCGGGCCGCGCGGCGACACCGTAGGCCTGGCCGAGCCTGCGGGTGAAGACGCGGTGGAGAGAGACCAGCGAGGGGACGTCGACCAGCTCGACCACGGCCGCGATCACCACCCCCGCGAGGACGGCCTCCGGGAGCTTCTCGAAGAGGCCGGTGAGGAAGAGCAGCGTGACGACGGTCAGGACGGCCGCGAAGACGCCCGAGAGCTGGGTGCGCGCGCCCGCCGACCAGTTGACGGCGGTCTTGGACAGGCTGCCGTTGACGACCATGCCGCTGGACAGGCCGGCGCCCAGCCCGGCGGCCCCGAGCCCGATGAGTTCCCTGTCGGCGTCGATCTCGTACCGGCCGCGGGAGGCGTAGTTCCTCGCCGCCCCGAGTCCCTCGGCGAAGGCGACGAGCAGCACGCCGACACTCCCGGCGGCGAGGTCGCCGAGTTCGCCGACCGAGACGTCGGGGAAGCCGAACGAGGGCAGGCCGGCCTCGACGCTGCCGACGACCTGGACACCGTGACCCGCCAGGCCGAAGGCCGCAGCCACCGCGGTTCCCACCGCCACCGCGATGAGGGAGGCGGGCGTCCGGGGGGCGACCCGCTTGAGGACGAGGATCAGTACGAGGCTCCCGAGACCGACCAGGACGGTGAGGCCGCTGGTTCCTCCGAGGTGGGTGATCAGGGCCCAGATCTTCTCGAAGAAGTTCCCGGACCCGCCTTCGACACCGAAGAGCTTCGGCAACTGGCCCGCGATGATCGTCAGTGCCAGGCCGACGATGAAGCCCTTCAGCACGGGCTCGGAGATGAAGTCGGCGAGGAAACCGAGGCGCAGCAGTCCGGCGAGAAGCGCCGCCAGGCCCACCGTGAGGGCCAGCGCCGCCGTCATCGCGGTGAAGTGGGCGCTCGAACCGCCCGCGACGCCTCCGACGACCGCCGCCGACAGTGCCGCCGTCGCCGCCATCGGCCCGACGACCAGATGCCTGGAACTGCCGAGGGCGGCGTAGAGGAGCAGAGCCGCGGGGGCGGCGTAGAGGCCGACCACCGGTGAGACCCCGGCGATCGTCGCGTAGGCGAGTGCCTCGGGCACGAGCACCGCCCACACGGTCATCCCCGCCAGCGCGTCCCGGCCCAGCCACCGCCGCCGGTACCCGCGCAGTGAGGGGAACAGCCCGTGCATGTCCGCCTTCACGAGGAGAGATCACTGACGGCGTCGCCCACCAGCTTCGCGGCGAAGAGCAGGCAGATCACGGCCATGATCGCCGTGTTGTTCCGCTCCATCCAGAGCTTGAGACCGTCGAGGACGTGTTTCGAGCGCTCCTTGAGGGCGAAGTAGAGCACGACCGGTGTTCCGGGCCCGAGCGCCCCGAGCACCACGTAGACGCCCAGTGCCACGGCCTGTGCACCGGCGGAGGTGTCCGTGCGTGCGATCGTCGACGCCGCAGCGATCGAGAGCAGCAGGTTCTTCGGGTTGACCGAGGACAGTGCCATCCCCAGTGCCAGCGCCTTGACCGGAGTGAACGAGTCGACCGTCTTCATCCACTTCGGCAACGTCACCTCCTCGTCGCCGCGCGGCCGGCCGCGCCACTCCTTCACCGCCACCCACAGCAGCAGCACGCCGAGCGCCAGGTCGAGCGCGCTGACCCAGTCGGCCGGCTGACCCTGGTCGCTCGGGCCGGCGCCGCCGGAGACCAGCAGCACGATCGTTCCGACCAGAGCCAGGCCGAGGGCCCAGCCGAGGAGCAGCGCGGGCCCGTTGGAGCGCGCCCTGGGGGTGGCGAGCATCAGCACCACCCCGATGATCGGGAACGCGCTCAGCGCCACGGCGACGCCGTAGGGCAGAATCTGACCGATCGCCTCACCCACGGCCGCCTGCCTCACGCCGGTTCGATCTCGCCCGGCCGCCAGCTCTTGTCGAACCAGCTTTCGAGCGGGCCGTAGAGGCGGAGGAGCGTGAACCAGCCCTTGCCGGGGACGGTCCGGACCCAGTTGCCCTCCTTGCCCTGCGGCGCGGTCGGGCCGAAGTGGATGACCGTGTCGCCGTTGCTCTCGGACCGGACGTCGTGCGACAGGCTGTTGACGCTCGGGTAGGGCTGGTCCGTGCGCAGCAGCGACCGGGTCTGTGGGTCGTAGACGTTGACGGCCCAGAAGTTCTTCACCGGAATGTCTCGCGGCAGCGTGAGCGTGTAACTCCTGCCGCCGTCGAGCCACTCCCCCGCGGAGTCCTCCGCCGTGTAGGCGTACTGCGACCCGGCCCCGACGGCCGCCGCCGCCATCGCCGGCGAGGCGGCGGCCGCGAAGTAGTAGAACACCGCCCGGGAGTCCAGCTGGCGTGCGCCCTCCTGCGACAGGAACTCGTAACTGCGCGTGGGGAAGGGGGTCTTCCATGATCTGTCGGGGTAGTAGTAGAAGCTCCGGTCACGGGGCTTGAAGGCCAGCGTCCGCACGATGCCCGACGCGATCCTCGCGGCGGTGTCGAGGATCGAGCGCATCCGGTCGTCCGGCCGGAACGGCTTGCCCGGCACGATGCCGATCGCGGCGAGCTGACCGGCCCGCTCGGGATCCAGCGCCCCGGGCGGCTCCCCCTGGACGAGGGTGTCGATCTCCTCGAAGAACGAGAAGTCGTTCGCGTGAACGGTGTTGAAGTCCGACTCCGCCCAGTCGAGGAAGTGCTGCTCGGGCGGGTCCGCCGCGGCCGAGAGCGGGTAGATCCGCGCCGTGAGCAGGCCCTTCGTGCCACCCAGCGCCCGCAGCAGCACCCAGGAGGCGTACGTCGCCGGCCGCACGACGAAGTACCCTTCGGGAACGTCGCCCTCATGGCCCGGGGGCAGGAAGAGGTACTTGCCTCCTTCCCCCTTGTCGGGCCCGGCGATGCCCATGTCGGTGACGTAGCGCTGCCACAGGTCGTTGACGATGCACAGTGAGTTCCCCGGCGCCTCGACCACGGTGGGCCCGTCCTGGTCGAGCGCCAGGAAGGTCATCCCGTAGGTGGTTTCCGTGTTGCCCGTGAGCAGCACCGGTGCGGAGGTGCAGCGCGGGGCCGTGTAGCCGATGGTGTGGGAGTCGATGCCGAGGCTGCGCAGTCCGCGCCGCATCGCCACCATGGAGGCGCCGGGTACGCAGTTGAGGAACGCCTCGATCCCGCGCAGCAGGTCCAGAGCGTCGTAGCTGCGGGTGACCGATCCGGGCAGGGGCAGGCCGTCGAAGAAGTCCATCGCTCCGAAGACCGTCTCCAACCGGTCCGGGATGCTGATCGAGTTCAGGGTCCCGGCCGGCGTGCCGGGGCTGGGGGCGTCACTGACATGAGGCACTGGGTTCCTCCTGAGTGGGTCGTGCCGTGAGAACCGTGTTCCAGTCGTTCTTGACGCTGACCGTGGTCCAGCCGGCCTCTCCCGCCATGGCGCGTGCCCTGTCCGCGCCGTCGGTGTAGGCGTACTCCCGCTCGGCGTCGTCATGCACGACGAGCAGGGCGAACCGGGCGGACCGCAGCATCTCGACGTCCACGTCGTCGTTGCCGGCCGCGAGGCGCGGCAATCGGCCGGTGCGGGCGAGGACGTACTCCGGTTTTCCGGGCCCGAGCGCGACAGGGCCGTGCAGAACCGCCTGGCGGACCAGTGTGCCGTCCCGGTAGGCGAACTCCGGGGCCGAGCCGATCACGTTCTCCCTCGGCAGGCCCCAGGTCTCGACCCACAGGGTGCCGTCGTTGTCGAACACGGCGACCCGGTCCATCGGCGGAACGTAGCCCGGAGACCCTTCCGCGGCCGCGGACGTCACGAACTCGACGATCGCCCGCTTCGCGGCACCGTCGTTCCAACTCCCCAGCGAAGACGTGCCCATGACCACCTCGACTGTCCGGACCGTGACGCCCTGGGATCACCGCGCAAGGTCAGTCCACCGACTCGATCTCGCCCGGCCGCCAGGTCTTGTCGAAGAACGGCTGCAGCGGGCTGTAGAGCCGCAGGACCACGAACCACCCCCGGCCGGGTGTGGTTCGGATCCAGTTGCCGTCCGGCACACCGTCGGGCCGATCGGGCCCGAAGTGCACCGTGGTCGTGCCGTCCCCGTCGGGAACCGCAGCCGGGGTGGGATACGCCTGGCTGCCGGCCCGTGGGAACCGTTGCGGGGTGTCGAGCATCGACCGCGTCTGGTTGTCGTAGACGGTGACCGACCAGAACCGGGCGGCGGGAATGTCCGGCGGCAGCACCAGCCGGTAGTACCCACCGCCGTCGAGGGTCCGGCCCTCCCGGTCGGCGAACGAGAACAGGTACTGCGAGCCGACGCCGGTCAGCCGCGTGGCGAACGTCGGGCTGATGCCGACGGCCAGGTACCACCACCAGGACCGCAGGTTGAGCTTCCGGGCGCCGCTGACCGGACGAGGCTCGACGCCGCGGTCGGTGACGTCCGCGGGCGGGGTCATGAAGTCGTAGCCGGACGCGAGCAGGCCGTTGACCCACCGGGACGAGGCTCCGTAGTAGTGCGCCCCCTCGGCCGGGCGCGGGCGGCAGGCGAGCGTGCGGGCGGTCGCGTTGCCGACCGCGGCCGCCTCGGTGAGGATCTTCCGCATCCGCTCGTCCGGCTCGAAGGGCTTGCCCTTGACGATCCCGACCGCG
>NZ_MDKB01000001.1:1183786-1255940 GCF_001715295.1 Streptomyces griseus | reverse complement strand
CGGACCGGCGATCTCGGGGTCGAGTGCCTCGGCCGGCTGGTCCTGCACCAGCTCGTTCGCGAGGTCGAAGTACGTCTCGTCGGCGGGCGGGACCGTGTTCACCGGCAGTCCGGACGCCTCGACGAAGCGCGGCGGATCGGGCCTGCGCAACGCGGCGCTCCAGGTCTCCGCGGTCCAGGGCAGCGGCGGGGCCGTGCCACCGGTGACGATCTCCCCGATGCCGGTCCCGTAGAAACCGGGGACGTAGCGATGGATGCGCAGCCGCTCCTTGATGCGCTCGACGGCGGGTGCCGGGTCGCCGCCCTCCAGGAACGCCCGCCCAGCCAGGATGAGCCGCGTGGTGAGGACCCGGTGGGTGAAGAACCCTCCTTCGGGAAGCGGGCCCCGGTAGCCGGGCGGTACGAAGAGGTAGGCGCCGCCGGTTCCGCGGTCCGGTCCGGGCATTCCGGGGTCGACGACCCAGCGGAACCACAGGTCGTTCACGAAGCTGAGAGTGAGCGGCGGCATCTCCACCACCACCGGCCCCTCGGTCAGGTCGAGGAAGCTCAGGAAGTAGACGGTGTCGGCGTTTCCGGTCAGCACCAGCGAGGCGGAGTCCATGAACTCCGAGAAGAGCAGGACGTCGTGGTCCTCGACCCCGGTCTCCAGGAAGCCCTTGCGGGCCGCCCACACGTTGACGCCGGAGTAGGCGTCGAGGAACGCGCGAACGCCGTCGAGATGGTCCAGATGGTCGTAGAGGCGGTCGGCGGTCTCGTCGGTGGGCACACCCAACGGGAATCGCAGAGTGCCCAAGTGTGTCTCGACGCGTTCGGGAGTCGAGATCGACTCCAGGACCTGGGAGGAGAGCTGCTCGGCTCGCTGCACGGAATGGCTCCGTTCTCGGAAAGGCGCGTCCATTGGACTATCAGCCGTGCCTACCGCCGCCACCACTTCACGTGGGCCGGTGGAGGGCATCCGGACGGGCGGGTGGCTCGGCGTGCACCGGCCCCGCGCACCGGTTCCCGTCACGGGGGACCCCGCCCGCAGCTCGGCGCCCGGGCCTCGGACCTGCGAGGAGACCGACCGGCGGGACCGTGCTGACCTGGGCCTGGCCTGAAACAGGCAGGGGCAGAACCAAGGGCCCGGAAGCATGCCCCAGCTATGAGGCCGGAAGCGGCAACCACTCCCCCCCCNCCCCCCCCCCCCCCCCCCCCCCTTTCCCCGTGCTTGCTCCACCAGGTATCTTGTATCGCATGGAACCAGGCGACTCGACCAAGCAGGCCCGGGCAGCGGCCCAGCTACGCAAGGGCGTGCTGGAGTACTGCGTACTCGCCCTGATGCGGGACCGCCCGCGTTACGGCGTGGAGCTCCTTCACGCCCTGGAGGACTCCGGCGCCCTGGCCACCAGCCAGGGCACGGTGTACCCGCTGCTCTCCCGACTCCGCCGCGACGACCTGGTCACCACCACCTGGCAGGAATCCGCCTCCGGGCCGCCCCGCCGCTACTACGCGCTCACCGACAGCGGCCGTGCCGCGCTGGACGAGTTCACCCGCGTCTGGCCCGGCTTCCGCAACGCCGTCGACACCTTCCTGACCACTCCCCACCCCTCACCCGGAGACCTCGCATGAAGACCTCTGCCGATCCCGTACGCGACTACCTCTCCGCAGTCGAGCGCGAGGGATCCGCGCTCCCCGCCGACCGCCGCCAGGAACTTCTGGCGGACCTCGCCGAACACATCGAGGTGACGCGCGCCGAACGCCCCGGCGCGGCGATCGGCGAGATCCTCGCGGAGCTCGGTGACCCCCGCACGATCGTGGCGACGGCCCTGGCCGAGGCGGGGAACACCGCCGCCGGGGCTGCGGGCGACGGCGCCGCCGGCGCACCGCCCCGGCGGCGGGGCAAGGTCCACCCCCTGGCCCCGCTCCTGATGCTCACCCTCTCGCTGCCCTTCATGATGGTCTTCCCCGACCTCCCCGGGCCGCTGTTCGGTGTCCTGTTCCGGATTACCGGAGCGGTCCTTCTGTGCACCTCGGTGCACTGGACCACCGTCCAGAAGACCACCGGTGTACTGCTGACTGCCGTCCTGCCGACCGCCGTCATCACCACCTGGAACCTCGCGGGCGGCCCGGCCGGCACCCCGTCCCTCGTGGCCAACCTGATCACGCTGGCCCTGCTGGCCGGCACGGCGGTGTGGCTCTGGCGGGCCCGCCGCGTCTGAGGACCTGATGCGTCCGAGGGCCTGATGACGACACCGCACAGGACGGGCCGGTCCGGCGGGCGGGAGGGGATCGGCTTGCCGTCCGGCGGCCCGGCCCCGTACCTGGTCCCGGGACCACGGTCAGAAGCTGTCGCCGTACCAGTGGACGGCTCCCGGCGCGGTGACCGTCGCCCGTACCGCCGCCGGGTCGGCCGACAGCGGCCGGGCCATGCCCAGCCACGCGCTCGACCCCGGACCATCCGCGAGTAATACCCCCCTGGGGTATAGTGCCCGAGAGTCGCCGCTTCCCGAGCGGCTCACGTCCTCAGGGAGGCATGCCATGAACACAGGCCTGAAGATCACGGCGTTCGCCGCCGCGCTCGCCGCGACGTTCGGCACGGCGTACGGCGTCGGCAGGGGTGTCGACCCCGTCGTCGGACGCGGGGAGACCGCGGCACACGAGGGTCACGGGGCAGGCGAAGAGACGCCCGCCGGAGAGGACGCGCAGGGCGGGGATCGGATCGCTCCGCCCGGCGGGCTGCAGATCTCCGAAGGCGGCTACACCCTCGCACTGGAGACCTCCCGAGTCAGCGGCGGGAAGTCCACGCGGCTCCGCTTCTCCATCCAGGACGCCGACGGACACAAGCTCACCGCCTACCGGCGGGAGCACGGCAAGGAGCTGCACTTCATCGTCGCCTCGCGGGACCTGACCGTCTACCGCCATCTGCACCCGACGCGCGCCGCCGACGGCACCTGGACCACGTCCGCGGACCTGCCCGCCGCCGGGGCCTACCGGGCCTTCGCCGACTTCGAGCCCGCCGTGGAGGGCGCCGAGAGCCTGACACTCGGCGCCGACCTCGCCGTGTCGGGGGCGTACGCCCCCGCCGCGGTCCCCGCCCCCGCCGCCGGCGCGAAGGTGGACGACTACGAAGTCACCCTGACCGGAGGCCTGCAACCCGGACGGAGCGGCGAGCTCGGACTGGAGGTCACCCGGAACGGCAAGCCGGTCACCGACCTGGAGCCGTACCTCGGCGCGTACGGCCACCTCGTCGCCCTGCGCTCGGGCGACCTCGCCTATCTGCACGTGCACCCCGAGGGCGAACCCGGGGACGGCACCACGAAGCCCGGCCCGCGGGTCTCCTTCACGGCGACCGCACCGAGCGTGGGCACCTACCGGCTCTTCCTGGACTTCCGGCACGAGGGCAAGGTCCGAACCGCCGCATTCACCGTCGAGGCGGGTGAGGCGGCCACGAGCTCCGAGCCGGCCGAGAACGCGGAGGAACACGAGGACTCCGGCCACGGACACTGACCGGAGAGGTCGCCCGCACCACGTCGTACCGATCGCCGCCGCACACCGGCGGACCGGCCGCGGGCGGGCTCCCGCCTCCACCCGGGCGATGGCGGAACGAGCCCGCGCCGCCGGGCCGTCCGCGACCCAGGGCCGCCGCGTGGTGCGATGACGGCGGAACGGTCACTGCCGGACTCCTCGGCACGTCGTCACACTGCGGCTCCGCCCTCTTCCGCAAGCCCAGGCCGCGGCGGCCGCGCCCGGAGAGGTGCGTGGCACCCGCCCCGCGCGGGAGGCGCGCCCACCCTCCCCGGTTCCGGCCGGGCCGCGCCCGGCAGGGCGTCGAGCGCCCCGCTCACGACTCCCTGCCCTCCGCGCCTCCGCACCCGCCGCTCCCCGACGACGACACCGCACACCCGGACGCGCGGCACCCGAGATGCCTCCGCCCCTTCCCCCATCGCGCCGCGGACGCGAGAGAGCGTTGACATCACAGGTTAATAAGATTAGCTTTTGGCTAACGTCATTCACCGAGGCGCTAGACGTATTAACCTAACGGGATCGAGGGTCGCCATGACCGAGTACCTTGCCGTCGAGGGCGGCACGCTCGCTTACGAGGTGGAGGGGTCCGGGCCTCTCGTCGTTCTCGCGCACGGCATGGGCGTCAGCCGCGCCGCCTACCATGCCGTGGTCCCGCCGCTGGCCGCGGCGGGCTATCGGGTCGCCAGCGTCGATCTGCGCGGATGCGGCGAGTCCAGCGTCGAGTGGCAGTCCTGGAGCCGCACCGCACTCGCCGGCGACCTGCTCGCCGTGATCCGCCACCTCGGCGGCCCGGCGGTGCTCGTCGGTCACTCGGTCTCCGGCGGCGCCGCCACGATCGCCGCGGCACAGGAGCCCTCACTGGTCTCCGCGGTCGTCGAGCTGGCGCCCTTCACCCGCAAGCAGTCGGTCCGTCTCGGCGACCTCCGGGTGAAGCGCTATCGGCAGGGGATGCTGCGACTGCTCGGCACGGCCGCGTTCGGCAGCGTTCGCCTCTGGCGCTCGTACCTCGACCTGGCCTACCCCGGCGTGAAGCCCGCCGACTGGGCCGGGCGGCTCGCCCGCATCGAGTCCCTACTGCGCGAGCCGGGCCGGATGAAGGCCATGCGGGGCATGGGACTCAGCGCCCCGGCCGACGCGGGGGCGCAGCTGGGCAGCGTCCGCTGTCCCGTCCTGGTCGTGATGGGCACACTCGACCCCGACTGGCCCGACCCGCACGCCGAGGGTTCGGCGGTCGTCGACGCCCTGCCGTCCGGCCTCGGACGCCTCGAGATGATCGAGGGCGCCGGGCACTACCCTCACGACCAGTTCCCCGATCAGGTGGTGGCCCTGGTACTCGCCTTCCTCCGGTCGGAGGCCGCTCGTGCCTAGGGCAGGTCTGGACCCGGCGGCCGTGGTAGCGGCCGGCGCGGCCCTCGCCGACGAGGTGGGCCTCCACCAGCTGACGATGGGCCTGCTGGCGGAGCGGCTTGGCGTGCGCACCCCGTCCCTGTACAAGCACGTGGCCGGTCAGGCGGACCTGAATCAGCGCATCGCCGCACTGGCGTTGAGCGAGGCCGCCGACGCCGTGGGCGGCGCGGTCCAGGGGTACGCGGGCCGCGACGCCCTGGCCGCCGCGGCCCGCGCCTTCCGCACCTTCGTCCTGGAACACCCCGGCCGTTACACCGCGACGATCGGCAGGGAACCGGCCTGCCCGGACGATCCGCTGGCCACCGCCGGCCGACGGCTGCTCGACGCGTTCACCGCCGTCCTGCGTGGCTACGAGGTCGCGGAGCCCGACGTGGACCACGCCCTGCGTATGCTGCGCAGTCTCTGCCACGGATTCGCCACGCTGCAGGCGGCCCACGGGTTCCAATGGAGCGCCGATGTCGACGAGAGCTTCGAGTGGCTGATCGACTTCGCCGACCGGGGCCTGCGCGCCGTCCGGCCGTAGAGCAGGCCGGCCGAGGGCCTCCAGGACCGTGTACGTGCCGTGCCCGCCGGTCAGCTCGCGTCCCTGGCTGATGCCGGCGACCGGCCCGACGGGTGCGTCACCCGAGCGGCGGCGCTCCTGGGAGTGCCGGAGTTCCGAGCGGCCGATCCTGGCACCATGAGCCGAAAAGACACCCCGCGGCGCCCCTCCGTTGCGGCCCATGGCCGCAGGGGCGGCGAGCGCGGTTCCGTACTGACACCCTCGCGTATCACCGTGCTGGTGCTGGCGGCCCTGGCCATCGTCCTCATCGCCGAGAACACCCAGGAGATCAGCATCCGGCTGGTGATTCCCGTCGTCACCATGCCTCAGTACCTGGCACTTCTGCTCATGTTCGTGCTCGGCTGCCTGTGCGGCGCCCTCCTCGTGTACAGCAGGAGGAGCAGGCGCGCCTGACGGCGGTCCCGCACTTCCCGGCGGGCGGCGTCAGGTACGGCATCTCGCCGCGTGGTGCGGGGCAGTCTCCGGACGACCGTATGCGGTCGCCGCTCGGAAGCGTCGGTACCTTACGCTGCCCGCGGCGGCGGGCCGCCGCAGGCGTGGTGGTGGGCCACCCGGCCGTCCGGGACAGCCGCCGACCGGAGCGCGCGTTCGGCCGATCGGGGAGCCGGACCGATCCACTCACGGAGCAGGACCGGCCCACGACGTCACGGGCGGGTGGGCGCAGGGTACGGGCCCGGGCCGCCTGCGGCAGGTGGACGGGGCGGCCGTCCCTGCGGCCGTCCGAGGGCACGGTGCACACGAGCGCGGACGCGTGCAGGTGTTCCGCCGTGGGGCGCCGGAACACGTGCACGCGTCCGACATGCTCAACGCTCCGCCGGCCGCGACGTCACGCCTCCGTACGGGGGATCCGCCGGCCGGTCACTGCGCGGTGGTCTCGCCGGTGATCAGATCGGTCACGGCCGTGAGACCGCCTTCCCCCAGCGCCCGCCGCTGGCGGTCGGCCGGAGTTCCCTGGCGCAGGAGCCGGTGGACGAGTGCGGTGACTTCGCGCGTGTCACCGGCAGCGTCGACCGAGGGCGTGAGGTGCTCCATCAGGCGCGCGACCGCGTCACCGGCGCTGATGCGCTCTCCCGTCGCCGTGATCAGGTGTCCGCTGAGCCCGTGCCGCGCGGCCTGCCAGGTCGCGGCCTGGAGGACCTCCGGGTGACTGGCGGGGGTGGGCCTTCCCGCCGCCGTCTCCTGGATCGCGGTGGCCACCAGTGCGCGCACGATCCCGGCGAACATGACGGCTTCGTCCGCCCGTAGCTGGACGTCGCAGCACCGTACATCGACGGTGGGGTGGCGGTCGGAGAGGCTGGCCTGCCAGTACAGCTGCCCCGTGTCACGGATGATCCCGCTGCGCAGGAGCGTCTCGATCCGCCCGGCTTCGTCCGCCGCGTCCCGGAATGCGGGCGGCGGGCCGCTGACGGGCCAGCGGTCGAGGATCACCGTGCGCCAGCTGGCGAACCCCGTGTCCTGCCCGTCCCACAGCGGTGAGTTCGCCGACATGGCGACAAGGACGGGAAGCCATCCCCGCAGGCGGTTCAGCACGGCCACACCGACCTCACGGTCCGGAACCGACGCGTGCACGTGCATGCCGCTGATCAGGTGCTCGGCCACGAGCTGGGGCGCCTGCGTGAGCATGGCCCGGTAGCGCGCCTCCGCGGTCACGGGAGCTGAGGAGCCGCCTCGGAGGGGCGGGGTGCCGCAGGCCGCGAGCCGGCACCCCTGCGCTTCGGCGGCCGCGCCGAGAGCGAGCCGAAGGCGCAGCAGATGACCGCCGACCTCCTCCAGCTCCTCACAGACAGGCGTGGCCACCTTGGCCTGCACCTGCAGGAGCTCCGTCCGCAGTTCGTCCTCACCGAGGGTCGCCGTCGCTCCCGCGGCGGCCCGCACCTGCTCCCCCGCGGAGACCGGCAGCCCGGTCTCGGCGTCGAGCAGCAGGTATTCCTCTTCCACTCCGATGGTGACCGGTTCCATCGGGTCAGTGTCAGGTCTCGCCCCACGGGATCGGCGCACGACACGGCCGCTCGGGGCGGGTGCCGTGTGCGGCCGGGGTGCTCGCGGAGGCCCGGCCGGGCTTGCGGCTCGTCCGCGCACCGCGTGATCAGCGGGCCGGACGGGCGAAGACTCCGGTTTTCCCGTTGTCGTCGCACCTCTCGGGGCACCGGCCCTCCGTGGACGTTCCACGGCACCGGTGCCCGGGGCCCGCCACGCCGAGCGCGCGTTCCGTCTCGAGCAGGGACGAACTCACCGGGTGCGCCCCTGCCGGGGCCGTCGGCCGGCCCTCCCGGCGTGGAGGCCTGGGATCACCGGGACGTACCACCACCGGACCTACTGTTCGGCCGGGGGTGGGAGCGCAGTTCCTCGTTGATGCGGTGGGCTTCCTCGAGCTGCTCCTCGAGAAGGACGATGCGGCAGGCGGCTTCGATGTGCGTGCCGGCGTCCACCAGTTCCCGCGCTCGCGCGGCGATGCGCAACTGGTGGCGGGAGTAGCGGCGATGGCCGCCTTCGGAACGCAGGGGTGCGATCAGGCCGTTGTCGCCGAGGGCACGGAGGAAACCAGGGGCGGTGCCTATCATGTCGGCGGCCCGGCCGATGGTGTAGGCGGGATAGTGATCGTCGTCCAGGGGATGGGCGGGATGGGCACTGCGAGGGGGCATAGACCTCTTCTTCCGGGGACGCATCGAGGGGCCCGAGTGCCGAACGGCACCCGGGCCCCGAGCTTTCAACACCATCTGCCGGCGGTTCTCACCGGCTTACTCTCTGTCCGCTGCTCCGCCTCGGGGGCGGAAGTGCGGGGATCGCGAATGCGTGACCGGGGACCACCTTCCGTTCTGGGGCCTGCGGTACCCGGGCGGTCTGCGCGTTGCCCGGGCCATCCTGATGGCGTGTGCTCCTTACCTCGTTGTCCGATCGCTTGCGCTTGGTTCCGGCGGTACTTCCGGTGCGCCCCCTGGGGACGCTCGGCCCGGCAGCCAGTGAGGGGACCCACCGATTCCGGCCCCGCCACTCCACTGCCGTTCCGCATGACTCGATCCGCCGACACGGCAGTTCGTGTCTGCCGCGCTTGAGGACTTCTTGGCTACGAGAAGTACGTTAGTCCGCACAGGCGCCAATGTCTACCTTCGCCACGACAGATTTCCTCGGGAGGGGAGAGGTGAGGTTCTTCTTCGTGAACGCCCGATAAGGCACCCCCGGGAGTGATGCCCCGGTTCGCCGGGCACACGTCGGGAACGGCCACACCGACAAGGACGGGGTGTTAAGCATGATCGAGACCACGACCACGGTCCCGGCCGCATCCTCATACCGCGTCGTCCTCCAGGAGGACACACCGGCGGGTATCGCACGAGCCCGGGACGCGGCGCGGACCTTCACCGAGAGTCTCCGGCCGGAACCGACCGACGAGACGGCGCAGACTCTCACCCTGCTGGTTTCCGAACTCACCACCAACGCGCTGCGACACGGGGGAGGCCGCTTCACCCTGCGCCTCGGCGCCACCGCGGACGCCGTGCATGTCGCGGTCAGCGACCCGAGCCCCCTCGCGCCACGAGAACGGACACCGGACCTCAACGGCGGCACCGGCGGTTGCGGCTGGCACATGATCCGCCGCCTCGCCTCCGACGTCGCCGTCACCGGGGGGCCCGGCGGCGGGAAGACCGTCCACATCCGCCTGCCCTACTGACGCCTACGGCTCCCGCCGCGAGCGCGTCGGCGGGTACGTGACCCGCTTACCGGCGGGTGCCGGCTCCCCGCGGGCGCCCGAAGAGCAGGTCGTAACCTCCGGGGAGCTGGAGCAGAAGCTCGTTCGTCAGCTTTTCGCCTGCGGTGTCGGCGACGACACTGAGCACGGCGCTGACGTCCCAGGCCGCGGTCCGCTCGGTCGCCCCTTCGATCCACGCCGCGGCGGCCCGGACGAACCTTTCCGGCGGGAGTGGCTCGTGGGCCTGCAGGGGGTTGAGCAGCACCAGGGCGAACGTCTCGGGGAGCCGGGCCGCCAGCTCCGACCGCACCCCTCCCACGACATGCGCCCCGAGCAGGGCGAGCACGACGGGGGAGGCCCGTTCCGCCTCGTCCTTCGAGCGGTAGTCACCCCGGTCCTGCACTGCTGACAGGAACGTGTCCCCTTGCACAGGCACAGCTTCCTCCTCTCGGTCACGCGCCGCGGCCAGGCGGTCCGCCGGGGCGGCGCTCGCGGTGCACCCCTCGTCCTGCCACCCGGCCGTCACCCGAGGTCGTCCCCCGTGAGGGCGTCGAGCTGGGCGGCGAGGTCGGGGTGCGACAGGGCCAGGTGGGGGCGGGTGGCCCGCAACGGGCCGATGAGCACAGCCGGGTCGTCGTGGGCGAGGGCCGCGTCCAGGTGGCCGACGAGGCCCGTGGCGGTCGCCGGGAGGTCGGCGAGAGCGGTGATCTGCCCGGCGAGCCGGCGCAGACCGGCGGCGTTGTCGCGGGCCCGTGCGGTGAGGCTCCGGTCGGCCGCACGGCGCTCCCTGACGGCTTGGACGCGCTGTTCACCGGTGGTGCCCGCGGGCCCGGGACGGTTACGTAGATAGCGGCGCTCGGCTGCCTGCCGGCTCGCGACTCCCAGGGGGTGCGCGAGCTCCGCCCAGCTGGCTCCCGCGTGGCGGGCCGTCTCGATGAGTCCCGTCTCCCATCCCGCGAGCTGCTCGCGGAGCTCGCGCAGGAGCAGCAGGGAGGCCAGGGCCCGCTCCGCCCCCGTACTCCCGGGAGATTCGTCCGCATCACCACGCTCGGCGGCGCGCACGGCGACGTCGATGGCCTCCAGGGCTGCCGCGGCGGCCAGGAGGGAGGACGGCCCCTGCCCCTCCGCCGTACGGGAGATCGGCTGGTCAGCTGCTGTCACAACGCTTTCCTCCCCTGTGCTGTCATCCTTTCGATGACCACTGGCTTGTCATCCATTGGATGACATGTTACAACGAAATCAGTGAAGCGCATTGGCAGCAACTGCCTGAACCTTCTGGAGGTGTTTCATGATGTTGATGCGCACCGACCCCTTCCGTGAACTCGACCGGCTCGCCCAGCAGCTGACCAGCTCCGGGACGTGGACACGGCCGTCCGCGATGGCGATGGACGCCTATCGCGAGGGCGACGAGTACGTCGTAGCATTCGACCTCCCGGGCGTGCCCCCGGACGCGATCGACATCGACGTCGAGCGGAACATGCTGACGGTCAAGGCCGAACGCAGGCCCGCACCGAAGGCGGAGAACGTGCAGATGGAGCTGTCGGAGCGGCCCCTGGGCGTCTTCTCCCGCCAGATCGTGCTGGCCGACACGCTGGACACCGAGCACATCGCGGCGGATTACGACGCGGGCGTCCTGACCCTGCGCATTCCGATCACCGAGCGCGCCAAGCCTCGCAAGATCACCGTCGGCGGGTCCCAGAAGCAGATCTCCGGCTGACCGGAGCCCTGAGGGGGCCGGCCGGAAGTACGGAACCGGGGCGGTAGCGGAGTCCGGGGGCGACGAGCGGCCCTCATGCGTTACCGCCCCGTGGCCCCGTTCCGTCCCGGACCGCCACCCTCCCGCGCGGCCTCCGCAGACCCCTGCCGCCCGAAAACACGGCGCGATGTCCTGGCCGGGCTCCGGCACACTGAGTTCGGGCCACCCCGCCCCGTTCCGCCGCCCGGTCTCCGTGGCTGGGCGGCGGATGCGGGGGCCACTCACGTCTGCCGGCATCCAGCCCTGCCGTTCCCGGCACACCCCTGCCGGGCTCCCCTCAGCCACTCCCCACCCCGAGAAAGGCGACAACCGCAGCGATGTCCATCCAGCGTGAGGCGGTCCGGCCCGTGCCCGCCATGACGTTCGACCAGGTGCTCGAGAAGGTGCGATACGACGGCGCCTATCCCACCAGGGAGCGGGCCGAGGAGGCGGTCCGTCTGGTTCTCGCAGGGCTGGGGCGGCAACTGACCGGCGAGGAACGCGTCGACCTGGCCGCCCGCCTCCCCGTGGAGGCCGCCCTCGTCCTCACGGCCGAGATCCCGGCCCTCGAGCCCCTCACCGGATGGGGCTTCGTCAAGGACCTCGCCACCCGTACGGGCGCCACCCTGGCCACCACCCGCTGGGATACCGGGTCCGTCCTGGCCACCGTCGCCGGGCTGGCCGGTCCCGAACTCATGACCCGTGTCCTGCGCAGGCTTCCCCCGGGTTACGCCCTCCTCTTCGGGCGCGCCGAACTCACCCAGGCCGCCTGATACACGGCGCCGGGCGGCTGCGTCGACACCCTCGCGGCCGGGGCAGGCGCCCGGCACCCGCGGTCCGATACGTCCCCAAGAGCCGGTTTCATTCGGCGGAAGGGGATACCCGGACTGCATGAACCATGATGACGAGCAGGGGCGGAAGCACGAGGACGAGCCCCTCGCGGAGAGCCACCGAGCGGGCGGCGGGGCCGGACCGCCGCCCGATTCCGGCCCCGGGCCCAGCCGGGAGACGGAGGAGGCCGCCCCGGACAAGCCGACCGACCTGCCGAAGAAGTCCTTCGGCCACGTGCTCAGCCGCACCCTCAAGGAGTTCAAGGACGACGAGCTGACCGATCGCGCCGCGGCTCTGACGTACTACGGCGTGCTCGCGTTCTTCCCGGCCCTGCTGGCGCTCGTCTCGCTGCTGGGCATCGCGGGGCAGGATGCGACGCAGACGGTCCTCGACAACATCCAGAAGCTGGCTCCCGGGGCCGCGCGGGACGTCATCACCAACGCCGTCACCCAGCTCCAGGGCGACTCCGGCACGGGCACGGTCCTGGTGATCGTCGGTTTCCTCGGCGCTGTCTGGTCCGCCTCCGGCTACGTGGCCGCGTTCATCCGCTCGTCCAACGCCGTCTACGACCTGCCCGAGGGCCGTCCGGCCTGGAAGGTGCTGCCCGTCCGCGTCGGGGTGACCGTCGCCCTGATGGTCATGGCCTGCGTGAGCGCGCTCATCGTCGTCCTCTCGGGTGGCATCGCCCGGCAGCTCGGCACCGCGCTCGGAGTCGGGGACACCGCGATGACGGTCTGGTCGATCGCCAAATGGCCGGTCCTGGTCATCCTGGTCACTCTCATGATCGCCCTGCTGTACTGGGCCGCCCCGAACGTGGAGGGCCGCGGCTTCCGATGGGTCACTCCGGGCAGCTTCATCGCCGTGGTGATCTGGCTCGTCGCCTCCGCCGGCTTCGCGGTCTACGTGGCCAACTTCGGCTCCTACAACAAGACCTACGGAGCCCTCGCCGGGGTGATCATCTTCCTGGTATGGCTGTGGATCACCAACCTCGCCATCCTCCTCGGCCTCGAATTCGATGCCGAGCTCGCCCGGGAGCGGGCCATCTCCGGCGGCCACCCGGAGGAGTCCGAGCCGTACGTCCGGCCGCGCGACACCCGCAAGTGGACCGAGGAGGACCGGCGACGGCTCGACTGACGACGACGTCCCGGCGACGGCTCACTGCCACGGGGGCCACAAGGGTCACGGGGGCCACGGGAGCCACGGGAGCCACGAGGATCACAAAGGCCACAAGGGCATCCTCCGGCACGGAAGACGCGGCCGGAGCGCCGACTCCGCTGGACGGTCACACCTTCTCCACCTCGTACCGCCTTACCTCCCAGCAGTCCGGCAACCCGCACAGAAAGCGCCGGGACAGAGGGGACACACCTGCCGTGTTGGTCGTAGCACTGCTCACGCCGCCATTCCTGCTCGTCCTCCTCCTGCTGCTGGACGGCTACGAGGAACGTCTCCTGGGATCGGGCGGTCCGCCCCGCCACGCTCGAAGGGGCCATCTGCGCCTGGTGTTGCCCACGGAAAGGTCCGGAGCACCGGCCAGGGCCGCCGTGAGCCGGCCGGACCGCACCGCCGACCGCGCCGCCTGACGCCCGGGCTCACCCGGCCGACCCCACCGGCGGAGCACCGCCGGTGGGGTCGGTCCTGGCGTGTCGTGCAGGCACCTCAGGCCTCTTCGCCCTTGTTCCGTGCGGTGGCACCGCGGCCGGCCCCCCCGGCGGGCACCGTCACCGCGCACCCCCTCACCCTCTGCGCATGCGCCGCTCGAGCTGCCCCGCACCCCACTGAGCGGAACACTGGTGGGCAGACGCAACCGAGCGCGGGCTCCACCGCCGCAGCGATGTGAGGAGGGGGAGAGGGAAGACATGGCGGAGCACACAGAAGGGCGACGCACCCGCACCCACGTGCCTCCGGCCGCCGAGCGGGCCGGACACGCGTCGGCGAAACCCCGGGACCGCGACAAGACGTCGCCGGACGGAGAGGTGGCGGCTCTGCGCAGCGAGGTCGAGGGCCTGCGCACCGCGATCGCCTCGCGTCCGGTCATCGATACCGCGCGGGGCATCCTCATGGCGATGGGTCCGTGTACGGCTCCGCAGGCCTGGCAGACTCTCGTCCACGCTTCCCAGAACAGCAACACCAAGCTGCGCGACCTCGCCCACCAGCTCGTCGACAGCTTCCACGGCACGCCCCTCCCCCCGGCGACCCGTGACGCGCTCCACGCCGCGATGAAGCACACCCTGGCGGGCTGATCCGGTCGGCCGTGCCCCGGCGGCACACGCTGTACCGCCGCTCACCCAAGGACCCGCGCGGCACTGCTGCGGGCCGGGCGGGACCGACGCCGCACACGGTCCGGGGCGTTCGCGTACCGCGGGCGTCCCCGGCAGTCGGCCGCCGCACGGCGCCGGGCAGGGGCCCCTCAGGGGGACGCGGGGGTGTGCTCCCTCCGCTGTCGGTCGCGGTCTCGGAGCCCGTCGCGTGTCCTCCTCGGCGTTCGCGACGGGCCGGCGTCCGTGGTGAGCGCATCCGGGCCGGCGCAGGCTCTCATCCCACCCGCTTCCCGGCCAGCGGGGCCGTCTCCTCACCGCCTCCGCGTCGCACACCGCGGAGGAAGGCTGCCAGGGCCTCGTCGGCGGTGTGCGTGGGCTGCCAGCCCAGCACCGTACGGGCCCGGCCGGAATCGAGTACCGGCAGTCGCAGTACGGCGTCGAACAGGTGCGGGGAGGCCGGGACGGCGTGCGCCCGCCAGGCCGCGGAGAGCGCGGTACGCACCAGGGGCCTCGGCAGGCGTACGACGCGGGTGCCCAGCAGGCCGGCCAGGCGCCGGGCGTCCGTCACGGAGTCGGCCGCCAGGTTGAAGGGCCCGCGCACCTCACCCAGAGCGGCGAGCCGGTACGCCTGTGCCGCGTCGTCGGTGTGCAGCACCTGGAACCGGAGACCGTCCAGGTCAGGTACGAACGGCAGCAGGTCCGGCCGGAGCAGGGGGCCGGGGAGGTAGCGTCCGCCGAAGATCCGCCGCTGTTCGCTGGCCGCCGTCTCCTTGAACAGGAAGCCGGGCCGCATCCTGACCACCCTCGTCCCCGGATGCCGCAGCTCGAACGTGTCGAGCACCCGCTCCAGATACGCCTTCTCCCGGCAGTACGCCGCGTCCGGCCAGCCGTGCGTCGGCCACTCCTCGTCGACTCCCGGCTCCTCCTTCGGCCCGGGCGAGTAGGCGCCGACGGACGAGGCGTGCACGAGGGCGGGGACGCCCGCCTCCGCCACGGCGGAGAAGAGCCGGAGGGACCCGAGGACGTTGCTCCGCCAGGTGACCACCGGATCGTGCGTCGGCTGGAACCGCCACGCCAGGTGGACCACCGCGTCCGCCCCGCGCAGCAGGCCGGCGAGGGTGCCGGAGCTGTCCGGGCGGGAAAGGTCGACCGTGCCCCACTCCACTCCGTCGACGCCGATCCGCGGCCGTCTGCGGGCCAGGCCGAGGACGGAACCGACCCGGGGGTCGGCCGCCAGGGCACGGACGACGCTGGTGCCCACGTTGCCGGTCGCCCCGGTCACCACGACGCGGGCACCGGAAGACGGATTGATGGTCATGCTGAGCTCGCTTCCACCGTGAAGGTCCGGCCGCCGGCCCGGACGGGTTCTCCCCCGCCGCGGGAGCCGTCGGCCGCGACGTGGTGTGGCTCGGGTATCCAGCGCGCGGGGGAGGAAACCTGCGCCCGGGTTCGTCCCGGGGTCGCCGGTTGTGCGGCGGAGGGCCGCATACCTGCCCGATTTGCGGGAACCCCACGAGGTCAGGACGTATACGGCCGGATGTGTACGGCCGAACCGTTTCCGGAAAGGGGCCTGTCATGGATGACAACGAAGTGGGTGTGCGGAAGGTACTGGCGATCGTGACGAACTACGGTGTCGAGCAGGACGAGCTGACGGTGCCCGTGGAGCACCTTCGCGGCTGGGGGGCCGCCGTGGACGTGGCGGCGGTGTCGGCGGACGACATCGATACCCTCGTCGGTGACAAGGACCCCGGGAAGAAGGTCACGCCGGACCTCACACTCAACCAAGCGGACGTGGACGCCTACGACCTCCTGCTCATCCCGGGCGGGACCTTGAACGCCGACACCCTGCGCGGCCAGGACAGGGCGGTGGAGATCGTGCGGTCGTTCACGAGTTCGGGACGCCCCGTCGCGGCCATCTGCCACGGACCGTGGGCACTGGTCGAGGCCGATGTCGTCCGGGGCAAGAAGCTGACCTCCTACTCCTCGCTGAGCACCGACATCACCAACGCGGGGGGTCACTGGGTCGACGAGCCCGTCGTCACGGACGGCTCCGGCGGGTGGAAGCTGATCACCTCCCGGAACCCGGGCGACCTGGACGACTTCCTGCGCGAGACGGACGCGGCACTCGAGCGTGCCACCGTGTGAGGAACACCACCTGAAGGTGTATACGCCCTCGTTCCGAGGGAGTTGAGGGCAGGAGCGGCGGGGACGGGCGCCCCGCCGCTCCGCGCGTTTCCCGCGGCGGGAAGGCGTTGGGGAAGATGTGCGGTGCCGGAAGGCGGACGGCCGAGTACCCGCACGGCCTCCGCCCGGTACCGAGACACCCACTGCACCGCTCTCACAGCCCGACGCGTGTCTCTCCCCCCGCCCTCGTCGGAGAGTTCGCGCCGTGCCTGCCCCTTCCTTCCTCACTGCCGTCCGCTTCCGGACGTCGGCGGCCGCTGTCGGCCGCTCCGCCGACCGGAATCCCTGGCGGTGCCTGCGAAGCCCCGGTATGCGCTGGTGGTCCGTGGCCAACCTCGTGTCGAACACCGGCGCCTGGATGCAGCTCACCGTGCAGAACCTCCTGGTGCTGCAGATCACGGGTTCCGCGGCGGCCACCGGGCTGTCGCTCGCCGTACAGGCCGGCCCCGGCCTGCTGCTCGGCGTCCTCGGTGGGGCGGCGGTCGACCGGTGGCCCCGCAAGCTCACGGCGGCGGTCAGCCAGGTGGTGCTCGGTGCGGTCGCCTTCACCACGGCCGCGCTCATGGCCGGTGATCTCCTCAGCATGCCGGTGCTACTGCTTCTGGCGGCCGTCACGGGCATCGTGAACACGATCGACGGCCCCGCGACCGCGCTCCTCGGCAACGACCTGGTTCCCGCCCGGGACGTGCCGTCGGCCATCGCCCTCGGGTCGGTGGTGCACAGCTCGGGCCGGCTCGCCGGTACGGCGGTGGCGGCCGTCGCCGTCGGAACGCTGGGCACGGCGTCGGCGTACGTGGCGAACGGGCTCTCCTTCCTCTTCGTCGCGGCCGTCATCCCGTTCCTCCGTCCGGTGCGCGGAGGGCAGCGCGAGGGCCGGGCCGCAGCGGTTCCGGCGGGCGCGGAGGCCGCCCGTACGGGCGGCTCCCCCGGCGGACGACGCAGGGCGCGCTTCCGGGTCGGGGACGAGTCGGGCGCGCGGGCCGGGCTGGCGTACTTCCTCCAGCGGCCTCGGCTCGTCGCTCTCGCGGCCGTCACCGGCCTGAGTTCCGTGTTCGGCCGGAACTACCAGCTGACCCTGGCCGTGCTGGTCGTCGGGCCGCTGCACGCGAGCGAAAGCGATTTCGGGACGGTCTCCACCGTCCTGGCGGTCGGCGGCATCGCCGGGGCGGTGGTCGCCGGCCGGCTGCGGAAACCGTCCGTCCGCCTGGTGGCCACGCTGGCGGCCTGCGGCGGGCTGCTGCAGGTGGCGGCCGGTCTCTCACCCGGGCTGTCGGTGCTGATCCTGCTCGTCGTCCCCATGGCGGTGGTCGAGTCCGTCTCCGACACGGCGGGTGCCACGCTGCTGCAGACCGATCCCGCACCCGAGATGCGGGGGCGGGTGCTCGGGGTATGGCGCACGGCGAGCACATCATGGGGGCTGGCCGGCCCTCCGCTCCTGGGCCTGCTGCTGGAGTACGCGGGCGCCCGGGGCGCCCTGGTCTCCGGCGGGCTGCTGATAGCCGCTGCCGTCGGGTGCGGCGCCCTGCGTCACCGCCGGGCCGCACGACGCGTCATGGAACCGGTCCCGCTGACGGCTGCGGACGCCCCCTCCGCCGACCTCCTGGTCACGGCCTCGTGAGCGGGAGCGGGGCGCGACGCGTTCGCCCGGGCGGGTGTTCCTCAGGGCCGGCTGCCGGGCACGGCCGCACGCGTTCCACGGCTCCCGTCCGACCAGGAGGCGCGCTCCACGTTCTCACGGCCTTGATCACCGGAGGCACCCTCGCGTGGGCCGGGCCGTGCGTCCCCCCGCCGTACGAAGGACACGCTGCGCGAGGCGCCCGCGCTGCTGAGCCGGCAGCGCGACGGAGCCGGGCAGTGCGCGGGCGGCCGGCGGCGTAGCGCCCCCGTGGACCCGGTGGAAGAGATCGCCCCGGGCAGCGGCGCGGTGGTGCGGCCGAAGGGCCGCCGCTGCTCCGACCACCGGGACCCGGAGGGCTGTAGGTCCGCTGTACGCGTCCGGGGTGCCCGGTGTCGTTCGACGAGGCGGAGACGGCCTGGGAGTGCCGGTGCCCCCGCCACGGCTCACCGCGTCGGGGGCGGCGGAGCGGCGCTCCGTTGCCGGCGGTCCGGCCGGTGGACGTGCTGGACGACGACGCCCGGGAAGCGCCCCGGCCCGTCGGGCGGCCGACGGGCCGGGCCCTGAGCTCAGGGAATCAGCAGAGTCTTGATCATGCCGTCGGCCTTGTCCTGGAAGGTCTTGTAGGCCTGGGGGCCCTCCTCCAGCGGCAGCCGGTGGGTGGCGAAGGTGTCGACACCGAGCGGGTCCTCGTCGGTGAGCAGGGGGAGGATGTCCTCCACCCAGCGCCAGACGTTCGCCTGGCCCATCCGGAGCTGGATCTGCTTGTCGAACATGGTGAGCATCGGCAGTGGGTCGGCGGCTCCGCCGTACACCCCGGAGAGGGAGACCGTGCCGCCGCGCCGCACGATGTCGATGGCCGCGTACAGGGCGGCGAGCCGGTCGACGCCCATGGTGCCCATGAGACGTTCGCCGATGGCGTCGGGAAGCAGCCCGACGGCCCAGTGGGCCGCCTTGGCCACGGGCGCACCGTGCGCCTCCATGCCGACCGCGTCGATCACGGCGTCCGTGCCCCGGCCGTCGGTGAGGTCGCGTACGGCGTCGCCCAGGTGTTTACCGTACCTGCGCAGGTCGAGGCATTTCGCCCCGTACTCCGCGGCGCGGGTCAGCCGTTCAGGGACCAGGTCCACGCCGACGACGAGGCTCGCGCCGCGGTGCCGCGCGATGCGGGCCGCCATGGCGCCGATCGGGCCGAGGCCCAGCACGGTCACGGTGCCGCCGGGCGGGATCGCCGCGTACTCCACGGCCTGCCAGGCGGTCGGCAGGACGTCCGACAGGTACACGAACCGGTCGTCCGCCGGGCCGTGCGGGACCTTGACCGGCAGCCGGTTCCCGAAGGGGACGCGCAGGAACTCGGCCTGGCCGCCGGGCACCTGCCCGTACAGCTTGGTGTAGCCGAAGAGGGAGGCACCGGTGCCCCGCTCGCGCACCTGTGTGGTCTCGCACTGGGATTGCAGTCCCTGATCGCACATGAAGCAGTGGCCGCACGAGACGTTGAACGGGATGACGACCCGGTCCCCGGGGGCCACGGCGGTCACCTCGGGACCGACCTCCTCGACGATCCCCATCGGCTCGTGGCCGAGGATGTCCCCCGGGTCGATGAAGGGCCCCAGGACCTCGTAGAGGTGCAGGTCGGAGCCGCAGATGCCGGTGGAGGTGATCCTGACGACGATGTCGTCGGGATCCTGGATCCGGGGATCGGGCACGGTCTCGACCCGGACGTCCCGCTTTCCCTGATAGGTCAGTGCGCGCACGGTGCAACTCCCCTTCCACGTCGTTCCGGGATCCGCGCCGCTCGCGGACGGGTTCCCGGGTTCCCCCGGTGTCCCGCCCGAAACGTCCCGGGGCGCGGCGGCCGACCGGTCCGTTAGGCGGCGGGGCTGCCGGGTACCCGGAGGGCGCTCGGCAGCCCTCGGCGGGAAGAGGGCCACGCGTCCCGGTGCGGAGTCACCGTGACCGGCTGATCCGCGGTCCGCGCCCCCGGGCCCGGTTCGCGGAGTCCCGCAGCACCCCCGGCATCGAGGAGTTCACGTGACCGCTGGAGAACACGTACTGCGCGGCCGTACGGCCGTGGTGACAGGCGCAGCCCGGGGTGTGGGGGCGGCCGTCGCCGAGGAACTGGCCGCCCGGGGCGCGCGCGTGGCCCTGCTCGGGCTGGAGGAGAAGCGGCTCGCCGCGGTCGCGGCCACGCTCCCCACGGCTTCGCGGCACTGGTGTGTCGACGTCACGGACGACGCCGCGATGGCGGCGGTCGCCGAGGAGGTACGCGGCCGGCTGGGTCCCGTGTCCGTGGTGGTCGCCAACGCGGGTGTGGCGGAGGGCGGGCCCTTCGTCGACTCCGACCCGGCCACCTGGCGGCGCGTGATCGAGGTCAACCTCATCGGCAGTGCCGTCACCGCGCGGGTGTTCCTGCCTCAGCTGCTGGACACCCGCGGTTACTACCTCCAGGTCGCCTCGCTGGCGGCCATCGGCTCGGCGCCGCTGATGAGCGCCTACTGCGCGTCGAAGGCGGGTGCGGAGTTCTTCGCGCACTCGCTGCGGGCCGAGCTCTCGCCGCGCGGGGTGGCTGTGGGGACGGCCTATCTGAACTGGACCGACACCGACATGATCCGCGGCGGCGACAGGCAGGCCGTGCTGCGTGAGCTGCGCGCGCACATGCCGCCGCCGGCCCGGAAGATCTATCCGGTCGGGCAGGTGGCGGGTCGCCTGGTGCGCGCGGTCGAGCGGCGTGCGCCCACGGTCTACGTTCCGGCGTGGCTGCGCGGTGTACAGGCCGTCCGCGGGGCGTTGCCCGGTCTGGTCACCCGGTTGGCACGGCAGGAGCTGATGCGCTCGGAGTTCTCGGCCACGGGGCTGCTGGGCGCGGGCGGCAGAGCGGCGGAGCGGTCCGAAGCCCACGGGCCCGGGTGACCGCTGCCGGGTGGTGACGCCCGAGTCGCGGACCCGGCCCGTGGGGAGGGGTCCCGCCTCACGGGCCGGGTCCCCTCCTCACGGGGACCGCGTCGCCGGAAGCCCGAGCAGGATTCCGACGACGCGGTTCACGCGGTCACCCATGCGGTGCGACCCGTGCGGTGCGTTCCGGCCGAGGTACGCCGGTCCGCCGTGGCGCACGACGGGCCGGGACTCCCCCGCAGGCGTCGGTCTCGACGCAGCGCGTGTCGACGCAGCGGGCAGAACTACACGGCGGGCGGGAAGCGGTCCCAGACCCGGTGCGCGCCGAGCAGTTCGACGGTCCGGTCCAGTACGGCGGTCGCGCTGTCGCCGGTCACCACGCCCGGTGCGCCGGCCGGCGCACCGGCGGCCTCCAGGACGGCCGTGACGCTGCCCCAGCCGCCCACCGCCTTGCCGTGCCGGAACGCCTCCTGCAGCAGCAGGAGCACCCGGGGGTCGGTCGCCGAGGACCCGGCGCCCGCCGTCGCGGCCTTCGCGTCCCGTGCGCCGTACGCGTCCTTGCCCCGGCCGGGCGCTCCGGCGAGCAGAACCGCGTCGAACTCCACGGAGCGGGCCGTGGCGAAGGTGCGCTGGACGGTGACGGGGTCGCCGTCCGCGTCGAGCACCCCGCCTGCCGGGGCGATGACCAGGGGCACCATCCCGGCGTCCAGGACCGCCGCGCGTACGGTACGCACGCCGGCCAGGTCGCCGTTCTCGCCCGCGACGATCCCGATGATCCTGCCGTCGCGCGGCCATACCCGGCCGACCTGGGACAACGCCGGGCTCGGGTCCGGCGACGTGAGCGGCACCGTGGGCTCGGGGACCGGGAGGCCCAGCCCGGTGGCGACCTGCTCGCAGAGCTCCGGGTCGATGTTGGCGAGCACCCTGAGTCCCCGCTCCTTGACCGCCTGCTCGTAACACTTACCGAGCTCGAACGTGTAGGCGGCGATGATGTGCTCACGCTCCACCGCGCTCATGCTGAGCCAGAACAGCCTCGGCTGGGTGAAGTGGTCGGCGAAGGACTCCGGCGCCTCACGGACCTTGCTCGCCGCGGGCACGGTGACCGGCGTCTCGACGAACGCGCCGGTGTCGGCCCCCGCGAGGAAGGGGCAGCCCCCGTCGAGCGAGTTGGGCCGGTAGGGCGCCACTCCGCGGTGCACCGCGGTCTGGTGCATCCCGTCGCGCAGCATGTCGTTGACGGGCGCGTGGGTGCGGTTGATGGGGAGCTGGCCGAAGTTGGGGCCGCCCAGCCGGGTGATCTGGGTGTCGAGGTAGGAGAAGAGGCGCCCGGCGAGCAGCGGGTCGTCGGTGACGTCGATGCCCGGTACGAGGTGGCCCACGTGGAAGGCGACCTGTTCGGTCTCGGCGAAGAAGTTCGACGGGTTGGCGTTCAGGGTCAGCAGCCCGATCGGCTGGACCGGGGCGATCTCCTCGGGCACGATCTTCGTCGGGTCCAGCAGATCGATGCCTTCGAACATCTGGTCCGGGGTGTCCGGGAACGTCTGGATGCCCAGTTCCCACTGCGGGAACGCGCCGGCCTCGATGGCGTCGGCGAGGTCCCGGCGGTGGAAGTCGGGGTCGACGCCGTTGATGATCTGCGCCTCCTCCCAGACGAGGGAGTGCACGCCGAGCTTGGGCTTCCAGTGGAACTTCGCCAGCGTGGTCCCACCGTCCGCGTCGACCAGGCGGAAGGTGTGGACGCCGAAGCCCTCCATGGTCCTGAAGGAGCGGGGGATGCCCCGGTCGGACATGTTCCACAGCGTGTGGTGGGTGGCCTCGGTGTGCAGGGTGACGAAGTCCCAGAAGGTGTCGTGGGCGCTCTGCGCCTGGGGGATCTCCCGGTCCGGGTGCGGCTTCCCGGCGTGGATGACGTCGGGGAACTTGATGGCGTCCTGGATGAAGAACACCGGCATGTTGTTCCCGACGAGGTCGAACACACCTTCGTCGGTGTAGAACTTCGTCGCGAAGCCGCGGGTGTCGCGCACGGTGTCGGCGGAGCCGCGCGACCCCAGGACGGTCGAGAAACGTGTGAACACGGGGGTCTCGGCGCCCTTGGCGAGGAACGCCGCCTTGCACACGCTCGCGGCCGTTCCGTAGCCCTGGAAGACGCCGTGCGCCGCGGCGCCCCGGGCGTGGACGACGCGCTCGGGGATGCGCTCGTGGTCGAAGTGGGTGATCTTCTCGCGCAGGTGGTGGTCCTGGATGAGGACCGGTCCCCTGGCGCCCGCCTTCAGCGAGTGATCGGTGTCGTAGAGCCGGGCGCCCTGCGCGGTGGTCAGGTAGCGGCCGCCCTGCGCCATGTCCGCCTGGGTGGCGGCGGTGCGCTGCCCGGTGGGGCTCACCGGTTCCGGTCCGCTCTGGTCCGGCTTGGGCGGCAGCGGGTCGCGCGGCCGGGTCGGCTCGTCGACGGGGGGCGACTGCGCGCCCGGCTTCCCGGGGATGCCCTCCTCCGGGCCGGTGCTCGCTCCCAGCGCGTCAGCCGCCTTCTCGGCGGCGGCTTTCAGGGGGTTCTTCTCGGTCATGACGCTCCAAAGGTGGGGGGTCGTCCGTCCCTGTCGGCCGTGACGCCCCGTCAGGAGCACGGGGCAAGGGGTACGGCGGCACGGTCGGTCCGAAGGCCTCCCAGTACCCACATTCCGCACGGCAAATCACGCGAATCACGGCGGAAGGGGAAGGGAGCGTCACCCGACATACCTCCGCGCGTCCGATCTGCGCTGGGCCCGCTCGAGGAGCATCAGCCGGTCCTCGAGTTCGCGCGGTACGGGCCGGCGCTGCCTGAGCACCCAGGGCAGGCCCGCCGCCGCACGGGTGAACGCCCGCACGGACGCCCGGTCCCGGGGCACCGTGCGCAGCAGGTAGGCGGTGCGCCGGACCGCCGACCTCCACGGGCGGCGCAGCCACGTGTACCAGAGCGTGTTCCTCAGCCCCACGGTCCGCCGTTGCGTGCTGTCCCGGACCGAGGAGGCCGCGTGGTGGATCAGCAGGGTGGGCACGTAGCTGAGCCACCAGCCCTGCCGGAGCAGGTCCGTGGCGAGCAGTTCCTCCTCCCCGCCCAGCCACAGCCCGGGGTGGAACCCGCCGGCGGCACGGAAGGCGTCGGTCCGGATCACGGTCGCGGCGGCGAGGAAGGACCCGAGGGCGGGGCCCGGGAGCCAGTCGGGCCCGGTCAGCGGGGAGTCCCGTAGTTCGGCGACGACGGGGTCCTCCCGTCCCGACGGCTCGACGACGATACGGGCGGTCACGGCGGCCAAACCCGGGCGCGTGTCGAGCAGGTCGGCGGCATGGCGCAGGGACCCGGGCTCCCACCAGGTGTCGTCGTCGCAGAACGCCACGTAGGGGGTGTCCACGTGACGCACGGCCAGGTTGCGCCCGACGGCTCCCAGGTTGCCGCCCGGCCTCAGCAGGGTGACCTCCGGGAACAGTTGCGCGACGGCCTCGGCCGTGCCGTCGGCGGAGTCGTTGTCCGTGACGATCACCCGGGGCTGCTCCGGGAGGGCGCGCAGCAGGCCCAGGGTACGCAGGAGTTCGGGACGGCGGTCGCGCGTGATCACCACGACGGTCGTACGGGTGTCTCTCATCGGGCCGTGCCCTCCCGTTCGTGTTCCGCGTGCGTCTGCCGTTCGAGGAGCCGTACCGCGTGTTCGACCCCGGCGGGCAGCCGGCGGCGTTGCCGCAGGGCGCCGGGCAGCCTGACGGCGGCTCCGCGCAGGGCCGTCGCCGCTCCCGGGTCACCCCGGACCGCCGCGGCGGCCAGGCGCGCGGTGTGGCGTACGGCCACGTGGGCGGGTCTGCGCAGCCAGTCGGTGAGCAGCGCGTTGCGGCGCAGGAGGGCGGAGCGTCCGGGCCGAGCGCCCGGGTCGGGGTGGTGGTGGGCGACGACGGCGGAGTCGTACGCCACTCCCCAGCCGGCCGCCGCCAGGTCGTAGGCCAGCAGCGTCTCCTCCGCGCCGAAGAAGAGCAGGGGGTGGTAGCCGCCGGTCTCCAGGTGTGCGCGCCGGCGGACGACGCACGCGCAGCCGAGGAAGCCCAGGACGGGACGGCCCGGCAGGTCGGGGTCCACGGGCAGCGGGGACCCGGCCAGCAACGCGTTGACCGGGTCCTCGTCCTGCTCCGGTCCGACCAGGCTGCGGGCCGCGAGCAGCCCGAGGCGGGGGTGGTCGTCGAACAGGGCGGCCGCGCGCCCGAGGGCTCCGGGGCCCCACCAGGAGTCGTCGTCGCTGAAGGCGACGTAGGGCGTGCGTGCGTGACGCACCGCCAGGTTGCGGCCGAGGGCCCCGGTGTTGTGCCCGGGCGTGAGCACCTCGGCACCCACGGGGTGGGCTCGCAGTGCCTCGGTGGCCGCCGGGTCGGTGCCGTTGTCCACGACGATCACCGGCGGGCGCTCGGGCAGTTCGGCCAGCCGGTCCAGGGTGTGCAGGGCGCTGGGCGCACGGTCCCGGGTGATCATGGCCACGGTGGTGCGGGCTCCGGCCGGGCGGCCGTGCGCTCCGTTGTCCTCAGACACGTCCGGACGCCTCCGCCCGCTCGTCCCGGCCGGGGCGGGCGTCCGGCCCCGGCCGACGGATCCGTTCCAGCACCGCGGCGAACACCTCGTCGGTTCCGATGCGCAGGAGTCCGGGGTCGGTGGCCGTGCCGTGCGGGTCGCCGGGCGGCCCCGGGTGCCACAGGACCGCGTGGGCCGGGTGCGGCGGCGGCCCCCAGAGGTGGGGGGGCACCGGCCCGAAGAGGGTCACCGAGGGTGTCCCGTGGGCGGCGGCGAGGTGGGCGGGACCGGTGTCCCCGCTGAGCAGGCAGGCGGCCCCCGCGACGAGCGCGGACAGGTCACCGAACGGCAGTCCGCCGGTCAGCACGTGCTCCGGGCCGAGGCCCGCTCCGGCGGCCACCATGGCGGTCAGCGCCTCCTCCCCCGGTCCCCCCGTCACCACGACCGGGTGACCGGCCGTCCGCAGCCGCCGGACCACCGCGGCGTACCGGCCGGCGGGCCAGCACCGGGCGGGCGCGTCGGCCCCGGGGTGCACGACGACGGCGCCGGGTGCGGGCGAGGGGCGGGTGGGCGGCGGCAGCCGTACGTCGTCCGCCTCGGCGTCGATGCCGTACGCCCGCAGGAAGCGGCACCAGCGCTCCCGCTCGTGCTCGTCCCTGCGCCAACGGGGCGGGTCGGGGACGGCAGGGTCCGGACGGACGTACGAGAGCAGCCGGCGCGGCCGCAGCGCGGCCAGGGCGTCGTGGCTCTCGGGGCCGTTGCCGTGCAGATCGATCGCCAGGTCCGGCGGTCCGCCGGTCCACCCCGTGAGCACGGGCACGCCGCGGCCGGGCGCCGAGGCGGGCAGGACGGTGTCCACGGCGCCGGTGGCGAGCGCGGCGTCACGCAGTTCCGGCGGGATCGCGAGGACCGTCTCGTGGCCCGGGAAGGCACGGCGTACCGCGCGCAGGGCCGGAACCCCGGCGAGCAGATCGCCCAGGCCCAGGGCGCGCAGCACGAGGACGCGGGGACGGGAGGGGGTGGGGGCGGGCGCAGAGGGCATGACGGTCAGCTCCGGGCGCTGCGGGGCCGTGCGGCGGGCCGGGTGGCCGGGCCGAGGGCCGCCCGTTCGGCGAGTTCGGTGGTCGAGCGCCCGTCGAGGTAGGGCAGGAGCACGACCTGCCCGCCCCAGCTGCGCACCAGCCTGGCCTCGGGGAGTTCGGTCAGGGCGTAGTCGCCGCCCTTGGCCCAGATGTGGGGGCGCAGTTCGCCCAGCAGCCGTTCGGGGGTGTCCTCCTCGAACACGGCGACGGCGTCGACGCACTGGAGGGCCAGCAGCACGCGGACGCGGTCGGCGACGGGGACGAGGGGCCGGGTTCCGCCCTTGCGCCGCCGCACCGAGGCGTCGGAGTTGACGCAGACGATGAGGCAGTCGCCGGTGCGCCGGGCCGCCTGCAGCAGGGCCACGTGGCCCGCGTGCAGCAGGTCGAAGCAGCCGCCCGCCGCGACGACCGTGCCGCCCTCCTCGCGTACCCGGGTGGCCAGGCCCGCCGCGTCGGGAGCGGACGGCTCCTCCGCAGGATCCGGCCCGGCCGCGTCCCGCGGTGCGGTGCCGGAACGTCCGAAGACCAGGGCCCGAGCGCCGCCGTCGGAGACGTACCGGGTGGCGGCGCGCACCGCCCCCTGGACGGCGGTCTCCGGCAGCGCGTCGTCGGCGAGCAGTCCGGCCGCGCTCACCGCGAACCTGTCGCCGGCGCCGCACGCGTCGCCGTCCGCCGTCCAGGGGGCGGGGACCAGCAGGGGTTCCTCCCCGTGGGACAGCAGCGCGCCGCGCTCCCCCAGGGTCACCGCGACGGAGGTGACACCCCAGGCGCCGATGAGCCGGCGGGCGTCCGCGGCGGAGCGGTGCAGCTCGGCCTGCGGGCCCTGCAGCACCGCCTCCGCCTTCCCGTGCCGGACGGGGCGGCCCCGGACCTCGTCCGGCGTGACGAAACCGCGGGCCTCCGCCGCCGAGGGGGTGGCGAGCCGGACCCCCTTGACCGGCGGACCGCCACGCGGGTGGGGGTCCCATACGACGGGCACCCGGGCGGCGGCCCGGGTGAGGGCGTCGCGCAGGACGTCCGCCGCACCGCGCCCGTAGTCGGCGACGAGGACGGCCCTGGCCTCCTCGACGGCGGCGTACGCCTGTGCGGTCGCCGCGGCGGCGCGGCCGTCGCCGTCGTCCAGCCTGAGCAGGGGCACCCCCCGGGCCATGACCCGGGTCTTGCAGGGGAGTTCGCCGGTGAGCGGCAGCTCGATCAGCCGGACGCGGCCCGTCAGCAGCCGCCGGAGCGTCCGGCTCGCCTCGTCGTCGCCCAGCGCCGTGACGAGGGTGACCGCGCGGCCGTCCGCCGCCCCGAGGCAGGCGGCGAGCGCCGCGCCACCGGGCCGGGTGGTGCGGCGGGCGCCGTTCACCACGGGCACGGGCGCGTCGGGGGCCAGCCGGTCGGCGTGGCCGGACAGGTCGTGGTCGAGCAGGGCGTCCCCGACGACGAGCAGGGGCGTGGGGCCGTTCATGCGATGCCCTTCCCGACGGGTGCGGGGGACGGGGCGGGCCCGCGGGCCGCCTCACCGGCCGCCTGTTCCACGGCCTGGTCGAACGCCTCGCAGATCATGTGCACCGCCACCAGATGAAGTTCCTGGACCGTCGCGGAGACAGGGGCGTCCACGCAGAGGGCCTCGTCTCCTGCGGCTTCGAGCGGGTTGGGGGCGGGCCCGGTGAGAGCCCAGACCGTCATGCCGATGCGGTGGGCCTCGGCCGCCGCTGCCAGCAGGTTGGCGCTCGCGCCGCTGGTCGAGAGCAGCATCAGGATGTCGCCGGCCCGGCCGTGCGCGCAGGTCTGACGGGCGAACACCTCCTGGACGCCGTAGTCGTTGGCGATGGCCGTCGTGGAGGAGGTGTCGGCGTGCAGGGCGAGCGCGGAGAAGGGGGGCCGGTCCTCGCGGTAACGCCCCACCAGTTCGGCCGTCAGGTGCTGGGCCTGGGCGGCGCTGCCGCCGTTGCCGGCGACGAGGAGCCGCGCGCCGCCGCCGAGGCGCCGGGCGAGTTCGGTGCCCCAGCGGTGGACGACGGGGCACGACGCACGGAACGCGGCGAGTGCGGCCATCAGGTCGTCGCAGTGTCGGCCGTCGGGGGTGACGTTCATCGGACTGCTCCCGAGAGTGAGGGGGCGGCTCGTACGGCGCTGTAGACGCGGGCGACACCGTCGGTGACCCGGTCCCAGGTGTAGCGGGCGAGGACCCGTTCCCGGCCGGCCGCGCCGAGGCGTGCCAGTCGTTCCGGGTCGTCGATCAGGCCTCTGATGACGCCGGCGAGCGCGCGGCTGTCGTCGTCGGGCCGGACCAGGGCACCGGTGACGCCGTCGTCCACGGTGTCGAGGTGACCGCCGACGGCGGTGGCGAGCACCGGGGTGCGGCAGGCCATGGCTTCGATGGGCACGATGCCGAACGGTTCGTAGTCGGGCAGCGAGAGCACCAGGTCCGCGCCGGACATCAGGCGGGGCATGTGGGTGTGGGCCACCGCGCCCAGCAGGGTGACGCGGTCCTGGACGCCGTACTCCTCGGCCACCTTGCGCAGGCGTTCGGCCTCCGGTTCGGCGAACAGCAGCGCGGCCTCGGGCCCGCCGGCGATGACGAGCTCGGCGTCGGGCACCTCGGCGAGCGCGCGGACCGCGCGGTCGAACCCCTTGCGGCGTACGAGACGGCCGACGGCCAGCAGGCGTCTGGGGCCGGCCGCGGGACGGCGGGCGTCCTCGACGGGCGAGAACTGCGCGGGATCGACACCGCACGGGACGACCGAGATCCGCTCGCGCGGCACGCCCATGGCGGCCAGCTCGGCGACCTCGTCGGCGCAGGTGGCCAGGACCCGCCTGCACTCGTGCCCGATCGCCGCCTCCACCGCCGGGCGCTGGGGCGGACTGGTGTCGTCGGGCCCCTGGTGGCGCCTCTTGACCGTGCCGAGGGCGTGGTAGGTCTGCACGACCGGGATGCCCAGGCCCCGGACGCCCGCCAGGGCCGCCGTACCCGACATCCAGAAGTGCGCGTGCACCACGTCCGGCGGCCCGGACCGCCAGAGCCGTGCGAGGAAGGCTCCGAACTCCGGCATGTGGGCGAGCAGTTCGTCCTTGGGCACCGGTGCGGGCGGGCCGGCGGGCACATGGACCACCCGGTAGCCGCCCGCCGTGGTGACCTCTCCGGGCAGGCCGGGGTCGTCGCGCCGGGTGTAGACGGTGACCGCGTGACCGCGCCGCGCGAGGTGCTGGGCGAGTTGGGCCACATAGACGTTCTGCCCGCCCGCGTCCGGCCCGCCGAGCTCGGCCAGGGGGCTGGCGTGCTCGGAGACCAGGGCGATACGGGCGGGGGCTGGAGTGGCGTTCCTCATCGCGTGACCTCTTTCATCAGGTGGTCCCAGTCGTCCAGGAAGCGCTGCACCCCGTACCGGGCGACCGCGGCGGCCCTCGCCCCCTCCCCGACGCGCCTGGCGTGGCCGTGGTCGGCCAGGAAGGCGCGGATGGCCTCGTCCAGGACGTCGGGCCGATTGGAGACGACTCCGGCACCGTCCGGCACCGCTTCCCGGACTTCCGTGGTGTCCAGGGCCACGACCGGCATGCCGAGGAACATCGCCTCCAGGAGTGACAGGCCGAGTGACGTCCAGCGCACCGGGTGGAGGTAGAGCCTGCGGCGGGCCATGGCCGGATGGAGGTCGCTCTGCGGCAGGTCCCACGTCCGGCAGCGGTCGGAAGGCAGCCCGAGGTGCCCGGCGAGCCCGTCGGTGCGCATGCCGAAGACGTCCAGGGGCGCGGCGCGCGAGAAGGCCGGCAGCAGGTCCGTCCCGGTGGTGCGCCCGCGGCGTACCGGCTCGTTGACCACCACGGCGGCCCTCGGCTCCTCACCGGTCCACAGGGCGCCCGGGTCGACGATGCCGTGCTCGATCACCGTGGCCGGGGCCCGCCCGGTGTCCCACATCAGCCGGTTGAAGTGCGTGACGTGGACGACGGGGATGTCGTCCCGCCCGGCCAGCGGGTGCCGGGTGTCCACCGCCGTGCCGTGCGGGCTGTTGTGCTCCACGTACACGGCCGGGACGTCGGCGCCCGGCCGCCGGCCCGTCCAGGCGTGGGCGAGTTCCACCTCGTGGGGCCGCTGGAGGACCATGAGGTCGATGTCGCTCCGCCGCAGGTCCTCGGGGCTCACCTCGCGCACCCGGTCCGGCCACCGCCAGGTACGGGCCCGTCCCAGGCCGTCGGGTCCGCGGTCCGGCGTGACGGGGACGAGGCAGGTGTGTGGTCCCTGGACGAACGTGGTGGTCCAGGACCCGTGGACGTGCCAGATCAGGATGTTCATGCGGTCACCTCGATGAGTTCGCGGACGGCCCGCACCACGCGCCCGGGCGTGACCTCGTCGAGGCACGGATGGCCGGGGACGGGGCAGTGCCGGGCGCGGCTGTCGGCACACTTCGCGGACTGGTCGCCCAGCAGGACGGCAGGCACCCCGAAGGGACCCCAGCGTTCCGCCGGCACGACCGGGGCGAAGAGCGAGACGACGGGTGTGCCCACCGCTGCGGCCAGGTGGGCGGGTCCGGTGTTGCCGCTGACGAGCGCGTCGGCGCCGCGCAGGACGCCGGCCAGGGTGCGGGGTTCGGTCCGGCCGCCCAGGTCGAGCCCGGCCGATCCGCTCACCCGCCGGGTCAGCGCCGTCTCGTCAGGTCCGCCGGTGACCACCACGCGGTGCCCCGCGTCGGCGAGCAGCTGCACGGTCTCGGCGCAGCGTCCGGGGCTCCAGGCGCGGGCCGGGGCACTGGCTCCCGGGTGGACGACGACGTAGGGGCCGTTCCCGGTGAGGGCGGCCGTGTCGGGTGAGGGCAGCACGCGGAGCCTCCCGTCGTCGCCCCGGGGTGGTGCGAACCCCATGGCGACGGCGGTGTCCAGCGCGGCCTCCGCCTCGTGCCGTGCGGGGAGCCGCCGGTGGCGGACGTCGAGCAGAGTGCCGGGGTGGTCGACGCTGTCCGCCCCGATCCGGCCCACTCCGGCCATTCTGAGCAGCAGCGCGGTGGGCAGCGGGCTCTGGTGGAAGGAGGTGAGGATCAGCGCGGTGTCGTACGCGCCGTCCCGCAGCCGCCGGGTCACCGCCTCGATACCGGCCTCCTCGACCGTCGGCGGCCGCACGCCTTCCCAGGGGGCCTCCCAGACGAGTACGTCGTCGACCCCGGGCAGCAGCCGCGCGGCGGGCTCGCCCCGCGGGCCGCACAGCAGGGTGACGTGGGCGGCGTGCGCGGCGACCGCGCGGACGGCGGGCCCGGCGAGGAGTACGTCGCCGAAGCTGTCGAGCCGGGTGACCAGAGCCCTCATGCGCGGGCCTCCTGACGGTCCAGGACCGTCCGCACGGCGGTCAGGAGGTCCGGCGCGGTCCACCGTTCGGCCGCCACCTCGGCGGGCAGGGTGACGTCGTTGGGGACGAGGATGCCGCGCGCTCCTGCGGCCCGGGCCGCGAGGACGTCGGCCCGGATGTCGCCGATCACCACGCACTCCGCCGGTGGCACGCCCAGCCTGCGGGCGGCCTCCACGACGAGTCCGGGCCGCGGCTTGCGGCACGCGCAGCCCGCGTCGGGGGTGTGCGGGCAGAACACCCACGTGCCGAGGGTGCCCAGCAGGGCGTCGGCCCGTTCGTTGACCCGCAGCACGTCGTGCTCGCGGAGCAGTCCGCGGCCGATGCCGGACTGGTTGCTGACCACGCCCGTGGCGATGCCTTCGGCGCGCAGGAGGTCCACCGCCTCGCGCGCCCCGGGCAGGAGCCGGACCAGGTCGGGGTCGCCGTTGTAGGGGACGTCCTGGACGAGGGTGCCGTCGCGGTCGAAGAGGACGGCGGACACCCGGCCGTACGGTGGTGCGGTCGGGCTCACCGGGCACCTCCCCGTGACCGGACGCTCCGGTGCCTGACGAGTCCCTTCAGCCAGTGCCCGGCCGCGAGCGGCGGGATGGCGGCGCTGGTGACGGCCATGGTGAGGACCTCGTCCCGGGTACGGGGACCGGGGGTGATGCGGGCCGCGGCGAACTCGGCCGTACCCAGGGCCCACAGCGCTCCGGCGACGGCGGACGCGCGGCGGCGGCCGGCCGCCGCGCAGAGGGCGGACGCCAGGGCCAGTCCGGTGACGGCCAGGTGGGCGGGGAGCCGGCCCCGGGGGGCGCGGGCCCGTATCCACCAGTCGGTGCCGTGCAGGCGGTTCATCAGGACGTCGTCGGCGTTGCCGCGCTGCGCCCGGAGGGAGACCCAGCGGTCCGCCGGGCGGACGGGATGGCGGGTGACCCGGTCCCCGCGGCGCAGGGCCCAGCCCGCGTCCAGCACGCGCAGCGCGAGGTCTGCGTCCTCCCGGAAGGCGCGGCGGAACCGTTCGTCGAAGCCGCCCACCTCCTTCAGGGCGGTCGCGCGGTAGGCCATGTCGGCCGTGGCCCAGGCCGCCTGTTCCAGGCCGGCCGTGCCCCGCTCCCAGTCGGTGGGCCTGCGGTCCACGGGCAGGGGCACGGTGAGCCGTCCCTGGACGCCCCCGGTGCGGGCGTCCGCCGCCGCGAGGTCACCGGCGAGCCGGTCCGCCCAGTCGGGGAGCACCTGCACGTCGTCGTCGAGGAAGACCACCCAGGGGGCCGTGACGGACCGCAGTCCGGCGTTGCGCGCGGCGGCGGGACCGCGGCCGCCGGTGGACACGGTGCGGACGCGGTCGTGGAGTCCGCCGGCCGCCTCGACGGGGAGGGCGCCGTCCGGTGCGGGGCGGTCGTCGACCACGACGACCTCGGCCGGTCGCGGTCCGGCGGCCGAGTCCAGGGCGCGCAGACAGTCGGCGAGGCAGGGGCGGCCGACGGTGGGGACGACCACCGCGTACTCCGGGGCGCTCATGCGTACGCCTTCGCCCGGCGGACGGCGAACGGCCCGAGGGCCAGGAGGTCGACGGGCGCCGAGCCGAAGCACTCCAGGGCGTCCCGGGGGTCGTCGACCATCGGCCGGCCCGCCGTGTTGAGACTGGTGTTCACGACGACGGGCAGTCCGGTACGCCGTTCGAAAGCGTCGAGCATCCGGGCCACGAGGGGTTCGGAGGCGGCGTCCACCGTCTGGATCCGGGCGGTGCCGTCGACGTGGACGACGGCCGGGATGCGGGCGCGCCACTGCTCGGCGACCTCGTGGACGAAGAGCATGTACGGGCTCGGCACCGGACCGTCGAAGAGTTCCGCCGCGCGGTCGGCCAGCACCATGGGCGCGACCGGGCGGAACTCCTCGCGTCCCTTGACCGCGTTGAGCCGCTCGAGGTTCTCGGCCCGGCCGGGGTGGGCGAGCAGCGAGCGGTGGCCGAGCGCGCGCGGGCCGAATTCGGACCGGCCCTGGAACCAGGCGACGACTCCGTCGCGGCTGAGCTCCTCCGCGACGGTCCCGGCGATGTCGTCGGGCTCCTCGTACGGCACGGCCGCCCGTTCCAGCCAGCCGCGCAGTTCCTCGTCGCTCCAGCCGCGCCCGAGCGCCGCGGTGGGCATCGGGGCCACGGGCTCCTTCTCGTTGGCGACGTGCAGGGCTGCGCCGAGGGCGGTGCCGGCGTCGCCTGCCGCCGGCTGGACCCAGATCTGCCCGAACGGGCTCTCCCGGTACAGCCGGGTGTTGGCCACACAGTTGAGCGCCACTCCCCCGGCGAGTGTGAGCACGTCCTCGCCGGTCCGGCCGTGCAGCCACCGGGCCAGATCGAGCAGCACGTCCTCCAGGCACTCCTGGGCGCTCGCGGCCACATCGGCGTGCTCCTGGGTCCAGGGGGCGCCGGGCTTCCTGCCCGGTACGAGGGAGGCCCAGGGGACCGGCCGGGCCCGGAAACCGCCCTCCCCGTCGGCGTGCACGTACTCCCGCAGCCGGTCCTTGAAGCGGGGCTTGCCGTAGGAGGCGAGCGCCATCACCTTGAACTCGTCGCTGCTGCGCAGGAATCCGAGGTGCTGGGTGAGGTCCTCGTAGAACAGCCCGACGGAGTCCGGCAGCTCCTGGGAGGCCAGCACGGTCAGCTCGCGGTTGACGTAGCGGCCCGCGAGGTGGGATCCGCACTCGCCCCGGCCGTCGAGGACGAGGACCGCGCAGTCGGGGTGGGGGGACGCCTGGCCCGCGGACGCCGCGTGCGCCACGTGGTGGGCCACGAAGCGGACCTTCGCGGGATCGAGTCCGGGGAGTGCCTCGGCGAGGAACTCCGGGGCGCGCCGGGCGTACTCCTGGCGCAGGTGGTCCCACGGGTCATGGAGGCCGAGCTGCTCGGCGGGGCGGGAGAGGTGCGCGTCGTAGGAGTAGGCGACCGCGTCGAGATCGGCCGGGGTCAGCCCGGCCTGTTCCAGGCACCAGCGGGCGCTCAGCTCGGGCAGTTCCCAGGCGGAGAACGGGAGGGGGCGCTTGCCGTGCTTACGCCGGCTGAAGCGTTCCTCCTCCGCCGCCGCGAGGATCCTGCCGTCCACGACGAGGGCGGCGGCGGGGTCGTGGAAGAGTGCGTTGATACCGAGGACGCGCATGGAAGCCTCCGTCAGAGCCGCTGGGCCGTCGCGGCGGGTTCGGGCAGGGTCGAGAAGTAGGCGATGGTGCGTTTGATGCCTTCCTCGCTGCTCACCCGGGGTTCCCAGCCGAGGAGTTCGCGGGCCAGCGTGGTGTCGGGCCTGCGGCGTTCCGGATCGTCGACGGGGCGCTCGACGAAGGTGAGCGCGGAGGAGGAACCGGTCATGGCGATCACCCGGCGGGCGATGTCGGCGACCGTGACCTCCTCGCCGCCGCCGATGTTGACCGGCCGGACCGCGTGACTGGCGGCCACCAGCAGAACGCCGTCGACCGTGTCGTCCACGTAGCAGAGGGACCGTGTCTGACTTCCGTCGCCGGCCACGGTCACCGGCTCCCCGGCCAGCGCCTGGGAGATGAACGTCGGAACCGCCCGGCCGTCGTCGGCCCGCATCCGGGGACCGTACGTGTTGAACATCCGTACGATGCCGGCGTCCACTCCCTTGACGCCGACGTACGCGGTGACCAGGGCCTCGGCGAACCGTTTGGACTCGTCGTACACGCTGCGGGGACCGACCGGGTTGACGTTGCCCCAGTAGTCCTCACGCTGGGGATGGACGAGCGGGTCGCCGTAGACCTCCGAGGTCGAGGCGAGCAGGAAGCGCGCGCCGTCCCGGTGCGCGATCGCCAGGGAGTTGCGGGTGCCGAGGCTCCCGGCGTCCATGGTCTCCAGGGGGTGGCGCAGGTAGTGCACGGGTGAGGCCGGGCACGCGAAGTGCAGGACCAGGTCGTAGGGTCCGGGCAGCTCGGCGGCCAGGGCGTCCGACGACACGTCGCACTGCACGAAGCGGAATCCGGGCCGTCCGGCCAGATGGGTGATGTTGCGGCTGGATCCGGAGAGCAGGTTGTCCGCGCAGTCGACTTCGACTCCCGAATCCAGCAGCCGCTCGCACAGGTGGGAGCCGAGAAATCCCGCACCCCCGGTGACAACGGCGCGGCGCCACGGGGGCGGTGTCGTCGTGGATGTCATAGGACGGCCTTTCGTCCGCTGCGAGGGGCGTCCGCCCCCGGAGGGGTCGGCGGGACGTGCCCGGTCCGGGTGACCGGCTCGTGTGCCGAAGCCGGTCCGCGAAGGGCTGCGCCCGTCCCGGGGTGCCGCTCGGCGCGTGGCCGCCGTGGTCCCGACGGCACGGACAGCCGGGTAACCAGGACAGTTGGCTTCACACCTCACATCCGGTTCGCCTACGCTCGACGCGGGCATCGCCGCAGGTGGACGCGGTAGGGGGTGAGCGTTTCGTACCCGAATGGAGTCCTCGCCCCGGAGCCGGGTCAGCGGGGCCCGCGGGTGGGCAGGGGGCGCCGCGCGCCCTCCGTGGCCCCGCGTTCCCTCAGGACCCCGTCGCGGAGGCTGCGACAGGACTTGCTGATCAGGCGCGAGACGTGCATCTGGGAGATGCCCAGTTCGGCGGCGATGGCGCTCTGCGTTATGCCGACGAAGAAGCGCAGGTAGAGCACGTGGCGTTCACGCTCCGAGAGCAGCCGGAGGCCCGGTTTCACCGATTCGCGGTCGATCACCAGATCGAACGCGGTGTCGATCCTGCCCAGGCTCTCGCCGAGGGACACACCTCCCTCGGTGCCGGGGATGTCCGCGTCGGTGGAGAGCGTGCTGAAGCTGTGGAGGGCCTCGCTGCCCTGGCGGACCTCCTCATCGCTCAGACCGGTGTAGGCGGCGATCCTGCGGTCCGTCACGGTGCCGCCGCCGGCGGACAGCTCGGCGTGGGCGGCGCGTACGACGTTGCGCAGGTCCTGGACGCGGCGGGGCACGTGCACCGACCAGGTCCGGTCCCTGAAGTGCCGCTTGATCTCGCCCGTGATCGTGGGGACGGCGTAGCTGGCGAAGGCGTTGCCCAGGCCGGGGTCGTAGCGGTCGACCGCGTTGACCAGTCCGACCGCCGCGACCTGCCGCAGGTCCTCCAGGGACTCGCCCCGGTTGCGGAAGCGGCCGGCCAGGCGGTGCGCCATGGGGAGCCAGGCCCGGATGAGGTCGTCCCGCAGCCGGTCCCGCTCGGGTCCGGGGGGAAGTACGGCAAGGCGCTGGAAGGCCGTAGCCGTGGCGGGGTCGGCACGCCGGTCGTCGGCACACATGTGAGCCACTCGCCTCCTCGACGTACACGGACGTGTCCCGCCACCAGTGCGATGAAAACAAAGGATGGCCGTGTCCGCCCGCCGGGCGGGCCGCTGACTCCCCGGGCGCGGCGGGCGCGCTCGGCCGATGGGGTGCACAGCGGGAGGGTCACGGCTGCGGGCGAAGGGCGAAGGGGCCGGCGGAGACCGGCGCGCGAGGCCCGGGCGCGCGGGTCGCGAGCGGCCGGGGCCCTCGCACGCCCACCGGGCAGGCCTCCGGGGACCGTGCCTCCGTCCGTGGGCCCCGGATGGGGCACGGACGGAGGCACGGTCGGCCTCTCACGGCGTGCTGTCCGCCTTCCCGGCCTCGTCGGGGGTCCGGCTCAGGACCCCGGGCCACCAGGCCGTGCGGCCGATGTCCCTGACGAGGGCGGGCACCAGGAGTGAGCGCACGACCAGGGTGTCCAGCAGGACACCGAAGGCGACGATGAAGGCGATCTGCACCAGGAAGGCGAGGGGGATGACGCCCAGGGCGGCGAAGGTCGCCGCAAGGACGACACCGGCGGACGTGATGACGCCGCCGGTCGTCGTCAGTCCGCGGAGCACACCCTGGCGTGGCCCGTGGATGAGGGACTCCTCCCGGACCCGGGACATCAGGAAGATGTTGTAGTCGACGCCGAGCGCCACCAGGAAGACGAAGCCGTACAGCGGGACGGAGGAGTCGGTACCGCTGAAGCCGAAGACGTGCTGGAAGACCAGTGACGAGATGCCGAGTGTCGCGAGGAAGTTGAGTGCCACGGTCGCGACGAGCAGCACGGGCATCAGCAGGGACCGGAGCAGGCCGACGAGGATCACCAGGATGATGACGAGCACCACCGGCACGATGATGTTCCGGTCGTGTTCGGCGGTGGTCTGGGTGTCGTACTGCTGCGCGGTGTAGCCGCCGACCAGGGCCTGGGCGCCGGGCACGGCGTGGACCGCTTCCCGCAGCCGCGTGACGGTCTTCTTGGCGGCGTCGCTGTCGGACGCGTCCGCCAGGGTGGCGTCGATGCGGACCCGGCCGTCGACGACGAGGGGTTCGCCCTGGCCGGGGCGGCCCGAAGCGGTCACCGGGAAGGCGTCCGCGACGCCGGGCGTCCTGCGGACGGCCTCGGTCACCTGGCCGGTCCTGGTGGCGTCCGCGATCACGACCGCCGGGGTGCCCGAGCCGCCGGGGAAGTGCTTGCTCAGCGTCTTCTGCGCGGCGACCGACGGTGCGTCGTTGACGAAGATCTCCTCGAGGGGCACGCCCTTCGAGCTGAGCGTCGGCGCGAAGGCGGCGCAGGCCACGAGCACGACCAGGGTGACGGCCCAGACCTTCCGGGGCGCGCGGTCGACCACGGCGGCGATCCGTGACCAGACGCCGGCGGAACCGAGACCGGAAGCGGATCCGGAGCCGGCCTCCTCCGGCTTCGGCCTGGCCGGCCAGTACGCGGTCCGGCCGAGCAGCACGAGCACGGCGGGCAGGAACGTCAGAGCACTCAGGACGGAGCAGACGATGCCGATGGCTCCCACCGGGCCGAGGGCGCGGTTGTTGGTGAGGTCGCTGAGCAGGAGCGCGAGCAGGCCGAGGGCGACGGTGGCGGCGCTCGCGACGATCGGTCCCGCCGACTCACGGAGCGCCGCGCCCATGGCGGTCCAGCGGTCCGGGTGGCGGACCAGCTCTTCGCGGAACCGCGCCGTGAGCAGCAGCGCGTAGTCGGTGGCGGCGCCGATGACGAGGATGGACAGGATGCCCTGGACCTGTCCGTCCACCCGTACGACGTCGTGTTCGGCGAGTACGTACACGATCGCGCAGGCCACGCCGAGCGCGAAGACCGCTCCGATGATGATGATCAGCGGCAGCAGCACGCTGCGGTAGACCAGGAGCAGGATGACCAGCACGGTCACCAGCGCCACGCCGACCAGCAGGCCGTCGATCCCGCTGAAGGCGTCGGAGAGGTCCGCCTGGCTGGCCGCGGGCCCGGCCACCTGGGCCGTCGTCCCCGGTACCCCGTCGGCCGCCGCCCGGACGGCCGCCAGCGTGTCGGGCAGCGCCTCCCCGAGGTCGGGCCGCAACTGGACGACGCCTTCGAGGGCCTGACCGTCCTTCGACGGCAGAGCGGGGCTCACCCGGCCGGTCACACCCGGCTCGCCCTCCAGCGAGGCGAGCGCGGCCGTGGCCGCCTGCCGCTGCTCGGCTCCGAGCTTCCCGCCGTCCTGCCGGGCGGTCCACACGACGATGGCCGGCACGCTCTCCTGCCGGACGAACGCCTTCTGTTCCTCGATGACCCGGGTGGACTCGGCGCTCTGCGGCAGGAACGCGGCCTGGTCGTTGGTGGCCACCTCGCCGAGCTTGCCCGCGTAGGAGCCGAACGCGCCCCCGAGCGCGAGCCAGACGACGAGGAGAAGTACGGGGATCAGCCGGCGAACCGACCGCGGTGCGGTGGACATTGTGCTCCCAGATCGACCGATGGTCCTCCGCCGTCGAAGGAGTCCTTCGGCTACGAAGTCCTTCAACAGCGAAGAATCTCAATGATTGAAATAGATTAGCGCGCCCGTGCGGGGTGGTGTCCAGCGACGGCCCTGTGGAGGGTTCAGCGGGGAGGAGCCTGTATCCGGGACAGTTCGCCGTTGAGGCGGCCCAGGAAGCGGAGCGCCGCCTCGACCTCACCGGGACCCGCGGCCTCCCGGGCCCGGGAGGCCGCGCCGGCCAGCGGCATGAAGAACGAGCGCGCGGCCGCCTTGGCCGTGGGCTCGTAGTACAGGTGCACCACGCGCCGGTCGGCGCTCTCGCGCGCACGGCGGACGTGGCCGGAGCGCTCCAGGCGGTCCAGACATGCGGTGACGGCACCGGACGTGAGCCCGAGGTGCTCGCGCAGCCGGCCGGGGGTCAGCGGGGTGTCGGCGTCGAGGATGGCCGCGAGGGCTTGTACGTCGGTCGCGTGCAGCCCCTGGGCGTGGGCGAAGGCGTGGACCAGCCGGTTGACCTCGCCGTTGACCCGGCGCAGCTGGACGGCGAGCGCCTGGAGCTCCGCTCCGGCGGATCGGTCGGTGTGGGTTCCCCCGCGAGCGTCAGCACTGTCCACGGCACCCATAGTAGAGCGGTCCCCGCGCCCGCCCCGGCGCACGGGCCCGGCCGGCCGCGACCGGACCGGCGGTGCGAATTCACTCCGTCCGCGCGTCGTGAGCACCCGAGAGGCACCCGGCTCGGGAAGTATCGGCATCGTGGACCACCCGGGCCCGACGGCCCGCTCGCCGAGCCACCGTCCGCAGGACAGAAGGGGGGCACCGTGCCGCACGCGGACATCGTCGTCGTGGGTGCCGGTGCGGCCGGACTGAGCCTCACCCACCGGCTGTGCGCCGGGCCGGGCTCCGGATCGCCGTCCGTGGTCCTGGTCGACCCGCCCCCGGGCGCGCTGCGGCCACCACCGCGCACCTGGTGCTACTGGGAACCGCCGGGCGGGGAGTACGACTCCGTCCTGTCCGCCTCGTGGGAACGGCTGCGGGTACGGGACGCGGCGGGAACGGCCACCGTGGCCGAACCGGGGCGCCTCCGCTACAAGATGCTGCGGTCGGACGCCTTCGAGGCACTGGTGGACGCCCGGCTCGGCACCGCGGCGAACGTCCGCAGGGTCGAGGCGACGGTGGAGAGTGCGCGGGACGCACCGGGCGGCGGTGAGGTGGTCGCGCACGACTCCGGGGGCGGCAGGCTCGTCCTGCGGGCCAGGTGGATCTTCGACTCGCGGCCTCCGGGGCGGCTCCCGCCGGCCCGCACCACGCTGCTCCAGCACTTCACGGGCTGGTTCGTGCGTACGGAACGGCCGATGTTCGACCCCGCCGTGGCCGATCTGATGGACTTCCGGACCCCTCAGCCATCGCACGGACTGTCGTTCGGCTACGTCCTGCCGCTCGGGCCGCGCGAGGCGCTGGTGGAGTACACGGAATTCTCCCGCAGCATGCTGAGCGCCGAGGGGTACGAGCGTGCCCTGCGGCACTACACAGGCGAGGTGCTCGGGCTCGGAGCCTTCTCTGTGTCCGCCGTCGAACGCGGGGTCATCCCCATGACGGACGGCCGCTTCCCGCACCGCGCGGGCCGGTCGGTCTTCCGCATCGGCACGGCGGGCGGGGCGACGCGGCCGTCCACGGGCTACACCTTCGCCGCCGTGCAGCGCCAGAGCCGGACCGTCGCCGCGCGGCTGCGCGACGGCCGCCCGCCACGGGTGCCGCCTCCGTACCGGGCGTGGCCGCGTGCCATGGACGCGGTGATGCTGCGAGCGCTGGACAGCGGCAGGGTGCACGGGGCCGAGTTCTTCCCGGGTCTCTTCCGCAGGGTCCCCGCGGAGCGGCTGCTGCGCTTCCTGGACGGCACCGGCCGTCTGTACGAGGACCTCCTCGTCGGGGTGCGGACGCCCGTACTCCCCATGCTCCGTACCGTCGCCGAACTTCCCCTCCTCGCGCGAGGACACGGCCCCGCCGTGCCGTTCCCGCACTTCCCCCGCACGCCCGAACAGGAAGAGACCGACCGATGACGCTCCTGCGCGACGCCGAGTTGTCCGCCGCCTTCGACCGTGCCGCCGTCTCCTACGACCGGCTCGTCGCGGCCGATCCGGGCTACCACTCCCACGTACGCCGGTCGGCACGCCGGCTGGGTCTCGCGGACGACGGACGCGGCAGGCGCCTGCTGGACCTCGGCTGCGGGACCGGTGCCTCGACCGCCGCGCTGCTGGCAGCGGCCCCGCACGCGGACATCGTCGCGGTGGACGCATCCCCGGGGATGCTGGAGCGGGCGGCGGCCAAGAGCTGGCCCCGGAACGTCTCCTTCGTCCACGCCCCGGCGGAGCGGCTGGTCGGCGAGGCCGTGCGGGGCACCTTCGACGCGGTGTTCGCCGCCTACCTCTTCAGGAACGTCGGCGACCCCGACGGTGTCCTCGCCCGCGTACGCCGCCTCCTCGCACCGGGCGGCCGCATCGGCGTGCACGAGTACACGCTCGCCGGCGGCAGGACGCACCGCGCCCTGTGGACGGCGGTCTGCCGGACCCTCGTGATGCCGGCCGGGCGGCTCGCCGGGGACGGGCCTCTCTACCGCCATCTGTGGCGCAGCGTCCTGGAGTTCGACACGGCTCCGGCGTTCGCCGGCCGGCTGCGCCGGGCGGGCTTCACGGGGGTCCGCGCGCTCCCGCTGCCCGGCTGGCAGACGGGCATCTGCCATACGTTCGTCGGCCGCGCGCCCGGCGCGGGCACGGGCTTCTGATGAGGGGCGGGGTGCCGCGACGGGGCAGGGACCGGCGGGCGGCGGTCCTGCTGCCGCCGGGCGGTGCGGCGCGCTTCCTGGGCGCCGCGCCCGGCGTCGCCGTGATCGGCGGCGGCATCGCCGGGCTGTCGGCCGCCACCGCCCTGGCCGAGCGCGGGGCGCGCGTGACGCTGTACGAGAGCGGAACGGGTCTGGGAGGGCGGCTCGCGGGATGGCCGGTACGGCTCGCCGACGGCTCGGGAGCCACCATGAGCCGGGGCTTCCACGCCTTCTTCCGGCAGTACTACAACCTGCGCGGACTGGTGCGCCGGGTGGACCCGGGGCTCACCACGCTGACACCGCTGCCGGACTATCCGCTGCGGCACGGCTCCGGCCTGTACGACAGCTTCGCCCGGGTACCGCGTACGCCGCCCCTGAGCGCGCTGGGTTTCGTCGCGCTCAGCCCCGCCTTCGGCTGGGGGGACCTGTTCCGGATGAACCCGCGGGCCGCGCTGCCCCTGCTGGACGTGCGGGTCCCCGAGGTCTACGCCCGGCTCGACCGGACGAGCGCCCGCGACTTCCTGACCCGCATCCGTTTCCCGGAGGCCGCGCATCATCTGGCCTTCGAGGTGTTCTCGCGGAGCTTCTTCGCCGATCCGCGGGAACTGTCCGCCGCCGAACTCGTCCTGATGTTCCATATCTACTTCCTCGGGTCGAGCGAGGGCCTGCTGTTCGACGTACCGGACGAGCCGTTCCCGCAGGCGCTGTGGGAGCCGTTGGGGCGGTATCTGGAAGGCCACGGCGTGCGGGTGCGCACCGGCACCGCCGTGGAGCGGGTGGCCCCGGTGTCGGGCGCGGGACTCGATGTCACCGCGGGCGGCCGGACCCGGCGCCATGACGCCGTCGTCCTCGCCCTGGACACCGGCGGGCTGACCGAGGTCGTCGCCGCCTCTCCCGGGCTCGGCGACGCGGGCTGGCGGGCGCGGATCGCGCGGCTGCGGACGGCCCCGCCGTTCCTGGTGTCCCGTCTCTGGCTGGACCGACCGGTGGCGCGGGACCGGCCGGGCTTCCTGGGCACCAGCGGGTACGGCCCGCTGGACAACGTGAGCGTGCTGGAACGGTGGGAGGGCGAGGCGGCGCGGTGGTCGCGGCGCGGCGGCGGTTCGGTCGTCGAACTCCACGCGTACGCCGTGGACCCGGGTGCGGACCGCGCGGCCGTGCAGGCGGAGGTGGTCGCCCAGTTGCGGCGGGTCTACCCGGAGACCGGGGATGCGCGCCTGGTGGACGTGCGGCACGAATGGCGGGCCGACTGCCCGCTGTTCCCGGTGGGCGGCTATCCCGACCGGCCCGGCGTGCGGACGCCCGACCCCCGGGTGGTGGTGGCCGGCGATCTGGTCCGTACGGGGCTTCCGGTGGCCCTGATGGAGCGGGCGGCGACGAGTGGGTTCCTCGCCGCCAACGCCCTGCTGGAGGGCTGGGGGGTGCGGGGGCAGACGCTCTGGACGGTCCCCCGGGCGGGACGGTCGGCCGCACTGCGGGCGCTGGCCCGGCTGGGCACGGACTGACCGGGCCGGACGCCTCCCCGCGGGCCGCGCACCTGGCCGGCGCCACCGGTCGTAGCGCCGGCGGGCCGCCCGGTCGCCGCGCGCCCCGCCGGCGCCCGCTCAGCCCGGGAAGCGCCCCGTGCTGCGGAGCTCGAAGCGCCGCTCGGCGTAGGCCAGGTCGTCCCGCCACAGCCGTCCCGCGCAGGCGCGCATCAGCGGGCGCAGCAGAGGCGCCGCCGCACGGGCCACGGTGAAACCGCGGCGGTCGGACGCGGCCACGACGGCCTCCGTGACCAGGGTCCGCGGCCGGCCGGTGCCGTCGTTCCCCAGCGGGGTGGCGTGGGTCTCGACCACCGACCCCAGTCCCTCCCCCTCGACGATCCGCATGACGACCGTGCGGGGCTCCGGTGCGGTGAAGACGGCCCGGACCGGGACCACGACCCGTCCGGCCAGCTTGAAGGAGACGTCCACGGCGAAGCCCTCGTCCGTGACGTCGCCGCCGTCCGGGTCGAGCACGGTGAGGTCGACGAAGGAGTACGGGTGGAACCAGGCGCCGTGCCAGGGGTCCAGCCGGTTGGCCACGACGTCCTCGGGTTCGCAGACGCCGGTCGCCCCGTACACGGCGTCGACCGCACCGGCCGCGTCCGGCCTCGGCGGGACCACCGGACGGTCCAGGGGTGCCTCGCCGCCGACGGAGTCCAGCCGCACCCAGGCCAGTACGCCGTCGTCGTGGGCGGGCAGGGGATCCCAGCCGGCGAACGGCGTACCGTTCAGCGCCATTCCGTGCCAGTGGCAGACGAGGGTGCCGCAGTGGACCCTGCTGTCGCGCAGCGGGGCGCCGAGATGGGGGCAGACGCCCGGGCCGGCGAGCAGCCTGCCCGCGGCGTCGCGCCAGGCCACCACTTCGACGCCCGCGACGGTGCGCCCGAACGGGCGCTCCGGGGTGACCGCCCGGGAGGCGCCGATGACGTACCAGTTCCCGGAGGGCCGGGCCCGGGCGCGTGCGAGGGCCCCGGCGATCACTGCGGGCCGGGCGTCCTGCCAGGTGGGGCGCTGCTTCTCCCAGGGGACGGGCGCGGGGCGCAGCCGCAGGGGGAGGCGGCGGCGCCCGCTCCGGCTCTCCGGCATCACGCCGCCTCCCCCTGCATCCGCCGCACCGGCGGGCCGGAGCGCCTCCGCCCGCCGGGCCCGGGGGTGACCGCCCTGGTGGCCAGGGCACGTACGAGTCCGTCGAGGGCGACGGCGGCCCGGCGCCGGCGTGGGACGACCGCCCGGCGGTGGAGGACCGCGTAGCCGTCTGCCTCGATCGCGTCGAGGATGCCGCTGTAGAGGACGAACGCGGTGCGGATGCAGGGCCGCGACACGGGGGCGAGCAGGGCGAGCCCGGGCAGGGCCTGCCGGTAGACGGCGCGGTTGTGCGCGGCGGCGGCCCTCAGCAGGTCGTCGACGCGCCGGTCACGGGTCCCGGTCGCCCTGCTCCGTTCGAGACGCTGCCGTTCGACCCCGTGCGCGGCAAGCAGGTCCTCGGGGAGGTACAGGCGGCCGCGGTCCAGGTCCTCGCCCACGTCCCGGAGGAAGTTGGTGAGCTGGAAGGCGACGCCGAGCGCCGCCGCGTACGGCGCGGCCTCGGCGCGGGGGCCCACCGTGCCCAGCACCGGGAGCATCTGGAGGCCGATGACTGCGGCGGATCCGTGTGTGTAGCGCGCCAGGTCCTCGTAGGTGGCGTATCCGGTCACCGTGAGGTCGCTGCGCATGGAGGCCATGAAGTCGGTGAAATGGCGGTGTTCGATGCCGTGGGTGGCGGCCGTGTGGGCGAGCGACCGGATCACCGGCTCCCGGGTGGGGTCTCCGCGCAGCCCGGCCTCCAGTTGCTCCTCGAGGCGGGTCAGGGCGAGTGCCCGCTCGTGGGGGGTGGCGCCGCTGCCGAGGTCGTCCACGATGTCGTCGGCCCACCGGGCGAAGCCGTAGAGGGCGTGCACGGCCGGCCGGCGGTCGGCGGGGAGCAGCCGGGTGGCGAGGAAGTACGTCCTGCCATGGCGGGCGTTGAGCCGGCGGCAGGCGCTGTACGCGGCGCGCAGGGACGGTTCGCGGATGCCTGCCGCGTCGAGTTCGCGGGCGGTCATGCGGAGTGGCCTTTCTGTGCGGCGCGGGGCGTGGTGTGCTGACGGAGTCCGGTGATCCTCGCCGCCGCCAGCTTCCCCGAGATCAGGACGGTCGGCACGCCGACGCCCGGGGTGGTGCCGCAGCCGGCGAGCACGGCGTTGCTGACGCCGCGTACGAGGTTGCGGGGGCGGAAGGGGCCGGTCTGAGGGAACGTGTGGGCGGCGGAGAAGGGGGTTCCGGCCGCGTGCCCCCGGGCCGTCCAGTCGACGGGGGTGACCAGGCACTCCTCCTCGATGGCGGAGCCGATACCGGTCAGCCCACGCTGTTCGAGGACGGTGAGCAGGCTGTCCCGGTAACGGGGCGCCATTTCGCCCCAGGCCCGCGCGCCGGGCCCGATGTCGGTGTTGGGACACGGCGCCAGGATGTAGTGGAGGTGCCGGCCCGGGGGTGCGAGGCCGGGGTCGGTGGCCGTGGGGCGGGTGATGAGCAGGGAGGGGTCGGTCATGAGCGTGCCGGCGCGGGTCAGTTCGTGGAAGGTGCGCTTCCACGCGGTACCGAAGGAGAGCGTGTGGTGGCCGAGTCCGGCCCAGGTGCGGTCCGTGCCGGCGTGCAGGACGACCGCGGACGGGGAGTGGCGCAGGGCGAGAGGGCGGCGGGGCGTGCGGCCCAGGAGCCGGTAGGCGACGGGCAGGTCGGGGGTGAGGACGACGGCGTCGCAGGGGATGCGGTCGTGGTCGGTGACGACCGCGGTGACCCGGTCTCCGGAGCGCTCCAGCCGGGTGACGGCCTGTCCGTGGAGGAAGCGCGCCCCGGCTTCGGCCGCCGACGCCGCCATGGCCCGGGGCAGGGCGTGCATGCCGCCGCGGGGGAAGTACACGCCGGCCACGGTGTCCATGTACGCGATGACGGCGTAGGCGGCCAGCGCCCGGGCCGGGGGTACTCCGGCGTACAGGGCCTGGAAGGAGAAGACCCGGCGCAGTCTCTCGTCCTTGACGAAGTGCCCGATCCGCGCGTCCAGCCGGCCGAAGCCGCCGAGCGCGGCGAGGCGGGCGAGGTCGGGGTGGAGGAGCTGGAGGGGCGAGTCGAAGTTGGTGTCGATGAACCGGCGCATCTGTACGTGGTAGAGGCGCTCCAGCCAGGCCCGCAGCCTGCGGTAGCCGGCCGCTTCGCGGGGCCCGGCGAACTCCTCGACCGCTGTTTCCATCGCGCCGGCCTCGGTGTGGACGTCCAGGTGCGTCCCGTCGGCGAACCGTGCGCCGTAGGCGGGGTGGAGGGGTACCAGGTCCAGCCGGTCGCGGAGGTGGTGGCCGACGGCGGCGAAGGCGTCCTCGACCAGGGTGGGCATGGTCAGGACGGTGGGCCCGGTGTCGACGCGGTAACCGGCCAGGTCCAGGCGCCCGGCCCGGCCGCCGGGTAGGTCGTCCCGCTCGACGACCGTCACACGGCGGCCGGCCCCGAGCAGGTGGAGCGTCGCGGCGAGGCCCGCGAGGCCCGCGCCGATCACCACCACGTGGTCGGTCCTCCCCTTCACGGTCAGCACCGGCGCTCCCCTCCTTCGGCCGGGACGACGGGATCCCCGCGGCGCCCGGACGACGGGCGGGCGGGGGCGAAGGCCGTGCCGGACGGTCCGGCGGCTTCCGGCACCGCACCGGCCACCCGTCCAGCGGCTGCCGGAACCGGGCCGGGCGGCGCGGGCCGGCCCTCGCGGTGTTCCGCGGCGACGTTCTCGAACAGGGCGGCGAGTGCACGGCCCGCGTCCGGTTCGACCGCCGCCCCGTCCAGGTGCCGCACGGCCTGCTCCGCGAGGCGGCGGGCCTCGTCCTCGACGGCCGCGCGGGCGCCGGTCGCCGTCAGGGCCTCCCGCACCCGTGCCAGTGCGTCCTCGGCCAGGCCGGCGTCCCCCACGACCCCGTCGAGGAGACGTACGGCCTCCTGGTCCCCGGTCTCCCCGGCGCGTGCCCGGGCCACGGCCAGCAGGTAGGTCGCCTTGCCCTCGCGGATGTCACCGCCCGACGGTTTGCCGCTGCCGGCCGGGTCGCCGAACACCCCGGTCAGGTCGTCACGCAACTGGAAGGCGATGCCCGCGCAGCGGCCGGCCGCGCAGAGGGCGCGAACGGTGTCCCGTTCCGCGCCCGCCAGGGCCGCGCCCAGGGCCAGCGGGCGCTCCACGGTGTACAGCGCGCTCTTGAGACAGGCGGCGCGCAGCGCCTGCTCCGCTGAGCGCGAGCGGGTGATCTGGCCGTGCAGGTCCAGGTACTGGCCGGCCACCATCTCGGTGCGCATCGCCTGCCAGACGTCCCGCACGCGTCCGCGGATCTCCGGGGCCATGGGGGTGTCGGCGACGGTGTCGTCCGCCCATGCCAGGGCGAGGTCACCGACGAGCACCGCCGCGGATCTGCCGAACGCCTCCGCCCGCGCCGGGTCGCCCGCCGTACGGGCCTGGGCGGCGAGGCCGACGTGCACGGCCGGCCTGCCCCGGCGCAGCGCCGAGCCGTCCATGACGTCGTCGTGGACCAGCGCACAGGTCTGGATGAGTTCGAGGGCGACCCCGAGTCGCAGCGCGGCCGTCACCGCCCGGCCGCCGCAGGCCCGCATGCCCCACCAGAGGAACGTGGGCCGCAGGCGCTTGCCGCCGTCCAGCGTGAACTGCGCCACCCGTTCGGCGACGTCACGGGCGAAGACCGGGTCGACGGCGACGGATCTGCTCACCCGCTCCCCGAGAACCGTGCGGGCCGTGCGCAGGACCGCCGCGGCGACGTCCGCGTCCACGGCCGCCAGGTGCTCGGCCGGGGGCGCCGGGCGCGGCCCGTCCCCGGCGCGGCCGGCCTGCTCTTCGGCGCCTCCGGGCACGGCGACGGCCCGGCTCTCCGGGCCCGGCCGGGCGTCGGCGAAGGGGGGGTCCTCCGTCGGGTGACGACGCATCGCATGTCCCTCGGGTAGCAGCGGTGGGTGGACGTGTTCCGAGGGGACCACAACAGGGGGCTCCGTCCCGGTGTTACCGGGCCCGCAATCGTGTGAAGCCTTCGCGTACCCCGGCGGACGCCCGCGACACGCCGGGCGGAATGCCCCGCGGAGGGCGGGGAGGACGAAAAACTGAGGGCTCCCCCTCGGGGGCGGAGCGGAGGGCCATGGAAAACGACGGCGAAACAGCGGGTCTGCGGTGCCTGGTGACCGGGGCGACGGGGTACATCGGAGGCCGCCTGGTCCCCGAGCTCCTGAAGGCCGGTCACCAGGTGCGCTGCCTGGCGCGCAGCCCCGGCAAACTGCGGGACTACCCGTGGGCGGGCGCGGCCGAGATCGTCCGGGGGGACGTGACCGACGCGGAGTCCGTCGGCGAGGCGATGCGGGACATCGACGTCGCCTACTACCTGGTGCACGCGATGAGCGCGGGCCGCGGGTTCGAGGAGACGGACCGTAAGGCCGCCCGGATCTTCGGCGAGCAGGCGCGTGCCGCGGGGGTCCGCCGGATCGTGTACCTGGGCGGACTGACCCCCGCCGGTATGCCGGAGGAGGAGTTGTCACCGCATCTGCGCTCGCGCGCCGAGGTCGGCCGGATCCTCCTCGATTCGGGCGTGCCGACGACCGTGCTCCGTGCGGCCGTCATCATCGGGTCCGGTTCCGCCTCGTTCGAGATGCTGCGGTATCTCACCGAGCGGCTGCCGGTCATGGTGACCCCGAGCTGGGTGTCGACGCGGATCCAGCCGATCGCGGTCCGGGACGTGCTGCGCTACCTGGTGGGCAGTGCGCGCATGCCCGAGGACGTGAACCGTGCCTTCGACATCGGCGGTCCGGACGTCATGACGTACCGGGACATGATGCAGGCGTACGCGCGGGTCTCGGGACTGCCGCAGCGGCTGATCCTGCCGGTGCCGGTGCTGACTCCACGGCTGTCCAGTCACTGGATCGGGCTGGTCACTCCCGTCCCCCGCTCCATCGCCCGCCCGCTGGCGGAGTCCCTGCGGTACGAGGTCGTGTGCCACGAGCACGACATCGGGCGCTACGTCCCGGACGGCCCCGGGCAGCCCGTCCCCTTCGGCACCGCCCTCTCACTGGCCCTGCAGCGGATCCGCGAGGCCGGGGTGACCACGCGGTGGACCTCGGCCGCCACACCGGGCATTCCCAGCGATCCGCTGCCCACCGACCCGGACTGGGCGGGCGGGAGCCTGTACACGGATGTCCGCGAGCTGGACGTGGACGCCCCGCCCGAGGCGCTGTGGCGGGTCGTCGAGGGAATCGGCGGTGACAACGGCTGGTACTCCTTCCCCCTGGCCTGGGCGGTCAGGGGGTGGCTGGACCGGCTGGTCGGCGGAGTCGGCCTGCGCAGGGGCCGACGGGACGCCGAGCGGCTCCGCGTCGGGGACTCGCTGGACTTCTGGCGGGTCGAGGAGATCGAGCCGGGCCGTCTGCTCCGGCTGCGCGCCGAGATGCGGCTGCCCGGCCTCGCCTGGCTGGAGATGTACGCCCTGGAGGGGCCGGGCGGCCGGTCGCACTACCGGCAGCGCGCGGTGTTCCATCCCTCCGGTCTGCTCGGGCACGCCTACTGGTGGAGCGTGTCGCCGTTCCACGCGATCGTCTTCGGCGGGATGGCACGCAACATCGCCCGGGCGGCGGCCCGCGAGCCGGACGGGCGGAAGCCGTGAGCACGGCGGTCGTCCTGTTCACCTCCGACCTGCGGCTGCACGACCATCCGCCCCTGCACGCGGCCCTGGCGTCGGCCGACGAGGTGGTCCCGCTGTTCGTCCTGGACGACGCCGTCGAGGGTGCCGGGTTCGCCGTCCCGAACCGGCGGGCGTTCCTCGCCGACTGCCTGCGGGATCTCGACGCCGGGCTGCGCGACCGCGGCGGCCGGCTCGTCGTCAGGCAGGGGGACGTGGTGGGCGAGGTCTGCCGGGTCGTCGACGCGGCCGGCGCGGATGCCGTGCACCTGTCGGCCGGTGTCAGCGGATACGCCCGGCTCCGCGAGGAACGGCTGCGCGAGGCCCTCGGTGCACGGGGATGCCGGCTGTACGTGCACGACGCGGTGATCACCGCCGTCCCGCCGGGAGAGGTGACCCCCTCCGGGGTGGGCAGGGACCACTTCGCGGTCTTCACCCCGTACTTCCGGCGCTGGACCGGGGTCCCGCTGCGGGCCCCTTTCGACGCCCCCCGTTCCGTACGCGTCCCGGAGGGGGCCGCTTCGGCGGTGCTGCCCGCCCGGGCGGACGTCGCGGGCGTGTCGGCGGGGCTCGCCGAGGGCGGGGAGCGGGCGGGCCGGGCGCGTCTCGCCGCCTGGTGCCGTCAGGGCCTCGGCGCGTACGAGGCCGGTCAGGACGACCTGGCGGGCGACGCCACCTCACGGCTGTCGCCGCATCTGCATTTCGGCACGCTCTCCGCCACGGAGGTGGTCCACCGGGCCCGGGCGTTGGGCGGTCCGGGTGCGGAGGCCTTCGTACGCCAGGTGTGCTGGCGGGACTTCCACCACCAGGTCCTGGCCGCGCGGCCGCAGGCCGCCCACAGCGACTACCGCCCGCAGGGGGACCGCTGGCGCACCGAGCGGTCGGCGCAGGAGGACATCGAGGCGTGGAAGGAGGGCCGCACCGGTTATCCGCTGGTCGACGCGGCACTGCGCCAGCTGCGTCACGAGGGGTGGATGCACAACCGGGGCCGGTTGCTGACGGCGAGTTTCCTCGTGAAGACGTTGTACGTGGACTGGCGCGTGGGAGCCCGCCACTTCCTGGATCTGCTGGTGGACGGCGACCTGGCCAACAACCAGCTCAACTGGCAGTGGATGGCGGGCACCGGCACCGACAGCCGGCCCAACCGGGTGCTCAATCCCCTTCTCCAGGCCAGGCGCTACGACCCGGAGGGTGCGTACGTGCGCCGTTGGGTCCCGGAGCTCGCGGGGATCGAGGGGGGCGCGGTGCACGAGCCGTGGAAGGTGCGTACGGCGGGGCTCGGGGAGGGTTACCCGGAACCGGTGGTCGGGCTGGCGGAGGGTCTGGCCCGGTTCCGGGACGCACGCGGGCTCGTCTGAGCGGACCGGGGGCGTGCGGGGTGGGTGAGCCGGCCGGTGGGCCGCCGCCGGGCGGGTCCGTCGGTGGCTCCCCACCGGTCCGCCGTGGACGTCGGCTGATCGGTGGTCCGCCGGCCGGTCCTCCGCGGAGGGAGACTTCGGCGGCCCGCCGGCGGGGGCCGTGGGGAGGGCGGGTCGTCGTTCAGATCTTGCGCCAGCGGGCCTGGGCCCAGGAGAAGGCGCCGAAGGCGGCCAGTCCGAGGGCGATGAGGGCCAGCAGCCAGGGTCCGGCGGGGGTCTCGGTGAACGACCGCAGGGTGTCGTCCATGCCCTTGGCCTTACCCGGTTCGTGCCGGACGGCCGCGGCGACGGCGAAGCCGCCCGCCGTCGCGAAGAGGACACCGCGGGCGGTGCCGCCGAACACGCCGACCACGTCGACCGCGCGGCGGGCCTTCCTGGTCATCTCCGACAGCTTCAGGTGCTTGTGGTAGGCGCGTGTGACCGCCCGGTAGGCCATCCAGAGCCCGGCGCCGACGACGACGGCACCCGCGAGACCGACGAGCCACTGGCCTCCGGTCCAGCCCAGGACCCGGGCGGTGACGTCGTCGGTCTGCCGGTCGCTCGACCCGCTGCCGCTGCCCTGGTCACCGGCGGCGTAGGAGAGCACGGAGTACGCCACGAAGGCGTAGAAGACGGCGCGGCCGGCCGCCGCCGCCCGCTTGCTCGGCTTGCGGCCGTCGGGGCCGGCCTGGCCGAAGCACGCCTCGGAGAGGCGCCACAGTGCCATCGCGGCCAGGGCCGCACCGAGCGCCCACAGCAGGACGCTCCCGAAGGGCTTGGCGGCTATCTCCGCGATGGCTCCTCCTCGGTCGGCCTGCTCCCCGCCGCCGTCGGAGAAGGCGATTCGCAGGGCCAGCACGCCGACCAGGAGGTAGATCACCCCGCGTGCGACGAACCCCGCACGGGCACCCACCTCCATGGTTCTGCTGTTCGCCGCCCCTCTTGCCCGGTTCCGGCCGTTCGCCGTAAGCGCGTTCGTATTCATGAACGCCGGATTCCCCTGAACGGGCGATCAATGCGCTCTTCGGTCCTGACCGATCCGGAACGTTGCCCGGGGCTCAGGCCTCCTCGTCCTCGCCCTCCTGCACGGTCCGGCCCTTGGCGCGCCGGCCCACGACCGCGGCGGCGGCGAGAGCACTGCCCGTGAACGCGAGGGCCACGGTCCACGGCTTGTCGAAGAGGTGGCCCGTGACGTGGTCGACGGAGTAGCGCCCGGCGCCCGCCAGGCCGATCGCGGCGGCGGTGAAGCCGAGGAACGCCGGGTACTCGTAGCCGCCGCCCATCGCGAAGAATCCCGCCGGGGCGTGCACGGCCACCGCACCGGCCATCGTGCCGGCGGCGGCCGCCCCCGCCGCCGGCGTGGCGAGGCCGAGAGCCAGCAGGATCCCGCCGCCCGTTTCGCCGACCCCGGCCGCGACGGCACTGTGCCGGGGCGGGTGGAAGCCCATGGCCTCCATCGCGGCGGTGGTGCCCTGGATACCGCCGCCCCCGAACCAGCCGGCGAGTTTCTGGGTGCCGTGGGCGGCGAGGACGGCTCCCGTGCCGACCCTGAGTACGAGAAGTCCGAGGTCACGTCTGTTGAGGGCCGTCATGGGAGTCTCCTGTCGGCGGGGGCGGGCAGCGGTGCGCAGCCGTACGCACCCACTCTCGTCGGCCCGGGACGGCGGCGTGCCATGGTGCTAGGCCATGCGTGGCCCGCCCGTGCAGCGACTACCCGCGTGCGACCGACGTCATTGTGCAACTTGTTGCACAATGACGCGGCGGTGGTTTACAACTGGCACGACGACACCGCGCGAGGAGACCCCCATGAGCCCGTACCCCACGCTGCTGAGCCCGCTCGATCTCGGCTTCACCACCCTTCCCAACCGGGTGCTGATGGGATCGATGCACATCGGCCTGGAGGAGGTCGAGCGCGGTTTCGAGCGCATGGCCGCCTTCTACGCGGCCCGTGCGCGCGGCGGGGTGGGACTCATGGTCACCGGGGGCATCGCGCCCTGCGAACAGGGCTGCTCCTTCCCCGGCGGCGCCAAGATGACCACCGAGGCCGAGGCCGAGCAGCACGCCGAGGTCACCGCCGCCGTGCACGCGGCAGGCGGCCGGATCGCGATGCAGATCCTGCACTTCGGCCGCTACGCCCATCACCCGGGCCTGGTGGCGCCCAGCGCGCTGAAGGCGCCGATCAGCGGGTTCACCCCGCACGCCCTGACCGGTGACGAGGTCGAGGAGACGATCGAGCACTTCGTCCGTGCGGCGGAACTGGCACGCCGTGCCGGTTACGACGGCGTCGAGATCATGGGCTCCGAGGGCTACCTGATCAACGAGTTCATCGTCTCCGCGACCAACCACCGCGAGGACGGCTGGGGCGGCTCCTACGAGAACCGCATCCGGTTCCCCGTCGAGATCGTGCGCCGGGTCCGGGAGCGGGTCGGCCCCGACTTCATCCTGATCTACCGGCTCTCCATGCTCGACCTCGTGCCGGGCGGTTCCACCCTGGAAGAGGTCGTACGGCTGGCACGGGAGATCGAGGCGGCCGGTGCGACGATCATCAACACCGGAATCGGCTGGCACGAGGCCCGCATCCCGACCATCGCGACCTCCGTCCCGCGCGGCGCGTTCACCTGGGTGACCGAGAAGGTGCGCGGCGCCGTCTCCGTGCCCCTGGTGACGAGCAACCGCATCAACACCCCGGAGCTGGCCGAGGAGATCCTCGCCTCCGGTCGCGCGGACATGGTGTCGATGGCGCGGCCCTTCCTCGCCGACCCGGACTTCGTCGCCAAGGCGGCCGCGGGCCGCGCGGACGCGATCAACACCTGCATCGGCTGCAACCAGGCCTGCCTGGACCACATCTTCAGCCTGCGGATCACCTCTTGCCTGGTCAATCCGCGCGCCTGCCACGAGACCGAGCTGGTCCTCTCGCCGACCCGTACCCGCAAGCGGGTCGCCGTGGTGGGCGCCGGCCCCGCCGGGCTGGCGTGCGCGGTCACGGCCGCCGAACGGGGGCACGCGGTGACGCTCTTCGACGCGGCCGGCGAGATCGGCGGCCAGCTGAACGTGGCGCGCAGGGTCCCCGGCAAGGAGGAGTTCGACGAGACGCTGCGCTACTTCCGCACCCGGCTCGCCGAGGAGCGCGTGGACGTCCGGCTGTCCACCCGTGCCACGGCCGCCGCACTGGACGGCTTCGACGAGATCGTGCTGGCCACCGGCGTCGAGCCCCGCTCCCCCGCGATACCCGGCGTCGGGCACCCCAGTGTTGTCAGCTACCTGGACGTCCTGCGTGACGGCGCCCCGGTCGGCGAGCGGGTCGCGATCGTGGGGGCGGGCGGCATCGGCTTCGACGTCGCGGAGTTCCTCACGGACGGCGGCGACGCGGCGAGCCTGGACCCGGAGGTGTTCTTCCGCCACTGGGGCGTGGACACCTCCTACGCGGACCGGGGCGGCCTGCGCGCCCCGGAGCGCCCGAAGCCGCCGCGCTCGGTGCACCTGATCCAGCGGAAGGCGGCCAAGGTCGGGGCCGGGCTCGGCAAGACCACCGGCTGGATCCACCGCACCGAACTGCGCCACCGCGGGGTCACCATGATCGCGGGCGCGTCCTACGACCTGATCGACGACGAGGGCCTCCACCTGACCGTCGACGGCGAGCAGCACCTGCTGCCGGTCGACACCGTCGTCCTGTGCGCGGGCCAGGAACCGCGCCGCGAGCTGTACGAGGAGCTGCGCGCGGCGGGCCGGCCGGTGCATCTGATCGGCGGGGCGGACGTGGCCGCCGAGCTGGACGCCAAGCGCGCGATCCGCCAGGGCACGGAGCTCGCCGCGGAGCTCTGACGACCGCGGGCCGGTCCCGGGCCGGCCGTCCCTAGGATGCACTCCATGTCACTCCCGCACGCGATCCTCACCGCCCTGCTCGAGAAGCCGTCGTCGGGGCTGGAGCTGACCCGTAGGTTCGACCGGTCGATCGGTTACTTCTGGCCCTCGACGCACCAGCAGATCTACCGCGAGCTGGGCAAGCTGGAGCAGGCGGGCCGGATCAGGGCCCTGCCGTCGTCGCAGCCGGCCCGGGGGCGGAAGAAGGAGTACGAGGTGCTGCCCGCCGGGCGCGACGAGCTGGCCGCCTGGGTGGCGCTCGCCGAGGACCCGCGTCCCGTGCGCGACCCGCTGCTGCTGAGGATGCGGGCGGCTGCGGTCGTCGGGGCGCCCGGTCTCGTGGGGGAGCTCCGCAGGCACCTGGCGCTGCACCGGGAGCAGTTGGCGGAGTACGAGGAGATCGAGCGGCGCGACTTCCCGCCGGAGCGCACGGCCGACGAGGACCGGCTGCGGCATCTGGTCCTGCGCGGGGGCATCGACCTGGAGACGTTCTGGACGGGGTGGCTGACCCGGGCCATCGGCGAACTCGACGGGACGGGGGCGGGAACGGGCGGCGGCCGGGACGGCACGGGGGCCGTTCCCTGAGAGCTGTCCCGGGGCCGGGTCGCGCGTCACCGGTTCGCGGGGCCGTGCGGGTCGCCGTGTGTCTGTAGCGCCGCCGTGCCTCAGGGGCCGCCGACGGGTGTTCCGACCTGCTCGGACCGCGTCGGCCGAGGGCCGGGCGCGGACGTGGACGGGCCGGTGCGCCCCGCCCCGGTGCGGGGCGGGGCGGCGATGACGACCCGGGGCGGAGCACTCGCGACGGCCCGCGTGGGGACCTGGGCGGGCGCGGTCCGGCCCTGCGCCCGGCTGAGCAGCAGGACGCCCCGGCCGGCGGCCGCCGCGCCGACGAGCGCGGGAGCGAGGCCGACGGTCCCGCCCTGGAGGCGTTCGCCGAGCAGGGCGAGACCGATGACAGCGGCGGCGACCGGGTTGGCGAGGGTGACGACGGCGAGCGGGGCCCCGAGGCCGCCGCGGTACGCCGTCTGGGAGAGCAGCAGGCCGCCCATGGCGAAGAGGGAGACGAGCAGCGCCACGGTCACCAGCCGCCAGCTGAGCAGGGAACCGGCGTGGTCGGTGGCCGCGACCGTCAGTGTCTGGGTGAGCGCCGAGGCCACGCCGGAGGTGATGCCGGACGCGGCGGCGTGCCGGAGTCCCGGGCGGGCACCTGGGCGGCCGAGGCCGGCGACGAGCGCCATGGTCACCGCGCCGACCGCGAGGGCCTCGGTCAGGGTGAGCGTGTCGTGCGGCGCGGAGCCGCCCGCGGCGAGCAGCAGGGCGCCGAGGCCGACCAGGGTGAGCAGGGTGCCGCGCCACTCCGTGCAGCTGACCCGGCGCCCGGCGGCGCGGGCCCCGAGAGGGACGGCCGCGACGAGGGTGAGCGCGCCGAGGGGCTGGACGAGGGTGAGCGGCCCGTACTTCAGCGCGGCGACGTGCAGGAGTGCTCCGCCCGCGTTGAGGCCGACGGCCGACCACCAGGCCCCCCGGCGCAGCATGTGCAGGACCCCGGTGGACGCTTCGGGCCGGCCGGCGAGCCGCGCCTGCGCCACCGCCGCCGCGGCGTAGGCGCCGGCGGAGACGAGGGAGAGCAGGACGGCTACGGCTGTGGCGTTCATCCGCGCGCTCCGGTCTGTGCGTAGCCGCGGGCCCCAAGGGTCCTGTGGGCCGACCCGGCCGGCAGTGCCGCCGGCCGGGTCGGCCAGGGCAGTCGGACCGGGGCGTCCGCGGGGCGGGGCAGCCGGAGCGCGGCGTAGGCGACCGAGAGCAGTGCGGAGACCACGAGGGCGTCGAGCCAGTAGTGGTTGGCCGTACCCACGATGACGAGCAGGGTGAGCAGCGGGTGCAGCAGCCACAGCACGCGCCACCGGGAGCGGGTGGCGACGATCAGCCCGACGGCGACGGCCAGAGCCCACCCGAAGTGCAGTGAGGGCATCGCGGCGAACTGGTTGGCCGTCGAGTCGGTGGCCGGAGTGGCTGCGTAGACCGTGGGGCCGTACACCTGCCCGGTGTCGACGAGGCCCGTGGCGTGCAGCATCCGCGGGGGTGCGAGGGGGAAGAGCAGGTGCAGGGCGAGCGCGGCTCCGGTGAGGACGGCGAGTATGCGGCGCGACCACACGTAGTGGCGGGGGCGCCGCACGTAGAGCCAGGCCAGGAAGAGCAGCGTGGCGGGGAAGTGCACGCTCGCGTAGTAGGTGTTGGCCGCCTGCACCAGCGTGTGACTGTGCAGGAGCAGGCTCTGCACGCCCCCTTCCCCGGGGAGGCGGAGGGCGCGTTCGAGGTCCCAGACCTGGCCGGCGTTGCGGAACGCTTCCTCGACGCGTCCGTTCGCGGCCTGACGGCCGAGTTTGTAGACGAGGAAGAGTCCTGCGACCAGGAGGAGCTCGCGGAGCAGGGGCGGTCGGGCAGAGATGTCCGGCTCCCGGTCCGCAGGCTCGCTGCGGATGTCCATCACCCGTGCCCCTTTGCTGACGAAGCGTTGTTTCGGTAACGGCGCGGCTGGGCCGCGCCCTATCGATACGCCAGTGTACCGATACGCAGGCGTATCGGTACACGCGCGTATCGGTACACTGACGTATCGGAGGTCCCCGTCGCAACGGCGCAGAGAGGGAAGCACATGCAGTCGCCCGGTTCCGCACAGGAGTCAGCACCGTCGCCACGCCGGTCGAAGATCACACCGGAGCGGGCACAGGAGCTCTACACGGCCGTACTGGAGCTTCTCCGCGAGGGCGGTTACGAGTCCCTGACCATGGAGGGGGTCGCGGCGCGCACCCGATGCGGCAAGTCGACCCTCTACCGGCAGTGGGGCTCCAAGCCCGAACTGGTCGTCGCCGCCCTGCACGGCACCCGTACGCCCCTGCTGGCACACATCGACACCGGCACCCTGAGCGGCGACCTCCACGAGGCCGCGCGGGTCATCGACGCGGCCTCGAACCGCGACACCGCACTGATGCACGCGCTGAGCCATGCCGCGCTGCAGAATCCCGGGCTTCTGTGCGCGCTCCGCGAGGCTCTGATCGCGCCCTCGATCGACGCCATCGACGCGATGGTGCGGCGCGCCGTGGAGCGCGGCGAGGTCGCGGAAGGAAACCCCGCGGTGCCGTTCGTCGCCGCCCAGCTGCTGGGGGTCATGCGCGCCCGGCCACTCCTGGAGGGACGGTACGGCGAGGAGGGGTTCCTCACCCACTTCATCGAGTCCGCCGTCCTGCCCGCACTCGAGGCCCCGGCACCCCCGTCCGGGTCCTGACGCACGTGGGCCGTCGTCCGAGCGGATGACGGCGGCCCGCTCGCGCCGCACCGTGGGGACGGGGTCGGCGCGCACCTCCGGCCGGTGGCTTCCACGAAGCCACCGGCCGGCCGCTTTCCGGACCTCACCCGGCCCCTTCTCGTCCTCTTGACGATATCCACCCTCCCGATTATCGTCTTGATGACGAGAAAGAGGGGGTCCGATATGGCCGACATCACCCGGCGCCTCGGCAGGCGGCACCTGCGCTCCGCGCCCACCGCCCACATCCGCCACCACAGGCGCGGCAGGCTTGTCCACGACGGCCCGGGGCTCAGCTTCTGGTTCCGGTCACTGACCGCGGCGCTCTCCGAGGTCCCGGTCGACGACCGCGAGCTGGCCATGGCCTTCCACGGCCGTACGGCCGACTTCCAGGACGTCACGGTGCAGGCCACGGTCACCTACCGGATCAGCGACCCGGCCGAGGCCGCCGCCCGGCTCGACTTCTCGATCGATCCGGACACCGGCGTCTGGCGGGCCGCCCCGCTGGAGCAGATCGCCACCCTGCTCACCGACACCGCACAGCAGCACACCCTGGACGTACTGGCCCGGACGCCGCTCTCCACCGCACTGGTCGACGGGGTCGCCACCGTACGGGAACGGGTGGCCTCCGGGCTCGCGACGGAGCCGCGGCTGCCGGCGACGGGGATCGACGTGGTGACCGTACGCGTGGTCGCCATCCGCCCGGAGGCGGAGGTCGAGCGCGCGCTGCGCACCCCGGCAAGGGAGCAGATCCAGCAGGACGCCGACCGCGCCGTCTACGAGCGCCGGGCCGTGGCGGTCGAGCGCGAGCGGGCCATCGCCGAGAACGAACTCGCCAGCCGCATCGAACTCGCCCGTCGAGAGGAGCAGTTGGTCGACCAGCGAGGGACCAACGCCCGGCGCGAGGCGGAGGAGAAGGCGGCAGCCGACCTGGTCCGTACGGAAACCGAGGCGGGCCGCACGGTGAGCCTGGCCCGCGCCGAGGCCCAGGCGGCCCGGGAGGTCGGGGCGGCCCGCGCCGAGGCCCAGGCGGCCTGGCTGCGGGCCCACTCGGAGGCGGCCCCCGGAACGCTGCACGCCCTGGCGGTCACCCGGCTGGCCGAGAACCTTCCCCGCATCGACAGCCTCACCCTCTCCCCCGACGTCCTGACGGGCCTGCTGGCCAGACTCGGACGGACCGAGCCCGGGGCGGAGGGGTGAGCCTGGCACCCCGGGCGGTGCTGGTGCACCGCAGGACCGAGTACGAGGAGCTCCTGGCGCGCCACGGGACCCATGGGCAGGCCGCGTTCTTCCTCTCCACCCGTGGCCGGTCCGTCGAGGAGGTGGCCGAGCGCCACGCGCGCACCCGGCGTGCCCTCGACGAGGTGGCCGCCGGCATACCGCTGACCTGGCGCCGCACACGGGTGGAGCGGGCGGATCTCGACCGCTTCCTGTTCGCCCCGCAGGACGTGGTGCTCGCGGTCGGTCAGGACGGCCTGGTCGCCAATTGCGCCAAGTACCTGGACGGCCGACCCGTGATCGGCATCAACGCCGATCCAGGCCGCAACCCCGGTGTCCTCGTACGCCACCGGCCCGCCGACACGGCGGCGCTCTGCCGGGCCGCCGTCGCGTCCGGCGACCGGACGGAGGCGCTCACCATGGTCGAGGCCGTCGCCGACGACACGCAGCGGCTGCTCGCCCTGAACGAGATCTGTCTCGGTCCGCCCGGCCACGGGACCGCGCGCTACCGCATCTCCCCGGACGGCCCCTCCGCGGCCGGTGAGGAGTCCCAGGCGTCCTCGGGCGTCCTGGTCGGCACCGGTACGGGCGCCACGGGCTGGATGCGCTCCCTGTGGGCCGAGCGGGGCAGCACACTGCGACTGCCGGGCCCGGCCGATCCCCGGCTGCTCTGGTTCGTACGCGAGGCGTGGCCCTCTCCGGCGACCGGCACCTCGCTGGTCGCCGGGGAGCTGGGCCGCGGGGAGGGGCTCGCGCTCACCGTCGAGTCGGACCGGATGGTGGTCTTCGGCGACGGCATGGAGGCGGACGCGCTGGAGCTGACGTGGGGCCAGAGCGTCCGTCTCGGAATCTCCCCCACCTCGCTGAACCTGGTCGTGTGAGGATGACGGGATTCCGTACGCCCGTCCCCCGAACAGCCGGGAGCAGAACAGACCATGAACGACGGATCCTCCTCCCCCGCGACCCGCAACACCCGTCCACCGCTCGCCCAGGCCGCCTTCGGGGTGGGTGTGATCGTGCGGGACGGGGAGGGCAGGATCCTCCTCGGCAGGCACCGGGACGGCACCTGGGAGCTTCCCGGCGGCAAGATCGACCCGACGCACGAGTCGTCCCCCGGCTCACCACCTGCCGATCGGGCCGCCCGGAGGCACGGGTCTGTGATCACCGGCACCGACCTACAGCGGTTAATCATTTGCCTATAGGTCGTAGGCACGCCTAGCCTCGTCGGTATGAGAGCAGTAAGTGAGCAGGACATCCGTGCGTCGTTCGTCAATTGCTCGAAGGGCGAGGCGAAACGTCTGCCGCTGCCCCGCGACCTCGACGAGCAGCCGTGGGACGACCTGGACTTCCTGGGCTGGCGCGATCTCTCCGCGCCCGACCGGAGTTATCTCGTCACCGAGCTCCACGGGGAGCTGACCGGCGTGACGCTCCGCTTCCCGTCCCAGCAGCGCGGCTTCCTGCATCGCAGCATGTGCTCGGTCTGCCTGACCACGCACCCCGGCAACGGTGTCTCCCTGATGACGGCCCGTAAGCGGGGGCAGGCCGGACGGGACGGCAATTCGGTCGGCATCTACCTCTGCACCGACCTCGACTGCTCGCTGTACGTGCGGGGCAAGAAGCTCCCGGCGTCCGGCCGGCGCCTGGAGGAGTCACTGACCGTCGCGCAGCAGATCGAGCGGACGAGGAGCAAGCTCTCCGCCTTCCTGGACACCCTCGCGCCCTGAGGCGGTCACCGCCCTCCGGTGCCGTCTGCGCAACCGGCCCTCGCGGCTGCTGCTCCTGCGCGAGGGCTCGGGAGCGTCCGGGTGCCGTACCGCCTCGGCCACGAACTCGGCGGGCGGCCGGGCGCCGCCGGGTGGCCCGGTGCCGGTCCGGGTGACCGGCACGGCAGGCCGGAGGCTCACCGTCCGCCTGCCGGGGCGCGAGGAGCGGGTGGGCCGTGCACCTCGTCCCGGCATACCCGCCCCGGTCGTCACCACTGCCGGCGCACGGCGGCTTTGGTGCCGGTCACCAGGCTTGCGGGCGGGACGTCGTCCGCCACGACCGCGCCTGCGGCGATCACGGCGTCGCGGCCGATGCTGACGCCGGGCAGGATCGTGGCCCCGGCACCGATCCACACGTTCTCCGCCACGTCGATGGGCCCGCCGGTGAGGTACAGCCGCCGCTCGCCGGGATCGACCGGGTGGCCACTGGTGAGGAACGTGACCTTGGGCCCGACCATCACCCGCTCGCCGAGCCGGATGCCGGCGTAGTCGAGGAACGTGCAGTTCTGGTTGATGAACACACGCTCGGCGAGGTCGAGGTGGAGGCCGTGGTCCGTGAAGAAGGGCGGATAGATCGTGACGTTCGCCGGCAGGGGGCTGCCGAGGATCTTCTCGAACAGTTCCGCCTTTCCCGCCTCGTCCTCGAAGGGCAAGACGTTCAGGCGTGAGGTGAGTTCCGTGACGCGGAGGACCCTCTCGGCCATCGCCCGGAACTCGGCGCCGTGGATGGGCATGAGGCGGTCGTCGGACATGCCACGCCCCTTTCTGTGTACCGGTGGCTGCGTACGGGTGACCGGACAGGACCGGCCGGTCGCCGGCGACGAGCGGCGGCCCGGGCGACCGGCGCCGTGGTCACCTTCGCCGGGGCGAGGAGACACGGATGTGCGGAAGGTCGCTGCCGTCGGGCCGGGGTGACGTCGCCCAGGTGGGGAGCCAGACCGGCCCGGAGAGCCGCGGCAGACTTCGGACGTGGGCGAGGACTCCACGGAGTCCCGGGTGCGGGTGCGTCTTCGGGAGGACGAGCGAGAGGGGATAGGCGAGGGCCGGACCCACGACCGGGATACGGCGCAGGTCGTGGCCGGCCGGCCAGATGTACCGGTCGCGGGAACCGACGAGGGTGGCCACGTCCGCGGAGTCCGCGAGGGTGTCCAGGAGCACCTCGTCCCCGAAGTGCGGGCCTGCCGCGTCGAGGCGCAGGTCGAAGTCGGTGGCGAGCTGATCGTAGAACTCCGCCCACTCGCTCCCGGGTGCGATGCCCGGCACCCAGATCCGGTGCCTCCGCAGCTGTGCCGGCGTCAGTTCCCCTGCTGCGGCGAGCGGGTGTCCCGGGCCGACGAGCAGTTCCAGCGGGGAGTCGAACGCGTGGATCATCCGGACGTCGGGGGGTAGTACGGCCGGGTCGGTGACGGTACGGAACGAGGCGTCGACGTCGCCCGCCTCGACGGCGGCGACCGCCACGCGCGGGTCGGTGACCTTGAGGGTCACCACGTCGAGATCGACGTCGGGATGCGACCGCCAGTAGTCGTGCAGCACGACGGCCTGGGCGCTGCGCAGGCCGAGAACGTCGATCCGAAGGGCCCGTGAGCCCGGTCCGACCGCCGCGACGGCACGCTCGACGCCCGCGACGACGCTCCGCGCGTGAGGGAGGAACGCCTGCCCGTCGAGCGTCAGCTCGACCCCCCGGGCATTCCGTGAGAACAGACGCACGTCCAGCTCGCGCTCCAGGGCGGCGATCCGCTTGGAGACCGCCTGCTGGGTCACGCCCAGCTCATCGGCCGCGCGGTGGAACTGCCCGAGCTCGGCCGCCCGGACGAACGATCGCAGCGCCTCGGTGTCCATGGGTTCACTGTAGGGACGCCCAACCGATCGTTGTGGCTCGCCGGGCGACGGTTGTCCTTGTCCGAGCCCGCCCGCACCTCGGGTGGCGACCGGACGGTGCCCGGGGACGGCGTGGGGGTGGCCGGCTCGGGGCGGGGGTCCGCAGGTGGGGCGGCGGTCAGCGGTCGGCCGACCTGGCGAGCCCTGCCACCGGATGACGCGTACGCGGTGTCGAGCCCCTCCGGACGGAAGCGGATGCGGTACATCACGGGGGCGACACACGGTCGAGGACCGTATCGATGTCGGGCGGGCTCTCCTCGCGGTCGACCGCGCGGCCGGGTATGGCGTCGATCCGGCGTGGCCCGGCCGGCGTCGCTTCCGTCCGGGTCGCCGGGGCGGGCGTCGCGGAAGCGGGCGCGGCCAGGACGCCGGGCCCCTCCGGAGGCACAGCCCCTCTCAACGCGTGGGCGGCGGGGCCCCGGCCCCTGTCCACGGCCTCGTCCCGCACCCTTCCGGCTCCGTGTGGTAGTAGCGCGTACAGGACTCCACCATGCCGTCGCCTGCGATGCGGAAGAAGTCCACGAAGCGCAGGGTGGTGACCTCGGTGCCGGAGGTGATGCGGCGGCCGGCGGCGACGATGCTCCGGTCGCGGGCGACGACGCGGTCGATCTCGTGGCGGGTGTGGGACCCGGTGTGGTCGCGGTGGGCGCGCAGGACCGCGGTACGGCCGCGGACGGTGGGGACGCCGGGCAGTTCCAGTTCGACGTGGTCGTGCAACAGCGAGGCGCACGCGTCGAGGTCACCGGCGTCGAGGTAGTCGTAGACGAGGCGGACGTGGTCGGCGCCGGCGGCGGTGACCAGGTCGCTCGCCGCGTCGGGGCCCGTGTTCGTCCAGGCGTCGGCGTGCATGGGACGCCTCCTTTCTGCTTCGCCCTGCACTCTTGCGCAGTGCGCCAACCCCCGCCTATCACGCCGCTATCCGCCGGGAGCCGGGTTCAGGCCACGGCAGGATGGACAGACCGTGAGGGTTGTGGAACCTTTGGGAATGTTGATCCCGACGTATCAAGTCGCTTACGAGGTCGGAGGCCCGGTGGCCGAGGGCACGACGCATACGGTCCAGCATGCCCCCGGCACGTCGCGACCCCCTTTCCAGTTAATGGGTCCGCTCCAGGTCCGGGGCAAGGACGGGCCGCTGCGGGTGCCGCCGGGACGGCAGGAGGTGATCCTGGCCGCGTTGCTGCTGGAGGCGAACCGGGTCGTCGGCACGAACTATCTGGTGGACCTGATCTGGGAGGACAACCCTCCGGAGACCGCGCGCACCCAGGTGCAGATCTGTGTCTCCCGGCTGCGGAAGCTCCTGGCCGGCGCGGACAGTACCGTCTCGATCTCGACCCGTCCGCCGGGTTACGTGCTCCAGGTCGACACCGGGGACGTCGACTCGCTGCTGTTCACCGGCCTGGTCGCGATGGCGCGGCGGCAGCGCGACGAGGGCGAGCCGGAGAAGGCGGTGACGCTGCTGAAGTCGGCGGTGGCCCTGGGACAGGGCGCGTCACTGACCGGGCTGGTGAGCGGCCCGCTCACCAACAAGGCCCACAAGCTGGACGAGGAACGGCTGAGCGCCGTCGAGCTGCGGTTGCAGATCGAACTGGAGCTGGGACGGCACGACCGGCTCGTGGGAGAGCTTCAACTACTCACCCATGAGAATCCGTTGCGTGAGCGTCTGCGCGGGCAGCTGATGTGTGCCCTGTACTGGTCGGGGCGCCAGGCGGAGGCACTGGAGGCGTTCCGCGCCGGGCGCAGGATCCTCGACCAGGAACTCGGGCTGGCACCGGGCAGGGAGCTGCAGCAGCTCGAGGCGGCGATCCTCGCCGGTGAACTGCCCCCTCCGTCCCGGGCGCCGCAGCCCCGGGACGGAGAGGCGGGAGCCCACCCCGGCGCCGCCTCGGCCCCCACGACCCGACGCGCGGGAAGCCGGGGGCCGTCCGGCGGGTCCGGAACGCAGGCCGGTGCCGAACGGACCGCGGACCGGGGTGACCGCGAGCCCTCCCGGAGACCACTCTCCCCCACCACCCTCCAGGACGCCTCCCGCGACCGGGCCGAGCAGCAGTCGCACGACGTCCGGCCGCAGCAACTCCCCGCCTCGACGTCCGACTTCGTCGCGGACGAGGCCCAGCTGGCCTCCCTGGAGCAGGCGTTGGCCGGTGGCCGGGGCCGCAAGGTGGTGGGGCTCGCCGTGATCACCGGCAAGCCGGGCACCGGCAAGTCCACGCTCGCCGTGAACGTCGCGCACCGGCTCGCCGAGACGGGGTTCCCCGACGGTCAGCTCTACTGCGACCTGCGCGGCACCGGCACACCGGCCACCGCCCTGGAGGTGCTGGGCCGCTTCCTGCGGGCACTGGGCATCCCTGGTCAGCTGATCCCGGACTCGCTGGACGAGCGGGCGGAGATGTACCGGACCCGGCTGGCCTCGCGCCGCCTTCTGGTGGTCCTGGACGACGCCGCCACGGAAGGCCAGGTGCAACCACTGCTCCCCGGCAGCCGTGACTGTGCCGTGCTGGTCACCAGCCGGGCGCGGCTGACCGCGCTGCCCGGCGCGTACCGCGTCGAGCTGGACGTCCTGGACGAGGAGCGGGCACTGAGACTGCTGTCCGGCATCATCGGGCGGGAGAGGGTCGAGGGTGAGGCGGCGTCCGCCGAGGCTCTGGTCCGTACGGTGGGACGGCTGCCGCTGGCTCTGCGGATCGCGGCCGCCCGGCTCGCCGCCCGCCCGCACTGGACCCTGGCCTCGATGGTGCACAGGCTGGCCAACGAGCGGCACCGTCTGGACGAACTGGCGCACGGCGAGATGACGATGCGGGCGAGCCTGTCGCTCACGTACAACGGTCTGACGCCGGAGGACCGCCGGCTGCTGCGCATGCTGAGCATGTCCCGGACACCGACGCTGCCCAGCTGGCTGGCCGGCGCCCTGCTGGACGACGACCGCCCCGTGCCGTCGGACCTGATGGAACCACTGGTGGACATGCAGATGCTGGACGTCGTCGGTGTGGAGCGCACCGGCGGCTACCGGTACCAGTTCCACGAGATCATCCGGGTCTACGCCCGCGAGCAACTGGCCGAGCACGACGCCCCCGAGACCCGGCGGGCCGCGCTCTCGCGCATGGCGGGCGGCTGGATGCATCTCGCGCAGGAGGCCCATCGCAAGGTCTACGGCGGCGACTTCACCGTCCTGCACGGCGATGCCCCGCGCTGGGCGCCGCCCGCTTCCTGCACCGAGGACCTGCTCGCCGATCCGCTGGCCTGGTTCGACGGGGAGCAGGCCGCCCTGTGCGGGATGGTGGAGCACGCCGCCGACGAGGGCCTGCACGACGTCAGCTGGGACCTGGCGACGACCCTGGTCACCCTGTTCGAGGTGCGGGGCCTTTACGACCTGTGGGAGCAGACCCATGTGCGGGCGCTGGCCGCCGTGCGCAAGGCCGGCAATCTGCGGGGCACCGCCGCGGTCCGCGCCTCGCTCGGTTCCTTGTACATGAGCCGCAACGAGTTCGACATGGCACGTCAGGCACTGAGTTCGGCGCTCGACGTCTTCCAGGCCCTGGACGAGCCGCAGGGCGAGGCGCTGTGCCGCCGCGACATGGCGCTCATCGCGCGGACGAACGGCGAGGACGACACCGCCCTCGAACTGTACGAACGGGCCCTTGCGGACTTCGACCGGGCCGGTGACGTGGTGGGCCGGGCGATCGTGCTCACCCAGAGCGCCCACATACGGATGCGCCGGGGGGACAAGGCCGCGGCGCAGACTCAGTTGGACGAGGCTCTGGAGATCTACGACGGGGTCGGCTATCCGGGAGGCAGGGCGCGGACCCTGCGCAGGGTGGGGCAGCTGCTGTTGGAGCGGGGTGAACTCGATCTCGCGGTGCTGACGTTCACGGAGGTTCTGGAACTGTGCCGGGACTCCGGGGATGTGATCGGCGAGGGGCATCTGCTGCGCGATCTGGGCAGCGCCTTCGCGCTGATGGGGCGGCCCGACCGGGCCAGGTACTTCTTCGACCGGGCCGTCACGGCCCGCGAGCAGATCATGGACTTCGGCGGTGGTGCTCTGGCCCGCCTGGATCTGGCGCGGCTGCTGGACGGTGAACCGGAGCGTGCCAGGGAACTGCTCGCCCCTGCGCTGGACGTGTTCAGGAACCGGGGCATGAAGCGTGAGCTGGCGGAGACGCGGCGGCTTCTCGGCGCCGGCTGAGACCGGCGGCCGCACAGTGGCTGGGGCCACCCGGCTCGGGGCGGGCCGAAACGAGCGGTGCCGGGGGCGGAAGTCGGCGGGCGCGGGAGTCTGAGATCGACGGACGCGGGAGCCGAGGTCGGCAGACGTGGAGGCCGAGGTCAGCAGACACAGGAGCCGAGGTCGGCGGATGCGGAGTCCGGGGTCATCGGACGCGGAGGCTGAAGTCAGCAGACGCAGGAGCCGAGGTCGTGGAAGCAGAGACTGAGGTCGGCAGCCACAGGACCTGACGTCAGCGGACACAGGTTGCACTCGGGCCGGGGGCCGGGGGCTCAGTGCCCGGGCGGTCAGTCCCAGGGGTTGTTGTCCGTGGGGCCGGTGGCACCGGGGGTGGGGGTGCTGGTGGTGGCCGGCTGGGTGGGGGTCCCCGACGCGTCGTCGGCCCAGCCCGTCTGGACACCGATCCCGGTCACGATCACGACCGCGGCGGTGGCGAAGGCGGCGCGGAGGGCGTTGCGGGCGGTGGTGTTCTTCGTCATCGGACTGGCCTCTCGTCGGTGTTCCGTTTCCTTGTGGACATCACGTTAGGAACGACCGGATTCACCGCACCGGTCCCGGCCTTATCCCCCCGCTATCACGGGTCCGCACCCCTATCACCCGCAGTGCGCGTCCGCCCCGGCACGGCGTATCCGCTTCCCGTGCGCGCCCCGTCGCTATCGCGGAACGGGCCGGCCGCCCCTGGACCGCGTTGGTCGCGCGATGCCCCCCGGATAGCCCCCGTCTGGAGGATCCCGGCAGAAGCAGGGCGCTGTCCCACCACTCCCGGTGGATCAGCGGGCGGCGGGCAGACGGGTGCATCGCACGGCAGAGGGCGTCCACGTACCGGATGTACGGGACGTTCCGACAGCGCGGCGAGGTGCCGTCGCTGTCTCGTAAGCCCGCCGGGAAGTGCGGGACAGCCCTAAGGCACGACAGCCGTCCCTCACAGCACCCCGGCCCGCAGCCGCTTCCGGGGTCGCCTCCCCCCGACGAGCAGGAGTCCTTTCATGACGCTCAGCCTCCCCCCGCAGGACACCCCGGCGACCTCCGTCCCCCTCGGCTCCCTGATACGTGGCCACCGTCTCCGTATCGGTCTGACCCAGCGGGAGCTGGCGGACCTCTCCACCATCAGCGTGCGTGCCATCCGGGACCTGGAGAAGGGAAAGGCCCAGCGGCCGAGAACGGACACCCTGCGCCTGATCGCCGACGCGCTGAGACTCGGCCCCCGTTCGCGTACGGCGCTGGAGGCGGCCGGACGCGGGCCGCGGGCGGGCGATGACATCCGCCGCCCGTCCCTGGAACGGGCGGCGCCGCCCGTCCCGCTGTACCCGCTGGTGGGCCGGGAGGCGGAGACGGGCGTGGTCGTCGAGGAGCTGAGGTCGGGTACGGAGCGGCTGATCACCGTCGTCGGACTGAGTGGCGTCGGCAAGACCAGGCTCGCCCTGGAGGCGGCAGCCCGGCTGCACGACGCCGGGCTGCCCGTACTGTGGCACTCCGGTGCCGAGGCCACCGCCGACTGTCTCCGGGCCGACGACGACCCGCTGCCCCGGCTGGCCGACGGGTGCGCGCGTTTCCTGCGCGGCGACGGTGAGGCCGTGGACCTGCTGCCCGGGCTCGGGGAGGTCGTGGGGGCCATCGGCGGACACGGCACCGTGCTCGTCCTCGACGGCGTCGACACCGGCGGCCTCGACTTCGGACGGCTGAGCCGGCTGCTGCGTGAGTTCCCAGGCCTGCGACTGCTGATCACCGGGGAGCGGCCGTGGAACGTACCCGGTGAACGCCTCTTCCTCCTCTCTCCGTTGGAGGCGCCCGCCCCCACTGCCGGGGGCACGGACGGGGCGGCCGTCCGGTTCTTCCTCAGTCAGCTCCGCCGGGTCCGCCCGGACATCGTGCCCGACGAGCAGGCGCTCGCCGATGTCGCCTGGATATGCCACCGCCTCGACGGCCACCCGGCCGCCCTGGGCGCCGCCGCCTCCTGGCTCACCGTCTGCGACCTCTCCACCCTGCGCAACATCGTCGACTCCGACCCGGCCCCGCTGCTCGACCACCTCGCCGGAGACCCGCACGGCTCCCGTCTTCAGGAGCGGGTCGGCCGCACCCTCGCCGCGCTGCCCGTCGCGTACCGGACGCTGGTCGGCGACCTGTGCCGCGTGGACGACGGGGAGTTCCTGCTCCAGGACGTCGTGCGGCTGACCGGGTACACGCTGCCGGAGTGCGGGCGGCTGGTCCGTGAGCTGCTGGTCAGCGGCGTCGTCCGGTCAAGCGGGGACAGCGGACGACCGGGGTTCCGCGTCCTGTGCGTGGTGCGCGCGTCGGTCGGCGCCGCGGCTGCCGTCTGACTGCCGCCCCTGCGAACTGCTGGTGCTACCGCCGGGACAACTGCCGCTCCGCACCCGGCTCCGGCGGTTGTATGGCCCTGCCGGCCCGGCACGGACGACAGGGCGGGGCCGGCCGTGGCCGGCTCCTCCCTCCCGGTCCGCCGGCCCGGCACCGCCCGTACTCCCTCGCTCCGCGCTCGCAGGACCCGCCCCTCCCCGCCGCGACCCACACAGGAGACCCCATGCCGTCCGACGCGACCGTCGCACCCGCTCCGGCTGCCTTCCGGCTGCCGCTCTCGGAGGCCCAGCGCGACATCTGGACGGCTCACACCCTGGACCCCACCGGCCTGAGGTACAACGTCGCAGAGTGCCGGGACATCCTCGGCCCGGTGGACCCGGCGCTGATGCGGGCCGCCTGGCGCCGCCTCGTGGAGGAAGCGGACGTCATGCGCACCCGCTGCTTCGAGGACGACGGCGAGACCGTGTGGCAGCTGATCGACGCCGAACCGGGCGCCCGTACCCTCCCGTTCACCGACGTGAGCGCCGAGGAGAATCCGGAGCGTGCGGCCTGGGGTCTGATGGACGCTGCGGTCGGGAGCCCTTTCGACCTGACCCGCGAGTCCCCGGTCCGCTGCGCGCTGATCAAGCTGGCCGAGGACCGGTACTTCTACTTCTACGCCTTCCACCACCTGCTGGTCGACGGCGTGAGCGTGTCGATGCTGCTGAAGCGGCTGGTCGAGCTGTACGAGAAGGCGGTCGCCGGCGAACTGTGGGGCGATGCGCCGTTCGGTCGGCTGTCCGACCTGCATGCCGAGGACGCCGCCTGGCGGAGCTCCGAGGAGGCCGTCACCGAACGGGCGGCCTGGCGGGAACACTTGGCGGGAGCGCCGGAGACACGGCACAGCCTGGTCCGTGGCGCCGCCCGGGCGGTCCCGTCCCGGGGCGTCCTGCCCTTCGCCCGTCGCACGGTCCTGGTGCCGGCGGCGGACGCGGCCCGGCTGCGCGCCGTGGCGCGCGCCGAGCGGGTCTCCTGGCCCGTCCTGGTCGTCGCCCTGTTCGCGGGGTACCTGCACCGCGTCACGGCGCAGGACGAGCTGATGCTCCGGCTGCCGGTGACGGGCCGGACCACGAAGGCCTCCCGCAGTACACCCGGCATGACGTCGAACGTCGTACCGCTGCGGCTGCGCGTGGGCCCCGAGGACACCCTCCACACGCTGGTGCGGACGGTGTCCGCCGAGGTCAAGCACGGTCTGCGCCACCAGCTGACCCGTTACGAGGACCTGCGGCGGGAGGCCGGCGCCCTCACCGGCGCCCGCAGGCTGACCGGGCCGATCCTCAACATCATGGGCTTCAACGCCGACATGACGGTGTGCGGCCACCCCACGATCAACCACAACGTGAGCAACGGCCCCGTGGACGACCTCAGCGTCGCGGTGTACGACCTGGGGACGGCGGACGGCCTGCGCATCGACTTCGACACCCCGGTGGACGGGGTCGACTCCGACGCCGTCGCCGCCCACCAGGACCGCTTCGCCGCCTTCCTCACGGCCGCCCTCGCGCCGGCCGAGGGGCGGGGAGAGCCGGCCGGCCGCAGGATCGCGGAGCTGGAGGTGCTCTCGGGAGCCGAGCGGGAGCTGCTGCTCGGACCGTGGGCCGGGGCCGTGACCGACCGGGAGGACGTCTCGCTGGTGGAGCGGTTCGAGAAGCAGGTGGCCCGCTTCCCGGACGCGGTCGCGCTGATCGACGGTGACCGGCGGATCACCTACGCGGAGCTGAACGCGTCCGCCAACCGCTGGGCCCACCACCTGCGCGCACAGGGGCTTGGCCGGGGCGACCTGGCCG
>NZ_MDKB01000001.1:1180802-1183776 GCF_001715295.1 Streptomyces griseus | reverse complement strand
CCCTGGAAACCGCCCTCAACGACGTCATCGAACACCACACCCCCCTACGCACCATCTTCACCACCATCAACGGCGAACCACACCAACACATCCTCCCGACCGCACACATCCGTGCACACGTCGAACGTCGGGTGTCCACGCCGGAGACGTTGGACGCCGATCTGGACGCGGCAGCCCGGTACCGGTTCGACCTGAAGACGGAGATCCCTCTGCGGGTCACCCTCTTCGAACTCGGTGACGGCCGCGGCGTCCTCCATGTCCTGGTGCATCACATCGCGACGGACGGCCGGTCCACCGGCGTCTTCTTCGACGACCTCTCCCGGGCCTACCAGGCACGTATCGCCGGTACCGAGGGACCGGTCCTGGAACCACTGCCGGTGCAGTACACCGACTACGCCGTCTGGCAGCAACGGGTCCTCGGCTCCGCCGACGACACGAACAGTGTGCTGGCCCAGGAACTCGCCTTCTGGCACAAGACCCTGGAAGGACTCCCCGAGGAACACCGGCTCAACACGGACCGCCCCCGACCCGCACAGGCCTCGCACCGCGGCGGACAGATCGACGTCGAGCTGGGACACGGAATCTTCGAACAGATCACCACCCTCGCCCGCACCGAAGGCTGCACACCGTTCATGGTGGTCCACGCCGCACTCGCCGCCACCCTGACCCGCCTCGGAGCCGGCACCGACCTCACCATCGGAACCCCCGTCGCCGGCCGCACCGACGAAACACTACGCAACCTCGTCGGATTCTTCGTCAACACCCTCGTCCTACGCACCCACACCGACAACAACCCCACCTTCCGCGAACTCCTCCAACACGTCCGCACCACCGACCTCGACGCCTTCGCCCACCAGGACGCACCCTTCGACCTCGTCCTCGACACCCTCAACCCCACCCGCACCCTCTCCCGCCACCCCCTCTTCCAGATCTGCCTCACCCTCGAAACAGGAGAAACACCCACCCTCAACCTCAGCCCCGACCACTCGGCCGAAGTGACAGGCCTGACCAACGGCTCCGCCAAATTCGACCTCGAATTCCTCCTCCGCACCGACGCCAGCCAAGGCCTGCACGGCACGATCCTCTACGCCCAGGACCTCTACGACCACACCACCGTCCAGCGCATGGCAACCGTTCTCGGCAACGTGCTACGGCAAGCACTCACCGCCCCGGACACACACCTCACGGAATTCGACGTACTCACCCCGGAACACCGAGAGTTGCTCCTCGGTCCATGGGCCGGCTCCGTCGTCGACGGGGACGAAGGCTCGCTGGCGGAACTGTTCGAGGCGCAGGTTGCTCGCTCACCGGAAGCCGTGGCGCTGATCGACGGCGACCGTCGGATCACCTACGCGGAGCTGAACGCGTCCGCCAACCGCTGGGCCCACCACCTGCGCGCACAGGGGCTTGGCCGGGGCGACCTGGCCGGAGTCCTCCTCGAACGCGGAGCCACCTTCGCCACCGCACTGATCGCCGTCCTCAAGACCGGCGCCGGACACGTACTCCTGGACCCCGACTTCCCCGACGAACGACTCCGCTCCGCCGCCCACGAAGCCGGCATCAGCCACCTCGTGACACGTGCGGGTCTCACCCACCGCCTTCAGGGCACATGGGCCGTGTGCGCGGAAGAACCCGACGAGATCTCCGGCCACACACCGGACAACCTCGGCCTACCCATCCAGGGCGACGACGTGGCCTGCGTGATGTTCACCTCCGGCTCCACCGGACGCCCCAAAGGCATCCTCTCCTCACACCGCAACCTCGTCTCCACCCTGGTGGGGCAGGTGTATCTCCCGACCGGCCCGGGCGAGGTGTTCCTGCAGTCGTCGCCTGTGTCCTGGGACGCCTTCAGCCTCGAATTCTGGGGGCCGTTGCTGCACGGCGGGACCGCTGTCCTGCAGCCGGGACAGAAGCCCGAACCCGCACTCATCGCCGAGCTCACGCGGCGACACGGCGTCACCACCCTGCTGCTGTCGGCCAGCCTCTTCAACTACCTCAGCGACGAGCACCCGGAGACGTTCGCCTCGGTCACCACCGCCTACACGGTCGGTGAGGCGGCTTCTCCCACACACGTGCACACCGTGCTGCGATCGCGGCCGGGGATCAGGGTGATCAACGGATACGGCCCCGCCGAGGCGATGATCTACGCCACCACCCACACCGTCGAACCCACCGACGAACCCGACACCGTCATCCCCATCGGAACGCCACTGGCCAACAAGCCCCTCCACGTCCTCGACGGCACGCTACGGCTCTGTGCACCCGGCACGACCGGTGAGCTGTACGTAGCAGGCGACGGTCTGGCCCACGGCTACCTCAACCGCCCCGACCTCACCGCCACCCACTTCATCCCCAACCCCTACGGACCCCCCGGCACCCGCCTCTACCGCACCGGCGACCTCGCCCACTTCGACCACCACGGACACCTCCACTACGAAGGCCGCGCCGACAACCAGATCAAGATCCGCGGCTTCCGCATCGAACCCGCCGAAATCGAAACCGCCCTCCTCGCCCACCCCCACATCACCCAAGCCGTCGTCACCACCCACCACGACCAACTCTCCGCATACGTGGTCGCCGACGCCGTTGCCATGGAGGACGTCCGCCACCATCTCGTCGCGCGGCTCCCCGAGCACCTCGTCCCCGCCTACCTCACCCCGCTCGACCGACTCCCCCTCACCCCCAACGGGAAGATCGACAAACGCGCCCTCCCCGAACCGGCCGCAGCCGCCTCCACCGGAGGCCGCACACCCCGGACCCCACTCGAAGAAGTCACCGTCGCACTCTTCGCACGGGTCCTGAACACCCCCCACCCCATCGGCGTGGACGACAGCTTCTTCACCCACGGTGGTCACTCACTGCTCGCAGCCCGCCTCACCAACCACATCGCCGACGTCCTGGGCATACGACTGACCATCCGGGACATCTTCCAGCACCCCACACCGGCCCGCCTCGCCCACCACATCACCACGCT
>NZ_MDKB01000001.1:1180071-1180792 GCF_001715295.1 Streptomyces griseus | reverse complement strand
TCACCGTCACTCTCTTCACACGGGTACTGGGCACCTCGGACCCGGTGGGCCTGGACGACAGCTTCTTCACCCACGGTGGTCACTCACTGCTCGCAGCCCGCCTCACCAACCACCTCGCCGACGTCCTGGGCATACGACTGACCATCCGGGACATCTTCCAGCACCCCACACCGGCCCGCCTCGCCCACCACATCACCACGCTCAACGGCCGGCCCGCACTCCCACCACCCACCCCCGGAACATGGACCGGCGACAACAACGCCCCCGTCTCCTTCGCCCAACGCCGACTCTGGCTCCTGGCCGAACTCGACGGCGACACCACCGCCTACAACGTCCCCATGGCCGTCCACCTGACACACCCACTCGACACCGACATCCTCGAAACCGCCCTCAACGACGTCGTCGAACGCCACACCCCCTTGCGAACCGTATTCACCACCATCAACGGCGAACCACGCCAACACATCCTCCCGGCCACACAAGCCCACGCACTCGTCGAACGACGTGAGGTGGCCACCGGCGAGCTGGACGAGGCCATGGCGGAGGCCGCGCGTCATGTCTTCGATCTGCGGAGTGAACTTCCGTTGAAGGCAACGTTGTTCAGGGTCGACAACGACTCATGGGTGTTCTTCCTCCTGGTGCATCACATCGCGACGGACGGCCGGTCCACCGGCGTCTTCTTCGACGACCTCTCCCGGGCCTACCAGGCACGTATCGCCGG
>NZ_MDKB01000001.1:1107099-1180061 GCF_001715295.1 Streptomyces griseus | reverse complement strand
CGTTGGTGGGCCTCTTCGCCCGCACGCTGGGGGCCGAGAACGTGCTGAGTATCGATGACGACTTCTTCCACCACGGCGGTCACTCGCTCCTGGGGGCCCGCCTCACCAACCACGTGGCCGTCGCCCTCGACGTCCGCCTCACCGTCCGGGACATCTTCGAACATCCGACGCCCGCCCGGCTCGCCGCGCACATCAGCGCGCTGAAGAGCGCGCCGGCTGCCAAAAAGGCCCGGCCCGCCCTCCGCCGTCGCACCGAGACAGAACGGATCAGCTCATGACCTTCTCCCCCGCCCCCGAAGACGTCGTCTGGGACCTTCCCGGCGACACCCCGCACCGTCTGTCGCTGCTCGTGCTGCCGCACGCCGGGGGCAACGCCCACGCCTACGGCGCCTGGCGTGAGCACCTGCCGGCCGATGTGCGGCTGCTGATCGGCCAGTACCCGGGGCGCGGCGCCCGCTACTGCGAGGACCTGCCCGTGTCCGTGGACGACCTGGCGCAGCCCGTGGCGGACTCGCTGCCGGCCGACTCCGGCGAACTGGTGGTGTTCGGGCACAGCATGGGATCCCTGGTCGCCTTCGAGGTGACCCGTGCCCTGCGGGCCGCCGGGCGTACCCCGCGCGGGCTGATCGCCTCCGCGTGCCGGGCGCCGGTGCTGCCCAACCAGTGCCCGGTGTACCCGGAGCGGCTGGACGACGACCAGTTGGTCGCCGCCATCAAGGCGCGCGGCGGCACCGACGACGGCATCCTGGACGACCCGGAGCTGCGCGAGATCGTTCTGCCGTCCATCCGGGCCGACTTCGCGATCGACGACGCCTACCGGTGCACCGCCCCGGACGCCCGGCTGGACTGCCCGGTGGCGGTCTTCGGCGGGGACGCCGACCCGATCGTCCCGGTGGACATGCTTGCCGGCTGGTCGCAGGTGGCCGGCCACCAGGTCGTCCCGCATGTACTGCCCGGCGACCACTTCTACTTCCAGCAGGACCTCCGGGGCTTCTTCGGCCGCCTGGTCCCGGTACTGAACACCTACCGCGACCCCGCCGCCACGGCCGCGTAACCACGCCGCCGCACCCACACTCCACCGAACTCCGCCCAGGGAAGAGGAACCACCATGACCGCTCTCGCCCAGTCACCCACCACCACCGGTATCGCCACCGTGCGGGAACCCGGCAAGCCCGCGATCGTCCACACACCGAAGTTCGACAGCATGGCGGAGGCCACCGCATGGCTGGCCGCACAGCGGCCCGCGATCCAGGCGGAGCTGCACAGATCCGGCGCGGTCATGCTGCGCGGCCTGCCGGTGGTGGACGCGGCGACGTTCGCCCGGGCACGGGACGCGATCATCACCGAGCGGGCCGGCTACAAGGAGAAGGCGACCCCGCGCACCGACTTCGGGGAAGGGGTGTTCTCCTCCACCGACCTGCCGGCAGTCCAGCCCATCAGGCTGCACAACGAGAACAGCTACACCCTGGACTTCCCCGGCGTGCTGCTCTTCGGCTGTGTCACCGCACCCGAGACGGGAGGCGCCACCACTGTCGGCGACATGCGCAGGGCCTTGGCCGAGCTGCCGCCGGAGCTGACCGCACGGTTCGCGGAGGCCGGGTGGCTGCTGGTGCGCAACTACTCCGACCTGGCGGGCATGCCGTGGCGTAAGGCCTTCTCCTCGGACGCGCCGGAGGGAGCCGAGGAGTACTGCGACGCCCACGCCATCGGCTACGAATGGCTGGACGAGGACACCCTGCGTACCCGTCAGCGCCGTTCGGCGATCATCACGCACCCCGTGACCGGTGAGCAGGTCTGGTTCAACCATGTCGCCTTCTGGAACGCCGCGACCCTCGACGAGGACGTCCGCGAGGTGCTGATCGACACCTTCGGCGCGGACGGGCTGCCGTTCAACACCTGTCTCGGTGACGGGACCGCGCTCACCGACGCCGAGGTGGAGGCGGTCAACGACGTGTACCGGTCGGTGACCGTACGGGAGAGCTGGCGGAACGGCGACCTGATGCTGGTGGACAACATCCTCTGCGCCCACGGCCGCGAGGCGTTCACCGGGGACCGGAAGATCCTCGTCGCCATGGGTGAACCGGTGCCGCTGTCCGACTGCTCCCCGGCTTCCGCCGCCTCCGCCACCCTGTACGGAAAGTGAGCGCCGTCATGACCGCCGTACTCCCCGAGCGCGTTGTCGCCACCCCCGCCCCGTCCCACCCGGCCGCCTGCTCCTGCGAGGCGTGCGCCTCGGCCGGGACCGGTGCGGCCGACCTGATGGCGAGGCTCGCCTCCGTTCCCGCCGACCGCATCGCCGTCGTCGCCGACGGCCGGGAACTGAGCTTCGGCCGGCTGCGCGAGCGGGCCTCCGCCTTCGCGGCGGGGCTGGCCCGGCTCGGCGCCGGGCCGGAGAGCGTCATCGCGCTGTGCCTGCCGCGTGGCGCCTCTCTGGTCACCGCGATCATCGGCACCCTCGCGGCGGGCGCCGCCTACCTGCCGGTCGATCCGGCACTCCCCGAGGAACGACGGCGCCTGCTGGTCGAGGACTCGGGTGCCGATCTGGTGGTCACCGACGGAACCGGCCCGGCGTTCCCCGGCCACCGCACGGTCACTCCTGACGAGCTGACGGCCTCCCCGGGCAGGCCGGGCGCCGCCTGGACGCCGGTGACGGTCGGACCGGGGACGCTCGCCTACGTCATCTACACCTCCGGCTCCACAGGCCGGCCCAAGGGGGTGGAGATCGGGCGCGGTGCGGTCTCCCTGCTCCTGCGTGAGCTGGAGGACACGGGCGCCGCGGGCGGCGAGGGCCGGCGGGTGGGCTGGAACGCCTCACCGTCGTTCGACGCGTCGGTCCAGCAGTGGGTGCGGCTGTCGCGCGGCGACACGCTGGTGATGATCGACCAGGAGACCCGCAGCGACCCTGCCCTGCTGGCCGCCTTCATCGACGCCCAGGGCCTCACCGATCTCGACATCACCCCGTCGCACGCCGAACCGCTCCTGGACCTCCTCACCCCGGACGGCGGCCCCCGCCCGCTGACCCTGCTCGTCGGCGGTGAGGCGATCGGCCCGGCACTGTGGGACCGGCTGGCCGCGGGACACCGCTCCGGTCTGCTGCGCGCCGTGAACGTGTACGGCCCCACCGAGTGCACCGTCGACGCCACCGCCGGCTGGATCGAGGAGCCGGGCGAGCCACACATCGGTACCGTGCTGCCGGGGCTGCGGATGCGGCTGCTGGACGAGCACCTGGTGCCGGTCGGGGCCGGTGAGGCGGGCGAGCTGTATCTGGCGGGTCCCCGGGTCGCCCGCGGCTATCGTCACGGCCCCGGTCTCACCGCCCAGCGTTTTGTCGCCGACCCGTTCGGCGCGCCGGGCTCCCGCATGTACCGCACCGGGGACCGCTGCCGCCTGCTGCCGAACGGCCGGCTCGTGCACCTGGGCCGGCTCGACGGCCAGGTGAAGCTGCGCGGTCACCGCATCGAGGTCCAGGAGATCGAGGCCGTCCTGACCCGGACCGGTGGCGCAGCAGAGGCGGCCGTGGTCCTGGGCGAGGACGCCGGGGGCACCCCGTGCCTGATCGCCTGTCACCGGGGCGGGGACGCCGCAGCGCTGCGGGCCGCCGTGGCGGCCACGCTGCCGGCCTACATGACGCCGTCGGCGTTCGTCGCCACCGACCGGTTCGCGACCACTCCCAGCGGCAAACTCGACCGCTCCGCCCTGCCGTCCCGGATCGAGGCCGCCGCGGCCCCCGCAGCCTCCTCTCCGGGCGAGGGCGTCGAGGGGCGGGCCGAGGAGCTCGTCGCCCGGGTATGGGGGCATGTTCTCGGCACGGCGTCGATCGGCCCCCACGACAACTTCTTCAAGCTCGGCGGTCATTCGCTGCTCGCCATCAAGCTGGTCTCCCGCGTACGGGCCGAGCTCTCCCTGGCTCTCCCGGTGAAGGCGGTCTACGCCCACCCGAGGCTGCGCGACCTCGGCGCCCACATCGAGGAGTTGCTGGCCGCGAAGGATGGCTGAGCCCTGGCTCCGCCCAGTCCCCGGCCCGTTCTCCCGCCCGCCCCCGCCATCCCCGAGGAGCAGCAACCGTGATCCCCCTCTCGTACGCCCAGCACCGGCTGTGGTTCCTGAACCGTCTCGAAGGCGCGTCGGCCGCCTACAACGCGCCCGTCGTGCTGCGGCTGGAGGGGACGCCCGACCGGCGGTCCCTGAAGGCGGCCGTACGTGACGTGGTGGATCGCCACGAGGTGCTCCGCACGGTCTACCTGGCCGAGGACGGGGAGCCGTACCAGCACATCGTCGGCGATCCCGACGTGCGGCTGGAGACGGAGGAGTGCGCCCCCGACGACGTGGACGCGCGGGTCACCGCCTTCGTGCGCCTTCCCTTCGACGTCACCCGCGACCTGCCGCTGCGGGCACGGCTGTTCACCGCTCACGACGGGACCTCCGTCCTGGTCCTGCTGGTGCACCACATCGCCACCGACGGCTGGTCCGTCGGCTGCCTCCTCACCGACCTCGACCGGGCCTACCGGGCCCGGTCCGAGGGCCGCGCGCCCGGATGGGAACCACTGCCCGTCCAGTACGCGGACTACGCGCTGTGGCAGCGGGACATGCTCGGAGACCCCGGTGATCCCGACAGCGCAGCCCACGAACAGCTCGCCCACTGGCGGGCGGCGCTGGACGGCGTCCCGGCCGCGACCCGGCTGCCCGCCGACCGCCCCCGCCCCGCCGAGCCCAGCCACCGGGGGGCCTCGGTCACCGACCGGCTCGGTGCCGCCGCCCACAAGGCGCTCGCGGGTACGAGCCGCGCCCACCGCGCGACGTTCTTCATGACCGCCCGGGCCGCTCTCTGTGTCGCCCTGCGGGCGGCCGGGGCGCAGGAGGACGTGGTGGTGGGGACGCCGGTCGCCGGCCGGCCCGAGGAGGACCTGCACGACCTCGTCGGGTTCTTCGTCAACTCGCTGGCGCTGCGCGCCGACCTGTCCGCCGACCCGGACCTCGGCACTCTTCTCGGCCAGGTCCGTGACCGGGACCTGGCCGCCATGGCCCACGAGGACCTGCCGTTCGACCTGGTCGTCGAGGACCTCGACCCGGAACGGTCCCTCGGCCTGCACCCCTTCTTCCAGGTGATGCTCACCACGCAGACCGCCCAGGACACCACCTGCCGTCTCGGTGCCCTGTCCGGCACCCTCGACACCGCGGACCTGGCCACCGCCAAGTTCGACCTCGGTTTCCACTGTGCCGAGACCTACCGTTCCGACGGCGAACCCGACGGGTTGGTGCTCGGCCTGCAGTACGCGACCGACCGCTACGACGAGGAGACCGCGCGCCTGCTCCTCAGCCTCTTCCGGCGCGCGCTGACCGCCTACGCCGAGCAGCCGGCCACCACTCCGCTCAGCCGGACGGGTCTGCTCTCCGACGCGGAACGCGAGGCACTCGACCGCCGTCACGAGGCCCTCACCCGGGCCGAGCAGCGGAACGCCGACACCCCGGGCGAACCGCGGGACGGCGGGGACCCGCGCAACCGTTCCGCGGCCGACCCCCGCGAGGAGATCCTTCGCGGCCTGTTCGCGGAGGTGCTGGGACGTGACGAGGTGGGGCCCGGCGACAGTTTCTTCAAGCTGGGCGGGCACTCCCTGCTCGCCGGGAAGCTCTCCAACCGCGTCCGCAAGGCGCTGGGCGTCCAGGCCGCCATCCGCGACGTCTTCCTGGCGCCCACCCCGGCCCGGTTGCTGCGCCGTCTCGCCGGGCAGGGCGACGGGCCCGTCCGGCCGCCGCTGCGGCCGGTGCCCGCCGCCCGGCGGCCCGGACGGCTGCCGCTGTCCGCCGCGCAGCAGCGGCTATGGTTCGTGGACCAGCTGGAGGGCCCGAGCGCCACCTACAACATCCCCGTGGTGACCCGGCTGCGCCGCCCGGTCGGCCGGGCTGCCTTCGCCGCCGCCCTCGCCGACGTCGCACGACGGCACGAGGTGCTGCGCACGGTGCACAGGACGGCCGACGGCGAGCCGTACCAGGACGTGCTGGAGCACGCCGAACCCGTCCTGGAAGTGGTCCGGACGGACGGCCCGGACGAACTCCGCGCCGCCGTGGACGCCGCGGCCGGTCACGTCTTCGACCTCGCCGCGGAGATCCCCTTCCGCGCCTGGCTCCTGGAGAACGCCGCCGGGGAGCAGGTGATGGTGCTGCTGGTGCACCACATCGCGGGTGACGGCTGGTCCACCGGCTGCCTCCTCGCCGATCTCGCCACCGCCTACGCGGCCCGCGCCGAGGGCCGGGCCCCCGGGTGGCAGCCGCTGCCCGTCCAGTACGCCGACTACACCCTCTGGCAGCACGAGCTGCTCGACGGGGCCGACGGCGTCGCCGCCGAGCAGCTCGCGTACTGGCGTACCGCCCTCGACGGGATGCCGCCGCTGCTCGCGCTGCCCACCGACCGGCCACGTCAGCCCGAACCGGACGGCCGGGGCGCGCTCGCCCCGTTCGAGGTCGGTGCCGGCACCCACCGGGCGCTGCTGCGGTGCGCCCGGCAGCACGGCGCCACCCTGTTCATGGTGGTGCAGGCCGCTCTCGCCGCCCTGCTCACCCGGCACGGCGCGGGCGAGGACCTGGCGATCGGCACGACCGTCGCCGGCCGGGCCGACGAGGCGCTCCATCCGCTCGTCGGTTTCTTCGTCAACACGCTGGTGCTGCGCACGGACTCCTCCGGCGACCCCGTGCTGACGGAGCTGGTGCGCCGGGTCCGCGACGCGGGTCTGGCCGCCTACAGCCACCAGGACCTGCCGTTCGACCGGCTGGTCGAGCACCTGAGCCCGCACCGGTCGACCGCGCACGCACCGCTCGTGCAGGTGATGCTCCAGGTGCACGCGGCGGGGACGGGCGACGCCTCCGCCGTCCCGTCGGCGCTGGACGGCGAACCGCTGGCCTTCCGGGGCGCCGGCGCCAAGTCGGACCTCACCTTCGCGCTCACCGAGACCGTCGGCCCGGACGGGACGCAGACCGGGCTGCGGGGTGTCCTGGAGTACGCCACCGCGCTGTACGACGCGGACACCGCCCGCCTGCTGGCCCGGCGCCTCGCCGAGACCCTCGACGCGTTCGCCGCCGACCCCGGGGTCCGGCTGTCGGCCCTGCGGTACGGGCAGCCCGCGCCCGGAGACGGCGGCCCGGCGGTGGTCCTCGACGCGCAGGGGCGTCGTACCGCCGTCCGCGTCCCCGGTGAGGTGCACGAGCCGGCCCCGGGTGGCGGGCTGCGTGCCACCGGCCGACGCGCCTACCGGGGCGCGGACGGTGTCCTGCGGCCCGTCGCCGTCCACACCGTGGACGGCTACCCGGTCGAGCCCGGCCAGGTGGAGAGCGTCCTCGCCGGCCACCCGGCGGTGACGGGTGCGCGGGTCCTCGTCCGCGACGGCCGGCTCCTCGCCCTCGTCACCTGCGCCCCGGGGACACCGCCCGCCGGGAGTGCGCTGCGCGCCTGGGCGGCCGAGCGGCTGCCCGAATACCTGGCGCCCGCCCGGGTGGTACGGACGGCCCGGCTGCCCGCACCCGGTGAGGACCCGGCCGTGCTGCCCGAGGAGGACGCGCCGGTGGCGGCCGGCGGCACGGACGGACGGCTGCTCGGCATCTTCCGCGAGGTGCTGGGCGGACGTGACGTCGGGGCGGACGACAACTTCTTCAAGTCCGGCGGCCATTCGCTGCTGGCGGTGCGCTTGCTGAACCGGATACGCGCCGAGTTCGGGCAGGACCTCACCTTGCGTGACGTGTTCCGCAACCCCACGGCGGCCGCCCTGTCGCGGCGCCTCGCCGGGGCCGTCGCCGACGTGAGCGAGCCGGAGGGGGCCGGGCCCGCCCCGGCGGACCACCGCAGGGCCGCTCCGGCCCTGCGCCGCCGCACCCGGGCGGGCGCCCGCCGGGGGTGAACCGACGGCCGAGGGAGGCGGGGCGCGGAGCGGCAGCTCCGCGCCCCTCTTTCTGCCGCTCCGAGCTGCCGGGCCGACTGCCGTGGGGAAGGGCCCCGGGCCCCTAGCGTGAAGGCACGGAGGCGAGAGGAACCGTTCGCCCCGGTCCCTCGCCTCGACAGAAGGAAAGCCCAGGATGCCCCCCATCGGAACGGAAGACCTGCTGGACGGCGGTCCCTGTCCCTCGCCCGCCCCGCCGGTGCTCGACCTCATCGCCCATCAGGCGCGTACCCGGCCCGACGCGGTGGCCCTGGTCCACGACGGCACCGACCTGACCTATGGCCGGCTCGCCGACGCCGTAAGGGAGCGTGCCCGCACGCTGGCCGGGGAGGGCGCCGCCCCCGGCCGCCTGGTGGCCCTGCACCGGCCCCGCGGGATCGACGCCGTCGTCGGCCTCCTCGCCGTCCTCAGCACGGGCGCCGCCTACCTCCCGCTCGACGTCCAGGCCCCCGAGGCCCGCAACGAGGCCGTCCTGGAGTCCGGCTGCGGGAGCCCGGCGCCCACACCCGCCGAGGTCGCCCGCAGCGGTGAACTCGTCCTCCCCGGCCCCGGCGCACCGGCCGGTGCCGCCTACGTGATCTACACGTCCGGGTCCACCGGAACCCCCAACGGGGTCGTCGTCGGCCATGACTCGCTCGCGCACTTCATCGCCGGCGCCACCCCCGCCTACGGCATCGGTCCCACCTCCCGCGTCCTGCAGTTCTCCCCGCTGCACTTCGACGCCAGCGTCCAGGAACTGTTCGCCACCCTCGGCGCCGGCGGCACCCTGGTCCTGCGTACGGACGACATGCTCGACGTACGCGACCTGCTCGCCGGCTGCGCACGCCACGGCATCACCCTGCTCGACCTGCCGGCCGCCTACTGGCACGAGCTCGTCCACGTCCTCGCCACCGGCTCGGTCAGCCTCCCCGCGTGCCTGGAGACCGTGATCGTCTACGGGGAGGCCGCGCTGCCCGAGCGGGTCGCCCAGTGGCGCGAGCTGACCGGTGGACGGGTCCGGCTGCTCAATGCCTACGGGCCCACCGAGACCACGGTGGTCGCCACGGTCGCCGACCTCACCCGCCACGACGACGGTCCCGTCCCCATCGGCCGCCCGCTGCCCGGCGTGCGCGCCGCCGTCGTCTCCGGCGAGCTCTGGCTGCTCGGCGGGGGCCTGTCCCTGGGCTATCTGGGCAATCCCGAGCTGACCGCCCGCCGCTTCACGGAGCTGGACGGCGAGCGCGCGTACCGCACCGGTGACCTGGTCACGATCGGCGAGGACCGTCAGATCCTCTACCACGGCCGCCTCGACGACGAGGTGAAGATCGGCGGACAGCGCATCGACCCGGCCGCCGTGGACTCCGTCCTGGCGGGCCACCCCAAGGTCCGTGAGGCCGCCGTCGTCGCCCAGCAGGGCTCCGACGGCGTCAAGCGCCTCGTCGCGTTCGTCGTCACCGAGGGCGGTGTCGGTGCCGAGGAACTGCGCGCTCTGGTGCGCGGACGCATGCCCGCCGCGGCCGTGCCGGCCGCCGTCGGCATCGTCGCCGCCCTGCCCCGTACCAGCTCCGGAAAGATCAACCGCAAGGCGCTGCGGACCACGGACCCGCGCCTGTCGGTCGTCCACGAGGAGCCGCTGCCCGCCGAGGACCGGGTGCCGCTCTCCCACGCCCAGCGCCGGCTGTGGCTGCTCGACCAGCTCGACGGCCCGTCCTGCGCGTACAACATGCCGATCGTGCTGGAACTCGACGGTGTCCCGGACCGTGCGGCGCTCGCAGCCGCCGTCACCGACCTCGCCGGTCGCCACGAGGTCCTGCGTACCGTCTCCCTCGCCCCGGAGAACGAGCCCTACCAGCACGTCCTGGCCCCGTCCACGGTCCGGGCCCGCATCGTCGAGTGCCCGGCCGGTGAACTTCGTTCCCGGGTGGCGGACTTCACGGCGGAGACCTTCGACCTGACACGTGAACTCCCCCTGCGGGTGGCGCTGTTCGTACCCGAGGGCACGGCCGGTTCGGGACCGGCGGCCGTGCTGGCCGTCCTGCTCCACCATGTCGCGGGCGACGGCTGGTCCCTGGCCCCGCTGATGAACGACCTGGCCGCCGCCTACACCGCCCGCACCCTGGGCCACGCCCCCGCGCAGGAGCCGCTTCCCGTCCAGTACGCCGACTACACCCTCTGGCAGAACGACGTCCTCGGCGCGGCCGAGGACCCCGACGCGGTCGTCTCACGCGGGCTCGCCCACTGGCGGACCGCGCTCGCCGGCCTGCCCGCCGTCACCGACCTGCCGCTGGACCGGCCCCGCCCCGACGTGCCGGACCACCGCGGCGGCCTGGTCACCGCGCACCTGGGGCCGACGGCGCACACGGCACTCGTGCGGCTCGCCGACGGGCACGGCGCGAGCATGCTGATGGTCCTTCAGGCGGCCCTCGGCCTGGCCCTGCGCGCGGTCGGCTGCGGTGACCGGGTGGCCGTCGGCACCCCGGTCGCGGGCCGTGACGACGAGGCGCTCGGCGCCCTGGTCGGTTTCTTCGTCAACACCCTGGTGCTGCCGACCGACACCTCCGGCGACCCGGCCTTCAGCGAACTGCTGGAACGGGTACGCGACACCGACCTCGCCGCCTACGCCCACCAGGGCATCCCCTTCGACCTCCTGGTAGAACATCTGAACCCGCCGCGCACGCCCGGCGTGCACCCGCTCTTCCAAACGATGCTCACGCTGCGCACCGCCGCCCCGGCCGACGCGCCTTTCGCCTTCGGCGGTCTGACCGGCACCTTCAGGGCGGACCCGCCGGCGACCACCAAGTTCGACCTCACCGCCGCGTGCGTGGAGCACCGCCGGGCCGACGGTACGCCCGCGGGGATCGAACTGGGCCTGGAGTACGCACGCGACATCTTCGACGAGGAGACGGCCCGCCTCCTCCTGAGGGCGTTGGAGCAGGCCCTGCGTGCGGCTGCCGACCGGCCCGGGGAGCCCGTGGCCGACACCGCGCTGCTCGGCGCCGGGGACCGCCGGACCCTCGACGACCGCCGGGCGCGCACCGCCGTCCTCTCCGCCCGGAAGGCCGCCGACGCCCTGGCCGACGCCCGGAGCGGCGACGGGCCGGATGCGGAACACGTCGACACGCTGCGGGAGATGTTCGCGGAGGTCCTGGGCCTGGACCGGGTGGGGCCGCACGAGGGGTTCTTCACGATCGGCGGGCACTCCATGAGCGGGGTGCGGCTCGCCAACCGGATACGCGCCCGCACGGGCGCCGACGTCCATGTGCGCGACCTGCTGCTGGCCCCGACCCCGGCCGCCCTCGCCCGCCGTATCGCGGACGTCCGGGACGCCGGGGACACGGAGCCCGGGACGCCGCTCGCGCCCACCGTCCGTGCCGACCGGCCGGAGCGGCTGCCGCTCTCGTACGCGCAGCGCAGACTCTGGTTCATCGACCGGCTCGAAGGCCCGAGCGCCTCCTACAACATCCCGCTGGTGATGCGTCCCGCCGCCCCCCTCGACGCCGGCGTCCTGGCCCGCGCCCTCGCCGACCTGACGGAGCGCCACGAGGTGCTGCGCACCCGCTACCGGTCGGCCGGGGGGGAACCGCACCAGGAGGTCCTCGACACCGCGCGGCCCCCGCTCGACGTCCGTCCCGTGCCTGCCGGGCAGTCGCGGGAGACCGTCGCCGCGGCCGCCGGTCACGTCTTCGACCTCGCCGAGGAGATTCCGCTGCGGGCCACTCTGCTCACCGAGGAGGACGGCGGCCAGATCCTGGTGGTGCTCGTCCACCACATCGCCGCCGACGGCTGGTCCACCGGCCCGCTCCTGGCCGACCTGGCCACCGCCTGTGCCGCCCGTGCCGAGGGCCGCGCACCGCGCTGGGAGCCGCTTCCCGTCCAGTACGCCGACTACACCCTCTGGCAGCGGCAGCTGCTGGAGGGACCGGCGGCGCGGAAGGCCCTCACGTTCTGGGAACAGGCTCTCGCCGGTGCCCCGGCGGTCCTCGAACTGCCGGCTGCCCGGCCGCGTCCTGCCGAGGCCACCCACCGGGGCGGCCATGTCCCGCTCTCCGTCGGCCCCGCCACCCACCAGGCGCTGGAGGAGCTGGCCCGGCGCAGCGGCGCCACCCTGTTCATGGTGCTGCAGGCCGCCCTCGCCGCCGTCCTCACCCGCCACGGCGCCGGCACCGATCTGCCGTTGGCCACCATGACGGCGGGCCGCGACGACGAGGCGCTGAGCGATCTGGTCGGCTTCTTCGTCAACACCCTTGTCCTGCGCACCGACACCTCCGGCGACCCGGCCTTCACGGAGCTGCTGGAACGGGTACGCGACACCGACCTCGCGGCCTACGCGCACCAGCGGCTGCCCTTCGACCGGATCGTCGAGCACCTCAACCCGGCCCGCAGCACCGCCCACCACCCGCTGACCCAGGTCGTCGTCCAGCTCCACCACGACTACACCGTGCCCGCCGGTGGCGTGCCGGTGCTGCGGGCCGAACCGGTCCCGGTGGAGGAGCTGTCCACCAAGTTCGACCTGACCCTCGCCCTGTCAGAACGGCAGGACGGCGAGGGCAGGCCGGCCGGGCTGACGGGCGGCCTGGAGTACGCCACCGACCTGTTCGACCCCGCCACGGCCGCGCTGCTCGCGGCGCACGTCGAGCGGGTGCTGCGCGCCGCCGCCGCCGACCCGGGGGTGCGGATCGGTGAGGTGGACCTGCTCACCGACGCCGAGCGGTACCGGCTGGACACGGAGTACAACGACACGGCCACCGTGACGCGTGACCGGGCCGCCGTCCACGAGGTGATCGCCCGCCGGGCCGCGCTCGCCCCTGCGGCGCCCGCCCTGATCACCGACGGGGAGAGCGTCTCCTACGGTGAACTCGACGCACGCGCGGGGGCGCTGGCCGCCCGGCTGGCCGCGGCCGGGGTGCGCAGGGGGGACACCGTCGGGGTGCTGCTGGAACGCGGTGTGCCCCTGGTGGTGACGGCGCTCGCCGTCCTCAAGTGCGGCGCGGCGTACCTTCCACTGGACCCCGGGCTGCCCAGGGCCCGCGTCCGGCTCATGGCCGAGGACGCGCGGGTCCGCCTCGTCGCCACGGTCGCCGCACACGCGGGGGCGGTGCCGCCGCCCGGGAGTGCCGCCCCGCCGGTGTTCCTGGTCGACGGGCCGGCCCCGGCGACCGGACCGGGGGAGCACCGGGCCGTGGCGGTCGACGGGGACGACCTGATGTACGTGATGTTCACGTCCGGATCGACCGGGCGCCCCAAGGGCGTCGGCGTCACCCACCGCAACGTGACCGAACTGGCCGCCGACCGGGACACGGCGGCCGGCTGTCCCGGCCGGATGCTGGTCCACTCGGCGACCGGGTTCGACGCGTCCGTCTTCGAGATCTGGGTGCCGCTCCTGAACGGCGGCAGTCTGGTGATCATGCGGGGCGACGGCACCGACCTCGCCGAGACCGATCGTACGGTCCGCGAGCACGGGGTCACCGCCGCCTACTTCACCGTAGGCCTGTTCCACGTGATGGCCGACGAGGCACTGGACACGCTCCGGCTGCTGCGCGAGGTGTGGACGGGCGGCGACGTCGCGTCGCAGGCCGCCGCCCACCGGGTCCTGACGCACTGTCCGGACACCGTGCTGGTCCATTCGTACGGCCCGACCGAGACGACCTTCGCCTCCCACAACCAGTGGCTCACCGGCGGCGGAGGCGCCCTGGGCCTGCATCTGGGCCGCCCGATGGACAACACCCGCAGCCACGCCCTCGACGGAGCGCTGCGGCCCGTCCCGCCCGGGGTGCCCGGCGAGCTGTACATCGCCGGTTCCCATGTGGCGCGCGGCTACGTCGGCCGCCCCGACCTGAGCGCCGAGCGGTTCGTCCCCGACCCGTTCGAGGCCGACGGCAGCCGGATGTACCGCACGGGCGACCGCGTGGTGTGGACACCGGCGGGCGAACTCCGGTTCCTGGGCCGCGCGGACGGCCAGGTCAAGCTGCGCGGCATGCGGATCGAGCCCGGGGAGGTGGAGCACGCTCTCGCCGCCCACCCCGCGGTCGGCCAGACCCTCGCCGTCGTCCGGGAGGACCGGCCGGGCGAGGGGAGCCTCGTGGCGTACGTGGTGCCGCGTGCCGGGACCGCGGTCACCGAGGCGGATCTCCTCACGCTGGCCCGTGCCGCGCTGCCCGGGCACCTGGTGCCCTCCGCCGTGGTGGTCCTGGACGCCCTGCCGCTGACCGTCAACGGCAAGCCGGACCGCCGGGCGCTGCCCGCACCGGTCCGTGCGGCCGCGTCCCACCGTGCGCCGCGCAACGCCCGGGAGGAGGTGCTGTGCGGGCTGTTCGCCGAGATCCTGGGCGTACCGGGGGTCGGTCTGGACGACAACTTCTTCACCCTGGGCGGTCATTCACTGCTCGGTGTGCGGCTGGTGAGCCGGGTGCGCGCGGTGCTGGGCATCGACCGGACCGTCCGTGACCTGTTCCGCGCCCCCACACCGGCCGGGCTGCTCGGCTCGCGCGACCACGACGGCACAGCCGGCGCCATGGACGTCCTGCTGCCGCTCAGCGACCGTGGCTCCCGGCGCCCGCTGTTCTGCGTACACCCCGGCACCGGGGTCGGCTGGTCCTACGCCGGTCTCGCCCGCCACCTCGGCGAGGACCAGCCGCTGTACGCCCTCCAGGCCCGCGCGCTCAGCGAGCCCGGTTACCGTCCGCGCACCGTCGAGGAGATGGCCGACGACTATCTGGAGCGCATCCGGCAGGTCCAGCCGTGGGGGCCCTACCGGCTGCTCGGCTGGTCCTTCGGCGGCATCGTCGCCCACGCCATGGCCGTGCGGCTGCACGCGGCCGGTCAGCGGGTCGAATTCCTGGGGCTGATGGACGTGCACCGGACCGACCCGGGCAGCGTCCCGGTCCTGCCGTCCGGGGAACGGCCGGCGGAGTCCGCGCCGCTCCACGAGGACGACGTGCCGGCCGCGGTGGAGCGCGTGCGCCGTGAGGACCCCGTCCTGGGCGGCTTCAGCGCCGAGGAGATCCGGGCCGTGCTGCGTGCGTCGGAGACCCACGCGGCCCTCATGTCGCGGCACACGCCCGGTGTCGCCGGCACCGGCGCGGTCTTCTTCACAGCCCGTAGAACCGGCGAAGCGGAAGGCGTGCTGGCCGCCACCTGGAATCCGTTCCTGGAGGGAACGACCGAAAACCATACGGTGAATTCCGACCATCTGCGGATGGCCGAGGAGAAACCTCTCGCACACATCGGAAGAATCATCGCGGAGAAACTCTCCGCACTGCAGGGAAACAACCTGCGGGAAAACGGAACGAGGAGTTATTCATGAGCGACGCCGTGAACCCTTTCGACGACGACGAGGGCATCTTCCACGTCGTGGTGAACGACGAGGGCCAGCACGCCCTGTGGCCTGCCTTCGCCGATGTCCCGGCCGGCTGGACCAGCGTATGGGGGGCCGGGGACCGCGCGGGGGCGCTGGAGTACATCACCGCCAACTGGACCGACATCCGCCCCCGGAGCCTGGTCGCCCAGTACACCTGACAGTTACCCACCCTGTGCCGTGCCCCGCAGCTCCTGCGGGGCACGGCACTTTCGCGTGCCTGCGGGCCGAGGCTGTCCCGCCCGCCGGATGCGGGGGCGGGAGGCCACCGGGTGCGCCGGGGCGTTCCGGCGACGCCGGCGAGGTGCCGCGGCAGCCCTCGCGCGCCCGCCGGACGCCGGGGGACATCCCCGACACGGGAACACCCGGGAAGCGCGGTCGTCCAGGGGCAGGCCCCGTTCCCGGTGGATCAGCGCGGCACGCGGGATGCGGTGCGTCGCGAGGCGGAGGGACGTCCGCTCGCCGGAAGTGTCGGGGCGTTTCGGCGACGCGGCGGGACGGCGGCTGCGGTCGCGCGCCCTCCGGAATTGCGGGACACCGCACAGGATTACCGGGTCATGCGCCGGAAGGAATTCCGGGCCGAAAACTGCCGCCTGTTACTGCCGCTCGACTTCCGCCCGGGAAGCGTCCGGAGAAATATGGTCGAAGGCATGAAGATACTCCTGAGCGGAACCGCTTCGGACTCCCACACCTGGAATCTCGTGTATCTCCGGCTGTTCCTGGAGGAACGGGGACACGACGTCGTCGCGCTGGGTCCCTGCGTGAGTCCCAGCCTGCTCACCGCCGCCTGCCGTCGGCACTCCCCCGACGCGGTCGTGCTCAGCAGCGTCAACGGCCACGGTTACCGGGACGCCTCCGCCGCCGTACGCCGGCTGCGCGCCGAACCGGGCCTCGCCGCCCTTCCGGTGGCCGTCGGCGGCAAGCTCGGTGCCGCGGGCCGCTCCGGGGAGGCCGAAGCGGCCGGGCTGCGCGAAGCGGGCTGCGGTGCCGTCCTCGGGGACGGCGCCGACGACCTGGAGGCGCTGTGCGCCTTCCTCGCGGCTGTCCGGGTGGCGGCATGAGCGGCGCCCCGCGCCCTTTCGGCGCGTTCGTCGCGGATGCGGCCGCCGCCGGCCGGCTGGTCGTCCAGCCCCGTATGGGCTTCGGCGATCCCGAGGCCATGCGCACCGGTCTGGCGCGGACCAGGGCCGCCACGGCCACGACCGTCGGCACGCTCACCATCGACAGCTACACCCGCGTCGGCGACCTCGCCGGGGCACGTGCCGCCCTCGCCGAAGGCACCCGGCTCAACGGCTATCCCCTCGCCACCCACCCGCTCGCCGTCACCCGGGCCCTGCTCGACGGCCTGTACGACGCCGACTTCCCCGTCCAGGTCCGCCACGGCTCCGCCCGTCCGCAGGACATCGTCCGGGCCCTGGTCGCGGCCGGTCTCGACGCGACCGAGGGCGGGCCCGTCTCGTACTGCCTGCCCTACGGCCGCACCCCGCTGCGGGAGTCCGTCAGGGCCTGGGCCGAGGGGTGCGAGATCCTGGCCGCGAGCGCCCGCCCCGGCTCCGTCCCCCATCTGGAGAGCTTCGGTGGCTGCCTGCTGGGCCAGCTCTGCCCGCCCGGACTGCTCGTCGCCATGAGCGTGCTGGAGTGCCTGTTCTTCGCCCGGCACGGCCTGCGCAGCGTCTCGCTGAGCTACGCGCAGCAGACCGACCCGGTCCAGGACGAGGAGGCCGTACGGGCGCTGCGCAGGCTGGCCGGTGAGTTCTTGCCGGCCGGGGTGGACCACCACGTCGTCCTCTACACGTACATGGGTGTCTACCCCCGCACCGAGCGCGGCGCGACGCGCCTCCTCGAGGCGTCCGCCCGGCTCGCCCTGCGCTCCGGGGCGCAGCGGCTGCTCGTCAAGACGACCGCCGAGTCCCGCCGCATCCCCACCGTCGACGAGAACGTCCGGGCCCTGGAGACCGCCGCAGCGGCCGCGGCGCTCGCCGGCCCGCCGGACCCGGTGGCCCCGGGCGCCCGGAGCGAGGTCTACGAGGAGGCACTCACTCTCGTGGAGGCCGTCCTCGGCCTGCACACGGATCTGGCCCGAGCGCTGCCGGCGGCTTTCGAACGCGGCCTGCTCGACGTGCCGTTCTGTCTCCACCCCGACAACGCGGGCCGCTCCCGCAGCGTCATCGGCGCCGACGGCCGGCTGCGCTGGTCGGACACCGGCGCCATGCCGATCCGCCCCGACGCCCCGGCGGATGTCGAACCGCTCACCGCCCGCGGCCTGCTCACCACCCTCCATCACATGGCCGACCGCTACGACCGGGCGCCCTCCGCCCCCGTGGCTCTCCGGGCGGCCGACACCCTGACGACCCGCCCGACCTGACCGCCGGCCGCTCCGCGACCGCACCGCGGCCTCGCCCCCCTCGCCCCGCCCACGAACAGGAGCCCCACCATGGACCACGCCCGGCAGCCCACCGGCCCCACCCTGCCGCCCCCGCTCGGTGAACACCTGCGTTCCCCGCAGCTGCGCGCCGCCATGCTCGTCCAGCAGGAGGCCATGCAGGCGGCTCGCGACCATCTGCGCCAGGCCGGCTTCACCGAGCTGCTGCCCCCGCTCGTCGGCCCCGTCACCGATCCGGGCGGCCGGGGCGCCAAGGCCCTGGACGTCGACTACTACGGCCGCCCCTACAAGCTGATGACCAGCGCCATCCTCTACAAGCAGGCGTCCCTGCGCGGCTTCCCGAAGCTCTTCTACATCGCGCCCAACGTACGCGTGGAGCCGGAGGAGACCGCCACCACCGGACGCCACCTGGTGGAGTTCCACCAGATCGACGTCGAGATCGCCGGCGCCCGGCGCGAGGACGCCCAGGAGGTGGCCGCCGGACTGCTCACCCACGTCGTCGAGCACGTGTGGACGGCCGTCCCCGACCTCCTGACCGAACTGGGGCGTCAGGAGGCCGACCTCACGGACGTCCGCAGCGGCAAGTACGACGTGTGCACCCATCAGGAGGCCGTCTCCCGCCTCCTCGGCGCCGGTCACCCGCAGAGCCCGGACAGCGAGATCGACTGGGCCGGCGAACGGCTCCTCTCCCTGGAGAGCGACCGCCCCTTCTTCATCAACGACTACCCCAAGGGCTCGCGGGGCTTCTACGACCGTGAGGACCCCGACCGCCCCGGGGTGCTGCGCAACTTCGACCTCATCGCCCCGCACGGCTACGGCGAGCTGGTCTCCGGCAGCGAGCGCGAGTCGGACTACGCGACCATCGTCACACGTATGCGCGAGAGCGGGGAGAACCCCGCCAAGTACGCCTGGTACCTCAAGGAGGCGCGCGAGGGCATCCCGGCCAGCGCCGGGTTCGGCATGGGTCTCCAGCGCCTGGTCCGCTTCCTCACCGGCCTCGACTCCCTGTGGCAGGTCAGCGCCTACCCGAAGCTCCCCGGGGTGGTGGCCCCGTGAGCGCCCTGACCGCACCCGGCTTCCCGGAACCGGAGATCCGCGCCCGTGCCCGGCGCGGCACCGCCGAGGTCTTCCCGGATCCCGCTTCCTACGGCGCCGAGCTCTTCGGTCCCGGCGCTGCCCACGCCGGCGGAGACGCCCTGGACCGGGCCCGTATCGCCCCGCCCGTCTTCATGCCCGAACGGCTCGAGAAGCTCATCGACCTCGCCCGCGAGCCCGAGCCCGGCGACGTCGACCTGACCACCCGGACCGGCGGCTTCAGCGCCTCGCTGCCGCTGTACCTGTCCGCGTTCGGTTCCACCCGCGCGGGCAGCGGCGACCTCGCCGTCCACGCCTCGCGCCAGGCCGGCCGGCTCGGCATCCCCATGGTCATCGGGGAGAACATGGTGCCCGTCCACGGCTACCGGCGCGGCGGGGAGGCCACCCGCTCCGCGCTGCTCGACCGCGTCGATGCCTACCTCGGCGCCGCGCCCGAAGGCGTCGGCGGGATCGTCGTCCAGCAGTCCACCGAGGACGCCGACTCCGAGGTCTGGAACCTCCTCTACAGCGACCCCGCCACCCGCCCGCTGCTCGAATCCGGTCGGCTGGCCTTCGAGTTGAAGATCGGTCAGGGCGCCAAGCCCGGCCTCGGCGGCATGACCGTCGTCGCGGGCGCGGAGGCGGAACAGCTGGCGGACCGGTTCACGGTCGCCGAGGTGTTCGGCGAGGAGGACGACCGCCGGCTGCGCTGCGCCACGCCCGGCACCTTCACCGAGGAGATCCTGCGCCAGCAGCTGCGTTTCATGCGGAACAACTTCCCCAGGGCCCGTACCTGGGTGAAGTTCCACCCCGGACGCGACATCGGGGACGCCGCACGTGTCGCCTGGGCCGCCGGAGCCGACGCCGTGACCGTGGACGGTGCCGAGGGCGGCACCGGCTGGGCCCCGCGGGTCTTCCTGGACCAGGTCGGGCTGCCGCTCTCCGAGTGCCTGCGCCGGATCGGCCGTCCCGGTGGCTGCCTGCTCACCTCCGGAGGCGTATGGGAGGGCGGACGCGTGCTGCGGGCCCTGGCCCTCGGGGCGCGGGCCGCCGGCCTGGGCCGCGCCGCCCTGATCGCCGTCGACGAGGACCCCGGACACGGTCTGGAACGCCTCGTCGAGAGTATCGCGCTCGAACTGCGTCTGCTGGTCAGCGCCCTCGGCAAGTACGCCGTCACCGCGCTGGACCGCGAGGACCTGTGGTGGCCCGACGGCCCCTTCGACGAACGGGCGTCCCTCGCCCCCGGGCAGGCAGCCGCCGGAGCGGCGGCGTGACCGCGCGGCCGCACCGGCCTCGCGGCCGCACCGTCCAGGCCAGGTTCCAGGTGCGGGAGTCGCCCGGCGTCACGGTCGCCCCCGCCGATGACGGAGCAGGGGACACGGAAGGCCGGGACACCCTGCTCGACACGGCCCGCCGCGCCGCCGAGCGCACGCTCGCCGAGGTGGGCCGGGGCTACCTCGGCGGCCACCTGGAGCTGCGTACCGCCGGCGCACGCGGCCACCGGACCCTGCACCGTGCCGCGGGCCGTGCCGCCGCCCTGGCCGTCACCGCCACCCTGCGCGGGGACGACACCGGCGTCACCGTACGCGCAACCCGGCGCCCCCGCTGAACCGTCAGCCCCGTCCGCTCCGAGCCCTCCCTCAGGAAGCCGTCCCCATGACAACGTATCCCTCCGCCCCGTCGCCCGAGGCGGAGCCCGCCCCGGACTGGCGGCGCATCGGCAGCTTCGTCACCGGCCAGGCCGCCGTCCAGTGCGGAAGCTTCGCCCTCCTCATCGCCATGAGCTGGACCGCGGTCCAGCTCGGCGGCCGGGGCGCCGTGACACTCGTGATCCTCGCCTCCACTCTGCCGCGCGCCCTGATGCTGCTGTTCGGCGGTGCTCTGGCCGACAGCCTCGGCCCGCGCACCGTCCTGCTGCGGGCCACCGCCACCCGGCTCGTCGTGCTCGCCGTCGGCGCTCTCGTCGCCGCGGGCGCCGACAGTCTCTGGCCTCTGATCGCCGTCGCCGTGGTGGAGGGCTCCCTGCTCGGCCTCACCGGCCCCGCCTCCGGCGTCCTGCTGACCCGCCTGGCCCCTCCGGAGCACCTGGGCCGCGCCAACTCCCTCTTCGCGATGGTGCTGCGGCTGGCGCCGATCGCCGGGTCCCCACTGGGAGCCTGGCTGGTGGTGGCGGGCAGCCTGTCCCACGTCATGCTCGTGTCGGCGGCGGGATGCGCCCTCTGGCTGGTCTGCGCCTTCCACGTCACTCACGGCATGTCCCGCCGCGAGAGCGGCACGGGGGCGAAGGCCTCACTGTTCCGGCGTTCCGGCGACGGTCTTCTGCTGCTGGGCGCCCACCCCCGGCTGCGCTGGATGTTCGTCGCCTGCTTCTGCATGGACTTCGCCTTCCTGTGGCCGGCCGAGGTCGCCCTGCCCCTGCGCGCCTCCGGCGAGGGGTGGGGCATCGGCTCGGTCGCGGCGGCCCTGACGGCGTTCAGCGCCGGTGCCCTGGCGTCGGCGGCGGCGGGCGCTGCCCTGGCCCATCGCATCCCCGTACCGGTCAAGCTCGTGGTCACCGGCACCGGGCTCGCCATCGGCCTGGGATCCATGGCGCTGGCGCCCTCCCCGACTCTCCTGGCCGTGGCGGCGTGCGCCGTCGGTCTCTTCTCGGGGCTGAACGGTCCGGCCCTGGTCACGGCGTACCAACAGGCCGTACCCGAGGGCCGGCTGGGCGCCGCGATGTCCACCTTCGCCCTCTCCGGCATCGGCGCCGCGCCCCTCTCGCTCGCCTTCTTCAGCTCGATCTCCGCGCCCTTGGGGGTGACCGGCACCTGGCTGCTCTGCGCGGCCGTCGCCCTGTGCTCGCCCGTGGCCGCCGCCCTTGCCATGCGCTCCCCGGTGACACGGAAGTCCCCCGGCACGACGGAGCCGTCCGGCACCGCCGAGCCCGCCGCCACAGCCGTGTGAGGCATACATGTCCCTGCTGGAATCCAGTCCCCCGCCCGTCCTCGGCCGTCTTCTCCTGCCGGCCGCGCTCCCGCCGCTGCCCGCGGCGCTGCCCCCACCGACCGCTCCCGGACCGGGACCCCGCGGCGCACAGCTCTGGCTGGTCGCCACGGCCGCGCACGAGGAGAGCGCGACGCGGTACGCCCCGCTCGTCCTGGATCCCTCGGAGCTGGCCCGTGCGGAGGAGTTCCGCCGTCCCGGCGACCGCGCCACGTATCTGTGCGCCCATGTCGGCCTGCGCCGGGTGCTCGGCAACCACCTGGGCATCGCGCCCAGGACCGTCTCGATGGCACGAGCTCCGTGCCCGTGCTGCGGCCGGCCGCACGGGCGGCCCGTACTGCCCGACGGGCACCTGCACTTCTCGCTCTCGCACTGCGAGGGGCTCAGCCTCATCGCCGTCGCCGCCGGCCCGGTCGGCGTGGACGTCGAACCGGTGCCCGCCGCACAGACCCTCGTCGAGGCGGCCGACGTTCTCCACCCGGCGGAGTCGGCGGAACTCGCCGCCCTCGACCCCGGCCTGCGCCCGGCGGCGTTCGCCCGGGTGTGGACCAGGAAGGAGGCCTGCCTGAAGGGGCTCGGCATCGGCCTGGGTGCGGACCCCTCGACCGAGTACGTCGGCGCCGGGGAGGCACCGGCCGCCCCGTCCGGATGGCAGGTGGCCGACGTCTCCGTCCCCGACGGTCACCGGGCCGCGGTGGCGGTCCGGTGCGGGGACTTCGGCGCCCGCCCCCGCTGACCGGCCCTCCCGGCCTCGTGCCGGGTGCCCGGACGGTGACACCGCCGGGGCACCGGCACGGACCGAACGGCGCAGCCGGACCGCGGCAGTCGGGGCGGGGCCGCAGCCCTCGAGGTCGCTGTGAACTGGTGTGGTGCCGACGCCGGCCAGTTCACGAGTGGGGTCACTGAGCCGGAGTGGCGGTCGATCCCCTGACTCCTGGTGCACGTCCTTCCCAGGCGGATAGACTCCCGGAGGCTCGGAGCCGATTCCACGGGGGGACGATGCTCGGCGTCGCGGAACTCACACCGGCAGAACAACAATTGGTGGAGGCAGCGTCCCATGGACTGACTGCCGACCTACGGAGCAGCGAGACTCCGTGTGACCCGGGACGCGGCGCCTCATGGGGGCCGGAGCGGACGATCCGAGCCGAGTTGGTGGCCCGACTCGTGACTGACTCCGAGGCACGCCCCCCGCTTCGCCTGGCCGGTGCCCGCATAACGGGCCTGCTGGACTTGGAAGGGGCCACGCTCGGCCGTTGGCTGCTGCTGACCGACTGCTGGATGGACGATCCGGTTGTCCTCACCCATGCCGCCGCACCCCTGATCCGCATGGCCGGCTGCCACCTGCCCGACCTGATCGCCGAGAACCTGCAGATAGACGCGGACCTCTCGTTGGACCAGGGGTTCACTGTTCGCGGTCAGGTCAACGTGGCCCGGGCCCGGATCGGTGGCGTGCTGTGTCTGGACGGCGCGAGGCTCGACAATCCCGGTGCGATCGCCTTGGACGCCGCGCGGCTCACCGCTGGTCATCACGTGCGCCTCGGTGACGGTTTTCATGCCCGCGGCGCGGTCCACTTCCCCGGCGCACAGATCCATGGAGACCTTGTTCTCACGGGCGCGAGGATCGATAATCCGGGCGATACCGCCTTGACCGCCGACCAGTCGCAGATGGCGCAGAGCGTGCTCGCCGAAGGACTGGTCACCGAAGGTGCCGTACGGATGTGTGGCGCGCGTATCGGCGGTTCCCTCACTCTTGCCGGAGCCCGCCTCACCCGTACCGGGGACTGGGCGGTGACCGCTTCCGGCCTGCAGGTGACAGAGAAGATGCACCTCGGCGGCGGCTTCACCGCACGCGGCGGCATCGACCTGCAGGGCGCGCACCTCGGTGCACTCATTTTCGACGGAGCCGAGCTCGACAATCCGAACGGATTCGCGCTGGAAGGCGGCTGGCTTACCGTCGACCGACAGATCTCCTGCCGTCGCGGCTTCACCGCCCGAGGCGAGTTCAGCTTGTACGGTGCCCGGGTCGGCGCTCGGGTGGACCTACGAGAGGCCGGCTTCGCCAATCCTGGGGGCCTCGCTCTGGACTTCGAGCGGCTCAACGCTGCGGCCCTGTACCTGCTGCCCGAGCGTGCCCCGGACGGGCTCGTCGATCTCAGTCACGCACAGATCGGCACGCTCCACGACGACCCCGCTACGTGGTCGGCCCATCTCGACCTGCGCGGACTCGTCTACCAGACGTTGACCGACGACGGCGTCCCGGTGCGCACCCGGCTGAACTGGCTGGAGCGACAGCAGCACGGCTACGCCCCGCAGCCCTATGACCAGCTCGCCGCCGCCTACCGCCGAGCCGGCCAGGAGGACGCTGCCCGGCTCGTGGCCATCCACAAGCAGCGGCGACGGCGCCGTACTCTCAACCCGGCCGGGCGGCTGCTCGACCGGCTGCTGTACCTGACCGTCGGCTACGGCTACCGGACCTGGCTGGCAGCTCTTTGGCTGCTCGCTCTGCTCGCCCTCGGTACTGCCGTCTTCTCCCACGCCTACCCGACACACATGACTGCCACCGGCACCTCGGTCCCGGCATTCCACCCGGTCGCCTACGCCCTCGACGTCCTGGTGCCCATCGTCGACCTCGGACAGCAGAAGGCGTGGCTGCCCACCGGCAGCGCCTTGTACTGCTCGTGGCTGCTCGCCGGCGCAGGCTGGGTGCTGACCACAGCCGTGGCGGCCGGACTGAGCGGCGTACTCAAGCGGAACTGACCCAGCGAGGGACTCAAGGTGGTCGGCTGCCGGTGAGTGGTCAGGCAGCAGGGGGAACGTCCGCCCCGCCGGCGGCGTGCGGGCGGCGGGACTCCCCGGATCAGTAGCCGTAGATCATCTTGTAGGCGACCTCGGGGAGGAACTGGCCGGCCGTGGATCCGGATCCGACACCGCAGTTGCCGTCGGACTCGCCCGGAGTCTTGATCCACAGGAGCATCTCGGCGCCTCCGCCCTTCTGGGTGGGCGTGCCGATGCGGCGGCCTGAGGGGTTGCACCACTCGCCGTTGGTGCCGTTGCCGTTGCGGCTGGTGTCCACGACGAACGGCTTGGTGTAGCCGTAGCGAGCGGCCAGTTCATTGTTGACGGCGTTGCCGTAGGCCGTGTTCTCGGCGGTGGTGATGTAGTTGGAGACGTTGAGCGAGAAGCCGTGGGCCTGCCGGAGGCCGGCTTCGTGGAGACGCCGGGCCATGGTCGCCGCGTCGACCCAGCGCGGGTTGCCTGCATCCATGTAGACCCAGGTGTTGGGAGCTTGGCGGTTGAACTCGACGAGGGCGTTGGTGAGCATGGCCTCGCGTTCGTCGATCTGAGCCTGGGTCATGCAGCCGTAGTCTCCGAGAGAGTCCGGTTCGAGGATGACGACGGCCGGGCGGGCCGCGATACCACCGGCGAACCGGGCGATCCAGTCGGCGTACGCGGACGGCGAAGCGGCTCCGCCGGCGGAGTGCCCACCGCAGTAGTCACGGTTGTAGATGTTGTAGGCGACGAGGATGGGCAGCTTGTCCCGGCCGTCCGCCGCTCCGGCGTAGGCGCCTGCCGCGGTGCCGATGGCGCCGCTCCAGGAGCCGAACCACCGGGCCATGGGCGTGTTGGCGATGGAGGCGTTGATCGCGGCGGCCCGGCCGTCGCCGGGGTTGGCGGCCGCCCACCGGCTCGCGCTCGAGTCGGGATCCGCGTAGAACCCGTTGGTCATGGTGGTGGGGTCGGCGGCGTGGGCGGAGGGCGCGGCGGCGAACGCCAGCGGCAGAGCACAGAGCGCTGCCATCAGAGTGCGGAGTGTGCGGCTCAAGACAGTACCTCGATCTCAGAGGACGTGCGCTTTGGGAGCGCTCCCACTAGAGCGGTCCCAATCGTGCGGGTGGGCGGTTGGGCTGTCAATACTCGGCACAGCATTCGATTCTCACCGAGGGAGTAGGCCCCTGTAGGCCACTGCACCGGAAGCGGTCCCCACATGTGCCTCCCTGGGCCTCCCCGCCTGTGAAAGACACACACAAGGCGCAGGCGGACGCAGGGTGCGCGATGACGGCACCATCGAGGTGTTCGCCAAGCCCCCTGCGGACGGTTCGGTCGCGGTGGGCCTGTTCGACCGGGGCGAGAGCGCAGCGACGGCCACCCAGATCGGCCTGAGCGGTGGACCGTTCACCCTCACCGACCTGTGGACCGGCGGCACGTCGAGCACGTCCGGGCAGATCTCGGCGAGCGTCCCGCGCACGGCGTCGCTGCGTACCGGGTGAGCGGCGGCAGGCGGCCGGCCGCCACCTCACGCCTGCGGGGCAATACCTCCGGCCGCTGCGTGGACGTGGACAACGCCTCCACGGCTGCCGGCGCCGCGACTGACCGGAAGAGGCTCGTCGTACCGCGCTCGCTACCGATCCTCCTCGCCAGGACCCGCTGACCCGGTCAAGGACGCCGACCCCCGACCGGTCCCCGAAAATGGTCAAGGGCCGGTTTCGGATTGCTCCGAAACCGGCCCTGATCTGCGACTGTCTCCAGTCGGGACGACAGGATTTGAACCTGCGACCCCTTGACCCCCAGTCAAGTGCGCTACCAAGCTGCGCCACGTCCCGATGCGATTCCCCCGGCTTTCCCGGGTGGCCGCGCAGGACAAACATTACCTCACTCCGGGGACGGCATCGACGTGCGTACCCGTTGGGCGCGGGTCGCCAGTGCCTCCGCTCCGCAGGCGGTGGCGAGCTTCTGGGCCCGGGCGAGCTCTCTCGCGGAGCGGCTCGCGACCCCGTACTCGAATCGGGCCCTCGCATGCTCGTAGGCGGAGGACGACGTCTCCAGGTGCCGCACCGACTCCGCGAGCAGCTGCGTCGCCTCCTCGGGCGGGGCGAACAGGGCCAGGCAGCGCAGGGCTTCGCCGATCGCCGTGTCCGTACCGAAGCGTTCCGCGTGGACGCGCGCCCGGGTGGCGACCTGGGCCGCCCGGACCGGGTCGGTGTCGGCCAGGGCGCGGGCGAGGTCACCCGCCCACGGTGCCCAGACGCCGTTGAACCGGCCCCGGGGCTCCAGCGCCGCCCCGGCGGCCTCGAGTTCCGCCACCGCCTCCTCGGTGCGGCCTTCGGCGAGCAGCAGCCGCCCGTGGACGCACGGCGCGTCGGGCAGGACCATGGCGCTCGGATAGGGCGGGCCGAAGTCGTACCGGTCGGCGACGAGCCTGGCTTCCGCCGTCCTGCCGCGGGCGAGCAGCGTGTCGACGAGCAGGCAGGTGGCGTCCCAGTGGACCGGCAGGCCGCTGCCCACGCGGTCCGCGAGGCGCAGCCCCTCGCGCAGGAAGCCCTCCGCCTCGGCGAGGCGGCCGCGACGCCGGTGGACCAGGCCCAGGAGGGTGTGGGCGAACGCCAGGTGCGCCCCGCTCCAGCCGGAGATCTCGAAGGCGCGTACGGCTTCGCCGAAGAGGTCCTCCGCGCGGTCGAGCCGGTCGGTGAACGCGAAGGTGATGCCGACCATGGCAGGGAGCTCGAAGCCCCATTCGGTGTCGGTCCAGCCGAGCCCGCGTGCGGGCCGGCCGTCCACGAGGGCGCGTTCGCACAGGTCCACCACGAGTGCGGCGTTCTCGCCGCGGAGCATGGCGTCGAAGGCCCGCAGGGTGAGCAGCGCCCGCTCCGCGTTGTCGCGTCCGGTGAGGTGGTCGGCGTTGCGCGCGAGCCGGGCCGACCGCGCGGGCCCGTCGTCCTCGGCGGCCTGCATGCCCTCCCACAGGAAGTGTGCGGCCTGAAGCCGCATGAGCCCGGGGCCGGGTGCCGTGCGGGAGGCCTCGGCGGCCAGCGAGAGCGCCGCGTCCTTGAGCTGGTTGTTGTGGGACAGGGCGGCGGCGAGGCGGAAGGTGGCGTCGATCCGCAGTGTCTCGTCCAGGCCAGGGGTGTCAAGGGCGGCCCGCAGGTGCTGGACCGTGGTGGCCGGTGAGCTGAGTAGCGTGGCGCAGCCGAGTTCGTACAGCAGGGCGGCCCTGTCGTGGGGGCGCGGCGGTTCCTCCAGGGCGCGTTCCAGGCAGCGTCTGGCCGCTTCCGGTGCGCCGACCGCGAGGTGCTGGCCCGCTGCCTCGCGGAGCTGCGCGACCACCTCCTGGTCGTCGTCCGGGTGCACCTCGAGAAGGTGGCGGGAGGCCGCCGCCGCTCCGAGTCCGGCCTCGGTGATGGCCCAGGCGGCCCGCCCGTGGAAGGCGGTACGGGTGGCCGGCGGGATGGAGCGGTAGACGGCGGAGGCGATCAGCGGGTGGACGAACTCGAGCGGGTCGAATCCGCTGACGATGCGTGCGTCGCGCAGCCGCGCCGTGCAGTCGGCGGCCTCGGCCGGGCTCATGCCCGCGAGATTGGCGGCGAGTTCCTGCGAGATCTCGGTGCCGAGTACGGCCGCGGCCCAGGCGAAGCGGTTGGCGTTGGTGCCCAGCCGTTCGAGGCGGGCGACGAGGCCGCTGCCGCGTGCCGAGGCCCCGAGTTCCCGCAGGAGGCCCGCCGACTCCTCGACCGGGGGCAGTTCGCGGTCCTGCGCCTTGGCGACGAGCTCGACCGCCTCGTACGGGTTGCCGCCGGTGACGGCCCACACCTCGCGGCAGAACGGGTCGTCGGCGTGGTCCCCGAGGCCGGCCCGCACCAGCTCCGCCGTGGCGTCGGGCGTGAGGGCGCGCAGGGCCACGCGTATGAGGGCGGGGTGGCCGGTGTGGCCCGCGCGCTCGGGTCCGCCGCCGGCGACGGCCCAGTCGGCGTCGCGGTCGGCGAGTTCCTGGGGGCGGTGGGCCTGGACCACCAGGAGAGGGAGTTCGGACAGGCGCGTGGTGCAGCCGGCGAGCCAGGCGAGCGATTCGCCGTCCGCCCAGTGGGCGTCGTCCACCATGAGGAGCGGCGGCCGGTGGCGGAGGCGGGAGGCGAGCCGGGAGACGACGTGGTCCAGGCCGTCCCTGACACCCTGGGGGTCGGGCTGCGGTCCGCTGGGTTCGGCGAGACCCAGTGCGGGCGCGGTGATCTCGAACCAGTCGCCGAACATCGCCCTGACCTCGTCGGCGGGGAACTGGTTCAGCGCGGGCTGCAGGAGCTGGCGTACGACGTGGAACGGTACGGACGTCACGGTCTCGCCGCCCCGGGCGGACCAGACGGTGCAGCGGTCGGCGGCCATGGCCTGGATCTCGCGGAGCAGGGCGGTCTTGCCGATGCCCGCCTCGCCGCTGAAGACCAGCAGCCCTCCGGTCGCCTGCCCGCCGCAGAGGGCGTCCAACGCCTGTGCGGCGGCGGCGAGTTCCGGTTCGCGCTCGTACAACGGCCGGGACGGCTTCATGCCTCCCCTTCCCAAGGTGGCTGCGGAGGGTTCCGAGCCTAGTCGTGCGCGGGTCCCCGGGGACAGGGGTCACGGGGTTCCCCGCAGGTGCGAGGCACAATCGGAGGGTGGACGAATCTCGGAGGGACCGTGACGCGGAGGGGAGGGCGCGCAATGCGCGCCCTCGGGACGGGCTGGGGCGCCCCCTGCCCTACGGTTCTCCGGGGGTGGAGCGGCAGCCCGAGGGTGTGGTGCGCTCCCCCGACGAGACGGTGCGTGAGGCGCAGCGGCTGCTGGACGCGGGCATGCCCTTCCACGCGCACGAGGTGTTCGAGGACGCCTGGAAGTCGGGGCCGGAGGCGGAACGGGAGCTGTGGCGGGGGCTCGCGCAGATGGCGGTGGGGCTGACGCACTGCGCCCGGGGCAACGGGGCGGGCGGTGCGCGGCTGCTCCGGCGGGGTGCCGCGGCGCTGGAGGCGTTCGGGGAGCCCGAGCCGTACGGGATCGCGGTGGACCCGCTGATCGCGTGGGCCCGGGAACTGGCGGGACGGGTGGAGGATTCGGTGGGGCGAGCGGGGAGCGGACCCGGGGAGGGCCGTGGGGCGGGCGCCGCGGTCGACGCCGGGGCGGAGGCGCCGCGGCTGCGACCGGGGGGCCACGTCGGGTAACACGCAAGGATGCGATAGGTTTTGCTCTTTCCTGACCGCCTGCCGACTGTCTGTGGCAGGTTCCATCCTCAGAACTGCTCGCTCAGGAGACGGACGTCCCGATGACCGACATCATCAACGGCCTCGGCCGTGCCACCGCGTACGGGGCCCTCGGGGTCGTACTGCTCGTTCTCGGCATTTTTCTGATCGACGCCCTGACTCCCGGCCGGCTCGGCCGGCAGATATGGGAGGAGCGCAACCGCAACGCCGCCGTGCTCCTCAGCTCGGCGCTGCTGGGCATCGGCGGCATCGTGTTCACGTCGATCTGGACGACCTACGAGGACTTCGGGAAGGGTCTGGTGTCGACCGCCGCGTTCGGGGTCCTCGGGCTGGTCATGATGGCCGTGGCGTTCCTCGTCGTGGACCTGGTCACGCCGGGGAAGCTCGGCGCGACGCTGGTGGAGCGGGAGCCCCACCCGGCGGTGTGGGTGACGGCGAGCTGCAATCTGGCCGTGGCCGCCGTCGTCTCGGCGTCGATCGCCTGACCGCGCCCCGTGTGTTCCGGACGGCGGATCCTGTGGTCCGGCGGCCGTCCGGACGCGCAGCCATTACGATCCGGCGTCATGAGCTCTTCTGACCAGGACCAGGACCAGCAGCCCCAGGACATAGCGGAGCCGGCGGCGGGACGCAGACTGACGCCCCGTCAGGCACGTCGGCTCCGGATCGTGCTCTCCTCGGTGGGTATGGCGGGGGTGGCCGTCGTCCTGGCCCTGCGTATCGCGAGCCGGTCGTCCGTCCTGGTCGTCGGCGTGTACGGGCTGGCGCTCATCCTGTGCGGTGTGGTGATCGAGCTGAGCAGGAACGGCCGGACCCGCCTCGGCAGCTGGCTGCTCGGCGTCGGCCTGGTGGCGGCCGTCGGTGCGGACCGGCTGCTCATTCCCTGACCTCCCACCCGCGCCCGCCGGGGACCGCGCGGGCACCTGGCGCGCTCCCCCGCCCGCTCAGAGCGCGCTGACCCGTACGGCCGGGCCGAGCGGGTCGACCCGGTCCAGCCACTCGGCGGCCAGGTGGAACGGTCGATCGGGGACGGCCGGCAACAGGAGCCGCTGCCGGTGGAGTTCGCGCCCTCCCTGGCTGACGAGGAGCAGTGGCCGGGGCAGCCGCCGGTCGGTACGCAGCACGAACCGGCCGCCGGGCGGCCGTTCCCCGCCGGAGCCCGTCACGTTGGGCGCGATCCACCGCAGCGGCGCGTCCACCAGCAGCGGCTGTCCCGCTCCGGCGGGCAGGTCGGTGCCCGCCAGGCGGTGCAGGACGGGTACGGCGACGGCGCGGCCCTCCAGGGCGGCCACGTGCGCGCGCTCCACGGCGTGCAACAGGTTCCCGGCGGCGAAGACGCCGGGCCGCGAGGTGCGGAAGGCGGCGTCGTACGCCGGCCCGCGCGTGCCGGGGTCCAGGGTGAGGCCACCGCGCCGGGCCAGCTCGTTGTCGGGGACGAAGTCGCCGGTGAGGACGACGGTGTCGCAGCGCAGGGTCGTGGTACGGCCGTCGTCGTGGCGCAGCTCCACCCCGGAGAGCCGGGTCCTGCCGTGGAGAGCGGTGACGACGGCGCCGGTGAGCATCGGCAGGCCGGAACGCCGAACCCGGAACGGGGTGTCGGGCCGGCCGGTGACCAGGGCGGCGACCTGGACGCCGGCGGCACGCAGGGTGGCGACGGCCGACCGGGCGACGGGCTCGTCACCGACGACGACCGCCCGGGTGCCGATCCGCTGCCCGTAGAGGTGGACGGCCTGCTGGAGCTCGCCCGTGGTGTAGACGCCCGCGGGCCGGGTGCCGGGGATCAGCCGCGCGGTGCGCGGGCGTTCGCGGGCGCCGGTGGCAAGGAGGACGGCCGTGGCCGTGATCCGTCCGAGCCCGGTGGGGCCCGTGGTGTCGAGGGTACGCGGTCCCGCCCAGCCGGTGACGGTGACTCCGGTGCGCAGGACGGCGCCCGCCCGCACCGCCGCGGCCACGCTCCGCCGCGCGTACGCGGGCCCGTCCGTGCCGCCCCGGGCGTACGGTCCGCGCGGCCGTCCCCCGGTGCGGCGCTCGCCGAATCCGCCGTGGTGGCAGTGACGGGGGATCCCGCCCGCCTCCTGCTCGCGTTCCAGGATCTCGACGTGTCCCGCGCCCGCGTCGGCGAGTTCGGCCCCGGCGGCGAGGCCGGCGGGGCCGGCCCCGACGATCAGGACGTCGACGTGGCGCTCGGTCCGGGTCACGGTCGCTCCTTCTCGAACAGGGCGCGTACGGCGGCGCCGCAGTAGAAGCCCTGGCAGCGTCCGCCGCGGGCGCGGGTACGGCGCCGCAGACCGTCCACGGAGCGCGGCGGGAGGGTGGTGGAGAACGCGTCGCGGATCTCGCCGAGGGTGACCTGCTCGCAGTGGCAGACGAGCGTGCCGTACGCCGGGTCGCGGGCGATCAGATCGGCCCGCAGGTAGGGCCGGGGGAAGGCTTCGCCGATGTTGGGCAGGGTGAGCTCCGGGAGTTCGCGCCGTTCGCCGAGGTCGAGGCCGAGTTCCGCGAGCAGCCCGGTGACGTGGCCGGCGATCGCCATGGAGGCCGTGAGGCCGGTGGACCGGATGCCGCCTACGGTGACGTACCGCCGGCCGGGGTGGTGGCGGATGCGGTAGTCCTCCTGACCGGTGGCGGCGCGCAGGCCCGCGTAGACGGCGGTGACCTCCTCGTCGAGGAGGGCCGGCACGATCCGGCGGCCCTTCTCGCGCAGCAGGCGGATGCCTTCGGCGGTGGAGCCGGTGGCCGTCCTGTCGTCCAGGTCCTCGGAGGTGGGTCCGAGGAGCACGTTGCCGAACACGGTCGGTGCGACCAGGACGCCCTTGCCCGCGGCGGTGGGGACGGGCAGGAGGATGTGGTCCACGAGGCCGCGGGCGAGCTTGTCGAAGACGATGAGCTGACCGCGGCGCGGGGTCACGGTGAACTCCTCGTGGCCGAGGAACCGGTCGAACTCGTCGGCGTACAGTCCGGCCGCGTTGATCAGGTACCGGGTGCGCAGCGGGCCGCGCGAGGTGCTGAGCGTGTGGCCGTCGGCGTCGCTGCCGACACCCCGCACCCGGCAGCCGAGGTGCAGATGGACTCCGGCGCGGACGGCCTGGGTGGCGAAGGCCAGCGGAGTGGTCCATGGGCAGATGATGCTCTCGTCGGGGACCTCCAGCGCGCCGAGCGCGCCCGGACCCAGGTGGGGTTCGCGCGCGCGCAGTTCGGCGGCGCCGATGAGGCGGGCCGCGTGGTAGCCGTTGCGGACGGCTTTGGCCAGCAGTTCGGGCAGCACGGCGCGTTGCTCGTCGTCCCAGGCCACCAGGAGGGCGCCGACCCGCTCGAGGGGGATGCCGGTCCGGGCCGCGTAGGCGGCGAGCAGTCCGTGGCCCTCGCGTACGAGCCGGGCCTCCAGCGAGCCGGGTACGGCGTCGAAGCCGGTGTGCAGGATGGCCGTGTTGGCCTTCGACGTGCCCTCGCCGATGTCGTCGGCGGCTTCCACCAGCGCGGTGCGCAGACGGTATCCGGCCAGTTCGCGGGCGATGGCCGCGCCGACGACGCCCGCGCCCACGACGGTGACGTCGTAAGGCCCGTCGCCCGTGGGCAGGAGGCCGGCCGTGGTGACCGTGACCGTCATGCGCGCTCCAGCAGAGCGTCCACGGCCGTACGGAACCGTGCGAGGCGTGCGGCCGCCTCGTCGGGGCCGATCCGGGGTTCGTAGACGGCGGAGGGCTTCCACCGGGGTGTCGCCTCGCGCGGCGGCAGGTGCGGGTCGAGTCCGAGACGGGCCACGACCCCGGCGCCGAGCGCGGTCACGTCAGGCAACGCGGAGACCTCCACCGGCCGTTGCAGCAGGTCGGCCTGGGTCTGCATGAGCAGGGCCGAGCGGGTGAGGCCGCCGTCGACGCGCAGGACGGTCAGCGGTTCGCCGAGGTCGGCGGCCACGGCGTCGGCGAGGGCGACCACCTGCGCCGCGATGCCCTCGCACAGGGCCCGCACCAGGTGGCCCGCGGTGGTGTCGAGACCGAGACCGGTCACCGAGCCGCGCAGGTCGCTGCGCCACCACGGGGCGGCGAGGCCGGCGAGGGCGGGGACGAAGACGACTCCGCCCGTACCGGGGGCCGTGGCCCCCACCGGGTCGAGGTCGGCGGCACCGGAGATCACGCCGATGTCGGAGAGCCAGCGGACGGCGGAGGCGGCCGTGTAGACCTGCCCGTCCAGGCAGTAGTCCGTACGTCCGCCGAGCCGCCAGGCGACACAGCTGACCAGGCCCGAGGAGCTCCCGCGTGGGCTGCTCCCGGTCTGCGCCAGGAGGAAGGCGCCGGTGCCGTAGGTGCACTTGGCCTGGCCGGGTTCGAGGGCGTTCTGCGCCAGCAGGGCGGCCTGCTGGTCGACAAGGAGGCCGGTCAGGGGGATCTCGCCGCCGAAAGCGGTGGTCGTCCCGACGGGGCCGGCGCAGTCGACGACGGTGGGGAGCCGTTCGTCGGACAGGCCGAAGATCTCCAGAGCGGCGGGCGACCAGCCCACGTCGTGCAGACCGAGCAGCTGGGTACGCCCGGCGGTGGCCGCGTCGGTGACGAAGGCGCCGGTCAGCCGGTGGACCAGCCAGGAGTCACTCGTGGTCACGACCCCTTCCCGGGTCAGCTCGCGGCGGATCCAGGCCATCTTGGGCGCGGCGAAGTACGGGTCGAGCGGCAGCCCGGTCAGCTGCCGCAGCTCCTCACCGTACGCGCCGAGTCCGGCGCAGACGCCCTCCGCCCGCCGGTCCTGCCAGACGACGGCATCGGTGAGCGGGCGGCCGGTCGCGGGGTCCCAGGCCAGGACCGTCTCACCCTGGTTCGCCAGGCCGACCGCCACCACGGGTTCGGCCGCCGCCTCCACGGCCTGCCGGCCGGCGTCCAGGACCGAGCCGAGCAGCTCGGCGGGGTCGGCCTCGACGGACCCCGCGGCGCCGTACCGTGGGCGCACGGGAGCGGAACCGGAACCGATCACGCCGCGTTCCGGACAGATCACCAGTGCCTTCGTGCCGGACGTCCCCTGATCGACGGCGAGTACGGCTCCTGTCATCGGCACTCCCGGCGTGCGGGCCGCCCGGGACCGGGCGGACACGTGATCATTCGGTTCCCGCGCCCACAGTCGTGCAGACCGGCGCGTGCGTCAACCCTGGCTCGCCGCCCCGTGCAGGGCGTGGTCCGAACGGGAGGATCCGGTCCGGACCTGTCGCCGAACGGCCCGATCCGCGGCCAACGTCCGGTTGCGGCAAGGAACTTGAGTAAGATCCGCGAAGTCGCCGGATCGCGGGTGCACGGCGCCTAAACTCACCGCCGAGCAACCAACCGGACGCTTGACGGCAGTTCACGGCTCGAACTGCCCCACCCCCCCACGTCCTTGAGGATCCATGACGCACAGACCATGCCCCGTGCCGCCACGTCCGGCATTCCACCTCGTCCCCTCCGGCCGTCCGGGGACGGGGTACGCAGATGGCATCCACTGACTTCCGGCCGGTCTACCACCCCGCGGGCCACGACCACGCGTTACGCGCGGCGCTCCAGGATCTGCGTACCGGGCGCTGGCTGGCCATGCGGGACCTGCTGGAGAGCACCCCTGACTGGGCGCTGTGGACCCAGCGCACCCAGGTCCTCGCGACCGCGGCGGCCGGGTCCGACGCCGTCCGGGCCTGGCTCACCGAGGAACCGCGGAGCGTGGCGGCGACCGTGATGCACGCCCGGGTGGCCGTGGAGCGGGCGGTACGCGCCCACCGTGAGAACCATGCGCGGGCGCAGGAGCTGTGGCAGGAGGCGTGGGAGGGGTGCCGCTCCGCCGCGCACGCCTCCCCCGCCGATCCCGTCCCGTGGGTCTGCCTGCTGGCCCTGTCCCAGCTCGACGAACGGCAGCGTCTCGAGGAGCACCGGATGCCGCCGCCGGGGCCCATGCTCTTCCCGGGGCCGTGGGGCCTGCTGGCGGAGGCGGACCGACGTGATCCGTTCAACCGCGAGGCCTACCATCGGATGCTGCAGTTCGTCTACGCCAGGGCGGCGAGCGGGACGCTCTCGGAGGCGGTGAACTTCGTCCAGTGGGCGGCCTCCTCGGCTCCGGCGGGCTCACCGCTGCATGTACTGCCGCTGTACGTGCGGGTGGAGCGCTACCGGCGCGAGCGCGGCCACGAGAAGGCGCTGGACCTGCACTGGGTGACCGAGGACGGCGAACGTGACGCGTGGCGCGCGCTGCGCGCGTGGTTCGACGGCGCCGATCCGGCGACGCAGTCCCTGCTCGACCTGAACCAACTGGCCCACGCCCTGTGGGGGTCGCTCCGGTTCGCCGAGGCGGCCCCGGTCTTCCGGGCGCTGGGGCCGTACTACACCTCGGTCCCGTGGGTGTACCGCACGCGTGCGACCTCCGATCCGGCCGGGGCCGAGGACGTGTTCCTCCGCGCCCGGAGCCGCTGCCTGGCAGCGGAGCGCGACCCCGGTGGAGGGCCGCACGGCTGACCGGCCGGCCCCCGCCCCACCTCTTTCCCCGTCCCGTCCACCTCCCGGAGGTCCTCTCCATGTCCGTATCCGCCCCGCCCCCGCCGAACACGGAGGCCGCACCCCAGAAGGACGAAGAACAGCGGCTGCGGGAACTGGGCTATCAGCCCGTGCTGGCCCGCCGCATGGGCGGCTTCGGCAACTTCGCGATCAGCTTCTCCGTCATCTCCATCCTCTCGGGCTGCATGACGCTGTACGGCTTCGGCATGTCGACCGGCGGCCCCGCCGTGATGATGTGGGGCTGGGCGGGCGTCGGCCTGTTCGTGCTCTGCGTCGGCATGGCACTGGCCGAGGTCACCAGCGCGTACCCGACCTCCGGGGCCCTGTACTACATGGCCGACCGGCTCGGTGGCCGCAAGTGGGGCTGGTACACCGGGTGGCTGAACCTGCTCGGCCTGCTGGGCGCCATCGCCGGGATCGACTACGGCGCCGCCTTGTTCACGGGCGCGCTGCTCAACCTGCAGTGGGGCTTCGACCCCACCCCGGGCTCCACCATGCTGATCTTCCTCTGCATCCTGCTGCTGCACGCCGTGCTGAACCTCTTCGGTGTCCGCCTGGTCAGCGTGCTCAACTCCATCAGCGTGTGGTGGCACCTGGCCGGTGTCGCCGTCATCGTGTCGGTGCTGGCGATCGTGCCGTCCAACCACCAGTCGCCGTCGTTCGTCTTCACCGAGTTCGTCAACGACACCGGCTGGGAGAACCCCCTCTACGTGGCGGCGATCGGCCTGCTGCTGGCCCAGTACACCTTCTGCGGCTACGACGCCTCCGCCCACCTGTCCGAGGAGACCTCCAACGCGTCGGTGACGGCGGCCAAGGGCATCGTCCGGGCGATCTGGGTCTCCTGGGTCGCCGGTTTCGTCCTGCTCGCCGGCCTGACGTTCGCCATCCAGGACTACGCGGGGACCCAGAACAGCGCGACCGGGGTACCGCCCGCGCAGATCCTGATCGACGCCCTGGGCACGGCGGGTGCCACCGCCATGCTGCTGATCGTCATCGCGGCGCAGCTCTTCTGCGGCAACGCGGAGGTCGCGGCCGCGAGCCGGATGGTCTTCGCCTTCAGCCGGGACAACGCCCTGCCCGGCTCGGGGCTGTGGCGCAGGGTGAGTGCCCGCACCCAGACCCCGGTGCCCGCCGTCTGGCTGTCGGTGTGCGTGGCCGCCCTGCTCGCCGTGCCGTCGCTGTACTCCGCGACCGCGTACGGGGCGGTGACGGCGATCAACGTCATCGGCATCACGCCCGCCTACGCCATCCCGATCTATCTGAAGCTGCGGGCCGGGAACCGCTTCGAGCGCGGCCCCTGGCACCTGGGCCGCTGGTCGAAGCCGATCGGCTGGATCGCGGTGGTGTGGGTCGCCGTCGTGACGGTGCTGTTCCTGCTGCCGCAGTCCTCGCCGGTGACCGTCGAATCGATGAACTACGCGTCGATCGCGCTGATCGCCGTGCTGGTCCTGGCCACGGTGTGGTGGTTCGTCGCGCGCCGTTCGTACGGCACGCCGGCCGCGTACGGGAACGCACGCGAGCAGGCCGAGATCGCCGAGGGCATCGTCTGAGGCTCCTGCCGGGCGGTCTTCAGCGCAGCAGCAGCTGGAGGCCGCCCAGGACGGTCGCGCCGATCACGATCCGGTCGAAGAGCCGCTGGTCGATCCTCCCCACGCAGGCCCGGCCGAGGTACGCCCCGGGGACGACGAACAGCACCAGGACCGCGTCCAGCAGCAGCGACCGGGCGTCGATGAGTCCGAGGCCCACGCTGAAGGGGACCTTGGAGGTGTTGACGATCAGGAAGAACCACGCGGACGTCCCCAGGAAGCCGAGTTTGCGGAAGCCCGCGGAGAGCAGGTAGAGCGACATCACGGGGCCGCCCGCGTTGGCGACCATCGTGGTGAATCCGCCGAGGGCACCGTACGAACGGGCCTTGACCCGCCCGGCACGCGAGGGCGCGGCCGGTCCCCCGCCCTCGGGCGCCTCGCCGGAGGACGCCGCGGACGCGGCACCGCGTCGCCGCAGGAGCGTGACACCGGCCATGAACAGCAGGATCGCGCCGATCGAGGTCCGCACGGCGTCGTCGTCGGCCCACATCATGAAGAGGGTGCCCGCCACCACGCCCACGGCGACGGCGGGGAAGAGCCGCAGCAGGGTGGGCCAGTGGGCGTGGCGCCGGTAGATCAGCACGGCGAGGATGTCGCCGGCGATCAGGATCGGCAGCAGCACTCCGGTCGACTCGCGGGCCGGGAGGACGGCCGCGAAGACCGCGAGGCTGATCGTGTTGGCTCCGCTGACGGCTGTCTTGGAGAAGCCGACGAGTGCGGATGCCGCGGCGAGCGCGGCCAGTTGCCAGAGTGTGAAGGTGTCCATGCCAGGTCGGATGGTATACATGTCCGCCTGTCCGGCGACGATCGTCTCGCCGTGCGGTGTCCGGGCCGGGCCTCGCTGTGCTGCGGCTGATCGCCGCATGCGTTCGACGAGCCCGGGCAAGCGGCGCGGTACGGGGGCCAGGCAGCACGCGGGCGCCGGTGGAACCGAGGTGCGAGCGCATCCTCGCGGTGGTGCGGGCGCGGGGCCGTCGCGGGAGTGTGCTCGCCTCCGAGCGGAACGTCTCGGTCGTGACGCTCGGGCGACCGTCGAGGTACCGGCCCCGGGCGGGAGAGCTGCGGCGCGGGCACGGGGCGGCCCGTCCGGTGGGCGGGGGTGACGCCGAGGCGACGACGGCCGTGCCGCCGCGCGTTCCGGCAGGGCTATCGTGAGCTCGCCGCCTGCGGTGCTGCCGCTGATCCTCGCGTTCGCCCCCTCCGGCGTGTCCGGCGCAGCGGCCTGACAGCGGGCGCCGTCAAGCAGCCCGCGCCGCCTCTTCCCGGACCACCGCACAGGAGAGCCATGCCCGACACTCCCCCCGTACCCCGCCGCCCGCGCGCCGCGCTCGCCATGGGGGCGGAGGCCGCAGCCGCGGTGCTCCGCCCGGACGCCCTGACCGCGCTCGCCGAGGTGTGCGCCCTCACGGAGCCGGTGATCGACGACTTCTCGACCGCGTCGGCCCGTGCCGCTCTCGCGGACGCGGAGATACTCGTCACCGGATGGGGCTGCCCGCCCCTCCACGCCGGAGTCCTGGCGGCCGCGCCCGCCCTGCGGGCCATCGTGCACACGGCGGGCAGCGTGCGTGACCATGTCACCGACGCCTGCTGGGAGCGGGGCATCGAGGTGTCGTCGGCGGCCTCGGCGAACGCGCTGCCGGTGGCGGAGTACACCCTCGCGATGATCCTGCTCTCCGGCAAGCGGGTCCTGGAGCGGGCCCGGGAGTTCCGGACCGAACGCCGCCGCGACGCCTGGCTCGCCGTCCCGGACGAGGTGGGCAACTACGGCCGTACGGTGGGCATTCTGTCCGCCTCCCTGATCGGCCGGCGCGTGATCGAGCTGCTGCGCCCGTTCGACGTACGGGTGCTGCTCCACGATCCGTACGTCTCCGAGGCCGAGGCCGCAGCGCTGGGGGTCCGCCCGGTCACCCTCGCCGCTCTCTTCGCCGGGAGCGACGTGGTCAGCGTCCACACCCCGTTGCTGCCCGAGACCACCGGGCTCGTCAGCCGCGCACTCCTCGCGTCCATGCGGCCGGACAGCGTCCTCATCAACACCTCGCGGGGCGCGGTCGTCGACCAGGACGCCCTCGTCGAGGTGCTGGGGCGGAAGCGGATCCGGGCGGTGCTGGACGTCACGGACCCGGATCCTTTGCCGTCCGGCCACCCGCTGTGGGACTGCGAGAACGCGCTCATCACCCCGCACCTCGCGGGTTCCCAGGGCAACGAACTGCGGCGGCTCGCCGATCTGGCGGTCGCCGAGGCAGCCCGCTGGGCCGCGGGTGACGGCTTCGCCCATCCCGTACGACGCGAAAGGCTGGCCTTCCTCGCGTGATCCCCGCCGCGCGACCACGGCCGGAGCCCGTGCACCCGGACGGCGTGCACCCGGCTCTCCCGCGGGGGCCGGGCCCGTCTACGCGTCGGTGCGGATCACCACCGCGAGAGTGCGGGGGCCGTGGACGCCCTCCACCCGTTCCAGTTCGATGTCGGAGGTGGCCGAGGGCCCGCTGATCAGGGTCGTCGGCCGCTCCGGCACCAGCCGGGCGACCGCCTCCGGGACGCCTGCCACGACCGAGGACAGGTCGACCACGCACACGTGCAGGTCGGGGACGAGGGAGAGGGCACGCCGGCCCTGGTCGGGTGACCCGTCCAGGAAGATGGTGCCGGTCTCGGCGCAGGTGACCGCCGAGCCGGTCACCACGCCGTCCAGTGCGTCGAGGCCGGGGGCGGGGATGTCCGCCGAGTCCCGCCGGATCTCTCCGTCGTACGCAGCGAGCCAGTGCTCCTCCAGCCCGGCGGGTACCCCGATGCGCCGCGCGCCGCGGTCGCGCAGGATCCCGGCGATCACTTCGGCGGTGCGGTCCGTGGTGCAGCGGTGGACCTGGGCCTTGTAGTCGACGAGCCGGTCGGTCAGGAGGGCGAGGCGTTCACCGTCGGGCAGGGTGCGGCCGGTTCGGTAGGCCCGGGGAATCGGCGTGTCGGACGGGGGCGCGAGAGCCAGGGCGTCCCTGATCCGGCCGAGGACCGTGTCGCGGGCGGTGGTGGTCACTTCTCCTCCTGGTGGTCGTCGCCGTGGCGGGCGCCCTCCTCGGCGGCGGCGCGCATCGTCGCGGCGCCCTCGGCGGACGCCAGCCAGGCGCGGAAGGACCGCTTGGGAGGGGCGGGCGTGTCCCGGCTGTCGCTCCAGCCGCTGAAGGGGGCCGGCAGGTGCGAGAGGGTGCCGTCGCGCCCGCCCACGACCCTGCCGAGGGCGGCGGCCTTCTGGGCGGCCGTGTACAGCTTCGGCCTCCCCATGACGGCGGCCGCGGCCTTCATGGCCAGTTTCTCGGCCGTGGTGCCGGACTGTTCGGTGTTCTGGTGCCGCAACTCGACGAGCATGGACGGGATGTCGATCTTGACGGGGCAGGCGTCGAAGCAGGCGCCGCAGAGGCTGGAGGCGTAGGGCAGCGAGCTGTTGGGGTCGTCCTTGGCGGCGTGCATCCCGGCGAGCTGCGGGGTGAGGACCGCCCCGATCGGTCCGGGGTACGTCGACCCGTACGCGTGCCCGCCGGCCCGTTCGTACACGGGACAGACGTTGAGGCAGGCCGAGCAGCGGATGCAGTTGAGGGCCGCGCGGCCGATCGTGTCGGCGAGTGCGGCGGTGCGTCCGTTGTCGAGGAGGACGAGGTGGAAGTCCTGCGGCCCGTCGCCGGGGGTGACACCGGTCCACAGGGAGGTGTACGGGTTCATCCGCTCGCCGGTCGAGGAGCGCGGCAGCAGTTGGAGGAAGACCTCCAGGTCCTGGTAGCGCGGCAGGACCTTCTCGATGCCCATGACGGTGATGAGGGTGTCGGGCAGGGTCAGGCACATGCGGCCGTTGCCCTCGGACTCGACGACGGACAGGGTGCCGGTCTCGGCGATCCCGAAGTTGGCCCCGGAGACGGCAACCCGGGTCGTCATGAACTTCTCGCGCAGGTAGGCGCGGGCCGCGGCGGCGAGATGGGCGGGCACGTTGTCGAGCCGCGGGTCGACCCCCGGGATCTCGTCGAGGAAGATCTGCCGGATCTCGTCCCGGTTGCGGTGGATCGCGGGGACGAGGATGTGCGAGGGCCTGTCGTGGGCGAGCTGGACGATGAGCTCGGCGAGGTCGGTCTCGTGGGGGGTGATGCCGAGGGATTCCAGGTGCTCGTTGAGGCCGGTCTCCTGGGTGGCCATGGACTTGACCTTGATGACGTCGCTGCTGCCCGTCGCCCTGACCAGCCGGGCGACGATCTCGTTGGCCTCGTCGCCGTCGCGGGCCCAGTGAACGGTGCCACCGCGCTCGGTGACGTTCCGCTCCAGTTGTTCCAGGAGTTCGGGCAGGCGGTTCATCGTGTCGGTCTTGATGGCCGAGCCGGCGTCGCGCAGGGCCTCCCAGTCGGGGAGTTCGCCGGTGACGTGGAGGCGTTTGCCGCGGATGGTGCGGGTGGCCTTGCCGAGGTTGCGGCGCAGCTGGCCGTTGCGCAGTTCGTCGTGGGCGGCTGCGGGGAACGTCCGGTCGCCGCGCAGGTTGCCCGTCCCGTACGGGGAGCGGGGCGGTGGGGCGGGCATGCCGAGGAAGGTGCTCATCGGGCGGCCTCCGTGAGGGGATACGGCGTGGTTCGGGTGGATCCGAGGATCTGGGCGAGGTGCAGGGTGCGCGTACCGGACCTGATGCGGGAGAGTCCGCCGCCGATGTGCATGAGGCAGGAGGAGTCCCCGGCGGTGCACACGTCGGCCCCCGTGCCGCAGACGTTGCGCATCTTGTCCTGGAGCATCGCGGTGGACGTCTCCGCGTTCTTGACGGCGAAGGTGCCGCCGAAGCCGCAGCAGGAGTCGGCCTCCGGAAGCTCGACGAGGTCGATCGCCTCGACGGCGCGCAGGAGCTTCAGGGGCTTCTCGCCGACCCGGAGCATGCGCAGCGAGTGGCAGGTGGGGTGGTAGGTGACCCGGTGCGGGAAGTACGCACCGACCTGGGTGACACCGAGGACGTCCACGAGGAGTTCGGAGAGCTCGTACGTCTTGGCCTTGACGGTGGCCACACCGGAGCGCAGTGCGGCGTCCCCGTACCGGGCGGCGATGATCTCGTGCTGGTGCCGGACGGAGCCCGCGCAGGATCCGGACGGCATGACGACCGCCTCGATGGAGGCGTCCCCGAACTGCTCGGCGAAGTTCCGTACGAGGGGGACGGGTTCACGCTGGTAGCCGGTGTTCACGTGCATCTGGCCGCAGCAGGTCTGGTCCGGCGGGAACACCACCTCGTGTCCGAGGCGGGCGAGCAGCACCGCGGTGGATCTGACCGCCTCGGGGAAGAGCGTGTCTCCCAGACAGGTGGCGAAGAGTCCGATGCGCATGGGGCCTCCCCGGGTCGTTTATGGTCCGACCATAGTAGCCTCCGTCCGTTCGTAGGCGCCATGGGCGCTCCGGCCGGCCTGGGCCGGGCACGGAAAAGGGGTGGGGACGGTGCGTGTGCACCGTCCCCACCCCTGTGGTCCACGTCCGCTATCGGCCGTCGTTCCCGTCGACCAGCGTTCCGTGCAGCCCCCGGATGTGTTCTTCGGCCAGGTCGGCCGCTTCGTCGCCCCGCCCGTCGCGCACCAGCCTCAGCAGCGTCGCGTGCTGGGCGTTGAGCGCGCCCGCGGTGGTCGGCCAGTCCTCGGCCTCTTCGAGGGCCCGCAGGATCAGCGGGCGGACGGACTCACGTACCGCGGAGGTGAGCGTGGAGGTCAGCGCGTTGCCCGAGCTCCGGGCGACGAGTACGTGGAAGCGGGTGTCGAGGTCGTTGAACTCGGCCACTCCCACATCCGGTTCGCCCATCCGGCGGACGAGTTGCCCGGCCTCGTCGAGGTCCTCGTCCGACGCGTACCGCGCGGCCGCCTCCCAGCTGGAGCGTTCGAGGACGACGCGCGCCTCCAGGACGTCGTGCAGGCTGTAGCTGCCGAGCGCGAAGTGCAGGCGCAGCAGGCGCCCCAGGGCGTCGTCCGGGTTGCGCACGATCCGCGCCCCCGAGTCGGGCCCCCGGCCCGGCTGGGCCACGAGGACGCCGATGGTCTCCAGGACCCGCAGTGCCTCGCGCAGCGCCGAACGGCTGACGCCGAGCACCGGCGCCAGCTCCCGCTCGGGCGGCAGCCGGTCCCCCGCCTTCAGTTCGCCGGCGAACACCCGCTCCTCGATGGTGCGGAGCACGAGTTCGTGCGTACGGGACTGACGTACGGGTTGCCACTCGACAGGCATCCGCTACTCCCCGCTCAGGGTGATACGCATGGTCCGACTATGTCACACACGGTGTGTGGTCGGACCAAAGACACGTGGAGGGCGCGCTGTGCCCGCCGGCCGGTCCCGGCAGGTGTGCCGCGCGGCCGGATCATGACAACGCACACCCGGTGCGTTCATACGATTCTCACCGAATGGGCCTACGGTGCTGTCGTGACCCAGACGAGCCCGCCCGGTTGGCATCCAGACCCCGGGTATTCAGGAATCGGCCCCGCGCAGGAACGCTGGTGGGACGGGAGCCGGTGGACCGAGCATCTGCGCATACCGCCCGCGACGGTACGACGCCGGCGGATACGGACAGGCGCCGGCATCGCCGCCGGCGTCGTCCTGCTCGCGGCCGTCGGCGGCGGCGCCTACATGCTGGGGGGCGGCTCCGGCGACCGGAACGGAACCTCGGCCGCCGACGCCCCCTCACCGAGGCCCGACCGGCAGGGCGCGCCCGGTGGCGGCGGCCAGGACGGAGGCGGCGGCCAGGAGCCCGGCCAGGAGATGCCGCCCGTCGAGGAGGGGTACGCCACCGACTTGGCCAGCGGCATCAGCATCCCCGTCCCCGACGGCTGGAAGGGCAGTTCGGGACCGGTCGGTGCGGGGGTGACGACCGGCGAGTACGCCTGTCCCGGCGACGAGGCCCAGAAGTGCGTGCGCGGCGGGGTGTTCTCCGCCCCGGCGCAGGCGCTGAAGATCCCGCAGACCACGGCGAAGGCCGCGGCGGAGGCCGACATCGAGGCCAATGCCGAGGAGTCGTACGGCGAGAAGATCTACGGCGGGATCACCTCGCACGAACAGCTCAAGTCCGAGGCCGTGACGGTGGCCGGGCAGAAGGGCTACGTGGTGCGCTGGAAGGTGGTGACGAAGGAGGGCGACGACGGATACGTCGAGTCGCTCGCGTTCCCCTCCCCCCGCATCAAGGGCATGCTGGTCGTCGTCCGCTCCGGGTTCGACATCAACGCCAAGGCCCCGAAGCTCTCCGTCCTGGACGAGATCACCGAGGGCATCAAGGCGACGGCGGGAACGGGTACCGGCAAGACCGCCTGATCGACCGGAGGTGCGAGCCTTGGGGGCCGTACCGGACCGCTCCGGTACGGCCCCCGGCCGCCGCACCGGGCCCGGACGGCGGCCGTCCGCCCGCCCCTGGCGGTGCCCGGCCCCGTCCGAACGCCTGCCGCTGTGGCCCGGGCGGCGGACGACGGCGCCCGGGGAATGTCGACGGCCGCGCCGTCAGGCCCGCCCGAGGCCTCGCAGGAGGTCCTGGACGTTGCCGTACTGCGTGTCGTCCGGCAGGTGCGCCGCCGTGTCGACGAGAGCGTCCGGGGCGTTGTCGTCCCGCAGGGCCCGTATCACCTTCTCGCGGTCCGCCGGGAAGGGGCCGCGCCCCAGGTGCCGGGCCAGCTCGGTCCGCAGTTCGACGTCCTCGCGCGTCATTCCGGGAGGTGTCGAGCCGGGAAGCGTCGCGTTCGGCGAACGGCCGACGGCCGGCTGGTCCTCACCGGCCGGCTGGAGCTCGCGCTCCTCCCGCACCCGGGCCCCACGGCCACCCTTCAGCTCGCCCTGGAGTTCCTTCTTCATCTCGTCGTCCCGCACCGGGCCGGTCTTGTCCTTGCCGTGGCTGCTCATCGCTCACTCCAGTCGCTCGTGTGCAACCGTGTCCGTCGAAGCACCCCCCTCTTCTCGTGGGTGCCCCTCGGAGGCCGGCCTAACCGGAGGACCGCGGAGCGCCGGACACGGCCGCCCCGGGGGTCCGGCGCGTCACGCCACCAGCAGCGGCCGCAGCCGCGTCGCGGCCAGCAGCCGGACCAGCGGCCGGTGCCACCGGCGCACGCCGGCCATCAGCAGGGCGCTGATGAGCGCCCCCACCAGCATCCCCACCACCACGTCGTGCGGGTAGTGCGCGCCGACCCAGACCCGGGACGCCCCCATGGCACAGGCGGCCACGACGGCGACCGCTCCGATCCGCCTGGAGACGAACAGCAGGGCCACCGCCGCCGCGGCCGCGATCGCCGCGTGATTGCTCGGGAAGGACCAGTCACCGGGCGCCGGGCAGGCCTCCAGAGTGGCGAGGTGCAGGCTGCGGCATGGTCTGACCTCGTGGACCAGCGCCTTCAGCACGTCGTTCAGCACGTACGCCACCACCACCACCACCGGCACGGCGAGCGCCTCGACCGCGGACCGGGTACCGGTCCGGCGCGCCCGCCACCACACCACGACCATCAGGACGGCGAACAGGCCGAGACCGTAGGCCGACCAGGCGGTCACGGCATCGTCGACCCAGCCGGGCGCGTGCCCGGCCAGATCCACCACGTCACGGTAGGCGGAGCCGTCGACGGAGGGTCCGTCGAGGGCGAAAGCGGTACGCGGGTTCATCCGCGGGCCTCCTCGGTCGTGTGGCTCCGGCATGACCGCAGCAGGGGGACGGCCAGCCGGGGCGAGGGGGGAAGCCCGACGCCTCGGCGGAACGGAGGTCGGGGTGGGCACTCCGCTCACGACAGCCGGTGACTACAGTAATGTAGACGGTCTACCGCACTGTGGACGACGGGATGAGGATCGCCCCATGACCGACGCGCTGGACGAACGCAGGCCGGCCGGCGAGCTGGAGGCCGCCGTGATGGCCGCCCTGTGGGCCGCGGACGCGCCGCTCACGCCCGGCCGGGTGCAGGAGGCACTCGCCTCGGGACTCGCCCGCACGACGGTGACCACGATCCTGTCCCGGCTCCACGAGAAGGGGATGACCGGACGGGTGCGGCAGGGGCGCGGGTACGCCTACTTCCCCGCGCAGGACGCCCCGGGTCTGACCGCACGCCGCATGCACACCGAGCTGGACCGGGACACCGACCGCGAGACCGTCCTGGCCCGCTTCGTCGCGCAGCTCGAACCCGGCGACGAGGAGCTGCTGCGCCGGCTCCTGGAGACAGGCGACCGGTGACCGTTTCGCTGCTCACCCTTCTCCTCGTGCCGCTGCTGCTGCCGTTCGCGGCGCCGCCGCTCGCCCGCCGCGCCCTGGACCGGCTCGCGCCGGCCCCCGCACTGTGGACCCTCACCTCATGCGCGCTGGCCCTGGCCGCGTCGTGCACGATCGCGCTGGGCTCACTGGTCCTGACCGGACTGCTCGAACTGCCACCCTTCGCGGCCCTCGGCGAACTGGTCCACCCGCTGCGCACCCCACCGAACCTGCTGCTCCTGCCCGCCGCCGCGCTGGCCACCGGGGCGCTCACGTTCAGCGCCTGCACGCTCGGGCGGAACGCGCTCCGCCAGCTCGGCGCGTTCCGCGACTCCCGCACCCAGGCGAACGGGCACCCGGCCGCAGGCGACCTCTGCGTCGTGGAGTCGCCCCACCCCGACGCGTACGCCCTTCCCGGCCGCCCGCACCGCATCATCGTCACGACCGCGATGCTGCGCAGTCTCGACGCGACCGAACGCGAGGCCCTCTTCGCCCACGAGCGCGCCCACAACAACGCCGGGCACCACTACTTCCTGGCCCTCGCCGAACTCACTGCGCACTGCCACCCCGCCCTGCGCGCCGTGCGGACCGACATCCGGTTCGCCGCCGAGCGCGCCGCCGACGAGGCCGCCGCCACCGCTGTCGGCGACCGCGGCATCACGGCCCGCGCCATCGCCCGTGCCGCACTCGCCGGGAGCGCGGCACCGTCCACCCGCCCGGCCTTCGCCCCCGGAGCCACGACCGGGCCCGTGCCGCGCCGCGTCGCCGCGCTCCTCGTCCCGGGCCGGAGCCGCCCCCGCGCGGCCGTCGCCGTGGCCCTGGCCGTCGGCGCCCTGCTTTCCACCGGCGTCACGACCACCGCCGTGCTCGGCGTGCACCATCAGGTCGAGGTGGCCCAGGGGGACGTACGCCACTGAACGGTGCCGACGCCCTCCCGGAGTCCCGAAGCGGTCGCGGTCGGTGGCCGGCCAGCGGTTCAGCAGGGCGTTCACGGTGACTGAACTGTCCCGCAATGCCCGGCGGATTCACGGCGGGCGCGCGACAACAGCTACGGCACTTCGCCGCGTTGCCGGACCGTTCACATACATGTAGGGACGACCCTCCGCCTTGTGATCGCGCGCACCGGACGCACCCGGGCCTGCCCTTCGGGCAGACGACGCCGCTGTCGAAACACGACCTCACCCATCGGAATGACCCGGCGCCGGACCGGGCGTGGCCCCGCCCTCCGGGGTGCCCGTCCGGCCTAGCGTGAGGGGCCCACTTTCGCGTGACCTGAAGGAGCACCCTGTGACCACGCCCTCTCTCGCCGACCTGACCGGTACGTACGTTCTGGACCCCGTACATACCCGGATCGGTTTCGTCGCACGGCACGCGATGATCACCAAGGTGCGTGGATCGTTCCGCGAGTTCGAGGGCACTCTTCACCTGGACGGGTCCGATCCGGCCAGGTCGAGTGCTTCGGTCACCATCCAGGCCGACAGCATCGACACCGGTAACGGCGACCGCGACGGGCACCTGCGTACGAACGATTTCCTGGACGTGCCCCACCACCCCGAGATCACCTTCGCCTCCACCAAGGCCGAGCAGGTGGATGACACCCACTTCCGGCTGACCGGAGACCTGACGATCAAGGGCGCCGGCAAGCCGATCAGTATCGACTTCGAGTACACCGGCGCCGCCCAGGACCCCTTCGGCAACCAGCGGGTCGGCTTCGAGGGCGCCGTCACCGTCAGCCGCAAGGAGTACGGCCTGACGTGGAACGCCGCTCTCGAGGGCGGCGGTGTCCTGGTGGGAGACAAGGTGGTACTGGAGTTCGACATCTCCGCGATCAAGCAGGCCTGACGGTACGGGCTACGGCGAGGCTGCGGGGGCTTTCGGCCTGCGTGGCGGCTGGGAGGGGGCTGGCCGGCCTCTCGATGCCAGCGCGCTGGAGGCTGTGACAGATCCTCCTCGCCAGCCGCGCCAGGCTCGCTGCGGCCTTCACAGTCATCTGGGCCAGCCTCTCCTCGGCGCCCTCACCGTCCCGGAGCCCTGCTGTTGCCCTGCGGATCCGGGGCGGAGCCCGCAGCCCGACGGCGTCATTGTCCGTGCGGCCGTCACCGCGCCCGTACGGCCGGCCGCCAGGAGCACCGGCCCGGTCACCGCACGGCTCAGCGACGCCTGGCTGCGCTCCGCTCATGGCCCCGTGGACGAACGGCCGTGCCCCGATCAAATCACCGGGCAGACGATGTGCTCCCGCCTGTGATTGCTTTCGCTTCAAGGCCGGCTCGCACGGCCGGGTGCTCACGAAGGCAGGGATGCGACAGGGTCCGGGAATTCTCCAGGGAGCCGGAGACCGAGGGCGGTACTCCAGCGCCGTCCGCGTGGCGGTGCGGATGGTGGCCATCGACATCATGGTGTCCGCCGGAGTCGACAAGGACACTGCGGCCGTAGCGGGACGGGCCAGTGGGGGCAGGCACAGGGGCTGGACGCGTACGGGAGGTGGTGGTGTGTGAGCGGCTGGTTGTCACCGGAGAAGGTGGCTGAGGTCACGCGGGCGCTGGACCTGACCGGGGTCTTCGTCAACGGAGCGCTCGGCGGAGTGCTGGCACGGGGGCGCCGTCTGGACCTGTTCGGGTTTCTCACGATCGGTGTGGTGTCCGGCCTGGGCGGCGGGGTTATTCGTGACACCTTGCTGCAGCACGGTACCCCTGTGGCCCTGACCGACTACACGTATCTGACGACCGCTGTCGCCGGGACCGTGCTGGCGTTCGTACTCGACCTGAGTCGGCACACCTCCGGTCCGGCCTTCAACCTGCTGGACGGTGTGGCGATCAGCGTCTGGGCGGTCGCCGGGGCGCAGAAGACCCTCGCCACCGGCCTGGGCTGGCTGCCCGCCGTGCTCCTGGGCATTATCACGGCGGTCGGTGGCGGGATCGTTCGAGACCTGCTGCTGGGCCGCACCCCTGGTGTCTTCGGCGGCTCCCCCCTGTACGCCACCGTAGCGGCGCTGGTCAGCGTGGTGACGGTGTTCTGCATCTGGCTCGGCGTACCCACCCTCGGCATCGTGGTCGGCATCACTGGCGGCACCGCGCTGCGGATAGCCGCACTCACCTGGGGTTGGAAGCTGCCGGGCGGCCGCGACTGGCAGCCGCGTATCTCCCGGCACCGGGAATCATGAGCTACCAGGCCAAGAACCGCTGGAGAGGAGTTGGCAGGAAACAGTGGTGAGCAACGAATCCCCGGGCAGGAACGCCCGTGCGGACGACGTCCTGGCCGGACTGGCGGGTATCCGTTCCGAGCTGGAGGACTTCTACAGGGACCTGCACGCCCATCCTGAGCTCGGTCACCAGGAACACCGCACCGCGGCCCGCGTGGCACAGCGCCTGACGGACTGGGGCTACCGGGTACACGAGGGTGTCGGCGGCACCGGCGTGGTCGGCGTGTTGACCAATGGCGACGGACCTGTCCTCCTGCTGCGGGCCGACATGGACGCTCTGCCGGTCCGGGAGGAAACCGGTCTGCCGTACGCCAGCGCGGTGACCGCCACGGACACATCCGGTCGGGACGTGCCCGTGGCACACGCATGCGGCCACGACATGCATGTCACATGTCTGCTGGGCGCTGCCCGGCTGATGTCGGCCTCCCCGCAGTCGTGGCGGGGCACACTCGTCGCGTTGTTCCAGCCGGCGGAAGAACCGGGGGACGGTGCCGACCGCATGCTCGCCGACGGTCTCGCCGACCTCGTTCCCCGCCCGGACCTCGCACTCGCCCAGCACGTACTGCCCTACCCCTCCGGACACCTGGGCACCCGCTCCGGATCCTTCCTCTCGGCGGCGGACAACCTGAAGATCACCGTCCACGGGAGGGGAGCCCACGGCTCCGCTCCACAGGCCGCGATCGACCCGGTAGTCATGGCTTCGATGATCGTGGTCCGCCTCCAGACGATCATCTCCCGGGAGCTCGCCGCCACTCAGCCCGCAGTGCTGACCGTGGGTTCCATCCACGCGGGTACGACCGGCAATGTGATCCCTGATTCGGCCGAGATCCAGCTCAACGTGCGCACCTACGACGAGGGCACCCGTGCAGACGTTCTGGCCGCCGTGCGACGCGTCGTCGAAGCGGAGTGCGACGCGTCCCGCGCGACCCGGGACCCGCAGTACGAGGAAGGCGGCCGCTTCCCCCCGACCGTCAACGACGACGCCGTCACCCGTGAGGTCTCGGCCGCCTTCACCGCGTACTTCGGGGAGCGGGCCCACACCAGCGAGCTGCAGAGTGCCAGCGAGGACTTCAGCCGGATCCCGGACGCCCTCGGCATCCCGTACACCTACTGGGGTATCGGCTGCATCGACCCCGAAACCTACCGGGCGGCCGAGGAACGCGGCACCGTCGCCCAGGATGTCCCGGTCAATCACAGCGCCCGCTTCGCACCGGTGCTCCAGCCGACGCTGGACACCGGCGTGCAGGCTCTGGTCGTCGCCTCGCTGACCCGGCTCGCCCACCCCGACGACGAACGCCCCTGAACCGGCGCACCCAGCGACGCCACGGACTCCCGGCCGCGTCGGCCCGGTCCGGTCGAGGCGTTAGTCCAGACCACTGCGGACGCACCCGGCGGTATCGAAGGCCTTCGTCGCCAACGCCGGCATTCCCGGGCCCACAGCCTCGGACGACACGATGGACTCCGGTCAGTGGGACGCGGTCCTCGCGGTCAACCTCACCGGGACGTTCGACGTCACGTGCGTGTCCCTCCCGTCCCTGACACAGGCCAACGCGGGTGTCATCATCAACGTGTCGTCGGTGGGCGGACGCTTCGGCTGTCCGAAGCGAAGTCGGTACGCCACCACCGAACGCCGACTCCCCGGGGCAGCGAGACAGTTGCCCCGGAACTCGGAGAGACCGGTGTCCGGGTCGACGCGATGGCCCCGGCGTGATCGACGGCGCACATCCGGCGGGTACCGCGAGACCGGGCAGAGACCACTGGACGCAGCCTGGACGAGGTCACCGCCGACGCCCTGGGCATCCAGGTGCTGAAGTACATCGTGGACCCGGCAAAGAGGCGGTCCGCCTGGTGACGCAGCGTCCTGCCGGGGTCGCGGCAGCGGAGGTTCCGGGCGGTGCAGTCTCCGGCGCGTCCGCCGTCATCACGGCGCTACGTGACGACGACGCGGTCGCAGCGGTCCTGTCAGATGCGGTCACCCGGGGGCGGCGCGATCCGGCTGCGGACGAGGGAGGGCCCGACGTAGGGCACGCCGGCGCGCCGGTAGTGCACGCGGTCTGTCGGCCGCACCACGGGTGTCGTGGCTGTGTGCGCCAGGTGCGAGAGGCCGGAGTCTGCTCCAGCACCGCGCGTCAGCCGTTCACCACCCACGGCCCGCGTGCCGCGCTCGCCGGCAGGCGCTCGCGGCACGACACTGGAGCCACCGCCAGGCACGCGGGCCGCGCCGCAGCGATCAGGAATCAGGGATGAGTGGCATGACGGACCGATCTCCGGGTCGACACACCGGGACGAGGGTCGCGGTAGTTACCGGCGCGGCCAGGGGCATCGGGCGGCATGCATCGCTCGCCCTCGCACGCCAGGGCATCTGGATCGCAGGTATCGACATTGCCGGGCCGGTGAGCCCGATCCTGGACTATCCCCCCGCAACCCCCCAGGATCTTGCACACACCGGCGAGTTGGTGCGGCAGGCCGGGGGCAGGTGGCTCGCCGTCGAAGCCGACCAACGCGACATCGACGCGATCCGCGCCGCCGCCGTCCGGATCGAGCACGAGTTCGGCGGCGTGGACATCGTCTTCGCCAACGCCGGAATTCAGGCGTTCAAGCCGCTGCTGGAGATGGACGACGCAGACTGGCAGGACCAAATCGACGTGAACCTCAACGGCACCGCGAATATCCTGCGGGTCTTTGCACCCCTGCTGGTGCACCGCGGCGCGGGGCGGATCATCGTCACCTCTTCGACCCAGGGCCAGCACGGCACGCTGAACGGAGCTGCCTACTCGGCCTCCAAGTGGGCACTGATCGGGCTGGTGAAGTCCGCCGCCCTCGAGCTCGGCTCGCATGGAATCACCGTCAACGCCCTCATCCCCGGATTGATCGACACGCCTCTGACCAGGCACGAGGACCGCTACGCCCAAGCGATCAGCACCGCCGGGGGCCAACCGAGCGGAGACCCCCACCAGGACGAAGCGACGGCCGAGCATCTCCTTACAACCAAGAGCTCACTTGGTGTGCCGTGGATCGAACCCGCTGATGTAGCACCTGTCGTCGTGTTCCTTGCCTCGGAGGGCGCCCGGATGGTGAGCGGTGCCTCATTCGCGGTGACCGCAGGTGACAGCGCAACCATCACCGCCTGAGGGCTGTCCCGCACTTCCCGGCGGGCCCGCGACGACAGCTACGGCACCTCTCCGGGTTGTCGGCGCGTCCCTAGGCATTCCGGTATGCGGACATGCCTCCGCCGCGCGACGCGCCGCGTCCGACGCCGCGCGCCGATCCACCGGGAAGTGCGGGACAGCCCTTTGCTCGACTCTGTCGGGACTCTTGCAGTTGCCGGGGTCAGGTGCCAGGAGTGTGCCAGGACTTCGGCCGGGTCTCATGCTGATCGAGGTAGGTCCGGAAGGCGGCCGGTCGGCGGGGAGGGCGTGCATCCTGGCCCGAAGGTCTCCGCCCGCGCGATCCCGGCCTCCGCACCCCGGGTACCTTCCGGATCTCGATTCTCCGCCGCGTACCGCTTGCCCCACTGTGGTCGTGGTCGGCCTGGGACCGGGCGGTGAGCAGGCAGGGTCCGAGCGCTGGTGTCTGCGGGCCGGCGGGGGCAGGCTGGAAGGTGCACACGCGCCGTCGGGCCAGGTGCGACTGCCGAGTTTCGATGATCGCGGCGAGCAAGCTCCGCGAGTGTCGCTCCATCGCTGGGCACTGGGCGTCGATTTCCGGGCTGCCCTCCGCGGGGCATGCCTGCGCCGCGGAAGGCAGGCCCCGAAGGGTGGAGCGCCCTGAGTGACCGGCGCAGCCAACGCCGTAGGCGCTCCCCGTGAACGCCCCGGCCCCGGCGGGACGGGAGCGCAGCGTGGGCCGCAGCCGAAGGACGCCGTGTGGAAGGACCGTGAGGAGGCCGCTGGTGGCTGCGAAGCACAAGGTACAGGTACGGAGGGCATACGAGGAGCCGGCGCGGGGGGACGGCACGCGCGTGCTGGTCGACCGGATCTGGCCACGAGGGCTGACCAAGGCCAAGGCCGACTTGGACGAGTGGTGCAAGCAGGTCGCCCCGTCCACGCAGCTGCGCAAGTGGTACCACCACGATCCGGACCGCTTCGAGGAATTCGGCCGCCGCTACCGCCGCGAGCTGGACGACCCGGAGCGTGCGCAGGCGCTGGCGCACCTCCGCGAACTGGCGAAGGGCCGGACGCTGACGCTGCTCACCGCGACCAAGCAGTCCGCCATCAGTGAAGCCGAAGTCCTCGCCGAGTTGCTCCGGAGCTGACTTCGACAGGGACGAGGGGCAGGTTACGGGCGCCCCGACCGGTGACGCACCCGACGCTCACACCGTGCCCGTACCGAAGGCGTACGCCGACGCGGCGTTCGACGCCGCGACCTGCCTCGGCTCCGGAGCGTGCGTCGCGGCGTGTCCCAACGGCTCGACGGCGCTCTCACACTCACCCGCTGACGCCGGTCGCGCCCCACAGGTCCCCAGGAACAGCCGAGGGCCGGTGTCGGATCACTCCGACACCGGCCCTGACCTGCGACTGTCTCCAGTCGGGACGACAGGATTTGAACCTGCGACCCCTTGACCCCCAGTCAAGTGCGCTACCAAGCTGCGCCACGTCCCGCTGCCCGTCTGACCTGGGGCTTTCCCCTGGCTGAACGCGCATGAGAACAATACCGCACTTGGAAGGGTGGTCACGAACCCGTTTGCCGGACCGGCCGCGCACACGCTCGGCGCCGGGGCGGGAGCCGTACCCCGCGAGGTTCGCACCGTGGGGTCAGCGGTCGCCCCGCCGGGCGTGGGCGGCGAGGAACTCTCCGTACCAGGCGAGGGTGGCGTCCAGGGTTTCGGCCAGCGGCGTGGGGGTCAGCCCGAACGCCTCCTCGATGGCCGACGAGTCGACCGTCTGCTCTTCGGTGTGCTGGTAGAACATCTCGGCGTACTCCGCCATGAACACCTCGTCGAACGGGCCGAAGGGCCGCGGCTCGGGCACGACGGTGACGTCCAGGGGGCGCCCGACGCGCTCCTCGATCATCGAGAGGATGCGGCGCGTGGTGAGTGCCGGGGCCGTGGGCAGGTGCCACACCCGCCCGTCACCTTCCGGGTGCTCCCCGAGGGTGGCGAGTCCGGTGGCGACGTCGCCGATGTACGTGTAGCTGTGCGGCAGGTCGATGTCACCGAGGGCCGGGACCTCGCCCCCGGTAAGCGCTGCGGGGAAGACCGCGCCACCCAGCGTGGAGTTGAGGACACCGGGGCCGACGAAGTCGGCGGAACGACCCAGTACGACGCGGAGCCTGCCCTCCGCGTGGGCGGCGAGGTATCGGGCATCGAGTTCCGCCCGCATCAGCCCCTTGCGGCTGGTCGCGTTCCACGGGGTCCGCTCGGTCATCACGGCGCCGTGCGTCTCACCGTACGGGTAGAGCGTGTCCAGGACGACGAGCCGCCCGCCGGCCGAAGCCACCGCGTCCACGACGGCCTCCTGTATTCGGGGCATGACCTCGACCTGCAGGTGGTAGCCGACGTTGACGCAGTGGTACACGACGGCCGCACCCTCGACGGCGGAGCGCGCCCCCGCGGCCGTCGAGACGTCGGCCGCGAAACGGGCGACACCCTCCGCGGCCGGTCCCGCCGCCTTCCGGTCGACCAGGCGCACGCGGTGGCCCCGCGTCACGAGTTCACGGGCGAGGGCGGTGCCGGCGGGACCGGCGCCCAGGACGGTGTGCAGAGCGGGCGTGGCAGTCATGACTGCTCCTTCTGAGCGTCGGGGAGGCGATGGCCGTGACCGTCGGGACGATGACTGTTGCGTCGCATCACTTTCGCTAGAGAGCATAACCAGAGTTACGCGCCATCACAATGCCTCTTGTTAGACTCCGTAACGGAAGTGAGTGGGGCTAGGCCACCAGGGCCGCACCGTCCGTATCCGCACGAAGGAGCCACCCCGTGGACCGAACCAAGGACAGCCCGCGGGCCCGGTACCGGGAGCAGACCCGGTCCGAGATCAAGGACACCGCCCTGCGGCAGCTGGCCGAATCGGGCGTGGCGGCGCTCGCGCTGACCAGGATCGCCAAGGAGATGGGACTCTCGGGTCCCGCGCTCTACCGGTACTTCGCCAGCCGGGAGGACCTGCTGAGCGCTCTGATCAGGGACGCGTACGACGACGCCGCCGCGGCCGTGGCGCAGGCCGTGGCGCAGGCCGACGCCGCCGCGCAGGGACCTCGCGCACGGCTGAGCACGCTGGCCGGCGCCTACCGGGCCTGGGCGGTCGCGGAGCCGCACCGCTATCTGCTGATCCAGGGCGCGCCGGTCCCGGGGTATGTCGCCCCGGACGACACCCGGGACCGTGCCCGCGCGGTGCTCGGGCCGTTCCTGCCCGTGTTCGCGGCCGGGGAACCCGGCGCGGGGATCAGCGGCCTGGTGGCGGAGATGTCGGCCTGGCACGCGGGTGACGACGCGGTGGCCGCATGGGTGGCCGACTACGTGCCGGATGCCGCCCGTGACTCGGCACGGCCGGCGGCCGCCCTGGCAGGAGCAGTCCTCGTATGGGCGCAGCTGCACGGTTCGGTGGGCCTCGAGGCGGCGGGGCAGTTCGCCGGGATGGGGCACAGCGGTGGAACACTGCTCGCCGCCCAGCTGGGTCTCCTGGCGGACTGCTTCGCGCTGTCCTGAGCGGCCGGGCCGACGGTCGGGACGGTCCGGACGGCCCCGTGAAGGATCACCGGGGGACTCCGGAGCCGGACAGCGGTGCCGGTGCCGTGGCGTTGATCAGGTGCTGGACGAGAGTGACCAGGGCCCCCGTCCCGGAGCTGGCGATCCGGGCGTCGCACAGGACGACCGGTACGTCGGGCATCAGGTCGAGGGCCACCCGCACCTCGTCCGGTTCGTAGTGGTAGGCGCCGTCGAACTGGTTGACCGCGACGATGAATCCGATGCCCCGGCGCTCGAAGAAGTCGACGGCGGGGAAGCACTCCGCCAGCCGTCGTGTGTCGGCCAGCACCACGGCACCCAGCGCACCCTTGGAGAGTTCGTCCCACATGAACCAGAAGCGCTCCTGGCCGGGTGTCCCGAAGAGGTAGAGCACGTGCTGCTCGGAGAGTGTGATCCGGCCGAAGTCCATGGCCACGGTGGTCGCCGTCTTGGACTCGACGCCTTCGAGACTGTCGGTGGCCACGCTGACCTGGGTCAGGAGTTCCTCGGTGCTCAGCGGGGCGATCTCGCTGACAGCCCCCACGAACGTCGTCTTCCCCACGCCGAACCCACCGGCCACCAGGACTTTGAGGGCAACGGGGAAGTACTCGGAGCTTCCGGCGCTGTCAGAGCTGTCGTCGTAGACCATCGAGCACTGCCTCCAGCAGGGATCGGTCGGTGGGCATGTCATGGAAGGCGGGGGCGTGGGCGGTGACCGCACCGCAGTCGACCAGGTCAGAGAGGAGGACCTTGGTGACGACCGCGGGCAACCGGAGGTGGGCGGCGATCTCGGCCACGGAGGTGGGGGCCTCGCACAGCCCCAGGGCAACGGTGTGTTCGGGCCCGAGAGGGGTCTGTGGCGCGCTCCCCGTCGCCATCACCAGGGAGAGCAGGTCGAGCACGGTCGTCGGCTGCGTCCGGCCGTTGCTCACGGTGTACGGGCGGACGAGGCGGCCGGCCTCGTCGTCGAGCAACGGCCCTTCCTGCGGGGCCGCCATCCTCACGGCCCCGGGGTGAACGACGCTCCGGCCGGCTGCCGGAGCGGCGTCATCAGATAGGGGCGGACGCTCTTGACCAGCATGGCCATCTCGTAGCCGAGGACGGCGGCATCCGCCTCCCGGCCGGCGAGGACGGCGAGGCAGGTTCCCGATCCGGCGGTGGACACGAACAGGAGGGTCGAGTCGAGCTCGACGACGACCTGCCGCACGTCACCGTTGTCGCCGAAGCGGGCGCCGGCACTGCGGCCGAGGGAGTACAGGCCGGCGGCGAGGGCCGCCATGTGGTCGGCACTGTCGGCGTCCATGCCGTGGACGGATTTCACCAGGCCGTCGGCCGAGAGGAGGACGGCACTGCGTGTGTAGGGCACGCGCTGTACCAGCCCGCTCAGCAGCCAGTCGAGGTCCGAGACCTGACCGGACGGCATTTCGCTCGTCATGGTGCATCTACTCCTTGGGATGTTGTCGGTCGAAGGGGCGGGAGGCCGGGCCGAGCGGAGCGGTCGTCCGGGCCGGCTCCACGCGGGGCCGGGACCGGACGCTCCGCCCGGCTCGCTCCGTTCACGGCTCACCCCGGCCCGCTCGCCCGGTCCTGGCCGGGCAGCCGCGGCCGCGGCCCGGAAGAGCCGCCCGGTTCCGCCGGGGCGGCGAGACCGCGGACCGGCAGTGGGGCGAGGCCGTGACCGCGCTGCGCTCCGACGGAGAGCGGGGGCCCCTCACCCGTCGCCGTGCCCGTGGCGGCGCTCGGCGCCGCCTGCCGCGGCAGGGCTGAGGCCGGGTCGTGCGGGGATGCGGCCACCAGGTCGTCCGCCGACCGGGCCTCGGCTAGGTCGATGCCCCTCCGGAAGGCGGCCAGCAGGCCGGGGTCGTGCAGGGCGTTCCCGTCCTCCACCCGCGGGGCGGGGGCCTGCCTGAGCTGAGGAGCCAGATGCTCCTGGTTGCTGCGCCGGGGAAGCTGCGGGCGGTCCGGGGATGCGTCCCTCAACCCCGGGGCGCCTGCGGCCGGCGCGCCCGTGGCGGGGTTCGCCCGGTCGACGCGTTCGGCGCGCAGGGGAAGCGGCGGCGCCTCGCCCTGGCGGCCGGTCTGTCCACCGGGCCGGTCGTGCCCGGGCGCGGACTGCCGGGGCGAGGGGGGCGGCGCGTCCGGGTGCGCGGCACCGGTGGGCCTGGCGGACGGCTGCGGGACGGGCATCTCGCCGGTACGGTCCTGCGCCTCGGTGTCGATGCCCAGGAGGACCTGCGGCAGTACGAGCACCGCCTGCGTTCCGCCGTAGATGTTGCTCTGGAGCCGTACGGCGATGCCGTGCCTGCGGGCCAGCGACGCGACGACGAACAGGCCGATCCTGCCGTCCTCCAGCAGATGGGCCACGTTGACCTGGTCGGGGTCGGACAGGAGGTCGTTCATCCGCTTCTGCTCGGGAACGGGCATGCCGAGTCCGCGGTCCTCGACCTCCAGGGCGAGTCCGGCGGTCACGCGCTGCGCCCGCAGCAGCACCTGGGTGTGGGGGGCGGAGAACACGGTCGCGTTCTCGACGAGTTCGGCGAGCAGGTGGATCACATCGGCGACGGCGTGGCCGCGCAGCGTGCCGTCGAGCGGTGGCACCAGCTTGACCCGCGGGTACTGTTCGACCTCGGCGATCGCCGAGCGCAGCACCTCCGTGACGGTGACCGGACTGCTCCACTGCCGCCGCGAGACCGCTCCGCCGAGGACCGCGAGGTTCTCGGCGTGCCGGCGGACGCGGGTCGCGAGGTGGTCGACGTGGAAGAGGCCCTTGAGCAGATCGGGGTCCTCCACCCGGTGCTCCAGCTCGTCGAGGATCTGGATCTCCCGGTGCACGAGGGATTGCAGGCGCCGCGCCAGATTGACGAAGACCTCGACCTTCTGTTCGTTCCCGGCGTTCCTGAACAGCTGGGACGCCCGGACGACGGCGGCCACGGCTCCGTCCTGTGCCCGCCCCATGTCCTGGGCGAGCAGGTCGAAGGGGTCACCGTCGGGGGCGGTGGGCGGTCCGGCCGATCCGGGAGGCACGGGTCCGCCCTCGTGGAGCTGGTCGACGAACCGCTCCAGGTCGGAGACGTACCGGGCGCTGGTGCGCCGGAGGGCGAGGCAGCGGTCGACCACGCCGGCGGCGGCCCGGTCGGCTCCCAGGAAGGCCGCGGCCACCGCCGCGACGGCCAGCGCCGCCGAGCCGCCGAGCGCCGCCAGAAGGCTGCCGGACGGCCGGACACCGGCGAACCGCACGGTGAAGATGACGGCCGCGGTTCCGCTCAGCACGGCGGCGACGACCGGCAGGAGGGCCGTGCGCCGCATCTGCTGCCGTAGGCGGGCGTCGGGGGCGTGCGGTGCGGAGCGCGGCCGGCCCGCGGCCGGGTGCGCCCGGCCGCCCGGGCGGCCGTGCCGCCCGCCTTCGCGGCGTTCCGGTCGCGCGGAGGGGGCGCGAAGTAGAGACATGGTCGTCCTCGGTACGCGGGGCACCGGGAACCGGCTTTCGTCCGGTGCGCCTACGGGGGTCGGTCAGGCACGGGTCAACGGCCTGACAGACCCGACCGATATGAGCCCACCGTTGATCACCGGCAACCCACGGTAGTCGCGGATCACCCCCGCCCGGCGCACAGTTGTCGAAGTTGCCCGCCCGGCGTCCCGCTCCGGGATGACGCCTCGCACAGGTAGCCGAATCCCCACCGCAGCCTCGCGGGACAGGAGTCCGGACCTCGCTCGCGCGTGCGAGGCACGCACGTCATGGACGGGCCGTTCCGTCCGGCGGCCCGTGAGACCGAGAGGGGGGCGAGGAGCATCCCGCAAGAGAGCAAGCCGGACATCTAGCTGTATATCGATTCGAGGGCGGGGTGCCCGGACGGCGTGTCATGGGACATCCCGGAGGGAGCCCCGTGAAGGCCATTGTTCGGCACGACGTCGGTGACATCCGGCTGGACGACGCCCCCGAAGCGGAGATTCAGCGACAGCCGACGGCCGGAGCACGGACGTCCGTGCGCAGACACGGGCCGTTCGGTCCGCCGACGCACGGCCGATGCGCGGGCGCCTGCACGCACCCGCCCCGAGCGAGGTACGCGCCGGTCATCGGTGTGCGAGTCCTTGTCCGGGCGTACGCCCCCGCACGCGACGGAGGGCCGGCAGTCCCGCTGCCGGCCCTCCGTCGATACCGCCCGTCCGTCGCGGTGCGGTCAGATCCGTCCGCCGGTGAGCCGGGTGATGGGCCCACCGTGGACCTTGGCCGTCTGGCGGCCGAGGGCGAAGGCGCCCCCGACGAGGCCGACGGCACCCGCGGTGGCGCCCGCCGCTATCGCCTTGCGGTTCTTGACGACGGTCCACGCGGTGGTGGCGGTCGAGGCGACCTTGCCCGCCGTGGACCTGACGGTCTGCTGTCCGGTGTCCCACCCGGCGGCCGCGGCGCGCTTCGTCGCCTCCCCCGCGGAGCGGACTCCGGACTGCACGGACCGGGCGGCCTTCCCTGCCTCCTCGGCCGATTCCGTGGCCTTCGAGGCTGCGACCGCCGAGTTCGCCTTGGCGCTGCTCCCGGCCGAAGCGGTGGTGCGCCGACCCTTGGCAGCGGCTGCCTCGGTACGCGCACCGTTCTTCTCCGTGGCGCCGTTCGCGTTCTTCGTGTCTTCGTTCTCTGCAGTCATGCTATGCGTGTTGCCGCTCGATCCCGGCTGAAACAAAGGGAATTACCTCTTGTGCCGATTGTTTCAGGCGGCGTCGCGGGGCAGCAGGGAGCCCAGAGGCCCCAGATCGAGATTGAGGTCGTCCATGGTCAGGCCATAACGCTCGCACAGTTCTGTCATCCGGTCCTGGAGAATCATCAGCGTCAGACCGATGCGTTCTTCCTGATCCTCACCCAGATCGCCTTGGTCGACCCTGTGCAGCGCGGTACGTTCCATGAGCTGGCGCAACAATTCCACGATGGTCAGCACCAGTTTGATGAGATCGCGTTCCACCGTGTCCGGATCGGTCTCCAGCCGCCGGGTGGCGGCGTTCTGCGTCTTCCGCTCCCCGGGTCCCGCGGGGACGAGGTCGAAAGCACGCGCTGCCGCCTGTGCCACCTCGTGCAGATCGGCCCCCTGGGGGCCCGGTCCCTCCGTGTCGTTCATGCGCTGTCTCCTCGCTCGTCGGCGCGTCCGTGGCGGGCCGGCCTCACCAGGGAGCCGGTTCGTCCGAGGTGATCGACCGGATGACGGCCCGCAGATTGATGTGGACCAGGTCCACATCGGCGACGGACAGCACCAGGTCACCGGTGAGGACCGCGCCGCCGTTCAGCAGACGGTCGAGCAGGTCGATGAGTGCGATCTCACGGCCCGCCAGGGATTCGACGGAATCATCGGCGTCAGCTGCCTGCCGGGTGCCGGTCCCGGCAGGACCGGCACCCGGCAGACCCTCCTCGGGGAGCTCGCCGTTCATCGGGTTCCGCCCTCGCTCTCCGGCGGTGTCGCGAAGGAGTAGGGGGCCCACGGACCGGTGACCTCGACCTCGACGCCCGGAAAACCGTCGGCCACCCCATGGAGCGCCCGGCGGAACTCCTCCTCCTGTGATGCCCGGACCAGATACGCCTCGTTGGCGATGTTCTCGCCCGCCGCGCGGGCCAGTTCCCCCTGCTGGGGCCGGTGCGAGACACGGGCCTCGGCGAGGCCCTCCACCCGTGCGGGGATGCCGGCCGCCACGGCCCCGGCCGCCCGGTAGGCGTCCCGGTGGTTCTGGCGCTGTGCCCGGCGCTGCTGGAGGTACGCGCGTCCGGGGCTCGACGGCTGCCCGCTCCCCGGTCCGCCGCCCGCGGGGGCGGGGGTGGCAGCGCTGCGGGGATCGGCATAGACCTTGACGCCCATCTCCACGTGGCCTTCGAGACGGGCCAGCAGGGCACCGAACTCCGGCTCCCGCTCCTCGAGCATCGACCGCACCCGGGCGTCGTCGACGTACACCGTGGCCAGCCGCATCGGGAGGACGGTCGCGTGCGCAGAGGCGAACTCGACGACGGAGTGGTGGGTACGGGCCAGGACCTCGAGCGCGTCGAGGTCCGCCATCCGGGACGCGATGCCCGCCGAGTCGTAGGACGCGGACGGAACAGTGGACACCACCGCGACCAGGCCACCGCCCGCGACGGTCCGCAGCGGGCCGTCCTCCAGGCCCGGCCGCCCGTCCGGCGCCGTGTCGAGAGGAGTGCCGGTGCGGCCGACGGCGTAGACGTAGGAGAGGCCCTGCCCGGCTGCCGGGTCGACGTTCACCGTCACTGTCGTTCCTCACCTTCCGACTCCCCGGCCGTTCCCGGCAGGGGTTCGGGTGTGTGCGCGCCGGAGCCGGCGGTCAGTCCCGCCGCGGCTCGCAATTCCGTGATCTCTGCCCGGAGCCGCGCGTTCTCCTCGGCGAGGGCGCCTTGCTGCCCGTCACCCGACGGTGCGCGGCCCCCGTCCACCTGCTGCTCGGGGCGCGCCCGGGAGGAGAGCGAGGGATCGTGCTCCCACCAGTCGATACCCATTTCCTTGGCCTTGTCCACGGAAGCGACCAGCAGCCGCAATTTAATGGTGAGCAGTTCGATGTCGAGAAGATTGATCTTGATATCTCCCGCGATCACGATTCCCTTGTCGAGAACGCGCTCGAGGATGTCGGCGAGATTCGCGGAGGATCCTTGCTGCCCGTACGGGGAAACTCCCGACGAGTTCCCCATCCGGCCGGCCAGTGAATCGGACATGTGACTTCAGCCCCGTCCGCTGTGGTCGTATCTGCGAGGCACGTCAGTCACGCGCCGATGCGGTCCGGCGCCGGCCGCGGGGGGCCGGCTCCTCGGCCTCCTCGCCCTGTCCGGGCTCGTCGACGTCGTCGTACTCCTCGTCGCCCTCGGCCTCTTCGGGCTCGTCGTCCTGCTCGAACTCGCCCTCCTCGGCCTCTTCGGGCTCGTCGTCCTGCTCGAACTCGCCCTCCTCGGCCTCTTCGGGCTCGTCGTCCTCCTCGAACTCGCCCTCCTCGGCTTCGTCACCGTCCTCGGCTTCGTCACCGTCGAGAGGTTCCTCGTCGGTACCGTCCTCGGCGGGGGGCTCGTCGGCGGTCTCCGGATCCTCGTCCTCCTCCGGTTCGCCGTCCGTGAAACCTTCCTCCTCGTCGGCGTAGGCGTCGTCGGGCTCGTCGTCCCCGTCCGCGGTCTCTTCGGACTCGGCACCGTCCGCACCGGGGTCCTCCTCGGCGCGCGACTCCTCGGCCTGCGACTCCTCCTCCTCGACGGCCTCGTCGTGTCCCACGACGACCTCTCCGTCCCGGATCTCGCCGCGCCAGCCGTCGGTCGCCTCACCGCGCATCATGATGAACTTGCGGTAGAGCTTGAGGTCGAGCCGGGCCCGGCGGCCCTGCGCCCGCCAGATGTTGCCGGTCTTCTCGAAGAGACCCTTCGGGAAGTACTCCAGGACGAGCAGGACCCGTGTCAGATCGTCGGTGAGCGCGTGGAAGGTCACGACGCCCTTCACCGTGCCCTTGGCGCCTTCGGTCGTCCAGGTGATCCGCTCGTCGGGCACCTGCTCGGTGACGTTCGCCTTCCAGCTGCGCGTGGACTTGGCGACCTTCACCTTCCAGTTGCTGCTGGTGTCGTCGGTCTTCTCGACACTGACGACGCCCTTGGCGAAGGTGCTGAACTCCTGGAACTGCGTCCACTGGTCGTACGCCTCGCGCACCGGCACGCCGACGTCGATGTCCTCGCTGATGGTGACGCTCTTCGACTTGCCGCCGCCGCTCTTACGTCCCTTGCCGAACAGTCCCTTGACCTTTTCCTTGAGGGCGTCCTTCACATGCGAAGCGCCGGCGGACATGGCCGCCTGGGCGGGCGACTTGCCCTCGCTGAGGTGCCGGCCCCCCTCGGCGATGGTCTTGGCCGCACCGGTGAGACCGCCTCCCTTGCCTTCGGCCATCGAGCTGACGCCTTCGCCGAGCCGGTGGCCGAGGCTGGTGACCGCGTGCTGGGCGCGAGCCGTGAGGTAGCTCTGCAGCTCCTGCTTGAGCCGGTCGGTGGCCGGGTTGTTCGCCACCTCTTCCCTGACCTTGCCGAACGTCGAGTCAGCCATTGGCGCCACCCCGCTCCTTGCGGGCGGACGAGGTCGCCTTACGGGCACCGGAGGAGGTCTTCTTGCGTGTACCGCCGGACGCCGAACGAGCGCCTCCGGAAGCGGACCGGCCCCCTGACTTCGCCGGGGACTTGGCCGTGGCCTTCGAAGCGGTCTTCGCCGTGGACGTGGCGGAAGTCCTGCGGCGCGGCGCGGGCTTCTTCTCGGCCCGCTCCTGACGGTCGTCGTCGGTCGTGCCGCTGTCGTCCTGGTCGTCGTACTCCTCGGCGTCCCGCTCCTGTGCACGGTCGACCGTGCCGTCGGGGTCCCCGAGAGCGAGGGTGCGCCGGTGCAGGGAGTCGGCGAGGCCGCTCGCCCGCTGGGTCAGGGCGTTGGTGGCGGCCGTCTTCGTGGCTCCCACCACCTCCTTGCGCACCTGTTCGTTGAGCGTTCCGAGGACCGGCGATTCGGCGAGCATCCTGCCGAGCTGCGCGGGGTCCAGGTTCAGCTTCTTGCCGGCCAGGAACATCCCGAAGCCGATCGCCATCTTGGCCTTCTTCGTGCGGCCCAACAGATATCCACCCACAAGGGCCGCAGCTATCTTCGCGTTCTTCGTCATCTTTCGAGCACCTCAATCTCCCGTCTCAGGATTCGCTGTTCCGACGCTCCTGGTACGCCTCGCACATCTCGAGACGATCCAGCAATTCGTCCTCACGCCGGTCGAACTCATCCTCGTCGATGGCACCACTCAGCAGTTCACGCTCGAGTTCCGCCAACTGCCCACGTACGGGCTCGGGGTCGTAATGGTCGCGCTCGGCCGCGAGCACGACCTGGTCGAGAACCCAGGCCGTGCCGCGTACCGGAGCGAGGGGAAGGGTGAGTATCTGCCCGATGAGGCCCATGACAAACGCTTCTCCGTTTCACGAGGGCGGTTCCGCGAGGGTGGTCGCCGCCTCAGGCGAAGCTGTAGGGCGGCAGCGGGCCGTTCAGCCTGAACTCGTATTCGTCGCCGCGCCGTTCGGCCTCTTCGTGTACCGCCTGCGAGAAGGCGGCCGCTTCGTCCCGCTTCACGAGATAGGACGCGTTCAGGAAGTGCTTCGCGGTCGGTTCGGCCTCGGACGTACGCTCGGCCAGGGGGGAGAAGACAGCGGCGATGTCGCGTCCCAGCGCCTCCTGCCGGGCCTGTACTTCACGAGCGACGATTTCACCCAGAGCCATCATCCTGTCCTGCGCACCCGGATTACGGCGTGTGTACTCGCTGAGTTCCCGCGCCTCGGTCGAATCCCGAAGGATTTCCCTCAGCATGCCTTCCTCGTCACGGGAGACCTTCAGGTTGTACTCCAGGCATCCGTCGATCTCGGCAAGGCGAGCCGTGTATTTCTCCTTCTCCCGTTCGAGGGCGTCCTGCACCTGGCCGTCGTCCGGTCCGACGAGCCCGAACCGCATGGGCAGTACGGCCCCGTCAGCCATCAGCCGCTCCAGCACGCCCTGGTGGGCGACGAGGTCGCGGCGCTTGGCCCGCAGACCGGGCGGTGTGTCGCTGACGACGGCTCCCAGCTCAGGCGTCTTCACGGTCCGCAGTTCCGACGGCGGGTCACCGACACCGGCCAGGCCCTCCAGCCGCAGCGGATGGTCGGCCGCTGTGATCGCGTAGACGTACGTGGCCATGTACTACTCCTCCCCTTGCCGGCTGGAACGGCGGCTGCTGCTCGATGCGGTGGACTTGCGCGCCGGCCGCTTCGTGGTCTCCTTCTCCTTCTCCTCCGAGCTGTCGCGCCCGCTCTGGAAGGACTCGGTGAAGGCTTCCACCGCGCCCGTCAGCGCTCCTTTCGACTTTCCTTTGGCGCCGCTCTCCACCGTGTCACCCACTATGTCGGTGAGCTGGGCCGGGGCCTTGCGGCCCGACTCCAGGTCCAGCCGGTTGCACGCCTCCGCGAACCGCAGGTACGTGTCCACACTCGCGACCACGACACGGACGTCGATCTTGAGGATTTCGATTCCGACGAGCGAAACACGAACGAAGGCATCGATGACGAGCCCCCTGTCCAGAATGAGCTCGAGGACGTCGTAGAGATTTCCGGACCCGCCTCCGCTGCCGGAGGCGTTGCTCTGTTGTACGAGACTCATGGTCGGCCTTCCTTCCGATGTGCGTCACATGCGCCGGCCTTGCACGGGGCAGGTGTCAACGGTCGACCTGTCCTCGCGAATACCGGCGCATTCTTTCGTAGCCCATGAGCTGTCCCTGGCCGTCGAGTTCGAGGCGGTAGGAGGCCATGACACTGGTGGTGTCGGGGATCTTCTCGATCTCGACCACCTCCACATCGGCCGTCCAGCCGTCGTTCGTGGCCTTGATCGCGGAGACGGAAGCAGGCTCGCACTGGAGCAGTTCCGCGAGCTGGCCGGCCGCTTTGCGCATGGCCGTGGAAATGCCTACGCGCTCCGGGCCGCTTCCGCCGCTCTTTTCGTCAGTACTCTCGGTCGTCGCCATGCGTCCGCCTGCCGTGTCATCGGGACTGCCGTCGAAGGGTTCCGGTCAGCCATTTGTTCGGGGCTGAACTGCGCGTGCCCGTCGAAGCCGAACATATGCATCCCGAAAACACGTGCCGGAAGCCGAGCAGGATCGGAAAGGGCACGTCGACGGCACCGCGGCGCCCCCCGCCCGGGGGACGGCGGGCGATCAGCCGAAGAGTGTCCGCCCCAGGGCGTATCCGCCGGAAGCGGCGCCGAGGCCGGCCGCGACCGAGGCGATCACATTGGCCACGGCAAAGAATCTGGCTCCGCTCTCGGCCAGGCGCAGGGTCTCGTAGGAGAACGTGGAGTACGTCGTCAGCCCCCCGCACAGCCCGACACCCAGCAGCAGGCGCACGGAGTCCCCGGCCACCCCTGCCGCCAGGACACCGGTCAGCAGGCCCAGGACCAGTGAGCCGACGACGTTGACGGTGAAGGTGCCCCACGGGAAGACGGTGCCGTGCCGGGCCTGGACGGCCCGGTCCGTCAGGTAGCGCAGCACCGCGCCGCCCGCGCCGCCGACGGCCACCAGGAGGAAGTCGCTCACGGCGTCGTCCCGCCGGAGGCGGTGAAGCGGACTTCCTGCACGGGTTCCAACGTCACCGGCCCCTCGACGTCCAGCTCTTCCAGCTGCGGGAGGAAGGCGTGGATGCGCTCCGCGCTGTCCACGACGACGACCATGACGGGCAGGTCGTCGGCCATGGAGACGAGCCGTGTGGTGTGCACGGTACGGCCCGCTCCGAAGCCCTCCACGCCGTGGAAGACCGACGCGCCGGCCAGTCCGGCGGCGTGGGCGCGGCGCACGATCTCGCTGCACAGCGGATGGTGGTGCCGGCGGTCGGTGTCGGCGACCAGCACGGTCAGCCGCAGCGCCGGGACGGTGGTCCAGCTCATCGCTCGCTCCACTTCGCCAGAAGACGGCGCGCACCCCACGCGCCGGTACTCACCGCGGTGAGGGCTGCGACGAGGGTTGCCGCCAGGTAGGTGAGCGCCGTCGCGGCGTGCCCCTCGTCGAGCAGGCTCCGGATGTCCACGCAGTAGGTCGAGAAGGTGGTGAAGCCGCCCAGCACGCCCGTGCCGAAGAACGGCCGCAGCAGCGGATGTACCGAGAACACCTCGGTCACCGCCACCAGGAAGACACCGATCACCAGACATCCGACGGCGTTGACCGTGAGGGTCGTCCAGGGGAACGTCCCCGGGTCGGTGGGCCACAGCCGGGACGCCCCGTAGCGGGTGACGGCGCCGAGGGCGCCACCGGCCGCGATGACGGCGAGCACGGCGAGGTGGGAGCGCCGGCGGCGCCTGGTCGCCGCTGCGGAAGCGGCGGCAGGTCCGGGCGGCTGCGCCGTCGTCGGCAGTCCGGTCTCTTCACGGGCCATGGCTCTCCTACGCGTGGTTTCACGTCCGCGCAGGGGAATGCGGACGTCACGAGTAGGGACCGTCGGCGGCGGGTGCCGCGGTTCGGGTACGGCGGGCCCCACCGCCGCGCGCCACCATGGGTGTCGCAGGATGTCCAGCATACCGGGCCGGGCCGTCCGGAGGAGGCCAGGCGGCAGACGGCCGGTGTGGCAGCGGGTGTGACGGGGCGCGCGGGCCCGGTCGGCCGGCGCGCCCCGTACCGGGCGGCCGTGCACCTCGCGACGGCGCCCGGGACATGCGGCTCCGTACGGTGCGTCGCCCCTCGCAAGGGAGCACACCGGCGACATTGGACGAAACGCTCCCGTCACGGGCAGCGCACCGCAGGACAGCCGATGTCTGTACCGTGCACGGGAGCGGCCGTCGCAAGGGTCCGGGACCCTGCGGCGGCGGGCACCGTCCACAGGCGGCCGAAGGAGAACGGNCGGCGGTCGGGCGGTTCGACGGTCGGGCGGTCGGGCGGTCGGGCGGTCGGGCGGTCGGGCGGTCGGAGGCAAGCTGCGGGAACCGGCGAAGTCGAGCCACCCGGAGCCGGGATGGGCGCCACGACATCACACACGCCCCTTATACTTCTACATGCCTGTAGAGCGGAGGAAGTGGCCGCCGTTCCATGCCCGTTCCTGCGCGACCACCGCCTTTCGCCCCCCCTCATACGCACTCAAGGGAGTGAACGCCTCGATGGTGTTCAAACGACTGCTCGGCTCGCTCGGTGTGGGCGGCCCCACCGTCGACACCGTCCTCGACCCGGGATCCGCGGCCCCCGGCGGGGCCCTCACCGGCCGGGTCCATCTCAAGGGCGGTGCCGCCGACTTCGACATCGAGCACATCACCCTGGAGCTCGTCGCCCAGGTCGAGGCCGAACACGACGACGGCGAGAGCCTCGGCACCGTCACCTTCGAGCGCTTCGTGGTCGGCGGCGGCTTCCGGCTCGCCGAGGGAGCCGAACACAGCGTGCCGTTCACGCTGTCCCTGCCCTGGGAGACCCCGATCACCGAGCTGTACGGGCAGGGCCTCGGCATCGTCCTCGGGGTACGTACCGAGCTCTCCGTGGCCGGCGCCAAGGACAAGGGAGACCTCGACCAGCTCGCAGTAGGACCGCTGCCGGTGCAGGAAGCGATCCTCGAGGCGTTCGGCCGGCTCGGCTTCGGCTTCAAATCCGCCGACCTGGAGTACGGGCGCATCGGTGGCACGGGTCAGCAGCTCCCCTTCTACCAGGAGATCGAGCTCACCCCGGCCCCGCAGTACGCCCACGCGGTCAACGAGATCGAAGTGACCTTCCTCGCCGGCCCCGGCGGCGTGGAGGTCGTGCTGGAGGCGGACAAGCGCGGCGGCCTCTTCGCCGAAGGCCACGACGCGATCACCCGCTTCACCGTCGGCCACGACGACGTTCCGCACCAGGACTGGAACGCGCTCGTCGACGGCTGGGTGCGGCAGTTGGTCGAGCACCACTCGGCCCGCCCGGCACACGGCTCGTACGGCCAGGGATACGAGGGCCACGGCCCCTACGAGGACCACCGTCACCACGACGCAGGGCACCGCTCGGGGCCCGGCGTGGGCACGGCCGTCGCCGTCGGCGCGGCGGGGCTCGCCGTCGGTGTGGCCGGCGGCCTGGTCGCGGCCGAAGTCGTCGACGAGGTAGGGGACTTCTTCGAAGGCGACGACGAGGACGAGGGCGGCGAGGACTGACCGTGCTCGGCATGAGCGAAGTCGCCATCATCCTGATCGTGGTCATCCTGCTGGTCGGGGCGAAGAAACTCCCCGAGTTGGCCCGCAGCGCCGGGAAGTCCGCGCGCATCCTCAAGGCGGAAGCCCGGGCCTTGAGGAACAAGGACGCGGCCGCACCGGACCCCGGCAGCTCCGGCGCCGCGACTCTGCGAGTCGTTCCGGGCGAGACGGTTCCCCCGCGCGACGCGGACCAGGGGCCACGTCCGCAGTGACCCGGCCTCGGGGGTGGCGTGTGCGGCGGCGCCCTCGGCGGCATGCCCCACCCTCGACACGGGAGAAGCACACCGCGGCACCGCTACGGTGCCGGGAGCGCACGCGACATGGATCCGCCGAAGCGGCGCTCCCGGTGCGGTTCCGGGGCCGCTTCGTCGCGAGCCGGGCCCTCCGTGGCCTGATCGAACGCACCGGTCGACGCCCGGCGACGTGCCTCCCCTTCCTGAGGGGAGACGGTCACCGGGCGTCGACCGACGCCGCCGATGATCCGGCGGACGTCACGCGGCGGGTCCCACGTCCACCTGCTCGCCCTTCCGCCGGACTCAGGTCCGCAGGTCTTGAGGGATGCCTCCGACGAAGCCGTCTCAGCGAGCGGCATCGGCCGGGCAGGCCTGAACCCGGCAGAATGACTGCATGCCGACACGACCGACGATCACCCTCGTGCGCGGGGACATCACCGAAGAGCATGCCGACGTCCTGGTCAACGCTGCCAATTCCTCGCTCCTGGGCGGCGGCGGGGTGGACGGCGCGATCCACCGGCGTGGCGGGCCGGAGATCCTCGCCGCCTGCCGTGAACTGCGGGCCTCGCACTACGGCAAGGGACTGCCCACGGGGCAGGCGGTGGCGACGACAGCCGGCCGGCTGCACGCCACCCACGTCGTCCACACGGTGGGCCCGGTCTGGTCGCGTACGGAGGACCGTTCCGCGTTGCTGGCCTCCTGCTACCGGGAGTCCCTGCGGGTGGCGTCGGAACTGGGTGCCCGGACGGTCGTCTTCCCGGCGATCTCGACCGGCGTCTACGGCTGGCCCCTCCATGACGGGGCGCGGATCGCCGTACGTACGGTCCGCGAGGCCGCGTTCCCCCCGGTCACCGACATCCGGTTCGTGCTCTTCGACGAAGAGGCCTACGCACGCTTCGACGAGGTGCTGTCGGCGTAGGCAGTGTCTTCGGCGCCTGCGCCCCGGTTCCGCAGCGGCGTTCGGCACGACCGGTGGCCAGGATGGCCGTCGGACCGGTCAGGCGTGCGGACCTCACCGTCACCGCTCGCCCGCAAGGTCGACCTCCTCGCGACGCACCGGCGCCGGATCCGTCACCTCCGGGCGACGCCAGGGGTGCGCGATCGGTGCCGACACCGCCCGCCACCAGGCATCCGAGGGAACCTCCCCGGACGGTTCGAACGGTTCACCGGGCCGCGGGAACGCCACCGGCTGCCCCACCTCCTCGGCAGCGTCCTTCATCCACTCCCCCGGCTCCGCCCACGCATGCGGGGCGAGGTTGAACGTGCCCCAGTGGATCGGCATCAGCACACCGTGCGGCCGGCCGCCCTGCAGGTCCAGGTGTGCCTGGACGCCTTCCGCGGGCGTCATGTGGATGTCGGGCCAGTACTCCGAGTAGGCGCCGACCTGGATCATCGTCGCGTCGAAGGGCCCGTGGTCGGCTCCGATCTGCCGGAAGCCGGAGAAGTAGCCGGTGTCCCCACTGTGGTAGACGCGGTGCTCCGGGCCGGCGACGGCCCACGACGCCCACAGCGTGTGCTGCTGATTGCGCAGCCCACGGCCGCAGAAGTGGCGGGCCGGTGTCGCGGTGAGGTCGATGCCCGCGATGTGCGCGGTCTCGTTCCAGTCGAGTTCGTGGATGCGGTCGAGGGGAACCCCCCAGGCCTCCAGATGGGCACCGACGCCGAGCGGCACCGCGAAGACCGTGTCCGTCCTGGCCAGGGCCTTGATCGTGGGCAGGTCGAGGTGGTCGTAATGGTCGTGCGAGATCACGATGACGTCGACGGCTTCCAGCCCGGACACCGGCAGCGGCACGGGATGCAGCCTCTTCGGCCCGGCGAAGGCGAACGGCGAGCAGCGCTCACCCCAGACCGGGTCGAACAGGACCCGTCGGCCGTCGATCTCGGCGAGCACGCTCGAATGCCCCATCCAGGTCAGCCGAAGGCCCGTGACGGACGGTTTCGCCAGGTCGGCGAGGGTGGTGGGGTGGACCGGGACCGTTCCGGCCGGCGACCTCCGGGCCCGCTCCTCGCGGCGGAAGTAGACCTGGGCGAATTCGAGCATGGAGCCGGAGGGCCGGGTGCGCGCGCCCTCCGGGTTCTGGAAGACCCCGTCGGCGAAGTTGGGTGAGCGGCGGATGCGCTCCATCCGTGCGCCGTCCGGGTCCGCGCCGAAGGCGGCGGGGCGCAGCGCGCGAAGTCTGGTGCGGAGCGAAGGATGGGGGGTGGCGCCGGTCACAAACGTCTCCTGAGGGA
>NZ_MDKB01000001.1:990648-1107089 GCF_001715295.1 Streptomyces griseus | reverse complement strand
TGTGGGGGGGGGGGGGCGGACATCCGGATGACGCCTTCGCCCGGACGGTGGGCGTGGATCCTGGGAGGCGTCCGGGGCGTCCGGGCCCGCTCGGGCGTGACCACCTCTCGGCCGTCGCGCTCGTCGAGGAGCCGCAGCAACGCGCCGTCCCCGCATGGGATGTCCGTCATGCCGAGTCCAACGTCCGTGCACGCCGAAGGATTCCGCGTCCGGCGACCGGTCTCGTCACCATCGGGAGCGCCGGCGCGCCGCGAGGCCGGCCCGAAGCGTGGCTCGCGGCCCGTACGCGGCGCGCCGGCGCACGGGCCCGTGCGCGAGGCCGGCGCACGGGGCCCGGCGCGGAGCCGGCACACGGGGTCGCGCCTCGGTGGGGGGCTGTCGCACGGTTCCCGCCCGATCAGCGCGCGCACCGGATGTGGCGCCTCACTCGGCGGGAGTGCGTCCGCCTACGGCATGTCCGTGGACCTCCCGACACGGTGACGCGGGCGCCGCTCCGGTCGTCGCGCGCCCGCCGGCAACTGCCGACGCCCGCAGAGGGTGGTCGGGCGATTCCGTCGGATCGGCGCGCGGCGTCGGATGCGGGGCATTGCACGGCGGAGTGACGTCCACATACGGGACATAGAGGAATGTTCCGACCACGTGCCGAGGTGCCGTAGCTGTCCTCGCGCGCCCGCCGCGCATTGCGGGACAGCCCTCAGGGTGAGTGCCCTTAGGGTGAGTGGCGTGGCGAGAGTGCGACTGAGCGTGGCGGAACGGCGTGAGGAGCTCCTGCGCGCTGCTGTCGAGCAGATCGAGGTGCGGGGTGTCTCAGCCGTGCGGATCGCGGATGTGGCTTCCGTCCTCGGGGTGAGCAACGCGCTGGTGCTCTATCACTTCTCCTCCAAGGAGAAGCTGGTGGCGGCCGCCTTCGCGTATGCGGCCGAGGCCGATCTGGCGCATCTGCGTAAGCTGATGGGCCGCCGCACCACGGCGGTCCGGCGGCTCAGGGCCGCCGTACGCTGGTACGCCCCCAGCGGGCAGGCCAAGGGCTGGCGGCTGTGGATCGAGGGCTGGGCCGCATCCCTGCGCGACCCGGCGCTGCGCGAGGTGGCCGGTGATCTCGACCAGCAGTGGAAGGCCGAGCTGGCCGAGGTCATCGAAGAGGGAGCAGCGACCGGCGAGTTCGAGTGCGACGACCCGATGTCCGTGGCGTGGCGGCTGACCGCCCTCCTGGACGGCTTGGCCCTGCAGATGACGTCGTACGGCGGACCGCTGTCCCGGGCGACGACGCTGCGGTGGACCGAGGAGGCGCTGGCCCGCGAACTCGGCCTGCAGCGCTCCGCCCTGACGGGCTGAGGCATACGCACGGTGTCGAGGGCGGAGGAACGGGTGGGCGCCGGGTACCCGTTCCGCCACCGTCTGCCGTGACGGCCCGCCAGGCCAGGTCGACCCGCCAGGTCAGGTCTGGCGCACCGGGGCGTACGCGGCGCCGTCGAGTCCGAAGGTCCACGCGACACCCTCCTTGGCGGTGCTGATCCTGGGGGGAACCCGCAGCCAGTAGGTCCGGTGCGTCCCGTCCGGTTCGGGCGTCGAGTTGACGACCTCGACCATCGCCACGTCCTCGTCGCCCTCCAGAGCGATACGCCAGAGGACTCCGGTCTCGTCGCGGTGCACGGGCTCCGCGCCCGATTCCGCGAGATAGCGGTCGTAGCCGTAGTACTCGAGCATGACGCGGCGCAGTTCGGCGTTCTCCTCGGCGCGTATACGCTCGGGGGTCAGGCTCCCCAGTCCTTCGAGGAACTCGGGCGGCACGGGCATTCCCCGCCAGGCGTGCAGGGCGAAACCGTCACGGTAGGCGAGGGCCGGGCCGTCACCCCGGTCGAGCCGCCCCGCCTCGTCGCGGTGCAGGGCCACGGGCCGTTCGCTGATCACTACGACACGCTCGTACGGCCACCACCATCCGGCGTTCCTGGCGACCTCGGCCAGTCCTGTCAGCCGGTCGCCCCGGCCGTCGAAGGCGGCGAGCCAGGCCGCGTCGTGCTGGCCGAGTACGGCGTCGAGCAGCACCAGCCGGATGTCGGATTCGTCCTCGGGCAGCGTGGCGAGCTCCGCGACGACACCCGTACGTATCCGCTCCGCCAGTGCGGCCGTGGTCTCCCACAGCTGGGCTCCGGTGGCCGACCACAGCGCGGACCAGCCGGCCGGGCCCAGCTCGTCGTGCATCCGTCGGCGCTCCTCCGCCCAGGGGCGGGTGCGCACCTCCTCGCGTACCGATCGGCCGGCGTCGGTCAGCTTCTCCACCGTCTCGACCGCGGCCCTGGGCGAGTCCGCCCAGATGATGCGCTCCGGTTCGGCGAGTCCGGCGCCGCGGTAGGCGAGTCGCACCCCGTCCTCGGCGGCACTCCGGTCCCCCTCTCCCGTCGCTGCGGCAACGGCCCGCCATGTGTTCACGTACTGCATCGTTCTTCCCGTCCCCTGGTTCGTCCCGTAGCCGTCCGTCCGGACGGCGCCGTGTGTCACACGGCCGCGTTCCCGTCGCCGCGTCCGCTCGTCCCGCACTCCGTCGCCCCTGTACGACGACGCCGTTCGCCGCCCACCGCGGCGCGGGCTCAGTCCGCGACGATGCGGACCGCCCCCGGCGCGTACTCCCGCTGGCGCACGACGCGGAACCAGCCCTTGGGCAGCGCGATCGCGGCGTGCTCCTCGTGCACCACCCGCCCGCCTTCGGGGAGATGGAGAAGCATCGGGTCGAACGGCCCCGCCTCGCGCACCAGCCGGCCCGGCCCCTGGACGGCGTGCGCGTGTCCGGTCACCTCACCCAGCGCGAGGACCAGGCGCCCCCGCCCGTCGCGCAGTTCGCCCGGTGCGTCGAGGAACCGTGCGGGAACCTCCGACTCCTCCAGCGCCATGATCAGCACATCGCCCTGCCGGTACACAGACGTCTCCCCTCCACGGCGGCACCCGGTGTGCCGACCGTGGAGGCAACGCTACGACGGGGGTCCGACAACCGGCCTTACGCCGTCGAGGGGCCGCCTGCACGATTGTCAGTGGCACTTGATACACCTTGCGGACATCAACCGTCCTCAGCATCAGGAGCTCAGTGCCATGTCCGGTGTGGAACACCTGCGCGAGTTGTTCGGCCTCCCGGTCGTCACCTTCCAGCAGAAGTCCGAGGAGGCCGACCCTCCGGCGGCGGACGCCGTGGCCTGGCGTATCGGCGTCGACCCGTACGACATGGATGACGAGGGCGGAACGTGGGAGGACCGGTTCGCCGCCTTCCTCGACACGGTCGACCCGTCCGCGGTCAAGGCCCTGGTCATCGGCCCGTGGGGAGAGGTGTACGACGACCCGTCCTCCTACCCCGTCGGCCTCGTCGTGGCCGCGGCCCACCGGCTGACTTCGCTCGAAGCCGTCTTCGTCGGGGATCTGGTGATGGAGGAGGCCGAGATCTCCTGGATCGAGCAGTCCGACGTCACGGCCCTGCTCACCGCCTACCCGGGGCTGACGACCCTCGGCGTGCGGGGAGGCACGGGCCTCGAGTTCCCCCCGACACGTCACGCCTCCCTGCGGTCCCTCTCCATAGAGGCCGGCGGTCTCCCCGCCGAAGTGGTGCGCGGGATCCTGGACAGCGAACTCCCGGCACTGGAGAGCCTCGACCTGTGGCTGGGCGTCTCGAACTACGGGGGTGACGCGACCCTGCCGGACCTGGCTCCCCTCCTCAGCGGCACCCGCTTCCCCCGCCTGCACCACCTGGGCCTGCGCAACAGCGAGTTGCAGAACGAGATCGCGGCCGCGATCGGCTCCGCACCCGTCGTCGCGCGTCTGCGCACCCTCGACCTGTCCTTCGGCACCCTCGGTGACGAAGGGGCGGCGGCTCTGCTGGAGGGCCAGCCGCTCCACCACCTCTCCTCGCTCGACCTGCACCACCACTTCCTGACCGAGCCGATGGAGCGCCGGGTCAAGGAGGCCCTGGAGCCTCACGGGGTGCGGGTGGATCTGTCCGAGCGCTGCACCCCGTGGGACGACCTCGGCGCCGAGGGGCGTTACACCATGGTCGCGGAGTGATGCGGCGATGACCGAGATCGAACATCTCGACGTCGAGCACCCGGACGTCTTCCACGGCCTGCCGGTCCTCACCCTCCCGGCCCCCGACGCCACGGCGGCACCGCTGCCCGCGGCCGACACGGTCGCCTGGCGGCTGGAGTGCGAGCCGGACGGCCCCTTGTTCCCGCAGGTGTGGCGGCAGTTCCTGTCGGCCGTCGACACGAGCCGGGTCCGTGCCCTGCTGATCGGGCCGTGGTGGGAGGGCGACTACACGTCCATCGCCCCCGTGGTCCAGCTCATCGCGTCCGACGCGGACCGTTTCCCGGAGCTGCGCGGGCTGTTCCTCGCCGATGTCACCAGCGAGGAGTGCGAGGTCTCCTGGCTGCGGATGTGCGACATCACCCTGGTGTTCGAGGCCTTCCCCCTCCTCGAGGAGCTGGTCGTGCGCGGCGGGGGCGGCCAGTTCCCGGACGAGGAGAACCTGCGGCTGCGACCGGTGAGGCATCGGGCCCTGAGGACGCTCCGGTTCGAGTCCGGCGGACTGCCGGGCCACGTCGTCCGGGCGCTCGGCGCGTCCGAGCTGCCCGCCCTGGAGCGACTGGAACTCTGGTTCGGTACGCAGTGGTACGGGGGCGACGCCACGGTCGAGGACATACGGCCGGTTCTGTCGGGCACCGTCCTTCCGGCCCTGCGCCACCTCGGTCTGCAGAACAGCGAGATCCAGGACGAGTTCGCGGCCGCGCTCGCCTCGGCCCCGGTCGTCGCCCAGCTGGACTCCCTCGCGCTGTCGATGGGCACCCTCGGCGACCCGGGTGCCCTGGCCCTGCTCGAAGGGCAGCCGCTCACCCATCTCTCCTGTCTGGACCTCCACCACCACTACCTCACCGAACCGCTGATGTCCCGGATCCGTGACGTCTGCGCCGAGGCGGGCGTGCAGGTCGATCTGACCGAGGCGGAGGACTGGGACCCCGAGGACGACGAGAGCCGTTATGTCGTCGTCAGCGAGTAGCGCGCCGCCCCTCGCGGTCGTCGGCAATCCCGGCAACCGCAGGGTGGCCCTGTTCCAGGAGGCACTGAGCACCGCCGGGCTGCCACCGGCGCGCACCGTCCCCTGGCGTGAGGTGCTGCGGGGCGGAGCGGCGTTCCTGCCGGGCGAGCTGGTCCGTATCGACTCGCCCGGCGAGGACGCCGAGGTCGAGCGGCTGCTGCGTGAGGTCGACGACCCGGCCAGGGTGGAGGGGTCGTCCCTCTGGTACACCCGGTTCACCTCTGCGGTACGGGACGTGGCCCGGGCGGCCGACGCGGCCGGCGCCGTGCTGCTGGACGGTCCCCGCGACATCGCGGTGCTCTTCGACAAGCGGCTCTGCCACGCTGCCCTGGACTCCGCCGGGGTGCGGGTACCGGACTCCCCCACGTCGGGCGCCGCCGCGGCCGCGGCCCCCGTGGGGGGCTGGACGGACGTACGCCGGCTGTTGGACGGCCACCGCATGCCGCGGGCGTTCGTGAAGCTCGCGCACGGCTCCTCCGCCTCCGGTGTGCTGGCGCTGGAGACGGCCGGCCCCGGCCGGGTGCGTGCGACGACGTCCGTGGAGACGGACGCGGCCGGCCGCCTCTTCAACTCGCTGCGGCTGCGCACGTACACCTCGGAGCGCGAGGTGGCCGCGGTCGTCGACGCTCTCGCACCGGACGGCCTGCACATCGAGCGCTGGCTGCCCAAGGCCTCCGTACGGGGCGGCCGGGTGGCCGATCTCCGGGTCGTGGTGATCGCGGGCCGGGCGACCCACGCGGTCGTACGGACCAGCCGCTCCCCCATGACCAATCTGCACCTGGGCGGTGGCCGCGGCGATCTGCACGAGGTCCGGGCAGCCGTCGAGGCGGCGGGCGGCAGTTGGGACGAGGCTCTGGAGATGTGCGAGCGGGCCGCCGCCTGCTTCCCGGACACGCTGTGCGTGGGCGTCGATCTCCTGCCCTCCACCGGCTGGCGGCGCTTCGCCGTCGGCGAGGTCAACGCGTTCGGGGATCTCCTGCCGCGCCTGACCGGCCTGCCGGGCAGCGGCGCCGAGGGCATGGACACCTACCGGGCGCAGGTCGCCGCCGTACTGCGGCACGGGGCCCCGCCGGGAATCGGCCCGTCGATGCGGCATCCGCCGCTCCACGAACCGTCCGGCCACGTACCGTCCGGCCGCGAACCGTCCGGCCACGAACCGTCCGGGAACGAGCCTCCGGGCGACGAGCCGTCGCGCTACGGACCGTCGTCGAGCGCGGAGTCCTCGGGCAACAGGCAGTCCGGCCACGAACCGTCCGACCACCAGCCGCCGAGGACGGGGCGGTCCGACCCCGACCCGTCGAAGAACGACCGAACGAGGAACCACCGTGCCACCCACGCCGCCTGACTCCGCGTACGGCGTCATGGACGCCCGTGACCCCGATATGAACGCGGTCGTGGGCACCCACGATCTGCTGCTGGTCACCCTGGACACCCTGCGCTACGACGTGGCCGTGGAGCTGGCCGCCGCCGGGCGCATTCCCCATCTCGCCCGGCACCTGCCTGGGGGCGTCTGGGAGAGAAGACACGCACCGGGAAGCTTCACCTACGCCTCCCACCAGGCCATGTTCGCCGGATTCCTTCCGACACCCGCTGCCCCCGGCCCGCACCCGCGGCTGTTCGCGGCGCGCTTCGCGGGCAGTGAGTCCACGGCGGACGGTACGTTCGTCCACGACGCGCCGGATCTGCTCGCCGGGCTCGCGGACGCCGGGTACCGCACCGTGTGCATCGGCGGTGTCGGCTTCTTCAACCGGCACCCCCCGCTCGGCTCGGTACTGCCCGGTATGTTCCAGGAGAGCCACTGGGAGCCCGGATTCGGTGTCGCCTCTCCCACGTCCTTCGAGAACCAGGTGACCCGCGCCGAGCAGGTCGTCGCCGCACTCGCGCCCGGTCAAAGGCTGTTCCTCTTCGTCAACGTGTCGGCCCTGCATCAGCCCAACTGGTTCCACCTGCCCGGGGCCACCGCCGAGGCAGGCGACTCCCGGGCCACCCACGCCGCCGCTCTGGAGTACGTGGACCGGCATATCGGCCGGCTCTTCGCCGCCGCGAGCAGCCGCCGCCGCTGCTTCGCCATCGTCTGCTCCGACCACGGCACGGCCTACGGCGAGGACGGGTACACCGGACACCGGATCGGCCACGAAGCCGTCTGGACCGTGCCCTACGCCCACTTCTTCCTCGAGCATGGGACGAACCGATGACCAGCGCGACCGGCCGGACGGGCACGACGCACACGACGGGCACCACGAGCACGGACGTCAGGCCCTACGGGAGCTACGTCTACGCCTACCCGCACAAGACCGCCTACCGCCCGCTCGGCGACCACCCGGCCGGACGTCCTTCGCTGAGCGAGTTGTGGGCGGGTGAGCGCAAGGACGCCCTCTCCCTCTATCTGCACATACCGTTCTGCGAGGTCCGCTGCGGCTTCTGCAATCTGTTCACCCGCATCGGCGCACCCGACGAGCTGACGACGCGGTACCTCGACGCGCTGGAGCGCCAGGCGACGGCTGTCCGTGAGGCCTTGGGCGACGTCGAGCCGGTACGCTTCGCCGCCGCCGCCTTCGGTGGCGGAACCCCCACCTTCCTCACCGCCGGCGAGCTGGACCGCCTCTGCGACATCGCGGAGAAGCGGATGGGCGCCGATCTGCGGTCCGTACCCCTGTCGGTGGAGACCTCGCCGTCCACCGCGACAGCGGACCGGCTCGCGGTGCTGGCCGAACGCGGCGCCACCCGGATCAGCATCGGGGTGCAGAGCTTCGTCGACGCGGAGGCCCGTGCGGCGGTCCGCCCTCAGCGCCGGTCCGAGGTCGAGGCAGCCCTGGGCCGCATCCGTGACGCCCGCGTCCCGGTACTCAACATCGACCTCATCTACGGCATCGACGGGCAGACGGAGGCGAGCTGGCGCACGTCGCTGGACGCGGCCCTCGCCTGGCACCCCGAGGAGCTCTACCTCTACCCGCTGTACGTGCGCCCGCTGACCGGCCTCGGCCGGCTGGGCGGCGCGCGAGGCCCGGCGGGCACGCAGGCCGCCACCGAAGCACCGGCCGTCCCGGACGGCGCGGACGGCGCGGACGCCGCCTGGGACGAGCAACGGCTGCGCCTGTACCGCGCGGGCCGGGACCATCTGCTGGAGCGGGGCTACGAGCAGGTCTCGATGCGGATGTTCCGCCGTGCGGACGCCCCGCGGACGGGCCCGGACGACTACGCGTGCCAGACCGACGGCATGATCGGGCTGGGCTGCGGTGCCCGTTCGTACACCTCGTCCCTGCACTACTCCTTCGACTACGCCGTGGAGATGCGGGAGATCCGGGGCATCATCGACGGTTTCACCGCGACGGAGGACTTCTCCCGGGCGGAGGTCGGCAGGTACGTCGACGGCGACGAGGCGCGCCGACGCCACCTCCTCCAGTCCCTGCTCCAGGCGGAGGGCCTGCCGCCCGCCGATTACCGCGAGCGGTTCGGCACGGACCCCTGCGCCGACTTCCCGGCCGAACTCGGGCTGTTCGCCGACCGCGGCTGGCTGGACGACTCCGCGGGCCCCGGCCTGCTCAGTCTCTCGCCGGAAGGTCTGGCCCACTCCGACGCGCTGGGCCCCGAGCTGTTCTCCCCCGCCGTGCGGGCCGCCATGGCCGCCTACGAACAGAAGTGAGCAGTCCGATGAGCGGGGGCCGATGACCGTGGACCTGACGATCCTCTACCGGGGCCCGCTGGCCTCGTGCGACTACGACTGCCCCTACTGCCCGTTCGCGAAGCGGCGCGACAGCCGGGAGCAGCTGCGCGCCGACCGGGCGGCCCTGGAGCGGTTCACGGCATGGGCCGCCGCACAGACCGGCGACCGGCTGTCGGTGCTGTTCACTCCGTGGGGCGAGGGGCTGGTGCGGTCCTGGTACCGGAGGGCGATCGTGGAACTGTCACGGCTTCCGCACGTGGGCCGGGTCGCCATCCAGACCAATCTCGGCGGCCGCACCGACTGGCTGGCGGACGCCGACCGGGAGAAGGTCGCCCTCTGGTGCACGTACCACCCGGGTCAGACCCCGTACGAGCGGTTCCTCGGCTCCTGCGGGAAGCTGTCGGCGCTCGGCGTCCGCCACAGCGTCGGAGTCGTCGGCCTCGACGGCCATCTCGACGAGGCCCGGCGGCTGCGTGCCGACCTTCCTCCGGAGGTGTACCTGTGGGTCAACGCCGCCGAGGGCCACACCTACACGGACGAGGAGGCGGACCGCTGGACGGACCTCGACCCCCTCTTCCCGTACAGCCGGTATCCGCACTCCTCGGCCGGACTGCCCTGCCGGACGGGCGAGTCGGTCATCTCCGTGGACGGGGACGGCACGGTGCGCCGCTGTCACTTCGTCCCCGCCGAGCTGGGGAATCTCTACGACGGCAGCTACCGCCGGGCCCTCGGCCCGCGCGGCTGTCCGCTCGAGGTGTGCGACTGCCATATCGGCTATGTACACCTGGAGACGCTGCCGTTGTACGACGTCTTCGCGGGTGGCGTGCTGGAGCGGATACCCGCCCGCCCGCTGCGGATACCCCTCCCGGGCGGAGCCGTACCGGCGGTCGCGACGCGTCCTCTCCTGCCCCTGATCACTCCGTAGCGGAGTTCGTCCGGCGCGGGTCGCGGCCGCCGGCCGGTACGCCGCCCCGCGGGAGGCGGCGTACCTGGACGGCGTACCTGACGGGTCGTCTGCCGCACCGGGAAGGGAGCAGCGCGTCGGGCCGCGGTTCGCCCGGCCGGCCCTCTCACCGCCGGCGTGAGCCGGGCGGGCCGGGGCCCCGTGTCCGCGACCGCCCCGGTCCCGGTCACGCACCCGCTCTCACAGCGGGAGCAGATCGGGACGCTTGGCCTCGACGTGGTCTCCGGACGACTCGCCGCGCAGCCTCCGCCCGATCCACGGGACGAGGTACTCGCGCGCCCAGAGGATGTCGTCGCGGCGCACCTCGAGCGTGCCGCGCTGCAGCTGCGGCGGCCACCCCTGGTCGGGATCGGCCGGCACCTCGATCCCGAGGACCTGGGCGGCACGGAGCGCGACCCTGGTGTGTCCCTCGGCGGAGAGGTGCAGCCGGTCGGCGTCCCAGGCTCGCCTGTCCTGGACGGACCGCAGCGACCACAGGTCCAGGACCGGGCAGTCGTAGCGGTCGGCGATGGACCGGACGTGGGCGGTGTACGTGGCGATCTTGCCGCGCAGATGCCGGAGCACCGGGACGCCCCGGGTGTCGAAGCCGGTGGTGACCATGACGGTGCCGACCGCCTGCGTCAGGTCGGCGACCGCGCGCTCGAAGCGTTCGGCCACGTCGTCCGGGTCGGAGCCCGGCCGGATGATGTCGTTGCCGCCCGCGCAGAAGCTGACCAGGTCGGGGGCCAGTTGCTTGGCGCGGGGCACCTGTTCCTCGACGATCTGGTCGAGGAGGCGTCCGCGTACGGCGAGATTGGCGTACCGGAAATGCCCGTGCGGGTCGTCCACCGGCCCGGCCGCTGCTTCCGGAACCGGGAGCCGGTCCGCGAGGAGGACCGCGAGCCGGTCCGCCCAGCCGACGAGTCTCCCGTCGGGACCGGGGTCTCCGACGCCTTCGGTGAAGCTGTCGCCGATCGCCGCGTACGACCCGATGACGCCTCGTTGTCTATTTCTCGAATCGTCTGCCACAAGCGCATATCCTGCACCGTCGATTGTGACCTACGCGACCGTAATAAGGGGTTGACGGGTGGTGAGAAAGACCACCCGGTCAGGTTTTGGTAAAGCAGGAATAAGGAGAGGGGCGGTGCGCCGTCGCGCACCGCCCCTCTCTGCGGACCATCTGCTGTACTACCGGACCTTCGCGGTCGCGTCAGATGGAGACGCCGTGCGAGCGCAGGTAGGCGATCGGGTCGACGTCCGACCCGTAGCTCGGGCCGGTGCGGACCTCGAAGTGGAGGTGCGGGCCGGTGGAGTTGCCGGTGCTGCCGGAGAGGCCGATCTGCTGGCCGCCGGTGACGGTCTGGCCGGCGGAGACGTCGAGCGAGGACAGGTGGGCGTACTGGGAGTACATGCCGTCGCTGTGCTGGATGACGACCTCGTTGCCGTACGAGCCGCTCCACCCGGCCGAGACGACGGTGCCGGGGCCGATGGACCGGACGCTGGTACCGGAGGCCGCCTGGAAGTCGGAGCCCGTGTGGTAGCCGCTGGCCCAGCTGGAACCGGAGGCGCGGTACTGGGTGGTGACGTTGGCGCCGGCCACCGGGGTGGTGTAGCCGGAGCTGTTGCTCGCGGCGGCGGTGGAGTCGGCGGCGGCCGGCACCGCGGCCGTCTTCCCGGCGGGAGCGGCAGCCTTCGGGGCCGGCTCCGCCTTGGTGGGCGCGGCCTTGGTGGGCGCGGCCTTGGTGGCGGGCGCGGGCGCCTCGGCGCCGAGGGTCAGCTTCATGCCCGGGAAGATCAGGCTCGGGTTGTCACCGACGACCTCGCGGTTGTCCTGGTAAAGCTTCTGCCAGCCGCCCTTGATCTTCTGGGCGGACGCGATCTTCGCCAGGTAGTCGCCGGGGACCACGGAGTAGGTCGTGGTGGCGCTGTCCTTCTTCGCGGCCGGCGTGGCCGGGGCGGACTGCGCGGCGGCTGCGGCCGCGGGCCTGGTGGCCGGAGCGGACTGCTCCGCGGCGTGGGCGCCGGTGGCGCCGATCAGCGGAAGGGCGAGGACGGCGCCGCCGGTCCCCGCGGCGAGAACGCCTCGGGAGATCGGCCCGGTCCTCGTACGGCGGTGCTTACCCTTTGCGGGCATGGTGCTTTCCTCTCCGGCGCCTGCGAGGTGAGCTGTCGGGTGCGGACTGGAGATGCCCGGCCGCGTCGGACGCGACTTGACCCCGAGCCGTCCGGATCTCCCGGTCGGCGGCTTACCTGGTTCCCCCGCTCCTGCCACACGTGGGTCGGTGCGGATTCCGGGCGGCGGCAGGATTAGGCGTTCCGCCCGGATTGACGGTGACCGTAAGCGAGGCGGGACGCGGTGAACAAGCCACCGGTTGCGGACCGGAATGCCCGCCGCAATTCCGGCACGGAATTCCCGTCACACTCCGTGGATTACGGATCTTGGCTTTCCGCGCGGGACGGGGAATGCCCGTCGGCCTTTCCGCCACACACCGTCACGGATATGATCCCGCTCACCCAGGACCCTCCATCTCCCGCACAAGACCGGCATGTTCGCCTAAATGCCCCAAGACGGACACGATGCCCACACCTCCGGCACACCCAGGTGAGCGCTCACCCAAGGGGGTGTCCACCTTTCCCGGTGGATCGGCGCGCGGCGCCGGATGCGGTGCGTCGCACGGCGGGGGGACGTCCGTATACCGGTTGCGCCTGTGGATGTTCCGACAACGCGGCGAGGTGCCGTAGCTGTCGTCGCGCCCGCCGTGCAGTGCGGGGCGACCCTTACCCGTCGAGGGCATAGCCATTGCCTGCTGCGCCCATGTCGTATCGTCGCGAGCGTGCCCTTCGTCGGCGAGCGGCGCCGGCGCCAGACACTCCAGGAGTCCTTGTGACGCAGCTGCCAGAGGTTCCGCCGACCGACGTCGAGCTCACCGGTGTGCGCAACTTCCGTGATGTGGGCGGGCTCCCGACCGTCGACGGCGGGAGGGTGCGCATGGGGCGCCTCTACCGCAGCGGCCACCTGGCGCACGCCACCGAGTCGGACGCCGCGTTCCTGGCCGGCCTGGGCCTGCACACCGTCTTCGACTTCCGCAACGCGGCCGACCACAAGCTCGACGGTCACGACGTGGAACTGCCGGGCGTCCGCAACGTCAGCATTCCGCTCTCCGACCCGGCCGACGGCGCCGAGTTCTGGCGGCTGGTGCGGGACGGCAATCTCCAGCAGCTGCGTTCGATCCTCGCCGACGGCAAGGGGACCGCGCGGATGATCGCCTCCTACCGGGCCATCATCACGGACCGCACCGCGGAACACAGCCGTGTGCTGCACGCGCTGGCCGAGGACAGCGTTCCGGCGCTCATGCACTGCGCGGCGGGCAAGGACCGGGCCGGCCTGTCGGTGGCGGTCTCGCTGCTCGCCGTCGGCGTCGAGAGGGAAGCCATCGAGGCGGACTACCTCAAGTCCGACGACACGCGCCGCCGGTACAGGATCCGGCGGAGCGACACGTCGTCGGTGGGGATGTCGCAGGAGGTCCTGGATCTTCTGAACCCGCTCTTCGGAGCGCGCTCCGAGTACCTCGCCGCCGCCTTCGCCACCATCGAGGAGAACTGGGGCAGCACGGACCGCTACCTCCGGGACGGCCTGAAGCTCTCACCGGAGACGCGGGAGAGGCTGCGCGAGCGCCTCGTCGAGGACGCGTGACCGCCGCTCCGACGACACACCGGGCGCCCCCACCCCCGGCGCCGAAACGACACCCCGGCACGGCGGGCGGCACCGGGCACCTGGCAGGCGGCACATGGCACCGGCCTGAACCGCCGGACGCCGCCCCCCGCCGGCACCCCGCCTCCCGGGCGGGCACCTCGGCACGCCCCCGTGCCGTCACACCCCCACGCCGGGGGAAATCGGCCGGTCAGCCCTTGCCCGCCACGGTGAACAGCAGGAAGAGGAAGGCGGCCACGACGTGTCCCGCCACCAGATAGGCGAAGAGACGGATGATCACACCCCGTGGCATCTTGCGCTCGTGGGTGTCCTGGCCCTCCTGCCGGCGGGGCGTGAGCGGGTCGTAATCCTCTGAGTCAGACATGACAGTCCTTCCTCTCGGCCGTTCGGCGGAGAGAGCGAGGGGGCGGGTGCGGGGTCAGAAGCGATGGGTTCCGCTGCCCAGGCACAGCTCCGCTACGGGGCTCTGCAGCAGCGTGTGGACGAAGAGGAGCTGGACGCCCCCGGGGTCGAGCGCCGCGATCCGGTGCGGGGTGAGCGAGTCGAAGTGCGCGCTGTCCCCCGGTTCGAGGTCGTGGACGGTCTCCCCGAGCACGACCCTCAACCGGCCGTCGAGGACGTGCAGCCACTCCTCGCCGGGATGGACGCGGACCAGATCTCCCTGGACGCCGTACGTCACACGCACCCGCAGGGCCTGCATGGCGCGGCCCGGGCCGCCCGCCTGCCGGTACTGCCAGCCGTCGGCTTCGGCGCCCGCCCCGCCGAGCGGGCCGCCCCTGACGATCGCGTCACGTTCGGGCGGCATCTCGCCGAGGAGCTCGGAGACCGTCGTACCGTAGATCCTGGCGAGGCCGAGCAGCATGGGCAGCGAAGGCTGCCGGTTGCCGGTCTCCAGCCGGGAGAGGTGGGCCGGGGAGAGACCGGCCCGCCGGGCGGCGCCCTCCAGGGTGAGACCCCGGTTGCGGCGCAGGTCACGCAGGCGTGGTGCGATGCCCGGCAGTTCGTCGGCCACCCCCGCCTCAGGAGGATTCATACCTCCATTGGGCCAGGAACTTTCCTCACAGGCAAATTTCTTACCTGTGAGGCAAAAATGGCCGGCGCCTGCGGGAGGGCGTAGCAGGACGGCCGGGTAACGGGTCTCAGCGGTTGCCGACGGCCTGCTTCACCAGCGTCCTGCCGAAGTCCCACATGAGTCCGCCGCCGTCGTGCGCGTCGTCCATCACGGCCGTGAAGGCGGTCACGAAGCGGTCGACCTCCCGCTCACCGATGACCAGGGGCGGGATCAGTTTGATCACCTCCAGGTGGTCGCCGGACACCTGCGTGAGGATTCGGTGCTTCCGCAGCAGCGGCACGACCACCATCTGCGCGAAAAGCCCCTTGCGTGCCGCCTGCAGCATCGTCCAGCGGCTGCGGAGCTTCAGCGAGGACGGCCGCCCGAACTCGATGCCGATCATCAGCCCGCGCCCCCGCACCTCGTGCAACAGCTCGTAGCGGCCGACGAGGGCGGCGAGCCGCTCGCGGAGCAGGTCCCCGGTACGCCGGGCGTTGGCGACGGTCCCCTCGTCCTCCATCACCGACAGGACCGCGAGCCCGGCCGCCATGGCCTGGGCGTTGGAGCCGAAGCTCGCGGAGTGGACGAGAACCCGGTCCATGGAGGAGTAGACGCGCTTGAAGATCCACTCCTTGCCCAGGGTCGCCCCGACCGGCACGTATCCGCCGGAGAGCGCCTTGGCGACGCAGAGCAGGTCGGGCTCGACCCCCTCCTCGTGCTGGTACGCGTAGAAGTCACCGGTCCGGCCGAGCCCCGTCTGTACCTCGTCCGCGATGAGTACCGCCTTGTGGCGGTGCAGCAGTTCCCGCGCGGCCCGCAGGAAGCCGGGCGGCGAGGCGTGCACGCCCTTGCCCTGGATGGGCTCGACGACGAGCCCCGCCACGTCGCCGCGCTTCAGTTCGCGCCGCAGGGCGTCGAGGTCGCCGAGCCGGATCGCCGTGTCGGGCAGCAGCGGTGCGAAACCGTCCCGGAACCCGGACTCGCCGTTGACGGAGAGCGATCCGGTCGTCAGCCCGTGGAAGGCGTGCGTGCAGTAGAGGATCCTGGGCTTCCCGGTGGCGTACCGGGCGAACTTCAGCGCGGTCTCGACCGCTTCCGTGCCGCTGTTGCAGAAGAAGACCCGGTCCAGGTGCGGGCTGTGCTCCAGGAGCTTCTCGGCCAGCAGTCCGGGCAGCGGCTGACAGTCGAAGCGGGTCAGGTCGGCGAGCGAGGCGTCGAGGACGTCGTGGAGGGCCTTGCGTACGACGGGGTGGTGCCTGCCGAGCCCCATCACCCCGAAACCGGCGAGCATGTCGAGGTAGTCGTTGCCCTCCGCGTCCCAGAAGTACGCGCCCTCGGCCCGCTCGTAGACCCTGTCGAAGCCGATGGTGCGCAGCATGCGCGGCAGCTGGTGGTTGAGGTGGCGGGTGTGCAGGTCGTAGCGTTCGGCGCCGCGCTCCGCCAGGAGCCGCGTCAGGTCGAAGCCCTGGGGCCGGTCGTCGTCGTTCGTCATGCCCCACTCTCCTTCGGCACGTCCCGCTCCCCCGCCGTTCCGGGCCCCGCCAGCGCCTCGCCGATCCGTCCGGCGATCTCCTCGGGCGTGAGCCCGATGTCGGCGAGGACCTCGGCGCGCCTGGCGTGCGCGAGGAACCGCTCCGGGATGCCGAACGTCCGCAGCGGTACGTCCACCTCCGCGTCCCGCAGTGCCTGCCCGACGGCCCAGCCGACCCCGCCTGTACGGCTGTTGTCCTCGGCGACCGCGACCAGCCGGTGCCGGGCGGCGAGGGCGGGCAGCCGGGCGTCGACGGGTTTCACCCAGCGCGGGTCGACGACGGTGCAGCGGATGCCGGCTCCGGCGAGCAGGTCGGCCGCCCGCAGGCATACGGAAGCCAGCACCCCGACCGCGACGATCAGCACCTCGGGGTCCTCGGCCGTGTGCAGGACGTCCATGCCGCCGATCCGCCCGACGGCCGTGACCGGTTCGCCCACCGACTCCTTGGGGAACCGGATCACCGTCGGGGCGTCGTCGACGCCCACGGCCTCCCGCAGTTCCTCGCGCAGCCGGTCCGCGTCGCGCGGCGCGGCGATCCGGAGGCCGGGGACGACCTGGAGTACGGACATGTCCCACATCCCGTTGTGCGAAGGCCCGTCGGTACCGGTGACACCGGCCCGGTCCAGGACGAACGTGACACCGCACCGGTGCAGTGCGACGTCCATCAGCACCTGGTCGAACGCCCGGTTGAGGAAGGTCGCGTAGACGGCGACGACCGGGTGCAGCCCGCCGGTGGCGAGCCCGGCCGCCGAGACGGCCGCGTGCTGCTCGGCGATCCCCACGTCCCACACCCGGTCGGGGAACTTCTCGGCGAACCGGGTGAGTCCGACGGGGTGCAGCATCGCCGCGGTGACGGCGACGACGTCGGGGCGCTCCGCGCCGATCGCCGCGATCTCGTCGCCGAACACAGAGGTCCAGGAGGGCGCCGCGGGCACCACGAGCGGCTCACAGGTCCGCGGATCCATGGCGCCGACGGTGTGGAAGCGGTCGGCGTCGTCGGCGAGGGCGGGCGGATAGCCCCGCCCCTTCTCGGTGATGCAGTGCACCAGGACGGGACCGTGGAAGCGTTTCGCGCGGTGCAGGGCCGACTCCACCGCGGCGGTGTCGTGCCCGTCGACCGGGCCGACGTACTTCAGCCCCAGGTCCTCGAACATGCCCTGCGGAGCGAAGGTGTCCTTGAACCCCTTCTTGGCGCCGTGCAGCGACCCGTACAGCGGCTGCCCGATGACCGGCGTCTGCTGGAGCACCCCCTTGCCCCAGGAGAGGAAGCGCTCGTACCCGTCCGTGGTACGCAGGGTGGCGAGGTGGTCGGCCAGGCCGCCGATGGTCGGGGCGTACGAGCGCTCGTTGTCGTTCACCACGATGATGAGCGGGCGGTTCCTGGCGGCGGCGATGTTGTTCAGCGCCTCCCAGGCCATTCCCCCGGTGAGCGCCCCGTCGCCGATCACGGCGACCACGTGGTCGCGCCGGCCCCGTACCTCGTTGGCCTTGGCGAGTCCGTCGGCCCACCCCAGCACCGTCGAGGCGTGGGAGTTCTCGATGACGTCGTGCTCCGACTCCTCCCGCGAGGGGTAGCCGGACAGTCCGCCCTTGCTCCGCAGGGCGGAGAAGTCCTGCCGTCCGGTCAGGAGCTTGTGTACGTAGCTCTGGTGCCCGGTGTCCCACAGGATGCGGTCCGCGGGCGAGTCGAAGGCCCGGTGCAGCGCGATGGAGAGTTCGACCACGCCGAGGTTGGGTCCGAGATGTCCCCCCGCCCTCGTCACGGCCCGGACGAGGAACGTCCTGATCTCGTCGGCGAGTCCGCCGAGCTCCTGCCGGCTCAGCGCCTTGAGATCCTTCGGCCCCTTGATGGATTCCAGCAACGTCACGCTCGGCCCCCTCTCTGGTCCTGTTCCTCAGCTCACGGTCACGGCCGGTATCCCGCGATCACCGGGCTCCCGCCGCCGGCCCGCCCGGACGCGCCGCGAGGAGCGGTGCGCCGCGAGCGGCCGGGCCGGCGGCAGGGGAGCCCCGGGGCGACCGGTTCTCCGTGGGTCATGACGTCACCGGCTGCCGCCGATGGTCTCCCGTGCGGCGCGCAGGGACTCCTTGAGCGATCCCATGGTGGCGAGCACGGCGGTGGGCTCGTATCCGCAGTGCGCCATGCAGTTGGCGCACCGCGGGTCCTTGCCGCGGCCGTACTTGTCCCAGTCGGTCTCCTCGATGAGCTCGCGGTAGGTAGGGACGTAACCGTCGCTCATCAGGTAGCAGGGCCGCTGCCAGCCGAAGAGGGAGTAGTTGGGGATCGCCCAGGCGGTGCACGGGAAGTCCGCCTTGCCTTCCAGGAAGTCCAGGAAGAGCGGGGAGTGGTTGAGCCGCCAGCGGGCCCGGTTGCCGCCCGCGAAGGACTTCCTGAAGAGTTCACGGGTCTGTTCGACCCCCAGGAAGTGCTCCTGGTCGGGCGCCTTCTCGTAGGCGTAGGCGGGCGAGATCATCATCTCGTCGACCTGCAGGTCGTCGTTGAGGTAGTTGAGTACCTCGATGATGGTCTGCGGGGTGTCGGTGTTGAAGAAGGTGGAGTTGGTGGTGACCCGGAAGCCGCGCTGCTTGGCCTCCTTCATCGCCGCCACCGCCTCGTCGAAGACGCCCTCCTTGGCGACCGACTCGTCGTGCCGCTCGCGCAGTCCGTCGATGTGCACGGCGAAGGCGAAGTAGGGCGACGGGGTGAACTTGTCCAGCTTCTTGCGCATCAGCATGGCGTTGGTGCAGAGGAACACGTACTTCTTCTTGGCAACCAGCTGGCGCACGATCTCATCGATCTGAGGGTGCATCAGCGGCTCGCCGCCGGCGATGGAGACCATCGGGGCACCTGATTCGAGCACCGCGCCGACCGCCTGGGCGACCGGCATGCGCTGCTTGAGCACTCCGGCGGGGTGCTGGATCTTCCCGCACCCCTCGCACGCCAGGTTGCAGGCGAACAGGGGTTCCAGCTCGACGATCAGCGGGAACTTGTCCCGCTTGCGGATCTTCTGTTCGACGAGATACGTCGCAACCTTGATGGACTGACGGAGCGGCATGGCCATCTGGGCTCACCTCCTGGGGAGCAGCAAAGATCGGTGCCATTCGTGGAAAGCGGGAAGGACGGCACGGAGAACGCGGAATGCCGATATTCCACCGCGCACCGTGCCGATGCGGACCAGCTCATGCTCTGGAGCGTCCACGACCACCCGTACGGCGGCAACCGGGCGCGGCCCGGTCCGTACGGCGGTGCGGAGTGTCGCGGCGGACTCCATGTCCACCGCGATGGCGCCGGTCGCCAGCAGTCCTGCCCGTTCGGCCCCGCGGACGACGTGGCCCGAACCGGACAACGGGCCGGTGTGGACGGTGCTGCCGGGTACCGCCCTGGTCAGTGCCTCGACGAGCAGACCGGCGCCGGTGCAGGCCGTGGTGCCCGCGGCGTCCCTCGTCTCCTCGGCCACCACGAGGTCGCCGGGGTGCATGCCGGGGGCGAGGCCGGCGCAGAAGCCGGAGGCGATGACCGCGGCGCCCCCGGCCCCGGGCCGCCCCAGTGCGCCGCGGACCGCTTCCTCGGCCGCCCTGGGGCCCATCCCGGTCCTGACGACGGTGACAGGGCCGGACCCGTCACCGGCCCTGCCGGTGCGCAGGGCCAGCCGTTCGATACCCAGGGCGCAGGCGATCAGGAGCGGCACGGCGGGGCCGGGCGGCGCCTGGGGATCGCCCATCGGCTCAGGCCCCCTTTCCGCTGCCCGCACCGTCGCGGGCGGCGAACGGCTCGCCGTACACGTACCGGCCGAGGGCGGTGAGGGGGAACACCTGCCGGTAGAGGTGGTAGTTGATGGAGAAGTCCCAGGGGAAGCCCGTGCCGGTGAAGTACGGCTCGTCCCAGGAACCGTCGGCCTGCTGGGTCCCGACCAGCCAGGCGATGCCGCGTGCCACGGCCCTGCTCTCGCGTTCCCCGGCCGCGAGAAGCGCGAGGAGTGCCCACGCGGTCTGGGAGGCGGTCGAGGCGCCGTGCCCGATCCACTTCTCCTCCCGGTAGGAGCGCAGGTCCTCGCCCCAGCCTCCGTCGTCGTTCTGCACGGACTCGAGCCAGCCGACGGCCCGGCGGACGGCGGGGTGCGAGGCCGCAAGTCCCGCCGCGACGAGAGCGGGCACGACGGAGCCCGTCCCGTAGATGTAGTTGACGCCCCAGCGGCCGAACCACGCCCCGGACGGCTCCTGTTCGGCCAGCAGCCACTCGACACCGCGGCGGGTACGGGGATGGTGGGCCCGGCCCTCGACCGCGAGCATCTCCACCACGTGCCCGGTGACGTCCGCCGAGGGCGGGTCGATGACCTCACCGAAATCGCAGAACGGCAGCCGGTTCGGGAAGGGGCTCGTGTTGTCCGCGTCGAAGGCGCCCCAGGCCCCGTTGCGGGACTGCATGCCGAGGTTCCAGCGCACTCCGCGCTCGATGGCGGCCTCGACCCTGTCCGGGTCCGGGTGACGGACGCGGCGGAGCGCCAGGACGACTTCGGCGGTGTCGTCGATGTCGGGGTAGTTGTCGTTGTGGAACTCGAACGCCCATCCCCCGGGGGCTAGTTCGGGCTTGCGTACGGCCCAGTCGCCCGGCCGTACGATCTCCTCGCCGAGCATCCAGTCGGCAGCCTTCACGAGCGCCGGATGGTCGGGGCTCACCCCGGCGTCGGCGAGCGCGATGGTGGCGAGGCAGGTGTCCCAGACCGGTGACTGACAGGCCTCGACCATACGGGCGCCGTCCTCGCGCCAGACGGTGAACCGGTCGAGCGAGGCGAGCCCCGCCCGCATCACCGGGTGGTCGAGGTCGTACCCGAGCAGGTGCAGGGCGATGACGGAGTACACGGCGGGCGGCTGGATGCCGCCCCAGCAGCCGTCGTTCTCCTGGCGCTCGATGATCCAGCGGGCGGCGGCGTTCATGGCGACGCGGCGCAGCCGGCGCGGGGCGACCCTGTGGTAGGCGTGCAGTGCCTTGTCGAGCCGCTGGAAGACGCCGTCCCAGCTGACCGCGGGCGCCATGGGCCTGGCCGGGTTCGGGCAGGCCGGGTCGGTGTGCAGTTCGTCCAGGGTGAACGGTGCGGGGCGGACGGGCCGCTTCGCGGAGACGATGGTGAGCGGGACGATGGTCTGGCGGGCCCAGCAGCCGAAGTCGTAGATGTTGAGCGGTACCCACGGAGGGAAGAACATCAGCTCGGGTGGGAGTTCCGGCAGGTCGTCCCACTTCCACCAGCCGAAGAGTGCGAGCCAGATACGGGTGAAGACCCGGGAGGCCGCGATGCCGCCCTCTTCCCTGACCCAGCGGGCCGCCCGGATCATGTGAGGGTCGTCCGGCCTGTCCCCCGCCAGCCGGAGGGCGACGTATCCCTCGATGGTGGCGGAGAGGTCGGGGGGCCCGCCGTAGAAGGTGGCCCAGGTGCCGTCGCCGAGCTGTTCGCCGCGGATGAAGCGGGCTGCCGCCTGCACGGTGGACGGGTCCTGGATCCCGAGGAACTGGCGGAGCAGGAGGTCCTCGGCGTCCATGGTGATGTTGGTGGCGAGGTCGCCCTTCCACCAGCCCTGCTCGTCCTGCCTGCCGAGGAGGTGCTGCACCGAGCGTTCCGCGGCGTGCCGCGCGGCGGCGAACGCGTCGTCCGCGGCGGTGATGGTGGTTGATTCGGTCGGTCGGCTGGCCGGAGCTGCGCGGAGGTGCGCGGCTCCGGTGCTTCCGTCGGTCGTCGCTGTCATGGCTTCCCCTTCGTGCAGTGTGGTCCTCTGCTGTGCTGGGGTCTCCGTCGGCGGGCACCCGGATGGGCGCCCGCCGGCGACTGCGAGTCATATCTGAATGGTCATCATCTCTTTCGTACGACGACGAAGTCGGCGAGCGCGGTGAGCTGCGCCCGAACGGGTTCCGGCATGTCGACGCCGTTCAGCGCCTCGATGGCTACCGTGTGCTGACGGCGGGCTTCCTGGGCGGTCCATTCACGGCCGCCCGCCTCCTCGATGAGTGCCGCGCGCGCGGCGAACTCCTCTTCGGAGAAGCTGTCGAAGTCGCTGCTCTTCGCGTCGGCGGCGAGCAACTCGCCGAGCCGGGCGGAGGCCGGTCCGCCGGCGGCGAGCGCGGCGACGACGGGCAGGGACTTCTTGCGCTGACGCAGATCGCTCCAGGTCTGCTTGCCCGTGGACTCCGGGTCGCCCCAGATGCCGAGCAGGTCGTCGACGGCCTGGAAGGCGAGACCGAGGTGGTAGCCGTACGCCTCCAGGACGTCGGCGGTGCGGTCGTCGGCGCCTCCGAGCACCGCGCCGATGGAGACGGCGCAGGCGAGCAGGGCGCCCGTCTTGTTGCCCTCCATCTCCAGGCACTCCTCGACGGTGACCCGCTCACGGTGCTCGTAGGAGATGTCCTGGGCCTGGCCGTCGATGAGCTTGCGGGTCGCCGTGGTCAACCTGCGGGCGGCTCGCCCGGCTTCCACGGTGCCGAGCTCCAGCAGGATCTCGTTGGCCAGCGCGAAGAGCGCGTCGCCGACGAGGATGGCCTGCGCCGGGCCGTGCACCTTCCATACGGTGTCGCGGTGGCGGCGCTGTTCGTCGCCGTCCATGAGGTCGTCGTGCAGCAGTGAGAAGTTGTGCACGAGTTCGACCGCGACGGCGCCGGGGATGCCGGCCTCGGCGGGGGCACCCGCCGCCTCCGCGGACAGCAGGGCGAGCGCGGGCCGCACGGCTTTGCCGCCGTCGCCGTCGGCGGGCCGGCCCTGGGCGTCGATCCAGCCGAAGTGGTAGGCCGCGACGGTGTCCATGGGCGGCGCGAGCCGGTCCACGGCAGCTCGCAGCACCGGCGCTGACAGGGCCCTTCCGCGCTCCAGAAGCGCGGTGACATCCGTGGTGTCCACCACGGTGCCGTAAGCCGGATTCGCCGGGGTCACAGACTCTCCTCTTGTTCCGGTGGTACTGCTCATGCCGCCTCCTGCAGCGGATGTTCGTGGGTCCGGCCGAGGGCGCGCAGCGCGGCGTCGGCGGCACCGAGGCCGCTGCGGACGGCGCCCTCCATCGTGGCGGGCCAGCCGGTGGCGGTCCACGCACCCGCCAGGTGGAGTCCAGGGGCACGGGTGTGCGTGTCCGGCCTCAGGCGCCCTACGCCGGGTGCGGGGGCGAAGGTCGCGGTGCGTTCGCGGGTCACGAAGAAGTCGCGGATCCCGGCACCACGCGCGGCCGGGAGGAGCCGTTCCAGTTCGGGCAGGTAGCGGCTGCGCAGTTCGGCGACGGGCAGGTCGATCTCGTCCTGCGCCGCGGACTGGGAGACCGCCAGGTACTGACCGGGGCCCTGGAGGCCGGAAGGTGCGGTGCGGTCGAAGACCCACTGGACGGGAGAGCCGAGAGCGGCGAAGAACGGCCTGCGCAGAACCCTGCGGTCGTAGACGACGTGCACGTTGAGGATCGGCGCGTCCGCGATGTCCAGCAGACGGTCGGGGTTCTCGAGCGCCCCTTCGGGCAGCAGGCGGTGCGTCTCGCCCTGCGGGACGGCGAGGACGACGGTGTCCGCCTCGATCCGCTCGCCACCCGTGCCGACGGCCCACCGGCCGTCCTCGGTCCGGGTGATCGAGTCCACCCGGCTGCGCAGGCAGGTGCGTACCCCCGCCGAGTCGAGGGACCTGCGGGCGAGGGTGCCGTGCAGGTCGCCGAGCGGGACGGCGGCCCAGCCGATGTCGGCGGCGCCCGGCTCGGAGAGCAGGCCGGTCTTGAACACCATGGCGGCGAGCGCCATGGAGGCGTGGGGCGCCGTGGCGTTGAGGGTGGCGACGCCGACGAGGTCCCAGAGCGCCTCGATGGTGCGCGGGGACTGCCCGTTGCGGCGCAGCCAGGTGGCGAAGTCGATGCCGTCGAGCGCGGGGTCGGCCGGGTCGAGGCGGCCCAGGGCCAGCGCGGCCCGTGCGACGCCCGCCTTCTCGGCGAGGGAGAGGTGCGGGTAGGCGGCGAGCCCGCCCGCGAGGTGCAGCGGGACGGGCAGCCCGGTGCGGCGCAGCCGTCCGAGCCTCGGCCCCGCGGGCCGTGCGACGTCGAGTACGGGCACGTCGAGGCGGTCCTGGAGCGGTGCGAGGTGGGTGCCGTCGATGCGGTCGAGGAACCAGCGGTAGCCGGTGCAGCAGCGCAGGTAGACGTGCTGGCCGTTGTCGACGGACAGTTCGCCGCGGCGGAAGGAGAACGCCAGCCCGCCGAGCCTGGGCCGGCCTTCGAGGAGGGTTACGCCGACCCCCGCGTCGGCGAGGCGCAGGGCGGTGGTGACTCCGGCGAGGCCGCCGCCGACGACCACCGCACGGTGCGGGTCACGGCCGGTCATGGGTTCCCCTCTCGCCGTGGTGTCGCTGTCCTGGACGCGGTGCACGGCCGGGAGGTTGCCCGCCAGGTGCGCCCGGAGCCGGGCCGGCGGTGAGTCATCGGGCCCGCCCCCCGGCCGTCCGGCGCGAGATGGAGCGCGCGTCGAGTCCCGAGAGGCCGCGTACGGCAACGTACGCCTTCTCGTGGCCGGGCAGCGAGACCCTGCCGCGCAGGACCGCTTCCGGGTCGCGTTCGATCCGGTCCAGGAGCCTGCGGTAGATGCCCGCCATGGCGGCCACACAGGCACCGCTGCGCCGGTCCAGCATGGGCAGCAGCCGGTATCCCTCGGCGAACAGGGCCCGGGCGCGCCGCACCTCGAAGTGCACCAGTCCGGCGAAGTCGGAGCCGGGTGGCGGGGTGGCCCGCCGGAACCCGGCGGCGCAGCCGAACTTGGCGAGGTCGTCGGCGGGCAGGTACGTACGCCCGTTGCCCGCGTCCTCGCGGACGTCGCGCAGGATGTTGGTGAGCTGGAGGGCGAGGCCGAGGGTGTCGGCGTACTCCGCGGCCCGGTCGGTACCGCGTGCGCCCGGCACCGTGCCGAAGACGCCCAGGCTGAGCCGTCCGATCGCACCGGCGACGCACCGGCAGTAGGTCCTGAGGTCGTCCCAGGTCTCGTAGTGCTCGCCGCGGACGTCCATCAGCACGCCGTCGATGAGCTCGTCGAGGCCGCCGAGCGGCAGCGGGAACCGGCGCGCGGCGTCGGCGAGCGCGACGGCGACCGGATCGGTGTCGTCCTCCTCGACGGCACCCTCCCGGATCCGGTCGAGCAGTGCGCGGGTGCCCTCCAGCCGGGTGCTCTTGGTCGCCGGATCCAGCTCGCCGTCGCCGATGTCGTCGACACGACGGGAGAAGGCGTACAGCGCCGACATGGCCTGACGCTTCGCGTACGGCAGCAGTCTGATGCCGTACGCGAAGTTCCTGGCCTGTTGTCCGGTGACGGCCTCGCAGTAGCTGTATGCGGCCTGTACCGGTGCCGACATGTACGTCGTCTGTCCCTCCACGGTCCGGCTCACCTCTCTCTGTGCGCTCTTCGCAGGACGGTTCCCACGGCGCGCAGCAGGCCGGGCGCGGTGGGTCCGGGCGGTCCGGGCAGTACGTCGAAGCCGGCGGCCGCAATCGCGTCGAGGGCGGCCCGTCCGCCGCCGACGAAGCCGGCGAGGAGCAGCCTGAGCCTGCCGTGGACGCTCCCCACCAGGGGGATGCCCTCGTCCAGCAGGTCATGGGCGCGCTGGGCCTCGAACGCGATCAGGGCGCGCAGGGACGCGCCCGCGGACGGCACGGCCAGGTCGGCCTCGCCCACGTGGAACCGGGCCATGTCGGCGGCGGGCAGGTAGATCCGGTCGCTGCCGAGGTCCTCGGCCACGTCCTGGAGGTGTTCGACGATCTGCAGGGCGGTGCAGACCGCGTCGGAGCGGCGGATGCGCTCGGGGCTCGCGGTGCCGGTGATCTGCAGGACGAGCCGGCCGACGGGGTTGGCGGAGAGCTCGCAGTAGGCCACGAGCTCCTCGTACGTCGCGTAGCGGCGGACCTTCTGGTCCTGGCGGTTGGCCTCGATGAGGCCGAGGAAGGGTTCGGGGGTGAGCGCGCAGCGTCGCACGGTGGGACGCAGGGAGCGCATCAGGGGGTGGCGCGGGCCCTCGCCGCGGCCGGCGAAGACCCGGTGCAGGTCGGCCTCCAGCGCGTCCAGCATGGCCGGCCGGTCCTCGGTCCGGCCGGCGTCCAGGCCGAGGTGGCGGGCGTCGGCGCCGCCGGGTGCCAGGTCGCCGTCGCCGATGTCGTCGACGAGGCGGGCGAATCCGTAGACCGCCATCAGGTCGTCGCGCCAGGCTCGAGGCAGGAAGAAGGGCGCCACGGGGAAGTTCTCGGCCGCGGCCTTGTCGAGCGTGCCGGTGGCGGCGTCGGTACGCGCCTGCTGGGTAGGGGTCACTGCGTACCGCCCGACGCGGGGACGGCGACACCACGTCGGAGCTGGAGATTCCCCATCATTGCCGTCATATCTCCCGTTCTACACTGCTGACCCAAAACATCCCTTTTCGGACACGCCGCTCGTCTTCCCGAGTGCGACAGGCGTACAACGGGTGAGGCACCGGGGGACGTATCGGCCCACACTGCCGCGAATCAGCACCGGTACAGCTTACGTTGTACAGCTCACAGGGCCGCTGCGGGGTCCAGCGCGCCTGGCTCACCACGCTGATCTCCGCCAACGATCCCCGTATCGCGGCTGATTGACGTCATCCGACGGGAGGAGATAGTCCCACCGGTCTCCTCCCGGCCCGCCGCACCGTGCGGATCCGCACACCGCGTGGCCCCCGCCGCTCTGCTCCGGCGGGGGCCACGCGGTCGCGACGGCCTACTTCCCGGTCTCCCGCTCGTACGCCTTCAGCACCTCGTCGGTGCCGCCGTCCATCAGGAGCTCCCCCTTCTCCAGCCACAGCACCCGGTCGCAGGTCTCCCTGATCGTCGTGTTGTTGTGGCTGACCAGGAAGACGGTGCCGGCCTCCTTGCGGAGCTCACGGATCCGCTCCTCGGAGCGGACCCGGAACTTGCGGTCACCGGTGGCGAGCGCCTCGTCGATCATGAGCACGTCGTGGTTCTTGGCCGCCGCGATCGAGAACCGCAGCCGCGCCGCCATACCGGAGGAGTACGTGCGCATCGGCAGCGTGATGAAGTCACCCTTCTCGTTGATCCCCGAGAAGTCCACGATGTCCTGGTACCGCTCGCGGATCTCCTCGCGGCTCATGCCCATGGCGAGGCCGCCGAGCACCACGTTGCGCTCACCGGTCAGATCGCTCATCAGTGCGGCGTTGACACCCAGCAGCGACGGCTGGCCGTCCGTGTAGACCTTGCCGGACTCCGTCGGCAGCAGTCCCGCGATGGCCCGCAGCAGGGTGGACTTGCCGGAGCCGTTCGTACCGATGAGACCGATCGCCTGGCCCCGGTAGGCGGTGAACGACACTCCCCGCACCGCGTGCACCTTGCGCACACCGCGCTGCTCGCCCTTGCCACGGCGCACCATGCGGCTCAGTGCGGCCGTGGCGCTGCCCTTGCCGCCGCGCGTGCCGTTGACCCGGTACACGATGTGCACCTCGTCGGCGATCACGGTGGGGATGTGTCCCTGGGACGATTCGTCAGCCACGGCCGTACCGTTCCTCTGCCTTCCAGAAGTACACGAAGCCCAGGACGCCCACCACGAGCGACCAGGCGAGACCGACGGCCCAGACGTGCGCCGGCAGGTTCTCGGAGCCGTAGCCGTCGATCAGCGCGAAGCGGACCAGGTCCATGTAGATGGCCGCCGGGTTGTACTGCAGCACGTCGGCGATCCACTGCGGCTTGTCGGCCAGCATCACCGGGATGGAGAACATGACGCCCGAGGCGTACATCCAGGTACGCATGATGAACGGCATCAACTGCGCGAGGTCCGGGGTCTTGCTGCCCAGCCGGGCCATGATCAGCGCCAGGCCGCTGTTGAAGAGGAACTGGAGCCCCAGCGCCGGCACGACCAGCAGCCAGGACAGCGTCGGATAGCTTCCGAAGCCCACCGCCACCGCGATCAGCACGATCATCGAGAACAGCAGCTGCTGGAGCTGCTGGAGCGAGAACGAGATCGGCAGGGAGGCCCGGGGGAAGTGCAGGGCGCGGACCAGGCCGAGGTTGCCGGAGATGGACCGCACCCCCGCCATGACGGAGTTCTGGGTGAAGGTGAAGACGAACACGCCGGTCACCAGGAAGGGGATGAAGACCTCCTGGCTCATCCCCTTCCTCGTCCCCAGGATCAGCCCGAAGATCAGGAAGTACACCAGGGCGTTCAGCAGGGGGGTGGCCACCTGCCACAGCTGGCCGAGCTTGGCCTGGCTGTACTGGGCGGTCAGCTTGGCTCTGGAGAACGCCAGGATGAAGTGGCGGCGGCCCCAGAGCTGCCGGATGTACGCGAACAGCCCGGGTCTGGCGCCGCTCACCGTCAGGCCGTACTTGTCGGCCAGCCGGGAGGCGCTCAGCCCCTCGTCGGCGGACGGCGGGGGGCTCAGCGCAAGCCCGCCGTCGTGGGTCGTGTCACTCACAAGTCAGAACTCTCGTCTTCACAATGCGCAGCCGGGCACGGCCGAGGGCGGACAGGTTCCCCGTACGGATGAATACGGCTCATGGTCTCAGAGGGAAGCCTCTCAGATCACAGGTGGTCGGCCCAGTCTGGTCAGCCGCCATACCGTACGCCACCTCATGGGGCGCCGCGGTCCGCAGGGCTTCGCCCAGCCCTCCCGGAAACCCCCGAACCAGGCCCTGAGCGCGGGCAGCGACGGCCTGCGGACCAGGGTGAGCAGAAGCCACACCCCGAGGTACGCGGGGACCAGCGGGGCGGGGAGGTTGCGGCGGGCGAGCCAGACCCTGTTGCGCGCGACCATACGGTGGTAGACCGCGTGCCGCGAAGGGGCGGTCGTGGGGTGGTTGAGCACCATGTCCGCGCGGTAGTCGATCATCCAGCCCGCGTCCAGGGCACGCCAGGCCAGGTCGGTCTCCTCGTGCGCGTAGAAGAAGCCCCCGGGCAGCGGGCCGACCTCGGCGATCACCTGGGTCCGCACGGCGTTGGCGCCGCCGAGGAACGTCGTCACCCGGGACGAGCGCATCGGGTCGGAGGCGCGCAGCCGCGGCACGTGCCGGCGCTGGGTGGCCCCGGTGTCCGGGTCGGCGATGCGGAAGGTGATGATGCCGAGCTTCGGGTCCGCCTCGAACGCCTGCCGGCAAAGCTCGGCGGTGTCGGTGTTCGGCAGCAGACCGTCGTCGTCGAGGAAGAGCAGGGCGTCCACGTCGGCGCCGGAGGGGCCGAAGGCCTCGATGCCGACGTTGCGGCCGGCGGGAATGCCCAGGTTCTCCGGAAGTTCCACCGTCCGGACGCCCGCGGGGACGTCGGGAACGGGGGCACCGTTGCCGACGACGACGACCTCGATCCGGTCACCGTCCTGCCCGGCGACCGAGTCGAGGAGCGCGCGCAGCTCGTCGGGGCGATTGCCCATCGTGATGACGACCGCGCCGAGCTTCATGGCGGAACTCACTTCAGCCTGCTGGACACCAGGATCGACACCAGGTGCAGCAGGGTCTGCAGCAACGCGATGCCGGCCAGCACCGCGACCGCGAGACGGCTGAAGAAGAGGTCGTCCCTGACCGTGTCGAGCACGGCCGTCACCAGGATGACCAGGGACGCCTCGATGCCGAGGATCAGCCGGTGGAACTTGAGCGCCCCGGCGGCACGGCGGGCGAGCGCCATGCCGGAGGAGCGCGGCTCGGACGCGGCCTCCTTGACGGGGGGCAGCCCGCCCTGGTGGCGTGCGACGCCGACGAGGTCGGTCTCGGCCTTGATCAGGATGGCACCCAGCGCGGCGAGTGTGCCCAGGAAGGCCCACAGCCAGTCGACGCGCCCCGGGCCCCACAGGTCGGCGGCACGCAGGCCGAAGCCGACCAGCACCGCCGCGTCGCAGAGGTAGGCGGCCACCCGGTCCAGATAGACCCCGCCCAGCGAGAACTGCTTCTTCCACCGGGCCACCTCGCCGTCGACGCAGTCGAACAGCAGGTAGAGCTGGACCGCGAGCACGCCGAGCAGGGCGCCGGGGATACCCGGGACCAGCAGAGCCGGAGCCGCGAGCACACCGGCGACGGTCATCACGTAGGTCAGCTGGTTGGGCGTGACCTTGGTGGTCACCAGACGCCGGGTGATGCGCAGCGAGATCTCGCGCATGTAGAGCCGGCCCGCCCAGTGCTCTCCGCTGCGCCGGTCCTTCACGCCCGGCGGGTGCACGACGGGACGGAGTTCAGCTATGGATGGCTTGTGCATAGTCGGCGTACGCGTCCCTGATCTGGTCGGTGGACAGGTTGAGGTGCTCCAGGACCGTGAAACGTCCCGGGCGCGTCTGCGGGGCGTACTCGACGGCCCTCACGAACTCTTCGGCGGTGAATCCGATCTCGTCGGGCAGGACCGGCAGCCCGTGGCGTCGCAGGGCGGTCGCCATGCCGAGCGCGTCCGCGCGGGCGCCGCGCAGGTGCATGGCGAAGCACGCACCGAGCCCGACCTGTTCCCCGTGGCTCGCCGCGCGCTTCGGGAACAGCAGGTCGAAGGCGTGGTTGATCTCGTGGCACGCGCCCGAGGCCGGCCGTGAGTCCCCGGCGATCGACATGGAGATGCCGGTCAGGACGAGACCTTCGGCGAGCACCGTGAGGAAGGCGTCGTCGCCGACCCCGCCGGGGTGGCGCAGCACCGCCTCCCCCGCCTGCCGGGCCATGGCGGCCGCCAGACCGTCGATGCTCTCGCCGCGCACCGCGTGGGCGAGTTCCCAGTCGGCGACGCAGGAGATGTTGGAGACCGCGTCCCCGATGCCCGAGCGCACGTACCGCGCGGGTGCCGCACGGATCACGTCGAGGTCGATGACGACGGCGATCGGGGTGGGGACCCCGTAGGAGCCCCGTCCGTTGTCGTTGTCCAGCGTGGCGACCGGGGAGCACAGGCCGTCGTGGGAGAGGTTCGTGGCGACGGCGACCATGGGCATGCCCACGCGTGCCGCGGCGTACTTCGCCACGTCGATGATCTTGCCGCCGCCGAGGCCCACGAGGGCGTCGTACCGGTTGCCCTTGATGCCGTCGGCCAGGCGTACCGCGGAGTCGAGCGTGCCGTCGGAGACGGGGTACCAGTCGGCGCCAGGCAGCACCGGGGCGAGCCGCTCGCGCAGGGCGCGTCCGGAACCCCCGCTGATCGCGATGGCGAGCTTGCCCGAGGCGGAGATCCGCTGGTCGGCGAGGAGGCCGGCCAGGTCGTCCATGGCCCCGCGCCGGATGTCGACGACGACGGGCGACGGGATGAGACGGGTCAGTACCGGCACGCGATCTCCCTGCCGCGGGCGAGGTCGTCGTGGTTGTCGATCTCGACCCAGGTCACCTCGCCGATGGGCGCCACGTCGACGGTGAAGCCGCGGTTCACGAGCTCCTGGTAGCCGTCCTCGTAGTAGAGGTCGGGGTCCCGCTCGAAGGTGGTCCGCAGCGCGTCGGCGAGTTCCTCGGCGGCCTCGGGCTCGATCAGCGTGACGCCGATGTACTCACCGGTCGCGGTGGCCGGGTCCATCAGCTTGGTGATCCGCCGGACGCCCTTGCCGTCCTCGGTGATGACCTTCATCTCCTCGTCGGCGAGGTTCTTCACCGTGTCGAGGGCGAGGATGATCTTCTGACCCCTGCCGCGGGCGTCCAGGAGGGTCTTCTCGACGGAGACCGGGTGCACGGTGTCGCCGTTGGCGAGGATGACGCCCTGCTTCAGGACCTCACGCGCGCACCACAGGGAGTAGGCGTTGTTCCACTCCTCGGCCTTGTCGTTGTCGATGAGCGTCAGCGTCACGCCGTACGTGGCCTCGAACTCGGCCTTGCGCGCGTAGACGGCTTCCTTGCGGTAGCCCACGACGACGGCGACCTCCTTGAGGCCGACCTCGGCGAAGTTGGCCAGCGTCAGGTCCAGGACCGTCTTCTCGCCGTCCACCGGCACCAGGGCCTTGGGCAGCGTGTCCGTGTAGGGACGCAGACGGCGTCCGGCACCGGCAGCCAGTACGAGGCCGATCATGCGAGTTCTCCTTCGTCGTGAACAGCGGGCGCCGAGGAGGACACCCAGAAGCGGATGGACTCCACGACCACCACGAGAGCCACGGCGGCCGCGAACGCGGTGAGAGCCGTGGTGAGGTCCGTGCTCCGGGCGAGTACGGCGGCGAGCACGGCCACGACGAGGGTCCGGCCCTCGTGTCCGCCGATGACGCGCACCAGCCACCGGGGCGGCGCACCGGTGCCGCCCCGGATGCGGTAGACGGTGTCGTAGTGATGGTAGGCGACCGCCGAAACCAGGCCGAAGGCCGCGGGCACGGCGTGCGGGACCTCGCTGCGGGCGGCCAGCACGAGGACCGTGCAGTACTCCGCGGCCCGGAAGAAGGGGGGGACGAGCCAGTCGAGCGCGCCCTTGAGCGGCCGGGAGACCGCGAGACCGGCCAGCACGGCGTAGACAGCCGCCGCACCGACGACGAGCCATCCGCCGTACGGGGTGAACAGTGCGGCCGCGACCATGGTCAGGGCTGCCAGGAGTGCCGTGAGCGGGGCCGTGAAGCCGCCGCCCGGGCGGCGCACCACGGCGGCGACGGCCTCGGCGAGCGGACCCGAGTCGGCGAGGTCGGCGAGCGCACGGGCCGCGCGGTCCGTGCGCCGCGCCTTGCGGGTGAGGGAGCGAAGCAGCCGGCCGGCCGTGGTGTAGCAGGCAGCCAGCGAGCAGCCGACGAGCAGGGCGTAGAAGACGACACGCGGTGTGGTCACCGCGGTCAGTACGGCGATCATGGCCCATCGCTCACCGATGGGCAGCACTATCATCCGCCGCAGCCAGACGGTCCAGCCGACGCTGTCGAGCTTGTCCGAGAGCGCGGCGGTGGGGCTCGTGTTGGAGACGGCGTCGTGGTTGGCCTCGTTGAACGAGAAGTCGACGACGTGACGGCAGGCCTGGAGCACCATCGCGCCGAGCGCGAGGGCCCATACGTCGTCCCCGCCGCGGGCCGCCCCCAGGGCGAGTCCCGCGTAGTACGCGTACTCCTTGGCCCGGTCGAAGGTGGCGTCCAGCCATGCGCCCATCGTGGAGTACTGCAGGGAGTAGCGGGCGAGCTGCCCGTCCGTGCAGTCCAGGACGAAGGAGAGGAGGAGGAGCACGCCGGCCGCGACGTAGCCGCCGCGGGTGCCGGTCGCCGCGCTGCCGGCCGCGACGAGAGCGGTGACCAGGGAGGCGGTGGTGACCTGGTTGGGGGTGAGGCCCCGGCGGGCGCACCAGCGGGCGATGTAGCGGGAGTACGGGCTGATGAAGTAGGTGGTGAAGAAGCCGTCGTGGGCCTTCACGGCGCTGCGCAGCCGCACGGCCTCGTCGTCCACGGCGTCCACGGCGGCCCGTGCGGCGTTCCGGTCCGCCGCGTCCGTGGGAACCACGGCCGTGAGGGAGCCGAGCTCGGGACGGTGCACGGGGGTGCCCTCCGCGTCCAGGGCCGCGGCGAGCCGGCCGGGCACCGTACGGTCCTCGGCGGCGGGCTCCGCGCCCTGCGGCGTGACGGGGCTCCCGGCTCCGACGGCGACGACGGTCCTGCGCAGGGCGCGCAGCAGCGCGCCCCGCGCCTCGGGCTGCGCGGTGAGCGCGCCGGGAACGGCGGCGGCGGCGAAGCGGGGGTCGGTCAGGGCGAGCCTGAGGGCGTGGACGTGTCCGACGAACCGCGGGTCGACGAGTGCGACGCGCCGGTCGGCGGGGACCGCGGCGAGCAGTCCGGCGGCCTCGGTGGCGTCGGCGGCGGCGGTCACGTGGAAGCCGAGCGACCGCAGATCGTCCTCGAGCGACGATCCGGGTACCGGCGCACCGGTGAGGATGGCGGTCGACAGACGAACTCACTCCTTGGGTGCTGACGGGAACGGCGCACGACCGCGGCGGTCCCGGAGGTACCGGCGGCAGATCGGCTGAGTCTTCCGGGTGACCTCCGGCCGGAGGGCGGACGCGGTCCTGTGCGTGCGATTCCAAAGGTGCCGGAAGGTCCTCGTAGCGCCGCTACCAGGGCATTTCGGCAACGCGGGAAGCGTGCGTGCCAGGGCGTGGCCGCCCGGTCGAAGGTCACCCGACAGGCCCAGAGGCTATCGGATGAACGGAAGACCGAGTTCACCGCCCGTTCGTGCTCCGTTCGGGTCGGCCGTGGCGCCGTACGGCGTCGTCCGCGATCATCATCGTCGATCGCCGCCTCGGCCCACAAACCGCGACCGGTCAGCGCATAGGCTGACGGGCATGACGTGGTTGATCACCGGCGGAGCGGGTTACATCGGGGCACATGTGGCGAAGGCCATGGCGGGCGCCGGGGAGCGGGTCGTCGTGCTCGACGACCTGTCCACGGGCGTCGAGGAGCGGCTGCCGGCCGAGATCCCGCTGGTCCGCGGCTCGGTCTCCGACCGGGACCGGGTCGACCGGGTGCTCGCCGAGTACGCCGTGACGGGTGTGGTGCACCTCGCGGCGAAGAAGCAGGTCGGCGAGTCCGTCGAGCAGCCGCTGCTCTACTACCGGGAGAACGTGGGCGGGCTCGGTGCCCTGCTCGAGGCCGTGGTGGCGGCCGGTGTGCGCCGGTTCGTCCTCTCCTCGTCGGCCGCGGTCTACGGCGTGCCGGACATGGACCTGATCGACGAGGCGGCTCCGTGCGTGCCGATCAACCCCTACGGCGAGACGAAGCTGGCCGGGGAGCTGCTGGTCCGGGCGGCGGGGCGGGCGTACGGGCTCTCCACCGCCTGCCTGCGCTACTTCAACGTGGCGGGAACCGCCGAGCCGGGGCTGTCCGACACGGGCGTCGACAACGTCGTGCCGATGTTCTTCGACCGGCTGACGCGCGGCGAGGCGCTCCGGATCTTCGGTGCCGACTACCCGACACCGGACGGGACCTGCGTCCGCGACTACATCCATGTCGCCGACCTGGCGGACGCGCATCTCGCGGTGGTCCGGGCCCTCACGGAACAGCCGGCGGGCGGGGACCTCACCCTGAACGTCGGCCGGGGGGAGGGAGTCTCCGTACGCGAGCTGGCCGACGTGGTGGGCGAGGTCACCGGCCTGCCGACGGCACCGGTGACCGAACCACGCCGGCCCGGGGACGCGCCGCGGGCCGTCGCGTCGGCCGCCCGGATGACCGCGGAGCTGGGCTGGACCGCCCGGCTCGGGGTACGCGACATGGTGGAGTCGGCCTGGGAGGGCTGGCGCCTGAACCATCCGCAGGCCCGCGCACGCTGAGCGGCGGCCTCGTCGCGCGGGCCCTGGCCCGCCGCCTTTTCCGCAGGTCAGAGCCGATGACAACGGTGTTCAGTACCGTGTTGCCCGGTACCCCCCTCCCGTAGTTCACTGGCACGGTCGGGCGGTGGGCGCCCGGCGTACTGCGACCGCGTTGCGGAGGCGTTCTCATGGGGGCTGGCCACGATCACGGGCACACGCACGCCGGGCCGCCCCCGACGGGAACGGCCGCCGCCGCGTACCGGGGCCGGCTCCGGGTCGCCCTCGGCATCACGCTCGGCGTCATGGTCATGGAGATCACCGGCGGGCTGCTCGCCGACTCCCTGGCGCTGATCGCGGACGCGGCCCACATGGCGACGGACGCGCTGGGCCTGGGCATGGCACTGCTGGCCATCCACTTCGCCAACAGGCCCGCGGGCCCCAACCGCACCTTCGGTTTCGCCCGCGCGGAGATCCTCGCCGCCCTGGCCAACTGCCTCCTTCTCCTGGGAGTCGGCGGCTATCTGGTCTTCGAGGCCGTGGACCGCTTCCTCACCCCCGCCGCGACCAGAGGCGGCCTGACCCTCGTGTTCGCCGCGGTGGGGCTGGTGGCCAACGTCGTCTCCCTGTCCCTGCTGATGCGCGGGCAGCGAGACAGCCTCAACGTGCGGGGCGCCTACCTCGAGGTCGTGGCGGACACGCTCGGCTCGGTGACGGTGCTCGTGGCCGCCGGCGTGATCATGGCCACGGGCTGGCAGGCCGCCGACCCGATCGCCTCGCTCCTCATCGGCCTGATGATCGTCCCCCGTACGGTGAAACTCCTGCGGGAGACGCTCGACGTCCTGCTGGAGGCGGCGCCCAAGGGCGTCGACATGGACGAGGTGCGCGCCCACATCACCGCTCTGCCGGGCGTGCTGGACGTCCACGACCTGCACGCCTGGACGATCACCTCGGGCATGCCCGTGCTGTCCGCGCACGTGGTCGTGCAGCAGGAGATGCTCGACTCGATCGGGCACGAGAAACTCCTGCACGAGCTGCAGGGCTGCCTGGGCGACCACTTCGACGTCGAGCACTGCACCTTCCAGCTGGAACCGAGCGGGCACGCGGCGCACGAGGCCCGGCTCTGCCACTGACCCCGCGGGCGGCCCGGTGCTAGGGTCGTCGCCGTACGGAGGGATCTCCCGGCCGTACGTCCGAGTCCCGAGCACGAACCCGTGGGAACAGAGGAGCTGAGGTTGATGACGGTCGCGACAGCCGCTGCCCGGCGCAGCAATCCGGCCTTCCCCGTTCTCCGGGTTCCCGGCTAGCCACTCGGCCGTTCTCACGTCGCCGCGTCGGCCGGGGCCCTCTCACCCAAGGGTTCCTACGTTGACCGACCATCTGCTCGACGCGTTCTTCGCACTGCACCACGCTCTGCCCCGGCAGAGCCCGGGCTCCGACGCCACCACGCGGCGGCTGCTCGCTCTCACCGGTCCCCGGCCGGCCCGTCCGCGCGTCCTCGACCTGGGCTGCGGCCCCGGCCGGGCCGCACTGCTGCTCGCCGCCGAGGCGGGCGCCGAGGTGACGGCGGTGGATCTGCACCAGCCGTTCCTCGACGAGCTCCGCGAGGCCGCCGACGCCCGCGGGCTCGGCGAGCGGATCCGTACCGTCAGGGCCGATATGGCCGAACTCACCGGTCCCCTGTTCGCCGACGCCTCCTTCGACCTGGTCTGGGCCGAGGGGTCGGCGTACATCATCGGCTTCGACACCGCGCTGCGCGACTGGCGCCGGCTCCTGGCTCCGGGGGGCTCCATGGTGATCACCGACTGCGTCTGGACCACCGATGCCCCGTCCGACGGGGCCCGCGCCTTCTGGGAGCGGCACGCCGCGCTGCGTCCCGTCGCGGACAACACCGCCGCCGCGGTGGCCGCGGGCTACGACGTGCGGGGGGTGCTGGTCCAGCCCGACAGCGACTGGGACGAGTACTACCTCCCGCTCGCCGAACGGGTCGCGGCGGCCGACCCGGCGGTCCCCGGCATGGAGGCGGCTCTCGCGGCCACGCGTGAGGAACTCGCGGTGCGCCGTGAGTACGGCGCGGAGTACGGCTACGCGGGCTATGTGCTGAGGACCTCCGCTTCCGGCCCGGAGACGGCGGCGGACACGGCCCGGCGGGAGGGAGCGGAGCCCGCACCCCGCTGACGCGGTTACGGTGTCCGGCGCGGCTGCGGCCGCGCCGGACACCGGACGGTTCCGTTCCGGTCCCGGCGGGCATGATCCCGGCGCCGACGGCCTTCGGAGTCCCGCGCGGTGTCCGCCCCGCCGCCCCCACGGGGTACGGCGGGGCGGACATGCCCACACCCGTAGTGCGGACAAGCGGCTTTTGTACGGCAGACTTGACCGCACTCGAGGGGCCCGGCGCACGAGGCCGGGAACCAAAGCGAAGGATGGGTATGCCGACCACACCAGCCACCGCGGCGCACAGTTCGCCGAACGGCACAGCAGACGCGATCATGCTCGAACTGGTCGACGAGGACGGCACCACCATCGGTACCGCGGAGAAGCTCGCCGCCCACCAGGCCCCCGGTCAGCTGCACCGGGCCTTCTCCGTCTTCCTCTTCGACGAGCGGGGGCGGCTGCTGCTGCAGCGCCGCGCCCTCGGCAAGTACCACTCCCCCGGTGTCTGGTCGAACACCTGCTGCGGTCATCCGTACCCGGGTGAGGCGCCCTTCGCGGCGGCGGCCCGGCGTACGTACGAGGAGCTGGGGATCTCGCCCTCGCTGCTCGCCGAGGCCGGGACCGTCCGGTACAACCACCCCGACCCGGCGTCGGGCCTGGTGGAGCAGGAGTTCAACCATCTGTTCGTCGGGATGGCGCAGGAGCGGCTGCGGCCGGACCCGGAGGAGGTCGGTGAGACGGCCTTCGTGACCGCCGACGAGCTGGCCGCACGTCATGCCGCCACACCGTTCTCGGCGTGGTTCATGACGGTTCTCGACGCGGCCCGGCCGGCGATCAGGGAGCTGACGGGAGCGTCCGCGGGCTGGTGAGACCGTGCGAAGAGCTCCGGCGTAGAGTACCGGGCCGGGAGCGCCGGGCGGTCAGAGCCGTGTCGGGAGCGGCAGCGCCGCCCAGACGACCTTGCCGCCGCCGGTCGTGTGCTCCACGTCGCAGGTTCCGCCCGCCTCGGCGGTGATCTCCCGCACGAGCAGCAGCCCCCGACCGCCCGTCTGCCCGTGGTCCGTGACCAGGGCCGTGGGGCGGTAGGGATGGTCGTCCTCGACGCAGACCCTGATCCACCCCGCCCCGACGGCCACCTCCACGGCGAACTCGGGTGAGAGCAGCGCCGCGTGCCGGACCACGTTGGTGACCAGTTCGGACACGATGACCAGCAGGCCGTGGAGGAGGTCGCCGTCCACGGGTACGGCCTGCCGGTGCAGCAGGTCGCGCACCGCGTGCCGGGCCTGCGGCACCGAGGCGTCGACGGCGGGCGCGGTGAACCGCCACACGCTCCCGTACGGCACCGGATGGGCCGAAACACTCCCGCGGCTCTCCATGGACCGGCACCCGCTCTCGACTCGCACCTCACTGACCACCGGGTGACGAGTGTCGGGAACAGCGTGGTGCGCACCTCACCCTTGACCACAAGTGGCCATGGACAGAAGGAAAATGACCGTTCGAGTGTGAAGGCGTCAGGCGATCGGACTACTTCTGGTCCTCTTCGGGCGTGAACCGGTCCTCCACCAGGCTGACGATACGGCGCCCGCCGATCCCGACGGCGATCAGCCCGAGCCCGTCGAAGAGCAGGGCCAGCGAGAAGAACAGGCCGAGTACGTAGAGGCTGCTGTGCGGCCAGTCGAAGAGCACCAGCAGTCCCAGCAGCAGCCCGAAAGCCCCCTGCAGCAGGGTCCAGCCGAACTGCGGGCCGCGTACGACCACGCTGCCGACCAGCCGGAAGACCCCGCCGGTGAGAAACAGCAGCGCGGCGAACATCGTCAGGGCCTCGGCCGTACCACCCGGATGGCGGATGACGACGACCCCGGCGGCGATGTTCAGGGCGGCGACCACCACGCCCAGCCAGAAGTACGGCGTGCCGCGCGCCTCGATCGCGTGGAGGAGGCCGACGAGCCCGCCGATCAGGAGCAGCCAGCCGAAGAGGATCATCGAGGTGAGGGTGGCGACGCCGGTGTAGACGAGGCCGACGAGCCCGGCGACGACCAGCAGGACGCCCAGCAGGGTCAGTCCGCCGAACCTGCGGTGGAGCTTCCTGCCCTCGGTCGTGGGTCCGGCCATCGACAGCTCCTCACGGTGTGCGTCCGCTTCGTGACCCCTCCTTGATCATAGGTTTGGACCCTGCGGATAGCATCCGGCGCATGGACCCCCAGGGAGAGCCGCGGCTGGAGCACACCGTCGTGGACGGCGTCGCCACCGTGGTCATCAGCAACCCCGCCAAGCGCAACGCGATGACCGCCGGCATGTGGCAGGCCCTGCCCCCTCTCCTGGACCGGCTGGCGGCCGACAGCTCGGTGCGGGTACTCGTCCTCACCGGCGCCGGGGACACGTTCTGCGCCGGCGCGGACATATCCTCGCTCCGGGATCCCGGTAGCCGGCCGCAGGAACTCGCCGTCCGGGCCGAGGAGGCCCTGGCGGCGTTCACCCGGCCGACCCTCGCCGCCGTGCGCGGGTACTGCGTCGGCGGCGGCAGCCAGCTGGCGGCGGCCTGTGATCTCCGCTTCGCGGAGGAGGGCGCCTCCTTCGGGGTCACCCCTGCCAAGCTGGGCGTCGTCTACCCCTCCTCGTCCACCCGGCGGCTCGTCTCGCTGGTCGGGCCGGCCACGGCGAAGTACCTGCTCTACTCCGGGGAGCTGATCGGGACCGAGCGCGCCCTGCGGACCGGGCTGGTGGACGAGGTGCTGCCGGCGGGCGGGCTCGACGCCCGTGCACGGGCGTTCGCCCGGGTCCTCGCCTCGCGCTCCCAGCTGACCCAGGCCGCGGCGAAGGAGTTCGCCGACGGCCGGCAGGACCGGGACGGCCACTGGTCGGCCCAGGCTCGCGGGAGCGGCGACACCGCGGAGGGCGTCACCGCCTTCCTGGAGCGCCGGGAGCCCCGCTTCACCTGGACCGCGGAACCTTCGGTCGGCCCCGGACCACCCGGCGTACCAACCAGTCGGTAACGTGCGGGGTATGAGCACTCTCCCGCCGCGCGCCGGCCGGCGCTGCCACAACGCCCTCAACCCGCTGCACTCGACCGTCTACTTCTCCCCCGACCTGGCCGAGGAGCTCGCACGGCTGGGCATCGAGGACCCGCGCGCCGCCTACTTCGCCGCGCGCGGCGCCGCACTGGGCGCCGTCGGCCCGGGCACGGTCACGGCCGCCTTCTACAACTTCAACCACGAGCTGGTGGCCCGCCACCTGCCCGGCGTGTGGGCGGTCGCATCGCCCGCGGCGGTGCTCGACGCGCGGCTCCGGGCCGCCGACGCGACACTGCGCCGGGTGCTCGGCGAGGAGATCATCGCCTCCGCCGAGATGACGGAGGCGGCGGAACTGGCCCTGCGCGCGACGGAGGCGTGCACGCGGCACGCCCGCCCGCTGTACGCCGCCCACGCCGACCTGCCGGTGCCGGAGCCCTCGCACCTGGCGTACTGGCACGCGGCCACGCTGCTGCGCGAGCACCGTGGTGACGCCCATCTCGCCGCGCTGCTCACCGCGGACCTCGATCCGCTGGAGGCCCTGGTCAGCCACACCGCGACGGGCAAGGGCATGTCGCCGCGCTGGGTCCTGGCCACCCGCGGGTGGCGGCGCGCGGACTGGGACGCCGCCGCGGAGCGGCTGCGCGGGCGCGGTCTGCTGGACGCCGAGGGCGAGCTGACGGAGGCGGGCACCGCGCTGCGGGCGGAGCTGGAGGAGGCGACGGACCGGATGGACGCGGCGCCGTACGAGCATCTGGGCACGGACGGGGTGGCCCGGCTCACGGAGCTGGGGCGCGGCTTCCTGTTCGCGGCGGCCTCGGCCGGCGCGTACCCGGAGGATCTGGTCGGCAAGGGCTGAGCGCGGGGGCGTTTAGGGCGTCCGGTACGGAGTACGCGACAGGGGACAGCCCTCGGGCACACCCCGACGAAGGAGGCACCCGTGTTCCGTGCGATCTCCCACGCGCTGAGTTCCGTCGGTTCCGCCGTGGCCACCGTGGTGACCCTGCCGTTCAGGCTTCTGGCAAGCCTGTTCGGCGGCGCGTCGCGCGGTGGCAGGACCCGGCGCGCGTAGAAGAGGACGCGCCGGGGGCCGTGTCGGTGGAGGTCACGCGACACGGCCCCCGGCCACCCGGCACAATGCAGGCGAAGGGGACCACCGCGAATGGGGTCCCCAGTGGCACAGCCAGCAGAGCCAGTACGAGAAGGCGAGTCGGGAAAACCGTGACGACGTCCATCGAAGGCAGGATCGCCGAGGAACTCGGCGTACGCGAGCGTCAGGTGAGGGCGGCCGTCGAGCTGCTCGACGGCGGGTCGACCGTGCCGTTCATCGCGCGCTACCGCAAGGAAGCGACCGAGATGCTCGACGACGCGCAGCTGCGCACGCTCGAGGAACGGCTGCGGTACCTGCGGGAGCTCGAGGACCGTCGTACGGCGGTCCTGGAGTCCGTACGCGAGCAGGGCAAGCTGGACCCGGCGCTGGAGGCGCGGATCAGGGCGGCCGACACCAAGGCGCGGCTCGAGGACATCTATCTTCCCTTCAAGCCCAAACGCCGGACGAAGGCTCAGATCGCACGCGAGGCGGGGCTCGAACCGCTCGCCGACCGGCTGCTGGGCGACCCGTCCACCGATCCGCGCGCCGCGGCGGGCGCGTTCGTCGATGAAGCCCGGGGAGTGGCCGACGCGGCGGCGGCGCTGGACGGTGCGCGCGCCATCCTGACCGAGCGTTTCTCGGAGGACGCCGACCTCACCGGTGAGCTGCGTGAACGCATGTGGTCGCGCGGCCGGGTGGTCGCCAGGGTGCGGGAGGGCAAGGAGGAGGTGGGCGCCAAGTTCGCCGACTACTTCGACTTCGGCGAGGCGTTCACCGCTCTTCCCTCCCACCGCGTGCTGGCGATGCTCCGGGGCGAGAAGGAGGACGTCCTCGATCTCGTCCTGGAGCCCGAGGACCCGGCGGACGCCGACCGGCCGGGCCCGTCGGCGTACGAGAGCATGATCGCCCGCCGGTTCGGTGTCGCGGACCGCGGCCGGCCGGGGGACGCGTGGCTGGGCGACACGGTGCGCTGGGCCTGGCGGACCAGGATCCTCGTGCATCTGGGAATCGATCTGCGGTTGCGGCTGCGTACCGCGGCGGAGGACGAGGCGGTACGCGTCTTCGCGTCGAACCTGCGTGATCTGCTGCTGGCCGCCCCCGCGGGGACGCGGGCGACGCTCGGGCTCGACCCGGGTTTCCGTACGGGTGTGAAGGTGGCCGTGGTGGACGCGACCGGCAAGGTGGTCGCGACGGACGTCATCCACCCGCACGTGCCGGCGAACAAGTGGGACCAGGCGCTGGCGACGCTGGAGCGGCTCGCGCGGGAGCACCACGTCGACCTGATCGCGATCGGCAACGGCACGGCGTCCCGCGAGACGGACAAGCTCGCCGGTGAACTGTGCGAGAGACACCCCGAACTCAAGCTCACCAAGGTGATGGTGTCGGAGGCCGGCGCCTCCGTGTACTCGGCGTCGGCCTTCGCCTCACAGGAACTCCCCGACATGGACGTCTCGTTGCGGGGCGCCGTGTCGATCGCACGGCGGCTGCAGGACCCGCTGGCCGAGCTCGTGAAGATCGACCCGAAGTCGATCGGCGTCGGCCAGTACCAGCACGACCTGTCCGAGGTGAAGCTGTCGCGGTCGCTGGACGCGGTGGTCGAGGACTGCGTGAACGGTGTGGGAGTCGACGTCAACACCGCCTCGGCGCCGCTGCTCTCACGGGTGTCGGGCATCGGTGCGGGGCTGGCCGAGAACATCGTGGCGCACCGGGACGCGCACGGCCCGTTCCGCTCCCGCCGGGCCCTGAAGGACGTGCCGCGCCTGGGACCGAAGGCGTACGAGCAGTGTGCGGGCTTCCTCCGGATCCGGGAGGGCGACGACCCGCTGGACGCGTCGAGTGTCCACCCGGAGGCCTACCCGGTGGTGCGGACCATGGTGAAGCGGACGGGCGGTGACGTCGCCGCACTGATCGGCAACACCGGCGTCCTGCGGTCGCTCAGGCCCGACGACTTCGTGGACGATAAGTTCGGCCTGCCGACGGTGACGGACATCCTGCGGGAGCTGGAGAAGCCGGGCCGCGACCCGCGGCCGGCCTTCCGGACGGCCACCTTCAGGGAGGGCGTCGAGAAGATCGGCGACCTCGCTCCCGAGATGGTGCTCGAAGGGGTCGTCACGAACGTCGCCGCCTTCGGCGCCTTCGTGGACATCGGCGTCCACCAGGACGGCCTGGTGCATGTGTCGGCCATGTCGCGGACGTTCGTCAAGGACCCGCGGGACGTCGTGAAGCCGGGCGACGTGGTGAAGGTCAAGGTCATGGAGGTCGACATCCCGCGTAAGCGCATCTCGCTGACGCTGCGGCTGGACGACGAGGCGGGGGCCTCCCAGGGCGGTGGTCAGGGCCCCCGCCGCGAGAAGGCCGGGCAGGGCGGCGGCGATCGTCCGCCGCGCCAGCGGCAGGGCAGGAACGGCGGCCAGGGGGCCCGTCAGGGCGGCGGCCAGGGCGGGGACCGGCGCGGCGGCGGCCAGGGCGGCGCTCCGCGTCCGGCGGCCGCGCCGGCCAACAGCGCGATGGCGGACGCGTTGCGGCGGGCCGGGCTGGGGGGCTCCGAACCGGGCGGCCGTAAGCACTGAGCAGAGGCGGGCGGGCGGGAGGTCACTCCTGCCCGCCCGTCCGCGCACCGGCCTCGCCGCATCCCCGCCCGTCCGGCGGGCTCCGGGCGGAAGGCCGGGCGCGGTGACGCGCTCGCGGGGGCCTGGAACCGGGCGGCCTCTCAGCCGGCCTCGGTGACCTTGCCGTCGGCGACCTCGACGCGGCGGTTCACGTGGACGGCGTCGAGCATGTGCCGGTCGTGCGTGACCAGCAGCAGGGTCCCGGTGTACGCGTCGAGCGCCGACTCCAGCTGCTCGATCGCGGGCAGGTCCAGGTGGTTGGTCGGCTCGTCCAGAACGAGGAGATTGACTCCCCTGCCCTGTAGGAGCGCGAGGCCCGCCCGCGTGCGTTCGCCCGGGGAGAGGGTCGTGGCGGGGCGCAGCACGTGGTCGGCGCGCAGGCCGAACTTGGCGAGGAGCGTGCGGACCTCGGCGGGCTCGGTGTCGGGGACCGCCGCGCAGAAGGCGTCCAGCAGGCTCTCCGTCCCGTGGAACAGCCGGCGGGCCTGGTCGACCTCGCCCACCACGACGCCCGAGCCGAGCGAGGCGTGGCCCGCGTCGAGCGGGAGCCGGCCGAGGAGCGCGGCGAGGAGTGTGGACTTGCCCGACCCGTTGGCCCCCGTGATGGCGACACGGTCGGCCCAGTCGATCTGCAGGGTGGCGGGACCGAAGCAGAAGTCACCGCGGGCGACCACGGCGTCACGGAGAGTGGCGACGACCGATCCCGAGCGGGGTGCGGAGGCGATCTCCATCCGCAGCTCCCACTCCTTGCGCGGTTCCTCGACCACGTCGAGGCGTTCGATCATGCGCTGGGTCTGCCTGGCCTTCGCCGCCTGCTTCTCGCTGGCCTCGCTGCGGAACTTGCGGCCGATCTTGTCGTTGTCGGTGGCCTTGCGCCGGGCGTTCTTGACGCCCTTCTCCATCCAGCCCCGCTGGGTCTGTGCGCGCCCTTCGAGCGCGGAGCGCTTGTCGGCGTACTCCTCGAACTCCTCGCGGGCGTGCGCCCGCGCCCGCTCGCGTTCCTCCAGATAGGAAGCGTAGCCGCCGCCGTAGAGGGTGATCTGCTGCTGGGCCAGGTCGAGTTCCAGGACCTTGGTGACCGTGCGCATCAGGAACTCGCGGTCGTGGCTGACGACCACGGTGCCGGCCCGGAGTCCGGACACGAAGCGCTCGAGCCGCTCCAGGCCGTCGAGGTCCAGGTCGTTGGTGGGCTCGTCGAGCAGGAAGACGTCGTAGCGCGAGAGCAGGAGCGAGGCCAGGCCGGCGCGGGCCGCCTGGCCGCCGGAGAGTGCGGTCATCGGGAGGTCGAGGCCGACGGTGAGGCCGAGGTCGGCGGCCACCTCCTCCGCCCGCTCGTCCAGGTCGGCGCCGCCGAGGGCGAGCCAGCGCTCCAGGGTCTCGGAGTACGCGTCGTCGGCGCCGGGCGCTCCGTCGACCAGGGCCTGGGTCGCGGCGTCCATCGCGGCCTGTGCGTCGGCCACCCCGGTGCGGCGGGCGAGGAACGCCCGAACGGACTCCCCCGCCCGGCGCTCGGGCTCCTGCGGGAGGTGCCCGACGGTGGCGGTGGGCGGGGAGAGCCGGATGTCGCCCTCCTCCGGCCGGTCGAGGCCGGCGAGCAGGCGGAGCAGGGAGGACTTTCCGGCGCCGTTGGCTCCGACGAGACCGATCACGTCACCGGGCGCGACGACGAGGTCGAGGCCGGCGAAGAGGGTGCGGTCGCCGTGCCCGGCGGCGAGTTCCTTGGCGACGAGGGTGGCAGTCATCAGGGTGCCGATCCTAACGAACCGGTGGGGCCGTGTTCCCGCCGGACGGCGGATGGGAGCATGGCCCCTGCTGCCCCCGGCGCCGGGGGAGGTCCGGGAGGGGTAAACACGGTGACGGATGTGATCGTGGTGGGCGGCGGGGTCAGCGGGCTGACCACGGCGCTGCTGCTGGCGGAGGGCGGCCACCGGGTACGCGTCTGGTCGCGGGTCGCGGCCTCGGCCACGACGTCGGCGGTGGCGGGTGCGTTGTGGTGGCCGTACCGGATCGAGCCCGCCGCCCGTGTCGGTGACTGGTCGCTGGAGACGCTCCGGGTCTACCAGAAGCTGGCCGACGGGCCCGGGCGGACCGGTGTACGGATGGTCGCCGGGGTGCACGGGGGTGAGCGCTTGTCCGCGCTCGGACCGTGGGCCCGCGGTCTCGATGACGTGTCCGAGGTGGCGGAGGGCCTGCGGATGACGCTGCCGCTGATCGACATGCCGGTCCACCTGGCCTGGCTGGAAGGCCGGCTGGCCGCAGTGGGCGGTGCGGTCGAGAGGCGGACGGTGCGTGGCTTCGCGGAGGCTGCGGCCGAGGCACCCGTGGTCGTCAACTGCACGGGGCTCGGTGCGCGGGATCTGGTACCGGACCCCGGGGTACGGCCGGTGCGGGGGCAGCTGGTGGTGGTGGAGAACCCGGGCATCGAGGAGTGGTTCACCCGGGCCGATCCGGCTTCGAGCGCGACGACGTACCTCTTCCCCCAGCCGGGCGGGCTGGTCCTGGGTGGTACCGCCGAGGTGGACGACGTGCGCACGGAGCCGGATCCGCGTACCGCTGCGGAGATCGTGGCGCGCTGTGCGCGGGTGCGGCCGGAGATAGCCGGGGCGCGGATCATCGGTCACCGGGTCGGGCTACGGCCCGCCCGGGACGCGGGAGTGCGGATCGAGACGCAGGAGCTGCCGGGCGGTGGGCTGCTGGTGCACAACTACGGGCACGGCGGCGCCGGGGTGACGGTGGCCTGGGGCTGTGCGCGGGCCGCTGCCGAGCTGGTGGGCTGAACCACGGCGCAGGCCCTGGCGGGGCCGGCGCGGGCACGGCGGGAAGGCGCGCGCCGAACGGCGAGCGCCGGCCAAGCGCCCCTGCTCGCGCCACCCGCCCCCCTGGTCCGGGACCGATCCGGACGGGCGGCACGAGGGGACGACCGGCACGAACGGGCCCCGCCCGCAGCCGGAACGGCCGGCACCGGCACAGCGGGAAGAAGCACCTCGCCGACAGCGCACGGCCGAGGGACACCCTGCTCGCACCACCCGCCCGATACCGCACCGATCCCGGCGAACGGAACGAGGAGAACAGCCGGCCACGAACGGGGCCGGGCCGTACGGCGGGCGCCGGACCGGTCAGGCCGGTGGCTCGTGCTTGTGGCGCTCGTCGGACGTGACCTCCGCGGGACCCGGGCCGATCCGGATCTCGAAGTCCCCGTCGTACTTGGCGTGCCCCTGGATGACCGCGCTCTCGACGGCCTCCACCCCGAACTCCCTCCGGATGATCATGGGGTCCCGGCGCAGGTCCTTCATCAGGGCGACGCACATGCCGATCATCACGAGGGTGAACGGCGCGGCCACCAGGATGGTCAGGTTCTGCAGCCCTGCCAGCGCGTCGCCCTGCCCGTTGCCGATGAGCAGCATGACGGCGGCGACGGCCCCCGTGACGACACCCCAGAAGATGACGACCCAGGTGGCAGGCTCCAGGACCCCCTTCTGGGAGAGCGTGCCCATGACGATCGACGCGGCGTCGGCGCCGGAAACGAAGAAGATGCTGACCAGGACCATGACGAGCACGCTCATGACCGTGGGGATCGGGAACTCGCGGAGCACTCCGAAGAGCTGGGCCTCCGGGGTGCTTCCGACCCCCCCGAGCCGGCCGGCCTCCTGGAGGCGGATCGCCGAACCGCCGAAGATGGCGAACCAGATGAGGCTGACCGCGCTGGGCACCAGGATGACCCCGCCGACGAACTGACGGATCGTCCGGCCGCGGCTGATCCTGGCGATGAACATCCCCACGAAGGGGGTCCAGGAGATCCACCAGGCCCAGTAGAAGACGGTCCAGCTGGCGAGCCACTGGGCCACCTCCCCCTCCCCGGTCGCCTCGGTGCGTCCGGCGAGCTGCGGCAGCTCGCCGACGTACGCGGCGATCGAGGTGGGCAGCAGGTCCAGCACGATGATGGTGGGTCCGGCGATGAAGACGAAGACCGCCAGGACCAGCGCGAGCACCATGTTGATGTTGGACAGCCACTGGATGCCCTTCTCCACGCCCGTGACGGCGGAGAAGACGAAGGCGGCCGTCAGGACACCGATGATCACGATCAGGAGGCCGGTGCCCGTCTTCTCCATCCAGTTCAGCTCCTGGAAGCCGCTGCCCACCTGGAGCGCGCCCAGGCCCAGGGAGGTCGCGGAGCCGAAGAGCGTGGCGAAGATGGCGAGGATGTCGATGACCCGGCCACCGCCGCCGTGTGCGTGCCGTTCCCCGATGAGCGGCTCGAACACCGCGCTGATCGTCTGGCGCCGGCGCTTGCGGTAGGTGCTGTACGCGATGGCGAGCCCGACCACGGCGTAGATCGCCCAGGGGTGCAGTGTCCAGTGGAAGAGTGTGGTCGCCATCGCCGTCTGCATGGCCTCGGCGGCGTCGGCGGGGTGGGTGCCGGGCGGCGGATGGATGAAGTGGGCCAGCGGCTCGCTCACGCCGTAGAACATCAGGCCGATTCCCATGCCGGCGCTGAACATCATGGCGACCCAGGAGATCGTCCGGAACTCCGGTTCCTCCCCCTCCTGGCCGAGCGAGATGTTCCCGTACCGGCTGATCGCGAGCCAGAGGGCGAAGACCACGAAGCCCGAGGCCGCCAGCATGAAGGCCCAGCCACCGTTGTGGATGAGCCCGTTGAGCAGAGTGTTGGAGGCGTCCTCCAACGACTCGGTGGCTGCGGAACCCCACACCACGAACGCGACAGTGAGCACGGCCGTGACGCCGAAGACCACCCGGTCGGTAGTGGGACGCCGGCCGTGGTGCGGCTCGGCGGGCAGATCGGCCGTGACCGCCGGCGGCTCCCCCCGGTCGCCGGATCCCTGCTCGTCCTGTGACACAGATGGCACCTTTCACGCGGTACGGAATTTCGCTCTCCGTAGGCAGTACCACATGGACATCGGATCACACGGGAGCAACAAGCCGTATGGTCGTGCCCGTTTACGCGGTGATACGCGGCCCGCCCGGCCGGTGACGGCGGCGTCGCCTCCGGGCCGGGCTGCCGGAGCGGTGCGTACGCTCCGTCACCGGCGCGGCGGGCCGTGACGCCGTGCGGGGCGGGTTCGTCTCCGGCGCCCCTGGCACCGCTCCGCGTCGGCGACGGTCTCCCGTGTCGTCAACGACGGCCGGTCACGCCGACGGCACCGGGGTTCCCCGTCAGGCCCGACCGCACCCCGTTCCGCTCGGCCCGCCACGCGGCCCGGGCGGAACGGGCGAGGGGCAGATAGCGCAGCCGCTCCGGAAGCACCGGCACCACCAGCCGGACCACGGCGCACAGGCGGCGGAGTCTGCGCTCCTGGGCGGGGCTCCACCGCAGGCCGATGGCCTCGCGCGCGTCCGGCGGCATCAGCCCGACGGTGACGAAGGCGCGGAACCGGGCCAGCGGCGGGAGCAGCAGCGGCCACGCCGCCCGCAGGAGCAGCCGTACGGCGGCGGGGCCGCGGTCGGGCGGCGGCACCGAGGCGTCGGGCGCGACCAGTTCCCGTACGACGGCGGTCGCCTCGATCTCCTCGGCCAGCATCGTGCGGTAGTACGGCCAGAACTCCTCGATGGTCCGGGGCATGTCCCGGTCGTGGATGCCGAGTATCCGGCCGACCTGGAGCCATTCGCGGTACAGGGCACGCTCCTGCGCCCCGGTGAGCGGGCGTACGAGGTAGCGCGCCGCGTGCTGGTACACGGGGAATCCCGTGGCGTGGACCCACGCGTAGTTCTCGGGCGCCAGGGCGTGGTAGCGGCGGCCGCGGGTGTCGGTGCCCTGGACGGTGCGGTGCAGCTTCCGGAGCCTGCGCCCCTCCTCGGCGGCGGCCTCGCCTCCGTACACCCAGAGCTGGAGGGAGCGCAGGGAGCGTTCGCCGCGGCCCCACGGGTCGGTGCGGAAGACCGAGTGCTCGTCGACCCCCGCGCCCACCGCCGGGTGGGCGACCTGGAGTGTGAGGGCGGCCGGCAGCATGAGCAGCGACCGGATGTCGCCCGTGAGGCTCCACAGGACGCCGCCCGGCGGAGGCGGGGCGGGCGCGTCGCCCCCGGCTGCTGCGCTGCTCATACGGTGCTCCCCACGGCGGACGGGCGCGACGGCTTCGCTGCCCGCCCCCTGCGGTCCAGTATGCGGGGAGGGCGGGTGTCGGAGCAGGCGGGGCACCCCCGGGGCGGCCCTCCGGCTGCGCCCCACGGTGGGCCGGGGCCCGCGTCAGCCGATGTCGTACACCGTGACCGGTATGCCCCGGCGCGACAGCCGCTGCTCGACCAGCGGTTCGATCCGGGACCACCTGCCCCCGGCCAGACCGCATCCGATGCGCGGCATGTGCACCGAGGCACCCAGCTCCTCGGCCCGGTCGGCCACGGCGCCCAGGGCCGTGTCGATCGCCTCGTAGCGCACCGGTACGCCCTTGCTGCCCGTGCGCATGCCCCGCTGGCCCACCATGTTGGCGACCCACAGGTGCGGCTGGACCTGGACGAACTGCACGGCCCCGAGGCCGAAGTCGTTGTCCGCGCGCTCGCGGTGCCAGCGGCGGTAGGCCGCCTCCGGCTCGGGCCACCGCCGCGAGAGGGCGAGGACGAAGCCCTTGCCCCAGCCGCCCAGGTCGTTGCAGACGTGCGCGACGAGCTTGACGCCCTTGCCCTGGGGGGCTGTGGCGTCGCCCCGTACGTACGTGATCTCCGGCATGCGACCACCGTAGGGTCCCCCACTGACAACGAGCCCTTTCACCGAAGTGGTGAGACAGCAATACTGTTGCACCTGTCCGACGCCCGTCCGACGACAAGGAGCAGCAGACATGGCCACCGGGGCCGAGGAACCGACGCTCACCGTCGACGAACTGGCGGCGCGCGCCGGGGTGACCGTGCGTACGGTGCGCTTCTACAGCACCCGCGGGCTGCTGCCGCCCCCGGTGATCGGGCCGCGCCGCGTCGGGCACTACGGGCCGGACCACCTCTCGCGGCTCGCGCTGATCGAGGAGCTGCAGCACCAGGGCATGACGCTCGCCGCGATCGAACGGTATCTGGAGCAGCTGCCGCCCGATCTGAGCGCGCACGACCTGGCGATCCACCGCGCCCTGGTGGCGTCGTGGGCGCCCGACTCGCACGAGTCCGTGGGGCGGGCGGAGCTGGAGCGGCGCGCGGGGCGGGCGCTCACCGGGCCCGACCTGGACCGGCTGGCCGCCATGGGCGTCCTGGAGCGCCCGGAGGACGCCGAGGACGCCTACCGGGTGGATGTGGGGCTGCTGCGGCTCGGGGTCGAGCTCCTGGACGTGCCGATCGCGCACGAGACGATCCTGGCGGCGCGCACGGTCCTGCTGGAACACACCCGGTCGGCAGCGCACGAGATGACCCGGCTGTTCCGGGACGAGGTGTGGAATCCGTACCGGGAGCGGGAGGCGGACCCCGAGCACGTCAAGGCGATGAAGTCGCTGTCGGCCCATATGCAGCCGATGGTGCTCCAGGCGCTGGTGACGGCGTTCCAGCGGTCCCTGAAGGAGGAGCTGCGGGCCGCGTTCACCGCGGAGTGAACCGCGTGGACACGGCCCGCGGGGGCGCCACGGTCAGTCGTGGAAGGTGTCGCCCTTCTCCGCCTTCTCCAGCAGGAGCGGGGACGGCAGGAAGCGGTCGCCGTAGCGCTCCGCGAGCTCCAGGGCGCGGGCCACGAAGCCGGGCAGCCCACCCTCGTACCCGTTGATGTACTGGAGGACGCCGCCGGTCCAGGCGGGGAAGCCGATGCCCATGACGGAGCCGATGTTGGCGTCGGCGACCGTCATGAGGACGTTCTCCTCGAGGCAGCGGACGCTGTCCAGCGCCTCGGAGAAGAGCATCCGCTCCTTCATGTCCTCGAACGGGATCCCCGGCCGGGCCCCGGGCCCGTCCCCGGAAGGCCCGAAGTGTTCCCGCAGCCCCGGCCAGAGCGCGCCGCGGCTGCCGTCCTCGCCGTACTCGTAGAAGCCCGCTCCCCCGCTGCGCCCGGGGCGCCCGAACTCCTCGACCATGCGGTCGACGACCTCGTCCGCGGGGTGCGGGGTCCAGGTCCCCCCCGCCTCCTCGACGGCGCGCCGGGTCTCGTTGCGGATCTTGCGCGGCAGGGTGAGGGTCAGCTCGTCCATGAGGGCGAGCACCTTGGCCGGGTATCCGGCCTGTGCCGCCGCCTGTTCGACCGACGCGGGCTCGACGCCTTCACCGACCATCGCGACGCCCTCGTTGATGAAGTGCCCGATGACACGGGAGGTGAAGAAGCCACGCGAGTCGTTGACGACGATCGGGGTCTTCCTGATCTGCCGTACGAGGTCGAAGGCGCGCGCCAGAGCCTCGTCGCCCGTGCGTGCGCCCTTGATGATCTCGACGAGCGGCATCTTGTCGACGGGCGAGAAGAAGTGCAGCCCGATGAAGTCGTCCGGCCGCTCCACCCCTTCGGCGAGCACGGTGATGGGCAGGGTGGAGGTGTTGGAGCACAGGAGCGCGTCGGGCTCCACGATGCCCTGGATCTCCTGGAACACCTTGTGCTTGAGCGCGGTGTCCTCGAAGACGGCCTCGATCACGGCGTCGCAGCCCGCGAGGTCGGCCGGGTCGCCGGTCGGGGTGATGCGGGCCAGCAGCTCGTCACGCCGTGCCTCGGTCGTGCGGCCCCGGGAGAGCGCCTTGGCGAGCAGCTTCTCGCTGTACGCCTTGCCCTTGGCGGCGGCCTCGGTGGACACGTCCTTGAGGACGACGTCGATGCCGGCGCGGGCGCAGGAGTACGCGATGCCCGCGCCCATCATCCCGGCGCCCAGGACGGCGACCTTGCGTACCTGACGCTCCGGGATCCCCTGCGGGCGGCTGGCGCCGGAGTTCACGGCCTGGAGGTCGAAGAAGAACGCCTGGATCATGTTCTTCGCGACCTGGCCGGTGACCAGCTCCGTGAAGTAACGGGCCTCGATGGTCAGCGCGGTCTCGAAGTCGACCTGCGATCCCTCGACGGCGGCGGCCAGGATGTTGCGCGGCGCGGGCATGGGTGCGCCGGCGAGCTGCTTCTTCAGGTTGGCCGGGAAGGCCGGCAGGTTGGCCGCGAACTTCGGGTTGGCCGGGGTCCCGCCGGGAATCCGGTATCCCTTGACGTCCCAGGGCTGCTGCGACTCGGGGTGCGCGTCGATGAACGCGTAGGCCCTGGCGAGCATGTCCTCGGCGGTGTCGGCGACCTCGTGGACCAGACCGTTCTCCAGCGCCCGCCGCGGGGTGTACTGGGTTCCCTGGAGGAGCACCTTGAGCAGGGCGTCGGTGACGCCCATGAGCCGTACGGTCCGGGTGACGCCGCCGCCCGCGGGCAGCAGGCCGAGGGTGACCTCGGGCAGCCCGATGCGGGATCCGGGGGCGTCCAGGGCGACGCGGTGGTGGGAGGCGAGGGCGATCTCGTAACCGCCGCCGAGCGCGGCGCCGTTGATCGCGGCGACGACGGGCTTGCCGAGGGTCTCGATGCGGCGCAGCGCCTTCTTGATGGCCATGCCCGTGTCGAACGCGGCCTGCGCGTTCTCCGGCCCGACCGTGATCATGTCCTTGAGGTCGCCGCCCGCGAAGAAGGTCTTCTTCGCGGAGGCGTAGATGATGCCGCGGATGGAGTCCTTCTCGGCCTCGGCGCGGTCGGCGACGGCCGCGATGGAGTCCCTGAAGGCCTGGTTCATCGTGTTCGCGGACTGGCCGGGATCGTCGAGTACGAGGGTGACGACGCCGGTCCCGTCCTGTTCCCAGCGGATGGTCGTGCTCTCGGTCATTGCTTGTCTTCTCCGTTAGAGAGGGTCCGGCAGGAAGGGGCCAGGACGGTCAGAGACGCTCGATGACGGTGGCGACGCCCATGCCGCCGCCGACGCAGAGGGTGGCGAGGCCGTAGCGCCGGTCGCGCCGCTCCAGCTCGTCGACGAGGGTGCCGAGGATCATGGCGCCGGTCGCCCCGAGGGGGTGTCCGAGCGCGATGGCACCGCCGTTGACGTTGACCTTGTCGAGGGAGAGGCCCATGTCCCGGACGAAGCGCAGGACGACTCCGGCGAACGCCTCGTTGATCTCGACGAGGTCGATGTCGTCGATGGTGAGCCCCGCCTTGGCCAGTGCCTTGCGGGTCGCGGGCGCGGGACCGGTCAGCATGATGGTCGGCTCGGAGCCCGAGACGGCGGCGGAGACGATCCGGGCGCGCGGGGTGAGGCCGTAGCGCTCACCCACCTCCTTGGATCCGATCGCGACGAGAGCGGCGCCGTCCACGATGCCGGAGGAGTTGCCGGCGTGGTGGACGTGGTCGATCTTCTCGACCCAGTGGTACTTCTGCAGGGCCACGGCGTCGAAGCCGCCCATCTCGCCGATGGTGGCGAACGACGGCTTGAGGGAGGCGAGCGAGTCGGCCGTGGTGCCGGGCCGCATGTGCTCGTCGTGGTCGAGGACGAGCAGGCCGTTGCGGTCCCTGACGGGGACGACGGAGCGAGCGAAGCGCTCCTCCTTCCACGCGGTGGCGGCACGCTCCTGGGACAGGGCGGCGTACTCGTCGACGTCCCGGCGCGAGAAGCCCTCGATGGTGGCGATGAGGTCGGCGCCGACGCCCTGCGGGGCGAAGCCCGTCTCGAAGCTGGTCATCGGGTCCATGGCCCAGGCGCCGCCGTCGGAGCCCATCGGCACGCGGGACATCGACTCGACGCCGCCGGCCAGCACGAGGTCCTCCCAGCCGGAGCGGACCTTCGCCGCGGCCAGGTTGACGGCCTCCAGTCCGGAGGCACAGAAGCGGTTCTCCTGCACGCCGGCGACGGAGTCCGGGAGTCCGGCCGCGATGGCCGCGATCCGGGCGATGTCGGAGCCCTGGTCGCCGAGCGGGCTGACCACGCCGAGGACGATGTCGTCGATGGCGGCCGGGTCCAGGCCCGGGAAGCGGGCACGGATCTCGTGGATGAGGCCGACGACGAGGTCGATCGGCTTGGTGCCGTGCAGGGCTCCGTCGGCCTTGCCGCGGCCGCGCGGGGTGCGGATCGCGTCGTAGAGGAACGCTTCGGTACTCAAGACAGCTGCCTTTCGGAAGGGGAGCGGGGCAAGGGGGGTCAGGCGAGCAGCGAGCGGCCGATGATCTCTTTCATGATCTCGGTCGTGCCGCCGTAGATGGTCTGGATCCGGCCGTCGGTGAAGGCTCTGGCGACCCGGTGCTCCGCCATGTACCCGTACCCGCCGTGCAGTTGCAGACAGCGGTCGGCGACGCGTTTCTGCAGTTCGGTGGCCCACCACTTGGCCATCGAGGCGTGTACGGCGTCGAGCGTGCCGTCCGAGTGTTCGACGATGCACCGGTCGAGGAAGGCCCGGGTGACGGCGCATTCGGTGGCCATCTCGGCGATCTCGAACCGGACGTGCTGGAGCGTGGAGAGCGGGCGGCCGAAGGCCTCACGCTCCTTGACGTACCGCGTGGTGATCTCCAGGAGGTGCTCGGCGGCGGCGATGCCAGCGACCGCTATGCCCATCCGTTCCTGGGCCAGACGGGTCATGAGGTGGACGAAGGCGCCGTCGCGTTCGCCCAGGAGGTTCTCCTTGGGGACGCGTACGTCGTGGAAGAAGAGCTCCGCGGTGTCCTGGGACCTCTGGCCGATCTTGTCGAGGTTGCGGCCCCGCTCGAAGCCCTCGGCGCCGCGCTCGACGACCAGGAGGGAGAGGCCCTTGGCGCCACCCTCGGGCGAGGTCCTGGCGACGACGATCACCAGATCGGCGAGGATGCCGTTGGAGATGAAGGTCTTGGAGCCGTTGAGGAGCCAGTGGTCGCCCTTGTCCTCGGCACCGGTGCGGATGCCCTGGAGGTCCGAGCCCGCGCCGGGTTCGGTCATGGCGATCGCGGTGATCGTCGCGCCGCTGCAGAAGCCGGGCAGCCAGCGCCGCTTCTGCTCCTCGGTGGCGAGACCGGTGAGATAGGGGCCGACGATGTCGTTGTGCAGGCCGAGCGCGAGCCCGGAGGCGCCGGCCCGGGTGAACTCCTCCGCCAGGACGGCGCTGTAGCGGAAGTCGGTCTCTCCTCCGCCGCCGTACTCCTCGGGTACGGCGAGGCCCAGCAGCCCCTGCCGCCCGGCCGCGAGCCACGCCTCGCGCGGGACGATGCGGTCCTGCTCCCACTGGTCGTAGGACGGGAGGACTTCCCTGGCCAGGAAGGTGCGTACCGTCTCACGGAACGCCTCGTGCTCCCCGGTGAAGATCTGCCGTTGCACTTCAGGCCCCCTGGGGCTGGTTCCGGACGGTGGAGCCGGTGCCTGTGACGGCCCGGCCGCGCGGGACCGCGCTGGGCGGTGGCGTGGGAGGTCGCATCAGCCGGTGGCTTCCTTCCCCCGCAGGCCCGGCACGTCCCAGTCCGCGGCGACGGACTCGGCGTCCGCCCCGGGCAGCGCGGGCCCGGAGCGCACGGAGACCGGGGTGGCCGAGAACCTGGGGGCCGGGGCGGGCTGGGTGAGGCCGCCGTGCTCCACGTAGGTGGAGCGGGCGGCGAGGTGCGGGTGGTGCGGCGCCTCACGGAGGGAGAGCACGGGCGCCACGCAGGCGTCCGTCCCCTCGAAGACCTCGGTCCACTCGGCGCGGGTGCGTTGCGCGAACCGCTCGGCGACGACGGTGCGCAGTTCCTCCCAGCGGCCGGGGTCGTTGCGGTCGGGCGCCCGGTCCTGGATCCCGAGCAGCGCGGCGAACTGCTCGTAGAACGGCTCCTCGAGCGCTCCGACCGCCATGTGACCGCCGTCGGAGGTCGCGTAGGTACCGTAGAAGGGGCAGCCGCCGTCCAGGAGGTTGGAGCCGCGCCGGTCCTGCCAGCCACCCGCCGCGAGCATGCCGTGGATCATCGTGGCGAGGTGGGCGGCACCGTCCACGATGGCGGCGTCCACGACCTGGCCGGTGCCACCGGACGTACGGGCGTGCTGGAGCGCGGCGAGCACCCCGACGACGAGGTAGAGGGAGCCGCCCGCGTAGTCGCCGACCAGGTTGGCCGGGACGGTGGGCGGCTCCTCGGCCTTGCCGATCATGGAGAGGGTGCCGGTGAGGGCGATGTACGCGATGTCGTGGCCCGCCCGCCGGGCCAGTGGGCCGTCCTGGCCCCAGCCGGTCATCCGCCCGTAGACGAGGCGTGGGTTGAGGGCCAGACAGACGTCCGGGCCGACCCCGAGGCGTTCGGCGACCCCCGGGCGATAGCCCTCGATCAGGATGTCGGCGCGCTTCACGAGGTCCAGCGCGTGCCGGACGCCCTCCTCGGTCTTCAGGTCGACGACGACCGACCGCTTGTTGCGGTTGGTGAGGTCTCGGGCGGGGTCGATGCCGAGGACGGCGCCGCCGGGACGGTCGAGGCGTACCACGTCCGCGCCCAGGTCGGCGAGGAGCATGGCGGCGAACGGCCCGGGGCCGATGCCCGCCAGTTCGACGACGCGCACCCCGGACAGCGGGCCCTGCCCTGTCGTTGCCATCAAGCCCCCAACGGTATGACACAAACGATGTAACACCGACGATGCTAAGAATGGACCGCGCTCCGCACAACCCTTTTGGCCGAGCAAGCGCTTAGCCTTTCCCCGGATCCTCTCCCACGGGGGCCCGCCCGCACGTACGACGCCACGGAGCCTCCGCTACCCTCTGCGTGCCACATCGGCGCCACTTCCCGCGGAGGCACTCGTGAACAGGCAGAACGGGGCGGAACGCCCCTACGACGTCGTCCTTTTCGGTGCCACCGGCTTTGTGGGGAGACTCACCGCCACGTACCTGGCCGAGCACGCCCCGGACGGCTGCCGCTGGGCCCTCGCGGGCCGCAGTCGCGACAAGCTGCGGGAGCTGCGCGACCACCTCGCCACGATCGACCCGCGCTGTGCGGACCTGCCCCTGCTGACGGCCGACGCGGACGACTCCGCGGCCCTGCGCACGCTCGCCGAATCGGCCCACGTGGTGGCGTCGGCGGTCGGCCCCTACCTCTGGTACGGCGAGAAGCTGGTCGCCGCCTGCGCGGAGGCGGGCACCGACTACGCCGACCTCACCGGCGAGGCGGAGTTCGTCGACCGGATGTACCTGGCGCACGACGCCCGCGCCCGGGAGACCGGCGCCCGCCTCGTGCACGCCTGCGGCTTCGACTCCGTACCGCACGACCTCGGCGTCTTCTTCACCGTCCGGCAGCTCCCGCAGGACGTGCCGCTTACCGTCGACGGGTTCGTCCGCAGCAACGCCGCGTTCTCGGGCGGTACGTTCGCCTCCGCGCTCACCGCGATGGCCCGCGGCCCGCAGATGGCGCGGGCCGCCGGGGAACGCCGGCTGCACGAGCCCCGCCTCGTCGGCCGCCGGGTCCGGGCCCCGCAGGGCACCCCCCACTTCAGCGCGCCGACGGGCGCCTGGGCGCTGCCGCTGCCGACCCTGGACCCGCGGATCGTGGAGCGTTCGGCGCGGGCCCTGGACCGCTACGGCCCCGACTTCCGCTACCGGCACTTCGCCTCGGTGAAGCACCTGCCGGTGGCGCTCGGCGGGACCGCGGCCGTGGGCGCTCTGGTGGCAGCCGCACAGATCCCCGCCGTGCGCGACCGGCTGACGGGCCGTTATGCGCCGGGCTCGGGCCCCGACGCCGAGCAGCGCAAGCGCAGCTGGTTCACGGTCCGCTTCGTCGGGGAGGGCGGCGGGCGGCGGGTCTTCACGGAGGTGGCCGGCGGGGATCCCGGCTACGACGAGACGGCGAAGATGCTCGCCGAAGCGGCGCTCGCCCTCGCGCTGGACGAGCTGCCGGCGACATCCGGCCAGGTCACCACTGCCGCGGCGATGGGCGACGCGCTGCTGGCCCGGCTGCGGACCGCCGGACTGCGCTTCCGGGTCGCGGCGGCGCGCTGAGCCGCTCCCCCGGCCGGGGCGTCGGCGTCGTGGTCCCGGCCGTCGCGGCGCGGGGCGTCGTGGCCGGGCGCCGGCGGGAAGCGGTCAGAACATCCAGGAGGCGAGGGTGACCACCATGGAGACGGTCCAGGCCGCTCCCGCGACCACGCCGAGGGTCATGCCCACGGCGACGCCGCGCTGGGAGAGTCGTACGGTTCCGGCGCTCATGCGAGGTGCGTGCTGGTCGATCATGTGTATCAGCCTGCCCCATAGGTACGACAACCAACATCCGTCCGTGTACTCAGACGGAAACAGTCCGGCGTACTCGGGCGGAAACGATCCGGCGTGCGTACGGCAGCCGTCCCGCGCACGCGCCTCCGGCGCTGTTCAGGCGACCGCTTCCCGCAGCGCGGCCCGGCACAGCGCGTCGGCCCTGCGGGTGGTCTCCGGCTGACGGAAGTCGCGGGCCAGCGCCAGGGTGTGGGCGCAGGCGTTGTCCAGCCCGGTGCGATGGCCGACGGAGACGAACACGGGCTTGGTCGCGTGCTGGGTGCGCAACGCCCGCCCCACCTCCTCGTCCCCGTCCAGGAGCGGGCTGAAGTCACCGCGTTCGGGGCCCGGTTCCCGGTAGCGGAAAGTGAAGGGATTCTTCGCCACGCCGATGACCGGCAGGCCGGTGAGGACGCCGAGGTGGCTGGCGAGCCCGAACCTTCGCGGGTGCGCCCGTCCGTAGCCGTCGCAGACGACGAGCCCGGGGTCGGCGGGGAGGGCCTCCAGCGCCGCCAGCACGGTCGGGATCTCCCGGAAGGCCAGGAGCCCGGGAACGTAGGGGAAGGTGACCCGCCCTCTCGCGGTGGACTCGGCCACCACGTCGAGGGTCGCCGCGTCCAGGACGACGGCCGCCGCGACCACGACGTCCCGCTCGTCGTCGTAGGCGACGTCGACCCCGGTCACCCGGCCCGTCCCGGGCGGCGGCCCGGGTTCGTCGAGGACCACGCGGGTGCGCAACGCGTCCTGCACGGCGCGGGCTTCGGCCTCGTCGGCGGGCATCCGGAACGTCGTCATGGTGCGGCTCATCCTACGGTCCGCGGGCCTCCCGCCCGGGACGGCGAGGGGAGGCCCGCACAGCGCCCCGGCGTGTGTGCTCCGCCCGCCGCCCGCCGTCCTCCGCGCCGGTCCCCGGAGCCGCTCCCCCGGCCGGAGGGCAGGAAGGTCCGGCCCTGCGATCACGTCCCGTGCCCGAACTCCCCTGCACCGCCCGGCGGAACGCGCCGGCTCCCTGCCGGCGGACCCCCGTGATCCGGCTGAACACCCCTGCGAGGCCGGGTGTCCAGCGCCTCCGCAGGCAGCAGCCCCGAGCGTGATCCGTGGCGTCGCGGACGACCGTGCGCGGATCGAGGCGATCGCGGCCGCGCACAGGTATGCGTCCTCGGTCACGGAGCCACTGGTGACGAAGACGTCAGCGGCCCTCGCCCCGTACCCGCGGAAGCCGCCCGGGCAGCGGGGTCGGCCGCGTGCGGGACTGCCGCGTCATCGCATCCGCGCGACGCGCCCCTTCTCGCCGGAGGCCCAGCAGCCGCCCCCGGGAGCGCAGTCCGCGGTGTCGTAGGAACCCGTGTCCACGGTGCTCCAGGTGCGCCCGCCGTCCCGCGTGAGGTCCGTGCCGCTCGGACCGACCGCCACCGCCGACGACCGGCTGTGCGGGAGCCAGGCCACGCCGGAGCGGTAGGCGGGGGGCGGTGCAGAGGCGCGGCGCCAGCTGCGGCCCGCGTCGCCCGTGACGGCCGCGGCCTCGGGAGAGGCCTGGTCGGCCCGGTAGTCGCCTCCGACCGCGATGCCGTGCGTACGGTCGCGGAAGGCGAGTCCGAAGACACCGCGCGCCGGATCGCCCGCCGGGATGGTGGCGGCCGTCGCGGTCCACGTCAGACCGCGGTCGGCGGAGTGCAGCACGCGTGCGGCGGCCGCTCCGCCGGTGGCCAGCCAGACGTCCCTGGATCCGGCGCTGACGAGGCACTGGCCGCCCGCCGCGAACCCCGCCTCGCCGGGCAGCGCGAGGGGCATCCCGGCGTCGGGCAGGACCCGCCAGTTCCGCCCGCCGTCCGAGGTCGACAGGATGCGGAAGCGTCCGTCCACCGGGTCACTCATCGCCAGCCCGTGACGGCTGTCGAAGAAGGTCAGGCAGTCGTAGAACGCCCGTGCGTCGGTGTTGCGGAAGGACTCGGCCCAGGTCGTCCCGCCGTCGTCGGTGCGGAAGACGCGGGAGGCCTCTCCCTCACCGATGGCCAGGGCCACCGCCCGCCGTTCGTCGAAGGCCTCGATGTCGCGGAACTCCAGCCCCGCCGCACCGGCCGGGGAGACGTCGCGCCAGTGCCGGCCCCCGTCCTCCGTCCGCAGCACCGTGCCCCGCGAGCCCGCGACCCAGGCCGCACTGCGGCTGACGGCGGCGAGGCCGCGGAAGCGCGCCTCCGTGCCCGTCTCCGTCAGTGTCCACCCGGGCACCCGCCGCTGCTCCCCCGGGGCGGCCCGGCCCTCCACCACCGAGGAGGCGGGCGGTGCGGAACGTGCGGCGGCCGCGGACGGTGCGGCCTGCACGGGCGGCACGGCCAGCGCGGCGGTCACCGCGGCGCCGCACAACCCCAGGGACATCAGTCGTCTCGTCTTCCCCATCGCCTTCATGGCGCTGGAAGCTAGTCGACGGGCCGTGGGCCGTCCAGGGTGCCCCGGGCGAAACGGGGCAGGTGATCGGATACGCCGGCCGGTGACGCAGCTCACGCGGCCGGCCGGGGCACGGATCGAGGCGTTCCGTCGTCTACTCCAATGCCGGGAACGGTTCCACGAGGCGAGAGGGAGCAGGTCTTGTCCAGCGTTATCGAGCAGTCCGTGCAGGCCCGCATGGTCGCATCCGCTCCACGGATGGAAACCCTGCCCGCCACCTTGCACTACGACCTCCGGGACCCCTTCGCGGTCCGGATGGCGTTCCCGGCACCGGCGACCCTCGAAGGCGCCGAGGTGTCCTGGGAGTTCTCCCGTGAACTCCTGGCGACGGGGATCGAGGGAGCCGCAGGTCTCGGCGACGTCCGCGTACGGCCCTTCGGGTACGACCGTACCGTCCTGGAGTTCCACGCCGTCGAGGGCATCGCCATGGTGCACGTCCGCACGACGGAGCTGCGCCGCTTCCTGCAGCGGGTGCAGGAGCTGGTTCCGGTGGGGGACGAGCACCGCTTCCTGGACCTGGACCGCGGACTGACCGAACTGCTGGGCGGCGCCGCCTGACCGCCCACCCGGGCCGAAGCGGCCGGCGGCCCCACCGCGGTCCGGTGGCATGCCGGGAGAGCCCGCCCGTGACGTGGCCGCCCCCGCTGTCTCCGGCGTCCCCGGGCGCCGCAGGACGACGGTGCTCCAGGTCCGAAGGGGGTCGTACCCGCGCCGCCTGCTGTTCCGTGGTCCCGCGCACGGGCCGGTGCCGACCGGTGTGCGGCCCCGCCTCCGTGCTTCCGCGACGCGGCCGGCAGGCCCTTGCCCTCGCCCTTTCTCCCTCATGTCCTCCAGGTGCACCGCCGCGTCCGGGCCCGGGGCGGATCTGTGACCTCCCCCTCCCCGGGCGCCCGTGACGTGCGCCGATGCGGCCGGCCTCAGGGGTTCCGCCGGCACCGGGCTTGGCGATCGCCTTACCGCCGCCTTAACCTACGGTCACGTAACCTACGAAGCCGTAGGTAATTCTCCCGTCCCCAGGAGCCCCCGTGACGATCACCTCTCCCCACCTCGGCAGTCCGAAGGCGTGGACAGACGCCCAACTGCTGTACGCGCTGGAAGAGGTGGTGGAGAAGGAACTCAACCGCCATCTCAAGGTCGCCAAGGACTGGATGCCCCACGAGTACGTCCCCTTCTCGGACGGCCGGAACTTCCCCGGCGTCTTCGAGGACGGCGAGGCGTGGGAGACGAGCCAGTCCAAGGTCACCGACATCGGCCGGATCGCGCTCGTCGTGAACCTGCTGACCGAGGACAACCTCCCCAGTTACCACCACGAGATCGCCTCGCTGTTCGGCCGCGACGGCGCCTGGGGCACCTGGGTGCACCGCTGGACCGCGGAGGAGGGCCGGCACGGCATCGTCATGCGTGACTACCTGCTCACCTCCCGCGCCGTGGACCCGGACAAGCTCGAGCAGTTCCGCATGGCGCACATGGCGGAGGGCTTCGAGTCCGACAACCGCCACTCGATGCTGCACTCCGTGGCGTACGTCGCCTTCCAGGAGCTGGCGACCCGTGTGTCGCACCGCAACACCGGCCACCAGTCGGGCGACCCGGTCTGCGACCGGATGCTGGCGCGGATCGCCACCGACGAGAACCTGCACATGGTCTTCTACCGCAATCTGCTGGGCGCTGCCTTCGAGCTCGCCCCGGACCTCACCATGCAGTCCGTGCGGGACGTCGTGGTGAACTTCCGGATGCCCGGCCACGGGATGCCCGGCTTCGAGCGCGCCGCCGCGCAGATGGCGATCGGCGAGATCTACAACATGCGCATCCACCACGACGACGTGATCCAGCCCGTCCTGCGCTACCTGAAGGTCCTCGACATCGACGGCCTGGGCCCCGAGGGCCTCAAGGCTCAGGAGGAACTGGGTCTGTACATGAGCGGTCTCGACAGCGAGGCGTCGAAGTTCGACGAGAAGCTGGCGGCCCGCAAGGCCCGCGTGGCGGCGCGCGCCCAGGGCTGAACCGGACGGCCCGGCGACCGGGTGGCGGACCCGCCGCCCGGTCGCCGGGCCGTTCCGCGCGGGTGGAAGCGCGAGCTCCTCCCCGGCTCACCCCACGACATCGCGGAACGTACCCTGTGCCGGGTGAAGCCTGTGACGCGTCTTTTTCTCTTCGGTGCGCCGGTCGCCATCGTCGTGTCGATCCTGTTCAGCAGCGGCGATTCCGAACCGCCCGCGCTCTCGCCGTTGCCCTCCGGGTCGCCGAACACCGCCCAGGCCGTTCCGGAGGGGGCCGCCCGGGCCGACGAGCACGCCGAGGAGCTGAAGGCCCTGCCGCCCGGACTCGCCGCCCCCCGGACGAAGGAGATCGCGTCCCGGCTGGTGGCGAGCGCCGAGGCCTCCACCCTCAACTGGCGCGGCCTGTACGGGGCGATCGACGACGTCGGCGACGGCAACGGCTACACCGCCGGGATCATCGGGTTCTCCTCCGGCACGAACGACATGCTGCAGCTGGTCGAGGCGTACACGGAGGACCATCCGGACAACCCGCTCGCCCCGTTCCTCCCGGCGCTGCGCGCGGTGGACGGCAGCGACTCGCACGAGGGCCTGGACCCCGGCTTCACAGCGGCATGGCGGGAGGCGGCCGGGGACCCCGCGTTCCGTACGGCTCAGGACGCCACCCGGGACAGGCTGTACTTCGATCCCGCCGTGCGGCTGGCGAAGCTGGACGGCCTCGGCACCCTGGGGCAGTTCCTCTACTACGACGCGATGGTGCTGCACGGACCGGGCGTCGAGGCGAACGGCTTCTACGGCATCCGCGACGCCGCGATGGCGCAGGCGGACACGGCGGCGGAGGGCGGCGACGAGGAGACGTACCTCGGCGCGTTCCTCGACGCGGGCCGGGCGGCGATCACGGCGCGGAAGGTGCAGCGCGACACGACGCGGATCGACACGGCCCAGCGGGTGTTCCTCTCCGCGGGCAATCTGGAGCTGGAACCGCCGCTGGTGTGGCGGGTGTACGGCGAGGAGTTCCGCATCTCCTGACGCGGTCCCCTGTTCACGAGGCCCCCGCACCGTCCGCCGACCCGCGTCCCCCGGCGTGGGGCCCGGTCAGGCCCCCGGCCGTCCCGACCGCTGCGGGGCCGGTTCAGCCGCGCTGCACGCGGCCTCTGCGCAGTTGCTCCCGCTCCTTCTCGGAGAGCCCGCCCCACACGCCGAAGCGCTCGTCGTGGGCGAGCGCGTACTCCAGGCAGGCGACCCGGCCTTCGCAGGCGTTGCACAGCTGCTTGGCCTCGCGGGTGGAGCTGCCCGGCGCCGGGAAGAAGAACTCGGGTCCGGCCTGTGCGCACAACGCCGTCTCCCGCCAGGCCAGCGCGTCGTCGGTCATGGTGTTGATCAGCATGGGGCCCACAGTGCCCGGTGGCGATAAACAAGTGATCAACGACGCGTCAATTCCGCCGCGGCCCGGCGCACGGAACGCCGGCCGGGCGGGCGGCGACCGCGTCCCGGACCGCCACCGGCCCGGAGAGGGCACGACCACCGTAGGCCCCTGGTGCCCCGCCGTTCAGCCCTCCTGCCTCGGCGCCGGCCTGATCACCGCGAACGCCGCACCCGCCGGGTCGGCGAACATGGCGATCCTGCCGACCTCGGGGATGTCCGTCGCCGCCGACGTCACCGTGCCGCCCAGCCGCTCCGCGGCGGCCACCGCGGCGTCGCAGTCCTCGACCGCGAAGTACGGCAGCCAGTGCGGGCCCGCCGGGGCCTGGCTCGGCACGTCGTCGAGGGGGACGAGACCGCCGAACCACGCGGCGTCGTTCTCCGTGCCCGCCGGCCGGACCATCGTGTAGGTGCCGCCGGGGAACGCCATCCCCCCGGTCTGCCACCCGAAGACGGTGGTGAAGAACGCGGCGGCCGCGGGGACGTCCGGGGTGTAGAGCTCGGACCAGAGCAGCGAACCAGGCTCCATGATCATGCCGAGGCCGGTGTTGGTCCCCGGCTGCCAGACGCCGAAGTACGCGCCGGCGTTGTCCGTGAAGCCGCCCATGCGCCCGTAGTCCAGGACGTCCATCGGAGGGAACGCCGCGGTGCCGCCCGCCTGCTCGACCGTCCTCGCGGTCGCGTCCGCGTCAGGTGTCTGGAAGTAGACCGACCAGGCGGGCCTGCCCTGGTCCTCCGGCACGGTCATGGCGCCCGCGACCGTCCTGCCGTTCAGCCGGTACGTCCCGTATCCGCCCGTCTCGGGACCACCGGGCGCCAGTTCCCAGCCGAAGAGGCCGTGGTAGAAGGCCGTCGCCGCGTCCAGGTCGGGTGTGCCGAGGTCGATCCAGTTGGGTGCGCCGGTCACGAAGGCCGGATCGAGCATGGTGTGCTCCTTCAGCGTTTCTCGCCGTCTCCCCTGTCTGTTCGGACAGAGCGCTCCCTCCCCGGTGTCTCCCGCATCGAGTCTCGCACCGGGGACCGGCGACCGCAGTTCGCGCCGAACCGCGAACCAGGCACGTGGGAGCATGGGAGGCGGCCGGGCAGCCGGTGCACGGCCGGGGTGGAACCGCGGGGACAGAAGGACGTACATGACACAGGCCGGACCCACGGGCGCCCACGCGCCCACGGGGAGAGAGGCCCGCGAACTGCTCGACGGGGCCCGGCGGCTCTCCGCGGCGGCCGGCGCGGTCCTCGCCGACCACGCCCGGGCCGTGGAGGCCGCGCAGGCCGCGCTGGCCCCTCTCCTGGACTCCCTCGTCGGCCGGGAGATCGCGGGCATCCCCGCTGCCCGGCTGGGCGAGGTCACCGAGGGCAGGCTGCGGCTGGGCGCCCTGGAGCAGGCCGGATACACGACCGTCGGCCAGGTCCACGCCGCCGGGCGCTACGAGCTCCGCCAGATCCCCGGTGTCGGGGCGCAGACGGCCGACCAGGCCCTGGCGGCCGCCGGGCAGATCGCGCACGCGGTCCGGGACACGGTCGCCGTACGGCTGGACGTGGACGCTGCGGACACGGCCACGACCGCGCTGGTCGTGGCGCTGCACCGGCTCGCCGGGGCGGGTGACGACGCCCGCCGGGCGGCCGTCGCCGCACGGCGTCTCGCCGCGGAGCTGGGGCCGCTGCTGGCGGCGGCCGCACCGGCGGGGAGCAGGGTGCGCCTGCTGGTCTCGGGGCGGGCGGCACGTGCGCGGGCGCTGGCGGCCGTGGCCGCCCTGCGGGCCGCGCTGGACGAGGCGTCGGCACGTGACCTGCCGCTGCTGTTCGGTCAGGTGTCGGTGGACCTGCTGCGTTCCCCCGCCTCGCCCGCCGAGGCATGGGTCGACTTCGAGCTGCGGTCGGCGGAGTACTACAGCCTGCTCGCCGAACTGTCCGGTGCCGGCCCCGACCGGGAGGCCGCCGAGGGCTTCCTGCCCGCCGCGATGGCGGACCGGGTCCGGGGCCTCCGCCTCGACGACACCCATCTGCGGGTCTCCCTGCGCGGCTACCAGTCCTTCGGCGCGCGCTTCGCGCTCGCCCGGAAGCGGGTGATCCTCGGGGACGAGATGGGGCTCGGGAAGACCGTGCAGGCCATCGCGGCACTGGCCCACCTCGCCGCGCACGGCGAGTCCCACTTCCTGGTGGTGTGCCCGGCGAGCGTACTGATCAACTGGGGGCGGGAGGTCCGGGCGCGCTCCACCCTGCGGGCCGTGCCGGTGCACGGCGCCGGGCGGGCGGACGCGTTCGAGGAGTGGCGCGCGGGCGGCGGGGTGGCCTTGACCACCTTCGACGCGCTGAACGGCCTGCCGGCCGGGCCCGGTTGCGGGGTCCGCCCCGGGATGGTGGTCGTGGACGAGGCCCACTTCGTGAAGAATCCCGCGACCCGGCGCGCCCGTGCCGTCGCCGCCTGGACGGAGCACACCGAACGCGTACTGTTCCTGACCGGCACCCCGATGGAGAACCGGGTCGAGGAGTTCCGGAGCCTGGTGCGCCAGCTGCGCCCCGAACTCGCCCCCGCCGTCACCGCCACGCACGGCGTCGCCGGCTCGCACGCCTTCCGCAGAGCCGTCGCCCCGGCCTACCTGCGGCGCAACCAGGTCGACGTCCTCGGCGAACTCCCGGCGCTGGTGCAGGCCGACGAGTGGGAGGAGTTCTCCGCCGCCGACCTCGAGGCCTACCGCGAGGCGGTCGGCTCCGGGCACTTCATGCGGATGCGCCGTGCCGCGTACGCCCGCCCCGCGACCTCGGCGAAGCTGAACCGGCTGTGCGAGCTGGTGGCGGAGGCCGAGGCCAACGGCCTGAAGGTCGTGGTCTTCTCCTGCTTCCGGGACGTACTGCGGACCGTGGGCGACGCCTTGGGGCAGGGCGTGTTCGGGCCGGTCTCCGGAAGTGTCCCGCCGGCCCGCCGTCAGGAGCTGGTCGACGCGTTCGGCGCGGCGGAGGGGCACGCCGTCCTGCTGGGCCAGATACAGGCCGGCGGTGTCGGGCTCAACATCCAGGCGGCTTCGGTCGTCATCCTGTGCGAGCCCCAGATCAAGCCCACGACGGAGCGCCAGGCCGTCGCGAGGGTCCACCGCATGGGGCAGATACGGACGGTCCGCGTCCACCGGCTGCTCGCGGCGGACAGCGTCGACCAGCGGATTCTGGACATCCTGGCACGTAAGGACCGGCTCTTCGACGCCTACGCGCGGCGCAGCGAGGTCGCCGAGGCGACGCCCGACGCCGTCGACGTGTCGGACGGGACGCTCGCCCGGCGCATCGTCGAGGAGGAGCAGCGGCGGCTGGCCGCCCGGGTCTGAGCGGCCGGCCGGACCGGTCCTCAGTGCGTGTGGGTGCTCGCCGCGCCCTGCGGGTGGTGCGGTTCGTACCCCGGGACCGTGCCGTCGGGCTTGGCCACCAGCAGCAGTCCGGCCATGCCCATGTCGGAGTGGCTCTGGACGTGGCAGTGGTACATCCAGGCGCCCGCCCCCACGTGTTCGCCCGCGATGATCTGGAAGCCGAACGAGTCGGCGGGGCCGCAGATCTTGGTGTCGACGACGCGGCTGGGGTCGTCGGGACCGGTGAGCAGCCCGGTCCTGTTGTCCGCCCAGCGGTGCCCGTGGATGTGGAAGGTGTGGTAGTACTCGCCGTGCGTGATCATCACGACTTCCACCCGGTCGCCCACGGTGGCCTCGAAGTCGGGGCTCTTGCCGGCGGGCTTGTTGTTGATCGTCATGTCGTTGAAGACGATGGTGATCGTCTTGTCGGGCAGCACGTCGCCCTTGCGCCGCACGACGAGCGGCCCGTACAGCCCCTTGCGGATGCCGCCGGTGCCGTGGTCCGTGCCGACGACGTGGTCGTGGTAGTGCCAGTACCCGGCGCTGCCCGCACGCCAGGTCCCGTCCTTGCGGCGGCCGGGGGCGTGGGTACGCCAGGTGTACGTACGGGTGCCGCCGGGCTCGACGTGACTGCGGTTCATCCGGGTGCCGTCGCTCGCGATGTCGTAGTCGACGCCGTGGACGTGGAGGCTGGCGTCCACGTCCGTGGTGTTCTCGAATTCGATGTGCAGGGTGTCGCCCTCGGTGATCTCGATGAGCGGGCCCGGGATCGACGCCTTGCCCTTCTCGAGGCCGTAGCCCATCTGACCGTCCGCCAGCTTCTCCGCGTAGAGCTTGAGATGGCGGACCTCACCCCCCGCCGGGGCGGTCTTCGCGGGGTTCTCCGCCGAGGTGGCCTGGACGGCGCCGAGCGACATCGATGTCACGCCGGTCGCGGCGGCCACCCCGCCGCCGACGAGCATCCGCCGGTTGAAGGTCCTTCGGTCCATGTCGAACTCCCCACTGCGAGACGGAAACTGACGCGCTGATCCCAGGGACGGCCCACACCGTAGCCGTGAAACCGTCGTTTATCCACACTCAGGACAAAGTTCGTTCGAATGCTGCCGTAGCTATTGGCGTGCCGCGAAAAGGGGTCTAGCTTCGTGCGCTGTCGCAGTGATGACGCAGGCGTAGCGCAGTGATCGAGAGAGTGCAGTGATCCAGAAGTGAAGTGACCAGAGAGAGGTGGGTGACCACATGCAGCGCACACCACATCACAGGTCCAGATCGCGTCGAGGGCTCGCGGCGGTGGTGGCGACCGGCGCCCTGACCGCGTCCCTGCTGGGCGGCAACGCCGCCAGCGCCAGACCGTATCCGGATCCGGGGCTGAAGGAACGGGTGGCGACAACGTTGTCCCTGCCTTCGCCGCCGGGCGGGGCCAACGTCCGGGTGCTGGTCTTCCACGCCTCGGCGGGCCAGGAGTCGCCGACCGTGGACGCGGGCATCGCCGCCATCGAGAAGATCGGGCTCAGCGGCCCGACGGCCGGACGCTTCAAGACCGTGGCCACCGACGACGCCTCGGTCTTCACCGACGGAAAACAGCTCGGCAGGTACAACGCCGTCGTCTTCCTGACCGGTGGCGGTGACGTCCTGGACCCGGAGCAGGAGGCGGGCCTGGAGGCGTACATGGAGGCCGGAGGAGGTTTCCTCGGGATCCACGACGCCGCCCGCACGGAGCCGTACTCCGACTGGTTCACCGGCCTGGTCGGTGCCCGTCCCGCGGCCGGCGGTCCCACGAACGTGCAGCGCGCCACCGTGGAGATCGGCGACCGGCAGCACCCGGCGACGAAGAACCTGCCGCTGGAGTGGAAGCGCCCGGACAAGTGGCTGAACTGGAAGGACAATCCGTCCGGCGACGTGCACACCGTGGCCCGGGTCCGGGAGATCACCTACTCCCCCGGCGCGAGCGCCAACGGCTGGGACCACCCGGTCTCCTGGTGCCGTGACTACGACGGCGGCCGGTCCTTCTACACCGCCATGGGCGGCACGGTCAGCAGCTTCGCCGAGACGGACTTCCGGGACCATCTGCGCGGCGCGCTGGCCTGGACGACCCGCCTCTCGCAGGCCGACTGCACGGCCACGATCGACTCCAACTACACGGCGGAGCGCGTGACCCAGCCCAATCAGCCCGGGCAGAACGACCAGATCGGCGAACCGCACGGCCTGGTCACCGCGGAGGACGGGCGGGTCTTCTACATCGGCCGCGGGGGCGCGGACAGCAGCGTGCCCGTGGTCACCGACTGGAACAACCCGGACGTGGGCAAGGGCGACGGCGAGATCCACGTCTACGACCCGGCGACGAAGAAGGTCACCCTCGCGGGCAAGCTGAGCGTCTTCGGCAACAAGGGCGGCGGCGACGAACTGGTCAAGGTGGAGGAGGGGCTGCTCGGCATCGAGCTGGACCCGGACTTCGCCACCAACGGGTGGGTGTACCTGCACTACACTCCGCACGCGAAGATCGACCGGGACAAGCAGACGGCCGTGCGCCAGGTCTCCCGTTTCACCTTCGACCACGCCACGAACAAGCTGGACCTGGCCTCCGAGAAGGTGCTGCTGCACTGGCCGGTCCAGATCCACAGCTGCTGCCACGCGGGCGGCGGAATGGCCTGGGACTCGAAGGAGAACCTCTACATCGCCACCGGTGACAACAACTCCTCCGGCTTCAGCGACGGTTACTCCGGCAACAACCCGCAACCCGCCTACAAGGGACTCTCGTTCGCCGACGCCCGCCGCACCGCGGGCAACACCAACAACCTCAACGGGAAGATCCTGCGGATCCACCCCGAGGACGACGGCACGTACACCCTGCCCGCGGGAAACCTCTTCACGGGCAAGGAGCCCGACGAGGGCGGCGGCAAGACCCGCGGCGAGATCTATGTGATGGGTGTCCGCAACCCGGCGAGGATCTCGGTCGACCCGGCGACCGACACGCTGTACGCGGGCTGGGTCGGCCCGGACGCCGGCTCCCCGAGCACCACCTGGGGCCCCGCGAAGTACGACACGTTCGCCGCGATCACCGAGGCGGGCAACCACGGCTGGCCCTACTGCATGGGCAACAAGCAGCCCTACCGCGACCGCAACCTGCCGGATCCGTCCAAGCCGCTGGGCTGGTACGACTGCGACGCGCCGAAGAACGAGTCGCCCAACAACGACGGTCTGGTCAACCTGCCTCCGGTGACCGGCAACACCATCTGGTACTCGCCGCAGGGCGGTGGCGTGGACTACCCGCGTGACGCGAACGGCATCCCGAGCTACAAGGTCGAGGACCAGAAGCAGCTCCTGCCCTGGCTCAAGGGCGGGGGCCAGGCCACGATGAACGGCCCGGTCTACCGGTACGACGCCACGAGCGACAGCGCGGGCAAGTGGCCCTCGTACTGGGACGGCAAGTGGTTCGTCGGTGACTTCTACGACGACACGCAGCCGCGTCACGCGGTGCTCACGGACCCGCGGACGGCCGGCAAGGGCGGGCTTCCCACGCACGCCGAGTCCCTGAAGAAGATCATTCCGGTCGGCGCGCAGGGCATCCGCAACCTCATGGACTGGAAGTTCGCCCCGGACGGGTCCCTCTACGTCCTGGACTACGGCCGCGGCTTCTTCACCTCCGACTCCAAGTCCGCGCTCTGGCGCGTGACCTACAAGGGCGGCGGCCCGACCCCGGCCGTCGCCGACCTGGCCAGGAAGGCGGCAGCCCGGTGAGACACCGTTCACTCCTCGCACGACAGCGGTACCGGCCCGTCAGGGTGTGGCTCGCCCTGCTCGGTTCGTTCCTGATGGTCCTCGGGCTGACGTCGACGGCCGCGTACGGACGCGAGGACGACCAGGCCGGGGCGGCGGCCGACCAGGTCCTCACCTGGACCGCCGGCGACCCCATCGACCACTACCTCTCGGCGCCGAAGACCGCGGTGGCCGGCGCCGCGACCATCGTCTTCGAGAACAGTGCCGCCACGGGCAACACCACCGGGATGCCGCACACCCTGACCTTCAGCGTCTCGGACGTGGAGTTCAACAACGACGTCGCGGTGAACATCCTGGCCAATCCGAACGACAGCGAGGGCGGCAGGCACAGCGTCGAGGTCACCCTCACGCCCGGCCGCTACTTCTACCACTGCACCATTCCCGGCCACGGCTCCATGCAGGGCATCCTCACCGTGACCGAGGACGGCGGCGGCGAGGACACCACCGCTCCCGAGACCTCGGCGACGGTGGACGGTGACAAGAACGCCGACGGCGCGTACATCGGGCAGGCCACCGTCACCGTGGCGGCGACCGACGCGGGGTCGGGCGTGGGCACCGTCGAGTACGCGCTGGGCGACGACGGCGCCTGGCAGCCGTACACGACGCCCGTCGTGGTCGACGAGGTCGGCGCCCATACGGTCCGCTACCGTGCCACCGACAAGGCCGGCAACGTGGCGGCCGAGAAGGCCGTCGACTTCGCCGTCGCCGCACCGCCCACGGACGACGAAACGGCGCCGGAGACCTCGGCGACGGTCTCGGGCGAGAAGGACGCCGCGGGCGCCTACCTGGGCATGGCGACGGTCACGGTGACCGCCTCCGACACCGGGTCGGGCGTCAACACCATCGAGTACGCCGTCGGCGCGGACGGTGCCTGGCGGACGTACACCGCCCCCGTGATGGTGCACGAGGTGGGAACCCACACGGTCCGCTACCGCGCCACCGACAGGGCCGGCAACGTGGCGGCCGGGAAGACGGTCGAGTTCACCGTCGTCGAGCCCCCCTCCGAGGACCGGACTCCGCCGGAGACCTCGGTGACGGTGGAGGGCGACAAGAACTCCGACGGCGCGTTCATCACGAGCGCCACGGCCACGGTCAGGGCCACCGACGCCGGATCCGGCGTGGCGAGGACGGAGTACTCGCTGGACGGGGGCCCGTACCTCGCGTACACGACACCCGTCATCATCGACCGCGTCGGCTACCACACCTTCGCCCACCGGGCGACGGACAAGGCCGGCAACACCTCGGAGGCGAAGCAGACCTCGTTCACCGTGGCCGAGAGCGGCGGGGTACCGGCGCCCAACTGCCCGGAGTACGACGAGCGGCTCACCGTCATCGTCGGCACGGTCGACAGCGGGGTGCCCAACCGGATCACCGGGAACCGCTGCACCATCAACGAGCTGATCGAGGACGAGAAGGACTGGTCCTCGCACGCGCTGTTCCTCAAGCACGTCGACAAGGTCCTCGACAAGCTCCTGGCGGCCGGGGTGATCGACGCCCGTGAGCACAAGAAGATCTACCGGGCGGCCAAGCAGTCCGGCATCGGCAAGCCGGGCCAGGACCAGGGCTACCGCAAGCTCTTCGACGGAACGGCCGCTTCCCTCGCCAAGTGGGAACAGGTGGGCGGTGGGAAGTTCGGGCTGAACGAGGAGGACGGCTCGATCACCAGCTCGACCACGGTCGACGGCATGGGCATGCTGTGGTTCCCGTCCCGGCAGTACGGGGACTTCTCGCTGAAGCTCCAGTGGCGGGACGACGCCCCCGGCACGGGCAACGCCAACGGCGGCGTCTTCGTCCGCTTCCCGTACGTCCACGACCACCCGGAGGAATCGCGTCCGGAGTGGGTCGCCATCAAGTACGGCCATGAGATCCAGGTCAACGACCGGCCGGACGGCGACATGTACAAGACGGGCTCGGTCTACGGCTTCGACCGGGTCGGTCTCGGCGGCGCCGGGGTCACGCCCAAGGGCACCTGGAACGACTACGAGATCCGGGTGGTGGACCAGCACTACTCGGTCTACCGCAACGGGGTCCTGATCAACGAGTTCGACAACACCGGCGGTCAGCTCTTCGAACCGCCGCGGGGCGACGACCCCGGCACCGACGGCCGGCGCTACGCCTCCGGCTACATCGGGCTCCAGGTCCACAGCACCACGGACGTGATCTCCTACCGGGACATCCGCGTCAAGGAGCTGTAGGACCGCTCGCGGTCAGGGGGCCGCGGCCGCATGCTCCGGCGTGCGGTCGCGGCCTCCCGGGTGCCGGTGGCGCCACACCCAGAACACCGTGCAGGACACCAGCGCCCAGGCTCCCAGCACGAGGTACGGGAAAACGTACTGGTGGCCCTGGTAGTAGACGGCGGTGTGCTGGGCGTTGACCGAAGCGCCGGGCGGCAGCCAGCGCCCGATGTGCCCGAGGAGTGAGGGCAGCAGGGGCCAGGACACCGCGCCACCGGACGACGGGTTGCCGAGCAGCACCATGACGCCCCAGGTCGGGATCATCGCCCAGCGCCCCATGAGCGTGTTGAACATCGTGAAGACCATGCCCGACGTGAACATCGTGAACGCCAGGATCAGCCAGGACTGGACGAACGGCAGGTCGACGGCGCCGAGCCCCCAGTCGACGACGGCGGCGATGGCGAACCCGCCGAGCAGGGCGTAGGCGACGGTGAAGAGGATGCGCTCCAGCGGGAGCAGCGCCCGGGCGTGCACACTGAGCTGGATCGCCCCGAGGAAGCCCATGATGACGGCGGCGAGCGAGATGTAGAAGAGGGCGAGACCCCGTGGGTCGCCCCTCTGCAGCGGTTTGACGTCCTCGACCGTGAGCCGGACGCCGAGGGAGTCGGCGACCTTCGCCCCGGTCTTCTCCAGCAGTTGGGCGACGGTGGCGCCGGAGGCGCTCGCGACCTGCATCACCACGCCGTCGCCGGCGCTCCGCAGGATCACGAAGACCTTCTGCTCGTCCAGCGCCGCCCGCGCCTGCGCGGCGCTCGGGTACCGGTGGAGATCGAGCGAGGCGTCGAGGGCCTTGTCCATACCGCCGACGAACCGGGCTGCGTAGGGCGTCCTCGGCCCCTCGACGACCGCTGTGGGGATCCGGTGGGGGGTCGGATTGGCCATCGCATAGGTGTACGAACCCGCGAAGAGGCCGGCGGCGGCCGAGACGATCAGGACGAGGACCATCGCGGGGAAGTACGGCGATTTCTTGTACGCCTCCCACTTCTCCCGCCGGGTCGGCGGCCTGCCGTGCGCGCCGTGCCCACCGGAGCCCGCTGCCGTCACGCCGGATCGCCCTCGTCGTGCCGGGCACGGCTGGGCTGCACCCGCTTGGGCTCGCCGGGCATCTTCGGGTACTCCGGCGGATAGGGCAGGTCGCCGAGCTCGTGCTCCCGCTCGTCGCGGGTCGCCAGCTCCAGCAGCCGGTCGAGGCGGAAGGCGTGGTCGTCCATGTCGGCGTGCAGGTCGCCCACCTCCGCGTACCGCACGGGCATGGTCCGGATGTCGAAGTCGCGGGGTTCGGCGTCGTCGATCTCCTCCCAGCGCAGCGGGGCGGAGACCGGGGCGTGCGGGAACGGGCGGACGGAGTAGGCGGAGGCGATCGTGCGGTCACGGGCCGTCTGGTTGTAGTCCACGAAGATCCGTTCGCCGCGCTCCTCCTTCCACCACGCGGTGGTGACCTGCTTCGGCATCCGGCGCTCCAGCTCCCGTCCCACCGCGATGGCCGCGCGGCGCACCTGCGTGAAGGTCCACTCCGGCACCAGGGGGACGAACACGTGGAGGCCGCGACCACCGGAGGTCTTCGGCCAGCCGCGCAGCCCGTGGTCGTCGAGGACGGAGCGCAGCTCGTGGGCGGCCCGCACGGCGTCGCCGTAGTCGGTACCCGGCTGCGGGTCGAGGTCGATGCGCAGCTCGTCGGGGTGCTCGGTGTCGGACCTGCGGACGGGCCAGGGGTGGAAGGTGAGCGTGCCCAGGTTGGCCGCCCAGAGGACGGCGCCCAGCTCGGTGGGGCACATCTCGTCGGCGTGCCGGCCGCTGGGGAACTCGATCCGGGCGGTGGGCGTCCAGTCGGGGAGGCTCTTCGGCGCCCGCTTCTGGTAGAAGAACTCGCCCTCGACGCCGTCCACGAAGCGCTGCAAGGTGGTGGGGCGCTCGCGCAGGGCGCGCAGGATCCCGGGCCCGACGGCCAGGAAGTACTCGGCCACGTCCCTCTTGGTGTAGCCCTTCCCGGGGAAGTACACCTTGCCCGGGTGGGACAGCCGTACGGGCCGCCCGTCCGCGTCCAGCTCCATCGCCGCTCCCGCTGCTCCCATGTCGGACACCGTAGGCCGGGCCCACATATGCCGCATATCGGGAGACGTGCTCCGTCGGATGGGTAAGAATCGGGCCATGGACCTGCCGGTGATGCCTCCTGTGAAACCGATGCTCGCCAAGTCCGTGTCCGCGATCCCGCCCGGCATGCAGTACGAGGCGAAGTGGGACGGTTTCCGTGCGATCGTGCACCGGGACGGCGACGAGGTGGTGATCGGCAGCCGCACGGGGAAACCGCTCACCCGGTACTTCCCCGAGCTGGTCACCGCGGTGCGGGAGAACCTGCCGCCGCGCTGCGTGATCGACGGCGAGATCGTGGTGGCGCACGAGGGGCGCCTCGACTTCGACCGGCTGAGCGAACGCATCCATCCGGCGGACAGCCGGGTGCGGATGCTGGCCGAGCGGACGCCCGCCGGCTTCGTGGCCTTCGACATCCTCGCGCTGGACGACACCTCCCTGCTCGCCACCCCCCAGAGCGAACGCCGGGAGGTGCTGGAGAGGGCCCTGGCGGAGGTCGCTGCTCCTGTGCACCTGGCCCCGGCGACCACCGACCCGGCCGTCGCCCGGGAGTGGTTCGAACGGTACGAGGGCGCCGGGCTGGACGGCGTGGTCGCCAAGCCGCTCGGGCTGGCGTACCGGCCGGACGTGCGCGCGATGTACAAGGTCAAACACGAGCGGACGGCCGACTGCGTGGTGGCGGGCTACCGCTTCCACAAGAGCGGCCCGGTGGTGGGGTCGCTGCTCCTCGGCCTGTACGACTCCACCGGCTCGCTGCAGCACGTCGGCGTCTGCGCCGCCTTCACCATGAAGCGGCGTGCCGAACTCCTGGAGGAGCTGGACCCGTTGCGCATCGATCCGGCGGAGCATCCGTGGGCCTCCTGGGCCGAGGCGGCGGCGCACGAGGGTGCGCGGCTGCCCGGTGCCCCGAGCCGCTGGACGGGCAAGAAGGACCTGTCGTGGGTGGCACTGCGGCCCGAGCGGGTCTGCGAGGTGGCGTACGACCACATGGAGGGCGACCGGTTCCGCCACACCACGCAGTTCCGGCGGTGGCGGCCGGACCGCACCCCCACGAGCTGCACCTACGCGCAGCTGGAGGAAGTGGTGCGGTACGACCTGTCGGAAGTGCTCGGCACCGGCTGACCCGGGTCGGGGCCCTCGGGGGCTCAGAGCCTGTCGGGTGACCTCCGGCCGAAGGCTATCCGGCGCCTTGGAACCGCACGCACCGGACCGCGTCCGCTTCTCGATCCCAGGTCACCCGACAGGCTCTCCGACGGACGGGGTGGCGCAGGGGTCGTCCGCAGGGGTGGCCGGATCGGTCCCGGTGGGATCCGTGGGGCAGCCGGTGGCCGGGTCGGGTGTCGTGGTGGGGTCCGGGGTCGTCGTGGGGTCCGGCGTGGTGGTGGGGTCCGGGGTCGTCGTGGGGTCCGGCGTGGGCGTCGGGTCCGTGGGACTCGTACCGGTGGGATCCGGGCCGGGCCCGGGGTCCGTGGGGGTCGCCGGCCCGCCCGGGTCCGGGCTGCCGGACTCCGACGGTGCGGGCGAGGTGGAGGGACGCGGGGTGGCGCTGGGCTGGGGGCCGATGACGATGCCTCCGCCGCCCTTCCCGGGGCTGCCGGGGCCGCCGACCGGGCTCTCCGGCCTGGACCGGCCGCCCGCGCCGGGAGTGGTCGGGACGACACCCTCGCCGTCGGCCACGGGGTGGGCGCCCCCGCGGTAGAAGTCCAGCCAGGACAGGACCGTGCGCAGATAGGTGTCCGAGTGGTTGTAGCCGAGGATCGCCCGGTCCAGGTCGGCGCGGACCGACAGGTCGCGCGGTCCGGCGCAGAGGTAGTGGCCGGCGGCGAGAGCGGCGTCGGCGACGTTGCCGGGGTCGGCGTGCCCGTCGCCGTTGGCGTCCCTGCCCCAGTGGGCCCACGTGGAGGGGATGAACTGCATCGGGCCGACCGCCCGGTCGTACCGGGTGTCACCGTCGTAGGCCCCGCCGTCGGTGTCCGCGATGCGGGCGAACCCCCTCCCGTCCAGGACAGGGCCGAGGATCGGCGTGAGCGTGGTGCCGCGGGCGTCCACGCGGCCCCCGCCGGCGTGGCCCGACTCGACCTTCCCGATCGCCGCGAGCAACTGCCAGGGCAGGTGGCAGCCGGAATCGGTACGGCCGACGGAGCCCTCCGCCGACCGGTAGGCGGCCAGTACGGTCGCCGGGATGCCGGCCTCCGCCCAGGACCGGGCGACGACCGGGGCGGGCTTCCGCCCGGGCCTCGGCGGTGGCTCCGGCGACTTCAGGGGCGGCAGTTCGGTGTGGTAGCTGTCGTCGTTGGGGACCTCGGTCCACACGACGTCTTCGGCCGCCGCGGTCCTGTCCGGGCGCGTCGCGCCGGCCGCGGGTCCGGGGGCCTGGGACGCGGTGAGCGCCGCCATGGCGGCGACGGCCGTCGCCGTGCCGGTGAGTCCGCGGCGCATCGTTCCGTTGAACCTCACACGTGCTCCTCTCCCTGGATCCCCCGGATCACCGGGTGAACGTGTCGATGGCCGAGATCCGCCAGCCGCCGTCCCGGTGGACGGCGTCCACGGCGAACATGGCCGCGGCGTACGTCGTCTCCTCCTGCGTGCCGGTCCGGGTGTTGCTCTGGTCCGCGAAGACCAGCAACCGTGCCCGGTCGCCGTCGAGCAGTTCGACCCCGGCCCCGGTGACGGTCGTGGTCAGCACGAGCTTCTGCTTCGGCGCCTGCGCGCGTACCTCGGCGAGCATGTCCTCGTGCTGCCGGACCGCCTTGCCGGTCAGGTACGTCCGCGCGGCGCGGTCCGACTTCTCCGGCGAGGCGTAGTCGTACGAGAACACGGCGGCGACCGCCTCGGTGATCCCGCCCTTCACCTCACTGGTCCGGCCGACGTCGGTGAGCGCCGTGTTCTGCCGGGCGGGGTCCTCGCGCAGCGTCGCGGCCGAGGTGAACGCCCAGGCGGCGAAGGCCCCGAGGAGCACCGTGGCGGCGCCGAGGGCGACGGGCAGCCGGACGTGCGGGCGGGGCAGCCGCCTGCGCGGCGGCCCGGGAGGTTCGTCGGCGGCTGCCACGCGTCCGTCCGCCGCCTCGTCCTGCGGCAGCGGCGTGTCCGTGGCCGTCGCCGGAGCCGGGTCCGCGGCCGCGTCCACGGCGGGTTCGGTCCCGGGGGCGGCAGTCCCGCGCGGCGCGGCCGGGGCGGCGACGGCGGCCAGCCGGCGGCGGCGGTTCACGAGGTGTCGGGTCGTCGACATGTCGGTGGTCCTCTCACGGGCGGGACGGGACGGGGTGCGGGCGTGTCAGCCGGCGGTGTTGCCGACGGGCGCCTGGCCGAGGGCACTGAGCTTCCACCCCTGGGAGGTGCGGGTCAGCTGCCCGAGCATCCGGCTCTCCTTCACCGCGGGCTCGCCCTCCGGTGCGGTCACGGTCACGCGCAGCGCCACCATCACGCCGGCCCGGCCGGCCCGGTCGTCCAGTTCGGTCACCGCGCCCGACAGCACCTCGGCGGTGCTGACGGTCCTCGCCGCCCGGATCTGCTTGACGAACGCGTCCCGCCCGTCCACCAGCTGGGCGTGCAGATCCCCGGTGGTCGAGTCCTCCCACCTGTCGAGTCCCTTGTCGAGCCGGGCGTGGTCGAGCGTGTTCATGTTCTGGACGGCCTGCTCACCGGCGGCCAGCACGTCGTCGCGGGCCTGCGCGTAGGCCGCCGAGTCGTCGTGAGCGGCGTCGTAGCGGGACCAGCCGCCCCAGCCCGCGGCGCCGGCGGCCACGACGGCCAGCACGATCGCGACCACCACCGGCGGATTCCCCGTCGTCCGTACCCGTGCCATCGGTGCCTCTCCCTACCTGGAGGTGATCTCGACTATCTGCCAGTGACCGCCCCGCAGCCGGGCGGTCACGGACAGCTGGGCCGCCGCGGTGGTGGCGGCCCTTCCCTCGCGCTCGTACACCTGGTCGAGGAAGACGAGGAGGTGGGCGCTGTCCCCGCTGAGCCGGGTGACTCCGGCGCGTACGGCCTGGCTGGTGAGTGTGAGCTTCTGGTCGGCGGACTGCCTCTCGACCTGGCCGAACAGGGCCGCGTACTGCCGGAGTGCCTCCCCCGCGAGGAGCCGCTTCGCCGCCTCCTCGGTGGCGGCGGTGTCGTGCGGGCTGTACGAGAAGACCTTGGCCAGGGCGCTGCTCACATCGCCGATGACCCTGGTGGTCGCCTCGGTGTCGGTCAGCGCGCGGTTGGCGGTGGCGGGGGTGTCGCGCAGCCGTTGCCCCTCGGAGAGGAGGAAGCCGCCCGTCGCCAGGAGGACGAGTGCCGACACCGTCGCGAGGACGCGGAGCAGGTTGCTGCGGCCGCGGGGCGGCGGCTCCCCGGCCACCGGCTGCTCTTCGGCGGGTTCGCCCGCCTCGGTGCCGGCCTCGATGCCGGTGGCCGTCGTCGTGGTCCCTCCGGTCTCCTGCGGTGTCATGCGCCGCCTCCGACCGGGAGGGCGTCGAGCGCCTTGACCTTCCAGCCGTCGCCGGTCCGGACGAGGGTCGCCTCGAAGCGTTTGCGCTCGGTGCCCGGCCGGCCGCCGCGGTCGGTGATCTCGACGTCGACGGTCGCGATGAGTGCCGCCGTTCCGGCCCGCTCGTCGAGCGCCGTGAGCGCGGCGTCGGTGACCTTGCCGCGTGCCGTGGTGCCGGACTCGGTGAGAGCGGCGGTGTCCTGTTTCCGGGTGCTCTCGAGCCGGTCGTGCAGCGCTCCGGTCGAGGAGCCGAGCCAGGCGGTGAGTCCCGCCCGCACGCTCCGGGCGTCCTTGCCGTCCATGGTGGTCAGCCGGGCCAGGTGGCGTCTGCCGTCCGTGAGAGCGGCGTCACGGGCCTCGGCGTACGACAGGGTGTGGTCGCCGCGGGCCTGTGCGTAGGACCAGCCGCCCAGCGCGCAGACCAGTACGGAGGCGAGGAGGGCGGCCCAGCCGGTGAGTTGCCTCGTACGGGCGTTCACGCGCTGCCTCGCAGGCCCAGCAGGCCGGCCATGCCGTCGGCCGGCGCCGGGGTGCCGCCGGTGGCGGTACCCGCGGTGCCGAGCAGCGTGGATCCCGGTGTCGCGGGCTCGGGTACGGGGCCGCCCTTCGGGGCGTTCGCGCTGCCGCGGACGTTGATCCCCGTGCCGGGCGGCGAGGCGCACCGGGCTGCGGTGTCGGTCGCGGGGGCGGGCGAGAGGTCGTTGCCGGGCCGGTAGGTGGTGGAGCCGTACCCGGCGGTGCAGGGCAGCGGTTCGAAGAAGGTCACCGACATCCCGAAGCGGGCCTTCCCGTCCTCGTCGATGATGCTCGCACCCGCCGCCGCGACCGCCGGCACCTTCACCAGCAGTTCCTCCAGTCCGCGTTGCCGGGTCACGGCGACCTCGGAGGTGGTGAGGAGATTGGCGACCACCACCCCGAAGGCCGGGTCGAGGTCGCGCAACAGCCCGCTGATCTGTTCCGTCGCCCCGGGCGCGGCGGCGATGAGCCTGCGCAGGTCGGCGTCCGATCCCTTCAGCTCGGCGGCCAGTTCCTCGGCTCCCGAGGCGAAACCCTTGAGTGCTTCCCCCTGTTCGGCCTGCGTGCGCAGGACCGTCTCGCCGTCCGCGACGAGTTTCGTGGTGGTCGGCAGCGCCTTGTCGGCGGCTTCGACGAACTCACTGCCGGTGTCGAGCAGGACCTGCAGGTCGTCGCCGCGTCCGGTGAACGCCGCACCGAGTTCGTCGACGACGGTCCGCAGGGCCTCGGCGTCGACGGAGGCCGTCAGGTCGTCGACGGCGGTGAGCACGTCGGTGACGGGTGCCGGGATGGTGGTGTCCGCCAGGTCGATGACCGAGCCGTTCTCCAGGAAGGGGCCGTCGGCGCGGGTGGGCCGCAGGTCGATGTACTGCTCGCCGACCGCGGAGAGGCCGGCGACGACGGCCCGCAGGCTGTCGGGGATGGGCGGTGCGTCGTTCTCTATGCGCAACTCGGCCTCCACGCCGTCGTCGGTGAGTCCGATCGGCCCGACCCTGCCGACGGAGACGCCGCGGTAGGTGACGTCGGAATGGGTGAACAATCCCCCGGTGTGCGGTAGTTGCACCGTGACGGTGTAGTAGCTCCGCAGGCCGACGTAGTGGCCGAGGTCGGCGTACCGCACACCGAGGTAGCCGAGGACGAACACCGCGATGACGAGGAAGGCGATGTTCTTGAGCCGGACGGCCGGGGTGATCATCGGCGGGTGCCCTCCTTGTCGGACGGTGTGCCGGCGGACGGCTTCTTCGACGTGCCCGGGGCGGTGACCGCCGGCAGCGGCAGCGGGAGGGCCGTGGTGGACTGCTGCTCGACACCGGGGTAGGTGGGTGTGGGCGGCCCGGGGGTGAGAGCGGGGATGATCCGGGTGCCCGGCACGGACGTCACGTCGAGGTACACGTTCAGGTAGTCGCCCTTCACACCGCGGAGCACCTCGTCCGTGAACGGGTAGGTGAGCAGGACCTGCAGGGAGTCCGGCAGGTCGTCGCCCGAGTCGGCGAGCGCGGTCAGGGTGGGGGCGAGGGCCTTGAGGTCGGCGATCATGTCGGCCTTGCTCCTGTCGACGGTGTCGACGGCGACGGTGGAGAGGGTGTCGAGCGAGCGCAGCATGGTGAGCAGGGAGCCGCGCTGTTTCTCCAGGACCTTGAGGCCGGGGCTGAGGCCGGTGAGGACCGTACCGACGTCCTGTTTGCGGGTGGCGAGGGTGGCGGCCAGCCGGTTGACGCCGTCGAGTGCCCGGGTGATGTCCTCCTTGTGGCCGTCCAGTTCGGTGACGAGGGTGTCGACGCGGCTCAGCATCGAGCGGACCTGCGGCTCCTTTCCGGCGAGTGCCGTGTTGAGCTCGGTGGTGATGGTCTTCAGCTGGGCGACGCCGCCGCCGTTGAGGAGCATGGACAGCGCGCCGAAGACCTCCTCCACCTCCGGGTTGCGGTTGGTGCGGTCCAGCGGGATCCGGTCGCCGTCGGACAGCGAGCCCTCGGCCGTGCCGTCGGCGGGCGGCGAGAGCTGGACGAACTTCTCGCCGAGGAGGCTGGACTGCTCGAGGTGGGCGTAGGCGTTGGCGGGCATCCTGATCTTCCCGTTGACGCGCATGGTGACCTGGGCGGTCCAGCCGCCCGGGGTGAGGGAGATCCTGGTGACCCGTCCCACGGCCACGTCGTTGACCTTGACGGAGGACTGGGGGGCGAGGCTCAGGACGTCGCCGAACTCGGCCGTGATCTCGTACGGATGGTCGCCGAGGTCGGCGCCGCCGGGCAGGGGTACCTGTTCGATCCCGTGGAAGGAGGGCAGTTCGACGCCGGTGACGAGGAGCGTGAGGCCGACGCCCACGGCGGCCAGGGCGGCGAGGCTCGTGGTGGCGCGGGCTCCGGGCCTGCGCAGGGCGCGGCTCATCCGTTCCCCTCCTTCTTCTCGCCCGTCTCGGTCCCCTTCGGGGTTCCGGGGTCCGCCGGGGTCCCGAAGACCGTGCCGACGGCCGGCAGCGGCAGCACGGGCAGTGCTCTGCGCCGGCCTGCGTCCACCGGGGCGAGCCCTTCCAGGCGAGGGTGGCCGGATGCGGGCTCCGGCTCCAGGAGGGGCCCGCCCATGGACAGTTCGTTGAGGTCGGTACGTCCGTCGAGGGTGCGGTTCGCCGGGTTGTAGGCGTTGAGTACGTTGCCCGCGGTGAGGGGCAGCGTGTCGAGGGACTCGGCCAGTGAGGCGCGCTGGTCGACCAGGGTCTGGGTGAGCGGCACCAGGAGGTCGACGTTCTTCTTGAGGGCGCCCCGGTTCTTCCCGATGAAGCCCTTGACCTGGCCGAGTGCCGTGCCCAGCTCCTTCAGCGCGGCACTGAGGTTCTTCTTGTCGTCGGCGAGGAAACCGGTGACCGAGTTGAGCTGCTGCTCGGCCGCCCGCACCTCGCCGTCGTTGTCCTTCAGCATGGTGGTGAAGGACTGCAGGTAGGAGAGCGTGTCGAAGAGGTTGCCGCTGCTTTTGTCGAGTGTCTTCGTCGCCTTGCCGAACTGCTCGATGGAGTCCCCGATGGCCTCTCCGTTGCCCTTGAGGTTCTTCGCCCCGGTGCCGAGGAGTTCCGCGAGCGCCCCGTCGGCGTTGGCGCCGTTCGGTCCGAGCGCCGTGGACAGCTCCGTGATCGACTCGTACAGCTGGTCGACCTCCAGCGGGGTGGCGTTGTCGGCTGCGGGCAGGACGGCGCCCTCCTGGAGCCGCGCTCCCCCGGTGTAGGCCGGGGCGAGCTGGACGTAGCGGTCGGCGATGAGGCTGGGGGCGACGACGACGGCGTGCGCGTCCGCGGGGACGTCGACGCCCTCGTCGAGCCGCAGGGTGACCCTGACTTCCCGGCCGCGCGGTTCGACGGACTCGACGCTGCCGACCCGGACACCGAGGATCCGCAGGTCCGACCCGGCGTACACCCCGGTGGCCCGGTCGAAGTAGGCGGTGACGACGGTCGTGCCCGCCCGGTCCAGGGCCGTCACCCCGGAGGCCGCGGCAGCGGCCAGGACGGCCAGCCCGGCCCCGATACCGATGATGCGTGCGCGTCTCATGTCAGCGGCCCCCCTGCTTCGGCGGCATGCAGTCGTTCTCCGGAGGCGTACCGGCGGGCAGGTAGTTCTTGGGGACGACTCCGCAGACGTAGTTGTCGAACCAGCGGCCGTTGCCGAGGGTGTTGCCGACGAGCCGGTTGTAGGAGCCGGCCAGCGCGAGCACCTTGTCCAGGCTCTTGCGGTTCTTGACGAGCACGGTGGTGACGCGGCCGAGCGAGTCGAGTGTGGGCCGCAGCTGCTTGTCGTTGTCCGCGACGAGGCCGGTGAGCTGGGTGCCGAGGTTCCGTGTCCCGGTGAGGAGCAGATGGATGGAGTCGCGGCGGGCCTGGATCTCGCCGAGAAGCAGGTTGCCGTCCTCGAGCAGGGTCTCGAAGCTGCTCTTCCTCGTGGCGAGTGTCCGGGTGAGCTGCTTGCTGCCCTTGAGGAGGGTGGCGAGCTGCGCGTCCCGCTCGGAGACCGTCCTCGACAGGGCGGACAGCCCGATCGCGGCGCTGCGTACGTCCGGGGGCGAGTCCTTGAACGTGTCGGAGATGGTCCGGAAGCTGCGGGCGAGCTGGGCGGTGTCGATCTCCTCGATGGTCTCGCCGAGCCCGTTGAACGCCTGGGTGACGTCGTACGGGGAGGTGGTGCGCGCGGCGGGGATGCGGGACGCGGGGTCCTGGGGCGCGTCGCCGAGCGGGTCGACGGCGAGGTACTTGTCGCCCAGGAGGGTCTTGATGGCGATGCCGACGGTGGAGGCGTCCCCGATCCAGGCGTCCTTCACCCTGAAGTCGACCTTCACCGCGGCGCCGTCCAGGGTGACTCCGGTGACCTCGCCGACCTTCACCCCGGCGATGCGCACCTCGTCGCCGGTGTCGAGCCCCGCGGACTCGGTGAAGTCGGCGCTGTAGGTGGTGCCGCCGCCGACGAAGGGCAGGGCGTCGGCCCGGTAGGCGGCGAGTCCGACGAGGGCCAGGAGGACGAGGCCCACGAGGCCGACGGCTACGGGGTTGCGTTCCCGTACGGGCGTGATCCTCATGCCTGGCACCTCGGTCGGCCGATCGTGATGCCGGTGGGCGGGGCACTGCCGTCGTCGGTGGTCACACCCCTGACCTTCGCTTCGCAGAGATAGAGGTTGAGCCACGAGCCGTAGGAGGTGAGGCGGGTGATCGCCTCCATCTTGGCCGGGGTCTTCGCCAGGAAGTTCTCGATGTCCGGCGCGTTCCTGTTGAGCCCCTCGGTGAGGCGCCCGAGCTGCGCGATGTCCTCCTTGAGCGGCGCCCGGCCGTCCTGGAGGAGGTCGGCGGTGACCGTGGTCAGCGCGCCCATGGCGGTGACCGCGTCGCCGAGCGGTTCGCGGTCGCCCGCGAAGCCCGTGACGAGCTTCTGGAGGGTGTCCACGAGGTCGTCGAAGCCCGCCTCGCGGTCGTTGACGGTCTTCAGTACCGTGTTGAGGTTCTTGATCACCTCGCCGATCACCTTGTCCTTGGCCGCGACCGTTCCGGTCAGCGATCCGACGTGGGAGAGGATGCTGTCGACGGTGCCGCCCTCGCCCTGGAGGACGCGCACGAGGGAGCCGGCGAGCTGGTTGACGTCCGGCGGGGAGAGCCCTTCGAAGAGCGGCTGGAAGCCGTTGAAGAGCTGGGTGAGATCGAGCGCGGGCGTCGTCCGGGAGAGTGGGATGGTCTCTCCCGGCCGGAAGCTCTCGCCGACCGGCCCGGCGCCACGGCCGAGGTCGACGTAGCGCTGGCCGACCATGTTGAGGTACTTGATCGACGCGGTCACCGAGGCGGGCAGTCTCCGGCCCTTGCGTACGGCGAAGCCGACCTCGGCCTCCCGTCTGCCGGCGACCTCGACGGACTCGACCTGCCCGACCTCGACGCCGGCGATCCGGACGCTGTCACCGACGACGAGGCCGGTGACGTCGGTGAACCGGGCCTTGTACGAGTCGGTGTCACCGACCCCCGTGTTGGCGATGGACAGGGCCAGGACGGTGGTGGCGAGGGCCGTCACCACGACGAAGACGAGGGACTTCACGAGCGGTCCCGCGAGGGAGCGGCGCTTCATCCGAGCTTCACCTCCGTACCGCGGAAGGCCGGACCGATGAGCACGCTGCTCCAGCCGGGCAGCGTCTGCGGCCGTACGTTCAGTGAGGGGGCGACGAGTTCGTTGACGAGCCGGCTCTCCTGCGGGGAGTTGGGCATGCCCAGTCCGTCGCCGGTGGCCGCCGCCTCGTGCTCCGGCGTGGGGGCGGCCGCCGGGGCGCCGGCGGCACGGGTGTCGGCGGTGGGTGCCGCCCTGCCGACGTACGGCACCGAGTAGCAGTGCGGGCCACCGGTCGCGCCGTACACCGGGGTGTCCCTCCCGGGGACGTACCGGCCCTTGGATTCCACGGCCTTGACGGTGACGTGGAGTCCGGGTTCGCCGGTGCCCTTGCCGAGCGCCTTGTCCATGGCGGGGACGAACCCGGCCATGGTGCGCAGGGTGCAGGGGAAGGCCTCGGAGTACTCGGCGAGGAGCTCCAGCGTCGGCCGGCCCGAGGCGGAGAGCCGGATGAGGTTGTCCTTGTTCTTCCGCAGGAAGGAGGTGACGTCCTGGGCCGACGCGGTGGTCGAGCCGTACAGGTCCGCGAGTTCCGCCTGCTGCTCGGCGATCGTGCCGCTGGTGGTGGTGAAGTCGGTCAGCGCGGCCAGGACGTCGGGGGCCGCGTCGGCGTAGAGATGGCTCACCTCGACGAGGTGCTTGATGTCCGCGTTGAGGGTCGGAAGCTGGGGGTTGAACTCCTCGAGGTGGGCGTCGAGGGCGACCAGGGTGTCGCCGAGCTCGGCGCCGCGGCCCTGGAGTGCCTGGGAGACGGCTCCCAGGGTGGCGGCGAGCTTCTCCGGCTTGACGGCGGTGAGCATCGGCAGGACGTTGTCGAGGACCTCCTCCAGCTCGATCGCGTTGCTGGAGCGGTCCTGCGGGATCACCGCCCCCGCCCGCAGCGTCCGTGCGGACGGCACGGCCGGGGGCACGAGGGCGACGAAGCGCTCACCGAACAGGGTGGTGGGCAGCATCTGCGCCGTGACGTCGGCCGGGATCTGCCCGAGCCGGTCCGGGTCGATGGCGAGGGTGAGGCGGGCACCCGCACCGTCGGACCTGATGGCGCGGACCCGCCCGATCACGACGCCGCGCAGCTTCACGTCGGCGTTGTCGTGCATCTCGTTGCCGACGCTTCCGGTGCGCACGGTCACGGTGGCCTCGTCGGCGAAGTCCTTCTCGTACACGGAGACCGACAACCATGCCAGGAGGGCGGGCACGAGCACGAAGGCCGTGCCGGCGAGTCTGCGGCGCACGGTCTGCGCCCTGGAGGTGTGCATCAGCCCGCCACCTTCACCGTGGTCGTCGCACCCCAGATGGCGAGCGAGAGGAAGAAGTCGGTGACGCTGATGAGCACGATGGCGTTGCGCACCGACCGGCCCACGGCCACTCCCACTCCGGCGGGACCACCGGTGGCGTGGAAGCCGTAGTAGCAGTGGGCGAGGATCACCAGCACGCTGAAGATCAGCACCTTGAGGACCGACAGGAGGACGTCGTCCGGGGAGAGGAAGAGATCGAAGTAGTGGTCGTAGGTGCCCGCGGACTGCCCGTTGAACAGGACGGTGATGTACCGGGAGGCGAGGTAGGAGGAGAGCAGGCCGATCGCGTACAGCGGGACGATCGCGACGACCCCGGCGATGATGCGGGTGGTGACCAGGTAGGGCATCGACCGCACCCCCATCGCTTCGAGGGCGTCGACCTCCTCGTTGATCCGCATGGCACCGAGCTGGGCGGTGAAGCCGGCGCCGACGGTCGCGGAGAGGGCGAGTCCGGCGACGAGCGGGGCGATCTCGCGGGTGTTGAAGTAGGCGGAGATGAATCCGGTGAAGGCGGAGGTGCCGATCTGGTCGAGGGCGGCGTAACCCTGGAGGCCTACGACCGAGCCGGTGGCGAGGGTCATCGCGATCATCACGCCGACGGTGCCGCCGACGACCCCGAGGCCGCCGCTGCCGAAGGCGACTTCGGCGAGCAGCCGTTGCACCTCCTTGAGGTAGCGGCGCAGGGTCCTGGGGATCCAGACGAGGGCGCGAACGTAGAAGGTGAGCTGTTCACCGGAGCGGTCCAGCCAGCCGAGCATCGACATCGCTCAGCCCCCCTTCGGGGGGACGATCTGCAGGTAGATCGTCGTGAGGACCATGTTGACGGCGAACAGCAGCATGAAGGTGATGACGACGGACTGGTTGACGGCGTCGCCGACGCCCTTCGGGCCGCCGCGCGGGTTCAGTCCGCGGTAGGCGGCGACGATCCCGGCGATGAAACCGAAGACGAGCGCCTTGAGTTCGCCGATGTACAGGTCGGGCAGCTGGGCCAGGGCGGAGAAGCTGGCGAGGTACGCGCCGGGGGTGCCGCCCTGCATGATCACGTTGAAGAAGTAGCCGCCGAGGGTGCCGACGACGGAGACCAGGCCGTTGAGCAGGACGGCGACGGACATGGTGGCGAGCACGCGCGGGACGACCAGCCGCTGGACGGGCGAGACGCCCATGACCTCCATCGCGTCGAGCTCCTCGCGGATCGTGCGCGAGCCGAGGTCGGCGCAGATGGCCGAGCCGGCCGCCCCGGCGATCAGGAGCGCCACGATGAGCGGGCTGGCCTGCTGGATGACGGCGAGGACGCTGGCACCGCCGGTGAAGGACTGGGCGCCGAGCTGTTCGGTCAGGGAGCCGACCTGGAGGGCGATGACCGCGCCGAAGGGGATGGAGACGAGGGCGGCGGGCAGGATGGTGACACTGGCGACGAACCAGAACTGCTCGATGAACTCCCGTACCTGGAAGGGCCGCCGGAAGACCGCGCGGGCGACGGCCAGGGCGAGTGCGAACAGCTGGCCGGTCCGGCGCAGCGGGGCGAGGAGTCCGGAGGGTGCTCGCCGCCCGGGTCCGGGCGGTGCGGGCGGGGTCCGGGGGGCGGGCGGTTCGGGCGGCCGCACCGGCAGGGGGGCCGTCACGGGCGCCCACCGCCCAGGGTCGGCGTGTAGCTGTCCAGGATGGCCGTACGGGCGGCCTCCGGCAGCGTGCCCATCATGGCGAGGACCCGCTCCCGGCGGCGCAGCGCGCCCTGCCGGACGGGCAGGCCCGGTGAGGGCTCCAGTTGCGGAACGACGGTGCAGGGCCCGGAGCCGGCGTACGGTCCGCCGGCCGTCGTCCGCTCGGCGGCCAGGGTGGCCGCGTCCTTCTCCTCGGACATGCCGATGGGGCCTTCGCGGCGCCCCGCCAGGAACTGGGAGACCACGGGGGTGTCGCTGGTGAGCAGTACCTCGCGGGGCCCGAAGGTGACGAGGTTGCGGCAGAACAGCATGCCCATGTTGTCGGGGACGGTGGCCGCGATGTCGAGGTTGTGGGTGACGATGAGCATCGTCGCGTCGATCTGCGCGTTGAGGTCGATGAGCAACTGCGAGAGGTAGGCGGTGCGGACCGGGTCGAGTCCGGAGTCCGGCTCGTCGCAGAGGATGATCTGGGGGTCCAGGACGAGGGCACGGGCGAGACCGGCGCGCTTGCGCATGCCGCCGGATATCTCTCCGGGAAGCTTCTCCTCGGCTCCGAGCAGGCCGACGATGTCGATGCGCTCCATGACGATGCGCCGGATCTCGGATTCCTTCTTGCGGGTGTGTTCACGCAGGGGAAAGGCGATGTTGTCGAAAAGGGACATCGAACCGAAGAGGGCGCCGTCCTGGAACATCAGGCCGAAGAGCTTCCGGGTCTCCATGATCTCCCGCTCGGGACTGTTGACCATGTCGACGCCGTTGATGAGGACGCGGCCTCTTTCCGGTTTCAGCAGTCCGATGATGGATTTCAGGAACACTGTCTTCCCGGTGCCGGAGGGACCGAGCATGACGCTCACCTCACCGGCCGGCAGGGTAAGGCTCACGTCCTGCCATATGTTCTGCTTACCGAAGGACTTCGTGAGGCCTTCGACGACTACTTCGATTCCCATCGGCCCTCCTTCGCAAGGGTGGTGAACGACCTCGTCCGTCGGTACTCCGGCTCCGGTGACTCCGAAGGCGACGCGTCACACGTGCACCGGGAGGCGCACGCTATGTCCGCCGAAACGCCAGGACAAGCCGTTGAACAGCGGAAATCCTCGGTCTTGACTCGGTCGGCGGACCACTTGTCACCGGATGACAAACCAGGGGCCCCTGGTTTGTCGCACACTGCGCAAGCACTCCGGTGCGTGCCGGGGCCCACGGCTCGGACGGGCGGAGCCACGAGGTCCCGGCGGTGGGAGGAACCGGCCTCCGACGGAAGGCCGGATTCCGGAGTAACTCCTGGCGAAATCCCGGTCCGAGCGGACTGGACCAGGGCGTCACATGCGCCGGAGAAGCGGATGAGGACGCGTTTCCGATCTGCTCAACGGGGACGCTACGGGCGAGTAACCTGGCTGCGCAATACCGCTCACACATAATTCCGCGAGTACATGCGCACCGGTGCGGATATGTGTGCGCCGGTGAGTACGCACGGCCCGGCGATTGTCCGCAGGTGAGTAATCGCCGGCGGGTCACCCACGGGCGGGGACGCGTGTTTTGTCACCGGGCGAGGAGGGGCCCGGTGAGTATCACGGGTTTCGGATCCGGACAGGAGGGACGGGGCCACCGGGTGCGGGGCATGGGACGGGGAGCGTCAGGCCCCGGGGACGGAAAGCGGGAAGGCCGGAACGAAGTACGCGAACGGGCCGTCGCGGCACCGCGGACACGGGAACCGGGAAGGCCGGATCGGAAGTACGCGAACGGGCCGTCGCGGCACCGCGGACACGGGAACCGGGGTCGGGAACGCGCGCGCCGGACCCCAGGGCGACACGGGCGCGGGAGAGGGCCGGGTCCGGCCGGCGGTGCCGCGTCCCGTGCGGAACGGGGGCCGCCGGCCGGTCCGGCCGGGTCAGCGCTCGGGCGTGGGCTTCTTCGCCGGGCAGTCCACACTGCTCGTGTCGTTGAGGACGCAGAGCGGCGCCTGGGTCATCTTGATGTAGTTCCCACCGCCGGAGATGGACGAGGTGAGCAGGGCGGACACGTCTTCGTCGACACCGCACCCCGTGAACGCCGGTATGAAGGTCTCCCCGTCCATGGCCCCGCCGCGGTTGACGGTATACCCCGAGGGTGGATTGCCGGTCCCGAAGGCGTGGAGGGTCTGCTTGATCCGCTCGGCCGTGCGGCAGTTCGGCCCGACGTCGAGAGGTACCCCGTTGACCTCGACGTCGCTGATCCGGAGATCGAACTCGGCGGTGACCGTCGTGTACTCGGGCATCGTGGGGTCACTCGTCACGCTGACCGACTCGATCCTCGCCGGCCCCCCGACCTGGATCAGTTCCATCGTCGCGGTGGTCGGCATGAAGCCGTAGGTGAGGAACGTGCCCTGTGCCGGGGGGAGCTGACGACGTCCCTCGTACATGAAGTCCGCCTCGCTCAGGACCTTGAACGTGCTCGTGCACGGGTCGGGGATGTACTCCTTCATCAGGGTGACGTCGAGGCGCGCCGGGCCCAGCAGGGCCGCCTCGTCCATCTTCCTGACGTTGGTGTAGCCCGCCACGTAGGTCTCCGCGGGGGTGGGGAGCGGTATCGGGGGGAACGGGCACGGCTCGGGGCCGTCCGCGAGGGTCTGCGCCTTCCTCCGGGCCGCCTCCAGCCTCTCCCTCGCACCGGCGGGCAGCTTCCCCTCGATCTCCGGTGCCCCGGTGCCGGGCTCCGTGGGGGAACCGGGGTCGACGGGCTTCTCCGGCTTCGGTTCCGGTGCCGGGACCGGGTCGGGGTCCGGTACCGGCCCGTCCCCCGGCGCCTCACCGATGACGACCGTGGCCAGCCTGCCGTCCGCACCGTCCGCCGGCACGCACTCGACCTCGACCACGGCGGGCTCGGTCGGGGAGCCGTCCGCCCGGAGAGGAGTCAGCGAGAGCGACAGGTCCGAGGCCGACAGGGTCGCCGTCCCCGCGGAACCGAACGTGGCCGCGGGGACGGGGCCCGCCGCCTCGAGGGTGAGCCCCTCCTGACCGGTGACGTCCCGCGCGGGCGCGGAGAGTTCCGACCAGCGTGCCGTGGCAGTCTCCTCGCCCATGGCGTGCACCACCGTGAGGTCCGCCCGGCCGGAGACGGAGCCGGCGCCGAGTGCGGCCAGCTCCGCCACGGCCGGTGCCGGCAGGTCCAGCGCGAGGGAGATGTCCTGCGGCTCCACCGGCCGGCCCGCGAGGCCGTCGGCCGGGATGCTTCCCCTGAGCACGGCCGTCAGCGCGTAGGAGCCGGAGGGGAACCGGCAGGTGTAGTCGACCGGCACGTCGAGCTCCGGTACCTCCGCGGCCGACGGGGCACCGGGCAGAAAGGTCGCGGCGGCGATCAGCAGGCTGCCCGCGGCGAACCTCGAGGTGCGACGCGTCGTCCGGCGTGCTCGGGCTGCCATGTGTTCCTTCCCTTCGGGAGGCGGCGCTCAGGCAGGATCGGGGAGGGCCGCGTACCGGGATGCGCCGGCGCCTGCCCGGCGGTACGGTACGCGCGGCCCCACCTCTTGGGAAGCGAGGGGCGCACGCGGTCCCTCAGCCGTCCTCCTGGATCCGTGATGTCGGCAGTCGGCGACAACTCGCCTGCGGAGGCTGTCGGTTGACGAGCGAGGCAGGGGCGGACGGCCCGGCTGCCGCGTAGCGGCCGGGCCGTCCGCCGGGGTCGGGAGGACCCGCCGGGATCAGCTGTACTTGATGACCGGGGAGACGCCCGTGGAGTGCTTGATCGTGTAGACGCCCTTGAAGGTCGCCGTCGCCCCGACGATTCCGCATCCGGGGCCGACCTTGCTGCCGATGGTGAGCAGCAGCGGGCTGGTCGCGGCGGGGGCGACGTCGAGCGTGCCGTTGGCCCCACCGGTGGACGGGTTGTTGTACTTGGCGTCCACCGATCCGGTCACCTTGAAGGTGCAGGCGCCCAGCACGCTGGAGCCGGTGACCGTGGCACCGATGGTGCTGATGTTGCCTGTGGTTACACCCGTGCCGTTGGTTCCGCCGGTCGCGTACGAGGTGCCGTTGAGCTTCCAGGGCACCGTGGTGGTGATCGTCCAGGTGCTGCTGAACGGACCGGTGCACGGACCGCTGAACGCCGCAGCGGTGATCGATGCGAGTTGCGGTCCCGCCGTGGGCGACGTGGGGGCGTTGCCGGTGGCGGAGGCGGTCGTGCACTTGATCGCGTTGCCGATGTTGTCCGTCAGCGTCGTCACACCGGCCGTGCCGGTGAAGGTGCCGGTCGGGGTGATGGTCCACGCGGCGGTGGGGCCGGCCGTCGCGGTGGGTGCGGCCATGGCGACCGCGGCGGCTGCGGCGCCGAACGCCGTGAGCATGCGGGTTTTCCTGGACATGTGTTTCTCCTCTTCCGTCGGGGATGCGACCGACCGGTCGGAATTCATGCGTGGCCGCCGGGCCGGTACGGATTGGCGGAGGAAGCCGTCCGCCCCTCGGGGAGGAGGCTTCGTCCTGCGGTGCGAGGGTCGCGCCGGTCCTCGGGAAATCCGGGTGTTTCTTTGCCGTCAATTCACCGCACCGAGGCACAGGCCGAATCGGTCAGGTGAAAAGCCGTACCGCGGCAGCGACATCGCCGGTGCCCCCGGGCGGGGGCAGGTGATCGCCGGGCGCGGAGTCCAGGCCGGCCCTCGGGCCGGTCGTCACCGTGCTGCGGAGTGCCAGAAGCCGGACAGCGCCCTGCCCTCGTCGGGTGCGTGCTCGGAGGGCGCGTACGGGCTCGCGAAGTACGTCGAGGTGTCGTCGAGAGTGACGGAGTTCTTGCCCGCCGCGGACGGCAGCCCCGTCTTGAGGTTGACCGCCCAGTCCAGGAGGCCCGCTCCGCAGCCGCTCGCACCCGGGACGGCGAAGGCGGTGTCGGCCTGGTCGGCCCGTTCGAAGGTGTACCGGCCCATCACCCCGTTCTCGTCGTCCGGGTCCCCGTTGCCCGCGAACCGCTGGAGCGAGAGTTCGGGCGCCGTCACGTTCTTCGGCCTGAGCAGCACCGGCTTGGACGTGGAGCCGATGTAACACGTGTCACCGAGGAGCGGGTTCTTCAGGTGGATGCGGACGGGGAGGGTGAGGATCGGTACGTCGGTGGTGAAGGCGGCCGCCATGTCGAAGTCGCGGGGAGCCCCGGCCGGCTCGATCGTCGCCGTGATCCGGTTGAGCTCGGCGCTGGTGATCTGCCGGCAGACGGCCGAGACGACGGGCAGCCCGCTCGGGCACATCAGGCCGAGCAGACCGCCGGGGACCTCGGCGGAGTCGGCGACCAGGGCGCCCTCCGCGGGGGCGACCAGGCTCGTCGTGCCGTCGCCCCGCTGGAGCACGCCGAGCTGGAGATCGGTGTGGCCGGTCTTCACGACCGTGTTCCCCAGCGTGATGGAGCCACTGGCGGAGGTCGAGGAGACGCACGTCGCGACGGTGTCGACGCCGTCCGCCGCCAGCATGGCCGGAGCGTCGACCGGGCAGCGGTCCAGCGGCGCCCAGTGGCCGTTCAGCTGGGTGGCCGCCGTCGCCGTACCGGTCGAGAACAGCGCGCCGAACGCCGCGATCGCCGCCAGCGTCCCCGCACGTGTCCTGTTCGAAACGGATCTCATGTCGTCCCCTCTTGACTGCCACCCGGAAAGGCGGTGCCTCGGCACGGAATTAACAGCTCATCGTCACGTCCCGGCGCGAGAGATGGCATGCGCCGACGGCTCGATGTGTGCGGTGAATGACGAGTGGTACCGAACCCGGAATCTCCCGGCACGAAATGCGGACGCATTTCCTGTCCGAATTCGATGAGCCGTGATGTTACTCGCGGGAAACACAGCGACACAATCCCGTCGCCCGAAGATCTTTCCGGTCCGGATTTTTTGATCCGGATATGAGCAGCGGCGCGGATCGCCTTGTCACGTGGTGCGCAGGAACGGGGATTCGGGGGCGGCGGTCCCGCGGCCTCGGCGAGCACATGTGCGCACACCGCCGCCCGGCAGGCCCGGCCCGGCAGGCACACAAGAACCGTTACCGACGGTTACCACCAGGCCCCGGGCCGTACGGGCGGCCGAAAAGATTGTCCGGAAGTGAGCATTCGCGCCCGACCTGCACGGGAGCCGCACAACGGGGCCGCGATGTGTGCCCCGCGCGTCCCGGTCCTGTCCGACCGGTGTGAAGCACGCCCGACTTGGTCTATCTTCGGCGCCGATGTTGGTATACACCTGCCGGTCCGTGGGAGCGCTTTCCTCCCGACTGCCTCATCCACACCGGGCAACGGAGAGCAAGAGGGGACGGTCATGCCGAGACTCGTGGAGCCACTGGACACCGGCGACCCGCTGGGGCCCCTCCCCCAGGAATTCGCCGCCATCATGCGGCCGGAACTGCCGAGCCTGATCAAAGAGATAGGCATGGAGGTGACGCGCGCCTATCCCGAGTACGCGCGTCTGCTGAACGGCCCCAACGGCCACTCCATTCGGCTCGGCGTCGAACAGAGCCTCTCCTCGTTCGTCGACCTGGTGGCCGAGCCGTCCACCCCCACGGTGCTGCGCGACGACATGTGCCGAAGATTCGGCCGGTTCGAGGCGTACGAGGGGCGCACCATGGACGCCCTCCAGGGCGCCTACCGGCTGGGCGCGCGGATCGCGCTGCGGCGCGCGAAGAAGGTGGGCCGCAGCCACCACTTCTCCCCGACCCTGATGCTCAGCTTCGCCGACGCCCTCTTCGCGTACGTCGACGAACTCGAGTCCCTGTCCCGCGAGGGCTATCTCGAGGTCCAGGCCCGGTCCGACCAGCAGAGCGAATCCTTACGCCGCCGGCTCCTCCACCTGATCCTCGCGGGCCGGCCGGTGCCCCGTACCGCCATAGCGGAGCTGTGCGAGCAGACCGGCTGGGCCATGCCGGAGACCGTCACGCTGATCGCCGTGCGCACTCCGATCGGCGTGGATCCCGCCGAACTGCCGCCCGACGCACTGGTCGACCTCGGCGACCCGCAGCCGCACCTGCTGATCCCGGGCCCCGTGGACGAGGCGCGGCGCGAGGCGCTGGACCGGGCCCTGACCGGCACCCGGGCCGTGATCGGGCTGACCGTGCCGGCCGCCGACGCCTCCGACTCGGTCCGCTGGGCCCGCCGCGTGGTGGAGCTCATCGACTCCGGCGTCATCGACGACCTGCCCCTCGTACGCTGCGAGGACCATCTCACCACCTTATGGCTCCTCAGCGATCCGGCCCTGCTCGACCAGCTCGCCGAGCGGGAGCTCGCCCCGGTGTCCGGCATCAGCGCGAGCCGCCGCGAGAGGCTGCTCGAGACCCTGCGCATCTGGCTCGACACCCGGGGCACGGCCGCCCGGATGGGCGAACTGCTGGACGTCCATCCCCAGACGGTCCGGTACCGCATGCGCGGTCTGGAATCCATCTTCGGCGACCAACTGACCGACCCGGAGGACAGGTTCGCCACCGAAGCGGTGCTGCGGGCACTGCGGCTCCGCTCCCGCACCACCCATCCGGTGAACTGATGTGGCATCACACTCGTCGCCCGTAATCAACTTACCTGCGAGTAACGCGAAATAGACGGTCAGTCCCAAACGGTTGCGACACGGAGACGTACCCGCCGAGAAACCCGGAACTGCGTCCCGTAGACATGGAGGAGCGGTGGCCCACCGGCCGTCGCGGAGCACCACCTCCTGGCCGACCATCCGAGAGGGATACCCCATGACCGCCTCGCACCTCCTCGTCCCCGTGCCGATCCCGGACCGGGTCGCCGCACTGATCGGGTCCTGCATCCCGCCGCACATCCTGCAGGCGGAGTTCGACGCCGACTGCGCGGCCCGTGAGGTCCGCAGGTTCCGCGGCCCGCGGCTCTGCGTGGAGGACCAGGCCGACCGCGAGCAGGCCCTGTCCGAACTGGCACGGGCCAACAAGATCCTGTCCGCACATCACCCCCGGCTGGCGGTGCGCCCGGGCGGCGCCTGGTGAGGCGTGCACGGAGAGCACAGCCCCCTTATTTTTCCCGAAAGTAAGCTTACTTTGGAGTAATGAGCCCGCCCGCGCCCGACGGCACCACAGGCAACCCCACCGACGAACTGTCCGGGCCCGGCCTCGCCGCGATCTCCCTCGAGGAGTTCGCGCGGATCATCGGGTGCCTGCCGGCGAAGCGGCTCGCCGGGATCTTTCGCGGCGACCTGCGTACCCGGATCCCGGGCGGCAGGTCCGTGTGCCGTGCGGACGGCGCCGCGGCGCGGAGCACCCGCCCACCCGCGCGCGGCAAGGGCGTTCCCCCGGCGCCCTTCCCCCACGCGGTCGAGCGTGCATTCGGCCCGCGCACGTAGGATCTACCCCATGCCCGTACCACCCGCCGCGTCGGCGTCCGTCCGCCCGCCGCCCGGGCTGAACGCGGCGCCCTGTGCACGGCGGCCTGGGGCCCGCGGAGGCACGCCGGGGGTACGAACGGCTCCCGGTGGAGTGGGCAGCGGCGGTGCAGACGGATGGGTACGAGGCGGCGTGACTGCCGGTGTGCGCTCCCCACCGGCCCGCCGCCCGCCCCGGGCCGGGCCCCGCACGGACCGGCCACCCCCACCACCCGTGACCGGGCACCGCCCCCGGGACCGCCGGCCCACCGTCCCGATCCGCGTCTTCTGGGAGTAGCCCGTGAACGCCCCGCGCCCCTCCGTCCTGTTCGTCACCGACCTCGCCTACGAGGCACGCGGCCGCCGGTACGGTGACGAGGACATCTTCCTGACGTCGCGGCTGCGCGAGGAGTTCGACCTCGCGCTCTGCCACCCCCGGGACGCGGCGGCGCTGCTCGACCGGTTCGACGCGACGGTCGTACGCAACAGCGGTCCGGTCCTGCACCACCAGGAGGCGTACGACGCGTTCCGCGCGAGGGCCGGGGAGCTGGACGCCCCGGTGTACAACACCCTGGACGGCTCCGGGGACATGGCCGGCAAGCAGTACCTCGTCGATCTGAGCCGCGCGGGCTTCCCGGTGATCCCCACCGTGGACCGTGCCGCGGACCTCGGCCTGCTCCCCCGGGCCGCCGGGTACGTGGTCAAGCCGAAGCTCGGCGCCGACTCGGTGGGACTGCGGTTCACCTCCGAGGCCTCCCTGCCCGCGGACGCCGACGGCACCCTGCTCGCCCAGCCGAGGATCGACTTCCGCTACGAGGTGTCCTTCTGCTTCGTCGACCGGGACTTCCAGTTCGCCCTGTACGCGCCGCATCCGGAGCGGCGGTGGGTCCTGGAGCCGTACGACCCGACCTCGGCCGACCTGGAGTTCGCGCGCCGGTTCGTGGAGTGGAACACCCTCACGCGGGGCGTCCAGCGGGTGGACGCCTGCCGGACACCGGACGGCGAACTGCTGCTCGTCGAGTTGGAGGACCTCAATCCGTACCTGTCGCTCGACCGGGTCCCGGAAGGGGTCCGCGAGGCGTTCGTGGCCCGGATGACGAGGTCCGTACGGGAGATGCTGGCCTGATCCGTCCGGACGCCTCCACCCCGAGGTGCCGAACGCGGTCGTCGTCATCGCCGCGGCCCGCGCGAACCTCGGCGCGGGCGGTGGGCCGGCCGGTCATCGGCCGCGTCGGTACCGCCCGGTTCACCGCGGGCGCCGGAACAGCGGTCCCGTCCCCGGGACGGGCCGAAACGGCGACGGACCTCCGCGTGAACGCCGACCCGGCGAACGGCCTGCCGAGGACGGTGCCCGGCCCGGCGGCCGGCAGCCGCGTGAACGGCGCGGCTCCTCGCCGTGGACCTGGCGGACCAGCCGGCCGCTGCGGGCCCGGAGGCGGCGTCCGCCCGAGGCCTGCCCGGGCCCCGCCCGAGCTCCCGTTCCGGTTCCGTCACAGCTCCCAGGACCGGGGACGGGCCAGCGTCTCCCACTCCTGACGGAGCAGGGAGAGGACCGCGTTGTCGAAACGGCGCCCGCGGTGATGGCAGGACGAGCGGCTCACCCCCTCCTGGACGAAACCCGCACCGGTGAGGACGGAGAGGGCCGCCCTGTTGTCGGTGTGCGTGACGGCCTCGACACGGTGGATCGGCAGTTCCCCGAAGGCCAGGTCGGTCAGGGCCTCGAGGGCCGCCGGGCCGTGGCCCCGGCCGCGGTACCCGGGAGCCAGCATCAGGTAGGCCTCCGCCGTCCCCTCCGACAGGTGCTGGTCGAAGAGGGCGACGACGCCGATCGGGGTGCCGTCCGGGAGGAGGATCAGGAAGTCGTCACGGGAGTCGTCGTCGAGGTAGCGCTCGATGCGCTCACGCACCTGGTACAGCGAGCTGGGCCAGACACCGGTCTCGTGCGCGGCGACGGGGTCGGAGCGCCAGTGCTGGATCAGCTCGGCGTCGTCGGTCTCCATCGGGGTGAAGGCGATGCCGCGGCCGCGCCAGCAACGTGCTCGTGCGGTGTCCGGCGCCGCGGTGTCCTCGCTCATGCGGGAAGCGTACGGGGACGGGGACGGCGGCCGACACCGGTTTTCAGTCGACGAAGACCGCTGCCGCGTACACCCAGGCACCCTCGTGGCGGACGAAGCGGCTCTTCTCGTGCAGCGAGTCGGGGCGGCCGTCGTCGGTGTAGTGCGCGCGGAAGGTGACCGTTCCGGCGGTGTGGAAGGCGCTGCCCTCCGTCGTCTCCAGGATCTCCAGGCGCTCCCAGCGCATCGCGGGGTCGAAGTCGACGGACGGGGGCCGGGTCTCCGGGTGCCAGGTGCGCAGCAGGTAGGCAGCGTCCCGCACCACGAAGGCGGAGTACCGCGAACGCATCAGCGCCTCACACGTCGGGGCCGCCGCGGCGAGGGCGTGCAGCCGGCCGCAGCACTCCGCGTAGGGCGCCGGAAGACCGCAGGGGCACGGCGAGGCCGGGGTGATCCGCGGCGAGGCCGCCGCGGTGGTGGCGGGTCGGCGCGGGCGTGAGGTACGTCGTGACATGCGTCCATTGTGACCCCGGGCGGAGCGGAGGCCGGCGCCCCCGTGCCGTCGCTCACCTCACCGAGGGCAGCCGCCTGCCGGCGTGACGGAATGTGCCCGGCCGGTCACCTCGGTGGCCGGTCACCTCGGTGGCCGGTCACCTCGGTGGCCGGCCGGTTCGGCGGTCGGGCTGACGTGTGAGGGACCACGAGGTGATGAGACGTCAGGTGAGGAGGAAGTCGGCCTGTCCCGCCTTGGCTCCCTGGATGAAGGCGGCGATCTCACCGTGGGAGTAGATGAGGGCGGGGCCGTCGGGATCCGCGGACTGGCGGACCGCCACCCTGCCGTCGGCCAGCTTCATGGCCTCGATGCAGTTCCCTCCGTTACCACCGCTCCACGGCTTGTACCAGCCCTCGGTGCCGAGGTCACCGGCCGGCATGCCGTTGTATATGTGGTTCATCACAGCTCCTTGCGGAAGTCCCGGAGGATTTCCTTCGTGCGTTGTGCAGTTGCGGCCTGAGCCGCCATGCGGTCCATGACCTCGAGGTAGGAGGCCACCTCGGGGCGCGCGTCGAAGTAGACGGCGCCGGTCAGGTACTCGCTGTAGACCATGTCGGGCAGTTCCGGGACGGCGAAGCGGAAGAGCACGAACGGGCCGTACGTACCGGGGTGGTGGCCGGTCGAGAACTCCGCGATCTGCACGGTCACGTGCGGCAGGGCGGTCGCCTCCAGAAGGCGGTCCACCTGGGCCCTCATGACGCCGGGCCCGCCGACGGGGCGGCGCAGGACCGTCTCGTCCATCACCACCCAGAGCTTCGGCGCGTCCGCCCTGGTCAGGAGCGACTGCCGTGCCATCCGGAGGGCCACGTGGCGCTCGATGTCCTCCGGCCTGGTCTGTCCGACGGCCCCGGTGCGCAGCACGGAACGCGCGTAGTCCTCGGTCTGCAGCAGGCCGGGGACGAAGTGCGGCTCGTACATGCGCAGGAGGCTCGCCGCCCCCTCCAGACTGACGTACATGCTGAACCAGTCGGGCAGCACGTCGTGGAAGCGCTGCCACCAGCCCGGCTTGTTGGCCTCCTCGGTGAGCTCGACGAAGGCGTCGGCCTCCTCGTCGCCGATCCCGTAGGCCTTCAGGAGGAGCTGGACGTAGGGGATCTTGAGACCGACCTCGGCGGTCTCCATCCTGCGTATCGTCCCGGGGGCGACATGGAGCACCTTCGCGGCCTGGTCGCGGCTCATGCCTACGCGCTCCCGCAGCTCCTGCAGACGCTTGCCGAGGACGACCTGACCGACGGTCGGGGCGGACCGCGGTTCGCTCACTTCGGACCTCCTGATGCGCTGTGTGCGAGCAGTGTGCCATGTGCGTCGCCCCAAGGACACAGCCACTCTGAATTTTTCAGAGTGCCTCTTGCCAAGTGTTCTTGTCGGGGGGAGAGTTGGTGCGTGAACCCGTTCACGTTCGCGTACCCCCTCCTTCTTCACCCCGGTGCGAAGCGTGACGCAGCCCCCACTGTGAGGAATCGGTCGTGGCACGTGGCAGTGCGCTCATCCCCCGGCTCATGGACCTCAGCCCCGGGACGGAGGCGCTCCGTTACTGCTTCGCGCTGCCGGCGCAGCCCGAGTCGGTGGCCGGCGCCCGGCAGCTGACACGGGCGCGGCTGGCCCAGTGGCGGCTGGGCGGGGACACGCACGACGCCGCGGTCCTGATCGTCTCCGAGCTCGTCACCAACGCGGTGGTGCACACCGCCAGCGCACGGGTGCTCTGCGAGCTCCGCTGCGACGGCGGGCGCCTGCGCGTCTCCGTGCAGGACCAGGGGCATCAGCCGGGCGGCCCCCGGTTGTCCCGCACGTCCGACGACGAACACGGGCGCGGGCTGCTGCTCGTCGACTCCATGAGCTCCGCGTGGGGGTCCCACGCCGCGGGGTACGCCTCCGGGCGCATCGTGTGGGCGGAACTGCCGTTCTGCAGGGAGGAGTCGTGCTGAGGAACGCCCTGTCCTTGCTGCTCGGCACGCGGCGCGCCCGCCCCGGCGGGGGGCCCTCCGACCGCGGCCGGGTCCAGCTGCCGCTGCCGCCCGCCCTGTCGGCGAGTCTCGGCTGCGACGCCGTGGGCGTCCCGGCGCGGTACGGTTTCCGGCTGATGTCTCATCTGCCGCGCGCGGGATGCGTGTTCGCGGACGCCGACCGGTGGTGGTGGATCGTACCCGCGGGCTCGGACCTGGATCTGGACTGGCCGGAGCAGGTGTCGTACGCCACCGGGGCCTACGTCCCCGCCGGGCGTCCCAAGCTGATCCACGCGCCGGACGGCCGTACGCCCTACACACCACCCATCCCGCTGTTCCTGATGGTGTGCCAGGTCACCGGTGTCGCCCCGTCCTGGACTCCGGCCGACCGGGCCAGGGCGGTGTCCGCCCCCTGACGGGTCGCCGCTTCGGGTCACGGCCGGGGCGCGGGTGACGTCCGGTCAGGGGCGGTCGAGGTAGGCGAGCCCCGGATGGACCCGGGTGTAGCCGTCCACCAGCCGACGGGCCACGGACACCGAGTCGACCAGCGGGTGCAGCGCGAAGGCCCGTACCGCCGCGGAGCGCGAACCGGTGTCCGCCGCCTCGAGCACCGCGCGCTCCACCGCCTTGACCGCGGTGACCAGCCCGACCGCGTGGTACGGGAGCGGATCGACGGCGACCGGGTGGGCACCGTTGGCGTCGACCAGGCACGGCACTTCGATGACGGCGTCCCCGTCGAGGACCGGGAGGGTGCCGCGGTTGCGGACGTCGAGGATGAGCGAGGCGCGTTCGTCGCGGGCGAGCGCACGCATCAGGGCGAGCGCCACCTGTTCGTAACCCCCCGATTCCAGATCGCTCTCCTCGCGCTCACCGGCACCGGCCACGTCCCGGTTCTCCGCCATGTACGTCGCCTCCCGCTCGGCGCGGGTGCGGTCCCACGTGAGGAGCGCCGGGGCGGCGGGGTCCTTCATACGGGCGTAGAACCCCTCCTGCTGGTCGCGGAGGAAGGCACCGCGGGTCTGTCCCGCCTCCTGGTAGGCGCGGACGGCTTCCCGGTTGAAGTAGTAGTAGTGCAGGTACTCGTTGGGGATCGCCCCCAGGGAGCGCAGCCAGTCCGCACCGAAGAGGCGCCCCTCCTCGAAGGATCCCAGCAGTGCCGGGTCGGCGAGCAGGCGCGGAAGTTCGTCGCGGCCGTCGACCCGCAGCCCGCGGACCCAGCCCAGGTGGTTGAGGCCCACGTAGTCGATCCATGCCCGGCCGGGGTCGGCGCCCAGGACCCGTGCGATCCGGCGGCCGAGCCCCACCGGCGAGTCGCAGATCCCGATGACGCGGTCCCCGAGGTGCCGGGACATGGCCTCGGTGACCAGGCCCGCCGGGTTGGTGAAGTTGATGACCCAGGCCTGCGGGGCGAGCCGCGCGATGCGCCGCGCCAGCCCGACCGCCACGGGCACGGTGCGCAGCCCGAAGGCGATGCCTCCGGCGCCGACCGTCTCCTGGCCGAGGACGCCTTCGTCCAGCGCCACGCGTTCGTCGGCGGCCCGGCCCGCCAGGCCGCCGACCCGGATGGCGGAGAAGACGAAGTCCGCACCGCGCAGAGCTTCGTCGAGGTCACCGGTGGGGACGACGGCGGGTGCGTCATGAACGCCGCGCGCCTGTTCCGCGAGGACCCGGGCGACGGCGGCGAGCCGGTCCGCGTCCGTGTCGTACAGGGCCACCCGGGAGACGCGGCCCTCGGCGTGATCGCCGAGCAGTGCCCCGTACACGAGGGGGACCCGGAATCCGCCCCCGCCAAGAATCGTGAGTTTCACGCTGCCCGATGGTAGGGGACCCGGCGGGCCGGCCCCGTGGCCGGGACCGGGCCGGGCCCCGGGCCACGGGTGGGTCAGTGACCGTTCCACCAGCGCGCCACGGCCTGCCAGATCCGGGGTGGGGAGCTGCGCTGCCCGGGGAGACCGGCGTCCGGCACGGCCTCCGCGGTCCGTACGCCGGTGGGCACGTCGCCGCGCAGCGCCGCGTGTGCGGGCTGCGGCCCGGCAGTCCCGGGCCTGGGCAGGGCGGGTGAGGACACCTCCCAGTCGGTGCGGGGCCGGGGGCGGGCCGCCATCGAGGTCAGCGGGTCGGCGTCGATCTTCTGCTCCGGGCTCGGGGCGAACCGCACCGGGAGGTCGACCAGGTGGCGGGACATGATGTTGCCGACCCACCTGAGCTCGCTCTCGTCGACCGCGAGTTCCAGATCGGGAAGGCGCATCAGCAGGGCGTCGACGCCCACGTCGGCGATGGCGCGGCCGATGTCCTGGCCCGGGCACTCGTGCGGGCCGCCGCTGAAGGCGAGGTGGGCGCGGTTGCCCTCCATGTCGGCGGTGAGGTCGGGACGTACCACCGGGTCGGTGTTGGCGGGGGCGATCCCGATGAGGAGCGCGTCACCGGCCCGGATCCGCTGGCCGCCGAGCTCGGTGTCTCCCACCGCCCACCGGCCGAAGACGGCCGTGAAGGGCGGCTCGTCCCACAGGGTCTGCTCCACCGCCTCCGGCACGGTCATGTGGCCGCCGCTGAGCCTGGCACGGAAGCGCGGGTCGGTCAGCACCATGCGCAGGACGTTGGCGATCAGGTTCGCCGTGGACTCGTAGGCGGCGATGAGGATGAGCCGCAGGTGCTCCGCCACCTCCACGTCGGTGAGTCCGGCGGGGTGTTCGACGAGCCAGCTGGCGAAGTCGGAGGCCGGGGCGTTGCGCCGCCGCTCGACCAGCCGGTTCAGCACGGTGACGACGTAGGCGTTGCTCTCCACCGCCGTGGCGGTGCCCCGGGTCATGTCGCGGGCGGCCTGGACCATGCGGTCGTTGTACTCCTCGGGCATGCCGAAGATCGCGCACATCACCATCATGGGCAGGTGCTCGGCGAACTGGCTCACCAGTTCGGCGGTGCCCTTCCGGCAGAAGTCGTTGACGAGCCGGTTGCTGAAGCGGTTGACGTGGCGCCGGACACCGCGGGTGTCGATCCGCGCCATGCTGTCCGTGACCGCGCCGCGCAGGCGTTCGTGGGCGTCGCCGTCGGCGAACGCGCAGACCGGCTGCCAGGTGAAGATCGGTGCGAGGGGGTGGTCCGGCGCGACGGTGCCGTCCCGCAGGGCCTGCCAGCGCCGGGAGTCGCGGGAGAACTGCGAGGGCGTCCGGGTCACGTGGAGGTTCTCGCTGTGCCCGAGGACAAGCCAGGCGGGTACGTCTCCGTGCAGCAGGACGGGGGCCACCGTGCCGTGTTCGGCGCGGAGCCTGGCGTAGAGACCCGCGGGGTCGTTCTCCGCCTCGGGCCCGTAGAGCCGGCGCAGGCCGCCCGGACCGGCACCCATGGCGTGGGCGGGGCACTCGGGGGGCGGCAACGGCCCCGTGGCCGCTCCGGGTTCGTGGTGGAAGGGCGTTGTCACAGTCGCTCCAGGGTCGGGCTTTCCGAGGATCAGCGGATCGGGCGGGGACACGGCACGCGCGGTGGGGACACGCGTGCCCTCGTCAGGCGAGGGGAACGGCCAGACTGTGCAGGTAGCGCATCAGGGTCATCAGCACGTCGCGGCTGGAGGCACGCAGCCGGGCGTCGCAGTCGATCATCGGTACCTCGTCCGGCAGGTCGAGGGCGGTCCGCAGGGCTTCGACCGGGTGGTGCGGTGCGTCGGGGAAGGTGTTGACCGCGACGACGAAGGGGACGCCGCGCTCCTCCAGCCGGCCGATCACGTCGAAGCTGACCTGGAGCCGCCGGGTGTCGATGAGGACGACGGCTCCGAGAGCTCCTTCGAACAGGCCGTTCCAGAGGAACCAGAAACGTTCCTGGCCGGGGGTCCCGAACAGGTAGAGGATCAGTTCCTCGCTGAGGCTGATCCGCCCGAAGTCCATGGCGACGGTGGTGGCGGTCTTGCTCTCCACCCCCATGTTGTCGTCCACGCCGACGCCGGCCTGGGTCATGGTCTCTTCGGTCGTCAGGGGCCGGATCTCGCTGACCGAGCCGACCATGGTCGTCTTGCCGACCCCGAACCCTCCGACGATGACGACCTTCACCGCGGCCGTGGCCGTGGTGGGAAGGACGTCCTCGCTGCGGGGGCCCGTGATCGTGTCAGAGTTTCTGAAGTCCATGCATCACCGCTTCGAGGAGGGACCGGTCCGGGAGCGAGGCGCGGACGACGGGCGCGCGCGACTCGACGAGTTCGGTCGCCAGTAGTTCTGTCAGGAGCGAGGTGACCACGCTGAAGGGCAGGCTCAGATAGGCCGAGATCTCGGCGACGGACAGCGGCGCCGTGCACAGCCGCAGGATCGCGGCCTGCTCGGGCTGGACCGTGGGCGACGGCTCGGCCTGCGCGACGACCATCGTCACGAGGTCGAGCTCCGCCCTCTCACCGTCGGTGTCACCGGTGATCACGTACAGCCGCTCCGGGTCGCTCAGCGCCGGGTCGGTCGTACGGCGTTCTCGTCGGGGAGCACTCATCCGGCCTGCCCGCCATGCCGGGGAGGACTGGTCAGGTGGGCGCCGATGCGCACGACCATGTCGCGCATGCGGGCTCCGACGAGTCCGGCGTCGACGGTCTCACCGGCCAGGACCGCGAGGTACGCGCCGGTGCCCGCGGCCATCAGGTAGAAGAAGCCGCCGGTGACCTCGATGACGACGAGTTTCATCTGGCCGTCGCTGTGCGGGATCTCCGTGGCCACCGCGGCAGCCAGGCTCTGCAGGCCGGCGCAGGCAGCCGCGAGGCGGTCGGCGACGTCGGGGTCGCCGCCGTGCCGGGCGATGCGCAGACCGTCGGCGGAGAGCACCACGATCTGGTGGATGCTCGGTACGTCGTCGGCCAGCTCCTTGAGCATCCAGTCCATGTTTCCCCGCTGCTGGATCACTTCAGGTCTCCCTTGTCCCACGTCTCATCGGAGTCTTCGCCGTTCTTCGCTTCCTTGGGCACGCCGTTGACGGCCTGGGTGAAGGCCTCCAGCCACAGGCCGGGCGGTGCCTCCGCGCCGCCGTGCCGTCCGCCGCCCGCCCCGTTGTGCGCGCCGGCGGGCGGCTCGGCGGCCGGGGCCGCCTGATGGGGAAGGTTGTGCGAGCCGAGCGGGGCGCGGCCCCGGCTGCGGCGCTGGGGCAGGCCCCCGGCCGTCCACTCGGTCACGACGACGTCGTCGTCGTCCGTGGCCGGGACCGGGGCGGAGGCGGGCCGGGTCGTGGGAGCGGCCGCCGGTGCGGGGGCTCCGGCCGAGGGGACCGGTCCGGTCGGCGCGGGACGCGCCCGGCGCTTGCCGCGCGGGGGCACCACGTGCTGCATCTGCGACATGTCGAGGGAGCTCTGGGGGCGCGAGGTGGCGCCGATGCCGTGCGCGATGCCGGGGGCGGGTCCCGTGGTGATCATGTCGCGCGGGACGACGAGCACGGCGCGGACGCCGCCGTACGCGGACTGCCGCAGGGACACCTGGAGTTGGTACATCCGCGAGAGCCGGCCGACGACGGCCATACCGAGCCGTGGGGACTCGCCGAGATCGTTCATGTTGATGCCGGCCCGTGCCTGGGCGAGCATGTTCTCGGCCCGGGCGCGGGCCTCCTCGCTGAGGCTGACGCCGCCGTCCTCGATTTCGATGGCGATGCCGGTCTGCACCTCGACGGCGGTCACGTGGACCCGGGTCTGGGGTGGGGAGTAGCGCGTGGCGTTGTCGAGGAGTTCGGCGCAGGCGTGGATGAGCGGTTCCACGGCGGTGCCGACGATGGCGACCTTGGCGATCGAGTGCAGGTCGATGCGCTGGTACTCGAGGATCCGGGACATGGCGCCGCGCAGCACGCTGAACAGCGGTACGGGCTTGGGCCACTGGCGGCTGGGCCGGGCGCCGCCGAGTACGGCGATGGAGTCGGCGAGCCGTCCGATCAGCGCGGTGCCGTGGTCGATCCTCAGCAGGTCGTCGAAGACCTCGGGGTTGCGCCCGTGGTGGTCCTCCATCTCCCGGAGCTCGCTGGCCTGCCGGTGGACGATGGCCTGGACGCGACGGGCGACGCTGACGAAGGCGCGCTGGGCGGAGTCGCGCATCGCCTCCTCGTTGTCGATGATGTCGAGGATCTGGAGGACCAGGGCGCGCTGGGCCTTGGGCAGGCCGCGGTAGGACTCGTCCGCGTCGACGACGTCGCGCATCACCTCCTGGGGCGAGTTGCTCGCGCGCAGCCTGCGGATCGCGGCGGGGAGCAGTTCCTCGGTGAGCCGTACGGTCTCCTGGTCGTAGGCCGCGAGGCGGTGTTCCAGGTGGGCGATCCGCTGTTCGTACTCGGCCCGCTGGACGCGCATCGCCCGGCTGCGGCGGTTGAGCGCGACGGCGAGCGTGGCGACCACGACCGTGGCGATCACCCCGCACCAGACGACGGCCGCCCGGGTGGCGCCGGCCACCGGCGCGGCTCCGGCGGCGGTGGCTCCGGCCATGAGCAGGACGGGCAGGAGCACGGCGCGCACTACGGGGATGTCTCTTCTTGTCGGCGGAGATTCAGCACGGACCATCTAAACCCTCTGGCGGTTGATTCGGGAGGTATGCACACCTGTACGGACAGTGGTGAACAAGTGCGCGATTTCATATCAACTCGACTCACTGCGCGTGAGCCTAGCCAGATCAGAACAGGGCCTCGGCATATTCACCCAACCCCCTGCGCGAGCACTCCGGCGGTAATACACTCGCCAGTTTCCGTACTCACCGCCTCCGTGCGTGTGCGGTGAGTGACGGAGCGGCGAACCGACGTAAACCGGGTCCGCGCGTCCCGCCGTGCAGGACAATGCGCCGGTAAGACACCCCTGCTCCCGCTCGAAGGTTTTCGGAGAGCTTCCAGCCAGAAGGCCGCAAGAGGTGGACGCCCGTGCGAACTTCCTCCGTGTGTGCATATTCCGATGCACCGCAGGGCGGGACAAGGGCACATCTGATCGAACCAGATCGAAAGGTGCAGATTCGTGATCGATGGACGCGTGTACGAGGAGGAGGCCGCCGCGGTGCCGGCCCGGAGCTACACCATCGAGTCGCTGGACACCGGCCTGCGACTGATGCAGCTGTTCCTCACCGAGGACACACTCACGGTCAGTGGGGCCGCCCGCCGCCTCGGTGTCGGCCGCTCCACCGCCCACCGCGTCCTGAGCACCCTGGAGGGGCGCGGCTTCGCGGTCCGCGACCCGTCGGGCCGTGGCTACGAGGCGGGGCCCGCGCTGCTGCGCCTGGGCAGCCCCGCGGGCTTCGGCCCCGAGGTGCGCGCGGGGGTCGGGGCCGTACTCGACGAGGCGGTCGTGCGGACCGGCGAGACGGTGCACTGCGCCGCGCTCGTCGGCGACCGGGTCCTGGTGACGGACGGCCGCGAGTCACCCCATCCGGTCCGGGTGATGCTGGAGGCGGGCCGGAGCCGCTGTGCGCACGCGACCGCCGTGGGCAAGGTCCTGCTCGCCCGGCTGACCGAGGAGCAGGTGCGTGTCCTCTATCCCCGGGAGCGGCTGCCCGCCGTCACCGCCCGGACCCTGACGTCCCGCACCGCCCTGCTCGCCGAGCTGGCGGAGGTCCGCGAGCTCGGCCGTGCCGTCAGCCGCGGCGAGTCGGTCCCGGGGCTGCACGCCGTCGCCGTCCCCCTCACGGGTGGGAGCCGGCGCAGCCGGCTCGCACTCGGGGCGTCGGCGCCGGCCGGCCGCGGCGACGACGCCGCGCTCGCCGAACGCGCGGAGCAGCTGCGGCGGTCGGCCGCCCCGCTGCTCGCGGTCCGGGGCTCCCACTGACCGCGCACCGCCTCAGCGGCGTCCGCCGCCGAGGCGTCCCTCCAGATGGACGAGCAGTTCGCTGAGCTGTCCACCGAGCCCCTCGCGGGTGCTCGCGTCCAGACCGGAGAGGACCGACCGTTCGTAGGCGAGCTGTTCGGGCAGCAGGCGGTCGACCAGGCCGCGGCCCTCGGCGGTCAGTCCGAGGTGGACGACCCGGCGGTCCCGGGCGTCGCCGCGGCGGTCGATCAGGCCGCTGTCCTGCAGCGCGCGGATCCGTTTGGTGACGGCGGCGCCGGACGAGAAGGTCTCGCGGGCCAGTTCGCCGGGGGTGAGTTCTCTGTTGCTGCGGCGCAGGGCGCCGAGCAGGTCGAACTCGGCCCGGGTCAGTCCGGCGGCGCGCAGCGGGGCGTCCTCCGCCTGCTGCAGGAGGGCCGCGCAGCGGTTGATGCGGCCGATGAGTTCCATCGGGCCGGTGTCGAGTTCCGGGTTGACGGCATGCCACTGCCGTACCACCGAGGCAACGATGTCCTCGCTCACGCCGCTCCGTTCCCAGGGGGCAGGGTGATCAGTCCCTGCCGCTGTGCCGTCGCCGCGAGCGTACGGTGTCCGGCCTGCTCGGCGGCGAGCATCTCCTCCTCCGGCAGGGCGCGCTGCCACCACTCCCCCGCGGCGATGTCGCTCGCGTCGCGCAGTTCGACGAGGGAGGAGGTCAGGTGCCTGCCGGCCGTTTTGAGCGTCAGGGGGTCGGTTCCCGGGTCGGCGAGGAGCTTCTCGGCCCGGTCCCGGGCCACCCCTGTCGCGGCGAGGGCCCGTTCCACCCGGCCGGTGGCCCTGCGGTTGGGTACGGCGGCCGCCGCGAGGATGCCGACCGCGGCGCCCACGAGCGTGTCCAGGGTGCGGTCGCCGATGAGTTCGCCGGCCGGGTGGAAGCCGGCGAACTCGACGACGAGCAGGGCCATCGGGGTGACGGCCACCGAGCCGAGCCAGTAGTTGCGGGTGATCAGCGCCTCGGCGGCGAAGTTGCAGCACAGGACGCAGAGGACGAGGGCGAACGGCCCGGTCCGGGCGACCGGGATCACTGCGGCGAAGACCAGGACGCCCACGAGGTTGCCCACGGTGCGCTGCAGGGCGCGGCCGAAGGACAGGGAGAGGTTCGGCTGGTGGACGGAGGCGGCGGTGACGAGGGCCCAGTAGGGCCGGCCCACCCCGAGGGCCGAGGACACGTAACCGGCCAGGGCGCAGCCGACGAGGGTACGGACGGCGATCGGCAGTACGGGCGAGCCGGGGCCGAGGGCGCGCAGGAGCCTGCGCCGGGCCTCGCGCCGGCCCCGTCCGGCCCGCTGCCCGGCCCGTTCGGCGTCGATCCCGAAGAGCTGCTCGACGGTGCCGGGTGCGGGCCCCGGACTGGGTACGGGGCCGCACGCCCGGGTCTGCGCGGCCCAGCCGCGGAGCCGTTCGGCGTCGGCGCCGCGGGGGCGGCCGGCCGCGGACCGGGCCAGGGCACGTTCGGCGTGGACGACGAGGCGTTCGAGTTCCTGGCGCACGGGGGTGGGCCGGCCGGCGGCGAGCAGTGACTGCCAGGCGGCCTGTACGGCGGCGGCCGCCGCGTGCCGCGTGCGGGGACCCGGGTCGGCCGCGCAGGCCGCGGCGGCGTCCAGGGCCCGGGCGGTGGCGCGGCGCTCGGGCCCCTCCCTGCGCCGGAGGGCGGGGCCGACGGTGATCAGCCAGGAGAAGGCCCCGGCGGCCAGCGCCAGGGCCAGGTGTCCGGGGACCTGCCCGAGTTCCTGCGGGGCGAACAGCGCCGCCGAGGTGACGAAGGTGAAGATCACGCTGCCGGGCGGGCCGATGCGGGAGGCGTCGCAGAAGGCCTTCTGCACGGCGGCGAGCAGGGCGCCGACGGTGATCAGCACGGCCGTCGAGTCGGTGGCAGCCGCGGTGACCAGGGAGACCGCGAGCCCGGCGACCATGCCGAGGACCACCCGGACGACGGTGTGGGCACGGCGGGCGTACGGCAGGTTGTGCCCGTAGAGGGCGCAGAGCGAGCCGGCCATGGTGTACATGACGAGGTCGAGCCGGTCGAGGGAGTACAGCAGCAGGTTCGGCACCCCGGACGCCACGACGACGCTCAGTGCGGGCTTGTACCAGGTCTCGGCGGGGCTTTTCAGCCGGAGGGTACCGGTCACCGGCAACGCGGGGAGGGACGGCTTCCGGGTGCGCACGGCTGGATCACTCACCCCTACACGTTAACAGGTATTACACCTGTAAATCATTTTCCCGCGGCCCGGGCGCCCGTGGCCGGTGCGCCGCACCCCTCAGCGCGGGAAGACACCTGCCGGCCCGCCTCGGAAGGTACGTGCGACGCTCACGAACTCCTGCCGTGCGGCCACCGGCGCACCGCCCGGGTCCGCCCCGCGCACCGGCCGAGCCCGGGTTCGGCCGCCCCGGAGGTGGGTACGGAGCACGTGGCCGCCCGGCCGTGGGGCGCACGGCCTGCACCAGGACCTCCCGGCGCCTCCGGCGCGGCGCCTCCGGCGTACGGGTGTTCCCGGCGCCGTCCTCATGCCAAGCTGTGGGCCGGACTCATTGAACATTCACACACCATTACGATGGCGGCGATGACCAGGACGAGTGGGTGGACGGGCCGGCGGCGGTGCGGTTCAGCGCTGCCCGCCTCCCTGGGCTGGGTCCTGACGCTCATGGCCGTGGTCCTCTGCTGCTCCCCCGCCGCCGCGTACGCGCACCACGGGGACGCCGCCCCGGTGTCGCACGCCCGGGCGCTCACCCCCGTGCCCACGGCGGCGTCGGTGGTCACGGCCGACGCCCCGGGCGAGCGCGGGATCGGCAGTTCCTGCCACGGCGCGACGAACCACTCGACACCCGTCGTGCTTCCCGGACCCGCCGCTCCCGTCGCGCTGCCCTGCCCCTCGGCCGTGGCCCCGCCCGGCCCGCTCGCCGGAGCCGGGGGCATCCGCGGCCCCTCCGACGACGGCGCCGGCTCCGTGAACCGTCTCCGCCTTCAGGTCCAACGGATCTAGGGAGGCCGGCACCGCCCCTGCGCCCTCACGGCGCCGGGGAGGTGTACGCCAGCCCCCCTGAACCCGCGCCGCGCACCCCCGTGCGCGCCGAAACCCGAGGACACGACATGGCTACCACCAAGGACCCGAACAGCCCGTCCGCCGCCCGCCGCGCCAAGCTGGAGGAGGCCCGCCGCAAGGAGAGGGCCCGTGAGCGCCGCAGCCGCGTCATCACCATCACCGCCGCACTCGTCGTGGTCGCCGGCCTCGTCGTCGGCGGCGGCTACCTGATGTCGGCCGCCGACGAGCAGGACAAGGCGGAGGAGCAGGCCAGGACCTCCCCCGTCACCGGCGAGCGTTCCTGGGACAAGCTGACGCAGAACCACGTGGAGAAGGCCGTCACCTACCCGATGAGCCCGCCCGTCGGCGGTGACCACCACCCGGTCTGGATGAACTGCGACGCGGACGTCTACACGAAGGAGATACCGAACGAGAACGCGGTCCACTCCCTGGAGCACGGCGCCGTCTGGGTCACCTACAACGACAAGGCGAAGGAAGCGGACGTCAAGGCCCTCTCCGAGCGGGTCTCCAGGACGCCCTACTCCCTGATGAGCCCGCTGGCGGGCCAGGACGACCCCCTGATGCTCAGCGCCTGGGGCAAGCAGGTCACGGTCGACAGCGCCAGCGATCCCCGGGTCGCCCAGTTCTTCACGAAGTACGTCCAGGGCCCGCAGACCCCCGAGCCGGGCGCCGCGTGCAGCGGCGGTGTCGCCCGGTGACCCGTGCGGTGCGAGCCCCCCGCCCCCTGCTCCTGGCAGGGTCCGTGGTCTTCCTGGTGGCCGTCGGCCTCGTCCTGCTGATGGTGGTACGGCCCTCCCAGGCGTCCCCGTCGGGGTCCGGGGCCTCCACGCCCACGGAGTCCTCGGTGGACGTCGGGTTCGCCCGGGACATGTCGGTCCATCACCAGCAGGCGGTGGAGATGGCGTTCCTCGTCCGGGACCGGACCGACGACGAGGACGTACGGCGGCTGGCGTACGACATCATCAACACCCAGGCCAACCAGCGCGGCATGATGCTCGGCTGGCTGGAGGCGTGGGGCAGGCCCAAGAGCTCCGACCGCCCGCCCATGGCGTGGATGGGTCACCCGGCCACCGCCGCGAAGGACGGTGCCCTGATGCCGGGTATGGCCACCGACACCGAGCTGGACCGGCTGCGCGCGGCGACGGGCAGGGACGCGGAAGTGCTGTTCCTCCGGCTGATGACCGTCCACCACCGGGCCGGCGCCGACATGGCGCGGGCGGCGGCCGGTCCGGCCGGGACGGAGGAGATCAGGAACCTGGCGGCGGGCATGGCACGCGCCCAGGAGTCGGAGATCGCCCTCATGGCCGACATGCTGAAGGCGCGGGGCGCACGGCCCTGAGCGCCGGACCGGGCGGCCCGTGCGCGGAACAGCACCACCGGGCACGGGCCGCCGCACACCGGACCACGGCGCTCCCGGACCACGGTGCGGCCGCCGCCTGACCGGCGGTCCGGCCGCGTACCGCCGGTCTCGTACCGCGAGCCATCGCATAGGCTCGCCGACGATATGAAGAACTACCTCTCGCCCCTGGGACCCAAGGCGGACAAGGACACCGTGCGGCGTCACAACCTGAGCCTCGTGCTGCGCGCGGTACGGGACGAAGGGGAGGCGGGCGAGGCCACCCGGGCGGGCGTCTCGGCCAGGGTGGGCCTCACCCGGGCCGCGGTGTCCTCGCTGGTGGAGCAGTTGCTGGAGACCGGGTTCCTCACCGAGTCCGGAAAGACGTTCAGCGGGCAGGCCGGGCGCCCCGGTACGGCCCTCAAGGTCGCGCGCACCGGTCCGGCCGGGCTCGGTGTGGAGATCAACATCGACTACGTGTCGGTCTGCGTGGTGGACCTGGCGGGCACCGGCCGGGTCCGGCAGACCGAGCACCTGGACAACCGCGGTTCGGCGCCCGCCGACGTGCTCGCCAGGGCGGCCGGCATCGCCGCGCGCACCCTGGACTCGGCCCGTGAGCAGGGCCTCCACCCGGTCGGGGCGGCGCTCGCCCTGCCGGGGCTCGTCTCGGGCGGCTCGGTGCGCCAGGCGCCGAACCTGGGCTGGAACCGGGTGCCGGCCGAAGAACTGTTCGCCGCGGCGCTCGCCGGGATGCGCCCCGGCACGCCCGCGCTGCCGGTGCGCTCGGAGAACGAGGCGAATCTCGCGGCGCTGGCCGAGCTGTGGTTCGGCGGGCTCGGCGCGGTGCGCAGCTTCCTGTACCTGACGGGTGAGATCGGTGTCGGCGGCGCCCTGGTCCTGGACGGGCGGCTGCTGCGCGGGGCCCACGGCTTCGCGGGCGAGATCGGGCACGTGGTGGTGGACCCGTCGGGGCCGGAGTGCCGGTGCGGTTCGCGCGGCTGCCTCGAACAGTACGCGGGCCAGAGCGCGCTGCTGCGGGCGGCCGGGGTCGAGGAGTCCGGCGGCGGGGCCACCGGGGTCCTGGAGCTGGAGCGGCGTGTACGGGCCGAGGACGCGCGGGCGGTGGCCGCGGTCGCCGGTGCGGGCCGGATGCTCGGTCAGGTGCTGTCCGGCGCGGTGAACCTGTTCGACCCGGACGCGGTGGTGCTGGGCGGGATCTACCGGGGTCTGATGCCGTGGCTCTCGCCGCCCGCCGACGAGGAGCTGACGGGCCGGGTGGTCTCCGGGCTCTGGTCCCGGGGCAGCGGCCGGCTGCGCGCCTCGTCCGTCGCGGGTGACGCGGCGCGCGGCGCCGCGGCCCTGGTGGTGCAGGACGTGCTGGCGGACCCGGTGGCGTACGCGCGGCCGGCTCAGGTCGGCACCTGAAGCGCACGGCGGGGCAGGGGTACGGGGCTGCCCCGTACCCCTGCCGCGGCCGGGTCAGCGGACGCCGAGGAGGTGGTCCAGGGCGAGCTGGTCGAGGGCTTCGAAGGCCATGGAGCGTTCGGCGGCGGTGGTGACGTCGAA
>NZ_MDKB01000001.1:806396-989772 GCF_001715295.1 Streptomyces griseus | reverse complement strand
GGCTCCCCGAACGGGTCGTTGCCACGCCAGCCCACGGTCCACAGACCGAAGGTGAACCTGTCCGCGGGGGTGGGGGTGAAACGGTCCGTCATCGTCTGTCCGCCTTCGCGTGTGTCGGGTCCGGCACCGGCCGGTGCGGCCGGACTCATTTGTTCAGTGCGATGACTAATTATGCACGGGCCCACTCCGTGACGTAAACCCTCGGGCGGGCAAGTCGGAGCCGCCTCTGGCCCGCGGACCGCCCATCCCGTAATTTGTTTGTCGCACGACCAAAACCGCATGCGTATCGGCCCGCACCCGCAGGGCCGTCACCTGCGGGTCCCCGCATCCGCATGACCCATGCACCAGCACGAGAAGAGGTAGCCCATGCCGCCGCGTACCGTCGTCATCGGCGTGGACAGCTCCACCCAGTCCACCAAGGCGGCCGTCACCGACGCCGAGACCGGGGAGCTGCTCGCCGTCGGCCGCGCTCCGCACGTCGTCACGGGCGCCGGCGGGGCGCGCGAGAGCGATCCCGAGGTGTGGTGGCAGGCGCTGTGCGACGCCGTCGCCGCCGGGCTCAAGGAGTCCGGCCTCTCCGCCTCCGGCGTCACCGGGATCGCCGTCGCCGGCCAGCAGCACGGCCTCGTGGTCCTGGACCGCTCCGGCCGCCCGCTGCGTCCGTCGCTGCTGTGGAACGACACCCGCTCCGCCCCGCAGGCCGTGGCACTGACCGCCGCCCTGGGCGGTCCCGAGGCGTGGACCGCGCGGACCGGGACGGTGCCGGTCGCCTCCATGACCGCGTCGAAGTGGCAGTGGCTGCGCGAGAACGAGCCGGAGGTCGCCGCCGCGGCCGTCTCCGTACGGCTGCCGCACGACTTCCTGACCGAGCGGCTCGCGGGCACCGCGGCGACCGACCCCGGTGACGCCTCGGGCACCTGCTGGTACTCGACCAAGACCGGCGCGTACGACCCCGAACTCCTGGGCCTGCTCGGCCTGGGCACCTCGATGCTGCCCCCGGTCGCCGCCACCGGCGGAACGCGGATCGGCTCGCTGACCGCCGAGGCGGCCGAGGCGCTCGGTCTGCCCGCCGGGATCGCCGTCGCGGCCGGCACCGGGGACAACATGAGCGCGGCCGTCGGCCTGGGCCTCGGCGGCGCCGGACTCCTGGACCACCCGGTCCTGAGCCTCGGCACCTCGGGCACGGTCTTCGCCGCGTCCCTGACCCGGCCCGCCTCCGCCGCCCTCTCGGGCTTCGCGGCGGCCGACGGTACGTACCTCCCGCTGGCCTGCACGCTCAACTGCACGCTGGCCGTCGATCGGGTGGCCACCCTGCTGGGCCTGCACCGCGACGACGCGACGCCCGGCGGCGAGGCCGTCCTCCTGCCCTACCTGGACGGCGAACGCACCCCGGACCTGCCGACCTCCTCGGGCCTGCTCACCGGGCTCCGGCACGACACCACCCCGCAGCAGCTGCTGGGCGCCGCCTACGAGGGAGCGGCCTTCACCGTGCTGCGCGCCCTGGACGAACTGCTGCTGGCCTGCGGCCTCGACCCGGCCGACCCCGAGGTGGCGGGCCGGCCGCTGCGGCTGATCGGCGGCGGCGCCCAGGGCCGCACCTGGGTGGACACGGTGCGCCGGCTCTCCGGCCGGCCCCTGATCGTCCCCGGCAGCGGCGAACTGGTGGCGCTCGGCGCCGCCGCGCTCGCCGCGTCGGCTGCGGGCGGCGGCGACCCGGTCGCCGTGGCCACCCGCTGGAACGAGAAGGCCGAGGACGCCCACATCCCGGCGGTGGAACGGGACACGGAGACGTGGGAGCGCGTGGGGTCGGTGCTGGACCGGGCGGCCGGGCCGCTGCTCGGCGGGTGAGCAAGGTCCCCGAAATCACCGCCGCCGGCACGGTTTTGGGGATGACCGCGGATCTTCAATAGGATCCGTCGATGATCATAAGAAAACGGCTGACGGCCGGGGTGTGCGTTCTGCTCGCCACCCTGGCCGCCGGACTCGGCACCGCGCTGCCGGCCGCCGCCGACGAACCTTCCGCCGCCGCGTCACCCAAGGTCGAACTGGTCCTTGACGTCAGCGGCTCCATGCGCACCCGCGACATCGACGGCCAGTCCCGGATCTCGGCCGCCAAGCAGGCGTTCAACGACGTCCTGGACGCGGTGCCGGAAGAGGTGCAGCTCGGCATCCGCACGCTCGGCGCCGACTACCCGGGCGACGACCGCAAGGTCGGCTGCAAGGACACCAAGCAGCTCTACCCGGTCGGTCCGCTCGACCGTACGGAGGCCAAGACGGCGGTCGCCACCCTGGCCCCGACCGGCTGGACCCCCATCGGCCCCGCCCTGCTCGGCGCGGCCGACGACCTGGACGGCGGGGACTCCACCCGCCGCATCGTTCTCATCACGGACGGCGAGGACACCTGCGGCCCGCTGGACCCGTGCGAGGTGGCGCGTGACATCGCCGCACGCGGCATCCACCTGGTGATCGACACCCTGGGCCTGGTACCCGACGCCAAGATCCGGCAGCAGCTCACCTGCATCGCCGAGGCGACCGGCGGCACCTACACGGCCGTCCAGCACAAGGAGGAACTCTCCGGCAGGGTCAAGCAGTTGGTGGACCGGGCCGCCGAGCCCGTCGTCACCCCCGTGGCGGCCGAGGGTGCGGACAGCTGCTCCGCGGCCCCCCGGCTGAAGGCCGGCCTCTACACGGACCGCCAGGAGTTCGGCACGCACCGCTGGTACCGCGTCGACGTGCAGCCCGGCCAGGAGCTGCGCGCCTCGGTGAGCGTGGCGGCGGACCGTGCCGTCAACAACGACTACGGGGTCCTGCTGCGCGCGGTGACCACGCACGGCCGTGAGATCGTCCGCGGCGAGGCGGCCGGCTCCGGACGTACCGACGCGATCTCCACCGGACTGCGCTACCCGAAGCCGGAACTGGACGACGCCGACGGCGTGAAGCCCGCCGCCGAGGCCGTCTGCCTCCAGCTCGGCAACTCCTTCGCGGCGCCCGCCTCCGTGAAGACCACGCCCGGCATGCCCGTCGAGCTGACCATCGACCTGGTCGACGGTCCCGACGAAGCGTCCGACGTCGCCGCGTTCGGCCTGGGCCGCGGCTGGTGGCTGCTGGGCGTCATGGTGCTGACCGGGCTGATCGCCGGTCTGCTGTTCGGCTGGATCTCGCGCTGGCGCGTCGCCGTATGGAGGACCAACTGATGCGTACGTCCCGCACCCGGCGGCTGCGCCGCGCCTGCGCCGGCGCGCTGCTCGCCGGAGTCACCCTGCTCACCTCGGCGGGGGCGGCCACGGCCGACGACCCGTCGGCGAGCCCGGCCGGCGAAGGTGGTGCCGGCCCCACGGAGGCCGGCACCACCTTCCGCACCGCGACGCCCGTCCAGCAGGGGCAGACCGCCACGGCTGACGCCTCCACGGGCGACTACCTGTACTGGGCCTTCCCCGCCGACGCCGGCCAACGGGCCACCGTCCGGGCGAAGATCACCCTGCCGGAGAACGCCACCCGCCACGGTGCGTCGACCTGGCAGGTCGACGTGTACGACGGGCTGCGCCGCAGACAGGCCTGCGTGTACGGCCACCAGACCAGGAAGGCGGCCCCCGACTCGGGCACCGTCGAGCTGTCCTGCGTCCTGCGCACCGTGCGCGCCTGGTCCGAACCCTGGGCGAACGACCCCCTGCCGGGGAGCTACTACGTGCGCCTGACCGTGGTCGGTCTGGCCGAGGAGGACCTCGGCCTGCCGGTCCACGCCGAGACCCGGATCACCTCGGACGACAGGGGCGGCGCCCACGACGTGGACGGCACCCTCGCCGAACCGCTGGTCCCGGGCGTGTCCGTCACCTCGGTCCAGGACGGTGCCCGCCTCAGCAGCGAGCCGGAGGACGGCTGGGCCTCCGGCTGGTGGACCACCCGCTGGCTGTGGACCGTGGGCGGGGGCGTACTCGCCGCGCTGGCGGCCGTGTTCGGCTACGGCCTCACCCGCGGCGGCGGCCGTCCCTCCCGGATTCCACCGGGGGCCTGACCGCCCCTTGCGGTCCTCGCCGGTGTGCCCCGTCCGGACGGACGGGGCACACCGCGTCCCGGGGGCGGGCGGCCGGCGGAGTGTCCGCGGACGGCCGTGCCTGTCCGCCGGCCCGGCGGCGGGGAACCAGCATGCGAGAGGGAGTTGCACGCTCCGTGCGGCCCGGATTGGCCGATCGCATGCAGCAACCGCTTTCTCCGCCTCGGCAGCTCTCCACGCTCGACCACCGCTACCGGGGCGAGCACCCGATCCGTACCCTCGGCTACCTCCTGCGTCCCGACCGGAGGCGGCTCGGCGTCGCCGTACTCGCGTTCGTCGTCAAGCACAGTCCGGTGTGGCTGCTTCCGCTGATCCGCGACCCGCGGGTACTGATCCTCGACGAGGCGACATCCGCCCTGGACACCCGGTCCGAGGCGCTGGTCCAGGAGGCCCTGGCCCGCCTGGTGCACGGCCGCACGGTCTTCGTGGTGGCGCACCGGCTCTCCACGCTCCGGGCGGCGGACCGCATCGTGGCCATGGAAGGGGGGCGGATGGCCGAGGTGGGGACGCACGGCGAACTCCTGGCGAGCGGCGGGGTGTACGCGGGTCCGCAGCCCGAGCCGTCCGCGTAGGCGCACCGGCCCGGCAGCGGACGGAAACCCTGGCACCGTGCCCCCCGTTCCGTCCCCGACGCCGCAGCCGGACCCGGAGGTCATGGTGGCGGTCCGTGCGCGCCGAGCGGGACACCGGGTGACATCCGGGGTGATCGATTGACCTGAAGTCCGGTCGAGGTCCTAGCGTTCCGTTGTACACACCGACGCCGGAGGCACCCGCATGGACATGGAAGTCACCGCGTGGACATCGCTGCACACCGCGATGAACGCGCAGCAGGACCGCAGACCCTTCTCCAGGGCCACCTTGCGCCGCATCGCGGCGTTCGCCCGGCCGCACCGGCGGCGGATCGTCCGCTTCCTGCTGCTCAGTGTGGTCACCGCGCTGCTCGCGGTGGCCACGCCGGTGCTGGCCGGGAAGGTCGTCGACGCCATCGTGGACGGCGAGGAGAACGGAACGGTCGTCCGCCTCGCCCTGCTCATCGCCTTGATCGCGGTGGGCGAGGCGGGCCTCGGGCTGCTCACCCGGTGGCTGTCCGCCACGCTCGGCGAGGGGCTGATCCTCGATCTGCGGACCGCTGTCTTCGACCACGTCCAGCGGATGCCGGTCGCCTTCTTCACCCGCACCAGGACCGGCGCACTGGTCAGCCGGCTCAACAACGACGTGATCGGCGCCCAGCGGGCGTTCAGCAACACCCTGTCCGGTGTCGTCTCCAACCTCGTCACGCTGCTGCTGACCCTGGCCGTGATGCTCACCATCTCGTGGCAGATCACGCTGCTCGCCCTGGTACTGCTTCCGGTGTTCGTCGTGCCCGCCCGCCGGATGGGTTCCAGGATGGCGGCGCTGCAGAGGGAGGCCGCCGGTCACAACGCCACGATGGGGACGCAGATGACGGAACGGTTCTCGGCCCCGGGAGCCACCCTCATCAAGCTCTTCGGCCGGCCCGCCGACGAGTCCGCGGAGTTCGCCGCCCGCGCCGGCCGGGTCCGGGACATCGGGATCCGTACGGCGATGCTGCAGTCGACCTTCATCACGGCGCTCACGCTCGTCTCCGCCCTGGCCCTCGCCCTGGTCTACGGTCTCGGCGGCTACTACGCGCTGCGCGGCAGCCTCGATCCCGGAGCCGTCGTCGCCCTGGCCCTGCTGCTCACCCGGCTCTACGCACCCCTGACGGCGCTGGCCGGCGCCCGGGTCGAGGTGATGAGCGCGCTCGTCAGCTTCGAGCGGGTCTTCGAGATCCTGGACCTGGAGCCGCTGATCGCCGAGAAGCCGGAGGCCCGGCGGGTGCCGGACGGGCCGGTCTCCGTGGAGTTCGACGGCGTGTCCTTCGGTTACCCGTCCGCGGACAAGGTCTCCCTCGCCTCCCTGGAGGAGGTCGCCACGCTCGACGGCCGGGGCGGCACCCGGGTACTGCACGACGTCTCCTTCCGGGCGGATCCGGGCCGTATGGTGGCGCTCGTCGGTTCGTCCGGGGCGGGCAAGTCGACCATCGCGCAGCTGCTGCCCCGGCTGTACGACGCCGACGCCGGCTCCGTACGGCTGAACGGCGTCGACGTACGTGATCTCACGGCGGAATCGATCCGGGAGACCCTCGGCATGGTCACCCAGGACGGGCACCTCTTCCACGAGTCGGTGCGCGCCAACCTGCTGCTCGCCCGGCCGGAGGCCACCGAGGAAGAGATCTGGGACGCCCTCCGCCGCTCGCGCCTGGAGGGCCTGGTGGCTTCGCTGCCGGACGGGCTGGACACCGTGGTCGGTGAGCGCGGCTACCGGCTCTCGGGCGGCGAGCGCCAGCGGCTGACCATCGCCCGGCTGCTCCTGGCCCGGCAGCGGGTGGTGATCCTGGACGAGGCGACCGCCCACCTGGACTCGACCTCGGAGGCCGCCGTCCAGGAGGCCCTCGCGGAGGCGCTGGAGGGCCGCACGGCCGTCGTGATCGCCCACCGGCTCTCGACGGTGCGGGCCGCCGATCTCATCCTGGTGGTCGAGGACGGACGGGTCGTCGAGCGGGGGACGCACGACGAGTTGCTGGCGCTGGGCGGCCGGTACGAAGAGCTGCACCGCACCCAGTTCGACCGGCCGGGTACGGAGGAGGCCCCGGTGACCTCCTGACCACGCCGGGCGCCTCATCGGGGGCGCCCGGTGGTGCGGCGGGTCCCGGGCGTGGGCCCCTCGGCTCTGCGCCACCCCCCACTCTGAACACACGTTCGATTGTCGCGTTAGGCTGGTCCCATGTCCATGCACCTCCAGGGCTCACTCTTCGACCAGGACGACGGCCCGCACCTCTCACCGCTCTCCGGCGTGCGGAGAACCGTGCTCGGTGACGGCGCCTGGATCGACCTGCTGCCGGGATGGCTGAGCGGGAGTGACGGTCTGATGGCCGAACTGGCCGCCGGGGTCCCCTGGCGGGCCGAGCGCCGGCACATGTACGACCGGACGGTGGACGTGCCACGGCTCCTGGCCTTCTACCGCGACGGCGACACGCTGCCCGCACCGGTGCTGACCGAGGCCCGCGACGCCCTCTCGGCACACTACGCCGACGAGCTGGGCGAGCCCTTCAGCACCGCCGGCCTCTGCTACTACCGCGACGGACGCGACAGTGTCGCCTGGCACGGCGACCTCGTGGGACGCGGGGCCCACGAGGACACGATGGTCGCCATCCTGTCCGTGGGAGCGCCGCGCGACCTCCTCCTGCGCCCGCTGCACGGCAGGGGGGAGACGGTACGGCGGCCCCTGGGGCACGGGGACCTCATCGTCATGGGCGGTTCCTGCCAGCGCACCTGGCAGCACGCCGTCCCCAAGACGGCGAGTGCGCGAGGGCCCCGGATCAGCATCCAGTACCGTCCCCGCGGGGTGCGGTGACGCGCTCCCCTGCCGGGGGCTCGTCGTCGCCGGAGCGCCGCGCAGCGTTCGGGCCCCGCGCATGGTCACGACCGGTAGCACACATAGGTCCGCAGCGCGGGCCATGTCTCGCTGCCCACGATCCCGTCGGTTGCGAGCGAGTAGCCGTACGCGTTGTTCATCATGGTCTGGAACTTCTTGGCGGCGGCCTTGGAGTTGGTCCCGAAGACACCGTCGATCGTGCCGGGGTCGAATCCGGCCCACGTGAGCAGACACTGGGCCTCGACACCCGCGGACGTCACCACGGTGGAGCTGGGAACGACCGTCGTGCCCCCGTAGTGGCCGGCATACGCGTAGGGCTCCGAGGCCGAGAACCTGCAGGTGTACGCCTGTGCGGTAGCGGTGCCGGCGAAGGCGGCCGGTGCGGTGAGGGTGGCGGTGATCAGTACGGCGGCCGTCAAGGCCGTCGCGATGTTTCTGCGCATCTCGTCCCGTCTCTCCGATGAGGTGCTGCATGACGCTGTCCGGTCGTCGTCGTGGGGGTGTCCCGCGTTGCCCGGTGGACGGACGGCGGCGCCGACTCGCCGCGTTGTCGGGACGTCCACCACCTCCCGCAGGTGGACGTCCCTCCCCCCGTGCGACGCACCGCGTCCATGCCGCTCTGATCCCCCGGGCAACGCGGGCCCCCCCTTTCGGCCGCCGGAACGCCCCATCACCAGCGCTCCGGCCGACGCCATGGGCGGCCGCCAGGCCCGGCGCCGAGGGCGGCGGGACCGACCGCTCGAGATCGATCCTCGACCGCGAACGGTGACGACTGCTCAGGCGTTCTACACGGCGTACCACCGCAGCGCTGGCCATGTGTCGCTGCCGACGATCCCGTCGATCGCGATGTTGTAGCCGAACGCGTTGTTCATCATGGTCTGGAACTTCTTGGCGGCGGCCTTGGAGTTGGTCCCGAAGACACCGTCGATCGTGCCGGGGTCGAATCCGGCCCTCTTGAGCAGGCACTGAGCCTCGATGCCCGCACTGGACACCCCGGTGGAGCTGGGAATCACCGTGTTGCCGCTGTAGTAGCCGGCGTACGCCTTGTCTGCCGAGACCGAATAATGGCAGGTGTACGCCTGGGCAGTGGTGGTGCCGGCGAAGGCCGCAGGGGCGGCGACGGTCCCGACGATCAGCGTCGCGGCCATCAGAGCCATGGCGATGTTTCTGCGCAAGGTCGTCTCACTCTTCTCTCGTGTCGTGGTCCGGTGGTGACCGCCGGCGGGCGAAGCCACCGGTGGCGCCGTCGCAGGCGGGGGCGCGACGCCGATTCCCGGTTGAACGCGTGGGTCGTTCCGAGCGGTGGTACGGGAAGCGGACGGGCCGGGCCTACCAGTGGGCGCCTACGTAGTACCGCAGCTCCGGCCATGTGTCGCTGCCGACGATCCCGTCGACGTCGAGTACGTGGTAACCGGACCTGTCGTTCACGTGGGACTGGAATGCCTTGGCCGCGGCCTTGGAGTTGGCCCCGAACACTCCGTCGATCGTGCCGGGGTCGAAACCCGCCGCCCTGAGCAGGCACTGAGCCTCGATCCCCGCACTGGACACCCCTGTGGAGCTGGGAATCACCGTGTTGCCGCCGTAGTAACCGGCATACGTGTACACCCCCTGCTCCGAGTAGTGACAGGTGTACGCCTGGGCGGTGGTGGTGCCGGCGAAGGCCGCAGGGGCGGCGACGGTCCCGGCGATCAGTGCCGCGGCCGTCAAGGCCGTCACGATGTTCGTGCGCAAAGTTGCTCGTTCCTCTCGTTCTGTGCTCCGGTGGTGATCCCCGTCGGGAGTCGCCCGCCGACGGTGGATGACGCGTTCTCGTGGCGTGGTGGAAAAGGGCACCGAGGCAGTTCCCCCGGAAGACGCGTGCACCGGCGGAAGACTTTCCCGGCACGCGTCGCCCCTGCCGTCCCGTCGATCAGCCCGCCCCTCGGGCACAGGGCGGCTTCCGGTCGGGGGCGTGTGGTGCCGCGCCTCACATTCCAGGTGCGCAACAACGCAGGTAGTACCACGTCTCGGGGCCGACGATGCCGTCGACCACCAGCATGGGGCGGTTGGCCCAGTCGTTGATGTACGCCTGGAACTCCTTCGCGGCGGTCCGGGAGTTCGGCCCGAAGACGCCGTCGACCGTGCCCGGGTCGAACCATCCTGACTTCTTGAGGAGACACTGGGCCTCGATGCCCGCACTCGAGACTCCGGTGGAGCTCGGAATGACTGTGCTGCCGCTGTAATAGCCGGCATACCAGTTACCGCTCGACGATTCGGTGTAGTGACAGGTGTACGCCTGGACGGTGGTGGTGCCGGCGAAGGCCGCAGGGGCGACGGCGGTCCCGGCCATCAGCGTCGCGGCCGTCAGGGCGACGGCGATTGCTTTCCGCACGATCCCTCTCGTTTCTCTCGTGCCGTGGTCCGTTGGTGATCACCGCGGACCGACTGCAAGGGCTGTCCCGCGGCCCCTCGCACCGCAACTCCCCCGCAGCGTCGGGGCCACCGCGCTGCGGGCCACCAGACTGCGGTGATCAGGCCTTCCACCGCGACCGTTTGTGCCAAGATTCGATGAGGTTCGAAGGGACGGCTGCCGGAGCAGCGTGACCGGGCAGCGGGGGGTGGAAGGGGCATGATCGAGCTCACCGTGGACGTCGCCGGGCTCGCCCGGTCCCGCTTCGCCGTCTCGCCGCTCCACGAGGTCGTCGCGACGCTGCTGCCCTGGGGGGCCGAACCGGGTCCTGACACAGATCCCTGGGTCGCCCGCACCCGGCAGGTACTGCGGCGGGCACGACTGCCACTGCTGTCGGAGCTGACGCGGGACGAGGGCGGATACGTGCCCGACTTCCTCAGCCCGCATCCCGCAGGACCCTCGCCCACGGTGGAGGAGCAACTGGAGCAGGTCCGGTGCACGCCACCCCGACGCGTCCTGGGCGAGTTGGAGGCCCTGCGCGAAGGTCGACCGCCGAACGGCCTCGCCGGCTGCGAGCTGCCGGCAGGTGTGCGGCGTGCCATGGGGCGGGGCGGTGCGCATGTGGCCCGGCAGGCGGCGGACGAGATGCGGCGCTACTGGGATCTGGCCTTCGCCCCGCACTGGCATGCCGCCAGGACCACCCTGGACGCGGAGGTCGACCGATGCGCCGGGGTACTCGCCCGGCACGGAGCTGCCAGGCTCTTCAACTCGCTGGACACCGGCGTCCGCTGGGCCGATGGCACCCTGCGGGTCGAGAGCCGGTTCCGGATCGCCCTGCCCGTGCCGTTGGTGATCGTCATGCCGTCACTCGTCGCACGGGGACCGGCCGTTGCCGTGGATCCGACGCGCGACGGGGGACGGCCCCCGATACTCATCTATCCCGTGCGCAACGAGGTCACGGCCGGCGCGATCGGCTCGGCGACAGCCACGGCCGAGATGGCCCGGCTGCTCGGCCCCACCCGTGCCGGACTGCTGGCCGCTCTGGCGCAGCCCGCCTCCACCACAGAGCTGGCGTCACGTCACTTCCTGAAAGAGTCCACGGTCTCCTACCACCTCGGCATACTGCACCGGGCCGGTCTCGTCACCCGCGCCCGGTCGGGCCGGTCGGTGCTCTACCGCCGCACGCCCGAGGGGTCCCGGCTGGCAGGGCGCCGGTAGAAGGGGGGCGGACCGGGTTCCGCCGTGGCGGGCGAGGTGCGATGGGACGACGAGCACCTCGTCAGTCCAGCCACTTCTTCCAGGTGCCGGGACGTTTCCCGATCCAGCGTGCGGCGGCCTCGTCGGGGCTGAGCCGGTCGGAGGCGATCAGTTCCGATACCTCGTTCTGGTCCTTCTCCGACCAGTGGAACTTCTTGAGGAAGGCCGCCGCCTCGCCGCCCCGCTCCGCGAAGCCGGCGTTGAGGTACTTCTGGAGCGGGGTCTTCGGGTAGGCGCAGTCGATGTCCTCGGGGGCCTTGGCCGCACACGCGTCGGAGTAGGCCGGGAGCTTCACCTCGACCATGGGCACCTCGTTGAACAGCCACTGCGGCTGGTACCAGTAGCTGAGGAAAGGCTTCTTCTCCTTGGCGAACTGCTGCATCTGGGTGATCTGCGCGGCCTCCGAGCCGGCGAAGACGACCTTGTAGTCCAGGCCGAGGTTCTTCACGAGGGCCTTGTCGTTGGTGACGTAGGAGGGCGAACCGTCCATCAGCTGGCCCTTGTCGCCGCTCTCCGCGGTGCGCAGTTCACCGGCGTACTTGTTCAGGTTCTTCCAGTCCGTGACGTCGGGGTGTTCGTCCGCCCAGTAGGCGGGGACGTACCAGCCGATGTGGCCGGTGACTCCGAGGTCACCGCCCGGGACGATGGTCCTCTTGTCGTGGACGTACAGCTTCTCCTGGTCGGGGTGGCCCCAGTCCTCCAGGATGGCGTCCACCCGGCCCTGGCTGAGGGCGTCCCAGGCGGGGACCTCGTCGGTCTGCACGAGATCGACGCGGTAGCCGAGTTCGTCCTCGAGGATCTTCCGGGCGACGGCCACGTTGGCCTGGGCGCCGACCCAGGACTGCACGGAGAGCGTGACGGTCCGGATGCCGGCGGGGGCCGCGAACGGGGACGCCTGTTCGGTCATGTCGGCGGCGCCGCAGCCGGTGACGGTCAGCAGGGCGGCGGCCGAGGCCGCGATCGCGGACGTGCGCGGGCGGGCGCGCCTACGGGTGCGCGTCATGTCAGCTCTCCTTCGGCGTACGGCGGGCGGTGGGCTGGGTGACCCGGTCCAGCATCAGGCCGAGGCAGACGATGGCCGCTCCCGCAACGAGGCCGGTGGCGAGGTCGCCCTGGGCGAGGCCGAACACGACGTCGTACCCCAGAGCACCCGAGCCGACGAGGCCGCCGATGATGACGACCGCGAGGACCAGGACGACCCCCTGGTTGACGGCGAGGAGCAGCGCGGGCCTGGCCAGCGGGAGTTGCACCTGGCGCAGTTGCTGCCCGCCGGTGGCGCCCAGCGAGCGGGCGCACTCCATCGCGGCGGGGTCCACGCCCCGCAGCCCCTGGGTGGTGATGCGGACGACGGCGGGCAGCGCGTAGACGACCGCCGCGGCTGCGGCGGGGGCGCGGCCGACGCCGAAGAGGGCGACGACGGGGATGAGGTAGACGAACTGCGGCAGGGTCTGGAAGACGTCCAGGACCGGGCGCAGCAGCCGTTCGAGGCGTGTGCTGCGGGCGGCGCCGATCGCGAGGGCGAAGCCGAGGACCAGGGTGACGGCCACGGCGGCGATGACCTGGCTCAGCGTGTCCATCGACCGGTCCCAGACGCCGAGGACCCCGATGGCGGCCATGGCCAGGACGGCGGTGAGCGCGGTGCGCCAGGTGCCGATGGACCAGGCGAGGGCGGCCACGACGAGCAGGACGGACCACCAGGGCAGGCCCTGCAGTCCGCTGCGCAGCGGATTGAGGATCCAGTCGGTGAAGTGTGCTGCCCAGTCGGCGGTTCCGCCGACGACGGGGACACCGGTGTAGAGGTGGTCGACCATCCAGTCCTTGGCGGTGTTGACGGGGCCCGCGATGGCCACGATCCCGTCCTCCGGCCAGACGCGGCCGCCGGCGAACCGTCCGACGACGGCGACGGCAGCGGCGATCAGCGCGGCGAGTCCCCAGCCGCGTACGCCACGCAGGGCCGCCGGCCCGGTGGTTTCCGTGCCGATCTTCCGGCCGGCCGCCTCGGTCGTACGGTCCAGGACGACGGCCAGCAGCACGATCGGGACACCCGCCGCGAGGGCGGCGCCCACGTCGACCGAGGACAGCGCCTGGTAGACGCGGTCACCGAGACCCCCGGCCCCGATGACCGAGGCGATGACTGCCATGGACAGCGCCATCATGATGGTCTGGTTGAGGCCGAGCAGCAGTTCCTTGCGCGCCAGCGGCAGCCGGGCGGTCAGCAGGCGCTGCCTGCCGGTCGCGCCGAGGGAGGCCACGGCCTCCATGACGCCGGGGTCGGCGCCGCGCAGACCGAGCGCGGTCAGCCGGGCCATCGGCGGGGCCGCGTAGACGACGGTGGCGAGGACCGCGCCGGGGACGCCGATACCGAAGACGAGGACGACGGGCAGCAGGTAGGCGAAGGCGGGCAGCACCTGCATGGTGTCGAGTACGGGCCGCAGAAGGCGGAAGGTACGGTCGGACAGCCCGGCCGCGATCCCCAGGAGCATGCCGAGGACCACGGAGACGAGGACGGCCACGGTCATCAGGGCGAGGGTCTGCATGGTCGGCACCCACATGCCGAGCAGTCCGCACACGAGGAAGGAGGCGCCGGCCGTCAGGGCGAGGCGCGCTCCGGCCGTCCGCCAGGCGACGAGCGCGGCGACGGCGGTGACCCCGGCCCAGCCGAGCGCCAGCAACGCCAGGTAGACACCGCGTACCGACAGGACGACGGCGTTGCTGATGTGGCCGAAGAAGTACAGGAACAGCGGGTGGCTGTCACGGTTGGCGATGATCCAGTCGTTGACCTCGCCGAGGGGTTCGGCGAGGTCGGCGGTGAGGGCGCCGGGCCATGCTCCGCCGCCCCAGCGTGCCTGGACGACGGGCACGGCGACGGCGGCGATCACCAGCAGCAGGAGCATCTTGCCGAGGACGGGCCGGCCGCGCAGGGTGGCGAGCCGCCCGCCACCCGGGGGGCCGGCGGCGGTCCGGGCGGGGGTGTGGGCGGTGGCCATCAGACGGTCACCCCGCGGGGTCCGGTGCCGGCGACCACGTCGAGGAGGCACGCGTGGTCGACGATCCCGAGCAGCCTCCCGTCCCTCGTCACCCGCGCGGTGGGTTCCCCGGATCGTGCGAGGGCCTCGATGGCCTCGGAGACGGTGGCCTCGGGCCGCAGTGCGGGGCCCTGCCCGCTCTCGTCCGCGGCCGGGGGGCGCATGGCGGTGGCGACGCTCAGGACCTGTTCACGGGGGACGTCCCGGACGAACTCGCGCACGTAGTCGTCAGCGGGTGAACCGACGATCTCCTCGGGTGTGCCGAGCTGGACGATCCCGCCGTCGCGCATGAGGGCGATGCGGGTGCCCAGGCGCAGGGCCTCGCCCAGGTCGTGGGTGATGAAGACCATGGTCCTGCCCTCCTCACGGTGCAGCCGGACGACCTCGTCCTGCATCTCGCGGCGGATCAGCGGGTCGAGCGCGCTGAACGGCTCGTCGAAGAGGAGGACGGACGGGTCCACGGCGAGCGCCCGGGCCAGGCCGACGCGCTGCTGCTGGCCGCCGGACAGCTGGGAGGGACGGCGGCCCTCCAGTCCCGAGAGGCCTACCTTGCCGACCAGTTCGGCCGCTCTGGCGCGCCGTTCGGTCCTGCCGAGGCCCTGGATCTCCAGGCCGTAGGCGACGTTGTCCAGGACGGTGCGGTGCGGCAGCAGTCCGAAGTGCTGGAAGACCATCGCCGCCCGGTGGCGGCGCAGTTCGCGCAGCCGCGCCCGGTCCATGGCCAGGACGTCCTCGCCGTCGATGGACAGGGTGCCGCTGGTGGGTTCGACGAGCCGGGTCAGACAGCGTACGAGGGTGGACTTGCCGGAGCCGGAGAGGCCCATGACGACGAAGACCTCGCCCTTGCGGACGTCGAAGGAGACGTCGCGCACGGCGGCGGTGCATCCGGTGCGCTCGCGCAGCTCGGCCGGGGGCAGGCCGGCGTGTTCCCCGCCGGGGATGCGGTCGGCCTTGGGGCCGAAGACCTTCCAGAGATCGCGTACGGAGAAGACGGGGGCGGTGGATCCGTTCATCGGCCGTCGCCCTCCTCGGTGGGGGTGGCCGCGAGCGGCACGTCGCCCCCGGTGGCCGGGGTGGTCCGGAGCAGTTCCGCGCACTTCTCGCCGACCATCAGGACGGTGATCATGGGGTTCACGGCGGGCATGGACGGGAAGACGGACGCGTCCGCGATCCGCAGGCCCTCCAGGCCCCGGACGCGCAGCTGCGGGTCGACGACGGCCTCCGGGTCCCCGGGGGCGCCGATCCGGCAGGTGCCGGCCGGGTGGTAGACGGTGTGCGCGACCTTGCGGGCGTACTCGCTGATGTCCTCGTCCGAGGTGACCTCGGGCCCGGGGCACACCTCGCGGCGCAGCCAGTGGGCCAGCGGCTCCGTCCCGGCTATCTCGCGGGCGAGCTTGATGCCGTCGACCAGGGTGCGGCCGTCGTAGTCGTCCTCGTCCGTGAAGTAGCGGAAGTCCAGGGCGGGTTTGGCCTCGGGGTCGGCGCTGGTGAGGTAGAGCCGGCCGCGGCTGCGGGGCTTGGGGATGTTCGGGGTCATCGACACCCCGTGCCGGGGCTTCTCGTACCCGAGGCGCTCGGGGTTGTCGGTGAAGGGGATCTGGTAGAAGTGGAACATCAGGTCGGGGCCCCGGGACGCGGGGTCACGGCGTACGAAAAGGCCCGCGTCGGAGTCCATCGCCGAGTTCTCGGGGATGGGTCCGTCGGTCTCCCAGACGACGACCGACTCGGGGTGGTCGAGGAGGTTCTCACCGACACCGGGCAGGTCGTGGACGACGGGGATGCCGAGTGCCGCCAGGTCTCCGGCCGGACCGACACCGGAGTGCAGCAGCAGCCGCGGGGTGTCCACGGCGCCGGCGCAGACGATGACCTCGCGGGCGGCGCGCAGCAGCAGTTCCTCGCCGTCCTGGGTCCGCACGTGGACGCCGGTGGCCCGGTTGCCCTCGAACTCCAGCCTGTACGCCCATGTCTCCAGCAGGATCGTCAGGTTGGGGCGGTCCCCGGCCTCGATGTGCGGGTGGAAGTAGGCGACGGAGGCGGAGGAGCGTTTGTTGGTCTCGGGGTGGTAGGCCAGGTCGAAGAAGCCGGTGCCCTCGTGGAAGGGCTTCCGGTTGAAGCTCTCCACGCGCGGTACTCCGGCGGCCGCCTGCGCGGCGTCGACGAAGTCGCGCGCGATGGCGTTCCGGTCCTTCTCGTCGACCGGCACGATGTGGTTGCGGAGCCGGGCGAAGTACGGGTCCATCGTGGCCGCGTCCCAGCCCTCGGCGCCCGCCTCGGCCCATTCGTCCCAGTCGCCGGGCAGCGGTTTGAAGCTGATGAGCGTGTTGTGCGAGGAGCAGCCGCCCAGGACCCGGGCGCGGCTGTGCCGGATGTGGCTGTTGCCGCGCGGCTGTTCGGTGGTCGGGTAGTCGTAGTCCAGGTCGCCGCCGAGGAGCCCGAGCCAGCGGCGCAGGGTGAGCACGTCGTCGCGGTCGATGTCGGTGGGGCCGCCCTCGACGAGGGTGACGGTGACGTCGGGGTCCTCGGCGAGGCGGGAGGCGATGACCGAGCCGGCGGTGCCTCCGCCCACGATCACGTAGTCGGCGGGAGCGGGGCGTGCGGGGCTGAGGGGCGGGGGCATCGGTCACTACTCCTTCTGCAAGGTGCTTGCGTGGCGCTGCGGACAGGGGACGGGACCCGGCCGCTTCCGTCAGCCGGCGAACCAGCGCTGGGGGCGCGGGTTGAGGTTCTGGTAGATGTGCTTGGCCTCGCGGTACTCGGCGAGCCCGGTGGGACCGAGTTCGCGGCCGGTGCCGGACTTGCCGAAGCCGCCCCACTCCGCCTGCGGGAGGTAGGGGTGGTAGTCGTTGATCCAGACGGTGCCGTGCCGCAGCCGCCCCGCGACGCGCCGGGCTCGGCCCGCGTCCGCGGTCCAGACGGCGCCCGCGAGACCGTAATCGGTGTCGTTGGCGAGTGTGACGGCCTCTTCCTCGGTGCGGAAGGTCTCGACGGTGAGGATCGGGCCGAAGGTCTCCTCCCGGACCACCCTCATCTCCCGGTGGCAGCCGTCCAGGACGGTGGGCCGGTAGAAGTAGCCGCCGGCGGGCCGGATGTCCGAGGGCTCGGGGCGGGCTCCGCCCGAGCGGACGACCGCGCCCTCCTCGCGGGCGGAGGCGACGTAGGCCTCGACCTTGGCCAACTGCTGGGCGGAGACCAGCGGGCCGCACTCGACCCCGTCGACGGTGCCGCGGCCGAGGCGTATGGCATCGGCGCGCCGGGCCAGTTCGGTGACGAAGCGTTCGCGGACGCACTCCTCGACGATGAGCCTGGCCCCGGCGGAGCACACCTGGCCGCTGTGGAAGAACGCGGCGTTCAGCGCCTGGTCGACCGCGGTGTCGAAGCCCTCCTCGGTGGCGCAGGCGTCGGCGAAGACGACGTTGGGGTTCTTCCCTCCGAGCTCCAGCGCGACCTTCTTCACGGTGGGGGCGGCGGCCCTGGCCACCTTCGTGCCGCTGGCGAGGCCGCCCGTGAAGGACACCAGGTCGACGTCGGGGTGTTCGGAGAGCCGGGCGCCGACGGGGTCCCCCGCGCCGGTGACGAGGTTGGCGGTGCCGTCGGGCAGGCCCGCCTCGGTGAGCAGCCGGAGCAGGTGCAGGGTGGAGAGCGGGGTGACCTCGCTGGGCTTGAGCACGAAGGTGTTGCCCGCGGCGAGTGCCGGGGCTATCTTCCAGCTCGCCTGGAGCAGCGGGTAGTTCCACGGGGCGATGAGGGCGCAGACGCCCACCGGCTCGTGGACGACGATGCTGTGCACGTCGGGGTCGCCGGCATCGACGACCCGGCCGCCGCTCTCGTTCATCACGAGGTCGGCGAAGTAGCGGAAGGCGCTGGTCACGTCGTCGACGTCGACGCGGCCCTCCTCCAGGGTCTTGCCGGTGTCGCGGCTCTCGGTGATCGCGATCTCCTCGCGGTCCCGCTGGAGCAGGTCCGCGACCCGGCGCAGCAGGCCCGCGCGTTCGGCGACGGACCGGTGCGGCCAGGGGCCGTCGTCGAAGGCGCGGCGGGCGGCGGCCACGGCCGCGTCGGTGTCCTCGACACCGCCCTCGGAGACGAGGGCGAGGACGGTGGCGTCCGCGGGGTCGAGGATCTCGCGGGTGGCGCCTGACGCGGCGCCCCGCCAGGTGCCGTCGATGTGGAGGGTCTCCAGGGCGGCCGCGGGACGGTCCGACATGGGCGAAGCCGACATGGGGTGAGCTGCCTTCCGTGCCTGATTGCTCCGCACCGGTCCGGCCGAGCACCTGCGTGCCGGTGGCCCGGGAAGCGGCACCAGCGGTCTGGGTGCCTTTCCGCTCCGGCCGGAAGTATGCCGAGTGATTCACTCTGAGTGACGCGACTCACGTGGAGGGCCCGGCTGCCGCAGAGGGCAAAGTAACGGAGGGTTACCGTTTCGGCCGGTTTGCGACCTGTGGGAACACCCGGTCGCCGCGCTCCGTGCCCCTCTTGCACGCGAGCCGAGAGCGCCGACGGCGCGACCGGCCCCGTCGGGTGGCGTCGGTCGGCGCACAGGCGCGGACGGTCCCGGGGCGCGGACGGTCCCGGGGGCGCGGACAGGGTGCCCGTGGGAGGGCTCGGGAGACGCGGGCCTGGGCGATCAGCGACAGCGGAGGAGCGCGGGTACGGCGTCGGGGCCGGTGCTGACGGTGGCCGGGCGGCTCCAGGGGAGCGCCTCCCGGAGCCGGCCGCGCACGACCGACGACGTCCCGCCACCGGGTGAGCCGGCGCCGGGACGTCATCCTGCAAGCGCTGTACGCGCCGTACCCACCCCCGTAGACAGCCGGGCGGCCCACCCAGGGCCGGCGGGACCACCCCCGCGCCCTCCGCCGTCGAGGGGAGCGGACGACCGGCCACGCCGTGCCGGCTGCACGGGCGGCGGAGTGCCTACGGCGGCATCGCGCACGGATCGGGTACGAGGCGGCAAGCCTTCCGCTGCGCGCCGCCCGTCCCCCCGTCCGTACGGCTACGCCGGACCCGGCCGCTCCCCCGCCCCGTGCGGGGCGGCGGCCGCCTCCGTCAGCTCCGCGGTGGCCGGGGTCAGCAGGCGGGCGAGGAAGGACCGGGTGCGGGCATGGCGGGGAGCACCGATCACCCGCTCCGGGGTCCCCTCCTCCACGATGGCCCCGCCGTCCATGAAGACGACGCGGTCCGCGACCTCCTTGGCGAAGCTCATCTCATGGGTGACGACGAGCATCGTCATCCCCTCGTCGGCCAGTGAGCGCATGACGGCCAGGACGTCTCCGACCAGTTCCGGGTCGAGCGCGGAGGTGGGCTCGTCGAAGAGCATCAGTTCCGGGTCCATGGCCAGGGCCCGCGCGATGGCCACCCGCTGCTGCTGACCGCCGGACAGCTGCGCGGGGTAGGCGGATTCCTTGTCGGTCAGGCCCACCCGGGCCAGCCGTTCGCGAGCCACCCGCGCCGCCTCCGCCTTGTCGCGCCCGAGCACGCGCCGCTGGGGAAGTGTCAGGTTCTCCAGCGCCGTGAGGTGCGGGAACAGGTTGAACGACTGGAAGACCATGCCGATACGCCTGCGTACCCTGTCGATGTCCACCTCCGGGTCGGTGACCTCGGCGCCGGCCACCGTGACCGTTCCCGACGTGGGCTCCTCCAGCAGGTTCACGCACCGCAGCAGCGTGGACTTGCCCGAACCGGAGGGGCCGATGACGCACACCACCTCGCCCCGGGCGACCGAGAAGTCGATGCCCGCGAGCACCTCCAGCGCGCCGAACGACTTGCGCAGGCCCCGCACGTCGATCGCCGGTCCGCCCTCCGCCGCCGAGCCGTCCCCCGTCGAAACCGCCGTCACCGCGGTCACCTCGCCTTCGCCGTGCGCGCTTCGAGCCGCCGGACCAGGTGGCCGAGCGGCAGAGTGATGATCAGGTAGCAGAGACCGGCGATGAGGATCGGTGTCAGGCTGCGGTTCTGGTTCAGGGCGTCCCGGCCGAACTTGGCCAACTCGTACTGGGAGAGCGACAGGCCGAGCAGGTACACCAGGGACGAGTCCTTGGTCAGCAGGATCAGTTCGTTGGTGAGCGGCGGCAGGACGATACGCAGAGCCTGCGGGATGATGATGGACACCATCGCCCGGGACTGTGACATCCCCAGCGAACGCGCCGCCTCCATCTGCCCCTTCGGGACCGCCTGGATCCCCGCCCGTATCGTCTCCGCCATGTAGGCCGCGCCGACGAGGCCGAGCGCCAGCATCACCGTCACGTACTGGTTGAGCGCCACCTGGAAGGCGAGCGGTACACCGAACCCGAGGGCGATGAAGACCAGCAGTGCCGGAACGCCGCGGAAGAACTCGATGTACGCGATGGCCAGCCAGCGGTACGGCAGGACGCGCGACAGCCTCATCAGTGCGAGCAGGAGCCCCGCGGCCAGCCCGAACCCGAATCCCAGGAGGGTGTAGACCACGGTGTTGAGCAGGGCGGTGGTGATGATGTCGGGGAACTGCGCCTTGGCGACTTCGGTGTCGAAGAAGGCCCGTCGGATCTCACCCCAGTCGGCGGCCAGGGCGAGCACGAGCAGGACGGCGGCGAGGACGGCGTACTGGACGCCCCGGACGGCACGGGTCCGCTGCCTGCGGGAGAGGGACATCGGTAGCGGTTTCCTCACTTCTCGGGAGCGGCGGGGAACCACTTCTTGTAGATCCGGTCATAACTGCCGTCGGACTTGGCCCCGGCGATCACCGCGTCGATCTCCTTGCGCAGGGCGTCGTTCCCGGTGCGCACCCCGATGCCGTACTCCTCCCCCGTGTCGAACTCGGCGGTGACCTGGGTGTCGGGGTTCTTCCGTACGTATTCGAAGAGCACGCCGTTGTCGTTCACCGCTGCGTCGACCTGTCCGGTCTTCACGGCGGTGAGCAGCAGAGCCAGGTCCTCGAACTGCACGGTCGTCACGCCCTGGGCGTTCTTCTGCGCATAGGTCTCCCCCGTGGTGCCCTGCTGGACTCCGAGCTTCTTTCCCTTGAGGCTCGCCAGCGTGGTGAAGGAGGAACCCTTCTTGGCGATCAGCGCCTGGGTGGCGTCGAAGTAGCCGACGGAGAAGTCCAGGTTCTTCGCGCGCACCGGCGTGATCGTCATGCCCGCTGCGGCCAGATCGCACTTGCGGGCGTTGAGGTCCTCGCCGCTCTGGATGCCCTCGAAGGGCGTGTCCACGATCTCCTGGGTGACGTCGAGCTTCTTGGCGACCAGGTCCACCAGGTCCACGTCGAAGCCGACGACGGCGTTGCCCTTGCGGACCTGGAAGGGTTCGTACGGCAGATGGGTGCAGGTGGTGAGCTTGCCGGGCTTCACCAGCTCCAGCTCCGTCCCGCCCGATGCGGAGGGCTTGGTGCTGGTACAACCCGTGAGCACGGCGACGGCGGTGAGGGCGGCCGTGGCTATCACAGGCAGTGTGGAACGAGCGGACACGACGTCTCCAGGTATCGGCCGGTCAACGACCTCACTGTGTCAGTGAGTTGGATTGATCTTGCCATCGGATACGCCGGTTGTCGCCTGTCGGTTCGATTCCGTGCCGCCGGGAAGGCGCGGAACCGGGGACGCCCGGGCGCCCCGGAGCGCGGCGAGGAGTTCGCGTCACCACGGCCGGGACAGCACCTGACCGGCCACCCGCGGAGTCCCCCTGGACGGCCGGGGCCGGTCGGCCGTCCAGGGGGAGTAACTCCCGGGCGAGCCCCTCCACGAGGCCCCGGGGCCCCGTCGGTGCGCACCGGGTCTCCGCGGCGTCTCCTCGTCGCGCCCGGACGGACGGTCAGCCGAGGGAGACCGCCCCGGCTCCCTCCCCCGCCGCCCCGGACTCCTCCAGCGTCACGCGGTACGGGCGGTCCGTCCCCCGGGCCGTGACGTGCGTGCCCTCGCCGTCCCGTACGACGTCGAAGGACGCCGCCGGGCTGCCGGTCAGGTCCGGCACGGTGACCGTGCGCTCGTCCGGGCCGGAGCCGAAGATCCGCAGGGTGAGGCCGTCGAGCCAGTCGCCGTCCGGGCGCCGGTCGTCGGCGCCCCACGGGAGTACGGCGCCGTCCCTGACCAGCAGGGGCAGGCTGTCGAAGCCGTGGGTTTCGTGCCGCCAGGCGGGGCCGGTGATGTGCTCGCCGGTGAGCAGCGAGGTCCAGGTGCCCTCGGGGACGTAGTACTCGACCTGGCCGTCCTCGGTGAAGACCGGGGCGACCAGCAGGTCCGGGCCGAGCATGTACTGCCGGTCCAGGGTCCGGGTGGCCGGGTCGCCCGGGAACTCCATCAGCATGGGCCGCATCATCGGGATGCCCGTGCGGTGCGCCTCGGCCGCCACCCCGTACAGGTAGGGCATGAGCCGGTGCTTGAGCAGCGTGAACTTCCGTGTCACGTCGACGGCTTCCTCGCCGAAGGCCCACGGCACCCGGTAGGACACGTTGCCGTGCAGCCGGCTGTGCGAGGAGAGCAGGCCGAAGGCGAGCCAGCGCTTGAAGACCGCCGGATCGGGGGTGCCCTCGAAGCCGCCGATGTCGTGGCTCCAGAACCCGAACCCGGACAGCGACAGCGAGAGGCCGCCGCGCAGTGACTCGGCCATCGCCGTGAAGGAGGCGAAGCAGTCGCCGCCCCAGTGCACGGGGAACTGCTGCCCGCCCACCGTGGCGGACCGGGCGAAGAGCACCGCCTCGCCCGCACCACGCTCCTTCTCCAGGAGTTCGAAGACGGTGCGGTTGTAGATCTGGGCGTAGTAGTTGTGCATCCGCTCGGGGTCGGAGCCGTCGTGCCAGACCACGTCGGTCGGCACGCGCTCGCCGAAGTCGGTCTTGAAGCAGTCGACACCCTGGTCGAGCAGCGCCCGCAGCTTGCTGTCGTACCACGCGCGGGCTGCGGGGTTGGTGAAGTCGACCAGGGCCATGCCCGGCTGCCAGAGGTCCCACTGCCAGATGTCGCCGTTCGCCCGCCGTACGAGGTAGCCGTGTTCGGCCCCCTCGGCGAACAGCGCCGACTTCTGCGCGATGTACGGGTTGATCCACATGCTGATGCGCAGGCCGCGCGCCTTGAGACGGGCCAGCATGCCCTCCGGGTCGGGGAACACCTCGGGATCCCAGAGGAAGTCCGACCACTGGTACTCGCGCATCCAGAAGCAGTCGAAGTGGAAGACGCTGAGCGGAATGTCCCGCTCGGCCATGCCGTCGACGAAGGAGGTGACCGTCTCCTCGTCGTACGAGGTGCAGAAGGAGGTGGTGAGCCAGAGGCCGAACGACCAGGCGGGCGGCAGCGCCGGCCGGCCCGTGAGGGCGGTGTAGCGCGCCAGGACCTCCTTGGGGGTGGGCCCGGCGACGATGTAGTACTCCAGCGACTGGTCCTCGACGCTGAACTGCACCTGCCCGACGGACTCCGAGCCGATCTCGAAGGAGACCTTGCCGGGGTGGTTGACGAAGACGCCGTAGCCGCGTGAGGAGAGGTAGAACGGGATGTTCTTGTAGGCCTGGTCGCTGCTCGTGCCGCCGTCCGCCTGCCAGATGTCGACGGTCTGGCCGTTCTTCACGTACGGGGTGAAACGCTCGCCGAGACCGTAGACGTTCTCGCCGACGTCCAGGCGGAGTTGGGCGATCATGTGGTGCACGCCGTCCGGGGTGGTGGCGAAAGCGGTGCCCTTGGGGTCGACGCCGGTCAGCCGTCGCCCGTCCCCGTCGAGGAAGGCCAGGCCCCAGGGCCCGTCACCGTCCATGCGCAGAGTCAGCGACCCGCTGGTGAGTTCGGTGACCGCCCCGTCCTTGCGGGTGCGGGCGTGCGGCGTGCCGCCGTCGCCCGGCAGGAGAGTGAAGTCGGGACCGCGGTGGGCCTTGCCGGCGTGGTGGGTGGTGCGTACGCCGATGACACCCTCGGCGGGGGAGAAGCATTCCACCGTGATCAGCGGGGTGTTGAGCGTGTCACCGCGTTTGGCGACCCGCTTGACGGCGGCGTAGGCGGTGAACCGGTCGTCCTCCACCCGCAGATCACGGATCTCGGTCGCGTAGGAGGCGCTCACGCCCTCACGCATGAGCCAGAAGCCGTCGGTGAACTTCATGCGGATTCCTTGAAGTCGATGCGGGCGAGGCGTACGGAGCCCTGGAGCGTGACGCGCACCTCGTGCACGCCGCTGATGTCGAGTGCGGCCTCGAACGTGTGGTAGTCGTACGGGTCGCCGGCGGCGGGGAACACGACCTCCCTCACCTGTCCGGCCACGCGTACCCCGACGGAGCCCTCACCGGCCGCCAGCAGGGCCAGCGCCGCCGTTCCGTCACCGAAGTCACATTCCCGGTACAGGAGTTGTCCCGGTCCGTCGCCTCCGGGTGCGACGGCGTCCCCCTCCGTCTTCGTGCGGTCGAGGATCCGCGTGCCCTGCTGCTCGTCGTAGTCGGCGGCCTCCAGGCCGTGCACGAGGACGGGGCGCGGGCCGGACGCCTCCCCGTCGACGACGGTCGTGGTGGTGAGCCGGATGTCGGCGCTGGAGGCACCCGCCAGGAACTCGTACGTCCCCGGCTCCACGGTCCAGCGGCCGTGGGCCACGCTCCAGTGACCCAGTTCCTCGACGTGCACCAGGAACTCGACGGTCTCGGCCGCTCCAGGCACCAGGTGGACCCGGCGGTGGCCGACCAGCTTGCGCAGCGGCAGGTCCGGCAGCGGGGCTCCCTCCCCCGGTGCGCCCGCCGCCCGGACGTAGAGCTGGGCCACCTCGTCCGCGGCGACGGCTCCCTCGTTGGTGACGGTGAGGGACACCCGCAGCCGCTCGCCCTCCCGCTCGGCCCGCAGCGCGGAGTACCCGAAGGCGCTGTATCCGAGGCCGTGCCCGAACGGGTAGAGGGGGGTGCCGTCGAAGTAGAGGTAGGTCTGCCGGGAACCGATGATGTCGTAGTCGAGCAGACCGGGCAGGTCGGCGTCGGCGGCGTACCAGGTCTGCGGCAGCCGGCCGGCCGGGGAGACGTCCCCGGCGAGGACCCGGGCGAGCGCGGTGCCCGCCGCCTGGCCGCCGTGGGCGGTCCAGAGCAGGGCGGGGAGCTCGGCCGCGGCATCGGTGACCGCGTACGGGTAGGCGGAGGTCAGGGCCAGGACCGTGCGGGGGTTGGCGGCGTGGGCCGCACGCCACAGCCGGTCCTGCTGGGCGGGGAGGGCGAGGGTGGTGCGGTCCTCCGTCTCGCGGCCGTTGATGTGCGGGTCGTTCCCGGCGATCACGACGACGGTGTCGGCCGCGGCGGCGACGCGGGCCACGGCGTCCTCGCCGCGTTCCACGGTCACCGCCTCGAAGACCGTGGCCTCGGCGGCGGAGATCTTCCGCCCCTCCACTGCAACCTTCGCACCGTCGGCGGCGACTGTGACGTACCCACCGGTCCCGATGTGCAGAAGGCGGTGCCCGCCGTCGTGTCCCTCCACCGCCTCCCTGCGGAACGTCTCCTGGACGACCCAGCCGCCCGGCTCGTCCGCGGACGCCCTGACGTAGCCGTCGGCTGCGACGGAGAGGTACAACCCTGCGTCGGTGCGCAGGGTGAGGACTCCGTCGCCCCAGTCGACGAGTGCCAGTTCGGTGGCCTCCTCTCCACAGGTCAGCGGGGGCAGGTCGGTACGGCCTGCGAGGAGCGCGGGGTCGAGGGCGCCTTCGGCGCCCCGCGCCTCTCCGTCCCGGTGGCCGTCGGCCTCGGGCACCCGGAGCCAGCCGCCGGCACACTTCAGGCGGATCCGGTCGGCGCCTTCGGCGAAGAGCACGTTCTCCGCCCCGTACCGCTCGCGCAGACCGTGCAGGGGTGTCGAGCGGTGCATGAGCGTGCCGCTGTACCAGTCGAGCTTGCAGGCGTCGGCCAGCAGTCCGACCACCGCGACGGTCCGGCCCTCGCGGGGCTCCAGCGGCACCAGTCCGTCGTTCTTGAGCAGGACGACCGCCTGCTCCGCCGCCTCCAGGGCGAGCGCCCGGTGCTCCTCGGTGTCCAGGTCGTCCACCTGTGCGTACGGGTCGAGCTCCGGGTCGAACTCCCCGATTGCGAAGCGCATGGTGAGCAGCCGGCGGACCGCCGTGTCGATGTCGCTCTCGTCGATGAGCCCCTTGGCGAGTGCGTCCCGGATGCGGCCGGTCATGACCGTGGAGTCCGTGCCGTGGTCGGTGAAGCTGTCGACGCCGGCCTTGAGGGAGGCCGCCGTGGCTTCCTCATGGGTGTCGAAGTAGTGCTCGGAGTCGACCAGGTTGGAGGGCGCGCCCGCGTCCGAGCAGACGACGAGCGGCTGGTCGGTCCAGCTCCGCAGGTGCTGTCCCAGGAGCGGGGAGACGTGGTTGGGGCGGCCGTTGACCAGGTTGTAGGCGGGCATGACACCGGCCACCGCTCCGGCGCGTACCGCGTCGCGGAAGGCCAGCAGGTCGTACTCGTGCAGGACGCGCGGGCGCACCGAGGAGGACGCGATGTCGCGGTCGGTCTCGTTGTTGTGCGCGAGCCAGTGCTTGAGGACCGGGGCGGTGCGCCAGTAACGGGGGTCGTCCCCGCGCAGGCCCCGGGTGTAGGCGACGGCGATGGCGGAGGTGAGTGCCGGGTCCTCGGAGTACCCCTCCTCGCCCCGGCCCCACAGCGGGTGGCGCAGCAGGTTGACCGTGGGCGCCCAGACGTTGAGCCCGACCCGGTCGTCCTGGGCGCGCTTGGCCCGGACCTCGTTGCCGACTGCCTCGCCGACGCGGCGGACGAGGTCGTCGTTCCAGGTGGCGCCGAGACCGACGGCCTGCGGGAAGACGGTGGCCGGTCCCATCCAGGCGACGCCGTGCAGGGCCTCCTGTCCGGTACGGAACGCCCCGAGCCCCAGCCGCTCCACCGGGGGTGCGAACTGGTGCAGCATCGCGATCCGCTCCTCGAGCGTGAGCCGCCCGAGCAGATCGTCGGCACGCCGGTCGAAGGGCAGCTGCGGGTCGCGGAAGGGAAGCGGATGGTCCGTCACGTGCGGGTCCCCTAGGAGAGGTGGGAGGTTTCCGGGCTGTGTGCTTCTCGAAGACCTCGCACACGGAGGGAAGATCTTTCGAAGCGCTTCGATGCTCTGCGCCCCGCACCCTGGTGTCAAGGGTCCGGCTCCCGGATGCGTGCGCACGGGCCGATTGCCGAGCGGGAAACGGTTCGGAAACAGGTCGGAGGAATCTGGAAACCAACTCTTGTGCGTCCGGGACCCTTCACTTAATCTCGCTGCAACATCGAAGCGCTTCGACAGCGGAAGCCGCTTCATCTCGGCCGGACGAGCCCAGCCGGCCCGGCCGGTACGCCCCACCTCAGACACAGGAGCCGAACGGCGGTCGCCCGCCGCATGACGTCCTGGTGTGCCTCGAAGGGTTGACGCAATGACGCCGAATTCCTCCTCCGCCGCCCCGAGCCGGAGAAGCTTCCTCGCCTCCGGCGCGTTCGCCGCCGTGGCCGTGGCCGGCGGAGCCCCGCTGCTCGCCGCGTGCGGCGGCAGCGGTTCCGGTTCAGCGGGCAAGGAGGGCACGACCACGGGCAAGGCGCTCAAGAAGGTCCTGCCGAGTTACGTGCCCTCGAATCTGGTCCAGCCCGACGTGCCGGGCGTCAACGGCTCGAGCCCCGGGTTCACCAAGCTGCCCGACCCGCTGGTCACCTCGGTGAAGTCGGTACCGGGCAAGGGGTCATCGTTCCGCGTCATGACGCCGCTGTGGGGCACCGTCCCCAAGAAGGACAACCCCTACTACACGGCCGTGAACGAGGCGGTCGGCGCGAAGCTCGGCTTCGACCCGCAGGACGGCAACACCTACCAGGACAAGATCGGCGCCGTGCTGGCCGGCTCCGACCTCCCGGACGCCATGACCATCCCCGGCTGGAACATGCAGGGGCAGATCCGCAACGCGATCACGGCCAAGTTCGCCGACCTGGGGCCCTACCTGGCGGGCGATGCCGTCAAGAAGTACCCCAACCTGGCGAACATCCCGACCGGCGCCTGGCAGTACGGCGTCTTCGGCGGCAAGCTGCGCGGGCTGCCCATGCCCAACCCGGTCATCGGCAACGCCTTCTTCTACCGCAAGGACCTGATCGGCTCGGGCGCCCTGCCCGCGAGCACCGACGACCTGCTCGCCTTCGGCAAGGAGTACACCGCCCCGAAGAGCAAGGTGTGGGCCTTCGACGACCTGTGGACCTGCATCCAGAAGGTGTTCGGCCTGCTGCCCGACGCCCCGCACTACTGGAAGCTGGAGGGCGGCAAGCTCGTCCACAAGATCGAGACCCAGGAGTACCGCGAGGCCCTGGCCTTCGCCCGCAAACTGCACGAGGGCGGGTACATCCACCCGGACGCCGAGGCCAACAAGGACGCCGACTCCAAGATCCGCTTCACCAGCGGCCACGTCCTCATGTACAACGACGGCACCGGCGGCTGGAAGGGCATGGTCACCGAACAGGCCGCCGCCAACCCGAAGTTCGACATGCAGGCGCTCGACTTCTTCGCCGCGGACGGCGGCGAGCCGGTCCTGTGGCAGGACGACCCGGCGGGAATCTTCACCTTCATCAACAAGGACCTGCCCAAGGAGAAGATCGAGGAGTTCCTCGGGATCGCCGACTTCGCCGCCGCCCCGTACGGCACCGAGGAGTTCATGCTCACGAACTACGGCGTCCAGGGCACCCACTACAAGGTCGAGGGCGGGGTGCCGACCTTCACCCCGAAGGGCATCGAGGAGGCCCAGCCCGCCACGCTCCTCTACATCGCCTCCCCGCCCCACACCATCGCCTTCCCCGACGAACCGCAGCTGGTGAAGGACTACGCCGGCTGGATGGCCCGCCAGGCCCCGCACGTCAGGAAGCCGCTGTTCTTCGGCATGCAGGTCGTGGAGCCCCAGCGATTCGCCTCCCTGTACACGCCGTTCGACGATCTGCAGAAGGACATCCGCCGCGGTCGCAAGAAGGTGAGCGACGTCGACGCCGCCGTGACGACGTGGAAGAACAGCGGCGGTGACAAGCTCCGCGACTGGTACCAGGAGCTCCTCGACAAGAACGGCTCCGGCGTCTGACGCGTACGGCCACCCAGGACACACGTACGACACAGGCCGCCGGGCGCGAGGAGCCCGGCGGCCGGGGCGGAGAGCACGACATGGGGAGCACAGGGTGAAGCCTCGGGCCACGGTGGCGACCGACGCGGACAACACGACGGGACGGAGGCCGGACCCCGGTCCCGGCGACGACGACAGCGCCGCGCACGGCGGAGCGCGGGCGGGCGGGCCGCCCGCGAGCCGGGCCCCGGCGACGGACGTGACGAAGGCCGCGGGGAAACGGGCCGGGAGGAAGGACGCCGGGAGGGGCGGCACGCCGCCCGCCGGCGGCATCACCCGGCGCCTGCGCCTGCGGCGGGACCGCACGCTGATCCTGATGACGCTGCCGGCCATGGCCCTGCTGCTGCTCTTCAACTACATCCCGCTGCTCGGGAACGTCGTGGCCTTCCAGGACTACGACGTGTACGACCTGGGCATCACCGGCAGCCCGTTCGTCGGCTTCGACAACTTCACCCGCATCTTCGAGGACTACCGCTTCTGGGAAGTCCTGGTCAACACGCTGGTGATCTTCCTGACCCAGCTGCTCCTCTTCTTCCCCATCCCGATCGCCATCGCGCTGCTGCTCAACACGATCATGAGCGCCCGGGTCCGCGCCTGGGTACAGGCGATCGTCTACCTGCCGCACTTCTTCTCCTGGGTCCTCGTCGTCACCGTCTTCCAGCAGATGTTCGGCGGTGCGGGCCTGGTCGCGCAGTGGCTGCGCGAGCACGGCCACGAGGGTTTCGACCTCATGACCGATCCGGGGTTCTTCAAGTTCCTGGTGACCTCCCAGGCGATCTGGAAGGACGCCGGCTGGGGTGTCATCGTCTTCCTCGCCGCACTCGCCGCCGTCAACACCGACCTGTACGAGGCGGCGGCCGTCGACGGTGCGGGCCGCTGGCGCCGCATGTGGCACGTCACCCTGCCGGCGCTGCGCCCGGTCATCGCCCTGCTGCTGGTGCTGCGGGTCGGCAGCGCGCTCAACCTGGACTTCGAGCAGATCCTGCTCCAGCGCGACCAGGTCGGCGCGGGCGCCTCCGAAATCCTCGACACCTACATCTGGTGGACGGGCATCAAGACCGGCGACTTCGGCTACGCGGCCGCCGCCGGGATCTTCAAGGGACTGTTCAGCGTCGCCATGGTGCTGGGAGCCAACAAGGTCGCCCACATGATGGGCGAGCAGGGGGTGTACTCCAAGAAATGACGACTCTCCTGGACATGGAAAAGGACGGGAAGGCGCCTGCCCGGGCTGCCGCCGCACGGGAGGAGACCCCGTTCCGGCGTGCCCTGCGCGTGGAACCGCGCCCGGTGTGGGAGGAGGAGCCCACCAGGGCGGGCCTGGCCTTCAAGGGCGTCGGCCTCTTCGCGATCTGCGCGGTGATCCTCGTCCCCATCTGGGTGGTGGTGGTCACCAGTCTCTCCGGCACGAAGGCCATCAACGACGCCGGCGGCCTGGTCGTCTGGCCCGACGGCATCACCTTCGTCGCGTACAAGCAGCTCCTCAGCGGCGGCGCCGTCACCCGTGCCGCGCTCGTGAGCATCGGGCTGACGGTCGTCGGCACGGTGTTCAGCATGGTGGTCTCCGTGCTGTGCGCGTACGGGCTGAGCCGCAAGGACTCCTTCGCGCACCGGCCGCTGCTGATGACGATGATGGCGACGATGTTCTTCGGCGCCGGGCTCATCCCGACCTACCTTCTGGTCACGGGCATCGGACTGAGCGACAGCTACTGGTCGATGATCCTGCCGAGCGCCATCAGCGTCTTCAACATCCTCGTGCTGCGCGGCTTCTTCATGGACACCGCCCCCGAGCTGATCGACGCGGCCCGGATCGACGGCGCGGGCGAGTGGCGGATCCTGCTGCAGATCGTCATGCCGCTGTCCCGGGCGGTGATCGCGGTGATCTCGCTGTTCTACGCGGTGGGCTACTGGAGCCAGTGGTTCAACGCCATGCTGTACATCCAGGACAGCGAGAAGTACCCGCTCCAGATGATCCTGCGCCAGCTGGTCCTCCAGCACCAGGTGCCGCCCGGCGCCATGGGCGCGGCGGTCAGCAGCGGCCAGATCAACAGCCTCGCCGTGCAGATGGCCGTGATGGTCCTCGCGCTGATCCCGGTGGCCGTGCTGTCGCCGTTCGTCCAGAAGCACTTCCAGAAGGGCATGCTCACGGGCGCGGTCAAGGGCTGAGCCCGCTTCCCGTACGGCCTCTCCCCCGGGCGCGCCCGGGGCCCTCGAGCCCACCCGGACCCCCGGAAGGTCTTCGTCATGCGCTCCTCGTCAGCCGTTCGCCCCGCAGCCGGCGATGGCCGCGCCCGCCGCGGGCCCGGTGGCCGTGTCCGCCGGCGGGACGATCCTGCTGCGGTCGTCCGTCCACGGGGACGGTACGGAGCACCCCGCCTCCCACTCGTCCGACGGTGGCGCGCCGTGGGCCTGGGTCGCGACCTTCCCCGCGGGCGGCACCCCGGCCGCCGACCCGGCCGGCACGCACCACGAGGTGGCGGTCCTGCGCCCGGACGACGCGGACAGGACGTGGACCCCCTTCTACGACGACTCCCACCGGTGGGGGTGGACCGGTGAGGTCATCACCGGCGCCCCCCATCCGCGGCCGTGTCCGCCTGGGCACCGACGGCCGCGGCATCCAGTACGCGGACCCCGAACGAGGAACGAGAAGTCCATGCCGTCCCTGCACGACGCCACCCGCGGCCGCATTCTCTTCGGCGGCGACTACAACCCCGAGCAGTGGCCCGAGGAGGTGTGGGCCGACGACGTCCGGCTGATGAAGGAGGCCGGGGTCACCTCCGTCACCGTCGGGGTCTTCTCCTGGGCCATGATCGAACCGCGTCCAGGAGCGCGGGAGTTCGGCTGGCTCGACCGGCTGATGGACCTGATGCACGCGCACGGCGTCGGTGTGGTCCTGGCCACCCCGACGGCGTCACCGCCACCGTGGATGGGTGAGCTGTACCCGGAGACGCTGCCGCGCGCCGAGGACGGCACCGTGGTCTCGTACGGCTCGCGGCAGCACTTCTGCCCCAGCTCGCCGGTCTACCGCCGGCACGCCGCCGCGCTCACCGAGGACCTCGCGGCGCGGTACGCCGGACACCCGGCACTCACCGTGTGGCACATCAACAACGAGTACTGCACACACTGCTGGTGCGACGGGACGGCCGCCCATTTCCGCCGCTGGCTGGCCGCCCGCTACACCACGGTGGACGCGCTCAACGAGGCGTGGGGCACGGCCTTCTGGAGCCAGCGCTACGACACCTGGGCACAGATCCTGCCGCCGCGCCGGGCACAGTACATGAGGAACCCGGCACAGGTGCTGGACTTCAAGCGCTTCACGTCCGACGCCCTGATGGAGTGCTACACCGCCGAGCGGGACATCGTCGCCCGCCACACCCCGCACATCCCGGTGACCACCAACTTCATGCCGCTGTGGGCGGGCCAGGACGGCTGGGCGTGGGCGGAGCAGGAGGACATCGTCTCCGTCGACATCTATCCGGACCCGGCGGACCCGCGGGGCGGCCAGTACAACGCGATGCTCGCCGACATGACGCGCGGGCAGGCGGCCGGCCCCTGGATGCTGATGGAGCAGGCCGCCGGGCCGGTCAACTGGCGGGGAGTCAACCATCCCAAGCCGGCCGGGCTGAACCGGCTCTGGTCGCTGCAGGCGGTCGCCAGGGGAGCGGACGCCGTCTGCTACTTCCAGTGGCGCCAGTCCCGCCAGGGTGCCGAGAAGTTCCACTCGGGGATGCTGTCGCACGCCGGCGAGCACGGACGCACCTTCCGGGAGATCATGCGGATCGGCGCCGAACTGGCGCTGCTGGGACCGGAGGTGGCCGGCACCTCCGCGCACGCCGACGCCGCCGTGCTGCACGACTGGGACGCGTGGTGGGCGAGTGCCCAGGAGGGCAGCCCGTCCGCCCTCGTGGAGTACCCCGACCTGATGCGGGCCTGGCACCGGGGCCTGTGGGAGAGCGGCATCGCGACGGAGTTCGCCCGGCCCGACGGGGACCTCGGCGCGTACCGCCTGGTCGTCGTGCCCCAGCTGTACCTGCTCGACGACGCGGCGATCGACGGCCTCGTGGCGTACGTCCGGGGCGGCGGCACACTCGTCTGCGGATTCTTCACCGGTGTCGCGGACCCCGACAACCGGATCAGGCCCGGAGGCATGGACAGCCGGCTGCGTGAGCTCTTCGGCATCCGCACGGTGCACGAGTGGTGGCCGCTGGACGCGGACGCGACGACGGAGTGCGACGGCTTCCGAGGCACCCTGTGGTCGGAGGAACTGGAGCCCGACGGAAGCGCGGAGACCGTCTCCGCGTACCGGGGCGGCGAACTGGACGGGCTTCCCGCGGTGCTCCGCAAGGACACCGCCTGGTACGTCTCGACGCTTCCCGAGCCGGAGGCGCTGCGCGACCTGCTCGGCCGGGTGGCGGCGGGGGCGGGCGTGCGCCCGGTGGTGGCGGGGCTGCCCACCGGGGTGGAGGCGGTGCGGCGCGGCTCCCTGCTGTTCCTGCTGAACCACGGCCGGTCCCCGGTGTCGGTGGAGCTGCCCGCCCGTCACCTCGACGTCCTCACGGGCGCGGAGCACGACGGCGCGGTGGAGCTGGGCCGGTACGGCGTGGCCGCGCTCAGGGACGCCCCGGCATGATCGACGGTACGTGGGAGCCCGCGCCCGCCGCCCGCTGGGAGGACGCCTTCCTGAGCGGCAACGGGCGTCACGGGGCCATGGTGTACGGCGACCCGGCGGACGACCGGGTGATCGTCGACCATCACACCCTGGTCCGGCCCAACGGCAGCGAGGACGTCCGGCCGCCGGAGCTCGCGGACCGGCTGGGCCGCCTCCAGGACGCCCTGCTGGCGGGGGACGTGACAGCGGCGGAGGAGTTCGGTGCGGGGCGGCCGCTCGTGTGGGTGCAGCCCTTCCACCCCGCGTTCCAGACCCGCGTCCGCCGTGACCGGGGGCCGCACGAGCCGGAGGCCGGCTACCGGCGCGAGGTCGACTTCACGACGGGCGAGGTGACGGCGGCGCACGGGGCCTGGCGCAGCCGGGTCTTCGTGTCGCGGGCCGACGACGTGATCGTGCAGCAGATCACCGGCCTCGGTCCGCGCGCCCACGTCGTCCTGGACCACGCTCTGCCCGGCGCCCCGGCGCGGCTGGCGGTCGGCCGCACGACCGTACTGACCCCGCAGGGTGCGCGTCTGGCGCTGCGGATCGGATACCCGGGCAGCGCGACCGCGTACACCGGGGTCACCGTGGCCCGCGTGGACGGCGGGACGGTGTCGGTGGCGGGCGAGGGCGTCCGCGTCGAGGGGGCGCGCGGCCTCACCCTGACGACCCGGGTCCACCGCCGGACCGGGGGCCACCGGGACCTCACGGCACTGTGGACCGCCCTGCCGGACGAGGACTACGACACGCTGCTCGGGCGCCATCGGCCGGTGCACCGAGCGGCGTACGGGCGTACCACGCTGACCCTGCGCGGCTCCGGCCGCGAGCGTGAGCTGCCCGGCAGCGAACTGCTGCGTGTCCCGCAGAGCCCTGCGCTGCTGGAACGCCTCTTCGCGGCGGGCCGCTACCACCTGCTCTCCTCCTCGGGGCTGCTGCCTCCCCGGCTCACCGGGCTGTGGACCGGCGACTGGGACACGGCGTGGTCGGGGGCGTTCACCACGAACGCCAACCTCAATCTGCAGATCGCGTCGGCGGCGAGCGCCGCGCTGCCCGAGGTGACCGAGGCCCACGCCGCCCTGGTCCACGGCCAGCTGGCCGACTGGCGGGACAACGCCCGGGCGCTCTTCGGGGCCCGCGGCATCGTGGCGCCGTCCCACACGGACGGCGAGTCGGGTCACACACGCCACTTCCAGCGCGCCTATCCGCTGCACCTGTGGACGGCCGGGGCGGACTGGCTGCTGCAGCCGCTCCTGGAGCACGCCGAGGTGACGACGGGCACCCCGGATGCCCGGCTGACCGCCGCGCTCGTCGAAGCGGCACTGTTCTACGAGGACTTCCTCACGCGGGAGGGCCCGGACGGCCGGGTAGCCGTGGTCCCCTCGTACTCCCCCGAGAACCGCCCGGCCAACGCGAGCTGGGTCACGGTCAATGCCACGATGGACGTCGCCGCGGCCCGTCACGCCCTGACGACGGCCGCCGCGCACGCCCCCGGCCACCCGTCCGCCGGCGTGTGGCGGGCCCTGGCCGGCCGGCTCCCCGACCACCTGGTGAACGAGGACGGGGCCCTCGCCGAGTGGGCGTGGCCGGGTCTGGCGGAGACATACGACCACCGCCACCTCAGCCACCTGTACCCGGTGTGGCCGCTGGACGAGATCAACCCGTACGACACCCCGGCCGCGGCTCGGGCCGCCCACCGCGCCCTGGAGCTGCGCGGCTCGGAGAACGACTCCGCCCACGGGCACCTGCACCACGCCCTGGTGGCGGCCCGGCTGCGTGACCCGGCACGGGTGTCGGCCGCCCTGGACGCGGTGCTGGGCGGGGACTACTTCCACGACTCGCTGATGAGCTCGCACTACCCGTCGCGCGACGTCTACAACGCGGACGCCGCCCACGCGCTGCCGGCCGCCGTGATCGAGTCGCTCGTGCAGTCGGCACCCGGCCGCCTCGTGCTGCTGCCCGCCCTCCCGTCGGCGTATCCGGCCGGCGAACTGCGGGGGGTGCGCACCCGGTTCGGCGCACGGCTGGACCTGAGCTGGTCGGACGGCGGCGCCACCGCCGTCCTGCGCCCCACCCGCGACGCCCGCGTCGACCTGCGTACGGGCGAGGGCTACGTACGCGCCGGGACCCCGGCCGGAGATCCCGCCGCTCCCCTGGAGCTGACGGCCGGCGTGGACCGCGTGCTCACCCTGGGGCCGCGGTAGCACCCACCGGCCTGAGGGCTGTCCCGCGATTCCCGGCGGGCGTGCGACGACAGTTACGGCACCTCGCGGCGTTGTCGGAACGTCGCCGTACATCCCGTATGCGGACGTCCCTCCGCCGTGCGATGCCCCGCATCCGACGCCGCACGCTGCTCCACCGGGAAGTGCGGGACCTCCCTCGGCCACGGACCGGCGACCGCGGCGGGCCCGGCATTCTCCCGGCCCCGTCACGCCCGGGGCGCGCCGCCCGCCAGCCACCGGGCGGTCCACGTCCAGCGGTCGGGAGGGGCGGCGGACAGCAGCGCCGCGAAGCGCTCGGGGCGGGCGAGCAACCGCCGGTCCTGGGGGTGCAGCGCCGTGTGCGCCAGCAGCCAGCCGGCCAGTGCGTGCGGGTCCGGCCCCAGGGAGGTGGGGGGCGCGGCCGGGGCGGCCAGCCGGGTGGCGTACGCGGTGCGCGCGGCCTCGGCGTCGCCCGCGACGAGCAGTTCGTCGCCGCCGGCCGCCGGGCCCGGCCGGTCCTTCCCCAGCAGATGGAGGCGGCCCCGGTCGTCCTGCCAGTATCCGCCCGCGTCGGGGGTGATCCGCGGTGGGCCGGCGGGCGTCGGGCCGGACCCCGAACGCAGCGCTTCGAGAAGCGCCTTCCTGTCCTCGTCGCCGCAGCGCAGGTTGCGCAGCCGCCACTCCACCCGGTGACTGACCGCCGACGCCCGGGCCCTCGCCACCACCGCCGGGTCGAGCGGCTCCGCGAGCCAGCCGTCGACCGTCTCGGACAGCCGGGTGACGAGTCGGCGCCCGGGTACGGTGAGCCGGGCCCGGGTGGCGAGGGTGCGCAGGACCATGCGGGTCTGGAGCCGGCGCAGCGCGAAGAGGAACGCCGCCCGTCCCTCGGGGTCCGCCCCGTGGTCCCTTGTCCGCTCCCGCCAGAACCCGGTCACGCCGACGAAGGCGTACGCCCCGTGCAGGAGCCCCGGCAGGTGGCGCGGATCGGCGCGCCAGGGAGCGTAGTGGGCCTCGGTCCGGTCGTCCTCGATGAGCGGGAAGAGGTGCAGCAGGGCGCCCAGTTTGCTGTGCTGGAACTCGTGGACGAGGGTTTCCGCGAGTGCGGGGCCGTCCGGCGGCCGGGCCACGACCATGGAGGCGAAGGCGTCGCCGGTGGAGGCGCTGAGCCCCGCCGGCGGCACCGGAAGGCCGACGTCACCGTCCTTGGCGCGCCAGGGGACGATCCGGCTGATCTCCTCGGGGCGCAGCCCGCCGGGGCCCGAGCCGTCCCCGCGCCGCAGGATGGCCACCGCCTCGTCGAACAGACCCTGCCAGGCGCGGAGTTCCTCGGGACCGAGGCGGCCCGGAGCGATGGGCTCGTCCAGGTCACGGTACGGGTCCAGGTCGTCGAGCTGCACGGCCCGCGTTCCCGGCCCCGTGCCGAGCCTGCGCACCGGCAGCCAGTGTGCGGACTCCGCCCCGTCGAGAGGGCGTACGACGATGTCGGATCCGCCGGCCTGCCGGACGGTGAGGGTCCCGCCGGACACCACGGCCCGTACGGTGTGGAAGCCGTCCCCGTTCCGGCCCGGCAGCCGCACCGTGCCCAGCGCGGGCAGACTCACCGCCCCGCCCCGGGCGGGCAGCAGTACTTCGGCGTGGGTGCCCGCGTGGAGGGCCGCCGTCGCGGCCACGGCGGCGATCTGGCCGGCGTCGGCCCACAGCGGCGGGCCCGAAGCCGTTCCGTGCAGCCGGCGCAGGGCGTGGGCCAGCCAGCTGCCGACCTGCGGGCTCAGCAGCAGTTCCTCGACCGGCTCCGGGGCCTCGGCGGCGGCGGCCTCCAGTGTGGGCCAGACCGTCCGGGCGTCCAGGGGGCCGAGGATGCCGGGATCCGCGTCGAGCAGGTCGAGGAGCTCGCGGAGCAGCAGGAGACGGCGGGTACGTTCGCCCCTGACCAGGAACGCCACGGCCTCGGGCGAGCCACCGCCTGCGGCGATCTCGTCGAACAAAGGACCGGGCATGCGGATCGGGGCGTACACATCGCTCCCTGTCGGTTCGTGAGACCGGCCGACCGGTCTCATTCGGCCCGTCCTGAGCCGGGTTCACCGCCCCCCATCGCGTTGCTGCGCGCACGCCGGAGCTCTGCGAGGAGGCGGTCGGCGGCCCCGGGGGCCGGGAGGCGCCGGAGATCGGCGACGCGCACGGCGGCCAGGTCCATGAGGTCGGACTCGAGGTGATCGGGTATGCCGTCGGCGGGTACCGGCTGGTACAAGGCGCGCTCCCCCTTCGCGAGCGGTGGCACGGGATGCCACCGTTTACTCCATCATGACGATTGAGACCTCTTACCGAAACCCGTGTGATCACGCCAGCCGATCACCTCCCCGGTCCGGGGTCTGTGACGAAGTCCTCTACGGCGGCTTTGAGTTCGGCGGCCCGGCCCGGGTCGTCGTCGAGCAGGGTCACGGCGTCGTACAGCTCCCACAGGCCGCCGGGCCGTGCCCGCAGTGTCCGGACGATCCCGACGACGTCGGTCCGCGGCATCGTGTGCCGCGGCATCCGTGCGACGGCGGAGGCCGGCAACTCGTTCACCAGCGCCTGCCGTTCGTCGCGGTCGTTCATCAGGGCGTACGCCAGAAGGGCGTCGATGAGCCGGGCGAGGGCCCGGCCGGCCGCCGGAGGGCGTGGGGCAGGTGGGGGAGGCGGTGGTGGGGTGATGTTGCGGGCCCATCCCGGTCTCTCCATGAAGACGGTGGGGAGTTGCGGGGCGTGCCCGGAGGCGGGCAGCGCGCTCATCCTCGCCTCCACGGCCGCGAAGAGGGCGGCGGGGTCGGGCATCGGGTCGGGCGGAAGCTCGCTCAGGACGATGTCCGAGAACACGCCGAGCCGGCGCTCCGGATCGTTGGCCGCCCGTTGCCCGCGGCCTGCGGCGAACATCAGGACCTGTTCGTGCCCCTCGACCCGCGCACCGGTGGCGAACCGCTCGTGGGGCAGGGTCTGCGGGAAGTGGTGCCGTTCGTCGAAGGTCCGGCACGCGTCGATCATCCACATCTGCCGGCCGAAGTCCGGGACGGCGTCGCTCCGGTAGGCGTCACGGGCCGACTCCACGTCGATGTTGCGCCGGTCGGTCACGGTGGCGTCGGCGCTGTAGAGCCGCAGGTGTTCCTCCCGGTCCAGCACGCCGTGGCCGCCCCACCACACCCACAGGGCGTCCCCGCCCAGGGCCGGGAGGTCGGTGACGAGGGCGCGCCGCAGGGAGGCGTGGTCGGCCGGCAGGTAGGGGACGTCGGGCTCGGCCCCGGGGAGCGGGGCGAGGTGCAACTGGATACTGGGGCCGGGAACGCCGCGGGCCAGCAGCCAGTCGCGGAACCGCAGCGCGTCCCGGGCCGGTCCCGGGAGGTCCCAGTCGGGTCCGGCGGCGTACCGTTCGATGCCGACGACCAGGGCGGCGACGCGGTCCGGCCGGACCGGTGCGCGGTTCACGGCAGTCGCTCCCCGATGGCCCGGAAGACGGCCGGGTCGCTCCAGTAGGCGCTGTGCGCGACGGGGAACGGCTGCCGGCTGTCGGTGGCGACGTCATGGGCTCGGCCGGGGAAGAGGGGCGCCGCCGCATATCCGAGAAGGTCACGGCGGTCGTAGAGATTCAGCCACGGAGGGACGTGCCCGGGCAGCGGGTCCGGGTGGACCAGGGAGGGCAGAGCGCCCGTCTCGTACAGGAAGGGCCCCTGCGAGCCGACGGTGACCAGCAGCTCGACGCCGGGCAGGGGGCCGGATATGAGGGTGTCGAGGCAGATGATCCCGCCGAGGCTGTGGCCGAGCAGGACGACGGGCGGTTCCAGGGGGGCGAGGAACGCGCGCAGGCCTCGGCGGACGTCCTCGCCGCGGGCCAGGTACTTGAGGATGTCACCGGCGGCCGGGTGTGCCGCGTCGGTGAGGGCGCGGCGCCGCCGCACCGCGTAGCGGGAGCCGAGACGCACGAGCGGCCGGCCGGCCAGGCGGAGCAGAGGCCCGCGGCCGGTGCCGGCGGGGGCGGCGCCCAGGCGTTCCGCGACCACCGCCACGGCGGCGTCCCGGGCGTCGCCTCCGCCCTGCACGGGGCTGTCCGCGTCGAGGGCGTCGGCGGTGGCCTCGGCGATCACCGCCCGGGCCAGCACCCAGGCCAGGGTCTCGCGGTCGAGCGCGTCGGCGGCTGGACCGAGGAGAGGGGTGCGCGCGAGCCGGGCCGCGGCCTTGCGCAGCCCGGGGGCGAGCGGCCCGGCCCCGGGCTCGTCCTGAGCGGCGAGGCCGAGGAGGAGGGCTCGCGGGCGTTCGTCCGGGAAGGCGGCTCCGGGCGGCGTGACGCGGCCGGCCGCTCCGGCGGCCGCCGCCGCCAGTTCGGCCCACGGGTCCTCGTAGAGCCGGGCCCACTCCTGCGCCTCGTCCCGTTCCCCGGGCTCCGCGGCGTCCCGGCCTGTTCCTGAGCTGGGTGGTGCGGGGATGCTGACGCCGTCGGCGGCCAGCGCGGCACCGTACCGCTCGCCCCACCGGTAGGCGAGCAGGCGCGCGTGCGGCGCCGTCGCCGTCAGGCCCGAAGCGACCTGCGTGAGCAGCGTGGTGAGGTGTGGTTCACGCACACCCGTGCCATGAGTGAAGACCACCGTGGTCATGTGTGCGCCCCCGTCGGCTCGTTGCCGCCGGCCGGGCCCACCGCGCGCGTGCGGTGGGCCGGCCGGCGGTTGTCCGTTCCCCGCCGTGTCACATCGGCAGCGGCGTGATGTCGCACTCGATGCGCTGGTGCAATCTGGCCGCGGTGTGCCACGGGTGGCTGTCCCCGATCACCCGCGCAAGGCCGTCCACCGCGAGGGTGTTGAGCCGGTCGGCCTCCGCCGACTCGCCGAGACCGCGCTGGTCCAGCGAGAGGTTGGCGGTGCACGCGAGGGTCAGGGGATGGTCGGCACCCGCGGTCTCGGACAGCTTCGCGAGGACCGCGGTATCGGCGTTCCTGGCCCGGGTGAAGTCCAGCCGGGCGTAGTGGTCGTTGGCCCGGCACATGGCTGCGGTCAGGGTGGCGACATGGGTTTCGCCCAGGGTGCCACCCAGGTCCGCAAGGGCTCCGGTGTCCAGGCTCTCGGCCCCGTCGATGTCGCCCTGGGCCCGCATCGTCGCCGCCAGGTTCACCTTGGCGAACTGTGTGTACTGGTGGCGGTCGCCGAGCACCTTCCGGTACGCGGTCAGCGTCTGCTCACCGAGTTCCCTGGACCCCGCGAGGTCGCCGTTCAGTCGGCGCTCGACCATCGTGTGGACCGCGGCGCCGAGGGCGTCCGTGTTGTTGAGGCCGTAGCGAGTGGTGAAGCGTTCGAGTGTCTGCTCGGCCAGAGCGGCGCCCCCCTCGGTCACACCCGCCCGGCGACGGCAGACGGCGAGGTTCAGCGCGGCCCGGATGGTGGAGGCGTTGGTCTCGCCGAAATGGGTGACGTAGGTGAGGTAGTTCGACTCCTGCAGCGCACGCGCGCCGACGTAGTCACCCGCCTCACGGATGTCGATGGCCAGTCCGCTGAGCGTGTTGAGGGTGAGTCCGCTCGCGGGGCCGTACAGGAGTTCGCGCTGCCGTGCCGTCTCCTCGTCGATCTCCCGCGCCGTGGCGAACCGGCCGTTCAGCCTCAGCGTCACGCAGTAGTCGTGCGCGGCGCTCAGCGTGGTGGGGTCGTCCGGACCGAACAGGTCACTCGCGCGCGCGTAGGCCTCCTCCGCCAGATCGCTGGCCTGCCGGAACTCGCCCTGGTACCGCAGGGCGCCGGCCATCTGCCACATGGAGTCGATGAGTTCCTCGTCGGGGATCTGCGCACCCCGCGAGATCGCCAGAGCCCGCTCGTTGTGCTCGACCGCCTCGGCGGGGCGGCCGAGCAGCCTCAGGTAGAAGCCGAGAAGCTTGGTGATCCTGATGACGTGCAGGTCCTCGTCCCCGGACTGGGCACGCCAGGCTGCCCACGCCAGCCGGGCCTGGGCCGCGCCCGACTCGTGCGCCCCCCAGTAGTACAGGAACATGACCATGTCGTAGACGAGGTCCCGGACCCAGGCGTCGGAGCTCTCGACCGCCTTGGAGGCGATCACATGAGGCAGGATCGCCTGGTAGGCGGGCCACTGGTCCGGGGAGGCGGGTGCGCCGGGCTTGGCCGTCGTGAGCAGCAGGTGGGCCGCCCGTGTCATCCTGGCCCGTTCCTCGGGGTCCATCCTGGCGACGATGACGTTCTGCATGAGCCGGTGCATCTGCAGGGTGCCGGTCTTGTGGTCCAGCCTGACCAGGGACAGCTTGCTGAGGTCGCGGGTGGCGCGGGCGAGCAGCAGCGGGTCGCGCAGGACCGGGTCGAGTTCGGGGGTGATCTCGACGTTGCGGCCGCCCCGGAAGAGGCTGAGCGGAATGGGTTCCGGCGCCATGCAGGCGCAGATCTCCAGGAGCTGGCGTGCGGCGGGGTTGTCCTGCGAGAGGCGGCTCAGTGAGATGTCCCAGACCGCGGCGACCGGGAGCGGGTAGTCGGGGGACGGGTCGAGTTCGAGGATCTCGGGCCGCCGCTCCTCCAGCAGGCCCAGGTACTCGTCCACGGGCATCCCGGTCGCGGCGTGCCAGGCACCCGCCTGCTCGACGGCGAGCGGCAGGTCGCCGAGCGCGGCGGCGAGGCGGTCGGCGTCCGCGGTGCTGAGGCCGCGGGCGCGGCGCTGCAGGAGCGCGATGCTCTCGTCGCGGTCGAAGACGTCGACACTGAGGGGGGTGGCGACGCGTTCCCACTCGCGGTTGCGCGAGGTGACGATGATCTTCCCGGGGCCGCCGTTGGGGAAGTAGGAGCGGACGGCCTCGATGTCCTCGGCGTTGTCGAAGACCAGGAGCCAGTTGTCGAAGGGCTTTCCGGTGCGCAGTGCCTCGCGGACGGCCGGGACGGCGGCGTTGGCCTGCGGGCCGACCTCCAGGCCTAGGCTGCGGGCCAGGTCGGCGAGGGCTCCGAGGATCAGGTTCTCCTGCTCCGCGGGGATCCACCAGATGACGTTGAACTCGCCGCTGTGGCGGTAGACGTACTCCACCGCGATCTGCGACTTACCGACCCCGCCCATGCCGTGCAGCGCGTGCGGCAGGACGGCCGTGGTCTCGTCCTCACGCAACTGCCGTTCCACCGCCGCCAGAAGGCTTTCCCGCCCCGTGAAGTTGGGGTTCTTCGGTGGGACGTTCCCCATGATCTTCGGCTGGCCGGTGCGGACGAAGCGTAGCTCCGGTGCGGTGACTTCCATGCTCTGGTCGGCCCTCCGGGCATCCTGGTCAACTTCTGCGGGTGTCGTGGACGACACGGATCCTCCTGTGGAAACGGCCGGATGCGACCGGAGAGCGGCGGCATTCTCATTCACGTCAAATGCCTCTTTATCATCTCTGGTCCCCGTTGCCGCCGAACCCGCGCCGTGCAGCAGGACGGTGTTCAGACGTGCCGCCCTGGCCCGGTACGGCTGCCCGCCCAGGGCGCGCAGCACGGCGAGTTCTATGCGCAGCCAGGCCTGGCCGCCCGCCCGGTCCGGCAGGGCGGCGCGCGCCGGGTCGCGCAGCGCGGCGCGCAGCCGGATGCCCTGGGTGCGGCCGGTCCGTGACTCCGCCAGCAGGCCCACCGCACGGGCGAGTTGGGTGCGGTTGCTGGTGGCCAGCAGCGCTTCGCGTACCCCGTCCGCGAAGTCCGGGCCTCCGTCGCCGTCGCGCTCCCAGTCGATGAGCCCGCCCATCATGATCTCGGCGAGATGGTCGGGGCCCGACTCGGGGAAGGCGCGGTCGCGCAGCTCCTGGATGACGTCGAACCGCATCGGCGCCACGGCGAGCAGCACGGCCAGCTGACGTGCGAGCGGGCTGGCCAGGGCGACGAACCTGCGCACGGCGTCCGCGGCCGCGCGGGGCCCGTCGATCCGGGGGGTGCGCAGTCCCGGCGTGGACACTCCCTTGGCCATCGCCCCGGCGAGGACGACCGGCAGCGCCCGGCGCACCCCGCGCTCACCCGTGACCAGATCGGCCCAGGCCCGGAAGGAGCCGGGGCGCAGGCTGAGCACCGGGACGGCCACGGAACCGTCACCCGAACCGGTGAGCGCGCGGCCGCCCTCGGGTACCCCGTGCAGGGAGTGGCACAGGAAGTGCCGGTTGAGGGCGCCGAAGCCGCCGGCGTCCAGCTGTGCCCGGAAGGGGTACACGGAGGACCGGTGGCGCAGGTACGGGGGCAGCAGATGGACGAGGGCCGTGGGGCCGGCGGCCGAGAGCCTCCCCAGCAGTTCGTCGGCCCCGCGGTCCGCCCAGCCGGGCGCAAGCCCGTCGGTGACGACGAGGAACAGCCGGGCCCCCCGGCCGTCGAGGAGCTCGGCGGGGTGGGCGTGCCGGTTTCCCGGCCAGCGCAGGACGGGGGCGGCGCCGCTGGGCAGGGCGACATCGACGGTACGGACGTCCCGGAACGCACCGCTGCGCACCGCCTCGTCCGTCAACCGGCTGACGGTGTCCGCCCATACGGGCATGGTGGGCGCGCTGTCCACGAGGAGCATCAAGTCGAAGGCCCGCTCCTGGACCGGTTCGAGGTACGGGATCCACAGGCCGTCACTCAGCCCGTGCTCGGCGGTGCGTTCCTCGTCGAGGCGGCGTTGGTGGCGGGAGGGAACGCTTCGGCCCAGCCCGCGCAGTGCCCTGGCGAGCCGCAGCGGCACGGTGTGCCGTGAGGGGCGCGGGGACGGCGGGAGCACGGCCTCCGGGCGACCGGACCTGGCCTCCTCGACGGCGCGCAGCACGAGGTCGCGCGGGTCCAGGGTGTGCGTGCTCCCGGCGGGCACGGTCTCCGGGGACCACGAGTCGGCGGCCGGGAGCGGGAGGTCGGTGGGCAGCGGCTCCGGCCCCTCGTCGGGTAACGCTCCCCCGGCGGGGTCGGTCCCGCCGTGCGAGGAACGGCCGGCCCGGCGCCACGCCGCCGCGAGCCAGACGGCGTCCCCCAGGTCCCGCCAGCTCGTGCCGTCCGCCGTGCGACCGGTCGCCGCACCGCTCGACGCTGCCGTCGAGTCCGGGGCGCGTTCCCGTGGCAAGCCGTTCATCAGCGGCCTTTCGAGAGGTCGCGAAGGAGCATCTCAATGAGATTACGCCCCTCGCCGTCGGCCCGGAATCCATGGGCCGTGGTGAGTTGCACGGCGTTCAGCAGCTGGTCCACCGACTGGGTACCGCCGCCGTCCAGGCGTCTGACGAAGTCGTCGACGATCTCCTCGATGCCCTCGGGACGCTGCCGCAGATGGCTGACGACGATCGACACGAGCTGCTCCCGGCCGGGCGGCCGCATCTCCAGGGGCAGGCAGCGACGGCGGAAGGCGGCCGGGAACTCGCGCTCGCCGTTGCTGGTGATCACGACGACGGGGAACTCGGCGCACTCGACCCGGCCCGAGCCGATGACGGCCCGGCCGTGCGGGTCGTCGGTGAAGACCGAGACGTCGCCCTCACCGGCGCGCACCAGCTCGGGGATGTCGTAGCAGCCGTTCTCCAGGACGTGGAGCAGGTCGTTGGGCAGGTCGATGTCGCTCTTGTCCAGCTCGTCGACCAGCAGGACGCGGGGCCTGCGGTAGGCGAGCAGCGCCGTTCCCAGCGGGCCGAGGGTCAGGAAGTCCCCGAGCTCCGGAGCGTCGCCCCGCGCGTCGGTCCCGCTCCCCGCGCCCGCACGCCAGGCGGCGATGGCCTGCGCCCGCCCGATGGCGTCGTACTCGTAGAGCCCGCCGCGCAGCGTCGTGCGGCTCACGATGCTCCAGGGCAGGACCCGGCCGAGGCCCAGTTCCAGGGCGATCAGATAGGCCAGGGTGGATTTCCCGACACCGGGGGGCCCGGTGATCAGCAGGGGCCGGCGCAGCAGGAGCGCGGCGTTGACCGCGTCGATCTCCTCGTCACGCAGTTGGGCGCCCCCCTGCACGGCGCCGAGCCGGCGCAGCGCCGACTGGGCGTCGTCGGGCGGGGGTTGCTGCTCGGGACTGCCGGAGAAGGTTCTCCACGGGGGCGGCGACGGGAGTACCGGCGGCTCCCCGGCGGGCGGCCGGCCCGTCGCGTGGAACACCCTCCAGGAGGGCGGCGCGACGGGGCGCGATGCCGATTCCTGCTCGGTCATGCCGTCAACTCCTCACAGTCGACCAGGCGGTACGGATCGTCCCAGAAGAAGGCCATGTGCTTGCCGACGGAGAGACTGTCACGCCCGAGCCCTTCGGCTTCCTTGCGTAACTGACTTACCTTTGAAGGGAGTTGGGACGGCGGATGTGCGAGCAGCAGGGTCAGCACCTCACCCGAGAGATCGGGGCTGTCGGTTCTGCGGTCCCACGCCGCAAGGCCCACTCCTTGTTCGATGGCGATGATGAGCGCGTCCAGACCGCGGTCGGGCAGTGCGGGAACATCGAGTATGACCGCGGTCAGCCGGGGGTTGGCGGCAAGGTCGGCGCGCCATCGGTCCAGCCGTTCGCCACGCTCCCCGTGCCAGCGATGGGGCTCTGCCACGCCGATCTTCCTGAGCTGTGCCCAACGGGCCCGCCAGCGCCCGAGCTCCTCGGTGTCGCGGCTCCTCATGCGTTCGAGGCTCCGCAGGTGGACATGGTAGCGAAGTGCGAGGGGCATCGGGACATGGGTGCGCGTACCCAGTTCGAGCCGGGCCATGTCGTGGTTCAGGTAGCAGAAGGGCAGTACGAACTCGACCTGGACCGTGGGGTCGTGCTCGGTCTCGGAGACATCCGCCCAGCGTGACGCACCCCGGCCGATGGCCCGCTCCACCGCCCCCGCCAGGGCGTCCAGGGTGGTGCGCTCCACGTCTCCGGCCATCGGTTCCCAGTATCCGGGTGCGGCGTTGACCCAATGGCGTACGTAGATGTCGGCCGAACCGTCGTCGGCGGGCTCCACCATCACGACCAGGCAGCGTGGCACCTCCGGGTCGCTCCTCGGGAGGGCGGCGAGCGCGCGCCTGCGGTCCTCGAGAGCCCGTACGAGCTCGGGGCCGGCACCCAGGGCCCACCGGTCGGACCACTCCATGAGCGACTCGCGCAGCGCCGGCTGCTGGTCGAGGGCCAGGACCTCGACCAGCACCAGGGCCGGGGGCAGTCCGTCGGCCTGGGCGCTGACCCCGCACAGGAAGTCGAAGCGCTGGGCGGGCGACTGCCCGTGCGGGACGTCCACCCCGAGCTCGTGGTTGAGGATCGTGTAGAGACGGGAGTCGTGACCGCCGCGCACCTCGGCGAGCAGTCGCCGGATCTCCTGGACGGCGGTGTCGTCGAACTCGGGGTCGGGCTCGCTCACCTCTTCGCCGGGGAGACCGCTGCCCACCAGACGGGCCAGCCGGGCGGAGTCCTCCGGGCCGGCGACGACACCGACGGCGAGGACCAGGGCCTCCAGGCCCCGTTCGCGTTTCATCACGTCCATGACGAGCGCCAGCATGTCGACGCGTGGGGTCCTGCGCAGGTAGGTGATCTCGACGCCGAGGTGCCATCCCACGAGCGCCACCAGGTGGATGCACTGGTCGGGATCGCGCACGCACGGCAGCGCGCACAACTCGTTGACCAGCACCCCGATGAGGTACGCGTCACCCTCGCCGGGCCCCTGAGATACGTGTGCTCCCACCGACCATCCCCCAACGAGTCGGTTCCACCCTCACGACCGATCGCGAAGCTATCACGTCGGATCTTCAGCAACCAGGTTCATTCCCAGGCCCACGGGCCTCCATACCGCCGCTGGGCCCCCGGTCCCCGTGAGGCACCCTGCGGAGCTTTCACCCCATCGGGTGGAGACTCCCTGCGGACTTCAGGACGGGGCCGGGCCCGTGCTCGCCCGGACGGTCAACACCGGCTCCAGCAGCTCCACTTCGTCCGAACCGCGGCCCGCGAGCTTCGCCACCACCTGCTCCACCGCACGGCGGCCCATCTCCTGGGCGGGAATGGCCACCGAGGTGAGCCGCACCGAGGCCTGGGTGGCCACCTGTTCGGGACAGACGGCCACCACGGACACGTCCTCCGGAACCGCTCGCCCCTGCTGCTGCAGCAGGTTGAGCAGCGGCTCGACCGCCGCCTCGTTCTGCACGACGAACCCGGTGGTGCCCGGCCGTTCGTCGAAGATCCGGGCCAGGGTGCCGGCCATCGCCGCGTACCCGCCCTCGCACGGCCGGTGCAGGACCCGGACGTTCGCCTCCTGCGCCTTGGCGCGGATGCCGTCCACGGTCCGTTCGGCGAAACCGGTGTGCCGTTCGTAGACGGCGGCGGCTTCGCCGATCACCGCGATGTCGCGGTGCCCGAGCCCCGCGAGATGGTCGACGCAGAGCGCGCCGGTCGCCTCGAAGTCGAGGTCCACGCAGGTCAGTCCGGTCCGGTCGGCGGGCAGTCCGATCAGGACCGCCGTGTGCCCCGACTCACGCAGCAACGGCAGCCGCTCGTCGTGCAGTTCGACGTCCATGAGGATCATCGCGTCGGCGAGGGAACTCCCGGCGATCCGTCGCACGGCCGCGGGGCCCTCTTCACCGGTGAGGAGCAGCACGTCGTACCCGTGCGTGCGGGCGGTCGTGGCGACGGCGATGGCGATCTCCATCATCACCGGTACGTACATGTCCGTGCGCAGGGGCACCATCAGAGCGATGATGTTGGACCGGCTGCTGGCGAGGGCCCGCGCACCCGCGTTGGGGTGGTAGCCGAGCTGCTGGATGCTGTGTTCCACCCGCTCCCGGGTGGTGGCGGAGATCGACCGCTTCCCGCTGAGGACGTAGCTCACCGTGCTCGCGGAGACTCCGGCGTGCTGGGCGACCTCGGCAAGCGTGACCATTCAGCTCTTCCTTACGGATGAGAGGGGCGAAGAGGAGAGTTGGTGAAGCGCTTCAACAGCACCTCGTGCCGCTGCCGCTCACCTCTGACATGCACAGACACCGTGAACACTAGACTCGCTCCCTGGTACTGTCCAGAGTGCCGGGGAGGCGCCAGTCGAAGCGCTTCGACCCTGTGCGGCCCCACTGCCGCACGGCGCTCCGGTCGCTCCCCCACCGTGTCTCAGGACGTCGGGGGTGTCCAGTCACCGAGCCGGTCGGCGGCCTCCTGAGCTGCCGTCGCGGATGCCGGGAGCCGGCGCCGGCCGTTGCCCGCCCGGGACCGGTGGTGCGGTACCCGGCGAAGCGGTCGTCCTCCCCGGGAAGCCGCTCATGCCGGTCCGGACGGCGAGGTGCCACGGCTGTCGTCACCCGCCCGGCAGGACCGGACACCCCATCGGTTGCCTACGCGAAGAACCGCCGCCGGGTGGCGGGCGACCGGACGCGCTGTCGGGCCACGGGGGACGACGGCGTCCACCGCGAACCCCCAGGGCCGGTTGACCTGCACCTCCGTCCCCCTCCGGAGCTCATGGCCCCGCGGCAGCGCGACGGCGGCTCCGGAGGCGTCAGCGAGGGACCGACACCTGTGCGACGCGCCCCGCACGACCGCCTCAGCCGTGCAGGAGCACCGGGAACGCCTCCATGTCGTTCTGCGTCATCACCGGCAGCTTGCGGATCTCCTCGTCGGGTATCGCGAGCTTCAGTCCGGGGAAGCGGCCGAACAGCGCGGGCAGCGCGATGCCCGCCTCCACCCGTGACAGGGCGGCGCCCGGGCAGATGTGGGGGCCGTGGCCGAAGGTCATGTGCCGGATGGGCGCCGGCCGGGTGACGTCGAAGACGCCGGCGTCCTCCCCGTGCTGGGTGGTGTCCCTGCCGATGGCCCGGTAGGAGATCACGACCCCCTCCCCCTCGGAGATCACCTGGTCGCCGACCCGCACGTCCTCGGTCGCGAAACGCATCAGCAGGTGGGTGGTGGGGGTGTCCCAGCGCAACGTCTCCTCGATCACCGACTCCCACGGCACCTCCCCGTCCAGCACCTTCCTCAGCTGGTCGGGGTGGGTCAGCAGCGCGCGGACGGCGTTGAGGACGAGCCCGATCGTGGTCTCGTGCCCGGCGGCCACCATGGCCTTGAGGTTGCCGACGACCTCCTCCTCGGTCAGCGGCTCCCCGCCCTCCTCGGCAAGGATCAGGGCGCTCGTGAGGTCGTCCGTGGGGCGCGCCGTCTTCTCCCGTACGAGTTCGGTGTAGAAGACGTCCAGCTCCGCGAGCAGTGCCAGCCGTTCCTCCTGCGGGGTGAGCATGGAGAAGAACGCCTTGTACTTGCGGGTCAGCATGGGGTGCAGGGCCCGGTCCACGCCCATCAGCAGGCCCACCACGCGCATGGGCAGCGGCTGGGCGAAGACGGCCTTGAGGTCGACGACGCCGTCCGCGCCCTGCTCGGCGAGCGCGTCCAGCAGTTCCTCGGTGAACTTCTCGATGTCCGGGCGGATCGCCTCCAGCCGGCGTGGGGTGAGCGCCTGGGAGGTCTTGGTACGCAGCCGCCGGTGCTCGTCCCCGTCGACGGTGAACATGGAGCGTCCGGCGTCGATCATGCCGATCAGCGGCCAGTCGTGGGTCACCTCACCGCTCCGCCAGAGTTCCCAGGCGTCGAGATCCTTCACCAGCCGGCTGTCGACGAGGAGGTGCCTGGCCTCGGCGTGCCGGGTGACGGCCCAGGCGGGAACTCCGAGGAGATCGATGCGGGTGAGCGGCTCGGCCCGGCGCAGCCGTTCGGTCTCACCGTCCAGGTCCCGGACCATGGGGTCGATGACCACGGGGGCGGTATGCGGGCAGGTCACAGCAGGTCTCCTGTCGTTCGTACGGCGGCGAACCGGACGGGCAGCGCGTTCATCCCGCGGAGAAAAGCGGATGGCCGGCGTACCAACTCGGCTTCCGGTACCGCGAGTTCGAGGTCCGGCAGCCGGTCGAGCAGAACCTCGATACCGGTGCGGGCGATCGTCTCGGCGATCTCCTGGGCCGGGAAGGGGCAGCGGTACTCGCCGTGGCTGAACGCGAGGTGGGCGCCGTTGCTCGCGCGGCGGCCGCCCCCCATGTCCTGACGTACCAGCGGGTCGGTGTTGGCCGCCCCCAGTCCCAGCAGAAGCATGTCCCCGGCCCGGACGCTGCGCCCGCCGAGCCGGGTGTCGCGGGCCGCCCAGCGGCCGGCGAGGATCTGCGTGGGACTCTCCTCCCAGAGCACTTCGTTCATGGCGTCACCGACGCTGCGCCGGCCACCGGAGAGGGAGTCGGCGAACTCGTCCTCGGTGAGCATGAGCCGCAGGGAGTTGCTGATCCAGTCGGCGGTGGTGAGGTGCCCTGCGGCCGTGACGGCCATCAGGTCGAGTGCGTACTCCTCGTCCGTGAAGGGTTCCGGATCGGCGAGCATGCGCGAGGTGACGTCGTCCCCCGGTACGGCCCGCTTGGCGGCCACCAGCCGCCGCATGTGCTCCCCGAACCGTCCGTACGCCTCCTGCGCCCCCGGCCCGCCGTCTGCCAGGTCCTTCAGGACCCGGGCGATGTCGGCGCCTTCCTCGTCGGGGAAACCCACGAGGCGGGCGAGGACGAGGACGGGCAGCGGCTCCGCGAAGTCCGCGACGAGATCGGCCGTACCCCGGTTGCACATGTCGTCGACCAGCCGGTCGGCGAGCTGCTCGCAGTGGCTCCGGATCTCGAACGGATCCGCTCCTTCGAGGGCGGGCACCACCATGCGGGAGTGCCGCCGGTGCTCGGCGCCCGCGGTGAAGTAGATGGACGGCATGGGCCGTCCCACCATGGGCAGCAGCGGCCAGTCCTCCGGGATGTTCGCCCACTGGTTCCACAGCCCGACGTCCCTCGGGAACAACTCGCCGTCGCTGGTGACCTGGTGGAGTTCCCGGTAGCCGACGACGAGCCAGGCGGGGAAGCCCCCGGGGAGCTCGACCGGCACCACGGGCCCGTAGGTGTGACGCATGGTGCGGTACAGGGCCTGCGGCGCGGTGTGGAACTCCGGCCCGCCGAGGGGCACGGGGCCGGTCGCGAGGCGTGCCGGGCAGCCACCGCCGGGGGCGGGGGCGGACCCGGCGGATAAGGAGGGGGTCTGCATCGTACGGGCTCCAGGAGGACGGCTTCGGGCGTTGCGGCCATACGATCAACGCAGTTCAACTATAGGGAGGTTGGGTGAAGCTTTGGGGAAGGATCACCGATACCTGCACGGTGAACTGCGCCCCTTCCGGCTGGCGTCCGCGCCGATGAGGGACGACGGGCACAGGGTCCGCGTGGACACGGTCCACTGCCTGAGTGTGTCTCCGCAGGAGCCGGAGACCACGCTGTTGGTGGTGCGGGTCACCGCACTCGCCACCCGCCGCCCTCGCAGGGGCCGCCGACGGGTCCCGCTGCGCCGGGTCCTACCCGGGCGGCCTTCGAGAGAAGTGATCCTTCACCGGGTGCGCGCTGTTCACCGCCGACGTACGGGGACGTTCGGCGTTCTCCGGCGGTGCGGGCAGGGCGGTCCAGCCGTGGGCGAGATGCCAGTGGCGCCCCGCCTGTAGGTGGTCAACCACGGCGCGTTGCAGCGCTGTCCGCTGCGGCAGCCGGGCGAGGTCGGTCGTGCCGGGGCGGAGGTGGAAGACGAACTGCAGGATGTCGGCGTCGCCGACGGGTCGGCTCCCGAAGCGGGTGAAGCGCTGTTGGAAGCGGAGGATGTTCGAAGTCGAAGGCAGGTACGCGGCGAGTTGGTCGTCCAGGAGCCAGGAACTGCAGGTGGCGAACCGGAAGGCCTCGTCGGGGAAATGCTGTGCGTAGAGGTGCCGCGCTGCCCGGTGCGATGCGTCGCACCCGGCCGGCGTCAGCGGCCCCTCTTCGGGGATGTGCACGGCCAGGACCCGCTCGCCGTCCGCGGGCCCGTCCGTCCCGGGCGAGCCGCCGAGCGCTGCTGAGTCCAACGTGGTGCGCTCGAACTGCAGGCGTCCGATTCGGTGCAGCGTGCCGCGGAAGTGCCGCATCGCCCACCGCTGCCGGTCGAAGCCGCCGGTGCGGTGGGCGAGGCGGTATGTGGTCATCTTGGCGCCGACGTCGGCGAAGGTGGCGGCGACGATGTCGTCGGGGATGCCGAGGCGTCTCTGTCGTTCGAGGGCTGCCGGAAGTGCCAGCAGGTACAGGTGCAGGTAGAAGTAGCGTCCTGCCTCCATGAGAGCAGCGGGCGCGTCGGGCCAGACTGTCTCCTGCGGCGGTGGCGCGGACCGGGAGAACAGGGTCCGGTGGCAGCGGCGCAGTGCCTGCCACCGGTCAGGGGCACGCACCGGGTCCGGCAGTGTCGCCAGGACGGGCCCCCTGTCCTCGGCGGGGACGGCGAGGAGTCGCATACGGCGGAGGGCCTCGTCGGGCGCCATGGGCTCGGGGCCGGGGATGTCGCCCGTGGCGTTCTGGAGGCCGAGGATGCCCAGCCACTCCTCGACGTCCGGCGTCGTCGGGGTACGCGTCATCGGTCGGCCGCCCGCTGCAGTTGGTGACGCAGTGGGTCGATTCGGGTCAGGCTGTCGTCGAGGCCACCGGGGCGCGAACGCAGCAGCCAGCAGGCCTGCTGCTCGGCGAGCAGCGGTTGCAGGCGCCGCAGCAGCCGACGGGCCGTGTCGGCGGGGATCGCGTCGGCTCCGGCTGTGACTGCTGTGCGTGCGCGCAGGACGTCCACGGCGAACTCCGCGAGGTCGATCGAGTGCAGGAGTTCACGCACGACGACGTCGCCGTCGGCTGCGGCCAGATCGGTGACGGACAGGTCGCGGCGGCTCTCGGCGAGGGCGTCGGCGGCGGCGTCCAGGGCGGCCGGCGTCGGCAGGTCCGGCAGTGGTAGCGAGGTGTCGGGGAACAGCGTGCGCGCGACGGGGGACCCGTTGAGGAGTGGGACCCCGAACAGCCGGTACACGCTGCCCAGGCGCACCAGGACACTCCCGGCGAGCCCGGCCGCGTCCAGCAGCACATGGTCGTCGAGTACGGCACCGACGTCGAGTTCCCGGTTGGTGTCCAGGCACCAGCTCGCCGCGCCGCCGAACACGGCGGGGCCGAAGGTGACGGACGGCGGGTCCCACATGCCGTTGTCGCCCCAGGCGGTGAGCAGGTAGCCCGAGGCCCCGTGGGCCAGGCCCGCCTCGGCGGCGTCCACCATGTTCTCCACGGCGTTGTCGAGGCGGCCGACGACGCTGTTCCAGTTGCCGGCCCCGGGCGCCACCCAGTAAGGGATCCTGGCGTCACCGAGGAGCTTGCCGTGGGAGGCGAAGCCGTCGCGTAGGCGATGGAGGTCGGCGCCGCGTAGCTGCCAGGCACCGGCCTCCGTGCTGCCGATGTCCATGACCTCCGCGATGTGCCGTGGAGCGTCGTACTGCCAGAGCACGGGTATCGCGCCGGGTGGCACCCGGTCCAGCAGCTCGGGGTGGCCTGCGAAGACGTCGGCCCAGAACTGCACGGTGTACCCGGCGTCCAGCCAAGGCCGTAGCACGGAGGTGACGTAGTCGAAGTAGACCGTGCCCAGACCGTCGCGGCGCGCCCGGTCCCGGGACCGGCCGGTCCCCAGCTCGAACGGCTCGTCGGCGCCGATGTTGAGCCGCCGGGCGCGGACGTGCGCGGTGGTCTCCGTGAGCAGGCTTCCGGCGAAGTCCGCGTTGGCGGCGGTGGGGGCGAGGGTGCTCGGCGGGTGATGGGCTCCACCGCGCTCGAAGCCGTCGGGGTTCTCGGCGCGGTGCGCGTAGGCCGGGTGGGCGAGGAAGCGCTCCATGTGCCCGAAGGTGTTCTGGTTCACCACCAGGTCGATTCCGGCCGCGGCGCAGCGTGCGTCGAGCCACCGCAGGTCGCCGGCGGTGAGCGGGGACGCGTCCTGCCAGACCTGCCGGTGGTCGGGGAAGGCGTAGGTGTGCTCGGTGTACAGCTCGAACTGGTTGAAGCGGGCCAGGGAGAGGATGTCGACCCAGCGTGCCAGGGTGCGGCGGGTGGGCACTCGGTCCCGGCTGATGTCGAGCAGGAAGCCGCGGCGCTCGAAGTCGGGGTGGTCCGAGATGTCGTAGCCGGTTTCGGGGAAGTCGGGTGCCGCGCGCAGTTGGTCGAGGGTCTGGAGGGCGTAGCGCAGCCCGGCCGGGTCCCGGTGGTGGACGCTCACGCCTTCCGGGCCGGTGCGCAGGCGGTAGCCCTGGGGAGGTAGTGCGGGGTCGAGGGTCGTGGTCACCGGAGTGCCGGCGGGAGCGCCGCCCGGGAAGGTGGTGAGCGAGCGGGGTACGGGGAAGGGCGTGGTGGGCAAGGAGGTTCTCCGGGGCGGGTGAGCTGCCGTGCCGGGAGGCCGCGGGGGCCTCCCGGCACGGCAGGTACGGTCGTTCAGCGACAGGTGCTCAGCTCGCAGATGTCCGCGCGGTTGGTGGACACCTTGATGTCGTCGTACCAGACGTAACCGTCATTGGCCGGGGCGAACTCGGCCGTGCCGCCGCCGGCGAAACTGGAGAAGTACGCCTTGTCGATCTGGTCGCCGTTGCTGACGAAGCTCAGACCGGTCTTCTTGGCGGCGGACTCGCCGTTGTAGAAGATCTCGATCTCACCGTCGGCATTCGCTTGCCCGCCGGTGACGGTGTTGACCTTCAGGCGCTGGACGACGTTGACCCACTTGCCCTTGGGCCAACGGATATCGGCGCCGTCCTTCTGCAGGACTATGTCGTCTCCGTACTCGCCCTCGTGTTCCATGCTGTAGTAGTACACAGCTGCCTTGCCGTCGCTCTTGCTCCAGATCGGGCGCGAGGTGAAGCCGTTGGTTCCGGTGCACGGTTGCCCTCCGGAGCAGGCTTTTCCGCCTGCGAGTCCGATACCGACCTTGCCCGCGAACAGGGTGGTGCCCCAGCTGAAGTCGCTACTGAACTTCACCCAGAACGACAGGTAGTACTCACGGGCCTTGGGGATGCTGAAGGGTGCGAGGGCGCCTGAGTTCTGGGGGTCGATCTGGCCCTTGGGATAGAAGACGCGCAGCGACTTGCTCCCGCTGTGTGCGGGGGTGCTGCTGTCCACGCGCGTACGGGTGTTCCAGCCTTCGGATGCGCCGCCGTCGGCATGGGGCCAGCCGTCCGCGGCCCAGTCGGAGATGGTGTACGGGTTGCCCGCGGTCGGCCGCTCGAAGCCGTTCGGCTGCAGGGCGGCGGCGCGCGTCTCTTCCATGCGCCCGGCCATGGCCTGAGGGGTCAGGGTGAGGGTGGCGAGCACGCTGGTCGCGGCACCGACCAGGAGCAGGTTCTTCGTCTTCATCGTTCGTCCTTCCTCTTCACGGTGTACGTCCCGGCGACGGGGACGGATGGGGTGGTGGGGACACACCTCGGGGGCGGACCTCAAGACAGCCAGCGGGGCAGCCCCTCGGCGACGAACACGTCCTCCTCTCGGAGCCAGGGGTAAGCGGTGTGTACGCGGGCGATCTCCTCGGCCTGGCCGGGCGAGAGACCTTCCGCGGGGTCCAGGCACCAGACGCCGGTGAACAGGTCCTGGCGGCGGAGCACCTCGTGAACTCCCGCGATGCAGCCGGCGAAGCCGCCACGCACGTCGTAGACGGCCGCGTTGGCGTCGGTGTCCCCGGCCAGCCGGGCCAGGGCGCGCCGTCGGGCAGCCTGGTCGCCGGCGCGGGCGGCGTGGATGTCGTCGAGCAGCCGCACCGCGGAGCGGGTCCACACCGCCCAGTGGCCGAGGAGCCCGCCGGTGAAGTGGCGTACGACCGGGCCCGCCGGGCCGGAGACGTGGTAGGGGGTGAGCAGGTCGGCGACGATGGTGTCGTCGTTGCCGGTGTACAGGGCCACGTCGTCGCCACGGTCGGAGGCGGCGATGCCCTGGACGAGTTCGAGGGTGCGGTAGCGGTCGAAGGGAGCGGCCTTGACCGCGACGGTCGACTCCTGGTCGGCCAGCCGTCGCCAGTAGGTGCGGGGCAGATACCGGCCGCCGACGGCCTCCTGGAGGTAGAAGCCGATCACGGGCAGTACCTCACCGATGGCGGCGCTACGGTCCAGGAGGGCGTCCAGGTCCGCCTCGGGCAGCCCGGCGGGTGAGACGAGGACAGCGTCGTAGCCCAGTTCGCGGGCGGTGTGGGTCTCTTGGACAGCCTGTCGCACGGGCCCGCAGACGCCTGCGATGCGCAGGAAGGGCCGGTCGCCGACGGCTTGGCCGGCCTCCTGCGCGGCGAGTTCGAGCACGGCGCGCAGCAGTCCGTGGTCGCGGACGGCGAATTGGGTGGTGTGGACGCCGACGGCCACGCCCCCCGCGCCGGCTGCCACGTAGTAGCGGGTCAGGGCGCGCTGGCGTCGCTCGTCCAGAGTCCGGTCGGCGTGCAGGGCCAGGGGATGGGCGGGGATGACGGAGCCGCGGTGCAGGAGTTCGGCGGTGGCCAGGGGGAGGGTGGGCGGCATCAGAAGCGTCCGTCCCTGCGCTCGAACTTGGTCGGCTTGTCCCATAGTGCGTTGCCTGCTCGGAGCCAGGCCGCTTGCAGGTCGATGAGCTGCCCGAGGGTGCGGTCCGGGTATCCGAACAGGGCGTGGCATGCGGTGGCGTCGCTGAGCAGGCTGGTGGCGGGTGCCTCCCCCGTGAACACGGCCTTCACGTCGAGGCGTTCGGCGAGCCGCAGGGCGAGCGTGCGGACGCCGGCGGTCTCCGGTCCGGTGAGGTTCAGGGTGAAGGGCGTGCCGCCGCGGGCGTGTCCGATGCTGCGCAGGACGACCTCGTTGGCGTAGCGCTGCCAGACGACGTTGACCGCGCCGGTGTCCAGAGCGACGGGCTGCCCTGCGAGCAGGGTGCGGGCGAGGTCGGCCAGCACGCCGTAGCGAGGCTCGACGGCGTAGTTGAGGCGGATCAGGGCGACGGGGGTGTTCCGGGTGTGGGCGGCGTGGGTGAAGACCCGCTCGCGGCCGAGGCAGGTGAGGGCGTAGTCGCCCTCCGGCCGGGGCGCGTCGCTCTCCAGGGAGCCGCCGGTGACCGGGGCGGTCATCCCGTACACGTTGCCCGTGGACAGGGCGACGATCCGGGCTCCGGGCCAGCGCCGGGCGACGTGGTCCGGCAGCACCGTGTTGGTCATCCACGCCTGCTCGGGTGCGGCGGCGGTGCCGAACTTGGCGCCGGCCAGGTGGATCACCGCGCCGGCGTCGGGCAGCGCCGCCAGGGCGCCCGGGTCGGACAGGTCGGCGGTGACCGTCTCGACGCCGTGCTCCGCGAGTTGTTCGCGCGGGGCCGGGTCGGTCCACCGGGACACCGCGAGGACCCGGGAGTCCGTGTGGCCCGCGCCGTCGAGCGCGCGGCGGGCCATGGCCGCGATCCCCGAGCCGGTCTTCCCGCCCGCCCCCAGGACCAGTACGTCACCGGGCCAGGAACGGGCATCGGCCACCAGTCCGGGTCCCGGCCGGCCGAGTTCCTCCTGAAGGTCCGCTATCCCCGTCAGCAATTCGCACATCATCTCTCCCGCCCAGAATTCATTCCTGCGAGAGGAATGAATTCTCCAATTTATTGCCGCGTGGCCACAAAAGCACTGTGAACCTGTTGACGCAAGAGCGTGTTTGACGCAATCTCCTGGAATGAAGTCGGCAAGAGAGAAGGATTCATTCCTTCAACGCCCCAAATACCTGCACCTCGCAAACCGTCTGCGTGTCGACATCGAGAACGGCCTGTGGGCCCCCGGTGCCCAGCTTCCGGTCGAGCGGGAACTGGCCGAGACGCTGGCGGTGAGCGTCAATACCGTTCGCCGCGCGGTGGGGGAACTGGTCGCCGAGGGCATCGTCCAGCGGCGTCAGGGCTCCGGCACCTTCGTCACACCCGAGGCCTCCGCTCCCCCCGAGTCTGCGGGGGCACCGGAGGGCCGCCGGCTCATCGGTGTGCTCGTGCCGTCCACGACGTACTACTACCCGCGGGTGGTGGACGGGGTTCAGCGGGTGCTGCGGGAGGCGGGGGCAGGTGTCGTCCTGGCCTCGTCCAAGTACGACCTCGGCGTCGAGCGGGACGAGTTGCGGGCCATGCTGGACAGTGGTGTGCAAGGTCTGCTGCTCGTACCGAACCTGCACCTGATGAGCGACCCCCAGGGATACGTGGACGGCCTGCGGGAACTCCCGCTGCCCTACGTCCTGGTGGAGCGCAGGCCCCCGGCGCCGGAGCCTGACGACCCCACGTCGTACGTGGGCACCGACCACAGCGGCGGCGTCTGTCTCGCCCTGCGTCACCTTCACGGCCTGGGCCACCAGCGGGTGGGGCATCTGGGCAGGAGGCGTACCGGCACGTCGGCGCGCGTCGCCCAGGGCTTCGACGAGGCTGCGGCGCTGCTCGGGCTCGACGTCGTCGACGGCTCGGTGGCCCGGCAGGAGGGGTGGGCGGCGGCGGAGATCGCCGCGTACGTGCGTTCCTGCGCCGCCGCAGGTGTCACGGCCGTCTTCTGCCACGGCGACCGGGACGCCGCGGCTCTGGTGGTCGAGGCCCGGCGCCAGGGGCTGACGGTGCCGGACGACCTCGCGGTCGTCGCCTACGACGACGAGGTGGCGGAGGTCGGCGACGTACCACTCACCGCGGTCTCGCCCCCCAAGGCCGAGGTGGGCGCGCTGGCGGCCCAGCTCCTGCTGCGCCGGTTGGAGGCGGGCCACGACGCCCTCTGCCACCGCGCGGAGATCCAGCCCCGGCTCGTGGTCCGCGCCTCCTGCGGTGCCGTGCGGCCCGCAGCGTCGGTGTGACTTCCCCTGCCGACACCGTCCACTCGCCATCCGGGCCGGCCCTTCGTTCGGTCTTTTTCCACCTTTTCGACAGGAGACATGCATGAGCAGCAACCCGATCACCGGCCGGTTCCGCATCGGGGTGATCGGCGCAGGGAGCGTCGGCGCCGCCCATGTCCGGGCGGCGGCGGACGCCACGGGCTACCGGATAGCCGCGATCTGCGACACGCTCCCCTCCGCAGCCCGCGACCTGGCGCCTTCCGGTGTGCCCGTCTTCTCCGCACACCGGGACATGTTCGCGGCAGCCGAGCTCGACGCGGTCATCGTCGCGGCACCGCACTCCCTGCACACGCCGATGGTCACCGATGCCGCAGCTGCCGGGCTGCACGTCCTGGTGGAGAAGCCGATGGCGACGACCGTCGAGGACTGCACCCGGATGATCGACGCCTGTGACCGGGCCGGCACCCTGCTCGCCGTCGCTCATGTCGTGCACTTCGACCCGCTGGTCCAGGAGGCGCGGCGTCTCGTCGCCTCCGGGGATCACGGCCGGCCCGTGCTGGTGACGCACCGGCGCTCGGCGCACTACGAGCCCGGCTCGCGGCCCTCCTGGTTCTTCGACCGTGAGCTGGCCGGAGGCGGCATCGTCCTCAACGTCGGCACCCACGGCCTGGACCGCATCCAATGGCTCACCGGCTCCCCGGTGCGGCAGGTCAGCGGTGTGGTCCGGGGCAGGGACGGCGTCGAGGTGGAGACCGACGCCCTCGCCCTGGTGGAGCTGGCCGACGGCACCGGCGCAAGCCTCGCCCTGACCAGCCGCGGCGCCCCGTACTTCGACGAGACCGAGGTGGTCATGGACCGGGCGACGCTGCGCGTCTCCGCCACCGAAGGGTTGTTCCTGCTGCGCGGCGGCAGCTCCGTACGGTTGCTCGACGCCGACCCCGGCCGGCAGGAGCAGGCGCTGCGAGCCCAGTTGGACGGCTTCGTCGCCGCTGCCCGCGGCGAGGCGGGCGCACGGTATGTGGACGCCGCCTACGGCCGGTCGGTGGTGGCTGCCGCGCTCGCCGTGTACCGCTCGGCGGCGGAGGGCGCCCGGGTCGCCCTGCCCCTCGAAGGAGTTCCGGCGTGAACCGGCGTGCCTTCAGCACACTCGGCTGCCCTGGAGCAGGCCTCGACGAGGTGGTACGACTTGCCCGGACCGGCCCCTGCGACGGTGTCGAACTGCGCTGTGCAGACGGCCAACTGGCCTACCCTGGCATGCCGGACGCCGAAGCCGACAGGGTCGCCGCACACCTGGCCTCGGCGGGCCTGGACATCGTCTGCCTGGCGTCGTACGTCCAGGTCGCCGCCGACGGCGCGGACGTGGTGGAGGACCTGGCCGGGCACCTGCGTCTGGCCGCCAGGCTCGGCGCTCCCTGCGTGCGGGTCTTCGGCGGCGGAGCCGACCGGCCGGAGGGACGGCGCGAGCGAGCGGTCCGCCGTCTGTCCCAGGCCGCCCCGCTGGCTGCGCGGCTGGGCGTGGACGTCCTACTGGAGACCCACGACGAGTTCCTCACCGGCGCACAGGTCACCGATGTCCTCGAGGCCGTCGCCTCCCCTGCTGTGGGCGCGGTCTGGGACGCGGTCAATCCCTGGCGCGCGGGGGAGACCCCGGATCACACCGCCGCCGTGCTCGGTCCCTGGATCCGGCACGTCCAGTTCAAGGATGTCGCCACCCCCACCGACCTTCGCCCGATCCTGCCGGGCCACGGCGTCCTCCCGTTGGCCGCCGTCACCGAGCAGTTGCACAGGCTCGGCTACCAGGGCTGGATCAGCCTGGAGTGGGAGCGTGCCTGGTACCCCCGGGCCGCCCGTCTCGACCATGCACTGACCGCGTTCCACCACGTGCTCGACGCTCTCGACCCACTCGCGGACACCCCGCCCTCTCCCGCCGGCCCCACCCCGTCCGGCCGTCCCGCCCATTCCTGAACGTCCCCGAAGAGGTGCGCCCATGTCCTCCCTGTTTCCCTTTCCGGTCTTCCCGATCCCAAGGCGGCTGCCATGACCGGGGCGGCTCTCGGAAGTCCCGCAGACGGCGCTGCGTTCGGCCCGCGTCCCGGCCGCTCACCGAGCAGGCGCGGCGTTCTGGCCGCCGGGCTCTGGACCGCGCTGGCCGGCGTCGGCGCGACGGCCTGCAGCAGTACGTCGGGTGCTCAGAGCGACCCCGACGGTCCCGTCACCTTCTGGTCGGCCCTGCGCGGCACCGACACCCTGGTCGCCCGGTGGAACGCCACCCACCCCGACGACCCGGTCGACTACTCCCCCATGACGTCGGGCCTCGCGGGCGGCAACGCCAAGATCTCCAACGCTGCCCGTGCCGGGAACGCCCCGGACATCGTCACCGTCGTCGACGCCGACCTGCCGTCCTTCGCCATCGACGGCGTGTGCGCCGACGTCACCGACCTGGTCCCCCCGCGGCTGCGCACACAACTCGGCCCGCAGGCATGGACCAACGGCACGCTCGACGGCCGGGTGTACGGCATCCCGCTGGACCTGGGCCCCATGCTGCTGGCCTACCGCACCGACATACTCGACGCCCACCGCATCGATGTACCGACCACCTGGGGGGAGTTCCACGACGCGGCGCGCAGACTCAGGCGTCGCTCCGGCATCCATCTGACCACCTTCCATCCCAATGCCTACAACGTGCTGGCCGGCCACGCCATGCAGAGCGGCGGACGCTGGTTCGCCGTCGAAGGCGACAGCTGGGTGGTCGACTTCCTCGACGAGCCCACCCGCCGGGTCGCTGACTACTGGCAGAAGCTGATCGACGAGGATCTGCTCCTCGTGGCCCCCGGCAGCAGCCAGGAGTGGATGTCCGCGCTGGCCCGCGGCCGGGTCGCGGCCCACATCGTGGGGCCGTGGGGTCTCGCGGCTTTGGCTTCCTCGGTGCCCGGCACCTCCGGTCGCTGGCGCGTGGCACCGCTGCCTCAGTGGGACACGGGAAAGCCGGTCCTGGGCACCGACGGCGTCTCCCTGCACGCCATCACCGCCGGCAGCCCGCGCAAGGAGCGCGCCATGCGCTTCCTGGAGTGGATGTCGACGACACCCGAGGCGATCACCGCCCGGCTCTCCAGCGGCCGGTCGAGCCTCTTCCCCGCTGCGGTCACCCAGGTCGAAGCGGCTTCACATCAGTTCAAGACCGACTTCTACGACGGCCAGGACCTGTACGGCCTGGTGACCGGCCAGGCCCGCCTGCTGCGCACAGGCTGGACCTGGGGGCCACGGATGCAGGCCACCGCCACCTCCCTGCACAACGGCCTGGCCAGGCTCTCGTACGGCACGAAGATCACCGAGGCGCTGCGCACCGCGCAGGCCGAGACCCTGCCCGACATGCGCAGCCTGGGCCTGAAGGCGAGGCAGAAGTGAGTACCACCACCGCTCCCGGCAAGCCCCGGACCACGGGCGCACCGAGCGCTCCGCACACCACCGCGGCGCGCTCACACAGTCCGCGGCGCCAGGCAGTCGGGGTGCTCCTCGGGCCCTTCACCCTGCTGCTGTTCGCCGTGTTCCTGATCCCGGTCCTGTACGCGGTGAGACTGAGCTTCTTCTCCGAGACCCACACCGGCCTCGGCTTCGGTAACGCGCACACCACCTTCGTGGGGCTGCGCAACTACGCGGCCGTGCTGGCCGATCCCAGCTTCGTACGTGGCGTCGGCACCACCCTCCTGTACGCACTGGTGTTCATCCCGCTGGTCCTGGCCGGCGCACTCGCCCTGGCCCTGCTGTTCGACTCGGGACTGGTGCGAGCCCGTCAGCTGAGCCAGACCGTGCTGTTCGTGCCGCACGCCGTGCCCGGCATCATCGCCACCGTCATCTGGCTCTACCTCTACACGCCCGGAATCTCGCCCGTCCTCGATCTGCTGAGCAAGGCCGACCTCACCGTCAACTTCCTGGGCCTGAGCATGCTGATCCCGTCCCTGGTGAATATCGCGCTGTGGAGCGGGCTCGGCTACACCGCCGTCATCTTCTTCGCCGCGCTACGGGCCATTCCCCGCGAACTCGTCGAGGCCGCCGAGGTCGACGGCGCGGGCCCGGTGCGCACGGCCCTGATGATCAAAGTGCCGCTGATCCGCAGCACACTGTCCACCGTGGCCGTCTTCACCACGATCGCCACGCTCCAGCTCTTCACCGAGCCGATGTTGCTGAGTCGGGCCACCCCGCTGGTCGGCCCGCGCTACACGCCCAACATGTACATCTTCGACGCGGCCTTCACCCGCAACAACTACGGCCTGGCGTCCGCCGCCTCGGTCCTCCTCCTGGTCGTGTGCTGCGCCCTGTCCTACGTGGTGACGCGCGGAACGACCCGCAGTACCCAGCGCGTTCCCGACCCCAGGAAGGCCCGATCGTGAGTACCACCACCGCTTCCTCCACCCGGCCGTACGGCCGTATCGTCGCGAACATCCTGGTCGGTGCGAGCGTGCTGTATGCGTTGCTGCCCCTGCTGTGGCTGTTGACGGCCTCCGCAGTGGACGCGGAGGCGCTGTTCGCGTCCGACTTCTTCGACCTGTCGCACCTGGCACTCGTCGACAACATCCGCGCTCTCCTCACCCAGGACGACGGCGCTTACCTGACCTGGTACGGCAACAGCCTGCTCTACGCGGTGGGCGGCGCCGCGGTCGGCGCCCTGGTCAGCACCGCCGCCGGCTACGTCTTCGACAAGTTCGACTTCGTCGGCAAACGCCCTCTGTTCGCTCTCATCCTGATCTCGGTGATGGTGCCGGCCACGGTGCTCGCCCTGCCGCTGTACCTGCTCTCCTCCGACCTGGGGCTCGCGAACACGGTGTGGTCGGTCCTGGTACCGGTCCTGTTCAACCCCTTCGGCGTGTACCTGGCACGGATGTTCTCCGCCTCCTACGTACCCGACGAGGTCCTGGAGGCTGCCCGGGTCGACGGCGCGAACGAGCTGCGCAGCTTCTTCTTCGTAGGCATACGGATGCTCGCCCCCGGATACGTGACCATCTTCCTGTTCCAGCTGACGGCGATCTGGAACAACTTCTTCCTGCCCCTCGTGATGCTCAACGACGCGTCGCTGTACCCCCTCAGCCTCGGCCTGTACAGCTGGAACTCCACCGCGCCGATCAACCCGGACTACTACCCGTTGATGGTGGTCGGCTCCCTGCTGGCGCTGCTGCCGCTGGTCGTGGCGTTCCTTCTGCTGCAGCGCTACTGGCGTGCGGGCCTCACGGCCGGCAGCGTGAAGTGACGCGGTAGCGGTCACCCGGGGGCTGGCCGACCGTATCGAGAGGGAGCCTCGCGACGCAGTGCGGACGGGGGACGCGAGGCTTGTGCCGTCCCCCGCACACCGCCGGAATGCCCGACGTCGTACACCCGCCCGCTCCCCGTCACGCGGACACAAGTCGCCCCTCGGCGGAACAGACGACTTCCGGCCACTGCCCCTCGCGCCCGTCTTGCCGGCGGCGCGACCGCTCGAAGGGAGCGGGGACTGCCCGGAGGCTGGTCCCGGCCCGCCGCCCGAGGAGCGGCACACTGTCCTGGTACCCGAGCGGGCGTGTCAGACGTCTCCGCGTCCACCCGGCGTGGTCTCTCCGGTCGCCGTCACCGGGGACATGCCCGAAACTGGGTCCTGGCGCGCTGACGGCACGTGCCCTCGGATGTGCAGGGGCAGGCATGGGAGACGGTCGAGGTGACCCGGCGGCCAAGCGGTGGGTCCGGTGGCTGCCTGCCGCGCTGATCGCCGCCGGGTGTGTGGTCGACGTCAGCACACTGGGGAGCGCCAGCGCGTTCCCGCTGCTCGCGGCCGCCCCGGGAGTGGCCGCACCCGTTCTCTCCCTCCGGGGCACGATCGCCACCGGCATGGCGGCGATCCTCGCGGGGCTCGCCCTCGTGGTGGTCGAGAGGAGTCTGAACCTCAGCACCGATCCCGTCCTGCTGACGACCTTGGCCCTTCTCACCGGCATCGCGTCGGTGCTCAACGTGCGGCTGGCACGGGACCGGAGGCAGCTGCGGACGAGCCGCGAGGTGGCCGCCGCGGTCCAGCGCGCGGTGCTGCCGGACCCGCCACCGCGGGTGGGGCAGCTCGCGGTCGCCGCCCGGTACGAGGTCGCCCACGAGGAGGCCTCCATCGGAGGCGATCTCTTCGCGGTGCACGAGACGCCGTACGGCATCCGGATGCTCATCGCCGACGTACGCGGCAAAGGTCTCCGGGCGGTCCGGACCGTCAACCTCCTTCTCGGAGCGTTCCGCGAGGGCAGTGACCACATGCCGGACCTGCAGGGTGTGGTCCGACAGATGGAAGGACGGATGCAGGAGGACATCGGGCACCTGAGCGGGGAGGACGCGGAGTCCTTCGCCACGGCCGTCATCGCCGAGGTGGCTCCCGACTACTCCGTACTGCGCGTCGCGAACCGGGGTCACCCCGCGCCGCTTCTGGTCGAGGGTGGCAGGGCGACCCAGCTCGACCCGGACGAGCCGTCGCTGCCGCTGGGTCTGGACGTGTTCGGCGGCGAGGCGGTCCGGGTCGACCGGTTCGACCTTCCCCCGGGCGCCACCCTGGTGCTCTTCACCGATGGTGTCATCGAGGCCCGGAACTCCCGCGGCGTCTTCTTCGACCCCGTCCCGACGCTGTCCCAGGACCTTCCGTCCGGCCCGGGCGCCGCACTCGACGCGGTACTCGCCGCCGTCTACCGGCACACCGGGGGTGAGCTCCAGGACGATGCCGCACTGCTCGCCGTCACCCGGGACACGAGCCCTGCCGCCGGACCGGCCGGGGGCACGACGCGCTGCTGAAGGGGCGGGGAGCGCCCCGGGTGACGCCGCCCGGGGCCGTGGTTACGGAGCCTCCCCGGCGACCTTGGTGAGTACCGCCCGGCGCAGGCCGGCGGGGTCCACCGCCAGGGCTGCCAGCACCTCCAGGCCCCGTCCCTCTCCCGCTGCGAGAAGGCCGAGCAGGATGTGCTCGGTACCGAACTTCTCGTGGCCCAGCGCGCGTGCCTCGTGCAGGGTGTGCTCGAGGGCCTTCTTGGCGTGAGGCGTGTAGGCGGGCCTCGGGTACTGGAAGGCGCCGGGACCGAAGGTGTCGTCGGCGCGGCGCTGGATCTCCTCGACGTCGATGCCGATGGACGACAGGGCGTCCTTCGCGTGCTGTCCACCGGTCGCGACGACTCCGGCGGCTTCCAGGATCCGTACGGCCTCCTCCCTGGCCCGCGTGAGTTCGACTCCCTGCTCCCGCAGGACGTCGCCGGCGGTGCTTCCGCCGGTGCCGATCAGTCCGAGCAGGATGTGCTCCGTACCGATGAAGTCATGTCCGAGGGCGATCGCCTCGTCCTGGGACCGCACCACGGCCTGCCTGGCGCGGTCGGTGAAGAACTCGAACACCTCTACTCCTCCTTCTTTCCTGTGGCCTTGCGCCTGCTCGCATGCTTCTCGTGCACCGACTGCCTGCTGACGTCCAGCGACGAGGCGATGCTCTGCCACGACCAGCCCTGGTCGCGTGCGTTGTCGACGTGCATCCGCTCCAGCTCTTCCAGGAGACGGCGCAGTGCGACGACGGCCTGCAGTCCGACAGCGGGGTCCTTCGCGGTGACTTGTCCGGCCAGCGAGGCCGGTGTGTCCTCAGCTCCCATGCGTGTCAGGTTGCCCTGACACGCCGACATCTGTCAAGACACCCTGACACGCACTCCTGGTGCGCCCCCGGACCGGCCACGGTCGGACGCGGCGGTGTGCAGGCGGTGGCGTGTGCGCAGGTCGGGCCCGGCTCGTGTACACGCCCCCACGTTCAGCATGCGGGTGGACGTCTCGTCTGCCTCTGCGTTCACTCCGGCGTCGTGATGAGCACGGAGTTCGACACGACGGGAGGGGGCGACGGCAGGAGTACGTAGCCCGTCTCGGGGTCTGTCGTCTTCTTCGCCGCCTGGTACGTATCGCTGTTCATCAGCAGGACGGACACGGTCCGCTCGGATCCTGGTGGCGTCGTACGGAGAACGGCGTCGTACGTGTACGTGCCCGGTCCGCCGCTCAGGTCGTTGCGCAGCGTGTAACGCACGTAGCGGGCGGCGGCGGTGCCGGTGACTTTCCGTACCACCCAGACGAGATGGTCGTCGGGTGCGAGGACGCAGGACACCGTGGCGACCACGGTCGCCGCCGAACGGCTCGGCTTTCCCTTCAGGCGCAGCGTGACATCCCCGCCCGACCGGCCGCAGGGGGACGAGGAACCCGTTGGCGGGCCCGGCACTGCGGGCGGCGATGCGGAAGCAGGGGATCGGGATGGCTTCGAGTCACCACCGAACTGCTCCAGCACGTCCTTCCAGATGCCCAGGAACTGCCCTACCACGCCGGCTACGAGCGCCAGGAGGGTGAACGCGGCGGTAGCCGTCGTCGTCCAACGGCCGACCGCCCCGTCGGCGCCACGTGCCGGCATCCGTCGCCGGCGAAGGCGGACTCGGTTTCCGCCGGAGACCGGGGTCCTCCGTCGCCTGGCCATACCGGTGGCTTCCCCTGCCCGGGACGCGCTCAATCCCCACGCCGGCCCCGCCCCATGAGCGGGCCGGCGACCGAACCCGTAGGACACGGTCCGGAGATCAGGCCGGGTGCGTCCGGCTTCGCGGGCGATCGAAGTCCGGCGCGGCAGCGCGGACGGCGGATGTTCCCGCACTCCTGTGCCTGGCGGTAGCCTCCCGTGCCTCTGCGAGTCGCCGTTCTGTAGGGTTCGTGTCCGGGGCGTCGACTCGGGTTCGCCCTGGTGCCCCTCGCCCACACCGCCGTAGCGCGGGAAGGCGGACCGTGCTCGACTGTGCGACCACCTCACCCCTTCCAGGAGCAGTGTGATGAACCGACGTGCTCGCTTGGCGCTCGTGTCGGCGCTGGTCGGGCTGATGAGCGGCTGCGGATCCGCTCCGGCGGAACCGCGCTCCCCCTCGGTCGGCGAAACACCCTTCTGGCAGGCGGAGTTCGACGGAGCGGCGGGCGTCCGCCCGTCGGAGAGGTTCTGGAACACCGAAACGGGCAACCGGGATGCCGAGGGGTGGGGCAACAACGAACTCCAGTACTACACGGACGACGCGGCCAACTCCGCCCTCGACGGTGCGGGTCACCTGGTGATCTCCGCCCGTCCGGCCCCCGAGGGTTCCGATCTGCCGTGCTTCACGCAGTCGTCCTGTCCCTGGACTTCGGCCCGTCTGACCACGGAGGGGAAGGTGGCGCTCACCCGTGGGCGCGTGGAGGTCCGCGCGAAGATGCCCACCGGCGCCGGACTGCTGCCCGCGATCTGGATGCTGGGCGACAACGGAGTCGAATGGCCCGGGCAGGGGGAGATCGACATCTGCGAGGTGGTCGGCCAGGAACCGCGGACGGTGTACGGCACCGCGCACGGGCCGACCTACTTCAACGAGAACGGCATCGGTGGCACCACCGAACTCCCGGCCGACGCGTCGCAGGCGTTTCACACCTACGCCGTCGACAAGCAGCCACGCCGTATCACCTGGTTCGTCGACGGTGATCCGTACTTCACCCTGACTCCCTCGACGTTGCCCGCGCCCGGCGACTGGGTTTTCGAACAGGACATGCATCTGCTGCTCAACGTCGCCGTCGGGGGCGACTGGCCCGGCCCTCCCGACGACTCGACACCCTCCCCCGCGTCGATGACGGTCGACTACGTGCGCCTCTACGGCGAGGGCCGCGCGTGACCCCGCGTGCGGGCGGCCACCCTCGCACCCCTCCGATCCCACCGGCCGGGAGAGATCTCCCGAGCGTCCAGGCGAGGTGACAGCCCGTGAAGAGGCCCGCGCCCTGAGGGAGCGGATCCACGGTCCGCGCGAGGACGTGCGGGGGTCGTGCGGCGATCCGCCGCCGCACGACCCCCGCGAAACGTGCAGCCGTTACTTCACGTTGACGGCCGTCCAGGTCGCCGCGACCGCGTTGTACTCGGCGCTGCCCGCGCCGTAGAGATCCGTCGCCGCCTGGAGGGTGGCGGTGCGGGCTCCGGCGTAGGTGGTGGAGGAGGTCATGTAGGTGGAAAGGGCCTTGTACCAGATCTTGTACGCCTTGACGTTGCCGATGCCGGTGACGGCGGCACCGTCGTAGGTGGGCGAGTTGTAGCTGACACCGTTGACGCTCTTGGCGCCGCTGCCCTCGGAGAGCAGGTAGAAGAAGTGGTTCGCCGGGCCCGAGGAGTAGTGGACGTCGAGGTTGGCGAGGCTCTTGGACCAGTAGTCGGCGGACCTGCCGTCCTTGCTGGGCTTGTCCATGTAACGGAGCGGCGCGCCGTTTCCGTTGATGTCGATCTTCTCGCCGATCAGGTAGTCGCCGACGTCCGAGGAGTTGTCGGCGTAGAACTCGACCGAGGTACCGAAGATGTCGGAGGTGGCTTCGTTGAGGCCACCCGACTCCCGGCTGTAACGCAGGTTGGCGGTGGAGGCCGTGAGGCCGTGGGACATCTCGTGGGCGGCGACGTCGATCGAGGTGAGCGGCTTGACGTTGTTGGCGCCGTCGCCGTACGTCATGCAGAAGCAGGTGTCGGACCAGAAGGCGTTGACGTAGGCGTTGCCGTAGTGGACGCGCGAGTACGCGCCGACGCCGTCGCCGCGGATCCCGTTGCGGCCGAGTTCGTTCTTGTAGAAGTCCCAGGTGAGCGCGGCGCCGTAGTGGGCGTCGGCGGCCGCCGTCGCACGGTTGCCCGGGGTGCCGTCGCCCCAGACGTCGGTGCTGTTGGTGAAGAGCGCGCCGGTGCCGGAGGTGGCGCCGTTGAGGTCGTACGTCTTGTGACCGCCGCGGCCGGTGTCCGTCAGGGTGAAGGGGCCCGTACCGCTGGTGCCGAGGGTGACCTGGCCGCTGTACATGGCGTTACCGGTGCCGGTTTCGATGGCCTCGTAGGAGTACAGCTGCTTGCCGCTCGTCGCGTCGGTGATGACGTGCAGCTCGCTCGGCGTGCCGTCGGTCCGGGTGCCGGTGACGACGGTCTCCCAGGCGAGGACGGGCCTGCCGGTCGCGGCCCAGATCACCTTGCGGACCGACGAGGCCGCCGGGGCCTTGGCCTCCGAGGCGGCGACGGCCGACCGGGCGACGGCGGTGGCGGCGACGGCGGGGGTCGTGGTCGGCACCGATATTCGGGCGTCGGTCGCCTTGGTGGTGGAGCGGGCGCCGTTGTTCCTCTTCTGGTGCACCACGAGGTCGCCCCCGAGGACCGGAAGGCCCTTGTAGGTGCGCTCGTAGCGGGTGTGCACCGTGCCGTCGGCGTCCTTGACGACGTCCCGGACGACCAGCGCCTCCTCGCCGGACAGGCCGATGGCCTCTGCCGTGCCGGCAGCGGCGGCCTGCGCTTCCTGCACGGCGGCGGCGCGCTGACTGCCGGTGAACGCGACGGCGGTGGCACCGGCCTCACGCTGCGCGTCGGCGTTGGCCGATCCGGTCTGGACTCCGACGACGACCACGGCCGCCGAGGCGATCAGGGCGGCGGCACGGAGCGTGGTGCGGCGCTGCGAGGACTGCTTGCGTGTCACGCGGGCTCCTTGGCTGGAACAGGGTGGCTGATAAGAGGGGTGGCGCGGCTGAGAGCGTGCCAGCCGAAGAGCCGCTTTGACAGTCCTGCGACAAGAATTTGACCATGAGTTGTCCGAAGGGCGGTCAACTCCATCCGCTATGCGACGAGCTGACCGCCCTTCGGGCAACTGGGTGGAGATGTGGGTCTTCTCGTGATCCGGACGTCTCACCGCGCTCGAACGGGGTAGAGGGGCAGCATGGCTCTCGTGAAGCGTTTTGCTCTTGCTCCCCGTGCGGTACGGCAGTTGAGGCGCGTCCGCTCGGTGTACGCGGCGGGGATGGTGCTGTCGGCCCTCGCGCTGCTCTCCCTCGACGAGTCGGCGGCCGGCGGTCGGCAACCGGTCATCGCGGGCGTCTTCCTCGTGGTGTTCGCCGCGCTGCTCACGCTGACAGCGGTCCAGCTGTGGCGGCACGGGCGGGCCGAGCACCGCAGTACGGCGAGGAAGCTGACTCCCCTCACCTGACATGACGGCCACGCCGCCAGAAGTGGCGGTGTGCGCCGAGCGGCAGCATCCGGCGGGGGTCCGGGCCCCGAGGTGCCGTGCCCCGGCCAGAGCTTCCGGTCCAACCCGGACCGCAGCGCACGCCGGGCCGCGTGTCGGATGTTCCGGCGCGAGCAGGACGTGGACGAGCAGCCCCCGCCCGTACGGGAGGGCCCCGCCGGATCGGCGTGCGGCGGGGCCCTGCCGCGTTCGTCGCTCAACCGGCGATGAGCCCGACGAAACCGGCCCACGCATCCGGGTCGACGGTCAGCACGGGGCCGCCGACCTGCTTGGAGTCCCGGACGTGCACGTGGGTGGCCGGGGCAACGACCTCGACACAATCGCCGCCGTCACTGCTGCTGTAGCTGCTCTCACGCCAGGCGGACTGCCCGGCGGATCTTGCCAGGCTCTCCCCGAGCACAGTGGTGGCTGTGGCACTTGACGGTGCTTCCGGCCAATTGAGTCGACACCCGTTCCGAGCTGCGGGAAAATCCCCGCGATGACTCAACGAACCGACACTCCTCCCACGTGGGACGAGCGTACGCAGCTGGCCACCTTCCTGGACTACGCCCGTGATACCGCGCGAGCCAAGTGTGTGGGCGTGTCCGCCGAAGACGCCCGCAAGGCACCTCTCCCGAAATCACCGCTGATGACGCTGTGCGGACTGATCAGCCATCTGCGGTGGGTCGAGTACTACTGGTTCCAAGTGATGTTCCTGGGCGAGGAGCTCGCGGGGCCGCTCGCCGAGGCGACCGACGACGATCCCGACCCCGAGATGCGGACAGCCGTCGACATCCCGTTGCCCCGGCTTCTCACCGAGTACGCGGAGCAGAGTGCCCGCTATCGTCGCCTGGTCTCCGACCACGAGCTGAACTCGACGGCCGAGCGTCCCCTCAGCGACGGCCGCCACGTCGACCTGCGCTGGGTGATCCTCCACCTCATTGAGGAGACGTCCCGCCACAACGGCCACCTCGACGTCGTGCGTGAGCTCGTCGATGGGCAGACCGGCGCCTGAGCGTGCGGGTCACGAACGGAGCCAGAGCCGGATCGAGGCGACGGTGCCGTGGAACACATAGGCGTCCTTGCCGCAGCTGGTGGCCACGGCACGGGAGTTCTCGAGCGCCAGGACAATCCGTTCGGCTTTCTTCCCGCGCTTGTGGATCGTCTTGTCGAAGCCGGCGGGCCGTCCGCCCTTGCTGCCGCGGCGTTCGCGGTGGGCCCGCTGGTCGTTCGGCTCGGGGAAGGTGTGACTGATCCGCCGTCTGCGCAGGCGAGGGCGGTTGCGGAGAAAGGAGTACGCCTTGTCATCGCAGAGGTGTCGCGCGGGGGCGGGGGCGTCCGCCGCCGAGACGGCCGACACGGATGCGATCCGTGACGGGGAATCTCGAGAAGGTACATGATCCGCCGGACTCGACCTGGTCGCGTCCTGACATCGAAGCAGCCCGGGTGAGCGCCACCCGCTTCCCGTGGCCGCGTATCGGCCGGCCAGGAGGAAGGGGCGCGTCGACCGGAAGTGCCGGGCTGCGCCGTACGGCTGGACGAGAGGGCGCGATCCGGAGGGTTCTGCGGGTCGCGTCACGTCGGCTGCGGCCGGAGTCGCAGAATGCGGCGAAGCCGCATACCCGGGCGGACGAGGCGAGCGAGGGCGGCCATGGCCAGTGCGAGCGGACGCGTAGGACAGCCGGTGGGCAAGGTCACGCCCACGAGCTGGCTGTCGAGGATCTTCCGGCTCGACCCGGCCGGGCTCAACTGGCCGCGGGCCGTGCTGTTCCTGGACATCGCCGTGGTGGTGCTGGTGGTCTTCTGGACGATCGGGCACGGGCAGTACCTGCTCAGCGCACTGTTCGGCCTGCTCTTCGCCTGGCTGGACGACCCGGGCGGCAGCTTCGCGAACCGCGCCCGGCACATCGCGGTCTTCGCCCTGGTCGGCGCCGGGCTCACCGCGCTCGGGTTCGGCATCGGCGGCGACGCCTGGGGCTGGCTGGTCCTCGCCGCCTTCGCGGTCACGCTGGTGGCCGGACTGACGGCCGCGTTCGGCGTGCGCAGGTTCGTGACCGCCATGCTGCTGAACCTCTGGTTCGTCATCACCCTCGGGGTCGCGTCCAGTCTCCACCACCACGCCCGCATCACCAGCTACACCTGGGCCCAGGTCCTCGCCTGGGTCGGCGGAGCTGCCCTGTGGATCGCGGCGACGTGCATCGCCTGGCTGATCCGCGGACGCGGGGACCGACCGCAGCCGGTCCCGGAACTCCCCGACGACACCGCGCGAAGGCCGCTCACCCGGCCCCTCGTCGCGTTCGCGCTCCTGCGCGCCCTGGTCACCGCCGGAACCGTGGCGCTCGCCTTCGGCCTCGACCTCTCCCACGGCTACTGGATGCCGATCGCGGCCCTGGTCGCGATGAAACCGAGCCTGGAACAGAGCACCCTGACCGCCGCGCAACGCCTCGCCGGCGCGCTCCTCGGCGCCGTCACGGCCGCCCTGCTGTTGCTGATCCCGACCGGCGAACACGGACTGAGGCTGTTCGCGGTCGAGCGCGCACTGGAAATGGTCGCACTCGTCCTGTTCATGCACGCGGCGGCGATCCGCTTCTGGAACTACGCGCTCTACTGCGCGGCCATCGCCGCCGGCGTGCTGATCCTGGTCGACCTGCCCCAGCCCACCGACTACACCGCCGAGGGCTACCGCGTGCTCTGGACCCTGTGCGGTGTCGGGGCCGGGCTGCTCGTCATGCTGCTCGGGGGCCTGCTGGCCAAGCACACCGCCGAGGAACCGGCACAACCGGCCTGACCGCGCGCCGCGCCGGCCCCGCCGAGGGCAGGCCGGCCCCGGCCTCTACTTGCGTTCGTCCATGGCCCGGCAGACCCGGGACTCGGCCGAGGGGTGCGATGCGCGTAGTCGCGCACCAGCCTGCGGTGGGCATCGAGATCCACTCGTCTGCCGCCTGCACGAGGTGGCTCCGCATCTCAGTATCTCGGGACCCAGGCGCCGGGCTCCCGCCGTACCCGCGCCGGGCACCCCGGCACCTCTTGCCGAGCTACCTGCCCCACGCGACGTGCACGCCCTGGTCGGCCAACTCCGCGACCGCACAAGCCTGCCCTGACCACCGCGCCACACAGAAGCCCCCGGGGGGCTCGGTGCCTCAGGAACCGCCTCCCGTACGCCGCCTCGCCCACCTTGCCGGGCCTTCCACCAGGAACCGTCACCACGGTTCGAGCCCCCAACGGTCCGACGCAGGCCACAAATCAATGGCCCCTCGGGTGGGTGAGATCCAGAATGACCGACCATGGAACCTGTCACTCTGACGACGCAGCGTCTGCTTCTGCGGCCCCATGATCCCAGCGACGAGGACGCGGTCTTCGCCGCCTGCCAAGATCCCGACATCCAGCGGTGGACGGACTTACCCCAGCCGTACGAACGGAAGCACGCCGCCTCGTACCTGCGTGACGTGGTGCCTCGTGGCTGGCACGACGAAACGATGTACCACTTCGCGGCGCTGCACCGGGAAAGCGGTGTGCTCGTGGCATCGGTCAACGTGCACCGCCACTCCGACACCTGGGGAATCGGGTACTGGACCGTGGCGGAGCACCGAGGGCGAGGGTATGCGACGGAGTCGGTGCGCGCCCTGGCCGACTGGTCCTTCACCGCACGAGGAGTCCAGCGCCTGGAGTGGCGGGCGGAGGCGGGGAACATGGGCTCCTGGGCCGTGGCGGAGAAGGTCGGCTTCCTCAGGGAAGGCACCCTGCGTGCGGCGCAGACCAACCGGAACGGCCTGAGGGACACCTGGGTCGGAGCTCTCCTGCCCGCCGACCTCGGCCTTCCCTTCGCTCTCCCCTACTGCCCCACGAAGAGCGATCTTCCCTGGTGACGCGCATCGGGACGTCGCCCGCCCCGGGGGTTCGCCCCGTGCGGGCGACGTCGGCCGCCCCCGCCGCCCGCATACATCGCAGGGGCATCACGAGTGCAGCCTGCCGGGCCTGTTCGGCACCGCCGCCTTCCACTTCCTCCGGATCTCGTCCGCGAGATCGAGGTAGTCGTCGGGTACCTCGTAGTCCTTCTCGGCGGTCGCTCTCGTGTCCAGCGCTCTCTGCACCCTGTCCTGGGTGAAGTAGTCGGTCACCTGCTGCGGGAAGCAGTCGTGGACGGCCCCGAACAACAGCGCGGAGAAGGAGCGGGCACTCGGATCGGTGTCCCTCTCGGTGCATTCCAGAAGCACGTTCGTCGGCCACACGGGCGGAACTCCGCCGTGGCACCACCAGTCCCTGTCCCGGGACGTCAGCATCGTCCCCAAGGCCATCAGGATGTTCTCCTTCACCAAGTGGCGCTTCTTGGCCCGGCGCAACCCGTCCAGGCGGTACCGCGGGAAGGCCCATCCGATCTGGAAGTCCCCGGGAAAGCTGTAGTCCAGCCTCTTCGGCTGCATGAGGTCCGCGGCGTGTTTCCAGAGCAATACCGACGCTTCGTTCATCGCGGTCTCGTCCGGGCGGTCGGCATCCATCTGGCTACGGTCCGTCCTGTCGCTGATGAGGACCTGGTTGATGAGCCACGTGGCCGTCTGGGGGTCCACGACCCCCTTGTTCCAGGCGGGCCCCAGGATGCGTATGGCTATGCGCTGCTGCCCGAGCAACACCATGGTCGCCAGGACGGCGGGGACGCGCTGGGGGGATTCCGCCGGAAGGAACTCCAAGCTCTTGACCACGGTCTCCAGTTGAAGGCGCCGGCGCTCGCGCGCGTTGTGCTCGCGCGTGAGCAGGGCACCGACCAGTGTGACCGCCGTCGCGAGACCGCCACCGATGAACACCTTGAACATCTCGACCTGATCGGAACCCGGTTTCCCCACCCCCTCGATCGGCCAGAACAGACCGGCGCGGAACGCCAAGGACGCCGCCATCCAGAGCATGGGGAGAAAAACGCAGACGACGAGCGCCAGGTAGGGCCAGTTGTGGACCAGCCACTTGCCGACGAGAACAGCGTGGCCCCGCATCAGACCTGGCCGTCCTCCGCGCGCCAGTCACTCTCTCCTCGACGGGCCCGTCCGCGCGACATCTGCTGGGTCCGCCCGTCCTCCGCCAGCACGGGTTCCCGGGGAGCGGACGAGCCCCGGCCGGCCGACGTCGGCCGGTCGGCCCGGCGTGCCTCGGCCTCCTTCTCGGCCTCGGCCCTGCTGAGGAAGCCGACGAAGTTCTTTCCCTTGCAGGAGGCCAGGACATTGAGTGCTTCTTCGTAGACCTCCTTCTTCATCTGTTCGACGTTGAACCCGAGGCGCCCGGCCTCGTAGTAATCGATCGGGAACGGGTGGTGCGTATACCCGTAAACGAGCTGGTCGGCGATACGGTCGATCCGCTGCGGGTCGAGTTTCTCGCCGGTCCCGGCCTCGGTCTCGACTTCGGCCCCCGATGTGGACTCCCGGACCATGGCTTCGCGGGCCTTGGCCTCCAGGAGTTTCCGTGCGTACTGTTCGCCGATCCTGAGGCTGCGCCCCCATCCACCGAAGTCCAGGGCCTTGACACCCTCAAGGATCGAACTGATGGAGCCGAGGGAGAAATCGGAGGCGGTGTTGATCAGGTCGCTGATCGGTATCCGCCGCTCCGTCCACTTGACGATTTCCGGCAGCACCGAGGAGAAGGTCGCGAAGCCGAATTTCCGTACGTAGTCGACGCTCTGGTAGCAGTCGAGCGCCGATACCGTGTTCGCGGGATTGCGCGGGTCGGGAATCTGGGTGTCCAAGGGCCCGAGTTCGCCGAACGGGGACATGTACACCTGATGCGCACCCACCGCGAGAAGCGTGCTGGCGCTCTTGGCCCGTCCCGGCACATGGACGTTGATCCTCGTGGCGTACGCGGACAGGTACAGGGCCGTCGTGTACGCGCCGTCGAGATTGCCGCCCGGAGAGTCCAGCAGGACGTTGAGCGTGCGCTCCGGGCTGTCCACCGCCTGGCTGCCGGGGCTCGACGTCTGCGCATCCTCCAGGGTCACCTTGGGGCTCGGGTAGGCGAAGGCGCTGTACAGCATCTTCCTGATCTGACTTTCGGTACTCTCGCCGTCACCCCAGGTGAACTCGCCGTTGATCAGAAGCCAGACGCCCTCGATGCCGGCTTCCTCGGCCTGCTTCGTCAGGTGTTCCCCGGCCCTGACGACAGCCTGGCGTTCCGCCTCCGTGATCTCGTCGGCGTCGAGCCGGAAGCCGGGATCGAGCGCCTTGGCCTCTTCCTTGCCGGCGAAGAGCTGGCCGGAGCTGTTCTTCTCACCCATCGGGAGGTACTCCTTCACCTGGAACTGACGTCCGATGCCCTGCGCATCTCGGCCCTCAGGCGCCCGCATTCGCCGGTCCACGGGGTCGACGCCGAAGCGCGCTCCCGCTCCGTCGCTCCCGCACCGGCGTCGCCGAGCCCGGAGCGCCGGCCGTCACCCCATCTCCGGGCCGTTCTCCGACAGACGCCGGATGGGCGGGGACCGCCGCCCCCGGAAGTGCCCGCTCCCCGCCCCCCACGGAAATGACGCGCGGCCTGTCCCTCCCAGCGTGACCCCGGACGGCGATGCACGCATCTCCCACACCCCTCCGCACCGGCCGCCTGCCCCCGAGGCGTGCACAGCCTGTCCCGGCCGTGTGCATCGGTCGGGGCAGGGCGCGTACGCACGACCCCGACGCGTCAGCGTCGGCGCATCGCCGCCAGGGATGCGCCGCTCCCCGTGCACTCGATCCTCTCTGCCCACGCCATGTCCGTTTCCCCGGGCGCCCTTTCACGACGCGTCTCAGCCCGACCCCGCGCGGGCGACCACCGCCGAGTCGTCGACGCGGGTGGGGCAGGGCCCGGAGCAGTCCGGGCACGGCCCGGTTCGGTGAGCCGGCGCGGGGCCCGGTTCGGTGAGCCGGCGCGGGGTCGGTGATCGCGGTCGATCCGCCGGCCGCTCCGCGCTCCACCCATCCGTCCTGGGCGCCGGCGAGAGCCGACATGGACAGGCGTGATGAGGGACCGACGCGCTTCGGAACACACACCGCCGCACCTCACGACCGAACGCAGGACGCTCGGCTGGAGAACTCCAGCCGAGCGTCCTGCCGAACTACCGACGACAAACCTGACGTGGGGATCGCCGGACCCCACCTGCTCTTCCCCACCCGGGTCCCGACCGCCGCCCGACCGGCGTGGCCCCGGACCTACGTCAGGTCAGATCGTCGGCGTTTCGTCGACTATCTCCTTGTGCGGTTCGACGACGAACTTCCAGCCCTCGCTGGGCTCCAGGAACCGCACGCGGGTGGGGTAGATGTCCAGGGCGCGACGGTCGCGGTTCTGGGCGTTCGTGTTCTTCCGCGCCCGGGCCGGCTCCTCGTACAGGTCGATCTTCACGTCCGGGACCGCGACGACTTCCTCGCTCCAGCGCTGCACGACGCCCGCACCGAACGCGTCACGCGCGGCGGAGTAGAGCGAATCCAGGGATTCCATGTTCCCCTCGGGCACGAAGAGGGCGAGGTTCAGCAGAACGCCGGCGGCCTGGAGAACCTCGATCTCCTCCCCCTCCGCGTCGGCAACCCAGATCCCGTGCTCCTCTGCGTTACCGGGGAGGACATGCACTTCCTCACCGAAGACGGTCCGCGCGATGAAGGCCCCTCCCTCGAAATTCTTGCCCGGCTGCGTAAGGAAAGCCGGGGCATAGCAGTCGAGCGGAAGACCTTCCATTCCTGCCGAGACGAAGATGCCGTCCTGGAGGCCCAACTCTGCAATGTCCTCGGCCGTAAGACGTCGAGCCGTGACCTTTTCGGTTTTCACGCCGCTCCCCTTTTGATCGTGGCGTCCTGTGAATTCATTCGAAACTCTACCACGGAAACGATCAACGATTTCCTGATACGAACGACCCCGCACTCATGTAAGCGCGGGCCCACCTCCGGATAATACCGTCCGGGAGAACGGAGGATGACTCCAGCCGCACCACCGAAACGCGGCACTCATCAAGGAATGCGGCGATATACAGGAGACATCCCTCTCGCACTGCCGCGCTTCTTCCGGTAACGACGCCGGCCGTCGAAGGGAAGCCGATCGGACTTACACACAGAGGAGCGGACGAGAGCGATGAACGCGAGCAAAAGGCGCATTCACCGTCCCCGTGTTCACATCGCGGCCTGCACGCGTCGGCGGCGCGTGCACGCACGCGGGCCGAGCCCGGCGGGCCGATGCCCCCGACGCCACGACCGTCGACCCACACACGGGGGCCGAGTCCCGCATCCTCGTCGGACGGGACGGCACGGTGAGAGACCGCGGCATCACAGCCACGCACCGCAGGACGTGCAACCGGAGAATCTCGTCCTGCGGCTGCCGCTCGAGGCAGCGGAGGCCAGGCCCGCCGACGTCACGGAGGTGAGCAACCGGCTGCGGCCGTTCCCGCCGCCTGGCGAGGAACCCGCGCCGGGCCCCGAAGTACGGCCCCGTGAAGACGCGTCGGGGCGACCCCGTGGCCGCATGGGCCGACAATCGTCCCGGCAGCCGGGCCCATCGCCCGAGGGCGAGATACGCTGCCTGATCATGCGAACAACAGCACGCGGACCCGCCGTCGCCGCCGCTCTTGCCACTGCCCTCCTGGTCGCCGTCACCGGCTGCTCGTCCGGCTCCGACGACAAGGGTGACGGCGGGTCCGAGCTGCTCACGGGCCTGGGGACCCTGGCCGGCGACACCGGTACGAAGCGGGTGACCTTCCTCGACGTCGCCGCCGTCCGGAAGTTGAGCAAGGACGACGCGGAGCGGTTCGCCTCCGTCTCACAGCCGAGCAGTATCCTGCTGAGCCCGTACGAGCCGGGACTGTTGGGAGAGGACTTCGAGGTCTCCCGGATCACCACCGCGGTCGACACCGACGAGGCCGGTCACTGGAAAGGCAACTTCGACACGCAGGCCGTCATCACGTCGTTGAAGTCCAAGGGCTACAAGCAGAGCGGCGATGCAGAGGTCTGGTCGCATCCCGGCAACAAGGGGGTGACGCTCCAGGTGTCGGAGGGCGATATCTCCTACTCCGCGCGGGATTCCGACCCCATGTCGGCCGTCGAACCGGAGAAGGGGTCCTCCCTGGCCGACGACAAGGACTTCGGCCGCGCGGCCGCATGCCTGGGGGACGACGTCTACCGCGCGGACTTCAACCCGTCCAGCGACCCGGGACCGGTGCTCATGGCCGCTGCGGGCCAGCAGGCCGCCTCTGCGGCCGAGCACACCGAGGTGCTGTGTTTCGTGGTCGAGGACGACGCGGCGGCAACGGCCCTGGAGTCGCGGCTGCGGGAGGTCGTCCGCACGAAGGCACCGAAGTTCGACGGTGCGAAGGTGACCGTGCAGAAGGGCGACCGCCCCGTCGTGCGGACCGTCGTCCCCGACACCGCTACCCAGCGGCCGGGCCGGCTGGTCCTCACCGACATGGAGCTGTGGATGGCCGCGACCACGGCGGAGTAGCCGCAGGGGCAGGCCACCACAAAGATCTGCGAGCACCGGCCCCGGAGCCGCCGCAGGCAGCGCACTCGCGGACCTCGCCGCCGGCCGGCTCCTGCTTGCTCCGGTCGGCGCCCGTAGGAACGTCGAGTTGGACCGTGGATGGTGCAGCGTCGAGCCCGGGTCCGGCCCGGGCTCGACGCCGGTTCCCGGACCGGGGCCACGACCGGGGAGTCCGCCCAGCTCACGCCCTTCGGAGGAGGGAGGTCGCCGAGCCGTAGCGTGCGAACGAGGTCCTCACCCGTCCTCTCGGAGAGGGTCCAGCTCGGCTGCGAGGTCCGGGTCGCGCATGCCGGGGAAGGCGTAGCCCTCGGTTCCGTCCCAGGGGACGTCGAGGTCGTCCATGTGCACGTGCCACTCCGCTCCCGGCAGCGCCCGGCGCAACTCGCTGACGGACCGCAGTACATGGTCGAGGACGGGCACGACCCGGTCCGGCTCGAAGGGCATCTTGGTGGATCCGGCCACGACCTCGGACGGCTCCCGGACATCGTCTTCGTACAGGTACAGACTCTCCTCGTCCTGGTACGGGAAGGCCGACCTGTGGGCGGCGACGATGCGCTCGACAGCGGCCGTCTCGGCAGTCGTCAGTGGCACCGCCCGGCTCGCGCGGTAGTAGAGAGAGACGCTCATGGCCCGAGCGTAGCGAGGGGGTACGACAGAGGGGCCGGGCGCGGATCCGGCCGACGCCGGCCGGCATCCGGCCCACCCGGGCCGGTGCGCGAGGGTGCGCGAGGGGGGCGAGGTGCGCGGGACCCTGCGCTGGGACGCTGCCGTGAGCCGCCCCGTGGAAGAGATTGGCCGCCGTACGCGCCGGGCTCGTGAGGACCGTACCTCCGCGCAGCCGCTCGACGTCCCGCTCCCACACGCGTCGCCGATGTGTCCGCCTCCCCCGCCCCCAAGGGTCGAGAACCCCTGCACGGAGGCCCGTTCCGCAGGCAGGGCGAAGCCGCAGGCGCCGGTGCCGGGGCCGCCCGTTTCCAGGACCGGCCGTTTGCCGCCCGCCCTTCCTGCGTTCGCCCGCCCGGCGGGGGCCGCACCGAGGACGCCCCGGGCCTCCGGGCGCCCGTGCGCCGGACTGTCACAGGGGTGCCATACGATGCGCACATTCGCTCGTAAGATCTCTGTTTGAGGATGCACACGTCATGTCTCAGGGTGTCATGTCCCTTTCTCTGCGCCGCATATCCGTTCTGGTCGCCCTGGTCGCGGTCGGCGCCACGGGATGCTCCGATGTTTCCGACGCCATCGACGGTGCCAAGGACGGGGCCAAGAAGGTGGCGCGTCAGCGGTCGGTCTTCTCCCTGGAGACCGGCGACTGCTACAACCCGAACACCAAGCCGACCGGGGAGGGCGTGCAGGAGGAAGCCGCCATCGAGATCGTGCCCTGCGAGGAGGCGCACCAGGGCCAGGTCGTCGGCGAGTTCTCGATCGACAAGAAGGAATATCCGGGCGACGACGCGGTATCGGTGATCGCCGACGAGCGCTGCCCGGTCGAGGCACAGAAGTTCACCCCGGACACCTGGGCCCTGCCCAAGGGTGTCTCGGTCTTCTACTACCACCCGACCAAGGAGAGCTGGGCGACCGGCGACCGCGGTGTCAGCTGTGCGTACACCAAGGAGTCCGGCACGTTCTCCGGCAGCCTGAAGAGCAAGCCGCTGACCGCCGACCAGACCGCGTACCTGAAGGGCGCGAACGCCGTCTACGACGCTCTCTGGATGACCCAGCCCGAAGGGGAGGTCGAGGACGACCTGCCCGGCTACAAGGCACAGGCGAAGGCCGTCGCCGACGCACTCGCCACCCATGTCACGGCGCTGGAGGGCATCCAGCAGCCGGAGACCGTCAAGCTCCGTACGCGACTGGAGAAGGCTGCGGGCAACTGGAAGAAGGCCTCGACCGCCGGCGACTCGGACGCCTTCTTCCTCGCCTACGACCCGGCCTTCACCGGCATCGACCCGAATGCCACGATCGCCGCCCGCAAGGAACTGAAGCTCGCCACCACCGTCCCGGCCGACGAGGCCGAGGTCTGGGCCGGCTGATCACCCCGCAGCGGCCGGGGGCCGGTGCGCCCGCCCCCCGGCCCGTCGCGTTCGTACCGACCGGCGCGCCACCCCTCTCCGTGACGGCCCCTCTCAAGACTCGGACCACGGAGCAGGGGGGCGTGGGCGAGGTGACCCGGGCGGCGTGAGCCGATGCCGTCCCCCCGTGCACGGTCGCGCCGCGAGGCCCGGGCGGCACCGACGTCCCCCGTCGCCCGGCCCGGAGCCTGCGCGCCCGAGGTCCTCCTTCCGGTTCCCACTCTCCGTGACGACTTCCACCCTCCGGCCCGCCGACTTGTGAAGGTTCGCCCCCTGATGGTCGGGTCTTCTGATGAGGCCTTGCGAGTGATTCTTACCCAGCGGTAACTACTTGCTTCATGAACTTTTTCAGCCGCAACTCCTCGCCCCGTCGGGCGGGGCCGTCCGCAGCTCCCGCGGCCTCCGGGGCCGCTGTGCTGCCGGATCCGGGCCTGGCGGCTCTCACGGGTGAGTGGATGATCGACCCCGCGCACAGCAGGATCGGGTTCGCTGTGCGGCATGCGATGGTGACCACGGTGCGCGGCTGCTTCCCGGAGTACGAGAGCCGCCTCCGCTTCGACGGGATCGACCCGGAGCGGTCCACGGCGGAGATCGAGCTGGCCACGGCCAGCGTCGACACCGGGGTGGAACAACGCGACGCGCACCTCGTCGGCCGGGACTTCCTGGACGCCGCCAGGTATCCACGGATGGTGTTCACGAGCACCGGTGTCGAACGTGCCGGCAAGGACGTCTACCGCATGACCGGCGCCCTCACCATCCGGGACGTGACCCGACCCGTGGTCCTGGAACTCACCTACATCGGTCATGTCACCGATCCGTTCGGTTACGAGCGTGTCGGCTTCGACGGCACCACCACCATCAACCGCTCCGACTGGGGCCTGACCTACAACGCCAGACTGGCGGAGGGCGGGGCCATGGTGAGCGAGAAGCTCCGGCTGCAGTTCGACATAGCCGCCATCCGGAGGCCCCCGTCCGGCTGACCCGGCGCCGGGGCACCCGGGCGTGTACAGCACCCGTACCGCGGAAGGCGGTCGGCGGCCGGTACGCTCGGGCGCGACGGCCCGGCCGGAGCCGGTGTTCCGCCGGACCCGCCGGGCCGGTGCCAGGGCCCGCACCCGGACGGGTCCGCAGAGACCGGAGGACGCAGCCATGGTGGGGAAGCCGCACGGCGGGACGGCCGCTGCGCCACGCACGGGGCCGTGCACGGAGTACCTTCAGGGGCGTCGGCCCGGACGACGACGCGGAACGGGCCCGCTCGGCTGGGCACTGGTGGTCCTCGGCATGCTCGTACTCCTCGTCGTGGAACCGTTGTTCAGGGCAGGATGACGGCACGGCCCGCACCGAGCGGTACCTCCCCGCGCTCGTCCCCGGCGGCCCCGGGACGGGCCGACAGCAGGTAGCCACGGAGATCCCCGGCGCCGCGTAGGCGGGGCAGGGGGACGGGGCGCCGGCCGGCGACGAACGCGGGCAGCCCGTGGTCCTCGGACACCAGGACGACCGTGGGAACGTCACGCGCCGCCTCGCGGAGGGCGTCAGGAGTGACACTCGCGTCATGGCCGCCGGTCTGGCGGGAGGAGCAGCCGGCGTAGTAGGCGATCGGGACGGCCTGGTCGCCGCTCACCACGCAGGGCGGGCGGACCCCCAGCCGGTTCAGAGCGAGGGCGACCGCGGCGAAACCGGTCGTGGTGGCTCGGCTCGTGCGGACCACATGGCTGAGGACGGAGAGCTGCACGGTGAGGTGCCCCGCCAGGGCCAGCGAGAGTACGGCCAGGCCCGCCGGCCGCCGTGCCCGCCACCCCCGGGTGAACAGGGAGACCACGCCCTCGGCCGCCGGTGCGGCCAGCAACGCGTAGGCGGGGAGCAGGAAGCGCGGTGCGGCGTAGTCGACCAGGAACAGGTAGGGAACCGCCGACGACACCCCCGTCACCGTCGCCGTCAGGGCGACGGCGGCCCGCCCGGCCCGGCGGGCCGCGACGACCCCGCCGGCCACGGCCACGGGCAGTACCGCCCACCACACCGCCGTGACCGGACTCTCCCAGGAGATGTCGCAGGGCCGGCACAGGGTCCGCCCCGCCAGGGCGCGCAGGTGGTCCTCCACGGCGACGTTCCAGCCGAGCCCGCCCTGGATCTCGCCGGCCCGGTACAGCCGGGAACTCAGGCCGCCGTAGCGTGCGTACGCCTCGGCCACCCACGGCGCGCAGCCCGCCACGAGTCCCCCGGCGAGCGCCGCGCACACGTCCGGCCGGCGCCGCCCGGGGACCAGCACCGCGAGGGTGAGCGGCAGTGCCAGCCAGAAGCCGTCGGCGGGCCGCATCAGCGCGACCAGGGCGACCGCCGCCCCCGCACCGGCCGGCTCCGCGCGCCCGCCGGTACCGCTCAGGGCCCGGACGGTCCAGCCCGCGGCGGCCAGGGCACCGAGGGCGCACCACAGGTTCGGCATGGCGGCGGGACCGTAGTACAGCGTGGGCCACAGCCCGGCGAACAGGGCGCCCGCGCAGGCGAGTACGGGCACGGGCAGCACCCGGCGCCAGATCCACAGGGCGGCGGCCAGGGCGAAGGCGGAGAGCAGCGCGAGGTAGACCCGCAGCAGCGTGGTGGACGCCCCGAGCGCCGCCACGGGAGCGACCAGGTACGAGATGCCACGGGCGCGGGGGGCGCTGAAGAACGCGGGCGGGGCCTTGCCGCCGACCTGGCTGACGTAGACCGTCTCGTCCCAGGCCAGGTCCGACCCCGGTACGACGACTGCCAGTTGGACGGTGAGGAATACCACGGCGACGGCCGCGAGCCACGGCAGCGGTCGGGCGGCCCGGCCGGGCGGCCGGGTACCCGCGCCCGCAGGGCCCGCACGCGGCGGCCCGTATGCGCGCACGCCGGTCCCCCGGCGCCGCCCGTCGGCGTGGTGGATGCCGTGCACGCTGTCACCGGTCTGCACTGCCTGCCCCCTCGCGCCGCCCGGTGCAGCAGGAAGCGGAGTGGGCGACGCCTGGTCAACGAAAGGAGGCGAACACGGTCACGGCCCGGTCGGCCCAGCGCCCCCGGCCACTCCACCTGCCGCCTCGGCCGGCCGCGGACGCCGACGGCTGAACGGGTCCCGGCGCCCGGACGGACCGGTCGGTGAAGATCACGGCGGGACGTCGGCCGGAATCCGGGCCCCGGCCACCGGCACCCGCGGCGCGCAGCGCTGAACCGGCCCCCGGACGTCGCCGGCGACGTCCTCACTGTCGGACCCCGGTCCTACAGTTCCCGTACGGACATGGAGGATCGGGAAGACCCGCAGCAGACAGGGATCGCGTTCGCCGGGATCGTCCTCGGTGTCACGGTGAGCGAGGAGGCACCGGACCCGGCCTCCCCCCTGGGCAGGGTCCGGGCGTTCACCGCGGAGCACGGCGAGGACGCGCTCGGACCCGAGCACATCACGGCGGCACGGGAGGGGCGTCCCTTGCTGGCGTGACGGCGGACGTCCGCCCGGCTCACCAGGGGCTCAGGCTCCCACGGTCCCGTCGACCCCTTCACGCAGAAGGTCCGCGTGTCCGTTGTGACGGCCGTACTCGAGGAGGACGTGCACCATCACCATCCGCAGGGACACCTCCTGACCCCACCTCGGCTGGTGTCCGGCCCTGTCCAGGGACCCGGACTCCCGCTCGATGCGGCGCGAGTGGTCCACCTCGGCCTCCCACGCGGTGAACGCCTCGGTCCTGGTCGACGCGCTCGCGTCGTAGGCCGCCTGGAAGTCGACCTCGTCGGACCAGACCATGGGCGCGTCGTTGTCCTCGAACACGCGGCGGAACCACGCACGTTCCACCTCCGCCATGTGCCGTACGAGCCCGAGCAGCGACAACGTGGACGGGGGCATCGACTGCTGCCGCAGTTCCCCGTCGGTCAGCCCCTCGCACTTCATGGCGAGGGTCGCGCGGTGGTATTCGAGGAACGCGCGCAGCATCTCGCGTTCGCCGCCGAAGCGGGGCGGTCCTGTGCGGTGGTCGCCGGTCATGCGTCGTGCTCCTTCGTCCGCATCCGTGTGAACGGCCGGTGTCCGCCCCCTGGGTGATGCCCCTGAGGGAAGTCGGGGACGGGCCGGGTCGTGCGGATGATGTGCGGTGGTGGGGTGTGCGGTGGGATCAAGGCATCGTTCCAGACCCCCGGAGGCTCGCCCGTGACCGCCCCTGCACAGCGACCCCGTGGTCGGCCGGCATCCACGGCCCACTCGCCCGTCGCTGCCTTCGTGCGCTTCGTCGTCTGCGGCGGCGGAGTGGGGCTGGCCGCGAGTGGGATGCTCGTGCTGCTCAGTGGCCCGTTACCGATGGTGGTCGCCAACGCCCTCGTCACGGTGGTGTCCACGCTCGCGGCGACCGAGCTGCACAGCCGGATCTCGTTCCGGAGCGGACGCGGGGGCTGGGGTGTGCACCTGCAGTCCGGGCTGACCGTGGCCGTAGGCTACGCCTTCACCACGGGGGCTCTCCTCGCCCTGCACTCCCTGCGGCCCACCTCCTCGGCTCTCGTCCAGCAGGGCGTCTACCTGTCGGCCTCGGCGCTCGCCGGGGTGGGGCGGTTCGCGCTGCTCCGGCTCGTGGTGTTCGCCCGGCCCGCGGCGCCGGCCGTGCCCGCCGCGGGGACGGGGACGGAGCGGGCGGCGGACGCTCCGGCGACGACCGCCGGCGCGCACGTCCCGGTGGGCCGCCGGCCGGGCTCCTCTACGATCGCGGCGTGTGCGCACATGTGATGGTCGCCGAAGACGACGTGAAACAGGCCGAGCTCGTACGCCGGTACCTCGAACGCGAGGGACATGCGGTGACCGTGGTCGGTGACGGCCTCACCGCGCTCGAACAGGTCCGGCAGGAGGCACCCGACCTGCTCATCCTCGACGTGATGATGCCGCGGGCCGACGGGCTGGACGTGGTACGTGTCCTGCGGTCCGAGAAGCGGGAGCTGGCGGTCCTGATGCTGACCGCACGGTCCACGGAGGACGATCTGCTGCTCGGGCTGGATCTGGGCGCGGACGACTACATGACGAAGCCGTACAGCCCGCGCGAGCTGATGGCCCGGGTGCGCACCCTGTTGCGGCGCAGCCGACGGGGGCAGGACCCGGTGCCGGAGGACGGGGCGCTGCGGGTCGGGGCGCTGGCCGTCGACCCCGTACGTCACGAGGTGTCCGTCGACGGCGTCCATGTCGAGTGCACACCCGGGGAGTTCCGGCTCCTCTCCGCACTGGCCGCCGAACCCGACCGCGTCTTCACGCGTGAGCAACTGCTCGCGGAACTGCACGGCTTCGGCCGCTACATCAGCAGCCGTACCGTCGACGTGCACATCATGAATCTGCGCAAGAAGATAGAACCCGCGCCCCGGCGGCCGGTGCGGCTGCTGACCGTGTTCGGTGTCGGATACAAACTGACCGACCCCGGGAAGGGGGCCACCCGTGCGTCGGCGCGCTGAGGGCGGCAAGGCGGACGGCCGCCGGCTGCCGCTGCGCAAGAGCCTGCTGGGCCGCATGCTGGCCGTCTCGGCACTGGTGGCTTCCTGTTCGGTCGCCGCGACCGCCTGGCTGGCCGTGCAGACGACGTCCGGGGCGATCGAGCAGGAACAGGGCGAGAACCTGACCGCGGGGGCCCGGATCCACGACACCCTGCTCGGTTACGCGGCCCGGCACCCGACCTGGGACGGCGTCGGGCCGACGGTACGCGCCCTGGCCGACTCCTCGGACCGCCGGATCACCCTGACCACCCAGAGACGGGAGATCCTCGCCGATTCCGCCGCGCCGTCCCCTCGCCCGCCGGACCTGCCTGCGCAGGCGTCGGCTGTGGTGGACCCCCTCTCGGTGGACACGGCCCCTACGGCCGGTACACCGGTGGCCGTCTCACTGTCCGGCCCCGGCGGTGCGTTCACGTCGAGGAACGACCGTGTCGATCCCCGGGCGGTCGGCCCCTTCCGTCTCCCCCCGGCGGAGAGGACCTCGCTGCGCCGCACGGCCGAGCGGACCGTGCGGTGCCTCAACGCCGGCGGGATCGCCTCGAACGTCGTCGAGACCACGAGCGGGCGCCCCCGCATACAGCTGGTGGGGAACGACCCCGGGCGGCTGCAGGGCACCCGGTGTGCGACCGAGGCACTGGACAGTCCGACCGGGACGGAGAAAAAGGCGCTCACCGCTCTCAACGCCCTCGTCGACGCATGCCTGGACCGCCAGGGCCGCGAGCCCGTCCGGCTCGGCCTGGACCTGGCGTGGGGCACGGACACCGGTGCGGCCACCGCGGAGCCGGTCGCCAGGGACGAGGCGGGCCGGCCGGCCCCGGCACCCCGGGACGGGGCGGCCCGGGAATCCCTGCTCCGGCCGACCCCCGTGCCCGCGCCGGCGACCGCACCCACCGAGGCCCCCCCGGTCCGCGACAGTGCGGACGAGCGGGCCGTCGACTCGTGCGTCGGTACCGCGCGGCGCGAGCAGCTCGGCTCCTACGTCGCCGCGCCCGCCCTGCTGTTCGTCAGCGACCCGGGCGGTACGTCGGTTCCGGGCCTGGACCTCTCGCCGGCGAACACGGCCAGGATCGTCGGGGTCGCCGCGCTCGTCCTGGCCCTGACCGTCGGCGCCTCGTTCTTCGCCGGGATCCGTCTCGTACGGCCGCTGCGGGCGCTGACGGGCGCCGCCCAGCGCATGCGGGACGGCGTGGCCGCCGCACCCGAGCCCGTCGTCGTCACCTCGGACAACGAGATCGGGCGGCTCGCCACCGCCTTCAACGACATGTCCGCGCACCGCGCGCGGCTGGAGGAACAGCGCAAGGTGATGGTCAGTGACGTCGCCCATGAGCTGCGGACGCCGTTGAGCAACATCCGGGGCTGGCTCGAAGGGGCGCAGGACGGAGTCGCCGCCCCGGACGCGGCGTTCGTCTCCTCGCTGCTGGAGGAGGCGGTCCAGCTCCAGCACATCATCGACGACCTCCAGGACCTGTCGGCGGCGGACGCGGGCATGCTGCGCCTGCATCCGGAACCGGTACGGATCGGGAGCCTGCTCGCCCACGTCGCGGCGGCCCACCAGGCACAGGCCGAGGCGGCGGAGGTGACCCTGACGGTCGCCGCCGGCACGCCGGCGCTCACGCTCACCGCCGATCCCGTACGGCTGCGGCAGGCCGTGGGGAACCTGGTCTCCAACGCCGTACGCCATACCCCGGCGGGCGGTCGCGTCACGCTGCGCGCCTACGCCGGCGAGGACGGCGGGGTGGCGGTGGAGGTCGCCGACACCGGCTCCGGTATCCCGCCCGAGAACCTCCCGTACGTCTTCGAGCGGTTCTGGCGGGCCGAGAAGTCCCGCAGCCGCCGCACCGGCGGAAGCGGGCTGGGGCTGGCCATCGTCCGCAAGCTCACCGAGGCGCACGGCGGGACGGCCGACGTGGTCAGCACGGTGGGTGAGGGGTCGGTGTTCACCCTGCGGTTGCCGGAATCCGGCCCTGATGCGATGGACACAGCACGCTGACAGTTTCCTCATAACTCCGGTCCAGGCTGTCGGCGTGCCCGGAGCCCGCCGCGCATCAGCGCGGCGGGCACCATCGACGCCGGGCCGGAATCGGAGTATCCATGTCGTCCCGTTCCTTCCTGCGCACCACGCTGCTCGGCCTCGTCGCCGCGGGCGCGGTCCTCGCTCCCGCCGCCGCGGCGGTCGCCGACGACTCGCCCACGCCGGCCACCGACCGTCAGGCCACGTCCTCGCCCGCGCCCAGGTCCACGCCGACCCAGGTTCCCTCGGCGGCCGTGACCGAAGCGGACACCACGCGCCCGATGCCGCGCGGCGGCGTCGCCGCCGGTGAGCGCCCGGTCGCGGACACGGGCTCCGCCACCGCGCTCTACGGTTCGGCCGCCGGCGCCGTCCTGCTCGCCGGCGCGGGCACGATCGTGCTGCGCCGCCGGTCCGCCCTGCACGGCAACGGCTGATCCGCCACGGGTGGCGCCGCTCCGCACGCGGGGCGGCGCCACCTGCCGTTCCCCCGCCTGTCCGACGCTCGGAGCCCTCATGTCCCGTACCACGCACGTCCTGAGCAAGGCCGTCCTGCCCGCGCTGACCACCCTGGTGATACTCGCCCCGGTCGCCGGCTGCTCGTCCCCCGACGCGGCACGGCCGGCCGCCGCTTCACCGTCCGCCTCCACCGGCCGGACCGCAGGGAAGGACGGCCCCGGTCAGAGCGACGGCCCGGCGCGAGCCGGCACCCCGGCGAAAGGCACCGAGGCGGCGGCCCCGGTCGAGGTGTCCGTCCCCTCCCTCTCGGTGACCGCTCCGCTGATGCGCCTCGGCCTGAACCAGGACGGGACGGTGGAGGTGCCGCCCGCCGAGAAAGGGATGACGGCCGGCTGGTACACGGGCGGAGCCGTCCCCGGTGAGCCCGGGGCCGCCGTCGTCATCGGCCACAACGACACCCGGTTCGGCAAGGCCGTCTTCCACGACCTGAAGAAGATCACCCGGGGCGCGGACATCGTCGTCCGCGACGGGAACGGCGGACGGACCCGCTTCACGGTCACCGGCACCGAGACCGTGCAGAAGAACGCCTTCCCCACCGAGAAGGTCTACGGGGCCACCCGCGAACCCGTGCTCAGGCTGGTCACGTGCGACGGCGACTTCGACGCGGCCGGGCACCCCGTGGACAATCTCATCGTCTACGCCTCGGTCCGCTGACCAGGTCGGCGAGTGCCCGGGGCGCCCCTTCGGGGCCACGGATGCCCGGGAAGGCGTTGACGTCCACGACGACGGGTTCGCCCCTGCGGTCGAGGAGGTCGATGCCGTAGACCTCCAGGCCGAAGACCCGCCCCGCGCGCAGGGCGAGTTCGGCCCAGGCCCGGGGCAGGTCGGCGACCACGGGACCGGCGGGCGGCCGGATCGTACCGGGCGAGGGCCGCAGCCGTGTGAACAGACGGCCGGCGACCACCCACACCTTGTGGTCCCAGCCGCTGTTCTCCACGAACTCCTGCACCACGACGGGTTCGTCCGGCCACCTCCCGGCGAGTGCGCGCAGACGGTCGGGGCCGTCCACACGGGCGACGAGGTCGCCCCGCCTGCTGTGGCGGCTCTTCACCATGACCGGGTACCCGGTCCCCGCCGGTGGGTCGCCCGGCCGGAGCAGGGACAGCGACCGCAGGCTGCGGGTGGCGGGCATCGGAACGCCCGCGCGCTCGGCCACCTCCGCGATCCGGCTCCGGTCCTGGCAGAGCGCGGTCGCCGAGGCGGAGTTCACCACCCGGGCGCCCCGCGCCTCGAAGCCCCGGGCCAGGGCCAGCGCGGCGGGGGTGTGCGCCTTGAGGAGGTAGACGTCCGCGAGGTCCCCGCCCGCCGGACCCGCCGCCGGGGTGTCCGGGTCCAGCCACACCACCTCGTGCCCGTCCCCCGTAAGGAGGGCCGCCGCGGCTGCGAGCGTCGGGTGGTCCGGTTTGTCGGTCAGCAGGCAGACCTTCACAGGAGTGTCTCGCCCGGCACGTGCGTGAGTTCCGCCGGTCCGGGCGGACGTCCCTGGGCGGGGACGAGCGGTTCCGGGCGGTCGGGTGCCGCCCAGGTGCTCCGGCCGCTGCGGGCCAGGGCGAGGACGGCGTCGGCGACCCGGGCCACGGAGTCGGGAACCCGCCGGAAGCTGGGGAAGTCGTTGATGTCCACGATCACGGGGCCGTCGGGGCCGAGGACGATGTCGACGCCGTACAGGTCGAGCCCGAAGACCTCACCGACGCGCGTCACCAGCGAGGCCACCTCCGCCTGGAGCGGTACGGCCCGCTCCTCGACCTCGCGGTGCGGGTGGAGCGGTGAGCGGCGGCGGGTCGCGTGGAGTTCGCCCGCGAGGCAGTACACCTTCAGGTCGGCACCCGAATTCGGCACGTACGGCTGCGCGATGAGCCGTACGCCTCCGTCCCCGCCATCCGCTCCCCCTCCCGCGTCGGCACCGTCGTGCAGCAGCCGTGCCGGGTCCGCGACCAGACGTACGCCCTGGCCCGCACTGCCCTCGGCGGGCTTGACGACCAGGGGGAAGAGTTCCTGCGGGACGCCCGCGAAGAGGGCTGCCCGCGTGGCGGTGTACGTCACCGGGACCGGCAGACCGTGCCGTCGTGCGATGACGGAGGTGAGGGCCTTGTCGCGGACGGGGCGGATCGACCGCGCGTCGTTCACCGTGGTGAGCCCGACGGCAGCGGCCGCCTCGAGCAGGGTGAGCCCCGGTCCTCCGGACACGGTCTTCAGGACCCAGGCGTCGTGCGTGCCGGCCTGGATGTCCTCGGAGACGCGCGTCAGCGAATCGCCCGGCCGGACGACGTCCACCTCGTGGCCCAGGGCCCTGAGCCTTCGGACCACATCACGTGGCATGCCGTCATGCCGGTACAGCTCTTCGACGAGGAAGCAGAGCTTCATCCAGGAACTCCTCGGCGCCCCACCGCATTTCGGCATCGGCGCGCAACGATCCATACGGCGCCCACCTGCGAACGCCCCCAAGCTGGATACGCTACGTCACCTTCACCCCCCGCCTTGAGCGGGCCGTCCCCCCTGAGGAGGGATCCTCCGGGCCCGCCCCGCGCCCGCGCCCGGAGGACAGGCCGTCGCATCGGCCCCCGCCCGCCCGAGGGCCATCGGCCGGGGTCGCACAGCATCCCCGTGCGACCGGCCGGCTACCTGAGCGGTTCGCTCCACTCGATCGCGTGCAGGGCCGCCGCGAGGGCCTGTCCGTCGCCGGTGTCCAGGGCGGTGTCGGTCAACTTGATGACGTGTTCGTCCCCGTGCGCCAGGGCGCGTTCGACGACCTCCTCGGCGGTGAGGGTGCCGGGCGGCGAGAAGGGCACCGGCGCATCCGCCGCGTACATGGCGGTGACCGCGGCGGATGCCGTCCAGGCGGCTCGCAGGCTCGGTACCCACAGGACGCGCGGCAGTGCGGGCAGGACGCGCAGCACGGCGTTGGGGGCGGTCGCCGCGTGGACGAGCATCGTGGGGTCGCCGTGGCCGTGGGTGGCATACCGGTGGGTGGCCGCCCGTACCAGTTCGGTGAGGCGGAGCCGGGCCGCGTCGGGGTCCGTGACGTCGGCCGCCCACACCGGCAGGCCGGAAACCCGTTTGAGCCGGTCGGGAAAGCCACCGGACCGGTCGGTGAGGGGTGGCACCGTATCGAGGGCGGCGGCGGCGCTGCCGGCGCCGGGCAGGGGGGCGAGGCCGGACACCGGTCGGTGGCGGGCGGCCCAGTAGCCGAGTCCGTGGGCGAGTTCGGTCAGACGAGGACCGTTCTCCTCGCCGGACACCAGGGTGCGTACGGCGTGGCCCACCCGGATGACCGGGTGGGCCGAGCCTCCGTACATGCCGGGCAGGAGACGCGGCCACCATCGGGCGAGCACGTCGCGCCAGGGGCGCTCGGCGACCTCGCGGGAGAAGAAGCCGATCCAGTCGGCGGCCCGGCGCGGATCACCCAGCGCCGCCTGCCAGTCCGCGGCGGTGACGGGCCCGGTGCCGGACGGGAACTCCTCCAGCCTGGGGGCGTACAGATCCAGCCATCTGTGGACCGCGTGCGCCTGGCCTCGGGCCGCGAGTGACTCGACCGCCATCGGTGCGTGGTTGGTCAGCCGTCCGAGCCGTTCCGGTCCCGATGCGTGCAGTCGCTGAAGTGCCTCGTCGAGGTTTCCCGTCCGATCCATGACCAGGACGGTAGACGGGCCACCGCCAGGGCGTAACGGGAAAAGGTCGTACGACCGGCTTACGCCTTCCGGTCCGGATGGGTCGGCCGTCGGTCCCGGTACGCCGCCGGCGGACACGTGGTCGGCCCGGAGTGAGCCGTTGCCCCCGCACCGGACGCCGCTACCGGCGACCGCCGCACGGGGACGGCCTGTCGGGGCTCCGCTCCGTGGGGTCGGGCGTCCTCCGGGCAGCGGGGCGACCGGGCTCCACGGCGGCGCCGGTCACGGAGTCGTGCCCTCGTCCGGCGGTCCCGAAGGACCTGCGGCAGCCCGACCCGAGGTGCCCGAAGGCGCGGCCCCCGCAGGTCAGAAGAACACGCCGCACCGCAGCAGCACGTTCGCGTACGGCTTCGCCTCGCCCGTCCGTACCACCAGGCGGGCCCCGGCGGTGAGGGACTTGAGGGTTTCGTGGGGGACGTGGGTGAGGCCGGGGAGGCGGGCGGTCAGGAGGCGGGCCGTCTCGGGGTTCGCGTCCCGTACCTCGTCGGCCGCGGTCGCGCCCTCCACCACCAGTTCCTCCAGCAGCCCGTCCAGGACCTCCGCGAAGGAGGGGACGCCGGCCCGGAAGGCGAGGTCGACGACCCGGGGGCCGGCGGGGACCGGCATGCCCACGTCGCAGACCAGTACACCGTCGCCGTGGCCCAGTTCGGCCAGGGCGCCCGCCAGGTGGCGGTTGAGGATGCCTGACTTCTTCACAGTGCGGAGACCTCTTCCGCGGTCGGGAAGGATGCCTGCGCACCCTTCCTGGTGACGGCCGCCGCACCGACGCGGACGGCGAACGCCGCGGCCTCGGGGAGCTCCTCCCCCAGGCCGAGCCGCCAGGCCAGGGCGGCGGTGAACGCGTCGCCCGCGCCCGTCGTGTCCACCGCCCCGACCGTGGGACTCGGTACGTGCACGGGGCCGCCGCCCCGGGTGTCGGCCACCAGGGCGCCGGCCGCGCCCAGGGTGATCACCACCGAGCGCGGGCCGAGCGCGGTGAGGTCCCGCGCCCAGGATTCGGGGGTGGCCCCCGCGCCGTCGCCCAGGATGAAGCGGGCCTCGTGCTCGTTGACGACCAGCGGGTCGCAGGCGGCCAGCACCTCGGAGGGCAGCGGGGCCGGCGGGGAGGGGTTGAGGACGAGACGGGTGCCGGGCGCGAGGCTGCGTGCCGTCTCGGCGACCGTGTCCAGCGGTATCTCGAGCTGGACGGAGACGACCCGGGCGGCGGACAGCAACGGGCCCGCCTCCCGGATGTCGTGCGGGGTGAGCCGGGCGTTGGCCCCCGGGGAGACGACGATGCTGTTGTCCCCCGACGGGTCGACGGTGATCAGGGCGACCCCGGTGGGCGCCCCGCCGACGAGGACTCCGCCGGTGTCGACGCCCGCCGCCCGCTGCGATTCCAGCAGCAGCCGGCCGTGGGCGTCGTCGCCGACCCGGGCCAGCAGAGCCGTGCGGGCTCCCAGGCGGGCGGCGGCGGCCGCCTGGTTGGCGCCCTTGCCGCCCGGGTGGACGACGAGGTCGGAACCGAGCACCGTCTCCCCCGCCGCGGGGCGGCGGTCGACGCCGACGACCAGGTCGGCGTTGGCGGAACCGACGACCAGGAGGTCGTACCGGGTGAGGGCGGAGTCCTCGTTCTCGTACATCAGTTACTACTGCCTTCCGTGGGCCCGTGCGGTCAGGAGAAGTCGGCGACGTTCTGCCGGGTGACGACCTTGACCGGCACCTTCACCATGCCGGCGACCTTCTTGCCGTCGGCCGCCCGCACCGCGTTCTGCACGGCGATCCTGCCGAGTTCCTTCGGCTGCTGGGCCACGGACGCGTACAGCGTGCCCGCGGCGACCGCCTTCAGCCCGTCGGGGGTCCCGTCGAAGCCGACGACGGAGACGGACTTCCCGGCCTTGGCGCCGAGGGCCTTGGCCGCGCCGAGTGCCATCTCGTCGTTCTCGGCGAAGACACCGGTGACGCCGGGGTGGCCCTGGAGCAGGTTGGTCATGACGTCCAGGCCCTTGGTGCGGTCGAAGTCGGCCGGCTGGGTGGCCACGACCTTGATGCCCGGGTACGCCTTGATGCCCTCGGCGAAGCCCGCCCCCCGCTCACGGCTCGCGGAGGTGCCCGCGGTGCCCTGGAGGACGACGATGTCCCCCTTGCCGCCGAGCTTGTCGGCGAGTGCCTTCGCCGCGAGCTTGCCGCCCGCCACGTTGTCGGAGGCGACGAGCGTGGCCGTCTCGGCCTTGTTGACCCCGCGGTCGGCGGCGACGACCGGGATGCCGGCCTTGTCGGCGCTGCGCACGCCGGGCCCGACGGCGTCGGAGTCGACCGGGTTGACGATGATGGAGTCCACTTGGGAACTGGTGAAGTTCTGCAACTGGTTGGCCTGCTGCGACGCGTCGTTCTGGGCGTCGGTGACCGTCAGGTCGATCCCTGCGGCCTTGGCCTCCGCCTGCGCGCCCGCCTTCATCTGGACGAAGAAGGGGTTGTTCAGGGTGGAGAGCGACATGCCCACCTTGGTGGTGGTGCCGGAGGAACCGGAGTTGAAGAAGGAGACCGCGGCGACGACGGCGGCCACGACGACCACCGCGAGGCCGGCCTTCGCGGCCCCCCTGCGTCCCGATCCCGGCGCCCCCGGTGAGGCGGAACCGGTGGAGGCCGCGGCCCCCGAACCGGCCTTGCGGCGCAGCGTGTCCAGCAGCACCGCGAGGGCGATGACGACACCGATGACGACCTGCTGCCAGAACGCGGACACCGACAGGAGGTTGAGGCCGTTGCGCAGCACGGCGAGTATCAGGGCGCCGATCAGGGTGCCGGAGGCCTTGCCCACTCCGCCTGCGAGGCTGGCACCGCCGATGACGACCGCGGCGATGGCGTCGAGTTCGTACCCCTGCGCGGCCTGCGGCTGGGCGGAGACCAGGCGCGAGGCGAGGACGATGCCCGCGACGGCGGCGAAGAGGCCGGAGAGGGCGTAGATGGCCAGCTTCTGCTTCTTGACCCGCAGCCCGGAGAGCCGGGCCGCCTCCTCGTTGCCGCCGATGGCGTACATCGAGCGGCCGATGTAGGTGCGGGTGAGGATGAGCGCCGTGATCAGGCCCATCGCGATCATGACGAGGACCGGCACGGGGAGCCAGCCGCCGAGCGTGTCACCGAGTACGGAGACGGAGTCGGGGAAGGCGATCGGGCTGCCCTGGGAGATCACCAGGGAGAGGCCGCGGGCGACCGAGAGCATGGCCAGGGTCGCGATGAACGACGGCAGTTTCCCGTACGCGACGAGTGCGCCGTTGACGAAACCGCAGGCGACGCCGGTGGCGACGGCAAGGATGACCGCCAGCCAGACGGGTACTCCGGCGGACGTCGCCGACCAGGCGAGGACGGTCGCGGAGAGCGCGGCGACCGAGCCCACGGAGAGGTCGATGCCCGCGGAGACGATGACGAAGGTGACACCGAACGCGAGGATGGCGGTGACGGCGGCCTGCACGCCGACGTTCAGCAGGTTCTGGGTGGTGAGGAAGTCGCCGGAGAGCAGCGACATCGCCACCAGGAGGACGACCAGCGCCGTGAGGGCGCCGTTGTCGAGCAGGAGGCGGCGCACGGTGTGTCCGGCGCCGCCGCCCGCGGCCGCCTTGCTCGGATGCGTGTCAGTGGCCACGGGGGCTCTCCTCTGCGTTCTCGATGGGGGTGGTGACAGGCGGCGCGCTGACGGCGAGGGCCATCACGGCGTCCTGTGTGGCTTCGTGGGCGGGCAGTTCACCGGCGATCCGGCCCTGCGCCATGACGAGCACCCGGTCGCTCATGCCGAGGACTTCCGGCAGATCGCTGGAGATCATCAGGACGGCGTGGCCGGAGGCCGTCAGCTCGTTGATGAGCTGGTAGATCTCGACCTTGGCGCCGACGTCGATCCCGCGGGTCGGCTCGTCGAGGATGAGGACGCGGGTGTCGGCGAGCAGCCACTTGCCGATGACGACCTTCTGCTGGTTGCCGCCGGAGAGGGTACGGACGTGCTGGCCGAGGCCCGCCATCCGCACGCCGAGCTGCTCGGCGATCCTGGCGGCGGCCGTGCGCTGCCCCTTGAGGTCGACGAGACCGGACCGGCTCGCCGCGCGCAGGGTCACCAGACCGAGGTTCTCCTGCACGGAGGCGTCGAGAACGAGGCCCTGGCCCTTGCGGTCCTCGGGGACGAGGCCGATCCCGGCGCCCATGGCGGCGGTCACGTCGTGCTTACCGAGCCGCTCACCCAGTACGTCGACGGTGCCGGCGTCGTACGGGTCGGCGCCGAAGACGGCGCGGGCCACCTCGGTCCGGCCGGCTCCGACGAGTCCGGCGAGACCGACGACCTCACCGGCCCGCACGTCGAAGCTGATGTCGTGGAAGACGCCGTGGCGGGTGAGCCCGCACACGGAGAGCAGGGGCCGGCCGGCGTCGGGCCGTTCCCGGGGGTACTGCTGCTCGATGCTGCGCCCCACCATCAGCTGGACGAGCTCCGGTTCCGGGGTCGAAGCGGGGACCTGGTCGATGCTCCGGCCGTCGCGCAGCACCGTGACCCGGTCGCCGAGCGCGGCGATCTCGTCGAGGTGGTGGGTGATGAAGACGATGCCGACGCCGTCCTCGCGCAGCTGCCGCACGATCCGGAACAGCCTGTCGACCTCCTCGGAGGTGAGGACCGCGGTGGGTTCGTCCATGATCAGCACGCGTGCGTCCAGGCTGAGCGCCTTGGCGATCTCGACCATCTGCAGCCGTGCGATACCCAGTTCACGGATCCTGGTGCGGGGCGGGACGTCCAGCCCGACCCGGCGCAGCAGCACCTCGGCCTCGGCTTCCATGGTCCGCCGGTCGATCAGGCCGTAGCGGCGCGGCTGGCGTCCGAGGAAGATGTTCTCGGCGACCGTCAGATCGGGCACCAGGTTGAACTCCTGGTAGATCGTGGCGATCCCGAGCTTCTCGGCGTCCTGGGCGCCGTGGATGCGGACCTCCTGCCCCTGGGCGAAGATCCGGCCGCTGTCGGGCCGGTAGGCACCCGAGAGCATCTTGATGAGGGTGCTCTTGCCGGCGCCGTTCTCCCCGAGCAGGACATGCACCTCGCCGCTGCGCAGGTCGAAGTCGACGCTGTCCAAGGCGACGACACCGGGGAAGGTCTTGCGTACGCCTTCGATGCGCAGCAACTCCACTGACTCGCTCACACGTTGCTCCTCGGGTCGGGTGCGGGCAGGGCCGGCTCGCCGCAGGAGCTGCGTACGACGAGACGGGCGGGCAGGGTGACGGACTGCGGGGGCCGGCCCTCGACGATGTCGACGAGGGCCCGTACGGCGGCCCGGCCGAGGTCACCGGTCGGCTGGGCGATCGCGGTGATCGGCGGGCCGGTGTGCAGGAACCACGGGATGTCGTCGAAGGCCGCGATCCCGATGTCCTCGGGGACGCGCAGGCCGCGTGCGCGGATGGCGTCGAGCGCGCCGAGCGCCATCAGGTTGTCGGCGGCGAAGACGATCTGGGGCGGTTCGGGGAGGGACAGGAAGTGCTCGGTCGCGCGCCGGCCGCTGGCCGCCTGGAAGTCGCCCTGGCCGATGTAGGCATCGGGCAGCGCGAGGCCGTGCGCGCGCATCGCCTCCCGGAAGGCCTCGACGCGCTCGTTGCCGGTGGTGGTGGCGGCGGGGCCCGCGATGATGGCGAGCCTGCGGTGGCCGAGGGCGTACAGATGGGCAACCAGGTCCGAGATCGCCCGGTGGCCGTCGGCGCGCACGACGGGGACGTCCACCCCGGGCATCCAGCGGTCGACGAAGACCATCGGTGTGCCGGTGCGCGCGACGTCCCCGAGCAGCGGGGAGTCGCCGTCGGCCGGTGACACGAGGAGCCCGTCGATCCGGCGGTCGAGGAGCGTGCGGACGTGGTGGTCCTGCTGCTCGGGCCGCTCGTCGGCGTTGCCGATGATCACGCTGTAGCCGAGGGCGCGGGCCTCCTCCTCCACGGAGCGGGCCAGCGCGGTGAAGTACGGGTTGAGTACGTCACTGATGACCAGGCCCAGCGTGCGGGTCTGGTCGGTGCGCAGCGAGCGGGCGACGGCGTTGGGCCGGTAGCCGAGGTCCTCGACGGCGGCGAGGACGCGCCTGCGCGCCCCGGGGCTGACGGAGGGATGACTGTTCAGGACGCGGGAGACCGTGGCGACAGAGACTCCTGCCTGGGCCGCGACATCCTTGATGCTCGCCATTTCCGGACCACCTCCTTGTGGTTTCCGCGAGCCTCGAAACCAGCGGATCAAGCCGTGGAATCGATTACACGGATGATTGGAAACGATTACACGGCTGAAAACAACCCCTGCTCCCGTGTCCGAGACCGGATCGTGATGGGCGGCTTCCACGCTCCCGCCGGGAGGTGGTGGTACGTGGAGGCGGTACGGCACGCCCGCGCAGGGGGCGCCGCGCGGCACGGCAGCCGACGGCGGCCCCATCCGCCCCGGGGCCCCAGGCTGCCAGGAGGAATCACACGGAGAGCCGACTGCGAGGAAAGGAATACGGACGCGACCGTCACAGGAACTCCGCAATGCGTTGACCCCGCGGAAACGAACAGCTGCGGGAACAGCACCGGCGGCCGATGACCGTCAGGGAATGGCCGTCGCATATCCGCGCGGGCGGACGGACGGCTCCGGACGCCGTCCGCCCGGCACTCCCGGACACGTACGCGACAAGGGAGGTGCGCCGGTTTACCGGAGAAGCCCGCCCGCTCCCCACAGTACTTGTTCACGCCCCCTCGGAATCACCGCAGCCGCGCCGATCGGACAGGTGGTCAGAAAGCGGCTCGAGACGGCGGAGGAGCACGGCGGGACAGCGACATCGGCTGCTCAGAGGGGAGTTGAGAAGGGCCCGGCCACCCGTGGCCCGGACGCCACGGAGACGGGAAGGACATCGCCGACTGCAGGCTGCATGCTCAAAGAGCGTGCGGCACAGTCGATTTCACTCATTCCACCGCCGAATTCCGGACTCTTCACACGAGGTTGTCCCGCCAGATGTTTCCCACCTGTTAGCGTGCAGGGAAAGAAGCGGAGTCCGGAAGGGGGCGCAGGTGCGAGATGCGACGGCCCGGTTCGTGTTCACGCTCCTGACCGCAATCCTGCTCGCCCTGCAATTCCCCGCCCCGTCCGCACACGCCGAATCCGGCGCATCCGACGCGTCCGACGCATCCGCCGTATTCGCCCACCACACCCCCGCGTCCCCTCCCGTCCCTCCTGCGCGCACGTACGCCCGCACGGACGGGGGTGCCCAGGAGACCGGGCGGGAGCTGGTCCCGTGCGACATGCCGGCCGACGACGGCGGCTCCCACGGCCTGTTGCGCTCGCGGGACCGCCACCGCACGGCCGTCGGATCCGCCCCGGAGAACCTCTCCCGCTCCCTGGTCACAGACGCCGCCGGCGACCGGTCCGTTACCGCGGCACTCGTCGCCCCCGGCGAACCGTACGGGGCTCCGAGACCGCCGGTCTCCCCCTCCCCCGCCGTGCTCCAGGTCTTCCGCTGCTGAGCTGATCCGCGGCTCGCACCGACCCCGGCCCTCCCGTCCGGACCGCTCCTGGCCACCCACCGCATCCGGGTGCCTCGCCTTCGCCGCGCTGTCACCCCTGATCCGGCCCGCCCGGACCGAAGCCCCGACCGCACACGTCGCGCGCGCCCTCGCGTGCGGCGTCGTGGGGCCATGCCGACGTGCCTGCTCCGCCTCCGTTCCCGTACGCACGCCGACGCGCACCCATCCGCGCGCCAGGAGGAACCACTGGTATGCACCCCCCCATCGCACACACCCGGCCGCTGCCCGAACAGGTCGCGGCACACCCCGGGCAGCGGCCCCTGCCGGCCCACGGCACGCCCTTCGACACGCCCTTCGACACCGTGCGGACGCGGTGAGGGCCGGGATGGACCACCGCCTCGCATCGTCCCCTCTGCTGCACGATCTCGCCGCCTCCGTCGTCGTCTTCCTCGTCGCCCTGCCGCTGTGCGTGGGCGTCGCCGTCGCGTCCGGCGTTCCCGCCGAACTGGGCCTGATCACCGGCATCGTGGGCGGTCTCGTCACGGGCGTCATGCGCGGCAGCAGCCTGCAGGTCTCAGGGCCTGCCGCCGGTATGACCGTCCTGGTCTTCGAGGCGGTGCGCGCCTACGGGCTCGCCACCCTCGGGGTGATCGTGCTGGCCTCAGGGCTGCTGCAGCTCCTCATGGGCGCCCTCAGACTGGGGCGCTGGTTCCGGGCCATCTCCGTCTCCGTCGTCGAGGGCATGCTCGCCGGGATCGGGCTGGTGATCATCGCGGGCCAGCTCTACGCGGCGGCCGGCATCAAGGCCCCCACCTCCGGCCTGGGCAAGGTGACGGAACTCCCCGGGGCCCTGGCCGGGGCCGTCGTCAGGGCCGAAGCGCTCACGTCGCTCGCGGTGGGCGCCGGGACCGTCGTGGTGCTGGTGCTGTGGCAGCGGGCGCCCGCACGGGTCAGGGCCGTCCCGGGCGCGCTGACCGCGGTCGTACTGGCCACCCTCGTCTCGCTCGCCTTCAGCCTGCCCGTCGCCACGGTCGAGGTGCGGGGCCTGTTCGGCGCCGTCCAGCTGCCCGGAAGCGAGGCGCTCGGTCAGCTCGCGGACATCGGCGTGCTCGGGACGGTGCTGGCCTTCACACTGATCGCCTCCGCCGAGAGCCTGTTCAGCGCCGCCGCCGTGGACCGGCTCCACGACGGGCCACGCACCCGGTACGACAAGGAGCTGATGGCCCAGGGCACCGGCAACGCCGTCTCCGGCCTGCTGGGCGCGCTGCCGCTGACGGCGGTCATCGTCCGCAGCTCCGCCAACGTCCGTGCGGGGGCGCGGACCAAGGCCTCCCGCGTCCTGCACGGGGTGTGGCTGCTGCTGTTCGCGGCGCTGCTGCCGTCGGCCCTCGGCATCGTCCCGCTGCCGGCTCTGGCCGGGATACTCGTCCACGCCGGCTGGAAACTGATCCCGCTGCGCACCGTCGCGGACCTGTGGCGCGGACACCGGGGTGAGGTGCTGGTCCTCGTGGTCACGGCCGTCGCGATCGTGACGGTGAACATGTTCGAGGGTGTCCTGGTCGGACTGGCCCTCTCCGTGGCCAAGACGGCCTGGGACGCCTCACACATCAGCCTGGACGTCGACGACGTGGGTACCGGGCCCGTCCGGGCCCGGCTGTCGGGCAACGCCACGTTCCTGCGGCTGCCGAAGATACTGGACAGCCTGGAGGCCCTGCCGCAGGACCGGCCCGTGAGGCTGGACCTGGCCGGCCTCACCCACCTCGACCACGCCTGCCGGGTGGCGCTGGAGAACTGGGCGGCGCGGCACAGCGCGCCGGGCACGGAGCCCGTGCGCCTGAGCGAACCGGCGGCGGCGAGAGCCCCTTCCGGCTGACCCCCGTGCACGCCCCGGCCGCGGACCTCCGGGCCCGCGGCCGGGGCCCGGGGTGCGGGCCCCGGCCTTCGCGCCGGCGTCCCGCAACGCGGAAGAACCCCACCGGAGTGGGGTTCTCGTGTTACCGCTGGTGTCCGAGGGGGGACTTGAACCCCCACGCCCGATAAAGGGCACTAGCACCTCAAGCTAGCGCGTCTGCCATTCCGCCACCCGGACAAGGTGTCTGCCGTTCACGGGGTGTTCCCCGCGGCGACAAAGAAAACAATACCAGGGGTTCGGGGGCTCTTTCACCCGCGTTTCCGGTGGTCAGTGCGGTGCACTCCGGTGCGGGGGGGCCGACCGGGACGCGGTCGCGGCGCCGCGTGCACGGTGGGTGTCCCCTCGCGTACGCGGAGTCCGCGACCGCTTTCCCGGGTCCGCGCACAGCGGTGCGGGGGCGGTGAGGCTCCCGCACCGCTGTGGGCGGCCGACGGCGGCGGGTCAGTCCCCGCAGCGGCTTTCACGGAGCGTGTGCAGGTGCGCACTGGACTTGCGGGCGAAGGCGAACGACTCGACTGGGTTGTCGTGCTCGGTCTGCCAGTGGTGGTAGGTGCGGCCGCGGTGGGTGCGGGCGGTGACCCGGCCGATGAAGTTCTTGTAGTCGATGTCCCCGTCCCCGACGTCCGTCATGCGGTAACCGTCGCGGGTGGTGTCGTCCCTGGTGCCGTCCTTGACGTGGAAGAGGGGGTAGCGGTCGGGCTGCTTGAGCACGTAGTCGATGGGGTTGAAGGGCGCCGGGGTGCCGTCCGGCCGCTTGCCGAAACGGAACTGGGCGCAGAACGCCCAGTAGATGTCCATCTCCAGGTAGACCAGGTCGGGGTCGGTCTCGGCGAGCAGGACGTCGTAGAGGCGCACGTTCGGCTTGTCGGTGGCGAAGGAGAACTCCTCGGCGTGGTTGTGCTGGTAGAATTTCATGCCGCGCTTGCGGGCGGCGGCGCCGTAGGTGTTGAAGTCCTCCGCGGCCCGCTTCCAGCCGTCCACCGTGGAGCCGTAGCGGAAGGGACCCGAGGCGGTGCCGATGTGCTTGAGGCCGAGGGCCTCGGCGTCGTCGAGGACCTTGGTGAGGTTCTGGGCGAAGGTGTAGGCGCCGGGGTTGTTGTCGTCGGAGTAGCCGACGTGGCTGCCGATCGGGTGGAGGCCGTGGTCCTTGGCCAGCCGCTTGAGCTGGGCGAGGGTGAGAGGGCCGGCCGAGCCCTGGGTGTATCCGGCGAACTCGATCTCGTCGTAGCCGTACTTCTCCAGCTCCGCGAAGACGGGGGCGAAGCCGAGGGTGGAGACCTTGTCCCGGAGGCTGTACAGCTGGATGCCGAGACGGCCGGGCGGCAGCACGGGGCGGCCCTTGCCCCTGCCCTTGACCTCCTGAGCACCCTGGGTGCCCTGCGGGCTCGTGGCCTGCGCGGTGGCGCCGCTCAGGAGCGTGGCGGCGGTGGCACCGGCGGCGACCCCCAGGACGTTGCGGCGGCTGAGCCTGCGTGCGAGCTCGGGATCCTTCGGGGTGCGGCTCATGATCACGTGTCTCCCTGTCGGTGTGCGGGCGGAGCGGATGGTCAGTGCAGTCCGGCGAGCTGGAGCAGCAGGGACTTCACTTCGGTGGCCTGGACTCGGCCGGTGAACGCGTGGGGGGTGGAGCAGAGGATGAGCGGACCTTCGTCGTCGCTCGTGGGCAGGCGGCCGTGGCTGCCGCGGATCGGTGCGGGATCGAGGGGGACGACCGCCATGCGGTAGCGCATCCCGAGTTTCTTGCGGGCGACCGCCGAGACCGCCTTGACCCGGACGTAGGGGTCCTGCGGGTCCATGAACAGCTCGACGGGGTCGTAGCCGGGTTTGCGGTGGATCTCGACGAGCTGGGCGAAGTCGGGGGCGTGGGCGTCGTCGAGCCAGTAGTAGTACGTGAACCACGCGTCCTTCTCCGCGACGGCGACGAGCTCCCCGGAGCGGGGGTGGTCCAGGTGGTGGGCCTTCTTGCCCTCGTCGTCCAGGAGCTGGTCGATGCCGGGCAGGTCCGCCAGGGCGGCCCGGGTCGCTTCGAGGTCCTCGGGCCGGCGTACGTACACGTGGGCGAGCTGGTGGTCGGCGACGGCGAAGGCGCGCGAGGCCATGGGGTCGAGGTACTCCATGCCGTCCTGTGTGTGGACCTCCAGGAGGCCCGCCCGGCGCAGGGCGCGGTTGATGTCGACGGGCCGGTCCACGCGGGTGATGCCGTACTCGGAGAGCGCGACGACAGTGCGGCCCTGGGCACGCGCGTCGGCCAGGAGGGGGGCGACGGCGGTGTCGAGTGCGGTGGCGGCCCGGTGGGACCGGGGGTCGTCGGGTCCGTACCGCTGGAGGTCGTAGTCGAGGTGGGGCAGGTAGCACAGGGCCAGGTCGGGGGTGCGGGTGGCGAGGATGTGCCGGGTGGCGTCGATGATCCACTGCGAGGAGACGAGGTCGGCGCCGGGGCCCCAGAAGTGGAAGAGGGGGAAGGTCCCCAGCTTGCCGGTGAGTTCGTCGTGCAGGGCGGGGGGCCGGGTGTAGCAGTCGGGTTCCTTGCGGCCGTCGGCGTAGTAGACGGGGCGGGGGGTGACGGTCCAGTCGGTGTCGGCACCCATCGCGTACCACCAGCAGATGTTGGCGACCGTGTAGCCGGGGTGGGCGCGCCGTGCGGCGTCCCAGAGCTTGTCGCCCTCGACGAGGCCGTTGTGCTGGCGCCACAGGAGGACGTCGCCGAGCTCGCGGAAGTACCAGCCGTTGGCGACGATGCCGTGCTCGGCAGGGGTGGTGCCGGTGAGGAAGGTGGACTGGGCGGCGCAGGTGACGGCGGGCAGGACGGTCGTCAGGGGGGCCTGGGCGCCGGCGCGGGCCATGGCCCGCAGGTTCGGCATGTGCTCGAGAAGCTGGGGGGTGAGCCCGACGACGTCCAGGACGAGGAGAGGGGTGGGCTCTGCGGTGGTGGTCAAGGGAGCTCCTTCAGCCCGAGGTCGGTCAGCAGGTCGCGGGCGAGGGTGAGTTCGGCGGCGATGCCGTCGGCGAGCTGGGCGCGGGTGCGCGGACGCAGTGCGGCGGGGAGCGCCTGCCAGGTGTAGGTCTCGACCTCCAGGTGCCGTGTGAGGGGGACGGCGCCTCCGACGAGCCGGGTCAGGACCGACCGCAGCACGGGGAGGGTGGAGGTGAGCGGGGGCGCGGGCGGTGCGTGCAGGGGGACGTGGAAGTGGGAGCGCCACGGTGTGCTGTCCGGGAGGGCGCCGCCGGAGACCGCCTCGTCGAGGTCGTCGGTCCCGCGCAGGCCCGCCGCGGTGAGGGTGCGGGTCTGGTGCAGGAAGCGGGGCTCGGCGAAGGCGGCCAGGGCGGCGCGGACTTCGGGCAGGTGGGGGTGCTCGGCGTGCAGCGCCGCGGAGAGCTGGGCCTTGGCGACGGAGATGCCGGCCGCCCGCAGGGCGTCGAGCGCGGTGTCGGGGTCCTCGAAGGAGGTGGCGAGGTGGCAGGTGTCGACGCAGATGCCGATGCGGTCGTGGCCGACCTCGGTGAGCGGGCCGATGGCGTCGGCGGTGGTCTCCACCGTGCAGCCGGGTTCGGGTTCGAGGCCGATGCCGATCGACTTGCCGGTGAGTTCGGCGAGCGCGTCGAGCCGCTGGGCAAGGGTGGTGAGGGCCTTCCGTGCCGTCACGGCCGCCGTCGGGTCGGTGGCGAACGGGGTGCGCCAGGCGATCGGCAGGGTGGAGATGGTGCCTTCGGTGACGTCGTCGGGGAGCAGGGCGGCGAGCAGCCGGGCCAGGTCGGTGGTGTGGGCGAGCCGCTCGGGGTCGGTCCAGTCCGGTTTGTACACCCGGTACTTGACCTCGTCGGCGCCGAACCCCTCGTAAGGGAAGCCGTTGAGGGTGACCACTTCGAGGCCGCGGTGCTCGAGTTCGGTGCGCAGCGCGCGCAGCGCGGAGGGGTCGTTGACCAGGGCGCGGGCCGCGTCCCTGGCGAGCCAGAGCCCGATGCCGAGGCGGTCGCGGCCGAGGCGTCTGCGGACGGGCTCGCAGTGGTCGCGCAGCTGGGTACGGACGCCGTCCAGGGTCTCGGCGGGGTGCACGTTGGTGCAGTAGGCGAGGTGGACGGTGGAGCCGTCGGGGTGGCGGAAGCGCATCGCTCACTCCCCGCCGCGGAGGATGGAGTTGCCCTCGTGGAGCGCGTCGGGGGTGGTGATGTCGAGCTGGAGCCGGCCGCTCTGCCCGTAGAAGGCGACGGGGTTGCGCCACAGGACCTTGTCGACGTCGTCCTCGTCGAATCCGGCCTTCAGCATGGTGTCGGCGACCTTGCGGGTCTTCAGCGGGTCGCTCCTGCCCCAGTCGGCCGCCGAGTTGACGAGGATCCGGTCGGTGCCGTGTGCGCGCAGGACCGACACCATGCGGTCCTCGTCCATCTTGGTGTCGGGGTAGATGGAGAAGCCGGCCCAGCAGCCGCTGTCGAGGGCGTCCCGCACGGTCGTCTCGTTGAGGTGGTCGAGCAGGACGGCCTCCGGGGCGAGGGCCGATTCGCGGACGACGTCGATGGTGCGGCGGAGCCCGGCGAGCTTGTCGCGGTGCGGGGTGTGTACGAGCGCGGGCAGGCCGTGGTCGGCGGCGAGCTGCAACTGGGTGGCGAGCGCGGTGTCCTCGGCCGGGGTCATGGAGTCGTAGCCGATCTCCCCGACGGCGACGACGGAGTCCTTGACGAGGTAGCGGGGCAGGGCGTCCAGGACGGGGGTGCAGCGGGGGTCGTTCGCCTCCTTGGGGTTGAGCGCGAGCGTGCAGTGGTGGGCGATGCCGTACTGGGAGGCGCGGAAGGGCTCCCAGCCGAGGAGGGCGTCGAAGTAGTCGAAGAAGCTGGCCGGAGAGGTGCGGGGCTGGCCGAGCCAGAAGGAGGGTTCGACGAGGGCGCGGACCCCGGCGTCGTACATGGCCTGGTAGTCGTCCGTGGTGCGGGAGGTCATGTGGATGTGCGGGTCGAAGATACGCATCAGGACTCCTCCGTGGGGGCGGGGGCCGGGGCCGTGAGGGCGAGGACGGTCCGCAGGCCGTCGGGGACGGGGCGGCCGGCGGCCGTGCGTTCGGCGGCGAAGTCGCGCAGCATGCGGGCCAGTTCGGCGTCTCCACGGGCACGCTCACCGAGCCGGTCGACGGTCTCGACGGGGACCTCGATGAAGAGGCACTTGAGGACGGCGTGCCGCCAGCCGTGGGCGTCGAGATGGGCGGCGCCGTACGGGCCGACGGCTGCGGCGACCAGCCGGGGGTCGTTGGTGCGCAGGGCGTCCTCGACGAGCGGAACGGCCGCGGGTCCGAGGTCCAGCCGGTGCAGGGCGAGGAGGACGGCGCGGCGTTCGGCCGCGGTGCCCTGCCGGTAGAGCCTCGTGACGGTGGACGGAGCGGCACGTGCCTCGACGAGCAGCAGGGCGCGTACGGAGTCGGCGTGGTCACGTCCGCAGTGTCGTCCCGCCGCGGCGAAACGCAGCTCCCAGGGGAGGGGCCCGCTGTCCGCGCCGGGGTGCGCGGCTGCGTGTGCCGCCTCGGCGAGTGCGTCGTCGAGCCACGTTCCGGCCGTGTCGCTGAGCCGGGCGTCGAGTTCCTTGCGGTCGGTCAGCACGGTGCGGCTCCGTCCGTGGCCCGGGCGGCACGGCGCAGGAAGCCGATCGAGTCCCGGGCGAGGTCGGGCCCCGCGTGGGAGTGGCGGGGCAGTTCGACGACGGTGAGTCCGGTGTAGCCGGTGGCGTCGAGAGCTTCGAGAACCGGCGGGAAGTCGATCTCGCCGTCACCGAACGGCAGGTGTTCGTGGACCCCGCGCCGCATGTCCTCGATCTGGACGTGGCGCAGCCAGGGCGCGGCCTCCTTGACGCAGTCGGCGGGCGGCGAGGCCTCCAGGCACTGGCAGTGGCCGATGTCGAGGGTGAGCCCGAGGGGTTCAGGGTCGCCGAGCAGGCTGCGCAGGTGGTGGAAGTCGCCGAGCGTGGCGAGGAGGTGGCCGGGTTCCGGCTCGACGGCGAGGGGGATGCCGGCGCGGGCGGCGGCGTCCAGCACGGGGGCGAACGCGTCGGCCAGCCGTTGCCAGGCGGTGTCCTCGGTGGTGCCGGGCGGGGTGATGCCGCTGAAGCAGTGCACGGCGTGGGCGCCCAGGTCGGCGGCCACGTCGACGGCCCGGACGAGCAGTGCGGTGCGGGCGGCGCGGGCGTCGGGGTCCGGATCGAGGAGGGAGGGGCCGTGCTTGCGGCGGGGGTCCAGGAGGTAGCGGGCGCCCGTCTCGACGGTGACGCCGAGGCCCAGCGAGGTGAGCCTGCGTGCCACCTGGCGGGTGCGCGCGGCGAGGTCGGGGGCGAGGGGGTCCAGGTGCATGTGGTCGAGGGTCAGCCCCACGCCGTCGTATCCGAGGCCGGCGAGGAGTTCGAGGGCGTCGTCGAGGCGGAGGTCGGTCAGGCCGTTGGTGCCGTAGCCGAGGCGGAGGCTCATGTGGGGCTCACCTTCCGTGCGAGCTTCCGGGCGAGGGGTACGAGCGCCATGGTCGCGAGCCCGTTGAGTGGTGCTCCGGCCTTGACGGCCAGGGCCGCCTGGAGCGGGATCATGGCGCGGATGCCGCCGCCGACGGCGCGCTGGGTGAGGGGCGGGGAGGGGTTGAGGGCGGCGTGGAGGAGGGGGGTCGCGGCGGTCCGCAGGTAGGCGGCGGCGAGGGCGGTCCGCAGGAGCCTGTGCGCGGTGGCTGTGGGTCTCTCCCCGCTGCCGGGTGGCGGTACGGGCCGGTCACGGGCGGCGGCGGCACCGAGGGCGGCGGTGGCGGCGAGCGCCGCGAGGGGCGCCGCGGTGGAGCCGCCCCGGGCCTCGTGGCGGGAGACCTCGGTGACGGCGTAGGTGTGCGCGCCGAGCAGCAGGGCGGCCCGGACGGGCCGTACCGTCGCGGCCCCGGTGCTGCGGGGGGTCCGCACCGGGGCGGTCCTCCCGGCCGCGGCCGGGGCTGCCGCCGGACGCGTGGTCCTCGCGGGTGGACCTCCGGCGGCCACCGGGCCTGCGGGGCCCGGCTTCCCTGCCGCACCCGTACCCGTACGCGTGGTCGCCGCAGCCGAGGCCCCCGGGGTGCCCGCCGTGACCGCCCGGCCCGGGCTCGCCGGAGCGAAGTCCCCCGCCCGCCCCGTCGCGGCCGCGCCGAGCAGCAGGTCGAGGGAGCGGGCGGTCGCCATCGCGGCCGGGCCCAGCGGGGTGTGCTTGAGACGCAGGTCGTAGGCCCAGACGGTGGCCGCCAGGCCGGATGCCACCGCCAGGGCGGGCCGGCCCGCCCTGGCGGCCAGGGCCAGGCCCGCCGCGGTGAGGACGCCCGCCGCGGTCAGTGCCGCCGCGGGGCTGATGCGGCCGGAGGGGATCGGGCGGTGCGGGCGGTCCACGGCGTCCTCGTCGCGGTCCGCCCAGTCGTTGAGGGCCATCCCCGCCTCGTAGAGGCACAGCGACGCTCCGACGGCGAGCGCGGTGCCCCGGTCGGGCCGCCGGCCGGCGGCGGCGGCTCCGGCCAGTGCGTCCCCGGGGACGGTGAACAGCGCGGAGACCCGCAGGAGGTCCGCCCAGGCGCGCCCGCGCGGGCGGGTGCGGGGCCTGTCCGGTGCGGGCGCAGTCCCGCGCACACCGGACAGGCTGTACGGGGCCGCCGCGCGGCGGGTGCCGAGCAGTCCCGGCATCCCGGTCGCGGCGGCGAGCAGCCGCAGCGGGTTCACCGGCCGTCCCGCAGGCACTCGCCGAAGCCGAGAAGTGCCGCGTACTGCTCGGACAGCCCGGCCGGGCCGCCGTCAGGGTCCTTGAAGTAGAAGCCGAGTTCGGGGCGCGGCCCGGTCAGGCCGGTCTCGTGGGCGCGGGCCAGCAGCCGGGCGAGGTCCAGGACCAGGGGAGCGGCCAGGGCGGAGTCGCAGCCCTGCCAGATGGTCTGGAGGATCATGCGCGAGCCGAGGAAACCGTCGAAGGCGACGTGGTCCCAGGCGGTCTTCCAGTCCCCCATCGCCGGTACGTCGTCGATGTGGACCTCCCCCTCCGGGGCGGTGCCCAGCGTGTCGGCGAGCACCCGTGCCTTGCCCGCGTTCTTGGCGGCGGCCGCCGCAGGGTCGGCCAGCGCCGCTCCGTCGCCGCCGCCCAGCAGGTTGGTGCCCGACCAGGCGCGTACCGGCAGGGCCCGCTGGACGAACATCGGGGCGAGAACGGAACGGAGCAGCGTCTGGCCCGTCTTGCCGTCGCGTCCGGCGTGGGGAAGTCCGCAGGAGCGGGCGGCGTCCTGGAGGCGGGGGCTGTGCAGCCCCGTGGAGGGGGTGAAGTTGACGTACGGGCAGCCGGCGCGCAGTGCCGCCGCCGCGTAGAGGGAGCTGGCGGGCAGGCGTGTGTCGTCATCGCCGGGGGCGGGCTCGGTGGAGGCGACGTTGACGACGACGGTCCGGGCCAGGGCGTGGCGTCGCGCGAAGTCGTCGAGGTCGGCGGCGAAGGCGGTGATGAGCTCCTCGTCGGTGCGGGTGTCGCCGGGCTGGGGTCCGCCGGTGCGTATCTCCGCATCGGCGGAGGCGAGTTCGGCACGGACGGCGGAGGGCAGCCCGTGCGGGAGGACGCCGCCGGCCGCGAGTGCCTCGGCCCGCTTGGGCAGCGGGCAGTCGAGGGTGTCGTGGCCGCCGAAGACGAGGGAGGTCAGGGGTGGCAGCCCGCTGTCGGCGAAGGCCGGGGTCTCGGTGACCATGCCGGTCGCCGGGTGGAGGCCCGCCGCGATGGCGGCGCACCCCGCGGTGGCGGTGGTGGCGACGGAGCCGCGTGCTCCGATGAACCAGACTCCGGTACGAACGGCCTGTGCGGTCACGGACTGCCTCCCTGGGGGGATGAGAACGGGGTGGGGGGCGGTGGGCGGGGCAGGGACACTGCCCCGCCCACCGCCGGCACGGGCGGCCGCCCTACGTCGAGGGCAGCTCCTTCAGCTGGATGTTGCGGAAGGACACCTGGTCGTCGGCCCCGTGGTTCTGCAGGCCGATGTAGCCGTCCTTGAGGCTGCGGACCGGGTCGGTGTTGGTGAAGTCGTTGATCTTCACTCCGTTGAGGAAGACCTGGAGACGTTCGCCCTGGACCTTGATCTCGTAGCTGTTCCACTGGCCGGGCGGCCGCAGGACCTGGTCGCGGGCCTTGATGTTGGCCGACTTGAAGGTGTAGACCGCCCCGGTGGTGCGGTCCGGTGCATCCGTGGCGTCGATCTGGACCTCGTAGCCGTTGTTCACCGCGGACCACGGGTCTTCGGACTCCGGGAAGCCGACGAAGACGCCGGAGTTGTCGTCACCCGCCATCTTCCAGTCGAGCTTCAGCGAGTAGGACTTCAGTTCCTTGGCCTGGTAGGTCAGCAGGCCCATGCCGCCCACGGAGCGCAGTTCGCCGTCGACGACGTCGAACTTTCCGGGACCGGCCTGCTTCCAGCCGTCGAGCGTCTTGCCGTTGAAGAGGGAGCGGTAGCCGGTGTCGGGCTTGCAGTCGGCCGCAACCTGGCCGGCCGCGTAGCGCAGCCCGCCGAGCAGGTGCTGGCGCATGGCCGGTTCGGCGTACGACTCCTTGGTGTGGCCGAGGCCGGTGTAGAAGGAGCGGCCGCCCTGGTAGGCCTGGCACCAGGAGATCGGGTGGTCGCCCTTCATGGTGCCACCGGTGTAGCTGGTCTCGTCGAGCGTGGCCAGCACCTGGGCCTTGTCCCGGGGGTTGGTGCGGTAGTTGTACCACTCGTCGGTGCGGTCCCAGGCGTCACCCAGGTGCGCGGTCGCGGGGTGGTCGTGGTTCTCCACCCGGACGGTCGCGGGCTGGATCTGCGGGTGCGAGGCGAAGTAGGCGCCGACGAGTCCGCCGTAGAACTCCCAGTCGTACTCGGTGTCGGCGGCGGCGTGGACGCCCATGTAGCCGCCTCCGGTGGCCACGTAGTTCTCGAACGCCTTCTGCTGGTCGGCGTCGAGGACGTCACCGGTCGTGGAGAGGAAGACGACGGCGTCGTAGCGCGCCAGGTTGCTGGTGGTGAACTGGCCGGCCGCCTCGGTGGAGTCGACGGTGATGTTGCTGTCCTTGCCCAGCTCCTTCAGCGCGGTGATGCCGGCCGGGATCGAGTCGTGCCGGAAGCCGCCGGTCTTGGAGAAGACCAGGACGCGCTTGGCGGTCCTGTCGACCGGGCTGTCGGAGAGGATGAAGTCGTCCACGTCGTAGAGCGCTCCGTCGCCGCCCTTGAAGACCAGGTAGAGCTGTGTCGCCTTCTTCGGGACGGCTCGCAGCGGTACGTCGATGTCCTGGAACGTGTCCCAGCTGCCGGTCACCGGGACGGGTGCCGAGCCGAGGATCGTGCCGGTGGGAGATCCGGCGCGCACCTCCAGGAAGCCTCCCGCGCCGGCGGAGGAGGTTCGGGCGGTGAGCTTGGTGCTGCCGCTGAGGATGTACGGGGTGAAGGAGATCCAGTCGCCGTCGTGGATGTCACCGACGGTCCGGCCGCCGTGCGCGCTCGTCTTGCTCGGCGTGGTGACACCGAGCGAGCTGTCGAAGTGCTCGGCCTGCCGGTGGCGGGGCTGGAGCTTCGCCTGGTCCCGGCCGGTCAGCGCGGCCTGGCCGCCGCCACCGCCGTCGGTGTACGAGGCGGAGATACCACCGTAGATGTTGGCGTTCGGGTCGTGCCCGCCCTCCATCCGGGTCTTGACGGTGCCTTCGCAACCGTGCTCCGTGGTGATGTCGTGCCCGTGGCTGTCGTGGCCCAGGGTGAACTTGACCTCGACCTTGGAGCAGTCGACGGTACCGTCCTCCGGGTCGGTGACGGTCACCTTGAAGGGCACCTCGTCACCGAACTCGAACATCTGGCCGTCGGAGGGGAACTGCATGGTCACCACGGGAGCGGTGTTGCCGACGGTCACGTGCACACTGGCCGATCCGGTGCGTCCCGTCGGGTCCTTGGCGGTCACCGTGGCGGTGTAGGTGCCGTTCTTCTTGTACGTGTAGGAGGGGTCGGCGGCCGTGGAGGTGCCGCCGTCGCCGAAGTCCCAGGCGTACGTCAGGGTGTCTCCGTCACCGTCGGTGGTTCCTGCCGAGGAGAACTTCACCCGGAGCGGGGCCACGCCGGACGTCTTGTTGGCGCCGGCCTCGGCGACGGGTGAGCGGCCGCCGGTGGCGTTCTCGATGCGGTAGAGCGCGGAGTGCTCGTCGCCCCCGAACCACGAGAGCCCGTAGTCCAGGACGTACAGCGCCCCGTCGGGTCCGAACGCCATGTCCATGATCTGGGTACCCGACCACGGGAGGTCGTTGACCGACTGGACGGTGCCGTCGCCGTCCTGCTCGATGCGCTTGATCCACTGCCGTCCGAACTCACCGGCGAAGAAGTCCCCGTCGTACGCCTCGGGGAACTTGACGGGCGAGTCGAGGCCGGCGTCGTAGTGGTAGACGGGGCCGCCCATCGGGGACTCGGAGCCGGTACCGAACTCGGGGACGGAGCCGGCGTCGTACGGTATCCAGGCGGGCTGCGCGGGCGGCAGGTCGACCAGGCCGGTGTTGTGCGGCGAGTCGTTCTTCGGGGCGGCGCAGTCGAAGGCCGGCCCGGACGTCTTCGTCGCGAAGTCGTAGTCGCGGTAGGCGTCGTTGTCGCCGGTGCAGAAGGGCCAGCCGAAGTTGCCGGGCTTGGTCACCCGGGCGAACTCGACCTGTCCTGCGGGTCCGCGGTTCGGGTCGGCGGCGCCCGCGTCGGGGCCGTAGTCACCGACGTACAGGATGCCGCTGGCCTTGTCGACGCTGAAGCGGAAGGGGTTGCGGAAGCCCATCGCGTAGATCTCGGGGCGGGTCCTGTCCGTGCCCGGGGCGAAGAGGTTGCCCTCCGGAACGGTGTACGAGCCGTCGTCGGCGACCTTGATGCGGAGGATCTTGCCGCGGAGGTCGTTGGTGTTGCCGGAGGTACGGCGGGCGTCGAAGGCCGGGTTGCGGTCGGGCCGGTCGTCGAGGGGCGAATAGCCGTCGGAGGCGAAGGGGTTGGTGTCGTCACCCGTCGACAGGTAGAGGTTGCCGTCGGCGTCGAAGTCGATGTCGCCGCCGACGTGGCAGCAGATGCCGCGCGAGGTCGGTACGTCGAGGATCTTCTTCTCGCTGGCGTTGTCGAGCGTGCCGTCGGCCTTGAGTACGAAGCGGGAGAGGCGGTTCACGCCGTCGAACTCGGCGAAGTCCGCGGCGGTGCCGTTCTCGGGGGCGTCACCGGCCGGGGTGTCCAGCGGGGGCGCGTAGTAGAGGTAGATCGCCCGGTTCTCCGCGAAGTCGGGGTCGATCCCCACGCCCTGGAGACCTTCCTCGTCGTGCGAGTAGACGGGGAGGGTGCCGGAGATGCGGGTGTTGCCGGCGCTGTCGGTGATCCGCAGCTCGCCGCTGCGCGAGGTGTGCAGCACGCTGCGGTCGGGAAGCACGGCCAGCGACATGGGTTCGCCGGTCTCGGCGGCGCCCTTGGCCAGGGTCACCTGCTGGAAGTCCTCGGCGGCCGCGTCCTGCGCGGCCGGCGAGACCGGGGCGTCGGCCGCGGTGGCGGGCGAGGAACCCAGGGTGAGGGTGGCGGCTGCGAGCAGTCCGCCGGTGAGAAGTGCGAGTGCCTTTCGGGCGCGGAGCCGTCTGCTGCTTCTGTGCACGTGCGTCCTCCGGAAGGTGCCGGTTGTTCGGGCGGGTGCGTTCTGCCGTTCGGCGCGGGGACTGCCGCGCTCGTCACCGGGGGCCGGTGAGCCCCTGGTGACGCGAGTCATCTTCTGTACACGTAGGGGACCGTAGCGGGGTTCGTCCGAGACGGAAAGCCCTTGTGCGGGTTGTGCGTTGACCTTTTCCCTGCTGCTGGACAAAGCCGGTCCGGGGCACGCCGAACCGGCCCGCGGGACCGCCCCTCGGGCTGCGGACGGGGTCATGTCCCGCCCTGGTTCACCGAGCCACCTCCGGCGCGCGGGGCCTCATGCGACGTTCGGCGCACCGCCTCGGCCCGGTGAGTCACCCCGCAGTCGACGCACCACGCCCGGCCCGGTGCGGGGCCGTACGCAGCTCGACGCACCACGCCCGGCGCGGCGCGCCACCATCCAGCTCGACGAGCACCTCCGGCCCGTCGAGGCACCGGTGCGGCTCCTCGAACCTTCTCCGGGCCCGGCGGACCGCATCCGGCTCCCGGGACCACCTTCCGGCCGACCGAGCCGTATCGAGCCCCGCCGCCGCAGCAGGCGCGGGGCCCGGGGCAGGACCCCGAAAAACCAGCCCCGCCGGCGCTTGAGGCCCGGGGGCGCCGGGGGCGGAGCCCCCGGAAGGGGCCCGGGGGCTCCGCCCCCCGGTCTAGTCCCCGCCCCCGAACGCCGCGTCGAACGACGCGCTCGGCGGGTCGAAGTCGAACCGCTTGAGCGAGGCCAGCGCCTCCGGCGCCCCCGTCAGCCGGTCCATGCCCGCGTCCTCCCACTCCACCGAGACCGGCCCCTGGTACCCGATCGACCGGAGCATCCGGAACACGTCCTCCCACGGCACGTCTCCGTGCCCGGCCGAGACGAAGTCCCAGCCCCGCCGGGGGTCGCCCCACGGCAGGTGGGAGCCGAGACGCCCGTTGCGGCCGTCGAGGCGCTTACGGGCCTCCTTGCAGTCCACGTGGTAGATCCGGTCCCGGAAGTCGTACAGGAAACCGACCGGGTCGAGGTCCTGCCACACGAAGTGGCTCGGGTCGAAGTTCAGCCCGAAGGCGGGGCGGTGGTCCACCGCCTCCAGAGCCCGGTGCGTGGTCCAGTAGTCGTACGCGATCTCGCTGGGGTGCACCTCGTGCGCGAAGCGCACCCCCTCCGCGTCGAAGACGTCCAGGATCGGGTTCCACCGCTCCGCGAAGTCCTCGTACCCGCGCTCGATCATGTGCGGGGGGACCGGCGGGAACATCGCGACCAGATGCCAGATCGAGGAACCGGTGAAACCGATGACGGTGTCGACGCCGAACGCGGCCGCCGCGCGGGCGGTGTTCTTGATCTCCTCGGCGGCCCGCCGGCGCACACCCTCGGGTTCCCCGTCCTCCCAGATCCGGGCGGGCAGGATGCCCTGGTGGCGTTCGTCGATCGGGTTGTCGCAGACGGCCTGGCCCACCAGGTGGTTGGAGACGGCGAAGCACTTCAGGCCGTACCTGTCGAGCAGCTGCCGCCGCCCGTCCAGGTAGCCGGGGTCGGCCAGCGCCTTGTCGACCTCGAAGTGATCCCCCCAGCAGGCGAGTTCGAGGCCGTCGTAGCCGAAGTCCCGGGCGAGCCGGCAGACCTCCTCCAGGGGCAGGTCGGCCCACTGGCCGGTGAAGAGGGTGAAGGGGCGGGGCATGCGCACGACCTCCTAGAGAGGGACCGGGGTGAGTACGGAGTTCTTGGCGGCGCTCTCCTCGACGGCGGCGAGCACCCGCTGCACCTGGAGGCCGTCGGCGAACGACGGTACGGGCGGCGTGCCGTCGGCGATCGTGCGCACCACGTCGCGGGCCTGGTGCACGAAGGTGTGCTCGTAGCCCAGTCCGTGGCCCGGCGGCCACCACGCCTCCAGGTAGGGGTGCTCGGGTTCGGTGACCAGGATCCGGCGGAAGCCGGCGGAGGCCGCGGGCTCCGTGTGGTCGTGGAAGGAGAGTTCGTTGAGCCGTTCCAGGTCGAAGGCGATCGAGCCCCGCTCTCCGTTGATCTCCAGCCGCAGGGCGTTCTTGCGGCCGGCCGCCATCCGGGTCGCCTCGAACGAGGCCAGCGCGCCGGAGGCCAGCCGCCCGGTGAACAGCGCCGCGTCGTCGACGGTGACCGCGCCCCGCGTGGCGCCGCCGGCGGCGCCCGTGAGCCCGGCCGTGGTGCCGGCGAGCACGGGCCGTTCCCGTACGAAGGTCTCGCTCACCGCCGACACGCCGACCAGCAGCTCCCCGGCGAGGTACTGGGCGAGGTCGACGATGTGCGCCCCGAGGTCCCCCAGCGCTCCCGATCCGGCGTGCTCGCGCTCCAGCCGCCAGGTGAGCGGCGAACCGGGGTCGACCAGCCAGTCCTGGAGGTAGGTGGCCCGTACGTGCCGCAGGGTGCCCAGCCGGCCCTCCGCGATCAGGGAGCGGGCGTACGTGATGGCGGGCACCTTGCGGTAGTTGAAGCCCACGATCGCCACCTGGCCGCGGGCCGCCGCCCGCTCGGCCGCCGCGGCCATGGCCTCCGCCTCGGCGACCGTGTTGGCGAGCGGCTTCTCGCACAGCACGTGCTTGCCCGCCTCCAACGCGGCGATGGCGATCTCCGCATGGCTGTCGCCCGGGGTGCAGATGTCGACCAGCTGCACGTCGTCCCGGGCGATCAGGGCACGCCAGTCGGTCTCCGCCGCCGCCCAGCCGTGCCGGGCGGCGGCGGCTTCGACGGCGGTGCGGTCGCGTCCGCAGATCGCGGCGAGAGCGGGTCTCACCGGGAGGTCGAAGACGTGTCCCGTGGTCCGCCAGCCCTGTGAGTGGGCGGCTCCCATGAACGCGTATCCGACCATGCCGACGCCGAGTGCGGTCGTCGGCCCCCCTGCCGGCGGCGGTGCCTCGGTCTCCTGCTCCGTCTCTTCCCTACGGGCCATGCGGGCTTCCTCCTCGTCGGTGGTTCGGTGGCGGCGGTGGGGCGGGATCAGCTGAAGCCCGTCGGCAGGTACTGGTCCACGTTGTCCTTGGTGACCACGGCGGAGTAGAGGGTCAGGGACGTCGGGATCTCCATCTCGGAGAGGCCGGCGATGCCCTTGTTCTGGCCGAGGGCGCGGGCCAGGTCGATGGCGGACGCGGCCATTGTCGGCGGGTACAGGACGGTGGCCTTCAGGACGCTGTTGTCGGCCTTGATGGCGTCCATCGCGGACTTCGCACCGGCACCGCCGACCATGATGAACTCGTCCCGGCCCGCCTGCTGGATGGCGCGCAGGGCGCCCACGCCCTGGTCGTCGTCGTGGTTCCACAGGGCGTCGAACTGCTTCTGTGCCTGGAGGAGCTGGGCCATCTTGGCCTGACCCGACTCGACGGTGAAGTCGGCGGCCTGACGGGCCACCAGCTTCACGTTGGGGTAGTTCTTCAGCGCGTCGGCGAAGCCCTGGCTGCGCTGCTTGGTCAGTTCGAGGTTGTCGATGCCCGCGAGCTCGACGACCTTGGCTCCGGCCTTCCCCTTGAGCTGCTCGCCGATGTAGTGACCGGCGTTGAGCCCCATGCCGTAGTTGTCGCCGCCGACCCAGCAGCGGTAGGCCTGCGGGGAGGCGAAGACGCGGTCCAGGTTGACGACGGGAATGCCCGCCTTCATGGCCTCCAGGCCGACCTGCGTGAGCGCCTTGCCGTCGGCGGGCAGGACGACGAGGACGTCGACCTTCTTGTTGATGAGGGTCTTGACCTGACCGATCTGGGCGGCGGTGTCGTTGGAGCCCTCGGTGATCTCCAGGGTCACCTCGGAGTACTTCTCCGCGCGCGACTTGGCGTTCACGTTGATCGCGTTGAGCCAGCCGTGGTCGGCCTGGGGTCCGGCGAATCCGATGGTGACAGGGGTGCCGGGCTTGTCGTCGGCCGCGGGCTGGTTGTTCGCGGCGGTCGCCTTCTCCTTGGGCTCGTTACTGGTACAGGCAGTGAGGAAGGCTCCCGCGGAGACGGCCGCGGTGCCGAAGAGCAGTCCTCTGCGGCTGGTTTCTGGCATGGCTGTCAACCCTTCATCCGGTGCGTGGCATACGGAACAGCGGGCGGGGTGGTTCAGGTCTCGCCGTGGCGCGAGGTGCGGCGCTGGACCAGGACGGCGGCGACGATGATCGCGCCCTTGGCGATCTGCTGGACATCGCTCTGCAGATTGTTGAGGGCGAAGATGTTGGTGATCGTGGTGAAGACCAGGACACCGAGTACGGAGCCGACGATCGTTCCGCGGCCCCCGCTCAGCAGCGTGCCGCCGATGATCGCGGCGGCGATCGCGTCGAGCTCGTACAGGTTGCCGTTGGTGTTCTGGCCGGACCCGGACAGGATGATCAGCATGAAGGCGGCGATGCCGCAGCACAGGCCGGAGAGCAGATAGAGGTAGAGCCGCTGGCGGCGTACGTCGATGCCGGCGAGCCGGGCCGCTTCGGCGTTGCCGCCGACCGCGACCGTACGGCGCCCGAAGGTCGTCCGGTTCAGGATCAGCCAGCCGGCGACGGTCACCGCGGCGAAGACGAGGACGAGTGGCGGGATGCCGAGGACGTAGGCGTCGGGCAGGCCCAGGTCGAGGACGGACTGGACCGTCACGATCTGCGTCTTGCCGTCGGTGATCTGCAGGGCGAGCCCGCGGGCGGAGGCGAGCATCGCGAGAGTGGCGATGAACGGGACCATGCCGCCGTACGCGATGAGCAGCCCGTTGACCAGTCCGGCGGCGACTCCCACGACCACGGCGGTGAACAGGATGCCCGCGAAGCCGTACTCCTGGGTGGCGAGGGTGGTCGCCCAGACGGAGGCGAGAGCCACCATGGCGCCGACGGACAGGTCGATGCCGCCGCTGGTGATGACGAAGGTCATGCCGACGGTGACGACCCCGATGACGGAGGACTGCGTCAGGATCAGCTGGAGGTTCCCGGTGTCCAGGAAGGCGTCCGGTTCGGTGAAGCCGCCGACGGCGACGAGGACGGCGAGGACGCCGAGCAGCGACAGGTTGCGGACGTCGGCACGCAGACCGAGTGCGCGCGGGCCCCTCTCCTGTCTCGGGGGCGGCGCGGCGGGTTTGGCCAAATCCGGCCCGTGGTGCTGCGCCGACGGTGCGGGCTGTGTCATGTCGGGCTCCCTTCCATGACGAGGTCGAGTACGCGGTGCTCGTCGAGCTCCCGGGCGTCGGCCGTGTGCACGACCCGGCCTTCGCGGAGCACCAGCACCCGGTCGGCGAGGCCCAGCACTTCGGGCACTTCGCTGGAGACGAGCAGAACGGCGAGGCCTTCGTCGGCCAGCCGGCGGATCACGGCGTAGAGCTCGGCGCGGGCGCCGACGTCGACACCACGGGTGGGTTCGTCCAGCAGCAGGACCCGGCAGCCGCGCAGCAGCCAGCGGGCCAGAACCGCCTTCTGCTGGTTGCCGCCGGACAGGGTACGGACGGCGGCGTCCGGGTTGTCGGGCCGCAGCGAGAGTTCGCGGGTGGCGGTCCTGGCGGCCTTGCGCTCGGCTCTCCGGTCGACCCAGCCCGCGCGGGCGAAGCGGGAGAGCGAGGAGACGGAGACGTTGCGGGTGACCGATTCGGTCAGCAGGAGGGCCTGCGCCTTGCGTTCCTCCGGCGCGAGACCGATCCCCGCAGCGATGGCGGCCCGGACGCTGCCGGGGCGCAAGGCTCTTCCGGCGACGGTGACACGGCCCGTGGTCGGTTTGCGGGCGCCGAAGACGGTCTCCAGGATCTCGGAGCGTCCCGAGCCGACGAGGCCGGCGAGACCGACGATCTCTCCCGGCCTCAACTCCAGGTCGACGGGCTCGAATTCGCCCTTCCGGGAGAGGCCTTCGACGGTGAGGACGGGCTCCGCCGTGTCGGGTACGCCGGACGCGGGCCGCGGGGGGAAGACGTGCTCGACGTCGCGGCCGGTCATCAGGGCGACGATGTCCCGGGTGGGGGTGGACTCGGCGGGGAGCCCGACGGCGACGGTGCGGCCGTCCTTGAGGACGGTCACCCGGTCACCGATGCGGCGGATCTCCTCCAGCCGGTGCGAGATGTAGATGACGGACACGCCGTCGGCGGCGAGGCCGTCGACGATCCGGAAGAGGTTGGCGACCTCGTCGGGGTCCAGCGCGGCGGACGGTTCGTCCATCACGATGAGGTCCACCTCGTGCGAGAGGGCCCGCGCCATGGAGACGATCTGCTGGTGTGCCGCCGACAGGTCACCGACCGGGCGCCCGGGATCGATCTCCGGGTGGCCGAGGCGTGCGAGGAGTGCGGAGGCCTCGATCTCGGCCACGCGGGTGCGGACGACGAAGCCGGCGGTGGTGAGTTCGTGGCCGAGGAAGATGTTCTCGGCGACGGACAGGTTCTCGACCAGGTCAAGTTCCTGGTAGATGGTGGCGATGCCCAGCCGCATCGCGGTGATGGGTGAGGAGAGCTGGACGGGTGCGCCGTGCCAGGTGATGGTGCCGCCGTCGGGCTGATGGGCTCCGGCCAGCACCTTGATGAGGGTGGACTTGCCGGCGCCGTTCTGACCGAGGAGGCAGTGGACTTCGCCGGCCTGCACCTCCAGGTCCACGCCGTCGAGGGCGCGCACACCGGGGAACGATTTGGTGATGCCGGACATCGTGAGCAGGGGTGGTTCTGGTGCCATGACGAATCCCCTCGGCGAATGGGGTCTCCCCTGCTCGGGCGGAACCGAGAGTGCGGGGAGGGCCGGTGAGCGGGCAGGGCGCAGTGCCGGCGGTGCCGTACTGCTGACGGGACTGCTGGTGGTGTGCGGGGTGGTGCGGTGCTCGGTACGTGCTGCTTACGGAGACTGCTGCGGGGCGGTGCTCGTAGAGGCTGCTGACGGAGACTGCGGTTGGGGGCGGTGCTCGGTGGAGACGGCTTACGGGTACTGCTGCGGGGCGGTGCTCCGGACACGGCTGCCTGCGGGGGAAGACCGCGGAGCAGGTGCCGAACGCACGCCGGCCCGGACGTCAGGCCGGCGAGAACAGGTGGTCGCTGATGAGTCTGGCCGCGCCGGTCACCCCGGCGGCGGGCCCCAGCTCACCCAGCACGATGGGAAGGTTGCCCGTGGCCAGTGGCAGGGACTGCCGGTAGACCTGGGTGCGGATGCTGGCCAGCAGGTTGTGGCCTAGCCCGGTCACCCCGCCGCCGATCACGACGAGCCCCGGGTTGAAGAAGCTGACGAGTCCCGCGATGACCTGGCCGACCCGGTTGCCGCCCTCCCGGATGAGGTCGAGGGCGGTGGCGTCACCCGCCGCAGCGGCGGCCGCCACGTCGACGGCCGTGAGCTTGCCGGCCGTCTCCAGCCGGGCCGCGAGCTCCGGTGACAGGCCGGCACGGGCCGCGTCCTCGGCGTCGCGGGCGAGGGAGGCGCCGCTGAAGTGGGCTTCCAGGCAGCCCCGGTTGCCACAGGCACAGGGACGCCCGTCGGGTTCCACCTGGATGTGGCCGATGTCGCCGGCGCTTCCCGTCGTCCCGCGGTAGACCTCGCCGCCGACGACGATGCCGCAGCCGATACCGGTACCGATCTTGACGCAGAGGAAGTCGCCCACGGATCGGGCGACGCCCGCGTGCTGCTCCCCCATGGCCATCAGGTTCACGTCGTTGTCGACCATGACGGGGCAGCCGAGTTCCTGACTGAGCGCCTCCCGGACCGGGAAGCCGTCCCAGCCGGGCATGATCGGTGGTGCGACCGGGATGCCTTCGGGGAAGCGGACCGGTCCCGGTACGCCGATGCCGGCGCCGTCGAACCCCTCGGCGAGCCCGGAGGCCCGGAGCTTGGCCGCCATGGCCAGCACCTGTTCGAAGATGGCGACGGGCCCCTCGCGTACGTCCATCGGGTGGTTGAGGTGTCCGAGAACCTCCAACTCGGCGTTGGTGACGGCCACATCGACGGAGGTGGCGCCGATGTCGACCCCGAGGAAGCGCAGTTCGGGTGCGAGCCGGATGTTGTGCGACCGGCGTCCGCCGCGGGAGGCGGCGAGGCCGTCGGCGACGACGAGTCCGGTCTCCAGGAGACGGTCCACCTCGACGGCGAGCTTGGACCGGGAGAGGTCGATCCGGTCACCGAGCTGCGCACGGGAGTTGGGCCCGTCGTCGCGCAACAGCCTCAGCAGTCGCGCCTGGTGCGTGTTCGCGGGTCGTGCCGTCATGCGTCTCACGCGTCCCTCCCCGCCACATCGGCCAGTCCGTCGGGCTTTCGAGGGGAACGTAGCAGCGGTTTACCCGAGTGGGAAGAAGTTGCGCAGGAATCAGGTCCAACTTTCTCCACACTCAGGACAAAGGTGCGACCCGACGGCCGCTCCGGGACCCGGGCACGCGAAAGGCCGGGGCTCGCGGCCCCGGCCTTCTCTTCCGTACGTTCGGCGCTTCGCACGCAGGTGGTACGTCGTGCGGGTGCGCTCCGTGCGGGCAGCGCACGACCTCGGTCGCGCGCTGTTCGTCGTGGGAGGAGATCGCCTCGGCCGGCGCGCGGTGCCCGCTCCACGGCCCGGTTCCGCGCCGGCGGGCGACCCGTGTGCAGTACCGGCGTACCCGGTGGCCTCCCGGGCGGCAGGCTCCGAGGGACGACGTTGCCGGTCGGTCCCCTCACCTCGGCGTGGAAGGCGGCTCCCGGGCGACCGCGAGGTCCGTCGTCGACGGCCGCCGCCCGCTCACCCTTCGAGCGGCGCTCCTCCAGTGCCTCGACGCCCGCCCTGCCGGAGACGGCCGCCGCGAACCGGGCGGCCTCGGCCTCCAGGAGGGTACGCAGCGAGAGCGGCTGCCCGAACCGCCCTCAGGGACAGCGGATGACCTGTCCGGCGTAGGAGAGGTTCCCCCCGAAGCCGAAGAGCAGGGCCGGAGCACCGCTCTCCACCTCGCCCCGCTCGACCAGCTTGGACAGCGCCATGGGGATCGACGCGGCCGAGGTGTTGCCGGAGTCCACCACGTCCTTGGCGATGACCGCGTTGACCGCTCCGATCTTCCTGGCGACGGGTTCGATGATCCGCAGATTGGCCTGGTGCAGGACGACGGCCGCGAGATCCTCGGGCGTGAGACCGGCACGCTCGCAGACCGCGCGGGCGATCGACGGCAGCTGCGTGGTGGCCCAGCGGTAGACGGACTGCCCCTCCTGCGCGAACAGCGGGGGCGTGCCCTCGATCCGTACGGCGTTGCCCATCTCGGGCACCGAGCCCCACAGGACGGGGCCGATCCCGGGCCGGTCCCCCGCGTCCGGGTCGGTGGTGACCACGGCCGCGCCGGCTCCGTCCCCCATGAGGACGCAGGTGGAGCGGTCGGTCCAGTCGACGATGTCGCCCATCTTGTCGGCCCCGATGACCAGGGCACGGCTCGCCGCACCCGCCCGGATCGCGTGGTCCGCGGTGGCCAGCGCGTGGGTGAACCCGGAGCAGACGACGTTGATGTCCATCACGGCAGGTGAGCCCATGCCCAGGCGTGCGGCGACGCGGGCCGACATGCTCGGCGAGCGGTCGATCGCGGTGGACGTGGCGACGAGGACCAGATCGATGTCGGCGGGTAGCAGTCCGGCCGTGGCGAGGGCCTTGGCCGCCGCGTGGGCCGCCAGTTCGTCGACCGGCTCGTCGGGGCCTCCCAGATGCCGGGTCCTGATGCCGACACGACTGGTGATCCACTCGTCACTGGTGTCGACCATGGCCGCAACGTCGTGGTTGGTGAGGACCTTGGCGGGCTGGTAGTGGCCGAGCGCCACGACACGTGAGCCGGTCATGTACGGGTTCCCCTCGCTACGTATGGCAGGAGTTCACCAGTCTTGGTTGCTACCGCTCGGTACAGAGGCACGTAACCCGACAGGAATCCGGCCCCAGGCTTGGAGCGTCCGGGACAGCCCTCCGGGAACTTCCGCCGAGACATCCCGGAACGCCCCGGCCGGACACTCACCGTCACCGCCCTCGCCCCGGCTCCGGGCACACGGCAGACAATATGGTCGATCCGACACGCTCGCTCGGCCCTCTCACCGGACGGACGACGACGTCACACGGCCTGCGCCTCCTACGCGTCGGGGCGATGTCACCCTCCACGTGCAGGACAACGGGAACGTCGAGGCCACCTCGCCCCATGACCACCGGTGAGCCATGGCAATCTCTGTAGCAAGGGCCATTCCGGCTTCCACCACGTACAGAATCGGGATTGACGGCTATGGGACGGGTCACCGAGCGTCGCCGCACCATCCGCATCCGGGACGGGGCCGTCACCACCCGGCCCGACACCCTCGTCGCCGAGGAGCCCCTGGAGATCCGGCTGAACGGCAGGCCGCTCGCCATCACGATGCGCACCCCGGGCGACGACTTCGCGCTGGCGGCGGGCTTCCTGGTGAGCGAGGGTGTGATCGGCGCGGGCTCCGAGGTGCAGTCGATCGTGTACTGCGCCGGGGCGACGGCTGACGGGGTCAACACCTACAACGTCGTGGACGTGAAACTCGCGCCGGGCGTCGTGGTCCCCGACATCACACTCGAACGCAACGTCTACACCACGTCCTCCTGCGGGCTGTGCGGCAAGGCCAGCCTGGACGCCGTCCGCACCACGACCCGTCATCCGGTCGGTGACACTCCCCCGGTCCGGGTGACACCCGCACTGCTGGCCACCTTGCCCGACCGGCTGCGCGCGTCACAGCGCGTGTTCGACCGCACCGGGGGCCTGCACGCGGCGGCGCTCTTCTCGGCGGAGGGCGAGCTGCTCGACATCCGGGAGGACGTCGGCCGCCACAACGCGGTGGACAAGCTGGTCGGCCGGGCCCTGACGGACGACCGGCTGCCCCTCTCCCGGGCGATCCTGCTGGTGTCGGGGCGCGCCTCGTTCGAACTGGCGCAGAAGGCGGTGATGGCCGGCATTCCGATGCTCGCCGCTGTCTCCGCACCGTCGTCGCTGGCCGTGGACCTCGCGGCCGAGAGCGGACTGACCCTCGTGGGCTTCCTGCGGGGTCCGTCCATGAACGTGTACGCGGGTGACCACCGCATCGCCCTGGAGGCCCCGCCGGGCGGGAGCTGAGGCGCTCCGCCCACTGCACGGGCCGTCGGGCCCGGGCTGGGCTGGACCAGGAGTTCCGCCTGCCCAAGGCCTGGACGTCCGACCGCGACCGCTGCCCGGCGCGAGGGTCCCGACGAGCGCGGGTTCACGACCGGAGGAGAGCCGGCCCGGGACATCGTCCGCCGCCGCCCGGCCGCTGGTCTGCCCGCCTCCACCGAAAACTCGGCTCAGGACACGAACCACTGCTGGAGTGCCACCTGCGGGCACCTACGACCAGCCGGCACCCCCACCGGCTGGTCCTGCACTCCATGCGGGCCGAGCGGCCACGAACGGCTCCGTGGGTCTTCGGAGACCCCCACCAGGTCGGCAGCCGTCGGGCATGACGCTGCTCGCGACTCGACGAATCACGTATGAGGTGCCCATGAGTAGGCTTCTGGATTTCTACGAAACCACGGTTTCCCCGAGTTACCGCATCTTCGGTCTGGTCGACACGAGTATCGATACGTATGCACCCCATGCGGATCGCTCACCATGGCTCCTTTCTGCCCCTGGCATGGTGTATCTGCAGGTGCCGCCCCAGGTGATCCGGACCTCCGTGCGGTTGGAGAGCTGGTCAGCCGCCCCTCCGCCGGACGATGAGGAGTGGTCCGGTACGGAAGAGGTGGAGGTGGAGCTTCCCGGCGGTGACCTCGCCTTGGAAACCATCGACGGCGGGCAGAAGGAAACCCCCCTGATCCTGCCCTCGTCCGGCTCGTATCGGATGCGGTGGCAGTGGGTGTTCAACCCTGCAGGCGGGGTTTTCACCTCCCCCCTGGCGGGAATGCGCGAACCCCTGCCCATGCCCCTGGGACACGAGGAGAAACTGAACGGCGCGGATCAGTACTGCCTGGTCCAAGTCTGGCGCATTCGCTGTTCGTGCGCCACCACGTCAACGTGCTCGGCCGGTACTCCTTCCAGCTGACACCGCCGAGGATTGAGTCCCGCGTCGCCCTCGCCGGGCATTCGGTGACCGTAACCCATCCGGTGACAGGCTGAGCAGCCTAGGGTCAGGTGGTGAGGGCGTGCCCGGTCGTCGAGTCGACATGCTCAGGGATCTCGTCGTGGCGATCACCCACAGTGGGCGTCCCGGTGGGCTCGAACATGAGGATTGCGGCGCCGGATGGAGCGTACGGCTTGTGCTCTGTGCCTCGGGGGACGGTGAAGACCGCCCCCTGCGGGAGCAGGACCGTGCGTTCCCCGTCGGGCTCGCGCAGGGAGATGTGCAGTTCGCCGTCGAGTACCAGGAAGAACTCATCGGTGTCGTCGTGGACGTGCCAGATGTGTTCGCCCTCGACCTTGGCGATGCGGACGTCATAGTTGTTGACGCGCGTGACGATGCGAGGGCTCCACAGGGCATCGAAGGAGGCCAGAGCCTTGCTGAGGGGGATGGGTTCGCTACTCATGGGCTCATCCTGAGCCGTTTCGCACGGCCGCCGTGAGTGCTAGGAATTGCACATGGCGAAAGAATCCTCGCACGCAGCTGACGCGGCGGGCGTACACCGGGTCGTCGTGATCGTGGACGAGAACTCGAACCCCTTCGAGCTCGGGTGCGCGACCGAGGTCTTCGGTCTGCGCAGACCGGAGATCGGCCGTGATCTCTACGACTTCAGGCTCTGCTCCCCCGAGCCCCGAACCCTGATGCGAGACGGATTCTTCACGCTCACGGGAGTCGCCGACCTGGAGGCGGCCGACGCGGCGGACACCTTGATCGTCCCCAACCGCCCGGACACCGAAGTCCCCCGCCGTCCCGCCGTACTCGATGCCGTCCGCCGGGCACACTCCCGCGGTGCGCGCCTGGTCGGCTTCTGCAGCGGCGCCTTCACACTGGCCGAGGCCGGAGTCCTCGACGGGCGCCGAGCCACCGCCCACTGGCAGTGGGCGGATTCCTTCCGGGCCCGCTTCCCCGCTGTCCAGCTCGAAACAGACGTGCTGTTCGTGGATGACGGTGACATCCTCACCGCGGCAGGAAGTGCAGCCGCGCTCGATCTCGGGCTGCATGTGGTCCGACGCGACTACGGCGCGGAGGTCGCCAACTCTGTGAGCCGGCGGCTGGTCTTCGCGGCGCACCGGGACGGTGGGCAGCGGCAGTTCGTGGAACGTCCCATGCCCGACCTGCCGGACGAGTCCCTGGCGCCTGTCCTGGTCTGGGCTCAGGAACGGTTGGACTCACCGCTCACCGTGTCTGGCCTTGCGGCGCGTGCGGCGGTCAGTCCGGCGACTCTGCATCGCCGCTTCCAGGCGCAACTGGGCACGACGCCGCTGGCGTGGCTGACCGGGGAACGGCTTGCTCTGGCGTGCCGGTTGATCGAGCGAGGTGAGTCCCGGTTCGAGGTGGTCGCGCGACGCAGCGGGCTCGGCACCGCTGCCAATCTGCGCACACTGATGCGCCGCGCGACCGGCATCACACCGTCGGCGTACAAGCGCCGGTTCGGGCCAGAGGCGAACTGACAGCGGGTATCCCCCAGCGACGAATCACGTGTGCTTCCAGCGTCTGCTGTCGCCGGGGGCGAGCAGGCTGGTCAGCTCAGAGATCGCCTCGGGGGACGGCTTGAAGTAGCGGCGGACGTTCTCCGGCTTCTTGTGCCGGGACTTCGCCATCAGCATCAGCAGGGAGGCGCCTTGCTCGCCGAGGTGGTGGAGGGCGGAACGGCGGTACTCGCGCAGGTCCCAGCCGGTTCCCGGCCCGCGCACGGCGGTGTGCTCATCGAGCAGGGCGCGGGCTCGGCCGTAGGAGAGGCGGGCCAGGCCGGTGTCCGGGCACGCGTCACGCGGGCGACGACCTTCCCCGGGCCGGGGCGGCGGTGGGTGACGAACACCGGGCCGCGGGTACGGCCGCGCAGCAGGCGGGGCAGGAGCCGGGCGGTGCCGGCGTCCCAGTAGACGGTCTCCAGCACGAAGTCCTCGCGCGCCTGTCCGCGGCGGCGGGCCTTGCTGCGAGCACCCGTGGCCTTGACGGGGCAACGGCGCGCGGCGAAAGTCCAGATCCTCGATGTTCACGCCGAGGATCTCCTCCGTGCGGGCGGCGGTCTCGTAGAGCATTCGCCACAGTGTCTTCTCCCGCAGGTGGACCTCGCGGCGGGGACGATGAGCCGGTCCACAGTCATCTTCGAGCGGGCCGGGGTTTCGGAGTCGGGCACCGCGTGCCGCTTCGTCCAGGCCGGGACCGCCGGGCCGTCGTAGCCGTACTCCTTGCACCAGCCCAGCCAGGACAGCACCGCCGCCGGGCGTTCCAGGTGTTGACCGCCGCGGTGCCCCACAGCAGTTCCAGGGCCTCGCCGATCTCGTCGTCCGCGACCGACCCCAGGGGGCAGCCCTCCCCGATCCGCTCGGCGGTCTGGCCGACCCCGGCCCCACAGCTGCGGACCGTGTTCGGATTGCGCAGCGAGTCGAGGAAGGCGTCCGCAGTCGCGCGGACGGTCAACACCTTCCCGGCCGGCAGTTGCACGACGGTGGGCGCCGCTTCCCCCTTGCCACGGATAAAGATCAAGTTAGGTGTCGCCCGGCTGAAGACTGGTAGGGACGCCGGCGCCGGCGGTCTCCACGACGAACGTCCGCCACGGGGACCGTCCCAGGTTGTAGTGGGTGCCGTCGTAAGGAATCTTGAGACCACGAGCAGCCCATGGCAGGCTCATGCCGCATGATCGAGCAATTCGCCAAGGAAAACCTGCACGAGAGACTGCGGCGGGACCGCAAGGCACTGCTCTGGAAACTCGAGGGACTCTCCGAGTACGACGTCCGCCGACCTTTGACGGCGTCGGGGACCAACCTCCTCGGCCTGGTCAAACACGTGGCCGGCGTCGAGGCACGGTACTTCGGCGAGGTCTTCGACCGTCCCTCTCCGGAACCGTTGCCCCGGTGGCAGGACCATGACGGCAGCGACCTGTGGGCGACCGAGGACGAGACGCGCGATCAGATCGTCGGCTCCTACCGGCGCGCGTGGGAGCACTCGGACGCGACGATCAACGAGCTTCCCCTCGATGCCCCCGGCCACGTGCCGTGGTGGACGGAGCCCTATTCCCACACGAACCTGTTCGCCGTCATGGTCCACGTACTCGGTGAGACCAACCGGCATGCCGGGCACGCCGATATCCTGCGCGAAGGCGTCGACGGCCGTACCGGGTTGCGCCCTGAACATGAGATGCAGATCGATGAGGCAGCCCGCGCCGCCTATCACGCGAGGATCGAGCGGGCTGCCAGGTCAGCCGCATCAGTCGAAGCATAAAAGGCTGCGCCGAGCGATCTGCTGTTCGCCATGGTGGCGGACCGTGGGTCCTGACCTGTCGAAGCATCTGGTCCCCGATGAACGCTGGGGGTTGGCTGCTCCGTTACTGCCGTCGTTCGCGGCTCGACCGCAAGGTGGTGGGACGGCTCATGCCGCAGTCGGCGCAGCGGGCCGTCACGAGAGGCCGAGGCCGATGCGGCCGTCGCTCCGTCCCTCACCGCGGACGAAGGGCGACCGGCCGCCGGCGAGGTCCTGCGGCCGGGGCCGCTCGCTGTGCCCCAGTTGGCAGACCGTGACCACCCGTGCCACGTCGGCAAAGCCGTCCGGACACCGCAGCCTCTTCGTGCGCGTTCTCGCGACGGCGGGCCACCGGTGGCGACCCGCGTGAGAGCATGCGTCCATGAGCAGCGACCTGGAAGTGAGCGCGCTGGCGATCAACGTCACGATCCCGCAGCCGCTCCGCTGGACGGACACGCGACGCGGTGAGGCGTTCGAGCTGAGCACGCTCAACGTCCGGCTCCTCCCGGACGGCCACCTCGCAGTGAAGGCCTACGGCCGGCCGGTCGCCGGTGGCCGGGGCGCCTACGTCTCGTTCCCCGTGCCCGACCGACCCGAACTGGCGGCACTGATCGCCGATGCCGCCGACCGCGCCGGGGCGTTGTGGGCCGCCCACCTCGGTCTCTGAACTGAGCCCTTCCGTCGGCCCAGGAGGCGCACGGGGACCGTCCGGGACGTCACCTCCGCGGCAGGCACGGTGCTGGATCGTCCCGCGTGACGCGCGTGCGGGTGCGCGTCGGGTCGTGCACGGCACCCGGTCCACGAGCGGCCCGCTACGGTCGCCGCACCGCCGCGACCTCGTCCACGGTGACCCTCTCGGCCCCGATCCGTCCCGCCCGTGCGGTGCCCCACGCCCCCAAAGGCGCCAGGGCGGTGTTGAGTGATACGCCGTGCTCCGTCAGGGAGTACTCAACCTTCGGAGGCACCTCGGGGTACACCTCCCGGTGCACGAGCCCGTCCTCCTCCATCTCCCGCAGATGCTGGATCAGCATCTTCTCGCTGACGCCCGGCAGACCGCGTCGGAGCTGGGCGAACCGGCGGGTCCCGTAGTGGTGCAACTCCCAGAGGATCAGAGGCTTCCACTTGCCGGCGACCACGTCCATCGCCGCGTCGATTCCGCAGACATAGGGACCGCGCCGCGCTGATGCTGCCATCCGTCCCCTCCACGACGTACTTACCCGTGGGTGAGTACCTCACCAATTAGTCCGTACTGGTCAACTCTACCGGCCCTGGGGAGGATTCAGTCATACGCCGAACACGAGGGGGACCCTGCACAATGACGACGGACAACAGCTTTCAGGTGAGCGTGCTCGGCCTGGGAGCGATGGGCGGCGCCCTCGCGGGCGCCCTGCTGAAGGCGGGAAACGGGACGACCGTCTGGAACCGGTCACCGGAGAAGGCCGAGGACCTCGCCGCGCAGGGCGCGGAGGCCGCCGCCACGGCCGGCGACGCGGTCCGGGCCGGCCGGCTGGTGATCGTGTGCCTGCTGGACCACGCGTCGGTCCGGGAGGTGCTCGAACCGCTCACCGGCGACCTGGCCGGGCGCACCCTGGTCAACGTCACCACGACGACACCGGCGCAGGCACGGGAGATGGCCGACTGGGCCGCCCGGGCCGGGATCGCGTATCTGGACGGCGGCATCATGGCCGTGCCGCAGATGATCGGTCATCCCGGGGCGTCGGTCCTCTACAGCGGATCTGCCGACGCCTTCGACCGGTACAGGTCGCTGCTCGAACTGTGGGGAGCCGCGACCTACTTCGGTGAGGACCCCGGGCTCGCGTCCCTGTACGACCTCGCCCTGCTCGCAGGCATGTACGTCATGTTCGCGGGCTTCATGCACGGGGCCGCCATGGTCGCACCCGCAGGCATGACCGCCCGCCGGTTCGCCGCCATGGCCGCGCCGTGGCTGACCGCCATGACCGGCGCCCTCGACGGGCTGGCCGCCGTCGTCGACGGTGGGGACTACACCGTCGAAGGACAGCAGAGCCTCGAGTTCTCCGGCCTCGGTGACCTCCTGGACGCCAGTGCCGACCAGGGCATCAGCACCGAGGTGGTCGCCATGGTGCAACGTCTGATCCGACGCCAGATCGACGCGGGCCACGGGGAGGAGGGCTTCTCCCGCATCATCGAGAGCATCAGACAGCCGGTCTGAGGCGATGCGGGCCGGCTGAGGGCCCGCACGGACACGCAACGGCTCCTCGCCGACCGGTCACGGTCGGCGAGGAGCCGTTGCGTGCGGTCGGCGCTCAGCCCTCGAACGCCTCGCCCTTCACGGCGGCCACGAAGGAAGCCCAGCCGTCCACCGAGAACGTGAGCGCGGGGCCCTGCGGGTTCTTGCTGTCGCGTACGGGGACAAGGGCGGCGACGTCGTCGGACACCTCGATGCAGGCACCGCCGTCCGAGTTGCTGTAGGAGCTCTTGCGCCAGTTGACGGCGCTCAGGTCAAGGGACCTCAAGGTGATTCCTCCAACATACGCAGGATGAACTTCCGCGACTCGGCCGGGGACAAGGCCAGGTCTCGTACCGCATCGTAGGCCCGTTGCAGTCGTTCGACCGGCCCATCCGCCTCGATGAGTTCACCCCTGTAGGCATTCTCCGTGTAGGCCACGGTACGCCCACCCGGCAGGCGCAGGAACCAGACATCGGTGCTGTCCAAACCATGCGGCCCCGCACGGAACGGCAGCACTTGGACCGTCACCCGGCCTCGCTCGGCCATCTCCCCCAGATACTCCAACTGCCCTTGCCACTCCCCGAGGTCGTGCAGCTGCGTGCGAAGGACCGCCTCGGACACGATCGTGCGGAACGGTGGCGAATCGTCACCCAGCAGCAGTTCGCGCCGCCCTGTCCGAGCCGCAACCTGCTGATCCAACTCCTTCCCCTTGATTCCGCCCGCCGCCAGGACTTCCCGGGCGTACCCAGGCGTCTGCAGCAGCCCCGGCAGCACGCTCACCGCGAAGTGCCACAGGCTCGTGGCCTCCGCCTCCAGAGCCATGTACCGCCGGTACCGCTCCTTGAACTGCGTCTGGTCGCTGACCGCCAGCTCCCACAGAGCCAGCAGCAGCCCCGGCGTCCCGTAGTACTGGTCGAGCGCCTGCACGACCTCCGGGCCGCCGACCGTCTCGCCCTTCTCCATCTTCCCGAACAACGACCATTCCCAGCCCAGCCGTTCGCCCAGCTGCCGCAGACTGTCGCCGCGCGAGGTGCGCAGCAGCCGCAACTCCTCCGCGAACCGTGCGCGTGGTTCCCTGCTGCGGCCCGTGACCGCCCGCCTCGTCGGCATCGTGCCCTCCGTGGAACGTGTGGAACGTGACTCACCTGCCGGGGAAGCACATCCCGCCCTCGGTGTGTCGCGCTCCCGGCCGGGCCACTCTCGTAGCGCAGCCCTCACCCACCGTAGTCACAGGCGTGGGGGCCGCCGCAGGAGAACCCGTGCAGGACCAACCGAAGGAAGTCGCCATGACGTCACCGTCGCAGAAGCCGCCGCTGCCCCGCAGGACGCGCCGGTCGGGGCACCCGGCAACGGCCGGGATCCAGGAGGCCGTCGACGCGCGGGACGCCCTCGCGGCCGCACTGGGCGAAGCCGGTGTCCAGTTGCCCGCGATGCATGTGCGTACCCCCTGGCCGGACACGGACGGCGGTGACGAGGGACGGGCGGCCCGGTACGCCTTGGTCCATCTCGGCGTCTGTTCCGCCGCTGTGGCGCACGCCCTGGCTGCCGTGATCAAGGTCGGGGCGGCAGGTGGCCGGTGACGGTGTGCCCCCTCTCGGGGTGGCCGTGCACGACGAGGGCAGCGGCCGGGTGGGGCTGGTGACGGGCCATGAGGGCCCGTACGTCCAGCTCCGCCCGCTCGGCGGCGGCCGCGAGTGGGACGCGGACCCGGCACGCGTGCGCCCGGCCCGCCCGGCCGAGCTGCTCAGCGCCCGCGTCGCCGAGGCCAACGCCCGCAGCCGCACCGGCCTCGGACTCGGCGGCGTACGGGCTGCGCCGCGCGCACGCGGGGAGGAGGACGGCACCCGGTGACCAGGGCGCGCGCGAGCACCACGTGGTGCACCGCGCTGCGGCGCCGGAGGAGTGGGCCGGTTCCCGGTCAGGCTGCCGGGGCGGCCAGGACGGACTCGGCCGCCCGCCGGAGACTCCCGATCATCGGATTGGCGTCGCCCGTGCGGCTGACCAGCACGACCTGGCTGGGAGGAGCGCCCTCGACCGGCACGGTGACCAGGTCGGGACGCAGGGAGCTACGCCGGTCGCCGACCGGTAGCACGGCGATCGCCCGGCCGCTCGCGACGAGTTCGAGCTTGTCCTCGTAGCTCTCGATCGGCGGCACCCCGGCTCCGAGCAGTCGATAGGAAGTCCAGTCCGAGGTCTCGAGCGGGCAGGGTGCCGCCTCCTCGCCGGCCAGTTCCTCCGCGGTCACCGAGGCGCGCTCGGCCAGGGGGTGACCGCGCGGGACCACGAGCACCCGGGGCTCCTCGTACAGCGGGACGGTGGACACGTCGTCGGCGAGCGGCAGCGGCGCCCTCGCGATCAGGGCGTCGACGCGCGTGTCGGACAGGGCCCCGACGTCGCGGCAGCTCAGGTGCCGGGTGGCGATCTCGGCGTCCGGGTGGAGGCGGCGCAGTTCCCGCACGACGTCGGTGATCACCAGGTCTTCGACGTAGCCGAGGGTGATTCGTCCGGTCTCGGCTTGTTCACGCACGGCCAGTTCGGCCTGGCGGGCGGCCTGCAGCAGGGCTTGCGCCCGGGGGAGGAACGCCTGGCCGGCCGGGGTGAGCCGGGCGCCCTGGGGCACGCGGTCCAGCAGTCGTGCGCCGAGGTACTTCTCGAGCCGCTGGATCTGGCGGCTCAGCGCCGGCTGGGCCACGTGCAGGTCGGCGGCGGCCCGGCCGAAGTGCTGGTGCGCCGCCACCGCGGTGAAGTAGCGCACCAGCCGCAGTTCCAGGTCCTGTCCGGAATCGTTCACCGTTCCAGGGTACGCATCATGCCGTTTCGGAATGATCGGGTTGCCGGACCGGTCTTGGACGGCGGTGCCGTCGCGAGCCTTGACTGGAGGAACAACGTTTCCCCGGGAAAGCGAGCAAGAGGCGATGAAGGCGATCCAGTTCCACGAAGCGGGCGGGCCGGAAGTGCTGCGGTACGAGGAGGTGCCGATGCCCGAGATCGGTCCGGGCGAGGTGCTCGTCCGGGTGCACGCGGCGGGCATCAACCCGCCGGACTGGTACCTGCGTGAGGGGATGAAGGTCATGCCGGCCGAGCTGAGGCCCACGCTGGAGTACCCCCTGACCCCCGGGACGGACATGTCGGGCGTGGTCCGGGCGGTCGCTCCGGACGTGACCGCGTTCGCCGTGGGCGACGAGGTCTTCGGCATGCTGCGGTTCCCCGGGTTCGACGGCCGGACGTACGCCGAGTACGTGGCCGCGCCTGCTTCGGACCTGGCGCCGAAGCCTGCCGGTGTCGACCACGTGCGGGCGGCGGGCGCGCCGATGGCCGTGCTCACGGCCTGGCAGTACCTCGTCGAACGTGGCCACGAGGTGCCGTCCCCCTTCACCGGGCAGCTCCACCGGCCGGTGCCGATCACGCCGGGGATGACCGTGCTGGTCAACGGGGCCGCCGGTGGAGTGGGTCACTTCGCGGTGCAGCTGGCGAAATGGAAGGGGGCACACGTCATCGCGGTGGCCTCGGGCCGGCATGAACGGTTTCTGCGCACGCTCGGTGCCGACGAGTTCATCGACTACACCAGGACGCGGGCCGCGGACGTGGTCTGCGATGTCGACCTGGTGATCGACACCGTCGGCGGCCCGGACAGCTCACGCTTCCTCGCCGTGCTCAAGCGCGGTGGCACCCTGCTTCCGGTGTTCTTCGCCCGGTACGACCCGGAAGAGACGGCGCGTCTGGGCGTCACGGTCTCCACCATCCAGGTGCGGTCCCACGGCCCCCAGCTTGCCGAGATCGGACGCCTGTTCGACGAGGGGACGCTCCGGGTCGGGGTGGACAGTACGTACCCGCTGCCCGAGGCGGGCAGCGCACACGCGCGAGCCGCGCAGGGGCACATCCAGGGCAAGATCGTGCTGACGGTGGTCCCGTGATCGCCGGGCTCCGGCGGGAGCGGGCCGCCGCGCATCACCGCCACCCCCGGGGTACGCAACGCCGGTCGCCACCTGACCGTCCCCCGGTTCACGCGGACGCGCTCCGCACTGCGGTGGTACCCGTGCGGCACGCCCCGGCGCACTGCGGGGTTACGTACCCTCGCCTTCCGGGCCCGCCTCCGGATCCAGGCGGCTTGCGGGATGCAGCGCCTCTTCGGAGTAACGCGTAGCGGCGATCGCTTCGACCGTCTGCGACTCGGTGAACATCTCGGAGTCCGGAATGTGTGGGACGAAGCCCATGAGGACGCCGTCGCGCAGCACCTGGGCATCGAGCCCGCCCGCGCCCACCGACCACAGCGCCTCGCTGCCGTCAGGGATGACGACACGGATTCCGAACTCGTCCACACCCTCGTCGGCACGGTGGGCCATGACACCCCGCGCGCGCAGCACGGCAACGATGCGATCGATGCGATCGGGTTCCACCGTCAACCCACCTCCAATGTCCGTTTTTAGCCATATGGACGCTTTTTTTATCGTACTGCTCGCAACGGACACGCAAAGGCCGGCTCCAAGCGGCGGCCTCGGCGTCGCTCTCCCGGGCACGGCAGGGACGGTCGAGGGCGTCCGCATCGCGGTTCCCGGCCGTCACGCGTTCGTGACAGCCGGGACGCCGGGCCGAGAGGACCCGCCGGCCCCCCATGTCGCCTTCGCACCCGAGTCGCCGATGCGGTAGACCTGCACGACCGCTCCACCTGCCACGACGAGCGAGAGCACGATCGCGGCGACCCGCCACCACGGGCTGGGCTTCCTGCCCGTGCCGCGCCGCCCCTCGGCACCCACGGCGGAGGGCAGGAACGCCCAGCGGTAGGCCGCCCAGAGTGCTGTGGCCACGACGAACAGGCCCACAGCCCAGGGCAGGAGATCCTCACCCATCTCCGTGTGCTGTTCCACGCGAGCGTTCTCGTCCACACGTTCCTGCAGCCACTCCCCCGCGTTGGTGGCGAGAGGGACCGCGATGAGAGCCACCAGCGCCAGAACGGGCAGGGCGAGACCGAATCTCCGCATCACCTGCGGGAACAACGCACACGCCACCACAGCCAGCGCGGCAAGCGGCACCAGCACCACCACGAAGTGGACGAGAAAGGGATGTGCGGGGACTCCGTTGATCTGTGTGGGGCCCATCGGGCAACTCCTTCGGAAGACGCGGGTCACGACAGCCCTGCCCGTACCGACATGAGGGCGCCGCACCTGCCGTACGGGAAAGCGGGGCCGCTCACCGTCAGCTTTCTTCCTGACCGACGCAGAGGCGTAAACCCCGCGACGGCACGTGGAGGTACGCATCCGACCACCGCCGCCCCCCTTCACGGCCGCCTCTCCCGCCCCCTCCACGCTTCTCCCGCCGTCGGCGCGGCTGCCTCGCGGGCGGTGCCCTGATGTGTGCCGATCCGCCGACTGTGTGACGGCCCTCCGGGCGGCCCGGTACCGACGGACGAACGGTCCGGGGAGCCCAGTGGGGCAGGTGGCCGGAGATCCGGGCGCACCCGACGGTTCCTCACCCGGCCCGCACCGCACCGCTCAGCTCAGCGCCTCCGCCGGGGCGCCCCGGGCCGGGGCAGCCGGCAGGGGGTCGCGGGAGCGGCGCTTGGCGATCACCGCGCAGACCATCAGCTGCATCTGGTGGAAGAGCATGAGCGGCAGCACCGCGAGGCTCGCGTGGGCGCCGAACAGGACGCTGGCCATGGGGAGCCCCGCCGCGAGGCTCTTCTTCGATCCGGCGAACTGGATGGCGATCCGGTCTCCCCGCCCGAAGCCGAGCCGCTTCGCCCCGTACCAGCTCAGCGCGAGCATGAGGGCGAGCAGTACGGCCTCGGCGGCGAGGAGCGCGCCGAGGCGGAGCGGGGTGACCTGGTGCCACACGCCGGCGACCATGCCCTCGCTGAACGCCGTGTAGACGACGAGCAGGATCGAACCGCGGTCCACGTACCCCAGGGCCTTGCGGTGCCGGGCGACGAAGCCGCCCACCCAGCGGCGCAGCAGCTGCCCGGCGAGGAAGGGTGCCAGCAGCTGGAGGACGATCTTCACCAGCGCGTCCGCCGAGAAGCCTCCCGCACTGCCCCCGAGCAGGAGTGCGGCCAGCAGAGGGGTGAGCAGGATGCCGGCGAGGCTGGAGAAGGAGCCGGCGCAGATCGCCGCAGGGACGTTGCCTCGGGCGATCGAGGTGAAGGCGATCGACGACTGGATCGTCGAGGGGACCAGACAGAGGAAGAGGAAGCCGTCCTGGAGCTGCGGGGTCAACACGTACGGGACGAGCCCCCGGCTCGCGAGACCCAGGAGGGGGAACGCCACGAAGGTGCAGGCCACAACGGTGAGGTGGAGCCGCCAGTGCTTCAGCCCGTCCAGTGCCTCGGCGGTGGACAGGCGTGCCCCGTACAGGAGGAAGAGGAGGCCGACCGCCCCGGTGGACGCGCCGCCGGCCAGGTCGGCACCGGCGCCGGAGGCGGGCAGCAGGGCGGCGAGCACCACCGTACCGATCAGCGCCAGGAGGTACGGGTCGACCGGCAGCCAGGACGGCGGCTTCGGGATGCGGCGGGTGATGCGGCGGCTCATGTGCTCCGTGCTCTCTCGGCGGGGTCGTGCCCTTGCCCTCGGCGGGTCGTGCCCTGCTCGCGGCGTGGTCCATGCCCTGCCCATCGTGCTCCTGAGGGAGGCGATCGGGAATCCGGTACACCGCTCTGACTGCCATCGCGAAACGTGATGAGCGCGCCGGCGCGGGATAGCCTGCACCCGTGTACGACCCGGTCCAGCTCCGTACCTTCCTCGCCGTGGCCCAGACGCTGAGCTTCACCCAGGCCGCGCGCCGCCTCGGCGTCCGGCAGTCCACGGTCAGCCAGCACGTGCGCCGCCTGGAGGCCGAGGCGGGCCGGCAGCTGTTCAGCCGGGACACGCACCGGGTGGACCTCACGGAGGACGGCGAGGCCATGCTCGGGTTCGCCCGCACGATCCTGCAGGCCCAGGAGCGGGCGGCGGCGTTCTTCGCCGGGACGCGGCTGCGCGGGCGACTGCGCTTCGGGGCCTCCGAGGACTTCGTCCTGACCCGGTTGCCGGAGATCCTGGAGTCCTTCCGGCGCGAGCACCCCGAGGTCGACCTGGAACTGACCGTGGAGCTGTCCGGCACGCTGCACCGGCGCCTCGCGGCGGGCCGACTCGATCTGTTGCTGGCCAAGCGGCGGAGCGGGGACACGCACGGCGAGCTGGTGTGGCGGGACGCGCTGGTCTGGATCGGGGCCCCGCGGCTGCACGTCGATCCGGAACGTCCACTGCCGTTGATCGCCTTCCCGCCTCCCGGCATCACCCGGGCCCGTGCCCTGGACGTGCTGGAGGAGCACGGCCGGTCCTGGCGGTTCGCGTGCACGAGTACGAGCCTGAGCGGCCTCGTGGCGGCGGCCCGCGCCGGACTGGGCGTGATGGCGCACACCCGGGGGCTCATCCCTCCCGGGCTCGTCCCGGTGTCCGCCAGGGCGGGGCTGCCCGACCTCGGTGACGTGGACTTCGTCCTCCTGCACGGGAGGCGCGGGGACGCCGCGAAAGAGGCGGCCGACGCTCTGGCGGCGGCCGTCCTCGCCGGCGCCGACCGGCTGCACCGCGGGACCACCGGGTCCCCGCCCCCGGAGCGTGGGCAGGGGTAAGAGCCGCGTACAGATTCGGTGGAGATTCCGGCGCCGCTTACTTACCCGAAAGTCAGAACCGTGCCCGGGCCTTGCCCATCTGGGCCGGTATTCCGTGGCCGGCCTGTGCGGATGTGATGTTTTCCGGAGACTTCGGACCCTCCCGCGGCCGCCCCACGTGGGGTAGCGTCGCGGCGCTGTGCGGAGCGCCACAAGGAGCAGGTCATTGCGCGAGTTCACTGTCCCACCCCTGGCCGCCGCCCCTCACGTCGGTGGTCTCGCCGATGCCGTCTTCGACCACGCCGAGGACGATCCGCACCGGGTCGCCCTGGGCCGCAAGGACGCGGACGGACAGTGGCGGGACGTCTCCGCCGCCACCTTCCGCGACGAGGTCCTGGCCCTCGCCAAGGGGCTGATCGCGCACGGCGTCAGGTTCGGCGACCGGGTCGCCCTCATGTCCCGTACGCGCTACGAATGGACGCTCTTCGACTTCGCGCTGTGGACGGTGGGCGCCCAGTCGGTGCCGGTCTACCCGACGTCGTCGGCCGAACAGGTCCTGTGGATGCTGCACGACGCCCAGGTCTCGGCCGTCATGGTCGAGCACGAGGACCACGCGATGACGATCGGCTCGGTCATCGACCGGCTGCCGCAGCTCGAACGGCTCTGGCAACTGGACGCGGACGCCGTGTCCGAGCTCGTCGAGGCGGGGGCCCCGATCGACGACGAGGTGGTGCACCGGCACCGGCGCGCGGTGACACCCGAGTCGGTGGCGACCGTCATCTACACCTCGGGCACCACCGGCCGCCCAAAGGGCTGCGTGATCACGCACGCCCACTTCATGTTCGAAGCCGACACCATGGTCGGCCGCTGGCACCCGGTGTTCCACGCCAAGCCGGGCGAGGAGGCCGCCACGCTGCTCTTCCTGCCGCTGGCCCATGTCTTCGGCCGCATGGTGGAGATCGCGGCGCTGCGGGGCCGGGTCAAGCTCGGCCACCAGCCGGAGCTGTCGGCGAGGGCGCTGATGCCGGATCTGGTGACCTTCCGGCCCACGTTCATCCTGGCGGTGCCGTACATCTTCGAGAAGGTCTTCGACGGCGCGCGGCGCAGGGCCGAGGCGGAGGGCCGCGCGGGACCGTTCGACAAGGCCGTCGACATCGCGGTGAAGTACGCGGAGGCGCTGGAGGAGCGGTCCTTCGGTACCGGGCCCGGTCCTTCCGCGGGGCTGCGCATGCAGCACCAGTTCTTCGACAAGCTGGTCTACAAGAAGGTCCGCGACGCGATGGGCGGCCGGGTGCGGCACGCGATGTCGGGCGGTTCCGGCATGGAACGGCGGCTCGGCCTGTTCTTCGCCGGGGCGGGCGTCGCGGTCTACGAGGGGTACGGCCTCACCGAGACGACCGCCGCGGCGACGGCCAATCCGCCCGAGCGCACCCGCTACGGCACCGTGGGCCGGCCGATCCCGGGTTCGACCGTGCACATCGCGCAGGACGGGGAGGTCTGGGTGCACGGCGCGAACGTCTTCTCCGGATACCTGGGCGACCCCGAGGCCACCGCCGCCGTGCTGCGGGACGGCTGGCTGGCCACCGGTGACCTGGGCTCCCTCGACGAGGACGGGTACCTGACGATCACGGGGCGCAAGAAGGAGATCCTGGTGACGTCCGGCGGCAAGAGCGTGTCCCCGGCCGCACTGGAGGAACGGGTGCGCGCGCATCCGCTGGTGGCGCAGTGCGTCGTCGTGGGCAACGACCGGCCGTACATCTCCGCGCTCGTCACCGTCGATCAGGAGTCGGTCGACCACTGGCTGATCATGCAGGGCAGGACGCCGATGCGAGCCGCGGCCCTGGTGCGCGACCCCGATCTGGAGATGGAGGTGCGCCGGGCGGTGGTGGCCGCGAACACGGCCGTCTCGCAGGCCGAGTCCATCCGGACGTTCCGTATCCTGGCCCACCCGTTCACGGAGGAGCACGGGCTGCTCACACCGTCGCTGAAACTGAAGCGGAAGGCGATCGAGACGGCGTACGCCGCCGAGATCGACGCGCTCTACCGCTGAGTACCCGGCGTCTTCGCGGACGGCGCAGGAGGGTTCCCGCCTCCTATCCGGAACCTGCCCGTGGGCGGGAATGTGCGGGCTTCGCCGATCGTTGGCGTGGGGAGTAGCAACCGACGACGTAAGGATCGACCGCTCGTGAGCAAGGTCCCCTCCATCACCCTGAACAACGGCCTCGAGATGCCGCAGCTCGGCTTCGGTGTCTGGCAGGTGCCGGACGACGAGGCGACGACGGCCGTGACCACGGCCATCGAGTCCGGGTACCGGAGCATCGACACCGCCGCGATCTACGGGAACGAGGCGGGCACCGGCAAGGCCGTCGCCGCCTCCGGTGTGCCGCGCGGGGAACTGTTCGTCACCACCAAGCTGTGGAACGCCGACCAGGGCTTCGACTCCACGCTGCGCGCCTTCGACGCCTCGCTGGACAAGCTGGGCCTGGACTACGTCGACCTCTACCTCATCCACTGGCCGCTGCCGGTCAAGGACGCCTACGTCGACACGTACAAGGCCCTCGAGAGGATCCACGCCGACGGCCGGGCGAAGTCCATCGGTGTGTCGAACTTCCTGCCCTCTCATCTGGAGCGGCTGATGGGCGAGACGTCCATCGTCCCCGCGGTCAACCAGATCGAGCTGCACCCGCAGTTCCAGCAGGCGGAGGCCCGTGCCTTCCACGCCCGGCACGGCATCGTCACCGAGGCCTGGTCGCCGCTGGGGCAGGGCAAGGGGCTGGGCGGCCCGACCGTCGGGGCGATCGCCCACAAGCACGGCCGGACCCCGGCCCAGGTGGTGCTGCGCTGGCACCTGCAGACCGGGCATGTCGCGATCCCGAAGTCCGTGACGCCGTCACGGATCGTGGAGAACCTGGACGTGTTCGGGTTCGAGCTGGACGCCGACGACCTGGCCGCGTTCGCGGCCCTCGACGAGGGCAAGCGCATCGGCGCCGACCCGGCCACGTTCGACGCCGGCGCCTGACGGGCGCGGCACGGAGCCTCCGCCCCGGGTGAGCCCGTCCTCCCCGTGCGGCGGGGGCTCACCGCCACCACCCGTCCGATGCCACCTGCCCGGCGGACGACCGCGGTTCCCCGCCACCGAGGCCGTGGCGAGGGCGGGGCGGGTGCACCCTTTCCGCGTACGCGGAGGCGGTGCGACAGCCACGTCCCCGGGCAGCCGATCGCCCGCAGTCCGACGTCACGGGGGTGCTTGGCTGAGGCTGTCCCGCTCTTCCCGGTGGATCGGCGCACGGCGTCGGATGCGGGGCATCGCACGGCGGAGGGACGTCCGCATACGGGATGTACGGGGCCGTCCCGACAACGCGGCGAGGTGCCGTAGCTGTCGTCGCGCGCCCGCCGGGAAGTGCGGGACAGCCCTTACTCGGCGCCGTGCCCGGCGGCGATCGCCTCCACCCGGCCGGCGAGCCCCAGGTCCTTGCTCGTCACCTTGCCCCCCGCGTCGTGCGAGTTCACCGCCAGGCGCACGGTGTTGTACCCCAGCGTCAGGTCGGAGTGGTGGTCGATCTCGTCCTGGATCCGCGCGACGTGGACGGTCAGCGCGGCCGCGGCGAAGTGCGAGGGGAGCCGGTAGGTCCGGGTGATCCGGTCCCCCTCCACCTGCCAGCCGGGCAGGTCGCGCAGCGCGGTCTCGATGTCGTGCGCGGACAGCGGTTCAGCGGCCATCAGGCGGCTCCTGTCTGGGTCGGTGTGAACAGCGGTGCCCGTGACGCTACGGTCTCCGTATGACGACTGTCGCGCTCGACACGGGGGTAGGGCCGCTGCTGCGCGGCTGGCGGGAGCAACGACGGATCAGCCAGCTGGAACTGGCCCTGCGCGCGGACTCCTCGGCCCGGCACATCTCGTTCGTCGAGACGGGCCGTGCGCGCCCCAGCGAGGAGATGATCCTGCGGCTGGCCGAGCACCTGGACATCCCGGTCCGGGAACGCAACGCGCTGCTGGTGGTGGCCGGTTACGCGCCCCGCTTCGGGGAGACGGCACTCGACGATCCGGCGATGGACGCCGTACGCGCGGCGCTGGAGCGCCTGCTGCAGGGGTACGAGCCCTATCCGGCCCTGGTCGTCGACGCCACCTACACCGTGGTGGCCGCGAACCAGGGGATGCGGCTGCTGCTGGAAGGCGTGTCGCCGGAGCTTCTCACCCCGCCGCTGAACGCCATGCGGATCACGCTGCATCCCGGGGGCCTGGCCCCGCGCATCCTCAACCTGCCGGAGTGGCGCGCCGATCTGCTCGCGCAGATGGAACGGCAGATCGCCCTGCACCGCTCCCCCGAACTGCGCTCCCTCTACGACGAGGTGGCGGCCTACCCCGCCCCCGGCCCGCCGCAGGACCGGCCGGCCACCGGAGCGGGCGGGGGGCTGCCCTCGCTCGCGCTGCCCCTGCGGATCGCCCACCGCGGGCGTGAGCTCTCCTTCCTCTCGTCCATCGCGACCTTCAACACGCCGATGGACGTCACCGTGGCGGAGCTGGCCATCGAGACGTTCCTTCCGGCCGACCGGGCCACCGCGGAGCACCTGCACACGCTCATGCCGTGACGGGCGGGGCCCGGCGGCCCACCACCCCGCGGCGGACGGTCCGCCCCGGGCCGGCCGGGGTCCCGGCCGGCCCGGAGACCGGGGCGCGCTACACGCGCGCGCCGTTGTCGAGCGGGTCCCGGGGCGCCCGCGGGGACCCGGGCGCACGCCGCGGCCCCCGTTTCCGGGCCGGGGGCGGGGCCTTGCGGCTCCTCTCCAGGACGAGCGCACCCGGGACGGCGGTCATGACCGAGGAGTACGTGCCCACGCAGATACCGATGAGCAGGGCCAGGGCGAAGTCGGCGAGCGAGTCGCCGCCCAGCACCGCGAGGGCGATCAGGATGAACAGGGCGCCCATGCCGGTGTTGACGGTGCGCGGCACGGTCTGCAGTACGGCGCGGTTGGCCACGTCGGCGACGGGGGTGCGCGGGCTCCTGGCCCACAGTTCCCGTACGCGGTCGAAGACGACGACCGAGTCGTTGACGGAGTAACCGATGACGGTGAGCAGGGCGGCCAGGAAGATCCCGTCGACGGGGCGCCCGAGCCAGGCGAACGCGCCGACCAGGATGACGACGTCGTGGACCAGCGCCCCGACCGAGGCCACGGCGAACGTCCACCGGAACCGGGCCGCCAGGTAGGCGAGTTGGACGAACACGGCGACGGCCAGCGCGATCAGGGCGTTGCGCCGCAGCTCGTCGCCGAGGCTGGGCCCGATCAGCTCGTCGCGCACCTTGGTGGTCTCACCGCCTTCCGCGGCGAGGGCGGACCGCAGGGCGTGCTCCCCGTCGTTGTCCAGTTTCCCGGTCCGTACGGAAAGGTCGCTCTCACCCGCGGTGGTGACCTCCGCGTCGCCGAATCCGGCGGCGGCGATGGTCTCACGGGCCGTGTCGACGTCCACGGGGCGGCTGGTGGAGTACTCGACGAGCCGGCCCCCGGTGAACTCCACCCCCAGGTTGACTCCGCGCAGGGCGATGCCCAGGACGGCGACGGCGACGAGGGCGGCCGAGACCAGCAGCCAGCGGCGCGGCGACCGGAACAGCTGCGGATCCCTCGCGGTCAGCCAGGTACGGATGCGTCCCGGCCGGGCGATGCCGTTGACGCCCCGGTAGTCGCGTACGAAGCGGGAGTACGTCGCCGTCTCGGTGAGCGCGCGGGCGATGACCAGCGCCGAGAACATCGAGGCGAGGACACCGATGGCGAGGGTCACACCGAAGCCCTTGACCGGTCCGGAACCGAGGAAGAAGAGCAGGCCGGCGGCGATGAGGGTGGTGACGTTGGAGTCGGCGACCGCACTCCAGGCGTTGCGGAACCCGGCGGTCAGCGCGGAGCGCAGCGACCGCTGGGGGTGGGCCGCGCTCTCCTCGCGGGCCCGTTCGAACACGAGGACGTTCGCATCGACCGCCATACCGATCGCGAGGACGAACCCGGCGAGGCCGGGCAGGGTCAGGGTGACACCGAGGACGACGAGCGCGGCGTAGGAGATCACCCCGTACGCGGCCAGGGCGAGGGCGGCGAGACCGCCGAAGAGCCGGTACATGAAAGTGATGAAGAGGGCGGTGGCCGCGGCGCCGATGAGGGCGGCCCTGGCACTGGCGTCGATGGCGGCGGCACCCAGTGTCGGGCCCACGGTCCGCTGCTCGACGATCTCCACGGGTACGGGGAGGGCACCCCCCTCGATGAGAAGGGCGAGATCGCGGGCTTCCTCGGCGCTGAAGGAGCCGGTGATCTGGGTGGACCCGGAGGGCAGGCCGGCCTTGCAGCCGATCGACGGATCGACCTGGGGCGAGGAGATGACCTTGCCGTCGAGGACGATCGCGACCCGGCGCCGTTCGTCACCGGCCGGGCTGCAGGCGGCTTCCCCGGTCAGCGCCGTCCACTTCTTGCCGGCGTCCTTGTGGAAGTCGAGCGAGACGGTCCATCCCGCGCCCTGCTGGGCGTCGAAGGTCGCCGAGGCGTCCTTCACACCCGCGCCGGAGAGGGCCACCGGGCCCAGGGAGAGCAGACCGCCCTGTTCGTCGGGGAGTGTCGGTCCGTCCTTCTCCGTGGCCCCTTCCGGCTTCTGCTCCGTCCCCGGTCCCCGGACCGCGTGGAAGGTGAGCTGAGCGGTCCTGCCGAGGACGTCGGCGGCCTCGCGCGGGTCCTGTACGTCGGGCAGTTCGACGATGATCCGGTCCTCACCGGAACGGGTCAGGGTCGGTTCGGCGACACCGAGCGAGTCGATGCGCCGGCGGAGCACCTCGAGGGTGCGGTCGGTGGCGGCCCGGTCCGCCTTCGCGGTGTCCGAGTCCTTGGCCTGGAGCACCATGCGGGTGCCCCCTTGGAGGTCCAGGCCGAGTCTGGGTGACATGGTCAACGTGATGAACACGGAGACGAGCAGTACGGCGGCAGCCAGAACCGCCCGCACCGTGGTGGCGCGAGTCATGGGGATTCCTCCGGGAGGGCGCCGTCCGCCCTCCTCTCAGAGGACGCGGGACGACGGGTCTGTGGAGCAGGACCGGTGCGGGGCCGGCTGACCGGCCCCGCACCCGGGAGGACCGCGCACACCGGGCAGCGCCGCCCCGGTGCGGCCGGGTACGAGGACGGCGGCGCCCGCCGGCCCCCGGTGGACGGTGGTCGGTACGAGCAGGCCGGGCGTGCGGGGCGGCAGCGCGCCATGGGCGGGCGGGGGGAAGTGGTGCGGCGCGTGCGGGCGGCCGGCACCCGCCCGGGGGGCGGGAACGGGAACGGCCTCCGCCCACCACCCGGCACCGTCCACCCGGGCCGCCTCGGGCACGCCTGCCTCCGGCAGAAGACCCGGAGGGCGCGGTGGCGCGGAGACCGAGGGGGTCGGTGGGGCGATGGCGGGGAGGGCCTGCACGCCGGAGCCCTCGGCGCGCCGGACGGCGTCCGTCGCCGGTGCCGGGGCAGGGGCGGGAGAGGTGACAGATGCGGGCGTGTGCCCGGTGAACACCCGCGGCGGGGGCACGGCGTCCGCGGCGGCGGGTGCGCCGCCCACGACGGTGAGGACGGCGAGCAGCAACGTCGCGAGGACGTCGCGCACCCGGTGCCGCGGTGTGTCCGGCCGCCCCCGTGGGGGCGCGTTCCCCCGGGGTGCCCCCGGGAGGGGGCTCACCTCGGCCGGCCGAGGAGGGCGGACACCGTGCGCGCACCGGCGGAGTGCAGCACGGCGTCCAGGATCAGCCCGGCGCCCCGTACGACGGCGGTCGACGGGTCCTCGCCGAGGTGCACCCGGACACCGAGACGTCCCGCGATGCGGTGGGTGACATCGGGGCGCAGCGCGCCCCCTCCGGTGAGCACGGGGCCCCGGCGCAGCGCGCCGCGTACCGCTCCGTGCTTGTCCTGCCGCCACATGTCCATGATCATATCGAGCACGTTCCGGACGAGTTCGGTGGGCAGCGCGGCCGGTTCGAGATCGCTCAGGCCCGTCTCGGCCTGACGGGCGTCGGCGACCATCCCGTCGACGAGCAGAGTGACCTCGGTCAGCTCGGCGCCCATGTCGACCACGAGCAGCGGTCCTCCGGACCCGGGCCCGGCACTCGCCGCGGCTGCCCGGGCGCTGTTGAGGACCACCACGCCGGACGGGCCGAGCGCGGCGAGGAGTTGTCTCGCGAGGCCGCGGTGTTCCGGCCCGGCCAGGACCGGGTGGCTGAGGACGATCACGCTGCCGTGGCGGTCCTCGCCCAGTGTGCTGTCGGCGAGGTGCCGGAGCAGTCTGCCGCAGGCTTCCGGATCGACGATGCGGCCGCGCCGGACCGGCCTGCCGGTGCCGTCGTCCCAGGGGGAGCCGGCGACGAGCCCTCGGCCGGGGACCCAGGCACGGGCCGCCGAGCTGCCCAGGTCGATGGCAAGTCCGCGCGGCGTCCCGTGGTGGCGCGCCTCACCGGTGTGTCCGCCCCGCACCGGGTGAACGGGCCGGCTGCGCCGCTGTCCGTCACGCAGAGAACGCATAGCCCCTCGCCCCGGCCCGCCGTCGCGGCCGTTCACCACTCAATGACCCGCTGATAGCGAGGCATGACCGAACCCTCACTATGCAATATCGGGCATAGGAAAGCCACTCCCTCGACGATTCCAAGGTTCGGTCCCGGCGTGGCGCCGGCCGGTTCTTCGCTGCCCCTCACCCCCCGGCCGCCCGTCCCGGTCACACCTGGGGAGTCAGGTAGGCGGAGATCAGCTCCGCGAACGCGTCCGGCGCGGTGATCGTGACGCCCAGGTCCTCGGCCTTGGTCCGCTTGGATCCGGCCTTCTCCCCGGCGACCAGCAGACTCGTGCGCTTGGAGACGCTGGAGGAGGCCTTCCCGCCGGCGCGCTCGATGAGTTCGTTCATCTCGTTGCGCGAAAGCTTCTCCAGGGCGCCGGTCATGGCGCCGGTGACGACCACGGTCATGCCGTCCAGGGGCAGCCCTGCCGTCCGCTCCCCGGCGGTGTCCTCGCCGTCCTCGCGCTCGGCCCCGGCCACCGGCGGCGGAGTGGCACCGGGCTCCGTCATGTTGACCCCGGCCGCCACCAGCTTGGCGATCAGCGGGGCCAGTTCGGCCAGCTCCGTGACGACCCCCGCCGCCTTCTCCTTGCCGATGCCGTCGACCTGCTGCAGCGTCTCGGTGTCAGCGGCGACGATCCGGTCCATCGTCGCGAAGTAGCGGGCGATACGCCGTGACATGGACCGTCCGGTGCCGCGTACGCCGAGGGCGCAGAAGACGCGGGAGAGCGGGCGCTCGCGGGCCGTCCGGATGGCCGCGAGCAGGTTGTCTGTGGAGGTCTCCCCCATCCGCTCCAGGGAGAGCAACTGCTCCCGCTCCAGGGTGAAGAGGTCGGCGAAGTCCCGGACGAGGCCCGCCTCGACGAGTTGGACGACCCTGGTGCCGCCGAGGCCCTCGATGTCCAGCTGGTCGCGGCCCGCAGCATACGAGACGGAGGCGACCAGGCGGCAGTCGCGGCCCCGGGTGCAGCGCCAGCGCTGCTCGCTCGTGTCGATCTCCGAGCCGCACCGGGGGCAGGACTCCGGGAACTCGATCGGCTTCTCGGCCCCGGTCCGCAGGTGCACGACGGGCGCCTCGATACGGGGGATGATGTCGCCCGCCTTGTAGACCATCACCTGGTCGCCCAGGCGCAGATCGCGGCGCGTGATGTCGGCCGGGTTGTGCAGCGTCGCGTAACCGACGGTGGATCCGTCTATCTCCACGGGCTCCAGCACGGCGCGCGGTGCGATGATGCCCGTCCTGCCGACGTTCCACTCGACGTCCAGGAGCCGGGTGACCTTCTCCACGGCCGGGAGTTTGTACGCGATGGCCCAGCGGGGTGCCCGTGTGCCGGAACCCGCGTCGGCCTGGTCGGCCGCGAGGTCCGCCTTGATCACGATGCCGTCGATCCCGAAGGGCAGCGAGGCGCGCAACGCGGCGATCTCCTCGACACGGGCCTGCACCTCCTCGGCCGTGGAGACGGTGCGCGGCGCCACAGCGGTGTCCGCCGCGGTGTGGACACCGAGCCCGGCGACGTACTCCAGGGCCTCGCTGTGCGGGAGTTCGGCCAGGGTGGCGGTCAGCTCGCCGGAATCGGGCAGGGCGAGGGCACCGTAGGCGAAGAAGGTCATCTCGACGCGGTAGGGCCGGTCCTTGGCGCGCAGGGTGCCCGCCGCACCGTTGCGCGGGTTGGCGAAGGGGGCGCCGCCGTGCTGCGTACGCACCGTGTTGGCCTGCTCGAACTGCTCGTCGGTCATGAGAATCTCGCCGCGCACCTCCAGGGTGGCCGGAATGCTCAGCTGCCCGGGAAGTCCCGTCACCGTACCGATGGCGTGCGAGACGTCCTCCCCGGCCGTCCCGTCACCGCGGGTGATCAGCTGTTCGAGGCGCCCCCGGCGGTAGCGCGCGGCGACGGCCAGACCGTCGAGCTTGGGCTCCACGCTCCAGATCGTGACGGGTCTGCCGATCCGGCGCTCGACGGAGGCGGTCCAGGTGACGAACTGCTCGGCGGAGAAGACGTTGTCCAGCGACAGCATCGGCACCGTGTGCGGCACGTCCCCCACCGCGGCCCCGCCCGCGACCTTCCCCGTCGGGGAGGCGGCCAGCGTGTCCTGGGGGTGCTCCTGCTCGTAGGCGGCGATGGCCCGCGCCAGCCGGTCGTACGCGTCGTCGTCGAGGGTGCTCTCGCCCGTGGCGTAGTACGCGGCGGCGGCCTGCGTCGCCTGGTCCACCGCGGCGGCGTAGGCGGCGGCGTCGGCGAGCACAACAGCTGAGTTCGTCGTCATGGCGACCATCCTGCCGCCCACCACTGACAACGCCCCCTGCCCCGCACGCCTCCGGCCGGCGCCGGCGCCGGCCGGAGGGCAGGGCGCTGACGTGCCGGAACCTTCCACGCACCTCGCGGAGCACCGGTATAAAGACTCCATGCCTGTCGACGTGCCGCCGCCCCTGCGCCCGGCGACCCTGGAGGACGTGGCCGCGGTGGCGGGCGTCTCCCGCGCCACGGTCTCCCGGGTGATCAATGGCGCGCCGACGGTCGATCCGGCCCTGCGCCGGGTCGTGGAGGAGGCGGTCGCCACCACGGGCTACGTCCCCAACCGGGCGGCCCGCTCGCTGGTGACCCGGCGGACCGACTCGATCGCGCTCGTGGTGTCCGAGCGTGAACGGCGCCCGGAAACCGAGCCGTTCGTCGGCCGGATGTTCTCCGACCCGCACTTCGGCCGCGTGGTCGCGGGACTGCTCGACGTGCTGCGCCCGGCCGGCGTCCAGATGGTGTTGATGCTGGCCGACGACGAGGCCTCCCGCAACCAGCTGCTCTCCTACCTGCGCCAGGGGCACGTCGACGGGGTGGTGCTGATCTCGTCGCACGGTGAGGACCCGTTGCCCGGCCTCCTCCGGGAGACCCGGCTGCCGGCGGTGCTGGCCGCCCGGCCGCGGGATCCCACGCCGCTGACCTGTGTGGAGGCCGACCAGCGTGCGGGGGCGCGGCTCGCCGCCGACCATCTGGTCTCCCTGGGGCGCCGCCGCTTCGGCACGGTCGCGGGGCCGCAGGACGTTCCTGCGGGGCGGGCACGGCTGACCGGCTTCCTGGACGCGCTGACCGGGCACGGCGTCCGGGACGTGGTGACCGCGGAGGGCGACTTCACCCAGGCGGGCGGGGCCTCGGCGATGCGGCACCTGCTGCGGGAACGGCCGGACCTGGACGCGGTGTTCGTCGCCTCGGACCTGATGGCGCTGGGAGCCCTGCCCGTCCTGCTGCGGGCAGGCCGGGAGGTGCCCTCGGACGTTGCTGTCGTCGGCTTCGACGACAGCAGTGCGGCGGTGGCCTGTGATCCTCCCCTGACGACCGTGCGGCAGCCCGTGGAGGAGATGGCTGCGGAGATGGCCCGACTCCTCCTGGAGCAGATCGGCGGACCGGGCGGACCCGCGCGGTCCGCCGTCTTCCCGCCGACCCTGGTGCGGCGCGCGTCCGCATGAGGCGTCGCCCCTCAGCCGCGGGCACCCGGCCCGACGCCGCCCGCACCCGCACCCTGACCCGGCACCGCATCGCTCCCGCCCGGCGACGGCACCGCGCCGCCCGCACCCGGAGCGGCGTCTCCCATGCCCGGCGGAACAGCACCCTCCGGCGGCGCGTCCTCCCCCGGCGCCACCGCGCCCTCCCGCCCGGTACTGCCCCCGGCAACGCCCGGAAAGGGCTCGTCCGCCGGCCCGGCGCTCCCGTAGCCCTCGGTCAGCAGCGGTACCTGGGGCCCGGAGAGCTCCCGTAGCCAGCGCGCCAGCACCCGGTGCACGCTCTCGGCACCCACCAGCCCGGCCGATGCCGGCGTCCCGGACGCGGCATCCGCAGCCACGGCGTCCAGCGGGTCCGTCAGCGTGCGCGGCGACAGCAGGAAGGGCCGGGACTGCGCGCCCCCGAGCCCCCCGTGCGAACCGATCTGCTCCTCGAAGGCGTGCACGCATCCGGTGTCGGGGTCGTACATCGAATTGACCATGACGTCGGCGACGTGCGGGAAGCCGTCGGTGCGCCGCACGGCCTCGGCCGCCCCCGGCCCGTAGCCGGCGAGCGGGCCCTCCCCGTCCCGCAGTTCCGACACCGGGACCTCGGTGCCGCGCCCCAGCACCACGGAACCGTGCCGCTCGCTGCCCACGAGCAGGAAGCCGATGCCCGGGTGGCCGGCGAGGGTGCTGAGCAGCGCGGGGTGGCGGCGGTCGAGCTCCTCGCGCGAGGCCCGTCCCGCGATGTCCGGGAAGGACAGCAGCCCGAGGTTGCCCGAGGCCAGCACCACCGGGTCCGACGGCGTGGCGGGGTGTTCCGCCTCCCGGTCGCCGACGGGCCGGTGCAGGGCGATCCGCACGGCGTCCCGTGCCTCGGAGGCGCTGCGGGTGCGCTGTGCCCTGCGGGGTACGGGCAGCCCGCAGCCCGCCCGTACGAGGTCCTCGAGGGTGAGCCCGTAGCGCCCGGCGAAGGTCTCCCCCGGGCTCTGCCCGTGGTCGGAGAGCAGCACGATCCGGTAGGTACGGGGAGTGTGGTCGGCGACCTTCGTGATGAGGCCCAGCGAGCGGTCCAGGCGCCGCAGGACCTTCTCGGCGTCCCTGCTGTGGGGGCCGGAGTGGTGCGCGACCTCGTCGTAGGCCACGAGGTCGGCGTAGACAGCCGTGCGCCCCGCGAACATGTCGCCGATCACCGCGGAGACCACCACGTCACGTTCGACGACGGTCGCGAAGGCCCTGATGAAGGGGTACAGCCCGCCGCGTTTGACCCGGGGTGACACCCTCCTCGCCCGGGCCGCGGTGGACTGGCCGATCTCGCGGATCACCTCGGCGACGAACGACACGGCCGTGCGGACGGCGTTGGCCGGGTCGGAGAAGTAGGCGAAGTACCCGGCGCGCGAGCGCCGCCCCTTGCCGCGCCGGGCGGCCATCGACAGGACGAGGGCGAGCTGGTCGGCGCCGCCGCTGAAGAGGTTGCCCCGGCTCGCCCCGTCCATGGTGAGCAGGCCGCCGTCGTGGGTGCGGGCGACGGCCCGGCGCTGGAGTTCCAGCGCGCTGGCCGGCCTGCTGGAGACCATCAGGGTGCCGGTCTCCTTCTCGTACCAGCGGAAGGCGGGCACGTCGAAGGTGGTGCCGTGCAGGATGCCGAGCTGACTGGCGCCGGTCTGGCTGGACCAGTCGGTGGTCCACGGCGTGAGCCGGTGGCCCGCCCCGTCGGACAGCCGGGCCGCCACGGTCGGCATGATGCCGGCTTCGGCCGCCCGCACGAGGACGTCGTGACCCACGCCGTCGAGCTGCACGAACACGATTCCGGGCGGTCCGCCGCGCCCGCCGTCCGCGGTTCCCGGTGTCCCCTCGCGCCGGCGGCGGCGGTCTGCCAGGCGGGAGAGCCTCCGCCGGTAGGCGTCGTCGTCGCGGACCGCGAGGGCGGTGGAGGTGGCCGAGGCGACGGCGGACATGACGGCCGCCACGACGACGGCGTTCTCCGGGCCGGCGGCCCCGCGTCCGTCCGGGATGAGCCGCAGCGCTATCAGCAGCAGGGAACCGTTGAGGAAGAAGACGAGGGCGCCGAGGACCAGGGCGGGGACGACGAGCAGCGCCCTGACGAGGACGGGCCACACCACTGCGGAGAGCAGACCGAAGGCGCCCGCTCCCCAGGCCGCGGTGAACGCGGTCCTCGTGACGCTGTCACCGTCGTCGGACTGGAGCTGGAAGTCGGGCAGGATCCCGGCGAGCGCCAGCATCGTGAGCGTGGAGACCGCCCACACCGCGACCACGCGCAGGAGGGTCCTTCCCGCCGTACGCCATCGCCCGTCAACCACGCCGTCCACCTCACGTCCGGGCCCGGGTGTCGTCGTGGGCCCGCGTCCACCCTGTCACAGCCGCCCCCGGCGCCCGGCGGGGGTCAGGAACCGTCGTACCCCGCGGTGGGCATGGACAGCCTGCGGTGGACACCCGCCTTGTCGCGCGCGGTGTAGGCGGGCTCCTCGAGCCCGGCGAGCTCCAGCCGTACGCCGCGCCGCTCGCACTCCGCCGCGAAGTCCGCCGCGGAGAGGAGGGCCCGGGCGAGCACCCGGTCGTTGGGCGCCAGGAAGAGCTCGACCTCTCCCTCGTCGACGTCGGCCCACAGGGCGTGGTGGTCGGTGCGCAGGGCGTAGACGCGCAACTGCCGGGTGACCACGTACCCCCGGTCGGCGGCCCAGCGTGCGCACATGGCGTGCTGGCCGCGGGTGTCGACGAGGAAGGGGTCCTCGTCGAGCTCCTCCAGCGGTGTGAGACTGGCGATGGCCGCCACCCGTACGCCGCCGTCGACGTCGACGTCCCCCATGGCCCCTCCCCCCGCGTTCGGACACTGGGCCCGACGATACCGGGCCGATAGCCCTCCGTGACCACGCGTGCCCGCACCGGAACCGGCGGAAAGGAGTGCACCGGCGTGCCGGGGGCGCGGAGCACCTACGCTCGTACGCGTACGGGTGACGGCGGCGGAACGGGCGAGGAGGCGGGACCGTGGAGGTCACGTGGTGGGGCCATGCCACCTGCACGATCGAGGACTCCGGGACCAGACTCCTGACAGACCCGCTGTTCGTGAGGCGGTTCGCGCATCTGCGCCGCCGCAGGGGCGACGTGCCACCTCCCGAGGCCGCGGTCGCCGACGCCGTCCTGATCTCCCATCTCCACTCCGACCACCTGCATCTGCCCTCCCTGGCCCGTCTCGCTCCCGGCAGCCTGCTGATCGTGCCCAGGGGCGCGCCCGGGGCGGTACCGGGCCTGCGGGTGCTGCGCCGGGTGCGGGGGCTGAGGATCGCCGAGGTCGGCCCGGGCGACGAGGTGCGCGTCGGCGGGGTGCTGGTCCGGGCCGTCACGGCCCTGCACGACGGCCGGCGCCTCCCTGTGGGCCCCCACCGGGTCCCCGCCCTGGGGTACGTGGTCGAGGGCGGGACGCGCACGTACTTCGCCGGGGACACCGGGCTGTTCGACGGCATGGCCGAGGCGGTCGGGCCGGTGGACGTGGCCCTGCTCCCGGTCGGCGGCTGGGGCCCGTACCTGGGCCACCACCATCTGGACGCGGCGCGCGCCGCCCGGGTGCTGGCGCTGCTGGCCCCGCGCTCGGCGGTGCCGGTGCACTACGGCACGTACTGGCCGATCGGGATGGACGCGGTCCGGCCGCACGAGTTCCATGCGCCGGGCGACGAGTTCGTCCGGCACGCGGCGCGGGTGGCACCGGAGGTGGCGGTCCACCTGCTGGGCCACGGCGAACAGGTGAGACCGGAGGCCCGTAGGTGATACAGGAGTGGGTACGGCAACTGCCGACGGAGTCGACCCAGCAGGCCGTGGGCTATCCGTCGCTGTTCCTGCTCGTGGCACTGGGTTCCCTGGTGCCGGTGATACCGACGGGGGCGCTGGTGAGTTCGGCCGCCGTGGTGGCGCTCCACCGGATGTCACCGTTCGCCCTGCTCGTGGAGTTCGGGGTGGCCTCGGGCGCCGCGTTCCTCGGCGACCTGTGCCTGTACTGGCTGGGGCAGCGCGGGGTGCGGTCGACGAACGGCTCTAAGTGGCTGCAGGCCATCACCCGCCGGGCCGCTCCGGACCGTCTCGCGCAGGCGCGGCACAAGCTGGAGGAACACGGCACGGCGGTGCTGGTGCTGTCCCGGCTCGTGCCGGCCGGGCGGATACCGGTGATGCTGGCCTGTCTCCTCGGCCGGATGCCTCTGCGGCGGTTCGCCCAGGGTGACGTGCCCGCGTGTCTGGCGTGGGCGGCGACGTATCAGCTGATCGGGATCCTGGGCGGTTCGCTCTTCCCGGAACCCTGGCAGGGGGTGGTCGCGGCGGTCCTCCTGGCGCTGCTGATCAGCGGGACACCCGCGCTCTGGCGGCGTCTGCGGACGTGCTTCGCGCACTGATCCGGCCTCCCGGGCCCGTCGGGCGGCCTGCGGGCGGGAGGCGGACGCGGTCCGTCGGGTGCGGTCCCGGGCGCCGGTAGCCCGCGTGGCGGAGCCGCGGGCCTACGCCAGGCGGGGGCGTACGTACCGGGGCGCGGCCGCTCCTTCGCGGGTCACCCGACAGGCTCTCGGGCGCCCAGGACGCGGGAGCCGCCGACCGGCAGGTCCCACAGGCTCCCGCGCGGGTGACCGGCCCGGCGCCAGGCGGTTCGGAGCCGGGTCAGGGGTTCGAGGACGGGTTCGGCGGACAGCAGGAACGTCGCCCAGTGCATCGGCGCCATCGCACGGGCGCCCAGGTCCTCGTAGGCCTGCACGGCTTCCTCGGGGTCGGTGTGCACGTCCGAGAGCCACCAGCGCGGCTCGTACGCCCCGATGGGGAGCATGGCGAGGTCGAGTCCGGGATAGCGGTGGCCGATCTCCCGGAACCAGTGGCCGTAGCCGGTGTCCCCGGCGAAGTAGATCCGCCGCCCCCACCGGTCGCCGATCACCCAGCCGCCCCACAGGGAGCGGCAGGTGTCCAGCAGGGTGCGTTTGGACCAGTGGTGGGAGGGCACGAAGTCGAACCGGACGCCGTCCAGTTCCACCGACTCCCACCAGTCGAGTTCGGTGACGCAGGTGAAACGGCGGCGCCGGCACCAGCGTCCGACCCCGGCGGGGACGAACAACGGGGTGTCCCGGGGAAGCCTGCGGAGTGTGGGGGCGTCCAGGTGGTCGTAGTGGTTGTGGCTGATGAGGACCGCGTCCACCGGGGGCAGTTCCTCCCAGGCGACGCCTACCGGGGTGATCCTGGCCGGGGTGCCGAGGATGCGGCGCGACCAGACGGGGTCGGTGAGGACGGTGAGCCCACCGGCACGGACGATCCAGCTGGCGTGTCCGGCCCAGGTGACGGCCAGGGTGTCCTCGCCCGCGGCGGGCAGGGGGGCGGGGGCGTACGGCAGGCGGTGGATGCCCCGGAGACCTTCGGTGTTGGGCCGCAGGGCGCGCTCACGGGCCAGGCGGGTCATGCCCCTGACACCCGGGAGCGGGGCGGTGAGCCGGTCCGCGAAGCTGCGGGGCCAGGCTCGGAGTTCACCGAGCGGGCGGGGCGCGTCGACGGGACGGCCGGTGAGTGCCGGGCCGGCACCGGCGGGCGGGCGCTCGGTCTGTTCCGTCATCGAGGGGCTCCCGTCATCGGAGTGCGTCGAAGGCTCCTGCGAAGATGCTCAGGGCTCGTGCGACATGCGGCAATTCCAGGGGCTCCACCGCAGTGAGGGACTCCGTCTGCTCCTGAGGGGTCGAGCCCAGCAGCGGCCCGGTGCCCAGCCGCACCCGGAGCGCGCCCAGTTCGTCCCCGAACCGGTGCCCGCCGGGGACGGGCGCGCCGAGGCGGCCCGAGAGGTACTCCTCCAGTTCCATGGAGTCCGTGACACCCAGGGCGGTCAGCCGGGTGCGGAGCGGGGCGAGGTCGGCGTAGAGGTGGCGCCCCGCCTGCGGGGGCCTGGCCAGCGCGCCGGAGGCGAGTACGGCCCGGTGGGCGGCGGAGGCGACGTGGGCGTGGAGGGCGGCGGCCTGCCTGCTGCGGGTGGTGACGGCCTCCGGTTCGGCCAGCGCGTGGGCGGCGGCACGGGCGACCGGTTCCGCGACGAGGGCGCCGAGGGCGGTGAGGATGTCGAGCACCCGGGCCCGGTGGGCGGCGGCGCGCCGGGTGGCGGGGAAGCGCGCCACGGCGGCCGGCCAGGCGGACGGGGTCAGCGAACCGGCCAGATCGGTGAGGACGGTGACGTCGTCGGGGCACATCTCGGCGGGGCTGAACACGACGGTTTCCTCGGGGCGGTGCAGGGTGTCGCGCCAGGTCTCGTCGCTGACGATGTGCAGCCCCTCGGCGACCGCGGCCTCGCAGGCCTCCCTGACCAGCTCCGGCGGTGCGACGGTCGCGGTCGGGTCGTCGGCCACCGAGAGCAGGAGCAGCCGGGGCCTTCCGCCCTCGGCACGCACGCGGCGCACGGTCTCCAGCAGCGCGTACGGATCGGGGACTCCGCCGCACTCCGCCGGGGTCGGCACCTGGTACGCGGGCCTGCCGAGGAGTCGGGCCTGGGGTATCCAGGAGGCGGGGCAGGGCCGGGGCATGAGCACGTCCCCGCCGTGCGCGGCGACGAGTGCGAGCAGGAGGGGCTGGGCGCCCGGGGCGGCGGCGACGTCGTGCGGGGCGCACGGCAGACCGCGCCTGCGCCAGTAGGTGCGGGCCGCCTCCCGCAGGGCCGTCCCGCCCCCCGGGGGCTCGGGCCGGGGGCGGGACGCCGACGCGGCCAGGACGCCCGCGAGCTCGGGCAGCACGGGGAGACCGGGGTCGGGCGCCGGGGGACCGTAGCGGACCGGGCCGTGGTTCTCCGGGGCCGGACGGGACCGCTTCCGCTCGCTCGACCGCATCCGGGGCCCTCCTCCGCCTGCCGACACCCCCAGGCCCCTTTATACGGAGGTTCGCGGCGGAGTGCCCCCGCACCCGGGGGACCGGCCCTGCGGAAGGTCATCCCGCGAACGGCGTCCCCGGCAGGCCGTACCCCGCGTCCGGCACCACCAGCAGGGAGCCCGACAGCGGATGAGGGGCGTCCAGCCCGGTCCGCGCGGTGGAGACGTACAGGTCGCGCAGGCCCGGACCGCCGAACGCGCACGCGGTGGGGCGCCGCACCGGCAGCTCCACGACCCGGTCCGGCCGGCCGTCGGGAGTGTAGCGCCGCACCGCGGCACCGTCCCAGAAGGCGACCCAGACGCAGCCGTCGGCGTCCACCGTCAGTCCGTCGGGCCATCCGTGGCCCGGCTCGACGGTGACGAAGGGGCGGCGGCCGGCGACGCGCGGGCCGTCCACGTCGAACACGTCGATCCGCCGCGTCGGGGTGTCGATGTAGTACATGAGCGTGCCGTCCGGGCTCCAGCCGGTGCCGTTGCTGACCGTCACCGCGTCCGGCAGGACCGCCACCGTGCCGTCCGGGGCGACGCGGGAGAGGCTGCCGCCGCCCTGGCGCTCGTCGTAGCGCATGGTGCCGGCCCAGAGCGCGCCGTCCGGCGCCACGGCCGCGTCGTTGCCCCGCCGGCCGGGGACGGGCTCGTGGACCAGCCACGAGAAGGCGCCGTCCGCGTCGTACAGCCCGGTGCCGTCCCGCAGGGTGACGACGAGACCGCCGGACGCACGGGGCTTGGCGGCGCCGACGTGCTGCTCGGTCGCCATGACCGTACGGCGCCCGGTGGCCGGGTCGTACGTGTGGACACGGGCGGACAGGATGTCCACCCAGATCAGCCGCCCGGTCGCCGGATCCCAGGTAGGGCCCTCGCCGAGCTCCGCCCGCTCACGGACGGCCACCTCCCAGACGGGGGTCATCCCTGACCCCCGTGGTGTCCGAGCCGGCCGGACAGCGCGTCGGCGCCTCCCGCGGCGAGCCGGGCGAGCTCCGCCTCGCGCTCCTCGCTCCAGCGGATCATGGGTACGGAGATGGAGAGCGCGGCGACGACGCGTCCGGACCGGTCGCGGACCGGCGCCGCCACACAGCTCACGTCCGGGTTCGACTCGCGGTGCTCGACCGCTATGCCGCGCTCGCGGACGACGGCGAGCGCGGCCCGCAGCTCGGCCGCGTCGGTGAGGCTGTTGTCGGTCATCGCGACGAGTTCACGTCCGTCGAGGCGGGCGTCGAGCTCCGTCTCCGGGAGCGCGGCCAGCAGCAGCTTGCCCACGGAGGTGCAGTGGGCGGGAAGCTTGCGGCCGGCGGCCGAGACCATGCGGACCGCGTGGGTGGAGTCCACCTTGGCGATGTAGATGACCTCGGTGTCCTCCAGGATCGCCACGTGGACCGTCTCGCCGCACGTCTCCGCGACCTCGCGGGCCACCTGCTGCCCCTCGGCCGCCAGGTCGAGCTGCTCCGCGTAGCGGCTGCCGAGCTGGTAGGTGCGTACGCCGAGACGGTAGCGGCCCGGCTGCCCCGGAACGGTGACCAGGTAGGACCGGGCCGCGAGGGTGGTGAGCAGTTCGTGGACGGTGGTCCGTGGCAGTTGCAGTGCGCGGGTGACCTCGGGGGCGGAGAGAGTGCCCTCGCCCTGGAGGAAGAGTTCGAGCACGTCCAGCGCCCTGGTCACCGCGGGGACGAGTCGCCCCATGTTCGCCCACCATTCTGTTCGACACTCCGGTCAATGACCGGAATCACGAACGCAGGCTAACCGGCTGGCACTTGTCCGGGCAACGTCCGTGACGTACTGGTGCGGCAGGACACAGGCGCTTCGACCCGCGTAAGACGATTTTTCACGCTTTCACCGAGGCCCGGTGGGCGCGCCTCCTGATTCACGGCCCCGCGTCAGGGTATTCGCTGTCCCATGCCGACTACGAGCACCCATCCCTTCCCGGGCCGCCTGCGCGCCTGGCTCCACGGGCGCGATCTCGCCGCGTTCCGCAGCGTGGCGGAAAGACACTGGCCCGGCGCCGCGCCCGTCCTGCCCCGGCTGAGCCGCAGCGCCAATCACGGCCTGCTGTGGTTCGGGGCGGCAGCGGGTATGGCGGCGCTGGGCGGCAGCGCACGGTCCCGCCGGGCGGCACTGCGCGGGGTGGCCTCACTGGCCGTCGCCTCCGTCGCCATCAACACGGTGGGCAAGGGGGCGGTCCGCAGGGAGCGGCCGATACTGGACATGGTGCCGGTGATACGGCAGCTGAAGCGGCAGCCGTTCACCACCTCCTTCCCCTCCGGCCACGCCGCGTCGGCGGCCGCGTTCGCCACCGGTGTCGCCCTGGAGTCCAAGGGCTGGGGCGCGGTCGTGGCGCCGGTGGCGGCCGCCGTGGCGGCGTCCCGCGTCTACACCGGGGTCCACTACCCGAGCGACGTGCTGGCCGGAGCGGCGCTCGGCGTCGGTGCGGCGTTCGCGCTGCGCGGGGTCGTACCGACGCGCGGCCAGCTGCCCGCCCCGGGCCGGCCCCCGGGCGAGGCCCCGGCCCTGCCCGCCGGGCGGGGCCTCGTGGTCGTCGTCAACCAGAAGTCGGGCTCCGCGACGGCGACAGCGGCCGTGATCCGCGACACGCTCCCCCTGGCCGAGGTGGTGGAGTGCGCCCCGGCCGACCTGGCCGCATGCATGGAGGAGGCGGCGGGCCGGGGCAGTGCGCTCGGCGTCTGCGGGGGCGACGGGACCGTCAACATGGCGGCGGCCGTAGCCGCCACCCACCGCCTGCCGCTCGCCGTGTTCCCCGGCGGGACCCTCAACCACTTCGCGTACGACCTCGGCATCGAGACGGTGCAGGACACGGCGAGGGCCCTCACCGCGGGCGACGCGGTACGCGCCGACCTGGGCCGCTTCCGGCCGGGCCCACGGGGGCCGGAAGGGGCGGACGGCTACTTCCTCAACGCGTTCAGCCTCGGGGTGTACCCGGAGCTCGTACGGACCCGGGAGCACTGGGCCCCCCGGATCGGCGGCTGGCCCGCAGGGGTCCTGGCCGCAGCCGAGGCACTGCGCGGTTCACGCCCTCTGACCGCCGAACTCCAAGGGAGGACACGGCCGTTGTGGCTGCTCTTCGTGGGCAACGGACTCTTCCAGCGGGTGGGCCCCGCACCCGGCCGCCGGCACAACCTGGCAGACGGGCTGCTGGACGTGCGGGTGGTGCACGGCGGCCGGACGCCAGGACTCCGTCTCCTGGCGGCAGCCGTCGCGGGCCCACTGACCCGGTCACCCGTCCACGCGGCGGTACGGCGGCGCAGGGTGCGGATCTCCGGCCTCGCCCCGGGCACTCCGTACGCGTACGACGGTGAGGTGGCCCACTGCGAGGGCGACCTGGTGATCGACAAGCTGCCGGAGGCCCTCACGGTCTACTGTCCGATGCCGATCTGAGCCACTCGCTGGTCCTGCATGATGAGATGCGTATCTCATGATGCGACATCGCGGCGTACTGTCGTCCTCCCGCTTGCGACTGAGGTCAGAGAGGACGCCCGGCCATGCCGAAGGAATCCGCCGTCTACACCCACGGGCACCACGAGTCGGTGCTGCGCTCCCACGAGTGGCGGACCGCCGCCAACTCGGCCGCCTACCTGCTCCCCCGCCTCCGCCCCGGCCAGGCGGTCCTGGACGTCGGCTGCGGGCCGGGGACCATCACGGCCGACCTCGCGGAGCTCGTGTCCCCGGGCCGGGTGACCGGCGTGGACACCGGGCGCGGCGTCCTGGACCGGGCGGCCGGGGTCGCCTCCGGACGCGGCGTGGACAACGTCGAGTTCGCCGTCGGGGACGTCCAGGCACTGGACTTCCCCGACGACTCCTTCGACGTGGTCCACGCCCATCAGGTCCTGCAGCACGTGGGCGACCCGGTGGGAGCGCTGCGCGAGATGCGGCGCGTGTGCCGGCCCGGTGGCGTCGTCGCGGCGCGTGACAGCGACTACGCGGCGATGACCTGGTATCCGGAGACCGCCGGACTGACCCGGTGGCAGGAGCTGTACGGCAGGGTCGCCCGCGCCAACGGCGGTGAGCCCGACGCGGGCCGGCGGCTGCTGTCCTGGGCGCGGCGGGCCGGGTTCACCGACATCACGCCGAGCGCGGCCGTCTGGTGCTTCGCCACCCCTGCGGACCGTGCCTGGTGGAGCGGCCTCTGGGCGGACCGTACGACGACGTCGGCGTACGCGAGGTCGGCGGTGGACGGCGGGCACGCGGACGCCGCAGTGCTCACGGAGGTCGCGGACGCCTGGCGCGCCTGGGGCGAGGAGCCCGACGGGTGGTTCATGGTGCCCCACGGTGAGGTGCTCTGCCGGGCCTGACACCGCCGGGCCGCGGAGTTCCGTACGGGCCCGGGGAGGGAATCGATCACATGGCGGCGGACCGCCAACTACCCTGTGGACATGGACATCCTGGGAACCACGCTGCGCATCTGCGTCGACGACCTGGAGGCCTCGGTGGCCTTCTACGAGGGCCTGACCAGCACTCCGGCGCTGCGCTTCGAGCGCGGCGGGGTCTCGGTCGCCGCGATCGGCTGCTTTCTCCTGATGAGCGGCCCGGAATCGGAGTTGGAGGTGCTGCGCAAGGTCACGGCGACGATCGCCGTCAAGGACGTCGACGAGGCCCACGCCGCCCTGACCCGGGTGGGCGCGAGGGTCATCGCCGGCCCGGTCCCCACTCCGGCCGGCCGCAACCTGATCGCGCTGCACCCGGACGGTTCGGTCTTCGAGTACGTCGACCGGAACGTCCCGGCCTGACCGGCGCGACCGGGCCCGGGCCGGCCTGCCCGGGGCGCACGCGGCCCCCCGGCCGCCGGCGTCACGCCGGGGCCGGGGGCCGTCCTCTACTTGAGGTAGACCAGGCCGTCGGTGGTGACGGTGGGCCGGCCCGAGGTACCGACCACGACGACCTTGACCGTGTGCTTGGCGCTGCTGCTCCAGGTCTTGGTCCACAGCGCGTCCCGGTACTTGGTGGTGGCCGACCTGAGGTCGACGGTCGCCACCTTGGCTCCGTCGACGTAGACGTACGCCTGTCCTGAGGTCGAGGCACGCGAGACGACCCAGGCGGCCGATCGGCCGGTGAACGTCCAGGTCAGCGAGGCGTTCTTCGAGGAGCTGGAGTAGGACTTCCCGCCCAGGTAGCTGCTCGACGACTTGGCCGCCCAGGTACCGGACTTGACGGCCGAGCTCTCCTGGAGGATCACCGGGGTGCCGGAGACCGAGGCGGAGGCGGCGTTCCCCGCGTAGTCGTAGGCGGTCAGCTTCCACGTCGTGGCGACGGCCGACGCGGCCGTGTGCGAGGCACTGGTGGTGGTGGGGCCGTAGGTCTTCGCCGGGGAGGCCAGCCGCACTTCCTTGAGAGCCGCGCCGTCGGTCGCCTTCCAGCTCAGCTTCACGGGTACGGCGGCGGTGTTCACGGTGCCGGCGCGAAGGGCGAGGGACGGCTTGACGGTGAAGGCGGGGACGGTGGTCTCCGCGATCACGGTGACCGCCGTGCTGGTGGTCGCCCTGCCCGAGAGGTGCGTGGCGCGTACGGCCACGGTGTGGGTGCCGACGGCGAGCGACGCCGTGGCCGAGGTCGTCGTGCCGCTGGTGGTGGCCACCGCCTTGCCGTCGACCAGCAGTGCGTACTGCTTGATCAGGACGGACGGGGTGGTGGCGGACCAGTTCACCGTGATCCCTGCCTTGGTGTAGTACTTCCCGCCCGAACTACCCGCGCCGGTCAGGGATTTGACGCTCAGACCGGTGACGGGCCCGGCCGCCAGGGTGCGGACGGTGGCGAGCTGGTTGTAGAACGCGTCGCCGGGGCACTGCGTGTTGTACCCGTCCCGGTGACCGTGGATGACCGGGAAGGACAGCTGGGCGCCCTTGGCCCAGCTCTTGCGGAAGTAGTTGGTGCCCACGTCACCCGCGGTCAGCGTGGTGGTGCCCGCGGGGTCCACGCCGTACTGCCCCAGCTTCCATGCCGCGATGCGGGCGACGGACAGCAGGGCGGCCTGCGGAGGTGCGGCGTCGGTGTAGGTCCCGAGGACGGAGATGCCGACGGTCTCGGCGTTGAAACCGTAGGCGTGGGCGCCCTGGACCGGGCGGTCGACGCCGCCCTTGCGGCCCTCGTAGACGGTGCCGCACTTGTCGACGAGGAAGTTGTACCCGATGTCCTTCCAGCCCAGTTGCTTGACGTGGTAGGCGTAGATGCCGCGCACCACCGCCGGCGCCTCGGCACACGTGTAGGCGTTGGACTCGGCGGTGTGGTGGACCACCACCGCCTTGATCTTCCCGCCCGGCAGGTAGCCCGGCTCCTCGGGGCTGATCGACTCGTCGGCCCCCCAGCCGGCCCGGGAGGTGATGGGCGGCCGGGGCATGGTGCTCGGCGGGGCGGGGGGAGCCGTGTCGGTGGGCGTCGGCGTCACGGTGACGGACGGCGAGGGCGAGGCGGACGGTGTGCCCGGGTCCGTGGAAGGGGACTCGGAGGCGGAGGGCGACTCGCTCACCGGCTGCTCGGTGGTCGGCTCCGGGTCGGGGGTGACCGGGGGGTCCGACGTGATCTCGGGCTGGGGCTCGGTGGAGACCGAGGGCTCGGTGGTCGGCTCGTCCGTCGCCTCGACCGCGAAGGCCGCGGGCTCGACACCGCCGGCCCCGCCGGTCCCCGGGTCGACCATGTCCAGCCGCAGACCGGCGGGCAGTCCCGCCGACGTTCCCCTGTCCGAGACGACACGGGCCTCGACTCCGTCGGACGGCCCCACCCAGGCCGGCTCGGTGCCACCGCGGGCGGCCCCGTTCTCGCCCTGGCCGCTGTTCCCGTCCAGCCGCAGCCACGGCGACCACTTCCGGGTATCCAGGGCGCGGGTACGCACCTCGACCCGCCCCGCTACATGGGCACCGGGATCCGTCCACGTCAGGCCCAGCATGCTGAACCGTTCCGCGTCGCGGCGGCCCAGCGAGGCACCCGAACCGTCGCCGGTGGTCCGCAGCTGCGCGGTGGACGCGTGCGAGGCGACCGGCTTCCGCCCGCCGCCGTCACCGGTACCGCCGTCCGCTCCGCCGGTCGCACCCTGAAAGATCAGGACGCCGGTCAGCCCGGTCACCACGGCCGCAGCCGTACCCCATATCCGATGCCGCTTCACGCAGCCCCACCCCTCGTTCCGTCACCCTGCGGCCCCACACGGAGCACGTACCTCACAGGTTCCGCCAGAACGTACACCGCCGGCCGTGCGCACGCTCAGCTGGTCCCGAGAATTGGGTGTGAGTTCATGAAAGACGGGTAGGGAATACCTTTTCGGCCGCTTCAGGTGACGCACCTCACACCGCCGGCGGGCCCCAAGCGGTGCGGTGACGCGCGGATCACCGCACCGACGGACGTGGATGGGTGGCCCAGTGCTCCGCCGCGGTGATGCCGAGCAGCACCACGTCGTGGTACGCGCCGGCGAGGAACTCGTGCTGGCGCAGTCGTCCCTCCTCGACGAAGCCCAGCCCGCGGTACAGGGCGAGGGAGGCGTCGTTGAAGGCGTGGACCTCCACCTCGCACTTGTTGAGCCGCTGTTCGGCGAACATGTAGGTGAGGACGAGGCCGGTCGCCTCGGCCGCGTATCCCCTGCGGCGGTGCTCCCGGGCGATCGCCACACCCGTGCGGAAGCGTCCCGCCCGGCTGTCGGTCTCCCCGACTGTGACGGTCCCCGCGAAGGCCTGGTCGGCCAGCACCTCGATCACCAGGCGGAACGCCTCACCCCCGGGCGGACGTACGGCCCGGTCCGCGGTCCAGGCGCGGAATGCCTCGGCGGAGCGCGGGGGCTCGACCAGGTCGGAGGTGCGGACGTCGGGGGTGTGCCGGGCGAGGTCGCGAAAGCCCTCCCAGTCCCCGGGCTCCACCCCTCGCAGGCGTACCCGTCCGCCGGTCCACAGGTCACTCACGGCGCCCCACCTCGCTCTCGGCTGCAGGCGCTGACGGCCGTGCACATCGAGGGCGCCACCTTAGCGGCGCCGGACCGTCACGCGCAGCCGGTATTCGGGCGGCCCTCAGCGGACCACGTCGAAGACGTTCTTCTGCAGGCCGTTGGCGTACGCCTCGTGCTCGACCAGCTTCAGCTTCTGCGTGTCCTTGTCCGTGGCGCTGAACAGCCGCTTGCCCGCACCGAGCAGAAGCGGGAAGACGAGCAGGTGGTAGCGGTCGATCAGGCCGGCGTCGGAGAGGCCGCGGTTGAGCGTGGCGCTGCCGTGGACGATGACGGGGCCGCCCTCGGTCTCCTTCAGCGCGGCTACCTCGTCGAGCGAGCGCAGGATGGTGGTCCCGCCCCAGTCCGTGACCAGGTCGTCCCCGGTGAGAGTGGTGGAGACGACGTACTTCGGCATCACCTTGTAGTCGGCGAAGTCCTCCATGCCGGGCCAGACGGCGCTGAACGCCTCGTAGCTGACTCTGCCCATGAGCATCGCGGTCGCCTCCTTCTGCTCCCGGCCCTTGATGTCGAAGGCCTCGGGGAGGAACTCCACGTCCTTGAAGGTCCACCCCGCGTTCCGGTAGCCGGGCTCACCGCCGGGCGCTTCCACGACACCGTCGAGCGAGATGAAGGCGGTGCTGATCAGGGTGCGCATGAGGTCTCTCCTGGGCTGTCGGGCCGGTTTCGGCAGGTTCGGCCGGTGTCCTCCGGCCGGCTCGCGACCGGAGGACACCCACTATCACCGACTGACCGCGCAACCCCGGGAAACTCATCGGCCGGCGGCGTTCCGCGCCGCCCGGCCGACGGCGGGCAGTTCCAGCACACCCGTGTCCTGCGGGGCGCTGACCACCGTGACCGGCTTGACGCCCCGGTTGCCGAAGTACGCCGTGTCACTGGCGGCGATCACGAACTTCAGCCGGTGGCCCGTCGCGTACCGGTGGACGACGGCCGGGAGTTCCACGGTGAAGGGGCGGGTGACGTCGGGGACGCGTACCGGCGCGACCAGGCGGTTCACCAGCGTCCGGGTGCCGTCGGGCGCCACGTCGTACACCTTGGCGAACAGGACCAGCTTGTCCGCGGCGTCACCGCTGTTCCGGACCCGCTCCGCCTTCGGCGAGAGGACCTTCAGGGTGGCCTTCGGCGCGCCCACGACGTCCAGCGGCTCGGTGAGCGGAGCGCTGGTCCAGCCGAGGTGGGTGCCCTTGGTGTCGTACGGCGCGGGGTCGGTCAGGCCGACGATGCCCGCGAGCGAGCTCTCGGAGTGACTGGTCGGCAGGAGCCCGTTCGTGTACCGACGGCTGCCCCGGACGACCTTCGCCCTGCTGTCCACCAGGGTGCCGTCACCGGAGAGGTACATCGTCCGCGACAGGGCCGGTACACCGGTGGCGGTGCCGTAACCGGCCGCCCAGTCACGGTAGTAGGCGAAGTCGGGGCCGGTGTCGGCGTCCGGGACGTGGCGGAGGTAGCGGTCGAACCAGCCGAGGATCCGCTGCCCCGTGTAGCTGGTCCTCAGATTGCCTGCGGACAGGTCGAGTTCGCCCGGCACCTGGCCGCCGCTGTGTCCCCAGGCCTGCCAGATCATCTTCGTCGTCGTGCCCCGCGCCTTGAGCGTCCGGTAGGTGGCGGTGGCCTCGTTGAGGGTGAACAGGCTGTCGGCCTGGCCCTGGACGAGCAGGGTGGGGGCGGTGACGCCGGACAGGTACGAGACGGGCGAGACGCTGCGCGCGTACGACAGCACGGCGCCGGTCCTGCCGGCCGGAAAGCGGCCTGAGTTCAGGAAGCGGATGGTGTCGCAGGCCCGGGGGGCGAAGTGGAGGCAGGCGGGGTTGCCGAAGCGGGACGGGTCCAGGCTCGGGGCCAGGAGCGGCTGGGCCTCGCCCATCAGGTAGAAGCCGTTGGTCCACTGCCACTTGAAGACACCGGCGGTGTCCGAGGAGACCCCCCGGGACGCTCCGGCGGCGTTGGGGGCGAGCGAGTACGCCAGGTCGTTCCAGGTGATGAGCGGGACGAGTGCGTCGACCCGGTGGTCGACGGAGGCGGTGGCCAGCTGGACGGCGCCGCCGTACGACCCGCCGATCATGCCCACCCGGGGGTCCCCCGGGCCGTCGTCGCTCACGAAGTCGGCCGTGGTTCCGTCGTCGGCGGGGCGGGTCCCGGCGAGGAAGTCGACGAGCGCGGAGGCCGCCCTGCCGTCGGTGGCGGGGTCGTCGAGCGTGATGAGGCAGCCGGAGCCGCCGAAGCCCAGGCCGGAGTAGACGAGTCCGACGTAGCCGCTGGAGGCGAAGGCTCTGCCGAGCGCGTCGGTGGACCCGTCGGCCTTGCTGCCGCCGAAGCCGTTGGTCGCCAGGACCGCCGGGGCGGGGTGCTCGGCGTCGACGCCGTCCGGCCGGTAGAGGTCCGCGTCGACGGTGCACGTGCGGTCCCCGGCCCGGACCGTGAACTCCAGCGGGGTGACGGTGTATCCGGACGCCGCCGACGCGGCCGTGGCGCCCAGCAGGGCCAGGGGGGTCAGGAGCGCCGCCCCGGCCAGGAGGGTGAGGGGACTGCGGATCCTGGAGACAGCACGCGACACATGGACCTCCGTACCGAGGAACCTTACCGACTAGTAAGGACCGGGCCGGACCATGCTGTGACACAGGTCATACCGCTGTCAACGCGCGGACGGGCGTTTCCCGACGGGCCGCCACCCGGGCCGTGCGGCAACGGCGTTTCGCCCCCACGGCCCGCACCGGGGTCCGGGGGTGCCGTGCGGCCTGCTCCCGCGCCTCACACCAGGGCGGGCACCTCGACGGTGAGCGTGCAGCGGCCGCCGTCCGCCGGCGCGTCCAGCACCGCCGGCACGCCCAGCGGGACCGTCAGCGCCGTGGGGCCGTGACCGAAACCCAGCTCCTCGACCACCGGCACCCCGAGCCCGCCGAGCCGGTCGGCGAGCACCGCCCGCACCTGCTCGTACGGTCCGCACTGCGCCCACGAGCCGCAGACGACACCGGTTATCCCGTCGAACGCGCCCCTGCGCAGCAGCCGGGTGAGGATGCCGTCGAGCCGGTACGGGTCCTCCGTGACGTCCTCGATCACCAGCAGCCCGCCCCGCGCCGAGGTGCGCGCGTACGGCGTACCCGCGTCGGCGGCGAGCAGGCTCACGCAGCCCCCGTACGTGATCCCCCGGGCGGTGCCGGGCACCAGGGCGGCCGCCGTGTCCAGGCCGAGCGTGCGCACCGACTCGGGCTCGAACAGGGTGGAGCGCAGTGCCTCCTGCGTGTCCCCGTCCTTGAGGAAGACCTCGGTGGCGGCCATGGGCCCGTGCAGGGTCGAGAACCCCGCCCGCAGCGCGAACGCCTCGTGCAGCACGGTGATGTCGCTGTAGCCGACGAACACCTTGGGTCCGGCCTCCCGGATCGCGGCCCAGTCCAGGAGGTCGACCATGCGGTGCGCGCCGTAGCCTCCCCTGGCGCACAGCACCGCGTCCACCGACGGGTCGCACCAGGCGTCCTGGAGGTCCCGGGCACGGGCCTCGTCCGTACCGGCGAGGTAGTCGAGCGACGGGTGCACGTCCAGGACGTGGGAGCCGGCCACCGGGTCGAGGTCCCAGCCGCGCAGCAGGTCCAGCCCGCTCGCCAGGCGGTCGGCGGGTACGGGGCCGCTGGGCGCGACGACGGCGACCCGGGCCCCGGGCCGCAGTCTGGCCGGGCGGGCGAGGGCCACCAGGCTCACTCCGTCAGCTCCAGCCGGGGCACGTCGGCGCGGGCGATGCCGAACGTCTGTGCGTACAGGGAGAGTTCGGCCTCCAGCACGCGCACCAGGGTGTCCGCGCGGCGGAACCCGTGACTCTCACCCTCGAAGGCGAGGTAGGCGTGCGGAATGCCGCGCCCCTGGATCGCCGCGATGAACCGTTCGCACTGGGCCGGGGGGCAGATCGGGTCGTCCAGTCCCTGGAGCAGGACGAACGGGGCGGTCAGCCGGTCGGTGTGGTGGATGGGCGAGCGTTCCCGGTAGCGCTCGGGCACCTCGGCGAGCGGGCCGACGAGCGACTCCAGGTACTGCGACTCGAAGTCGTGCGTCTCTCCGGTCGCCCACCCTTCCAGGTCCAGGATCGGGTAGCTGATCGCCCCGCAGGCGTACACGTCGGTGGCGGTCAGGGAGGCGGCGGCGGTCCAGCCGCCCGCGCTGCCGCCCCGGATCGCCAGCCGGTCACGGTCGGCGGAGCCCTCCGCGGCCAGGGCCAGGGCGACGGCCGCGCAGTCCTCGACGTCGACGACGCCCCACTGCCCGCGGAGCCGTTCGCGGTAGGCGCGGCCGTGGCCGGTCGAGCCGCCGTAGTCGACCGCGACGACCCCGATCCCGCGTGAGGTGAAGTAGGCGATCTCCAGGTCGAGGACGACCGCGGAGCGGCCGGTGGGCCCGCCGTGCACCCAGACGGCGTACGGCGGCAGTTCTCCGTCCGGGCCGGTCCGCTCGGGGTGGTGCGGCGGGTACACATGGGCGTGGATGTCCCGGCCGTCCGGGCCGCTGAAGGTCCGGGTCCGCGGCTCGGGGTAGTAGGCGGGATCGACCACGTCCTTGTGGGGTGCGCCGATGGTCCGGGTGTGACCGGTCGCGGTGTCCAGCTCCACCACCTCGAAGGAGGTGCGGGGGCTCGCGGCGATACCGAAGACCCTGGTGTCGTGCACGGCGAGCGTCTCGGCCCACGCGGTCCAAGGGCCGACCGCGTCGACGAGTTCGCCGGTCTCGGGATCGAGGACGCCGAGCGCGGTGGTGCCGCGGCCGTGGACGACGGCGATCAGGCCGTTGTCGAGCAGGTGGAACCAGCGCAGGCCGATCCTCCACAGCGGCCCGCCGAACTCCTCGGCCCGGCCGGAGCAGAGCCGGGTGCTGGGCACGACGGCGCCGGCGACGGCGTCGGGCCTGACGCGCTGGAGTTCCCACCAGCCGTTGATGTCGGAGACGAACACCAGCGAGCCGTCCCGGTCCCACTCCACCTGGACGACCGATTCGCCGGTGTCACCGACGAGTGGCCGCACGGCGGTGAAGGAGCCCTCGGGGGTCACCTCGGCGATCATCACGACGGTGCCGTCCCACGGCATCCGGGGGTGGTCCCACGCGATCCAGGCGGCGCGGCGGCCGTCGTGGGAGAGTCTGGCCCCGGTGACGAACCGGTGCCGGTCGTCGCTGAGTTCACGCAGGGCGCCCCGGTCGTCGGCCGCCGAGCCGTCCAGCGGTACCGCGGCGATCACCCGCCGTACGTCGGTGGGTGCCTCGCCGGTGAACTCCTCCAGGACGCACCACACCTCGTCGCGTCCGGGCCGCAGCTGCGGATCGACCCAGCGCAGTCCGCCGCCGGTGGCCGAGACCGGGGTGAGCGGCCACGGTTCGTCGGGCCCGTCCGGCGCGTAGGCGTACAGCCGCTGGTCGGCGTGGTGCACGAAGACGACGAGCGGCCCGCCCTCCTCACGCGCGACGGCGGCCCACGGCGCGCCACCGTACTCGATGACGCGGCTGCGCGGGTTCCACGGCTCCGGGAGCACGGAGGCGGTGGTGCCGTCGGCCCGGCACCGCACCAGGGCACGGCGGCCCCCCTCGGCGGGGCGCGGTTCCGTCCACCACACCTCGTCACCGACACTGCCGACGAACTCGGGCCGCCCGTCGTGTGCGGCCGCGAGCGCCGCGTCGATCGGTGAGGGCCATGTGCCGTACGCCGCTGTGGTCACCATCGTCGATTCCCCCCGTGGGTCAGGCGCTGCGCAGGAAGTGGTCCAGGACCCGGACGCCGAAGTGCAGGGCGTCGACGGGGACCCGCTCGTCGACGCCGTGGAACAGCGCCTGGTAGTCGAAGCCGGGCGGCAGCTTCAGCGGGGAGAAGCCGTAGCCGGTGATGCCGAGGCGGGAGAACTGCTTGGCGTCCGTGCCTCCCGACATGCAGTACGGGACGGCGTGGGCGCCCGGGTCGAACAGCTCGACCGCGGCACACATCTTCGCGTACGTCGGTGAGTCGACCGGCGCCTCCAGGGGAACCTCGCGGTGGTGGTACTCCCAGGTGACGCCCGGGCCGGTCAGCCGGTCCAGGGTCTCGCGGAACTCTTCCTCGCCGCCGGGAACCATCCGGCCGTCGATGTGGGCGGTGGCCCGGCCGGGGATGACGTTGACCTTGTAACCGGCTTCCAGCATCGTCGGGTTGGAGCTGTTGCGGACGGTCGGCGCGACGAGGTCGGCGGCGGGGCCGAGCTTGCCCAGCAACTCGTCCACGTCGAGACCGGGTGCGTCGAGGTCGACGGGGATGCGGTGGAGGGCCGCGATCTCGGTGAGGGCGGCCCGCACGGTCGGGGTGAGGCGCACCGGCCACTCGTACGCGCCGATCCGGGCGACGGCGGCGGCGATCCTGGTGACGGCGTTGGCCCTGTTCACCTTGGAGCCGTGCCCCGTCCTGCCCTCGGCGGACAACGTGAGCCAGCCCGTGCCGCGTTCGCCCGCGGCGATGGGGTAGAGCGACATCCCCGGGCCGGCGTGGAAGGTGAAGGCCCCAGACTCGCTGATGCCCTCCGTGCACCCCTCGAAGAGTCCGGGGTGGGCGTCGGCGAGGAAGCCGGAGCCGTCGTCCGCGCTCGCCTCCTCGTCGGCGGTGTACGCGATGACGATGTCGCGGCGCGGGCGGACACCGGCGCGTGCCCAGGCGCGGACGACGGCGAGCACCATCGCGTCCATGTTCTTCATGTCGACGGCGCCGCGTCCCCACACGACGCCGTCCCGCACCTCGCCCGAGAAGGGGTGCACCGTCCAGTCGGAGGCCTCGGCGGGAACCACGTCCAGGTGGCCGTGGACGAGGAGGGCGTCGGCGGCGGGGTCGCTGCCGGGGATGCGCGCGACGACGTTGGTCCGTCCGGGGGTGCGCTCCAGCAGAACGGGGTCGAGCCCCGCGCCCGCCAGCCGCTCGGCGACGTACTCCGCGGCCGGCCGCTCACGGCAGCTGCCGTCGCCGTGGTTGGTGGTGTCGATGCGGATCAGTTCGGAGGTGAACGTCACCGCTTCGTCGAGTGCCCGGTCGTCGACCGGTCCGGGCAGGGGGGGCGCCTCAGCCATACTGCTCCTCCACGGCGGACGACACGATCGTCGTCACCGCCTTGAACGTGCGGATTCCGTCGTACATGGTCCCGCTGGTATAGGCGACGCGCCGCTCACCGGTCGGCGCCACGCCGGGGACGACCGTCGCGGCCGCCGCGAGATGCTCGGCATCGAACTCCAGCTCGATCGTGAAGGAGTCGCCCGTCACGGGGGTGTGCCGTACGGCGAGCGCGGCCGCTTCCGCGGCGGCGGCCCGGATGTCGGCCGCGGTCCTGGCGGGCGTACGGCAGACGGCCGCGTAGCGCGAGACGTGGTCCTTGACCGCGACCTTTCGGGCGTCCGGCGCGTAGGTGTCGGCGTCCTTGCAGGTCGCATCGTCTCCGGTGACCAGGACCACGGGTACGCCGTACTCCGCCGCCACATGGGCGTTCAGCAGGCCCTCGCTCGCGCGCACGCCGTTCAGCCAGACGCCGGTGATGGAGTTGGCGAGGTAGGTGTGGGCGAGCACGCCCTCGGTGCCGGCGCCGGTGTGGTAGCCGACGAAGGCGACGGCGTCGACGTCACCGTGCTGGATGCCCTCGACCATGGAGAGCGACTTGTGCTTGCCGGTGAGCATCTGGACACGGTCGTCGAGCCGCTCCAGGAGCAGGTTGCGCATGCTCCAGTGGGCCTCGTTGACGAGCACCTCGTCGGCGCCCCCGTCGAAGAAGCCGAGTGCCGCCGCGTTCACGTCGGAGGTGAACAGGGAGCGGCAGCGCTCCCACTGCGGGGTGCCGGGCAGCACGTCGGCCGGCCAGGTCACTCCGGTGGCGCCCTCCATGTCGGCGCTGACGAGGATCTTCACGGTGCGCGGTCCTGTCGCTGGTCGGTCGCTCCCCGGCCCGCGGGCGGGAAGAGGATCATCGTGCCGCCTCACCGTACGCGCCGGGGCAGCACCGGACCAGAGCCCCGGAGATCTGTCACTGGTCCAGTCCGGTGGTGCCGTCCGCCGAAGCACGCGTACGGCGGAGGGGCTGCGCCCCGAGCCGGGGGTCAGGAGCGGGCGGTGCCCTTCACCGTCTCCTCGATCCGGGCGAGCTCCTCCTCGGCGAACTCCAGGTTGCCTACCGCGGCCACACTGTTCTCCAGCTGGGCGACGCTGCTCGCGCCGACGACCGCGGAGGTGACCCGGCCGCCGCGCAGCACCCAGGCCAGGGCCATCTGGGCCAGCGACTGGCCGCGCTCGCGTGCCAGTGCGTTCAACGCGCCCAGGCGGTCCACCAGTTCGGGAGTGACCGCGTCGGCCGAGAGGAAGGGGCTCGCGCCCGCCGCCCGCGAACCGTCCGGAATGCCGCCCAGATAGCGGTCGGAGAGGATGCCCTGCTCCAGCGGCGAGTAGGCGATGGAGCCGGTGCCCAGCTCGTCCAGGGTGTCCAGGAGGCCGTCCTCGACCCAGCGGTCCAGCATCGAGTAACGCGGCTGGTGGATCAGGAGGGGGGTGCCCAGCTCGTTCAGGATCCGGGCGGCCTCGCGCGTCTGCTCGGCCGAGTAGTTGGAGACTCCGGCGTAGAGGGCCTTGCCCTGGCGCACCGCCGTGTCGAGCGCGCCCATCGTCTCCTCGAGCGGGGTGTCGGGGTCGAAGCGGTGCGAGTAGAAGATGTCGACGTAGTCGAGTCCGAGCCGGGTCAGGCTCCGGTCCAGGGACGCGCGCAGGCTCTTGCGGGAGCCCCACTCGCCGTAGGGGCCCTCCCACATGTGGTAGCCCGCCTTGGTGGAGATGACGATCTCGTCCCTGAGGTGGGCGAAGTCCGTCCTGAGGGCGCGGCCCATGGCGGTCTCGGCGGCCCCGGGCGGCGGGCCGTAGTTGTTGGCCAGGTCGAAGTGGGTGATGCCCAGGTCGAAGGCCCTGCGCAGGATCGCGGCCTGGGTCTCGGGCGTCCGGTCGCCTCCGAAGTTGTGCCAGAGACCGAGCGACAGCGCGGGAAGCAGCAGGCCACTGCGGCCGGTGCGCCGGTAGGGCATGGCGGTGTAGCGGTCGGGGGACGGAACGTACATGCGAGCACTCCGCGGGAGAGGGGGCCGGAGAACGCGCCGGATCCGGTGCGCCTTCCCCCACCCTGGCGGAGAACGATCCAGCGGTCCAACAGGAGATTCCGCTGGGATTCATCGCCTAGATTGCTCAATCATGGAACTGCGTCAGCTGGAGCACTTCGTCGCCGTGGCCGGGGAACGGCACTTCACCCGTGCCGCGGAGCGTCTCGCCGTGTCCCAGTCCGGGCTGTCGGCGTCCGTACGGGCGCTGGAGCACGAGCTGGGGACGCCTCTGTTCAGCCGCACCACCCGCACGGTACGGCTGACGGAGGCGGGACAGGCCCTGCTGGTGGAGGCGGAGCGCACGCTGGCCGGGGCGCGGGCGGCCCGGGACGCCGTCGACGCCGTCCGGGGGCTGCTGCGGGGCACGCTGACGCTGGGGGTGGAGCAGTGTGTGGCCGGTGTCAGCCCGGCACGGCTGCTCGCGGCCTTCCACCGGAAGCACCCGCACATGGAGATCCGGCTGCGGCAGGAGGGGACGTCCAGCCTGCTGGAGGGGGTGGCCGGCGGGCGCCTGGACCTCGCGTTCGCGGCCACCGTCAGCCCGCCGGAGTGGCGGGGTGAGCTGCTGCCACTGGCGCGGGAGGAGATGGTCGTCCTCTGCGGGCCGGACCACCGCATGGCCCGGGAGGGGCCGCGGGTCGCGTGGGCCGCTCTGCGGGGCGAGCCGTTCATCGACTTCCACCCGGACTGGGGCCCGCGGCGTGCGGCGGACGAGGCGTGCGCCGCAGCCGGGGTGCGCCGCACGGTGGCGCTGGAGGTCAACGACGTGCACAGCCTGCTGGAGCTGGTGCACGAGGGCCTCGGCATCGCCGTGGTGCCGCGCCACTTCACGCGCAAGCCGGAGGCCGCGGGCCTGGTGGCGGTGGAGCTCGGCGCGCACGCCCCGGCGTACGAGAGCGTGGTGGTCCTGCCGCCGGCCGGGGCCATGAGCCCGGGGGCCAGGGCGCTGCTGGCGCTGGTACGGGAGGCTCTGCCGGGCTGAGACCGGCCGCCCTCTCCGCCGAGGCCGGGGAGCCGGCCACCGCCCGCGGAGCTCCCGTACGAGCCGGCCGTACGGGTCCACAGCCGTCCTCGCACCCTCCCGGGCACGGCCCGCGGCATGCGGAGCGGGTGCGCCGACCCGGCCCGCACGCCGCCGTGACGGCGGGGGCTCAGTCCTCGTGCCCCAGCTGGAGATCCCGTTCGGTGCGCCCCCCTCCCGGGACCTGGAGCACGGTGGCGACCGGCGGGTATCCGGCCGCGATGACGGTGTACTCGCCCGTCGACAGGTCCACGAAGCGGAACGCCCCGTCGGGCCCGGTGGTCAGGGTGTCGACCACGTTGCCGGCCGCGTCCAGCAGGGTGACCCGGGCGTCCTCCACCGCCCGTCCGCCGGGGGCCCTTACGACTCCGCGCAGGACGGCGCCGCCGGCCAGTTCGATGTCCTGCCGCGTCTCGCGGGCCGCCTGCACACTGACGGGCAGGGCGGCGGGGCGGAAGGCCGGGGCACTGGCAGCCAGGGTGTACTCCCCCGCCACGAGTTCCGCGATCACGTAGCCGCCCTCCCGCCCGGAGCGGGTGGTCGCGACGACCTCGCCGCGCACGTCGGTGAGGGTGACGGCGGCGTCCCGCACCGGAGCACCGTCCGGTGTGACGACCGCGCCGGCCAGCCGTCCCGCCCCACCGAGCACGACGTCGAGGTCCACGGGCCGTTCCCCGACGGTGACGCTGACCGCCTGCGGCTGGTGGCCGCCCGCGGCGGCGATCAGCACGTACGAGCCGGTGCCGGGAGCGCTCAGCGCGTACCGCCCGTCGGCGCCGCTGGCCCCCCGTCCGACCTGCTGTCCCTGTCCGTCGATGAGGGTCAGCGCGGCCCTGCCCACCGTGGTGCCGTCGGAGTGCTGGACGCTCCCGCGGACCGGGACCCCCGGGAGGTGGGCGGGGTTCGGGGGACCCGCGTCGACACGCGCCGCCGGGATCGCCGTGTGCGTCGCGGACGGCTCGGCGGCGGGATGGGGGGTGTGGTGGGACACCAGCGGTTTCTCCTTGAGGAAGAAGGCGAGGAACAGGCCGAGCAGGAGCACCGGCACGAGGTACAGGAAGATCCGCGGCATGGCGTCGGCGTACGCCTGGATGTAGGCGTCACGCAGCGCCGGCTCCATGGCATGGACCAGTTGCGGGGTGATCGACTCCGGGTCGGGCAGGTCCGCGCCGGACGGGAGCCGCACCTCCAGGGCGTCCGCGAGGCGTCCCGCGAACAGGGTTCCGAAGATCGCGGCGCCGACGCTGCCGCCGATCTGCCGGAAGTAGTTGTGGGCACTGGTGGCGGTACCGAGGTCCGAGGGGCGTACGGAGTTCTGCACGGCCAGCACCAGGATGGACATGACGAGGCCGATCCCGATGCCCAGGACGGCCTGCCAGACGCCGTACTGCAGCGCCGAGGTGGCGGTGTCGAGGAGGGAGAGCAGCCACATGCCGACGGCCGACACGGCTCCGCCCACCAGCGGGTAGAGGCGGTAGCGGCCCGTACGCGAGACGAGCTGTCCGGAGACGACGGACGAGAGGACGATGCCGCCCATCATGGGCAGCATCAGCAGCCCCGACTCGGTGGCGGACACACCCTCGACCATCTGGAGGTAGGTCGGCAGATAGCTGGCCGCCCCGAAGAGCGCGACCCCGACGACCGCGCCCACCAGCGAGGTGACGTTGAAGACGGAGTCGCGGAACAGCCGCAGGGGGATGAGGGGTTCGGCGGCCCGGTGCTCGACGGCGAGGAAGAGCAGAGTGGTTCCGGCAGCACCGGCGGCGAGCCCAAGAACGGTCCGGGAGGTCCAGGCGTACTCCGTCCCGCCCCAGCTGGTCAGCAACACCAGGCAGGTGGACGCGACGGCCAGCAGCAGGGCTCCCAGTACGTCGAGGCGCGGGCGGACGGCGGGCTTCGGCAGTTTCAGTACGAGCGCGATGACGGCCAGGGTGGCGAGGCCGAACGGCACGTTGATGTAGAAGCACCAGCGCCAGGAGGCGTGGTCGGTGAAGAAGCCGCCGAGGAGCGGGCCGGCCACCGAGGCGAGCCCGAAGACCGCCCCGATGAGGCCCATGTAGCGGCCTCGCTCCCTGGCCGGGACGATGTCGGCGATGATCGCCTGGACGCCGATCATGAGTCCGCCGCCGCCGATGCCCTGGACGGCCCGGAAGGCGATGAGTTCGTCCATGGTGCGCGACCAGCCCGCCAGGGCGGAGCCGATGACGAAGACGACGATCGCGAACTGGAAGACGCCTTTTCGTCCGAAGAGGTCACCGAGCTTCCCGTAGAGCGGCAGACCGATCGTCGAGGCGAGCAGATAGGCGGTGACCGCCCAGGACATCTTGTCCAGGCCGTGCAGCTCGCCGACGATCTTCGGCAGAGCGGTGGCGACGATCATCTGGTCGAGCGCGGCGAGCAGCAGGGTGAGCATCAGCCCGAGGAAGACCAGCCGGACCCGGCGGGGAGTGACCTCCTCGGGTGGGGAGGCGGACGGTGCGGCGGTCGGTACGTCCGGTGGCGACGGAGGTGCGGGCGCGGCCGTGACACCTCCCGGACCGTCCGGCCCGTCCTTCACCAGAGTGATCCCACCCACCACGTGACGCTCCCCTCGTCGCACCTGCGCCGCACATTTGTCGCACCCGGCGGCAAGGCGGGGCAAACGAGAACGGGCGCGCACACGGCGCGCACCGAGGGCTTATGCGCCGGTGGGAGGCGTTGCGGCGCACAACCGGCCGTCCCGGAAAACCACCCGTTCCGGTGAGGCCGGCCGTGACGCCAACAGCGGGCGGAGCAGCGTTACTTCTCGACCTCGGCGGCGAGGTTCCGCAGGAGTTCGTCGTAGATCCGGCCGAGCCCCTTGGGCGCGAAGGTCTTCTCGAAGAACCCGCCGATGCCGCCCGCCCCGTTCCACACGGTCAGTACGACCACCCGGGACCTGCCCTCACCGGCCGGCGTGACGGTCCAGGTGGTGACCATCGAGGAGTTGCGGTCCTTCTCCACGAGTCGGCCCTCGGACGGCTCGGTGACCTCGAGCAGGCAGTCACGGACGCGCTTGCTGGTGGCTTGGAGCTTCCAATGGACGAGACTGCCCTCGCCGTCCCCGCCCTCGCGCACCTCGTACTCGCTGAAGTGGCCGGGCAGCACCTTGCCCCGGACCTCCTTGTAGTCGGCCAGCGCGTCGAACACCGTCTCTGCGTCCGCCGCGATGATCCGCTCCGTCGTGGCCTCGACCTGCGCCATGCCTGCTCCTCCAGCACTCGGTTGTTCCGGGTGCCGCTGAGCCAACCACCTCGGGCAGGGCCCCTCAAAATCGGGGCCGGCATCCCGGCACGCACGATCAAGGGAACAGATGTTCTATTCTCGGCGCAGCACTACCGAGGAGGCGTCCATGCGCTGGGACAACCTGGCAGAAAATACCGCACAGAGCGCGAAACCCGAGCCCGGCGCGCTCTTCGCCGCGGACGCGGTGACCACGCGCACCTTCGACACCCCTGAGTTCCGGGGGATCACTTTCCACGAGGTCCGGGCCCGCTCGATCGTGAACCGGGTGCCCGGCGCCTCGCGGATGCCGTTCGAGTGGACCGTGAACCCGTACCGGGGCTGTTCACACGCCTGCGTGTACTGCTTCGCCCGCAAGACGCACAGCTATCTGGACCTGGACACCGGCCTCGGCTTCGACTCGCAGATCGTGGTCAAGATCAACGCCGGTGAGCTGCTGAACCGCCATCTCGCCTCCCCACGGTGGCAGGGCGCGCACATCGCGATGGGCACCAACGTCGACTGCTACCAGCGGGCAGAGGGCCGCTATCGGCTCATGCCCGGGATCATCGAGGCGTTGCGGGACCACGCGAACCCCTTCTCGATCCTGACGAAGGGCACCCTGATCCTGCGCGACCTGGACCTGCTGCGGCAGGCGGCCGAGGTCACCGAGGTCGGCATCTCCGTCTCCGTGGGCTTCACGGACCGCGAGCTGTGGCGCACCGTGGAGCCGGGCACTCCCTCCCCCGAGCGCCGCCTGGACGTCGTCCGCGCCCTGGCGGGCCAGGGGATCGACTGCTCGGTGCTCATGGCTCCGGTCGTCCCCTTCCTCGGCGACGGTCCCGAGCAGCTGCGCGCCACGGTCCAGGCCATCGCCGCCGCCGGCGCGGCCTCGGTGACGCCCCTGGTACTGCACCTGCGGCCCGGCGCCCGCGAGTGGTACATGCAGTGGCTCGGCCGGCACCACCCGCACCTGGTGCGGCGCTACGAGCGGATGTACGCGGACGGGGCGTACGCCCCCACCTGGTACCAACGCCGCATCACGCGACGGGTGCACGAGCTGGCCGCCGAGTTCGGCATCGGCCCCGCGCACCGGGGCGAGTCCCGGCGGATCGCCGTACCGGGAAGGACCCCGGCGCCGGAGGGCGAAGACCGGAGGCCCACGCAGCTGACCCTGCTCTGAGTGCGGCCTTGTGCTGACGGGGCGTCATCCCGCTGCGGGGCGCGTCGGCCGGTCGGAGTCCGGGTGTCAGCCTGCCACCTCCGCGTGTCCACCCGTGCCGCACCTCCGCGCGTCCTGTACGTCCTGCACCTCCGCACCCCGTACGTCCTGCGCCTCCGCACCCCGTACGTCCTCCGTCTCCGCGCATTTCGCACCCCCGCCCCCCGCCCCCTGCGCCCCCACGCCCCCACATCCTC
>NZ_MDKB01000001.1:589535-806359 GCF_001715295.1 Streptomyces griseus | reverse complement strand
CCCGCACCGCACCGCCCGCGCCCGCCCGCCCGCCGAGCACCTTCCGTGTCCCCCCGCCACTCCCCCGCGCCCGCGCCTCACTCTCCTGTGTCCGCGCTTCCTTCCCTCGCGCCCAAGCGTTCCTCTCCCGTACCGACACGTGCGCGCGGTGATCAATTGGGTCAACTCTCGTCGGAATCTGTCCTTCCGCGTCGTATTTCGGGGAGCATGCGGCGGAGGCCGTGTCCCTCACAGCCGCGTTCTCTCCACCACGGGAGGCCACATGACGAAACGTGCAGGAATCCTGGTCGCCGTCGGCGCCACGGTCGCGGGCGTGCTGACCGCCGTACCGTCCGCCGCCTCACCCTCCGCGTCACCCTCACCCACCACGCGGGCAGGCGCCCATGCCGCCGCGCCACTCACGTGGACGGACTGCGGGACGACGTCCTACCCGACCCTCCAGTGCGCGACGGTCCGCGCGCCGCTGGACCATGACCGGCCGTCGGGCAGACAGGTCACCCTCGCCCTGTCCCGGATCCCCCACACGGCGAAGACCTATCAGGGCCCGCTGCTGGCCAACCCCGGCGGCCCCGGCGGGAGCGGGCTCTCGATGGCCGGTTTCGTGGCGTCCTCGCTCCCCGCGGAACTCGCCGCCCAGTACGACGTGATCGGGTTCGACCCGCGCGGGGTCGGGAAGAGCACCCCCGCACTGGACTGCGCGCCGAAGCACTTCGACCCGGTGCGCCCCGACACCGTGCCGGACTCCTACGCGGCCGAGAAGGCCAACCGCGACCGGGCGGCGTCCTTCGCCGCCGCCTGCGGGAAGACCCACGGTGACCTGCTGCCCTTCATGGACACCGTCAGCACGGCCAAGGACCTGGACGTCATCCGCCAAGCCCTCGGCGCCCGGCGGATCAACTACTTCGGCTACTCCTACGGCACCTACCTGGGGGCGGTCTACGCGAAGCTGTTCCCCGAGCGCGTGCGGCGCCTGGTGCTCGACTCGATCGTCGACCCGGGAGGTGTCTGGTACGAGGACAACCTCGGCCAGGACTACGCCTTCGACGCCCGTCACAAGGCGTTCGCCGCGTGGGTCGCCGAGCATGACGCGACCTACCGGCTCGGGACCGACCCGGCGGAGGTCGAGGCCGCCTGGTACCGGATGCGCGCCGCCGTGAAGAAGCACCCGGCGGCCGGCAAGGTCGGCCCGAGCGAGTTGGAGGACACCTTCCTGCCCGGCGGCTACTACAACGGCTACTGGCCCCACCTCGCCGAGGCGTTCGCGGCGTACGTGAACGACAAGGACCAGGACGCGCTCGCCACCGCGTACGAGAACCTGGCGGCCGTGGACTCCGCCGGGGACAACGGGTACTCGGTCTACACGGCCGTGCAGTGCCGTGACGCGGCCTGGCCCCGCAGCTGGAACACCTGGCGCAACGACACCTGGCGGGTGCACCGCAAGGCGCCCTTCATGGCGTGGAACAACACCTGGTACAACGCACCCTGCGCCACCTGGCCGGTGAAGCCGCTGAACCCGGTCCGGGTCACCAACCACAAGATCCCCCCGGCCCTGCTGCTCCAGGCCACCGACGACGCGGCCACCCCGTACGAGGGCGGCGTCGCCATGCACCGCAAGCTGAAGGGTTCCGGCCTGGTCGTCGAAGAGGGCGGCGGCAACCACGGCATCAGCCTGAGCGGCAACGACTGCCTGGACGCCTACCTCGTGGACTACCTCACCGACGGCACGGTCCCGAACGCCGGTGGCAGCGGGGCCGACGCGGTCTGCGACGCCCTGCCCGACCCCGAACCGCTGACGAACGCGAAGGCCGGCTCGGCTTCGAAGGGCGCAACGCTGCACGGGCTGCTCGGCTTCCGCGGCTGAACAGTGCGGAGGCGTGCGCGGGGGCGCGTGAAGGCGTGTCCCCCGTGTACGCCCCCTCCGGCGGCCGGCACGTCCCGAAACGCTTCGCGCCGCAGACCTCCTGTCGCTTCCGCGACCCCACCAGCCGGGCCCGACGACCCCGTGGCCGGGGCATCCCTCCCGCCCCGGCACGGCGCTCAGCTCGAGATCACCCACGACGGCCCGCAGGTGACGACCGGCGCCGCCCTGCCCCGCCCCGGTGCACCCGCGCCACCTGCCGTTTCTCAGCGGGGGCCGCATCACCGGGTGTCCACGGGTACAGCTCTCCCGGGTCTCCGCCCGGCGAGACGTCGCGACCTCCGCGCCGAGGGGGCGCGGTCATCGCCACCCGCTCCCAGCAGGCCGCCCCGGTGAGTCGCCCGGTACCGCTCAGGCCCGCGGGAGTCGGTCACCACTCCACAGCGGACCGGCCGACACGGTGGGCTATGCGCCGTCGGTGCCGCCGCGCAGGGAATGGATCATGCTCCGCAGGCTCCGGAACGCGACCGCCTGCACCATCACCCGCGCCCGACCGCCGGATCGGGGAGGCCACCGCCTTCCGGAGGAGGGGTCCTGCCGAGGACCCGGGCGACTTCGGCGTACGGCCGGGCCGCCCGCTCAGCCGGTCGGCAGCCGGCCGAGCGCCGCCGCAGCCGCCTCCCCCAGGCGCGGGTGCGGCAGCGCCGCCTCCAGAACGGGGCGGGCCGCTCCGTCACCCAGGCTGCCCAGCCCCTCGACGCAGGCGAGGGCGACGCGCCAGTGGGGCTCCTGCGGTGCCAGCAGTCCGCGCAGCGTGCTGACGAGGGCGGGTACGGATTCCGGTGCGCGTAGGGCGGTGAGCAGCCGAACCGGGTGCAGGGCGTAGGCCGTCCGCAGGGTGTTGGTGGCAAGTGCCGCCGCAGCCCGGGGGGTTCGGGGGTCACCCAGGGCGAGGAGTGCGTGGGCCGCCGTGACGCACCGCTCCGGGTCGCGGTGGTTCAGCAGGAGGACCAGCGCCTCGAAGGCGCGGCGGTCACCCCGGCAGGCGAGCCGGAACGCCGCGAGCTCGCGGGCCCAGAGGGGGCGCTCGGCCTCGACGAGGACCCGGGCGAGCTCCTCGGCGTCCTCGGTCGCCAGCAGCAGGGCGAAGGCCGGCGACTCCCCCGCCTCGCCCCGGAGCCGGTCGGTCAGCGAGCGGAACTCCTCGTCCATGACGGTGAGTTTACCCGCGCACACGGACGGTGGCGCACCCCACGGACGGGAAAGTGTGGGCCAGTGCACAGGCAGCCAGGGCTGGCGCGCTCGTTACCCGCCGGTTAATCTCATGTGAGCGGGACATCCTCCCGCCGGCTCCGGTGGCCTGGTGACGCAGCCACCCGGAGTGCTTGTCGGTTCGGCAGCCATGTGAGACGCGACTCCGGGACAGAGTCCGTCGCCCCTTCCGGATCCCGGTGCTCCCCGAGCACCCGGGACCCGTGCACCACGACACGCAACTTCCGCACGCCGAGCGCCGGTTCCTCTCAGCGGCCCGCGCCCGGGTGCTCCTCACAGCCGTCACTCACCCTGGAGTCCCGTGATGGACACCCCGCTCAGCACCATTGCCGTCGTCGGCCTCGGCACCATGGGGACCGGCATCGCCGAGGTCCTGGCCCGTGCGGGCCGCGAGGTCATCGGCATCGACGTCAGCGAAGCCGCCGCCCTGCAGGCCGTCGCCTCCCTGGAGGCCTCCACGGCACGCGCCGTGCACCGCGAGCGGATCTCCGAGCAGGAGCGGCGCGATGTCCTCGCCCGGTTCCGTACGTTCACCGATCTGCGGGCCGCCGCGGACGCGGAGCTGGTCATCGAGGTCGTGCCGGAGACGTACGAGATCAAGCAGCAGGTCTTCCGGGAGCTCGACGCGGTCGTGTCCCCCACCGCGATCCTCGCCACGGGCACCAACGCGCTCTCCGTGACCCGGCTGGCCGCCGAGTCACAGCACCCGGAGCGCGTCCTCGGCCTGCACTTCTTCAACCCGGCGCCCGCGATGAAGCTGGTCGAGGTGGTCTCCTCGGTGCTGACCGCGCCGCCGGCCGTCGAGAGCGTGACCCGCCTGGCGCGTGAACTGGGCAAGGAACCGGTGGCGGTCGGTGACCGGCCCGGCTTCGTCGCGGACGGGCTGCTGTTCGGCTACCTCAACCAGGCGGCGGCCATGTACGAGGCGAACTACGCCTCCCGCGAGGACATCGACGCCGCGATGAAGCTGGGCTGCGGACTTCCGATGGGCCCCCTCGCCCTGCTCGACCTGATCGGCATCGACACCGCCCGTACGGTGCTGGAGGCCATGTACGCGGCCTCTCGCGACCGGCTCCACGCACCGGCGCCCGTGCTCGGGCAGCTCAGCGAGGCGGGCCTGACCGGCCGCAAGGCGGGCCGCGGCTTCTACACGTACGACGCCCCCGGCGGCCAGAACGTGGTGCCCGACGCCCTGACGCCCTCGGCCGGTTCCGGCGAGGTGGCCGGGCGCGCGGTGTCCGCGGTGGGGGTGGCGGGCTCCGGGACGATGGCCTCGGGCATCGCGGAGGTCTTCGCGAAGGCCGGATACTCCGTGGTCCTCGCCGCCCGCAACCAGGGGAAGGCCGACACGGCCAAGGCACGCATCGCCACGTCCCTGGGCCGTTCCGTCTCCAAGGGGCGGCTGACGGAGGAGGCACGCGACGAGACGCTCGCCCGGATCACCCCGGCCGGCTCGCTGGACTCCTTCTCCGAGGTCGATCTCGCGGTCGAGGCCGTCGCCGAGGACCTGGAGGTCAAGCGCGAGCTCTTCGCGACGCTGGACAAGGTCTGCAAGCCGGGTGCCGTGCTGGCCACCACGACGTCCTCGCTACCGGTCGTCGCGGTCGCACGGGTCACCTCACGTCCTCAGGACGTCATCGGTATGCACTTCTTCAACCCGGCGCCCGCGATGAAGCTGGTCGAGGTGGTCCGCACGGTGCTGACCGCCGACGACGTGCACGCCACCGTCCGCGAGGTCTGCGTGAAGGTGCGCAAGCACCCGGTGGACTGCGGCGACCGGGCGGGCTTCATCGTGAACGCGCTGCTGTTCCCGTACCTCAACAACGCGATCAAGATGGTCGAGGCGCACTACGCCACGCTCGACGACATCGACGCGGCGATGAAGCTGGGCGGCGGCTACCCGATGGGCCCGTTCGAGCTCCTGGACGTCGTCGGCCTCGACGTCTCGCTCGCCATCGAGAAGGTGCTGCACAGCGAGTTCCGCGATCCGGGTCTGGCCCCGGCGCCGCTGCTCGAGCACCTGGTGGCCGCGGGCTGCCTCGGCCGCAAGACGGGGCGTGGCTTCCGCGAATATGCCCGGCGCTGAACCGCCGGGCCGCCGGCCCTCCGGAACGGCGGCCGGGTGGGGCGGGCTGCTGGGGCCCTCGGGCGGCCCGCCCCCACAGGCGCGCTCACCGGCCCGGATGAGCTACGTTCACACCATGTCCCAACCCGCCAGGTCCCCCCGTTCCTCCGCCGCGCCCGACGCCCCGGAGAGTGCCGCAGGCACCCGTGCCGCCGCCCAACGGCTCAAGATGCGCCGTGAACTCGCCGCGGCGGCGATGGAACTCTTCGCGACGAAGGGGTACGAGGCGACGACGGTCGACGAGATCGCGGGTGCCGCGGGGGTGGCCCGGCGCACGTTCTTCCGCCACTTCCGTTCCAAGGAAGAGGCCATCTTCCCGGACCACGACGACACCCTCGTCAGGGCCGAGGCCGTCCTCAACGCGGCCCCCGCGCACGAGCACCCGCTCGACACCGTGTGCCGCGGCATCAAAGAGGTCATGAAGATGTACGCGGCCAAGCCCGCGGTCTCCGTGGCCCGCTACAAGCTGACCCGTGAGGTCCCCACGCTGCGGGAGGCGGAGATCGCCTCGGTGGCCCGCTACGAGCGGCTGTTCACCCGCTATCTGCTGGGCCACTTCGACGAGCGCGACCACCATGTGGGCAATGACGACCCGCTGCTGGCCGAGGTGGCGGCCTCCGCCGTCGTCACCGCGCACAACCATGTACTGCGGCGCTGGCTGCGGGCCGGTGGCCAGGGGGACGTGGAGGCACAGCTGGACCACGCGTTCGCGATCGTCCGGGACACGTTCGGCTCGGGCATCGGCGCCGGGCGCGCGGTGGGAGGGGAGACCGCGAAGGCCCCGGCCGCCACGGTGGCGTCCCGGGACGAGGTGCTGGTCGCGGTGGCCCGTACGGACGCGCCGCTCGACGAGGTGATGCGCACGATCCGGCAGGCGCTCGAGGAGCGCTGAACGCGCTCCGGCACGACCCTGAGGGATGCCCCGCGGAGCCGGGCGGGCGCACGACGGCACCTGTGGCGCCTCGCCGCTTCGGCGCCCCGCCACCTTGCCGGGTTGCCGGGTTGCCGGGTTGCCGGGTTGCCGGGTTGCCGGGTTGCCGGGTTGCCGCAGCGTACGGGCACGTCCCGCAGGCGGACACCTCTCCGCCGGGGGATCCCGCGACGCACCGCGTCCGACGCCGTGCGCTGATCCGAGCGGCGTGACGGGACAGCCCTCAGGCGTTCGCCGACGGCCGTTCCAGCCAGGTGGTCTCCGTGTGCCAGGGGGGCACGCCCTCCTCGCTCCACGCCGTGAGGGAGGGCAGGTCGACGCAGAGAATGCCGCACTGTCCGGCGTACTCGAGGGCGGGCTCGGTGAACTCGCTGGTGGTGACGAGGACGGCGATCTCGGCCTCGTGCACGGCGAAGCAGGTGCCGCCGAAGCGCTGGAGTTCCTGGGAGCCGACCTTGTTGTCGGCGGCGTACCGCTTGCACTGGATCACGAGGCGGCGCCCGTCGGGGGTGGTGGCGACGACGTCGGCCCCGAGGTCGCCGGCGCCGCCGACGACCTCCGCGTCCGCGCAGCCGTCCCGGCGGCAGAGCCCGGCGACCGCCTCCTCGAAGGCGTACGGGTCCATGGCCGGATAGTCGACCGGCTCGCGGCGCTGCGGCTCCGGGGCGGCGATCGCCGCCCCGGCCTCCGCGACTCCCGCGTCCACCAGCTCGTACGTGGCCTCGACCACCGCCGCCGCCCCCTTGAGCGCGGCCCGGCGGTTGCGCCGCCGGCGCAGGTACGCCGCCGCCACGGCGGTCAGGACCACCGCGGCCGTCACGCCGGCGGCCGGATGGCGCAGGGCGCTCTGCCAGACCGTGCGCAGGACCAGTCCGGTGCCGCAGAGCAGCAGAGCCGCGAGGACGAAGCCGAGCGCCGTACGGCGGAGGCTGAACGCGGGCCGGCCGGCCCTCGGGACGCTGCTGCGGACCGGTATCGCCATGGGTAGCCCCCTGTTTCGTTTTCCGTGCGCCTCGGTGTGCGCTCCGGTACGGCCGAACTCAAGATCACTTGCGTCTGCCCCCGGGTGCCGGTGTTGACGCAGGCGGCCCGCGAAATCTGTTTGTCCGCCCCGCCGGGCCCGTGCTCGGGTGGGCCCGTGAACCCTTCCGAGCTGCTTGCCCTGTTCGACCGCGAGATGCGGGAACACGCCCGTCCCGACGGCCCCGGGGTCCGGGTGGAACGTGACGGCCCCCTCGTACGCCAGGTGGGCGCCGCCGACGACTGGAACGGGGTCGTCTGGTCGGCTCCGGAGATGGACGGCGCGGCCGCCGACGCGGCGATCGCCGCGCAGGTCGCCCACTACACGGGCCTGGGCCACGACGAGTTCGAGTGGAAGTGCTACGCCCACGACCGGCCGCACGACCTGGGCCGGCGGCTGCGGGCGGCGGGTTTCGTGCCGGAGGACGCGGAGACCCTGCTGGTCGCCCCCGTCACGGAACTGCCCACCGCCGTGGTCCTCCCCCCGGGCGTCCGGCTGCACCCGGTGACCGACACGGCCGGGGTGGAGTTGATGGTCCGCGCGCACGAGGCGGCCTTCGGCGGGGACGGGGCACGGCTGCGCCACCGGGCCTTGACGCGGCTCGCCGAGGCGCCGGAGACCTTCGTCGCGGTCGTCGCCCTGGCGGGCGACGAGCCGGTGAGCGCGGCCCGCATGGAGTGGGTACCGGGCACCGGGTTCGCCGGGTTCTGGGGCGGCGGTACGGACCCGCGGTGGCGGGGCAGGGGCGTCTACCGGGCCCTGACTGCCCACCGGGTCCGTATCGCCGCGGAGCGCGGCTACCGGTATCTCCAGGTGGACGCGACCGACCGGTCCGCCCCGATCCTGCGCCGGCTCGGTTTCACCGCCCTGAGCAGGACGACGCCGTACGTGTACCGCACCACGCCGTAGCCGCCGCGACAGAGCGACCAAACCGGCATACCACGCATGATGTTGCTCATGCGTGCCACCGGGATGACAACTGAGAGAAATTGTTGGCACTGGGTGCCTTGCCACCTGTCACGCAGTGCCATACGTTGAAGGTGTCCGGGCGGCCGGCGTGCAGAGACCTCTCGTACGTCGGCTGTCCCCGCAAACCACGTGTCTGCGCGCCCGGGCGCCTGCGTCACAGGCAACCTTCTGCTCCACCGAGCAAGCCGAAGCACCACCCGCCGAACCGACGGCACACCTCCACACCGCACCACTCCCCCTGTCCACAGGGGCTCTCCGGCGTTCCCTCGACGCCGGGGCCCGATCTGCCGGAGGCATCACCGTGAAGGAAATCCTGGACGCGATCCAATCGCAGGACAGCACGGCCGCGGACTTCGCCGCCCTGCCCCTCCCCGAGTCGTACCGCGCGGTGACCGTGCACAAGGACGAGGCAGAGATGTTCGCGGGTGTCGCGGGCCGCGACAAGGACCCGCGCAAGTCCCTCCACGTGGACGACGTGCCGGTCCCCGAGCTCGGCCCGGGCGAGGCCCTGGTCGCGGTCATGGCCAGCTCGGTGAACTACAACTCCGTCTGGACCTCGATCTTCGAGCCGGTCTCGACCTTCGGCTTCCTGGAGCGCTACGGCAGGCTCAGTGAGCTCACCAAGCGCCACGACCTCCCGTACCACATCATCGGCTCCGACCTGGCGGGCGTCGTCCTGCGCACCGGCCCCGGCGTCAACGCCTGGAACCCCGGCGACGAGGTCGTCGCGCACTGCCTCTCGGTCGAGCTGGAGTCCTCCGACGGCCACAACGACACGATGCTCGACCCCGAACAGCGCATCTGGGGCTTCGAGACCAACTTCGGCGGCCTCGCGGAGATCGCGCTCGTCAAGTCCAACCAGCTGATGCCGAAGCCGAAGCACCTCAGCTGGGAGGAGGCCGCAGCGCCCGGCCTGGTCAACTCCACCGCGTACCGCCAGCTCGTCTCGCGCAACGGCGCGGGCATGAAGCAGGGCGACAACGTCCTGATCTGGGGCGCGAGCGGTGGACTCGGCTCGTACGCCACGCAGTTCGCGCTGGCCGGCGGCGCCAACCCGATCTGTGTCGTCTCCAGCGACGCGAAGGCCGAGATCTGCCGGAAGATGGGCGCGACCGCGATCATCGACCGCAACGCCGAGGGCTACGCGTTCTGGAAGGACGAGCACCACCAGGACCCGCGCGAGTGGAAGCGGTTCGGCAAGCGCATCCGTGAACTGACCGGCGGCGAGGACGTGGACATCGTCTTCGAGCACCCGGGCCGCGAGACCTTCGGTGCCAGTGTGTACGTGACCCGCAAGGGCGGCACGATCGTCACCTGCGCCTCGACGTCGGGGTACCACCACGAGTACGACAACCGCTACCTGTGGATGTCGCTGAAGCGGATCATCGGGTCCCACTTCGCCAACTACCGCGAGGCGTGGGAGGCCAACCGCCTGATCGCCAAGGGGAAGATCCACCCGACGCTCTCCAAGGTGTACTCCCTGGAGGACACCGGGCAGGCCGCCCACGACGTCCACCGCAACGTCCACCAGGGCAAGGTCGGCGTCCTCGCGCTGGCGCCCCGCGAGGGCCTCGGGGTCCGCGACACCGAGCTGCGGGAGCAGCACATCGACGCCATCAACCGCTTCCGCAACGTCTGAGGTCCGCGATGACCGAACGTCAGAAGGACCGCCCGTGGCTCATGCGGACGTACGCGGGGCACTCGACCGCCGAGGCGTCCAACGAGCTCTACCGGCGCAACCTCGCCAAGGGCCAGACCGGCCTGTCGGTCGCCTTCGACCTGCCGACCCAGACCGGGTACGACCCCGACCACGTCCTGGCCCGCGGCGAGGTCGGCCGGGTCGGGGTGCCCGTCTCGCACCTCGGTGACATGCGCAGGCTGTTCCAGGACATCCCCCTGGAGCAGATGAACACCTCGATGACGATCAACGCCACCGCCATGTGGCTGCTGGCGCTCTACCAGGTGGTCGCCGAGGAGCAGGGAGCGGACCCCGGCAAGCTCCAGGGCACGACGCAGAACGACATCGTGAAGGAGTACCTGTCGCGCGGGACGCACGTCTTCCCGCCGGTTCCCTCGCTGCGCCTGACCACCGACATGATCACGTACACGGTCAACCGCATCCCGAAGTGGAACCCGATCAACATCTGCAGCTACCACCTGCAGGAGGCGGGAGCCACCCCGGTCCAGGAGATCGCGTACGCCATGTCGACGGCCGTCGCCGTCCTCGACGCGGTGCGCGACTCCGGGCAGGTACCCGAGGAGCGGTTCGGCGACGTCGTCGCCCGCATCTCCTTCTTCGTGAACGCGGGAGTCCGCTTCATCGAGGAGATGTGCAAGATGCGCGCGTTCGGCCGCATCTGGGACCACGTCACCCGCGAGCGGTACGGCGTCGCCGACCCGAAGCAGCGCCGCTTCCGCTACGGCGTGCAGGTCAACTCCCTCGGGCTGACCGAGGCCCAGCCGGAGAACAACGTCCAGCGCATCGTCCTGGAGATGCTGGGCGTCACCCTCTCCAAGGACGCCCGCGCCCGCGCGGTGCAACTGCCGGCCTGGAACGAGGCGCTGGGGCTCCCCCGGCCCTGGGACCAGCAGTGGTCGCTCCGTATCCAGCAGGTGCTGGCCCACGAGAGCGATCTGCTGGAGTACGAGGACATCTTCGCGGGCTCGCACGTCATCGAGGACACGGTGGACGGGCTGGTCACGGAGTCGCTGGCCGAGATGGAGCGGATCCAGCAGATGGGCGGCGCGATGGCCGCCGTCGAGTCCGGCTACCTCAAGTCGGAACTCGTCGCCTCGCACGCGGCGCGGCGGGCCCGGATCGAGGCGGGCGAGGAGAAGATCGTCGGCGTCAACATCTACGGGACGACCGAGCCCAGTCCGCTGACGGCCGACCTGGACGCGGCGATCATGACGGTGGATCCCGAGAACGAGGCCCGGGTCGTCGCCGCGCTGCACGAGTGGCGCGACAACCGCGACGAGGCACGGGCCACCGAGGCGCTCGCCGCCCTGAAGAAGGCCGCGGCGGGCACCGAGAACATGATGGAGGCCACCGTCGAGTGCGCGCGGGCCGGCGTCACCACGGGCGAGTGGGCCTGGGCCCTGCGCGACGTGTTCGGTGAGTTCCGGGCGCCGACCGGCGTCTCGTCCGCGCCGCTCGCGGTCACCGCGGAGCCCGGCACCCCGCTCGCCCTGGTCCGCGAGAAGGTGACCCGGACCGCCGAGGACCTGGGGGTCGGCCGGCTGCGCCTGCTGGTCGGCAAGCCGGGCCTGGACGGGCATTCCAACGGCGCCGAGCAGATCGCCGTACGCGCCAGGGACGCCGGCTTCGAGGTGGTCTACCAGGGGATCAGGCTGACGCCCGCGGAGATCACCGACGCGGCCCTGGCCGAGGACGTGCACTGCGTGGGCCTGTCGATCCTGTCCGGCTCGCACGCCGAGCTGGTGCCGGACGTCCTGAACCGGCTGCGCGAGGCCGGGGCACCGGACATCCCGGTGATCGCGGGCGGCATCATCCCCCCGGCCGACGCGGCCGCTCTCCTCGCGGTGGGCGTCGCCGCCGTCTTCACCCCGAAGGACTTCGGAATCACCGGGATCATCGGCCGTATCGTCGACGAGATCCGGAAAGCGAACAAGCTCGACCCTCTGGAGGTCCCCGCATGACCAGCCCGTCGCCCGCCGCCCCCGTGAACCGGCTGCGTCCGCGCCGTTCCTGCCTGGCGGTGCCCGGCTCCAACCCGAGGTTCCTGGAGAAGGCCCAGGGTCTCCCGGCCGACCAGGTCTTCCTCGACCTGGAGGACGCCTGCGCGCCCCTGGCCAAGGAAGGCGCCCGGCACCACATCGTCGACGCGCTGAACAACGGCGACTGGACGGGCAAGACCCGGGTCGTGCGCGTGAACGACTGGACGACGCACTGGACGTACCGCGACGTCATCACGGTCGTCGAGGGTGCGGGCCCCAACCTCGACTGCATCATGCTGCCGAAGGTCCAGGACGCGCAGCAGGTCGTGGCGCTGGACCTGCTGCTGACGCAGATCGAGAAGACGATGGGCTTCGAGGCCGGCCGGATCGGCATCGAGGCGCAGATCGAGAACGCCAAGGGCCTGGTGAACATCGACGACATCGCCGCCGCCTCGCCCCGCCTGGAGACCCTGATCTTCGGCCCGGCCGACTTCATGGCCTCGATCAACATGAAGACGCTGGTCGTGGGCCAGCAGCCGCCGGGCTACCCGGCGGACGCGTACCACTACATCCTGATGCGCATCCTGATGGCCGCCCGTGCGCACGACCTGCAGGCCATCGACGGACCGTTCCTGCAGATCCGCGACGTGGACGCGTACCGCGAGGTCGCGGGCCGTGCCGCCGCGCTGGGCTTCGACGGCAAGTGGGTGCTGCATCCCGGTCAGGTGGACGCCGCCAACGAGGTGTTCTCACCCTCCCAGGACGACTACGACCACGCCGAGCTGATCCTCGAGGCGTACGACTGGTGCACCTCCGAGGAGGGCGGCAAGAAGGGCTCGGCGATGCTCGGCGACGAGATGATCGACGAGGCCAGCCGCAAGATGGCACTCGTCATCGCGGGCAAGGGCCGCGCGGCCGGCATGCGGCGCACCTCCACGTTCGAAGCTCCGGAGGCCTGATCATGCAGTTCGGGCGCACCTACGAGGAGTTCGAGGTCGGTGCCGTCTACAAGCACTGGCCGGGAAAGACGGTCACGGAGTACGACGACCACCTCTTCTGCCTGCTGACCATGAATCACCACCCGCTGCACATGGACAGCAACTACGCCGAGCGGACGACGGATTTCGGGAAGAACGTCGTCGTCGGCAACTACGTCTATTCACTGTTGCTCGGCATGTCCGTGCCGGACGTCTCCGGAAAGGCGATCGCCAACCTGGAGGTGGAGTCACTCAAGCACGTGGCTCCGACGTTCCACGGCGACACGATCTACGGCGAGACGACCGTGCTCGACAAGACGCCGTCGAGGTCGAAGAGCGACCGCGGCATCGTGTACGTCGAGACGAAGGGCTACACACAGGACGGCACGCTCGTCTGCGTGTTCCGCCGCAAGGTGATGGTCCCCACCGAGACGTACATCCAGGAGCGCGGCGGAGAGCAGCCCGGCCGCCCGGAATTGGTGCAGCCGCCGCAGAAGAACGGGGAGAAGTAGCCATGAGCCGACTCGCGCAGACCGCCGGTCTGACCGATGTCCAGCAGGAGATCCTCTCCACGGTCCGGGATTTCGTCGACAAGGAGATCATCCCGGTCGCGACCGGACTGGAGCACCGCGACGAGTACCCGACACAGATCGTCGAAGGACTCAAGGAGCTCGGCCTGTTCGGGCTGATGATCCCCGAGGAGTACGGCGGTCTGGGCGAGTCACTCCTCACCTACGCGCTGTGCGTGGAGGAGATCGCCCGGGGCTGGATGAGCGTCTCCGGCATCATCAACACGCACTTCATCGTGGCCTACATGCTCAAGCAGCACGGCACGCAGGAGCAGAAGGACACGTTCCTGCCGCGTATGGCGCTGGGCGAGGTACGCGGGGCCTTCTCGATGTCGGAGCCGGGGCTGGGCTCCGACGTCTCCGCGATCACGTCCAAGGGCGTGAAGGACGGCGACGAGTACGTCCTGGACGGCCAGAAGATGTGGCTGACGAACGGCGGCACCTCCACACTCGTCGCCGTTCTGTGCCGGAGTGACGAAGGACACCCGGAGGGCACGGCCCCGCACAGGTCGATGACGACCTTCCTGGTGGAGAAGGAAGCCGGATTCGGTGAGGTCCGGCCGGGTCTCACCATCCCGGGAAAGATCGACAAGATGGGTTACAAGGGCGTCGACACGACCGAGCTCATCATGGACGGACTGCGCATTCCGGCCAATCGTGTGCTCGGCGGCACCACCGGCCGGGGTTTTTACCAAATGATGGACGGCGTCGAGGTCGGACGCGTGAATGTCGCAGCGCGTGGCTGCGGTGTCGCACAGCGTGCATTCGAATTGGGTATTTCGTACGCCCAGCAGCGCCACACCTTCGGAAAGGCGATCGCCCAGCACCAGGCGATCCAGTTCAAACTGGCCGAAATGGCCACCAAGGTCGAAGCGGCCCATGCGATGATGGTGAATGCGGCACGCAAGAAGGACTCCGGCGAGCGGAACGACCTGGAGGCAGGGATGGCGAAGTACCTCGCCTCCGAGTACTGCAAGGAAGTCGTCGAGGACGCCTTCCGCATCCACGGCGGTTACGGCTTCTCCAAGGAGTACGAGATCGAGCGCCTCTACCGCGAGGCCCCGATGCTGCTGATCGGTGAAGGTACCGCCGAGATCCAGAAAATGATCATCGGTCGCCGGCTCCTGGAGGAGTACCGGATCCCAGGCTGATTGTCCCTTTCGAGGAGGTTTGGTGGCGAAGAAGATCACATCGAGTCGCCCTCGTCGGGAGGCCGTCAGCTGTCCGACTCGGCTGCTGGCTTGCCCAGTTGCCTCTCGCACCCGATAGCATCGCCGGAAAGCCGCCGTCCCCCCGTTGCCAGCGCGGCATCATCCGCTACGAAGGTCATCCATGCCCGACAGCCAAACCTCCGCACCCCGCGGCGGGGTCCGCCTTGCGCGCGGAGCATCGCCGTGGCTCCTGCCGACCGTCGCCACCGCGGCCCTCAGCCTCGCCCGGTCCCGCCGGTCCGGGCGCTGGGCCGCCGTGGCCGTGCCCACCACCGCGCTCGCGGCGGGCATGCTGTGGTTCTTCCGTGACCCCGAGCGCGAGATCACGCAGGGCCGGGTCATCTCGCCGGCCGACGGCGTGGTGCAGAGCATCATGCCGTGGAAGGACGGACGCACCCGCGTCGCGATCTTCATGAGCCCCCTCAACGTCCACGTCAACCGGGCACCGCTGGCCGGCACCGTGACATCGGTGGAGCACATCCCGGGCGGGTTCGTCCCGGCGTTCAACAAGGAGAGCGAGAACAACGAGCGCGTTGTCTGGCACTTCGACACCGAGCTCGGCGACATCGAGATGGTGCAGATCGCAGGAGCGGTCGCCCGTCGTATCGTGCCCTACCTCCCGCAGGGCACGAAGGTGGAGCAGGGCGAACGCATCGGTCTGATCCGCTTCGGCTCGCGCGTCGACATCTACCTCCCGGAAGGTGTCGAGGTCGCGGTCGAGGTCGGACAGGCCACCACCGCGGGGGTGACTCGAATTGACCGTGATTGATCCTGATACACCGGCCGGCTGGGTTCCGGAGGACGAGGACGCCGACGGAACGCAGGACATGCCCCTGTCGATGAGGCTGTCGATAGCGGACACCCTGACCCTGGGCAATGCCACCTGCGGCTTCATGGCGGTGTACTTCACCACCACGGGGATCCTCATCCCGCACCTCACGGGCAGCGACGAGTCGGGTATGGCCCGGCACTCCGCCGCCACCGCGGTGATCCTCATGCTCATGGCGGCCGTGTTCGACCTCTTCGACGGGCTCGTGGCGCGCAAGCTGCGGTCCTCGCCGATGGGTGCGGAGCTGGACAACCTCTCCGACCTGATCAGCTTCGGGCTCGCCCCGGCGTACTTCGTCCTGGTGTACGGGATGGTCGCGGACGACGCACACCAGAGGGTGTCGGCGCTCGCGGCGATCGTCGTGCTGCTGGCGGTGGTGCTCAGGCTCGCCAGATTCTCCTGCGTGACCTTGAAGGACGGCATGTTCCAGGGCATGCCGAGCCCGTTCGGGGCGCTCACGGTCGTCTCCATCGTGCTCCTGGAGTTGCCGTTCGTGCCGACGCTGCTCGCGATCATCGGAGTGGCGTGGCTCATGGTCAGCCGGGTCGAGTACCCGAAACCGCGCGGTGTCCTGGCGGTGGCGATGCTCAGCTGGATCGTGGCCGCGATGGGGCTCCTGGCCGCATGGGCGTTCGACGCCCCCGGTGGACAGCTGCTTCTGCAGACCGGCTGTGCGCTGCAGGTCGTGCTGGGTGCGGTGATCCCGCTCTTCGCCACGGCGCGGCGGGTGAACACCTTCCGCGACAACCGGCGTGAGGCTCGGGCGGCCCAGCTTCCCTAGGCTCTTCGGTCTCCGGACCAGGTCCGGTCGGCCGACCGGCGTGGTGCGGACGACAGCCCGAGAACCCGTCGGACATCACACACGAGGGCCCGGATGCTCCCCGGCATCCGGGCCCTCGTGCGTCTCCACGCCTTGCCGTGTCCTGGGTAGGCTGGGGGCGTATCGTCCGGTATATGCCGTATTCCGAAGCGGACACCCAGCCGCCCCTCGTCGGGAAGGGTTGAGAGCGTGCAGGACCGAGCCGCCTCCGCCGCCGCCCAGGGTTCCGGCACCGAGTTCCTGGACAGCGCCGTCGCTCATGTGCTGCGGGAGACCGGCGCCTCGGTGGCCATGGTGTACCTGCTGCCGGGGAACGACAGCGCGCTGCAGCTGACCACGCTGTCCGGAGTCCCCGCCCAGCTGGCCACTCCCTGGACCCGGGTACCGCTCGCCTCCCCGATGCCGGTGGCCGACGCGGTACGCCACCGGACGCTGATCTGGCTCGGCAGCCAGGAGGAACTGGCCCGCCGCTATCCGCGTGCCGCGCTCGTGCTGCCCTACCACTTCGCGCTGGGCGCCGCCCCGATCCGCACCGGCGCGGCCGTCCGGGGCGGGCTCCTGCTGTTGTGGCCCGGCTCGCACCCCGAGGAGCTGTCGCCCGAGGAGCGACAGGCCGTGGTCAACGGCTGCCACGGCCTCGGCATGCTCCTGCAGCAGGCGGAGGGCAGCGGATACCCGGTACGCCCGGGGAGCCGGCCCAGGGTGCTTCCGCCGCCGGCCCCGCCCGTTCCCGGACCGGTGGAGAGCGCGGCGGCCATGGAATTCGTCCAGCGTCTTCCCGGCGGGAGCTGCGCGCTGGCCCTGGACGGGACCCTCACGTTCCTCACCGACGCCGCGGCCGCTCTCCTGGGGGCTCCCGCCACCGACCTGCTGGGCACACTGCCGTGGGAGTCGCTGCCCTGGCTGGACGACCCGGCCGTCGAGGACCACTACCGCGCCGCGGTCATCAGCCGCCAGCAGACGTCCTTCACCGCCCTGCGGCCCCCGGACCGGTGGCTGCACTTCCACCTCTTCCCGAACGCCACCGGCATCAGCGTTCGCGTCCTGCCCGCCACGGAACCCGACCCGGTCGGCGAACCGCCGCCGTCGCTGCCGCCACCCTCCCCGGCGCCGTACAGGGCGACCGCCCTGTACCACCTGATGCACCTGGCGGCGACGCTCACCGAGGCCGTCAGCACCGAGGACGTGATCGAGCTGACCGGCGACCAGCTCCTGTCGGCCTTCCGCATCCAGTCCCTCCTCGTGCTCACCTCGGAACAGGGGCGGCTGCAGATCGAAGGCCGCAGGGGCAGCCAGCCGACGCTGATGGACCGCTTCGACGGCGCCCCGCTGACCATGGACAACCCGGCCGCACACGTGCTCATCACCGGCGTCCCCGGCTTCTTCGCCGACGTCACGGAGCTGGCGCGCGCCTACCCCGCCGCGAACCTCCTCGACGCCGTCCCCGCGTGCGCGTTCCTCCCACTGATCGTCTCCGGCCGTCCGGTGGGCTCACTGGTACTCGCCTACGACCGGCCCCACCCCTTCGACCCCGAGGAACGTGCCCTGCTGTCCTCGATCGCGGGCCTGCTCGCCCAGGCCCTCGACCGCGCCCGGCTCTACGACACCAAGAACCGGCTCGCACACAGCCTCCAGGCCCACCTGCTGCCGCACACCCTGCCCCGGATCCCCGGCCTCGACGTCGCCGCCCGCTACCTCCCTGCGACCAGGGGCGTGGGCATCGGCGGGGACTTCTACGACCTGATCCGGCTGAACGAGACGACGGCGGCGGCGGCCATCGGGGACGTACAGGGCCACAACGTGAACGCCGCCGCGCTGATGGGTCAGGTCCGTACCGCCGTGCACGCCTCGGCCGGTGCGCCGCCCGACGAAGTGCTCGCGCGGACCAACCGGCTGCTCACCGATCTCGATCCTGGTCTGTTCACGAGCTGCCTGTACGTCCACCTGGACCTGGCTGCGCACACCGCCCGCCTGGCGACCGCGGGTCACCCCGCGCCGCTGCTGCGGCACCCCGACGGGGGCACCGAGTCCCTTTCACTGCCTCCAGGTCTCCTGCTCGGCATCGATCCGGCGTCCCGTTACCCGACGGTGGAGATCCCACTCCCGCCCGGTGCGGCGCTCGCCCTGTTCACCGACGGGCTCGTGGAGGCCCCGGGGGTGGATTTCGACGACGCCACCGCCGCGCTGGCGGAGCACTTCGCCCTGGCTCTGGACCGGACCATGGACGAGGTCGCCGACACACTCGTGCGGTACGCCGAGCGCTTCACGCCCGGCAGCGACGACATCGCCCTGCTGCTCATCAACGCACTGCGGACGGACGGCTGACGGCCGTAGCCGGCGGACGCCCGTCCTGTGTGGAGTCCCGGGGCGCCGAGGGGGTGGGATTCATCGGCACCCCAGGACAGTTCGGGGGTGACACTCGCCTGCGAGGTCAGCCGCCGTACAGGTCGGTGAGGCTGAGGCCCGTGGTGCTCGCCGCGCCGCCGAGCCTGACCTGGTGGTCGAGCCCGACGAACTTGCCACCCGACTGCCAGAGGGCGGGCTTGAGCATCGCGTACTTCGCCTCGTCCCACGTCGCCCAGTCGTACCCCAGCAACCCGCCCGTGTCACCGGAGTTGGGGTTGATGCACCAGAAGGTCTGGTGGATCCCGTTCTCCACGATCAGATCACGCAGCGCCGTCATCCACTTCTGGTTCGGACCGTTGTCCAGGTGTCCGCCCCATTCGCCGACGAGCAGCGGTGCGGTGCCGTTCTTGTGCAGGAACAGCCAGTTCGGGTCCCACACGTCACGTTCCAGCGTGGTGCGGTCCCACGTGCCCTCGAACCAGGGCTGCTGGTAGACGAGGGGGCCGTAGTCGTGGGGCGAGTAGACCAGCTGGTCCTGCTGCGCCCCGAGGTCCACCGGGTGGTCCCTTGCTCCGCGCAGGTTTCCGCCCCACCACATGCCGTGGTAGTCGGCGGCCGCGGTGGAGGACCAGTTCGCGCCGTCCTTGGGGTAGATCTCGATGCCTTCGCACAGGACGAGGACGTCCGGGTTGACGGCGAGGATCCGCCTGCCGGCGGTCTGGCAGGTGTACTTGAAGTTGTCCTGGTCGGTGGAACCGTCCCACTTGGCTCGCGGGCTCTCGGACTGCTTGCCGTGCGGCTCGTTCTTGATGTCCATCGCGACGAGGGTGTCGTTGGTCCGGTACCGGGCGGTGACCCACTCCCAGGCGGAGTAGAACTGCTCGGTGGTGATCGCCCCCTTCCACCACACGGGATACACATGGCCGGAGTTGTCGGCCTCCGCGCTGTGGACGTCGAGCATGACCTTGATGCCGTACTTCTCCGCCACCCCGAGGAAGGCGTCGAAGACCCCCAGGGTGGTCTTGTCCTTGAGCTCGGGGTTGGCCCAGGTGTTGACCGCGCTGGAGACGGCCGCCTGCCCGTTCTTCCACTCCAGCAGCAGCTGTGTGGAGATCGGTACGCGCAGGATGTTGATGCCCCGCTCCGCCATCTGCCGCGTGATCGTGTCCAGGTTGGCGGACCACAGGCCGTGGAAGACCCGCTCACCCGTGTTGAAGCCGAACCAGTTGGCACCGGTGAGCCAGACCCGGTTGCCCTGCTTGTCGACGATGCGGTTGCCCTCCGTGTGGAGCCAGTCGTCGCCCGCGGCCGCCGCGGGGGCCGCGGGCGGGACGGACGCGGGCGCCGGTGCCGCCGCCTGAGCGCTCGTCGGGCCCGAGAGCGCCATCAGCACCGCGGTCGCCGTCACGGCCGCGGCGAAGGCCGGGCCCAGCCGCTTTCTCATGGGTGACTTCATCCGTCGTCGCCTTTCGTTGAAGTAAGGCAGGCAGAAGGTCCTGGGAGCGCTCCCATTCGTTGCTCACATGAAGCCAGGGGGACGGATGGACTGTCAATGGGCATGTCAAACTTCACGAGTCGAAGCGAGGACACGACCGCAGCGGAGCCCGGCCGGCCCGTGCGTGAGCGCCCGGCCGGGCTCCTCGAGTATGTGCCGCCCGTCCCCACGCCGGCGGGGCTGAGGGAGGGGCGCCGGGGCATCCTCGCGGGGTGCCACCGCCGACGGTCCGGCCCCGGGACGCCGGGGCCGGACCGCGTCAGGACAGGAAGTCGCGGGCGATCGACTCGGCCACGCGTTCCAGCAGAGGACCCGCCTGGGCCATGGAGACCGCCGGGTCGGGTTCCAGCTCGGCCAGGGCGTAGGCCCGGCGGATACCGGCCCCGTCCAGGGCCTCGGCCGGCAGGCCGAGGCGCCCGCACACGGCGACGACCTCCACGCCCGCCGCGCGGGCCGCGGCGGCCACACCGGCCGGGGCCTTGCCGTGCAGGGTCTGCTCGTCGAGCGATCCCTCGCCCGTCACGACGAGAGTGGCCCGGGCGAGCGCCGGGGCGAAGCCCAGGACGTCGAGCATGACCTCGATGCCGGGCCGGAAGCGTGCGCCCAGGCCGACCAGGGCGCCGTAACCGATGCCCCCGGCGGCACCGGCTCCGGGGAGCACGGCGTGCTCGGGGCCCAGTACGGAGGCGCAGTGGGTGAGCGCCGCGTCCAGGACGGCGATGTCGTCCTCGGTGGCGCCCTTCTGCCGCCCGTAGACCTCCGGAGCGCCCTTCGGCCCGGTCAGCGGGTTGTCCACGTCGCTGGCCAGGATCAGGTCGATGCCCGCCAACCGGGGGTCCAGCCCGGACAGGTCGGCCTCCACCAGCTCCGCGAGTCCTCCACCGCCGGGCCCGACGGGCTTGCCGTCCGCGTCCAGGAAGCGGGCCCCGAGGGCGGTGAGCATGCCCGCGCCGCCGTCCGTCGTGGCGCTCCCGCCGACACCGAACACGATCGTCCGGGCGCCCGCGTCGAGCGCGGCCGCCAGCAGTTCACCGGATCCGTAGGTGGTGGCGGTGAGCGGGGCGAACTCCCCTGCGGGCAGGTGCTGGAGGCCGGAGGCCTCCGCCATCTCCACGACGGCCGTGGCGCCGCGCACCGCGTACGCGGCGGTGACGGGCGTCCCCAGCGGCCCGGTCACCCGCGCCTCCCGGCGCTCGAATCCGGCGGCCACCGCAGCCGCGACCGTACCGTCACCGCCGTCCGCGACGGGCAGCGTCTCGACCTGCAGGTCGGGGACCACGTGCCGCAGTCCGGCCGTCACCCGCTCCGCGACCTGCACGGCCGTGAGCGAGCCTTTGAACTTGTCCGCCGCGACGAGCACGCGTGCGGTCTTCACTGCTCCGTCCGTCACCTTGCATCCCTTGCTCTCGAACAGGCAGTCGCGCCGCCCCGACCCTATCCGCACCACCCCCGGTCTGCCCATGGCTGTCCCGAACCGCCTCGCCGCCGCTGAACTGCTCCTTCGCCGCCTCGGGACGCACAGGTGACAGGTCCGGCAACGTCCGCGAGGGGGCGGTGGGCCGGGGCCGCGTCATGTCCCGAGGAGCATGCGCCGGCGGATGGAGGCCGGTGAGAGCGATCCACCGTGCACGGGTCCTCGGGGCGGAGGCGGCGACGGTCGTGTGCGGCGCGGCCTCGGCGCGCGGGTACCGGTGAGGCGAGGGCGATCACCCGGGCGGGCCGGGCGTCGTCGCTAGGGGCACGACCCCGCAGGCGCGGCCCACCGCCCCGCCGTCGGGCGCCGCCGTGGGGCACGGGGCCCGGCCGTCGTCGTGGAACGCGGAACCGACCCCGTAGGAGGACCTCGCCGGGGGGACGCGCGGATCCGCGGGAGGGCGCCTCCCGCCCTGCTGGAGGCGTCGGCCACCGCGGGCCGGGCCGGGTCAGGAGGCGTCAGTGCTCCAGTTCCGCCTGTATGCGGCGCGACGGGCGGAAGACGTAGAGGTCGAGAACGTCCGGCGGGTCCGCGACCCCTGGGCCGCCCTCCCGTGCCCAGGTGACGATGTCGTCGACGGCGTGGGAGTCGTTGACCAGCCCCAGCCACACCGGGCGGCCACCGGCCCGGCGGCCCTCCGCCGACGGCTGTACGACCATGACGTTGCCCCGTTCGCACGCGTCGAGGCACTCGACGGCACGCACGGTGGCGCTTCCTTCGAGGGACCGCCGCAGCTGCGCCAGCTGCCCGGGGTGGTCCACACCCGGGATCTTCGGAGTACCGCAGCAGCAGCCTCGGCAGACGCTGACGGTGGGCCGGGGCGGCCCCGGTTCGGCGGCGGTCCGGCGCGGGCGGCGGCTCATGCGGGGGCACTCCCGGTGGTGCCGCGGATGATCACGGCAAGGGTACGGATGATCACCGCAAGGGTACGGGCTGTCCCGCACCGCACGGCGGGCGCGCGACGACAGCTCGGCACCTCGCCGCATTGCCGGAACGTCCCCCTACATCCGGTACGGGGGCGTCCCTCCGCCGTGCGTGACCCGCATCCGACGCCGCGCGCCGATCCACCGGGAACTGGGGACAGCCCTTACCGGGCACGCCCCGGGTGCCCGGTGGGGTAGTGTTGACGGCTGCGAAGGGGAGTAGCCCCGCAAACCGGTCGTCGACACACTGGAACCCCCGGGTTCCCGGTGGCCGGGCTCGTGGTTCCCACGGGCGGGCGAGACCTTCGGTCAGGTATGACACGCCCGCTTCCCTGCGGGTGTTGCGGTCATGCCGGGCCGAGTGGTCCTCCGAAAGCCCGAGTGGCGCTTCGCGGAAGGCCCGGGGCCCGGCTCTCACAGAAAGCCACCCGGAATGCATCTCGACCCCCTGGCGGTCCTCACCGCCTTCGGGCTGATCTTCCTCGCGGAGCTCCCCGACAAGACCATGTTCGCCTCGCTGGCCATGGGCACCCGTATGCGCCCGCTCTACGTCTGGTTCGGCACGTCGTCCGCGTTCGTCGTGCACGTCGCCATCGCGGTCGGGGCCGGCGGACTGATCGGCCTGCTCCCCGACTGGATCGTCAAGCTGGTCTCGGCCGCCCTCTTCGCCTTCGGCGCGTTCATGCTGCTGCGCAGCGGGGGCGCGGACGAGGAGGACGAGGACGAGATCCGGACGGTGACCGGGTTCTGGCCGGTCTACTCGACCGCGTTCATGGCGGTCTTCATCAGTGAGTGGGGCGACCTGACGCAGATCACCACCGCCAACCTCGCCGCCAGCAACGGCACCTGGTCGACGGCCGTCGGCGCGGCCGCCGCCCTGATGTCGGTGTCCGCTCTGGCGCTGCTGGCCGGGCGTTTCATCGCCAAGCGGGTGCCGCTGAAGACCGTGCAGCGCATCGGTGGCCTGTGCATGCTCGCCCTCGCGATCTGGTCGGTCGTCGAGATCTTCACCGGCTGATCCGAGTGCCGGGATCAGCGGCCGGGGTCCTGCCCGCAGGCCGGCCCCGCGCCCGCCCCCCGCTGAGGAGCCGCACCGGCCGGCCCGTCACGGGGGCGGCAGGACATCAGAACAAGGCCGGCGTCCCGCCGTCCGTCCCCCGCTCGAAGGCGAGCAGCCGCCGCTTGCGCTCCAGCCCGCCGCCGTAACCCGTCAGGCTTCCCGACGCACCGATGACACGGTGGCAGGGGACGATGATCCCGACCGGGTTCCTGCCGTTGGCCAGGCCCACCGCCCGGGAGGCCTGGGGTCTGCCGAGCTCCGCGGCCAGTTCGCCGTACGACCGCGTCGCGCCGTACGGGATGCGCCGCAGCCCGTTCCAGACCTCACGCTGGAAGGCCGTGCCCTGGAGGTGGAGCGGCAGGTCGAACTCCGCCAGCTCGCCCGCGAAGTAGGCGTCGAGCTGACGGACCGTCTCGGCGAAGGGCCGGCCGTCCGGTTCGCCGAAGGTCTCCTCCGGCGGGCGGTGCCGCTGTCCCGTCATGTAGAGCCCGGACAGCACACCGCCGGTGGCGACCAGCGTCAGCGCCCCGTACGGGCTGTCGACGACGGTGTGCTGCCTGGTGGTCGTGGATGGGGTGGTCATGGTGCGTCCTCACTCCGTCAGGCGGGCAGGTGGTTGATCGGGTGGTCGTCGACGGTCCACAGGTACTGCACGGCGTAGGCGCGCCAGGGGCGCCACCGCGCGGCGCGCGCGGTGAGGGCTGCCGGGGTCGCGGGCAGTCCGAGCCGCTCGGCCCCCCGGCGGATGCCCAGGTCGGTGGGGAGGAAGGCGTCCGGGTCCCCGAGGCCGCGCATCGCGATCACCTCCGTCGTCCACGGCCCGAACCCCGGCAGCGCGCTCAGCTCGTGCCTCGCCCGCTCCCAGTCGGTGCCCTCCCCCAGGTGCAGGGACCCGTCGGCAAGAGCGGCCACCAGGGTGGTCAGGGTGGTACGGCGGCTGCGCGGCAGGGCGAGCGCCTCGGGGTCGAGCCCCGCCAGCGCCTCGGGGGCGGGGAAGAGGTGGGTCAGCCCGCCCTCGGGGTCCTCGACCGGGGTGCCGTGGGCGGTGACCAGACGGGCCGCGTGGGTGCGGGCGGCGGCGGTGGAGACCTGCTGGCCGAGCACCGCGCGTACGGCGAACTCCGCCGCGTCGACCGTGCGCGGTACCCGGCGCCCGGGGCCCGCCTCGACCAGCGGGGCGAGCAGGGGGTCGGAGCGGAGCTGGTCGTCGACGGCGACCGGGTCGGCGTCCAGGTCGAGCAGCCGGCGGCACCGGCTGATGGCCCGGGTGAGGTCGCGGGGGTCGCTGAGGGAGAGCCGGCAGGCGATGTGGCCGGGCTGCGGGGACAGCGCCACGATGCCGGGCCCGTGCGGGAGGGAGAGCGTGCGGCGGTAGGCGCCGGCACGCCATTCCTCGACGCCGGGGACGGCGGTCGCGGCGAGGTGGCCGAAGAGGTTGCCCGGGTTGAGCGGGGCGCGGTACGGCAGCCGCAGCGCGATCACCCCGGAGGTGCCGGGAGCCGCGGCGCCCGGTGCCGCCTTGGAACGCAGCTCACCCGGGGACAGGGCGAAGACCTCGCGGACCGTGTCGTTGAAGGTGCGGATGGAGCCGAATCCGGCCGCGAACGCCACTTCGGCCATCGGCAGGCCGGTGGTCTCGATGAGTACCCGTGCGGTCTGGGCGCGCTGGGAGCGCGCCAGCGCGAGGGGTCCTGCCCCGAGTTCGGCGAGCAGCTGGCGCTCGATCTGCCGGGCGGAGTAGCCGAGCCGTGCGGCGAGCCCCGGTACGCCCTCACGGTCGACGACGCCGTCCTGGATGAGGCGCACGGCCCGGGCGACGGTGTCGGCGCGGGCGTTCCACTCCGGGGAGCCGGGGCTGGTGTCGGGGCGGCACCGCTTGCAGGCCCGGAACCCGGCCTGCTGGCAGGCGGCGGCGCTGGGGTAGAACGTCATGTTCCGGGCCTTGGGCGGCACGACGGGGCAGCTGGGCCGGCAGTAGATCCGGGTGGTCAGGACCGCGGTGAAGAACCAGCCGTCGAAGCGGGCGTCCTTCGACCGGACGGCGCGGACGCAGCGCTCGGTGTCGGTGTGCATGACTCCAGCATCCGGCAGCCGCACCGGCAGGGCTGGCGGGAATCCGACATGAGCCTCGCGCCGCCGGTGCTTTTCCGGGCCGCCGTCCCGGCCGTGGAGAAGGCGGCCCGACCGTGGCCCTCCGGCCGGCCGTCCTTCACCGGTCTTCCGCCGGTGTCAGGTACGGCTCGGGGCCGGGTCCTCCCGCCCGACGGGAATGCGTGCCCGCGCGCGGGCGAGCAGAGCGGCCGGATCCGCGTCCCTCTGGAGGGACTTGAGCATCAGCAGCCACCACTGGTCCAGCCGTTCCCCCCAGGCGTGTCCGCCGGGCAACTCGTCGGTCAGGGTGCAGTGCCCGAAGAAGGCGCAGACGAGGGTCACGGCCGTGGCCGACGGTTCGACCCCCTCCGCGAGTTCGCCTCTTCTGCGGGCCTGGGCGAGGAGCCGGGTGGCAGCCAGCACCCACACACCGAACGGTGTGGGCACCGTGGCCTCGATGCCGCGGCGCTCCGCCCACAGCCGGACGCCGGCCCGGGCCACGACATCCTCGCTGAGGGACCTGGCAACACCGAAGCTGAGGACGATCAGCTTCTCGAGCGGAGGAACACCCGGTGCGGCGTAGGGGGCGGCGAGCTGCGGCCAGGTGGCGAACCGCTCGCGGACCACGGCCAGTGCCAGCTTCTCCTTGCTGGAGTAATGGAAATAAATCGCTCCGCTGGTTTTTCCCGAATGATCACTTATGTCATTGACACTCGTTCCCGCATATCCCCGTTCGACAAATAGATGTGCTGCCGATTCCAGCAATACTTTGCGGGTCGCACGCGCCCTGTCCTGCACTTCAGTTCCACCTTCGCTCATACGTACTACCACTACGACGGGAAAGTCGGGCCCTCCCGGTGGAGGACGCAGTCGCATCGCGCGAAGATCTTATTATTCTTCGCCCGTCCGCAGGTGTGGCCGCCTTTGCGCAATCCGGCTCCGCGCCGGGCAGAATCGTTTCATCGGAAACCGGGAGCCCTGCCGCGACCGAAGCGGCGGCACCACCGAACCGCCTCTCACCAGGCATGTAACCCACGCCTCAGCCCCACGGTTTCCCTCGCCCGCACCCCGTCCCGGAGCCGGACACCTTCGCCCGGGCGCCTTCTTCCCACTCGAATTGGTGATTGCGCACATCGGAGCGCCCTAATTAACGTAACCGCCACGATGTTTCGCATCGACCGGAACTGACGGCCCACGTCAGGACGGCGCACCCACGGCGCGCTCAGCTATGTCCACGGGGTCGCAGCAGTCGTGGAGCATCGCTCGTTTCCGCTTCTTCCCGCGAGTGGATCACCCCTCCCGGCACCTGCCTGCGCCTGTGCACGAACCGGTCGGCGCAGCCTCCGAGAACGGCAGCAACATGACAGCTCATCGCATCCTTTCCTGGTCCCCGTCCGCCATCGTCTTCGACTGCGACGGGACCCTGATGGACACCGAAAGGCACTGGCAGGAAGCCCGGAACATCACCTTCCGAGTCTTCGGGCTGACCCCACCCGCCGGCTTCGCCGACCGCGCCAAGGGCGTGCACTACACCGAGTGCGGCGCGCTCATGGCCGAGGAGACCGGCAAACCGGACCTCGTGGACGGCCTCACCGAGACGCTTCTCAGCACCTTCACCTCATTGGTCGACGAGGACCCCGTCACGATGCCGGGCGCCGCCGCGCTGGTCCGGCAGGCCGCTCGCCACCGCCCGCTCGCCGTGGCGAGCAACTGCCCCCAGGAGATGGTGGAAGGGTGCCTCGGCAGGGCCGGCCTCCTGAGCCACTTCGCCCACGTGGTGGTCCCGGGCGGGGAGGTACGGCCCAAGCCGGAGCCCGATGTCTACGCACTGGCCGCGCGGCTCTGCGGCGTACCGCCCGAGGAGGCGCTGGCCGTCGAGGACTCCCTCACCGGGATGGAGTCGGCCCGCCGGGCGGGGCTGCGGGTCATCGGCATCGGGCCACGTCCGCCGGGGGCGGACGCGGAGCGGGCGGACCTGTGGGTCGCGAGCCTCGCGGACCCCGAGCTGGTCTCGTGGGCCCGCAGTCGGATCGGCGAGTAGAGCCGGGCCCGCCCGGGGTGGCCGTCCGGCCCTGGCGCTACGGGACTCCGGGCCGGTCCGCTCGTCACCCGGGGGTCAGATGGGGCTCGAGGGCCCGCACGGTTTCACCGGCGGAGGCGAAGAAGAGCGCGACGCCCACCGCTCCGGGGTCCGGGATACCCGTCGCCCGTTCCCCCAGGTAGCTCGCCCGCCCCATGCGCGCCGTGAGGGCCGCGGTGTCCCGCACCCCTCGCCATGCCCCGGCCGCCGCTGTGGCCAGAGCTGCCGCGGGCGGTGCGTCCGCCGCGGCCCGTAGCGCATCGACGGCCGGGGACAACGCGTCGACCAGGGTCTTGTCCCCCGGCGAGGCATCGCCCACACGGCGGATGGCCGCCAGACCCTCGGCGACGCCCTCGGCGAGCGCGGCCGTCGTCAGGCCGGGTCCGGAGCGGGCGGCGGCCCGGCTCAGCGCCTGGAACAGCAAACCGAACAGGGGGCCGCTGGTACCCCCGATCTCGTCGAGGAAGGCGGTGGCCATGGCGCCCATGACGTCCGCCGGACCGGACCGCGCTCCCACCCGTTCGAGCAGCGGGCCGGCGGCCTGGACTCCGGCGGCGAGATTGGTCCCGAAGTCACCGTCGCCCGCCTGCTGGTCGAGCGCGGTCAGCTCGGCTTCGGTGGCGTACACCGATTCGGCGAAGCGATGGGTCCACTCACGGGTCTGCGCGGCGTCGAAAGCGGGGATCGTCATCGTGCCCTCCTCGTGCTCCTGCCCACGGCTGCCGGGAACCCGGCCCGCCGGGCGCTCACCAGCGCAGTGCCGGGGTGTGGACCGGCGCATCGTAGAACTCCAGCGTGACCGGGTCGGCCACCATGAGGGTCAGTGAGAAGCCCCGCATGTCGAGTGCCGTGACGTGGTCACCGACGAGGTGCCGGGCGAGCCGCACCCGACGGGCGTCCAGCACCCGGCCCAGTTCGCCGAAGATGCCGTACAGCTCCAGGGAGGTGACCGAGCCCAGGCCGTTGACCAGGGCGACGACGGGTTCGTCGGGCCCCGGCCGCAGGGCGTCCAGCAGGGCGCCCGTCATGTCCTCCACCAGGGCACCCACCTGCCCCTGGCTCCGGGTACGGTCGGCGCGTTCACCGTGGATCCCGACGCCGTACTCCAGTTCGCCGAGCGGCAGCGCGAAGGCGGGCTCGCCGGTGGCCGGTGCGTGGTGGGCGGCGGACGCGGCGGCGAGCGTACGGCACCGGCCTGCCAGGGCGGTGCCGAGTTCCACCAGTTCCGTACGGCCCATCCCGGTGTCCGCGGCGCCACCCAGCACCTTCTCCAGCAGCACGGTGGCACCCGTGCCGCGGCGCCCGGCGGCGACCCCGTCGGAGTCGGAGGCGAGGTCGTCGTCGACGAGGACGCGCGAGCAGGCGATTCCCGCGTCGGCGAGCCGCTCGGCGGCGATACCGAAGTTGATCCGGTCCCCGGTGTAGTTCTTGACGAGGTGCAGCACGCCTTCCGGGCCTGCCACCGCCAGGGACGCACGGAAGATCTGCCGGTTGTGCGGGGAGGCGAAGATCCTCCCGGGGCAGGCGGCGTCCAGCATCCCCGCGCCGACGTATCCGGTATGCATGGGCTCGTGCCCCGAACCACCGCCGGAGAGGAGGCCCACCCGCCGCATCGGCGAGGGGTGCCGGGCGGTGACGTACCCGTCGGCGGAGTCGTACGCCACGAGATCCGCATGAGCACGGGCGAAGCCGGACAGTGCGTCGGGGACGAGTTCACCGGCGCCGTTCTCGAAGTACCTGGCCATACGCGGCACCCCTTCCGTCCCCGGCCACGAGGCCGGGCAAGTCGGCGTCCGGACGAGAGTTCCATGGTGCGGGTGACGATGCGCATACGGCAACTCGCGCAGCGTATCGACCGGCTGCGGTAAGACTACCCGACCAACGGCAGCCGGTCTCTACCGCCGGAGCAACCGATGCGAGGACAGGCGAACGGGTGAATTTGCATGGCGTGCATTTTTGCATAGCATGCATCTTCATGAGCCTTCCGGAAGACCCACCCCTCGGTCTGCGCGAACGCAAGAAGCGCGCGACCCGCGACGCCCTCGCCGACACCGCGCTGCGCATGGCTGCCGAGCGCGGCCTCGAGGAGGTGACGGTGGAGGCGGTCACCGCAGAGGTCGGCGTCTCGGTGCGGACGTTCTTCAACTACTTCGGCCATCTGGACGACGCGATCCTCGTCGCCGACCCCGACGGCACCGAGCGCGTCCGCCGGGCGATCACCGGGTCCACGGCCGGAGGCACCACCCTCTCGGTGCTGCGCGAGGCGCTCTCCGCGGAGCTGACCCACATCGAGGAGGGCCACGGCCGCTGGGAGCTCCAGTGCACCGTGCTGGAGCACACCCCGTCGCTCTTCCCCCGGTTCCTCGCGGCGCGCGGCGCCGACGAGCAGGCCCTCATCGCCGCGGTGGCCGAGCGGCTGGGCGTGGGAGTCGACACGGATCTGCGGCCACGCCTCCTGGTGCACACCACCCTCGCCGCGGTGCGGGCCGCCGTCGAACTGTGGACCGCCACCGGACGCGCTCGGCCCCTCAAGGCCTTCTACGACGAGGCGTTCACCGAACTGGCCACCGCGCTGCAGGGCTGACGGCGCCCCGCCCGGGACGACCCCGTCCTCCACTCCCGTAGCAACCGCCCCTCAGAGAACCGAGGTACGCCCACCGATGTCCGCTGCCCTGACGCCCGCTCCCGAGGCGCCTCCCTCCATGACGAGACGTCAGATAATCCAGGCCATGTCCGGCCTGATGGCCGGGATGTTCGTGGCCATCCTCGCGTCCACCGTCGTCGCCAACGCACTGCCCCGTATCATCACCGACCTGCACGGCAGCCAGTCGTCGTACACCTGGGTCGTCACGGCGGAGCTGCTCGCCATGACCGCCACGGTACCCATCTGGGGCAAGCTCTCCGACCTCTACGACAAGAAGCTGCTCATCCAGCTGTCGCTGGGGATGTTCGTCATCGGCTCGCTCGTCGCCGGGTTCTCGGACAGCGTCACCGTCCTCATCGTCAGCCGTGTCGTCCAGGGCATCGGCGCCGGCGGCCTCACCGCGCTCGCCCAGGTCGTGATGGCCTCGATCATCCCGCCACGTGAACTCGGGCGCTATTCGGGCATGTTCGGCGCCGTGTTCGCCGTCGGCACCGTGGCGGGCCCGCTGATCGGCGGGGTACTGGTCGACACCTCGTGGCTGGGCTGGCGCTGGTGCTTCTTCATCGGCGTACCGTTCGCGCTGCTCGCGATCGTGCTGCTCCAGCTCACGCTCGACCTTCCCGTCGTCCGCCGCAAGGTGAAGATCGACTATCTCGGCGCGTTCCTCATCATGGCCGGTGTGAGCGCCCTGCTGCTGTGGATCACGCTGGCCGGCAGCCGGTTCGACTGGTGGTCGTGGCAGACCGGGGCCCTCGTCACGGCCGGTGTCGTGCTGATCGTCCTGGCCGTCCTGGTGGAGTCCCGGGTCGAGGAACCGATGATCCCCCTGGACATCTTCCGCAACCGGACCGTCGCCCTGACCACCGTGGCGAGTCTCCTCGTCGGTGTGGCCATGTTCGGCGGTACGGTCTTCCTCTCGCAGTACTTCCAGATCTCGCTCGGCAAGTCGCCGACCGTCGCGGGGCTGATGAGCCTGCCGATGATCCTCGGCCTGATGGTCTCCACCACGGTGGCCGGCCAGATCATCACCAGGACGGGGAAGTGGAAGGGCTTCCTGATCGCCGGCGGCGTCATCATGACCGCGGGCATGGGCCTGCTGGCCACGATCGGCACGGACACCCCGTTCTGGCTCCTGGCCCTCTACATGGCGGTGCTCGGCATCGGTGTCGGCATGCTGATGCAGAACCTCGTGCTCGCCGCGCAGAACGACGTACCGGCCGCCGAACTGGGCGCGGCCACCTCCGTCCTGTCCTTCTTCCGCAGCCTGGGCGGCGCGATCGGCACCAGCGCGCTCGGTGCCGTCCTGGCCCACCAGGTGACGAAGGAGCTGGAGAAGGGGCTCGGTGGTGCGGCGGCAGCGGGGGGCGGCGGCAGCCACGCCATCCCCGACCTCACGGCCCTCCCCGCTCAGGCGCGCGAGGTCGTGGAGCAGGCCTACGGCCACGCGACCGCCGACGTCTTCCTGGTCGGCGCGCCGTTCGCGTTCCTGGCGCTGGTGGTGGTGCTGTTCATCAAGGAGAAACCGCTCAGGACGCAGAGCGGTCTGGAGCGGCTGGCCAAGGAGAGCAAGCAGCCCTTCACACCGTCGCCCTGAGCCGCGCGTGGGTACCGGGCCACTGCCGCGCCCGCCTTCCACCGGCCGGTGGAGGGCGGGCGCGGAGGCCGTCGGCCTGCCCGGCGCGGAACCTCGCCCCTCCACGGACCCGGTCATCCGGCGGCCGGGTGCGGCTCTCTTCCCCCGCCCTCGGCCCCACCGGTCTCCGTCACTCGGCCCGCAGCCGCCGCCACACCGCCTTCGCCGCATGATGGCCGGACATGCCGTGCACCCCGGGTCCCGGCGGGGTGGCCGAGGAGCACAGGAACACCGCCGGATGCGCGGTCGCGTACGGGACGCGGGCGAGCTTGGGCCGGATCACCGTCTGGAGCCCCGCGAACGCCCCGGTGGCGATGTCCCCGTCGACGTAGTTGGCGTTGCGCGCCGCGAGCTGGGGCGGGCCCGCGACCGAACGGGCGAGGACGAGATCGCGGAAACCGGGGGCGAACCGCTCCAGTTGGCGCTCGACGACCTCCGTCGCGTCACCCTCCCAGCCGGCCGGGACGTGACCGTACGCCCAGAAGACGTGGCGGCCCTCGGGCGCGCGGGACGGGTCGACCAGGCTCGGCTGGGCCGTGATCAGGAACGGGACGCTCGGGTCGCGTCCCGTCACCGCGGCGCGCAGGGCGGCGTCGATCTCACCGGCCGTGGGGCCGATGTGCACGGTGCCGGCCCGGCGGGCCTCCGGTGCCGTCCAGGGGACCGGGCCCGACAGCGCGTAGTCGATCTTGAAACAGGAGGCGCCGTAGCGGTAGCGGCGGTAGGCGCCGCCGAGCCCGGCGATCCGGGCGAGCGCGGCGGGTGAGGTGTCGAACACGTACGCGCGGGCGGGCGGGAGCTCGTCGAGGCGCTTGACCTCCGTGCCCGTACGGATGGTGCCTCCCTGTTCGCGGAGGTAGGAGGCGAGGGCGTCCGAGATGGCCTGCGAGCCGCCACGCGGCACGGGCCAGCCCTTCTCGTGCGCGGCGAGCGCGAACAGCAGGGCGATCCCGGTCGTGGCGATCCCGCTGGTCGGCGCGATGGCATGCGCGGCGAGCCCGGCGATCAGCCCGCGTGCCTTCTCGCCCCGGAAACGCCGGGAGGCGAGTGCGGCGGGCTGGAGGGCGTCCAGCCCGAACCGCACCCAGCGGTACGGGTCCCGGGGCAGCCCGTCCCAGGGGGTGCGCAGGAAGTCCTCGGCGAGGGTGTCCCAGTGGCCGAGGTAGGGCGCGACGAATCTGCGGTACGCCCCCGCGTCGTGCGGGCCGAGCGTGCTGGCGCTCTCCCCCACCGACGTGGTGAGGACGGCGGCGGAACCGTCGGGGAAGGGGTGCGCGAGAGCCAGCGGCGGCTGTACCCACTCCAGGCCGTGGCGGGCGAGCGGCATCGCCGCGAAGGCGGGCGAGCCGATCGCCAGGGGGTGCACGGCCGAACACGGGTCGTGGCGGAAGCCCGGGAGGGTGAGCTCCTCGGTGCGCGCACCGCCTCCGACCGTCTCCATGGCCTCGAAGACCTCCACGGCGAAGCCGCGGCGGGCCAGTTCGGCAGCGGCCGTCAGTCCGTTGGGTCCCGCCCCCACGACGACGGCATCCAGCATCGATGGCACCTTCGGACTCCTTCGTCAGCCGACGGCCAGGACGTCCAGGATATTCGGGCGCACGGACAACGGGGCCGCGGGTACTGTCCCGTACGATGAGCAGCGATCCGGTACTCCCTCCCGCCGTCGCGTCGACGGCCTCCCGGCTCGCCCGGCAGCCCGGTGTCAGGGCCGTCGTGCTGGGCGGAAGCCGGGCCCGCTCCGCACACCGTCCGGATTCGGACTGGGACCTCGGCGTCTACTACCGCGGCGCCCCCGACACGGTGGGGCTGGCCGCCCTGGCGTCCGAGGCGCAGGGATCCCCCGTCGAGGTGGCCGGTCCGGGCGGCTGGGGTCCGTGGGTGAACGGGGGCGCGTGGCTGACGGTGGACGGGCTCGCGGTCGACTGGATCCTGCGCGACCTGGACCGGGTGGAGGCCGTCTGGTCCGACTGCCGGGAGGGGCGCTTCGAGGTGGGCGTCCAGCCGGGCCACCCGCTGGGCTTCTGGTCCCCCTGCTACGCCGGCGAGGTGGCGCTCGGCCGCGTACTCCAGGACCCCTACGGCGAGTTGGCGTCCCTCCAGGAGGAGACCCGCACATATCCGGAGCCCCTGCGCCGGGCACTCGTGGAGGCGGCGTGGGAGGCGGACTTCTCGGTGGCCGCGGCCCGCAAGTCGGCCGGGTCCGGGGACACGCTCCACGTGGCCCTCTGCCTGTCGAGGGCGTTCGGCGTTCTCGCCCAGTCCCTCCACGCCCACCACCGTGTCTGGTGCCTGAACGAGAAGGGCGCCCTCGCGGCGGCGGCCGCTCTTCCGGACACGCCCGAAGGCTTCACGGACAGGGTCTCGGGCGCCCTGCGCGCCCTGGATCCGGACGCGGTGGAGACGGCGGCCGGTGTCGTACGGGAGGTGCGGGAGGTGCTCGGCGGGCCGTGAGTATCGGGCCGGGCGGGACGCCGCGGACCGGCCCGGGGCCCGCGGCTCAGACGCCGGCGCGCAGGGCGTCCAGGACCCGTCGGGCCGTCGCCGCGTCCCGGGCCGCCGTGAACGGCAGGTCGTTGCCGCCGGTGAGGCGGTACGGGGCGCCGGAGAGCGTGGCCTGGGCCCCGCCCGCCTCGGTGACCAGGAGCAGGCCCGCCGCGTGGTCCCAGGCGAACTCCCAGTTGAAGGCGACGGCGTCCTGCGCGCCGCTGGCGACGGCGAGGTACTCGAGGCCGGCCGATCCGCACGCGCGGGCGTCGATCCCCTCGGTGTGCAGGCCGAGCAGGGCCCGCTTCTGGGCGTCGGAGGTGTAGTCCGGGTGGGACATCGCCACCCTGAGCACGGCGCCGGGCGCGGGCGAACCGCTGTGCAGGGGTGTGCCGTTGAGCGTGGCACCCCTGCCCCGCACGGCCACGGCGCACTCGCCCAGCACGGGGGCGTACGTCCACGAGGCGAAGACCTCGCCGTGGTGCGCGAGGGCCACCAGCGTGCAGAATCCGGGCTCGCCGTGGACGAACTGGCGGGTGCCGTCGACGGGATCGACGATCCACACGGGGGCGTCGCCGCCCAGTGCCTCGTACACCGCCGGGTCGGCGTGCACCGCTTCCTCGCCCACGACGACCGAGCCGGGCAGCAGCCTGGTCAGGGAGGCGGTGAGGTGCTCCTCCGCGAGCCGGTCGGCGGCTGTCACGAGGTCGTGCGGGCCGCTCTTCTCGACGATCTCGTGCGCGGCGAGCTGTCGGTAGCGCGGCAGGATCTCGTCGGCGACCGCGGCGCGCACCGCCGCCTCGACCTCGGTCAGGTGTCCGGCGCTCTCGGCAAGGAAGTCATCGATCATGTGTCCAGCTAAGCACGCGGGGCCGCCGTGTTCCGCGGAGGGCACTCAGCGGCCGACGGCGTACCCCTGCATGCCACGCGGGTTGGCGGCGGCCGACAGCACCCCGGTCCCCGGATCGCGGGCGACGGCGCCCAGCCGGCCCTCGGACCACGCTTCGCCGACCACCACGTCGTGGCCGCGTCGGCGCAGTTCCGCGACGATACGCGGGTCCGTCTGCTCCTCGACGCTCACGCCGCCGGGGCGCATACCTCGGGGGTGGAAGGAGCCGGGGAAGCTCTCGTTGTGCCAGTTCGGGGCGTCGATGGCGCCCTGCAGGTCGAGGCCGCCGCGTACCTTCGGGCGCAGGGCGACGGCGAGGAAGAAGTGCAGCTGCCACTGGTCCTGCTGGTCGCCGCCCGGCGTGCCGAACGCCATCACCGGCACGCCGTCGCGGAGCGCAAGGGACGGGGTCAGGGTGGTGCGGGGGCGCCGGCCCGGGGTGAGGGTGTTGGGCAGGCCCTCCTCCAGCCAGGCCATCTGGAGCCGGGTACCGAGCGGGAAGCCGAGCTCGGGCACGACCGGGTTGGACTGGAGCCAGCCGCCGCTGGGAGTGGCGGCGACCATGTTGCCCCACCGGTCGACGATGTCGATGTGACAGGTGTCGCCGCGGGTGGTGCCGTTCCGGGCGACGGTCGGTTCACCAGCCCCGGGCGCCTCGGGGCCCGTGACGTGCAGTCCGGAGGCGACGGCACGGACGTGCTCGGCGAGGACGGGCGTGCGGCCTCCGGGGCTGCCGGGGCGCAGCTCGTGGGAGGCCTCGGCCGCGATCAGGGCGCGTCGCGCGGCGTTGTACCGCTCGGAGAGCAGGTCGTCCAGGGGTACGTCGGCGGCGTCGCCGTACCAGGCCTCCCGGTCGGCCATGGCGAGTTTGCAGCCCTCGATGAGGAGGTGGACGTAGTCGGCCGTGCCGTACGCGGGCAGTTCGGCGGGGAGCAGGGCGAGCTGCTGGAGGAAGACGGGCCCCTGGCTCCAGCCGCCGGCCTTGGCCAGGGTCCAGCCGTTCCAGTCGTAGGTGACGGGCGCCTCGTAGGACGCGGACCAGCCCGCCAGGTCGGCGGCGGTGAGCGTGCCGGTGTGCCGGAGGCCGCTGGTGTCCATGGTCGGCACCCCGGCCTGGCGGACCAGGGCCTCGGCGATGAAACCCTCGCGCCAGATCGTCCGGGCCGCCTCGATCTGGGCGATGCGGTCGTTCCCGCCGGCCGCCTCCGCCTCGGCGATCAGCCGGCGCCAGGTCGCGGCGAGCGCCGGGTTGCGGAACAGCTTCCCGGGGGCCGGGGGTGTACCGCCGGGCAGGTAGACGTCGGCGGAGGAGGTCCACTCGGTCTCGAACAGCTCGCGGACGGCCTCCACGGTCCGTCCCACCCGTTCGACGGGCGGGTGCCCGTGTTCGGCGTACCCCACGGCGAACCGCAGGACCCTGGCGAGGCTCGACGTCCCGTGGTCGCGCAGCAGCAGCATCCAGGCGTCGAACGCCCCCGGGACGGCGGCGGCGAGTGGGCCCGTGCCGGGGACCAGACCGAGGCCGAGCGCCCGGTAGTGACCGGCGCTCGCGCCGGCGGGCGCGGGCCCCTGCCCGCAGAGCACCTGGACCTCGCCGCCGTGCGGGGCCAGGATCACGGGGACCTCGCCGGCGGGCCCGTTGAGATGGGGTTCGACGGCGTGCAGGACGAACCCGGCCGCGACGGCCGCGTCGAAGGCGTTGCCGCCGTCCTCGAGCACGGCCATGGCGGACTGCGAGGCGAGCCAGTGGGTGGAGGACACCATGCCGAAGGTGCCCTGGAGGGTGGGTCGGGTCGTGAACATCGTGCATCACCTTGCCCGTTGCACCTGTCGAGCGGTCCGATCACGGCTCACGACCTCGCAGGGGGAGACTCTGACGAGTCTCCCCCTGCGAGGTCGTTCACCTGACAGTCGAGCAGGCTGTCGACCGCCTGCAGCGCCCCGGCGACGGCCGTCAACTCATCCGATCCAGGGCATTCTTCGACCAGGAGGAGACCCCGTGCCCGGAAAGAGAACGCTGCTCAGATGCGCAGGAGCTGGTCGCCGGCATCCCGGTAGCGCCGCAGAGCCAGCCGCAGCTCCTCGGTCCGGGCCTCGGTGCCCTGCCCGTGCCAGCCCGCGCGCAGTTCGCGCCTGCGCTCTTCGAGCGCCTCCGTCAGATCCGCCACGATCCTGTCGAAGGCGCTGTCGGCCTCCTCGACCGCACGGCGCGGATCCTCGACGAAGTCGGTGACGGCCTGGTGCATGCGCAGGGACAATGCCTCCCTCCCCTCGGGAGGCAGCAGGGCGGGGCCGCTGTGCGCACCCTCCGGCCGGGCGCCTGACGCATCCGTTCCGGGGGCGGCCGTGGCGTCCCGGCCGGTGGCTTCCGTGCCGGGCCTCGGGGTCCCTCTGCGCGCCGGGTCTACGGAGTGGAGCGCCCCCGGCGTGGTGGTGTGCGGTGCGGGCCCGGTGGTGGGCTCGGGGATGTGGGATACGGGCTCGGTGACGTGCGGCGCGTCCGGCCCCGTACCCGGGTGCTGCTCCAGGTGCTGCTGCTGCACCACGGGGGCTTCCCTCGGCGGCGGGCCCTGCTGGAAGCCGTCGCCGGTGCTGGGCTGCCGTGGGTGCCGCGAACCCGGCCCGGCCGGGGAGCTCCCGTCATCGGGTAGTGCGATGCGTTCGGTGTCGTGCGTCATGCCGCCGTCCTTCCGTGGGTTCCGTGTCGGCCTGTCTTCCCGAGGCCCGGGCGGGCGTGCTCGGCGGGCGTGTCGCCGAGCAGTACGTCGAACAGCGCCCGTGCCTCGACCAGCGCCTCCCGCAGTTCCTCCGTGCTGCTCCTGTCGCGCACCGCGCTGTGCACCTTGCGGTACCCGTCGATCTGCCGGGCGTGGTGCACGGAGAGCGCGGCCGTCTGCTCGTCGAAGTCGCCGTCCGGGAAACCCCGGTCGCGGGCCAGGCGTGCCAGCAGCGCGTCGGCCTCGGCCACGGCCTCCTGCGGCGAGTCGACGAACATCTCCTGGACCATCGTCCAGCGGCCGGCGTATGCCTCGCGGGCTTCGGGGCTCAGCGGCCGCTCATGCAGCGACCCGTGCAGCCTCACCCGCTCGGCGAGTTCTTGCTCAGCGGCCTTCGTGTCCCCGCCGTGCCGGGCAACCGTACGGTCGTACTCGGGCCCGAAGCGGCGGTGCAGGCCCTGGCCCCCACCTCTCCGGGCGCGGACGAGGAAGTATGCGATCGCTGCCACGAGGACGACGGCAACGATGATCACCACGGTCGTCGTCATGTCGGACGCTCCTGTCGGTCGACGCTCGATGCGTCCTGCAGTCCCACGTTCGTCAACTCCTCCTGGATCAGGCCCGTCCGGTGCTCTTGCCCGGCGGTGCGCAAGCTGCGTGTACCCTCTTTTCTCCGTTTATGCATTCTTTCGAGTGGGTTTTGATCGTCTGCGCTCATCAGGGGCCCGCCCATGGTCCGGCGCAGCCCGCACTGCCGTACCGCGCACCGGGAGCCGACGGGCCCGGCCGCGAGGAACAGCCTCGCGGGGTCCCCTGCGCCGGTCGACCGGGGCGGCAGGCCGCGCCGACCACCCGGCCGACGGAGGAGCCGCAGCCGCGGTGCCGGAGTGGACCGGCAGGACCTCGCATCCACCCAGGGTCGGGGCTCCGGGCCTCCAAGAGGCCGCTCGCGCGGGCCTGGGACATCGCGAAGGGTCCCGGTGCCCTGCAGCACCAGGACCCTTTCGACGCACTGCACGCGCGCAACCGACGCGCACACGGCCCGCGCGGGCCCGGCGCCGCGGCGGGCGGCCTCGGGAGCTTCGCCCGGCGCACGACGGGGGGCGGTCAGTGCCGCACACCCTCCTTGGCGCCGCGGGCCTTGCCGCGGGTCTCCAGGGCGGCTCCCTTGACCGCTGTGGTCTCGTTGCCCATCGCGTGGGCCACCTTCCGCACGGCCTTACCGACAACCTGCTCCGTCTTGGCCTTGGCCTTCTCTCCGGCACTCATGTCGGTCCTTTCGTAGGGGCTCACTCATCCGCCTGCCCCTGGCCCGGGGCCGGAAACACCCGGATCGCGACGCGAGGCCGCGTGCGCTCCTGTTCCGGCGTCCACGGGACCGCTGCCCACCGGTTCTCCGGCGAACCGGTGAACATCCACGCCACACTCCCCGGCAGCGGCGTGCCGCCCCGCCGGGGTGCTTGACTTCGGGTGCGTGGGTTCACCTGCCGCGGTTCGGCGCGGGCGGGCAGCGCATCGGACATCGGGGAAGGAAGAAGATCGCCATGGACAGGAACGCGCTCATCGAGGCAACCGTCCGCAAGACCGGCGGGGCCGCCGGTCAGGTGTCGGCCCAGCACGTCGAACAGATCCTGGACGCACTGTTCGGCACGGTGGACCGCCCCGGGACCATCGCCGAAGGGCTCAGGAACGGCGAGACGGTATCCATCATGGGGTTCGGCGACTTCCATCTCGAAGGGGCACGCCCCACCCTGCGCCCGGGCCGTGCCCTCAACGAGTTCGTCGACGGTACGGTCGGCTGAGCCGGCCGGGGCGCCGCCGCCCGCTGTCACTTCTTCGGATCGTGGCCCCAGTTCATGAGGGAGTGGCGCCACCGCGTGTCGGTGATGTCACCTTCCGGCCGCTGCTTGCCGTGCCGGTGCACGTATCCGACGACCTTGCGCATGTGGGCGATGTCGTCGTCGGTGAGGTCGGCCTTCCTGGTCCGCAGCAGTGCGACGATCCGACGGCCCGACGCGTGCCCCACGCTCTCACCCGAGCCGTCGGACTGCCCGGCGTCACGTGACTCCGGTGTGCCGAGCCATTTCTCCATCTCGCCCGCCGTCATGTTGACGGCTTCGCCGAAGCTGCGCACGCTCTCGTCGCGGTCCCCGTCACCGCCGCCGGTCACGGCTTCCCGCCCTTCTTGCGCAAGGAGTCCGGCTTGTGGACCGCGTGCCCGCCGGACTTGTCGCTCTCGACCTCGTACTGCGGTTCGTCCTTCGAGGCGTCGACGGTATGGCCGGCCGCCTCGGTACGCTCGGTGATCTTCTTGCGCACCGTTCCCTGCACGGTCTGCCCGTGACTCTTCCAGGTGACGTCGTCGCCCTTGCGCAGCTTCTTGTCCTTGGCCATGGGGTGCCCGTCCTCTCGATCGGGTCCGCCGCAGGGGCGGGGGCCGGAGGCCGCACCTCCCATGATGGTGCCGGACCGCGCTCCGGTCATCCGCAGCCGATCGGCCGACCGGTTCCGTCACGAGGCACCCTGCTCCTCGGTGCCGCCGGGCGCGTCTGCGCGGCGCGGACGGGTTCGATGTGCGGCTCGGTGCCGCGGTCGGAGCGGTAGCCGCCGTCCTGCTCCTGGAAGACGCCGGTCAGCCGGGTGGAGCAGGATCCGGACGTGTTCGGGTCCAGGAGGAGTACGCCGGTCAGCTTCCTGAAGCGTGCGGAAAAACACCGAGCGCTCGCGTAGAGCGGGCCCTGTCCGGGCGGCGAGCCCTCCCGGGCCGGACAGGCCGGCCTTCCCGGTCGACGGCCCGGCACGGGCGTCGGCGGTGACGCCGGAGGTGACGGTGGCGGCGGCGCTGGATTAAAGGGCGCGTCCGCAGCGTTGTGCCTGCTCAGGGCCGCTTCGGCCCGTTCGCGCGGAAACGTCGGCACATCGGAGGCTGTGGTGCACGGTGAGTACAAGATCCCGGGCGGCAAGCTCGTGGTGGTCGATCTGGAGGTCCAGGGTGGCGCACTGCGGAACGTGAGGGTGGCCGGCGACTTCTTCCTGGAACCCGACGAGGCCATCCTCGCCATCGACGCGGCCCTGGAAGGGGTTCCCGCCCACACGGGTACCTCCGCGCTCGCCGCTCGCATCGAAGCCGCCCTGCCCCCGGGAACGGTGATGCTCGGGCTGACCGCCGAGGGCGTCGCGACGGCCACCCGGCGAGCCCTCTCGCAGGCCACCGAGTGGCGGGACTACGACTGGCAGCTGATCCGGGAGGCTCCGCAGTCCCCCGCGCTCCACATGGCGCTGGACGAGGTCATCACCAGGGAGGTCGCCGCGGGCCGCAGGCCGCCCACCCTGCGGGTCTGGGAGTGGGCCTCCCCCGCGGTGATCATCGGCAGTTTCCAGTCCCTGCGCAACGAGGTCGACCCGCAGGGCGCCGCCCGCCACGGCGTCACCGTCGTGCGCCGGATCTCCGGGGGCGGGGCCATGTTCGTGGAGAGCGGCAACACCATCACGTACTCGCTGTCGGTCCCCGCCTCCCTGGTGGCCGGTCTCTCCTTCGCCGACTCCTACGCCCATCTCGACGCCTGGGTGCTGGAAGCCCTCGGCGACATGGGCATCAAGGCCTGGTACCAGCCCCTCAACGACATCGCCACCGAGGTCGGCAAGATCGCGGGCGCCGCCCAGAAGCGGATGATCGGCCCGGACGGCGGGCCCGGCGCCATCCTGCACCACGTCACGATGTCCTACGACATCGACGCCGACAAGATGCTGGACGTCCTGCGCATCGGCAAGGAGAAGATGTCGGACAAGGGCACCGCCTCCGCCAAGAAGCGGGTCGACCCCCTGCGGCGTCAGACAGGCCTGACGCGCGAGGCGGTCATCGACCGCATGGTGGAGTCCTTCCGCGACCGCTACGGGCTCACCCCGGGAAGCATCGGCGCCGAGGAACTGGCACGGGCGCGGGAGCTGGCCACCACGAAGTACAGCAGCACGGAGTGGACGGCGCGCGTGCCGTGAGAGCACCCTGGCACCCCCGGCCCCTAAAGGTTGTTGCAGAACGCCTGGGATAGGGCATTCCTCTTCTATGGGTGGGGTGTTGCGGGCTGAGCCGTTGTGGGTGGAGACGTTCACTGGCTTGCGGATGGGCCGGTTCGAGAAATTGGTGAAGGTAGTACGGGAGCGGGGAGGAAACGGTCCCGGCGGTGGGCGCCCGTGGTGCCTGCCGCTGGCGGACCGGGTCCTCCTGGTGGCTGTCTACTACCGGACCAACCTCACGATGCGCCAGCTCGCCCCGCTCTTCGGGATCTCCCCGGCCACCGTTTGCCGGGTCATTCATCGCCTGCGGCCGCTTCTCGCGCTGGAGCCGGCGCCGCGGCCGGTAGCGGATGTCGAACGGTTGTGGATCGTGGACGGAACCCTGGTCCCGGTCCGCGACCGCAGGGTCGCCGCGTCCTCCCGTAACTATCGGTTCTCGGCGAACGTGCAGGTCATCATCGATGCGGACAGCCGCCTGGTGATCGCCTCAGCCCGTCCCGTCCCCGGGAACAAGGCTGACGCGCATGCCTGGCGGAAGTCGGGCCTGCCCGCCATCGCGGCCGGGACAACGGTCATCGCAGACGGCGCCTACCTGGGAACTGGCCTGATCGTCCCGCACCGCAGAAGAGCCGGACGCCCACTCCTGCGCGGCCAGGAGGAGGACAACGCCGAACACCGACGCGTCCGCGCCCGCGTCGAGCACACCTTCGCCCGCATGAAGAACTGGAAAATCCTCCGCGACTGCCGCCAGAAAGGAGACGGACTCCACCACGCCGTCCAAGCCGTCGCCACCATGCACAACCTCGCCATGACAGGCTGAACCAGCAGGTCAAACGCCATCCCGGCCTGCCCACTCCCACCCTTCTGCAACAACCTTTAGGGCGCGTTTCGAAAGTCCCGTCTGCCCGGCGGCGTCTGGCACGCACACTCGCCGCGTTGTCGGGATCGCCCCGATACACCGGTATCGAGGCGACCCTCCGCCTTGCGATCGCACGCACCGGACGCCGCCGGGCCTGCCCTCCGGGCAGACGACGCTACTTTCGAAACACGCCCGAGGCGCCCGTCCCCCGTACCCGCGGGGGCGGGCGCCCTTCGCGGTACGGGGGACGGGACGAGCGCGCTCCGGTCCGCAGGCCGGGCAGCCGGGGACGCCCCGGCCGCCGGCTTGCACACCGTACGGGCAGGGGGTATACATGGAGCCAGAGGTACCCCCTAGGGGTATGCCGCCCACCTGAGGAGCTACGTCATGGGTGCGCCCACCACGACAGCAGCCGGCACCGCTGCGGTCGAGCTCGCCATCGGCGGGATGACCTGCGCCTCGTGCGCGGCCCGTATCGAGAAGAAGCTCAACCGCATGGAAGGCGTCGAGGCGTCCGTCAACTACGCGACCGAGAAGGCCAAGGTCAGCTTCAGCGGTGACGTCGAGGTGTCCGACCTCATCGCCACGGTCGAGGCGACGGGTTACACCGCCCACGAACCTGCGCCCCCCGCCGGGGCCGGGTCCACCGAGGGGGAGGGACGGGAGACCGACGAGCTCGCACCCCTGCGGCAGCGGCTGGTCACCGCCACCGTCCTCGCCGTCCCGGTGATCGCGATGGCCATGATTCCGGCGCTGCAGATCGAGTACTGGCAGTGGCTCTCCCTGACCCTGGCCGCGCCGGTCGTCACGTACGCCGCCTGGCCCTTCCACCGGGCCGCCTTCACCAACGCCCGGCACGGCGCGGCCACCATGGACACCCTGATCTCGGTCGGCACCTCGGCGGCCTTCCTCTGGTCGCTGTGGGCCCTGTTCTTCGGTACCGCCGGCACCCCGGGCATGACGCACCCCTTCGAGTTCACGATCGCCCGCGGTGACGGCGCGGGGAACATCTACCTCGAAGCGGCCGCCGGCGTGACCGCGTTCATCCTCGCCGGCCGGTACTTCGAGGCCCGCTCGAAGCGCAAGGCCGGCGCCGCGCTCAGGGCTCTGCTGGAGCTGGGAGCCAAGGAGGTCACCGTTCTCCGCGAGGGGCGTCAGGAGACCGTCCCGACCGCCGACCTGCGGGTCGGGGACCGCTTCCTGGTACGGCCGGGCGAGAAGATCGCCACCGACGGCACGGTGACCGAGGGCACCTCGGCGGTGGACGCCTCCATGCTCACCGGTGAGTCCATGCCGGTGGAGGTCGGCGCCGGTGACGCCGTGACCGGTGCGACGCTGAACGTCGGCGGCCGTCTCGTCGTCCGGGCCACCCGCGTCGGCTCGGACACCCAGCTGGCCCGGATGGCCCGGCTGGTCGAGGACGCGCAGAACGGCAAGGCCGCGGCGCAGCGCCTGGCGGACAGGATCTCCGCCGTCTTCGTCCCCGTCGTGATCGCGCTCGCGCTGGGCACCCTGGGCTTCTGGCTCGGCAACGGCTCCGGCCTGACCGCCGCGTTCACCGCCGCCGTCGCCGTACTGATCATCGCCTGCCCCTGCGCCCTGGGCCTCGCCACCCCCACCGCGCTCATGGTGGGCACCGGACGCGGCGCCCAGCTCGGCATCCTCATCAAGGGCCCCGAGGTCCTGGAGACCACCCGCAGGGTCGACACGATCGTCCTGGACAAGACCGGCACCGTCACCACGGGGAAGATGACCCTGCTCGCCGTCCACACCGCCGAGGGGACCGCCAGGACCGATGTCCTGCGCCTCGCGGGTGCCCTGGAGAACGCCTCCGAGCACCCGATCGCCCAGGCCGTCGCCACCGGCGCCACCGAGGAGACCGGCGCCCTGCCGGTCCCGGAGGACTTCGCGAACGTACCGGGACTGGGCGTGCAGGGCGTCGTCGAGGGCCACGCGGTGCTGGTGGGCCGCGAGAAGCTGCTCGCGGAGTGGGCGATGGAACTGCCCGCGGAGCTCGCCCTGGCCAAGCAGGACGCCGAGAGTGCCGGACGCACCGCCATCGCCGTCGCATGGGACGGCGAGGCCCGCGCGGTTCTGGAGGTCGCCGACGCCGTCAAGGACACCAGTGCCGAGGCGATCCGGCGGCTGCGTGCCCTCGGTCTCACCCCGATCCTGCTGACCGGTGACAACCGGACTGTCTCCGAGGCGGTCGCCGCGGAGGTCGGCATCGACGAGGTGATCGCCGAGGTCATGCCCGAGGACAAGGTCGACGTCGTCAAGCGCCTCCAGTCCGACGGGCGTTCGGTGGCCATGGTCGGCGACGGCGTCAACGACGCGGCCGCCCTGGCACAGGCCGACCTCGGTCTGGCCATGGGCACCGGGACCGACGCCGCCATCGAGGCCGGCGACCTCACCCTCGTACGCGGCGACCTCAACGCCGCCGCCGACGCCATCCGTCTCTCCCGCAGGACGCTCGGCACCATCAGGTCCAACCTGTTCTGGGCCTTCGCCTACAACGTCGCGGCCCTGCCGCTCGCCGCCGCCGGGCTGCTCAGCCCGATGATCGCCGGAGCGGCCATGGCCTTCTCCTCGGTCTTCGTGGTCGGCAACTCCCTGCGGCTGCGGGGCTTCAAGGCCGCGTGAGAGCGGGCGTGAGAGGAACACCCGGCGGCGCGTGACGCACCACGGGCGGGGCGGAGCACGACGCGGGCCGCCCCGGCAGGCGGAGGCCTGCCGGGGCGGCCCGGTGTGCGGGGCGGCCGCGCCGCGCCGGGGGTCAGCCCAGCGAGGCGATGGCCTTGTTGAAGGTCGCCGACGGACGCATGACGGCCTCCGCCTTCGCGGGGTCGGGCTGGTAGTAGCCGCCGATGTCGACCGGCTTGCCCTGAACGGCGATCAGCTCGTCGACGATGGTCTGCTCCTGCTCGGCCAGCGTCCTGGCGAGCGGTGCGAACGCCTCGGCGAGCGCGGCGTCGTCGGTCTGCTTCGCCAGCTCCTGGGCCCAGTAGAGCGCCAGGTAGAAGTGGCTGCCGCGGTTGTCGATGCCGCCGAGCTTGCGGCTCGGGGACTTGTCCTCGTTGAGGAACGTGCCGGTGGCCCGGTCCAGGGTGTCCGCGAGCACCTGGGCGCGCGCGTTGTCCGTGGTGGTGGCCAGGTGCTCGAAGCTGACCGCGAGGGCCAGGAACTCACCCAGGCTGTCCCAGCGGAGGTAGTCCTCCTTGACGAGCTGCTGGACGTGCTTGGGTGCGGAGCCGCCGGCACCCGTCTCGAAGAGGCCGCCGCCGTTCATGAGCGGGACGACGGAGAGCATCTTCGCGCTGGTACCCAGCTCCAGGATGGGGAACAGGTCGGTGAGGTAGTCACGCAGGACGTTGCCGGTGACGGAGATGGTGTCCTCACCGCGGCGGATGCGCTCCAGGGAGAACGCGGTCGCCTCCTCGGGCGTCCGGATGGAGATGTCCAGGCCGTCGGTGTCGTGGTCGGCCAGGTAGGTGGTGACCTTGGCGATGAGGTTGGCGTCGTGGGCACGGCCCTCGTCGAGCCAGAAGACGGCCGGGTTGCCGGTCGCGCGGGCACGGGTGACGGCGAGCTTGACCCAGTCCTGGATCGGGGCGTCCTTGGTCTGGCACATCCGGAAGATGTCACCGGCGCCGACGGCCTGCTCCAGCACGACGTCGCCGTTGCCGTCGAGGACCCGCACCGTCCCGGTGGTGGGGATCTCGAAGGTCTTGTCGTGGCTGCCGTACTCCTCGGCCTTCTGTGCCATCAGGCCGACGTTGGGGACCGAGCCCATGGTCGAGGGGTCGAAGGCGCCGTTGGCGCGGCAGTCGTCGATGACGACCTGGTAGACGCCCGCGTAGCTGCTGTCGGGAAGGACCGCGAGGGTGTCGGCCTCGTTGCCGTCCGGGCCCCACATGTGGCCGGAGGTGCGGATCATGGCCGGCATGGAGGCGTCGACGATGACGTCGCTGGGGACGTGGAGGTTGGTGATGCCCTTGTCGGAGTCGACCATCGCGAGGGCCGGGCCCTCGGCGAGCTCGGCCTCGAAGGACGCCTTGATCTCGGCGCCGACGTCCGGCACGGAGTCCAGGCCGGTGAGGATGCCGCCGAGGCCGTCGTTGGGCGTGAGACCGGCCGCGGCCAGCACGTCGCCGTACTTGGCGAAGGTGTTCGGGAAGAAGGCGCGGACCACGTGGCCGAAGATGATCGGGTCGGAGACCTTCATCATGGTGGCCTTCAGGTGCACGGAGAACAGCACGCCCTCGGCCTTGGCGCGCGCGACCTGCGCGGTGAAGAACTCGCGCAGCGCGGCGACGCGCATGACGGCCGCGTCCACGACCTCGCCCGCCAGGACGGGGACGGACTCGCGCAGCACGGTGGTGGTGCCGTCGTCGCCCGCGAGCTCGATGCGCAGCGCGCCGGCCTCGGAGATGACCGCGGACTTCTCCGTCGAGCGGAAGTCGTCGACGCCCATGGTGGCGACGTTGGTCTTCGAGTCGGCCGACCAGGCGCCCATGCGGTGCGGGTGCGCCTTGGCGTAGTTCTTGACCGACGCCGGGGCGCGGCGGTCGGAGTTGCCCTCGCGCAGGACGGGGTTGACCGCGCTGCCCTTGACCTTGTCGTACCGTGCCCGGACGTCCTTGTCCTCGTCGGTCTGCGGGTCGTCCGGGTAGTCCGGAAGCGCGTAGCCCTGTCCCTGGAGCTCGGCGATCGCGGCCTTCAGCTGCGGGATGGAGGCCGAGATGTTGGGCAGCTTGATGATGTTCGCGCCGGGCGTCCTGGCCAGCTCACCGAGCTCGGCGAGTGCGTCATCGATACGCTGGTCGGCCTTCAGACGCTCCGGGAACCCGGCGATGATGCGCCCTGCCAGGGAGATGTCACGGCGCTCCACCGTGACTCCCGCGGTCGAGGCGTAGGCCTCGACGACCGGCAGGAACGAGTACGTCGCCAGGGCAGGGGCCTCGTCGGTGTGCGTATAGATGATGGTCGAGTCAGTCACCGGGTGCTCCGCTCCACGTCTGCAACATTGCTTGACATCAAGATATCTCCTGCCCGCCCCCCTCTCCACAGGGGCCCGCCCCCTCTTCGGCCGGGAACAGCCGGGCGTCCGGGCCCCGGGGCGCGGCGGGCCCGGGGGGAATCCGGCGCCGTGTGCGCTCCCACCAGCCGCGACCCGTAGGCGGTGGGCACGGGCCGCGTCCGGGCCCGCGCACGCGGCCGGCCGCGCCGCGGCCGATATGCGCCCCGGCCGCGGCGCGAACGCCCGGCACCGGGACGGCGGTGGTCGGGCCGGTCAGCTTCCGGACGTCCGGGACGGGCCCGGGGCCGGCGGCCGGTGCTCGTACCAGCGCCGGTCGGCCTCCAGCTGGGCGGCGAGCGAGATGAGCCGCTCCTCGCTGCGGGAGGGTCCGAGCAGCTGGGCGCCGACCGGCAGGCCGTCTCCGGTGAAGCCCGCAGGGACGTTGACTCCGGGCCAGCCGAGGACGTTCCACGGCCAGGCGTACGGGCACGCGGCCGTCATGGCGAGATCGGTACGCCAGGCGCTCAGCCCGTCGAAGGCGCCGACGCGGGGAGGCGGGGCGGCGGTGGTCGGGGTCAGCAGCACGTCGTAGCCGGACGCGGCCGGGTCGAAGAAGGCGCCGAGCCTGCGGTGCTGGCGCACCTCCCGCGCACGGGCCGCCCGCACCACCCGGCCGCCGAGGCGGGTCCCGGTGCGCAGGGCGCTGCGGGTGCGCGGGTCCAGGAGCCCTGGTTCGGGGTGCCGCGCGGCCAGCTCGGCGATGCCCGCGGTGGCACGGGGCACGAAGGAGAGACCGATCAGTCCGTAGCGGGGGCGGGCCTCCTCCACGTGGTGGCCGAGACGTGCGAGGACTTCGGCGAGTGCGGTGACGGCGCGCAGGACCTCCGGGTGGGGCGCGTTCCGGGTGAGGGTGAGCGGCGGGCCGAGTGCGAGGCCGATCCTGAGCCGGCCGGGATCGCGTCGGGCCGCCGCCGAGGCGTCGACGGCCGGTGGACGGTGCGGGTCGTGGGGGTGCGCCCCCGCGGCGGCGTCCAGGAGCAGGGCCGCGTCGGCAACCGTACGGGCCAGGGGTCCGTTGACGGTGAGCCCCTGGAACGCGTCGCTGTGGGGGTGGACGGAGATCCGTCCGCGCTGCGGCTTGATGCCGACGAGGTGGGTCCAGGCCGCCGGGATGCGGATGGACCCCGCCCCGTCCGAACCGAGCGCGGCGGGGACCAGTCCGGCGGCGACGGCCGCGGCCGAGCCGCCCGACGAACCGCCGGGCGTGTGGGCGGTGTTCCACGGGTTACGGGTGGTGCCGAAGGCGTGCCCCTCGGTGAAGGCCCACTGGCCCAGTTCGCAGGAGTTGGTCTTGCCGACGATCACGGCCCCGGCGGCACGCAGCCGGCGGACCGCCTCGCTGTCGGCGGAGGCGGCCGGCAGGTGCCCGTCGCAGCCGAAGTAGGTGGGCATACCGGCGACGTCGGTGTCGTCCTTGACCGCGACCGGTACGCCGAGCAGCGGGAGCCGTTCGCCCGCGGCGAGCCGCCGGTCGGCCTCGGCCGCCTCGGCCAGGGCCGCCTCGGTGCGCAGCTGCCGGAAGGCGTTGAGGGTGTGGCGGCTCGCCTCGATACGGGCCAGCGCCGCGGCGACGAGCGCCTGGGAGGTCGATCCGCCTTCGGCGAGCTCCTGCGCCTGGGCCGCCAACCCCGGCTGCGGGGCCGCCCCGCTCGGCCACGTCCGTTCGGTGGGGTCTGCTGAGGACATCGCTGCCGCCTCCTCGCGTCCGCCGGAGCCCCGGTCTCCCGGGGCCGCCCCCGGAACCGCCCGTGTGGATCTACTGGAGAGTAACGAGGAGATGGGGTCCGCTCAAGCATGCCGTGGGGGGCGCCCCCCACCAAGGGGTCCGGCACATGAGCGCGGGAGGAGGAGCGGCGTCCGGCGCGTGCGGATGCGACGCGCGTGCGTGCCGGGCGCCGCCGCACCGCGGGCATGTGCCGGACACCCGCTACGGACGTACCTGGATCTCACCGATGCCCGTACCGAGGCCGGCGCAGTGCGCGGTCGACTGCCCGGACCGGCCGGGGCCGAGCGTCACGCGCTCGCCGTCCACGTCCGGGGACCACCCGCAGACCAGATGGACCCAGAACGTCTGCGTCGCGCTCCCGTCGTTCCGGCACAGGGCGTACCCGGTGTACTCGTCGTTGGCGTGCTTGCCGGTGTCGCAGGACAGGCCGGGCGGTACGGCGGTGGGCGCCGCGGCGGTCGCCGCGCCCACCGGCACGGCCACCGCGAGGGCCGCGCCGACGGCGGCGGCACGCAGGAGGGCGCGGGCGGCCCTTCCCGCGGCCCGCCTGTGCACCTCCCCGCCGGTCCTCACGTCCACGGTCGCGGCTCCCCCGTCGCCCCTGTCTTCCCTGGTGTTCATGTCACCCCTCCGGTGCCGTTCCTCGGTCCTTCCAGGGCACCCCTCCCCCACGTTCCGTAGCCGAAAACCCCACAGGACATCACGCTGCGTGCCCGATCCCTCCGTACGCCCGAACGGGCGACAGCGTGGACACCCACTCGAAACGGCCCGGAACGACGCTGCTTCCGAAGCGGCGCCGTGACCGGACAGCACCTCGCTCCGTACCCGTGACCGCCGACCGGCAGGTGACCCTCCCCGTGGCGTCCTGCGGCAGGCACTGCCGGGTGCGGCTCACCGCGCGGGGCTGAGGGCTGTCCCGCCGGCGGGACGGTCGCGGTCATGGCGGCTGGACCCTTCGCCCGGGAGCGGTGCCGTGCGGGGCGCGGGGTGGTGCGGACAGCCGGTGCGTGTACGAGTGGCCGGGCGGGCGGGACGGGGTGCGGGCCGTACCGGTAGGGCCGGGCGCACGGGGAGCGTGCGGGTCTGGCGGGAGCGGAGCGGGTCAGGTGGACAGGGCGGGGATGACCGTGGAGCCGTAGGCGTCGATCGTCGCCTCCTTCGCGTCGTGCATGTCGTACACGGCGAACTGGTCGACCCCGAGGTCGCGCAGCACCTTCAGCTTCTCGATGTGCGCCTCGGCCGGCCCCAGCAGGCAGAAGCGGTCCACGATCTCGTCGGGCACGAAGGCCGTGTCCGGGTTCCCGGCGCGGCCGTGGTGGCTGTAGTCGTACCCGGACCGCCCGGCGATGTACGCCGTGAGCGCTTCGGGTACGAGGCCGGAGTGCTCGCCGTACCGGGAGACGAGGTCGGCGACGTGGTTGCCGACCATGCCGCCGAACCAGCGGCACTGCCGGCGGGCGTGGTCCAGGTCGTCGCCCACGTAGGCGGGCGCGGCGACGCAGATGGTGACCGAGTCCGGGTCCCTGCCCGCGGCGGCGGCCGATTCGCGCACCGCCTTGACCATCCACTCGGTGAGGTACGGGTCGGCCAGCTGGAGGATGAACCCGTCGGCCTTCTCCCCGGCCAGGGCGAGTGCCTTCGGCCCGTACGCCCCCATCCAGACGGGCAGCCTTCCGTCCTTCACCCAGGGGAGCCGGACCCGCTGCCCGTCGACGGAGGCCTCGCGCCCTTCGGCGAGGTCGCGGATCGCGTCGATGGCCTCGCCGAGCCTGGCCAGGGTGTTGGGCTTGCGCCCGGCCACCCGCATCGCCGAGTCGCCCCGCCCGATGCCGCAGACGGTGCGGTTCCCGTACATCTCGTTGAGGGTGGCGAAGGTGGAGGCGGTGACCTCCCAGGTGCGGGTGGACGGGTTGGTCACCATCGGACCGACGATCAGCCGCTCGGTGTGCTCCAGAACGCGGCTGTGGATGACGTACGGCTCCTGCCAGAGAACGGTTGAGTTGAAGGTCCACCCGTAGCGGAACCCGTTGCGTTCCGCACGGCGCATGAGGTCCACGACGGCCGAGGCGGGAGGGTCGGTCTGGAGGACGAGTCCGAAGTCCATGGCTGCTCCTGGTGGCGGAACGGGCGGTCGGTGCGCGAGGGTGCCGCGCCGCGGGTGGTGTGCCCGGCGGGGATCATCCCGTAGGGGGACATACCGGGCGGTGTGCGGCCGTGCGGGCCCGGAGGAGGGGCGAGAGGACGCTCCCGCGCCAGCCGGAAGGCTTCGGCCGGCCGGTGAGCTGCGGGGGCGTGTCTCACACGTACTGGCTGATCCCCCGGGGCAGGTACGTCCCGTGGCCCGCGTGGCCCACGTACTCCCCGTCCGCGATCACGGGGACACCCCGGGACAGCACCGTCTCCACCCGGCCCGTCACCCGCTTGCCCTCGTAGGCCGAGTAGTCGACGTTCATGTGGTGCGTCTCGGCGGAGATGACCTGTTCCGCGCCGGGGTCGTAGATGACGATGTCGGCGTCGGAACCCGGCGCGATCGTGCCCTTCTTCGGGTACAGGCCGAACATCCTGGCCGGGGTCGCGCAGGCGATCTCGATCCAGCGGCGCCGGCTGATCCGGCCCTCGACCACGGCCTGGTGCAGCAGGTCCATACGGTTCTCCACACCCGGCATGCCGTTCGGGATCTTGGAGAAGTCCCCGCGCCCCATCTCCTTCTGCCCCTTGAAACAGAAGGGACAGTGGTCCGTGGACACCACCTGCAGATCGTTGGTCCGCAGTCCGCGCCACAGCGCCGCCTGGTGCTCCTCGGGGCGGAGCGGGGTGGAGCACACGTACTTCGCGCCCTCGAAGTCCGGTTCCGCGAGGTTGCCGGTCGACAGGAACAGGTACTGCGGGCACGTCTCGCCGAAGACGGGGAGGCCCTCGTCCCGGGCCCGGGCCAGTTCGGCCAGTGCCTCCTGCGCCGAGACGTGCACGACGTACAGGGAGGCGCCCGCCACCTGGCTCAGCTTGATCACCCGGTGCGTGGCCTCCGCCTCCAGGAGGGCCTTGCGGACCTCACCGTGGTGGCGCGGGTCCCTCTCGCCACGCGCCAGTGCCTGTTCGACCAGTACGTCGATGGCGAGACCGTTCTCCGCGTGCGTCATCACCAGCCCGCCGTTCCCCGCGGCCTGCTGCATCGCCCGCAGGATCTGGCCGTCGTCGGAGAGGAAGACCCCGGGGTACGCGGTGAAGAGTTTGAACGAGGTGACGCCCTCCGAGACGAGCGTGTCCATCTCCCTCAGCGAGGACGGGTTCACGTCGGACATGATCATGTGGAACCCGTAGTCGACGGCGCACCGCCCGTCCGCCTTCTCGTGCCACGCGTCGAGTCCCTCGCCGAGCGACCCGCCCTTGGGCTGGATGGCGAAATCGACGATGGTCGTCGTGCCACCCCACGCCGCGGCCCGCGTCCCCGTCTCGAAGGTGTCGGAGGCGAAGGTCCCGCCGAAGGGCATCTCCATGTGCGTGTGGGCGTCGACCCCGCCGGGGATGACGTACTTCCCCCTGGCGTCGATCCTGTGCCCGGCGGTCCACCCGTGGCTGTCGTGCGTGGCCAGGGCCACCACGCGGCCGCCCTCGACGAGCACATCGGCGTGCAGTTCGTCCGAGGCGGTGACGACCAGACCGCCGGTGATCAGCGTACGTGTCATGGCTTCTGCTCCCCTCGCGGCGGATGCGGGACGCGTCCGGTCGGCGACCGTTCCGCGTGTGCCGTCACCCGGCCGCTCGCAGTGCTTCGGACAGGATTTCCGCGCCCTCCTCCGCCTCGGCGACGGTGAGCGACAGCGGCGGCGCGATCCGCAGGACGCTGGTGTCGTGACCGCCCCCCTTGCCGATGAGCAGCCCGCCGGCGCGGGCCGCTTCGAGCACGGCCGCCGCGGCCTCGGGGTCCGCCTCGTCGGTGCCCGGCCTGGCGAGCTCGATACCGATCATGAGGCCTCGTCCCCGCACCTCACGTACGGCCGCAGAGGCCGCGCCGACGGCTCGGAGCCGCTCGACGAGCAGTCCGCCGACCCGCCGGGCGTTGCCCTGGAGGTCGTGCTCCAGCAGGTAGGTGAGGTTGGCCAGCCCGGCCGCCATGGTGACCGGGGAACCGCCGAACGTCGAGATGGAGTTGGCGTCCAGGCAGTTCATGACGTCGGCGCGGGCGACGACGCCGCCGATGGACATCCCGTTGCCGATGCCCTTGGCGAACGTCAGGATGTCCGGCGGACCGTTCTCCGCATGGGCCTGCCAGCCCCAGAAGTGCTCGCCGGTGCGCCCCCAGCCGGTCTGCACCTCGTCCGAGATCCAGAGGACACCGTGCCGGGCCAGGACCTCCCGGAAGGCCGCGTAGAGCCCGTCGGGGGGTGCCGTGAAGCCGCCGACGCCCTGGACGGGTTCGGCGATCAGCGCCGCGGCTCCCCGCGTGTGGCCGAGCAGGTCCTCCAGATCGGCCACGCAGGCCTGGACGAACCGCTCGTCGCTCAGTTCGGCGTACGGCCCGCGGCTCCGGACCCCGCCGTGGACGTACATGGTCTGCAGCGGAGACAGACTCGTGGGCGACCAGGCCCGGTTGCCCGTGACGGACACCGCCGAGAACGACCGTCCGTGGTAGCTGTTGCGCATCGCCAGGATCTGGTTCGACCCGCTGTACGCCGTGGCGAGCAGCAGCGCGGTGTCGTTGGCCTCGGTGCCCGAGGTGGTGAAGAAGACCCGTGCGTCGGGGATGCCGGAGAGGTGGGCGATGCGCTCGGCGAGTTCGACCATCGGGCGGTTGAGGTAGAGCGTCGAGGAGTGGATGATGCGGCCGGCCTGCTCGGAGACGGCTTTCGTCACCTCGGGAAGGGCATGCGCGGTCATGGTGGTGAGGATGCCACCGAAGAAGTCGAGGTAGCGGTTGCCGTCCACGTCCCAGACGTGGCGCCCTTCGCCGTGGGTGAGCTCCAGGGGCTGCCGGTAGTAGAGGGTCAGCCAGTCCGGGCTGACGGCGCGGTGCCGCTCGTACAGACCGCTCACGGCTCCACCAGCCCGTCGTACGCGTCCGGCCGACGGTCCCGGTAGAACGCCCACTGCCGGCGGACCTGCTCGATCATCCCGAAGTCGAGGTCGCGTACGAGGAGTTCCTCCTCCTTGTCGCTGGCGACGTCGCCGACGAACTGTCCGCGCGGGTCGACGAAGTAGCTGGTGCCGTAGAAGTCGTTGTCGCCGTACTCCTCCTGCCCGACCCGGTTGATCGCGGCGATGAAGTACTCGTTGGCCACGGCGGAGGCGGGCTGTTCCAGCTGCCACAGGTAGCCGGAGAGGCCGCGCGAGGTGGCCGACGGGTTGTACACCAACTGGACTCCGTTGAGGCCGAGTTGCCGCCACCCCTCGGGGAAGTGCCGGTCGTAGCAGATGTACACGCCGACCTTGCCGACCGCCGTGTCGAAGACCGGCCAGCCGGCGTTGCCCGGCTTGAAGTAGTACTTCTCCCAGAAGCCCTTGACCTGGGGGATGTGATGCTTGCGGTACTTGCCGAGGTAGGAGCCGTCGGCGTCGATCACGGCGGCGGTGTTGTAGTAGAAGCCCGACTGCTCGAACTCGAAGACCGGGACGACGATCACCATGCCGGTCTCGCGGGCCAGGTCCCGCATCCGCCGGACGGTGGGACCGTCCGGGACCGCCTCGGCCCACCGGTAGTGCTCGGGATCCTGCACCTGGCAGAAGTAGGGGGCGTTGAACACCTCCTGGAAACCGATGATCTTCGCACCCTGCCGGGCGGCCTCGCGGGCATGGTCCTCATGCTTGGCGATCATGGATTCGGTGTCGCCGGTCCAGGTCGCCTGGACGAGTGCGGCGCGTACGACGTGGGACATGAGCTGCTCCTTCGACGTGGCGTCAGAGAGCCTCTACGCATGCTCTACGCACGTAGACACAGTGCGTAGGAGGAGAACGTAAGCCCCGCCACACGGCGGGGCAAGACCATCGCCGTGAACCGGTGGAGTCGATCATGTTTCACACCCGAGCGGTCCACACCCGCCGGGGGCCCGGGTGGCTCCGGGCGCGGACGTCGGTGCGGGCCCCCGGTCGCCCGGGGGGGGCCGGGGCCGCGACCGGTCCCCCGCGCCGGTCGCGGCCCCGCGTACGGGAGGTACGGTCAGGAGCCGCAGCAGCCGCCCGCCGGGCTGCGATCGGCTGCCGCCCCGGCGGTGACGGGTGCGGCGATCCGGACGAGTTGCGGAGCGGGTGCGCAGCAGCCGGCGTCGGCCTCCTCGGCCCCTGGGGCGTCGAACAGGCCGGCACCGCCGCACACTCCGGTCTCCGGGAGGGTGAGTTCCACACGGTCGGCGGAGTCGAGGTCGCCGGCGATCGCGGCGGCGACCGAGCGGACCTGCTCGTAGCCGGTCATGGCCAGGAACGTCGGGGCGCGGCCGTAGGACTTCATGCCGACCAGGTAGACGCCCTGTTCGGGGTGGGAGAGCTCGCGGTGGCCGTGCGGGTAGACGGTGCCGCAGGAGTGCTGGTTGGGGTCGATCAGCGGTGCCAGGGCGGCCGGAGCCTGCAGGCGTTCGTCGAGGCCCAGGCGCAGCTCGGCCAGGAAGGACAGGTCCGGACGGAAGCCCGTCAGCACGATCACCTCGTCGACCGCGTCCAGGCGGCGCCCGTCCTCACCCACCAGGACCAGGCCACCCTCGGCGTCGCGCTCGATCGCCTCGGTGCGGAAGCCGGTGACCGCGTCCGCGTGACCGGCGTCGACGGCGGCCTTCGCCGCCAGGCCCAGGGCACCCCGCGCGGGGAGCTGGTCGGCTTCTCCGCCGCCGAAGGTGGAACCCGAGATGCCGCGGCGCAGGACCCACACCGCCTTCGCGCCCGCGCCTCCGTCGGACTTCGCCAGGTCGGCGAGGTAGGCGAGTGCGGTGAACGCGGAGGCGCCGGAGCCGATCACCGCGGTGCGCCGGCCGGCGTGACGGGCGCGGACGGCCGGGTCCTCGAGGTCCGGGACGCGGTAGGTGATCCGGTCGGCGGCCGCACGCTCGCCGATGGCGGCAAGGCCGCTGCCGCCGGCCGGGGACGGCGTGGCCCAGGTGCCGGAGGCGTCGATGACGGCGCGCGCCACGAGGCGTTCCTCGCGGCCGCCGGTGAGGGCGACGTGGACGACGAAGGGCTGCCGGTCGCGGTCGGCGTCGACGATCCGGTCCCGGCCGGCCCGTGAGACACCGGTGACCGTCGCACCGAGGCGGACGCGGTCGCCGAGCACGTCGGCGAGCGGCTGCAGGTAGAGGTTGGCCCAGTCGCCGCCGGAGGGACAGACAGCCGGGTCGGGCCGGGTCCAGCCGGTGGGGGCGAGGAGCTCTTCCGCGGCCGGGTCGACGATCTCGCTCCAGGTGGAGAACAGGCGCACGTGCGACCACTCGCGCACCGCGGCACCGGCGGTGGGCCCGGCTTCCAGGACCAAGGGCTGGAGGCCGTGGCCGAGCAGGTGGGCGGCGGCGGCCAGCCCGGCGGGTCCGGCCCCGACCACGACGACGGGCAGCTCGGTGGCGGGGGACGCATTCACGGCGACTCCTTGGGTATTTCGACAACTGTCGATGGCTTGCGCGGCCCAGCATGACACTTGCATCGACAAGCGTCAACATAGACATTCATCGAAGTGGCAGCTCGCCGGTGAAGCGCCGCGACGGCCCTCCCCGTGCTGATTCGACGTGTGTCAACATAGACGCATGTCGCATGTGAAGGCGCCACTGCTGCTCGAACCCGCCGACGGCCAGGGGGTGGCGCCCTGCTGTCCGCCCTTGGCGGAGCGCCCCATGGGCGCGAGCGAGGCCGAGACCGCCGCGCGGATGTTCAAGGCGCTCGGTGACCCGGTCCGGCTGCGCCTGTTCTCCGCCGTGGCCTCGCACGAGGGCGGGGAGGCGTGCGTGTGCGACATCAGCGATGTGGGCGTCTCCCAGCCCACGGTGTCCCACCACCTGAAGAAGCTCAAGGAAGCCGGGCTGCTCACCTCCGAACGGCGCGGCACGTGGGTCTACTACCGGGTCGAGCCGTCCGTCCTGGCCGCCATGGGCAAGCTGCTGACCCCTCCGGCCACCGCCTGACCGCAACGGCGGAGGGCGCCCGCCTCGCGGCGTACGGACCGCACGCGGGTGCCGTGCCGGACGGGCAGACCGTAGCGCTGCTCGTAGTCGGCGAGGTAGTCCACCACGTGCCGGGCGTCCGGGTAGGGCTCGCCGGGCTGGGCGGGCATGAGGCGGCCGGGCAGGGAGGAGTACCCGGCCGGGGAGGACAGGTGCAGGGAGTCCCCCATGTGCTGCCAGGCCCCGCCGGGTGCCGCGTCCGCGTCCAGGATGACGTGGTCGAGGCCCTGGCGGCTCAGTGGTAGCCGGCGGCGAGCCCCGCCTGGCCGCCGCCGATCACCACCACTTCCGTGTGCCGCGTCATGGGGCCGTCGTCACCGCGTCGGCGGCGAACCTCCTTCGCCAGGCGAGCGCGACGTGGACCAGGCCGATCAGCACCGGGACTTCGATGAGCGGGCCGACGACGCCGGAGAGCGCCTGCCCGCTCGTGACGCCGAAGGTGGCGATGGCGACCGCGATGGCCAGCTCGAAGTTGTTGCCCGCCGCGGTGAAGGCGAGGGTCGCGGTGCGGTCGTAGGCGAGCCCGAGGCCCCTGCCGAGCAGGAACGTACCGAAGAACATGATCGCGAAGTAGACCAGCAACGGCAGCGCGATCCGGGCGACGTCCAGCGGCCGGGAGGTGATGGTCCCGCCCTGCAGGGCGAAGAGGATGACGATCGTGAAGAGCAGCCCGTACAGAGCCCACGGGCCGATCTTCGGCAGGAACCCGGCCTCGTAGCCGGAGCGGCCCAGCTTCCGCTCGCCGACGCGGCGGGTGAGGAAGCCGGCCAGCAGCGGGATGCCGAGGAAGATGACGACGTTCAGCGCGATGTGCCACACGGAGACGTCCAGGCCCTGGCCGTCGCCGAGGTTCATCCAGCGCGGCAGCAGGTCGAGGTAGAACCATCCCAGGAACCCGAAGGCGAGCACCTGGAACACCGAGTTCAGCGCGACCAGGACGGCGGCGGCCTCGCGGTCACCGCAGGCGAGGTCGTTCCAGATGATGACCATGGCGATACAGCGGGCGAGCCCCACGATGATCAGGCCGGTGCGGTACTCGGGCAGGTCCGGCAGGAAGGTCCACGCGAGGGCGAACATCACCGCGGGCCCGACGATCCAGTTGATGACCAGCGAGGAGATCATCAGCTTCCGGTCGCCGGTCACGCGGTCGAGCCGGTCGTAGCGGACCTTGGCGAGGACCGGGTACATCATGACGAGCAGGCCGAGCGCGATCGGCAGGGAGATCCCGCCGATCTCGATCTTCGCGAGCGCGTCGTCCATCCCCGGGATCAGGCGACCCAGGGCCAGGCCGACGGCCATGGCGAGCAGGATCCACACCGCGAGGTAGCGGTCGAGGGTGGAGAGCTTCCTGACGACCGAGTCGTCCCCGGCGAGGCCCGCACCCCGGGCGGGGGCGGTGGTGGGCTCGGTGGAGGTCACGGGCACGCCCTCCTGTTCCCGGCAGCGGTGCGGGCGGAGGCGGCGAGTTCGGCGAACTGCTGGGACAGGCCCGCCAGGACCTCGGGCTTGAGCTTGTAGTAGACGAAACGGCCGCACGGCTCGGTCTCCACCAGCCCGGCCTCGCGCAGCACCTTCATGTGGTTGGACAGGTTGGTCTGCTTGGCTCCGGTCTCCTCGACCAGATGCGTCGTGCAAAGTGTCTCGCGCGCCAGCAGGGTCACGATCCGCAGGCGGAGCGGATCACCCAGCACCCGGATCACATCAGGATCGACTGAAGTCAGCATGCGCTGATACTGTCACACCGTCACTCGCTGACACCAGCGGGCACTGAAGTCATCGGCGGCCGGGTTCCGCCGTGCGACGAGAGAGAACGCTCACCATGGCCGACAAGCCGTCCGTCCTGTTCGTCTGCGTCCACAACGCCGGCCGCTCCCAGATGGCCGCCGCGTGGCTGACCCACCTGGCCGGAGACCGCGTCGAGGTTCGTTCCGCCGGCTCCGCCCCCGGAGACCGGGTCAATCCGGCCGCCGTCGAGGCCATGGCGGAGGTCGGCATCGACATCTCCGAGGAGATGCCGAAGGTCCTCACCACCGAAGCGGTCCGCGCCTCGGACGTGTGCGTCACCATGGGCTGCGGCGACACCTGCCCCGTCTTCCCCGGCAATCGGTACCTGGACTGGAAGCTGGAGGACCCGGCCGGCCAGGGCGTCGAGGCGGTGCGCCCGATCCGCGACGCGATCAGGGCCCTGGTCGAGGACCTGATCGCCGAGATCGCCCCGGGGAGGACGGCGTGAGCGCGCTACGCGGCGTCGTTGCATGGCACAGGAAGAGCGCACACTTCCGTTCGCGGGACATCAGGAGCGCCGGGCCCCGGCGCGCGCCGCTCAGAAGGTGACGGCGATCCCGGTGTGGGGCCGCTTGCCGAACCGTACGAGGGCGGCCGGACGGTCCACGAGCCAGAACTTCCAGCTGTACTTACGGGCGAGTACCTTGCGGACCGCGGCGGTCTCCGTCGCATCGAGCAGGCGGGCCGTGCCCTCGGCGCTGGGCGCGCCCTCCGCGATCCGGCCACGGACGTCGCAGACGGTGACACGCACCCGGCTGTCGCGACGCAGCCGCTTGACCTTCCAGGAATCGGTCCGGGTCCAGATGTACAGCACACCGTCCTCGGCAGCCGCCCAGACCGGGGTGGCCACGGGCGTGCCGTCCTTGCGGTAGGTGGTCAGACTGACGTACTCGCTGCGGGAGAAGTCCTGGAGAGTCACGGTCGCGACCCTACTCCGTATCACGTCGGCGGAGTGGAGGACCTCCCACCCGAGGCCCTGCCCGCGCCCGGAGCGGCGCCCCCGGCGCCCGAGAGGGGCAGGCCCGGCCGGGACGCCCCTCGCGGATCCGGCCCGAAGGCCGGGGCCGGTGCGCGGGCTGCCCCGTCGCACCGGCCCCGCGTCACGGCGCTGACCGCACGGTCACGGACGGCCGCCCGGCCGCACCACCATGGCCGAACCGCCGCCCCGGCGCACCTTTTCGGCGGCCGCGAGCCAGCGTCCGTCCGGCAGCCGCTGGACCCCGGTGGCCGCCCCGATCTCCGGGTTCGCCTTGAAGACGTGGCCGAGCGCCTCCAGCTGACCGCGCACCGGGCTGTCCCACAGCCCCGGCTCGATCTCGGTGGTGGCCGAGTTGCGCTGGCTGGCGCGGGGCGCCGCGATCGCCTCGACGAGCGGGAGTTGGCGGTCCAGGTGGCCGGTGAGCGACTGCAGCACGGTGGTGATGATCGTCGCGCCGCCCGGCGAGCCCAGGGCCAGTACCGGCCTGCCGTGCTCCAGCACGATGGTCGGCGAGATGGACGACCTCGGCCGCTTGCCCGGACCGGGCAGGTTCGGGTCGTGCACCGCCGGGGCGGCGGGCGCGAAGGAGAAGTCCGTCAGTTCGTTGTTGAGCAGGAAACCCCGCCCCGGCACGGTGATGCCGCTGCCGCCCGTCGACTCGATGGTCAGCGTGTACGCGACCACGTTGCCCCACTTGTCGGCCGTGGTCAGGTGGGTCGTGTTCTCGCCCTCGAACGTCGTCGGGGCAGCCGCGTCACCGGCCGCGCAGGGCGTGGGGTGGATCGGATCACCGGGGGCGAGCGGGCTGGTGAGGACCGCGTCGTCCTTGATGAGGCACTCGCGTGAGTCGGCGAATCGCTGGCTGAGCAGCCCGCGGGTGGGCACGTCCTCGAACGCCGGGTCGCCGACCCAGCGCCCCCGGTCGGCGAAGGCGATCCGGCTCGCCTCGATCAGCCGGTGCAGGTAGCGCGCCTCGCTCGCCTTCGAGAGGTCGGTGGACTCGAGGATGTTGAGCGCCTCGCCCACGCTCGTACCGCCCGAGGAGGAGGGGGCCATGCCGTAGACGTCCAGGCCCCGGTAGCCGACCTTCGTCGGGGCCCGGTGCAGGGCGCGGTAGGCCTTCAGGTCCGTGGCCGTGAGGTCGCCGGGGCGCACCACCCGGGTCGCGTCCGGGGCGACGGGGGGCTTACGGACCGTCGACACGATGTCCCGGGCCAGCTCGCCCCGGTACAGCTCGTCGACCCCCTCGCGGCCCAGGGTCTCGTACGTCCGGGCCAGGTCGGGGTTCTTGAAGAGGGAGCCGACGGCCGGGAGTTCGCCGCCCGGCAGGAAGAGCTTCGCGGAGGCCGGGAAGTCGGCGAACCGGGCCTGGTTGCCCGCGGTCTGCGAGCGGAAGGTGTCGTCGACGACGAAACCGTCGCGTGCCAGCCGTTCGGCCGGCTTCAGCAGCTTGCCCAGTGAGGTGCTGCCCCAGGCGTCGAGCGCCTTGGCCCAGGTGGCAGGCGTTCCGGGGGTTCCGACGCCGAGGCCACTGGTGACGGCGTCGTTGAACGGGATGGGCCGTCCGTTCTCCAGGAACAGCGAGGAGTCGGCGCTGCGGGGCGCCGTCTCCCGGCCGTCGATGGTCTGTACGGAGCGCTCGGCGGCGTCGTAGTAGACGAAGTAGCCTCCGCCTCCGATGCCCGCCGAGTACGGCTCGGTGACACCCAGGGCGGCAGCCGTCGCCACGGCCGCGTCGACGGCGTTGCCCCCCTTGCGGAGCACCTCGATACCGGCCGCCGACGCGTCCGCGTCGACGCTCGCCACCGCTCCCCCATATCCCACCGCCACCGGTGACTTGGGTGGTGGCGCGAGGGGTGAGGCGGCCACGGGGGCCGCGGCACCGAGCGAGCCGATGACGGCGATGACACTCAGCAACGACACATTCCGGCCTGCGGAACGACGCATCCGTACCTCCAGTCGAGAATCGTCCGCGCAGGGTAACGCCGCACCGGCGGGATCGTCAGGACCGCCTCGGCCGGTCGTCCGGCCATCGCCGGCGCGTACGCCCGTCCGCGCGGCCGTGGAACGGCCGGGTCAGCCCCGGCACCGCGATCGGCGGACAGACGCCTCAAAGGGGTTCCCACGCCCGGAAGTCGGGCTGGTGGCAGGGACCGGCCACAGGCCCCTGGGGCCCTTGTGCGAACGTTCGCGCGCAGCCGACCCTTGCTCTGGTCCGCCCCGACGGGAAGCGGAGACCGGTGCTGGTGGAACGCGAACGGAGACGCACATGAGCAGAATGAAGAGGGGCCTGCGCCGCACGGCGGTGGCGGCGAGCGCCCTGCTGACGGCAGTGGGCATCACGATGACGGGGGCCTCCCCGGCCTCGGCCGTGGACTACTACTACGAACTGCCCTACCCGGCGGGTGAGGCGTACACGGTCACCCAGGGTCCGGAGGGTACGTACTCGCACACCGGCCCCTACAACGAGTACGCCTGGGACTTCGGCCTCCCCGCCAACTACGAGGTGTCCGCGGCGCAGGCGGGCACCATCGTCTTCTCGAACTGGTCGCCGTACTGGCAGAACGGCATCGAGGTGCTCATCCGTCACTCGAACGGCCAGTGCACCCACTACGCACACCTGAACAGGTCGTTCTACGAGCCGGGCGACTGGGTACCGCAGGGCAGGATCGTCGGCTGGTCGGGCAGCACGGGCAACTCCACGGCACCGCATCTGCACTTCCAGGTGATCGACTGCAACAGCCGTGTGGGGCTGCCCGCCACCCTCCAGGGCTGGGTCCCGTACACCGGGACCCGTCCGGTCAGTGTGAACGCGTACGCCTGAGCCGGCGGGCCGCCCCGCGACGGTCCCCGGCGGGAGGGGACCGCCCTGCGAGGACGGCGGCCGACGCGGTGCCCGGCCCGGCCGTGAGCGTACGGCGTTCGAGCGCACCCCGCCCGGCGACGAACGGCGCGAGGAGTGCGGGCAGCGGCCTCCCCGGCCGGGGATCCGGTCGGCGACCAGGGCCCCGGCACCGGGCGCTCCCCCGCGTGGTAAGGGTACGGTCGGATGGTGAGCGCGATCCGCTGACCTCTGGGCCCAACTGCGCAGAGTGCGTGGCTAGTAGGAGAAACCGATGACTTTTGACGACGCCGAGTTCCGCAAGCAGATCCGGTCGGACATTCCGCATTCGGCGCGGGTGTGGAACGCGTGGCTGGGCGGGAAGGACAACTACCCGGTGGACCGGGAGCTGGCCGACGCGGTCACGTCCGCCTATCCGCAGATGGCCGACATCGCGCAGGCCTCGCGCGCCTTCCAGGCACGCGCGGTCCGGCACCTCGCCGGCCTCGGCGTACGCCAGTTCCTGGACGTGGGGACGGGCCTGCCCGTCGAGAACAGCACCCACGAGGTCGCGCAGGCCGTCGCCCCGGACTCCCGGATCGTCTACGTGGACAACGACCCCATCGTGCTGGTCCACGCCGCCGCCCTGCTGACCAGCGCACCGGAGGGCCGGACCGCGTACGTCGACGCGGACCTGTCGCACACCGACGAGGTGGTGGACGAGGCGGCGAAGACGCTGGACCTCTCCGAGCCGGTGGCCGTGCTCCTGCTGTCGACCCTGGGACATCTGACCCCGGCCGACGGGATCAGCGTGGTGCAGCGGTACATGGCCCGGATGGCCCCGGGAAGTTATCTGGTGCTCTGCGACACGGTCAAGACACCGCAGACGCTCGCGGCGCAGGAGGCGTACGACTCGGGTGACAACCCGCCCTACCTGGTGCGTGAGCCGCAGGAGATCACGGGGTGCGCCGAGGGGCTGGAGCTGCTCGAGCCCGGCTTCGTCTCGATCGCGTACTGGCGCCCCACCGAGGAGAACCCGACAGCCGTCGACCAGTGGGGACTTGTCGCGCGCAAGCCCTGAGCGCCCTGCCCCGGAACGGCGGGCGCCTGTCGCCCGCACGCGGTGCGCACACGTCACCGGTACCGAGGAGAGCGGCACCCTCGTCACCCTTGCTCGGCGACGAGGGTCCGCCCGGCCTCGACATGGTGGTCGGCAACGCCCCCTCCGTGTTCCACGGCGGTCACCGCACCGGCCGTCGCGGCGTAGACCCGGAAGCGTTCTCCGCCGCCTACGCCGTCCCGGCCGGCGACCGCCGGCCCTGGTGATCGACGCCGTCGATCTTCTGTACGTCCGGCACATTCCGCCCGGCTCGCAGCTGACCTTCTCCCCGCCCCCCGGGACCGGCTGTCCCGTGGGCGAGGGGTGATCACCGGCCGCTGCCGTGCGGGCTCGGGTCCGACGTGCGGATCAGACCCGAGGCTCCTGCCTGCCCGGCAGCAGCGTCCCTGGTTCGGCGGGGGCGACGCCCACCGCCTCCGTCTTCGGATTGCGCCGCTGCCGTCCGCCCACCCAGTTGGCGAACCAGGAGAGCAGCATGCACATCCCGATGTAGATGGGCGAGATCACCATGACCACGGGGATGAACGGCAGATCGTAGTCGAGGTTCGAGGCGATCAGCTTGCCCGCGTGGAGGAACTCCTCGTAGGTGATCAGGAAGCCCAGAGAGGTGTCCTTCAGGGCCACGACCAGCTGACTGATGATGGTGGGCATCATCGCGCGCACGGCCTGGGGGGCCAGGACGTACGTGGTGACCTGCGTCTTGCGCAGGCCCAGCGCGTACGCCGCCTCCCGCTGGCCCCGTTCCACGGAGTTGATGCCCGTGCGGAAGACCTCGGCGAGTACGGAGCCGTTGTAGAGGGTCAGCCCGGCGACCAGCGCGGGCAGCGGCTGCACCTTGAGTGCGACGAAGATGAAGAAGATCATCACCAGGACGGGCATGGCCCGGAAGAACTCGACCAGGAGCGTGGAGAGCCAGCGCACCGGCCGGTGCTCGGACAGGCGCCCGACCGCGAGCACCGCCCCGAGCGCGAGGGAGAGCACCGCCGCGTACGCGAAGGCCTTCAGAGTGTTGCCGAGGCCCCGCAGCAGCAGTTCCTGGATGCCCTTGTAGGTGAAGGGTGACCATTTGGCCGCGGTGAACTGGTCCGTGTCGAAGAGGAGATACAGCAGCCAGCCGAGGGCCGCGAGGATGAGGACCGTCGCGGCGATCCCGTAGAGGCGATGCCGTCTGCGGGTGACGGGGCCGGGGATGTCGTACAGGGCAGTGGCGGAATGGGTCATCGAGCGACTCCCCAGCGCTTCTCCATCAGGTTGAAGAGCGCACTGATGGACAGGGTGATGATCAGGTATCCGACGGCGATCCAGACGAACGACCAGATGATGCTGTAGCCGAGTTCGTTGAGCGGCTTGTAGGTGCCGAGCAGCTCGGTGACGCTGAAGGCCCCCGCGATCGCCGAGTTCTTGGCCAGGGCGATGAGGGTCGAGCCGACGGGCGGGATCACCGACCGGAAGGCCTGCGGAAGCACCACGTTGCCCAGTGTCTGCCCGAAGGACAGACCGAGACTGCGGGCCGCCTCTCCCTGGCCCGTGGGCACGGTGTTGATGCCGGAGCGCAGAGCCTCGCAGATGAAGGCCGAGGTGTAGCAGCCGAGGGCGAGGACCGCGAAGACCTTGAAGGGCAGCACCAGCCCGAACCGCGGGAGCCCGAGCAGGACGGCGAAGAACAGCAGCGTCAGCGGGGTGTTGCGGAGCACCGCGACCCACACGGTGCCGATCACCCGGAGCGAGCCGACGGGCGCGACCCGGAAGGACGCCATGACGAAACCGAGCAGCAGGGCGAGGATCGAGGAGTAGACGGTGAGCTCCAGGGTGCCGAGGAAGCCCTTGCCGTAGAGCGAGAAGTTGTCTGTCAGTACGTACACGGTGGCCGGCCCCTCAGTTCGCCGGGTAGCGGTCGATGGGCGGCGGTGTCGGCGCGGGCACTCCGGAGAGCCCCAGGGTGGCCTCGAACGCCTTCCTCCAGTTGCCGTTCTTCTCGTTCGCCTCCAGTGCGTCGTCGAGGGCGAAGCGCAGCGCGTCGTCCGCGTGCGGCACGCCGATGCCGTACGGCTCCTCGGAGAAGGGCTTGCCGACGACCTTCATCTCCTTCGGGGCCTTGGCCGCGAAGCCGAGCAGGATGGCGTCGTCGGTGGTGACGGCGTCGACCTGGTAGGTCAGGAGGTTGTCGACGCAGATCGAGTAGGTGTCGTAGGCGACGAGCTTCGCCCTGGGGTAGTCGGCGGCGATGCGCTGGTACGGCGTGGAGCCGGCGGCCGAGCAGACGGTCCTGCCCGCCAGGTCCTGGGGCCCGTGGATGTCGTTCTCGTCGGTGCGTACGAGCAGGCTCTGGCCGGCCATGTAGTAGGGGCCGGCGAAGCCCACGAGCTTCTTGCGCTTGTCGTTGATCGTGTACGTGCCGACGTAGTAGTCGATCTGGCCGTTCTGGAGCGCGGTCTCGCGGTTGGCGGAGGCGATCGTGCGGAAGCGGATCGTCTTGGGCTCGAAGCCCAGGGACGCCGCCATCATGCGGGCGATCTCGATGTCGAAGCCGGAGTAGACACCGGTGGCGGGGTCCTTCTCGCCGAGGTAGGGCTGGTCCTCCTTGGCGCCGACGACCAGGTAGCCGCGCCTCTTGGCCTGGGTCCAGGTCTTCGACCCGGGCAGCCGGAAGCCCGTGTCGACGGTGTAGTGGGGCAGTTGCCCGGCCTTCGGGCCCTTGACCGGCGGGCTGCCCTCCCTGCCGCAGCCGGCGGCCAGCGCGGCGAGCAGCAGGCCCGCGAGCAGGGCCGCGATGTTCCTCGTACGCAACACGGTGCCCCTGTCAGTGCTTGAGGATCTTGGACAGGAAGTCCTTGGCGCGGTCGCTCTCGGGAGCGGTGAAGAATTCCTCCGGCGTGCGGTCCTCGACGATGCGGCCGTCGGCCATGAACACCACGCGGTTGGCGGCCGACCTGGCGAACCCCATCTCGTGGGTGACGACCACCATGGTCATGCCCTCGCGGGCGAGCTGGCGCATCACCTCCAGCACCTCGTTGATCATCTCCGGGTCGAGCGCCGAGGTGGGCTCGTCGAAGAGGAGGGCCTTCGGATCCATGGCCAGGGCGCGGGCGATGGCGACGCGCTGCTGCTGCCCTCCGGAGAGCTGTGCGGGCAGCTTGTCCGCCTGGGAGGCCAGTCCGACCCGCTCCAGCAGTTCGCGGGAGCGCCGGTCCGCCTCCTCCTTCCCGCGCTTGCGGACCTTGAGCTGGGCGAGCGAGACGTTGGCCAGCACGGTCTTGTGCGCGAACAGGTTGAACGACTGGAAGACCATGCCGACTTCGGCCCGGAGCTGGGCGAGTCCCTTCCCCTCCTCCGGGAGGGGCTTCCCGTCGATGGCGATGTGACCGGACTGGATCGTCTCGAGTCTGTTGATCGTCCGGCAGAGCGTGGATTTGCCCGATCCGGAGGGGCCGATGACCACCACCACCTCCCCGCGGCCGACGGTGAGATTGATGTCCTGCAGGACGTGCAACTTCCCGAAGTACTTGTTGACGTCCCGCAGCTCGATCAACGGATCGACTGCCATACGCTGCCCTACCCACTTTTCGCTGTGCCGAGGTCAGCGCAAACTATCCAGGCCGGACCGGTACTTAGGAGCCGACACGCACCGGCAGCACATAAGGCTGCTTATCGCGTTTTGCCGCTCGGCCCGCTCTCGGCCGACTCCGCGTACATCTCGGACAGCTCGGGGCTGCCCGTCATCGCCCAGTCCAGACCGGCCGCGACGACATCGATCTCGCGCCCCGAGGCCAGCCGCACCACGAGCTTCCTCCCGGCGAGGATGTCCCACACGGCACCGGGAACGGTGCGTACGAGGACGGTACCGAGGTAGAGGCCGGCGTCGTTACCCAGCCAGGGAAGCTCCTCGGGGTCGTCGCGCCACAGCGGCGGGAGCTGGTCGAGCGCGGACAACGAGGCCGGGCTGTCGTCGAGTTCGAGACCGCACTGTGCCGCGCGGGCCCGCAGGAGTTCGCATTCCGCGAGCAGTTCGGCCACGCCGTCCGGATCGGTCTCGACGGCGGCTGCGAGAGCCACCCCCTGTGTACCGTCCTGGCGCTTGCGCCAGTTGTCCAGGAAAGGGATGTTCATGCCACAAGGGTCCCATCCCGGGCGGCCTCCGCACCACAGGGCGCGCGACGTTCGGGACCGGGACCCGGGGCCGGGTGCGCGGGAACAGCCCGTAGGCTGCGGAGATGACGTCGCGCGACTATCTCTCCGAACTCTTCTCGCTGGACGGCCGGGTCGCCGTGGTGACCGGCGGCAGCTCCGGCATCGGCCGGGGTGTCGCCGGGGCGCTCGCCCACGCGGGAGCGAGCGTGGTGCTCGTGGCGCGCAGGGAGGCCGAGCTGTCGCGTGCGGCCGGCGAACTCACCGCCGAGGGCTGCCGGGCGGCCTGGGTGAGCGCCGACCTGGGGAGCGGCGACGGCGCACGGGAGGCCGGCGACAGAGCGGCCGAGGTATTCGGGGAACCGGACATCCTGGTCAACTGTGCGGGAATCAACCTGCGTCCGCCGATGGGCGAGCTGGACGAGGAGGTCTGGGACACCACCATGGCGGTGAACCTCAAGGCCCCCTACCTCCTGGGGCAGCGGTACGGGCCGGGCATGGCCGAGCGGGGGTACGGGCGGATCATCCACATCACCTCGCAGCAGGCGCACCGGGCGTTCGTGCACAGTGGGGCGTACGGGGTCTCCAAGGGCGCGCTGGAGTCGCTGGCCCGCTCGCAGGCCGAGGCGTGGTCGCCGCACGGCGTCACCTGCAACACCCTGGTGCCGGGGTTCGTGATGACGCCGCTCAACGAGCGGCTGTCGTCCGATCCGGACCGGGTGGCGGCGCTGGCCGCGCGCACCATGGTGGGACGCAACGGCCTGGCGGAGGACTTCGCGGGAGCCGCGGTCTTCCTGGCGAGCGCCGCGTCGTCGTACGTCACCGGACAGTCGGTCTTCGTGGACGGCGGGTTCTCCGTGCACTGAGCCGGTCCCGGCTCACGTACGCACACAGGGACTCGCGGCCCTCGCCGCCCGCGGGCCGCAACGCCGGGACGCCCTCGCCCGGCCGGACTCGTCGCTGCTCGCTGTGAGTGGTCACCGCGTGCGGACGGAGGCGAGGCCACGCAAGGACGCCGGCCTCCGGCCGGGCGCGGCGCGGGGCCGTCAGAGGTCGAGGTCCACGACCACCGGTGCGTGGTCGGAGGCACCCTTGCCCTTGCGCTCCTCGCGATCGACGTAGCCGTCCGCGACGGCGGCCGCGAACGGGGCGTTCCCCAGGACCAGGTCGATCCGCATACCGCGGTTCTTCGGGAAGCCGAGCTGGCGGTAGTCCCAGTACGTGTACGGCCGGTCGTACTTCAGCGGGCGCGGCATCACGTCGGACAGGCCCTCCGCCCGGAGCGCGGCCAGAGCGGCGCGCTCGGCGTCGGTGACGTGCGTGGCGCCCTCGAAGAGCGCCGGGTCCCAGACGTCCTCGTCCGTCGGCGCGATGTTGAAGTCGCCGAGGACCGCGAAGGGCAGCTCGGCGGCGGCGTCCGCGGCGACGGCCTTGCGGAGCGCCTCCAGCCAGCGCAGCTTGTACGCGTAGTGGTCGTGCCCGACCTCGCGGCCGTTGGGCACGTAGACCGACCAGACGCGGGCCGGGCCGCAGGTCGCCGCGATCGCCCGGGGCTCCTGCACGCCCTCGTAAGCGGGGCCGTCGGGGAGACCGGTGACGACGTCGGCGAGACCGACCCGGGAGAGCAGCGCGACGCCGTTCCACCGGCCCGTGGCGTTGACCGCGCTCTCGTAGCCCAGCTCCCGCAGCTCGTCGGCCGGGAACTGCTCGAGCGTGCACTTGGTCTCCTGGACGCACAGCACGTCCGTGCCGCTGCTCTCCAGCCAGGCGAGCATCCTCGGGAGCCGGGCGGTGATCGAATTGACGTTCCAGGTGGCGATACGCATAGCTCAAACCTAGCGGCTCGCACCGACAGCCGGCCCGGAGCGGGGGCGCACCGCTTCAGAGCCGGGCGGCGTCCCCCGGGGTCATCCGGCGGTGGTCCGCGCCGCCGAGGCTGCCGATCTGCGCGTCGTAGATCGGGCGGGCGAGGTCGGTGAGGAGGGCGTCGTGGATGTCGATCGCACGCCGGGGCTTCACCTCCCGTACGTAGTCGATGACCTCGGAGATCTTGTTCCAGGGGGCCATGACCGGCAGCATCAGCGTGTCCACCGGCCGGTCGGGCACGGTGAGCGCGTCGCCCGGGTGGAAGACCGAACCGTCCACGAGGAAACCGATGTTGGTGATCCTGGGGATGTCCGGATGGATCACCGCGTGCAGTTCGCCGTGCACCTGCACGTCGAACCCTGCCGCCGAGAACGTGTCACCGTGGCCGACGGTGTGGACCCGCCCCGGGAAGGCCGGCGAGAGCTGTTCGGCCACGCTCCGCAGGGTCCACAGGTGCACCGCCGGGCCGGCCTCCATCGCGGCGCGGATCCGGGCCTCGCTGAAGTGGTCCGGATGTTCGTGGGTCACCAGGATCACCTCGGCGCCTACCGTGGCGTCCTCCTCGGAGAAGCCGCCGGGGTCGATGACGAGCGACTGCCCGTTGCGCTCCAGTCGGACGCAGGAGTGCTTCTTCTTGGTGAGTGTGAGAGACGAGGCGTTCATGGGTCCATCCTGCTACGCCGGCGGGGTCGTTTCCTCCTGGATCACGGACTGCGCGACGGTGAAGGCGGCGCCGGCGGCGGGGATCCCGCAGTAGACGGCGGTCTGCAGCAGCACCTCCTTGATCTCCGGGGGTGTGAGTCCGTTGCGCAGCGCGGCCCGGACGTGCTGCGCAAGGCTTCCGAGGTGTCCGGAGCTGACGACCGCGGCCAGCGTGACGCAGCTCCGGGCCTTTCGGTCGAGACCCTCCCGGGACCAGACCTCACCCCAGGCGTACCGGGTGACGAGGTTCTGGAAGTCGTCGGTGAAGTCGTCGGACGCCGCCGTCGCGGCGTCGACGTGGGCATCGCCCAGCACCTCGCGCCGGACCTTCATCCCGCTCTCGTACAGGTCGCGGACTCCTGCGGGGGCGGCCTCGGGGATGACGGGCGCGGGGGCGATCTCGGCCACCGGCACCACCGGGACGAACGAGGCGGTACCCCCCTGTGCGGGCAGTACGGGGATCGACGCCAGGGTGTCCTGCCAGGACGTCGAGAAATGCATGAGGAGCAGGTCGGTGACGGCCGCCGGCTGCTCGACGGGGCACAGGTGGGACGCGCCGGGGACCAGGGCCAGCCGGGAGTCGGGGATGCCCGCCACGAGCGTCCGGGCCTCCGCCGGCCCGGTGACCTTGTCCTCCGCGCCGACCAGGACGAGGGTCGGCACGCCGATGCGGGGCAGCTCCGCCCGGATGTCGAAGGCGGCCAGGGCCTCGCAGGCGGCGATGTAGCAGCCGGGGTCGGTGGTGCGCACCATCTGCACGGACCACTCGACGATGGCCTGCTGGGCGGCGACGAAACCAGGGGTGAACCAGCGTGCGGGCACGGCGCGCGCGATGGGCTCCAGGCCGTTGGTGCGGACCACCACGCCGCGCTGGCGGAACTCGTCGGCGCTCCCGAAGCGGGGCGAGGCCGCGACCAGGGCCAGCGAGGCGACCCGGTGCGGGTGGCGCAGGGCGAGGACGGCACCGACGGCGCCGCCGATGGAGCAGCCGGCGTACCCGAAGCGCTGGACGCCGACGCTGTCCAGCGTGGCCAGCAGGCGGTCGGCGAGGTCGGCGACCGAAACGGCGGGGTGGGCGGGGGCCCCGCCGTGACCCGGCAGGTCGTACCGGAAGATCCTCCAGTGCTTCGAGAGCTCGGGTATCTGCCGGTCCCACATGTGCCAGGAGGTACCGAGGGAGGGCCCCAGAATCAGGACCGGTGCGTCCTCCGGCCCGTCGAAGCGGTATTGCATGGTTTCAAGGTTCTTCTCGCTCACCCGCTCACGCTCCCACATCTCACATCGGCTTCGTGGGCGGGGGCCGAGGCACTCGCCAGTTCTCCCCACGTATCCGCGGCCGGCCGTAGATTCTCCACATCCGGCTTCACGTACCAGCGCTTGGTCGTGCGGACGTCGCTGTGCCCGGCCCGACGAGCGGGCAAGGGGTCGGGCACACGGGACTGCTGCACGGACAGGTGACACCTGACCTGGCTTGCTGAGACGCGGCCCGCCCACCACCACGAGGCACTGACGGGCGCGGTCCCGCACTCCGGTGCGGAGCTGGAAAGGGCGCTGCAGACCGCACCGGATTCCCGCCTGGAGCGGAACCGGCCGGGGGCGGCTGCCGGATCGTCCGGCGCCGCCGCACGGCGGTGTCGGCGTTTCGGCCACTTTCCGCCCCGAGCCGTTCCCAGCCGGACCAGGGCTCCCGCACGTGCAGGGTTCCTCACGCAGGAAGCAGCGGGCTTCCCAGCACGGCCGAATGACGTGTGTTCGATATCGCGTCCGCGTCGTTGGACCTCACGACTCTGCCGCAGTGACCGTCCTAGGGGGAACGATGACCTCGGCCGTTACACAGGACCAGCCGCCGCAACCACCGAAGGGATCCGCGCCGGACGACGAGCCGCAAGAGACCGGTGTTCGAGAAGAGGAGTACCTCTACCGCGACGAGTCACGGCTCCAGGCCGGATCCCAGCTGACCTCCCGCACCATGGCACGACGTCTCCCCTCACTCGTACGACGCTCGGTGGAGATGGCCTGGCGGGTGGACCGAGGCGCCACCGTCGGACTACTGGTGTGCCAGATCGGGACGGGTGTCCTGGCCGCCCTCGGCCTCCTGGCCGTCACGGGCACGATCACCGCCCTGATCTCCTCGGGCGACATCACCGAGCGGCTGTGGGACGCAGCCCCGCAGCTGACCGTCATCGCCGCCGCCACCGGGCTGCGCGCACTGCTGGGCATCGCGGTCGTCTGGCTGACCGGGCGACTGCGCCCGGTACTCGGCCGGGCAGCGGAGCTGACGATGATCGAGGCCGCACTCGGCGCGGAACTGGCCGCCAACAACAAGCCCGGCTACAACGACGCCTACGACATCGCCGACCGTGGCGCGCAGGTCACCCCTGACCTCGTGGAGGAGGCCCAGGACGTCATCGCGGCGACCGCGACACTCGCGGCCGGCGCAGCCGTTCTCACCGTCCTGGACCCGGTTCTCCTCCCTCTGCTCTTCCTCGCGTGCCTGCCGCAGGCCGCCGCGTACGTCCGTTCCGCGCGGGTGATCTACCTGGCCGGGCTGGAGACCTCCGGGCGGCGCCGGATGCTGGGCAAACTGCGCTGGCACATGGCCTACATGGAATCCAGCGAGGAGATGCGTGCCTGCCTGGCCGGCCCCTTCCTGACAAGCCGGTACCGGAAGCTGGCCGCCTCGGTCAACACGGCCGAACGTAAGGCAGCGAACACCGGCGCCTGGATGGGACTGGCCGGCGCTCTCGCCGGCGGGATCGCCTCGATGGCGGTGTGGGCGGCCCTGCTGTGGCTCCTGGCCTCCGGCCGCATGAGCCTGGCCGCCGGGGGTGGCGCCGTCTTCGCCCTCCAGACGGCCACCGGATCCGTACGCGGCATCATCAACGGAGGAGCCCGCCTGGTACGCACCGGCTGGTACGTCCAGGACTGGCAGCGGTTCCTCGACAGCGCCCACGGCCAGGCCATGGCCGACTCCCGCGGCACCGCCACCCTCCCTGCTGTTCCGGAGCGCTTCGAGGTCCGCGACGTCACCTACCGCTACGACGGAGCCCCGAAGGACAGCCTGAGCAACGTCTCCCTCCACGTGCGGCGCGGCGAGATCGTGGCGCTGGTCGGGGAGAACGGCTCCGGCAAGTCGACCCTCTCCCGCCTGCTGTGCGGGTTGCTGCTTCCCACCGAGGGCGAAGTGGCCTGGGACCACGCCTCCACAGCCGACCTGGACCCGTGGGGGGCGTGGGAGCACGTCGCTCTGGTCCCGCAGAAGTTCACCTACCTGCCGCTGACCATGCGCGACAACATCACCTTCGGCCAGGGCGACACCAGCGACGCCGCTCTGCTCGCCGCGTGCGAGGCATCCGGCGCCGCGGAGATGCTGCCGGGCCTCCGTTCCGGCCTGAACACCCTCCTGACCAGCGAGTGGTTCGGTGGGCAGCAGCTCTCCGGCGGGCAGTGGCAGCGGCTGGTACTCACCCGCGCCTTCCACCGGCAGGCGGCACTCCTGGTGATGGACGAGCCCACGGCTGCCCTCGACGCCCGTGCCGAGCACCGGATCTTCTCCGGCCTGCGCGAACTCGCCAAGGACCGCTCCGTCCTCCTGATCACACACCGGCTCACCAATGTGGCCATCGCCGACCGGATCGTTGTCCTGGACGAGGGACGGATCGTCCAGGAAGGCACCTACGCCCAGCTCACCCAGGAGCCGGGGCTCTTCCGGACGCTGTGGGAGCTGCAGCGGCGGATGAGCGGCGACACCCCTTGATCACCCGTCCCACGCGAGGCCACCGGTCTGCCAGGCGCAGACACCGCTTCGCTCCCGATGCTCCCTTGCCTGCGGCGCGGTCGTCGTCGACCCGCACGACCGCGTCCTGCACGTGCTGCACCTGGCGAGCGGGAAGGTACTCGCCCCTGGCGGACACCTGTCGCACGCCCGCCGGGAATTGCGGGACAGTCCTGAGGCAGGTCACTTGTCGGAATCACGACTGTCGATTGCATACGGACTTGCGCCGGCGTCGGTGCAGCCGCCAACCGAACCCCCGCGAAGCTGGCCACCCTCGCCATACGGACGTCGGCTATTCTGCGATCCGCTTCGGGCATCCGAGACGGAGGCGGCGCCACCACGCAGAGACGCTGCACTCGTACTGCGGGCGAGTTGCGGGGTAGCACAAGCCGTCCTCTGCAGATGCGTCGGATTCACGGCAGCCGTCGGCTGCCATACGAATGGGGTGGGATTGTCCAGTCATCGACTGTCCAAAAAGGGCCGCTACATCGCCTGGGCGGCGACGGGTGTCGTCGTCACTGCGGGCGCCGGGATCGCAGCACAGACATCCATGGCGGCCACCGTGTGGCCTGCGCAGAAGACCTACACCGGTCGCGCGTTCGATACGTGCACTGCGCCCTCCCTCGCGGCGATGAAAGCGTGGAACACGAAGTTCTACGGCGCCGCCGCTGTCTACATCGGCGGCAAGAACCGTGGCTGCGCCCAGCCCAACCTGACCAAGTCCTGGGTGAAGTCGGTCAACTCCACCGGTTGGAAGCTCATACCGCTTTACGTCGGCGCGCAGCCGCCCTGCCAGAAGAGCGCGAACCCGGAAAGGTTCACCGCTTCCACGGCGGCCTCCGTCGGTGCGAGTAACGCGAAGGACGCGGTTGCCAAGGCATCAGCCCTCGGGATGAAGGCCGGCAGTCCGATCTACCTGAACATGGAGTCGTACGACATCACCGACAAGGCGTGCAACGACGCCACTCTCACCTACGTGCGCTCCTTCACCAAAACGCTGCGGAACGCAACCTACCGCGGCGGCCTCTACGGCTTCAGCAGCTCCAGCGCCAAGGCCGTCGCCACCGCCCCGAACAAGACGGACCTGCCAGGCAACCTCTGGTACGCGCTGTGGGACAAGAAGAACACGACCACCACCGACTGGCCGTGGAACCCCGCTCAGTACACCAACCACAGCCGCGGCCACCAGTACATGGTCAACAGCAAGGAAACGCGGGGCGGTTACACCATCACAGTCGACCGTAACGCCTGGGACGCCCCGGTCGCCATCATCGGCTGAGAAGCTCCGACCAAGCAGGCCCCCGGCTGGTCGGGGGAGGCCAGCCGGGTGGGACAGCCGACTTGACTGCTGGTGCATATGGCTAACGGCTGTCCCGCAATTCCCGGCGGGCGCGCGACGACAGCTACGGCACCTCGCCGCGTTGTCAGGACGTCCCCATACATCCCGTATGCGGACGTCCCTCCGCTGTGCGATGCCCCGCATCCGACGCCGCACGCTGATCCACCGGGAATTGCGGGACAGCCCTTGGAGCCGGGATGGGTATCGGCTGGACGATAGGTCAGCCACAGTGCACCCCAAGGGCCCGTCAGCATGCTGACGGGCCCTTGCGAACGATACTGCTTGCCGATTCGCTCAGCAGTCAATCATCCGGGTTTGCTGATCACTCGGCGGCCGTTGGCCGGGACTTCATCCGCCGGCGTGCCCGCCAGGCCACAGCCGCCCAGATCGCAGCGACCAGCAGGATTCCGGCACCTTCACGGAGGCCCCAGAACGCCGCGGCAAGGAGCCCGGCGGCGGCCAGGATGACCGTGACGGTCGTGGCCGTCGTCAATGAGATTTTTTCTCCTAGCAACTTCCCCTCCAGGGGTAGGCGTAGCCGTAGAAGTAGAGGAAGTGCGTCCAGCCGAACGTCTTCCTGTACACAAGGGTCGTCCGGCTGTAGAAGTTGAGGCATTGCCCGCGTCTACGTGCGGAGATGGCTATCGCCTGGATGGCTATCGACGCTCCGGCGATGATTGCGCACACCGCGATGACGGCCGGGTGCGGGAAGATCATCGCAACAATACCTGCGATGCCGGCGGGGACGAACCCGTAATCGGCGACCCTGCCCGTCCACAGCCTGTTCAGCTTGTACGTGGTGCTGTAGGTGCGGCGCAGATTGTTCTTGTTCGTCCACTTCTTGAGGACGACCTTGCCCCAGGACCGGTAGACCGTCCGCTGACTGTAGCGGTAGACCTTCCGGCCGTCGAGGTCGACGTTCGTGAGGGGGTTGCCGGCGGCGTACTCGTATGCGTTGCGGCTTCCACCGCGTACGGGGTCAACGGACAGGAAGCGGCCGCTGGCCGGGCTGTAGAGCCGCACACCCATCAGCACCATGCCGCTGGGGGTCTGCGCCGATCGCTGAGATGCACCGAGCCACTGATATCGGGAGCCGGTGTTGCTCCCTCGCGTGTTTCCGTATTCGTCGGAGGACAGGACGATCGGGGCTGCGCCGCTCGCTGTCGGAAGAGCGAGGTTGATGTCGCCGTGCAGGTTGGCGAACTGGAGTATCACCGCGCCCGAGGCGCCAGTGGTTGCGGACATGCCGCCGCTCAGACCCGGCACCATGCGGGTCAGCTCGGCAGCGGTAGCGCCGCTGATCCACCGAGGGCTGTCGGAGTCGTTGCCGTAGTGGTTGGTTCTGGTGGAGGTCTGCGTCCAGGTGCCTGACGAGTTGGACTCGGTGGTCCACCCGCGGAAACGCTTGGCCGGGTCGAGTGTCCAGGTCTGTCGGCTGGTGCCGACGGTCTGCTGACGGACGAGGTCGTTGGCGTAGTAGGTCACGCCGACTCCGCCGGGTGCGGAGGTGGTGCGGCCGAAGGAGTCGTAGACGTATCCGCTGTCGACGATACGGTCGGCGGAGTCGTAGGCGGACGTTTTGGTCGTTCCCCCGCTGGTGGGGCAATCGGTACCGGGCGTCCCCACGGCCGTGCTCAGCGTGGTGCGGTTGGTGCGCTTGTCGAACCCGTAGCTGCGGCGCGTGCAGGTGCTCTCCGCAGTGTCGGCGACAGTGGTGAGGCGACCGATCGCGTCGTAGCCGTAGTCCTGGGTCTCGCCCTGTCCGGCTCCGCCCGAGTGATCGAGCCACTGGCCGTGGATGGTTTCCGTCGCCGAGTCGGAGATGAGCAGCGTGCTGTCGGAGTTCCGCGTGTAGGAACGGCTAGCAGGGCCGGTCTGGCCGGAGTCCTGCAGCATGGTGTAGCCGCCGGGCAGCGTCTCCTTGACTACGTCTCCGTCCACGTCGTACTCGGCGGCGAAGGTACCGGCGACCGAGTCGGTCATGGAGACGGCCAGACCACGAGGCTCCTTGGTGTGGTCGTAGGTGTACGTAGTGGTCGAAGGGACGGAGTCGGACACCTTCACCGGCCGGTCGAGCTTGTCGTACGTCGTCGTGGTGGTGCCGCCGTCGGCATCCGTGTACGACACGAGGCGGCCGAGGTCGTCGTACTCCTTCGTGATCGTGCCGCCGCCCGCGGTGACGGTCTTGCTTTCAGCGCCCGTAGTTGCCACGTACTCGACCGTGGTGGCTTCGACCGGTTCGCCGACGCCTCCGCTGAACTCCACCTTGGTGGGCCTGCCAGCGCCGTCGTGACTGGTGGTCGTGACCCGGGTGGTCCCGTTGGCCGTTTCGGTCGTCTTGGTCAGCTGGTTGAAGAAGCCGTATTCGAAGGTCTTGGTGACCAGTCCCGACGGATTGCTGCCGCCGCCCGTGATGGCTCCTGCAGGTCGGGTGCGGCACAGTTGGTCCTTCCACTCGGGCCTGCCCTGGCAGGGGCCTGTGCCTTCGCCGGTGTAGTACTCGTCGATTGTTGCGGCCGCGTCCGCACCGGTGGATCCGGGACTCAACGTCTTGACGGCGCGTCCGGCGCCGTCGTACTCCGTTCGGTGAACGATGTCGAGCCCGCCGGGATCCTCCACCGTGGAAGTCGGAACACCTTGCACCCAGTCGAACCGTGTCTCGGCCAGTCGCTTGTCGGCCTGGCGCTCCGGATAGTCGCGGAGCTGCGCACCGACACTGACACTGGTGTTCTGGTGCTTGACGGTGGCGGTGCCGTCGGTCGGACGCCCTTCGTCGTATGTGTTCACGGTCCAAGGACGGGCCGAGACGGTGGTGCCGGACGGAACGAGCAGAGTGCTGCCGTCCTTGAGCTCGCCGGCAAGGGCCACCTGCTTCAAGGGACCGAAGGTTTCCAGTTCGCGCGTGCCGTCCGCGGAGAACACGCTGCGGTCCGAGAGCAGTTCCGCGCGCTCTTCCGTGGTCAGGGCGGTGATACCGAGCTGCTCGAGCTTCTGCTTGTCGGTCGCCGTCTTACCCAGAGCCCTTGCATGGTTTCCGGCGGAGAGCTGACGAACGATGTTGCCGTAGGAATCGTACTGGGTCGTCTCCACCCCGCCCGCCTGGTCGATGGAGTTGACCTCGCTGGCAGAGGCGTTCATATAGAGGACTTGAGCTCGTCCATAACCGTCGGCGGTCAGGTCGGCCCCTCTGTGGGACGTCGGGACCGAGTCGGCCGAGAAGATGGCGGTGGCATCGGTGGGAGCGTCCGCCTGCCCCCATGCCTTCACCGCCGCGCTGTCCATGGCGTAGGGGGCGGACGAACCGCTCAGCGGCACGTCGTACACCAGCGAGGTCGTCGCATCACCGTCAACGGTGGACTTGCTCCCGGTCTGGAGAGCAGGTCGAGAGACCTTCAGCAGCATCCCCTCTCCGCTCGCCGGGCCGCCCGCGTTGCCGTAGGTGAATGTCCAGGCCAGTTGCCCTGGGGGAACGAGACGGTTCACCCGACCGGCGCTGTCGTAGCCGTACTCGGTCTTGAGCGAAGGGCTGATCTGCGGATTCCAGGTCTGACGCAGTCGACCGGTGTTGTCGTAGGAGTAGGTCTGTACGGCCTTGGACGTGGCGGTTGACGCCCCGGATTCCGTCGACCACAGGCGTATTTCCTTCACCTGGTCCTTGAAGTCGCCGAACGTGGTGGCTGTGGCAGTGCTTGAGTTCGCGTAGACGAATTCCAGCGCGCGGCATCCCTTGGTGGCAGGAGTTGCGGCACAGACGGTATTGGAAACGGCGTTGCGGGCCGCGATCACTCGCTTGGGGCGAGCCAGCGTCTTGCCGTCAACCACGACAGCTTCCGACACGATATCGGTCGACGTGTTACTGATGCCGGTCAGACCTGACGAGGTGACCTGCCACGTTTCCGCAGCGCTGTCGACCTTGGCGAAGCGAGTCTCGGTGCCGTCGGTGTCACTCAGGGTGAAGGTGCTGACGAAGCTTCCCTCCAGGGTCAACGACTCCATGCCGGGCTCAGGGACCCAGCTGTTTGCGCTGCCCGCCTTCGCGGTGAAGAAGACGGTGCTGCCGTCGTCAAGCACTACGTCGAGGGAGGTATTCGAAGTGCGGCGGATATGGGTGTAGCCGAGCTGCGTTATCTCGGCTGCGGTGCCGGACACCCACTCCTTGCCGAAGATCGCCGCCTGGCCTTCCTGCTGTCCGCCTGCTGACGGGCGGCGGGAGGAGGCGGTCCGGTTCGCTGACAGATCGAAGTACGTCTCCTCCGTGCCGGCGAGGCGGTAGTCGCCGGTGAGAAGGTTCGCGTGCCCCGGACCGATCTGCTCGCTCGCGGCACCGTCGGCATTGCGGTCGATGACCACGGGCAGGGGTTCAGTGCTGCCGGCAGCACCGTTCGGGCCGGTGAAGTCGGCCTTGATCTGGATGGCTCCGTCGGGGTCGACGGTCTGCGTGGCGTTCCACACCAAACCATTGTTTCTGCCGTTGGCCAGGGCGGTGGGCCAAGAGGGCAGGACTGCGCCGTCGAGTGTCACATCGGCGGCAGGGATCCTGGTCCACGCGTCTGTCTCGGAACGGCGCCAGGAGAAGGCGACCGCATTGTATTTCGCGGCGTCGGCCTCTCCGGCAAGCGGGAGACGACGTGCCGTCCGTTCGCCTTCGGCCGGCTGGACGAAGCCACCGGGGCCCGCATGGAAGGTGTACTCGACGGCCTCGGATTTGTTGTCCGCCTTGTCCACCGCCCGTACGAAGAGAGTATGGCTGCCATCCTTCGGCGGGGCGATGCCGAGATCCTTGCCGGCCGTCGAACCGGACGTGACCACCTTCGTCCAGGTCGACTCGTCCAGGCTCCACTCCAGCCACTGGTGATCGGTGGCGGGCGGCGTGACCGTGAACGTTCCAACCTGCCCGACGCCCTTGACCCACTTGTCCGACGGGTAGTCCGTGGAGACCACCTTGGTGGGGGCTGAAGGCGCCTTCGTGTCGACGGTGAAGGTCTTCCAGGCCGACCAGCCGACGTTGTAGTGGGCCCCGTCATACGGAGACGTGCGGAACTTGTACGTCTTGCCGTTGGCCAGAACACCGTCAGGGACGGTCACCGAGGCGACCTGTCCCGAGGGCACGTATTTCGAGACGATGACGTCGCCGACCTGGGTGTTGGTGGCGTTGTCGAAGATCTGGAAGGTGCCGTTGACCTTGTCACCGTCGGAGTCGACGAACGTGTCACGCAGCGTCGGGGTGACCGTGTTGACGGTGTAGGCCCCGCCGTAGGAGAAGTAGGGCGGGCCGGCTTCCTGCTTGGTGCCGGTGCGCGGCCGGTAGTTGTAGTTGACCACCAGCTTCGGAGGGTTCGAGGCCGCGTTGGCGGAGTTGACCCGCTTCCACTGGGCGATCACGCTCTCGTCGGTGGCCCGCAGCCCCATGTGACCGCGGGTGGCCTTGGCCGACGCCCACTCCTGGACAAGTGTCGTGACGTTGGCGTTGATCCACCCGTCGGGCTGCGTGGTGCACGAGGCATTGCCGCGCGTCTCGGTGGAGGTGGCCTTCTTGGCCGTCATCGTCGGCCGGTTGGTCCACCGGCTGGACGTGGACGCCGCGGGCGAGGACCACACCTCCCACGGATACGCCTTGCAGTCCACGTTGTTGCCCGAGTGGAAGTTCCACAGGGACAGCTTCGCGTCCAGGACCAGAGCGTCCTGGATGGGGGAAGTGTTCCAGGAGATGAAGGACTGCGCCGTGCGCGGCGTGCCGTCGGCGTTCTTCGTTCCCGGATTGCCCAGGTCGAGCTCGACGTCGCTGGACCAGTCGACTGTCTCGCCCTGCTGCACGTAGGTGTCGAAGACGTTGGACAGGGACGAGGTGGAGGGGTCCACCGTCACCGGGTACTTCGTGGCCGGGTCGGCGAGGAACTCCGCGTCCGGGGTGATCACCAGGTCGACGCCGGAGCCCTTGGCCACCACCTTCATCGCGACCGGCACCCGGCGGGTGTGCTCGCCGGAGCGCTCGTCGACGGTGGAGTCCCACATCACCGGCGCAGGCATGAGTGCCTGCTTCTTGTTCTTCTTGTCGGTGAACAGGACGCTGCCATCGGCCTGTTGCGTGGCTTTCAGGCCCTTGGCCTTCAGAGGCAGTGTGTACGCGTACCCGTCGGTGGCAGGCTTCTGCTTGATCTCGACGAACTGCTCGAACCCGGTACGGGTGGCTTCGACCACCACGTCAGCGCCGGGCACGGCGTTGACGTACTCAGCACGTGTTCCCTCCAGCTTCGGCGCGGGCAGGCCGCCCTTCCACTGCAGGGTGATCTGCTGCTCGCCCTCACCGAGCGTCACAAGTTCGGTAGCGGTGGACGCCTGCGCCGCCTTGAGTGACCGGGCAGGAGTGCCGGTCCTGCCCGCAAGCCTCAGTCCGCGGGGGTGGGCCGCGGGCTCGACCGAGCCGTCAGAGCCCTGTACGAGTTCGAGATCGACGTCCCGCCAACCGCCAGTGGTTTCGTCCTCGAACCGGATCGGGCCGGCGGCGAGCTCGGTGGTGAGCGAGCCGTCCTTGTTGGCCCAGGTCGTGGACGTCTCGGTCCGCTCCGAGAGTGCTTCCACCCGCTTACCGGACAGTCGCGCGGCGACCCGAGCAGAGGGGATGTCCGTTGCTTGAGTGGCCGCCGACTTCTTCGGCGCCGCAGGTGCCTTGGACGCTGCGGCGTCCGCCGGACTCGCACCGTCGATCAGCGTGACCGACAGGGCCAGCGTGAGCGTGCCCGCTATGAAGCGCATGCTCCTGCTGGACCATGGCCGACCGCGCCCTGATCGGGCGGGTATATGTACCGTCATCAACCCTCGATTTATCGCCGTGCGCACATCACTTATGTGGTGCACATGTGAAGGTACCGAGAAGGGAAAGACGGGAAAGCGTGACAAGAGAGCCCAAGATCGACAGTGCAGCAGAAGGGCACCCTGTGAACTGGGTCACGATCACGTCGTCAAATCTGCTCGTATACCCAGGTTTTGGTGAGTGACACCTTCAACTTTGCTTCCGGTGAGAGGTGTTAACAGTTGACGGTGCGCCTTCTGGCGAGCCCGCGCGTCCGGAGGAGCCGGCGTGGGCACAGGGGGTAGGTCGACGGAGCGAGAGGTGTGGCTGCGTGCAGGCAGCATCGGGCACGACCGCGGCCGTGGTAACCCGGTTGACGGGAGTGCTGATCCTCCAGGGGGCGACCGGCGGCGCGGACGGGCCTGCCAGCACCAACGCAAAGCAGGCCGATCAAAGCCAAGACGTGCCCCCAACAGGTGCTGACCAGCCAGAACGGGAGCGCCGCGTCACCGAGCCGTCAGGACGCGAAGCCGTTCAGCATGCTCGGCCTGACATGGACGGACCCGGGCGCTCGCATCACGGGCAAGGTCGAAGTCCGTACCCGCGACATGCGGACCGGGTAGTGGTCACCGTGGCTACGGCTGGACTGCGACAGCGGCCAGGGGCAAGCACCCCACCTCGCACATTTGCACACCGGATCTCCCCATCTCGCTCGCGGCCCGGCCATCCGAATCCTTCCTGGCGGGTCCCGGGTGGATCGGCAGCCCGATGACGCGGCATGTGATGACCCACTCCAGGAGGGTGCGGGCGGGGTAATTACGGTCTGTATGTACGGGTTTGCGAGGCTTCCCGGATCAAGAAAAGATCTCGGGCACGGGTTTGGATCTGGTTCTCTATGTGCACAATGACTCGTCCGCTGATCACACTTTCGCGGTTCTGATCCTTAAGGCCACGAAACGTTCATCTACGATTGCGAACTTTTTCTTGTCAGCACATCCGGTACGCCTGGTGATCCCCTCGCTGGACGCGACACCTGCTGCCCCTCACGCCCTCACCGCTCGACGAGCGCGGACCCGCCTCCGCCTCATGGCCGCCGGGGGTAGAAGATGACCTCGTCCCCGCTGACGGACCGGGAGATATCCCTCGTACGCACCAGCCTCTCCGTGGTGGCACCGCAGGCCACCGAGATGACCGTGTACTTCTACGCCATCCTGTTCGCCCGGTACCCCGATGTACGCGGACTGTTCCCGGAGAACATGGACGTGCAGCGCGACCGTCTGCTGCGGGGCCTGCTGCGCATCATCGATCTCGTGGACGACGTCGACAACCTTGTGCGGTTCTGCTCACGTCTCGGACGGGACCATCGGAAGTTCGGAGCCCTGGAGGCCCACTATCCGGCGGTCGGGGAATGCCTGGTGGCGTCTCTGACCCGCTTCGCGGGCTCGGCGTGGAACCACGAGGTAGCCGCCGCCTGGACCCGCGCCTACACCGTCGCGGCACAGGTCATGATCGACGCCGCCGCGGACGACACGCGGCTGCGGCCGGCCACCTGGGAGGCGCAGATCGTCCGGCACGAACACCGCGGTAACGGCATCGCCGAGATCACCGTGCTGCCCGACCAGCCCTACCCCTTCGTCGCCGGACAGTACGTCAGCCTCGAGACCCCCTGGTACCCCCGCACCTGGCGCCACTACTCCCCCGCTCACCTGCCGCGCGCGGACCACACGCTCACGTTTCACGTGCGCGCCGTCCACCGGGGCCAGGTGAGCAACGCGCTCGTACATCACGCAGTCCCCGGCCACAGGGTTCGGCTCGGGCCGCCGCAAGGTGACATGACCCTCGCCGCCGCAGGCGACCGCGACCTGCTGTTCGTGGCGGGCGGCACGGGCCTGGCACCCATCCGCGCCCTGATCGAGGAAGCCGCCGCCTCCGGGATGCGCCGCTACGTGGACCTGTTCGTCGGGGCACGGACCGCCGAGGAGCTGTACGGCCTCGACGACATGCTGCGCCTGGCCCAGCGTCATCACTGGCTGTCCGTCAGAGCCGCCGTCTCCCACCAGAGCATTCCGGGTCAGCAGGGGACGCTCCCGCAGGTTTTGCGGGAGTTCGGCCCCTGGGACCGGCACGAAGCCTTCCTGTGCGGTCCGCCCGACATGGTCGTCAGCGCGGTGCACACCCTCAGGCAGCAGGGCACACCGCTGGCCCACATCCATCACGACCCGCTCGACACCCCCGTGCTCACCGCTCCCCTCATACCGCCCCGACCCGGTCAGGAGATCGACCAGCTGTGACCAGTCACGACGCAACCCCCTCGCGGGGAGAGCGCATGCTGCAGAACCACCTCGGCACCGGCGAACGCGCCGACGCGTTCTACGACCGGCAGGTACGCCCGCACCTCACCGCGGACATGGGTGACTTCATCGGCCGCCAGTCCATGGTCTTCCTCTCCACCGCCGACTCCCGCGGGCACTGCGACGCGACGTTCCGCGCGGGGCCTCCGGGATTCGTGACGGTGCTGGACGACCGGACCCTGGCCTACCCCGAGTACCGTGGCAACGGCGTGATGGCGAGTGCCGGCAACATCACCGAGAACCCGCACATCGGTCTGCTCTTCATGGACTTCACCCGCGACCACATCGGGCTGCACGTCAACGGCTCGGCCCGGCTCGTCGGTGACCACGAACTCCGGGCCGCCCACCCCGGGATACCCGTCGACACCGCTCCGGGAAGGCACCCCGTGCTGTGGACGCTGATCAGCGTCCACGAGGCCTACGTGCACTGCTCGAAGCACATCCCGCACCTCGAACCGGCACCCCGCCCCCTGGGCCTCGCGCGTACCCGCCCCAAGGACGCCGAGTACTTCACCGGTTCCCCCACACAGGCCGTGGGTGCCGGTCACGGTCACGTCTGGCAGGAGCACGACCGGGGAGCCCCGTCCGAGCACCGTGCGATCGGTTCCCACGACCGCTGAGCAAGGCGGCCGCGGACGGTTTTCCGCCGGGTCGAAACCGTCCGCGGGCACCTCGTCGGCAGGCAGCGAATTCGCATGCATAGGCGGCGACGAGCAGGGCAGACGGAGGAAGCACGGCAGAGAGCCCTGCAGCCGCCGATCGCACGACGGCCCCGGATATTCCCGGTGAGCGTGGTGCGAGGAGCGGGAAGTGCGTGCTGCTCGTCCCTCACGACGGGCATGCACCGAAGACCCCGAGATCGGACCTCAGCATGATTCTCCTTGGTGCCATTCTGCTCATCATCGGCCTGCTGGTCGGCGTCTCCCTGCTGACCACCATCGGCGGCATCCTCGTCGTGGTCGGCGCGGTCCTGTGGATCCTGGGCGCGAGCGGACGCAAGGTCGGTGGGCGCAAGCATTACTTCTAGACGCGGTGAGCGCGATCGCCGCCGAGGGTGGTGATCCGCGGATCACCGTGACCACGCAGACGTCCGGTGTGGTGGAGATGAGCGGTCATCTCCACCACACCGGACGTCTGCGTGGTGCCGGGGCCCTGAGACCTCCCGTGGCTGCTCCTGTCAGCCGTCGGGCTCGGTCGGCGCCGGACGGCCCTGGGCGGGGCCCGGCGGCAGACGGACCCGGCCCGGCGGCAGCGGCACCCCTCGCGAACTCCTGACCCGGGTGGCGCCGCGGCGCCACCGGTCACCAGCACTCCCCCAGGTACGCGTCGCGCGAGACAGCGGAGTGCCTCGGGCGTGCTGCTCGCGTCGTGCCCAGCGGCCTGCCGCGGGGCGCAGCCTGCGGGGGAGGCGATCGGCACGGCGGCGTCCCCGCTGAGCACGCCCGGCGGGCGCACCCCGTCCCGTTCAGCGCACCGGCGACCGCGGCGAACCGGCTGCCCCCCTCGCCAGGTCTGCTGTCGCCCACCCGGCCGGGGCTTCTCGTCCGAGCTCCGCGCCATCGTTCTCGCCAGGCCCTTCGGGCCTGCGCAGGGGGCGGGGTCCACCCCGCCCCCGACCTTGGTCGTAGAGCCCCCTCGACTGCGGTCCAGGAAGGTTCGAGCCGTAGGTCCGATGTGATCGCCACGCCCGCTGAAACAGAATCGTTCGCGTGCCGGACGGACGGGACGCGGAGCGGCGTACGGCGTCGGCGAGAGGCGGCCGCCTCGCTCCACATGCCTTCGGGACGGCGCTGGCGGCGCCCACGGCGATCTACGGGGTGCTGGACCTGCGACCCCCAACGGCTTCGGCCCGGAACGGACAGGGAGTGTCGAGCCCCCGGGCCCGTGCGAGCACCACGTACCTGCTCCTGAAGCGTGCCGTCCGACAGCCGGAATCCGACTGACAGCCACCTGACACCTGACACCTGAGGAGACCATCACATGCACAGGAAGAAGGGCCTGTCCCTCGGCCTCGCCACCTCCGCCGTGGCGGCGACCGCCATCGCCGGAGTGTCGCTGGCGACGACCTCGGACACCGCCGAGGCAACGACCGACACCCTGCGGTGGGGGTCGTGCAAGGCGACGCAGAAGAAGCCCGGGGAGACCGGAGAGTCGAAGGCGCCGGAGAAGTCCGGCACGGCCCCCGCTCCCCAGCTGGAATGCGCGACGCTCGAAGTCCCCCTGGACTACGGGAATCCGGGTGGCCGCACGATCGGCATCGCCGTCTCCCGGATCAAGAGCGAAAACCCCTCGAAGCGCCGCGGCGCTCTGCTCGTGAACCCTGGCGGCCCAGGAGTCGGCGGACTCGGCTACCCCTACGCGCTCGCCGTCTCGGGGCTGCCCCAGGACGTGCAGGACGCGTACGACCTGATCGGCTTCGACCCGCGCGGCGTCGGCCGCAGCACGCCGGTGACCTGCGACCTCACGACCGAGCAGTTGGAGCACCGGCCGGTGTACGCGCGGACCGCGGCCGACGTCACGAAGGAGGCGGAGCACGCGCGGGACGTCGCCCGGCAGTGCGCCGACTCGAAGACATCGTGGATGCTGCCGCACGTCAGCACCGCCAACACCGCCCGCGACATGGACCGGATCAGGGTGGCCCTCGGCGAGTCGAAGATCTCGTACCTCGGCACCTCCTACGGCACCTCCCTCGGTGCGGTCTACACGACACTCTTCCCGAAGAGGAGTGACCGGTTCGTGCTGGACAGCAGCCTCGGTCCGAAGGGGTACGACGTCACAGCCATGCGGCTGTTCGGCCGGGGCATGGAGGACCGCTTCCCGGACTTCGCGAAGTACGCCGCCGCACACCCGGAGTACGGTCTGGGCGGCACGGCCCAGGACGTGAAGCGGAAGTTCTACGAGTTGGCGGACCGGCTGGACGAGCAGCCGGCTCAGGGATACGACGGGACGCGCTTCCGCTCGGACACGTTCACCCTGCTGTACGTCGACTCGAACATGCCCCTGATCGCGAAGATCTGGCAGGCCCTTGACACGGGCGAAGCGGTGCCGCCGAGCCCGTCGGTGCCGGGCTCGGAGAACTCCACGGCATCCCGTTACTACGTGAGCTGCAACGACAGCCGCTGGCCGAGCTCGGTCGTTGCCTACCAGTACTACACCGCAGTGGACCGCGTGAAGTACCCGCTGGTGGGCGGGTCCATGTCCAATATCGGACCGTGCGCCTTCTGGCCGGACAGGCGCACCGAGCCGCAGGTGCAGATCGGTGACCGGGGACCGTCGAACGTCCTCATGGTGCAGAACGAGCGCGACCCGGGCACGCCGATGGCCGGTGCGAAGAAGCTGCGGGAGGCGTTCGGCAAGCGGGCCACGATGGTCACCGTCGACCAGGGTGGCCACGGCATCTACCCGAACGGCTCCGACGCCTGCGCGAACGGCGCGGTGACCAGGTACCTGACCACCGGGAAGCTCCCCGCCAAGGACCTGGCCTGCGCTGCGGAGCAACGGAGCGTCCGGCCGGGCGCGTAACCCGGGACGGCAATCGAAGAGGCCGGAGCCGTGAGCGGGAGGAGGTGCGGAGTCCGTTCGTGCCCGCCACCGCCGTCGTGCGGCAGCGTCCCGCACACCCGTCATCGCGGCCACGGTGCCGCTCGTGCTCGGCGCTCCCGCAGACGACATCCGTGTCCGCCCTTACCCGTCTACGGGCGCGGGCCGTGCCAGTCCAGGATGAGGACGGTGGCGTCGTCCCTGAGCTTTCCCCGGCAGGCGTCCAGCACCGCGCCGGTGAGGGCACGGACCGCTTCCCTGGGATGTGAGGCGCGGGTGTCCCACACGACGGACGCCAGGTCCACGGCTCCGGCGCCGCGTTCCTGCATGCCGTCCGTGAACAGAACCAGACGGTCGCCGGGGAGGAGCTGGAGTTCCTGGGTGCGGTAGGAGGTGGGGGCGGTCACGCCGAAGGGCAGGTCGACCGCGAGTCTGACCTCTTCGACCTCGGTGGCGCCCTCCCGCAGACGCAGGGGCAGGGGGTGCCCCGCGTTGACCAGTTCGCAGGTGCCCGTCGCGAGGCCGACGCAGAACAGCTGACCGGTGGCCAGGGCGCGGCTGTGGGTCAGCAGGGCCTCGTGGGCACGTTGCGCCTGCTGGAGTGCGTCGCAGCCGCTGCGGCGCGCGCCGCGCATCGCGCCGACCAGGAGCGTGGCCAGCAGCGCGGAGTTGGTGTCGTGGCCCATGGCGTCGGTGATGGACAGGTGCAGTATGTCGCGGTCGAGTGTGTAGTCGTAGGTGTCCCCGCCGATGTCGTCGGCCGGCACCAGCCCTGCCGCGAGGGTGAACTGGGGAGCCTCGCAGCAGGAGGACGAGGGAAGCAGCTGGTGCTGGATCTCGGCGGCCAGGCTGGTGCGGGTGGTACGCCGGCCCGCGTGGTACAGGTCGGTGAAGCGGCGGTCCGTGACGATGATGTAGGCCAGCGCGTGCGCGGCGTCCTCGATCTGCGCGAGGACGGCGGCGTCGGCGTTCTGCATGGTCGCCTCCAGCAGGCCGATGCAGTCGCCGCGGTTGGTCACCGGCGAGATCACCCGCCGCCCGCCCTGGCCGTCCGGTTCCACGTGCTGGCGCTGGCTCCGCAGGACCGCGTCGTAGACACTGCCCTCCAGGTCGATCCGCTCGGGAGCCTCCCCCAGGTCGTCGTCGGTCTGTGTGGACAGGCGCAGCAGCCGCTGTCCCACCAGGTCCGCGAACAGGAAGGACACGCGCTCAGCCCCGAAGCGCTTGCGCAGGTCGTTCGCCAGTACCTCGACGGACTCCCCCGGCGGTGCCGCCTCTGCGGCGGCCAGAAGCTGCCCCAGTTCCAGATCCCCGCCACCCATGACGGCCTCCTATCGTTGCCGCTCCTTCTTCCCCGGGTCGGGCTCTCGTCACCTGGTACTTCCGGCCGGGCGCCGGCGGAGTGAGGACGAAACGGCAGAAATCAGGGGCCGGAAGTGGTGCCGGGAAGGCCGTCCACCGCTCCCGGTGGGCCGAGGCGATGCGCCGGATCCGGCGCATCACAGGGCGGAGGGAGGTCCGGATATCGGACGCACGAGGACGTTCCGACGACACAGCGAGGTGCCGCAGCTGTCGTCGCTCGCGCCGGGGAGCGCAGGGCGGCCCCTGGGCCGACGGCCGGGGCCGGTGTCGTCCGTCGTCCCGTGCGCGTCCGCTCCGGGCGGAGCGCCGCGGGACCGCCCCAGCAACGGGAGCCCGGCCCACCCTCCGGCCCGGATCGGGCGTGACGCGGGCTGCCCGCTCCGGGCGTCGCGGTGGCCGGGCCGGGGACCGGGCCGTCAGGGGGTGGCCGAGGACACCACGTAGACGACCGGTGCCGCCGGGTCCGTCATGTTGACGGTGATGTCCTGGGTGGGGCGGGGCTTCTTGTTCGTGTGGACCGTTCCCGCCCAGTCGACGCCAGGGCCGAAGTACCACCCGGTGATCTTGATGTCGCGTTCGCCGATCGTGATCCTGCCGGTCTCCAGGGCGGCGCGGCCCGTCCCGACCCCGCTCAGGAACCGGTCGAGCCCTGCGGAGGTCGTACGGAACTTCACGTACATCCTGCTGGCTTTCCAGTTGTTCGTCTCGTAGTACTGGACGCCGGTCGCATTGCCCGGGATCGGCAGTTCGAAGATTCGGCGTTGCATCCCGGACGGCCAGTCCTCGCGCAGCCCCTGCGCGGCGGCCTCCGCTTCCTTGTCCTTCCCGGAGCGCCGGCTCTGCCCGGCGGAGATCACGAGGTAGCCGGCCGGGATCCCGATGAGCAGCACGATGATGGTCAGCGTGATCAGCCGCCTGCGCACGACCCTGCGCCGGTCCTGCGCGGGCGTCTCGCCGCCCTCGTCGTCACCGTCGCCGGAGGGACCGGAGGACGGGGACTGGCGCGGCAGGACGTGCTGTTCGGCTGCGGTCATGGTCGGTGATCCCTCGGGGCTGCGGGTGCGGAGTTCGGGTGGCCGGAAGGGGCGGGCGGGGCCGCCCCGGATCAGTCCGCGGTCCGGGTGCTGCGCGTGTTGCGGATGGTGCTCGCGGCCTGGTCGTAGAACTGTGCGTAGCGCTCGTACCGTTCGACGCGCCGCCGGTTGGTCCGCCGGAATCTGCGGGCGACCAGGCGGGCCAGGTCCGCGGCGCCGACCATACCCGCCTCCGGGCCGAGCTGGGCCTTGGCGATACGCGCCTCCGGGCGGTAGCCGCGGCCCGTGAGGTGGCGCTTGAAGGCGTCCCTGGCGGGGCCGATCAGCAGGTCGTCGGCCGCGCTGACCCCGCCGCCGATGACGAAGCAGGAGGGATCCAGCGCGGCGGCCAGATTGGCGATGCCGACGCCGAGCCACTGGCCGATGTCCTGGAGGAGTTCGACGCACATCGCGTCACCCTCGCGCGCGAGTTCGGTGATGAGCGGTCCGGAGATGTCGGCGATGTTGCCCTTGACGCGGTCCAGGAGGAAGTGCGCCACCGGGGAGTCCGCCGCCGCCAGCTCCCTGGCCTCGCGCACCAGGGCGTTGCCCGAGCTGTACTGCTCCCAGCAGCCGCGGTTCCCGCAGGGGCAGCGGTGCCCGCCCGGCACCACCTGCATGTGGCCGAACTCACCCGCCACGCCGTACTTGCCGCGCTTGACGTGCCCGTCCTCCAGGATGGCGCCGCCGATACCGGTGCCCAGGGTGATCATGACCAGGTGGTCCTCGCCGCGCCCGGCGCCGAAGCGCCACTCCGCCCAGGCCGCCGTGTTGGCGTCGTTGTCGACCATCACGGGGACGACGAGCCGCGAGGCCAGGGCGTCCCGGAGCGGTTCGTCGCGCCAGGCGAGGTGCGGGGCGAACAGCACCTTGGAGCGGTCCGCGTCGACCCATCCCGCCGCGCCGATGCCGACGGCGTGCACGTCGTGGCGGTCGGAGAGGTCGAGGACCAGCTCGACGATGGTGTCCTCGACGACCTGGGGGCTCTTGGACTTGTCCGGCGTCTCCGTGCGCAGGGTCTCCAGGATGTTGCCGTCGGCGTCGACGACCCCCGCCATCACCTTCGTGCCGCCGATGTCGATGCCGACCGTGGGGACACGGGGCGCCGTGAGGTGCGAGCGCCGCTCCTTCGTGCCGACGGTCCGCAGGACGGTGGCGCGGGCGGAGCCGCGGTGGGTGAAGTCGCGGTACGTGCTCATCGTCCCTGCGCAGGTCGGGGGGCCGGCGGTCGTCCTTCCGGCGGCGGACGGTGCCCGCCGTGCTCGATTCTGCCATTTCCCCGCCCCCGTGACCGGCGGACGGCACGGGGAGCGGGGACCGTGGGGCAGGCCTACGGGGCGTCCTCGCCGGCCGGACGGGTACCGGGACCACCGGGCGCCGAGAGGCGCTCGAGCTCGTGGCTGAGCTCCTCCAGCTCGCTGCCGCCCGCCATCTGACGGGTCAGTTCGTCCAGCGTGACGCCGTCCTTGGTGTGGCTGCCCGCCATCGTCCCCCGCTTGAGGAGCACGAAGCGGTCACCCACGAGATACGCGTGGTGCGGGTTGTGCGTGATGAGGACCACGCCGAGACCGGCGTCCCGGGCCGCCGCCACGTACTTCAGTACGACACCGGACTGCTTGACGCCGAGCGCCGCGGTCGGCTCGTCCAGGACGAGGACCTTGGCGCCGAAGTACACGGCCCGGGCGATGGCCACGCACTGGCGCTCGCCGCCGGACAGGGTGCCGATCGGCTGGTCGACGTCGCGCAGGTCGATGCCCATGCGCAGCAGCTCCGCCCGGGTCGTCTCGCGCATCAGCCGGACGTCGAGGCGCTTGAAGGGGCCTCGGCCCTTCGTCGGCTCGGAGCCGAGGAAGAAGTTGCGCCAGACCGGCATCAGCGACACGACGGCCAGGTCCTGGTGGACGGTGGCGATGCCGCGGTCGAGTGCGTCGCGCGGGTTGGCGAGCGCCGCTTCCCCGCCCTCGATCAGGAAAGCCCCGGAGTCGTGCCGGTGCAGCCCTGCGATGATCTTGATGAGGGTGGACTTGCCGGCGCCGTTGTCCCCGAGCACGCAGGTGATCTCGCCGGCGTGGACCTCCAGTGACACGTCCTCCAGGGCTCTGACGTTGCCGTAGTACTTGCTGACGTGGTCGAGCTCCACGAGCGCCGGCGGGGAGGCCGTGTCCCGGGGGGCGGGAGCCTGGGGGGCCGTCATGTCGTCGCCTCCGCGCGCTTGCGTACCCATGCGTTGAGCAGGGTGGCCAGGAGGAGCATCGCTCCCAGGAAGAACTTGAACCAGTCGGGGTTCCACTCCGCGTACACGATGCCCTTGCTGGTCATGCCGAAGATGATCGCGCCGACCGCGGAGCCGATCGCGGAGCCGTAGCCGCCGGTGATCAGGCAGCCGCCGATGACGGCCGCGATGATGTACGTCAGCTCGTTGCCGACGCCCTCGCCGGACTGCACCACGTCGTACGAGAAGAGCAGGTGCTGCCCGGACACCCAGGCGGCGAAGGCCACGCCCAGGTAGAGCCCGATCTTCGTACGGATGACCGGGACGCCGACCGCGCGGGCCGCGCCGGCCTCGCCGCCCACGGCGAAGATCCAGTTGCCGAAGCGGGTGCGGAGCAGGATCCAGGTGGCGACGGCGACCAGCACCGCCCACCACAGGATGGTGACCTTCAGTTCCACGTCGCCGAGGGTGAGGTGGGAGGCGAAGACCTTGCGGGCCGACGCGAAGCCCTCCATGTCACCGATGGACTTGGTGGACACGGTGCCGCTGATCAGCTTGGTGAAGCCGAGGTTCAGGCCGGTCAGCATCAGGAACGTGCCGAGCGTGATGATGAAGCTGGGCAGTTTCGTACGGGTCAGCATGAAGCCGTTGAACGCGCCGAAGCCCAGGGTGACCAGCAGTGACACGAAGACGCCGACCCAGACGTTGGCCGTCATCTGGTAGCTGAACATCGAGGAGACCAGGGCCGAGCTGGTCACCATCACACCGGCGGAGAGATCGAACTCCCCGCCGATCATCAGGAGGGCCACCGGCGCGGCCATGATGCCGATCGTGGAGGCCGCGTACAGCACCGTGCCGAGGCTGGACGCCTGCAGGAAACTGTCGGCGACGACCGCGAAGAAGAGGAAGACCGCCACGGCCCCGACGACCGAACCGAGCTCGGGGCGGCCCAGCAGCCTGCGCAGCGGGGAGGTGCGCAGCAGCCGCTCGTCGCGTGCCGCCGGTGCAGCCGGTTGCCCGGTCGCCGTCATCGGGTGCCCCGGTTCGTGTACTCGGCCAGCGCGTCGGCGTCCTCGGCGGTGATGACCTGGGGGCCGGTCAGGACGGGCCTGCCGCCGCCGAGCACGTTGCGGTTGTAGCGGTAGAGCCAGAGCAGGTCGACGGCCTCGTACCCCTGGAGGTAGGGCTGCTGGTCGACGGCGAAACCGAGCGTCTTGTCCTTGAGTGCGGTGGCGACACTCGCGTTGAGGTCGAAGGTGTCGACCTCGGCCTCGCTGCCGGCCGTCTTCTTGGCCTTGACGGCGGCGGCGGCGAACGGGGCGCCGAGGGTGACCACGGCGTCGATGCTCTTGTCGGAGTCGAGCTTGGCCTCGATGGACGCCTGGACGTCGGGCATGTTGGTGCCGTCGACGTAGAGGTTCTGCATCGTGCCGCCGAAGGTCTTCTTCGCCCCGGCGCAGCGCTGCTCGTGGCCGACGTTGCCCTGCTCGTGCAGGACGCAGAGGGCCTTCTTCCGTCCCCGGGCGGTCAGCTCGTCACCGACGGCCTCGCCCGCGATGGACTCGTCCTGCCCGATGTGGGTGAGGGCGCCGAACTTCTCGGACTCCGCGGAGCCGGAGTTCACCGTGATCACGGGAATGCCGGCCTTGACCGCCTTGGCCACGACGGTCTTCATCGAGTCGGGCTTGGCGAGCGAGACGATCAGGCCGTCGACCTTCTTGTCGATCGCCGTCTGGACGAGCTCGGCCTGCTGCTGGCCCTCGTCGTTGTGCGAGTAGAGGAAGTTGATGTTGTCCTTGACGGCCGCCTGCTTGGCGCCCTTCTGGACGATGTCCCAGAAGGTGTCGCCGTCGCCCGAGTGGGTGACCATGGCGAACGTCCAGCGGGGGGTGTTCACCGCGGACCGGCCCTCCGCGGCCTGCGCGGCCGCGCGCTCCTCCGCCCGCTTGCCGCCGGTGCTGCTGCATCCCATGAGGGAGGCACCCAGCACCGCTGCCAGCACGGCGCCCATCGCGCGTACCCCTGTCCGAACCCTTGCCACGACGCCGTGCCCTTCCAGTGCTGCTCGCTGTGCTGCCTATGGTGCCGGGAGCGCTCACTCGCGGCCCGGCCGCCCAAGTATCCCCGAGCGGGATCGGGACCCGTCCGGCAGGGGCGCGGGCCGTGCCCTCCCGCCGTTGTAAGCGACCCCGCATGACCACGTCAACGCCCTGGCGCGTACTCGTGTCCGCGTCCGCGCACCCGGGGCCGGCCGGACCGTCCCCTCGCGGCCGGACGTGCCCTCCGGGTCCGCACCGCACCCCCTGATTTGTCAGGACAAATAGTTGACAGCGCACGGGGTGGACGGCACGTTGGGTCCATGCGCATCGGACTCATCGGCACGGGCCGGATCGGTTCCTTCCACGCGGGCGTCCTGGCAGGCCACCCCCACGTCACCTCGCTGGTGGTGACCGATCCCGACGCGGACCGCGCCGCACAGGTCGCCGGGCGCACCGGTGCCGCGGTCGTCGGGGACGCGGCGGACGTCCTCGCCGCGCGCGTGGACGCCGTGGTCATCGCCTCCGCCACCGCGGCGCACGCCGAGCTCATCGGCCGGGCGGCCCGGGCAGGGCTCCCGGCCTTCTGCGAGAAGCCGATCGCGCTGGACCTGCCGGGGACGCTGGGCGCGCTGCGCGAGGTCGAGCGGGCCGGCAGTGCGCTCCAGCTCGGTTTCATGCGCCGCTTCGACGCAGGCTACGCGGCGGCGCGCGCGGCCGTCCGCGGCGGCACCCTCGGCCGGCTGCACACCGTACGCGCGGTGACCTCCGACCCCGCTCCCCCGCCCGCCGCATATCTGCCGCTCTCCGGCGGCCTGTTCAGGGACTGCCTGGTGCACGACTTCGACATGGTGCGATGGGTGACGGGACGCGAGGTGACGGAGGTGTACGCCACGGGCTCGGACGGCGGGCACCCGATGTTCCGCGCCGCGGCCGACGTGCACACGGCGGCGGCCCTGCTGACCCTGGACGACGGCACGCTCGCCACGGCGACGGCCACCCGGTGCAACGGGGCCGGCTACGACGTACGCATGGAACTGGCCGGCGAGCAGGACCAGATCGCGGTCGGGCTGGACGACCGCACCCCCCTCACCTCGGCGGAGGGCCAGGGCCCGCCGGCGCCGGCCCGGCCGTGGCAGGGGTTCCTGGAGCGCTTCGCTCCGGCGTACGAGGCCGAGCTGGACGCGTTCCTGCGCGTGGTACGCGGGGAGGCCGCGAACCCCTGCGACGGCCGGGAGGCGCTGCACGCGCTGCGCGTCGCGGAAGCCTGCGAACGGTCGCGCGCCGAGCGCCGCCCCGTACGCCTGACGGAGATCCCCGGCGCCTGAGCCCCCGGCCCCCCGCGCGCCCGGCGCCCGGCTGCTCCGTCCGCTACCAGGCCACCGGCAGCGTCACCGGCCCCCGGATCAGCATGCCCGTACGCCAGGCCAGGGCAGCCGGGTCGGTGTCGAGCCGCAGTTCCGGGCAGCGTTCCAGGAGCGAGCGGACGGCGATCCGGGCCTCGATGCGGGCCAGCGGCGCACCCAGGCAGTAGTGGATGCCGTGGCCGAAGGCGACGTGCCCGCGGGCGTCCCGGGTGATGTCGAAGCGGTCGGCGTCCGGGTAGCGCGCGGGGTCACGGTCGCAGTCGGCCATCGCGACGAGGACGAGCTCGCCGCCACCGGGGATCACCGTGCCCCCGACGTCGATCGGCTCGGTGGTGAAGCGGTACGTCGGGGTCTCGACGGGGCCCTCGTAACGGAGCGTCTCCTCGACCGCGTTGCCGATGAGCCCGAAGTCGGCTCGCAGAGACGCCAGTTGGTCGGGGTGGATGAGCAGGCTCAGGACACAGTTGGAGACGAGGTTGACCGTGGTCTCGTGTCCGGCGACCAGCAGCAGCCAGGCCATGCCCATGAGTTCGTCGGGAGAGAGCCGGTCGCCGTCACCGTCCGCCGTGTGGATCAGTGCGCTCATCAGGTCGTCACCGGGTGCCGCGCGCTTCTCGGCGAGCAGTCCGCCCAGGTAACCGGTCATGGCGGCGGTGGCCGTGGCGCGCGCCTCCGCGTCCAGGGAGGACACCGCCGTGTTGGACCACGCGCGGAAGGCCTGCCGGTCGAGTGTCGGCACCCCGAGCAGTTCGCAGATGACGGCCATCGGCAGGGGGAACGACAGCGCCTCGACCAGGTCGGCGCTCCGGCCGGGTCCTGCCAGCATGCAATCGAGCAGGGCGTCCGTCATCCCCTGGACGCGCGGGGCGAGTTGTTCCATCCGGCGCGGGGTGAACTCCCGGGCGACGAGCCGGCGCAGCCGGGTGTGGGCCGGGGCGTCGGAGCTGAGCATGGAGGTCCCCGCGGACACCTTCCCGACGCCGAGCGCGGGTGAGGCCCTGTGCCATTCCTTGGAGAGCCGCTGGTCCGCGAGGAGGGCCCGCCCCGCCTCGTACCCGACGACGAGCCAGGCCGTCGAGCCCTCCGGGATGCGGACCCGGTGCACGGGCCCGCGGGCGCGTAACCGGGCGTAGACGGGATAGGGATCGCGGATGAAGTCGTCACCGAGTGCACCGAGGTCGAGCAGGACTTCCGTGGTCACGGCTGTTCCCTTCAGGTCGGTTGAGCGGAGAGTACGGTCCCCTGGGCCACCGCGCACAGGGTCTCGGTCCCGTCGTCGCCGACGATCCGGAGGTCGCAGCGCACGACGGCCTGCCTGCGTCCGGTGTGGACGACGGTGGCGCGGGCGGCGAGGGTGCGGCCGGTCGCGGGACGCAGGTACTGGATCGAGAAGCCGCCCGTGAGCACGGCGGCCCCGAGGGTGGTGCCGGCGGCGAAGGTGAGGGCGTTGTCGGCGGCGTAGGACAGCACCCCGCCGTGCAGGAAGCCGTTCTGCTGCAGGAGTTCCTCGCGGACGTCGATCTCGAGGGTGGCCGCGCCGTCCCCGAACGTGGTGAGCCGTGCGCCGAGGAGTCTGCTAAGGGCTGGTCCTTGAGGACTTTCTGTGCCGCGCGCAGGGAGAGTTCGGTCATGGTGGGCCCACTGTCCCACCCTGCGCGCCGGCAGAGGGCGGACTTCCCCCGGCCGGCATGCCGGACAGCGCCGGCAGGGCTCTCACCGTCATCGGCCGGTGCACCGGCCGAGGGGCGCGCGGAGGGCGGTCGCGCCTTCCGGCCGCGTACGCCGACGAGTGCGCGGCTCACGGCCGCCGGGAACGGGAGGGCGGACGTGGCGGCCGGGCCGGCCCGCCCGGCGGGCACCGCGGTGTACGGGAGAACGACGGTGGTCTCCGCGGCACACGGGGGGAGCGCCTCGGTCCGGCCCGCACCGCGCGTCGGCGTGGGCAGCCCCCGGACCGGCGTGGCGGGCGCCCTCAGGGACTGCGGTCCGCGCTACGGCGCCCCCACGCCGTACCCGCCAGGACGAGTACGGCGCCCAGCACTCCCAGGAGGCCGAGCCGCTCGCCGCCGAGGGAGATGCCCACGGCGGCGGCCCAGAGGGGTTCCGTACCGAGGAGCAGGCTGACCCGGGACGGCGAGGTGCGGCGCACCGACCACATCTGGACGAAGAACCCGAACAGCGTGCAGAAGACGGAGAGGAAGGCCAGCCCGGCCCATTCGGCGGGGCCGAAGTCCGCCGCGGCCTCCCAGGGCGCCCGCCCGGTGCCGGGGACGGCGGCCAGGACGGCGAAGACGGCGACCGCGCTGCCCAGCTGGACGGTGGTGAGCGACAGGGAGTCGGCGTCCTTGACGGCCTTGATGCGGGCCATCGCCAGGACGTGGACCGTGCGCGCGAGCGCGGCGAGCAGCATCAGCAGGTCACCCACCGAAGGGCCGGTGAAGCCGCCGCCCTGGGTCAGCAGGACCACGCCGGTGACCGAGAGTCCGGCGGCGGCGAGGAAGGCACCGGACGGTCGGGACCGCGTCACGAGGGCCTCGGCGAGCGGCGTGAAGATCATCGTGAGGCTGATGACGAGTCCGGCGTTGGTGGCGGACGTGTGGACGACGCCGTACGTCTCCAGCAGGAAGATGACGCTGAGCACGAGGCCCAGCAGGGCCGCTCCCCTCCACTGCGCCGCGTTCAGGGCGCGCAGCCCGCGCCACCCGGCGACGACCAGGGCGGGCAGGACGATCGCGAAGCGGAGCACGAGCACGGCGACCACGGTGTGCGTGGTGGTGATGCCCTTGGCGGCCAGGTAGCTGGCGCCCCAGACGGCGGCGACGAGCAGCACGGGCAGGTCGGTGGCCCACGCGCGGCGGGGCGGAGCGAGCGCGGGCAGGACGGCAGCGGACACCTGGGCTCCTGGTTCTCCACAGCGGGAACGATGTGGAGACCTCGCCGGCTCACACGGGGAGCGATCACCGTACCGAACGCACGGGCCCCTCGGGAACCTCCGTCCGCGGGCCGGCCCGCGCGGATCTCCGGGGGCGCCCGCCGGCCGAAGCGGTCCTCGCGGGGGGCCGGGTCCTCCTAGAATGTCGGTCTTGGGACCCTCGGACACACGGAGTTGGCACATGGGTGGAGCGCGGCTGGACGGCCGGGTCGAGCGGGGGAACCACACCAGGCAGCTGGTCCTGGGACGCGCGGTCCACGTCGCCTCGACGGAGGGGCTGGAGGGCCTGTCACTGGGCCGGCTGGCGACGGAGCTGAAGCTGAGCAAGAGCGGCGTGTTCGCCCTCTTCGGCTCGAAGGAGGAGTTGCAGCTCGCCACCGTGCGCGCGGCCGTGACCCTCTTCGTCGAGCACGTGCTGACCCCGACCAGGGCGGCGGAGCCGGGACTCGGCAGGGTCTGGCGGATGTGCGAGAGCTGGCTCTCGTACTCGCAGCGGCGGGTGTTCAGCGGGGGCTGCTTCTTCTACGCGACCATCGCCGAGTTCGACTCCCGCACGGGCCGGGTGCACGACGCGCTGGCGGCGACGCAGACCGGCTGGGTCACCTTCGTCGAGGAGACGGTCGAGGAGGCCCGGGTACGGGGCGAGCTCGCCGAGGACACGGATGTCTCCCAACTGGCCTTCGAGCTGATCGCGTTCATGGAACTGGCCAACGCGGAGTCCGTCCTGCACAACAACAATCCGGGCTACACGAAGGCGGCGCGGGCGATCCTGGGACGGCTGCGCGGCGCGGCCACGGACCCTTCCCTGCTGCCGCCGGCTCCCTGAGGGCACCCGGGGGCGGGTGGGCTCGCTTCCCTGACGGCCCTGGGGCCGCAGCCCCGAGGGGCACTGCCGGACCACCGGTGACGGCGGCCGGCCGGCCCTCTCTCCTGCTCCGGTCTCCCCGCCGGCCGGCACGATCGGTCCGCGGGCGAGCCGCCGCCCTCGCCCGTCCCGGGGTTGCCGTCCGATTCCCGCCGGTGTCCGGGGAGCACGGGAACTTTGCTTGTCCCTGTCGCCGCCGCATCGGCGCGGCGGCTCTCCTAGGACAGGGAAACCGGCATGACCAGCAGCAACAGGACCGCGCTCGTGACCGGCGGAAGCCGCGGCATCGGCGCGGCGACCGCTCTCCGCCTCGCCCGCGACGGCGTCGACGTGGCGCTGACCTACGTCCGGGACAAGGAGGCGGCCGAGTCGGTCGTCCACCGGATCGAAGGGTACGGGCGCCGCGCGCTCGCCCTGCGCGCCGACGCGGCCGACGCGGACGCCGCCGGCGGGGCGGTGCACGAGGCGGCCGACGCGCTCGGGCGGCTCGACATCCTCGTCAACAACGCGGGCATCGGTGTTCTCGGCCCGATCACCGGTCTCACCCCGGCCGAGGTGGACCGGGTACTCGCCGTCAACGTGCGCGCGGTGTTCCTCGCCTGCCGCGCCGCGGCGGACCGACTGGCCGACGGCGGGCGCATCATCTCGCTCGGGACGGCGCTCAGCAGGTACGCGGGCGGCCCCGGGGGCACCCTCTACGCGATGAGCAAGTCCGCCCTGGCCGGTCTCACCAAGCCGCTGGCCCGGGAGCTCGGGCCGCGCGGCATCACGGTGAACCTGGTCCAGCCCGGCCCCGTGGACACCGACCTGAATCCGGCCGACGGCCCGTTCGCGGACGGGCAGCGGGCCGCCACCGCGCTGGAGAGATTCGGTACGGCCGACGAAGTGGCCTCCCTGATCGCGTACTTGGCGAGCACGGAGGCCGCCTTCATCACCGGGACGGAGGTGGTGGTGGACGGCGGTCACGCCGCGTAGCCCGCGTCGCGCCGCTCGGCCCGTCCCCGCCCGTTCTACGCTGGCGGGGACGGGACGGTACGCGAACGAAACGGGAGAACATGAGCCAGAACCCGACACCGGTGCACACCCTCGCCGACGGCCGCACCGTCCCGGCGGTGGGCCTCGGCACCTGGCCGCTGGACGACGAGGCGGCCGAGAAGGCGGTGGCCGGGGCGCTGGGCCTCGGCTACCGGCTCGTGGACACCGCGCTGAACTACCGCAACGAGACGGGCACCGGGCGTGGGATCGCCCGGAGCGGCGTACCGCGCGAGGACGTCTTCGTCACGACCAAGGTGCCTGGCCGGCATCACGGTTACGAGGAGACGCTGGCCTCGTTCGAGGAGTCGCGGAGCAATCTGGGACTGGAGTACGTCGACCTCTACCTCATCCACTGGCCGTTGCCCGGCGTGGGCAAGTACGTGGACACCTGGAAGGCGATGATCAAGCTCCGGGAGGACGGTCTCGTGCGCTCCATCGGCGTCTCCAACTTCACGGCGGAGCACCTGGACCGGCTGGAGCGGGAGACGGGAGTCGTGCCCGCCGTGAACCAGATCGAGATGCACCCCCTGCTTCCCCAGGAGGAGCTGCGGGCGGTGCACGCCGCCAAGGGCATCCTCACGGAGAGCTGGAGCCCGCTGGCCCGGGGGCGCCGGGTGCTGGAGGCCCCGGAGGTCGTCGCCGCCGCCGAGGCCCACGGGGTGACGCCCGGTCAGGTGGTGCTGCGCTGGCACACCCAGCTCGGTGCGGTGCCGATCCCCAAGTCGGCCGATCCGGGGCGGCAGCGGGAGAACCTCGACCTGTTCGGCTTCGCGCTGACGCCGCAGGAGCTGGAGCGGATCGGCTCGCGGCCCCCGCACCGCTTCGGGGGCGATCCGGAGACGCACGAGGAGTTCTGACGGGGCACCGGGGCGCGGGGCGGCCCCGTCACCGGCGGCGCGGGCCGGCCGGTCACCGGTTGCGCGGGGTGACCTCCGACATCCGGGACCAGTCGTCGCCGGGCACCTCGACGTTGATGATCTCCGGGACCTCCGCGACCAGTTCCGACATCGTCTCGATCGCGGCCTTGAAGTGCGCGGAGTTCACGTGTTCCACGCCGGCCTCCTGCGAGGCGAACGCTTCGAGCAGGATGAACTGGTCGGGGTTCTCCACGCTGTACGACCAGTCGAAGAACAGGTTGCCGGGCTCCGCCCGGGTGGCGAGGGTGAAGGCGTCGACGGCCGGGAGCCAGGTGTCACGCTCGGCGCTGCGGACGGTGAACTTGACGGCGATGAAGATCATGGCGACTCCCGGTCGACGTGGCTTCCCGCGTGGTGCGGGCGTCGACCAGGGTCCCATATGCCGTCGGGCCCGGGCATGCCCGGCACACCGGCCGGGCGGCACCTACCCGCCGAGTGCCCCGTGCCGGGAGGCCAGCCGGCCGGCGCCCTCCTCGGTCAGGGAGCCGAAGAGCCGCAGCCGGGAGATCCCGCCGTCCGGGAAGATGTCGATCCGGACCCGGGTGGCACGGACGGGCTCCGGCAGGACGAAGCGGTGGACGGTGTCGGGCTGCAGCCGGGTGCGGGGCAGGAGTTCGGCCCAGTCGCCGCTCTCCCCGTCGTTCACCGAGAGCGCCGCCCAGCCGGCGGCGTTGCCCTTGAGGTAGGCGGTGTCGATCTCGACGGCCCGGATCTCCGACTGCTCGGGCAGCCGGTAGCGGATCCAGTCGTTGCCCCGGTCCCGCCGGCGGCGCGTCTCCCAGCCGTCGTCCATCTTGCGGGAGCGGCCCGGCGCGATGGTGTGGGTGGCCGGGGAGTAGAAGCGGTCGGAGGCGTCCTCGACCTGTCCGCCGTTCTCCAGGGCCACCAGGTCGAACGTACCGAGGGCGGCCAGCCAGCCGGGATCGGGGGCCACTTCGCCGTGGACGCGCAGCCGGGCGATACCGCCGTCCGGGTGCTGGTTGACCCTGAGGTGGGTGAAGCGCCGGCCGGCGTCGACGGCGAAGCCGTTGGCAGCGTGCCCGCCGACCGCCGTACGAGGCACGAGGGTCGTCCACCGCACGCCGGGGTCGAGGAGGTCCTCGGGGGACGGGGAACCGGGCAGCGAGGTCGCCTCGACGGAGACCGACTGCGGGTAGTTGCCGCGGAAGTGGGCGGTGTCGACGACCAGTCCGCGTACGACGCCGGGCACGCCGAGGCGTACGAGGGCCCAGTCGTGGTCCTCGTCGGCGGGGTGCGGCTCGGCGGCCGCCCTACCGCGCCTGCGGCGGGTCTCCCAGCCGTCCATGATCTTGCCCTTGTGCCCGAAGCGTTCCGGGTCGAACGCCGCGGGCTCCGGCTTCAGCAGGTTCTCGCGCTCGGCGAAGAACTCGTCGTTGGCCGCGATGACACCGCCCCCGAGCCGCCGGTCGGCGAGGTCGACGAGGTGGGTGAAGGGGAAGTCGGCGGTGCGGTAGTCGGCGTACGGGTCGCCGCCGCCGTACGGTCGCGCGTCGCCGGTGAAGTGCGGGATCCCGCTCATGGTCAGTGGTTCCTCTCGAGCAGACGGCCGGTGGGTGCGGCGAGCACGCCGTCGGCGGCGATGCGGGTGCCGCGCAGCCAGGTGGACCGGACGACTCCGTGCAGCGTCCGCCCGGCGTAGGCGGTGACCTGGTTGCGGTGGAAGAGCTCCGCCGGGTCGACCGTGAAGGTCTCCTCGGGGGCGAGGACCGCGAAGTCCGCGTCCCGCCCCGCCTCGACGGCGCCCTTGCGGGTGAGCCCGGCGAGCCCGGCGGGGGCGGTGGACATCCAGCGGGCGACGTCGTCGAGGGTGTGACCACGGCGGCGGGCCTCGGTCCAGACGGCGGGCAGGCCCAGCTGGAGGGAGGAGATTCCGCCCCACGCGGAGGCGAAGTCGGGGGTCTTGAGGTCGGTGGTGCAGGGCGAGTGGTCGGAGACGACGCAGTCGATCGTGCCGTCGGCGAGCCCCGCCCAGAGCGCGTCCTGGTTCGCGGCCTCACGGATGGGCGGGCAGCACTTGAACTCGGTCGCGCCGTCCGGGACCTCCTCGGCGGTGAGGGTGAGGAAGTGCGGGCAGGACTCGACGGTGACGCGTACACCCTCACGTTTGGCGGCGGCGATCAGCGGCAGGGCGTCAGCGGAGGAGAGGTGCAGGACGTGGATGCGGGCGTTCAGCCGCCTGGCATGGGCGATGAGGCCCTCGACGGCGGTGTTCTCGGCGGCGCGCGGCCGGGAGGCGAGGAAGTCGGCGTACGCGGGTCCGCCGCGCTGCGGCGCGGCGGACAGATGGTGAGGGTCCTCCGCGTGGACGATCAGGAGTCCGCCGAAGCCGGCGATCTCGGCCATCGAGCGGGCCAGCTGCTCCTGGTCGAGCTCGGGGAACTCCTCGACCCCGGAGGGGGAGAGGAAGCACTTGAAGCCGAAGACCCCGGCCTCGTGCAGCGGGCGCAGGTCCTTCGTGTTGGACGGTACCGCCCCACCCCAGAAGCCGGTGTCGATGTGCGCCTTGGGGGCGGCCACCTCCTGCTTGACGCGCAGGTGCTCGACGGTGGTGGTGGGCGGCAGGGAGTTGAGGGGCATGTCGAGCAGGGTCGTGATGCCCCCGGCCGCGGCGGCGCGGGTGGCCGTCCAGAAGCCCTCCCACTCGGTGCGGCCCGGGTCGTTCACATGGACATGGGTGTCCACGAGCCCGGGGAGCAGCGCGTCGTCACCGAAGTCCACCAGGCGTGCGCCGCCGGGCACCTCGGTGTCGTACGGCAGGACGGCCTCGATCGTCCCGGCCGCGACGAACACCGCCGCGGCGCGGGTGCCCTCCGGGGTGACGACCCGCGTCGAGCGCAGGACGAGCGGCACGCCGGCCCCGGGTTCCGCCGTCGCCCCTGCTTTCCTGTCCGCCTTCACGTCGGCACCGGACACGCGTGCTCCTCACTCGGACCCACTCGGACCCACCAGGAATTCAACGAACTGTTGAAGGAGTCTTCACTCGCGGAGGCGGGCCGTCAAGACCCGCCCCGCCCGGTCGGACACCCGCCCGCGCAGCCGGAAGGCCGTCGGAAGTCCCGCGCGGCACTTTCCGCCCAGTAGAAGTCCGCTTTCGTCAGGCGGAACGTAGAGTAGGACAGGAGCGAGCTCACCTGCCGTCGGGCCGACCACGGACCCGGCCGCCGGCACCAGGACGGAACAGGTCCTGACCGGCGAGGACGCCGCACCGGGAGCAGTGGGCCGATCGGGAACAGCCCGGTAGGCTGCTGCCTTGCCTCCGCTTCGAAAGGACCGTTGACGTGCCGCCGTCCCACGCCAGCACTCCCGACTCCAGGCCCGCCGGCCCCAGCGGCGGGGTGCAGTCCCTCGAACGCGCCTTCGATCTACTGGAGCGCATGGCGGATGCGGGGGGCGAGGTCGGGCTCAGCGAGCTCTCCGCGAGCAGCGGTCTGCCGCTGCCGACCATCCACCGGCTGATGCGCACGCTGGTGGTGTGCGGATACGTACGCCAGCAGCCCAACCGCCGTTACGCGCTGGGCCCGCGCCTGATCCGGCTCGGCGAGTCCGCGGCCCGGCTGCTGGGCACCTGGGCCCGTCCGTACCTCCAGCGCCTGGTCGAGGAGACCGGGGAGACGGCGAACATGGCGCTGCTCGACGGCGACGAGATCGTGTACGTCGCCCAGGTGCCGTCCAAGCACTCGATGCGCATGTTCACCGAGGTGGGGCGCCGGGTGCTCCCGCACTCCACGGGCGTCGGCAAGGCGCTCCTCGCGCACACCCCGGCCGACGAGGTCCGGGCACTGCTGGCCCGTACGGGCATGCCGGCGGCCACCGAGAAGACGATCACCACCCCGGACGGCTTCCTCGACGCGCTGGAACAGGTGCGCAGGGCGGGCTACGCGGTCGACGACAACGAACAGGAGATAGGAGTCCGCTGCCTCGCGGTCTCCGTGCCCGACTCCCCCACGTCGGCGGCCATCTCCATCTCGGGCCCGGCGGGCCGGGTCACCGAGGCCGCCACGGAACGGATCGTGCCGACCCTGCAGCAGATCGCCCGGGAGCTCTCGGAGGCACTGGCCGGCAGCGGGGGCTCAGCCGGCTGACCCGGCGGGGAGCGGGCCACCGCCCGGGGAGTTCCTCCGGACGGTGGCCCGCTCCCCGACCCGGAGGGGCGCCGGCCCCGCTCCCGGCCCCGGCAGCCGCCCGGGGCCCCGAGGAACTCCGCACGGGCAGGCTCCCGGCGCTCCCCGCGCGCCCTGACCGGGCCGGATCCCCGAGCCCGAACGCACTCGCCCGGCCCCGGACGGATCCCGCACCGGACGGACTCCCCGCGCGACCCGGCCCCCCACCGGCACGGTTTTCGGACCCGGACACGCTCCCGGCCCCGAGGGACCCCGCGCGCGGGCTCCCGGCGCTTCCCGCACGTCCTGACCGGGCCGGATCCCCGGGCCCGGCCAGGTGCCCGGCACCGACCCGGATCCTCCGTACCGGAACCGGGTTTCCCGCTACCACCTCCCGGATCAGACCGGGGCGGCCGCCGTCAGGCGTCCGTCCTCCATGGTCACCGTCCCGTCCACCCGTTCCAGATGCGCCCGGTCGTGGGTGACCATGACCGTGGCCGTGGAGCGTTCCCGGGTCAGGCGGAGCAGCAGCTCCAGGACAGCGGCGCCCCGCTCGTGGTCGAGCGCGCTGGTCGGTTCGTCCACGAGCAGGACCGCCGGTTCGTTCATCAGGGCCCGGGCGATGTTGATCCGCTGGCGCTGGCCGCCCGACAGCTGGTGGGGCCTGCGGTCCGCCGTGTCGGCGAGGCCGACCGCGTCCAGGAGCTCCAGCGCACGCCCCCGGGCCCCGCGGACGGGGCGCCCTGCCAGGTGGGCCATCACCTGAAGCTGCTCCACGGCCGTGAGGGACGGCAGCAGGTTCGGCTGCTGGAACACGATGCCGATGCGGTCCCGGCGCAGGGCCGCCTGCTCGGACCGGCCGAGCCCACCCGTCTCCGTACCGGCCACGACGACCCGTCCGCGGTCCGGGGTGACGAGCGTGGCCGCCACCGCCAGGAGGCTGGACTTGCCGGAACCGGACGGCCCGACCACCGCGGTGAGCGTACCCGCCGGTACGTCCAGTGAGACCCGGTCGAGCGCCGTGAGCCGGGTGTCGCCGTCGGGATAGGTGAGGGTGACATCGGTGAGGGTCAGGGTCATCGGGCACTCCCGAGTGCGGTGAGCGGGTCGACGGCGGTGATCCGCCGGATGGACAGAGCGGCCCCGAGCGCGCCGAGGGCGATCATCACCCCGGCCGGCACGAGCACGGTCGACGCGTCGAGGACGAACGGCACGGCACCGTCTCCCCCGCCGATCAGAGCGCCGGCGCCCACGGCGAGCGCGGTGCCCGCCCCCGTACCGGCGGCGAGCATCACCACGGCCTGCCCGAGTGCGTCCTTCAACAGGTACGGGGTGGAGGCGCCCAGCGCCTTGAGTACGGCGACATCGCCACTGCGCTGGATGGTCCACACGGTGAAGAAGGCGCCGATGACGAGAGCGGAGATGGCGAACAGGAAGCCGCGCATCAACTGGAGCGAGCCGTTCTCGGCCTGGTACGAACCGATCGCCGTGAGGGACTCCTCCCGGGTCAGCGTGCTGGTGCCCGCCGCCTCGTCCCCCGCGGCAAGATCGGCGCCGTCCGTCGTGGTCAGCGCGATCACGGTGGCCTGCTTCCCGGCGCCGCCGATGCGCTGCCAGTCGCCGAGCGAGGCCCACACCACCGGCGTATGGCTGTACGAGGCGTCGCCCGCGACCTCCGCGACGGTCAGCCGCGCACCCCCGAGGGCGACCGTGTCACCGGCACCGGCGCCGAGACCGGCGGCGGCCTGCTCGGAGAGGACGACCCGGCCGGCCCCCACGCGGGCGGGCGCCGGCCCGCTGTCCGGTTCCACGCCGAACACCGACACCGCGGCCGTGCGGTCCTCCCCGTCGGGGACCGTGGCGTTCAGCGTCCTGATGCCGACGGGGTGGGCAGCGCGCACCCCCGGCTGCTCCGCCCAGGTCCGCCACGCCTCCTCCCCGACGGCCGAGTCGGTGAACGACTCCGACCGGCCGTCCGGAGGCGCGGCGAACGCGATGTGGTCCGCGTCCAGCCCGGTGACGGCCGAGGTGTTCTCCCTGCCCAGGCCGGCCGTCAGACCGGACAGCAGCCCCACGAGCAGGGTGATGAGCACGACGACCGTGCCCATGAGGGCGAATCTGCCCCTGGCGAACCGTAGATCTCTCCATGCGACGAACATGACTCCAGGCTCGTCCCACGGCCGCGGGGAAACATCGCGCCCCGGACGGGGCGGGCATCAACCTTTCGGTTGACCGGGCCGGCGCTCCACGCGTCTACGCTGGAACGACCATGGAGACTCCCGCGCACACCCACGTCAGCACCGCGCTGCGGCTCTGCCTGCACGCGCTGCTGGTGGGGCTGCTGGTGCTCGCCGCGCTGCGCACGGCCGGCGACGGCGCCCCCCAGGCACCGGCCGCCGTCGTGCTGGCCGGCGTGATGGCAGCGCTGTACGCGGCGGGCGCGCTCGCCCCCGTCGTCCGGCCGCACACCCGGGCCGCCGCCGTCTGGCTCGGCGCGCTGGGAGCCGTGTGGCTGGCCCTGCTCGCCGTGTCGCCCGACGCCCTGTGGGTGGCCTTCCCGCTCTACTTCCTGCAGTTGCACCTGCTTCCGGTGCGGTGGGGCCTGCCCGCAGTCGTGGTCACGGCCGCCGCGGCGATCGCCGGGTTCCTGCTGCACGGGCAGGAGGTCACGCCGGGCACGTTCATCGGCCCCCTGCTCGGTGCGGCGGTGGCCGTGGCGACCGTACTGGGGTACGACGCGCTGTTCCGCGAGAGCGAGCGGCGCCGCGAGCTCATCGACGAGCTCGTCTCCACCCGGGCGGAGCTCGCCGACGCGGAGCGGACCGCGGGGACCCTGGCGGAGCGGGAGCGGCTGGCCCGGGAGATCCACGACACCCTCGCCCAGGGCCTCTCCAGCATCCAGCTGCTGCTGCGGGCGGCGGAGCGCTCGCTGCCCGGCGACGCGCCCGCGACCGCGCACGTCCGGCGCGCCCGCGAGGCCGCCCAGGACAATCTGGCCGAGGCCCGCCGCTTCGTCCGGGCGCTGACCCCGCCGGACCTGGAGCACGGCTCCCTGGCGGCGGCCCTCTCCCGCCTCTCCTCGCGAACGTCGGCCCCGGAGCTCGCCGTGCGGTTCGCGGTCAGCGGCAGTCCGGTGGAGCTGCCCACCCCGTACGAGGTGGCCCTGCTGCGTACCGCGCAGTCGGCCCTGGCCAACACGGTGCGGCACTCGGGTGCGCGCCGGGCGGAGATCACGCTCAGCTTCATGGAGACGTCGGTCTCCCTGGACGTGGTGGACGACGGCCGCGGTTTCGATCCGGCCGCCGGACCGGTGGACACCGGCAGCGGGGGGTTCGGGCTGCCCGCGATGCGGGCACGGGCCCGTTCGCTGGGCGGCACCCTGAGCGTCGAGTCGGGTCCGGGGCAGGGAACGGCCGTCGCCGTCACACTGCCGCTGCCCGCCGCCGACGGACGCGACGGAGCGCCGGGGCCACGGGGCACCCGGGCCCCGGACGGGCACCCGGTCCCGCGCGAGTCCCAGGGCTGGGCGGCGGCGGAGGCCGACGGCGTGAAAGGCCGGGCCGCGTGAACGACCCCATCAGGCTGCTGCTCGCCGACGACCATCCGGTGGTCCGGGCCGGGCTGCGCGCCGTCCTGGACACCGAGCCCGACTTCGAGGTCGTCGCCGAGGCCTCCACGGCCGAACGGGCCGTCGCCCTGGCGGCGGCCGGGGTGTGCGACGTGGTCCTGATGGACCTGCAGTTCGGCTCGGGCATGCACGGCGCCGAGGCCACCGCGGCGATCACCGCCGCGCCGGACGCGCCACGGGTCCTGATCCTCACCACGTACGACTCCGATGCCGACATCCTGGCCGCCGTCGAGGCGGGCGCGGGCGGCTATCTGCTGAAGGACGCTCCGCCGGAGGAACTGGCCGCCGCCGTACGGACGGCGGCGGCCGGCCGCTCCGCGCTTGCCCCGGCGGTCGCCCACAGGCTGATGGACCGGATGCGGACACCGGCCCAGGCGTTGACCAGGCGCGAACTGGAGGTGCTCCAACTGGTCGGCGAAGGCCTGTCCAACCAGCAGATCAGCAAGCGGCTCTTCCTGAGCCAGGCGACGGTGAAGTCCCACCTGGTGCACATCTACGCGAAACTCGGCGTCGACTCACGCACGTCGGCGGTGGCCGCGGCGACCGCGCGCCGCCTGCTGCGCCGCTGACCGGCGCGGAACCCCCCACCTCAGGTCTTCCGCCCGTCGCGGCCCCCGCCCTCATCCGCGCGGCGGTTCCCCGAAGAGGTCGACGGCGCTCCGTACCTCCCGCAGGCCGGGGCCCAGGGCGCTCACCGAGCCGATCGCCCCCGCGACCAGCAGCAGGGAACGGCGCAGCCGGGGAACCTCCGGCGCCCCGCCGACCGCCATGGCGGCCAGGGCCGCGAGTTCCTCCTCGGCGATGCCCCGGTCGGGGAACTCCGCCGGATGTCCGGCCAGTTCGCGCCGGAGCCGGGAGACGGCCGCGCGCAGCCCGGCCACTCTCGGGTCCTCGTCACTGCCGGTCCATCGCGTCTGCCCCACACTTCGCAACACAGCACTCCCCCTCGCACGTCCTTGTGTGCCGGTGAATCGAACGGCCCCGGGCGGTGTGCAACTCCACCGGGGCCGCAGGCAAGTTAACGCCATGGGAGGCGGCGTGCGCCACCGCGCGGACACGAATCGAGCGCGCCCCCCCGGCGCCACGTCCGGAAACCACCGCACCCGCCCCGGGCGGCGGCGCCCCGGTGACGCGCGCGGTCGACGTCCCTGTCGCCGGTCCGCCCGGGACGGTGGTATCCAGGGCTCATGGCGCGCACAGGACGGATTCCCCAGGTCGCCGGGCTGCTGCTCGCCGCGGGCGGCGGCCGGCGGCTCGGCGGCCGCCCGAAGGCACTGCTGGAGCACCACGGCCGCCCCCTCGTCGAACACGCGGTGGAGGCGCTGCGCGACGGCGGGTGCGGCCCCCTGCACGTGGTACTGGGCGCCGCGGCCGCCGACGTACTGGCGCGCGCCGACCTGCGCGGCTGCGTGGTCGGCGTGAATCCGGCCTGGGAGACGGGCCTCGGCTCGTCCCTGCGTGCGGGGATCGGGGCGCTCGCCGGTTCGGGCGCCGACGCGGCCCTCGTCCTCCTGGTCGACCAGCCGGGCATCGGCGCGGAGGCGGTGGCGCGGGTCCGGTCGGCGTACCGGTCCCGGACGACCCTGGCGGCCGCCGCGTACGCCGGGGAGCGTGGGCATCCCGTCCTCATCGGTGCCGACCGCTGGGCCGAGGTCGCGGCGGGCGCCGTCGGCGACCGGGGGGCACGGGCCTATCTGCGCGCCCGTCGCGACGCGCTCGCGCTCGTCGAGTGCTCCGACGTGGCGGAGGCGTTCGACGTCGACACCGCACAGGATCTGGGGCGCCTCGCGTGAACGGGCGGAGCGCGCCGTGGCACGGTGCGCCGGACGAGCCGCACCTCTGTCGACCCGGAGAATCTCGACATCAACAAACCATTGAACTTCCACCATGAGGAAACTAATATCCACTGTTCAGAAGCGCGCAGCACGTACGCAGCGCCGTTTCCGCACCCAGACGGCACCCGCAGCCGTATCTCGGAGCCTTGGCACGCAGCGCCGGCCCAGGCGACCCGGCAGCTGCGGACGCCGCCGCGCAGCCCGCTGAAGGAGTGACAGCTCATGTCCGCACCAGCGCCGTCCCCGCTGGCCATCGTCGATGCCGAGCCCCTGCCGAGGCAGGGCGAGGTCCTGACCGATGCGGCCCTCGCGTTCGTGGCCGAGCTGCACCGGCAGTTCACGCCGCGGCGCGACGAACTGCTCGCCCGTCGCGGCGAGCGCCGCGCCGAGATCGCCCGCACCTCCACGCTGGACTTCCTGCCGGAGACGGAAGCGATCCGCGTGGACGACACCTGGAAGGTCGCACCGGCCCCGCCCGCGCTCGAGGACCGCCGGGTGGAGATCACCGGCCCGACCGACCGCAAGATGACCGTCAACGCCCTGAACTCGGGCGCCAGGGTCTGGCTCGCCGACTTCGAGGACGCGTCCGCCCCCACCTGGGAGAACGTGGTCCTCGGCCAGCTCAATCTGATCGACGCGTACACCCGGTCCATCGACTTCACCGACCCGAAGTCCGGCAAGTCGTACGCCCTGCGCCCCGCCGAGGAGCTCGCGACCGTCGTCATGCGCCCGCGCGGCTGGCACCTCGACGAGCGCCACCTGCGGCTGGACGGCACGCCGGTGCCCGGCGCACTCGTCGACTTCGGCCTCTACTTCTTCCACAACGCCCAGCGCCTCGTCGAGCTCGGCAAGGGCCCGTACTTCTACCTCCCGAAGACGGAGTCCCACCTGGAGGCCCGCCTCTGGAACGACATCTTCGTCTTCGCCCAGGACTACGTCGGCCTTCCCCAGGGCACCGTCCGGGCGACCGTCCTCATCGAGACGATCACCGCCGCGTACGAGATGGAGGAGATCCTCTACGAGCTCCGCGACCACGCCTCCGGGCTGAACGCGGGGCGCTGGGACTACCTCTTCTCCATCGTCAAGAACTTCCGCGACGGCGGACCGAAGTTCGTCCTGCCGGACCGCAACCTCGTCACGATGACCGCCCCGTTCATGCGGGCGTACACCGAGCTCCTGGTCCGCACCTGCCACAGGCGCGGCGCGCACGCCATCGGCGGGATGGCGGCGTTCATCCCCTCCCGGCGCGACGCCGAGGTCAACAAGATCGCCTTCGAGAAGGTCAAGGCCGACAAGGACCGCGAGGCGAACGACGGCTTCGACGGCTCGTGGGTGGCCCACCCGGACCTGGTGCCGATCGCGATGGCGTCCTTCGACGCGGTCCTCGGCGCGAAGCCGAACCAGAAGGACCGGCTGCGCGACGACGTGTCGGTGGCGGCCGGGGACCTGATCGCCGTCGACAGCCTGGACGCGAAGCCGACGTACGACGGCCTGCGCAACGCCGTCGCGGTCGGCATCCGGTACATCGAGGCGTGGCTGCGCGGCATGGGCGCGGTCGCCATCTTCAACCTGATGGAGGACGCGGCCACCGCCGAGATCTCACGCTCGCAGATCTGGCAGTGGATCAACGCGGACGTCGTCTTCGAGAACGGGGAGCACGCCACGGCCGACCTGGCCCGCAAGGTGGCGGCCGAGGAACTCGCCACCGTCCGCGCGGAGATCGGCGACGAGGCCTTCGCCGCCGGCCGCTGGCAGGAGGCCCACGACCTGCTGCTCCAGGTCTCCCTGGACCAGGACTACGCGGACTTCCTGACCCTGCCCGCGTACGAGCGGCTGCGCGGCTGAGCCCTCCCGTCGGTCCCTCCGCCCCCGGCGCCGTCAGCGCCGGGGGCGGCGTACGTCACGAGGCGATCGACGTCAGGACGGCGTCAGGGTGACAGATCTGACCGGCTCTTCCACAACGGCGCGTGCACGTGGGCTGGGCGCCCCGTTGCGTGCTGTACGCAGCGCGGAGCGTGGCAAGCCGAACACGGAGGGCACGACCCCTGGATTTGCGCCCTCGCCTACCGGCAGCGGCACCCCTCGGCAAGCGCGGTCGGGGCGAGTGCCCGCATGGCCTCCTGCTCGGCCTCCGAGATGCACGGCAGTTGACGTGCGAGTACCTCGAAGTGCTGATGTCCACGCCATGCGTCGTGGTCACCCACGACGAACAACCGCCGACGAGCACGGCTCACCGCGACGTTCAGCAGATTCGGCGCGGAGGCCGCCCAGGCTCGCGGGCCCGCTTTGTCCCCGCCCGCACCGAGGACCAGCAGCACCACGTCGGCTTCCTTCCCCTGGGTCGTATGCACCGTTCCCACCCTGTCGCGTGGGACGACCTGGCACAGGCTGCGGCGGAGTCCGGCCACGACATCCCGGAACGGGCTGATGACGAAGAGCTCACGCTCCGGGTCGAGTCCCTGGTCGACCAGCCGGTGCACGATGACGTTCGCGCAATCCCCCTCCTCCGCTGACCACTTCCCCTGCGATGCCCTCCCTCCGCTCACCGGCCACCACACACCGCGCCGGGCCACCGCGTAGTCGTCGTCCCGGTGCACCCCGTGCACCATGAGTCCGTCGTAGGCGATCTCGTTACTGATCGTGAACATCGGGTCGTCGCAGCGCCGGTGCACGCGCAGGGGCGAGCCCACCCACACCCGGTCGTCCTCGGAACCCTGGGGTGCCGGCAGCCAGGTGCCGTAGCTGTTCAGCCGGTCCGCGACGCGCTGCGCGGAGGTGCGGGACGGCTCCCACTCCTCGGCCACGCCGAAGGTGCGGCGCAGTGCCTGCTGCCCCGTGTGCGGCAGCGTCACCACGGGTTCCAGCTGCAGCGGATCGCCCACGATGACGCCTCTGCGGGCCCGCCACAGGGCGCCCACCGGCATCTGTGCGGTCGCCTGGCCGGCCTCGTCGATCAGCATCCAGCCCAGCGACCGGGGTCCCAGTCCGGTGAACATCCGGTCCAGTGAGGCGAAGGTGGTGGAGACGACGGGCACCGCGAGGAAGAGACTCTGCCAGGCCGCCAGCACCACCTCCGGTTTCAGGGTCTTGGGAGCGTCGCCGCACAGAACGTCCATCGCAGCGTCGAGGTTCTTACGCATCCGGTCGGCCGCGCCCTCGATGAAGGCGCGGTGCAGGTCCATCGCAGCGAGGAAAAGCCGGGTGCGGGCTCGGGTGAACTCCGGATCGGACCAGGGCGACGACAGCTCCCGCGCATCCTCCTTTGTGCGCTCGCCGGGCTCCTCGTTGCCCGGCACGAAGGTGCCCCAGCGCTCCGCCCCTGCGACCAGGGTCGTCGAGAGCTGGGCATAGCGACCTTCCGCTGCCTGGAGCGTCCGCCGGGCTTCGTCCAGGACGCCCCTGTGGGCCGCTTCGGCCCGGTCGTACGCGGCGGCAGTCTGCGTGTGTGCCTCGTACGCGGCCCGAGCTGCCTGCTCCGAGGCGGCCAGCAGTTGGTCCTCCGCCTGCCAGTCGCGCTGTGCCGAGCCGAGGGTGAAGAGGCCCGCGGTGAAACCGGGACGGTGCCGGCGGTGCTCCGCCCTTCGGCCCGCAGGGCCCGCAAGGTCCCTCTGCGCGTTGTTGCGGGCCGCACGGGCGTCCGCAGCCGGTTGCCGGAGTGCCTCCAGATCCTGCTCGGCGCCGGCAACCGCCTCCTGGGCGGTGTGCACGGCCTCCCGCGATCCGCTGAAGTGCAGGAGCGCTTCATACGCTCGCTGACGCTCGTCCCGCAGCGCCTCCACCGTCCGCCGCGCGTCCCGGAAACGGTTCACGTACTCACGCCACGACATCAGGTCGAAGCCGCGCGAAGCAGCCGCCTTCAGGACGTCCCGCATGCCCTCGCCGCGCTCGGCCCGCTCCGCGCGCGGAGGGCCGAACCAGTACGTGTTGCGGAAATCCGAACGGTTCCCCTTGTTGCCGAGCTTCGCGGCGAGGGTTCCCCACGCCGGTGCGCCGTCGAGGAGGAGGCGTCCCTGTTCCGGAAAGAAGGACGCTGCTTCCTGCCACTCCTCAGCAACGGACGCGAGTGCCGGGATCTCCTTGGAGACGTTCTCGACGGCGCCGTTGTTGGCCGACGCGATCACCATCTCGTAGCCGGCCAGTTCCGGTGTGAGCGGGGCGACGGACCGCTGGTAGGTGCCGGTGCTCCAGCGGTGCGGCTGACCGGTGAACGCGTCCTCGGGCCGCCGAAGTTCGGCCAGGTGCTCTGCTCTCATGACGAGCACGGAGGCGATGAGGTCCCGCAGCTGTGTGGTCTTACCCGTACCGGGCGGACCGTTCACCGCGTACAGGCCGTCGGTGCCGCCGAGTTGCTCCACGATCCGGTTCACCGCGAACTGCTGGCTCAGCACCAGCGGATGTTCCGTCTTCGCGGGCCAGCGCCCGAGCGGGAAGTCAGCCGGCTGCACGCCGGCGAGCACCGCTCCGGGTTCCTGCTTGAGATCGACGCGCGCACGGCCACGCAGCGCGGCGGAAGCGGTCAGGTAGTCCCGCAGCGCAGGCCCCGGTTCGTCCTTGGTGAGGCTGCACGCGACCAGGCCGAGGTCCGCCGCGATGAAGCTGTTCAGGAAGTCCGACCCGCCCGTCCGGCCGGCCTTCCGCCGGGCCACAGACCTGCACTGGACGCGAATCGTCTCCGGCCGCAGGTCGTCGGTGACGCCGAACTGTTCCGCGACCCATCGGGTGACGGCCGACAGGTCCCTTACGGTCAGCGGCTTCTCACCCAGCTGGGGCGGGGCCTCCTCGTCGTCCTCCACATCGGCCCCGCCCTCGTCCAACGGGCTTTCGTCCGCCGCCCCCTCGTCCTCGCGACCGGCGGAACGGCTGGCGCCGCGGTTGACCAGGGCCTCGGCCGCACCGGTGACGGCGCCGACCGCAAGGTCACCCAGCACCGGCCCGAGTGCGGCGTTCAGGGCACCGCCGGCCGCGCCGACCGTGATCTCGCACAGCAACCCCGCGAACGGCCGCTGCCGCCGCCCTGGCGCGGCGTCGGCGATCGTCACCTTGCCGTCTCCGATGCCCAGCACGACGGTTTCACACGCCTCGGCGTCCGCCTCGAAGCCGTCGAGCCAGTCCCGGGCCCCCGGACCGGGCTTACGGCTTCGCCCTGTTGCCCAGGCGCAGGCGGAGAAGGTGATGGAGTCCTGGACCAGCAACCCCTCGTCCGTGACCTCGAAGGCCAGCACGGCACTGTCACCGTCCACCCGGCCGTCGTGGTCCTCATCACTGCCGCCGAAGACATCGAGCAGGACATCGCGGACGGACGCGACCGGGTACACGCCGCAGTAGACGGTGTGCTGTCTGACCGTGTTCCGGCCCGGGTTCCGGCGCCGTACGGGATGGCCCTCCTCCCACGGCAGAGGGCGCCCGGCCTCCACGGGATACATGCCTTTCGGCGGCGAGGCCTTCTCCACCTTCTGCGGGCTGAACATCTCCACCGCGCGCCAGTAGCGCACGATGTCCGCCCTGCGCCGCCGTTCGCCACTCGCCGCCATACGGCCCGCCCCCTCGTTCCGGTCCGCCAGGAACGATCACCATAGCCAGCCCCGCGCGTGGTGCGCAGAGGGCCTTGGCGCATATGCGACCTCGGGTCGAGCATAGCGAAATCGACGGCTGCCGCGATGCCATGGACAAGGCCACCGCCATTCTGCTCGACCAGGGCGGGCGACGGACGTGGCGATTGAGATTGCCCGTGACAAGGACGGCCCGGTGGTCGTCTTCCCCGCGCTGTCCGCGTAGGGCGATGTGGTGTCCGCCGAGGACGCCTCCACCGTCCGCACCGGCAGCGCTCCGCAGGCTGCCGATGGCTGCTTCGCGCAACCCCGCCATCGGGAGCTGCGGCGGCTCGGAGCGGACAACATCGCGGCCTGCGTCTGGCGCAGCACCGGCATGCCGACCCTACCGGGGAGGTGAAGTCACCTTGGCTCTGATGGCCAGGATCACGTGCTTGCCGAGGGACAAGTTGGGCGATGCGCACCGCACGTTCCTCGCTGCGCACTTCTGGGGGAACTACTCAGTTCGGGCAGTAAACGATCTCGGTGCGTGCCTACCGTTGACCAGGAAAGACGCGCCGACGGGCCCGTGGTGTACGTGTCCGCGCGCGGGCTGTACGCGGTGCGAGGCATGACCGGCCCCAGGGGACTGCGTTGGCCGATGCGTAGGCGGACGTTCGAGGCAGGCAGGGCGACGCGGCACGGTAACGGGAGGCGTGAGACGTGGACGATCAGCGACAGCAGCCGGAGCAGGAGTACGAGGTCGGGTCCGGCATCTTGCATGTGTTCGGCCAGCACTTGAAGCTGTTCCGGGTGCGGGCAGGGTTGGAGCGGGCGGAGTTCGGGGCGTTGACCGGGTACGCGGCGTCATCCATCGTGTCGTTCGAGCAGGGCCGCCGCATCCCGCAGCCGAAGTTCATCGACCAGGCGGACGAACTGCTTGACTCGGGCGGGGTGCTGAAGGCCAGCAAGGAAGAGGTGGCTCGGGCTCAGTACCCGGCGTTCTTCCGGGATGCGGCGCGGCTGGAGGCGGAGGCGGTCGAGCTGCATGTGTACGACACGCATGTGGTCAACGGCCTACTGCAGACAGAGGAGTACGCACGGGCCGTGCGTGAATCGCTGAACCTCGTAGAGAAGCTGCTGGGAGAGACATGAACGTCGAAGAGCCTGTGCCGTCCCTGCCCGATTGCGCCTGGGTGAAGAGCAGTTACAGCAGCGGTGAGGGCGGGCAATGCATCGAGGTGGCCACCTCCCCCGGCATCGTCCATGTCCGGGACTCCAAGGACAGAACGGGGCCTGCACTGGCTCTCGCATCAGGCAGCTGGACCACGTTCGTAGACTTCGCTACGCAGGACTGAGTACCTACGCAGTGTGGGGAGAGCCGGGATTCCCCGGTCTGCCCCACTGCGCTTCGGCTACTCGGCCTTCTTCGTCCTGCCACGGGGCTTCTCCGGCCGCCAGGCCCTGAGGTCCTCCGCCGAGAGCCCGTGCTTGGCGCGCTGCTCGTCCAGGGGATGAGCGGCGTCAGGCGCGGCGTCTCCCGACCAGCCTGTTCAGTCCGGTCGTTGACCATGTTGATCAGGGCCTTCACCTGGTCCTTGTGATCCCAGCCGGCCCAGCCGAGCAGGGGGGCGGGTCCGAGTCGGGCGACGCCTCGGGGTAGGAGATGAGCCGCTCCTTCGGGACGGAGGGCTTCCTTCTCCTTCCTCTCCCAAGGGCCTGCAGGCTGATGCGCGTGACGGCGGGTACGGGGTTATGCCTACGGCCACCATTGCCCTCACACGGGGAGGTGGCGGGCCTACCGTGTAGCCGATCGGCGCGCCCCATGCTGATGAAGGGCAAACCCCTGAGGATGACCTGGGCGTCCAGCGCGCTGAACCCCGCGCCGTTGAGGACAGCGAGCGTCTGCGCCTCGGTCGACCGGCCCCCTCGAACCATCAGTCGGTGTCGGCGACCCGTGCGGTAGGCAGCAGCTTTCCGATGTCCGCCGGCAGGGCGGCCGTCAGCTTCTCCATCAGCTCGGGGGCGACGGCCGCGTCCAGGACCTCGAAAACCGCGGCCGTCTGCCGCAGCGCCACGTCCTCGGAGACACCGGCCCGCCAGGCGACCCGGCCGACGAACGCGGTGAGGTCGAAGCGCTCGCCGGATCCGCCGGCCTCCGGCTCGTGGGCGGGCGACCCGGCCTCCCCCGCCTCCCCGGACACCGAGGCTGCCAGCGCCGACGGCAGCTGGGCCAGCAGATGCCCGGCCAGCCCGTCGGGCACCCGCTCGGCCAGCGTCCGCAGCACCGCACCCGTCAGGCGTTCGGCAGGACCCCGGCCGGGCAGCTGGGCCCTGGCCTGCACTTTTCCGATCAGCTCCTCGTACTGCATGGCCTTCCATCCCTTCGGTCGGAGCGGCTCGTCCGGGGAGGGCCCGGACCGGCCGGGTACCCGGAATCGGACGATTACCACGAAGGGGATGCCGGGCTTTACGCCGGCCGCCCCGCGTGATCAGCTGCCCCCTGTCATGTACAAGCGGCTTCTGGGGAGTGGCCGCAGGGGAGGGGAAACGTTTCGATGCAGGTCGTCACGGAGGAAGAGTCCCGGCCGTGTCCTGAGTGCGGCACGGAGATCCGGACGGACCGCCGCTTCACCACGTGGTGTGCCGCGTGCGACTGGAACGTGGATCCGGAGGGGGACGAGGAGCGGCACGTCCAGGGGCGGCTGGGCCGGGCGCGTCGCGTCGCCGCCCGCCGCCACGGCGAACGGCTGCACGCCGAGGTCGGCGGGGACGACCACGCGCCCACCGCCCGGACCCTTCCCGCACTCTGCGCCTATGCCCTCGCGTGCGCCGTGCACGGTGTGACACTGGCCCTGGTCGTCGGCGGAGTCTGGTGCGTGGTGTACGGATGGGGCGGTCTCGGCATGCCGTTCGGCCTGTTCCTCCTCTTCCTCGCGTGGACCCTCGGACCGCGCCTGCCCCGGTTGCCCACGGAGGGCCCGGTGCTGGGCCGTGGCGACGCACCCGCGCTGTACGGGCTGGTCGACGACATCGCCCGGGTCGCCGGAACCCGCGGCGTGGACGTGATCGCGATCGATACGGCGGTGAACGCGAGCGTGACCACCTGTGGCGTGCGCGAGCGCCGTCTGCTGACCATCGGCCTGCCGCTGTGGGAACTGCTCACTCCCCAGCAGCGCATCGCCCTGCTGGGCCACGAACTCGGCCACTACAGCAACGGGGACACCCGCCGCGGGATCGTCCTCGCGACCGCGTACCGATCGCTGACCGCGTGGCGGTACTTCCTGGCGCCGGCGGAGGACCCGTCCCCCACGGAGATGGCGGTCGCCCTCGTCTGCTTCGTGCCGCGTGCGCTGGTCCAGGGCGTGCTGACGGTGCTCGACGGGCTGACCCTGCACGCCGGCCGGCGTGCCGAGTACCTCGCCGACTCGTCGGCCGCCCGCGCCGGTTCCACCGAAGCGGCGGTGGGCCTCCTGGACCGCATCCTGGTGGCGGACTCGGCTGAGGTCACGCTGCGGCGCGAGGCGAACGCCCCACGCTCCGCACGACGGGGCACCGACCGGCCGGAGGAACGGGCCGAGCGGCTGTGGGACGTCCTGGCGGCGGACGCCGGGTCGATCCCCGAGCACGAGTACGAGCGCAGGCGCCGGGCCGGCGCCCTGCGGGGACACCGCGTCGACTCGACCCACCCGCCGACGCATCTGCGGCGCGAACGGCTCCTGTCGGCTACGCCGGTACCGGCGGCCGTGGTCGTGGACGAGGAGCGGGAGCGACGGATCACCGGGGAACTCGCCGACGCCCGCAGCCGGCTGGCCCGCCAGATCCTCCGGGACGGCTTCGCCGGGTAGCTGTTCCGCCGGGCTCCCGGCGCAGGCGGCCGGAGGAACTGCGGCGCTCCGCAGGGCCGTTGCCCGGCGCGGGCGCTGCCCGCAACCGGGCGGATCGACGACGAGCCGAGGGCTCCGCGCCGCCCGCCGGACCCCCTCCTGCACGAGCGTCGCCGCACCGATCGGCCTCTCGGCCCTGCCCGCACCGCCGTGGGCGGAGACCGTACACCTCCCCCGATGGGCCCGGCGCGCGGGGCGCCGGGCCCGGTTCCCAGGTCAGCCGCCCAGGACCACCGTGCGCTGGGCCGAGAAGTCGCCCCACGTCCCGTCGGGGAGCTTGGGCCGGATCTTGAGGGAGTACCGCGTGCCGGGCGGGTCGGTGAGGGTGAGCCGATAGGTGGCACGGCCGGCGGGCGGTGTGCCGCCCCAGACGATCGTGGTGGTCATCTTCCCGTTCAGGAAGAGCTGGTACGCCGGAATGGCGCCGCCGGTGTCCGGCTGGTCCCAGGACAGGTCGACCGCGAACTCCGCGCCTTGCGCCTTCGTCGTGGTCCGCAGGCCCGTGGGCGCGGTGCTCGCGGGGGCGCCGGGGGCCGACGGGGTGGTGAGGTCCAGGGAGTTGCTGTCCGGTGAGGACTTCTCGGACGCGTCCCGGGCCCGGACGGTGAAGGTGTAGACGGTGCCGGGCCGCAGCCCGGTGAGGCGGGCCGTGGTCCCGGTGCCGGCGACACTGTGGATCCGGGAGTCCTCCTGGTAGACGTCGTACGAGGTCACGCCGACGTCGTCCGTGGAGCCGCCCCAGGACAGGGTGGCCGTCCGGCCGCTGTCGGCCGTGCCCCGCAGCGTCACGGGGGCGGTCGGCGGCGCGACGTCGGCGGGTGGCGCGGCGGGGGTGGTCACGGGAACGGCAGTGCTCGCGGCGGAGAGGTTGCCGGCGGCGTCGCGGGCCCTCACCGTGAACGTGTAGGCGGTGGAGGCGGTCAGCCCGTCGACGTCCGTCATCCGTCTGGCCGCCGGGACCGAGACGCTCTTCCGGCCCTCGCGGTAGACCTCGTAGCCGGTGACGCCCTTGTTGTCGGAGGCCTGCTCCCACATGACGTGCACGGAGGTGGCACTGCCCGCCTGCACGGTGACGCCCCGGGGCGTCGTGGGCTTCTCGGTGTCCGCCTCGGCGGAGCCCGCGCAGGCGGTGAGCGAGGCGAGGAGCAGGACGGCGGAGCAGGTCGTCGCGGTGCGCGCGTGGGGGCGTTGCACGGAGGTGCCTTCCATCCGGAGCAATGGTCCAGACCTATATGCCATGGGGGCGGGGGTGCCGACAAGGGGGCGGTGGGGAACGTTCCGCAATGTCCCGCTCCGGCGATGAGTTCCGGGCCCGGGAGCGGTCCCCCAGGTATGGACACGCACAGCGGAACCACACCCGTGATCGATCTGGAACCGGCGGCCCGGGAGATGGGCGCACTCGCCGCCGCGGTCGACGACCGCCGGCTCACCGGCCCGACCCCCTGCCCCGACTACGCCGTACGCGATCTGCTCGCGCACATCGTCGGGCTGACCGCCGCCTTCGGCGACGCGGCGCGCAAGCGGTTCGGGCCGGCGACCGACACCTCCCCCGCCTCGGGGCTGCCCCCGCTCCCCGACGACTGGCGCGAGGCGCTGCCCCCGCTGCTGGACGAGCTGGTCGCGGCATGGCGCTCGCCCGGCGCCCAGGAGGGCATGACCCGGGCCGGCGGCGTGGACCTGCCGGGCCAGGTCGCCGCCATGGTCGCGCTGAACGAGCTGGTCGTGCACGGCTGGGACCTGGCCCGCGCGACCGGCCAGCCGTTCCGGGCGGACGAGGCGAGCCTGCGCTCGTCGCAGGCGCTGCTCACGCCCGCCGACGGCGACGGCCCGCTCTTCGGCACACCGGTCCCCGTCCCGCCCGGCGCCCCGCTGCTGGACCAGGTCATCGGGCTGAGCGGACGCCACCCGGACTGGCAGCCGGACGGGCCGGGCGGGCGGGGCTGACGTCTGGTCACCCCCCGCCGAACACACCGTCCCCGCCGGAGCGGCGGAGCTGGCGGGTCCGCCCGGTCGGCCCGCGCCGCCCCAGGCGGGTTCTCCGACCGCGGGCACGGTCCTCCTCGTCGGAGGCCTGGGCTCCGCGACGGTCCCCCTCGCCGCTGAAGCCCCCACGGGTCAGCTGGTGAAGAACTCGGTGATCTGCTGGGCCACCTGGTCGGGGTGGCGCATGTGCACCTGGTGGCCGCCCCCCAGGGTGAGGAGCCGGCAGTCCGGGACGAGCGAGGCCATGTCGGGGAGCCTGCCCTGGGGCATTCCGCTCTCCGGGCCGCCCGCGATCATCAGGGTGGGCGCGACGATCTGGCCCAGCTCCTCCTCCCACCGAGGGTCGGGCTCCTCTGTCTGGGCACGGACGGCCGGAACGGCGTTCTCGTCGTAGTCCACCGGCCCCGGCAAGGTGTCCTCGGCGGGGAGCTGCCCGGGGAAGGGCGGCGGGGTCTCCACCAGGACGAGCCGCTCCACCCGGTCCGCGTGCTCCTCGGCGAGGAGGTAGGCGACCACCCCGCCCATGGCGTGCCCGACCAGCCCGACCCGGTCGAGGTCGAGCTCATCGAGGAAACCGAGGACGTCGTCCCTCATCTGCTCGAAGCCGTACTCGTCCGGCCAGTCGCTCTCGCCGTGCCCCCGCAGGTCGAGGGCGTAGACCCGCCACTCCTCGCCCAGCAGGCCGCCCACCGCCTCCCAGCTCGCGGACGAGCCACCGAGGCCGTGCAGCAGGACGACGGGCGAGCCGAACGGGTCGCCCCAGGCCCGGTACGCCAGCCGGACGTCGCCGACATCCACAACAGACTGATCTTCCATGCCCCGAACGCTACAGCCGCCGGACCTCCACCGGTTCCGGCCCCCGTCCCGGCAGCTCGGGCACGGGCTGCCGGGCCCCTCCCTGCGAGGTGTTTCGGCCCACCCGTGCCGGGGGTCTGTACGGCACTCCCGGAGCCTGATAGGAAAGCTTCCTAACAGAACACCGGAACGACGAACTCCCTTTGGAGGTCTGGTGCTCCACCCCCACAACGGCACCGCACGTCGCACCATCCGTCTCGCACGCTTCACCCGCCCCGCCGGTCTCGCCGCGGTCGCCCTCGGGCTGGCCCTCACCGCGATTCCGGTCACCGCCCACGCCGGCGCCCCCACGCCGCCGGCCGCTCATCACCTGGAGGCAGCCACGGCCGGGCTCGACGACCCCGCGAAGAAGGACATCGCGATGCAGCTGGTCTCCAGCGCGGAGAACTCCTCGCTGGACTGGAAGGCGCAGTACGGCTACATCGAGGACATCGGCGACGGCCGCGGCTACACCGCCGGCATCATCGGTTTCTGCTCCGGCACCGGTGACATGCTCGACCTGGTGGAGCTGTACGCGCGCCGCGCTCCGGGCAACGTCCTGGAGAAGTACCTGCCCGCCCTGCGCGAGGTGGACGGCACCGACTCGCACGACGGACTCGACCCCGGCTTCACCCGGGACTGGGCCGAGGCGGCCACCGATCCCGCGTTCGAGCAGGCACAGAACGACGAACGGGACCGGGTGTACTTCGATCCGGCCGTCCGCCAGGGCAAGGCCGACGGACTGGGCACGCTCGGGCAGTTCGCGTACTACGACGCCCTCGTCATGCACGGCGGGGGCGACGACAGCGCGAGCTTCGGCTCCATCCGGCGGGCGGCCCTGGACCGGGCCCGGCCCCCGTCGCAGGGCGGCGACGAGGTCGCCTACCTCGACGCTTTCCTGGACGCCCGGGTCCGGGCCATGAAGCAGGAGGAGGCCCACTCGGACACCAGCCGGGTCGACACGGCCCAGCGGGTCTTCCTGCGGAACGGCAACCTGGACCTCGACCCGCCGCTCGACTGGCGGGTGTACGGCGACAGTTACCACATCGGCTGACGCCGCCGGCCCCGGTGCGCGTACGGCGTCCCTCGTCGGGAAGGCCGTACGCGCGCCGGCCGGTCAAGGGACGACGGGCAGGGCCATCGGGTCCTTCGGCCGGCCGGTGTCCGCGGCTTCCCCGTCCGCCGTCCGACCGCCCGGGGCACCGTCCGCGTCGGGTTTCCGCCCCAGGTGGTTGAAGGCCAGGTTCAGCACGATCGCCACGACACAGCCGGTCGAGATGCCCGAGTCCAGGACGACGAGCAGGTCCTGGGGGAAGGCGTGGTAGAAGTCCGGCGCGGCGATCGGGATGAGGCCGACCCCCACGGCGGCGGCGACGATCAGCGCGTTCTCGCCCTTCTCCAGGGCGGCGGCGGCCAGGGTCTGGATGCCGCTCGCGGCGACCGAGCCGAACAGCACGATCCCGGCGCCGCCGAGCACCGGGAGCGGTACGAGGGCGATGACGGACGCGGCGACGGGGACGAGCCCGAGGACCACCAGGATGACTCCGCCCACGGCGACCACGAACCGGCTGCGGACCTTGGTCATCGCGACCAGCCCGATGTTCTGCGCGAAGGCGCTGCACATGAAGCCGTTGAAGAGGGGGCTGAGGGCACTGCCGAGGGTGTCCGCGCGCAGGCCGCCCTCGATGGTCCGCTCGTCCGCCGGCCGGCCGACGATCCTGCCGAGGGCCAGCATGTCGGCGGTGGACTCGGTCATGCAGACCAGCATCACGATGCACATCGAGACGATGGCGGCGATCTCGAACTGCGGGGCACCGAAGTGGAACGGCGTCGGGAAGCCGACCAGGTCGGCGTCGCCCAGCGCCCCGAAGTCCGTGATGCCGACGGGTACGGCGATCAGGGTGCCGACGGCCAGGCCGAGCAGGATCGCGATCTGCTGGAGGAAGCCGCGCAGCAGCTTGCGCAGGGCGAGCACGATCACGAGGGTCACGGCGGCCATGGTGATGTTGGTCGTCGAACCGTAGTCGCCGGCGTTCGCGTTGCCGCCCTGCGACCAGGTGAAGGCGACCGGCAGGAGCGAGACACCGATCAGCGTGATGACGGTGCCCGTGACGACCGGCGGGAAGAACCGTACGAGTTTGCAGAAGTACGGCGCGAGGACGAAGCCGAGGAGGCTGGCGACGATGATCGCACCGAAGATGACGGCGATGCCGTCGTGTCCCCGGTCCTTGCCGATCGCGATCATCGGGGTCACCCCGGCGAACGAGACGCCGTTGACGAACGGCAGCCGGGCACCGACGCGCCAGAAGCCGAGGGTCTGGAGCAGGGTGGCTATGCCCGCGGTGAAGAGGCTCGCCCCCATGAGGAAGGCGGTCTCCTCCGCGCCGAGCCCCACGGCGGGCCCCACGATCATGGGCGGGGCCACCACACCCGCGTACATCGCGGCCACGTGCTGCAGACCGCTGGTGAACATCCTGAGGGGCGGGAGCGTTTCGTCGACCGGATGCTTCCGGCCGGTTCCGGCGGCGTCCTGCCTGCCGGGTTCTTCGACTGCTTCCTTGCGAAACCTGGGCGTAGCTGCCACGGCTTCCTCCGGTCGGGTACACGTCGGCGACGTGGTTGTCAGGGAGGTGGTGCTGAGTGGTGCGTTGGGGCAGGTCGTGCAGCTGGTGCGGGCAGCTCGGTGCACCCGCGCGGGGCACGTACGCGTGGTACGCGCACCCGCGCGGGCTGCCGCGGACCGGTGGGTCCGCGGCGGCCGGCCGAGGGCCGTCCCCCTCGGCCGGCCTGTCGGGGGGAACCGTCAGGTTCCGGCGGCGATCCGCGCCAGGCGCCGTGCCTCGTCGCGGGTCGCGCGGGCGACGGCGTCCTCGTCCACGGTGGTCAGGCGGCCGGCCTCGACGACGGGTCTGCCGTCGACGAGGGAGAGGGTGACGGGGGCCGCGGCGCCGAGGACGAGGGCGGTCACCGGGTCGGCGATGGAGGCGTGGGCGAGGGTGTCCAGCTTCCACAGGACGAGGTCGGCGAGCTTGCCCGCCTCGAGGGAGCCGATCTCCCCGGCGCGGCCGAGGACCTGGGCACCGCCGTACGTCCCCAGGCGCAGCGCCCCGCGTACGTCGAGGGCCTTCTCGCGGTGGGCGCCGAGGCGGTTGATCAGGAGGGCGTTGCGCAGTTCGGTGTGGAGTTCGCCTGACTCGTTGGAGGCGGTGCCGTCGACGCCGAGGCCGACCGGTACCCCGGCGGCGAGCATGTCGGGGACCCGGGCCGTGCCCGCGGCGAGGCGGGCGTTGGAGGACGGGCAGTGCGCGACGCCCGTTCCGGTGCGGGCGAAGGCGGCGATGTCGGAGTCGTCCATGTGGACGCAGTGCGCCATCCACACGTCGTCGCCGAGCCAGCCGGCCGACTCGAAGTAGTCGGTCGGTCCGCACCCGAAGAGTTCCTTGCAGAACCGCTCCTCCTCGACGGTCTCCGAGCCGTGGGTGTGCAGACGCACGCCCCGGCGGCGCGCCAGTTCCGCTGCCTGGGTGAGGAGCCGGGTGGAGACGGAGAAGGGCGAGCAGGGCGCGACGGCGATCTGTGTCATCGCGTCGAAGGAGGCGTCGTGGTGGGCGTCGATGGTCGCCTCGGTCGCAGCGAGCGCCTCGTCGAGGGACTCGACGGCGAAGTCCGGCGGCAGCCCCCCGTCCTTCTCACCGCGGTCCATGGACCCCCGGGCGAGGGTGAACCGTACGCCCATGTCACGGGCCGCGCCGATGACGGCGCCGGAGAGGTCGCCGGAGCCCCGCGGGTGGACGTAGTGGTGGTCCGTCGCGGTGGTGACGCCGCCCCGGGCCATCATGGCGAGCGACCCCTGCGCGGCGGCGCGGACCATCGGTTCGTCGATGCGCGCCCACGTCGGGTACAGGGCGACCAGCCAGTCGAAGAGGTTGTGGTCGGTGGCCAGGCCCCTGGTGATCCACTGGTAGAAGTGGTGGTGGGTGTTGACCAGGCCGGGCGTGGCCAGGTGTCCCGTGCCGTCGATACGCCGTACGACGTTCGCGAGGCCCTCCGGGGCCCTGCCGGGGCCGACGGACTCGATGCGGTTGCCCGCCACGACGATGTGCCCGCGGGCGTACTCGGTGTCGTCGGCGTCGACGGTGGCGACGGCACAGCCCTCGATGACGATGCGCTGCGGGTCTGCCGGTGCTGCCATGGCGCTTCCTTCCTCGTTCCGGGGGAGGTACGGGCACTGCGGGACGGCCCTCGGGGGGTGTGCCGGAAGGAGCGTCGTCCGCCCGGACGGCGGGCGCGACCGTCCGCCGGGTGAACGGCCGCGCCGGTGGCGGTGGTCGGTGCGGTACACGGGGATTTCGCCGTCCCCGTGCGGGCTGTGCCACGGATGTCCCTCCGGGACGACCGGCCCCCGCCCGCACGGGGACGGGGCCGGTCCGGCGCCGCGTCAGAGATTGGTCATGTCGACCGGGATCCTCGGCTCGACGCCGTCCCGGAGCACCGTCGCCTCGATGAGGCCGTAGGGGCGGTCGGCCGCGAAGTACACCTCGTTGTCGTTCTCGAGGCCGAACGGTTCGAGGTCCACGAGGAAGTGGTGGTTGTTCGGCAGCGAGAAGCGGATCTCGTCGATCTCGCTCCGGCTGTTGATGATGCGGGAGCCCATCTGGTACAGGGTCTGCTGCAGCGAGAGGGAGTACGTCTCGGCGAAGGCCTCGAGCATGTGCGTGCGCGCCTGCGCGTACGACTTCTCCCACCTCGGCATGGGCTGCGCGTCGTCGGTCCAGTTGTAGCGCCACCTGGCGGAGACGTCGGTCGCCAGGATACGGTCGTACGCCTCCTTGAGCGTCGTGTACCGGTCCTTGACGTAGCCCCAGAACTCCGAGTTGGTGGAGTTGAGGACCGTGAGGTCCTTGAGGCCGGAGATGACCTCCCACGTCTCGCCGTCGTAGGTGATCTGGGTGGTGCGGGTCTCCTGGCCCTTGCGGACGAAGGAGTGCCTGACCTCGTCGGCGCCGATGAACCTGGAGTTGCCGTCGGAGGTCGCGATCCGCTCCCAGGCGTACTCCTCGATCCTGATCCGGGCCACCTTGATCGGCTCCTGCGAGCTGACGAAGTGGCGGGCCAGGTGGATGCCGAACTGCTCGGCGGACTCGACGCCGTGCTCCTTGGCGAAGGCGAACACCGTGTTCTTGGTGGTGTCGGTCGGCAGGACGTTGGCGTTGGATCCCGAGTAGTGGACGTCGTCCATGTCGCCGGAGAGGGCGACGGAGACGTTGAGGTCCTTGATGTGGTGGGTGTCGCCGTCCCGCGTGATCCTGACGACGCGGTTCTCTGCTTTGCCGTACTGGTTCTGGCCGAGAATCGTGGGCATGGCCTGCTAGCTCCCTCGGTAAACGGAGTAGCCGAACGGGTTGAGCAGCAGCGGTACGTGATAGTGCTCCCCCGGGGTGACGGCGAATGCGATCGTCACCTCCGGGAAGAACGCGCCGCTGTCCCTTACGCGGGGGGCGTCCTGCTGCGCCTCGGCTTGCTTCTTCGCGGTGAAGTACGACTCGGTGTCGAGGACGAGCCGTACGTGGGTGGTGCCTTCCGGCAGAGCCGGCAGGTCTGTGCAGCGCCCGTCCGCGTCGGTCGCGGATCCGCCGAGCGTCACGTACTGCGCTGCGCCGCCGCTGCGGGCGGCCAGGGAGACGGTGACGGCCACGGCCGGCCGGCCGATGCTGGTGTCCAGGACGTGGGTGGACACCGATGCGGTGGTGTCGGTGCTCAAGACCGTCACGCTCCTTGTTCTCACGGGTGCGGTTTCGAGGCCCGCTGCGCCACGAAGCCCGCCGTGGTGCGGGGCCTCAGGGGTTGCGGGGCCTCATGAGTGCTGTACGAGGCGGGTGAGCCGGATGCGGTTGATCTTTCCCAGTTCGGTGCGGACGATCTCGCGTTCCCGCTCGGGGGGATTGCCGATCCTGGTCTTCACGGCATCACGCATCTGCTCACCGGTGGCTCCGGTGGCGCAGATCAGGAAGACATGCCCGAACCGCTCCTGGTAGGCCAGGTTGAGTGCGAGCATCTCGGCCCTGAGCTCCTCGGACGCGTCCGCCATTCCCCGCTGTTCGCGGGCGGAGGCCGGGTCTCCCGGCTCGGGGCGGCCGATCGGCGGGTGCCCCGCCATCGCCTCCGCCAGGTCCTTTGGACCGAGTTCGGCCATGGCGGCGTCACTCGCCGAGAGCAGGGCTTCCGTGCCGGCGTACGGCCGGTGGGCGAGAACGGTGCTTCCCCATCGCGCACTGGCACACACCTCGTGCAGCGCGGTCACGGCCTCTTCGGCCGTCAGGGTGTTGAACCGGGCGAGGCCCGGTGTGGAGCTCGAAGTCACGGGAGCCTCCGTGGCTGTTCTTCGCTGTGCGTTGTCGGGCTGCGGATAGCTAACGCCCTCCACAACACCACGTCAACAGTTTGTTGAAATTCCACGAACAGATGATGCCGCCGCCCGGCTGCGGGGCGGCGGCACCGGGCCCCCACGCGCGATCGGGGGCCGCCCGACACCTTCGCACCGGGGGTGCGGCCGTTCGATCGACGCGTCGAGGCACCGCGGCCCCGCCGCGCACCCACCGGAGGCAACGGGACCGCCCTTACTCGCCCTTGGCCGCGTTTTCCCTGTTCAGGTAGTTGTAGACGGTGAAGCGGGAGACCCCGAGGGCACCGGCGACCGTCTCCACCCCGTGCCGCACCGCGAAGGCGCCGCGCGCCTCGAGCGTGCGCACCACGCGCTGCTTGGCCCTGCGGTCCAGGTCGGCCAGCGGCATCCCGTGACTGCGCTCCATCGCGGCCAGGATGTGGTCGAGCGACGCGGAGAGTTGCGGGAGCCGGACAGCCAGGACGTCCGCCCCCTCCCACGCGAGCACCACGTCCTCGCCGGTGGCCTGCCCCGGATCCAGCATCTCGGCACCCATGGCGTCGATCAGCGGTTTCACCGCCGCGACCAGGGGGTGGTCGGCGGGCACGGCCGGGGGGTGGTCGGCGGGCGCGGTCACGGGGCATCCTCCCCGATCACGTTGAGCTGGAGGGAGACCCGGGTGGCTCCTGCGGCCAGCACCTCGCGGAGCAGGGAATCCACCGCGGCCAGGACCTGGCCGGTCTCCCCTTCGACCGTGTTCCCGAAGGGGCCCACGTCCACCGCGTCCAGGTCGGCGGTCCGGATGACCTCCCGGGCCGCCACCGCGTGAGCGGGCGCCTCGTCGAGATCGAACGGCTCGGTGGTGAATTCCACCCTCAGACGCACAGCGCCTCCCTCATGTCCCGCCGCGTCCGTCGGCTCGCACGGCTCGCCCCGACCTTAAGGCACCGCCTTCGATGCGAGGCGGGGCCGCTCCCCCGGGCCGAACGCCGGACGCGTGAGCGTCCGCCCGGGCGCCCGACGCTCCCGCGGGGCGGTACGGGCGCGAGTCCGCACATCCACTGCCCGCTGCCCGGGCGTCCGGGATGCGGGCCGCCCCTTGACAGTCTCGCCGCCCGCCGGGCAATCTTCCGTTAAGCAGAAACTAACTTCCGCAATACGGAAGGAGCGCACTATGGGTCACTCGGGCCGGCGCTTCGATGTGAACCTCTCCCTCCTCTTCACCGAACTCCCGCTCCTGGAGCGCCCCGCGGCAGCCGCCGCGGCGGGCTTCACCGCGGTCGAGCTCTGGTGGCCCTGGACCGGGACCCCCACCCCCGCGCAGGCCGAGCTCGATGCCCTGAAGAAGGCGCTCGACGACGCGGGCACGCAGCTGGTGGGACTGAACTTCTACGCGGGGCAGCTGCCCGGCCCCGACCGCGGCGCGCTCTCCGTGCCGGGCGAGGAGTCGGACCGCTTCCGTGCCAACATCGAGGTGGCGGCCGGCTTCGCCGCCTCGGTCGGCTGCAAGGCGCTCAATGCCCTGTACGGCAACCGCGTCGAGGGCGTGGACCCGGCGGCCCAGGACGAGCTCGCCCTGGAGAACCTCACCCTGGCGGCCCGCGCCGCCGACCGGATCGGGGCGGCACTCCTGATCGAGGCCCTCAACGAGCCGGAGTCGCCGCTCTACCCCCTGGTGAGCGCACCGGCGGCCGTGGAGGTCGTCGACCGCGTCAACGCGGCGACCGGCCTGGGCAACGCCGCGTTCCTGCTGGACCTCTACCACCTGTCGATGAACGGCGAGGACCTCGGCCAGGTGATCAAGACGTACGCCGCGAAGACCGGCCACGTCCAGATCGCCGACAATCCCGGCCGCGGAGCGCCCGGTACAGGTTCGCTCCCGCTGGAACAGCTCCTCGACGAGCTGGCGCAGGCCGGTTACGCGGGCTGGGTCGGCCTGGAGTACAAGCCGGGCGACCGGCCCAGCGCCGACTCCTTCACCTGGCTCCCGGCGGAGGACCGCGCGGCGACCCGCTGAGGGCCCCGGCCACCGTCCCCTCGTACACACGCTCACCCGGAAGGCATCCCCATGAGCAGCAACCTCCCCAAGGTCGCCTGGATCGGTCTCGGCATCATGGGCTCACCCATGTCGGAGAACCTGGTCAAGGCCGGTTACGACGTGACCGGTTACACCCTGGAGAAGGACAAGGTCGACCGGCTGGTCGCCGCGGGCGGCAAGGGCGCGGCCTCCATCGCCGAGGCGGTGCGCGACGCCGACGTCGTCATCACCATGGTTCCCGCCTCCCCGCAGGTCGAGGCCGTCGCGTACGGCCCCGACGGCATCCTGGAGAACGCCCGGCGAGGCGCCCTGCTGATCGACATGTCCTCCATCACCCCGCAGACCTCCGTCGACCTCGCCGAGAACGCGAGGAGCAAGGGCATCCGCGTACTGGACGCCCCCGTCTCCGGCGGCGAGGCCGGCGCGATCGAGGCCGTCCTGTCCATCATGGCCGGCGGCGAGCAGGCCGACTTCGACGCCGCGCAGCCGCTGCTGCGGGTGCTGGGCAGGACGATCGTGCTCTGCGGCCCGCACGGCTCCGGCCAGACGGTGAAGGCCGCCAACCAGCTGATCGTCGCCGTCAACATCCAGGCGTGTGCCGAGGCCGTGGTCTTCCTGGAGAAGTCCGGGGTCGACCTGGCCGCCGCGCTCGACGTACTGAACGGCGGGCTCGCCGGCTCGACCGTCCTGACGCGCAAGAAGGACAACTTCCTCGAGCGGGACTTCACCCCCGGCTTCCGCGTCGACCTGCACCACAAGGACATGGGCATCGTGACCGACGCCGCCCGGAACGTCGGTGCCGCGCTGCCCGTCGGCGCCGTCGTGGCCCAATTGGTCGCGTCGCTGCGCGCACAGGGCGACGGAGGCCTCGACCACTCGGCTCTGCTGCGTTCGGTCGAACGGCTCTCCGGCTCCCCGGCCTGACACATCCGGCCCCGCACGGGCCCCCCGCACTCCGGGTCGTGGTGGCGCTGACACCTGTCCTGTCGCGCCCAGGCGCCGCCGCGGCCCGGAACCCTCTCTTCCATATTCAACAAACTGTTGACGCTGTGTTCCCGGCGAATCTACGCTCCTGAGGCCGTCAGCAGCCCCCGTACGGAAGGTCCCCATGTCCCAGCGTGTGCTCACGACCGAGTCAGGCGCCCCGATCGCCGACAACCAGAACTCCGCCACCGCCGGCGCCGGCGGACCGGTCCTTCTCCAGGACCAGCATCTGCTGGAGAAGCTCGCCCGCTTCAACCGTGAGCGCATCCCGGAGCGCGTCGTCCACGCGCGCGGCTCCGGCGCGTACGGCTACTTCGAGGTGACGGACGACGTCACCGGCTTCACCCGCGCCGACTTCCTGTCCGAGGTCGGCCGCCGCACCGAGACGTTCGTCCGCTTCTCGACGGTCGCCGACTCCCTGGGCGGGGCCGACGCCGTGCGCGACCCCCGCGGCTTCGCGCTCAAGTTCTATACCGACGAAGGCAATTACGACCTCGTCGGCAACAACACCCCGGTGTTCTTCGTCAAGGACCCGATCAAGTTCCCCGACTTCATCCACTCGCAGAAGCGCGATCCCTTCACGGGCCGTCAGGAACCGGACAACGTCTGGGACTTCTGGGCGCACAGCCCCGAGGCGACACACCAGGTCACCTGGCTGATGGGCGACCGCGGCATCCCCGCCTCGTACCGCCACATGAACGGGTACGGCTCGCACACCTACCAGTGGACGAACGCGCGGGGTGAGGCGTTCTTCGTCAAGTACCACTTCAAGACCAACCAGGGAGTGCGCTCCCTCTCCGCCGAGCAGGCCGCCGAGCTGGTCGGCAAGGACGCGAGCTCGCACCAGACCGACCTGCTGCAGGCCATCGAGCGCGGGGTGAACCCGTCGTGGACGCTGCACGTGCAGGTCATGCCGGCCGCGGAGGCGGCGGACTACCGCTTCAACCCGTTCGACGTGACGAAGGTGTGGCCGCACGCCGACTACCCGCTGCGCCGCGTCGGCCGCCTGGTGCTGGACCGAAACCCGGACAACGTCTTCGCCGAGGTCGAGCAGGCGGCGTTCTCCCCCAACAACTTCGTGCCGGGCATCGGCCCCTCCCCGGACAAGATGCTCCAGGGCCGGCTGTTCGCGTACGCCGACGCGCAGCGCTACCGGCTGGGCATCAACCACACCCAGCTCCCGGTCAACGCGCCGAAGGCGGCCCACGTCGACAACTACGGCCGCGACGGCCTGCACGCGACGCGCCACGGCTCGCGCCAGGACAGGAACTACGAGCCCAACTCGTACGCCGGCCCCGCCCAGACCGGTGCGGCGCTGGCCGCCCCGCTCGCGGTGAACGGCTGGACGGGTACGCACGAGGCGCCCGCGCACCCGAAGGACGACGACTTCTTCCAGGCGGGCGAGCTGTACCGGCTCATGTCGGACGAGGAGAAGGGCCGGCTGGTCGCCAACATCGCCGGAGGCCTCTCGCAGGTCACCCGTGACGACGTGATCGAGAAGAACCTGGCCCACTTCCGTGCCGCCGACGCCGAGTACGGCAGGCGCGTCGAGGAGGCCGTCCGCGCCCTGCGCGACGACTGACCCTCCCTCCCAGGACCCTGCCCGCGCCGCGCACCCGGATGAGGGGGCACGTGCGGCCCGGGCAGGACGGGACCGCGGCGGCGGACGACGCCAGTGCGGTGGTGAAGGGCACGGCGGCCGGCTCCGGACCTGAAGGAGCCGGCTCCCGGCCCGCTCGCCGCCGCCGCGGTCGCTGTGATGCACAGGGACGGCGCGGGGGTGCACGGCACCCCCGCGCCGTCCTTCGTGCGGACTGCGGCACACCGCGGCTCCGCCCCGGGGCGGAGCCGCCCATGGCGGACGCCGGACGGTACGGGGTGGTCGTCGGCCAGGGCGGACGCGAGAAGACGAGCGACGGGTCCGGCGCGGCAGGAGGACCTCGGCGGCCCGCGGGCCGCCGAGGTCCTCCCATCCGTGGGGCGGGACGGTCAGAAGGCCGTCAGCGCGCGGATCGCCGTCGGCGCGTGTCCCGGCTCCGAGGCCACGTCCTCGAACTCGACGACCGACGCGATGTCGGAACCGCTCATCGAGATGTTGGTGACCCGCTCCAGGACGGCCTCGACCACCACCGGCACCCGGAACTCGGCAGCCAGCTTCTTCGCCTCCTCGAAGGCCGGCAGCAGCCGGTCGGGCTCGGTGACCCGGATCGCCTTGCAGCCCAGGCCTTCGACGACCTTGACGTGGTCCACGCCGTAGACGCCCAGCTCCGGTGAGTTGAGGTTCTCGAACTCCAGGTTGACCTGGAAGTCGATGTCGAAGGCGCGCTGTGCCTGCCGGATGAGCCCCAGGTAGGAGTTGTTCACCAGCACGTGGACGTACGGGATGCGGTGCTGCGCTCCGACCGCCAGTTCCTCCAGCATGAACTGGAAGTCGTAGTCGCCGGAGAGCGCGACGACGGAGCCCGTGGGGTCGGCCGTGGCGACGCCCAGCGCCGCCGGGATCGTCCAGCCGAGCGGCCCGGCCTGGCCGCAGTTGATCCAGTGGCGCGGCCGGTAGACGTGCAGCATCTGCGCACCCGCGATCTGCGAGAGGCCGATGGTGGTGACGTAGCGGGTCTCGGGGCCGAACGCCCGGTTCATCTCCTCGTACACCCGCTGCGGCTTGAGGGGGACGTCGTCGAAGTGCGTACGGCGCTGCAGCGTCGCGCGGCGCTCCTGGGCGGAGGCCGCCCACTGCGAGCGGTCCTTCAGCTCGCCCGCGGCCTTCCGCTCGCGCGCCACCTCGACGAACAGCTCCAGCGCCGCCCGGGCGTCGGAGGCGATGCCCAGGTCAGGGGCGAAGATCTTGCCCAGCTGGGTGGGCTCGATGTCGACGTGGACGAAGGTGCGGCCCCGGGTGTAGACGTCGAGCCTGCCGGTGTGGCGGTTGGCCCAGCGGTTGCCGATACCGAGGACGAAGTCGGATTCCAGGAAGGTCGCGTTGCCGTAGCGGTGCGAGGTCTGCAGGCCGACCATGCCGGCGTTCAGCTCGTGGTCGTCCGGCAGGACGCCCCAGCCCATCAGGGTGGGGACGACCGGGACTCCGGTCAGTTCGGCGAACTCCACCAGCAGGGCGGAGGCATCGGCGTTGATGACGCCGCCGCCCGCGACGAGCAGCGGGCGCTCGGAGGAGTTGAGCATCTCGACGGCCCGCTCGATCTGCTTGCGGCTCGCGGCGGGTCTGTGCACCGGCAGCGGCTCGTACAGGTCGGGGTCGAACTCGATCTCGGTGAGCTGCACGTCGATCGGCAGGTCGATGAGGACGGGGCCCGGACGCCCGGTACGCATCAGATGGAAGGCCTGCTGGAAGACGCCCGGGACCTGGGCCGCCTCCAGGACGGTCGTGGCGGCCTTGGTGACCGGTGCGGCGATCGACGCGATGTCGACGGCCTGGAAGTCCTCCTTGTGGAGCACGGCCGTCGGGGCCTGGCCGGTGATGCAGAGGATCGGCACGGAGTCGGCGATGGCGGAGTACAGACCGGTGATCATGTCGGTGCCGGCCGGACCCGACGTGCCGACGCAGACGCCGATGTTCCCCGCCCGGGCTCGCGTGTAGCCCTCGGCCATGTGGGAGGCGCCCTCGACGTGGCGGGCGAGGGTGTGGCGCACCCCGCCGGCGGCCTTGAGCGCCGCGTAGAACGGGTTGATCGCCGCACCCGGCACACCGAACGCGTTGCTGACGCCTTCGCGCTTGAGGATCTCGACTGCCGCGCGGGCAGCGGTCATACGAGGCATGGAGTGCTCCTGCTCGGACGTGGTGGATTCGGGCTCTGTCGCGCCACCTGAGAGCACAAATTCCGCATGATGGAAAATTTGTTCTGCTATACGGAATGAATGTAGAACGGGCCCACGCGGCCGTCAAGGGACGGGGAGCAGGGAAGGGGCGCGGGGAGAGCAGGACGGAGGAAGTGCGCCAAGTAGCTGCCGAGGGCGCGTTCCTGGTGGACGATGGGGAACGCACCGCAGTCGCCGCCGCACCGGCGGCGGGGAGGGGGAGCACGTGGAATCCGTACCGGTGCGTTGCCCGGTCTGCAGCCGGGACCACGCGTACATCACGCCGGTCTACCCCTGCCCGTGCGGTTCCCCCACCGCCCCGCCCCTGATGCGCGGCGCCCCGGCCGAACCGATCACCCACCGCACCTGGAACGACGACTGGGTCAGCGTGCGCTGCCACTCCTGCGGGCGCCGCGACCAGTGGCCGCACCCCGAACTCTGCTGCCCCTGCGGGGCCGTCCTGCGCATACCCGTACGGCCGGTGGCGACGCGGGGCACCACGCCCCCCGCCCCGGCCGGCCCCTCCCCCGCGCCCCCGCCGCCCACGGCCGCGCGTCCACGCCCCGCGTTCCGGCCCCTGGTGATCCGCACGGCCCGCGACGCGGTGAGCGCGGCAGCCCTCTACCTCACGTGGCTGGGCTACCGCGAGGTCGTCCAGTCCGAGGTGCGGCCGGCCTCCCGGATAGACCTGCGGGCGGCCGGACTCATCGCACAGGTCGACTCGACCACGCGGGCGACCACCCCGCGCGATGTCGAGTGCCTCTGGCTCCACGGCCTCAACACCTCGGTGACCGCTGTCCTCTTCTCCCTCGCCGGTTACACGCGGGACGCCCGCTCCCGCGCCGACGGTCTCGCCGTCCCGCTCTTCGTCCTGGACCTCACGGGAACCCCGCAGCCGGTGAACGGCCCCGCCGACGCCTGGGTCAGCACGGGGCCGTGACGGTCGGCCATACTGCCGCCATGCGCTTCCGCCCCGCCCGCCGGTCCGAACTCCCCCTGCTCCGGGACATCGAGCGCGCCGCGGGCGAGCCGTTCCGCGCCCTCGGCATGGGGGAGGTGGCGGACGACGAGCCACCCTCCCTCGGGCTGCTGGAGCGCTATCTCCTCGGCGGGCGCTGCTGGGTGGCCGCGGAGGAGGACACCGACCGCCCGGTCGGCTACCTGATCGCCGACCGCATCGACTCGGCCGCCCACATCGAGCAGGTGTCGGTCCACCCGACGGCGTCCCGGCAGGGCGTGGGACGGGGCCTCATCGACCATCTCGCCGATCGGGCCGGGCAGCAGGGACTGAGGGCCCTCACCCTGACCACGTTCGCCGAAGTGCCGTGGAACGCGCCGTACTACACCCGTCTCGGTTTCCGGACCCTGGCGGAGGACGAGATCGGCGCAGGGCTGCGGGCGGTCAGGGCCCAGGAGGCCCGCAGCGGCCTGGACCGCTGGCCGCGCGTCTGCATGCGCCGTGAGAACGCCGCCGGCGCGGGGCAATGATTTCGGTCACCTGTGCCCCCGCAGGCCGCATATGTTCGGGCTGTTGTCAGTATGGGGACGTAGAGTGAAGACATGGTCTTAACTCATCGGCTCCCCCTTCCCTCCACGCCCGTCCTCCCGATGCAGCCGACACATCCGGCCGCCGTCGAGGCGAACGAGGCGATCCGCGCCCTCGTGGACGCCCGGGCCGGCCAGGACTGGTCGTCCGTGGAGTCCGCGGCCTACGAGGTGCTGCTCATCGAGTGGGCGGCGGCGACCCAGGGCATCGGCTCCGACATCATCGAAGCCGCCTGACCCGTCGGCGGTCCGGCCCGGCGCTCCCGGGCCGGACCCCTCAGACGCCGTAGCCCTCGCGCAGTTCGATCTTCCGGACCTTGCCGCTCACCGTCATCGGGAAGGCCTCCAGCACACGCAGTCCGCGCGGGATCTTGTAGTGCGCCAGCCGCTCACGGCAGTACGCCGTCACCTCGTCCAGGGTCGGCGGGTCGGCGGGGTCGCGCGGGATGACGCAGGCCAGGATCTCCTCGCCGTAGGTGTCGTCGGGCACCCCGACCACCTGTACGTCCGCGATCTTCGGATGTCCGTGCAGGAACTCCTCGATCTCACGCGGGTACACGTTCTCGCCGCCGCGGATGATCATGTCCTTGATCCGGCCGACGATCCGGACGTACCCGTCGTCCCGCATCACCGCGAGGTCCCCCGTGTGCATCCACCGTCCCGCGTCGACGACCTCGGCGGTCCGCTCGGGCTGGTCCCAGTAACCGAGCATCACGCTGTAACCGCGGGTGCACAGCTCACCGGCCTCGCCGCGCGGCAGCGTCAGTCCCGTCACCGGGTCGGTCACCTTCACCTCGATGTGCGGCATCACCCGCCCCACCGTGCCGGTGCGGCGCTCCAGGTCGTCGTCACGGCGGGTCTGGGTGGAGACGGGCGAGGTCTCCGTCATGCCGTAGCAGATGGACACCTCCGCCATGTGCATCTCGGCGACGACCCTCTTCATCACCTCGACCGGGCACGGCGACCCGGCCATGATCCCGGTGCGCAGCGAGGAGAGGTCGTACGAGGCGAAGTCCGGGAGGTTCAGCTCCGCGATGAACATCGTCGGTACGCCGTAGAGCGAGGTGCAGCGCTCCTGCTGAACGGCGGCCAGCACGGCGGCGGGCTCGAAGGCCGGGGCCGGGATCACGATGCAGGCGCCGTGCGAGGTGATGCCGAGATTTCCCATGACCATGCCGAAGCAGTGATAGAAGGGCACCGGCAGACAGACCCTGTCGTGCTCCGTGTAGGCAACCAACTCCCCAACGAAGTAACCGTTGTTGAGGATGTTGTGGTGGGAGAGGGTGGCTCCCTTCGGGAAGCCGGTGGTGCCCGATGTGTACTGGATGTTGATCGGGTCGTCGCAGGACAGCTCCGCCTCACGGGCGTGCAGTTGTTCCCGGGTGACGGACTGCGACGCCGCCGTCAGCTCGTCCCACGACGGGTCGCCGATGTAGTGGACGGCACGCAACTCGGGGCAGTCGGCGCGGACCTGGTCGACGAGCGCGCGGTAGTCGCTGGTGCGGTGGGCGAGCGAGGCCACCAGCAGGGAGATGCCGGCCTGGTGGAGGACGTACTCCAACTCGTGCGCCCGGTACGCCGGATTGATGGTGACCATGACGGCGCCGATGCGGGCCGTCGCGTACTGGACGAGCACCCACTCCGGGCAGTTGACCGCCCAGATGCCGACCCGGTCGCCCTTGGCCACTCCGGACGCCATCAGCCCTCGGGCCAGCTCCTCCACGTCCGCGCCGAACTCGGCGTACGTCCAGCGGCGGCCGGACACCACGTCGACCAGCGCCTCCCGCCGGGGGAACGTCTCCACCGCGCGGGCCAGGTTGCGGCCGATGGTGTCACCGAGCAGGGGGGTGGTGCCGGTGCCGTGCGCGTAGGAAGGCGCGCTCACCGCAGGTCCCCCTCGTCGAACTCGGTGCCGGTGCCCTGGGCGGTGCGCTCGCGCAGTTCGATCCGGCGGATCTTGCCGGACACCGTCTTGGGCAGCTCGGCGAACTCGAGCCTGCGCAGGCGCTTGTACGGGGCGAGGACGGCCCGGGAGTGCTCGAACAGCACCTTCGCCGTCTCCGGACCCGGCTCCCAGCCCTCCGCGAGCACGACGTACGCCTTCGGGACGGCGAGCCGCACCGGGTCGGGGGCCGGCACGACCGCCGCCTCGGCCACCGCCTCGTGCTCCAGCAGGGCGCTCTCCAGCTCGAACGGCGAGATCTTGTAGTCGGAGGCCTTGAACACGTCGTCCGCACGGCCCACGTACGTGATGTAGCCGTCCGCGTCACGTGATCCGATGTCCCCGGTGCGGTAGTAGCCGCCCGCCATCGCCTCGGCCGTACGCTCCGGGTCACCGTGATACCCCGTCATCAGCCCCACCGGCGCGGTGGCGAGGTCGAGCGAGATCTCCCCCTCGGCGGCGCCGGGCTCGCCGGTCACCGGGTCGAGGAGTTCCACCGTGAAGCCGGGGCTGGGGCGGCCCATGGAACCGGCCTTCAGCGGCTGCCCCGGGGTGTTGGCCACCTGGACGGCGGTCTCCGTCTGGCCGAATCCGTCCCTGATGGTGACGCCCCAGGCGCGCCGTACCGTCTCGATGACCTCGGGGTTGAGCGGTTCGCCCGCCGCGACGACCTCGCGCGGCGGGGTCCTCAGCTGCGAGAGGTCGGCCTGGATCAACATGCGCCAGACGGTGGGCGGGGCACAGAAGCTGGTCACGCGCGAGCGGTCCATCTCCGCCATCAGCCGGGCCGCGTCGAAGCGGTCGTAGTTGAAGATGAAGACGGTGGCCTCGGCGCTCCACGGGGCGAAGAGGTTCGACCAGGCGTGCTTCGCCCAGCCGGGCGAGGAGATGTTCAGATGGACGTCGCCGGGCTTGAGCCCGATCCAGTACATGGTGGCCAGATGCCCGACCGGGTACGAGACGTGGGTGTGCTCGACCAGCTTGGGACTCGCCGTAGTGCCGGAGGTGAAGTAGAGCATCAGGGGCTCGTCGGCGTCGGTCTCCCGGTCCGCCGTGAAGGTGTCCGGTGCCGCCTCGGCCTCGCCGTAGGACAGCCAGCCCTCCAGGTCGCCACCCACCGCCATGCGGGTGTAGCCGCCGGGCACCTCGTCGAACTTGGCCGCGTCCTGTGCCCGGACCAGCACATGGCGCACCTTGCCGCGCTCGACCCTGTCGCGCAGGTCGGCCGGGCCCAGCAGCGGCGTGGCCGGGATGACGACGGCGCGCAGCTTCATCGCGGCGAGGGCGGTCTCCCACAGCTCGGCCTGGTTGCCGAGCATGACCAGGATCCGGTCGCCGGCCCTGACGCCCTGGGCCCGCATCCAGTTCGCGGCCCGGTTGGACCGGGCGGCCATCGCGGCGAAGGAGACCTCCGTGCGTCCGCCGTCCTCCTCCACGATGTGCAGGGCGGTGCGGTCGTTTCCTTCGGCGATGACGTCGAACCAGTCGAGCGCCCAGTTGAAGTGGTCCGAGCGGGGCCAGCGGAAGCCCTCGTAGGCCTTCTCGTAGTCCTCACGGTGCTCGAGCAGGAAGTCCCGGGCCGCCCGGAACCTCTGCGTCGCGCTCGTTGCCGGCATGTGCCCTCCTCTTGACGAACCCGTCCTTTAACATCATGTGAACAGTGACCCAGATCTCACCACCCCCGAACGGGGGGAGGATCTTCAGGACGGAGAGTCATCGGCGTGCCGGACCCGGGCGAGGTGATCGAACTGCAGACGGCGCTGTTGCGGCTGCGCCGCACCAGCGGCCTGCCCATGGTGTTCGGCGGGCTGCTCTCCGACGCCCGCCACGCCCGGATCGCCGAGCTGAACGGGGCGCAGACCACCGCGCTCCGCGGACTCGTGATCTCGGCGGGCAGCGGGCTGGGCGGCAAGGCGATCGCCCTGTCACGCCCGTGTGCGGTGACCGACTACCCCTCCTCCCGCCACATCAGCCACGAGTACGACGTGGCGGTGGCCGCGGAGGGCCTGCGCTCGGTCGTCGCGGTGCCCGTAGTCGTCCGCCGCACGGTGCGCGGCGTGCTGTACGGGGCCCTGCGCGCACCGCTCACCCTCGGGGACCGTACGTTCGACGCGGCCGTCGCGGCGGCCCGTGACGTGGAACAGGCACTCGCCGTCCGGGACGAGGTGCGGGAGCTGCTGGCGGCCACCCGGGAGCAGCCGGGCGGCCCCGGCGCCGGCCCCGGCACCTGGGAGGACGTCCGCGAGGCCCACCGTGAGCTGCGCGCGCTGGCCCCGCGGATCAGCGACCCGGCCCTGCGCGGGGAACTGCTCGCGGTGTGCGGGCGCCTCGCCTCGGCCGCGGACACGGGGGCGGGGCCGGCCGGCTCCCCCGCGGCCCCTGGCGTACGGCTGGCGCCCCGCGAGCTGGACGTGGTCGCCTGCGTCGCGTCCGGGGCGACGAACGCCTCGGCGGCCGAGCGGCTGGGGCTGCGCCCGGAGACGGTGAAGGGCTACCTGCGCTCCGCGATGCGCAAGCTGGGCGCCCACACCCGTCTGGAGGCGGTGGTGGCCGCGCGCCGGGCGGGGCTCCTTCCGTGAGGGGTCAGGGTGTGAGGTCGGGGAAGCCGACGAAGGCGGCGAACCGGACGTCGTAGGCGGCCGCGGGCGACATCACCGTCATCATGTGCTCGGCTTCCTGCGCGATCTCCGTACGCTGGGCGCGGGAGAGTTCGACCAGGTCCTGGACGGTGACGGTCGCCTTGTCCGCCGTGACGTCGAGGCGCCAGAGCGCGGCCAGGAAGCCGTCGACGAGCACGGTGCCGTAGGACTGGTTGCCGACGCCGTTGCGCCCCTTGAGCACGGGCGGGATCACCCGGGTGCGGTCGGCGTGACCGAGCAGTACGTTGTCGAACTCGGGCAGGAAGCGCGGTGGGGCCGGGGTGGCCGGGTCGGGGCGCGGGGCGTCCGGCAGGTCGAAGAGTTCCGTGCCGCTCCCGTCGCGGAAGGTGACCAGCCGCGGTCGCAGCCGTTCGAACACCTCGCGCAGCCGGGTGAGTCCGGCCCATGCCTGCATGTCCTTCACCGACGCGGGCCCGAACGCGCCGAGATAGCGCAGTACGGTCTCCTCCGGCGAGGCCGCGGGCCTCGGCGGGCGGCCCAGCCAGTGCTCGGCCGTCGTCAGGGCGACCTGCCCGCTGCGCCCCCACAGCCCACGCGGGGTGACCTGGACGAGCGGCAGCGTGCAGCGGGCGGCGACCGCGAGGGCCCTGGGGTCGGCCTCCGGCCAGTGGACCAGCAGCTCCTGCCTCAACTCCTTCATGGTGCGGGGCCGTTCCTCCACGAGTTCCCTGCTGAGGGAGGCGAGCCGGTCGAGGTCCACACCCGTGAGCCCGTGCCGGAACACGTTGAGCTCCCGTTGCCGGGCCGGCTGCACCAGCGGGCGCAGGGTGAGGGCGTCCTCGGCGGTGTGGGTGTGGATGGTCGAGCGCAGGGTGACGATCCTGACCACCTCGCGGGACTCCATGAGCGCGGAGAGGTCCAGCGGGGCGAAGCCCTCGAGCCGGGCGAACAGCTGGAAGTACGGCGGCCTGGTGTTCTGCGCCTGCAGCCCCAGCAGGTGCCGGACGGTGTCCGCCACCGGTGCGGCGGCACGGCTCAACAGCAACTGGCGTGCCAGTGTGGCTCTGTTGAGGGCCCGGACGGAGAGTACGGGAGGATGCTTCACGGCCATGGGCGGCAGGGTACGCGGGCGCCGCCCCTGTGCGCCCGACACCCCCAGGGACGCGGCACCGCGGGTGAGGCCCGGCCGGCCCCCATGATGGAGCCGTGATCAGTGTCCTGTTCGCCGTCCTGACCGCCCTCAGCAACGGTTCCGCGTCGGTCCTGCAGCGGCGCGCCGCCCTGAACGTGCCTCACGGCGAGGTGATGCGCCTGTCGCTGTTCGGGTACCTGCTGCGCCAGAAGGTGTGGCTCGGCGGCATCGCCCTGGTGATCCTGGCGGCCGTCTGCCAGGCCGTCGCTCTGGCCACCGGCCCGATCGCCGTGGTCCAGCCGATCTTCGTGATCGAGCTGCCCGCGACACTGCTGCTCGCCGGGTTCCTCATGCGGACCCGGTTGCCCCGGGCCGTGTGGCTCGGGGTGGGGGCGGTGACACTCGGCCTGGCGCTCGGCATGGCGTCCGCCTCGCCCGTCGGGGGAAGCGGGAGCGTGCGAGGGACCGCCTGGATTCCGGCCCTGGTGCTCACCGGTCTCTTCGAGACCGCCCTGATCTCCGCCGCGCTCGCGCTGCGCGACAACGCCCGGGCAGCCCTGCTCGGCCTGGCGGCGGCCTGCGGTTACGCCCTGACGGCGGCGCTGATGAAGGACGCCATGGCGCTGCTGGAGGCGGGGGGCGGTCTCACGGCCCTGCTGACGGCCTGGCAGCTGTACGCCACGGCCGCGGCCGGCGTCGGCGCGCTGTTCCTGCTCCAGAACGCCTTGCAGGCGGGCACGCTGGTGGCCGTGCAGCCGATGCTGACGCTCGGGGACGCGCTGATCAGTGTGCTGTACGGGGTGACGCTCTACGGCGAGGAGCTGCGGAGCGGCTGGTGGCTGCTGCCCCAGCTGGCCGGTATCGCCCTGATCGCCGTGGGCTGCGTGGTCCTGGCCCGTTCGCCGCTGGCCTCCGGGAGCGCGGGGCCGCCCTCGCGGGTGAGGTGACACGGGGCGCGGAGCGCCCCCGCTCCCCGGTCCTCGGCCTCCGGTCAGGGACGGCCCGCGGCGGGTACCTCCTCGCCGGGCGGCACCGGGCCGGGCGGGGTGCCGTCGCCGAACGGCCGGCCGCCCAGCTGCTCCCGGTGGTGCGGGGTCAGCCAGCCGGACAGGTCGGGCCCCAGCGGCACGATGCCGGTGGGGTTGATGCCGGTGTGCACCCGGTAGTAATGCTGTTTGATGTGGTCGAAGTCGACGGTGTCACCGAAGCCGGGCGTCTGGTAGAGGTCGCGGGCGTACGCCCAGAGGACCGGGTCCTCGCTCAGCTTCGTGCGGTTGCACTTGAAGTGGCCGTGGTACACGGCGTCGAACCGCACCAGGGTGGTGAACAGCCGGATGTCCGCCTCGGTGATGGTGTCCCCGACCAGGTAGCGCTGCCCGGCGAGCCGCTCGGAGACCACGTCGAGGCGGTGGAAGACGTCGACGTAGGCGGCCTCGTACTCGCCCTGCCGGCTGGCGAACCCGGCCCGGTAGACACCGTTGTTGACGTCCCGGTAGATCCCCTCCATCACCTCGTCGATCTCGCCGCGCAGCCGCTCGGGGTAGAGGTCGGGGGCGCCGGGGCGGTGCAGGTCCGACCACTCGGTGGCCAGGTCGAGGGTGATCTGCTGGTAGTCGTTGGTGACAAGCCGCCCGCTCGGTACGTCGACGATCGCCGGCACGCTGACACCGCCGGGGTAGTCGCGCTCCCGGGCGTCGTAGGCCTCGCTCAGGTAGCGGATGCCGAGCACCGGGTCGCGGCCGCCCTCGTAGAGGGTGAAGCGCCAGCTGCGGTCGTCCTGGAGAGGGTCGGTGACGGCCAGCGACAGGGCGCTCTCCAGACCGAGCAGCCGCCGGGAGACCAGCGACCGGCTCGCCCACGGGCAGGCCCGGCTGACGACCAGCCGGTAGCGTCCCGCCTCGACGGGCCAGCCGTCGCGTCCGTCGGCGGTGATGCGGTCGGCGAAGTGACTCCGGGACCGCTTGAAGGGCTTGTGGCCGTACGAGGTGTTCCCGCCGGGTTCCGGGTCGGCCGGGTGGTCCGCTGTGCCGGTCATGGTGATCTCCTTGTCGCTTCGGGTGTGGGTTCCTTCTCCCCGTCCCTCCTTCCCCGCCGGCCGGCCACGACGTCGGCCAGGGCGACGATCAGCCCGGCGAGGACGAAGGCCACCGAGACGATCAGCCCCCGGTCGTAGGCGTCCGCCCAGCCGTCCGCGCCCAGCCGGGCGAAGAAGACCGATCCCACGGCGGCGATCCCGATGGCCGAGCCGACGCGCTGGCTGGTCTGGAGGGTTCCTCCGGCGCTGCCCGCGTTCGGCACGGGCACCTCGGAGAGGGTGAGGGTCTGGTTGGGGGCGATGACGAGTCCGCTGCCGAGGCCGGCCAGCAGCAGCGGCGCGGCCATGGCGAGCCCGGCGCCCCGTCCGGGCACCAGGTGGGCGGCCAGTGCGGTGAGGCCGAGCCCGGCGGCCACCATGGCGAGTCCGACGACGATCAGTGGCCGTCCGAAGCGGTGGACCAGCCGGCCGCCGATGCCCGCGGAGGCACCGGCGCCCACCGCGAAGGGGGTGATCGCCAGCCCCGCTTCGAGGGCGCTGTAGTGCAGTCCGGACTGGAAGTAGAGCGTGGTGATGAAGAAGATCGAGGTGAAGCCGGCGAAGTACAGCAGGATCATCAGGCAGCCCAGCCAGAAGGACCGGAGCCGGAAGAGCGAGAGGTTCAGGACCGGCTGGACATGGCGTCCGGCGCAGCACGCCTCCCACAGGGTGAACACGGTGAGCAGCGCCAGAGCCACCACGAGGAGCAGCCATTTGCCGTTGCCCGGCCACTGCTGGGCCTGGACGAACGGCAGCAGCAGGGCGAGCACGCCGGCGCCGAGGAGCAGCACGCCGAGCGGGTCGAGGTCGCGGGGCCGGACCCGGGTCGCGGACGGCGTGTCCGGGAGCAGCCGCCGGGCCAGCAGGAGGCAGACGAGTCCGATGGGCAGATTGACGTAGAACACCCAGCGCCAGCCCTCCCGGGCTCCGGCCACCTGGATGAGGAGCCCGCCCAGAAGAGGTCCCACAGCGGTGGAGATGCCGACGACGGTGCCGAACATGCCGAAGGCGCGGCCCCGTTCGCGGCCGGAGAACATCTGCTGGATCAGCGCGGAGATCTGAGGGGCGAGCAGCCCGCCCGCCGCGCCCTGGACGAGCCGGGCGACCACGAGCCAGGTGCTGGACTGGGCGGCCCCGCAGGCGGCGGAGGACAGGGTGAACAGGGCGAGCCCCGCCATGAAGACGGCACGGCGCCCGCGGGCGTCGCCGAGCCGGCCGCCGGGGATGAGGACGAGCCCGAAGGCGAGCGCGTACCCGGACAGCACCCACTGCAGGTCGGACTCCGGGGTCCGCAGGCCCGTCTTGATGGACGGCAGCGCCACGTTGACGATGGACACGTCCAGCAGCGTCATGAAGCCCGCCACCAGGCAGACGGCGAGAGCCCGCCAGCGACGGGGGTCCGGGGGATCGGCCTCGGAGGAGGCCGCGTCCCCGTTTCCCGTGCTCTCTGCCATGACCGCACCCTACGGGCAGTCCCGCGTTTCCCGGTGGATCAGCGCGCGGCGGTGGAGGCGGTGCAGCGGACGGCGCGGGGGTGCCGGGTCAGGGGAGGCCGGCCGGAGGTGTCCCGGCAGTGCGGTGAGGTGCCGTAGCCGTCGTGGCGCCCCCGCCGTAGCCCTCGTGGCACGACCCCCGGGGCGCGCGACGGCCCGTCAGGTGCGGGCGGCCGGACAAGCCGTTCCGGAACGCCGCGCGGACGGGCGGTGCCGAGGCCCTCAGGACCGTGCCGGGGCCGTCGCCCGTACGTTCCCCGGGAATGGGACGGCGGACCCGCGCGGGCCGGTCCGGGCGGAGGTCGCCGCCCCGTCCCGGCGTGCCCCTCCCGGACGGGGGTACCGGTGGAACATGACTGTCGCAAAAACGAGTGTTCTGGTTCTGGACTGTGCCGAACCCGCCGAGCTCGCGCAGTTCTACGCGGCTCTCCTCGGCGCCGGGACGCGCCGGGCGGACGACCCCGACTTCCTCGAGATTGTGGGCCACGACGGTGTGCACCTGGCCGTCCGCCGCGACCACGGCTACGCGCCGCCGAGCTGGCCGCGCCCGGAGGATTCCCAGCAGGCGCACCTGCGCATCCTGGTGGACCCGGGGGACATGGACGAGGCCGAGCGCGAGGCGATAAGCCTCGGCGCCCGGCCGGTGGACACGCGCGAGAGCAACAACGGTCCGAGCGACGTCCGCGTCTACAACGATCCCGCCGGGCATTCGTTCTCGCTGGCCGTGTCCCCCGCCCGGCGTCCGCGGAACGGTCCGGAGCCGGTCAGCCCCGACGACGGCGCGGCGCCCGGCCGGTGAGCGGCGGCGGCGCGTAGCGGCGTAGGGGCAGTCCCGCACGTCACGGCGGGCGCGCGACGACAGCTACGGCACCTCGCCGTGCGGTCGGAACGTCCTCCTCCATCCCGTATGCGGACGTCCCTCCGCCGTGCGATGCCCGCATCCGACGCCGCGCGCCGATCCACCGGGAACCAGGACTTCCCTCAGGCCGTGTCGCGGACGTCCCCGCCGTCCGGCACGTCCTGCCCCGGAAGGGCGGCCCCCACTCGTGGTGCCGGGGCCGCCCCGATACCTCCGGTGCCGGGGCTCCCCTCCGTCGCGTGATCGCCCGCATCGGACCGCCCGGCCCGTCCTCCGGGCGGACGACGCTCCTTCCGCAACACGCCCTGGGGAGCGCCCAGGTGGAGCGGACGCCGGCCGTGTCGCCCCGCGGCGTCACACCCGGGCGCCGCCCGGCGGGCCGGGGTGGGCACGGCCCCGGATGGCGGGCACGGCCCGGAGGTGGTCGGGCGCAACACCTCCGCCGCGTCGGCCCGATGAGCTCCGAGGCGGGGCACGGACCCTTCCGTTTCCAGGAATTAACCTTTCGATACCTTGTCACCTCTGGTCTACGCGCATAGCTTTTGCCCTCTCACTCCACATGTAAGGGGCAGTTCCCGTGCAGACAGCCAGACCCGGTTCCGCCCTGCTGGCCGGCGCCGTCGCCGTGACCCTGTCGGTGACCGCGCTGCCCGCCGCGTTCGCGGCGCCGTCGTCCACCGTCGTCATCTCCGAGGTGTACGGGGGCGGAGGCAACTCCGGTGCGACGCTCACCCGTGACTTCATCGAGCTGGCCAACGCGGGTTCGGGCACGTTCGGCCTGTCCGGGCTCAGCGTCCAGTACCTGCCGGGGAGTCCGTCCGCCGGCTCGCTGTGGCAGGTGTCCGCGCTGACCGGCTCCGTCGCGCCCGGTGGCCGCTACCTCGTCGCCCAGGCGGCGGGCACCGGCGGCACGGTGGCGCTCCCGGCCGCGGACGCCACCGGCACGGTCGCGATGTCCGCGTCGAGCGGCACCGTCGCGCTCGTCTCCGGGACCACCCCGCTCACCTGCAGGACCGTCGCGGACTGTGCGGCCGACACCCGGATCGTCGACCTCGTCGGCTACGGCTCCGCGGTCGTGCGCGAGGGCAGCGGTCCGGCGGCGGGCGCCTCGGCCACCGCCTCCGTGGCGCGCGGCGCGTCCCTCGCGGACACCGACGACAACGCGGCCGACCTGACTGCGGGCACCCCGACGCCGGTCAACGCGGCCGGCGAGAGCGCGGGCGGGAGCGGTCCGGGCGAGCCCGGCGGCCCGACCGAGCCCGGCACCGTGCGGGTGCACGACATCCAGGGCACGACACGCGTCTCCCCGTTCGCCGGCCGGCCGGTGACCGGGGTGCCCGGCGTCGTCACCGGCGTACGTTCCTCCGGCTCGCGCGGCTTCTGGATCCAGGACACCGCGCCGGACGCCGACGCCCGTACGAGCGAGGGCCTGTTCGTCTACACCGGATCCGCCACCCCCACCGTCGCCGTCGGGGACTCGGTGCTGGTCAGCGGCAAGGTGGCCGAGTACTACCCGGGCACCGCGACCCAGTCGCTCACCCAGATCACCTCCCCGCTGACCACGGTCCTGTCCTCGGGCAACGCCCTGCCCGCGCCCGTCGTCCTGGACGCGGCCTCGGTGCCGGACGGCTACGTGCCGACGGCCGGCGGCGGTTCGATCGACGCCCTGACCCTCGACCCGGCCACGTACGCGCTGGACCTGTACGAGTCGCTGGAGGGCGCCCGCGTCACGATGGCCGACACCCGGGTGACCGGTGCGACGACCGCGTACGGCGAGGTCTGGGTGACGGTCAAGCCCGAGGAGAACCCGACCCGGCGCGGCGGGACCCTGTACCGGTCGTACGAGGACCCGAACACCGGCCGCCTCAAGGTGATGTCGCTGGACGCCGCGCAGCCGGTCCCGGTGGCCGACGTGGGCGACGTGCTGACCGGCACGACCACGGGCGTCGTCGACTACGCCTCGTACGGCGGGTACAACGTCCAGGCGACCGAGTTGGGCGCGCTCCAGGACAACGGCCTCGAACGCGAGGTGACGCGCAAGCAGAAGCACAAGGAGCTCGCCGTCGCCACGTACAACGTGGAGAACCTGGACGCGCTGGACGAGCAGTCCACGTTCGACACCCTGGCCACGGGTGTCGCCGTCGCCCTCGCCTCCCCCGACATCGTGTCGCTGGAGGAGATCCAGGACGACAACGGCCCGGTGAAGGACGGGACCGTGGGCTCCGAGGCGACACTGCAGCGCTTCACGGACGCGATCGTCGCCGCGGGCGGCCCCCGGTACGCCTGGCGCTACGTGGCCCCGGCGGACGGCCAGGACGGCGGCGAGCCCGGCGGGAACATCCGTAACGTCTTCCTCTACAACCCCGAACGGGTCGACTTCGTGGACCGGGAGGGCGGGGACGCGACCACCGCCGTCGAGGCCGTGAAGACGAGGAAGGGCGTCACGCTCTCCGTCTCACCGGGCCGGATCAACCCGACGAGCGCCGCCTGGAACGACAGCCGCAAGCCGCTGGTGGGCGAGTTCCGCTTCCGCGGCAAGCCGGTCTTCGTCATCGGCAACCACTTCGCGTCCAAGGGCGGTGACCAGCCCCTGCACGGCCGCTACCAGGAGCCCGTGCGCAGTTCGGAGACGAAGCGGGTGCAGCAGGCCGCGGAGGTCAACACCTTCGTGACGTCGCTGCTGGAGGCGGACCGCTCTGCCCGGGTGATCACGCTCGGCGACCTGAACGACTTCGCGTTCTCCCCGACGATGGACGCACTGACCGCGGGCGGGGTCCTGCGGCCGCTGATCACGACGCTCCCCGCCGACGAGCAGTACAGCTACGTCTACGACGGCAACGCGCAGACGCTGGACCACATCCTGACGAGTCCCGCCGTCCGGCGCTTCGACTACGACGTGGTGCACATCAACGCCGAGTTCGCCGACCAGGCGAGCGACCACGACCCGCAGATCGTGCGGATCGACGTGAACGGCGGCGGCCCGAAGCACTGACGAGCGGGCCCGCTCAGGTCACGGCCGCGCCGTCCGCGGCCGTGACCTGGTGGGGGAGCCGGGCCGGCGCCGGATCGAGGGGCCGGTCGGTGAAGAAACGGGTGACGAGTGCGGCGACGTCCTCCGACCGCTCCAGTACGACCCAGTGGTCGGAGTCCGCGAGGGTGAGGAACCGGCTGCCCTCGATCGTCCCGGCGAACTCCCGCTGCCGCTCCGGAGGCGTCACCGTGTCGTGCTCACCGGCGAAGACCAGGGCCGGCACGCCCGACAGCCCCCCGGAGAACTCCGGCCGGTCCCCCAGTGCCCGCTCCAGTGCGTCGGCGGCGTGCGCCGAGTGGGTGAGCGCGTGCAGGAACGAGCGCCGTACGTAGCGCCTGGCCAGCTCCCCCCGGTACACCGGCCGCTCCGGGTCCAGGCACATCAGCCCGTCCGCGGCGAGCGCGGCGAAGCCCTCCGTGTCGCCCTCGGCGAGCCGTCGACGCGCCCGGTGCCAGTAGTCCCGCTGTTCCTCGCCGACGTGGACGGGTACGCCGCCGAGGACGAGTCGGGCGATGCGCCCGGGGTCGTGCCGCGCGCAGCCGAAGGCGATGGCGGCGCCGTAGGAGAAGCCGAACAGGTTGACCCGTGGGGCGCCGAGGTCGTCGATGATCCCGGTGACCGCGGCGCGCAGGACGCAGGCGCTCGGTCCGGGCGGCAGGGGGTCCGCCGTGCCCATGCCGGGCAGGTCAGCGGTCACCACGTCGGCGACCGGGCCCAGGTGGTCGTCCATCTGCGGCCAGCCGAACATGCCCTGCAGGGCTCCACCGAGGACGAGGACGGGTTCCGTACCGGGTACGCCGGTGTCCTTCGCGCGTGGCAGGACGCGGTAGCCGTACCGCAGTCCCTCCACGGTCAGGGTGCGGATGATCTCCTCGGACATCGTGCTCCCGCTTCCCCTCAGGCCCTGCTGAGCACGAGTGCCGCGTTGTGGCCGCCGAACCCGAGCGAGGTCTTGACCGCGTGGTCGAACGTGCTCCGCCTGGCCTCCTTGGTGACCACCTCGACGGGGATGCCGGGGTCGGGCGCGTCGAGGTTGACGGTCGGCGGTACCAGCTGGTGCTGGAGCGCCAGTACGGTCAGCGCCGCCTCGATGCCGCCGGCGGCGCCGAGGGTGTGCCCGGTCATCGCCTTGGTGGAGGTGACGAGCGGCTGCTCGCCGAGGACGCGCCGCAGCATGGTCGCCTCGATGAGGTCGTTGGCGACGGTCGAGGTGCCGTGGGCGTTCACGTGCCCGACCTCCGCCCCGTCGACGCCCGCGTCGGCCAGGGCGGTGCGCAGCGCCCGTTCGATGCCGAGGCCGTCGGGGTCGGGGGCTACGGCGGAGTGGGCGTCGCTGGACGCCCCGTAGCCCGTGACGCGGGCACGGACGGTGGCCCCGCGGGCGCGGGCGTGCTCGGGGCGCTCCATGACGAGGAGTCCGGCGCCCTCCCCGACGACGAAGCCGTCGCGGTGCGTGTCGAAGGGGCGGCAGGCCGCCTGCGGGTCGTCGCGCCGGGTGGAGACCGCCCGCATCTGGCAGGCGCTGGCGATCAGCAGCCGGGAGCAGACCGATTCGGCGCCGCCGGCGACGACGATGTCGCACGCACCGGCGCGCAGCATCTGGTGGGCGGTGCCGATGGCGACGGTGCCCGAGGAGCAGGCCGTGGAGACGGCCTGGCTCGGTCCGTGGACGCCCAGGTCCATCGCGACGCTGCTGGCGGCCCCGTTGACGACGGTCAGCGGGGCGAGCTTCGGGGAGACGCGGCGGGCGCCGCGCTCGGTGAGCGCGGCGTGCTGGGCGTCGTAGAAGGGCAGTCCGCCGTGGGCGGAACCGATGACGACGGCGACCCGGCCGCTGTCCCAGACCGCGGGGTCGAGTCCGGCGTCGGCGACGGCCTCGCGGGCGGCGATCACGGCGAGCTGCGAGAAGCGGTCCATCAGACGCAGGGCGGCGACGCCGAGGGCGGCGTCGGTGTCGAGTCCGGTGATGGTGTACATGAAGTCACAGGGGAGCCCGGCCAGTTCCTTCCGGTGCAGGACGCTCGGGGCGGCGGTCGCGTCGCACACCCCGTCCCAGGCCGCCCGGGCTCCCACTCCCGCCGCCGTGACCAGGCCGATCCCGGTGACCGCCGCGTCGAACGGCTCGATGCCCGGGGGCGTGAGGGTGCGCGTGGACGGCCCCCGGCCGCTCACGCGCCGGCCTTGCTGCTCACGGCCGCGACGAGCCGGCCGACCGTGTCGCGCGAGGAGAGGACGACGTCCTCCAGGTCGATGTCCATCCGGTCCTCGATGAGCAGCCGCAGCTCCTCCAGGGCGAGTGAGTCCAGCCGCAGCTGACGGAGCGGTACCTCGGGCCGGATGGCATCGGGATCGGTCCCGAACCTGGTGACGAGCAAGGCGCTGATCTCTTCCGAGGTGCTCATGGGGACGCTCCTCCGCTCTCGGTACGCGGTGACGCCGGCCGCGTGGTGGGTGAGATGGCCATCGGGGGACGCCGGCTGCTCGGGAGGGACCCTTTATACGCCTTCGCGGCCGGATTCCGGGCCCTCGTTCCCCCGTGAGGAGGGGGGACGGGCAGGTGTGCGAATCCGGCGGGTCCTGGCGGCGGACGACCCGGCGTGTACCGCACGTGGCCCGGCGCCGTGCCGCGAGGACCGTGACGGCGGCGTGGCGCCGGCGGCGTCGGCGCACGCCGTGCTCCGGCGCCCAACGGGACTGCCGGGGCCCGGGCTTGAGCCGTACACTCCGCGATCATGACCTTCGAAACCGTTCAGGCCGGCACGTCCGCGGCCGGAGGGCCCCCGCTCGACGGGCCCGGCCTCTTCGCGACCATGTCCACCATGCGCGCCATGCGCCGCCTCAAGCCGGACCCCGTGCCGGAGGAGACGCTCGATCAGCTGATACAGGCAGCCGTCTGGGGACCCAGCGGCGGCAACATGCAGTGTTACGAGTACGTGGTCGTCACCGGCCGCGAGACGATGGCCCGCCTGGCCCCGCTGTGGAAGCGGTGCGTGGACGCCTACCTGGCGACGACCGGGAAGCACGCGCCGAAGGGCATGGACGACGCGGCGTACGGGCGGATGGTCGCGGCCATCGAATACCAGCGGGACCACTTCGCGGACACCCCGGCCCTGATCATCCCCTGCTACAAGTTCCCCGAGCCCCGGTTCGACGAGGAGGGCCTGCAGGTCTACGCCCAGGCCCTCGGCCCGGCGGGGATCGAGCACATGACGAGCACGCAGACGCGCTTCCAGGCACTCGCGGAGGGCTCCTGCGTCTATCCGGGCGTCCAGAACATCCTGCTCGCGGCCCGGGCCCTGGGGCTCGCCGCCAACATCACCATCTGGCACCTGATGCTGGAGCAGGAGTGGAAGGAGGTGCTCGGCATACCCGCCGACACCCACACCTTCGCCGCCGTCCCGGTGGGGTGGCCGCAGGGCAACTTCGGTCCGGTCCGGCGCCGGCCCGTGGCCGACGTCATCCATCGGGACCGCTGGTGACATGAGCGTGACCCGCCGCCCTCCGCACCGAGGGCGGCGGCAGCCCGAAAGGGTCCCTCGATGGCCGCAACTCCATTGGAGTGAAGGCAAGTTGATGCCAGCGAGGCGCCGTTGTCGGACCCGGGCGGGCTGGATAGCCTGGGCGCGCTCGACGGCCCTCGGCCCACCCCACCGGGCCCGGGGTCTTCCTCTCCCCCCACGGACCAGGAGCAGGTATGCCCCGACGCCCCGCCGGCCACACCGCAAGACGCGCAGCAGTCCTGACGGCCCTCGCCGTCACCGCCCTCGTCGCCGCCGGACGGCCGGCCCCCGCCGCGCCCGCCCTCCCCCGGCCCATGAACCAGGCCTTCGACCGCGCGGCCGAGAGGTTCGGCGTCCCGCGCGATCTGCTCGCCGCCGTCGGCTACGGCGAGACACATCTGGACGGACACGCCGGGCGCCCCAGCCAGGCGAACGGGTACGGCGTGATGCACCTCGTGAGCAACCCGGTCAACCACTCCCTGGAGAAGGCCGCCGAGCTGACGGGCGAGTCCGCGGCCGATCTGCGTCAGGACACCGAGGCCAACATCCTGGGCGGCGCGGCCGTCCTGCGCAGCCACGCCGACGCACTCGGCCTGGACGGGGCCGAGCGCCGGGACATCGACGCCTGGTATCCGGCCGTCGCGCGCTACAGCGGGGCGCGGGGGCCGGTCGCCGCGCTCTACGCGGACACCGTCTACGCCTTCCTGGCCGAAGGCCTGCGCACGACGGTACGCGGCGGCGAACGGATCTCGGTGCCCTCCCGCCCCGTCGCCCCGGAGAAGGGCGACCTGGCCATCGCCCAGGTGACCGCCCCGAGCCCCGACTACCCCTCGGCCCTCTGGGTTCCCGCGGCCTCCGCCAACTACGCGACGGGCCGGACGGCGACGGTCGACAAGGTCGTCATCCACGTCATGCAGGGCTCGTACGCCGGCACGATCAGCTGGTTCCAGAACGCCGCGTCCCAGGTCAGCTCCCACTACGTCGTCCGGTCCTCGGACGGTGAGATCACCCAGATGGTGCGGGACAAGGACACCGCGTACCACGCCAGGAGTGCCAACGCCTCGTCGCTCGGCATCGAGCACGAGGGCTTCATCGACGACCCGTCGTGGTTCACCGACACCATGTACCGCTCCTCGGCGGCGCTGACCGCCCACCTCTGCGACCGGTACGGCATCCCGAAGGACCGGTCCCACATCATCGGGCACAGCGAGGCCCCGGGGAACGACCACACCGATCCGGGCGCCCACTGGAACTGGACGGCCTACATGCAGCTCGTCACCGGCACCGGAACGGGGGGCGGCGGGAGCGAGAGCGACGGTCTGACCTTCGCCTCGTACGCGACCCAGCAGTCGGGCTCGACGGGCACGCAGGTCAGGGCCGTGCAGCAGCTGCTCGACACCCAGGGGTACGAGGCGGGCGCCGTCGACGGCGTCTTCGGTCCGGCGACGAAGAGCGCCGTACAGGCCTTCCAAACGGCCCGCGGGCTGACCGCCGACGGCACGGTCGGCCCCAGGACGTGGACCGCCCTGCTCTCGGCGGGCACCACCCCGGCCCTCGCCAAGGGCAGCACGGGTGAGGCGGTGAAACGGCTGCAGCGTGCGCTGACAGCCGCGCTCGGATCGACGGTCGCCGTCGACGGGACGTTCGGCTCCGCGACGGACACGGCCGTCCGCGCGTACCAGAAGGCGCGCGGCCTCACGGTCGACGGCAGCGTGGGAGCCGGCACCTGGGCGGCGCTGCAGACCGGCCGCTGACCCGCGCCCGGGCCGCGCGCCGGGCCCGGGCACTCAGGCGTGTTCCGCGTCCCGCCTGCCACGCAGTGGGGCCGCCCCGGTACTTCCCGTACCGGGGCGGCCCCACGTCCTGCGCGCGCACGCACCGGACGCCGCCCGGCCTGCCTCCCGGGCGGACGGCGCCACCTCCGGGGCACGCCCCGGAGGTGGCGTCCGCGCGCCGTCGGGGTCACTTCAGGCCGAAGGCCCTGATGATCTCCTGGTCGACGGCCAGTCCGCCGCCGGCCTCCGCGTGCGCCCTCAGGGAGACGAAGGAGGCCCCCTCGGCGGGCGTCCTGAAGCGGGCGGTCCAGGTACCGTCCCGTCCCGCGCGCAGCCGCACCGCGCTCCAGTTCTCCCCGTCGTCGTAACTGACCGACAACGAGGCCCTGTCGGCGCTCACCGCCCCCTCCAGCCACTCCTGTGTTCCTGAGGCCAGGGCGATCTCGGTCCACGTGCCGGCCCGGACGTCACCGGCGAGGTCGGTGTCGACGTCGAGGTCCACCTGGAGCAGCGGGATGTCCGCCTGGCCGGGGCCGTTCGGGTCGAGGGCTCCGGACTCGAACTCCCAGGAGCTGTGGGTGCGGGTGGAGGTCTTCCAGGTGTCCGCGTCCCGCGCGGAGTCGACGACCAGCCGGTAGGGCAGCCGCTCGCCGGACAGGTCCCACGCGTAACCGGCCCGGCCCGGGCCCTTCTTGATCAGCGTGTCGCCCTGGTAGAAGGCGTACGAGGTGGTGTCGTACTCGTCCGCCGGCATGGAACCGGAGTGTCCGGCGCCGGAGTCGGTCCAGGGGGTGATGTTGAACTGGATGTCGTCGTACTCGGTGCGGAAGGGGCCCCAGAACCCGGTCCCCAGCCGGGGGCGGGTGACCGGCGCGAACCACTCGTCGCGATAGGTGCGGCCCGCCGTGTAGTCCAGGCGCCCGCTGCGCATCTCGGCGAGCGTCTCGGAGGTCTCCGGGTTCAGGACCGAGTGGTTCTCGTACCAGAACGAACCGCCCGGCAGGGGGGTGACCCACTCGGTGCGGGTGCCGGGGAACTTCTCGTACTCCTCGAAGCCGATACCCGGGCCGTAGTCCGGGATGTCGTAGCGGTAGCCCCCGCCGAGGGTGTCCCGATGGCCGTAGAAGGTGTTCTCGACCTCGGCCAGCTGCCGCGCGGTGGGCGCGAAGGCCAGGGAGCGGTCCGGGATCGCTCCGTCGTGGCGGTCGACGAGGTCGTAGACGTAGCGCGCGAACCTGCGCTGCTCCACGGAGATCGGGCCGCCTCGCCGGGCGGTCTCCACGAGCTGCCGCCCGGCGAGACGCTGCGCGGAGACGACCGGAATGGTGGTCTCGGTGCCGTACGGGGCGTACCCCTCCAGCAGGACGCCCCGCCCGTCGTGGACGACGAGGAGCGCCGACGCGCCCGCGGCGAGGGCGTTGGCCAGCCGGTCGGCGGGGGCCACGGCGTCGCTGCGGTCGATGACGACGGCCCTGCCCTTGACGCGCAGGCCCGCGTAGTCCGAGGCCGCGCCGTTGCCGGCGTACACGCCGGCCAGCGTGCGGCGGCTGTCCCCGGCGACGGGGGATCCGCCCTGCACGGTGACCGGGACGTCACGGCCGCCGGCCGTCACGTCGATCATCTCCTCGCCCTGCCGCCACCGCGTGAGGAAGCTGAAGCCGCCCTCGGTCACCTTCTTCGTGGGGCTGGCCCACACCTGGTCGTACACGGCCGGGATCTGGTAGGCGTCACGCTGGACGGTGCCGTCCGGGGCGGTGCGCGCCATGTCGTAGCGCAGCTGACGGTTCTCGGTCTCCCGGGGCGTGCGCACGCTGACCTTGCGGGCCTTCGACGCGTCGAGGGTGACGGTGGTGGGCTCGTCGAGGACGGTCTCGGGGGCGGCGAGGAAGGCCACGGCCCTGGAGTCGGCGCGGTCACCGTCGACGTCGACCGTGGTCCACGCGGTGTAGTTGCCCGGCGGCAGTCGCAGGGTGGTGTCCCCCTGGACCGCGACGACGTTCAGTTCCGGGTCGCCGAGCGCGGCGATGACGACGTTGCCGGTCATCGGGTCGCCGGACCGGTCGCGGAGGCGGAGCGTGAGGTCGTGGAGCTCCCGCTCCTTGTCCATGGCGAAGCCGGTGTGCGCGACGACGGTGCCGGCCGCGTCCTCGGCGATGACCTGGCCGGAGAACCGGGTGCCGTTCGGGACCCGGGAGGGATCCAGCGACAGCACCGCCTCGGCGGTGGAGCCCGCCGGGACGGTCAGCGTGGACGTGGACAGGGTGTACGCCGCGGAGTCCGTGTCGGTGGCCAGGCCGAGGGTGACGTCCCGCGCGCCGGTGTTGCGGTAGGTGAGGGTGCGCTCGGCGACCGGGTCGGACGCGCTGTGCGGCCAGGCGTAGGACGCCACCTCGACGGAGCCGGTGGCCTCGACCGTCGTGTCGACCGCCGCCTTCACGTCGAGCCGGCCGGTGCCCTGCTCGTACGGTGTGTAGGAGGGCAGCAGCTTCGAGGAGGCCATCAGCGCGTCCTTGACGCGCCGGCCGGACCAGTCGGGGTGACGCTGCTTCAGGATGGCGGCGGCGCCCGCGACGTGCGGAGTGGCCATCGAGGTACCGGACATCGCCTGGTACATGCCCTCGATGCCGGGGACCGCCTGGGAGGCGGCGGCCTCGATGCCGACGCCCGGGGCGGAGAGGTCGGGCTTCAGTCCCTGCGACCTGACGAGCGGGCCCATGGAGGAGAAGTCCGCGCGGTCGTCGTGCTTGTCGACGGCGGCGACGGTGAGCGCCTCGGCGGCGGAGCCGGGCGATCCGATGGTGCCCTCGCCGTAGGCGTTGCCGGCGGCGATCACGAAGAGCGGCCCGCCGTCGGCGGAGAGGGCGTCGACCGCCTGCGCCATCGGGTCGGTGCCGTCGTCCGGGATGCTGGAGCCGAGGCTCATGGAGACGACGTCGGCGCCTTCGGCCTTCGCCCACTCCATGGCCTCGATGATGCCGGAGTCGGCTCCGGAGCCGTCGTCACCGAGTACCTTGCCGACGATCAGGTCGGCGGCGGGGGCGACGCCCTTGTTCGCGCCGCCCGACGCGGCGCCCGACCCGGCGATGGTGGAGGCGACGTGGGTGCCGTGACCGTTCCTGTCGGTGACCTCCTCGCCGGGCACGAAGCTCCTGGTCTTCCTGACGCGATCCTTGACGTCCGGGTGCGTGGCGTCGATGCCCGTGTCCAGAACGGCGACCGTGGTGCCCTTGCCGTCGTAGCCGGCCGCCCAGGCCTGCGGGGCGCCGACCTGGGGTACGGAGTCCCTGAGCGCCGCCTCGGCCCGGCCGTCGAGCCAGAGCCCGGCGATACCGTCGTCCAGCGCACGGCTCTTCGCGCCGCGGGTGATGTCGCTCCAGAAGGCGCGGGCGTCGTCCTTGTCGGCCTTCAGGGCGGCGCCCCGGATCGACTCCAGCTGCCGGACCGTCCTGCTGCCGCGCGGTGCGGCGGGCAGCGAACGCGCCGTGCCCGCCTGGTAGGTGGCGATCAGGGGGATGCCGCCGGAGCGCTCGTCGTCGTAGCCCATCCGCACCAGCGCGGAGACGTCGAACAGCCGGCGGTCGAGCTTCCCCGCCGCGACGAGGTCGCTCGCCTCGTCGGGCAGGACGTGGATGTCCTCCCCGGCCTGCTGCACGTGGACCCCGCCCGTGGCGCCGTCGGGCCGGTCCACGGTGACGGTGTCCTGGCCGCCCGGGCCGTCGGAGTAGTGGACGACGTCCCCGGTGACCAGGGTGATGTCGTAGTCACTCGTCCGGACCGCGGGGCGGGCTTCGGCCGGGGGCTGCGGGGCGGCGGTGGCGGAGCCCGCCGCGGGGAGCAGGACGCCACTCACGAGGGCGACCGAGGTCGCTATGAGGAGAGCTCTGCACCCCGCGCGAGCGGGTCTCGCCCGGCCGGAAACGAAGGAGAGGGAGAAGGTCATGCAGCTGATCTACCGGTAAACACCGGGCCGCGGACGGCTTCTCACTGGCGTGAAGCCGCCGTGGCGGCTACCCGCCCGGGACGAACCGGGCGCCGGGGGACAGCGCGGCGGGGGACGCCCCTCGGGTGCCCGGTCCGCGACCGCTCCCGCCCCGCCGGCCGCGGGGCAGGGGCGGTGGCGGACACCGGGTGCGCGGAACCGGCCGCGTACCGGGCGTCCCGGGCTACGTCACCTGACGCCCAGCCAGGTCTCGATGGGGTTCAGGGCGAAGTAGACCAGGAACACCAGCGTCAGGACCCACATGAAGACGCCCACCTCACGGGGCCTGCCCTGCGCGAGCTTGATGGCGGAGTACGCGATGACGCCCGCGGCCACTCCGGTGGTGATGGTGTACGTGAACGGCATCAGGACCACGGTGAGGAAGACCGGCACGGCCACGGAGCGGTCGCTCCAGTCGACGTGCCGGGCGTTCTGCATCATCATGGCGCCGATCACGACCAGGGCCGCGGAGGCGACCTCGGCCGGCACGATCGCGGTGAGCGGGGTGAAGAAGAGGCAGGCGGCGAAGAAGAGACCCGTGACGACGGAAGCGAGCCCGGTGCGGGCACCCTCCCCCACCCCGGTCGCCGACTCGACGAACACGGTCTGCCCGGAGCCCCCGGCGACACCGCCGATCGCACCGCCCGCGCCGTCGATGAACAGGGCCTTCGACAGGCCCGGCATCCGGCCCCTGTCGTCCGCGAGCTCGGCCTCGGTGCCGACACCGATGATGGTGGCCATGGCGTCGAAGAAGCCGGCCAGCACGAGCGTGAAGACGATCATGCCGACCGTCATGGCACCGACGTCGCCCCAGCCGCCGAGGTCGACGTTCCCGAAGAGCGAGAAGTCCGGTGAGGAGACCGCGCTGCCGCTCAGCTCGGGCGGACCGCTGCTCCAGGCCTTGGGGTCGATGTCGGCGACGGCGTTGACCACGACCGCGGCCAGGGTGCCGACGAGGATGCCGATCAGGATCGCTCCGGGGATGTTCCGCGCCTGCAGCATGAAGATGAGCAGCAGGGTCACCGCGAAGACGAGTACGGGCCAGCCCGCGAGCTCGCCGGCGGGTCCGAGGGAGAGCGGGGTCGCCGTTCCCTTGTGGACGAACCCGGCCTTGAACAGCCCGATGAGGGTGATGAAGAGGCCGATGCCGATGGTGATGCCGTGCTTCAGCGCGAGCGGGATCGCGTTCATGATCAGTTCGCGCAGGCCGGTGACGACCAGCAGGCAGATCACGAGCCCGTAGACCACGCACATGCCCATGGCCTGGGGCCACGTCATGGCGGGGGCGACCTGCGAGGCGAGTACCCCGGAGACGCTCAGACCGGCGGCGAGCGCGAGGGGGACCTTGCCGACGAAGCCCATCAGCAGGGTGGTGGCCGCCGCCGCGAGGGCGGTGGCGGTGATCAGTCCGGACTGCCCGAGCACCTGCCCGTCGACGTCCTTGCCGCCCAGGATGAGCGGGTTGAGCAGGAGGATGTACGCCATCGCCATGAAGGTCGTGACTCCGCCGCGCACCTCACGCGCGACGGTCGATCCCCTCTCGGATATGTGGAAGTACCGGTCGAGCCAGGACCGTCCGGCGGGAAGGCGCGGGCCGGGGCCCGCGTCCTGCGCGCTCGTCCTGGATTCCACTGACTGCTGGGTCATGTTGCCTGACTCCCAAGGTTCACAGGGGCACCCGCGTGGAGCTGTGTGACTGCGGGATTTGGGATGACTGCGCGGCGGCACGACCCGGGGGACGGCCCGGGACGGACTACGTGATGCAGGCTGAGCGGTGGTGCGCTGAGCTCCGGACGGTGCGCGGCGCGGGACGTGTGACGTCCGCCGCGGGCGCGCACCGCCCGGAAGGGCGGGGCGGCTCGTCAGGTACCGGTGAGGCGCCCGGGGCGCGCCGGTGTCCTGCCGCGCTCGCGTCCCGTCGCCTCCCCGGTCGCCGCGAGGGCGGCCGGGGTGGACGGGGTGGGAGCCTCGCCGACGCCGCACAGCCCGTACGGGGCGTGGTCGTCGGCGGGTCCGAGCACGTCGACCGGGACGGGCGCCGTGTCGAGGGGGGCGGGGACGAGGTGGCCCGTGGGGGACGGGGCTCGTACCTTCGCGGTGTTCGGGTCGAGGGCGGTCTCCTCCGTGACGGTGCCTCCCCGGCCCCGGCCGCCCCTGCCCCGCCTCTCGGCCGGCAGCGTACCGGGGGCCCTGCCGACGTCCTGGGCGCAGGCGCGTCCGACGACCGTGACGTCGGATCCGGCCGGGATGTGGGTGCCACCCGCGAGAGGCGCGGCCGCCCGGTGCCCGGCCGTCGCGGCGCGCGCCTCCTCCCGGCGGGCGCGGCGGAGGAAGTCCATGCGTGGCTCTCTTCTCGATCGGTCGTTCCCCGGAGCTGGGGCTCGGCCCGGCCCGGACCTGCCGTTCATGTCCTGTTCACGCGGGGTGTGAGCCAGTACACAAGCCTGGGACCACCCGGTGCAGTCACCGAAACCATGAAGGAATTGGCTGGCCGCCGTCCTCGTCTTGTAGATTCGAACGAATGGCGGGTATCGGCAACCGCACGGCGATCCACCGGTATCCCCAGCTGTCCCCCGCCCCAACCAAGAAGATCGGCGGCAACCGACGATGCGGCTCCGCGCACTGCTGGACACCGACGCGCTGGGCCTGCGGCTGCTCGGCGGGGAGGACGAGCTGGACCGTTCGGTCCGGGGCGTCATGACGACCGACCTGCGCGACCCCAGCCGCTATCTCTCCGGCGGCGAACTCGTCCTGACGGGCATGGCCTGGCGCCGGGACGCCTCGGACTCCGAACCGTTCGTCCGGATCCTGGCGGGCGCCGGGGTCGCGGGCCTCGCCGCGGGCGAGGCGGAGCTCGGGCCGGTCCCGGACGACCTGGTCGAGGCGTGCCTGAAGCACCGGCTGCCGCTCTTCGTCGTGCACGAGACCGTCGCCTTCGCGACGATCACCGAGCACGTGGTGCGCCAGGTGTCCGGCGAGCGGGCCGGGGACCTGGCCGCCGTCGTCGACCGGCATCGCCGGCTGATGACCTCGGGACCGGCGGGCGGCGGACCCGAGGTCGTCCTCGACCTGCTCACCTCCGACCTGGATCTGCGGGCCTGGGTCCTCTCCCCCACCGGGCGCCAGGTCGCCGGGGCGGGTGAACCGCTGGCGAGCCACGTCGGCGCGGCGCTCGCCGGCCGGCACCTCGCCGCCACGCGCACCGGCCGCCGGGGCCCGTACCGCGCCGAGGTCGACGGCACGACGTACGCGCTGTTCCCCATCCGGAACGACGGGCGCGGCGCGGACCCCGTACCGCCCCACGACGTGCGTGAGTCGGTGCTCTCGGACTGGCTGCTGGCCGTCGAGGCCGACGCGGGCGACTGGCCGGCCGCCCGGCTGGACCTGCTCCAGGGCGTCACGCAGCTGATCGCGGTCGAACGCGACCGCCGCGACGCCGCCCGGACGGTACGCCGCCGGCTCGCCCAGGAGGTCCTGGAACTCGTCCAGACGGGCGCGGCACCGGCCGAGATCGCCGCCAGGCTGCGGGTGGCCGCCCCGGTCCTGCTGCCCGGCCTGGGTACGGCACCGCACTGGCAGGTCGTCGTGGCCCGTGTCGAGTGGGCCGGGCAGGGCCCGGACGGGGACCCGTCGGGCGCCCGGGCCGCCCAGGCCCTGCTGGAGGAGATCCTCGTCGACCCCTCGGTGGCCGGCCCCGACTCCACGGACCGGATCGCCGTGGCGCACGCCGGCGACGAGGCCGTGGCGCTCGTGCCGCTGCCGGCCGTCTCCCCCGCCGAGGCCACCGCAGGCAGCGGACCGGCCGGTGGCGCGGGTGAGGCGGGTGGGCCCGTAGCAGTGGCGGACGCCCCGCGGCGGGAGGACGTCGAGCTCCACGCCGAGGCCCTGCTCGCCGGGGTCCGTGAACCGCTCTCCGCGGGGCTGGCGGACGACGGCCGCCTGACCCTGGGTTTCAGCGCCGCCGTTCACTCCGCCGAAGGCCTGCGGGGGGCCCTGGAGGAGGCCCGGCACGCCCGCCGGGTCGCGGCGGCCCGCCCGGGCCGGGTCTGCGCCGCCGGGCACCACGAGCTCGCCTCGCACGTCCTGTTGCTGCCCTTCGTGCCGGACGACGTCCGCCGCGCCTTCACCGCCCGCCTCCTCGACCCGCTGCGCGACTACGACCGGCGCCACCGCGCCGAGCTGATCGAGACACTCGAGGCCTTCCTCGACTGCGACGGCTCGTGGACCCGCTGCGCCGCCCGGCTGCACCTGCACGTCAACACGCTGCGCTACCGCGTCGGACGAATCGAGCAGTTGACGGGGCGTGACCTTTCGCGCCTCGAGGACAAGCTCGACTTCTTCCTCGCCCTGCGTATGAGCTGACCTCCGGGCACCTCCGGCGACCGGGAGGGGGCGACGGCGATTGTGAAATCTTTCACCTGACATCGATCCGACCCCTTGGCCCGGCGTGCCGATCCGTGCTGAGATGCGCCAGGACCCAACAGCTCGACGGCGCGCTCGGGGAGGGCAATGTGGCGCACACCGCCATGTCCGGCACGGGAACCACAGCAGACGACGATCCGCCGCTCCAGACAGCCGTATGGCGGCTGCGCTCACGCGCCTGCTGGACCGACGCGGCCGCGCTGCTCGAACCCGACGCGTCGGCCGACCCGGCCGCCGCACTGCAGCGCACCTCCCTGCTGATCGAGCGGTGCCTCTACACCGGCACCGGCTGGACCGACGCGGAGGACGCGCTGCGCACGGCCGAGGCGCTCGCCCACGACGACACCGAACGCGGCACGGCCGCCTGCGAGCGCGGCTACCTCGCCTACGCCTCCACCCTCCTCGGCGTACGCGACCGGGCCGACGAGGCGAGCGTGGCGCTGAGCCGGGCGGCGGCACTGCTCTCCCCCACGGCTCCGGGCCGCCCCGTGCTGGACCTGCGCCGGGGCCTGATCGCGCAGAACATCGCCGACGCGCCGCAGTCCGCCCTCGCCGCCTACCGCAGGGCCCACGCCGGAGCGCTGGCACAGGGCGACGAGCTGCTGCTCTCCTCCACCTGGCGGCACCTCGCCTCGCTGGCGCTGCGCGAGGGCGAGCTCGCGGAGGCGCGGCACGGCTTCGCGGAGTCCCTGCGGATCAGGGAGGAGCTGGGCTACCTCGTCGGTACGGCCCCGGCCCTCATCTCGCTCGCGGACACCGAGACGGGTACCGAGGCGGCCCGGCTGCGCGCCGAGGCCGGCCGGCTGTTCCGGCTGCTCGGCGGGGTACCGACGTGGCTGGCCCCGCGGCTGGAGCCACCGGACCGGGAGACCGCCGAGTCGAACTGACCGGGCCTGCCGGCCGGTCGACGGCCGCCTCGCCGACCGCCGTCGTCGTCCGGCGGAGTCAGCGGTCGGCGCCGGTGAAGTGTTCGCGTACGAGGGACTGCACCACCGTGAGGTCCCGGGCGACGAGCGCGTCCAGCAGCGCGGTGTGCTCCGAGGCGTCGGCGAGCAGATCGGCGCGGCGCGTGGCCGGGTTGCTGACCAGCGGCCACTGCGACCGGCGGTGGAGGTCGTCGGCGACGGCCACGAGCTGTTCGTTGCCGGCGAGCGCGAGGACGGCGCGGTGGAAGGCGCGGTCGCACTCCGCGTAGCTCGCCCGGTCGCCGACGGCGGCGGCCGCGACGGTGGCGTCGGCCAGCGGGCGCAGTGCGCACCAGCTGCCGGCCGGGACGGTGCGGGCGAGCCGCAGCATCACGGGGACCTCGATCAGGGCGCGCACCTCGGCGAGTTCGGCCAGTTCGCGGGGACCGCGCTCGCTGACCCGGAAGCCGCGGTTCGGCACGACCTCCACGGCACCCTCGGAGGCCAGCTGCTGCATCGCCTCCCGCACCGGTGTGGCCGAGACGCCGAAGCGGGCGCCGAGCGCCGGGGCCGAGTAGACCTGCCCGGGAACCAGTTCGCCGCCGACGAGGGCGGCGCGCAGGGCGTCCAGGACCTGGCCGCGCACCGAGTGCCGCTGCACCACGCGGGGCGCGGCCGGCTCGCCGTGGGTGTGCTCTCCGCGCGCCTGTTCGGGCACGCGGACCTCCGGCGGGGTCGCCTCGTACGCGTACGGCAGCCGTACGTCCTCACGGACTCTGCCCTGCTCCACGGGACCTCCTCGGACCGGCGGGCACCGGCTGGCGTGCGCCGGGCCCCTGTGCACGATAGGCGTAGCGGGCCCAGGTTCACACACCGGCCAATTCGGGTAAGGTAAGGCTTACCTGTTGAAGAACGTGATTCGGTGGTCCCCGCATGACCGTGCCCGCCCTGCTCACCGCAGCCCCGCCGTCCCCCGTGGCGCCGGCGTACGCGCGCCTCACCGAGGCCTTCCCCGGCCTGCGGGCCGAGGTGCTCGCCACGGACGACGCCGCGCCGTCGGGCGGCGGCTGGGTCGGTGCCGCCGAGCTCGCGGAGGGCGGCGACGCGGTGGACGCCTTCCTGGCGCGGGACGACGCGCAGGTGCTGCGGGACTACGGCACCCGGGCCCGCCCCGACGTGGTGGCCAGCTTCGGGCTGCACCGCTACGCCTGGCCGGCCTGCCTGCTGGTGACCGTGCCCTGGTTCCTCGATCGCCGGGTGCCCCGGATCCCCGTGCGCGACGTCTTCTTCCAGCGGGAACGGGGCCACCTCGCCGCCCGCGTGCGGGAGTTCGCCTGCCTGCCGGACGACCCTGCGGCCTCGCTCCCGGGCGCCCGGGTCGTGCCGGACGAGGCGGCGCTGCGCGCCGAGGTGCTGGACGCGGTGGCGGAGCACCTCGGTCCGGTACTGGAGGGCTTCGGGCCGCGCATGCGGCGCGGCAGGCGGGCCCTGTGGGGCATGGCCACCGACGAGATCGTCGAGGGTCTCTGGTACATCGCCCACCTGCTCGGCGAGGAGCGCCGTGCGATGACCGAGCTGGAACTGCTGCTGCCGGGCACCACCGGGCCGTACGTGGGCGCCGCCGGCTTCCGTGAGCTGACGGGCCCCGACGGCGCGTCCCTGCCGACCCGCGACCGGGCGAGCTGCTGCCTCTTCTACACACTGCGGCCGGAGGACACCTGCGTCACCTGCCCGCGCACCTGTGACGCCGACCGCGTCCGGAAACTGACGCCCGCCCCCTGAGAGCCTGCCGGGTCACCTGGAACCGGGCGCCCACGCCCCGGCACGCACGCTTCCCGCGTTGCCGAAACGCCCACGTAGCTCCGCCACGAGGACCTTCCGGCGCCTTGGAACCGCACGCACCGGACCGCGTCCGCTTTCCGGTCCCAGGTCACCCGACGGGCTCTGAGCCGCAGGGCCACTCGCACCACTCTGCCGGGGGCCCCGATTCGAACACAACTCGGTTTCCCTGCAAGGGTGTTCGGGGACTTTACGCCCATAGCGGAACCCGTGCACCCCGTCGGTGGTCCCGTGCCCCGAAACCCGGTGGGAGGAGAGGCATTTCCGCCACAATGGCGCACGAAACGCCTCACGTGACGCAAGGGACCGCGCATGAGATTGACCGACCTCTCACTCGACTGGCTGCTTCCCGGCGCCGTACTGCTCGTGGGGGCCCTGGCCGCGGTGACGGTGGTCGCGCGGGGCAGGCGCGCCGCGGGGAAGGCCGGTGCCACGGCCGACGACAGCTGGGAACGCAGCGAGGAACGCCGCAGGCGCAAGGAGGCGCTCTACGCCACTGCCTCGTACGTCCTGCTGTTCTGCTGTGCCGCCGTCGCGGCCGCCCTCTCCTTCCACGGGCTGGTCGGCTTCGGCCGGCAGAACCTCAGCCTCGGCGGAGGATGGGAGTACCTGGTGCCGTTCGGCCTCGACGGGGCCGCGATGTTCTGCTCGGTACTCGCGGTGCGCGAAGCGAGCCACGGTGACGCGGCGCTGGGCTCCCGGCTGCTGGTGTGGACGTTCGCCTGCGCCGCCGCCTGGTTCAACTGGGTGCACGCGCCGCGCGGCATGGAACACGCCGGTGCCCCCCACTTCTTCGCGGGGATGTCCCTCTCGGCGGCCGTCCTGTTCGACCGCGCGCTGAAGCAGACCCGGCGGGCAGCCCTGCGCGAGCAGGGGCTGGTGCCCCGCCCCCTGCCGCAGATCCGGATCGTCCGGTGGCTGCGCGCCCCCAGGGAGACCTTCGGCGCCTGGTCGCTGATGCTCCTGGAGGGCGTACGCACCCTGGACGAGGCGGTGGACAACGTGCGCGAGGACCGTCAGGAGAAGGAGGAGGACCGGCACCGCAGGAGGGAACGGGCGAAGCTGGACCGCGCCCGCATCAAGGCCCTGAACCGGCAGAACCGGTGGGGCCGCGGGGCGCGGTTCGGTCACCGGCTGGATGCCCAGGCCGTCGCGGCCGCGGCGGGCGCCGCCGTGCCCGCCGTCGATGCCCCCCTGCCGGAGCCGGGCCGGCTGCCGCACCGCTCCCGGCCCTCCCTGCGGGCGGCGAACGGTTCCACCAGATCACCGGCACGGGTGTCGGGCGACGACGCCGATCCCGGTGCCGGGGACGACACGCAGGCCCTGCCCCGGCTCGACTCGCTGGAGCAGAAACTCGAGAACCTGGAGCGGCAGTTCGGCTGAGTGTCAGGCCCTCCTGCCGCTCAGTTCGAACCAGACCACCTTGCCCAGCGCCTGCGCCGTGACCCCCCAGGAGTCGGCCAGGCTCTGCACGAGGAGCAGCCCCCTGCCGTGAGTGCCGTCGTCGGCGTTCGGCACGTACGGCGTGGTCTCCTGCCCCGCCAGGAAGTCGCGCACCTCCACACGCAGGCGCGCGGGCAGCGAAGTCACCGTGACCACTGCGCCGTTGCGCGTGTGGATCAGCGCGTTGGTCAGCACTTCACTCAGCAGGAGCTCCGCCACCTCGGCATCCTGTGGGCCCGGGCGGTGGCCCAGGAACTCCCGCAGAGCCCTCCGCACCTCGCCCACCGCCGACAGATCGGCATGCCCGACTCTGCGGTGCAGTCGCGTCGGCCGGCTTTCCTGGCGTCTCGTCACGTCCCCCGTCAGCACGCTGAATCGTCCCCCTGGTTCCGTCATGTCCCGAACATGTCCCGAACACCATCCCGGGATGCATGCCCCACAGACCGGCGGCCACGCTTCCGGAGCAGCAAGAGGTGAGCGCCCCCGCCCGCCGCACCACGCGGAAGCGGAGCGCGCCGCCGGGACCCGGAGGACGCGCACCGGCGGGGACGGTGTGGGCGGGAGCTGTGAAGGCGCTCAGGGGCGGGGCACGTTGCGGATGTTGGAGCGTGCCATCTGGAGCATCCGCCCCACGCCGCCGTCCAGCACGATCTTGCTGGCGGAGAGCGCGAAGCCGGTGACCATGTCGGCACTGATCTTCGGCGGGATGGAGAGGGCGTTCGGATCGGTGACCACGTCGACGAGGGCCGGACCCTTGTGCGCGAAGGCGTTCTTCAGCGCCCCCTCCAGCTGTTTGGGCTTCTCCACCCGCACCCCGTACGCGCCGGCGGCGCGGGCGACCGCCGCGAAATCGGGGTTCTTGTTGGTCGTGCCGAAGGACGGCAGTCCTCCCACCAGCATCTCGAGTTCCACCATGCCGAGCGAGGAGTTGTTGAACAGGACGACCTTCACCGGCAGGTCGTACTGCACGAGCGTGAGGAAGTCACCCATCAGCATGGTGAATCCGCCGTCGCCGGACATCGACACGACCTGCCGGTTCCGGTCCGTGAACTGGGCACCGATCGCCTGCGGAAGGGCGTTGGCCATCGACCCGTGACTGAACGAGCCGATCACCCGGCGCCGGCCGTTGGGCGTGAGGTAGCGGGCCGCCCACACGTTGCACATGCCGGTGTCCACGGTGAACACGGCGTCGTCGTCGGCGAGTTCGTCGAGCACGGAGGCGACGTACTCCGGGTGGATCGGCACGTGCTTGTCGACCTTGCGGGTGTACGCCTTGACGACGCCCTCCAGCGCGTCCGCGTGCTTCTTCAGCATCCGGTCGAGGAACCGGCGGTCGTTCTTGACCTTCACGGCCGGCGTCAGGCACCGGAGCGTCTCGCGCACGTCGCCCCAGACGGCCAGGTCGAGCTTGGACCGGCGGCCCAGGCGCTCGGGGCGGACATCGACCTGCACGATCTTCACATCGGTGGGGAGGAAGGCGTTGTACGGGAAGTCGGTCCCCAGCAGGATCAGCAGATCGCACTCGTGGGTGGCCTCGTAGGCGGCACCGTAGCCGAGGAGCCCGCTCATCCCGACGTCGAACGGGTTGTCGTACTGGATCCACTCCTTGCCGCGCAGGGCGTGGCCCACCGGAGCCTTCACCCTCTCGGCGAACTCCATGACCTCGGCGTGCGCGCCGGCCGTGCCGCTGCCGCAGAACAGCGTCACCCGTTCGGCCGCGTCGACCATCCGGCGGAGCTTTTCGATCTCCTCGTCACCGGGGCGCACGGAGGGCCGTGAGGTGACCAGGGCGTGTTCGGGGGCTTTCTCCGGGGCCGGCTGCCCGGCGATGTCACCGGGCATGGAGACGACGCTGACACCACCCTGGCCGACGGCGTGCTGGATGGCCGTCTGGAGCAGGCGCGGCATCTGCCGGGGGTTGGAGATCATCTCGTTGTAGTGGCTGCACTCCTGGAAGAGGAGTTCGGGATGGGTCTCCTGGAAGTAGCCGAGGCCGATCTCGCTCGACGGGATGTGCGAGGCGAGCGCGAGCACCGGCGCCATGGAGCGGTGGGCGTCGTAGAGGCCGTTGATGAGGTGGAGGTTCCCGGGGCCGCAGGATCCGGCGCAGGCGGCGAGGCGCCCGGTGACCTGGGCCTCGGCCCCGGCGGCGAACGCGGCCGTCTCCTCGTGCCGGACCTGGACCCATTCGATGCCGGAGTGGCGCCGAACGGCGTCCACCACGGGGTTGAGGCTGTCACCGACGACGCCGTACAGCCGCTCGACCCCCGCCCGGACGAGGATGTCGACGAACTGTTCCGACACGTTCTGCTTGGCCATGGGTGCGCACCCTTCCTGCCTGTGCTCCGTGCACATGCGGCTGTCCCGGCTCCGGGCTCCGAAACACCGGCCGGCGGACGGACTCCGGAGTCCATCAACCCATGGTGTGCGCGCTCACGCCTCCCAGACTGCGGCGCTCGTGCGGTCGTCGGCGTATCCCTCGGCCCGGAGCTGGGTGTCGGCCAGGTAGGCGGCCAGGCCCGGCGGTCCGCCGGCCGCCCAGCGGCGGGCGAGCTCGTCGGCGAGGGCCGGCCGGCCGCGCAGGGGGGCGGCCATTCCGTCGCCGCAGAGCAGCAGGGTGTCCCCCGGTCGGGCGACGGAGGCACGGAAGCGGAAGGACTCGGCGGGCGGGGGCGGCGGTCCGCCGGCATACGGCGACGGGGGCGTGGTGGTCTGCAGGTCCGTGGTCAGCGGGTCCCCGGCGGAGCCCGCCTCGTGCCGTGCGGCGGGACCGGAGTCCTCCGGCACCAGGGGGTCGAGGTCCTGCCAGGCACCGTCCCGCAGCCGGAACAGCCCGCCCGCGCCGACGCCGAAGAAGACGCGGGTACGGCACTCCGGATCGGCGGGCAGGAGCAGACAGCGCAGCCCGGAGGTGTAAGCATTCGGTTCCAGGCCCAGCTCGGCGGCGCGGGCGCGGAGCCTGCCGTAGGTGCGGTCGGTGAGGCGGTGCAGACCGGACGTGAGGTCACCTCTGCGCCCCGCCCTTATGTCGTCACACAGCCTGGCGTGGCTGCGGGCGACGGCGCCTGCGATCCAGCGGCAGGCATCGGCGGCGGCGAGGTGCGCGTGGACGGCGGCGCGGGCACCCGAGGCCACGGCGATCAGAAGCAACGCGCTGTCCCCGGTCCCGAACCGCGCCGTGAGCAGGGCGTCGCGGCGTGGCTCGCCGCGGAAGCGCGCGGAGTCGCCGCGCACGGACGCGGCCCGCAGGGAGCACGTCCCGTACCGGGCACCGTCGAGCACCGTGTCGGGGACTAGGCCGTCGAGGTCCTCGGCTTCGGAAGCGGGCAGGGCGGTCGGCTCGGGGTCGTAGGGGGGCGGCCGGTCCCCGATGTGGCCGACGACCGGGCGCGACGGCTCCGGGGTGCCGTCGGTGCGCGAGGGCGGCCCGGCCGGGGGCCGGGCCGGCTTCAGCGGTACGGCGAAGGTGCGCCGCCGCGGGGACCCGGAGGGGGGCTCCCACGGGGCGCTCACCGGCATGGGGCGGGCGGAGGACGCGGAGGGCGGCCCGGACGGCGGTTCCCGGGTGTCCGGCGCCGCTGCGGGCGGCTGCGGTCCGTGGGCAGCGCGCGGCGGCTCCGGGGTGTGCCCGGAGGACGGCTGCGGGGGGTCCTCGGAAGAGCCCCGCGACGCGGACGACACGGACGGCTCCGGGGCGACGGGCGGCGGCTCAGGGACGGCGCGCGGCGGCTCAGGGGGCTCCGGCGGGCGCGGGGGCACGGGTTGCGGCGGCTTCGGGGGCGCGGGTTGCGGCGGGAGGGCGGGCAGCCCGACGGTCGGCTCCGGAGCGGGGGCGGGTGGTCCGGGTGACACGGGGGACGGCTCGGGCGCGGCCGGGGCGTCCGGAGCGCCGTGGGGCGGTCGACGCACCGCCTCCGGCGCGCGGGGGTCGGGAACCGGCGTCGCCGCGACCGGGTGCTCCGCCGCCGGGCTCCCGGCATCCCGCGCCCGGCCCACGGCACCCTCGGCCGGCTCCACCGCGTCCGACACCCGGCCCACCGCACCCTCGGCCGGCTCCACCGCGTCCGACACCCGGCCCACCGCACCCTCGGCCGGCTCCACCGCGTCCGACGCCCGGCCCACGGCGTCCGACGCCGAGTCGAAGCGGTCGTCGACGCTGTCCGCCGCGCTGCCCGGACCCGTGTCGGGCGCGGTCCCGTCGTACAGCCTGCGCCACCAGTCGTCCTCGTGGGCGGCGGGCTTCTCCCCCTGCTGACTCATGCCCTTAGTGTCGACCGTGGGGCCCGCCCCAAACCGGGGCATCCGGAAAGAGCCCCGGAAACGCGTACCGGGGAAGAGGCCCGCCGGGCGGCCCCACCCCCCACGGGAAGGACGCCCGGCGGACCGGTCCGGGTGGTCGGCGGAGGGTGTGGGTACGCTTCACCGACCCTGCGGTGACGCCACCTTGACAGAGTGACCGGCGCCCCGGGGGATGATGTGTCCGGCGGGTTTGCGCCGTGGCTGGTTTCCGCCAGGCCACGGCCTGCCCGACGGGCGCAGGGATGCGCGATCACCACCGCGGGGAGGGTCCGAGGATGCTGGCAGCGATAGGTCTCGACAGGAGACAGGAAGCGGCCTACCGGGCGCTCGTCGCCGCGGGCGCCGCCGAACTCCCCGATCTGGCGCGCCGGCTCTCGCTGCCGGAGGCCGACACGGAGCGGGTGCTGCGCCGGCTGGAACAGCAGGGGCTCGTGGCCCAGTCCTCCTCCCGCGCGGGCCGCTGGGTGGCCGCGCCGCCCGGGGTCGCACTGGGTGCGCTGCTGATCCAGCAGCGGCACGAACTGGAGCAGGCCGAACTGGCATCGGCCCTGCTCGCGGAGGAGTACCGGGCGGAGGCGGCCGAACCCGCGGTGCACGACCTGGTGGAGGTGGTGACCGGCGCCGACGCCGTCGCCCACCGGTTCCACCAGCTCCAGTTGGGCGCCACCACGGAAGTCTGCGCGCTCGTCACGGGCAAGCCGATCGCGGTCTCCGGTATGGAGAACGGGTCCGAGGAGCGGGCTGCCCTGCGCGGGGTCGCCTACCGTGTGGTGGTCGAGCGTGACGTACTCTCGCTCCCTTCCGGAATCGTCGAACTCTCGGCCGCGCTGAGCCGGGACGAGCAGTGCCGGGTCGTCGACCGGGTACCGACCAAACTGGTCGTCGCCGACGCGGCACTGGCCATGGTGCCGCTGACGGGTCGGGGCGCCGAGCCCGCCGCCCTGGTGGTGCACGGCAGCGGCCTGCTGGAGTCGCTGACGGGCCTCTTCGAGGCGGTGTGGCGCGACGCGATGCCGTTGCGGCTCGGCGAGGGCGGCATCGACGAGAGCACCGGGCCGGTCCCGGATGCGACCGATCTGGGGATTCTCTCCTTGCTGCTGGCCGGGCTGACGGACGCGAGTGTGGCCAAGCAGCTGGATCTCGGTCTGCGGACCGTCCAGCGGCGGGTCAAGGGGCTCATGGAGCTCACCGGGGTCTCCACCCGGCTCCAACTGGGCTGGCACGCGTACGAGCGCGGCTGGGTGGCCCGCGCTCCGCGCTGACCGTCAGGGCGCCGCACCGGTGTCCGGGGTTCCGCCCTCCGAGCCCCCGCGCTGACGGGCGGGACCGGGCCGACTCGGGCAGGCTGGTCGGATGAGTGGGTGGCAGCTCGTTGCCGTCGGCGCGGTGATGCTGCTCGGGCTGGTCGGTGTGCTGGTGCCGGGCGTGCCCGGGCAGGCGATCGTCTGGGCGGCGGTGGTGTGGTGGGCCCTGACCGACACGTCGACGCTCGCCTGGGGCGTGCTGATCGGCACCACAGGCCTGTTCCTGCTGAACCAGGCGGTGCAGGCCCTGCTGCCGTCACGCCGCCCCGGGGAGGCCGGGGCCCCGCGCAAGACGCTGATGCTCGGCGGCGTCGCCGCGATCGCCGGGTTCTTCGTCGTCCCCGTGGTGGGCGGCGTCCTGGGGTACGTGGGTGCGGTCTACGGCGCCGAGCGGTTGCGGCTGGGCAGTCGAGGGGCGGGCCGGGCCTCGCTCACGTCGGTCATGCGGGCCACGGGTTACTCGGTCCTCCTGGAGCTCCTGTGCTGTCTGCTGGCTGTCGGAGCCTGGCTGGGCACGCTGGTCTGGGCCTGAGCCCCCGCCCCCCGGCCGGTCCACCGGGCGCCCGTCCCGGACGAGCGCCAGATGGCGTACGGCGTACGAACGCCACGGCCGCCAGGCATCCGCCCCCGGCGTACCGTACGGATCGACATCGGGATCTCCCAGCGCCCGCATCCGGATCAGCGCGGCCGTCGCCGGTGCGATCCCGGGCAGCCGCAGCAGCGCCCGCTCGGCGTCGTCCCGGTCGGCCCCGGCGTCCAGCCGCACCGATCCGTCCGCCAGGGCGCCCGCCAGGGTCCGCAGCACCGGGTCGTCGGCCGCGGCGGCCAGCACACCCGGCTCCGGGAACACGCGCGTGAGACCGCCGCACGGGACGTCCAGGACCTTGCCGTACCGCTCGACCAGTTCCGCCGCGGCCCGGGCGCCGACCAGCGCCCGTACGGCGGACTCCTCCGGGTCCGCGGCACCGGGCGACCGCAGTCCGGGGCGCGCGGCGACCAACGGCGCCAGGCGCGGGTCGGCGCCCAGTGCCTCGTCCACGGCGTACGGATCGGCGTCCAGGTCCAGCATGCGGCGCAGCCGCTGCACGGCGGTCGTCAGGTCGCGGAGGTCCGTGAGCTCGATCCGGGCCTCCAGCCACGGCCCCGCGGACGCCTCGTCGACGGCCACGATGCCGGAGCCGTACGGCAGCCGCAGGGTGCGCCGGTAGGTGCGCGCCCCGGGGGCGCCGCTGATCTCCTCCACGTGGGGCACCGCCTCTGACCCCAGCAGGTCGAAGACCTCGCGGGCTGCGTACGGACCGCGATGGGCGAGCCGCAGCGGGATGCCGGCACGGCGCCCTTCGCGCACCCCCGCTCCCAGGCCCGTGCCCGCCTCGGCGCGCAGGCCGCTGGGGGTACGGGCGTAGATCTGCCGGATCGTGGCGTTGAACTGGCGGACGCTGGCGAACCCGGAGGCGAAGGCGATCTCGGTGACCGGGAGGCCGGTGGTCTGGAGCAGGACCCGGGCGGTGTGAGCGCGTTGCGCACGGGCGAGGGCGACCGGCCCCGCGCCGAGTTCGGCGGTGAGCTGGCGCTGGACCTGGCGGGCGCTGTACCCGAGGCGGCCCGCGAGCCCCGGGACCCCTTCGCGGTCCACCACACCGTCGCCGATCATCCGCACCGCGCGGCCGACGACATCGGCCCGGACGTTCCACTCGGCGGAGCCGGGCACGGCGTCCGGGCGGCAGCGTCTGCACGCCCGGAAGCCGTGGCCCTGCGCGGCGGCGGCGGTCGGGAAGAAGCGCACGTTCTTCCGTTTGGGGGTGACGGCGGGGCAGCTCGGCCGACAGTAGATGCCGGTGGTGGCGACGGCGAAGAAGAACTCTCCGTCGAAGCGCGCGTCACGGCTGCTCACCGCCTCGTACCTGGTCTCGTCATCCGTCACACCGTCCAGTGTGCGTCCCCGCCGAGGTGCGCACGCGCGGTTTTCGGACGTCGTGCCGGGGTCGCGCTACCGGGTACGGCCGCCCCGCTTGAGCGCCATGGCCTCGCGTCCGACCGCACTCCGGCGCTTCCACTCGCGCAGGGTCTCCTGCCGGAGCCGGGCATCGGTCTTGGCCGCGATGCGGTGGTTCTCCCTGAGCAGCTTGCGGTAGCTGTCCAGACGCCGTTCGGAGAGCGTGCCGTCCTCGATCGCACCGAGCACGGCGCAGCCCGGTTCGGTCTCGTGGCCGCAGTCGTGGAAACGGCACCGCCCGGCCAGGTTCTCGATCTCGGAGAAGACCTGGCCGACGCCGCTCTCCGCGTCGAAGAGGCCGACTCCGCGCAGCCCGGGGGTGTCGATCAGCACGCCGCCGCCCGGCAGCACGAGGAGGTTGCGCGTCGTGGTGGTGTGACGGCCCTTGCCGTCCGCGTCCCGCGTGGCCCGCACGTCCATGACGTCGGTGCCGAGCAGGGTGTTGGCGAGGGTCGACTTGCCGGCGCCGGAGATCCCGAGCAGCACGCTCGTACCGCCGCCGACGATGGCGCCGAACACGTCGACGCCCTCCCCCGTGGCCGAGCTGACGGGCAGCACCTGTACTCCGGGAGCGATGCGCTCGACGTCCTCCACCAGGTGGGCCAGGGTGGTGGTGTCCGGGACGAGATCGGCCTTGGTGAGCAGCACGAGCGGCTGCGCCTCGTACTCCCCGGCCCCCGTTCCGTCTCCGAGCAGCGCGGCTCCCTCGGTGCTCGACATGGCCAGCGCGAGGAAGCGTTCCAGCCGCCCGAGGTCCAGCTCGACGGCGAGCGAGACGCAGATGACGATGTGGTCGATGTTGGTGGCGAGCACCTGGCCCTCGGAGCGCTGCGAGGACGTCGAGCGCACGAAGGCGGTGCGGCGCGGGAGGAGCGTACGGACGAACCGCGGGTCGCCGCCGGGGTCGACGGCCACCCAGTCACCGGTGCAGACGATCCGCATCGGGTCACGGGGCACCACGAACGCGGTGTCGGCCCTGAGGGTGCCGTCCGGGGTGACCACGTCGCACTGCCCGCGGTCCACCCGCACCACGCGGCCGGGCAGAAGTCCCCGCTCGGCGTGCGGCGCGAAGGCGGCGGCCCAGTCGTCGTCCCAGCCGTACGGAGCCAGCGGGTGCGAGGAGGAAACCGGAAGAATGGGGAAAGACAAGGGAAACCCTTCACAAGGGTGGCCCCGGCACCGCGCGTCCAGGCGCGGAGAGAAAAAGTCAGGTCAGCCGGCGGCCACGGGGGTGAGAACGATGCTCTTCTGGTTGTGGGCAGCGCCCATCGCAACGACAGTCATCAATGTCCTCACCTCCGTATTCCTCGAACTGGCCCCACCCTAGCCCGCGGTCACCCGGGGGCGTCAACGGAATTACCGTGCACCACCCGCGCTCCGGGCCGTACACCGGACTTCGCCCCTGATATCCCTCGATCAGGTGATAGGCATGCACAACGACCGGTCCGCGGCCGTTATGGTGCCGGACATGACCTCATCCCAGACCTCCACCGGCACCTTCACACACGCCCAGTTGGGTACGCAGATCCTGCTCGGCTGGAGCGGCGGGCACCCCGCCGGACAGCGGGACGTCGCCTTCCTCCTCACCTACTCGCTCGGCGACGGGCAGGACGGGGCGGAGGCCGGCGAGCGGGCCATGCGCACGGCTCTCGAACGCAGCGGACTCCAGGTGGGGGGTGAGACCCTGGACGCCGCGGAGCTGCCGAACCTGCCCGTGAAGCTCCTCGTCCAGGCCGGGCAGGCGGTTCTGACGCTCCCTCACTTCAAGGCGCAGTACACCGTGCCGCCGGAGTGGCTGGCGGCCGCCCGGGCCGAGGGCACGGTGCACGGGATGTTCGCCACACGCCCGTGGCCCGAGGCCGTCCCCGGCCGTCCGGTGAGCGAGGAACTGCTGCGGTCCTTCGTGTGCGACCCGGAGGTGGTCGCGACGTCGGCCCACTGCCTCCTGCCCGTCCGCAGCCTGGGCTGACCTCAGCACCCCGCACGCACTCCGACGCCCTGCCCCTCCCTCGGACACGACGATGCCCACCACCCCCCGTGGAGTGGTGGGCATCGTCGTCACACGCTGCCTCACGAGGCGGTGCGCACGGCCCGTGGCCGTACGCACCGGGCCGTGACGTCAGTGGTTGGCGACACCGTTGCCGGAGAGCACCGGGATGTCGGACAGGATGTGCGACAGCGGCTCGTCACCCTTGGCCTGGGTGGAGTTGTCGGCACACTGCTGGTTCTGCGGGTTCGACAGGACGTTGACGTCCTGGACCGTGATCGGCACGACACCGACGAGCGAACCGATGTTGGCCTTCGCCGGGATGCCGAGGCAGAGCTTGTTCAGCGAGCCCTGGACGAGGCTGAGCTGCGGGCTCTGGTCACCCTCGGTCTCGGAGTTGCCGAACTCGGACTCGGCGCCGTTGCCGTTCACCACGGTCGTCCCGTGGTCGTTGCCGATGGCCATGGCCGCGGGGGCCGCAGCGGCGGAGACACCGATCAGGGAGACGGCCGCGGCCGCACCCGCCAGGATCTTCTTCATCACGCTTCACCTTTCCTCGTGATCCCGTTGTGGGACGTACTGATAACCGAAAGCGGACGATGGAGTTCCGCTACACCACTCGAACGGGTTCGATGCGGCGCGAGGTCGACGCGCCGCCGCCAGGAGCCTGGCTCAGCGCCCGCCGTCCGGCGTGCGGGCCGCCGGTACGAAGACACGGAGCCGCTCCGCGCCCGGCGCCCGGGACGTCTTCCGCCCGACCTCCCGGCCCGCCACGCGCCATTCGGCGAGCAGCCGGTCGTAGATCGGGGTGGAACGTTCGGGCACCGCGTCGGGGTTCCTGCGGAACTGACTGTCGTACTGGTCCATGAGGGGGCTTTACCCGACCGGCGTGGACAAACCGGCCGGCCGTGCGGCAACCGGACCAATATCCGCACTATCGGGCTACCCGACCGGCACCGGAGACACGGAAAGGGGCCGGTCCGCCCCGGCTGCCGCTCCCCAGGAGAGCGGTCACCGCACCGGCGGACCGGCCCCGTCACTCCGCGCGAGGTCAGCGGTTGCCCGCGCCGTTCGCCGACAGGAGCGGGATGTCGTTGAGGATGTGCGACAGCGCCTCGTCACCCTTCGCCTGGGTGGAGTTCTCCGTGCACTGCTGGTTCTGCGGGGAGGACAGGACGTTGATGTCCTGGACCGAGATCGGCACGAGGCCGAGGAGCGAACCGATGTTGGCCTTCGCCGGCAGGGCGATGCACGGCTTGTTGAACGATCCCTGGATCAGGCCGATCTGGGGGCTCATGTCACCCGTGGTGCTGCTGTTGCCGTAGTACTGGACGGCGCCGTTGCCGTTGACCGCGGTGGTGCCTTGGTCGTTGCCGGTCGCCATGGCAGCGGGAGCCGCGGCAGCCGAGATACCCGCGACGGAGGCTGCGACCGCAGCCGACGCCAGAACCTTCTTGATCATCAAATCGCCCTTCTGGGTTTTCTGTTGCCCGCCTGTCCGGAGCCTTCTGAACAACTCCTGCCGACGGGCCCGGTTGTGCCAATTCACTCGAACGGTGCGTATGTCTCCGGCCGGCCATGGAATGCGCCGGACCGGGCACCGGAGAAAATGCGCTGAATGGAGAAGACTTCTGCGGTGCGGCGGATCAGCCGCCGACCGGCAGGCCGCCGATCAGAGGGGCGGCCTCGGCCGCCACACCGGTCGCCTCGCCCGCCAGTTTGCTCACCGTGCCGTCCTCGTGAACCTTCTTGGTCGCACTACCGACCGTGTCGACCACGGGGTCGATGATCTGCGGAGTGCTGGCCATGAGGTGGTTCACACCGGTGGTGAGGCTGAGCGTGGGAGACGTGGCAGGAGCAGCGAAGGCGGGCGCAGCCGTTCCGAGAGCGACCACGGAACCGGCAACGAACGCGGCGGTCTTCGCGTACTTCACTTTCGAATTCCCTTCTGCAGCGGCGTGGGTTTCGGTCGCGTTCCCGCGCCGCACAGGCTTTCTTCGCCTGTGGCTTCCACCGCTTCCACCAGGCCTAACGAGCCGTGCGCGAACCGGCAACTGCACAGGGCGGCTTTTTTCCGCGGAGTTCTCCGTCGGGTTCCTCGGCGCTCCGCCTCCGCACTTCCACCGGCCCTCGCTCCGGGGTTCCCGGGGGCTCAGCCGGCCCTCCCGCACGTTCCGGTGGTTCAGCGCACGGCCGAGGGTTGTCCCGCGATTCCCGGTGGATCGGCGCGCGGGGTCGGATGCGGGGCGTCGCACGGCGGAGTGACGTCCGCATACCGGATGGAGGGGGACGTTCCGACAACGCCGCGAGGTGACGTGGCTGTCGTCGCGCGCCCGCCGTGACGTGCGGGCACCCCGTGGGGATGCGGCGCACCCGCAGGTTCGCGGGTCAGCCCTTGAGCGGGCCCACCCCGCCGGCCCTTCTGGCGTCCGTACCGCGCGCGGGGCCGCACACGACGGGAAGGCTCCGGACCGCGGGATGCGGTCCGGAGCCTTCCGGTGATGGGCGATCAGTTCGGCGTCAGCGGATCAGCTGTTGACGCAGACGTTGCCGAAGGCCGGGTTCAGCAGGCCGATGACGTTCACGGTGTTGCCGCAGACGTTGACCGGGATGTGGATCGGAACCTGCACGACGTTGCCGGACAGGACGCCCGGGGAACCGACGGCAGCGGCGCCGGCGCCGGCGTCGGCCATGGCCGGAGCAGCGGCACCCAGCGCCATGAGGGTTCCGGCGGCGACGGCGGCAACCTTGGTGTACTTCACTTTCGTCCCTTTCTGCAGCGGAGCCTTGAGCGGTCACGGCTTTCGTGCCGCACGGGTGCCGTGGTGCACGCACCCGTGGCTCCGGAGCTGTCATGCGTAACGATCGGCGGGCGGCGGCGAAACTCTATGGAAGCCGTTTCCCGGGAAACCGCCCGAATGACGCAGACCCGGGCCGCACGATGGAGGAATGTCGGCGGCCCGGGCCGGTCGTTGCGGCTGGATCAGCCGTTGCCCGCACCGTTGCCCGAGAGCACCGGGATGTCGGACAGGATGTGCGACAGCGGCTCGTCGCCCTTGGCCTGGGTGGAGTTGTCGGTGCACTGCTGGTTCTGCGGGTTCGACAGGACGTTGATGTCCTGGACCGTGATCGGCACAAGTCCGACGAGCGAACCGACGTTGGCCTTGAGCGGCAGACCGACACAGGGCTTGTTCAGCGAGCCCTGGACGAGGCTGAGCTGCGGGCTCATGTCGCCTTCGGTCTCGGAGTTGCCGAACTCCGACTCGGCACCGTTGCCGTTGACCACCGTGGTGCCCATGTCGTCGCCGATGGCCATGGCACTCGTTGCCGTGAGACCCAGGATGGAGGCGGCGACGGCACCCGTAGCCAGAACCTTCTTGATCACGATTAACCCTTCTCGTACCGATTGCCCCGCGGCGGAGCGTCCTGATCAACTCGCCGGCCGGCGAATGGTTCCGCCCGTTCACCCGAATGCCAGGAATCCCGCCGGAAAACGAACACCCGTGCGCAACCCTTTCGAGTGGTTACAAGATTTCCACGGTTCTCCGAGTTTCCTCCGTGACGTCGGGGTCGTTAGGCAGTCGTCCGCGTAGCTGGAATGACTCCCTATCGGTGTCACCGCCCACGCGAATTTCCCGGAGAAGGGCATGTAATGCGACAGGTTCTGAATAAAAGCATGATCGTCATGGCGGCGGCGTCGGGCATCCTGACCGCCGCCGGGGGTTACGCACACGCCGACGCCTCGGCCGAGGGAGTCGCCGCGGGGTCACCCGGCGTCGGCTCGGGCAACGCCCTCCAGGTGCCGGTGCACGTCCCGGTCAACCTCTGCGGCAACACCGTCGACGTGATCGCTCTGCTGAACCCTGCCTTCGGCAACACCTGCGCGAACGTGGACTCCGGCAAGGACCACGACGACGCGGGGTCCGGTGCGAGCGCCGAGGGCGCGGCCACCGGCTCGCCGGGGGTGCTGTCGGGCAACCTGGCCCAGGTACCGGTCGAGGTCCCGGTCAACGCCTGCGGCAACAGCGTCGATGTCGTGGGCCTGCTGAACCCCGTGTTCGGCAACGACTGCGTCAACGAGAGCGGCCATGGGCACGAGCACCCGCCGGTCGAGCCCCCGGTGGACGAGCCGCCGACTTCCAAGCCGCCCGTTGACGAGCCGCCCACCTCGAAGCCGCCCGTGGACGAGCCGCCGACGTCGAAGCCTCCGGTGGACGAGCCGCCGGCCGCCCAGCCGCCGGCCGGTCACCCCGGCCCGAACTCCCCCGACACCCAGCTCGCCCAGACCGGTGCGGGCGGCATGGGCATGGCCGCCGGAGCGAGCGCCGCTCTGCTTCTCGGCGGAGCGGTCCTGATGCGCCGCACCCGCGCTTCGCGCGACTGAAATCTCCGTCCCCCGATTCACGGCGGGCGCGCGGCGTCGGCCACGACGCCTCGCCGCGTTGTCGGGACGCCCCCCTACCTCCGGTACGGGGGCGTCCCTCCGTCTCGAGAAGCTCCGCGTCCGACGCCGCGCGCTGATCCCCCGGCACTTGCGGGACACCCCTCAGTTCGAACGTAGCGCCGTCCGTGCCGGGGGCGGCCCCGGGGTCCAGACGTGTGACCGCACCACGGGTCGCGCCGATGCCGGGTGTACCGGCGCGGTGTCGCCGGCTCGGCGGGCGTGCGTGCCGCCCGTCGCCGGACAGACCGGCCTTCGGCACGGCACGCAGGAGGGGCCGCCCGCTGCGGGCGGCCCCTCCTCGTTCGCGGGGAAGCGGACTCAGACGCGGGTCAGACCCGCCCGGTCCAGATGGGCGGCGATCACGGTCGTCTCCGCGGCGTCCAGCCGGCGCATCGGCGGACTCACCACGTTGGTCGCGATGACGCCGAGCAGCATCAACGCGGTCTTGAACGCACCCAGCCCTGCCGCCGTCGCCGAGGCGGTGCCGGGTACGGCGGCCGTGACGATGTCGAACAGTGCGACGAGCCGGTCCTGTTCGACCTGGGCGTCGGCCCAGTCCCCACGTACGGCGGCCTCGTGCAGCCGCACGTAGCCGTGCGGGTCCACGTTGCCCAGGCCGGGTACGGAACCGTCGGCGCCGCCCAACATCATCGCGTCGACCACCAGCTCGTGGCCGGTCAGGACGGAGAACCCCGGCAGATCACGCGCGCCGAGGGCCAGCCGGCGGAAGGACCCGTCGTCCCCGCTGGAGTCCTTCACCCCCGCGAGCACTCCTTCCGCCGCGAGTGGCAGCAGGAGCTCCGGGTCCAGCTTGCTGTGCACGCAGACCGGCACGTCGTACGCGAGGAGCGGCAGGTCCACGGCCCCGGCGATGTCCCGGAAGTGGCGGTCGATCTCGGTGGCGTGCGTGCGCGTGTAGAAGGGTGCGGTGGCCACGACCGCGTCGGCCCCCAGGGCGGCCGCGGCACGGGCCCGCTCGACGGCCCGGTTGGTGGTGGTCTCGATGGCGCCGACGAGTACCGGCACCTGGCCCGCCGACGCCGTGGTGATCACCTTGATGACCTCGTCTTGCTGACGTGGCGTCAGGTAGGCGGTCTCCCCGGAGCTGCCGAGGGCGAAGAGGCCGCTGACACCACCGTCGAGGAGGTGGCCGACGACCCTCTCCAGGGAGACCCGGTCGAGCTCGCCGTCCTCGGTGAGCGGGGTGACGACGGGCGGGATCACTCCGGAGTAGGTGCTGGGGGCGGCGGTCATGCGGTGCTCCTTGCGGGCGGTACGGGGGTCCGGTCCCCGGCGGGGGACGCGGAGGTCTGGGGGTGGACGCAGTGCCAGCGGTGCCCGCCGGATCCGGAGGACTCCGCGGGGAAGACCGTGGAGCATGCGGCGTCGGCCTTCCAGCAGCGGGTGCTGAAGGGGCAGCCGGCCGGCGGATGGGTGGCGGAGGGCACCGGGCCGGTGAGGACGATGCGTTCCGTGGCCTCCAGCAGGCTGGGCGTCGCGGAGAGCAGCGCCTCGGTGTACGGGTGGCTGGGGGTCCCCGCCACGTCGGGCGCTCGGCCCTCCTCCACGATGCGGCCGAGGTAGAGCACGGCGATCCGGTCGGCGAGATAGCGCACGGTCTGGATGTCGTGCGAGATGAACACCATGCCGAGGCCGAGGCGTGCGCGCAGGTCGACGAGGAGGTTGAGCACCTGCGCGCGTACGGAGACGTCGAGCGCCGAGGTCGGTTCGTCGGCGACGACGAGCTCCGGTTCGAGGGCCAGGGCCCGGGCGATGGCGACACGCTGCCGCTGGCCGCCGGAGAGCTGCCCGGGAAGGGCCGCGAGGGTGTGGCCGGGCAGTCCGACCAGGTCGAGCAGCTCCTCGACACGGGCCTCGCGCGCCTCGCGGGTGCCGCGCCGGTGCACGTCCAGCGGGTCGAGCAGGATCTGCCGGACCGTGAGGCGCGGGTTGAGGGCCGTGGCGGGGTCCTGGAAGACGACGCCGACGGCCGATCCGAAGTCGTTGCGCCGCTCCGCGGCCGGCATCTTCCAGAGGTCGCGTCCGTGGAAGAGGACCTCGCCCTCGGTGGGTTTCTGCAGTCCGGTGAGGACCCTGGCGAGGGTGGACTTGCCGCAGCCGGACTCGCCGACCAGGCCCACGATCTCGCCGCGCTTCACCTCCAGCGTGACGTCGGTCAGCGCGTGGACGGCGTCGCGGCCGAAGAGGCCTCCGCTACGTGCCTTGTGACGTACGTGAACGCCGTCGAGCCTGATCACAGGGCGCTCCCTTCCAGCTTGTTCACGGTGGCGGTGCCGGCCGGGTGGTGACAGGCGAAGCCGTGGTCCTTCGCGGTGCCGCGTCCGGTGAGTACGGGGGTCGTGGTGCGGCAGAGGTCGGTCGCGGCACCGCAGCGGCCGGCGAAGCGGCATCCCGCGCCGAAGCCCTGGGGCGCGGGGACGACTCCGCGTATCTGGTGGAGACGGTCGGCGCCGGCCTCCAGGGAGACGACGGAGCCGAGGAGCCCGCGACTGTAGTGGTGGGCGGGGCCGGTGAGGACGGAGCGGGTGTCGCCCACCTCGGCGAGCCGGCCCGCGTACATCACGGCGACCCGGTGCGAGAGGTCGCCGACCAGGGCGAGGTCGTGCGAGACCAGGACCATCGCGAAGCCGAGCTCGTCGCGGAGGCGGATGAGGAGTTCGACGACCTGGGCCTGGACGGTGACGTCGAGGGCGGTGGTCGGTTCGTCGGCGATGAGCAGGCGGGGACTGCGGGACAGGGCCATCGCGATGAGGACGCGCTGGCGCTGGCCGCCGGAGAGTTCGTGCGGGTAGCTGCGCAGGGTGCGCTCGGGCGAAAGCCCGACGAGCTCGAGGAGTTCGGCGGCGGTCTTGGTGCCGCCGCGCGAGGTCAGCTGCCTGAGCTGGCTACCGACGAGCACCGAGGGGTTGAGGGAGGAGAGCGCGTCCTGGTACACCATCGCGATCTCGGGCCCCATCAGCGCGCGGCGTTCCCTGGGCGGGAGCTTCAGCAGGTTCCGGCCGCGGTAGAGGATCTCGCCGTCGACCTCGGCGTTGCGGGCCAGAAGACCCATGACGGCGAGGCTGGTGATGGACTTGCCGCAGCCGGACTCGCCGACCAGGCCGAGTGTTTCGCCCTCGCGGACGGTGAAGTTCAGCCGGTCGACGACGGGGATGTCGCCGTAGCGGTCGGGGAAGCGGATCGCCAGGTCGCGTACGACGAGGAGTTCACCGGCGTCCTCGCGTACCGGGGCGAGGGTGGGCCCGGTGGCGGCGAGGTGTCCGGCGAGCTGGGCGAGGGCGGCGTCGACGTCGACGGTGGAGGCGGCCTCGACCGGGTCGGGTGCGGGGGTGCCGGTGGCCCCCGTGACGTCGCTGCGGCTCCTCGGCGCGGCGGAGGCGTCGGTGAGGCCTTCGGAGAGGATGTTGAGCGCGAGGACGGTGACGAGGAGCGCGAGGCCGGGGAAGAAGGTGGCCCACCAGCCGCCGGCCAGGAGGATCTGCCGGCCGTAGGCGAGGACGCTGCCCCAGCTGGGATCGGGGTCCTGCACCCCCGCTCCGATGAAGGAGAGGCTGGCCTCGAAGATGATGGCCTCGGCCACCATGACGGTCGCGAACACCATGACCGGGGCCATGCAGTTGACGGCGACGTGGCGGAGCACGATGTAGGCGCGCCGGGCACCGATGACCTTCTCGGCCGCCACGTAGTCCTCGCCGTACTGCGCCAGCACGTTGGCGCGTACGACGCGGGCGAGGGAGGGGGTGTAGACGAAGGCAACGGTGAAGATGATCACCGGGATGCTGGTGCCGAACACGGCGACGAGGACGGCCGCGAGAGCGATCGGCGGGAAGGACATGACGACGTCAAGGGCGCGCATGACGGACTCGTCGCCGAGCTTGCGTGAGGTGGCGGCGAGCGAGCCGAGGACGGCTCCGGCGGCCAGGGCGCAGGCGGTCGCGCCGAGGCCGATGATCAGCGAGTAGCGCGAGCCGTGCACCACTCGGGCGAAGACGTCGCGCCCCGCCCGGTCGGTGCCGAACCAGTGGTCGCCGCTGGGGCCCTGCACGGGAGTGCCGGTGGTGAGCGGATCCTGGGTGAGCAGGGGGGCGAACACGGCGCCGAGGACGACGAGGACCAGGACGCCGAGGGCGACGCGGGAGGTGACCGGGAGGGCGCGGAAGGCGATGCCCGGTCGGGAGAGCTTGGTGGCCAGACGGCCCGTGGCGAACATGTCACACCGTCCTGATGCGCGGGTTGACCAGCAGGTAGAGCAGGTCGACGATGACGTTGACCACCAGGAAGGCGATGGCGATGGTCAGTACGGTGCCCTGGACCAGGGCTACGTCGCCGCCGGTGACACCTTCGAGGATGAGTTTGCCCATGCCGGGCAGGTCGAAGATCGCTTCGATGACGACGGCCCCGCTGAGCAGGTAGCCGACCTTGACCCCGAGCACGGTCAGCGGGGTGACGAGCGCGTTGCGCAGCACCGAGCGGACGACCAGGAAGGCCGGCAGGCCGTTGCCCCGGGCGGTGCGGACGTAGTCACGGTCGAGTTCGGCCACCATCGAGGTGCGGACGAGGCGCGCGAGCGACGCGGCGACGGGCACGGCGAGCGAGAGGGCGGGCAGGGCCATGGTGGTGAGCCAGCCGCTGACCGAGTCGGCGGGGTTGGTGTATCCGCCGGTCGGGAAGACGCGGGTGTTCAGTGCGAACTGCTGGATGAGCAGGACGCCCAGCCAGAAGGACGGGACGGCGACCCCGGCCATGGAGAGGACCCGGAAGAGCTGGTCGGGCCAGCGGTCGCGGTACACCGCGCCCAGGACGCCACCGAGGACGGCGAGGACGACGGCGACGAGCAGACCGAGGAAGGTCAGCTGCAGTGTGAGGGGAAACGCCGCCGTGATCCGGTCGATCACCGGCTGACTGGGCGGGACGGTCGTGCCGAGGTCGAAGTGGAGCAGTTGTCCGAGGAAGTGGAAGTAGCGCACGGGCAGTGGGTCGTCGAGCCCGTTGGCCTCGGCGAAGGCCGCGCGGGCCTCGGGACCGGCGCTCTCCCCGAGCGCGTTGTAGGCCGGATCGGCCGGCGAGAACTGCAGCACCACGAAGACGAGCAGCGCGATGCCGAGGATCATCACCGGCATCATCGCGACGCGGCGCAGCGCGAGCCGGAGAAAAGCAACCATCGTCGGGTTCCTTGGGAGTGGGCGGACGGCTGGTCCGGGCCGCCGGGGGCGGGCGGCCCGGACCGGTGGGCGTCAGGCGCGGCCGACGTCCAGGAAGGACAGGCCGGTGGTGGGCAGCGGCTGGAAGCCGGGCAGGGCCTTCTCGTTCCAGGCGGTGGGCAGCTTGCGGTGGAGGATCGGATAGAGCGCGGCCTCGTCGGCGACGAGGTCGGTGACCTGGGCCCACAGCTGCTTGCGGACCGCCTCGTCGGCGGCCTGGGCGGCCTTGTCGAGGAGCTGCTTGACCTTCTTGTACGCGGCGGTCGTGGACCAGCCGTAGCGCTTCTCCGGCCAGAAGCCGTAGTAGAACCAGCGCATCAGGAGGTCCACGTCGTTACCGAAGACCGAGGGGTCGCCGGGGGCCACCATGACCTCGAAGCGGCCAGAGTCGACCTTGGCCCACTGGGCCGGCGACTGGGCGATGTCCAGGGTGGCGTCGACACCGGCGGCGGCCCAGCTCTCCTTGAGGAGCGGGGCGATGTCCTTGACCCAGCCGGTGTCGGTGGTCAGCACCGAGAACTTCAGGTCCCGCAGCCCCGCTTCGGCGAGCAGCTTCCTGGCCTCGGCCACGTCGTGGGTGTAGACCGTTGCGGCCTTGTGGTAGTCGGGATGGGTGGGGGGGACGTAGCCCGTGGCGGCGGTGGCGTTCCCGACCATGGCGGTCCTGATGATCTTCTCGGTGTCCAGCGCGTAGTGCAGTGCCTGGCGGACCCGCTTGTCGGCGAACCGCTCGTCGGCGGTGTTGAACATCAGGAAGAGCAGGCCGAAGGACTGCACGGCCTCGGTCTTCGCGGGGGCGGAGAGCCCGTCCACGTCGATGTAGGGGACGTCCTCGATGGCCTGGACGCGGCCGGACTGCATGGCACTGACACGGGCCGACTGGTCCGATATCAGGCGCCAGATCATCTTCTTGGCCTTGGCCGGGTGCGGGCCGTTGTACGTGTCGTACTTCTCGAACACGATCTTGTCTTCACGGGTCGCCGACACGAACCTGTACGGCCCGGAGCCGACGGGCTCGGCGTCGAACTTCTTGACGTCCGCCTCGACGATCTTCTTGGGCACGATGCGGGCGACCGCGACGCGGGACGGGAAGAGCGCGAAGGCGTACTTCAGCTTGAACTCGACCGTCTTCGCGTCGACGGCCGTGACCGTGTCGATGAAGGGGACGAACTGCGCCATCAACGAGGCGTTCTTCTCGTCGAGGATGCGTTCGAAGCTGAACACGACGTCGTCGGCGGTGACCGGTGAGCCGTCGTGGAAGGTCGCGCCGTCGCGAAGGGTGGCGCGGTAGGTGGTGGCGTTGATCTTCTTCGGCATCCCGGTCGCGAGGGTGGGGCGGGCCACGAGCGTGACCGGGTCGAGATCGACCAGACCTTCGAAGATGTGCATGTTGGCCGCGTAGGGCGTGGCTCCCGACGTGATCATCGGGTCGAATCCGGTGGACAGGGGGTACGACATGCCGGCCTCGATGGTGCCGCTGCCGTCGCTCCCGCCCGTCTCGCCGTCGGCGGTCGAGGTGGGGCCGCCGCACGCGGAGAGGCTTGCCGTGATGGCAGCGGCCGCACCGATGAAGCCTGTGTAACGCAGGAACGTACGGCGCTCGACGCCGGCTGGCCTCAGCTCGGGCACGGGTCCTCCAAGGGACGTTGAGGGCTGGCAGGGGGGTGGGGAACAGCTGTTTTCGATGGTTGTCGGATCCCGGGGAACCATCGAGCATCAGACGTCAGATGTCTGATGCCTTGATAGCGTGGGAACGTAGCCCGTCAATCGAGAGGGGTCAAGAGGTGGGGAGTTCAGATATGTCCGGCACGCGCCCCGGTCGCACCCTGTTGCGGCAGGAAGTCGTCGAGGGCATCAAGCGCTACATCCTCGACGAGCGGCTGCGCCCCGGGGACCCGCTCCCGACGGAGCCGGCCCTGTGCGAGGCGCTCGGCGCCAGCCGGTCCAGCGTCCGGGAGGCCGTCAAGATTCTCGCCGCCCTCGACATCGTCGAGGTGCGCCACGGCCACGGGACCTACGTCGGCCGCCTGAGCCTGTCCGCGCTGGTGGAGAGTCTCACCTTCCGCGGCCTGCTCTCCCCGGACGACGACTTCCAGGTCATGGCGGACCTCGTCGACGTACGCGAGCTCTTCGAGCGGGGCATGGCCGACCGGATCATCTCCTTGCTCAGCACCGAGCAGCTCGACGCCCTGGACGGCCTGGTGGCGACCATGCGTACCACCGGTTCGGGAGACGGGCACGGCTTCGTCGCGGCGGACCGGGCCTTCCACGCGCTGTTGGTGGCCCCGTTGGGCAACGACCTGATCGGCCAGCTCTCGATGGCCTTCTGGGACGTCTACACGATCGTCGCCCCGCACCTCGACGGCTTCACGCACGCCGACGAGACGGCGACGGTCGCCGCTCACCAGAACATCGTCGACGCCGCCCGGGCGGGCGACGTGCCCGCGTTCCTCAAGGCCCTCGGCGAGCACTACGCGCCGGTCAGGCGGCGGATCTCCGAGGCGAGGGCGCGCGGGGCGAACCCGGCCTGATCCAGGCCGTGTTTCGCACGTCCCGCCTGCCCGGCGGCGCCTGGCACATGCACGCGCCGCACGGTCGGCATCGTCCCGATACATCCACTGTCGGGACGACCCTCCGCCGTGCGAGCACACGCACCGGACACCCCTGGGCCCGCCCCTCGGGCAGACGGCACTCCTTTCGCATCAGGACCTGGGTGCCGGCCCCCGACGGCCCCGCCCGGTCGGCTGCGGCGCGGGGGACGGCACCTCCCTACGACGGAGGGCGGCAGCGGGGTCACGCAGGGGCGGCCGCGGCGTCGCCGGGTGCGCGATGGACGACGGGTTTCGCGGGCGTGATCGATACACCTGGCCGCGGACCCGCCGTCCCTGCTCGCCGACGCCCCCGGTGCGGTACGCCCACACACGGTGGGCGTACGGGCGACCGCCGCGGCTGTGCGCCGGCGAGCGGTGGACGAGTCGCGCCCAGGTCGAGCGGACCCCGGGCCCGGGGTGCGCTGCACCAGGGCATGGGGAACGCGTGGTGCCGGGCGCACCCGGCGGGCACCAGCGGCTACCTCTGCGCGGAGTCGGGAGCGGCCCCGGGCATCGGCACCAGCCCGGACGGGCGTTCGAGGCGGTGCCGGATGCCGTCGAAGTGGGTCCGCATGGCCCGTACCGCGCGCTCCCCGTCGGCCGCCGCCAGGGCTTCGACGATCTCGTGGTGCTGGGCACAGGTGACGGCGGGGTCCTGATGACCGTCGTCCCTGTCCTCGCGCACCCGGTCCATGGCCGCCCAGAACGCGTCCAGCACCTCGCTGAGCAGGTGGTTGCCGAGCGAGGCGTAGAGCGCGAGATGGAAGGCCCGGTCGGTGGTCCGGGCGACCCGTCCTCCCCGGGCCTCGGACTCCATCCGGGCGACCAGCGCTCGCAGGACGGCGAGGTCCTCGGCGGGAACTCCTGCGGTGACGGCGCCGACCAGCCCGACCTCCAGGGCCTCGCGCACCTTCATGAGCTCCAGCAGACCCGGCTCGCCCCGGCCGTGCCGGACGGCGGCGCGGAAGGCCAGCCCTTCGACGAGGGGCGACAGGGAGAGGGAACCGACGAAGGTCCCGAAGCCGCGCCGGATCTCGACGACGTGCATGGCCTGCAACGCCTTGAGGGCCTCGCGCACCGAGACCCGCCCGGCGTCGAACAGGTCCATCAGCTCACTCTCGGTGGGCAGCGGGTCGCCCGGTCCGAGCCGGCGTTCGAGGATCAGTTCCTTGACCCTTCGCTCGATGTCCTGAGCCATGGTGGGGCGGGCCACGACGGTCCTCCTGGGTGCAGTCGGCCGCCGGTGCCTCTTGACCGGCCGCCGGGATGTCCGTTTAAAGTGAGTCCAGACATAGGACATCTTACGTCTCATGTCTCGGTCCGTTTCCTCCTTTCCGGCGGCGGGCCTGCGTTCTCAACGAGCTGGAGCTCTTCCCCATGCCCCTGACCGCACCGCTGCACGGCGTCGTACCGCCGGTCTGCACCCCGCTCGACGACCGGGGGGAGGTCGACACGGCCTCTCTCACCCGTCTCGTCGACCACCTCGTCGACGGCGGGGTACACGGACTCTTCGCCCTGGGTTCGACCGGCGAGGTCGCCTATCTGACGGACGCCCGGCGCGCTACCGCCCTGCGGACCGTGGTCACCGCGGCCGCCGGGCGGGTCCCGGTCCTCGCCGGGGTCATCGACACGACGACCGCGCGGGTCGTCGCACACGCCCGGACCGCCGCCGAGCTCGGCGCGGACGCCCTCGTCGCGACCGCGCCCTTCTACACCCGAACGCACCCGAAGGAGATGGCCGAGCACTTCCGCCGGGTGCGCGCCACCGTCGACCTGCCACTGTTCGCCTACGACATCCCGGTGGCCGTGCACTCCAAGCTCTCCCACGCCCTGGTACGCCATCTGGCCGAGGACGGCACCCTGGCCGGCCTCAAGGACAGCAGCGGTGACGAGGGCGGGCTGCGCCGGCTGATCGTGGACCTCGGTGGGCGCGAGGGCCGGCCGCAGGGCCCGGCGCCGCACTTCACCGTGCTGACCGGCTCCGAACTCACCGCCGATGCGGCGCTGCTGGCCGGCGCCGACGGCGTCGTGCCCGGCATCGGCAACGTGGACCCGGCCGGCTACGTGCGGCTGTACGACGCCGCGCGCGCCGGTGACTGGGCGCTCGCAGCCCGGGAGCAGGAGCGGCTCGTCGAGCTGTTCGCCATGGTCGACGCCGGTCCGGAGCAGGACATGGGCCGCAGCTCGTCGGCGCTCGGCTCGTTCAAGGAGGCACTGCGACTGCTCGGTGTCATCGACAACGGTGCCACCGCGTTCCCGCAGATCCCGCTCTCCGCCGAGTCCGTCGCCCTGGTCGCGGAGCGGCTGCGCGGCGCCGGTCTGCCGCCGGTCCGATGACCGCGCGCCCGACCCCGGCCGCGGTGATCGGCCTCGACCTCGGCGGTACGAAGATCGCGGCCGCGCTCTTCGCCGCCGACGGCACGGTACTGACCCGGCACACCCGGCCCACCCCGGCCGGGGACGGCTCGGCGGCGGTGCTCGACGCGCTCGCCGCGGCGGCCGCCGAGGTGGACCCCGGCGGACTGGCCACGGCGCTCGGCGTCGCGGCGGCCGGGGTCGTCGATCCCCGCAGCGGCGTGGTCACCAGTGCCACCGATTCGATCGGCGGCTGGGCGGGCACCGCGCTCGGGACGGGCCTCGCGGATCGGACCGGCCTGCCGGTGGCCTGCGACAACGACGTGCGCGCCACCGCGGGGCCGGAACTCGCCGCGCTCGCGGAGGGCCGGGGTTCGCTGCTGTTCGCCGCCGTGGGCACGGGCGTGGGCGGAGCACTCGCCGTCGACGGGCGCATGCTGCACGGCGCGTCCGGCATGGCCGGCCACCTCGGCCACCTCCCCAGTACGGAGGCGGCAGGGCTGCCCTGTACCTGCGGGGCCTCCGGGCACCTGGAGGTCATCGCGTCCGGGCCGGGCATCACCGCGCACTACGAGCGGCTCACCGGCACCCCGGCGGGCCGGCTCGAAACCGTCGCCGACCGCGCCGCCCGGGGCGACCGGGCGGCCGTACACGCCGTCACCACGGGAGCGGCGGCCGCCGGACGGGTGCTGGGCGGGCTCGCCAACGCGCTCGGCCCCGACCGGGTCGTCGTCGGCGGTGGTGTACCCCGGATCGGCACGCTGTACGGCGACGCGCTTGCCGCCGCCTTCGCCGCCGAGCTGATGCCACCGCTGCGCGGACTCGTCCCCGTACCTCCCCTCTTCGGCCACGACGCCGCCGTGCTGGGCGCCGCCGCACTGACCACCACCCTGCCCCTCCACCACCCGGGAGCACCCCGATGACCGCACAGGATCTGGCCGACGCCCTGCGGGGCCGGTTGATCGTCTCCTGTCAGGCACCCCCCGGTGACCCGATGCGGGAGACCCCCACCCTCGTGCGCATGGCCCTCTCGGCCGTCGCCGGCGGCGCCTCCGCGATCCGGGCCAACGAGCCGGAGGTCGTCGCCGCGATCGTGCGGGCCGTGGACCTGCCGGTCATCGGCCTGTGGAAGGACGGCGACACGGGCGTCTACATCACCCCGACCGTCCGGCACGCCCTGGCGGTCGTCGAAGCCGGAGCGGCCGTCGTCGCCGCCGACGCCACCGGCCGGCCCCGCCCGGACGGCTCCACGTTCACCGAGCTGGTCACCGCCGTGCATGCCGCGGGCGCCCTCGTCATGGCCGACGTCTCCACGCTCGCCGAAGGGATCGCCGCCGCCGCGCGGGGGGCGGACCTCGTCTCGACGACCCTGTCCGGCTACGTGCCCGGAACGCCGAAGCAGACCGGCCCTGACCTGGACCTTGTGACATCTCTCTCGGCCGCAGTCTCTGTACCGGTCGTCGCCGAAGGCCGTATCAATACTCCCGAGGAGGCTGCCGAAGCCCTCGCCCGAGGCGCCCACAGCGTCGTGGTCGGTACGGCCATCACCGCTCCCACCGCCCTGACCGCACGCTTCGTCGCCGGCCTCACCCGGCCCTGAGCACCCCTCACCCCGAGGGACGGCCTCGACGACGAGCCGTCCCGCACCATGGAGCGCACTGTGCACGAGAATCCCCCCACGCTCCCCTGGTACCGCGAGGTGAGCGGTCCTCAGTGGAAATCCTTCTTCGCGGCCTGGGTCGGCTACGTCCTGGACGGCTTCGACTTCGTCCTCATCACACTCGTCCTCACCGAGATCAGCGACGACTTCGGCCTGAGCACGGTGCAGGCGGCCAGTCTGATCTCCGGCGCCTTCATCACCCGCTGGCTGGGCGGGGCGATCCTGGGAGCCGTCGGGGACCGGTACGGCCGCAAGACCTCGATGGTGCTGAGCATCCTGCTCTACTCGCTGGGCACCTTCGCCTGCGGGTTCGCCTGGAACTACCACAGCCTCTTCGCCGCCCGCCTGGCCATCGGGATGGGCATGGCCGGTGAGTACAGCGCCAGTGCCACGTACGTCCTGGAGACCTGGCCGGCCCGGGTCCGAAGCCGGGCAAGCGGTTTCCTGATCTCGGGGTTCTCCGTCGGATCCGTCCTCGCCGCCCAGGTCTACACCTGGGTGGTGCCCTCGCTCGGCTGGCGGTGGATGTTCTACCTGGGCCTGATACCCGTCGCGGTCGCCCTGTGGATGCGCAGGGCCCTGCCGGAGGCCGGGGAGTGGACCGCGGACGTCGCGGAACGGGGCGCCAGGCCCAGCCCCTTCCGGCCGCTGTTCCGGACCCCGCGGCTCGCCGCGGGCAACACCGTCCTGGTGGTGGCCGCCACCCTCTCGCTCTTCCTCGTGTTCACCCCGGGCGGCGAGGGTCTCGTACCGGTGCTGTCGGTGGTGGCGGGCCTCTCCCTCCTCGCGTTCGCCGTACAACTGGGCGGACGGCGGGGGTGGCTGCTGTACGTGTCGATGATCGTGACACTGTTCTTCGCGTTCCTGTACTCGTGGCCCATCCAGGCGCTGCTCCCCACCTATCTCAAGACCGAGCTGGGATACACGACCGGCCAGGTCACCGACGTCCTCTACTTCGCCGGCTTCGGCACGACGGCCGGCTGCTGGGCGGCCGGCTTCCTGGGCGACCGGATCGGGGCGAAGAAGGCGTACGCACTGACCCTGCTGGCCTCGCTGGCCTTCGTCTACCCGGTGTTCGCGGTCACGGACAACCTGCTGGTCCTGGGCTGTCTGCTGTTCCTGCTGCAGGCCACCGGTTTCGGGATCTCCGGGCTGCTGCCGCGGTACATCGGCGGCCACTTCCCGACGGCCGGCCGCGGGGCCGCGCTCGGCTTCACGTACAACGTGGGAGCGCTCGGCGGTGCCGTGGCCCCGGTGCTGGGGGCGCACCTGGCCTCCGGCATGGACCTGGGGCAGGCGCTCGCGGTTCTGACCTTCGCGGGGACGGTGATCGTGGTGCTGCTGGTCGGCCTCGACGTACCGGCGCGGCTGAACCGGCTGACGGATCCCGGCGCGCAGAAGGACCATCTGGCCGCGCCCGGCGGGGCGGCGGAGCCGGCCGGAGGTACCCGCACCCGTTGACCTCCCACGCGTCGGAAGGGTCCGGGCTACGGGTAGAAGTGCGTCAGCGACTCGGCGACGCAGGCCGGTTTGGGTGACCCCTCCCGTTCGAAGGTGAAGGCGCGCCTCATCTGTACGCCGCCCCGGGCGACTTCGCTCACCCCGGTGACGGTGGCGTGCAGGCGTACGCGGCTGCCGACGGGGACGGGTGCCGGGTACCTCACCCGGTCGACCCCGTAGTTGAGCGCGCGTCCCACGCCCCTGACCTGGAGCAGCTCGCCGAACATCGGGATGCCCCAGCTCAGCACCATGTAGCCGTGGGCGATCGTGCGCCCGTAGGGGCCGGCGGCGGCGCGTTCCACGTCGGTGTGGATCCACTGGTGGTCCCCCGAGACGTCCGCGTAGGCGTCGATCAGTTCCTGGGTGACCTCCTTCCACTCCGAGCGCCCGAGATCGCGCCCGCCGAGGGCGAGGATCTCCGGGATGCCGTGCACGGTCAGGGGCATGGGCGCTACTTCGTTCTGCGCGTGGGGGACCGTCACGCGGTGACGGTGGCCGTGCGAGGTGCGGCGACGGGGCCGGCGGCGAGCTCGTCGTGGTTGGGGCGCTTGAGCAGGAGGAGCATGCAGCCCAGCGTGAGGGCGACCTGGAAGACGGCGTACGCGATGACCGCGGCGATGGAGCCGGTCCGGTTGAGCAGGAACTGGCCGACGATCGGGGTCGTACCACCGAGCAGGGTGCCGCAGAGCTGGTAGCAGAGGGAGATCCCGGTGTAGCGCAGGTGGGCCGGGAAGCGACTGGCGAGCATGCCGGCGAGGGCCGCGTAGTAGAGGCAGTGCGGGATGGTGGCGACGGCGACACCGGCCATCGCGAGGCCGTAGTTCTCGGTGCTGATGAGGACGAACATCAGCGGCATCAGGATCAGTTCGGGCAGCAGCATCAGGGTCACCGCGCGGGACCAGCTCTTCATCCTGGTGGCGATGACGGCGCCGAAGGGCTGGACGAGGATCTGCGTCACGTTGGCGACGAGGATGATCGTGAGGAAGGAACTGCGGTCGAAGCCGAGCGACGTGGTGGCCCAGGACAGGGCGAACGTCGACTTGAAGTACGTCGCCGACAGGCCGATGGTGCAGGCGCCGATGCCGAGGACGATGAGCATGGGGTGGCTGCGCAGGACCTCGGTCAGCGGGAGCTTGACGACTTCCTTCTTCTCGATGAGCTCGGCCATGGCCGGGGACTCGGCGACCTTGAGCCGGACCAGGAGTCCGACCATGACGAGGGCGGCGGAGGCGAGGAAGGGCACCCGCCAGCCCCAGGAGACGAAGGCGTCGTCGGGCAGCTGGCTGATGGCGAGGAAGCTCACCGTGGAGAGCGTGTTGCCGACAGGTGAGCCCTGCTGCGCGAACGCCCCGTACAGCACCGACTTGCCCTTGGGGGCGTGTTCGGAGGCGATCAGGACGGACCCTCCCCATTCGCCGCCGAGGCCGATGCCCTGGATCATGCGGATGCAGACCAGCAGGATGGGGGCGGCGATCCCGATCGAGGCGTAGCCGGGGAGCAGGCCGATCGCGGTGGTGGAGATGCCCATCATCAGCAAGGTGATGACGAGGGTCTTCTTGCGGCCGAGGCGGTCGCCGTAGTGGCCGAAGACGATGCCGCCGATGGGGCGGGCGAGGAAGCCGACCCAGAAGGTGGCGAAGGCGACGAGGGTGCCCAGGGGGCCTTCCAGTTCGGGGAAGAACACCTTGTCGAAGACGAGCGCTGCCGCGGTTCCGTAGATGTAGAAGTCGAACCACTCGATGGTGGAGCCGATGAAGGCTCCGAATCCTGCTCGGTTGGCGGCTTTCGTGTCCGCGCGTGCGGTTGCGGTGGACGCACTCATGGGTGGCTCCGTGAACGTCGTTGAGCAAGCGGATGGGGGCATGACTGTGCTGGGCGTCGCCCGTGACGCCCGGGTGCCGCGCGGGGGTGGTGCGGGGACGGCGGCGGTGTGGCGGTGGTGAGGGGACGGGGGTGCGTTTCAGGACGGTGCGGCGGGTGAGGGGTGGGTGCCGGGGGGGGGCGGTGCGGTGCGGATCCTCAGACGGCGATGCGTTCGAAGACCGCGGCGAGGCCCTGGCCGCCACCGATGCACATGGTCTCCAGGCCGTAACGCGCCTCGGTCCGGTGCATCTCGCGGGCCAGTGTGGCGAGGATCCGGGCTCCGGTGGCGCCGACCGGATGGCCGAGCGAGACTCCGGAGCCGTTCACGTTGATGCGCTCCTCGTGATCCTGCTCGCCGAGGCCCAGCTCGCGGGTGCAGGCGAGGACCTGGGCGGCGAAGGCCTCGTTGATCTCGATCAGGTCGAGGTCGGCGAGGGTGAGTCCGGCGCGGCCGAGGGCGGCGTGGGTTGCCGGTACGGGGCCGATGCCCATGGTCGCGGCGGGGACGCCGGCCCGGGCGAAGGAGACGAGGCGGACGAGCGGGGTGAGCCCGAGCCGTTCGGCGGTGGCCGCGCTGGTGACCAGGCAGGCGGCGGCCGCGTCGTTCTGGCCGCTGGCGTTGCCTGCGGTGACGGTGGCCTCCGGGTCGGTTCCGGCCATGAGGGGCCGCAGGGCGGCGAGCTGCTCCGCGGTGGTGTCCGGGCGGGGGTGCTCGTCCGCGGTCACGACGGTCTCGTTCCGGCCGGCGCGCACGGTGACGGGGACCGTCTCGGCGTCGTAGCGCCCCTCCCGCGCGGCGCGGGCGGCGCGGGCCTGCGAGCGCAGTGCCAGGGCGTCCTGGTCGGCGCGGCTGATGGAGTAGGCGCGCCGCAGGTTCTCGGCGGTCTCGATCATGCCGCCGGGCACCGGGTGGTTGACGCCGCCCGCGGTGACCCGGCCTCGGGCCAGCGCGTCGTGGAGCTGGAGTCCGGGGCCCTTGATGCCCCAGCGCCCGTCGTGCGTGTAGTAGGGAGCGGCACTCATGACGTCGACGCCGCCGGCGATCACGACCTCGCTGAAACCGGCCCGGATCTGCATGGCGGCGTCCAGGACGGCCTGCAGCCCCGAACCGCAGCGCCGGTCGGTCTGGAGACCGGTGACGGACTCGGGCAGCCCGGCGTCCAGGGCCGCGACACGGCCGACGGCCGGGGCGTCGGAGGTCGGGTAGGCGTGTCCGAGGATCACCTCGTCGACCCGGTCGGGGGCGATGCCCGTACGGGCGACGACCTCGGCGATGACGCGTGCGGCGAGCGCGGCCGGAGTCTGCCGGGCGAAGGCCCCACCGAAGCGTCCGATGGGAGTGCGCAGCGGTTCGCAGATGACGACATCAGGCTGGTCGGGCACGGCGGGCACCTTTCGGCGGGTTCGGTCGGTGGGGTGACCCTCGCACCCGACCACTGAGTCGGTCCAATATCGAGTTCCCCTCCCTTCGAGACGCAAGGCGTCTCAATCGGCCGCCCGTGGGCTTCCCTTCGGGGTCGGGAGGGCTTCCTCGCAGACCGCGAGCACCGCGCGCAGCGCCGCGGACGGGTTGTCGGTGCGCCAGGCAAGTGCCGCCTGGCGCCGGATGGGAGGGCCGGCGAGGGGCCGGTAGACCAGTCCGTTCTGCTGGATGTGACGGCAGGAGGAGACCGTGAGCGTGACGCCGACACCGGCGGCGACGAGCGCCAGGATCGTGTACGAGTCGGGGGCCTCCTGCACCACGCGCGGATGGAAACCGGTGGCCTCGCAGGCCTCGACCATGGCGTCGCGCACGGTGGACCCGGTGTTGGCGGGGAAGGAGACGAAGGGCTCGTCGGCGAGGACACCGATCGGGACGGTCTCGAGCTGGGCGAGGCGGTGGTCGGAGGGCAGCGCGCACAGCAGCTCCTCCTCGTCGATCACCCGGTAGGCCACCCCGGGCTGGGTCACCGGGAGCCGTACGAAGCCGAGGTCGAGCGAGCCGTCGGCGACCCTGGACAGCGCGACGTTGGCGTACGTCTGGCCCTTCATGACCAGCTCCAGGGCAGGGTGGGCCGCCCGTACGGCCCTGGTCAGCCGGGGCAGCGTCTCGTGGCTGGAGGCGCCGGCGAAGCCGATCGTCACCCGCCCGTACTCCCCCCGCCCGGCCGCCTTCGCGGCCCGCACCGCGGTGTCGAGGTCGTCCAGGACGATCCGTACGGGTTCGAGGAAGGACTCCCCGGCGCTGGTGAGGCGGACGGAACGGGTGTTGCGCTCGAAGAGCTGGACGCCGAGCTCCTTCTCCAGTTGCCGGATCTGCTGGCTCAGCGGCGGCTGGGCCATCTGCAGCCGCTTGGCGGCGCGGCCGAAGTGGAGTTCCTCGGCCACGGCGGTGAACGCGGTCAGATGACGCAGCTCCATACGGGCACCCATTCATTCGTCAGCGGTCTCGATGTGACCTTAATTCGGTATTGGACAGCAATCAATGGCCGCTGACACGGTAGGGCGACCAGCACACACACCGCCGAGGAGCACCGTGGAACGGACGGACACGGCCGACGGGGCCGGCAAGGTCATGTCGATGAGGGAGGCGGTCGCCACCTTCGTGCACGACGGCGCCACCGTGAGCCTGGAGGGCTTCACCCACCTCATCCCCACCGCCGCCGGGCACGAGATCATCCGTCAGGGCCGCCGGGACCTCACGGTCGTCCGGATGACGGCGGACATCGTGGTGGACCAGATGATCGCCGCGGGCTGCGTCTCGCGGCTGGTCTCCTCGTTCGTGGGCAACTCCTCCGCCGGTTCGCTCGGCGAACTGCGGCGCCGGATCGAGCGGGCCGACCCGGTGCCGCTCGCGTTCGAGGAGTACAGCCACTACGGGATGATCTGCCGCTACCTCGCCGGTTCGCAGCGCCTGCCGTTCTACCCGCTGCGCAGCTACGGGGGCAGCGACCTGCCCGCCGTCAACAGCGATCTGCGCAAGGTCACTTCGCCCTACCCGGGGCCGGACGGCGAACCCGAGCAGATCTACGTCGTCCCACCCGTCAACCCCGACGTGACGATCATTCACGCCCAGCGGGCCGACCGCAGGGGCAACACCCAGATCTGGGGACTGACGGGCATTCAGGCGGAGGCCGTGTACGCGGCCGACAAGGCGATCGTCGTCGTCGAGGAGCTCGTCGGGGACGAGGTGGTCCGCTCGGACCCCAACCGCACGCTCGTCCCGGCCCACGCCGTGGACGCCGTCGTGGTCTGCCCGCGCGGCGCGCACCCGTCGTTCGCCCAGGGCTACTACGACCGCGACAACGCCTTCTACCGCGCCTGGTCCCACATCAGCAAGGATCCGGAGCGGCTGCGGGAGTGGCTGGCCCGGTGGGTGTACGGGACGGCCGACCACGCCGAGTACACCGCCAGACTGGGCGAGGAGTTCTGGGCGGGGCTGGCGGTCGGCGAGGCGCTCAGCGAACCGGTGAACTACGGACGGCGACTGTGACCGCCGCACACGAGAAGGAGCTGGTCATGACGACCCCCACGGCGGACCCGTCGGCCCCGGCCGCCGCCGCGCCGCTGACCGACGCACCCGGGGTGACGGGCCCCGTCACGTCCTCGGAGCTGCTCTCCGTGGTCGCCTCGCGCGAACTGGCCTCTCGCCGAACGGTGTTCGCGGGCATCGGGCTGCCCACGCTCGCCACCGAACTGGCCCATCTGACGGTCGCCCCCCGGATCGAGGTGGTGTACGAGTCCGGGGTCTGCGGCGCGCACCCCTCGCACCTGCCGGAGACCATCGCCGACGCCGTCCTCATCTCGGGCGCCGAGGCGGTGCTGTCGATGCCCGCCCTGTTCGGCTGTGTCCTCCAGGGCGGCCACATCGACGTCGGTTTCCTGGGCGCCGCCCAGATCGACCGGTGGGGCAACCTCAACACCTCGGTCATCGGGGAGTGGGAGAGCCCGTCGGTGCGGCTGCCCGGGTCGGGCGGTGGCGTCGAGGTGATGGCCAACTCCCGTGAGGTCTTCGTGGTGATGCGCCGGCACGATCCGCGCTCGTTCACCGGGACCCTGGACTTCTGCACCACCCCCGGCCCGGACCGAGCGCTCGCCGAGGGCATCCGGCCGCTCGGCATCGGTGTCACCCGGGTCATCACCGAACTGGGCATCCTGGCCCGGGAGGGCGTCGGCGAGGAACTACGGCTCGTCGCCGTCCACCCGGGTGTCACGGTCGAGCAGGTCCGGGCGGCGACGGGCTGGGACCTGAAGGTGGCCGACGCCGTCGGGACCGTTCCGCCGCCGACCGCCGCGGAACTGCGCCTCCTGCGCGAGGACGTCGACCCCGACCGCGTCTATCTTCGCTGACACGTACCGCATCTCTGCGAGAGGACCGTAACCACCATGCGAATCAGGATCGTCGGCGCCGGAGCCATGGGCCGCGGCATCGCCCAGTGGGCGGCGAGCGCCGGACACACCGTCGAACTGTGCGACGTCCGCACGGAGGCGGTGGCCGAGGCCGTGGACTTCGTGCGGTCCATGCTGGAGCGCGCGGTGGCCAAGGGCCGGATGACCGCAGGGGACCGCGCCGCGGCGCTGGACCGGCTGGTCCCGCTGGACGACCCGTGGGCACCGGGCCCGGGCGTCGAACTCGTCGTCGAGGCCGTGCGGGAGGACCTGGACACCAAGGCCGAGGTGTTCGGGAAGCTGGAGCAGGTCCTGCCCGCCTCCACGGTCTTCGCGACCAACACCTCCTCCCTGTCGGTGACCCGGATCGCCGCCGGCCTGGGTGATCCGACGCGGCTGGCGGGGTTGCACTTCTTCAACCCCGTGCCGCTGATGCGGATCGTGGAGGTCGTGCCGGGCGCCGCCACCCGCCCGGAGATCCCGCCGGTCCTCACCGCGCTGGTCGAGAGCTGCGGCCACCACGCGGTCACGGTCGCCGACACCCCGGGCTTCCTGGTCAACCACGCCGGGCGCGGGCTGGTGACCGAGGCGCTTGCCCTGCTGGAGGAGTCGGTCGCGGGCCCGGCCGAGATCGACCGCATCGCGCGCGACGTCCTGGGTCTGCGGATGGGCCCGTTCGAGCTGATGGACCTCACGGGTCTCGACGTGACGGCGGCGGTGATCGATGCGATCTGGCAGGGCTTCCGCCACGAGGACCGGCTGCGCCCCTCCTACCTCACCCCGAACCGGGTGACGGCGGGCCTGCTCGGCCGCAAGACCGGGCGGGGATGGTTCGCGTACGGCTCCGAGGCGCCCGGCCCGGCCGCGGAGGCGCCGGTGACCGGCGACGCGGACAGGCCGGTGTTCGTGACGGGCGGTGGCGAGGGGCTGCGGGAGGCGCTGACCGCGACCGGGGCCAGCGTCGAGAGCGGAGGGCACCCCTCCCCCACCGCCCTCGTCCTGGTCCCCGTCTGGGGCACCACCGCGGCCGCCGCCGTGGCCGCCCAAGGGCTCCCCGCCGGGCGCACCTTCGGAGTGGACCCGCTGCCGGTAGTGGGCCGCCGCCGGGTCCTCGCGGTCACGCCTGCGGCCGACCCGGCCGCCGCGCGGGACGCCCGCGCCGTGCTGGCCCGGGCGGCGGACGGCGAGGAACCGTACGCCGTCTCCGTGGTGCGGGACACGGCGGGCTCCGTGGCGCAGCGGCTGCTGGCCTCGGTGGTGTCGGTCGCCGCCTCGATCGCGGAACGCTCGCTCGCCACCCCCGCGGACATCGACCTGGCCGTGACGACCGGCCTCGGCTATCCCGCCGGGCCCCTGGCCTGGGGCGACCGTATCGGCGCCGCCCGGATGCTGGAGCTGCAGCAGGCCCTGCACGTCACGACCGGCGACCCGCGCCACCGCCCGACCCGCTGGCTCACGGAACGGGCGCAGCTCGGCCTCGCACTGACGGACCCGGGTACCGCGCCCGAGGCCTGCGTCGACCGGTAGCAGCCGGGGGCCCGGCACGCGCCGGGGCTCGGGAGACGCCGGGTGACGCGGTGTCGGCCGCACCCGCACTCACCGGGGCTCGGCGCGTGCCGGGTCGCCCGCCGGACGCCGGGCGGGTCAGGGGCCTTGCTCCGGACGGATCGGGGCCCCTGACCGTTTCGTACAAGACCCGGACCCGGGCGCCCGTCTACGTTCTGTCCATGACTCCACGACTCGACGCCGTCTCCGTCACCACGGGGGACCTGGCCGCCTCGCTCGCCTTCTACCGCCGGCTCGGGCTCGACATCCCCGCCGGTGCCGAAACCGCACCCCATGTCGAAGTGGCCCTCCCCGGCGGGCAGCGCCTGCTGTGGGACACGGAGGACGTCGTCCGCTCCTTCGATGCGGACTGGACCGCGCCGAAGGGCGGTGAGCGGCTCGGGCTCGCGTTCCTCTGCGACAGCCCGGCGGAGGTGGACGCCGTCTTCGCGGACCTGACCGGGGCCGGCTACCGCGGCCACCTGCGGCCCTGGGACGCCGTGTGGGGCCAGCGCTACGCGGTCGTCCTGGATCCGGACGGCTGCGCGGTCTCGCTCTTCGCCCCCACGTCGTAGGGCGGGGTCAGGCCCGTTCCGCCAGGTAGCCACCGAGCGTCGTGCCGGCCAGGTCCCGCATCTCCCGGGCCAGGTGGGCCTGGTCGGTACAGCCCGCGGCGCAGGCTGCCTCGGCGTACGGCGTCCCCGCCCGTACGAGGGCCAGGGCGTGCTGCAGCCGCAGGATCCGGGCCAGGGTCTTCGGCCCGTAGCCGAACGCGGTGAGAGAGCGGCGGTGCAGCTGGCGGGCTCCGAGGCCCACGGCGTGTGCGGTGGCGGTGACGGAGCTGCCCTGCCGCAGCAGGGCGGCGACGCCCGTCATGAGCGGGTCGGGCGGCTGTGAGCCGGCGGCTCTGCGCAGGGCGATGTCCTCCAGGGCCGACGCCGGATCGGCGGCCTCCTCGATCCGTTCGGTGAGCCTGCGGACCTCCGGGCCCGGCCAGAGTGCGTCGAGGGCGACCCGCCGGTCACGCAGTTCGTGGGCCGGTACGCCGAGGAGCGCGGGCGCCGTGCCGGGGGCGAACCGGATTCCGGCGCAGGGTCCACCGCCCGTACCGGAGGGGGTGAACGCGTGGGTGTCGGGGCCTGCCACCAGCAGTCGGCCGCCTGCCGTGATCAGGTCCATGCAGCCGTCGGGGAGCACCTTCCGCGCCGGGCCGGGGGCCCCGCTCAACGTCCAGAGGGTGGCACCGGCCACGGCCGACACCCGCTCCTCGTAGTGCGCTCCTGCCACGCTACGCGGTCACCGGTCCCCGGTGTCCCCGCTGTCCGGGAGGCTGTCGGTGCCCTTGGTGTGGTCCCTGGGGCCCTTGGTGTCCCCGCTGTCCCTGGTGTCCTTCTCGCGGTTCGCGTGCAGCCGGGACTTCACGTCGTCCGGGGGCAGGAAGCGCGACCAGCGTTCCGGGAACTCGGACGGCATGTACACGTCGTCGTCCTCGTCGTCCGCCCAGGCTTCCCAGTTCGCCGCCTGGGCGCGGGCCACGAGTTCGGCGGCCTGCGCGGCCCTGGCCCGTTCGGTGGCCGCGCGGGCGGCGGCGGTGGCCAGGGACGGCCACACGCGGTCGATCGCGGCGTTCACCGCGGCGCCCACCAGCACGGCGAAGGCGGAGATGCCTATCCAGAGCAGAACGGCGATCGGCGCCGCCAGCGAGCCGTAGATGGTGGGCCCCTCCACCGTGCTCGTCAGGTAGATCCGGAGCAGGAAGCTGCCCACCACCCACATCGCCAGCGCCACCAGGGCACCGGGAACGTCCTCCATCCACGGCGAACGGACGGGGACGGACACGTGGTAGAGGGTCGTCAGGAACGCGATGGTCAGCACGATGACCAGGGGCCAGTACAGGACGGCGAGGACCTCGGTGCCCCAGGGGACGAAATCCACGACCCGGTCGGGGCCGACCACCAGCAGCGGCAGCACCACCGCTCCCAGCAGCAGCGCGACGACGTACAGCAGGAAGGCCAGCAGCCGGGTCTTGACGATGCCGCGGTGCCCGTCGAGCCCGTACATCACGGTGATGGTGTCGATGAAGACGTTCACCGCGCGGGAGCCCGACCACAGGGCGATGGCGAACCCGATCGAGATGACGTCGGGCCGGGCGCCGGTGGTGACGTCGTCCATGAGCGGTTTGGCGATGTCGTTCACGCCGCGCTCGGACAGCACGGTCTGCACCGCGTCCAGGATGTTCCGCTCGATGGAGGCGACGGTCGTGGTGGACGTCCACTCGTCGACATAGCCGAGCAGCCCGATCAGGCCGAGCAGCAGCGGAGGCAGGGACAGCAGGGTGAAGAACGCCGCCTCGGCGGCGAGTCCCAGGATGCGGTACTCGATACACGAATTGACCGTGTCCTTGAGCAATTGCCACGCCATCTGCCGCTTGGACACGTTGCGGTAGAGGACGCGAGCCCGGTGGAGGCGACCCGGTGGCCGCTCGGGTGTTTCATTTGCTGCCTGCACGTCCTTACCGTATCGGCATGGCAGCAACCACCCACACAGTGACCAACCAGGTTCCGCCGCTGGTCGGCTATGACGTCTTCGCCGGCGACCGGGTGCTGGCGGAGGCCGTCGAACGGCACACCGGGCCGGACCTCCTCGACGAGACGCGCGGCGAACTCGAGACGCTCGGACGGTCCGCCAGCTCCGCCCAGGCCCAGGCGTGGGGTGCGCAGGCGAACGAGCATCCGCCGAAGCTGCGTACCCACGACCGCTACGGGCACCGCCTCGACGAGGTCGAGTTCCACCCCTCCTGGCACCGGCTGCTCGGGCACGCCGTCTCGGCCGGCCTGACCGACGCCTGGGGCCGGCCGGCCGGGCACGTCCGGCGGGCGGCCGGTTTCCTGGTGTGGACGCAGGCGGAGGCGGGCCACGGCTGCCCGCTGTCCATGACGCACGCCGCCGTCCCCGCGCTGCGGACCGACCCGGCGCTGGCCGCCGAATGGGAGCCGCTGCTGACCTCCCACGTGTACGAGGAGGGACTCCGGCCCGCGTCCCAGAAGGCCGGGGTGCTCTTCGGGATGGGCATGACGGAGAAGCAGGGCGGCACTGACGTGCGGTCCAACACCACGCGGGCCGAACCGCTGGCCGGCGACGGGGAGTACCTGCTCACCGGGCACAAGTGGTTCTGTTCGGCGCCCATGTCCGACGGGTTCCTGGTGCTGGCGCAGGCTCCGGGCGGGCTGAGCTGCTTCCTCGTCCCCCGCGTCCTGCCGGACGGCGCCCGCAACGTGTTCGCGATCCAGCGCCTCAAGGACAAACTGGGCAACCGCTCGAACGCCTCCGCCGAGGTGGAGTTCGACGGCACCTGGGCCCGCCGGGTCGGCGAGGAGGGGCGCGGGGTGCGCACCATCATCGAGATGGTGGCCGCGACCCGGCTGGACTGCGTGGTGGGCTCGGCCGCGCTGATGCGGCAGGCGGTGGCCCAGGCGATCCACCACAGTGCTCACCGCAGCGCGTTCGGCGGGCTGCTGATCGAGAAGCCGCTGATGCGCAACGTCCTGGCCGATCTGGCCCTGGAGTCGGAGGCGGCGACCACGCTCGCGTTGCGGTTGGCCGCCGCGTACGACGCGGACACCGAGGAGGAGCGGGCCTTCCTGCGGATCGCCGTGCCGGCCGCCAAGTACTGGGTGACGAAGCGGTGCGGCGCGGTGGTGGGCGAGGCGCTGGAGTGCCTGGGCGGCAACGGTTACGTCGAGGAGTCCGGGATGCCCCGGCTGCTGCGCGAGGCGCCCCTCAACTCGATCTGGGAGGGCTCGGGCAACGTACAGGCGCTCGACGTCCTGCGGGCTCTGCGGCGCGAGCCGCAGGCGCTGGACGCCTACTTGCGGGAGGTCGGGAAGGCCCGCGGCGCGGACCACCGGTTCGACGCGGCGGTCAAGGACCTGCTGACGGAGCTCGCGGACCTGGAGGCCGTCGAGGCGCGGGCCCGGCGGCTCGTGGAGCGGATGGCCCTGGTGCTGCAGGGGTCGCTGCTGCTGCGCTGGGCGCCGCCGGAGGTCGCGGACGCGTTCTGCGCGTCGCGGCTGGGAGGGGACTGGGGCTCGGCCTTCGGGACGCTGCCGCACAGCCTGGACCTGGCCTCGGTCGTGGAGCGGGCGCGGGCGCAGGACCGGTAGGACCGGTAGGACCGGCCCGTACAAACGACGGAGGGTGGTGCTGCGCCGACACGGCACCACCCTCCACGCTTGTGCGGCACCGCCCGACGGGGTCGAGGCCCTGCCGCACGGTGTGACGTCACTCTCGTACGGCCGGGGGGCGCGCACCAGAGTTGCACAGGGTTGCAACCATTATGTGGAGTGCGCGGCGGCGGCGGTGCCGGCACGGCAGGATGGCCCCGGGCCGGTGCCTCTCTTCCGCGCCGGGCCCACGCTCGATGGGGGGACCGACATGGAAAGAGGCTCTGTCGCGGCGCCGGGGGCACTCGCCCCGTACTCGGCCGCGAACGCGCGCCGGCTCCACGGCGTCCGCGACGCCCGCCTGGCGGGCGAGCGCGCGGCGCAGGCACCGCGCGCGGAGATCGACGCGTCCTGGGACCGGGTGCTGCGCAGCGGTGTCCGTCCCGAACAGTCCCTGGAGAGCAGGCTGCTGGAGACCGACGAGATCGAGCACCGGCGCCGCGCGTCCGCACTCGGCGAGGTCATGCCGCTGCTGCGGGACGGACTGGCGACGATCGTCGACGCGGCCCGGCAGATCATGGTCGTCACCGACGACGAGGGCCGGGTGCTGTGGCGGCAGGGGCACCCCGGGGTGATGCGCCTGGCCAAGGACATCTGCCTGGAGGAGGGGGCGGCCTGGGAGGAGGCGGTGACCGGCACCAACGCCATCGGTACCGCCCTCGCCACCCGCGCCCCCGTCCAGGTCCATTCCGCGGAGCACTTCGTGCGCGCGCTGCACGACTGGACCTGCGCGGCGGCGCCGGTGCGCGATCCCCGCGACGGCCGGCTGATGGGCATCGTCGACGTCACGGGACCCGCGTCCACCTTCCACCCCGCGACGATGGCGCTGGTCGGCTCGGTGGCGGCGCTCGCCGAGAGCGAGCTGCGCAACCGGCATCTGATGGCCGTCGAGCGGCTGCGGTCGGTGGCCGCCCCGATCCTGTGCCGGCTGGGCGGGCGCGCCCTGGCGGTGGACACGCACGGCTGGCCGGCCGCCGTCAGCGGGATGCCGCCGCTCAGCCGGCTGCCGCTGCCCAAGTCCCTGCGGCCCGGCCGGGTCTGGCTGGCCTCGCTCGGCATGTGCGAGGTGGAGCCGCTGCCCGGCGGCTGGCTGGTGCGGGTCGCGGACGACCCCTCGGAGGCGCCGCCGCGCCGGGTCGTGCTGGACCTGAGGCGGGAGCGCGGGCTCGCCGTCCATGTGGCCGGCCCGGTGGGCACGTGGACGCGGCAGCTCTCGCCCCGCCATGCGGAACTGCTGTACGCGCTGGCCCTGCACCGGGAGGGGCGCACCGCCGCCGAACTGGCCCAGGACGTCTTCGGGGATCCGACCCGGACGGTGACGGTGCGGGCGGAGATCTCGCGGATGCGGCGCCATCTCGCGGAGGTGCTCGCGCACCGCCCGTACCGCTTCGGGGAGGGCGTCGAGGTGGAGGTGGTCCTCCCCGCCGTGCGGGCCGACCTTCTGCCGCGCTCGACGGCTCCGGTGGTGGTCGGGGCGCGCACCGCGGGCGGTCCGCCACGGCCGGACCCGGCCCGCGCCGGCCGGGGGTGAATCACGGCCCACCGGCCGGGGCCGGCCCGTGCCGACCGGGACACCCGCCGCGGAGGGGCCGGGGGATGGACCGCGGCCGCCGGAGTACGCGCCACGGGAAGACCGGACCGAGACGACGGCGACCGGGACACCCGCCACGGACGGGCCGGGGCATCGACCGCGCCGGCCGGGGTGAACCACGGGCCCGGCCGCTCCGGTCGGGGCAGGCCCGAACGCGAGCCGGGCCCGGACCCGGCCGACCCGGGGCGCACCGCAGGCGGAACGGCCCGGGGCCCGGTTTGGGCGCGGGACGGCGGCATGGTTCGCTGGCGGCCATGAGCAACCTCCCGCGTCCCACCGAACCTGCCCCCGAGGCCGCGTCCCCGCGGACGGAGACCTCCGAGGTGACGATCTGGTCCCTGGAGCAGACCGCGCCCACCGACCTGCGCCCCGCCGCCGCCCCCGACGGTGACGTGCGGATCGTGCGGTCGCGGACACCGCTGCCGGAGTTCAGCCGCTTCCTGTACACGGCGGTCGGCGGGGACGTCCGCTGGACCGACCGCCTGGGCCTGACCTACGCCGAGTGGCAGGAGATCCTTGAGCGGCCGGGCGCCGAGACGTGGGTGGCGTACGAGAACGGCACCCCGGCCGGGTACATCGAACTCGACGCCCAGGAGGGCGGGGTGGTCGAGATCGGCTACTTCGGGCTGATCCCCGCCTTCCGGGGGCGCCGGATCGGCGGCCACCTCCTCTCGTACGGAGTGGCGCGCGCCTGGGACCTGGCCGATCGCCATCCGGGCGTGACACCGACCGAGCGGGTGTGGGTGCACACCTGCTCCGACGACGGTCCGCACGCGATGGACAACTACCTGCGCCGCGGTTTCCGGCTCTTCGACACCAGGACCGAGCGGGAACCCCTCGTGGACAGCCCCGGCCCCTGGCCGGGCGCGTACCCCGGTCCGCACACCGATTGAGCCCGCTTTGTCGGCCGTCCGGACGTGACGGAGGCCACAGCGTCTCGCATTTCGGGACCATCGAGTCCACATGATGGATCGTGGTGGACTGCCCGGAGAGGCGCGTGCCACGCTTCCGTCATGTCCGGAACTGGAATTGCCTTGGTGAGTCGGCGGCACGTCGACCTCGGCCGCATGTCCAGCGCCATCTGTCCGGCCCGCTGAGAGTCGCCGGCACCGCCGCGCTCCCCTGCTGCACCACCTTCCCTGCGCACCGCCGCGCCTGACGCGAGTGTGCAGTTCAGAGCCGCCCTCCTGCAGTCCCGAAGGACGTATTTGTCATGGCCGCCACCCCGGAACAGCCTGCTACCGCCACGCCCCGACGCAAGGCCGGACGGCACCGTGGCGAAGGTCAGTGGGCCATGGGTCACTTCACCCCGCTCAACGGGAACGAGCAGTTCAAGAAGGACGACGACAGTCTCAACGTGCGGACACGTATCGAGACGATCTACTCCAAGCGCGGTTTCGACTCGATCGACCCCAACGACCTGCGCGGGCGCATGCGGTGGTGGGGCCTCTACACGCAGCGCCGGGCCGGCATCGACGGCGGCAAAACCGCGGTCTTGGAGCCGGAGGAGCTCGAGGACTCGTACTTCATGATGCGGGTGCGGATCGACGGCGGGAGGCTGACGACCACGCAGTTGCGGGTGATCGGCGAGATCTCGGAGCAGTACGCCCGGGGCACCGCCGACATCACCGACCGGCAGAACGTCCAGATGCACTGGATCCGCATCGAGGACGTCCCCGCGATCTGGGAGAAGCTGGAGGCGGTCGGCCTCTCCACCACCGAGGCCTGCGGCGACTGCCCGCGCACGATGATCGGGTCGCCGGTGGCGGGCATCGCCGCGGACGAGATCATCGACGGGACCCCGGCGCTCGAGGAGATCCACGCCCGCTACATCGGCAGCCCGGAGTTCTCCAACCTGCCGCGCAAGTTCAAGACCGCGATCTCCGGCTCCCCCGTGCAGGACGTGGTGCACGAGATCAACGACATCGCCTTCGTCGGCGTCGAGCACCCCGAGCACGGACCGGGCTTCGACCTGTGGGTCGGCGGCGGACTCTCCACCAACCCTCGCCTGGCCGAACGCCTCGGTGCCTGGGTGCCGTTGGACGAGGTCGCCGACGTCTGGGCCGGGGTCGTGGGCATCTTCCGGGACTACGGCTACCGCCGGCTGCGCAACCGCGCCCGGCTGAAGTTCCTCGTCGCCGACTGGGGCGTCGCCAGGTTCCGGCAGGTGCTGGAGGACGAGTACCTGAAGCGTCCGCTGCTCGACGGTCCGGCCCCCGCCGAACCCTCCTCGCGCTGGCGCGACCACATCGGGGTCCACCGGCAGCAGGACGGCCGCTTCTACGTGGGCTTCGCCCCGCGCGTCGGACGGGTGGACGGATCCACCCTCGCCAAGATCGCGGAGCTGGCCGAGTCGCACGGCTCGGGCCGGGTGAGGACCACCGTCGAGCAGAAGATGATCATCCTCGACGTCGAGCAGGACCAGGTGGAGTCGCTGTCCGCCGGCCTGGAGGCGCTGGACCTGCGGGTGAAGCCCTCCCCGTTCCGGCGCGGCACGATGGCCTGCACCGGCATCGAGTACTGCAAGCTCGCGATCGTCGAGACGAAGGCGCGCGGATCCGCTCTCATCGACGAACTGGAGCGCCGCCTCCCGGACTTCGAGGAGCCGCTGACGATCAACATCAACGGCTGCCCCAACGCATGCGCCCGCATCCAGACGGCGGACATCGGCCTGAAGGGCCAGCTGATGCTGGACGAGAACGGTGAGCAGGTCGAGGGCTACCAGGTGCACCTCGGCGGCGCCCTCGGCCTGGAGGCCGGCTTCGGCCGCAAGGTCCGCGGGCTGAAGGTCACCTCGGCCGAACTGCCCGACTACGTGGAGCGGGTGCTCGGCAGGTTCCAGGAGGAGCGCGAGGACGGCGAGCGCTTCGCGGCGTGGGCCGCCCGGGCCGGTGCGGAGTCGTTGTCATGAGCGGACGAGCCGCGCCCTTCCACTGCCCGTACTGCGGCGACGAGGACCTGCGCCCCCACGAGGCCGGGCACGGCGCCTGGGAATGCGCTTCCTGCAACCGCGCCTTCCAGCTGAAGTTCCTGGGCCTGCTGTCCCACGGGCTCCGGCGCGACCACGCCGAAGGGGACAGGACATGACGGACGCGCCGAACGCCGCCGGGCTCACCGACGAGGCCCTGGAGGAGCTCGCCGGGCAGGCCGGACGCGATCTGGAGAACGCCTCCGCCCTCGAGATCCTCACATGGGCCACCGACACCTTCGGCACGAAGTTCTGTGTCACCTCCTCCATGGAGGACGCGGTCGTCGCGCACCTCGCCTCCCGTGCCCTGCCCGGCGTCGACGTGATCTTCCTCGACACCGGCTACCACTTCCCGGAGACCATCGGGACGCGGGACGCCGTGGACGCCGTGATGGACGTCAACGTCATCACCCTGACTCCGCGCCGGTCGGTGGCCGAGCAGGACGCCGCGTACGGGCCGAAGCTGCACGACCGCGACCCCGACCTGTGCTGCGCCCTGCGCAAGGTGAAGCCGCTGGAGGAGGGCCTGACCGCGTACGCCGCCTGGGCGACCGGGCTGCGCCGCGACGAGTCCCCCACCCGGGCGAACACCCCCGTCGTCGGCTGGGACGCCGAGCGGCGCAAGGTCAAGGTCTCGCCGATCGCCCGCTGGAGCCAGGACGACGTGGACGCCTACGTCGCCGAGCACGGCGTACTGACCAACCCCCTGCTGATGGACGGTTACGCCTCCGTCGGCTGCGCTCCCTGCACCCGCCGGGTGCTGGAGGGCGAGGACGCCCGGGCCGGCCGCTGGGCCGGACGCGGCAAGACCGAATGCGGGCTGCACGGCTGATGACGACTGATCAGGAGATAGCGATGAGCGTGACGGAGACGGGGGCCACCGTCTGGCTCACCGGTCTGCCGAGCGCCGGCAAGACCACCCTCGCCTACGAACTCGCGGGCCGGCTGCGCGCCGACGGGCACCGGGTCGAGGTCCTGGACGGCGACGAGATCCGGGAGTTCCTCTCCGCGGGTCTCGGCTTCTCCCGCGAGGACCGGCACACCAATGTCCAGCGGATCGGTTTCGTCGCCGAACTGCTGGCGGCCAACGGGGTCAAGGCGCTCGTCCCCGTCATCGCCCCGTACGCCGACAGCCGTGACGCGGTGCGCGAACGCCACCGGGCCGAGGACACCGCGTATCTGGAGGTGCACGTCGCGACGCCGGTCGAGGTGTGCTCCGCGCGCGACGTGAAGGGGCTGTACGCCAAGCAGGCGGCGGGCGAGCTCAGCGGTCTCACCGGGGTCGACGACCCCTACGAGGCCCCCGAGTCACCGGATCTGCGGATCGAGTCGCACCGGCAGACCGTGCAGGAGTCCGCGGCGGCGCTTCACGCGCTGCTCACCGAGAGGGGCCTGGCGTGACGACCGTCGCCACCGTGCCGGAAGGCACCGACCACCCGTACGCACTCAGCCACCTGGACTCCCTGGAGTCCGAGGCGGTGCACATCTTCCGTGAGGTGGCGGGTGAGTTCGAGCGGCCCGTGATCCTGTTCTCCGGCGGCAAGGACTCGATCCTGATGCTGCACCTCGCGCTGAAGGCGTTCGCCCCGGCGCCCGTCCCCTTCACGCTGCTGCACGTGGACACCGGGCACAACTTCCCCGAGGTCCTCGCCTACCGGGACCGCACCGTCGAGAAGCACGGACTGCGTCTGCACGTGGCCTCCGTCCAGGACTACATCGACGCCGGCACCCTACGCGAACGTCCCGACGGCACCCGCAACCCGCTGCAGACCGTCCCTCTCACCGAGGCCATCCAGCAGCACCGCTTCGACGCCGTGTTCGGTGGCGGACGCCGCGACGAGGAGAAGGCACGCGCCAAGGAGCGCGTCTTCTCCCTGCGCGACGAGTTCTCCCAGTGGGACCCCCGCCGCCAGCGTCCCGAGCTGTGGCAGCTCTACAACGGCCGCCACGCGCCCGGCGAGCACGTGCGCGTCTTCCCGATCTCCAACTGGACCGAGCTCGACGTCTGGCAGTACATCGAGCGCGAGGGCATCGAACTCCCGGAGATCTACTTCGCCCACGAGCGCGAGGTCTTCAACCGCTCCGGCATGTGGCTCACCGCCGGTGAGTGGGGCGGCCCCAAGGAGCACGAGACGGTCGAGACCCGCCTGGTGCGCTACCGGACCGTCGGCGACATGTCCTGCACCGGCGCCGTCGACTCCGACGCCACCACCCTGGCCGCCGTGATCACCGAGATCGCCGCCTCCCGGCTCACCGAGCGGGGCGCGACCCGCGCCGACGACAAGATGTCCGAGGCCGCGATGGAGGACCGCAAGCGCGAGGGGTACTTCTGAGGGCCGCCCACGAGGACCGGTCCGGGCGTGCCACCGCCCGCGGCACCCCGCCCCGGCCCGCCCCGCCGGCCGGCCCCCGGCCCCCTCGCCCGCCCCGGGCGGCT
>NZ_MDKB01000001.1:494226-589525 GCF_001715295.1 Streptomyces griseus | reverse complement strand
CCCCCACCGCCTGACCGGCGGGGCGAGCGCCCCCGCCACCGGACCCCGCTCCCCGACCCGGCCTGATCCGCACGAGAGGCCCGCCATGACCACCACCACCGAGCAGTTCTCGTCGGCCACGACCCTGCTGCGCTTCGCCACCGCAGGATCCGTCGACGACGGCAAGTCCACCCTCGTCGGGCGCCTCCTGCACGACTCCAAGTCGGTCCTCACCGACCAGCTGGAAGCCGTCGAGCACGCCTCCCGCAACCGGGGCCAGGAGACGCCCGACCTGGCGCTGCTGACCGACGGACTGCGCGCCGAGCGGGAGCAGGGCATCACCATCGACGTGGCGTACCGCTACTTCGCCACCCCGCGACGCCGGTTCATCCTGGCCGACACCCCCGGACACGTGCAGTACACCCGGAACATGGTCACCGGTGCCTCCACGGCGGAGCTGGCCGTCGTCCTCGTCGACGCCCGCAACGGCGTCGTCGAACAGACCCGCCGGCACGCCGCCGTGGCCGCGCTCCTGCGGGTCCCGCACGTCGTCCTCGCCGTCAACAAGATGGACCTGGTGGAGTACGCGGAGCCGGTGTTCGCGGCGATCGCCGAGGAGTTCACCGCGTACGCCGCCTCCCTCGGAGTCCCGGAGATCACCGCCGTCCCGATCTCGGCGCTGGCCGGTGACAACGTCGTGGACCCGTCCGCGAACATGGACTGGTACGGCGGCCCGACGGTGCTGGAGCACCTGGAGACCGTGCCGGTCAGCCACGACCTGACCGAGTGCCCGGCCCGCTTCCCCGTCCAGTACGTCATCCGCCCGCAGACCGCCGAGCACCCCGACTACCGCGGCTACGCGGGACAGATCGCCTCCGGGGTGCTGCGCGTCGGCGAGCCCGTCACCGTGCTGCCCTCGGGCCGTACGTCGACGATCGCCGGGATCGACGCCCTCGGCGAGAGCGTCGCTGTCGCCTGGGCGCCGCAGTCGGTGACCCTGCGGCTCACCGACGACCTGGACATCTCCCGCGGCGACCTGATCGCTCCGGGCGCCGACGCCCCGCGGACCACCCAGGACGTCGAGGCGACCGTCTGCCACGTGGCCGACCGGCCGCTCACCGTGGGGCAGCGGGTGCTCCTCAAGCACACGACCCGCACGGTCAAGGCGATCGTCAAGGACATACCCTCCCGGCTCACGCTGGACGACCTCTCCCAGCACCCGGCACCCGGCCGGCTCGTCGCCAACGACATCGGCCGGCTCGTGGTGCGTACCGCCGAGCCGCTCGCGCTCGACGACTACGCGGCCTCGCGGCGCACGGGCTCCTTCCTCCTGATCGACCCCGCGGACGGCACGACGCTGACGGCCGGCATGGCGGGCGCCTCGTTCGCCGCGGCCGCCGACGGCACCGGCAACGCCGGCGCGACCGAGGACGCGGAGTGGGACTTCTGATGCGTACGGACTTCTTCGCCACCTTCGCGCAGGAGGGCGGCCGGGTCGGCAGCGGCGCCCTCACGTGGGGCTGCCCCCTGGTCGAGCGAAGCCGACAGCTCGGGGGAGGACTGGGCGGGGTCGGACGATGTGCGTGATGACGTACGCGCACTGCCTGCGCGCCCGACCGCACCACCCGTTCCGACGAAGACCTGCCGCCCACCCGGCCACGAGCCCCCGTCCCAGGGGGTCGTGAACACCGGGCCGACGAGAGGAAAGCCTCCCGTGCATGCCCCCCGTACCCGCCTTCGCCGCAGCCTCACCGCTGCCGCGTTCCTGCCCCTGCTCGCCGTCGCGCTCACCGCGTGCGGTTACGGGTCCCAGGCGAAGGACGACGACACCGAGAGCGTCTCCGCCGGCGGGAGGACACTGTCCTCGGACACCGTGAGGATCGGGTACTTCCCGAACCTCACGCACGCCACCGCCCTGGTCGGCATCCAGGAGGGCATCATCGCCGAGGAGCTGGGCGGCACCACGGTCAAGCCCTCGACGTTCAACGCCGGGCCCTCCGAGATCGAGGCGCTCAACGCGGGTTCGATCGACATCGGCTTCATCGGCCCCTCCCCGTCGATCAACGGTTACGCGAAGTCCGAGGGCCAGAGCCTGCGCATCATCGGCGGTTCGGCGTCGGGTGGCGTGAAGCTCGTCGTCGACCCGAAGAAGATCAGGACGGTCGACGACCTCAAGGGGAAGAAGATCGCCACCCCGCAGCTCGGGAACACCCAGGACGTGGCGTTCCTCAACTGGATCTCCCGGAAGGGCTGGAAGGTCGACGCCCAGAGCGGCAAGGGCGACGTCTCCGTGGTCCGTTCGGACAACAAGGTGACCCCGGACGCCTTCAAGGCGGGTGCGCTGGACGGCGCCTGGGTCCCGGAGCCGACCGCCTCCAAGCTGGTCGCCGAGGGGGGCAAGGTCCTGCTCGACGAGTCGACGCTGTGGCCCGACGGCCAGTTCGTCATCACGAACATCATCGTGTCGCAGAAGTTCCTCTCCGCGCACCCGGACGTCGTGGACGCGGTGCTGCGCGGCACCGTGAACACCAACAAGTGGATCAACGCCCACCCGGACGAGGCGAAGGCCTCGGCCAACACCGCGCTGGAGAAGCTGAACGGCAAGGCCCTGCCCGCCGAAGTCCTCGACCCGGCGTGGAAGTCCCTCCGCGTCACGGACGACCCGCTGGCCGCCACGCTCCGGGCGCAGGCGGACCACGCGGTGGAGGCGGGGCTGCTGGAGAAGCCCGACCTCGCGGGCATCTACGATCTGAGGCCGCTGAACAAGATCCTCAAGGCGGCAGGGCAGCCCGAGGTCGCCGACGCCGGCCTCGGCGTCAAGTAGCCCACCCGACCCGCACCCAGGATTCCTGACGATTTCCAGGAGGTGACGACCATGGCGACCACCACCCTCACCGAGGCCGAGGACCGTGCAGCGGTCGAGCACGCCGCCCGCATCACGCACGTCTCCAAGTCCTTCGCCGGGCCCACCGGACAGCAACTGGTCCTGGACGACATCACGCTCGATGTCGCTCCCGGCGAGTTCGTCACCCTCCTGGGAGCCTCCGGGTGCGGCAAGTCGACGCTCCTCAACCTGGTGGCCGGGCTCGACCGCCCCACCGCGGGGACCATCGAGACCCCCGGCGGGCGGCCGGCCCTGATGTTCCAGGAGCACGCCCTCTTCCCGTGGCTGACCGCGGGCAAGAACATCGAACTGGCCCTGCGCATGCGCGGGGTGCCCAAGGCGGAACGCCGCCCGGAGGCGGAGCGGCTGCTCGAACTCGTACGTCTCGGCGGGGCGTACGGGAAGCGGGTGCACGAACTCTCGGGCGGGATGCGCCAGCGCGTGGCGATGGCCCGCGCGCTCGCCCAGGACAGCCGGCTCCTGCTGATGGACGAGCCGTTCGCGGCGCTCGACGCCATCACGCGCGACGTCCTGCACGACGAACTGACCCGCATCTGGAACGAGACGAACGCCTCGGTGCTCTTCGTCACCCACAACGTGCGCGAGGCGGTGCGGCTCGCGCAGCGGGTCGTCCTGCTGTCCTCGCGGCCCGGCCGGATCGCCCAGGAGTGGACGGTCGGCATCGAGCAGCCGCGCCGCATCGAGGACACCGCCGTGGCGGAGCTGTCCGTCGAGATCACCGAACAACTGCGTGGGGAGATCCGCCGCCATGGCCAGCACTGACACGAAGGCCGACGACCTGGCGGGCCTCGAAGCGGGTCTGGACGCGCTCGACGCCGTCCAGGTCCGCCGGACGCCGGCGCGCGAGATCCTGACCCGGAAGGTCCTGCCGCCGGTCACCGCCGTCGTCCTGGTCGTCCTCGTCTGGCAGCTGCTGGTCTGGGCGGAGGTCACCGACGACTACAAGCTGCCGCCGCCGGCCGCGGTCTGGCGCAGCCTCACGGACATGTGGCTGCAGGGCACGCTGCTCGAGGTCGTCTGGACCAGTGTGTCGCGCGGCCTGCTCGGCTTCCTGATGGCCGTCGCCATCGGCACGCCCCTGGGTCTGCTGGTGGCGCGGGTGAAGGTGGTCCGGGCGGCGATCGGCCCGATCCTGTCCGGGCTGCAGTCCCTGCCGTCCGTGGCGTGGGTGGCGCCGGCCATCATCTGGCTGGGGCTCGACGACAGGACCATGTACGCGGTGATCCTGCTCGGCGCGGTCCCCTCCGTCGCCAACGGGCTGGTCTCGGGCGTCGACCAGGTGCCGCCGCTGTACCTGCGTGCCGGCCGCACCCTCGGGGCCACGGGGCTGCGCGGGACGATCCACATCGTCCTGCCGGCGTCGCTGCCCGGGTACCTGGCGGGCCTCAAGCAGGGCTGGGCGTTCTCCTGGCGCTCGCTCATGGCGGCCGAGATCATCGCCTCCTCGCCCGACCTGGGCCTGGGGCTCGGCCAGTTGCTGGAGAACGGCCGGAACAACTTCGACATGCCGGGGATCTTCCTGGCGATCCTGCTCATCCTGTTCGTCGGCATCGCCATCGATCTGCTGATCTTCAGTCCGCTGGAGCGGCGGGTGCTGCGCAGCCGCGGCCTCCTCGTCGGGAACTGAGACGCCGTGACCCGCCACGTCCTCGTCGTCGCCCACGGCAGCCGCGACCCCCGGCACGCAGCGACCGTGCACGCCCTCACCGCGCGGCTACGATCGCTGCGCCCCGGGCTGCGTGTGGAAGCGGGGTTCCTCGAGTTCGACGCCCCGTCGGTTCCCGGGGTCCTGGAACGCCTGGCCGCCGAGGGGGCGGACGAGGTCGTCGCACTACCGCTGCTGCTCACCCGGGCCTTCCACGCCACGTCGGACATCCCCTCGGTGCTGCGGGAGGCGCGGGCCCGGCTGCCGGAGCTGCGGATCCGGCAGGCAGACGTACTCGGCCCCTCCCCGCTCCTGAACGCGGCACTGGAGCGGCGGCTGTACGAGGCGGGTCTCACACCCTCAGACAAGGGCTCGACCGGCCTGGTCCTGGCCGCGGCGGGCTCCACGGACCCGGAGGCGATCGCAGTGATCGCTGACATCGCGCGGGAGCTGCGGCACACCGGTTGGTGCGCCGTGCGGCCTGCGTTCGCCTCCGCGGTGTCTCCCGGCGGCCTCCCCCGCACCGCCGACGTGGCACGGGCCCTGCGCGCCGAGGGCGTGCACCGGGTGGCGGTCGCCCCCTACGTCATCGCGCCGGGCCGTCTCCCCGACCGGATCGCGGCGGGCGCCGCGGAGGCCGGTGCCGACGTCCTGGCCGGGGTGCTGGGCCCGTCCTCCGAGCTGGCCCGGCTTCTGGCGGTCCGGTACGACGAGGCGTGCGCCGTGGCGCAGTGGCCGGCCTCGCTGAGCGCGTGAGCCGGCCGGTCCCCCGGGGCCGGCCCGTCGGTCGCCGCCGAGTTTCCGGCGCGGGTACGCCCGCGCTCGAACACGTCCGGCGGCCCGGTCACCCTCCGGTGGCCGGCCGCCGGAGGCCCGTCCCGCTCCTTCCCCGCGCGGCACGGACCGCGGGACGGAGCCCCCGGCCGGGGCCGGCCGTTCCCCCGTCCTTGCGGACGACGTGGGGCCGTGCGGATCACGTGCCCGGTGTCCTGCCGGTGGCGCGGAACTCCGTGAACCCGTCGGAGGTGTCGGCGTTCGGCGGATGCGCGTCATCACCGCACGCTCTCCGGTGCCACCCAGGTCGGGGACGTCCGGTGCGGCGGCGAGGTGGGCGGCAGGTCCGGTGCTCCGGGGACGGGGACACGGAAACGGGCCGCGCTCGGGGAGCGCGGCCCGCCGTCGGGCCCGGTGGCCCGTGACGCCTGTTCCTAGAAGACGCTCACCCCGTAGGCGCTCAGCGCCTCGGTGACGGGCTGGAAGAACGTGGTGCCACCGCTGGAGCAGTTGCCGCTGCCGCCCGAGGTCAGGCCCAGCGCCGTGCTGCCCGCGAAGAGGGGGCCGCCGCTGTCACCGGGCTCGGCGCAGACGTTGGTCTGGATCAGGCCGTAGACGATGTCGCCACCGCCGTAGTTCACCGTCGCGTTGAGACCGGTGACCGTACCGCCGTGCACGCCGGTCGTGGAACCGCTGCGCTTCACCGACTGGCCGACCGAGGGGTTACCGGCCGAGGTGATGTCCTGGTAGCTGCCGTTGTAGAGGGAGACCCGGCCGTCCGCGTTGGCGGAGTTGGAGTGCCGGATGAGGCCGTAGTCGTTGCCGGGGAAGCTGCTGCCTGCCCGGGTGCCGAGGGTGCTGGTCTGTCCGGAGTTGGTGTACCAGGTGCTGCCGATCTCGGTGCAGTGGCCGGCGGTCAGCGCGTAGTAGGTGGTGCCGCTGCGGACGTTGAAGCCGAGGGAGCAGCGGCCGCCGCCCGCGTAGATGGCCTGGCCACCCGCGATGAGCTTGTTGAAGGTGCCCGGGGTGCGGTTGACGTCGACCTTGGCGCCGGAGTCGGTGACCGACTTCTTGATCGTAGCGACCTCGGCGGCGGAGACCGTGCTGTCCACGGTCACGACGACCTTGCCGGTGCTCGCGTCGGTGTACCAGGCGGTACCCGCGATGTCGGCACCGCGAACGGCGGAGCTGGCACTCGCCAGTTCGGCCTTCGTCACGGTGGAGTCGGGTGCGGCCTGCGCGACCGCGGTCGGTGCCGCAAGCGCGACGGCGGTGACCAGACCGGAGGTCGCGGCGATGAGCCGTGCACGTCTGGAGAGGGAGCCGAGGGGGGCGAAGCGCTTGAAGGTCACAAGTTCCTCCATGAAGGGGGTGTGACGACCCGCTGGGTGGGCGGGCCGCGGGTGCGGCCGTCCCCGGCCAGTGGTACTGGTCGTGGACCTGCCAACCGCACGACGTGAATCCTTGACTCCGCTTGGCCTGCTGACAAGGTCGCCTTCCGGACCGGCGAAAGCGGACGGAAGGTGAACTCCGGCGGGCGGCCGGGCGGCCCCCGGATGTCGGCCTCCACCCAGCGGACGCACGGCGGTCGCACGTTGCAGCAAATCGCGAAGAGGGGGCAGGAACAGGCCCGCTCCCCCCGGACGTCGCGACCACACATGCCCGGCCGGCGTCCCGCGAGGTCGGCCCGGCTTCCCGGGGCGCCGGTGCGGGAGGCCGTGACGAACCGTCCGCTCGGTCGCTTTACCACCGAAATGCCCGACCGCCGCACCTGGCCGGAATCATTCCCTCCGGCAGGAACCGGCCGCTTCCCGAGACCGGATCGGGCCGGGGCGGCGTTCTTGCGGCCATGCCCCTGCCTGTGCTGAGCGAGCCCGTCGGTACGGGACGGCCCGCACGGGCGGACGTGGACAGGGTGGCCTCGCGCGGGGCGGGAGGGGTGGACGGACACCGGCCCGGGGTGCGGCCTCACGACCTGTCGGGGCCGGCGGCCGGGGCTCGGTCAGACCTCGGCGAACGGATCGTCGATGAACGGGGTGGCCTGGTGGAAGTAGAGCAGCCAGTCGCTCCCCGTGAGCCGCCACAGCGAACTGCGGTGCGAGCGCAGGCCCCTGGACTCCGTGTCGAAGGTCAGATGGACCAGATCCGGGGCGAGCTGCTCGCCCCGCATCCGGGACGCGGTCAACGGGCCGGGGCGGGGTGTGCCGGGGGCGGGCGCGGTGAGCGCGGCGATGATCGTGTCCCGTTCCCAGAGCCTGCCGCTCGTGCCGATCTCGCGGAAGCCGGGGTGGAGCATGGCCGACAGCGTCTGCGCCGATGCCCTCACCACCGGGTCCAGGAGGCGGAGCTCGCCCTCGATGGCTGCGGCCACGGCGGGCGATCCCTCAGCCACGCGTCATCTCCACGAGCTTCGCGACGGTGTTCCAGTTGCGGCTGGTGGCCACCAGGCCGCGCGTGAGGGCGGGGCGCCCCAGGGCTTCGGCCAGCTTCGAGCGACCCAGCCCTTCCGGGGCATACAGATAGAGCACACGTTCGCCGAGGCGGAACTCCTCGGGGCGGAAGGCGGCCGGGTCGAGCGCGGCGAAGCGGGCGGCGTCGACGGGCCGGTCGAAGAAGGTGGCGTGCAGCTGCCTGCCCTCGAGTTCGGCGGCCGGGAACGGGCAGGCGCCGGCGACGGCCGCCAGGTAGGCACCCGGGCGCACCAGGCAGTCGACCGGGAACCCGAACCGCGCCTCGATCGCCCGCTCCAACTCGGCGCGCAGCGCGTCCTCGTCCTCCGACGCGCTGGTGAACACGGCGTTCCCGCTCTGCAGGTGGGTGGCCACGTCGCCGTGCCCCAGATCCGCGAGCAGCGTCCGGAGTTCCGCCATGGGGACTCTCCGGTGACCGCTGACATTGATCCCGCGCAGCAGCGCCGCGTACATCGTGCTCATGACCCCACCCTAAGGGCTGCTCCGTACTCCCTGAGGATCAGCACGCGCCGTGGGATGCGGGCGCCTCGCACAGCGGATGCGCGTCCGCACACGGGAGGCGTCAGGGCACTCCGACGACGCGGCGAGGTGCCGCCGGGCGGCAGCGCGCCCCGGACGCCGGGCACGAGCCGGACCGCGGCCTGTCGGCCGAGGACTTCTTCAGCGGGCGGCGTCCCCGGAGCAGCAGGGGAGGACGGTCCGCTCCGGGCGCCCGCGTCGGCGGCACGTGCCGTCGTGCGACCGCCGGGGAGGCCCGTCAGCGATCTGGGGGACGGTCACGGCCGCCGCGCCCCGTGGGGGAGGGCGCGGCGGCCGGCACCAGCGCCGTCCCACCCTCCCCGGCAGGCGCGCGACGACGGCTACGACACCGCGCACGTCACCGGAACGTCCACCCGATCCGGTGTGCGGACGCCCGTCCGCCGTGCGGTGTACCGCGTCCCACGCCGCGCGCCGATCCACCGGGAGGCGGGGCCGGCCGCCGGCCCTATTCGACGATCTTGAGCAGTTTGTTGGCGGTGCCTGCGGTCGCGTTGGAGATCGCGTCCGGGGTGGCCCCGTGCGTGAGCGCCGTGGCGACCTGCTCAGGGGTGGCGTCCGGGTGCCCGCCGAGGTACACGGCTGCGGCACCGACGACGTGGGGGGTCGCCATGGACGTACCGGAGATGGTGTTCGTACCGTCGTCGCTGTCGTTCCAGTCCGACGTGATGTCCGAGCCCGGGGCGTAGAGGTCCACGACCGAACCGTAGTTGGAGAACGACGACTGCTCGTCGTCCACCGTCGACGAGGCGACCGTGATGGCCTCGGGGACCCGGGAGGGCGAACCCCCGCCCGCGTCGCTCGACTCGTTGCCCGCGGCGACCGCGAAGGTGACGCCGGACGAGATCGCCTTCTGGACCGCGGCGTCCAGGGCGGGGTCCGCGCCCCCGCCGAGGCTCATGTTGGCGACGGAGGGGCCCTTGTGGTTGGCGGTGACCCAGTCGATGCCGGCGACGACCTGCTCGGTGGTACCGGAACCGGCGTCGTCCAGGACGCGAACGGCGACGATCTCCGCCTTCTTCGCCACGCCGTGGGCCGCGCCGGCGATGGTGCCGGCCACGTGGGTGCCGTGCCCGTTGCCGTCGTCGGCGTCCTCGTCGTTGTCCACGGCGTCGAAGCCCGAGGTGGCCCGGCCCTCGAAGTCGCTGTGGGTCACCCGTACGCCCGTGTCGATGACGTACGCCGTGACGCCCTCGCCCGCGGCGTCCGGGTAGGTGTACGCCTTGTCACCCGCGGTCGCGGTCTGGTCGATCCGGTCCAGGCCCCAGGAGGGCGGGTTGTCCTGGGTGGCGGTGATGTGGAACTTCTTGTTCTGGACGACCTTGGAGACGGCGGGGTCGGCCGCGAGCCTCCCGGCCTCGGTCGGCGTCAGCCCGCCGGCCGAGAAGCCGTTGATCGCCGAGTTGTAGCTGCGCGAGAGCTTGCCGCCGTACTCCTTCGCGAGCTTCGACTTGTCCGCCTTCTTGTCCAGCATCACGATGTAGCTGCCGGACACGGCGGTGGCGGCGTCGGCTCCGTAGACGGTGCCCATCGCGGGAGCCGGAGCGGCTCCGGCGAACGGGGTGCCCAGGATGCCGACACCTGCCGCGGCGGCGACCGCGGTTATCGCTGCTGTCAGCCTGACTCGGCGTGCACGCTTGTGAATTGCCATGAAGAGGGGTCTCCTCGTCATTCTTTGTGGGGGGATTGGCCCTCGGCCGGAAGATCTCCGGGGGCTGCTTCGAAACCCTGCTCGATTGACGCGCCCAGATCAAGAACTTCATGCAGCCGTCACGCAGTTACCAGATCTTCGTCACAGGAAACCGGCTCACTCGCGGCCGGACCGGGACGAAGAGAGCGAAGACCCCCATTCCCCACCTGGGACGCCAGCGGGTCGCACCGCTCCGCCGGGGGCTCCCACCCCGTCTCCTCACGACCACCCGCCCCTCTTCCGGACGGGTGAACTTCGCTGCCGCCGGGACCCACCGGCCCGCTCCCTGCCGCTGCGCCGCGAAGCGAGGTGCGCCGACGCGACGCGTCGATGACGCACCATCACCCCCGGACTCGGTCCCGCCGCCCTCTCCGGCCGCCCCGGCAGACCACCCGCGCCACCGTCCCGCCTTGCCACCCCGTCCCCGCCGGGAGCCTGCCCGCTCGGTCCGGTCAGCTTCAGCTACGTACGCCTGCGCGAGCTCCGCGACGGCCGCCGGCACGAGGTCGGCCGCCGCACGCCCACCGACGCCTCCGAGCACCACGTGAGGATCACGGTGCAGGGCGACCGCACCCTCGTCGTCGTGGACGGGCGGGCGCGGATCGAACGGACGTCGGCGCGCGCGACCGGCGGGGACGCGAGCGGCGGCATCGCTTTGAGCGTGCGCAACGGTGGCTCGGGAGGCCGGCCCCGCTTCACCTCCCTGCCGCTGCGCCCGCGGCCCGACGGCGGCGAAGACAGGGGGCAGGGCGGCGGGCCGCGGTTCACCGGGGCAGTTCGGCCTCGATGAGGTCGGCCGCCCGCCGCGTGCCACCCTCCCGCGCCATCCGCTCCCGGACGGCGGCCAGCCGGGCCGCGACCTCGGGGTCGTCCACCAGGGCCAGGACGGCGGCCCGCAGGGAGGCGGCGTCCGCCTCGTCCTTGGGCAGGTGCCTCGCCACTCCGAGTGACTGGAGCATGTCCGCGTTGCCGAACTGGTCCACGGCCTGCGGGACCGCGACCATCGGCGTACCCGTGGCGAGGCCCTCCTGGCTGCCGCCCGCGCCGGCATGGGTGACGAAGGCGTCGGCCTGCTTCAGCACGGACAGCTGGGGCACCCAGGCGTGCGTCTCGACGGTGTCCGGTACGTCTCCGAGTTCGGCCGGGTCGACATGGGCACCGATCTGGAGCACGACGTGCCAGCCCGGGAGATCGCCGAAGGCCCGGACGCACTCGCGGTAGAACGCCGGTTCGTCGGTGAAGGACGAGCCGAGCGAAACCAGCAGCACCTTCTGCGCACCGGCGGGACGCTCCCACTCCCCCTGGTCGGCGCGGTCCCCCTGGCAGGCGCCGACGAAGGTGTACACGCTGCGGTCGACCCGGTCGGCGTGCGGCTGGAGCGCTTCGGGGACGAGGACGACGGCGCGGCGGGGGCGGGAGACGAAGGCGTCCGGCTCCATCCCGCCGAGGCCGTTCTCCGCGAGCCACGCGGCGAAGCGCGCGTAGTACGCCGCGCCCCGCTCGGTCCGCCTCAGCTCGGCGGCCATCGGCGCGCCGATCTCCTCCTCGTACCCCTCCCACGGGACGAGGTTGGGCCAGAGCGAGACGGCGGGGACACCCCAGCGGTGGGCGAGGAGGCGAGCCGGGTAGGAGGTGATGTCGTGCAGGACGAGGTCCGGCTCGTCGCCCCGGAACGCGGCGGCGAGCTGGGGGAGCGCCTGGATCCCGTCCTCCAGGAAGGGCTCGAGGTTGTCGACGAGTTCGGTGCCCCACTCCTGCGGACTGTCCTCGGTGGGCAGGACGGACGTGTAGATCACCGGCTCCGCCCCCGTCGCGGCGACCTTCTCGGCGAACGGGGCCGGGATGGCGTAGCTGACGCGGTGTCCGCGGGAGACGAGTTCCCGGATCACTTCGAGACTCGGGTTCACGTGCCCGTGGGCGGCGATGGAGAACATGGCGATATGGGCGTGCGGTGTATGGGGCATGGCACCCACGCTATGCAAGACGAGACGTCTCGTCCACTCTCTTTTCGGCGCGCACCCCCCGGCCCTTACCGCCTCGAGGAGTCATGACGCCGGCTCACACCATGGATCGGACCCCTTCGGGTCGTCCCGCACCGGCCGGAGGATCGGCGCGCGGCCCCGGATGGGGGGCCTCGCACGGCGGAGGGATCTCCGCCTACGGGAGGGATGCGGACGTTCCGACCACGCGCGAGGCGCCGCAGCCGTCGTCGCGTGCATCGCGGGACACCCCTGTGGACCCGCCCTGTCACTTTCCTCCCTGTTCGGCCCGTTCGTACGGCCGCTCCCTCGGGCCGGCACGTGGTCCGTTCACCGAGGTGGCCTGCACGGATGCGAAAATCGGGCCATGGACGAGATGCGCGCACGCGAGGTACTGACCGCCGCCGGGCTGCCCGGCGGCGCCGAGCTGCTCGCACTGGGCGAGAACGCGGTGTTCTCCGCCGGCGATCTGGTGGTCAAGGTCGGGAGGGACGCCACGGCGCACCCGGAACTGGCGGAGCGGGCCGAACGCGAGGTCGCCGTCGCCCGGTGGCTCGACGCCTCGGGCGTGCCGGCCGTACGGGCCGCCGAACCGGTGGCCCTGCTGGTCGAGGGACACCCGGTGACCCTGTGGCACCGGCTCCCCGAGGCGGTACGCCCTCCCGAACCGCGCGACCTGGCCCCGCTGCTCTCCCTCGTCCACGCGCTGCCCGCCCCCGAGGGACTCGTCCTGCCGCGCCGCGAACTCCTCGGCGGGGTGGAACGCTGGCTGCGGCTCGCGGGCGACGCCATCGATCCGGCCGACGCCGACTACCTGCGTGGCCGGCGCGACGGCTTCGCCAAGGCCGCCGCCGCCCTGACGCCGCGTCTCACACCCGGTCCGATCCACGGGGACGCGCTCCCCCGCAACGTCCACATCGGTCCGGACGGGCCGGTCCTGATGGATCTGGAGACCTTCTCGGCCGATCTGCGCGAGCACGATCTGGTGGTGCTCGCCCTCTCCCGCGACCGGTACGGCCTGTCCGCCGAGGCGTACGACGCCTTCACCGCGGCGTACGGCTGGGACGTGCGGGAGTGGGAAGGCTGCGCCGTGCTGCGTGGAGCGCGCGAGACCGCCAGCTGCGCCTGGGTCTCCCAGCACGCCCCGGCCAACCCGAAGGCCCTGGCCGAGTTCCGCCGCAGGGTGGCGTCCCTGCGCGAGGACGACCCCGAGGTCCGGTGGTACCCGTTCTGAGGGGCGGCCGTCAGGGGAGCTGCGCCGGGGCAGGCTCGCGCAGCGGCCAGCGGGCGTCGATCACCGCGTCGGCCGTACCCTTGCGGCGCAGGAACGACTGGAAGTCGGCAGCCCACTCCGCGTACCACCCGATCTGACGCTCGTGCAGCTCGGCGGCGGTGAGGGCGGCGACCGAACCGTGCCGCTCGGCTATCGCGTACGCCACGCGCACGGCGGCCAGCGCGTCGGCGGCCGCCTCGTGGGCGCCGCCGTGCACCACGCCGTACTCGACACAAACCGCCTCCAGAGTGCGCTTGCCCCTGCGGTAACGGTCGACGGCCCGGTCGATGGTGTACGGGTCGATGACGGGGCCGATGCCCGGCCGGCCCAGCCGCTCGCTCAGGGACGGCAGTCCGTGGCGCCGCAACTCCGCGGAGAGCAGAGTCAGATCGAAGGCCGCGTTGTAGGCGACGACCGGTACGTCCTCGCGCCAGTACTCCACCAGCGTGTCGGCGATCTCGTCCGCGACCTCGCGGACCGGGCGGCCCTCCGCCGCGGCCCGCTCGCTGCTGATGCCGTGGATCGCCGAGGCCTGCGCGGGGATCAGGATGCCCGGATCCGCCAGCCAGGTTCCGCACCGGACCGGCTCGCCCGCCCGGCTCTCCACCGCCACGACCGCGGCGGTGACGATCCGGGCCTCCAGCGGTTCCGTGCCCGTCGTCTCCAGGTCGAAGCCGACCAGACGCTCCTGGTGCCAGCTCATCCCGTACCTCCTCCTTGGTGCTCTCCCCCATGTGGTGACCACCTTCGCACGGGCCACTGACAACGCAGGAGGGGGCGTCAGGAGACGGGCCGGGAGTCCGTCCACACCGACTCGAACTCCTCGCGGTAGGTCTCGAAGAGGCCGTGCTCGCTGTCCTGGCCCGCCCGGACCACGGACCGCCCGCCGCCGCGCAGCACCAGGACGGGCGCCTCCATGCCGCGTGCGCGCCGCAGGTAAGGCTGCACGACCCCCACCGCGTCCGGGCCGTCACCGTCCACCAGGTAGGCCGTGAAGCGCGGCGTCTCGTCGAACACCTGGATCTGGAAGGCGCCCGGGTCGCGGAGCCGGGAGCGGACCCGGCGCATGTGCAGGATGTTCATCTCCACGGAGCGGCTGAGTTCGCCCTTCTTGAGGCCGAGTTCCCGTTCCCGGCGCTTGACCGCGCTGCTCGCCGGGTTGATGAACAGCAGCCGGACCCGGCAGCCGGACTCGGCGAGACGGACGAGCCGCCGGCCCGAGAAGTTCTGGGTCAGCAGGTTGAGCCCTATGCCGATCGCGTCCAGCCGGCGCGCGCCGCCGAACAGGTCCTCGGCGGGCAGCTGGCGCTGGAGGCGCACCCGGTCGGAGTGGACGGAGACCACGTCGGCGTACCGGTCGCCCACCAGCTCCTCCACGGCGTCCACCGGCAGCCGGTCGGCGGACGGCACGGCGGCCCCGCTGCCCAGGATCTCCAGGAGCCGCGCGGAGGCCCGCTCGGCCTGGGCCAGGACCGCCTCGTTCAGCGCGCGGTTGCGGGAGACGACGTTGCGCGCCACCTCCAGCTCGTCGAGTGCGAGCTCCACCTCGCGGCGGTCGTCGAAGTACGGCTCGAAGCAGGCCCAGTGCTGGACCATCAGCTCCCGCAGCTGCGGGAGCGTGAGGAAGCTGAGGACGTTGTCGTCGGCCGGGTCGAGCAGATAGCCCTTGCGGCGCGAGACCTCCCGCACCGCGACGGCCCGCTGCACCCACTCCTGTCCGGCGGGACCCGCGGCGGCCACCACCCAGTCCTCGCCGTGCACCGGTTCGTAGATCGGCCGGACCACGGCGGAGACCACGGCCCGCAACCGCTGCTCGACGAGATTCAGCCAAATGTAGGCCCGGCCGGCACGCTGGGCCCGGGTGCGCACCTCGTTCCAGGCGTCCGCTCCCCAGTCCAGTTCCGCGCCGATCTCCAGGGGCTGCGCGAGGGAGACCGCCCCCGGCGGGGCATCGGTCGACTCCCCCTCGTGACCTGCGTCACCTGGGGGCAGCTCGAACCCTCCCGAGCTCACCCGCGCACCGCCTTCCACTCCCCCACCAACGATCAAGGAAGGGTACTCCGGGACCGGGATCCCATGCAGCAGGATGCACAGGCTCCTCACTCAACTCCCCTCATGTCCCTGCCCGTTCTCAGCGGTGAGATCAGGGGGAGTGAGCCGATTCATAGCGTTTGGGCACCCCGGGGGGCGCCCGCACGGCGGACGGCCGGGCGTGCCGCCGCGGCGCACATCCTCCGGGCGACACGAAAGTGTCCGAAGTTGACCGGCCCGGCGCAATCACGGCCGACGGGACCCGACCGCACCGGCGGACGTCCTAGGTGCGCGCACATCTTTCGGGGAGTATCGGGGCAAGAACCCTCCAACACCCGGATCAGAAATGGAAGAGTCCTATCTATGCAGGTCTGGCCGGGACAGGCGTATCCCCTCGGTGCCACGTACGACGGCGCCGGCACCAACTTCGCGGTCTTCTCGGAGGCCGCAGACCGGATCGAGTTGTGCCTGCTGCACGACGACGGTTCAGAAACGGCGGTGGAGCTCCGCGAGACCGACGCCTTCGTCCGTCACGCGTACCTGCCCGGAGTGATGCCGGGACAGCGCTACGGCTTCCGGGTGCACGGCCCGTACGAGCCGCAGCGCGGGCAGCGGTGCAATTCGGCGAAGCTGCTCCTGGATCCGTACGCGCGCGCGATCTCCGGGCGGATCGAGTGGGGCGAGGCGGTGTACGGCTACCCCTTCGGCCGGCCCGACGCGCGCAACGACCTGGACTCGGCACCGCACATGATGAGCTCGGTCGTGGTCAATCCGTACTTCGACTGGGGCGACGACCGCCCACCCCGTACGGACTACCACCGCACCGTGATCTACGAGGCCCATGTGAAGGGCCTGACGATGCTCCATCCGGCGCTGCCCGAGGAACTGCGCGGTACGTACGCCGGCCTCGCCCATCCGGAGATCATCGCCCATCTGACGGAGCTGGGCGTCACGGCGATCGAGTTGATGCCGGTGCACCAGTTCGTCCAGGACCACCGGCTGGCCGACGCGGGTCTCGCCAACTACTGGGGCTACAACACCATCGGCTTCTTCGCCCCGCACAACGCCTACGCCTCCTGGGGCGACCGCGGGGAACAGGTGCTCGAGTTCAAGCAGGCCGTACGGGCGCTGCACCGGGCGGGCATCGAGGTGATCCTCGACGTCGTCTACAACCACACGGCGGAGGGCAACCATCTGGGGCCGACGCTCTCGTTCCGGGGCCTGGACAACGCCTCCTACTACCGGCTGGCCGAGGATCCGCAGTACTACATGGACACGACGGGCACCGGGAACTCCCTGCTCATGCGGTCCCCGCACGTGCTCCAGCTCATCATGGACTCTCTGCGGTACTGGGTGACCGAGATGCACGTGGACGGCTTCCGTTTCGACCTGGCGGCCACCCTCGCACGCCAGTTCCACGAGGTGGACCGGCTGTCGTCCTTCTTCGACCTGGTGCAGCAGGACCCGGTGGTGAGCCAGGTGAAACTGATCGCCGAGCCGTGGGACGTGGGCGAGGGCGGATATCAGGTGGGGAACTTCCCGCCACTGTGGACCGAGTGGAACGGCAAGTACCGCGACACCGTGCGGGACCTGTGGCGGGGCGAGCCCCGCACGCTCGCGGAGTTCGCGGGCCGGCTCACCGGGTCCTCCGACCTCTACCAGGACGACGGCCGGCGCCCGCTGGCCTCCATCAACTTCACCACCTGCCACGACGGCTTCACCCTGCACGACCTCGTCTCGTACAACGACAAGCACAACGAGGCCAACGGCGAGGGCAACCGGGACGGCGAGAGCCACAACCGCTCGTGGAACTGCGGCGCGGAGGGGGAGACCGAGGACAAGGAGGTGCTGGAGCTGCGCAGCCGTCAGATGCGCAATTTCATCGCCACCCTGATGCTCTCCCAGGGCGTTCCCATGCTGAGCCACGGTGACGAGTTCGCCCGCACGCAGCGCGGCAACAACAACGCCTACTGCCAGGACAACGAGCTCTCGTGGGTGCACTGGCCCGACCCGGCCGCCGCCCGCGCGCCGAAGGGCGAGGGCTCCGAGGCCGCCGGCGCCCCGGGCACGGACACGAGCCTGCTCGAGTTCACCCGGTCCATGGTCTGGCTGCGCCGGGACCACCCGGTCTTCCGGCGCAGGCGGTTCTTCCACGGCCGGCCCGTGGAGGGCACCCACGACGAGCTGTCGGACATCGCGTGGTTCACGCCTCGGGGCGAGGAGATGACCCAGCGGGACTGGCAGGCCGCCCACGCCAAGGCGATGACGGTCTTCCTGAACGGTCACGCGATCTCGGAGCCGGGACCGCGCGGCGAGCGGATCGCCGACGACTCGTTCCTGCTGATGTTCAACGCGGGCGCCGACTCCCTGGAGTTCACCGTGCCCGTGCACCACGGGAAGCGGTGGCAGGTCGTCGTGGACACGGCGGTCCCGGACGGGGTCCCCCCGGGCGCGGGCCCGAAGGTCTCCGCGGGCGAGCGGGTGACGCTCCTGGGGCGGAGTCTGACGGTGCTCAAGCGCCCGGCGTAAGGGCTGTCCCGCACTTCCCGGTGGATCGGCGTGCGGCGTCGGATGCGGGGCATCGCACGGCGGAGGGACGTCCGCGTACCGGATGTACGGGGACGTCCCGACAACGCGGCGAGGTGCCGCAGCTGTCGTCGCGCGCCCGCCGGGAACAGCGGGACAGCCCGTAGGCCGGACGGGTCACCGGGACGGCCGGGAGGCCGCCGGTGGGGCCCTGGTGGGGCGTCATGTGACACAGAAGCCGTCAGGCTGGGTACGTAGGTGTCCATGACGCCCACCGCCACGTACCGGCTGCAGCTCCAACCGGACTTCCCTTTCGCGGCCGCCGCGGACGCCGTGCCGTACATCGCCACGCTCGGCGTCTCCCATCTGCACCTGTCCCCCGTCCTGGAGGCCGTGCCCGGCTCCGGTCACGGCTACGACGTCGTCGACCACGGCCGGGTGCGGGCCGAGCTCGGCGGTGAGGAGGGGCTGCGGCGGCTGGCCGCCACGGCCCGCGCGCACGGCCTCGGACTGATCCTGGACATCGTGCCCAACCACATGGCGACCGCGCCCCGCCACAACCGGCCGCTGTGGGAGGTGCTGCGCGAGGGGCGCGCGTCCCCTTACGCCCACTGGTTCGACATCGACTGGGAGGCGGGCGGCGGGAAGATCCTGATGCCGGTCCTCGCCGGGCGGATCGGTGAGGAGAGCGGCAGCATCGAGGTGGCCGAACGGGACGACGGCACGCCCGTCCTCCGCTACGGGGAGCAGGAGTTCCCCCTCCGCGAGGGAACGGCCGGCCTCCCGCTGCGGGAGCTGCTGGCCGCCCAGCACTACCGGCTCGGCTGGTGGCGTCTGGCCCGCACCGAGCTGAACTACCGCAGGTTCTTCACGATCTCCGACCTCATCGGGGTCCGGGTGGAGCTCCCCGACGTCTTCGCCGCCACCCACGGCACGATCCTGCGGCTGGTCCGGGAGGGAGTCGTCGACGGACTGCGCGTCGACCACCCGGACGGCCTGGCCGAACCCGCCGCGTACCTGGAGCGGCTCGCCGAGGCCACCGAGGGACGGTGGACGGTGGTGGAGAAGATCCTGACCGGCTCCGAGGTGCTCCCCGCCGGCTGGGCCGTCGCCGGGACCACCGGGTACGACGCGCTGCACCGGGTCGACGGCGTCTTCACGGATCCGATGGGCAGCGCCGACCTGCTCGGCCGCTACCGGGACTTCGCGGGACCGCCCGGGGACCGCGGCGGCTACTGGACGGCCACCGTCCGGCGCGCCGCCTACCGCGTGGTCACCCACGACCTCGCCGCCGAGACGGAGTGGCTCACCCGCCTCGCCGCGCGGGTCTGCGCCGTGGACCCCGACCTGCGCGACCACGCCCCGTGGGCGCTGCACACGGCGGTGCGCGAGTTGCTCGTGCGCGTCCCGGTCTACCGCCCGTACGTCACGGCGGGCGGACCCCTCACGGAGACCGCGGAGGCGACGCTGCCGCCCGACGCGGTCCGGGACGCCAAGGCGGTGTTCGCCGTCCCCCAGGAGGCGGAGGCGGTCGACGTGGTGCGGGGGCTGGCGCTGGGCCGGCTCGGGGACGGACCGGACCACGCGGCGTTCTGTACCCGGTTCGCGCAGACGGCGTCCGCGCTGCACGCCAAGTCGGTGGAGGACACGGCCTTCTACCGCTACGTACCGCTGATCTCGGCGACCGAAGTCGGCGGCGACCCCGGCAGGCCGGCGGTGAGCCCGCAGGAGTTCCACTCCTTCTGCACACGGCTGGCCCGGGACTGGCCGGCCACCGGCACGGTGCTGACCACGCACGACACCAAGCGCAGCGGTGACGTACGGGCCCGGATCGCGGTCCTGTCCGAGTGCCCCGAACGGTGGTCCTCGCTGGTGGCGCAGCTGACCCGGTCGACGGCCGTGGCAGCCCCGGACCCGCAGCTGGCGTGGCAGGCCTGGCAGTCCGCGTACGGCTGCGCCGGTCTGCCCGCAGGGGAGATGGCGGGCCGGCTGGTGCCCGCCCTGCTGAAGTCCGTCCGGGAGGCCGGTCTGTTCACCAGCTGGACGGAGCCCGATCCGGGGTACGAGCGTGCGGTGAGCGACTTCGTGGCGGCGGGCCCGGGCAGCGACGCGGGCGAGGCGCGGGACGTACTGACCCGGTTCGCGGACACGCTCGCCCCCTTCGTCCGGGCCAACGTGCTGGGCGCCGCGCTGGTGCACCTGACGATGCCGGGCGTGCCCGACCTGTACCAGGGCACGGAGCGGGAGTACACCGCCCTGGTCGACCCGGACAACCGGCGGCCCTTCACCCGGCCGGACGGGGGGAGGGACGAGAAGGCGGAGATCACCGCCGCCGCACTGCGCCTCCGCCGGGAGCGCCGGGACCTCTTCGGCGAGTCGGGTACGTACGCCCCGCTCGCGGCGCGGGGCCCGGCGGCCTCCCACTGCCTGGCGTTCTCCCGGTCCGGCGAAGCGGTCACCGCGGTGACCCGGCTGTCGCTGCGCCTCGCCGAGGAGGGCGGCTGGCGCGACACGGCACTGGCGCTGCCGGACGAGGGCCCGTGGCGCGACGAGCTCGCTCCGGGCCGGGAGTTCACGGGCGCCACGGTCGCGCTCGCCGACCTGTTCGCGGAACGTCCCGTGGCCCTGCTCACGAAGGCGGCGCTGAAGGGCTCCGGCTGAGGAGCCTGTCTGCCGCCGCCTCCTCCTCATTCCGTGCGGTGGAGCAGGAATCCGAGCAGCACCTCGATCTCGGCCACGGGCCCCGGGGCGAGGGGGACGCTCCGCAGACAGGCGCGGGCGGCGTCGAGGTGGCGGCGGGCCTCGTCCAGGGTGGCGGTGCGGCCGCCCGCCGCCTCGACGAGCGCTGCCGCGCGGACCGCGCCGGTGTCGTCGAGGGGAAGCGGGGAGTTCAGGAGGGCCGCGAGCTCCTGGGCGGCGCGGCCCTCACCGGCGAGGGCGGCCAGCACCGGGTAGGTCTTCTTCCGCTGCCGCAGGTCGCTGTGGACGGGCTTACCGGTCACCGCCGGGTCGCCCCAGATGCCGAGCAGGTCGTCGACGGCCTGGAAGGCCACCCCGAGGTGGCGCCCGGTCCGGTCGAGCGCGGTGACGGTCGCGGCCGGCGCCCCGCCCAGCAGGCCGCCGAGCGCCGCGGCGCAGCCCAGCAGGGTGCCGGTCTTGAGCTCCGCCATGGTCCGGTACTCGTCGGGGCCGACGGCTTCGGGCCCCGTCCAGGGGCGCGCCGCGAACAGCAGGTCGTCCGCCTGGCCGTGCACCAGGCCGCCCAGCGTCTGCGACAGGCGGCGCACGGCCGCTGCGGTGTGCGGCCCGGGGGCCTCGGCGAGGGTCTGGACCGCGAGGGCGAAGAGTGCGTCCCCGGCCAGTACGGCGGCTCCGGTGCCGTACGCCTTCCACACGGTCTCCCGCTGCCGCCGGGTTCCGTCGCCGTCCATGATGTCGTCGTGGACGAGGGTGAAGGCGTGGGTCAGTTCGACGGCGACCGCGCCGGCGACGGCGCTCTGTCCTGGTGCCCCGGCCGCCTCCGCGCACAGTACGGCGAGGGCCTGGCGTACGCCCTTGCCCTCGGAGGCCCCGTCGGCCGGTGCTCCGTCGGCCCGTGCGGCGCCGGCCGTGCTCCGGCCGAGGGCGAAGGAGGCCATCTCGTGGGGCCAGGGGTGGAGCCGTGCGAGCGCGGTGGAGAGGGCGGGCCGTACGAGGTCGCGGCAGCGGGCGAGTACCCGGGGGGCGGTCCCGGCCGGGGCGACGGTGGGGGAGGTCATCGCGCCGCCTCCTCCTCGGTGCCGCCGTCCCCGTCGGGCAGGGCTCCCACGCCCAGTTCGGCCGCCGCCTTGTCGACCATGTCCCGGGCGTGCCGCAGACCGATCCGGTCCAGCGTCCGGCGCAGTCGGGCCAGTTCCGCGGCGGTCTCCACCGGGTTCCGCCCGAGCCGGGCCAGTGACTTGGCGAGCCCCAGCCGGGCCAACGCGGTTCCCCTGGGTTCGTTCATCTCCCGGAACCCGGCCAGCGCCTGCCGGTAGTCGTCCCGGGCCTGCGCGTACAGCCCGGCCCGGTAGTGCACGTTGCCGCGCATCTTCTGGTTGTAGGCCAGTGCGCTGGACAACTTCATCTCGCGGCAGGTCACTTCGGCCTCCGCGAGCAGCTCCAGCGCCCGCTCCACGTCGCCGTCGCGTACGGACAGGACGTCGGCTATCCCGCGCAGGGCCCAGGCCCGTCCGCGCCGGTCGTCGGCTCGGCCGGCGGTTTCGGCCGCCTCCTCGAAGAGGGCGAGCGCACGGTCGTAGTCACCGGTGTTCCGGTGCATCTGCGCTATGCCTTCGAGCGCCCACACCGTGTGCCGGGCCTCTCCGCGCCGGCGTGCCTCGGCGAGCAGTTGTTCGTGCAGTTCACCGACGGCCTGGTAGTCGCCCTGGATGCGGCCCGTCTCGGCGAGCCCGGCGAGGGAGTAGCCGCGCACCACGACGTCGCCACCGCGTTCGCCCAGTTCGGCCGCGAGCCCGAGCAGCCGGTAGGCCAGTGCCAGGGCGCCCCGCTGGCGGGCGAGTGTGCCGCCGCTCCACAGGGCCCAGGCCATCGCCCCGGTGTCCCCCGCCGAGCGTGCGGCGCGGTAACTCGCCTTCCAGGCCGCGTCGGCGTCCGTGATCCGTCCCAGCCGCCGGTAGGCCTCCGCGACGGCGAGGCCGCAGCGTGCCATCTCCCGCTGCTGCCCGGCGGCCTCCGCGGCCCGCAGTTCCTCGACGCCCTTCTCCAGCACCTCGGTGAGGGAGGAGTTCACCGACAGGGCGCCGAGGGCCCCCTGGTATTCGGGGGCGAACGCCTTGTGCTTCGCCGGTTCCCGCTGAGTCACCTGTGTCACCCGTGCCACCTGCCCGCTGTCGCGCCCGCCCGGGAACCGTGGTTCCGGGGGCGGGCGTCGGCCGTCGTCCGTCTCTGATCAAGACGGTACGAGGCGGGGGAGGTTCCACGAATCCGTCTGCGAACGGGTTGCGCGTAGTACTCGAGTGCCACATGGAGCACGGGGAACGGTCATCAGGACGTACGCCGCAGGGACCCCCGGGCGAAGGCGCGGGAGGGCGGAAGGTGCCGGGGCGTCAGGTGCGGTGCCTCAGACGGCCCGGCCGGACCCGGGGGCCGAGAGCCGGAAGGTGATCCGCCCGAAGCTCACCTGGTCGCCGTCGCGCACCGGGACGGAGCCGATGACCCGCCGGCCGTTGACACAGGTGCCGTTCGTCGAGCCGAGGTCGCGCAGGATCCACCGGCTGCCGTGGGCCGTCAGTTCCGCGTGGCGCCGGGACACCGTCTCGTGGCTGAGCCGCAGTCCGTTGCCCGGATCGCGTCCGATGTGCAGCGGGTGCGGTCCCGGTACGGGCAGGAGGAGCTTGGGCAGCCGCTCCGACTGCCAGGCCCTGCGCAGGCGCGCGGGGAAGGCGGAGACGCCGCCCACCGCGCGCAGCAGCCCCCGGGACCAGCGCCCGTCGGTGTCCAGGTCGGCGGTGAGCGCCTCCAGTTCCTCGGCGCGCCGGGCCACCAGGGCGAGTTCCATCCGCCGCAGGAAGGTGTCGTGGGAGAGTCTGCCCTGGGCCGCGCCGTCCCTGAGCACACCGAGGACACGGTCGCGCTGGGCGTCGGACAGCCGCGCGGGATACGTGGAGGACTCGAAGGAGGACGTCACGGTGCCGATTGTCCGTCCGACGGGCCGGGGGTGTCCAGACGCACCCGGGTTTCGGCCTTCCTGACCCGGGAGGCGTCCGGCAAACCCCGTTTTCCGGGCGGGGGTTGCCTGTTCACCTGCTCCCCCCGGCAGGCACCGGAACCGGCGACCGCCGAGGGTGCGGCGGACGTCGCACCCCGGCGACACGCCGACGGCCGCCGTGTCCGCCCGGCCTTTCACCGCATCGTGCGGGAGAGCGCGTGCGCCTGGTGCGAGCGGCGTCAGCCGGTCGCACCGCCCGTGCGCTGGGCCCGGATCACGTCGCGGTACCAGGCGTACGACTCCTTGGGGGTGCGCCGGAGGGTCTCGTAGTCGATGTGGACCAGGCCGAAGCGCTTGCTGGCGCCCTCGGTCCACTCCACGTTGTCGGTCAGTGACCAGGTGAAGTAGCCACGGACGTCGACGCCCGCATCGATGGCCGTCCGCAGGGCGCCCAGGTGCCCTTCCAGGAAGGCGATGCGGCGGCTGTCGGCGACGGGCTCGTCGACCGCGCAGCCGTTCTCCGTGATGTAGACGGGCGGCAGCCGGTCGCCGAAGCGGCCCCGCAGTCCGGCCAGGGTCTCGGCGAGCCCTTGGGGGACGACGGGCCAGCCGAGGTCGGTGGTGTCGTATCCCTCGATCTCCCTTATGCCGAAGGGGAGTTCGGGAGGCATGGTGTATCCGGAGAAGGACCCCGGTGCGCCGGGGCCGGGCGCGCCGACGAGGGTGGGGCTGTAGTAGTTGACCCCGTACCAGTCCAGGGGCGCGGAGATGACCTTGAGGTCGTCCCCGACGGGGCCCGGCATCAGCGCGGCGACGTTCTCGTCGGGGTAGCGGCCGGTGAGGACCGGGTCGGCGAACAGCCAGTTGGTCAGGGTGTCGTACAGCTCGGCGCCGAGGCGGTCCTCCTCGGATTCCCCCGCCGTCCAGACGGGGGTGTGGGAGAGGGCGATGCCGATGTTGTCGGCTCCGGCGGCGCGCAGCGCCCGTACGGCCAGCCCGTGGGCGAGGAGCTGGTGGTGCGCGGCGGGCAGCGCGTCGAAGAGGAGGGTGCGACCGGGCGCGTGCTCGCCGAGCGCGTAGCCGAGGAGCGTGACCTCGGCGGGTTCGTTGATGGTGATCCACATGGGGACCCGGTCGGCGAGGCGTTCGGCGACGATGCCCGCGTACTCCGCGAAGCGGTAGGCGGTGTCCCGGTTGAGCCAGCCTCCGGCCTCGTCCAGCGGGAGCGGGGTGTCCCAGTGGTAGAGGGTCGGGGCCGGGGTGATGCCGTGGGAACAGAGTTCGTCGACGAGCCGGTCGTAGAAGTCCAGCCCGGCCGGGTTGAGCGCACCGCTGCCGCCGGGCACGACGCGGGGCCAGCTGATGGAGAAGCGGAAGGCGTCCGCGCCCAGTCCGGCGAGCAGGGCGACGTCCTCCTTGTAGCGCTCGTGGAAGCCCGTGCCCCGGGTGGTGTCCGTGCCGTCCTTGATGCGGCCGGGCTGAGCGGCGAAGGCGTCCCAGCCGGACGGCCCTTTGCCGTCGGCGTCGTACGCCCCCTCGGTCTGGAAAGCGGAGGCTGAGGCGCCCCACAGGAAGCCGGGCGGGAACGTCGGAACGGTCATCTCGGACTCCAGCAGCCGTAAGAGGGACCTTGGGTGACTGCCCGGCTTCGCTACGTATGAGCGCAACCCGGCAGGGCAATGATCAGGACCAGACCCTAATGGCCGGGTACGGGCTCGCTCCAGTGCCCAGGGCCGCGCAGTGCGACGTCCGCCGGCCGCGGGGCCCCGCCCGGGCCGCGGACCACGGACGAGGAGTGGTGGATGCTGTTCGAGGTGTGGGCCCCTCAGGCCGGGTCGGCCGTGCTGAGCACGGCGGGCGGGCGGCAGCCCATGGAGCGCGATCCGCTCCGTGCGGGCTGGTGGACGGCCGAGGCGGAGGCGGCCGACGGCGACCGGTACGGCTTCGCGCTCGACGGCGGCCCGGTGCTGCCGGACCCGCGCTCGCGCCGGCAGCCGGACGGACCCGACGGCGAGAGCGCGGTCGTCGACCAGGACGCGTACGCCTGGCGGCACCCGTGGGCGGGGCGCGGATCGGCCGGGGCCGTCCTGTACGAGCTGCACGTCGGTACGTTCACGGAGGCGGGTACCTTCGACGCCGCGGCCGAACGGCTCGGTCACCTGGTGGACCTCGGCATCACCCATGTGTCGCTGATGCCCGTCTGCCCGTTCCCCGGCACGCACGGATGGGGGTACGAGGGGGTGTCGCTGTGGGCCGTGCACGAACCGTACGGCGGCCCGGCCGGCCTCAAGCGCTTCACCGACGCGGCGCACGGGCTGGGGCTCGCGGTCGTCCTGGACGTCGTGCACAACCACCTCGGCCCGTCGGGCAACCACCTGCCCGCCTTCGGCCCGTACTTCACCGACACCCACCACACGCCGTGGGGCGCGGCCGTCAACCTCGACGCGCCCGGTTCCGACGAGGTGCGCGCCTACCTGCTCGGCAGCGCGCTCGCCTGGCTGCGGGACTACCGCCTGGACGGGCTGCGACTGGACGCCGTCCACGCGCTGGCCGACGGCCGGGCGCTCACCTTTCTGGAGGAGCTCTCCGCGGCGGTGGACGCGCTCGCCGCCGAGCTCGGCCGGCCACTCACGCTGATCGCCGAGTCCGACCTCTGCGATCCGCGTACGACCAGGCCACGCCCCGAGGGCGGCCTCGGCCTGCACGCCCAGTGGAACGACGACTTCCACCACGCCCTGCACGCCGCCCTCACCGGTGAGTCCCAGGGGTACTACGCCGACTTCGCGGCCGCCCCCCTGGCCGCTCTGGCCAAGACGGTGACCAGCGTGTTCTTCCACAACGGCACCTACTCCACCTTCCGGGGGCGGACACACGGCCGCCCCGTCGACGTCTCCCGGACCCCGGGCCACCGCTTCGTCGGCTACGCCCAGACCCACGACCAGATCGGCAACCGCGCCCTCGGGGACCGGCTCGCCGCCTCCCTCTCCCCCGGGCTCCAGGCCTGCGCCGCCGCCCTCGTCCTCACCGGGCCCTTCACCCCGATGCTCTTCATGGGCGAGGAGTGGGGAGCCCGTACGCCGTGGCAGTTCTTCACCGACCACACGGACCCGGAGCTCGCCGAGGCCGTACGCAACGGCAGGCGGCGGGAGTTCGCGGCGCACGGGTGGGCGGAGGAGGACATCCCCGATCCGCAGGACCCGCGCACCCGGGCACGCTCCTGTCTCGACTGGAGCGAGGCCGAGCGCGCACCGCACACCCGCGTGCGGGCCTGGTACCGCGAGCTGATCGCCCTGCGAAGGGCCCTGCCCGACCTCTGCGATCCGGATCTGGCCTCGGTGAGGACCGCGTTCGACGAGGAGGCGCGCTGGCTCGCCTACCGCCGGGGCGACCTGCGGATCGTGGTCAACCTCGCGGGCCGGCCGGCCGGCGTCCCCCTCGGCGTCGGCCGGCACCGATCCGGCGCCGGCCGGGTCCTGGCCGCCTGGGACCCGGTGGACGTGCCCGGTGCCGACGGGGTGCTGCACCTGCCGCCCGAGTCGTGCGTGCTGCTCGCCGACGAGTGACCCGCCTCCGTCCGGTGTGCGCCGGCGGGTTCCCCCGCTTCCCGCCGGCGCACGGCCGGCTCCCTACTCCACGACGGCCAGCTCGCGCGAGGTGGTGTTCAGCCGCCGGCCGCCGTCCTCCGTGACCGTGACGATGTCCTCGATGCGGACCCCGAAGCGGCCCGGGAGGTAGATGCCGGGCTCCACGGAGAAGCACATGCCGGGTACGAGCCGCTGCTCCTCGCCCTCGATCATGTAGGGCGGCTCGTGGGTGGTGACGCCGATGCCGTGGCCGGTGCGGTGGATGAAACGCTCGCCGTACCCGAATTCGGTGATGACGGCACGGGCCGCCCGGTCGATCTCCTGGCAGGCGATCCCGGGCCGCACGGCACGGCAGCCGGCCTCCTGCGCCTCCCGTACGACGTCGTGCACCCGCTGCTCCTCGGCGGTGGGTTCGCCGACGTGGACGGTACGGGAGGTGTCGGAGCCGTAGCCGTGCTTCAGCCCGCCGAAGTCCAGGACCACCATGTCACCCCGCTCGATGACCCGGTCCCCCGCCTCGTGGTGCGGGTTGGCGCCGTTGGGGCCGGAGCCGACGACGGTGAAGTCGACCTGCGTGTGGCCGTACCCGGTGAGCAGGGCGGCCAGATCGGCGGCCACCTCGCTCTCCCGGCGTCCGGAGAAGCGGACCGTGAGGATCCGCTCGTACGTGGCGTCGGCGGCCGCCCCCGCCGCCGCGAGGCGCTCCAGTTCGGCCGCGTCCTTGACGGCGCGCAGCATGGGCAGCGCGGCGGTGAGCGAGGCGTACGAGGTGCCCGGCAGGCGCTCCTGCAGGGCGAGCAGGTGCAGGGCCCAGGTGTTGTCGCTGACCCCGAACCGGCCCTCGGCGTCCAGGAGTCCGGCCGCCAGGGCGTAGGGGTCGGTGGCGTCCGTCCAGTCGTGCAGGGTGAGCGCGGGGGCGCCGGTCGCCCGCTCGGCGTCGGCGGCCTCCAGGGCCGGTACGACGAGTGCGGGTTCCTGCCCGGCCCGCAGGACCAGCAGGGTGAGCCGCTCGGTCTCCGCGGTCGGCCGGTAGCCGGTGAGGTGGACCATGTCGGGGCCGGGCGCCACCAGGACGCCGGCGAGACCGGCGGCGTCCGCGGACTCGGCCGCGCGGGCCATGCGGGCGCGGTAGTCGTCGGCGGTGAAGGGCACGGGCTGGTCGGTGCTGGGCATGGAGACCTCCTGGCTGACTGCACGGGACGGGGTGAGGCGGGACGGGACGGATGAGGCGGGACGGGGATGGCGGGGCGGGGATGGCGGGGCGGGGGTGGCACACAGCATCCTGCCTGCCGGGTCCCGGTGCACGTGGCCGGGGCGGGGGTCAGGGCGTGTCCGGCAGCCGCACCACCAGGTCGGCGCGGTCGCGGTACCGCTCCACCAGCCGCGCGTTGCGTTCGTCGGACCCGGCGGCCCAGCGCTCGGCCTGCGGGCGGGACCTGCCGAACCGGACGTGCCGGTCCACGAGCCGGCGCACCCGTAGCTCCGGATCGACGTCCACGAACCAGGCCTCGTCCAGCAGCCGGCGTACGGACGCCCAGGGTTCCTCGTCCAGGAGCAGGTAGTTGCCCTCGGTCACCACGAGCGGGGTGTCCGGGTGGACGGGTACGGCTCCGGCGATCGGCTCCTCCAGCGCCCGGTCGAACGTGGGCGCGTACACAGGCCCCGTCGGCTCCGGGTGACGCAGCCGCCGCAGCAGGGCCAGGTATCCGGCGGCGTCGAAGGTGTCGGGAGCCCCCTTGCGATCGGCCCGGCCCAGGCGGGCGAGCTCGCACTGCGCGAGGTGGAAGCCGTCCATCGGGACGAGCACCGCGCGTCCTCGGAGGGCGTCCACGAGACGGGCGGCCAGGGTGGACTTCCCGGAGCCCGGCGGGCCCGCGATGCCGAGGATGCGGCGGCCGGTGGCGGCGAGGCTGCGGGCTCGGCCCGTCAGCGCGGCGAGGTCGCTGGTGTCCATGGCGGGCATTCTCCCCGAGCCTGCGATGGCGGCGGACCGGCCGTCCGAGCCGGCGGTCCCGAGCGGGCACCGGCGGGGAGCCGACGGTAGTGTTACGTATAACCACCGCCTTCCGCCGTGGCCACCGCTCACCGAGGACGAGGATCACCCATGCCCCACGTCGCCCTGGTCACCCTGGTCGTCCGCGACTACGACGAAGCCCTCTCCTTCTACACGGGCGCCCTCGGCTTCGAGCTGGTCGAGGACAGCGACCGGGGCGACGGCTCCCGCTGGGTGGTGGTCAGGCCGCGCGGAACGCAGGGCACGGGGCTGCTGCTCGCCCGCGCCAAGGACGAGGCCCAGCGCGCTGCTGTCGGGGCGCAGACGGGCGGCCGGGTGGGCTTCTTCCTGCACACGGAAGACTTCGTGGGCGACCACGCCCGGATGCGGGCGGCCGGTGTCCGGTTCCTGGAGGAGCCCCGGCACGAGGCGTACGGCTCCGTCGCGGTCTTCGAGGACCTGTACGGCAACAGGTGGGATCTGCTGCAGCCCGCGTGAGCACGCCGCGTCGCGCGTGCACCGTCCGGCCGGGCCCGGCGGCAGGCGGCTCGGCCCGGCGAGGCCCCGCTCCCCGGGCACCCGGCGCCCCGCGGGACCTACGCGAGTCCGGCCGCCGCCCCCAGCGCCTCCAGTACGGGCTTGATCAGCGGGTGGCCCTCGGCCCCCTGGCGTACGGCGGCGAAGACCCGCCGGGTGGGGGCGCTGCCCTCCACAGGGCGTACGACGACTCCCCCGGGCTCCGCGCCCCGCAGCGCCGACCGGGGTACCAGGGCCACCCCGGCCCCCGCCCCGGCCAGGGCGAGCACCGCGTGGAAGTCGTCCGAGGAGTGCTCGAGCCGCGGTGCGAAGCCGGCGTACTCGCAGGCCAGGACCACCACGTCATGGCAGGGGTTACCGGGGTACGGGCCGATCCAGTGGTCCTCGGCGAGGTCGGCGACGGCGACGTGCCCCTGCCCGGCGAGCCGGTGGCCGACCGGCAGCACCGCGTCGAAGGGCTCGGAGTACAGGGGCACCCGGGTCAGCCGCCGGTCGTCCGCTCCGGGCGCGCCCCGGTACTCGACGGCGACCGCCACGTCGACCTGCCGGTCCAGGACCATGGGTACGCTCGCGTCGCCCTCCGCGTCCTGCACCCGCACCCGGATGCCGGGCGCGGTGCGCGTCAGTTCGGCGATGGCGGGGGCGAGCACGAGGGCGATACCCGTGGCGAACGCGGCGACGGTGACCGTGCCCGCCACCCCGGCCGCGTAGTCGGCGAGCTCCGCCTCGGCCCGCTCCAGCTGGGCGAGTACCTCGTTGGCGTGGTTCAGCAGGATCTCCCCGGCGGCCGTCAGCCGGGCACCCCGCGCCCCGCGCTCCACCAGCCGGTGCCCGGTCTCCTGTTCGAGCGCGGCGAGCTGCTGGGAGACCGCGGAGGGGGTGAGGTAGAGCGCGGCGGCGGCCGCGGTCACCGTGCCGTGGTCCGCCACCGCACGGAGAATACGCAGCCGCCGTGCATCGATCATGCGCCCATTGTCCCAGGCCGGCGGGGTGGTACGCGCTACTCGCCCAGCGCGGCCCGCGCGTCGACGAACGCGTCCACGGCGCGGTTGACGTCCTCGGTGGAGTGGGCGGCGGAGAGCTGGACGCGGATGCGCGCGGCCCCCTGGGGTACGACGGGGTAGGAGAACCCGATCACGTAGACACCGCGCTCGAGGAGCAGCTCCGCCATCCGGCCCGCCTTCGCCGCGTCGCCGATCATGACGGGGGCGATGGCGTGGTCGCCGGGCAGGATGTCGAAGCCCTCCTCGGTCATCCGGGAACGGAAGAGCGCGGTGTTGGCGTCGAGCCGCTCGCGCAGGTCTCCCGCGGACTCCAGGAGGTCGATGACCTTGAGGGAGGCGGCGGCGATGACCGGGGCCAGCGAGTTGGAGAACAGGTACGGGCGCGAGCGCTGGCGCAGCAGGGCGACGATCTCGGCGCGGGCCGCGACGTAGCCGCCGGACGCCCCGCCCAGGGCCTTGCCGAGCGTGCCGGTGATGATGTCGACGCGGTCCATGACGCCGTGCAGTTCCGGGGTGCCCCGGCCGCCGGGGCCGACGAAGCCCACGGCGTGCGAGTCGTCGACCATGACCATGGCGTCGTAGCGGTCGGCGAGGTCGCAGATCTCCGCCAGCGGGGCGACGTAGCCGTCCATGGAGAAGACGCCGTCGGTGACGACGAGCCGCCGGCGGGCGCCGGAGGCCTTCTTGAGCTGCTCCTCCAGATCGGCCATGTCGCGGTTGGCGTAGCGGTAGCGCTCGGCCTTGGACAGGCGGATGCCGTCGATGATGGAGGCGTGGTTGAGGGCGTCGGAGATCACCGCGTCCTCGGGGCCGAGGAGGGTTTCGAAGACACCGCCGTTGGCGTCGAAGCAGGAGGAGTAGAGGATCGTGTCCTCCTGGCCGAGGAAGGCCGAGAGCCGCTGCTCCAGCTCCTTGTGGACCTCCTGCGTGCCGCAGATGAAGCGGACGGACGCCAGGCCGTAGCCCCAGCGGTCCAGCGCCTCGTGGGCGGCGGCGACGACCTCGGGGTGGTCGGCCAGGCCAAGGTAGTTGTTGGCGCAGAAGTTGAGCACCTCACCGGCGCGGCCGCCGGAGGTGACGGCGACGGTGGCCGACTGGGGGGTGCCGATCACGCGCTCGGGCTTCTGGAGCCCGGCGTCCCGGATCTCGTCGAGGGTGGTGGACAGGTCGTCGCGCACGGAGGCGAACATGAGGAGGTCTCCCAGGTGGGTACGGGTGCGTACGAAGAGCTTCAGGCGGCCCAGTCGAGCAGGACCTTGCCGCCGCGACCGCCGGCGGCGTCGTCGAAGGCCGCCTCGAAGTCGCGGTAGCCGTACCGCCCGGTGATCACGGGGGCGAGGTCGAGTCCGCCTTCGAGCATCACGGACATGGCGTACCACGTCTCGTACATCTCACGGCCGTAGATGCCCTTGATCGTGAGCATGGAGGTGACGATGCGCGACCAGTCCACGGGGAACTGGCCGGACGGCAGTCCGAGCATGGCGATCCGGCCGCCGTGCGTCATGTTGGCGATCATGTCCTGCATGGCTTCGGGGCGGCCGGACATCTCCAGGCCGATGTCGAAGCCCTCGCGCAGGCCGAGGCGGCGCTGACCGTCGGCGATGGTCTCCTTGCCGACGTCGAGGGCGAGGCTGACGCCGACCTTCCTGGCCAGTTCGAGGCGGGGCTCGCTGACGTCGGTGATGACGACGTTGCGCGCGCCGGCGTGCCGGGCGACGGCGGCGGCCATGATGCCGATGGGGCCCGCGCCGGTGATCAGCACGTCCTCGCCGACCAGCGGGAAGGAGAGCGCGGTGTGCACGGCGTTGCCGAACGGGTCGAAGATGGCGGCGACGTCGAGGTCGACCTTCTCCCGGTGCACCCATACGTTCGAGGCGGGCAGCGACAGGTACTCGGCGAAGGCGCCGTCCCGGCCCACGCCGAGCCCGAGCGTGGAGCGGCAGAGGTGGCGCCGCCCGGCGAGGCAGTTGCGGCACTTGCCGCAGACGAGGTGGCCCTCGCCGCTGACCAGGTCGCCGACCTTGATGTCGACGACGTCGGCGCCGAGGTCCGCCACCTCGCCGACGAACTCGTGGCCCAGGACGAGGGGGGTGCGCACGGCCTGCTGCGCCCACCCGTCGTAGGCGCGGATGTGGAGGTCGGTGCCGCAGATCCCGGTGCGCAGGACCTTGATCAGGACGTCCCCGGGGCCGATCTCCGGCTCCGGTACGTCCATCAGCCAGAGTCCCGGCTCGGCCTTCTGCTTCACGAGTGCCTTCACTGCTGCGGCTCCCTGTACCTGGTACGGGTGAATACCCCGGGCCGGGGGCATGCCGAAGGCGGCCTGCGGCCCGGGGTGGACGGGGGGTGTCACGGCTGACGGGACAGGCCGGGACGCGTGCGTCCGCTCCGCGTGCCGGCGCCCTCTGCCGTCACGGAGAAATCTGCCGTACCCGGGGCCCGAGGTCCATCGAGGATTTCTTAAGCGCCGCCGCAGTTGTGCTTCACACCGCGGGAGCGGGACGCCCCGCGGCGGGGTGCCCGCCGGGCCCGGCGGGGTCAGGGGCGGGGCCAGGGGCGCCCGTCGAGGTTCTCGATGTCGATGTTGAGGCGTTTGAGGTAGCCGGCGAAGTCGGCGACCTCCTCCGGAGCCCACTCGGCCATGACCCGTTCCAGGCCCCGGATGTTCTCGGCGCGCTCCGCGTCGAGACCGTTCTGCCCCTCCTCGGTGATCCGGAACTTGCGGGCGATGCCGCCGTCCGGATCGGGGATGCGCTCGACGAGACCGGCCCTCAGCATGGCGGCGGTCTGCCGGTTGAGGGTGGAGGCGTCCAGGCCGAAGGCGTCGCTGAGCTGCCCGATGGACATCGGGCCCTGCATGCGGATGCGGCTGAGCAGGAGGTACGCGCTGCGGTCCAGTCCGCCGCCCCGCCTGGAGCGGGGTGCGCTCGGCTGGAGGTGCCGCCCGAGCACCATGGTCTCGAACTCGATCAGGTGCGTGGGCTTGTCGCGCTTCTGCATGGTCCTTCTCTCGACCGCCTTCGCCGTGCGTCCGGGCTCTCGGCCCTGCGTCCGGGCCCGCAACCGCAGACATTCCACCACGGCGTACGTGCACGGCGCACAGGGGAGCGGCGCTCCGCGCCCGCACCCCCGCGCGGCGACGCCGGGCCGGCCGGTGCGTCACGGCGGTGCGGAATACCGGGCCCCCGGATTACCTGGACTCCACCTCCTTGGACTCCACGCGTCCGAGCGGGTCGGGGCCGGCCGTCAGCGCCTCGCAGGCAGACCGCCAGGCGGGGTCCCCGGGATAGAGCTCGCTACGCAGGTAGGCCCAGGTGAGCTGCTGGACGGCGGCCACCCGCGCCGGGCTCTCGTCCGTGGTCTCCGCGACGTCGTAACCGGACACTCCGCCGAGCCCGTGCTCCGCGCCGAACAGGGTGAGCAGGGACTTGCGCCCCGGGGAGAGGACGTACGGATCGGCGTGCCACTGCCAGCCGTTGACCGTCAGATGGGCGGAGTCGTCCTTGTCCCCGGCGACCACGAGCGCGGGCGTGGCCATCCGGGAGAAGTCCGTGGTCCGCAGGAAGGAGAGGCCGGCGGCCGCGGTCGCGCTGAGGGCGTCGCCGCCCCGGCCGGGCGCGGCGAGCAGGACGCCCGCCTTGATGCGGGGATCGGCCGTGTCCTCGTCCGTGCCGTCGTGCGGATCGGTGACCGTGGCGCCCAGCAGCAGGCTCGCGGTGTGTCCGCCCATGGAGTGCCCGGCCACGGCGATCTTGTCGTGGTCCAGGCGGCCGGCGAGTTGCGGGACGGCGGCCTCGACCGCGTCGAGCCGGTCGAGGATGTGCCGCATGTCCTCGGTCCGCGAGCGCCAGAACAGCGGCGCCCCGGGAGTAGCGGGGTCCAGGTCCAGGGTCGCGGAGCTGAGATGGGTGGGCTGGATGACGACGAAGCCGTGCGCGGCCCAGAAGTCGGCGAGAGGGGCGTACCCGTCCAGCGAGGAGAGGTGGTTCGAGTGGCCCTGGCCGTGCGAGAGGAGGACGACCGGAAGGTTACGGCCGGTCACGGGCGCGGAGACCCGTATCTGAAGGTCCACGGGCCGGCCGGGGATCGGCAGCACCACGGGGCTGACCGAGAGGACCGGGGTGGGCGGCCCGGAGGTACCGGCCGTGCGGGTCGATGCGCTCATGATGCGCTTTCCCTTCGATTTCCCCCGCCCCCGGGCATGTCGGGCCGGCGGCGGGGTGTGGAGTCGGAAGCGTTCTCCGCGGTCACACAATCGGAACGCTGTTCCACTTAATTTACGGAACACTGCTCCGTTTTGTCAACGGGTCCGGCCGGGCAGGGTGGCGCCGGGCGGTCCGCCCACGCTCCGCGGACCGGACACCCGGCCGGGCGGCGGCGGGCCGGCCCGCCTGTCATCCGCCGTGCGGAATCCGCAGCCCCGGCTTCGGGCCGCATGCGGCCCAACGGGGCGTCAGGCCTTGATAACGTCGCCCGCACGACTGCGGAAAGCTCCCCGCCGGGGTCGTCGCTCCACCGGTTCCGGCCGTCCCGACAGGGCGGCGCGCGGCAAGCCGGTGCGTGTCATGGGGACCGGACGTGGCAGGGACGATGAGGGCCGACGCATGAGCCTCCCGCAGTTGCACTACATCTCCGTCACGGCCGGGGGCGGGGAGCCGGAGGGCCGGTTCACCGCCGTGGACCCCGCGATACCCGGGCCGATACGCGCGGAGGCCGCCCCGCTCCTCGCCTACGAGGCTCCCGCAGGCACCCCGCAACGGCTGACCGGCGCCGAACTCCGTTCGCTGCCGGTCGCGTTCGGCTTCACCGCGCTTGCCGACGGCAGCCATCTGCTCAGCCGTACGGTGGCCGTGGGCGGGGGCGGGTTCCATGCCCACGCCGTGCATCTCCCGGCGGGTACGTCCGTCCCGGGCCGGATCCTCCCGGTCGCCGCGTGGGGCGCCGCCGGATGGCTCTCCGCCGCGCCGGACCGCACACCGGCCGACCCGTTGACCTCGATGGCCCTGTCGAGCGGCCCTTCCCGGGGGTTCTCCCGCGAAGGTCTCGGTGACTTCGCGGTCTCCCGTGGTCCGTGGCTCGCCGCCGTCCTCGCCGATCTGCGGCGGGTGAGCGAGGATCCGTCCGCACCGCAGGTCGTCCTCGTGGAGCGGCAGAGCGCGGACGTGGCCCGGTGGATCGCCCTGGCCACGGCCGTCCTGCCCCGGGAGCACGCGGAGCGGCTGACCTTCACCACGTACACCCGGCAGCCCGGGCGCACCTCGCACCAGGCCGTCGGGGTTCTCCCCGAGGACGCTCCCGACGTGCGCGACCCCCGCTTCCGGGTGCACTCCGCGGCCGGCCCACGGCCCGCGGCGACGGCGCAGGACGCCTGGGCGGGCACCGCCGCCCGGATCTGGCGCAGCCGCGCACCGGAACTCTTCCGGGAGGCCGCGGAGCTGCCGGGCGAGCCCTTCGCCGCCGGCCCACTGGCCGTGACGGCACTGGGCGCGGGCATCCCGCTCGGTTCGGCCGAGCGCGCCGCCGCCGCCGACTGGGCCGCCGAACGGCCGTACGCGCTGGACGAGAAACGGACCCGGCAGCTGACCGACGCGCTGACCGCGCCCGCCGACGACCGCACGGCCGCCGAATGCGCCGCCGCACTGAGGCTGCTCACCGCGTTGGACGGCCGCAGCCCCGCGGCGGTCACCGCGCCGCTGGCCGCGCTGCTGGTCACGGAAGCGGTGCGGGGCGGCGACGCGGCGCTCGAACCACCCGCGCGGTCGGCCTTCGCCGAGGCCGCCGGGGAGCAGGCGGTCACCGCGCTGGTCGAGGAGCTCGGGGACGAGATGCTGGCCGAACTGGCCACCGGGGTCACCCGGGTGGCGCGGACGGTGCAGTTGCTGCGGCTCGTGCGGCTACTCGGCATGGACTGCGAGGAGTTGCTCCCCGGTGTCGTCCACCGGCTGGCCCGCGCCCTGCTCGAGGACCCGGAGGCCGGCGGGTGCCGCACGCTGCTCGACCTGCTGGACGAGCAGTTCGACGTGCGTACGGCGTTGCTCGGCGAGCTGGACCGGCTCGCTCCGGACGACCCGGCGGGGACGGAGCGCTTGCTTCTCCAGGTCGCCCTGCCGTTCACCGGGACGCAGGCGCTGCCGCACCTGCGGATGTGCGCCGAGGCGCCCGGCGCCAAGGCGCGCGGGACGGACCGGGTGACGGTCCTGCACACGGTGCTGCGGGCCGCGGGCATGTCCCCGTTCGCCGAGCCGCTGGTGCTGCGCACGGCCGTGGGCCTGGTGTGGGGCGAGGGCACCCCCACGGCGGGCGAGGCCCGGTCGCTGCTGGGGGAGACCACGTCCGACGCCCACCGGACGGCCGGCACGTGGGCGCGTCTGGTGGACGCCGCGCTGGGCGCCCCCCTCGACGACGAGGACGCCCCGGAACTCGCCCACGACCTGCTGCGCGGCTTCCCGCAGGAGATGGGCGCCCGGGTGCGCGCCGCCCTGCTGCTGCTGGACTTCGCCCGCGAGGTGCGCTCCGGTGCGGCTGAACCCGGCTGGACGGAACGCGCCCGCTCGCTGCGTGCCCTCGCCGAACCGGTCGAGCCCGTGGTCCTGGAACACGCCTACGGCGCCCTGGCCCGGCGGCTGCTCGCCCCCGACCGCCCCGAGGCGGAGCTGTACGCCTTCGTGCACAGCGACGACGAGGACCTGATCGCTGCCTACGGCCGAATCGCCCACCACGACGTGACCGTGGCCCGGTTGCGGGACGAACCCGCGTACGTGGCGGACTGCTTCACCGTATGGACCGCCCACCCGCACGCGGGCGACGCCTGGACGAGGACCCGCACCGCCCTGCTCGACGAGGTCCTGCGCCCCGTGGTGCGCGCCCTTCCCGTCGAGGGCGTCACGGCGGTGGAGCGAGCCGTCGAACACGGGGGAAGCAGCCGCACACTCGACGCCTTCCGCGCCTGGAACCGCCCGTCCCGCTCGATCGGACGCCTCGGCAAGCGCGTCGTGGGGCGTATGCGCCGGGGGTGACGGCAGGAAGTCGCCGTCGGAAGCACGCCTGGTTCCGGCACAGCTGGGGACGGGCCGCGTGCGCGGCAGAGGACGCGGCCGCCGCGGAATCGAGGACATCCTCGGGAGCAGTGCCCGTCCGTCGTCCTCAATCCGGAGCCGTGACCGGCGAGAGGATCGCGATCACCGCTTCCCGGTACCGGGACGTCTTCCCGGTCGCGCACGGTCGAAGGCCTCCGGCCACGCCCTGGCACGCCGCCCGTACCACCGAACCGGAGCCCCGAACCACGGAGGGCCCACACACGGGTGGCGTCCGGCAACGGCGCGAGGCATCTTTTCCAGCCCATTTCAATGACAGGGGCATGCTAAGAGCGAGCTGCTGGGCATAGTTCTGAGGCCCCGGGAGAACCTGCGACCGGCCCCCTCGCCGATGCGGTCCCTCTCCCCCGCTCTCGGTTCCGAGCTGAGCCGAGTCCCCCACGAGTGAAGGGACAGCAATGCCGCACTCCTCATGGCTGAAGGCAGCCTGTACCGCCGCCACGATCACCCTGGCCGCGGCCACGGCGGCGCACGCCGCACCCGCACCGCAGCCGGCCACGGCGAAGGCCGCGGCAGCGGTGGTGACACTCCGCTACGACGACAGCCGGGCAGCCGGCTGGGAAGCGGCCATCGCCGCCGGAGTCGCCTCGTGGAACCAGAACGTGGCAAACGTCAGGCTGGTGGAAGCCGCGCCCGGCACCCGGGCCGAGATTCAGATCGTCGCCACCACCGGATGGCCGCAGGCGACGCTCGGCCCGGTGCGCCCGGGCGGCCAGGTACGGGTCGAACTGGGCAGTCAGGCGGTTTCCCAGGGCTACGACAAGACCCGCATCGCCGCCCACGAGGTCGGGCACAGCCTGGGCCTGCCGGACACCAAGCCCGGCCCGTGCTCCCAGCTGATGTCAGGGTCGAGCGCGGGCACCAGTTGCACGAACGCGGTCCCGAACGCGACGGAGCGAGCCCGCGTCGAGAGCGCCTACGCCAACGGCCTCGCCTCGCTCGTGCCGGCCGCCGGCCGCACTCTGGTGGACGCGCCCTGAGGGGCGTCCCGCGTTTCCCGGTGGACCGGCGCGCCTCGTCGGATGCGGTGCTCCGCACGACGGAGGGCCGGCGTAGGGGCTGTACGGGGACGTTCCGACCACGCGGCGAGGTGCCGTAGCCGTCCTCGCGCGCCCGCCGTGACGTGCGGGACGGCCCTTGGCCGGCGGGACGACCGCCGCGCGCGGTGCCCGGCCCACTCAGGGCTGCCGGGCACCGCGCGCACGTCACGACGACGGTACCGCCCGGTGCGGCGGCCCGTGAGAAGGGCCGACCGGTCCTCGGCATCGGGCAGCCCCGGCGGGCTCAGACGTTCGGCACCTTGAGTCTGTCCCAGCTGGCCTTGCCCGGGATGCCGTCCGCGCCGCTTCCCGAGTAGCCCAGCTTGCGCTGCCACGCGGCGTACGAGGCGCGGTCCGCCTCGGACCAGTCCGGGCCCGGGCCGACCTCGTACCTTCCGCACCCCTCGGCCACCAGTCTCTTCCCCATCGCGGTGATGACGGCGCTGTGCCGGCCGGCCCGGAAGAACGCGGCTCCGGGGAACGGCTCGTACGCCGCCGGAGGCTTGGGGGCGGGCGGCTTCGCCGGGCCGTCGGGCGAGCCGGCGAGGCGCGTCCTGATCCTGCCGCGCATCGAGTCCATCGTGAAACCGCGCGGGTCTATCTTCCCCGGCTGCCACTCCTTGTGGCCGATCACCGAGCGCTGGTTCCAGCCATGGGCCCGGCAGATCGCGGCTGCCGCCTTCTCGACGGCCTCCAGTTGGGCGGCCGGCCACGGGTCCTTGCCGTTGCCGAGGTTGATGCACTCGAAGCCGTAGAAGGAGCGGTTGCCGTCGGTGTTGGCCTCGTTGTCGGCGGGCAGGGCCGTCTCATTGATCACCGCGCGCAGGACGTCGTCGTCGCCGAGTCCGGCGTGGTTGGCACGGCCGTGGCCGACCAGGTGGACCGTGCCGTCCTTGGCGATCACTCCGTGGCACAGCGGCCCCGGCAGATTCGCGTGGCCGTCGTAGCAGAGGTCCACAGAACTCTGCGTGCCCGAGGTCACGGTGTGATGGATCATCACTCCGTACACGGGCCCCCACGGGCCCTTGTGGTTGCGGTTGTGGGTGCGCCAGCTCCGGTGCTCGACGACCTGCAGACCCTCGTCCCGAAGGGCCTTGAGGAGTCCGGCTGCGGACAGGGGCGTTGCCATCGTGGTGCTCCTTCGTCCAGGTGATGCGTCAGTTCTCGGGTTGTCCCTCGTCCCGCTGCGACGTCGGTCCGTCCGCGCCGGCGGGGGCGTTCTCCCCGGCCTCGGCTTCCGCTTCGGCCTCCGCCTCCGCGGCCAGTTCCCGCTCGCTCGCCGCGGGGATGACGGCGGCCAGCGGCGCGAACGTCATGCGCAGATCCGCGACCGATCCCTCCCCAAGCACCCAGGCCAGCGGTGCGTAGTGGACCCGGATGCCCCGGGGGGACCGCAGCAGCGGGCGGCGGGCCGTGTCCGTGGGCCACTCGACGCCGCCCGTCACGGTCCGGGCCGGGAGGGTCCAGAAGTCGCCGGACCGGTAGGTCCCGCCCGGCTCGAAGTACACGAGTACGCCGTCCTCCAGCGGCAGCCAGCGCCCCTCCTCGATCCGGACCGCCCCGCCCCGCAGCTTCGCCGTGGACGGCTCCGGGCGGCGCGGGCCGCCCCCGTCCCGGGCGCCGGACCGCTGGTCCCATCGCCGCAGGAACGGGTGGAGTTCGGGGCGCCGCCCCACCGAGGGGTGCGGCTCGTCCGAGAGCCGTACCCGCCGCCCCGGCAGGTCGATCTCCTCGACCCGCAGCAGCGGCAGCGGTTCACCCCGGCCGGTGTAGCCGGTGTCCACGAACTCCACCTGGTCGCCGACGTCGAGGCCGAGCTTGTCGTCGTTGCCGAGCGAGGCCAACTCCACCCAGGTCCCGTCGAGTTCGTCGACCGGCAGCGTCACGGACCCGTTCTCCCGCGACCATTTGAAGGTGGCGTCCTCCGCGGTGCCGCCCTGGTGGATCTCCACGCGGTACATCTGGTTCTCGGGGCCCCGGTAGCGGGCGTCCGGCTCCACCAGGCAGGGGTCGTCCGCATGCTCGGGCCGCTCACTGCGTGCGGCCATCCGCGCGGTGGGCGCCTGCGCCGCCGCCCATCGCGCGAACGCCTCCCGGACCTGGTCCTTCGTCGCCCCGTCCGCCAGCTCCAGCTCCGCACCGGGCAGCGGCAGCACCTGCCATACGGTCTTGATCCGGGCCGCGGTGTCGGGCATGGCCGCCCCGAGCGCCACCTCGCGCAGCAGCGGGTCCTCGGCCGCGGTCACCGAGCGCTCCCACACCTTGAGGCAGGCGAGGTACGGGAACTGGGTGGGCAGCCGGTCGCCGGGGCGCTCCGGGTCCCGGTGGCCGTCCGGCTGGTCCCAGTACGTCCAGGTCGCCGGGGTCTCTCCGCCGGCAGCCGCCTCCTCCTCCCCCGCCGGTACGCCGGGTTCGGGGCGGGTCGCGTCCAGCAGGATCCCGTCGACGTAGTAGCGGCCGCCGCCGAGCGAGAGGTCGTCGAGCTCCCGGCCGCCGCCCAGGAAACCCACCTCGAATCCGGCCGCGTCACGCGGGCCGCCGTGCTGCCCGATGAGGTCGGCGGTGGTGGTCCGGGCCCGGTGCAGCTGGATCGCGGCCTGTTCGTTGGCGTCGGCGTCGAGCTGGACCCGGCCCTGCTGGGCGAGGACCGCCGCGTAGTGCCGTTCGGGCCGGAAGGTGTCGCGGGAGAGATCTGCGTGCATGGGAAGGGGTCCCCCTCGGAGGTGCGTAGTGGAAGAGAGCGGGGCGGGCGGGAAGTTCAGGGCGGGTCGGCCGGCGCAGGTCAGGTCAGGTCAGGTCACGCGAAAGATCCCGGCGTCCGTACCGGCCGGGGTGTACTCGGCGAGCCGCGCCCGGAGGCTGTCCTCGCGCTGCGGTTCGTACAGCTGGTGGAAGACCCCCATCTCGGAGCCGTCGTCGGCACCCCGCCGGATCTGCCACGGCCCGCCGTCGGCGAGCCGCCCGTACGCGGGGGTGCCGTACCGCTCGCTGCTCAGCAGCGGGCGCACCTGCCCGTCCGGGCCGTCGCCCACGAGGTCCGGCAGGCAGCGGTGGCGGCGCGGGGTGCGGGAACCGGGCGGCACGTAGGAGTACCGCAGGCAACCGATACCGCGCCGGGCCACCCGCACCTGCCCGGTGAAGACGCTGTTCTCGGCGATCCGCACCGCGTGGGTGTGGACCTCGCCGATGACGGTGGTGCGGTGGGCGTGCAGCACGGCGTGCGCGTGTCGGCAGTCCGGGGCGGAGAGCGCCGGAAGGCCGTGGCCGGTGGCGTCCAGGATGCTGTCGCGGAGGTGGATCGGCAGCGGGTCGGTGCTCACCTCCTCGCCGATCACCTCGATGGTGCCGAGAATGCTGCGGTCGATGGACACGCAGGCGGAGGTCCGGTCCAGGACCAGGCTCGGTTCCTCGGGTGAGTGCGGCTCGCAGTCGGTCTCCAGCGACCAGCCGGGCACCAGCGTGCAGTGCCGCAGCACGACCGCGCCGACGGGGCCGCTGACATGGAGCCCGCGTCCGGTGACCAGCAGTCCGTCCAGGACGATCCGGGGAGCGTCGCCCTTGTCCTGCGGATCCTCCTCCCGCGCCCGGATGTTGAGCGCGTCGGGGCGGTTGCTGTACCAGTCGAGCAGCCGGATCACCGGGCGGCAGCCCTCGGCCGCCCGCAGTTCCAGCCGGTCGCCGCGGCCGAGGTCGAAGTCGAGCTGCTCCTGGTAGGCGCCGCTGTGCGTGATCTCGATGACGCCCTCGGCACCGCAGTGCCCCGACGCCCGGTCGGTACGCCACTGCGCGTAGGCGTCCATGATCCGCCGGTGGGCCTGGCGGGGCCCGACCCGGTACACGCGGGCGGCGGGCGAGGTGACGCGCTCCCGCGGGTACTCGCCGCCGCCGGTGTCGTCGCCGAAGGCGTAGTGGTAGGTGACCCAGACTCCTTGCCGGGGTGCGCCGCGGGACCCGAAGGCGATCCGGCCCAGCACCGGGTCGACGGCCACCTGGCCGAGCCTGGGACGGTAGCGCCAGCCGGTCAGGTCGGCCACCACGATGTCCGACATCGGCACCGGCTCGTCCTGTCCGTCGCGCCAGACCGTGAAACTCTTGCCGGGACCGTAGTGGTCGGCGAGCCGGTCCGCGAGCTGCCGTCTGCTGAGGGACGCGGGCACGTGGTCGGCGGTCGCGAGGTGTGTGGCGGAGGGTTCCGGCACCGGGCGGGTCACCAGCGCGGTGTCGTTGCCCAGGATCGAGAACGTGTACAGGTTGCGGGCGCGGTCGACGCAGTACGCCGGCGCCCGGGTCACCCGGTAGGGCTTCAGCCGCCACACGAACAGCCCCACCCCCGCGGGGGAACGGCCGCCCTGCCGCCGCGGCGAGGCGGCCCTGCGCACGTCGGCGGACCGGGCCAGCGTGTCGAACGGCCCGCCCACCTGGTCGAGTCGCACACCGTCGCGCACGTCCGCCAGCCTGCCGCGCCCCAGTCTGCGTACGTCACAGGTCGCCACCCCTGTCCCGTACAGCCTGACCGGCTGGTGGTGGGAGAGCAGCCGGGAGAACTCCACGGCCCTGGCCGGCCATCCGGCGACCTCCTGGGCCAGCTCCTCCAGCAGGGCGAGGGTGCCCTTGCGGCGGCGGTTGGCGACCGTGGCCGCGACGTCGCGGCGCGGGGCGAGTGCCTCGGCCAGCCGGGAACGGTCCCTCCCGCCGCCCGTGTCCCCGAGTCCGGCCGTCCGGACCCGCTCGAACCCCGGCAGTGGGCGGTAGCCCACGAGGTCGCCGAGATACGGCAGCGCCCAGGGGGCGGCCGTCTCCACGAAGAGGTCCTCGTAGCTCTGGTCGACGCCGTCCCGTACCCGGTCGACCTGCTCGGCGATCACCGCGAGCAGCGCGCGCAGCGGCTCCCCGCCCTCCGCGTCCCGCAGCCTGTGCCACTGCGGGAGCAGCTCCGTGAGCCCGTCCGGTTCCCTGCTCATGCGACGCTCCCTTGCCGGGTGTTCATGCGGTGACCTCCGTGAGGTGCAGCGTGTCGGGGACGTCCGGTGACAGCAGGGCGAGCTGTGCGGGCCGGACACCGCGGAAGACACACACCGCGCGGCCCTTCGCCAGCCGCCGGGTGTCGGTGATGTCGGGGTTGAGGCGCAGCAGTCCGGCGAGTGCGATGCCGTGCCGGGCGGCCACCGAGGTGAGCGTCTCGCCCTCCGGGGCGGTCACCCGGTGCATGTCCTCGTCGTACGTGGCGAGCCGTGCCCGGACCGTGGTCCGCGGTTCGGTGAGCGTGTCCGCGAGGGCGGGCAGTCCCTCGGGGGTGAGGGAGGCCGGCACTCCGCCGAAGACGTCGACGTCCACATGGTCGACGCCGGGTACGGAGTGGGCCGTCGCCAGCACGTCCGACAGATGTGCGGGGCTGCCCAGCTCGCGCCGCGAGCTGCCGAACCGGGTGAGCAGGGCCTGGCGCAGCTTCGGCTCGACGATCCGCCAGCTGTGGTCGCGGGCCACCTTCACCTTCGCGGCGAGGACGAGCAGCAGCAGTTCGCGTACCTGCACCCGGACGGGCAGCCGGGAGTCGCCGTACCGGGCGAGCGAGGAGCGCAGTGCGGTCAGCACGTCGGAGTCCTCGGCGATCGGGATGTCCTGGACCCCGGCGACGGTGACGTGCAGCACCCGCCGCCTGCCGTCGAAGAGTTCGCGCGCCACCGCCCGCCCGATGCCGGCCCGGGAGCGGGCGAAGTCCTCGTAGTCGGCGACCGACACCAGCCGGTCGAGGGCGGACACGGCGAGCGGGATCGTGGACCGGGTCTGCCCGGGCCCGTCCGCGTCCGCGCCGCCCGTCGCGGGCCGGGGATTGGTGACCCCGGTGACGCCCAGCGGCCGGGTCACCGCCTGGGTGACGCGGTCGGCCCGGACGTTGGCGGCCCTGCCCGTGCCGAAGCGGTAGCGGGCCCGGACGTTCTCGTGGCCGGTGGGGAGCCGGGCTCCGTGCACCCCGTCGCCGAAGGTCACGGTCGTCCGGCCGTCGGCGGAGCCGCAGACGTAGACCCGCTCGCGCGGGCCGCGTCCGGCGAGGCTGTCCACGCGGTGCCAGAGCAGCCCGTCGACGCGCACGTCGAGGGCCGGGGTCGCGCCCAGCGGGTTGTCGGCGGGCAGCCAGGTCAGCGGCGCCTGCCAGAGCGCGAACGTCTGGTGGGCGAGGTCCGCGTCCCCGTTGCCGATCGCCTCCTCCCGGCTCTCGCCGTGTCCGGCCGCCACGACGTTGCCGCTTACGCGTACGGTGGCGCGCCGGTAGCGGTGGACCAGGTCCGTGGTCAGGGTCAGCCTCGTGTGCACGTGGTCGCCGGGCAGCAGCGGATCGAGCACCTGCTCGACGCCCGCGACGGTCACCAGTTCGGTGGCGGGGACGGCGGGTACGTCGGTGCGCTCACCCGACACGATCAGCCGCCGTCCCGGGCGCAGCCCGTCGTACAGCTCGGCGAGTTCCAGTTCGTTGCCGTGGACGTCCTCGGCGAGCGGCTCGTCGGCGAGCCGCAGCGCCTGCCCGCCCGCGTGCACGGTGGCGTCGCGGATCGTGGAGAGCAGTACGTCGTGCTCGTCGAGCCAGGGGTCGGCCAGGGTCAGTTCCGTACCGCGGCCGGTGATGCCGAAGTCGGTGTTCACGACGGTGCGCAGGGAGGTGATCCTGGTGGTGACGCGTCCGAGGGCCGGGTCGCCCGGAATGCCGTCCGGCCCCGCGGCTCCCTTGCGGGGGCGCTCGATGACGACCCAGCTGCCGACCGTGATCGTGTCGTACACCGCGTCCAGCGCGATCACCCGCCGGCCGGCGGGTTCCGGGACCGTGGCGATGCCGATCATCACGTTCGCCGGTTCACTGCCGACCGTGTAGCGCACGGTCAGCTCGTGTCCCGCGTATCTGATCTGCTGGTGGTCGCCGGGCGCCAGCCGCCAGCTCCTCGGCTCGCCGTTGTGCACGGCGACATGGACACGGCCGTCGTCCGCGGGCCGGGACACGAACAGCGTCCGTTCGGGCAGCCCGGCGAGCAACTGCGCGGTCACGCCCGGCTCCTGCGGCTCGGCGGCACGCTCGTCCGGCCCGCTCGGATCGTCCTGAGCGGTCCGGGTCATGACCACGACCCGGCCGGGACCGAGATCGAACGTCGCCTCCGACGGCAGGTTCTCCGCGTGCTGGACGGACGACCCCGCCCCGGTGTGCTGGAACTCGGCACGCACCGGGACCCTGCCCGCCGTGTCGAACACCACCCGCATCGTCGTGAGGGTGGAGCCGGTCAGCGGCCAGTCCGCCTGCCTGATCACCCGTCCCCGCTCGTCCTGCACCGGCCTCAGCGGGGCCGTCGCCCCGAACGGGGCGGCCGTCACGCGCAGCGCCTGCACCTCGTGCAGGAGCGAGGGCGTGGTGGGGGCCGACCGTCGCCAGGCCGGGTACATCCCGTCGGCGATCCGCGGGTCGAGCGCCGCCAGCAGCCGCGCGCCCAGATCGGAGCCCGGGGCCGCCGGTGACGCGCCGGCGTACACGGGTACCGGCCGGTCACGGGACGGGGGCGCGGCCTCGCGGCGCAGTGCGGGGAGCAGAGCTCCGAGCGCCCGCAGCGCCGCGGACGCCGGCGCGGCGGCGTGCGGCGCCGCGGGCGCCGGCCGGGAGGGCTCCAGCTCCGCCGCCTGCGCGATCACCGCGCCGACCACCGCCTCCAGCTGTTCGAACCAGGCGGCGACATCGGCGTGCGCACGGGCGACGGCCTGTGCCTCGGCCAGCCGCTCGTGCGGCTCCGCCAGCCGGGCCGCGAGGGCGGCCGGCGAGGTGACGGAGTCCAGGTCGGCCCGGAGAGGGGCGAGGACCTGGGCGTCGAAGTCGGCGATGAACCGGCTGACCGGCCGGGGGTTGGGATTGCCGGGCGCGGGTCCGCCGTCCTCGACCGCACGCTCGTCCTCGGTGATCCACTCGCGGAGCAGCTCCAGCAGTTCGCCCAGGGACGGAGGGGCGGACTGCTCGAGCCCGATCCCCGTGACTCCGTTCTCGCGGTCGACCCGGAGCCGTGCCACGGTGCGGAGCAGCCGCTGTCCCGGAGTGCTGTCCCGCTCGTCGCCCGTGAGGACGAACAGCAGGCGGTCCCCGGTCTGCAGGCCGGTCGTGGTGCCCGACACCTGGATCTCGGAGCGCCGGGTCAGATCCTGCTCGGTGAGCAACGCGGGCCTGCGCCGGCGTACGGCGAGTTCGTTCCACGAGGCGCGGGCGACGAGATCGGCGTCCGTCTCGAAGACCTGCGACTCCTCCTCGGAGGTGAGCGGAACGCTGTTGCTGCGCGCCCCGCGCGGGACGACCACCTCCACGTCCACGCCTCGCGGGTCCCTGTCAAGGGTGTACGCGAGGTGCGTGCCGGCGGCGATGCCCGGCCTCGGGCGGTGTCCTACCAGGCGTCCGAGAAGTGCCAGCGAGCGGTGCTCGTTCGCGGTGCGGAGGTAGGCCTCGTCCATGATCCGCTCGGAGTGGAAGGTCAGCAGGTCTCCGACGACGGCCCAGGAGTCCAGCAGCCCGATCGCCGGATCGTCCGGGGTGCGGACCGTCAGTCCCCGCAGCGCCGGATAGGCCGGGGAGGCGATCCGGTCCACCATGGCCGCCAGGAACGATCCGTGGTCCCCGACCCGGTAGCCGAGGGCGGTGCGCCCGGGAGGGTTGTACAGGGCCTCGGGGGCCCGGCGTTCGTCGTGTCCACCGCAGCCGCAGCCGCCCGCGCCGCTCATCGGCCACCTCCGGCGAGTTCGATGGTCAGCCGCCCGTTGTCGGGGCGGTCCGGGTCGTTGTCGCAGCGTGCGATCTCCAGCGCGCCGAGCCGCAGCACGCCTGTCTCCAGGGCCGTGCCGTCTCCGGCGTCGCCGAAGAGCCGGCGCAGCCGTGTCACCGTGACGCTCTCCACGCCCCGCACTCCGGCCGCGGCGGCCACCAGCCGGCTGAGCCGCACGGGTTCGCCGAACAGCAGCGCGTCGGGGTGGAAAAAGCCGAGCCGCCCGTCGTGCAGCCGCCCGCGGCCCAGCAGCCGGTACAGCTCGGCGAGGATCTGCCCGTGCTGATGTCCGGGGGACGCACAGACCGACAGGGCGATGTCCAGCGGCACGTTGCTCGCGGGGCCGACGACCAGGTCGTGCCCGATCCGCCGGTAGCGCTCCAGCGCGTACGCCACCGAGTCGAGCAGCTCGGGCTCCGGGTCGCCGGCCCCCAGGGGGTCGACGGCGACGTGGGCCTCCTGCACGCTGCCCGTCCAGCGGATCTTCGCCGCCGCCCGCTGCACGCCCGGCAGCACGGAGGCCAGTGCCGCGTAATCCTCGGCGGTCACCGCCCGCCGGACGGTGCGCTTCAGGTCGAGCGGGGCCGACTGCCGTACGTGTTCCAGGGGTTCCGGTGCGGTGCCTCCGACCGCCGGCAGCGGGTTGCGTACTCCCGCGACGGGCAGCGCCTCCCCGGCGTCCTGCGTCCCGGGCGGCCGGTGCAGCACCAGGTGGTTGACGGCCTCCGCTCCCACGTTGCCGGCCGTGCCGCCGCCGAGCCGGTAGCGCAACTCCAGCCGGGCTCCCGGCCGGGGGCGGGCCCCGTGGCGCCCGTCCCCGAAGCGGAGCGCGATCCGCCCGTCGTCCTCCAGTTCCCCGACGAAGGCCCGGTCACGGTGGCCGGCGGCGAGAAGGTCCCGCTGTGCGGTCCACTCCTCGTCGCCGTCCACGGCCGTCACCTGCGGCAGCGCGGCCCTCGGATCCTGGACCAGGGCGGTGGCCGGGCCCCGGAGCACCGGCTCGTCCGGATGCAGCCCCGCCGCGTGGCCGGGGCCCCAGGTCCGTGCGATCTCCCAGGCGATGCCGGCGTCGAGCACCGCACCCGCTCGGGCGCGGGCGATCAGCACGTGGAGTCTGCGCAGCTTCGGTGCCAGCAGCCGGTCCGCCCGGTGCAGCAGTTCACGCAGCGCGCGTACGGGGTGGAGGTGCAGCTCCAGGTGTTCCAGCGTCCGCAGCCCGAAGAGCACGGTGAGCTCGTCGATCTCCGCCTCGGTCAGCCCGTCGCGGTCACGCGCGCTGCGCCACAGCTCCACCAACCGCTCACGGACCCGCCCGGGTACGGCGGCCAGCCGGTCGGCCTGCCCGGCCGAGACGTGTTCCGGGAGCGGGAACGGCGCCGCCTGGACCACGGGGGAGCGCTGGAGAACGGGGCGGAACCTCGGCCTGATCCCGGGGTAGACCACCTGCGCGAAGAGCGTGGACAGCGCCTCGGCCTGCTCGTACGCCGTACCCGGTACGACCTTCTCGCGCCGCCGCCCGGCGAGCTCGAGGCCGATCCCGGCGCGCGTCACCTGGTCGTCACCGATGCGCTCGGACAGCTCCCGCACCTGTGCGGCGGTGAGGAGCCGGCCGCGCCGGGTCTGCTCCAGTCGTTCCTCCAGGAGCAGGGCGGTCGCGTTGCCCCGGTCGGCGTCGCCGCAGCCGGAGGGCTCGCAGGAGCCGGGTACAGCGGGCTCCGGTGGCACGAGCACCGTCTCCGGCGGGGCTCCGCCGAACGTCAGCGACCGGCCGTGATCGACGAGGACCACGTTGCCGCGGGCGACGCTCACGTCCGCCACCGGCGCGCAGTCCGGCCGGCCGCGTGCCGACAGGCACAGGGGGAAGGTGAGCGCGTCCTGGCGGGCCCAGGTGACCTCCAGCACCGGCTGTCCGGCCAGTTCGTCCACGCCCGGGGTGACCGAGGTCAGCCGTACCGCCTGCCGGTGCGCGGGGTCGGCATCGCCGGGCGTACCCGAACGGGCTCCGCGCACTTCCTCGAACACCAGCAGATCGCCGGGGGCCAGGGCCAGCGAGCGCGCCGTGCACTTCTTGTCGGTCCACGCGTCCCGAAGTGTCGCGGACACCGCGCCCTTCGGCAGGGCGCACACCTCCTCGCCCCAGGTCCAGAAGCGGATGGTGTTGTGCGCCGGGCGCAGCTCGGCCGGTTCCGCGTGCACCACCGGCTCGAAGACCTCCACCGCGCCGCGCTCGGCGAGGGCCGCCAGCTCACTGTCCTCGAGGACGGTGCCGGTCTCGGGCCGGTCGCGGAGCCCCGGCGTGCGGACGTCGACGGCGGCGAAGCGGAACGTCCCCGGGAGCAGCGTCAGCCGCTTCGTCACCTCGACGGTGACCAGGGTCCGGGCATTGCATCCGTCGTGCATCGGGTAGTCGATCAGCCGGACGTGCCGGCGCACCGACACACGCCTGCGGGCGGTGTCGAGGTACGCCTCCGTCGCGACCGCGTCCTGGTGGTAGCTGATCCGGTCGGCCGTGTGGGCCAGCAGCTCGACGAGGGTGACGCCGAGGTCGGCGGGGTTGCGCTCGACCCAGTCGGGAGTGGTCAGCGCGAGCCGGTCGAGGATGAGGCGGCGTACGGAGTCGTAGTCGCGCGCCGTGTAGTCGATGACGGGTGCCTCGGCCCGGGGGCCGGGGTCACCGGCCGCCGGGTCGTCCGCGCAGTCGAAGGGCGTGGGACAGTCCGCCCGGAACGCGAACTCCGCCCGGAAGTAACGCTGGTCGAAGCCGGGGTAGGGTTCCGTGCCCGGCCGTCCGTACGGATCGGTCTCCACCACCGACAGCCGGTAGCGCGAGGTGTCCCCGGTCCGGTCGACGGTCACGAGGAGCCGGTCGTCGAGCTCCGGGTCCTCCTCCCGCTCCACGGTCACCTCGACCGCCTCGATTCCCGTGACGCGACGGCCGCCCTCGATGCGGATGTTCTCCGGGCAGAGCCCGTGCGGGGCCTTGCCGAGGAACGTCACCGTGAGCGTCAGCCCGTCGTCGCCGGCCTCCACCGCGTCGACGCCATGGAGCCGTGCCGCGCGCACCTTGCCGCGCCTGCCGTCCGTCCGGCAGGCCACCTCCCTGCCCGTGCCGCTCATGCGGGCCCGCTCCCTTCGAAGACCTCGTCGCGCCGGCTCCCGGTGGAGCGCACCACGTACCGCAGGTACACCCGGACGACGTTCTCCTCGCTCACCACATCCAGGGATTCCACATCGATCAGCTCACCCAGCCATCGCTGCAGCGACGCCTGCACGGACAGTTCCATGGCCGAGGCCAGCTCGGGGCTGTTGGGCGTGAACACCAGGTCGAGCAGCCCGCAGCCGAAGTCGGGGCGCATCAGCCGTTCGCCGGGGCTGGTGAACAGCAACTGCTCGACCAGATCCCGCACGTGTGCGTCGTACCGGGCGTGCGCCGTCCTGCCGCGCCGGTCGCTGCGGAACGGGAAGGCGAGGTCGCTGCGTACGGTCCTCATCGGCACGTCACCCCCTTCAGGGCCGCGTCGACGACCGGGGCTCCCTGCGGCACGAGTGCCGCGCCGAGGCACTGCGCCGCACTCGTGTCCAGCAGGACGGGCAGGCCGCCGACCCGCACGCCGCAGCCCGGCTGCGGGCTCCACCGGACGGTGGTGCACGGATGCGGCACGCCGTCGACGGTGTGCGGGCACCCGGTCACCACGAAGGCGTCGGAGGCGGTGTGCACGGGCAGCCCGTCCAGGCGCACGGGCGCGTGGGCGTGCGCGGCGGCGGCCCGGCCGCCGTGCGGGCAGCGAAGGATCGCGGCGGCGCTGACGATGGTCCCTGAACTGGTGGACAAGTCTCTTCTCCCCGTTGTCTGCAACTGCCCCACTGCTGCACTGCTCACTGCTTCTTCGCCACGACCAGCCGGCCGTCGTTGAGGTCGACCTCGCCGCCGGTCAGCACGACGGAGGCACCCTGGCCGTCGGCGATCGTCACGCCCTTCTCGTCGACCTGGATGTACGCCCCGGTCGCGGCCTGCAGGCGGATGCCGTTTCCGCCGTTCGGCACGTCGCCCATGACGAACGTGTGCCGGTCGGAGGTCTGGATGACCACGTTCTGGTGCGCGGGCGATCCGGTCAGGGCGTCGGGCGGGAGCTCGGAGGAGTCGCCGTACCAGCAGCCCGTCCAGATGGGGAAGCTGACGTCCCCCTGCTCGAACTCCACCCACACGCCTGCTCCTTCGGCGGGGACGGCGTACTGCCCCGACTGCGGTCCCGTGAACGGCAGGCAGGGCATGGCCCAGGTGGACGTCTCGTCGCCGAGGACGTCCGGCACCTTGACCGTGACCCGGCCGATCCGCAGCGGGTCGTCGTTGCCCACGACCCGCCCCCGGAACTTGCCGAGAAACCGGTTGTTCGGTCCTGCAGCCATGCGTCGCTCTCCTGGTCCTGGTCCGTTTCCGCTGCTGCGGGCGTCATGGTCGTACGGTGCCGCTCCTGGCGACGAGGCCCTCGCGCGAGAGCGTGAAGTTCTGCTGGTACGAGCCGGGCCTGAGGGTGTGGGTGACGGACTTGACGAAGTAGTCGCCGTCGTACGTCACCCCGGCGCCCCGGACCCCGACCAGCTCGCGCGGCCGCAGGATGTATCCGTGGCGGTTGACGTCCAGCGAACCCGACCCCGAGATGGCGTCGGCGGACAGCGCGGCCCGCGCCAGCAGCTCGGCCTGCGCCTGCGCCGACTCCTTCTTCGCCGTGCCGGACAGCGTGCGGCGCTTGAGCGCGGGGGTGGCGCGGCGGCCGAGCGGGGGGCGCAGCGGCCCGATGTCGGGCTGCGGCAGGAGCCGGCTGTCCCGGGTGGCCGGGTCCTGCACCCTTGCCTGGGGTTCCTCCCTGGCCGTCCCGTCGTACGCGAACGTCAGCTGGTCCACGGTCGAGTTGACGTCCATGTTGACGTTGAGCGCGTGCTGCCGCTGACCGACACGGGCCTCGGGGCCCCAGACGGCGGTGGAGCGGCCGGGGCGGGGCCCGGGTTCGAGGTAGAACGTGTAACCGTTGGCCCGGGCCAGGTCGTTCACATAGCTCAGGTCGGTGCCCGACTGGTAGTCGACCCTGAGCTGTTCGCGGGGCGGCTGCTCGATCCGCTCCTGGAAGACGCGGGCCTCGATGCCGTAGTCGGCGTACTTGGCGAGGATGCGGGCGACGCGTGCGGAGGGCCGCAGGTTCGGGTACCGGTCGGTCCGCTCCTCCAGGTCCATGAGGAGGGTCAGGTCCTCACCGGTCACCGTGAGGGTGGAGTGCCCCGGCTGGTTGCTCGCGCCGACCTCCTGGCGCACGATCAGCCCGTCGAGCAGCACCCAGGCCGTGCCCTTCACGCTCACGGAGAGGATCACCCGGGTCTTCGGGTCGAAGAAGCCCTCGGGCAGCAGCCGGGTGTTCAGCGCACCCTGCTTGGTGAGGTCGAACGCGATCTGGAACCCGCTGCGTTCGTCCGCGGTGGCGGTGATCTGGGCGGACAGCAGCGCCTCGGTGACCTCGGGCGGCACCGGCCGGGTCAGCCGGGGACCCGTCCGCAGCGTGATGTGGACGGGCCCGCTCCCCACGGGCTGGTCAGGCATACCGCACCCCCAGAAGACCGTCGGCTCCCGGGATCGCCAGGGTGCGGCCCGCCTCCTCTGTCAGCTCGTGCGGGTCCAGCACCGGGTTGGCGTCGGCGATCTGCCACCACTGCCCCGGGTCCCCGATGTACCGCTGGGCGAGCAGGTCCGGCCGGTCGCCGCTGCTGACGGTGTGCGGGGTGCTCTCCTGTGCCGTTTCGCCCAGCGGGGGGAGCAACCGCCTTTTGACGTACCGCACATCGGTCCCGTCCGGCATCCGGTGCACACCGATCTCGGCGTCGTGGTAACGGCTGGAGCGGGGGTAGGGGTGGACGCCCGGTACGGCGTCCAGCGCGTTCTCGTACGGTTCGATCTCGGCCATGTGTCTCAGCCCCTCCCCATGACGGTGTGGTTCCCGGCCAGCCCCAGCGAGAGGAGTCCGCCCCCGCCGCGCGCGGTCCTGGCGAGCTGCTCCTTCTGCGCGAGGTGCGCCATGTACAGATCGGCCCCGCGATGCCCGGCGGGCAGGTCGCTGACGCTGAGCACCTTCATGCCGATGCCGAGGCTCGCCCGGAGCGGGTTGAGGTTGACGTCGAACGCGGACTCGTTGACGGACAGTTCGGTGAGCCGCACGGGCATGACGCGCTTGCTGCCCCAGGTGAAAAGGGTGAGTGGCATCTCGATCGGGCTGATCTCGATGGTCCCCTTCTTCGCGAGCCGGCTCGCCTCGCGCAGCTGGGCGGTGGTCGGGTGCACGAGCATCTCGAGGGTGGCCAGCTCGGGGTGGATCCCATCGGGGGCTGCGACCTCGAACTGATCCGTGGCATCGATCTCGGCGGTGAACTTCCAGGTCTCCTGGGCGGGGCCCTTGAGACGGAGGGCCTCGTTACGGTCCCCGCTCCCACTGCCCCCTCCCCCGGAGTCCCCACTCCCGCCGGCGGACTGGGGGGCGAGGCTGCGTTCCAGGGTGTCGGGGTTGAACTGGAGGACGATGATGCGCTGGGGGGTACCGCGTTCGGGATCGACGACGACGATTCCGGAGCGGATGGGCTTGGGGATGTCGGCGTAGCGGGTCACGGTCGTCTCCCTATCGAGTGCGGTCCGCGAGCCGGGCTCGCAGAGAGGTGTAGTCGTACTCGGGGAAGAGCTGAGGCAGGACATCCAGAGCCGACGTCAACGTGCCTTCGTAGAATGCGAATGGCTCGACCTTGAGGGACACGTCGGCGAACAGGTAGTGCCAGCCCGACACACCCTTGGTGACCGTGAGCGCCGCAAGGTAGGCGCAGTAGTCGAGATCCAGCTCGAAAGCGCCACGACGAAAATCGTGATACCACACCTCGGGTCGAGTGACCGCGGGTCCGACTCGCAAAGCAGCGAAGGTACCGCTCCCCCCTCCTGGATGGTCGTCGAGCACCCGGAGTTCGGAGTAGAGGCGCTCCTCGGAGGGTGTCGAAGCCCAGTCCTGCTCCGGCGGGCGGGCGAAGAGAACGGCAAGCAGGTTACGCGTCCTGAACTCACCGGTGATTCTGGTACCGGGACGTTCGAAGCGCCAATGACAGGCGATTCGATCGAACCTCATGAAACATCGGGCGAGGGCCGGATCAAGATCGATGCCATGCACGGTGGAGATCATCCGGAACATGGAATCGACGTCACCGAGCTCTTCCTGGACGTTCCCTTCTTCGGAGAAGAAGATCTGCACCCCGGGACCGGCTTCCAGTTCTGAGAGCGTCTTGCGCAGGTGCACTTCACTTCGCGTGAGCGAGCTGTCCATCACGTCTCGATCCTCCCCTCCGCTTGGCGATCATCAATCGCCTTCAGTATGTTGCCCAGCTCCGTGGTGTCGGGGCGCCGTCTACCCGACTCGTAAACCGCGAGCCTGGCCTTGAGATCCACATGGTCGCGGTACGACCGAACGAGGGCCAGCTCTTTGATGGTCTTCCCGTATCGGGGTGGGGCCTTCTTGCTCGGAAAATGGTCACCGAACCCTCGGCGGATGAGCATGGCCGACTCATGGGGGTCGTTCACCCGGATCGGATGCTTGCCGCCCGGCTTACGAGGGGTGGGAACCGCTTCCGAATAGGTCTTAGCCGGGTCGGGAGGCCTCTCCTTCCACTTCCCGTTCGCGTTGAGGTCGTACGTGTTGTAGCTGGTCGTGATGTGCGCGGGGAAGTTCTGATGCGGTGCTTGATGGAATTCGACTGCGACGGTGTACCAGATCATCGACCTGGTGGATGCCCTGGCCGCCTTGTTGGCGGCGAGTTCCACGTACGTGGCGAACCTGCTGTTCACGCGCTGCGGAGCGGGAACGAGATTGGAACCCGAGGCGAGACCGCCCAGCCGCTCCGTGAGGAGGTGCATCCGCACGATGGTGTCCGGCCAGCCGTGCATCGGGCGGGTGTAGCCCACGGGATTTCCGGGTTGGGCGTCATCGGCCACTTCACCCGCAGGCGTTCCCCGCTTGAGGTAATGGGCCTTGGTGAATTTCGGGGCCCGCACGTTGTCCGCGAAAGGAGGGAAGACGGTGGGCGGAAGTTCGGCGGTCGAACCATTGCGCTTCGCCATGTACGCAGCGAGCTGAACCATCATTCTGCGCAGCGCCTCGATCTGTTGCCTCGTGGCGGTGGTGGTGATCGGATTCTTGTTGCTCGAGTTGACCGACTCCCGATGCGGCATCCGGTCCTGCGTCGAGTCCACCGCGGTACGGAGCTTCTCGGCAAGGCCGAGCATGCGCTGCTGGGAGTCCCTCTCGGGGCCTTCGGCCATGCCGACGAGCTCTTCCCTCCACTTCGTGAAGAATGTGCCCATCGATGTCTCGTTGCTGTGCACCACCAGGTCGGCGCTCCTGCCGCTCCCGTTGAAAAGCAGCGTGTGCAGCTCGCCGTTCTCCATACGGAACCGCACCCTGGGCAGTGGGGGTACCTGCGTACTGCCGTCCGGCCGCTTCCTGCCGTCGCCCGCGCGGTCCGGCCGCAACCTTTCCTTGACCTTCCGCACCGCGTCCTTCAGCCGGCGCGCCAGGTTCTTCAGCTTGTCGAAAAGGTTCCGGGCCTTGGCCCCGAGGCGGCGCAGTGCGCTGCGGATCTTCGTCAGGGCGTCCCTCGCCGCCTTACCGAGGCGGCTCGGCGCGCTCGGCCTTCTCGGCTTCGTCCGGTTGGGCTTCTGGCCGGGGGCATCCTTGTTGCGGCGCTTGCCGTCCTTGGGCGGCTTGCGGAGGTCCGGGCGGCTGCCGTCGGGCTTCTTCGTGTCCGGGCGCTCGGTGCGCGGACTCCGGCCCGTCGGGCGTTTCGTGTCAGGACGGTCCTTGCCCGGTTTCGGTCCCGGGCCACGGCCGGCCCTGTCCGCGGGGCGGCCGCCCCCGCGGCGGTCCCCGTCCCGCTCGTCCTCGGACTTCGCGGGCGACGTACCGGGCTTGCGTCCGGGCGTCGGCCCAGGGTCCGGGCGGTTCTGCTTCTGGGGCCGGGGCGGCTTCGGGGCCGGGGATCCCTTGCGGGGCGCGTCCTTCTTCGGGTCAGGGCGCTTGTCCGGTCCCTTGCCGGAGTCCGGGTCCTTCTTCCCGAGCTTCGCCGCCTTGCCACGCAGCGCCTTGGCCACCTTGCCCAGGTATTTGCCCACCCCGCTCACCAGCCACTGGTAGATGAGCTCCAGGAGCGCGACCACGCCCGAGGCCACGGCCTTCGCGAACGGCAGCGCAGCGCTTCCGCTCCTGACGGCCTTGAGGAACGTCATGAACATCCCGAACGCGCGCAGGATCGAGCCCAGGGCGTCGTACGCCGTCTTCAGCGCGTCGATGATCGCCATGACCCATCCCGCACCGGGGATCAGCTTCGCGACCACCTTCGTGACGATCAGCTCGCCGATGATGACAGGGAGTTGGGGGAGCGCCTCGTCCCAGGCCATCTTGGCCATGTCTTCCCTGGACGTGCCGCCCTTCACCAGTCGCTCGAACATCTCCGTCGGGATGCCGATGAGCTGCTGCACCTTCTGGTTGAACCACTCCTTCACGGCCGCCTTGATCTCCGTGAAGAGGTGCTCCCGGGATCCGGTGACCGCGGCGTCCTTCGCCTTGCCGATCCAGCCGCCCGGGTCACTGAGGATGTCCGTGGCGATGGCCGCCCATTCCCCCAGCCCCTTGAGGAGCGCCGCGCCGACCTCCATCGCCTTGACCGTCACGGTCTCCGCGATCTCGACCGCGGCCAGCATGCCCTGCTCCATGAGGTCCAGGCCGGCCAGAAGGACGTCGCCGAACGCGTCGATCAGCTTGCCCGCGATGTCCTTGAGCTTGTCAGCGGCCTGGTTGACCTTTCTGATCGCCGCGTCCCGCAGACCGTCGATGGACGTGCGCCACTTGTCCCGCAGCGCGGGGTAGTCCTTCAGCAATTCGTCGCCCAGGCGGATCAGGGCGTCGGCGAAGTCGTCGATCTGCTGGACGACCCACTTGCGGGCCTCGTCGATCAGGGTGAAGACCTGCTTCTTGAACTCCTCGATCACCCCCTTGACCAGGTTGCGTGCCTTTTCGAAGACGTCCTTGACGGCCTTCTTCAGCTTGCTGAACTGGTCCTTGATCCAGTCGAGGCCCTTCTCGAACCAGTTCCGGGAGTCCTTCTTCCCCTCGTCGCGCTTCTGTGTCGCTTCCCTCTCGGCCCCGGTCCGCCCGTCGTCGATCTTCTTCTGGTCGTCCTTGGTCCGCTGATCGACGTCCTGGTCGGTCTTGTCCTGCTTCTCCTTGATGTCCTTACGCGCCTTGGTGAACGCCTTGCTCTTCCTGCCGTCCACGTCGGCGAGCTTGTCGTCCTGCTCCTTGCGCCAACGGGTGCGGGAGCGGGCTATGTCGGTGCGGCCCTGCTGACGTGCGTTCGCCTGTGCCTCGGTGCTGGTGGCGACCTCCCGTCCGACGTCCTGCTGGTACCGGCGGCGGTCCTGCTGGGCCTTGGTCTCCTTCTCCTGGCGGGCGTCCGTCATCTTCTGCGCCGCCTGCCCGAAGGCCTGCTTGATCTGCGGGCCCTGTTCGTGCTCCGCGACCGCCGACACCGCCTCCGGAGGCAGGCCCGCCCCGGGGGTGTTCGCCGGGCCGCCCCTCCCGCCGCGCTGACGTCTGCCGCCGCCGAGGTGTGCGGTCAGGGTCTCCTTCGGTACGTCCGGGTAGAGCTGGTCCTCACCCATCGGACGGGCTGCGTCCTCACGGCCCGCGGTGAGCAGCTCGGCGCTCTTGTCGTCGAGCTTCTTCGCCTGCTTGTCGGTCCGTTCCGGGTCGGAGTCGTCCTTGAGGGGCAGTGCGGGCGCGTCACCGACCTTGACGCCGTGCAGCCCCTTGTCCGTGCCGGGCAGCTTGTCGATGGAGCCGGTGAGCTTGTCGAGGGGCAGGAGTTTGGAGAGAAGCTTCTTGCCGAGCCCCATCAGCAGTGCCTTGCCGACGTCCCACCAGCCCGGTTCCTCCATGTCCGCGCCGGGGAGTTCACCGGTCGGTACCTTCTCGCCCTTGATCTCCGGTGTGCGGCCCTGGGCCGCGTCCGTCTTCCCCACCCTCTGCGAGGTGTACGTGCCCGGAGCCGACGGCTTCGGGCCCCCCCGCACGGTGGTGGGCGAGCCGACCGGCCGCTCCATCGTGGGCGGCGCAGCCTTCAGACCGCCGCGTTCCGCGGACACCGAGCCGGCGACCGCCGCGGTGACGCCCTTCAGCGTGGCCATCGCCAGATGGGGTTGGAGGCCTGCTGCGGCCGCGAGCCCGGACTCGGGGGAGCCGCCCGCGACGTTCGGAGCCGGTGCCGTCTTCTTCGGCTTCGCTGCGGCCCTGCCGCGACCGCCACCGCCGGGGCTCCCGCCGCTCCTGGCCCTGGGTGCCGCCTTGACCGTGACGGGCTTGCCGGTGCCGGGCGGTGCGGGCTCGTGCTTCGGCGGCGCCTGGGTCCGGGGAACGACGGAAGCGACCTCCTCCGCCGCCGGTGCCACGGCACCGGTGTCGCCGCCCGCGCCGGGAGTGGTGGCGGGTGCGGAGGCCGGGGCCGCCGCCGTCCGCGGCGTCGCGGCGGCTGCGGGCCTCGCGGGTGCGTCCGGACCGCCCGTACCCGAGCCGCCTGCCGAGGAGGTCGCCTGCCCCCGTGCGTCCTCGGCTGCCTTGGCCAGCCGTCCCGGGGCGGCTTCGCCGTGCGGCGTACCGTCCCGACCGGTCCGTTCCTCCTCGGGGCTTTCGTTCGCCTGCTGCGACTCCGCCGCCAGGTCGCGCTCCTGGGCCTCGGGATCCGTCCCGTCCGCCGAGACGTCCCGCGCCGCCCCCGGACGGCCTTCCTCATCGCTCTCCCGCTCGGCGATCCCCTCCTGCCCGTCAAGGCCCTCCGGGTCGAGGTCCTCACCGCCTTCCTCGACGGCCGCCGCCAACGCGTCCATGTCCGCGGCGGGCGTGGGCGGCGGGGGCGACGGGTCGCCGGCCCCCTGTTCCGCGATCGGAGCCGACGCGCCCGCCGTAGTAGCCCCTTCGAGGCCTTCAGGACCCGCATCGTCCTGGCGGGGCGCCGGTCCCGGATCGGCCGCGTCCCGCTCCGCCTCCGCGACAAGGTCCTCCAGCTCGGCAAGCGCCTCGGCCTCGCCGGCATCCGAGGGCTCGTCGTCCTGGTTCTGTCCCGGCTCTGGAAACGCGTCCTGCCGGGCCGAGTCGCGGGTGTCGTCACGCTCCGCCGCGCTCCTGTCCACGGGCGTCGGGCGCGCGGCTCCGGTCTGCCTGGCCGACGTCTCCTTGCGCTTCGACTCGGCCGGTCGCGGCTGTGGGGTGGCTGCCTGCTGCGGCTCGGCCTGCCGGTCCTCCTCCTTCGCACCGCCGGCCGCGCCCTTGTCCTCGGCCGCTCCGGGCCCCTGTTCGACTCCGGTGGACTTGCCCTCCACCTGGAGGGGCTGCGCTCCGGCCGATTGCTGCTCGCCCCGCTCCGCCTGCGGGGGAGCGCCCGACGGCGCGGGGCCGCCCGCGTCCGCATGGCCACCCCCCGCCTCTTCGGACGCTCCGCTGTCCGCTCCCGGGTCCTCGGCCTTGCGCCGCTGCGCCTGCCGCATGCGCTCGTTCTCCAGCTCGTCCGCGCTGTCGAGCCTGGCGCGCCACGCCTCAGCCTCGGACTCCTGCTCCCAGGTGATCTCCTCGATCGCGTCGGGGACCACCTGCGGAGTGAGCAGGACCGACGCCTCCGACGGCAGCGGTGCGCGGTCCACTTCGTCGACCAGGTCGACGAGCCGGTCGTGGGCCGGGGTGGGCAGCCGCGTCTCCAGCGCGTCGAGGACCGTGTCCTGGAGCTCCGCGGGCATCCGCGCCAGCTGGAGCCGTACCCTCCCCGAGGCGTCCGCCGGGTCTCCTCGCAGCGAGCGCAGCACACCGTTGACCAGGCGGTCGACCACGGTCTCCGGGTCCATGCGTTCGGCACGCATCCGGTCCGCGTCCACGGTCGCGTACCGCAGCCAGCCGGGCGTCGCCTGCCCCTCCGTGATCAGGGTCCCGGGCTGCCCGTCCCGTACGGACTCCTGCGCCGCGGACTCCGCCTCGCGCTCCATCGCCTGCTGCGGCAGGCTCACCGCGCCCAGGTCGCGACCGGCGCGCAGCGTGCCGAGACCGTGCGGGTTCTGCACCGTGTGCAGCACCTCGTGGGCCAGCAGCCGCCGGCCGTCCGGCGTGCCGGGACGGTACGCGCCCTCGCGGAAGAAGATGTCCTGGCCGACCGCCACCGCGTCGGCGCCCAGCAGCTCGGTGAGCACGCCCGCGTCCCGGTCGGTGTGCAGCCGTACCCGGCCGAAGTCGTGGCCGAACTGTTCCTCCAGCTCCCGCCGTACGCTCAGGTCGAGGGGCTGGCCCGCGCCGCTGACGATGTTCCTCGGCTCGGGCGCGCGGGTCGCGGCACGCTCCTTGCGCTTGCGGCGCCTGTCGACCTGGTCCGACCGTGTCTCCTGGGCGTGAGACGTACTCATCGCGTCACCTCACCCCCGCCCGAGAGGCCCGTGTGCACCGCGCGCGCCAGCTCCTGGCCGAGGCGCCGCGCGGAGAGGTTCGCGGGCATCGGGGGCAGCCCGGCCAGGGCCTCCAGCGCCTGCCCTCCGTGGGCTGCGAGCGGCACGCCCCGGTCGCGTACGAGCCGGCCGAGCTCCGCCCGGAACGCCTCCGAGACGCGCTCCGGGTCCACCCGGCCGAATCCCTCGAGCACCAGCTCGCCGATGTCCACCCGTACCGTGCGCTGCTCGTTCACACCCATCCGTGCACCTCCGCCGGTGTCAGGGAGCGGTCGAGCTTCAGGTACTCGGTACGGGCGGCCTCCAGCAGGTGGCACATCCGGAGCCGGTCGCCTTCCTCCGCCGCGAGGAACGCACCGGACAGCGCGATGTTGCGGATGGAGCCGCCCGCCACCGTCAGGCGCGCCAGCAGTGCCGGGTCGACACCCTTCGTCGGCGCACGCGCGGGCAGTACGCGGCGCCAGATCTCGGCCCGCTCACTCTCGCCCGGGAACGGGAAGTCCACCACGAAGCGGATGCGGCGCAGGAACGCCGTGTCCAGTGCCTGCTTCATGTTCGTCGTGAGGATCGCGAGTCCCCGGTACGCCTCCATCCGCATCAGCAGGTAGCTGACTTCGAGGTTGGCGTAGCGGTCGTGGGAGTCCTTGACCTCGCTGCGCTTGCCGAACAGGGCGTCGGCCTCGTCGAAGAGCAGCAGAGCCCCGCCCTGCTCGGCGGCGTCGAAGACCTTGCGGAGGTTCTTCTCGGTCTCGCCGATGTACTTGCTGACCACCTGGGAGAGGTCGATGACGAACAGGTCCAGGCCCAGCTCCTTCGCCATCACCTCGGCGGCGAGGGTCTTGCCGGTGCCGGAGCCGCCCGCGAAGAGCGCGGTGACCCCCAGCCCACGGCGCAGGGTTCCGGCGAAGCCCCACTCGTCGTACACGGTCGGCCGCTGCCGCACATGCGCGGTGATCTCGCGCAGCACCCGCAACTGCCGCTCCGCGAGCACCAGATCGCCCCAGACGGCCTGCGGCTCGATCCGGCGGCCGAGCTCGTCCATGCCCATCCGGGCCTCGGCGAGCCCCGCCCGCCAGGCCAGTCCGGTCGCGTCCTGTCCATCCTCGCCGGCCAGGTCCCTGGCCACCGATGCGCCCGCCGAACGGATCAGATGGGGCGGCAGCGAGAACTGGGCCACGAGGTCACGCAGGTCGCCCTCCGACACCTCGGGCACGGCGGCGAACGCGTCGGTCCACACCCCGAGCTGCTCGTCCGCGTCCAGCGGCGGGACGACGACCCGCTCCCCGCGCGAGCGGGCCGTGCGCCGCGGACCGGAGCTCGACACGACCAGCGGCACGGCCGCGCTCTCGACGAACGCGCCGGTGGCCGCGCTCTGTTCACGATCCAGGTCACCGACGTCCAGCAGCAGCGCGGCCGGCAGCAGAACCGCTTCCCGCTGCCACAGACGGGCCAGCAGGTCGCGTGCGGCCGGGGCGGCCGGCAGGTCGGCGGCCGACATCTCGTAGAGGCCGAGTCCCGAGCGGCGCGCGGCGACCGCGGCGATGTCCGCGCGGGTGCGGAAGTCGCCTCCCACGAGCTCGACCCGGAGCGGCGCACCGCCCCCGGCTCCCGCCCAGCCGGCCGCGACCCGGTCCGCCGCCAGGGCGTGGGAGGCGGGCAGTGCGTCCGGCGCGGTGGTCCGGCGCAGCAGCCCGTGGAGCCGTGTGTCCAGGTAGGGCGAGCCGGCCAGGAAGTGCAGGATCCGTTCGTCGAGCCGGAGCCGGGAGGTGGTCAGCCGGCTCTCGTCGTCGAGCTCGACGATCCGCCAGCGCCGCAACGGGGCGACGGGTGTCAGTGCGCTCCAGTGCGGATCGCCGAGCGCGGCGAGGGAGAGCGAGAAGGTGGGGTACGCCCGTTCCGGGTCCCCGCAGGCCGCCGCACAGCGGGCGGCCGTGGTGGGATCCAGCTCGGCCGCCGCGGCCAGCAGGACGACCTGGCGCTCGAACGGGCTGAGGCCGAAACAGTCGACGAGGGCGGCGAGGGCCGCGGGACCGGAGGATGCGGCCGGGGTGGCGCTCAGGTCCGTGCTCTCCGTCGGCTGCACGGAACCCGCCGGATCCGAGCCGTGCGCCTTGTGTCCGGCGTGGTTGTCGAGGCGGGCCAGCACGGCGTGGACGGCCGCCAGCAGCGCCTGTCCCTGCGCCGCCTCGTCGCGGCCCTGGCCCCGGCCGGCCGCCGCGTCGTCCGCGCCCATGTCCTCACCCCCCGTGTTCCGCATCGCGGCTCAGCCCTTGCCGTCCGGCGGCGGTGTGCCGTTCCCGGCCGTCCTGCGGGGACGCGGCGGAGCCGCTCGCCCGGCCGCGGCCTTGGTGGACTTGGCGGGTGCTCGGTCCGTGCCGTCGGCGGAGGTCTTCGCCGTGGCAGCCCTCGCCGGACCGGCCTTCCTCGGCGCCGCCTTCTTCGGCGCTGCTTTTTTCGGTGCCGCCTTCTTCGAGGGGGCGGCGGGGGCCGGCGGGATGACGGCTGCCGCCGAAGCCTCCGGATCCCCCGCCTCGGAAGGCACCGGGGCCCCCGGCGCCCCGAACGGCACCACCCGTACCGTGCGTTGCACCACCGGCTTCGCCGGGACCGGCTTCTCGCGGCCCTCGATCACCACCAGCGAAGCCTGGTAGGCAACGGAGAGGGTGTACGGGGTCTGGTGCAGCATTCCCCAGAGCTTGGACGTCTCGTCGACGTCCATGACCGTCGGCGTGAAGCGGACCTTCTGCAGGGAGTCCGCCAGGTCGCTGCCCGCCAGATGCGGCCGCTCGGCGGCCAGTTCGATGATTTCCCTGGGCAGCACCGGAATCTCGTGCAGGGTCCGGACCACGCAGCCGAGCAGCCGCTGTCCGACCAGCTCCGTCTCCTCCCCGTAGGCGCTGATCACGTAGTGCAGGTCCAGCGGTGCTGCCGCCCGGTTGCGCAGGGTGCCGTCGGCGGCGCGTGTCGGCAGGTCGTTGTTGCGCAGCGCGGCGTTCGGGGTCACCTGGTAGAGGAACACCGTGACGGTGGGCTCGCCCGGCGGCTCCGACGGCGGCTTACGGGTCTCCACCTTCACCGCGATGTCCATCTCGGGTCCCAGGTTGCTCTCGATCAGCAGGGCGAGCGCCTGGGTGACCGTGGCGACGGCGAGTGCGTTGCTCATGCCCTCAGTCCCCCTTCCCGCCACGCGACAGGAAGTCGTCCAGCGTGACGACGGGGGCCGGCCGGCCGGCGGGCGGCGTGGGGCGCACCGGTGAGGCGGCGGCGCCGGGCGGCGGCGCCGCGCTGACCTCCAGCCGGCCGATCTGTACCTGTACGACGCGTTCGGCCGGGCGTGGCGCGCGCCGCCCCACCGATCCGAGCGCGGCACCCCGCGCGGCCGCGGAGCCGGAGCCCCGCGACACGGCGAGCGCCGCCACGCGCGCCGGTGCGGCAGCGACCTGCGCCGGCGCGGTCGTCCCGGCGGGCGCCGCCGAGGTCTCGCCGGGAGGCGAGGACCGCCCCCGGCGTGCCGTGCGCGTGCCTTCCGCAGCGCCGGGCCGGGCCTTCGGGACCGGAACGACCGGGAGTCGGGGCGGCGGCGCCGGGACCGCCACCGCGGACGGGACCGGCTGTCCCGTCCCGTCGGGCTGCGGGGCGGGCTCGGTGCGCACCACAGTGTGCCGTTCCGTGCGCACCTCCCGGTCCGGCCGCACCGGCCCGGGCCCCTCCGGGCCGGCCAGGGGGGCGGAGGGAATGAGCGCGGCCGGTTCGTCCGGCTCGGGCGGGCCGTACCGCAGCGCCTCGGTCCGCTCGAACGGACCGGACAGCCGTGGCCGCACCCGTACCCGGGTGCCGGTCCCACCGGTGCCGTCGGCCGCGCCGACCGGCGCGTACCGGGCGAGCAGCCGGTCGAAGTAGTCAGCCATCGGTACACAGCTCCAGGTAGTAACGACGCCGAAGAGGGCTGAGCGCCAGGATGTGTGGCTCGCTCCACCCGTAGGCGGTGGCGAGCAGATGGACGTCGACGAGCAGGTCCCTCGCCCAGTTGTCCAGTTCGGTCCAGAGGTAGGAGGTGATGTCCAGCTCGGCCGGGGTGGCCTCGCCGCATTCCGGACACGCCACGTGCAGTGTCACCTCGGCCGTCGGGTCCGCCTCGGCAGCCCTCTCGGCGATGAGCCGCTCCACCCGTTCGGGCAGCAGCGCGGCCAGTCGCTCCGCGGCGACGCTCTCCCCGGCCCGCAGGGCGCGTACCGTACAGCCCGCCACCAGTCGTCGGCGTGCCTCCGTGGGGGAGGCGGCCGCACCGGCCGCTGCGAGGTCGGCGACGGTGGGCAGCCGGAACTCGACCACCCAGTCGTCCTCCGCCACGCGCAGCAGCCGGTCCTCCGCCGCCGGGGGGGCGCCCAGCGCACCGGCGTCGAGGTCGAACTCCATGGCCTCGCCGCAGGCACCGCACTCGGTCCGCACCTGCATCCGCTCGCCGAACAGCGATCGGCGCAGCGCGAACAGGTCCGCCTCCCGCTCACCGATCGGTACCGACAGCAACGCGTCCGTGGCTGCCCCCGGCCGGGCCGCCCGGTGCAGCAGCAGCGACTTCTCCGCCGCGCCCAGAGGCAGCCCGGCCTCCCAGGTGGCCAGCAGCTCGGCGGGCCCCGTGGGGGCCGTTCCGGGGTTCACGACGACGTTCAAGCCGGGTGGGTGAACGACGGTTCGACCGGTTCCGGAATCTCGTAATCGCGTTCCCAGCCCTCGCACTCCAGCTTCACGCTCTGGATGGCGACGGCGTTGGCGTTCGCGTCGAGCTCGCCGACGACCTGGTATTCACTGACCCAGGCCCGGTAGAGCTTGTGCGAGACGGCCACCTGTCCGGCCTCGTTGAGCACCTGGATGATGATGTCCTTGCGGAAGTCCCGGAGCGAGACCTCCGAGCCGAGCCCGGCGCCCACCTGCCAGACCTTGTTGGCCCAGCGGTCGAATTCGGGATCATGAGTGACACCGCGTTCGAGCGTGACGCCCTCGAACTCGGAGCGACCCGGCGACTTGCGCGGCGAACTGGGGTCACCTCCATGACGGTGTTTGACCACTTCGGTGGTGCGCTTGAGAGGACTGATCTTGCTGATGCCCGCGACCGTTCGACCGTCCCAGAGGACCAGGAACTTGAAATTCTTGTAGGGGTCGAAGCGATGGGCGTTGATCTGGAACTCAGCCATCGGATTCCTTCGTGTTCCATTGTGGCCAGGAAGGGTCGGCTACGAGAGGTCGAACTGCCCGGCGAACTGCTGGATCCTGACGATCACGAACTCCGCGGGCTTGACCGGGGCGATTCCGATCACGACGTTGACCACTCCGCGCGCGATGTCGGCGTCGGTGGTGGTGTCCTTGTCGCACTTCACGAAGTAGGCCTCGCGCGGTGTGCCGCCCTTGAACGCGCCTTGCCTGAAGAGGTCGTTGAGGTAGGCCGAAGCCTTGAGCCGGATCTGCTGCCACAGCTGTTCGTCGTTGGGTTCGAAGACGACCCACTGCAGACCGCGGTAGAGGCTCTCCTCGACGTGCAGCGCGAGCCGGCGCACCGGCACGTACGTCCACTCGCTGTCCAGCGCGTCCGCGCCCTCGAGCGTGCGGGCGCCCCAGACGAGCGGCCCCACGACGGGGAAGGTGCGCAGGCAGTTCACGCCCAGCGGGTTGAGCAGTCCGTTCTCCCGGTCGCTCAGCTTGACCGTCAGCGACCGGACACCGGCGAGACGCGCCTCCGTTCCGGCAGGCGCCTTCCACACCCCGCGCTCGCCGTCGACACGGGCGATCACCCCGGCCACGGCACCCGAGGGCGGGAAGGAACGCAGCCGTCCGGTCAGCGGGTCGGTCATCTGGAGGTGCGGGAAGTACAGCCCCGCGTGGTTGCTGCGTACGGGTTCGAACGCGCCGATGCCGGCCCGGGCGGCGTCGACGCTGCCCCAGGTCGAGGGCGAGTCGACGAGCAGGAAGATCCGCCGCTCCCGGCAGAGCTGCTCGGCCGCCGAGAGGACGGTGACCATGTCCTCGGTGGACTCGTACGCCGACAGTTCCGGCAGCGCCAGCAGATTGACGTCGTCCACGTCACGCAGCGCCTGGAGACCGGTCTTGCCCCCCTCGCTGCCGATCAGGTCGCGCGGACCCGGGGCGTCACCGTCCTCGCCCCCCTCCAGGGCGAAGACGGGCGGGTTGACCGAGGCCTCCAGGCCCAGGTCGTTGGCACACTCGCCGACGAAGCGGACCACGTCGTCCGGATCGACGGACCCCGCGACGACCTGGAGCCGCCTGCCGAAGGCGGTGACCTCGGATCCGGCGAAGGCATGCTTCCCGGGGGCATCGGGCAGCGCGCGCAGCTTGCGCTCGAGCAGGAGGGCCAGCTCGGTGACATTACTCGGCGGCTCGCCGTCGCGGTCGGGCTCGAAGAGCGTGAACTCACGCTCCACACCGTCGATCTTGACCTTGAGCTCGACCTCCAGGCCGGGCAGATCCGCCGCGAACGGTTTGGAGACCGTGCCGGACGGGTCCGGCCGGTCCCCGTCGAGGGCCTTCACCCTGACGAGGGAGCTACCCGCGTTGACGACGGTCTCGACGAAGCGGCCGTGGCCCGCGTCCATGGACAGTCCGGTGAACGACTCCCGGCTTCCGCCACGGGCGTCGAGGATCCGGAGGTTGAACGTCCTGTCCGGGGCGGGGGTGTCGTGGTCGACGGCCACCCGCAGGCACGAGCCCCACACTCCGGGCTCCTTCGCGTGCACCTCCAGAACCGGGCACTCGCTGTGCCCCTCCGTGGAGCGGAGGGTGACGCCGGCCTCCTCACCGGTGCCCGCCCTGGCCACCCGGACGATCACCGCGAGTGTGCCGCCGTTGCCGAAGAACTGGTGCACCGCGTAGCTGAGGGCGCTCTGCGAGGTGAGTCCGCCGAAGCGGCGCTCGAAGTCGGCGAAACTGGTGATCCGTACCGGTTGGTTGAGCGGGCCCCGGCGCGTGTGTCCTACGAACGCGGTCACCGAGGTGGTGACGGAGGCGATCGCACGGACACCGCTGGGGAGTTCTTCGATGTACACACCGGGATAGCCCATGTGTGTCGGCATTCCCCCTCCATTCCCTTCGCGCACCAAGAGATGAGAGGAGAGGTGAGGGTGAATTGCGTGCATGCGTCGCATACGAATGCGCACACACGATCCCCCCGCGTGTATCCCCCGTCGTTCACCCCGTGCGCTATCCGGTCTCGCAGGGCCATCCGCGTCTGCGCTCGTGGCTCCTGTTGTATGAGTGCCTCTTGCGAGTGTGTATCGCCCCATGAGAACCGGTCAAGGTAGTGATCCGGTCATCCGGTGGTACCGCCTGGCCGGATCGGCAATAAATCATTCGACATGGTCAGAGGATTTCCCCATCAGTGTATGAAGATTCAATTCACCATCGCTTCACAGAAAAATCGGAGCCCATGTGAGAAACAAGCCGAACCGGCTCGTCCACGGCGCGCCGCCGTGCGTCGGACCACGGGGAATAACCATTCGGTTCGCATCCCGGACGGATGTCACACTCGGGCCATGGGGGATTCCCCCAGGCCGCACGCGTCGCACCGGCGCCGGGAGACCCGCATCACCGGGACACCGGAGCACCGGCAAAGACGGCAGGGGCGGCGGGGCGGCGGCCGGATCCGGAGCCGGAGAGCGGCAGGTACCGTAGGAGAGACGATTTCGTGGGCCTCCTGGCGGGCTGCGTACACCCGGGAGGAACACATGACGACAAACCGAGGGCGCAAGGACGTCATCCGGGACCGGATGGCAGCGACCGGAGAGTCGTACAACGTCGCCGCGCGCAATCTGAAGGCCATGAAGGACATGGGCGCCACCCGCGACGCCATGCTCGTCCAGCGCTGGCAGCCTGCCGCGTCACTGGACGTGCCCTGTCCGTGCGGCGGCACCTGCGAGCCGGGCGAGAGGTGCGGCCACTGCCACGCCTGGCACCGGCACGTGAAGCGGTACCCGGGCAGCGTCACCGAAGTGGAGGTCTGGGCGGACCGCTACGAGTGCCTGGGCTGCTCGTCCTCCTACACCCTGACCGTCCGTCTGACCGGACGGCCCTGGGGCATCGCCGAAACCGTGGTCCAGGGCGGGTCGGCGGAAGAGGTCGTGCGCGCCCGGGTGTTCCCCGGCGTCGTGCACCCGCTGCTGCGGGCGGAGCTGAGCACGGACTCCGGCCAGGAGTGAACACGTGCGGCGGGAACAGCCCTTGGCCGTGAAGCCGCCACAGCGACCACCAGCACCTGACCGCCCCGGGGAGGGATCGCGCTCGGCCCGGTAGCCGCCCGGCGGACCCGACCCGAGTTCCGGTGCACCGAGACCCCGACGCCACTGCGGCCGGCCACCCTCCCCCGATCCCCTGCCCCGGTCCCGGCACGCCCGGCGTCCGAGCGGCCGCGAGGTCAGCGCCCCCGCCGCCACCGGTGACACGGCGGCTCGATGACGACGAACGGCAGTGACGGGCACCACGAAGATCCCCTGACCGATCGGTCAGCTACGGTGGGTCCATGCCACGTCCGCCGTCCGCGATGCGCCGTCAGATTCTCGACTGCGCCCTGCGTCTCTTCGCCGAGCACGGTTTCAAGGGGACCTCGCTCCACGACATCGCCGTCGAAGCGCACTGCTCCAAGGCGTCCCTGCTCTACCACTTCGCCGGCAAGGACGCGATCCTCACCGAACTGCTGACTCCGCCGGCCGAGAGTCTCTCCGCCATGAGTGAGGAGCTGGCGGCGCTGAACGGCGATCAGGCCGTCGAGGCGGCCGTCACGGGGTACGTCGGCCTCGCGATGCGCTACCACCTGGAAGTGAAGATCATTTTCGCCGAACTGCCCGACATGCTCGGCCATCCGGTCCTGGCCGTCATCCCCCGGGCGGTCGCCCGGCTCGCGGATGCGCTGGGCGGCCGTTCGGCGGAACCACGTGCGCGCGTCATGGCCCAGATGGTGATCGGCGGCGTGGCTGTCACGGTCGCTGCCGACGTGGACGTCGACCCCGGCACGATGCGTAACGAACTCGTCCAGGGAGCACTGAGAACGCTCGGGCATCCGACCGGCTGACCGCCGTCGTCCAGACCGAAGAGAAAGACGCCTCCATCGCATGGCAATCCTGCTGTACCGGCTCGGCCGGCTGTCCTTCCGCCGCCGAGGGCGTGTCCTCGCCCTCTGGCTCCTGCTGCTCGCCCTGCTCGGTGGGGGCGCGGCAGCCTTCAGCGGGCCCACCACCAGTAAGTTCTCGATCCCGGGCACCGAGTCCCAGAAGGCCCTGGACTCGCTCTCCCGGGAGTTCCCGCAGGCGGGCGGCGCGACGGGCACCATAGTCGTCGCCGCGCCGGAGGGCGGCACGCTCACGCCCTCGGCCGTGGCCCCGGTGACCAAGGAGGCCGCCGAGGTCCCCGGTGTCCTCGCGGCCGTCGACCCCTTCGCGGCCAAGGCGGTGTCGCGGGACGGCCGCTACGCGCTGATCCAGGTGCAGTTCGCCTCAGGTGTCGACGGGATCACCGACACGCAGCGGGAGGCGTTCAGGAAGGCGGGCGCGTCCGTCGCGGATCTGCGCGTCGAACACGGCGGCGAGATCATGCGGGGCGTCCCCGAAGTCGGCTCGACCGAGATCATCGGTGTGGCCGTCGCCGCCCTCGTCCTGGTCCTCACCTTCGGTTCGCTGGTGGCGGCGGGCATGACCCTGCTGAACGCGCTGGTCGGCGTGGCGGCCGGTATGGCCGGGCTGTTCGCCCTCAGCAGTACCGTGGAGCTGACCAGCACCGCGCCCATCCTGGCGCTCATGCTGGGCCTGGCCGTCGGCATCGACTACGCCCTGTTCATCACCTCTCGTTACCGCCACTACCTCGCGGACGGCATGGACGGCGAGGAGGCGGCGGGCAGGGCTGCCGGGACCGCCGGTTCGGCCGTCGTCTTCGCGGGCGCCACCGTCGTCATCGCACTGGCCGGGCTCGCGGTCGCGGGGGTGCCCTTCCTCACGGTCATGGGCCTGGCCGCCGCCGCCACGGTCGCCCTCGCGGTGCTGGTGTCCCTCACTCTGCTGCCGGCCGTCCTCGGCTTCGCCGGCACCCGCGTCCTGCCCCGGAAGCGCCGGGCGCAGGTCCGTACACCCGCCTCCCCTCCCGTCGGGACCGAGGCCGGCTTCGGCTTCCGCTGGGGCCGGATCGTGGCACGGCTGCGGGTCCCCGCCCTCGTGCTCGGGGTCGTCGGCCTCTGCGCTCTCGCCCTCCCCGTCCAGGACATGCGTCTGGCGCTGCCCGACGCGGGGACCGAGGCGGTCGGGTCGCCCAACCGGGAGGCCTACGACCTGACCACCGAGGGGTTCGGCGAGGGCTTCAACGGCCGGCTGGTCGCCGTGGTGTCCGCCGGGACCCCGCAGGCGACCGCTGCGGCGGCCGAGAAGACCGCCGCGCTCATCGCGGACACCGGCGGGGTGCTGACCGTCGCCGCCCCGCAGACGAACGAGAAGGGCACCACCGCCCTGCTGGCCGTCATCCCGGAAACCGGTCCCACCTCCGCCGCGACCGAGGACACCGTCCACGAGATCCGTGACCGGGTCGCGGACGTCGAGGGCGCCGCCGTCTCCCTGACCGGTGCCACCGCGGTCGGTATCGACGTCTCCGAGAAGCTCGCCGCCGCTCTCCCGGTCTATCTCCTGCTGGTGGTCGGGCTTTCCGTCCTGCTGCTGATGCTCGTCTTCCGGTCGATCCTGGTACCCCTCAAGGCGGCACTGGGCTTCCTGCTGACCATCGGCGCCACCTTCGGGATCACCGTCGCGATCTTCCAGAACGGCCATCTGGCCGAGCTGGTGGGGCTCGACACGCCCGGACCGCTGGTCAGCTTCCTGCCCATCCTCCTGATCGGCATCCTCTTCGGGCTGGCCATGGACTACGAGGTCTTCCTCGTCTCGCGGATGCGGGAGGACTTCGTCCACGGCGCCGATGCCCGCGAGTCCGTCATCAGCGGTGTCGGCCACAACGGGCGTGTGGTCACGGCGGCGGCGGTGATCATGACCGCGGTCTTCGGCGGATTCGTGTTCATGCCGGACCCGATCATCAAGTCCATCGGGTTCGCCCTGGCGATCGGCGTGCTCATCGACGCCTTCGTCGTCCGCATGGCCCTCGTGCCGGCGGTGATGCATCTGCTGGGACGCGCCGCGTGGTGGCTGCCCGGCCCGGTCGACCGGGTCCTGCCGGACCTCGACATCGAGGGCGAACGACTGCAGCGTGAGATCCCGGTGCAGCGGGAGCCGGCGGAACTCGTGAAGACGTGAGAGCCCCGGTGCCACCGGCGTGAGGGGCACCGGCGGGGCCGCTCCGCCCCGCCGCCCGCCGTCAGGAGCGGACCTTCTGACGGCGGGCGGCTTCCCCGGGCCCCGGTGACCGGATCAGCTCTCGTCCGGCGCCAGCGTCAGCGAGATCGAGTTGATGCAGTACCGCTGGTCCGTGGGCGTCGGGTAGCCCTCGCCCTCGAAGACGTGGCCCAGGTGCGAGCCGCAGCGCGCGCAGCGCACCTCGGTGCGGGTCATGCCCAGGCTGTTGTCCTGGAGCAGTTCGACCGCGTCGCTGTCCTTGGGGTCGTAGAAGGACGGCCAGCCGCAGTGCGACGCGAATTTGGTGTCGGAGCGGAACAGCTCCGCCCCGCAGGCACGGCAGGAGTAGACGCCTGCCGTCGTGGTGTCGGTGTACTCGCCCACGAACGCGGGCTCGGTGCCGGCCTTGCGCAGCACCGCGTACTCGGCGGGCGTCAGCTCCGCCCGCCATTGCTCGTCCGGCTTCTCGACGTCGTACGCCACGGTGGCTCCCTCAGCTCGACAGATGGTCCAGGATCTGCGGGCCGAGGTCGGTGACATCGCCCGCTCCCATGGTGAGAACCAGATCGCCGTGCTTCGCCATTCCCGCGATGACGGCGGGGACGTCCGCCGCGTCGTGGACGGCTGTGACGTCGGCGCCCGCCGTCCTGGCAGCGTCGATGATCAGGTCGCTGGTGACGCCCGGGACCGGGTCCTCGCGGGCCGGGTAGATGTCCAGGACCACGGAGGCGTCGGCGAGGGCGAGGGCCTGGCCCATCTCGGCGCCCAGTTCCTGGGTGCGGGAGAACAGGTGGGGCTGGAAGACCACCAGGAGCCGGGAACCGGTGGCCGCACCGCGCATGGCCTCCAGGTCGGCGGCCATCTCGGTGGGGTGGTGCGCGTACGAGTCGATGACCTGGACGCCGGCCGCCTCGCCCTTCAGCTGGAGGCGGCGCTTGACGCCCGTGTACGAGCCGATGGCGGAGGCCAGGTTGTGTGCCGGGATGCCGAGGGCGACACCGGCGGCGAGGGCGGCGACCGCGTTGAGCGCGTAGTGGCGGCCGGGTACGGAGACCGTGAAGGTGAGGTACTTGCCGTCCAGGACGACCGTGACCTCACTGGTCAGGCCACGCGGGGTGATCTTGTGCACCCGCACGTCGGCGGTCTCGGCCTCGCCGTAGGTGACGACGGTGAGCGAGGCGATGTCGCGGACCCGGCGGGTCAGCTCGACGGCACCGGCCTGGTCCGCGGAGACGACGAGGGTGCCGCCGGGCACGATCTTGCCGACGAACGCCTCGAAGGAGTCGTAGATCTCGTCCATCGAGGCGTAGTTCGCGTGGTGGTCGAGCTCCACGTTCAGCACGATCGCGACCTGGGGGTCGTACGTGTGGAAGCTGCGGTCGCTCTCGTCCGCCTCGGCGACGAAGATGTCGCCGCCGCCGTGCGCGGCGTTGGTGCCCGGCCCCTCCAGGTCTCCGCCGATGGCGTACGAGGGGTCCAGAGACAGGCCGGACAGCGCGACGGCGAGCATCGACGTCGTGGTGGTCTTGCCGTGCGTCCCGGCGACCGCGATGGCGCGCAGGCCTTCCATCAGGGAGGCGAGCGCGTCCGCGCGGTGCACGACCGGAACGGACAGCTCGGCGGCACGGACCAGCTCGGGGTTGTCCGGGCGGATGGCGCTGGAGACGACGACGCAGGACGCGTCGTCCGCCAGATGGCCGGCGGCGTGCCCGATGTGGACGGTCACCCCCAGCGCGCGCAGGGCCTCCGCGGTGGCGGACTCCCTGGAGTCGCTGCCCGCCACCTTCGCGCCCCGCTGGGCCAGGATCTTCGCGATGCCCGACATTCCGGCGCCGCCGATGCCGATGAAGTGCGGCCGTTCCAGGGCGGCAGGAATACCGGGTGCCATGCGTGTGTCTCCCGAGGGTGCGACGTGAGTACGGTCCGCCCCAGCCTATTCGCTGTGCGCGAAGAGCTTGAGCACCGGTACGCCGACCTTGTGCCGCGCCCGGGACGCCCAGTCGCGGTGGAAGAACTCCTCCACGTAGTGCGGCGCGGTCAGCACGATGACCTCGTCGGCCCGGGAGTCGTCCACCACGGTCTTCAGCTTGTCCAGGGGGTGTTCCTCGACCACCTGTCCGACTGCCTCGGACCCGGCTTTGCGCAGCTCCTGGAGGGAGTACTCCAGGGCGATCGCGGCGGGCTCGCGGGCCTCCTTGCCCTCCGGCTCCTCGCTCTCCCGGGCCGCTTCGCGCAGTTCACCGATCGCCACGTCGTCGATCGCGCGCAGCAGGACGTCGGCCTGGTCACCGCGGGGCTGCATCAGTACGACGAACGAGATCTGCTCCTCGCCGTGGAGGGTGGTGACGAATTCCACGTCCTCCGGAGTGAGTGGCTTCTCGATCATCAAAACGCTTGTGAACACGACAGGCGCCCTTCCACTTCATCTCGTCGGCCGTGGACGGCCGCGGCTGCTGAAACCATCCTTCCCCGCAATTGCACGGGGTTTCAGCACTAAGTGTGCCCACCCGGAGCCAACCGGAACGGCACATTCCGCTAAGTCTCAGCCCTTCGCGTACCTCGTGAAGAGAAATCCTGCCTCCTCCAGGACCGACAGGAGGGAGAAACGTTCCGGCACAGTGACCGTGGGCCCTCGCGCGATCCGCTGCGCGTCGCCTGCCGTGAGCATCGGGGAGACGGTCAGGCACAGCTCGTCGAGCACGCCCGCCGCGACGAACTGCCCGAGCAGCCGGGGACCGCCCTCCGTGAGCAGCCGGGTCAGGCCGCGTCCGGCCAGTTCCGCCACCGCCCGGGCCGGGTCGACCGTGGCGCCCTCTCCGGCGATCAGCACCTCCGCGCCCGCCTCCCTGGCCGCGTGGATCCGGTCGGAGGGCGCCGCCGCCCCCGTGACGACCAGGGTCGGGACCAGCGGGGAGACGAAGAGCGGGAGCGAGAAGTCCAGGTCCAGGCTTCCGCTGACGACCGCGATCGCGGGGGCGGGGCCCTGGCCCGCCGCCGCGCGGCGGGCGGCGAAGGCCTCCCGGGCGCGGGCGGGTCGGTACCCCTCCAGCCGGACCGTCTCCGCGCCCACGACGACCGCGTCGGCCAGTCCCCGCAGGGTGCCGAAGATCCGCATGTCGGTGGCGCAGGAGATGCCCTGGGAGCGGCCGTCGTGCTGCGCGGCACCGTCCAGGGTGGACACCATGTTCGCCCGCAGCCAGGGTTCCCCCTCCCTGCCGGGGTACGCGTAGGCGTCGGCCAGCTCGTCGAGTGTCCACTCGCGGTCGGTGGCGCCGGGGGCGGTGGCTGGGTCGGTCCGGTCCGTCACGGGAAGCAGGCGTCGCATGCGGTGAAGTCTGGCACGGCGCCTGACGCCCCCGCCTGCGGTAGGGGACCCGACGGGCGGGGCCGTTAAGCTGGGGAGTTGTGTCGTCCTCCACCGCCGTGCCGGGGCAGAGCCCCATAGCCGAAACGGCCCCGCTGTCCCTGTGCGCCCTCGAGCCGCGCGTCCCCGCCGACCGGCTGGTCGCGGAGATGGTGCCGCCGCCGCGCTTCGACGCGGTGCGGTTCGAGACGTACGTCCCCGATCCGAACCAGCCGAGCCAGAGCGAGGCCGTCGAGGTGCTCGGCACCTTCGCCGCCGGACTCGGCGGGGCCCACGCGACGGGCTCCGGGAAGCGCAGGTGGTTCGGCAGGAAGCCCGCCGCGCCCACGGGTCCGCGCGGCGTCTACCTCGACGGCGGCTACGGCGTCGGCAAGACCCACCTGCTGGCCTCCCTGTGGCACGCCACACCGGCCGCTCCCTCGCTCAAGGCCTTCGGGACGTTCGTCGAGCTGACGAACCTCGTCGGGGCGCTGGGCTTCCAGCAGACCGTGCAGACCCTGAGCGGGCACCGGCTGCTCTGCATCGACGAATTCGAACTCGACGACCCGGGGGACACCGTCCTGGTGTCGTCGCTGCTCAGCAGGCTCGTCGAGGCGGGCGTGGCGCTCGCCGCGACCTCCAACACGCTGCCGGGCAAGCTCGGTGAGGGCCGGTTCGCGGCGGCCGACTTCCTGCGCGAGATCCAGGGGCTCTCCGCCCACTTCCGGCCCCTGCGCATCGACGGCGAGGACTACCGTCACCGCGGGCTGCCCGAGGCCCCGGCGCCGTACTCCTCCGAGCAGGTCACCAAGGCCGCGTACGCCACCGCGGGCGCCTCCCTGGACGACTTCCCGGCGCTGCTCGACCACCTCGCCCGTGTCCACCCCAGCCGGTACGGCGCGCTGACCGACGGCGTCTCGGCGGTCTGCCTCACGGACGTCGAGCCGGTACCCGACCAGTCGACGGCACTGCGGCTCGTGGTGCTCGCGGACCGGCTGTACGACCGCGAAATACCGGTGCTCGCCTCCGGCCTCCCGTTCGACCGGCTGTTCAGCGACGAGATGCTGAACGGCGGCTACCGCAAGAAGTACTTCCGGGCGATCTCGCGACTGACCGCCCTGGCGCGTGACGCGAAGGGTCTGGTGGCGCAGTAGGTTCGGGGGGCGCACCGCGTCCGCGGCGCTCCCCCGAGTGCCGCGTGCGCGAGCGCACCACCGCGTACACCTCTGAAGGGACCCCGTATGGCTACCACGCGTCAGGCGCACACGGTCTGGGAAGGCAATCTGCTCGAGGGCTCGGGCGTCGTCACCCTCGACTCCTCCGGGATCGGGGAGTACCCGGTCTCCTGGCCGTCCCGCGCGGAGCAGGCGAACGGCAAGACCAGTCCGGAGGAGCTCATCGCGGCAGCGCACTCCAGCTGCTTCTCGATGGCGCTCTCCAACGGCCTTGCCTCTGCGGGCAATCCGCCGGCCCGGCTGAACACCAAGGCCGAGGTCACCTTCCAGCCCGGCACGGGCATCACCGGCATCCACCTCACGGTGGAGGGTGAGGTCCCGGGTCTGGACGAGGCCGGCTTCGTGAAGGCCGCCGAGGACGCCAAGGCGAACTGCCCGGTCAGCCAGGCTCTCACCGGTACGACGATCACGCTCACCGCGTCGCTGGTCTGATCCGGCAGGTCCCCGGGGCGTCCTTCGCCCCGGGGACACAAGGGCTCCGTGGTGCGCGTGGTTCCCGTGAGGCACGACGCGTGGTACACACGTGCAGGTCACTTCACCTGTCCGCCAACAGGGAGTTGCCTCATGTCATCCGCACCTCGACGGATCGCGACACGACGACAGGTCCTGGCCGGGAGCGGCGCCGCCGCCGCCTCGGTCGCCTTCACCGGGGCCTTCACCGAACTCTTCGCCGGCACGGCCGCCGCACGCGGTCACAGCGGTTACGGACCGCTCGTACCTGACCCGGACGGCCTGCTCGACCTGCCGAAAGGTTTCCGCTACCGGGTCCTCTCCCGGGAGGGCGACGCCCTCCGCTCCGGTGAGGGCCGGGTGCCCAGCCACCACGACGGCATGGCCGCCTTCGCGGGCCGCCACGGCCGCGTCCACCTCGTGCGCAACCACGAGAACCGGGCCGACGCCCGCATCCCCGTACCCGTGATCGAGGGCCTCACCTACGACCCGGCGGGCAAGGGCGGCTGTACGGCCCTGGAGCTCGACGGCCGCAACCACGTCCTGGACGAGCGGGTCGCCATCGCGGGTACGGCCGTCAACTGCGCGGGGGGTCCCACCCCGTGGCGCACCTGGCTGACCTGCGAGGAGACCGAGGACAAGGCCGGCACCAACGGCTACACCAAGGACCACGGATTCATCTTCGAGGTGGACGGCGCCGACCCGCGCCGCACCGGAGCGGTACCGCTGACCGCGATGGGACGCTTCCAGCACGAGGCGATCGCGATCGATCCGGGGAACGGGATCGTGTACGAGACCGAGGACGCTTTCGAGCGCCCGTTCGGCCTCTTCTACCGATTCCTCCCCGAGAAGCCACTCGGCGGGACGGGCTCGCTGCGGGCCGGCGGCACGCTGGAGGCGATGCGGGTGCCCGGAGTGCCCGACCTCTCCGCGATCCAGGAGACCGGCGCGGCCTTCGACCGGATCGAGTGGGTCCCCGTACCGGATCCGCTGGCCGCCTCCACGCCCGTCCGGCACCAGGACTTCGGCCCGAAGGGCATCACCCACGCCCAGAAACTGGAGGGCTGTTACTGGGGCGGCTCGTCCGTCTACTTCGTCTCCAGCTTCGCCCGCAGCTCGCAGGGGTCGGCGGCCGACCACTTCGGCCAGGTGTGGCGGTACGAGCCGAAGCGGCGGCGGCTCACGCTGGTGGTCGTCTTCGGGCCGGACACGGACGTCGAGCTGCCCGGCGAGTCCCCGGACAACATCTGTCTCGCCGCCGACGGCGGGCTGATGGTCTGCGAGGACGGCGGCGGCGCGCAGTACGTGCTCGGGGTGACGCGGCGCGGTGAGGTCTACCCGATGGCACGGGGCCGGCAGAACACCGGGACGCCCGACGAACCCGAGTGGGGTGAGTTCGCCGGGGTCACGTTCGCGCCGGACGGCGCCACCATGTTCGTGAACTGCTACACGCCGGGGACGACGTTCGCGGTGACGGGGCCCTGGCACTGATCTGCCCCTGAGGGCCGTCGCGCACGTCCCGAAGGGGCGCGCGATGTCGGATGCGGCGCGCAGCACGGCGGAGGACGTCCGCGGACCGGAGGTACGCGGACGTTCCTGCGACGCGGCGAGGCGCCGTGGCCGACGCCGCCCGGCCGCCGGATACGTGCGGGACGGCCCTGCGAGCGCGGAACGGACCGTGGGCGGCCGCCCGACCGGCTGACCCTGCGGGCTCGGCCGGAGCGGCGCGGCGCTCGCTGAAATCCCGTCAGCTAACGTCCTCCAGTGATCAAATCTGTTCGTACGATGACAGTGATGACTGCGAGGACGGCGACGGCGACGGCGCTGGCCGCGGTCCTGGCGGGCTGCGGCAGCGCGGAGGACGCCCGCACCCAGGCCGCCGCACCCCCGGCACGCGTCGGCACTCCCCTCACCACTCCCCCGGCCTCCGTCTCCGCCGCACCTTCGGCGGCGGCCGGGACGGGGAGGAAACCGCCCACGACGGCTCCGGGCCCGGCGGGGCTCACCCCGGTCTTCGAGCGACGGGCCGAAGGCTCCGCAGGCGGGAACGAGAAGGTGGTGGCGCTCACCTTCGACGCGGACATGACGGCGGATCAGGGGCCGCGCGCGGCGGCGGGCGAGCACTTCGACAATCCGGAGCTGATCGCCCTGCTGCGCCGGCTGAACGTGCCCTCGACGGTCTTCATGACCGGGCGGTGGGCACGGGAGTACCCGACCCAGGCGCGTGCGATCGGCACCGACCCCCTGTTCGAGATCGCCAACCACTCGTACAGCCACTACGCCTTCTCCACGCCCTGCTACGGGCTGCCCACCGTGGCGAAGGCCGATATGCGCGCCGATGTGGAGCGGGCGTTCACGGAGATCCGCAAGGCCGGGGCCACCAACGTCGTGCCGTACTTCCGCTTCCCCGGCGGCTGCTACGACGACATCTCGCTGAAGGCCCTGGCACCCACGGGGGTGACGGCCGTGCAGTGGGACGTCGTCAGCGGCGACGCGTTCGCCACGGACGCCGACGCGGTGGCGGACCAGGTGCTGGACGGGGTGAGGCCGGGCTCCCTGGTGGTCATGCACTGCACCCGCAGCGCCGCGCCCGTCACCGCCGGGGCCGTACGCCGGGTGGTCCCGGAACTACGCCGGCAGGGGTACCGCTTCGTGAAGGTCTCCGAGCTGATGCGGGGCTGAGCCGGGTTCCGGGATCCTGCCCGGCCGGGATTGTCGTGCCCCGTACTCGGCGGGACCCGACCTGCCGCGCCGGCCTCCCGCCGGGCCGGGCGATACCCGCCCAGGCGCCCGGTCGGGGCGCGACCCGTACCCGTGTCTCAGCCCGCGCAGGCGGTGCGCCCGGCCTCCTGCCACGCGCAGACCGGGCAGAGCGTACTGCCCTTCGTGGTCTCCGGGTGTTCGGTCGGTTTCCCGCACAGCACGCACGTGGCGTACGAAGGTCCGGTGTCCACCGGTGCGGGGGCCGACGGGCGCGTCCCGCAGTACCCGTCGTCCGTGCGTTCACCGCTGCGCTGGTCCATGCGTCCGAGCGTACGCCCCGGCGCCCTCGGCCGGGACGTGCCGGTCAGACCCGGTACGGGCCCGCACGGCGGCCCGTTGGTTCCGGAGCCCGGAGCCCGGAGTCCGGTCGGCCAGCCGGTCAGCCAGTGGGTGAGTGGGTCAGTGGGTCGGTCAGTGGGAGGACGCCTTCTCCGGCTTGAGCTCGCTGGGCCGCACGATCACGAACCCCTCACCCTGCAGCATCAGCTGGACCGCCTCCCCGGACCCCCCGCGCACCATCGAGCCGAAGCTCTGCGAGCGGTGCAGGGAGGTGGAGAGCTGGGCGCTCCATCCGACGACCGCGTCCGTGTCGACGTACACCGGCTGCTGAGCACCGACAGGGATCACGATGGGGTGGCCGTCGCATATCAGGCCGAGCTTGCCGAATCCGCTGAAGACGCTGTTGAAGAGCCCGCCGCCGGCGATTCCGGCGCCCTTCACGGTCTTGATCTCGTAGGAGAGGCTCGCGTCGAAGCACAGGACGTTGCGTCCGTTGACGGTGAGGACGTCGCCCTGCTCCATCTCCACGATGAAACAGTTGGCGGCCTCGTGCGCGAACCACGCCTCACCCTGACCCCGGACCGCCATGAGCGGCAGCCCCTCACCGGTGACCGCGCGCTTCAGCATGCCGCCGATGCCCTGGCCCTTGCGTTCGAACTGGAGGGCGCCGCGGTAGGCGACCATCGAGCCCTGGCGGGCGTGCATCTCACCGTTGACGACGTACTTGACCGACTTGGCGTTCTGCAGGGACATACCGGGGGCGGTGGGCGGCCCGGCCATGTGTTCGCTGGAAAAGAGGTCGCTCTTCATGCGGGGCATCCTCACCCGGAGGTCCACGTTCCGCCAAGAGCGGATCCCGCGGTGCCGTCCCGGGGGCCTGGCAGACTGGTGTGCGTGAGCAGCGACAACCTTTCCGAGATTCCCTCCGAGCCCGCAGCGGCCCCGCACCCCGTCGGGAGTCCCTTCCGTACGGAGCAGACCTCCCGGGACGAGGCACGGCAGTTCGTGCTGCCGCTGGTGGTGCGCATCGAGAAGGCGGATCCCCCGGCGCGTACGGACGCGCTGGTCACCGCCGCCCGCGCGGTGCTGACGTTGCTCTCGGACGACCGTTCACTGGGCGAGGGCGAGTGGGCGCGGCTCGTACGGGACTGGCAGGACGCCCGGATCCGCAAGGTGGTGCGGCGGGCGCGCGGAGCGGAGTGGCGCAAGGCGTCCGCGCTGCCGGGGATCACGGTCACGGGCGCCCGGGCGGAGGTGCGGGTGTTTCCTCCGGTGCCGCTGGACGGCTGGCCCAAGGAGCTGGCCAAGCTCCAGGTGTCGGGGACGGACCTGGAGGACCCGGAGGCGCCTGCCGCGCCGGATCCGGCCGGTCCGGTGCTCTGGCTCAACCCCGAGCTGGACATGTCGGCGGGCAAGGCCATGGCCCAGGCGGGGCACGGTGCGCAGCTGGCCTGGTGGGAGCTGTCGGAGACGGAGCGCAAGACGTGGCGCGAGGCGGGTTTCCCGCTCTCCGTCGCCACCCCCGACCCGGCCCGGTGGCGGGAACTGACCGCGAGCGGGCTCCCGGTGGTGCGGGACGCGGGATTCACCGAGATCGCTCCGGGCTCCTGCACGGTGGTCGCCGACCATCCGGCGCTGCGCGGCTGAGGCGGGCACGGCCGGATGGCCGCCGGCCCGTCGCGGGCCGTTCTCGGTGGCGGTCGACGTCCCTGCACCCCGCACGGCGGGCGGTCAGCGGGGAAACAGCCGCTGATCCACGTCGAAGGCTGCGGGACAACCCTTACGTCAGCATCCCTTCCCCCTGGTCAGGCCGGCCCGCTTCCGGGCCTTTCCGTGCGCCCGGCGCCCCCACGGTTCGACGGCCCGCCGACAGACCGGGCCGGGGGGCCACGATCAGGTGACAAACCGGTCGGCCGTCTCCGGGAACCTCAAATCCTGCTCTGAACGTCCCCGGTTCCGGGTTCGGCGCCGCTCGGCGGGGGCCATGACCCCTGCACATAACGGGGAGGGGATGTCATGGAGCTGGGAATCGGGATCGGCTGGCGGCCGGAGATCGCGGACGCCGTCGAAGCACTGCCGGGGATCGACTGGGTGGAAGCCGTCTCGGAGAACATCTGCACGAGCCGGCCCCCGGCGTCTCTCCTGCGGCTGCGCGAACGGGGGGTCACCGTCGTGCCGCACGGCGTCTCGCTGGGGCTGGGCGGGGCCGACCGCCCCGATCCGGAGCGTCTGGCCGGACTGGCGGGGCGGGCGGCGCTGCTGGGCGCACCCCTCGTGACCGAGCACATCGCGTTCGTTCGCGCCGGAGGGCCGCTCACCGCATCGCCGAGGCTGGAGGCGGGCCATCTGCTGCCCGTGCCCCGGACCTGGGAGGCGCTGGACGTGCTCTGCGAGAACGTGCGGATCGCCCAGGACTGCCTGCCCGTGCCGCTGGCCCTGGAGAACATCGCGGCGCTGATCTCGTGGCCGGACGAGGAACTGACCGAGGGGCAGTTCCTCGCGGAGCTGGTCGAGCGCACCGGTGTGCGGCTGCTGATCGACGTCGCCAATCTCCACACCAATCACGTGAACCGGGGCGAGGTCCCCTCGACGGCCCTCGACGAACTGCCGGTGGAGGCCATCGCGTACGTGCATGTGGCCGGAGGCATCGAGAAGGACGGCGTCTGGCACGACACGCACGCCCACCCGGTGACGGCTCCCGTCCTGGACGTGCTGGCCGAGCTCCGTGCCCGGGTCGATCCGCCGGGCGTCCTGCTGGAGCGCGACGACGACTTCCCGCCGACGGCGGAGCTGGCGGGCGAACTGGCCGCGATCCGGGCCACGCTGGCCGGGGCGACGGCCGGTGGGACGTCCGTCCGGGGTCGCCGGGTGCCCCCGGCGAGACGGTCCGGCGCAGAGACGGTCACCGGAAGGGCGAGCACCGGTGAGCCGGCCGCCGGTAGGGCGAAGACCGGTGAGGCCACCACCGGGGAGGCGCCCGCCACCGAGGCGAGCACCCAGGAGGCGGCCGCCGGAAGGACGACCGCCACGGGAAGCAGCCGAGGGACGACCACCGAGGGACCGGCCGCCCCACACGCGAGCGCCGGAACGACGACCGCCCCTGCGAACGTCCGGAGGCCGGCCGCCACGCACACGGACACCCCGGAGCCCGCCCCCACCCACACGGACACCCGGAAGCCGGCCACCGTGAGGGCGACCGCCCGTGGCCGGGCCGCCGTGGCCCAGACCGCTCTGCTCTCGCACCTCGTGGCGGGCACGCCCGCCCCGGAAGGATTCGACCACCGGCGTCTCGGGGTGCAGAGCCGTGCCCTGGCCGCCAAGCGGGCCGGGGTCGTCGCCCGGGTGGCGCCCGAACTGCCGGAGATCCTCGGCGACGGCTACCGTTCCGCGTTCCTCGCGTACGCCGGATCCCGGCCCATGTCCGCAGGTTACCGCCGCGACGCCCTCGACTTCGCCGAGCAGCTGCTCATCGCGGGCAACCCCGCCGACGACGTGGCCAGGCGCAGGCTGACGCACTGGTGGCAGGACCGGTCGGCGCCGCACCCCCCGCGCCGCCGGACCCGTCTGGTGCGGGCCGCCCGTGCCGTCCTGACGGGGAAGTGAACGCCATGAACGCACTCGCCCTTGTCCTGACCGTGGCCGTGGCGGTCTCCTCGACGCTCCTGGTCGTCGCGACCGTGCGGTCCGGCCGGCGCGGCAGCCCCGGCGCGTACGCGCACAACCTCTCCGAGGCCGCGTTCCTGAGCGGGGGACCCGCCAGGGTCGTGGACACCGCGCTCACCGCGCTGCACACCGACGGAAGGCTGGCCGTCGGCGGCCCCGGCATCCTCGCCGTCCGGCGCGCGGAGGCCCGTGACGCGGTGGAACGCGCCGTCCTCCAGGAGCTGGCCGCAGCTCCGAGCGGAGCGCTGCACCTGCTGCGGGAGACCGTGATGCGGCACCCGGTGGTGCAGGGGGTCGGCGACGGGCTCGCGGCCCGCGGGCTGCTCGTCGCCCCGGGCGAGAGCCGGGCCCGCCGCCGTTGGGCGATCGTCCAGGCCGTGGCCTGCCTGGCCGCGGTCCCGGTCGCCATCGTCCTCACCGTTCTGCAGTACGCCGTCCACGACGGGTACACGGACGTCCCGTTCCCCTTCGTCGTCAAGGTGCTGCCCGCTCTGCTGGCCGGCGGCGTGGTGGGGCTGATCACCGCTTCGTCCGCCAAGGCACGGGTCACGAAGGCGGGACGCGGCGCCCTGGGCGCCTACCGCGCCGCCTGTGCCCAGGTGACGGACCCCGCCCACCTGGTGGCCACCCGGGGGCTGCGGGCGCTCCCCGACCCCGACCTGCGGGCGCAGTTGACCGCGGCCGCCCGGTACCGGCCCGCCCGCACCAGCTCGTCGACCGCGCCCGGCGGCAGCGCCGCAGCGCTCGTGCCCGTGGTGTGGTGCGCCGCCGAGGGCCCCGGCGGGGGGAGTTGCGGGAGTTCCGGTGACGGGGGCGGGTCGGGGGCGGGGTCCTCCTGCGGCACGGGCTCCTCGTGCGGGGCCGGCGGCAGCTGCGGCGGGAGCAGCGGGTCCAGCTGCGGCAGCAGCAGCGGGGGTTCCAGTTGCGGCGGCGGGTCGAGCTGCGGCGGGGGTTCCAGTTGCGGCGGCGGCTCCTGAGCCGCGGTCGGGACCGTCCACCCGGGAGGTCGTGGAATGCGACCGTCCGAGACCGCCTGTGACCGAACTCTGTCCGGATCGTGAACAGGTCATGGCGTTACGCGTCCGTCTCACATAGAAATCCGCCATGCTCTGGGTACTGCTCCTTCTGGTCGCATGGGGTGCGGCGGCCGTCACCTGTGTCCGTCTCTGCCTCGTGACCGCGGGTGCGGCCGTGCGGCCGGCCGACGCGGCCGAGGGACCGTCCCCGCGCGAACTCAGCCTGTACGAGACGGCGTTCCTGGCAGGCGGTCCGCACCGGGTCGCCGATCTGGCCCTGGTCTCCATGCACCTGCGACGCCGGCTGCTGCTGGCCCACACCGGCTGGGCGACCGTCGTCGACCCGGAGGGGCGGGACGAGGTGGAGCGCACCGTGATCCGTGCGATCGGCCCGGAAGGCCAGTCCCGGATAGCGCCGGTACGGGCGGCTGCCGCCGCGGCCGACGCCGTACACGCCCTGGCCGACCGGCTCGTCGCGGCGGGCCTCGCCGTCCCGCACGGGACGCGGACAGCCCTGCGGTCGGCGGTACGGGCGGTGCGGGGCGCGGCCGTGCTGGTGGTGGTGCTGGCAGCCGCCGCGATGCTGATGCCCGGTCAGGAGATGGGCTACGCGGGCCCGGTGGCGGCCTGGTTCGGGCTGCCGCTGGTGCTGACCCTGGGGTGCCTGGCCATCGCGCGGGTGGAGAACCACCCGTACAGTCCGTGGGCCTCGCCGTCCGGACAGCGGTGGCTGGACTCGCTGCCCGCCCCGGTGCGCGGCGCCGACCGCGACCTGCTCGCGGCGGTGGCCGTACGGGGCGTGGACGCCCTGCAGGACCCGGAGTTGCGGGCGGCCCTGCGCGGCGGCCGCCCGGCGCATCCTGTCCGCTGAGCCGCGGCGGGCGGCGGGCGTCAGCGCCGGGCGCGCGTGAACAGCACGCGGAGCCCGTACACCCCGGCACCGGCCGCGAGTACGGCCGAGCCGGTGGCGACGGAGGCCGCCGGGAGGGCGAAGGCCAGCAGCAGACAGCCGGCCAGCCCCGCGACGGGCACGGCGCGCGGTGGCCGCCCCTCGGCCGGGGTGAGTGTGAGCGCGGCGGCGTTGGCGACGGCGTAGTAGGCGAGGACGCCGAAGGAGGAGAACCCGATCGCCCCGCGCAGGTCCGCGGTCGCGGCCAGTACGGCCACGACCGCGCCCACGGCGAGTTCCGCGCGGTACGGCGCCCGGGTGCGGGGGTGGACGGCTGCCAGGGCGTGGGGCAGGTGGCGGTCGCGGGCCAGGGCCAGAGCGGTGCGCGAGACGCCGAGGATCAGGGCGAGCAGGGAGCCCAGTGCCGCCACGGCCGCCCCGACGCGCACCACCGGCGCGAGGGCGGGGGCGCCCGCCGCGCGTACGGCGTCCGCGAGGGGCGCCGTGGTGTCGGCGAGTGCCCCGGAGCCGAGGACGGAGAGCACCGCCGCGGCGACGGCCGCGTACACCGCCAGGGTGATGCCGAGGGCGAGGGGGACCGCACGGGGGATCGTGCGCGCCGGGTCGCGCACCTCCTCCCCCAGGGTGGCGATGCGGGCGTACCCGGCGAAGGCGAAGAACAGCAGTCCGGCGGCCTGGAGGACCCCGCCGGTGCCGGTGCCCGGGCCGAGGACCGGGCGGGGGACGCCGGGGGCGGCCAGACAGGCGGTGACGACGGCGGCGAGGACGGCCAGGACGACGGCCACGATGACACGGGTCAGCAGGGCCGCCTTCCGCACCCCGGAGTAGGTGAGCGCGGTCAGGGCCACCACGGCGGCGACCGCGACCGCCGTCGCGTGGCCGGGCCACACGTAGGAACCCACGGTGAGGGCCATGGCCGCGCACGAGGCCGTCTTGCCGACGACGAACGCCCAGCCGGCCAGATATCCCCAGAACGCTCCGAGCCGCTCACGGCCGTAGACGTACGTGCCGCCGGAGGCCGGGTACCGGGCGGCCAGCCGGGCGGAGGAGGTGGCGTTGCAGTAGGCCACCGCGCCCGCCAGGACCAGGCCGGCCAGCAGCCCGGGGCCGGAGCCCGCGGCGCCGGCGGCGGGCGCGAGCGCGGCGAAGACGCCGGCGCCGATCATCGAACCGAGACCGATCACGACGGCGTCGAAGACGCCCAGGCGCCGGGTCAGTTCACCGTCGCCGGCCGGTGTGGCGGGGGTACTGCTCATCTCTCGGCTCCTCGGCAGGGGTGGCGGGCCGACGCACCCTACAAGGCGGAGGTGTCCGCAGGACGCGGAAGGCCGCCCCCGCGGGGACGGCCCGGACAGGCGCGCACGCCCTGCTGTGCGGCCCGGGCCACATCGGCCCGTGTACGGCGGGAGCGGCGGCCGGCGGGGAGGTATGGCTGACTCCCCCGCAGGCCACCGCGGTTCGCCGGTCACAGGCCGATGTGTGCCCGGAACCGGACCCGGTGTCGCTGGAACGACGGGCGGCGTCACACACGCCGTTGCCCGCCAACTGATCTTCCGGGTCGGGGCGGCCGGAAACGCTGGCTATGCGAGACCGGCCACCAAGTCTGCGATCGACTTCCTGCGCCCCGTGTAGAACGGGACCTCCTCCCGCACGTGCATCCGTGCCTCGGAGGCCCGCAGGTGGCGCATGAGGTCGACGATACGGTGCAGTTCGTCCGCCTCGAAGGCGAGGATCCACTCGTAGTCGCCGAGGGAGAAGGAGGCGACGGTGTTGGCGCGCACGTCCGGGTAGCCGCGGGCCATCTTGCCGTGGTCCGCCAGCATGCGGCGGCGGTCCTCGTCCGGCAGCAGGTACCAGTCGTACGACCGTACGAAGGGGTACACGCTGATGTAGTCGCGCGGCGTCTCGTCGGCCAGGAAGGCCGGGATGTGCGACTTGTTGAACTCGGCCGGGCGGTGCAGGGCCATGTTCGACCAGACCGGCTCCAGCGAGCGGCCGAGCTTCGTGCGCCGGAAGAGGTTGTAGGCCTCCTGCAGCTCGTCGGCGGTCTCCGCGTGCCACCAGATCATGAGATCGGCGTCGGCCCGCAGGCCGGACACGTCGTAGGTACCGCGGACGGTGACGTCCTCGGCGCCGAGCCGGTCGAACAGCTCCTGGACCTCGTCGGCGTAACCGGCACGGTCGACCGGAAGCACATCTCGCAGCTTGAAGACGGACCACAGGGTGTAGCGCACGACCTCGTTGAGGTCCTTGGCCTTCTTGCCTGCGTTCGGAAGCTTTTCTGGCGCACTCATACGGCTATTGTCCCGCCTCGCTCCGAGTGCCCTGAACCCGGGTCGGCGTGGCGATGATCTCCCTCGCGGCCACCCCGGTGATCTCCCGCCTCCCGGCCCGCCACGTCGTGGACGATCTCGTCCGCCGCCCGCCACGCGCTCGCCACACAGGCGGGGATCCCGACCCCGTCGTACGCCGCTCCGCACACCCGCAGGCCCGGCAGAGCACCGACGGCGTCGCGGATCCTGGCGACCCGGGTCAGGTGGCCCACGGGGTACTGGGGCAGCCCGCCGATCCACCGGGTGACCTCGGTGCCGACCGGGCGGGCGGTCAGCCCGGTGGCGGCGGTGAGGTCGCGCAGCGACACCCCCACGAGCTCCGGGTCCTCGCGGTGCAGGTGCTCCTCCTCGCCGTAGCGGCCCACCGAGGTGCGCAGCACGAACAGTCCGGGAGCGGCGTCGGCGACCCACCGCCACTTGTTGCTCGAGAAGGTCGACGCCTTGATCGTGTGCCCGTCGACCGGCGGTACGAGGAAGCCGGAACGCCCCCGGAGCGCCTCGGTCCCCTCGACGTCGGAGCGGCGGAAGGCCAGGGTGACCAGCGCCATCGACGCGTACTCGACGGCGGCGAGCTCGACGGAGGCGGCGGGGCACTCGGCGGCGAGCAGGGTGGAGGCGGACCAGGCGGGGGTGGCGAGGACGACGCCGTCCGCGGCGATCACCCGGGTGTCGGTGCGCACGTCCCATCCGTCGCCGGTGCGGGTGAGCCCGAGCACGGGAGTCGCGGTGAGGACGTCGGCACCCCCGGCCCGTACGGCGCCGGCGACCGCGTCCGGGAGCGTGCCGACGCCTCCGGCGATGCCCTGGAAGACCGGCCCGGTCTGCTGACGCGCCGCGGCCCGTTCCTGGATACGGAGCACGGCGTCCAGGAGCGAGCCGCCCTCCTTCGCCGCTTCGAACAGCTGCGGTACGGCGGCGCGCATCGAGATGCGGTAGGCGTCGCCCGCGTACACCCCGCCCAGCAGCGGCTCCACCAGGCGGTCGACGACCTCGCGGCCCAGCCGGTCGGCCACGTACGCGCCGACGGCCACGTCGTCGCCGACGGCGGTCGGGGTGAGGTCGCGCTCCTGCGCGACCCGGGCCAGCCCCTCGGGCGAGAGCACCTCACCGAGCGCCGCCGGCTCGCCGGGGACGCCCATCACGTGTCCCTTGGGCATCGGGCGCAGGGCACCACGGGTCCAGAGCGAGGCGGTCGCGGTGGCGGGCGGCTGGAGCCGCTCGCCGAGCCCGACGGCGGTGGCCAGAGCGACCGCTTCGGGCCGTCGGGCCAGCATGGACTCGGCCCCGAGGTCGACGGGTGCGCCCGCGATCTCGCCGGTCATGAGCTTGCCGCCGAGCCGCTCCGTCGCTTCCAGGACGGTGACCCGGAGGCCGGAGTCCAGCAGCCGGTGGGCGGCGGCGAGTCCGGCGATTCCGCCGCCGATGACGACGACATGACCCGTGCGTGTGGTGTCGCGCTGAAGAGGACGCTGCATGGGTCCACTCTCTCAAACCCGTTCCGAGTCATGAACGTGACCACTTCGAAACCGCCGGCCGGCAACCCGCGCAGGGGTGCCGTACGTCGAACCGGCACCGAAGACAACGGCCCTGGGGGGACACGTCATGCACAACGACCGTCACACGGACAGCCGTCCGACCGACCGCCCGGGACGGCGCCGCCGGCGCGCCGTCCTGACCGCCGGGCTGCTCGCCCTCCTCCTGTCCACCGCGGCCTGCGGCGCGGGTGACGGCGGCGGTTCCACCGACAGGAGCGTCGCGGAGGACCGGAAGGCCGCCGCCCCGGAGGGCGCCGGCAGTGGCGCGTACGCCGCCGGCGATGCGGGCGAGCGGTCCGGGAAGCCGGCCGGCGGGGCTCCGGATCCGGGCGCCGCGGGCGCGGTGCACGTCATCCGCACGGCCACGCTGGACATCGAGGTCACCAGTGTGCCGAAGGCGGTGGCCGCGGCCCGCCACGCCGCCGAGAACGTGGGCGGGCTCGTCGCGGACGAGACGACGGAACGGGTCGACGACACCCACGAGACCTCGCATCTCGTGCTGCGTGTCCCGCAGGACCGGTCCGACTCCGTACTGCGCGCCCTGTCGGGTGCGGGAAAGCTCCGGTCCCGCACGTCCGAGGCGAAGGACGTGACCGGCGAGGTGGTGGACGTCGAGAGCCGGATCTCCACCCAGCGGGCGAGTGTGGCGCGGGTGCGCTCCCTGATGGACAAGGCGGAGAAACTCTCCGACGTGGTGACCCTGGAAGGCGAACTGAGCAGGCGTCAGGCCGACCTCGAGTCGCTGCTCGCGCGGCAGGCGTCCCTGAAGGACCGCACCTCGCTGGCGACGGTCACGCTCGACCTCCACGAACCGTACGAGGACGACCTGGCGGCCGGGGACGACGACCCGGGCTTCCTCGACGCGCTCGCCGCCGGCTGGGACGCGTTCGTGGGCATGCTGCGGTGGATCGCCGTGGCCCTGGGCGCCGCGGCGCCCTTCCTGGCCACGGTCGCCGTCCTGACGCTCCTGTGGCGTCTGCTGCGCCGCCGCCGCGCGGCCCGTCACGGGGCGCCCGTGGCCACGCGCTCCGGGACGGCGGCGGCGGGCGGCCCCTCGGCCGCCCCGGCTGCCGCTCCGGGGCCCGGCCCGGAGACTCCGCCGGCACCGTAGCGCCGTAGCGTGGGTCCCCACACTGCGGCGAAGGGACCGGGCATGGCGGCGGAGCGACTGGTGGTCATCGGAGGCGACGCGGCGGGTATGTCCGCCGCGTCGCAGGCCCGCAGGTTCAAGGGGCCGGACGAGCTGAGCATCGTCGCCTTCGAACGCGGCCACTTCACCTCGTACTCCGCCTGCGGCATCCCGTACTGGGTGAGCGGCGACGTCGACGGGCGCGAGGAGCTCGTCGCCCGTACCCCGGAGGAGCACCGGGCCCGCGCGATCGATCTGCGCACCCGTACCGAGGTGACGGAGATCGACGTGGAGGGCCGGCGGGTGCGCGCCCTGGACCGCGAGAGCGGTGAGAGCTACTGGACGGCCTACGACAAGCTGGTCATCGCCACCGGGGCCCGGCCGGTCCGCCCGGACGTGCCCGGCATCGACGCCCCGGGGGTGCACGGCGTGCAGACCCTCGACGACGGCCAGGCGCTCCTGGACTCCCTCGACAAGGCCCCCGGGCGGCGGGCGGTCGTCGTCGGTGCGGGCTACATCGGCGTGGAGATGGCCGAGGCGATGCTGAAGCGCGGTTTCGAGGTGACGGTGCTCGATCGTGCTCCGCAGCCCATGTCCACGCTCGACCCGGACATGGGGCGGCTGGTGCACGAGGCCATGGACGGCCTCGGCATCACCACGGTGAACGGCGCGGCGGTCACCCGGATCCTGACCGGCCGGGACGGAAGGGCCACCGGGGTCGAGACGGAGAAGGGCACGTACCCGGCGGACGTGGTCGTGCTCGGCATCGGCGTCGAGCCGGAGACCACTCTGGCGGGCGCGGCGGGACTGCCGCTCGGGGCGCACGGCGGGCTGCTGACGGACCTGTCGATGCGGGTCGCGGGCCACGACGACATCTGGGCGGGCGGCGACTGCGTGGAGGTCCTCGACCTGGTGGCCGGCCGCACCCGCCACATCGCACTCGGCACCCACGCCAACAAGCACGGCCAGATCATCGGCGCCAACATCGGCGGCGGCTACGGCACGTTCCCGGGTGTGGTCGGTACGGCGGTGAGCAAGGTCTGCGACCTGGAGATCGCCAGGACCGGCCTGCGCGAGAAGGACGCACACGCGGCCGGCCTGCGGTACGTCACCGCGACGATCGAGTCCACGAGCCGGGCGGGCTACTACCCGGGAGCACGGCCGATGACGGTGAAGATGATCGCGGAGTACCGCACCGGACGGCTGCTGGGTGTGCAGATCGTGGGCCGCGAGGGGGCGGCCAAGCGCGTGGACGTGGCGGCGGTCGCGCTCACCGCGGGGATGACGGTGGAGGCCATGACGGCACTCGACCTCGGCTACGCCCCGCCGTTCTCCCCGGTCTGGGACCCCGTCCTGGTGGCCGCCCGCCGGGCGGCGGCCGCGGTACGCGAGGCCGGCAGCGCCTGACCGCGAGGCGGCCGGCGCCCCGGTACCGCCTCCGGGGGCGTGCGGACACGTCCCCGGAGGCGGTCCCTCAGCGGGCAGTCCGCTCGTGCACGTACTCGACGAGCCGCGTGAGCGCGTCCGGGTCGGTCGTCGGCATGACCCCGTGCCCGAGGTTGAAGACATGGCCCTCCAGGCCGGCGGCCGCGTCGAGCACCTCCTGGGTCTTCGCCTCGACCGTGGCGGTCGGCGCGAAGAGCACCGCCGGATCGAGATTGCCCTGGAGCGCCTTGCCGGGGCCGACCCGGCGTGCGCCCTCGTCCAGGGGAACCCGCCAGTCGACGCCGACGACGTCCGCGCCCGCCTCACCCATCAGGCCGAGGAGCTCGCCGGTGCCGACGCCGAAGTGGATGCGCGGGACGCCGTATCCGGCGACGGCGTCGAAGACCTTCGTGGAGGCCGGCATCACGGAGCGGCGGTAGTCGGCAGGTGCCAGCGCGCCGACCCAGGAGTCGAAGAGCTGGACCGCCGATGCCCCGGCCTCGATCTGGACCTTGAGGAACGCGCCGGTGATCCCGGCGAGCCGGTCGAGGAGGTCGGCCCACAGCTCCGGGTCGCCGTACATCATGGCCTTGGTGCGCTCGTGGTTGCGGGACGGGCCGCCCTCCACGAGGTAGCTCGCGAGGGTGAAGGGCGCCCCGGCGAAGCCGATGAGCGGTGTGGAGCCCAGTTCCGCGGTGAGCATGCCGATGGCCTGGGTGACGAAGGTGACGTCCTCGGGCGTGAGCTCGCGCAGCCGGTCCAGGTCGGCGCGGGTGCGGACGGGCTCGGCAATCACCGGGCCGACCCCGGGCTTGATGTCGAGGTCGATGCCGATGGCCTTGAGCGGGACGACGATGTCGCTGAAGAAGATCGCGGCGTCGACCTTGTGACGGCGTACGGGCTGCAGTGTGATCTCGGTGACCAGCTCCGGCATCATGCAGGAGTCGAGCATCGCGATGCCCTCGCGGGCCTTCAGGTACTCGGGCAGTGAGCGCCCCGCCTGGCGCATGAACCAGACCGGGGTGTGCGGCACGGGCTCGCGCCGGCACGCCTTGAGGAACGCCGACCCGTGGGTGGCGGATGTCGTCTTCGGGCCCGGGGGGCGTTCGTTGGCACTCACACACAGAATCTTCGCACGCGCGCGGAAGGAGCCGGACCCCGCACGGGTGTCCCTCCCTGCACGAAGCTCCGGTTCCGCCTACTCTTCCCCGCATGGCTCCGGCTCAGGGACAATATTCCGATCATTCCGACGGCACTGACAGCAAGGAAGGCGCGGAGGACCGATCCGCCCCACCCGCGTTCCGGTCGGCGGTCGAGGCGCTGCGCTCCGCCCGTGTACGCCCCGAACTCGAGGTCGAGCCGACCCGGCCGCCGCAGCGGCTGGCCCCGTACGCCTACGCCCTGGAGGCGGCGGTCGTGGACGGCGACGAGGACCTCGCCGACGGCCGGCTGGTCCTCCTCCACGACCCGTCCGGACATGAGGCCTGGAAGGGGACGTTCCGGTTGGTGACCCTGGTGCGGGCCGAACTGGAACCGGAGATGGCGGCCGATCCGCTGCTGCCCGAGGTGTGCTGGTCGTGGCTGACGGGCGCGCTGGAGGCGCGGGGCCTGGCGTACGGGGAGGCGAGCGGCACGGTGACGCGCGCCGGCTCGCACTACTTCGGCGCGCTGTCGGCGCGCCGGCCGGCGACGCAGATCGAGATCCGGGCCTCGTGGACGCCGCGCGAGGGGCGCGGCGGGATTCCGGACGTGGCGGGGCACCTGGTCGCGTGGACCGACCTGCTGTGCCAGCTGGCCGGCCTGCCGCCGTCCGACGCGGCGGACGCGACGGTCGTGACGTTGCCTCAGCGGCGCGGCCCCCAGGCTCCATAACCCTGCGTCACCTTCCCGGGAGCCGGTCGCACAGGGACCGGCTCTCTTTTCGTACAATCGATCGCGCGTCCTATTTGCCCGAATTGTTACTCACTAAATCGTGATCTTCCCCTAAAGGAGGACGTGCCTGCTGCCGAAGAGGTCAATGACCCTTCAAGCACGGTTCGCCCCGGCTTCACCCCCCGAGCCGGCCCGTCCCGCCACTCCCCAGGAGGCCTGGTGTCCGTTCTCCTCGAGCAGCCCGCAAGCCTGGTCGCCTACCGCCCGAACAAACCGACGGCCATGGTCGTCGTGGCCGACCCCCGCGTCCGTTCCACCGTCACCCGCCATCTGTGGGCACTCGGAGTTCGTGACGTCATCGAGGCGTCGTCCATCGCGGAGGCCCGCCCCCGTGTCGGCAACCCACGCGACATCTGCGTCGCCGACGTCCACCTGCCCGACGGTTCCGGGCTGACCCTGCTGTCCGAGACCCGAGCCGCCGGCTGGCCGAACGGCCTCGCCCTCTCCGCCGCCGACGACATCGGCGCCGTACGCAACGCCCTCGCGGGCGGCGTGAAGGGCTACGTCGTCACCGGCACCCGTACCAACATCGGCCACCCCACCCGCCCCGGCATGGCCCCGATCGGCGCCAACGCCGCCCGAATGCACCGCAGGCCTCCCGGGTCCCCGAGCCACCCGGGCGGCTACCGCGAACTCTCCGGACGTGAGGTGGAGGTCCTCCGCCTGGTCGCCGAAGGCCAGTCCAACAAGGCCATCGGCGTCTCGATGGGCCTCTCCGCCCTCACCGTGAAGAGCCACCTCGCCCGTATCGCCCGCAAGCTCGGCACCGGTGACCGCGCGGGAATGGTCGCCGTCGCCCTGCGCACGGGCATCATCCACTGACCTTCGCTTCCCTCCCTCCCGCTCCCGCCCCTTACTCCCCCTCCCCCTCCTCCCCTCCTCGCC
>NZ_MDKB01000001.1:208345-494216 GCF_001715295.1 Streptomyces griseus | reverse complement strand
CGGACGTGCACGGATGCGCGTCCGGCCGGTTTACGCGCATGGACGCCCGTCGACGGAACGTTCCGTCGACGGGCGCCGCGCATACACGGATACCCTTGGCATGTGACCGACGCCCAAGAGACCGCAGCAGACACTTCACTGCGAACCACCGGGGGCGCCCCTCCGGACGACGTCGCCCCGGCGCCGATCCCCTTGCTCGAACCGCGCGAGGGCATTCCCCCGGTGGTGGCGACCGACGATGCCCTGGCCGAGGTGATCGCGGCCTTCGCCGCGGGCACCGGCCCCGTCGCCGTCGACGCCGAGCGCGCCTCCGGCTATCGCTACGGGCAGCGCGCCTACCTCGTACAGCTGCGCCGCGAGGGCGCGGGCAGTGCGCTGATCGACCCGGTCGGCTGCCCGGACCTGTCCGGCCTGGGCGAGGCCCTCGCCGGGACCGAGTGGATCCTGCACGCCGCGACGCAGGACCTGCCCTGCCTGCGCGACATAGGCATGATCCCGACCTCGATCTTCGACACGGAGCTGGCCGGACGGCTGGCGGGATTCCCCCGGGTCGGTCTGGGCGCCATAGTGGAGAACGTCCTCGGCTACGCGCTGGAGAAGGGCCACTCCGCGGTCGACTGGTCCACCCGCCCTCTGCCCGAACCCTGGCTGCGCTACGCCGCGCTCGACGTCGAGCTGCTGGTGGACCTGCGCGACGCCCTGGAGAAGGAGCTGGACCGCCAGGGCAAGCTGGAGTGGGCCCTCGAGGAGTTCGACGCCATCGCCTCGGCCCCGCCGGCTCCCCCGCGCAAGGACCCCTGGCGCCGGACCTCCGGCATGCACAAGGTGCGCCGGCGCCGCCAGATCGCGGTCGTACGGGAGCTCTGGACCGCCCGCGACCAGGTGGCGCAGCGCCGCGACGTCTCCCCCGGCAAGGTGCTCGGCGACGCCGCGATCATCGAGGCGGCCCTGGCCCTGCCGGTGAACGTACAGGCCCTGACCGCCCTGCCCGGCTTCGGCCACCGCATGGGCCGCCGCCAGCTGGAGCAGTGGCAGGCCGCCGTGGACCGGGCGAAGCTGCTGCCCGAATCGGAGCTCCCCCAGCCCGGCCAGCAGCCGGCGGGCCCCCCGCCGCCGCGTTCCTGGGCGGACAAGGACCCGGCCGCCGCCGCCCGGCTGTCGGCGGCCCGCTCGGCGGTCTCGGAGCTCGCGGAGCGGCTGCGCATGCCTCAGGAGAACCTGATCACCCCGGACACGGTGCGCCGGGTCTGCTGGGAGCCGCCCGAGGTGCTGACCCCGGAGACGGTGGAGAGCGCCCTCGCGGCCCACGGTGCCCGTCGCTGGCAGATCGAGCAGGTCGCCCCGCTGCTCCTGCGGGCCCTGGCCGCGCGCGCCTGACACCGCCGGGTCGGTCCGTCCCCCTACGGCCGGCCCACTCCGGTCGGCCCGGGGCGGGCCGGACCGCGCCCGCGCGCACATCACCCCCGTACGCACGCACACCACCCCCGCGCGTACGGCCCGGACGGCCGGGCCGTACGCGTCGTACGCGTGCTCGAATCCCCGGAATGCGTGCGTGTCGGGGCGGTTCGCGCGCCCCACCCATCGGCGAGGATCGGATCCAGGGTCGATTTCACGCCAGTTCCTGCGGCCCCCGGCGCGGCCGCGAGCATCCCGGGCCGTGTGACCTTCACCGCTCCCGCCGTGGGGGGTGGGCAGTCTGGTTACCCGCAAGTAGCATGAGGGGCGCGGCGCGCTCACCGGCGCGTCCCGCAGCAGTGCCATCCCGCACCCTGGAGGAGAGCCACCGTGCCTCGTACCATCAGGGACGTCGTCTTCGTCGACGGCGTCCGCACCCCGTTCGGCAAAGCGGGCCCGAAGGGCATCTACCACGAGACCCGCGCCGACGATCTCGTCGTGAAGGCCATCCGGGAGCTGCTGCGCCGCAACCCGGACCTGGACCCCGCCAAGATCGACGAGGTCGCCATCGCCGCGACCACCCAGATCGGCGACCAGGGCCTCACCCTCGGACGCACCGCCGGAATCCTGGCCGGTCTGCCGCAGTCGGTGCCCGGCTACTCCATCGACCGCATGTGTGCGGGCGCCCTGACCGCCGTCACCTCGACGGCCGGTTCCATCGCCTTCGGCGCGTACGACGTCGTCGTCGCCGGTGGTGTCGAGCACATGGGCCGTCACCCGATGGGCGAGGGCGTGGACCCGAATCCGCGCTTCGTCTCGGAGAAGCTGGTCGACGAGTCCGCCCTCTTCATGGGGATGACCGCGGAGAACCTGCACGACAGGTACCCCACGATCACCAAGCAGCGCGCCGACGAGTACGCGGTGCGCTCGCAGGAGAAGGCCGCCAAGGCGTATGCCAACGGCACGATCCAGCAGGACCTGGTGCCGGTCTCCGTGCGCCGCACCAACCCGGAGGCGGGCGAGACGGGCTGGGGCCTGGTCACCGCCGACGAGCCGATGCGCCCGGGCACCACGATGGAGTCCCTGGCCGGCCTCAAGACCCCGTTCCGCGCGCACGGCCGGGTCACGGCCGGCAACGCCGCGGGGCTCAACGACGGTGCCACCGCCTCCCTCATCGCCGCCGAGGACGTGGCCCGCGAGCTGGGGCTCCCGGTCAGGATGCGCCTCGTGTCGTACGCCTTCGCGGGTGTCGAGCCCGAGGTCATGGGGTACGGCCCGATCCCGGCGACGGAGAAGGCCCTGGCCAAGGCCGGTCTCTCCATCGACGACATCGGTCTCTTCGAGATCAACGAGGCGTTCGCCGTGCAGGTGCTCGCCTTCCTGGAGCACTACGGCATCGCCGACGACGACGCCCGCGTCAACCAGTACGGCGGCGCGATCGCCTACGGCCACCCGCTGGCATCCTCCGGCGTCCGCCTGATGACCCAGCTGGCCCGCCAGTTCGAGGAGCAGCCGGAGGTCCGCTACGGCCTGACGACGATGTGCGTCGGCTTCGGCATGGGGGCCACGGTCGTCTGGGAGAACCCGCACTTCGACAACGCAGCCGGAGGCAGCAAGTGAGCACCGCCACCACCGACCTCCTGAAGGGGGCGGCCGCGCTGTTCCCCGGCGAGGTCGTCACGCAGGCCCACGTACGCCACCTCGACCTTCCGGCGGGCGCCGGCAGGTTCGCCCTGATCACGCTGGACAACGGCCTGGACCACACCAAGCCGACCACCTTCGGACCGCAGTCGCTGGCGAACCTGAACGCCGCGATCGACCAGGTCGAGAAGGAGGCCGCCGAGGGCGCGGTCACCGGTGTCGGCATCACCGGCAAGCCGTTCATCTTCGCGGTCGGCGCCGACCTCAAGGGCGTCGAGCTCCTCAAGGACCACAAGGACGCGCTGGCCATCGGGAAGGGCGGGCACGACGTCTTCCGCCGCCTGTCCGGCCTGGCGGTACCGACCTTCGCGTACTACAACGGTGCGGCGATGGGCGGCGGTGTCGAGGTCGGCCTGCACTGCTCGTACCGCACCGTCTCCGCGGCGGTCCCCGCTTTCTCGCTGCCCGAGGTCTTCCTCGGCCTGGTCCCCGGCTGGGGCGGCTGCGCGCTGCTGCCCAACCTGATCGGCGCCGACCGCGCCGTCACGGTGATCATCGAGAACTCGCTCAACCAGAACCGCCAGCTCAAGGGCAAGCAGGTCTTCGAGCTCGGCATCGCCGACGCGCTCTTCGAGGGTGCGGACTTCCTGGAGCAGTCGCTGATCTGGACGGCGGCCGTCCTCAAGGGCGAGATCGCCGTCGAGCGTCCCGAGGTCGACCGGGGTGACGCCTGGGACCAGGCCGTGGCCCGCGGCAAGGCCGTCGCCGACTCCAAGGTGCACGGCGCCGCCCCGGCCGCGTACCGCGCGCTGGAGATCATCGCCGCGGCCAAGGGCGGCGACCTGAGCGCCGGCTTCGACGCCGAGGACCAGGCCCTCGCGGACCTGATCATGGGTGGCGAACTGCGTGCGGGGATCTACTCCTTCAACCTGGTCCAGAAGCGCGCCAAGCGCCCGGCCGGCGCACCGGACAAGGCGCTGGCGCGCCCGGTCACCAAGGTCGGCGTGGTGGGCGCGGGCCTGATGGCCAGCCAGCTCGCCCTGCTGTTCCTGCGCCGCCTCGAGGTCCCGGTCGTCCTCACGGACATCGACCAGGAGCGCGTCGACAAGGGTGTGGGCTACGTCCACGCCGAGATCGAGAAGCTGCTCGGCAAGGGCCGCATCAACCAGGACAAGGCCAACCGCCTCAAGGGCCTGGTCTCCGGGGTGCTGGACAAGGCGGAGGGCTTCTCCGACGCCGACTTCGTCATCGAGGCCGTCTTCGAGGAGATCGGCGTCAAGCAGCAGGTGTTCGCGGAGGTCGAGGCGGTCGCCCCGGCGCACGCGATCCTCGCCACGAACACCTCGTCCCTCTCGGTCACCGAGATGGCGTCGAAGCTGAAGAACCCCGAGCGGGTCGTCGGCTTCCACTTCTTCAACCCGGTCGCGGTCCTGCCCCTCCTGGAGATCGTGCGCGGCGAGCAGACCGACGACGCCTCGCTGGCCACGGCCTTCGGCGTCGCCCGCAAGCTGAAGAAGACCGCGGTGCTGGTGAAGGACGCCCCGGCGTTCGTCGTCAACCGCATCCTGACCCGCTTCATGGGCGAGATCCAGAACATCATCGACGAGGGCACCCCCGTGGCGACGGCCGAGAAGGCCATCGAGCCCCTCGGGCTGCCGATGTCCCCGCTGGTGCTCCTGGAGCTGGTCGGCCCGGCCATCGGCCTGCACGTCTCGGAGACGCTGAACCGGGCGTTCCCCGACCGCTTCACGGTGTCCGGGAACCTCGCCGCCGTGGTCAAGGCCGGCAAGCGCGGCTTCTACGTCTACGACTCCGGTAGGCCGGAGCTGGACCCGGAGGTCGCCGCCCTCCTCGAGCAGGGCGACACCGTCCTGACCGAGGACCAGGTCCGCGAGCGCGTGCTGGACGCGGTGGCGCAGGAGATCGGCCTGATGCTGGACGAGGGCGTCGTCGCCGAGGCCCAGGACATCGACCTCTGCCTGATCACCGGCGCGGGCTGGCCCTTCCATCTGGGCGGCATCACGCCGTACCTGGACCGCGAGGGTGTCTCGGAGCGCGTCAACGGCAAGCGGTTCCTGGAGCCGGGCGTGGCGAGCGTTCCGGCGTAACACTCACTCCGGCCGGACGGACGACACTCGGGCCGCACAGGGTCTCTCCCCTGTGCGGCCCGAGCGCGTGCAGTACACCCGCGGGGACGCCGCTACCACCGGCCGGCGAACGGAAGGTGCTCGCACGGGTCGGCGCACGGCTCCCTGGACGTCGTCGATTCCCTGATCCAGTTGCCTTCGGGAATGCCGTGCACGCGCAGCGTGTGCCGGGTCGGCGCGGAGTGGAGGGCGCTGAAGACGGTGACGAACTCCAGGAGGTGTGTTCCGGGCTTCCAGTCGTGCGCGTGCGCGACCTTCCACGTGCCGTCCTCCTGGACCGGGGCGCTCGCGATCAACCGTTCGTTCTCCATGATCGCCACATGGGAGGCGCCCCGCATGGCGGTACCGGAGAAGCGGGGCCGGGGTCCGCTCAGTTTCCCCTCCCGCGGGCCCAGGACCACGGGGGGCTCGACGGTCTCGACGACGGTGAAGTCCACACCCCCCACCGGAGACACCCCGTGCTCGGTGAGACCGACCGCGTGGACCGACCACTCTCCCGCCGCCCACCTGAAGGCTCTTCGCCAGATCCACTTGCCCCCGGCGCCCACGTGGGCACCTCCGACGTACGCACCGCGCTCGAAGAACAGGATGTACGAGGTCCCGGGATCCACCGTGCCGGAGAACTTCTGCAGGCCGCTCACGACCTGTCCGTTGCGCGGGCCGGCGAACACAGGGGCGGAGCCCACGCGTGCCTCGCTGTGCAGCGCGTATTCCGGGGCCTCGACGGTGAACTCGGAAGAGAACGGCGGGTACGCGGAGGGGACGGACACGGCCGCCCGGTCGACCATCCCGAACGGGAGACCGACCGCGTTGTCCAGGCCGATCGCGACGAGTCTCGCGACCTCGCGGGCACCCGCCTCGTTGAAGTGCGAGGCGTCGATGAGACCGTCGGGATGATGCGGATGCTCACCCGCGTCGACCCATCGGTAGAACTGCCTCGCACGCTGCGGTCCCAGCTCCTGAAGCATCCCCGTGGTGAGCTGATTGAGGTCCACGAGCGGTGTACCGGTCTCGGCCGCCACCTCCCGGATCAGCTGCGGGTAGCCGTCGCGGGTGTCCGCCACCGAACCGTCGGGCTCGAAGACGCAACGCGCGACCGGGGTCATGAGGAGCGGGATCGCTCCCTCCTGCTGAACAGCGGCGAGGTACAGGTACAGGAACTCCCTGAACTCACGGTACCCGTGGTAGCGGACCGGATTGTCGATGCGCTGTTCGACCCCGCCGAAATCGATGGCGACGACGTCTCCGGGGCTCAGCAGATTCAGCAGCGAGATAAAACGGTCCGTGTAGTAGGCACGGGCCGTCATCGCGTCGCGCGCGTAGTTGCGCACCTCGAAGTACGGCGTCAGGAAGTCGCCCAGAAACTCCCCCCAGCCGGCCAGCGGGCGCTCCTCGGCTTTCCGTGATGCGGCCACCGAATTGCCGATGATGCAGAACTTGCTCATGTACCTCTCCTCGCCCGTCACCCTTCGCCTTCCGGTCGGGTACCGCTCTTCTCTAGTGCCGCGGCAGGCAACGTTTGCCCGTCAAGGAGCGGCGTCGGGTGCGTGCTCTCGGCGTGCCGGCCGGAAGTCCTTGTACTGGACGTACTTGGGCTTTCGGCCGGTGCGGCGAGAGTGCGTGCCGGGCGTCGCGACGGGGCGAACGTGGCCTGTTGCGGCACTAGAGCGGCCACTCCGGAAGTAGGCCGCCGTGGTAACGCTGGTTACGCGGCGCGCCGTACTCGAACTGACTGGCCACAGGGAAGTAACTGGGGAGGAACGCCGCGAGGATCGCGTCCTGTTCCTCCTCGGGCACGTCACCGTCGTGGAAGTCGTTGAGGCAGAAGACGTCGTTGGGGCGACTGGTCAGCAGGCGGTTCAGACGGGTCCGGTGCTCACTGAGGCCGACGTTGACGAAGCCGCACGAGATGGATCCGGGCACCCCTCTGCCGGTGTGGAAGGCGAAGTAGTGGTGGAGCGAGGACGCGATGGACACATCACTGTGGCTGCGCAACCTGCTCGCGGAGGTCTGGGCGACCTGCTGCGGATAGGCGCGTTCGAGATCCTCCATGACACTCCTGCGGAGCACGTACGGCGCGTGCAGGAAGGAATGCGTGAGTGTCTGGCCGAAGCTGGAGGCGATCAGTTCGCGGTTGTTCTTCGCGGCACTGATGTTGAAGTCGTCGGTTGCCAGCGGGGGCAGCATGGGCACTGCGGTCGGCGACAGGAAGTGCTTCGCCTGACCGTTGCCCAGGAAGAAGAGACTCGGCAGTACGGTACGGCCGATGAAGAAATCGTCGTTGAAGTAGAGAAAGTGCTCGGCGAGCCCGTCGATGTGATGCAGCCGGCTCTCGATGGCGTGCGAGTTGAACGTGGGAAGCGCACCCTGGTCGCCGAAGATCTCGGTGTGGTCCACCACGCGTACCCGGTGGTGCGACTGGTCCAGCCAGGAAGGCACCTGCCGGTCCGTCACGATGTAGATGTTCCGGATCCACGGCGCGTACATGTCGATGGACCGGAGCGAGTAGCGGAGCTCGTCCCGGCTACGGAACCGGGCGGCGCTGGCCGCCGCGTCCACGGTCTCCAGGCCCAGGTACGAGAGCACCTGGTTCTTCCGTTCGAGCCACTCGACGTCCGAGCCGTCGACCCAGGTGTAGACGGCGTCCACGGGGAACCCCACGTCTCCGTGGAGGGCGTTCGCGAACGGAGCGATGGTCGGGTACGTACGCCCGGAGAGCACGGTCGACGTCTGACGCATGGAGTGCTGGGAGATCCGGTCACCGATCAGGGTGCGGGTGGGCGACACAAGGATGTCGCTCTCCTCGGGGTCGTTGTCCCAGAAGGAGATCGTGCAGCCGTACACCGCCCCCAGGCGCAGCGTGCGCGAGGTCGACACCACGTTCTGGTAGATCCGGACACCCGAGCACGGCTGGTCGGTGTACTCCCCGAGCAGCCCCGCGAGAACGGTGGTGACCGGGTTCTGGCGGTCGTTGAGGAGACCGGCGTAGACGCCTTCGTGCCGGTACCGGCCGGCCAGGGATTTGAGTACCGTCTCGCGGTACGAGCCGTGCACCGCCACGGTCTGCCGGACCATGGTGTCCCTCACGACGAGGTAAGGGACGTCCGCCGCCTCGAGCGCCGTCGCGGCGAGGGCGAGGTTGGCCTGCACGATGTCGAACGGCGACTCCGCATCGGTGACGCGGCACAACTGTCCGCCGTCCTTCACCAATTCGGGCCTGCCCTTGGCGACCTGCTGTTCCAGCTGCCGGTGTGCGCGGGAACGGTCCTGGCTCGGCGGGGCGGGCGCGGCCGCCGCCACGGCACCGTCCGGACCGCTGTAGGCGGCGTGCAGCGCCGACCGGTCGGCCTTCGCCGCGGCCCGGCCGCCGTTCTCCCGCTCGTCCACCAGGCCCTGGAAGAAGGTTTCCCAGCGCGCGGTGACCAGGGGCGGTGCGAACCTGGTGATCGAGTCCGCCGCCGCGGCGCCCATCCGGTGGCGCAACGGGCCGTCCGTCATGAGCTGGTGCAGCCGCCCCGCAAGCGCCTCCACGTCGCCCGGCGGCACCAGGACACCCGACTGCCCGTCGAGAATGATCTCGCTGGGACCGTTGGGGCAGTCGTAGGACACCACGGGTACGCCGGCCGCCTGGGCCTCCATGAGGACGAGGGGGAACGCCTCGTTCTTCGAGGTCATCAACGCGATGCTGGCCTTGGCCCACTCCTCCGCGAGATGAGGCGAGTTCCCGTTCAGCTGGACACAGTCCTGCAGTCCCAGTTGAGCTGTCTGCCGTCGCAGCGCCCCGCTCATGGGGCCGTCCCCGAAGATCTTCAGGGTCCAGCCGGGGTGGTGGGGTGCGAGCAGTGCCCACGCTTCCAGGGCGTGGTCGAGCTGCTTCTCGCCCACCAGCCGGCCGGCTGTCACGACGGTCCTCGTCTCCAGCGTCGAGCGGGGCCGGAAACCGGCCGGCAGGGCGTTGGGTACCACCTCGATACGCGGAGCGGCCGCTCCGAGGGTTTCGGCGAACCAGTCCCGGGTGCGCTCGCTGAGCACCGCCAGGGCGTCAAGGCGTGCCGAGTACCGCAGAAGTGGCTCTCCGCTCGTGCCGCGCAGTTCCGAGACCCGGTGTTCCTGGTGCACGGTGATCACCGCGGCGGGCGCCAACTGCACGGCCAGGGCCATGAGCGCCGGGGTGGTGGTGACGAGGATGTCGGTGTCGGTGTCCTCCAGTGCGAGGCCGAGTTCGACGTCGGACAGTCTGTTGAAGGCCGCTTCCCAGGCACGGTCGACCAGGCTGCTCGGCTGCGCCGCCAGCGCCGCGTACACGGAATCCGCGAGATCCGCTCTGCGCAGCGGGCGCTGGACGGGTCCGGTCATGTCGACGAGGTAGTCCACCCGGACGCGTTCGTCGGGTGAGAAGAAGAGTTCGGCCTTGCTCTTGAAGACACTCAGGACCCGGACGTCGTGACGCTCGGCGAGTTCCGCCGCCTGGTTGAACACCGCCCGCTCCGTGCCGCCCACGGCGTCGGCGGTGGTCAGCAGAAAGGTGATCTTCATGTCCCGCTCCGCCCGGCTTCGGGCATACGGCTGCACGTCACGCGGAAGTTGCCCGCGGGTGTGTAGCGCGGGTGCACCAGGAGGGGGTTCCGGCCTTTCGGGGCCACACTCGCCTGCGTCATGGCGAATACCCGGAGCGGATTACGGACGTCGTGCAGACGTCGTCCGAGGCGCATGCTGCGGATGCCGGACGCGCAGAAGGTGACGTCCCAGTGCTCGGTCGCCCTGCGCTCCGGCGTCATCTGTTCCAGCGGGACGACCGTGCGCCACATCCCGTCACCGACTTCTGTGACGGGCTGCTGGATCCTGCGGCCGGAGGCGATGAACTCGGTCCACGGCTCGACGGCTTCGGTCCCGAGGACCCGGAAGTCGACGGTGAGCCCCGTGTGGAAGAGCTTCACCTTCACCACCTCGGCGGACGGCCGGGCCCGGGAACTGACCACCCGGAGGTGGCCGGTGAGCGTGCGCCCCAGCCGGTACCGTCTGCCGCTGACCGGCGAGACGGACATGGGCATGGTGGGTCCGCCGTACGGCTTCGGCGGCTCGAGGAGAAGCAGCGGGAAACGGCTCTGCTTACGCCCCGTCCGGGTGGTCAGCACGACCTTCCAGCGCCCGTCGTCCACGGGTACGCCGCCGGCCTCCGCACCCAGCAGGACCGCGGCGTCCATGAGGAGGCGGCCCTCCCGGTCCTCGTACACGCGTGCCGGACTCCCGTACCGGCGCCGTCCGCGCCTGATGAGCAGTTCGGCCTCCTCGGGGAGGCGCGCGGCCTCCGGGAGTACGGCGTGCAGGTTCACCGTCTGGCCGTCGAGCACCGCCGCGTAGACGAGACGTGCCGCGCTGCGGGAGCGCAGGGGCACGAAGAGGCGTCGCATGAGCCAGGCGCGGAGCGGGAACACGCGCGCGGCCAGCCGGCGGCGTACGGCGGCGAGGTGCCTTCGGCGGGGCATCATCGGCCTGCTCCCAGTTCTGCGGTGCGCCGCGTCGGCATGCCTTCGGCTCCGGGGAGCTCGTAGGGGCTCGGGACGGGGAAGTAGTCGTTGAGGAAGCGTTTCACCATGCGCTCCTGCGCGTCCGGGTCGGCCGGGACGATGGTGTCGTTGATGCAGAAGGTGTCGAAGTCACGCCGGGCGACCAGTCGGTCCAGTCTCCGCTGGGCCAGCGCGTCACCGATGTCGACGTACACGTACCGAAGGTTGCCGAGGGTCGCACGGGCCTGGTGGTACGCGTAGTAGTGGTGGAGCGAGGACGCGATGGGGATGTCGTGCGGTGAGCGGAACCGGGAGTGCTGGGTCACCCAGTGGGCCCGCTCGTAGGTCTGCTCGATCTCGGCGAGCACGGAACGGCTGAGCGCGTGGGGCGTGTGCTTCATCTTCTGGGAGATGACGGTGCCGAACTGCTGGGCGATGAGCCCCCGGCTGTTCTTCCCGGCGGCGTTGACCGGCAGGTCGTCCGGGGTGATCTGCCCGGACGGGATGAGGGCCTTCGACGTGAAGAACTTCGTCAGACCGTTGGGGTGGAAGAAGTGGCCGGGGCCGACCGGCCTGCCGAAGAAGACGTCGTCGTTGAGGTAGAGGAAGTGTTCCGCCAGGTCACCTATGTGGTGCAACTGGCTCTCTATCGCGTGGGAGTTGAACGTCGGCAGCGCGTGGGGGTCGGAGAATATCTCGCGGTGGTCGACGACACGCAGGCCCGGGTGCTCGGAGTTCAGCCAGCCGGGAGCCTGACCCGCCGTCACCAGGTAGATGTTCCGCACCCACGGCGCGTACTGGTGGATGGAGCGCAGGGAGAACCTGAGCTCGTCCCTGCTGGTGTACCGGGCGTCGTTGTCGGCCTGCTCGTGCAGTCGTTCCGTCGTGTCGGGCGTGAGGGAGCGGCGGACGGCGTCCTTGCCCGCGCGCCAGACCGGATCCGCGTCGTCGACCCATGTGTAGACGACGTCGATCGGGTACCTGTGGTCACCGGGGAGCCGGGCCGTGAACTCGGAGACCGTGCGGACGTAGCCGGTGTGGTACGGATCGGGGACCGTGCTGAACACCCTCTGCTCCACGACGCGGAACTCCGGATCCGCGGGCAGTTCCGTGACCACGGCGTTGGGCCGGGGAGCCACCAGCTCACCGTCCTTCTCCGCCCAGAACTCCAGGTCACAGCCGGATTCCGGACCGAAGACCAGTCCCCCGGTCGGGTCGCAGACGTTCCAGGTCAGCCGGAGGACCTTGCTCGACCTGAGCTTGTTCCAGGTCTTCGCCGACGCACCCGGCCGCAACTGCCCGCCCGAGACGTCACGGACGTAGCCGGGGTTGCGCCCGAAGGCGATCTGCAGGATCTCCTCGACATCGCCGCGGTGCCGCGACGACACGGCGACACACGGAATGTCCTTGCCGGTACCGCGGACCGCGAAGTACGCGATCTCCGCGTCCTCCAGGATGGCGACCACCATGTGCAGGTTCCGCGCCCGTGCCGCCCACTCGGTGGCACCTCTGACCACGGCCGCCCGGACGTGCTTGCCCTCGATGCGGACCACGCGCAGGGAAGCGTCCAGGCTGTGCCGGGCCGGGTTGCGCCGGCCGCCCAGAGCCCTCACGACCACCGCGGAGCGGGCGGAGTCGAAGGTGGCCAGGAGGTGCATGACCAGGTTGCGCAGCGGGACCGGCACCCGGCTGACGATGCGGCGTCGCGCCCGGACGGGAACGAGCGACCGGTAGGTGGAAACGAGCGCACTGGTCTCAGGATTACTCACGCCGGCCACAGAATTACCGCACCATCCATACACCCAGGGGGCAATTGAGCCCGGTCCCGCGCCGTCATCCGTAGAGCAGACCCTGCTCCACGACCCCATCACCGGAGACAGGTAGGCGCCACAGAATATTCACACCTTGAACATTCAATGTCCATCTTTGATCGATGGATCAACTTATCCGTTACATACATGCAATCGGCGGGCCATGCCGCCGGTGAGAACCGTACGTGTCGCGAAGCTGCTGGTCAGACGCGCACCGCGGGCCCCATGACCAGGCCCGACGCCGGGGTCTGCTCGGCGACGCGCAGCTCGCCTTCCTCCCCGAGAACGGCGATCAGCAGGCGCCCGTACACGTCACGGATGAGAGCCGGTGGCCCCACACACCGTTCACCGGTCGGTGCCCACCAGAGACCCGCGGACTCGTTCTCCGTCGCGCACGCCGCCAGCATCACGTCGCCGTCGGTACTTCGGTGGGCCAGCACCGTGCAGTCGTAGCCGTCGAGCGCCATACGCAGCGCCTGGATGCGCCCGCTGACCGGGCCTCCGCCGAGGGGGATGACCCAGCTGCCGGGTCGATGCGCGAAGACGCCCCCGGTGGCGGCGTCGGCCCAGTAGTAGGTGAAGCGTTCGGCCGCCGTCTCGATCCCGGTCAGCGTGCCCGGCGCCGGCGCGATGTGGATGTTGGGGCAGCGCTCCGGCTCACCGTCCGGCTCGGACTGCCGCCAGCGCATCGTGCGGCCGACGGTGTCGGGGACCAGCAGTTCGATCCGGCCGGAGGCCGACGCAACGGCCACCGCGCCTTCCTGCGCCAGCTGTCCTTTCAGGCCCTTCCACGCAGGCCACCGGCCGTTGGCCGCTTCCTGCCGCATCATCACACCGCCGTCGGCCCTGGCCAGGAAGACGTGAAGACGCCCCGTGGCACTCACCGCTCCACCGGGACCGGTCACCGCACGGGCCCGCTCCGGGTCCTTGTGCGGATTGCCTATCGTGTGCCACTGGGTGAGAGGGCGGCCCGTCTGGTACTGGACGGCCTGCACGACCGCCACGGAATCGCCGTCGGCCGACACCCGCCTGCCCACGAAGTGCACGAACCCGTCGGCTCCCTGGGTTATCGACAGGTGGGTCAGGCGAGGAGCGGGCAACAACTCGGGCTCGCCCCAGTCCGCCGCCCCGGCCCGGCGTTGCGTCCAGCGCACGAGGCCGCCTTCCGCGCGGGCGAACGCGGTCAGCCGGTCGTCCTTGCCCATGAAGAGCCGCACCCCGTGCTCGCCGACGGGACGGAACGGCTCACCCGCGCGCCCGGCGGACGTGGAGGCGTCCGCCCGCGCAGCACCTCGCCCCGCCCTCGTTCGCATCAGGTTCCTTCGTCTCTTCCGTGCGCCGCCGCCCGGTGCGGCCACCGCTCCGCGGCACCAGGCCGACTCCGCGTCATCGGGTGACCGGCGACTCGACGAGGGGAAAGTGTGCCACAAGCTTCACGTGTCGTTCACTGCGGTCGGCTCAGGCGGACCGGCGTGGTCCCCGTCGTGCCGTCGGGTGGTGCAGACACCAGCCCTCCCACGCGGAGGTCACCATGTCCCGCGGATCGCGGCGGGCCGACCACCCGAGCTCGGCCCGGATACGTGCCGCCGAGGCGACCACCCGGTGCGGATCACCGGGCCTGCGCGCGACGGAGACGGGCGCGGCATCGGCGCCGTACCCGGTCACCTCACCGATGAGGTCGATCATCTCGCGCACCGACACGCCCTCACCCCGCCCGATGTTGAGGGTCAGGTCCGTGCCGGCCTCCCGGACGAGCAGGGCACGCGCCGCAGCGAGGTGCGCCGAAGCGATGTCCTCGACGTGGATGAAGTCCCGTACGCAGGTGCCGTCCGGGGTGTCGTAGTCCTCCCCGAAGATCACCGGGGCCTTCCCCTGCGTGAGCTTCTCGAAGACCATCGGAACGAGGTTGGAGACGCCGGTGTCGGCCAGCTCCGGGGTCGCCGCGCCGGCCACGTTGAAGTACCGCATCGAAGCGGTCGCCATTCCGTGCGCCCTTCCCGCCGCGCGGACCAGCCACTCGCCGGCGAGTTTCGTCTCGCCGTACGGATTGATCGGGGCGCAGGGCGTGTCCTCCGTCACCAGCGCCACGTCGGGCATGCCGTAGACCGCAGCGGACGAGGAGAAGAGGAAGGCACGGACCCCGCTGTCCGCGGCCGCGCCCAGCAGGACCTGAAGACCGTGCAGGTTCTCGCGGTAGTAGTACAGAGGACGTTCCACGGACTCCCCCACCTGCTTCTTCGCCGCGAGGTGCACGATCCCTCGCACGGAGAGTTCCGTCATGGCGCGTCGCAGGCCGTCCCCGTCGAGCGTCGACCCGTGCACGAACGGAACGCCCGCGGGGACACGGGAACGGTCACCCGTCGAAAGATCGTCGTACACCGCGACCCGCTCGCCGGCCTCCGCCATCGCGCGGACGACGTGCGCCCCGATGAAGCCCGCCCCACCTGTGATCAACCAAGTCATGCGCGAAATAGTAGATCGGCACACGTTCCACGCATCACCGGGCATCTGTTCACCGGACTCACACGTTCGAGCGGATGTCTGTTCTATAGTGCTCGGTCAGTCGACGTTTTACGGACCGGTCACGCCCCCCACCCGAGTCCCACGCACTCCCCTGCCCGCCCCGGGCAACGAGATTGAGGACTCACGCACGATGAGCCACGACAGCACTCCCTCCCGACGCGCGCCCAAGCCGCGCAAGCGCCGCGGCCTCAAGATCGCGCTGGGGGTACTGCTCGTCCTCCTGCTGGCCGGCGGCGGCACCGCGTACTGGATGTACCAGGACCTCGACGGCAACATCAAGGGCGTCGACATCGACAAGGCGCTCGGCGAGGACCGCCCCGAGAAGCTCCCCACCACCGGTCAGAACCTGCTCGTCCTCGGCTCCGACTCACGGGCCGGGGCCGAGAACAAGGAACTCGGCGGAGGCGGCGACGTCAGCGGGGCACGGTCCGACACCGCGCTGGTGGTGCACATACCCGAGGGCCGCACCGAGGCCGTCGCCGTGTCCATCCCGCGCGACACCCTGGTGACCCGGCCGGAGTGCGTCACGTCCGACGGCTCGACGATGGCCTCGGCCGAGCGGGTCATGTTCAACTCCGTCTACTCCCAGGTCGGTCCCGCCTGTGTGGTGAAGACGGTCGAGAAGATGTCGGGGGTCCGGATCGACCACTACCTGGAGATCAACTTCGCCGGGTTCAAGGATCTGGTCGACGCCATAGGCGGCGTCACCGTCAAGGTCGACGAGCCGATCAAGGACAAGGCCTCGGGGCTCGACCTCTCCGCCGGCACGCACAAGCTGAACGGCACCGAGTCCCTCGCCTACGTCCGTACCCGGCACGGCATCGGGGACGGCAGCGACCTGGGCCGGATCGGGCTCCAGCAGCAGTTCCTGCTCGCGCTGCTCACCGAGATCAAGTCCCAGGACCTGCTGGGCAGTCCGGCGACCACGTACAAGATCGCCAACTCCGCCACCAAGTCGCTCACCACGGACGAGGGGCTCGCCTCCCTCACCTCGCTCAGCGACTTCGCCCGCTCGATGAACGGCGTCGACCCCTCCACCATGGAGACGCTCATGCTGCCCGTCGCCTACGACAGGACGGACCCGAACCGGGTGGTGGCGGCCGAGCCGCAGGCCGGCGATCTCTGGAAGGCGATCCGGACGGACGCCACGATTCCCGAGTCGGCGAAGAAGTCGCCGGCCACCGGCGGCTGACCTGTCATCCTGCTGAGATGCGGACCGGGAAGACACTGCTGATCGTCGATGCCGCGAACGTCGTCGGGTCGGTGCCGGACCAGTGGTGGCGGGACCGGCGAGGTGCCGCCGAGCGGCTGCGGGACTCGCTGGTCCCGTACGCCGCGGCCGGGCTCCCCGGACTCACCGGGCCGCTCGAGGTGGTCATGGTCGTCGAGGGCGCCGCGCGGGGCGTCGGATCCGTACCGGGTGTGCGGGTGGAGGCGGCGCCGGGCTCGGGTGACGACCTGATCGTCGAACTGGCCGCGGCCCACGCTCCAGGGGCCGGAGCGGACCGGGACTGCCTCGTGGTCACGGCCGACCGTGAACTGCGCCGGCGGGTCGAGGCGCTCGGGGCCCGCTGCACGGGACCTCGTACGGTGCGGCCGCGGGCGTAGCCACGCAGGGCCCTCCGGCGCCCCGCGCCCCCTCCGGTACGCGGGCCCGTGCAGGCACCGCGGAACCCACTGCCGCCCCCGCGGAGCGGCGCGGCGGGCCCGTACGTCACACAGGACCCCGCGGCTCAACGGGTGGGTGTATCCGCCATCCGGCTGTGCCCGCGCCCGTACGCGAAGTAGATGATCACGCCGATCACCATCCAGATCGCGAACCGCAGCCACGTCTCCGCCGGCAGATTCAGCATCAGCCAGAGCGAGGCCGCCACCGAGGCGATCGGCAGCACCGGGACCCACGGGGTCCGGAAGGCCCGGTGCAGGTCGGGGCGGGTGCGGCGCAGCACGATGACGCCGAGGGCGACGACCACGAACGCGAAGAGCGTGCCGATGTTCACCAGGGTCGCCAGCTCGTTGATGCTCGTGAAACCCGCCACGACCGCGATGATCAGGCCGAGCAGGATGGTCGGGCGGTACGGCGTCCTGAAGCGCGGGTGGGTCACGGAGAAGAAGCGCGGGAGCAGCCCGTCGCGGCTCATCGCGAAGAAGACCCGGGTCTGCCCGAGCAGCAGGATCATGCAGACCGTGGTGAGCCCGACCGCGGCGCCGAAGCTGATGACTCCGGCGTAGAAGGGGTGTCCGACGGCCTTGAAGGCGTCGGCGAGCGGAGCGCTGACGGAGAGTTCGCTGTAGTGCTGCATGCCGGTGACGACGATGGACACGGCGACGTAGAGCAGGGTGCAGATGACCAGCGAGGCGAGGATGCCGCGCGGCATGTCCCGCTGCGGCAGCCTGGTCTCCTCCGCCGCGGTGGCCACGACGTCGAAGCCGATGAAGGCGAAGAAGACGATGGAGGCGGCGGTGAAGATGCCCATGACGCCGAAGTTGGTCGGCTGGTAACCGAAGACGAGCTCGACCAGCGGGGCGCTCAGGCCGGAGCCCGAGGGCAGCGGCTGGGCCTCGGGGATGAAGGGTGTGTAGTTGGCCGACTTGATGAAGAACAGGCCGGCGACGATGACGATCCCCACGACCGCGAGCTTGATGGCCACGACGAATGTGGTGACCCGGGCGGAGAGCTTCATCCCCAGCACCAGGATGACGGTGAGGACCAGCACCAGGGCGAAGGCCAGGATGTCGAAGCCGACCCCGGTCGCCACGTCGGGGCCCGCGAGGACGTCGGGCATCGTCCAGCCGATGTTGTCCATCAGCGAGCGGACGTACCCGGACCAGCCGACGGCCACCACAGCCGTTCCCAGGGCGAATTCGAGCACCAGGTCCCAGCCGATGATCCAGGCGACGAGCTCGCCGAGGGAGGCGTACGAGAAGGTGTACGCGGATCCGGCCACCGGGACGGTGGACGCGAACTCGGCGTAGCAGAGTGCGGCCAGGGCGCAGACGATACCCGCGGCGACAAAGGCGAGTGCGGTGGCGGGGCCCGCCGTCTCCTTGGCCACCTTGCCGGTCAGGACGAAGATGCCCGTCCCGATGATGACACCGACACCGAAGACCGTGAGGTCCAGCGCGGAGAGCGACTTCCGTAGGGCGTGCTCCGGTTCTTCCGTGTCGCGGATGGACTGTTCGACCGTCTTGGTCCGGAACAGTCCCCTCCCGCTGGGGGGCGTGTCCTGCTGCGTGCTCACCGGCGTACCTCCACGCACTCGTCGTGCGTGCCATGATTCGGATCCACCCACCCCGCAAACGCACCATTTGTCCCGATTTCACGCGAATGGGCCGGTCGAACCACCCGTACAGGGTGGGCGACCGGCCCAAGGGCGTCGCGGACGGGTCAGTCGCGGACGGGCTCCGCCGCCCGGCTCTCGTACCGTCCGTCGAGCCGGGCCACGAGACCCGTGACCTGGCGGGCGATGTCCGGCGCGGTGAGTCCGATCTCGGCCATGACCTCCTTGCGGGAGGCGTGGTCGAGGAAGACCGGCGGGATGCCGAAGTCGCGCAGCGGTACGTCCACGCCCGCGTCGCGCAGCGCCTGGGCGATGGCGGAGCCGACCCCGCCGGCCCTGCTGTTGTCCTCGACCGTCACGACGACCCGGTGCCGGGCGGCCAGCGGGGCGAGGGCCTCGTCGACGGGCTTGACCCAGCGGGGGTCGACCACGGTGGTGGAGATGCCCTGGGCGTCCAGCAGACCGGCGATCTCCAGGCACATCGGGGCCAGCGCCCCGACGGAGACCAGGAGGACGTCGGGCGTGTCTGCGTCCGCCGCGCGCAGGACGTCCATGCCGCCCACCGTGCCGACGGCCTTGACCGCCGGGCCGACCGCACCCTTGGAGAAGCGGACGACGGTGGGCGCGTCGTCGACGTCGACGGCCTCGCGCAGCTGGGCGCGGACCTGGTCGGCGTCGCGCGGGGCGGCGATGCGCAGGGTCGGCACGCACTGGAGGATCGACATGTCCCACATGCCGTTGTGCGAGGCCCCGTCGGTGCCGGTGACTCCGGCCCGGTCCAGGACGAAGGTCACCCCGCACCTGTGCAGCGCGACGTCCATGAGGACCTGGTCGAAGGCGCGGTTGAGGAAGGTCGCGTAGACCGCGAAGACGGGGTGCAGCCCGCCGGTGGCGAGGCCGGCCGCGGAGACCGCGCCGTGCTGTTCGGCGATCCCGACGTCGTAGATCCGGTCCGGGAAGGCCTCCTCGAAGCGGCCGAGGCCGACCGGCTGGAGCATGGCCGCCGTGATGGCGACGATGTCCTCGCGTTCGTGGCCCAGCTTGACCATCTCCTCGCCGAAGACCGAGGTCCAGTCCAGGCCGGAGGTGGAGATGGGCAGACCCGTGTCCGGGTGGATCTTGCCGACGGCGTGGAAGCGGTCCGCCTCGTCCTCGAGGGCCGGGGTGTAGCCGCGGCCCTTCTCGGTGATGCAGTGGACGATGACGGGGCCGCCGAAGCGCTTGGCCCGCTGGAGCGCGGACTCCAGGGCATCGATGTCGTGGCCGTCGATCGGGCCGACGTACTTGAGGCCGAGGTCCTCGAACATGCCCTGCGGGGCGATGAAGTCCTTGAGGCCCTTCTTGGCGCCGTGCAGGGTCTCGTAGAGCGGCCTGCCGACGACCGGCGTGCGCTCCAGGAGGTCCTTGCCGCGGGCCAGGAACCGCTCGTACCCGTCGGTGGTGCGCAGGGTGGCGAGGTGGTTGGCGAGGCCGCCGATGGTGGGGGCGTACGAGCGCTCGTTGTCGTTGACCACGATGACGAGGGGCCGGTCCTTGGCGGCGGCGATGTTGTTCAGCGCCTCCCAGGCCATGCCGCCGGTGAGAGCACCGTCACCGATGACCGCGACGACGTGGTCGTCCTTCTTGAGGAGCTCGTTGGCCTTGGCGAGGCCGTCGGCCCAGCCGAGGACCGTCGAGGCGTGCGAGTTCTCGATGACGTCGTGCGCGGACTCGGCGCGGGAGGGATATCCGGAGAGACCGCCCTTGCTCTTGAGCTTCGAGAAGTCCTGCCGGCCGGTGAGCAGCTTGTGCACGTAGCTCTGGTGCCCGGTGTCGAAGAGGACCTTGTCCTGCGGGGACTCGAACACCCGGTGCAGGGCGATGGTCAGCTCGACCACACCGAGGTTCGGGCCGAGGTGGCCGCCGGTCTTGGACACCTCCTCGACGAGGAAGGTACGGATCTCGCCGGCGAGCTGCTCGAGCTGCTCGGAGTCGAGCCGGTCCAGGTCGCGCGGTCCCCTGATGCGGGTCAGCAGATCCACCCGTGCCTCCTTGCGTGTGAGCTGGTCGAGCGAGTCGATCCGATGAGTCTAATGTTCCGCCGGCGGCCCCGGTCATCGGGCGGCGCGTTCAGCCCCCTCGTGCCGGGACCGCCGGACGCGCGGGTGCCCGGCATCGCGGAGGATGCCGGGCACGTGTGCGCAGGTACGACGGTCAGGCGCGGCCTGCGGTCTTCTGCGTCTTGCGGGTGATGGAGTCGATGACGACCGTGATGAGAAGAACAGCACCGGTGATCATGTAGTTGATCGGCGTGGCGATGCCCTCCAGCGCCAGGCCGTACTGGATCGAGACGATCACCATGACACCGAGCAGTGCGTTCCAGGTGCGGCCCCGGCCACCGAAGAGGCTGGTGCCGCCGATGACGGCCGCGGCGATGACGTTCATCAGGAGGTCGCCGCCGCCGGAGCCCTGGTTGGCCGCGGCGATCTTGGAGGCCCAGAACAGGCCGCCGATCGCCGCGAAGGTGCCGGCGATGGCGAAGACCGAGACACGGATCGCGGTGACGTTGATGCCCGCACGGCGGGACGCCTCGACGCTGCCGCCGAGCGCGAAGATCTTCCGGCCGTAGGCGGTACGGCGCAGGACGAAGTCCGTGCCCACCAGCACGACGAGGAAGAGGACCAGGGCCAGCGGGAGGCCGCGGTACTGGTTGAACATGAACGCCGCGCCGAAGCCGAACACCGCGAGCACGACGGTGCGGACCACGATGTCGACGAGCGGCCGCGACGGGACGCCCGCGGCCTCGCGCCGGCGGGTGTCCAGGAACGCGGAGAGGAAGTAGCCGGCCACCGCCACGACGGCGAGGCCGTAGGCCGCCGCCACGTCGGAGAAGTAGTACGTGGTCAGCTTGCCGACGACACCCTCGCTGTCCAGGTTGATCGTGCCCGTGTCACCGAGCAGCTGGAGCATGAAGCCCAGCCAGAACAGCAGACCGGCCAGGGTCACCGCGAACGCGGGGGCGCCTATCCGGGCGAAGAAGAAACCGTGGACGGCTCCGATGACCGCGCCGCTGACGATCGCGACGAGGACGGCGAGCCACTCGTTCATGCCGTGCGTGACGCTGAGCACGGCGACGACGGCGCCCGAGACACCGCTGACCGAGCCGACCGAGAGGTCGATCTCCCCGAGCAGCAGCACGAAGATGATGCCGACGGCCATCATGCCGGTCGCCACCATCGTCACGGCGATGTCGCTGATGTTCTTGGCCGAGAGGAACTCGGAGTTCAGGCTCTGGAAGACGACGCAGATGATGACCAGGCCGATGATCACGGGGATCGAGCCGAGGTCACCACCGCGCATCTTGCGCTTGAACTCGGTGAGGTAGCCGCCGAGGCCCTGCTCGCGCACGAGGAGCCGGGGGTCGACCACGGTGTCGGCGCCCTTGGCCGCCTCCGGGTTGACCACGGGGGTGGACGTCTTGTCGGTTGTCACTTCTGGGCCTCCGCGTTGCGCGCCGCACGACGGGTCACGGCGTTCTCCGTGGCACCTGTGATGGCGGAGATGATCTCTTCCTGCGAGGTGGTCTTCACGTCGAAGACCCCGTTGTTCCGGCCCAGCCGGAGCACGGCGACCTTGTCGGCGACGGCCTTCACATCGGCCATGTTGTGGCTGATGAGGATGACCGCGTGGCCTCGCTCGCGCAGCCTCTCCACGAGGTCGAGGACCTGCGCGGTCTGCTCGACGCCGAGCGCGGCGGTGGGCTCGTCGAGGATGACGAGCTTGGGCTCGCCCAGCATGGAGCGGGCGATGGCGACGGTCTGGCGCTGACCGCCGGAGAGCGACGCGATCGGGATGCGGACGCTGGGGATGCGGATCGACAGCGTGCTGAGGAGCTCGCGGGAGCGCCGCTCCATCTCGACCTCGTCGAGGATCCCGAACTTGCGGAGCTCCCGGCCGAGGTAGAGGTTGCCGACGACGTCGATGTTGTCGCAGAGCGCGAGGTCCTGGTAGACGGTCGCGATCCCCAGGTTCTGGGCATCGTGCGGCTTGCTGATCTGGACGGCCCGGCCGTCCCACTCGATGACACCGTCATCGATGGGGTGCACTCCGGCGATCGTCTTGACCAGCGTTGATTTACCGGCGCCGTTGTCACCCACCAGGGCGACCACCTCACCGGCGTGGACCTCAAGCTCAACGTCGGTGAGCGCCTGGACGGCACCGAATCGCTTGGAGACCCCTCGCAACGCCAACACGGGCGTAGCGGACACGTGAACCATCTCCTTCGCCGCCTGACCCGGCGGGGATGCCGCGCCTGGGGGAAGGCGCGGTGGTCGAGCAGAAGAATTGGGAAGAGCTCCGAGGAGCTTGCCGAAGCGTTCCGTCCGGCACCCCGCCCGGTAGCGGGACAGTTGGTGGGTGGGGCGCCGGACAGGCCTCGGGTCCGCCGGCGGGCCGTGGAGGGCCGGCCGGGCGGGCGGGTGCTACTGCAGGCCCGCGGAGGTGCAGGCGGCCTTGTACTTGGCCGTGCAGATCTCGTCGAGCGTGTAGATGCCGTCCTTGATGACGGTGTCCTTGATGTTGGCCTTGGTCAGCGAGACGACCGGGACCAGGACGGTGGCGATGCCCTTCGTGCCGGCGTTGTCGACCTTGGAGGTGGCGATGGAGTCGAGCTTCTCGCCCTTGGCGAGCGCGACGGCCATCTCCGCGGCGATGACGCCCTCCTGCGGGTAGGGCTTGTAGACGCTCATGAACTGCTCACCGGTGACGATGCGCTGCACGCCGGCGAGTTCGGCGTCCTGGCCGGTGACCGGCGGGAGCTTGGAGATGCCGGCGGACTTGAGGGCCTGGATGATGCCGCCGGCCATGCCGTCGTTGGCGGAGTAGACGCCGGCGATCTTGTCCTTGCCCAGGGCCGTGATCGCGCCCTCCATGTTGGCGTTGGCGTTCTCCGGCTTCCACTCCTTGGTGTCGTACTCCTTGCCGTACGTCACCTTGCCGTCGAGGACCGACTTGGCGCCCTTCTTGAAGAGGGCGGCGTTCGGGTCGGTGATCGCACCGTTCATCATCACGACGGTGGGCTTGGCGGCGTCGCCCAGGGCCTCCAGCAGGGCCTTGCCCTGCACGCGGCCGACCTCTTCGTTGTCGAAGGAGGTGTAGGCGTCGACCGGGCCCTCGGCGAGGCGGTCGAAGGCGACGACGGGGATGCCCTCGGCCTTGGCCTTCTTCACGCTGTTCTCGATCGCCTTGGAGTCGACGGCGTCGATGATGAGGGCGTCGACCTTGTTCGTGATCATCGTGTCGACCTGCTGCGACTGCAGCGTGGCGTCCTGCTTGGCGTTGGCGTAGACGACCTCCGCCTTGCCGCCGGTGAGCTCGCCGACCTTCTTCTCGATGATCGGCTTGTCGAACTTCTCGTAACGGGCCGTGACGTTCTCGGGGAGAAGCAGGCCGATCTTGAGGTCGTCGCCCTTCTTGGCCGCCGGCTCGGAGCCGGTCTTGTCGCCCGACTCCTTGGCGCTCCCGCACGCTGCGAGTGAGACGGCCATGGTGGTGGCGGCAACGGCAACGGCGGCACGACGCATACGCGTGTTCATTTCGAACCTCCCTGACGAGGCCGCGACGTTGCGGCCGAGGTGGCTGGAAGTCAACTCGGCCGCAGGGGCGGCGTCAAGGAGTAAATTCTTAACGAGATGACAACGGTGCCATTCGTTATCTAAGTGAAGGCAGGCGTCCCGGCGTGGACGGTGCTCTCCAAAAGGGTCGAATCCCCCATCTCGCTGAGTACGAGGGCCAGCGCGCCCAGCACCTCGGCCCGCCCCCCGAGGGCCCCGGGAAGCACGGAGAGCTGTCGTGCGGCGCTGGGGATGGCGTAGCGCGAGACCGAGTCGCGGATGGGCGCCAGCACCAATTCCCCCGCCTCGGCGAGCGATCCGCCGAGCACGACCCGGCTGGGGTTGAGCAGGTTGCACAGGTTCGCCACACCGCTGCCGATGTGCCGGCCGACATCGCCGATGACCCGGCGGCAGCCCGGATCGCCCTCCCGGGCCAGCTGGACCATCCGCTCCATGGTGAGATCCGGCCCGTGGCTGGGTCTGAGCAGAGGCAGGACGTACCGGGCGGCGGTGAAGGTCTCCAGGCAGCCGCGGTTCCCGCAGCGGCAGACCGGGCCCGACTCGTCGAGGGTGATGTGGCCGATCTCGCCGGCGGTGCCACCGGGCCCCCGGTAGATGTGCCCGTCGATCACCAGACCGGCGCCGACACCGCTGGCGACCTTGATGTACGCGAGGTCCTTGACCCCCCTGCCGCCTCCCCAGACGAGCTCACCGAGCGCTCCCAGGTTCGCATCGTTGTCCACGTAGACGGGCACCCCGAGGCGTCCGGCGAGCTCCTGGCTGGGATTGATGCCCGTCCAGCCCGGCAGGATCGAGGTGGAGCCCAGGGTGCCGGACTCGACGTCGATGGGCCCCGGCACCCCGAGGCCGACACCGATCACCTTCCCGGGGCTGATCCCGGTGGTCTCGATCAGGCGGTTGACCAGCCGTTCCGCCCGGCCGAAGCCTTCCGCCGACGAGGCGTCGACGTCCAGCGGCTCGGACTCCTCGGCGAGCACCCGGTGGGCGAGGTTGCCGATGGCCACCCGCAGGTGGGTGTGGCCGAAGTCGACTCCGACGACGATGCCCGCGTCCCCGCTCAGGGAGACGCTGCGGGCGCGGCGCCCGCCCGCCGAGGTGGGCGTCACCTCGACGGTGCCGCCTTCCTTCAGCTCACGGACGATGTTGGAGACGGTGGCCGCGGAGAGGCCGGTACTCCTGGCGATCTCGGCCTGGGTCAGCGACCCCGCCATCCGTACGGCCCGTACGACCCGCTCAAGATTGGCCCGATGCAGAGATGTCTGCGACCCCGGAGTCTCCATCGACTCTCTCACTCCTGCCGTTTTCTCTAACATGTGAACCCTAAGCTGAGCGTTTTGGGGTGCCCTCCGTCAAGACCTTGAGCAGCCGGAGCCTCCGATGAGCATCGGACCTCCGCACTCCTACGGGGGCGAAGACACGGAAGAGACCGCAAACCACCCGCGGGAACAGGACAGCAGGCGTTTCATGATCCGGCAGGGGCGTCACGTCCGGGGGGCCTTCGTTGTACAGGTGAAGGCAGAGGCCACCACCGTCGGCGCGTAGCGCTTCCCCGGGGCTCCCGTCCGCGAGGGAGCACCGCCGGGAACACGGCGGCTGCGGCCCGTGCGGCAGTCCTCGGCTCGGCGCTTCGGGACTCGGGCCGTCGCGCGCCGCCGTAACGGCCTCCACCCGCCAGGCCCGGACAGCGACACCCTCGGCCGGCTCCGGCCGGAGCCACGAGACCGCCTCACGCTCCGGGCGGTTTCGGCCGGCAGTCCGCCCGCCGGCGCTCCCCGCCCCGGGGGCCTCGCGGAGCACGGACTGCCGTGCGGCCTCCCAGGCACAGGCGAGCTCGGCCGGCACGTCGCCGAACCGCGCGCGTGAGAGACGGGACAGGGCAGGAGGGGAACAGGCCGCACGGGCCCAGGTCAGCTTCACGATCCCCCCACCCGCCGGTCCCTTTTCATGTCACGGGCCGACCGGGTCACCCGCCACGTCCGCCGAGGCCGTACGCCGTTCGGCCCGGATCGCGTCTGCCGGGACCTCGAAGACGATCGCGAGCCCGTCGCGCTCGTTCCCCTGCTCGCCGACGCGCGTGAAACCGAAGCCCGCGATGGTGGCCAGGGAGGCGGTGTTGTCGGAGCCGATCCTGGCCCGCACGGTCCTGACACCGGGTTCGGCGGCGGCCCTGACGAGCAGCGCCCTCAGCATGGCGCGGGCGTAGCCCTGGCGGCGATATCCGGGCACGACGGTGTAGCCGACCTCGACCATGCCTGCCTCGTCCGGTGGCCCGTGGAACCCGGCGTCGCCGACAACGGCCCCGTCCGGCTCGGACACCGCGGCCCGCGTGATCCAGGGCGCGGCGGACGGATCCTCGGCGAGCTGGTCAGCGCGATAGCCGAAGATCCAGCGGGCCCGGTCGCAGACGAAGTGTTCGTCGAGGGCGACCCCGGCCTCGGCGCTGCCGCCGGCGAGGTCACCGTCGGCGAGCGCCCGCAGAGCCTTCGCGTTGAGCTCGACGAAACGGACGCGTCTGGGGAGGGAGAGAGGTTCGTGATGCATCGCGGAGATGTTCGCCCCGGCACCGCAGGGCTGTCCATCGCTTTACGGCCTCGGGGGGATCACCGGCCGGTCCGTGACGTGAGCAGGGCCGCACGAATGCCGTGCCCGAACTCGTCCGTATCCGCGGCACCGCTCGCCCATCCCCGCCGGCCGAGCCGGCGGGTCAGCACGGGCCGGGACAGACCCCGGTATCCCACCCCACCGTTGTCCGAGGGTCGTCCCGCATGTCCCGGCGGGCGCGCGACGACAGCTACGGCACCTCGCCACGTCGTCGGAACGTCCGCATTCATCCCGTATGCGGATGTCCCTCCGCCGTGCGATGCCCCGCATCCGACGCCGCGCGCTGATCCACCGGGACGTGCGGGACAACCCTTATCCTGCGGTTCACCACGCACATCAGCTCGGCGTCGCCCCTCCGGCCACCAGCCACGCCGGCACCGATGCGCCCCGCGCCCGGTACCACGGCCACGAACGCCACGGCGGATACGGGAGGGGCGTGGGCATCCGACGCCGCGCGCCTGCGGGCGGGACGACAGCCGCAGGTTTCACGTCGGTGGCTCCGCATGGGCTCGCGGCGCCGTGCGAGAGACAAGAAGGTTCTCTCCGCGCCCTGGTGACCACGCTCTGGGTGCCGCCTGCCGCAGCCGTGCCAGGCGTCCTGCCGAGGCCCGGCGCACGGGATGAGCCTCCGGCAACGAAGGCGGACCCTGGTCCCCGGTCCGCGTCGACCGGGGACCAGGGCCCCCACTTCGCCGCGCGTGACGTCAGCCTCGGCGGGTGGAACCGCCGCTGTCCCCGACGCGCTGACATGCCTACTTGAGCGCCCCCGCGGTCAGACCCGCGACCACCTGACGCTGGAAGACGACGTAGGCGGCGAGAACCGGCAGCATCGCCATGACGAGTCCCGCGAAGAGACCCGACCAGTCCCCCTTGTAGCCCTGGCTGGTGGCCAGTTCCACGAGTCCCTGGGAGAGGACCTTGCCGTCCGGGTCGGTGTTGAGCACCGTCGGCAGCATGTACTGGTTCCACTGCCCGAGGAAGTTGAAGATGCCCACGCTGATCAGGCCCGGCTTCGCCATCGGCAGCATCACCTGGAAGAACGTCCGGGTGTGCGAGGCACCGTCCAGCATGGCCGCCTCGGCGATGGAGGTCGGCAGGGTCCGGAAGAAGGAGGTGAGGAAGAAGACGGTGAACGGCAGCGAGTACGCGATGTAGACCAGGATCAGTCCGTGCACCGTGTTCAGCAGGCCCATGTTGTTCATGACGAAGAACAGCGGGACCAGCGCCAGGATGATCGGGAAGCTCATCCCTCCGATGAAGAGGAAGTAGACGAAGCGGTTCCCGGGGAAGTCGAATCGCGCCAGGACGTACGCGGCCATCGAGCCCAGGAGCAGCGTGCCGACGAGTGAACCACCCACCACCAGAAGGGTGTTCAGGAAGTAGTCACCCATGTGGGCCTGGGTCCAGGCCCGCGTCCAGTTCTCGAAGTGGAGCCTGTCCGGCAACTGCCACGGTGTCGACAGGATCGAATCGTCGGACTTGAAGGACGACATCACCGCCCAGAGCAGCGGCATGACGACCAGGACGGCCCAGATGATCAGTACGCCGTGCGAGAAGACGTTGAGGACCTTGCCCTCGCTGCTCTTCGCCGGCTCACCGGCCGCAACGTCCGTCGTGCGCACCGGCGAGCGCGGGGCCGGTACGGCGGGAGGAGTCTCAGTGACCTTCACGTGTGCTCACCTCGTACAACTGTCGAGCCGGCCACCGGGACCGAACTGATCTGCGTGGAGCCGGGAGCCCGGTCGCCGTACTCCTGAAGGGCCCGCATCAGAACTCCAGCCGCTCGCGCCGGCCCAGTCGCATCACGACGGCGGCGAAGAGCATGGTGACGATGAGCAGCCCGACACCGATCGTGGTCGCGTATCCGGCCTGGGCGTCGCGGAAGGCCGTCTGGTAGACGTACAGCGGCAGGACGGTGGTGGAGTAGTCGGGGCCGCCGGGGCCCACCGTCATGACCTGTACGGCGGTGAAGGCCTCCACGCCGAGCGCCAGGATGCCCATGTAGACCCAGCCGGACTGCACGGTGTCCCAGAGCAGCGGCAGCGTGATCTTGAAGAACGTCGTGATCCGGCTGGCGCCGTCGAGCAGCGCCGCCTCGTAGAAGTCCTTCGGGATGGAGGCCATTCCGGCGGAGAAGAGGACGACGAAGAATCCGACCGTCGACCAGATGAGCACCACCATCACGCAGTACAGCGCGAGATCGGGGTCACCGAGCCAGTCGGGCTGAAGGCTCTTCGCCCCGATGGATTTCAGCGTCGCGTTCAGCATTCCGGACGTCGGGTTGAAAGCGAACTGGAACAGCAGGGCCACGATCACGATCGACAGGACCTGCGGGAAGAAATAGGCGATCTTGTAGAACGAGGAACCCCGCACGCCGGCGATCGCGGCGCCTTTGCGCCGTCGACCGCCGACATTGAGCATGAAGGCGAAGAAGAGCGCGAGGCCCAGCGTCACCAGCGGCAGCAGCAGCACGAGCAGCACGCTGTGCTGCAACGACTTCCAGAAGATCTCGTCGTCGAGCATCCGGCTGTAGTTGTCGAAGCCGACCATCTGGAAGTCCGGACTCAGCCCGGTCCAGTCCGTGAACGAGTAGTAGATGGACTGGGCGAAGGGCCAGATGACGAATATGGCGTACAACGCCAGCGGGGCTGCCAGAAACCCCGCGATGAACCGGTACTTGCCGTGCTGCATCGTTTACCGACCCCGATCTCTGAGCGGGTGCCGCCGCTGGTGACGGTAGCTCACTGGTGCTTGTAGTGCTTGATGGACTGGTCCTTGGCCGCGGCGTCCGCGAAGGCCTGGATCTTCTTGATGGTCTCCGCCGGGGTCGCGCGGCCGGCCATCATCTCGCCGATGCCGGCGATTCCGATCTGCTCCTTCTGCAGCTTCACGTACCAGTCCTGGAGCCGCGGGTTGACCACGTTGTCGCCGGCCTTCTTGAGGACGTCGACGCCGGACTGCATGGCGGTGGACAGGGTCAGCCCGTCGGTGCCGCCGTTGAAGGCGCTGAGGGACTTGACCGACTTCGTGAAGTTCTTGGAGGAGTCCTCGCTGAGCATGATGCGCAGCTGCTCCATCGCACCCTCGGGGTTCTTCGCCTTCGCCGGGACGATGAACGGCTCGCCGCCGGAGGCCCAGATGGTGCCGAAGGGCATCTTGTCGGAGGCGTCCAGGCTGGACGGCGCGCCGACCATCATCTTGAAGTCGTCCGGGGTGGTCGGCGCGGCCTCGTTCTCCACCCACGAGCCGTTCGGGATGAAGAGCGCCTTGCCCTTGGTCCACTCGGTCTGCGACTGGATGTGGGTCAGGCCGGGCGTGCCCTTGAGGATGTAGCCCTTCTTGAAGAGCTCGTAGTACGCCTCGAAGGCGGCCTTGACGGCCGGGTCCTTCCAGGCGTTCGGCTCCAGGTTGTCGATCTTGTCGAGGACCTCACGGCCGCCGATCTTCCCGATGAAGGGGTAGAGCGAGAAGGGGAGGTAGTAGGGGTACTTGCCGGGGTAGGTCCAGCCGGCGATGCCCTTCTTCTTCGCCTTCTCGCACAGCGCGAGCATGTCGTCCCAGGTCTCCGGGTACGCCGCGTCGAGCTTCTCGAGGTTGGTCTGGGAGTACCAGACGCCGTAGACCGTGTACGCGTAGTACATGATCCAGACGGGGTCGCCGTCGAACTGGCCCATCTCCAGGACACCGGGGCGCAGCGTGTCGCGGACCTTCTTGGCCGGGTCGTCGTAGGAGGGGGCGTCCATCAGCGGGGTGAGGTCGAGCAGCTGCTTCTTGCCGACCAGGACACCCATGTCCATCTGCTCGGCGCCGGAGTTGTCGATCAGGTCCGGCGGGGTACCTCCGTTGAAGCGCGGCTGCAGCTGCGACTGGATCTTCTCGGTCGCGGCGTGCTTGACCTTCGGGGCCTTGGGGAACGCCTCGTTGTACTTCTTCTCGGCGTCGATGGCGTACTGCTCGCCGAAACCGCCGTTGAAGATGACGACCTCGAGACCGGCGGTCTCGTTGACACCGAGCGGGTTCTTCGCGCTCTTCGTGCCCTTCTCGACCTTGTCGTCGCCGCCGCTGTCGCCGCTCGCGCAGGCCGACAGGAAGCTCATCGTGGGAACAGCGATCAGGCCGAGTGCGGCAGAACGCTTGATCACATCGCGACGGCCAAGGCCCTCATTCGTGTGGGCGGAGGTGGATCCCATGCTCAAGTCCTCGCCTTCTCCAGGACTCAGGCGGTGTACCGGTCACCCGTCGTGAATTCGCCTCAGGCGAAGGGCCCCGCCACCGCGGTCAGTTGCGCTTGGGTCGTGCAGATTGCCGGATTGCCAGGTGCAGTGGGGGAGTTTCCAGGAACCGTACAGCGAGCCGCCCTCGGCGCCCCACATCCGTTCCCCGGTTCCCCCGCGCCCGCGGACCGTGTGGAACGGCTGTGCAGACGCCGACAGGTATAGTCCACTTGTCGTCGAGTGAGCAAGATCGAATGCAGGTTTGAGCGGCAGTCTTTCCCGAGTTGAGACCTCGCGGACTCCTCGGCACCGCACGCCCTCGCGGCGGAACGCACTTTTCCGCATAACGGCCGATTCGCCCCGCAGGTCCCGTGCAACACCCTTGACACATACAGCCACTTGGCTCCCTACTGGAACCCGCATCGCGTCCTGACAACGTTGTCCATTGCATGCCCCCAGGAGGAACGGCTCCGTATGCAGCCCCTACGTGGTCTTCACCAAGGCTCCCGTAAGAGACAAAGCCACTCCGCCGCGGTCCTCGCGGCCTCCCTCGTACTGGTCGCGGCCGCCCCCACCGCGGCCTTCGCGCACCCGTCCGGACCCTCGCAGAAGCCCCCCGGCGACACGTCGTTCAGCACCTCCTTCGAGGCAGACGAAAAGCAGCCGGACTGGCGTAATACCGTCGAAGAAGACTCCGGCGGAAAGAAAAGGGCATCGGGTGTCGATGGCGGGTTCTCCGCCGGAATTCCGGGCAATGTCACCGATCAGGTCACGGATCTGCGCGCCAGTGGCGAGAACACCGGGGGCGGCGAGGTCAAGGAGAACCTCGTCGACGTGGAGCCGGGTACCAAGTGGCTGGCCTTCGCCCCGTCCGGCTGGGTCGAGTTCGACCTCGTACGGCCCAGCAAGGTCGTGACGTACGCGCTGACTTCGGCCAACGACCACGCCGAACGCGACCCCCGGGACTGGACGCTCAAGGGCTCCGCCGACGGCAGGACGTGGACGGACCTGGACACCCGCACCGGCCAGACCTTCTCGGAACGTTTCCAGACGAAGTCGTACGACTTCTCGACGGACACGGCGTACCAGCACTTCCGGCTGGAGATCACCCGGAACAACGGCGCTCCGGACGCGCTCCAGCTCGCCGACGTCCAGTTCTCGAACGGGGACGCCTCCGCCCCCGCGCCCGACGACATGCGCACCCAGGCCGACCGCGGACCGTCCGGCTCCCCCACCGCGAAGTCGGGTGCGGGCTTCACCGGAAAGAAGGCCCTGCGGTACGCGGGCACGCACAAGCCGGACGGCCGCGCGTACTCGTACAACAAGGTCTTCGACGTCGACACGGCCGTCACCAGGAACACGCAGCTCTCGTACCTGGTCTACCCGCAGATGGCCGGGAACGACCTCAGCTACGCGGCCACCCACGTCGCGGTGGACCTGGCCTTCACCGACGGCACCTATCTGAGCGACCTCGGCGCGACCGACAGCCACGGTGGTCCGCTGAACCCGCAGGGCCAGGCGGACGCCAAGCGGCTCTACGTCAACCAGTGGAACAAGGTGGCCTCCTCGATCGGCTCGGTCGCGGCCGGCAAGACCGTCGACCGGATCCTGGTGGCCTACGACTCCCCCAAGGGCCCCGCGAAGTTCCAGGGGTGGATCGACGACATCACGATCGCCCCGAAGGCGCCGGAGAAGCGCAAGGCGCACCTCGCGGACTACGCCTCGACCGTCCGCGGCACGAACTCGAGCGGCGGCTTCTCACGCGGCAACACCTTCCCCGCGACCGCCGTCCCGCACGGCTTCAACTTCTGGACACCGGTGACCAACGCCGGCTCCACCAGCTGGCTGTACGACTACGCGCGCGGCAACAACGCGGACAACCTGCCCACGGTGCAGGCCTTCAGCGCGAGCCACGAGCCGAGTCCCTGGATGGGTGACCGTCAGACCTTCCAGCTGATGCCGTCGGCGGCCTCCGGCACCCCGGACGCCTCCCGCACGGCACGCGCGCTGCCCTTCCGCCACGAGAACGAGACGGCGCGGCCGCACTACTACGGAGTGACGTTCGAGAACGGTCTCCAGGCCGAGATGACGCCCACGGACCACGCGGCACGGATGCGGTTCACCTACCCGGGCGACGACGCGAGCATCGTCTTCGACAACGTCTCCAACGACGGCGGACTCACCCTCGACCCGGAGACCGGCTCCTTCACGGGCTACTCCGACGTGAAGAGCGGCCTCTCCACCGGTGCCACCCGGCTCTTCGTGTACGGCGACTTCGACGCTCCGGTGACGGACAGCGGCCGGCTGAAGGGTGGCGGCGGGGACGACGTCACCGGCTTCTTCCGCTTCGACGCGGGCAAGGACCGCACGGTCAACCTCCGGCTGGCCACCTCGCTGATCAGCGTGGACCAGGCGAAGCGGAACCTCGCCATGGAGCTCCCGGCGAAGACCTCCTTCGACCGGGTGCGGAAGAACGCGCAGAAGGCCTGGGACAGGATCCTCGGCAAGGTCGAGGTCGAGGGTGCGACCGCCGACCAGCTGACCACGCTCTACTCCAGCCTGTACCGCCTCTACCTCTACCCGAACTCGGGCTTCGAGCAGGTCGACGGCGAGAGCACCTACGCGAGCCCGTTCTCGCCGCAGACCGGGACCGACACCCCGACCCACACCGGTTCCAAGATCGTGAAGGGCGAGGTGTACGTCAACAACGGCTTCTGGGACACCTACCGGACGACCTGGCCGGCGTACTCCTTCCTCACCCCGAAGCAGGCCGGCACGATGGTCGACGGCTTCGTCCAGCAGTACAAGGACGGGGGCTGGATCTCCCGCTGGTCCTCCCCCGGCTACTCCGACCTGATGACCGGCACCAGCTCGGACGTCGCCTTCGCGGACGCCTACGTCAAGGGCGTGGACTTCGACGCGGAGGCGGCCTACGACGCGGCGGTCAAGAACGCCACGGTCGCCCCGCCGTCGCCGGGCGTCGGCCGTAAGGGCATGGAGACCTCCGTCTTCACCGGGTACGCCGACACAGCGACGCACGAGGGCCTTTCGTGGTCGCTGGAGGGGTACCTCAACGACTACGGCATCGCGCAGATGGGCGAGGCGCTCTACAGGAAGACGAAGAAGGAGCGCTACAAGGAGGAGGCCGCCTACTTCCTCGACCGTGCCCAGAACTACGTGAAACTCTTCGACGACAAGGCCGGCTTCTTCCAGGGGAAGAAGCCGAACGGCGACTGGCGCCTGCCTTCGGACCGTTACGACCCGCGGGTGTGGGGCTACGACTACACCGAGACGAACGGCTGGGGTTACGCCTTCACCGCCCCGCAGGACAGCCGCGGTCTGGCCAACCTCTACGGCGGCCGCGACGGCCTCGCCGAGAAGCTGGACACCTACTTCGCGACCCCCGAGACGGCGGGACCGGAGTTCGTCGGCTCCTACGGCGGTGTCATCCACGAGATGACGGAGGCCCGGGACGTACGGATGGGGCAGTACGGCCACAGCAACCAGGTCGCGCACCACGTCACGTACATGTACAACGCGGCCTCGCAGCCGTGGAAGACGCAGGAGAAGGTCCGCGAGGTCCTCGGCCGCCTGTACACGGGCAGCGAGATCGGCCAGGGTTACCACGGCGACGAGGACAACGGCGAGCAGTCGGCGTGGTTCCTCTTCTCCTCGCTCGGCTTCTACCCCCTGGTGATGGGCAGCGGCGAGTACGCGATCGGCTCGCCGCTCTTCACGAAGACGACGGTGCACCTGGAGAACGGGCGCGAACTCGTGGTGAAGGCACCGAAGAACAGCGACAGGAACATCTACGTCCAGGGCCTCGAGGTGAACGGCAAGAAGTGGACGTCCACCTCGCTGCCGCACGCCCTGCTGGCCAAGGGCGGGGTGCTGGAGTTCGACATGGGGGCCGAGCCCTCCGCCTGGGGCACGGGCAGGAACGCGGCCCCGGTCTCCATCACGCGGGACGACGAGGTGCCGGCGCCCGCCGACGACGTGCTCACGGGTGACGGCGCGCTCTACGACGACACCTCGGCCACCTCGGCCGCGGTGAGCTCGGTGGAGCTCCCGGCCGAGGCCGGCACCGAGGCGCTCAGGTACACGCTGACGTCGGCCGCGGCGGCGAAGGCGCCGAAGGGGTGGGTGCTGCAGGGTTCCTCGGACGGGACCGCCTGGAAGGACCTCGACAAGCGGTCCGGACAGACATTCGTCTGGGACAGGCAGACCCGCGTGTTCTCCGTGGCCAAGCCCGGCGCGTACGCGAAGTACCGGCTGGTCCTCGACGGCACGGCGACACTGGCGGAGATCGAGCTGATCAGCGAGAAGTGAGTCCGTTCCACCGCTCCATCGGTACAGGTGCCCCTTCCGGCGAGGTCCGCCGGGAGGGGCACCACCGCGTTCCCGGCTCCGCCACCCGGTTGCCCTCCGTCCACTGTCTGCCGATCAGGGTACTTCTGACACGTTTTCAGTGTCTTACCTGACTTTTACGGTGATCCATGGCAAGCCTTAGGCGATCAGGTGATCAGTACGACAATCATCTCGGCTGAAGGAGCCCTTCATGCGCATTCCCGCTTCCGTCCGCTCCCGCGGCGTTCGCACGGGCACCACGGTGGCCGCAGCGGTCACCGTCGCCGGCGCCGCACTCGCCGGAGCACCCGCCGCCTACGCCGCCCCCGGCGACAGCGGCAACATCGACGTCACGTCGGTCGGCTGGCACTCGCGCGGTGACCGCGACGGCGTCGAGGTCTGCAAGTTCGTGCTCGCGGCGAGCAACTTCGAGTCGCTCCCCGCCGTCCCCTGGACGATCACCGAGCAGCCTCCGACCGTCCCGCCGGGCGACACGCTGCTCGGCACCCTGCCGCTCATCAACGGCTCGGCGCGCAGCCAGGAGTACCTGCTCCCGGAGGGCACCTACCAGCTGGTGTGGGTCGTCCCGGCGGGCCCGAAGCAGAAGAGCTTCGAGGTCGACTGCTCCCGGCGCGGCCAGGGCGGCAGCCGCGGGGACGGCGACGACCGGGGCAGCGAGCGGGGCAACGACCGGGGCAGTGACCGGGGCTCGTCGTCGGAAGCCTCCGCCGAGAAGGAGTACGACAAGCCGTCCGGGGCGGTGCCGGCGGGCGGCGGCGGTGTCCCGGACATGGAGAGCGTGAGCTCCGAGAGCGACTCGAACGTCGGGACCACGGCGGCGCTGGTCGCCGGGGCCGCGGGAGTCGCCGGCCTGGTCATGGTCCGGCGGACCGCACGTCGCCGTGCCCGTGGCGAGGCATAACGCCCGCTGCCGACGGCGACGACGAGGACCGAGTCGCGCATGCCGTCTCACCATGACGCTGTGCGTGACGTCCTCACTGGTGGCCGGCATCGCCTGGGTGTCCTCGGACTCCTCCGAGGACACCCCGTCGGTCACCGCCGCCCGCGGCGGTGACGCCGCGGGCGGCGGGCAGGCGCCGTTCCGCCGGGCACCGCACAAGCCGCAGGAGCACGTACCCGCCTCGCACGCCCCCCTCGTGCACTCCCGCCCGCTGAAGGTCGCCGTTCCCGCCATCTTCATCGAGGCCCCGGTCGTCGGCCTCGGCCTCGATGCGAAGGGGCGGCTCGGGGCTCCACCGCTCAGCAAGCCGAAACTGGCCGGCTGGTTCGAGAAGGGCCCCTCTCCGGGCGAAGCGGGAACGGCCCTGCTCGTGGGCCACCGGGACACGAAGACGGGCCCGGCCATCTTCCTCAACCTGAACGCGCTGCGCCGGGGTGACAAGGTCACGGTGACGAGGGCGGACAGGAAGACCGCGGTGTTCACCGTCGACACGGTGAAGACGTACACGAAGGACGAGTTCCCCGACGAGAAGGTCTACGGGGCGACCGGGCGGCCGGAACTACGGCTGCTGACCTGCGGGGGCCGCTTCGACAAGAAGGCGGGCTACTCGGCGAACGTGGTCGTCTTCGCCCATCTCGCGTCGCTGAAGAAGGCGGTCTGATTCCGCCCGTGGGCTCCGGCCGGTACCTCGGGGGCAGAGGTACCGGCCTTCCGCGCTGCTGAGCCCGCCGTGACGTGCGGGACAGCCTTTACGCCCTGCGCCGAAAGGAGCGTCGTCCGCCCGAACGGCAGGTCCGGGGGCGTCCGGTGCGTGCGATCGCACGGCGGAGGGTCGTCCCGACCGTGGATATCCCGGCACGAGCCCGACGACGCGGCGAGTGCGTGTCCCAGGCGTCCCCGGGCGCACGGGACCTTCGGGACAGCCCTTAGCCCACCGTGCAGCCGAGTTCCAGCGCGGGATCCGCCGCGCCGCCCTCGGACACGTATCCGAAGGTGGTGGATTCACCGGGGTCCAGCGAGCCGTTCCAGTCCGCGTTGTGGACCATCACCGCCTGTCCCTGAGTCGTCATGGCACCGCTCCAGAGACTGGCGACCCGCTGACCTGCCGGCTGCGTCCACTCCACCATCCAGCCCAGCATCGGCACCGTGCCGGAGTTGGTGACGGTCACCTGGGACTGGTAGCCGCCACTCCAGCTGCCGGTGGTGGTCCGCGTCGCGGTGCACGCGCCGGGCGGGGGCTCGGTGGGGGTGGTGGACCCCTCCTTGACGCCCGTCACCTCTCCGTTGCCGCCGTCGAAGACCACGTCGGAGCAGGAGTAGAAGGTCTCCTGGCTGTCGGAGCGCTGCCACACCATGTAGATGATGTGGCGGCCGTCCTTGCCGTCGGGCAGCGCGCCGGACCACCGGTAGTCGGCCTCGACGGTGCCGGGGGTGCCGTTGAGCGGCGGGTGGTCGACGGAGAGGAAGGGTGTCTCCTCCATGTCGTCCCAGGTGAGCGGCTGCGTCGGGTCGAAGCCGTCCTTGGTGATGTAGACGTGGAACCACCCCGGGTGCGCCGCCCACGCGTTGTACGAGAAGTCGATGGTCGCCCCCTCGGTCAGGTGGGTCACCGGCCAGTCGTCGCGCGCCTGGTCGAACCCGGTGAAGTTGGTGTTGCCGCCGCTGCACAGCTGTCCGTCGGGGACGAAGCCGCGGGTGCGGCCCGCGCCGTCCGAGCGCAGCACGGAGAACCAGTTGTAGAAGGGAGTGGTCCCGCTCTGCTGCGCGGCGCCCTTGCACGCGGGGTTCACGGGCTTGATCTCCCCGGTGTCGGTGAGCCCGTCCTGCCAGCACAGGAAGGTGCGGCTGGCGGGCTTCATCGGGGTGCCGTGCGCCTCGGCCTTCTCCCCCGTGGTGACGACGAGCCCGAGGGCGGGGACGGTCGTGAGGAGGGCGAGCAGGGTGAGGAGTAGTGCCCTTCGGCGGGTGCCCGCCAGTAATCGGTGCCTGGCCAGGTTGATCACGATGTACGTCCCTTCGCTGCGGCGCCGGGTGGGGCCGGGTTCGGTTGCGAGCTTGGGAGCGCTCCCACTTCGGCCGGAGGTTAGCGCGCGGCCGGGCACCTGTAAACGCTTCGCGCGGCCGGTTTCCGGACAGGTTCGCGGGCGGCCTCCGCCACCTCGCGGGTGGGCGTCGGTGACGGCCCGGCGCCGACCGCGGACGGGGACGGGGTGGACGGTGCCGTCAGTCGAGGGCGTGCAACAGCCGCTCCGGAAGGGCCATGTTGAGCGCCTTGATGACCGGCTTGCCGTGCTCCGTGCCGAGCCGGGAGACGGCGCCCGTGGCGAGCTGGAACAGTTCACCGCTCGCGGGGGCCAGCCGCAGATAGCGGGCGGTGAGCACGCGCAGGAAGTGGGAGTGCGCCACGAGGGCGATGTCGGCCTCCCCGAGACGTGAGGCCGCCGCCCGCAGCTCCGCGAGAACCAGGTCCGCCCGGGCGCCGACCTCGTCGGGCGTCTCCCCCGGGTGTTCGGCCGGCCCCGGCGCCACGCCGTCGGTCCACAGGTTCCAGTCGGGACGGACGCGGCGGATGTCGACCGTGGTCACGCCCTCGTACGCCCCGTAGTCCCACTCGTGCAGGTCCGGCGTCACCCGGGGGGCGGGCAGGCCGGCCAGCTCGGCGGTGCGGCGGGCGCGGAGGTACGGGCTGGTCAGGGTGAGGCCGATCTCCCGTTCTTCGAGGAGCGGGACGAGGGCGCGGGCCTGCCGCTCCCCCAGCTCGGTCAGGGGCAGGTCCGTGTAGCTCGTGTGCTGCCCGGAGCGGGACCACTCGGTCTCGCCGTGCCGGATGAGGATCAGCTCGCCCATGTCTTACGTCCGCCTTCTCTGCCGTGCAGGTCACGTGGTGCCGCTGGTACCAACCCGCCGGCCGACGATCGCATTCCGCCGGGCCCGGCAGGACGCGGCTCGCCGTGCCCGGGCAGCCCGGGCCGGGCAGGGCGCCGTGCTGCGGCGTTCCGGGACAGGGGACACCCGGGGGCTCGGCCCGTACACGGACGCCCGGGCCTCTGCGGCTCCCCGCGGCGCCGCCTGCGGGGAGCCGCTCCGGCTTCCTGTCCGGGCCGGGGGGCGGAATCAGCGGCTGACGACCGTCAGGCCCTCCTCGCCCACCACCGTGACCGTGTACGGCCGGTCCGTGTCCGCGGTGACGCGGACCTCGCCGCCCTCGCGGACCACCTCGTACGTCGCGGCCACCGCACCCGTGCGGTCGGGGACCGTCACCGTGCGGGTGAAGTCGCCCGTGCCCGCCGGGGCGAAGACGCGCAGTTCCAGGTCGTCCAGCCACGCACCGTCCGGGCGGGACTCGTCCGCGCCGAGGGGCAGGACCGCGCCCTGGCGGACCAGGAGGGGCAGGCTGTCGAAGCCGTGCGTCTCGCGGCGCCAGGCGGGGCCGGTCACCGTGTCGCCGGTCAGCAGGTGGGTCCAGGTGCCCTCGGGGACGTAGTACTCGACCTGGCCGTCCCCGGTGAAGACCGGCGCGACGAGGACGTCCGGGCCGAGCAGGTACTCGCGGTCGGCCGTGCGGGCCGTCGGGTCCTGCGGGAACTCCAGCAGCAGGGGCCTCATGGTCGGCACGCCCGTGCGGTGGGCCTCGACCGCGGCGCCGTACAGGTAGGGCATGAGGCGGTGCTTGAGCCGGGTGAACTGCCGGGCCACGTCCACCGCCTCGTCGCCGAACTCCCACGGCACGCGGTACGACGACGAGCCGTGCAGCCGGCTGTGCGAGGAGAGCAGGCCGAAGGCGAGCCAGCGCTTGAAGACCGCCGGGTCGGGGGTGCCCTCGAAGCCGCCGATGTCGTGACTCCAGAACCCGAACCCGGACAGCGACAGCGAGAGGCCGCCCCGCAGGGATTCGGCCATGGCCTCGAAGGAGGACCAGCAGTCGCCGCCCCAGTGGACCGGGTACTGCTGGCCGCCGGCCGTCGCCGAGCGGGCGAAGAGGACGGCCTCGCCCTGGCCGCGCTCCTGCTCCAGGAGTTCGAAGACGGCCTTGTTGTACAGGTGCGTGTAGTAGTTGTGCATGCGCTCCGGGTCGGAGCCGTCGTGCCAGACCACGTCCGTCGGGATGCGCTCGCCGAAGTCGGTCTTGAAGCCGTCGACGCCCTGGTCGAGGAGGACCTTCAGCTTGGCCTGGAACCACGCGGTGGCCTCGGGGTTCGTGAAGTCGACCAGCGCCATGCCGGCCTGCCACTTGTCCCACTGCCAGACGTCCCCGTCCGGCGTCTCGACGAAGTAGCCCTTCTCGGCGCCCTCTTCGTAGAGGGAGCTCTTCTGCCCGATGTACGGGTTGATCCAGACGCAGATCCTCAGGCCCTTGTCCTTGAGCCGGGTGATCATGCCCTCCGGGTCGGGGAAGACGGCCGGGTCCCACTCGAAGTCGCACCACTGGTACTCGCGCATCCAGAAGCAGTCGAAGTGGAAGACGCTCAGCGGGATGCCACGCTCGGCCATGCCGTCGACGAAGGAGGTGACGGTGGCCTCGTCGTAGGCCGTGGTGAACGACGTGGTGAGCCAGAGCCCGAACGACCAGGCCGGCGGGAGCGCGGGCAGGCCGGTGAGGGCGGCGTACCTGGACAGCACTTCCTTCGGCGTGGGTCCTGCCACGACGAAGTACTCCAGGGTCTGGTCCTCGACGCTGAACTGCACCTGGCCGACGGCCTCGGAGCCCACCTCGAAGGAGACCTTGCCGGGGTGGTTGACGAAGACGCCGTAGCCGCGCGAGGAGAGGTAGAACGGGATGTTCTTGTACGCCTGCTCACTGCTCGTGCCGCCGTCGGCCTGCCAGATGTCGACGACCTGGCCGTTCTTGACGTACGGCGTGAAGCGTTCGCCGAGGCCGTGGACGGTCTCCCCCACGCCGAGGCCGAGTTGGGCGACCATGTGGTGGCTGCCGTCGGGGGCGGTCGCGAAGGCGGTGCCCTTGCGGCCCGCGGAGGTCAGGAGCCGTCCGTCACCGTCGAGGAACTCCAGGCCGAACGCGCCCTCGGTGGGGAGGCGCAGGGTGAGCGGGCCGCTGGTCAGCTCGGCGGTCGCGCCCTCGGTACGGGTGGTGGCGGCGGGCCGGGTGGCCGCCCCCGGCAGCTCGAAGTCGGGCCCCTTGCGGCGCCTGCCCGCGTGGTGGGTGAGGCGCACGGCGATGACGCCCTCGGCGGGCGCGTGGGCGTCCACGGTGATCAGCGGCGCGTTCAGCGTGTCACCGCGGCGTTCGACGCGTTTCACGGCGGCGTAGGCGGCGAGACGGTCGTCCTCCAGGCGGACGTCGCGGACTTCGGTGGCGTAGGAGGCGTGCACACCGTTGCGCAACTGCCAGAAGCCGTCGGTGAACTTCATGGGGGTGGTCCTTCATCCGTCTCGGAAGTACGGGAGTCGGAGGTTCTGGGATGCGGGACGTCGGGGCGGCCGCGGTCAGCGCGGCGGCGGGTCCCCTCGATTTTGATCGTACACAAAACAAATACGGCCGCCGGGATCGGTGTGCGACAGGAACGGCCGGATTGCCCGGAAACCGAGAGATACACCGCGTGTATCCGATCGGTCACGATGGCGCCACGTGAGCGATACGTCACGGAAACGGTCTAGAAACCCCTGGCCGGATGGAGTATTAGTACTGCAAGCAAACAAATAGGCAGGGCGGCAGAGCAGCCGTCCGGGCCTTCGGCGACAAGAGGCTGATCAATGTCGGACCGTTTCACCCCCACCCCCGCGGACAGGTTCACCTTCGGTCTGTGGACCGTGGGCTGGCGTGGCAACGACCCGTTCGGGGAGCCGACCCGGCCCGCGCTGGACCCGGTCGAGTCGGTCGAGCGGCTGGCCGCGCTCGGGGCGCACGGGGTGACGTTCCACGACGACGACCTGATCCCCTTCGGATCCTCCGACCGTGAGCGGGCCCGGCTGATCGGCCGGTTCAAGGACGCCCTGGACCGCACCGGGATGAAGGTCCCGATGGCGACCACGAACCTGTTCACCCACCCGGTGTTCAAGGACGGCGGCTTCACCTCCAACGACCGCGACATCCGCCGCTACGCCCTGCGCAAGGTCATCCGCAACATCGACCTCGCCGCCGAACTCGGCGCGCGCACCTACGTCGCCTGGGGCGGACGCGAAGGCGCCGAGTCCGGCGCCGCCAAGGACGTCCGCGTCGCCCTGGACCGCATGAAGGAAGCCTTCGACCTCCTGGGCGACTACGTCACCGAACAGGGCTACGACCTGCGCTTCGCCATCGAGCCCAAGCCCAACGAGCCCCGCGGCGACATCCTCCTGCCCACCATCGGCCACGCCCTCGCCTTCATCGAGCGCCTGGAACGCCCGGAACTGGTCGGCGTGAACCCCGAGACCGGACACGAGCAGATGGCCGGACTCAACTTCCCCCACGGCATCGCCCAGGCCCTGTGGGCCGGCAAGCTCTTCCACATCGACCTCAACGGCCAGTCCGGCATCAAGTACGACCAGGACTTCCGCTTCGGCGCCGGCGACCTGCGCCAGGCCTTCTGGCTCGTCGACCTCCTGGAGACCGCCGGCTACCAGGGCCCGCGCCACTTCGACTTCAAGCCCGTACGCACCGACGGCATCGACGGCGTCTGGGAATCCGCGAAGAACTGCATGCGCAACTACCTCATCCTCAAGGAACGCGCCGCCGCCTTCCGCGCCGACCCCGCCGTCCAGGACGCCCTGACCGCCTCCCGCCTCCACGAACTCGCCCTCCCCACCGCCGACGACGGCCTCAAGGCCCTCCTCGCCGACCGCACCGCCTACGAGGACTTCGACGTCACCACCGCCGCCGAACGCTCCATGGCCTTCGAAGCCCTCGACCAGCTCGCCCTGGACCACCTCCTCGGCGTCCGCTGACGCACCGGGTGTCCGGCGGCCCGCCCGCCGGACACCCTTCCCGTGCACGGACCCGCCGGACCCGCGCACGGACCCGGCACTCAGCCAGTGGGAGCGCTCCCCCGCGCACCGGCCACCCTCTCACCGCAAGGGCACCACCGTGACAGAACCCTCTCCGGACGGCCAGGTCCGACGCCGCCGCACCAGGCGGATCCTCCTCCCCCTCACCGTCGTCTCCACCGTCGTCGCCGGCACCGTCCTGTCCGGCTGCGGCCAGCAGCGCGACGAGGACGTCTACACCGTCATGAACTCCTCGACCGACGAGTCGTACCACCGCTGGGACGGTGACACGCTGGAGCGCTGCAGCAAGCAGCTCGGGATCACCATCGAGCAGCAGAGCGTGCCGGCCGCGCAGCTCATGACCAAGGCGCTGCGCATGGCTTCCTCGAAGTCGCTGCCGGACGTCCTCCAGCTGGACGCCTCCGAGATGCCGACGTTCGCGGAGGCCGGCGGGCTGATCCCGCTGAAGGACCTCGGGCTGACCACGACGGACATCCCCGAGGGGATCGTCGACTTCGGCTCGTTCGACGGGACGTACTACGGAGCGGCGCGCACGGTGAACACCCTGGCGCTGTTCTACAACAAGGACACCCTCGACAAGGCCGGCCTGAAGGTGCCCACCACCTGGGAGGAGATGCGGTCGACGGCCCGGAAGCTGACCCAGGGCAAGCGGTACGGCCTCGCGCTGAGCGCGGGCGGCGCGGAGGACGGCGTCTTCCAGTTCACCCCGTTCATGTGGTCGAACGGCGGCGACGAGACGAAGCTCGACAGCCCCGAGGTCGCCGGGGCGCTGGACTACTGGAAGTCGCTGCTGAAGGACGGCTCGCTCTCCAAGTCCACCGTCAACTGGACCCAGGCCGACGTGAACGACCAGTTCATGGCGGGCAACGCCGCCATGATGATCAACGGCCCGTGGCAGGTGGAGACCCTGAACTCCAAGAAGGGGCTCGACTGGGGCATCGCGCAGATCCCCGTACCGAAGGCGGGCGACGACTCGGTCGGTCCGCTGGGCGGTGGTGTGCTGACCGTGCCCAACACCGGGGACGGCGAGCGCGAGAGGACGGCCGCCAAGATCGTCGGCTGTATGGCGGGAGAGCAGGAGCAGATCACCTACGCGCTGAACAGCTGGATGGTCCCGGCGAACGCCAAGGCCGCCGCCGTCTGGCGTACGAAGGCCCCGGAGCTGGCGGCCCTGGCCGGACAGGTCTCGACGGCCCGTTCCCGTACCGCGAAGGTCGGCGCGCAGTGGTCGTCCGTGTCGCTCGCCCTGCAGAGCGCCTTCCAGTCCGCCCTCACCGGCGAGTCCAGCGAGGCCGCTCTGAAGCGTGCCCAGCAGCAGGTCACGAGCGGGAACTGAGGTAACGAACCATGTCATCCACCACAGCCTCGGCCGCCGCGCCGCCGGCCGACCCGCAGGCCACCGGCGCGGCCGCGACCGGGAAGCCCGTGAGCCCCCTGCGTGCCCGGCGCCGCAGGCAGTTCGCCCAGTGGGGGTTCATCGCCCCCGCCGTGATCTTCATGGCGCTGTTCTTCGGCTACCCGCTCGTCCGCAACATCGTGATGAGCTTCCAGGACTACTCGCCGTCCACCTTCTTCACCGGCGAGGCGCCGTTCAACGGCACGGACAACTGGAGCAACGTCTTCGGCGACGGGCTCTTCGGCAAGGCGCTCTGGCAGACGATCCTCTTCACCGTCGGATCGCTCGTCGGCCAGTTCTGCATCGGCCTGGCCCTGGCCGTCTTCTTCACGCGCCGCTTCCCGCTGAACGGGATCCTGCGCTCGCTGATCCTCCTGCCGTGGCTGGTCCCCATGGTCGTCTCCGGCATCGTCTGGCGGCGCATCTTCGACCAGGACACCGGCGTCCTCAACTCCTTCCTCGGCACCCTCGGACTGCCCGGCGACACGCCGTGGCTGACGAGCACGAGCATGGCGCTGATCTCGGTGATCCTGGTGAACATCTGGATCGGCATCCCGTTCAACATGGTGATCCTCTACGGCGGCCTCCAGGAGGTCCCCAAGGAACTGGGCGAGGCGGCCTCGCTCGACGGCGCCTCGGCCTGGCGCACGTTCCGCTCGGTCACCCTGCCGATGCTCAAGCCCGTCATCACCGTGGTGCTGGTGCTCGGTTTCATGTCGACGGTCAAGATCCTCGACCTGGTCCTCGCGCTGACCGACGGCGGTCCCGCCGACTCCACGCAGACGCTCGGCACGCTCACCTACCAGAACTCCTTCGTGCAGATGGACTTCGGGGCCGGTGCCGTGGTCGGCAACATCCTGATCCTGATCTCCGCCGTCTTCGCGGTGTTCTACCTGCGGGTCAACCGCAACGAGGGGAAGTGACCGGCATGGCGACCACCACCCAGATCCCCGCCGCCCCGGCGCCCGCCGCCGTCCACCGGCCGAAGCGCCGCTGGGGGGCGACCGTCCTCGGCGTTGTCATCCTCGCCGTCATGCTGTTCCCGCTCTACTGGATGGTCAACACCGCCCTGCAGCCGGACGCGAGCCTCGTCGACGTGGGCGCCGTCCCGACGGGCGTGGACCTCTCCGGCTTCACGTCGGCCTTCACCGAGCAGGGCGGCAACCTGCTGACCTCGCTGGCCGTGGCGCTCGGCGCCGTGGCCATCTGCCTGGTGATCGCCGCGCCCGCCGCGTACGGGCTCGCGCAGTTCAAGCTGCGCGGCAGCAGGACCATCGTGTTCGGCACGCTCATCACGCAGATGGTGCCGGGCATCGTGATCGCGAACGCCCTGTACAGCGCGTACGTCGATCTCGGCCTGGTCAACTCCTACTTCGGGCTCATGCTGGCGGACGCCTCGCTGGGCATCCCGTTCGCCATCGTGCTGATGCGCTCCTTCATGGTGTCGATCCCCCGGGAGGTCATCGAGGCGGCCGAGGTGGACGGCGCGGGCCGCGTGCGCACGTTCGTCCGCGTCGTGCTGCCGATGAGCCGCAACTCCCTCATCACGGCAGGGCTGTTCTCGTTCCTGTACGCGTGGAGCGACTTCATGTTCGCGCTGACGCTGAACACCACGGACGACGTCAAGCCGATCACGCTGGGTATCTACCAGTACATCGGGGCCCACGTCGGCGACTGGGGCTCGGTCATGGCCGCGTCCGTGCTCTCCGCGGTGCCGGCGGCGGTCCTGCTCGTCCTGTCCCAGAAGTACATCGCCGCCGGGATCACCGGCGGCTCGGTCAAGTAAGGGTTTCCATGAGCGACTTCCCGGTCTTCCCGCCCGGTTTCGTGTTCGGCGCGGCCACGGCCTCGTACCAGATCGAAGGCGCCGCGGAGGAGGACGGCCGCGGCCCGTCCATCTGGGACACCTACAGTCACACCCCCGGCCGGACGGACGGCGGTGACACCGGCGACGTGGCCTGCGACCACTACCACCGCTATCCCGAGGACGTGGCGCTGCTGCGCGACCTGGGAGTGGAGTCGTACCGCTTCTCGATCGCCTGGTCCCGGATCCAGGCCTCGGGCAGCGGGCCGGTCAACCCGAAGGGCCTGGACTTCTACTCCCGGCTCGTCGACTCCCTCCTGGAGGCGGGCATCGAGCCGGCCGCCACCCTCTACCACTGGGACCTCCCGCAAGCCCTGGAGGACAAGGGCGGCTGGCGGGTACGGGAGACGGCCGAGCGCTTCGGCGAGTACACGGCGATCGTCGCCGAGCACCTGGGCGACCGGGTGCCGCGCTGGATCACCCTCAACGAGCCGTGGTGCAGCGCCTTCCTCGGCTACTCCGTGGGCCGGCACGCGCCGGGCGCCCAGGAGGGGCGCGGCGCGCTCGCCGCGGCGCACCACCTGCTGGTCGGCCACGGGCACGCCATGAGCGCGCTGCGCGCGGCCGGTGTCCGGGAGGCGGGCATCACCCTCAACCTGGACCGCAACGTCCCGGCCGGCGATTCGGACGCCGACCTCGCCGCCGTCGTACGGGCCGACACGCAGCACAACCTGGTGTGGACGGAGCCGATCCTCGCGGGCCGCTACCCCGCCACCGAGGAGGAGACGTGGGGCGAGCTGATCACCGGCCAGGACTTCCGCCGTGAGGGCGACCTCGAGCTGATCTCCCAGCCGCTGGACTTCCTGGGGATCAACTACTACCGGCCGATCGTGGTCGCCGCCGCCCCGCACCGCGAGGCGGACCCGGCGCTGCGCGTCGCCACGGACAACCGGTACACGGAGGGCGAGTACCGGGGCGTCCGCAAGACCGCCATGGGCTGGCCGGTCGTCCCTGAGTCCTTCACCGACCTGCTGACCGCGCTCAAGCAGACCTACGGGGACGCCCTGCCTCCGGTGCACATCACGGAGAACGGCTCGGCGGAGCACGACAGCGTCGAGGCCGACGGTTCCGTGCACGACGCGGACCGGGTGGAGTACCTGCGCACCCACCTGACGGCGCTCCGTGCGGCCATGGACGCCGGTGTCGACGTACGCGGCTACTACGTGTGGTCGCTGCTGGACAACTTCGAGTGGGCGCTGGGCTACGCGAAGCGGTTCGGGATCATCCGGGTCGACTACGACACGCTGGAGCGCACCCCGAAGGACAGCTACCGCTGGTACCAGCAGCTGATCGCGGCCCACCGGGCCTGATCGCCGCTTCCGGGTGCGGACCCCGTCCGCACCCGGATCCGGTGTGCCGCGCGGAGCCCCGAGCGGATCCGTCGCGGCCGAACCGGTTTCCCTGCTGCTGTGGCGGTTACCGGACTCCCATGGCGCGAACACCGGAATCACAGGCTCACCCCACCCGCGACGGCCAGGACGCCGCCGACCACTACGGAGACGGCGCGGACGACGCCCCCCGGGAGCCGGCCCGCGTCGGGCCCGACCCCGAGGTGGAGCGCAACGCACCCGACGGACCGACCGCCATGCCCAGGAGGTCGTGGTGGGCCGTACTGAAACGCACCGTGCGGGAGTTCGCGGACGACGAGCTCGGCGACCGGGCCGCGGCCCTGACGTACTACAGCGTGCTCTCGCTCTTCCCGGCCCTGCTCGTGCTGGTGTCGCTGCTCGGTGTCGCGGGGAAGTCCGCCACCCAGAAGGTGCTGGACAACCTCCAGGACCTCGCTCCCGGCCCGGCCCGGGACATCCTCTCCGACGCCGTGCAGCAGTTGCAGGGCAACGGGGGCACGGGATCGCTGATGGCCGTCGTCGGTCTGCTGCTGGCGGTGTGGTCGGCCTCCGGGTACATCGCGGCGTTCATCCGCTGCTCCAACGCCGTCTACGACATGCCCGAAGGGCGGCCCGTGTGGAAGGTGCTGCCCCTGCGCCTGGGGCTGACGGTGACCCTGATGGTGCTGGCGGCCATCAGCGCCCTGATCGTGGTGTTCACCGGGCCGCTGGCCCGGCGGGCCGGTTCCGCCCTCGAGCTCGGTGACGCGGCCATGACGGTCTGGTCGATCGCGAAGTGGCCGGTTCTGGTCCTTCTCGTCACCGCCATGATCGCGCTCCTCTACTGGGCGGCGCCCAATGCCCGGGGCCGGGGCTTCACGTGGGTGACCCCCGGCAGTCTCCTCGCCCTTCTGCTCTGGATGGCCGCCTCGGCCGGCTTCGCGCTGTACGTGGCGTACTTCTCCTCGTACAACAAGACCTACGGGGCTCTCGCCGGCGTGATCGTCTTCCTGGTGTGGCTGTGGATCACCAATCTGGCGATCCTTCTCGGCCTCGAATTCGACGCGGAGATGGCCCGCCAGCGGGCCATCGACGGGGGCCACCCCGAGACCGAGGAGCCGTACGTGGAACCGCGCGACACCGCCAAGTGGACCGAGGAGGACCGCCGCAACCTGGGCTGAGCGGCCCCCGGGGGCGGCTGCTGACGGCCGTGGCGCGGGGGAACGCCGTCACCGCACCGCGTACGCCCCCGGGTCCGCCAGGACATCGTGCACCACTCTGGCCGCCGCGCCGCGGGCCGCGTCGCCGGAGAGGGAGGAGGCGCGCAGCCTGCTGCCGTTCTCGTGCCAGCGGCCCGAGACGACCCGCACGGTGAGCTGGGCGTCCGCCGGGCCCTCCAGCCACGGCATGAGGTTGCGGTAGATCCCGCCCAGGACGACGGCCTCCGGATCGAAGAGGTTCACCGCTCCGGCCAGCACCACACCCAGGCGGTCCCCCGCCTCCCGCAGCGCCGCCAGGGCCCGCGCCTCGCCGTTCGCCGCCCGCTGCTCCAGCTCGCCGACCCCCCGCACCCCCGTGCCGGGGTCGATGCCCGCGGCCGTGAGCAGCGCCGCCCGGCCCGCGTACTGCTCCAGGCAGCCGCGCGCCCCGCACCGGCAGAGGGGTCCCTGCGGGTCGACGACGACGTGCCCGATCTCGCCCGCGAACCCGTGGGCGCCGCGCAGCATCTCGCCGTTCACCACGAGCGCGCCGCCCACCCCGATCTCACCGGTCAGGTAGAGGAAGGTGCGTACGCCGCCCAGCCCGCCGAACCACAGCTCGGCCAGGGCGGCGAGGTTGGCCTCGTTGTCGGAGCCGACGGCCAGCGCGCGCCCGGCCGGGCGCAGGGTGCTGAGTGCCTGTCCGAAGATGCCCTCGGCCGCGACCCTGCTCCAGCCGAGGTTCGGGGCCTGCCGTACGACGCCGCCGGAGACGAGGCCGGGCAGGGCCAGTTCGACGCCGACCACGCGCAGGTCCTGTTCCCGGGCTGAGGCGATGACCCGGTTGGTCAGCCGGGCGGCGTGGGCGAGGACCTCGGCGGGCGGGACGCCCCGGTGGTCGGTGTGCTCGGTCACCCGGACCCGGTCGGTTCCGGTGAGGTCCACGGCGCACACCGACACGTAGTCGATGTTGATCTCCACTCCGAGCCCGGCCGGACCGGTGCGGGCCGGGGTGAGCACGGTTCCGGGGCGTCCGGCCGACCCGCTGGACGTCTTGCCGGACTCGCTCAGGCAGCCGAGTGCGAGGAGTTCCTCGACGAGGGAGGAGACGGCGGCCCGGGTGAGCCCGACGAGGCTCGCCACCCGCGCGCGGGTGACCTCGCCCTCCGCGCGCACGGTGCGCAGCACGAGGCTCAGGTTGTGCCGCCGTACGGACTCGTGCCCGGCCTTGGCCGCCGGCGAGGTCAGGTTGTTCTTCATGAGGCCTTCGAACCTATTGCAGCGAAGGGCCGCACCCCCTGATTACAGGGGTGCGGCCCTTCCTCTGCTGCCGGAGATCGCCTACTTGCGGATCAGGCTGCGGAGCACGTACTGCAGGATGCCGCCGTTGCGGTAGTAGTCCGCCTCGCCGGGGGTGTCGATGCGCAGGACCGCGTCGAACTCCACACCGGTGTCGGTGGTCACCTTGACGGTGGCGGGGGTGGTGCCGTCGTTCAGCTCGGTCACGCCGGCGAAGGAGAAGGTCTCCTCACCGGTGAGCCCGAGGGACTCGGCGGTCGCGCCCTGCGGGAACTGGAGCGGGAGGACGCCCATGCCGATGAGGTTCGAGCGGTGGATGCGCTCGTAGGACTCGGCGATGACGGCCTTGACGCCGAGGAGCGCGGTGCCCTTGGCGGCCCAGTCGCGGGACGAGCCGGAGCCGTACTCCTTGCCCGCCAGGATGACGAGCGGGGTACCGGCGGCCTGGTAGTTCTGCGAGGCGTCGTAGATGAACGACACCGGCCCGCCGTCCTGGGTGAAGTCGCGGGTGAAGCCGCCCTCGGTGCCCGGCGCGATCTGGTTGCGCAGGCGGATGTTGGCGAACGTGCCGCGGATCATGACCTCGTGGTTACCGCGGCGCGAGCCGTAGGAGTTGAAGTCACGGCGCTCGATGCCGTGCTCGGTGAGGTACTGGCCGGCCGGGGTGTCGGCCTTGATCGCACCGGCCGGGGAGATGTGGTCGGTGGTGACCGAGTCGCCCAGCTTGGCGAGCACCCGGGCGCCGGTGATGTCCTCGACCGGGGTCGTCTCCATCGTCATGCCCTCGAAGTACGGGGGCTTGCGCACGTAGGTGGACTCGGAGTCCCACTCGAAGGTGTCGCCGGTCGGGATCGGCAGCGCCTGCCACTGGGCGTCGCCCGCGAAGACGTCCTGGTAGGACTTGTTGAACATGTCCTCGCCGATGGCGTTCGCCACGACGTCGTTGACCTCGGCCTCGGTGGGCCAGATGTCCTCGAGGTGGACGGGATTGCCGTCCTGGTCGACGCCGAGGGCGTCCTTGGTGATGTCGACCTTCATCGAGCCGGCGATGGCGTACGCGACGACCAGCGGCGGGGACGCCAGGTAGTTCATCTTGACGTCGGGGTTGATCCGGCCCTCGAAGTTGCGGTTGCCGGAGAGCACCGAGGTGACGGCCAGGTCGTGGTCGTTGACCGCCTTGGAGACCTCGTCCGGCAGCGGGCCGGAGTTGCCGATGCAGGTGGTGCAGCCGTAGCCGACGAGGTTGAAGCCGACCTTGTCGAGGTACGGGGTCAGGCCCGCCTTGTCGAAGTAGTCGGTGACGACCTTGGAACCCGGCGCGAGGGTGGTCTTGACCCACGGCTTGCGGGTGAGGCCCTTCTCGACCGCCTTCTTCGCCACGAGCGCCGCGGCGACCATGACGTACGGGTTCGAGGTGTTGGTGCAGGAGGTGATCGCGGCGACGGTGACGGCGCCGTGGTCGAGCTCGTACGTCGTGCCGTCGGGGGCGGTCACGGTGACCGGGTTGGACGGGACGCCGTCGGGGGACACGGCCGGGGCGTCGGAGGCCGGGAAGGACTCCTTGCTCGCCTCCATGTCGTCGGTGACGTAGTTGCGCACGTCCTCGGCGAACTTGGCCTTGGCGTTCGCCAGGACGATGCGGTCCTGCGGGCGCTTCGGGCCGGCGATGGAGGGGACGACCGTGGAGAGGTCGAGCTCCAGCTTCTCGGAGAAGTCCGGCTCGGCGGCCGGGTCCAGCCAGAGGCCCTGCTCCTTGGCGTACGCCTCGACGAGTGCGACCTGCTGGGCGTCGCGGCCGGTCAGGCGCAGGTACTTCAGGGTCTCGTCGTCGATCGGGAAGATGGCGGCGGTGGAGCCGAACTCCGGCGACATGTTGCCGATGGTGGCGCGGTTCGCGAGGGAGGTGGCGGCGACGCCCTCACCGTAGAACTCGACGAACTTGCCGACGACACCGTGCTTGCGGAGCATCTCGGTGATCGTCAGCACGAGGTCGGTGGCGGTGGTACCGGCCGGCAGCTCGCCGGTCAGCTTGAAGCCGACGACGCGCGGGATGAGCATGGAGACCGGCTGGCCCAGCATCGCGGCCTCGGCCTCGATGCCGCCGACGCCCCAGCCCAGCACGCCGAGGCCGTTGACCATGGTGGTGTGCGAGTCGGTGCCGACCAGGGTGTCGGGGTACGCCTGGCCGTTACGGACCATGACCGTGCGGGCCAGGTGCTCGATGTTGACCTGGTGGACGATGCCGGTGCCCGGGGGGACGACCTTGAACTCGTCGAACGCGGTCTGGCCCCAGCGCAGGAACTGGTAGCGCTCCTTGTTACGGCCGTACTCCAGCTCGACGTTCTGGGCGAACGCGTCGTTGGTGCCGAACTTGTCGGCGATGACGGAGTGGTCGATGACCAGCTCGGCCGGGGCCAGCGGGTTGATCTTCGCCGGGTCGCCGCCGAGCTCCTTGACGGCCTCACGCATGGTGGCGAGGTCCACGACGCACGGGACACCGGTGAAGTCCTGCATGATCACGCGGGCCGGCGTGAACTGGATCTCCTGGCTCGGCTGGGCCTGAGAGTCCCATCCGCCCAGTGCCCGGATGTGATCGGCGGTGATGTTCGCGCCGTCCTCGGTACGGAGGAGGTTCTCCAGCAGCACCTTCAGGCTGTAAGGGAGGCGCGCGGAGCCCTCGACCTTGTCCAGCTTGAAGATCTCGTACGACTCGTCGCCCACGCGCAGCGTGCTGCGGGCGTCGAAGCTGTTCGCCGACACGACAGTCTCCTTCTTCAATGTGCGCGTACTACCGCGCCGCGCCTCATTGGCGGCCGGCGCCGCGTGGTGCCGCCTACGGCCCCGACCCCCCGCTGAGGTAAGGATTGGTTAGGTAACCCTTACCGCGCGGCGGCTGCGGCGCGCCTCGGCAGATATCTCGATGTCGAGATAACTCTAGTACATCGCCGCCCCGCGGTCATGCCCGGGCGCCCGTGTTCCGCGCCGCCCCCACGCGGCGACGGCACCCGGCGGCCGCCGACCGGTGGGTGCCGTCCGAGCCCGGACGGCCGAGCGCGCGGACGGCCTGCGACTGTCAGGCATGAGCGGACGGGTACGGGATATCCGTAGCCGTACGGGCACCACGCCCCACTGCAGCACGCGGCCCGCGGTCCGCAGTCCGCAGTCCGCAGTCCGCAGTCCGCAGTCCGCGACAGAGGAGGAACCGATGCCGCTCACCTTCCGCAAGAGCTTCCGGATACTTCCGGGCGTCCGGCTGAACATCAACCGCCGCTCATGGTCCGTCACCACGGGCGGGCGGAACGGGCCGAGGCGCACCACCAGCAGCACCGGCCGGCGCACCACGTCGATGGACCTGCCCGGCCCCTTCGGCTGGCGCAGGACGACGCGGCGCCGCCGTCGCAGCTGACGGCTCACCCGTTCGGCGGCATCCGACGCGCCGGGCGCCACAACACGGATCCATCATCGAGACGCGGGCCCCACACGGCCGGGACACGCGACACCGACGCGAACACCGCACCCCCGCAGCGCGCTTCATCTCATATGTGAGATAGCGTTCAACTCATGGAAGACGACTACCTCGTACGAATCGGCAAGCTCATCCGTGACGCCCGCCAGCATCGGGGCTGGACACAGTCGCAGCTCGCCGAGGCGCTCGCCACGAGCCAGAGCGCCGTCAACCGCATCGAGCGCGGCAACCAGAACATCAGCCTTGAGATGATCGCCCGCATCGGTGAAGCCCTCGACAGCGAGATCGTGTCACTCGGCTATGCCGGTCCCATGCATCTGCGCGTGGTCGGCGGTCGCCGGCTCTCCGGCTCCATCGACGTCAAGACGAGCAAGAACGCGTGCGTGGCCCTGCTCTGCGGATCCCTGCTCAACAAGGGCCGTACCGTGCTGCGCCGGGTGGCCCGCATCGAGGAGGTCTTCCGCCTGCTGGAGGTCCTCAACTCCATCGGTGTCCGCACCCGCTGGATCAACGACGGCGTCGACCTGGAGATCCTGCCGCCCGCCGAACTGGAACTGGAGGCGATCGACGCGGACGCCGCGCGCCGCACCCGTTCCATCATCATGTTCCTCGGCCCGCTGCTGCACCGCGTGGACCGCTTCACCCTGCCGTACGCGGGCGGCTGCGACCTCGGTACGCGGACGATCGAGCCGCACATGATCGCGCTGCGCCGCTTCGGGCTCGACATCGCGGCGACCGACGGGCTGTACCACGCCCAGGTGGATGGGGCGATCAGGCCGGACCGCCCCATCGTCCTGACCGAGCGCGGCGACACCGTGACCGAGAACGCCCTGCTGGCCGCCGCCCGCCACGACGGTACGACCGTCATCCGCAACGCGTCCTCCAACTACATGGTCCAGGACCTGTGCTTCTTCCTGGAGGCGCTCGGCGTACGCGTCGACGGGGTCGGAACGACGACCCTCACCGTGCACGGTGTGCCCGAGATCGACGCGGACGTCGACTACTCCCCCTCCGAGGACCCGGTCGAGGCGATGAGCCTGCTGGCCGCCGCCGTGGTGACGGAGTCGGAGCTGACGATCCGCCGGGTCCCGATCGAGTTCCTGGAGATCGAGCTGGCGGTCCTGGAGGAGATGGGCCTCGACTGCGACCGTACGGCCGAGTACGCCGCCGACAACGGCCGCACCCGCCTGGTGGACCTGACCGTACGGCCCTCCAAACTGGAGGCTCCCATCGACAAGATCCACCCCATGCCCTTCCCCGGGCTGAACATCGACAACGTGCCGTTCTTCGCGGCCATCGCGGCCTCCGCGCACGGCAAGACCCTCATCCACGACTGGGTCTACGACAACCGCGCCATCTACCTCACCGACCTCAACCGCCTCGGCGGCCGGCTCCAACTCCTCGACCCCCACAGGGTTCTGGTCGAGGGCCCGACCCGCTGGCGCGCCGCCGAGATGATGTGCCCGCCCGCGCTGCGTCCGGCGGTGGTGGTACTGCTGGCCATGATGGCGGCCGAGGGCACGTCCGTCCTGCGCAACGTGTACGTGATCAACCGGGGTTACGAGGAGCTGGCGGAGCGGCTGAACTCGGTGGGGGCGCAGATCGAGATCTTCCGGGACATCTGACGGGCGGGGTGGCGTGGCCCTTGGGGGCAAGGGGCACGCCACCCCCAAATGCCCTCTGAACTGCGGTTACACCCTTGCGTAACCTTCCATTGAGCATCACTGTCTTTCACCACCTTGTGCAACATGCGTGCAAGATGATCCTGAATAGGTGACGCCGCATCAGGAACGTCTGAGTGACAGTCAGCCATCACGGGCAGTGCTCACCAAAGGGCCCTCGCGATGTCCCCACCGACGGCCGCCGCACACCACCGTGTTCGGCTACTTCCAGGACGCACCGCCGAGCCCACCGCCTGCGTGATCGACACGCAGAGCGCGAAGACCGCAGCCAGTGTCCCCACTGACACCCAGGGCACGGATGCCGGCAAGAAGATCGTGGGCCGCAAGCGCAGCATCGTTGTCGACACTCTCGGTCTGTTGCTGCTGGTCAGCGCGACCGCCGCTAGCGTCTCAGCGATGCGGAAATTTTGGAGATCGATGATTTCTTCGAATCGCTTCGTACGCAGAGCTGAGCTGAGCGGGAACGAGCATGTTCCATCTGCAACCCTCCACGGGCACCTCATGCCCCTGGTCCTACATCGCTGCCGGAAGTTGTTGCAGAACGCCTGCTGTACGGGAACGCTGCCGGACCGGCCTGGCCGGAAGCAGCACTGCACCTCGGACATGACGAACGCGCAGTGGGGGTCTGTCAAACGTTCGTTTGACAGATTCCGGTGACGGCTCAGAGCCAAGGCCCGCGTGCAGCCCGGAGAACGGGTCGTGGGCGGCAGGAACCCTGGGACTTTTCTGGGACTTTCAGCTACATCAAGGGGCACGAGCGCGAAACAGCCGAAAGGCCAGATCCGCAGGTCAGCGGCTGGCGGTCAGCATTCTCGCAGATCAGCAGAGCGACCAGTCTCTTCCTGGACATTTGAAAACCATCTCCGGCATCGTGAATCAGATCAAAACCGCAGGGGGACGGCACTAGAGGTATCGTCATGGGGCATAAGGGCAGACTCGCCCATGTCTTCAATGTGGTGAACGTCGAAGGAGAGGTCGTGTTCCTGGACGGTCGGACAGGACATGCCCGCCTCTCGCCATGGCGGAACTTCTCTCTCCTGAGGACAGACTGATGCTGAACGTCGAAGACGCTGCCGTGCTGGCCCAGAACTTCCTGGACCAGCAGGTCAGCCACGAAGGCATGGCCCTCGCGCTCGTCGAAGGGGAAAGCGCCCACGTGGGAGGCGACTTCTATTTCGACTGCCAGTCAGCTGCCTATCTCCGTGACGGAGACCCCCGGGACATGGCTGTGGGTACGGGCTACCTGCGCGTTGACGGAAAGACCGGAGAATGCCGACTACTGGGTGCAGTCGAGTCTGCAGAGCTCGACCTCTTCTGAACTGACAGGTCGAGCACCCGCAGAGCGTCGTCAAGCGACCGGCCCGTGGTCTGCGGCAATGATGTGCCGCAGACCACGGGCCGGAGCCTTGACCAGCTCCCGGGTCCTGGGCTGTCAACGAATCCCGTAATACAAGGAGTTGTGCGCGGTGTCCGGCAGGTAGAGCACATCCTGACCGTCCGAGTTCCGTCGCACCGCCAGCCGGTCCGCGCTCACGCCCGGTGCGGCGGACTGCGCGGTCCAGGCCCCGTCCGCCGACTGGGTCGCGGAGAAGACCCGGTCGGTGCCCGAGGTGGTCACGTAGTAGACCCGCTTGGTGTCGGTCTCGTCCCAGGTGATGCCGAGGGCGGCCGCGGTCTGCCCGCCGGCGTACACGGTCTTGCGGACCCAGCCGCCACCGCTCGGATAGGCGTAGTACACCCGGAAGTGACCACCGCTGTCCGCCGAGCGGTAGCGGTAGGCGATCTTCGGGGTGGCGCCGTCGAGGGTGAGCTTGGCGCTCTGCACCGCGGGACCGGTGTAGGCGTTGTCGGCGCTCCACTCCTCTCCCGCGGTGAGGTCCTGGATCACGTCGGAGGTCGCGGGCGTGACCGGGGTGGTGACGGTCGTGTCCGTACTGTCCGTGAAGGAAGCGGTCGACGGGTCGTAGGCCAGGTAGGAGAGCTGGTGGCGGAACGCGGTCGCGGGCGCCTTCGCCCACTCGAACAGGAGGTGCACGCGGCCGGAGGCGTCCACCGTGAGGTCGTCGGGATACACGGAGCGGTACAGGGCGGTCGCGAAGGTCGCGACGGTGCTCCAGCGGGAGGTGGCGTTGTCCCAGAGGTACAGCTTGCCGGGACGCTGGTCGGAGCCGGTCCCGACGCGGGCGGCCAGGTACAGGTCGCCGTTGGGGGCGGTGGTGACGACCGGGTAGGTGATGCCCACGCCCTGGTCGGGCAGTTCGGATGCGTGGTCGGTGACGTCGCCGCCGGGGGCCTCGGTGCGGAAGTAGCGCCAGGAGTTGGCGTGCATGGAGGTGAAGACGTGCAGGCGACCGCTGCCGTCGCGGGCGATCGACGGCTGGTTGTGGCCGTTGTCGTCGGGGAACTCGGCCTGCTGCCCGTCGCTGTTCAGCAGCGGCAGCCGGCTCCAGACCCCGTCCGGGTCGCGCCGTGCGATGGCGGGCCGGTGCGTCGCGGCCGTCGAGCCAGGCTCGTTGAAGGCGAAGTACGTGTACTGCCCGCGGCCCTTGTAGGTGGCGACCGGCGTCCACCAGGCGGCCTGGTTCGACGCGTCCATCGCGTACGGAACCTTCTCGATCACCGTCGCCGCGGCTGCCGTGGTCTGCGCGGTCTCGGCCCCGGCGGCCGGGGCGGGCAGGAGGAGAGCGGCCAGGGCCACGGCCGAGGCGGTGAACGTGCGGAGGCGTACCGTGGGTCGTCGCAAGATGAGCTCCTTCGCGGGTGCGGGTGCGGGCGTGGGAGGTGACGCGGACGGCACCGGCCCGGGGGCGGCCGGCGACGGGGTCGTCGTGCGGGGGTGGGGTACGGAGCAGGACCCGGCGAGGCGTGCGGCGCTCGCCGGGCCCGGACCACGGCGTTCGGCCTCAGCGCTTGATGAGCGCGGCGGCCTCCTCGCCTGCCTGCTTCATCGCGTCCTTGGGCTTCGACTTGCCGACGAGGACGGCCTGTACCTGCTTGGCGACGGCCTCCTCGATCTGGGCGTTCTGCGCGAACTGCCAGAACGGGCTGCCGGTGGCCGTCCTGGTGATCTTCCGGGTCCACTCCGTGGTGAAGGTGTCCTTGGCGACCTCGGGAGCGGCCAGACCCGCGGTGGTGGACGGCGGCAGTGCGCGCGCGGCGAAGTACTCGGAGGTGGTGGCCCGGTCGGTGGTGGTGTGCAGCGCGAACTCGGTAGCCGCGTCCTGGCCCTTGCCTTTCACGATCGCGATCACACCTCCCCACAGCAGCGCCTGCGGCGTGTCCCCGGCCTTGAGCACCGGACGCTCCATCGGCTGCATGGCGTCGGCCAGCGTCTTGTCCTTCGACTGGGCGGAGGTCACGCCCTTGCCGATGATCGCGTCGTCGTAGAAGGCGGCCTTGCCCTGCCCGAACAGGGCGCGGGCGTCGAAGCGGTCCACGTCGGCGGCGATCAGCTTGTCGTCGTGCAGCTTCTTGTACCAGGTGACCGCGTCGACCGAGGCGTCGTCGCCTATCGTGACCTTTCCGCCGTCGAGCAGCTTGCAGCCGAAGGTCTGCATCCACGGGAAGATGTCCTTGAGCTGCGCGACCTTGGTGGCGGCGGCGTACGGCACGACTCCGCCGCCGAGCCCCTTCAGCTCGCGCAGCGCGGCCTCGAACTCCTCGACGGTGGTGGGATGCTTCTGGATGCCGGCCTTCTCCAGGAGGTGGGCGTTGGCGATCACACCGATCGATCCGGTGTTCCACGGCAGCCCGTACTGCGTGCCGTCGTACGTGCCGCTCTTCAGCGCCACGTCGGTGTAGCCGCCCTTGCCGGCCACCGGTCCGAGGTCGGCCAGCCGGCCCATCTGCGCCATCGCGGCGAGCCAGGCGATGTCCAGGTGCACCGCCCCCGTGGTCTCCCCGCCACCCAGCTTGAGGGTGAGCTGGCTCAGGTACTCGTTGTACGGGTACGAGACGGCGCGGATCGTCGACTTCTGGGCCTTCTCCCATGCCGCGATGATCTTCTCGATCGAGGGTTTGGCGGCCTCCTCGTTGAGCGACCAGGAGGTGAAGTCGAAGTTCTTGGACTTCGGGTCACCGCCGTTGGAAGGGGAGCCGGCGCCGGACGGCGCGCAGGCGCCGAGCACACCGGCGCCCGCTGCACCGAGCGCGCCGATGCCGAGCATGCGCAGCGCGCCGCGCCGGCTGATGCCAGAGGTGGTCATGTTCTCTCCATGGGAAGTGTGCGGGAGGGGAGGTACGGGGGGGGCGCCGGCCGAACCTGCGGGTTCAGCTCTTGACCGAGCCGGCGGTCATGCCGCCGACGAGGTAGCGCTGCAGGAACATGAAGGCGACGATCACGGGGACCGACACCACGAGCGAGGCGGCCATCAACTGGGGCCAGGCGGTCTGGAATTCGCCGATGTAGGTGGAGACGAGTCCGGGGGGCAAGGTCTGCTTCTCCTTGTCGGCCAGGGTCAGCGCGAAGATGAAGTCGTTCCAGCCGCGTACGAAGGCGAAGAGCCCGGCGGCGATCATCCCCGGCGCGGCCAGCGGCGCCACGATGGAGTGCAGCGTCCGCCAGCGGGAGGCGCCGTCGATGGACGCCGCTTCCAGCAGGGCGTCCGGAACGGTGTCGAAGATGCCCTTCAGCATCCAGACGCACAGCGGCATGGTGAACGTGGTGAAGGAGAGCACCAGGGCGGTGTACGTGTTGAGCATGCCGAAGCTGGAGAACACGGTGTACAGCGTCACCAGCAGTAGCGCCTGGGGGAACATCTGGGAGGCGAGCACCAGGTGCATCAGCGAGCGCCGGCCCCGGTAGCGGAACTTGGAGAACGAGTAGCCCATGTAGGTGGCGACGATCACGCTCAGCACGGCGGTGATCGAGGCCACGATGAGTGAGTTGATCATGTACTTGATCAGCTGGTCGTTCTCGGCCAGGGCCGTGAAGTTGCCGAGGGTGAGGTCGGTGGGTATCAGTTTCGGCGGGAACTGGAAGGTCGACTCGGGGGTGCTCAGCGCGGTGGCGAGCAGCCAGTAGACCGGCAGCAGACCGAAGGCGCCGATGACGACGACCGCACTCCAGGCGGCGATCCGCGAACGCAGCAGGTCCTTGCGCACACGGCGCCGGGTGCCCCGTCCGGCCCGGGTTGCGGACGGCTGCGGCCGGCCGACGGCGGACACGGGGGTGGGAGTGGTGGAGGTCATCAGGCGTCGCCCTTCCGCTCGGTGATCCTGAGGTAGACGGCGACGAGGAGGAGCAGGAGCAGCATCCACAGTCCGCCCAGTGCGGTGGCCCGGCCGATGTCGAAGCCCTTGAAGGCGGTCTGGTACACGGCGGTCGCGAACGTCTCGGTGGTGCCGGCGGGCCCGCCGCCGGTGAGGACGTAGATGGTGTCGAAGTGCTGGAAGTTCCAGATGAACTCCAGCAGCAGCACGATCGAGGCGACGCCGCGGACCTGTGGCCAGGTGACGGCGAAGAAGCGCCGGACGGATCCCGCCCCGTCCATCGAGGCCGCCTCGTGCAGCTCCTTGGGCACGGTCTGCAGGCCTGCCAGGAGCATCACCATCATCCAGGGGAAGCTGGCCCAGGCCTTGGTGACGATCACGGCGAGCATCGCGGTACCGGGCCGGCCGAGCCAGGCCACGGACTCGTCGATGATCCCGGCCTCCATGAGGACGCCGTTGAGCACGCCGTAGTTCGCGTTGAAGATCCACATCCAGAGGAAGGACACCACCACGCCCGGGATCACCCAGGGGAACAGGAACAGGCCGCGCAGGAAGCCGCTGCCCTTGAGTCCGGTGTTCAGCGCGAGCGCGAGCGCGAAGCCGATCACGAAGGGGACGAGCGTCGCGCCGACGGTGAAGATCAGCGTCTGCTCGAGGATGGCGAGGAAGTCGCCGTCCAGCCAGTGGGTGAAGTTGTCCAGGCCGACGAACTCCCGTCCCGGAAGCCGCAGATCCTGCCTGAAGAAGCCGGTGAACAGGGCCGACAGCAGCGGGTAGAAGATGATCGCCGCGAACAGGGCGAGGCCCGGCGCGGTCAGCAGCAGGGCGAACGCACCGTCGGAGAGCCGTCCCCCGCTCCGCTCGCGGGGCGGGGGCGCCTTCTGGGGAGGTGCGGCCGTACTCATGGGTCTGTCCTCTCAGGTGGTGGCAGGGGCGCCGGTGCCCTGCGCGAACGCCGTCCCTGCTGCGATGAATGCAAGTTGCAGCATGCGGGATCGTTCTCCATATCGCGCGATGGCGTCAACCCTTTTCGTCAGTGAATCACCGATTCTGTGCAGGACACGGAACACGGTCCACCTGCCCCGAACCTGCACTTCGGCTCACGACGGCCAGGTCGGTGGCCGCAATCGGAACTTACAGGGGATCCCATTGGTTGAACAGTGGTTGCACAATATGGATGTGATGTACGTTCGAGGCCGCTCCGCTGCGGCGGGGGAGTATCCGAGCTTCACAACAAGGAGGTCGCACCGTGCGGGAAGAAGAGGTCCATCACGACATCGCCGTGATCGGCGGCGGATTGGCGGGGACCTGCGCGGCCATCGCCGCGGCCCGGCTCGGCCGACGCGTGGCCCTGGTCAACAACCGGCCCGTTCTGGGGGGCAACGCCAGCAGCGAGATCCGCGTCTGGGTCTGCGGCGCCACCGCACACGGGGTGCACCGTTGGGCCCGCGAGACCGGGATCATGGGCGAGTTGTACACCGAGAACCAGTACCGCAACCCCGAGGGCAACCCCTACTACTGGGACCAGGTCGTCCTCGACGCCGTACGCGCCGAACCGAACATCGACCTCTACCTCAACACCGACGTGCGCGAGGTCGACGCGAGCGGCCCCGCCGACAGCCGCGAGGTGCACTCCTGCACCGGCTGGATGATGGGCTCGGAGCGCCGCATCACCTTCCGCGCCGGCCAGTTCCTCGACTGCACCGGAGACGGCCTGGTCGGCCACCTCTCCGGCGCCCGTTACCGCATCGGCCGTGAGGCGCGGTCCGAGTTCGACGAGCCGTGGGCACCGCCCGAGGCGGACCGGGCGCTGCTCGGCTCGACCATCCTCTTCCACACCCGGGACACGGGCCGGCCGGTGAAGTTCGTACCGCCCGCCTACGCCAAGGACCTGTCGACCACACCCATCCTGCGCAACCGCATCCTGCGCACCGGCGACAACGGCTGCGACTACTGGTGGATCGAATGGGGCGGCGAACTCGACACCGTCCACGACAACGAGCGCATCCGCGACGAGCTCCAGGCCGTGATCATGGGTATCTGGGACCACATCAAGAACTCCGGCCAGTTCCCGGACGCGGCGAACCTCACCCTGGAATGGGTCGGCAGTCTCCCCGGCAAGCGCGAGTACCGCCGCTTCCTCGGCGATCACGTCCTCACCCAGCAGGACATCCTCCAGCAGCGCCAGTTCGAGGACCGGATCGCCTTCGGCGGCTGGTCCGTCGACCTCCACCCGGTGCAGGGCATGTACGCCGAGGAGCCCGGCGCGCGCCAGCGGTACGCGGACGGCATCTTCCACATCCCCCTGCGCTCCCTCTACTCGGCGAACGTCACGAACCTGCACTTCGCCGGGCGCAACATCTCCGCCACCCACATCGCTTTCGGGGCCACCCGCGTCATGGCCACCTGCGCGACGCTCGGCGAGGCAGCCGGGACCGCCGCGGCCCTGTGCGTCGCCGAGGACCTCACGCCGCGCGAACTCGCCACCGAACGGGCGGACCTGGTGCGCCGGACCCTGCTGCGCCAGGACGCCTCCGTGATCGGACTCGCCGACGAGGACCCCGGCAACCTGGCGCGTACGGCCCGCGTCACCGCCTCGTCCTGCCTGGACCGTCTGGCCGCCGAGCCCACGCAGGACGCGCCCGGCGCCCCGTACCCGCTGACCCGCGACCTCGCCCTCCTGCTGCCGGTCGACCCCGCGCTCGACACGGTCGACCTGCTCGTCCACGGCGCCCCGGACGGCCGGCCCCGCGAACTCACCGTGGAACTGTGGGGCACGGGCAGGCCCGAGAACGCGGTCCCCACCGACCACCTCCTCACGACCACGGTCGCCGTCCCGCCGGGCGGCCCCCACTGGGTCACGGCCCGCCTCGACCACCACCCCGACTCCCCCCGTAACGCGATCCTCGTCGTCCGGGCCCGCGCCGACACGGCCCTGGTCCTTCTCCCCGAACGCACCGACGGTGTCCTCGCCCTGCGCAGGAAGGTCGAAGGGGACGCGGGCGTCGACCACGACATCCCGGAGGAGGACGGCCAAGCGGTCCTCGAATGGCAGGCCCGCGGCCTCCGCAGGCAGACCTTCGCCTTCCGGGCTGCCCCCGCCACCAGGGCGTTCCACCCCGAACGGGCCGTAGGCGGATACCAGCGTCCCTACGGCGGCCCTCACATGTGGTCCTCCGCCCGGGAGGACGACGGCCGGGAGGAGGGCGGCCGGTGGCTCCGTCTCGACTGGCGCGACGAGCAGGAAGTCACCGAGATCCGCCTGGTCTTCGACGACGACGTCGACGAGTACCTCAACAATCTGCACCGCCACCGCACCCCGTACGAGGTCATGCCGGAACTCGTACGCGACTACCGCGTCCAGACGTGCGACGCCGCCGGTACCTGGCACACGCTCCTGACCGTGACGGACAACCGGCGCCGCCACCGCGTGCACGCGGTGAAGGCCCCGGACGGCGGCCCCGTCCGCACCGGCACGCTGCGGCTCGTGGTCGACGCGACGCACGGGGCACCGCACGCGCACGTGATCGCCTTCAAGGCGTACGGCGCATAGCGACACGGCGAAGGGGTCCGGTGGAAACTCTCCACCGGACCCCTTCGCACGTGGACGTCAGAGCGCGCCGAGTGCCTGGCTGATGGCGTCGGCGGCCTCGATGACCTCGCGTACGAGGGCGAGGCGCTGCCCCTCGGCGTCGGATCGGTCCCCGAGCACGGAGGTCGGGCCCCAGAGGGAGATGGCCGCGACGATCTCCCCGGAGGCATCACGCACCGGCGCGGCGAGGGACGCGCGGCCCAGGGCACGCTCCTCCGCCTCGACGGCGTAACCGGTGCGCCGGACGGTGTCGATCTCGGCGTCGAGGAGGTCGTGACTGGTGGTCGTGTACTCCGTGTGCGCGTCGAGAGGATCTCCCAGCAGCTTGCGGCGCTCTTTGGGGGTCAGACCGGTGAGCAGGCACTTGCCGATGCTCGTGGCGTGCAGCGGGGCGGTGTGCCCGGCCTGCGTATAGGACTTGGGGGCGCGCGTGCCCTCGAAGTTGCACAGGAACATCAGCTCGCCACCGCGGCGTACGGCCACGTTGGCCCCGAGTCCGGTGCGGGTGGCGAGGCCCTGGAGGACCATGCGGGCGGCCCGGTGCACGGGATGGCGGTTGGTGGCGGTGGCGGCCAGGGGAAGAAGGCCCAAACTGAGGCGGTAGAGGTTGCTGACCGGATCGCGTTCGACCATGTCGAGGCGTTCCAGGGTGGACAGCAGGCGGGAGGTGGTCGAGGAGCCCAGTCCGGTGAGCTCGGCGACGTCGGAGACACGGAGTTCGGCGCGGCCGGAGTCGAGTGCGCGCAGCACCGACACCGCTCGTTCGACGCTCTGGTTCGTCCCTGAATCGGTCGCCCGCGTAGCCATGGCCCTCCTCATTCTGCACATCCCTTGCACATTCTGCATCAGCATATCGCGCCTGGACGCCGCCCGTACCTGAAACTGAGCGACCGCGGCAGTTCCGCGACGTCCTGCGGTCCGGACGTCGGTGGCGTCGCGGAACCACCAGGTCACGGGGCAGGACCCCGGGAGTACCCCGGCCCGGCGGAGCCGGTCCTGCGGTGGGGTTCAGGCGGTGGGGTGCGGCAGCACGGGGTCGGGCCCCGACAGGAAGCGTCGCTGGGCCTCCTCCAGGGCCGCCGTCTCGGCCCGCTCGCCCGGGTGGTCGAAGTGCCCCGCCCGCAGAACCACGAGTTCGCGCGGCCCGGCCAGGGCGTTGTGCACCGCGAACTGCCCGGGCGGAGGCACTGAGGGATCGAACAGGGCGGCGCCCACGTGCACGGGGATCGTGAGATGCCGGGCCGCCGTCGCGGCGTCGAAGTACGCGAGGACATCCAGCACCGAGGGGTCCTCGGCCAGCCGCGTACGCACCGACTCACCGCTGCCCGTGCACGGAAGTGTCACCCGGAGCGGATGGTTCCCGAAGGTGGGCACCGTCAGGCCGGCGGCACGGAAACGGTCGTCCCAGGGGAGCGCCAGCGCCCCGATGCCGCCGCCGAAACTCGTGCCCAGGTACGTCAGGCGTCCGGCGGTCTCCGGCACCAGCGCCTGCAGTGCCGTGGCCGCGCACCAGACGTCCGCCACGCACCCGCCGATGAGGTACGACTCCCTGGCGCCGATGCCGTGCAGGACGTGCGCCGCCGGCTTCGAGGGAACACCGGGCAGCAGACTCCGCGTACCGAGTCCCCGCAGACAGGGCCAGATGGTCGCGGTCTCCGGCGGGGGCTGCCGGAGGTCCGGGGCCTCCCGGCCTCCGTATCCGTGTGTCGCCACACAGCCCTGGGTGACCCGGCCGTCGGCAGGGACGGTCAGCCACCCGCCGATACGGACACCGTCGGCGGACGTGTACGTGACGTCGGCGACCCGCATGCCGTCCACCGTGACCCACGGCCCCTCGATCCGGGGTGCCGTGTCGATGCGCCGTGCACGCGCATGGCGCTCGCGCCAGAAGTCGGCGAAGTCGTCCGGGCCCTGCGGCGCCGTCACCGCGAGGAGGCCCCGCCGGTCGTAGCCGTGGGTGGGATCGAAGGGAAAGTCGTGGGGCGGCGAGCTGAGTTCGCCGGTGCCCGTCGGGAGCGGATGGGTGGACAAGATCTCTCCTTGTTCGGTGGACGAAGGGACCGCCGGCACGGCTGCCGGAAGGGTCCTCGGCGCGACGCACCCTGTCCCCGCCGGCGTTGCACCCCGTACCGGGCCCGACCCGCCGACGACGGTCACGTCCCGGTGCTGGGGTGTGGTCACGGGCAGTCGGCTCGATGAGAACGGCGGCGGTCGGGCGGCGGTGCGGAGGAAGCCGGGCGACGCGGGTCCGTCGTTCCCGTCGTTCGCGGTCCCGTTCCGTACCGGACCGGCGCGACCGCCGGCCCCAGGACCTCGCGGCGCCCGCCGGCGGAATCCCCGTCGTGATCATCGTCGCCCGCGTGACCCTACGGTGATGCACGTGCGACGTGCAACAGGGCGGCGCCCTGCCGGGCGTGGGCGACGCGCTCGAAGGCGGTCCGTCCCGGTGAGCCGCCCGCGAGCCTGGGGGCAGGACGTGCCGGACCGCGATTTTGTGCGCCGTTGTGGTGACATGCGCGAGCGTGAGCCTTCAGGGACGATATGACGGTGGCGTGAAGCAACCGAACGGGCAAGGAATGCGTGACGGGGCTGCCGGTGGTGGTCGTGTCGATCGTCCGCCGGTCCGGTCAGGAGAAGAAGCTGTGGCACCAGGAGAGCAGAGACCCGGTAAGGGAGGAGCCGACCGGTCGGAAGGCTTCGGCGAGCGACTCCTGGGGCTGCTGCTGGACCGGGCGCACGAGATGCCGCCGCAGTTGATCGCCCCGTTGATCGCGGAGGAGGTGGCGCGGATCGGCGGCCGCGAGGTCTCCGTTCTCCTGCAGGACTACGCCGGGGAGCTCCTCGTGCCGTTGCCGGGCCGCGGTCTGCGCGTCGGCGAACCGGAGGTGATCGGTGACTCCCCGGCCAGTAGGGCCTTCCTGAGCGGAAGCCCGGTGGAGGACGAGCGGGCGGACGGTGTGCGCATGTACCTCCCGCTGCTGGACGGCAGCGACGAGGTAGGGGTGATCGGCCTTTCCCTGGACGACGTCGATGACGACGACCGGCGTCTGTTGCGAAGACTCGCCGGGTTGGTGGCCGACATGCTGGTCACCAAGAACGCCTACACCGACCGGTTCTTCCAGGCCCGCCGGCGCGAACCGATGAGCGTGGCCGCGGAGATGCAGTGGTCCCTGCTGCCACCTCTGACCATGTCCGTGCCTCAGGTCGCGGTGAGTGGGGCCGTGGAGCCGGCGTATGCCATCGCCGGTGACAGTTTCGACTACGCCCTCAACGACGAGATCCTGCACGCGGCGGTGATCGACGCGATGGGGCACGGCCTGGACGCGGCGACCATGGCCACCGTGGCCATCGGCGCCTACCGCCACGCCCGGCGCGCGGGAATCGGTCTGGTCGAGATGTACACGTACATGGACGAGGCCATCGCCACACAGTTCGGGGCCGATCACTTCGTCACCGCCCAGATGATGACACTCGACGTCACCACGGGCCTGCTGCAATGGGTGAACGCGGGACACCCCCCGCCCTTGCTGATCAGGCAGCATACGACCGAGAAGCTGGAGGGCCCCACCACTCTGCCGGTCGGCCTCGGTGGTGACCGGCCCGCGGTCAGCGCGTTCACGCTCTCACCGGGAGACAGGGTGATGTGTTACACCGACGGCGTGATCGAGGAGCGCGACGCGGAGGGTGAGCCGTTCGGCGAGGAACGGCTCATCCGGTGCGTGCGCCGTATGTCGAACGGAGACAGAGGAATGCGGTCAGCGGCACTCCGGCTCTCCCACCTGCTGAAGTACGAGCGCGGCGGGCTCACCAGCGATGACGCGACCGTCTTCCTCATCGAATGGCGGGGTGGCTCCGCCGAGTACCTGGCCGCGCTGGAGTGACGCAGGTCGAGCACCTGGGCGCCCTCCGCCCACTGCCGACGGGTACCGAGGGCCGCCTGCGGGACCTGGAGTTCCGACGTGGTCCGATTCACCGTGATCCTTCCGTTCGTCCCGGTCGGCCACGGCGGCCTCACGGCCCCTCTGGACGGTCCCGGGCGCCGATCCAGACCTTCTGGCCTGCCTCGAGGAGTCGGCGCGCCATCTCGTGCCCCAGTCCCCGGTTGGCGCCGGTGATCGATGTCGTCGTCATTTCTGTTCCCTTGTGCGTGGACTCGGTGCAGGCGTCCCGCGTGACGCGGTTCGCGGGACGCCTGCTCGGTCGGCGGTGGTGGGACGGCTCAGTGGGCGGGGCGGAACGGGCGCAGCAGACGGATGCCGTCCTCGATGGATCCGTCGATCAGTTCGAGCATCTGCGGGACGAGTTCCCGCATCCGGGGCGCGGCGAGGTGGGAGTCGAGGTGAGCGCGTGATTCCCAGCGTTCGTAGATGACGAACGAGCCGGGCCGCCCCTCGACTTCGTGGGCCTCGTAGTCGATGTTGCCCGGGTCGGCGCGGGAGGGGGTGACGGCTGCGGTGATGAACGCCTTGAGGTCGGCCTCTCTGCCGGCCTTCGCCTTCGCGTCCCAGATGACGGTCACGTAGCCGTTCGATGTCGCGGTCATGTTGATCCCTGTTTCTCGTGTGTGCTGTGGAGCTGACTGCCGGTACCGGACCGGTGTCAGAGGTCGAGGAAGTCGAGGAGGTCGGCGTTGACGAGGTCGGCGTTCAGGGTGGCCATGCCGTGCGACAGGCCGGGGTAGACCTTCAGCACCGCGTCCTCGACGAGCGCGGCGGTCAACTCGGCGGATTCGGCGACCGGAACGATCTGATCGTCGTCGCCGTGCAGGATGAGCGTGGGCACGTGGATCTGTTGGAGGTCGTCGGTGAAGTCGGTCTCCGAGAACGCCCTGATCCCCTCGTAGTGCGCCTTCGCACTGCCGGCCATGCCCTGGCGCCACCAGTTCCAGATGACCCCCTGGGAGACGTCCGCGCCCGGGCGGTTGAACCCGTAGAACGGACCGGAGGCGATGTCGAGGTAGTACTGGGAGCGGTCGGTGGCCACGCCCTCACGGAAGCCGTCGAAGACCTCGAGCGGCAGCCCTCCGGGGTTCGGCCCCGTGCGGGCCATGAGCGGAGTGGCGGCCCCGATGAGGACGGCCTTGGCGACCCGTCCCGCACCGTGTCCGGCGACGTACCGGGCGACCTCTCCCCCGCCGGCGCAGTGGCCGACGTGGACGACGTCGTGCAGGTCGAGATGGGCCACCACCGTCGCGGCGTCGGCCGCGTAGTGGTCCATGTCGTGTCCGTGCTCCACCTGGGCGGAGCGCCCGTGCCCACGGCGGTCGTGGGCGATGACCCGGTAACCACGCCGGGCGAGGAACAGCAGCTGGGCGTCCCAGTCGTCCGAGCTCAGCGGCCAGCCGTGGTGGAACATGACCGGCCGGCCGGAGCCCCAGTCCTTGTAGAAGATCTCGACTCCGTCGCCGCTGGTGACGAAGGGCATGGCGTGCTCCTCGTGGTCACGCCCGGGTAGCGGGCGGATTCGCTGTCTCCACGAGAATGGCTCAGTTACCGCGCCGACAGCCTCCGTCGGTTGACTGACATCCGGCCGACGGATCGCCTGAGGGTTGCCCCGCAGTTCCCGGTAGATCGGCGTGCGGCGTCGGATGCGGGGCATCGCACGGCGGAGGGACGTCCGCATACGGGGCGTATGGGGACGTTCCGACAACGCGGCGAGGTGCCGTAGCCGTCGTCGCGCGCCCGCAGGGGATTGCGGGACAGCCCTTACGTACGTAGGCGGCAGTACCGGGACCGGGCCGTCGTTCCTCAGGACCGGTGTGCCGGTGGCTCGGGGGCCGGCGCTTCGAGGGCGTTGCGAAGCTCGGCACGCGAGGCGATCCCCAGCTTCGGGAACACGCGGTAGAGGTGGGACGACACGGTTCGCGGTGAAAGGAACAGACGCGACGCTATCTGCGGGTTCGACAACCCTGTCGCCGCCAGCCTGGCGACCTCGAGTTCCTGCGGGGTGAGAGCCGTGCCGGCCTTGCCCCGGGCCGTGCGCGTCATGCCGGTGGCGCGGAGCTCCGCCGCGGCCCGGGCCTTCCACGTGGGGGCTCCGAGCTCCTCGAAGCGGCTGAGGGCGGCGGTCAGCTGTACCCGGGCTTCGCGGTTGAGCCCTCGGCGGCGCAGCCCTTCGCCGTAAGCCAGGTGTGCCCGGCCGACCTCGAAGGGCCACTGTTCGAGACCGGGCAGGGCGAGCGCTTCCTCGAAGTGGCGCGCCATGGTCTCGGGTGCCGACGTCATCGCCGTGACCGTGGCCACACTCCACGCGTACCGCGGGGACAGACGCTCGACGCCGGCCCGACGCATCGCGTGCGCGTGCCGTCGCGCTTCCTCGTGCCGCCCGGAGCGCACGGCCGCCTCGACGAGGTCCGGTGCGGACCACAGTGCTTCGGGGTTGAAGGGCGGCAGCACACCGGGTTCGCAGATCGCCGTGGCGTGCCGGTAGGCCGTCTCGAAGTCGGCGTCGCCGAGCGCGGCCCGGGCCGCCGCCTGATGCGCACAGTTCTCCATCCGCCGAAGGCCTCTGGGACCCGACCAGCCCCAGATGGTCTCGCAGTGGTTGCGGCATGCGTCCCGTTCGCCGCGCTGGGCCGCGGTCATCGCGGCGATGTAGTGCCCCACCTGTGCGAAGAGGGGGTACCGGATCTTCTGGCACAGGGCGATGAGTTCGGCCGCCGCGTCGGCGGACGCCTGCCACCGGCCGGCGTACAGGTCGTCCAGGGCGAGGTACATCAGACCCGGCATGCTGGCCCCCACCGCGCCGCCGTCGCGTACGCACCGGGAGACGGCCTCGCGGCAGTCCGGGAGCCGGTCGAGGTACGAGGCGGTCAGGGCGGTGTGTATGACCACGTCGGTGTCGGTCTCTTCCTTGAGCTGCGCGATCTCCTCGTCGAGGCGGTGCAGCAGGCGGTCGCTGACAGAGCTGGGATCGTGGTGCATGCGGGCCAGTGACGCCGCCGCGGCGGGCGGCCCTTCGGGAAGCCGATCGAGCACGTCGACCAGGGACTGCCAATGCTCCTGCCGACCCGAGTACTGGCAGGCGAGGGTGAGGGTGAACAGCGCGGTCTCCCACTCGCCGTCCGGTGGGCCGGACGGGAGAGGTGCGTGCGCGAACGCCTTGGCCAGCAGTGCGTGCGCCGTGTCGGCGTCACCTTCCGTGACGAGTACCAGGAAACCGACGGCCGCGGCTCCCGAGAGCGACGGGGTCGCCCGGGCCCCGTGCAGTTCGCGCAGGATCTCGTGCGCGACCTCCAGGTGGCCCGCGACCCAGGCGGCGACGTAGGCGGCCTGCGACAGACGGCGTCTGCGGGCCGCCTGGTCGGAGCTGACCTCGGCCGCGCGCCGCAGTCTCGCGACCGCGCCTTCGGCGTCGCCGCGCCTCAGGCTGGTCCGGGCCGCCGACTCGATGACGGTGGCGACCGCCTCGTCGGGCACCGTCACCGCTCTGGAAAGGTGATCACCCCGGCGTTCGGGCTGATCGACCAGCGCGTCGGCCAGCCGGCGGTGGGCGCTGCGCCGCTGCTCGCCGGTGGAGCCGTCGACCACGGCGGACCTGACCAACGGATGTCTGAAGCGAACGGCGAGGCCGTTCTCCGCGACCTTGACCAGGTGGTCGCGCTCGGCGGGGGCCAGCCGGTCGAGCCCGCCCGGGCCGCCGGCCGCCTCGAGGACGCGGATGTCGCCCGAGCCCTCCAGGGCGGCGAGCAGCAGCAGCTCACGCGTGTCCTGTGGCAGCCGTTCGACGCGGGCGCCGTACAGAGCGCGGACGTCGCGTCCGGGCCCGCTCCCCCACCCGGCCTCTTCGCCGTTGCCGGAGACACTGGCGGTCCCGGCGAATTCCAGCAGAGCCAGGGGGTTTCCCTGCGCGTCCCGTGCGACGGTCGACAGGACGCGGCGAGGGAGATGTACGAAGCGGCGGGACAGCAGACGCAGGGAGTCCGCGTCGTCGAGCGGCGCGATCTCCCGCTCTGCCAGTCCGGTGGGCCGGAAGGGTACGCCGGACTCCGCCCGCTGGGCTCCGAGCAGCCCGATGCGGCGACCGCCCAGTCTTCTGGCGACGAAACCCACCGCGGACCGGCTCGCCTCGTCGAGGACGTGGAGATCGTCGACCACCAGCAGCAACGGTTGTTCCTCCGCGACCTCGCCGAACAGCGACAGCACCGCGTTCAGGACGGCGATCCGGCTCGGTGTGGGGCCCACGCCGAGACCGAGTGCCACCTCGAGGGCCTGTCTCATGGAATGCGGGATACGGCCCAGTTCGCGCGACAGCGGCGTGACGAGCTGGTGGAGCCCCGCGAAGCTGATGTCCGTCTCGTACTCGGCGCCGCTCCCGCGGATGACCCTGGTGCCCTTCGCCACGGCCAGCTCGGCTGCCGCGTCCAGGAGAGCCGTCTTGCCCACCCCGGGATCGCCGGTGAGCAGGAGGGCGGCTCCGTCCGACGCGACGGAGTCCAGGAACGTCGCGAGCTCACCCAACTCGCGGTCCCGGCCGACCAGGTAGAAGCCCACACCCGTCACTGTTCCCGCCCGTCCCGCATCCTTGCTCCCTCGTGGCCACCCGCGCCGGTCGAACGCGTACCGCAGGTGTGACCAGCAAGTCTCTCACTGTCCGACAGGACGTGCCGAAACGGGAGATTGCCACCACCTGACAGGACTCCCGGGCGGTCACCGAGGGTGGGACCCGCCGTGTGAGTCGGCGAGGCGCCCAGGGTCGTGGCCGCACCCGCCGGCGCCCACGGCTGTCTGACAGGCGTCGGGACACACCGGCGCGGCTGGGCTCTGCGGTACGTGTCATCGAGCTGCTTCACCACTCGGCCGATCAGGACGGCGATACCCCACACACCTGCTGACCGGCATCGGCGCTCGGGGCGAGCCCGACAAGAGCGGCCCGGTGCCCACCTGGTCACCGGGCCGTCCCCTGTACGGGAAGGTTGCACCAGGCGTCGATCCCGATCACCGGCGCGACGAACAGTTCCGCTCCCGCCGAGGAGCTCGCAGACGCCGGACCCGGGTGCCCCCGCACGGTGGGGCGTCGCGGGTGATCTCTGTCCGGGCCTCCCCCGGGACCTCGAAGTGCGGCGGCCGTGGTCGTGTGAAAAATGGAACGGGGGACGGAACGAGAGGTACCGGCCACCGCCGGCGGACCGCCGCCGACGACGACTCACGGTGTACGGAGAGCCTCCCGACCCTGCCACGTCGTGGTGGGCTGCCGCAGATCCGAGAGAGGTACGCCATGCCGATCATCACCACCCGTGACGGTGTCGACATCTTCTACAAGGACTGGGGGCAGGGGCGTCCCGTGATCTTCAGCCACGGCTGGCCGCTGAACGGCGACGCCTGGCAGGACCAGCTCAAGGCCGTCGCCGACGCGGGCTACCGGGGCATCGCCCATGACCGCCGCGGTCACGGGCGCTCCACGCCGGTGTACGACGGGTACGACTTCGACACCTTCGCCGACGACCTGAACGATCTGATCACCCAGCTCGACCTGCGCGACGTGACGCTGGTCGCCCACTCCATGGGCGGCGGTGAGCTGGCCCGCTACATCGGCCGCCACGGCACCGACCGCGTCAGGTCCGCCGTGCTCCTCTCCGCGATCCCACCGCTCATGCTGCAGACCGCGGACAATCCCGAGGGTGTTCCGCAGCACGTCTTCGACGAGATCAAGAGCGGCATCCTGGCGGAGCGCTCGCAGTTCTGGAAGGACACCGCCGTCGGCTTCTTCGGCGCGAACCGGGACGGCAACAAGGTCACCGAGGGCAACAAGGACGCCTTCTGGTACATGGCCATGGCGCAGACCGTCGAGGGCGGCGTGGACTGCGTCGACGCGTTCGCCGCGACGGACTTCCACGAGGACCTGAAGAAGTTCGATGTGCCGACCCTGATCGTGCACGGTGACGACGACCAGGTGGTCCCCATCGACGCCACCGGCCGTAAGTCCGCCGAGATCATCCCTGACGCCACGCTCAAGGTCTACGAAGGCGGATCCCACGGCATCGCCCTCGTGCCGGGCCACAAGGAGAAGTTCAACCGGGACCTCCTCGACTTCCTCAAGGGCTGACCTGACGGCGGCACAGGTACGGCCCGGTCCCGCGCGGCGTCCGGCGGGCGGAGGAACCCCGGCCGGTTCGCGGCTGGGGTTCCTCGGTTGCGGTGGGTGTCAGCCGCCCCCGGCCTGACCCACCCGTCCACGCTCCCGCCGGCAGCGGCCGAAGGCGAAGGCGATCACCACGGGCCGGTCACGGTCAGCGCTGCAGGGTCAGGACACCGGGCCGCCACGGCAGCTGGTTGTAAGGCCCGCCCGCGGTGGGGGACTTGCCCTGGTAGAGGAACTGCAGGTTGCAGGGGTCGATCGTCATGGTCTGGTCCGGATTGTTGCGGACCAGGTCACCGTGGCTGATGTCGTTGGTCCAGGTGGCACCGCTGTTGGCCTTGCCCGCGAAGGGGCTGCTCTCACTGACGGCCTGCGGGGTCCACGTGCCGTTCAGGCTGGAGGCGGTGAAGGAGCGGAAGTAGCGCCCGTTCGCTCCCATCGCCTCGACGATCATGAGGTACTGGTTCTGGCCCTGGACCTTGTAGACCTGTACGCCCTCGAACAGGTTGGCCTTCGTGTCGCTCATGATCGTCGTGTACGAGGAGCCGAAGTTGCCCGGGAAGTTCCCGATCGGCATGCTCGCCCGGTAGATCTTGCCGTTGTCCCCCGCGAAGAACAGATACATGTTCTGGCCGTCGGCGATGAGGGTCTGGTCGATCGGGCCGGTGTCGGAACCGGAGATGCTCCCGGTGAACAGCGGCTGCGGCGAGGACCAGCCGTTGGGGTTGGTGGGGTCGCTCGAGGTGCGGTAGACGAAGGGCGACGCGCCCCACTGGTACGCCAGCACCCAGATGTTCCTGGGCGCGAAGTAGAACAGCGTGGGCGCCACCGCGGCCTGGCTCATCCCGGCCTGGCTGGTCGTGGCCATGTCCGACCAGTTCGTGAAGGGGCCGAACGCCATGGAGCCGTACGACGACCCCGACACGTTCGACGCGTAGACCAGGTGCTTGCCGTTGTACGTCACGGTGGTGAAGTCCTTGAGCGCGGCCCACCCGTTGGCCGGCTGCGCCAGGACACCGGTCGACGTCCACCGGTACGTCGACGGGAGAGTGCACGTGCCGCCGGGCGGCGGGGTGGAGGTGCCGGACGGACCGGTCCACTTCTGGTTGCCGCCTCCGTTGCACGTCCAGAGCTGCACCGCCGTGCCGTTGGCCGTACCGGCGCCCGCGACCTCCAGGCACAGCCCGGACTCCACACCGACGACCGTGCCGTCGGCGTTCACCCGCCACTGCTGGTTCGCACCACCGGAACAGGTCCAGATCTGCACGCGGGTACCGGCCGTGGTGGCGTGGCCCGGAACATCCAGGCACTTGTTGCCGTACACGGTGAGCTGGTTGCTGTCCGTCAGGGTCCACTGCTGGTTGGTCCCGCCCCAGCAGTCGTAGATCTGCAGGTGGGTGCCGTCGGCCTGGGCGGCATCCGGCACATCGAGGCACCGGCCCGAACCGACACCGCGTACGGCTCCGCTGGTGGCCGCCTGGGCCGGACCGGCGACGAGCATCGCCGCCAGAGCGGCCAGGGCCGCGACCACGGCGGCCAGCACCACGGACGACCGCCTGCGGCCGGAACTTCCTCCGTGCGCGCGGGCGTCGTACCGCCTTGCCGCCGCGTTCGCGTACGGCCCGGCGCCGACCTGGGCCGGGGCGGTGGCGGTGCGGGACGCCCTCGTCGGCGAGGGGATCGCACCGGTGGCGAGGCGGGCGGCGCCCCCGTGCGCACGACGGTGGAGTAAATGATGAGGCCATGACATATGCATCTGCGGATGCTCCCTGCGGCTCGGCGGAAACGGTGGGCGTGATCCGGAAGGTTCCTGCTGTGCGGGTGGAGCAACTCTCGCGTGTTCGCAATATCGAACACAGGTCGGAGTATCGAGCAAGCTGAATGATAGGGAAACGACGGACGGCGTCAACACCTCTCGCACAATGCGCCGCTGGCACCGAAACATTCGTCACGCCGAGGACTCCGTCGCCGCAGGTCACGCAGACGACAGGGCGGACCTCTCGGCGCCGGAGTCGCGGAGAACGGCCGACGACGCGGAGACCTTCGACCCCTTCCCCCGAGCATGCGCGTCATGTCTTTACGAATGACGACCGAACTTTCGGTCGCTCCTCAGGTCGTTCGCCGACGAAGGAGACCTGAATGCCGAGAAAGGTCGCTGCCTACGCCCGGGCAGGGGGTCAGTGCCGGGGCCGGGTGGCCGCGGGTGGCCCGCCGGAGCCGGACGGCCGAGGGCGGCGCAGACCGGCGAACATGACCACGGCGGCGACGAGCAGCACACCCGCGATGTAGGGCTCGACAGGGTCGTAGGCTTGCGAATCCGGAATCCCGGCCCTGCTCTGAAACACCAGCGCCGTCACGTAGTTCCCCTGGTAGAGGACCAGATACACGAGCAGCGAGGGCGCCAGGACGTACCCCCACGGGGTGCGGCGCCACAGCAGGACAGCTCCCAGCAGCAGCGCGGGCACGAGCAGCCCCAGGTCCAGCACGTACGCGAGGTGCACCCGGTCCGCCGGCAGGACCAGGGCGCTTTCGCTCGGCCGCTCACCGGTGACGGCGTAGCGCATCGCGGAATACCCCCACATGCCTCCCAGGGAGATCGCGACGACGGCCAGCAGCGCACTGATGCCGCGCGTGGGTGTGCGTGGACGAAAGCGACGCTTGACGTCAGCCGCGTCGAGATTGGCCAGCAGGGTGACGAGCGCGGCGACCGACCCGGGCAGCAGGCTGACCTGCAGCAGGAAGAAGTCGTTGAACACGGAGCCGAAAAGGGTGGTCATGCAGTTGTAGACGGCGTAGAAGAGAATTCCCGTCCACAGCAGTACCGCTGACGGGCCCGGGCCCCGGCGCGCCGCGACGAGCGTGCCGGCCAGGAGAGGAACGACCACGATCAGCGTGACCAGGTCGTACCCGCGCAGCATGGCGCGGACTTCCGGGGCGTCCCGGTAGTAGTCACTCACCCACAAGCCGCCGGCGGCCGACGTGGCCATGAGCAGGCCGACGGCCAGGGACAGCCACCATGCGAGGCGAAGGCCGCGTCGATTGCCGGACATACACCCTCACCTTCGCTGCCGGTCCCGCGTCGGAGACGTTCCGCGTCAGCGGATCGAAACGGAAAGGAATGCGTCGCGGGAGTGGCGCCATGCGCCTGCCGCACATGAGAAGTATCAGCCTTCCGCCCCTTTCCCGCCTTTCGCCTCTCCGGAGCGGAGGCAGCCTCGCGCACGCCCGGTTCCAGCGGTGGGCGGGTTCTCGGGACGACCGGGTGGGACACGGCCCCGCTTCCCTCGGCGTCAGGCGGACTGACGGCGCACCAGGACGGTAGGCGTGATCACCGAGTCGCTGCCGTGCCCCGACGGGTTCTCCAGGAGCCGCATCAGAAGTCTGACCATCAGGCGTCCCATGTACTCGATGTCCTGGCGCACCGTGGTCAACGCGGGCGTGCAATCGCTGATCACGGCCTCCATGTCGTCGAACCCGACGACGGCCACGTCCCGGGGCACGTGCAGGCCGCGCTCCTGGAGGACCTGCAGGGCGCCGAGTGCCATGAGGTCGTTCGCGGCGAACACGGCGTCCAGGTCCGGGCGGCGGTCGAGCAGTGCCGCCATGGCCCGGGCACCGCTCACCCGGGTGAAGTCACCCTGGTAGATCAGCTCCGGGTCCGCCTCGATGAGCACGTCGAAGTAGCCGGCTGCCCGGTCCAGCGCGGACGTCTGGTCGCGTGGACCGGCGATGTGCGCGATGCTGCGGCACCCGAGCGATGCCAGATGGGACACCGCGGCGCGCGCACCGCCCCTGTTGTCGCAGTCCACATACGGCACGGTCGGCGCCGAACCCGCTCCCGGACGCCCTCCGAAGACGGCCGGCACCCGGCTGTGGGCGATCAGGCCGGCGAGCCTGTCATCGCTGTGCAGGGAGAAGGCCAGGGCGCCGTCCACATGCCCCCCGGCGAGGTAGCGGCCGATCCTTTCGTGGTCGGCCTCCTCCTCCACCCACAGCAGGACCAGCTGGATGTCGTTGGCCGTCAGCTCTCTGCTGATGCCCCTGACCTGCTGCTGGAAGAACGGGTCGGAGAACACCCTGAACTCCGGCTCGGCGATGATCACGGCCACCGCACCGTGGCGCTGGGTGACCAGCGAGCGGGCGGCGTGGTTGGGTACGTAGCCCAGTTCGTCCACTGCCGTGCGCACCCTGTCGATGAGCGGCTGACGCACCCCTGAGCCGCCGTTGACCACGCGGGACGCGGTCGCCCGGGAGACCCCCGCTCGTGCCGCCACTTCTTCGAGGGTGGGGCGAGGCGTCATGGTCCTCTCAGGCAAGAGGCGCTCCGATCTTCTCCGCATCACGTTCCAGCCTCGTCAGCATAGTCCCATCGGCGCCTGCTTGAGAGCGCTCCCAGGAGACCCGGCCGACTCGCACACCAGGCGCGGGATCGAGCGAGAAGGCCCCTGGGTGGCCGGGGCGGATGGGAGGGACGAGAAGGGGGCGGAGGTCGGCCGCTCCGCGCTCCCTTGTGCAAAGATGACGGACCCCCGTCGGCACCCTGACGAATCTGCGACCTGTTCAGCTGATCCGACTGTTCGCCGGCGCACCGACCGGCACATGTGCGTACGCGTACACCACGCGGGCGGCCGGGTGGTCTCGTCCTCGGGACGGCCGCCGGAAAGGGGTGCCGGCCGCACGATGTGCGGCGTGAGTCTTGGCGTGAAGTATTGACCAACTGTCGTCACGACCCTACGTTGTGCGCGTCCTGAGAGCGCTCTCAGAGAGGTTGCGCATGAAACCCCCCAGATATCTGGCGCTGCTGTCCACGGCCGCTCTGGCCGCGACAGCTCTCGTCGGCACCGTCAGCACCGGCGTTGCCTCCGCCGCCACCGTCGGGGTCGGCAAGGGCAGTTACAGCGACGTTCGTCCCGCCGGCCGCCAGGGGCCGTCGGACAACGGTGGCCAGGCGGTCAAGCCGAAGGTCACGCCCGCCATGGCGGACACGCCCGTCCCGACGAACGACTGGTGGTCCTCGCTGGCCTTCCAGCGCTTCTCCGCCAACCCGTGGTCGGAGAACATGTACGGCCACCCCCTCACCTACAAGGCGGTCTCCGGCGGTCTCGAGGTCGGCTACCCGACCACGCACCAGATCGTGGGGGGCGGCCGTCAGTACGAGTTCCCGCACAAGGCCGATCTGACGGTGGGACTCGCGGGTCTCAACTCCCCCGACGCCAAGGCGGACGGCTGGAGCGACTGGACCGTCACCCCGTACTGGAACGACGGTGCGCGCAGCCTGCGGACGACCATCGGACACGGTCTGCCGTACGTGTACGCGGAAGGCACCGGAGGGGCGGCGCAGATCAGCGCCGCGGCCCCGCCGACCGTCTTCTCCGACCAGGGCAACGTCCTCGGTGTCACCATCTCGGGTCACGACTACGCCCTGTTCGCCCCGAGCAGCAGCGACTGGACCGTGTCCGGCAACGAGATCCGGGCGGATCTGGGCGCCGACCACTACTTCTCCCTGGCGGTGCTCCCCAGCAAGGCGGCGCTGGCGGACTTCGAGAAGTACGCCTTCAGCTTCGTGACCGGTTCGAAGGTGGACTGGGAGTACAAGGAGGGGGACGGCGAGGTCACGGCCACCTACTCGCTGACCACCGAGGCGAAGGAGGGGACCGAGACCGGCACCTTCCAGGCGCTCTACCGCCACCAGTGGCTGCACAGCAGTGATCCGATGACGGCCTACCGCTACGTCTCCTCGCGCGGCGAGATGAAGGTCCGCGAGGGCACGTCGTTCACGACCACGCAGAAGGTGAACGGTGTGCTGCCCGGCCTGCCGAGCGCCACGGGCGTCGACCGGGCGAAGCTCAAGGGCTACATCAACGACGTGCTGACCCAGGGCGACCCCTTCAGCGGCGCGACCGACACCTACTGGACGGGCAAGGCCCTGGGCAAGCTCGCCCAGCTCGTCCCGCTCGCGGACCAGATCGGGGACACCGCCGACCGGGACAAGCTGCTGAGCCTGCTCAAGGGCCGCCTGGAGGAGTGGTTCACCGTCGGTGGACCCTCCGAGTTCTCCTACGACAAGGACTGGCGCACCCTCATCGGGTACCCGGCCTCGTACGGAAGTGACCAGGAGCTCAACGACCACCACTTCCACTACTCGTACTACGTGATGGCCGCGGCCGTCGTGGCGCAGTACGACCCCACGTGGGCCGCCGACTCCGAGTGGGGCGGCATGCTCAAGGAGCTCATCAGGGACGCCGCGAACCCGGCCAGGAACGACCCCAAGTACCCGTTCCTGCGTGGCTTCGACGTCTACGCCGGCCACAGCTGGGCCGCCGGCCACGAGGCGTTCGCCGCGGGGAACAACCAGGAGTCGTCGTCCGAGTCCATCAACCTCAGCGCCGGCCTGATCCTGTGGGGCTCGGCGACGGGGAACAAGGCGCTGCGCGACCAGGGCGTCTACATGATGACGACCGAGTCGGAATCGATCGCGCAGTACTGGTTCGACGCCGACCAGCAGGTCTACCCGGAGGACTTCACCCACGACGTCGTCGGCATGGTCTGGAGCAGCGGCGGGGCCTACTCCACTTGGTGGACCGCCAACCCCGAGGAGATACACGGGATCAACTTCCTCCCGATGACGGGTGGTTCCCTCCACCTGGCCCGTGAGAAGGAGATGCTCCGCCGCAGCGTCACGGAGATGGAGAAGGAGAACGGAGGTCCGGCCGTCGAGTGGAAGGACGTCTTCTGGCAGGTGCAGGCCCTCTACGACCCGGCCAAGGCGATGAGTTACTGGAACCAGTGGAACGGCGGTTACGTTCCCGAGGCCGGCGAGACCAAGGCCCACACCTATCACTGGGTCGCCACGATGAACGCGCTCGGATCACCGGACATGACGGTCACGGCCAACTCCCCGACCGCCGTGGTCTTCGACAAGAACGGCACCAAGACCTACTCCGCGCACAACTACACCACCGAGGCGTGCTCGGTGCTCTTCTCCGACGGCGGCGTGCTGAACGTCCCGGCGCGGTCGACCGCCTCCGGCGCGGGCGCCGACACGGAGCTCGGCACCCCGTGCGGCGCCCCCGGGGACGACAAGCCCGGTGCGCCCGGCACCCCCGTCGCGAGCGATGTCACCGACAACTCCGTGACACTCACCTGGAAGGCGGCGACCGACGACAAGGGCATCAAGGACTACGACGTCTACCGCGGCACCACCAAGGTCGCCACGACCCCCGGAACCACCTACACCGACACAGGACTGACCTCGGGCACCGCGTACACCTACAGCGTCAAGGCCCGCGACACCTCCAACCAGGTCGGCCCGGCCAGTGGCACCGTGACCGCCACCACCACAGGTACCCCTCCCCCGCGCGACGAGGCGCCCGGTGCGCCCGGCACCCCGGTCGCGAGCGGTGTCACCAGCAGCTCCGTGACACTGACCTGGAAGGCGGCGACCGACGACAAGGGCATCAAGGACTACGACGTCTACCGCGGCACCACCAAGGTCGCCACGACCCCCGGAACCACCTACACCGACACGGGACTGACGGCCGGCACGGCGTACACCTACAGCGTCAAGGCCCGTGACACCGCCGGCCAGGTGGGCCCGGCGAGCGGTTCCGTGACCGTCACGACCGCAGGTCCCCCGCCGGTCACGGGGAACACCTTCTACCTGCGCTCCGGTGGCGAACTCACCACCCAGGCGGCAGGAGCGGGTTCGTCCGACACCATCGCGTCGGCCGGAGGGGCCAATCGCGACGGAACCCCGTACAACCCGCTCGTCTACGAGGTGAAGAACGTCAGGGGCACCCTGAAGGCGGGCTCCGCCACGGCCTTCACCTTCAAGGTCGACGCCGGTACCAACGTCGGCTACGCCCAGCAGGCCCGGGTCTCCTACGACCTGACCGGCGACGGCACCTTCGACCGGGTGGAGACGTTCCGCTACTTCGCCTCCGACCCGGTCACCGGCTGGGAGGACTACGCGTCGGCCCGGCAGGGTGTCTCCTCCGCGACGGGCGCCCTGGGCGACCTGAACGGGGGCACCGTCCGCGTCGAGGTCTGGAGCGCACTGGGCAACGGCCCGTCCACCCTCCAGGTGGGCACCGGTTCCGTCCTCACCATCCCCTTCGCCTGACGGGGAAACCGGCCCGGCCGGTGGGCGTGCCCACCGGCCGGGCCGGCCGCCGGGCGCCTACGGGCGGCACGACAGTTCGAACTCCGCACGTACGGTCTTCCCCACCGGCACCCGGTCGTGCACCGACCACCGGTCGGCCAGCGCCTCCACGAGGAGCAGCCCCCATCCCCCGCCCTCGCCCGCCCCGGGACTGCAGAGGGCCCCCGGTGCGGGCGGCTTCCGCTCGCCGTGCGCGTCGGACACCTCGATGCGCAGGACGGCCCCGGGGGCCCGGGTCAGCCGCAACTCGAAGTCCCGCCCTGCCACCCGGCCGTGCGTCACGGCGTTGGCCGCCAGTTCGGCGACGACCAGTGCGGCCGCGTCGGACAGCTCGCCGCCGAGCGGAACGCCCCACCGGTCGAGCTGGAGCACGGTCAGACGCCGGGCCAGCCTGGCTCCCCGCGGAGTGGAGCTGAAACGCTGGGTGAACGTGTGGGCGGCGCGCGGTGTCCGGTCGCTGTGCGCCGTGGAGGTGGTGGGGGTCGTCATGGGAGCCACGGTGACGCCGGGCGGTGAGGAACGCCAGAACAGCGGGTCGTACGCTGAGTCAGCGTACGGGTACGGAGAGTGGACACCGGTTGCGGCGACGGACCAGCATGGGCGGGACGGCTGGGAACGTGCACGTGGAGGTGGGCCGGTTGGACGACGTGGCGGTGGGTGCGGGTGGTGCCTGCGGGGGAACAGGGGGCAACGGTGGGGCGGAGCCCGAGGGTTCGGACAGCCTGAAGGCGTTCGGGGAGGTCGTGAAGGCGTTCCGGGCGCGGGCCCGGCTGACGCAGGAGCAGTTCGCCTCGCGGGTGCGGTATTCGGTGCCGACCGTGGGTTCGATCGAGCAGGGACGGCGGTTTCCGTCGGCGGAGTTCGTCGACCGGGCCGAGGAGGTCCTTGACGCGTTCGGGACGCTGCGGGGTGCGGCACGGCATCTGTCCCGGCGACCGGGGCTGGCCAGTTGGTTCCGGCAGTGGGCACGGCTGGAGCAGGAGGCGGTCAGCCTCTACACGTACGAGTGCCGTCTGGTTCCGGGTCTGTTGCAGACGGAGGCTTACGCGCGCCGGCTGTTCGTGAACCAGCTTCCTCCGTTGGGCGACGAGCAGATCGAGGCCCAGTTGGCTGCGCGGCTGGAGCGGCAGCGGTTACTGCGGGAGCGGCCGAATACGGCGTACAGCTTCATTCTGGAGGAGGGCGTATTCCTGCGTGGTACGGGCGGACCCGAGGTGACCCGAGACCTCATCGAGCACGTGCTGCGGTTGGCTGCGCTACGGAACATCGAGATCCAGGTGATGCCGCAGGCGCGAGAGAATCACGCCGGGCTGGACGGGCCGATCCAACTGCTGGAAACACGAGACAACAAGTGGTTGGCGTACTGCGAGGGACAGGAGAGCGGGCAACTGAACTCCGACCGCAAAGTGGTCAGCATGCTCCAGATGCGGTATGCCAGGATGCGGTCACAGGCTCTTTCCCTAGAGGACTCCACGAGCCTGCTGCGGAGGATGCGAGGAGCGGCATGAGCACCACAGAACTGGCCTGGTTCAAGAGCAGCTACAGCGGGGGTTCCGGCGACAGCTGCGTCGAGGTGGCGGTGTCACCTGTGACGGTGCACATCCGGGACTCGAAGGTCGATGACGGCCCGCAGCTCGCCCTGGCGCGCGCCTCATGGGCAAGCTTCGTCCCGTACGCGACACAGGCCTGATCGAGCGCCCCCGTGCCGGATCGAGTCCGGGTCCCCGCGTGGCCTTCCTCGCGGGTGTCCCTCATCCGCCGGGCGACGTAGTCGTGGGCCGCTCGCGTCTCGGCTCCATCGCCGACCGTGGCCCGCTGCTCTCGGGACGGAGAGGGCGCAGGGGCGCAGGTCCGGGAAAGGGGAGCGTCCCCGCTCCGTCGGCGCGATTGAGCGCGCCTCGGGAACGGGGACGCGTGGTCCGTCCGAGCTGACTCAGACGATCCAGTGGTCACCGGAGCCGCAGTCGGCGATCTCCAGCCGGGCGTCGTTGCCCGCTCCCGCGCCGCCGGTCGGGCGCAGGCACAGGTCGTTGCTGACGGCGTTCCGGATCCAGTTCGTCCCGTCCCCGCGGGGGTCGAGCCACCAGAGCTGGTTGTCACCGGTCGGTCGGCAGTGGAACTCGCTGACCTTCGTGCCCGCGGACCTCGCCTTGTAGTAGCCCAGGTCCAGGCAGAACCCGTCCTTGCTGTTACGGATCAGGAAGAGCGGGGCGTTCTGGGGCCCGCCGTTCCTGCTCACGATGTCCAGGCTCCACAGCTGGTTGTCTGCGGCCGTGTTGTTGCACGGGTACTGGTTGACGGGCTCGTTGATCTCGCCCGCACCGTAACCGCCGACGTCCACGCACTGGCCGGTCGCCGCGTTCTTGAGCACGGTGTTCTGCACTCCGGAGCGGCCGTTGGCCCACTGACGGAGCTTCTCGGCCGGGGTCAGCTCCACGACCGCGGCCTTCTTCTCGGCCTTGGGCGTGGGCGTGGGCGTGGGCGTGGAGGCGCTCGGTGACGGGGTGGGCGTCTCCTTGCGGACCACGGGGACGGGCGGGGGCTGCTGCTTCTTCTCCTCCTTCTTGCTCGGTTTGACGGAGGGCGTCGGTGACTTGCTGGTGTAGGTGTCCGGAGCGGTGGAGCGTTCGGTGTCCAGGACCGTCCCGGCGGCGTTCTCCGTCCGGGTCCGCTCGGGCTTGCGGTCGTCCTGCCCGGCCACGAGGAACGGCACCGCGATGAGTATCGCGCCGACGATCGCCGCCCCCGCCAGCATCGGCTTCTTGGGACGACTGCCGGGCGGTTCGTCGCCCGGGTGCCCACTGGCTCCAGCACCGCCGCTGCCGGCCGCTGACGCGGCCATCGCGGCGTCCGGGGACGCGCCCGCGGTGCTGACGGTCGTCGTCCCCGCAGCCGGGGCGGCGGACGGCGTCGCCGTGGCGGCGGCCGAGGCGCCGGAGGCCGCCGTACCCGCCCAGGAGGTCGTACGCCCCGTGGAGGCCGGAGTGGCGGAGGTGGCCGAGGAGTCGGCCGCGGACGCACCTGGTTCAGGTGTCTCCCCGGCCGACGGCCCCGGGGCGCCGATGCCCCGCGCGGTACCGGTGGCCGCGGCGGCTCCCGTCCGCTCCGTTGTCTTCTTCCGGGCTCCCGTGTTCTCCGGCCCGCCGGTGTCAGGGTCCTGGTTCTCCGGGTCTTCCGTACGGGCAGCCGTGACCGGGGTGGCCACGGCCGGCGTGCTCGCGGGGCCACGCCGTCCGCCCCCCGGAGCGAGGGCGCCACCGGGATCGCCGGTCGCCCCTCGCATCGTCACCGCCCGGCGGACGGAGACCGGTGCACTCCCGGCTCTCCCGGGGTCGCCCGCGCCGGCGGATGTGCCCGACGGTGGTGGTACGCGATGGGAAGGATCATGCTCACGCGCCATGCAATTTCCTTACTCATGTCTGGATTCGGTGTCGTGTCACGGCCCGGCACCCACGGCACCCACGCAGCGCTCCGGCCAGTGGCCGGTACCCGCAGGTGCCGCCGAGCGCCCGCGCACGACATCGTCCAGCCGGGCGAGTACGGCTCGATCCACTTCGGGATCGGGCGTGGTCGCCGCGGCAGGACCGGTCAGTTCACGCAGATTGATCTGTACGGCCTGGCCGTCGCGGCGGACGTCCAGTACCCGGAAGAGGGTCCCCGGGGCGAACACCACCTCGTCCGGCCCCCGGCCGTGGTCGGACAGCTGCCGTACACGACGGCCCGCCACCGACCAGATGACGTAACTCCCGCCCGGCACGGTCGCCGTGCGGGTGGGGTCGAACGGGGTGGTACTGAGGAGGGCCGCGTCGCGCAGCAGGGTGCCGGGGCGGGGAAGAGCGGGGGCGCCGGAGCCCTCGGCGGAGGGATCACTGCCCGTGCCGCGCAGCACCGCGCCCCGGTAGGACGGTAGCCGGTTCAGAGCCGAGGCCACACAGGCACCGTACGGCAGCATGCCCGGTTCGTACTCGCGCAGGGCCCGCGTCAACGCGCCGTGGCTCAGGGGGCCTTCGGTAACGTGCAGGTACATCCGCAGCGCGATCAGATCGGCGCGCGCCGCCTCCTGCTCCTTGCCGCGCAGCGCGGGCATGCGGGCCAGGGAGCGGGCGACGGCCGCGCCGTGCCGGTCCCACATCCCCTCCGCGAGCGTACGGAAGGCGGTGCGCTCCGCTTCGGAGCTGCGGTGTCCGGGGTCGAACGGCACGGGCGGCAGCGGGGTCGGCGGGAGGTGGACCGCGTCGGCCTCGGCCTCGGCCTCGGCTTCGGCTTCGGCTTCGGCGTCATCGGCCTCGGTCTCCTCGGCGGCCCCCGGGGCTCCAGGAGCGCCCGAAGCGCCGGGTATGTCCGTCGCCTGCGGGGGAGCAGGAGCCGTCGTGGCGCCGGAATGCCCCGCCGCTCGGCCGGACTCGTCCGGTTCGCGGGCAGCGTCCGTCGCCGTCCCCGTTCCGCCCTGTGCCGCCGGCGCGTCCGGCGCCTCGGACGTCACGTCCCGCGAAGCCGTGACCCCCGGCGCGGCGGGCGCCGGGTCGGCCGGTGTCCCGGATTGCACGCGCATCGGTGTCGGCGGAGGCGGAGGCACGACGTCAGGCCGGTCAGAGGCCTCCGGTTCGTCCGGGCGGGAGTCGTCTGCGGGCCCTGCGGCCGGTGCTTCCTCCGCGGCGGGTGCTTCCCCGGCAGCCGGGGGTGCACCCTCTGCGGCCGCCACTCCCCCGGCCGCAGGGCCCGAGCCCTCCGCCGACACGGGGGTGTCCCCGGACGGGGTCCCTCCGGGCAAGGTGCCTTCCGTCGGACTGCCCACAGCGGACGTGCCTTTCGCCGGGCTGCCCGCAACCGACGTTCCTTCCGCCGGGCTGCGGTCGGCTCGCGTGCCGTCCGCGGGGCTGCCCACAGCCGGGCCGCCACCACCAGCGGGGCCACCGGCCGGGCTGTCACCCCCACCCAGGCCGTCGGCCGGAGAGCCGCCGGGCGCGCCGGACCCGACGTGCCGCACCGGGCCGTCAGGCCTCGCCGGACCCCCGGTCACCGCCGGGCCGTCGTCCGTCCCGGCGGCCTCGCCCGTTCGCGTACCGCCGGACGTGCCCCTGGCGCCGTCCCGCACAGGCCCGTCCACCGCGGCAGGACCGGCGGCAGCGACGGGTGCGCCCCTGCGCCCGGATTCACCGGCTCGGGTCGGCACATCACCGGATCGGCCCGTCTCGGCAGCGGGCTCCCTGAGCGCCCGAGGGCCGCCGGGTCCCTCGGCCGTGACCGTGCCGGGCGCCCGGCCCGGCATCCCGGTGTTCGACGGCCCGTCAGCGCCCGCCATCGCGCCGGCCATCGCTTCCCGGAGCTGCCGGGCGCGTTCGGCCCGTGCGGCCCGTCCAGCGCCTCCCGCCGGCCCGCCGGGCCCGGCTCCGGGAGCATGCCCCTGCTGGGACGGCGGCAACGGCCGCGACGGCAGGTTCGGTCGCCCCGACTGCGCCGACTGCGCGGGCTGCCCGGTCTGTTCCGGTCGCAGCGGCCCCGCCTGCGCAGACCGGCCCGGCAGACTCGGTTGCCCGGACTGTGTCCGGGTGCCCTGGCCCGGCTCCGGTCGGCCCACCGGCGCAGCGGCACCGGCCGGGCCGGCACCCGTCGCAGCGGGCCGCATCGGCGCGGGCGGGGCCGCTGCCGCCGTCCGGGCGGGCAGCGCCTGGCCCTGGGCCGTGGGCCTGGACCGGGCCGGGGCCGGGGCGGGAGCGGCGTAGCGCAGGGTGCGCAGCCGGTGCTGTGCCGCCAGCTGGCGCAGGCCGCGCCCGCCGTCATGGGGCACACCGTGCACGTGGAGCGTCGCACGCTCGCGCAGGGCCGGGGTCAGGGCCCCCAGCAGGCGCGACAGCGCCGGCGACAGCGATGCGTCCATCAGCTCGCCCGGCATACCCAGCTCGATCACGGGGCCGCCCGCGTCCACCTGACGTGCCGTGGGGGACATAGGGGGGCCGCCACGCCGGCCGACCCAGAGGCCCGCCCTGGTGACGGTGACCTGCCAACGGTCCGTCAGGCCGGTCACGCCCGACTCCGGACGCGCGGGGCCCGGCAGCGGGGGGCTCCAGCGGAGCAGCCGTGGCGGCCGGGCCCGGCCTTCCTCGTCCGGCGGCCGGCACACGACGGCGTCCACGAACGGCAGCCACGTCGGTGTGCCGTCGGGCGCGGCCAGGACCGACCGTACGGAGTACGAACCGAGCGGACCGGCCGCCGCGACGAGCGGCAGCCCGGTCATCACCTCCACGTCCGTCTCCAGCCGGTCGCACACCGACTGCGCCAGCCGGAGCACGTCACGCCGGCCGCCGGGCGCGAGCCGCACGCCGGACCTGGCTCCCTCCGGCAGGGCCGCCAGTACCTCGGCGACCTCCTCGGCCGACACGTCCTCGCCGTAGGGCACACCGACCACCACGGCCGGGCGCCGGGGGTCGACCGGAACGGCGTGGTACAGGTCGCCCGGCTGGGTCGCCGGGGCCCCGGCGGGGCGTACCAGCAACCCGGCGGGGATGTGCTCCACCACGCTGCCGCCCGCCGTACCCGACGGCACGCCGCGCAGCGCGGGCTGCCAGGAGGGCTCCGGGCTGCGCGGGCCCAGTGGTTCGGGTTCCGCGCCCGGGGCGAACCGCCACCAGCCGCCCTCCCCCGGTTTCCCGTCGGCGGAGGGGGCGGGAGGGACGAAGAGCGAGCCGCCGGGCACGACGAGGGGCGCCCCGTCCGGGGCCTTGACCTCGACCCCCCAGGCGTCGGCGATCCGGCGCGCGGTGCCGGGCCGGTCCTTGGCGTCCTGACCGGCACCGGCCATGACGAGCCGTACGGTGTCGGCGCCGGACTCGCTCAGCGAGTCCAGCAGTTCGCTCAGTCTCGGCCAGAAGGCGGCGGAGTCCATGCCTTCGGCGCCCGCGATGACGGTCACGGTCCCGTCGTCGGTGCGCGTGCCGCGTGCCAGGTCGGCGACGTCGGCGGGGGTGAGCGTGTTGTCCGACGGCGTCCGGAGCAGCAGCAGGCCGTCGTGGTCCTCGACCAGAAGTCCTTCCGCCGCTGTGTTGTCCGGCCCCTCGTCGGCGGGCCGGACGTCGGCAGGCCGGCGCCCGGCCGGGGCCGAGGACCGGTCGCCGCGGCGCCGCGCGAAGAGGCCACGTCGGCGTGTCACTCCCGGGGCCCCTCTCCGGCCGCGGGCTCCGCCGCCTCGGGGGCGTCGGGCGCCTCGGGCACGCCGGCGACGCCGGAGCCGTCCTCTCCCCCGGCCACGTGGGTGTCCGCACCCGGTGCCGCCGCGGAAGCGGCGGTGGCCGCCTCCTCGTCCGCCGCCCGGCCCGCCGGGTCTCCCACCCGCACCACGTGGATGCGCGGGGTCCCCGCCGCACCCGGCGCTTCCCCGCTCACCGGGCGGCTCTCGCCGCGCTCCTGGGCCGCGATCTCCTCGGCCAGCGCCTCGGTCTCCATGACCATCCCGGCCGGTCCGGTCGGGTTCACGTAGAGGGAGTGCCCCTGGGGAAGCCCTTCCACCACGTCCGCCACCGGGACCAGCCGCGCGGCGAACGTCCCGACGACACGGTGGTAGGCGGGGCTGGTAAAGACGGGGACGACCGGTTCGCCCTGGGCCGACCGCAGGGCGGCCGGCTCGCCGTCGGGCCCGATGAGCACCGCGACCTGAGCGGCGGCCAGCGTGCGCAGGACCTCTCCGGCGGGACCGTAGCCCGTGACGGCACGCTGGATCGCGGATTCGACGGGGTCGGTGGCCCTCGGCCAGCCGAGCGCCTCCGGGGAGGGGCGGTACCGCTCGTTGTCCTCCCAGGCCACGATCGTGCCCGTGGCGTCCGTACGCCATCGGCCGGGGACCGCCCAGTCCGGTGGTGTGCCCGCGCCCTTCCAGGCCGCGTCGGGAACGCTCAGCCAGCGGTCCGGCAGGCCGCGGGCCGCCTCGGCCACTTCGGGAGGCGGTTCGGGCAGCGTCCCGGCCGTGTCGTCGTCCGTGGCCGACGGCGCGACGGGGGTGGGAACTCCGGAACGTCCGGTGTCGATCCGCCCGTACGCCGGTGTCGCCGCAGGGTCCTCGGCCTCGGGAAAGGGTTCGGGCCGGGGCGCGGGAGGCGTCTTCGGGACGGACCTGTCGTCGTACTCACTCACCGGCGGGCACTCCAGAAACAGAAGACACGGTCCATCCTTTCGAACTCACCCTCATCAGTTAACAGTCCGGTGGTACGGACCTCTAAGTCGGGGTGCCCTTCCATGCGGTGCCGGGTGCGGAACGTGACGCCGTGCGGCCGGCGGCCGTGGTCCGGAGCGGGGACCACTGCGTCCCCGGGAACCACCACCCCCGCGAGACCGTCGCCCGCCGCGGCCGGGGGCCACGTCGGACGACGGCTCGAAGATACGTTCAAGCGTCAACGGTACACGCAAGGGGGAGAGTTGGTCGGCCATGCGGATTCCCTCGTTCCCGCACGTCCGCCGGACGCCTGCCGTACGCCCGCCGGACCCCTGCCGTATGCCCTCCGTGGCATCCGCGGCACGGTGCGGGCCCCACCCGGACGGGCCGCGCGTCAGTCCTCGTCCTCGGCCCCGCGCCGGTCCCGCTCCTGCGCGGTGTCCGCGCCGGTACCGAACCCCTCCTCCGGTCCGTCCGGCCGCGGCAGTTCGCCCGCGCCCAGGAAGTCGGGCCAGTCCTCCCCCGCCCCGGTGTCCTGCTGGTCCACGCCCGTCCCGGGAGCGCCGTCGGCCGGTGCGGGCTCGGGCGGCCACGCGTCGAAGTCGTCCAGCGCCGCGAACCTCTCCAGTTCGGCCATGGCCGCACGCAGCGCGTCCGCCGTGACGAGCTGGCCCACCGGGGCGGAGGAGCTGAGGAAGAGCACCTCCTTGCCCTCCGGCAGCCGGTCCAGGAGATCGGGTACGAGCATCACCTCGTGCGGGGGCAGTTTGTCCTGCTCCAACTCCGGTGCCGTCGAGAAGACGGGTACGGCCTCCGTACCGTCCTCCGCGTCGGTCACCGCCAGGCCGCCCTGCCCGTCGACGCACACCGCCACTTCGGCGTCGGCGAGCATCAGGGCGAACAGGTCCTCCGATGCGTACCCGGTGGCGACCAGCTGCACGGCGGCGTCCACGGGGCCGACCGGCGGGGCCCAGCCGTGGGCGTCGGGTGAGGGCCGGTACTCGTCGTTCGGCTCCCACTCGACGATCTCCCCGTTCTCGTCGCTGCGCCAGCGTCCGAGGCTCGCCCAGGAGGGCGGGGGCTCACCCTCGTCACCGCTCCAGTGCCGGTCGATGACGGACAGCCAGTGGTTCGGGGCCACCTTGGCCGCCTTGACGTAGTCCTCGGGCGGTTCCCGGTATCCGGGCCGGCCCTTCAGCACGGCGGACGGGCCGCCCTGTGCGGCGGAAGGGCCGGGGCCTACGCCGGCGGGCCCGTCCGGGGTGACCGCCTCGGCGGGGTTCTCGGGCTCGTGCTCCGGAGTACCGGAAGGGCTCGTCATGCGGGGCAACTCCATCGGTGTGCGGTGTTCGGTGTGCGATGCGCGGTGGGTGGAACGGTGCGACGGGGGGTCAGGCGCCGGGGCCGGCGACCTGCTCCGGACCGGCCTCGCCCCCGGCCCGGGTGCCGGCGGGGGTTACGGTGACCGGGTGCTTCGGCAGGTCCGCGCCTCGGTCCGTCGAGGAGCGCGCGGAGGCTGGCGTCTCTCCGGACCCCTTCGCCTCGCCGGTCCCCGCAGTCCCCCGGGCCTCCTCGTCGAGCGCCTGACGCAGGGCGTCGGTCTCCACGGCCATGCCGACTGGCCCTGACGGGTTGAGGTAGAGCACATGGCCTTCCGGTATCCGGTCCACCAGTTCGCGCACCGGCGCCAGTTCGTAGCCGAAGCGCCCGGCCGTGTGCAGGTACGTGGGCGAGCTGAAGACGGGCACCACCGCCGCCCCGTCGGGCGAGGTGGCCGACAGGGGGAAGCCGCCGGGGCCGAGCAGGACGGCGACCTCCGCCACGGCCAGCGTCCGCGTGACCGCCTCGCCCGGGCCGTAACCGGTGGCGGCGAGCTGGACCGCCTCGTCCACCGGGTCGGTCGGAGCGGGCCAGCCGAGCGCCTGGGGCGAGGGGCGGTACTCCTCGTTGGGGCGCCACTCCTCGATGTCACCGTCATGACCGGACCTCCACCGGCCCACCACCGCCCAGTCGGGCGGCTCGCCCTCCCCCGACCACGCGGGGTCGACCATGCCCAGCCAGTGGTCGGGAGCGAGCCGGGCCGCCTCCTCGATCTCCTCGGGGACCGGCGGCACGGTGTCGTCGGTGGCTCCGGCCCCGGCGGTGTCGTCGTTCATGGGCTCCTCGCTGGGGTGGTGGGGTGTCATGCGCGGTAGTCGTCCAGTATGCGGCGGAGCCTGTCGGCGAGGGAGCCGGCCGGGGTCAGGTTCCGGGCCCGGAACCAGGCGTCGACCAGGCGCTCCAGCCGACCGGCGGTCAGGACGCCGTCGTCGGAACCGGGCAGGACCTCGGCGGCCGCCGGGCCCAGCGCCGCCAGGACGGACAAGGCGTCGTCCAGTACGTCCTGATGGTCCGCCGACCACTCGGCCACCTCGGGGTCGGCCGGGTCCGCCGGACCGGTCGGCCCCCCGTCGGCAGGCAGACCCGCCGCGTCCAGCGCGTGCTCGTCGGGGAACCTGCCGTCGACGGCGACGTGTTCCCGCAGCTCCGCTTCGGTCAAGGGGGCGAGACGGTGGTAACGGCCCCAGTTGTCGACGTAGTCGAGGTCTGCCGGCTCCGCGGCGCCGCTCTCCCTCAGTCGCTCGAGGACCAGTTGGGTGCCCCGCATGATCTCGTCCAGGGTGTGGTGCCCCGCCTGCAGCATCTCGGCCATCAGCGCGATCCGCACCAGGCCCAGGTCGACGTCGAGGCCCCATGCGTCGCGCATCTTCACGGCCTGCGCCATCAGGCGGTGGGCCGAGCCGGAGGTACCGGCCCGGACCAGGGCTCCCCTCGTCTCCGCCTCGGACTGGGGAGCGCTGCTCATGGCGATGTCGTAGCGGTTCATCCCCGGCACCCACGGGATGGTGTCGTCCGGCATCAGGGCACGCTCGGCCTCGCTCAGCGGGGGCGACAGGTCATCCGGGCGCAGCGGTGTGCGCAGCGCCCGCTCGGCGCGGGCCAGCCGCGCCTGCTCCTCGGGCGTTCGGTACGGCTGTGCGCCCAGCTCCTCGTAGGCGGTCATCGTCTCGGCGGGCGGCCGGGAGGACCGGTACTCCGCGGTGATCACCTCGGGGTTCGGGTCGGGGCTGCCGAGCAGGTCGGAGATCAGTCCGCCGTGCCCGTCCGGTGACCGGGAGCCGATCCACAGCATGGCCATGCGTTCGCGCAGGTTGCCCGCTTCCGCGACCGCCTGGAGCCGGTCCCGGGAGGTGCCCACCGCGCCGTCGACGGCGGGGTCGTCCGAGCCGAGTTCCGCCCAGCGATCCGCCGCCACGGCCCGGGTCCAGAGCTCCGCGGTCATCACGCCGAGCTGGCGGTTCGCCGCTTCGTGACCGCCGAGATACCGGCCCAGCCGCTCCTCGAAACGTGCGGCCTCCGTCATGTAGCGGATACGGGCCATGACCCACTCCGGCGCCTGCGGCGCCGCCGCCGGGCGCAGCACGGACACCGGCGCCGAGGACAGGGCGTCCACCACCCGGTTCAGCCGTGCCCCGCTCCCGTCGGTGGTGTCGCCCGGCCCGTCCGCAAGCCCGGCGAGGTGGCGGTCCCCGTCCTGGACCAGCAGTGCGGGGGGTACGGCGCCGGTGCGCTCGCCGTGGAGCGTCACCTCGCCGTCCGGGCCGGCCACGGCTACCGCCACCCCGAGTCCGCGGGTTACCGCCGTCACGAGGGGCCCCATCGGCACGGGTGCGCCGTCGGCCCCGTAGGAGGAATCGCTCAGCAGCACCCGAAGACGCTGGACGGCGCTCAGCGGGACCCCTGCGGCCGGGAGCTTGTCGCCGAGGAGCATGGCCTCTGCGCGCTGGGAGATGTCGAGGGGTGCCCCGACCCTGTCCAGGAGGCGCAGCGGAAGGTGGCGGCTCGCGTCGACCGGTGGGACCTCCGCCTCGGACGCCTCGTCGTCGGTGAGGGCCCCGTCCAGCCAGGCGCGGAGGTCGTCGTCCGTGTCGATGCCCGCCTCCTGGAGGGCGTCGGCCGCGGCGTAGCGGAGGGCGAAGAGCAGGGTGGCCAGGGTCCGGTCGCCCTCCCCCCGTGACTCGTGGAGGGCGTAGACGGTGCCGTCGAACTCGGCGGCGTACGGGCCGTTGCGCCGGTAGCCGTCCGGAGGTGCCGGGGCGTCGGCCTCCAGGACGGTGGCCTCGTCACCGGCCTCCAGGAGGGCGGCCTCGTCGTCGGTGAGCTCCACGATGCGCGGCAGCACCGGCCAGTCCTCGGCGTTGTGGAGGACCGGAGGGGGGTAGGCGGGCATCTCCTGGAACTCGTACTCGGCGAAACGCCGCCCTGTCGCGGCATCCGTCTCGATGTCGCGGCTGATCACGCTCATCGCCGTGCCCGGCGGGTAGAGCACCTCCTCCTCGTCGATCCAGGCCGAGAACGGTGCCACCTGGCGGGCGGTGGAGTGCGCCACGTACCCCCGCATCGCGTGCCGGTCCTGGGCGTCGCCCATCCCCCTGAGGTCGCCCTGTGTGTACCCTCCCGCCGTCTCCCAGTCCTCGGTGGTGCTGCGGAACCGCGGGATGTACAGCGTGGTCCTGGTGAGGAGGGGCCCGTCCTGCGCGATCGCGTCCAGGGGTCCGGGGAGCCAGCCACCCCAGTAGACCGGGCCGTTCACCGGCGGAAGGATCTCCAGCGCCTCGACCGCCATGTCGACGTGCATGGCCATGTCGTCGTACAGCTTGTCGGCGATCCGGTCGACCCGGCGGCGGATGGCCCTGGTCTCCTCCGCCGTCTCCTCCTCGGTCGCCTCCGTGTCCAGGTCCCGCAGATCGGATATCGCGTCACTCAGGCCTTCGTGGGCGTCCAGCAGTTCCGGCAGGCCCTGGCCGGCTTCCACGACGTCCTCCCGCACGTACTGCCATATCCGCTGCCTGAACATCCAGCGGCCGGCGGCGCCGAAGCGGCTCGCGGTGACATAGGTCTTGAAGAGCTCGTGGTCCTGGCTGGTGTAGAGGAACAGCGCCGTCAGATGGCCGGGAGCCAGGGCACGCAGGGACGCCCGGCCCCGCTCCCCGAACCGCTCGAGCCACTGGGAGGCCACCTTGACCCGTGGCGCCAGTTCCTCCCCCACGGGTGCCCCGGTCTGCGCCGCGGTCAGTGCCTCCGCGATGTCCCCGGGAACGGCGACGTCGTAGCGGGAGACGAAGCGCGTCCTGCTGTCGTAGGCGTGGTGGTGCGGCAGGACCGGGCCGACACCGAAGGCACGTCCGGCCGCCCGGTGCAGCCGGGCACCGTCGCGGGTGAGTGCGACGCGTTCCGCCTCGGTGCCCACGCCGGCCATGTGGGAGGCGCGCAGCACCTCGTGCAGGGACTGGGTGTCGGTCAGGATCGACCAGGCCAGCAGCGCCTTGCGGAAGGCCATCAGCTCGGGTCCGCTCGCCCCGATCGCCCGGTAGGCCTGCATCAACCACAGGGCCGGGCCGACCACCCCGCCGACGTAGCGGAATCCGCGTGGGTCGTGCGCGGTCCGGTACGCACCCTGCCGCGGTCCGTGCGGCCGCGGAGCCCACGGTGAGCGGAGCCAGCCGGGCAGGGTGTTCAGCAGGGTGACGGGCCTCCCGTCGCCGTAGGCCGCGTGGCCGAACGCCTGGATCACCTGGGGGACGGACGGTCCGGCCTCCAGGAATCGGCGCACCGCGTCCGGTGCCGCGAGCCACTGCCCGGCCTCCGGCCCCTGGAAGAAGGCGCTGTCCGCGGCGAGCGCGCCGTGCCGCTGCGCCAGGACGTCGTGGAGCCGGGTGAGGGCACGCACGGCACCCTGGACAGCCTCGGGGTCGGCGGCCAGCTTCTGCGCCAGGCCCAGCTCGAAACGGTAGCTGTAGTTCCGCCACTGCCGGTCCCGGTAGAGCCCGGCGAATCGAACACTCTCGGGTGATCCTGGGACACGCCATCCGGGCACGGACCAGGGCGCGCCGGTGGACGCGCCCGGCTCCCCGGTGGGAGTCGAGGGCAGGGGGAGGGCGAGGTCAGTGCCGGTCCGGGAGCGCGGGGTGACGCGCAGCATGGTCGTGGGGCTGCCGTCGGCGGCCTCCAGAAGGTGGATGTCTGCCGTCGGCTGCCCGTCCTCGTCCCGCCCGGGGGTGATCGCGGTGCGGCCGGTGTTGAGGTACACGTCCAGGCCGGTGAGGTCGGCGATCCCCTCGGCCCGTCGAACGGCGCGCCGCAGGCTGTCGCCCCCGGGTGCGGTGCCGGTGGGCACGCCGGTGCCGGTGGCGAAGTCGCACGAGAGGACCGTGATGGTGGTGAAGCCCGCAGCGGCCAGGTCCTGGCCGAGCAGGCGCCCCACCATCGCGCCGTCCGCACCGACGGGCATGTCGTTCCCACCGGTGACGGCATAGCCGTCCACTCCTCCGTGGGACGCCCAGAAGAACGTGCCGGACCGTGCCGTGGTGGGCAGGGGACGCCGCCGGGCCACGCGTTCCTGGGCCGGGCCGCGACTCCACTCGGTGTAGTGGGTCGCCTCGGACAGACGGCCGTAGAAGGGCTCGCGCAGCTCCCAGTCACGCCGGCTGAAGGATGCCTTGCCGACCGTCCTGCCGTTCGCACGGATCTCCTGGACGACGATCCCCTCGGGGGCCGGCGCCGTCTCCTGACCCGCCCACGGGGCGTTCCAGTAGTCACGCTGCGGGTAGGCGCCGTCGTCACCGGCGTCGGAGCGGGCGTCGAGGTCGGAGTAGCCGTCGGCGTCCGGACCACCGGCGTCGGACATGTCGGAGTCGGTGTCGGGTCCGAGGTCGAACAGGTCGTCCGCCGAGTCCTCGAACACGGCCGGGTTGAAGGGAAGCGGGTCGGCCGGCGACGTCCCGGGGAGGCCGTCGGGCAGCGGGGTCGCCTCCTCGACCACCTCGTGCAGCATCGGGGGCCGCCCATGGGTCTCGACGAGCCGTCGGTCGATGACGTCGAACTCCATGCCCGGCGGGTACAGCGCCTCGCCTTCCGAGAGGTGCTTGAGGAAGGGGGTGCCGTCGCGCGCCGTCGAATTCCTGACCTGGACCAGCTTGCGGTGCGAGCCGGTGGGGACCGGCTTGTCCCCGAGGGCGAATTCGATCGCCTCCGTGGCCTTCAGGGAGGTGCTGCGGAAGAACGCCACGCGGATGGTGTCGGCACCGTACATGGGGCCGTTCAGGGCGGGCCGGTGGATGGGGCCCGGTGCTCCCCGCTCGCCCCACCACGCGGTCCCCTCGACGGACGGGAGGATCTCCAGCGCCTCGACGGCCATGTCGATGTGCAGCTTCAGCTCGCGGTGGAGCCGGTCGGCCATCATGTCCGCGCGGCGCCGCAGCCGGGCCAGCTCCGGGCTCGGCGTGTCGAGGTCCGGCAGTTCGGTCAGTTCCTCGTACAGGTCGGTGAAGTCGGGCTGGCTGACCAGGGTGAGCGGCGGCATGTCCAGCTCCTCCTCGCGGGCCGACTCCAGGAGGTAGCGCCAGCTGTGGAAGCGCACCAGGTGACGGCTGAGGCCCTGCCCCAGCCGCTCGCCGTTGAGCAGCGCCTTCATCAGCCGGTAGTCGTAGGAGCTGTAGAGGTACAGGGCCGTGATGTGCCCCGGGGTGAGCCGCCTGAGCGCCTCGGCTCCCCGGTCGCCGTACCGCTCCAGCCATTCGGCCATGACCTGGAGCCGGGGGGCCGGGCGGCGCGGCAGCGCGCCGGCCAGAGCCGCGTCGGCCATCGTGACGAGGGCGTCCGGTACGTCCATCGTCCCGGTCAGCTCGAACGGGAAGGTCATGCGCTCCTGGTAGAGGGCCTGGTGCGGCGGGGTCAGCGCCGCGAGCTCACTGCCGTCCTCCTCGCGCGGCAGTAGTCCGCCCTCCGTGAACCCGCGCACCGTCCAGGTGTGGAGCGCGGCACCGTCCCGGGTCGCGGCGGCGCGTTCGTCGGCGTCGCCCATGCCGACCAGGTGGGAGGCGCGCAGCACCTCGTGCAGCGACTGCAGGTCGTACGGGATCGTCCAGGCGGCCACGGCGGCGCGGAACACCGGCAGTTCGGCGGACGGCAGGCCGAGCGCGGCGAACATCCGCAGCAGGCGCAGCGCGGGCCCGCGTTCGCCGCCCACCCGGCGGAAACCGCGGCTGTCGTGCACGGCGCGGTAGGCACTGTCGCCCACGAGCCGCGCACCGTCCGAGGAGAGGGCCTCCTCGACCCGGCTCGGCAGCCCCGGGCCGGCGTACGCGGCGTACACGAGGGCCCTCATCAGCCCGTCCAGGGCCTCCGGCCCCGGCTGCTCGTCGAGCAGACCTTCCAGTTCGGCGACCGGGTCCTCGGGGGTCGCGTCCGGGGGGAAGAAGGCGAGCGCCGCCGCCTCGTCCCCGTTGCGCTCGGCGAGCCGCTCGAACACCCCGCGCACCGCCAGCCCCGCCGTCTCGGCGAGTTCGGGGACGTCGCTGAGCGCCTCGGCGAGGGAGTCCTCCCAGTCGACGCTCGCCTGGCGCCACGCGCGCTCCTGGTAGAAGCCGGTGAACCGCGGCGTGCCCGGGGCTCCGGCGGGCCGCCAGGCCGGCACCGACCAGGGCGCTCCTCCGGCGCTGTCGGCGGCGACGAGATCCTCCGGGGCGGCGTCCCGCACGCTGCCCGTGACGTTGGACAGGCCGGGGGCCGGGTAGCCGAACGCGGCGCGCCTGCCGTTGCCCGGGGCCGGGGCCGGAACGCGGGGGCCCGTCCAGCCGTCCGGGTACTCCGTCACCCAGTACGTGGCCCGCCCGTCGGCGTCCTCCAGCAGGTGCGGCAGCCCGTCGGACACGGCCACGCGCCCCACCGGGAGATGGGCCGGCAGCCCCGACCCGTCGGCGATCCGCCTGGCGCGCGCCCGGGCCTCGGCCTCGTTCCGCGGTACGTCGCCGGGACCGCACGCGAGCACCGTCACGCTGCGGAAGCCGCGGTCCCGGGCCGAGCGCAGCAGCCGTCCCACGTACGCCCCGTCGTCCCGCCGCACGCCACCGTCCCCGGTGGCCAGCGCCAGCCCGTCGGGGCCGCCGTGCGACGCGAAGAAGAACGTCCCCTCGGCCGTGCCCCCGGCCGGCAGCGCCTGCTCCGCCGCGGCCGGCCGGCCCGCGCCGTCCCGCTCCCACGACACGAAGCCCTGCGCGCGGTCCAGCCTGCCGTACTGCTCCTGCCGCTCCGCCCAGTCCGCGTCGTCGAACGAGGCCACACCGATCAGCTCGCCGTCCTGCCCGTGGACGAGGCGCAGCACCGGTGCGGGCCGTGGTCCGCCCTCGGTGGCGGGGGCGAGCGGAGGAATACCGAACAGCTCGTCCGGGGAGCCGGGTTCCGTGGTGCGGCCCGTGGCGCCCGGGACGTCCTGACGTGACGTCACCTCGCGGACCTCGACGGACTCGTAGGGCTCCGTCCGCGAGTCGCCCGGGACGATCGTCCGGGTGGAGACGTCGAAGGAGGCGCCCGGCGGGTACAGGGCCTCCGTCTCCAGCGGCCGGACCGCGAACGGGTTGACCTCCCGCGCCGTCGAGCGCGCCACGTGCACCAGCCCGCGGTGCGCGTCACCGGGCACGCCCTTGCTCCGGTGCATGAAGCCCAGTGCTTCACCCCGCACCAGCGCCGTGCTGCGGAAGAACGGCATCGTGATCGTGTCCCTGCCGTACACCGGACCGTCCGACGGGGGTTCGCCCAAGGCGCCGGGCATCCCGCGGTCGCCCCACCAGACGTCGGCGTTCAGCGGAGGCAGGATCTCCAGCGCCTCGATCGTCATGTCGACGTGCAGCGACAGCTCGTCGTACACCGCGTCCGCCATCGCGTCGAGGCGGCGCCTGAGGCGGGCCACCTCGGGGGTCGCCTCCTGAAGGTCGTCCACCTCCCACATCGCGTCGAAGAGGGCGGCGAAGCCTTCCTGCTTGCGGAGTGTCGCCGGAAGGAGGTCGGCGGCGCCGACCTCGGCCATCTTCCGGGTCATCGTCCAGGCGTTGAGGCGCACCAGGCGCCGTCCCATCCCCGTGCCGAAACGCTCACCGTTGAGGAACGCCTTCATCAGCCGGTAGTCGGCACCGCTGTAGAGGTGCACGGCCGTCAGATGGGCCGGGTCCAGTCGCTCCAGGGCCTTTCTGCCGGCGTCGCCGTAGCGGTTCAGCCACGCGTGGAGCGCCTGGCTGCGGGCGGTGTCGGACGGCAGGGTTCCGGCGAGTGCGGCGTCGACCAGCTTCACGAGGCCACCGGGGAGGTCCAGCTTGCTGCCCGTGATGTCCCGGCCGAACGTCATCCGGGCGGCGTACCGCACGCGGTGCGGCGGGACGAACCGCGGGTCGGGCCCGTCCTGGCCGGTCCGATGGGTCTCGGACGCATTGACCGAGTCCGCCACCCAGGTGTGGAGTCCGGCGCCGTCGCGCAGGGCGAGGTCGCGCTCCGCGGCGGTACCCAGGCCGAGCCGGTGGGAGGCGCGCAGGATCTCCTGGAGCGACTGGAGGTCGGCCGGGACCGCCCAGGCCACGAGCGCGTCGCGCAGCGCGAGCAGCCGGTCGGGCGACGCGCCGAGCACGGCGTAGGCGCGCAGCAGCCGGAGTGCGGGGCCGTGCTCACCGCCCACCCGGCGCATTCCCCGGCTGTCGTGGACCTCGCGGTAGGCGCTGCCCGGCGCGTACCGCGCGCGGTTCCCGGCCGGGCGGGACAGTGCCTCGGCGACGTCGCGCGGCAGTCCGGGGCTCGCGTACGACGCGTACACGAGCGCGGTCATCAGCGCGTCGAGGGCGAACGGCCCCGGGGGAAGAGTGAGCAGCCGTTCCAGCTCGGCGGCCGGGTCCCCGGGGGCCGCGTCCGGGGCGAAGAAGGCGCGCCGGGCCGCGTCCTCGCCGTGGCGCGCGGCGAGTTCGCCGTACGTACGGGCGACCGCGTCGCGTACGGCCTCGGCGGTCCCTGCGGCCTGGCCCAGGTGCTCCGCGTACGCGAGCTCCAGGGCCGTGCCGAGGCGCCGCCACTCGCGGTCCCGGTACATGCCCGCGAACCGTACGGCGCCGGGCGATCCGGCGGGACGCCAGGACGGCACCGCCCAGCCCGGATCGTCACCGGCGGCGTTCCTGATGCCGGTGGTGTCCTCGTCCGGAGTGCTTCCCAGGTCGGCGGGGGACACGGGAGTGGCATTGATCCGGACGGCGGCGGGATAGGCGTAGCCGGGCCGCCCGTCCGGTTCACCGGCTCCGGCACCCGCGAAGTGGAACGTCCCGACGCCGGAATCGTGCCGGGCCGAAGGCTCCGGCCAGACGGAGGCCGCCCCGTCGGAGGTCCTGGGGCCGGTGACCGGGGCCGTGGTGACGACGCTTGAGGACGAGGTCTGGACCGGCCGGGCCTTCCAGACGGTCTTGCGCCACTGCCCCAGCTTCTTCTCGCGGAGGGCGGTGATGCGCAGCGGGTCGAACGGGTCGTCCTCGAGGACGTCGAGCGGTCCCGAGTAGCCGAAGGCGTTGCGGCCTGTGCGGTCGGAGAACGCCTGCGTCCGCTTCGCTCCCCCGGCGGTGAAGCCGGACATCGGGAAGACCACGGGGACGTCCACGCCCGCCTCGGTCACCAGCGGGGCCAGGTCCAGAAGTGCCCAGAGCTCTTCGTCGGTGACGGGCAGCGGCGGGTGCCCGGGCAGGTGTACGACGATGCCGCCGTCGTCCTGGCGGATGCCGGTCCAGATCACCAGGGACGCCCCGGACGGCCCCTTGGACTTCCACTCCGCCGGGTGGGGGATGTCGAGGATGTCGCCGCCGCTCTTCAGACGCGCGTACCAGCGGCTGCCGTCCACGCCGTTCGGGGCCGGGCGTCCGCTCCAGTTGTAGCCGGTCGGCTCCGTGCCGTCGGTGAGGATCTGCTTGAAGGCGCCCAGCTCACGGAGGTGGTGGGCGGCCAGCAGATGCGGGTCGGAGATGTCCACACCGCGTGCGTGGGCCCGGGTGGCCAGGAGCGTCAGCTCCATGACCGCGTCATCGCTCCACGCGTCCGTGGGCGCCAGGTGGAGGACACTGCGGCCCAGGCTCTCCTGCTCCGCCGGGTTCATCCGGAACAGGATCAGGTCGGCCGCCGCCACCGTCGCCCAGAAGGCCCGTGCGGTGTCCTTCGGACGCACCGTCACGGAACCGGGCAGTCCCAGCGCGTCCCGGACGAGCCCCGGTCCCTCGCTGCCCGAGAGCTCGTCGACGGTGTACGTCAGCGCGGTGTCCGGGAGGATCTCGCCGAGCGTGGCATCCGGCCGCAGGGCCACCTGGTCCCCGGCCGCTTCCAGGACGCGCAGGTAGGCCGCCTGGTCCGGGGTGTCCCCGCCGATCCGCCGGGCGAGGAAGGTCCACAGGTCCGTCCGGAACGGCGTGAGCAGCCGCATGCCGGGGTCGTTGGCGCGCAGGGTCTCCAGTGCGGCGGCGCCCCTCAGCGCCCGCTCGTACCGGCCGCCCGGCACCCCGCGGTCGTCCTCGACGCCGTGGCCGAACACCAGGCGCAGCGCACGGACCAGCCGCAGTGTGGCAGCGCGGGTCTCCGGCGGCACGGCGCCGGCGTCGCGGTGCAGGCCCGCGGTCCGCGCCAGCTGGTCCAGCTCACCGTCCAACGGCTCCGGCCGGACGCGCTCCGTACGCCCGATCACACCGCCGGGGGTGTCCTCCAGCACGCGGGAGTCATCGTCCAACGCCCTGACCAGGGACGAAGCCTCGACCTCCCGCCGGCTGACATTGGCCGTGTGCTGGGCGAGGGACACCACCTCCAGGGGGTCGTCCACGCGAGGTACCGGGCGGCCCTCCTCCTGACGGTTGCGGTGGTCGCCCGCCGAGCCCGCGTAGCAGACCTCCAGCCCCATCCGGTGGCCGGCGGGCAGCTCGCCGACCTCGCGCAGTCCGCCGATGTACCGCCCGCCGTCGGCGGCGTCCAGCATCACCGTCCGGCCGTCGCGCAGGACGACCACCAGCGCGCCCGGGAGCCCGTGGCCGTAGTACGTGTAGACCGCGCGGTCCGGGGTGAACGGCTCGGTGCCGACCTGCAGGTCACCTTCGCCGGTGGCCACGTAGTGCATCAGCCGCCGCTTGTCGAAGAAGGCCCGCAGCATCACCTCCCGGCTGGCCAGGTCGTCGTTCATCGACATGCGGCCGAACCGCTCGCGGCGGTCGTAGACCAGGGGGCGGGTGGCCACGTCGCTGTCACGGAACGTCGTACCGTCGACCGAGGTCCACTCACGGTCCTCGTACGGCGCCGGTGCCGCGGGCGGGTCGAACGGTACCCAGTCGCCGTGCCAGTCCGCGGTGTCCCGGACCACCATCGTCGGCACGTGGGCGTCCAGGGCGGCGTCGTACCGCAGCCGCCCGTCTCCGCTGGGGGCCCACACCTGCCGGCCCAGCCTGCCGGCGACCGCGCGCATCAGTTCCAGGTACTGCGAGCCCGCGTACGGGATCGCCAGCACCACCGGCACGTGGGGCGGGAGCTTCGCCAGTTCCGGATCGCCCGCCAGCTTCTCGGCGAACGCCTCGGGGCTCAGCTGCCGTGCGTCCGGGGCCCGGTCCCCGACCACGTACGCCTCACCGCCCCACGGCGCGCGCCGGACAGGACCCGGTACCTCCGGGCTGCCCTGACCGCCCGTGACCTCCCGCACCCGGTCGATCCGTACCCGGTCGATCCACGCCCCGGCCAGGTCACGTCCGCGCACCACCCCGGAGCGGTCCCGCAGCACGGTGTCCGGGTCCTGGAACGGGTCCGCCGCCTGCCCTGTCGGGGACGCGGGACCGAAGAGGGCCAGATGCTCCTGGGCGGTGGTGGGCCCGGTGGTGGGCTGCTGCCGGGCGGTGGCGGTCCAGTGACCCGGGGCCCCGGTGTCCGGGTCAGGCAGGACGACGACACCGAGCGGGGCGGCGGGGCTGCCGGCGGTGAGCGTCATCGGTGTGCTGTGGCCGTAGGCGGGGCGCCCGGTCAGCTGGGAGAACCGCTGCACCAGCTGCGGGCTCAGGGCCCCGGGCCCGGTGGTCAGGAACAGCACCGGAGTGCCGAGCGGGACCTTGCGGAGCGCCGGGGCCATGCCCAGCAGGGCCAGGAACTCGTTCTCGGGTACGCGGACGGGGGAGCGGCCGGGCAGGTGCAGGACGGGTGCGCCGGTCCGGTCGGCCTCGACCACGTTCAGGACGGGCATGGGCTTGCCCGGGCCGGTCCATTCGGGCGTGAGCGGGTGCGTCCTCGTCCCGTCGGGCCCGTGCGTCGCCCGGCGCACGGTGCTCCAGTCGATGCCTGCGGGTGCGGGGGTGCCGGACCAGTTGACGCCCTGGACGTTGGGCCCCTGCTTCAGCACGGAAGCCGGGCCGAAGGCACCGCTCTCCGCCAGGTGGTACGCGGCGAGCAGGTCGTGGTCCAGGACGTCCAGGCCCGCCGCGATCGCCTTGGCCCACAGCTCCCACAAGGCCACCTGGTGCGACCGGCTCCAGGTCGTGGAGCTGTCGAGGTGCAGGACCTTGCGGCCCACGGCCTGCCGGTACGCGGGTGACATCGGGCGGAACATCTGGGCGGCCCGGGCCGTGGCCCACAGGGTGGACGCCACGTGCCGCGGGGTGAGCGCCGCCGACGCGGGCAGCGACTGCACCTGGCGGATCGCCCGCTCACCCGCGTCCGTCAGCTGTTTCACGGTCAGCTGGAGCGCCGGCGACGGCAGCGCGTCCGTGAGCCGGGCGGTGGGATCGGCCGCGATCCGCTGTGCGGCGTGGTCGAGCAGGGCGAGATACCCGGCCCGGTCCGGGGCACCGCCGGTGTACTCCTGGACGAAGAAGTCGAGGAGGTCCATGCGGAACGGGGTGAACGGGCTGATCAGGGGGTCGTTGGCCCGCAGGCGCTCCAGCGCGCCGATCCCCTTGAGTGCCTGCTCGTACCGTCCGCCGGGAGTCCCGCGGTCGTCCTCGATCCCGTCGCCGAACACCGTCCGCAGCGCACGCACCAGCCGCAGTGTCGTCGCCCGCGTCCCCGGCCGCACCGCCCCCGGGGTGCGGTGCAGCCCCGCGTCCCGCGCCAGCTGGTCCAGCTCGTGGTCCAGCGGCTCGGGCCGGTGCAGGACCCGGCGGCCCCGCTCGCCGTCGGCCGCGCTCATGGTGGAACGCCGGGTGCCGTCCAGGCCGGTCTGCCGGGTGGCCCCGTCCGTGTCCCGGCGGGTCAGGTTCGCCACGTGCTGGGCGAGCGGGACCTCGCCCAGCGGATCGTCGACATGGGGTGCCGGAGCGTGCGAGGGCTGCGACCGCGAGGGGTCACCGTCCGACGCGCTCCAGCAGACCTCCAGGTGGATCCGGTGGCCGGGGGGCAGCTCCCGCACCTCACGCAGACCCGCGATGTACGCGGCCGCGTCCTGCTTGCCCAGCCACACCGTCCGCCCGTCACGGAGCGGAAGCTGCATCCGGCCGGGTTCGCCGTGGCCGGCGTAGACGTACACCGCCGGGTCCATGGAGACCGGCTCGGAGGCCGACACATGGGCCTGGGTACCGGCGGGCGTCCAGTGCACGAGCTGTCGGATCTTGCGGAGGGTCCGGAAGTCCCGCTCGCGGCGCCGCAGCCTGTCCTGCCGGTGGGCGGCCAGCCGGCCGAACCGCTCGTGGTTCTCGTCGGCCAGCGGGCGCGTGACCACGTCGCTGTCGCGGAACGCCGTCCCGTCCAGCGCCGTCCACGCGCGGTCCGCGGACGGTCCGGTCGCGGCCGACGGGGCGACGGCCACCCACTCCCCGACCGGCGCCTGGGGGTCGGGGTCCGTCATCGCCAGGACGTGCGCGTCCCCGGTGCCGTCGGGAACCAGGCGGCCCATCCCACTCGGCCCCCACGCGGTGCGCCCCAGCCGGTCGGCCACCACCCGCAGCATCTCCTGGTACCGGTCCCCCGCGAACGGGACGGCCAGGACGACAGGAACGTCCTTCGGCAGCCCGGCGAGTTCCGGGTCGGCGGCCAGCGCGTCGGCGATCCCCTCGCCGTCCAGCACGCGGCCGTCCGGCAGCCGCACCCGCCCGTCCTCACCGTCGGCCGCCACCACGTACGCCGACTCGGGCCACGGAGCGGGTCCGCTCGAAACCAGCTTCGGCGCGGCACCCGGGTGGGTCTCGACGACCCGCACCGATCCCGGCAGGACCCTGCTCATCGGCCCGGCCGTCCAGTTGCGGCCCTGCGGACTCCCCGACGGGCCGGTGACCAGGGACTCCGGCGCCAGCAGCGGGTCGGTCGGGCCGGTGAACGCCCCGGACACCTCCCGGGGCACGGCGGGGGTCACCGCGGAGGCGGGCCCGGTGTCCGACGGCCCGTAGAAGGACGTCTCGGCCGGCTGCGCCGGCACGCCTCCCACAGCAGCCCTGTCCCAGGCCCGCACGCTGTGGTGCTGCGCAACGATCGAGAACCTGGACAGCTCCAGGTCCACACCCGTCGAACCGGCGGCCGAGAGCAACAGGAACTGCAGGGCCACCGGCAACGGGGGCTCCGGCTGACCGTTGGCCGCGAAGTAGGAACTCACGGCGAACCGCAGATCGCTCCAGGTCAGTGAGGTCCGGAAACCGTTGGCCGCGCGGGTCTGCTCCAGCGCCCGGAAGCCCCGCAGCAACGCCTCCAGCGCAGCCGCGTCGTTCTCCAGCAAGGGACCGTAGACCAGCCGGATCGCCCGCACCCACCGCCGCACATCCGCAGTCCGGTCACGGTCACCGGTGATCTCCTCGGCCCACCGGCCCAGTTCGGCGGTCGAGGGCTCGGGGCGGAAACCCGCCCACCAGTCGCCCTCGGCCAGCTGCCAGTGCGGTCCGGCAATTCCGTCGGAGGGCGCCAGGAACGCTTCGATGCCGCTGCCGGTGGTCCAGACCCAGCGGTCCAGGCCGTTGGCCAGGATCTGGCCGGCCACCGGCGTCTCCAGCGGGTCGGCGGGCGGAGGACCGGCCAGGTCGGCTCCCGCGACCACGACGGGGCGTTCGGGGGCCAGCGCGGTCAGGTCTCCGTCGACCGCGAACAGGAAGTCCACGACCCGGTCGTAGCCGACCGCCACCTCGGCGCCGTCGGCCAGCGCGAGGGCCGCGCCCGCAGGCCCGCCCCGGAGCCCTACCAGGTACGCGTCGGCGAACGGCAGCGTCTGGACCGGACTCTCCAGCGGCTCGGGGCCCTGCCGCAGGAAGGTGAAGGTGGACACCTCGGGCAGCAGGCCGTAGGTCTGCCGCAGCCCGTCCTGCCAGTCCCCCAGCGGCCGGGAGGACGTCCCCACCGGCTTGTCGTCCGCGTCGCGGTGCCTGATCACCAGCACCCGGTCCAGGAGGACGCGGGACCCGTCCAGCGCGACCAGCTCCGAGAACCACTGCAGGAGCGGAGGGGTCTGCCCGGGGTCGGTCAGGATGCCCAGGGCGGTGCGTGCCGCGTCGAAGATCCCCCGGGCCTTCGTCCGGCCTCCCGGGGGTATGTGGGGCAGCAGCTCGTACGCCTCCGTGAGCGCCGTCCGCAAGCCCTGGTAGGCGGGGTGACCGGCGTGCAGCGGCCTGCCCAGCGCGTATGCGCCCAGCGCGAGCGCGATGTTCCTGCTCTCCCGCTCGGTCATCAGCTTCCTGGTGGGGGCGCCGACCTGCGGGATGCCCGCTCGCGCGGCCACCACGAGGAAGCCAGAGACGCCCTGCACCACCGGGTTGCCCACGATCCGCAGGACGGACTCGCGCAGGACGTCCTCGGGCAGCGGGGCCCGGTGTCTCAGCGCGCGCTCGTAGGCGCCGAGGCTGAAGCCGGACATCTCCGTGACGGCCCGCCGGACCTCGTCGGGCGTCATGAACTGGCCCGTGTATCCGAAGTGCCGCAGCTCCGCGAGGACCAGCGGAACGGCCAGCCGGCCGTCATCGGTGTCCAGGGTCGGGTAGTCGCCGTCGTCCATTCCGACGGCGTAGCGCTGGCTGATGAGGGCACCCTGGGACGTCCGGCCGGTGAGGACGGCCGTCCAGTGCTCGCGGGGCGTGGGCACGTCGGTGCCGGCGGTGTCGAAGAAATCGGTCTCGGGGGGCAGGTTCGGCGTCAGCCGCTGCCGGTGGAACTCCAGCAGTCTGCCCAGGTGCTGGACGGCGTCCTCGGTGAGCTGGTCGTGGCGCTCGTCGAGGAAGAACCGGGTACGGGGCCGCAGCGACCGCAGGACACGGTCCAGGGCGTGCCGCGAGGCAGCGGGCAGGAGGTTCTTGATGAGCTCCGGATCGGTCCCCGGCGGCCGGGAGTTGTCGAAGACGTTGCCGACCGGCGCGGCCGCGACGTTCTGGAACCCCAGCCATCCGTAGCCCCACACCTCGTCGACGTCCGGGATGGCCGCGAGGAACGGAACGATGTGGTTCTCCACCATGTTCGCGCCGAGGACGTGGTTCGCGAACGTCGTGGTGACCATCTGGCCGAAGCTCCGGGCGCCGGCTGTCATGGCCTCGAACTGTCCGACGGCCAAGCGCTCGTAGACGATGTCCTGGAGTTCCCGGAGGCCGAGCGTGGGGTAACCGACGGTGAGCTGGGTGTAGGCGGTCCAGTCGAAGCCCTCGGGGGCGGGGTTGACCTTCGTCTCCAGGCCCACCTCGGTGAACGTCCAGCCGCCGAGCGGTCCCAGCACCTCGGTGAGCGGCACGGCGACCTGCCGCTCGTCCGCGATCCTCCCGGCGGCCCGCGCCCGCTGCAGCTGGGCCATGCCCTCTTCCTGGGTCTGCCTCCGCTCTCCCGGGATCACCGCCATCGGATCGAGAACGAACTCACCGATGGCGTACTTCCCCCGGACGGGCTGCGGTTCTCCGGGTGCCACCTGCGGCTTGTCGACGTGGAGCAGGCCGTCGGCCGTCATCCAGAAGCCCCGGCTGTCGGTGACGAGCGTGATGCCGGGGCCGTGGGCCAGGACGAGTGTCGTGGTGATGCGGCCCGGCACCGCGATGAAGAGGTCCCGGCGCTCCTCCAGCTCCAGCCCGATGGCGCCGTACGAGGGTTCGACCGCCGCGTCCAGCTCAGCGTGCACCGTGGAGGACGACTGGGAGAACTCCGGCAGCGCGTGCTCCAGAGCCTGCCCGGAGGGGCTGACGACCACGGCACGCGCGTCGGACGCGGCGACGGCCGGCGGGAGCGCCGACACCTGACGGCCGTGACCGGCCGACAGGTCCATCCACAGCACACCGCCACGCCCACTCGCGTGGTACGCCGCCCACGCGTGCCCCGCCAGCGGGCCCTGACGGCGCGCCAGGACGAACGCCACCGCTCCGGGCCCCTGGGCCGCGACCGCCCCGGCCACCGATGCCCACGACCGCACCCGGCGCCACCCGGGGCCCATCACCAGGGACGACTCCGCGGCATTCCCGAGGGCCACCGAATCGTCCGCGGTCAGCGCCGGACGCACCCCCCGTCGGAACAGTTCGGCGCGCAGCGCGCCCAGCAGCACCAGGCACCGCTCGACCGTCATGACGTGCACCGGCTCGCGGCCCGCCACCCGGCGCGCCAGCGCCGTCAGCTCCGCACGGCTGAGCGGCGGCGGCACGGTGGCCTCTGCCCCGGTCAGGCTCCGCGGCACCGCGGACGGCTTCGGCGAGGAGAACAGGGCATCACCGTAGGGAGCCGGCGCCAGGACACTGGAGTTGAGTCCCTGGAGCCATGCCTTGCGCCACACTCCAGGCTTCCCGCTCGCCGTCTCCGGCAGGCCGATCAGACGCATCGGGGCGGCCGTGGCGCCCGGGGCCGGGGTGGTCGGTGCCACCGTGAGCGCCCCGCTGTACGCCCAGCCGTTACGCGCGGTGCGGTTGGAGAACGCCTCCGACAGCATCATCGGGCGCCCCATGCCGCTGCCCGCACCGGACAGCACGAACAGCACCGGAACCCCGAGCGCCGTCATGCGCAGCACGGGCGCCAGGTCCAGCAGGGCCAGGAACTCCTTGTCGGCCACCCGCAACGGCGGCGTGCCGGGAAGGTGGAGGACGACGAATCCTTCGGCGTCGGTGTCCGTCCACACCACCACGACGTCCTCGTGCTCCCCCTCGGCCGTCCAGGGCGCGCGGAAGTGCTCGAGGGTGCTTCCGTCACCCTCCTTGCCCTGCCTGCCGACACCCCGGAGGTCGACACCGCCGGGGGCGGGCCTGCCGCTCCAGTTGAAGCCCTGGAACTTCTCGCCCTCCCTGAGATGGTGGGCCGGTCCGAACGCTCCCTTGGACGCGAGGTGGAAGGCGGACAGGGTGAAGAAGTCCGCCGGATCGAGACCGGCCGAGATCGCCTGGGCCGTCAGCATCCACAGCTGCTGCTTCCTCACCGGGGCCCACTGCTCGTCGGGGAACATGTGGAGGACCCTGCGGCCCAGCTTCTCCGTGAACGCGTCGTCCCGGCCGGCCATCTGCTGGGCGGCGCCGGCCATCGCCCAGAAGGCGTGCGTCACGGCGCGCTTGGTCACCGGGACGCTCTCCGGCTGCCTCAGCACGTTCCGCACGACGGCCGCACCGAGCTGCGTCACCTGCCGCATGGCGTGGAGAATCGCCGGGTCCGCGACGGCCTCGCTCAGCGGGGCCGTCGGCTTCTGCGCCACCAGCCGTGCGGCGAGGTCCAGGACCTTGCGGTAGTCCTCGGGGCTCGGCGGCCTGCCCCCCAGCCGCTGGGCGATGAAGCTCCACAGCTCCATGCGGAACGGCGTGAACCGGCTCAGCGCCGCGTCGTTGGCGCGCAGGGTCTCCATCGCGCCGATGCCCTTGAGCAGCTGTTCGTGAAGTGGGCCGTCCGTCTCGGCCTCGGGGCCGAACACGATCCGCAGGGCCCGCACCAGCCGGAGGGTGGTCGCGCGCACCTCGGGCGAGGCCTCGCCCTCACCGGTGTGCAGTCCCGCGGCCCGGGCCATCCGGTCCAGCTCGTGCGGCAGGGGCTCGGGAACCACGTCCCTGCGCCGCCCGGCCACTCCGCCGGGGGTGTCGTGCAGGATGTGGGCGTCGGTGTGGAAGCCACTGCTCATCAGCGACCCGTCGGTCACCCGACGGCTCGCGTTCGCCGTGTGTTGGGCGAGGGACACCTCCTCCAGCGGGTCGTGCACCGGGGGCGCCGGCCGGTTGTCCAGCTGCGGCAGCGCCGGGTTCCCCGCGGAGTCGCTCCAGCACACCTCCAGCTTCACGCGGTGGCCGTTCGGCAGCTCCGTGACCTCGGGGAGCCCGCCGAGGTACCGTCCGCCGTCCGCCGCGCCCAGCCACACCGTCCGGCCGTCCCGCAGGGCCAGGAGCAGACCGCCCGGCAGCCCGTGGGCGACGTACACGTACACCGCGGGGTCAGGGGTCCGCGTCTCCTCGCTGATCAAAGCGGTCCTGCTGCCGGACGCCATCAGGTGGACCTGCTTCTTCGCGCGCAGGTACGTCCTCATCAGCCGCTCACGGTCCCGTACGTCGTCCACGTGCGACATCCGGCCGAACCGCTCGTTCCGGTCGGAGACCAGGGGCCGGGACGCGACGTCGCTGTCGCGGAACGTCGTGCCGTCCAGCGCCGTCCATGTACGGTCCGGGAGCGGTGCGACCGCCTTCGTCGGGTGGAACGGCACCCACGAGCCGAGCGGCTGGTCCGGGCCGTGGTCGATCAGCGCCGGGACGTGCTCGCGCTTCTTGTTGCGCACCAGACGGGCGTCGCCGCTGGGCGCCCACACCGGCCGCTCCAGCAGGTTGGCGACGGCGCGCAGGTACTCCAGGTATCGCTCGTTCGCCAGATTCGGCACCACCAGGACGACCGGGACGTCCTTCGACAGCTTCGCCAGCTCGGGGTCCGCCGCCAGCTCCGCCGCCAGCTTTTCGGCGTCCAGCACCCGCCCGTCGGGGAATCGCACACCGTCCGGGTGGCTCCCGCCCCACACGACGTACGCCGAGTCCCCCCACGGCGCGGCCGCGTCCGCGCCCGGCACCTCCTTCAACGGCTGTTCCGGCTGCTCCTCGAACACCCGCACCCGCCCGATCCGCAGCTGGCGCACCTTCTCGCCCGTCAGGTTGCGGCCGCGCGGCGCGCCCGACGCGTTCGTCATCAGGGTCTGGGGCGACAGCAAGGAGCCCGCCGACGGCTGTGCCCCCTCACCGATGCTCAGCGCCCCGACGTCCGGCAGCGGCGCCGGGGCCGTGTCCTTCGGGCCGAAGACGAACAGGCCGGCCCGGCCGGTGGTCTGCTGCCGGGTGGCGGCGGTCCAGCGGGCCGGGGCCGCGCCCGCCGGGGCCGGCAGAGTGAGGATGCTGAGGGCCGCGGAGGGGTCGGCGGCCGGCGCGAGGATCATCGGCGCGCTGTGACCGAAGGCAGGGCGTCCGGTGGTCTGGGAGAACCGCTGCACCAGTTGCGGGCTCAGCGCCCCTGAACCGGTGGTCAGGAAGAGCACGGGAGTGCCCAGGGGGGCGGTGCTCAGCTCCGGGTCGAGTCCCAGCAGCGCCAGGTACTCGTTCTCCGGGACGGTGACGGGGGCGCGGCCGGGGATGTGGACGACGATGGTGCCGCCCGGGCCTGCCTCGACCACGCGCAGGGTGGGCATCGGCCTGCCCGGGAGGGTCCAGGCCGGCCGGACCGGGCGCACGGTGGCCCCGGCGGGCCCGGGCACCACCTGATTCACGGCGCCCCAGTCGATACCGCCGGGTGCGGCGGTGCCGGACCAATTGACGCCCTGGACGTGGGATCCCCGCCTGAGCTGGGTGTCCGGGCCGAAGGCACCGGCCTCCCTCAGGTGACGGGCGGCCAGCAGGTCGTGGTCGGAGACGTCCACGCCCTCCGCGATCGCCCGCGACATAAGGGTCCACAGGGCCTCGTGGTGCGACCGCTGCCACTCGGTCGCCGCGTCCAGGTGGAGGACCCTGCGGCCCATGGCCTCCCGGTCGGCCCGGGTGGTCAGGCTGAAGATCTGGGCGGCGCGCGCCATGGCCCACAGCGTGGACGCGACGTGCGCCGGGGTGTACGGCGCCGAGGCGGACAGTGACTGCACGTGGCGGGTCATCTGCTCACCCGTGGAAGCCAGTTGCCTGAAGGTGACCTGAAGGGCCGGCACCTCCACCACCGCGGTCAGCTCTGCCTCGGGGTCGGCCGCCAGGCGGGCCGCGGCGAAGTCGAACAGGGCGAGGTAGCCCGCCGCGTCCGGGGTGCGGTCGGTGTGTTCCCGGACGTAGAAGTCCAACATGTCCATGCGGAACGGGGTGAACTGGCTGAGCAGCGGATCGTTGGCCCGCAGGCGTTCCAGCGCGCCGATGCCCTTGAGTGCCTGCTCGTACCGTCCGCCGGGAGTCCCGCGGTCGTCCTCGATCCCGTCGCCGAAGGCGGTCCGCAGCGCCCGTACCAGGCGCAGTGTCGTCGCCCGCGTCTCCGGCGGCACGTCGCCCGGCACACGGTGCAGCCCCGCGTCCCGCGCCAGCTGGTCCAGCTCGTGCTCCAGCGGCTCGGGGTGCCGCACGACCCGGCGGCCCCGCTCACCGTTCGCCGCGTCCACCGTCGAGCGCCCGGCCTTGTCGAAGCCGGTCAGCCGGGTGGCCCCGTCGGTGTCCCGGCGGGTCAGGTTCGCCACGTGCTGGGCGAGCGGGACCTCACCCAGCGGATCGTCGACATGGGGTGCCGGAGCGTGCGAGGGCTGCGACCGCGAGGGGTCACCGTCCGACGCGCTCCAGCAGACCTCCAGGTGGATCCGGTGGCCGGGGGGCAGCTCCCGCACCTCACGCAGACCCGCGATGTACGCGGCCGCGTCCTGCTTGCCCAGCCACACCGTCCGGCCGTCACGCAGCGGGAGCACCAGCCCTCCGGGCAACCCGTGGGCGGCGTACACGTAGACCGCCGGGTCCATGGAGACCGGTTCCGAGCCGGTCTCCTGGTAGCCCGCGCCGGCGGGTGTCCGGTGCCTCAGCCGCCGCATCTGGCGGAAGGCGCGGAAGCCCTCCTCCCGCCTCCGTACTCCGTCCTCCCGCGGTACGGCCAGCCGGCCGTAGCGCTCCTGCCGCCCGTCCGCCACCGGCTGTGTGTACACGTCGCTGTCGTGGAACGTGGTCCCGTCCAGCGCCGTCCAGGCACGATCCGGGTAGGGGTCGGTCATGGCCGAAGGGGACGCCTGCACCCAGGAGCCGATCGGCGCGTCCGGGTCGCTGTCCACCAACGCCAGGAAATGCGCGTTGCCGGTGCCGTCGGGGACCAGTCCGCCGTCGCCGCTCGGGCCCCGCACGGCGCGGCCCAGCCGGTCGGCGACCCGTTGCAGCGTCTCCTGGTACTGCTGTCCCGCGAACGGGACGGCCAGGACGACGGGGACGTCCTTCGGCAGCCCGGCGAGTTCCGGGTCGGCGGCCAGTACGTCGCCGATCTCCTCGCCGTCCAGCACGCGGCCGTCCGGCAGCCGTATCCGGCCGTCCTCGCCCGTCGCCGCCACCACGTAGGCCCTTGCGGACCACGGGGCGGGAAAGTGCGACACGGTCTTCGGCTCGGCGCCCGGCCGGGTCTCGATGACCCGCACCGACCCCGTCACGACCTGGCTGACCGGCCCGCCGGTCCAGTTACGGCCATGGGGGCGGCCGGACGGCCCCGGGATCAGCGTTTCCGCCGACAGCAGGGGGTCGTTCGGCCCGGTGGCCGTGCCCGGCGCCGCCGGGGACACGGGGACGCTCTCCGCGGCGGACGGCGCGGACGGCAGCGCCGGTGGCGCGGTGGCTCCCGGCGGTGGCGCGAAGAGAACCATCTCCTCGTCCTGCGTGCTCTCGCCGCCGATCGCGGCCCGGTCCCAGGCCCGCGCACTGTGGTGCTGCGGAGCGATCGAGAACCTGGACAGCTCCAGGTCCACACCGGTCGATCCCGCGGCGGAGAGCAGCAGGAACTGCAGGGCCACCGGCAGCGGGGGCTCGGGCCGGCCGTTGGCCGCGAAGTAGGAGCTGACGGCGTACCGCAGGTCGCTCCAGGTGAGTGAGGTCTGGAAGCCCTGGGCGACGCGGGTCTGTTCCAGCGCCCGGAAGCCCCGGAGGAGCACTTCGAACGCGGCCGTGTCGCTCTCCAGTGCGGGACCGTAGACCAGCCGGATCGCCCGCACCCATCGTAGGACGTCCGGAGCCCGCCCCTGATGGCCGGTGATCTGCTCGGCCCACCGGGCCAGTTCGGGGGTCGAGGGCTCGGGGCGGAAACCTGCCCACCAGTCGCCCTCGGCCAGCTGCCAGCGCGGTCCGGTCGGGCCGTCCGCGGGAGCCAGCAAGGGTTCGATGCCGCTGCCGGTGGTCCAGACCCAGCGGCCCAGGCCGTTGGCCAGGATCTGGCCGGCCACCGGCGTCTCCAGCGGGTCGGCGGGCGGAGGACCGGCCAGGTCGGCTCCCGTTACCACGACGGGGCGTTCGGGGGCCAGTGCGGTCAGGTCTCCGTCGACCGCGAAGAGGAAGTCCACGATCCGCTCGTAGTCGACCACCGCGTCGGTGCCGTCCGACAGTGCCAGCGCGGCGGCTCCCGGGCCGCCGCGGAGCCCGACCAGGTACGCGTCGGCGAACGGCAGCGTCTGGACCGGGCTTTCCAGCGGCACCGGGCCCGGACGCACGAAGCTGTAACCGACCACGTCGGACAGCAGGCCGTACGTCTGGCGGTGGGTGTCCTGCCAGTCCTCGACCGGGCGGGAGGACGTCCCCACCGGCTGGTCGCGCGCGTCGCGGTGCCTGATCGCCAGCACCCGGTCCAGAAGGATCCGGGAGCCGTCCACCGCGACCAGCTCCGACGCCCACACCATCGGCGGCGGAGTCCGCTCGGGATCGGCCAGGATCTCCAGAGCGCCCCGCGCCACGTCGACCAGCGCCCGGAGCTTCGCCTGATGCTGTGCGGGCAGCGTGTCGAGGGCCTCGGACGCCTCGTCGAAGGCCCTACGCAGGGCCTGGTGCACGGGGTGGGCGGCGGGCAGCGGGATGCCCAGGGCGTACTCACCCAGCGCACGGGAGATCTCCTGGCTCTCCCCCACCGACATCAGTCGCCGGGTACTGCCGCCGGGCTGCGGCAGCCCCGCCATCAGCACCATCTGCACGAAGTGGGCGAGGCCCCGGACGGCCTGGTTGTCCAGGACCCGGTTGACGGACTCGCGGAGGACGTCTTCGGGCAGCGGGGCCCGGTGGGTGAGCGCCCGCCGGTAGGCCTCGCGGCTGAGTTCCGACAACTCGGCCACGGCCCGCCGGATGTCCTGCGGTGTCATCAGCTGACCACCGTCGTAGGCGAAGTGCCGCAGCTCGGCGAGGACCAGCGGGATCTCCAGACGGCCGTCGTCGGTGTCCAGGGTCGGGTACCGGTCGTCGTCCATGTCGACCATCTGCTTCTGGGTGACGACCTTGCCCGAAGAGGTACGCCCCGTCAGCGCGGACGTCGTGTGCTCGCGGGCCGACGGCACATCGCCGATCGTGGCGTCGAAGAAGCCCGGGAAGAACGGCTTGTCCGGTGTGATGGTCTTGCGGTACAGCTCCAGCAGCCTCGCGAGCGTGGCGGCGAGGCTCGCGCTGACTCCGTCGTGGTGCTGGTCGAGGAACTCCCGGGTGCGAGGCCGCAGGGCCCGCAGGACGCGGTCCAGGGCCGGGCGCGACGCCACCGCCAGGCCGTTCTTTGCCATGAACCCGGTCGGGCCTTGGTTGAGGATGACGCCGCTCGGCCTGGCGACGGTGTGGGCGTAGATGAACCGCAGGTAGCCCCACAGTTCGTCGATGTCCGGGATCGGCGCGAGGAAGGGCACGACCACGTCGGGCACATCGGTCCGGCCGGTGAGGACGCGGACGAAGTGCGCGGTGGCCTTCATCCCGAATTCCCTGCCCGACGCCTCCACCGCCCCGATGGACCCCTTCGGGAGCCGGTCGACCGCCGCGTCCAGGAGCGCGCTCAGGCCCAGGGCGGGGAAGCCCAGGGTGGGCTGTACGTAGGCGAGGTCCGTCCCGGACGGGTTGGGGCCGACCAGGGCCTTGTCGCCGAACCCGGTGGTCTTCCACCCGTCCTGGGCGGGGAGCAGGGCGGCGAGGGGGACCTGCGGAGCGGCGTTCGGCTCGTTCCTGGCGTCCAGAGCCCGCTCCACCCTGTCCAGCCGCGCCAGTGCCTCCTCCTGGGACTGCCTCCGTTCCCCCGGGAGCACCGCCATCGGTTCGACGACGATCTCGCCGATGAGGTAGGAGCCCTGGAGGGGTTGCGGCTCTCCCGGTGCGGTCGCGGGGAAGGTGAAGTGGAGCCGGCCGTCGGCGGTCCGCCAGAGCCCGGCGTGATCGGTGACGATCTTGAAGCCCGGTGCCTCGGCCAGCACCACCTTGGCCGGCAGGTCGCCGATGCCGCTGATCACGAACACCTGGCGCTTCTCGACCTCCAGGCCGAGTGCCCCGTAACGGCGCCCGGTCGCCGCGTCCACCACGGAGTGCGGGGTGGACGACGACGGTGCGAACTCCGGCAGCGCACGCTCCACGGCCTGCCCGGCAGGGTCCACGACCACCACCTGTGCCTCGGAGGCCGCGACCGCGGGGGGAAGCGCCGACACCTGGCGGCCCTCACCGGCCGTCAGGTCCACCCACACCACGCCGTCAGGGCCGCCCAGGTGGTACGCCGCCCAGGCGTGCCCGAGCGCCCCGCCCTGACGCCGCGCCAGGACGAACGCCACCGCACCCGGCCCCTGGAGGGCGACCGCCCCGACGACCGACAGCCACGACCGCACCCCACGCCACCCGGGGCCCACCACCAGCGACGAGGGCGCCGACTTCACACCGACCACCGCGTCGTCCACCGTCAGCGCCGGACGCACACCGCGCGGGAACAGCTCGCCGCGCAGCGCCCGCAGCAGTACCAGGCACCGCTCGACGGACAGTTCAACCGCCGGCGCTCGGCCCGCCACCCGGCGTGCCATCGCCGTCAGCTCCGCGCGGCTGTAGGGACCGAGAGGACCACGGATGCCGGAACCGCGGGCGTCCCCGGACGCGGGCGGTGCCGCGGGGAGGGGTGCGTGGGGCTGTGGCTCGTACGTGTTCCCCGTCTCGTCCCACAACGCGCGGAAGGCGGCCCAGACGTCCTCCTCCGCCCGGGGGTTGGCGCTCCAGGGGTGGGCACCCTTCGGGTCGGTGCCGTACAGCTCGCGCAGCAGCGGCAGCAGCTTCGGCTCGTGGAGCCGGACCCACCTCGCCCCGTTGTTGCGGGGCAGGCCGGTGTACGGGTCGGTGCCGGTGTTCGTGCCGAGGTAGGCGTTGGTGAGCTGGGCGAAGAACTCGAACTCGTCACGGGCGGAGTAGTTCCGGTGCGTGCCGGAGGGGTCGTACAACGGCCCGTCGGGCCAGGTCGCGAGATCGCCCGCCAGCACCTTGTCGTGGAACGCCTCCGTGACGAGCCGCCGCTGGTCGTCGGTCAGCCCGTGGCGGTGGACGGCGTGCGCGAACTCGTGCGTCGCGGCGGAGTACCCGTCGGCGTACAGCCCCGCGCCCGGCACGCTCGTGGCGCCCCCCAGCAGATTCTCCTCACCGACCGCGACCAGTCCGTCGGTCTCGACACCACGCATGGTCGCGAAGGGGCGCGCGTCCTGTGCCGACTCCCCCCGCAGGACGCCGAACGCGTCCAGCGACGTCGTGGCGGCGTCCTTGGGGACCACGGTCATCCGGGCGCCCTCGTTCAGCATCCGCTCCGCCACTGCGGGGGAACGCAGCATCCGCGCCACCTGGGCTCGCGCCTCGATGCCGGCCGAGACGGGCAGGTCCGCACCGGCCGGGACGTCCACCATCAGCAGCGCGGCGGTACGCGCGAACTCGTCGGCGGGCAGGGCCCGGCGCAGCGCAGCCGCCAGCGCCGGGTCGGAGGCCAGCGCCTCGCGGTCAGGCGAGGACAGGGCCAGCAGCCGGGAGGTCCGTTCCTCCTCGGTCATGCCGGGCAACCGCGTGGTCGCATCCGCCCGTTCGGCCGGTGACAGGGCAGGCCGCGGCGCCGGGGCCGGAGCAGGTACGGCCGCCGTGTCCGGGACCTCGGCCGTCGCCTGTTCCCCGGGCGGCGGCGCGGGCAGGGGCTGCCCGCCGAACCGGCCGGAACGGGTCGCACGGGCGGGCGCGGAGGACACGGAGCCGCGCAGGGACGGGCCCCCGCCGACGCTCTCCGCGCGGCGGGCGGTGTCCAGGGCGCTCGTGCGGCCCGGCAGTCCTTCCCACGCCTGGCTGTGGCGGCGCGCCTGCTCCTCGAGTTCCCGCCGGACCGTGGTGAGGTCTGCCTCGATCCCGCCGAGCTGGGACCGGATCGCGTCACGGGCCGCGGTCCGGCGCCTCAGTTCGGCGTCCGCCTGCCGCTCCGTACGCTCCGCGCGGGACACGTCCCCCTCGGCGCGCGCGAGGTCCCCGGCCAGGGCCGCCTCCCGCGTGACGTCCTCGTCCAGGGTGGTCCGCAGCTCGTCGGCCGCCGCGCGGGCCGTGGTCATCTCCTGGAGGTCCAGCTGACGCTGCCGGGCCGCGGCCGGAGCCCGCTCCCCGAGGTCCTCGGCGTGCTCCTCGGCCGCGGCCAGGGCGCTCCGCGACGCGGCGGCGGCCGGGTCGGTCTCCGCGGTGGCGGCGACGATCCGGCCGAGGCGGTCCACCTCGGACCGTGCCTGCTGCCACTGCTCCCGCAGCCGCCGCTCCTCGTCCGCAGCCGCCTCGTAGCGGGTCTGCGCGTCACGCGCGGTCGCGTCCAGCCGCGCGATCTCCTCCCGCGCCGCGACGATCCCGTCCCGGACCGCGGTGAGCTCCGAGCGTACGGTCCCGGCGGCCCGCACGGCGCCCGTGTGGGCCACGTCGGCCGCCCGGTGCGCGGTGGTGGCGGTGTCCACCGCGCGGCCGGCCTCCTCCAGAGCCCGCAGCGCACCGGTCCGGCGCCGTGCCAGCCCCTCCTCCCGGTGACGGGCCACCGCCTCGGCTCCCACCGCCCGGAGGTAGGTGCCGATGGCGTCGCTCACGGCCTCCCAGGAGTCGCGGGTGGCGTCGGTCGTGTCGGCGAGGGAGCCGTCGGCGTCGAACGGCCAGGAGCGCAGCCCCTCGTCGGTGCGCACCACGAGTTCGACCGGCTTCCCGGCCAGCGCGGCCGTACGGGAGCCGACGAAGAGGGCGCGGGCCAGACGGGTCCCGTCCGGGTCGGGGCCGAGCGCGAGCCACATCTCCGCCGAGGGGTCGTGCTCGTCGATGCCCTCCGCCAGCACGTCCGGCAGGTCGGTCACCGGGTGTCGCGCCCAGTCCCGCAGATCGTCCGCGGCCAGGTCGGCGAGCATCGCGGGCAGGTCGTAGATCCGGGCGCCGGGCCGCGCCGGGGTGACACCGAAGCCGAGCACGTCGCGTTCCCACAGCCGCACGGTGGAACTTCCGGTGACGTACCGGACGCCCTTGGTGCCCTCCACCGTGATGACCGTGTCGACCAGGGTCTCGTAACTGCGCGTGCCGCGCCGGTCCGTGGGCTCGCTGGTGGTGCCTATCCGGAGGCGGGTGAACACGGCGGCGGACGTGTTGCCGCCCGTGGAGGAGGCGTGCGGCTGCTGCGCGGCCAGGGGGAACGTCAGGCCCAGCATCTGGACGTTGCCGTCCGCGAGGCTGTAGGTGCCCTGCTGGTTCAGGGCGAAGGAGCTCGCGGCCGAGGACGCCGTCGCGGTGGTGCGGACCTGCCGGCGGACCCGGTCCACGGCGACGTCACCCGCCTCCGTCACCGGCCGGGGACGGTGCAGGGAGATCTGCAGGGTCGGCGGGGAATCGGGCCGCTCGACGGGCCAGCTTCCGGGCATCCTCGTGCTCAGGCCCGCCGCGTTACCACTCGGGTCGAGGCTGATCTCGCCGGCCTGGACCATCTCGCCCAGCCGGACGGCCACGGCTTCCGCCGAGGCGTTGGCGGGCAGGCCCCAGGACACGGCCGTACGCGGATCGACCTCGAGCAGCGCCTGCACCAGCTGCGGGGCGACGTTGGAGTCGTACACGGGCGTCGGGCCGGTCGGCTCCAGCCGCGCGCCGCCCGGGAACGGCAGGGTGTTCAGGGCCGCGGCGTCGCGCGGCGACAGCAGCAGCGGGTCGCTCGTGAGCAGCGCGGGGGGCCGCGGCCCGGCGTGCCGCCGCGGCTCGACGGCCTCGGAGCCGGTGAACCGCAGGGCCGTCGCGGCGGGTACGGAGACCCGGCTGACCGGCCGGCCCCGCAGCACACGCCTGATCCAGGTGCGCACCCGCTGCGCCGCGTCCCCTTCGAGGCCGTACAGGTTCAGCAGCCCGTGCTGGAAGACCGCTCCGGGGATGTTGGGCGGCCACTGCCACACCATCTCCGAGCGGACCGACGCGGTGTAGCGGTAGTCGACGTCGAAGTCGGCGGCGCTTCCGGTACGCGTCCAGAAGCGGTCCTCCGTCGCCACGTCTGACCGCGCCGTACGGGTCCGGGTGCTGGCCAGCGCGATCGACGGGCCTTCGCGGTCGGTGGGCGCGGTGCCGCCGCTGCGCGGGTAGCGGGAGACGAGACTGGCCGTTCCCTGGCGCGTCGTGGTCACCCCGGAGGACGTCACCCTCCCTTGCGGGATGTGGGTGTCGACGTGCTCCATGCCGGTTCCCGCGTCGGCGGGACGGCCGCGTACGCCGCGCAGGGCGGGCGTCTGCAGCACCGGTTCGGCGCGCAGGGTCACCTCGACGAGACGGGCACCGCCGTACGCCACGTGGACGAAGTGGAAGCGGACATGGCCGCCGGGGCCCCGCCGTGGCAGGCCCCGCAGCGCGGCGGGCTCGGTGACGCGGGCGATCTGGGTGGCCACACCGGGCATGTAGGAGGCGTGTCCGGGCCGGGTGATGCCCGGCGCCTCGTTCTCCACGAGGGTGACGAGCTCCTGGCGGATCCGGTCCCGGTGTTCCCTGCGGTCCGTGCTGCCGTCGAGCTGAATGACCGTCAGGACGGTCGCCTTGCCGAGTTCCCGCGTCCGGACGAACCGGCCGGGGAGGGGGACGCCGAGCGGGGGCTGCGAGAGGGTGGGCAGTCCGGGCATCCCGCGGAACCAGGGCGCCAGGCGGGCCAGGGACTGGACGGGGGCCAGGTACGTCACGGCGCGGGGCAGGTCGACGGCGACCGTGACCGGGGCGTAGGTGCCCAGGCCGACCGCGTTCCCGGCGATGTTGCGCACCCCCCACCGCACGGTCAGCAGCAGCGTCGCGTCGCTGCCGATCCACAGCTTGTCGCCCGAGTGCTCCGTGGCGTGCGTGCCCTTCGTCGCGGAGTTGACCGTGCTGAGGTCGTCGGTGCGGCGGGACTGGGAGTACCGGCCGCCCGGGTTGGCCTGGTGGACCAGGAGGTCGGGCGGGGTGGGGGCCGCCTGCAGAGCGGTGAGCTGGAGGTTTCCCTGATGGGTGACACCGATGCCGCGCTGCCGGCCGGCGGTGTCGGAGGCCAGGACGTCCTGCTCCGTGTAGAGCGACTCGGTTCCCAGGATGCGGGGGCCGGTCAGGTAGCCGGTGACCTCCAGCATCATGACCTGGTCCGCCGCCATGCCCGGGAGCGTCAGCCCCTCGACGACGTACACCCCGTCCAGGATCTGCGCGGCCCGGGACATGAGCTGGGCAGGGCGGATCGCGTCGTGCCGGGCCTCGGTCGCGAGGGTGCCCTGGTCGTTCAGGGACGCGCCCGCCACGGCGACGGACGTCCACTTGTAGGTCGCCGCCACTCCGTCCGCGGACGTCCTGGCCGCCCAGGTCACCGGCGTGGCTGCCCAGTTGACGGCCGATCCGACCCGGTTGACCGCACCGGTCAGGCTTTCGGGCAGCGCCTCCTTCACCGCGGACCCCCGCCTGGCGGTCTCCGTGGCCAGTCCGCTCAGCTGCACGGAGGCACGCCGCACCGCCCGGCCCACCGGTCCCTGCTCCGGGTGGCCCGGATAGGTCCCCGCGACGATCTGTCCCAGGGCCTCCAGCAGCGCGGCGGTGCCGCGGAAGGTGTCCACGAGGGCGCCTTCCGGCAGCCTCGTCAGGCCGGGCAGCGGGTTGCCCCGGGCGTCGACCAGGTTCAGGCGCCGCAGGTCGTCCGACGGCCCGCCGTCGGTGACGGGTTCCCGGATGACGTGTCCCGGCCGGGTGGCGGGCACGGGGCTCGTGGCGGGCGCGTGGGTGCGGTAGTGCGGTACCAGCAGCGTGACGCCGCCGGGCACGGTGTGCGGGATGGCGCCCGGCGCCAGCAGCAGTGTCCCGTCCGCGGCACCGCCGCCGTCGTCGTCCGTCCCGGCACCGTCGGCGAAGTGGATGCGCGGGTCGTCACCGGGGCCCTCGTACAGGTCCAGGCCGAGCCTGGCGGGCACCTCGAAGAGCTCGCTGCCGTTCCGGGTCGTCATGGTGAACTGGTCGAAGCCGACCGAGTCGCCGGTGTTCCCGGCGTCCACGAGCTGCCTGGTGCCCAGGTAGTCCGGAGCGACGTTCAGTCCCCAGCCGCCGTCGGCGAGGGGGGCGTTGAAGCCGCCACCGCCTCCGCCGGACCCGCTCAGCGCGGTGCCCAGGCGCCGCCCGCCGCCGGCCTCGTACGAACTCAGACCGACCTGGAGGATGTCGGGCAGCCTGCGGGTGTGCACCGAGGGCCGCGCGGTGTCCCGCGCGACGGAGAACCGCAGCTGCACCCGGCGCGTGCCCGAGACCGCGTGAGGCCGGTCGAACCAGACCGGCTCCCCGCCGTCCACGGCGTCCGACGCGGAGGTGGAGAGGCCGAACCTCGACCGCATCTGGCGGAGCCGCCGCAGGTTCTCCAGCTGGGCGACGACCAGCGGCTCGTCCAGCCGGAACGGCAGCGACCGCCGCCGGGGGTCCGCGGGCGGCAGGAACCCCTCCGCCCGCAGCCACGCCTCCGCCCGGGTGAACAGGGGGTCCGCCCCGTCGATCCTGAGAGGCGTCTCGGTGTACCCGATGCTCTCCAGGTTCTCCAGGTGTTCGGGAAGCTCCCTTACCTCCTCCGGGGTCGGCCGGTGGCCCGCCATCGCGTCCCGGCGGGCGATGCGCAGTCGCAGACCGTCGTCCCACGGCCCGAACGTGCTGGTGTCCTGGCCACCGCCGGCCCGGTGCAGCGTCATGGTGTAGGTGACCCGGGCGGGGGTGAGCAGATGGCCGGTCTTGGTGCGGATGCCGTACATGAGCGTCGCGCTACTGACGCTGTTCAGCTGGTCGTTCATCTGCCAGTTGAGGCCGGCCTTGCCCATGACGTTGCCGCCGAACGACGCCGTGGCACGCGGGTGCCCCGGGGCGTGGTCGGTGGTGAACGACGCGCCGCCCGCGGCCTCGATCCCCAGGCCGCTGGTGAGCTTCGCCGACCGGTCCACGCTGGAGGAGTGCGAGAACCAGGTCTCCAGCGTGGACTTGCCCTCGGCGCTCTTGCGCATCGGACGCCCCGGTTCGATCACCACGGTGAGTTCCAGCATCCCGACCGCGTTGCCGTCCTCGTCCAGCAGCGTCGGCGAGAACACACCGCCCGCGTGCTGGAGATGCGGGGTGCCCTGCAGCATCCGCTGGGACAGGAAGTTCTCCAGCGCCTTCCCCGAGTCCCCGTCGAGGCTCCGCAGAGAGCTGAAGTTGTCGTCCTGGAGGAGCTCGGTCAGCAGCCGGCGCGGCTCGGCGACGCTGTCACCGCCCCACAGCGGCAGGTCGTCCACGTCTCCGGGCTCGGGCAGGTCGGTGGAGTCGTCACCGTCGAAGGCGAGGTGCTCGTGGAACCAGAACGTGAGGGTGCCGTGGGACTGCTCGGGCTGCCAGGCGCCGACCGGATCCTCGCGAGGGGTGTCGACCTGGATCTGCCAGCGCCCGTCGACGTCCATCGGATGCGCGGGTTCCTCGGCCTGCTGCTTGCTCGTGACCTGGAACGTCTCGCCGACGGTGACGGACTGGGCGAGCTGGTTGTGCGTGGCGGACAGGCTGACCGTGGCGTCCCACCAGCGCAGTGCCCCTGCGGCGTCCTCCGGGAAGATCCCGCTCCACGGCACCGAACCGGTACGGACGGTGCCCGAGCTCTCCACGTGCGAGGACGACTGCGCGCCCATGGCCCGGAGTTCCACCTGCATGTCCGGCAGTGTCGGCGGGCGCTGCCCGGTGTTCCGGCCGTACTTCGCGGACTGCGCGGTGTCGGCGTAGGCGAGCCGTACGTCCACCGACCGGTCACGGCGGCCCTGGCGGAGGGTGATCCGGTATCCCTGCCGGCTGCGCAGGTACGGCCGGTTCAGCTCGATCTCCGCCGCGCTCAGCACGTCGCGGAGCTGGGCGCGCAGCTCCCGGCCCTCCGTGCCGGCCGGGTCGGCCCCGAGCGCAAGGATGATCTGCACGTGCAGGCCCTCCAGGACGGGGTCCGGGGTCGGCTCGTGGATGACGAGACCGACGTGCCCGTCGTGCCGGGTGCCGTGGGTGCGCGCGTACTCCGAGAGCTCGGGCACGGCCGGCAGCGGCGCCGGCGGGGCGGCGGGCGGCGCGGCGGGGGCGGTAGCGATCACGGACTGCGGCGACAGGCCCCCCACCTGTGCCTGGTACAGCACGTGCTCCAGCGCGCTCGCGGTCAGCGAGCGGTCCCAGCCCTGGGTCCGGGCATAGGCGCCGACGATCTGCTCCAGCGACCTCCAGGTCAGCGGCCCGATGTCCGGGTTGTACGGGTTGTCCGTCCGTAGCCGCTCCAGCGCGCCGAAGCCGCGGATCAGGTTGTGGAACTCCGACACCCGGCCCGGAGCGGTGTCGATGTCCACCCCGTGGGTCTCGCGCAACGCCCGCACCCACCGCAGCACCCGGGTGGTCCTGCGCTCCGCGTGCGCGGGCAGGCCTGCCAGGTCGGCGAGGGAGGTGAGGGTGGTGGCGCCGGGCTCCGGGCGGAACTCCCGGTACCGGAAGACGGGCCGGTCCGGGTCGTCGAACTTGATGAGCCGCGGCGGCCAGGTGCCCTCCGCCGCGCTCCACCCCTGGGTCGCCTCCGCGGTGAACACCGTACGGCCGGACATGTTCGAGGCCGACTGGGCCGGGGGCGGGGACTCCAGCCGGTCCTTCCCCGTCCGCACCTGGCCGAGCTCGCACCACAGCGCCCAGACCGGCTTGTCCGGTCGCATCCGCTGCAGGCTCTTGCGCCGGGCGAGAAGCCGGCCGAACTCCTTGTCGCCCAGCATGTGGCCGCGACCCGTGCTGCGCACCGGGACGGCCTTCATCCCCGTGCGGCCGTGTCCCACGAAGATGTACGAGTCCGCCAGCGGCCTGGGCAGCGGCCGCAGCCCGCTCTCCCGGTCACTGTCGACCCCGGGCAGTCCCTCGTACAGGTCGGTGTAGTACTGGACCGCGGATATCGGGCGCAGGCCCTCCTCCCGCATCGCCATGTCCTGCGGGTCCAGGAAGGCCCGCCCGGTCAGCTCCTGCCCGTCGGCGGTCGTCAGGGCGTACGACTCCAGGTCGTCCTCGGCGACCTGCGTGCCGTCGGCGAGGGTGACGAAGGCGCCGGGGTCGTCCGGCACCATTCCGGGGTCTGCGGGAAGCCAGGTCCCCACCGGCACCCGCCCCGGCTCGCGGTTCTCCAGGGCCGCGTACCGCCAGCTGTTGCCCTGGGCCGCCGGCTGCAGCCGGAAGGTGCCGTCGGTGTACCACACCCGCCCGTCGACGCGGTCCGCGAGCCGTCGGGCCAGCGACTCGCCGGCGTCCTCCACCAGCAGCACCACCGGGACACCCGCGGGCCGGCCGGGGTCGTGCGCCAGCAGCTCGACGAACTCCCGCTCGTCGACCTCCACCGGGGTCCCGCGGCCGTCGTCCACGACGATCCGGCCCGAGGGGGCGCGCTGCGCCACCACCGCGTGGGCCTGCCCTCGCCAGGGCAGCGGCCCCGGCCTGATCACTCCCTGCTCGTCCTGGACGCCCGTCCTGTCCAGCAGCAGGTTCAGCGGCTGACGGCCCGTCAGGTTACGCCCGACCGCCTGGCCGCCCGGACCGGTCAGTGCCGTGGACGTCGCCAGTGCTCCCGCCCGCTCCAGTTGGTACGCCGCCACGGCCGCCAGGGTCCTGGCCCGGTGACGACGCGCCGCGCTGCCGGCGATCGACAGGGCCTGGTAGACGAGGTCCGGGGTCACCGGAACCGAGGGGCCCAGGTGCAGCACGCGGCCGGTGATGCCCCACAGATCGATCGGCCCGGCGCCGAAGCGGCGGTCGCCCCGGCGTGCGGCGTCCAGCACCGCGAGCGAGTTCACCGTCTGAGGGAACGCGGGGTTGGCGGCGGCGTCCGGACCGAACACCTGCGTAAGGACGGCAGACAGCTCGTACCACTTCGCGGGCGTCATCCCGCCTGTGTCCGGCGGCGGCGCGGGAGCGTCCGTGCTCACGTCGGCCGGACGGGCCGCGTCGGCCGCACGGGCCGGGGGCGCGGTCACGGGTGCCGGGGCGTGGGGCTGCGGCACGTGGACGCCCTCCGCCTGGTCCCACAGCGCCCGGAAGCCCTCGTAGATCTCGTTCTGTTCCTGTACGGCCGCGACGGGGTTGACCGGCACCGGCTCGGCACCGTCCGGGATCTCGCCGTACAGCTGCCGCATCAGCGGGAACAGCGCCGGGAAATGCCTGCGGACCCAGTCGGGGCCGCCGTTGTGGCGCCTCAGCCCGGTGTACGCGTCCGTCCCCCGGTTCGCCCGGAAGTAGACGTTGGTGAGCTGGGCGAAGAACTCCAGCTCGTCCCGGCTCGAGTAGTTGGCCCCCGTGCGGCGCCCGTCGCCGTCCGTGCCGTGCAGCCATCCGTCGGGCCACAGGGCCCCGTCCTCGGCCTTGGTCTCCTGGAACACGTCGAGGACGAGTTGCTGCTGCTCCTCGCTGAGCCCGTACTGGTGGACGGTGTGGGCGAACTCGTGGAGGGTCGTGGAGTAGCCGTCCGCGTAGGAGGGATCGGCACCCGGCACGGAGGTGGACTCACCGAGGAGGTTCTCCTCCGTCACCCCCGCGGTGCGCAGGCCGACGCCGCGAACCTCGGCCCACGGCCGGCCGTCCCGGGTGGTCCGCCCCTCCAGGTCCCGGAACGGGTCCAGTGAGGTCATCGCCTCGCTCCGGGGCACCACCATCACGCGGGCCCCGTCCCGGAGCAGCCGCGCCGTGACGTCCGGATCACGCAGCATGCGCGCGATCTGCCGGCGCACCTCCTGGCGTGCCGAGACGGGCTGGTCCACGCCTGGCGGCACCTGCACCATCAGCTGTGCCGCCGTCTCCGCGAAGTCCGCGGCGGACAGGGTGGTCCGCAAAGCGTCCACCAGGGCCGGGTCGGAGGCCAGGCGCTCGCGTTCACCGGGCGACAGCGCGGCCAGCTCCTGCTCCCGGACGTCCTGCGCCAGGTCCGCCAGCTGCGACGCCAGCCGCCGGACCGGGTCCGAGGCCACCGCGTCGGTGGCACGCAACGCGTCGGCGAGCGTGGTGAGTTCGTCGTTCAGCCACCTCAGGTCGGCCGGTACCGCGCCGAGCGACAGCCAGGTGCGCTCGATCGCCGACAGCGCCTCGGGGTTCCGGGCCACCCCGTCCAGCAGTTCGCTGAGCCGGACGGTCAGGCCGGGTGCCGCCCCGGACGGGCGTGCCGCACGATAGGCGTCGCCCCGCAGTGCTTCGGGCCGGTCGGCCGGGAGCGCGTCGTCGTCCGGAGCGTAGGACAGCGCCCACAGCAGGTCGAAGAGGTCGCGGGCGCGCCGCTGTTCGTCGGTGGCCAGGGCCAGTGTGTAGGCGGTGTCCGCCAGCGCCTCGGTGACGTCGGGGACCAGGAAGCCGTCGGTCTCGGTGGGACGGGCGGGGCCGGTGGGGGCGTGCGGGGCGGGGCCGACGACGATCTCGGCGCCGTGCAGCACACCGGAGAGCGTGCGCCCGTCCGCGCTCAGGCGGAGGGCGTGCCGGTGCGTTCCGGGGAACTGCCTGGCGACGGCCTCGTTGATGGAGTCCGCGTACAGGGCGACATCGGCGGGGAGCTCGAACTCCAGGCGGCCGAGCGGGCGCGGGTTGTCGAACAGCACCCTGCCCCGGGCCACTCCGGCCAGGAGCACGGGGTGGCCGAGGTCCCGCATGAGCGTGCTGAACCGTCGGCCGACGTCGAGCCTGGCGTCGTCGGCGAGCGGGGCGACGGGCGAGGGGCCGGGGGTGCCGGTGGCGTCGTCGGCATCGACGGTCGCATCGGTTCCGCCGGGCCGGCTCGCGGCGGGGGCGTCACCTGCCTCGTCGTCGCCGCGCGGCATGCGGCTATCGGCGGCGCCGTCGCTGTCCGCCGGCGGGGCGGCAGGCGGCGTGGCCGGGCCGGGGAAGGTGTGGAGGGTGCCCTGCTCGGCGGAGGTGCCCGGCAGGACGGCAGGCCGCCGGGTCTGCCAGTGCGACGCCTCCTGTGCCGGATCCCCCGCCAGGACGATCACGTTCCGGCCGCTCGACGGGTCGTGGACCGGAGCACTGGGCAGCTCCGACAGGACCGTCGTCCGCGCCGTCCCCGAGCGGCTCGCGACGTACTGCGCGAGACCGGCGGGGTTGACGTGGGTGCCGATCATCAGGAGCGGCGCCGCCAGGAGGGTCTGCTGGTGGACCCGGTCGTGGCGCAGCAGCGCGGCGATCTCGCTGCCCGGTATCCACCTGCTGGAGCCGTCGGGCCACGGCATCGACACATGGCCGTTCGTGCTGTCCGCGTAGACCAGGTAGGCACTCGCCGCCGACCCCGAGGGAGTGCCCGGCCACACCGCGTCGTACGGCGTGCCGCCGCCCACCGAGCCGTCCGGCGAGACGACGTACCCCTGGGTGGCGATGTCGCCGGTGACCGGCCGGCCGGTCCAGTTGCGGCCCGTCGCCACGCCGCCGGCCATCAGGCGGGTGCCGTCGTCGAGAGCGCCGTGACGTACGAGGTCCCACGCCGCGAGATCCGCAGGGTCCGACGGGTCGAATCCGGAGACCGCCGCGCCCGCCATCAGCCACAGCAGCCGGTCACCGGCCTGGTCGGTGGTGAGGTCGGTCCCCGCGGGCAGGTGCAGGACCTTCTTCGCCAGGGTCATCGGGTCGGTGACGGCCCGCAGCGCCTCGGCTCCCTTGACCGTTCCCCAGACCAGCCGGCTCACGTCCGCCTGCGCCACCGGCCGAGTGGGCGGAAGGCGCAGCACATCGGTGGCGGAGGGGCCCAGGTCCCGTCCGGCCAGCCGCTTCAGCGCCCAGTCCAGCGACGGCATCGGCGTGTAGCCGTGCAGGGTCAGCTGCCCGGCGGCGGCCTCGTCCGCCTTCCCGGCGGCGTCGGACAGCACCCGGCGGATCTCGTCCGGGGCCGGGGCGTCGTTGCTGGTGCGCTGGTGGCGCGCGTGCACGACCAGGTGCAGGTGGTGGAGTGTGAACGGGCCCGTCACCCGCATGTGGCGGTCCGCCCGGCGCATGTTCTCCAGCGCGCCGATCCCCTGCAGCAGCGTCCGGAACGCCGGGTCCGCGTGGACGTCGGCGCCGAACGACCTGCGCAGGGCTCGTACCAGCCGCATCGTCGTGTCCAGCACGTCCGAGGGGACCGGGCCCGTTCCGGGATGCAGTCCAGCCCACCGCGCCAGGCGGGTCAGTTCGGCCGTGTCCGGTTCGGGAAGCAGCAGGCGGCGCTCGCCCGGCTCGCCCGAGGGCCCCGCCAGCACGCCCGAGGCGAGCGCCGCACCCCGCGTCAGCACGTGGACGCGGTCCACCGCCACCACACCGGCCCCGCTGCCGTTCGCCACGCCCTGCGCGTAGGACGTCACGCCCAGGACGTCGAACACGTACGGAGGCGTGCCGGCGTCCGTCACGTACGCCAGGTCCTCCGCGACGGCGTCGGCCCAGCACGCCCCCAGATCGATCACGGCCTGGCTGCCGAGCTTCCTCATACTCGGCCGGCGGCTGATGTACCGACCGGTCTCCACCCCGTCCACCTGGACCGGTGGGCGGCCGTCGGCCACCTCCACCACACCCCGCAGCGGCATTCCGTGCTGGGCGAAGTGGTAGACCGGCCGTCCGTCCTCGAGAAGCGGGACCGGGTCGCCGAGCGCCCGCTCCGTCACCGGGTCGAAATGGGAGAACTCGGAGATGTCGCCGAGCGCCTCGAGCATCGGCTCGTTCAGCACGAGGTCGGTGTCCGACATGGTGACGCGCCCGAATGAGCGGCCACCTTCGGCGATCGTCCGCGTCTTGACCGCACGGTCCGGGATCACCGTCCCGTCCAGCGCGGTCAGGAAGCCCTCGTCCGGCACCCCGTCCGGGCCGAGGTCGTCCGCGTCGCTGCCGAACCAGCCGCCCAGAGGTACCCCTTGGGACCGCTGGTTCTCGACCACGATCCGGTGCCGGCCGGACGCCGGGTCGAAGGCCAGGCCCACCTGGCCGCTGTGCGCCCAGACGCCGTCCCGGCCCGCCCGGAACGCCAGGGTCCGGGGCATGGCCAGACCCTGGTCACCGCCGTGGTCCAGCACCAGCACGACGGGCACGCCCGCCGGGAGCGCCGTCACCCCCGGGTCATGGGCCACGAGCTCCACGAACTCCTGCCACGGGATCCTCGTCCCGCCCTGGCCGCCGGGGAGCAGGACGTGGTCGTGGCCGCCCTCGGCCACCACCACGTACGCGCCCTGGTCCGCGTCCCACATCGGGTCCAGCGGTCCCTGGAACTGCCCGGCACGCCGCTGCCACACCTGCGACGCGTCCACCGCGCCCACCTGCTGCCCGGTGAGGTTCAGGCCCTGGTACGAACCGTCCGCCGACACGATGTGGCGCTCGGGGCCCAACGCCCCGTGGGCCGCGAGGTGGTAGGCACCGAGCGACGCGACACTCGACGACCAGCCGGCCGCCATGGCGTTCTCCACCAGCGCGAACAACTCGGTCCGGTGATCCGCGGTCACCTCCGCGTCCGCGGGCACATGCAGAATCCGCCGGGCCAGCGCGTGGACGTCGAAGGTACCGCCGGGTTCGTCCAGCAGCCTCAGCCGCTCCAGTTCGGCGACGGCGCCCGCGTACTGCGGTGCGACCACCTCGGCGGTCACCCGGCCCGTACCGCCGGTTCCCGTGCGCACGACGATGTCGAACGAGTCCGCCACGTCACCGGCGCCCAGCTCCACCAGGGCCTGTGTCAGGTCCTCCGAGAACAGTTCGGCGACCGCCTCGACACGGCCCCGCGCCGAGCGGCCACCGCGGCCGTACCCCGTCAGCACCACCTCGGGCGGGGTCAGCCCGGCCCGCAGGTGCGAGAGACCGGCGGCCGCCACCCGGCCCGCCAGCGCCCGTAGCTCTCGGCGCTCGTCCCCGCCCACCGAGGACGACCCCGGGCCGAACTCCACCACCACCGGCGCCAGCGCGGGTGATCCGCCCGGCAGACGCGTGGGCAGACCCAGCTCGTGCCGCACCCGGGTCGCCAGTTCCCTGCCGGAGACGGCGTCCACCCCGTGCACGGCGAGGTGCTCGGCCACCCGGCGTACGGCGTCGCGGAAGTCGCCGCGCGCGTGACGCGAGTCGGCGAGTACCGGGTGCAGCTCCAGGGGCAGCACCAGCGAGACCGCCCGCTGCCAGGCCTCGGCGGGATCCGTGCCGGCCGGGACCCCGGAGGCCCGGTCCGTGGCGAGCGCGAAGTCCTGGTAGGCGGTGCTCCAGGTGCGGCGGGCGGCGCGTGCCGCGATGGCGTCGAGCGCGTCGGTCCACGGGCCGGGCCGGGTCATCAGCAGCCGGACGTGGTCGACGGGACCGAGCCCGCTGTCCTGGACCAGTACGGAGCCGTTGAGGGCGGCCTGGAGCGCGGGGCCCTCGCCCAGCGTGATGCCGGCGGCGGTCAGAGCGGCCGGGGTGAGGCTGTCGTCGGGAGCCAGCCGGGGCGGGTCGGCGGGCAGGTCGTCGGCGGTGACCAGGGCGGCGGTGCGCCGCTGTTCGTCCTCCGTGCGGCGGACACGCGGGACGACCGAGGCCGCGGCGGCGTCGGCGGCGGCGTCCGCACCGAGGTTGCGCAGGCGGTCCCGCGCCTCGTCGAGCCGTCGCTGCGCCCTTTCGACGTCCTCCCACGTGTCCTGGAGCCTGGCGGCGTCGTCGGTGCCTCCCCGCCCGCTCTCCACCCTTTCGGTGAGTGTGCCCGCGGACCGCACGGCCCGGTCGAAGGCGCCGAGGGCGTCGCCGTGCTCCCGGCGTGCCTCCTCGATGGCGAGCTCGGCGGCGATGGCGTCGTCGACGGGAGCGTCGTCGCCGAGCGTCCGGTCGAAGGTGAGGTCGGTGAAGGTGGCGGTGCCGTCGACCGAACTCGACACGCCGAGGGTGCCCGTGCCGGGGCCGGTGGCACTGCCCTTGCCCTTGCCGGGCCCGGGACTGTCCTCGGGGGCGGTCAGGGGCGCGTCTGCGGGGGGCACCGCGACGGCCGGGAGCGGGGCGGTGGCCGGCTGTCCTTCGTCGGTGTCCGCCACGGACGGGGTGGACGCCGCGGACGCGGAGGCCCCGGCAGAGGCGGTCCGGACGGGGGTGGCCGGTGCGACCGGTGCGTCACGGTCCGGCCGGTCGGGTGCCAGCATCTGCGGCGCGCGGGCCGGGTCGTCGACACCGCTCGGGGGCCGGGTGCCGCGTGCGGAGAGCGGGTGGTCGAGGACGGTGGCATGGGCACCGATGACGTTCTCGATGGTCTCCAGATAGGGCAGCGGCACGGCGGGGGCGGGATCGGGCCGCCTGCCGGAGCCGGACGTGCCGCCGTCGCCCGGCTGCACCAGCCGGCGCAGCAGCCCCTCGGCCGCCCGGCCACGGTCCGGTACGCCCGCGTAGGCGAGCAGCTTGTGCAGCACCGCGGCGTCGTCCTGTGCCTGCCGCGCCGCCGTCTCCTCCGGCGAGGCGGCGGAATCGACGGTGTGCAGACGCCAGTGCACCTGGTCGGTGTCGTCCGGCTGAGGGCTCCGGCTCAGTTCGACGGCCTCGGAGTGACCGGGTGCCGGCGTGAGCGTGAGGTCGATGTGAAGCTGGTCGCCCGATCGCGGCAGCAGCAGACCGTTGTTCAGGTGAGTGTCGAGGAGCGTTTGCATCCGCTCCTGGAACGCGGCGAGTTCGTCCGGGGCGAAGCCCTCCCCGGTGCGGACCGGCAGGTGGAGCGAGACGTTGCTCATCCAGCGGCCGTCGTCCGCCTGGATCCGCTGGACCCACGCGCGTACGAGGGTTTCCCGGACGTCGCCGGGCGCCTCGGGGTCCGGTGCCGGGTCGAGCTGTTCGGTGCGTACGGGCACCGCCGGTGCGTCGTGGCGCCCGGCCCGCCACTGCTCGGGCCGAACCGGATCGGCGACGGGGACGGCGGGCTCCGGCATCGGCCCGGTGGAGGTGGCCGCGTCGGTGGCCGCGTCCGTCCCGGTGGAGGAGTCCGCGTCGGTGGCGCGGGCCGTGGGGTCGGCCGCTGCGTCCTGCGACGGGGCCGGTTCCCCCGTCAGGTCCGCACGGGAGGGCTGAGCGGGGGCGGACGGGGCGTCCGGCTGCGGGGTGCCGGAGGACGTACGCAGTTCCGCCGGCGCCGTCGCCGGCACCGGCCGGCCGTCGGGCGCGCTCGTGTCCGTGGACCCGCCGGGGCTCGCCACGGCCTCGTCCACCCCGCCGCCACGGGACGGCGGGGCGAGTGTCCGCTCCGTACCGTCGGACGCGTCCTCCTGGCCGTCCTGGTCCGTCCCCCGGTCCGGCAGATCGGCAGCGTCTTCCCGGTCGGCCGGGCCGCTCTGGGACGACTGCTGCGACTGGTTGCCCTGACCGGCCGTACCCTGCGCCGCGGCGGGCGGAGCCGTCTGGCTCCCGGGCGCCGTCGTGGCCGGGCCGGCCGATGTGCCCACGGGTGCCGGCGGCCCGACGGTGCCGGTTTCGGCATCGGTCACCGGCGGGGCGTCGCCCGTCCGCGGGTGCGTACCGCCCTCCACGTCCGGCTGCCCGCCGGTGGCCCGGCCCGCCGTCCCGCGTCCGGGCGACTCCTGCCCGGCGGTGTCGTCCTGGACGTCCGGGGTCCCGTCCTGACCGCCCGGCACCTCCTCCGGATCGATCGCCCCCACGTCCGTACCGTTCGCACCACCCGTGGTGCTCAGGTCAGGGGCGGTGGAGGAGCCCTTCGGCGCGGTGAGTCCCTGCGGAAGGTCACTCGGCGCGTTCGAAGAGGCGCCCGGCAGGGGGTCCGGCGCCAGATCGGGCGTGAGGTCCGGCTCCGGGTCCGGCATCAGGTCCGGCGTCGTGAGATCGGCGTCCACACCGGACGACGGCCCGGAGGTACGCCCGGACGCTCCGGACGTCAGCGGCGTGGTGTCCGGCTGGGACGAGGACGGGAGCGTGGAGGGTGAGGCGGCGGGCGGGGAGGCCGGCGACGGTGTGGGCGGGGGCAGATAGGGGACCTGCGACCCACTCGTTCCGTTGAAGCCGTTCGTACCGCTGAAGCCGTTCGTACCGTTGAAGTCGCCCGTGCCGTCGAAGCCACCCGTGCCGCCGGGGTTACCCGGTGCCCGCGTGGTGAGGTCGAAGGGTCCGGACACCGTGCCGGGGCCGCCGGTGGGCAGTGTGTTCAGCCCCGACGGAGGCGTGATCCCCGGCGGCGGCGTGTACGGAGGCATGGGTGGGGCGTCGATACCGCTGCCCACCCCGTCCGGGAGATCGGCCGAGACCGTGTTCGGAAGGGGGGTCGCCGGGCCGGGCGTGAACAGGTCACTCTTCAACGTCGACGGACCCTTGCCGTACGGACCGTCCGAAGGCGTCACGTCCGGCTTGCCGGAACCGGACGGCCCCGGGTCGCCGCCCAGCGGGCTGTCAGGGCCGGGCAGGTCGTTGATGTCGGTGAACTGGTTCTTGTTGTTGAAGTAGTTGTTGTAGATCGTGAAGGCACCGGCGCCGATGGCCAGCCCCGCACCCACGTCGAACAGGCTGCTGGTGCCGGACCCGACGAAGGTCTCCCACTTGAACTCCCACTTGTCGTAGAAGGCCCCGTTGATGATGACCTCGGCGGTGCTCTCGGCGGCACCCCCGACGACGAAGACGGTGACGGCGGCCGGCGGGCCGTTCACCAGCCCCTTGAACACCAGGCTGTTCGGGTCGAACTTGAACTTGCTGAAGACGTCCCCGAGAAGGTCCTTGAAATAGTTCTGGATCGGCTTCAGGAACTTGTCGAAGATCTCCATGAAACCGGCGGTGAGCGCGCCGAACGCGGCGGCGACCCCGACGTCCTTCCAGTCGACGCCGCCGGGCTTACGGCCACCGGTGTTCAGGCCGATCTGCGCCAGCCGGACACCCAGCGACTGGATGGCCTCCTGGATCGCCTGCCCGAGCGTCGGCGCGATGTGCGACATCCGGAGCAGCCGGTCGATGATCATGAGGATCGCCAGCTTGCTCCGGGCTCGCGCCAGGAACATCTGCGACACCGAAGCGCCGCCGGTGAACGCCATCAGTGCCGCCAGCAGCGCCAGTTCGGCGAGCAGCATGATGATCTCGGCGATGATCTCCCACTTGGATCCCTGGATCTTCTGGGAGTAGTCGACCTGACCGTTGGCGAGTTCGTCCAGCTGGTACAGCAGCTTCTGGATGGGGTCGTTGCCGCCGGGCATGTCGGTGAGCATCCGCACACTGTCGATGTACGGCTGGGCCACCTCCGGCGGCAGCGCCTCCTCCACCATCTGGATCGTCTCCCGCGCGCCGGCGCGCAGGTCGATCAGGCCCTTCTGGAGTGCAAGGTAGAGCTGACGACTTTCCCACGCCAGATTCTCCCTGGCCTGCAGGGGCATTTCGCCCAGCAGGATCCAGAGCATCGTCCGGACTTCCGGCGGGAAGTCGATCTCCTCCACTCAGTGCCTGCCGCCCCCGGCGGAGTCCCCGCCCAGCGCGTCGAGGCTCGACGCCTGCCGCCCGATCTGCTCGTGCGCGTACGCCGAAACACCCTCGATGTGTTTGCCGTTGGCCCAGACCGCCTGCCGGAGCTCCGAGAAGGCGGTGCCCACGGCCCTGATCAGGTCCAGGCAGGCCTGGTTGTTCGCCTCGAACTTCGGGAGTACTTCCAGGGCGAAGTCGTCGTTGTAGCCCGCCCAGCCCCGGTAGTTCTGGATGTCGGAGATGAAGTCGTCGGCGATCTTGTTCGTCCTCTCCGGCAACGCCTCCATCATCTCGCCACCGCGGCGTATACGGCCGGGGTCAGCGGTGAACTTACCTGCCATGGGTACCTCCCTCGTCGCCTTCTACGGAAAGTCAGTCCTCGTGGATCTCGTCGTGCAGGCGGGCCGCCGAGCGCCTCCTCCCGCCGTCCGGGCCGTCGAGTGCCGAGCCGAACGCCCGGTCCCAGTCGATGTCCACGCCCCTGAGGCCCGTCGCGCCGCCGCTCGCGCGCGTCAGCGGCTCGAAGACGTCCATCACTCGGCGCGCCATCTGCGCACGCCCCTCCTGCACGGCCTCCAGCACGGAGGCCGCGAGCTGAGGGCCCGTCATGCCGCGGTACTTGTTGTCCGGGAACTTGAGCGCCGTCAGCTCGCCCTGCGGACCCACGGTGACCTCCACGGCCCGGTCCCGGGACCGGATCGTGGCCGAGGCCTCGCCGAGCTCGCTCTCGGCCCGTGCGACGGCCTCCTGCACGGCCGTCAGCTCGGCCATGGCCTCGGCCAGCTTCTGTTCCATCGACTCGCTCAACGGTTCCCTCTCCACCTGCTCGTACACGATTCTGCCGTACGCGTGTCCATGATGCGAACTCCCCTCCGCACAGAAGCTGCTGGAGGCCCTACGGAGGCCGCAGCCGTACCGGTCATCGTCCGATCACGGCCGGCGCGCCGCCCTCGTCCGTACCCCATACGTCCTCGTCCTCCGGCACCCACGAGTCCCGGGTCCGGTCACCGCTCTGGGTCTGCGTCTGCTGGCCGGGCGCGCCGGCACCGCCACCGCCGGCCATCGGCGGGAGGAACGGCGTGCCACCGGCGGTCGGGGCGCCGGTGGCAACGCGCACCTCGTCGTCCGCGTACCGGCCGTTCCTGACCGGCGCGCCCGCACCGGGGCGCGTCCGGCGGTTCTTGACCACTTCGCCGTCGATGACGTTGCGGACACGCTCGCCGGAGTCCGACTGCCCACCCCCGCCGCCCATGCCGCCGCCCATGCCGCCGCCCATGCCGCCACCCATGCCGCCACCCATGCCGCCGCCCATGCCGCCGCCCATCGGCGTGCCTGCGCCGGGACCTGTGCCGGTGCCCATACCGCCGCCCAGGTCGCCCATGGCACCGCCGCCGGGACCGGGGAACGCGCCGCTGTTGAGGAACGGGCGGTTGTGACTGGGGGTGGTCGTCCCGCCGGATGCCCCGCTGCCCGCCAGGGGCGACTCGTAGGGCTTGTCGTCGAACAGCTCCTCCTCGTAGGAGGAGTAGTCGTAGGACGGAGGCGTGTAGTCGAGCGATCCGTTGTTCAGGTGTCCCGAGTTGAAGGCGGACGGGCCCGAGTCGTCCAGGTAGCCGGAGACGGTAGAGCCGTCCGGACGCGTGATGGTGGCGGTGCCGGTGTCCGGGTTGATCGTCTGGGTGGAGCCGTCCGGCAGCTCCGTGACCACGTTGCCGCTGGGGTCCAGGTGCGTGGTGCCGCCGCCGGGGAGGGGCAGCAGGTCGCCGGTGTTGAGCGGCCCGGAGATGGTCGATCCGTCCGGCCTGGTCACGGTGGAGGAGTGGGTCTCGGGATCGATCGTGACGGTGGAGCCGTCGGGGTAGTCCGTGATCACCCGGCCGCTGGAGTCGATGCGCGACTCACCGCCGCCGGGGAGGTCCAGAACGCCGTCGTTGACGGGTCCGGAGATGTGGGTGGACGACAGGTCGGGCAGATCGCCGCCGCCGAAGAGGTCCCGACGGGAGTTGTCGAACGCGGTCTGCGCCTCGGCCTGCTTCTTCTCCTGCTCCTGGCGGATCTCCTCCTGCTTGGCCTGCGCCTCGGCCTGCTTCTTCTCCTGCTCCTGGCGGATCTCCTCCTGCTTGGCCTCGGCCTCCGCCTGCTTCTGCTCCTGCACGGCCTGCAGTTCGGCCTGCTTCTTCTCCTGCTCCTGGCGGATCTCCTCCTGCTTGGCCTCGGCCTCCGCCTGCTTCTGCTCCTGCACGGCCTGCAGTTCGGCCTGCTTCTGCTCGGCCTCCTTCTCCTTGGCGGCCTGCTTCGCCTCCTGCTCGGCCTGCTTGGCCTCCGCCTTGGCCTCGGCCTCGGCCTGCTTCTGCTCCTGCTCGGCCTGCTGCTGCTCCTGGCGCTCTTCCTGCTCGGTGCGGATGCGGTCCTGCTTCGCCTCCTGCTCGGCCTGCTTCTGCTCGGCCTCCTTCTCCTTGGCCGCCTGCTTGGCCTCCTGCTCCGCCTGCTTCTGCTCCTGCTTGGCCTCCTGCTCGGCCTGCTTCTGCTCGGCCTCCTTCTCCTTGGCCTCCTGCTCGGCCCTGGCCGCGGCCTCCTTGGCCGCCTGCTCCTTCTTCGCCTCCTCCTGCTGGGACTTCGCCTGGTTCATCTGCATCATCTGCATGTTCTCCGCGCGGGCCTGGGCGGCTGCCTGCTTGGCCTCCTGCTCCTTGCGGATCTCTTCCTGCTTCTGCTCCTGCTCGGCCTGCTTGGCCTTCTGTTCGGCCTCCTTCGCCTCCTGCTTGGCTTCCTGTTCGGCCTGCTTGGCCTCCTGCTTCGCCTCCTGCTCGGCCTGCTTCTGCTCGGCCTCCTTCTCCTTGGCCTCCTGCTCGGCCTTGGCCTCGGCCTCCTTGGCGTCCTGCTCCTTCTTCGCCTCCTCAGCCTTGGCCTCCTGCTCGGCCTCCTTGACCGCCGCCTTCTCCTCGGCCGCCTTCTCCTTGGCCTCCTGCTCGGCCTTGGCCGCCGCCGCCTTGGCCTCGGCCTCCTTCTCCTTGCGTTCCGCCTCCTCCTTGGCCTCCTTCTCCTTGCGCTCGGCCTCCTCCTTGGCCTCCTTCTCCTTGCGCTCGGCCTCCTCCTTCTCCTTCTTCCGCTCCGCCTCGGCCTTGGCGGCCTGGTCCTTCTGCCACTGGATGAACTCCTCCTGCTTCTTGGCTGCGGCCGCGGCCGCGGCCTCCGCTTCTTCCTCCTTCTTCTCCGCCTCCTCCTCCGCGACTTCGGCCTTCTCCTCCTTGTAGTCATCCGCGAGAGTGCCGCTGGTTCCCCGGGACTTCACGGAACCCAGGTCGAAGTTGCTGTTGCTCCAGCTGTTGCGCACCTTCTCCATGGCCGTGATCGCCGCCGCGTCGAGCTGGTCGATGACGGTCTGCTGCCACATCTCGACGGCCTTGTTGCCGACCTTCAGCCAGGTGCCGAGATCCTTGAGATCGCCGAATTCCTGAGCTGCGACGGTTTTTCCGCCTATGTCCTTGATCTCGTCGATGGCGGCGTTGTTCTTGAAATGCTCCTCCGCTATGTAGTTCGTGTAGGAGGTGTATCCCCCGCCGTACGACCCGTAGGTCTCGATCTCATAGGTGATCTTCGTGAGGTTGTTGTCCCAGATGTACTTCGCCACCGCGGACAGCAGTTTGTGCAGGAGGATCAACGGGTTGCCGTATTCCCACTCCCACTTCATCCAGACGTTGTGGAGGTCTCTCACCGCCTCCGCGAAGTCCTTCTTGGCCTGCCGGATCTCGTTGCCCTGCTTGGAGTAGCCCGTACCCGAACTCATGTCCTCCGCATAGTCCGTGTACTGCTTGTTGACCTTGTTGACGAGGTCCCAGAAGACGCCGGCCGCCTTGCCCCGCCAGGCGTCGTTCTTCTCCTTGCCGACCCTGCTCTGCCACTCCTCCACCACCTTCTGCTGGGTGGAGAAGAACTGCGCGACCCGGTCGAAGGCGCCGGCCACCACGTCGAAGTTGGCGAGGGTGACGGAATCCGCGTCCGCCACGTCCTTTCCGCTCCAGCTGAAGCCGTACGTGCCGTCCTTCTCGTTGTTGCGCAGTTCCTCCAGAGCCAGCCCGGCACCGAAGGCGTACTGGGTCAGTGGAGTGGTGTCCCAGGTGGGTTTGCCGTCCATCCCAAGGTGGCCGTCGATACTGCTGGAGAACTGCCCGCCCTCGTAGTAGCCCTGGCTCGGGAGCCGGCCGTCCCCCTTGTTGCCGAGCAGCGTGATGCGGGCCTTGTGCATGGACACGTCGGAGCCCGTCCCGCCCGACGTGTAGTAGAAGGGGATGACGAAGTCGGTGTTCTGGATGTCGGAACCGGCGTTCTCGTACAGCCAGTTCAGGTCTTCGGTGTCGACGTAGTCGACATAACCCACGTCGGATATCTCCACCTTCATCAGGGGGATTCCCTCGTTTCCGACGAGGGTGTCGAAGAGGTCGCTCCTGGCCGGCACCTTGTATCCCGTGAAAAAGCTGACCGCCTCGGCCCACTTGTCGTTGGTGCTGGTGAGGTTTCCGGTGATCTTGCTGGAGTCGAGCGCCATGCCAAGGTGCCTTTTCGGTCAGGGCGGATGGGGGAAACGTGCCGGCCCGGGGAGTACGGTGCCGAGGCGTCGGCGGACGCCGGTGAGGACGGCAGCGCGGACGGCCGCGACGGCTCCGTCCCCGGAGCGACCCTCAGTCGTTCTCGTCGTTCGAGCCGCCGCTGCTTTCCGAGAGCACCTCGTCCACGCCCTCGAAGAAGTCGACGAGCTTCTTCCCGTCGATCTTCTCCAGGTTGTCGTCCTGGGTCTTGAACATCTCCTCGATGGTGTCCTCGAGGTTGTCCTCGATCTCCTCGAAGAGTTCGACCTGGAGTTTGAGGAGCTCGTCGATCTGATCCACCATCTCGTTCAGGCACTTGATCAGGTAGCCGCCGTTGGTGCGGCCGTCCTTGTCACCCGCCATCGTCCCGATCGCGAGCGGTACCTTCTGCCCGTCGAAGAAGCCCGGCGCCTTGTTCGCCCCGTCCTCCCCGCCCTGCAGATTGGGGATCGCGGGGACGAGGACCCCCTCCGGGGAGTCCCCGTCCTCCCTGATCTTCTTGACCGCGGCGAGAAACGGGACGACGTCGTTGTCGAGGAAGTTCTGCAGCCATGCCTTGTTGAGATTGACTGCGGGGGAATTGTCCGCCATGCCGTACTACTCCTGTCTCCATGGGGTTCCGTCGGCTTCCTGGGCGTTCCGCGCGGGCGGGCGGCGCCGGCGATCCATGCGGAACGGGGCGGCGGCACGCCGGCCTCACGACAGCGGGCGGCCGCTCGCGTGACACACGCGGACGGCCGCCCGAAGAGAACCGAGGGCGTGTCGCCCTCCGGTCAGCTGCCGATGCGCACGCTCTCCCACAGCGACGTCAGGGACTTCTCGCTGTACTGGTAGCTGTCGGACACGTCGTTCAGCAGGGCCGAGTTCTCGGCGAGGATGCGCTTCATCTCCTCGACGGCGTTGTTCCAGGACGCCTGCTTCTGGGCGTACACCGCCTTGTCGTCACCTTCCCAGGTCTTCTGGAGCTCCTGGAGCTCCGCCTCCAGGTTGGTGAGGATGCTGTCGATCGCCTTGGTCTGCTGGACCATGTCGTCGGCGGCGTTCTGCATGTGGGAGTAGTCGACGTAGATCTGGCCGTCGGTGAAGTCAAGCGGGGGGGTCATGGTGGTCCTCGTCTCGCGCCGGGTAGTGCAGAGGGGAAGGGTGTCGCGCTACGTCCGGGTGCCGGTCAGGAATCCGGACGCGGGGGCGGTCGTCAGCGACCGGCGGTGGAGCCCGCCAGCGCGTTGAAGATCTCCTCGGAGCGGTTGTACGCCTGCTGGATGGACTCGTTCGCGGTGGACTGCTGGATGCCCTGCGCGCGCATGGTCTCCTCCAGCGTCGTGATCATGTCGCGGAGGTTGCTGGAGATGATCTCCGCCTGCCCGTCCCACCGGTCGAGCAGCTTCTGGAACGCGCCACCGTCGCTACCGGCGTAGCCGGAGGACAGGTTGTGCTTCATGTTCTCCACGTCCTGGCGGCTGTTCTGCACGCCGGTGAAGGCCATCTCCAGCGCGGTGACACCGTTCTGTGTCGCTGATGCCAGTGACTGCTGTCCGCCTGTGCCTGCCATGTGCCTGCTCCTCCTGGAGTGTCACGCCGCCGGGCCTCTGACCCGGGCAGCGCGGTGCGTGACCGGACGCGGCCGGAGGACCGGCGTCCGGATGGTTCGGACTAAGGGAGCCTATGAAGAAAGGAGTTGAGGATTCAATGGCTTGAGACACCTTCTCGGCTCCCACCGGATGTTCCAGGCCCTCTGCCGCGGCTTCGAGGTGGGAGATGTCCACCCGACCGTCAGCCGAGACCTCGTACCTTCCCGTATCAGGACGGCTGATGCCCCCGTCGCGTTGCGGGCGGCACAATCAATTCTCGTCCTGTCATCTGATGTTCACCTTCCTTCCCGGTCTCGACGCGTTCTCCCGGCCCCACCGCGCGGCCGGTACCACGGCTCCGTCACTTCCGGTCGCAGCGCGGAGTGGTGTTCGAACTGCGGCCCGTCGCCGCGGCCTCCGTCGTCAGGTCCGGCCCCGTCGGCAGCATCGCCAGGAGCGGCGCCGGAAGTCCGCGCACCTGGCCCTGCGTGTAGCCGAGTGCCCCGAGCGCGTCCGCCGTACCCACCCGGTACTTCATCCCGGTGTCCGTCACCAGGTAGACGGTGGTGCCGACCTTGCTCCCGCCCGCCCCGAGCGCGCGGACCAGGGACCCGCCGCCGGGCCGTACGGTGATCGTGCCGACCGGCATGCAGGCCGGGGTGAGCCCCTCGGGCGGTGCCTGGGCCGCCGGGCCCAGGGAGCCCGTACCGGTCAGGGCCACACTGATCCGGGGGCCGCGCTCACCCGGCTCTATCCGTACGCAGACGGTGTGGTCCTCGCCGAGGGCCACCGCCTCCGGCGGCGCCGACGGCAGGTCGGGGTCCTCGGCGGTCTCGCCCGCCCCGGGGGCCAGATGGCCGCTCAGCACGTCCGCGCCCAGGGCGGTCAGCTTCGCCGCACCGCCCCCGTAGACCTTCTCGCGGGTCTCCGGGTCCCCGAGCACGAGCGCGGCACCGGTCGACGTGAGGGGGGACAGCCCCTCCTTGCGCAGCAGGTAGTAGCGGTCGGCGGAGCCCGGCACGGTGACCCGGAAGACCTCGCCGATCCGGGTCTCCCGGCCGCCCAGCGACGGCCCGGCCTTGCCCTTGCCGGGTACGTCCGGCGGGCGCAGGTCGGGGCCGGACGGCAGGGCGTTCAGAAAGGCCGCCGAGACGGGGAGGCGGGGGGTGGAGCCGTAGCCGAGTGCCTCGCGGGCGCGGCTGTCCTCGTCCAGCAGGAGCTTGCTGCCCCGCCACACCAGATAACCGGCCTTGTCGGGCCCGGTCACCAGCATGGCCTTGCCGGTGGGCAGGCCGGCGGCGTCGGCGGGAGCGCCCACCGCGACGGTGGTGGCGGTGGCACCCGTCCCGCTGCCCGAACAGACCCGCCACGGACCGGTGTTCAGGTCCCCGCTGCCGGGCAGCGCGTCCGGGGCGCCGGTGATGCCGACGGGTGACCCGTGCGGCGTCCCCTTGAGGGAACCGGACCCGACCGTCACCGCCTTCATGTCGGCGCCCCCGAGGAGCCGCGCCGAGGCGTAGTTGCGCACCGGCCGCAGCCGCCCGTCCAGGTAGAGGTAGCGGGATCCGGTGTCCTTGTTCACGACGAGGGTCCCGGCGGCTCGCCAGGAGTCCTTGGTGCCGGGTTTGAGCAGCCCGAGGACGAAGGAGCCGGCCGACAGGAGGACGGCGATCACGATGCCGATCACCACCCCCCGGTTGGTCCGCCCCTGGGGGCTCTCCGGAGCGTCCGGATCCGCGCGCAGCATGCCCGAGGTCAGCCGGCCCATGACGAACATGTGGGCGTGGACCTGATCGCGTTTGGACTGCATGGCAGCGTGTCTCCCTTCCGGTCAGCCGTTGATGGACCGCAGGGTGCCGTACACGCCGAGCACCCACAGGGCGAGCGGCAGCATGCTGACCGCCAGGGCCGAGTGCAGCAGTTCGCCCGCGCGGCCCCAGTACGGCACGAGCCGGCGGCCGGGTACGGTCCAGGCCGCGATCGCGATTCCCGCCGTGGCGGCCAGCAGACCCGCTGCCGTCGCCAGCCGGCTACCCGCCGTCGCGGCCGGGGCGGCGACCAGCACCAGCATCACCAGTCCCGCGACACCCGGGACCACCAGCGACATGCGCTGCCAGATGTTGCCCAGCCCCCGGGCGTGCAGGACGAGCAGCAGGGACAGCGCCACCGTCATGATGATCTCGGCCAGGTCGCGCTCCCGGGCCAGCGCCACGAGGCATCCGGCGGCCACCACGCCCACCGCCCCGTACAGCGAGGTCATCCAGCCGTCGGCGAGGATGGCGCGGGCCGAGACCACGGAGGTGGCGTGCGGCTCGATGCCTTCCTGCAGTTGCTGCGCGTTGGTCGGCAGGGGTGGCATGCGCATCCCGGACATGCGGAAGGCCAGTGACGGGACGAAGGCGCCCAGGACCACCGCGAGGACGGCGATGATCCCGGCCGCGTGCACGGGCGCCAGGTCGGTCGTGATGAGCAGGACGGCGGCCAGGGCCGCGAAGACCGAGACGACGGCGATGCCCAGGAAGAGCGCGGCGAACGCGGCCACGACGGCGAGTGCGAGCACCGCTCCGCCCGCCGCGGCGGCGCCGGCGGCGAGCAGCCGGGCGCCCAGCGTCTCGTGCGCGTGCGGCCCGCTGAGCGCGCCGCCCGGCAGCAGCCACCCGGCCAGGGCCAGGTAGGGCCCCACCATGAAGCCCAGTGCGGCTCCGGCGCCGGCGTCCCCGACCGCCCGGCTCGCCGCGCCCGCACCCGCCAGCAGGAGCAGGCCGGCGGCGGTCGCGAACACGGCCCGGGACAGCGCGGAGCCGCCGGGCCACGCGATCACCACCATGCCCGCGGCGAGGACCGCGACCGCGATGCCGAGCAGCACCCACCGGCTGACCTTGGGGGTCCAGCCGAAGGGGTGGTCCCGCATCGTGGTGGCTATGCCGTCGACGAGATCGTCGAGATGCACCTCGGGCAGGGCCTCGGTGCGTGGTCGGAGGTAGAGGGTGTCGCCGTCGCGCAGACCGTAGGAGTCGAGGGTGCGTTCCTCGTCCAGTGGTTCTCCGCCGAGCCGCTGGAGCACCCAGCCGCCGTGGTCGATACCGGCTTCCTCGAGGTCGTCCCCGGCGTATCCGAGCACCGCGGGCAGCAGGTCGGCCACGGGGACGTCGGCGGGCACGGCGAGATCGATGGTCCTGGCGGGGGCTCGTACCGTCAGACGGCACAGCTCGGCCACCTGAGTATCACTCATCGGGATGGCTCACGCTTCTCCGGTTACTGCTGCGAACGGTCAGGGAACGCCGTCTGACGCACCGCCGGACATCACACGTCGCTGGGGGGCGCTCCGAAACCTCGGGACGGGGCGGTAGTTGGCGGTCGGCGCGCTGATCGTAGTATCAGCCGCCTGCCCTGCGCGACGCGCCCCGGGTCATGAAACGCGACGTGACCGCGGGCTCACCGTACGACGCGGCGCTGAGGGCTTCGGGGTACGGGCGCGGAAGAGATCGTGAACGGACGGGGTGCGCGACACGTCCCGTGGGTACCGTCGCGCCCGCTGTGGTTGCGGCCACGACCGGTCCTGTAGCGAGATTGTGACACGGCGGCACGGTGGGCACGTCCTCCGGCGGCGCCGGCCGGAGGCGCGGTCGTCGTCGGCCGGAGGCGCGGTCGTCGTCGGCCGGAGGCGCGGTCGTCGTCGGCCGGAGGCGCGGCGTAGGGTGCGTGCGACAGCGAGGCCCCGTCCGGCGTCCTGGCACCGTGCCGACCACGACGGGTGCCGCCGGCGACGACGTCGACGTCGTTCCGCCCGCTCTCCCCCCTTGCCCCGTAAGGAGACGGTTTCCTTGAGTGTGGTCCTGTTCCGCCGCCCGGCCCGACGCCGGGGCCCGGAGATGCCCGACGGGGAGCTGAATCTCCAGGAACCGCCGATCCTCCCCGAGACGGTGCCCGACACCTCCGCCGTGTGGACGTACCTGCCCATGGCCCTGATGTCGGTCTCCATGATGTTCATGTTCATGCGGCCCGGTATGACCCGGGGCTCCGGCGGCTTCATCTACATCGCCCTGGGCCTGATGGTGCTCGGCGCCGCGGCGATGTTCATCGGCCAGTTCATGCGCAAGGCCGCCGAGCGCAAGCAGAAGCTGAAGGGCGAGCGCCGGGACTACCTGCGCTACCTCACCCAGATCCGGCGCAAGGTCCGCGGCGCCGTCGTGGACCAGCAGCTGGCCCTGGCCTGGCGGCACCCCGAGCCCGCCGCGCTGTGGTCCATGACGGGCACCACCCGGCTGTGGGAACGCCGTCCGCGCGACGAGGACTTCGGGGAGGTCCGGATGGCGGTCGGCGAGCAGAAGCTGAGCCTGAAGCTGACCCCGAACTCCACGAACCCCGTCGAGGACCTGGAACCGCTCAGCGCGCACGCCCTGCGCAGCTTCATCCGCGCCTACTCGACGGTGCCGGAACAGCCCATCGCGATCTATCTGCGGGCCTGGGCCCGGGTCCTGTTCCGGGGCGACGAGGAGCGGATACGGTCCGTGACCCGCGCGCTGCTGGCCCAGCTGGCCACCTTCCACTCGCCCGACGACGTCTGGATCGCCCTGTGCGTGTCCGACGAGCGGCGCGCGGACTGGGAGTGGACGAAGTGGCTCCCGCACAGCCTGCACCCGCACGACACGGACGGTGCGGGCCCCACCCGCATGACCGTCTCCGCGCTGGGTGAGCTGGAGAACCTGCTCGGCGCCGAGTTCATGGAGCGCCCCCCGTTCGACCCGGACGCCGTACCCGGGCGCGAGGAACCGTTCACCGTGATCGTGGTGGACGGGGGCACCGTCCCGGCAGGACACCGCCTGGACGGCCCCGGCTTCCGCAACGCGGTCGTACTGGACCTGAGCGGCGCCCTCTCCTGGCGGCCCGGCCGGATCACGCTGCGCTTCGAGGTCGGCGAGGACGACCTCGGGCTGGTGCGCACCGACCGCGAGCGCAAGGAGCAGACCACCCGGCTCGGCAGGCCCGACCGCTTCGGCGTGACGGGCGCCGTGTCCCTGGCGCGGCGGCTCGCTCCGTACCGCATGGGTCTGGGCACGGCCTCGGACTCGTCCGAGCCGCTGTCCGCCAACGTCGAACTGACCACACTGCTGGGCATCCCCGACCTGCACCGCCACGACCCGGAGACGCTGTGGCGGCAGCACACCGGACCCACCCGCCTCAAGGTGCCGATCGCGGTCGGCGCCGACGGCGAGCCGGTCGAGCTGGACATCAAGGAATCGGCCCAGGGCGGCACCGGGCCGCACGGCATGCTGATCGGGGCCACCGGCTCCGGCAAGAGCGAACTGCTGCGCACCCTCGTCCTGTCACTCGCCCTGACGAACTCCTCGGAAACACTCAACTTCGTCCTCGTGGACTTCAAGGGCGGTGCCACCTTCCTCGGTCTGGACGAACTCCCCCACACTTCCGCCGTCATCACCAACCTGGCCGGTGAGGCCGCCCTCGTGTCCCGCATGCAGGACGCCCTGCACGGCGAGCTGATGCGTCGTCAGGAACTGCTGCGGTCGGCGGGCAACTACACCTCCGCGCTGGACTACGAGAAGGCCCGCGCCTCCGGCGTGCCGCTGGAACCGCTGCCCAGCCTCTTCGTCGTCGTCGACGAGTTCAGCGAGCTCCTGGCGGCCCACCGGGAGTTCATGGAGCTGTTCGTGATGATCGGCCGCCTCGGCCGGTCCCTCGGTGTGCATCTGCTGCTCGCGTCCCAGCGCCTGGATGAGGGCCGGATGCACCAGCTGGAGAGCCACCTGTCGTACCGGATCGGTCTGCGTACGTTCTCCGCCATGGAGAGCCGCGGCGTCCTCGGCGTACCGGACGCGTACCAGCTGCCCTCGGCGCCCGGCAGCGGCTTCCTCAAGTCGGGTGTGGAGGCGCTGACCCGCTTCCGCGCCGCGTACGTCTCCGGCCCGTACCGGCGACGGGGCGGCAGCGCCGACCAGGCGCGGGTGGCCAGCCAGACCGTCCCGTGGACCAGTGGCTACGTCGTGCCGCGCCGGCTTCCGGACACCCCGGCCCCCGAGCCCGCCCCCGAGCAGGAGGAGACCGGGGACACCCTGCTCTCCGTCGCCGTGGAGCGGTTGCTGACCGCAGGGCCGCCGGCCCACCAGGTGTGGCTGCCTCCGCTGGACCTGCCCGCCACCCTCGACCAGGTGCTGCCGCCGCTCACCGAGGATCCCGAGCTCGGTCTGACGACCGTCGGGTCCTCGAACCGGGGACGGCTCACCATCCCGATCGGCATCATCGACCGCCCCTTCGACCAGCTCCGCGACCTGCTGACCGTCGACCTCTCCGGCGCGGGCGGTCACATCGCCGTCGCGGGCGGGCCGCAGAGCGGCAAGAGCACGATGGTGCGCACGATCATGACCGCGCTGGCGCTCACCCACACCCCGCGCGAGGTGCAGTTCTACTGCCTCGACTTCGGTGGTGGCACGCTCGCCGGGCTGGCCGGCCTGCCGCACGTCAGCGGTGTCGCCGCCCGCCTGGACACCGAGCGGGTCGGCCGTACGATCGCCGAGGTCACCACGCTGCTGGCGGAGCGTGAGCGATTCTTCCTGGACAACGGCATCGACTCCATGGCCTCCTTCCGGCGCCGCCTCGCCGCCGGTGAGTTCCCCGAGCACCGGCACGGGGACGTGTTCCTGGTGATCGACGGCTGGTCGACGGTGCGCCAGGACTTCGACCGGTACATCCAGACCTTCGGCTCGATCGCCGCCCGCGGTCTCAACTACGGCATCCACCTGATCGTCACCACCGCCCGCTGGGTGGAACTGACGTCCGCCATCCGGGACCAGGCCGCGACCCACCTGGAGCTGCGGATGGGTGATCCCATGGACTCCGAGATCGACATGCGGCGCGCCGCGACCGTACCCCGGCTGCCGGGCCGCGGCCTGACACGCGACGCCAAGCTGCACTACCTCACCGCGCTCCCCCGGATCGACGGCGTGGAGTCCGCGGACGACCTGTCCGACGGTGTGGCCGGTCTGGTGGCGGCGGTGCGCGAGAGCTGGCAGGGCCCGCCGGCCCCGCCGGTCCGGATGCTGCCGACCCGGCTCCCCCTGTCCGCGCTCCCGGCTCCGAAGGGCGACTTCAAGATGCCCATCGGCCTGGAGGAGGAGCGTCTGTCCACGGTGTGGCACGACTTCTCCGAGACCCCGCACATGATCGTGGTCGGTGACGCGGAGAGCGGCAAGACCAACATGCTGCGCCTGACGGCCAAGGCCATCATGGACCGGTACACCCCGGCCGAGGCGCGCATCATGGTCGTGGACTACCGCCGTGCGCTGGTGGAGGCGATCCCGGACGAGTACCGCCTGGGCCACGCGGTGTCGATGGACGCCCTGAAGGAGCTGATCGCGGGCGCCGCCCGCGCGGTGACGGCCCGTGTGCCGGGCCCGGAGATCACACCGGCCCGGATGCGCACGTGCGACTGGTGGGACGGCCCGCGGCTGTTCATCCTCGTGGACGACTACGACATGCTGGGCACCAGCGCGATGAACGCGCCCTTCGACCCGCTGCTGAACCACCTGGCCCTCGGCTACGAGGTCGGCCTGCACATGGTCGTCTCCCGCTCCGCCGCCGGCGCGGGCCGGGGGCTGGGCGAACCGATGCTGCGCCGCATGCAGGAGGTCAACACCCCGACGCTGCTGCTCTCGTGCCCGCCGTCGGAGGGCTTCATCCTGGGCAGCGTCAAGGGGCGGAACCTGCCGCCGGGCCGGGGTACGCGGGTGACGCGCCGCAAGCAGACCCAGGTACAGACCGCGGTGCTGGAGGACCAGGAGCCGTAAGGGGTGTCTCCCCCAGGCCCGCGGCGGGCGTGCCTGCCGGGCGCCGCTTCCTCTCCCGCGCTCCTGTGCCGGACGTCCACCGGCGGGGCCGGGTCGGGCCGCCCGGGGTCCCCGGGCGGCCACGGTTCGCCGCGCGACGGGCCCCGGCGGCCCCGGAGCCCGTCGGGCGGGCGGCAGCTGACGCCCCGCGGGGCGTCAGCTGCCCGCCGGACGCCAGTTCCGTGCCCGGCCGCGCGGGATGACCACGGCGCCCGCCGCCACCAGCAGCACCAGCCCGGCGCCCACGCCCGCCACCACCAGAGCCCGGGTGCGCGGCTGGGTCGCGGGCGGGTCCGGGACCACCGCCCGTTCCGGCCGGGGCTCGGTGCCCCTGGCGTCCGTCAGGACGGCCGTCAGCGCGCCGTACGGGTCGAGGCGTGGCGGCGCCGCCGGGTACGCCGCCTCGGTCAGGCGGCGCGAGACCTCCGCGGCCTTCAGTTCCGGATAGCGGGCCCGCACCAGTGCCGCCGCCCCCGCGACGTGCGCGGCCGCGAACGAGGCGCCCGAGCCGATGAAGTGGCCCGGCCCCTTCGGGCCGATGCTCACCACCGCGTCGCCGGGCGCGGCCAGGTCCGCCCCGCCCACCAGAGGGGCGTCGGCCGGCCGGCCGCCGTCGGGGCCGTAGTCCGTCACGGCCAGCACGCCCGGCGCCGCCGCCGGCCAGTACCAGGGCGCCGGCTCCGCGTTCCGCTCCAGCGCGTCCGGCGCCAGCGGAGCCACCACCAGCGCGTCCTTGCCGCTCGCGTACGCGACCGCCGCCGTCAGCTGCGCCTTGCCGCTGTCCAGTGCCGCGGCGACGTAGATGACGCCGGCGCCCTCGTCCGCCGCCAGGCGGATCGCGTCGGCGACCTGGCCCACCGTGCTCCCGCCGCGCTCACCCGTGCCCCGTACGGCCAGGATCCGGGCCTGCGGCGCCAGCCCCGAGGGACCCCCGTCGTCCCCGGGCGTCGCCGCGATCAGGCCGGCCGCGAACGTGCCGTGCCCGACGCAGTCCTCGCCGGCCGGCCCGAGTGCGGTCACCCGCCCCGACAGCGCGGGCGCCGCCTCGGCCACCCCCGTGTCCACGACCGCGACCGTCGTGCCCTCCCCCTGGGAGAGCGGCCGGGCGCGGGCCGCGCCCAGAGCGCCGAGCGCCCAGGGCTCGGCCGTGGCCCTCTCGCTCGATACCGAGGCGCAGGTGTCGTCCTCCGCCAGGACGGAGCGCACGACCGGCAGCCCCACGGAGTCGGCCGCGGCGGGCGCGGCTCCCACGACGGCCAGCGCGGTCGCGATCGTGGTCGTCAGCAGGGGGGCGGCCACGACCGGGGCCCAGGGGCGGCGGCGGGGATCAACTCGGGCACGGGGCATGGCGCGCATGATAGGCGTCGCGTCCGACGGCGTGCCGAGCGGGAGGTGACCTCGGACGACGTAACGGGACGTACACGCGGTACCGACCCAACTCTTCGGTCCCTCCTGGAACATCGCCGCACCGGTCCCGTAGCCTTCGTCGCGTGCGCACAGCCGTACGTACCCCGGACGCGGAACAGTCCCCTGTCGGTCCCCTCGGTGGGAGAGGCGCGCGACGGCGGCACCACAAGGAGGAGGAGCGAGCGTGTCACGGCAGTTGCTCAGGGTCGGATCGGGACAACCGGACAGTTTCCGAACGATCGGTGATGCCCTGGACATGGCACGCACGGGCGCGGTGATCCGGGTCCAACCCGGCCGCTACCCGGAGAACCTCACGGTCAGGACCCGGGTCACCATCGTCGCCGACGGCGAGCCCGGCAGTGTCGACATCTGCCCCCGCCGGGGCACCGCCGTCGTCCTCGTCGCCGACGCCGTCATGCTCACCGACCTGACCCTGCGGGGCGGGAGCGAGGACCTGCCGGTCGTCGACGCGCCGCGCGGCCAGGTCGCGATGGACGGCTGCACGGTCATCGGCTCCGGCTGGACCGCCGTCCTGGCCCGCGAGTCGGGTTCGGTGGCCATGCGCGACTGCCGGGTCAGCAACCCGAAGGGCGCCGGTGTCGTGGACTCCGCGCCCACCGGCAGCATCATCGCGGGCTGTCTCATCGAGAACCTCGGCACCTCCGGCGTCGTCATCGGCGCGGAGGCCCGGGCGACCGTACGGGACTGCCGGATCCGCGACGCCCGCGCCAACGGCGTGCTGACCTCCGACGAGGCACAGGGCCTGGTCGAGGACTGCGACATCTCCGGCACGGACAAGCCGTCCATCGCCCTGGAGGGCCGCAGCGGCACCCGGGTCGTGCGCACCTCCGTGCACGACACGTCGGTCGGCGTCTACATCACCAGTTCCGCCCGCCCGGTGCTGGAGCACGTCACGGTCAGCGACACCACGGGCCCCGGCATCATGCTGGCCGCGAGCGCCGACCCCGAGTTCCTGCACTGCCGTACCTCACGCACCAAGGGCAGTGGTCTCACCGTCACCGAGCGGTCCAGGGGCACCTTCCAGGACTGCGAGTTCGACACCTCCGCCGCGCCCGCCATCCGCGTGGTCAGCTCCAGCGCGCCCTTCCTGACCGGCTGCGCGGTACGCGACTGCGCGGACACGAGCGGCGCCGTGCTGCTGGAGGAGGAGTCGGCGGCGGAGTTCGACGACCTGCTGGTCACGGACGCGGCCGGCACCGGCATACGGATACGCGCCGGCGCCGACCCGCTGCTGCGCCGCGCACGGATCACCTCGCCGGGCGGCCACGGCGTCGAGGTCGCCGAGGACGGGCGCGGCAGGCTGGAGCACTGCGAGATCGACCGGGCGGGCGGCTCCGCGGTACGCGTCGTCTCGGGCGGCAACCCCGACATCCGCGACACGGTCATGCGGGCGGCGACCGACGCCACCGTCTCCGTCGGCCCTCAGGGCCGCGCCACCCTCCGGGACTGCCGTATCGAGTCGCCCACGGCCGGCGGAGTCACGGTGGACAACGGCGGCGAGCTCTCCGCGCTGCGGGCCCACATCACCGACTCCGGTGCCCACGGGGTGCTCCTCGCCAACGGTGCCCGCGCCACCCTCACGTCTTCCCAGGTCATCGGCAGCGTCGGCGACGGCGTCCGGATCGACACCGCCGAGCCCGTCACCGTCACGGACTGTGCCGTCCGCGACAACCGCGGCGCGGGCCTCAGACAGACGAGGGTGAACGAACGGCTCACGGTCGAGAACCTCAACAGCAGCGGCAACGTGGCCCCGGACGCGTGGGGCGACACCCTCCCGCCGGACGTGGCGACCGGCGGGTCCGGCGACGCGGCCAAGAAGCCCGAGGGGCCGCTGGAGGAGCTGGAGTCGCTGGTCGGCCTGACCGAGGTCAAGAGCCAGGTCCGGACCCTCGTCAACCTCAACCAGCTCAACCAGCGCCGCGCCCAGCTGGGCATGCCCGTCCCCCAGATGAGCCGCCACCTGGTGTTCTCGGGCCCGCCCGGCACCGGTAAGACCACGGTGGCCCGGCTGTACGGAGGCATCCTGGCGGATCTGGGCGTCCTGCGCTCCGGGCACCTGGTTGAGGTCTCGCGGGCCGACCTGGTCGCGCAGGTCATCGGCGGTACGGCCATCAAGACGACCGAGGCGTTCAACGAGGCCCTCGGCGGCGTGCTGTTCATCGACGAGGCGTACACGCTGCTCTCCGACAGCAAGGGCTCCGGCGCCGACTTCGGCCGGGAGGCGGTCGACACGCTGCTGAAACTGATGGAGGACCACCGCGACGACGTGGCCGTCATCGCCGCCGGCTACACCGGCGAGATGGACTCCTTCCTCTCCTCCAACCCCGGTCTGGCCTCCCGCTTCACCCGCACCATCGAGTTCGCCAACTACTCGGTCGACGAACTGGTGACGATCACCGAGAACATGTGCGCGGGCCACCGCTACGCGCTGGACCCCCGGACCCTGGACGCGCTCGCCCTGCACTACACACGCATGCCGCGCGACGCCACGTTCGGCAACGGCCGAGCCGCGCGCCGGGTCTTCGAGGAGATGGTGGACCGGCAGGCATCCCGCCTCGCCTCCATGAGCAACCCGGCGGAGAGCGACCTCACCCTCCTGCTGCCCGAGGACGTGGCGACGGAGAGCACCCCGGCGGACGACGGCCCCGGCTCGGAGGAGCTGCTCGCCGAGCTGCACGCGATGATCGGCCTCACGGCGGTCAAGAACGAGGTGACCGCCCTGGTCAACCTGCTCACGGCGGCGAAACAGCGCAAGGCCGCCGGGCTGCCCACCCCGAGGATCAGCAACCACCTCATCTTCTCCGGGCCGCCCGGTACGGGTAAGACCACCATCGCGCGCCTGTACGCGGACCTGCTGCGCTCCCTCGGCGTGCTGCCCAAGGGCCAGCTGGTCGAGGTCGCCCGCGCCGACCTGGTCGGCCGCTACGTGGGCCACACGGCCCAGCTCACCAAGGAGGCGTTCGAGCGCGCCCTGGGGGGCGTGCTGTTCGTCGACGAGGCGTACACGCTCACCCCGGAGGGCGCGACCTCGGACTTCGGCCGGGAGGCCGTCGACACGCTGCTGAAACTGATGGAGGACCACCGCGACGAGGTCGTCGTCATCGCCGCCGGCTACACCCGCGAGATGCGCCGCTTCCTCGACTCCAACCCGGGCCTGGCCTCGCGGTTCTCGCGGACGGTGGAGTTCGAGAACTACTCGACGGACGACCTTCTGGAGATCCTGTCCAAGCAGGCCACCGACTACGGCTACGACTGCTCCCCGGAGGCGATGACCGCCCTGCGCGGCTATCTGGACGCCCTGCCGCGCGACCACTCCTTCGGCAACGCGCGTACGGCCCGCCAGATCCTTGAGGGGATGATGACCCGCCAGGCGGGGCGGATCGGCGCGATGTCCGCGCCGGGCCTGGACGACCTGCGCCTGCTGATCGCGGAGGACCTGCCCCCGGAGGCGGCGGCGCTACGCCACTGACGGGTCGGGCCGCGCGTGCGGTGGGACGCGGTCCGGTGCCCACCGGCACGGTCCACCGTCGGCGCGGCTCGCCGCCGGGCCGACGGACGCGGGCGTCCTGCCCCGCCCCGGCGCACCAGGTGCGGTCGTGCGCCGCGGCGGCCTCCCGGCCGGCCCTAGGCCCTCGGCACGCCCACCCGGGCGCTGGGCTCTGGGCGCCACGCCCGGACGGAGGACGGCGTTCACCCCCGGCGGGTCTCGTCCGCCTGTCGGATGGCGGATACGGCTCCCGGCGGGAGCGGCCAGTGGACGGCGAGCATGCCCTGGTCATCCGTACGTCTGCCACCCGCGTGCCGTTCGGCGTCCGAGGCGAGCGCGCCCAGGAGGAGGTCGGGATTCTCCGTGAGGTGGGCGCCGTGGCGGGTCAGCAGACGGGGCAGGCGCGCGACCGGGTCGTAGAACTCTCCCCGGGAGTTACGGGCTTCGGTCAGTCCGTCCGTCCAGCAGATCAGCGTGGAGCCGGGGCTCAGGGGGAAGGTGTCCGCCGGCGCCCCGAAGTTCCCCAGCGCGTAGAGCCCGAGCGGTGGCGCCTCCTGGGAGGGCGCGAGTTCGGTGACCCCGCCACCGGGCGTGAGAAGCAGGGGCGGGGGGAGCCCCCGGTTGAGTACGCGCACCCGGTGCCGGGTGACGTCGAGCTCGACGAGGACGGCGGCGGTGAAGCCCTCCGACTGCTCGAGGCCTCCCCGTCGCTCCCCCTCGCGCTGGAGCTGCCGGTCCAGCCGTTCGGCCACCTCCTCCAGGTCGGCGGCGTCGTCGGCGAGGGCGTTGAAGGCCCCGACGATCACGTTGGCCGCCTGGACGGCGGCCAGCCCCTTGCCCCGTACGTCCCCGACGATCGCCCGGACGGAATCCGAGGAGCCGCGTACGGAGTAGAAGTCGCCGCCCACCATGATCTCCTCGTCCGCGGGGGCGTAGCGTGTGGCGATCCGGAATCCGTCGAGGGTGTCGGGCGGATCCGGCAGGAGTGCCCGCTGGGCGATCTCCGCCACCCGTTGGGCCCGGCCGACGGCTTTCTCGTGGCGCTCGATCGTGCGGCGCAGCAGCACCGCCAGGACGATCACGCAGACCAGCGTGAGCTGGCGTGCGACGCCCAGACGCCACCCGAAGGTGCCGTCCAACGCGACCAGCACGGCGTGGACGCCCATGGAGGCCAGGCCGACGACGATGATGGGGCCCGCCCGCATGAACGGGGCGGCCGCGACGGGGGCCACGGCGAGCAGGGGCGCGCCGCTGACCTCCCGGGGCGTGGCCAGGTCGAAGGCCACCGCCACCACGATGATTCCCCAGGGAATCATCCACCTGGTGCGACTCCACCGGCCACCCCTCGCCTCAGACACCCTCCATGCCTACCGCATGGCCGACGGCCCGGCCCGCTCCGACCCGCAGACATCCCGGTGGGAGTGGCGGCGGAAGCCGGAGGGAGGCCGCGGACCGTGCGGAGGGCAGGGGTGGCGGGGTGCCCCGGACTCCGTAGCTCCTCGGGCGGACCCGGACCCGACTCGGGGGAACCGGGCTCACCGCGCCGCCACCGCGTCGGGCAGGGACCGGCGCCGGGCGCCGGCAGCGCGCCGCCCGCGGCGGTGACCGTGTGCGCCACTCGACCGGGGCGGCGGTTTTTTCACCCTGCGGCCGGCACAACCATCCCCGCCGTTCGCGGGTCACATCAAGTGGGAGCAAACCACTCCTCGGGATACATGGGGGAAATATGCGAACAACTGCACGTACCATCGCGACCGCCGGAACCCTCGCCGCTCTGGTGGCGGGCAGCACCGCCGTGCTCGGTGCGACCGCCTCGGCGGCGCCCAACGTCACCCCGCAGGGCGTCTGCGGCAGCGCCTACAAGACCGTCAACTCGGCGCCCATCGGCTCGCTGGGCACGGTCTACCTGACGTACAACTCCTCGAACGGGAAGAACTGCGTCGCCACCATCCGCACCAACCCGGGCACGGCCAAGGAGATGTCCACGTACATCTACGTCCCCGACACCGACGCGTGGGCCGGTGACTCCGGGTCCTACACGTCGTACGCGGGGCCGGCGTACGTCTACGGCAAGGGCCACTGCGTGAGCTGGGGCGGCAGCATCAGCAACGTGTACGTGTCGGTGGAGAACTCCAACTGCGCGGCGCTGAAGGAACGCCGGGTCACCGAAGTCCGCTGACCCGGATCCCGGGCCGGGCCCGCCGTCCGGTCCACGGGCCGGATCCGCCGTCCGGCCCTGCCCGGCGTGTCTCGGGGTGACCACCCGGCCGTCGGACCCGGGCCGCGGGACACCTCGTCCCGCGGCCCTGCGGCGGGCTGTGCGGGGGTGCCGAGGCGCGGTACCGGGACGTCCTCCCGGTACCGCGCCTGCGGATTTGGGCCGGGACCTGCGTCCCCGTCAGACCCCGGCCAGCAGCGCCTCCAGGGCCTCGGCCGTCTCCGGGTGGCGGGCGACCAGCGCCGCGCCGCCGGGCGACGCGGCCGGGACCGTCTCCTCCCACGTGCCCTCGCAGCCCAGCAGCTCCGCCACGCTGTCGCAGGTCGCGGGGTGGGCGGCGAGCAGCAGGGCGCGGCCCCCGGCTCCCGGGCCGGGCAGAGCCGTGGGCGCCCCGGCGGCCGGCGGCTGCGGGGCTTCCCGCCAGGGCGGCACCCAGCTGTCGAGTGCCGCGAGCCGGCCGGGGAAGACACGCCCGGCCTCCCGGATCAGCAGAGGTGCCAGGTCCGCGCCGTCGTTGCGCAGCGTCGTGATGAGGGAGGGCAGCCAGGGCAGCAGCACCGGGTCGGGCAGCCGCGCGAACGCGTTCGACACGGCCTCCACGACGAAACCGGCCAGCTGCGGCACCGGCTCCAGCGCGTGCAGGAACCCGCTGAGGTAGCGGGGATAGGCCGGGAGCACCAGAGGATTGTCGAGCAGCGCGTCGCACCGCTCCCGCAGACCGGCCCGGGAGAGCTGCCCGAGCTGCACCTGCGCCGCCCACAGCAGTGCCGTCTTCGACGGCTCGCGCGGGTGCGACTGCGCGAAGGCCAGTTCCAGCTGCGTACGGTCGCAGCCCAGCGACAGCGCCAGATTCTCCATGCTGAAGAGGAATCCGAGCATCGCCGCCACCTGGCGGACGGTCGCGTCCTCGTCGGTGAACGCCTTCGGCAGCAGGGTGCAGTAGTGCGCGTAGCCCGTCTTGGCGAACGACTCGATCCACGCCGGCAGCGCCGGCCGGCTGATCCGGTAGTAGGCCAGCAGCCGGCGCACCCGCCGCAGCACCTCCGGTGCGCCGTCGACACTGCGCTCGGTGGACAGCACCTCCAGCGCGCGGGTGCCCAGCTCGTCCGCGAGGCGGTCGCCGCGCAGATGGAGGACCGCGTCCTCCACGGCCTCCAGGACGGTCGCCGCCGTGGCGTCCGGCGCGTACGCCGTACGGCGCAGGCGCTGCTCCAGGACCTGCTCGATGCTGACGCCCTCGTAGCCGAGTTCGATCAGCGCCCGCTGGTGGGTCCCCAGGGCGAGGTCCCACGATTCCTGGATCGACCGCGTGCCGAGACCCCGCTCGCCCATGATCGGCCGGGCCGCGCCGTCCGGCATCAGGCGGCGCAGCATCCACAGCACGTCGGACACCTGCTCCAACTCGGGCCGGGAGGCCATGTCGAGCAGGGCGCGCCGCACCCCGCGCTGCTGGAGTGCGAGGTTCAGCGGAGCCAGCCGGTCGTGGACGTCGCGCGCGAGGGGCGGCAGGGCGTCGTAACCGACCTGACCCACCCGGTCGCCGCCCATGAGGATCTCCACGAGCCGGCGCACGTCGCGCCGCCCCGGCACGGTCTCCTTCTCGATGCAGGTGACCGCGGCGTCCTGGAAGTCGTACGGGGTGGGCTTGGCCCGGTCCCGCATTCCGGCGAGCAGGATGGACGTCTCGAAGACGGCGATGGCGTCGGCGGTGGAGGCGAGGTAGTTGTTGCGGCGTGCGGAGCGCACGATCTCCACCGACCAGCCGAGCAGCTCCGCCTCGTCCAGGCGGTCGAGCACGGGCGGCTTCCGCAGGAATCCGGAGAGCTTGTCGGAGAGTGCGTCCGGTACCACCGGGACGGGCGGCAGTGCGGCCTTCCCCGGCTTCGCCGCCTTCTTGGAGCCCGGCCGGTCCGTGAGACGGAACGGCCGGACCCGGGTGCGCCTGAGGTTCTTCGACCACTGGGTGGCGGCGATCGAGACGGAGCCGGCGGCGAGGCCGAACTGCGCCTCGATCGCCGCGTGGCTGGACGGGATCAGGCCGTGCTGCCAGGTGCTGCCGCTCGGTGGCGTGATCTCGAAGGTGTCGCTGCCGTGGACGCCGAACTCCGCGACCCGGCTGGAGGCGTGGAACGCGCCGCAGACATAGAGGCAGTCCTCGGGGTCGGTACCGGTCGCGGCGAGGTGGGCGCGCATCCGGGTCCACATGTGGCGCTCACGGTCCTCGTCCACCCTGACCCGGTCCTGGTCGCCGGGTGCCAGCCGGCGGAACAGGCTGCCGATCAGGAGCATGACCTGCCGGTAGGTGTCGTGGTCGCTGTCGCCGAGGGGCAGTTCGACGTACTGGTGCCACCACTCCGACCAATGACGCACCTTGCCGTGGCGCAGCAGGTGCTCCTCCAGTTCGGCGAACCGGGGCCGCAGGTCGCCGATCTCCACGCCGACGGCGTCCCCGTGCAGGGCCGCCTCCCCGTCGGCGGGCGGTGCGTCCGGATCGGCGGGCCCGGCGCCCTGCGGGGTGCCCGCCTGCCACTGGAACACGTGGTCCGAGGAGCGGTCCACGAGGACGAGCTCGACACCCGGTGTGCCCAGCGCGTAGGCGATGGCCTGGTACTCGGCGGACGCCTCGGTGATCGGGGCGATGACCGACAGGGGCGCCCACTCGGCGGGGAATCCCTTCACCTCGCTCGCGAACGCCTGCACGGCCACCGGCAGCCTGCAGTTGCGCAGTTCGGACAGGAGCGGTGCCATGTCCTCGCACAGCTCCAGGTACACGACCTTCGGCTGCTTCTCGCGCAGCCGGCGTGCCATCGCCACGGCCGAGGCGGGCGAGTGGTGGCAGACCGGGAAGATCTCCAGCGGTTCGCGCACCGCCCGGTCGACGTCGTCGACGATGCCGAGGAGGATGCCCTCCAGCGCGTCGGGTCCATCGGCGAACTCCGTCGCCGCTTGCTGGAGTTGTCCTCGCAGGGCAGCGAAGGGCGTCCCCTGGCCGGGGGCGTTCACGACAGGGTGGCGATCGCGTCGCGGCCGCCCTCCAGGAACTCCGGCCAGGAGCCGCCCTGTTCCTTGCTGCGTGGCTCGACGACCCCGTGCAGGTACTTGTTGAGTATGGCGAGGTCCTCGGGTTCGCGGCGCGCCAGCGAGCCGACGAGCGAGGAGGCGAGCGTGCGGGCCGTCAGCTCGCGCTCGCCGAAGAAGTTGCTGTGCAGGATGGCGTCCTCGAGCACGCCGATCTGCTCGGCGCTGGACAGCGCGGACTCCAGCTTCTCGTCGTCGCTGCCGGCCGCGGCCGAGGAGGCACGCAGGTCGGCGAAGCTCTGCAGCAGGACGTCCAGCAGGGTCGGCGGCACGTCCAGATCGATCTGATGGCGGCGCAGCAGTTCCTCGGTGCGGAAGCGGACGATCTCCGCCTCGCTCTTCTTGTTCGTCACGACGGGGATGCGGACGAAGTTGAAGCGCCGCTTGAGCGCGGACGAGAGGTCGTTCACCCCACGGTCGCGGCTGTTGGCCGTGGCGATGACGGAGAAGCCGGGCTTGGCGAAGACGATGTTGTCGCTGTCCATCTCGGGGACGGAGATGTACTTCTCGGACAGGATCGAGATCAGCGCGTCCTGGACGTCGCTGGTGGACCGGGTGAGCTCCTCGAAGCGGCCGATCGCACCGGTCTCCATCGCGGTCATGATCGGCGAGGGGATCATCGACTCCCGCGACTGGCCCTTGGAGATCACCATGGACACGTTCCACGAGTACTTGATGTGGTCCTCGGTCGTGCCGGCCGTTCCCTGCACCACCAGGGTGGAGTTGCGGGAGATCGCGGCGGCCAGCAGTTCCGCCAGCCAGCTCTTGCCCGTCCCCGGGTCGCCGATCAGCAGCAGGCCGCGGTCGGAGGCCAGGGTGACGATGGAGCGCTCGACGAAGCTGCGGTCGCCGTACCACTTCTGGGAGATCTCCCGGTCGAGGCCGTCGGCGCGCTCGGACCCCAGGATGAACAGCCGGACCATCTTCGGGGACAGCCGCCAGGAGAACGGCTTGGGGCCGTCGTCGACCGACTCCAGCCAGTCGAGCTCTTCGGCGTACTTGATCTCGGCGGGGGCGCGCAACAGGTCGGACATGTCTGTAAGCCTTTCTGGGCAAGCGGAATGCGGAACAGGGACGCGGACGCCGGGGCGGGCGTGCACGACCGGCGGTCGTGGGGCGGTGCGGCGACGCCGCCAGGTGCGGTGGCCGCCGTCGTACGCCCGCCTCCGATCGCGGGACAGCCCTTGGGGCTGTCCCGCGATTCCCGGTGGATCAGCGTGCGGCGTCGGATGCGGTGCATCGCAAGGCGGAGGAACGTCCGCATACTGGATGTATGTGGACGTCCCGACAACGCGGCGAGGTGCCGTAGCTGTCGTCGCACGCCCGCCGGGAATTGCGGGACTGCCCTTAGGTGAGGAAGGTCTTGAGTTCGTGGACGAGCTTGCGGATGTGGCCGGAGAGCACCGGTGTCCCCTGGTCCTTGAAACGCTCCCTGAACCACGGATTGACGCTGGCACGACCGGAACTGGTCACCGAGCCGACCGGTATGAACTTGGCCCCTGACCGGTGGATGGCGGCCATGCTCTCGAAGAGCGGCTCGCTCTGCCATTCGTAGAAGTCGGAGATCCACACCACCACCGTGTTGCGGGGCTCGGCGATCTTCGGCTGGGCCAGCGCCATGGCGACCGTGCCGTCGGTGCCGCCTCCGAGGTTGGTCCGCAGCAGGGTCTCGAAGGGGTCGTGCACCCACGGGGTGAGGTCGAGGGCGTGGGTGTCGTACGCGATCAGGTGGACGTCCACCTTGGGCAGACCGGCGAAGATCGAGGCCAGGATGGTGCAGTTGACCATCGAGTCGACCATGGAGCCGGACTGGTCGACGACCACGATGAGCCGCTGCGGTGTCGTCCTGCGGGCGGTGTGCCGGTAGAAGAGGCGGTCGACGTAGAGCCGTTCCTCCTCGGGGCTCCAGTTGGTGAGGTTCTTCCAGATCGTCCGGTCGAGGTCCAGGTTGCGGAACACCCGTTTGGGCGGGACCGAGCGGTCCAGGGCTCCGACCGTCGACTTCTCGACCTGGGTGCGCAGGACCTCGGCGACCTCGTCGACGAAGCGGCGGATGAGCGCCTTGGCATTGGCGAGGGCGACGCCGGACAGGTTGTCCTTGTCGCGCAGCAGCTGTTCGATGAGCGACATGCTCGGGGTCAGCCGCGCGGCGAGCTGCGGGTCGGCCAGGACCTCGCGCAGCCGCATCCGCTGGACGAGGTCGGCCTCGATGGCACCGAGCGCGGGACCGATCTCGGGGATCAGCCGGCCGAGGTCGGGTGTCCTGCCGCCACCACCCGTGCCGGTCGGGCTGACGCCCGGACCTCCGGCCCGGCCGCCCCGCAGCTCCCCGGGCCCGCAGCCGAGGGCGCGTTCCAGCCAGCCCGCGTCGGACTGCCAGCGCGACAGCTGGCCGGCGGTGACGGTGCCCCGGGCCGGCTGGAAGACGTTGAGGAGGACCTTCGAGACGAGGGCGGCACGGCGCACCTCGGCGGCCCGGTCACGGCTGTCCCGGCCGGCGCCCTGCGCGGCGACCTCCTGCGCGGGATCCGGGCCTGTGGCGGGTGCGGTGTCCTGGCCCGCGGCCCGGGTCGCGTCATCACCGGTGACCTGGCCCGCGTCCTGCGCGGCGACCTGCCCCGCGTCCTCGCCGGGCACCATCAGGCCGTCGAACTCGGCGGCCAGTCCGGGGTGCCGCTGCACGACCGAGTCGACCGAGGTCTGCGGGTCCAGCAGCGCGGCCGGCAGCCCGATGTCCTCGACGACGGCGAGGCTCGCCGCTTCCAGGGTCGCTTGCTCCTCGGGGTCGAAGAGCCGGGCGAGCAGACGCCAGTACATGACCTGCCGGCGGTTGTCGTGCGCGCTGTCGGCGGCAGCCGGGGTCACAGCGGCCTCCGGGGGCGTCGGGGCCGCGGGAACGGCCGGAGTCGCGGGTTTCTGCTGTCCGGTCATTTCCGCAGCAGCCTTCCGGCGCGCTCGCCGAGCACCTTCACGGTGTCGGTGGCGGCCTTCTCCCCCTTGACGCCCACCTTGTCCTCCGTGCCACCGGCCCAGGCTCCCGCGTGCACCGCGACGACCTTCCGGCGCACCGTCGTCTCCACGGCGAGCGGCTGGATCCCGAACGTCCCGGCGTCCCAGCGGAGCAGGCCTATGCAGGCGCTCGACGTGGCGACCGCACGCGGGGTCAGCGGGCCGGCGACCGGGATCAGGTCGGTGTCGACGGTCAGCGCCGTCCCGGAGACGGTGAAGGTCACCGTGCCGTCGTCCTCCGTACCGGCGGAGTACCCCTCCAGGAAGACGGGGACGGCGATACGCGCCGGATGCCGGTCCAGCGGCGCGGTCGCCGGTCCGGTCGCGGTGGGCAGGGCGACACGGGCGGTGGCGAAGGGGTCGGCAGGTTCGCCGGGGCGGGCGTGGCCGTCGCTCCACAGGAGGTCGCCCTCGTCGGTGACGGGCATGTCGGTGAGGTCCATGGAGCGGCCCTCGCCGGCGGCCGCCAGGAGCGACATGTGGGGCCGGAGCAGCTGCCAGATGCCGGCTCCGACGACGGTGTCGGGCTTCGGTGCCGAGACCCCGGCGCGTACGAGCCGGGGCGCGGAGCCGTCGGCGGGCTCGAACACGGCGTGCACCTGAGCCTGCGCCGCCGTCGCGTGTTCCCGCAGGTCGACGCCGAGGGGCAGCAGCCGCCCGGTGGCCGTTCCGGTGGGCGGTGCGCCCGCCGCGCCGGGCACGGTCAGCATCATCCCGCGGGACCAGAGATCGGCCCAACGGCGCACCGGTACGCGTTCCATGGCGGTGCCGGGGCAGGAAGCGGCCAGCTCGGCGGCGAAGCCGTCGAGCAGCGTCGCGAGGCGACGCAGAGCGGGGTCGGGCAGCATCGCGGAGACCACCTCGGCCGCCCCGGAGACCACGTCGTGGTCGAGGCCCTGCCAGCCGCAGCGCGCCAGGTCGGACAGCCAGGCGCGGGCGGCCGTCAGCAGGTTCGCCGCCTGCCGCTCCCCCGGGGCAGCCGGCTCCCCCTCCGCGCCGGAGCGGCCGGTCGCCTGCTCGACACGGATGAGCAGCGCGTCGTGCACGGAGCCGAGCAGCGCGGTACGGGCGGCGGCCAGGGCGACGAAGTGGTCCTCCCCGGCGGCCCCCGCGGCGGCCTTCCCGGCGGCCTCGGCGACCCTGGCGGCCAGGGGGGTCCCGGCGACGGCCACGGCGAGGGCCTCCGGGCCCGCGCCATCGGAGGTACGGGGCCGCAGCAGCCCGGCGACGAGGGCGTCGTCGAACGCGTCGACGGCCGCGAGGGCCTCGTCGAGTCCGTCGACGGGCGCGGTCAGCAGATCGGTACGCATCACGCAGCCGCCCTCGTCGGCGGGAAGAACTGCATCTCCGGCAGCGGCGTCGTGACGGGGGCGAGCTCCAGATAGGCGAGGTGCCTCAGGAACCGGCTGAAGACGGCCGCGGCGGCCTTGGCGTCGTCCGGCGCGGGCCGGGTGAGGGCCATCGCCTGGCGCAGACCGGACGCGTCCGGCTCGCCGTCCGGGAGGTCGATCTTCAGGTAGCGGGCGACGCGCTCGGGACCGTACTGGAGGACCGCCTGGTCGACCAGGGCCGCGATGTGGTTGCAGAAGGATCCGCGCGCCCCGCCGCAGGGCCGGTTGTTGTTGGTGCTGCACGCGAAGGCGTAGCTCCCGGCCGCGACCGACGACACGTACACCCGTCCGATGTCGGATCCGCTGGACACCACGCCCTGCAGACGTCCGTCGGCCAGCTCGACGAACGGCACCTTGGCGAGCTTGCGCGGCCGTGCGGGTGGGACCACCCGTGCCGTGCTCGACCTCTCCCAGTTCGACAACGCGTCATCTCCTCCGCAGCAGGGGGTTGTTCCCGCCACGTCGGCGGAACACGACTCAACCTACGGGTGAGCACTGACAATGCCGCCGGGTGTCCGCCGACGCCCCGTCACGGCCGGGCGGCGGCAGCGGGACGTCAGGGGCGAGCGGGGTGCTCGTGGAAACCGGTGCCTCGCACCTGAAGGACTCATTCCGCCAGGTGCGGTGAGCCGCAGGACCGGAACGGGTCCGAAGGGTCTGAACTTCACGAGAACTCCAGCGAAATGGCACGTCTGTGGATATCGTGCACCGGGCGAGGGCGCATCCGTCAGTCCATGGGATCGGCGGATGCGTCCCGTTTACGGGGATGCGACTGTGGCTGGGGGGCTCATGGGGCATGTCGAATTACCTGGGACACGGATATCCGGGCCTGTGGGTGCCGCGGAGGCTCCGCGGCAGTGGCACCCACAGGCCCCGAACCGCACGGCCGCTCCACAGCAGGTGTGGAGAGCCCCGGCCGTCCGGCGCGAGCGCGCGGACCGGCCGCAGGCGAAGAAGAGGCGGTCACGGCGCCTGCCCCTTATCGTCCTGACCGACCTCGCGGGGCTGGGGATCCCCGCCTGGGCCGTCCTGCACACCGGTGCACAGCCGAGACCGCTGCTCACGGCGGCCCTGGCGGCGCTCGCGTGGACCGCGGTGCGTGCGGCGCGCGGGCGGTACGCGGACCTGCTCCCGGGTGCGCCGGGCCGCGCTCCGTACCACCCGTGGGGCGACTGGCTGGTGCTGGTCGGGGTGCTGGCCGTGCTGGTGGCGGTGACGGGCTCGTCCCACGACCCGGCGACCGCCGTCGCCGCGCTGGTGCCCGGTCCGGTCGTGGCCGTGCTCGCCGCGGCGGCGGGCCGGTGGGGGGCCGCGCGGCGGGGGCGCGCGGTGCGCCGGGTGCTGGTGGTCGGCGAGGCGGCCGGCCTGGACCGCGCGGTCGGGCTGCTCAACTCCCGTACGGCGCGCGGCTACACGGCCGTCGCCGTCATACCGGTGGGGCCGGCGGTCCCGGACTGCGAGGCCCCGGTGCCCGGCCGCCTCGCCCCGCAGCCGGCCGACGACGACGTCTCCACGGTGCTGGGCGGCGCCTTCGCCCATGACGCCGATCTGGTCCTGGTCGCTCCGGGCCCGCAGCTCGACGAGGACCGGCTGCGCCGGCTCTCGTGGGGTCTGCACGACGGCGGGGTGGCCCTCTGCGTGCTCTCGGAGCTCTCCGGGGTCGCCGCCCGCCGGGTGCGCCCGGTCCCGGCCGCCGGGCTCACGCTGCTGCATGTGGCGCCGCCGCTGCGGCGCGGCCCGCAGACCGCGCTCAAGGCCCTGGTGGACCGGACGGGCGCCGCCCTGGGACTGCTGGTCCTCGCCCCGCTCTTCCTCGCGGTCGCGCTGGCGGTACGGCTCACGTCACCGGGACCGGTGTTCCACCGCCAGATCCGGCACGGGCGGCACAACAGGCCCTTCACCATGTGGAAGTTCCGCACGATGGTCGCGGACGCGGAGTCCCGCAGGGACCAGCTCTCCTCGGCGAACGAGAGCGAGGGGCCGATGTTCAAGATGCGCCGCGATCCGCGGGTGACCCGGGTCGGCCACGCCCTGCGCCGGACGTCCGTGGACGAACTCCCGCAGCTGATCAACGTGTTGCGCGGCGACATGTCCCTGGTAGGTCCGCGGCCTCCGCTGCCCGAGGAGGTGTCCCGCTACGACGAGCGGGAGCTGCGGCGGCTGGCGGTGAAGCCCGGACTGACCGGCCTGTGGCAGGTCAGCGGCCGTTCCGACCTGTCATGGCAGGAGACGGTGGCGCTGGACCTCTGGTACGTCGACAACTGGTCGGTGGCCACGGACGTGGGGCTGCTCGCCCGCACGGTACGCGCCGTCACCGACGGCCGCGGGGCGTACTGAGTGGGAGGGCGCCGGATGTGTGCGAGCAGGGCGGGGCACGCCGGAGGGTCCCGGCGTCCCCCTGCCCCGCCCGCCGGCCGGTCAGCCCACCGGTGCCGACCGGCCGAGCCACCAGGCGTAGGTCCGTGCGATGCCGTCCCGCAGCGGGATCCGTGGCCGGAAACCGAGGGAGGAGAGCCGCGACACGTCGAGGAGCTTGCGCGGGGTGCCGTCCGGCTTCGAGGTGTCCCAGGCGATGCTCCCGCGGTATCCGGTCACCTCGCGCACGGTCTCGGCGAGTTCGCGGATCGTCAGGTCCTCACCGCAGCCGACGTTCACCGGCTCGTCCCCGTCGTACGCCTCCAGCAGCCGCACGCAGGCGGCGGCGAGGTCGTCGACGTGGAGGAACTCGCGGCGCGGGCTGCCGGAACCCCACAGGGTGATCTCCGGCGTCCCGTCGCGCGTGGCCTCGTGGAACCGGCGGATCAGGGCGGGGAGCACGTGCGAGGTCTCCAGGTCGAAGTTGTCCCCGGGGCCGTAGAGGTTGGTGGGCATGGCACTGATGTACGCGGCGCCGTACTGCCGGCGGTACGCCTGGACCTGCGCGATGCCGGCGATCTTCGCCAGTGCGTAGGCCTCGTTGGTCGGCTCCAGCGGGCCGGTCAGCAGGGAGTCCTCCCGGATCGGCTGCGGCGCGTGCTTCGGGTAGATGCACGACGAGCCGAGGAAGAGCAGCCGTCCCACCCCGGCGGCGTGCGCGCCGGCGATCACGCTGAGCTGGATGCGCAGGTTGTCCTCGAGGAACTGCACCGGGTACGCGCTGTTGGCCATGATCCCGCCCACCTTGGCGGCGGCCAGCACGACCGCGTCCGGCCGGACGTCGCGCAGGAACGCCTCGGTCGGTGCCGCGTCGCGCAGGTCGAGGCCGTCGCGGCCGCGGGTGACCACCTCGTGGCCGTCATCGGTGAGCCGGCGCACCAGTGCCGAGCCGACGAGGCCGCGGTGGCCCGCGACGAATATGCGGGAGCCGGGGCCGAGCAGGGGGCGGGCCGGCTCGGGGGGAGGGCCGGGCAGGTCAGTCGTCATGGCTCGGATTGTGCCAGCAGGACCGCGGTCCGGTGACGTTTTGCCGCAACGCGCCCAGATCATGAAATGTCCGTGCACCACACGCCCATCGGGCGACCAGAGAAGGGGGGAGTCATGGCAAAGTCCGCGCTCATCACCGGCGTGACCGGTCAGGACGGTTCGTACCTGGCGGAGCTGCTGCTGGGGAAGGGGTACACCGTCCACGGCCTGATACGCCGTTCGTCCAGTTTCAACACCGAGCGGATCGATCACATCTACCAGGGCCCCGAGGAAGCGGACCGCTCCTTCATCCTCCATCACGCCGATCTCTCCGACGGCGTCGCCCTGGTGAACCTGCTGCGCGAGATACAGCCCGACGAGGTGTACAACCTGGGGGCGCAGTCCCACGTCCGGGTCTCCTTCGACGCACCCCTGTACACCGGCGACGTCACCGGTCTGGGCACCGTCCGGCTCCTGGAGGCGGTCCGCGCCAGCGGCATCGAGACGCGGATCTACCAGGCCTCCTCGTCCGAGATGTTCGGGGCGACCCCTCCCCCGCAGAACGAGGACACCGCCTTCCACCCGCGCAGCCCGTACAGCGTCGCCAAGGTGTACGCGTACTGGGCGACGGTCAACTACCGGGAGGCGTACGGCATGTTCGCGGTCAACGGCATCCTCTTCAACCACGAGTCGCCCCGGCGCGGCGAGACCTTCGTGACCCGCAAGATCACCCGGGGGGTGGCCCGGATCAAGGCGGGTCTGCAGGACCGGCTGCATCTCGGCAACCTCGACGCCGTACGGGACTGGGGGTACGCCCCCGAGTACGTGGACGCGATGTGGCGGATGCTGCAGTGCGACGCCCCGGACGACTACGTGGTGGCCACCGGGGAGGGGGTCAGCGTCCGGCAGTTCGTCGAGTACGCCTTCGAGCACGCGGGCCTCGACTGGGCGGAGCACGTCCGCTACGACCCCAAGTACGAGCGGCCCAGCGAGGTGGACGCCCTCATCGGGGACGCGGCCAAGGCCGGCGAACTGCTCGGCTGGAAACCCGAGGTGAGGTCGCGGGAACTGGCCAGGATCATGGTGGACGCGGACATCCGGCTGCTGGCCGACCAGCTCACGGGAGCGGCCGTGCGGGTGGACCGGTGAGACGGCCGGGGCGGGCCGGGCGGACCCGCGGCGGTGCGTCCGCCACGGCCCGCCCGGTCGGCGCCCCCGCCACCGTGCGGGTCACCGGCGCGTGGACCGGACCGGCGTCCACCCACGACACCCGGCCGGCGCTCACCGCGCCCGTGCCGGGGACCGTCACCGACGCGCTCTTCGACTCCACCGGCTCCTCGGTGGACCGGATCGCGCCGGCACCGGCCGGAGCCGTCGGCTCCGGCCGCCCACTCGCTCCGGCCGGCAGCGGGACGGACCGTCCCCGCGTCCGGTCGAGCGAGGTGTCCGCGGCCTGCGGGCCGCAGCTCGTTCTCACCTTCGGAGCCGAAAGATGAACACACGTACGGGGCGGAGAACCGGGGGACGTGGCCGTGTACGGGCCGCCTCCGCCGCACTCTGCCTGTTCGCCGGGGCCCTGACCGCGACGGCGGCCGGGACGTCCCCGGCCGCGGCGCTGACGCCTCCGGTGTCGCTCACCGCGGACGACCTCACCACCTGGCAGACCAACGGCATCGTCTGGTCCATGGCCACCACGGACGGCGTCGTGTACGCCGGCGGCACCTTCTCCACCGTCCGGCCACCGGATGCCGCCCCGGGCACCGGGGAGCGGCCCGCGGTCAACTTCGCGGCCTTCGACGCGGCGACGGGGGCACCGACCGGGTGCTCCCTGTCGTTCACCATGTCCTCCGGAACGGCCACCGTCCGTGCGCTGGCCCTCTCGCCGGACGGGCGGACCCTGTACGCGGGCGGCCAGTTCGGGGCGGTCAACGGGGAGGGCGTGAGCAACTTCGCGGCCGTGGACACCGCGACCTGCACCCCGCGCAAGGACTTCAAGATCTCCGTCTCGGCGACGGTACGGGCTCTGGACGCCACCGCGGACACCGTCTACCTCGGCGGCGACTTCACCAGCGTGGGCGGCCAGACCCGGAACAAGTTCGCCGCCGTCACCACGAGCGCCGGCCTGCTGCCGTGGACCGCCCACGCGGACGAGGTCGCACGTGCCGTCCAGGTGACCCCGGACGGGAAGCACGTGGCGCTCGGGGGAGACTTCTTCACCGTCAACGGGACCGCCACGCACGCCCTGGCCGTGGTGGACGCCACCACGGGCGCGCTCACCACGAGCTACCCGGGCTTCATCCCCGACACCTCAACGGTGCAGGACCTCACCACGGACGCGACCGGGCTGTACACCGCGAACGAGGGCACCGGAGGCGGTGTCTTCGACGGCCGCATCGCCATCGACCTGGACGACTACCGGCAGCGCTGGCGGGACACCTGCCTGGGCGCCACCCAGGCCGTCCTGGTCCACTCGGGCGTGCTGTACAGCGGCAGCCACGCCCATGACTGCTCCAGCATGGGCGGGTTCCCCGACCAGCCGCGCAGGCACCTGCTGGCCCAGTCCGTGAACGATCCGGCGCTCCTCCCCTGGTTCCCCGACACCAACGACGGCATCGGTGAGCCGGTCGGGCCCCGGGTGATGACCCAGACCGACAAGGGCGGCCACCACTACCTCTGGGTCGGCGGGGAGTTCACCACCGTCAACGGCTCGGCCCAGCAGGGGCTCACCCGGTTCGCCGACGGTCCCGACACCGGGGCACCGTGGGTGCCGAACGTGAGCCTCTCCACGGTCACCCCCGGGCGGATCGACGTCAACTGGCAGACCAGCTTCGACACGGACGACGGGGAGCTGACCTACCGGATCTACAAGGACGGTGCGAGTACCCCCGTACACACCACGACCGGGTACTCCGTCTTCTGGAACCGGCCGCAGCTGAGATGGACGGACACCGACGTGGCACCGGGCGAGACGCACTCGTACCGGATCACCGCGAGTGACGGCACCAACACCAGCGCGAAGTCCCCGGCCCGGTCCGCCACCGTGGCGGCCACCGCGGAGAGGTACCCGGCCCGGGTCCTCGCCGACGGCGCCTCGCTGTACTGGCGGTACGACGAGGAGGGCTCCACCTTCGCGGCCGACACGACGGCCGGTCTGGACAGCGGCTTCCTGCGCAACGGGCCCGCCTACCGGCAGACCCCGGCCGCCGTGGCGGGGGGATCGACGGCCATCGGTTTCGACGGGGGGAGCGAGTACGCGTACAGCAACAGGCGCCACGCGCAGCCCGTCCGGTTCTCCGTGGAGACGTGGATCAGGACGACCACGGTCCGGGGCGGAAAGATCATCGGCTTCGGCAACCTGACCATGCAGAACAGCACCCGCCTCGACAAGCACGTCTACATGCGTGACGACGGGCGCCTCGTCTTCGGCGTCTACGCCGGCGGAGCCCGTACGGTCACCACACCGGCCGCCTACAACGACGGCACCTGGCACCACGTCGTCGCCACCCAGGGCACCGGCGGCATGGCGTTGTACGTCGACGGGCAGCTCCGCGCGTTCAGCTCCCTGTACACCACCAACGAGAACTACGCGGGCTACTGGCGTGTCGGCGGGGACAACCTGAGCGGCTGGCCGAACCGCCCGACCAGCAACTTCTTCGCAGGGCAGATCGACGAGACCGCCGTCTACCCGACCGCGCTGAGCGCTTCGCAGGTGAGCGCGCACTACGCCCTGAGGACAGGTTGATGAGGTATCCGTTCCTGGCCGGCGCCGCCGTCGTCATCGCGACGGCGGCGCTGGCCGCCTGCGGCTCGTCCGCCGACGGAGGCGGTCAGGAGGCGGCGGGCAGCAGGCCGTCCGCCACCGCTTCCCCCTCCGCCGGCCCCCCGGCCGCCGGGTCCGCCGTCACCGGTCCGTCCTCCGGCCCGTCGGCGGCCCGGCCCTCCGGCGACCCCGCCGGCACCCCGAAGGCGCCCGCCGGGGAGATCACTCCGGCCACGGGCTCCTTCTCCGAGAAGCAGAGGGAGTATCTGACCGACCGCGTCCCCGTGGGCATGGACCCCGCCGCGGTGCTGCAGACCGGCCAGGAGACCTGCGACCGGCTCCGCTACCTGGTCAAGGCGGACCGGGACATCGCCGTCGGGGCGATCGTCACCGGCGAGGTCGCGGACGCGGAACCGGCCGTGGCCCATCTGTGCCCGCAGCACCAGGATCTGGTGAAGGAGGCCGCGCTGGGCTACGCCGACGGCACGTACACGGGGGCACGGCTCCGCCCGGGCCGCTACCGTGCCCCCTCCCCCACCGCCCACTGCACCTGGCAGGTGACGGGCGCGGGCGGCACGGTGCTGGCGTCGGGTTCCTCCGGCACCGGCAGGCCCGTGTCGGTCACCGTCGCCGGGTCGGCACGGACCCTCACCTCCACAGGCTGCTACGCCTGGCTGCCCGAAGGAGACAAGAGTTGAGCAGACTGCCCATCGCCGTGGCGATCCCCACGAAGAACGAGAGCCTGAACATCGCCGAGGCCGTGAAGTCGGTGCTCGGCCACTTCGAGGCCGTCGTCGTGGTCGACTCCCACAGCACGGACGACACCGTGAAGATCGCCGAGGAGTGCGGGGCCGAGGTCGTCACGTACACCTGGGACGGAGGCCATCCGCGCAAGAAGCAGTGGTGCCTGGAGAACGTGCGCACGGACCTGGACTGGATCCTCCTGCTGGACGGCGACGAGCGGATCAGCCCCGGTCTGCTGGCCGAACTGCGGAGGACGTTCGCCGATCCCCGCTCCCCCCAGCCCGCCGCGTACGACATCCCGCTGGGCTACTGGTTCTCGGGGAAGCGGCTGCGGCACGGCTACACCATCCGCAAGCGGTCCCTGACCGACCGCACCCGCTGCCACTACCCGGAGGTCGGGGACCTCGCGGCGCCCGGGATCGGGGAGGTGGAGGGGCACTACCAGCCGGTCGCCGCGACGGTCGGCACCTTGCGCAACCCCATCGAGCACCAGGACCTGGACCCGGTCACCGCGTGGTTCGAGCGGCACAACCGCTACTCGGACTGGGAGGCCTGGCTCGAGCACCACCCCGACGTCAAGGAGCAGGTGCGGAAGGTGAAGTCCCGGCAGGGACAGCTCTTCCACAAGGCGCCGTTCAAGCCGCTGGTGTCCTTCGCCTACATGTACGTCTACCGGCGGGGCTTCCTCGACGGGCGCGCGGGCCTGGACTTCGCCCTGGCGATGAGCTTCTACCGCTGGCAGATAGCCCTCAAGTCGCGCGAGCGAAGGTCTGGCTGACGCCTCACGCCCTCCTGCGGACCACGTCCTCGTAGGTCCGCCGGAGGGTCCGTGCGACGACCTCGATGGTGAACTGCTCGTTGACCAGGTCCCACGCGGCCTTGCCGGCCTTCTCGTTGGCCTCCGGCTCCAGGAGCTCCAGGACCGCCAGGGCGACCTTCTCCGCGTTGGCGGCGTCCTCGCCGACCCTGCTGTCGATCACGCGGCCGGCCCCGGCCTCCGCCACGTACGGGGCCAGGCCGGTAGACCGGGTGACGACGACGGGAGTGCCCACGGACATCGTCTCCAGGAGGGAGACGGCCATCGGCTCCTCGATCGAGGGAAGCACGTACACGTCGGCCCGCCGCGCGGCGGCGAGGACCTCTTCGTGCTCGAGAGGCCCCACATGGTCCAGCGACGACGTCACGCCGAGCTCCTCGGCGAGGGCGAGGGTGCGGCGCAGCGAACCGGTGTCCGGGCCCGCCAGGACGAAGCGGGCGTCGGGGTGCCGGGCCAGGACGGCGGGCATCGCGGCGACGAAGTCCTCCGGCCGCTTGCGCTCCTGGATCCGGGCGAGGAAGAGGACGGTCGGCGGCCGGCCGGGCTCACGGGCCGGCTTGCGCTCCTGCGGGCGTACGCCGTTCACCAGCCGGACGGTGTTGGTGAGGGCGACCGGTGCGGCGACCGCGTTCACGTCGACGCGCTCGGTCTCGGTCAGGTGCAGTACCGCGTCGGCGCGGCGCAGCACCGTCCGCACGCCGAGCAGGTCGGTGAGCTGGGCGACGCGCTTGCGTGTGGGGTCGACCATGCCGTGGGTCTGGACGACCAGGGGCGTACGGGTGGCGAGGGCGAGCAGTGCGGCGGGCAGGGTCACCAGGTCGCGCATCAGGTGCACGTGGACGAGGTCGGCGCCACGCATCATGCGGTGCGCGGTGCGCAGGAGGGAGCCGGAGGTGATGCCGCTGACCTCGAACACGGGCAGCAGGTGGCGGGCCTGGAACAGATGGACCGGGACGCCCTCGACCTCGCGTGGCAGTGCACCCCCGAAATCGTCACCGAGCGCCATGACGCGCGCGTCGTCGCCGTCGGCACGCTGGACCCTCGCCAGGTTCAGCGCCACCCGGGTCGGGCCGCCGAACGCGTGATCCGGAGTGTGCAGTGTGACGATGTGCAGGACCTTCACCAGGGTTCCCCTCAACCTCGGCCGACTGTTCACAGACTAGTCAACGGATCACCTCAAGTGGGCGGAATCGCTAAGGTGTTCAGGCGGCCGCCCGTCCGGTCGCGGGTCCGCGGAACGGGGAGCGCATGACGTCCGTGCACGAGACGACGCCGACGGCGAGGACCACTCCTGCGGCCGCGCCCACGTCGTGGGCGATGCTCTCGCGCGCGCTGTCGGTGCCGCTGATCCTGGGGCTGGTCTGCTTCCTGCCGGCCGTGGTCGCCGTCCAGCCGGGATCGGACGTGCGGGACACCGCGTTCTGGCTGCAGCTCGTCCTCACGTGCTATTCGGGCACCCGGCTGGCCACCATGATCCTGTCCACGCACCGTCGGCTGCTCCAAGGCGTCTTCTGGATGTTCGTGTACATCGCCATGGGCGTGGCCCCGCTGGCCCAGGTCGTGATCGGGAGGACGCCCACACCGATGGTCGGGCCGCGCTCGGACCTGGTGACAGCGGTGGCGCTGATCATCGTCGGCTGTGCCGCGTTCGACCTCGGGTCGCTGCTCGCCTCCCGGCGTCCCCTGCGCCGCGGGCGGGGCACCCGGCTCGGTCCGGCCACCGCGCACCGGGTCAGGCTGCGCCTGCTGGCCCTGGTGGCGTTCGCGGCGAGCGCGTTCTACGTCCTGAAGGTCGGCGGGCCCGCGGTCTTCTTCTCCAGCCGCCAGGAGATCAGCGCGTCGGTCGCGGTCAGCGGCGTGGCCTCACCCGAGTCCAACGTGGGCTCGGCGTTCCTGAAGGGCTTCGGAACCGTACCGGCGCTGCTCGCCCTGCTCTTCTACACCAGGCGCCTGGCCACCTCGCGACAGGCCCGGCGCTCTCCCTCGACCGTGCTGGTGTGGGTGGCGCTGCTGCTCCTCAACGCGCTCGTCAACAACCCCGTCTCCAACGCCCGTTATTGGTTCGTGACGGTCCTGGTGTCGCTGCTGTTCACCGCGTTCCCCAGCAGTGCCGCGATGTACCGCACGGTGCTCACCACCGGGGTGGTCGGGGCGCTGGTGCTGTTCCCGTACGCCGACCGCTTCCGGTACGACGACGCGGGCCGTCGGCCCGCGCAGGCGTCGTCCGTCTTCGAGCCGCTGACCACCAAGGACTACGACCAGACGGTCATGTTCGCCAACACCGTCTCCTGGGTCGACACCCAGGGACACACCTACGGCCGTCAACTGGCCGGCTCGGCGCTCTTCTTCGTGCCGCGCGCGGTGTGGAGCGGCAAGCCCAAGGACACCGGGGTCCGGGTCGGCGAGTGGATGGGGCTGAACATGACCAACCTGTCGGCCCCGCTGTGGACGGAGCTCTGGGTCGACTTCGGCGCGTCCGGCATGGCCGGCGGCCTGGCGCTGGTCGGCTACGTGGCGGCCCGTACGGACCGCAGGTACGCGCTGGCCGTCACCCGGGCGGGCCCCGGCCCCGGCAGTGTGCTGGCGGTGGCCGCGCCGCTGATCGCCGGGTACACCTTCATCCTGCTGCGCGGGCCGCTGCTCCAGGCGGCGGGGAAGCTGGCCATCGGGGCTCTGTGCCTGCTGCTGATCACGACGTTCAGGGAGCGGAAGGCAGGGCGTCGGCGGTGACGGCGTCCCCCGCCGCCGGCCGGCTCCGGCGGTGCAGCCGCGCGACCCTGGCCCAGGTGGCGGCGGCCTTGCAGAGCGAGCCGAGACACAGCCCCCAGGCCGCGCCCGGGACGCCTCCGACGGCGTATCCGGTGGCCATGAAGCCCACCGCGGTGAGGGAGAACACCACCTGGATGCTCAGGGTGGTGCGCGGGTCGAGCATCCGCAGCGCGAGGAGCCCGCAGGTGCCCGCGGCCATCGCCGCGTACTGGCTGCCGGTCGCGGGCAGCAGGGCGGCGGCGGCGGGCCAGGTGTCCCCGAGGAGTTCGCGTCCCACCCGGGCGGGCAGCAGGGCGAGCACGGTGGCCCAGAGGGCGGCGGTGGCCGCGAGGACGGCGGCGAGCAGGGCCGTCGCCCGTATGCGGCGCCGCTCCTCGCCGATGCGGCCCAGGAGCGGAGGACCGAAGGAGGTGGCGGAGGTGAAGAGGACGTTGAGCGGCCCGAACAGGGTGGTCGCCCCGCGCAGTGCGCCGACCAGGAGCGGGTTGCCCACCGCGCCGAGGCCGAGGACGGAGAGCTGGCCGGTCGCGTTGCCGACACCGAACTCCACGACGAAGCGCTGTCCGAGGTGGCCGCGCCGCAGCAGGGGACGCAGCGGCGTCGGGGCCTTCGCGGTGGAGCGGTGCAGCAGCGCGGCCGACAGCAGGAGGGCGGGCAGGGCGGAGAGGCCCCAGACAGCGATCAGCCGCGCGGGCGCGGCCCCGTACTCCTGGAGGGACAGGGCGCCCAGTACGCCCGCCAGCCGCAGGAGGTCGGAGCCGAGGGCCAGGTGGGGCCGGCGCAGGGTGGAGAAGGCGTAGCGCAGGGCGTCCTGGCCCAGCACCACCGGGAGGACCGGGCCGAGCGCCGTCAGGGCCCGTGCGGTGTCGCCGGGCAGGAACAGGCAGACGGCGGCGAGCGTCCCCCCGAGCACCGCCGAGCCGAGCACGGTGAACGCCACGGCCGAGCGGCAGGCGCTCCGGACGGCCTCGCCCTCGCCGCGTGTGAGGACCAGCGGCTGCCCGGCGTAGGCGCCGAAGACGCCGAGCAGCACGGTGAAGACGAGGTAGACGGCGGAGAAGCGGGCGAAATCGGCCACGGTGGAGAGCCGGGCGGCGGCCACGAGCACCAGGATGTTGGTGAGGGCCGCGACCCCCTGGTCCGCGACCGAGCAGAGGATCGCGGTGCGGGCTCTCACCGGCGCGTGCCCGGGGAGGTGACGGTGCGGAGACTGACGGTCTCGGTGAAGTCTCCGGTGAAATCCCGCGCGTTCGGGGCCGCGTCCCCGCTGCCCGGCCCGCTCCCGGTGCGGCGCCGGGAGGGCCTGGCCCGGCGGTCCACGCGGCCCAGCCGGCGGCGGCCGGGGTGGAGCAGGGCACCGAGCACCGACCCCCCGGAGGCGCCGATGATCTCGCGGATGCGTTCCAGGTCGCTGCGGTGGACCTCGCGGGGGTCGCAGACGATCACGACGCCCTCCACGCGGTCCACCAGGGCGACCGCGTCCGCGTAGGACAGGACCGGCGGGGCGAGGACGATGACGACGGCGCCGGGCCGGTCGGCCTCCGCGACGATCCGGCCGACGGGGGCGGAGGTCAGGGCCCGCGGCACGTTGTCCGCCTTCGCTCCCGCCACCAGGGCGAAGGCCCCGGAGCCGGGTACGTCCACGTGGGAGCGCGCGCCGGTGGGCCAGGCGCCTTCGCCGCCCTCGGCCGCCCAGCGCGGCGGCCGGACCTCGTGGGCGGCCGGCCCCAGGTCGCGGGCGAGCGAGGGGGTGCGCAGATCGGCCTCCACGAGCAGCACGTCCCGGCCCATCTCGGCGAAGGCGGCGGCCAGGTTGACGGCGGCGGCGGCCGCCGACGCGCCGTCGCCGCGCGGGGCGGTGACCAGGAGGCGGCGCCGCTCGGCGAACGAGGGGTCGTAGGCGAGCCGGAAGGCGACCGCCCGGTACTCCTCGGCGAGGCGGGATCCGCTGCGGCCGATGGCGAGCAGCGTGCCCGCCGCGGCGCGTTCACGGGGCAGGGTGCCGAGCAGCGGGGCGCCGAGTGAGCGCACGAGCTCGCGGGGGGACCGCACGGCGGGGTCGAAGACCAGCCGCACCCAGGACAGGAGCAGGCCGAGGGCGAGACCGACGACGGCGCCGAGACCGAGCAGCATGGGCAGCCCGGCGCCGGTCGGCGCGGTGGGGGCGACGGGCTTCCTGTTGAGGTAGCCGGGCGTGGTGTCGAGGGCCTTGAGCTCGGATATCTTCCGGCTCAGCTCGGAGATGGCGACGATGATGTTGGCGCGGGCGCTGCTGACGTCGTCCGTCGCGCCGGCCTGGTCCTCCAGCAGGTCGCGCTTCTCCTCCAGCGGTTTCAGCTGGGCGCGGTAGCCGTCGGCCATGTTCTCGATGCTGTCCTCGGTGCGCGCCTTGCGGTGGGCCAGGTAGGCCTCGGCGAGGGCCTCGGCGCGGGCGCGGGCCTGCTCGGGGCTGGTGCCCGTGTACGAGAAGCGCAGGGTGAGGGTGTTGGGCGGGTTGGTGACCTGGAGTCCGGCGAGGAGCTTCCGGGCGGTGACGTCGTCGCCCTCCTTGAGGAGGGTGCCGGCGGCGAGGGTGCCCACGGTGTCGCTGACGGCGGTCTGCCGTTCGGAACCGATGTTGATGCCCTTGTCGGCGGAGGCGCCGGTGGCGAACGGGTCGGCGGTGGCGGAGCGCACCTGGACCTCGCCGGTCGCCGTGTAGGTGTCCTCGCCGCTGAGCGCGAGGTAACCGCCGCCGACGAGCCCGACGACGACGCCCACGGCCAGCAGCGCCCGGTAGCGCAGCAGCTGACGGAACTGGTCCCTGAGCAGGGCCGGTTCGTCGTGGTCGTCGAGGGTGCGGATCGGATGCGTCATCGGCGTGGTCTCCCTTGTGCGTCCCTCGGTGCGCCGCCGGGTGCGTCCGGCCGCGCTTCACCGAGGGCCTCCGTGAGCAGGTCGTCGTAGCGCGCGAGGCCCGCCTCCCGGCCCAGGTGCCGGGCGACGTACCGCGGCCCGTGCGCACCCAGGGCGTCCGCCGCCGCGGGGTCCGCGGCCAGGGCGCGCACCGCGCGCAGGAGGGCGGCCGGGTCCTCCGGGGCGACGAGGACGCCGGCACCCGAGCGGCGCACCTCCTCGGCGGTGCCCCCTTCACCGGCCACGGAGGCGACGACCGGGCGGCCGGAGACGAAGTACGAGGTGAGTTTGGACGGCACGCTCATGTCGAGGACGGAGGCCCGCTGGGTCACCGCGAGGACGTCGGCGGCCGCCAGCACGTCGGTGAAGTCGGCGGTGCCGGCGGGCGGGACGAAGTCGATGTTGGGCAGGGAGCCGGCCAGTTCGCGCAGCGCCTCGCGCTGGTTGCCGTCGCCCATGAGCACGACACGGACGTCCGGGGCCAGCCGGGCGACCTCCACCAGGACGTCGAGACCCTGTTTGAGGCCCATGTTCCCGGAGTGCAGCAGCACCGGGGTGTCCTCGCGCCAGCCGAGCCGGGACCGGGTGGCGGCCCGCTCGGCCGAAGGGGGCGCCACATGAGTCCAGTTGGGCACCAGCCGGATGCGGCGGGGGTCGACGCCGAGCGCCGTGACGCCGGGCACGAAGCTCTCGTGGATGACTCCGACGAGGGCCGCGCCACGCAGCGCGTACCGCTCCGCCGCGGCGGCGACGGCCGCCGCCCTGCCCCCGCCGCGGATGCCGCTCTGCGCGGCGGCGGCGCCCATCAGGTCCTGGACGACGGGTATGTGGGGAACGCGGTGGCGGCGGGCGATACGGGCGGCCATCACGCCGCCGGCCAGGCTCGGCATCTGGGAGACCACCGCGTCGGGGCGTCCGGGCGGCGGCGCGAGCAGGCCGTGCGCGAGGACCGACACCTCGAACGCGGCGCGCCTGAGGGCACTCTGACGGCTCGGCACGTAGTGGCGGCGCCGGTACACGCTCACGCCCTCCCGCGTCTCCCGCCTGCGCCACGCGCCCCGGTAGCGCTCGTCGACGCGCCAGGCCGGATAGTGCGGCATCCCGGTCAGCACCTGGGTCCTGGCACCCGACGCGGCCCAGTGCTCGGCCAGCTGGGTGGCGTAGGGGCCGATGCCGGTCATCTCCGGGGCGTAGTTGGTGGAGACCACGAGAAGGGTGCGGTGGTCGAACGGTCTGTGCTCAGCAGCGGACATCGGACGATCGCCTTCCCCCCGGAACAGCCTCCCGGTCGAGCTTATCCGTTCACGCGATCCACAAGTGTCCTTCACAGTAAGGTCGATGGACCAGTTCCACCGTGGGGGGAGAGAACGGATGGCGCAGCACAGGGTCGGGTACGCGCCGGGGGTGTACGACCTGTTCCACGTCGGCCACCTGAACATCCTGCGGCACGCCCGCAGCCGGTGCGACTACCTGGTGGCCGGAGTCGTGTCCGACGAGATGGCCGCGCTCGCCAAGGGCCACCGCCCGGTGATCCCGCTGCCCGAGAGGCTGGAGATCGTGCGCAGCGTACGGTACGTGGACGCGGCCTTCGTGGAGACCGTTCCGGACAAGGTCGAGACATGGCAGCAGGTCCGCTTCGACGTGCTCTTCAAGGGCGACGACTGGAAGGGCACGGAGCGGGGGAAGCGCCTGGAGCGCGACTTCGCGGAGGTCGGGGTCGAAGTCGTCTACTTCCCGTACACCGTGCACACCTCCAGCACCCAGCTGCGCCGGGCACTGGACGTGCTGGTCAGCCGGCCCGGAGCGCTTTCAGCTCCCTGAACCACTTGGCCAGGAAGGCCACGAGGAACAGGGTGTGCACGGCCGCGAGCACGGCATACCCGGCCCGGAAGACGGCGGGTGCGCCGAGCAGCGGGAAGAGAAGGCAGAACACCCCGTAGTCGGCCGGCAGCAGTGCCACGGCCCGCACCCGGGACGCCGGGGCGCCGGCGGACGCCGCCGCGCCACGGGCGGCGCTCCTGCCGAGTTGCTCCCGCAGCAGCCCGGCGCAGAAGGTGAGGACCGCGACGAAGAGGAAGCCGAGGGGCAGCAGGAGCCACGCGCCGCCCGGGGGCCCGCCGAAGCGGTAGAAGGAGACCAGTACGGCGACGTGGACGAGGATCATCTTCGCGCAGTCCACGACGTGGTCGAGCCACTCCCCGTCCGGCCCGCCCCCTCCGGTCAGCCGGGCGAGCTGCCCGTCGGCCGAGTCGAGGGCGAAGCCGACGGCCAGCCCCGCGTACACGGCGGCCCCGAGCCACCAGGACGGTTCGGCCAGGGCCACACCGGCGACGGCGCCGAAGGTGAACACCGCGCTGACCGAGGTGACCTGGTTGGGCGTCAGGCCCAGCCGGAAGGCGACGGCGGCGAGCAGCCGCCCGGCCGGCCGGTTCACGAACCGCGAGTAGAGGGACACGCCCTTGGACGACTTCTGTGCGCCGCGCAACTCGCGCAGCACCGTACCCGTACTTTCCATACGCCCCCCAGCGCCCCGGCCCGATACCGCTGCATCATGACAGAACGGCGGCGGAGGACGTGGGGTACGGCCGCATTACCCGGCGGGTAATCGACGCCCCGCCCGCACCCGGACAGGCTGGTACCACCGCGGCGGAAGACCGCGGCGGTCACCGCAGCACCGGGAAGGGACACCATCGTGACTGTGCATCAGGACGCCGTCCAGCGCTACTTCGCCGCCTGGAACGCGAGCACCGACGAGGAGCGCGCGAGGGCGGTGGCCGCCGCCTTCACCGAGGACGCCACCTACACCGATCCGCTGGCCGACGTACGCGGACACGACGCGCTGATCGCGGCGATCGGCGGTGCGCGGCAGCAGTTCCCCGGCTTCGACTTCGTGGCCACCGGCACCCCGGACGCCCACCACCATCTCGTCCGCTTCACGTGGGACCTGGTCTCGCGGGCCGACGGCTCGGCGCCGGCCGCGGGTTTCGATGTGATCACCCTGGCCGAGGACGGCCGGATCAGCTCGGTCAGCGGCTTCCTGGACCGGCTGCCGGGGGCGTGAGAGCGCCGGACGGGCCCGGTGCGGGCCGTGCGGGCCGTGCGGGCCGTGCGGGCCGTGCGGGCCGTTCGGACGTGCGTGCCGGGAGCGGTTCAGCTCCGTGAAGGGCCGGGAGCCGGGCCCGGCTCCTGCCCCGGTTCCCCGCCTCCTTCCCGCCCGTCCTCCGGTCTCCGCCCGGGCTCCTGGGCCGGCCCCGCGTCCTGGATCTCGGTGAGCTGCGCGTCCAGGTCGTCGAAGAGCAGCTCGCAGCGTTCGATCTGGCCTGTGCGGTAGGCGGACCGCGCGACCAGGTGGGCGGCCACCGGGCCGGTCAGCAACTGGAAGAAGCCGATGAGGGCCAGCGTCGCCACGTCCATGCCGCCGCGCAGCCTCAGCGCGACCCCGGCCAGCACCAGCAGCAGGCCCAGCGTCTGCGGCTTGGTCGCGGCATGACTGCGCGACAGGACGTCGGGCAGCCGCAGCATGCCGACCACCCCGAGGAGACAGATCGCGGCGCCGATGAACACCAGGACCGCCCCGGCCGTGTCCGCGATCTGCTGCCACACGGTCACCGCCGCCCCTCCTCGCCGGCCGGCCCACGCCTCGGCCGGGGCCGGTCGCGCACCGCGATGAAACGGGCGATGCCCACCGACCCGGTGAAGCCGAGGAACGCCAGCACCAGCATGATCGGGAAGTAGAAGGAGTCCCGGGCGAACGCCGACTTGGTGCCGAGCCCCGCGATGATCAGGGCGGCGCACACGTCCAGGGCGATGGCCCGGTCCAGCATGGAGGGCCCGCGGGCGATCCGGACCAGCAGGAGCCCACCCGCGACGAGGATGATCACGACGGCGGCGGTCAGCAGCACGCGGTCGACGGTCTCGGGCCCGCTCACGCCTCCTCCCTCCGGTCGTCGTCCCCCTCGATCGACGGCGGTGGTCCGGACACCCTGCCGATCTCGTCCGGGGTGCCGAACGCCCGTACCGTCAGCTCCTCGAGCCGCCACACGGAGCGCCGGGCCGCGTCCAGTTCCTCCGGCCGGTCCGCGTCCAGGACGTGCAGGAAGAGCGTGGCGGTGGCCCTGCGCACCTCGACGACGGAGCCGCCCGGCACGTTGGACACGGCCACGGCGGTCGCCGCGAGCATCAGGTCGCTGCGGCAGCGCAGCGGAACGGCGATGACCGCGGGCCGGTGGGGGCGGCCGGCGAAGATCTGCCGGGTCACCTTCACTCCGGAGGTGTACATGTCGTAGAGCAGGTAGCCGCCGAACAGCAGGATGCCCCAGGGGTGCAGCCGCAGCCCGTAGTCGACCTGGGGCAGCGGGAACGCCAGGCAGACAACGACCGCGACGACCACCCCGGTGACGACGTTGGCCCAGCTCAGGGTGGACCACAGCAGGACCCAGATGAGGGTGAGCCAGGCGATCAGCGGCAGGTCGAGCACCCGGCGCCGGCGGCCGGCGAACTCGCAGCTGAACGGGGGCAGGTCGGGGTTGCGGAACGACAGGGTGATCAGGTTCCTCACCGGCCGAGCACCTCCTCCACATAGGGGCGGCGCGCGATGAGTTCGGCTGCCGATCGATCGGTGAACGCGGTCAGCGGGCCGGCCAGCACGGTGAACGCGAGGCCGAGCAGGACGGCGCCCGCCGTGGCGGCCGTCATCGCGGTGGGCGGCCGGGTCGTGGTGGTGACGACCCGCCCGTGCAGCGTGGCGACCGCGGTCGCCCCGGCCGGCTCGCGCGGCGGGGCGATCCCCTCGTCCCCCGTGCCCGGAACCCGGTCCGGTCCGCTGTCGTCGTCGTCGTCGCTGTCGTCCGGGGACTCCAGGACGGTGCCGTAGGCGGCCTGGCCGGGGGGCTCCGCGCGCCAGAACGCCAGGTTCCAGACCTTGGCCATCACGTACAGGGTGAGCAGGCTGGTCACCGTGGCGCCCGCGACGAGGATCCAGGCCCAGAGGCTGCCGTCCGCGACGCCGGCCCGCATGAGGCCCAGCTTTCCGATGAAGCCGGAGAGCGGGGGGATCCCGGCGAAGTTCATCGCCGGGACGAAGAAGAGGACGGCGAGGAGCGGGGCCGACCGGGCCAGTCCGCCGATCCGGGTGAGCTCGTTCGTACCGCCCCGGCGTTCGATGAGTCCGGCGACGAGGAAGAGGCTGGTCTGGACGGTGATGTGGTGGGCGACGTAGAAGACCGCGCCCCCGTACCCGGCGCGGGTGGCGAGGCCGATCCCGAAGACCATGTAGCCGATGTGGCTGATGAGGGTGAAGGAGAAGAGCCGCTTCAGGTCCGTCTGGGCGACCGCCCCTAGAATGCCCACGAGCATCGAGGCGAGGGCGACGGCCATGAGGAGGTCGCCCAGACGGTTGCCGGGGAAGAGCAGCGTCTCGGTACGCAGCATGCAGTAGATGCCGACCTTGGTCAGCAGGCCGGCGAAGACCGCGGTGACGGGCGCGGGCGCCGTCGGGTAGGAGTCGGGCAGCCAGGCCGCGAGGGGGAAGACGGCGGCCTTGACGGCGAAGACGGTGAGCAGCATGGCCTGGATCAGGGTCTGGACGCCGAGCGGGAGTTCGGGCAGCCGGACGGCCAGCTGGGCGAGGTTGACCGTGCCGTTGGCGGCGTACGTCATGGCGATGGCGGTCAGGAACACCATCGACGAGAACAGCGAGATGATCACGTACGTGGAGCCGGCTCTGATCCGCGGGCCGGTCCCGCCGAGGGTGAGCAGGACGAAGCTGGAGACGAGCATCATCTCGAAGCCGACGTACAGGTTGACGAGGTCGCCCGCGAGGAAGGTGAGGGACACCCCGGCGACGAGGATCAGGTAGGCCGGGTGGAAGACGGCTACGGGCGTCTCCTTGTCCCGTTCCGTCATGCCCTGGCCGAGCGAGTACACCAGGACCGAGAGGGTGACCGCCGAGGAGACGGTGAGCATCAGCCCGGAGAGCCGGTCGGCGACCAGGGTGATCCCGAGCGGCGGGGCGTAGTCGCCGAGGTGGACGGAGAGGGGCCCCTGCCGGTCGGCGGCGATCATCAGGGTGACCGAGAGGCCGAGAACGGCGGCGAGGACGACGACGCTGATGACGCGCTGGAAACGTGCGAGCCGGGTTCCGAAGGCGAGGCTCAGCCCGGTGGCGCTGAGCGGCAGCAGCACGGGCAGCGGTACGAGCGCGTTCATCCGGCGGCTCCTCGGGGGTCGTCCTCGTGGTTCACGTAGTCCTCCGGATCGGCTCCCAGCACGTCGTGCCACAGGTTGCCGCCCGCGTCCCGGCCGCGCGCCTGCAGGGCGCGGTCGGCACGCAGGCGTGCGTGCAGCCGGCGGCGCTCCGCCCGGTAGCGGGCGCGCGCCTCGCGCGTGCGGCCGGACTCCGACCGGTACTCCTCGCGCAGTTCGGCCCGCTCCCCCAGGACTTCGGCGCGCAGGAAGATGCGCCGGTCCTCCAGATCGTCGTGGACCTCGTCCGTACCGGTGAGCTGGTGGCTGCGGTAGGCCATGGCGAGCAGGAACGCGGTGGTGGCGAGGGTGATGACGATGGCGGTGAGGGCGATGGCCTGGGGCAGCGGATCGGTCATCCGGCGCAGCGGCGCCCCGTAGAGCAGCGGCGCCACGCCCGCCGAACCGGTCGACGCGAGCACGAGCAGGTTGATGCCGTTGCCGGCGACCACCGCTCCGAGCAGGATGCGGGTGAGGGGGCGGGTGAGCATGAGTATGCCGCCCACGGCGCAGAGCACCACGGCGGTGGCGAGGAGTGAGACGCTCATGGTCATCGGCGGGCGTCCCCCGCCCCGGTGCCGGCCGAGGGGGCGAGCGCGCCCGCCGCCCGTTCGATCTGCCGGTCCACCTTGGCGCCCAGGGCCCGCACGATGTCCAGGACCACGCCGAGGACCAGCAGGTAGACCCCGCAGTCGAAGAGCACCGCGGTGCTCAGGTGGTAGTCGCCCAGCACGGGCAGGTGTCCGTGGTAGGTCCAGGCGTGCAGCACCGTCCCCTCGGCGAGGCCGGCCAGGGCCACCCCGGTGGACAGGAACAGTCCGAAGCCGGTGAAGAGTCCGGGCTGCAGGGGCGCCGCTTCGGCGAGCTCGAACCGGCCGCCGGCCAGGTAGCGGGTGATGAGCCCGAGTCCGGCGACGAGTCCGGCGACGAAGCCGCCGCCGGGCACGTTCTCCGCGCAGAACAGGAGGTACAGGGAGAGCACCAGGATCGGATGGAAGAGCAGCCGGGCCACCACCTCGAAGACGACGGACCGGTGTTCGGGGGCGAGGGTGGAGCCGGCGGCCAGCCAGCTGCGCTCGGGGGCGGTGTCGTCGCCCTGCGGCAGTCCGGTCAGCCGGTGGCCGGACAGGGCCCACGCCGTCTCCCCCGTCAGTTCCTCCCGGTTCATGGAGGCCTCGCCGCGGCGGTGCAGGTAGATGAGGCTGGTCACGCCGATCGCCGCGGCGGCCAGGACGGCGGACTCCCCCATCGTGTCCCAGGCCCGCAGGTCGACGAGGATCGTGGCCACCACGTCCTTGACGCCGTGGTGGGAGACCTCCTCGATCATCGCCGCGCCGGCCGGGTCGGCCACGCGTGCGGCTCCCGCCACCCACACGGCCACGCCGACGGTCGCAGCGGCGGCCAGGGCCACCGGAATCCGCAGCGTCCGGCGCCAGCCGCCGAGCGGTTCCTCGAAGCGCACCGGCAGGCGGCGCAGGACGAGGACGAACACGATCATCGACACGGTCTCCACGCAGAACTGCGTGAGCGCCAGGTCGGGGGCGCCCTGGACGACGAAGAGGAGTGCGGCCCCGTAGCCGGTCAGCCCGGCCAGCACCACGGCCTTCATCCGGCGCCCGGCGATCAGACAGCAGAGCGCGGCCGCGCACGTCAGCACGGCCACCGCCCCCTGGAGTGGCACGTCCCAGATCCGGGGGGCGACCGCTCCCTCCCAGGGGCGGTCGGTGAGGAGGACCGCCAGCTGCCCGGCCAGCATCACCATCAGGGTGATCGCCAGGTAGCCGGAGAGGGAGCCGCGCTGGACGAAGCCGGTGATCTGCAGGGCGATCCGTTCCAGACCGAGCAGGAGGTGACCGAAGACGCTGTCGGCGGTGGGCCAGGCGAGGCGCCGGGAGACCCGGGTGACGGTGGCCCGTCCCGCGAAGAGCGCGGCACCGCCGGCCCAGGCGACGGCGGACAGCAGCAGGGCGCTCCCGAAGCCGTGCCAGAGCGCCAGGTGGTAGGGGTGGGCGGAGGCAGGGAAGGAGTCGGCGTACGCGGCGAGCAGCCGGTCCGTCCAGCCGACACCGGGGCCCAGCACCAGTCCGGCCACGGCGAGCAGCGCGGGCGGTGCCAGGAAGGCGGCGCCGACGGGGTGGACCGCGGTGTCCGCGACCCCGGGCTTGCGGGCGAAGGCGCCCCACACGAAGCGGGCGGTGTAGGCGACGGTCAGCAACGAGCCCAGGACGGTGACGGCCAGCAGCCAGCGGTCGAGGGTGCCGCCGCGCAGCAACGCGTCGAAGGCCGCCTCCTTCGCGGCGAATCCGAGGAAGGGCGGCAGGGCGGCCATGGACGCGGCGGCGAGCACGGCGACCGCGCGGACGTACGGCAGTGCCGGGCCGACTCCGGAGAGCCTGCGCAGGTCGCGGGTGCCGGCCGCGTGGTCCACGATGCCGATGACGAGGAACAGCGCGGCCTTGAAGAGGGCGTGGGCCAGGATCAGCACGGCGGCCGCGAGCGCCGCGTCCCGGTTGCCCGCCCCGGCGAGCACGACGAGGAAGCCGAGCTGGCTGACGGTGCCGTAGGCGAGGACGAGTTTCAGGTCGTTGAGGCGCAGGGCGCGCCAGCCGCCGAGGAGCATGGTCGCGCCGCCCAGCACGAGGACGACCGGCCGCCAGAGGGGTACGTCGGCGAAGCCGGGGGCGAGCCGCGCGACCAGGTAGACGCCGGCCTTGACCATGGCCGCGGCGTGCAGATAGGCGCTGACGGGCGTGGGGGCGGCCATGGCGTTCGGCAGCCAGAGGCTGAAAGGCCAGATCGCGGACTTCGAGAGCGCCCCGCACAGGACGAGGGCGACGGCCACGGACACGGCGAGCGTCGGCTCCGGCGGGTCGGCGACGATCGCGGAGATGCGGTAGGTGCCCGCCGCCTGACCGATGATCAGGAAGCCGACGAGCATGGCGAGGCCGCCGAGCGTGGTGACGGTGAGGGCCTGGAGGGCGGAGCGGCGGTTCTGTTTGCGCTCGCTGGCGTGGCCGATCAGCAGGTAGGAGAAGACGGTGGTCAGTTCCCAGAACACGTAGAGCGAGATCAGGTCGTCCGCGAGGACCAGGGCGAGCATGGCACCGGCGAAGGCCAGCAGATTCCCGGCGAAGGAGGCCAGTTGCGGGGAGTCGTCGGTGAAGTACGAGGCGCAGTACAGCAGGACGAGCGTGCCCACGCCCGCGGCGAGCAGGACCATCAGTTCGGCGAGCGCGTCCAGGCGGAGGGCGAGCGCTACGTCGTACGTACCGATCCACTCCCACGACCAGGTGACCGGGTGTCCGGAGGCCGCGTCCGTCCACCGGGTGGCCGCCCAGACGGTGGCCGCCGCAGGGGGCAGGGCGAGCACGACGAAGGCGTACCTGCCGAGCCGGCGCACCAGCGGGACCGCGCACGCCGCCAGGGCGAAGTGGCAGACGATGAGCGCGATCACGACGAGAGGTCCGGAACGAAGGGCACCGAATACAGATATATCGCCCTGCCCGGTTCACCCGTCCGGCGCGCCGCGCGGCGCGCGGCCCGGTGATCCGGGTGCGCGCCGGCCGTGGTCGTCCCTCGCCCCGCTGTCGTCACAGAACGGCGTCTGCCCGGTCGGCCGCCGGTCACACGGCGGAACGCCGACCGCCTTCCCCGGCCGCCGTCCCCCGGTCGTCCTCCCTCGCCCGCAGGGCCCGTCCGGAGGTCAGGGGCAGATGCGCCGGGACGTCGGGGACCTCGTCGGGCATGGGCGGCACCTCTCGGGCCGGGTGCGGACAGCAGTGCACGTCGTCACGGATCGTGATGCCCTCGCCCTCGCGCGACATCTCCGCGCCGTGCGCGCCCGGTTCTCCGGTCACCGCCGCCCCCTTCCCGCCGGTACTGGGCAGTGTGCGCCCCCTTCAGGTTCGCCCCACGGCACACCGGCCGCTACCGGTACGACACCGGCGCTCCCGGCAGTCCGACGGCAGACGTGCGTGCGGGAGCGCGCCTCGCACACGCCCACGTCCGGCCGGCTTCCCGCTCCGCAGGGTGACTCGTGTCCCGGCGCCCGAGTCACGCAGCCCGGCCGGCCGGGTGGAAACCCCGATGACCGGCCGCCCCAGGACCCGGCAGTATGAGGCATGCCCTGGACCTTCACCGATGACGTCGACGCCTTCCTCGACTCGGCCGGCGCGTCACTGGCCGCCCGGCCCGCCGAGAACACGCTGGTCCTCACCGTCACAGCGACCCTGCGCGACAGCGGCCCGTACGCCTACGGCGACGCCCCGCCGGTGCTGGGCTGGTGGCGCGGGAAGGACGGCGAGGTGGCGGGGACGCTGGTGCGGACGCCGCCCCGTCTGCCGCTCCTGGGGACGGTCGCCCCGGAAGCCCTCGGCCCGCTGGCCGAGGTGTTCCCGCTGCCCGGCGTCGACGCGGACCGCGCCACCGCGCAGGCCCTCGCTGCCCGCTGGCCCCGCCACCGGGTCGACGAGGAGCTGCGCCTGTACCGGCTGGGCGCATCGGTGCCGCCCTCCCCCGCACCCGGCGGCCGGCCGCGCACCGCCACCACTGCCGACCGGACGCTGCTCGTCCAGTGGCTGCTGGCCTTCGGCGAGGAGACCGGCCGGCCGGGCGACCGGGCCGGGCGGATCGTCGACGACCGGATCGCGTATGGCGGGCTGACGCTCTGGGAGGACGGGGGCGTCCCGGTGTCCATGGCGGGCGTCTCGCCCCGGATCGCCGGCACCGTGCGGGTGTCGACGGTCTACACCCCGCCGGAACACCGCGGCCACGGGTACGCGGCGGCGGTGACGGCGGAGGTCAGCCGGGCGGCACGCGGGGCGGGCGTCCGGGAGGTGCTGCTCTTCACCGACCTCGCCGACCCGACCAGCAACGGCGTCTACCGGCGCATCGGCTGCGCGCCGGTCTCCGACCGGCTGCTGATCACCGCGGAGCCCGCGTGACGGCCGGGCCCGGGGAGCCCTCCGGCGGAGCAGAGGTATCCGGCCGCCGCAGCGGGGGGCGCCGGGCTCCGGCGTCCGGTGGGGGTCGTACGCCGGGGGGCGGGGCCAGGGTGCGGTGGGCGGCGCGCCCCCCGGTCGCCGTGGAGGCAGTGATCCCCAGGCGTCCGTACGCGGCGGTCGTCGGGGCTGCCCGGTCAGCGATCCGTGCGGTGACTGTGGCGAAAGTCCCTTTCGTACTGGTCGCCCGCCCCTAGGTCCGGCACGGCGCCCTTCGTATGGTTGAACGCAGGAAGTCTCGGAACAGAACCCCTGAAGCAGCCGTCCCGGGCAAGCAGCCCCCAGGCACCGGGACGCACGCCCCTGGATCAGGAGTCCCGTCACCGGATGTCTCGTACCCGAACGGAATTCGCCTTGCCGTCCGACGCCCCCGCACCCGCGCCCCGGCCCGCCTCCTGGCGCGTCGCCCTGCCGCACTCAACGGCCGCCGTGCCGATCGCCCGTGCCCTGGTCCGTGCGGTGCTGGCGGACATCCGGGCGGTCGCGGACAGGGACACCGCCGAACTGCTCACCGCGGAGCTGGTCGCGAACGCCGTGGAGCACACCGACGGCTCGCGCCCCATCGAAATCGTGGTCGAGCTGCTGGCGACCGGCTGCCAGGTCGAGGTCCACGACCACGACCCGGGCCCGCCGGGCGACCTGTCGGCGCTCCGGCCGGGCAGCACGCCGGACCTCTGGCAGGAGCACGGCCGGGGCCTGCTCCTGATCCGCACGCTCAGCTCCGCCTGCGGTCACCGCGCCACGGAGCACGGCAAGGCCGTCTGGTTCACTCTGCCGGCGGCGCCGACGGCTCCGGTTCCCCCGACGGCTCCGACGGGCCGGTCCGGGGACTGACGAGGCGCGAGCGGCTGCGCCCGTATCCCGCGTACAGCAGGGCGCCGGCCGCCAGGAAGACCAGGAACTGCAGCCAGGTCGTCCAGCCCGTCCCGTACATCAGGTACAGGCAGAAGCCGACGCCCAGGACCGGGCTCAGCGGGTAGAGCGGCACCCGGAAGGAGCGCTTCAGCCCGGGTTCGCGGCGGCGCAGCGCGATCACCGCGATGTTCACCACCGCCATGGTGGCGAGCGTGCCGATGGTCGTCAGGTTCACCACGACGCCCAGGGACGCGAACGCGGCCGGGACCGCGAAGACGGCCGCCACGATCCACGTGTTGGCGACGGGTGTGTGGGTGCGGGGCGAGACCCGCTCGAAGACCCTGGGGACGAGTCCGTCGCGCGACATCGACATGAGGATGCGGGTCTGGCCGTACATCACCGCGAGCACGACGGACGCGATGGCGACGACCGCCCCGAAGGCGATGATGCCGCCACCGACGGCCGAGCCGGTGACCTGGTCGACCAGCAGCGAGAGTGCGGCGGGCTTGTCGGAGACGGCGTCCGGACCCAGGGCGCCGATGGCCCCGAGGGCGACCGCGCAGTAGAGCAGGGTGACGAGACCGAGGCAGATCATGATCGCGATCGGGATGTTGCGCCGGGGGTTCTTGACCTCCTCGCCCGCGGTGGTGATGGCGTCGAACCCGATGTAGGAGAAGAACGCCACCGACGCGCCGGCGGTGACCCCGGCCACACCCTGGGAGGCGAACGGGGAGAGGTGCCCGTCCTGGAACGCGGTGAAGGCGATCACACAGAAGGCGATGAGGATGCCGATCTTCAGGACGGCCATCGCCGCCGTCGCGCCCGCACTCTCCCGGATGCCGCGTACCAGCAGGGTGGCGGCCATAGCGATCACGACGACCGCCGGGAGATTGATCACGCCGCCGTCTGCGGGCCCGGCGGAGAGGGCGTCGGGGAGGCGCAGGCCGACGAGGCTGTCCAGCAGTTGGTTGACGTACTGGCTCCAGCCCACGGCGACGGCCGAGACCGAGACTCCGTACTCCAGGAGCAGACACCACCCGACGAGGAACGCGACGCGCTCCCCGAGGGTCGCGTAGGCGAAGGAGTAGGAGCTGCCGGAGACGGGGATGGCCCCGCCGAGTTCGGCGAAGGAGAAGGCGGTGAAGACGCACGTGACCGCGGCGAGGACGAAGGAGACGACCACGGCGGGACCGGCCTCGGCGACGCTGTCGGACAGGCCGACGAAGATCCCCGTGCCGACGATGGCCCCGACCCCGAAGCACACGAGCTGGAACAGGCCCATGGTGCGGCGCAGGCCGTGGCCCTCCAGGTCGGCTCCGGACTCGGCGAGCAGTACGGCGGGGCTCTTGATGCGCGCGCCCTCGCGGCGCGAGGGGCTCGCGGGACCCGGCGGGATGTGGGGGGCCGTACTCATGGCGGGCGTTCTCATCTCCGGTGGGGCAGGGGTGGGGCAGGGCGGTGCAAGGGGGAGCGGGTGCGCGGCGTACGGAACGGTGGGGGTTCCGGCCCGCACCGGGCGGGACAGCGGCCGGGGGCGGGACCACGAAAAGGGGGTTCGAGCGTGCGAGCCCGAACCCCACCAAGTGGCCCCATCGTAGCCACTACCGCGCATGTTCACCCCATTGGGTGCATTCTCATGCGATGTGCCCGCCGTCGGCGAGTGTCGCCACGAGGACGGCCTTGATCGTGTGCATCCGGTTCTCCGCCTCGTCGAAGACGACGGAGTGCGCCGACTCGAAGACCTCGTCGCTGACCTCGAGCTCCGTCAGGCCGTGCCGGGCGTGGATGTCCAGGCCCACCTTCGTGCCGAGGTCGTGGTAGGCGGGGAGGCAGTGCATGAACTTCACGTCGGCGTTGCCGGTGGCGCGCAGCACGTCCATGGTCACGGCGTAGGGCGCGAGCGCGGTGATGCGCTCGTCCCAGACCTCCTTGGGCTCCCCCATGGAGACCCAGACGTCGGTGGCGACGAAGTCGGCCCCCCGGACGCCCTCGGAGACGTCCTCGGTGAGCGTGATGCGCGCTCCGCTGGACTCGGCGAGCTTGTGGGCACGGTCCACCACGGCCTGGGCCGGCCAGTAGGAGGCGGGGGCGACGATCCGGACGTCCAGGCCGAGCAGTGCGCCGGTGACCAGGTAGGAGTTGCCCATGTTGAAGCGGGCGTCGCCGAGGTAGGCGAGGGCGGTCTCCCGCAGCGGCTTCTCGCTGTGCTCGGTCATGGTGAGTACGTCGGCGAGCATCTGGGTGGGGTGCCAGTCGTCGGTGAGCCCGTTGAAGACAGGGACACCGGCGTACTCGGCGAGCTCCTCGACGGCCTGCTGGCTGTCGCCCCGGTACTCGATGCCGTCGAACATCCGGCCGAGCACCCGGGCGGTGTCCTTCACCGACTCCTTGTGCCCCATCTGGGAGCCCGAGGGATCGAGGTACGTCGTCGAGGCACCCTGGTCCGCGGCGGCCACCTCGAAGGCGCAGCGGGTACGGGTCGAGGTCTTCTCGAAGATCAGCGCGATGTTCTTGCCGGTGAGCCGCCGCGTCTCGGTGCCGGCCTTCTTGGCGGCCTTGAGCTCGGCGGACAGGGCGATCAGGCCGATGAACTCCTCGGCCGTGAAATCCAGCTCCTTGAGGAAGTGGCGGCCTGCGAGGTCTAGGGCCATGGTGCTTCTCCTGGGTCGGACCGCGGGCGGGCGGCGGGCGTGGACCCGTGCCGCTCCGCTCGGGCGCCGCACGGTTCCGGTGTGCACAGATGTGCACACCGGAACCGGAAGTATATACGAAGGTTCGCATTGCTATACAGAGCGCCCGGTGCGAAGGCTTCCCGGGGCGGAGTCCTCCCCGGAGCTCATACCGGATCGCGGACCACGGGGCAGCTCATGCACCTCGGGCCGCCCCGTCCCCGGCCCAGCTCGCTCCCGCGGATCTCGATGACCTCGATGCCCTCCTTGCGCAGATGCGTGTTGGTGGTGGCGTTGCGTTCGTAGGCGACGACGACTCCGGGTTCCACGGCCAGGACGTTGCACCCGTCGTCCCACTGCTCGCGCTCGGCCGCGTGGACGTCCTGGACGGCGGTGAGCACCCTGATCGAGTCCAGACCCAGCGCCGCGGCGATGGCGCGGTGCATGTGCTCGGGCGGATGGTCGGTGACCTTGAGCTCGCGGGGACCGCTCCCGGGCTCGATGGTGTACGAGCGGAGCATCCCGAGACCTGCGTACTTCGTGAACGTGTCCCCGTCGATCATCGTCATCACCGTGTCGAGGTGCATGAACGCACGCCGCTTGGGCATGTCGAGGGCCACGATCGCCCGGGCCGAGCCGGCGTCGAAGAGGCCCCTGGCCAGCATCTCCACGGCCTGCGGGGTGGTGCGTTCGCTCATCCCGATCAGGACCGCGCCCCTGCCGATGACGAGGACGTCACCGCCCTCGATCGTGGACGGATAGTCGTCCTGCCCCTCCGACCAGTGGTGGAAGACGCCCGCCTCGGCTCCGGTGAACAGCGGGTGGTGCCGGTAGATCGCCTCGAAGTGCACGGTCTCGCGCTGCCTGGCCGGCCATCGCATCGCGTTGATGGACACGCCGTCGTAGATCCATGCCGAGGTGTCACGGGTGAAGAGGTGGTTGGGCAGGGGATTGAGCAGGAAGTCGTCCAGGTCCATGACGTGGAAGCGGACGGACGTCGGTTCGGAGTGCCGGGCCAGGAACTCCCTCTTCGTCATGCCTCCGACGAGGGCCTCGGTCAGCTCGGCGGCGGTCAGCTCCTCGAAGGCCGCGCGCAGGTGCTCGGTGGCGAGCGGCCCGTACTCCTTCTCCGCGAACACCCGGTCGAGGACGAGTCGCCGTGCCACCGGGATGTCGAGGGACTCCCGGAGCAGATCACCGAAGAGATGGACCTCCACACCCCGGTCACGCAGCACGTCGGCGAAGCCGTCGTGCTCCTCCCTGGCGCGGCGCACCCACAGCACGTCGTCGAAGAGGAGCGCGTCCTTGTTGCTGGGGGTCAGCCGCTTCAGCTCCAGATCGGGGCGGTGCAGGATGACGCGGCGCAGCCGCCCGGCCTCGGAGTCGACATGGAATCCCATGCCTCCATCCTCACCGCGTGGAGCGCCCTTCACCCCTTCGAACCGCCCGCTGATTCCCTCCCCCGCACCGGCGTGGGGGAGGACCGGGCGGCGGTGCGCCGGCCTCCGGTCACCAGTGGTCACCGGCCGGCCACCGGACCAGGGTGGCCGAGCCGGGCGCAGCTGACGGATGCGGTGACGGAACAACGTGGTGACGAACCGACCGGACGACCGGACGACCGGACGACCGACCGGACCGGGCAACCGGGCGCCCCGCCACCGCCGTCGTCTTCACAACCGCGGGTCGACCGGCTCCGACTCCAGGGCCAGGACCGCGAAGACCGCCTCGTGGACCCTCCAGAGCGGTTCCCCGTCGGCCAGCCGGTCCAGCGCCTCCAGACCCAGGCCGTACTCGCGCAAGGCCAGCGACCTCTTGTGGCCGAGGGACCGTGACCGCAGGCGCTCCAGATTCTCCGGCCGCGTGTACTCGGGACCGTAGACGATCCGCAGGTACTCCCGGCCGCGCACCTTGACGCCGGGCTGGACGAGCCGTCCCCCGGCATCCCGCACGAAGGCGCCGAGGGGTTTCACGACCATGCCCTCCCCACCGCGCCCCGTCATCTCCAGCCACCAGTCGATGCCGGAGCGCACGGAGGCTTCGTCGCCCGTGTGGACGATCAGGCGGCGGGTGACCTGGAGCAGCCCGGTCGGGTCGTGCTCGACGAGCCGGTCCAGCCAGGCCAGCTGCTCGTCGTGCGGTGCGCGGGCCAGCGAGCGGCCCCGCACGGCGAGGACCTGGAACGGCGCGAGCCGGACACCGTCGAGCCCCTCGGTGCTCCAGCAGTACCGCCGGTACGCCTCCCTGAACGCGGCGGCGTCCGCGGCCCGTTCCCTCTGCCGCCCGGCGAGGGCGGTGACGTCCACCCCTCGGGCGGCCGCTGCGGTGAGTGCGTCAGCGGCCACGGGGAGCACCGCTCCGGAGGCGGCACCCACGGCCGCGTACTGCGCGCGCAGGAGCCCGGCGGCCTTGAGGGACCAGGGCATGAACTCGGCGTCCAGCAGCACCCAGTCGGTGTCCCATTCCTCCCAGAGGCCGGCGGCGGTGACGGCTGCGCGGAGTCGGCCGAGGACGACTTCGGTGAGCGCCACGTCGTCCAGGAACGGCCGCCCGGTGCGCGTGTGCAGGGCGCCGGTGGGGCCGTCGGTGCCGAACCGCTCGCGTGCCGCCTCGGCGTCGCGGCAGACCAGGGCCACCGCCCGCGAGCCCATGTGCTTCTCCTGGCAGACGACCGTACCGACGCCGTCCGCGCGGTACCGGGCGAAGGCCTCCGCCGGATGCTCCAGGAAGCCGGGCTCCTGCGAGGTGGCGGTCGGGGCCATGGTGGGCGGGAGGTAGGCCAGCAGCCGTGGGTCCACGGCGAAGCGGCTCATGACTTCCAGCGCGGCCGCGGCATTCTCCTCCCGCACCGCGATACGGCCCATGTGCCGTGTCTCCACGACACGGCGGCCCTGTACGTCGGCGAGATCGAGCGGCCGCCCCTCCCGGCCCCCCGGCGCCTCGGTGGCCGGCGGCTTCACCGGTTCGTACCAGACCCGCTCGGCCGGCACGTCGACGATCTCACGCTCCGGCCAGCGCAGCGCGGTCAGCTTTCCACCGAAGACCGCTCCCGTGTCCAGGCAGAGGGTGTTGTTGAGCCACGAGGCGACGGGCACGGGCGTGTGACCGTAGACCACGGCAGCACGCCCGCGGTACTCCTCCGCCCACGGGTAGCGCACCGGCAGCCCGAACTCGTCGGTCTCGCCGGTGGTCTCCCCGTACAGCGCGTGCGAACGGACCCGTCCGGAGGTGCGGCCGTGGTACTTCTCCGGCAGCCCGGCGTGGCAGACGACCAGCCTGCCCTCGTCCAGGACGTAGTGGCTGACCAGGCCGTCGATGAACTCCGCCACCCGGGCCCGGAACGCGGGGTCCCTGACGTCCTCCCGCTCCAGCTGCTCGACGGTCTCCGCGAGGCCGTGGGTGTGCCGGACCTTGCGTCCCTCGAGGTAACGGCCGAGCTTGTTCTCGTGGTTGCCGGGGACGCACAGGGCGTTGCCCGCCGCCACCATGGACATGACGCGGCGCAGCACCCCGGGGCTGTCGGGTCCGCGGTCGACGAGGTCGCCGACGAACACGGCGGTGCGCCCCTCCGGGTGCCTGCCGTCCACGTAACCGAGCTTCCCGAGCAGGGACTCGAGCTCGGAACTGCAGCCGTGGATGTCGCCGATGATGTCGAACGGGCCGGTCAGGTGGCGGAGGTCGTTGTAGCGGCGCTCCAGGACGATCTCGGCGGAGGCGGCCTCCTCCTCGGTGCGCAGGACGTGCACCTTGCGGAAACCCTCGCGCTCCAGGCCGCGCAGCGAACGGTGCAGCTCACGGCGGTGCCGCTGCACGACGTGGCGGGGCATGTCCGCGCGGTCGGGGCGGGTGCTGTTGCGTGCCCGGCAGACCTCTTCGGGCAGGTCCAGCACGATGGCGATGGGCAGCACGTCGTACTGCCTGGCCAGCCGCACGAGCTGCTTACGGCTCTCCGGCTGCACGTTGGTGGCGTCGACGACGGTGAGCCGTCCGGCGGCCAGACGCTTGCCCACGATGTAGTGCAGGACCTCGAAGGCGTCGCGGCTGGCGCTCTGGTCGTTCTCGTCGTCGGCGACGAGTCCGCGGCAGAAGTCCGAGGAGACGATCTCCGTGGGCCTGAAGTGCTGACGTGCGAAAGTGGACTTCCCCGATCCGCTGGCGCCGACGAGCACGACGAGGGACAGGTCGGTCACCGGCAGCGTGCGTGAGGTACCGGTCATGCTGCCTTCGCCTCCTTCGTCCCCGCCGTGGCGGCCGTCGCGGTCGTCGTGGGGGCTGCCCCGGGTGCGGGTCCCGCCGAGGAGATACTCATCGTGAACACGGCCATCTGCGTGGGCGGTCCCACTTCGGGGTCGTCCGGCCCCACGGGCACGAACGTCACCGTGTAACCGTGGCGTCCCGCCACCCGTCCCGCCCAGTCCCGGAACTCCTGCCGGGTCCACTCGAAGCGGTGGTCGCCGTGGCGCACGTGTCCGGCCGGGAGCGTCTCCCAGCGGACGTTGTACTCGACGTTCGGCGTCGTCACGAGCACGGTGCGGGGTCGTGCCGAGCCGAACACGGCGTACTCCAGGGCGGGGAGCCGCTCCAGGTCCAGATGCTCGATCACCTCGCTGAGCACCGCCGCGTCGTACCCCTTCAGCCGCTTGTCGGTGTAGGTCAGCGCACCCTGGCGGAGAAGGACGCGGGCGGCCTGCCGCTCGCCCATCCGGTCCAGCTCGAGCCTGCGCGAGGCGACGGCCAGCGCCCGCATCGACACGTCCACCCCCACGATCTCCGTGTAGCGCGCGTCCTTGAGGAGCGCCTGCACCAACTGGCCCTGTCCGCAGCCGAGGTCGAGCACCCGGGCGGCGCCCGAGGCACGCAGCGCCGTCAGGATCGCCTCGCGCCGCTGCTCGGCGAGCGGCACCGGTTTCTCCTCCGTGTCGGTGGTCTCGTCCACCGCGTTGTCGACGCTCTCCACCTCCAGGTCGTCCGACTCCGCCAGCCGCACCAGTTCGAGCCGCTCCATCGCCTGCCGGGTCAGACCCCGGCGGCGGGAGAGATAGCGGCTGGTGACGAGTGTCCGCTCCGGGTGCTCGGCCAGCCAGCCCTCGCCGGCCCGGAGCAGCTTGTCGACCTCGTCGGGGGCGACCCAGTAGTGCTTGGCGTCATCGAGGACGGGCAGCAGCACGTACAGCTGGCGCAGCGCGTCGGCCAGCCGCATCTCCCCCTCCAGCACCAGCCGTACGTAACGCGAGTCACCCCACTGGGGAAACTCCTCGTCCAGTGGCACGGTCACCGCGTCCACCCGTGTCCAGCCGAGCGGTCCGAACAGCTTGCGGACCAGTTCGGCACCGCCCCGCGCCGGAAGTGCGGGCACCTCGACGCGCAGCGGCAACGGCTCCAGCGCCCGTTCGGGCCTGGCCCGGCACACACCGTTCAGCGCGGTCGTGAAGACCGCCGCCATCGCGACCGAGAGGAGCGAGGACGCCGCGTAGGGCCGGTCGTTGACGTACTGCGCGAGGGCCGCGTCGGGAGCGCCGCCCCGGCCCTTGCCCTTGCCGCGCCGGACCAGCGCCACCGGATCCACCTCCAGCAGCAGCGCGGCCGTGCACCTCTCCGCGGAGGCCTCGGGGTAGAAGACGTGCGCGGTGCCGTGCGAGGTGGAGAACTCCTGCGCCTTCCCGGGATGCTTGTGCAGCAGGTATCCGAGATCGGTGGCGGGACGTTCAGGGCTTCCGGTCGTACCGATAGTCAGGAACACACGCTCGAGTATGATCCCGCCCTCCACCCCCCACCAGGGATTTTCAGGGACACGGTCCTTCCAGCACGGTGGCCAGCTCCGCGATCTCCGAGGGGCCGACCCGGCAGCAGCCCCCGACCAGCCGGGCCCCTGCCCGCTGCCAGTCCCGCACCCGTTCAGGCCGGAAGGTGTTCCCGCCCGACCACGCCCGGCGTGCGGCGTCCCACGTCTCGCCGCTGTTCGGGTAGACGACGACGGGCTTGCCGAGCACAGCCGCCGCTTCCACCGCGCCGCCCGCATCCTCGGGTGCGCAGCAGTTGACCCCCACGGCCACCACCTGGTCGTTCCCGGCCACGAGTCCGAAGGCCTCCTCCAGCGGCTGCCCCGCCCTCGTCCGGTCCCCGGCGACGCTGTACGAAAGCCAGACGGGCACCGGAAGATCCTGGACCGCCCGCAGCAGGGCCTCGGCCTCGTCGATGTCCGGCACGGTCTCCAGAGCCAGCACGTCCGGTCCCGCCTCGGCCAGCGCCCGGGCTCTGGGGCGGTGGAAGCGCTCCAGCTCCCGGACGGACAGCCCGTAGCGGCCCCGGTACTCGCTGCCGTCCGCGAGCATCGCCCCGTACGGACCGACCGAGGCGGCGACCCAGACGTCCCGGGACGTCAGCGCCCCCGCCCTGCGGGCCGAGTCCACACTGCGCGCCATCAGCCGCTCGGCCCCGGCCCGCCCGACACCGCGCCGCGCGAAGCCCTCGAACGTCGCCTGGTAGCTGGCGGTGATGAGCACCTGCGCCCCGGCCCTCACGTAGGCCGCGTGGGCGGCCTCGATCTGCTCCGGCGCGTCGGCCAGCAGCCTGGCCGACCAGAGCTCGCCGGACAGATCGCAGCCCTGCGCCTGCAGTTGGTTGGACAGGCCGCCGTCCAGCAGAACGGGGCCCTCGGCGAGCGCCTCACCGAGCGGACGGGCCGGCCGCACCGGCGGGATTCGGACGACTGGCACGGCTGCTCCTCGACATCGGCTGTCCCCGCCGACGCTCCACGCCGGCCGGCTGCTCCCCCACCGGTCACCTGCGGACCGGCCGCTCCGTCGTCCCCCGTGGGCCGACGGGCGCCCGGCCCCCTCCACCGGCCGGCGGCTCACGATCCTGCCGCCGGCCGGCCTCTCCGCGCGCCCCTCCCCAGGCCGGCTCCCGCGGCGGTCACTTCCCGGCTGAGGCTTCCCGCCGCAACTGGGACTGCACCCGCGAGGAGATCAGCTCCAGATGCTCCAGGTCGTCCAGGTCCAGGACCTGGAGGTAGATCCGCGACGCCCCGATAGCTGCGTACCGGCCGATCTTGTCGACCACCTCGTCGGGCGAGCCGGCCAGGCCGTTCGCCTTGAGGTCCTCGACCTCACGTCCGATGGCGGAGGCACGGCGCGCCACCTCCGCGTCGGTCTTCCCGACGCAGACCACCAGGGCGTTGGAGTACACCAGGTCGTCCGCCGCCCGGCCCGCCGCGACGGCCGCGGCCCGGACCCTGCCGAACTGCTTCTCGCTGTCCTCGATCGACGCGAAGGGGATGTTGAACTCGTCCGCGTACTGCGCGGCCAGGCGCGGGGTGCGGACCGCGCCGTGCCCGCCGATCAGGATCGGCACCTTGGCCTGGGCCGGCTTCGGAAGCGCCGGTGAGTCGGTGAGCTGGTAGTACGCGCCGTCGTAGCTGAACGTTTTGCCGGTCTCGGTCCCCCACAGGCCGGTGACGATCGCCAGCTGCTCCTCGAGCCGGCCGAACTTCTCCTTCGGGAACGGGATGCCGTACGCCTTGTGCTCCGCCTCGAACCAGCCCGCCCCCAGCCCCAGCTCGACCCGGCCGCCGGACATCTGGTCGACCTGTGCCACCTGGATGGCCAGCACACCCGGCAGGCGGAACGTGCCCGCCGTCATCAGGGTGCCGAGCCGGATCCGCTTGGTCTCGCGGGCCAGCCCCGCCAGCGTGATCCACGCGTCGGTCGGCCCGGGCAGGCCGTCGCCGGAGCCCATCCGCAGATAGTGGTCCGACCGGTAGAAGGCGTCGAAGCCGAGGTCCTCCGTGGCCTTGGCGACGGTGAGCAGTGTGTCGTAGCTCGCCCCTTGCTGGGGCTCGGTGAAAATTCGAAGATCCATGCCTCCATCCTGCACCTTCGGCACCGCACGACTCGGCCTGTCCCCGCCCGAGCCGTGGTCGGCCGCGGCCGGCCACCCGGACCCGCGGGCTCACGGCCGGCCGGTCACGGAGCCCGCCGGTCCCCGGATCACCCCGTACGGGCCGGCGCGCTCCTGGTCCGGATCCCGCTCCCACTCCTGCTCGGCGAGCCGTCGCTGCATCCCCTGCACCCGGTCCACCGACTCGTCGACGGCGTCTATGGCCTCGATGCACTGCCAGTACAGCCCCTCCTCCTCAGTCCCGCAGGCGACGCCGACGAGGGCGATCCCCACCTCGCCGAGGAGCAGGGCGAGCACGTCCAGCGTCCGCGGGATGTCGGCGACTTCGGTGAGCCGGGTCGCACGCACGCCCCCTGCCGGAACCATCGGGTGGTCGAGCACCGGCGCTCCCGCCGCCCCGATCTCGCTGAGGCCGCGGGCGTCCGTCCGTAACTCCGCCGGGCCGCACCGCACCAACTGCCCGCCCACCGCCCGCGCGAGGGCCTGGGCCTGCCAGGCCTCCGTCATCACCGCAGGCGCACCCCGGCTCGCAGCCAGAGACCGCCGACCGTCCTCGATGAGCCGCTCCGCTTCCATGACACTCCCCCGTCCGCCGAAAACCCGCTCACCTTTCTCATTACCCACAGTGAGGTCGACGGCACCGTAAAGCCAGAGGAAATCGGAAATCTGTGGACAGGAAACCGATTGTGGATAAGTCGATCACTCCGAAGAGTGACGATGCTGCGGTGCGGGTCGGTCCGCGACCGGGAAACGGGACTCGTTCCGCTCGATCTTGGCCGCCAGCGCGGCCAGTACGTCCACGCCCAGCACCTCACAGAACTGCAGCAGATAGGCCAGGACATCGGCCACCTCGTCCTCCACGCGGTCCGCCGTCCCGGGGTCCTCCATGACCCGCCCCGCTTCCTCGGGCGTCAGCCACTGGAAGATCTCCAGCAGTTCGGAGGCCTCGACGCTCAGGGCCGCAGCGAGGTTCTTGGGGGTGTGGTACCGCTCCCAGGCCCGGGCCGCCGCGAAGTCGGCCAGCCGCCGCTGGAGTCGTGCTACGTCGAGTTCCGTCACCGGGACAGGTCTACCACTGCCACACCGGCCGTCGCACGGGCCACCGCCGCAGTCGCCTCCGTGACCGTTCCGAGCAGGCGCATGTGCCCGCCCGCGCAGACCGAGGCGGCCAGCGCCAGCAGTTCTCCCGTCTGCCTCGCGTCCATGCAGCGGTCGAACCCGTCGGCCAGGACCGTGAGCGCCTGCATCGCCGAGGGCACCTCCGCCACCGGGTCCACCACCAGGACATGAGGCCCCGTCAGCAGGACCAGTGCGAGCGCCAGGTACCGCAACTCCCCGTCCCCGAGACGGCCGAGGGGCGTGCTGTGCCCCGGCCCCCGCTCCGTACGGGCCAGCACCCTCCCGTCCTCCAGGCGCTCGACGCCCAGTCCCGTCACCCGTCCCGCGCACCCCGCGTCGGCACCGGCCACCAACCGGGCGTGCCGCTGCGCACACTGGCTGTGGGTGCGGTACAGCACCTCGGCCAGGTTGTCGCAGCCGGAGGTCAGCCGGCCCTCCCCGACCGGGACCGCCGCGCGCATACGGCCGGGCACGGGATCGCAGACGAACGCCGACCGCAGCGCCACCACCACCTGTTCCGCGGCAGCCAGTACCCGCAGTTGCCCCGCCGTCGTGCCCGCGACCCGCAGCGGCAGCAGGGCGGTGCCCAGCCGGTCGTCGGGGAAGGGCGCGCGCGTCACGGGCACCGCCCCGGCGGTGTGCCAGGCCGCCTGCACGGCGGAGCCCCGGGGATCACGCAGTGCCGTGGTCAGCAGCGTCTCGCCGTGGTCCGTCAGCCGCTCCCCGACGATGCGCAGGGTGGGCTCGGCCTGGACTGCCAGTTCCAGCTTCACCGGACCGGCCGGACCTTCCACCGTGCAGCCGAGCCGGAAGCCCCTTCGCCCCTGCGCGTCGGCCCCCGCCCGCTCGGGCACCCAGGCGGCCGGGTCGGGGAAGACGTCCTCCAGCGGATCTCCGGCGGCGAGCCGCGCCAGCGCCTCGTACCCGCGCAGGGCAGTCGACTTCCCGCTGCCGCTGCCCCCGGCGAGCAGGGTGAGCGGACCGAGCGGGAGCACGGTGCGGCGGTGGGGTCCGAAGGCGGGGAGCCTGAGTTCACCGACGAACGGGCGGGGCGGGCGGGCGGCTCGGCCGGGCGCGGGGGACCGGTCCGTCGCCGTGGAGGTCACAGTCATGACCGGACCGTACGCACGCCCGCGACCGGCGAACCGTTCCGCCCGCACGACCTTCCTACGATTGAGGTACGCCCGCCGCGGTGACCCCCTCGACCTCCATGCCGACCGGCGCGAGCAGGAACACGTTGCGGTCCACGCGGTGCATCCCGCTGCCGAGCCCGAAGACGACACCGCTGCTGAAGTCCAGGATCCTTTTGGCCACGTCGCTCTCCGCCCCGGTCAGGTCCAGCAGGACCGGAATCTGCGCCACCAGGTACTCGGCCACCTCACGCGCGTCCGCGAAGACCTGGACCCGCAGGACGACCAGGCGGCGCTGCTCCGCCGCCTCCCGCTGCTCCGGGACGGCGCGGTGGTCGACCCGCGACGGCCACTCGTTGCGCCCCCTCAGGGGTACGACCTGTGCGAGCCCTTCCCACTGTTCGTCGGTGGCGTCGTACCTGTCGTACCTGTCGTACCTGCTCACAGAACCACCCCGTCGGTATGCCGGTTGGCTGTGCGCCGGCTGCGCTCGTTGTCCATCGGGCAATTCTGACCTCCCTCACCCGTTCGGCGTACCACCGACACGGGCCTGACCGTGATCGACACTCCCGGGCGCGGTGCCGGCCGGGGTCCCGGGAAGCGTGTCGAGCGGGGTGAAGCGCACCGGGAGATGGGCGGGGGCACGGTGGAAGGGGCCCGGCCGCCACAGAAGTCCCTCCGGGTCGACGGCGAGTTCGAGGTCGCAGAGCTGGCTGGTGAGCTGCTCGATCGCGGTCATCGCCATGAGCAGGGCGGGCTGCTTCGCCGGGCACCGGTGCGGCCCCGTCGACCAGGCCAGATGGGCGCTGTCCCCGGAACGCACCGCGAGCCCGGAAGTTGCCGGCGGGGACTGCGTGTTGGCGGCGGCGAACGAGACCAGGACCAGCTGTCCGGCGCGCAGCGGGACACCGTGGAACTCGGTGTCGCGCCGGGGATAGTGCGCCCCCATGTTGGCCAGCGGAGGGTCCCGCCACAGCACGTCGTTGATCGCCTCCTGCGCCGTCATCGCCCCGCCGTGCAGGAAACCCCCGTACCGGGTGTCACTGAGCATGCGCAGCAGCGCGTTGCCGATCAGGTTCGTCGTCGGGTCGTGGCCCGCGCTCATGATCAGTGTGATCTGGCGCACGGCCTCGTCGTCGTCGAGGCCCGCCGGGTGGGCGAGGAGGTAGCTGGTGAGGTCGCGCCCGGGGCGCGCCCGGCGCTCGGCGACGAGTCCGCTGACGACTCCGACGAGGTCGGCGTACGCGGCCGCCGCGTCCTCGGCGGTGTCCATCATGCCCGAGGCGCCGCGGACGATCCGTTCGGTGTCGCCCGGTGCGACGCCGAAGGACGAGGTGAAGACGTGCAGGGGGAGCCTGCGCGCGTACTGGGCGATGAGGTCGCCGGTGCCGGTGGCGGAGAACGTGCCGATGAGCCGCCGGGCGATCCCGGCCACCTCCGCGCGCAGCAGGTGCGGCTCGATGAGGGCGAGGGTGTCGTTGATGGCCTCGCGGTAGCGGGCGTGCACGGCGCCGTCGCTGAAGAGCGCCGTGGGCCGGTGGCCGAGCACCGGCAGGACCGGGGAGTCGGCGGGCACACCCGCCTGCCAGGCCCGCGGGTCCTTGGTGAAGGTGTCGGTGTCCCTCAGCAGGTCGACGGCGGCCTGGTAGTCCGTGACCAGGGTCGCGTCGATGTCCGGAGCGATCCGGACGCGTGCCAGCGGCCCCTGGGCGCGCAGCCGGCGGTAGTGGCCGTGCGGATCTGCGGCGAAGGCGGGGCCGTACAGCGGGAGCGGCTCGTGGGAAGGGGTGCCCGCACCGGGTGCGGCTCCGGAGGGCGTACCGGCTTCGGGGAGGTTCATGCCGGGTCCTGGGTCGGGGACAGGCACGTCAGTGCGTGCTCGGCGAGGGCGATCAGTGCGTGGATGCTTCCGTGGCGTTCGCGGGCGTCGCACTGGACCAGCGGGGTCCGCGGATCGAGGTCGAGGTGCGTGCGGAGCACCTCGTCCGTGTGGGCGGGCGCGTCCGGGAAGCGGTTCACGGCGACGGCGTAGGGCAGCCCCTGGTCCTCCACCATGTCCATGACCGCGAAGGAGTCCCCCAGGCGGCGGGTGTCGACCATGACGAGGGCGCCGAGGGCCCCCCGCGCGATGTCCTCCCAGAGGGGAAGGAAGCGTTCCTGCCCCGGGGTACCGAACATGTAGAGCACCAGGTCGTCCTGGACGGTCAGTCGGCCGAAGTCGACGGCGACCGTGGTCGTGGTCTTCCCCGGAAGACCGGCGGTGTCGTCGAGTCCGGCGCTCGACTGCGTCATCGCCTCTTCCGTGTGCAGGGTCGGGATCTCCGACAGGGTACGGATCAGGGTCGTCTTGCCCACGCCGAAGGGACCCGTGACGACCAGTTTCATCAGGGTCTCGGCGGCGTTCGGCAGATAGCCGACGCCGCGCCGGTCAGTGGAGGGTACGGAGTCCAACGAGCAGCCTCTCGACGAGCGACCGGTCGATCTCACCGGCACGGGGGATCGGTGGCCGAGCGTGCAGGTGTCCCCCGGCCACGAGATCCGTGGCCAGGAACACCGTGGCGCTGACCGGCAGTTCCAGATGGGCGGCGCACTCGACGACGGTGAGGGCTCCCGGTTCCAGGAGTTCACACAGTCTGCGCTGCTCCGAACCGGCGTTCGGCGGTAGTGCCTCGTCCGTACGGACGAGCACGGCGAGCCGGTCGAGCGCGGGGCCGGTGGGAGCCGAGCGGCCACCGGTGACCAGATAGGCGGGGATCAGGCGGCGCCCTGGACCGGGGGTCATGGCCGGGTGGCAGCGTCCGGTTGGCGGGTGGGTGCGTGCATGGCCCGGGTCAGCGCGGTGACCTGCACCTGCATCTGGTAAGCGATGTTCCCCAGGTGCGCGTCGGGTGCGGCGAAGAGCGCCAGGGTGGTGTTGCGGCCCGCGGGTACGACGACGGCGAAGCCCTGATCGGACTCCACGACCGTCTGGGCCAGGCGCGGCGACTCGGCCTCGGTGAAGGCAGTGGTGAAGGCGCGGGCCGCCGCGTGCAGCGTGGCAGTCATCGCGGCGACCCGCTCGGCGGACGCGCGCTCCAGGCCGGGTGACGCGCCTTCGACGAGGCCGTCGCCGGTGGCCACCACGGCGTGCTGTACGCCGGGGAGTTCGAGCAGCGGGGTCAGCACCCAGGCGAGATCACCGGTGGGGGTGGGGGTGGCGCTCACGTCTCGTCGTCTCCTTGGTCGTCCGATGAGGAAGCTGTGGGTGCGGGCGCGTTCCTGCCGCTGAGGGTGCCCTCCTGGAGGGCGGCCCAGGAGGCCTCGGCCTGCTCGGGTGTCCGGAGCGGGGGCCGCTCCTCGTGCGTCTCCGGGGCGGGGCCCGGGGCCGGCGCCCGGCGGGGGGTCCTGCGGCGACGGCTGGGCAGTCCGGTCGCGGAGGTCCCGGCGGCGGGTCCGGCCGTCCGGCCGGTGGCGGGCTCCCCGGTGCCGTCGCCGGCCGGCTCTGCGGTGGGCGCCGGGGTACGGGCCCCGGGCTCCGGCTCCGCGAGGGGCCCCCGGGCGTCGACTGCCTTCGGCGCGAGCACGGACAGCGTCCGGTCGTCGTCCATCACCGTCAGCAGGTGGGCCGGTACGCGCAGCATCGTGCGCATACCGCCGTACGGGGACGCCTCGATGTGGCAGCTGAATCCGTAGCGCGCCACGAGCCGTCCCACCACGGCGAAGCCGGTCTGCGGCGGATCCCCCAGCTCGGTCAGCAGCACCTCGGAGGGCCCCGCCAGAAGCGTCCGGGCGCGCTTCAGAGCGTCGTCGTCCATGCCGATACCGGCGTCGTCGACCAGGACCAGGGCACCGCGCCCCGCCGTCTGCTGGACGGTCACCGGTACTTCCGTGTCGGGGTGCGAGTACGCGGTCGCGTTGGCCAGCAGCTCGGCGAGTGCGATGGCGAAGGGCTCGGCCGCCCGGGCGACCAGGGCCAGCCGCTCCTGGCGGAGGTGGTTGGCGACCTTGATCCGCTCGTACCCCGCTACCCGGGACTGGGCGCCGAGCACGACCTCGACGAGCGAGGAGTTCTGCCGGGCCAGGCCCGGCCAGGCGTCGCAGAGGACGGCGGTGGCCTGGGTGCGGCGCAGGGCGAGCTCGTTGCGGAAGTCGAGCTGGAGGATCCGCGGGTCGTCGTACTCGTGCTGGAGCTCCTGCAGCAGGTGCTGCGACTGGTTGAGCAGTGACTGGATCTTCGCGGAGGTGCCGCGCATGGCCGACCGGGCGGCCGCGTCGACCCGGCCCCGCTCCTCCAGGATCGCGGTGCGCGCCGCTTCGACCGCACCGGTCAGCAGCCGCGCGGCGTCACCCTCGACCCCGGCCGCCTCCCGCAGTCCGGGGACGGGCGCGGAGCGGTGGGAGAGCGCGGTCGCGGCGGCCGGGATCCGCTTCTCGGCCAGCTGGCGTATCTCCTCGCCCAGGGCGAGGGTGCGGGCCTCCGCCGCCTTCAGCTGACGCTCCATCAGCTCGACGCGTGTGGCGGCCCCGTAGGCGTCCCGCCTGGCCTGGTGGGTCCGCGTGGACGCCCATACCGCCACGCAGACGGCGATCAGGGTCGTGATCCATGCCGGCACGGCGTCACCGCTTCTCTGTGGTCGGGCACGATGCGCACGCCGTGCGGCGGGAGGGCGTACGGCGGCCGTTCGGCTCGGCCGTCACGCCGGTTCGCCGCCGGTGGTGACGCCGGCGGCGGTCTCCTGGGCGACGACGGCGACCTCGGCCATCACCTGCAGGACGCCGGGCAGTTCGGAGCCGTCCAGGTGCCGGTACTCGCTCCCGATGGTGACCACGAGGCGCTCGGGCAGGCCCAGGTCCGGGTAACGGCCTTCGCGGATCACCCGGCGGGCCGCCTCGGTGGCGGGCACTCCGGCGGCGTGAAGGGCGTGCGCCCGGTCGCGTACGTGGGCGAGGTAGCCGATGTGCTCCCGGACTCCGGCCGGGTCGAGCACGGGTCCGTGGCCGGGCACGATCACCTCGGCACCGGTGGCGAGGACGCGTTCGCAGGCGGCGATCACGTTGTCCAGGGGGCCGGCCCAGTGCACCGGGTGGTCCCCGGGCTGCCCCGCCGTGGAGGAGAAGATCACGTCACCGCTGAACACGGCGCGCTGCGCGGGCAGATGCACCATGAGGTCACCCGCGGTGTGGGCGGGCGGCAGCGACGACACCTGGACGACGTGGTCGCCCAGGGTCAGTTCGAGCTCTCCGGTGAAGTACGTCGTCGGCCGCACCGGTGCGGTGTCCGACCAGTCGAAGACGCCGAAGTGGCGGGCGAGGTACGCGCCGAGCGGGGTGGTTCGGTCACCCCCGGTCACCAGGGCGTGCTGCTGTTGCGGGGTGGGGTCGTAGTGGATGTGCTCCCTGGCCCCACGGGTCGCGATGATCTCCGCGTCCGGCAGCACGCCGGCGCCCCAGAAATGGTCGCCGTTGGCGTGGGTCACGATCACCCGGTCGATGTCCACCCCGTCGGGCAGCCTCTTCCGGCTCTCCACGAGGAACCGGCCCGCCAGCAGCGGGTCGTACGGGGTGTCGATCCACAGCCCGCCGCTCGGGGACACCAGGAGGCCGCAGTTGGCCAGCCCCCAGCCGCGCTTCGGCGGCAGCCAGGCGTACAGGCCTGTGCCGAGGTCAACGACGTCCCCACCCGTGATCGACATGGGGCGATTATGCCGACAGTGGTGCGCTCGCGCGTTCGAACTCGGCCATGAAGTCCGCCCGGTGGCGCGAAACCGACCCTTCCACCCGCCGAACGGCGTCCGGACGTGACCGTACGAGGTCGCCGGGCGCGGAGCCGGTACGGGACCTATCCCCCGATCCCTCCCGTAACGGTCACCGGCCCGGGGCTGGGACGGTGGTACCCCGCTCGGACGCAGAGAACCAGATTGAGCCGATTACCCACCGAGCTTGGCCGAAAACAGCTGCACATCTCCCCTCCGGACCACGGGACTCATGCTTGTTCTTGCTCTTTTGACCCATGTAACATGCAGAATCAATCATCAAAATGACGACTTCAACCAGGCCGGTACGGAGCAGACCCGCACCGGGCCCGGCCACGGCACACCAGGCACGGCACACCCCAGGCCCCGCACCTCCCGGGTGCGGGCAGCAGTGGAAGCGGAGCGCGGACATGTCCCACGTCGAAACCGAGACAGCCGACCAGCCGGAGTGCTGGCGCCGAGCGGCGCAGGTGGCGGCCGACCGCGCAGCCGTACTGCCCGCCACGGGTGAGCGCATCGCCGTGGTCGGCTGCGGCACGTCCTTCTACATGGCCCAGGCGTACGCCTCGCTCCGCGAGGACTCCGGGCAGGGTGAGTCCGACGCCTTCGCCGCCTCGGAGTTCCCCTTCGGCCGCCGGTACGACCGGGTGGTCGCCCTCACACGCTCGGGCACGACGACGGAGGTGCTCGGCCTGCTGACCCGGCTGCGCGGCACCACGCCGACCCTCGCGGTGACCGCCGACCCGGACACCCCCGTCATGGCGGCCGCCGACGAGGTGGTGGTGCTCGACTTCGCCGACGAACGGTCCGTCGTGCAGACCCGGTTCGCCACGACGGCGCTCACCCTCTTCCGCGCCCACCTCGGGCTGCACACCGACGACGTGGTGCGGGATGCGAGGACCGCGCTGGCCGAGCCGCTACCCGAAGGGCTCACGCAGTGCGCGCAGTTCAGCTTCCTGGGGCGCGGCTGGACGGTCGGGCTCGCCAACGAGGCGGCGCTGAAGATGAAGGAGGCGTCACTGTCCTGGACGGAGTCGTATCCGGCGATGGAGTACCGCCACGGACCCATCAGCATCGCCACGGCCGGGACGGCGACGTGGATGTTCGGCGCCGCCCCGGAAGGCCTCGCCGAGCAGGTACGGGCAACCGGAGCCCGCTGGGTGGCGAGCGGCCTTGACCCGCTGGCGGAGCTGGTCAGGGTGCAGCGGCTCGCGATCGCCCGGGCGGTGGCCCGCGACCTCGACCCGGACCTGCCCCGTCACCTCACCCGGTCGGTGGTCCTCGACGAGGCCGCCGGGGCCTGATCCTGCGCACGCGGGGGGTGCCGGGCGGGGTCCGTCCGCCCGGCACCCCCCGCGGAGGACCGGGTCAGGCGGCCTCGTCGAAGTAGGCGTCCAGCGCCGCGTCGAGGTCGGCCGTCCACTCCTTGAGGCTGCTCCGGGCCGCCGCCTCGACCTCGGCGTTGAACCAGCGGCGGCTCGACAGATGGACCGTGACGGTGAACCGGCGTCCGAACCGGGCGGTCCGGACCTCCACCGCGCCGATCTCTGACCAGTCGAAGTCCGCCTCCTGGTCGTCCAGCCGGAACCGCACGCCCTCGCGGTCCACCCGGATCGATCCGCGCCGGTCGCTGACCTCGAAGACGGGCCCGTCCTCCTTACCGGCGCCGGGACCGCGCTCGCCCTCCTCCCGCACCGCCGCGCCGGCGTCGTCCGCCACCGGGTCCGCGTCGTCCGCGACCGGCGCCCGCCCGGCGGCAGCCGCTGGTTCCTCCCGGCCCTCCGCCCCGGCACGCGCGTCGGCGGCCTCGTCCGCCTTCCCCTCCGTCCGGGCGGGGGCAGGGGCCGTCAGGCCGGGGATGTACGCCGGATCCGTGCCCGCGGCGAACTCTGGCTTGGTGTTGGAATCTATGCGCTGCTCCACGGCGGGCAGTATGGACGACGAACCTGTACGAGACCAGTCGCGGGGGCGTGGATCCGCGCCCCCGTACCCCGGAACCGCGTGCGGGCCCCGTCCCGCGCCGGCGGCCGGCCCGCGCGCCCGGGTCCCCGCACACGGAAGGACGGGTGGTGCGGGTCCGTCAGAACCCGCACCACCCGTCAGGCGTGGTCCGCTGTCACACGGTCAGCCTCAGTAGGCGCCGAACACGTTGTCGATCGAGCCGTACCGGTCGGCGGCGTAGTTGCACGCGGCCGTGATGTTGGCGACCGGGTCGTAGCTGTCCATCGACGTACCGGGCACGTGGTAGGCCTGGAAGGTCGGGTCGATGACCTGGAGCAGCCCCTTGGACGGAACGCCGTTGATCGCGTTGATGTCCCAGTTGTTGATGGCCAGGGGGTTACCCGAGGACTCCCGCATGATGTTGCGGTGGATTCCCTCGTAGGTGCCGGGGATGCCGTGCTCGGCCATGACGGCCAGCGACTCCTTGATCCAGCCGTCGAGGTCGTTCGTGTAGGTGACCGGCTCGGCGGCGACGGCCTCCGCGGCGGCGGGCGCGCCCTGGGCGGCGAGTTCCGTGGTCCGCTCGGAACGGTCGGCGCGGCCGGTGTTCTGCGCGGCGCGGTCGGCGGACGGCTCGGCCTTCTTCCCGGCCTTGTCCGCAGCGTCCGGCACATTGCTTTCGGCCTTGGCCCCGATGGTCAGCTTCAGACCGGGGTGAATCAGGTTCGGGTTACCGCCGACAGCCTTTCGGTTGCCGTTGTAGAGCTCCTGCCAGCCACCGCTCACGGAATGGTCGCGTGCGATCTTGGAAAGGGAATCACCCAAGATCACGGAATACGTGACGGGCTCGGACTTCTGCGCGGCAATTTCCTTGCCGGACACGGCAGTCGAGGTGATCGACTTTTCCGCCGCCACCGGATGCGCCGGCGCGGCGAACGCTCCGGTCGCGCCGATCACGGGGAGGGCGAGGGCGGCTCCGCCCGTGCTCACGGCGATGATGCCGCGGGTCAGCGAACGGGTCCCGGGACGACGGGTCTTGAACTTTGCGGGCATGCTGAATTCCTCTCCGCCGCCTACGAAGTGAGCTGTCGGGTTCGGGCTGGAGATGCCCGGCCGCACACGAATGCGACTTCACCCCGAGCCGCTCCGGATACCGGATCGGCGCTTACCTGGGTCCCCCGCTCCTGCCGTACGAGATGTGGTCGGGTTCCCGGACGGCGGCAGGATTCGGCGTTCCGTCCGGAATGAGGGTGACCGTAGGCGAGAAATGCCGAAAGGAACAAGCCCCGAATTCGTGATCACAATTCATCGGCAAGATCAATTCACGGGAATTCGCGTGACCGGCCCCACACGGCGCTCCCAACTTTCCCGGCAGGCAAGGGAACCGGGAGGCACGTCACGGCGTCCCGGGCGAGAAGCGTGACCCTGGTCACCGCGCCCGATAAGGGCGATTTGCGGTGGACCGCAGGGCCGTCGCCGCCACTCGACACCCAGGCGGATATTAAGGTGTTAATTTAAGAAAAGACATCAAAACGGGCATACGACTCACTTGTGCCACTGGCGGGCATATCGATGGCCCCCGTGTGGAACGCGTCCTCGTATGACCGACAGCGTGAACCCCGACCTGGCGAACCCGCGGATCACCGTCCTGCCCGTTCAGCCCGGGCATCCGCCCTTCCGCGTCGTGGAGATCGACGGAGAGGTCGCCGGCGCGGCGACGTCGATGACGGACCTCCTGCTCCTCGCCGCCGACGCCGGCATCACGGTCCACGACCTCGAGGACCCGGCGGTCGTGCGGTGGGTGGGCGGCGGCAAACTCACCTGGAGGCGGCACTGAGCGGGAGCGCGGCGCCTGGGGCTGCCGGCGGCACTCCCCAGGCCCCGGTCACTCCTCCGTGCGGCGGCCGGACCCGCCCGGCAGCCGCATGGCGGCCCGGGCGCGGGGACCCCGGACCCCCGTCCGTCAGCCGGCCGGCGGCTCGCCGGTCCACGGATCGAGGCCCGCCCTGCGACGGGCCCGCTGCACGGCCCTGCTCACGAAGGCGTGGCGGCTGCGCCCCATCACCCCGTCCACGGTGATCGGCGACATCTCGAACGCGCCCGTCAGCAGTCTGCGCAGGAACTCGGCCATCCCGTACCGGTACAGCGCGAACGTGGGTACGGTGTGACGCCCACAGACCACCACGGGCCAGCGGTCCGGGTCCTCGTCCATCGTCAGCCAGCACAGGATGTCGGCCTCGGTCGTCGTCCCCCAGGCGAGCAGGGACCCGGGATCCAGTACCAGGTCGGGGCCGGCGGGATCGGCCCACACCTCGTCGGCCTCCACCCTCCAGGCCTCCTGTACGGCGCCGGTCCCCTCGGCCATGGCATCGGGGGTCCGTCCACCCTCGGCGTCCGTGGGCAACGGCCGGTGGACGACGATCGCGCCGTCCACGGAGCCCTCCCCGTACGCCCGCATGAAGGCCTTGTAGTCGGCCGGGAAAGGGGCGCCCCAGCGGGCTTCGGCGACCGCCCAGTCGACCTGCTCGTCGATTCCGTACGTCGTCGGCAGCAGGGGCCCCAGCGCCTCGATGGACGCGGGTAACACCGGCCGGCTCCGCCCCCCGCGGTGCGGGCCCCGCCGGGCCACCGGAATCCAGCCGCTGACGCTCCGTCCCAGCACTTCGCGACTCCCCACCTGTCGTCCCGTGGGAGGGTCCGCTCCTCCCACAGATCCCAGCGACGCAGGGGGCCCGCGCATCACACCGCGGAGGGCCGGGACCGCGGGGCCGGGCCACCGCGGCCCCCGAGCCCGGCGGTGCCCGGCGCAGGTGCCGGACCAGGGAATCGGGGCGTACGGTTCCGGTGCGCGGCCCAGCACGGCGGAGGGCCCGCAGACCCGGCGCGGCTCAGGCCGCGGAAGCCCCGGCCGCGGCGGAGGGCCGGGGCGTCCGGGGGCCGACGGGTAGAAGCGGCTGGGGGCCCGCCCGTCCCCCGGCGAGCTCAGCCGGCAGCCCGGCTCCGTCAGGCCATCAGCCCGGCGGCGACCGTGGCCCCGAGCTCCCAGCAGGCCTCGATGTCCGCCCTGCCCGGCTCACCGGTCACGGTCACCGCGTCGGCGGAGCGGCGCCATCCCAGGCCCGTCGTGATCGACTCAACGCCCCGCACCGCTCCGGTGACGTCGTTGCCGCCGTGCACGTAGTAGCCGAACGGGCGGCCGCGCGTCGTGTCCAGGCACGGGTAGTAGACCTGGTCGAAGAAGTGCTTGAGGGCCCCGGACATGTAGCCGAGGTTCGCGGGGGTGCCGAGGAGGAAGCCGTCCGCGGCGAGCACGTCGGACGCCGTCGCGGCGAGCGCGGCGCGTCGGACGACGCGTACCCCCTCGATCTCGTCCGTCGTCGCGCCGGCGACGACGGCCTCGAAGAGCGCCTGGCAGTTCGGCGAGGGCGTGTGATGGACGATCAGCAAGGTGGCCACGTTCCCGAACCCTGCCGTCCCGGTCCCCCGGCCGCAAGCGAGCACGACGGCCTGTCGCCGTCCACCACCGCTGGGGGTACGGCGGGGACGAGCGCTCCGGGCGGGCGGCGTCGCGGAGTCGGCGCAGGGCCGCCGCCCCGTACGGGATGCCGAGGTCGCCGGGAGGCTCCACCGCGCCGCCCCTCCCGGGAAGCCGGCCGGCGTGCGCCGTGCTCGTGGCTCTCGCCGCCCGTACGAGCGCCCCGGCCCGCCGGCGCCCGCGCGGTGGCGGATACCGGTGGGCGGGGGCGCAGGTCAGGCACCGATGCCGTAGAGGGTGAACTCCTCCCAGGAACCGGTGACTTCGGTGGAGCGGGCGCGCAGTGCGTACTGAAGGGATCCCGTGTAGCCGTTCTCCATCGCGACGAAGAGCCCGTTCAGCGTGGACCGGAGCGCCCAGCGGTCCAGGCTCTCGTTGTAGTACAGGACGAACTGCTCCCAGCCGCCCGCACCGGCCGAGCGGGCGCGCAGCACGTTCTGCGCGCTGCCGGTGAAGTTCTTCTCGACCGCCACGTAGCGGTTGTTCGCCAGGGACTTCAGGGCGTACGTCTCGGTGGTCGCGTTCCACTCGAAGGCGAAGCCCTCCCAGGAACCGCCGTACGCGGAAGAACGGGCCGATTCCGGGGGCGGCGTAGCAAGGGGCCCACACCAGGTCTCGACTCACCTTCCCGGGAAATGCACGGCTGAGGGATTTCCCGCAACCCGCCGGAAAGGACTCCCCCACCGACAGCGCCGTCCCCGAGTCGCTCCGCACCCCCAGGCCACTGCGTCCAGCACCCTCCCCGGAGTGCGTGAGCAGCTGCTACGCCACTCGGCGAAGCGCCGTCAGCCTAACCGTGGAAGGTGATCTCCGCCCATGATTTCCGAATGCGTCGCGAGCCACATTCCATTGCTCCGGGACGAATTCGTGTGGCGATACCTGTGAAGTGGACCGCCGTTAAGGCGGGTGAAACTTCCTGTTCTCCTCGTGGCTATGTCGTGCACGCCGGACACCCCTCCGCCGGGGCGGTGACCCCGTGGAGGTCGGCGCCCGTCGCATGCCCACCGAGAAGCGCGGACAGCTTCAGGCGGCCCGCCTCGGGGAGGAGCGTCCTCCGCCCGGACCCGCCGGTACCACCCGCGAACACACCGTTCACGAGAGCGGTTCCTCACGTGCGGAACGCGGACCGGGGACGCCGTTCAGGGCCGACGCCCTGTCCCGTCCGCCCGGATGGGAGACTGATCGGCCTCGGGCGGCACCACAGGGAGCGGGCGGGATCATGCGAGTGCGACGGGGCCTCACCGGGGCGGCGGCCTGGGTCGTGGCTGCGACGGTGACGCTGACGGGCTGCTCCTTCCTCCTCCGGGACCTCGGCCCGCTTCCCTCCACCTCCTCCGGCCCCCCGGTACCCGCCGACACGGTGGTGGCGGAACTGACCTCGGCCATGAAGGCGGAGGGTGTCACTCTCGAACGGGCACCACAGGAACTGATCCCGCTCGAGTGCCATGAGAGCCTGTCGGCCGAGTTGCCGCCGGACACGGCCGACATCGCCCTCACGTCGGGCTTCGCGCGGGCCCGTTCGGAGTTCGGCTGGAAGTCGGCCCCGGACAGCGGAGGGCTCACCCTGCGCAGGGCCGACTGGACCGCGGCGACCATGCTTCCCGGCACGGGGTCGGCGGGCTCCCCCACCACCCTGGTCGTGATCTCCCTGCAGTGCGACGGAGGCCGCTCGAAACGCCCGCTGCCCACGGGCCCTTCCGCAGCACCCGCGACCTCGCTCTCCTGAGCGGGCGCGCGCCACGTGGCGGACCGCACCGCGTGCGGGGCCGTACGGAAACCGGCACGATGCCGACCCGACCAGCTTATTGACATGCTCACAACCGAACGCAATCCTGTATGGACGCTCTTTCCATCGATGTAGACGCGGGACGGCGGCCTGTGCAGATCTCTGTGCCCGGCACGGAAGCCCACCCGGGCACACCGGCGTAGGGCTCGGCCGCAGGACGGAAACCACCCCCCTCCCCTGCCGTGCGCCGCGTCGTCCATGCCGGAACCCTGCCCCTCGCACCCGCACCCCTCCGCCGGTTCCGGCCGGACACGGAGGCCGACCACGGACGGGATGATGACGCGTTCTCGTTGCCTGACCGGCGCCGCCGCAGCTGCGCTCGCCGGAATCCTTACCGCCCTGCTGTCCCTCACCACTCCCGGAACCGCCCGGGCGGACCAGACCGGTCTCCGGGCCGCCGACCCGAGCGTGCTCCGGGTCGGCGCCACCTACATCTCGGTGCAGTCGGCCGGCGGCGGCATCGCCGTGCGTCAGGCGTCGTCGACGGCCGCCCTCGCCTCGGCCCCCGCCCGGCAGGTCTGGTCGGACACCCGTGGCCTCGGTGAGGTCTGGGCCCCGGAGATCGTCCGGGAGGCGGGCCGTTACTACATCTACTTCACGGCCGGCCGCGGACCGGCCCACCGGATGTACGTCATCAGCTCCGCCGCACCGGACAGCGGATACACCGGTGAGACGAAACTCGCCCTGCCCGACGACAAGTGGGCCATCGACGGCACGATGTTCACCTTCGGTGGACAGCGCTGGTTCGTCTGGTCCGGCTGGGCCGGCGACACCAACGTGGAGCAGAACCTCTACATCGCACGGATGAGCAGCCCGACCACTCCGACCGGCCCGCGCAGTGTCATCTCGCAGCCGCGGGAGAGCTGGGAACGGGTGGTGGGCAACCCGTACATCAACGAGGGGCCGGAGCCAGTCAAGGACCCGAACGGCCAGCTGCACATCACCTATTCGGCCAACGGGAGCTGGAGCGACCAGTACTGCCTGGCCGACCTGAGGCTACGGGCCGGCGGCGACCCGACGTACGTATGGGACTGGTACAAGTCGAACGGCTGCCTGTTCGGCTCCCACCGCGCGACGATGATGTCCGGCTGGGACCCCACCCTGTACGTCAACGGCCCCGGCCACCACAGCTTCGTCCTGCTCGACGGTGACATCGCCACGAGCCCGCCGGCGGGCCCGAGGTTCCCCCTGATGTTCCACGCCGTCCCCAAGGGGACGCCGTACTCCTGGGAGAACCGTTACTGGTACACGGGCACCTTCGCCTGGTGGGGCGACACGACCTACCGGCGGGCCAACGTCCCCGGCCCCACCACCGACACGGGCTGGAGTCTGAAGTTCTTCGAGTGACAGGTCGCGTGGACGGGGCGCGGCGCCGGGACCGGCGGACGGCCCGGAGGCCGGGCCGGTGATCACACCGGCACCGCGCTCCGGGCCGTCCCTCCGATCCCCGGGCAGGGGAGGAGACGGCCGGCTAGCCGGCGTAGGTCTCGAACTCGGCGACCTTCGGGGTGCCGGTCGCACCGGTGATCTCGAAGGTGACCTTGCGCAGCGAGGTCCGGGGCACCGCGATCACGCCGGCCCCGGTTCCCGAGGTCAGAACGGCGCCCGTGTCCCCGTTGACGAGCCTCCAGGAACGGATGGTGCCCGCGGAACCCGCCGCCTCCCGGATGCTGATCGTGGAGATGGCGGTGTCGGAGCCCCACTTGACCGATACGGAACCGGTCGAGCCGACGGGTGACCAGTAGGTGTTCAGGTCGCCGTCCCGTACGTTGCCGTAACTCGTCCCGTCGGCCTTGCTGCTGCCGTCGGAACCGGCGCCGAGGCTGAGGTTGGTGCCGCTGGGCGGGGTCGGGTCGGTGGGGTCGGGCGTGGGGTCGGTCGGGTCCGGCGTGGGAGTGGTCGGGTCCGGACTCTGCGGCGAGCACGTGCCGTCCGAGACCTTCAGACCCTTGTCGGCGCCCGCCGTACGGCTGACGACGTCCGGCACACAGCCGGCGGGGTCGAGGCCGAAGGAGTAGGGGATGCTCACGGTGGTGGTGGACTTCACGTCGGGGCCCGCCGGTTTGTTCTCGCTTCCCGGGGCGGACCAGGTCACGTTGTCGAAGATGTTGCCGCTGACCTGCCAGTATCCGGCCGCGTCGGTGTAGAAGGTGCCAAGGACGTCCTTGGAGTTCTTGAAGTAGTTGTTGTCCACCCTGGCGCGCGCCCCGGCCCGGGAGTTGATACCGGACTCGTTGAGCTTGACGTAGTAGTTGTTGTACATGTGCGCGATGCCGCCACGCAGCAGGGGTGCACGGGAGTCGATGTTCTCGTACAGGTTGTGGTGGTAGGTGATGAAGCCGTTGGAGAGCTCGGTCTCGCTGGACCCGACGAGACCGCCCCGCCCGGAGTTGCGCAGCGAGCTGTAGGACAGCGTCACGTACTGGGTGTTGTCCTTCAGGTCGAAGAGCCCGTCGAAGCCTTCCGACTCCCCGCCCGAGGCTTCGAGCGTGGCGTGGTCCACCCAGACGTTGCGGACGTCGCTCTCCATCCCGATGGCGTCACCGCCGTTGGAGGTGGGCGAGCCGGACTTCTTGACGTTCCGGACCGTCACGTTCTGGATGATGATGTTGCTCGACTGCCTGATGTGGATGCCCAGTTGGTCGAACACGGCTCCGCTGCCGACGCCCACGAGGGTGACATTGCTGATCTGCTTGAGCTCGATCACACCTGCGGCGGTGTTGCAGCTGCTACCCGACACCTTGGCGGTGTTGGCGTGGTTGATGGTCCCTTCGACCTGGATGGTGATCGGAGTGCTGCTGCTGGCGCGGCCGCACAGGGCCGCGTGGATCGCGGTCCCGGTGGTGGCCCGTACCGTCCGGCCCCCCGCCCCACCGGTCGTTCCGCCGTTCTGGGTCGCGTAACCGGTGGCACCGCCGGTGGCGGCCGACGCCTGAGGCATCGTGAGGATCGCTCCCGTGGCGGCCGCCAGGGCCATCGTGGCCAGTCCCGCACAGAGTCGCCGAGCGACTGGTCGTCCCATGTCTGTCTCCCTACTCGTCCTTCGGATACCGGGGACCGTCCCTTTTGGCGTGGGCATGACATTCAACGACGAGGCGTCGAGTCACCCTTCCCCGCCGGACAGGTTCCGGTCGGCCCAGCTGACGGTGCCCTGCAACACATCCGACCGGCCGTTCCGCGACAGCCCGGGCCGGCACGTGCGCGGGCACCGGCCGCGGGGCCACCGCTGCCGCACCCCCGCCCGCCCGGGCCGTGCCGTCCGGGCGGCGGCCACTGCGGCGGGAGACAGGAGGAGCCACCCACCACGGCGAGCCTTCACCGCTGAACAGCCTGGTCAGCCCCGTGCCGACTCGATGGCGGCTCACGCGTCGCGCCGCATGTCCGCTGCGCGACTCCACTTCACCGGTACGGGGCCCCACAGAGGGGGAAAGCGCTTTCTCCAGGTGAGAATAGGGCTGCTCCGGGCGGGCTGGCAAGGTGCTGGACACGCACGGAATCCACCGGGTCCGGGGCGCCGGGACGACACCCCCACCATGGGGCCCCCGCGAGTACGGATCGAAGACGTGACGGCTCGCCGGTCCACAGGGTCGGCCTCACCTTCGGATCCCGAACATGGACCCCTCGCCTCCGGAACCCGCCCCCGGCCAGAATTCGTCGGACCTGTGGGACCCATGCGTGCGGGCCCGAAGTTCAGGGGGTCTGCCGCGCGGCCCGGGCCGCCACCCGGCCCCTGAACGGCCCGGCGGGACGCACACCACGAGCAGGTCACCGGACACGGTAGGATAGATACCCCTCGGGGTATCAAAACAGGAGGACGTGTGGAACTGGACATGGCGGCCGACGAGCTGAAGTCGGTGCTCAACCGGCTGAAGCGGGCCCAAGGCCAGATCGCCGGGATCGTCAAGATGATCGAGGACGGCCGGGACTGCGAGGATGTGATCACGCAGCTGGCGGCGGTCTCCCGCGCTCTCGACCGGGCCGGCTTCGCGATCATCGCGACCGGCCTCCAGCAGTGCATGGCCGAGGGCGGACAGGCGACCGGGGACCGTGACCAGATGCGGGCCCGCCTGGAGAAGCTCTTCCTCTCCCTCGCCTGACACCGCCGGCCCCGCCGGCTGCCGGGCCCCTGCCGTCCCGCACCGGGCGCCATCGCGCGATCACACCTGTCAGATCCTGTGACAGGGGCCGGTGCCACACCCGGACGCCCGGTCGCACCCGGCTGCCGGCCCGCTCGTGCTCCGCTGCCGGTCAGAGCAGCGCGTCGACGAGCATGAAGGCGGCGACCGCGAGGAGCACGACGGCGAACACCCGTCGCAGCCCCGCTCCGGACACCTTGGCAGCCAGCCGTTTGCCGTCCCAGGCGCCCAGGATCGCCGCCCCGGTGAACGGCGCCACCACCGCCCAGTCCAGCCCCGCCGCTCCGCCTGCCCGGGTGAACAGGGACGCCAGCGAGTTGACCGTGATGACCAGCAGGCTGGTCCCGACGGCGGCCTGCATCTCGAACGCCAGGACGGTGACCAGGGCGGGGACGGCGAGGAATCCGCCGCCCACACCGAGCAGCCCCGTCACCGCCCCGAGCCCCGCTCCGGCGCCTCCCGCCTTCAGGGGCCGTACGGTCGGCGCCGGGCCGGCGGCAGACGCGGGTCGCAGCATCTGTACGGCCGCGAGGGCGGCGATCACGGCGAAGGCCGAGATCAGGACCGGCTGCGGGATACGGGCGGCGGCCGACCCTGCGAGCGCGGCGGGAACGATGCCCGCGGCGGCGAACGCCGTTCCGGCCTTCCAGCGGACGTGTCCGGCGCGGGCGTGCGCGTACAGGGCGGTCGCGGAGGTGGCGGCGACGATGAAGAGGCTCGCGGTGGTGGCCGCGGCCGGGGTGAAGCCGAGCAGGTAGATCAGGGCCGGTACGGCCAGGACGCTGCCGCCCCCTCCGAGCGCGCCGAGCGCCAGGCCGACCACGGCCCCCGCCGCCACAGCCAGGATGAGCACGCTCACGCCGCGGAGCCGCCCTTGCCCACACCGACGACGGGCAGACCGGCCTGGGTCCACGCCGTCATGCCACCCCTGACGTCGACCGCCTCGATCCCCTTCGCCGCGAGGTGCTTCGCGGCCTGCTGGGAGCGGTTCCCGGAACGGCAGATCGCCACCACCGGTCTGCCGGCCACGCCCACGGGCAGCTCGGCGCCGGTGAGCAGGCGTGAGAGCGGCAGGTGCACCGCGTCCGGCGCGTGCCCCGCCTTCCATTCGGATATCTCGCGGACGTCGAGGAGCACCGCTTCTCCGCTACGGGTGCGCCGGTGGGCCTGGTGAGGGGTGAGGCGGCCGGAAGTGCCGCGGCCGGATCCGCGTCGGAAGAAGAACATCGTGGTGTGCCTTTCTGCTCGTGGAGGATCAGCTGGTGGGGGCGACCGTGAGGCCGGCGTCCCCGGCGGCGTCGAAGCCGTCGTCGACGGCGACCACGTCGCGTCCTTCCGCGTCGAGGAGCGAGGCGGCGATGGCGGCCCGCATCCCACCCGCGCAGTGCACCCACACCGTCCCGTCCGGGACCTCGCCGGTGCGCCCGCGCAGTTCGTGCACGGGGATGTGCACCGAGCCGCGCACGTGCCCGCCGGCGCGTTCCGAGTCGCGGCGCACGTCGAGCACCACGACGTCTTCGCCGCGCTCCCGGGCCTCCCGGAGGGCGGCGAAGTCCGCGCGGGGGAAGGAGCGCAGGCTCTCGCCCGCCCGCACCCAGTGGGACGGCTCGCCCGTCGCGGCGGCAGCGGGCCGCTCGATGCCGACGCGCACCAGCTCACGCTGGGCGTCGGCGAGCTGCGCGGCGGACTCGGCGAGCAACGTGACGGGCTTCCCCCACGGGATCAGCCAGGCCAGGTAGGTGGCCAGCTTGCCGTCGGCCTCGAAGTTGTAGGTCCCGGCGACGTGACCCTGCGAGAACGCGGTACGGCTGCGCAGATCGACGACCCACTCACCGGCGGCCAGGCGCTCCGCGATCTCCTCGGCGTCGGCCGTCCTCGGCGGGGTCAGGTCCACCGGCGGGGGGCCGCCCGCGTTGACCGGGCCCATGTGCGCGTAGTAGGCGGGTATGTCCTCCAGGCCGGCCAGCAGCCGGGCCACGAAGGTGTCGGCGTCCTGGGTCAGGGCGTCGTTGGTGGCCCGCTCCGTGCCGATGGTGCTCGCGTCGCCCTCCGCCTGGGAGGAGGAGCAGAAGCTCCCGAACCCGTGGGTGGGGAGCACGCGCACGTCGTCGGGGAGTTCTCCGGCGAGCCGGTGCGCGGAGGCGTGCTGGGCGTGGGCCAGTTGCCTGGTCAGCCTCGGCTCGACGAGGTCGGGTCGCCCCACCGTGCCGATCAGCAGCGATCCCCCGGTGAACGCGGCGACTTCCCGACCGTCCTCGACCAGTACGTACGACGTGTGGTGCGGGGTGTGGCCGGGAGTGGCGAGCGCCCGCAGGCCGAGGCCGGAGTCGACGGTGACGGTGTCGCCGTCGGCGACCGGGACCCGTTCGAAGGAGACGCGCGCCGCGGCGGGCACCAGGTAGTGCGCGCCGGTCAGCCGTGCCAGCTCCACACCACCGGTGACATAGTCGTTGTGCACGTGGGTCTCCACCACGTGAGCGATCCGCACCCCGCGGCCGGCCGCCGCGGCCACGACCCGCTCCACGTCGCGCGGCGGGTCGACGACCACCGCCGTCTCGGCTCCGCCGGCGAGGTAGCTGCGGTTGCCCAGGCCTTCGGTCTCCAGGGTGTCCACGAAGAACACGGAGGACTCCTTTCGTAGGCTGTTACCCCGGGGGGTATCGTCCACCCCACTGTAACAGCAATACCCTGGGGGGTATTTTTCAGCCCTGCGGAGGCCCCTGGCGGCAGGGAGGGGCGGCCGCCCGTGCCGGTACGCACGAGCACGACGAGCCCCCGGCGCCCCGTACACCGGGAGGCAGGCAGGGCCATGGGGAGTGCCGTTCCTCGATGCGGAGAAGGAGGGCCTACGGGCGCTCCCCCGCCGGGCGGCGACGCCCGGGCCGACGTGCTGCACGGGACCCGTCCGGCGACCGGAGGCGCCTGCCCGACTCGCCCCGGGGACCGCACCGCTTCCCGCACCGACGCGTGCGTGTGCCGAACGGCGGCGGGCACGGGACACGGCGGGTGTTCCGCGGGTGGCCGGTGTTCTACAGGGGCGCGGGCCCCGTGGAGCCGCGGGGGGTGAGTGACGGGGTGGCGACCTGGAGCGGGCCGCTGTGGGTGCCGTCCAGCAGGGCGAAGAGCGAACGGGCCACCTCCGCTCCGAACTGGTGCACGTCGTGGCTCATGGCCGAAAGGGTGGGATGCGTGATCCGGCAGAGCTGGGAGTCGTCCCACGCGAGCAGCGAGAGGTCCTCGGGAACGGCGAAGCCCATCTCAGCGCGCCACCGTCCACGGCGACGGTTCGAACGGCGGCACCGCACCGAACGGCTACCCGTACTGCGCGAGCAGCTCCCCCGACCCCGACGGCGCCGGCTGGGGCTGGGAGAACAACCGGTCCTGCGTCGTCCGGGGCGGCTCCGCGGACGCCTGACCACCCCACCCGCTCCGGTTCTCCGCCTCCGCTCCGGCAGTCCGCAGGAGCGCTGCCGGCCGGCCACGGCGTGGGTCCGCCGTCTCGTGCCCGATGCCCGTACCCGTCAGGCGACGGAACCGCACGCGGGGACACGGTCTAAAATCCTCTGTCATGTCGAAGCCTGACGAACTGCTCGTTGACGTTGCCGCCCTGGTGGAGTCCGGGCACAGCAATCAGATGTCCCTGACCGTGGTCGCCAGCGGCGCGGTCATCACGGGGCGGCTCGCCCCGGAAGCCGTGTGGCGGCAGCGGGTGTCGGAGGTGCTGGCGGACTCCGCCCGCCTGAGCGACTTCTCCGCCGTGTTCACCGCGGCGGCGCGCAAGGAAGGGCCGCCCACGCACCTGCACTTCCATGTGGCGCGCATCCTCCAGGGCGAGGTGGGAATCCCGGAGACGGGTGGGATGTACCGCGTGGCGATCGAGGACGTCAGTGCCTGGACGATGGGCGACTTCAGCTACTCCGACCACTGACCGGCCGACGCGCCGGCGCAGTGATCCACTGATCCACTGATCCGTCGTCCACCGGCCCGAGGACCCGGGGCACGCGGTTGAGGGTACGGCCGGCGCTCCCCGGCGTACCCCCACCGCCGCCGGCGGGCGGCTCACGCCTGCCCTCGGCCCGGCCGCCAAACGCGCGGGAGCGCGCCTCGGACGATCGGGCACGTGTTGGCTTCGGGCCCCGGGAACGCCTCCGCGGGCGGGACGGAGCCGGTCCGACCTGAAGCGCATCGCCGGTCACGCGGTCCAGCGGGTCCCGCTCCGGCCCGCCGACGGCGTGCGCGGCGTCCAGGAGCAGAGACATCCCGGCCCGCGCCGCGGGATCGTTCTTCCGGGGCCGTACCGGCCTTCCGGGCACCTGGGGCCGCGACACCGCCCCCCGGCCACGCCGGAACCGGTGACGGCCGGATGCCGTCGAGGGGCCCGGCGGTTCTGCCCCGGCGGTCATGCCGCCCCTCCGCGCGCGACCGCTTGCGCGTGCCGCGGCCGAGCGGGACCCTTGACCTCTGTGGCGCAAGCCACTAACTTGCGGTGACCATCGGTCCATGACTGCCGGAAGGAGGCGACCGCCGGATGTACACCTGCTCCGACCTCGGTCGCCTTGCCCAGTGCACCGTCTGGGTCCCGGGCCGGATCGCGCACGGCTGCTGATCGCGCCGTTCTGATGTGCCTGTTCCGGCACGTCCCTGGTTCTTCCTCCCTGCCTTCCAGCACGTCACCGCCGCGCGCCTCTCTGCGCCCGCGTCCCTCGTGTGGCGTGTCTGCACACAGAAAGCTGCCTGACCATTGGCGAACATCATGGATCGACCGATCGTGCACAGGTGCGAAGGCCTGTCATGGTAGCGGCGCGGATCACTGTCAACGGAGAAGAAGCCCCGCTCACACCGGCCGCGACGCACACCACCGCGCTGGACTTCCTGCGCGAGCGCGGCCTCACCGGCACCAAGGAAGGCTGCGCCGAGGGTGAATGCGGCGCGTGTTCGGTCCTGGTGGCCCGACCCGGGGTGGACAGGCCCACGGACTGGGTGGCGGTCAACGCCTGCCTGATTCCGGCCGCGGCGCTCGACGGCCAGGAGGTCATCACCTCCGAGGGCCTCGCCCCCGCCGGAACCGCGGCCGCCCTGCACCCGGTGCAGGAGGAGATGGCGGCCCGGGGCGGCTCCCAGTGCGGTTACTGCACCCCGGGATTCGTCTGCAGCATGGCCGCCGAGTACTACCGCTCCGACCGCTGCGCGCACACGGAGCGGGTCGAGGGCGCGCCCCAGGACGGCGGCGCGGACCCGGCCGGCAGCGCCGACGCAGAGCACGGCCCGAACGGGTTCGACCTGCACGCGCTGAGCGGCAACCTGTGCCGGTGCACCGGATACCGCCCGATCCGCGATGCCGCGTTCGCCGTGGGCACGCCCGCCGACGGGGACCCGCTGGCGCAGCGGCGCGAGCAGGCCCCGCCCGCACCGGTCGCCACCGAGTACGTCCAGGACGGCAGGGTGTTCCTGCGCAGGCACACCCTGGCGGACACCTTGCAGGTGCTGCGCGAGCGGCCCGACGCGGTGGTGATCGCAGGCTCCACCGACTTCGGCGTCGAGGTGAACCTCCGGGCCCGCCGGGCGGACTGCGTGGTCGCCGTCGACCGGCTGCCCGAACTGCGCGAACTGCGCGTCGAGCCGGACTCCCTGGTGATCGGGGCGGCGCTGACGCTCACCGAGATCGAACGCCGACTCGGCGGCGACGTCCCGCTGCTCGCGGAGCTGTTCCCGCAGTTCGCGTCCCGGCTCATCCGCAACGGCGCGACCCTGGGTGGCAACCTGGGTACCGGCTCCCCCATCGGTGACAGCCCGCCCGTGCTGCTGGCGCTGGAGGCGTCGGTGGTGCTCACGGACGCCGACGGCGAGCGCGAGGTCCCGCTGGCCGACTACTTCACCGGGTACCGGCAGAGCGTACGGCGTCCCGGCGAGCTGATCCGCGCGGTGCGCATCCCGTTGCCCCTGTCGCCGGTCGTGGCCTTCCACAAGATCGCCAAGCGGCGCTTCGACGACATCTCCAGCGTGGCCGTCGCCTTCGCGCTCGACGTCCAGGACGGGATCGTCCGCAAGGCGCGCATCGGCCTGGGCGGCGTGGCCGCCACCCCGATCCGCTCCCTCGCCGCCGAGGCGGTCCTGGAGGGCAGGCCCTGGACGGCGGAGACCGTCGGGGCCGCGGCCCGGGAGCTGCGGGGGGAGGGCACGCCGATGAGCGATCACCGCGCCAGTTCCCTCTACCGCTCCGCGATGCTCGGCCAGAGCCTGCTGAAGCTGTACGCGCGAACCACCGAGGCGGTGTCGTCATGAGTCACTTGTCAGAACGCCCCGAGAAGCCCGTCGTCGGGGTCTCGATGCCGCACGAGAGTGCCACCCTGCACGTCACCGGTACGGCGCTCTACACCGATGATCTCGTCCATCGCACCAAGGACGTGCTGCACGCCCACCCGGTCCAGGTCATGAAGGCACACGGCAGGATCACCGCGCTGCGCACCGAGCCCGCGCTCGCCGTGCCGGGGGTGGTGCGCGTACTGACCGGAGCCGACGTGCCCGGTGTCAACGACGCCGGGATGAAACACGACGAGCCGTTGTTCCCCGACCACGTCATGTTCTACGGCCACGCGGTCGCCTGGGTACTCGGCGAGACCCTGGAGGCGGCCCGGCTGGGGGCGGCGGCCGTCGAGGTCGAGCTCGACGAACTGCCCTCCGTGGTCACCCTGCGGGACGCGATCGAGACCGGCAGTTTCCACGGCGCCCGGCCCGTCATGGTGACCGGTGACGTCGACGCGGGCCTGGCCGGCGCCGCGCACGTGTTCACCGGCGAGTTGCAGTTCTCCGACCAGGAGCACTTCTACCTGGAGACGCACGCGGCCCTGGCCCATATCGACGAGGCCGGGCAGGTGTTCGTCCAGAGCAGCACCCAGCATCCGTCGGAGACGCAGGAGATCGTCGCGCACGTCCTGGGCCTGCACAGCCACGACGTGACCGTGCAGTGTCTGCGGATGGGCGGCGGTTTCGGCGGCAAGGAGATGCAGCCGCACGGGTTCGCGGCCGTCGCCGCGCTCGGCGCCAGGCTGACCGGCCGGCCCGTACGGCTGCGGCTCAACCGGACGCAGGACCTGACCATGTCCGGTAAGCGGCACGGCTTCCACGCGACGTGGACGATCGGCTTCGACCCGGACGGCCGTATCCGGGCACTGGACGCGACCCTCACCGCGGACGGTGGCTGGAGCCTGGACCTCTCCGAGCCGGTGGTGGCCCGCGCACTGTGCCACATCGACAACGTCTACCGGCTTCCCCACGCCCGGATCGCGGGTCGCGTCGCCAAGACCAACAAGGCTTCCAACACCGCTTTCCGGGGCTTCGGCGGACCGCAGGGCATGCTCGTCATCGAGGACATCATGGGCCGGTGCGCCCCGCTCCTCGGTCTGGACCCGATGGAGCTGCGGGAGCGGAACTTCTACCGGCAGGGTCAGACGACGCCGTACGGGCAGCCGGTTCTCCAGCCCGACCGGATCTCCGCCGTCTGGCACAAGACCCTGGAGAACGGCGGTGTCGCGGAGCGCAGGCGTGAGATCGACGCCTTCAACGCCGCTCATCCGCACACGAAGCGGGCCCTGGCGGTCACCGGCATCAAGTTCGGCATCTCGTTCAACCTCACCGCCTTCAACCAGGGCGGTGCGCTTGTGCTGATCTACAAGGACGGTTCCGTCCTGATCAACCACGGCGGCACCGAGATGGGCCAGGGACTGCACACCAAGATGCTGCAGGTCGCCGCGACCTCCCTGGGCATCCCGCTGCACAAGGTGCGCCTGGCCCCCACGCGTACCGACAAGGTCCCCAACACCTCGGCCACCGCAGCGAGTTCGGGGACCGACCTCAACGGCGCTGCGGTGAAGAACGCCTGCGAGCAGTTGCGTGGGCGACTGCTCCAGGTGGCCGCCACCGAGCTGGGCGCGAACGCCTCGGACGTACGCATCGTCGACGGCGTCGCACGCGGCCTCGGCAGCGACAGGGAGCTGGCCTGGGACGACCTGGTGCGTATCGCGTACTTCCAGCGGGTACAGCTGTCGGCCGCCGGTTTCTACCGGACCGAGGGACTGCACTGGGACGCGGCGTCGTTCCGGGGCTCGCCGTTCAAGTACTTCGCCCACGGGGCCGCCGCCGCCGAGGTGGAGGTAGACGGCTTCACCGGCGCGTACCGCATCCGTCGCGTGGACATCGTGCACGACGTCGGCGACAGCCTGTCCCCGATGATCGACATCGGTCAGGTCGAGGGGGGATTCGTACAGGGAGCGGGCTGGCTGACGCTCGAGGACATGCGCTGGGACGCCACCGACGGGCCGCACCGCGGCCGGCTGCTGACCCAGGCCGCCAGCACCTACAAGCTCCCCAGCTTCTCGGAGATGCCCGAGGAGTTCAACGTCACGCTGCTGGAGAACGCCACCGAAGAGGGCTCGGTCTACGGGTCCAAGGCGGTGGGCGAGCCCCCGCTGATGCTGGCGTTGTCGGTACGGGAGGCGCTGCGGCAGGCCGCCGCCGCGTTCGGGCCGGGCGGGGTCGCCGTCGAGCTGGCCTCGCCCGCGACCCCGGAAGCGGTGTACTGGGCGATCGAGGAGGCCCGCCGCGGCGCCACCTCCCAGGCCGGCCACGCAGGCGGCGGATTCACCGCCGGGAGCGATGCCGGGAGCGGCGATGTCTCCGGCAGCGAGGTCGGCGCCGACGCGGCGGCGTCGAGCGGTGCCTGACACGAGCTGGGTCGCCGCCGTCGCGCGGTTGCGGGCGCGCCGGGAGTCCGGCGTGCTCGTGACCGTCGCGACCGTGCGCGGCCACGCCCCGCGCGACGCCGGCGCGAAGCTGGTGGTGGGGCGGAGCGAGACCTGGGGCTCGATCGGCGGCGGCAACATCGAGGCCGTCGCGATCGACCGGGCCCGGGAGATGATCGCCGCGTCCGAGCCGGGGACGGAGCTCGTCGACTTCGCCCTGAACGACAAGGTGACCGGACCGCACGGCGTGCAGTGCTGCGGCGGTACGGTCACCGTCCTGCTCGAACCCCTGCCGGTGGTAGGCGCGGTGGCGGTCTTCGGCGTGGGGCACGTCGGGCTGGAACTGGCACGCATCCTGGCGCGCCAGGACCTCGATCTCCATCTGATCGACACCCGCTCCGGGATGCTCGGCGAGGCACGGCTCGACGTGCTGGCGGACGCGGTGGCGCAGGTGCACGTGCATCACACGCCGCTGCTGCCCGAGGAGGTGCTGGAGGAGTTGCCGCGCGGCACCCACGTCCTGATCATGACCCATGACCACGCCGAGGACGCCGCGCTGTGCGACGCAGCCCTGCGCGCCCCCCACCTCGGCTCCATCGGGCTGATCGGGTCGGCGGCCAAGTGGGTGCGGTTCCGCGAGCGCCTGCGGACCGAGGGCGGTCACGACGACGCGACGATCCACCGGATCAAGACCCCGATCGGCCTGGCGGACATCACGGGCAAGGAACCGGCGACGATCGCCGTGAGCGTCGCCGCGGACCTGCTGCGCACCTTCGAGGCCGACGGGAACTGACGCTCCGCCGCACAGGCAGGGTGCCTCGTGCTCGTACGACCGCACGGACGCGAGGCACCGCTTCCGGGCCCGGCGGTGCCGGCGCCCCGGCGGGCTCCGGCGCACCGGGGAGGCGAAAGCCCCAGGTCACCGGGGTAGACCTGGGGCGTTCACGAAGCGATCGGCGGGATCCGGGCCCGCTTCACGGCGGTACCTCACGGGGAGTCCACCGTGGCCCGGCCACGCCACCCGATGCCAGGGCGCGATGAGCCGCGCGGTGCAGGGCCGGGCTGGGGCCGATGCGGGGTCAGCGGCCGGAGTACGGTCAGTAGTCGACGCGGTCGGCCTTGGCGAGCCAGGCGTCGAACGGTGCCATGCGGTTCGCCATCTCCACCTGCGTGATCGCCATCGGCCACAGCTCCGCGGACTTCTTCTCGAACAGGTCGTAGAACTTACGGTCGTCGAACCCGGCCACCGCGGCGTCATGCCGGTCGGCGGCGAAGATGATCCGGTCGACCCGCGCCCACAGCGCGGAGGACAGGCACATCGGGCACGGCTCGCACGAGGTGACCAGGAGACACCCATCGAGCGAGAAAGTGCCGAGCTTCCGGCAGGCGGCACGTATCGCGCTCACCTCCCCGTGGGCCGTCGGGTCCAGGTCCGAGGTGACGTGGTTGTTCCCGATCGCGACGACCTCGGCGCCCTTGGCGATCAGCGCGCCGAAGGGACCGCCGCCGTTCTCGACGCTCTTCGTGGCGAGTCGGATGGCTTCGTCCATCCAGGCGCGCTCGAGATCCTGGGTGCTCTTCTCCTGGGCGTGCGCGGTCATGGTCGCTCCTTCGTTGCAGGCGGTCGGGACTCCGTGTGCTCCCTCGGTGCGGGACACCGCACCGAGGGAGCACACGGGCACTACGTGAAGCTCTGCGGGGATCAGCGGGGGCGGGCGCGTGCCGTCCGAGGTGGTGGCGCCGGCCCGAAGGCAGGGCGGACCGCGTTCCCGGCCGCCGGGGCGGCGGAGACGGCGGGCGGACCGGCGGTCCCGCGCCCGCCGTACGGCGAGCGCCGGTCGCTTCTTCCCTCGCGTCGGCCGTGCGCGCTCCGTCCGGCCCCCGGCGGGCCGGCCCCGGTGGGGCCGGGCGCCGGCTCATGGAAGTGCTGCGGGGTGGGGACGGGAGGTGTCCGGATGGTCGACAGGAGGCTCCACCGTCCCTTCCATGAGTCGTCCACGCGCGGTCGGGACGCCAGGGCGTGCTCCGAAAGCAGCGTCGTCTGCCCGGAGGGCAGACGGGATTCCCGTAACGCGGCCTGGCGCAAGTACATCCGGCCCGGGTCCGTCGGGGGCAGTCACCGAAGCCATGAAGGAGACGGCCACCCGGTCGGCCCTCGTCGTAGATTCCTACGAAGGGCACGATGCAGGAGCCCCTCCGTACCCCGGTGCCGAGCGGCGTGAGCACGGCCGCCGTGCGCTTCGCCGCCCACTGCGGCTCGGACGCGGGTCCGGCGGCGGGGTGGCGCAATCCTCGTTCACCGCGGCTCACGCCGTGCATGAACACCGCGGCCCCCCAGCAGAGTTGCCGCCGACCGCACGTGACGCGACGTCAGAGGCTTCTGTCCCCCGTACGCGTGCCGTGCCCACCCACAGGAGTGTCGGGGCCCTGCGCGCAGCCCGGTGCGGCGCCGGCCAGGCCCCCGGGCGCCCTCGCGGCGCGGTCCGCCCGGTGTTCCCTACCAGCCCGCCTTCGCCCCGGTGTACGCCGTACGGCAGTCGGCGTTGGTGGCGTTGGCGGCCAGCTTCTCCATGGCGTTCTTCCAGATCCGCTTCGCCAGCGTCTCCAGCTCCCGCGTCCCAGCCGGTACGTTCGGCGCGTACTTCTTGATCGTCGCCAGGGAGGACTTGGCGAACTTGTTGCACACGGGCCCTGCGGCGTTGCGGTACCGGCTGTCCAGGTCGGCGGCGACCGCCTGCCCGTTGTCGGTCGCCCAGGTGTTCCAGGCCGCGCACGCCTCCTCGGTGAAGGCCTTCTGGTCGTCCTCGCTCAGCCCCAGCACCTCGCCCAGCAGGGTGTTCTTGGCCTTGTCGGGGACCGTGAAGTCCACGACGGGGAACTTGTCGAGCGTTTCGAGGAGCGCCTCCTGACACGCCGGTGGGAGCGGGGCGGCCTGGGCGGTGGAGGGGACGGCCAGCGCGGAGGCGGACAGGAGTACCGCGGTGAGAACGGTGCGCTGGACGGTACGCGAAAGACTCATGGAGGTGGTCATCCTTGCACGGAGGCGGGTCGGCCCGGGCACCACGACAGCGCCCGACGGCTACAGAACGAGTGGAGCCGCTCCAGGTCACGGTCCCCTCACGCCCCCGGGTCATGCCCCCAGCAGCGTGCCGGCTCGCGGCCCCTGTCCGGGTGGACGGCCGGTGGCCCCGCAGGGTGGCCGGCCGTCCGTACGACGAGCCAAGCCCCCGCGGGACGGCCGGGGCACTCGGTCACCGGCGCTGTACGGACTCCGCGGACGGGCCGTACCCGACCGGCGGCGCGGTCCCATGCGCTCCCCCGGCCGTCCCGGGCCCGGAGGGAGCCGGAACCGGTGGTGTGCGCTGCGGTGGGAGCGCGTTGCGGGTGCGCCTGCGGAAAACCAGGAACCCGGCCGACGCGGTGCCGACGAGCCAGAGCGACTGGATCGCGAGGCCCTGGGCCGCCGACGCGCCGGAGAAGGCCGCGGACATGCTGGCCTGCACAGCGCCGTACGTCGGCAGGAAGCACACGAGCGCGCTGTCCGATCCGGAGCTGGAGAGGGGGTTCTGCAGGGCGCTGTCGAGGATGCTGATCATCAGGATGGCGAACATGCCCTCCACCTCCCGGCGGAGCACCGATCCGAGGACCACGCCGAGCGCACCGTAGGTCATGGCGGCGAAGAACAGCGCGGCGGTGAGCACGAGGGGCTGCCGCGTCGGCCAGGCGAGCCCGACGGCGGCCGTGGCGTACACGGCGACGGCGGCACAGACCAGCGTGAGGGCGGAGAGCTTGGCGAGGACGAGGTGATACCTCGGATATCCGGCCATCGTGAGGCGCCGGTCGAAGGCGCCTCCCGTGAAGGTGGCGACGAACATCATGAACCCGGCGATCAGGGTGACCGCGTTGAGCGCACCGGTGATCTGCGTGAGGTGGTTGCCGGGCGGGGACAGGATCTCGCCGGTGGCCCGCAGCCGGAACGGAGCCGGCCCGCCGGGGATCGTCATACAGGCGAGGGCGATCCAGAGCGGGATGTACACGACCACCAACAGCATCGCGAACCGGTTGCGGGTGTGCCCGACCAGCGCGTACCGGGACGCCGTCGTGAACAGGGACCAGTGCCGCCTCATGCCGCCGCTCCCGTACGCCGTTCCTGGCGGTGGAGACGCCCGCCCTCCAGGCGCCAGAGCTGGTCCAGCCGGTCGAGGTCGTAGGCCAGGTGCGAGACGACCAGCACCGAGCGCCCGGTGTCGCGCAACTCGGTCGCCAGCTCCCAGAAGCGGAGGTACGTCTCCCAGTCGAACCCCTGGTAGGGCTCGTCCAGCAGCAGTACGTCCGGATCGTGCATGAGCGCCAGGGTCAGGTTCAGCTTCTGCCGCGAGCCTCCGCTGAGCAGGCCCACGCGCATGTCGAGGTACTCGGTGAAGGCCAGGACCTCCATCACTTCCCGGGCCCGTCGCAGGTCGGCGAGTCCGAACGCGGTCCTGAAGAAGTCGACGTGCTGACGGACGGTGAACGAGTCGTCCAGGACGACGGACTGCGGACAGTAGCCGAACCGGCCGTAGTGACGCACCGAGCCGCGGTCCGGCGCGAGTTCCCCCGAGAGGATCTTCAGGAGGGTCGACTTGCCCGCACCGTTCTCCCCGACGATCCCGGCGAGGGTGCCCGGCCGCAGCCGGAGGTCCACGCCGCGGAGGACGGCGTGCCGCCGGTAGGAGTGGTGCACATCTCTGACGTCCATCGCGTTGCTCCGTCGTACCGGGGTGGCTGTCGGCCGCGGAACCGGTCCGCGTCCTCCGGTCGGCGGACGCGTGGCGGTGGGGGCCGTGCCCGGTCCGCCCGTGCCCAACGAGCGGGCCACACAGGGGAAACGGCTCGGGAAGCGCATCCGATCCCTGGCGTCAACCCGGTGAGCGATGTCCCACCCGTGCGGCGGATCTACTGCCGTGGACCGGCCACGAGGCGGCGGGGACGGCTAGCGTGAACGGGGCCGGAGTTCCGCGACCAGGTCCACCACTCCTCTTCCGGCCGTGCCGGACAGCCCCTGACGGGCCGGTGGTTCCTCCGATCTCGGGGACATGTCCGGACCGGGTGCCCGAAGGCCTCCGGAGACCGCGGCCCCGCTCACCCCGCTGTCCCGTTCAGGCGCGTACCGGCGACGTCACGCGCACCCGAGAGAAGGTCGGTCAGCCATGCGGAGAACGTGCGTGATCGGAGCAGGGCCGTCCGGGCTGGCCGCGAGCAAGGTCCTCACCTCGCGGAACGTTCCCTTCGACTGCTTCGAGGCCGGTTCGGGGATCGGCGGGCTCTGGCGGTACGGCAACGACAACGGGATGTCCGGGGTGTACGCCTCGCTGCACGCCAACATCTCGAAGGAGAGCATGTCCTTCTCCTCGCTGGGGATGCCGGAGACATACCCGGTCTTCCCTCACCACAGCAAGGTCCTCGCCTACCTGGAGGACTACGCCGCGTCGTTCGGCCTGCACCGCCACATCCTGCTCGGCACGGAGGTCACCTCGGTGCGGCCCCTGGCCGACGGCGGCTGGGAGGTCGCCGTCCGGCGCCGCGGGGACGCGGGCGCGGAGGCGGTGACACGGCGCTACAGCGAGGTGGTGGTGGCCAACGGGCACCACTGGGACCCACGTCTCCCGGAGCCCGCCGTGCCCGGGGCCGAGGAGTTCGAGGGCCCCGCCGTCCACTCGCACGACTACCGGGTGCCCGAGCCGTACGCCGGCCTGCGGGTGCTGGTGCTCGGCATGGGCAACTCCGCCTGCGAGATCGCTGCGGAGATCTCCCGTACGGCGGCGCGGACCTTCCTCTCCGCACGCGACCCGGCGCACGTCTTCCCCAAAATGCTGCTCGGCCGGCCTGCGGACCATCTGGCGTGGAGCCCGCTGTCGGGCCTCCCCGGATGCGTCAAGGGCCCGGCGATGAAGCTCCTGCTGCGGCTGGCCCGGGGCGCCCCCGCTCACTACGGACTCCCCGAGCCGGGCCGCGGCCCGTTCGCCGCCCACCCCTCCACGTCGGACGAACTCCTCGTCCAGCTGGCCCGGGGGGCGGTCACCCCCAAGCCCGGCGTCAGGTCGTTCGGCCGCGACACGGCGGACTTCACGGACGGCAGCAGCGAACATGTGGACGCCGTGGTGTACGCCACCGGTTACTCCCTCTCCTTCCCTTTCCTGGACCCCTCCGTCTTCGCCGCTCCGGGCGGCCGCACGGAGCTCTATCTGCGCACCGTGCCGCCCCGGCTGCCCGGGCTCTACTTCATGGGACTGGCCCAGCCCGCGGGCGCGGCCTTTCCGTTGCTCGAACCGCAGGCGGAGTGGATCGCCGGCCTGATCGAGGGAACGGTCGCCCTGCCCTCACCGACGGACATGACACGGGCGATCGCCCGCGAGCGGAAACGCCACGACACGACCTACGTCCCCACCTACCGTCACGGGATCGAGATCGACGTCCGCTCCTACCGACGCGCCCTCCGCCGCGAACTCCGAGCGGGCGGACGCCGAGCACGCCGTGCGGCCCCGCCGCTGCCCGCCACCGTGACCGGTCCCGCTCCGGCGGCCGACACCGGGTGATCCGAACGGAACGAGCGAGCCGCCGGAGGCCGGCGCTGCGGCCGGTACCGTCCCCAGCGCCCCGGCTCACACAGCCGTCGCACTCTCCTCCAGTTCAGCCACGGCCTGCTCCCACAGCTCCGGCAGCAGACCGCCCAGCGGCAGGGCGCGGTCGGCGAGAAAGGCAACCTCGGCCCACTCACCGAAGAAGGACAGCCCCACCCCGAAGAGGTGCCCGGGAAGCAGCAGGGGCAGCAGCGCCGTGCCCGTCACCTGTGCCTCCCCCAGGCTCCCCTTGCCGGCCAGCGGCATGGAGGTGGCCATGACGTCGGTGACGCGGGGAGAGAGCACCCTTCGCATGTACCACTCGGTGGGGCGGGCCGGCATGAAGCGGACCATGTCCTGAACGGCCTGGCGCCATGCCTCGCCCCGCAGCCTGCGGGTCGTCCTCGTCACGGCGTCCAGCCGCCGCAGGGGCGCGTCACCGTCCCGGGACCCGTCCGGGTGTTCCGCGGCGGTAGACACGGGCAGTCCCAGCGGCAGGGCGAAGCACCGGTTGCCCCACGTCTGGTCCTCGTCCGGGCGGCGTGCGTCCACGGGCAGCACCGCCGTCACCCGGGGCAGCGCTACACCGGCACGGGCGGACCAGACCGACAACGCACCGGCGAGTGCGGCCAGATGGGCGTCATGGCCCGAGCCGCCACGCGTGCCACCGATCCGGCGGAGGGTGGCCGCCGGTACGCGGCCCCGCCACAGCCGCCGCTCCCCCGAGGGGGTGAAGGCGGCCTCCGACCGAAGGCCCCGGACGGGGAAGGTGGCGGCCACGCACCTCGTGGTCAGCCCGGCGGCCGCGAACGCCCGGTGCAGCGCTCCGGCCCGACCGCCCCGGCCCGGAACCGGCCGGGCCGACGGCTCACCGTCGCCCAGCACGGCGCGGAAGGTCATGGCGGCGGCCGAGCCGTCCTGGCAGGCGTGGTGGAAGCGGTAGCACACGGCGTACGCGTCGGGTGCGTGGCCGTGGACCAGCCAGAGCCCCCAGTAGGCGCCGGGCGCGAACGGGGCGTTGAGCGCGGTGTCCAGGGCGGAGTCCCATGCGGCGGGGCCGTCGGCGACCACCTCGTGGACGTGCCGGTCGACGGCGAAATCCGGGTCCGGCCGCCACCGGGGCCGGCGGCCGCCCTCGATCCGGCTCGTGAGCAGAGGCATGCCACGCAGCCGGAAGCCCACGTACATGCGGAGGTCGGCGAGGGCCGGGGGCGGACCGCTGAGGTACGCGACGCCACCGGCGTCCCAGCGGACGTCGGGCCGGCGGCGCTCCAGGCTCAGGAACGCACGGTCGACCGAGTGGGTGGGGTGGCCGGGGAGGGCCGCGGACCGGTCGTGCCCGGCGGAGCGGCCGGCCGGGACTGTGGCGTCGGGCCGAGCGGTGAGGTCGAGGCGGGTGGGCCGGGCTGACTGATCCGGGGCGGGCATACGGCTTCAGGGCTCCAATGGCGGGCGGCGGCAAGGGACCGGTGGGCGGAGGGACAGCGGAGTACGGACGGACCGGCGGGCCGACAGCGGGAGTACGAACGGACCGGCGGGCCGAGGAACAGCAGGGGCACGAGCGGCCGGCGCTGGACGAGCACCGGGCCGGGTCCCTTCCCCGGCCCGGGCCGGCCACGACGCCGACCCGCCCCTGCCGGCCGGCCCTCAGGATGACCGCCGAGCGGACCGGGCCTCCGGCACGGAACACCGCCCCCCGGCCCCGCGTGGCCCCCTTCCCGTCTCCCCCGCCATGGCCCGCCCCGTTCGCCCCGGACCCCCCGCAGTGCCCGCTCCCCCTCCCGTACCTGGGCTGACGCAGCACCACCGCCCGCTGCCGACGACGCGGCGGCCCCGGGGAGGCACCCCCGGGCCGCTGCCCGCAGGTTCCCCCGAAAGGAGGACAGGGCTGCCGGGACCTCCCAGGACGGCCGACACCTCGGACCTTCCCGCGGCCCGGACCCGACCGGCGTTCCAGCGGCCCGGCCCGGCACGCCCCGGTCACGGAGCGGCGTACTCCGTTCGGGTGAGCAGGGGGAATCCGGGCTCGCGCGCGGCCGGCCGTCTGACATCGTGTGCCGTGCGCCGGAGGTCACCGGGCCGAGGAAGGCCGGGGAACGCCGGCGCGACGGGGGCGCCGGGCGACCGGCGAGTACCGCCAGCTCGGACCGGCCGCATCGGCCGGCCCGTTCGCGGTACGACCGCCGGTGACACTCCGCGTCGCAGGACGCCGGTGGCGTCGCGTTCCCCCGCTCCCGGCCGCCCCACCGGCAGCGCCCCCCGCCTCCGCCCCCTCGCACGGTCGCGGGCCCGCCCCCCTTTCACCGCCCTTGGAGCCACGCTCGTGCACGTCGCCCTCACCGGGGCCACCGGATTCCTCGGACTGCGCCTGTTACACCGCCTGCTCGACACGCACGGGTCGGTCACGGTCCTGGCCCGCGCGGGATCCGGGAGCGCCCTGGACCGCATCACCCGCTTCTTCGAACTGACCGGCGCGCCCACGGCGTTCACCGCCGGACTCCCGGCCCGGCTGCGGGTCGTGGAGACCGACCTCTCGCTGCCGCGGCTCGGGCTGTCCCGGCGGACCTTCCAGAAGGTCGCCGACGGCCTCGGCGCGATCTGGCACAGTGCGGGCAGCATCAACCTGGAAGGGGACCTGCCGGAACTGCGCCGGACCAACCTCGAGGGGACCCGGCACGTGCTGGAGCTGGCGGCGGCGGGCCGCCGAAAGCCCGTGGTCCATCACGTGAGCACCGCGTTCGTGGCCGGGGCCCGGCGCGAGGGCGTGGCGTACGAGGACGAGCTGGACGACGCCTCCGGCTTCGAGAACGCCTACGAACAGTCCAAGTACGAGGCCGAGCTGCTGGTCCACGCGTGGTCCCGGCAGCACGGCCGCCCGGCCGTGGTCCTGCGGCCGAGCATCCTGGTCACGGACGTGCCGCCGCACCCGGAGCTGCCCTCCCACCCGCTGATGGTGATCGAGCGGATCCTGCGCGAGGCCCGGCACGCCGCCGGCCCCACGAGCCAGGGCCAGGGGAGGGACACGGCAGCGTCGGGCGGCAGACCGGAAGCCGGGGAACACGGGCCTCGCGGCCCCGGTCCGGCCGACCGGCCCCGCGTCCGGGCGGTGGGGCATCCGCACGGCCGGCTCAACCTGCTGCAGGTGGAACACGCGGCCGAGGTCATGGTCCGGCTGGCCGGGCGGACGCCCTCGGGCGGGGTCGACACCTACCACGTCGTCCATGACCGCGATGTGCCCGTACCGACGGTCGTCACCCTGCTGGAAGAGCTGGCCTCGCTGTCGATCGACCTGGTCGCCACCCGGCCGGACGCCCCGTCGGCGGTGGAAGCGGTGCTGGACTTCTACCCCGGTCTGACGGCCTACCTCGCCCACCGGCGGCGGTTCGACGACACCCGGGTCAGGGCCCTGCTGGGGCCGTCGGGGGTATCCGCCCCGGTGGGCCTCGACTATCTCCGCTCCGGCCTGAACCCCCGCGCCGGGGCTCTCCAGGAGTCGCCCCGCACGCCGCCTCGCGCCTCGCTCTCCGCCCGTCCCGTCTGACCCGCGCACGTCCTCTCCCGCTGGAGCCCTTCCTTGACCGTCCTCACCGCTCCCGGCTTCCCCGCCGTGTCTCCGCCGGCCTTCTCACCCGAGGGGATCGCCGCCCGTGCCGGGCGGATCCGGGAACCCGTCCACGTCGTCAGCGGGCCGGACGGCCGCGAGGTGGGCCTCGCGGCCGGTCCGGCGCCCGGCGGCGGCCGGGTGCTCGGTACGCTGCCGCCGCTCTACCCGGAGTGGCTCGGCGGACGCGTCTTCTGCGAGGCGCACGGGGTCCGTTTCCCCTACGTCGCCGGCGAGATGGCCAACGGCATCGCCACCACCCGGATGGTCTCGGCGATGGCCCGCGCGGAGATGCTCGGGTTCTTCGGCGCGGGCGGTCTGGGCCACCCCGAGGTGGAGCGGGCCGTACGCGAACTGGCCCACGAGCTGGCGGACCGGACGAACTGGGGGGTCAACCTCATCCACTCACCGGCCGAACCGGCGCTGGAGTCGCACGTCGCCGAACTGCTGCTGCGCTGCGGGGTCCCGCGGATCTCCGCGTCGGCCTTCATGGAGCTGACCCCGGCCGTGGTGCTGTGCTCGGCCCGCGGGCTGCGCAGGGGGGCGGACGGCGCCGTCGTCCGGCGTACGCACGTCCTCGCCAAGGTCTCCCGGCCCGAGGTCGCCGAGAGGTTCCTCTCCCCCGCCCCGGCCGCCCTGCTGGGTGCCCTCGTCACCCAGGGGAAGCTGACCCCGCAGGAGGCGGAGCTGGCGGCCCTGGTACCGGTGGCCGAGGACATCACCGTGGAGGCGGACAGCGGCGGGCACACCGACAACCGGCCGTTGTCGGTACTGCTGCCGAGGATCGCCGCGCTGCGCGACGCAGTGTGCCTGCGGTTCGGCTACCGCCGGCCGGTCCGGATCGGTGCGGCCGGCGGCCTCGGCACACCGGACGCGGTGGCCGCCGCCTTCGCCCTCGGCGCCTCCTACGTGGTCGTGGGTTCGGTGAACCAGACGGCCACCGAGGCCGGTCTGTCCGACGCGGCGAAGGCGATGCTCGGTGAGGCGGACATCGCCGATGTGGCCATGGCACCGGCGGCCGACATGTTCGAGCTCGGTGTGACACTGCAGGTGCTGTCCCGGGGGACGATGTTCGCCCAGCGGGCCGGCCGGCTGCATGCGGCGTACCGGGACCACGGATCCCTGGAGGAGATCCCGGCCGCGCTGCGCACCTCGATCGAACGCGACGTGCTCCGTGCCCCGTTCGAGGAGATCTGGCAGCGCACACGCGCCTTCTGGGAGCAGCGCGACCCCGCGGAGATCACCCGTGCGGAGGCGGACCCGAAACACCGTATGGCCCTGGTCTTCCGCTGGTACCTGGGCGGTTCCAGCCGTTGGGCGATCAGCGGGGACAGGTCGCGGCAGGCCGACTACCAGATCTGGTGCGGGCCCGCGATGGGCGCGTTCAACCGGTGGGTGGCCGGCACGTTCCTGGCCGAGCCGGCACGCCGGTCCACGGTCCAGATCGCGCTCAACCTCCTCGAAGGGGCCGCCGTGCTCACCCGCGCCCACCAACTGCGCACCTACGGCGTCCCGTTGCCTCCCGAGGCGTTCACCTACACACCCTGCGAGCTGGCATGAGTGGCACCGGCGCGGCCGAGGCGCCCGCAACCGGGGCCCGACCCGGAGGAGCGACCGTGTCCGGCTCCCTCTCCACCCCCCGCCAGATCCCCGTCGCCGTGGTCGGTGTGGGAGCCCTGGTCCCCGGCGCGACGGACGCGGCCGGCTACTGGCGGATCGTGACCGGCGGCCACGACCTGATCACCGAGGTGCCGGCCTCCCGCTGGCGCGTGGAGGACCACTACGACCCGGACCCGGCGGCCCCCGACAAGACGTACGCCCGCCGGGGCGCCTTCCTCCCCGAGGTCGACTTCGACCCGCTGGCCTACGGGGTGCCCCCGGCCAACCTGCCGGCGACGGACACCTCCCAGTTGCTCGCCCTGATGGTCGCCGACCAGGTGCTGAAGGACGCCGGGGCCCCGGCAGGGGTGGACCGGGACCGGACCGGCGTGGTCCTGGGTGCCGCCGCCCTGGAGCTCCTGCCGCACATGTACGGGCGCGCCCATCGTCCGGTCTGGCTCGCGGGGCTGCGCGAGTGCGGGGTCGGGGAGGCCGAGGCGCAGGCCGTCTGCGACCGCATCTCGGCCCGTTTCGCGCCATGGCGGGAGTCGACCTTCCCCGGGTTGCTCGGCAACGTCGTCGCGGGCCGGATCGCCAACCGGTTCGATCTGCACGGCATCAACCACACCACCGACGCCGCCTGCGCCAGCTCCCTGGCGGCCCTGTCCACGGCGGTCGGCGAACTGTCGCTCGGCCGGGCCGACCTGGTGATCAGCGGAGGCGTGGACACCGGGAACGACATCGGCATGTTCCTGTGCTTCTCCAAGACACCCGCCCTGTCCCCCACCGGTGACTGCCGGCCGTTCTCCGCGGACGCCGACGGCACCATGCTCGGCGAAGCGGTCGTCATGTACGCCCTGAAGCGGCTGTCCGACGCGGAGCGGGACGGCGACCGGATCCACGCCGTGATCCGGGGCATCGGCACCTCCTCCGACGGCAGGAGCACGGCGATCTACGCCCCCCTGCCCGACGGCCAGGCGCGTGCGCTGCGCCGCGCCTACGAGGAGGCGGGGTACGGCCCGGAGACCGTGGAGCTGGTGGAGGCGCACGGGACCGGGACCAAGGCCGGGGACACCGCGGAACTGGCGGCTCTGGGCGAGGTGTTCGGTCGGTCAGGGCGCACGGACGGACCCTGGTGCGCGATCGGTTCGGTCAAGTCGCAGATCGGGCACACCAAGTGCGCGGCGGGGGCGGCGGGGCTGCTCAAGGCCGTCATGGCCCTGCACCACAAGGTGCTCCCGCCGACCGTCAAGGTCGACCGGCCGAACCCGGCGGCCGCCGCCCCGGACGGTCCCTTCTACGTCAACACGGAGACCCGGCCGTGGGTGCGGCCCGCAGGGCACCCGCGCCGGGCCGCGGTGTCGAGTTTCGGTTTCGGCGGCAGCAACTTCCACGTCACGCTGGAGGAGTACGTGCCGTCGGGCGCCGGGGGCCGTACGGCCCTGCGCCACCGCTCCGTTCCCGGCGAACTCGTCCTGTTCAGCGGCGCCTCCCCGTCCGACCTGGTGCCACCGCCGGCGGACGACGGCCGCCCCCTGGCCGCGCTCGCCCGGGAGAGTCACGCCGCCTTCTCATCCGCCGCACCGGTGCGGCTGGCCGTCGTCGCCACCGACACCGAGGACCTGCGGGAGAAGTACGCCCAGGCGGTCGCACTGATCCGGAAGCACCCCGGCGAGGCGTTCTGCACCCCCTCCGGCATCCGGTACGCCCACGGTGAGGCCGCCCCCGGCCGCGTCGGCTTCCTGTTTCCCGGGCAGGGCTCCCAGTACGTCGGGATGGGAGCGGGCCTCGCGATGCTGGCGCCGGCCGCCCAGGCCGTGTGGGACCGGCTGGGCGGTGCCCGCTTCGACGGGCGGCCCCTGCACCGGGTCGTGTTCCCGCCGCCCGCCTTCACCGAAGAGGAGCGTGCCGCTCGGCGGACCCTGCTGGACGCCACGGAGTGGGCGCAGCCCGCGCTGGCGGTGCATGCCCTCGCGCTGCTGGAGGTGGTGTGGGAGCTGGGGGTACGGCCGTACTGCGTGGCGGGCCACAGCTTCGGTGAGCTGGTGGCGCTGCACTGCGCCGGTGTGCTGGACGCCGACGCGCTGGTGGGTCTGGCGCGCCGCCGCGGTGAGCTGGTGCGGGACGCGGCGGTCACCGCGGGCGCGATGCTGGCGGTGGCGGCGGACCGCGCCCAGGTGCAGGACGTGCTGGCCCGTGACGGGTCAGGCGACATCTGGCCGGCCAACCACAACTCCCCGCGGCAGATCGTGCTGTCGGGCTCGGCGGAGGCCGTCGCGCGCGTCGAGAAGGCGTTCTCCGCCGAGGGGATCGGCACGCGCCGGCTGGCCACCTCGACGGCCTTCCACAGTCCGCTGGTCGCCCCGGCCGTGGAACCGCTGGCCGCGTACCTGCGCACGGTGCCCCTCGCGGAGCCCGGGATCGAGGTCTACGGCAGCGCGGACGCGGCGCCGTACCCGTCGTCGCCCGGTGAGGTGCGCCGCCGGATCGCCGGGCAGGTCACCTCACCGGTGCTCTTCCAGGACCAGGTCGAGGCGATGTACGCCCAGGGCGTACGGACGTTCGTCGAGGTCGGTGCGGGCGCCACGCTGACCGGCCTGGTCGGGCAGATCCTCGGTGACCGCGAGCACGCGGCCGTCGCCCTGGACCGGCCGGGCCGGTCCGGAGCCGACACCCTGCACACCGCGCTCGGCGCACTGGCCGTACGCGGTGTCCCTCTTGATCTCGACCGTCTGTGGGCGCCGTACGCCCCTCCCGGAACCTCAGCGAAGGAGCGCGAGCCCCGAATGACCGTGAAGATCAGCGGAGCCAACCACAGTCACCTCGAACCGCCGCGCGCCGCGGTCGCCGGAACCCCGCCCGTGGCGGGCCCCGAGCCGGAACACGGGACCCGGCCCGCCCCGGTACATCCGTACGCGTCCGGGTCCGCGGCGGATCCCCTGACGGAGCAGGCCGCTTCCCCGGCCCCCACCGCGCGGCCCCCGGCCTACGGGACGGCTGCCTCGCCCTGGCGGCCGGAGACGGCGCCCACCAGCGAGGTCGTGCCGTCCCCGGAGCCCGAACCGGTGCACGAGGCCGATACGCGGTACGGCGCCGGGGTCCCGAACGTCGCCGGTGGCGACTGGTTCACGGCCGTCGAAGGTGTCCAGCGGCAGACGGCGGAGGCTCACACGGCCTGCCAGCGCATGCTGACGGACAGCCACATGGCTTTCCTGCGGATGACGGAGACGACCCTGGCCGCGATGCTCGGGGTTCCGCCCGCGGGTGGGACCCCGGACGCACCGGCTCCCCCGGCCCCGTTGCCGCTCCCCCGCTCCTCGTCGCCGCGGCCCACACCGGCTCCGGCGCCCGCACCGGCCACGGCCATGGCTCCGGCTCCGGCTCCGGCTCCGGCTCCGGCGGAACCCGCCCCGGCTGCGACGGAGCTTCCGGCAGCAGCGCCCGTCTCCCTCCCCGTCGCACCCGTGCCCCCTGCTTCCGCCCCCGCCCCCGATCCCGGCCCCGGTCCCGTCGGCGGTGCGGAGGCCCTGTCCCCGGCGGAACTGGAGGAGTTGCTCCTGTCGGTGGTGGCCCGGCTCACCGGCTACCCCACCACCATGCTCGACCTGGACATGGAGCTGGAGGCGGACCTGGGCGTCGACTCCATCAAGCGCGTCGAGATCCTGTCGGCCGTGCGCCGGCAGGTGGGGGACGTGGCGACGGGAGACGTCAGGCAGCTGGGCAGGCTCCGTACGCTGCGCGAGATCGTCGAGGCGCTCACCGCCGGTGCCCCGCCTCCCGGGACACCGGCACCGGGCGACCGTGCGGGCGCTTCCGCCGTGCCGGACCGCGGGCCTACCGGTCCCTCCGGAGTTCCCCGGGCCCCCGCGCTTCCCGAAGCTGCCGGACTGCCCGCCCCACGCAACGGGTCCGGCGGGGAGACGCCGCTGACGCGGCTGGTCCCGCGCGCGGTGGAGGCGCCGGCGTCCGGACTGATGACGGCGGGACTGCTGGACGGGCCGGTCGTGGTGACCGGCGGAGGCCCGGACGCCTGTCCGCTCGCCGGCCTGGTCGCCCGGGAACTGACGGGACGCGGCGTGGCCGCCACAGCCGTGACCGGGGTGCCCGCAGAGGCGCGCGGGGTCGTCCATCTCGGGGGGCTGACCGCGGACGGCACACCGGAGGGGGCGCGGGAGGCCCACCGCTCGGCGTTGCGCGCGGCGCGCGCGGTGGCGGCACGACCGGCGGAAGAGCACCGGCTGTTCGTGGCCGTCCAGGACACCGGAGGTGACCTCGGGCTCGCGGGCCGTGCGCCCGGCCGCGCCTGGCTGGGCGGGATCGCCGGCCTGGCCAGGACCGCGGCGAAGGAGTGGCCGGACGCCTCGGTCAAGGTCGTCGACTGCGAGCGGGGCGGCCGGGGCGACGAGGAGGTCGCCGGGGCGATCGTGCGGGAACTCCTCGAAGGCGGAGCCGACCCGGAGGTGGGCCTCCGCGCCGACGGCACCCGCACTCTTCCGCGGATGGTGTCCGAGCCGGTGAAGCCCGGCGACACGCGGCGGATCACGTCCGCATCGGTGATCGTCGCCACCGGAGGGGCTCGCGGGGTGACCGCCGCGGCTCTGCTCGGCCTGGCCAGGACCCACCGCCCGCGGATCGTGCTGCTGGGCAGGACGGACCTGGCCCCCGAACCCGCCGGGCTGACGTCGGCGTCCGACGAACCGGCGCTCACCCGCCTGCTCGCGGAGCGCTCCGGCGAGGAGGCGGCGGACACCACGCCCGCCCGGCTCGCGGCGCGGGCCCGGGAGATCCTGGCCGTGCGCGAGGTACGGGCGACGCTGGCCGCGCTGGAGGCGGCCGGGTCACCCGTCCGGTACCTCCGGCTGGACGTCCGCGACGGTGACGCCCTGGCCGCTGCCCTGCGTGACGTACGCGAGACGTGGGGGCCGGTCACCGGCATCGTGCACGGCGCGGGTGTGCTGGCCGACCGGCTGATCGCCGACAAGACCGACGAGCAGGCCGAGCTGGTGATGTCCACCAAGGTGGACGGTCTGCGGGCGCTGCTGGCGGCGACGGCGGACGACCCGGTGGACACCCTCTGCCTGTTCTCCTCGGTGGCCGCCGTGTTCGGGAACCCGGGGCAGAGCGACTACGCCATGGCCAACGAGGTCCTCCGCCAGGTCGCCTCGGCCGAGCAGGCCCGCCGCCCCGGCTGCCTGGTGCGGTGCGTGGCCTGGGGCCCCTGGCAGGGGGGCATGGTCACGCCCTCCCTGGCCGCGCACTTCGGCCGGTCCGGGGTCCCGCTGATCCCTCTGGAGCAGGGCGCCGCGGCCTTCACGGCCGAGCTGGACGGCACCGCCGGCGAGCCCCTCGTCGTCCTGACGGCCGGCGACGAACCGCCGGCCCCGGCCCTGGCGGGCGGGCGGCGCCGGGCGCAGGTGCTGGTCCGCTCGGACGTCATGCCGCAGCTGGCCGACCACGCGCCCGCCGAGGTACCCGTGCTGCCCGTGGCGCTGGTCCTGGACTGGTTCGCGGGTGCGGCCACGGCGTGGCTGCCTGCTGCCGGGCCGCTCGTCCTGCGGGATCTGCGGGTCTACCAGAAGTACGCCCTGCCGGAACTGGCCGGAGCGGGCCACCGGCTCACCGTGCTCGCCGGGCGGGACGTGCCGGGTTCGCCGTCGGGCCTGGAGGCGGAGCTGCGGGACGAGGACGGGCCGGCGTACTTCCGGGCGGTCCTGGACACCTGGGCCGGGGAGCCCGACGTGTCCGCGTGGGACACCCCGGACGGCCTGGAGCCGCTCGACCGGACCGCGTGGTACGACGGGGAGGTCCTCTTCCACGGTCCCCGGTTCCACGCCCTGCGCACGGTACGCGGTGTCTCGGAGCACGGGGCCGAAGCGGCCGTCGCGGGTCTGCGCGCCCTGGACTGGGGCGGGGAGCACTGGACGGTCGACCCGGCGGCCGTGGACGGAGCACTCCAACTCTCGCTGCTGTGGGGCGAGTCCGTACTCGGGGCGGCCACGCTGCCGATGGCCGTCGCCGAGTGCAGGGTGCACCGGCGCGGCCCGGTGGACGGCACCGTGCGGTGCGTGGTGCGGGGGCGGAAGGCACACGAGACGGGGGCGCGCTGCGACGCGGCGCTGATCGACGCCGACGGCTCCCTCCGGCTGGAGCTGATCGGTGTCGAACTCGTCCGCCGCCCCTCCTGACCCGGCCCCCGCCTGCAGCGAAGTGAGCTCCGCATGACCTTCGAACCGATCGCCGTCGTCGGCCGGGGCTGTGTGCTGCCCGGTGCGCTGGACCCGGACACGTTCTGGGAGAACATCGCCGCCGGCCGCACCAGTCTGTCGGCCGCCCCCGCGGACCGGTGGCGGCTGCCGCACCGCTGGGCCATGGGCTCGGTGGACGACCACCTCGACCGCACCTGGACCGATGTCGGCGGTTACGTCGAGGGGTTCGAGTCCGTCTTCGATCCGAGCGGCTTCCACATCGCCCCGGAGCGGATCTCCTCCCTGGACCCGCTCTTCCACTGGGCCCTGTACGGGGCGCGTCAAGCGCTCGCCGAAGCGGGCCGCACCGGCCCCCTGCCGCGCGGAGGGCTGGTGCTGGGGAACCTGTCGTACCCCACGGCGGCCGGGGCGCTCTTCGCCGAACACGTCTGGCTGTCCGCGCAGCGGCCCCCGCTCGACACCGCCCTGCTGACGGGTGGGCGCCGTACGCGCCCCGACGCCCGCAACCGCTTCTCCTCCGGGCTGCCCGCCCGGCTCGCGGCCCGGGCGCTCGGGCTCGGCGCGGGGGCCTGGTCCCTGGACGCCGCCTGCGCCTCCTCGCTGTACGCGGTCAAGCTGGCGTGCGACCGGCTGCACGACGGCACGGCCGACCTGATGGTGGCCGGTGCGGTGAGCCGCCCCGATCCCCTCTACCTCCACGTGGGCTTCTGCGGGCTGTCCGCGACGAGCCGCACCGGACGCAGTCGCCCCTTCCACCGGGACGCGGACGGGCTGGTGCACGGGGAGGGCGCCGGGTTCGTCGCCCTGATGAGGCTGGCCGAGGCGCGCGCCGCCGGGCTGCTCGTGCTCGGCGTCATCCGCGGGGTGGGCCTCTCCAACGACGGGCGCGGCTCCGGACTGATCAGCCCCTCGCAGGAGGGTCAGGTCCGGGCCATGCGCCTGGCGTACGCCATGGCGGGCGTCGCTCCCGAGTCGGTGTCGCTCGTCGAGTGCCATGCGACGGGAACTCCGGTCGGTGACGCGGTCGAGGTGCGTGGCATGGCCCAGGTCTTCGGGGCCGGCGACGACGTGCCCATCGGCTCGGCGAAGTCGAACGTCGGCCACCTGCTGGCCGCGGCAGGCGTGGCCGGGCTGCTGAAGGTGCTCGGTGCGCTGCGGGCGGGGATCCGTCCGGCGACGCTGGGCGCGCAACGGCCACTGGACGCGCTGTCGGGCACGCCGTTGCGGGTGCTCACGGCCGCGGAGGAGTGGACGGGGCCGCGCAGGGCGGCCGTGAGCGCCTTCGGGTTCGGCGGGACCAACGCCCACGTGATCGTCGAGCCCGCGGACGCCGGTCTCCCGTCCGCCGTGCGCCGGCCGGGGCACGGCCCGGGGCCGGCCGTGTGCAGGGGCGGGCCGGCCGCCCCTGCCCGGGGTCCGGCTCCCGGCGGGCCGGGCTCGCCCGTACCGGTGGCGATCGTCGCGGTCGGTGCGCGGGTCGGCGAGGGCGCGTCCGCCGAGGACTTCCGCCGGGCGGTACTGGGCGGTGAACGGCGCGGTCCCGTCACGAAGATCGACGTGGAACTCGCGGACCTGTGCTTCCCGCCGCTGTCCCTGGAGCGGACCGTGCGTCATCAGCTCCTGGTGCTGGAGGCCGCCCGGGAGGCCGTACGGACGGTGAGTCTGCCCCGCGAGCGGACCGTGGTGGTCATCGGTACGGGGGTGGATCCGGAGGTGGCCCGCGCGGGTGCCCGCTGGCGGGTTCCGTACTGGCTGGAGCAGGCCCGGGCGGCGGCCGTCACCGTACCGCCGGCGGAACGCGCGCGGGAGGCGTTCACCCCGCCCATGACGGCGGAGGGGGTGGTGGGCAGCATGCCGAACCTGGCGGCGAACCGGATCAGCACCCAGCTGGATCTGGCGGGCCCCGGGTTCACGGTCTCCGCGGAGGAGGCGTCCGGGCCGCTCGCGCTGGAACTCGGGGCGAGGGCCGTCCGGTCGGGGGAGGCCGACGCCGCTGTGGTCGGGGCCACCGACCTGTCGTGCGAGGCGGTCCACCGGGCCGCAATGCGGGAGCTCGGACGCGAGGACGAGCCCGGGGACGCGGCGGTCGTCCTCGTCCTCAAGTCCCTGGACACCGCTCGCCGGGACGGCGACACGGTCATCGCCCTGCTGGACGAGGAGGGCACCGGGGAGCCCGACATGGTCATCGGTGACGGTCCCGACGCGGTGTTCGACCCGGCGTCGTCCTTCGGTCGTGCCCACGCCGCCTCCGGGCTGGTCTCCGTCGCGGCCGCGGCGCTGTCGCTCCAGCACCGCTCGGTCCCCCGTACGGGCGGGCCCGCGGACCCCGCGGCCGTCGCCCGCACCGCTCGGGCCGTGGCCGCACCGCTCGGCGGGCCCCCCGTGGACGTACGGCTGCGCGCGGGCGACGCGCTGCCGTGGCTGCGGGGCCCCGCTCCGCGTCTGCACGTCTTCTCCGGGGCCGACCGCCGGGAGGTGCTGGCCGCGCTGGCCGCCGGTACGGAGTCCTCGGCCGGTCCGGCCCGGCTGGCCCTCGTCGTCGACGGCGGCGCCTCGGTCGCCGGCCGGCGGGAAGCGGCCCGTCGCTGGCTGGCGGAGGGTGGGGCCCGCCCCGCCGGTGTGCGGTACCGGGACCGGCCGGTCGCCGGGCAGACCGCCTTCGTGTACACGAACGGCTCGGCCGTGTACCCGGGAATGGGCCACGAGTTGCTGCTGGCCCTGCCGTCCCTGGGCGAGGCCGTCCGGGAGGGGCACCGGGCGATCGGCACCCGGTTGCGGTCCCGGACGGAGCCGGGGGTGCTCGGCCAGATCTGGGCCGCCGCCGAACTGGCCGTCTTCCACACCGTGTTCAGCCGCGAGGTGCTCGGGCTGCGGCCGGACGCCGCGCTCGGGTACTCCTCGGGCGAGTCGACCGCGCTGGTCGCGCTGGGGGCCTGGCCGGACGTCACGGGACTGTACCGGGCAACCCGGGACAGCGGTCTGTTCACGACCGAACTCACGGGTGAACTGCGGGCGGTGCGGCGCTACTGGAAGCGGCGGGGCATCCAGGGGTCCCGGTGGTCGAGCTATCTGGTGAACGCGCCCCTGGACGCCGTCCGGGCCGAGCTCGCCGCCGAGTCCGCGGTGCATCTGATGGCGGTGAACGCGCCGGATGTCTGCGTGGTCGGTGGGGAGGCCCGTGCGTGCGCGGCCGTCGTGGCCCGGATCGGCTCCGACCGGGCGATCCTGCTGGACTACGACATGGCGGCCCACGCCCCGGAGTTGGCGGAGGTCCGGGAGGTGTGGCGCGAGACCCACCACCGTCCCACCGCCGACGTGCCCGGGGTCCGGTTCTACAGCGGGGCCACCGGACAGGCGTACCGGCCGACCGCCGAGCGGGCCGCCGAGGCGCTCACCGCTCAGGGGCTCGGCACGATCGATTTCGCGGCCACCGTCGAGCGGGCGTGGGCGGACGGTGTCCGGGTCTTCGTGGAGCACGGCCCGCGCAGGCTGTGCACCGGCTGGATCAAGCGGGTGCTCGGCGACCGGGAGCATGTGGCCGTCGCGCTGGACGCCCCGGGGGACACCGGGCTGCGGCAGCTGTGCCTCGCGGTCGCGGAACTCGTCGTCGCCGGAGTGCCGGTGCAGGTCGAGGAGTTGCTCGCCCGGCTCGCCGGGGCGGCGACGGAGCTGCCGCGTCCCGGTCCCGCCGTCACCGTTCCCGTACCCCCTTCTCCGCGCCTGCCGCCCTTGGAGCCCGCTGTGACCGTCCTGCCCCGGGCGCCTGAACTGGCCCCGGTACCGGCCCGGGGTGCCGTCCCGCCCGCCCGTTCCACCACCGCAGCGGACCGGCTCCCCGCCCCCGCGGGCCACGAGCCCGGCCGCGCCGCCGCACCCTCCCCGGGTGCTGGGGGACAGCCGTCCCTGCCGTTGGCCGAAGTCGCCCCGAGGCCCGCGGCGACAGGGGTCAGGGGCGCGGTCGCCCGGCAGAGTCTGCGCGTCGCCGCGCTGCACCAGGAGGTCATGGCCGCGCACGTAGAGGCCCATGAGCGGTTCCTGCGGATGTCCGCGCTGGCGGTCACGGCGCTGACGGCCGTCGGCCGTACCGGGCCCGGCACCGTACGGCCGCCCGGCCCGGCCGCACCCCCTCCGGCCGCCGGGCCCCCGCGCCCGGTCCTCCCGCCGCCCGCCCCCCGGGCGGCGGCGGCACACGCGGAATCGGCGTACGCGCGACCGACGCAGGCCGGAGCCGCGCCGGCGTCGGACACGAAGCCCGGGCCGTCCTTCGACCGTGCCCAACTGGAGTACCTCGCCTCCCACGAGATCTCCGCCCTGTTCGGTCCCCGCTTCGCCGAGCAGGACGGATACCCGGTGCAGACGCGCATGCCCGAGCCGCCCATGCTCTTCGCCGACCGGGTCACCGGCATCGACGCCGTGCCCGCGGCCCTCACCCTGCCGGGTCCGGTCCGCACGGACGGGAGGATCTGGACGGAGACCGACGTCCTGCCCGGCAGCTGGTACCTGGACTCCGCGGGCCGCATGCCGGCCGGCCTGCTGATCGAGGCGGGCCAGGCCGACCTGCTGCTGCTCAGCTGGCTCGGCGTCGACCTCCTCAACCGGGGCGAGCGCGCCTACCGGCTGCTCGGTTGCGAGGTGACGTTCCACGGCGCCCCGCCGCAGCCCGGCGAGACCCTGTGCTTCGAGATCCACGTCGACGGCCACGCGGAGGCCGACGGTGTCCGGCTGGCCTTCTTCCACTACGACTGCCGTGTGGACGGCGAGCTGCGGCTCAGTGTCCGCGACGGTCAGGCCGGGTTCTTCACCCCCGCGGAACTCGCCCGCAGCGGCGGTGTCCGCTGGGATCCCGCCGAGCACGCACCCGGCGACGGCCTGCCGCTCGACCCGCCGGCCGTGCGCTGCGAACGGACCCGTTTCGGCGCGGACCGGATGCGGGCCCTGGCGCAGGGGCGGCCCGCGGACTGTTTCGGCCCCGGCTTCGAGGCGACGGCGGCCCATGTCCGCTCGCCGCGTCTCGACGAGGAACGCCTGAGGCTGCTGGACGAGGTCACCGCGTTCGACCCGGCCGGGGGGCCGTGGGGCCGGGGATATCTCCGCGCCGAGACGGCGTTGTCCCCGGACGACTGGTTCTTCACCGGCCACTTCAAGAACGACCCGTGCATGCCGGGCACCCTGATGCTCCAGGGCGGCGCCCAGGCGATGGCGTTCTACCTGACGGCCATGGGCTTCACCGTCGACCGGGACGGCTGGCGCTTCGAACCGGTCGGTGGGCACCCCTCCCGGGCGATCTGCCGGGGTCAGGCGACGCCGGAGAACCGGCGGGTCGTCTACGAGGTGTTCGTACGCGGTGTCTCGGCCGGCCCGGTGCCGACGCTCCACGCCGACGTCCTCGGCTCGGTGGACGGGGCGAAGGCGTTCCTGGGCCGCGACATGGCACTCCGGCTGGTTCCCGACTGGCCCCTCGCGCACTGGCGGCACACGGGCCCGCCCGCCGTCCAGGCCGGCGGAGTGCCGGTGCCGCTCCCGCCGCTCGGCGGGCCGGCGGAGCACCGGGAGGAGAAGCCGGTGGCCGTGGCGGCCGACGGGTTCCGCTTCGACCACGCCTCACTGCTGGCATGCGCCTGGGGAAGGCCGAGCGAGGCGTTCGGTGCCATGTACGAGCCGTTCGACGGTATCCGCAGGGTGGCCCGGCTCCCCGGCCCTCCGTACCACTTCATGAGCCGGATCGTGTCGGTGGACGGGCCGCAGGGCGGGATGCGGGAGGGCAGCATCGTCGTCGCCGAGTACGACGTGCCCGCCGGGGCGTGGTACTTCGAGCAGAGCGGTGGCCGCACCATGCCGTTCGCCGTTCTCATGGAGGTCGCGCTGCAGCCCTGCGGATGGCTGGCGTCGTACGTGGGCAGCGCGCTGACGAGCGAGGCCGACCTGCTGTTCCGCAATCTCGACGGGTCGGGGACGGTCACCGGCGAGATCACCCCTGCCACGCGCACGGTCCGCACCACGGCCGAGCTGACGAGCGTGTCGAGCAGTGAGGACGTGATCATCGAGTCGTTCCGGGTGAGGTGCACCGCCGACGGCGCACCCGTGTTCTCGCTCTCCACGGTCTTCGGCTACTTCCCCCGGTCGGCCTTCGAGGACCAGCAGGGGCTCACGGTGCCGGCGGACGGCCGGGCCAGGCTCGGCGAACCCTGCGGCCACACCGTCGATCTGACCACCCGTCCCGCCCGCTACTGCACCGGGGAGCCGCGCCTGCCCGGTCCGATGCTGCTGATGCTGGACCGGATCACGGGTCACTGGCCGGACGGGGGCGGCGCGGGTCTCGGTAGGCTGCGGTCGGAGAAGGACGTCCGGCCGGACGCCTGGTTCTTCCGGGCGCACTTCTTCCAGGACCCGGTGCAACCCGGCTCGTTGGGGATCGAGGCCATGTGCCAGCTGCTCCAGTACCACCTGCTGGAGACCGGCGCGGCCGACGGCGTCCCCCGTCCCCGGTTCGAGCCCGTGCTGCCGGGCCGCGAGACGGTCTGGACGTACCGCGGCCAGATCACCCCGGCCAACCGGCTGATCCGGGTGGACATGGACATCGTGGAGAGCGGTAGGGACACGCGGGGGCCCTATGCCGTGGCGGACGCGTCGCTGTGGGGCGACGACACCTGTATCTACCGGGTGCGGGGGCTGGGCATGCGCGTGGTGCCGCAGGAGCCTCCCCTGCCGTGAAGCCGCCAGGCACCGGCTTCGCAGGGCGCCCGTACGGGCCGCGGCACCGCTGTCCGGGGGCGCCTCTCCGGCAGCTGGACGCACCCCCCGACGCCTGCGCCGGGGGGTGCGGCGGTTCGCTACGGCGTCACCCTGGTACCACCGAAGCTCACGACGAGGGAGCCGTCCGCGGCGAAGGCCCAGTCCAGCGCGCCCGCGTAGGCGGAGCAGGCCGGACCGTTCGAGCCGGTCCAGAACTGGTTGGAACCGTCGGCGTCGCCCACGGTCTTGTCGTTGGACCCGTCGCCGGCGCGGCACGAGACGTTGTCGCGGAAGACCGACGTGCCCTTGTCGAAGGAGAAGTTGCGCTCGGCGTTGTCGATGCCGACGTTGTCCGAGACCTTCATCGAGCCGGGATTGCTGTTGTAGGTGAATCCGTGGTGGCCGTTGTTGTAGGCGATGTTGCGCCGGACGACGTGGTCCACCTTGATGCCGTCGCCGCCGAGCTTGTAGCCGTTGCGGTCGCCGTCCGGGTTCACGGTGCCGTCCGAGAGGGTGCCGTTGTCGTAGGAGAGGGAGTCCTCGATGGTCACCGGGCCGATGGGACCGGTCTCCGACTTGGTGTAGAGGTCCCAGCCGTCGTCGATGTTGTGGTGGGACACGGTATGGCGGAAGACGTTCCCGGGTCCCGAGGTGAGCTTGGCGGCGAAGCCGTCGGCGTCCTCCCCGTCGGAGTCGGCGTTGTCGTGGGACTCCGAGCTCAGGATGAGGTTGTCGGCCGGCCACCGGTCGTGGGGCGTGTCGGAGGCGATCCGCGAGATCTGCAGGCCGGAGTCGTGGTTGAAGCGCGTCACGACCCGTTCGATGACGTTGTGGCTGCCTCCCACGAAGATCCCGTTGTCGCCCGCGTGCTGCACGACGATGCCCTTGACGTGCCAGTACGTTCCGTTCACGGCCAGCCCGCGGTTGGCCGGGGCCTCCGCCATGGCCGAGAAGTCCAGGACCGGCCTCTCGCCCGGGTAGGCGGAGAGCGTCGTACGGGCGCTCGGCGTTCCGTCGTTGCCCGGAGGGATGGTGACGGTGCCGGACGAGGAGTAGGTCCCGCCGCGGAGGTAAATCGTCCCGCCGGGCGCGACACGGCTGATGGCGGAGGACAGCGTGGTCGGGTCGGAATCGGTACCCGCCGCGCCGTCGGTGCCGCCGGGGGCCACGTACAGGGCGGCGGCGGTCGCCTGCGCTTCGGCTCCCTGCGGGGACGGCACGGCCTGGGCCATGGTGACGGACAGGGTGAGGAGCGAGCCGGCCAGCAGGCCGGCGCACGCGAGGACGGGCTTGGTCTTCTGCATCGTTCGTCTCCAGGTCGGTTGATCCGTCCGGTCAGGCGGGTTGATCCGTCCGACCGGTGGGGGGGAGAGGCGAATCCGGGAAGCGAGGGCGGGAAGCGCACCCGTGGACGGGGTTGCGTCCGGCACGGGTTCGCTCGGTGAGTGCCCGGGTGGCACTCTCAGGCCGGCACACGGGGGCCGGTCCTCCCTTCCTTCCGCAGCCCCGGATGCGACCGCCCACCTGTTCCGGTCCTTGAACAGGTGGATGGTGGAATACCTCACCGCGATACGGGGCAAGCGCTTTCTAACGCCCTTTCAGGACGGTAGGCGCATGAGGTGCACACGTCAATGGATGCGTATGTGATTTCTGTTCATGTCAATGAACACCCGTGCGAGCCGCCGTGCCGGGTGGCCCGCTCCCCGGCGCAGGCCTCCGCCAGGAGGGGATGACCGCCCCCGGGACCTGGCAGAAGGAGGGCACGCAGGACACGCGGCGACTCCGTCACGTCGCGTCCGTGGCCGGCACGGTCACCGTGCCGGTGGTGCCGCGCACGGCGCCGCCCGCCGCCCGGCGCACCGCCTGCGACACGCCCCGTGCCGAGCGGCCGCGCCCGGCACGGACGTCCGGCCGTACGGGGTGCGGCGGCCTCCCCCGGCGGGTTCGCCGCCTCATCCGGCCGGGGGGATGCGCGGGCGCAGGCGTTCGCCCTGCGGTCCGAACATGATGAGGTACTCGACCGGCTCCCCGGAACCGGCGTTCGCCACCCCGTGGGGGGTGCGCGTGTCGAACTCGGCCACCTCGCCCGCGGAGAGGACGACGTCCTGCTCGCCGAGCGCCAGCCGGAGCCGCCCGTACAGCACGCACAGCCACTCGTACCCGTCGTGGACGACCTGGCGTGGCCGCGTCGGCGGTCCGTCCACGGGCGGGAGGACGTGTTTGTGGGCGTGCAGGCCCCCGACGTAGCGGGTCAGCGGGAGGACCGCCTTGCCGTCGCCGCGCCCCCGCCGGGCGGGCGGGGCCGGCCTGTTCCCTTCTGCGGACGGGGCTGCCGTCCCCCCGGTGGGGGCGTCGCCGACCAGCTCGTCCAGGGAGAGTCCGTACGCCCGCGTCAGCCGCAGCAGCACCTCCAGAGTCGGCGTACGGCGGCCGGTCTCGATCCGGGACAGCGTGCTGAGGGAGATGCCGGTCGCACGGCTCACGGCGGTCAGCGAGTCACCGCGGCGCTCGCGCGCGGCCCTCAGCCGCGGCGCCATCATGGCCAGCGCGTCCGCCACGCCGTCGTTCCTCACAGGTCACCCCGCCTCCCTTCCCGCGACCGCCGCCGCCACGCTCCTGTCCTGCCAGTTTGCCAGGCCGGCAAGGCTTGTCGCGCCGGCCGGCCGCCGCAGCGCAGTATCGGTGTGCCAGCACGGCCACACCGGAACCCGAGGAGAGAACCATGCCCCAGCCCACGCCCTCCGCCGACCTGCGTCACCGCACCGTCGAAGCGCCGGCCGGGCGGCTGCACCTGGTCGAGCAGGGCACCGGGCCACTGATCCTGCTCGTGCACGGCTTCCCCGAGTCCTGGTACTCCTGGCGCCATCAGCTCCCGGCCCTCGCCGCGGCGGGGTACCGGGCAGTCGCGCCGGACGTGCGCGGCTACGGCCGCTCCTCCAGGCCCGCCGCGACGCACGAGTACCGCATGCTCGACCTGGTGGCGGACAACGTCGCCCTGGTACGCGCCCTCGGCGAGGACCGGGCCGTGATCATCGGGCACGACTGGGGATCGAACATCGCGGCCACCTCGGCCCTGCTCCACCCCGGCGTCTTCCGCGCGGCCGGCCTGCTGAGCGTCCCCTACGCGCCGCCCGGCGGCCCCCGCCCCAGCGACCTCTTCTCCCGCATCGGAGGCCCCGAGCAGGAGTTCTACGTGTCCTACTTCCAGGAGCCCGGCCGCGCCGAGGCCGAGATGGAACCCGACGTCCGGGGGTGGCTCGCGGGCTTCTTCTCCGCGTTGTCCGCCGACACCATGCCGGGCCCCGGCGAGCCCGACCCGCACTTCGTGGACCGGGGGACGGGACGGCTGCGCGACCGTTTTCCGGCCGGCCCGCTTCCGGCCTGGCTGACCGAGGACGATCTCGACGTGTACGCCGCGGAGTTCGAGCGCACCGGGATGACCGGGGCCCTCAACCGCTACCGTGCCATGGACCGCGACTGGGAGGACCTCGCCGGCTACACCGGCGCCCCGATCGAGCAGCCCTCCCTGTTCATCGGCGGCGGTTCGGACGCCTCCACGACCTGGATGGCCGACGCCATCGACGCGTACCCGGACACGCTCCCCGGCCTGGTCTCCTCGCACATCATCGACGGCTGCGGCCACTGGATCCAGCAGGAACGCCCGGAGACGGTCAACCGCCTCCTGACCGCCTGGCTGGACTCCCTCCGGGACTGATCGCCCGGCGTGCCGGCGCGCCGCCGCGGGTGGGCACCGGACGACAAACCCGCGGCCGTCTCCGCGCCACCGCGTTCCTCCTCAGGACAGGGACTCGTAGAACGGGCCGTCAGGCGCGAGGTTGCGGGAACACAGCGTCACGTCCTCCCCCCGGAGATAGGCGAGAAACCATGCGCCGAACGTCATCTCGTAGAGGGTCCACGCCGGACTGTCGAACTCCTGGACAAGGACCCGCCACGGCGACGCGGCGTCGTCGGGCACCCGGAGGAAGACCGCCTCGCCCGTCGTCGCCGTGGCCACCGGCATCAGCTCCCCGGGGCCGGACCCCACCGGACCGGGAAGGAACTCCCGCATGTCCTCCTCGCGCCAGAGCTCGAGGTCCCTCCTGATCATCGCTCCCAGGCTGTGCAGAAGATGGCCGGCGGGATGCTTCAGATACAACTGCCCGTTGATCGAGACCGAGCCGTAGGCGTCGACGATCTCACGGAAGTCCGAGGGGAACTCCCGGCCGAGTTCCCGCTGGAGCGCGGTCCAGGGAGCCGGATCCGCCCAGTTGAACCTGGGTTCGCCCAACAGGGCCTCTGTCTCCGGAAGAACCGCCATCACGATGTCCCTTCAGTCAGTGCTTGCTCACGTGCGTCCCGTTGTGGCGTGTCTTCTTGTTCGGTCGACCCGGCAACACTGCTCTGTCAACCGCTACGGCCCCGCCTCGTCGGTCACGACGTGGTGCTCCCGCTTCGCTGCGCGCCCCGTCAGCCGGAGGCCAGACATCTGCGCGCTGCGGCCATGAACGCGGACTTGTGCGACTCGAGGTGCTCGTTCACCTCTGTGTCGCCGATGTCTCGCCACACCGCCTGGTTGAGCGCGTACCCGTAGAGGCGGACGGGCTCGTGCAGCGCTTCGTCGCACAACAGCATCACATTGCCCGATGCCGTCCACAGCGCGGTCATGACGGGCCCGGCGCCCGTCATCCAGCCGTTCTCGTCATCGCCCCACGGCTCAGGGCGGCTGTAAGCGACCCGCTCGGCCTCCTGCGCCTTCGCGACGAACTCCTTGAGCACCTGCAGCTGTTCCGCCCGACGGCTCTCCGCTGCGGCCACAGCCTGCCTGCGCTGCTCGGTCCGCTCGGCGGACCGCTGAGTGGCACGCTGGGCAAACGCCGTCAGCCCGCCCCCGAGCACGACGCCCGCGAGCGACAGGACCGGTCCCCAGACGTCACCTGCCACCGTGACACCCCTCCGAGATCACACCACGACCATGGACATGCTACGGAGACCGCGGCCGGTCCGGGCACGTAACCGATGACGTTCGCATGTACCTGGGCCGGTACCACGCCGAGCGGCGCCGCGTCGTGGCGAGTACGCGTCGACGGGCCACGCCGTCCGCGCGTGCCCGGCCTGCACGTCCTCGGGGCCCGCATGCACGGCGGGAGGATCTGGGGTACTCCTCGGAGGACGGAAGCGCTGCGCTCCAGCCCTGGGTGCCCGCGTCCGCGTGTCCGTCCATCCCGGCGTCGTACGAGACGGAGGCCTCTCCATGGAGCCAGTCGTCACGGTCGGCCTCGACGGCTCGGCCGAAAGCCTCGCCGCCGCCCACTGGGCCGCCGACGAGGCCGAACGCCGCCATGCCGGTCTCCGGCTGCTCCACGCCTGGCCCGCACTGGCGCCCGAGCCCACCCGCGTCCCCTCGGAGATCGACCAGAACTACTGGGCGACGCGGCTCGTGCACCAGGCGCGGGCGGAACTGCGGACCGGCCACCCGGGCCTCGTCGTCGTCGACAGCCTGGTCGCCGACGACGCGGAGAGCGCCCTGCTGAGGTCGGCATCGGAGTCCGAGCTCACCGTGCTCGGCTCCCGTGGGCTGACCCCCGCCGAGAGTTACTTCCTCGGCTCCGTCAGCATGGCCGTCGTGGCACGGGCCTCGCGGCCCGTGGTCCTGGTCCGCCCCGAAGCACCCGGGAGGGAGCCGTCACCCACGCGGGGCAACGTGGTGGTCGCCCTGAAACTGCACGGTCCGTGCGACGAGGTGCTCGCCTTCGCCTGCCACGCCGCAGCGGCGCGCGGCGGGCGTCTCCTGGCCGTCCACGGCCGGAGCCTGCCGATCCGGGCGCGCACCCCCTCGGGTGTGGACGACGAGGTGGCACAGGAGATCACGGACGAGGCGGCGCAGCGGCTGAGGCAGGTACTCGGACCATGGCGCGAGCGGTTCCCCGGCGTGGAGCTGTCCGAGACCGTGAGGCTGGAAAGCCCCGCCGAGGCCGTCGTGCGCGCCGCCGAGGGGTCCGGCCTCCTGGTCGTCGGCCGTCGCAGGCACCACCGTCCCCCACTCGCATCGCGCCTCGGCCCCGTGGCCCAGGCCTCCCTGCACCACGTCCGCTGTCCCGTGGCCGTCGTCCCCCATGACTGAACCGGACCGGTGCGAACAGCGGCCGCCCGTACACGGAAGCGGCGCGCCGTCCCCGGAAGACACAGCTCCCGCCTCCACGGGGGACAACACCCGCTACCACCACCGGAAAGGCGACCCGTCATGACCGCCTACGTCGTCCCGCACGAGCGTCGAAGAACGCGCGTCCCGGATCCCCGCGTGGAGATCCCGGCCCCGGCCGTCCGCGTACCGGCCCAAGGGCCGAAGGGCGTTCCGCCGTACGCCCCGGGAGAAGGGAACCGGCGGTCCGCGGCACCCGTCCGCCGGCCGGACCACTGCCGTGCCGGGGCGACCGGGACCGGCCGATGAAGATCGCCGAGGCGATGAGCAGTCCGGCGGTGTCCGTGCCCACCAGGACACCGCTGAAACAGGTGGCCCAGGAGATGGCCACGTACGGGGTCGGTTCCGTGGTGGTCACGGAGGGCGGGACCCTCCGCGGCATCGTCACCGACCGGGACCTCGCCGTGGGTGCTCTTGCCGGAGGACTCGACGTGGACGAGGCGGTCGACACGGTGATGACCTCGCCGGTGATCACGGTGAACGTCACCGACGACATCCACCGGGCCTACCGGATCTTCCGCACGTCGGGCATCCGCCGTCTGCCGGTGGTGGACGGACCGCGGGTCGTGGGCGTCCTGACGGTGGACGACATGCTCATGGACGTGTTCCGGCGGCTGGCCGACCTGCTCGGCCCGGTCGCCTGGAGCGTCCTGGAGGAGCCACCCGGTCCGCCTTCCGGCGGCACGCACGGGCGCGGGGTGTGACCGCGGGCGAAACTGCTTCGTTCGTTCGGCGCTCACACCCCGGTCGGCCGGCGTCCGCCTTCTCCGGCGCGGTACCGGACGTCAGAGAAACAGTGCGCTCACCGGGACCGTGGACACCGGTCGCCGGGGATGCGTTCTGATCATCTTGTCCGGCGTGTACGCCTTCGCACTCCGCGCGGGCAGCACGTCGCCCGGACTCTCCCGTGGGCCGGGCCGGACCTCTGCCCCGGTCTTCCGCGCGCGGGTCCCCTTCTTCTTGGTCACGGATGTGCTCCTTCCTCCACGGTGCGTGGTCACGTCCCGTCGTCGTAGAGCTCCTCGGGTGAGTCGTAGAGCTCCTCGGGTGACACGAGGAGCACCTCACCGTCCGCCTCGGCGTTCCTCAGTCCCGGGCTGAACCCGGCCGCTCCGTAACAGGCGAGGCGCGTCCGGCCGATGTCCTCACCGAGCTCGGCAAGGTCCACCAGAGAGACGCGCAGCCGTTCGAGGTCGGTGGTGGACACGGGATCGGTCCACCTGGCCACCCCGAGGGACAGCAGCGGTCCCGGGCGGCCGTCGCCGCGACCGCGCACGACGACGTCGACGCCTGTGGGATGGCCGGGAGTGTGGGGCAGCGAACCCGACAGCACGGACGCCGGTGCGGCGCCGAAAGTCCCGGCAGGGGCGAAGCGTGCCGCCCATTCCCGGCAGATCTGCGCGAAGTGCGGTCCTGCCACGCCGCGTTCGAAGGTGGGGCGCGCGTCCTGCCAGATCCTTTCGATCTCCGTGTCGTCCGCGTCCGCGAGCCGGAAGCGGTTCGGACGGATGACGGCATGGTCGAAGGCGAGCAGCGGTTCGCTGACGCGGTAGTGGACCAGGCCGGGGTGGAAGGCGTCGGGCTCCCCGCTGATCAGGCCGCGTTCGGTGAGGTGGGCAAGGATGTGCGGTACGTCGGTGGCCGGCCGGTCGAGCCAGTCGGCTATCTCACCGGGCATGGTGCGGCCGGACGCGACGGCGGCCACGGTGGAGTGGCAGGCGGCGAGGTCCCAGGTGTCCGTCACCCCGTCCAGCAGGTGGGTCGCCTTCCAGAACAGGGGCAGCCGCGGGGTGAGCACGTTCCGGCAGATCCAGGGATCGAAGTCGTCGGCAGTCTGGGGGGGCCGGTCCCCGGCGGGGTCGAAGCGGAAGGCCGGACTGCTGCCGACGACGGCGTGCACGCGCAGTGCGAGCGGACGGTTCCCGATCCCCCACAGTTCCCTCGCCCGCCGGAAGTCCAGGGGCGCGACCTCCAGCACGTCGTCGACCCACGTGGTGGAGGCGCTGAGCAGCCTCTTCATCACCGGCGTCGTACTGCCGCAGAGTACGAGCCGGAGCGGGGCCGAGTCCGCCGGACCGCGTCGCAGCGACCGGCACACGTCACTGATGGCGGCGGGGAGGCCGGGGCTCTGCCGTACCAGTTCGGGCAGCCCGTCCAGGACGAGGACCGTCGCCGGACCGCTGCCCGTCGCCGCCATCGCGAGAAGCGCTTCTCTCCACCCCGTCCAGTGGGGCGGCCGTGCCAGGTGCGCGTGGCTCGCGTACTCGCGGGCGACGGACCGCAACGTCTCCGCCTCGGCCGCCGGCTGCCCACCGAAGTAGAAGCCGCCCGTCGCTCGGGCCAGCGCGCGCAGCAGGAACGATTTGCCATGGCCGTGGGGGCCGGTGACGATACCGATCGCGGGTCCGGGCCGCGGATCGTCCACGAACGCCACAAGCCTGTCCCACTCCGCCTCCCGGCCGTGCAGCCGCTCGGGCCGGGCCACAGGCGTCATCGGAGCTGCCACCGCGTTCTCCCCTTTCCACGACACCTCAGCGCCTGCGAAGGACCAAATACGTGGTCGAACGGGATATATCGTCCCGTTCCACTGTACGAGCCGGGACAGAGACCGTGGGGGCCCGACCGGGTCCTCGACGGCCCCGTTCGGCCCCTCCCCCGTACCACCGGGCCTCACCTGGGGCCGGCCGGCCTGGAGACGTCCGTCCCCGGCAGGCGGCCGGGCCACGGCACCCGGTCCCCTGAACTCACGAGGGGGCCCGTGCACCGGCACGTGCACCGCGCGAAGGAGAGCTACGGCGCCGGCGGGAGCCGGGTGGGTCGTCGTCCGGGGCATGCGGGGCATGCATGACGACCCGTACGGGACGGTCGGGCAGGGCTCCACGGACACACACCCGGAACCACCCGGTCAACCCGGATCCGTCCGGGTACGTGCGACAGGTCGCGGACGGGAGGGCCGTGGACAACACTGGCGGACATGACCACCGCACCCGAGCCGTCGCGACGCGGCGACGCCGTCCGCGTGCTCGTGGCGTTCGCCGGTGTCCACGGCTCGACCCGGAGCATCGCCGAGCACATCGCCGGGCGCCTGGAGGAGCGGGGCCGCGTGCGGACCGACGTGCTCCCCGTGGAGGCCGTCAGCGATCCGGGCGCGTACGACGTGTTCGTCGTGGGCAGTGCCGTGCACGGCATGGCCTGGCTTCCCGAGGCACGGACGTTCGTACTCCGGAACGCCGGACTCCTCGCGCGGCGGGACGTGTGGCTCTTCAGTGTGGGGATGCCCGCTGCCCTGCGTGGTCCGTGGAAAGCGCTGGCCCCCCAGGAGTCGGACCATGTGGTCGGCGATCTGATCGAGCGGCTGAGTCCACGCGATCACCGTCTGTTCTCCGGCGTGATCGCACCCGAGCACCTGCCGACCACCGGGCGCATGAGGTTCCGGGCGATGGGCCTGCGCTACGGCGACTACCGTGACTGGCCCTCGGTCGACGCCTGGGCCGAGGAGATCGGCCGTGCCGTACGCGACCGGCCCCCGCAGCCTGACGGCCCGCCGACGGGCGGGCCGGGGCCCCGCTCCGGCCCCTGAGGCCTGATCGGCCGAGTCCACCGACGGCACCGGCGAACGGCCGGCGCGGCGCGTCCGCAGCACCCCCTGGGCGCGATCCCCCAGGCCCGAGCGGTCCTGGTTCCGGGAGTCGCGCACCCGGCGGTGCCGGGATGCGGCCCCGTACGTCTGTCGCCACGATGAGGTCATGATTCCCCTGGGTCCTGCGGACCGATTCGATGCGTTTCGGGCCCTCGCCGACCGGAGAGGGCGGCCGGGAGACCGGCTGCTCGAGCTGCTGGCCGAAGCCAGGGGCCGGACGGCGGGCAGTCCGGAGAGATGGGCTCCGGCGGTCGCCGCCTCGGTGGGCCTGCCCGCTGCCGCCGCCCTCGGACCGGCCCGCTACTACGCGGATCTCGAAGCCCCGCACGGCCGCCGTCACGTCCGGGTCTGCTCGGCGACGGCGTGCTTCGCCGCTCAGGGCGGCCGCCACCTGACCGATGTGGAGCACGCGCTGGGCGTCGCGGCGGACACGGTATCGCCGGACGGGGAGACGTCGCTGCAGACCGTGCGCTGTCTCGGGTACTGCTACGCGGGTCCTGCGGCGCTCGACGGCGGCACACCCTGCACCGGCCCGGCACTGGCCGACCAGCTCACGGGCCGCGAACCTCCGCGGGCGGCGGAGATCCCGGTGGCCGACGACACCGGTGACCCCGTACTGCTGGCCGGCGTGTCGGCAGGTGAGCCCGCCTGGCAGGTCTGGCCGCGGACGGTGACGGCGGGCTCTCCCGACGCGGTGTGGACGGAGGTGGCCGCGTCCGGGCTGCGGGGCCGGGGCGGCGCCGGCTTCCGGGTGGCCGCGAAGTGGGAGGCGGCCGGCCGGGCAACGGGCACCGTGGTGGTGGTCAACGGGGACGAGGGGGACCCGGGCTCCTACGCCGACCGGCTGCTCATGGAGGCGGATCCGGAGCGGGTGCTGGAGGGCCTGGCTCTGGCCTGCTTCGCGTGCGGGGCCCGGCAGGCCGTGGTGCTCGTGCGCTCGGAGTATCCGCGGGCGCTGGCGCGCTTGCGGGAGGCGGTCGCGCGTGCCTACGCGGACGGGCATTTCGGCGCGGCCGTGCACGGTACGGCCACGGCCCTGGACGTACGGGTGGTGGAGGGCGCCGGGTCGTACGTGGCCGGTGAGGAGACGGCCCTGATCGCCGGCTTGGAGGGGGACCGGGGCTGCGCCCGGCCGCGCCCGCCCTACCCGACCGCGCAGGGTCTGTGGAACGCGCCGACGGTGGTGAACAACGTCGAGACACTGGCGGCTGTCCCCTGGATCGTCTCCCGGGGAGGTGCGGCGTACGCCCAGCGCGGGACACCCGACGAGACCGGGACGAAACTGGTCTGCCTGTCGGAGCGGTTCGCCCGGCCCGGCGCGTACGAGGTCGAGCTCGGTACCCCTGTCGACCGGATCGTCACGGAGCTCGGTGGCGGCCTGAAGGACGGCACGGAGCCGGTCGTGGTCCAGGTCGGCGGGCCGCTGGGCGGCTTCCTCGCCCGCGACGCGCTGGATGTCCCGCTCACCACGGCCGACCTCGCCGCCCGGGGGGCCGCCCTCGGCCACGCCGGCCTGGTCGCCTTCGACGGACGCGTGGCTCCGGAGGACGTCATGCGGCACGTCTGGCAGTTCGCCGCCGCGGAGAGTTGCGGCGCGTGTTCGCCCTGCCGCGTGGGTTCCCGGCGGGGCCTGGAACTGGCCGCCGCCGGCACGCCACCGGGGGCGGAGTGGCAGCGGCTGTCGCGCGTCCTGGCCGAGGCGAGCCTGTGCGCCTTCGGACGGCGCATCCCCCCTGCCGTCCGCAGTCTTGCCCGCGCCTACGGGGACCGGCCGACGGGGTGGGCCTCGTGAGCGGGATCGAGATCGAGGTGGACGGCTCGGGCGTGACCGTGCCCGAGGGGATCTCGCTGCTGGCGGCGGTGCGGGCGGCCGGAGCGGAGTTGCCCGCGCTCTGCTCCGACGACCGGCTCAGCCCGGCCGGATCGTGCCGTACGTGCCTGGTGCGGGCCGACGGGAGGATCGCGGCGGCGTGTGTGACCCCGGCCGCGCCCGGCGCCCGTGTCGATACCGCCACCGACGACCTCCGGCAGCTGCGCCGGGAGGCGGTGGAGGTGCTCGTCTCCGCGCTGCCGTCCCGCGCCCTCGCCGACGGCACGCCGAGCGAGCTGGCGCATGTCTGCCGGTCGATGGGGATCGGCCCCGACGCGGCCCGCGGCACCGGGGGCCGGGGCGGGGACGACTCCCACCCGTACGTCCACCTCGACCGGGACCTGTGCATCGCCTGCGGCCGGTGTGTCCGTATGTGCGCCGAGGTGCAGGGCACCTTCGCCCTCACGCTGGTGGGGCGGGGCGCCGACACCGTCGTGGCCCCGGGTACCGGCGGCCCCTGGGCCGAGTCGGACTGTGTGGCATGCGGCGGCTGCGTCGACACGTGTCCCACCGGGGCGATCACCGAGCCGGGTCCGGCGCGCGGGCTCACCTCCGGGATGCCCCCGGCGGAGGCCCGGACGCGCACCACGTGCGGTTACTGCGGGGTGGGGTGCGCGCTGGACGTGGTCACCCGCGACGGCGAGGTGACGGCGGTCCTGCCCGCCCGGGACGGCCCCGTCAACCAGGGGCACGCATGCGTCAAGGGGCGCTTCGCCCACGGATTCCTCACCTCCCCCGAACGGCTCACCCGGCCCCTCGTGCGACGCGGCGGCGCCCTGGAGCCGGTCGGCTGGGACGAGGCCCTCGGCCACATCGCCCGGGGGCTGCGCGCGGCCGTCGACGCCGGCGGGCCGGACGCCGTGGCGGCGATCTCCTCGGCCCGTGCCACCGACGAGGAGAACTACCTCGTCCAGAAGTTCATGCGGGTGGTCATCGGCACGAACAACGTGGACAACTGCTCGCGCCTCTGCCACTCCCCGTCCGCGGCCGGTCTGACCGCCTCCTTCGGCCTCTCCGGCGGGACCGACAGCTTCGACGACGTGGAGCGGGCCGACTGCCTGCTGGTGGTCGGGGCCAACCCCGCCGAAGCACATCCGGTGGTCGGGGCGCGACTGCTCGGACGCGTACTGCACGGGGCGAAGCTGATCGTCGCCGATCCCCGTAGCGTCGGCCTCGCCCGGCACGCCGACGTGCATCTGCGGCCCCGCCCCGGCACCAACGTCGCGCTCTTCCACGGGCTCGCCCACATCCTGCTGTCCGAAGGACTGGCCGACGAGGCGTTCCTGCGCGAGCGTGCCGCCGGTCTGCCGGAGCTCACCGAACTGCTGGACGACTACCCGCCCGGCCGGGTCGCGGACATCACGGGGGTGCCCGCCGCGGATCTGGTCGCCGCCGCCCGGCTCTACGGCCGCTCCGCACGTCCGGCGATCGTCTACGGTCTGGGCGTCACCGAACACCTGCACGGCACGGACGGGGTGAGGTCGCTGGCCAACCTGGCGATCCTCCGGGGCGCCGTGGGCACCGACCGCGGATACGGGGTCAATCCGCTGCGTGGCCAGAACAACGTCCAGGGCGCCTCCGACATGGGCGCGCTGCCCGACCTCCTGCCCGGCTACGGCAGGGTCACCGACCCGGCCGCACGGTCCCGGGCCGAGGCGGTGTGGGGCGTACCGGTCCCGGACCGGCCGGGTCTGCGGATCCCGGACATGTTCGCCGCGGCCAGGGCCGGGGATCTGCGGGCCCTGTGGGTGATCGGCGAGGACGTCCGCGCCACCGACCCCGACGCGAACCGCGTGGCGCAGGCGCTGGACGCCTGCCCGCTCGTCGTGTGCAACGAACTGTTCCTCTCCGGGACCGCCCGCCACGCGGACGTGGTACTTCCGGTCGCGTCCTGGCTGGAGAAGGACGGCACCTTCGTCAACTTCGACCGACGGTTCCAGCGGGTCCGCCCCGCCGTCCCCCCGCCGGGAGAGGCCCGTAGCGACTTCGAGGTCGTCAAGGCCGTCGCCTCCCACCTGGGCGTCGACCTCGGCTGCCCGACTCCGGCCGACGCTCTCGCCGAGTGCGCACGGATCGCGCCCGCCTTCGCCGGTCTCTCCCACGACCGGCTGGACCGCGAGGGCGCCGTCCCGTGGCCCTGCCCGGACCCCGGCCGCCCGGGCGAAGCCAGGCTGTACACGGAGAGGTTCGCCACGCCGGACGGGCGGGCCCACCTTGCCGCGCCCCCTTACCTCCCACCCGGCGAACAACCCGACGCCGACTATCCGCTGGTGCTGGTCACCGGGCGGCGCTGGGCCCACTACAACTCCGGCAGCATGACCCGCCGGGACGGCAATCTCCAGCTCGACCCGGTCGACTTCCTCGACCTCCACCCCCACGACGCCGTGCGCTACGGACTGCCGGAGGGCGCCGAGGTCACCGTGGAGAGCCGTCACGGACGGGCCCGGCTCGTGGCCCGGGTCAGCGAACGGACGGCCCCCGGTCAGGTCTTCTGCTCCTTCCACTTCCCCGCGAGCGGAGTGAACCGGCTCACCTCCGGCCATGCGGACACGGTCACGTCCTGCCCCGAGTACAAGGTCACCGCGGTACGCGTCAGCGTGCCCTGACGCCGGGACCGGTCGGCACCCCGGCCCCGGCACCGTTCGGCCCTTGACCCCGCCGGAGGCGAGGAGTGCCATGGAGGTGAGGCGACGGTGCGGCCGAGCCGGGCGGGACCGAGCCGGCCGCGGCGCCTGAGGAGCCGTAACCCGGCGGCTCCCAGCGGAAGGTGTCGGGAGGAGCGCCCATGGCCCGGGAGACCATGCGTGAAGAGGCCGCACACCAGGTCGCGCCGAACCTCGTGGACTACGACCGGGCGCGTGCCGACTTCACCTGGTCGCAGGCGCGCTCCGCGCTGGCCGGTCTGCCGGGTGGCGGGCTGAACATGGCGTACGAGGCCGTCGACCGGCACGCGTTCTCGGACCACGGCGACAGGGTCGCGCTCCGGTGCGTCGCCCGCGACAACACCGTCTCGACGGTCACCTACGCCGAGCTGGCACGCCGGACGGCCCGCTTCGCCAACGTCCTGGGCGCGCTCGGCGTCGGCCGTGGCGACCGGGTCTTCACCCTGCTCGGGCGCTGCCCCGAGCTCTACACCGCGGTGCTGGGCACGCTGAAGAACACCGGCGTGCTGTGCCCGCTGTTCTCCGCGTTCGGGCCCGACCCGGTCGAGCAGCGGCTGCGCCTGGGCGACGCCCGCGTCCTGGTCACCACCGCGGCCCTGTACCGGCGGAAGGTGGCCGCCCGCAGGCCGTCGCTGCCCGGGCTGGAACACGTGGTCATCGTCGGCCCGGGTGCCGGGGAGCTGCCCGGCACGGTCTCCTTCGACGCGCTGATGTCCGCCGCCGCGGACACCTTCGCCGTCCCGCCGACCTCGCCCGAGGACATGGCACTGCTGCACTTCACCAGCGGCACCACCGGCACCCCCAAAGGCGCGGTCCACGTCCACGAGGCGGTGGTCGCCCACCACGCCACGGCTGCGTACGCGCTCGACCTGCATCCCGAGGACACGTACTGGTGCACCGCCGATCCCGGCTGGGTCACCGGCATGTCGTACGGCGTCATCGCCCCGCTCGCCCACGGCGTGACCGTGGTCGTCGACGAAGGCGACTACGACGCCCGGCGCTGGTACCGGATCCTCGGCGAGCAACGGGTCGGTGTCTGGTACACCGCGCCCACGGCCCTGCGGATGCTGATGCGCGCCACCCCCCGCGAGGGCCCGTACGACCTGCCGCGTGCGTACGACCTGTCCGCCCTGCGCTTCATCGCCTCCGTGGGCGAGCCCCTCAACCCCGAGGCGGTCCTGTGGGGCGAGGACGTGCTGGGTCTGCCGGTGCACGACAACTGGTGGCAGACGGAGACCGGAAGCATCATGATCGCGAACTTCCCGGCCTGCGCCATCCGGCCCGGTTCGATGGGCCGCCCGCTGCCCGGTGTCGAGGCGGTGGTGCTGCGGCGAGGCGAGGACGGCCGGGCACGGGTCACCGACGGCCACGTCACGGAGGTGGAGAGCCCGGACGAGGAAGGCGAGTTGGCTCTGCGGCCGGGCTGGCCGTCGATGTTCCGCGGCTACCTGCACGACAGGGAACGGTACGAGGCCGCCTTCGCCGACGGCTGGTATCTGACCGGCGACCTGGTGCGGCGGGACGCGGACGGCTGGTACTGGTTCGTGGGCCGCGCCGACGACGTCATCAAGTCCGCCGGGCACCTGATCGGCCCGTTCGAGGTGGAGAGCGCGCTGATGGAGCACTCGGCGGTGGCGGAGGCCGGAGTGATCGGCCGGCCGGACCCCGTCGCCGGGAACATCGTCAAGGCCTTCGTGTCGCTGCGCCCCGGCGTCGGGCCGACCCCGGAGCTGGAACGGGAGCTGCTGGCCTTCTCCCGCCGCAGACTGGGCCCGGCCGTCGCGCCCCGGGAGATCGCGTTCGACCAGAACCTGCCCAAGACCCGTAGTGGCAAGGTCATGCGCCGGCTGCTGCGCGCCCGCGAACTCGGGCTGCCCGAGGGCGACGTGTCCACCTTGGAGGGATCCGCATGAGCACAGCCCGCGCTCCCGGTACCCGTAGTGCGGCCACCACCGGGACATCCGCGAAGAAGGCCGCGACGAGGAAGCGCGGCGCGAAGACCCGGCGTCCCGCCGACCGGCCGGACACCGGGCGCGGAGCGCGCAGGACGGGCCTGCTGACGGCGATGCTGCGCATCCGGCGCTTCGAGGAACGGTGCGTGGAGCTGTACAGCGCCGCGAAGATCCGCGGCTTCGTCCACCTGTACATCGGTGAGGAGGCCGTCGCCGTGGGCGTCAACGAGGCGCTGGGACCGGAAGACGCCGTCGTCTCCACCTACCGGGAGCACGGCCACGCGCTGGCCCGCGGCATCCCGGCCGAGGCTGTCATGGCCGAGATGCACGGCAGGACGACCGGCTGCAGCGGGGGCCGTGGCGGGTCGATGCACCTGTTCGACGCGAGCCGCCGCTTCTACGGGGGCAACGCGATCGTCGCCGGCGGTCTCCCGCTGGCCGCGGGGCTCGCCCTCGCCGACCGCATGCGCGGGCAGGAGCACGTCACCTGCTGCTTCTTCGGCGACGGAGCCTTCGCCGAGGGCGAGTTCCACGAGACCGCGAACCTCGCGGCCCTGTGGAATCTGCCCCTCCTGCTCGTGTGCGAGAACAACCTCTACGCCATGGGTACGGGCATCGAACGGCACGAGGCGCAGACCGACCTGGCCATGCGCGCCGCGTCCTACGGGATGGTGGCCTGGGCCGTGGACGGCATGGACGTCGAAGCCGTCGAGGACGCGGCCCGTCGGGCCACCGAAGCCGTACGGGCGGGTGCGGGACCGCACTTCCTGGAGCTGCGCACCTACCGCTTCCGCGCCCACTCCATGTACGACCCGGACCGCTACCGGGACAGGACGGAGGTCGAGCAGTGGAAGGGCCGGGACCCGATCGGCCGGCTCACGGAGCGCATGCGCGAGAACGGCGAGCTGGAGGATGCGGAGCTGGCCCGGATCGAGCGCCAGGTCACCGACGAGATCGACCGCGCCGTCGACGCGGCGGCAGAGGCGCCGGAGGAGCCGGTCGAGAACCTGCTCCGTCACGTCACCAGTGCCTCGATCTCCTCGGCGGAGGTGAGGTGACATGGCGGGCGACGGCCGGCCGGAGGAGCGGGGGACGACCTACCGGCAGGCGATGCGGGAGGCTCTGCGGGAAGCTCTGCGCTCCGACGACCGCGTCTTCCTCATGGGGGAGGACGTGGGCAGGTACGGCGGATGCTTCGGCGTCAGCCTCGGCCTGCTGGAGGAGTTCGGGCCGGCACGGGTCCGGGACACCCCGCTGTCGGAGTCCGGGTTCGTGGGCGCCGGTATCGGTGCGGCTCTCGCCGGGATGCGGCCCGTCGTCGAGGTCATGACGGTGAACTTCAGCCTGCTCGCGCTCGACCAGATCCTCAACAACGCCGCCACGCTGCTGCACATGTCGGGCGGTCAGCTGCCCGTACCACTGGTGATCCGCATGACGACGGGCGCGGGACGGCAGCTCGGGGCCCAGCACTCGCACAGTCTGGAAGGCTGGTACGCGCACATCCCCGGCCTCCGTGTGCTGGCTCCGGCCACCGTCGAGGACGCCCGCCACATGCTGGCCCCGGCGCTGGCCGACCCGGACCCGGTACTGATCTTCGAGCACGTGACCCTCTACAACGCCTCCGGCGAGATCGCCCCGTCCACCGCTCCCGTGGACCTGGACCACGCCGTGACCCGCAGGCCCGGCACCGACATCTCCCTGATCACCTACGGCGGTTCACTTCCCAAGGCCCTCGCCGCGGCGGACGAACTGGCCACCGAGGGCATCGACGCCGAAGTGATCGACCTGCGAACGCTCCGCCCCCTCGACGACGCGGCCGTCACCGCCTCGGTGGCCCGTACCCACCGCGCGGTGGTCATCGACGAGGCATGGCGCACCGGCAGCCTCGCCGCCGAGATCTCCGCCCGCATCGCCGAGGAGGCGTTCTACGAACTGGACGCCCCCGTCGAGCGGGTGTGCAGCGCGGAGGTCCCCATTCCGTACGCCCGGAGGCTCGAGGAGGCGGCCCTGCCCCAGACCGCCGACATCGTGGCGGCCGCACACCGGACGGTGGGATGACCTATGGCCGAGTTCACCATGCCGTCCCTGGGCGCCGACATGGACGAGGGCACACTCCAGGAATGGCTGGTCCGGCCCGGTGAGCCGGTCCGCAAAGGCGATCCGGTCGCGGTCGTCGAGACCGCGAAGTCCACCATCGAGGTGGAGTGCTTCGAGACCGGGACGATGGGCGAACTGCTCGTCGAACCGGGTACGACGGTGCCGGTCGGCACGCCGCTGGCGCTGATCGAGCCGACCGGGGAACGACCGGAGGAACCGGAGAAGCCTCGTGGGACCGAGGGGGACGAAACCGGACGACCGCTCCGGCCGCCGCCCCCGACGTCCGCCCCACCCGAACCCCAGCGGGTTCCGGTGCCCGTGCCCCCAGACGCCCCCGTGCATGGGCCCACCGGGACGGGCCCCCTGCTCCGGCACCTCGCGGAACGCAGCGGCGTGGACCTGGAGAACCTCCGAGGATCCGGGCCCGGAGGCCGCGTCACCCGAAGCGATGTCGAAGAGGCGACCGCAGCCGCCGGAGCCGTCGCGCAGCCGTCGCGCGTACGGAGCACCCCGCTCGCCCGACGGCTCGCCGCCGAACTGGACGTCGATCCGGCCACGGTGACGGGAACGGGCAGGGACGGCGCGGTCCGCGCCGCCGATGTGCGCAAGGCGGCCCGGGGAACGGCAACCGCGGCGCCGCGCCCGCGCCGCAGCGCCCCACCGGTGCGTCCGGCCGAGGAGCGGGGGGCCTCGATGCGCCAGGCGATCGCCGGACTGATGACCCGCGCCAACCGGGACATCCCGCACTACTATCTGTCCACCACCATCGACATGGCCGCCGCGATGAGCTGGCTGCACGAGCACAACCGGCGCAGTGCCGTGGCCGAGCGGCTGCTCCCCGCGGCCCTGCTGCTCAAGGCTGCGGCCCGCGCCGCCCGGGAGGTCCCCGAGCTCAACGGCTTCTGGACCGACGACCACTTCACGGCCGGCGACGGCGTCCACCTCGGGGTCGCGGTGTCCCTGCGCGGCGGCGGGCTCGTCGCTCCCGTTCTCCACGACGCCGACACTCTCGCACTGCCTCAGCTGATGACCGCCCTGAAGGACGTCGTCTCCCGTGCCCGCACGGGCAGGCTGCGCGGGTCCGAGGTCTCCGGATCCACCCTCACGGTCACCAACCTCGGCGATCAGGGTGTGGAAACCGTCTTCGGCCTGATCCACCCTCCGCAGGTGGCCCTGGTCGGCTTCGGGCGGATCAGCGACCGGCCGTGGGCCGTCGACGGCCTGCTCGGGGTCCGGCCCGTCGTCACGGCCACCCTGTCGGCGGACCACCGAGCGACGGACGGTGCGGTCGGAGCCCGCTACCTGACGGCGGTCGAGCGCCTCTTGCAGAAACCGGAGGAGTCATGAACCGCGCCGAAGCACTCGAGGTCGTCGAGGAATCACTCGCCTCCACCGTCCCCGACGCCGACCTCACCGGGCTCGGGCCCGACGACCTGTTCCGCGAGGCACTCGACATGGACTCACTGGACTTCCTGAGCTTCGTCGAGACGCTCGGCGACCGCGCCGGTATCCGCATCGACGACGAGGACTCACCGGAGCTCACCACGCTGTCGGCGAGCGCGGACTTCCTCGCCGCCCGCACGGGGACCCCGGCGGAGTAGGCCCACGGCGACCGGAACCCCGCCCCGACCTGTGCGGTGGCGGCACACCACGGTGTGGGGGCACCACAAAGGTGCCGCCCCCACACCCCGGGTCATTCACCATGAGGACTTCGTCACCCCCGGCAGGTGACCGGCATGGGCCTGGGCCCGTACGTTCAGCCGGGAGAGGCCGAACCTGCGCAGGTGGCCCCGGGGGCGGCCGTCGACGCTGTCACGGTTCCGCACCCGGGTCGCGCTCGCGTCCCGGGGCTGGCGCCGGAGTTCCGCACGGGCGGCGGCCTTCGCCTCGGCCGTCGTGCGCGGAGACGCCAGGACGGCCTTGAGTTCGGCGCGCCGTCGGGCGTGACGCGCCACGATCCGCTTCCTCCGGTCGTTCTTCGCGATCTTGCTCTTCTTCGCCATCAGACACGCTCCCCGCGGGCCCGGATCCGGGCGACGGCGGCCTCGATGCCGATGGCGTCCACGGTCCTCACGGCCCGGGCGCTCAGCCGCAGGCGGACGTGCCGCCCCTCACCGGGCAGCCAGTAGCGCTTGTTCTGGATGTTGGGGTCGAACCGGCGTGACGTACGCCGGTGCGAGTGGGAGATCTTCTTGCCGAAGGCCGGCCGTGCGCCGGTCAGCTGGCAGTGCGCGGACATGAGGATCCTGCCTTTCTCTCCACCGAGTTATCGAAAATGGAAATCATTGTCGTATGCTACCCGCCATGGCCCGCAACGAGGTACGCCCGATCATCAAGCTCCGCTCCACCGCCGGAACCGGCTACACGTATGTGACCCGCAAGAACCGCCGCACCCACCCCGACCGCCTGGTCCTGCGCAAGTTCGACCCCGTCGCCCGACGCCACGTCGAGTTCCGCGAGGAACGCTGACCGCATCGGCCCCGCCCGAACACCTGCACCCGATCGAGAGACCCACCCATGAAGCCTGGAATCCACCCCACCTACCGCCCGGTCGTCTTCCGCGACAAGGCCGGTGATTTCGCCATCCTCACCCGGTCCACGATGACCAGCGACAAGACCGTCGACTGGGAGGACGGACACACCTACCCGGTGGTCGACGTCGAGATCTCGTCGGCCAGCCACCCCTTCTACACCGGTACCGCCCGCGTGATGGACACCGCCGGCCGCGTCGAGCGCTTCGAGCGTCGCTACGGACGGGGCGAGGGCCGCCGATGACTTTCGACGAGCCGATGCCCGTGGTGATCGTCGCCGGACTCCACTCCGAAGCCCGCCGTGCCACGGTCGAACGGTTGTTGCGCGAGGTCTCCGGCAGCGTCGCGGTGCATCACGATCTGTCCACCGCTCCGGCGGGCACCGTGCGGCGGAGCCTCCGCGACTCCACGGGCGAGACCGGTTACGGCGAGACGCCTCTGGTCAACGACTGCGCCTGCTGTGCGCTGCGCGAGGACCTCGTGCCCGAACTGGAGCGGCTGGCCCGCGGCCGCCTCACCCGCCTGGCCGTCGTGGAGTTGTGGGATTCCGTGGAACCCCGCAGCATGGCCGAGGTCGTCGCCGCCCACGGCGGGGACGCCTTCCGGTTGACCAACGTGGTGACCGCCGTGGATCCCGCCCTCGTCCTGGCGTGCCTGTCCGACGGCGACGACCTCGCGGAGGCCGGACTGGCCGCGGCCGCCACGGACCAGCGCACCGTCGGTGACACCTTCGCGCGGCAGCTGGAGTACGCTCCGGTCCTCGCCGTCGCCGACAGCGTCGCCACCGGACCGGACGACCTGGCGCTTCTGCGACAGTTGCACCCCAGCGCCCAGCAGGTCGGCGTCGCATCCGGCCGGCTGGGGGTCACAGCGGTCGCCGGCTTCGACGTGGACGCTGCGGCGGCCGCACAGCATCCGGCGTGTGCCCGTCTCCCTCACGACTGTGACGAGGAGGGAATCAGCACGCTCGTCTGGCGCCGCCGCCGCCCGTTGCACGCCGGTCGCCTCTACGAGGCACTGGAGGATCTGTGCTGCGCGGCAGCCCGCAGCCGGGGCAGGTTCTGGCTGGCGGACCGGCCGGACAGCCTGCTGGCATGGAACGCCGCCGGAGGCGCCCTGTGCGTGGAGAGCGCCGGGCCGTGGATGGCCGCGCTCCCTGACGCCGCATGGGAGCTGATGCCCGCCGAGCGCCGCACCGCCGCAGCCGTGGACTGGCACCCCGAGCACGGCGACCGCTGCCAGCACCTCGTCTTCGTCTCCCCGGACCTCGACCGGGCGGGGCTGCTCGCACTGCTCGACTCCTGCCTGCTCACCGATGACGAACTCGCCTCCGGACCCGCCGCCTCCCGGCCCACCGGTTTCGACCAGCTCCTCGACCCCGTCATCTGATCCACCCCCCTCACACCGACCAGGAGCCGACATGCCCCGGCCCACCCATGCCGCGCCCGCGCGCGCGAACCGGCCGAACCCGCTCGACGCGGCCGGCATCACGCACATCGACTACAAGGACACCGACCTGCTGCGGAAGTTCCTCTCCGACCGCGGCAAGATACGCAGTCGCCGCGTCACCCGCGTCAGCCGGCAGCAGCAGCGCCGGATCGCGACGGCCGTGAAGAACGCCCGCGAGATGGGCCTGCTCCCCTACTCCAGCCGCTGACCTCCACGCCCGTCACCGGATTCCCCCCTCCGACCGAGAAGGACCTCATGGCCGTCCCCAAGCGCAAGATGTCCCGGAGCAACACCCGCCACCGCCGCGCCCGGTGGAAGGCGAGCCTCCCGGCGCTCGCCCCCGTCACCGTCGACGGGACCACCTCCCTGGTGCCTCAGCACCTGAGGAAGGCGTACGAACGCGGCCTCCTCCGGCCGGAGACCTGACGCACCTCCCCGACCCCCGCCTGCCCGTGACCGCCCCGACGGGCCCCTCACTGCCGGGTCTCTCACGCATCCCACGCCGACGCGCACCGGATTCCCCCCGCCGCCCGCAGCGGTCGAGTCAAGGGTCGGCCGCCCCCCGACTCGACCGCTGCGGGCGGATGACACCCAGGAGTACATATACCACCAATTGCCTGTAATATGGTGCATATTGCCGCTTCCGTGAGGGTCTTCGTGCTGCGGGGACCCGTACGCCACCCGAGGAGGCACAGTGAAAGCGGTCGTGTACAAGGAACCCTTCAGCGTGACCGTGGAGGACGTCGAGGACCCCCGGATCGAAGCGCCCACCGATGTGGTCATCAAAGTCACCACGGCAGCCATCTGCGGTTCCGACCTGCATATGTACGAGGGGCGTACCGGTGCGGAGCCCGGTATCGTGTTCGGCCACGAGAACATGGGGATCGTCCAGGAGACAGGCTCCGGAGTGGCCCGGGTACGCAAGGGCGACCGGGTCGTCCTGCCGTTCAACGTCGCCTGCGGTTTCTGCAGGAACTGCCTGGCCGGATACACCGGCTTCTGTCTGACCGTCAACGCCCCCTTCGCCGGCGGCGCGTACGGCTATGTGTCCATGGGCCCCTACCGCGGCGGCCAGGCGGAGTACCTGCGGGTGCCGTTCGCCGACTTCAACTGCCTCCAACTGCCGCAGGGCGAGGAGCACGAGGACGACTTCGCGCTGCTGGCCGACATCTTCCCCACCGGCTTCCACGCCACCGAACTGGCGCAGGTCTCGCCGGGCGAGTCGGTCTGCGTCTTCGGCGCCGGACCGGTCGGGCTCATGGCGGCCTACTCCTCGCTCCTCCGTGGAGCCTCCAAGGTCTTCGTCGTCGACAGACAACCGGATCGGCTGCGGCTGGCCGAACACATCGGCGCGACACCCATCGACTTCGGCCAGGGTGACGCGGCCGAACAGATCAAGGACCTGACCGGCGGCGAAGGTACGGACAAGGGCATCGACGCCGTCGGCTATCAGGCGACCGCGGCCGAGGGGGAGGAACAACCGGCGCTGGTGCTCAACAGCCTGGTCGAGTCGGTCCGGCCGACCGGGATGCTCGGAGTCGTCGGACTGTACGTACCGGCGGACCCGGGGGGTCCCACCGAGTCCGCACAGAAGGGTGAACTGCTCTTCAAGGTCGGCAGGTTCTTCGAGAAGGGCCTGCGCATGGGCACCGGTCAGGCCAACGTCAAGGCCTACAACCGGCAACTGCGGGACATGATCATCGCCGGCCGGGCCACCCCCAGCTTCCTGGTCTCCCAACGGCTCCCGCTGGCCGAGGCCCCCGACGCCTACCAGCGTTTCGACCGCCGGGAGGACGGCTGGACCAAGGTCCTGCTCAAGCCCTGACGTGGTGGCCGCGCACCCGCTTCGGCTCACGGTCCGGCGTCTCCTCCCGGCGTCACCCGGTGTTGTCCCGTGTGGCTGACCGGGCCCACCGGGTGACGTGGAAGGCGTGGCCGGAACGAAGGGACCACAGCGAGACCCGGCCGGAGCCGACGGCCACCTCGAGTGAGAGGCAGCCCATGGAGCGAGCCGCCGTCAGCGTCGACGACCTCAGCAAGCACTTCGGATCGCTCGTGGCCCTCGACCGGCTGACCTTCGAGGTCCGGCCCGGGGAGGTATTCGGGCTGCTGGGCCCCAACGGTGCGGGCAAGACCACCGTGATGCGGATCCTGACGACGATCCTGCATCCGAGCGCCGGGCGCGCCGAGGTCCTCGGACACGACGTGGTGCGGGAGGCCGGCGAGGTGCGGCGTCTGATCGGACTGGCCGGTCAGTACGCCGCCGTGGACCCCAACCTGACCGGGCGGGAGAACCTGCGGTTGATCGGCCGGCTGAGCCGGCTGGCCCGCTCCCGAATCCGGCCCCGGGCGAGCGCCCTGCTGCACCGCTTCGACCTCACTGCGGCCGCCGACCGACCGGTGCGGACGTACTCCGGCGGCATGCGGCGCCGTCTCGACGTCGCCGCCGCCCTGGTCGCAGAGCCACCACTCCTCTTCCTCGACGAGCCGACGTCCGGCCTCGACCCGCAGAGTCGCAACGCCCTGTGGGAGCTGATCCGCGAACTGGTGAGCGACGGGACCACAGTCCTCCTGACCACCCAGTACCTGGAGGAGGCGGACCGGTTGGCGGAGCGGGTCGTCGTCGTGGACCAGGGACGCCTCATCGCCGACGACACGCCCGCCGCGCTCAAGGCCCGTCTGGGCAACACCGTGATCGAACTGGACATGGGCGAACGGGGCCGGGCGGTGAGGGCAGCCGCCACCATCGAAGGACGACTCGGAGAAACGACGGAGATGGACGGCTCGCGGCTGAGGCTGCCCTGCCGGAACGCCTTCGCAGTGCTGCGCGGCATCCTGAACCTGCTGGAAGCCGACGGGCACGTCCCACGGAACGTCACCGTGCGCGAATCCAGTCTCGACGACGTCTTCCTCGCCCTGACCGGCCACCGCACACGTGCCGGTCCCGGCGCAGGCCCCGCCACCCGAGGGGGGACGGAATGACCACGACCACCACCGGACGCCCCCTGTCTGCAGAGCGGCCGAGCAGCCGGATCGCCGCCACGGTCCGCGACGGCTCGGCGGTCGCCTGGCGCAATCTCATAGCATTGCGCAGGGTGCCGCGGCTGCTGGTGTTCTCCACCGTCCAGCCGCTCGTCTTCGTACTGATGTTCCGCTACGTCTTCGGCGGAGTGGTGAGCCCGTCGCTGCCGCCCGGTGTCTCCTACGTGGACTTCCTGATTCCTGGGATCTTCGTGCAGACCGCCGTCTTCGGATCGATGAACACGGCGATCGGGTTGGCCACCGACATGCAGACCGGGCTGATGGAGCGCTTCCGCTCGCTGCCCATGGCCCGCTCGGCCGTGCTGGTCGGCCGGACCACCGCCGACCTGGCACGCAACGTCTTCGTGGTGACGCTCATGACCGCCGTCGGCTTCGCCCTCGGCTTCCGTATCCACGCCGGCGTGCCGGCGTTCCTGGGCGGTGTGCTGCTCGTCCTGGCGTTCGGCTTCGCGATGTCGTGGATCTTCGCGGTGGTCGGCATGGGGGTCGGGGACCCGGAGACCGCGCAGGCCGCCGCCTTCCCGGTACTCGCACCGCTGGTCTTCGCCTCCTCGGCGTTCGTCCCCGTGGCGACCATGCCCGGCTGGCTCCAGGCGTTCGCGAACCACCAACCGGTCTCGCAGACCGCCGAGGCCGTGCGGACCCTGGTACTGGGCGGCCCGGCCACCGGCGACGTGTGGCAGGCCCTCGTCTGGGACGCCGGGATCGTGGCGGTCTTCGCGCCGCTGGGCGTGTGGTTCTACCGCCGGGTCGTCTGAGGCCGCGGACCGGGACGGCGGACGAACAGCCTTCGTCGGGGGCCGACCGGAGCTGGCCAGGGGTGGCCGGCGGACGCACCATGGGAAGAGCGGAACGGTCGGCCCACCGGGTGGGGTGGAGGGTGTGATGAACGGTTCGCTCGAGTTGGGGCACATTGCGGGTGTGCCGTTGCGGCTGCACTGGAGCGCGCCGCTGCTGGTTCTCGTACTGGGTGTCGGACTGGCCGGCAGCGCCCTGCCGGCCTGGGCCCCGGGCCATTCCCCGTTCGCCTACCGGCTCTGGGCGGTCGTGGGAGCGCTGCTGCTGACGGCGAGCCTGATCGCTCACGAGGGCGGTCATGCCCTCGTCGCACGACGATCGAAGATCGCGGTGAAGGACGTGACCGTCTTCGCCCTCGGGGGCGTGACCCGGATGGCATCCCCCACCACCGCGAGAAGCCAGGGCCTGGTGGCGGCCGCGGGTCCGGTGATCAGCCTGGTGCTCGGCGGTCTGTGCCTGGGCGGCTCGGTCCTGGCTCGCGATGTCCTGCACTGGCCGCTTCCGGGTGGGGTCCTGGCCTGGGGCGGATGGACGAACATCGTGCTCGCGGCGTTCAACCTGCTGCCGGCGGCACCCCTGGACGGTGGCCGGGTGCTCCAGGCGTTGATCTGGCGCGTACGGGGCGATCGCGAGCAGGCGGCACAGGCATCCGGCCGCTGCGGACAGGTAGCGGGAACGGCCATGGCGGCGGGCGGCCTGTTGGAGTTCCTGCACGGAGCCGGGGCGGGTCTGTGGCTGAGCATGGTCGGACTGTTCGTGATGGTGGTCGCCTCCGCGGAGGTCCGGCGCGCCCAGCTGTTCGCATCTCTGCGCGGGCTGCGGGTGGCCGAGGTCATGCGGCCCGCGATCACAGGTCAGGAGTGGCAGAGCGTCGACCGCTTCCTCACAGGGACCGCGCGGCAGGCCGGTGACCGCCCGGTGATCCCCGTCACCGACCTCGACGGCCGCCCCACCGGCTATGTCACGGTGGCCGCACTGCGCGCCGTCCCCGACGCTCGCAGGCCGGCCACCCGTGTCAGGGATGTCGCCGCACCGCTGGAGCGGTGTGTACTGGCCCGCCCCGACGAGGAGATGACCGACGTCCTGGAACGCGCCGCCCTCTCTCCCGCGGGGCCCCTCCTGGTCCTGGATCATGATCACGTCGTCGGCGTGGTCACCCGCGCGGACCTCGCCGGGGCCGGCAACCGTCACTCGGACCCACGGCGCCGGCCCCCACCGCAGCACGGCGTCCGACCCGCCCGGCGGAGCCGGCGCGGGAGGGTCCTTCGCCGGCGCGGAGCCTCCGGGGTGCATCGTGGTTGAGTACGGAGAGGGAAGCCCGCTGACCGCGAGGACCCACATCGACCGGCCGTGATCGGGCCGCACCACAGAGGTCAGCCGCAACTCCCTTCCCTTCCAGGCGAGTCGACCCGCTCCGCGCGGTGGCCGAGATCCGGGCAGTCGAATTGCGGGAAAAGCGGGAGAGGCAGCAAGGGGAAACCTTACGATGATGGCCATGAGTGTGCTGGTCTTCCTTCTTTCGCTCGGCACCGTATGTCGCGTCACGCGATTCATCACGAAAGACGCCCTCGCCGCGGGATTCCGCACCCGGGTCGCCGGTCGTTTCGGCGACGACTCCCAGCCGGCATACCTGGTCAGTTGCGGATGGTGCGTCAGCGTCTGGGTCGCGGGCGCCGTCACCGCACTCGCCTACTGGGCGGGCCAGGAGACCTGGTTCCAGGCAGGTACCACCGTTCTGACCCTTTCCTATCTGACCGGCCTGGCGAGCAGCTGGCTCGACTGAGCCGACCGAGGCGCTGACCGTACCGACCATTCCCTGTCTTTCATTTCATACGAAGAAATGGGGGCGAGTGTCGCTGCGGCAGCTTGCGGGAATAGAGGGTGCGGGCCGAACTCCCTTGCACTTACCCCCAATTCGACCCGACCCCTTGATCGGCCGCCCACCCGGGCGACGGAAGGAGGATGACCATGGCACCCTGCAACTGCGGACGCACCGGCCGTTCCGTGATCGTCTACCGGCTGGTCCTCCCCGACGGCATCACGCGCGAGTTCCCCACCCGACGAGAGGCCGACGCCGCCAACAAGAGGGCAGGTGGCCGCGGTTCCATCACCGCGGTCCCCCGGTAGAGCCCGACGGGGCGCCGCAAACGCCTGATCGCCGCGCACCCCACACCTCAGCCCGCCGGTACACCAGTCGCCTGGTGTACCGGCGGGCTGCCGCATGGGGCGGCACGCCGGGTCTTCGAGTGACCACGAAATACCGTGCACCGCCCGAGTTCAGCGCTCTTTCCTCTACCCATCGCGATTTCCGTGTGATCGGAAAGTGCTGCCGGGCGAAGCACCTCCCGCGCGGGCAGTGGCACGGGGCGGTACACATGCGCCGTGCGGCAGGAGTTTCACACCTCCTGTACCCCCCGGTGCGCTGCGCCGGAAGTGTGACACAAGCGTCGCTCCTCTAGCCCAACACATCCCCGGAAGCGCCTACTTCTCCTATCGGCGGGTGATGCCTCCAACTCCGCTGGAACCAACGGCTATTACCGGAACGCCGGATCGGTGCGTCCACATTTCGTGCCCGTGATCCGGCCGACACCGCACGCCGCGAAATGGCGATCACCTGCTCTCGTGCGTCATCTGAAAGGAGCCAGAGCATGGCCACTTCGACCACCTCAGTGACATCGGCGCCCGATCCATCAGTCTTCGGTCAGCCGGTCACCTTCACCGCCACCGTCCAGCCGGAATTGGCCGGCGGTCCCGTCCCGACCGGAAGCGTCGAATTCTCCGTCGACGCCGTGCCCCTCGCGACGGTTCCGCTCGACCTGAGCGGCCAGGCCCAGTACACGACTGACGCTCTCGGTGTCGGGCTCCACGCGGTGGAGGCCACCTACTCGGGTGACGCCGAGTACGACCCGTCCACAGGTGCGGACACCCAGGAGGTGGCCTTCGCGCGGACCACCACCACGCTGACCTTCGATCCCGAACCCTCCCACTGCGGCGAGCCGGTGACCTTCACCGCGCAGGTCACCCCCGTCCCTCCGGCGGCGGGGGCCCCCACCGGCCTGGTGTCCTTCATCGTCAGCGACGACGGCCCGGTGCTGACCGCTCCGGTGGACGCGAACGGGCAGGCGCAGGTCACCTTCAGCGACCTGGACGTCGGCTTCCACCAGTCGGCCGCCTTCTACACCGGTGACGAGAACTTCGACGCGTCGAACTCCCCCCTGACGCTGCACGTGGTGGAGCTCGCACCGGTCTCGGTCGCCGTCTCGGCCGACACGAACCCTTCGGTATGCGGTCAGCCGGTAACGCTCTGTGTCACTGTGTCGCCGGTCTCGTCAGGCGTCGGCGCCCCCTCGGGCTCGGTCACCTTCAGCGGTCCCGGCGGGCTCGGCGAAACCGTACCCCTGGGTGTCGACGGCACCGCCTGCGTCACCACCAGCGTCCTCCAGACCGGCACTGTCACCGTGTCCTACGGTGGCGACGCGTGTTACGCGGGCGGGACCGGTACGACGGACGTGACGGTCGACCCGGCCACGAGCGCGGTGACGGTGGTGGTCGACCCGAACCCGTCCGTGTGCGGCGAGACGGTCACCGTGTGCGCGACGGTGACAGCGGTCGCCCCGGGCAGCGGCACCCCCACCGGCTCGGTCACCTTCACCGCCCCCGGCGGACTCGACGAAACCGTACCCCTGGCCACCGACGGCACCGCCTGCGTCACGACGACCACACTGGAAACCGGCACGGTCAACGTCTCGTACACGGGCGACAGCTGCTTCCTGCCGTCCACCGGCGCGACGGACGTCACGGTCGACCCGGCCACGAGCGCGGTGACGGTGTCGGTCGATCCGAACCCGTCCGTCTGCGGCGAGACGGTCACCGTATGCGCCACCGTCACCGCCGTCGCACCCGGCACCGGCACCCCCACCGGAACCGTCACCTTCACCGGCCCCGGCGGAGTGAACGAGACGGTCCCACTGGCCGTCGACGGCACCGCCTGCGTCACCACCACCACCCTCCAGACCGGCACGGTCACGGTCACCTACGGCGGAGACACCTGTTTCCTGGGCGCCGGTCAGAGCGTGGACGTGATGGTCAACCAGGCGGCCAGCAGCGTCTCGGTGTCGGTCGACACGGATCCCTCCGTCTGTGGCCAGT
>NZ_MDKB01000001.1:207824-208335 GCF_001715295.1 Streptomyces griseus | reverse complement strand
ACCGTCACCTTCACCGCCCCCGGCGGAGTGAACGAGACGGTCCCACTGGCCGTCGACGGCACCGCCTGCGTCACCACCACCACCCTCCGGACCGGCACCATCACAGCCGTCTACAACGGCGACAGCTGCTTCGCCATCTCCACGGGCGCGCAGAGTGTCACGGTCGATCCGGCGGCCAGCAGCGTCTCGGTGTCGGTCGACACGGATCCCTCCGTGTGCGGCGAGACGGTCACCGTGTGTGCCACCGTCACCGCCGTCGCACCCGGCACCGGCACCCCCACCGGAACCGTCACCTTCACCGCCCCCGGCGGACTCGACGAAACCGTACCCCTGGCCACCGACGGCACCGCCTGCGTCACCACCACCACCCTCCAGACCGGCACCCTCACAGCCGTCTACAACGGCGACGGATGCTTCTCCCCCTCCACGGGCACCGCGCTCGTGACCGTCAACCAGGCAGCCAGCACCACCACCGTCACGATCGACCCCAACCCGTCCGTGTGCGGCGAGA
>NZ_MDKB01000001.1:206621-207814 GCF_001715295.1 Streptomyces griseus | reverse complement strand
AACCGTACCCCTGGCCACCGACGGCACCGCCTGCGTCACCACCACCACCCTCCAGACCGGCACCCTCACAGCCGTCTACAACGGCGACAGCTGCTTCACCACCTCCACGGATATGACGGAGGTGGGAGTCAACCCGGCCACGAGTACGGTGTCGGTGGTGGTAGATCCGAACCCGTCCGTGTGCGGCGAGACGGTCACCGTGTGCGCGACGGTGACAGCGGTCGCCCCGGGCAGCGGCACCCCCACCGGCTCGGTCACCTTCACCGCCCCCGGCGGACTCGACGAAACCGTACCCCTGGCCACCGACGGCACCGCCTGCGTCACGACGACCACACTGGAAACCGGCACGGTCAACGTCTCGTACACGGGCGACAGCTGCTTCCTGCCGTCCACCGGCGCGACGGACGTCACGGTCGACCCGGCCACGAGCGCGGTGACGGTGTCGGTCGATCCGAACCCGTCCGTCTGCGGCGAGACGGTCACCGTGTGCGCGACGGTGACAGCGGTCGCCCCGGGCAGCGGAACACCCACCGGAACCCTCAGTTTCCTTCTTCCTGACGGCACCACCCAGGTCGTGGGGCTGGACCCCCAGGGCATGGCGTGCCTCACCACCGACAGCCTCGTCAACGGCACGGTCAGCGCCTCCTACAGCGGTGACGGCTGCTTCCTGCCGTCCACCGGCGCGACGGACGTCACGGTCGACCCGGCCACGAGCGCGGTGACGGTGTCGGTGGACCCGAACCCGTCCGTCTGCGGCCAGTCGGTCACCGTATGCGCCACCGTCACCGCCGTCGCACCCGGCACCGGCACCCCCACCGGAACCGTCACCTTCACCGGCCCCGGCGGGCTGAACGAGACGTCTCCCGTCTCGCCGGACGGAACAGCGTGCCTGACCACCAGCAGTCTCGCCGGTGGCACCTACATGGCCTCCTACAGCGGCGACGGATGCTTCGCCGGCTCGGACGCCGTCTTCGACGTGACGGTGAACCGGGCAGCCAGCAGCGTCTCGGTTTCGGTGGACCCGAACCCGTCCGTCTGCGGCGAGACGGTCACCGTATGCGCCACCGTCACCGCCGTCGCACCCGGCACCGGCACCCCCACCGGAACCGTCACCTTCACCGGCCCCGGCGGAGTGAACGAGACGGTCCCACTGGCCGTCGACGGCACCGCCTGCGTCACCACCACCACCCTCC
>NZ_MDKB01000001.1:5344-206165 GCF_001715295.1 Streptomyces griseus | reverse complement strand
CCGTCACCGCCGTCGCACCCGGCACCGGCACCCCCACCGGAACCGTCACCTTCACCGCCCCCGGCGGACTCGACGAAACCGTACCCCTCGGCATCGACGGCACCGCCTGCGTCACCACCAGCGTCCTCCAGACCGGCACCCTCACAGCCGTCTACAACGGCGACGGATGCTTCACCTCCTCCACGGGCACCACCCCCGTCACCGTCAACCAGGCGGCCAGCAGCGTCTCGGTGTCGGTCGACCCCAACCCGTCCGTCTGCGGCCAGTCGGTCACCGTATGCGCCACCGTCACCGCCGTCGCACCCGGCACCGGCACCCCCACCGGCTCGGTCACCTTCACCGGCCCCGGCGGGCTGAACCTGACGCTGCCGGTGGACACGAACGGGAAGGTGTGCACGACCACCACCAGCCTCGCGGGTGGAACGGTCAAGGCCGTCTACAACGGCGACGGATGCTTCTCCCCGTCCTCGGGCACCGCGCTCGTGACCGTCAACCAGGCGGCCAGCACCACCACCGTCACGATCGACCCCAACCCGTCCGTGTGCGGCGAGACGGTCACCGTGTGTGCCACCGTCAAGGCCGTCGCACCCGGCACCGGCACTCCCACCGGCTCGGTCACCTTCACCGGCCCCGGCGGAGTGAACGAGACGGTCCCACTGGCCGTCGACGGCACTGCCTGCGTCACCACCACCACCCTCCGGACCGGCACCCTCACAGCCGTCTACAACGGCGACAGCTGCTTCGCCCCCTCCACGGGCACCACACCCGTCACCGTCAACCAGGCAGCCAGCACCACCACCGTCACGATCGACCCCAACCCGTCCGTGTGCGGCGAATCGGTCACCGTGTGCGCCACCGTCACCGCCGTCGCACCCGGCACCGGCACCCCCACCGGAACCGTCACCTTCACCGGCCCCGGCGGGCTCGACACCACCGTCCCGCTGAACGCCGACGGCACCGCCTGCGTCACCACGACGAACCTGGGAACCGGTACCGTCACGGCCGTCTACAACGGCAGCGGCTGCTTCTCCTCCTCGACGGGCACCGCCCCCGTCACCGTCAACCAGGCGGCCAGCACCACCACCGTCACGATCACCCCGAACCCCTCGGTCTGCGGCCAGTCCGTGACCGTGTGCGCCACCGTCAAGGCCGTCGCACCCGGCACCGGCACCCCCGCCGGAAGCGTGACCTTCACCGGCGCCGGCGGGCTCAGCACCACCGTCCCGCTGAACGCCGAAGGCACGGCCTGCGTGACCACCAGCAGCCTCACCGGTGGCTCCGTCACGGCCGTCTACAACGGCAGCGCGTGTTTCACCACATCGACGGGGAGCGCAAACGCGACGGTGAACAACGCCCCGACCAACACCGTTCTCGCGGTCACTCCCAACCCGGTGACCTGTGGACGGCCGGTGACGTACTGCGCCACGGTCACCACTGCCGCTCCGGGGAGCGGCACCCCGACCGGAACGGTGACCTTCACCAGCCCCGGCGGGTTCATCCAGACCGTCCCGCTCAACGCCGGTGGCAGTGCCTGCGTCACCACCACGGCGGGCGGCAGCGGGACGGTGACCGCCGTCTACAACGGGTCCAACTGCAACAGTCCCTCCGGGGCGAAGGCGAACCTGACCGTGAACCCGGCCCCCACGACGCTGACTGCGGGCTCCGCGCAGATCCGCGTGCGGGCCAACGGCACGTTCGTCATCCCGTCGATGAGCGCCACGCTCAAGGTCACCTCCAGCGCCGCTCCGCTCGCCGGGCAACTGATCACCTTCCGGGCGAACACGCCGCTCGGGCCCATCGTCCTCGGGACCGCACTCACCAACGCCAGCGGGGTGGCGACACTGGCCCCGCCGGCCCTGCCGGTCTCGAGCACGGTGATCACGGCGACGAGCTACACCGCGTCCTTCGCCGGGACGAGTTGCTACGCCGCGTCCTCCGCGACCGCGCCCCTGACACTCGTCCTCTTCCCCGTCCTTCCCTGACCGGCACCGGCGACCGCGCGGGCAACCGCGGGAGCCGGGCCACATCCCGAACCGGGGCGCTCACCGCGCCCCGGTTCGGTCGTGTTCACGGCCGGTCCGGCTCAGGCGCGACCCTGGGACGCGACGGAACCACGCGCAGCGTTCGACGTACAGGGCAGAGGCCGAACTGCCGGTCCTTTTCAGGACAGGGGCCCGGCGAACGGCTTCGAGACCTCTCGAACGTGTCGTTGACGAAGCCGAAATACCTGCGACCATCCAGGGCATGCAACGTCGAGCGGCACACCCGAAGACGGCCGGGCAGCACCGTCCTCCCCTGGCGGAGCGGAGCCGCTCCCAGGCGGCTGGATGGGCGCGCAGATCGTATGCACCCCACTCCGCCATGGGCTGACCCAGCCGCGGACGCGTAACCCCGCCCGGTCAGCGCAGACCGATCTTTCAAGATTCCCGGGTTCGAAAGTTTCGGAGAAAAACCAGAAACAATTTCTGCACGGAGTGTTGACGGTGCACCGCCAATACCTCAATCATCTCTGTCTGTGAAACCGGCCACAGTTCGACATCCCGAACTGCTCCGGGCCTGAGGTATTCCGTGCCGTACGTCAGATCCACGCACCCCCGGACGACAGATCCCCGCACCACAGAGACCCGCGCCACCCCGTTTCGTCCCGGTGAGGTTCGCACCGGCGGGCCCTTGCTCTCCACGCAGGTGGAGAGGGAGGCGACACCGCGTGGCGATCCCCCGGCTGAGCCGCGAGGGAGTACCCGTGCCTGTGTCGAGGATCGCCCCGTCCCCTGCCGGCGGTGGCCGGTGATCGCGTATCGCCCGGGTCCCGACCCGCCCCGGCCGCCCGTCCGCCCCCGTACGGGAGCGGACGGCGCAATCCCTACGCTCCGGTCCTTCCGTGAATTCCACCTTGGAGGCACACTCATGGGCTCGTACGCCCTTCCCCCACACGTCGTCCGGCGGAAATTCCGCGGCCTGCTGCTGGCACTGGTCGTCGGCGTCCTCGGCACGGTCACCGCACTGGTCGCGCCGCCGGCCGCGCACGCGGCCGAGAGCACGCTCGGCGCCGCGGCGGCGCAGAACGGCCGTTACTTCGGCACCGCGATCGCCTCGGGCAAGCTGGGCGACTCGACGTACACGACGATCGCGGGCCGTGAGTTCAACTCGGTGACGGCCGAGAACGAGATGAAGATCGACGCCACCGAACCGCAGCGGGGACAGTTCAACTTCAGCGCCGCTGATCGCGTCTACAACTGGGCGGTACAGAACGGCAAGCAGGTGCGCGGCCACACCCTGGCCTGGCACTCCCAGCAGCCCGGCTGGATGCAGAGCCTCAGCGGCAGCACCCTGCGTCAGGCGATGATCGACCACATCAACGGCGTGATGTCCCACTACAAGGGCAAGATCGCCCAGTGGGACGTGGTGAACGAGGCCTTCGCCGACGGAAGTTCGGGGGCCCGCCGGGACTCCAACCTGCAACGCACCGGCAACGACTGGATCGAGGCCGCCTTCCGCGCCGCGCGCACCGCCGACCCGGCGGCCAAGCTCTGCTACAACGACTACAACGTCGAGAACTGGACCTGGGCCAAGACCCAGGCCATGTACGCCATGGTCCGGGACTTCAAGCAGCGCGGCGTGCCGATCGACTGCGTCGGCTTCCAGTCGCACTTCAACAGCGGCAGTCCCTACAACAGCAACTTCCGCACCACCCTGCAGAACTTCGCCGCCCTCGGCGTGGACGTGGCCGTCACCGAACTCGACATCCAGGGCGCCTCGGCCTCGACCTACGCCGCCGTGACCAACGACTGCCTGGCCGTCCCGCGCTGCCTCGGCATCACCGTCTGGGGTGTGCGCGACACCGACTCCTGGCGATCGCAGGACACGCCGCTGCTGTTCAACGGTGACGGCAGCAAGAAGGCCGCCTACACCGCCGTCCTCAACGCACTCAACGGCGGCTCCACCACGACGCCCCCCACGGGGTCCGGACAGATCAAGGGCGTCGGTTCGGGCCGCTGCCTGGACGTACCCGGCACCAGCACCACCGACGGCACCCAGCTCCACCTGTGGGACTGCCACAGCGGGACCAACCAGCAGTGGACGTACACCGACGCCGGCGAGTTCAGGGTGTACGGCAACAAGTGCCTGGACGCCGGGGGCACCGGCAACGGCTCCGCGGTCCAGATCTACAGCTGCTGGGGCGGCGACAACCAGAAATGGCGCCTCGGCTCCGACGGATCCATCGTCGGTGTGCAGTCCGGGCTCTGCCTCGACGCCGTCGCAGCCGGCACCGCCAACGGCACCCTGATCCAGCTCTACACCTGCTCGAACGGCAGCAACCAGCGCTGGACCCGCACCTGAGGACCTCGCCGACGGTCCTGGGCCGCCGCCGTGACGGCGGCGGCCCTCGCGAGCGCGCTCGGCGTCCGGTCGCGGGCTCGACGCTCAGGAGCCCGCACCGAGACCCGGCGCCGCGTCCGGCCCGCACCTCGACGAGTTCGGCCACGCGGCGGCGCGGGGGACGCAGGACCCGTCGTGCCGGCGCGTTCCGCCGCTCGCTGCCGCTGGGAGACCACTCCGGCATCCTCGACAGCTCGGGGCTCGATCGCCGCACGACGGCCGCGCTGCGTCACTCCCGTCTCCTCCGCCTCCGGCTTCCGCACACTCCCGCGCCTCACCCGAACCCGGAAGAGGACGGCGCCGCGGCACCCGGAGCCGCCGTCGCCCTGGCCGGTCCCCTACCCGGTGGCCGTACAGGGTGGGGCGTACGGCGGTTGGAGAACGTACCGGCTCCACTGCTGGCTGTTCAGGAAGGGGCCCGCACGGCGTGCGTCAGCACCGTCGGACCCGGTGCGGCGGGGGCACGACCGGACGCGAGGGGTTCGGGTCATGGCGGCACGGGGGCTCCTGCGCGTCTCAGCCGGTGGCGGGGCCGGTCCAGTCCGTGGGGATGTGGCCGAGGCGGACCCGCTGGGGGTGGTCGCCGACGGGGATCGAGGTGACCTTCTCGCCGGTCGCGAAGTCGATCGCCGTCACCTGGTCGGTACCGCTCTCGGACACCACACAGTGCTTACCGTCTCCGCTGACGGTGGCCCAGTACGGCTTGGAGGCGGTGACGAGCGGGCCCTCCTGAAGCGTCTCGCGGTCGACGACGGTGACGTAGTCGTCCATGGTTCCCGCGATGCAGAGCTTGTCACCCCGAGGGCTCATGGACATGCCGTGATGCCGGGAGTCGTTGACGTAGGTGGTGCGATCGTCGCTGGTCCCCGGGTTCTTCGGCAGCGTCTTCACTCGGGTGATCTTGTCGTTGCGCACGTCGTACTCGACGAACCCGTTGAAGAAGGAGACCTGGAAGTACATCTTCGACTCGTCAGGCGTGAAGGCGACGGGGCGCAGCGCGTCGGACAGGTCCTTGCGGCCGAAGGCGTCGAGCCGTTCGCGCATGTCGATGATCTTCTTGACCTGGAAGGTCTTCGCGTCGGCGACGGTGATGCGGCGGTCGCCCTTGGTGAAGTCCTGCCAGGGCGCGTCCATGTCGGTGTTGACCTCACCGATGGCCATGTTCCAGAGGTGGGCGCCGCCGTCGGTGTACACGTTCTCGTGCGGTTTGTCGCCCGTCTTGAAGTTGCCTGCCTCCTTGCCCGTCACCATGTCGAGCACGTGCACGGTGTTGGAGGTGGAGGAGGAGACGGCGACCTGGGTGCCGTCGGGGGAGACCGCCATGTGGTCGGAACGGAAACCGGACACCGGGAAGCGCCAGTTGATGGTGCCGCTCCGCACGTCGATGGAGACCACGTCGGCGAAACTCGGCCGGGAGGCGACGACGGATGTGCCGTCCGTCGTGGTGTACATGTCGTCGACGTACTGATCGTGCCCCTCACCGGGGCCGAGCCGGATGCCGAGGAAGAAGGCGAGCTTGACGGGGTTGAGGTAGATCTCCCGCAAGCGCTCCTTCTTGTCGGGGATCATGTCGATCCGGCCTACCTTGGCGTAGTCGCCACGGGAGTTGATGACGTCGGCGGTGCCCTCCCAGTTGTTGCCGACGAAGAACACCTCCTTGAGCGCGGCCGAGCCGGTCTCCCGTAACTGCCGCGGCGTCTCGCTGGCGCCGGCCGAGGCGGGGAGGGTGGGCAGCACGCCCGCGGTCAACCCCACGGCGACGAGGAAGGCCGCACGGAGGGGGCTTCGGCGGCGAGGACGACAGGTGGAGGAACGTGTCATGGTGGACTCCAGAGGCAGGGGTGGGCGGCGCGCCGTCGGACAGGCCCGCATCTGTTACTGGAGGTAACGTAGCCAGGACAGGGGCGCTTGAACAGAGTCCCCTCACGATTCCTCGCCGCGTGCGGTCGAGCCTTCGGACGGTTCGTCAGCGCCGGGCCCGAGAGCCGTCTCCAGGAACGCGGAGGAGACGGCGATCCGCGCGGCGTGAGACTCAGGCCGGGAGAGACGAACTCCGGCCATCTCGGGCGGGTGGCCGAACACCGGCCTCCCGGCGCGTTCAGGAGCGAGAGCCGTTCCGCCTGCCGCCTCGGTACTGTGACGTCGCATGACCGAGATCGAGATCACCCCGGACCTGGTCCGTGACCTGCTGCGGGAGCAGCACCCCGACCTCGCCGGGCTGGCCGTCCGCGAGGTGCCGGGCGGCTGGGGCAACCAGATGTGGCGGCTCGGCGACGAGTTGGCCGTGCGCATGCAGCGCATGGACCCTACCCCGGAGCTCCAGCTCAAGGAGCGACGGTGGCTGCCCGTGCTGGCCCCGCGTCTGCCGCTCCCGGTGCCGACCCCGGTACGTCTCGGCACACCGTCCGAGCGCTTCCCCAAGCACTGGACCGTGATGACGTGGGTTCCCGGCGAGCCGCTGGACCACGGCTCGATCAGCCGCGGCTCCCACGCCGCCGATACGCTGGCACGCTTCCTCAGGGCGCTCCACGGGGAGGCGCCCGCCGAGGCACCGATCCCCACGGACTTCGGTGCCCGTCCCGGGAACTGCACGGAGGCCTTCGAGAACTTCTTCCGGGCCGTTGCCCCCGACGACATCGCTGCTGACGTCCGGGCCGTCTGGGACGACGCCGTCGCGGCAGACGCGTGGGAAGGCCCGCCGGTATGGGTGCACGGCGACCTCCATCCCGCGAACGTCGTCGTCTCGCACGGAACGCTCTCGGGCGTCGTCGACTTCGGTGCCCTGTTCGCCGGCGACCCCGCGTGGGACATCGCCGCCGCATGGGTGCTGCTCCCCGCGGGCACGGCGTCACGCTTCTTCGACCTGTACGCGCGTGCGGACGAGGCGGCGATCCGCCGCGCCCGCGGGCTGGCCGCGATGAAGAGTCTCTTCCTGATGTCCATGGGGCAGAACGGAGATCGGGGCCTTCCGGGCGGCAAACCGCACTGGGGACCCCTGGGCCGGGCGGCACTCGATCGCGTCCTGAACGGCGTGTGAGGCATGCTTCTCCGGCCTTCGCGGGTCCGTCGAGCACCCTGCACGGTGGGGTCGCCGGGGCACGGCGCATGCTGCCCGCGGCACCGACCGAGCTGAGCGAGCTTCTCCTCGGCGCCGGCCAGACCGCCCCGCGCTGGTCGGCGCCGCCACCGCCGACATCACACCGTGCGCCTTCCGGCCGTACGCCCCCGCCGAGCCGCCGGTGCAGATCGACGCCGAGGGCCCGCGCAACGTGCTGCTCCTGCAGAACCGGAGGGACGCGTCGACCCCGCACCGGGGCGGGAAGATGCTGCGCGAGAAGTTCGGCGACAGGGCGCGGCTGGTGAGCGTCGACGACAGCGGGCACGGTGTGTGCGTCCTGGGCAGGAACTCCTGCGCGTCGAACCTCACCACGCGCTACCTCGTCGGGGGTGATGCCCGCGAAGGACACGTCCTGCCGCGCGGACTGACCACCTCGACGCCGGGTCTGCTGATCCGCGACGGATGGCATCCGGTGGCCGGTGGAGCCGGCAGGGCGGTCATCGCGGGTCGCCCGGATCGGAGAGGAGCTCCTGGAGACGCCGCATCACGTCGACCTGGGCCGGATTGTAGAGATCGGTGATGGCTCTGCCGAGGGTGCGAGCGGTGTGCTGCCGACCGCGGGGCGCGTCCGAGGCGAGGTCGTTCAACCCGGGGTGCCTGGCCCGGAGACCTCGGACATGAGGCACGAGACGCTCGGCGAGGTTCCGGCGCGTCGGCTCGTCCGCATCGGCGGGAAGCTCGTCGAGTTCGCGTGCCACCGGCTGCGGCTCCTCGTGGAGCAAGTCCGCGTAGGCGTCCATCCCCTTGGGGCCGAGGACCGTACCGAGGACGGTGACGAAAGAGCGGTCCGGGTCAGGGAGCTCCGCCGTCTCGTCCACGGAGGCGAAGAAGAGGGGGAGATCGCTCGCGGCGGTTCTGCGCATGAGGGCGCCGACCTCTGCGCGGGCGTGTTGCAGTCGTTCGATCGTGGCGGCCAGTTCGGCGTCGAGAGCCCGCAGATCACGCGGGTCCGGGTCGGAGTCCGGGCCGTCACGCATGTCCGCGATCCGGGAGAGGGAGAAGCCCAGAGCGGTGAGGCGCTTGATCCTGAGAAGCCGGACGAGATGGCTGACGCCGTACTGCTTGTATCCGTTGGAGCGGCGCTCCGGCTCCTCGAGCAGGCCGATGTCGTGGTAATGCCGTACGGCCCTGAGGCTGACGCCGGCCAGCTCCGCCATCTCCCGGGTGCTCCACGCCATGAGCGATGTCTCCTTCACCGTCCGGTGCTGTCGGCGCGCTCGCGCCGTGGCTCATTGAAAACCATGACGCAACAGCAGGCCTGTGCGGGGAGGTCGTACGAGGATGCGGCCCGCACCCTCTCGCAGACGGTGCGGAGATACGTGGAGACGCGGGGAGATGACCGAGGTGCACACGGCCCGGTGGCTGCGGTCCGGACGACGCGTACCGGGTACCCGGGGGGATACGACGCCCGCGGGGTCTTCCCCCGCGCACGGTCCGCCGGCGCGGCATCGTCGACATGCCCCCGTCACCGAGGTCGCCGTCGTGGACTCCACGCCCGGCAGCGTGCCGGCCGAGCTCCGCCGACCACCGCGGCCGGCACGAGGGAGAGCCCGTCTCCCTGTGCTCTCACGCCCCTGACCGGTGGGGAACCGGTGCGCAGGGGTGGTCGGTCCGGTTCACGGCCGGGTCGGCCCGGCGGGTGGTGCGGAGCCGGAAGACAGGACGTGGTCGACGGCGGCCTCGAGGGTCTCGGTCTCGCGGCTGAGGACGGATTCGCTGGTGGGCAGGGCGCGTTCGACCGAGAGGCCGTTGAGGACGGTGAGAAGGAATCTGACGTTGCGGGTGTGGTCCCCCGGGGGCAGTACGCCTTCCTCGGCAAGCACGGTCAGCCAGTGTTCGACCCGGCGCTCCGCCTCCCGCTGATGGCCGAGGTAGGCGGCGCGTACCGGTTCGGTCGGCTCGGGTTCGATGAAGGCCCGATATGTCGTACCCCACGCGGTTCGCGCGTCTTCGCCGGTGCCGAGTGGTGCGAGAACCTGCCGCAGGCAGTTCAGCAGCCGTTCGCGGGGCGGCAGTGTCCGGTCCCGAATCGGGTCGCCGGGCAGCAGCTCTTCGTAGATCCGCGCGAGCAAGCTGTCCTGCAGGGCGCGCTGGGTGGGGAAGTGGAACCTCAGCGAGCCGGTACTCACTCCCGCACGCGCGGCAACCGCTCGCACGCTCAGATTCGCCGCCACGTCCTCGGCGATCATCTCCGCGGCGGCCTGGAGGATCCTCTCGCGTGTACTCATGCTCCGGTCTCCTTCGTTTCTCCCAACTCCCTCACTGTACTATCACAACGTACTAGCACGGCGTACTAGTACAGCGTGTTAACGTTTTCCGACACGCTGTACCAGTGAGGTGCGGCGATGCGCGAAAGGGCGGCGAGGCATGGCGTGGAAGCAGTGGGCGGCATCAAAGCGCCTCAAGCCGGGAGACGGCAGGGAGATGCAGCCGTTCCGCTGGTGGCAGCTCCCCCTGCGCTCCTTGTTCTGGCTACGTCTTCCGGGTGACGGCGAGCAGGCCCGCCTGCACGCCGTCGACGTACGGCACTGGGCGCGGCTGGACAACAGCAGGATCCGGGCACATCTGTTCCTGGACGGCAGGCACGTGGCCGAGTCGAGACTGCCCGCGGTCTTCCCCGTCGACGGGGGTGTGATCGAGGTGGCGATGAGCAACTTCGGCATCAAACGCTGCCACTACCGCCCCCTGGACGGCCGGCCCCGTCAGCTCACGCCCGAACCCGCCTCGGCGGAGGGGCGGCGGGCGCGCTTCGGTGCCCGCCATCCGGGACTGAGCCGGGCTATCGGCGTCGGATCGGTGTTGCTGCTTGTCGTCGGTGTGGGCCTGAACCTGTTGCAGCTCGCCGACCCCCTCTCTCACATCCCTCCCGTCATGGAACGGGTCGGCACGTTCGAATCACCGATACACCTGCCGATCTGGCTGAACCTCGCACTCGGGGGCGGGGCCGTTCTGGCGAGCATGGAGCGCGCGCTCCGCCTGCGGTACTCCTCGCTGCTCGACATGGCCGGTCACTGACCTCTCGCAGCGAGGAAGGCACGAATACGTCAGCCCTCTTCGGCAGGCCCCTTGCGCAACCGGCACGGCCCGGCTGCACGGAATGACATGAGTACGGCGAAAGGAAGATCATCATGATCCAGTCGAGGTCACGGCCCGCCGCCCGGTACGGGACGGCGTTCGCCGCAGCCCTCATGGTCCTGACGGGGTGTTCGTCCGGTACCTCGGGGCTGCGCAGCGTGTCCGCAGCGGGCACGTCGACCCGGGCCCCCTCCCCGGCCCCGCTCGCTTGGAGCGCGTGCGGGAAGAACCTGGAATGCGCCACGATCAAGGTGCCGCAGGAATACACCGACCCCGAGGGCGCTCAGATTCCGCTCGCGGTCATGCGGCACCGGGCCACCGATCCCGGCCACCGCATCGGCAGCCTGATCTTCAACCCGGGCGGGCCCGGGGTCTCGGCCACCGAAACACTGCGCAATCTACCCAAAACGGCTGGCACTCCGGGCGCCTTCTCGCCCGCGGTGCTCGCCAGATTCGACGTCATCGCGATGGACCCGCGCGGAGTCGGCGAATCGCAGGCCGTCCGCTGTCTGACCGACGAGCAACGAGCCGAGGCCGCCGGCACCGACTTCGACCCTGCGATCCCCGGGGGTAAGCCTCTGCCGCAACTGCTGGCCGATGCCGCCACGTTCACCGACGGCTGCGCCAAGCACCAGAGCAAGAGTTTCCTCGCCAGCCTGTCCACCGACAACGTGGCCCGCGACATCGACCAGGTCCGCTCCGCGCTCGGCGAGGACAAGATCACCTACTACGGGCTGTCCTACGGCACCGTGGTCGGGCCGATGTACGCCACCCTGTTCCCTGACCGCGTACGCCAGATGGTGCTCGACGCGCCCGTCGACACCAACCAGTGGTTCGGCAACTCCCTCCCCTTCCAGAACGACGTCGCCGTGTCAAGCGAACGAACCCTGGACGCCTGGTTCAAGACCTGCCGCTCCGAAGGGACCGCAGTGTGCCCGTTCGGGGCAGGCGACCCGGAGGCGGCCTTCGACACACTCATCGACACACTGGAAGCGAAACCACTGAAGATCGCACCCGCCGAGGGCGCCACTCAGGGCGGCGAGTTCGACGGCGCCATGGCCCTGGAGACCACCCGGGCCCTGGCCGGCGACCAGAACGTCTGGCCCTTGCTGACCTCGGCACTGCTGGCAGCAGAGAAGGGCGACGGCGCACTCCTCTCCACCCTGTGGAGCAGCATCACGGTCTCCCCCTTCCCCGTCCCTACCGCGATGTTCGAAACTCACACAGCGGTACGCTGCGCCGATTGGAAGACCCCGTCAGGCATCGCCGCGCACAAGGCCGCAGCGACCAAGGCCACTGCTGAGGCGAAGCGGATCGGGACCCGGGCCGCCTACTCCGCCCTGAACTGCGCCCGGTGGCCCGCGCCGAACAAGGACCGCGTCACCAAGCCGCTCACAGGCTCCGGTGCGCCCCCGGCGCTGGTGGTCGCAGGCCGACTGGACCCCGTCACCCCCCACCACTGGGCCGAGAACATGACCCGGACCCTGGACTCCGCGGTCCTGCTCACACGTGAAGGAGTCGGGCACGGCTCCTACGGCATCAACTCATGCGTGAACAAAGCCGTTGACGCTGCACTCCTCCACGGCACGCACCCCGCCGACGGCACGGTCTGCAAGACGGATACGCCCGCAACCACCCGCCCCTTCGTCCCTGCGAAGCGTTGAGTCGCAGCCGGCCGTCACCCGCGCGCGCATACGCACGGCCTGACCGTTGAGCGACCCTGAGGACAGCTGCCGGGTTTCGTGACGTGCAAGGCCACGGCCGGGACGGCCCGTTCAGGTCCATGCTTCGGGTGCTCGCGGTGCGGCCCGGCCGATGACGCCGGACCCGCCACGAGACCCGAACATACCCAGTCCCAGACCGAACGACCGGTGTGGGCGATCGCACTCCGCGTGAGCCGATGCAGTGGAGATCGACACCACGGCCTGCCACGAAGGCCGGTCGGCCGAGCACGACGGTCGTCCACCCGTTACGGCAGCGGCACGACCTCCGTGTTCGAGCGCATGACGCAGCAGCGCCGCCAGGAAAGGCGGTGCTGCCCGGTCGTGCTGCCGCACGAACCGACTCCGCACGACCTCGGAACGTGCGGATTTCGGGCGCATGCGCCCGCATCGTTCAGCTCGGATTCTCGATCGTGTGATCGTCTCGCGCGTGCACCTCTGCCCCGCTCTCGAGCAGCGACTCCCCCCGCTGCTCCGGAAATTCCGGCATCGACGCCATCACGCCTCTCACCGATCAGGCGGAACGGAACGTCGAATCTGCTCTTACACCCCTCAGAACTGTCCCGCAATTCCCGGCGGGCGCGCGACGACAGCTACGACACCTCGCCGCGCTCAGCACGCTGCGTCGGATGCGGGGCGTCGCAAGGCGGAGGGGCGTCCGCATACTGGATGCGTATGGACGTTCCGATTGATTTGCCGGGAATTGGCGGGACAACTCTTATCCACCGGGAATCGCGGAACAGCCCTTCGACCGGAACCACGTCTGATCAACAGAAGTCAGGTGCTCGCATTCGGCCGGGACCCTGTGTGCCGAGTAGGGCATAAAACACACCCGTGTCACCATATGCCCACTCCCCCAGGACGCACAGAAGTGTGCCGTAACGTCACCAGTTTCAGGGCTCGAACCGGAGGTAGTAGTCACGCAGGAAGACACGGCAGCAGGAGATATCTCACTCACTACCGCGTGGCAGGGAGTGGACGCCGGACTTTCGCGTCTTCTCTTCACGTAAAGGTGTTTCGGGGAACTGCGGGACAAAAAGTGAGGAAAATCGGCCTGCTGCGCTTACCGCCTCCTTCCGTAACCTTCAACCCCCGTCCCGCCACGACCGACCTATGGGAAAACCATCGTGCCCACGACTCTCGCCCAGAAGCTGTATCTGCTCTGTTACACCGCCAGGAAGGAGAAGTTCCAGCTCGACAACATCCAGGGGCGCGGCCAGCTGTTACGGGCCGGGGCGATGACCGAGCTGGCCCGCGAGGGCCTGCTGGACGCCACCGGGGGCAGGGTTCGGCGACTCCCCGGTCACCCGCCCGAGGACCCTTTCACCGCCGCGGTCTGGTACGACCTGCCTGAGGACAAGCCCAAGAAGTGGCTCGCGTTCCTGCACAACAAGGCCCACACCGCCGAGACCCCGGTGCGCGACCAGTTGCTCGCCTCCGGGGACATCGCCCTCACGCGCGAGAAGAAGCTGGGGGTCGTCCCCGTCGACCGGGTCACCGTGGTCCACCCGGAGCTGGTGGACGCCCTCCAGGAGCGGGTGCGCGCGACCGTCCTCGCCGGTCCTCCGGCCGAGGGCCTGACGGACGAACTGGCCATGGCTGTGCTGGCCGTGGAGCTGGAGCTGAGCTCGGTGTGGAGCAAGGAGGACCGCCGCACCCACAGGTCCGGCCTCAAGGCGCATGCGGCCCGGTTCGACGCGTTCGTCCCCGGACTGCGTAAGGCGCTGCGCGACTCCTACCTCGCGAGCCGGGCCGTCGGAGGCGGCTGGAGCGCCTGAACCACGGTGTCACCGCGATGAGAAATGCCCCAGGAACGCCGAAGCAGCAGCACATGACCAGGAGAAGATCGATGTCCCATCCCGAAGGCGAGCACACCCCCTCCGCGGCCCACGGCAGGAGCCACAGGAGTTCGCCGCCTCCCACCCCGCAGCCGCCCATACTCGAATCCATGGGCGGCACGGCGGGGTTCGTCTACTCGACCGTCCCGGTCGTGGTCTTCGTGATCGCTCTCGCCTTGCTCTCCACGAAGGCGGCCGTGATCGCGGCCATCGCCACCGGTGCGGTGCTCACCGTGGCCCGTATGGTGAAGGGCGAACGTCTCCTGGTGGCCTCCGGCAGTCTGACCGGCGTTCTGGTCGCGGCGGGCATCGTCGCGCTCACCGGTTCCGCCAAGGACTTCTTCCTGCTGGGCATCTGGGTGGCCTTCGCCGGTTTCGTCGCCACATTCGGTTCCGTCCTCTTCCGCCGCCCCCTGACCGGCGTCGCCTGGAACCTCCTGCACGGGGGCACGTACGCCTGGCGCGAGGACCGTCGGGTACTGCGGGCCCACGACATCGCCACCCTCGCCGCGGCGCTCGTCCTCGGATCCCGGTTCGCGGTGAAACAGTGGCTGTACGTCCACGACGCCACCGGCTGGCTCGCCGTCGCCAAGATCGCCATGGGCACCCCCCTGACCGTGGTGGCCGCGCTGGTCGTCGCCTGGGCCTTCCGCACCACGTCGAAGCGCCTGGTGGACAGCGGGCCGGCCGGGGCGATCGCCCAGCAGGAAGCCGAACTTTCGCCTCACCAGGACGCGTCCAGGTAGCGACACGGTCACCTCACGTCACGTCAACAGAGGAAGGACCCCTGGATGTCGATCAGCCATGCGCACGCGGAGACGGTGAGGGAACTCGGAGCCTTCGAGCGAGCCATCGACCTCTACATGCACCGCAACCCCGTCCAGTTCTCCCTGGTCGCCGAGATCGACCGGAAGGTCTCCGAGCAGACTCTGGCGCGGGCACTGCGGGGTGTGCAGGCACGGCACCCGTTGCTTCGCGTGTCGGTCGACCGCCGGCCTCCCTTGGCCCGGTACCGCTGGGCGGAGGGGCCGGTCAGGGTCGAAACCGTCGCCGAGGGAACTCCCTGGCAGGCGGTCGTCGCCGGTGAGCAGACGCGCCCCCTCCCGGTGGAGCCCGGCCCGCTCATGCGGTCCGTACTCATTCCCTCGGAGGCGGACAGCGTCATCGTGCTGACCTTCGCTCACCAGATCACCGACGGGATCGGCGGCATGCAGGTGCTGACGGATCTTGTCACCGCCCTCGACGCCGACGAGGACGGCGGCGAACCCACCTCGGATTGGGATGTGCCGCCCTCCCAGGAGACTCTTCTGCGCACTCTCGATACTGCGACGCCTCCCGTGGGGCCACCTCAGGACGAGCTGATGAACGCACCCGGCGAGCTGACACAGTTCTCGGGACGGGCACCGCACGTTTCCTCCTTGGCCCTGCAACGCGGGACGACCGCACGGCTCGTGACCCGCTGCCGCTCGAACGGCGTGTCCGTGCACGCCGCGCTGTGCGCTGCCGCCTGCACGGTCTTCCACCGCGCGGGCCGCACCCGGGTGAGGGTGCTGAGCCCGATCGACCTGCGCCGTGCCGTAGACCTGCCCGACGCTGTCGCCAACCGGTTCGCGGGAGCGCGCACCGCGAGCGAGATGTCCCAGGCCGGCGATTTCTGGGAACTGGCCCGGCACCATCACCAGGCTCTGGGACGCCTGCGCGCACCGCAGGTACTCAAGGCCGGTTCGGAGGCGCTGGACCAACAGACACCGCGCACCCCCGAAGAGGCCGAGGCGATGATGACCGTTGCCACCGCCGCCGACATCCAGATCACCAATCTCGGGGTGGTGGAGGCGCCGGCGCACGACGGCACCGGTCTCACCGCTCTGTGGGGGCCGGCGCAGACCACTCAACTGCGCGGTGAACACGTCCTCGGTGTCACCACCTTCGGCGGACGCCTGCGGATGACGGAACTGACCCACGGTCCCCTGGCCGTTCTGCTGCCCGACATGGCAACCGTGCTCGCCCAGCAGTGCGTCGATCCCGACTCGTCGGTGTCCTGATCGGTTCAGGACACCGAACTCCCCCGGCGGATGCGTTCCCGACCGTCCGGCGTTCGGGAACGCATCCGCCGGCCGGGGCGGATCACAACCGAACTTCACTGACCGTCAGGTCTTCCGATCCACGCTGCGCCTTCGACGGCCGCAGCCGATGAGCGACATACAGGAGTGACCATGCAGTCCCCTACGGATGCCCACGTCGCAGTCAGCCCTGCCCTGCTGCACGAGCTGCGGTCCCATGTCCCGGCGGGCCGTGTGCTCGCCGACGGCCCGGAGTACGCACAAGCCTCGACGCTGTTCAACGCGGCGGTGGATATCCGCCCCTCCGTCGTCGTACGGTGCGCGACCACCGCCGACGTGCAGGCCGCAGTACGCGCGTCCCGCAACCACGAGGTACCGCTCTCCGTGCGCGGCGGGGGTCACGACTTCTGGGGCCGGGCGTTCCGTCCCGGGGGGCTGGTCGTCGATCTGACCGACATGCGGGACGTCCGGATCGACAGCGACAACCGGTGCGCCACCGTGGGGGGCGGGGCCCTCTCGTCCGACGTCGTGTCGGCCGCCGAGCGGGTGGGCCTGACGGCCGTCACCGGAACAGCGGGCTCCGTCGGAATGGTCGGCCTCACCCTCGGCGGCGGATACGGCCCCCTGCTCGGGCAGTTCGGGCTCGCGGCCGACAACCTGCTCGGCGCCGAAGTCGTCCTGGCCGACGGCTCACGGGTGACCACCGACGCCGACCATCATCCCGACCTCTTCTGGGCGTTGCGCGGCGGCGGCGGCAACTTCGGTGTCGTGACCTCGGCACGGATCCGGCTGCACCCCGTGCCCATGGTGCTGTCGGGGACCATCCTGTACCCGATCGCCCGGAGCGCCGACGTCCTCACCGACCTCGGGCAGATACTCCAGGACTGCCCGGACGAGCTGACGGTGGACGTCGGGTTCCTTCCCGGCCCGGACGGCGAACCGACGGTCTACGTCGCGCCGACCTGGTCGGGGGATCTCGAGGTGGGGAACGCCGAGAACGGGCCGGTGCGCGCCCTGGCCGGACTCGGTACACCCGTGCTCGCCGAACTGGGACCTGTCGCCCGATCGGCGACGCTGGCCGCGACGGACGCCATGTTCCCACCCGGGCGGATGGGCGCGATCCGCACGCGGACCGTCCGGAGCGTCTCCGGCTCCCTCGCGACCGTCCTGGACCGAGCGGCCCAGGAGTTCACCTCGCCGTTCTCCGCCATCGTGTGGCACCAGTTCCACGGCGCCGCCACGCGTCCACCTCTCGACTCGACGGCTTTCGGCCGGCGCGAACCGCACCTGATGGTCGAGCTGATATCCCTGTGGGAGAGCCGCGGGAGCAACGACCCCGTACGACGCGGCGACGGTGGCTCGCCCCATCTGCGATGGCTGGAAGAGCTTCACACGGCGCTCGAGCCGTTCTCGTTGCCGGGCGGCTACGTGAACTTCCTGGGACCGGAGACTCCCGACCAGGCCGCGCACGCCTACGGGCCGAACACCGCACGCCTGCTCGCCGTGAAGTCCGCGGTCGACCCGGACTCCGTCTTCGCCGCCACGCCGCTCCCCCTCGGGACCACCGACGCCGGCTCCACACCCCTGTGAGGCGTGGGCGATGTCGTCACTTCGACCGTCGGAAGCGTCTTCACGGTCCACAACGCGGCGTCGCCCGCCTGACCACGGTCCGGCCCCGCCCACCCCGGAGGCGGGGTGGGCGGGGCCGGAACGGGCACGCATACCACTCGGTTGAACGGACGGTCTCCTGGCTCGCCGGCTGCCGTCGACTCCACCGCCGATACGAACGCAAGGCCGGGCGCTCCCCCGCCTCAGCCGGGATCGCAGCGACCCTGATCTGCTGTGTTGCAGGCTGACCAAAGGGCGTGATGCTCACTAAGGGCTGTCCCGCAATTCCCGGTGGATCAGCGTGCGGCGTCAGATACGGTGCATCGCAAGGCGGAGGGACGTCCGCATACCGGATGTATGGGGACCTCCCGACGACGCGGCGAGGTGCCGTAGCTGTCGTCGCGCACCCGCCGGGAATTGCGGGACAGCCCTTAGCATCGTCTCCCGTGATCACCGTCGTCGTAACCATCGCGCTGGCGTTCGCCGGCTATGTAGCCACCTACCTGAACGGCTTGCGCCTGTCGCAGCGTCAAGAACGCCTCGCTCGCTTGAATCGGCAGCTCAGCGATTTCTACGGACCGCTGTTCGCCCTCACTGAAGCCAACAGCCGCATCTTCAGCGCGTTCATGGAGCGCAACGCTCGTCCTGACGGCAGGTCCCCCTTCGTGCACGAGACAGCTCCTTCCGAGGAGGAACTTGCCGAGTGGCGCTTGTGGGTGAAGACCGTTTTCCTCCCGAACATTCAGGCGATGCGCGACCTCGTCATCAAACGCGCCGACCTCCTGAGCGAACCAGAGATGCCGCCGATCTTGCTTCAGCTGTGTGCACACGTGTCCGGATACGAGATCACAGCCGCCCGGTGGGAGCAGGGAAACTATGACGAGCACCTGTCAGTGGTGCCCTTCCCCAGTGAGGGGATAGCCGCATACGCGCGGCACGGGTTCGCGAGCTTGAAGCAGCAGCAGGGCCGATTGCTCGGGTGACGGCAGGACAACTGACCAAGAGCACAACGACCTCTGAAACGTCGTTGCAGTTGGGGTCATCGGTGGTGTGCGGACGTGACGACCATGGAACGCTTCGTACCCGAGGGACTGTGGCAACCGTTCGAGCGGGTGGTGCCCGTGGCACCGGTGCGGCCACAAGGCGGCGGAAGGGGACGCTACGGAGACCGGGAGGCTCTGGCCGCCATTCTGTTCGTGGTCTCCTCAGGCTGGACCTGGCGGCGGACCCCGGAAGCGTTCGGGCCGTTGTGGTCAACGGTATACCGGCGCTTCACCGAGTGGATCCAGGCGCGCGTACGGGCCGAACTCCACCGCCTAGTGCTGGACGAGCTCGGCGCCAACGGCGAGCTGGACCGGTCGCGGTGCGCGATCGACTCGGTGAACATGCAGGCGATGAAAGCAGGGACCGGGACCTGACAGGCCCGAATCCTGTGGACCGAGGCACGAAAGGCTCGGAGATCCACTTGGTCACAGAACGATCCGGTCTGCCTCTCTCGAACGGGATCTCCGCCGCCAACACCGACGACAGCCTGGGACTTGAAGCCCTGGTATGCGGGATTCGCCGGTCCGATACCGCTGCGGTCCCCGACGGCGTAGGCCCGCCGAGCTCCATGCGGACAAGGGCTACGACCACGACCACCTGCGGCAACGGCTCCGAGCTCGCCATATCATCCCGCGCATTGCCCGCAGGGGCGTCGCGTCCTCGGCCCGACTGGGACGGCACCGGTGGACGGTCGAGCGGACCGTGAGCTGGCTGGGCGGATTCCACCGCCTGCACCGGCGCTGTACACGCAAATCCCGAGCGCTTCCTCGCCTTCGCCGGTATCGCCTCAGCGCTCATCTGCTGTCGTCGGCTTCCCACCTGAGGCTCCGAAAGTCTTGCCCTCCGGTCGTCCCTGGTCAGCGACGTCGCCATCGGAGAGTCTGGGGGCATGCTGCTGCCGCTGACCCACGGGAAGACCGAGCTCATCGAGGTCGTCCGCATCACCGATCCCGCCAGGCACATCAGCTCGGGGGACCTGGACGGCGAGACCGCCGAGATCTGGGAGGGAGACCAGGCACAGCAGGCTCTGTCCCTGATCGCCGAGCTACCTGGCAGTGAGTTGTACCGCTGCTTCCTCCCCGGCTGGGGAATCCGGGCGCACAACTCCACCGATCAGCTCTTCGAGATCGCCTTCTGCTTCCGCTGCCACGGTGCCCGCGTCTGGGGGCCGGACCTTCCCATCGAACAACAAGGCCAGACCTTCGACGCGGAGAGCCCTGCCGCCCGTGAACTGCTTCGCCGATTTCGCTCCTGCCTGCCGGGCTGAAGTACAGGTCTCCCACGCCACTGGTGGCCGAACAGCCCACCACGCATGACGCCAAACGCAACGACCTCTGAGGCAGGCACTTGGCGATGACCGGTACATCGACGTCGTTCTGCGCAACTTCCTCGACAAAGGGGCCGGCGATGGCGGCGGGCGACGGAACGGCGCCTGCACCGACTCCGTCGAACCGCTGGAAGACACGCATGGCGAGCCAGGCAGTGCGCTTGTTGCCATCGATCAGCGCGTGATTGCGGGCAACTGAGTGCAGCCGTGCCGCCGCCTGCTCGTCCAGCGTGGGATACAACTCGGCTCCGAACACGTTCGTCCGGGGGTCGCTCGATGGCTGACACCGGAAGTCCCATGTCACGCGCGCTGTCCTCGGCACCGTTGACGGTGCGGGCGATAGCCGGAATCTCGTCAGTGCGCATTTCGGAGGCGGTGTTCCGGGCCCTGTCCAACCCTGCCCGCCGTCAGGTGTTGGTGTGGCTCAGGAGCCGATGAGCTTCCCCGGCCAGGAGCCCGAGGACATCGATATCGGCGTCTGCGTGACCGGCATCCAGCGGCGTGCAGGGCTTGGGCAGTCCGCCACCTCGCAGCACCTCGCGATGCTGCGGCAGGCGGGGCTGGTGATCGCCATCCGACGGAGCAAGTGGACCTACTACCGCCGCGACGAGGCCGACATCGCCGGCCTCCCGGTCACCCTGCGCGACGTGTTCCCGATCCACCGCGACTCCAGGCAGGCCGCCGTCGCGGACCCACGGGCCGGCCGGTCACCTTCGGCCCCGGGCTCTCCGGCCTTTATCGGGCCGCCCGCCGGGAAAGACACCACTCCTCGCCGCCTCCCCGGCTGCTCGGCAGGGTTTCCCGGTCGGTTTCCGCCGGGCCCTTGGAGTCGAGTCAGCGGGTGCGTTCGTAGTGGCGACGTGCCTTCTCGCGGTTACCGCAGACGGCCATCGAGCACCAGCGGGCGCGGTTGGCGCGGCTACGGTCGAGCAGGAACAACTGGCAGGCGTCGTTGGCGCAAGGGCGCAGTCGGCCAGGCATGTCGTGCTCGGTGGCGGCCCAGGCGAGGACCGTCTCCACGGCCAGCCGGGCATGCGGGGGAGTCACGACTGTCCATCGAAGGCCGTCCGCGGTGATCTCAGGAGTCCGATGGACCCCTTCGAGTAGCGGGCCCAACGCGGCGGGCGAACTCTTTCCGTGCACCACGTCCCGCAGGGCGTCCCGCGCCTCGCGCAGCAGCGTCAGTTCCGCGAGGCTGCCGTCGCCGCCGTGCTCCCGTGCCCAGCGTCTGCCCTCGGCCGGGTCGGCGAGCGCGTCCTGTTCTTCTCCGTTGATCAGCGGCCTGCTGTTGAGCAGGTCCAGCAGCACGTCCATGGGGTACCACCACCCTACTAACCAGACTGAATCGCTTGACAGGTTAGTCCACCCCGTGCTCTCGTAGCAAACAACTAACCAGACAAAACACGCGAAGGGGTTAGACATGAGCTCGGTACACCACCGGACCGCCACCGTCGACGGCCATGAGATCTTCTACCGCGAAGCAGGCCCCACCGACGCCCCCGCGATCGTCCTGCTCCACGGCTACCCGACCAGCTCGTTCATGTTCCGCGAACTCATCCCGCTGCTCGCCGACCGCTACCACGTCATCGCGCCCGACCACCTCGGCTTCGGCCACTCCGACGCACCCTCCGTGGCGGAGTTCGACTACACCTTCGACGCCCTCGCCGAACTCACCTCAGGGCTCCTCGACCACCTGGGCCTGGACCGCTACGCCCTCTACGTCCAGGACTACGGCGCCCCCATCGGATGGCGCCTTGCACTCAGGCACCCCGAACGGATCTCCGCCCTCGTGACCCAGAACGGCAACGGCTACGAAGAGGGTTTCGTCGACTCCTTCTGGGCCGCCCTCTGGACCTACGGAGCGAACCCCGGCCCCGACACCGAACCCGCCGTCCGCGCCGCACTCGGCATCGACGCCATCCGCTGGCAGTACGTCCACGGCGTCCCCGACCCCACCCTGGTCAGCCCGGACACCTGGGAACACGACTTCGCCCTCGTCTCCCGCGAAGGCAACAACGAGATCCAGCTCGCGCTCTTCCGCGACTACCGGAACAACCGCCCGCTCTACCCGCTGCTCCACCAGTACCTACGCACCAGCGAAGTCCCCGTGCTCGCCGTCTGGGGCCGCAACGACGAGATCTTCGGCCCGGCCGGCGCCCGCGCCTTCGCCCGCGACGCCAAGGACCCGGAAGTACACCTGATCGACGGCGGACACTTCCTGCTGGAGAGCCACCTCGACGTCGTCGCGGGCTACCTCCGCGGCTTCCTCGGACGCGTGCTGCGGTAGGCGGCGGCCGCGGACCTGAATCGGAGCCTTCGCAAGCCACCCCGCCCGTCCCCGACCCGACTCAGCCGTACGCTCTCCCCAGGCGCGGTGGGGGAGATAGGTGGTCGGCGGCGGTATCCGCCGAGGCACGACGGCCCTGCAGGGTGAGTTCGTCGGTGAGTCTGCAAGTGGACTTCGTCGTCCAGCGATGGCGAGATCAGATCCCCGCGCATGTCGGGCTCGACCAGCGCCAGGAGCGCGGGCCGCTGTTTCGGATCCACCTGGGCCGCACGCCACCCGGCAGCGGACCCGGCGCGGCGGTTCCGCGCCGTTCTCTCACCCGTCCACGCCTTTATGGACCGCGGTCTCGCCGAATTGGGCGGCTGCCCGGATCCTTCCGTCTCCCAGGATCCGGGCTTCCGTCCTCGTCATCCGACGACGCTGCCGCTTGACCAGATGGGAAACAACACGTGCGACCTGCAGGCCGAGTTGAACAACGAACATGCAAGATATGCGCCTACCACGCCGCAAGGCCGAGTGTCGCCCCGAGAGGGCGCCGGATTCCGCCTGCCGGACATTACTGCTTCCTGGTGAAGTCGGCGGTCTCGATCTCGGTGAGGGTGCCGAGCTCGGCCAGGCATTTCAGCGTGGCGCGGATACCTTCGATGTCGGGGTGCGTGTCCTTCTTGGCACGATGACGGGTGCGGCCGAAATCGCGGCCGCAACTCCTGCTTCGCCGCGGACCCGGCCAGGACCGGTCCGGCTGTTCCCACCTTCAGACCGCACGGGCCGAGTCGAATCGGCGCCGAGCCTCCTCGATATGGTCCAGATAGGTGTGGGTCCAGGTGCACAGACCGTTGACCGTGGTGCGCAGCGCCTGGCCGGCTTCGGTGAGGCGGTATTCGACACGTGGTGGCACCACCGGATGAACGGTCCTGTCGACCAGCCCGTCCCGTTCGAGGTGCCGCAGCGTCTGGGACAGCATCTTGTGACTGATGCCTCCGACCTGCGTCTGCAACTCGGTGAACCGCAGGGTGCGATCAGCCAGGACATTGATGAGCAACAACGCCCACTTGTTGGCCACGCTCGCGTAGATCTCACGGGCCAGCGCGCGGGTGAGATCCGTGTCGGCCGACTCACGGCCGGGGTGCTCGGTTACCACGAGGTGCCCCTCTTACGGAAAGGTACGTTCTTCCCGTTCGGATCATACTCTCCTACGGTTAGTCCGTATCTGCTGGAGACTCAGGCAGTCTGAACGGACCCCTGGAGCAACGATGATCCTCAAGACGTACGCCCGCCTCTGGGCCGACGACCTGAGCACGACCCTTCCCCTGCTGGAGCGTCTGACAGGAACGCGTCCGGACCTGCACTTCGCCTTCGATGAGATCGAGCTCGCCGCCATCGGTGACTTCCTGGTCATCGCCGGACCTGCCGAGGAACGCGCTCGCTATGCCCACGCCACGGCCACAGTGATCGTCTCCGACCTGGACCAGGCGCGCGCGGCACTGGACGAGGCGGGCGCCGAGATCACAACGGAGGAGGCGACCAGCGCAACCGGCCGCTTCCTCTACGCCCGTCATCCGGGCGGAGTGGAGGCCGAGTACGTCGAATGGAAGCCGGAGGTGCGGCGTCAGGTACTCGGCGCGTAGGTATCGGCCGACTCCTACGGCGAGGAATGTTCCGGCGGCGGGTCGCGAGGTGATCTCCGCTTCCGGCTGAGGTGGGAGCAAGGCCGCTGGTGAAAGTGAGGTCAGCTGTTGCTTCCTGGCGAAGCTGCCGGTGCCGACCTTGACGAGGAACCCGAGGCGCGTGCTGCCGCCAACCCCGTTGGTACCGGACCGCCGATCACCTTTCTGATGCGGCCACCCATTGCCGTGATCCGTGCAACGGATTGGAAGCACGGTGTCGAGCACGCCCGGCCACGCCCGCGCAACCCACGAAAACCGCAGGTCAGATCCCCTTTGCAGTAAGCTCCAGAATCGCCACGCACTCCACCTGAGGCACCCTTGCCTCCTCGGACGTCAGGAAACGGGGAACCAGGTCGCGAGGCGCTTGGCGATCACCGGCACATCGACGCTGTCCTGCGCGACTGCCTCGACGAACGGGCCGGCCACGGAAGCGGGCGGCGGGACGGCACTCGGGCTGACGCCGTTGAACCGCAGGAAGACACGCATGGCGAGCCAGGCGGTGGGCTTGTTGCCGTCGATCAGCGCGTGGTTGCGGGCGACGGAGTGCAGCAGCGCAGCAGCCTTCTCGTGCAGCGTGGGATACAACTCGGCTCCGAACACGTTCGTCCGGGGTCGCTCGATCGCCGACACCAGAAGGCCCATGTCACGCACACTGTGCTCCGTACCGTTGACCGTACGGGCGATGGCCAGGATTTCGTCGACCTGGATGTAGCGCACGTCGGTCACTTCAGGTAGTCCAGGATCTCCGCATCGCTGTCCATGAGCTCGGCCAGGACGTCGTCGACCCTCAGCTCGGCCCGGTCCTGGGCGTCACGGATGGCCTCAATGGCAAGCTCCTGCTTGCTGCGACCCTCCCGACGAGCCCGCTCAGTGAGCTTCGCGTCAAGGTCGTCGGGGAGTCGAAGTGTCATCGCCACACAGGCATGAAACCAGGTCGGTATCAAGCGGTGCGGTCGGGCCACGATCGGCTCCGGGAGAGTGGACCCAGGCGGCCATGCGCATCGCTACCGCGGAGGCCCGAGGGCTTCCCCCGAGCGTCAAGAATCCCGTAGGAGCCACTGGAGGGCGTCGCCGTTGCAAGCGCCTCGTTTACGAATGCGCAGGTCAGACAGTCCTCAAAGATCGATCGTCCGCTCGAACCGCTACACGGAGAGAAACAGGCCGAATCCCACCAGACCAGCAAAAACGCAGGTCAGGCGCCCTTGTCCGCAGGCTCAAGAATAGCCACGCACTCCACGTGCGACGTCATCGCGAAACATGTGGAACGCAAACGCGTGGAAGTAGCCGCAGGTCAGCACTCCGTGGAGGACATTCTGGTCAAAGCGCTTGCGTGCGTTACGTGCACTGTGTGCGTTGCGTGCGGCTTCTTGACGCACGAGGCACCCAGCGTGCCATTCAAACATTGGGCCCCAGGCAGTCCCTCACGAAACCAGTCCGCCCATCGCACTCCAGCGGCCGTTAGGCGGCAGCTGCTGCCCAGGGCGGCACGACTGCACAGATTAGGCCGCGGCCCTGGCCCCGCACCCGACGCCCGGGTCCTGCTCGATACCCACCCCATCCACGCGAGCGCCGTCGTCGCCACCGTCACCGACCAGATCGCCGCGTCGTCTCCCAGCTGACCGAACGGTACGAACAGCCGCCCGACCGCCCGCCGCCGCTCAACACGGACGCCACCGGACCCGCCTACGTGCACGACGCAACCTCGTCGACAAGGCCACCTGCCATGCCACAAGCCGCATCCAGGTCACCGTCCGGACCCAGGACCAGCACGTCATCCTGTCCGTCCACGGTGCCGGGCCGGGCGTACCCGCCGAGAACGCCGAACGCGTCCTCGAACGCTTCGTCCGGCTCGTCGACGCCCGCTCCCGCGACCGCGGGGGCACCGGGCTGGGCCTGCCCATCGCACGCGAACTCGCCCACCACCAAGGCACCCTTGTCTTCGTCCCCTCCGACACCGGCGCATGCTTCCAACTGCGTCTTCCTCACCCGCCTCCTCGGGCCAAGGACGAGCGCTGAGCCGCGGGCGAAGGTGCGCTCCATCGCGGGAATAGCTTTCGGGGAGTTCCTGTCTCCCGCTCTGTCACCGAATCGGACAGATCCAGAGTTGTCTTGGGGTCAGTCAGGCTCGCTCGGACTACCAAGCCTGCAGATTGCCGATCCGAAAGCGGGCATCGCCGGGAAGCCAATTCCTGGGAGTCTTGGTCGTCCAGCACGCTTTGGGCCATACCCGCGGATAGGGTGGGCGGCCCGGGAGCGAGGAGGAAGACCATGGCGCTGACCACGTCACTGGCCGGCAGGGTCCGGAACACGAGCCTGCCGAAAAGTCATGCCCTGCTGCCGCTCCTGGAGGCCGTCGTCAACGCGATCCAGGCAATCGACGCGCGGTTCGGTGACGATACCGAGTCCGGTCGTCTGAGGATCAGGATCCACCGCAGCCCACAGGAAGCACTCGACTTCAGCCACGTCGGCCCGGGGCGTGCAGCCCTGAAACCCATTGTGGGCTTCACCGTCGAGGACAACGGGGTGGGCTTCACTCCGGAGAACATGACATCGTTCGAGACCTTGGACAGCGACCACAAGGCCGACATGGGCTGCCGCGGCGTGGGGCGCCTGCTCTGGCTGAAGGCGTTCGACAGGGTAACGATTCGCAGCGCCTACGAGGACGAAGCCGGACGCATCGACGGGCGGCAATTCCGCTTCTCCGTCCACGGAGAGGTCGAGTTGGACCCGGAGGCAGAACTGCCCGCCGAGGTCGGCGCGGCCGTGAGCCTCGATGGGTTCAAGAAGCCCTACCAGCAGAGCGGGCTGAAGTCTGTAGAAGCCATCGCCCGTGAGGTATTCGAGCACTGCATCTGGTACTTCCTACGCCCCGGCGGCGCGCCCCACATCATGGTGTCCGACGACGACGGGGCGGTCTCGCTCAACAGCCTCATGAACGACTTCGTCTATTCCGACCTGCAAAGGACTTCGATAGACGTCAAGGGCGAGAGGTTCGACATGGTAAGCCTCCGACTGAAGTCCTCGCCGCGGAATCACGCGCCACGGCTGTACTGGTGCGCTGCGAACCGTGTGGTGCTGGAGGAAAACCTCACCAGCAAGGTGCCCGGACTCTATGGGAGGCTCAAGGACTCGGAGTCCTCCCCGTTCACGTACGTCTGTTATTTGTCCTCAGACTTCCTGGACAGCCACGTGCGCGCCGACCGTACGGCCTTCGACATCAGCGAACAGGCACCGGACACCCCTCTAATCGAGGACGTGTCGATGGACGACATCAGGGAGAGCGCGCTCAAGGAAGTCGAGCGAATCCTCGCCGGACCACTCAGCGCAGCGCGCGAGGAGGGCAAGGCCCGAGTCCACGAATTCGTCAGCAACCGTGCCCCGCGGTACCGGCCCGTACTTTCGCGACTGGAACCGCTCGGCGTGACCGTGGACCCGTCCATCAAGGACCAGGAACTGGAACTGCTGCTCCACAGCAACCTCCAGAAGCTAGAAGCGTCCGCGCTCGCCGAGGGCCACGCGGTCCTGAGCCAAGGAAATTCCGCCCCGCCAGAGGGGTACGACGACCGGTTGGCCCGGTACCTGAATACGGTGACCGACATCAACCAGTCCGATCTGGCCGCCTACGTCTCACGTCGACGGGCGATCCTCGACGTGCTCCAGCGGCTGGTCGAGGTGGACGGCCAAGGCAGGTACAGCAGAGAGGATGCGATCCACTCGCTGCTGATGCCGATGCGGACCGACTCTAATGAGGTCGGCACCGATGCCTCGAACCTGTGGATCATCGACGAGCGGCTCGCGTTCCACGACTACCTCGCCTCGGACAAAACCCTCAAAAGCATGCCGATAACCGGTTCCGATTCGACGAGGGAGCCCGACCTGCTCGCGACCCGGCTCGTCGGCTCGCCGGTCCTGGCCTCGGAGGGGCAATCGCTGCCGCTGCCGTCCATCGTCGTGGTCGAAGTCAAGCGGCCGATGCGCAATGACGCCTCGGAGGACAAGGACCCCATCCAGCAGTGCCTGGACTACGTCAAGCGTGTGCGCGCCGGCGGAGTGAAGACCGCGCTCGGGCGGCCGATTCCCCCTACACGTGAAGCACCTGCCTTCTGCTACGTCCTCGCCGATCTGACGAAGACGATGGTGGACAGATGCGAGTACGCGACTCTGCGGCCCACGCACGACGGCATGGGCTACTTCGGCTTCAACGAACCGCTCAAGGCATACATCGAAGTGGTGAGCTTCGACCGCCTCGTCAACGCCGCTACCGAACGCAACCGGGCGTTTTTCGACAAACTCGGGCTCCCCTCCAGTTGATCAGCCAATGGGGCCCTCCCCTTGGGTGTCGGTTTCAGCCGGTGTTGTTGCCATGGGCAGCGAAGGCAGCCTCCGCGGCCAGCTCATGCAGGACGCTCCCTCGTCGGAGGAGACCAGATGTCTTCCTCGTCCCAGTAGCAGCGCATCCATCTGGTCACCAGGCCATGGTGCCGGGCCAGATGCGCCGCCCTACTCCGCTCTGTCTCATGACTGGGCGATGAATCCTGCCGATCGGTCGAGCTGGAAAGGAGAACCGACCCGGGTTGGATCCCAGCCTTGATCCCGTGCCTCTCGAATGCTGGCAGCAACGTGAGCCGGACGAATGGGCTCCGTCTCGACGCCCACCCAGTTGCTGGGATGGGCCTGACCGCTGTTGACGATCAAGGTCGTGCCCGGCTGGTTGCCGCTGGCCGCTTCAACCGCATAGGTCAGCGGTGTCCAGCAGAGGCCCTGCATGTAGGAGGGCTTCCTGCGGATCCGCCAGCGGTACTCGATCCCGTCAACGGTTACGCGCCGGGAACCCTTCCTGTTCAGCGCCATCTTCGCCTCCTCCGCTGTGGGACTCTGCTCTATCACCGCGGTCGCGAAAAGCAGGTTACGCGCGAACGTACCGAACGTTGTCGCTGACAAGCGCCTCCGGGACTACGGATCGGTTGATCAGCCCATAATCGGAGTCAGTGCCGAGCGACCCGGCACATCGCACCCGCCCCGGGTGCGCTCACCGCGATCGGAGAGCATCTTGAAGAACAGCCCGTTGTGGCGAGTGGTTGACAACGAGAGTGGTAGCCAGTCCCTCGTCAGCACGCCCTCCGAGGCAGTCGCGTTCGTCAACAGCCGGTTCGACACCGATGACGACGACGAGCCGTTCAGCATCACCGAGGTCGGTCCTCTCCTTCCGAAGCCGCTCGGGGTCATCACCGCATGGGCCGCCGAGAAGGACGGCGAGCGAACCGACGGGCGTACTGCCCCGATCACCATCAGGCCGGTTGTGACGGACAACGCCGGCGAGTGCGATGCCGTAGTGCTCTGGCGCGACGTGTACGTCTCCTGGGACCACGACATGTACACCGTCGAGGAGCCGGACAGCTCCGAGTACAGCGAGGCTTACAGCGCTGCCGAGTTGATCGCGATCCTCGACGAGTACGCCGACGACTACGAGCACGCCCCTGAAGGGCCCGACAGCCACAGGTGGCCGAAACCGCAAGAGTTGATTCCCTACGGCGCCCAGGAGTGCGCCAAGCGGTTCGGGCATCTCGACGACGACGCGCTGCTGTGGCTCGCTGCCACCCGCATCACGCTCGCGGTGTGGCGCAACACACCCATCGAGAACTGGCATGCCGGGAAGAGTCCGCTACACGACGGCACAATGATGCGGATCAACACGGCAACCACCCGACTCGTGCGCTCGCTGCTGTCGTTCGACCATGTCGACTGGATCGGTCTCGGTCTCACGATCATCAACCCGTCCCGGGTTCTACCGACCGGGCAGTCTGTTCTCGAGCTCGGGCTGGCCTGCCACAATCCTGACGATCCGGCGCACGAGGCTGATCCGCGCGAAGAACTCGCGGAGATGGCACAGGACGCGATCGCTTGGGGGCGGGCGTACTGCCTTCGCGAGAAGACGTTCGGCCTGCGAACCCTGATCGAATTCTTCTGCGCGTCCGACAACGGCTGGTTTGGAACACCGAGTTGGGGGCGCGTCGTCGATCGGTTCACTACGGCTGTCGACGACCGGGAGAATGCGCGCTGGAACGTGCACCGAGACAAGCCTTGGTTCGACGAGTGGTTCACCAACCGCCCAGCCGACATCGCGGACACCACGGAACTCCGTCGGCTGCTCCATGCCGGGCCCGACCTGCTGTCCGAGGAGGCCGCCGAATGGTGCGTGGATGGTGGCATCGGCTACGTCTGCGGGGACGACCACGCGAACGGCTGCTGGCGGTGCGGCATCCCGCTGGCAACGGAGTCCCCCGACGAGTGAACGTGGGCACTGGCACGCTTTCTTGAAGTGGTAGCCGTAGGTGGACGCGGTGGGCGTCGTGCTCTTGCCGTGGGAACGCGGGGAGGAGAAGGCTTCAAGCCTGCGCTGCTTGCCCCTCTGCCCGATGAAGATCACGGGCACCGGCTTTCATGTCGACAGATGAGCCTCCATCTCCTGATCAACAAAGAGGGCAGTCGGGACGTCGCGATATTCACCCTCCGTCCGATTCTTAAGCGGCACGAAGACCGTGCGGCAGTCCGCACGGTGGGCCATGGCGCTGACCTGCCAACGGATCCTGACGAATCCGGACCGTCGACACTCGGTGGAGAAGGCGAGGGCCTCGCTTGGACGCTGGCCAGTACCTGCCTGCAGATAGACCGCGAGCCGGTAATGCGGCGATATATGCGCGCAATGACGCGCTGACTACCAGGGCCTGCGCGTCGGTGTCTTCGCGGTGGGTCGACGGCCAAGATCAACGGCCGGGAGGCGGGCAGCAGCGGGGTCGTCCGCCGCCTCGAGCGTCTCGGGGCCGGCCCGTTGCGCCCAGGGGAGGAACCGGCTCGCTGGCTGGCCGAGATCCTGCCGGCATCGGCGTGCCCGCGCAGCTCGTCACCCCGGAATCCTGCGGTTCTGCAGACAGTTCCGACGTGTTGCCACTCCTGACGCCGCTACCAGGATGCCCACGCCGCAACGCCCCTGCCCGGTACACATCCAGGGAGGGTGGTGAGACGGTGCCCGGCCATCTGTGGCACGGGCCCGTGTATCTCGGTGTCGTCATTCGAAAGGGCCGAAGTCCGGCGAGGAGGCAACACGACTGGCCCTGAGCACCTGGGCAAGGGTCGAGAGCGCTTCGAAGACACCAAGGACCTCGCCGAGGAACTCGAGATACGTCATCCCGGAGGGGCTCTCATCGCTGACGACGCGGCCTGTCTGAAGGTCGTGATGTGCTGTCGCGTGCCCGATCGTGTTCCGGCGACGGTTGTTGAGCAAGCTCTCGAATGGCTCCCAACCCGGCACCTGTGCCACATATGCGATCTTGAAGGCATTCGGCAACTTGTCGAACTTGTCGAGGTTCCTGGGGCGCTTGTTCTCGGGTACGCGGTCGGGGTGGGCGGCTCCGAAGTCGTCCGGGCTTCCGCGCTTCACCGTGTTCTGTGCTGCAACAAGCGGCCACAGGCACTTGCAGGCGAGCTCGAATCCGTGCTGGTAAAGGTCCCTCACCATCGAGAACTCGTCGCGGTAGAGGACAAGGTCGTCGAAGGCATTATTGCCGCCCGGGCCGAAGAACCTCCCCAGGAGCCCCATCTCCCAGGACTCGTGATGTTCTACGAAACGGTTGAGCTCGGTGAAGACATCTCGTTCCAGAGCCGCCGAGGACTGTCCTCGACGCCGGAAGGTCGCGAGGTGATCCTTGTGTCGTTTCATCGCTGCGAAGTGCTTGCGCGAGAAACGGCCGATCACGTTGGCGCTGGTGGTCCCCGTGGTCCCTGTGATGACGGTCGTCACTGCGCCCATAGCCTGGTAAGCGACGGTCGTCCGCTCATGGCTCGTGCTCGGTTCCCATGCGAGACCGAGCTGCTGCTTCGCGATGCGAACGAACATCGCAGTGTTGCCCTGGAGGTAGTACTGGAACAACATGCGGACCGTGGGCCATTGATCGCGGCCTGCTTCGAGCGCCGCATGCCGTTCGGACTGGAACTCCGCGAAGGCGTGGTCGCCGAGGGCCTGGAGGAGCGTCATCGTCGGGAAAGACCCCATCGGCGTGTACGTGTCGGCGTCGTAGCGCGACGGCACGAACGGATTGATGGTCACGACGCGTCCGTCAGGAGACTCTGGCGCGGAGTCGCTCAGCACCTCGCACTCGATGGCGATACGGTGGTCTTCGAGCTCAGTGCCCGACATCGAGCCCCGGATCGGCAGTCCGCAGTGCGGGCACGGCAGGTAGAAGCGCGTTCCGCGGGTCGGCTCCACACCGAGTCGGGCGTCGAACGCCTCTGCACATCCTGGGCACTTGAGGTAATAGCGGGAGATCATGGTGCCAAGCTAGACGCCCCGAACCAGGGCGGCCAAGCTCTTTCGATGAAGGCCGCTGCCAACGAGGGTGATGACCACAGCGAGCACCGCCTCATCCTTGATGTGCGTGACCGTGCCGTACTACGGACGGACTTGCCCCGACGGCGGCAACGGCCCAACCATCTGCTGGCAACTGTTGACCACGTGACTCCGCCAGTCGCGCGAGCCGAAGGGCGCCGGGCCATCGTCCAATCTCCTTCCAGCCGAGACGGCCGTAGAAGTCTTCGAGCCCGACCCCGCCCCGGGCAGCGAGGTGCAGCTGCTCGAGGTTCATCCCGTCGGGGGCGATCTCACGGGCCCTGTTCAGGGCGTATCACCGGTGTGGTGGAAGCAGCACGTCACGCCGGGGGCCGGTGCTCGTGGTCCCTCGGGGTGGGGGGCATACAGTGTGCGGCCGCCGGGGAATCGCCCGCGTTCGGCAACCAGGGCCGCGCCATTGTCGATCTCGTCCTTCGTCCAGTCCGTGATGTCCAGAAGCAGCCCGTCCAACGGCCCGCCGGTGAGCGCGGCATAGGTCCGCCACGGCGCTGGGACCGTGCCAGGGAGGCCGCGGCCGTCTCCGTAGACCCGGCGTCGCAGCAACTCCCAGCGCATGTTCATGCGGCCCAGCGCCTCCGGCGCCGACGGCATCGAGGGCTCACCGGTCCAGGTGGTGAACTTGTCCGCACGTGGTGTGGGCGGCTGTGTGATGTTCTGAAGCTGGCCGAACGAGATGCGCCAGGCGTAGGTCAGGGATGTCAGGCCGAGGGCGAAAAGGACCGGCCACAGGAACCAGCCCGGGGGCCAGCTTTGGCTGAGCATGAGGCCGGAGAGGGTCGTCGACGCGATCGTGAACAGCGGTGCGGTCCAGGAGATCGCAGAGGTTCCAGGTCGGCGGCCGCCGAAGACGCTCGCGATGGTCAGGTGCATCCCCACGTTAAAGGGAACCAGGAGCCACATCACCCAACCGTCGTCTTCGGTGCTGGTGGTGAGAGCGACGGCGGAGGGGACGGCCGCGACAAGTACCAGGTGGCAGAGGCCCAGGAAAGTGATGACGATCCGGGTGAGCCGGCCGACCTGTGGTTTGACGAGGACAGGGTGGGCGTCGCTGGCGGGCGCGTCCGGGGTCGGCTGTTGTGGAGTGTCGTCCTCCGGGGGGAGAGGGGCGCCGATCAGTTCCTGCAGGTCCCTGTCGTCGGCGGTACAGGCTTGGGCCTCGCTAATAAGGCTGGTGGCCCACTGGTTGATGTCGGGGTCGCAATCCGGATCGGCAGCCCGGTCGGCGACGGCGTGTTCGAGGTCGCTGAGCCACTGGCGGGCGTGGTCGGTGCTGAGTTCAGTGGTGGCGGTCTGGACAGCGAGCGGCAGGAGACGTTCGGGGTCGGCGGCGACGGCCCGGTGGGCACCGGCAGAGAGTCCGGGCTGGTCCTTGGCGGTGCGGGCGACGGTGCTGAGTGTCTGGTGACGTTGGCTGGTCGCCAGGGCGTCGTGCTGGAGGAAGGCTTCGATGAACTCCTCGTCGCTGTCGGCCTCGACTTCGGCGAGCCAGGCGGCGGCGAGCGGTTCACCGACGGATCCCCAGTGGGCTCCGTCGGTGGCCGGGTAGGCGGCGGTCAGGACGTCGTCGAGTGCGGCCAGCTGGCGGGCATCGGGAGGGGCGGTGGCCCCGTAGCCGCGGTGGTGGGTGTCGAAGCCGGCCCGGATGGCGGCGCGGCCCTCTTGCGCGGTTCGTGCTCCGGCGAGGAACTGGGCGGTGATCAGGGAGCGAAGCAGTTTGTCGTCAGCGGTGCCTGCAGGGAGGCGGGCTTCGGCGACGCGCCGAACGTACTCCACCTCGTTGGCGAGCAGGACCTCCATGGGGTGATCGTTAAGGGCGAACTCGGGGTTGGCGTGGGCCAGCACGTCGGCGAGTGCGGCGATGTAGAGGTAGATGACCGGTTGCCGGGTGCTGTGCTCGACGTCGGCTCCGTAGTAGCGCGGTGCATCGGCGACGACACGGTCCGGCCAAGTGCCGTCGCCGTGTCCGGCCTTCCGGAGCAGACGGATCCGGCGAGCGAAGGCCGCCTTCGCCTCTACATAGATGTCCTCCGCCGTGTGGCCGTCCAGCGCATTGTCGGGTGTAAGGGTGAAGGCATGTCCGATGGCGCCGACGCTCCGGGTGCGCAGGTGCCGACGCAGCGCCGGCCACCAGGTGTCGTGTGCACGGGCCAGGAGCAAAACCCTGACTGCGGCACCGTCGTGGGAGGCAGCCAAGGCCGCCATGAGATCGCGGATCTGAGGCAGGCGGGCCTCTGCAAGGTCGACGGCCAGGAGCAGCGGGTAGTTGGCCGCGGCAAGAACCTGGTAGTCGGTGTGGCTGGGGTGATCGGCGAGGAACCCTCCACTCCACGGCCGCTGATCGCCTGTACCTGTGGTGAGCCGGTGCAGGACCTCGATAAGAAGCCGGGATTTTCCCGTGCCACCCAACCCGGTCACGGCGGCGACGTCAAGGCGGTCCGGGCCTTTGCACCACTGCTCGATCTGCCGGACAAGTCCATTGACGCCGGTGAGTTCGGTGACCTTGGAGCGTGGATCGAGCAGGTAGGTGGAGGACAGCTGAGGATCGGGGGCGTTGTCCATCAGGGGCCGGAGGTCGGCGGGCTGGAGGCTCGGGGTCATGCCGGTGTGGGCAGCGACTGCCAGGATGAAGCCGTCGGCGGCCAGCAGATGCGAGAGGGGCACCACCATGAGGGTCCGGTCCCACTGGCGGTCGACGAGGCGGACGAGGCCGATCAGCACGCTGTTACAGAAGACCCCGGCGCCGGACAGTCCCTGCCAGTTTTTCACCTCGGTCGGCAGAGTGCCGTCGACTTCGAGACCGTACAGCCTTGAGCGGGATCCGGTGTGGGGAGCGATGATGCCCTCCACCGTCTTCAGGTCGTCGATGTACTGCTTGGAGCCAGAGGAGGCCCGACGGCGCATCGCTTTGGGGAACCCCGACGTCGAGCACACGGGGCGACGCTCCGGGTAGTCACAGACCAGCTCGCCCCAGCGCACGATACCCAGGTTCGCTCCGACCAGTGCACTGTCGGCCTTCAGCAGCACCGCGTCCAACTCGGTGTCCTCCCACACCACCACCGCCTCGGTGAAGTCAGAACTCGCGGTGTCCCGAACGGCGACAGCGCCCTCCCCGGGCCAGGCTACGTGGTAGGCGGTGAGCACCAGGCCCGGCGCGATCAGGCAGCCGGTCCCATAGGAGTCCTTGTCATAGTTGGTGACTTCCACGGTCCGCCGAGCCGCTGCCCCCGCCCTCACGCCGCCCCCTACCGCAGACCGTCCACCGGTCCGCCGCGGCCTCCACCCAGGTCACCGATCAGCAGATCGCTGCCATCGCCATCAGGAGTCACCGCCAAAGTGACCGTCATGCGGTGCGTGGCTGTCTTCGCCCGCTCTCCCTTGGCGTCTGCGGAGACCACGAACGCCTTTACTCCGCCGCTGGCCGACGCGGTGTGCCGCAGCTCGATTCCCAGGTCCAGCACGATCTCCTTGACCGTGAACCGGACCGGTGACCCGTCCCCATCCTGTTGCGCGGCGGCCAAGCCCCCACGCACCGCCTTGATCGCATCGGACAGTTCGGTGGGCTCCAACTCCATGATTCCCCCTAGGTTCTCCGTTACGGAGAGCTAGTTTGCCGGGCAGTGTCCGGGAGCGGAAGTACAGGGTCAGCCTGTTGAAAGCACCTGGTTTCTCACCTAGGCCGGTGTCAGGTCGTTCAGTGCACCTTGAAGGGCCGCACCGGTCACGGGTGCCGCCTGAGCGACCCTCCGGAGGTCTTCACCGGTCAAGTACCGGTAGCTCTGCGGTGGATGGAACGATCCCGAGGCACGCAGAGCGGCCAGCGGTACCGGGGCCTCGAAGGTGATCGGTTCTTCGAGTGACAGACCGCTGGCCTGGGTCGCTCCACTCATGTACTCGTCGTACTCACGCCGACTGATCCCAGCGCTCGTGCGGTTGGCCGACCAGACTTCCCGCGGCGAGGCTACCTGTACGGAAGAGATCCGCGCCATGCCCACAATGGCCATCGTGGGCGCGGTCGCGTACAGGAGCACAGGAGTTCCCGGTGAGGCGGCGACGCGCTGCCGGCGAACCTCGACCGTCTTGGTCCCAGCCAGGATCGCTGTGGCAAACCGAGGGTGGACGGACAGCAGCATCGCGCGTTCCGGATCACTCACGTCTTTCGGTGCCCCTCTTCGTACATGGCCTGGAACAGCGTGTTGCTGATCTTCGACAGCTGCATCGGCGGTACCCACCGTAGTCCCAGCCCCTTGGCCAACGCGGTCATTCGCGCATGCGTCACCTGGACGGGAAAGATCTCCGTGTCCGAAAACCTCAACGCCATGGCCTTCCCCGACCCGTCGGCTGCATCACGCACTTCGACATGACCATATACGCCCAGGTGTTCGAATCGCGAGAAGAGGGTGTCGGGGTCGTCGAGGACCACCTCGTCGAGGCGCGAGCAACCGATGACCATCTTGCCCTGCTGCCCGGAAGCCCCCTCACTGACGTACCACAGGATCCTGGCGGGAACGCTCTCTCCCCGGCGACCAGACGAACGGTAGTAGACGTGCTCGCGACTGATGCCCAGGACGTCGTCCCGGGGAACGAGCATGGCCGGAACGTCGAAGAGCTCCGTAGACCATCGCGGCTTGATGGGCGCGATGAAGGAGGGCAGGGCTGTGTCGATCAGTTTGGCCGGCCACCACACCCGCTCGGCCATGCTCGCGACCTCCGGCGACACGCGCTCATCCAGCCGAGGAGCCGACCGTCTCATGCGTCCTGCGATCTCCGCCGCCTTCCGCGACACGGCCTCGGCAGGTCCGCAGACGTCGACCAGCAGGACGGTGTAGCCGCTCTCGTCCTCGGTGAAGCCGTCGGCACCGGCCGCCGACATCGCGGCCGGCGACAGAAACGGATCGGTCATGCGGATTGCCTGCGCCCCTCGCTCTCGGCCGAGCCGCTTGAGCATGAACAGCAGTTGCCGTGCAAGGGTCTCCTCCAGCCGGTGCGATGCCGTGCGGAGGAACGCGACGTTTAGCGTGCGGCCGTCCATGGCCCAGACGTAGAGGGCTACCGGATGTCCCTCACCGTCCCGGAGCAGCTCCCTGCGCCACACCAGCCTGTCATTGGCGAGACTCCTCAGCCGTTCCGCGAAGGCCGTTCCACGGTCGCCTTCGGCCTGCTCGAAGAAGCCGACCAACTCTCTTTCACCGCCCGGCGCAATCTCCTCGGCGGAGAAGGTAGTGCCCATGAGATCGGCTGGACGGTACACCTGGGCCTGGCGCAGTTCGTCCACATGCAGCGTGACCACCGCCGGGGAGACCACCTTGACCCCTGCGATGTCCAAGGCGATATCTGCCAGAGCCGCCAGTGCAGGATCGCGCGTCACCAGTACCTGGAGCCCGGCACACGACGTCTCGGCCACGTAGCGCAAGCGGGCACGCTGCCGACCATCGAGAGGAACACCAGGCACCTCCTTCCCCGTTGTCGCGACCAGCTCCTCCAAGCGGACGGCAACGGCAGCACTGTCGGGAGACAGGGACCGCAGCTCGGCAAGGCCCGCCCGCTGATGGGTGCGCGCCTCACGTTCCTCGACATCACGCACGTCATGCAGAAGCTGCGGAGTGAAGGCAAGCTCGATCAGGTCGGCGAGCCATCCCGCTTCGAGAGCACGCGACTCCTCAACAGCGCGTTCCGTCCCCGTACCGCGCAGCCCGGCGAACACACCGTGGTCCACGGTCACCACCAGCAGCGCATCGCTCTGGGCCTCGGTGAACAGGTCCTCGTGCCCCAGATCGAGCCACCAGGTGTCCAGCGTTTCCTTGTCTTTGCCCCGCCCCAGGCTCTCTCCCCTGGGGACAAAGCCCAGCGCCGTCCACATGCTGCTGAGCCCGTAGTCGCGCCGGCACTTCGCACGGATACCGAGCCTATGGGCGTGCCGCGCACGGATCGCCTCGATCAGCTCACGAGCGACACCCTGGCCTCGGCGCTCCTCTGCAACGCATAAGTGAGCCAGCCTCACATGCAGACTCCGCTTGGGAAGCCCGAAGAGCGCGTAACCGACCACCTCCTCGCCATCCAGGGCCACCAGCAGGCCGTCGTCCTCGGCGTGCTTACGGTAGGCAGGCGGCGTCAGCAGCCCCAGGTACTTCGTGTACCGGTCGCCCAAAGCGATGATCGCGTCTAGCAGCTCCGACTGCTCCGCAGACACCGGCAACACTCTGATCGCCATGTTCCCCCTCCGGTCCTTCAACCGACAATGCCCCAGGACGGCATACTGCCCAACAGCGTTGGTAGCGAGCCACCGATTGATCAAAACCGGCTGACTGGCGGGAAACTGTCTGCTCTTGTTTCGTTCAAGTGGATGGGCGGCGGTGTTGGGGGGTGTGCCTGGCGGCGGCTTGACCAGGACCGTCGGTTGCTCGTCGGTGGTATCCCATGGCTTGCCTCAGAGCGGCCATCGCGCCGCACCACGCGAGCCCACGCGGCTGGCCTCGGAGCGTACGCGACACGCACCCCGTCGGTCTCTCATGGGCAGAATCCGCAAGCTGGTTGACCAAGACCGTTCTTCCCCACGGCCGCGTAGGCGCTGCTTCTACGCTGACCGTCATGTGCGACGTCGAATACCGGAGCAGTGGGGTTCCGTTGGAGGAGTACGAACTCACCCGTAGGGACCACCGTCGTCAGAAGCAGAGCGAGGAGAGAAGCGTATCGATTCGACGACAGGTCGAAGAGGACAATGCCAGATGCCGGGCAGACCCGGCGATAGCAGAGGCCCGCTTCACCCAGTCCCGCACCGCGGTCTCGGTCAGCTCGACGTCCTTGGCGACCTGTCCGACCGAGCGGTCACCGCGTCGGCACAGCCCGACGATCTCGGCCTTGAACTCCGGCGTGAACGAACGGCGAGGGCGGCGAGGCTTCTCTTTCCCCATGCTCTCCATGATGGACATCCTCCCGAGGATGAACCCCTGATCTCGAATGTCCGTCAAAGCGGATCAGGCTCAGGGTGAAGTCGCCGGCAACACAGATCAGGCGGGGGGGCGCTCCACAGGACCTGCGCTGCGGTCGGCACTCCGAGCCTGTCGCGGACCAGGCTGTCGAAGGCGCTCCGGTACCGGGTGAGCCACGACAGGTAGTCAAGGCCCTGGTTGATCACGCGTTCTCTCAACCACGAACCTCGTCAGTGCCGGACGACCCGGGCCCGGGCAGGGAGCCGTCCGCAACCTCAGGTTCCTAGAGGGTGGTACTCCGTACGCTCGGGGTCGGGCCGGACGATCGTTCCCTCTTCGGTGAGTTCGCGCAGGATCCGGCGCGCTTCCTTCTCGCCGGCCTGCGAGGTAGCTGGCTCGTAGCCGGCGAGACGCAGTGCCAGAGCGGCGCGCGGTGGGTCCCACGTTCCGCCGAGAGCTTGTATGACTGCTGCCAGGGCTTGCTTGTGCGTTAGGGGCTTGGTCACCGTGAGTTCCTTCTCGAGGCTGGTATCGGCAGCGGTGCTGCTGGACCGGGGCGGTGGTCGGCCGCCGGCAGCGTACCGCCAGGCATTCATTGAGCTAACGCGCGTCCGTGGGTGCCGTCTCCTGTATCTGGCTCCTGCACTACCATCCAGAGCGATCATCGGCAGACTCGCCGGAGGGGGAGCCATGAGGAAGCGCATCGCGATGCTGGTGCTTGCTGGCGTCGTTGCCCTGACGGCGTGCGACGGGCAAGGCGGCACGGGAAGCCCGCAGAGCGACAAGGCACCTCCGTTGGCAAGTCAGGAGGGGAGGTCGTTCAATGATGCGGCGCTGACCGCCAAGGCGGCGGGTTACGCGACACGCTTGGACACGGGGGCTGGAGGGCGTGATTACAGCTCCCTGGACGACCCTGGGGGCGAGTGGACCGTCTGCTGGCATGAGACGGAGCGGGTCAAGGGCGATGAGACGACGGACGGGGATTTTTGGTCTGTCCTCTTCTACATGGTCGAGGACCCCGCTGACTGCGAAAGCGGCAAGCTCACGCCCGACGCCGAGCGACGGTACCGCGACATCGCGCGGGATGGTGTCTCGGCGTCGGAGGGGGCCGACGACGGTAGTGACTTCGCTCGCGACACCGGCCTGCCTGATCCTCAAGAGCGCAACCCCGATGGCTCCTACAAGTACAGCCTCTGTGAAGGCAGCGACCTTGCCACTGCCGACGACTGCTATCCATACATGGACGAGTACGAGAAGTACCTCGAAGATCACGAGTAAGGGCTGGCCCATTCTGGCCCGGTGAACCTGCGCTCCTGGTCGATCTCTGTCCTTCAGGGTGTTCTGCGTTCTGATGCCAGACAACGTGTCTGTCAGTGGTGGGTGAAACACTGCGGCGCATGACGACACGCGATGCCCGTCATACAGCAGCACCCCGGGCCCTGTTGCGGGACGGGCGGGTCAGCGAGGGCGAGCGCGCTTCCGCAGCCTGCTGCACTCCGATGCGCGGGCCACGCAACACGTCTCATCCGAACGAACGTCCTCTCATAACGCTCGGAATTACCGCGGAAGTTACGGGCATCATCTCCGGGGCAACACACCCGGGAGCCGCGAGAGGTCCACATGCACCAGACCCTCAACGAGCGGCAGCAGACCGTGCTCGATTGGGTGGGCCAGGGATGTCCCGACGGAGTCTGGCCGGACAGCACTTTCAAGGTCAGCGCCCAGGCACTGCAGAGTCGCGGACTCATCAGAATCACCAAACGCCGAGGGCACTGGAGCGCCAACCTCACCGACAGAGGGCGGCAGCATCTCACCGACCGCGGCATCTGCCCCGTCGAGCAGAACGCCGCACCACCCGCGCAGCCCAGCCGCAAACCGGCACCGCCACGCCCCAAGACCGCACCCAGGGCCCGTACGAACTACACAGACCAACTCCTCGAAGAACTGGCCGCGAACGACGGCTGCCTCATCAAGCCCATCGAAACCGGACCGCACGCAGTGAATTGGGCATCACGGGTGAACACCGCCCGCAAGTCCGGCAAGATCCCGCGCACACAAGAGCTCTACGCATACCGCACCCACCGCGGCTACGAAATCAAACTCGCCGACATCCCCGCCTGGCGCCTCGCCGAACTCACCCCGCTCCCCGTTCCGGCCAGACTCACCAAACCCCACTCCCTCGTGGCCGCCCTCCAACAACAGCCACAGCCCATGGGGCTCACCAAATCCATCCAGGGCCGAGCCCTGCGCATCATCCAGGCCCTCATCATCGCCACCGAATCACAAGGCCATAAGGCAGCACTCGGAACCACGCAAGGCGCTCCCCCACCCCACCGTCGCCGCAGCGCACCACCGCACTTCACCATCACCACCCAAGGCGAAAGCGTCGGATTCCTCGTCCTTCAAGAACAGGACCGCAGCGAACACATCCCCACCGACAAGGAACTCGCCGACGCCAAGAAGCACTCATGGATGCGCATCGCCCGCTTCGACTACACCCCCTCAAACCGCCTGCGCTTCATCCTCCGCGGCGGCAGCCCGCACCGTGCGAGCGAATGGGCCGATGTCCCCGACCGGCCACTGGAAGACCAACTCGCCGAAATCGCACAAGAAGTCGACCTCCGCGGCACAGCCGCAGAACACAAACGCCTTGCAGACCAGCAGGCCAGGGAAGCCCAGCAGAGGCGCTGGGAAACCGCCATGGAGGAAGCGCGCACTGCATACGCCTACGCCTATCGCGTCAAGCACCTCCAAGAACAAGCAGACGCCTGGCAACAGACCAAGCGCCTGACCGAATACGTCACAGCAGTACGCGACCACGCCACATCGCTGCCACCCGGACAGGAAAGAACAGAGATCGAGGCGTGGCTCGCCTTCACGGACGCCCGGCTCCAGCACCTCACCGAGTCCGCCGCGGCGCCGAAGCTGCCCACCCCACCCAAGCCCAGCGGCGACGACCTCAAGCCTTTCCTTGGCCACTGGAGCCCTTACGGACCCCGTTCCTACTGAGCCTTAATCAGGCGATATCGAGCACGGGTTCACCAAGAGGCGGTAAAGAGGGAGCCCCGTCAAGCCGCACTCGACACACCGCCACCTGCAGGAATGACCACCTGACGCCTCATCAGAACGTGCGTCAAACGTGCGTCAGACGTGCGTCACGTGCGTCGAATATGCGTCAAGATATCGCCCGTAACGCCCACAGCGCACATAACGCACACTCGGCGAAACCGCAGGTCAGACGCCCTTTGCGGCGGGCTCAAGGATCGCGACGCACTCGACATGGTGGGTCATCGGAAACAGGTCGAACGCCCGCAGCGTCCGCACCTTGTACCCCCCGTCCCGGAAGTACGCCAGGTCCCGCGCCAGGGCCGCCGGGTCGCAGGCGACGTAGGCGATGCGGCGGGCGCCGAGGGAGGACAGGTGCTTGACCGTGGCCTTGCCCGCGCCCGCGCGGGGCGGGTCCAGGACGATCAGGTCGCACTCGGTGATGCCCGTGCGCGGCAGGACCTGGTCGACCTTGCCGTGCTCGATGCGGACCCGGTCCAGGTCCTTCAGGTTGTGGCGGGCGTCCTCGACCGCGCGCTTGCCGGACTCGATGCCCAGCACCGCGCCCTTCTCGCCGATGCGCTGGCCGATCGCTCCCGCGAACAGGCCGACGCCGCAGTAGAGGTCGAGCGCCATGTCGTTCTTACGGGGCAGCAGGCCCTGCATGACCGCACGGACCAGGGTGTCGGCCGCCTGCGGGTGGATCTGCCAGAAACCACCGGAGCCCACGCGGTAGGTACGGTCGTCGGCCCGCTCGCGGACGAAGGCGCGGCCGTGGACCCGGTGGACCCCGCCGTCCTTCTCCTCGACGCGGAGTACGGAGACCGGCTTGTCCAGCTCGACCAGCGGGAGCCGGCCGCCCTCGCGCGGGGTCAGGATGACCTGGCGGTCGTGGGAGCCGGTGGCCGAGATGGCCTCCACGGCGGCCATCTGCGGCCACTCCCGCTTCTCGACGCCGAGCTCGGAGACCCCGGGGGCGGCGATGAGGCAATGGTCGATCGGCTGGACCTCGTGCGAGCGGTGCTTGCGCAGTCCGGCCCTGCCGTCCTCGTCCACGGCGTACTGGACCCGGGTGCGCCACGCGGGCACCTCGCCCGGCGGCAGTTTGTCGCCCTCGGCCGGCATGACGGTGCCGTCCCAGCCGGCTTCCTCGGGGGTGAGGCCCGCGAGCCGCTGCAGCTGCTCGGCGATCACTTCACCCTTGAGGCGGCGCTGTGCGCCCGGCTTGGCGTGCTGCCAGTCGCAGCCACCGCACTTGCCCGGGCCCGCGTACGGGCAGGGAGCCTCCACGCGGTCCTTGGACGCCTCGATGACCGTGACCGCGTCGGCGCGCAGGAAACGGGAGTCGCTCGCTCCCTCCGTGACCCGGGCGATGATCTTCTCGCCGGGCAGGGTGTGGCGTACGAAGAGGACCCGGCCCTCGTCCGTGCGGGCGATGCAGTGGCCGCCGTGGGCCACGGGACCGACCTCGACCTCGTACTCCTGTCCGACGAGCGACTCCCCGCTCTGCTGCTCCCCGGCCTGCTGCTCCCTGGTCTGCGACGAGGTGGGTTCGTTCTGCATGAGGGGGTGGCTCCAGAGATCAAGGGAAACGGGGAACGGCAAAGCGGCCGGACAACAACCTACGAGTCTACGTGGGTGCCGGCCGACCGCTTACCACGAGCGGAGGGACCGCTCAGCTCTTGGTCCCGGACTCCTTGTGCTGCCTGCGTTCGACGGGCCCGCGGCGCACGGAGCCGGGCGCGTTCCAGTCCGCCCGCCTCCTCGCCCGCTGCTTCGCCGCCTCCGAGGACTCCAGCTGGTACGGCACCGAGGTCACCATCACCCCCGGGGTGAACAGCAGCCGGCCCTTCAGCCGCAGGGCGCTCTGGTTGTGCAGGAGGTGCTCGTACCAGTGGCCGACCACGTACTCGGGGATGTACACACTGATCACATCGCGCGGCCGGTCCTTGCGCAGGCTCTTCACGTACTCGATGACGGGCCGGGTCACCTCGCGGTAGGGCGAGTCGAGGATCTTGAGCGGGATGTCGATGCCGCGCCGCTCCCAGTCGTCCCTGAGCGCCTTGGTCTCGTCCGGGTCGACACTGATGGACAGGGCCTCCAGCTGGTCCGAGCGCACCAGTTTGGCGTACGCGAGCGCCCGCAGCGTGGGCCGGTGGAGCTTGGACACCAGGACGATCGAGTGGACCCGCGAGGGCCTGACGGTGTCGTCGGTGGGGATGTCGGCCGCCGCGATCTCCTCGGCGACCCGGTCGTAGTGCTTGCGGATCGCGGTCATCGTGCCGAAGAAGATCACCATGCCGAGGAGCGCGACCCAGGCGCCGTGGGTGAACTTGGTGGCCAGGACGACGACGAGGACCAGGCCGGTGAAGAACGCGCCGAACGTGTTGATCGCGCGGGAGCGGATCATGTGCCGGCGCTGCGCCGGGTCCTTCTCGGTGCTCAGGTGGCGGTTCCAGTGCCGCACCATGCCGGTCTGGCTCAGGGTGAAGGAGACGAACACGCCGACGATGTAGAGCTGGATGAGCCGGGTCGAGTCGGCGCCGTAGATCCAGACGAGCAGGATCGCCGCGCCGGCGAGCAGCACGATGCCGTTGGAGAAGGCCAGCCGGTCACCGCGCGTGTGCAGCTGGCGCGGCAGGTAACGGTCCTGGGCGAGGATCGAGCCGAGCAGCGGGAAGCCGTTGTACGCGGTGTTGGCGGCGAGGAAGAGCACGAGGGCGGTGGCCGCGGCCAGCAGGACGAAGAAGAACGTGCCGTCACCGAAGACGGCGGCGGCCACCTGGGAGATCACCGGGTCCTGGACGAAGCCGGCTCCGACCGCGGTCCCGTTGTGGATCAGGTCCTGCGCGGGGTTCTCGGCCATCTTCACGTCGGTGGCCATGGCGAGGCCGATGATGCCGCAGAACATGGTGACGGCGAGCAGTCCCATCGCCGCGAGGGTGGTGGCCGCGTTCTTGCTCTTCGGCTTGCGGAAGGCGGGCACACCGTTACTGATCGCCTCGACCCCGGTGAGGGCGGCGCAGCCGGAGGAGAAGGCGCGCAGGAGCAGGAAGACGAGGGCGAACCCCGCCAGTCCCTGCTGCTCCGGGCGGATCTCGTAGTTCGAGGTCGGCGCGTGCATGGTCTCCCCGAGGACGAGTCCGCGGAACGCGCCCCAGAGGATCATCGCGAAGACTCCGGCCACGAACAGATAGGTCGGGACGGCGAAGAGCTTTCCGGACTCCTTCACGCCGCGCAGGTTCATCAGCGTCAGCAGGACGATGGCACCGATGGCACAGAGCGTCTTGTGTTCGACGACGAAGGGGATCGCGGAGCCGAGGTTCTCGACACCCGAGGCGATCGACACGGCGACGGTGAGGACGTAGTCGACGAGGAGGGCGCTCGCGACGGTGAGTCCCGCCTTGGGGCCGAGATTGGTGTTGGCGACCTCGTAGTCGCCGCCGCCGCTGGGGTAGGCGCGCACGTTCTGCCGGTAGGAGGCGACGACCGTGAACATGAGGACCACGACGGCGACAGCGATCCACGGGCTGAAGTGGTAGGCCGACACGCCCGCGATGGAGAGCACGAGGAGGACCTCGCCGGGCGCGTACGCCACGGAGGACAGCGGGTCGGATGCGAAGACGGGGAGCGCGATGCGCTTCGGGAGAAGTGTTTCCCCCAGCTTGTCGCTGCGCAGCGCCCTGCCGATCAGGATCCGTTTGGGCACGTCGGTCAGTTTGGACACGGTGAGGATCGTAAACGCTGTCGAGACACGCCGCCGAGGCACCACCCCCTCGGTCCACGGAAAACCTTCATAGTTACCCGCCCCCACGGGAAAAGTCCATGGAATCCTTAACGCAATCCTTGCGGGCGGCCGGAAACGACCCGGCCCGGGAGACCGCACAACGGCGGCCGTACGCGAAGGGCCCACCGGGCCCGGCAGGCATCGCCCCGGATCCCGTCGGACCCGCCCCGGCATCCGGCGGGTGCCGTTCGCTGCCCCGGGTGGAAGGGGCCCGCGGCCCCGCCCGCGGCAGCGGCGGCGGTCCGTCCGCGGGGGTCCGCTTTGCCCGTCACCCCCGGGCATACGCACACTCGGATGAGGCGGTGGCAGCGCGGCCGCATAAGCTCGACCCCGGGCAACGCCACAGGTCGTTGCCCCGTTGTTTGCCCCGCAAGCGGAGAGAGAGATGTGAGCAGGGTGTTTTCGCAGGTCATCCGGACGACCAGGACGGCGAGGTAGGCGCAAGGTGCACATCGTCATCATGGGCTGCGGGCGTGTCGGCTCCGCTCTCGCACAGACCCTGGAGCGGCAGGGGCACACGGTCGCCGTGATCGACCAGGACCCCACGGCGTTCCGCCGTCTCGGTTCCGGGTTCGGCGGCCGACGGGTCAGCGGGGTCGGTTTCGACCAGGACACCCTGCGCGAGGCGGGGATCGAGGAGGCCGGGGCCTTCGCCGCGGTCAGCAGCGGCGACAACTCCAACATCATCGCCGCCCGCGTGGCCCGCGAGATGTTCGGCATCGAGAACGTCGCGGCCCGCATCTACGACCCCCGTCGTGCCGAGGTCTACCAGCGGCTCGGTATCCCTACGGTGGCCACGGTCCGCTGGACCGCGGACCAGATGCTGCGGCGGCTCCTGCCCTCGGGCGCGGAGCCGCTGTGGCGGGATCCGAGCGGCGGTGTGCAGCTCGCGGAGGTGCACACCACACCGGCCTGGATCGGCCACAAGATCAGCACACTGCAGGAGGAGACGGGCGTCCGTGTCGCCTTTCTCACCCGGTTGGGTGAGGCCATACTGCCGACGTCGCAGACGGTTCTGCAGGAGGGGGATCTGGTCCACGTGATGATGCGCACGGACGAGATCGCGAAGGTCGAGGAGGCCTTTGCCCAAGGTCCCGAGGAGGGCGGTCACTGATGCGCGTCTCGATTGCCGGAGCCGGTGCGGTGGGACGTTCCATCGCGGCCGAACTCCTGGAGAACGGGCACGAGGTGCTGCTGATCGACAAGGCGCCGACCGCCATCTCGGTGGAGCGGGTGCCGATGGCCGAGTGGCTCCTCGCTGACGCCTGCGAGATCACCTCGCTCGACGAGGCCGCGCTGCAGCGGTGCAACGTGGTGATCGCCGCGACCGGTGACGACAAGGTGAACCTGGTCGTCTCCCTGCTCGCCAAGACCGAGTACGGCGTCCCCCGGGTGGTCGCCCGGGTGAACAACCCGAAGAACGAGTGGCTGTTCAACGAGTCCTGGGGTGTGGACGTCGCGGTCTCGACACCGCGCCTGATGTCCGCCCTGGTCGAGGAGGCGGTGAGCGTCGGCGACCTGGTCCGGCTGCTCCGCTTCAGCCACGGCGACGCCAATCTCGTCGAGCTGACGCTGCCGCCGGAGTCGGCACTGGCCGGCACCCGGGTCAGCGATGTGGCGTGGCCCGAGGACACGTCGCTGGTCACCATCATCCGCGGTACGCGCGTCCTGACGCCGAACGCCGAGGAGACGCTGGAGGCGGGTGACGAGCTGCTGTTCGTGGCGGCCCAGGCGCGCGAGGAGCAATTGGAGGACCTGCTGTCGGTCCGCCGGGATCCCACCGGCGACTGAGGGGCGCGCACCGAAGACCGCCCGGAGCGGTGGGCGGAGAACCGCCCACCGCGACCGCCGTCGCCCGGAGGACGACCGGAGCGGCGCGCACGGGACAGCACAGGGGCCCGGGAACCGTTCGAACGGTTCCCGGGCCCCTGTGCACTGCGCGTCCGGCTGGTCAGGCCTCGTAGCCGCGGGCCTCGGCGGCCTGGGCCGCCTGCGTGTCGCGGGCCGCCTTGCGGGCCTTCTCGGCTTCCTCCTCCGCCTCCATCTCGGCGAAAACGTCGATGGGCGGCGGCGCCTTGGCAAGGAAGACCCAGGTCAGGTACACCGCGAGCAGGAACGGCGGGATCTTGAGCGCGACCAGCACCCAGCCCAGCTGCGCCGTGTCCGCCCACCAGTACAGCGGGAAGAGGATCGCGCACTTGGCGAGGAGGATCAGCCCCCAGGCGTAGCTCGCCTTGGCGTAGGCCTTCTTCCGGCCGGGGTTCCTCGTGCGCCAGGAGAGGTTCTCCTTGAAGACCGGGCCGAGGATCAGGCCGATGAGCGGCACCCCGGCTGCGCTCGTGACGAGGTAGGCGAGAGCCAGGCCGAGCGTGTACAGCATGCCCGGCAGGTAGAAGTCCTTCGCGTTGCCCGTCATCATCGCGAAGACCACACCGAAGGCCACGCCGAAGACGCCGCTGAAGGCGTGCTTGACCGTGTCCCTGCGGACCAGCCGTACGACGACGAGGACCAGCGAGACGGCGAGGGCCGCGATGGCCGAGACGTGCAGGTTCTTGTCGATCGTGAAGATCGTGACGAAGAGCAGCCCGGGCAGGACTGTCTCCACCATGCCGCGCACGCCGCCGAAGGCCTCGAAGAGCGCCGCCTCGGTGACCGCCTTGGCGGCGGCGTCCTGCTGGTCGGTGCGGTGGGGCTGGTCCGTGTCGGACGTCGGCTTGTCGTGAGACGTCACCGGCTACTCCTTGCCGAGCGGTCGGAGTTCGTATTTGGGATTGAACAGCACCCGGCGCCCGTGGCTCATGGCGATACGTCCGGAGGCGATGAGCTTGCGGCCCGGCTCGATGCCGACGATGGAGCGCCGGCCCAGCCAGACCACGTCGAGCGGCGCCGTGCCGTCGAAGAGCTCCGCCTCCAGCGCGGGCACTCCGGCCCGCGGGCGCAGGGTGACGGTCCGCAAGGTACCAGTCACCTTGACGATCTGCCGGTCCGTGCACTCGGAGATACGGGTGCAGCCCGAGGCGTGCGCGTCGTTCCGCAGCTCCTCGGACTCCAGGTCCTCCTGGGAGCTGGACAGCCGGCCGAGCATACGGCGGAAGCGGCCGGACGGCTTCTCCGCCCTGCCTGACTTCTCGAATCGGGGAACAGCGCTCATACCCGAAGGGTACCGGTCTCCCGTGGTACGGGCGGGTCGGCCAGGGAGTCACCCGGACGGGTGACGCGCGGGGTGGAAGCGGGGTCAGCCGCGCTCGAATCGGTACCCCATCCCCGGCTCGGTCACGAAGTGCCGGGGGTGCGCGGGATCGGTCTCCAGCTTGCGGCGCAGCTGCGCCATGTAGACCCGTAGGTAGTTGGTCTCCGTGCCGTACGAGGGACCCCAGACCTCCTGCAGCAGTTGTCTCTGGCCGACGAGGCGGCCGGCATTGCGGACGAGGACCTCCAGCAGGTGCCACTCCGTCGGGGTGAGCCGCACGTCACGGCCCTGCCGGTTGACCTTCTTCGCCGCCAGGTCCACGGTGAACGCCTCGGTCTCCACGATCCCGAGATCGCCCGCGCCGTCGGGGCCGACCGGTTCGGCGCGGCGTACGGCCGCGCGCAGGCGGGCCAGCAGCTCGTCCATGCCGAAGGGCTTGGTGACGTAGTCGTCGGCGCCGGCGTCCAGGGCCTCGACCTTCTCGTCGGAGGTGTGGCGGGCGGAGAGCACGAGGATCGGCACACGGGTCCAGCCGCGCAGGCCGCTGATCACCTCGACGCCGTCCATGTCCGGGAGTCCGAGGTCGAGGACGACGACGTCGGGATGGCGGGCGGCGGCGAGCTGCAGAGCCGTCGCCCCGTCGGGCGCCGCGTCCACCTCGTAGCCGCGCGCCTTCAGATTGATCACGAGCGCCCGTACGATCTGCGGCTCGTCGTCCACCACAAGCACCCGGGTCATCGGGGACCTGCCTTTCCTGGATGTATGCGGGGGGCGGCGGTGTGCCCCGGGTGCCTCATGAGGCGGCGTGCACCGGATGCCCGGGGCCGTCCCGCACCTGCCCGCGTGCCGCCCTGAGCGTGAGGACCATCGTGAGTCCGCCGCCGGGGGTGTCCTCGGCGTCCAGCGTGCCGCCCATGGACTCCACGAAGCCGCGGGCGACGGCGAGGCCGAGGCCGACCCCCGCGCCGCGCGGGGCGTCGCCGTACCGCTGGAAGGCCTCGAAGATGCGTTCCTTGCCCTCGTCGGGGACGCCCCGGCCCCGGTCGGCCACCCTCAGCTCGACGCGTTCGCCCAGGGCGCTGGCGGCGACGGTGACGCGCTCCCGGTCCGGGCTGTACTTGACCGCGTTCTCGACGATGTTGGCGACGGCCCGCTCCAGGAGCCCCGGGTCGACGGCGACCATCGGGAGCGTCTCGGGGATGTCGAGGTCGACGCTGCCCTCGGGCACGCCGCCCAGGGCCATGGGGACGACCTCGTCGAGATCGATCTCGCGGATCAGGGGGGTGACGGTCCCGGTCTGCAGGCGTGACATGTCGAGCAGGTTTCCGACCAGGTGGTCGAGGCGGTCGGCGCCGTCCTCGATGCCCGCGAGGAGCTCGGCCTCGTCCTCGTCGGACCAGGACACGTCGTCGGAGCGCAGGGAGCTGACGGCGGCCTTGATGGCGGCCAGGGGGGTGCGCAGGTCGTGGCTGACGGCGGCGAGCAGGGCCGTCCTGATCCGGTTGCCCTCGGCGAGGCGACGGGCGGCCTCCGCCTGGTCCACCAGCCGCTGGCGGTCCAGTACGACGGCGGCCTGCGCGGCGAACGCCCCGAGCACCCGGCGGTCCTCGGCGGGCAGTACGCGGCCGGAGAGGGCGAGGGCCATGTGGTCGCCGACGGGCATGTCCACGTCCGCGTCGTCGGGCCGGGCCACCGGGGCGGGCCCGACGGAGCCGGCACACGTCCACGGCTCCACGTCGCTCTGCCGCTCCAGCAGCGCGACGGACTCCATGGCGAAGGTCTCCCGGACGCGGTCCAGGAGGGCGTCCAGGGCCGTCTCGCCGCGCAGGACGCTCCCGGCCAGGGCGGACAGGATCTCCGACTCGGCCCGCAGCCGTGCGGCCTGGTGGGTACGGCGGGCCGCCAGGTCCACGACCGAGGCCACCGCCACGGCCACCGCGAAGAAGATCACGATGGCGACGAAGTTCTCCGGGTCCTGCACCGTCAGGGTGTGGGTGGGGGGTGTGAACCAGTAGTTGAGGAGCAGCGAGCCGACCGCGGCCGAGGCGAGCGCGGGGGCCAGCCCACCGAGCAGGGCCGCGCCGACGGTCATGAAGAGGAAGAGCAGGACGTCGTTGGCGAGCCCGGGCCCGTTCTCCAGTCCCCGCAGGAGCAGGGTCAGGGCCGCCGGACCGCCGACGCCGACCGCCCAGCCCCACAGGATGCGGGTGCGGCTGAGCCGGGCGCCGCGGGCGATGGGCAGACCGCGCCCCTTGGCCACTTCCTCGTGCGTGACGATGTGGACGTCCAGGTCGGGGCCGGACTCACGGGCGACGGTGGCGCCGACGCCCGGCCCGTAGACGTACTGCCAGGCCTTGCGGCGGCTGGAGCCGAGAACGATCTGGGTGGCGTTGACACCCCGGGCGAAAGCCAGCAGGGCGGAGGGGATGTCATCGCCGATGACGTGGTGGAAGGTGCCGCCGAGGTCCTCGACGAGCGTGCGCTGGACGGCGAGTTCCTTGGGCGAGGCGGAGGTCAGTCCGTCGCTGCGGGCGATGTAGACGGCGAGGATCTCGCTCCCGGACCCCTTGGCCGCCATCCGGGAGGCGCGGCGGATGAGCGTACGGCCCTCGGGGCCGCCGGTCAGTCCGACGACGATGCGCTCGCGGGCCTGCCAGGGGGTGCTGATGTCGTGCTCGCCCCGGTACTGCTGGAGGTACTCGTCGACCCGGTCGGCGACCCAGAGGAGCGCGAGCTCGCGCAGGGCGGTGAGGTTGCCGGGGCGGAAGTAGTTGGAGAGGGCGGCGTCGACCTTGTCGGACCGGTAGATGTTGCCGTGGGCCATGCGCCGGCGCAGCGCCTGGGGCGACATGTCGACGAGCTCGACCTGGTCGGCCCTGCGGGCCACCTCGTCCGGGACGGTCTCCTGCTGACGTACGCCCGTTATGGCCTCGACGACGTCGCCGAGGGACTCCAGGTGCTGGATGTTGACGGTGGAGATGACGTCGATGCCGGCCTGCAGGAGCTCCTCGACGTCCTGCCAGCGCTTGGCGTTGCGGGATCCCGGCACGTTGGTGTGGGCGAGCTCGTCCACCAGCGCCACGGCCGGTGCGCGCTCCAGGACGGCGTCGACGTCCATCTCGGAGAACACGGCGGAGCGGTACTCGATGTCGCGGCGGCGTACCTGCTCCAGGCCGTGCAGCAGGACCTCGGTACGGGGCCGCTCGTGGTGCTCCACGAAACCGACGACGCAGTCCGTGCCGCGCTCCACCCGGCGATGGGCCTCGGACAGCATCGCGTACGTCTTGCCGACCCCGGGTGCCGAGCCCAGGTAGATCCGTAGCGTGCCGCGTGCCATGGCCCCATCGTCTTCTCTGCAGTAGCTGCCGCCGACGCGGGAGCCACTGCCGAAGTTACCCCGAGCATGTCCGGTATGCGGCTCCCGGGGGCGGTGACCGGGTCCGTATTGACAGGATTCTGACGCGGGCCGGGGCCGCCCCCGCGCCCGCTCGCGCCGTGGCACACGGGCCCCCGGGCCCTCCGCTCCGGCCTCGGTCCTGCTCCCCCGCCGCCCCGCTACCCGTGCTCGACGATGTGCCCGTCGCCCAGTTCCAGGACCCGGTCGGCGAAGCCGAGCAGCTGGGGGTCGTGGGTGGCGACGAGCACGGTGACGCCCTCGCCCCGCACGACGGCCCGCAGCAGTTCCATGACGGCGAGGCCCGTCTCCGCGTCGAGCTGCCCGGTCGGCTCGTCGGCGATCAGCAGCGCGGGCCGGTTGGCGAGCGCGCGGGCGATGGCGACGCGCTGCTGCTGGCCGCCGGAGAGCTCGCCGGGGCGCTGCCGCGCGTGGTCGCCGAGGCCCACCAGGGAGAGCAGCAGGGCCACCCGTTCCTCCCGCTCGCGCGGGTCGGCCTTGCGCAGCCGCAGGGGAACGCCGACGTTCTCCGCCGCGCTGAGGATCGGGATCAGGCCGAACGACTGGAAGATGAACCCGATCCGCTCCCGGCGCAACTCCAGCAGTCCGTCCTCACCCAGCTCGGACAGGACGGTGTCGTCGACGGTGATCCGGCCCTCGTCCGGGCTGTCGAGGCCGCCGACCAGGTTGAGCAGGGTCGTCTTGCCGGATCCGGAGCGGCCCTTGAGCGCGACGAGCTCCCCGCGCGGGATCTCGAAGGAGACCCCGCGCAGGGCGTGTACGGCGGTGGCGCCGGTCCCGAACGAGCGGTGCAGGTTCTCCACCCGCACCATGGGCCCGCCGGCCGGGCTCCCCGCCAGTGCCGTGCCGCTCTGTCCGCCGGTGCTCCGTGTCATCGCTCTCCCCCGTGCGTACGCGCCGTACGTACCGCTCCTTGGCCGCCGCCAGTATGTCCAGCGGGCGGCCGACCGGGCAATGCTTCCGGGGGCTGCGGGCTCTCAGCTGGTACGCGACCGGTGCACCAGCTCCTTCAGGGCGATGTTGAGTTCGAGGACGTTGACCCGCGGCTCACCCACGAATCCGAGGATCCGGCCCTCCGTGTGCTCCCTCACCAGCCGGGTGACCCGGTCGGCGGGCAGATGGTTCCGGGCCGCGACGCGGGGGGCCTGGAGCCCGGCGTAGGCAGGGGAGATGTGCGGGTCGAGGCCCGACCCGGAGGAGGTGACGGCGTCGGCGGGTACGTCGGCGGGATCGACCGGGTGGCCGGGGAGGGAGTTGTCCGCGACGACGGCGGCCTCGGCCGCGGTGATCTGGTCGATCAGCTCCTCGTTGTCGGCCGCGAGGTTGGTGGCACCGGAGAGGAGCAGCCGGTAGCGCGTGTTGACGCTGTTGGTGCCGAGGCCCCCGGACGGGCGGGGCTGGAACCAGGTGAGGTCCGGTTCCGCCGTCTCCCGCCCGTCCGCGGGCGGCAGGTCGTAACGCTGGCCTATGAGGCTCGAACCGACGGTCCTGCCGTCCACGGAGAGTTCCGAGCCGTTGGCCTTGTCCGGGAAGAGGGCCTGGGCGAGGCCGGTGACGGCGAGCGGGTAGACGACCCCGCAGAGGACGGTCAGGACGAGCAGGGCGCGCAGCCCCGCTCCGAGGAGGCGGGCGGTGGTTCCCACGGGAGTGTTCATGACGGTCGGCAGGCTCCGGTTTCAGCGCAGTCCGGGGACGAGGGAGAGGAGAAGGTCGATGATCTTGATGCCGGCGAAGGGGACGATCAGCCCGCCGAGGCCGTAGACGCCGAGGTTGCGGCGGAGCATCCGGTCGGCTCCGGCCGGCCGGTAGCGAACGCCCTTCAACGCGAGCGGCACCAGCGCGACGATGATCAGCGCGTTGAAGATCACGGCCGAGAGAATCGCGGTCCGGGGCGAGGACAGGTCCATGATGTCGAGCCGCTCCAGGCCCGGGTACACGGCGGCGAACATCGCCGGGATGATCGCGAAGTACTTCGCGACGTCGTTGGCGATCGAGAACGTGGTCAGGGCGCCCCTGGTGATCAGCAGTTGCTTGCCGATGGCGACGATCTCGATCAGTTTGGTCGGATCGGAGTCCAGGTCCACCATGTTCCCGGCCTCCTTGGCGGCCGACGTACCGGTGTTCATGGCGACACCGACGTCCGCCCGGGCCAGCGCGGGGGCGTCGTTGGTTCCGTCCCCGGTCATCGCGACGAGTCTGCCGCCGGCCTGCTCCCGTTCGATGAGGGCCATCTTGTCCTCGGGCGTGGCCTCGGCGAGGAAGTCGTCGACCCCCGCCTCCTCGGCGATCGCCTTCGCGGTCAGCGGGTTGTCGCCGGTGATCATGACGGTGCGGATGCCCATGCGACGCAGTTCGGCGAACCGTTCCGGCATCCCGGGCTTGACGACGTCCTTGAGGTGGATCGCGCCCAGCACCCGGGCGCCGCGGTGGTCGTCCACGGCCACCAGCAGCGGGGTGCCGCCGGCCTCCGCGATGCGCGTGGTGAGGGGTCCGGCATCCGGCGGCACGCTCCCGCCGCGCCCGGTGACCCAGGCGATCACGGAGCCGGCGGCGCCCTTGCGTACCCGGCGGTCCGCGAGGTCCACGCCGGACATCCGGGTCTGCGCGGTGAAGGCCACCCACTCGGCACCCTCAGGCTTCCCCCGGCGGGACTCCCCGGGTTCGCGGCCCTCCTCGGCGAGCGCCACGACCGAGCGACCCTCGGGCGTCCCGTCCGCCAGCGACGACAGCCGGGCGGCCTCCGCGAGTTCGGCCTCCGTGACCCCCGCGAGGGGCAGGAACCCGGCGGCCTGCCTGTTGCCCAGCGTGATGGTGCCCGTCTTGTCGAGCAGCAGGGTGGACACGTCTCCCGCGGCCTCGACGGCACGCCCGGACATGGCGAGGACGTTGCGCTGGACGAGGCGGTCCATGCCGGCGATCCCGATCGCGGAGAGCAGCGCCCCGATGGTCGTCGGGATGAGGCACACCAGCAGGGCCGCCAGCACGGTGACCGACTGCTCCTGGCCCGCGTACACGGCGAACGGCTGCAGGGTCACGACCGCGAGCAGGAAGACGACCGTGAGCGAGGCCAGGAGGATGTTGAGCGCGATCTCGTTGGGTGTCTTCCGGCGGGTGGCGCCCTCCACCAAGGAGATCATCCGGTCGATGAAGGTCTCGCCCGGCTTGGTGGTGATCCTGACGACGATCCGGTCCGAGAGGACTTTCGTCCCGCCGGTGACGGCGCTGCGGTCACCGCCCGACTCCCGGATCACGGGGGCGGATTCCCCCGTGATCGCCGATTCGTCGACGCTCGCCACGCCCTCGACGACGTCACCGTCGCCGGGCACCAGGTCGCCGGCCTCGCAGACCACCAGGTCGCCGACGCGCAGGTCGGTGCCGGGTACGCGCTCCTCGCACCCGCCGGTGACGCGGCGTGCGACGGTTCCGGTCCTCGCCCTGCGCAGGGTGTCCGCCTGCGCCTTGCCGCGGCCCTCCGCCACCGCCTCGGCGAGGTTCGCGAAGATCGTGGTCAGCCACAGCCAGGCGGTGACGGCCCAGCCGAACCAGTCGGTGGGGTCGAGCGCCGCGAGGACCGTGGTGAGCACGGATCCGATCAGCACCACGAACATCACCGGGGACGAGACCATCACCCGGGGATCGAGTTTGCGCACCGCTTCGGGGAGCGACCGCACCAGTTGCCGGACGTCGAAGAGCCCGGCGGCGGCCCGCCCGCTGCCCGGGCCCCCTCCGGTGGCCGCGTCCTGCGGCGGCTTTCGGGCCGGGGTGATGAGGGACATCGGGTCCTCCCGCTCGGAGAAGTCGGTCATGACGCCAGCCCTTCGGCCAGCGGTCCCAGCGCGAGGGCCGGGAAGTAGGTCAGACCGGTGACGATCATGAGGGTGCAGACGAGCAGCACGCTGAAGAGGGGCCGGTGCGTCCCGAGGGTCCCGGCGGTCGGGGGCAGGGGGCGCTGCCGGGCCAGTGAGCCGGCCAGCGCCAGGACGAAGACCATCGGCAGGAAGCGGCCGAGCAGCATGACGATGCCGAGGGTGGTGTTGAACCACTGGGTGTCCGCGTCGAGGCCCGCGAACGCGGAGCCGTTGTTGTTGGCGCCCGAGGTATAGGCGTAGAGGATCTCGGAGAAGCCGTGCGCCCCCGGGTTCTTCATGGAGGTGGCCGGTGTCGGCAGGGCCATCGCGACGGCGGTGAAGCCGAGGACCAGGGCGGGGGTGATCAGGATGTAGCACGCCGCGAACTTGATCTCGCGGATCCCGATCTTCTTGCCGAGGTACTCGGGCGTCCGGCCCACCATCAGCCCCGCGAGGAACACCGTGACCACGGCCATGACCAGCATTCCGTAGAGCCCCGAACCGACGCCCCCGGGCGCGATCTCTCCGAGCTGCATGCCCAGCATGGTGATCCCGCCGCCCAGGCCGGTGTACGAGGAGTGGAAGGAGTTGACCGCTCCGGTGGAGGTCAGGGTGGTGGCCACGGCGAAGAGCGACGACCCGGCGATGCCGAACCGTGTCTCCTTGCCCTCCATCGCCCCGCCCGCGATGTCGGGCGCGGGCCCGTGGTGGGCGAATTCGGTCCACATCATCAGGGCCGTGAAGCCCAGCCAGATGGCGGCCATGGCCGCCAGGATCGCGTACCCCTGTTTCGGTGTGCCGATCATCCGGCCGAAGGTCCTGGTCAGCGCGGTCGGGATGACCAGGATGAGGAAGATCTGGAACAGGTTGGACAGTCCGCCGGGGTTCTCGTACGGGTGGGCGGAGTTGGCGTTGAAGTAGCCGCCGCCGTTCGTCCCGAGTTCCTTGATGACCTCCTGCGAGGCGACGGCGCCGCCGTTCCACTGCTGGGTGCCGCCGGTGAACTGTCCGACCTCGTGGATGCCGGAGAAGTTCTGGATGACTCCGGTGGCGACCAGGACGACCGCCCCCGCCACGGAAAGGGGCAGGAGGATCCGCACGACGCCGCGCACGAGGTCGGCCCAGAAGTTGCCGAGGGCCGCCGTACGGGCGGCGAAGCCCCGCACCAGGGCCACCGCCACGGCCATGCCGACCGCCGCGGAGACGAAGTTCTGCACCGCCAGGCCGCCGGTCTGGACGACGTGGCCCATGGCCTGTTCGCCGGAGTACGACTGCCAGTTGGTGTTGGTGACGAAGGACGCCGCCGTGTTGAACGCCTGGTCGGGACCGATCGAGGCGAAGCCGAGCGACCCGGGCAGCAGGCCCTGGAGCCGCTGCAGCAGGTACAGGAAGAGGACGCTGACGGCCGAGAACGCGAGGACACCGCGCAGATAGGCGGGCCAGCGCATCTCGGTGCCGGGGTCGACGCCCACGGCCCGGTAGAGCCACTTCTCGGCCCGCAGGTGCTTCGCCGAGGAGTAGACCCGGGCCATGTGGTCGCCGAGCGGACGGTGGGCCAGTGCCAGAGCCGCGACGAGCGCGAGCCACTGGAGCGAACCGGCGAGGACGGGGCTCATGTCGCGCTCAGAACCTCTCCGGGTGAAGGAGGGCGAGTACGAGATAGCCCAGCAGGGCCACGGCCACGACGAGGCCGGTGATGTTCTCTGCGGTCACAGCCGGGCCGCCCCTCGGGCGACGAGAGCCACCAGCGCGAATACCGCGACGGTGGTGACGACGAAGGCCACGTCGGCCATCGTGTGCTCCTGGATGAGGTCGGGGTCGGGACCCCCGTAGCAAACGCCCGTCCGCGGCCTCCGCGACCTGCGTTGATGTCTTCCTTACGGCACCCGTCCCACTCTTGACGCCGCCCGTACGCCCCCCTTACGCGCCCTGTACGGGCACGCGCGCCCCGCACCGTGCGCTTCAGCACGAAGGCCGGTGGGCCGCGCCCCGGAAGGGCGCGGCCCACCGGCCGACGGTGGGTGCGAACGGTCAGCGGACCTCGGTGATCTCGGGTCCGCGCTGGAGCTGACCCATGCCACCGGAGAACTTCGAGCTCTCCTGGTCCTCCTGCTGCACACCCTCCGGCACCATCTGCGCGTCGTTGGGGAGCTTGAGGACGATCGGGTCACGCGGGGCCATCGGACCGTCACCGCGGACCACCACGGTGTCACGGAAGATGGTCTCCAGCAGACCGGCGGCCTCCGGCTGCACGGCGCCCTGACCGGAGATCACACCGCGCAGGAACCAGCGCGGCCCGTCGACACCGATGAAGCGCACGAGCTGCACGCCGTTCGTGCCGTCGGGGAGCTGTACGGGGACCTGGGCACGCAGCTCCCAGCCCAGCGGGCCCTCGACCTCGTCGATGATCCCGCCCTGCTGGGTGATGCCCGAGGCGATCTCCTCGCGCACCTCGCCCCAGATGCCCTCCTTCTTGGGCGCCGCGAAGGCCTGCAGCTGCACCGCGCTGTCGCGCAGCACGACCGTGGCCGCGACGATCGCGTCACCGGCGACCTCGACCCTCAGCTCCATGCCCTCGACACCGGGCACGAAGATGCCGCCGAGGTCCACCCGGCCCTCGCCGGGCTGGGACACCTCTGAGACGTCCCACGGCCCGTCCGGCCGGGGGGCCGGCGGAAGGCTGGTGCGGCGCGGGCTCCCCGAGGCACCGCCCGCGTCATCGAGCTCGTCGGCGACCTGCTCGGTCTCGCGCGCCTCGTCCGCCGCGTCCTCGGCGGAACCACTGTTCTTGCGACGTCCGAACACGTCACTGTCCTTCCCGGTCGGATACGACCGAAGCGTAGCTGTTCCCACCCTGGGTGTTACCGCCCCTGACGCCGTCCACGGCGGCATGACCGCCGGTGGACCCGAAGCCCCCTTCGGCCCGCGCCGAGCCGGGGAGTTCCGCCACCTCGTGGAAGCGCACCTTCTCGACCTGCTGGACGACCAGTTGGGCAATCCGATCGAACCGCTCGAACCGCACGGTCTCGCGCGGATCGAGATTGACCACGATCACCTTGATCTCTCCACGGTACCCGGCGTCGACCGTCCCCGGGGCATTCACGAGAGCGACTCCGCAGCGGGCCGCGAGACCGGAGCGGGGGTGCACGAAGGCCGCGTACCCGTCGGGCAGCGCGATCGAGACACCGGTGGGCAGCACCGCGCGTTCGCCCGGGGCCAGCTCGGCGCCCTCGGTGGTGACCAGGTCGGCACCGGCGTCCCCCGGGTGTCCGTACGCGGGAATCGGGACGTCCGGGTCGATCCGGCGGATCAGCACGTCGACGGGGTGGCGCGTCACGGGTTCACCTCGAAGGCCCGGGCCCGCCGCACCTGGTCCGGGTCGGACATCGCCGCCCGGATCTCCTCGGGACGGCCGTTGTCGATGAAGTGGTCCACCTCGACCTTGATGAACAGAGCCTCGGCGCGTACCGCGACGGGACCCTCGGAGCCGCCGATCCGGCCCGTCGCCCGGCAGTAGATCTTCCGGTCGTGCACGGCGGTGACCTCGGCGTCCAGGAAGAGGACCGTGCCGACCGGCACCGGCAGGACGTAGTCGGTCTCCAGCCGTCCGGTCACCGCGATGAGCCGCAGCAGCCAGCTGAGGGCGCCGAGCGTCTCGTCCATCGCCGTGGCCAGGACACCACCGTGGGCGAGCCCGGGAGCGCCCTGGTGGGCGGGCTTCACGGTGAACTCGGCGGTGACGCTCACGCCCTCGCCGGCCCGCGCCCGGAGGTGCAGTCCGTGCGGCTGCTCACTGCCACACCCGAAACACTGTTCGTAGTGCGAGCCGAGGAGCTCTCCGGGCGCCGGGGCGTCGGGATGCCGCACCGGCCGCACGGCGCCGGCCGGGGGTGTCAGGCGTGTAGATGTTCCACTCACAGGCGCAGACCTTACCCGCGCCGCCGCGCCCGGGTCGCGCCGTGCCAAGCTTGGCTTCATGCAGCCTTCCGCACCGCCCTTCGACGAACGTCTCACCGCCCCCCGGTCGTGGTGGTTCATCGCCTTCGGGCTCGGTATCGCCTGTGCCCTGATGCTCCTGCCCCTCGGCGCCCTGCCCATGCTCGGCGGACTGGTGGCCGGGACGGCCGTGGCGTCCGTGGTCGTGAGCTCGTACGGATCGGCCCGCATCCGGGTCGTCGCGGGCGCCCTCGTCGCCGGGGACGCGCGCATCCCGCTGGCGGCCCTCGGCGACGCCGAGGTGCTCGACGCGGAGGAGGCGCGCGCCTGGCGCTCGTACAAGGCGGATCCGCGCGCCTTCATGCTGCTGCGCAGCTACGTGCCCACGGCGGTGCGGGTGCGGATCACGGACCCGGCCGACCCGACGCCGTACGTCTACCTGTCGACGAGGGAGCCGGAGGCCCTGGTGGCCGCCCTGTCGGGCGTTCCCGCCTGAGCGGTCAGATCCCGGGGCGGCCGGGGCCGTCGGGGAGCTCCTCGACGGGGTCCGGGGGCTGCTCCAGCGGCGGAAGGGCGGGGAGCCGGTCCCAGGGGACCTGCCGGCAGCGGAGGTCGTTCCTGACCCGCTCGGCGAGCTTTCCGGTGTCCCGGCTGTTCATCATCGCGCCGACCGCGGCGCCGACCATGAACGGGATGAGGTTGGGCAGGTTGCGTACCATGCGCTTCATGATCTGCTGGCGCAGTTCGCGTTTCATCTGGCCGCCCAGCGCCGCGTTGAGCGTGGCGGGGCGTGCGACGTCGATCCCGCGCTCCTCCGTCCAGGAGGTCAGGTAGGCGGTGCTGCGCTGCCCGAGGTTGCCGGGCGGACGCAGGCCGTAGACCTCGTGGAGCTCGGCGACCAGCTTCATCTCGATCACGGCCACGCCCGTGACCTCGGCCGCCAGCTCCGCCGTCATGGCGGGTGGTACGGGCAGCATGGCCGCCGCCCCGATGCCCGCCCCCACGGTCGCGGTGGCCTTGCGGGCGCCCGCGACGAGCTTGTCGGCGAGCTCTTCGGGACCGAGCCCCGGGAAGTGCCTGCGCAGGGTGGGAAGGTCGCGCACGGGGACGCGCGGAGCCGTGTCGATGATCCGGTCGGCCAGGTGGGCGACCACCGCTCTGGCGCTCTCCCCGCTCCTGCGCACACCTCGTTTCAGTACGTGCAGACGGCCGGTTCCCGTGGGATCCTCCGGGTGGTCCCTTTCGGGTCCCCGAGGCGAGTCCGCGGTCCGGACCGCTTCGAGCGAGGCCGGAAGGCCCCGCTCGTCGTCCGATGCGCCGGGAGAGGCCTGCAGGGCGGCCTGATGCTCGGCAGCGGGAGGTTCTCCCCCTGCCGGGCCGGTGCCGCCCTGATACGCCTCCGACGGCTTCGTGCGCCGCAGGCGCCGCTTCCCGAACGGTGTGTCGCCTGCCACGGCCGACGGCCTCAGTCGCAGTCGCGGCAGATCGGCTGGCCGTTCTTCTCGCGCGCCAGCTGGCTGCGGTGGTGCACCAGGAAGCAGCTCATGCAGGTGAACTCATCGGCCTGCTTCGGCAGAACCCGCACCGCGAGCTCCTCGTTGGACAGGTCCGCGCCGGGCAGCTCCAGTCCTTCTGCCGCGTCGAACTCGTCCACGTCGACGGCGGATGCCGTCTTGTCGCTCCGACGAGCCTTGAGCTCCTCGAGGCTGTCCTGATCGACGTCGTCGTCGGTCTTGCGTGGGGTGTCGTAATCCGTTGCCATGTCGCTCTCCCCCTCATGGGTGTCTGCGGTGTCTCAGCGCACGTAACGCGTGAGAGGCCGGACTTGTGCCCGACCTGAGGCGGAGATTTTGCCTCACATCAAGGTCTGTTACTCAATCGACACCCAACCCGACCTCTCGGTAGCGATCAGCTTGGGTGGCGAAGGGGACCGTACACGGTCCGATTGCTGCAGTTCACGGGCGCCACCCCGTGTACTTCCCGTGATACCGCCCCCTGAAAACCCGGACGTTTCCAGGCTTTCAGGGAGAGTTGCGATCACGGAGAGTAGAAGGACCGTCATCGGGTCCTGTGATCGATCACACAGGGCGGATCCTGAGGTGCCCCCCAAGAATTCCGCCCAAAGCGAACAGAGCGATCCAATGCGGCTTCACACGCGAAGCCTCTCAGACCGGGAGGGTGACGCGCATCACGAGGCCACCGCCCTCACGAGGCTCCGCGATGATACGGCCACCGTGGGCCCGCGCGACCGATCGCGCGATCGACAGGCCGAGCCCCACACCCTTGTCGCTGCCCGTACGTTCCGTACGCAGCCGTCTGAAGGGCTCGAAGAGGTTGTCGATCTCGTAGGCCGGCACCACAGGACCTGTGTTCGAGACCATCAGGAGGGCCTGTCCGGGCTGGAGCTCCGTGGTGACCTCCACCCAGCCCCCCTCCGCCACGTTGTAGCGGACCGCGTTCTGTACGAGGTTCAGCGCGATCCGCTCCAGGAGGACGCCGTTCCCCTGCACCACGGCGGGAGCGCGCTCGCCGCGGATCTCCACGTGGTTCGCCGCCGCCTCCCCCCGCGCCTGGTCGATGGCCCGCTCGGCCACCTCGGCCAGGTCGACCGGTTTTCGTTCGACGATCTGGTTGTCGCTCCGGGCCAGCAGGAGCAGTCCCTCGACGAGCTGCTCGCTGCGCTCGTTGGTGGCCAGGAGCGTCTTCCCGAGCTGCTGCAACTCCGTGGGGGCCTGCGGGTCGGAGAGGTGCACCTCGAGCAGTGTGCGGTTGATGGCGAGCGGCGTACGCAGTTCGTGCGAGGCGTTCCCCACGAACCGCTGCTGCGCCGTGAAGGCCCGCTCCAGGCGGTCCAGCATCTCGTCGAACGTGTCCGCGAGCTCCTTCAGCTCGTCGTCCGGACCGTCCAGCTCGATCCGGCGGGAGAGGTCGGTCCCGGCCACCCGGCGGGCGGTACGGGTGATCCGTCCCAGCGGGGACAGGACACGGCCCGCCATGGCGTAACCGAAGGCGAAGGCGATGATGCTGAGGCCCACGAGGGCGAGCAGCGACCGGTTCAGCAGGGAGTCGAGCGCCTGCTGGCGCTGGTGGTTGACACAGCGGTTCATCGCCGCGTTGAACGCCTCGGGGGTCGCGTTCTTCGGCAGATCGCACACCTCACTGGTGACCTGGCCGTTCACGATCTGGAACGGCAGGTCACTGCCCACGTTCAGGGCCTGCGCGGCGAGCATGTAGATGATCGAGAGCAGCAGGATGCCCGCGATCAGGAACATGCCGCCGTACAGCAGTGTCAGCCGTATCCGGATGGTCGGTCGCAGCCACGGGTAGGCGGCCTCCTGCTGCTTGGGCTCCCACGTGGGTTTGGGAGGAACGGGCCTGGGAGAAGCTGCCATCACGTCCTCAGATCCGGTATCCGGAACCGGGCACGGTGACGATGACGGGCGGCTCTCCGAGCTTGCGGCGCAGCGTCATGACCGTCACCCGCACGACGTTGGTGAAGGGGTCGGTGTTCTCGTCCCAGGCCTTCTCCAACAGCTGCTCGGCGGAGACGACCGCGCCCTCGCTGCGCATCAGGACCTCCAGGACGGCGAACTCCTTGGGGGCGAGCTGGATCTCCTGCTCGTTCCTGAAGACCTCGCGGCGGTTGGGGTCCAGTTTGATGCCGGCGCGCTCCAGCACGGGCGGCAGTGCGACCGTCGTGCGGCGGCCCAGGGCCCGCACCCGCGCGGTCAGCTCGCTGAAGGCGAAGGGCTTGGGCAGATAGTCGTCCGCACCCAGCTCGAGGCCTTCCACGCGGTCGCTGACGTCCCCGGAAGCCGTGAGCATGAGCACCCGGGTGGGCATGCCGAGCTCGACGATCCGGCGGCAGACGTCGTCGCCGTGCACCACGGGCAGGTCCCGGTCCAGCACGACGACGTCGTAGTCGTTGACCCCGACGCGCTCCAGAGCCGCGGCTCCGTCGTAGACGACGTCGACGGCCATGGCCTCCCGGCGCAGTCCGGTGGCCACCGCATCGGCGAGCAGTTGCTCGTCCTCGACGACGAGTACGCGCACGGCGCAGTCCTTCCCTAGTTCTGCGGAAAATACGGGGAGCGGCCGTCTTTCGCGGCTGCTCGCTGCACGTCAGCGGCACCGACTGTGCGCGTCCATCCTGCCTGTTACGCGCATAAACCGGCGGTAAGACGGCGCGGCAGCGTCCCCGGCCGCGGGGAATCCGTCGGATTTCCGGGCCAGTTGAGGTTTCTCGCGGAGCCGGCCCGGGGAAGACGCATGCACACCCGCGATCACGCCATGCATGTGGCGTACCACAGCCCGCTCTGTTTCCAGGTTTCCAGAGGGACTGCGTGATCACCCGCCCTCCGGCTCCGGCCGGGGAACCACGGGCACACCCCCGTGCCACCGACCCACGATGAGGGGCGCTTCATGGACGCTTTCACCGCAGGTCTGCTGCAACGCATCAGGACGACCGAATCCGACCTCACCAAGGCTCGCGAGACGGGCGACGACTTCCTCGCGGACGTCGAGCAGGGAGAGCTGGACGACCTGCACCGCCTCGCCGCCGAGCACGGCGTCGAGATCGGCGCCTCGCACGTCTGAGCCGCGACCGGAGGGCCCCGGAAGCCGTAGTCGGCTCCCGGGGCCCTCTCCTTGCGTCGCCCCAGCGGGTGGCCCTGCAGGGGCCCGCCTGCCGTACGGGTCAGTCGTGCCAGGCACCGAGGTCGTCGAGGATCGCCTGGAGCGGCTCGAAGACACCCGGAGTCGCGGCGACCGTGAGGTCCCCGTCCGCGGGCAGGCCGGGCCGTCCCCCGGTGAGGGCGCCGGCCTCCCGGGCGATGAGGTCTCCGGCGGCCAGGTCCCAGGGGTGGAGTCCCCGCTCGTAGTAGCCGTCGAGCCTGCCCGCGGCGACGTCGCAGAGATCGACGGCCGCCGATCCGCCGCGCCGGATGTCGCGCAGCCGGGGGATCAGCCGCTGGGCCACGGCCGCCTGGTGGGCGCGTACGTCGGTGACGTAGTTGAAGCCGGTCGACACCAGGGCCTGGTCGAGGGGGGGCGCGGGACGGCAGCGCAGCGTCTCGCCGTTCCCGTACGCGCCGCGGCCGAGCACCGCGTGGAACGTCTCGCGCCGCATCGGGGCCTCGACCACGCCCACGACCCGCTCACCGTCGCGCTCCGCGGCGATGGAGACGGCCCAGGTGGGGAGCCCGTAGAGGTAGTTCACGGTGCCGTCGAGCGGATCGATCACCCATCGGACGCCGCTGCTGCCCTCGGAGCCCGCCCCCTCCTCCCCGAGGAAGCCGTCGGTGGGCCGGCTCTCGGCGAGGAAGCCGGTGATCAGCTTCTCCGCCCGGATGTCCATCTCCGTGACGACGTCGATGGGACTCGACTTCGTCGCGGCCACCTGCAGGTCGGCGGGACGCCCGTCGCGCAGCAGGGCGCCGGCCCGGCGGGCCGCTTCCAGCGCGAGGTCGAGCAGTTCGGTCAGGAGGGGGTCGGTCACAGCGCTCCAGAGGTGGTGTCGCGGTACGGGCGGGATGCCGCGGGCCGGTTCAGAACGGGCTGTCGGCGCCCGCGGCCGCCGGCTTCGCCGCCCTGGCGGGGCAGCAGCCGGCCGGGCAGAGGTCGTGCGAGGGGCCGAGCGCGCCGAGGGCGCACCGCTGCACGGGGTGGCCCCGCTCGGCGGCGGCGCGTTCGACGAGGAGATCGCGCACGGCGGCGGCGAACCGGGGGTCCGCCCCGGCCGTCGCGGACCGGCGGACGGGCAGCCCCAGCTCCGCGGCCTTCGCGGTGGCCTCCGTGTCGAGGTCGTACAGGACCTCCATGTGGTCCGAGACGAAGCCGATGGGGGCCATGACGACCGCGGGGACGCCGTTCCCGTGGAGCGCCTCCAGGTGGTCACAGATGTCCGGCTCCAGCCACGGGATGTGCGGGGCGCCGCTGCGCGACTGGTAGACGAGCTGCCAGGGGTGGTCCACACCGGTCTCCTCACGCACCGCCTCGGCGATCACCCGGGCGACGTCGAGGTGCTCGGCGACGTAGGCGCCGCCGTCGCCGTGGGCCGGGACCGGACCCGAGGTGTCGGCCGCGGCGGTGGGGATGGAGTGCGTGGTGAAGGCGAGGTGCGCGCCGTCCCTGACCTCCTCGGGGAGGTCGGCCAGCGAGGCCAGCACGCCGTCCACCATGGGCCGCACGAAGCCGGGGTGGTTGAAGTAGTGCCGCAGCTTGTCCACCCGGGGCACGGGCAGCCCCTCGGCCTCCAGGGCGGCCAGCGACTCGGCGAGGTTCTCGCGGTACTGCCGGCAGCCGGAGTACGAGGCGTAGGCGCTGGTGACGAGCACGGCGATCCGACGGCGCCCGTCGGCGGCCATCGCGCGGAGGGTGTCGGTGAGGTACGGGGCCCAGTTGCGGTTGCCCCAGTAGACCGGGAGGTCCAGGCCGTGGGCCGCGAAGTCCTCGCGCAGGGCGTCGAGCAGGGCCCTGTTCTGCGCGTTGATCGGGCTGACTCCGCCGAAGAGGTAGTAGTGCTTGCCCACTTCCCGCAGCCGTTCCTCCGGGATGCCCCGGCCGCGTGTCACGTTCGCCAGGAAGGGGACCACGTCGTCCGGGCCTTCGGGGCCTCCGAAGGAGAGCAGGAGCAGGGCGTCGTAGGGAGCGGGATCGCGCAGATCGGACATGGACCCGATCCTGCCACCCGCATCGGCCGGCGCGACAGCCGACGCCCTTCCGGCCCCTGGAGCCACCCGCACCCGTAAGCTGTGCCGAGCATCGACACCCCTGACAGGCTTTCCCGGAGCTCCTCGTGCCCAGCCCTTACCGCGCCGTCTTCGCCGCCCCCGGGGCCCTGGGATTCTCGGTGGCGGGCTTCCTCGGCCGGATGCCGCTGTCCATGACGGGCATCGGCGTGGTGACGATGGTGTCGCAGACGACCGGCCGCTACGGGCTCGCCGGCGCGCTGTCCGCGACGCTCGCCATGGCGGCGGCGGTCATCGGGCCGCAGGTCTCCCGGCTGGTCGACCGGTACGGGCAGCGTCGTGTGCTGCGCCCGGTCACCCTGGTCTCGGCGGCGGCTCTCACGGGGCTCCTGGTCTGTGTCCAGCAGCGGCTGCCGGACTGGACCCTCTTCGTCTTCGCCGTGGGCGCGGGTGCGGTGCCGAGCATGGGTTCGATGGTGCGGGCCCGCTGGGCGGAGATCTACCGGGGGTCCCCGCGCCGGCTGCACACCGCGTACTCCTGGGAGTCGATCGTCGACGAGGTGTGCTTCATCTTCGGGCCGATCCTCTCCATCGGCCTGTCCACCGCGTGGTTCCCGGAGGCCGGTCCGCTGCTCGCCGCGGTGTTCCTGGTGACCGGCGTCCTCTGGCTGACGGCCCAGCGCGCCACCGAGCCTGCGCCCCATCCGAAGGCCCACCACGCGGGCGGTTCCGCGCTGCGCTCGTCCGGCCTCCAGGTGCTCGTGATCACCTTCGTCGCGACCGGTGCGATCTTCGGAGCGGTGGACGTGGTGACGGTGGCGTTCACGGAGGAGCGCGGCCACAAGGCGGCGGCCGGCCTCGTCCTGGCGGTCTACGCCCTCGGGTCCTGCCTCGCCGGAACGGTCTTCGGTCTGCTGCACCTGAAGGGGAGGCCGTCGACCCGGTGGCTGGTGGGCGTGTGCGCGATGGCCGTGAGTATGATCCCCCTCCAACTGGCCGGGAGTCTGCCGTTCCTGGCCGTGGCGCTCTTTGTCGCGGGCCTCGCCGTCGCACCGACGATGGTGACCACCATGGCCCTCGTCGAACGGCACGTACCGCGCACCCGGCTGACGGAGGGCATGACCTGGACCAGCACCGGACTCGCGGTCGGAGTGGCTCTCGGCTCCTCGGCCGCAGGCTGGGTGGTCGACGCCGCCGGAACCGGGGCGGGGTACGCGGTGCCCGCCGTGGCGGGAGCGCTCGCGGCCGCGGTGGGACTGCTGGGGTACCGCCGGCTCGCCGAGCCGGTGCCTACGGGAGGGCGCGGGGAAGATGACCGAGACCTACGCACGGACGACGGCGAGCACGTGGCGTAACTGGGCGGGCAACGTCACCGCCAGGCCGGTACGGGCGGTCACGCCCGCCTCCGTGGACGAGCTGGCCGCGATGGTGCGCAGGGCGTCCGAGGACGGTCTGCGGGTCAAGCCGGTCGGGACGGGGCATTCGTTCACGGCGGCGGCGGCCACCGACGGGGTCCTCGTACGCCCGGACCTGCTGGCCGGCATCCGGGAGATCGACCGGACCACCATGACGGTGACGGCCGGGGCCGGCACCCCGCTGAAGCTGCTGAACACCGCGCTCGCCCGCCAGGGGCTGTCACTGACCAACATGGGCGACATCATGGAGCAGACGGTGGCCGGGGCGGTCTCCACCGGCACCCACGGCACCGGCCGCGACTCGGCGTCCGTAGCGGCCCAGATCCGGGCCCTGGAGATGGTCACCGCCGACGGCACGGTGCTGCACTGTTCGCGCACGGACCATCCGGACGTGTTCGCGGCCGCCCGGACAGGTCTGGGAGCGCTCGGCGTGATCACCGCGGTGACCTTCGCGGTGGAGCCGGTCTTCCTGCTGACGGCCCGCGAGGAGCCGATGACCTTCGACCGGGTCACCGCCGATTTCCAGCAGCTCGTCGCCGAGAACGAACACTTCGAGTTCTACTGGTTCCCGCACACCGGCAACTGCAACACCAAGCGCAACAACCGCAGCGCGGGCCCGGCCGCCCCGCCCGGCCGGATCAGCGGCTGGATCGAGGACGAGTTCCTCTCCAACGGGATCTTCCAGATCGCCTGTTCGGTCGGCCGGGCGGTCCCCGGAGCCGTCCCGGCCCTCGCGAAGCTCTCCAGCCGCGCCCTGTCGGCCCGCACGTACACGGACATTCCGTACAAGGTCTTCACCAGCCCCCGTCGGGTGCGCTTCGTCGAGATGGAGTACGCCCTGCCCCGCGAGGCAGCGGTCGAGGCCCTGCGCGAGGTCAAGGCGATGGTCGAGCGCTCACCCCTGCGCGTCGGCTTCCCTGTGGAGGTCCGCACGGCTCCGGCGGACGACATCACGCTCTCCACGGCCGAGGGCCGGGAGAGCGTGTACATCGCGGTGCACCAGTACCGGGGAGCCCCGTACCGGGCGTACTTCACGGCCGTCGAGCGGATCATGACCGGCTACGCGGGCCGGCCGCACTGGGGAAAGATCCACACCCGGGACGCCGGCTACCTGGCCGGGGCGTATCCCCGGTTCGGCGAGTTCACCGCCCTGCGGGACCGCCTGGACCCCGGGCGGCTGTTCGCCAACGACTACCTGCGGCGCGTGCTCGGGGAGTGATGCCGACGGTGGCCCGGGGCGCTCGCCCGATCCGGTCGGCGCCCTCCCGCCCGGGGCGCCGTACCGGCCCGGACGGCTTCCCCGTCCGTCCGGCCGGCCTCTACCCGCCGGTGACCTGACCGCTCCCCTGCCCGTCCGTGGTCCCGGCCCCTCCGGCCGGGGTGCCGTCGGACGGAGCGGGGTCCGGGGAGGCCGGGGCCGTGGGCGCCGCGGAGCCGGTGGGCTCCGGCGCCGAACTGCCGCCGGTGGCGGAGGGCACCGGGTCCGGCTCCGTCGTCGGCGTGCCGCCGTCACCGGCGCCGGGTGCCGGGCTCCGGCCGTCACCGGGGACGGTCCCGGGAGCGGACGAGGTGCCGTCGCCGGGCCGGCGGTCGTCCGGGCCGGTGCTCCGCTCCGGGCCGGTGCTCCCCGTGGGGGCCGGGTCGGTCGCCGAGGAGCCGTGGCCGCCACGCACCACGGAACCGACGGTCGTGCCACCGCCCCCGCTGAGGTCGTTGCCCGAGGCCAGTTCGTAGGCCGTGATCCCGCCCATCGCCACGACGAACACGGCGACGGCCGCGAGAACCGGACGCTTCCAGCCGCGGACGCGGGTGCCGTGGGTGTGCGCCTCGGAGTAGAGGTCGGACGGTTCGGCCGCCTGCCCGAACAGCGCGGTCGCCTCAGGGTCGTTCGTGACCCCCTGCGCACGGTCCCGGCCCGCCGGTCCGGACGGCCCGGGACGGACCGGAGCCGTCTGCCGGAGGAGCCGCGTGCGGTCCGCGTCGGCCTGCCGGAGCCACCGGGTGCGCTCCGGGTCGGCGCCGGGCAGGTCCGGGGCGAAGGCCCCGAGCAGCTGGGTACGCTCCGGGTCGTTCGTGACCGGCGGCGTACGGTCCGGCTCGGGCCGCGCCCTGCGCAGTACGGTCGTGGCGTCGTCCCGCGGCTTGGCGGCGGCGGGAGTCGTGTCACGCGTGCGGACCGTCACCTGACGGCCCCCCGGCTGCTTGACGTGGACGGTGACTTCGCGGATCTGCTCCCCCGTGCGACGGAAGAAGTGCTGGAAGACCGAGCCTCCGCAGGTCGCCACGACACTCATCACACCGGCGCCGGCGATCGTCCCGTACACACCCAGCTGGGATGCCATCACCGCTGCCGCGACCGCCGCCACGGCGCTGCCCGCGACCTGCGGCAGACTCAGATCGATGCGCCTCTCCTCGGGTTCCGCGCCACTTTGCGGCTTCTGAACCATTACCAGCCCTTGCTCGACAACCACCCCACCTTGCACCAGGAAGGGACATATGAGCGAAGCGAATAGTTCCGGTACTGGAGGTTCTGTGAAACAACACACGCGTGGAGCGCATATCGCGGTCAACGGGGCAGAACGACTCCCGCACCCGCCGAGAAGTCCGGCGGCGCGCCGGTCCACCCGCGTGGCCCGAATGGAGTACTGTGGCGAGCCCTGGGGCCGGACTCCCGCATGGGTATCCGGGACTTACGGGAGAGGCCTGAGACGGCACTCGAACCGGCGGCGCCGCGGCATCGCACGGGCGCCCGCCACACGGAGCGACCACCAGGTCGCTGTGGGTGGCGAACAGGTAACCGTGCCACCGCGTCGATCCAGGGCCAAGGCCCGACACGCCGGGGAACTTGGCAAGGTTGTGGCAGGCTGAACCCGGGCAGGTCACACTCGACTAGCGGAAGCAGCGACGCACGTGACGTCGGCAGGCACCACCCGGGAGGTTCCCATGCCCGAACTGCGTGTCGTGGCCGTCTCGAACGACGGCACACGACTGGTGCTCAAAGCTGCGGACAGCACGGAGTACACGCTTCCGATCGACGAGCGGCTCCGCGCCGCCGTACGCAATGACCGCGCCAGGCTCGGCCAGATCGAGATCGAGGTGGAGAGCCACCTCCGGCCGCGTGACATCCAGGCCCGCATACGAGCCGGTGCCTCCGCCGAGGAGGTCGCCCAGTTCGCCGGGATCCCGGTGGACCGCGTGCGCCGCTTCGAGGGACCCGTGCTCGCCGAGCGCGCGTTCATGGCCGAACGGGCCCGGAAGACACCGGTGCGCCGGCCCGGCGAGAACACCGGTCCGCAGCTCGGCGAGGCGGTGCAGGAGCGGCTGCTGCTGCGCGGCGCCGACCGGGAGACCGTCCAGTGGGACTCCTGGCGCCGCGACGACGGCACCTGGGAGGTCCTCCTGGTCTACCGCGTCGCGGGCGAGCCCCACTCGGCGAGCTGGACCTACGACCCGCCGCGGCGGCTCGTCCAGGCCGTGGACGAGGAGGCGCGCTCGCTGATCGGCGAGAGCGACGACGTGGCCGCTCCGGAACCGAGCTTCCCGTTCGTGCCCCGGATCGCCCGGCTGCCGCGCGACCGGCCGCTGGACCGCGCGCTCGACCGCCAGATCGAGCGGCCGGTGCCACCGCAGGAGCCCGGGGAGCGGGTCGGCGGCGTGTCGGCCGGTGAGCGCGACTCGCTGACCAGTCTGCTGGAGGCGGTGCCGAGCTTCCGCGGGGACATGGTCGTGCCGGAGCGGCCGTCCCAGCCGGAGCCGCCGACGATCGAGCCCGCGTCCCAGGAGCCCGAGGCCGACGAGCCCCCGGCGGCCGCGGCCTCCGCCGGCGCGGGTTCGGCCTACGCCGACGTGCTGATGCCGCGTGCGGTGGCCGGCCACCGCGACCGGCTGACGGGGACGACCGACCGGCAGGCCGAGGCGGACGGGGTCCGTCCGGGCCGCCGCGCCGCAGTGCCCAGCTGGGACGAGATCGTCTTCGGGACCCGCAGGAAGAAGCAGGACTGAGGCCTGCGGGACCGGGACCGGCAGGCCCCGGAAGCGGCTCCCCGCCCTCCCGCACGGCACGACGAGGGGCCCGCACGCCGTTCTGCGTGCGGGCCCCTCGTCGTGCCGTGCGGTGCGGGGGGTCAGCGGGGGTCCGGCCCCGTGGCGACGGGCCGGGACTCGTCCGCGGACCACTCGGACCAGGAGCCTGCGTACAGGGCCGCCCGCTGTCCGGCGATCTCCAGCGCCAGCACCTCGTGCGCGCCCGAGACGCCCGAGCCGCAGTAGACGCCGACCTCGGCCTTCCCGTCGGCCCCCAGGGCCGCGAAACGGGAGGCCAGGGCCGCGGCGGAGAGGAAGCGCCCGTCCTCGGCGACGTTACCGGCGGTGGGTGCGCAGACCGCCCCGGGGATGTGACCGCCGACGCGGTCGATGGGCTCCACGTCTCCTCGGTAGCGCTCGGGGGCCCGCGCGTCGAGCAGCAGACCGGAGTGGGCGAGTGCGGCGGCACCGTCCGCGTCCAGCAGCGGAAGCGCGCCCGGTTCGGGCCGGAAGTCACCGGGAGCGGGGTCCGGTGTCTCGCTGCTGAGCTCACCGGTCCAGGCGGCGAGGCCGCCGTCGAGCAACCGGACGTCGGCGTGCCCCGCCCAGCGCAGCAGCCACCACGCGCGTGCCGCCGCCCAGCCCTGTCCGCCGTCGTAGACGACCACCGGCGTGCCCTGGGAGACCCCGGCCCGCCGCATCACGGCCCCGAAGTCCTCCGGGTCCGGCAGGGGGTGCCGGCCGCCGCTGCCCGCCGGGCCCGCTAGCTCCGCGTCGAGATCGACGAAGACGGCTCCGGAGATGTGTCCGGCCTCGTAGTCCTCGCGGCCGTGCGGGCCGCCGAGTTGCCAGCGGACGTCGAGGAGCACCGGCGGCCGCGGGCCTGTCGATTCGCTCACGTATTCGGATGCGGTGATGATGGGCTTCATGGATGCCATCTTCGCGCAGGACTCCCACCTCTCGGTGCGGTACCGGACACGGATCCGCCAGGGACGTACCGCGTCAAAACGGGCCTCCTGACGACCGGTACCCCGAAACGCGGCGCGGCCGGGGTGTCTGGGAGGCTCGGTGGTGCGAGCATCTGCACGGAGCGTACGCGCCCGGATCCGTACCGTGGGAGCGCGCATCGGCGCGCGTTCCTCCGTACGGCGATCGCGGGGGTACGAGGGGAGAGACGAAGATGACCGAGGCTGCCGCCCGGCGCGTGCCAGGAGCACCGTGCTGGGTGAGTCTGATCGTGCACGGCCTGGCCGCGACCCAGGAGTTCTACGCCCGGCTGTTCGGCTGGGAGTTCCGGCCGGGGCCGGACGAGCTGGGGCCGTACGTCCGGGCCCTGCTGCACGGAAAGGAGGTCGCGGGCATCGGCCAGTTGCCTCCGGACCGGCATCTCCCGATCGCCTGGACGACCTATCTCGCCACGGACGACGCGGACGCGACCACCGAGGCCGTCCGTTCCTGCGGCGGGACGGTGGCGGTCGGGCCGCTGGACGCCGGCCGCGCCGGCCGGCTCGCGATCGTCTCGGACCCGGGCGGGGCGGTCTTCGGTGTCTGGCAGGCCGCCGAGCACCTGGGTACGGCCCTGACGGGTGCCCCGGGTACCCCGGTCTGGAACGAACTGATCACCCGCGAGACCTCGTCGGTCGCCAAGTTCTACCAGGTGGTGTTCGGTTTCGAGGCGGAGGCCGTGGTCTCGGCGGACTTCGACTACCAGACGCTGTCCCTGGAGGGCCGGCCGGTGGCGGCCCTGCACGGGGTGGGCCACGCCCTGCCGCGCGACCGGGGACCGCACTGGATGACCTACTTCGAGGTGGCCGACACGGACGAATCCGCGGCGCGCGTGGTCGAGCTGGGCGGGCGCGTGCTGCAGCCGCCGCGGAACACCTCGAACGGCAGGCTGGCCACGGTCGCGGACCCGGAGGGCGCTGTGTTCACGATCCAGCGGTCGGCCGCGCACTGAGGCCCGCCGCAGATTCCTTGCTCCCCTCCCCCGGCTCCCGGCCCGGTGCGGGAACCCTGACGGGATTCGAGGGGCCTTCGCGTTGCGGTCACGCGGGACGGGCTCGCTGTCGTGGGTCCTGAGCGGATCGGTGGGCCGAAGGGCCTCGGCGTCGCCGTTCCCACACCGGGATCAGCTCCCCCACCGCACCCTGGTGGGGTTCACGCACCGAAGCGGAACTCCACCCCGTGGTGCGACTTTGCGTGGGCCCGGGCGTCAGGCGGAGGAGACGGGCAGGACATCCGGGGACAGAGCGCCCACGCGAGCGGAGGCGGCGGTCATACGACGCCTGTGATGGCGGCGGCAGAGAACCTCGTACCCGACCTCACCCATCGGCCGGTTCACGTCACCGACCACCACCTGTGCCCCCTCGACGACCATCTCGCCGTCCACGGTTCGCGCGTTGTGCGTGGCGCGGGAACCGCACCAGCAGAGCGCCTCGACCTGGAGCTGCTCGATCCGGTCGGCGAGCTCGATCAGTCGCTGCGAACCGGGGAACAACCGCGTGCGGAAGTCCGTCGTGATGCCGAAAGCGAAGACGTCCATCTCCAAGTCGTCCACGACACGGGCCAGCTGATCGATCTGAGCCGGGGCCATGAACTGCGCCTCGTCGACGATCACGTAGTCGACCCTGCCGCCCTTGGTCAGCTGAGCGACCAGGTAGGCGTACAGGTCCATGCCCTCGTCCGCCTCGACGGCCTCCGTCACCAGCCCCAGCCGCGAGGACAACTTGCCCTCACCGGCCCGGTCGTCACGCGTGAAGATCACTCCCTGGAGCCCTCGCGCCGACCGGTTGTGCCCGATCTGGAGCGCCAGCGTGCTCTTTCCGCAGTCCATCGTTCCGGAGAAGAACACAAGCTCGGGCATGAGAAGTCGGGCGCCTTTCGGTGGGATGCGGGGGCGTTGCGAGGAGAGGGTCCGAGCGGGCCGCCGCCTGCGGGAAGGTGGGCTACGAGCGTACTTCGAGGAGCGGAACCAGTTGTTCCACGGCTGTCAGCGAGCCGTGCATGCCTGCCATGGCCGACTCGTGGGGCTCGTGCACCGAGGCGGTGATCACCACGTCGTCGTGAGCGGCCGCGACGACGTCGCCGATCCTGCCGTACACCCGCTCGTCCACGCGCGGACCGAACCAGCCCGCCGCGACGGCCTCGTCCCGGCTCGCCACCCAGAACTGCTCGCCGAGCACCTCTCGCCAGACCGTCAGTACATCGGCCTCGGCCCCGGGGACCGCGTAGACGTGCCGGGCGCGGCCTTCCCCGCCGAGCAGGGCGACGCCGGCCCGCAGCTCCCAGTCCTCGTCGAAGTCGATCCGTGACTGCTCGTCGAACGGGATGTCGATCATGCCGTGGTCGGCGGTGATGTAGAGCGCCGAACGGGGCGGGAGCTGTTCGGCGAGGCGCTGGGCGAGCCCGTCGACGTACATCAACTGGCCCCGCCAGGCGTCGGAGTCGATGCCGAAGCGGTGGCCCTTGCCGTCGACCTCGCTGTAGTACGTGTAGACGAGGGACCTGTCGCCCGCGCCGAGCCGCTCGGCCGCGACGTCCATCCGCTCCTCGCCGGAGAGCCGGCCGACGAACGAGCCGCCGCTGAGCGCGACCTTGGTGAGCGGGGTCTGCTCGAAGGACGGGGCGGAGACCTGAGCCGTGCGCACGCCCGCCGCGTCGGCGAGCCGGAAGACGGTGGGGTGCGGCTGCCAGACCTTGGGCGCGGTCCACGGCTTCCAGCGGAGCTGGTTCATCAGCTCGCCCGTCTCCGGGTTGCGGACGGTGTAGCCGGGAAGACCGTGCTCACCCGGGGGCAGACCCGTGCCGACCGAGGCGAGCGAGGTGGCCGTCGTGGACGGGAAGCCCGCCGTGACCGGCCGGCCGGTGCCGCCGCGCGAGGTCGGGAGCAGGGAGTGCAGGAACGGCGCCTCGTCGGGGTGTGCCTTGATCTGCTCCCAGCCGAGCCCGTCGATCAGGAAGACGCAGTTGCGGTCGGCGGGGGTCAGTTCCGCAATCCTCGCCTCGAGACCGGGTACCCCCTGGCCGGCGGCGAGCGTCGGCAGCAGGTCCGCGAGGGAGCCGCTGCCGTACTCCGGCACGGGGGCGCTCCCGGGAGCGAGCAGCACGGGGTCCTGCCAGGCCTGCTGGGCCATCAGCGGCCGGTCGCCGCGGTCGCGGCCGTGGCCTCGGAGAGGGACTGCGCGAAGACGAGGGTCTGGCGCACCGCGTCGGGGCCGTCACCGGCCTCGCTGACGCGCAGGCTCAGGTCGTCGGCGGTGGAACTGCCGGTGTAGCCGTGGTCGGCCTCGCAGTTGGGGTCCCCGCAGGCGGCGGGTTCCAGATCGATCCGGGACACGGCCCCCCAGCCGATGGTCAGGACGACCTCGCGGGGCAGGGTGCCGGCCACGTACTTCTCCGGGTTGGCGACCACGCGGCTGACCACGACGGACGAGATCCGGTCGAGCTTGACCGACTCGGTGGACGTCGTGGCGTACGGCGTCGGGGAACTGGTGTCGGCGGCCTGCTCGTCGGTGTGGCTGACGATGAAACGGGTCTCCGTCAGCACGAGGACGGTGACATGACGGCGCACCTCGTTGGAGTCGAAGGTGGTCTCCTGGTGCACCAGGTACGAAGCGACCGGCTCCCCGCCGACAGCGGCCTCCACCGCCTCGGCCACGAGGGCCGGGTAGTAGCCGCTGCGCTCGATCGCCGCGCGCAGCCCCTGGGTCGTCGTACCGGTCTTTGCCATGAGGACCATCCTACGGGCGGTGGGTGAATGCCGGGGACGCCCTGCAGGGGTCGGCACGGGGCGTGCGCGGGTCCCTCGGAGCTGTCCCGTACGCCCCGGTGGATCGGCGCACGGCGTCGGAGGCGGTGTACGGCAAGGCGGAGGAGCGTCCGCGTACCGGACGTATGCGGACGTGCCGGCACGGCGGCGAGGTGGCCGAGCTGTCGTCGTGCGCCCGCGCGGGATCGCGGGACCGGCCCCGGAGTCGTGCGCGGGGCGCTCGGGAAGCCGTCGCCGGGAGCTCGGAGCGCCGGTCAGTAGCTCGGGAGCCGGCGGGGGCCGAGGTCGGTACGGGCCGGGGGCGGGGCGAGCCGGACGCTCGCGCCGAGGACGGTCAGGCCCTGTGTGGCGACCACGACGGGCTCCAGGGCGACCGACACGACCTCCGGATGGTCGTCGACCAGCCGGGAGAGCCGCAGCAGGAGCTCTTCGAGGGCCGCGGTGTCCGCCGGTGCGGCCCCGCGCCAGCCGAACAGCACCGGCGCCGCCCGGATGGAACGCACCAGGTCGGCGGCGTCACGGTCGGTGGCGGGGACGAGGCGGTGGGCGGTGTCGCCGAGAAGTTCGGAGGGCGCGCCGGCCAGTCCGAAGGAGAGGACCGCCCCGGCTGCCGCGTCGATCGACGCCCGTACGACGGTGTCGACCCCGCGCGGCGCCATGGCCTGGACGACGGGCCGGAGCTCGGCGGGTGTGCCGAGGAGTTCGGTCAGTTCGTCGTAGGCACGGCGCAGGGCGCTCTCACTCGCGAGGTCGAGCCGGACTCCACCGAGGTCCGCCCGGTGGCGGAGGTGCGGCGCCGTGGTCTTGAGCGCCACCGGGTAGCCGATGCGCGCGGCGGCGGCGACGGCGGTCTCCGGATCGGGAGCCGGGAGGGCCGGCCGCACGCCGATGCCGTACAGCCCGAGCAGTTCGCCGGTCTCGTCCGGGGTGAGCGGGCGGCCGCGGGGGTCGGGGTCCTTGCCGAGGAGACCCTCGATCAGTGCTGCGGCTCCCTGCTCGTCGATGGTCTCGTCGAGGAACTCGGGCACCTTGCCGGGCACGGCCGCCTGACGCCTCCACTGCGCGTACTTCACGGCCTCGGCGAGCGCGCGCACCGCTCGTTCGGCGGCGGGGTAGGCGGGGATCCGCCCGGTACGGGCTCCCGGGAGGCGGGTGCCGGGAGCTCGTGGGGCCGGGGGCGGGGTCTCGCGCACGGGCAGCGCGCTCCCCGCCGGTGGAGCCGCGGGAGGACCGTCGGGGGTGGGTGCGTCCCCGCGTACGCCGGCTCCTGCGGCGTCCGCGGGGTGCTCTTCGCGGGGCTCCTGTCCGGACGGGGACGGGGTGGGCGGGGTGGCCGTGCTCGTGGCGGCGGCCAGGGCCTGGGCCAGGCCGCCCATCTCCACGTGCACCACCGCCACCGGCTTGGCCGGGCCCGTGGCCGCCGCCTCGCGCAGAGCCGCGGCGAGCACCTCCCCGTCCCCGGTCTCCGCCTCGCCGTCCTCCCCCACCCACGGAATGGCGGTGACGACGACGGCGTCGCAGGTCCGGTCGGCGAGCGCTTCCGCCAGCGCGTCGCGGAAGTCCTGCGGACCCGCCGCCGTGGTGAGGTCGCGCGGCGGACGCGGGCGCAGCCCCTCGGCCAGGCAGGCGTCGTAGGTCAGGAGGCCGAGCGACTCGGAGTTGCCGAGAATCGCCACCCTGGGGCCGGCGGGCAGGGGCTGGCCGGCGAGGAGCAGGCCGGCGTCGACCATCTCGGTCACGGTGTCGACGCGGATCACGCCCGCCTGCCGCATCAGCGCGGAGACCGTCGCGTCGGGGATCCGGCTGACCGGGACGGCGTGGCCGGGAGGGGCCGAGCCGCTGTGCCGGGCGCCCTTCACCACGACCACGGGTTTCACCGCCGCCGTGCGGCGGGCGAGCCGGGTGAACTTACGCGGGTTGCCGAGCGATTCGAGGTAGAGCAGGGCCACGTCGGTGTCCTGGTCCTCGAACCAGTACTGCAGGAAGTCGTTGCCGGAGACGTCGGCGCGGTTGCCCGCGGAGATGAACGTCGACAGGCCCGCGCCGCGCCGGTGGAGGCCGGAGAGCACCGCGATGCCGATGGCGCCGGACTGGGTGAAGAGCCCGATGCGTCCGGCCGCGGGCGACTCGGGGGCGAGGGAGGCGTTCAGCCGGACGGTCTCGGCGGTGTTGATGACGCCGAAGGCGTTGGGGCCGATGATCCGCATGCCGTACGAGCGGGCCTGCCGGACGAGTTCGCGCTGCCGCTCCCGGCCTTCGGCGCCGCTCTCGGCGTATCCGGCGGAGAGCACGACCAGTCCCTGGACGCCGTGTTCCCCGCAGTCGGCGACCGCCTCGGGGACCCGGTCGGCGGGGACCGCGACGACCGCGAGGTCGACCCGCTCCCCGATCTCTCCCACGGAACGGTGCGCGGGCACGCCGTCGATCGTGTCCTGGCCGGCGGCGAAGGACCGGTTCACCGCGTACGCGCGTCCGGTGAAACCCGAACCCAGCAGGTTGCGCAGTACCGTGCGGCCGACCCCGCCGGGCGCCCGGCCGGCACCGATGACGGCGACCGAACCGGGGGCCAGGAGGCGCTGCACGGAGCGCGCCTCGGCCCGCTGCTCACGGCCGCGCTGCACGGCGAGGGACTCGGCGGTCGGTTCCAGGTCGAGGGTGAGGTGGACGGACCCGTCCTCGAAACTGCGCTGCTGCGTGTACCCGGCGTCGCGGAAGACCTTGATCATCTTGTTGTTGGCGGGCAGGACCTCGGCGGCGAAGCGGCGGATGCCCCGCTCCCGGGCGACGGCCGCGATGTGTTCGAGGAGCGCCGAGGCCACGCCGCGGCCCTGGTGGGCGTCCTGGACGAGGAAGGCGACCTCGGCCTCGTCGGCCGGGGCCGACGCGGGCCTGCCCTGGGCGTCGATCCGGTCGTAGCGGACGGTGGCGATGAACTCGCCGCCGATCGTGACGGCCAGACCGACCCGGTCGACGTAGTCGTGATGGGTGAAGCGGTGCACGTCCTTGGCGGACAGACGCGGGTACGGGGCGAAGAAGCGGTAGTACTTCGACTCGGCGGAGACCTGCTCGTAGAAGCTGACCAGCCGGTCGGCGTCGTCCGTGGTGATGGGCCTGATGCGCGCCGTACCACCGTCGCGGAGCACCACGTCCGCCTCCCAGTGGTCGGGGTACGCGTGAGGCGGACTCTGCTCCCGGGTCGGCTCCATGGACAAAGCCTACGGCCAGGCACACCGGTAGCGGAGGGTTCGGGGCGGGGGCACGCTGAGGGGTGCCGACGGCGGCGGGTGACCCGGACCGGAGGCCGGGCACGGCAGCATGTACCGCATGAGAGACTGGTCTAGACAACCATTGATTCGTGAAGGGCAGAACCATGGCTGAGCGCCGCGTCAACGTCGGTTGGACCGAGGGCCTGCACGCCCGCCCCGCTTCCATCTTCGTCCGTGCCGCCACGGCCTCCGGCGTCCCCGTGACGATCGCCAAGTCCGACGGCAACCCGGTCAACGCCGCGTCCATGCTCGCGGTACTCGGCCTGGGCGCCCAGGGCGGCGAGGAGATCGTGCTCGCGTCCGAGGCCGACGACGCCGAGGCCGCTCTGGACCGTCTGGCGAAGCTGGTCGCCGAGGGCCTCGACGAGCTTCCCGAAACCGTCTGATTCCGCCGGTCTCCACCGGAGCCTGTTCGGCACCCGAGCCGCGGCGCCCCTTTTCCGGGGAGCCGCGGCTTTCCCGTTCCCGGATGCACCGGAGACTGTCCTTCGATTTACCCGGGGCCGGCAGTACGTACTGGAGCGGGCGGCATACAAAAAACGGCGCAGCAGAAGGAAAGGCCTCCGGTAATTAACTTCCGCGCATACGTGATCCCCGTTCTTCTTTGTATACGGGACCCTTGTTAATGGCGTAGGCCCACGATGTTTACGGCACGTTGCGAACCGCTCACCCGCGTTCCGCCCGCCGTCGCGCGCCCCGTCCGGTCCACGCGGCGCAGCCGGTGCGCGGCGGTGGCGCGCTCGGCATGCTGGGCGGCGAGGGCCCTGGCGCGTTCCGCGTCGCCACGCGCCACGGCGTCCACGAGTGCCCCGTGCCCGGCCCACGCCTCGGCGGGGCGGACCGGCTGCTCGACGGTGTACATCCAGGCGATCTTGTGCCGGAGCTGGGTGAGCAGTGCGATCAGCGCGGGGCTGCCGGACGCCTGGGCCAGCGTCTCGTGGAACCAGCCGCTCAGCGAGCGCAGGTCCTCCCCCTCCCCGCGCCGCACCCGTTCCTGCCCCAGTCCGACCAGCCCGCGGAGCACCTTGAGGTGTGCCTCGGTCCGGCGCTGCGCGGCTCGCGCGGCACCCAGCGGCTCCAGGAGCATCCGGATCTCCAGCAGGTCGGCGGCCTCCTGCTCCGTGGGCTCGGCCACGCAGGCGCCGGCGTGCCGGCGAGTGACGACGAAGCCCTCGGACTCGAGGGTGCGCAGCGCCTCGCGCACCGGGACGCGGGAGACGCCGTAACGACGCGCGAGTACCTCTTCGGTCAGGCGGCTGCCGCGTGCGAAGACACCGGAGACGATGTCGTCACGGACAGCCGTGCATACCGAATGTGCGGGAATGCGCATGTCCGAACCTCCGTCTTGATCCCCGCGGAACGCGGCCGAATCGACGCCTGTTCCGTGACTCTATTGCAATTCGCCGCGATTTCCGATGGCGGGGTGCAATTCATGGATATCTTCTGGCCACGGACGGCTTCGGCGAGGTGCGGATCCGAGGAGTTCCCGTGTCGTCACCGGGGGCACGCCGAAAGCCCCGGCGGGGTGCCGGGGCCTTTCGGTGGAGCGGTGGTGCGGCGCAGGGCGGGGAGAGCCGTCCCGGCCGCCGGAGCCGTCAGACCCGGACGCCGTGGGCGTCCGTGTCGTCACCGGGGGCGCGCCGAAAGCCCCGGCGGGGTGCCGGGGCCTTTCGGTGGAGCGGTGGTGCGGCGCAGGGCGGGGAGAGCCGTCCCGGACGCCGGAGCCGTCAGACCCGGACGCCGTGGGCGCGGAGGTAGGCGACGGGGTCCATGTCCGAGCCGTACTCCGGGCTCGTCCGCGCCTCGAAGTGCAGGTGCGGTCCGGTGGAGTTGCCCGTCGAGCCCGAGAGGCCTATCTGCTCACCCGAGGCGACGCTCCGGCCGACGGAGACGCCGATCGAGGAGAGGTGGCCGTACTGGGTGTACGTGCCGTCCGCCATCCGGAGCACGATGTTGTTGCCGTACGCACCGCCCCAGCCCGCCTCGACGACCGTACCGGCGCCGACCGCGACCACCGGGGTGCCGGAGGCGGCGCGGAAGTCCACACCGGAGTGGCTGCCGGAGGACCAGAGGGAGCCGCCGGACCGGTAGCCGGTGGTCACGTACGAGCCGGCGACCGGGAGGTGGAAGGCGTCGAGCCGGGCGCGCTCCGCCGCACGGGCGGCGCGGGCCTTCTCCTCGCGGACCTCGGCGGCGCGGGCCTCGGCCTTGCGCTTCGCCTCCGCCTCGGCCTTCGCCCGGGCCGCGGCCTTCGCCGCCATGTCGGCCTGGTGCTGCTGGGCCTCGGCCTGGGCCTCGATCTGAGCGGCGAGGGTGGTGTCGAGGGTGACGGCCTGGGTCAGTCCGGTGGTGCTGACGGCGGGGGCGTCGGAGTCGGCGGCGAGGGCCGGTGAGGCGGTGGCGCCGATGACTCCGGTGGTGGCCAGGGCCGCGACGCCGACGGCCCGGGCGCCGTGGCGCGACAGACGGCTCGGGGCACGGTGCTTCCCGGTGGCACGGGTGAACGCCATGGAGGAGCTGATCCTTTCCTTCCTTCTCGCCTACCGGGTTAGCTGACGGGTTCGGAGCAGGAAGGTCTCCTACGGACCCCTGCCTCCCGTACGGGACGCAGGCATCCGATTCACCCCAGGGACTGCGTGGGTCCCCGGCTCCCCAGGCTCGCGCCTGACGGGGACTCGGCGATGGCTGCCCGGCGCCGCGGTCGCGGCTGATGTCCGGCGGACAGCCGAGCCGACGCTAGGCCGGGCCCCTTGCGTTCACCAAATGAAGACGGGCTTTTGTCACACATCCCACAGGGCATACCGGACGATCGACGCCCAAGAAGGACAAAGGGGCGGGCTCCTGGCGGGGCATCACCATGCCCCGGGAGCCCGTCCGCTGCCGCCGGGGCGTGGCCCGAACGGAGCATCGTCCGCCCGGAGGGCAGCTCCGGCGGCGTCCGGTGCGCGCGCCCGCAAGGCGAGGACCGGGCCGCTCCGGACGGCGCGGCCCGGATGCGTACCCGGCGTCACCGGGCTGCCGGAACGGACACCCGGGATCGCCGGCCGCCGCCCGCCTGCCCCCTCTCGCGAAGGGTCAGGCGGGCATGACGGGGGGACACGAAGACCTCCGGTGCGGTGAGGACGCGACGCCTCCACCGCCCCGGAGGTCTTCGCCTGTGATCAGGACCCCTCGTATCGGCAACGCTCGTCAGCGGTGAGCCCGGTTCAGCCGCTGACGACCGACACCTCGCCGATGCCCAGCGCCCTGACAGGCTCCGCGATCTGCGCGGCGTCCCCGACGAGGACGGTGACCAGCCGGTCCACCGGGAAGGCGTTGACCACCGCGGCGGTCGCCTCGACGGTGCCGGTCTCGGCCAGGCGCGCGTACAGCCGGGCCTGGTAGTCGTCCGGGAGATGCTGCTCCACCTGGTCGGCCAGGGTGCCCGCGACGGAGGCCGCCGTCTCGTACTTCAGCGGGGCCACCCCGACGAGGTTCTGTACCGCGGTCTCCCGTTCGGCGTCGGTGAGCCCTTCGGCCGCCAGCGTCCGCAGGACCGTCCACAGGTCCGCCAGCGCGGGCCCGGTGGACTCCGTGTCCACGGAACCGCTGATGGCGAGCATCGCGGCGCCGGTCGCCCCCGTGGAGGAGCCGGGCGCCGCCGAGCGCAGGACCTGGCCGAAGGCCCGGACCCCGTACGTGTAGCCCTTCTCCTCACGCAGTACGCGGTCCAGCCGCGAGGTGAGGGTGCCGCCCAGGCAGTACGTACCGAGGACCTGGGCCGGCCACACGCTGTCGTGCCGGTCGGCACCGATCCGGCCGATCAGCAGCTGTGTCTGCACGGCGCCGGGCCGGTCCACGATGACGACGCGGCCGGTGTCGTCCGCGGTGATCGGCGGCACGGGGCGGGCGTGGGCGGTGGTGCCCGACCAGTCGCCGAGCGTGTCGGCCAGGAGCGAGTCCAGGTCCACGTCGGTGAGGTCACCGACGACCACCGCCGTCGCCGTGGACGGGCGGACGTGGGCGTCGTAGAAGGCGCGTACGGCCTCGGCGTCGATCCGGCGCACCGTCTCCTCGGTGCCCTGGCGCGGGCGCGACATGCGCACCGTGGCCGGGAAGAGCTCCTTGGAGAGCTGCTTGGCGGCACGCCGGGCCGGGTTGGCCTGCTCGTGGGGGATCTCGTCGAGCCGGTTGCCCACCAGGCGCTCGACCTCGCTCCCGGCGAGGGCCGGGGCGCGCAGCGCCTCGGCGACCAGGCCGAGCGCCTTGGCCAGCCGGGAGACCGGGACCTCCAGGGAGACCCGGATGCCGGGGTGGTCGGCGTGCGCGTCGAGCGTGGCACCGCAGCGCTCCAGCTCGGCGGCGAACTCCTCGGCGGAATGCTTGTCCGTGCCCTCGGACAGGGCCCGCGCCATGATCGTGGCCACCCCGTCCAGGCCCTCGGGTTCGGCGTCCAGCGGCGCGTCCAGGAAGATCTCCACGGCGACGACCTGCTGGCCGGGGCGGTGGCAGCGCAGCACGGTCAGCCCGTTGGGCAGGGCGCCGCGCTCGGGCGCGGGGAAGGCCCACGGCCTGGCCTCGCCGGCGGTCGGCCGGGGGTGGTACTCCATCGCTACTCCAGTCACGGCGGCGTCGCTCACTTGTCGGCCCCCTCGTGCGCGCCGGCGGTGTCCGCCGGGGCTTCCTCTGCCGATTCCCCGGTCTCGTCGGCCGGTTCGACCGGCTCGTAGACCAGGACCGCGCGGTTGTCGGGCCGCAGGTGGGCCCGGGCGGCGTCCCTTACCTCCTCGGCACTCACGTCGAGGACGCGCCGCACCGCGGTCAGGGCGAGCTGCGGGTCGCCGAAGAGCACGGCGTACCGGCAGAGTTCGTCGGCGCGGCCCGCGACCGTACCGAGCCGGTCGAGCCACTCGCGCTCCAACTGCGCCTGGGCCCGCTCCATTTCCTCCGGGGTGGGGCCCTCCTCGGCGAACCGGGCCAGCTCCTCGTCGACGGCCGCCTCGATCTGCGGCACCTCGACGCCACCGGACGTCTTGACGTCCAGCCATCCCAGGGAAGGCGCTCCGGCGAGCCTGAGCAGCCCGAATCCGGCGGCGACCGCCGTACGGTCGCGGCGCACCAGGCGGTTGTGCAGGCGGGACGACTCCCCGCCGCCGAGCACGGTGAGGGCCAGGTCGGCGGCGTCGCACTCCCGGGTCCCGTCGTGCGGCAGCCGGTAGGCGGCCATCAGCGCACGCGCGGGAACCTCCTCGTGGACCACTTCGCGCAGCTGCTCGCCGATGATGCCGGGGAGGGTGCCGTCGCGCGGCGGCTGCTTGCCGTCGTGGGAGGGGATGGATCCGAAGTACTTCTCGACCCAGGCCAGGGTCTGCTCCGGGTCGATGTCCCCGACCACCGAGAGCACCGCGTTGTTGGGCGCGTAGTACGTGCGGAAGAACGCCTGGGCGTCCTCGAGGGTCGCCGCGTCCAGGTCGGCCATCGAACCGATCGGCGTGTGGTGGTACGGGTGGCCCTCCGGGTAGGCGAGCGCCGTGAGCCTCTCGAACGCCGTGCCGTACGGGACGTTGTCGTACCGCTGGCGGCGCTCGTTCTTCACGACGTCCCGCTGGTTCTCCATGGACTCCTCGTCGAGCGCGGCGAGCAGGGAGCCCATCCGGTCCGCCTCGAGCCACAGGGCCAGCTCCAGCTGGTGCGTGGGCATCGTCTCGAAGTAGTTGGTGCGCTCGAAACTGGTGGTGCCGTTGAGGGAACCGCCCGCCCCCTGCACCAGTTCGAAGTGGCCGTTCCCCTTCACCTGGCCGGATCCCTGGAACATCAGGTGCTCGAAGAGGTGCGCGAGTCCCGTGCGTCCCTTCACCTCGTGACGGGAACCGACGTCGTACCAGAGGCAGACGGCGGCGACCGGGGTCAGATGGTCCTCGGACAGCACCACGCGCAGGCCGTTGGCCAGGCGGTGTTCGGTCGCCGTCAAGCCGCCGGAACCGGCCTGGGCTGTGGCCGTGTGACCCATGGGCATGTACGTCCCTTCGATCGGTACAGGATTTCCTGCCGGACCTGCCACTGTAAGCAAGCGCACGGGCACCTGGCGAAGTTCCCGCCGGGTGAATGTTGTCGTAGATCGTGCCGTACGCACGGGCTCCCGGGAGGCTCCGCAGCCCGCTTCGGACGGGTCGAGGTCGGCGTTGTCGGTGCGGCGGTCCACAATGGTCCGCGTCAGAACCCTGAGGTTGCCCGCCAGAATCTGTGAAGGAGTCGCAGCCGCGATGGCCCGCCGCAGCACGAAGACCCCGCCGCCGGACGACTTCGAGGAGAAGATCCTCGACATCGACGTCGTCGACGAAATGCAGGGCTCCTTCCTCGAGTACGCGTACTCGGTGATCTACTCCAGGGCTCTGCCCGACGCCCGCGACGGCATGAAGCCCGTGCACCGCCGCATCGTGTCCCAGATGAACGAGATGGGGCTGCGCCCCGACCGGGGCTACGTCAAGTGCGCCCGTGTCGTGGGCGAGGTGATGGGCAAGTTGCACCCGCACGGGGACGCGTCGATCTACGACGCACTGGTGCGCATGGCACAGCCGTTCTCGATGCGCCTGCCCCTGGTCGACGGACACGGCAACTTCGGCTCGCTCGGCAACGACGACCCGCCGGCGGCCATGCGGTACACCGAGTGCCGGATGGCCGACGCCACCTCGCTGATGACGGAGTCGATCGACGAGGACACCGTCGACTTCCAGTCGAACTACGACGGCCAGGAGCAGGAGCCGGTCGTCCTCCCCGCCGCCTATCCGAACCTCCTGGTCAACGGCGCCTCGGGGATCGCGGTCGGCATGGCGACCAACATGCCCCCGCACAATCTCGGCGAGGTGATCGCCGCAGCCCGCCACCTCATCAGGCACCCGGCCGCCGACCTCGAGACGTTGATGCGGTTCGTCCCGGGCCCCGACCTGCCCACCGGCGGCCGGATCGTCGGGCTCGGCGGCATCAAGGACGCGTACGCCAAGGGCCGCGGCTCGTTCAAGATCCGCGCGACCGTGGCCGTGGAGAACGTCACGGCCCGCCGCAAGGGGCTCGTCGTCACGGAACTCCCCTTCACCGTCGGTCCCGAGAAGGTGATCTCCAAGATCAAGGACCTCGTCGGGGCGAAGAAGCTCCAGGGCATCGCGGACGTCAAGGACCTCACCGACCGGGCTCACGGCCTGCGCCTGGTGATCGAGGTCAAGAACGGTTTCGTACCGGAGGCCGTGCTGGAGCAGCTCTACAAGCTGACGCCGATGGAGGAGTCCTTCGGGATCAACAACGTGGCGCTGGTCGACGGGCAGCCGCTCACCCTGGGGCTCAAGGAGCTCCTGGAGGTCTACCTCGACCACCGCTTCGACGTCGTGCGCCGGCGCAGCGAGTTCCGCAGGACCAAGCGGCGGGACCGGCTGCACCTGGTCGAGGGTCTCCTGGTCGCGCTCCTCGACATCGACGAGGTCATCCGTCTCATCCGGGACAGCGACAACTCCGCGCAGGCCAAGGAGCGCCTGATGGAGCGCTTCTCGCTGAGCGACATCCAGACCCAGTACATCCTGGACACGCCGCTGCGCAGGCTGACCCGGTTCGACCGGATCGAGCTGGAGGGCGAGCGCGACCGGCTGAACGACGAGATCGCGAAGCTGACCGCGATCCTGGAGTCGGACGCGGAGCTGCGCAAGCTGGTGTCGGGGGAACTCGCGGCGGTGGCGAAGAAGTTCGGCACCGACCGGCGCACCGTGCTGCTGGAGTCGGCCGGTTCGCAGGTCGCCTCCGTACCCCTCGAGGTCGCCGACGACCCGTGCCGCGTGCTGCTCTCCTCGACCGGCCTGCTGGCCCGCACGGCCAACGCCGACCAGGTCGTCGCGGCCGAGGACGCCAAGCGTACGAAGCACGACGTGATCGTCTCGGCCGTCCCCGCGACGGCACGCGGCGACGTGGGGGCGGTGACGTCCACCGGGCGGCTGCTGCGCCTGTCCGTGATCGACCTGCCCCAGCTGCCGGACACCCACGCGGCTCCGAACCTGTCGGGCGGGGCGCAGGTCTCGGAGTTCCTCACGCTGGAGACCGGCGAGGAGCTGATCTGCCTCACCACGCTGGACGAGGCGTCGCCCGGCCTGGCCATCGGGACCCTGCAGGGGGTGGTCAAGCGCGTGGTGCCCGACTATCCGGCGAACAAGGACGAGTTGGAGGTCATCACGCTGAAGGACGGTGACCGGATCGTCGGTGCGGCGGAACTGCGCACGGGCGAGGAGGACCTGGTCTTCATCACGTCCGACGCGCAACTGCTGCGCTATCCGGCCGCGCAGGTGCGCCCGCAGGGCCGGGCGGCGGGGGGCATGGCGGGGGTCAAGCTCGCGGCGGGTGCCGCGGTGCTCTCCTTCACGGCGGTGGATCCCGCGGCCGACGCCGTGGTGTTCACGGTGGCCGGATCGCACGGCACGCTGGACGATTCGGAGCTGACCGCGAAGCTCACCCCGTTCGACCAGTACCCGCGCAAGGGCCGGGCCACCGGCGGAGTGCGCTGTCAGCGCTTCCTCAAGGGGGAGGACGTCCTGGTCTTCGGCTGGGCGGGCGGGGTGCCGGCCAAGGCCGCGCAGCGCAACGGCGCACCGGCGGAGCTGCCGGCCCCCGACCCGCGCCGGGACGGTTCGGGCACGCCGCTGGAGAGCCCGGTCGCGGTGATCGCGGGACCGCTGTAGGCCCCGAGGGCGGCGAGACCGTCCCCCCGGCCGCGTGCGTTCCGACGCGGCCGGGGGGCGGTCTCTGCTCAGACCTCGCCGGCCTCGTCCTCCGGCTGCCGCACGTACCGCAGCACGCCCCACATGGCGCGCTCCAGCTCCTCGGCGGTCCCCGCCAGGTTCTCGCAGCACTCCGCGAGCTCCTTGCGCAGCGCCTCGGCGTCGATGCCGGAGCCGATCAGTACGAGTTGTGTGCACCGCGGTTCGTCCCGGGCCCAGGGCCGCGGGACGAACCGCAGGAACCTGCCGACCGCGTGGACGGTGTACCTGTGGGCGGGGTCGCCGGCGCCGAGGTCGACGAACCCCTTGATCCGGTAGAGGCCGGCGGGCCTGGAGTCGAGGAACGCCATGAGCCGGCGCGGGTCCACCGGCGTCCTGGACGTGAAGGAGACGCTCTCGTAGGCCGCGTGCGGGTGGTCGTCGTGGTCGTGGCCGCTGTCCGCGAGGAGGTCCTCGAAGGTCAGCTGCCGTGGGCCGCCGTCCTCGTCCGGCCGGTTCACGGGGTCGAGGAGCAGTCCGGGATCGACCCTCCCGTACGCGGTGCGGACGACCGCCGCCCTGCTGCCGGTCGTCGTGATCACCTCGTGCACGGCCTCGAGTTCCGCTTCCGGTACCCGGTCGGCCTTGTTCAGCACGACGAGGTCGGCGACGGCGAGATGGCGGTCGGTCTCCGGGTGGCGCTCCCGGGTGGCCGCGAACTCGGCGGCGTCGACAACCTCGACCAGTCCTCCGTAGCGGATGTGCGGGTTGGCGCTGGCCAGCAGCATGCGTACGAGTTCCTGCGGTTCGGCGAGGCCGCTGGCCTCGATGACGATCACGTCGAGCCGGGCGGCGGGCCGGGTGAGCGTCTCCAGGTAGGAGTCGAGTTCGCTCGCGTCGACGGCGCAGCACAGGCAGCCGTCGCCCAGCGAGACCGTGGAGCCGACCTGGCCGGCGACGGTCATGGCGTCGATCTCGATGGAGCCGAAGTCGTTGACGATCACGCCGATCCGGTTGCCGGCCCTGTTGCGGAGCAGATGGTTGAGCAGGGTCGTCTTGCCGGATCCCAGGAACCCCGCCAGGACGACGACCGGGATCTGCGGGGCGCGGGGCGGGGTCAACGGGGGCCTTCCTCGGGTTCGGTCAGCGCGCGGGTACGGGCTGCGGGGGCGGGGGCCCGACGTAACGGGCCGCCGGACGGATGATCTTGGAGTCCTCCGCCTGCTCCAGGATATTGGCGCTCCAGCCGACCGTACGGGCCGCACAGAAGGTGGGGGTGAACATCTCGCGGGGCAGCCCGCAGAGCTCCATGACGACCCCGGCGTAGAACTCCACGTTGGTGTGGAGCTCACGTCCCGGCTTGAGCTCGGCGAGGATGGCCTCCACCTGCCGCTCCACCTCGACGGCGAAGTCGACGAGCGGGCCGCCGAAGCCCTGGGCGAGTGAACGCAGCATGCGGGAGCGCGGGTCCTCGGTGCGGTAGACCGGGTGCCCGAAACCCATGATCCGGCCACCGGCGAGGACCTGTTCGCGGATCCAGCCGTCGATACGGTCGGGGGTGCCGATGGCGTCCAGCGTGTCCAGGGCCCGGCTGGGCGCACCGCCGTGCAGGGGGCCGGAGAGGGCGCCGACTGCGGCGACCAGGCAGGCCGCCGTGTCCGCGCCGGTGGAGGCGACCACCCTGGCGGTGAACGTGGAGGCGTTGAAGCCGTGGTCGACGGTGGCGATGAGGTACCGCTCGACGGCCGCGGTGCGCCTGGTGTCCGGTTCCTCCCCCGTGAGCATGTAGAGGTAGTTGGCGGCGAACGGCAGGTCGTCGCGCGGCTCGACCGGGCGGAGGCCCTGACCGAGCCGGTACAGGGCGGTCAGCACGGTGGGGACCGCGGCGCAGACGGCGAGTGCGTCACCGCGGCGGCGGTCGGCGTCGATGTCGTACACCGGCCGGAACCCGGCCGAGGCGCCGAGGAGCGAGAGCGCGGTGCGCAGGCCGGCCAGCGGACCGGATACGGCTCCGGCACGTGCGAGGTCCGGCAGCGCCTCGCGCACCTCGGGGGGCAGCCGGCGCAGAGCCGCCGTACGGGCGGCGAAGCCGGCACTCGCGGCCCGGTCGGGCAGTTCGCCGTGGAACATCAGGTACCAGACGTCCTCGAAGCTGCGGCTCTCTGCCAGCTCGATCGCCGAGTACTGCCGGTAGTGGTAGAAGCCCTCGCGCCCGCGGACGTCACCGATCGCGGTGTCCGTGACGATCACACCGGCGAGGCCCCGGGGCGTGTCGATCGGGGCGGCTTCCGTGCTCGAGGCAGGCATGTCCGGTCTCTCCTTCACCGATGAGTTGCACATTGATTCGACTGTCCTTGATTGACTCGGCGAGTGTCAATATTGATTGAATCAATATGAACCATCGATGCATACGATGAGGGATACGGTGTGGGCCATGACGTACGAGGCAGCACACGGCGCCGGCCCGGAGGGAACGGAGGAGGGCCGCAGGCTCACCACCCGGGAGGCGGCCGAACTGCTCGGGGTGAAGCCCGAGACCGTGTACGCCTACGTGAGCCGGGGGCAGCTCAGCAGCCGGCGCTCCCCCGGCGGGCGCGGGTCCACCTTCGATCCCGCCGAGGTCGAGCGCCTGGCCGGGCGCACGAGCCGCAGGGAGACCTCTGCCACTGCCGGCGACCTGGCCTTCCGCACCGCCATCACGCTGATCGAGCCGGACGGTTACTACTTCCGCGGCGTCGATGCGACCGCTCTTGCCCGCCGGTACGGCTACGAGGCCGTCGCCGAGTGGATCTGGACCGGCGAGCTCCGCCCGGAGGCCCGTTTCACCGCCCCGCCGGAATCCCTCGCGGCGGCCCGGCGGGTGGGCGCGGCGCTGCCCACGCACAGCAGCTCCACGGACCGGCTGCGGGCTGCCGTCGCAGCCGCCGCAGCGGTCGACCCGCTGCGGTTCGACCTCTCCCCGCAAGGGGTGCTCGACAGTGCGCGCAGCCTCATCCCCACCCTGGTCGGGGCGCTTCCGGTGGCCGGAGCGCAGGCGGACCCGGAGGCCGGGGAAGGCTGTTCCCTGGCCGGTCTGCTGTGGCGGCGCCTCGCCGGCACGCCGGCCGACGCGGCGTCTCTGGCGGTGCTGGACACGGCGCTCGCCCTGCTGGCCGATCACGATCTGGCGGCATCGACCCTGGCGGCGCGCGTCGCCGCTTCGGCGCACGCGCACCCGTACGCGGTGGTGTCCGCGGGGCTCGGCGTCCTCGAAGGACCGCTGCACGGGGCCGCGAGCGGGCTGGCGCACCGCATGCTGTCCGAGGTCGTGGACCGGGGCAGCGCGGCCCCGGTCGTCGCCGATCACCTGCGTACCGGCCGGCGGGTACCGGGGCTCGGGCACCGGCTCTACTCGGGCGAGGATCCGCGGGCGCGACTGCTGTTCAGCATGCTGGCGGAGGTGCCGCGAGCGGCCCCGGCGCTGGCGGCGGCCCGTGACGTGGTGGCCACGACCGCCCGCCACGCACCGCTGCACGCCAATGTCGACCTGGCACTGGCCGTCCTCTCGGTGGCGTACGACATGCCCTCGGAGGCGGGCGAGACGGTGTTCGCGGTGTCCCGCACGGCGGGCTGGATCGCCCACGCGCTGGAGGAGTACGGGGAACGGCCGCTGCGGATGCGGCCCCGCGGGCAGTACACCGGACCGCGGCCACCGCGGCCCCTGCCCGAACCCGTACGGGAACCGCCCCGGGCCCCCTCGGTGCCGGTTTCCGCACCCTCGGGCCGGGTGACCCGCTAGCGGCAGGCGTGGGAGTGTCCGCCGGGCGGCCGGCCGGCGGATCCGCACCCCGACGGGCGGCTCCTCCGGCGGCACCGTACGCCCCCGATCGGCACCGCGCGCAGCTCGACCGGCCGGGCCCATGGCCTCGACGGGCCGGCGCACCATGGTCAGGGGCTCCTGGTCGCGTCCGGGCCCACCACGCTCGCCCCGGCGCCCCGCACGAGCGTGCCTGGCCGACCGGAATTTCGGGAAGCGTGGATTTCCGCTTACCGTTCGTACGATGAGCGCCCCACCGACCACTCCGCGGGGACCGCGCCGGATCGGCTGGCCGAAGCGGGTCTTCTCCCAGGTCCTGCTGATGCAACTGGCCATCATCACCGGCGTCACGGTCCTGGTCACCGGCCTCTTCCTGGCACCGCTCAGCGCCCAGCTCGACGACCAGGCCATGCGCCGCGCCCTGGCGATCGCGCAGAGCACGGCGGCGCAGCCCCGGCTCGCCCGGGCGGTGCTCACCACCGCCCCCTCCCCCGACGGCGTCGTCCAGGACGCGGCAGAGCGGATCAGGCGGTCCACCGGGGCCGAGTACGTGGTGATCATGGACAAGCGCGGGGTGCGCTGGTCGCACACGGACGCGGCCCGGATCGGCAGGAAGGTCTCCACCGACCCCAGTACGGCGCTCGCCGGCCGGACCGTCATGGAGATCGACAGCGGCACGCTCGGACGCTCGGCCCGCGGCAAGGTACCGCTGCGCGACGAGACGGGCCGCATCGTCGGCGCCGTCTCGGTCGGGATCGCGTACGACAGCGTCCGCGCCCGGCTCCTCGCGGCGATCCCCGGACTGCTCGCGTATGCGGGCGGAGCACTGGCCGTGGGGGCGCTGGCCGCCTACCTGATCTCCCGCCGTCTCCAGCGTCAGACCCACGACCTGGCGTTCTCCGACATCTCGGCGCTGCTGACGGAACGTGAAGCCATGCTCCACAGCATTCGCGAGGGGGTCGTCGCCCTCGATCGGAAGGGCCGGATCCGGCTGCTGAACGACGAGGCGCAGCGCCTGCTCGGGCTGGGGCCCGACGCGGCCGGCACCCCGCTCGAGGAGGCTCTGGGACCCGGCCGGACCGCCGACGTGCTGGCCGGCCGGGTCATCGGCGAGGACCTCGTCACGGTGTGCGGCAGCCGTGTGCTGCTGGCCAACCGGATGCCGACCGACGACGGCGGGGCCGTGGCGACCCTGCGCGACCGCACGGAGCTCGAGTACCTCGGCCGCGAACTCGACTCGACCCGTGGCCTCATCGACGCGCTCCGCGCGCAGGACCACGAACACGCCAACCGGTTGCACACCCTTCTCGGGCTGCTGGAGCTGGAGATGCACGAGGACGCAAGGGAGTTCGTCACCGAGGTGGTGGGGGTCCACCGGGCCACGGCCGAACAGGTCACCGAGAAGGTCCACGACCCGCTGCTGGCGGCGCTGCTCGTCGGCAAGGCGACGGTGGCCGCCGAGCGCGGTGTGGCGCTGCGTATGGCTCCTGGAACGCTGCTGCCGGACAGGCTGGTGGACCCGCGGGGCCTTGTCACGGTGGTCGGCAACCTGGTGGACAACGCACTGGACGCGGCCGCGGGGACGACGGAGGCCCGGATCGAGGTGGGCCTGCGGGCCGAGGGCCGTACCGTGGTGCTGCGCGTGCAGGACAGCGGGCCGGGCGTACCGGCCGCCCGCCAGGAGTCGATCTTCCTGGAGGGCTGGTCGACCAAGGAGCTGCCGGCCCACGGAAAACGCGGCCTGGGGCTGCCGCTGGTGCGGCGGCTCGCGGAGCGGCAGGGTGGCCGTGTGTCCGTGGCGGACGCACCCGGCACAGGTGCGGTGTTCACCGTCGTCCTCCCGGAGGCGCTGGACGAACCCGCCTCGCCCGGCCGGCCGGTGGGACCACGGGGTGACGGGCCCGCGACCGCTTCGCCCGCGGGAGCACGGGACAGCCGGACCGGACCCATGGGCCCGACGACGTCAGGAGAAACCCCGTGATCGAGGTCCTGGTCGTGGACGACGACGTGCGGGTCGCACAGATCAACGCGGCCTACGTGTCCAAGGTGCCCGGCTTCAGGGTGGCCGCCCTGGCCCACTCCGCCGCCGACGCCCTCGCCAGGGCCGCCGAGCTGCCCGTCCACCTGATCCTGCTGGACTACTACCTGCCGGACCGCGACGGCCTGGCCGTGGTGCGGGAGCTGCGGGGGTCCGGGCATCCCGGCGACGTCATCATGGTGACGGCGGCACGCGATGTCGCGACCGTGCAGGCGGCGATGCGCCACGGAGCACTCCAGTACCTCGTGAAGCCCTTCGCCTTCGCCGGGCTCCGCACCAAGCTGGAGGCGTACGCGGCGCTGCGCCACACCTTCGAGTCCGGCGGGGAGGCCGAGCAGCCGGAGGTGGACCGGCTGTTCGGCGCCCTGTGGTCGACGGCCGGCTCCGGCCTGCCCAAGGGGCATTCGGCGACGACCGCCGAGCTCGTGCGTCAGGCCCTGCGCGCCGCCGGCGGACCGCTCTCGGCGCAGGAGATCGCGGAGAGCGCCGGGATGAGCCGGCAGACGGCCCAGCGCTATCTGAAACTGCTCGAACGCACCGGCCGCGTGCGTCTGACCCTGCGGTACGGCGAGACCGGCCGCCCGGAGCACCGCTACACCTGGTCCACGGGCTCCTGAGACCCGTCCCCCTGCGTGCCTCCGCGGTCTGCGGCCGGTTGGCCGATCCGGGGCGCTTCCTTCGGAGGGTTCACCTCTTCGTGTGAAGGATCGCCGGGGCGCGGATGCCGGACCCGGCGATAGGCGTGACGGCGGGGCCGAACCGGTGGAGAACCGGCGCACGGGGACGGGAGGCACCGCCGCGGTGGTCACCGGGAGGTCCGGAAGGCCGGAGAAGGTGACGTCCGGGCGCCGGGGGCGCTCCCGCGTCGACATGTCGACGAGAGTCGTACGGAAGATCGGCTCACGGGCCGGCCCGTGGGCGGGGGAGGCGCCCCCACCCACGGAGGGCGCCGTCAGACGTCGATGCGCGAGCGGTCCAGCGTGGCCGCGGAGCTGGTGATGAACTCCTTGCGGGGCGCGACCTCGTTGCCCATCAGGAGGTCGAAGACCTGCTCGGCGGATTCGAGGTCGCCGATGTTGATCCGCCGCAGGGTGCGGTGGCGCGGGTCCATCGTCGTCTCCGCCAGCTGGTCCGCGTCCATCTCGCCCAGGCCCTTGTACCGCTGGATCGAGTCCTTGAACCGGATGTTCTTCCGCTGGAACTCCAGCAGGGTCTGGCGCAGCTCGTTGTCCGAGTACGTGTAGATGTACTTGTCCTGGCCCTTCTTGGGCTGGACGAGCTCGATCCGGTGCAGCGGCGGTACGGCCGCGAAGACCCGCCCCGCCTCGACCATCGGCCGCATGTACCGCTGGAAGAGCGTCAGCAGCAGGATGCGGATGTGCGCCCCGTCCACATCGGCGTCGACGAGCAGGACGATCTTGCCGTACCGCGCCGCGTCGATGTCGAACGTCCGGCCGGACCCTGCTCCTATGACCTGGATGATCGCGCCGCACTCGGCGTTCTTCAGCATGTCCGAGACGGAGGCCTTCTGGACGTTGAGGATCTTCCCCCGGATCGGGAGCAGCGCCTGGAACTCGCTGTTGCGGGCCAGCTTGGCCGTACCGAGAGCCGAGTCGCCCTCCACGATGAAGAGCTCGCTGCGCTCCACGTCGTCGCTGCGGCAGTCCGCGAGCTTGGCGGGCAGCGAGGAGGTCTCGAGCGCGGTCTTGCGGCGCTGCGCGTCCTTGTGCTGGCGTGCCGCGATCCGGGTCCGGGCGGCGGCGACCGCCTTGTCCAGAACCGCCCTGGCCTGCGCCTTGGCATCGCGCTTGGTGGAGGTCAGGAAGGCCTTCAGCTCCTTGGCCACCACATTGGCCACGATCCGGTTGGCCGCGGACGTGCCCAGGATCTCCTTGGTCTGGCCTTCGAACTGCGGCTCGGCCAGACGTACGGTCACGACCGCGGTGAGGCCTTCGAGGGCGTCGTCCTTGACGATGTCGTCCTCGGCGACGCGGAGCAGCTTGGCGGAGCGCAGCGCCTCGTTGACGGTCTTCGTGAGGGAGCGCTCGAAACCGGACACATGGGTGCCGCCCTTGGGGGTGGCGATGATGTTGACGAAGGACCTGACCGTCGTGTCGTAGCCGGTGCCCCAGCGCAACGCGATGTCGACGCCCAGTTCCCGGGTGACCTCGGTCGCCGTCATGTGGCCGCGGTCGTCCAGGACCGGCACGGTCTCCTTGAACGTCCCCGTCCCGGTCAGGCGCTGCACGTCGCAGACGGCCTTGTCCTGCGCCAGGTACTCGCAGAACTCGCTGATGCCTCCGTCGAAGCGGAAGGTCTCCTCGGTCTTGCCCTCACCGTCGATGCCCCGCTCGTCGCGCACGACGATGGTGAGGCCGGGGACCAGGAAGGCGGTCTGGCGGGCGCGCTGGTAGAGCGTCTCGAGGTTGAGCTTGGCGTCCTTGAGGAAGATCTGGCGGTCCGCCCAGTACCGCACCCGGGTGCCCGTACGCGTCTTGGCGACCCGCTTCCCCTTGCGGAGGCCGTTGGCCGGGTCGAAGGGGCTGTCCGGGCCCTGCTCCGTGAACATGCCCGGGACACCACGCCGGAAGCTGATCGCGTGGGTCGCGCCGTTGCGGTCGACCTCGACGTCCAGCCGCGCGGAGAGGGCGTTCACGACGGAGGCCCCGACGCCGTGCAGACCGCCGGAGGCGGCGTACGAGCCGCCGCCGAACTTGCCGCCGGCGTGCAGCTTGGTCATGACGACCTCGATGCCGGAGAGGCCGGTCTTGGGCTCGACGTCGACCGGGATGCCACGGCCGTTGTCACGGACCTCCACGGAGGTGTCGTCGTGGAGGATCACCTCGATGGTGTCACAGTAGCCGCCGAGGGCTTCGTCGACGGAGTTGTCGATGATCTCCCAGAGGCAGTGCATGAGGCCCCGGCTGTCCGTGGACCCGATGTACATCCCGGGGCGCTTGCGGACCGCTTCGAGCCCCTCCAGCACGAGAAGGTGCCGCGCGGTGTAGTTGGAGCTGTCCCTGTCTGCGCCGCCTGCTCCGGTCAGCAGCGCAGTGGACGGCACGGAATCGGCGGTCACGCGGTTCGCTCCTCGCTGAATTTCAAGTGGGGCCCAGTGGGTGGCGGGCTCGGCCTCGGTAGCCGCTGAGAGCCTACAGAGCCCTGGTAGAGCGGTTGTAACGCCACCCAGGGGGAATCATTATGCTAGTCCAGCCTCGCATAGACGTTCGATCATTCGTTGGAGTGACGTGCACATCACGTTCCCTTCGAGGCATGAACCATTTAGGCTCCGGGCACGTCCTCATGAACAACCGGCAAGCCGGCCGGCGGACGGTCCCACCCCCTGTAAGCCCCACACAAGCAACGCGAAACCGTAGCGCTACGCAATACGGCTCATTCGCCGCCAACCGGCAACTGACAGCCATCCCGAGAAGAAGTTTCGAATAAAAGCCACGAGCGGGAACGTTTTCGGCCTGGTTGGATGTTGACCCTGGTACGACAGCTCGTCGAGCTAGAGAAGAGGCGACGTGACTACTGTTCTGACCCCCGCGAGCCCGCTGACCGCAGCAGACCGCTGTGACCGTTGCGGCGCCCAGGCCTATCTGCGCGTCGTCCTGATCAGCGGCGGTGAACTGCTCTTCTGCGCCCACCACGGTCGCAAGTTCGAGCCGGAACTCAAGAAGATCGCCGCGGAAATACAGGATGAGACCGATCGGCTCACTGCCGTGCAGGCCGGTGCAGCCGACGAGGAACACTGACACCTCGCATCCACGACGAGCCAGGGTTCGGTCCAGGACCGGCCGACGGGCGGTGTCCCCATGGGGAGACCGCCCGTTCTCATGCCCCCGGGACGGTCCCCGGGGTGCCGGCTCAGCCCTCGCCCGCCATCCAGCGGATCGCCGCCGAGACGCGGGTGTAGACGCCCGGCGCCGTGGGGCTCCCGCAGCCGCTCCCCCAGGAGACGAGCCCGACTAGCCGTCCACGGGCCACCAGCGGGCCGCCACTGTCCCCCTGGCAGGCGTCCCGCCCTCCCGCCGTCCTGCCGGCACAGAGCATCGATGAGGCGTCGTACGCGCCCTTCACGCCGCCCGGGTAGGCGCGGGCACAGTCGCCGTCGGCCAGCACCTCCACATCCGCGGCGTGCAGTACCGACGCATAGGCGCCGAAGCCGGTCGTGTCCCCCCAGCCGTACACGGTCGCGGGGGTCCCCGGTTCGTAGGCCGGGTCACCGTCCGCTGCCATCGGGATGACGCTGCCCGCAGGCAGCGAGCTGGACAGGGTCAGGACGGCCAGGTCACCGGCGTTCGAACCGGATTCGTAGGCGGGGTTGATCCACGCGGACCGCACGGGGATCTCCTGACCTCCCGGGCCGCTCAGCTCGTCCCGGCCCGCGATGACCCGCAGATCGGGCACCTCCGAGACCTCGGAGCCCAGGACGTCCTGCCTCAGGCAGTGCGCGGCCGTCAGCACCTTGTCCGGCGCGACCGCCACGGCACCGCAGAACTGACCGGCGCGGGTTCCCCCGAACCGGTCACGGCTGGCCAGAGCGACGGTCCAGGGACTGTCCGCCACCGGAACGGGCCGACCGCCGACGATGATGCTGTCCGCTGCGGCCCGGGCCGGGGGTCCGAGCGGTATCGCGGCCGTGAGGGCCGCGAGCGCGGAGGTCACAGTGAGCACGCGGGCGGCAACGCGGGGCATAGGGTCTCCTGACGCCGAGGTGAACGGTGCACACTCAGCGTCATCCGCGCCCGGACGGGCCGCACCCGCACGCACACGGACCGGGGCCCCGGACCTGTGAAAGGTCCGGGGCCCCGGTCGAGGTCCGTCCGCGATGTCCGGGTGTCCGCGACGCCTAGTCGAGGTAATCGCGCAGCACCTGCGAACGCGACGGGTGGCGCAGCTTCGACATCGTCTTGGACTCGATCTGCCGGATGCGCTCGCGCGTCACGCCGTAGACCTTGCCGATCTCGTCGAGCGTCTTGGGCTGGCCGTCGGTGAGACCGAAGCGCATCGACACCACACCCGCCTCCCGCTCGGAGAGCGTGTCCAGGACGGAGTGCAGCTGTTCCTGGAGCAGGGTGAAGCTGACCGCGTCGGCCGGGACGACCGCCTCGGAGTCCTCGATCAGGTCTCCGAACTCACTGTCCCCGTCCTCACCCAGCGGGGTGTGGAGGGAGATCGGCTCGCGGCCGTACTTCTGGACCTCGATGACCTTCTCAGGGGTCATGTCGAGCTCCTTGGCCAGCTCCTCCGGGGTGGGCTCACGGCCCAGGTCCTGGAGCATCTGACGCTGCACACGAGCGAGCTTGTTGATGACCTCGACCATGTGCACGGGGATACGGATGGTGCGGGCCTGGTCGGCCATGGCGCGGGTGATCGCCTGACGGATCCACCAGGTGGCATACGTCGAGAACTTGTAACCCTTGGTGTAGTCGAACTTCTCGACCGCGCGGATCAGGCCGAGGTTGCCCTCCTGGATCAGGTCCAGGAAGAGCATGCCGCGGCCGGTGTAGCGCTTGGCCAGCGAGACCACGAGACGGAGGTTGGCCTCCAGCAGGTGATTCTTGGCCCGGCGGCCGTCCTCGGCGATGATCTCCAGTTCGCGCTTGAGCTTCGGCGCGAGCTTGTCCGCGTTGGCGAGCTTGTCCTCGGCGAAAAGGCCTGCCTCGATGCGCTTGGCGAGCTCGACCTCCTGCTCGGCGTTGAGGAGGGGGACCTTGCCGATCTGCTTGAGGTAGTCCTTGACCGGGTCGGCCGTGGCACCGGCGACGGCGACCTGCTGCGCGGGCGCGTCGTCCTCGTCGTCGTCGGAGAGGACGAAGCCCTTGTTCTCGCCCTCGCCCTCCTCCTCCTCGCCCTTGCCGGCCTTGACCTCTTCGGGCGCCTCGTCACCGTCGAGGAGCTCGTCGTCCTGCTTGCCGGCCTTCTTGGCCGTGGTCTTCTTCGCCGCGGTCTTCTTCGCGGTGGCCTTCTTGGCGACCGTCTTCTTGGCTGCGGCCTTCTTCGCGGGAGCGGCGACGGCAGCGTCGTCGGCCGCCGGGTCCGCACTCGCGGCCACGGGAGCGGCGGTGGCCGCGACGGTCCGGGTCACGGTCGTCTTGGCCGTGACGGTCTTGCCGGCGGTGCGCTTGACCGGGCTCTTCGCTGCGACGCTCTTGCGGGCGCGCTTCGGCGACTCCGCGGCACTGACCATCAGCGTCACACCCTCTTCCTCGAGGATCTGGTTGAGGCTGCGCAGAACGTTCTTCCACTGGGTTGGCGGAATCTGGTCAGCCTCGAAGGCCCGACGCACGTCATCGCCGGCGATCTGCCCATCAGCCTTTCCCCGCTCGATGAGCGCCATCACAGATTCGGACTCGGCGATCTCCGGCGGGAGCGTACGGGATGTGCTGGCCGACACGAACAACCTCTCGGAACGATGGAAACGGCTTCCGGCTCCTCCCCCGAGGGGGTCGGAACCGACGACCGGCGGCTGGGGATGTCGCCGACGGCGCGGGCTGGGCCTCGGAACTGGACAGCGCACTGTGTGGCTGCTGTATTCCTTCCGCGGCGGTCACCTCTTAGGTCATCGCACTGTTTCGAGGAGCGTTACGCCCAATTCGCGTGGCCCCAGTCACACCCCATGTGCGACCAACCGCACCAGAAACCATATATACGTACAATTATGCCGCCAGGTCGGAGCGACCCGGCGGCACACGCCGCGGACGCCGCACGCGCCGCGCTCAGTGCTCGCGGGGCGCGGGAACCACGCGCTCCACATCGAGGTGGCCGACGAGCAACTGACGCATCGCGGCCTCGGCCCCCGCCGAATCACCCGAAGCCAGCGCCGTCACGATCCGCGCGTGATGGCCGAGCGACGCCTCTGCGGGACGGTCGCACCCCGTGACGGGCGCGCCGGACACATGCAGCGCGGCCGAGACGATTCCGGACAGGTGTTCGAGCATGCGGTTGCCCGCCGCCTGGATGAGCAGGGCGTGGAACTCCGCGTCGGCGCGGGAGAAGGTGATGGCATCGCCTTGCCCCATCGCGTGTCCCATGATCTCGATCATCTCGCCGAGGCGGTGCTGGATGTCCTCCCGTCCATGGCCGGCGGCCAGCCGGGCGGCGAGCGGCTCGATCGTCCACCGGAGCTCGGCCAGCTCGCGGCGCTGGTCGTCGCGCTGGGGGCCGAAGGCCCTCCATTCGATGATGTCGGGGTCCAGAAGATTCCAGTCACTGACCGGCCGCACCCGGGTACCCACGTTGGGCCGGGCACTGACCAGACCCTTCGCCTCGAGGACGCGCAGGGACTCCCTCACGACGGTGCGGGAGACCTCGAATCGCTGACCGATCTCCTCCGGCACGAGCGGGCGGTCGGCGCCGAGATCACCGGAAACGATCATCTGACCGAGCTGCTGGACCAGTTGGCCGTGAAGTCCACGACCTCGGCTGGCGGTGCCGCGCCGGCCGGCCCGCCCGAGATCGGATTCGGTACCCCCCCAAGGGCGCGGGGCGGCACGCTCGCCGGCCGGCGTCTCCGTGTAGGGATAGCGGTCGATTTCGCCCGAGTCGGCAATGCCGGAGTCGGCAGAGCGGGCGGCGGTCATCATGGTGTGCGCAAGGGTACTCACGCATCCTTTGTCGGCCTCGCCCGGCCGGCCCTTGAGGTCTTTGGTGAAAAGCACACGAAAGGGTGATCGGCACCCGCCTCTCAATTGACGCTGTATGGGATGGAATCGCACAGTTTCATGCGGTTCTCCCCCTGCCGTCACACACCGCCGGCGTGGCACTCACCAACGCGCCCTCCCCCGGAGGCTGGTGAAGGCGTAGGCGCAGATCAGGGCGGACAGCGACAAGGAGAGTGCCAGGCCTACGGGTTGGGTCACGACCCGCACGGCGGCCATGGCCCATCGGTCCGCCTGGTAGGGCCACTGCAGCCAGGAGAACTCACGGAGCCGGCCGGGAAGTCCGGCGATCGAACGGGCGGACGGCTCCGCGAGAAGCTTCTGCACCACCGGAACGACGAGGACGGGTACGGCAAGCACCGCGGCGATCCCCGCGGCCGTCAGCCGGAAGACACCGGCCGCCAGCAGTCCCGCCCAGGCGCAGCCGACCGAGAGCCCGGCCCAACTGGCGGCCAGCCGACCTGCGTCGGCAGGAACCTGCACCAAGTCGGCACCGTAGAAAAGGCGTAGTGCCTGAGCGTCCGCCAGCAGCGAGAGGGTGGCCAACAGGAGCGCGACGCCCGCGGAGACGACCAGTTTGGCGAACAGGAGACCCAGGCGCCGGGGCACCGTACCCCGGGCCGCGGCGAGCGCCGGGTAGCGGAACTCGTCACCGAAGGAGAGAGCGCCGAGCAGCCCGGCACCGAAGGCGGCGGGAGGTAGGGGCAGCAACCCGGGCCAGGCCACCAGGAGGCCGGGCAGGGGCGTGCGGCCCGAGCGGGCCAGCGCGACGGAGAGGCACACCGAGAGGACCAGAACGGCCGCCATGATCAGGGTGGTTGTCCTGACCCCGAAGAGACGGCGGAGTTCGTAGCGCAGAGGGCGGATCGGACCGCGGGCCGGTCGCACGAAGATGGGTGGGGGCAGCTCGGAAACGGCGACGGCCGCATCCGGTTTCGGCACCGGTGGGCGGCCGCCCGGGCCTGTGGTGGCGGCGAGCGGACCGGCGTCACCGGTCTCGTCGGCGAGTTGGTGCACGGGCACGCCGTGCCGGTACGCCGTGTCGCCGATCTCCGCGCAGCTGCTGCCGTACACGGAGAGCCGGCTGCTGTCCTCCGCCACCACCTCCACGGAGCGCCGGGCGGCACGCGCCTCACGGCTCACCACTGCGGCCAGCCGTGCGGCGTGCGGAGTCCGTACGGCGACCCTGGGCCGCAGGCGCGTGCGGGAGAAGGAGGCGACGTCCTGGTCGGCGACGATGCGGCCCTCGTCGATGGTGACCACACGGTCGGCCGTGCGGGCCGCCTCCTTCGGCTCACCGGTGACGTACAGGACGGTGCCACCCTCGGCGGCATGGGCGCGCAGAAGTCCGTACAGCCAGCTCCTCTCCCGCGGCGACAGGCCACGGGCGGGGTCGTCCAGGACGAGCGTGTGCGGGTCGCCGAGCAACGCGGAGGCGAGTCCGAGCCGACGGTCCATACCCGCGGAGAGTGTGGCGATGCGCTGATCCCCGAGCCCGGCGAGGCCGACGACGTCGAGCAGTTCGTCGGCCCGCGACGCGGGGACGCCCGCGTCGGCACAGAGCATGCGCAACTGGCCGCGGGCAGTGCGCGCGGGATGGCCCGGCACATCGCCGAGCAGTACCCCCACCTCGCGGGCGGGGTGGCGGATACGGTGCAGGGGCCGGCCCCTGAAGTACGTGACGCCCCGCCCGGGTTCGAGCTCGAGCATGAGGCGCAGGGCCGTGGTCTTGCCGGAGCCCGGGGCGCCGAGAAGTGCGGTGACGCGGCCGGGAGGGGCTTCGAAGGTCAGATCGTCCACGACGGAGGGGAGGTCGCGGCGGGGGGCGCTGGTGAGTCCGATGGCCTGGAGCATCGCTTCTCTCGCGGAGGGTGACCGCTCGGCGGCAGGGTGGGTTCCTCAGCACGATAACGCGACATTTAGGACTTTTGTTGCAGCGTTGCCCCGTTGCGTGTACTCGGCGGGCGGACGACGGCCCGGCTCGGACTCGAACAGCGCGGATGCCGGGCGACCGACGGCAGGCGGCCCGGGTACCGGCAGCGGGTGTCCGCCCTTGGGCGAACTGCGCGGGCCCTGAGGCCACCGACAGCGAGCATCCTCGGGTTCACGCTCGAACGGCGCGGACTCCGGGGGGCCGGCAACGGCCTTCCCGGCTCCGACTGCGGACACCGCTCATGCCGGAGCGGAGCACACGCCGAGACAGCTACAGCGCGCTACGCCCGGCCGCCGGCGAGGTGCCTGCCCGGTCCCCGACGAGGTGCCTGTCCAGCCCCCGACGAGGCACCTCCCGGGTCCCGACGGGGATCCCACTCCCGGACTCCCGCGCAGACCCGCCCGGATCCGACGGACAGGCCCACCCAGCCCCGACAGGGAGCCCACCCGCCCCCCACCCACACACACAAAGCCCACCGGGAAGCCGACGGATGGGCCCGCCCGGAAACCGACGGGGGCCACCCGTAACCCGACGGACAGACCCACCTCGAAGCCGACAGCGGGTCATGCTCAGACATTGACGCCGTCAGGCACGCTCAGGTTGGGAAAGTGAACACGCTCCGCAAACGGGCGGCTTCAGACTTCGGGTCTCAGCATCGGTGGGTTCAGTACGGTGGCGGCCCCCGCCCGGAAGAGCTGCGCGGGTCGCCCGCCCTGCCGTGTGGTCGTCCCCCCGGACGGCACCAGGAAGCCCGGCGTGCCCGTGACCTTGCGGTGGAAGTTCCGCGGGTCCAGGACGACTCCCCACACCGCTTCGTACACCCTGCGCAGCTCCCCGACCGTGAACTCGGGGGGACAGAACGCCGTGGCCAGCGAGGAGTACTCGATCTTGGAGCGCGCCCGTTCCACCCCGTCGCCGAGGATCCGCGCGTGATCGAAGGCCAGCGGCGCGGGCTGCTCGCCGTCACGGGCGGAGCCCCCTTCGAAAGCGAGCAGGTCGTCCACGGGTGCCCAGCGCGCACTGTTCGCGTCACCGCCCGCTCGGGGCGCGGGGAGGTCCGGGGCCAGCGCGAGGTGGGCGACGCTGACGACCCGCATCCGAGGGTCGCGCCCCGGATCGCCGTAGGTGGCCAGCTGCTCGAGGTGAGCACCGTTCCCGGCCGAGGGAGTCGACGGATCATGGGCGCAGAGGCCCGTCTCCTCGACGAGTTCCCGCGCTGCCGCGGCGCCGAGATCCTCGTCCTTCCTGACGAATCCGCCCGGCAGGGCCCACCTCCCCTGGAACGGCGGCTCACCCCGGCGTACCACGAGGGCGCAGAGTGCGTGGCGGCGCACCGTGAGCACAACCAGGTCGACGGTGACGGCGAAGGGCGGGAAGGTCGACGGGTCGTAGGGCGGCATGCCGAGATCATAGTCGTCTGCCTGACGATAAACACTCCCTTCGGGATGTTACCCCTGTGCCGTTGGGCGCCACCCTGCCCTTGCCTACCGAGATGCACGTGCCTGTCGCCCGCCTCTCCCCTCCGGCTCGCTTCCCCTCCTTTCCCTCTCCTCCGCTCTCGCGACCGCGCTCGCCCGCTCCCCGGCGTGTTCGGGCCGCTGACAGTCGTTCAGCGCCTGCTCCTGGCCCCCCGCCGCCCCTGCCGTCGGCAGGGGCGGGCCCGGCGACGGGCGGCGGTCGAGTCCGGGCGGGTGCAGCCGGGTGACGATCCCGCCGGGCGCCCGCCGGGCGGGACCGGGGTCCCACCGAGCCCGGGACCCGGCGGTGCCGCCGCGTGCCGGCCCTGCCGGTCGTCCTGCGCGGCGAGGCCGCCGCGCGAGGTGCGAAGGCTGCTCTCCTCACGGAGGCAGCGGCGCAGCGTCTCCGGGTCAAGGCCCTGGTTGCACGCCTGGTGCAGCAGTTGCGCGAAGGTGTATTCGGGGTCGGCCCGGAGGGCGAGTCCCAAAGCCACCCGGGCGCCCGCCTCGTCGCCGGTGGACCAGGAGACCCAGCCCGCCAGCGTGAGCGGTGCGGCGGAATGTTCCACGTACGGGCCGACACACCTGCGGGCCAGCGCCCGCCACAGGCGCAGCGCCGCCCCCGCTTCGCGGCCTTCCATCCACTCCGCCGCCACGTCCCTGGTCTCACGGTCCTGAAGGCCGAGGATCACCGCCGCGGCCTCCTCCGCCTCGATCAGGCGGTCGTCACACGCGTCCGCCTCGGCCGGCGCCACCACCGGCGCACCTCCGAGTCGCTCCAGGAGCTCCCGCGCGAGTGCCAGCGTCCGCTCTGCGACCACGCCCCTCCCCCTGACATCGAGGATCTCGGAGACGAGAACCGCGCCGGCCGAGTCCAGTGCGCGCTCCTGTTCCGCCACCACCACGGACGCGGAGGGCATGAGCCGCTTCTCCATGTCCCGCAGGGACCCACGCACCTGCACGCCCGCGTAGGCGGCCGCCGCCGCCATGACCGTCGTACCGGGAAGGGCCAGCGGATTGCCCTCGGGCGGGCAGCAACGTTCGTCGGGACAGCAGTAGGACCAGTACCGTCCGTCGGAGATGCAGAGGGCTTCCAGTACGGGAACATCGAGCGCTCCGCAGGCCGTGCGCAGACTCTGCGCCAGGGGCCTCAGACGCTCCATCGTACCGCGGGCGCTCTCCCCCTCGGTGGGGTCCTGGCAGAGGAAGACGACGATCGCGTCCGGACGCGCCTCGCGTCGCTCGCTCCCCTCGATCAGGCTGCGCGCGAGGTGGTCCGCGACCGGTGCCCACTCCTGCGGGGAGGGCGGGATACCCAGCCTGAGGCGGCCGCCGAACCGGCCGCGACCCCCGTGGAGGGCCACCATGACGACACTGTCGTCGGGGTGAAAGCCCATCAGGTAAGGCAGTGCGTCCGCGAGTTCGGCGGGACTGCGCAGGGTGATCTGCTGCTGCTCGGAGGGCCCGGTGGGTTCGTGATGCTTGTTCATGGCACGACCGTCCCGCGCTCCGCCACATTCCGCGACCCCTGTGGATAACCTTATCCACAGGGGTCGCCGGTCGTTCGCCGTTTCAGCGGGTATCGGATTGCATGGAGCCATGACCACAGCAGCCCCACGGCCGTCATGTTCGGTCGAAGATCCCCGACCGCCCGGTGTCCGGCAATCCTCCCGGCCCTTTCCAGCAGCTCACCGCTGTGCGCGGGCCGTTGCCCGTAACGGCGTCGGCGTCCGGCCTCCGCCGCCGGCCCACCACCGCGTGAGGTCGGCCTCGCGCAGATCGGTGCTCGGCAGACCAGTGGGCGGGCACTCCGTGACCCCGTTTCCGCGGGACGGCTCCTCGATCTCGGAGCCTGACGAGCACACGTGTCATCGGCCTGAGCTTCGTCTTCACCGAAGGGCTCCGGACGCAGACCTCCGACTCGGCCTCGCGCCCCTTCGCGGACGCCGTTCGCCGGATACCCGGACCGGGAAGGTGTGTCCGCGGCGGACACGCACACCCCGTCCGTCGCGGACACGCACCCCGCTTCCGCTGCAGCGGGCGAGACCGTCGCCGCGGGCCTACGGCATGCGGCGGACGATCGGGGCACCTTACGCGGGATGCGGCGGCTCACCTGCCCCGGTCCGTGGCATCCGTGATCCTCTTCACCTTGTAGTAGGTGGCTACGCAGGAGGCAGGCCACGGCCGCTTACCGAAGGGCTCCGTCATCCGGCTGATGACGAGGCGCTTGTAGGGCAGCACCGTCGCACCCTCGGCGACCCGTTCACGCAGAAAATGGTCCTGACTCTCCCAGGCTCCGGCCCGTACGCGCATGTCCGACTCCAGGGCCCAGAGGGACCCCGCCAGTGCGGACATGACATACACGCACACGAGTGCGGCACCCACCATGACCCGCCTCGCGGAGCGGTGATACCTGCACACCGCCAGATTTCCCAGGAGGCCTCCCCCGCCGGCGAGCAGAAGGAGGAGCAGGAAGATGTAGTCGTTCCACAGCCTGTTCGCGGTGGCGACCGAAGCGCCGAACGCGGGATAGGTGATCACCGTGCAGACGTATCCGGAGAGGAGCAGCGCCACCGCACCGACAGCGAGCAGCAGGGGTGCCGTACGGCCGGGCCGGGGGACGCCGCCGTCCCTCCGTCGCACGACCACGCCGATCAGTACGCCCACGGCGATCACCGCGAGGTACTGCCAGGTCGTCGCCACGGTGTGGATGATCTGCCCATATCCCCGCAGTGAGGCGGAGAGCGATTCGGGGGCGAACATGGAGTCCGCGTGGTGACGGGCGCGCCGGTTCCGCGAACCGGGAGAGGTGAGCAGCACAGCGGTACCGAGCAGGATCCCCGCCCCTGCGGAGGCCCCCCAGGCGCGCACGAAGGTGAGCGGTCCGGTGGGGAAGATCCGACGGCTCAGCAGCAGGGCCGGTGCGAGAAGCGCGAGGGCGACCACGGAGGTCTCTTCCGACAGGGTGCCGATGATCGCTCCGATGACGAGCGCGGACACGCAGGCGCCGATCCTGCCACGCCGCGAGGTCGCCAGCAGGGCGGGAATCGTGGCGGCGAGTGCGAGTACCGGCGGGAGAGTGTGAGAGACCGACGAGGCGGGCCAGAAGAAGGTCTTGTACGTGTTGGTGGACGCGAGGCAGAAGACTGCCAGAACGGTCGCGGCGGAGAAGGGCGCGACCCCCCGGGGCAGCCGCCATCCGGTGCGCCGCGACAACGCCGCCACCCACATCCACAGGAGGCCCAGCATCGCGGCGGCGCTGAGCCCGGCGTACCACTGATGGCCCGCCACACCGAACGACGCGTAGGAGGCGACGAGCACGCCGTTGGCGATACGGCCGTTGTCCATGAAGTAGAAGCGGTCGACGAGTGCCATGAAGCCTTCGTCGCGCACGACGGGAAGGAAGCACCATTCGTCACCACTCGGGCGTACCCAGCGAGCACACCACGAGGCTGCGCCCAGGAGAACCAGTGGGAGGAACGCAAGCAGGGAGGCGAAGCCCGGAAAGGTGACGTGCGGGCTCGGCGCGCTCCTGTGCGGAGCTGTGTCCGGATCGGCCTGATCGACGGCCCCGGCGCAGGCCGGCGGTGGGAGTTCCATCGCCGGTGCAGGGGGACCGATCGCGGCCGGAGGCGAGGCCGGCCCGTCGCGTTTCGTCAGGAAGATGTGGAGCCGGACCCGCGGTGACCGCCGGCCGGGAGCCGCTGCCGGTGGCCTGGTGTGCGCGGAGGCGGGAGACCGGCGTGACGGGGAGATCCGCGGCAGGAGTGGCGACATGTATATCCGTTTCGACTCGGGTGACGGCTACGGGGAGCAGAAGCATGAGGCGGCGCGGAGGTCAGCGCCACGCCCCTCCCGTAGGCGTTCCGGCGGACGCTCACCTGGCCGTACCGCGATCTTGGACACTGCCCGGAGCGCGGTGATCACCACCTGCTCGGCAGGGCCCACCCGTGAGCGGGCATGTATCACCATGAGGGACATCCCAGGTGTATTCGACCCGCAATCGTCGGCTGAGGCGCGCAATCGGGCCTCTACACGCCCGCGGATGACCCGTACGGCCTCACCCGGTGGAAGCCGACCCGGCACTGAATGCCACCGGCGAGGTGACGGGGGCGCATCACCCGTTGCTCCTCCGCGGCCCGTGCGTGCAGCCCGCGAGGGAGAGACGTTGAAGTGTTCTCCCGGCTGAAGCCGGGAGATTCCTGCTTACCTCGCGGCAGCGGGCTTGACGCGCTCCGCGCGCCTGACGACTGCCCTCCCGGCAGCCGGGATGAGCGCGAGGCCCACCCGGTACAGATGCAAGACGTTCCGGGCCGCGTTGTGGTCGGCATTGCCCGACCAGCCGCAGCCGGTGTTCTTGCACACGAACACGGCCTGGGACTCCCGGCTGCCGGGCGTGGTGAAGCCGCACGCCGAGCAGCGCCGGGAAGTGTTCGGGGCAGGGACCTTGTGCAGGGTGCCGCCGAACCGGGTGGTCTTGTACGTCAGCATGGTGACGGTGCGGCCCCATGCCTCTCCGCTGATGGAGCGGTTCAGCCCGGACTTCTGGGCGACATTGTTCCCCGACTCCTCCACCGTTGCCCTGGCCGACTTGACCATGTTCGTGATGGTGAGTGCTTCGACCACGACGGTGCCGTAGGTGCGGGCGATGACGGTGGTCGTCTTGTGCTGCCAGTCCAGGGCCCGGCGCTTGGCTTTCGCGCGTAGTCCTGCGATCCGGTCGTAGGTGCGGTGCAGCCGGCGACTGGTCGGCTCGCCGGGCCTGCGGTGCTGCTTGCGCCGCGCTGCCCGCTGCTCCAGGTGCAGAAGCCTTGCCTTCTCCTTGCCGGTCAGCCATGCGCCGTGCTCGTAGGTTTCGCCGTCCGAGAGGGCGATGGGCACGGTGACGCCCACGTCGATGCCGACGTCCGGCCCCTGGTGGGGACCGGGCTTGACTTCCAGGGTCTGAACACGGAAGGCGATGTGCCAGCCGAGCGCGTCCTTGATCAGCCGTGCCCCGGTGATCCGGTTCTCCGCATCGGCACGCTTGCCGACCGGCAGGTCTTTGGTCCACCGGAAGCGGACCCGGCCCACCTTGGGAATGTTGACCATGCCCCAGCGTCGGTGCACGCGGGTGATGTTCAGGTCACGGCCCTGCGGGATGTCCACGGACATCACCGTGCGGAACCGGCCCTTGAAGTTCGGGGCATCCGCGCGGCCCTCCCAGCAGTTCCTCCACGCCTGGAAGTACGTCTTGAGTACCGCCTGCGCAGCCTGCGCAGGAAGGACGGCCAGGAAATCGATGTCCCTACGGGCCTGCCGGATCGCGGCGTCCGCGTCGGCGAGTGTCCGCTTCTCCTTCGGCATCATCTGCCACCACGCGTGCAGCAGGTTCCACAGAGCGCGCGCCGCGTGCGCCTGAGCATCGGTCTTCGACACCTCGGCAGGCGACAGTGCAAGGCGGGCACGGTGCCCGAACTGCCGTCTCACCAGGTGGTCTTGACTCACAACCGGGAGGCTGGCATTGGTTTATGTCACCGCGCCGGAACCCGAATCCTGATGTCAGAACCGGTCGCCATGTGGTCTACAACCTGCACGTTCACTTGGTTTTTGTTACGAAGTACCGGCGGAAGGCGTTCACCGACGCCATGCTGACCCGCACCGAAGAGATCATGCGGGACGTCTGCGACGACTTCGAGGCCGAGCTGAAACAGTTCAACGGCGAACAGGACCACGTCCACCTGCTCGTGCACTACCCGCCCAAGGTCCAGCTCTCCAAGCTGGTCAACTCCCTCAAAGGCGTCAGCTCCCGCAGACTCCGCCAGGAGTACGACAGCCACGTCCGCCAGTACCTGTGGGGCGGACACTTCTGGTCCGGCTCCTACTTCGCAGGATCATGCGGCGGGGCACCCCTGACCGTCGTCAAGCAGTACATCGAAAACCAGCAACGTCCCCTCTGACCGTCACCCCGGAAACGCAGAACACTCCGGCGCTCCGCGCCTCCGGACCAAGGACGGCCTTCACCCCCGCCCTGAAGGACAGAGCACTGGCCAAGATCAGAGGTAGAGAAAACGACGGGCGGAACGGCTCCGTGGGAGCCGTTCCGCCCGTCGGGCCTCGCGCCGTACCGGCGGAGGCGTCCCGTGCGTCACGTAGGCGTGTGTCTCACCCGGGGGGCCTAGCCTTGGCCCGCCTGCCACTGCAGTTGGGCCGTCAGAAGGTGGGAATCGATCTGCGAGACGTCCGCGGTGCGGTCGGCGCGTGCGTATCCGGCCAGCATGCGCTTGGTCAGGACGAGCGCCTCGGGTGAGCGCCGGACGAGCGGCCTCGTCCAGGCGTCGACCGTCTTGTCCAGCTCGTCGATCGGGGCGGTCCGGTGAAGGATGCCCAGACGGTGGGCGGCGGCCGCGTCGAACACCTCGCACGTCAGCATGAGTTCACGGATCCGGGCGGCGCCGGCCTCGGCGACCAGACGCCCCATCGCCCCTCCCCAGGCAGGTGGGAGCCCGAGGCCGACCTCCGGCATGCGGAAGCGACTGCTGTCCGCGCCGGCGCGGAGGTCGCAGAACGACGCGAGCGCGAGCCCGGCACCGATCACCCGGCCGTGGACCCGGGCGATGGTGACGGCGTGGGTGTTCTCCAGCGCCTGGCACAAGCGGTGGGCCTTGTCCGCGATCCGCCGCAGGGCGGCTCCGGTCGGGTCGGCGAGGAGAGCGGCCTGGTACTCGTCGCGGTCGGCACCCAGGCAGAAGTCCGGGCCCATGGAGGAGAGGATCAGTATCCGGACGTCCGGCCGGTCGTGGAGGTCGTCGAGGAGGAGGACGAGGTCGTCGAGGACCGCGACGCTGAGTGTGTCGTCCTGCTCATGGGGATTGAGCCGGACGTGCAGTACGGGGCCGTCCTGCTCGACGTGTATCGCCTTGCGGGAGGGTCGGACGAGGGCGGGGGGCGTATCGGTCATGCGAGGGCGACATCCAGGTTCAGCGGGCGCCGGAACGCCACCCGGGGCGCCATCGACGGACGACGCACGAGGGTGAGGCGGGGAAGGCGCCGAATGAGTTGACGGAGAAGGATCTGGGCTTCCAGTCGGGCCAGAGGCGCACCGAGGCAGTAGTGGATGCCTCCGCTGAAGGCGAGGTGGGCCGGCTTGCGCAGGGGGTCGAAATGGTCCGGGTCACTGTGTTTCGCGGGATCCCGGTGCGCCGCTCCCACCATGAGATGGACCATCTCGTCCCGGCGGATCTGCATGCCGCCGAGGACGCAGTCCTCCGCGGCGACCCTGCTGATCACGTGGGTGGGCGGGTCGTAGCGAAGTGTCTCCTCCACGAACGCGGGCACCAGGTCGGGGTTGTCGGCTACCTGGTCCCAGCGTTCGGGACTCTCGACCAGCAGGAGCGTCATGGTCGTCAGGAGCGTCGCGGTGGTTTCCAGGGCGGCCAGCAGAACGAACAGGACGAGGTAGTAGACCTGCTCATCGGCCTTGTCCCGGTCGGGCTCCATCGCGTCCCAGGTCTCTATCCACCGGGAGACCGGGTCGTCCCCGGGGTGGGAGCGCCGCCGGCTCACCAGTTCGGTGAAGTAGGAGCGGAGTTCGGCCGTGGCTGCGTCGGAGGCGGCCAGCTGGCTCGCGGAGGGCAGCAATTCCTGCGTGAACACCTGATCGTGAGTCAGCCGGCGGAGCCTGGGCCAGTCCGCGGAAGGCAGGCCGAGCCAGTCACCGATGGTGGCGACCGGCAGTTCCTCGCCCACCAGCTCCGAGAAGTCCGCCTCGCCCTCCCGGAGCCGCTCCGACAGGGTGTCGAGAAGCCGATCCGTCGCCCGGGTCACCGTCCGGCCGATCTGTTCCACGGTGGCCCGGTCGAACGTGCCGGCGGCCCGGCGGACCCTCGTGTGCTCCGGGGGATTGAGCGCGGCCAGCGTGTTGCTCATCTCGCGCGAGGAGGCGGCGTTCCAGCGTGTGCCCGAACCCTGCCGCTCGCGCCAGCGTTTGCCAGGCTCCAGCCAGTCACGGCTGCGCAGTATCTGATCACATACGGCGAAGCTCGTGACGACCGATCCGCCCCAGGGTGCGGGAATGACCTCACCCCTCGACAGCAGCTCCGCGTAGATCGGGAACGGGTCTGCCTGCCCCTTGGCCGTCCGCAGCCGCGAGAAGAGAGAGGCGGACGCCCTGCGGTCGGAGGACGGCGTCGTGACAACCACCATGATGGCGGCTCCTTTCTGAGCATGAGCCGCCATACATACCCGCATGATCGTTCGAGCATCCAATAACCGTGTGAGTTCAGGAGGTTACTTAAATCACTCCCGCCCCATCTACTCCCCGCGCGTCCACGCCAGGAAGCGACTGAACAGGCCTCCCTTGTGCTGCGACGAGGTGGCGGACCCGGGCCGCGAGCCGGCGTGCTGCCCGGTGGACGCCGCCTGCGGGGCCGACTGCGCCGTCTGCGTACGGGCGGGCGGGGCTGCGGCCGGAACGTTCTGCGGGGTGAAGCGGATCGGCAGGGTCACCAGCGACCGGCTCCACGGGCTCGGCGCCCAGGTGAGCGTCTTGAACGGGACGCGCAGTTCGACGTCGGGCAGCCGGTTGAGAAGCGTCTCCACCGCGGTCACCGCGATCATGAACGCCGGGTCCTTGGCAGGGCAGGCGTGCGGTCCGGCGCCGAACGCCAGGTGTGCCTTGGCGCTGAGCTGCTCACGGTGCGCGGTCAGCTTCGGGTCGGTGTTGGCGGCGGCGAAGGAAATCAGCACCGGGTCGTTGGCCCGCAGCGTCCTGCCACCCAGTTCGACGTCGTGCGTCGGGTAGTGGGCCGCGTAGTTGGCGATCGGCGCGTAGTTCCAGAGCGTCTGGGCGACCGCGTCCTCGACCGGGAGGCCGCTCTGCCACTCCTCACCCAGGTACAGGGCGCCGCTGGTCCCGATGGTGGCGCTCAGCGGTGCGGTCCCGCCGGAGAGGAGGGTCACGAGTTGGTGCAGCACCTCCTCGTCGCTCAGCCGGGCGGGGTGCAGCATCAGACGCGTCGTCAGGTCGCTGTCGGGCCGACGCCTCTTGAGTGCGATCAGCTCGGTGAGCGCGCCGCCCAGCACCTCGTCGGCCCCGGGGGTGCCTTCGAAGATGCCGCTGATCCCGGCGATCACGCGGTCGCCGATCTCGGGCGGGCAGCCGAAGAGGTCGCTGAACACCAGCAGCGGCAGGGGCTGGGCGTACTCGGACATGAGTTCCGCCTGGCCGCGGGGCTCGGACCCGAAGCGGCTGATCAGGTAGTCGGCCGACTGCTGGGTCTGCCGGACGAGCTTGAGCTCGTCGATCGTGGCGAGACTGTCGGTGACCGCCTGGCGCAGCCGGGCATGCGCCGCGCCGTCGCTGAACAGCGCGTTGGGACGGTAGCTCAGCATCGGCAGCGCCGGGCTGTCCGCCGGGACGCGGCCTTCGTTCAGCGCGTTCCAGCGGCGGGAGTCGCGGACGAAGGACGCCGGGTTCTGCAGGACGTACAGGGCGGCGTCGTAACTGGTGACCAGCTCCGCCTGGACGTCCGGAGCGATGTCGACGGGCGCACTCAGGCCGAACGAACGCAGGTGGGCGTAGTGGCCGTCGGGGTCGGCCCCGAACGAGGGGCCGTAGAGCTGGACGTTACCGTGCGCGGGGCAGCCGGGCGGCGGTATCTCCTGGGGGTCATGCGGCTGTTGCATTACGGCGCTCCTAGCCGAGTAGGGACATGAGGTGTTTCGCGAGGGTGATGAGTGCGTGCGCCGCGGACTGTTCGTCCCGCACGTCGCACTTCACGACGGGGGTGTCCGCTGCGAGGTTCAGCGCGTCGCGCACCTCGTCGAGCGGGTAGTCCGTGTTTCCCTCGAAGTGATTGACCCCGATGGCGTACGTCAGGCCGAAGCGCTCGACGAGGTCCAGTACGGGGAAGGACTCGTGCAGCCGCTCCGGGTCGACAAGCACCAGCGCACCCAGTGCGCCCCGGGACAACTCCTCCCACATCTCCTTGAAACGCTCCTGGCCTGGCGTTCCGAAGAGATAGAGGACCAGCGTGTCACTGAGCGTGAGCCGGCCAAAGTCCATGGCCACCGTGGTGGTCCTCTTGTCGGGCGTGCCCGAGAGGTCGTCGAAGCCCACGCTGGCCTCGGTGATCTCCTCCTCGGTCCGCAGCGGCTCGATCTCGGAGAGACTGCCGATGCAGGTGGTCTTCCCGACCCCGAAGTGCCCCACTATGAGGATCTTCACCGCGTGGGAGACATCTGGATCCAGGTACACGCGTTACGCTCCGAATCGATTCTTCAGGCCCTCGAGCACGGCGCTGACCAGTTCTCTGTCGACACGTTCGGCGCGCGGGATCGGCCTCCTCACGAGGATGAGGTCGCTCTCCTCCAGCTGCGCCAGCAGGATGCGCACGATCCCCAGCGGAAGGTGCGTGTGCCCGGCCACCTCGGCCACGGACAGGAACCCGTCGGTGACCAGGTCCATGACCTGGCTCGCTTCCGGGGTCAACGTCCGCGCCGCGGTCGACGCGTCCTCCGCTGCCGTCACGAGGGTGGTGTGCTCGTACTCGTGGTCCGGCGGCAGGGCACGTCCGTTCGTGATCACGAACAGGGGGACTAACGGTGTCGTCAACTCCAGTGCCTGGTCGGCCTCGTCAGACATGACCGGCCCCCTCTCCCCGTTTGGACGCGGTCAGTCTCGGCACCACGTCGTGCAGGCGTGTGGTGAACTCCTCGATGTCGCAGTCGTGCTCGGCTGCGGCGGCCAGGAAGGCCCCGGGTCCGGCGGCCATCAGGAAGATCCAGCCGTGCTGGTACTCGATGACCGTCTGCCGCCACTCGGCGCCGTCCATCACCCCCGCGAACTGCGAGGTGACCCGGCTGTAGGCGTGTATGCCGGTCATAGCCGCGGATATCGTGTCCGCGAGGTCCCGGCTCATCCCGGTGGTCGCCCCGCGGGGCAGACCGTCGGCGCCCAGCAGTATGGCGTGGCGGGCGCCCCGCACCTCGGCCATCACCCGGTCGAGTTCGGCCAGCGTGAAGCCCGAGTCGCCCGCGCTCGCGCCCCGGGGCCGGGCGGTACTCCGTGTACCGGCGGCGTCCTCCGCGTTCACTCTCGGCGGCGAGGTGAGGTTGTTGCCCAGCCGGGCGACGAGACGGTGCATGCGGAAGGAGATCTGCTGCATGTCCACGTCGGGCGCCGCGGCCGCGGCCAGGTAGGCACCCTGCCCCGCTCCGATCAGAAAGCTCCACCCGTGGGAGAACTCGATGATCGTCTGATTCCACTGCCGGTCCTCCTCCGGCCCCGCGAAGTGGGCCGTGGCCCGGCTGAGCGACTGCATCCCGGCCATGGCGGCGGAGATGGTACGCACATCCTTCTCGGCCAGGCCCTCCGTGGCTCCGCGAGGAAGGCCGTCCGCGGACAGCAGGACGGCGTGCCGTGCGCGGGGCACATTGTGCACGATGTCCTGGAGCATCCACGACAGGTCTGCGGTCATGCGTCTTCGGACCCTTCGAGCGACGTGGCATCAAGGTTGCGGCCGGACAGCGTGCCGCGCTGGAAAGCCCCGAGGCTGCGTCCGGAGGCACGGCCGGTCTCCTGGGGAGCGCGCGACACCGGCCGGACGTCGTCGGGGTCGGGCACGCTCGCGATGGGCGCCTGGCGTGCTCCGCGCTTGGGCAGTCCGTGCATCGTCCGCGTCGTCCCGCTCGACGGACGTCCCTCGGCGCGCAGGATGTTACTGACCGGGGCCTCCTGGGCCGGCGGCGTCTCCTCCATGGTCCACAGCTCCTCGGGCAGCAGGACGACGGCCCGGACGCCGCCGTAGCGGGAGACTCCGCTGACATCCACCCTGAAGCCGTACTGACGCGCGATCAGGCCGATGACGGGGAATCCGAACTTCGGCTGGTTGCCGAGCTGCGACAGGCGGGGTACGACGTCGCCGGAGAGCAGCGCGGTCGCCCGCTGCCGGTCCTCGTCGTTCATGCTGACACCGGCGTCGTCGATGACGATGCACAGGTTGTTCTGGATGCGCTGGAACGTCACCTCGATCGGTGCGTCGTGCTGCGAGAAGCTGGCAGCGTTGTCAAGCAACTCCGCGACGGCGAGGGCGACGGGCGCGACCGCGGACGCCTTCAGCGCCAGACCGGCCTGCTGCATGATGGCGACCCGGTGGAAGTTACGGATCTGCCCCTGGGCGCTGCGCACCACGTCGTACACGCTGGCCGGCCTGTTGCGGCGGCCGAGCGGCGCGCCGCACATGACGGCGATGCCCTGCGCCTTGCGCGCCATCTGGGCGTTGGCGTGGTTCACTTCGAGCAGGTCGCTGAGGACCGCGTGACCGCCGTACTTCCGCTGCACGCCGTCCAGGAGCATGGTCTGCTCCGCGGCGAGGCTCTGCAGGAAGCTGGCCGCGCCCTTGAGCACCGCCTTGGTGTTCTCCTCGGCGGCCTCCTTGGCTGCCCGAAGGGTGCCCTCCTGCTCCGCCTTGAACTGCTGGAGCTCGGCGCGGGTGAGGTGGAGTTGGCTGTCGGCCGCGTGCAGTTGGCGCCTGAGCTCGGCTTCGGCCTGCTGCTTCTTCGCCCCCAGGGCTCTGTTGCGGGCGGCGAGTGCCACGACGGCGACGACGGCTATCGCCGCCACCGCAACCAGGCACCACACAAGTGCGTCTCGAATCATGGAAACCTTTCCCGGCGCATGGCATGCGGACGGCGACGGATACATCTCGCGAGGAGCCGCGCAACAGCCGCTCGGCACTACTCAGCCGCTGTGACGCGGTGAGCAGGCCGCCGATCGCAAATCAGCATCTGAGTCAAGTGGATCAAGATCACAGATGCCGGGATGCTATCACCGGACCTGGGCCCGGAAAGACGCCCGCCATGACCGCCTATGCGGGCAACCCGCCCTGTTCGTGCAGTTGTTGACAACCGTTCATCGGCCTCTTCGTTGCCCGATCGCCCGGTATCCCACTGACGGGCCGTCGATCGTCCACAGTTCTTCACAAGAGGACTGACAATCTCTCACATCGACTTGAGCGACCGGCGACCGGTGTCCGGGACGGCCACCGCGGCGAGCCTCCCGGCGCCCCGTCGGCCGCCCCCCGGAGGCACGGCGGTGCACGGCCGGACAACTGCTCGCGGTGCGTCACCCCGACGGGCCGGCCGGCCGGGGAACGCGGCTCAGCCTCCCGCCGCGAGGACCAGCGGGAGGACGTCTCCGCTGCCCGCCCGGCGGAGCAGGCGGGCGGCGATCGCGAGGGTCCAGCCTGACTCGGTGCAGTCGTCCACGAGCAGGACGGGGCCGGGAGATGCGGCCAGGGCGCCGGCCAGGTCCTTCGGTACGGCGAAGGCGCCCGAGAGCGCCTTGACGCGCTGGGCGGAGTTGCTGCGGCGTGCCGCGCGCACACCGTCCGGCCCGGTGTGGGTCAGAGTGCCGAGAAAGGGGAGACGGCCGACGGCTGCGATCCCCTCGGCGAGCGAACCGACCAGCCGGGGGCGGGCCAGGGACGGTACGGCGACCACTCCCACCGGCCGGGCGGAGGCGTCGGGGCCGTCCACTGCCCAGCCTCCCGGGGACCGCGCCCAGTCGGCGAGCACGGACACCGCGGCTTTCAGGACGTCGTCCGGGACCGGCCCGTCGGGTGCGTTCTCGGCCAGCAGCGGCCGCAGCCGGTTGCCCCAGCCGATGTCGGAGAGCCGTCCCAGGGCGCGCCCTGTCGAGCACTGTTCCTTCGCCGGGATGCGCCCCTTGAGGTCGATGCCCAGGGCGGCCATACCCGTCGGCCACATTCGGCGCGGTTCGACCTCGACCCCGGGGCGGTCCAGTTCCTTCGTCGCGCCCGTCACCACCTCCGCCGACACCGTGGCATCCGCCCACGGGCCCGCGCAGTTGTCGCAACGCCCGCACGGAGCCGCGTCCTCGTCGTCCAGCTGCCGGCGCAGGAACTCCATCCGGCACCCGGCCGTGCTCGCGTAGTCGCGCATGGCCTGCTGCTCGGCCGCCCGTTGCTCGGCCACCCAGGCGTAGCGCTCGGCGTCGTAGACCCACTCGGCCCCGGTGGCCGTCCAGCCGCCCTTGACCCGCCTGACCGCGCCGTCGACGTCCAGCACCTTCAGCATCGACTCCAGTCGGCTGCGCCGGAGATCCACGGCGGCCTCCAGGGCCGGCACCGAGAGGGGCCGTCCCGCGTCGGCGAGCGCCGCGAGGGTCTGACGGACCTGGGCCTCGGGCGGGAAGGCCGTATCGGCGAAGTAGCGCCAGATGGCCTCGTCCTCCTTGCCCGGAAGCAGCAGCACGTCGGCGTGCTCGACCCCGCGCCCGGCGCGGCCGACCTGCTGGTAGTAGGCGATCGGCGAGGACGGCGAGCCCAGGTGGACCACGAAGCCCAGGTCCGGCTTGTCGAAACCCATGCCCAGCGCCGACGTGGCGACCAGGGCCTTGACCCGGTTCTCCTGGAGGTCGGTCTCGGCCTGCAGCCGGTCCGCGTTCTCCGTCTTGCCGGTGTAGGAGGACACGTCGAAGCCGCGCCCGCGGAGGAAGGCGGTGGCCTCCTCGGCCGCGGCCACCGTGAGCGTGTAGATGATCCCCGACCCCTGCAGCTCGCCCAGGTGCTCGGCGAGCCAGCCCAGCCGGTGCGCGGCGTCCGGAAGCCGGACCACCCCCAGGCGCAGGCTCTCCCTCTCCAGCGGGCCGCGCAGTACCAGCGCCTGCCCGGCTCCGGTACCGAGCTGCTCGGCCACGTCCGCGGTGACCCGGGCGTTCGCGGTCGCGGTCGTGGCCAGTACCGGCACACCGGCGGGAAGCTCGGCCAGCATCGCCCGCAACCGCCGGTAGTCCGGGCGGAAGTCGTGTCCCCAGTCGGAGATGCAGTGCGCCTCGTCGACCACCAGCAGGCCGGTCGTGGCAGCGAGCCTCGGCAGCACCTGGTCGCGGAAGTCGACGGAGTTCAGGCGCTCCGGGCTGACCAGGAGGACGTCGGTCTCCCCCCGCTCGACCTCCTGGTAGATGGTGTCCCACTCCTCCGGGTTGGCGGAGTTGATGGTGCGTGCCTGGATACCCGCGCGTGCCGCCGAACCGACCTGGTTGCGCATCAGCGCCAGCAGCGGCGAGATGATCACCGTGGGGCCGGATCCGCGGCGGCGCAGCAGGGCGGTGGCCACGAAGTACACGGCCGACTTTCCCCAGCCGGTGCGTTGCACGACCAGAGCGCGCCGACGCTCCCGCACCAGGGCCTCGACCGCCTGCCACTGGTCCTCGCGCAGACGCGCGGAGCCCTCCGGAGCGCCGACGAGCTCGGCGAGGATGGCATCGGCTTCGGCGCGCAGGTGCAGGGTGTCCATGCCCCTATGCAACCCGATGACCAGGACGGTCGGCCACTTCACCCCGCGTGACGGGCGGCTCACCTCGTTCCCGGCTTCGCACGGCGGCCCCGGGGACGCTTCGTACCGCCGTGCAGCGGGCAGGGATATACGTACCATTCCGCCCTATACCCGTCAGCCGCGCCAATTGCTCGTTGCCGCTTGCCGGTACGGCAGGAAGAATTGGAAACGCTCCCCGCACGGTCTTTTCGCGGGCCCGGAAGGGCTGTGCCGCGGCGCGCCCTCACCCGACCCTGCCCGCACCGTGGGCGCGTAGCGAAGGGAGGACCGTGACCTTCGAACTCGCTCCGTCCGCAGCCACTTCACTGTCGGCGTCCTCGGCATCCGCCGGCTCCGTCAACCAGCTCGCCCGCACCCTCGAACCGGCCGAGTGGGCGGCGGCCGGCATACCCCTGCTGCGCAGTCCGCGTGAGGTGGTCAGCGGTCTGCACGCCCGGCACCGGCCGGCTCCGGCCACCGCGGTCGTCGCCGTCCTCGATCACGAGGAACGGCTCACCGCCAGCGCCTCGTTCCCCCGGCGGGCCAACGCTGCCGCGGACGGCTGGGAGTTCCGCAACGCGCTGCTGGCCCATCTGCGCCGGGTGATCCCGCACGACCTGCGCCGCCGTACACCCGTGCGCACCGCGATCCTGCTCTACTGCCGTGAGGGTGACGAGCGGTGGACGGAGGAGGACGGAGCGTGGATGTGGGGACTGCGCGACGCCTGCACCTTGCACGGCCTGCGCTGCGGCGCCTACATCACGCTGACGCGGGGGGGCTGGCAGGTCCTCGGCGAGGGCCGGGGCGGCCGCCGGCCGAGTTCGCTGTCCCGGCCGACGGAGCTCACCGATGTCTGCGCGGAGCACGATCCCGGCCCCCTGCGCTCCGGCGGCGGCGCCGCGGACGCACTGCGGCGGACGGCCGCCCGGTGAGGCGTCGACGGGTCCCGGGCGCCCTCCGCGGACAGCCGGGACCCGGGAGCCTCAGACGCCCGCGCCGAGCATCGGGGCGACCTTCTGCGGGTCCCCGCACACGATCAGCAGCGCGCCGGCGTGCTTCCGGGCGACGGTGAGCGCACGCCGGGTGCTTGCGTCGGTGCCTCCGTTGACCGCGAGAACCACCACGGCACGGGACGCGCACCGGTCGGCGTCGGCCGCGCGGGCGAAGAAGACGTCTTCGCCGGACGCGTGCTGGGCCCAGTACGCGGCGTCCCCGAAGGTGAGTTCGTGAGCGGCCCAGGGGTGCTGCTCACCGGTGGTGAGCACGAGGATCTCCCCGGGCGCCCGGCCGGAGTCGAGCAGCAGGTCGACGGCCTCGTCGGCGGCGTCGAGCGCGCCGTCCGAGGGGGCGGGGACGATCTGGAGCTGCGCGGTGGCGGGCTCCTGCGGCAGCGCGTGCCCGGCCGGCCGGGGTGCGGCGGGTACGGGAGGCGCGGGGCGCGGACGCAGCGCCGGGGGCGCGGGCCGGGCGGGGCCGGGGCCCGGGTGTCCGGGACGCGGCGTGGCCGCAGAACGCGGGCCTGGTACGGGGCGAGGGGTCGGCGCGGTACGGCCGGTGGCCGGAGTGACGCGGGGACCCTGGGCGCTCTCGGGAATCTGAGGCTCCTCGGGGAGGGAAGTCATGAGTGGTTTCCTGTCGGGCGCCGACGCGGCGGCATCGGCTGGTGGGCACGCCTGTGCGGTCAGAAGTCGAAGCCGAGCTGGCCCCCGCTTTCAAGAGCGGCCGCCTCGGCGGAGAAACGGACCTTCTTCAGATGCCGCCACCGGGGCAGCGCGTCGAGGTAGGACCAGCTGAGGCGGTGGTGGGGAGTCGGACCCCATTCCTCCAGCGCGGCCCGGTGCACCGGCGAGGGGTAACCCGCGTTCGCGCCGAAGGCGAACCGCGCGTACTGCTCCGAGTCGGCGCCCAGTGCGGCCATCATCGTGTCCCGGTGCACCTTGGCGATCACCGAGGCGGCGGCGACGGCGATGCAGGACTGGTCGCCCTTGATCACCGTACGGACGTTCCAGGGCGCGCCGAGGTAGTCGTGCTTGCCGTCGAGGATCACGGCGTCCGGCCGTACGGGCAGGGCGTCGAGGGCCCGTACCGCGGCGAGCCGGAGTGCCGCGGTCATGCCGAGGTCGTCTATCTCCGTCGGCGAGGCGTGCCCCAGACCGTAGGCCGTCACCCAGCTCTGGAGCACGGGGGCGAGTTCCGTCCGGCGCTTGGGGCTGATCAGCTTGGAGTCGGTCAGGCCCTCCGGGGGTCTGCGAAGACCGGTGACGGCCGCGCAGACGGTGACGGGGCCGGCCCACGCTCCGCGTCCGACCTCGTCGACACCTGCGACGGTCCTGGCACCGGAGGTAGCGCGCAGTGAGCGCTCGACGGTGTGCGTGGGTGGTTCGTACGGCATGGCGCCTGCCAGGGTACGCCGATGGTCCCGGCAAGAACACCCCGGGGCACGGTCCGCTCCCGGCCTCCCCCGCGAGGGGACGGCGCGGTGACCGGCGGGAGCCTCCCGCGCGGTCGGAGTCCGGAGAGGCGGTATCGCGGCCCCGCCGATCGTCCGGGCGATCTCGGCGTCCCCACTTCGCTTCCGCACACCTCGGGGCGACACGCCGCGCCCAGCGGGATGACGTCTTGTCGTCATCCCGCTCGCGAGTCCGGACGGACCGCAACCCTCCTCTGCACGAGGGAAGAAGACCTTTCGGACGACCTCGGCCGAGGGTTCCAGCATGCCGCCCAGGATCACCTCGTGGCAGCGTTCGACCGTGCGGGCATCGCATTCGTGAAGGAGTGAGCGCAGTACGGGGCCGGGGCGCCACATGGCGTCACGCGCCCTGAGCGCCCCGGCCGCTTCGCTCTCCCGGGCGCCCTGTCCACGGCGCTCGGCAGAGCGTCGCCGGACCACGGGTTCGTCCGGGCCTCGGAGGAGGAGGGGTGACGGGGCACCCCGACGCTGTCGCCCTTCGGCGCCGTCCCGCTCCTGCCCACCGCGTCCGTCCGCGTCGAGCAGCACGCCAGGGAGTTGACCCCACCCCGACCGGCCGGACCTCTCGGGCACCGCCCTGATCATGCTCAGGCCCGCAGCCGCCCTGTTCGTCCGCCAGGACCCGGGAGCTGCCGGGCCCGTGGGGGCACGCGGTGCTCATCCGCAGCATCGCCCACCGCCTTCACCGCGGCTGCCGCCCTGGTGGCACCCGCCCTCCCGGCCTCCGTGTCGGTGATCCGGGGTGCGGGAGGGACCTGGAGGCGCCGAGCGGGAGGTCGGCCGCCGCGGGAGCCGGGGCGAGTACCGCCCCGCGGCCACGTGCGGGCCGTCTCCGTCAGGAGGCTTCCCGCACCGCGCGGTCCGGGGAACCCGCGCCCCGTGACTCCGGATCAGTACGGGTCGTAGGTGTCCGTCTCCACGTCCACGTCCCGCTCTCCCTCCCGGCGGTCGAGCGCGTAGCACTCGCTCCCCCGGTCCTGCCTGGCGCGCTTCGCCAGGATGTCCCGGGCCCTTGCCTCGCCGAGGCTCGTGGCGTACCACGGGGCGTCGGAGGTGAAGAGGGTGCGCCGGATGTCCTCCAGCGCACAGGAGCGCAGCGGCTCCGGCAGCGTGTCGAGCGCCGGCACGGCGTCGGCCGAGAGCCCTTGGAGGTAGCCGATGTCGATCCTCTTGTCACTGCGGTAACGCTGCACGTTCTGCTCCGCGATCAGCCCGTCGGGTGAGATCAGCCCGAAGGCGAGCACGCCCGCCGCGGCGCTCACGGCGACGGCCCGCGGCAGCATCCGGGCGCCGAACACCCCGGCCAGGAGGATCAGGACGAGCACGACTCCGAGCCAGAGTTCCACCGCGGCCACGGAGATCCGGAGCCGGGTCAGGCCGAAGGCGTCGACGTACAGGTCCATGCGGCGCAGTGCGGAGGCCACGACGACGAGAGTGAGGACGCACAGGACACCGAGCACGCCGCGGACCAGGGTGCGGTCGCGCGCGCCGTCGCGCGGGGCCCACCGCAGGGCGAGGGCGATGACCAGGAGGGTCAGCACGGTGGCCCAGAGAAGCTGCCAGAAACCCTGACGCGCGTACGCGGCGGGGGTCAGCCCGGTCTCTTCCAGCACCTTGTCGTACCCGCCGAGCAGGACGACGAGTTGCAGCGCGATGAACGCGGCGAAGAGCAGGTTGAGCACGACGAGCGGGAGCGCCCACTCCATCCGCCCCCGGGCCCGCCCGGGGCGCACGGTGATGCCGTCCCAGCGCACCGGGGCCGCGGCGGAGTGGGCGGCGGCGAGCGCGCCGACGAGCCCGAGCGCGAAGAGGAGGACCCGCCACGGGCTGCCGCCGACGGAGACGTCGGGGGCGAGTCCGCCCAGCAGGTCGGCGAACGCGGCATCGGCACTGGCGAAGAGCGCGCCGAACACCACGAGCAGGACGACCGCCACCGCAGCGCTGCGCACGACGGTGCGCACCCGGCCCCGGGAGTCGTCCACCCGGTCGCGTACGCCCCGCCACCCCCAGCGCAGTCCGGCTCCGGCGGAGGGGAACAGCCCGAGCGAACCGAGCAGCACCCCCGGCCAGCTGCGACTGCCGTGCAGCGCGAGGGAACCGAGCGCGAGAGCGGACACGACGGCGAGGAACACCGGCCAGCCGGCGTCCCGGAGCACCGGAACCGCCAGGAGCGCCAGGCCGCCGACCGACCACACCGCGGTCCAGGGCCGGAGCCTGCGGCCTGCGGCCTCCGCCGCGAAGAAGGCCGCCAGGGCGGCGGGGAGCGCCACCAGCAGCAGGTTGGCCCCCAGCCCGTCGCCGAGCAGCAGGGCGCTCAGCAGTCCCGTGGCGAGGACCGACCACAGGGTCGCGGCCCGGACGGCGGGCGGGGGCGAGGGCCGCAGCCCGTCCAGCACCCCGGGCGGCCGCTGCTGCGCGCGGCGCTGCCACGGATCCGGCGACGGCCGGGGCCCCTGCAGGTAGGCCGGCTTCTCGGGTACCGCCGGTGCCTCCGGGCCGGAGCCCTGGGACGGCACCTCCGCCGAGGACCGCGCGGACGCGCGCGGCGCCTCCTGGCCGGCGCCGAGGGAAGCCGCGGACCCGGGTCCGGGCGGGGAGCCCTCGGCGGCCCGGGACACCGGCGACGTCCCGGCCACGCCGGGCTCCGGCGATCCCGCCGCTCCGGACTCCTCGGGCGATTGATCGGACACGGACATGGGACCCCTCCCCCACCGGGTCCTCTCGCGACGGCCACGTCACGGCCGCGAGGGCCCGGCACTCATAGGCGCGCCCTGCAAGATCAACGAGGGCGGAGTGGCCGAAAGAGTAACGCCGCCCCCGGCTCGCGGGGCGGCCGGGGCCAGGCTGTGGCAGGACCGTGACAGGACACGGAGGAGAGGAGCCGGCCGTGCCCCGGCGACGGCTGCGCGGCCGGATGCCCGGCGATCAGCCCGCCGCCCGGGGCAGCCAGTGCGGCGGCTCCTCGGTCAGGGCGAGCCAGTGGGCCGGCGGAGCCCCCGCCGCGTCGGCCGCGACGATGCCGCCGACGATGGCGCAGGTGGTGTCCACGTCTCCGCCGGCCTGCGCCGTCACCCAGAACGCCTGCTCGAAGTCTCCGAGGCCGCGCGCCGCGGACCAGAGGGCGAACGGCACCGTGTCGTGCGCGCTGGTGCGGCGGCCGTTGCCGAGCACCGCCGCGACCGTTCCCGCGTCCTGGTAGTCGAGCATGTCGCGGGCCCTGCGCAGACCGGCCCCGACGGCGCTCCGCGGCACGAGCGCGACCACTCCGTCGAGCAGGGCCTCGGGGGACGGCGGCCCTCCGGGCGCGGCGACGAGGGCGGCGGCCGCCGCCACCGCCATGGCGCCCACGACGGCCTCGCGGTGCTGATGCGTGGTGTACGACGAGATCTCGGCCTGGTGGGTGGCCTGCTCCGGGTCGTCGGCGTACCAGGCGCCCAGCGGGGCGATGCGCATCGCCGAGCCGTTCCCCCAGGAGCCCTGGCCCTGGAAGAGCGCGGACGCCAGCTCGCGCCAGTCCCCGCCCTCCCTGACCAGCCTGAGCAGCCGGTTCACCGCGGGGCCGTAGCCCCGGTCGAAGTCGTGGTGCAGGGCGAAGGAATGGGCGAGGGCGTCCTGGTCGATGCGCCCGTGCACGGCGAGGACGGCCAGTACGGAACAGGCCATCTCGGTGTCGTCGGTCCACTGCCAGGGGCCGGGCGGCAGGACCCGGTCCTTGAGGAGGGGATACGTGGCCGGTACGAAGAACTGGGAGCCGAGGGCATCGCCCACGGAGAGCCCACGCAGGCTGGCGAGGGCGCGCTCGAAGCGCCGGTCGGAAGCGGAGTCAGCGGTCATCGCTGCGCCACTCTATCCGGTACGTCCGTACGGTTCGGGGGTACGCCACCGTTCGAAGGGCCGGTCGAGGGTGTAGCGGCCGTCCTCGCCGAGCAGCAGCACTCTCTTCTCGCCGTTACCGGGATTGGACAGGGATTCGAATTCCGCCACGGACCAGTGGAACCAGCGCATGCAGAACAGCCTCATGGTCAGTCCGTGGGTCACCAGCAGGACGTTCTGCGGATGGTCGGGATCCTCGAAGCTGCGGTGGAGGCTCTCCAGGAAGGCGCCGACCCGGTCGTACACGTCGGCCCCGGACTCCCCCTGTGCGAAGCGGTAGAAGAAGTGGCCGTACGCGTCGCGGTACGCCTTCTGCAGCCGGACCTCGTCCCGGTCCTGCCAGTTCCCCCAGTCCTGCTCGCGCAGCCTGGGCTCCTCCCTGACCCGCACGTGCTCCGGGTCGAGGCCGAACGCCTCGAAGGTCTCGTGGGTGCGCCGGTAGGGCGACACGTAGACACTGACCCGCTCACCGCCGAACAGCTCGCGCAGCGTGCGGCCCGTCTCCCGGGCCTGGCGCAGCCCGGTCGTCGTGAGCCCCAGGGCGTGGTCGGGCTCCCTCTCGTACACCGTGTCGTCGGCGTTTCCCTCGGACTCACCATGCCGGACGAGGACGATGCGCTGCGGTCGTGCCATACCCCGACCCTAAGGGCCCCGTGGCGCGACCGAGCAGTCGCACGGGCCACCGGCCCGCGTATGTGACCAAGGCGACGGCGCGCTCCGGGCCGCCGGGGGCGGCCGGGCCGGATGGTCAGACGGTCCAGGAGGGCTCGAGCCGCACCACGTCGCCCGTCAGTGTCTCCACGTCGCGGTCGGTCTCCGCCCGCGACGAGAGCCGGGCGATGCTCTCGGGGCGGTACTTGCCCCGTTCGGCGCTCGACTGCCACATCGACAGGACGAGGAACTCGTGGCCCGGCGCTTCCCCGAACAGGCCGCGCAGCATGCCGGGAGAGCCGGCCATCGCCGGGTTCCACACCTTCTGCTGCATGAGCGTGAAGTGCTCGACGCGGTCCTCGTACACGCGGCTGTGCGCCAGCCTGATCACATCGGCGTCGGTGAACTCCGGCTCGAATCCGGTCTTCACGTCGAACCGGTACTCGAAGAGCTTGACCTGCATGTCCTTGTGACCACCGGACTGCGCGGCGGCCCGCCGGTCGTGCTCGCGCGCCATGAACGAGTCGTAGAAGACCCGGTTCTCCCAGAACGCGAAGAGATGGGCGACATCGGGACGCCGCCGGCTCCAGCCGCCGCTCTGCCCCATGAAGCCCGGTTCCCCGGACAGCCCCGCCCACTTCCGCTGCCCCCGCTCGAACCCATGACGGTCCACCACGGTGCAGCGAGTCCACTTGACCAGCACCGCGCCATCGTACGGCTCCGGACGTGGCGGGGCTCACGCCGAGCACCGGCCCGGGGGGCGGACGCACCCCCGGGCCGGGCGCGCACGCCCGCAGATGGCCCGAAGACGCCGTCCGCTCCCAAGCCGGTTGGATCCGCGGACGGTTGCCGACATGATCTGAGGTGGCACAGGTCCATCGGTCCAGGAGCGAGGAGGGGACGTCCGATGAGTACGCCCAAGAAGGACATCGACAAGGTCGAGGTGAGGGTCAAGTGGGACCCCAGTCCGGCCGGTGAACCGGCCAACGACCTCGACATCATCGCGGCCGTGTACGGGACGGGGGACCTCTACGGCAGCCCCGTGTACCTCGTGCACTTCGACAGCAGGTCACCGGACGGCACCATCACCCTGGACCGGGACAGCAGGACCGGGCAGGGGTTCGGCTTCGACGAGGTGATGACGATCGAGCTGGACCGGCTGTCCGACGCCTACGCCAGGGTCGTCGTCGGCGTCGCGATCCAGCAGCGCGACGGCCGCAACACCTTCGACCGGATAGAGCACACGGCCGTGCAGATCCGCGAGGGCTACACGACTCTGGCGGAGGACGACTTCTCGGGAGTTCCGGACGCCACGGCCGCGGTCGTGGCGGACTTCACCCGGGACGACTCGGGTTCCTGGGGCTTCCACCCGGCCGTGCGGGGATTCGACGGGGACCCCGACGCGTTCGCGGCGGCCATGGGGAGCCGCGCCGGCTGACCTCCCCGGCCGCTCTCCGGGGCTCCCGCCGTCCCCGGCAGCCGGAGGCGGTACCCGCCCGGTCCCGGGCGGGTACCGCCTCCACGGGCATCCGGCCGTGTCCGGCAGGGACGGCCTCTCCTACCGCGGGTCTTACCGCGGCCAGGCGGTTGTCCCCGGGCTTCCTGCCGCGCCCCTGTGCCTCCTGATGACGACACGGGCCTTCCGCGACGGCGCCGCCCTGCTGCTCCACGGCCGCCCGGAGGGGGCGAGGTGCCGGTGGAACGCGGGAGGGGGCACCGGCCGTGAGCCGGTGCCCCCTTCACCTGTCCGGGCAGGTGTCAGCTGCAGCCGCTGGTGGAACCGCAGCCCTCACAGATGTAGCAGGAGCCCGCCCGCTGCATCTTCGTACCGCAGGAGAAGCAGAGCGGAGCGTCCGCGCTGATGCCGAGCTGCATCTCGACCAGTTCCGCCGAGGTGTGCGCCGTCTTCGGCGCCGACTTCACCGCTGCGCTCTCCTCGGGCGCGGCGACCGCCTTCAGCGGCTGGGCCTGGACGGGAGCGGACTGCGCCAGGCTCTCGGCGTCGACCTCCCCGTCCTCGAAGGAGGGCTCGTAGGAACCCGTGTCGAGGTGGCGCTGACGCTCCTCGGCCGAGTGGATCCCCAGGGCCGAACGCGTCTCGAACGGCAGGAAGTCGAGCGCCAGGCGGCGGAAGATGTAGTCGACGATCGACTGCGCCATCCGCACGTCCGGGTCGTCCGTCATGCCGGCCGGCTCGAAGCGCATGTTGGTGAACTTCGAGACGTACGTCTCCAGGGGCACGCCGTACTGCAGACCGACCGAGACGGCGATCGAGAAGGCGTCCATCATCCCGGCGAGGGTCGAACCCTGCTTGGACATCTTCAGGAAGACCTCGCCGAGCCCGTCGTCGGGGTAGGAGTTGGCGGTCATGTAGCCCTCGGCCCCTCCCACCGTGAAGGAGGTGGTGATGCCGGGGCGGCCCTTGGGCAGACGCTTGCGGACCGGGCGGTACTCGACGACCTTCTCGACCGCGGCACGGATGGTGCCCTCGGCCTCGGCGGTCACCTCGGCCTTCTCCTTCTCCTTCTTCTTGGCGGAGAGGGGCTGGCCGACCTTGCAGTTGTCGCGGTAGATCGCGAGCGCCTTGACGCCCATCTTCCACGCCTCGAAGTAGACCTCCTCGACGTCCTCGACGGTCGCCGTCTCCGGCAGGTTCACCGTCTTGGACAGCGCGCCGGAGATCCACGGCTGGATCGCCGCCATCATCCGGACGTGACCCATGGCCGAGATGGAACGCTCGCCCATCGCGCAGTCGAAGACCTCGTAGTGCTCGGTCTTGAGACCGGGGGCGTCGATCACGTTGCCGTGGTCGGCGATGTGGGCGACGATCGCCTCGATCTGCTCGGGCTGGTAGCCGAGGCGGCGCAGGGCCTGCGGAACCGTGCCGTTGACGATCTGCATCGAGCCGCCGCCGACCAGCTTCTTGAACTTGACCAGGGCGAGGTCGGGCTCCAGACCGGTGGTGTCGCAGGACATCGCGAGACCGATGGTGCCGGTGGGGGCGATGACCGAGGCCTGCGCGTTGCGGAAGCCGTTCTTCGCGCCGAGGCGGATCACGTCCTGCCAGGCCTCCGTGGCGGCGGCCCAGATCGGCGCGTCCAGGTCGTCCATGCGGACGGCCACGGCGTTGGCGTCGGCGTGCTGCTTCATGACGCGCTGGTGCGGCTCGGCGTTGCGGGCGTAGCCGTCGTACGCGCCGACGACCGCGGCGAGTTCCGCGGACCGCCGGTACGAGGTACCGGTCATGAGCGAGGTGATGGAGCCGGCGAGCGCGCGGCCCCCGTCGCTGTCGTACGCGTGGCCGGTCGCCATCAGGAGGGCGCCCAGGTTGGCGTAGCCGATGCCGAGCTGGCGGTAGGCGCGGGTGTTCTCGCCGATCTTCTGCGTCGGGAAGTCGGCGAAGCAGATCGAGATGTCCATCGCGGTGATGACCAGCTCGACGACCTTGGCGAAGCGCTCGGACTCGAAGGACTGGTGGCCCTCGCCGTCGTCCTTGAGGAACTTCATGAGGTTCAGCGAGGCCAGGTTGCACGACGTGTTGTCCAGGTGCATGTACTCGCTGCAGGGGTTCGAGCCGTTGATCCGGCCGGACTCCGGGCAGGTGTGCCACTGGTTGATCGTGTCGTCGTACTGGATACCCGGGTCGGCGCAGGCCCACGCGGCCTCGGCCATCTTGCGGAAGAGGGACTTGGCCTCGACCTCCTCGATGACGTCACCGGTCATCCGGGCGCGGAGCCCGAACTTCCCGCCCGACTCGACGGCCTTCATGAACTCGTCGTTCACACGGACCGAGTTGTTGGCGTTCTGGTACTGGACGGACGTGATGTCGTCGCCGCCCAGGTCCATGTCGAAGCCCGCGTCGCGCAGGGCGCGGATCTTCTCCTCCTCCTTCACCTTCGTCTCGATGAAGTTCTCGATGTCGGGGTGGTCGACGTCGAGGATGACCATCTTGGCCGCGCGGCGGGTGGCGCCACCGGACTTGATGGTCCCCGCGGAGGCGTCGGCGCCCCGCATGAAGGAGACCGGGCCGGAGGCGTTGCCGCCGGAGGAGAGCAGTTCCTTGGAGGAGCGGATGCGGGAGAGGTTCAGGCCGGCACCGGAGCCGCCCTTGAAGATCATTCCCTCTTCCTTGTACCAGTCGAGGATCGACTCCATGGAGTCGTCGACAGCCAGGATGAAGCAGGCCGAGACCTGCTGCGGCTGGGGCGTGCCGACGTTGAACCAGACCGGCGAGTTGAAGCTGAAGATCTGGTGCAGGAGCGCGTACGCCAGCTCGTGCTCGAAGATCTCCGCATCGGCGGGAGAGGCGAAGTAGTGGTAGTCCTCGCCGGCCTTCCGGTACGTCTTCACGATCCGGTCGATCAGCTGCCGCAGGCCGGTCTCGCGCTGCGGCGTGCCGACGGCCCCCCGGAAGTACTTGCTGGTGACGATGTTGACCGCGTTCACCGACCAGAAGTCGGGGAACTCGACGCCACGCTGCTCGAAGTTGATCGAGCCGTCGCGCCAGTTGGTCATGACGACGTCACGGCGCTCCCACGCCACCTCGTCGTACGGATGCACGCCGGGAGTGGTGTGGATGCGCTCGATGCGCAGGCCCTGCTTGGTCGCAGTCGACTTGGCTCCCTTGGTACGGGAACCTCGTGCCGGGCCGCTCGCCGTCTCTGTCATGCCGCCTCCCATATGTGGGCAAAAACGCCCTGAAGTGCCCAGTTCTTCCCAGGGCACAGTCTGTGTCTGATGCTCGGGACGCCTCGCACAGCGCCCCGGAGCAGGTCTTGTGCCGCCAGTCCGGCGGCTCTACCGCCTCCGCCGCACGGCTTCGGCGGTCAATCGGCCGCGACAGCGGCGGGGGCGGGGACGGCGAGGCTCTCGCCGCCCGTCCCCCCGGGGGGAGGCCGCCGGTCGCGGAGTTCCGCGATGGCGGCCTCGAAGTCGTCGAGCGAATCGAACGCCCGGTACACGGAGGCGAAGCGCAGGTACGCGACGAGGTCGAGTTCCTGGAGGGGGCCCAGTATGGCCAGACCCACGTCGTGGGTGGTCAGCTCCGCGCTACCGGTCGCCCGGACCGCCTCCTCGACCCGCTGCCCCAGCTTCGCCAGGGCGTCCTCGGTGACGGGACGCCCCTGGCACGCCTTGCGGACGCCGGAGATGACCTTGGTGCGGCTGAAGGGTTCCGTCACGCCGCTCCGCTTGACCACCATCAGCGAGCAGGTCTCCACCGTCGTGAAGCGACGGGAGCAGTCGGGACACTGGCGCCGCCGCCGGATCGACGTCCCGTCGTCCGTGGTGCGACTGTCGACCACCCGGCTGTCGGGATGCCTGCAGAAGGGGCAGTGCATGTCTCTCAACCCTCCTTCACAAGCACGACTGAATGGCCTCCCCAGCTCCGTCACGGACCTGCGAGGCAGCCCCCAGCATAGGCGATGGACTCGACCCTGAAGGACCGGGGACCACTAGTTCTGGGCGGCAGCGGCAATCCAACCACTAGATCTAGGGTTTTACTCCGCTAGCGCCCCAGCGCGTGTCGCGCCCGGCCGACGGCCAGGAGGCAGCGTACGGCCCGGCACGAGGGTACGGGAAACGCGCGGTCCCCAGGTTCAGGCGGCAGGAGCCCTCCACGCACCCCTGGACACGACCGGAGGACGACTCCGGGCCCTCGCCGGCCGGCCACCGGACACGCGCGCCGGCCGACCCCGGACGAGCCCTCGCCCACCCTCCGCACGGACGACGGTTCCACCCCCCGGACGTCGCACGCGAGCGCGCGGGCGCTAGCGTGGCACCGTGCCCGAGAGGGTGCGGCCGCTCCCGTGGCGGCACCGGGTCCCACCGACCGGCCGAGGACCACCGAATCCCGCTCATACACCTCACAGCAGGACCGGAACAGCCCTTTATTTGTTTTTCACTCGAACGTGTGTTTGGCGCAACCTTTCGAAAGCTACTACCGTTGCCTAGCTAGGGAGACCATTCGAGAGGGGCCGACGTGACCGCCACCGCAGACAGTGCCACCATCACTGCGCAGGACCACCGCTCCCAGAGCCGACTTGAGCCGGTGCATGCCATGAATGACTCAGTCACGAACACGGAGGGGCCGGAGCCCGTGCGCCCCGGCCGCTCCTTGCCAGGACGGCCTCCAGGCATCCGGGCGGACAGCTCGGGTCTCACGGACCGGCAGCGGCGCGTGATCGAGGTCATCCGGGATTCCGTGCAGCGGCGGGGGTACCCCCCGTCGATGCGGGAGATCGGTCAGGCGGTGGGGCTGTCCAGCACCTCGTCCGTCGCCCATCAGCTCATGGCCCTGGAGCGCAAGGGGTTCCTGCGCCGCGACCCGCACCGCCCCCGGGCGTACGAGGTCCGCGGATCGGACCAGCCCAGCACGCAGCCGACGGACACCACGGGGAAGCCCGCCGCGTCGTACGTGCCCCTGGTCGGCCGGATCGCGGCCGGCGGACCGATCCTCGCGGAGGAGTCCGTCGAGGACGTCTTCCCCCTTCCGCGCCAGCTGGTCGGTGACGGCGAGCTCTTCGTGCTGAAGGTCGTCGGCGATTCGATGATCGAGGCCGCGATCATGGACGGCGACTGGGTCACGGTCCGCCGTCAGCCCGTCGCGGAGAACGGGGACATCGTGGCAGCCATGCTGGACGGCGAAGCCACGGTCAAGCGGTTCAAGCGCGAGGACGGGCATGTGTGGCTCCTCCCGCACAACTCCGCCTACCAGCCGATCCCCGGCGACGAGGCGACCATCCTCGGCAAGGTCGTAGCGGTGCTGCGGCGGGTGTGACCCCGCCGCAGCGTTCGGCTGGGCCCCGGGACCCCGCGCCGGTCCCGGGGCCTTGTGCTGTGTATCCGGGGCCAGTGCCGTGGTCTCGTGCCGGCGGTCCCGGTCCCTGTGCGCCCGCTCGCGCGACAGCCCGGAGCTCCGCGCCTCACGCCGGCGCTTCCCGGAGGACGTGCTGTACGGCGTGCGCCCGGCCAGGGGCGCCAGGCTCAGGCCCGTGCGGGCCGTACCGCGCGGAGTCCCTCGGCCAGGGCCGCGCCTTCGGGTGCGAGGGGGGTCGTTCGCGTCCGGGATGCGCTGCGGAAGCAGCGGGCGATGGCCGTCGTCATCGCAGACTCGCGGGATGCGGGACGGCCCTTGCCTGAACCGTCTGCTGCTCCCGCCGCACGGTCCACGGTCCTCACGGCGCCTAAGGCCCGGCCTTCCGGCTCCTCCGCCGGGCGCGGGGACGGCTGCCGACCTTACGGTAGAGGGGCTCCGCCCGGCTCAGGATGCGGCTTTGGCCGCCGCGTCGATGGCCGCGAGCGAACGCCGCACCTGGTTGCGGTCCGTTGTGTACCAGAAGTCGGGCAGCGACGCCCGGAGGTAGCTTCCGTACCGTGCGTTGGCCAGCCGGGGATCGAGCACCGCCACCACGCCCTTGTCACCCGTGGCACGGACCAGCCGGCCGGCCCCCTGTGCCATCAGCAGCGCGGCGTGGGTGGCCGCGACCGCCATGAAGCCGTTACCGCCGGCCTCCTCCACCGCCTTCTGGCGCGCGCTCATCAGCGGGTCGTCCGGCCGGGGGAACGGAATCCTGTCCATGACGACCAGCTGGCAGCTCGCCCCCGGCACATCGACTCCCTGCCAGAGGGACAGCGTGCCGAAGAGGCAGGTCTCGGGATCCGCCGCGAAGTTCTTGATCAGCTCCCCGAGCGTCTCCTCCCCCTGCAGCAGCACGGGCCTGTCCTGTCGGCCCCGCAGCTCCTCCGCAGCCGCCTGGGCCGCCCTCATGGACGAGAAGAGGCCGAGGGTCCTGCCTCCCGCCGCGTCCACCAGCTCGGCCAGTTCGTCCAGCATGTCGGCGCGGGAACCCTCCCGCCCCGGCGTGGCCAGATGCCGGGCCACGTACAGGATGCCCTGCTTCGGGTAGTCGAACGGCGAGCCGACGTCCAGGCCCTTCCACTGGGGGATGTCGTCCCCCGCCATCCCCTCGGGAGCGAGCCCGAGCGACGCCCCCACGCCGTTGAAGTCCCCGCCCAGCTTCAGGGTGGCCGAGGTGAGGACCACCGACCGGTCGGCGAAGAGCTTCTCGCGCAGGAGCCCCGACACCGAGAGCGGGGCGACCCGCACGGAGGCGCCGAAGCGGTCATGGCGCTCGTACCAGACGACGTCGTACTCGGACCCCTGGGTGATGCGCTCCGCGACACCGTGGACGGACTCCACGGACGCGATGGCCTGCTTGCGGACGGCGTCCTCGTCCTGGACGGACTTGTCGCGGGTGGAGCCCAGGGCCGAGATCACCGTGCGCGCCGCGTCACGCAACGCGGCCAAGGCGTAACCGAGGTCTTCCGGTACCTCCTCCAGCCGGCCGGGCAGCGCCAGCTCCATGACCCGTTCGAACCCCTCCGAAGCAGTCTGGAGCGCGTCGGCCGCCTTCTCGTCGACCAGCTTGGCCGCCCGCCGCACCGCCCGGTTCACCTGGCCGGGAGTGAGCTCACCGGTCGCGACCCCGGTGACCCGCGAGACCAGCTCGTGGGCCTCGTCGACGATCAGCACCTCGTGCTGGGGAAGCACGGGGGCGCCCTCGATCGCGTCGATGGCCAGGAGGGCGTGGTTGGTCACGACGACATCGGCGAGCTTGGCCCGCTCCCGGGCCGCCTCCGCGAAACACTCGGCGCCGTACGCGCACTTGGAGGCGCCCAGGCACTCGCGCGAGGAGACCGAGATCTGCGCCCAGGCACGGTCGGACACCCCCGGTGTGAGGTCGTCGCGGTCGCCGCTCTCCGTCTCGTCCGCCCAGTCGCGCATGCGCAGCAGGTCCTGGCCGAGCCTGCTCGACGGGGCCGCCGCCTCGAACTGGTCGAAGAGGCCCTCCTCCTCGTCCTGCGGGACTCCCTCGTGGAGGCGGTGCAGGCAGAGGTAGTTCGACCTGCCCTTGAGCATCGCGAACTGGGGGCGGCGGCGCAGCAGTGGTTGCAGGGCGTCGACCGTCCGCGGGAGGTCCCGCTCGACCAGCTGGCGCTGGAGGGCGAGGGTCGCCGTGGCCACCACGACGCGCTCCCCGTGGGCCAGGGCCGGCACCAGATAGCCGAGGGACTTGCCCGTGCCGGTACCGGCCTGGACGAGGAGGTGTGCGTTGTCCTCGACGGCCTCGGCGACGGCTTCGGCCATGGTGACCTGACCGGGCCGTTCCGTACCGCCGACGGCGGTGACGGCGGCGTGGAGGAGCTCGGGGAGAGATGGCTTCGTCATAGCGCGTCCACCCTACGGCGCGGGACTGACATCGACGGTCACTCCCGGTCTCACGCGGTGGGATGCAGGGGGTTGGGGACCGTTCCGTGGACGGCGGCGTGCGGGCGCCGCGGCCTGTCACGGTAACCGTCCAGGTGCAGCCGGTTGCGGTTGAGACAGAGGCGCTCGATCGTCGGCGTCAGCATGTCGAACGTCTCGAACCGCTCCTTCAGCTCGGGGAAACGGGCGTGGTGGCGCAGGATCTCCGCACGGACGAGTGACCAGAACACGCTCTCGGGCACCCCCAGCTGCTCCTCGCAGAGCGGGGAGAGGAAACGGAAGACGCCGACGAAGAGCCCCGCGTGGATGAACTGGGTGAGGAAGGAGGGTTCTTCGGTCAGCAGGACGGCGCGGACGTCGTCCGGCATCGACCCGTGCTCGGGCAGCGGCCGGGCACTCACGTTCACGTCGTCGACGAAGTCCTTGATCGCGAGGCGCTGCGGCACGTCCCGATCGTCGAAGACGACGATCGCGTTCTCCCCGTGGGGCGAGAACACGGTGCCGTACCGGTACAGGAAGTGCAGGAGCGGGGGCAGCAGCGCGGCGAAGAGCCGCGTCAGCCAGGCCTCCGGCGTGAGCCCCGACCGGGTGACCAGCTCGGCCGTGAAGGACCGTCCAGCGGGGTCCGTGTGCAGCAGGGAGGCCAGCGTGCGGGCGCGTTCCCCGGGGCCCAGCCGTGGCGGCAGCGGCTCACGCCAGATGGCGCCGAGGATCTCCTTGAACTGGTACGGCACCTCGGGAAGGTGATCGTAGAGGGGATGCTCGACGGCTACCGAGGCGACCTCTCCCAGAAGGATGACCCCGCTGTCGCGCAGGAAGGGATCCGAGTCGCGGATCCCCTGGACCCAGGCGGTGACCGCGGGGGCGGCGAGGGTGCGTTCGGTCGGCAGACCGCGCCAGACCAGGGTGTTCAGGATCGAGAGGGGCAGCTTGACGGTGTGCCGGTCGGGACGGCCGACGTTGCTGAACGTGCGGATCGACTGCTGCGGCAGCCGGAGGTCGCCGTCCGCGTGGAGGGGCACGATCCGGCCGTCCGCGAGCGCCGGGGCGAAGAGGGGGACGATCCACTCGTCCCACTGCCAGGGGTGGACCGGCAGGAAGAGGTAGTCGCCGGGATCGAGGCCACGGCCGCGCAGCACTGCGGCGAACGAGGCGCGGACCGGCGCGTCCAGTTCCTGGTCGTACAGCTGTCCGGGGGTGGCGAGGCGGCCGACTCCCCGATAGCCGGCTATCCGGGTACTGACGGCGATCCAGGGCAGCGTGGTGGCGGAGCGCGCCTCCGGGGTGAAGCGGGCGGTATCCGCGGCGGAGAAGCCGAGGCGGCCCTTGTTGGCGACCAGCCAGGGATGTCCCGTCTGGTGCCCTTCGAGTTCGGCGTACGGGAGGTCGGCGAGCCGCGCCACCGGGAGCGCGGAGCGGTCGAGGCGGGTGTCGGCGGTGAGCGTGGCGGTGAGTTCGCGTACAAGGTGGCCCAGGGTGGCCCCGTCCAGGCCCAGGAGGCGGCGGGCGCGGACGAGGAAGTGCAGCGGGTCGCGGAAGGGGATACCGCCGGAGTCCGCGCCGCCCTCGCGGATCGACTCCGGGTCGACGCGCCAGCTTCCGTAGACCCCGCGGCGCGCGCGGAAGCTCAGCTGCCCGCCGTCGTCGAGCGGCAGGGTGTAACCGTGGGTGTTTCCCACGGACCCCTTCTCCTGCCGTGCGGGTTCGACGACCTCCTCGTAGGCGAACTCACCGAGCATCTTCGCGAGCAGCCGCACCGCCGCTCGGTCCCAGCCCTCCCGGTTCAATTCCTCGGTGGCGAACGGCGGGCGGTACGGGGCCGGGTCGTGGCTCGCGGGATGTGTCGGCACGGGGACTCCTCGGGGTGGAAACCGATGGGGTTCGAGCGTGTGGATGTGGCGGCGAGTTGTTCACAGCTGTGCACGGTGGGCCCGGTCGCGGACCATCAAAGCAGCTCGTTTGCCGGGCAGTTCGACTTCCGCGGAGAAACGGAAACCGGCACTCAGGAAGGCCGAGACGGACGGGGTGTTGCGCAGGTCCGGCTCCGCGACGACGCGGGCGCAACGCGGACGGTGGTCGAGTACGAGGTCGGACACGGCCCTGAGCAGCACGGTTCCGATGCCCCGGCCCCGGTTGCCCACCCCGCCGATCAGGAGGTGGATCCCGGTGTCGTGGGGCCGGGCGGGGTAGTGGCGGGCCAGGGGGTCCAGGTCGGCCCGGTAGATCTCCCAGTAGCTCATCGGCCTGCCGTCGAGCACGCCGAGGCAGGGGACGCTGCGGCCGTCGCCGTCGAGCTGCGGGCGGAGGTGGCCGGCGGTGACCGACTCCGGTCCGGCGAGCTCCCAGAAGGCGGCCACCGCGGGGTCGTTCATCCAACGGCTGATCACGGCGAGGTCGCGCGCGGGTTCCACGGGGACCAGCCGGAACTCTCCGGCGGAGGTGGCGGCCGGGCCCCACGCGGCCGGATCGCCGACGGGGCCGGAGGGGCCGGCCCCCGGCGGGGCCTCGGCCGGCGCGGGAGGGGGCCCCGGCGAACCGTGGTGGGCGGGTGAGGCGGGGGCCGGCGGCCCGCCGTCGCCGAGCAGGGTGAGCAGCTCTTCGGTGAGCCGTAGCTCCAGCGTGTCCTCGGCGCCCGTGACACGCGGCGGGGACGCACCGGCCTCGGTGTGCGCATCGGTGTGGTGCACCGTGGCGCTCCTCTCCTCGGTTCGGGCGGGCGGTTCGCTCAGCTGCGCAGCGGGTTGGCGATGGTGACGTAGACGGACTGGGTGTCGACCGGGCCGACGAGTTCGTCCAGCCCGTGCAGCCGGGTCAGGAGGTTGGCCTTGCACCGCAGGTGCGCCGTCTCCAGGAGGTAGGCGGGCAGGGGGGAGCCCAGCGTGCGCGCGTCCTCGAGGAAACGGCGGAAGGCGGCGAGGAGCAGTCGCTCGTCGGCCAGCCGCTGGGAACCGAAGGCGCCGATGAGCCCCAGGACGTTGTTGATGCCGAGGTAGTACGCGAGCCTTTCGTCGGTGACCGCGTCGGCGACGAAGGTGTCGCTGACGCTGCCGATCCCGGGGAGCCGCTCCTCGAGCGCGGGACGGTGCGACTCGCGGAAGTAGTATCCCTGGTTGTCGCGGTACCGGCCGCCGGCCGGCCAGCCGTCCGCGTCGAGCAGGACCAGGGTGTTCTGCTGATGGGCCTCCAGGGCCACGCCCGCGTGGGCGTCGAGCCACAGGACGGGCAGCACCACGCGGTCCAGGTAGCGCAGGAACCACTCGGCGCAGACCGCTCCCGTCGTCCGGCCCGTGCGGTCGGCCAGCCGGGAGACGGTCTCCGCGAGCCGGGAGTGCGTACCGGGGCGGCCGGGCCAGGGACGCGGGGCGGTGAGTCCGGCGATGCACACCGCGTCGTCGACCGGACCGAACGGATTGTGGCGGATCATGACGTCGAGGCCGGGGACGGGCACGCCGCCCGGGGCGTCCACGGCGAGCCAGGCGGGGTCCCGGACGATGTCGAAGCCCGGGTGGACCGCCTGCCACGCGCGGGCCAGCCCCGTGCCCAGCAGCCGGTGGACCTCGGTCCCGCGGTGGAGTTCCTTGCGGAGGTTCTCCCGGCGGGAGTTGGTGATGCGCACCCCCAGCGAGAGCTTCAGCATGATGCCGGCGCCGGGCCGGTGCACGGTCCGTACGGAGGAGGTGGGGTGCCAGTGCTCCCCGTACGGGCCGAGGTCGTGGAGCAGGCCCTTGTCGAACAGGGTGGCGACCTCGGGGCGGCGCTTGAGCTCCGCCGCCTGCCAGGGGTGGAGCGGAAGAGCGGCGGTGCCGTCGGGCAGGCGCAGCCCGTCCGCGTGGGGCGCGAGGAGTTCCTCGGCCGAGACCGGCCGGCCCGCCCGGGCCCAGGAGGACTCGGTGGCCAGTACGGAGCGGTCCACGGCCATCCAGTACAGCGGGAAGGAGCCGCGCGACTCGGGTGAGTAGAGGAGCGTCTCGGTCTCCGAGAGGCCCTCCCGGCTCTTGGGCGTGGGGTGCAGGGGGTGGCCGAGGACCAGGGACTGCTCGGCGGTGAGGAAGAGGTCCGTCTCCGGGTACGCGCCGGGGGCCCGGCGGCGGGCGGCGAGGAAGACGGCGGTGTTCCGCACCGAGTCCGCCACGCGTGCCACCAGGTCCATGCCGGAGTCCCGGTCGCTCTCCCGCCCGAGAAGGGCGGCCACGGTGACGGCGTCGACCCCGGGGGAACCCTCGGGGGCGCTCTCCAGGGTGGGCGTACCGAAGCGGTGCCAGCCCGTCGCGGACCAGTGGCCGACCGGGACGAGCAGGGCGGTCCCGCTCGCGGGGAGCGGGATGCGCAGGGTGTCTCCCTGCGGGCGGGGCAGGTCGTTCTCCCTGACCCAGCAGCGCAGGAGGTTCTCGGTGCCGGCGGAGTCGGCGGCCCGGAGCGGATCCGGGTGGTCGAGCGGGTCCGGCCGGCCGCGGCTGCCGGTGCGGGCGGGTGGGCGCGTGTGGCGGGGCCGGTCCGCGGGGACTCCGCGCGTGGCGACGCCCGCCCCGGTGTGGGGGGCAGCCCGGTGGCCGGCCTTCTGACGCGGCACGGTCGTCGACTCGACGGCGAGGGCACCGTCCGGCACGTCCTGTCCTCGCTGTTCGCTGGGGGGAGGGCCGTCGGCCTCGGGCGCAGGGGTGGGGTTCACGGCGGTCTTCCTTGTGAGGGGTCCGGGATCAGGCGGTCGGCCCCGAAGGGGCCCGGCGGCGCGCGGAGCGTTCCGCGGCGCTCAGCGCGTCGGCGAGACGGTCGACGACCGCCGTGGCCTGTTCGTCGGTGAGGGTGAGGGGTGGGAGCAGCCGGACGACGGCGCTGTCGCGTCCGCCGATCTCGACGATGAGGCCGCGGTGGAGGCATTCCTGCTGCACGGCGGCGGCCAGGGCCGGGTCGGGCGGCGGGGCGGATCCGTTCCCGGCGACGGCGGTGGGGGGCGCGGCCTCGGGGTCGACGAGCTCGATGCCCAGCATCAGGCCGCGTCCCCGGACGTCACCGATGCGCGGGTGGTCCGCCCGCAGCGCCCGGAGACCGGCGAGCATGCGCGCGCCGAGCGTCGCGGCACGCTCGGCCAGCCGGTTCTCGCGTACGTACGCGAGGGTGGCGCGTCCGGCGGCCATGGCGAGCTGGTTGCCCCGGAAGGTTCCCGCGTGGGCTCCCGGCGGCCAGACGTCGAGCTCCGAGCGGTAGACGATCACCGCGAGGGGGAGCGAGCCGCCGATGGCTTTGGAGAGGACCATGACGTCGGGCTCGACCCCGCTGTGCTCGACCGCCCAGAAGGCACCGGTCCTGCCGACCCCGGTCTGCACCTCGTCCGCGATCAGCGGGATGGACCGCTCCCGGGTGATCTCGCGCATCCGGCGCAGCCACCCGTCGGGGGCGGGGTTCACTCCGCCCTCCCCCTGGACGGGTTCCACGATCATCCCGGCCGGAGCGGACACCCCGCCCTTGGGATCGTCCAGCAGGTGCTCGGTCCAGCGCGCGGCGATGCCGGCTCCGCGCTCCCCGCCTGTCCCGAAGGGGCAGCGGTAGTCCTGCGGGAAGGGCAGTCTGGTCACCCGGACGTCCGGGGCGGCGCCCGAGGCGGCCAGCGCCCCTGCGGTCATCCCGTGGTACGCGCCGGTGAAGGCGAGGAGTCCGCTGCGCCCGGTGGCCGCGCGGACCAGCGTGAGCGCGGCTTCGACGGCGTCGGTCCCGGCCGGCCCGCAGAACTGGATCCGGGCGTCGTCCGCGAGCCGTCCGGGCAGAGTGGCGAACAGCTCGGTGGTGAAGGCGTCCTTGACGGGGGTGGCGAGATCGAGCACGTGCAGCGGCGCTCCGGAGTCGATGACCTTCCTGATCGCCTCGAGCACCACGGGGTGGTTGTGACCGAGTGCCAGGGTTCCCGCTCCGGACAGGCAGTCGAGATAGCGGCGCCCGTCCGCCCCCTCGACGGTCATCCCCCTGGCCCGCACCGGCACGATCGGCAGCGACCGCGCATAGGTGCGGGCCGCCGACTCGCGCAGCGCCTGGCGCCGCAGGATCCCCTCGTACGCGGCCTGCGGCGCCGGAGCTGGTTCGGTCACGGCCACGGCTGCGGTCCTCCTGCGGTAACAGTGGCGTCGTACGTCCGTACGGTGCCCCGGGGACGGGCCGCGCGGCTGAACGCTGTCCGGGTGTTCCCCGTACGTACCAACGACGCCGGGCGCGGGGGATCACGGGTGCGGCGGAAGATCCTTGCGCGGCGGGAACCATGGCCCTGCCGCACGCCGTCCCCATCGGCACCGGCATAGTGGGGGCCGCACCCGGAACGGGCCACCGTGGCCCGTCCGTGGACGCCGTGGCGTCGAGCCGGTGCCGCGCCCGGCGGCCGTCCGCGGTGCGGCAGAGAAGTCAGTGACGAAGTCCCAGGGGGATCACCAGATGCGACCCATGCGCCCGATCGACACCGCACGCCGCGGGAGGAGCGCCCGCCGCACCTCCCCCGTGTTCGCGGCAGCCGCCCTCACCGCCGTCCTCGCGCTCACCGTCACCGCCTGCGGTCCCGAGGAGGACGCGGCGAGCGGCAAGCCGGCCGGCTCGCCCGGCCAGGCCTCCGACGGCAAGGTCACCATCCCGGACGATCTGAAGGACCGGCTCAAGGAGCACGGGATTGACCTCGACACGTGGCGGAACGGCGAGTGGAAGAACTGGGACAGGGACAAGTGGCTGCGTGAGGCCAAGGACTACGTCAACCCGATCATCGAGGACCTGTGGGACCCGGAACGGATGCGGGACGCGGACAAGCCCCCGGAGAACCCCGTCGACAACGACATATCCGGCGACGAGGGCGTGACGGACCCGACCCCGGCCCCCGTCGAGGCCGCCGCCCTCTCGACGCCGTACCACGCCGGCGCCGCGGAGTCCGGCAAGCTCTTCTTCGACGGACCCGAGGGATCGATGGTCTGCTCGGCGACCGTGGTGAAGGACCCGGCCCACCCCGGCAGGTCCAACATGGTGTGGACCGCGGGCCACTGCGTGCACGCCGGTAAGAAGGGCGGCTGGTACCGCAACATCGCCTTCGTCCCCTCGTACAACGACAGCGGCCTGTCGGTGGCCGAGCTGGAGAACGCACCCAAGGAGAAAATCGCTCCCTACGGCGTGTGGTGGGGCCAGTGGGCGCAGACCTCCGAGCAGTGGATCGCCCAGGGCGCGAGGACCGGCGGCCAGGGCGCGCCGTACGACTTCGCGGTCCTGCAGGTGACACCGGAGAAGGGGTCGACGGGCAAGTCCCTGGAGGAGACGGTCGGTTCGGCGCTCCCCGTCGACTTCAACGCCCCGGCGGTCCCCGAGATCGACACCATGACGGCCACCGGCTACCCGGCGGCGCCGCCGTTCGACGGGCAGAAGGCGTTCCGGTGCGCGGACGAGCCGGGCCGGCTCTCCGTCTTCCAGGACCAGCCGACGATGTACCGCATCGGGTGCACGATGACCGGCGGCTCCTCGGGCGGTGGCTGGGTGGCGAACGGCCAGGACGGCAAGCCGGCCCTGGTCTCGAACACCTCCATCGGGCCGGTGACCGCCGGCTGGCTGGCCGGGCCCCGTCTCGGCAAGGAGGCCGAGGGCGTCTACCGGGCCGTCAGCAAGAAGTACGCGGGCCGCTGAGGGCTGCCCCGCAGGCCCTGTCGCGAAAGGAGCGTCGTCTGCCCGAAGGGCAGGTCCGGTGCGTGCGATCGCACTGCGGAGGGTCGTCCCGACAGTGGATATATCGGGACGACCCCGACAACGCGGCGAGTCTGAGTGCCAGGCGTCGCCGGGCGGACGGGACGTTCGGAACACGGCCCAGCAGGACGACGCACCGCCGGCCCGGTCCCCTCGCCGAGGGGGCCGGGCCGGCGGTTTTCGTGCGGTGTGGCGCCGCCGCCCGTTCCGGGGAGCGGACGGCCGTGCGTCAGTGGGCCACGGGGACGAACGCCGCCAGTTCCGCGCCGAGCTCCTCGTGCACCCGCGCCTTGAGCAGGGTGCCCTCCGGAAGGTGCTCCTCGGAGATGACCTCGCCCTCGGCGTGCACGCGGGAGACGAGCCCGCCCTGCGTGTAGGGCACGAGCGCCTCGATCTCGACGGACGGCCGCGGCAGCTCGGCGTCGATGAGCGCGAGCAGCTCGTCGATGCCGGCACCGGTCCGCGCCGATACCGCGATCGCGTACCGCTCGGCGCGCATCAGGCGCTGGAGCACCAGCGGGTCCGCCGCGTCCGCCTTGTTGATCACGACGATCTCCGGCACGTCGACCGCGCCGACCTCCCGGATCACCTCCCGCACGGCGGCGAGCTGCTCCTCGGGGGCCGGGTGCGAGCCGTCGACCACGTGCAGGATCAGGTCGGACTCCCCGACCTCCTCCATGGTGGAGCGGAACGCCTCGACCAGGTGGTGCGGCAGGTGCCGCACGAACCCGACGGTGTCGGCCAGGGTGTAGAGCCGTCCGCTGGGCGTCTCCGCCCGGCGCACGGTCGGGTCGAGGGTGGCGAACAGCGCGTTCTCCACCAGCACGCCCGCACCGGTGAGCCGGTTGAGCAGCGACGACTTCCCCGCGTTGGTGTATCCGGCGATCGCCACCGAGGGCACCTTGTTGCGCTTGCGCTCCTGGCGCTTGATCTCGCGGCCCGTCTTCATCTCCGCGATCTCCCGGCGCATCTTCGCCATCTTCTCGCGGATCCGGCGCCGGTCCGTCTCGATCTTGGTCTCACCGGGTCCACGCGTGGCCATGCCGCCCCCGCCGCTGGATCCGCCGCCGCCCATCTGCCGGGAGAGCGACTGACCCCAGCCGCGCAGCCGCGGCAGCATGTACTGCATCTGTGCCAGCGACACCTGGGCCTTGCCCTCGCGGGACTTGGCGTGCTGGGCGAAGATGTCGAGGATCAGGGCGGTCCTGTCGACCACCTTGACCTTGACGACGTCCTCCAGGTGGATCAGCTGGCCGGGGCTCAGTTCACCGTCGCAGATGACGGTGTCCGCGCCGGTCTCCAGGACGATGTCCCGCAGCTCCAGCGCCTTGCCCGAACCGATGTAGGTGGCGGGGTCCGGCTTGTCGCGCCGCTGGAACACGGCGTCGAGCACCAGGGCGCCCGCCGTCTCGGCCAGCGCCGCCAGCTCCGCGAGGGAGATCTCCGCGTCGTGCACCGTCCCCGAGGTCCAGACACCGACCAGCACCACGCGCTCCAGGCGCAGCTGGCGGTACTCGACCTCGGTGACGTCCTCGAGCTCCGTGGAGAGACCCGCCACGCGGCGCAGTGCCGCACGGTCGGAACGGTCGAACTGGTCGCCGTCGCGCTCCCCGTCGATCGCGTGGCTCCAGGCGACGTCCTCTTCCATCAGGGCGTCGGCCCGCAGGCCCTCGGTGAGGCTCTCGGAGTCGTTTTCCGTGGCGCTCCGCGCGTCGCGCGCGTCCTGGGGAAGGGAAGAAGAGGAGGTCATTGGATCCTTACGTCGGTGGAAGTCCGTTACGCCAGTCACAACGCGTCACCCCACCGGAAGATTCCCCTGGGCGGGGTCCACCGGGCGGCCGCCGTGCCGACGCGTCGATAGTGACACGTGCCCGCCGGGCTCGTCACGCGGGTTTCGGTGCGTGCCCGGGCCCCTGCGGGGTGGGCGCGGCGTTCCGCGGCGCCGCGCTGCGCCAGTCCGGGTGCCCCGGCATCGGCGGCGTCCTCTCCGCGTACAGCCAGCCGTCGAAGAAGGCCGTCAGATCGCGCCCGGCGATGCGGGAGGCGAGCGCGGTGAACTGCGCGGTGCCGGCCGTCCCGTCGCGGTGCCTGCGCACCCAGGTGCGCTCCAGGCGGTCGAAGGCCGCTTCCCCGATCTCCTGGCGCAGGGCGTACAGGACGAGGGCGCTGCCGTCGTACACCACCGGCCTGAAGAGGCTGATCTTGTGGTCGGGGGACGGTGCGTCGGGGTGCGCGGGCGGGCCGCCGGCCGCACGCCAGGCGTCGGAGCGGCTGTACGCCTCGCGCATCCGCCGCTCCAGCGGCTTCTGCGCGTGCTCCTGCGCGTACCGGGCCTCGTACCAGGTGGCGTGCCCCTCGTTGAGCCAGAGGTCGGACCAGGTCCGCGGCGAGACGCTGTTGCCGAACCACTGGTGAGCGAGTTCGTGCACCATGATCGATTCGATGTACCAGGCGGGGTAGCCCGCGTCGGTGAAGAGGGAGCGTTCGAAGAGCGACAGGGTCTGGGTCTCCAGCTCGAAGCCGGTGTCCGTGTCCGCGACCAGCAGCCCGTACGTCTCGAACGGGTAGGGGCCGACCTGCTCCTCCATCCAGGCCAGCTGCCGCGGGGTCCTGCGCAGCCAGGGCTCCAGCTTCTCCCGGTCGGCCGCGGGCACCACGTCCCGTACCGGCAGCCCGCGCGGCCCGGTCCGCCGCAGGACGGCGGACCGGCCGATGGACACCTGGGCCAGTTCGGTGGCCATGGGGTGCCCGGTGCGGTACGTCCAGGTGGTCGTGGCCGCGTGGCGGCGCTTCCCGGCGGGCAGGCCGCCCGCCACGACGGTGTACTTCTCGGGCGCGGTGACGTGGAAGGTGAAGTAGGCCTTGTCGGAAGGGTGGTCGTTACCCGGGAAGACCCGGTGCGCGGCGTCGGCCTGGTTGGCCATGGCCAGGCCGTCCGCGGTCGGGACCCAGCCGCCGGTGCCGGTGTCCCCGGAGGGGTCGCTGGTGTGCCGGACGGTGATCCGCAGGGGCACCCCGGCGGGGAGCCGGGCGGGGAGCCGGACGATCAGGTCCTCGTCCTCGGTGGAGAACCGGGAGCCGAGCCCGTTGACCTGCACGGAGCGGACGGTGCCCCGGGCGAAGTCCAGGTTGACGTGCTCCAGCCGTGCGGTGGTCCGCGCGTCGATCCTGGTCACGGCGTCCAGGGGTTCGGTGTTGCGGCCGTGGTACGTGAGCGAGATGTCGTACGAGAGGACGTCGTACCCGGGGTTGCCGAGCTGGGGGAAGAGGCGGTCGCCGATGCCCAGCGGTCCGGGTGCGGGCACGGTGGCGGCGACGAGGGTGGCCGACGCGGTGGCCAGCAGAACGGTGCGCAGGCGACGGAAGGTGAGCGGCATGGACTACGGCTACCAGCGGAATCCGGCCGCGCGGGAGCGGCGCGCGCCGCACCACCCGAACGGGGGCGCGTGGAGCGGCGGTCAGCCCGCGGCGGCGGGCTGCTGGGCGCGGCTCACGTCGTACACCCCCGGTACGTCGCGCATGGCCCGCATGAGTCCCGGCAGCCCGGCGGCGTCCGGGAGCTGCAGGGTGTAGGTGTGCCGGACGCGCTGTTCGCTGGGCGGCTCGACCGTCGCGGCGACGATGGCCGCGTCCGCCGCGGCGATGGCCTCGGTGAGGTCGGCCAGCAGCCGGGGGCGTCCGAACGACTCGGCGACGAGGGTGACGCGGTAGTCCGCCGTCCCGCCGCGGTCGCCGGTGTCGTTCCAGCGTGCCCCGACGGCCGCCCGGCCGGTCGCCCGCATGCGCGCGACGGCCGGGCACTCCCGGCGGTGCACGGTCACGGCCCCGCCGCGCACCGTGCATCCGATGATGTCGTCGGGCGGGACGGGCGTGCAGCAGCCGGCGAGCCGGACCTGCGATCCAGGGGCGTCGACGGACACCGTCACGGCCCGGCCGCCCGGCTTGCCCCGGCCGTTCTGGCCGCCGTCCCCGGCACCGGACGCGCGGTCCGCGCTCTGCTGCGCCCGGGCTGCCTCGAGGTCGTCCGGCCGGTGGTCCCCGGGCCCGCTCAGCGGCCCCGGGGCGGTGGCCCGGCCCCTCCGGCGTTCCGGGGTGTCGTCCCGGTGGGTCTCCAGCCAGCCCGTGATCGCGATGCGCGCGGCAGGCGTACGGGCGTGGTCCAGCCACTCCGGGGAGGGCCCGGAGGAAGCGTCCTGCGCGAGCAGGAGCTGCACGGTGTCACCGTCCCTCAGGACCGTACTGAGCGTGGCCAGGCGGCCGTTGACGCGGGCTCCGATGCAGCCGTGCGCCTCGTCGCCGTACTGCGCGTACGCGGCGTCGACGCAGCTCGCGCCCGCCGGCAGACCGAGTGTGCCGCCGTCGGTGCGGAAGACGGTGATCTCCCGGTCCTGCGCGAGATCGGCGCGCAGCGTGGTCCAGAAGGTGTCGGGGTCGGTGGCGGACTCCTGCCAGTCGAGCAGACGCGAGAGCCAGCCGGGCCTGGTCGGGTCGGCGCGCTCCCCGTCGGCGGGCTCGGTCCGGTACGCGGCGGTGGCGCCGTCCTGTGCGTAGGGATTACCGAGGGCCACGACGCCCGCCTCCGCGACCTTGTGCATGCGGTGCGTGCGGATGAGCACTTCGGCGACCGCGCCCTGCGGGCCGACGACGGCGGTGTGCAGCGACTGGTAGAGGTTGAACTTCGGCGCTGCCACGAAGTCCTTGAACTCGGAGATGACCGGGGTGAAACAGGTGTGCAGCTCTCCGAGGACCGCGTAGCAGTCGGCGTCCTCGGAGACCAGGACGAGCAGCCGCCCGAAGTCGGTGCCGCGCAGTTCGCCGCGTTTCGTCCTGACCCGGTGGAGGGAGACGAAGTGGCGTGGCCTGATGAGCACTTCGGCACTGATCCCGGCCTCGCGCAGTGTCGTCCTGACGCTGTCGGCGATCTCGGCGAGCGGGTCGTGGGTGCGGGCCGCCTCGGCGATCAGGGCCCGGGTCCGCTCGTACTCCCCGGGGTGGAGGATCGCGAAGACCAGGTCCTCCAGCTCGGTCTTGAGGGCCTGCACACCGAGGCGTTCGGCGAGCGGGATGAGGACGTCGCGGGTGACCTTGGCGATCCTGGCCTGCTTCTCCGGGCGCATGACACCGAGGGTGCGCATGTTGTGCAGCCGGTCGGCCAGCTTGATCGACATGACCCGCACGTCGTTGCCGGTGGCGACGAGCATCTTGCGGAAGGTCTCGGGTTCGGCCGCCGCACCGTAGTCGACCTTCTCCAGCTTGGTGACGCCGTCGACGAGGTAACAGACCTCCGCGCCGAACTCCGCCTTGACCTGATCGAGCGTCACCTCGGTGTCCTCGACCGTGTCGTGGAGGAGTGAGGCCGTCAGCGTCGTCGTCTCGGCGCCTAGTTCGGCCAGGATCAGGGTCACGGCCAGCGGGTGCGTGATGTACGGCTCGCCGCTCTTGCGCGTCTGCCCGCGGTGGGAGGACTCCGCGAGGACGTAGGCGCGGTGCAGGAGGGACAGGTCGGCATCCGGATGGTGCGCCCGGTGAACCTCCGCCACATGCCCGATGGCGGCGGGCAACCGGTCGCGGGAGACCGGGCCGAGCAGGGCCACACGCCCCAGCCGGCGCAGGTCGATCCGCGGGCGACTGCGCTTGCGACTGGGAGCACCTGGATCGGTGGCCTCTGCGCTCATGGGGCACCTCCGGCAACGTCGACCGGCGGCGCGGAGGCGCGGGTGCGCCTCCGGGGCCGGTGCTTGATGCTATCGACCCCACCACGTGGCGCAGTCCCGCTCTTGGTCAGCGTGAAACGGATCACCCATTCGAGCGAAGCTCTAACCGGTCACCGTTTCGAGCCAGGCGGGGTCGATCACGCCCTCGGCGACGATGACCGCGGGCCCCGTCATGTCGATCCCGCCGTCCGGGTATTCGGTGATCACCAGGGTGCCGCCGGGCAGGTCCACCCTGTACGTGGCCGGGTCGCCGGTCCTCGCGGGGTCGGCCCCGTCCCTGCGGGCGGCCGCGACGGCCACCGCGCAGGCACCCGTGCCGCAGGACCGGGTCTCACCGGAACCGCGCTCGTGGACACGCATGGCGACGTGCCGCGGCCCGCGGTCCACGACGAACTCGATGTTCACCCCGTCCGGGTAGACGGCCGCCGGGGCGAACGGCGGTACGGAGAACAGGTCACCGGCGTGTTCCAGATCCTCGACGAACGCGACGGCGTGCGGATTGCCCATGTTCACGTTGCGCGCGTCCCAGCTGCGGCCGTCCACCGTGACGGTGACGCCCTCGTCCGGCAGCACCGCACGTCCCATGGAGACCGTGATGTCGCCTTCCCCGGCGATGTGCACCCGCTTCACGCCACCCCGGGTCGCGACGGCCAGCTCGCCCTCGCCGACCAGACCGGCGCGTTGCAGGTGACGGGCGAAGACGCGTACGCCGTTGCCGCACATCTCGGCGACGGAGCCGTCCGCGTTGCGGTAGTCCATGAACCACTCGGCCTGATCGGCCATGGCGAGCGCCTCCGGGTGCGCCGCGGACCGCACGACGTGCAGCAGACCGTCGCCGCCGATCCCCGCGCGCCGGTCGCACAGACGCGCCACGACGGAATCCGGCAGGGCGACGGTGTTGTCCGGGTCCGGAACGATCACGAAGTCGTTCTCGGTGCCGTGGCCCTTGAGGAAGGTGATCTGCGAAGTGCTCACGGATCCACTGTACGAGGCGGCGCCGGCCGTCCGCCGGGCGCCCGCCCGCGGCGTCCTCTCAGCGGAGCCGTGCCACGCGCCAGACGGCCAGGGCGACCAGTCCCGCACCCACGACGACGTAGAGCCCGATCACGCGCCAGTCGGGGCGCTCGCCGGAGCCTCCGGCCGGCAGGCCGGGCCAGGTGTGGCCCACCCGGCGGGCCGCCATCATGCCCCAGCCCGCGGCGCAGCCGCTGATCAGCAGTCCCAGCATCGCGACGACGGCACCGCCGCCGCCGAACTCGAAGGCGAGCGGAAAGGCGAACATCAGGGAGCCGAGCGCCGCCAGCACCACGATGGGCGCGAGCTGCCAGATCCGCATGCGGCGTACCGGACGGAGCTCGACCTCGACCTCGGGGGCGACGTCGTGCTCGTCCGGCCCGTCAGGGCTCAGACGTCCCGTCTCGTGCCGTGCGTCCGGTGCGTCCCGGTCTGTGTCGCGAGGGCCGGCCTCCATCGCCACGCGCCCTCCCAACTCGGACTCCACTGGTCGATCGATGCTCGATGATGGCACGGCGCCGGGCGCCGGAATGACGGGCGGAGCGTCCCGATGCCATCACGTGATCAGGCTGTAACCGCCCGTTCGACCAACGCCAGCGCCCGGTGCGGAAGTTCCCCGCGGTGTTCCTCGGCACCGCTGAGCCACCGGACGCGCGGGTCGCGCCGGAACCACGAGTCCTGACGGCGCGCGAAGCGTTTGGTGGCGCGTACGGTTTCGGCACGCGCCTCCTGCTGTGTGCACTCGCCCGCGAGCGCGGACAGAACCTGCTGGTAGCCGAGTGCGCGCGAGGCGGTGCGCCCCTCGCGCAGCCCCAGGGCCTCCAGGCCGCGCACCTCCTCCACGAACCCCGCCTCCCACATCCGGTCCACCCGGGCGCTGATCCGCCCGTCGAGTTCCGGGCGCTCGACGTCCACGCCGATCTGCACCGCGTCGTAGACCGCCTCGTCACCCGGCAGGTTGGCGGTGAAGGGCTTGCCCGTGATCTCGATGACCTCGAGGGCGCGGACGATACGGCGGCCGTTGCTGGCCAGGATGGCCGCGGCCGCCTCCGGATCCGCCGCTGCGAGCCGGGCGTGCAGAACGCCGGAGCCGTGTTCCGCGAGTTCAGCCTCGAGCCGGGCCCGCACATCCGGGTCGGTGCCCGGGAACTCAAGGGCGTCGATGGCGCCCTTGACGTAGAGGCCGGAGCCGCCCACCAGGACGGGGATGCGGCCCTGGGCCAGCAGCCTGTCGATCTCGGCGCGGGCCAGGCGCTGGTACTCGGCGACACTGGCGGCCTCGGTGACGTCCCAGATGTCCATCAGGTGGTGCGGAACGCCGCCGCGTTCGGCCGGGGTCAGCTTCGCCGTGCCGATGTCCATGCCGCGGTAGAGCTGCATCGAGTCGGCGTTGACGACTTCGCCGCCGAGCCGCTGGGCGAGAAAGACTCCCAGATCGGACTTCCCGGCGGCGGTGGGACCGACGACGGCGATGACGCGGGGGGTGGGAGTTGGTCTTCTCACCGGAACAGTGTCCCAAACTCAGGGACACCTCAGCTCCGTAACGGTCCCCGACGCGTGCGCGGCCGCACGCGTGAACCCTGCCCGGCAGGTAAAATCGGACGAACAGTCCCCCAGCACGGAAGGTGACCCATGGGTTTCCTGGACAACCTGAAGGCCAAGCTGGCCCCGGCCAAGGACAAGGTCGGCGACCTCGCGCAGCAGCACGGGGGCAAGATCGACCAAGGGCTCGACAAGGCCGCCCGCACGGTCGACCAGAAGACCAAGGGCAAGTACAGCGACAAGATCGTGTCCGGCACGCAGAAGGCGAAGGACGCGGTCGACCGCCTGGGTCAGAAGAACGAGGGCGGTACGCCGCCGGCGCCGCCCGCGTCCTGACCCGGGGCAGGACCGGAACGCACGGCCGTGAGGGCCGGGGAGGTACGCCGCTCCCCGGCCCTCACGGCTGCCGGGCGCCCGTCACGACCAGGCGGCGACCGCGTAGCCCACGCCGTAGGGGGCGTCCTCGTACAGCAGCCGCCCGGCGAGCCCGGTGCCCCGCGCCGCCCCCGCGAGCACCTGCCAGGGCGCCCGTCCGGCCACCCGCAGTTCCCTGGCGAGCTCCTCGTCCAGGGCCCCCAGCGCGGCGGGATCGGCCGCACCGAGGGCGCGGAACGCCGCCGCGTCGAAGTCCACCGCCCGCTCGTCCAGATATCCGGGCGCCTTGACCGTACGGCAGGCACTGCCGTCCCCCATGACCAGCAGGGCCACCCGGTCCGCCCGGAGGGCCAGCTCCCGGCCCGCCTCCGCGCAGCGGTCGGCGGACAGGGGCTCCTCCACCCCGAGCCCCTCGACCGGGGCGCCGGACCACCGGGCACGGGCCAGCAGCCAGGCGCCGACGGCGAGGGAGGCCGGGAGCGGGCGGTCCGGGGCCGACGACCCGGCGGCGGGGTCGCCCAGGCGGACGGCGAGGTCGACACCGAACGCGGCGAACGTACCGGGCGAGCCCGCGGGGTAGAGGCCGCGCTCGGCGGGGCCCGCGGGCCCGGTCACGATCAGCAGGTCGGGCCGCGAGGCGGCGAGCACCCCGAGGGCGTCGGCACATGCGGCCCGCGCCGGGTCGAGCTCGTGCGCGGCACCCGCGGCGACCTCGGGGACCAGGAGGGGCGGGCAGGGACACACGGCGGCGGCGACAAGCATGCCGGTCAGCGTACTGCGAGCCTCTCGGGCCCCGGGTTCCGCACGCCCGGCCCGGTCGCGCCCGTGCACGAGGCACGCCCCATCGGTTCCGTCCCGGGCCGGGTGCGGGGACCGGCCATGCGGTCGCGCCCCGGGCTGGCCGCCTCCCCGTCTCCACCCTTCGCGCCACCGGACCCGCCCAGGGCTCCGCCCCGGCACCCCGGAGTCGGCTGCCCGAGCACCGGGCCCCGCCCCGCGCGCCCTCCTCAGTCGCAACCGCACCCCGGCGCCGCCGCGGCCGGCGTAGGCGCCGGCGCGCCGATGCCCGGCAGGCCGAGCATGACCCCCGCCGGCTTGGCGGCGGCGGCCTCCGTGCGCTTCGCCCAGGCGTCCCCCGAACGGGTGTGCCGCACGCCCAGCGGCACGCCCTCGGCGAGCAGGTGGTGCGGGGCCGCGTACGTGACCTCGACGGTCACGACGTCCCCGGGGCGCACCTCCTGCGCCGGCTTGGTGAAGTGGACGAGGCGGTTGTCCGGGGCACGTCCGGAGAGGCGGTGCGTCGCACCGTCCTTGCGTCCCTCGCCCTCGGCGACCATGACGTCCAGGGTGCGGCCGACCTGCTTCTTGTTCTCCTCCCAGGAGATCTCCTCCTGAAGGGCGGACAGGCGCATGTAGCGCTCCTGGACGACCTCCTTGGGGATCTGCCCCTCCATGTCCGCGGCGGGCGTACCGGGACGCTTGGAGTACTGGAAGGTGAAGGCGTTGGCGAAACGGGCCTCGCGGACGGCGTGCATCGTCTGCTGGAAGTCCTCCTCGGTCTCGCCGGGGAAGCCCACGATGATGTCGGTGGAGATGGCCGCGTCCGGCATGGCGGCGCGCACCTTGCCGATGATGCCGAGGAAGCGCTCCTGACGGTACGAGCGGCGCATGGCCTTCAGGATCGCGTCCGAGCCCGATTGCATCGGCATGTGGAGCTGCGGCATCACGTTCGGCGTCTCGGCCATCGCGGCGATCACGTCGTCGGTGAAGTCGCGCGGGTGCGGCGAGGTGAAGCGGACCCGCTCCAGGCCCTCGACGGCGCCGCAGGCGCGCAGCAGCTTGGAGAAGGCCTCGCGGTCACCGATGTCGGAACCGTAGGCGTTCACGTTCTGGCCGAGCAGGGTGATCTCGCTGACCCCCTCGGCGACGAGCGCCTCGATCTCCGCCAGGATGTCGCCGGTGCGGCGGTCCTTCTCCTTGCCGCGCAGGGCCGGGACGATACAGAAGGTGCAGGTGTTGTTGCAGCCCACGGAGATGGAGACCCAAGCGGCGTACGCGGACTCGCGGCGGGTGGGCAGCGTGGACGGGAAGGCCTCCAGGGATTCGGCGATCTCGATCTGCGCCTCCTCCTGGACCCGGGCGCGCTCCAGGAGCACCGGCAGCTTGCCGATGTTGTGCGTGCCGAAGACGACGTCGACCCAGGGGGCGCGCTTGAGGATGGTGTCGCGGTCCTTCTGCGCCAGGCAGCCGCCGACGGCGATCTGCATCCCGGGGCGCCTGGTCTTCATGGGAGCGAGGCGGCCGAGGTTGCCGTACAGCTTGTTGTCGGCGTTCTCGCGCACCGCGCACGTGTTGAAGACGACGACGTCCGCGTCACCGTCCGCGCCCTCGGGGGCGCGGACGTAGCCGGCGCCCTCCAGCAGCCCCGACAGGCGTTCGGAGTCATGGACGTTCATCTGGCACCCGTAAGTGCGTACCTCGTAGCTCTTCTGGACGTCCACTGCTTCGCTCCGGTTGCCGCTGGTCATGGGACAAGGGTAGGCGGTGCCCGAGCTCCTTCCGGCCGCCGGAGCCCCTCGGAGGATCCGGCCTGGCCAGGACGGGGCGTGGACTGGCAGGATCGCGCCATGCTGCACGCACTGTCCCGATTCGGCCGGCGCCGCACCCTCCAGGGGGGCGCCGCCGCCGCGCTCGTCCTCGGGCTGCTGCTGTGGTGGGTGCTCCCGCTGGGGAGTCCGCAACCGAGCGGTTCGCTGACCTTCTCCACCGGCGTGCGCAGCGGCGTGTACCAGCGGTACGGGGAGCGCCTGGAGGGCGCGCTGGCCAAGGACATGCCCAAGGTGTCGATACGGCTGCGGACCAGCGAGGGCTCCCAGCAGAACATCGAACGGGTGGCTACGGGAAAGGCGGACTTCACCATCGCCACCGCCGACGCCGTGGCCACCTACCTGCAGAGCGGGAGGACCGGCGGGGACCGGCTGCGCGGCTGCGTCCGGCTGTACGACGACTACGTCCAGCTGGTCGTCCCGAGGGACTCCGAGATCCGGACGGTCGCCGACCTGCGGGGCAGACGCGTCGGCGTCGGGCAGAAGGGGTCGGGGGTGCTCCTGGTCGCCGACCGGCTGATGAAGGCGGCGGGTGTCGACCCGGCCGGCGACATCACTCCGGTCCACGCAGGCATCGACACCATGCCGGCCCGGCTGGCGTCCGGAACGCTGGACGCCTTCTTCTGGTCCGGCGGCCTGCCGACGGGCGCGGTGCAGGACCTCTCGGAGAAGTTCGCCGTCCGGCTGGTGCCGCTCGAGGAACCCCTGATCGCGAAGCTGCAGGAGGCCGGCGGCTCCACCCGCCACTACCGTTCGGCCGTGATGCCGGCCGACGCCTACCTGGACGCCCAGCAGGGACAGGCGGTACGGACGGTCGCGGTCGCCAACCTGCTGATCACGACGGACCGTACGGACCCCCTGATGACCGAGGCCTTCACCCGCACCGTGATCGACAGCAGGGACCGGATCGGGCGCGAGGTGCACGCCGCGCAGCTGGTGGACCTCCGGACGGCGATCTACACCGATCCGCTGCCGCTGCACGAAGGGGCCAAGCGCTACTACCGTTCGGCCAAGCCCTGAGCGGCCGCCCCGCGAAGCAGGTGCGCCGGCGGCTCGGAGCCTGTCGGGTGACCTGGGACCGTGAAGCGGACGCGGTCCGGTGCGTGCGGTTCCAAGGCGCCGGAAGGTCCTCGTAGCGGAGCTACGTGGGCGTTCCGGCAACGCGGGAAGCGTGCGTGCCGGGGCGTGGACGCCCGGTCAGAGGCGCCCGACAGGCTCTCAGGTGTGCGGAGCGTCCCGCGGCACGGTGAGCGTCACCCGCAGGCCGTGCGGTTCGTGCCTGGCGTAGCCGATCGACCCGCCGCCGGCCGCCAGCAGCGCCCGGGAGATGGAGAGCCCGAGCCCGGACCCCTTGATGTTCTGGTGCCGGTTGCTGCGCCAGAAGCGGTCGCCGATGCGCTCCAGCTCCTGCTCGGTCAGACCGGGCCCCCGGTCGGTGACGACGATCGTGGCGCCGGAGCCGTCGGTTCCCGCCGTGACCGTGACCTCCTGGCCCTGCGGGGTGAACTTCAGGGCGTTGTCGATGACGGCGTCCAGGGCGCTGGAGAGGGCGATCGGATCCGCCCAGCCGGTCACCGCGGGGGCACCGTCCGGTGTCAGCCGTACGCCCTTCTCCTCGGCGAGCGGACGCCATGAGGCGACGCGTTCGGCGGTGAGCGCGCCGATGTCCGTGATCCGCAGGTCCGCCGGGGCGTGCTCGGCCAGCGCGAGGTCCAGCAGGTCGTCCAGGACCCGTGCGAGGCGCTTGCCCTCGGTGCGCACCGAGGCGATCTCCTCGTTGCCCTCGGGAAGTTCGAGTGCGAGGAGCTCGATCCGGAGCAGCAGCGCCGCCAGAGGGTTGCGCAGCTGGTGCGAGGCGTCGGCAACGAAGGCCCGCTGCTGCTCCAGCACGTCCTCGACGTTGTCCGCCATCTCGTTGAACGAACGTGCCAGACGCCTGAGTTCGGGAGGACCGCCGGAGGCGACGACCCGTGACCTCATCCGGCCGCTGGCGATGTCGTGGGTGGCCGCGTCCAGGGTCCGTACGGGCAGCAGGACCCACCCGGTGAGGCGGAAAGCGGCGCCGAGGGCGACGAGCATGGCCGCGCTCTCGCCGAGGGCGATGAGCAGCCAGCCCCGCAGGGTCCGGGACCGCATGTCACGGGTCGGGGAGTCGGTCACCACGACCGCCACGACGTCGCCGTCCCGCACGACCGGGGAGGCGACGACCAGCCGGCCGTGCTGCCAGGGCCAGACCTGCGCCGGATCGTGGGAGCGCCGGCCGAGCAGGGCCTCCCTGAACGCCTCGCGCCCCTCTCCCTCCGCCGGCAGGGTCCAGGAGGCGGGGGCCTTGGCGAGAGCGCGGTCGTCCCGGTAGAAGACGCCCGCCCGGATCCCGTACACCGAGTCGTAGGCCCTGAGCTCGGTCTGCAGGATGCGCTGCCGTTCCCCGGAGTCCTCGATGAGCTCACCGGCGAACTGCGCGAGCGCGGCGAAGCGCGCCGTGTCGTCGATACGGTCGATGACGACCCGCTGCTGTTCGGCGGCGGCGACCCGTACGGCGAGAGGGAAGCCGAGGGCGAGCAGCACGGCGGCCATCAGGACGATGAGCAGGGGGAGCAGACGGGTGCGCACGGCGACGTACGCCCTCAGGCCGACGGCGGGACGAGCCGGTAGCCGACGCCTCGCACGGTCTCGATCAGGGCGGGCAGCCGCAGCTTGGAGCGCAGCGACGCGACGTGCACCTCGAGGGTGCGTCCCGTGCCCTCCCAGCTGGTCCGCCACACCTCGCTGATGATCTGTTCCCGGCGGAAGACCACGCCGGGCCGCTGGGCGAGGAGGGCGAGCAGGTCGAACTCCTTGCGGGTGAGCTGGACCTCGTGGTCGTCGACGCTGACCCTGCGGGTGGGCAGCTCGATACGGACCGGGCCGAGCCGCAGGGCCGCGAGCGGGGTGGGTCCGGTGTCCTCGCCGGGGGGTCTGCGCCGGGCCACGGCGTGGATGCGGGCCAGGAGTTCGCCGGTGTCGTACGGCTTGACGACGTAGTCGTCCGCGCCGAGGTTGAGACCGTGGATGCGGGAGCGCACGTCGGCGCGCGCGGTCACCATGATCACCGGGATCGCGGAGCGCTTGCGGATCTTCCCGCACACCTCGTAGCCGTCCTGGTCGGGCAGGCCGAGGTCCAGGAGTACGACCGAGAACGGCTCCTTCTCCGCGGGCAGCAGCGCCCGCAGGGCCTCTTCGCCGTTGCGGGCGTGCACGACCTGGAAGCCGTGGCGTGCGAGCACGGCGGACAGGGCCGCCGCGACGTGGTCGTCGTCCTCGACGAGCAGCAGCCTCATGGCCCCCCTCTCCGCCTCATGTCCGCCGGCACGGTACGTGACGCCACCTGGGCGCCGCACGCGGCGGATCTTCACGTCCGGCGGCGATCCGCGCGGTCCTGTACAGGGCATCCACTCCGATGACCGGCACGTCAGTCAAGCCCCTCCCCGTTACCTACGTGTTTCCGTTATGGACCCGGTACGCCACCCTGCGGGGCGTGGCGCCCCGCACACGCGGCGTGTCCGGCTGCGGCCCGATCGTGATGCTCAAGTTCCGCTCAGATGTGATGACGCTGGTCGCACCGCCTCACTATGGTCTCCCCCTAACCGAGGAGGACGGAGCAAAAAGCCGATGAGCGGAGTTTCAGTGACCAAGGCCGCCCAGGACGCCGCGACCACGGGGGACGACCTTGTCGTACTGAGCGACGTCAACAAGCACTTCGGCGCGCTGCATGTGCTCCAGGACATCGACCTGACCATCGCCCGTGGCGAGGTTGTCGTCGTCATCGGGCCCTCCGGGTCCGGGAAGTCCACGCTGTGCCGCACGATCAACCGCTTGGAGACGATCGACTCGGGCGCGATCACGATCGACGGCAAGCCCCTGCCCCAGGAGGGCAAGGAGCTGGCGAGGCTGCGCGCCGACGTCGGCATGGTCTTCCAGTCGTTCAATCTCTTCGCACACAAGACGGTGCTGGAGAACGTGATGCTGGGGCAGCTCAAGGTCCGCAAGGCGGACAAGGCGGCCGCGGAGGAGAAGGCGCGTTCGCTGCTCGACCGGGTGGGGGTGGCCACGCAGGCCGACAAGTACCCCTCCCAGCTCTCCGGCGGTCAGCAGCAGCGTGTCGCCATCGCTCGCGCGTTGGCGATGGACCCCAAGGTCATGCTGTTCGACGAGCCGACGTCCGCGCTCGACCCGGAGATGATCAATGAGGTGCTGGAGGTCATGCAGCAGCTCGCCCGGGACGGGATGACCATGGTCGTCGTCACGCACGAGATGGGCTTCGCCAGGTCGGCGGCGAACCGCGTCGTCTTCATGGCGGACGGGAAGATCGTCGAAGAGGCCACGCCGGACCAGTTCTTCAGCAACCCGCGCAGCGACCGGGCCAAGGACTTCCTGTCGAAGATCCTGCACCACTGATTCCGGACGACTGTTCTCCGGACCAGCTGATCACTCACATCGCGTCAACCCCAGGGAATTCCACCATGCAGCTTCGTAAGGTCACCGCCGCCTCGGCCGCAGTGCTCGCGCTCGCCCTCACCGCCACCGCCTGCGGCTCCGGTGACAAGGACGACTCGGCGGGCGGCGGCAAGAAGATCACGATCGGCATCAAGATCGACCAGCCCGGTCTGGGTCTGAAGACGCCGGACGGCAAGTTCGCCGGCTTCGACGTCGACGTCGCCACGTACGTCGCCAAGGAACTCGGTTACGACGCCAAGAACATCGAGTTCGTCGAGACGAAGAGCGCCGACCGCGAGACCGCCATCGAGCGCGGCGACGTGAAGTTCATCGCCGCGACGTATTCCATCAACGACGAGCGTCTGCAGAAGGTCGACTTCGCGGGCCCGTACCTCCTCGCGCACCAGGACGTCCTCGTCCGGGCCGACGAAAAGGGCATCAACTCGCCCGAGGACCTCAACAACAAGAAGCTGTGTTCGGTCACCGGTTCGACCTCGGCGAAGAACGTCAAGGAGAAGCTGGCCCCCAAGGCTCAGCTGCAGAACTACGGCGGTTACTCCGAGTGCCTCACCGGTCTGGAGAACGAGGCCGTCGACGCTCTGACCACCGACGACTCCATCCTCGCCGGGTACGCGGCGCAGGACGCCCACAAGGGCAAGTTCAAGCTGGCCGGCTTCAAGATGACCAACGAGAACTACGGCATCGGCCTGAAGAAGGGCGACGCCGACCTCAAGAAGAAGATCGACGCCGCGCTGACCAAGATGGTCTCGGACGGTTCCTGGGACAAGGCGGTCGAGGCCAACTTCGGCCCCGCCAACTACAAGAACGAGCCCGCGCCGAAGATCGGCAACATCGTCAAGTAGGGCTCCTGTCACCGGGCGGTCCGAAGCCGGGCTGATGAGGTGCGCCGCCGCCGAGGCGGCGCACCGAGCCCTCCCCACACGTGGAAGCACGGGAGATCGTGTTCGACTTTCTTGAAGGTTACGACCTACTGGGGGCCTTCTGGGTAACGGTGAAACTCACCGTCTACTCCGCCCTCGGATCCCTTATATGGGGAACACTGCTGGCCGGTATGCGGGTCGGCCCGGTCCCCCTGATGCGCGGTTTCGGTACCGCCTATGTGAATATTGTCAGAAATATCCCGCTGACGGTCATCATCGTCTTCGCGTCACTGGGCCTCTTCCAGACCTTGCAGGTCACCCTGGGAGGCGGGGACGACTTCGAGGTCATCAACTTCCGCCTCGCGGTTCTCGCCCTGTCGCTGTACACCGCCGCCTTCGTCTGCGAGGCCCTGCGCTCGGGCATCAACACGGTGCCCACGGGCCAGGCAGAGGCGGCACGGGCACTCGGACTGAGCTTCACCCAGGTCCTCCGGCTGATCATCCTCCCCCAGGCCTTCCGCTCGGTCGTGAACCCCCTGGCCAACGTGCTCATCGCGCTGACCAAGAACACCACCGTCGCCGCGGCGATCGGCGTGGTCGAAGCGGCCTACCTGATGAAGGACATGATCGAAGCAGAGGCACAACTCATCCTCATCTCCGCCATCTTCGCGTTCGGATTCATCTGCCTCACCCTTCCGACCGGGCTCCTCCTCGGCTGGGTGAGCAAGAAGGTGGCGGTGAAGCGATGACGACGTCCGTCCTCTTCGACGCGCAGGGACCCCGCGCCAAGCAGCGCAACATCCTGTACACGGTGGTCTTCGTGGCGGCTATCGCCGCCCTGGGATGGTGGGTCTACACCAGCCTCGACGAGAAGCACCAGCTCGACTGGGTGAAGTGGGAGCCGTTCTTCACGAGCGTCCAGCCGTGGGAGACCTACCTCTGGCCCGGACTGCAGAACACGCTCAAGGCCGCGTTCTTCGCCCTCCTGATCGCCCTGCCGCTCGGCGCGCTGTTCGGCATCGGCCGGCTCTCCGACCACCGGTGGGTCCGGATGCCGTCCGGCGTCGTCGTGGAGTTCTTCCGCGCCATCCCGGTCCTGATCCTCATGATCACGGCGAACGCCGCGTACTCGGAGTTCACCGACATCGCCAGCGACGTGCGTCCGATGTACGCCGTCGTCACGGGTCTGGTGCTGTACAACGCCTCGGTCCTCGCCGAGATCGTCCGCGCCGGGATCCTGTCGCTCCCCCGGGGCCAGACCGACGCCGCCAAGGCGATCGGTATGCGCAAGGGCCAGACCATGCGGTACGTGCTGCTGCCGCAGTCGGTGACGGCCATGCTGCCGGCGATCGTCAGCCAGATCGTGGTCATCGTGAAGGACACCGCCCTCGGCGGCGCGGTCCTCACCTTCCCCGAGCTGCTCGCGTCGGTCCGCCCGATGAGCGCGAACTACGGCGCCAACACCATCGCGTGCTTCACCGTCATCGCGGTGATCTTCATCGCGGTGAACTTCACCATCACCACGTTCGCCGGCTGGCTCGAAGGCAGGCTGCGGCGCGGGAAGAAGAGCACGGGCGCGGTGGTAGGCGGCGGACCCGACGGCGGTGTCGAGACCATCGACACCCCGAAGCTCGTCGCCGAGGACGGGCACAAGGTCTGACTGACCACGGCACGGAACTCACGGGGGGCGCCGGCGCATCTGCCGCGCCCCCCGCCACGGTTGACTGTCACTTGACGCAAGCACCGGCAATAGGTTGCATACGTTCTGTGATCGCGCCCCGAACGTCCACCGCCGCAATCCCCTCCCACCCTTCCCCGTCGACCGTCAGCGCCGAAGGGAACACACCGTGGACCCGGTGATCGTCGTGGGTGCCGGGCCGGTCGGTCTGGCGCTCGCGCTGGGGCTGGCCGCCCAGGGCGTTCCCTCGGTCGTGCTCGACGAAGGCCCGGGGAAGGACGAGCCCCGCCCCGCCCGCACCGTGGTCCTGCGTGAGGACACCGCCGACCTCGTGGGACGGCTGGGATGCGCCGACCTCCACGAGGCGGGACTGCGCTGGACCGGCTGGCGGTCCGTACGGCGCAAGCAACTGGTGCGGGCCGTTCCGCTGGGCGAGGAGGAGGGCGCCGTTCCGCTGCCCGCCCCCGTCCACCTGGCCCAGCACGCCCTCACCGGGGGCCTGCGGCAGGCGGTCGCCCGGCACTCCCTCGTACGGATGGTGCCGTTCAGCCGGATCGACACCCTGGAGCAGGACGCCGACGGGGTCACGGTGCACACCAGGGGGCCCGGCTCGACCTGGTGGCGCGGGAGTTACGTGGTGGGCTGCGACGGTGCCCGGTCCACCGTGCGCAAGCTCCTCGACATCCGCTTCCCCGGCCGTACGGCGGTGGAGCGGCACGCCGTAGCCGCGCTGCGGGTCGAACTCCCCTGGCCCGGCGAGGCGTTGCTGCACCGGGCACCGCCCTGGCGCACGGGCGGCGCGGAGGTCACCGCACGCCCGCTGCCCGACGGTGTCTGGCGGCTGGACTGGCTCCTTCCTCCCCGAGGCGAACTCGTCACCCCCGACGCCCTGATCACCCGGGTCCGCGACACGCTCGCGGGCTGGTGCGGTGACACCCCGCCCTACGAACTGCTGGACACCGGCGTGTACACCCTGCACCACCGGCTGGCCCGGCGGTGGCGGGTGAAGCGGGCCTTCCTCGCCGGGGACGCGGCCCACCTGCTGGGCGCGCTCGGCACCCAGGGCCTGGACGAAGGACTGCGGGACGCGGAGAACCTGGCCTGGAAACTGGCCCAGGCCTGGCACCAAGGCGCCTCGGAGCTGCTGCTCGACAGCTACCAGGCGGAGCGCCGCGCGGCGGTCGCCTCCCGGCTGCGGGCCGCCGACCAGTCGCTGCCGATACTGCGCGGCGGCGCGGGTCTGCGGACGCTCGTACCCGGCAGCGCCCGCGGGCACGACACCTTGCTGGCCGACGGGCACCTGGGGTGCGGCCCGCTGGGTGCGCCCCCTTCGTACACGTACTCCCCCCTTTCACCTCAGCGCGCCGGTGCACACACCCCCGTGAGTACGCCCCCTGGTGCGCCGGTCACCGATGTCCGGGTGACGGCGCCCGACGGGAACACGGCACGGCTGCGCGAACGGCTGGGCCGGGGACACATGCTCGTGGTCCTCGTCGCTCCGGGCACCGGGGTCTGGGACCGGCGGCACTGGCTGACCGCCGGCGTCATGCCCAGGCTGGCCGAGGCGGTGGACGGGCTGCCGGTGAAGGCCGAACTGCTGCTGACAGAAAGCTACCCGGGAGCGACGGCCCACACCGTGCTGCTGGTCCGGCCGGACGGACACCTGGTGGCGGCCTTCAGCGGCGTCCGGCCGGCTGAGCTCCGGGCGGCGGCGGACGCGGCGCGCGGAGGAGCCGCCGGAACGACGGAGGACGACGAGGCGCACAGCGCGGGCAGTTCCGACCGGACCGCGGACGTCAATTGACCGCCGCAGGCGCGCATGGTGTACTCCGGACCATGACCGGCACCGATGTGCGCCTGTGGCGGAGGGTCCATATGGACCTCGTCCGCTATGCGGGCTGCGTGTGTCGTCCGTCCTGCTGACTCGCCTCCCCCGCACGCCGTGCCGTTCTCCGCGTCCTGGCGTGCCCTCCAGCGAACTCCCAGGACGGTATCCGTGTCCGCGCCCCTTCCCTCCCTTCGCACACCCCTGCCCGGTGACGGTGCTCCCGCCGGCTTCCCCGGCGTCGCCGCTGCTGCCGGTGTTCCCGCTGCCCCCGGTCCGACGGCTGCCGCCCCCGGTCCGGCCGCCGCTGTCCCCGGCCCGACCGCCGCGGAGCTGCTCGACTTCGTCCGCAGGACCGCGGACGACACCGCTCTCGTCGCCTCGCTCCCCCTCGACCCCGACGGCCGCACCTGGCTCCGGCTCGAAGGACCCGGCGGCAGCGAGGCGTGGCTGATCGGCTGGCCGCCCGGTACGGGCACCGGTTGGCACGACCACGCCGAGTCGGTCGGCGCCTTCACCGTCGCCTCGGGCACGCTGCGGGAGCATTCCCTGGCGGCCAGCATCCCCACCGAGGGCTGGCGGACGCTCGAACTCACCGAGGGCATCGACCGGACCCGGCTGCTCGCCACCGGGCAGGGCAGGGCGTTCGGCCGGCACCACGTGCACGAGGTGCTGAACGAGTCGGGTCGGCAACACGCCGTTTCCGTGCACGCCTACTACCCGCCCCTGCCACGGATCCGTCGGTACAGTCGCACGGGCGAGGTGCTCCGCCTGGAGCAGACCGAGGGCCCGGAGGACTGGCAGTGAGCGGTGCGGACGGGAACCGTACGGTGCGGCCGGTGCACACCGCCGGAACGGCCACGGACGACGTCGGCATCGGCACGGTGCGCACCGGCGTGGCAGACACCGGCACGGTGCGCACCGGGGTGGCAGAGACCGGCGTGGAGGACATCGAGGGCGTGGACCGGGTGGACAGCAAGCAGACGAGCGTGGAGCGAGTGGGCATCGACGAGCTACTGGAACAGGTCCGGGCGGAATACGAGCGGATCGGCCCCCGGGAGACCGCCGCCGCGGCGGCCGAGGGCGCCCTGCTGGTCGACATCCGGTACGCCGCTCTGCGGGAGAGGGACGGCCTGATCCCGGGTGCCCTGGTCGTGGAACGGAACGAGCTGGAATGGCGCCTCGATCCACTGGGCAGCCACCGCGCCCCGGAGGCGGTCAGTCACGACCTGCCGGTCGTACTGATCTGCAACGAGGGGTACGCCTCGTCTCTCGCCGTCGCGTCCCTGCGGCAGCTCGGCCTTCGCCGGGCCACGGACCTGATCGGCGGTTTCCAGGCCTGGCGCGCGGCCGGCCTGCCGGTCGACCTGCGGGTGACCGGCAGCACCGAATAAGGGCCTGACACACCCGAACGCCGCTCCCCGGTGGAGCTATCGCCTCGCGCGACGGACATTCGCCTCATCACTGAGGACCGGAATGTACGGAGATGTCGCGCCGATGGAAACCGTTCGCCCCACCCCCGACCAGGTCGACGTCCAGGCCTCCCGGCTCCACGACTCGCAGGTGTGGCAGCAGATCGTCACGGGCTGGGACCGTACCGCTCCCGAGGCCACGCCCCCGGCACCCGCACCGGTGCCCGTTCCAGTGCGGGCGCCGGTGCCGACGGCGCCCGCACCCGTCGTACCCGCTCCCGACGAGGAGGCGGCGTCGGATCCGCGGGACCCGGGCGACTGGCGGGGCCTGCTGTCGGTGCCCGTCGACCGGCTCATCGACGAATCGCTACGGGCACTGCCCGCCCGGCCACCCCGCGAACGGCCGCTCCCCGGGCGCCTGGGTGCCATGCTGCCCGAACACCTCCACGCATGGCGGCGGATCGGTCAGCCCGATGTGCTTCCCTCCACCCATCTCGGCTACGCGCGGCAGATCCTGACCGAGTGGGGGTGGCAGAACACTCCCTACCGCCTGCGCAACGTCCGTGGTGCGCGCTGTCTCTGCGGGGCGATGCTGACCGCGCACAGGCTGGGGTACGGCTCCCTCGAGACCGTGGACCGGGCCGGCGCGTGGCTGATCACCGAACTGCGTGCGCAGGGCTGGACGGATCTCATCGGCCCCTGGAACAGGCAGCCCGGACGCACCGCGGCGGACGCCCTGTCCCTGATCGACGCCACGATCCGACGGGCGTCCCTGGCCGGGCATTGACCCCGCACCACCAACCGGGGCCGCGCAACCAGCGCCACGCAACCGTGGGGCGCCGAAGCGCCCACGTCCCCGGACGCAGCCCCTCCTGCAGGCGGCTGGGTGCGGCGGCCCCGGTGTATCTCCGCCGGAATCGGCGGCCCCGGTGCCATCCCCGCCGGGACTCGGCAGCCCCCGCTACCCTCCCGTGCCGGCGCCCCCGCAACCAGGCCCCCGTGCACGCCCCCCGGGTGCCATCCCAGCGGGAACTGGGGATCCCTCGCTACCCGTCCGTGCCGGCGCCCCCGCAGCCAGGCCCCCGTGCACGCCCCCCGGTGCCATCCCAGCGGGAACTGGCAGCCCCCACTACCCCCCGTGCCGGCGCCCCCGCAGCCGGGCCCCGCGCCACCGGAGCCGGGCCCTGTCCGGTACTGAGCCGATGCCAAGCCGCGTTTCAGGGCGACGGCCCCCTCCGCCCCCGCCTTGCTACGCGCTCGTCCCCCGCTCAGAACGGCTCGTCCAGCCCCTCCGTGTCCTCCCCCTCCGCTTCGAGCGCCTGCCGCACCACGCGCAGGGCCATGCCCTCGCCGTAGCCCTTGCGTGCGAGCATGCCGGCGAGCCTGCGCAGGCGCTTGTCGCGGTCCAGGCCCCGCGTGGAGCGGAGCTTGCGCGCGACGAGCTCTCTCGCGGTGACCTCCTCCTGCTCCGGGTCGAGCTGTCCGACCGCCTCGTCGATCACCGCGGAGTCCACGCCCTTGGTGCGCAGCTCCCGGACGAGAGCGCGGCGGGCCAGCCCCCTGCCGTGATGCCGGGACTCGACCCAGGCGTCCGCGAACGCCGCGTCGTCGATGAGCCCGACGTCCTCGAACCGCGAGAGCACCTCGTCCGCCGCCTCGTCGGGGATCTCCCGCTTGCGCAGAGCATCGGCGAGCTGCTTCCGGGTGCGAGGCGTCCCGGTCAGCAGTCTCAGGCAGATGGCGCGCGCCTGCTCCACCGGGTCTCGCGGTTCCCCCTCCCCGGCCCTCGACGAGGAGGGGGAACCGCTGCTTCTGGAACGGGAGCGGGAACCACGGCCCGCCCCCTCGCCGGGCCCGGTCCCCGGCACGGGCCACGGGAGACCTTCGGCGGACTCTGCGGCGCTCTCGGGACCGGGGCCCCCACCCGTCTCGGCACCCGGCCACTCCGTACGACGCGTCACGGCCTAGCTCTTGGCCGCCGCGGCCTTGGTGGGCTTCGCCTTGGTGGCCGAAGCGGGCACCGGCTTCGCCGCCCCGTCGGCCGCCGCCGCACCGGACGCGACCGCCGCGTCCGCGGTGGTCTCCGCAGCCGGGTCCTCCGGACGGACACCGACCCCGAGCTTCTCCAGGATCTTCTTCTCGATCTCGTTGGCGAGGTCGGGATTGTCCTTGAGGAAGTTGCGGGCGTTCTCCTTGCCCTGGCCGAGCTGATCGCCCTCGTACGTGTACCAGGCGCCGGCCTTGCGGACGAAGCCGTGCTCCACACCCATGTCGATCAGGCCGCCCTCGCGGCTGATGCCCTGGCCGTAGAGGATGTCGAACTCGGCCTGCTTGAACGGCGGCGCGACCTTGTTCTTGACGACCTTGACGCGGGTGCGGTTGCCGACGGCGTCGGTACCGTCCTTGAGCGTCTCGATCCGCCGGATGTCCAGCCGCACCGAGGCGTAGAACTTCAGCGCCCGGCCACCCGTGGTGGTCTCCGGCGAGCCGAACATCACGCCGATCTTCTCGCGGAGCTGGTTGATGAAGATCGCGGTGGTCTTGGACTGGTTGAGCGCACTGGTGATCTTGCGGAGCGCCTGGCTCATCAGACGGGCCTGCAGACCCACGTGCGAGTCACCCATCTCGCCCTCGATCTCCGCACGGGGCACCAGGGCCGCGACGGAGTCGATGACGATGAGGTCCAGCGCACCGGAGCGGACCAGCATGTCCACGATCTCCAGCGCCTGCTCGCCGTTGTCCGGCTGCGAGAGGATCAGGCTGTCGATGTCGACGCCGAGCTTCTTCGCGTACTCCGGGTCGAGGGCGTGCTCCGCGTCGATGAACGCCACCGAGCCGCCGAGCCGCTGCGCGTTCGCCACGGCGTGCAGCGTCAGCGTCGTCTTACCGGAGGACTCCGGTCCGTACACCTCCACCACGCGGCCGCGCGGCAGGCCGCCGACGCCGAGCGCGACGTCGAGGGCGGTCGATCCGGTGGGGATCACCTCGATCGGCTCGTTCGGCCGCTCGCCGAGGCGCATCACCGCACCCTTGCCGAACTGCCGTTCAATCTGTGCGAGCGCGGCGTCCAGCGCCTTCTCGCGGTCGTTTCCTGCCATGGGTTCCACCCGATTTGCTTGAGTCGATCGCTTCACATCACAGACGCTAACCCCTGCCACTGACAACGGGCCTCGACGTCCTGCCGACCTGTGGACAACTCCACGGCCGGGCCCGGGAAACCCCGGCCGGACACCCATATGAATGGATGTTCGATTTTAGTGTCAAGCGCACCGCTCCGACCCGCCGACGCCGGATGCCCCTACGCCACGGACCGGCAGATCATGGCCGATCAAGACCGGAATGCGACGAAGAGGTAGCTCCTGGCTGCGTCGGGGCCGCTTCACTTCCCGCTCGTTCCCCCCGCTCCACGGCTGTCGCAGCAGTCACGGCGTTGATTCCAGCGGCGCCGCGGGGCGGCAGCGGACTCACCGTTCATCCCGGTCCGCCCGCGCGATCGCCTCGCCCGTCGTCCCCGCGCCCGGCCGCCCGGCGGAGCCGCGACAGCACCGGCTCACCACGACGCGGGCGGTGGCCGCCGTGCATCCGCGGATCGTCCGTCACGGCGTAGCGCCTCACGTACGCGCCGAGGAACGCCTGCAGCGTGGCGACGGCCGGAATGGCGATCAGCGCGCCTACGGCGCCCAGCAGCGCGGTCCCCGCCACCACCGAGCCGAAGGCCACCGCGGGGTGGATGTCGACCGTCTTCGACGTGAGTTTCGGCTGCAGCACGTAGTTCTCGAACTGCTGGTAGACGACGACGAAGCCGAGGACCCACACCGCGTACCAGGGGTTGACCGTGAAGGCGATCAGCATCGGCAGCGCACCGGCCAGATACGTGCCGATCGTGGGGATGAACTGCGAGACCAGGCCGACCCAGACCGCGAGTGCCGGCGCGTAGGGCACACCGAGGAACACCAGCAGGATGTAGTGCGCCATCCCGGAGAACAGCGCCATCAGTCCGCGCGAGTATATGTAGCCGCCGGTCTTGTCGACCGCGAGCTCCCAGGCGCGCAGGACCTCGGCCTGGCGGGCGGGGGGCAGCACCGAGCACAGCGCGCGCCGCAGCCGGGGGCCGTCCGCCGCGAAGTAGAACGAGAACAGGAAGATCGTAAGCAGCCGGAACAGCCCACCGAGCACCGTGGTGGAGACGTCGAGGACCCCGGTCGCACTGTTCTGGACATACCTCTGGAGCCAGTCGGAGTGCAGCACGCTGTCCTGCACCTGGACCCGGGAGAGTTCCGTGTGGAAGGTCTGGTTGACCCACTTGATCACGGAGTCGAGGTACTGGGGGAAGTCGTCGACCATGTTGACGATCTGTCCCGCGAGCATCGAGCCGAGCAGGACGACGAACCCCACTCCTACGATCAGCACACCGAGGAAGACCAGGAAGGTCGCGAGTCCCCGGCGCATGCCCCGGGCCGCCATGCGGCTGACCGCCGGCTCGATCGCCAGGGCCAGGAAGAAGGCGATGAGGATGTTGATCAGCAGCCCGATGAGCTGGTCGAACGCCCAGCTGCCGAGCCGGAAGCATCCGTAGAGGGCCAGCGCCAGGACCATCGCGCGGGGCAGCCAGCCGGGCATGCGGACCGGAGCGCTGCCTGACGGCCTACTCGGTGGCGCGGCCGGTGGGACGGGCGGAGGGAGGGGAGGCTGGATCTGGGCGGTCTCGTCTGTCGGTGCCACGGGTCAAGTCTCGCTCACCGGAGCTCAGCGCTTGTCCGCGGGAATCCCGACCGCCGAGCAGACCGCGCGCCAGACGTCCTTGGCCTCCCAGCCCGCGGCCAGCGCCTCGTGCACCGTACGGCCGCCGAGCTCGGCCATCACATGGTCGCGCGCGAAGGAATCCGCGTACGCCTCGCCGAAGTGGTCGGCCATCCGCTCCCAGAAAATCGTCAACCGCATGACCCGAGTATCCCGCTCCTGAGAGTGCAGCCGCACCGGGAAAAGGGTGCCGGCGGTGGGGTGGCCTCTACGGTCGGTCCATGGCTGGAACCGGAGAAGACCCTCTCGCCCGCGCCGAACAGTTCGTCTGGCTCACCGCACGCGTCCTGGAGCAGCGGCGGTTCGCCCACCTCTTCCTGGGCGGAGGCGCGGACGCCGTCGAGACCGCGCTCGCCGCCTACCTCAACGAGGACGGCGGCTACGGGCACGCGCTCGAACCCGATCTGCGCGGCCCTGTGAGCCAGCCGCTGCACACCGCCCACGCACTGAGCGTCCTCGACTCGATCGGCCGCTGCCGCGGTCTGCGGGTCGAGCGGATCTGCCGCTACCTGACCGACGTGTCGACCAGGGAGGGTGCGCTGCCCGCCCTTCTTCCCACCCAGCGCGGCTACCCCGTCGCGCCGTTCGTCCCCGTCGTCGACGACCCGCCCGCCGAACTGCTGGCCACGGGCCCGGTCGTCGGCCTGCTGCACCGCAACGAGGTGTGGCACGCCTGGCTCTTCCGGGCGACCGACTTCTGCTGGGCCGCCGTGGACGCGCTGGAGCAGTCGCACCCGTACGAGATCGAGGCGGCCGTCGCCTTCCTGGACGGCGTCCCCGACCGGGCGCGCGCCGAGGCCGCCGCCGAGCGGCTGGGCCACCTGGTGCGTGAGCAGCGCCTGGCCGTCCTGGATCCGCTGCGGCGCCCGGAGTACCCGGTGGCGCCCGGCTACGCACCGGGGGAACACCACTTCCCGTACGACTACGCCCGCACGCCCGGGTCGCTCGCGCGCCGGTGGTTCGGCGACGGCGAGATGGAGAGTGCCCTGGAGCACCTGGCCGCCGGGCAGGAGGAGGACGGGGGCTGGCCCGTCACCTGGCGGCAGTGGGCTCCCGGGACGGCCCTGGAAGGGCGCCCCCTTGTGACGCTCAAGGCGCTGCAGACCCTGCGGGCGTACGGGCACGGCATCGGCTGAGTCCGCGGGCCGCGTGCCCTACGCCAGGGCGCGTACGGCCGCGGTGACCGCGACGGCGGCACCGACCACGACGAGGAAGGGGGCCCGCAGGACGAGTGCGAGGGCCGCAGCCGCGAGCCCGGCCGCCCGTGCGTCCAGCCCGACCTGCTGTCCGTCGCCGAACGTCTGCTGGGCGGTGAGGGCCGCGAGCAGCGCGACGGGCAGGAGCGCGGCCAGGCGCTGCACGAGCGGCCGCTCCAGCAGACCGGCGGGCACCAGCAGGCCCAGGAGTTTGGCGAGGTAGCAGCCGGCCGCGGTGAGGGCGATGGCGATCCAGACGTTCACCGACTCTCCCGGGTGTTCTCCGGGCCGCCGGCGGTCGCGTCGGGGCCGCGCCTGCGCCGTCCCCCCAGGAAGAGGACGAGGGGGGCGGCGGAGGCGGACAGGAGGACGGGCACACCCGCCGGCAGCACGGGCAGCAGCCCGAGGGCGAGGAGGACGGCCAGTGCGGCCGTGACGCGTTCCGTGGTGGTCTTCAGCATCGGTGCGAGAAGGGCGAGGAAGACGGCCGGGCTCGCCGCGTCGAGACCCCAGGCATCGGTGTCGCCGAGTGCCTCGGCGCCCAGCGCGCCTCCCAGGGTGGTGAGGTTCCACAGGACGTAGAGCGTGAGCCCGGTGACCGTGAAGCCGATGCGTGCGGCGCGCCGGGTGGGCTGGGCGAGCGTCACCGCGGTCGTCTCGTCGATCACCCACTGGGCGGCGAGGGGCCGTAGCGCGCGCGGCAGGGAGAGGAGCTGGGACAGGCGCAGCCCGTAGAAGGCGTTGCGAACGCCCAGGAAGAAGGCCCCGGCGGCCGCGGTGTAGGGGTTGCCACCGGCGGCGAGCGCGCCGACCAGGGCGAACTGCGAGGCGCCGGTGAAGACGAGCAGGCTCAGCGCACAGGTCTGCGGGAGGGTGAGCCCGGCCCCCGCGGCGGTGACGCCGAAGGCGAATCCGGACAGGCCCACGGCCACCCCCACGCCGAGTGCGTCCCTGACGACGGCCGCGTCCGGTTTCGCCTCGGCCGTACACGGGATGCCGGCCACGGAGCCGGGGGCTCCGGCGCTCTGAGGTGTTGTTCGTTCTGCCACATACGGAACGTTACGAGGAAAGATCCCGACCGGTCTTGTACGTTCTTGCGCGCTCGCGCCGGTACGCGCCCGGGGGCACCCCCACGATGCGGGTGAAGTGACGGTTGAGGTGCGGCTGGTCGGTGAAGCCGACGGCCGTGGCGGCCTCGGCGGGCGCGGTCCCCGCCTCGAGCATGCGGCGCGCGCGGCGCACCCGGGCGTCCGTGAGCCAGGTGTGCGGGGGCATGCCGTACCGCTTCCTGAAGGCCCGCAGCAGAGCGAACGGGCTGGTGCCCAGTTCCGCCGCGAGGCTCTCCAGGGTAGGTGGCCGCTGCATCCGTTCTTCGAGCACGGCGCGCGCGAGGGCCGCCTCGGAGGCTCCCGCCGCAAGGGGCGTACGCGGGGGCAGCGCCCGGCCGTGGCGGTCGAGGAGCCGGGCGACGGCGGTGCGCAGCAGGGTGCCGGCCGCCAGGGCGTCGCCTTCCTCGGCGGCCCGGTGGACCTCGATGATCAGCCGGGCCGCCTGGGGGTCGGCCACGCTCGTCTCGGTGAAGGCGACGGAGCCGCGCAGGCTGGTGAGCTCGGCGGCGATGTCGTTGATCACCTGCGCGGAGGGGTAGAGCGTGGCGTAGACCCAGCCCTCGGGCGCTCCCGCCCGGGCGGTGTGCGGCACCTCGGGGTTGATCATGACGACGCTGCCGGGGCCGGCGTGCACGGTGGCGTGGGGCAGGCCGACCGTCTCGATCCCGCGGGTGACCGCGGCCAGGACGTAGCCCTCGTGGCTGTGGCGGGGGAAGGTGTGGCGTACGTACCGGGCGCGGAGCAGATCCAGCTCGGGCAGTTCGGCGTGCTGCCAGTGCCTCGCCCATTCCCGTGCCGTGCCCGCTGCCGCCATATGCGCATTCTCGCAGGTCCGGGTGGGGGTGCGCCGTCCGGGCGGGCAGGTGGCAGGTCCGTTCACCGGCCCTTGTCGGTGCCGGGGTGCACGATGGGTGGCATGGCCGGTTCCGCGCTCGACTCGTTCTCGCCCGCTACCCGTGGATGGTTCACGGGCGCCTTCGACGCGCCCACGGCGGCCCAGGAGGGCGCCTGGCGGGCCATCGGCGAGGGCTCGGACGTGCTGGTCGTCGCGCCCACGGGATCGGGCAAGACGCTCGCCGCGTTCCTCGCCTCCCTGGACCGGCTGGCAGCCGTACCGCCTCCGGCCGAGGCGAAGAAGCGCTGCCGTGTGCTGTACGTGTCTCCGCTGAAGGCGCTCGCGGTCGACGTGGAGCGCAACCTGCGCTCCCCTCTGACCGGCATCCGGCAGGAGTCGGTGCGCCTCGGTCTCCCCGAGCCGGAGGTGCGGGTGGGGATCCGTTCGGGCGACACCCCTCCGGCCGAGCGCCGTTCGATGGCGACCAGGCCCCCGGACATCCTGATCACCACTCCCGAGTCGCTGTTCCTGATGCTCACCTCCTCGGCGCGGGACGCCCTCGCGGGGGTCGAGACGGTGATCCTCGACGAGGTGCACGCCGTGGCGGGCACCAAGCGCGGCGCGCACCTGGCCGTGTCGCTGGAGCGGCTGGACGAGCTGCTTCCCCGGCCCGCCCGCCGTATCGGCCTGTCGGCGACGGTCCGGCCGGTCGACGAGGTGGCACGCTTCCTGTCGCCGCAGCGGAAGGTGGAGATCGTCCAGCCCCCCTCCGCGAAGGAGTTCGACCTGTCCGTCGTCGTCCCGGTGGAGGACCTCGGGGAGCTCGGCGGTTCCCCCGCCGCCGACAGCGGGGCGGACCAGGGGGACAAGCCGTCGATCTGGCCTCATGTCGAGGAGCGGATCGCCGATCTCGTCCAGGCGCACCGCTCCACGATCGTCTTCGCCAACTCCCGGCGCCTGGCGGAGCGCCTGTGCAACCGGCTCAACGAGATCGCCTACGAGCGGGCGACCGGCACGACGTCCGACGACGGGGCGCCCGCCGGGACCCTGCCCGAGGCGCACTCCCCCGCCGAGGTCATGGCGCAGTCCGGAGCGGCCAAGGGGGCGCCCGCCGTGCTGGCCCGGGCCCACCACGGCTCGGTGTCCAAGGAGCAGCGCTCCCAGGTCGAGGAGGATCTCAAGGCGGGCCGGCTGCCCGCCGTGGTCGCGACGTCCAGTCTGGAGCTGGGCATCGACATGGGCGCGGTCGACCTGGTGATCCAGGTAGAGTCCCCGCCCTCCGTCGCCTCGGGGCTCCAGCGGGTGGGCCGCGCGGGGCACCAGGTCGGTGCGGTGTCCACCGGGGTCGTGTTCCCGAAGTACCGAGGCGACCTGGTACAGGCCGCCGTCGTCACCGAACGGATGCGTGAGGGCGCCATCGAGGCGCTGCGGATCCCGTCCAACCCCCTGGACGTGCTCGCCCAGCAGATCGTCGCCATGGTCGCACTCGACAGCTGGCAGGCCGACGACCTGCTGGCACTCGCCCGCCGGGGGGCCCCGTTCGCCTCGCTGCCCGAGTCGGCGTTCACCGCAGTGCTCGACATGCTCGCCGGACGCTATCCGTCGGACGCCTTCGCGGAGCTGCGCCCGCGGGTGGTGTGGGACCGCGTGGCGGGCACGGTCACGGGCCGTCCCGGCGCCCAGCGGCTCGCCGTCACCTCGGGCGGCACCATTCCCGACCGCGGGCTGTTCGGTGTCTTCCTGGCCGGGGCCGACCCGAAGAAGGGGGGCGGCCGCGTCGGCGAGCTGGACGAGGAGATGGTCTACGAGTCCCGGGTCGGCGATGTCTTCACCCTGGGCACCACGTCCTGGCGTATCGAGGACATCACCCGGGACCGGGTCCTGGTCTCGCCCGCCCCCGGGGTGCCGGGCCGGCTGCCGTTCTGGAAGGGTGACCAGCTGGGCCGTCCGCTGGAGCTGGGGCGGGCGCTGGGCGCGTTCCTGCGGGAGATCGGCGGACTGTCCGCGGAGGACGCCCGGCTCCGGCTGCTCGCGGCCGGACTCGACGACTGGGCGGCCGGCAACGTCCTCTCCTACCTGGACGAGCAACGCCGGGCCTGCGGTCATGTCCCGGACGACCGGACCGTTCTCGTCGAGAGGTTCCGGGACGAACTGGGCGACTGGCGGGTCGTGGTGCACTCACCGTTCGGTGCCCAGGTGCACGCGCCGTGGGCACTGGCGCTGTCGGCGCGGCTGGCCGAGCGGTACGGCATGGACGCCCAGGTCATGCACGCGGACGACGGCATCGTGCTGCGGCTGCCCGACGCCGACCTGATGGGCCTGGACCTCTTCGACTTCGACCCGGCCGGAACGGACCCCGAAAGCGGGGCGGGCCGGGCGCCCGGCGGCGGACAGGAGCGGGGCCTTCCAGGAGCCGGGTTCGACAGCGAGCAGCCGCCCGTCGCCGCCGCCGACGTGGTCTTCGACAAGGGGGAGATCAGCCAGGTCGTCACCGACCAGGTGGGCGGCTCAGCCCTGTTCGCCTCCCGGTTCCGCGAATGCGCGGCTCGCGCCCTGCTGTTGCCGCGACGCAGCCCCGGTAAGCGCACCCCCCTGTGGCAGCAGCGCCAGCGCGCGTCCCAACTGCTGCAGGTGGCATCCGAGTTCGGCTCGTTCCCGATCGTCCTGGAAGCGGTACGCGAGTGCCTCCAGGACGTCTTCGACGTCCCCGGCCTCACCGAACTGATGGGCGATCTGGAGGCCCGCCGCGTCCGCCTGGTGGAGGTGACCACTCCCGAACCCTCCCCCTTCGCACGCTCCCTCCTCTTCGGCTACGTCGCCCAGTTCCTGTACGAGGGCGACTCCCCGCTCGCCGAGCGCCGGGCCGCCGCGCTCTCGCTCGACTCCCACCTGCTGGCCGAACTGCTCGGCCAGGCGGAGCTGCGCGAGCTGCTCGACGCCGACGTCCTCGGCGAACTCGAGCGCGAGCTGCAGTGGCTGACCGACGACAGGAAGATCAAGGACGTCGAAGGCGTCGCCGACCTGCTGCGGGTCCTCGGCCCCCTCACGGACTCCGAACTGGCCGAGCGCGGCGCCGAGCCGCACTGGGCCCCTGAGCTGGCGACCGCCCGGCGCGCCATACAGGTCCGCATCGGCGGGTCCCCCCACTGGGCGGCGATCGAGGACGCGGGCCGCCTGCGGGACGCGCTCGGTACGGCGCTGCCGGTAGGTGTGCCCGAGGCGTTCACCGAACCGGTGAAGGATCCGCTCGGCGACCTCCTCGCCCGCCACGCCCGGACGCACGGCCCGTTCACCACCACGCAGGCGGCGGGCCGCTTCGGCCTGGGCGCCGCCGTCACCGAGGGCGCGCTGCAGCGCCTCGCGGCCTCGGGACGCGTGGTCCAGGGGGAGTTCCACCCGGCGGGCATCGGCCAGGAGTGGTGCGACGCCACGGTCCTGCGCCGTCTGCGCCGCCGCTCGCTGGCCGCACTACGCCAGGAGCTGGAACCGGTTCCGCCCGCCGCCCTGGCCGGCTTCCTCCCCCAGTGGCAGCACCTCGGTGACAGCAGCCTGCGCGGGATCGACGGACTGGCCCGCGCTGTCGAACAGTTGCAGGGAGCGCCGGTTCCCGCGTCGGCGCTGGAGAAGCTGATCCTGCCGAGCCGTGTCGCGGGGTACACCCCCGCGCTGCTGGACGAGCTGACGACCACCGGAGAGGTCGTCTGGGCGGGATCGGGCGCCCTCCCGGGGAAGGACGGCTGGCTCTCCCTCTACCTCGCCGACAGCGCCCCGCTCCTCCTGCCGCCGCCCCGCCCGCTGGAGCAGACATCGCTGCACGAGTCGGTCCTCACAGCCCTTTCCGGCGGGTACGGCCTCTTCTTCCGTCAGATCACCGATCAGGTCCGCGCCACCACCCACCCCGACTGCACCGACCCCCACCTGGCCGAAGCCCTCTGGGACCTGGTCTGGTCCGGCCGTCTCACCAACGACACCCTGGCCCCCCTGCGCTCGCTGCTCGGTTCGGGGCGCACGGCCGGCTCCACCGCCCACCGCGCCCGGCGCAGCGTCCCGCGCGGCCGCTACGGTTCGCTCACCGCCGCCGCCCGCCCCGGGTCCCGAACCGGCCCTCCGACGGTCTCGGGGCGCTGGTCGCTGCTGCCCCCGGCCGAGCCGGAGCCGACCCACCGCGCCCACGCCCTGGCCCGGACACTCCTGGACCGCCACGGTGTGGTGACACGCGGCGCGGTGCAGGCCGAGGGCGTGGAGGGCGGGTTCTCCGCCATCTACCGCGTCCTCGCCGCCTTCGAGGACAGCGGGCAGGCCCGCCGCGGATACGTCGTCGAAGGCCTGGGAGCGGCCCAGTTCGCGATGGAGGGCGCCGTGGACCGGCTCAGGGCCGTGTCCACGGCCCGCGACCGCGCGGAGCCCGGTGCGGCTCCCCGCGCCCAGGTCCTCGCCGCGGCCGACCCGGCCAACGCCTACGGCGCGGCTCTTCCCTGGCCCGAGTCACCGGACGGGGCCGGGCACAAGCCGGGCCGCAAGGCGGGGGCCCTGGTGGTCCTCGTCGACGGCGAGCTGACGCTGTACATGGAACGCGGCGGCAAGACCCTGCTCGCGTGGCCCACGGACCCGGCAGACCCCGCACTTCGGGCAGCCGCCGAAGCACTCGCGTCGGCGGCCCGTGCGGGGGCGCTCGGCACCGTCACGGTGGAGCGCACCAACGGGGCGTCCTCCCTCACCTCCCCCCTGGGGCGCACGCTGGAGGAGGCCGGATTCCTCGCCACCCCGCGAGGGCTGCGCCTGCGCGCGTGAGGCGGGCGGGCGCGTGAGACAGCAGGTGCGTGAGGCCGGCAGGAGGCCGGCGCCCTGCCGCCGGCGCCGCCGCGGCCCCGGGCCGCGCATCATGGAGGCATGCCCGAAGGTGACACCGTCCTGCAGACCGCCAAGCGTCTCGACGCCGCGCTCACCGGCCACGTCCTGACCCGGTCGGATCTGCGCGTCCCCCGCTTCGCCACGGCCGACCTGTCCGGCCGCACGGTCCTGGACGTCACCGCGCGCGGCAAACACCTGCTCACGCGCGTCGAGGACGGACTCACCCTGCACAGCCATCTGCGGATGGACGGTGCCTGGCGCGTCTTTGCTCCGGGCGAGCGCTGGCGCGGCGGCCCGGGCCACCAGATCCGTGCGATCCTCGCCACCGCCGAGCGTACGGCCGTCGGCTACCGGCTGCCCGTACTCGAACTGCTGCGCACCCGGGACGAGGGGCAGGTCGTCGGGCACCTGGGCCCCGATCTGCTCGGCCCGGACTGGGACCCGGAGGCCGCGCTGCGCAACCTCCTCGCGCAGCCAGCGCGCCCCCTCGGGGAGGCGCTCCTGGACCAGCGCAACCTGGCCGGCATCGGCAACGTGTACAAGTGCGAGCTCTGCTTCCTGGCCCGCGTCACACCCTGGCTGCCGGTGGGCGACCTCCCCGTGCCCCTCGCCGAGCACCTCGTGGCCACGGCCAAGCACCTGCTGGAGGCCAATCGCGACCGCCCCAGGCGGACCACGACCGGTGGTCCCACCGCCGCACAGCCCCACCCGCGGGCCCGGGAGCCCCTCTTCGTCTACGGCAGGGCGGGCCGTCCCTGTCTGCGCTGCCGCACCCCCGTCCGCAAGGCGGACCAGGACTCCCGCCCCACCTACTGGTGCCCACGCTGCCAGTCCGGTCCTCCAGGCTGAGCCTGGCTGCCCGCCCGCAGACCGGGCCCCGCCCGGCCGCCCGTACACCGGGGAGATCTCCGCGGAGACGAGTCCTCAGGGAACGGGCCTGTCGCGCCCCGCTCCACCGTCCGTGTCCTCCGGCCCCCCGTCACCGGCCGCCGGCTCCCGCCGGGACCCACCGGCGCTCTCCCCCGACGCACGCGGGGGCCGGACGGCCCCCGCCACATGAACAGGCAGCAGGCTCAGCCCCCACCCGCCCGCTGCCACCGCACCCTCGACCAGACCCGTCCGCTCCGGCTCCAGCACTATGCGCAGCACGGCCCACCACCACACGCCGCCGAGGACAACCGCCGGCACCCATCGCCGCACCATGGCTGCCTCCTCCGGCCGACGCTAGTACGGCTCGATTGCCTGAGGGGAGGGCGCACCGGTGCACGACCGGCGTGCGCGGCGCGCAAGAGACGACGGCGCGCGCTCTCCTCGGGCCGTGTAGCGGGAGAGGTGCGTCACGGCCCTCTCCGGCAGTTTCCCCCGGGACCGGGCACCCTGCATCCCGCTCGCACACACGTGTGCCCCCGCCGGACAGATCGGCGGGGGCACACGCGGAGCCCCCCGGGCCGCGACGGCCGGGCAGGGCCGGTGGTTCAGCGGCGGTCGTCGTCGGACAGGGAGTCCTTCATGCCCTTGGCGCGCTCGCCTGCCTCGTCCAGGGCACCGCCGGCCTTGGCTTTCGCCTGGTCGGTCTTGCCCTCGGCCTCCTTGCGGCGGTCGCCCGTGAGCTTGCCCGTCGCCTCCTTGGCCTTGCCCTTCATCTTGTCCATGGCCTTGTCGTCACTCATGTCGCACTCCTCGGTCGTCGGCGGGCTCGATGGTCGGTACTCGGTGCGGGTGCCGCGCGGCCTGTACGCACCACGCAGCTCCTGCGGCGAGCCCCTGTCAGGCACTCTCCGCCTGGAACATCCAGGCGTGCTTCTCGAGATCGGCCGTCAGCGTGATCAGGATGTCCTGGCTGACGGGATCGGGATCGGCGGTCGCGTCGATCCGCTCCCGCATCCGGTCGATCACCACACGCAGGGCGTCCACCAGGACCTTTACGGCTTCCACGTCCTTGATCCAGCCGTCGGGCACGATGTCGATGGCCGTGGTCTGCGCAAGTGTCCTGGACCGCCCGTCCGGGTTGACACCGACCGCCGAGGCCCTCTCCGCGACCGTGTCCGAATGCTGCCGCGCCGTGTCCACGACCTCGTCGAGCTGGAGATGGACGGACCGGAAGCGCGGCCCCACGACGTTCCAGTGGACCTGCTTCGCCACCAGCGAGAGGTCGATCAGGTCGACGAGGGCACCCTGCAGCGCGTCTCCGACGACCTTGCGATCGTCCTCGGTCAGCGGGCTCTTCACGACAGACATGCACTTCTCCGATCAGGTAGCTGTTCGGCATACCACTCGTCCACGATGGCATATATGACACAAAAGAGTCATTCGGGCGGCCATCCCGGTACGGGACGGCCCCCGGCCTCGCTGCTCGCCTGCCCGGCGACCCGCGTCCCACACCCGGAAACCCGAAAGCCCCGGCCCTCCCACAAAGGGAGGACCGGGGCTCCGTTCACCACGGACCACGCAGGTCAGGCGGCGACGACGTCCACCGCTTCCGCGGGCGCCTTGATGGTCACCCGCCCCGTCGGCACACCTGCGACCGACGACACGGAGACGGAATTGAGCATGGGGCGTACCGGCACAGGTACCGGGTCACTGGCTGCTGCCGACTCGGCCAGCTCCGCCAGCGACAGCTCATCGCTCACTTCACGCATGAGCTCGGACATCCGTACGTCAAGCGCGTCGCAAATGGCGGAGAGCAGTTCGGAGGATGCCTCCTTCTGCCCCCGCTCCACCTCGGAGAGATAGCCGAGCGAGACTCGGGCGGACGAGGAGACTTCGCGCAGAGTACGGCCTTGGCGCTGGCGTTGCCGACGCAGCACGTCACCAAGCAGGCGACGGAGCAGAATCATCGGTGGCTCCCTCCTCGGACCGCGTAGCCGCATCCTTCACGCCCCACCGTACCGCCTCGCGCTGCGGCCGTGCGGGGAGCGATGTCGTGTTCACTCAGGGCTGCAAACATCAAGTCCCCCCGTTCTGTTCCGTATCCTGTGCCCTCGCATTTTCGCCGAGTTCGCCGGAGAGCAGGTCGAGCACGCTCCGTACACTCTCTTTACGGATGTCCGCCCGCCCGCCGTTCAACCTCAGCTCGGCGACTTTCTGTACGCCACCGGGTCCCGACACGGCCACGTAGACCGTTCCCACGGGCTTGCCGTCCTGGGGTGCGGGACCGGCTACACCCGTGGTCGACACCCCCCAGTCCGCGCCCAGCGCCTGCCGCACACCCGCGGCCATCGCACCGGCGACATCGGGATCGACCGCGCCGCGCTCGGCGAGCAGCGTCCCGTCGACGCCCAGCAACCGCTCCTTCAGGGCGGTCGCGTACGCCGTCACGGACCCGCGGAAGGACTCCGAGGCACCCGGCACCGAGGTCAGCTCCGCGGCCACCAGGCCGCCGGTCAGGGACTCGGCCACGGCGAGCGTCTCACCGCGTTCCCGGAGCAGCCGCAGCACCCGCGGTGCGGACGTCACCGCTCGGCCTCCGCGGCGTCCCGGCCTCCCGCGACGCCGTCGGCCCGGCGGTCGCCCGCCTCACGCCGCCCGCCGTCCGTGCCGGGACCGCCCACCTCAGCCGCCGCCGTGACCGCTTCCAGAACGGCGGCACGGGCGGCGGCGAGACCCTTACGGCGCAGCACCACGGCCTGGCGCACGTAGTCGAGCCCCGTCACCACCGTCAGCACGACGGCGGCCATCATCACCCAGAAGCGCAAGGTGGCCAGCGGTCCCGTCAGCGCCAGGACGTACATCCCCACCGCCGTGCCCTGCGCCAGGGTCTTCAGCTTCCCGCCCCGGCTGGCCGGGATCACCGCGTGCCGGATGACCCAGAACCGCATCAGCGTGATGCCCAGCTCGCGGAAGAGGATCACGCCGGTGATCCACCAGGGAAGGTCGCCCAGGCAGGACAGGGAGATGAGCGCGGCACCCATGATCGCCTTGTCGGCGATCGGGTCGGCGATCTTCCCGAAGTCCGTGACCAGGTCGTAGGTGCGGGCCAGATGCCCGTCGAAGAGATCGGTGATCATCGCGACGGCGAAGGCCGCCCAGGCGAACGAGCGCCAGACCGGGTCGTAGCCCCCGTCGTGCAGGAGCAGCATGACGAACCCGGGAACGAGCAGCAGCCGCACCATGGTGAGGATGTTGGCGATGTTCCACAGGCCGGCCTGGTTGACGGCCGCCGCACCCAGCTTGCCGCCGCGGGGCGCCGGCGTCGCGCCGGAACCGCCTGCCGCGGATGCCGGGGCTCCCGTCATCTGGCCGCCTCCGCAAGCTCGTGGTGTTCGGCCACGAGGTCCACTCCCTCGGTGCCCACTGCCTTAGCCTCGACCATAAGGCCCGGCACGAGCCCTTCGCGTGTGGTGAAGACGACCTGGCCGTCCGTTTCCGGCGCCTGGTGCGCCGCACGGCCCACCGCCACCGGGCCGTCCTCCTCGGACTCCACGGACTCGACGAGGACCTGCAGGGTCTCGCCGACGCGCTCCTCGGCGCGCTGGGAGGTGAGTTCCTCGGCCAGCTGCGAGATGTGGGCCAGACGCTCGGCGATGACGTCGGCGTCCAGCTTGTTCTCGTAACCGACGGCCTCGGTGCCCTCCTCGTCGGAGTACCCGAAGATCCCGATGGCGTCCAGGCGGGCTCCCGTGAGGAACCGCTCCAGCTCGGCGAGGTCGGCCTCGGTCTCCCCCGGGAAGCCCACGATGAAGTTCGACCGGGCGCCGGCCTGCGGTGCCTTGCCCCGGATCGTGTCCAGGAGCTCCAGGAAACGGTCGGTGTCGCCGAACCGGCGCATCGCGCGCAGCACCCCGGGAGCGGAGTGCTGGAAGGACAGGTCGAAGTAAGGGGCGACCTTCGGCGTCGAGGTGAGGACGTCGATCAGACCGGGTCGCATCTCCGCGGGCTGCAGGTAGCTGACGCGGATCCGCTCGATCCCTTCGACGTCGGCGAGCTCGGGCAGCAGGGTCTCCAGAAGCCTGATGTCACCGAGGTCCTTGCCGTAGGACGTGTTGTTCTCGGAGACCAGCATGACTTCCTTGACCCCCTGCTCGGCGAGCCAGCGGGTCTCCGCCAGCACGTCGGAGGGGCGCCGGGAGATGAACGAACCGCGGAAGGACGGGATGGCGCAGAAGGAGCAGCGGCGGTCACAGCCGGAGGCGAGTTTCACCGAGGCGACCGGGCTGGTGCCCAGCCTGCGGCGCAGCGGGGCCCGGGGGCCGGAGACCGGCGCGACGCCTTCGGGCAGGTCCGCGGGGGCCGACGTGGACTCCTGGGCGTGGCCGGGCAGCGCGACGGCGGCGTCCTGCCGCTCGGCCGGGCTGATCGGGAGGAGCTTGCGCCGGTCCCGGGGGGTGTGGGAGGCGTGGATGCCTCCGTTGAGGATGGTCTGCAGACGGTCGGAGATGTCGGCGTAGTCGTCGAACCCGAGCACCCCGTCCGCTTCGGGGAGGGCTTCGGCGAGGTCCTTGCCGTAGCGCTCGGCCATGCAGCCGACGGCCACGACGGCCTGGGTTCTGCCGTGGTCCTTGAGATCGTTGGCTTCGAGCAGGGCGTCGACGGAGTCCTTCTTGGCGGCCTCGACGAATCCACAGGTGTTGACGACGGCGACATCCGCGTCGGTGGCGTTCTCGACGAGCTCCCAGCCGTCCGCTGCCAAGCGGCCTGCGAGCTCCTCCGAGTCCACCTCGTTACGGGCGCAGCCAAGAGTGACAAGGGCGACGGTACGGCGTTCGGGCATGGGCTCAAGACTACTTCGTCCCGGCACCCGCCCTGCCGAGCAGGGTTCCCCGCTACCCCGTGTGACCGAACGGCCGACGGCTGCCGGGCGGAAACGGGACGGTGGCCGCCCCCGCGTCGCTGCCGGGGCGGCCACCGTCCTGAGGTGCCTGGGAGGGGGAAGGAGGTCAGCCCGCCTCCGGGTCACCCTTGGTGTACGAAAGCCGTTCGACCTGGCCGGACTCGAACTGGTCGTCGACCTTCTTGCCGTTCACGAAGAGCTCGATCGCTCCGGCGTCACCGAGGACGAGGTCGACGCGTTCCTTGTCCTGGAAGGTCTTGGAGTCGCCCTTGAGGAGCAGCCCGTCGAACAGCAGCCGCCCGTTGTGGTCCTTGGCGGAGATCCAGCTCTTTCCCTCGGTGGCGCTGAGCTTCACCGTCACCTTGTCCAGCGGGACCGCGGCGATGGCACTGTCGGAGGGGGCCGGCTCGGGGTCGGCGGACGTGGTGGTGGGCTCGGGAGTGGACCTGTCGGGTGTCGAACCCTCGGCGACGTGTGCCGTGCCGGAGCCGTCGTCATCGCCGCCGCTGAAGAGCGTGAAGCCGACGAAGCCGACCACGGCGACGATCGCCGCCACCATGGCGGCGGTCCAGTTGGGCCGGCGGGGGTCGGAGCGGATACGTTCCGCCTCGAACAGCGGCGCCGCGGGGGTGGGCGCGGGGCGCCCCCCGTGGTCGGCGTCGTACTGGGCGATCAGCGGATCGGGGTCGAGCCGGACGGCGTGGGCGAGCATGCGGATGTGCCCGCGTGCGTACACGTCGCCGCCGCAGCGGGAGAAGTCGTCCGTCTCGATCGCGTGCACGATGGGGATGCGCACCCGGGTGGAGCTGCTGACTTCCTCGACCGTCAGACCCGCTGCGACGCGGGCCTGCTGAAGCGCGAGACCGATCGAAGGCCGGTCGTCTTCGGGGGAGTTGCCGATGGACACGGGGGCGCCTTTCGAGCGTGAGCCACCTGCTGGATGTCCAGTCTAGGGGTGGTACGAAAGGGTGGGGCAACCGGGAGCGACGACTTTGTACGCCATCGGGTTCGCCGGGCAGCCCCTCGGGCAGGGCACGGGCCGGGGCAGCGGGCAGATCGCTCCGCCGCCCCTTCTTCAACTTGACGTACGACCGGGCGAAACGGTTGCCCGCACCACCCTTACGAAGCGGTTTCCCCACGTATCACGGCCAACACCCCGTCGAGGTCGTCCGCCTTGACCAGAACGTCGCGCGCCTTGGAACCCTCGCTGGGGCCCACGATGTTGCGCGACTCCATCAGGTCCATGAGGCGGCCCGCCTTGGCGAAGCCCACGCGGAGCTTGCGCTGGAGCATCGAGGTGGAGCCGAACTGCGTGGAGACGACCAGTTCGGCCGCCTGGCACAGGAGATCGAGGTCGTCGCCGATGTCCTCGTCGATCTCCTTCTTCTGCTTCGTGCCGGCGACCACGTCGTCACGGAAGACCGGCGCCATCTGATCCTTGCAGTGCTGGACGACTGCCGCGACCTCGTCCTCGGTGACGAAGGCTCCCTGCATACGGGTCGGCTTGTTCGCTCCCATCGGCAGGAACAGCCCGTCACCCTTTCCGATGAGCTTCTCGGCGCCGGGCTGGTCGAGGATGACCCTGCTGTCGGCCAGCGACGACGTCGCGAAGGCCAGCCGGGACGGCACGTTCGCCTTGATCAGACCGGTCACCACGTCGACCGACGGACGCTGCGTGGCGAGGACCAGATGGATCCCGGCCGCGCGCGCCAGCTGGGTGATGCGGACGATGGAGTCCTCGACGTCACGCGGGGCCACCATCATCAGGTCGGCCAGCTCGTCGACGATGACCAGCAGGTAGGGGTACGGGGACAGCTCCCGCTCACTGCCCTCGGGCGCCTTGGCCTTGCCGCTGCGCACCGCATGGTTGAAATCGTCGATGTGCCGGTACCCGTACGCCGCGAGGTCGTCGTAGCGCAGGTCCATCTCCCGCACCACCCACTGCAGGGCCTCGGCCGCCTTCTTCGGATTGGTGATGATCGGCGTGATCAGGTGCGGAATGCCTTCGTACGCCGTGAGCTCGACGCGCTTGGGGTCGACGAGCACCATCCGGACGTCGTCGGGGGTCGCCCGGACCATGACCGAGGTGATCAGGCAGTTGATGCAGGACGACTTCCCGGAGCCCGTCGCACCGGCGACCAGCACGTGCGGCATGTTCGCGAGGTTGGCCATCTCGTAGCCGCCCTCGACGTTCTTGCCGAGCGCCACCAGCATCGGGTGGTCGTCCTCCGCCGCGTCCGCGAGACGCAGCACGTCACCGAGGTTGACCATCTCCCGGTCGGAGTTGGGGATCTCGATGCCGACGGCGGACTTCCCCGGGATGGGGGAGATGATCCGGACGTCCGGACTGGCGACGGCGTACGCGATGTTCTTCGTCAGGGCGGTGATGCGCTCGACCTTGACCGCCGGTCCGAGTTCCACCTCGTACCGGGTGACCGTCGGGCCCCGGGTGAACCCGGTCACGGCAGCGTCGACCTTGAACTCGGTGAAGACCGTGGTCAGCGAGGCCACGACCGCGTCGTTGGCGGCGCTGCGCGTCTTGCCCGGGCCCCCGCGCTCCAGCAGGTCGAGCGAGGGCAGGGAGTAGGTGATGTCGCCGGAGAGCTGAAGCTGCTCGGCGCGTGCGGGCAGCGCCCCGGAACGCTCGGGTACCGGCTTGGTCAGGTCGGGTACGCCGCCGGGGAGCGACGCGTCCTGCCCCGTTCCGCTGCTGGGGGGCGTCCTCCTCCCGGCCGACCTGGCACCGGGGACCGGGGTCGCGGTGCGCTCGCCGGCCCGGTCGCCGGAGACGCCCTGCGTCAGGTCGGCGACCACGGGCGAGGGCGGCATGCCGTTGAGCACCGCGCCGTCGAGGGCCGCCGCGGCGGCGGCCGCGACGTCCACGGCGTCCATGGCCCGGTTCATCGCGGGCTGGGCGGAGGGCCTGCGCGGGCGGCGCCGCTTCGCCAGGGCCTCCCCCTCGGCCTCGTCCGGGTCGTACGCCGCGCCGGCCGGGCGACGTCCCGGCGCACGCCGGGTGCGCTCGGGTAGCACCTCGCGCCACTGCTCGTCGTACCGCTCGTCGTCGCTCTCCCCGTACGCTCCGGGCTCGGCCACGGGAGCGAGGACGCCGAGCCTGACGGCCAACTGCCGCAGTCTCTGGGGGATGGCGTTGACCGGGGTCGCGGTGACGACCAGGAGCCCGAAAACGGTCAGGAGCAGGAGGAGCGGGAGCGCGAGGACCTCGCCCATCGCGAAGATGAGCGGCTTGGAGGCGGCCCAGCCGATCAGGCCGCCCGCGTCCTGCATCGCGTCCGTTCCGTCCTCGCGGCCGGGTGATCCGCAGGCGATGTGGACCTGGCCCAGCACCCCGAGGACGAGGGCCGAGAGCCCGATGACGATACGGCCGTTGGCCTCGGGCCTCTCCGGATAGAGGATGAGCCGCACCGCGACGGCGCCGAGCAGTATCGGCACCAGCAGATCGAGCCGGCCGAACGCCCCGGTGACGAGCATGTCGACGAGTTCGCCCACCGGCCCCCGCAGATGCGACCAGGTGCCCGCAGCCACGATCAGCGCGAGCCCGAGGAGCAGAAGCGCGAGGCCGTCCTTGCGGTGTGCGGGGTCGAGGCCCTTCGCACCGCGCCCTATCGAGCGGAGGACCGCGCCGACACCGTGGGCCGTACCGAGCCACACGGCACGGACGAGGCGGTAGACACCGCCGGTGGGGGACGGCGCGGGCGGGGGCGCCGGCTTTCTGGCCGCCGCCTTCTTGGCGGGGGCCTTCTTCGCGGGCGCGGTCTTCTTCGCGGCGGTCTTCCTGGCGGGCGCGGTCTTCTTCGCCGGGGCAGCGGTACGACCGGCACGCTTCGCGGTGCCCGCCGCGCCCTGGGAACCCTTGCCGGACGTACGTGAGGCCATGGGACCGAGGTTACCGGTGTGGACGACCGGGGACACGATGCCTACGGCTTCACCCGACCGTGTCGCCTTACTCCGGCGTCCAACTGACGCACCCTCAATCGGCGTGCGGACGGCTCCGCGAGGACATGGCCGAAGAACGTCAGTGCTGGGAGGGCAGAGCGGACGCCGACCCGCCCGAGCCGGGCTCCAGGGCGTCGAGCGCACGTCGCAACCCGGTCAGCTTGCGCTCGAGGTGAGCGGCGGTCGCGACGGCCGCGGCATCCGCCGATTCGTCGTCCAGCTGTTTGGAGAGAGCCTCCGCCTGCTCCTCGACCGCCGCGAGGCGCGCGGAGAGCTCGGCGAGCAGTCCGGCGGGCTCCTGTTCCTCGGCGCCCGGGTGCGTGCCACCCTCCAACTGCAGCCGCAGCAGCGCGGCCTGCTCCCGGAGTTGGCAGTTCTTCATGTACAGGTCGACGAAGACGGAGACCTTCGCGCGCAGCACCCAGGGGTCGAACGGCTTCGAGATGTAGTCCACCGCGCCCGCCGCGTACCCCCGGAAGGTGTGGTGCGGACCGTGGTTGATCGCGGTGAGGAAGATGATCGGGATGTCCCGGGTCCGCTCGCGCCGCTTGATGTGCGCGGCAGTCTCGAATCCGTCCATGCCCGGCATCTGGACGTCCAGCAGGATGACTGCGAAATCGTCCGTGAGCAGCGCTTTGAGCGCTTCCTCACCTGACGACGCCCGTACCAGTGTCTGGTCCAGCGCGGAGAGGATGGCCTCCAACGCCAGCAGATTCTCCGGCCGGTCATCGACCAGAAGGATTTTGGCCTTCTGCACCATGGCCCGCCCTCCTCGCCCCGGGATCGCACCGGGGGCCGCCCCGGGGGACGACTCCCTTACGCCGTCCGTCCTTGTGCCGGTCATGGTAGCCGCACCCCGCCCGTCGCCACACCCTGTCACCGTGATGTCACTGTGCACATAGCGGAAACGCGGGGGACGACCAGAAGGTTCCCCGGATCCGCGCTCTCACACCCATGGGCGCGGGAGCGGTCGCGCCGCCACGGAGCGGCCACCCCGCCCGTCACTCCCCGCGCATCCAGCGCTCCATCACCGACAGCAGGTGATCGGAGTCGACGGGCTTGGTCACGTAGTCCGAGGCCCCGCAGTCGATCGCCTTCTCACGGTCGCCCTTCATCGCCTTCGCGGTCAGCGCCACGATCGGCAGTCCGGCGAACTGCGGCATCCTGCGGATCGCCGTGGTCGTCGCGTAGCCGTCCATCTCGGGCATCATGATGTCCATCAGTACGATCGTCACATCGTCGTGCTGCTCCAGGACTTCGATGCCCTCGCGGCCGTTCTCCGCGTACAGCACCGAGAGCCCGTGCTGCTCCAGGACACTGGTCAGGGCGAAGACGTTACGGATGTCGTCGTCGACGATCAGCACCTTCTCGCCACGGAAGCGGAAGGTCCGGCGCGGCTCCTGCGCCTCCTCGGCGCCCTGCACCCACTCGTCGGGGGCGGCGCTCTCCTCGCCCGTCCCGCCGTTCGGCAGGGCCGGCCGCTGCGCCGCCCCGCCCAGCGCCTTGCGCCTGCGCCTGAAGACCCCGGCGGAGTTGCCCGGGTCGCCCAGCGGCAGCTCCGTACCGCTGCGCGGGGAGGCCTCCATGCGCAGCGGCCCCTCGCCGCCGCCCCCGCGGACGTCCGACCGGGCGGGACCCGACTGCGGGTAGCCCTGCGGCGGCAGTTCGCTGGGGTGCAGCGGCAGGTACAGCGTGAACGTCGAGCCGCGGCCCGGTTCGCTCGCCGCGTGGATCTCGCCGCCCAGCAGCCGGGCGATCTCCCGGCTGATGGAGAGGCCGAGGCCCGTACCGCCGTACTTGCGGCTGGTCGTGCCGTCGGCCTGCTTGAAGGCCTCGAAGATCACCAGCATCTTGCTGGACGCGATGCCGATCCCCGTGTCGGTTACCGAGAAGGCGATCAGGTCGCCGTCGGCCTCACGGAGCGAACCGGCTTCCAGCAGGTGCTCCCTGATGGAGTCGGGCACGTCCGCACCGGCCGGCCGGATCACCAGCTCCACCGCGCCGCTGTCGGTGAACTTCACCGCGTTGGACAGCAGGTTGCGCAGCACCTGGAGCAGCCGCTGCTCGTCCGTGTGCAGCGTGGCGGGCAGTTCCGGAGACACCCGTACGGAGAAGTCGAGCCCCTTCTCCGCGGTGAGCGGCCGGAACGTCGCCTCCACGTAGTCGACCAGCTGGACGAGGGCGATCCGGGTGGGGCTGACGTCCATCTTGCCCGCCTCGACCTTGGACAGGTCGAGGATGTCGTTGATCAGCTGGAGCAGGTCGGACCCGGCCCCGTGGATCGTCTCGGCGAACTCCACCTGCTTCGGCGAGAGGTTGCCCTCGGCGTTGTCGGCGAGCAGCTTGGCCAGGATGAGCAACGAGTTCAGCGGGGTCCGCAGCTCGTGCGACATGTTGGCCAGGAACTCGGACTTGTAGCGCATCGAGACGGCCAGCTGCTCGGCCCGCTCCTCAAGGACCTGCCGCGCCTCCTCGATCTCGGTGTTCTTCACCTCGATGTCGCGGTTCTGCTGCGCCAGCAGTTCGGCCTTCTCCTCCAGTTCGGCGTTGGAGGCCTGGAGCGCCTTCTGCCGGTTCTCCAGTTCCTGGGAACGGTCGCGCAGCTGCTCCGTGAGTTGCTGGGACTGCTCGAGGAGCTTCTCGGTCTTCGTGTTGACGCTGATGGTGTTGACGCTCGTCGCGATCATCTCGGCGAGCTGGTTGAGGAAGTCACGCTGGATGTGCGTGAACGGCTGGAAGGAGGCCAGCTCGATCACACCGAGCACCTTGCCCTCGAAGAGCACCGGCAGCACGATCACGTGCGCGGGCGGCGCCTCGCCCAACCCCGAGGAGATCTTCAGGTACCCCGGCGGGACGTTGTCCACCTGGATCGTCCGCTTCTCCTCGGCAGCCGTCCCGATGAGCGTCTCGCCGGGCCGGAAGGACGTCGGCATCGAACCCGCCGAGTAGCCGTAACTGCCCCGCATCCGCAGCTCGTACGCGCCGTCGTCACCGCCGTCGACCCCTACTTCGCCGGCGTCACCCGTGGGCATGGCCAGGAAGAAGGCGCCGTGCTGGGCGGAGACGACCGGGGTCAGCTCGCTCATGATCAGCGAGGCGACGTCGTCCAGATCGCGCCGGCCCTGCATCAGGCCGGAGATCCGTGCGAGGTTCCCCTTGAGCCAGTCCTGCTCCTTGTTGGCGAGGGTGGTGTCGCGCAGGTTGGCGATCATCGTGTTGATGTTGTCCTGCAGCACCTGGATCTCGCCGGCCGCGTCGACGTCGATCTTGAGGTTCAGATCGCCCCGGGTCACGGCGGTGGCGACCGCGGCGATGGCACGCACCTGACGGGTCAGGTTCCCCGCCATCTCGTTCACCGATTCGGTGAGGTCGCGCCACGTCCCGTCGACGTCCCGCACCCGGGCCTGCCCGCCCAGCTGGCCCTCCGTACCCACCTCACGGGCCACCCGGGTCACCTGCTCGGCGAAGGAGGAGAGCTGGTCGACCATCGTGTTGATGGTGTTCTTCAGCTCCTGGATCTCGCCCCGGGCGTCGATGTCGATCTTCTTCGTCAGATCGCCCTTGGCGATCGCCGTCGTGACCGTGGCGATCTGGCGCACCTGGCCGGTCAGGTTGGACGCCATCGAGTTCACCGACTCGGTGAGGTCCTTCCAGGTGCCCGAGACGCCGGGCACGCGTGCCTGGCCGCCCAGTTCGCCCTCGGTCCCCACCTCACGCGCCACCCGGGTGACCTCGTCGGCGAACGAGGACAGCGTCGTCACCATCGTGTTGACGGTGTCGGCGAGTTCGGCGACCTCGCCCCGCGCCTCGACGGTGACCTTCTTCGTCAGGTCGCCGTTGGCGACCGCGGACGAGACCCGGGAGATGTTGCGCACCTGGCTGGTCAGGTTGTTGGCCATCAGGTTGACGTTGTCGCTGAGGTCCTTCCAGATGCCCGTCGCACCGCGCACCCGCGCCTGGCCGCCGAGGATCCCCTCGGTACCGACCTCACGGGCGACGCGCGTCACCTCGTCGGCGAAGTTCAGCAGCTGGTCGACCATCGTGTTGACGGTCGTGACCAGTTCGAGGATCTCGCCCTTGGCGTCGACGGTGATCTTCTTGGACAGATCACCGTTGGCGACCGCGGTGGTCACCTCGGCGATGTTGCGCACCTGGAGGGTCAGGTTGTTCGCCATGCCGTTGACGGACTGGGTGAGGTCCTTCCACGTACCGGAGACGCCCTGCACCTCCGCCTGGCCGCCCAGCATGCCTTCCGTGCCCACCTCACGGGCCACCCGGGTGACCTGCTCGGCGAAGTTCGAGAGCTGGTCGACCATGGTGTTGAGGGTGTTCTTCAGCTCCAGGATCTCGCCCCGGGCGTCCACGTCGATCTTCTGCGACAGGTCACCCCGCGCGACCGCCGTCGCGACCTGGGCGATGTTGCGGACCTGGGCGGTGAGGTTCCCGGCCATGCCGTTCACCGAGTCGGTCAGGTCACGCCAGACGCCGGCGACGCCCGGCACCTGCGCCTGGCCGCCGAGCCGCCCGTCGGTACCCACCTCGCGGGCCACCCGGGTCACCTGGTCGGCGAAGGCGGACAGCTGGTCGACCATCGTGTTGATGGTGTTCTTCAGCTCCAGGATCTCGCCCCGGGCGTCCACGTCGATCTTCTGCGACAGGTCACCCCGCGCCACGGCCGTGGTCACCTGGGCGATCTGCCGCACCTGGGAGGTCAGGTTCCCCGCCATGAAGTTGACGGAGTCGGTGAGCTCCTTCCACGTACCGGAGACCCCGTCGACCCGGGCCTGGCCGCCGAGGCGTCCCTCCGTGCCGACGTCGCGGGCCATGCGGGTCACCTGGTCGGCGAAGTTGGACAGCTGCGCCACCATCGTGTTGACGGTGTTCTTCAGCTCCAGCATCTCGCCGGCCACGTCCACGGTGACCTTCTGCGACAGGTCACCGTTGGCGACCGCCGTGGTCACCTGCGCGATGTCGCGCACCTGCCCCGTCAGGTTGCGGAAGGCGGTGTTCACCGAGTCGGTGAGGTCCTTCCACGTCCCCGCCGCACCCGGCACCTCGGCCTGGCCACCGAGGCGGCCCTCCACACCGACCTCCCGGGCGACCCGGGTGACCTCCGACCCGAACGACTGGAGCTGGTCCACCATCGTGTTGACGGTGTTCTTCAGCTCCAGCATCTCGCCGGCCACGTCCACGGTGACCTTCTGCGTCATGTCACCACTGGCCACTGCCGTGGTCACCTGGGCGATGTCACGCACCTGCGTCGTGAGGTTGCGGAAGACCGTGTTCACCGAGTCGGTGAGGTCCTTCCACGTCCCCGCCGCACCCGGCACCTGCGCCTGCCCGCCGAGCAGGCCCTCGCCACCGACCTCGCTCGCCACCCGGGTCACTTCGTCGGCGAAGGTGCGCAGCGTCTCCGTCATCTGGTTGATCGTCTCGGCGAGCTGCGCGACCTCGCCCCGCGCGCTCACCGTGACCTTCTGCGTCAGGTCTCCGTTGGCCACCGCCGTCGTGACCTCGGCGATGCCCCGCACCTGGGAGGTCAGGTTCCCCGCCATCGTGTTGACGGAGTCGGTGAGGTCCTTCCAGACGCCGGCCACCCCGGGCACCACCGCCTGGCCGCCCAGCTCGCCCTCCGTGCCCACCTCCCGGGCGACGCGGGTCACCTCCGAGGAGAACGACGACAGCTGGTCGACCATCGTGTTGACGGTGTTCTTCAGCTGCAGCATCTCACCGGCCACATGGACGGTGACCTTCCGCGACAGGTCACCCTTGGCGACCGCCGTCGTCACGAGGGCGATGTCACGCACCTGGGCGGTGAGCCGGTACGCCATGGTGTTGACGGAGTCCGTGAGGTCCTTCCACGACCCGGACATGCCGCGCACCTGGGCCTGGCCGCCCAGCTTGCCCTCGGTGCCGACCTCGACCGCCACCCGGGTCACCTGCTCGGTGAACGCGGCCAGCTGGTCCACGAGGTTGTTGACCGTACGGGCGACCTTCAGGAACTCGCCGCGCAGCGGCCTCACCGTCTCGTCGGACGTGTGCGACCGGAGCTCCATACGCTGCTCGAGATCTCCGTCCGCGACGGCGGAGAGCACCCGTCCGACCTCGGACACCGGCCGCGCCAAGTCGTCGACGAGCTCGTTCGAGGCGTCGATCGCGGCGGCCCAGGAGCCTTCGCAGGCCCCGGTCTCCAGCCGCTCGGTGAGTTTTCCCTCCCGCCCGACCATGCGCCGCACCCGAGCGAGCTCGCCCGTCAGGTGCAGATTGCGGTCGGCCACCTCGTTGAAGACCGCGGCGATCTCCGTGAGCACACCGTCGCCCGAGACGGTCAGCCGCCTGCGGAAGTTTCCGTCGCGCATCGCCACGAGAGCCGCCAGCAGTCTGTGCAGAGCTGCCGCGTCCACGTCGATGGTCCCATTGCGCTGCTTTTTCACGGGCTGTCCGCCTTTTGTGCGCGTTTCCGAACCCCGCGCCGCCACGCCAGACTCCACCGTGTCCCTCCCGCAGGGGTTGACCGTATCGCTCGGGCCGTCACCGGAAGCTTGCCCACTTCCACTTTGGCTCACCGCCACAGCACACCGTCGACGGGTGACTATGCGGACGTCAAATCGTTGAAACGTACCAGCCCTGCAGCGGACGGAGTCAAACGTTCCATGGTCGCCGCATTCGCCTCGTCCCGCACCCCGGGTCCGCACGCCCCGCGCACGACCACAGCCGGACCCGAGCGCTCAAGTCAGCCCTCGGGTACCCGCGGCGCCGACCGAGCGTCTAGCCTGGCAGGCGAATCGAAGCGGCGAGAAACGGGCACAGGACTCGGGGAAGCGACGAGACACCATATGGGGAGTGCTGTGATCACCGCGCGTGCGGCTGCCACCTTCGATCCGGTCGGACGCTCGGTGGCGACTGCCCGCGCCTTCGTACGCGACACCCTCCAGGGGTGGGGGTACACCGACGTCGTCGACGACGCCGTCGTCCTGACCAGCGAACTCGTCACCAACGCGGTCGTCCACGCGGGCACGGCCGCCGATGTCCTGTGCCTGCGCACAGAGGACGGCGTACGCGTCGAGGTCTCCGACCACTATCCGGAGCGGGAGATCCCGCTCCAGAACTCCGGCCTGGACTTCGGCAGCCCCGACCGGGAGGGCGGCCGCGGCCTGCTGCTCTGCGCGGCCCTCGCCTCGCGCTGGGGCGTCGAGTACTCCCCCGCCCACAAGCACGTCTGGTTCCAGCTCGACCTCCCCGAACGCCCCGTCGGCATCCGCTCCGCGGGCCCCGTCCTCCCCACGGCCCTGCTCCCCGTCACGGACGAGCGCGTACGGGTGGCCGTCGTCCAGATCGACCGTTCCGGATCCGTCGCCGCCTGGAACGACGACGCCGCCTTCCTCTTCGGATACGCCGCGGACCAGGTCACCGGCAAGCAGTTCACCGACTTCGTGGCCTGGCCGCACACCCCGGGCACCAGCACCGGTATCGCCGACGCCCTCCAGCTCTCCCGCTGGGAGGGCAGCTACGGCATCCGCGGCGCCGACGGGCGCGTCATCCCCGTCTACTCCTCGCACCTCAGGGTCCGTGACACCCAGGGCGAACCGTCCACGGTCTGCCTCCTCGTGCGCGACTACGAACGCGCGGTGCTCCAGACGCCGACACGCGCCCCCGTCTCCGACGGTTCGGCCGAGAACCGCACCACGGACCCGTTCGAGGTCTTCATCGGCTCCCCCGCCCCCGACGACCTCGACGGGCTGCTGCAGCGCACCGTCGAACGGGCACGCGACATGCTCGACGCCGACGCCGCCTTCCTGCTGCTCGCCACCGACGACGAGACGGAACTGGAGGTACGGGCGACGACCGGCCTCCCCTCGGCCCGCCAGCGTTTCGCCCGGGTCCCCGTGGAGGCCGGGACGGGTCGCTACGGCTCCGCCCGCATGCCGGCGGTCCACGAGGACCTCACGGCCGTTCCGGCAGCCGTCCCGCTGCTCGCGGACACCGGTATGCGGTCCGTCGTCACGGTGCCGCTGAAGGTCGAGGGCAGGCTCACGGGTTCGCTGGGTGTCGCGGCCGAAGCAGCGGGGCGGTACTCCAACGAGGAGGCGCTGCGACTCCAGTTCGCCGCGGACCGCATCGCGCTGGCCGTCGAGTCGGCGCGGCTCGGGGAACTGGAGCGGCTGCGCCGCGGCTCGCTGTCCTTCCTGGTCGAGGCCTCCGACCTGCTCGCCGGCACGCTCGACAGGGACCAGACCCTGGCGCTGATGGCCCAGATGACGGTTCCCACCCTGGCGACCTGGTGTGCCGTCTACACCATCGCCGACCAGTCCGCGGAGCCGGCGCTCTCCTACGTCCTGCACGAGGACGAGGAGCGGATCGACGGCCTCAAAGCACTGCTGTCCTCCATCGCGCCGCCGGAGCCCGTCCCGACCCCGGGCGCCCGCAGCTGGCCCGCTCCCGCGGCCGCCGGTCACCGGGCCGCCCTGCACATGTCCACCCGCAGTCTGGGCAGGGACGCGCCCCTCAGCATGAGCACCAACACCCGTAACACCCTGGCCACCGCGGCTGCCGTGGGCGGCGAGACGGTCGTCCTGCCGCTGGTGGCGAGGAACCGCGTGATCGGCATGCTGACGCTCGGCAAGCCGTCCGACGACCACTTCCGCCAGGAGATCCTGGAACTGGCCGAGGACCTGTCCCGCCGGGCCGCTCTCGCCCTGGACAACGCCCGCCTGTACTCGGAGCGCATGGCCATCAGCCAGTCCCTCCAGCGCAGCCTCCTGCCGCCCGGCCTGCCCGATGTTCCCAACGTCGAGATCGAGGTCATCTACCGCGCGGCGGGCGAGGGAAACGAGGTCGGCGGCGACTTCTACGACGTGTTCCCCATCCGCGACGGGGCGTACGGCTTCGCCATCGGCGACGTCTGCGGTACGGGACCGGAGGCGGCGGCCGTGACGGGCCTGGCCCGTCACGCCCTGCGGCTGCTCGCACGCGAGGGCTTCGGCGGCCCGGCGGTGCTGGAGCGGCTCAACGCCGCCATCCTGGACGAAGGTGCCCGCAGCCGCTTCCTGACCCTGCTCTACGGCGAGCTGTGGCCGCAGGAGGACGGCAGCGCCCTCCTGAAGGTGGTGTGCGCCGGCCACCCGCTGCCGCTGCGCCTGCGCCAGGACGGCCATGTGGAGGCGGCGGCCGAGCCGCAGCCGCTGCTGGGTGTCATCGAGGACCTGGAGCTGTACGAGGAGGAGGTCGTCCTGGAACCGGGGGACGTGCTCCTCTGCGTGACGGACGGGGTCACCGAGCGCCGCGAGGGGTCCCGCATGCTCGGCGACGACGGCCTGGCGGACGTCCTCACGATGTGCACGGGGCTGACGGCCGGCGCGGTGGCCGGACGGATCCTGCGCGCGGTCGAGCGCTTCGCCGCGGAGCCCGCCTCGGACGACATGGCCATTCTGGCCATGCGCGTCCCGGAGCCGCACACGGTGTAGGGCCCGCCGGGGGCGCTCCTGTGGGGATGAGGGCCGACCCCGGGGCAGGTGGCTGACGGGAACCTCGCGCCTGTCAGGGGGACGCCGGCGGGGAGCGGTGGTGCCGGCCGGCCACCTGGTCGCCCAGAGGGCGGTGGTACAGGACCCGCCGTCCGTCGCAGGTGAGGGTCAGGAGGCCCGCGGCGTGCAGGACCCGCAGGTACTGCGACACCGCAATCGGGGTGGCCGGGAAGTGACGGGCGATCTCCACCGTGGGCAACGGCTCGCCGAGGAGCACGAGCAGCCTCGCCCCGGGGGCGCCGAGCAGTGCCACCGGAGTGCTCGCGCCGGGAGCGGGCGCCGGGGTCCACCACAGCGTCGCCACTCCACGGCTCGGGTAGGACAGCACCGGCAGCTCCTCCGCGATGCCGCGGCGGGGTGGGAGCGCTGCGGATGTGCGCCCCGCCACCTCAGCGTGGGCAGGCCGCCGAGGAGCGGGGCTGGGACTGGGCGGAGCTCCGGCGTGCAGGCGCTGGCCAGGGACGCCACCGGGGCATCACTCCCGAGGGTGGGAGGATCGCTTCCATGACGACGGTGTCCGGTGCGTTCGAGTTGACCATGGACGAGTTGCGCGTCGTGGCGCGCTACGCGGCGCAGAGCGCGCAGGAGGTCCTCCCGGTGTTCGAGGGGGCCGTTCCCGGTGATCCTCGTCCGCGTGCGGCCCTTGATGCGGCATGGGAGTTCGTCAACGGCGCTAAGAGGACGAAGCTGCAGCGCGTCACTTCCGTGGATGCGCACCGGGCCGCGAAGGAAACAGGGTCGGAAACGGCACGTCTTGCCGCCCGGTCCGCAGGTGACGCCGCGTCCGCCGCCTACGTGCACCCGATACCGCGGGCCACCCAGGTGGGACACATCCTGCGCGCCGCCGCGAGCGCCGCATGCATCGCGGAGCTGGAAGCGGGCGGCGACCCCGCAGTCGGAGACATGGCGATCGAGCAGGCTCGGCGACGTGCCTCGCCGGTGCTGATCGATGTGCTGTCCCGGTATCCGCTCGCTCCTACCGGCAGGAACCGTGTGTCTCAGCTCATGAGTGCGTTGGACGCGTCGCTCCGTGCCTCCGTCTGAGCGGCTCCCGGCCGCCGGGGCCATCGAGTTCCCACGAAGGGCTGTCCCGGGCCGGGCGGTGGAACGCCACGCCTGCCGTCCCGTGACGCGCCCGCCTGCAACGCCTTCGCCGACGTGCTCCCCAGCCATGTTCGTCGCGGCGATGCCGAACATGAGAAAGGCCCCCGCCTGAGGCGGGGGCCTTTCTTGCCGAGCCCCAATGCGGAATCGAACCGCAGACCTTCTCCTTACCATGGAGACGCTCTACCGACTGAGCTATTGGGGCCTGTCACCCTGCGGCAACGAGGTAAAGCATACCCCGGATGAAGGGGTGGTCAGAACCATGCGGCCTGACCCCTCTCACGGACTTTTCGAGTCCTGGCCGCCCTCCAGGTACCGCTCCGGTCCTCCGCCGGCCCACCGGGCGGGCGGGGGCCGGCTGTCAGGGGCTTTCGGGTACCGATCGGGCCGTGAACGCAGAAAAGCCCCGTGCCAACGGCACGGGGCTTTCCCGGAAAA
>NZ_MDKB01000001.1:4962-5263 GCF_001715295.1 Streptomyces griseus | reverse complement strand
AAAGCCCCGTGCCAACGGCACGGGGCTTTCCCGGAAAAATTGTTCGGCGGCGTCCTACTCTCCCACAGGGTCCCCCCTGCAGTACCATCGGCGCTGAAAGGCTTAGCTTCCGGGTTCGGAATGTAACCGGGCGTTTCCCTAACGCAATGACCACCGAAACACTATGAAATTAACCAACACCGGAACAACACGGCCGTTCGTTATTTCAGAACTAACACAGTGGACGCGAGCAACTGAGGACAAGCCCTCGGCCTATTAGTACCAGTCAGCTCCACCCGTTACCGGGCTTCCACATCTGGCC
>NZ_MDKB01000001.1:3074-4924 GCF_001715295.1 Streptomyces griseus | reverse complement strand
AACACAGTGGACGCGAGCAACTGAGGACAAGCCCTCGGCCTATTAGTACCAGTCAGCTCCACCCGTTACCGGGCTTCCACATCTGGCCTATCAACCCAGTCGTCTACTGGGAGCCTTAACCACTCAAGGTGGTGGGAATACTCATCTTGAAGCAGGCTTCCCGCTTAGATGCTTTCAGCGGTTATCCTTTCCGAACGTAGCCAACCAGCCATGCCCTTGGCAGGACAACTGGCACACCAGAGGTTCGTCCGTCCCGGTCCTCTCGTACTAGGGACAGCCCTTCTCAATATTCCTACGCGCACAGCGGATAGGGACCGAACTGTCTCACGACGTTCTAAACCCAGCTCGCGTACCGCTTTAATGGGCGAACAGCCCAACCCTTGGGACCGACTCCAGCCCCAGGATGCGACGAGCCGACATCGAGGTGCCAAACCATCCCGTCGATATGGACTCTTGGGGAAGATCAGCCTGTTATCCCCGGGGTACCTTTTATCCGTTGAGCGACAGCGCTTCCACAAGCCACTGCCGGATCACTAGTCCCGACTTTCGTCCCTGCTCGACCCGTCGGTCTCACAGTCAAGCTCCCTTGTGCACTTACACTCAACACCTGATTGCCAACCAGGCTGAGGGAACCTTTGGGCGCCTCCGTTACTCTTTAGGAGGCAACCGCCCCAGTTAAACTACCCATCAGACACTGTCCCTGATCCGGATCACGGACCCAGGTTAGACATCCAGCACGACCAGAGTGGTATTTCAAGGACGACTCCACAACCACTGGCGTGGCCGCTTCAAAGTCTCCCACCTATCCTACACAAGCCGAACCGAACACCAATATCAAACTATAGTAAAGGTCCCGGGGTCTTTCCGTCCTGCTGCGCGAAACGAGCATCTTTACTCGTAGTGCAATTTCACCGGGCCTATGGTTGAGACAGTCGAGAAGTCGTTACGCCATTCGTGCAGGTCGGAACTTACCCGACAAGGAATTTCGCTACCTTAGGATGGTTATAGTTACCACCGCCGTTTACTGGCGCTTAAGTTCTCAGCTTCGCACACCCGAAAGTGCACTAACCGGTCCCCTTAACGTTCCAGCACCGGGCAGGCGTCAGTCCGTATACATCGCCTTACGGCTTCGCACGGACCTGTGTTTTTAGTAAACAGTCGCTTCTCGCTGGTCTCTGCGGCCACCCCCAGCTCACCGAGTAAATCGGATCACCAAAGATGGCCCCCCTTCTCCCGAAGTTACGGGGGCATTTTGCCGAGTTCCTTAACCATAGTTCACCCGAACGCCTCGGTATTCTCTACCTGACTACCTGAGTCGGTTTAGGGTACGGGCCGCCATGAAACTCGCTAGAGGCTTTTCTCGACAGCATAGGATCATCCACTTCACCACAATCGGCTCGGCATCAGGTCTCAGACTTCATGCACGACGGATTTACCTACCGTGCGTCCTACACCCTTACCCCGGGACAACCACCGCCCGGGCTGGACTACCTTCCTGCGTCACCCCATCGCTTACCTAATACAAGTCTGGTTCGTCGGCTCCACCACTACCCTCAACTCCGAAGAGATCGGGCCGGCTTCACGGACTTAGCATCGCCTGATTCAGTACTGGGCGTTTCAAAGCGGGTACCGGAATATCAACCGGTTGTCCATCGACTACGCCTGTCGGCCTCGCCTTAGGTCCCGACTTACCCTGGGCAGATCAGCTTGACCCAGGAACCCTTAGTCAATCGGCGCACACGTTTCTCACGTGTGTATCGCTACTCATGCCTGCATTCTCACTCGTGAACCGTCCACAACTCGCTTCCGCGGCTGCTTCACCCGGCACACGACGCTCCCCTACCCATCCA
>NZ_MDKB01000001.1:2443-3068 GCF_001715295.1 Streptomyces griseus | reverse complement strand
TGAATGACACGACTTCGGCGGTACGCTTGAGCCCCGCTACATTGTCGGCGCGGAATCACTTGACCAGTGAGCTATTACGCACTCTTTCAAGGGTGGCTGCTTCTAAGCCAACCTCCTGGTTGTCTCTGCGACTCCACATCCTTTCCCACTTAGCGTACGCTTAGGGGCCTTAGTCGATGCTCTGGGCTGTTTCCCTCTCGACCATGGAGCTTATCCCCCACAGTCTCACTGCCGTGCTCTCACTTACCGGCATTCGGAGTTTGGCTAAGGTCAGTAACCCGGTAGGGCCCATCGCCTATCCAGTGCTCTACCTCCGGCAAGAAACACACGACGCTGCACCTAAATGCATTTCGGGGAGAACCAGCTATCACGGAGTTTGATTGGCCTTTCACCCCTAACCACAGGTCATCCCCCAGGTTTTCAACCCTGGTGGGTTCGGTCCTCCACGAAGTCTTACCTCCGCTTCAACCTGCCCATGGCTAGATCACTCCGCTTCGGGTCTAGAGCGTGCAACTCAAACGCCCTGTTCGGACTCGCTTTCGCTACGGCTTCCCCACACGGGTTAACCTCGCTACACACCGCTAACTCGCAGGCTCATTCTTCAAAAGGCACGCAGTCACGACTG
>NZ_MDKB01000016.1 GCF_001715295.1 Streptomyces griseus | reverse complement strand
TCGGGTCGGGCACGCTGTTGGGTGTCTGAAGGTATGGCCGTGAGGCTGCCTTCGGTTGCCGGCCCCAGTGCACTCACCTGTAAGGGTGGGGTGATGGGTGGCTGGTCGTTGTTTGAGAACTGCACAGTGGACGCGAGCATCTGTGGCCAAGTTTTTAAGGGCGCACGGTGGATGCCTTGGCACCAGGAACCGATGAAGGA
>NZ_MDKB01000015.1 GCF_001715295.1 Streptomyces griseus | reverse complement strand
GTCCTGAGCCAGGATCAAACTCTCCGTGAATGTTTTCCCGTAATCGGGATCACAACACGAGAGCGGAACGACCGATCGGAATAAGAACTGTCTCTTATACACATCTAGATGTGTATAAGAGACAGCGCATACGGTTTGGCCTCATCCGGTTTCGCTCGCCACTACTCCCGGAATCACGGTTGTTTTCTCTTCCTGAGGGTACTGAGATGTTTC
>NZ_MDKB01000014.1 GCF_001715295.1 Streptomyces griseus | reverse complement strand
CTTACCTGGGTTTCCGGGTCAGAGGCCAGTACACCGGCGAATGTTCGGTGCTGGTTGCTCATGGGTGGAACGTTGACTATTCGGCACGGTTGGCTGGTTTTCGTTAGTACTGCTTCGGCGTGGAACACGGAATCGGGTTGATCGGGTCGGGCACGCTGTTGGGTGTCTGAAGGTATGGCCGTGAGGCTGCCTTCGGTTGCCGGCCCCAGTGCACTCACCTGTAAGGGTG
>NZ_MDKB01000013.1 GCF_001715295.1 Streptomyces griseus | reverse complement strand
CACCCTTACAGGTGAGTGCACTGGGGCCGGCAACCGAAGGCAGCCTCACGGCCATACCTTCAGACACCCAACAGCGTGCCCGACCCGACCGATCCATCACCACGTTCCACGCCGAAGCAGTACTAGCAATGACCAACCTGTCGTGCCGAATAGTCAACGTTCCACCCATGAGCAACCAGCACCGAACATTCGCCGGTGTACTGGCCTCTGACCCGGAAACCCAGGTAAG
>NZ_MDKB01000012.1 GCF_001715295.1 Streptomyces griseus | reverse complement strand
GTAGTGGCGAGCGAAACCGGATGAGGCCAAACCGTATGCGTGTGATACCCGGCAGGGGTTGCGCTTACGGGGTTGTGGGAGTTCTCTTGATCAATCTGCCGATTGGTCGGCAAGTCAGAAACCGTTGATGTAGGCGAAGGACATGCGAAAGGTCCGGCGTAGAGGGTAAGACCCCCGTAGCTGAAACATCAACGGCTTGCTTGAGAACCACCCAAGTAGCACGGGGCCCGAGAAATCCCGTGTGAATCTGGCGGGACCACCCGCTAAGCCTAAATATTCCCTGGTGAC
>NZ_MDKB01000011.1 GCF_001715295.1 Streptomyces griseus | reverse complement strand
CCGAACCCGTCCGTGTGCGGCGAGACGGTCACCGTGTGCGCGACGGTGACAGCGGTCGCCCCGGGCAGCGGCACCCCCACCGGCTCGGTCACCTTCACCGCCCCCGGCGGACTCGACGAAACCGTACCCCTGGCCACCGACGGCACCGCCTGCGTCACGACGACCACACTGGAAACCGGCACGGTCAACGTCTCGTACACGGGCGACAGCTGCTTCCTGCCGTCCACCGGCGCGACGGACGTCACGGTCGACCCGGCCACGAGCGCGGTGACGGTGTCGGTCGATCCGAACCCGTCCGTCTGCGGCGAGACGGTCACCGT
>NZ_MDKB01000010.1 GCF_001715295.1 Streptomyces griseus | reverse complement strand
AACAGGCCGCGCCCGCCCTCGTCCGTCTCCCGGGCCCGGCGCTGCCGGGGCAGCTGCGGGGAGTCGTCGCCCACCTCGCAGCGCAGCGTGTCCGTGCGCAGCAGCCGCAGGGTCACCGGCCGCTCCGCGTACCGCACGGCGTTGGTCACCACCTCGCTGACGAGCAGCTCCATCTCGTCCGAGAGGTCGTCCAGCCCCCACCGGTCGAGTGCCCTGCGGGCGAGCCGGCGGGCCCGCCCCGGGGCGGCGTCCTCCGGATCCAGGGACCAGTAGGCGACATCGCTCGGCGCGATCCCGTCGAACCGGGCGGCCAGCAGCGCGATGTCGTCGTCCCGGTCACCGGGGCCGAGCATGTCCAGCAC